>OY970164.1:0-5487933 GCA_963706555.1 uncultured Acidimicrobiaceae bacterium
ATGGCGCTGGCGGTCAGGCTGTCCTCCGCGAACACCTCGGCCATGTCCCCGCCATGCGACAGCGCCGCCCCGAGGACGTTCTGGAGGACATCGGGCTCGATCAGAGAAGTGTCGGTCACGGGCGGTATCGTAATCGTCGTGCCCAGTTCCCCCTCCGGTAGCGGCAGCACCCCGCCCGCAGGGCACGGGCCGCACTCGGGCCTCACGGCCCAGGTCGAGCTGACGGTGGGCGCAGAGGACACGGCGCAGTACTTCCGCTCCGGCGATGTCCCCGTTCTCGCCACGCCGCGTCTCATCGCCATGTGCGAGGAGGCGGCGCTACGCGCCACCGACGGCCACCTCACCGCGGAGCAGTCGAGCGTGGCCACCCGCGTCCAGTTCGACCACTTGGCCCCCGTCGGCATCGGCAACGTCGTGCTGGCCGAGGCCACCTTGGTCAAGGTCGAGGGTCGTCGCCTCACATTCAC
The DNA here is from genome assembly GCA_963706555.1 of uncultured Acidimicrobiaceae bacterium. Taxonomy (GTDB): domain Bacteria; phylum Actinomycetota; class Acidimicrobiia; order Acidimicrobiales; family RAAP-2; genus Bog-473. The sequence goes on from OY970164.1 coordinate 468, forward strand.
CGTCTCGGCGGCCCGCCTCGAACGCGACGGCGGTGGCCTCGTGGGCGCCGGACGGGTGACGCGGGTGCTGGTCAACGAGGCCACGTTCTTGGCCAAGGCCGGCGCCACCGGCGGGTCCTGATCGACGCGCACCGGGCCGGCGCCCGGCGCAGGGCCGGACCGACCGCTGAGGCAACGGCCGAGACAAACGCTGAGGCAACCGCCGGGCCGACCGCCGGGCCGAGCATCCCCGCCACGGTTGCGGCGGGGATGGGGCCGGTGATCGCCGCCTTCGTCACCTTCGGCCTCTTCTGGGGGAGCTGGGCGGTGATGGTATTCAACATCCAGCGCACCTTCGCCCTCTCCGATGCCGGGCTCGGTGTCCTCCTGGCCCTCGCCATCGCCCTCGCAGGCGCCTCGAGTGCGGTGATGGGCCACCTGGCCAACCGTGTCGGCGCCCGCCGCATGCTCTGGATCGCCCTCTTGGCCTGGTCCGGACTCCTCGTCGTCATGAGCGCCGCCCAGCAGAAGTGGGCCTTCGTCGGCTTGCTGGTGCTGGTCGAGATCGCCGGGGGCAGCATCGACACCGCGATGAACGCCGAGGCGACCCATCGCCTGCACGGCAGACCGTCGTCGCTCCTCCGTTTCCACGCTCTGTTCAATTGCGGGGCGATCGCCGGCGCGGCCGCGGCCGGGATCGTCATCCATGCCGGTATCTCATGGCGTTGGGTCTGGCCCGGGGTGGCGGTGATCGCGCTGGCCGTCGGCCTGTGGACGCTCTCCCTCGGTCCCGAGCCTGCGCCGGATGCCTCGTCGCCAGCCGCCCGTGTGGCGGCACAGGGGAACCCCGTGCGCCGCATCCGCCGCGACGGGCTCCTGCTCCTGCTGGCGATCTTCGCCCTGGCCGAGGTCACCGAGGGTGGCGTCGACACCTGGGGTGTCCTCTACTTGCGCAATCATCTGGCCACCGGCGTCCTGCTCGGGGCAGGCGCCTACATCGTCGGCCAGGTGGTGGCCGCCACCACACGGTCGGCGGGCAGCACGGTGGTCGGACGGCTCTCGGCCCGCCACGCGCTCGTGGTGGGCGGCTGCATCGCCGGCGGCGGGATACTGCTCGAGTCGCTCACTCCCCTTTCGGGCCTGGCCGCGCTCGGGCTCGCGCTCGGCGCCGGCGGCGCCTCGTTGTTCTGGCCTCTCGTCATGAGCAACGTGAGCCGTCTGGCCAGTCAGGTCGTCAGCGCCGTGGGGACCTTCACCGCCGCGGGCTATATCGGTTGGGTGGCCGGAGCCCCCATCGTCGGGTGGGTCTCGCAGACCTTCGGCCCCCAGCACGGATTGCAGGTCCTGGCCGTGGCGGCCCTGGCCGTCGCCGCGGTCTCACTGCTCGGAACGCAAAGATGACCACGAACTGGTCCGACGGGCTAGCGTGGTGAGAGAGCCATGATCCTTCAGAGCATCGAGACGCCCTCAGACATCAAGGACCTCAGCCAGGAGGAATTGGTAACCCTGGCCGAAGAGATCCGGTCCTTCATCATCGAGTCGGTCACCACGACCGGCGGCCACCTGGGTTCCAATCTCGGCGCGGTCGAGCTGACGTTGGCCGTCCACCGGGTCTTCGACTCACCGCGTGACGTCATCTTGTGGGACACGGGGCACCAGGCCTACGTGCACAAGCTGCTCACGGGGCGCCGGTTCGGGTTCAAGTCACTGAAGCAGGCCGGTGGTATGTCGGGCTACCCGAACAGGGCCGAGTCCGAGCACGACTGGATCGAGAACAGCCATGCGTCGACGTCGCTGTCGTATGCGCACGGCATCGCCAAGGCGTTCACGCTGCGCGGAGAGGGAGGGGACCGCAAGGTCATCTCGGTCGTCGGCGACGGCGCCCTCACCGGCGGCATGGCCTACGAGGCCCTGAACAACCTGGGCCACTCCTGCTGCCGCGTCGTCATCGTCCTCAACGACAACGGCCGCTCCTACGCGCCGACCGTCTCGCAGCTCTCGCAGAGCTTGACCAGCCTGCGGCTGAACCCGACCTATACCCAGACTCGCGAACGTCTGCGGGCTCGCCTCCGCGGACTCCCCGGCTTCGGGCCGCTCGCCTACACCGGCGTGCATTCGGTGGCCAGCGCGCTCCGAGAAATGGTGTCCCCGCACACCTTCTTCGAAGCACTCGGCGTCCGCTACGCCGGGCCGATCGACGGGCACGACATCGACCTCATGGAGCAGGCCTTCGCCCACGCGGCCGAGTGGGACGGGCCGATCGTCGTGCACGTGCTGACGCAGAAGGGCCGTGGGTACGGGCCGGCGGAACAGGACGACATCCAGCGCCTGCACGACGTGAAGGCGACGAAGATCATCACGCTCGAGAACACCGTCGGGAGTTCGGCCGGCACTGCCGTCGGCAGTTCGGCCGGCGCCGACCTGGGCGGGGTGGCCACCCCCGGTTCGACCCCCGACGCCGAGGTGCACCAGCCACCGGGACGCGCCACGACCTACACCGACGCCTTTTCGCGGGCCCTGCTCCAGGCGGCCGAGCACGACGCCCGCGTCGTTGCATTGACGGCGGCCATGCCGGGGCCGACCGGGCTGCTCCCCTTCCAAGCCCGCTTTCCCACGCGCTTCTTCGACGTGGGGATTGCCGAGCAGCACGAGGTCACCGCGGCCGGGGGCATGGCGATGGCCGGCATCCGGCCCGTGGTCGCCGTCTATTCGACCTTCTTCAGCCGGGCCTTCGATCAGGCCAATCTCGATGTCGGCCTCCACGGGAGCCCGGTCGTCTTCGTCCTCGACCGGGCCGGCATCACCGGCGACGACGGCCCGAGCCATCACGGGATCCTCGACATGGCGCTGGCGCTGTCCATCCCCGGCATGACCGTGTTCGCCCCTTCGGCGGCCGAGGAGGTGGCGCCCATGTTGCGCACCGCACTCGAGCTGCCCGGGCCCTCGACCATCCGCTTCCCCAAAACCGCACCGCGCCATGTCAGCGAGAACGAGGTCGGTTCCGGGCTGGCGGCGCGCAAGGTGCGCAGCGGCGATGGCTCCGTCTGCCTTCTCGGGGTCGGCAAGCTCGTGGCGGCGTGCATCGAGGCGGCCGATCTGCTGGCGGCAGAAGGTGTGGCCGCAACGGTGTGGGACACACGGGTCGTGGCACCACCTGACGCCGACATGCTCAACGACGCCGGGCGTCATGCCCTCGTGGTGACCGCCGAGGACGGCGTGCGCCACGGCGGTGCCGGCGCCTTCATCATCGACGCCATGGAGGTCGCTCTCGAAGCGCAGGGCCGACCCGGGCCCGCGACCCGGATCCTCGGGGTGCCGCGCGAATACATCGCGCAGGGCAAGGCGGACGACATTCTGGACAACCTCGGCCTCAACGGGATCGGCATCGCGGAAAGCGTGCGGCGAGCCCGTCACTCCGTGCCGGCCCGCCAGCGCCAGGGCTGACCCCCCTCAGGGCCGGTTGGCCCCGTGCGCCCGCACGAAGTCGTTGACGGCGTAGTAGGCCTCGATCGATTCCCCCGCATCGCCCCAGAATCCCTCGAGCACGTCGTAGGCCATCGTTCCCTGCTCGATGTAATGGTTGTTGACGTCGGTGATCTCCAACTCGCCCCGGCCCGACGGCGCCAGGGTCGGGATGACACCGAAGACGTCGGCGTCGTAGCAGTAGATCCCGGTCACGCCGAAGTTGCTGCCCGGCACCTCGGGCTTCTCCTCGATCCGCTCGACCCGGCCGTCCGCCGAGAGCACGGGCACGCCCAGGTGACGGAGGTGCTCGGGCTCACCGACGGGCGTCAGGAGGATACGGGCGCCGGTGGGGTCGGCCCGGAAGGCGTCCACCATGGGCTTGATGGAGCGCTCCATGACATTGTCCGCCAGCATCACCAGGACGGGATGGCCGTCGACGAATCGCTCGGCCAGACCGAGCGCCTCGGCGATGCCGCCCGCCTTCTCCTGATACCCGTAGGACAGCCGATCGATCCCGAACTCGTGGCCATTGCCCAACAACGGGAGGAACGAACCGGCGTGGGGTCCTCCCGTCACGAGCATGATCTCGTCGATGCCCGCATTGACCAGGGCTTCGATGGACCAGGCGATCATCGGCCGGTCCCAGATCGGGAGCAGGTGCTTGTTCGTGATGCGGGTCAACGGATAGAGGCGCGAGCCCGTTCCGCCCGCCAGGAGCACACCTTTCATCGCATCGGTCCATGGTGGGTGATCGTTTGCATCCTGCGTGCTTAGCCGACGAGGGGGATACGGCGCGCCACTCCGGCCCCCGGGGGGCGCCCGAAATACCGCGGGCACCCCCGTCGTTGTACCTGGAAAGGAGAATTCGCCCATGTTCACCCGCAAGAAGGACACGCAGGACGCAGTGACGTACGAGATCACCAAGACCGAGGACGAGTGGAAGGCGGAGCTGTCGCCGGCCCGCTACAGGGTGCTCCGCCGGGCGGGCACCGAGCCTGCGTGGTCGGGTGAACTGCTCCACGCCGACGGCGAAGGCGTGTTCCGTTGCGCCGGGTGCCAGGCGGAGCTCTTCGACGCCAGTGCCAAATTCGAGTCCGGAACCGGATGGCCCAGCTTTGACCGGGCCAGGTCCGCCGGCACCATCGTCGAGCACCGCGACCGCACCTTCGGCATGCTGCGCACCGAAATACTGTGCGCCCGGTGCGGGGGGCACCTCGGCCACGTCTTTCCCGACGGGCCCACCGACACCGGATTGCGCTACTGCGTCAACTCCCTGTCGCTGACGTTCGAGCAAGAGCCCGGCGCCACGCCGTCGTAGGGCGGCAACCGCTCGACCAGGCGCCCTTCGACGACCGCGAACACGGCGGCCAGTTGGGAGGCCTCGTAGTGCAGGCCCAGCCGGTCGAGGACTCCCTCACCCAGGGCGAGTGCGCCGCAGATTTCGAAGACCTCGTCCTTCAGGAAATCGACGTGGGCGCTGAAGTGCGGCGGGCGCGTGCCGTGCAGCACCCCCGCGCTGACGAGCACGATCGACGAAACGGCGGCCAGGGTCGCCAGAGCGAATGGACTGCGCCAGAGGTCCTTCACGAGAAGGGCCATCAGCCTGCCCGTGGTCCGCGCCACGGGCAGGCTGCACGGGGTGATCAGCCAGATCGGCACTCACGCCTCGGTCGGGACGGATCCGAGGGGCATGCCGTCAGACTCGACGACGCCGTCGATGACCGACAGGTCGACCGGCACGTGCCGCTCGGTGCGCTGCACGTCGGCGGTGGCGAAGCGAAGGCTGGGGCCGACCTCATCGGCCGTGATCTCGACCTTCGAGCGGTGCTCGCCCTCCTCGGTCTCCCAGCTGCGCTGCTCGAGGCGGCCGGTCACGACGACGCGGATGCCTTTGGACAGGCTCAGCGCGACGTTCTCGGCCAGGTCTCTCCAGCACACCACGTCGAAAAAGGATGTGGCCTCTTGCCATTCCTGGGTGGTCCGGTCCTGCCAGCGCCGATTGACGGCAACCCCCAACTGCGTGGTGGCCTGACCCTCCTTGGTGTAGCGGATTTCCGGTTCCCGGGTCAGATTGCCGGTGATCGTCGTGGTATTGGCCATCGGGTGCTCCTCGCTCTCGTCAATCCCTCCGGCGATGGCAGGAGGGTGATGACGAGCATGCGGAGGCGGCCTTGCCGAGAACCTTGCCGCAGACCTTGCACGCCGGGAATTAAGCGGCGGGATTACATCCGGCGGGAATTGAACTATCCGCGCCGCAGCGAGACGGTCAGACGTCCAGGAAGCGCCGGATGGCGATGCCCGAGCCCAGCGATCCGATCAACACCCCGACGAACACCACGACGATGTCGGTCGAGAAGACCTCCCAACCGGTCATGTGCATGGCGCTGAACACGTTGCTGGAATTGTTCCCACCCCCGGCGTGGTTGATGAAGAGATACAGGATGTAGACGGCGACCGCGGACAGCCCCGAGCCCACCAGTCCCTGGATCAACCCCTCGGACATGTAGGGCACGCGGATGAACCAGTTCGTCGCCCCCACCAGCTTCATGACCGAGACCTCGCGCCGCCGGGCGAAGATCGCCATGCGGATCGAATTGAGGATCAGGACGGCGGCCGAGACGATGAGCACGACCGCGACGCCGAGGAGGACCCATTTGAGGACGTTGATCACCTTCTCCTCGGTATGGATCTGCTGGAGCGGTGCGGTCACCGTCAGCACACCGGGGGTCCCTTTGAGGGCATGGATGAGTTGGTTGGCATCGCTCAACACGACCGGTGTGCACCAGAACGAGGTCGGCATCTGCGCCTCGGTCGTGGCTTGGAGCACATCGGAGGGCAGGAGCTTGCGGGCCTCGGTGAAGTTGCGCGCCTTGTCCCAGAACACGCAGGGCTGGCGGACGTAATTGAGCTGGGTCAACTGGGTCGAGACGGCTTTGATCTCCTGATGGTCGGCGGCCGGCTCCATCCATACGGTGACCTGCGTCCCGCGCTCCCATTGGCCCGACGCGTTCGCCGCGCCCTGCCGGAGGAGCAGCGCCGCACCCACCAAGGTGAGTGAGACCGCCACCGTGAGCACGGCGGCGATGGTCATCAGGCGGTTGCGCCACAGGTTCGATGCCGTCTCGCGAGCGACGTACTCGACCGAGACGGGCATCAGCCCACGCCTTCCATGGGCCCTTCCATAGGCCGGTTCGTGGTGCCGTCGATGCCGTAGACGCCGCGTGCCTGGTCGCGCACCATGATGCCGTTGCTCAACTCGATGACGCGCCGTCGCATTTTGTCGACCAGCACCTCGTCGTGGGTCGCGATCACCACGGTCGTGCCGGTGCGGTTGATGCGATCGAGGAGTTGCATGATGCCCTGGCTCGTCTGCGGGTCGAGGTTTCCGGTCGGCTCGTCCGCCAACAGGATCAGCGGGCGGTTGACGAAGGCGCGGGCGACGGCGACGCGTTGCTGCTCTCCACCCGAGAGCTCACCGGGCAGGTTGCCCGTCTTCTTCGCCAGTCCCACCAACTCGAGGACCTGGGGCACCTGGTTGGCCACCACATGCCGGGGCCGGCCAATCACCTCGAGCGCGAAGGCCACGTTCTCGAACACGGTCTTGTTCGGGAGGAGGCGGAAGTCCTGGAACACACAACCGATGTTGCGGCGAAGGTACGGGACCCGCCACTTGGGGAGGTCGACGATGTTGCGACCGGCTTCCCAGATCTGGCCTTGATCAGGAAGCTCCTCGCGCAGCAGCAGCCGGATGAACGTCGTCTTGCCCGAGCCCGAGGACCCGACGAGGAAGACGAATTCGCCCTTGTCGATCTCAACCGAGATGTCGCGCAGTGCGACGGTCGATCCCTTATAGGTCTTCGTGACGTTATCGAATCGGATCATGGTTTAAAGGTGGTGAAATCCGGGGTGCGCAGAGATCCTGCACAGAGCATCAATTCACTCTGCGGGATACTACCGGCCTCACATTGCAGTTTGGGGTCATGGTCTGCGCCGCTGGTCAGCGGGTCAGCCCGCGATACTTCCGCGCTGGCGCCGCAGCTCGGCTTCCATGAACGCATCGAGGTCGCCGTCGAGCACGGCGGCCACATTTCCCGTCTCGTAGCCCGTGCGCAGATCCTTGACCTGTTGATAGGGAGCCATGACGTAAGACCGGATCTGATTGCCCCACGCGTTGTCGCCACGGTCGCCACTCAGCGCGTTCATCTCGGCCTTGCGCTCGTGCCGGGCCCGGTCCGCCAACTTCGCCCCGAGGATCTGCATGGCCTTTGCCTTGTTCTGATGTTGGCTGCGCTCGTTCTGGCACGACACCACCAAGCCGGTGGGGAGGTGGGTGAGTCGCACCGCGGAGTCCGTCTTGTTGACGTGTTGCCCGCCCGCTCCCGACGAGCGGTACGTGTCGATGCGCAGATCCTTCTCATCGATCTCCACCTCGCTCGAGACATCCTCGAGGAACGGGGTGACGTCGAGTGAGGCGAAGCTCGTCTGTCGCCGCTTCTGCGAGTCGAACGGCGACATGCGGACCAGGCGATGCACGCCGCGTTCGGTGGCCAACAACCCGTAGGCGAAACGCCCGCGCACGATGAACGTCGCGGAGAGCAGCCCGGCCTCCTGGCCTTCGGTCTCTTCATCCAGCTCGACCTTGAAGCCGCGCCGTTCCGCCCAGCGCTGGTACATGCGCAACATCATCTCGGTCCAGTCCTGCGCGTCGGTGCCGCCGGCGCCGGCGTGCAGTTCGACCACGGCGTCGCGTTCGTCGTACTCACCCGAGAAGAGTGACTGCAGTTCGAGCGCGCCCAGCCGCTTGCGCAACGCGTCGACTGTTTCGACGAGCTCTTTTTCGAGCGCGGCATCGGACGCACCCTCGGCATGCGACTCGTCGATCAGTTCCGACAGGGCGCGCGCATCGTTGAGCTCGGCGCGCAAACCGGTCAACTGCTCGAGGTCGGCCGACACGCCGCCCAACTCCGTGGTGATGGCGCGCGCCTGATCGGCGTCGTCCCACAAGTCCGGGCGGGCCGCCTCGGTCTCCAATTCCTCGCGTCGCGCCAGCAGGCGGTCGAGGCCCAGGTACCGCTCGGCCTCGACCAGGCGGCTTTGCGAATCGTCTAATTCGGCCGCGAAGTCCCGGGGCGCCTCGGCCGAGCCGGCCTCAGGCGGCGCCATGACAGAACTTGAATTTCTTCCCGCTCCCGCACCAGCACGGATCGTTCCGGCCCACCTTCTCTTCGGGCGCTTTGACGATGGGCACGAGGGCGTCGGGGTCGGGGGCGTTCGGTCGCTTGACCAGGGCCTTGGCCCCGTTGGGCGCGCCGTTGGGTGCGACGGGGGGCAAGGCCTGCTCCACCGGCGCGACGTTGGCGCCCATGTCGCCTGCCATCATGCCGGCGAGGGCGCTGGTGTCGGCCACCGGGTCCTCGGCTGCCACGTAGACGGCGCGCTCGAGATTGGGCTCGGCCGTGGACTCCTGCACCGCTTCGACGTGGAGGATGTAGCGCAGGTAGTCGTTGTCGATCACCTCGACCAGCTGACCGAACATGTTGAATCCCTCGGACTGCCATGCGTTCAGGGGATCGGCCTGCACCGTCCACCGCAAATGGATGCCGTCCTTCAGATTGTCCATCTCAGCCAGGTGGTCACGCCAGCGCTGATCGATGATCTGCAACATCACGTCGCGCTCGATCTGGCGCATGGTCTCGGCCCCACCGGGCATGGACTCGGAGTGCTGCTCGTAGTACTCGAGCGCTTCCTCGACGATGCTCTCCACCAGATCGTCGGTGGTCGCCGCCTGCGAGAGATCCTCCACGGTGAACCTGGTCGGGTAGTACTGCGTCACCCCGTCGATCAGGCCCTTGAGGTCCCACTCCTCGGGGAACTCGCTGGGACAGAACTCGGCGACCTGCTTCTCCGCCGCCCCGGCGAGCAGATCCTCGGTGTGCTCCTCGAGGTCGTCGCCGTCGATGATCTGCAGGCGCCGCTCGTAGATGACCTTGCGCTGCTGGTCCATCACCTCGTCGTACTTGAGGTTGTCCTTGCGCATCTCCGCATTGCGGGCCTCGACGGTGTTCTGGGCCCGCTCGATGGCCTTGGCCACCGTCTTGCTCTCGATCGGCACGTCGTCGGGCAGTGTCCGCCCCATCACCCAGCTCATGGCGCCGGTGGCAAAAAGGCGCAAGAGCTCGTCGTCGAGACTCAGATAGAAGCGGCTCTCGCCCGGATCGCCCTGACGGCCCGAGCGCCCCCGCAGCTGGTTGTCGATGCGGCGGCTCTCGTGGCGCTCGCTGCCGAGGACATAGAGTCCCCCGAGTTTGCGCACTTCTTCGCCCTCGGCGCGGCACCGTGCCTCAATGGACCCCTGCCGCCGCTTCAGTTCGGCCGCCCCCTCCTCACTCGTGAGGTCGACGCCTTCAGCTTGCAGTTCGTGCTGGGCCAGGAGCTCGGCGTTGCCGCCCAGGATGATGTCCACGCCTCGCCCGGCCATGTTGGTGGCGACGGTCACGCCGCCCTTGCGACCGGCCTGGGCCACCACTTCGGCCTCCCGGAAGTGCTGCTTGGCGTTGAGGACGTTGTGCGGCACGCCCTCTTTCTCGAGGAGCCGCGACAGCAACTCGGACTTGGCCACGGACGCGGTGCCCACGAGGACGGGTTGCCCTTTCTCGTGCCGATCAACGAGATCCTCGACGACGGCGTTGAACTTCGCATCCTCGGTCTTGAACACGAGGTCGGCCTGATCGGCCCGGACCATGTCCTTGTTGGTCGGGATGGGAACGACCGAGAGGCCGTAGGTTCCCGCGAACTCGCCCGCCTCCGTCTCGGCCGTGCCGGTCATCCCCGACAACTTCTCGTACATGCGGAAGTAGTTCTGCAGCGTCACGGTGGCCCAGGTGTGGTTCTCCTCCTTGATGGCCACGCGCTCTTTGGCTTCGACGGCCTGGTGGAGACCGTCCGACCACCGCCGGCCGTCCAAGGTGCGACCGGTGAACTCGTCGATGATCTTCACCTCGCCGCCGGCGACCAGATAGTCCTTGTCCCGCTTGTAGAGGTCCTTGGCCGTGAGCGCCTTGGTCAGCTGGTGCACGTAGTTGGTCGAGACCGCGTCGTAGATGTTCTCGACGCCGACCGCCTTCTCCACCTTCTCGATGCCCGACTCGAGGGGGACAACCGTCTTCTTCTCCTCGTCGACCTCGTAGTCGACGTCCCGCGTGAGGGTGCGGGCGATCGAGGCGAACTGGTAGTAAAGCTGCGCAGCCTCGTCCGCCGGACCCGAGATGATGAGCGGGGTCCGCGCTTCGTCGATCAGGATGGAGTCGACCTCGTCGACGATGGCGAAGACGTGCCCGCGCTGGGCCATGCTCTCGCGGGAGCGGGCCATGTTGTCGCGCAGGTAGTCGAAGCCGAATTCGTTGTTGGTCCCGTAGGTGAGATCGGCTGCGTAGGCGGCGCGCTTCAAGGCGGGATCGTCGATGTCGGCGCCGATCCGCCCGACCGTCAGACCCAACCACTTGTGGAGCCGCCCCATCCATTCGGAGTCGCGGGTCGCCAGGTAATCGTTCACCGTCACCACGTGCACACCGCGCTGGTCCAGCGCGTTGAGGTAGACGGGCAAGGTGGAGACGAGCGTCTTGCCCTCACCGGTCTTCATTTCGGCGATCCATCCGAAGTGCAGCGCCATGCCGCCCATCAGCTGCACATCGAAATGTCGCTGCCCGAGCACTCTCCAGGCACCCTCGCGCACAACGGCGTAGGCCTCGATCAACAGGTCGTCGAGCGTCTCCCCCTGGTCGAGGCGTTCCCGGAACTCGACCGTCTTGTGCGCAAGCTCCGCGTCGCTGAGGGCCTGCATGTCGGGCTCCAGCGCCGAGATCGGCTCGACGAGCTCGACCAGCCTCCGGACCTTTTTGCCCTCGCCAGCTTTGAGAACCTTGGTGAACACACTCATGACTGCACGATCCTACCGGTCCGATGGACGACGAAGGGCGTCGTAGCCGTTCGAATGTTGTTGGGGCTGCGTGCGGCTGACCTGGTCTTTGACCCCACACTCGCCTGCTGCAAGGTTGACGTGCCGGCGCCGGCGGCCCGTTGGCGTCGCCGCCCGCGGACCCAACGGCTCCTTTATGGCACGCATCGCCTCGTCGCCACCGGTCCCCGAGGGTCGGGGACTCGTTGGGCAGGGCTTACTTCTAAGCCGCACCATGCTCAGCAACCACAAGTTGCCTTACGTGGGTCGTTTTGCCTGCGACTGGCCTCGACTTGCAACCACAGACCCGCACGCAGCCCGCACAGAGTCTAGGTGCCCCCGGCCGCGCTCACTTGCCCGCGGCGTCACCGCACACGGTCTCGACCAGGAGCCGGCTGACCACGTAGGGATCCATGTTGGCGTTGGGCCGCCGGTCTTCCAGCCAGCCCTTCTTGGCCTTCGCCACCGCCCACGGGATCCGGATGGAGGCACCCCGGTCCGACGTCCCGTAGCTGAACTTGCTGAAGTGCGCCGTCTCGTGGGCACCGGTGAGCCGGGACTCGATCCCGACGCCGTAGTTCGAGACGTGCTCTTCGACCCTCCGGCCGATGGCCTCGCAGCCTGCGATGATGGCGTCCCAGCCCCCTTCTTCCCGCATGGCCTTGGTCGAGAAGTTGGTGTGTGCTCCCGCGCCGTTCCAGTCACCGAGGACCGGCTTGGGCTCGAGCGTGGCATAGACGTCGAAGTCCTCCGCGATACGGAAGAGCAGCCAACGGGCGACCCAGAGATGGTCGCCGATCAGCGGAGGCGGGAGCACCCCGATCTGGAACTCCCATTGCCCCATCATGACTTCGGCGTTGGTGCCTTCGATGCCCAGCCCGGCCTTCATGCAGGCGGTCGTGTGGCGCTCGACGATGTCGCGGCCGGGCATTTTGTCGCCGCCCACGCCGCAGTAGTACGGGCCCTGCGGGGCGGGAAAGCCCAGTTCGGGCCACCCCATCGGTCGGCCGTACTGGAAGAACGTGTACTCCTGCTCGATCCCGAACACCGGCTCCTGATCGGCGTACTTCTCTGCCGCCTCGGCACAGGCACGCCGTGTGTTGGTGCTGTGGGGGGTCATGTCGGTGAGCAGAACCTCGCACATCACCAACTTGTCGCCCTCGGCGCGGAGGGGGTCGGGGCAGACGAAGACCGGCTGCAACACGCAGTCAGAGTCGTGCCCCACCGCCTGGTTCGTGCTGGAGCCGTCGAACCCCCAGATCGGGGGCTCCTTGCCGTCCTCCACGATCTTGGTCTTGCTCCGGAGGAGCGGCGATGGCTCTGTTCCGTCGATCCAAATGTATTCGGCCTGATAACTCATGAATCTCCTGCTCTCCAATTCCTCGAGTAGTGACGTATCCGGCGTGGGACCATTGGCCCCTCAACGTAGAACACGGTGGTTCCCCCGCGCCGATCGAGTCTCATTCTCACCTGTTTCCCAGCTATATCCGCCATGTGAAGTCTTGATGAACTCTCACAGAAGCTCCCTAGCGCTCCACCTCGGGCCGCACCAGCCCGGCCATGACGGCCAGCATCACGGCGCGAAAACGTTGGCGCTCGATCGCCGGCTCATGGGAGCGGGCCATGCCCAGGACGCCCGCGGTCACTGCGCCGAAGAGAACGTGGGCCAGCATGTCCAGATCATCGACCACGAGCACACCCGCCTCGGCCGCCCGTCGCAGAAGCCGGTGGATCACCTCGATCTCGTAGCGTTCCCCGCATGCCCACCACTCCTCGAAGCCAAGCGCCGACGGGCCCTCGACCCAGCAGAGTCGGCGGTAGATCGGATCGGAGATCGTCTCCAGGAAGGCATCGATGGCCGCAACGATCCCGCTCCAGGCATCCGATGCGGTCTCGCCCGCCTGCGTGACCGAGCCCACGCTGTGCTCCTGCTGGCGCTCCAGGACGGCGACGAACAGGTCGCGCTTCGAGGTGAAGTGGTGGTAGATCGCCCCCTTCGTGACCCTGGCCCGATGGGCCACGTGATCGAGGGAGGTGGCCGCGAAGCCGTTCTCGAAAAAGCAGGCCGACGCGCTGTCCAGCAGGGCCTCGTAGGTGGCCTCGGCGTACTCTTCCCGACGGGAGCGAACCGTCTCCCCAGTGTGCATAAGTCCAGGCCACCTCGTATCGGCGCCGGGCCCGATTGCCTTGACTTCTTCGGACACTCTCAGGATACTACATACCGTGAGTAGGTTCCCGCGGCATGCGAAGCCGACTCCGCCCCCGAGCGAGCGTGTGCTCCGCCTCGTGGCTCGGGCCACGATCAGGCACCGCAAGGCCATCGTGGTGGTCACCGGGCTCTTCCTCGTGGTCGCCGCCCTGTTCGGAGGGAACGTCGCCTCCCGGCTCTCCCGGGGAGGGTTCGACGTCTCGTCGGAAGAATCCGTGCATGCCGCCACGGTCCTCGCATCGGAATTTCACGACGGCTCGGACAACATCCTCGTCCTGGTGCACGCAACATCGGGGACCATCGACAGCGCGGCAGTCGAGTCGGCCGGCACCACGCTGACGAGACAGCTGGCGGCGCAGCCGCACATGGCCAACGTCATGTCCTACTGGAGCATCCGCTCCCCCGGCGTCCTGGGCCTGCCCGACCACCGCGACGCCCTGATCGTGGGGCGCATCACGGGAAATCAGGACCAGGTCACCGACCGCGAACCGGCCATCGCCGCGGCGTTGAAGGCGCCCCACGGCACCATCACCTTCGCCGTCGGCGGATTCGGCGCCGCCTTCCATGAAGTCAACTCGGTGGTGGAGCGCGATCTGCTCCATGCCGAGGCGTTCGCCTTCCCGCTGACCCTCCTGCTCCTGCTGTTCGTCTTCGGTTCACTAGTCGCCGCGGCCATGCCCCTCACCATCGGCGCCTTCGCCGTCGTGGGCACGCTGCTCGTGCTCCGGATTCTCAACAGCATCACGCCGGTCTCCATCTATGCGGTGAACCTCGCCACCGTCCTGGGGTTGGGCCTGGCCATCGACTACAGCCTGTTCATCGTCAGCAGGTTCCGGGAAGAGCTTTTGGCCGGGCACGACACCCAGACCGCGCTCGAAGAGACGCTGGCGCACGCCGGGCGGACCGTGGCCGGGAGCGCCCTCACCATGGCTGCGGCCGCCGGTGCCCTCTTCGTCTTCCCCCTCGTCTTCCTCCGGTCCTTCGCATACTCGGGCATTGCGGTGGTCCTTCTCGCCGGCGCGGCAGCTTTGATCGTGCTCCCCGCGGTGCTCGCCCTCCTGGGCCCGCGGATCAACGCCCTCACCGTCTGGCGCCGCTCGGTCCGACCGCCGCTGGATGGCTTCTGGTCCCGATCGGCCCGCGCCATCATGCGGCGGCCGGCCCCCGTCATCATTGCCGTGGCGGTGGTCCTGGGCATCATGGCCGGGCCCTTCGTGCATCTCCGCTTGGGCTACCTCGACGATCGGGTGCTCGCCCCCACGGATCACGTCAGGCAGGTGGACGACACGCTGCGTGCCGAATTCGGCCAAGGGCAGACCGATGCACTCCAGGTCGTGGTGGCCCACGTCGGCGGCACCACCGCGGCCCAGCAGGCGGCGTATGCCGTCCACCTGTCGAAGCTTCTCGACGTGGAGAGCGTCGCTTCGTCCAGTGGCATCTACGTCAACGGCGTCCGCAGCGCCGCGCCGGCGGACTACCTGTCCCAATTCAGCCAGGGCGACGGGATCTGGTACTCGGTCGTCCCCAGGGGTGACGGCCTGTCGCCCGAGGGAGAAGCGCTCGTCCACGCCATTCGCGACGGCCCGGCTCCATTCGCCATCCTCGTGGGTGGCTCCCCCGCCAGCCTGGTGGACTCCACGGCGGTCATCAATCACTACCTTCCACTGGCGGTGCTGATCGTGGTGGGCGCGACCTTTCTGATCCTGCTCTTCCTCTTTCGCTCGCTCTTCATCCCCCTGAAGGCCTTGGTGCTCAGCGTGATCAGCCTTTCGGCCACGTTCGGCGTCATGGTGTGGGTCTTCCAAGAAGGGCACTTGTCGGGCTTGCTGGACTTCACGCCGACAGGGACGCTCATCGACACCATGCCCATCTTGATGTTCTGCGTCGCCTTCGGTCTGTCGATGGACTACGAGGTCTTCCTGGTCTCGCGCATGAAGGAGCTCCACGACAACGGGGCGGACAACGACGGGGCAATCGTGGGGGGAATGCAGCAGACGGGACGTATCATCACGGCGGCAGCCCTGCTGATGAGCATCATCTTCCTGAGCTTGTTGAGCAGCAGCATCTCGTTCATCAAGCTGTTCGCCGTGGGCCTCGCCCTCGCTGTGTTGATGGACGCCTTCGTCATCCGCGGCATTTTGGTTCCCGCCATCATGAAGTTGGCGGGCGACGCCAACTGGTGGGCCCCGTCGTTCATGCGCAAGGTCGCACCCCGCCCCCCACCCAGTCCATCGGCACCTCGCCGGAATTGAATCTCGCCGGAATTGACAGGGGCCGGATCGGTTGCGCCGATCCGGCCCGCCTGTCATCTCATTCGGGAAAGGGGGGTTTCCCTAATGAAGCTTTGTGGTCAGTTCACGTCACGGTGAGCCGGCGGTGCAGGCTGTTGTCGCCGCACTGCTCGCGGAGGTGTGGGTAACGCCGAAAAGCCCCTTGAGGCCGGTCCCGAAGGCACCCACCAGGAGGGCCACGACCAACGCCACCAACGCAACGAGGAAGGCGTACTGCACGGTCGACACCCCACGCTCGGAGTGTGTCCGCCGAAGCAATGTGCCGTAGGCGCCCTGTGCCAAAAGGTATCCGCGTAGGACGCGCTCCGTCACTGCCCCTTCCTCCTTCTTGCTGACCATGAATTGTTCTCTGACTACCTCGATTCCCGAGGAATGTCCCCACCGGCAATTTGGTGATGCGGATCGCGCAGTAGTCGAACGAGTCCGACACCATTACCCCGCTTCACACGACAACCGTTGCGCACACCCCCGCACTCGATCCCAACGAAGTCTCACATGGACTTTACCCGCCTCACCCGCGGAAAAAACTTGCGGGAACAGATGCAACCGTCCCGCTACCGCATTGCAATGGAATTGCAGCTATGGCTCAACTTCCGCGCCATATTCACAACCTCGGGGGCTGAGGGGCGGGTGCTGCGCAGGGCGGGCGTCCGACGAGAGGGGATGTCTAGTCGACGGTGACGACCGAGCCCAGCGTCATGTACGGCCACGCGGCGGACGCCCCGGCGAGCGGGAGCTCGACGCAACCGAGGCTCTGCGGATCGCCGTAGGAGGTGCGGGGCATGTAGTGCAATGCGTCCCCACCGTTGAAGTAGGCGACGAACTGCACCGGGTCGGCGTAGGTCGAGCCG
This sequence comes from uncultured Acidimicrobiaceae bacterium, assembly GCA_963706555.1. Lineage (GTDB taxonomy): Bacteria > Actinomycetota > Acidimicrobiia > Acidimicrobiales > RAAP-2 > Bog-473. Next base: position 17,217 of record OY970164.1, read on the forward strand.
TTCGGGTTCGTGCCCCGCATGACCTGATTGCGCAACCGTTCGTAGACGGGGAAGGACCCTTTTGCCGTCGGCGTGCCGGCGCCACCGGTGTTGGCGGGAGAAGTGACGACGACGACCCCGTTGTGCCACACCGTGAGGGACTCGGGGAACGATTCGCTCGCCACGGCGTACGAGTAGCCGTTCGGGTTCGCACCGGGTCCGGCGGGGTTGTCGGCTGCCGCTTGGAGGGCGGCGATTTCACTGTTCGAGATGGCGCCGTTCGTCGTCAGCCCCACTTGCGCCTCGAACGCCATGATGGCTCCCTTGGCGATCGCACCGTACTGACCGGGCACCCAGAGTGCCTGCAGGGGAGCCGGCGGCGCCCAGAGCCACTGGAACCCGGCCGGCGACCAACTCACCGGGAGGTACCCCAGTTCCGCCAGCACCTCTTCCTGGCCGAGCACCGTGGTGAGGGGAGCGGTCGCCCCGTAGGCGATCCAATAGCCACCGGGGCGGGCCGCCATGCCGACCACCGGCGCGGTCAAGGGGGCACCGACCCCGGATCCGAAGAAGGGGGCGTCGCCAAAGTCGAAGATGCCCCCGTCGGAGGCCACCATGCGGTAGCCGCCGTTGTCCTGCGTCGCGGTGATGCCCACGACCGGCTTGTTCAACACGATGTTGCCCGTGGAGCCGAAGAACGGCGCATCACCGAAGGTGAACACGCCGCCGTCGGCCGCCACGAGCCAGTAGCCGTGGCCGTCACTCGTGGCGGCCATGCCGACGACCGGCTTGTTCAGGACCATGGCTCCGGTCGACCCGTAGAACTGGGCGTCACCGAAACTGAAGATGCCGCCGTCGGCCGCCACGAGCCAGTAGCCGTGGCCGTTGCTCGTCGCGGCCATGCCGACGACGGGCTTGTTCAGGACCATGGCTCCGGTCGACCCGTAGAACTGGGCGTCACCGAAACTGAAGATGCCGCCGTCGGAGGCCACGAGCCAGTAGCCGTGGCCCGAGGGCGTGGCGCTCATGCCGACGATCGGTGCCCGCAGTGGGATGGTGACCGAGCCGAAGGTGCCGGCGTCGCCCTCGGCCGTCACCTGGCCGCTGGCCGTCGTGGCCCAGTAGCCATTGCCGTCGGGCGTCGACGCAATGGCCGTCAAGGGGCCGGGCAATGTCTGGTCAGGCACCGCGGTGGCGGCGGCCCCGTACCCGATGACGAAGTTCTGCGTGGACGGAGTGGCCGCCGTCGCCGGTGAGAGATTGCCGGCCAGGAGGATCATTCCCGACACCAGGAGCCCCGCCATCATCGTCCCGACGCAGCGAGGCAGGGCGGATCGTAGGTCTGACATGGTGCTCCCGTTGAACTCGTGAGGCGGGCGGATCGAACAGCTCACCGGGAACGATACCTGCCGCTCCCGTCGACGCACACGCGCACCCTCTGCGATGGTGACCTGCCGTTCAGGCGGCCACGACCCTGACGTTGCGGGCTTCTTCCCCCTTGCGCCCCGGGGCGATGGTGAACTCCACGGTGAGCCCCTCGGCCAGGCCCTGGCGTTCGTCACCCTCAATCTGGGAATGGTGCACGAAAAGGTCGTCGCCGCCCTCGCGTGCGAGGAAGCCGTACCCGCGGGCACCGTTGAAGAACTTCACCGTGCCCGTCATGGTGGAGACGCCGTCCTTGTGCCGTCGCGGCGAAGGATTGTGTGCCAGAGGCGAGGAGAAGGGAGCGAGGAGGCCCTGCTCCATGCCGAGCGCCCGTTGGACGCCCTGGATCTCCTTGCGCTGCTCGTCGGTCACCAGCGACACGACAGTGCCGGTTCGCCCGGCGCGCCCGGTGCGCCCCGAGCGGTGCACGTAATCCGTGTGGTCGGCCGGTGGATCGAAGTGCACGACGCACGGAAGGTCGTCGACATGGATCCCCCGGGCCACGACATCGGTGGCGACGAGCGCGTCGGCCTTGCCCTTGGCGAACGAGTCGAGCGCACGCTCACGCTGTCCCTGGGTCCGATCGCCGTGCATGGGAACCGCACGGACGCCTTCGGCCTGCAGCTGACGCACGACGCGGTCCGCTCCCCTCTTGGTACGGCAGAAGACGAAGGCCTGTCCGTGCTGGGAGACGAGCTTGGCCGTGATCGCCACGCGCTCGGACCGGTCGACTTTCCAGAAGTGATGGGTGACGTCGCTCTTCTCTTCCTCGGCCGTCTCGATGTTGACCCGCACGGGATCATGCTGATAGCTGCGGATGATGGCCTCGACTTCACGGCCGATCGTGGCCGAGAAGAGCATGACCTGGCGCTTGGCCGACGTCTGGTCCAGGAGCCGGCGAACGGCGGGGAGAAAGCCCATATCGGACATGCGGTCCGCCTCGTCGAGCACGACCGTCGTCACGTCGTCGAGCATGACATCACCTCGTTCTATGAGGTCCTCGAGCCGTCCGGGACAGGCGACGACCACGTTGACGCCCTTGTGGAGGGCCCGGCACTGGTCGCGATACCCGGTGCCGCCGAAGATGGACACGACGCGCTGGCTATCCCTTCCCATGAGCGAACCGAGGACGGCGTGGACCTGCGACGCCAACTCACGGGTCGGCACGAGAATGAGGGCCCGGGGGCGACGCGGGCGCGATTGGGTCATGTTGGCCACGATCGGCATGCCGAAGGCAAGCGTCTTGCCCGAGCCCGTGGGCGCCTTGCCACAGATGTCCCGGCCCGCCAAGGCGGCAGGAATCGTGGCGGATTGGATCGGAAGCGGATTGGTGATGCCCAGCTTCTGCAAGCGCGCGTTTATATCCGCGGAAACACCAAGGTCAGTAAAAGATGTGATGACGAAACTCCAGTCGAGTGATGAACGGCCTACTCGAAGGAAGTCTCGAACGGGCCCCGCTGAACGATGGCTCAACGGCGCTGCCCATGATAGCAGAGCCCTGGTCGCCCCCGGACGCACGGGCGGCCGGCCCCGAGGGAGGCGGTCGTGCGCATCGCGGCGGGGCTGCATGTCACAACCGGACGCGACGATCGGCCGGGTCACGACGAGGAGGACCCACCATGGCCGTGTGCCCGTACTGCGAAGGCGAAATGAAGGACGAGATCAGCTGTCGACCCGACTCATTGGTGAGTGACGGCGTTGTCGTCGAACCCGTGCGATGGGGGGAGGAGTGGGAGAGCCGAGGCCGGCGGATCGACTATTGCTGCCGGGACTGCGGCACGCCGCCCGGAGGTGTCCATCATCCGGGCTGTTGCGTCGAGCGATGCCCCAGCTGTCTCGAGCAGGCTTTGGGGTGCGGCTGCTACGTGGACGACGAACTCGACGAGAACGACGACGACCTCGACGACCCGTACGACGCGGCCGACTTCGAGCCCATCCGTCCATTGACGCGTGTCGTTCGATCCACGCGCTATAGGCCGCTGTGCTGCGCCCACCGTTTCCGTCGCCATCACCTGCGCTGAAGGGCCCGGCGATCAGCCGAGGCAGAAACCTCGGATCAGATGTCCCCACCCTGCGCGCACAGCGTGAGCGCCTGCTGCGCCAGGCCGGGGGCGTCGAGCCCGAGACCCGAGAGAATGTCGTCCGCCTTCCCCTGTGGAAAATACGCCGAGGGCAGCCCGCACGACACGATGGCCGGGAGGGCACCGGGCTCCACCGTCGCCCGGAGGGCCGTGCCAATCGCTGCACCCACGCCGCCAGCCACCACACCGTCCTCGACCGTGACGACGACGTGATGCCGGAGTGCATCGCACAGCATCAGCGGATCCAGAGGCGCGGCCACCCGCACGTCCCACACCGTGGCCTCGATCCCGCGGCGCGACAGCACCTCTGCCGCTTGCTCGCAGACCTCGACCATTTTCCCCAACCCCAAGAAGCACACCCTCGCACCGGCGCGCACCTTGCGGGCCGAGAGCCCGGTCCCCGTGGCAGCGCTGTGCCGAGCCTCGGTCTTGGGCCAACGGAGCGCGACCGGCCCGCTCGTGATCGCAATCGCCTGCGCCAGCATCACCGGGATCTCCTCGTAGGAAGATGGCGCCAACACCGTCATGCCGGGCACCTTGGTCAGGAGGGCCAGGTCCATCACGCCGTTGTGGCTCGGACCGTCGTCCCCGGTGATGCCCGCCCGGTCGATGCAGAAGATGACAGGCAGACCGTGCAGGCCGACGTCGTAGTAGAGCTGGTCCCAAGCCCGGTTGAGAAAGGTTGAATAGATGGCGACCACCGGGCGAAAGCCGCCCATTGCGAGCCCGGCCGCGGCCGCCACCGCGTGCTGCTCGGCAATGCCGACATCGATGAACCGTTCGGGATAGCGGCGGGAGAACTCCATCAACCCGCACGAACCTGGCATCGCCGCCGTGAGTGCCATCAGCTTGGGGTGCGCCGCCGCCTCGCGCACCAACGCAGCCCCAAAGGCCTCGGTGAAACTCGCCGTGCCGGCGCTCCGTGCATGCGCGACACCCGTGACGGGGTCGAAGGGCCCGATGTCGTGCAGCCGCTTCTCATCGTCGCGCTCGGCCGGCAGGTAGCCCCGCCCCTTCTCGGTGTGCACATGGAGGACCACCGGTCCGGTCGTTCTGGCCACGCAGGCCATCGCCTCGTCCAATTCGGTGATGTCGTGCCCGTCCACCGGCCCTTCGTACCTGATCCCCAACGCACCGAAGAACGCGGCCGGTGCCCCTGCATCCTCGCCGGGACGTTCGGCGGTCGTCAGACTCGAGATCGTCGGGGCGTAGGACCGTCCGTTGTCGTTGAGGATGATGATCACACGGGTGCCGTGCGCACCGATGTTCGAGAGCGCCTCATACGCCAGGCCCCCCGTGAGCGAGCCGTCCCCGACCACGGCCACCACATGCTGCGCCGTCTGCGCAAGATCGCGGGCCCGGGCGAGTCCGTACGCATACGACAGCGCGGTCGAGGCGTGGCTGTTCTCCACCAGGTCGTGGGCGGATTCGCCCCGGTTGGCGTACCCCGACAGCCCGTCGGCGCGGCGCAGGGTGGAAAAATCGCCCGCTCGTCCGGTGAGGACCTTGTGGACATACGTCTGATGCCCGGTATCCCAGACGATCCGATCCCGCGGTGACTCGAAACACCGGTGGAGCGCCAACGTCAGCTCCACGACGCCCAGATTTGACCCGAGGTGGCCACCGTTCTCCGAAACGGCCGAGATGAGGAACGACCGGATGTCGGCAGCCAGGGCCTCGAGCGAGGGCGCGTCGAGTTCCCGGACCCTGTGCGGAGTCAGCCCGAGGAGTGCCGCCGAGTCAGGGCACTCGGCAAGCCTCGATTGGCCGTCCGCCCACGCCAACGCCTCGGTCGAGAGGAGTTGCGCGGCAGGGGTGCCGACGTCAAGGGCGGCCACCGAGCTCAGTGCGTGGAGACGAGGGCACGGAGGGACTGGCGGAGCGAGCCCATGGTGGCGATCACCGCACTGGGCTCGTACCCGCAGTGGGCCATGCAATTGGCGCAGCGTTCGTCCTTGCCCCGCCCGTACGCATCCCAATCGGTGGTGTCGATCAACTCCCTGTAGGTGCTGGCGTACCCGTCGGCCATAAGGTAGCAGGGTCGTTGCCAGCCGAGGACGGAGTAGCTGGGGATGCCCCACGCCGTGCACTGGAAGTCCGACTTGCCCTCGAGGAAGTCGAGGAACAGAGGTGAGTGATTGAGCCGCCACTTCTTCCGGTGCTTCTGCCCGAACGCGTCCGCGAAGAGCTTCTGCGTCTGCTCGACGCCGAGGAAGTGCTCCTGATCGGGCGCCTTCTCGTAGGCGAACGCAGGCGAGATCATCATGGCGTCGACACCCAGGTCGTCGTTCAGGAAATTCAGGACGTCACGCACCGTCTTGGGTGAGTCCGTGTTGAAGAACGTCGAGTTCGTCGTGACCCGGAACCCCTTCTGCTTGGCCAGACGGATGGCCTCGACGGCTTCGTCGAAGACACCCTCACGATCGACGGCGGCATCGTGCCGCTCACGCAACCCGTCGACGTGCACGACCCATGAGAAGAAATGGGAGGGGGTGAATTTGTCGATCCGCCGCTTGAGGAGCACGGCGTTGGTGCACAGGTAGACATAGACCTTGCGGCGTATGAGCTCTTCGACCATCTCCGCGATGTCAGGGTGCAGCAGTGGCTCGCCGCCGGCGATGGAGACCATGGGCGAACCGCACTCCTCGACCGCGTTCACGACGTCCTCCACCGACAGGCGCTTGCGCAGGATGTCGGTGGGATGCTGGATCTTTCCGCAGCCCGGGCAGGAGAGATTGCAGGCGAAAAGCGGCTCGATCTCCGTGATGAAGGGGAAGCGAGGGTCGCGTTGCAGCTTCTTCTTCAGGAAGTAGGTCCCGACTCGGATGTTCTGTCGCAACGGAATGGGCATCAGCGCACCTGCCTTGGTAGTGAGAATTGCACGGTTTCTTCGGTTGTTCTGTGTTCGGTGACGGTCGTCGGCCCGAGGGTCGTCAGACTTTCGATGACCTCGGTCACCAGTGCCTCCGGGGCGGAGGCTCCCGCCGTCAGACCGACGGTCCGGGTGCCGTCGAGCCAACTGAGGTGGATCTCCGAGGCATCTTCGATGAGTTCGGCTCTGCATCCTTGCCGGCGGGCGACCTCGACCAGGCGGGCCGCGTTGGACGAATTCGCCGAACCGACCACCAGCATCAGATCACAGCGCTCGGCCAAGGCGCGTACCGCGTCCTGGCGATTCTGGGTGGCGTAGCAGATGTCGTTGGACGCCGGGCCCACGAGGTGGGGGATGCGCTCTCGCAGAGCGGCGATCACGTCAGCCGTCTCGTCGATGGAGAGGGTCGTCTGGGTCAGGTACGCCACGCGGCGTGATCGTCGACGACGAGGTCCCGCACGTCCTCTTTGCGCTGCACCAGCTGAATCCTGTCGGGCGCCTCACCGATGGTGCCGACTACTTCTTCGTGCTCTGCATGACCGACGAGGACGATCTGGTAGTCCTGGGCCAGATATCGCCGGGCCTCGTGGTGCACCTTGGCCACCAGCGGGCACGTCGCATCGATCACCGTGAGATCCTGCCGCTCGGCGGCGGCCGCGCGCACGGCCGGGGACACGCCGTGTGCGGCCAGGACGACGGTTGCGCCGTCGGGGACGTCCTCGAGCTCGGCCACGAAGACCGCACCCTTGGCCTCCAGGCCGGCCACGACATGGGCGTTGTGGACGATCTGTCGGCGGACGAACACCGGCCGGCCGAACCGTTCGAGCGCACGTTCGACGATTTCGATCGCCCGTTCGACGCCGGCGCAGAACGAACGGGGGCTGGCGAGCAGCAGGTCGTGCGGGCGGCTGGCGCGGGCCCAACGTTCGAGCGACGCACGAACGCTGAAAAGAGAGCCGGGCGCACCTGTGGCCTGGCCCTCGGCGCGATCTGCGATCACCCGCACCGACGCCACCGGGTGGTCCGGCAGCTGGCGCGCCACCCACGCCGACTCGGTGTCCCAGGCGATGGCCCCGTCCGCCGCCAATTGTGCCGCCTCGTCGGCCGAGAGGTCGTGCGACGACGACACCAGTGGGCCGGTCCACACCTCGAGGCCCAGACGCCGCAGGTCCTTTGCGACGAGCGCGGCAGCAGGAAGCGGGCGAGGCGGCGTCCCATCGGTGGTCCGCAACTCGGTGCCCACCACGAGTGCGCCGGGTGGAAGGGCCGGATCGAGTCCGTAGGCCACGCCGGAGAGCGCCACGGGCGTACCGGGAGCCAACGACTCCCTCATGCGGGCCCCCGTCAGAGCGCGAGCTCCATTCCTGCGCCACTGACATGGACGCCACCGCCGATGGCCTCGGCCTGGACCCGGTCCGCCGTCAGCACTGCGAGGTCAACCATGGTCCCACCCGTGGACGTAACGACCGAGTGCCATCACGGGAAAGACGAGATGGTAGAGGTGGTAATTGATATAGAAGTCGCCGGGGAACCCAGTCCCGGTGAACCAGGTCTCGTCCCACGTCCCGTCAGGCAGTTGGTTGTCGACCAGATAGGCGACGCCTCTCTCGCAGGCCGGGCCGCGCTCGCCCGCCGCGAGAAGGGCGAGAAGGGCCCAGGCGGTCTGGCTGGCATTCGACACGCCACGACCACGAAAATCCGGATCCCGATACGAGCGGAGGTCCTCGCCCCATCCACCGTCGCCGTTCTGATGCTCCTCGAGCCAGGCCATGGCACGGCGAATGGCGGCATGGCGGGGCGAGACACCGGCAGCGACCAGCGCCGGGACGACGGCGCCGGTGCCGTAGAGGTGGTTCGATCCCCATCGGCCGAACCATGAGCCATCAGCCTCTTGCGCATCGAACAACCAGAGGATCCCCCGCTCGGTCGCCCGACCACTCTGCCCCAGGATGGACAGCATCTCGATGACGTGCGCGGTGACGTCGGCGCTGGGCGGGTCGATGAGCTCGCCGAAGTCGCAGAAAGGGAGCTCACCGCACAAGGCGCGCGTGTTGTCGACGTCGAATGCGGCCCACCCGCCGTCTTTACACTGCATCCCCTCGGTCCAGGCGATGGCGCGTGCCACCGCGTCGCTCTCCGCCTCGGTGGTGCGCCGGAGGGCGAGCGCCACTTCGGCCGTGTCATCGATGTCGGGATAGTTGTCGTTGGCGAACTCGAACGCCCATCCCCCGGGCGCCAGATCGGGCCGCCGCACCGACCAGTCGCCCGGAACCGTGATCTCTTCGTCGACCAGCCAGCGTCCCGCCCTCCGGAGCGAGGGGTCGTCGGGGGGGACACCGGCGTCGGCCAGCGCCACCACCGCCAACGCGGTGTCCCAGACCGGGGACTGGCACGCCTCGATGCGGCGCCCGGCCTCGTCGTCGATGGTGAAGGCGTCGAGTCCCTCGAGAGCTGCCTGCATCACGGGGTGGTCGAGTGGATAGCCCTGGAGGTGCAGGGCTATGAGCGAGTACACCCAGGGCGGCTGGATGCCGCCCCAGGAGCCGTCGGCCTCCTGACGCTTGATGATCCACCGCTCCGCCTTCCCGAGAGAGAAACGGCGAAGGAACCCGATCGGCCGGAGCTCGTAGAAATGGAGCGCCCGGTCGAGGAGGTCGAACCGACCCGCCCACGTGCCGAGCGAGTGGCGGGCCGCCGGGGCTGGTCCGAGGTCGAGCTCGTCGATGTCGATGGAGAGTTCGCGTACCGGGCGATGGGCGTTCACGACGGTGAGCGCGACCACCGTCTGACGGGCCCAACACCCGAAGTCGTAAATGTTCAGAGGAACCCATGGCGGCAGCAGCATGAGCTCGGGCAGAAGGATGGGAAGGCTCTCCCACGGCCATTTGCCGAAGAGCGCCAACCACATCCGGGTGAAGACTCTGCTGGCGCCGATTCCCCCTTCACCGCGGATGTACTCCAGGGCAAGCTGCATGTGGGGGTCGTCGGGGGTGTCGCCGGCCAGCTTCGAGCGCGACGTACGCCTCGATGGTGGTCGAGAGGTCCGGGGGCCCGCCATAGTAGGTCGCCCACGTCCCGTCATCGCGTTGGCGAGAGCGGATCCACCGGGCGGCCGCCGCGGTCTGGCGCTCGGTGCGGATCCCGAGGAACTCGCGCAGGAGGAGATCCTCGGCATCCATCGTGACATTGGTCTCGAGCTCGCCCTTCCACCAGCCGTCTTCGTGTTGGCGCTCCTTGAGGGCGCGCACGGATCGCTCGAGGCTCTCGGCGGCTGCGGTGTCCCGCGCGATCGTCCTGCGACGTCGAACGGTGACCCGAACGGCATTGCCGTCGTCGCCTTCGGGCGTGTCGGACCGGAAGAGAGAGGAGAGCGTCATCAGTGCTCACGCTCGGTCACGAACTTGGCGATGGCGACGAGCTCGCTCTTCGGTCCGGGCACGAACGAAACCCGGTCGAGGGCGGCCAGGGCCAGGGAGAGGTGAGTGTCGGCCAGGGCGGTGGTCTCGTCCTTCGCTCCGCACTCCTCGAGCAGGACCCGCGCCCGTTCCACGTCGGCGGGCGAGAGGTCGTGCCCGAGCAATTGACCCAACTCTTCAGCCCGGCCGTCACCACGCGCGAGCGCGATGGAGACCGGGAGCGTCTTCTTGTGCGCCAACAGGTCGCTCCCGACCGGCTTCCCTGTGCGCGCCGGCTCTCCCCAGACCCCGAGCAGATCATCGACGGCTTGAAATGAGGTCCCGAGATGCAACCCGAATTCGGCGAGCGCATCCACGGTGGCGTCGGGGGCCCCTGCGAGTATCGCCCCGAGGGAGACGGCACAGGAGAGAAGTGCGGACGTCTTCCCCCTTTCCATGGAGAGGCATTCCTCCACGGTGACCGATGCCCTGGACTCGAACGCCATGTCGTCGGCCTGCCCCGCGATCATGAGCTGGGTGGCCTCGACCAGGCAGCGGGCGGCGAGCACCCGCTCCGGTGTCGGCGCGTCGAGAAGCACCTGGAGAGCCAGTGTGGCCAGAGCGTCGCCGACGATTATGGCGGACCCGATGCCGTACTCGCTCCAGACGGTCGAACGATGCCGCCGCTCGGTGTCTTCATCAATGATGTCATCGTGAACGAGAGAGAAGTTGTGGACCAACTCGATCGCCACGGCGCCGGGCACGCCGACGGCCTCGGTGGCCCCTGCAGCCGCAGCTGCGACCACTGCGAGTGCGGCGCGGACTCGCTTCCCCCCGCCTGCAAGATGGTGGTGCACGGGCGCCTGCAAGGAAGGGCTGAGGCGCGTCACCGCTGCGTCAAGGGCGGGCGTCACGATCAGTGTGGCGCGTGCCAGCGTGGCCGCAGCGATGTCGTTGGCATTGGGCGAGAGGGCAGAGGCGGTCATGGCGCCACCGCCTCGAGGCGCAACGAGGAACTGCGATCATCGTCCACGACGGCGCGGGCAGCGACCTCGCCGCTCAGGACGGCACCTTCCATGGTCGCCGGCCATCCCGTGTCGCACCACGCACCGGCGAGGAAGAGCCCGGGCACAGCGGTACGGGCCGCCGGGCGACGCGCTGCTGTGCCGGGCACGGCCCGAAAGGTCGCGGAGCGCTCACGGGTGACGACGCCGTCGACGAGCCGTGCCGTGCGGGCAACGGGGAGGAGGGCCTGCAGCGCGGCAAAGAAGGTGCCGACGAGTTGTGCGGACGACTCGGCGATGTAATCGTCAGCCGCCGACAACGAAATGGAGATGCACTGCCCTGACTGCAACCCGCTTGACGTCGTCCGATCGAAGAAGAACTGGATCGGTGAGTTCACGACGGCCGCCAAGGGCAGATCCGTGACCGGCCGATCAAGCACCAGGTGCACGTTCACGATCGGAGACTGGCCGAGGCCTAGCTCGTCGGGGAGCAGGCCCTCCGGAACGAGCCGTTGCGTGACCTCGGGCGGCGTCGTCACGACCACCGCCTCCGCGCTGTGACTCCGCTCTTCGGTCACGACCTCGAGTCCACCGCCGGCGAGCGCGGTGACCTGCTGGACCTTGGCACCGAGGACGATCTCCACCCCCGCGCGTTGTAGGGCGCGGGCTGCGTAGTCACCGTGCAACTCGGTCAGCGGCACGGTCGACCACCCGACGTCCCCGCCATCCGCCTGATCGAGGAGGCCTGTGCGGAACACTTTGACGGCGAGCGCCAGCGAGGCCTCCCCTGCATGGACGTTCAGCGTCGGCAGCGCGATGAGGTCCCAGAGCCGGTCGATGGCAACGTCGCTCTGCCCATGCCGGGAGAGCCAATTCCCGAACGTGATCGTGTCGAGCCAGGGATCCTCGGGGTTGAGGCGGCTCAAGGCCAACGCGGGCCAGGCCAGCCGCAGCCGGTCGTGCAGCGTCAGGTGCCGATAGCGCGCCAGCGATGATGCGAGGTGAAGAGGAGCGGGCAACGAGCCGCGGGCGATGGAGGCCCGGGTCCCGTCGGGCGAAAGTACGGGGATGTCGAGTCGCGGCTGCAGGTAGACGGCCTCACGTGCGCCGATGCGATCGAGGAACCGCAGATACGCGGCGCAACACCGCAAGAACACGTGCTGGCCGTTGTCGAACGAGAGCCCGTTGCGCTGGAACGACCAGGTGAGTCCGCCCAACCTGAGGCGCCGCTCGAGGAGGGTGACCTCAGCTCCTGCGTCGGCCAACGACAACGCGGCGCTGACTCCGGCCAGTCCCCCACCGACGACCACCACGCGTCGGGCGGTCATGGTTGGGCTCCGACCAGGCTCCTGCCGGCAATCCATACTTTTTCGGCCGCAGGAAGGGAGAGTCGACGTTGCGTCACGGCGTGGGGATCGCGCTCGATGTGCACGAGCAGGCGGTAGTAAATGCCAGCCATCGCCCCGACACAGGCCCGGCTCCGTCGATCGAGAAGAGGGAGGAGCTGCAGACCGCGCTCGAACCACTCGTGTGCCCGCGCACATTCGAATGCAACGAGCTCCGCCAGATCGGCATCACTGCCGGTGAGGTCCGGGGGGCAGCCGACCGCAATGGCGTCCTCGGCCGGAAGGTAGACCCGCCCATTCGCGCGGTCCTCGACGACGTCGCGCAGGATGTTGGTGAGCTGCAGCGCAACACCGAGATCATCTGCCAGCTGCACGGCATGGGGAGCGGTAGCCCCGAAGACGGCGAGCGACAGCCGGCCGATGGATCCCGCGACGAGACGGCAGTACACGACCAGGTCGTCGAACGTGGCGTAGCTGGTCCCGCGGACGTCGTTCTCGCAACCAGCGATCAGCTCGTCAAAGGCCCCCAGCGGCAGTTGGTACCGGCTGGTCGCGGCAGCAACGGCCACGAGCACCGGATCGTCGCTCCCCGGGTCGATCGGGTGCAGGCTCGCTCGAACCCGCTCCAGCTCGACCAGCTTCTGCGCCGGGGCCGCCGCACCGTCGCCGATGTCATCGATCTTCCGCGCCAGGGCGTAGACGGAGGACAGCGCGTGACGCTCGGGGACCCGTAGGAGGCGGATGCCATACCCGAAGTTCTTGGCTTCCCGCCGGGTGATCTCCTCACAGGCCAAGTAGGCGGCTTCGGTGTTCACGCCGACCTCCTGGTGGATGCCGCCACCAGCGCGCCGACGAGGCGCGCGCCGAGACGCAGTGGGCGCGGGCGGCAACTCTCCGCCAGTACTTCGTACTTGGCGGCCTCGATCGCATCGAGTGCAGCCATTCCCCCGGCCGCGAAGCCGCACACTGCGATGCGCGGCTGCAGGGGGAGCTGGCGGGTCAACGGCGCGGCGGAGCCCAAAAGACGGCGGGCGCGACCGGCCTCGTAGCGCAGGACGGTGCGGAGAACCGGGCTGGTCCGCCGAGCACGCAGGTCGTCCTCGTGGCATCCGTACGCGCGCAGGTCGCGCTGGGGAAGGTAGATCCGATCACGTCCGACATCCTCACCGACATCTTGGAGGTGCTCGATGATCTGCAGCGCGATGCAGACATCGTCCGAAAGCGCGATGCGGGCGGGTGAGCTCACCTCGAAGATCCGCAGCACGAGCTCCCCGACCGGCGTGGCCGAGAGCCTGCAGTAGGCGACGAGATCGTCGAAGGTCTCGTAGCGGATGACCGTCTGGTCGCGCCGGTTCGCTTCGATCAGACGGTGGAAGGGATCGAGAGGAAGATCGAAGCGCCGGATCGTCGGGGTCAGGCGTTGGAGGAGAGGGTGTGTGGCGCGACCCGCACCCGCGAGCTCGAGCTCGCGGGTGAGCCAGTCGAGGAGGACGATGCGGTCGCCCCCTGCCTCGTCGCCGATGTCATCGGCCAACCGGGCGAAGCCGTACACAGCAAGAAGATGGTCCCGCACGGCACGAGGCAACAGCCGCGATGCCACCGGAAAATTCTCAGCGCCCGCCTGCCCCAGCACCGTCTCGGTGTCGGGCAACGAATTCGGAGTCAACATCGCAATGCGCTCTGGCGCCAGTAATTGTTCGTTCATGGAGTGTAAATGCGTCGTAGTACGTGAATCTCTCGCGCTGTGAAGCTAACCGCCAATTTCAGGCCGTGAAACACCGTGTTCAAGCGAACGATTGATCGCCCGCTCCTCCACGTTCCCTCGCTCTGACCGTAGTCTGATGTGACGCACCGAGCGAGGAATTATCGCGGGTCCGACTCGACGTGAACATATGCGATCGGGGACATTCCGTGCGGATGCGCCCAAACGCTTCTCGCACAAACGTTTGCTGGGTAGACACGGCTGCCACTCGCTGACGTACGACGACGTCGTAGCCTGCACGGCGAATGAGACCCCTGTGGAAATCGGGCGCGGTCGCGTCGGCGCTCCTCGTTGGCATCGTTGGCCTGGCGTCGTGTTCGGCCATCGGCAAGGTGAAGAGCGCGGGAGAGGACATCAGAAGCAACAAAGCGACGATCGATGCCTTCAGCTCCACGTTGCAATCCGGCGCGGCCGCTCCGTTCGAGGCGACCTATGACACGACCGGGAGCGCGCCGGCGACGATCGTCTACGCCGTCCAACCGCCCACGGGGGTGGCCTTCAGCGTGACCCCCTCGGGAAGCGACGGCACGCCGGTCCACCTCGTGGTGAATTCGTCGGGCGAGTTCGCGTGCACCCAACCGCCACCCTCGGACTCGCAATGGACATGCCAGAAGCTGGGGACCGCCTCCGCCGCCACAGAGAACAAGATCTTCGACCTCTACACCCCGTCCCACTGGATCGCCTTCCTCAAGGGCTTCTCACTCGCCGCGGGCCTCATCGGGGACAAGGTCACCTCGTCGACCATGACGGTCAACGGCTTCGCCCTGAACTGCGTCGACTTCCAGACCTCCGCAGTGCCCGGGACCAGCACAATTTGCACCACTTCCCAAGGCATCCTCGGCTACGTGAAGGTGGGGTCCGACTCGACGAGCTTTGAGATCCGGAGCTTCTCCTCAACCCCTTCGGCCTCCTTGTTCGAGCTGCCGCCAGGCGCCACTGTCGCCTCGGTCACCACCGGCACCTCGTGAGCGGGCCGTCTGCCCACCGTGCGATCGGATCGACCAAGCGGCGATACTGAGAGGGTGACCGAGCGACCGCCGGACTGAGCCGGCCGAACCCGTGGACACCGCTCTCTTCGCGCTCGGTCTGGTGGTGGTTGTCTTCACGTCGGCCAGCGTGCTGTTCACCATCGTGCTCCCCCGCGAGCCAAGAGGCTTCGAGCGCCTGTCGTCACTGGTCAATCGGGTGGTGCTCACTGCCTTCATCGGCGTGGCGCGCCCGGCACGCACGTACGAACGAAAAGATGCATTTTTGGCGCCTGTCGCGCCCGTGGCCCTCGTCGGCCAGCTGGCGGTCTGGGCCGCGTGCTTCATCATCGGCTACGCCCTCATGCTGGTGGGCACCACCCACAACTTCGCCTCGGCTCTCGCGCAAGCCGCAGGTGCCCTCCTCACCGTCGGCACGATCAACCTCAGTGGACGCGCCAACGAAGCTGTGGACATCGCAGCCGGGGCCACGTGGGTCGTGATCGTCGCCCTGCAGATCGCCTACCTGCCTGCTCTCTACCAAGCGTTCAACCGGAGGGAGAGCCTGGTGGCGATGCTCGAGAGCCGTGCCGGAGTACCGGCCTGGGGGCCAGAGCTGCTGGCGCGCCACCAATTGGTGGGCATCATCGACACGCTGCCGCAGTTCTACTCGGAATGGGAGCAGTGGTCGGCCGAACTGGCCGAGAGCCACACGACCTACCCCGTCATGTTGCTGTTCCGGTCGCCCGATCCCTGGTTTTCCTGGCTGGTCGGTCTCCTGGCGGTCCTGGACGGGGCGGCGATGCACCTCGCCCTCGCACCGGGGACAGCGTCGTCGCAGTCGAGGTTGTGCCTCAGGATGGGGTTCACGGCCCTCAACAGGATCGCGAAGGTCCTGCGGTGGAAGGTCGACCCCGATCCCAATCCGGAGGGACCGATCGACTTGACCTTCGAGGAGTTCGCCGAAGCAGTGGCGATGCTGGACCACGTCGGGTTCCCGATGGAACGGACCGCGGAGGAAGCATGGCCCGACTTCCGCGGCTGGCGGGTCAACTACGAATCGGTCGCCTACCGCTTGTGCGACCACCTGACCGCCCCACCTGCTCCGTGGTCGGGCACGCGGCGGCACTTGCGATCCGGTGTCGTCGCGCCGAAACGACCTCCGCAGCGCTCCCCGATCCTGGCGGACCACCGCCCCGCGGTGATCATCCCGCCAACCACTCACCGGCGCGAGACGCACCCACGGGGCAGGGCGAGGTCGGGAGTCCCGGGCACACCTGCGGAGGAGCCGGACGCAACGAGCGACGGCTGAGGCGTCAGCCCTCGACAGCGTGCCCGCCCACCGACCGGCGCATTGCGGCATGGATCCCGTTCGGCGTGATCACCCCGAGGTAGTGCTCACCGTCCACCACCGGCATCCAGCGCACGTCCTGCTGCAGGATTTCCGCCAGGGCGGCCCGTAACGAAGTGCCGAGGGGGATCTGTACGTCAAAGGGAACAACGTGATCCGACACGGATCCCGTCTGGGCTTCGCCGAGTTCGACCCACCCCTGCAGGTGCGCACTGTCATCGACGACAACCGCCCACTGGCTCTCGGACCCCGTCGCGATCGCGCGGGCGTCGCTCATGGACATCTCCGGACGAACCTCGGCAGGCCGCAACAGATCATCGGGCGCAACGGTCGTCACGGCCAATCGTCGAACCCCGCGGTCCGCTCCGACGAAGTCGGCCACGAAAGGTGTGGCCGGGCAGCCCAGGATCTGCGCCGGCGTGTCGTACTGCTCGAGCACGCCCCCCTTGGACAGCACGGCGATGCGGTCCCCGAGCTTGGCCGCCTCCTCGATGTCATGGGTGACGAAGACAATCGTCTTCTTGAGGTCCCGCTGCAGGTCCAGGAACTGCTGCTGTAGCCGCTGGCGGGTGACCGGGTCGACCGCCCCGAACGGTTCGTCCATGAGGAGGACGGGTGGGTCTCCCCCCAGGGCGCGGGCCACGCCCACCCGCTGCCGCTCGCCCCCGGAAAGCTCGTGGGGAAAGCGGCGGGCGTACTGCTGCGGGTCGAGGCCCACCAGCTCGAGCAGCTCCTGCACCCTCGCGTCCACCCGATCCTTTTCCCAACCGAGGAGGCGGGGAACGGTGGCGATGTTGTCCGCCACCCGGCGGTGCGGGAAGAGCCCACCCTGCTGGATCACATAGCCGATCCCCCGGCGCAGCCGCACCGGGTCCATCTGCAACACGTCGATCCCGTCGATCAGGATGCGGCCCCCTGTGGGCTCGATGAGGCGATTGATCATCCGCAGCGTCGTCGTCTTGCCGCAACCGGACGGCCCGACCAATACACAGAGCTCGCCGTCGGGCACCGTGAGGCTCAGCGCCGCCACTGCGACGGAGTCCGCGCCGTAGCGCTTCGACACTCCGTCGAGCGTGATCATTGCAGGAGACATTACCCACCAACTCAGTAGGAAATACCGGTCAGCGCGTCAGCCTGCGGACAGACCCCCCGATAACGTGCACAGCGTGCTGCTCGGGACATCGAACCCGTTCTTCCGGTGGAGCTATCTCTCGAGCCAGTGGAGTCAGATTCAGGGAGATCTGGTGCAGCACATCGTGCTGAGCCTCATCGCGGTCGCGATCGGCATTGTCATTTCCATCCCGTTGGCTGTGCTCGCGTGGCGTTACCGCGTGGTCCGGGTCCCGGTGTTCGGGGTGGCCAGCGCGCTCTACATCATCCCGTCGCTGGCTCTCTTCGTCCTACTGGGTCCGCTGACCGGCCTCGAGACCTCGTACCTGACGGCAGAGATCGCCCTCGTCGGGTACACCCTGCTGATCCTCATATGGAACACCGTCGCCGGCCTCGACGCCGTGCCGCCCGACGCCCGGGAGGCGGCGGTAGCGCTGGGCTACTCGCCCACCGCCGCCCTCGTCCGCGTCGATCTCCCCCTCGCGCTGCCCTACATCTTCGCCGGGGCGCGGGTGGCGACGTCAACGGTCATCGGATTGGTGACGGTGACGGCGCTCATCGCGCTCGGGGGCCTCGGCCAACAGATCACCTACGGCTTCACCATCGGCTACAACACGCCCATCATCATCGGCCTCGTGTTCTCGGTGGCCCTGGCGGGAATCGCGGACCTGCTGCTTGTCGGCGCCCAGCGATTGGCCCTCCCGTGGGCCCGCACCAAGAGGCCCGGGAAAGGCGACCGCTGACATGCACTTCCTCGACCAGGTGGCCGACTGGTTCACGACGTCGTCGAACTGGAGTGGCTCGCAAGGCATCCCCTTGCTCTTCTGGCATCAGCTCGAGCTGTCCCTGACCGTCGTGCTCACCGCCCTCCTCCTCGGAGGCGGCCTCGGGGTGTTTCTCGGCCACACCGGTCGGGGCGGCTTGGTCGCCGTCAACGCCGCCAACGCATTTCGAGCCGTCCCCACCCTCGCCCTGCTCACGTTGTTGGCCATTCAGCCCGCGATCTCACTCAAGTGGAACGGGTTCCTGGCGGCGTGGATCGCACTCACTGCGTTGGCAATTCCTCCCATTTTGACCAACACCTACGTCGGGATGCGAGAGGTCGATGCCGACGTCCGTGACGCGGCCAAAGCAATGGGTCTGACGGGAGGTGAGGTACTGCGCCGGGTGGAAGCACCCCTCGCGGCACCCTTCGTCATGGCCGGCGTGCGCACGGCAGCCATCGAAGTGGTCGCGACCTCGACGCTGGCCGCCTACGTCTCCTTCACGGACCTCGGGACCTACGTCTTCACCGGGCTCAATACCAATAACTCCATTCTCTCCTTCAGCGGTTCCATTCTGGTCGCCGTCATGGCGGCACTGGTGGCCGGAGCGCTCGGCCTCCTGACGCGGGCGGTGACCCCGGTCGCTCTGCGCCGTCAGGGCAGGCGGGGCATACTCGCAGCCAGCCCGAAACCGTCCTGGGGGCGTAAGTTGACAAAGCCGATCGGATAAGTAACTATTTCGGTTACGCGACAGTCCCATGACGGTCATATCGCGCCATGCCGAGGGGTCGTGTTTCCGCCCCTCCCAATCGGGAAAGGTATCCCCAATGCGTTTCAAGCCTTCGTTGCTCGTCGGTACCCTGGCCGTATTGGCGGCCGTCGTTGCTGCGCCGACGGCCGCACTTGCCTCGGTGCACGCCTCCAGCAAGCCGACCATCGTCATCGGCTCGACGAACTTCGAGGAGCAGGCCATCGTCTCGAACATCTGGGCCGACGTCCTGAAGAAGGCGGGCTACAACGTCACGGTCAAGCCTGCGCTGGGGACCAGGGCGATCGTGGTGCCGGCCATCGAGAGCGGTGAGATCAACCTCGAGCCCGACTACGCAGCGTCACTTCTCGATTTCCTGCACAACGGCGCCACACCCGCCGCTGGTGACAACATCGCCACCGCGATCCCGGCCGACCAGCAGGCGCTGGCATCGCACGGGGTGACGGTCCTTCCCGCTTCGAAAGCGCTGGACACCAACGTCTTCGCCGTGACCAAGGCCACAGCGAAGAAGGACCATCTCACGACCATCTCGAGCCTCAAGCCCTACGTAGCGAAGATGACCCTGGGCGGGCCGACGGAATGCCCTTCCAACGCCGGATGCCAGTTGGGACTGAGCAAGGTCTACGGCCTCAAATTCGCAGGGTTCAAGAGCCTCGACGAGGCCGGACCCCTCAGCGTGGCCGCCCTCAAGAACGGCAACGTCCAGGTGGTCGAGCTCTTCTCGAGCGACGGCAACGTGGTCTCCAACAACTTCGTCGCCCTCACCGACAACAAGCACCTCGAGGGAGCGGACTACATCGTCCCGGTCATTCGTAAGTCCGTGAACACGCCGGGAGTGGCGAAGGTCCTCAACAGCATCGACGCCAAATTGACCACAGCCGCGATTTCCAAGCTCAACCTCGACGTGACTTCCAAGCAACAACAACCGGCCGACGTGGCGCAGGCCTGGGTGAAGTCCGTCACGGGCTGACCTTCGACCGCGGTCGCAGCGGCCCGGGCTCCGGTCAATCGGCAGCGATGGCGGTGAGCACGTCCAACCTGCCCGCACGGCGGGCGGGCCAGCTCGCTGCGCCGAGTCCGAGCAGCGCGGCGAGGACAAGGAAGATCACGAGACTGCCGACCGGAACCACGATATCGGTGATGCCCTGCTGTTTCAGGGACGCGGAGAACGCGGTGCCGAGCGCCGTGCCGACGAGGATGCCGATGATGGCACCGAACACGGACAGGATCACCGACTCCGATCGGATCATCGAGCGCACCTGACGTCGCTTCATGCCGACCGCCCGCAAGAGCCCGATCTCGTGGGTGCGCTCGAACACCGACAGCATGAGCGTGTTCACGATGCCGATCAGGGCGATCACGACGGCCAGGGCCAAGAGGGCGTAGACCAGTGCCAGGAGTTGGTTGACCTGTGCCCGCTGCGATTTCTCGAAGCCGGCCCGAGTCTGGATCTTCAGATTGGGGTACGCCCGCAGACCGTGCTGCACCACGTGGGTCGTGATCCGGCCGTCGGTCCTCGTCTGCAAGAGCACGGCCACCGGCAACGGATTGTTGAAATGATCAAGGAAGTAGCGGTCCCCCACGAGGTAACTCCCGATGAGGGCGTTCGGTTGGAAGATCCCGCCGACGTGCAGTGTCGACGCACCCGTTTGGGCGAACTTCACCGGCACGACCGAGCCCACCGACAGATGCTTCGTCGTCGCCGTCGTGGAGTCGATGAGTAACTGCCCGGCCGCCAGGGCGGGTGCGCCGGTTCCACTCTGCATGCGCAGGATGACCGTCGAAGACAGGTCCTTGGTGGAGACGGCCGTCAGGTTGGCCAGCGAATTCCGGAGGGCGAACGTCCCCTGATAGACCGTGGAGACAGAGGTGACGCCCGGCAGTGCGCCCGCGACGTTCGCCACCGAACCGCTGAACTCACCCGTACCGCCCTGGGCGGAGCTCGTGATGATGTAACTCGCACTGATCGCGTTGTCGACACTGCTGGTGACGGACTTCGAGAGCGAGGCGCCGAACACCGCAATGGTCGAGACCAGGGCCAGCCCCACCATGAGAGCCGAGGCGGTCTGTGCCGTGCGCCGGGGACTGCGCATGGAATTCTCCCGGCCGAGCTGTCCCGAGATCCCCAGGATCCGGGCGAGCGGCCTTCCGATCACGCTCGCCATCGGCCGTGCGACCACTGGCGCCAGCATGCCGATCCCGATGAACAAGGCAACTGCGCCGAGTCCGACCAGCTGGATTGCCGGCTTGGTCAGGCCGAGGACCAAGAGGACCACGCCGACGACGGCGAACACCGTCCCGATGACGATCCTCCGTCGGGACGATTCCTGCACATCGGTTCGATGATCGGCCAGTGCGGCAACCGGAGGGATCCGCACCGCACGTCGAGCCGGACTGATGGCGGAGACCAACGTGACGCCGACACCGACCAGCAACGCCACCACGACGGTGCGCCCTTCGAAGATCAAAGAGCCCGACGGCAGGGTGATGCCCAGTCCCTTGAAGAGTGCTTCGAGACCGACGGCAGCCACCACACCGAGCCCGATCCCCACCGATGAGGCCACGATGCCCACAATGAGGGCCTCGGCCAGGACAGAGCGAAACACCTGCCGGCGACTGGCACCCACGATGCGCAACAGTGCCAGCTCTCGCGTGCGCTGACCCACGGTGATGGAGAACGTATTGAAGATCGTGAATCCCCCGACGAACAGAGAGATGAAAGCGAACACCAGGAGAGCGGTGGAGAAGAAGGACAGTGCCTGATTGATGTCGTTGGACTGCTCGTTGGCCACGGTCTGCCCGGTCACCACTTCCACCCCTCTCGGGAGTGTGGCTGCGATCGCATGGCGCACCGTTGCCTTGTCCGCCCCGGGAGAGGTCAGGACATCGATCGCCTGGTAATACCCGACCTGGCCGAAGAGCCGCTGCGCGGTGGGGAGCTTGAAGGCCCCGATCGTCGCTCCAGCCAGATTGTTCGCTGTACCGAATTTCACGATGCCGCTGATGGTGAACGTCTGCGGTGGACCGGCCAAGAGCACACGGACACGGTCGCCCACGACGAAGTGGTACTTCTGCGCAGTGCCGGCATCCATCACCACGTCGTGCGGTGAGGTCGGGGCGGTGCCGGACGAGAGCGTGAGCGCCGAGAGCTGAGAATCGACGTCGTAGGACAACCCCAAGGTCGGAGCTCCACCGTTGCTGATGGCCTTTCCGTCGGGAGCCACGAATTGCGCGTAGCCGCCAACCGTCCCGTCGGCGTACTCCACGCCGGGAATCTGGCGCACCGTGGTCGCGATCGACTGAGGGATGGGCGCCCGCACCGCACCTGCACCGGCGCCGGTGTCCGAGAACGCCGCCTTGCCGCGGATTTCGAAATCCACGTGCTGATAGATGTGGCCGAACAGCGTGTTGAAGGTATTGTGCAATGTGTCGGTAAGGACGAGCGTTCCCGAAATGAACGTCACCCCGAGCACGATGGCCAGGGCCGTCAACGCCAGGCGCAGCTTGTGGGCCAACAAGCCCCGAAGGACAACTCGCTTCACCTCAGCCGCCCAATTGCTTCATGTGTTCGAGCACGGAATCTGCCGTGGGTGACAGGAGCTCATCGACCACGGCGCCATCGGCCAGGAACACCACGCGGTCGGCATAGGCCGCTCCCCGTGCGTCGTGGGTGACCATGACGATGGATTGGTGCAGGTCGGTCACCGAACGGCGCAGGAACTCCAGCATCTCGGCCGACGCGTTCGAGTCGAGATTTCCCGTCGGCTCGTCGGCGAAGATCAGGTCAGGGCGTGCGATGAGCGCCCTCGCGCACGCCACGCGCTGTTGTTGGCCCCCGGACATCTCGTTCGGACGATGTGAGAGCCGGTTCCCGATCCCGAGCTGCTCGACCAGGTAGTCGAACCAACCCTGGTCGTACTTGGTCTTCGCCAGGTCGCAGGGAAGCGTGATGTTCTCACGGGCCGTGAGCGTCGGAATCAAATTGAAGGACTGGAAGACGAATCCGATCTGGTCGCGCCGCATCTGGGTGAGACCGGCATCATCGAGGTGGCCGATCTCCCGGTCACCGACGAAGGTACGGCCCGAGGTCGGCGTATCGAGCCCGGCCATGCAATGCATGAGCGTTGACTTCCCCGAACCCGACGGACCCATGACCGCAGTGAACCGGCCGCTCTCGAACTCGACGCTGATGCCATCGAGCGCATGGACCACGGCGTCGCCCTTCCCGTAAATTTTGGAGAGGTCGATGGCTCGGGCTGCGGGAAGCGTCGGCGAGATCGCTCCCGTCGGCTGATCGGCGGCGGCGTCGTCGGAAGGTCTCTCGGCACTCATGGGGACCATCTTGCGCGATCGCCGACCGCGAGACAATCAGGGATCTCCCCGATACGACCCTCAGGGGGACCCCGTACGGGGGTTGCTACCTCGGATGGTTCGTGAGGACGCGGCTGAGCTGTGGACGGCTCATCGGGGGCGTGAGCGTGCTCGATCCGCCCGGACGGAGTCCGTCCAAGAGGATCTCCAGGAACCGCGTGGAGGCGGACGGAGCTTCTGCGCCGCAGAGATCGGCGACGGCCCGCACCGACATCAACGCCAGGATGACATCGGCAAACACGATGTCGGGACGAACCGTCCCTGCCTCCTGACTCCGCTGGAGAACCTTGCCGACGGTCGGTGCGATGTGCTTCAAGACGGAGTTGACCCCGGCACTCTCGCTCCAGGGTGGTCGCGTTGTGGTCACACGCCAACACGAGGGAACCGCGATGCAGCGACGCAAGAATTCCGAAAGGGCCTCTGCCGGCGCCGCCTCGGCCAGCACCTCTTCGCCTATGTTGATCGTGCGCTCCTTGGCCAGATCCGTCACGGCGTTGAAGAGGTCCTCTTTGTGGGGGAACCTCCGGTACAGCGTTCCGATCCCCACATCGGCCTTGACCGCTATCTGCTCCATCGACCCGTCGTAGCCCGATTCAGCGAAGACGTCGCGAGCCGCCTCCATGATCCTCGCCAGATTGAGCTCGGCGTCGCGGCGTAACGGCTTCGCCGGGTGCTCAGCGTCCGGGCCCGTCGCAGCCCTGGCCTGGCGCGGCTCCGTGGCCTGTGGCGTCATTTCAGGCCTCCGGGGTGTAGCCGATAGCACCGACGAACACTTCGGCTTCAGCGGTCAGCGCAGGGTGGGACTCGGATGCAACGATGGAGGGGCCGTCGCGGTGGGGAATCTTCATCGCCACCACCGCCGCCACGATCAGCGAGCCACCGCAGACGATGAACGCCAACTCGTAGCCATGCTGGGCCGGGAAACCATCGGGAAGAGTCTTGCTGACCACCAGGCTGGTGGCGATGCCGCTCCCGAGCGCCGATCCGATGTTCCGGATATTGGTATTCATGCCGGTCGCCACTCCGGTCTGATCCTGCGGAACAGCCTCCACGATCAGATTCGACATGGCCGAATACCCGAAGGCCATGCCGATACCAAGCAGACCCGAGGCAAGGAGAATGTTCCAGGGTTGGCTGTGCGCAATGGTCAAGACGCCGTAACACGCAGCGCAGGACAGCGATCCGGCAACGAGGAGGTTCTTCGATCCGACCGCGCGCGCCAGGCGACCGGTAAAGGGCGCGATGACCAGCATGGCGATGGCGAAAGGTACGAGATAGACCCCTGACCTCGTCACCGATGCCCCGAATCCGTAGCCGACGCTCGTCGGGGTCTGCGCAAACTGCGGAACCGTGACGAACATGGCGTACAGCCCGAACCCGAAGAGCACGGCAGTCAGATTCGTCGTCCATACGACGGGGATTCGCATCATGGTCATGTCCACCAACGGCGTTTCTGAACGCAGCTCGGACCACACCCAGAGCACTATCAACACGGCCGCCGCGCCGAACATCGCGAGGACGGTCGGATCCTTCCAACCCCACGTCGGACCGTAGGTGACGCCCAACAAGCCCACCGTGAGCCACGATGACATGAGCAGTGCCCCCAACCAGTTGATGCCGCCGGGAGCCCGCACCGGAGATGCGGGGACGAACCTGAATGTAGCGAGCGCTGCGGCAAGCGAGAGGACAAGCGGGATCCAAAACAGCCAGTGATAGGAGAGGTGCTCGATGATGGGACCGGCCAGGACGATGCCGGCACCGACTCCGAGCCCCAGTATGGCCGACATGGCGCCGATCGCTCCGACGACCTTGTCGCGCGGAAACTCATCTCGGATGATGCCGAACGCCAAGGGGAAGACGGCTCCCCCAACTCCTTGGATCACGCGCCCGACCAGCATGATCGGGAGCGTCGTGGCGAGCGCGCTCACCGCGGTGCCGGCGGAAACGGCGATGAGAACGATGACGATCATCCTGTCCTTGCCGATGATGTCACCGGTACGCCCGAGGATCGGCGTCGCAATCGCTGCGCTCAAGAGATAGCTGGTCAACATCCAACTCGCCCCGCTCGCCCCCGTGTGGAACGTGTGCTCGAGGAGAGGAACGGCCGGGATGATCAGTGATTGCAACAGGCTGAACGACAGTGCCGCCGTCGCGAGGACGGCGAATGTGGCCCCGTAATGAATGCGTTTCTCGACCAAAGCCAACCCGATCCTGTCCCATTCCGGAATCACACGTTCCGATTGTCCCACCATAAGCGGAACGACTCGTTCCGGTCAAGATCGGGGCCCGGTCCTTCACTACACACGGTCTGCAGCCCGGTTGATCGCTGAGAGCCAGGAAGTCGTGTTGACGCCGACGAAGGAGGGCCTCACTCTCGGATTTCAACGAGTGCCCGAGGGAAAAGCAGGAAAGAACCGCCTGCACCTCGATCTCGTGGTCGCGGACCTCGAACGATCGACCTCCGAGAGAGAAGCACTCGGTGGATGCTGGCTCGAACCGGGCACCACCCACGATCTCGAGGGTTTCCCATGGCGATGCATGGCAGATCCAGAAGGAAACGAGTTCGACAGAGACGTCGTACCCAGCGGGTGACGTCGGGCCTCTGACGCCCTCGAAGCCGTCATGGAGGAGCAGAGAGAAAAACTGTGCCGTCGGCGAAGCGTCTCGACACGACGAGTCCGGCCGATCGCTGAAGCTCGCCCAAGGTGACAAGCGTCGGCTGAAGGTCTGGGACGAGCGCGACGACCCCGTGGCGACGCTTCACCAGCTGTCCGATGTAGCGGACGTCCTTCTTGAAATCTGTGTTGGGCCTGGTCGTGATCGCATACGTACGAACGGGCGTCAAGACCGATCCCCGATGGGCAAAGAGGAAGGCCCCTGATGGCTCGTTCGTCACGACAATGTCACCGGGAGGAAGCTTGGCCAGTGCCGCCATTGCCGGTGTCGCCACCGGTGTCGGAAATGGATGACTGAGTTGGCGAACAGCCAGCGAGATGTTGGGACCGATGAGCAGCAGTGCGGCCGCCGCTGTCGCCAGCATGGGACCGGATCGGAAGCCCACGGCCCACCGTGAGCGAATCGCCCAGTACGTCAGCGACATGAGGATCAGATATGCGGCGAACTGCATTGGTCCGAGGACGCGCTGGTCCAACGACAGCGAAGCGTCGAGGAGGGTGCTGGCGACAAGGACGACCAGCACGTAGGAGAGCACAAAGATGGCGAGGAGCCGCAGGAGGCTTTGCACTTGTTGTGGGGGCCCCGAAGACCGCCTGATCAGCCCGAAGGAGTTGCTCGAGAGGGGTGCCAGTGCCGCGACGGCGAGCAGCAGGACCGCACCCGTGTCAGTCAGCCACGAGGGCCACACCGTGGGAAAGAACCACGAGGCGGCGGTCGCCAGGAAATCTCCCGCCAAATGCGGATGAAGGTGAAACGCGATCTGCCTGGGAGAAGACCCACCGGAAAACCAACGTTCGACGACGGGCCACCCCACGACCGTGATGACGCCCACTCCAAGAACAGCGATCGCACTCTTTACGCGACCCCGGGGTGGAAGGGCCTTCGTGCTCACGATGGCGATGCTGGCTGCCAATGCGACGCTTGCCCCGACATAGCGGGTGAGCGTTGCGCCGACCACGAGGAGCATTGTGCCCACGAGATACCGGGAACGACCGTTGTCCAAGAAGAGCGCACACGTGAGGAGTGCGCCCAAGGAGAACGCATAGAACAGCGGCTCGCTGAGAACCTCGCCGCTCAACTCCACCAGGTTGCCGGCGACGAACCCCTTCCCCGACGGTCCGATCACCGTCACCACGATGAACACGAGCACAAGAGGAAGGGATCCCTGGAATGCCCGGGAGGCCAGGGCACAGAGGAGCAGGACGATTGCCGCGAGCGAGGCTGCCCCAATGACGCGCGCCGCAGTGAGCTCGCGGAGACCTCCGGCGTGAAGCGCAGCAAGAAGGAGCGGGTACAGGGGCTCGAAATGGACGAATGGCACCCGACCGTTGAAGGCAACAACATTTTGGGGGTGGTAGACGCTCAAGCTGTCATTGAACGAAGTCGTCAGGCCTTTTCCCGACGCCAGATTTTCCGCAGCACTGAGATAGCTCGCGCTGTCGGTCGTGAGGAGTGGTGACCTCCTGGTGAGTTCGACATTCGCGACGGTCGCCAATCCGGCAAGCCCAAGCGCCAGCAGCAGCGCCGGCATGCGAATTCGCGTGCGCAATGAGGTCAGCGTTGCGTGAAAAATGGAAGCTGACCTCACAATTCGTCCGGCCCGGCCCGTGTCGCCCCCATCCTCACACACCCCAGCATTTCAACTGGAACTTAGAGCCGGCGTAGAGACGAACGGACGCCGCCGTGCCGGGACGCGCCACCACCCGGCCCCAGGACTGCGGGGCCGGGTGGTGGCAGCTTGCGATACTCGTGTGAAGTCGAAGCGACCTACGTCGTGACGAGCACGCGTTCCGCCTCGGCGTGAACCGCGAGTTCCTCGTCCACTGGTGTCCGCCGTGCGTGCCAGAAGCCGAAGGCGACGAGCAGGGCCATGACCGCCGCCATGGCGAACGCCGCAATCGCGGCCCACAGTGCGATCAGGCCGAATTCGGAGAAGGCGTACGCCTCGAGGAGCAGTCCCCGCAACGTCGTACCTTGGAATGACGTCTGCACCTCTGCGGCCAGAGCCTTGTCAGTCGGGTTGGCCCTCGAGGCTGCGCTGACTGTGGCGTACACGCCGCCATACGGCATTTCGCTCAGGTGTACGGCAATGAAGTGATTGGCATAGGCCGCGGCCTGCGCGCCGGTCGTCAACGGCTGTCCGGCGTACTGGAGGAGATAGGGTTTCATACCCGGTGTGATCTCGGTGCCAGGCTTGGCCGCCGCGAAGGCTGCGGCGGACGGGAACACGATGTCCTGTTGGGCCAGTTGATTGTGCACGCTCGTGGTAGTGAAGCTGTAGCCCCACATCAAGAGTCCTCCTGCGACGAGCAGCACGACGACCATCACTGCACCTATCGCACTCGCGAGAAAATCGAAAACCTTGCGCTGCATGTCTGCTCCTTGTGTAGGTGAGAGTCTCTGTGGCTCCACCTTGCGTCAATTTCGGCTCCTCCTAATAGGGACCATGGTCATCTCTTCCAGGGACCTTCAGCCCTACTGACAGGGATGCAGCGGCGATTGCCCGGGACTTCGCTCCTTTCTCAGGGTCGCAATGGCCGTTTGCCCGCAGCCCACGAGGAGAAAGCACAGACGCGCCGGATCGGCGTGTCGAGGTCTCGGGGCGACGAATCCGCGATATCGAATCGCTCAGAGAATGTGGTGCTCAGGTCCCGCGCCCCCACTGCCACCTCGGATGAAGGGCCCCATACATGCGCCGATGAGGGCCACGACGCCGGCGACCAGCATGGTCAGGTGAAGTCCTTCCATGAACGCGATATGGCTGCCATGAGTGATGGCTTGGGCCAAGCGGCCTGACTCACCGGTCGAGGTCGGGGCCAGACCTTGGGACACGACTGCGGTGGCATGCACAAGCCGATGGGCCAAGGCCGGAGGAACGCCGGAGGCGAGCAAATTGCCCACGAGGACAGAGGCCACCTTGGCGCCGAGGATCGAACCGCACACTGCGGTCCCGAGCACCCCTCCCAGCTGAATGGCCGTGCCCTGAATCCCGCCGGCCACGCCCGCTTCGTCGACGGGCGTGTTCCCCACAATCGCATCGGTGGCCGCCGTGACCACCAGTCCGATTCCCATTCCGATCAGGATGAACGGCGGCCAAAGGTGCACATAGGGCGAATCGACCTGCAAGGTCGTGAGGGAAAGCAGCGCCACTGCGGTCGCCAGGAGCCCGACCGTGATCGGTAACCACGGCCCGAACCGGGTGGTCAACCGGGCCCCGAGGTTGCTCGAGAGCGCGAAGGTGATCGTGAGCGGCAGGACCCGGACACCGGCCGCCACCGGGCTGTAACCGTGGACGCTCTGCAGGTAGAGGCCGACGAAGAACAGCACGCCGAAGAGGGCGAAGAAGTTCAGCAGGACGATGATGATGCTCAAGGAGACCGAGCGGTCCTTGAAGATGCTCAGGGGAATGAGGGCGTTCGGGGTCTTCCTCTCGAGAGCGACAAAGACCACAAGGAGGATCAGCCCGATGACGATCAGCCCGATCGTCCGCGTACTCCCCCACCCCCAGCTCTGCGCCGTCACCAGTGCGTAGACGATGGCGAGCAAGCCGAGGGCCAGGGTCACCACCCCGGGGATATCGAAAGGCTGGCGCTCTGACTCACGTGACTCGAGCAGTACGAACATGCCGAGCACGACCGTGGCGATACCGACCGGCACGTTGATGAAAAAGACGCTCTGCCATGAGATGTGCTCGACGAAGAACCCGCCGACGATCGGCCCGGCCGCGGTGGCAGTTGCGGACGCACTCACCCAGATCCCCACGGCCCGGTTCAGTTCCTCGGGTGGATACGCAGCCCGCAGAAGGGCCAGTGTGTTGGGGAGGAGCAGCGCGCCGAAGCCGCCCTGCACCCCACGCAGGAGGATGACGCCATCGATGGTCCCGACGAGCCCGATGGCCAGAGACGCAATTGAGAAGCCGATCACCCCGATGAGGAACACTCGCCGTCGGCCGAAGTGATCCCCCAGTTTTCCCCCGAGGATCAGGGTCACTGCGATCACCAGGAGGTAGGCGTTGGTGACCCACTGGAGATCGGCCAGAGAGGCGTGCAGGTCCCGGCCGATGTAAGGGTTGGCAACGGCCACGACCGACCCGTCGATGCCGACCATGATCACGCCCATAGCGACGATCACCAGGGTCATCCAGGGTCGGTCACGCATCCGTAGGGGTGCGGATCTCTCCGGGATGATGTCGATCAACTGGTCGTTCCCACTCGTGAAGGTGACGGTCGCTGCCACTATGGCAGAAGCTGTCAGGTTGGGCAAAAACGGCTATCCTCAACCCGTCGCAGCGCAGAAGGGGGAGCGGAAAATTGGCTCGAGGGCTTACCGAGCGCAACAAGAGCCGCACTCGACGCGAGCTGGCCGAAGCGGCGTCCCGCCTGTTCCTCGAGCGCGGGTACTCCTCGACGACGGTGCAGGACATCGTCGACGCGGTGGACGTCTCGCCGAGAACCTTCTACCGGTATTTCCCTTGCAAAGAGGACGTCGTCACCGCGATCGCGAGCCTGAGCATGGACGACTCGATCGACCACCTGGCCGAACACGAACCCTCCGAGCCGATCGGCAGTGTCCTGCGAGCCATGATGAGGGCCTCCCTCTCGCGGGTGTACGAAGAGCCGGTTGCCGCCCGGGCCTTTCAGGTCATGCTCCGCGACACACCCACGCTCCGCGGTCGATGGCTCGAGGAGCAGCGCCGGAACCGGGATCGCCTTGCTGTTGCCATCCGCCCGTGGTTCGCTCAGGACAGCCGACCTCTGGTCCGCCAATTGGTGGCAGGCGCCGCCCTCCTCGCCGTCGAGGAGGTCATGGCATTTTGGGCCGAGGATCCCGCCGGCGACAACGTCTTGGAATTGCTCGACGAGGCGTTCGACCTCCTCGACAACTCCCTCTTCTCGGCGGCGACGAGCGAGCACATGGGCTGATGGCTCCTCACTGCACCTCGTGCCGCTGCGCTCCCGACCGAGGAAGAACCACGTGACCTCCGAC
This sequence comes from uncultured Acidimicrobiaceae bacterium, assembly GCA_963706555.1. Taxonomy (GTDB): domain Bacteria; phylum Actinomycetota; class Acidimicrobiia; order Acidimicrobiales; family RAAP-2; genus Bog-473. The sequence continues at coordinate 48,073 of OY970164.1, forward strand.
CGTTCGCAGATCGCTGTCGTCACTGCAGGGCCCGAGCGACTCGGTGCGCTGGCCCCGGTGTTCGGCAGAGCGTTCATCAATGAGCCGATGATGCGCTGGCCCATGGGCGAGTTCGACGACCTGGTGGATCGGTTCACGCGTTGCTTTTCGTATTTCCTCGAGAGCGCGCTTGAACTTGGCCTGGTGGTCGAAGCGGGAGCGGCGAGCGGCGCCGCCGTCTTCGTCCCTCCACTGCAGTTCGATTCCTGGGACGATCACCCTTGGAACCAACCGCGGATCGGCGCGCTGACCGACGACGGTGGGCATCGCTACGACGCGTTCTGGCGGTGGATCGATGCGCGCACGCCCGACGATCCACTCTGGCAGCTCGACTCCATCGCAGTGGACCCGAAGGTCCAGGGCCGGGGCTATGGGGCGGCGCTGATCTCATCGGGTTTGGCGCGGGCGAAGGCAGAAGGAGTCGGGGCCTTCCTTTCGACGGGTACGCCCCGCAACGTGTCCATCTACGAGCGATGCGGATTCCGGGTCGTCGAGGACGCCGATGCGCCGGGGGGCGGGCCCCACATCTGGTTCATGCGTTGGGATCCGGCATAGCACCCTGCGTTAGTTGACACTTACGTAAGCATTTGCTTACAATGACCGCTGTGGACGCAGCCCTCAAAGCGCTGGCCGAACCCCGCCGCCGGGAGATCCTGCGACTCGTGTGGGACCGTGAACTACCAGCGACGGATATCGCATCGCATTTCGAAGAGGTCACCCGGTCGGCGGTCTCTCAGCACCTGGGGGTTCTTCGTGGGGCACGGCTGGTGATCGAGCGTCGTGAGGGGACCCGTCGCTTCTATCAGGCCAACCGTGACGAAATGGCCCGTCTCCGCACCTTCCTCGATGAGTACTGGACCGACGGGCTCCTGCGCCTTCGAGATGCAGCCGAAGCCGCCGAAGCCGCTGCACAACAAGAGACAACAACGAAAGGAGCACCGAACAATGGCTGAATTGCTCCGCGAGATCGTCATTGATGCCCGACCCGAAACGGTCTTCCCCTTCTTGGTCGACCCCGAAAAGCATCGAGCTTGGTTGGGAACCGTGGTTGACCTCGACCCCAAGCCCGGAGGTCTCTACCGGGTCGAGGTGGGTGGCCGGCACCTCTCGGAAGGAACGTTCGTCGAGGTGGTCCCCAACGAGCGGGTCGTGTTCACCTTCGGGTGGGCCGAACCGGGACATCCGATCCCGTCGGGGTCCACGACCGTGACCATCAGCCTGGCTCCGGAGGGCGACAAGACCAGGGTCCGCCTCGTGCACAGCGGCTTGCCCACGGACGCGGTCTCGGATCACACCGGTGGATGGGATCACTACCTGAGTCGCTTGACCATTGCCGCCTCCGGCGGAGACCCGGGCCTCGACGAAATGCCGCAGTCGGCCTGACCTCCCACGCCCGCGGGAGGCAGCAGTGTGCAAGAACCCGCCCCAGACAGAAGGAGCATGAAGATGCAGAAGCGACTCGTCACCCGCTATGCCATGAAAACGGCCGACGCCGCAGACGAAAACCAGCGACGTGTCGAAGCGGTGTTCGCGGAGCTGGCTACCTCGCAACCGGACAATGTCAGCTACCTCGTGCTCCGCCTGGCTGACGACTCGTTCGTCCATATTTCCTTTCACGATCACGGGGATGATGAGAAAAATCCCATCGCTTCCACCAGTGCTTTTTCGCACTTTCAAGAAGGCCACGGCGATCGTCGAGAGGGCGCCGTCGACCAACAGAGCGCGACCTTGGTGGGTGCCTACATCACGACAATCGGCTGACGTCCGCGTTCGGTGGCACACCACTCCTCCGGGGGCGGCCGGCGCAGCTACGCTTCGCGGTCGAACAACCGCCATTGAGCGATGAGGTGCCGACCTACGTCATTGTCGAACTGTCGGTCGAAGATGCCGACGGGTACGAGCTCTATAAGCCGCTTGCAGAGGCGAGCATCGCTGCGCACGGGGGAACGTACAAGGTCCGCGGCGGAAACGTCGAGTCCGTCGAAGGCCCTCCGGTGACCGATCGAATTGTCATTCTCGAATGTCCTGACATGGCCGCAGCGCGGTCGTGGTACACCTCTCCGGAGTGCCAGGCGGCTCTGCAAATCAGGCTGGCCGCTGCACGGACCACACGGATGTTCTTCATCGACGGATATGCACTGGGCTGAGCTCCTCGGTTCGAAGGGCGACCACTGCCGCCGGTGACCCCAGTTCCGCTGCCGCCATAGATTCGCCCACTGGGCGGCTGATACGGTCGGTTGCTGCGGGGGGGGCATACCCATCTCAGGAGAGGACGGCGATGGCTATCGATCTGGCGGGCGGCATGATCCCATCCAAGGACTATTTCTTGGCGGAAAGGCCCGAGGATCCACAGTTTCGCGAGAGCGCCTCGTTCTGGGTCTCGGACGACAAAGGTCTGATCGGATTGCCACGGGTGGGCATAGAGGCCGTGTCCGAATCCTGGGACAACCGGGGCCTTCAGGTGAACCTGGGCTTTCCCGATGGGCGAACGGCCATCGTGCGGGGGAACGGCGAAGGTCGCTCACCCGTCGACGCAGATGGGGTCTGCCGCACACTCGGGGCCGGTGGCTTGGAGTTTCGCTGCGTGGAGCCCTTTGCGACGCTGACGCTCACGTATGACGGTGAGGCTCTCGACACCACGGCGGCGGCGTTGGCCAAGGGTGACTACGCGGGCTCCCAGGTGCCTCTACACGTCGAGGTGGAATTGGCGTGTGCGGTTCCCCCGTGGGTATCAGGGACGCTCAGCGAGGAGTCCAAGGAGCTCTTCGACTCGGGGTTCGCCGGTGCATTCATCAGTCCCCGCTACGAGCAGCTGTGCACGGCGCAGGGGACCGTGCGCTTTGGCGGGGACCAGTGGGAGTTCCAGGGAACCGGTTTGCGAATCCACCGGCAAGGGACGCGTGACACCGGAGGATTCTGGGGCCACTGTTGGCCGAGCGCGCTGTTCCCCAGTGGGAAAGGGTTTGGCGCTCTGGCATTTCCGGAACGACCCGACGCTCCCACCTACAACGAGGCCTTCGTCTTCGACGGCGAACGGATGATCCCCGCCGTCCTCGTTGACGCTCCCTGGCTGCGCCGACTCCAACCCAATGGCGAGGATGTCTCGTTGACCCTGAGGACGAAGGAGGGCGACGTCCGGATCGAGGGTGAGACGGTCCTCTCGGCGTGTATGCCGGGCGGACTGCCCGAGTTCCCTCCAGCCTTGCAGCAAGCCGGGGTTCGCTACCGGTGGGAAGGCGAGGAGACGTTCGGGATGATGGAACGCTCCATTCCCGTCGAGCTCCTCGAGGGCTGAGTTTCTCCGCAGGAGGGGCGGGCTCACGACACAAGGAAACCGAGATTGTGATGGGGGGATGTCGATGGATGTGGAGCAGCTGATCGCGCAGGCGTGCGAACGCACCGGGGCTGACGATTTCGGGCCGGACGGCTGGCGCGAGGGACTCGCGGCCCTCGTCGGAGCCTTGCGGACCGAAGGCAACCTCAACGAGCTGGGCGACGCCGTGTACTCCGACCAGATCGTCGGGCTTTTGTGCAGCCGGCTCGAGATAGAGAAGTGGTACGCCGACTACCCCGAGATCGACCAGCAGGAGATCGTCGCTCCCCTCTTCGGTATCGGCCTGCCGAGAACGGGATCAACGGCTCTGAGCTTCCTGCTGGCATCTGACGAGTCCCGACGCTCACTGAGGACGTGGGAGGCCTCGTCGCCGTGCCCGCCCCCACAAACCGCGACGGAGCACACGGACCCGCGGATCGCAGTCAGCGCAGCAGGGATCGAAATGTCGCATCAGATGTTCCCCGATTTCGTCGGCATGTTGCCCAGCTCGCCGACGGGCCCATCAGAATGCCTTCTTCTCATGGGCCTCGATTTCCACTCACAACTGTTCCAGGGCATGGCCATTTTGCCGAGTTACTCCGAATTTCTCCTGACGTGCGACATGGAGCCGACGTATCGGTATCACAAGCGAGTGCTGAAATTGTTGCAGTGGAGGTGCCCGCCCACCCGGTGGTCGCTGAAGACACCCTCGCACATGACCACGATCCGAGGCCTCGATGCCGTGTATCCCGACGCTCGCTTCGTGATGACCCATCGCGACATCAGCAGTGTCATCCCGTCGGTATGCGCCGTCAAACAAGCGCTCTCTACGCCACTCACCGATTCATTCGATTGCCTGGCACTCGGTCGGCACGAGCACATGATCTGGCTGGAGTCGCTGCGACGGCTCATGGAGTTTCGCAACGACGGTCGGGAGGACCGGTTCGTCGACGCCTCTTTCAGCGACATGCAGAGCGATCCGATCGGCTGCATGGAGAATCTCTACGCCCAGCTCGGTGACGAGCTCACCGCCGACACACGGAACCGGATGGCCGAGTGGTGGGAAGAGAGTGCCAAGGACCGGCGGCAGGGCACCCGGCCGGATGTCGCCGCGTATGGCCTCGACATGGACACCATCCGCAAGGACTTCGCCTTCTACCACGATCAATTCGGAATCTCATAGCTGCAGCCGATCAGGCCGCGCCATTCTTGATCCGACCCCGCAATGCAGCGAAGCACAGTGACATGCTCACAAGCGCCAGCGCCGCTGTGGCCAGAAGTGCCTGGCCGAGTTCCGTCCATTGCCATCCCGGTTCGAGGACAAGAGATCGCAGGCCGCCGAGGAGATAGGTCACCGGATTGACGTCGGCGACCGTGTTGAGCCAACCCGACAACTGGTTACGGGGCACATAGGCCGAGGTGAGGAAGAGGAACGGGAAGAAGAGCAAGAAGGTCGAATTGACTGCCGCCGGATTCCCCGTTTTCAACACGATGGCGTACCCGAACCCGGCAAAGGAAAGGCTCCACAAGGCCGCCAGCAGGATGAACCCGGCGACGCCGAGCGCGCCATTGTCGAAGCGGACGCCGAGGAGGAGACCGAGCACGATGATCGGCAGCGTCAAGGCCGCAGCGACCGTCACGTCGGCCAGCATGTGCCCGAGCAGGATCGCGCTGCGGCGAACCGGGGACAGCAGAAGGCGGTCGAAATAGCGGTCCTGGATATCGAGCACGAGCGCACCCGCCCGTGAGACCCCGGTCACACCGAGAAGTACGGCGGTGGCCATCTGGAACGCCGTGTAGTTCAGCCCGGGAATTTGATCGACGATCTTCTTCAACGTCGCCACGTTGACGATGAAGAAGAACAACGAAATGAAGATTGGCGGTATCACGACGGCCAGGTCGCGAGGCACCGCCCGCAGGGCGCGACCTGCAATCGATGTCAGGTCGTGGAAGAACCCTGCGGGTCGAGCCCGGATGATATCGGTAGGAGGTGTGCGTTCGGCGACCAGCATCACGATTCGCACTCCTCGGTCTGGTTTCGTTCAATGTGTGAACCCGTCATCTCGAGGAAGACATCGTCGAGTGTGGGAGTCCGCAACGTGAGATCACGCACCCGTACCTCGCCGGCAGCAAGTGCGACGGCGACTGGGCTGATGGCGGCAGACCCGTTCTCAGTGGAGATGACGAGTTCCTGGCCATGTGCCTCCACGCTGAGAATTCCCACGATGCCCTCGAGTAGGTGACGCACGGCTGTCGCCTCGCCGTCGACCCTGGCGATGATCACATCCGTGCCGATCGACCGCTTCAGGTCCACCGGTGTGCCCTCGGCCACGATTCGCCCTTGATCGATGATGCCAACCCGGTCGGCCAACTCGTCCGCCTCCTCCAAATACTGGGTCGTCAGGAAGATGGTCATTCCGAGCTCTCGATTGAGGCGACGGACCTCGGCCCACACACTGACCCGACTCACGGGGTCCAGACCCGTCGTCGGCTCATCGAGGAAGAGGACATCGGGATTGTGCACAAGTGCAGCGGCCAGGTCCAGCCGGCGTTTCATGCCACCCGAATACGTCCCGATACGGCGACCCAGAGCGTCCCCCAGGTCGATCAACTCGCCCAACTCGGCCATGCGCTGGTCCACGGCTCGTTTGTCGAGCCCGTAAAGGCGGCCTTGCAGGCGAAGGAGCTCGACACCCGTCTGGTTTGGATCGAGCGCTGCTTCTTGCAGGGCGACGCCAATGCGAAGCCGCACTTCTCCGGGGTCCGTGGCCACGTCATAGCCGGCGACCAGGGCGCGGCCGCCCGATGGGGCCAGTAGCGTGCACAGCATCAGGACCGTGGTCGACTTGCCCGCGCCATTGGGACCGAGGAAGCCGTAGATCTCCCCTTCGGGTATGGCCAGGTTGACGTCATCGACCGCGAGTGCGTCATCGAAGCGACGAATCAGACCCTCGGTGTAGATCGCCTGGGTCGCGGTCGACGAGGCGAACGGCCTCCCGCGCTCCCGCCCGGACACATCCGAGTCTTCCCACTTCAGCGTCATCTCCCTCCTCAGTTTCTCGCACCGGATCACGGACCGATCGGGGCCACCAGCCGTCGACGACCCGGACCCGGAGGTAGGACGTGGGCCGGGGCAATGAATCATCGCTGATCACTGATCAAGACGTTCACTGCTGGGCGATTCCGGGACATAGCCTGGTGGCCCGCTCCGGGCCGGAAGCTCCAGTCGGACCAGGACCAAGGAGATCGAGCACATGTTGACAACAGCGGCAGTCCTCTTCAATGCTCCCGGCAAGTGGGAGGTCGTGGAGCTCGAGCTCGAGCCTCCACGCCAGGGAGAGCTACTGGTCAAGATGGCCGCGGCCGGACTTTGCCATTCGGATGACCACATCGCGACCGGCGATCTCCCGGTTCCCCCTGAGGCTCTCCCGATAGCCGGTGGTCACGAGGGGGCAGGCGTCGTGGCAGAGGTGGGGCCCAATACTCCCGGCTGGAAAGTGGGCGATCGTGTGGTGCTGACCTTCCTCCCGATGTGCGGCCTTTGTCGGTGGTGCGCCTCCGGAATGCAGAACCTGTGCGACAACGGCGCGCGCATTCTCGCGGGTGTCCGGGAGGATGGCAGCCGTCGGATGACACTCGACGGGAAGCCCGTGGGCCAGGGTGCGGGAATCTCGACATTCAGCGAATGGTCGACAGTGGCGGTCGAGTCCACGGTGAAGTGCCCGGACGACGTCCCGCTCGATGTGGCATGCCTGACAAGTTGCGGCGTCGCGACCGGGTGGGGTTCCGCCGTGCGGTCGGCAGACGTCCGGGTCGGTGACGTCGTGATCGTGCTCGGCGTGGGGGGCATCGGGATGAACGCTGTCCAAGGTGCCGCTCACGCGGGAGCGTCGGTTGTCATTGCCGTCGACCCCGTGGAGATGAAGCGCTCTGCGTCAATGGGCTTCGGTGCGACCCATGCTGTCTCGACCATGCAGGAGGCCACGGAAATCGCGCGCAGTTTCACAAACGGACAGGGCGCCGATTCTTGCATCGTGTGCGTCGGAGTCACCACCGGCGAGCATGTCGCCCACGCGGTGGACTCGATCCGCAAGGCCGGGACCTGCGTGCTCACCGGTCTCCCCCGCGCCCAAGACGATGTGGCTCTCCCCATCTCTCTCCGCCACATCGTGCTCTACCAGAAGCGCCTTCAAGGATCGTTGTTCGGCGCATCGAGCCCTTCGAAGGAGATCCCCGCGCTCCTCGAGCTGTACCGGATGGGTCGGCTGCAGCTCGACGAGCTCATCACACGCCGCTACAGCCTGGAGACCATCAACGATGGCTTCGAGGACATGCGGTCGGGCCAGAATATACGCGGGGTCGTCATCTACCCCGAATGAGTGCGGCGTGCGCGCCTTGAGTCCGCGCAGGGCTTTCGGCCACTCATGATTCAGACGGCTGGGTCAATCAGTACCTTCCGGTCGTCGGACCCTGCTTCGAGATCCTTGAACACTTGGCCGATCGCGTCGAAGCCGACGGTGCGGCTGACGAAGCTCGTAGGGTCGAGCGTCCCGCTGTTCAGGAGGCGGGCCGCCGACGCAAATTCCCGTGTGCGGTAGTAGACGGCGTAGCTGACCCGTACCTCTTTCATGACGGCGGGGATGTGGCTGATCTGATCGGGTCCGAGGCAGACCCCGGCAACGACGACCCGTCCGTGGACGGTGGCGGCGTCGATGGCGCTCTGGACGAGTCCAGGCATTCCGACGCACTCGAACACGACGTCGAAAGAACCCCCGGGAGCTCCCGCTGCCGGATCGTGGGCCGTCGTGGCACCGAACGCGCCGGCGCTCTCCCGTCGGTCCGGGGAGGGATCACTGACGACTATTTCGCCGGCGCCCGAACGACGCGCCCACGTCGTCACGGCCGCACCGACGTTGCCACCACCGATGATGAGCACACGCTCCTCTGGGCGCAGCTCGGCCGCGGCAACCGCGTGGAGGCCGACGGCGAGCGGCTCCACGAGCGCCCCGAAGGCACCGAGCTCCCTGCGCAACGGCACGGTCGTCACGGCGGCGACCCTGACGTAGTCGGCAAATGCCCCGGGCGACGCACCGAGCCCGAGTGGATCGATCTTCTCGCAGTGCCCGGGCTCTCCGTCGAGGCACCAGCGGCAGCGGCCGCAGGATCGGAGGGGGAGGGACGCTGCGAACTGCCCGGCATGCCAACCCTCGACACCGCTGCCCACCGCGACGACCTCGCCGCAGAACTCGTGACCGAGCACGGACCCCGGGGCGAAGCGCTTGTACGACTTGAGGTCCGTGCCGCAGATTCCACAGGCCTGTACGCGCAACACCAGTTCGCCGGCGCCCGGAGTCGGATCGTCGAGCTGCACGACTTCGAACCCACCGGTGTCGGTGAGCGCGGACGCCCGCATCAGCTCTGGATCCCTATGGCGTCGGCAACCGACGAACGTCGCACAACGGGAGTCAGACCGCGGCCTTCGCGCGTAGCTCTACCCAACGTTCGCCGTGCTCCTCTGCCACGGTGGCCATTTTTCGCCACCGCTCGAGTTGGCCTCCGGGAATCTGCATGTCGAAGGAGGTCTGCGTCCTGAACTCGAGCACCACCGCACCGTCGGCTCCGGCCTCGTAGGCATACGGTGCATCGGACGGCACGAAGAACCCGTCCCCCGCCACGAGCACCTGGGCCCCCATGGTGATCGAGCCCTCGACGACGTAGTAGAGGCAGTCTCCACTGTGGGAATGGCGGGGCAGCACATAATGCGGGCCCAACCAGGCGCGCACCAGGCTGCTTCCCTCCGGCCCTTCCCCTTGGAACACAAGTTTGTCGTCAATGCCCATCGCCACCGTCTTGGGGCGAGGCCCGTCCGCGGCCAATGCCTTCATATCGTCAGCGTCGAATTGCGGCGCCGACATTGCGCCCGACTCGGCCATGGGAACCGCGTCGTGCCCCCGGAACAGCTTGATGCCCCGACGGTGGGTCCTCGCAGCCGTCGGGACATCCCCGTCGTCGTCCGGATGTTGCGCAGCCCCGAGTCCCATCTGGCCTCCCCAAGCAAGTCGACATCGATGTCAATTGCGAGTGTACTCGCCGGCCGCCGAAGCGCCAGGGGGCCGTGTCGGGAAGACCTTCGATGTCGGCTCTGGCAGCAAGTGCGGCCATGCAGGCGACAAAGACGCAGCGTGGAGGCCCGAATGCGCCACCAATAGGGTCGGCCCCAGAAGGAACCTAGGCCGGCCTTGACAGAAGAGTTCGCTTGGCCTAACTTTCTGGGTGGTGTTGAGCGCCCCCGGAGCGAAAAGTGCAGTGGTGCCCTCGAGGAACGCCGCGGGCCGCACCGGCTTGAGCAGGGTCGATTGGGTGCGCCTCATCGACGAGGGCGGCAGTTACCGAGCCGAGGTGGTCGGCGTGGGCTTTCGGCTTCCCGTCACACGCCCAATATCGTTGTCCCTGGCCGCCGACCTGATCGCAGCGGGCGTGCCTCATGTCACGCGGGCGGCTCAGTGCGCCCAGGCCGGAGCGTAGAGTCCGATGTACGTCTGCCACTGCATGGCCGTGACCGACCGGACGGTGGATGCCGTCGTCGCCTCGGGTGCCCGAAGCGTGGAAGAAGTTACCGAGCGCTGTCATGCCGGGGGTGGGTGCGGAGGGTGTCACGCACTCCTCGAAGCGTTGATCCAGGCGAGCGCACCGTTCGCAGACTCCGTCACGGCGACATCTGCCGCCTGAGCGAATTTCTCGCGCCCACGCCGGCGCTGAGCGCCTACGATCCATAGGTCAGCGAAAATGGTGAGGAGGCCGGTGCAAGGCGACGAGCAGGTCATTGAGCTTCTCAATCAGGTGCTCACCGCGGAGCTCACGGCAATCAATCAGTACTTTCTGGACGCCAAAATGTTGGACAACTGGGGCTACGCCCACCTGGGCGAGAAGTTTCGGTCGGAGTCGATCGGCGAAATGAAGGATGCGGATCGGCTCATCGAACGAATCCTCTACCTCGACGGGCATCCCAACGTGCAGCGTCTCGGCACGATCGGGATCGGTGAGACCGCACTGGAGAAGCTCACACTGGCCCTCGAATTGGAAGGCACGGCCATTGACCGACTGAACAGTGGGATCGCTCTGAGCGTGGAGCGGGGGGACAACGGGAGCCGTGAGTTGCTCGAGGACATCCTGCAGGGCGAGGAGGATCATGCCGATTGGCTCGAGACGCAGCTGACGTTGATCGACCAGCTCGGCGAGGCCCACTACCTGGCCCAGCAAATCCGTGGCTAACCCAGCCCCACACCCGGAGAGCTCGCAACCGATCGAGCACCATCCTCCAGTGGAGGAATACCTTCAGACGATCGAGTCCCTGATCGAGGAGGGGACCCCGGTCCTGCAGGCCAGGATCGCCGAGCGACTGGGCAAGTCGGCCCCCTCGGTCTCCGAGATGCTCGATCGCCTACGTTCCGACGGATACGTCAGTCGAAGCGGGCGCAACATCACGTTGACGAAGGAAGGTCGGGCGGTCGCACAGAGTGTCATCCGCAAGCATCGACTCGCCGAGAGACTTCTCGTCGACATCATCGGCTTGCCGTGGCACCTGGTGCACGAAGAGGCCGGTCGATGGGAGCACGTGATGTCGAACGAGGTCGAAGCCCGGTTGGTCGAGCTCCTCGGGGACCCCGGCACTTGTCCGCACGGCAACCCGATCCCCGGGAGTGCAAACCGATCCTCGACTCCTTCCCCGCAGGTGCGGCTGGCCGAAGCGCTGCCGGGCCAGACCGTTCGATTCGAGCGGCTGACAGAAGCAGTCGAGCAAGACGGCGCGTCGCTGCGCTACCTGGACGAGGCCGGGTTCATTCCGGGTGCCACGGCGACCGTGACCACGCGCAGCCCCGATGGGACCCTCATGCTCGACGTCGACGGACGGATGCTCGCCTTGGGGAGCGACCTCAGTCAGCGCCTGTTCGTCGTCGCTGCATAGGCCTCAGCCATTCCCCTGGTCGCGGCCGACGTGCAGCACCCCTACAACGACGTCGCTCCCCTGTGTCGCCGCTCGGGCGTCAGTCTTCCTACGGCGTGGCGAGCTGCCACAAACCCGAACACCATGGTGTTGGCGATGCTTGCGCCGGCGCCCGGATAGGTCCGCCCCATCACCGTCGCGGTGATATTGCCCGTGGCATAGAGACCCGGTATCGGGGTGTCGGACTCGTCGAGCACCTGCGCATATTCGTTGGTGAGCAAGCCGCCGCACGTGCCGACGTCGGAGGGGTAGATCTCGGTGGCGTAGAAAGGTGCCTGGTCGAGCGCGCCCAGACATGCATTCGGTCGATAGCCGGGATCGCCCAGACAATCGTTGTACGCCGACTCTCCTCGCCCGAAGTCAGGGTCGATGCCCTTTCGCGCGTTGGCGTTGAACCTCTGGACGGTGTCGGCCAGACCCGTCGGATCGACACCGATCTGCCGTGCCAGATCCTCGACCGTTGCGGCTTGCCGTAGCAAGCCCTTGTCGATCCACTCTTTCGGCATGCGTCCGGGCAACGATGCCGCCGTCAGGGAATACCGCCGCCGGTACCCGTCGTCAAAGATCAGCCAACACGGGACCGCCTTGCTGGCATACATGGCCTTTCCAACTTCCACGTAGGAATTGGACTCGTTGCAGAACCGGCGACCTGCGGAGTCCACGAATATGGTGCCCGGACGTTGGCGTGCCGCGCCCAAGGAGGATGCGCCGAGGGCCATCGTCGGAGACGGGAGCCACCACGCTTCGTCGAGAAGGTCGGTCTTGGCCCCCAGACCCATCGCCGTCTCCAGGACCTCACCGGTATCACCGGCGTTGGCAATGGACCATTGCGCCTCGTTCGGCTGATCCCCGCCGTACTTCCGTCGCAGAGCCGCATTGTGAGCGAAACCACCGGCTGCGAGCAGGACACCCTTTTTCGCCTCGATCATCGTCGTGGCACCCTGCCTCGTGACGCGGACGCCCACCACACGGCCGTCCTCGATCACCAGGTCGTCGACGGACGAGTCGGTCCATACCGAAGCGCCGTCGGCCAACAGGACCTTCATGATCTGCCCGACCAGAGAGGCCCCGTTCGTGAGGAGCTCCTGGCGACGTAGCCGGGCCAGGACGGTACGGGCGAACACCCGGGCGGCAATGGCGAATGACCGGGGTGAGCGATTGAAGTACTGCACGTTGCGGAGCTCGTTGGTCAAGAAGACAAGCCCGAAATTCTTCGAGAAGCCAGGCTGGAGCTTTTCGCGCCACTCGCCGAGCTCCGCTGCGTCAAACGGCACTCCCTCGACGGACCGCCCGGATGCATTGCCGCCGTTGTGGTTCGGGTAATAGTCGCTGTAGCCCCGGCTTCGTACCAACCGGATGCCCTTTCGCTGCATGAACGCGATCATCTCGTTTCCGGCACGAAGAAACATCTCGCGCCGGGCCAACGACGAACACGGCCCGGCGTCGCCGACCACATCAGCCAGGTAGGCCAATCCGTCCTCATGCGAATCCGCGATCCGAGCGGCCCGCATCAACGGATTGTTCGGCAGCCAGACCATCCCGCCGGACATGCCGGTCGAGCCGCCGACCACCGGCTGTTTCTCCAGTACGAGCGCTTCTAGTCCTGCTTCCACCGCCGCCATTGCGGCAATGAGGCCACCTCCCCCACTCCCCACTATCGCGAGATCAACAGACTTGTCCCAGCTCGTTGCCATCGTGCTCCCTCCCGATGTCGATGTTAACCCCGATGCTCGCCGCAGGCTCTGGGGACGTCGCGCGGGGCAGAGGGAGCTGCGTCGTTGCCGAGAACGTGCTCAGCGGGCCGGAGAGCGCGGCCAGACCTGTGGTTCGCTCCCATCGTCGGCGACGACGTAGTTGTGGAGCGTCCCGACCTCTTCGACCTCACATACCACGTGGTCGCCGACCGAAAGGTTCGGCGCCGGGTACGGGGTGCCCAGTGCGAGGACATCACCGGGCCGCAGGCCTATGAGATGACTGACGTGGCTGACCATCTCGCTGGGCGTGAAGGCGAACCACCTCGTCGAACCGTCCTGGCCCTTCTCCCCGTTCACGTAGCCGCGAATGGCAAGGCCCTCCATCACCCGCTCCTCGCTCAGGTCGCGGCGGATCCACGGCCCCCATGAGGTGAACCCGTCGATCGACTTCGCTGTCGCCCACAGCGGCGTCATTTGCCCGAACCCGAATTCGGTGGCGGTGAAGTCATTGAAGACCGTCCAGCCGAAGATCGCATCGTGGGCATCGGAGACGGAGGCTTTCCGCAAAGGACGACCGACGACGAGCGCCAGCTCGGATTCCATCTGTAAGGGCCCTGTCAGTACAGCCGGCACTTGGACTTCCCCGTGATCGCCGGTGGCAAAAGCTGTCGCCTTGGGGAGCCACATCGGGAGACGTCCGGGGTCGCGAGCCGTGTCGGGCTCTACAAACCCGGCCATCACATTGAAGAATCTGACCCCGTCGAGCGGAGTGCCGAGCGTCACGTCCTCCAATGGGAACGATTGCCCGTTGCGCCGGTACTCGCCGAGGGCATCACCGACGATGACGTGGAACCGGTCCTTCTCGATCTCCCCGTGACAGGAGGCATCTCCGATGAGGGCACGTCCGAGCAGGCTCATTGGAGCTCTCCTTTCTTGCGGACACGGCGTGCCCCGCTAGGTGGACATCTTGTGAACGGAGCTTTGTCCGCTCGAACTGAGAGGCTCGACGACCGAGCAGCTTAGGGGATTCTTGTCGCCCTACGGCCGGTCTTCGCGCCGGAACACCGGGACTGCTTCACCCCCCGCCGCCGGGACGACGCCGTCGAAGACGACATCGAGTCCGTCGCTCAATTCGTCGGGATGAATCGCCAGGGCGCCGATGACCCATGGGCCCTCCGCCAGTTCGACCAGACCCGCCGTCTGACCCGGCACCCCGTCGATGATGTTGGGGAACAGTGGGTCGGTCGTCCAGGTGACAAGGCAGCCAGTTCCCCGGGTGGCGGTCCACGAGAGGGTCGCACCACCACACGAAGGGCAACGCAAGGGAGGATCCACGTAGGGACCTCCCGGGGGGATCCATGCTGCGCATCGGTCGCACCGCAGCACCGAGAGTCGCCCCGCCGCGAGGTGGTCGAAGTACGCGGACGACGCATGATCCCTTTTGGCCGTCGTCACCCTCATGCCTTCCGATGAGGAGAGAGGATCAGCGTTCCGTGGTAGTCCAGAATCCCGCCGTTCCCACTCACGAGAATCAGGTCGTTGCGCGCAGCCTGCCTCTGCCCACCTTGCCCCCGGCCTTGAATGACCGCCTCGGAGAGTGGGGTGGCACCCCAGAGGTAATAGGCACTGAGTTGCCCGCCGCCGGTGTTGACGGGAAGTGACCCTCCCGGGTTGATGGCTCCGCTGGCGACGAAGGACCCACCTTCTCCTTTCGCGCAGAAGCCGTAATCCTCCAGGGTGATAACAACGGTGAAGGTGTAGCAATCGTAGATCTGGGCCTGATCTATGTCGCTGAGCTGGACACCGGCCATCGTCAAGGCAGTTGCTCCGGACTGACCGGCCCCGGACACCAGACCGAATTCACAGCCTCGGGTCATGGAATAGGTCGGATGCCCCTGTCCCCATCCATGCACGTAGACAGGTGGTTGGGGCATGTCGCGAGCCCGGTCCTCCGATGTCAGGACAAAGGCGATCGCTCCGTTCGACACCATGCAGCAGTCGAGAAGGTGCAGCGGGTCGGCGATCATGCGCGAGCTCTGGTGGTCGGCGATGGTCATCGGCTCGCGGAATCGTGCGATCGGGTTGCCGACGGCCCACGCCCTCTGCGCGACTGCAACTGCTCCAAGTTGCTCACTCGTCGTCCCGAACCTGTTCATGTGCCGCCTGGCCGCGAGGGCATAGAAGGAGTTCGGGCTCGTCAGCCCGACAGCCGGTGCGACCGTTCGCAGGCCCGTCAATTTCTGGCCAGTCGCATACGAAGAGCCCGAAGGCACCGACGGATCCTGAAGGGGGGCATCGGCGTGGACATAGACCACGCACTTGGCCGTCCCTGTCGACACAGCTGTCGCGGCGTACTGGATCGCCGCGCTGGCAGTGGCGCCGGCGGCGAACATGTTGACGTTGAGGCCCAAATTGCGCATCCCGAGAGATGCCGGGACGTTTCCGAATGCACCCGACATCCCGTAGCTGGTGATGATGCCGTCCACGTCGGACGGGGCCAACCCGGAATCAGCCAGGGCCCGCTGGACAGCGTCGAGAGCGAAGTCGGTGACGGAGCGGCCGTAGACCTTGCCGACGTCGGTGATGCCGAGCCCGACGATCGCTGCCCCACGGCGTTCCTGCCCCCCCGTCACTGCTCCATGACCAGACAGAACGGGTGGCCGGACGGATCGGCATGCACCTGATAAATGCCCCCCTCCCCGTGGACGGGCTCCTTGAGCACTCGCGCTCCCAGCGCGAGGGCTCGCGTTGAGGCTGCCGTGAGGTCTCCGACCGTGAAGTCGACGTGCAACTGCTGAGGCTGGCCATCGGGCCATTCCGGCGGCGTGTAGTCGTCGACCCGTTGAAACGCCAGCTTGAATGGCACCTGTGCAACATG
Organism: uncultured Acidimicrobiaceae bacterium; assembly: GCA_963706555.1. Lineage (GTDB taxonomy): Bacteria > Actinomycetota > Acidimicrobiia > Acidimicrobiales > RAAP-2 > Bog-473. The sequence continues at coordinate 64,002 of OY970164.1, forward strand.
GACCTCCGACCAATCCGGATCTTCGGAAACCGTGCCACCCAGCAGCTGACCGTAAAATCTGGCGAGTGCCGGCGGATCTGGGCAATCGAACACCGCTGACCGCAGGTGTATCTGCGGCACACTCGCTTCAGCCATTGCCGTGAATCTACCAACACGCACCGCGGAAAGCGGCTCCCGGCCACCCATGTCGAATTCTGACACTCCGCCACACATGTGATGCCGTTGCGACTGCCGGCATCACCCGATCCCGGATCTGCCAAGATCGATCCTCCGGCCTCGATCGGGAGAATGGCGCGAGACTTGACCAATGCCCGGGGCCGCCTGTTCAGACTGCAGCGCATCTGAAGATCCAGGCCGGCAATTGATCATCGCCGTTCCCCCGGGGCGCCGCCCGCTCCTGTTGCGTGCATGAGTATCGTCTTCGCGCTGCTCGCAGCCCTCTCGAATGCCCTCAACGTCATCACGCAGCACGTCGCGAGCACGAGCGATCCCGACGGCGCCAAAGGATGGCGTTTCGTTCGGTACCTGCTGCGCAATCCGCTATGGCTCTTCGGGTGGTTGGCGCTCATCAGCGCGTTCATCTTCCAGGCGCTCGCGCTGCACAATGGCCTCCTCTCCTCCGTCCAAACCTTGCTCATGACAGAGCTCGTTTTCGCGCTCGTGCTGCGACGTGTCTGGCTGGGCCAGAGCATCTCATCGGCCGCATGGCTGTCGGCGGCCCTGACCTGCATTTCGATTTCAGTGTTCATTGTGGTCGCCGAACCACGTGGCGGATCGAGTGCGCCGACGTCACATGCGTGGGCGTCTTCGATCTTCTTTTGTGGTGGGGCCGCAGCGGTGCTCGTACTTTTCGCCCTCCGTGGTTCGCCGACAAGACGGGCCGCCCTCTTCGCCACGGCCGCCGGCGTCGTGTGGGGGTTGGAAGCAACGTTCATCAAGACGACCACCGACGTGATCGCCCGCTACGGGATCGGCGGTACCTTCGTGCGGTGGCCGGTCTATGCGATGGCGGTGACCGGAGCGGTCGGGGTGGTGATCACGCAATCGGCACTGCACGTGGGGCCTCTCAGAGTGTCGCAACCACTCCTCGTGATCGTTGACCCGTTGATCAGCATCGCGCTCGGCGTGCACTTGTACGGTGAGCGGTTTACCGACAGTCCGACCGATCTCACACTGGGCGCCATTGCTTTTGTCGCGATGTGCCTCGGTGTTCTTCTCATGACCCGAACCGTGCCCGAGTCGACAGAGCGGCGCCCAAAAGACTCAGAACATCCGGTGTGATCCCCGGCTCCGCGGTTTGTTCTCAGGCACCTACGGTAAAGTCCGGCGGTGGATTTCTCCAGCGGCGCGCGGCAGTCAGTCGAAACACGCAGGGCCGCCGGCCGGGCATTGCGCTCGGCCGCGCCACGCAGTTCCCATGCCGAGTGGAGCCCGTCGCCGGCGCGTCAGAACCCGCTCGAGGTGCTCCAGCTCCAGGCCGCGACGCGGCTGCCAGAGCTCGGGCGCCTCCGCTACGGGCGTATGGCCGAGTCACCATTCGCCTTTTTCCGAGGCGCCGCAGCTGTCATGGCCATGGACCTGGCAACAACGCCGACCACCGGCGTGTACGTCCAGGCCTGCGGCGACGCGCATGTCAACAATTTCGGCTTCTTCGCCAGCCCTGAGCGCAACCTCGTCTTCGACATCAACGACTTCGACGAGACGATTCCAGGCCCGTGGGAATGGGACGTCAAGCGCCTCTGCGCCAGTCTGCACGTCGTCGCCCGACAACGGAGCCTCCCCTCGGCCGACGCGGACGCCATCGTCATGGCCACAGCCCGCACGTATCGCACGCATCTCGCCGACTACGCGACCTGGGACACGCTGGACCTGTTCTACGAGCGCACCGAGATCCGACGTGTCGTCGAGCATTTCCCGATCCGAAGGCGCTCGGGGGTCGTGCGGGAGATCAAGCGGGCACGCCGCAAGGACCACCTCCGAGCCGTCGCCAAACTGACCCACGTCGTGGACGGTCGGAGGCGATTCCTCGACGACCCGCCTCTGCTCGTACACCTCGAGCAGACGGGCCATGGTGTGGAAGAGGTCAAGGGGCTGATCGAGGATTACCGCGGGACGCTCACCGATGACCGGCGCTACATGTTCGACCGGTTCGAGCTGCTCGACGTGGCTCGCAAGGTGGTGGGCGTGGGGAGCGTGGGCACACGGTGCTGGATCGCCCTCATGGCGGGCCCGGAGAATCCCGGGTCCGACTTCATCGTCCTGCAGGCGAAGGAAGCCCAGCCATCGGTCCTCGCACCGTATGTCAGGCCGTCGGCACACGGGCAGCATGCAAAGCGCGTGGTCGTCGGGCAGCGCCTGGTCCAGGCGGCAAGCGACGTGTTCTTGGGCTGGGCCGAGGGACCCGCATCGGGCCGCCACTACTACATCCGCCAACTCTGGGACTCCAAGGGCCAGGGGAACCCGATGGAGATGGATCTCGAGACCCTCACCCGCTACGGGGGGCTCTGCGCGTGGGTCCTCGCCCGCTCACACGCGCGCACCGGCGATGCCGTGATGATCTCCGCGTACCTCGGGAAAGGGGCGAATTTCGACCGGGCCGTTGCCGAGTTCTCCCGGGCCTACGCCGTCACCAACGAAGCTGACCACCAGGCGCTGGTCGACGCGGGGCTGGGCGACGCGAGGGGGTCACTGTGAAAGCATCTCGCCACCACGGCTTGGTATCCGATGACGGATGCAACGCAAGAACCATGATCGGGGAGCAAGCCGGGACCCGCTTCGATCAGTCAAGATTCGACTCTGATCATCGCTAGGAGGCGGAAACATCAGTGGTCTATCTCCTCGCCACGGCGTGCGCGCTGTCCAATGCGCTGGCGAGCGTCCTTCAGCGCATGGGGCTCGAAGATGCCCCTGCGTCCGACACGCTCAAGCTCAGCCTGCTGACGCACGCGCTCAAACGCGGCGTGTGGCTCCTCGGTCTTGCCTTCATCGTGGCCACCATCCCCCTCCAAATCGTGGCACTGCACCTGGGAACCCTGAGCCAGGTGCAGCCCATCTTGACCTCCGAATTGCTGTTCTTGGTCCTTCTTTTGGCCACCTGGTTCCGGTTCCGAGTCGGTTGGCGTGAGTGGTTCGGCTGCGCCGGAGCGGCGGGTGGTCTGGCCGGTTTCTTGATCTTCGCTCAACCTGGCGGTGGCAACGACGTGCCCACAACCTTCGAGTGGATCGTGGCGGTCTCACTCTGCGCAGGAGCGGCGCTTCTGGCCACCCTATCGGCGTTGCGCGGCCCTCGCTGGTGGCGCGCCGCCGCCTTCGGCGCGGCGGGGGCAGTGGGGTTTGCACTTACGGCCTCGCTGCTCAAGTCGGTGAGCAACTACATCGCGACCGATTGGGTCCATATCTTCTTCCATTGGCAGACCTACGGCGCCGCGGTGTGCGGGGCGTTGTCACTGTTCGTGACGCAAAGCGCCTACCACGCAGGTCCCATCGCTGCCTCTCAGACAGCGCTCGTGCTGGTCGACCCGTTGGTCAGCATCGCCCTCGGTATCGGTCTCTTCGGGGACAGTCTCCGCACCTCCGGCGCCTTCGGCCCATTGGAGGCAATGTCGCTGCTGATCATGTTCGTCGGCACCGCCTCGCTCGCCCAATCACCACTTGTTGCAGGAATGAAGGGTGACGATGACCGGGACGCAGAAATGCTCTCTCCGCGCTCCCATTCGAGACGCCTCATCGACGCGGTCCAACCCGAACTCCCACCTGAGTGATCTGACGACCCACCGGGGCAGGCGACGGCTGCGTTCAGTGGTGCCGGAGTGCGATGCCTGCCACCTCTAACGCATCGATGAAATCGTGGCCCCAGCCGGTCGTGGTACGCGCCGCCGGTTCCCAACCGCGGTCGTCGAGAAAACGGCGGACGTTCCCGACGACCGAAGCGGGTGTGGGGAGGCAGACCGCGGCGTCACCCAGCTCCAACTCGTGCATCAGGTTCTCTCTTCCATGCCCCGGCACGACATCGAGCAGTACCATCCGCCGCCCGACGACTCTGGCCTCCCGGCAAGTGTCGCCCGAGCTGGTGACAACGACGTCGCTCGCTGCCATCAATGTGGGGACCTGATCCGTGTAGCCGAACGAGATCACCGTTGGATAGTCACGGGAGACGGCGGCCAATCGCGCGCGAAGGCTCTCGTTGGTGCCGCTCACTGCAAGCACCCACCATCCTTCGGATGCCAACGCGCGGGCGACGGCGTCGAGAGGTCCGAGACCCCACGCTCCTGACATGAGAAGGACACATGAGGCGTCGTTCGGAACCGCGAGCGAAGCCCGCGCCTCTGCGCTGCTGGGGGCGTCATAGAAATCGGGTCGTACCGGTGCCTCCACCACACTGACCCGGGCGGCAGGGTGATAGCGGCGAACGGACGCGGCCGCCAACTCCGAGGTGACAAGAAACAGATCCGTTCCTTCGTGGGCCCACATCCCGTGGGCGAACGAATCCGTCATGAACACGACGGTCGCCAGTTCGGGCCGTTCGCGCTTGAGGTGCACCGCAGCCGACGCCCCTGTGGCAAAGACAGAGACGACCAGGTCGGGGTCGAATCGGTCAACCTCTTCGATGAGTTTGGGCAACATGACCTTGACCGCAGCTCGATCCATGAACCTGCCGACGAGCCCATTGCCCCGCAGTTGGGAGAAGTGGAAACCGTCGTACACTGGCGTGACGGACAAGAGGCTGCGAAAGACCCAGTTGCCGACAGCCGAAGGACCGCCACCGAGCATCGGCATGCAGTCGACGATCCCGCTTTGCACCCCGTAGGGCGAAAGCGCAGCAGCGCAGGCCTCGGCCAGGGTGTCGTGCCCGGCACCGAACTTGCCGGAGAGGAACAACGTCCGCTGTACGGTCACCGGTGAAGTCCGACCAAATGGTCGAGAGTGACCGCTTTCAGGCTCTGCCGATGCAAATCCTCAGCGATGACGTCGAGGGCTTCAGTGGCCCGGCGCGCCGAACCGGAGGGCGACAGGACGTCGGCATCGTGGAGCAACACGATGCTGCCCCGAGAAAGGCCGGCACACACGCGACGGGCGACGCTGGTCGCATCCGGCTCGTCCCATTCCCTGCCCCACGCGGACCACAGGACGAGGCGGAGCCCATGGCGCCTGGCCTCGACCATGGTCGCGGCAGTGGTTTGGCCGAAGGGCGGGCGGAACCAACGAGGGCGGATGCCGACCTGCTCCAAGCCATCGACCGCCCTGTCCAGATCCGCCCGCACCCACCTCGGGGTACGGGCGAAATGATGCGCGTGGTGATAGCCGTGGGTCTCGACCTGGTGCCCCCGGCGGCTGATCTCGTCGACCAATTCAGGGTGCCGTGCCACCTGCGCACCGAGGCAGAAGAACGTGGCGGACAAGGACAGGTGGTCGAGGCGGTCGAGCACCGCAGGAGTGGTCCGGGGGTCCGGACCGTCGTCGAAGGTCAGTGCGACCGCGTCTCCGCTGCGCGCCCGCCATCGGCAAAGGTCGAAAGGCAGGACGCGGAGGGGCAACCACTGTCCCAGACTGACGACGCTGGGAACCATATGGGCACCGGCGACGAGGCCGACCGGGATCAGTGCCCGAGCCGTCCACGCGTGCCGTGGCGAGCGTCGGACGGCAGTGCTCACACGGAACTGGGTTGCTCGATGGGATCATCGTCGACCAGCCACTCGACATAGCGCCGCATTCCCTCGTCGAAGGATGTCTGCGGCTCCCAGCCAAGGACGCGGTTCGCTTTCTCCACCGAGATGGCACGCCCGGCGTAGTCACCGGGGCGTGCCGGGGTGTACTCGATCTCCGCCAGGGGATCGATCAGCTCGCAGGCAAGTTCTGCGGCATGACGGATGCTCACCGGCGCTGGGCCCTCCAAGTTGAAGATCTGGTCGGCACCCGCCTCGCCCAATGCCAGGACATGGGCCTCAGCCAGGTCCTCGACGTAGATGTAGTTGCGGAACTGCAGTCCGTCGCCGTGAATGGTGATCTTTTCGCCCGAGCGGGCACGGTGCAGGAATTGGGGAATGGCGAGCTCTGGACGCATTCGCGGCCCGAAGGGAATGCCGTAGCGCAGGATCGTATAGGGCAGGCCGTAGAGCTCTCCGTAACTGGAGACGACCAGCTCGGCGGCGATCTTCGAGGCGGTGTAGACGTGGGCGCTCCCTGTGGAGGACAGGGGCGCATCCTCTCGCAACGGGCCGTCACCCGGTGCTGCGGTGTAGACCCAGACGGTGCTGGCCAAGATGACCCGGCCCACCCCGTTTCGACGGGCCGCCTCGCACACCCGGGCTGTGCCCACCACGTTGATCTCCATCGTTCCGACGGGATCGGCGTGGGCGTCGTTGACGTTGGCGACCGCCGCCAGATGGAACACGGCATCGCTGCCGGCGGTGGCCTTGACCAGACTGGTCAGGTCGGTCACGTCGGCGTCGTAATACCCGACGTCGGGTCGATGGGGCGCTCGGGTATCGATCACCACCACCTCGTGACCGTCCGCCACCAGGTAATCGACCACATGCGACCCGATGAAGCCCGACCCGCCTGTCACTGAGACCTTCACGATTTTGCCGCCTCCTCTATGGTCCGAGCCGCCAGCACGGACGTCAAACTTTCGACAACGTAGTCGGCTTCGTCATCGGTCATGTCGGAGTGCACGGGGAGACAGATCTGACGAGCGCAGACGTCATCGGCCACCGGAAACGAATTCCCGCCCAAGTCGGCAAAGATCGGCTGCCGATGGAGCGGCGAGGCATACACCTCACCTGAAAGTGAGACCCCCATCCGTTCGGAGAGCTCTCGTTTGAGTGCCGCACGGTCGATGCCGGGATCGAGAAGGACCACGTACTTGTAGAAGTTGGAGATCGAAGCGGCGGGTATGGAAAGGGGTTGGCATCCGGGCAGGTCCGCCAGCGCTTCGTCGTAGCGCGCGGCAACCCGGCGACGAGTGGCGATCGCCTCATCGAGATGTGACAGGTGGACCAAGCCGACGGCGGCGTGCAGTTCGCTCATTCTCCAGGCGTAGCCCATCCGGACATGGTCGCCTCCCAGAAACCCGGCCTTTCCTTGGTCCCGGTAGATGAGAGCTTCATCGCGGAGCTGGTCATTCCCGGTCGTGATCATCCCTCCTTCGCCACTGGTCATGACCTTGGTGGGATAGAAGGAGAAAGCAGCGGCCTCGCCGAACGAGCCCGCGGCGCGGCCCTCGAAGCTGGCGCCATGGGCATGGGCGGCATCTTCGACCAGGACGATTCCCCGACGATCGCAGATATGTCGGATGGCATCGATCTGCGGCGTGATGAACCCACCGATATGGACGAGGACAACGGCTGCCGTCCGTGGGGTCAGAGCCGCCTCCAGCGTTTCGGGCGAAAGAGCCAGCGTGTCAGGGGAGACGTCCGCAAGGCGGGGAAGTGCTCCCGCATGCACGGCCGCGGCCGCGGTTGCGAAGAATGTATTCGTCGGAATGACCACTTCTCGGTCCTTGACCTCCAAGATCCGCAAAATGATCTCGAGGGCACTGGTCCCGCTGCTCACCGCGATGGCGTGGGCAGCGTCGTGGCGACGTGCAAACGCTTCTTCGAAATCGCGGGTGCGAGGTCCGAGAGTGAGGGAGCCTCCCTCGAGCGATTGATCGATCATCCGCAGGATCTCCTGGCGATCCTGTGCTGAAAACACGATCCGAGCAGCCGGTATCCGAGGAGTCGTCACGCGGTCACTGCTCGTGCAGGAGTTTCCGAGCGGGCAGAACCGGGGCGGCGCAGGCGCCCGAGGGCGCGCCAGACCGAACGGGAAAACAACGACACGTTCATGTACGCAATGATTCGTCGCTGGCACAGGGCTCGTCAAGCTGGCTCACAGCTTTCGGTCCGCAAGGCCCTCCGCAGCGACATCGCTCCTCTCCCGAGAGGAGGAAGACGGGATTCGCCAGATGACCAGACCTTCGGCGCATGCCCGGCGGATGTGTTCCGCGCGTGGCTGACCCAGACGCAACGAACCACAGACAGCCGGTCTGAACTGGGGTGATAGGCCGTGAAAGCACGAGCTGGTGCCGCATGCAGGGCAGGAGGATTTCTCGCAACGCCGGCGACCAGGCAACGGACAAGGGCCGAACGTTCGTTGGGGTGGAGACATTCCAGCCGGCAACAGGGGGCTGCCAAGGACGCGCACCACCACTCCCGTCAAGGCCCAGATCGAGGACTTCGAGAGATGTGCGGCGAGCCGGCGACGCGTGACGGTGCGAGCGTGCGCCGCGGGTTCCCAACGAGAACGGTCACTTTCTTGTTCACCCACATTGCGGACTCGACCCGTCATTGGGAAGAAGACCCAACGGCGATGGACGAGGTACTACGTGTCGCCACGGCGGCTACGTGTTCGACAGCAGCGGCGACGGGATGTGTGCCGCGTTCTCCACTCCTGCCGACGCTGCCGTCGCGGCGATCGAGTCCCAGGAAGATTTGCAGGGCGACGACGCAATGGACGCCGCAGCCGGCATGGCCATGACGACGACACCGGAGGCAGGCCACAACCCGTCCTTCGGTGTCGTCGCGCGCAGACACATTCGCGGACCTATGGCATCCACCCAAGGGCCTGGTCGATGTCAGACGTACGCGTGGATCACAGCCCGATAATTGGTGCTCGGCGCTGAGGCAAGGTCATCTCGCGGAATTCGACCGATGCGCCGCCCGATGCGCGTGTGCAGGGCCTCAGTTGGCGGTGGTGGTGGCGGCGGCGGGCCTTTCACCGTCTTGACACTCGAGAACCCGGCCACCAGACACATCTCGTGGAGGCACTGCAATGTCGGCACGAACCAGTTTCCGAAGTCCGCTCGAAGGGTACCGCCGGGATAGAAATCGAGGAGAGAACTCTGGTCGAGGCCGTGGATATGGACGGCTTCGGTCTCGATCACGGCTACTTCGCGCGTCACCGACCGGACGCGCTCGAGACACGTCAGCGGTTCCTTCATGTGGTACAGAACGCCGAGGTAAAGGGTGACGTCGAACGGGCCGAGGGTGTCGAGATTGACCGTCGTGAAGTCGGCCAGCATCGGCTCGACCTTTGAGCCGAGTACTTCCTTCGCGAATTCGAAGCCTCGGCGTCCCGGGAGCTCAGGTTGCCAAAAATCGGTCAGGTCCCTGGTGTGGTCCGGGAGCATGCCCTCCGCAGAGCAGCGATTCCAGTACTCCCCACGGGCGACAAAATCCACTCCCCAGGCGTAATTGTCAAGCGCCACCACCCGCTTCGCTCCGCGTTGCTCGGCCATGAAGGAATAACAACCGTCCCAGGCACCCACATCGAGCACGCTGCGGCCACTCACATCCGGGAAGATCTCGGATCCGTGGGTCTGTATGCCGAAGCCCTTCGTGACCACACCGTCACCGAGGTCAATGGTATGGAACCACATGAGGGCGTCTGCCTGTGCCTGGAGCTCATCTGTCGAAGTCACGGTCGTAAAGATAGTTCCCCATCGACCGCTCACATGGTGAGCGAGGATCGAGGCTGCCCGGGGAATGGCGCTGCGTGGCATCTGGGCCCTGGGGCTCATGCCGATCAGGGTCTTGGAGACTCATGGAGGCGGTGACCAGGCCCTTTTGAATACGACTCCCCCGAAAATGGCATCGGGGTGACTTCGGCCGGCCCCCTTCACCCCCGCCAAGCGAGCAGCGGGCCGGCGATTCAGTGGCACACTGTTCTGCACAAGAACACTATTGGCCATCACGACTGGAGAATCTCGTGACAACCACCGCCGATTTTTCGCAGGTTGACCTGTTCCGCGACACTGAGCTGCCGGCAAACCCGTATCCGTTCTACGACTGGATCCGGTCCCACGGCCCTGTGTGGTACTACCCACTCTGGGACGTATGGCTCGTGACCGGTCACGAAGAAGTCATTTCCGTTTACCATGACCAGAAGTCCTGGTCGAACTGCAACACCGTGAGCGGTCCATTCGTGAAGATGTCGGTCCCACTCGAGGGTGACGACATCACAGACATCATCAAGGAGCATCGCGACGAGTTGCCGTTCAGCGACCAACTGCCGTCGTTCGACCCTCCCGAGCACACGGCACAGCGGGGACTGCTCATGCGTCTCATCACGCCGAAGCGTCTCAAGGAGAACGAAGCCTTCCTGTGGTCGTTCGCCGACGAAACGATCGACACGTTCATCGACAGCGGCGAGTGCGAGCTCCTCCATGACTACGCAATCCCCTACACCCTGATGGTCATTGCCGACCTCCTCGGGGTGCCCGACGAAGATCGGGACGCGTTCCTCGAGCACCTGACGACGAAGGTTCGCGCGGCACGAATGGAGCACAAGCCACTCGGGTACCTCTACGACCAATTCACACGGTATATCGAGGAACGCCGGGCCAATCCGCAGAACGACGTCATGACTGAAATGGCGCAGGCCAGGTTTCCCGATGGCACGCTCCCGCCGGTCAACGACGTGATGCGGATTGCCGCCAATCTCTTCTCCGCCGGAAGCGAAACGACAGCCCGCCTCATCGGCATGTCGTTGCGGACACTCGGCGACCATCCGGAGTTCCAGCAACGGCTTCGAGACGACACGAATCTCGTCATGCCGTTCATCGAAGAGATGCTCCGCACGGAGGCGCCGCTGAAGGGTTCATTCAAGCTCAGCAGGATCCCGGTGACCCTGGGTGGGATCGAGATGCCGGCTGGGACCACCGTCTTCGTGATGACCGACGCCGCGAGCCGCGATCCCCGCCAGTTCGAGTGTCCGAATGAGTTCCGACTCGACCGGAACAACGGCCGCCAACACCTCGCCTTCGGACACGGGATCCACACATGCGCAGGAGCACCCCTGGCCCGCGCCGAGACCCATGCGACGATCGTCCGGTTCCTGGACCGCATGTCCGACATCCGCATCTCCGAGAAGCACCATGGACCGGTTGAGGAGCGGCGCTACGAGTACGACCCGACGTACATGTTGCGCGGCCTCAAAGAGCTCCACTTGGAGTTCACACCCTCTTCGGCGAAGCGGGTCACCGCACCCTGACCTCCTGATCGAGGGGACAGTAGCGGCACCCTGCACCTGCCGGGGTGGCCACGGCGTGTGTGCGGTGGATCAGAGCCTCTCCCCAACCGCCCTTCGCAACGCTTCGTTCGGAGCCTCGGGCAGGCCGTCGAGTGGACTGGTGAGCTCGGCCATGGTCGGTCCGAACTGGGCCGCCAGTGGTTTGAGCGCCTCGAGGTCGAAGTCGAAGAGCTCCGCTGCGTTCTCAGAGAGCATCCGGCGCAGCTGGGCCGGGTCGGTCCCGGCAAAGATCGCCCGAAGGTTCTCCCGGCTGAATGGGTATGTCCCTTCGTCGTGCGGGTAGTCCGAGCCCCACATGATCCGATCCGTTCCGAGACGGGCGATCGCGTTCCGGTCGGGCTTGCTCGGTATTGAGAGCCCGATCCAGCAGTTCTGCTTGAAATACTCGGTGGCCGAACGAGGCAGGACGTGGTCCTGATTGAACCGCATCTCCCCCGACGCGCCGACACCTCGGATGGTCTCGAGCAACGTGTCCATACGGTCGAGGACTGGCGGCAGCCACGCGGCACCCATCTCCGTCATGACGAATCTGAGTCGCGGGTGCCTTTCGAAGACGCCGGAGAGCAACAGGTGGACGAAAGGGCGCTGCGAGTAGAAACCCACCTCTGACATGTAGAGGAGCTGCGACACAGGGTTGGGCCCGTAGTCCGGGCACCCGATCCCACCATGGCTGTGCACGGGGATCTCGAGCTCCTCGCACAGGGACCACAGCGGCTCGTAGTACGGGTCGTACACGGGCTTCACCCAGTGCACGTCCGGGGGGATGTTGGGGAGCAGGAGTCCCCCTCGTAGTCCGTGCTCTTTGATCCAGCGGGCGTCGGCCATGGCGTCGTCGAGATCGTTGAGGAAGATCTGGCCGATCCCGGCCCGTTGGGACGGGTACTCGTTGCACCAGTCCACCAACCACCGGTTGTGCGCACGGATGCCGGCCAAGCGATGTTGGTAGTCCTCAGGCGGCGGGGGCGGGGCGAAGAGCACGAAGCTCGGAAAGAAGGGTGGAACCGTGTTGGGGAAGATGACTTCGGCCACAATGCCGTCCTCTTCCTGCTGGGTATTCCGCATTTCGTTGTCCCAGTTGCGCAGGCGGCGGTTGTCGCCGAGGTCGCGGAATGGGTTCTTGTACTTCTCCCTCCACGCGTCGAAGTCCTCGAGGTACGCCGGGTCGAGATATTCCCGATACTGACGGTGACTGCCTCCGGCGTGGCAATCAGCCGAAATGATCGTCAGCCGCTCCGTGGCATCGGAGCCATTGGTTGTGGCGACACCTGTGGTCGCAGACATCAGGGATAGTCCCCTTTCATGGTGTCGACGGCAACGCGCCGATCAATTTCTTTGTGACGACGCGATTCTAGGCCAACCCGAAACGACATCCTCCGCCGGGCCGAGGACCCTTCCGGAGCCTATTCGTCCAGCTTGAAGACACGCATGGCGTTCTCTCTGAGGAACTTGGGCCATACGTGGTCCCGGAAGGGGACATTCGGCATCTCGTTGAACGTCCGTTCCAGGCTGATCCCCATCGGGTAGTACCCGGCATACATGATCTTGTCGGCACCCCGGGTGTTGGCATAGTCGATGATCGCCTTGGGGTAGTACTTGGGGGCGAAGGCACTGGTCATGTAATAGAGGCCCGGCCATTTGAGCATCAGTTTCACCGCCAGGTCCTCCCACGGCTCCGCCCCGTGGCGCATGACGATCCGCAGTTCGGGGAAGTCGTAGCAGACCTGGTCGAAGTGTCGGACATCCTGGCACTCCATCGGTACTCGGGGCCCCGGGACACCGGCGTTGGTGATCATCGGGATGTCGAGGTCGATACACGTCTGGTACACCGGGTAGTACCGCCGGTCACTCACCGGCACCTGGGGGACACAGCCGGCCGGAAACGACTGGACCGCCTTGATGCCGAATTCGTCGTAGGCGGCACGAATCTCGCGGACCGAACCGGTGATGTCATTGGGGTCGACGTGAATGCTGGGCCGGAAACGATCGGGGTGCTCCCTGAGGGCTCGCCTCGAGAGCCCGTCCAGCCCGCCGAGCAGACCGATGGCCACCCCGCTCTTGTCCATTGCGGCCAGAGTGACCTCAATCGGGTCGCTTCCTTCTTCGAGGTGATTGGGGACGTCCTTGAAGATGTACTCCACGGGGAACACCATGTCGGCACTCCCTTCGTCGTGGAGGAGCGACCGGAAGGTGTAGTCGTCGACGTCGGCGTCGGCGTGTGGAAAGGCGATCATCAGATCCACCGCTCCGACATCCTTTGGCATGCCCATGTCGCGTCTCCCCTGGCAATCGTCTCGGGCGGGTCACGCTAGATGTGGGCGATCGCCGGGGTCAATCTCGATGGCGGCGACGCAGGAAGCGCAAGGGACGCGCTCCCGGCACACTGGTCATCGATGGAGGAGGGGAAGTACGCTCCCGGCGGATTCGAAGCTGGCCGCACAGGAGCCGGCAAGGGAGGGGGACAGGGTATGACCGAGCAGTCGGGGCTGACCCTGCGCTGGCCGGACGGTTCTTTGACCAAGGGCCAGCTGGACGCCATCATCGGCGTGGGTGCCCCGTTCGAACTCGTCGAAGAGACGGTCGCGGGTGCGCCGTTGTCGGTCTTCGCCCGCCGGCACCGCAACCTGCGCGAGCTCCTTGCTTCGGCGGCCGGTCAGTTCGGCGAGCAGCCCTACCTCGTCTTCCCCGGTCGAACGCTCAGTTACGCGTCGATGGCCCCGACCGTGGCCGGCGTGGCGCGCCAACTCCAGGACCGATACGGCGTGGAGAAGAGCGACCGAGTCGCGCTCGGCTTCAGCCAGCTGTGCCGAGTACGTCATCACCATGTGGGCGGCTTTCTCGCTGGGGGCCGTAGTGGTCGCGCTCAACGGCTGGTGGACGGGGGCGGAGATGGCGCACGCCCTCGAACTGACGACACCGCACGTGATCTTCGGGGATCGGCGACGGCTCGAACGTCTCGACGGACGCGAAAGTGGATCAGCCCCGGTCGGAGTGTTCGAGGATGGCGCCATCGACCTGGACCAGGGAGCCGGCGTGCCCCTACCCGACGTCCCCGTCGACGAGGACGAGCCGTGTCTCATGCTCTTCACGAGCGGGACGACCGGCCGGTCGAAGGCGGCGGTTCTTTCCCACCGCAACAACATCCACTTCGGCCAGGCCCTCCTCCTCGGTGGCGCCGAGATGTCCATGCGGGCGCTCGACCAGGGCGTAGCCCCGACAGCCCGACCGCAGCCCGGCTGCGTGATCTCCTCCATGCCCTTGTTCCATACATCAGGCTTGAGCGGGCAACTGATCGCCGGGATGTTCACCGGTACGACGACGGTCTTCCCTGAACCCGGGAGATGGCGTGAGGACGTGCATCTCGAACTGACCCAGCGACACCAGGCCACGATGTGGTCCGTGGTACCAACCCAATTGTGGAGGCTCCTCGAATGGCCGGAGCTCGACCGCTACGACCTCTCGTCACTGGAGCGGGTCGCAGGCGGCGGTTCCGTCTGGCCCCCTGAGCTTCTGCGCACGCTGGAAGAGAGGTTGCCGAATGTCCAGCGCACCGTGGGCTACGGCATGACCGAGACGACGTCCTGCGGCACCTCGTTGAAGAGCGCGGCGACCTTCGATCACCCCGACTCGATCGGCCAACCCGGGCCGACGGTGGAGATACAGATCCGCGCTCCGCACACCAACGAGGTGCTGGCCGAGGGTGAGGTCGGCGAGATATGTCTTCGTTCGGCCGGGACGTTTCTCGGCTATTGGCAGGATCCCCAAGCAACGCGGGCGGCGTTGGAAGCTGACGGCTGGTACCACACGGGCGATCACGGCTTCGTCCGTGACGGATTCGTGTACCTGGGAGGGCGAAGGAGCGACCTGATCATCCGGGGCGGCGAAAACATCTATCCGGTCGAGATAGAGAACCGCCTCATCGCACACCCGGACATCCTCGAGGCCGCAGTCGTCGGAAGGCCCCACCCGACTCTGGGAGAAGAGTGCAATGCCTTCGTCGTGCGCCGCCCGGGAAGCGCCCTCGCAGAGGATGACGTCAGGTCCTGGGTGGCAGAAGAACTGGCGGCATTCAAGGTTCCGGCGAGGGTTGTCTTCGTCCTGTCGATGCCGCACAACGCGGCGGGCAAGGTGATGAAGCACCTCCTCGCGCAACCTGAGCAATCCAGTCGCTTCGTCCCTGAATGACGACCACGTCCACCCGGACGTTCGAGTGAAACGGAAGGTGATCCATGGCAGAGAATCTGGTCCTGGTCGATGATCCCGCAGAAGGGGTCAGGCGATTGACGCTGAACCGCCCCGAGAAGCGCAACGCCCTCAGCAACGCGCTACGAGGTGAGTTGTTCGAAGCGATCCATGCCGCCGACGCTGACGAGGGCGTGCGCGTGACCATCATCAGGGGATCGGGCAAGTGCTTCTCAGCCGGCTACGAACTCGGTGGCGCCAATGAGGGCGTGCCACTCCCCTTCTTTACCGCAGCGGGCGAAGGCCAGTGGCCGCGTCACGTCACCGAAGGATGGATGAGCATCTGGGATCTGGCGAAGCCGGTGATCGCCCAGGTGCACGGCTACTGCCTCGCCGGGGGCAGCGAGCTGGCGACGGGGTGCGATCTCGTCTTCGTGGCCGAGGATGCGGAGATCGGCTACCCCGCTGTCCGCTTCGGTGTTCCGGACATGCACTTCCATGCCTGGTTCATGGGAATGCGCACGGCGATGGCCATGATGTTGACGGGTGATTCCATCTCGGGGACCGAAGCCGTTCGGCTCGGGTGGGCGAATGCGGCCTTCCCCGCGCCGGAGCTGGACGAGAGGGTCGTCGCCTATGCCGAACGGATTGCGAAAATGCCCGCCGATCTGATCCAGCTCAACAAAAGGCTGGTACACCGGACCATGGAAGTCATGGGACTCCGAACCGCCATCCGGGTCGGTACCGAAATATGCGCTCTCGGAATCCATCAAAAGACCATGGAGGCGTTCCTGGCCGATATCAAGGCCCATGGGCTCACCGACGCCTTGAGCAATCGGGATTCACCCTTCGGCGACTACCGGACCTCAGAGTCCTCCGGGGACTGACCTGACGAGACGCCGCTCGTCAGTCGTTCCAATTCCATTGCGGCCACGTCCACCAACTGGGCGGGAGAGAGCGCGGATCCGCGGGAAAATGCGGCTCGGTACGCATGATCAGAGAGGCGAGTGCGAGAGAGTGCCAACACCCTCTCGCACTGGGCGACCGAGCCCAGCGCAGTTTGACTGAGCGCTCCGCAAAAGACCGTTGCCACCTCGATCGCGTCGACCCTCACCAGGGGATCCAGTGCGCTCACCACGGTCTGCAACTGCTGCGACAAGTCGCCGGAGTGCCCGAACCGGAGAAGGTCCGCCAAACCGCGGAATCCCGCGGTCTTGCTGCCGGCCGCGGCATCGATCTCACTGAGAACTCTCTTGGCCTGATCCACCAGCAGTCCACATCGACTGACCTCTGCGAGCGTGACCGCCTCGGAGAGGGCGGTACGCGCGGTCCCGATCATCGGTGGCCAGGACCCGTCCGACCGAGACCAGTCCCATGGCCCGCAGCGTCGCACTCCCCAGGGTCTCGCCGAGCGATACCAGCTCCTCAGCCCACTTGAGGCCTCCGATCGGATGCGCCGAGAAGGACGCCAGGAGTGCCCGGTCGAACAGCGCCACCGCCCGGGGCATCTGATCGCCACTGATAACGGTCAGTTCGGTCATCTCCTCCAGGAACACTTCTGCTTCCTCGAACTGCGAGCTTGCAGCTCGCAGGAGGGCGACGACATTACGGGCCAACCAGGTTCGAGGTCCTTCCGTTCGATGCTCGCACTCGAGACTCTGGAGGCCGAGCAATTCGGCGTCGGCAAATCGACCTTCCACCAGCGCCATGTTCGCGGCGAGGGCCGAAGCGACGCTCCGCACGGCGTGTTCCCCGTCGCGCAGCGATGCCAAAGTGTCCATCGCCCAACGCCCTATTTCGATGCGATCCCGCAAGACGAATTCGGGAACCAAGGCGTCGAGCATCTCCATCGCCCGGTCCCAGCGTTGCTCCCTCACGCACCAGGTGAAGGCCTGCCGGATGTTGTCCAATTCCGCCTCGACGGCAACGATCGCCTCCAACTCATGAGGTCCGTACGACCCAGTGGACGATGCGGTGATCAGGTCGGCGAAATATTCGGCATGCGCGTGCGCGACGGGAGGACGGTGCCCATCAAGATCGAGCCGCTTCGACGCGTAGTCCCTGATGAGGGCCAGCATTTGGTACCGGGCTCTTCCGGGAACCGATCCCTCTGTCGAGACGAGCGACTGATCCCACAGGTCGGCCACGGCTCTGGCCACGTCACTGCCGGAAAAGCCGATCGCACGACCGAGGGTCTCTGCCACCTCGAGTCCGAAACCTCCTTCACAGACTGAAAGTGCCGCCAGCATCCGTTGCGAACTCGGCGCAAGGAGCCCAAACGACCAATCGAGGGTGGCCCGGAGCGCCTGCCGGTGGCGCGGTTGTTCATCGGCCGCATCGAGAAGATCGAACGAGTCACCCAATCGGACCAGCAACTCGGGCGGCGTCATGGCGGTCAGGCGGCGTGCGGCCAACTCGATGGCCAAGGGAAGTCCATCAACGCGATCCGCGATGCCGAGTAGTGACGGGTCACCCGGGTCCACCGGAGCCCCTGCCGCCCGGGCGCGTTCGACGAGGAGGGTGACCCGGGGGTCCCGGGTCGGTGCGGCGAGGTCATCCGTAGGCCGCCGGAGGGGATGAAGGCGCATGACGCGCTCGCCATGGACACTGAGCGCGCGTCGACTGGTGAGGATCAAGGTGGTCGAACCGATGTCTTCGAGTGCCGGACCGAGGACGGACGACATCCGAGCAGCAACGTGTTCGCAGTTGTCCACGATCAGCAAGGCGTGAGAGAACTTCAGCCAGTCCGCCACATTCTGCCGCAGCTCCTGGGTTGACGGGGCCCGCAAACCAAGTGCCGCGGCCAGACGATCGATGATCTCATCGTCGGTTTCCGCAGACGAGAGGTTGCAGAACCATGCCCCCCCCGGGAATCTGGACGCATGAGCACTACCGAACTGCGCCGCAAGACGGGTCTTGCCCACCCCGCCCACACCAGTGAGAGTGACGATCGGCGACTCGGCCAACATGTGCGCCAACTCGTCCATTTCCGCTTCGCGGCCGATGAAACTGGTGGAGTGCAGCGGGAGTGTCCCCGTTCCCGGGCGGGCACTCCGTAGAGCGCGGAACGGATCACCCAGTCCCCGGTGACGTACCTCATAGGCATGAAGGGGACGCACGACATCGCGCAGCGACCAGTGCCCAAGGTCGAGGAGTTCACAATCCGACGGCAGACCGTCACGGGTCAGTTCCGCGGTGGTCGCCGTGACGACGACCTGACCCCCGTAGGCGGCATGCGTAAGCCGCGAGGCAATGTGGAGGACCGGCCCGAAGACGTTTCCGTCGTCGATCTCCACTTCCCCGGTGTGGACAGCCACCGTCACGGGAAGCCTCTCGAGGCCGTTCCATGGTTCCCTCACCACCGCCAGCTGAAACTCGAGTGCAGCCGCAATTGCGTCGGAGGGCTGGCGAAAGACGGAATAGGAAGTGCCGTCGGTGTTGCTCAAGACGCGTCCTCGACGTCTTGAGACGGCGGTGACCAGAAGGGAGTCATGGCGTCGGATCACGTCCGCCATGGTCGTGGGGGCATCCCCCCAGAGGCGTGCCCGAGCCTCCAGGTCGGTGGCGACGATCGTCGCGACCTCCTGCACTCCCCCGGCGTTTTGCGCGTCCTCATTGATGACGAGCGATTCACCCCCCCGATCGACCGCAAGCAATGAGGGGTCCTGCATCAGGACGGCGGACTCGAGCGCGGCCAGCGCAGGCGATGGGGTGAGTCCCATCTCTTCGTCCAACAGCACGCGCACCCGCTCATAGCAGCGGAGAGCGGCGGCTTGGGATCCGCTCCGGTAGAGGGCGATGATCAGGTGGCCCCAGAGGCTCTCGTTGAACGGATGTTCCGTCACCAAGCCTTCGAGTTCGGCCACGAGCTCGCCGTCAGCGCCCGCATTGAGGTCAGCCGCGATCCGGCCTTCGAGGGCGGACAGCCGGGCGGCCTCAAGGCCGGCGCGACGGGCGGCCACGAACGGAACATTGTCCAGACCCTCGAACGCGGGCCCGCGCCAGAGGCTGAGTGCCTCGGTCAGCAACGTCCGGCTGATTGCCTGCGCCGTCATGGGAACCCGCCGAGCTCGCTCCACGAGCAGATCGAACTTTGCGGCGTCGACCCGTTCGGGCGGTGTATCGAGTCTGTAGCCGTTGTCTGCCCGACTGATCGCCGAACCGGCAGGTCCAAGCGCCTTTCGCAGCCGGTAGACGAGGGTTTGGAGACTGCCCACGGCATTCGTGGGCGGCGCCTCCCCCCATAGGTCATCGATCAATCGGGACTGTGAAACGGTGCTCCCCGGGTGAATCGAGAGGCGGGCCAGGAGTGCCTTTTCCAGGACCCCGGCCAAATCGACACGGTTGTCATCGACCTGGACCACGATGGTGCCGAGGAGGCCGACTTCGATCATTCGCCATCCCTCCTGTTCGGCGACACGTCACCACAATTCTAGGTGACCACGAACCTGGGCGCCCACGTGGAGAACGTCCCGGCGCGCCGGCGAACATTCACGCACGTCGTCTCTCCGACGGCGTCGACGTCCTCGTCGACCGATGGGAGTCTGCGACACTTACCCCATGTGAGCGCCGCGTCAGTCGGATGCGACACCATGAACGGTGAGCCTCGGTGTTCGGGGCTCTTGCGCGCATCGCTCCCGGGGATCACGGGTGAAGCGGGCAATGCCGGGACATTGAGAGGGAGGACACTGGGCCGATGTTCGACGTCGAGGACCTTGCTGCATTGCGGCGTGTGGGAGACCCGAGCGCCGACGAAGTCATTGGCGCCCAGGTCCGCGACGTTTCCCCCCAGGAGGCGGGGAGGATCCTGGGAGAACTCACCAACACCTTGCGTGGCCTCGGTGACAGCCCCCTCGTGGCGACATGGGTCAACAGTGCCGAAGCAGCACCATCGTGGATCGACGGCAACAAGATGGTACAGGGGCAGGAGGTGTTCCGGGAGTGGAGCCTCGACATTGTGACGTCTCTTTTCTGTGCGTCACTCCCCTTCGCCTATGCCGCCGCCCAAGGGGTCGAGGTGCTCGAGCGAATCTCACAGCTGTCGGACCCCAAAACAGTGGCTCGACGGATTGCGGAGACCGGGCAGATGCTTCTCGACGTCAGCGAGCCGGGGGGGCTTGCTCCCGCGGGTCGTGGGCACCACTCGGTCAGGACGGTCCGGCTTCTGCACGCGGTCATCCGAGCCCGGCTGACCATGCCGCACGGGGCGGGGGGAACGAATTCAGGGGAAGGAGGTCCAGGGAACGCCGGCCGGTTCAGCGGACCGTGGGAGAGCAGTGTCCTGGGTGTCCCGATAAATCAGGAGGACCTGCTCGGCACCCTCCTCAGTTTTACGTCTGTTGTCTTCCGGGCTCTCGACCGGATGGGAATCCCACTCGAGCCGTTGGCCCAAGAGTCCTATCTTCAACTGTGGGCGACCGTGGGGAACCTCCTCGGGATATCGACGGCCGAGTCGGTGCTCCACCCCGCCGACGCCGAGGTCCTGACCGATGTCATCAGCAAGGAACTGCATGCACCGTCTGCAGCCGGGGGTCACCTCATGAGCGTCCTCATGGGTGAAATGGAGCTCTCCATGCCGTGGGGTCTGCGGAAGCTCCCGCGCACCCTCGTGCGCCACCTCGGAGGGGATCAGGTCGCAGACATACTCGGGGTACCACCGAGCGCCTGGTGGGGAGGGCTCTTCCCCGTAGCGGCCGGTATGAACCGGGCCACTGCACGATTCCCGCCGGGAAGGGCGGTGCTCCAGGCGCCATCTCGTTTGCTGGGGCGATCGATGATCCGCATGTGGATCGACCGGAGCATCCTCGGCGAAGGGACGACGACTCTCCGGATCGGCGCCGACACTGCCGCTCGCCTCGGAGTCCACACCACCGCGGACCGGTCGGCCGTCGGGGTACGGGGGCGACTTCGTGGATATCGCCGGGCAGCGCGACACCGTCAGCGAGAGCGACGCGGCGAATCAAGACCGCTGCCGACAACTACGTTCCCGGTCGGGGGACGTTGACGTGGCTGCACGGACGTTATTGCTCGGTCGAAGAGCGCGTCGAGCCGACGGCCAGCTTCGTGACCGTCACCTGGTCGATCTCACGAAGGAGTCAGCCGACGCCACCGCGGCCCGCATTGGGCTCCCGATCACGCGGACTGAAGTGGAGCTCATCGCGAGCGCCGGGTTCCCCCTGTGGGAGCCCATCGAAACCCTGCAGCTGCGCAACCACAGGATCACCCTGGCCTACGGGGACCTCTCCCATCAGCTGTCCCGGCTGACTGCGGGCAGCGACGAGCGTGAAGAGTGGAACGGCAACTGGTGCACGTTCGCCACCTGGTCCTCACGGACCATTGGTACCTGCATCAGCCGCCAACCCGAACATGGTCTGATCCACCATCTTCTGCGCCACTTTCCGCGACCGCTGCGCAACCTCTTCTACGGTTTCGCCGAAGCCCTCTTGTGTCGTGGGCACGGAGCCATCTACCGGACGCTGGCAATCGGCAACCGCCTGGTATTCCTCGAGATCGGCACCGCCATCAGTCATTTCCTCGAGTGTTTCGAAGCAGTGCACGGCGCATCCCACCCTCCGGATTTCGAGGCGTACTGGTCCGAAGTGCGTGCATTCCTTGCCGGACTCCGGCACCTGGACCCCAGCTGGCTGGTAACTGCGGCTCCGGACCCCGAGACACTTCGGGCGGGGATGCGGGCATATTTCGATGCCATCAACGAAGCCGACCCCAAGGCGAAGGCCGAACTCGTGCTTCTCGGCAATCTCCTTCTCGGGGCCTATGAGCAAACCCGCGTGGATGGCTATCTGAACGCCACACTCTCCTTCTTCACCACATCATCGCTTCATCGCCTCATGCGCGGACCGAAGCCCGGCGTCGTCGCGCTCCTCGGTCGTGGTCTCGCTGTTCCTTTCTCCACGGTGTACGCATGGTTTTCCACCAGGTTCTTCCTGGCCCTCGAACTGCCCTCCCCAGGTGGGATGACCGAGCTCATGGTCGGCAAGCCTGTCCCCTCACTCGGTGATTCGCGGCAACACCTTCACTTCCCCGAGTCCCTCCGACACGTGACCAACCCCGCGTTGCAGGCCGTGCTGACCTGTGACGACCTCTCCGATGGGCGGTTCACACGCACTCGATCTCGCAACTGGGCCAACTTCGCCGACCGTATGAACTACATCACCAATCTCTTTCGTTCCCGTCAGCAGGATCCGTCCCTCTTTCAGGCTCCTTGGACGCCCGTGCAGGAAGCCTCCCTCCTCGAGGGCAAACTCCCTGCTGAGACGGCAAATCGACAGTAACGCGGGAGTTCTGTGAGCGGCGCGCGAGCGCCGTGCGAGTGTCCCTCTCCATTATCGAAGGATGGAGCGACCACAGCCAACAGACCGTCGAATGGACCAAAACCGGTGAGGGGCGGACCCGGAGCCTCGGTCCATGTGGGCGTCCATGCCGTCCCCGATGACCTCCTGGTGAGCAACCTGCTCCTCATCGGCCCACTCTGGAAGTCAGGGGAGATCACGGTCTGGAGATCGGGAGCGGCCTTCGTGGATCTCTCTCCCGACCTTGCCCGAGCCATGCGCACCGGCCGGATAGAGAGCGGAGCGATCTTCGACGGCATCTCCGAGCCCGCATCACGATGGATTGCGACCACTTGGCACGGCGCCCTCATCGTTGACGCCACGTGCTTCGATCTCTCGACCTTTGCGGGGTGGACCGAAGGAGCGCGACACGACGCAGGTGAGAATCTCACGCTCGTCGCGCTCTATCCCGACTCGACCTACCGCCCAGAACGCGAGGGCCACCCTGCGGGAATGGGTCTCGGCGGTGCCGAGCATGCGTGAGATGCGTCCCGATCTTCTGCCACAAGGCACCTCGGACCTGACCGAACAAACGAATGGAGCAACGATGCCACGACTTCGCCTTTCCCTGACCATTCCCGGTGCGGTCTCACTCGGCGCGTATGAGAGTGGAGCCCTGGCCGCGCTGATCGTGGCCGCGAAGGTGTTGGGCCAGGACACCCTCCTCATCGACTCCATCGCTGCCGGTTCAGCAGGATCGATCACCGGGTTGCTCGCGGCCCGGTCACTTCTCGACGGGATCGATCCGCTGACCCTCCTCGCGTCGGCGTCGTTGGAAGACGCCTCCCTGAGGGCTCTGGAGGCAGAGGCGGCCGACCCACCGCTCCTGTCGGATGCCTCGTTTGCAGTGGCGGCCTCACTCTTGGGTCCGACCAACATCTCCGACGTCGCCGCAACGACACGGCAAGAAGAGCCCGTCGTGCTGTCGATGGCGCTCAGCACTCCCGGCGATGGCACCTGCGACCCGCCGGATCCGACGAGTGACGCAATGGCGCAATCCTGGGCACTTCCTGACTGGTACATCATTACGTTGACCAACTCCGCGACGCCTCACGAATACCTTGCCTACGCCGAGGCCTCGATCGCCGCCGGAAGGACCGCCGCCGGCTCTGACGCCAGGTCGGGCCGTCCACTGGATGACGAACAGCGGTGCGAGGAGGCGGGACTTCTCAGGCTCCCGGGCGACGGGCTGTTCTGGTACACCGTCGGAGGCGCGGCAGGCAACGAAGCGTTGGACCGCACGATCGACTTGGCCGAGCAGATCGGGAGCGACGACGAGCGCCTGTATCTCGTGATCAGTCCGGATCCCGCGTACCCCGCCCGGTCGCCGTCGGACACATCCGGCGGAGACCCACTGTCACCACCGTCCGTCCGAATCGGCACGGACACCTTCGGGAGGGCAGATGCTCGATCGATCTACGAAGAGCTCGAGCGGCTCGAGGGGGCGAGCTCACCATTCGCCTGGATCGGGACAGCGGCCCCGGCAGTCAACTCCAGCGGAGATCGCTGCAACTCCGGGACCTTCGACCCCGACGCTGACGCCGTCCAGTTCCGGAGCAGTCTGCACGCTGCCCTCGGCAATGCCCATGAGTCGGTGCGTCATCGAGAGGCGGATATCGCATCCGTGGCAGGGAGGATCGTCGCCGAGCGCGAGGCGGACTACAGCACAGATTACGCATCCCTCCTCGGATTGCTGATCGATACAACCAGTACGCCCGCCCGCCCTCGTCACGTGCCGGTCGAGGTGGTCTCGCCGGCGGTCGACCCCTCTGTCGACGTCCCGGCCTGGCAGCAACTTGTGGGCGCATACTGTGGCTTTTTCGACTTTACGCTCCGTCATGGCGACTTCTGCCTGGGGTATCGGAATATGCACTACTGGCTCGAGCACCGCCTGAACAGTTATCTACCCATCGACCTTTCAGCGGCCGTGGAGATGGTCGAGCGGGGATACGAAGAAGTCGCGCGGAAGGACGGTCGTGACATGCACGTAGCTGTACCGTCATTCGGCGACGACAGCCAACTTCGGACTCCCGCTCTGCACGCTGGCCATGTCCGCAACAGGACGACGGCATGCGGGAGCTCTCGGTGAAACATCCCTGCGCCGAGTCAGCCGAATTGCCCCGATTCCGCCTGCCTCCTCCAGGGCATCTCCATCGAGTCGATGCTCACTGCCGTGTCCTCGACATCCTTTGCTCAACAGAGAGGGTCACGTCGCGCTCTGCGGCCTCCCCATCGACGACACCGGGCGGCACAATGCGCGGGGCACCGCCAGATATGGCAGCGGAGTGTCGCTGTCGCTGGATCCTGTTCACGCAGCTTCGCGGAGAGAGTCACTGCTCGTTGCGTCTCGGACACGGTGGCGACCATTGCTTCGTGGTCGATCACTAGAACACGGCCCCCACCCTTTCTAGGATGGTGGCGTCCAAAGGAGGCACCAGTGAGCGATTACGACGTACGAATGGTCGTGTTGTCAACCGACGACCTCGATGAGTCGATCCGGTTCTACACCGAGACTCTCGGGATGGCGCTGAAATTTCGGGATGGGGCCCATTACGCCGCTCTCGACGGGGGGTCCATCACCCTCGCACTGGCGACCGCGATCGACCATCCGATGCCCGGCCAGGTCGTGGTCGGTATCAAGACCGCCGATGTCGACGCCGCGGCGGAAGCCATCGAGGCCAACGGCGGTGCCATCGTGAAAGGACCGTACAACGACGCTCACGAGCGCCGGGCCGTTGTCTACGACCACAAGGGTAACGGCCTGGTCTTCTACAGCCCGCTCGCCAGGTGAAGGGGCCCTCGGCGAAAGGCTTTGACCCGTATGGAATTGGGCGAGGCCTAGAGAGCGCAACAACTCGGCATCAGGTTTTGGCGGGCCCACCTTTGCCGGTAATTTCGCTCATTCGATCGAGTGAGCGCGTCGAATCGGTCCGCCACGCATCAGCCGCTTCCATTTCATAGCTCAACGCTTCTTCCAGCGTGGCGCCATCTCCGCGACGATAGAGGGCGATGGCGGCGCGGACGGCGGCTCTCTCGCCCTCTGCGATGGCTGCTGCCAGCCCCAAGACGGTGGGAAGGAGCTCCTCATGGGCCACGACCGTGTTGACAAGACCAATCCTCAGGGCCTCTGCGGCATCAACCGCTCGGCCCGTCACGGTCATGTCCGCGGCAAGCCGCGGTCCCACCGCCCGTGGCAGAAGGGCTGACAGGCCCCATCCCGGCATGAGGCCCAAACGGGCGTGGGTGTCCTTGAACGACGCCCGCTCAGAGGCCACCACAAATGTGCAGCTGAGGGCGATCTCCAACCCTCCAGTGACGCAAGGCCCATTCACGGCGCAGATAATCGGCTTTGAGAAACCACGAAGAACCTCGCCGGGATTGGGTCGGACCCTGGGGAGCGGCACCCCGCCGGCCAGTCGTTCCTTCAGATCGACTCCTGCAGTAAATGTGGGATCGCTCCCGGTCAAGATGACCGCGGCCAGGTCATCGTCCGCTTCGAGGTCGGTGAACAATCGCCCGAAGTCTCGCCGCATCTGTGCGGTGAGGGCATTCCTGGCCTCAGGCCGATCGAGAGTGACCAGGCATGTTGCCTCGTGTCGTGCAACGAGAAATCCCGGGTACTCGTTCACACTCCCAATCTCCTGTTGTCCCAGCTCAAGATGCGTCCGTCGGATTCGAACTCGAGAAAGACCCGCTGCGCCGCATAGCGGGATCGAGTGGTCGAGCTCATCTGTGAATTGTCGGTTCGGAACGATGCGTACTTGGCCGTGAACTTCTCCTCCGCTTCGACGCCGCGGTCAGATTCCACGCCCACCTCGCGGATCTCTCCGACCATGTGGACCGCTTGGAGCTCAGCCCACCGCTCACCACACTCGACCAAGAACGAAGCTCTGGGGTTCTTCCTGGCTCGCTTCGCCTTCTTGGAGTCGGCGCCGGTACGGACGTAGATCTTTCGTTCGATCACCACGAACCAAATGGGCAACATGATTGGTGCGCCGTCAGATCGCAGAGTTCCGAAGACCCCGGTATGGGCCCCTTCGACAAACTCCCACGCCTCCTCGAGGATGAGGCGAATGCGAGGACGCGCTGGGGCGGCTTCGGTCACTCTACCGCTCCGTCCATTCGGAAGATCGATTTTTCGACTGGGCCGAGTGGCATCTCTCCAAGCTCGCTTTCATGACGCCTCAGCAGAACTCAACCTGTCGATGTACGCCTCGATGTCACGGGTACGCTCGTCGAGCTCATCCTGAACCTCCGTCGCGGTCAGGACCAGGAATCGGCCATCAGCAATGGCGTCCGCCACCAGTTCGCCCACCACTTCAGCCTCAACGATCGGGTAGCTGGGCGCCCGGGGAGAAAGTGGTTCGCCGAAGCTCGTCATCTGCTCGACAATATTTGTCTTCACGCCGGAGGGACAGAGGCAAGTGACGCCGATCCCACGCGGCCGAAGATAGAGCGCGAGCGATTCGCTGAGTCCCACCACTGCGTGCTTCGTGGCGACATAGGGAAGACGGTCATACCCGTAGGCGAGGAGTCCGGACGCTGACGCGGTGTTCACAATGTGTCCTCGGCCTTGGGCCAACAAAAGTGGAAGAAATGTGAGATTGCTCCGCACGAAGCTGAGAAGATTGACGTCGATCACACGTTCCCACTCCCTGAGAGGGAGCGTCTCCGGGGGGCCTAACGCGATGACCCCAACATTGTTCATGACGATCTCGATCGTTCCGAACTCCTCCAGTGTGCGCTCGCGAACCCGCTCGAGGGCGCTGATGTCAGAGACATTGCACTCTTGCGCGATCGCTGAACCGCCTGCCCCGACGATTTCTTGCGCGACCAATTCTGCCCGCGCCGAAACGAGGTCGGTCACCATGACTCGGGCACCCCGAGCAGCGAGAGAGTGGGCTGCCGCTCTCCCGATCCCACTTCCCGCCCCACTGACGACGGCGACCGATCCGGCAACATTGACAAAGCTCTTCATGGCAGCGCGCTCATCGAAGAGAAACGACCCGGCGACGACTTCAACGCCTCCAGTGTGTCCTCAGAAGGGTGAGCTGACAAGAACGCCTCGACCCCGTCGAGCACCTGACTGACGTGAAGGTCGAACGAGGTCACCGCTTCGCTTGCGTGCAGGGACCGTTGCCGGTCGGCACACACGTGCAAGCAGAGTGCCGAAGCCTGATCGATGCGGAGCAACCGGAGCTGGGTCGGGACGTGATTCAGGAGTGGGTTCATCCTCTTCAAGTAGGCCCGTCGGGACGCCCTATGGACCTCCGGGAGCCTCTCGAAAGGGCGCTCGAGGCGCCCACGCTGGTGCAGCTGTTCGAGAAAGACCAAGTAATACGAGTCTGATTGCTCCGCCAGCTCCATGACCGGAAGCAAATAGGCTTCGGCCACCGAGCGAAGGTGGTCGGTTCCAATACGTGCGAAAAGCAACTCCCTTCGCTGAGCAAGGTACGTCAGCCGATTCACGAGAATGGCGTCGATCAGCCCCTTCTTGGTTCCGAAGTGGTACTGCACGACAGAGTGATTGGCCATCCCAGCTTCGGCACTGATCTGGCGAAGGGAGACACCGTTGACTCCATGAACCGCAAACAAACATTCGGCAGTCAGGACAACTTTCTCCTTGGTAGACGGTCCGATTGAGCTGACGGATGCGGAAGAAGCAGGTGCCACGCATCCAACAAGAGCAGAATTGAACCTTTAAGTCAATCGTCGTAGATTTCCCCCAGTCTGCCGAGAGGGGCGAGAGTGGCAACCGAACGGGACTTGTATCTCGAGGTGATGGCGACCGAAGCAGTCACGCCCACTTCACCTTTTGCAGCAACCACCCTCGACTTCGTCTTCGGCCGGGTCTGGGCGCGCCCCGGCCTCAGCCGCAGACACCGACGGCTCGTGACGCTCTCCTGCGTCTGCGCCGCGGACGCCACGGGACCGATCGATGATCACATGTACGCGGCGTTGGCCACGGGCGATCTCAAGATCGAAGAACTCCTGGAATTCATCCTGCACTTCGCGGTGTATTGCGGATGGCCCAAGGCTTCGCAGGCCGAGACAAGCCTGCGGACACAGCATGCTCGGCTTCAACAAGAGCGGGGCACCTCGTTCGAGCCATGGCCCGATTACCCCATCAGCTCACTCGGTCCCATTGATCACGAAGCCCGGCTCGCCGGCGGAGAGCAATGCTTCGTCGATATCAATATCGTTCCCTCACCGCCGCGAGACTCACCGTATTTCCAGGCTGGGATCCTCAGTTTTGTCTTTGGGCACGTCTGGCAACGACCAGCCCTGAGTCGCATTGACCGTCGCTATGTCACGCTCCCTTGCGTCGGTGTCTCTGACGCTCTTACGCCAATTCACTCGCATGTTGGATCGGCCCTCGGTTCAGGCGACATCTCCCTCGCCGAAATGAACGAGCTGATCCTGCAGTTTGCGGCCTATTCGGGTTTCGCCAAGGCCGAGGTTCTCAACGACGTTGCCGCCGAGGAGTGGGCCCGCATACAGGGTCAGAAGGCCTGACAGGGCGTCCGCCGTCGCGTGACGTACGCGTACAGCTTCGGCTCTTGAAGAATCATCTGTCTTCTTGTCTTCGGGAAGCGGCCTCGTCGGCGGTCGCAACCAGGTCGATTCTGCGTCTGCAGGGCGCGAATAGATGGGAGATTCTCGAGCAAACCGGGACTGGGAGGCTCGCAATGGGATACGTTCCAATATTGTGAGTCTGATGGCGCATGCTCGGATGGCAACCTCAATGAGCTCGGCGAACGGCGGTCGCTTTTGCGAGGTGTTCGGCGGTGCTACCCGAGGCTGGTACGGCCCGACGGAAACACCCGTGGGGCGCGTCCGGGAAACGGATATTGGACCGGGACCGAACTGATGCGAGTCGGCTTCATAGGCCTGGGCAGTCAGGGGAGCCCTATCGCCGAACGAATTGCACAGAGCGGAAAGTTTGAGACGGTGGTGTGGGCCCGTCGTCAGGAGGCGCTCGAACCTTTCCGCCATGGATCGGCGATCATCGCGGACTCGATAGCCGAACTTGGTACTGGCCTGGAGCTCCTCGCCACGTGCGTCTTCGATGCCGATGGCACACGTGAGGTGTTGTTCGGTCGGGGAGGTGCAGCGCACACCATGCCCACCGGAGCAATTGTCATGTGCCACAGCACGGTGTCTCCGCAGCAGATCAGAGAGATCGGCAAGGAAGCAGCCGACAGATTCGGGCTCCGGGTACTCGACGCGCCAGTGAGCGGCGGCGCCCCGAAGGCAGCGGTCGGAGAGCTGGTGGTGATGGTAGGAGGCGACGAAGGTACCCATCGTGAGGCCGCACCGGTCATAGCGACCTACTCGGACCTGACCGTCCACGTCGGGCCGATAGGTGCTGGTCAGCTGGCAAAGCTGTTGAACAACGCCATTTTCGCCGCTCACATTGGTATTGCCCACGACGTGTTCGAGGTTGGAAGGAAGCTCGGCCTCGACAGCGCAGCACTCGGCAAGATTCTGCGCAGCGGATCTGGCCGTAGTTACGGACTAGAGCTTTTCGTCAAATTCTGGCTCGCTCGAGCCCATGAAGAACTCACCGTTGCGCCCGGCTCTCACGAAGGACGTCGATCTCTTGGTCAGCATGCTCGACAACTCGGAGGAGGGAGCGATCCTCCTCGGACCCGCAGCGAGGCTCATTGCCGACCTCGCTCTCGAAGACCGAGCCGGCGGCGAACACGGTCGAGGGGATTCCGGCCTCAGTGTGGCAGATTGAAGGCGAACGGCTTCCGCTGTGGTGGGGCCAGACCACACTGACCCCCGGGTGGACTGCATGGGTGAGCTCGAGTCGAGCTGATCACCAGTGATGAACGGTCAACTTCTATCCGGGTCCGCCGATCCGACGCCGGTACCTGGAAAATGGCGGAGCCGTTGATGCGTATCGCTCGTTCACACAGCCATTAGCCGGGCGGTCCTCCGCGAGATCCCGGCGAAATCTCGGATCATCGAAAGAAGCACTTCGGAGTCGCCGTGGGGGATCAAATAGTGCGAATACGCCATCCGAAGGAACAGCTCAGAAGCTTCCTCGGGAGTCATCGCACCGGCCTGGACGGCTGGCACCTCAAGGAGGGCGTCGCCCAGGAGCCGGGACAATATTTCGATGTGGGGAGTGAGCGATGCGCCGATCGATTTGAGGGCGTACTCGGGATCAACCCCGATCGGGTCGGGCATCATCGAGTCATCGAGATAGTTCATAAGGTACCGGAGGGCTGCATCCAGCCGCCGTTTCGGTGTCCGGTGCGCATCGATGACCTGTTTCAGCCCGATGTCAAAACGTTCCTCTTCATAGGCGGTGATGGCCGCGAGCAGGTCGTCCTTGGTTGGGAACCATCGGTACAGCGTGGGTCGGGAAATCCCGGCCGCACTGGCCACTGCGGACAACGTGAGTTTGCCCGGTCCTCGTTCAGCGATCGCCGACCGGGCCGCCTCGAGAATGGATTCCACCGTGGTCGAGCGCTGGCCCATGGCCACCAGCATGCCATCTCCGCGGCTTATCCCTCGCCAGCCACGAGATTGCTCACGAAAATGTGCGCACGGGGCTCTTCGACTAGGCGAGGGTCCAGCACTCGGTCGCAAACCGCTTCATCTCGGCGTCCATCTCGGCGTCTTCAGGGGTGCGGAGGTTGCCCAACATGCCGCCGTGTGGAGCCCCCTCCACAATGTGGAGCTCGACCGGGACACCTGCCCTTCGCAGGTACCGGTGCATCCGGACCGTGTTCGAGAGGAACAGGTCGCGGGTGCCGGCTTGGAGATAGGTTCGGGGGAACCCCTTTGTAAGGTCGCCAAAGAGGGGGGAAAGGTAGGGGTTGCTGAGATCGGCGCCCCCGGCGTACATGGCGATGGTGGGGGCAAGGCTGCCGACGAGGACAACATCGGCATACCTGTTGGTCTCGAAGCTGTCGCCCGATTCGGTGAGGTCGAGTTCCGGGGTCAGCAAAACGAGGCCGGCCGGCAGCGGGAGTCCTTCGTCCCGCGCGAAGCATCGCCGCGGCCGCCAAGTTCCCGCCCGCCGACATTCCCCCGACCACGACGTTCTCGGGCCCGCATTGTTGGAGCAACCAGCGGTACGCGGCGACGCAATCATCGAGCGGCGCCGGATAGGGATATTCGGGAGGCATGCGGTAATCGACAGAAAAACACCGGACACCGAGGAGGTCGGCCCATCCGCCGGACCACGCTCGACACGCGTCTCCCCCTCCGTAGATAAAGGCCCCGCCATGAATATCGAGAAAGGCAAAGGGAGCACTCCTGGGATCGCCACCCTCGGGAGTACTCAGGTACATGGTGAGGCCGTCGATCTCCAATGTCTCGGTGGTCGCCTTTGGAGGGCCGTGTGACGCAGTCTGCATTGCCACGACACCGGCATTCACCAATTCAACGAGGGCGGCCCACTCTGCCGGATCGGTGGGCAACGATGGCTCCGCCTCGGAAGATACAGGCGGACGTTGACTGACGAGAGCAGCAAGGTTTGTTCGTGCTTCACTGCTGATGGAACGAGGAAACGGCAAAAATCGAGCCGGAACCTCAATACCGTCCGGAACGCTGTCATTCGTCGCCATGCTGGTCCCCTCCGTCGAGCCCTCTATCCCGTCTCTGTCACGCTACAACGCAACGTTCGAAAGGCTGGCGCAATCCCTCGATCCCGGTTGCAATCGAAGGAACCCACCGATGTACCGATCCGCAGAGTTTACATCATCGTAGAAAAGTGTAATGCTAGCCGGATGGGGGGTTTGCGCACAGCGGAGTCGAAACCACTCACGCACCTCCAAGTCCTCGAGTCCGAGAGCATTCACATCATGCGAGAAGCGGTCGCGGAAAGCGAGCGCCCGGTCATGCTGTATTCGATCGGCAAGGACAGCTCCGTAATGCTTCATCTGGCCCGCAAGGCCTTTCATCCCTCCCCTCCGCCGTTCCCGCTCCTCCATGTCGATACGACTTGGAAATTCCGGTCCATGTACAAAATGCGAGATCAGATGGCGAGGGAAAGCGGAATGGATCTCCTCGTACATCGAAATCCGGAGTGTCTCGAACGAGGAATCAATCCTTTCGACCACGGATCGGCCTTGCATACGGACATGTGGAAGACCGAGGGCCTCAAACAAGCCCTGGAATCTTGGCGCTTCGACCTCGCGTTCGGTGGCGCCCGTCGAGATGAGGAGAAGTCAAGAGCCAAAGAGCGAATCTTCAGCGTCCGCTCCAACAGCCATCGTTGGGATCCCAAAGCGCAGCGCCCCGAACTCTGGCGGACGTACAACGTCCGCCGCTTTCACGACGAAACCATGCGAGTGTTCCCGCTCTCGAACTGGACCGAACTCGACGTCTGGCAATACATCAAACGGGAAACCATCCCTATCGTGCCGCTGTACCTCGCCGCTCCGCGCCCGACGGTGCGGCGAGACGGAATGTTGATCATGGTGGATGACGATCGCATGCCCCTGTTGCCCGGAGAAATTCCCGAGCAGCGAAGTGTGCGCTTCAGAACGTTGGGCTGCTATCCCCTCACGGGGGCGATCGAGAGTACCGCATCGACATTGTCCGAAGTCATCCAGGAAATGTTGCTGACCACTACCTCGGAACGCCAGGGCCGCCTGATCGATGCGGACTCGTCCGGCTCCATGGAAAAAAAGAAGCAGGAGGGATACTTCTAGATGTCTGGTCATCGTCGCGCTCAGGTGATCAGCAGCCGAGAAGGTGATTGATGACGCACGCGCAGGAGTCACTCATCGCCGAAGACATTGAGGCATATCTCTCGGCTCATGAAGAGCGGTCGCTCCTTCGCTTCATCACCTGCGGAAGCGTTGATGACGGGAAGAGCACGCTGATCGGTCGGCTGCTCTACGAATCTCATCTGGTTTTCGAGGACCACCTCGCCACGCTCGAGGCTGATTCCAAAAAGATCGGTACGCAAGAGGGTGAGCTGGATCTCGCCCTGCTGGTGGACGGATTGGCGGCAGAACGAGAGCAGGGCATCACCATCGATGTTGCGTACCGGTTCTTCACCACCGAGCGGCGAAAATTCATTGTGGCCGACACTCCGGGCCACGAGCAGTACACACGGAATATGGTGACAGGCGCGTCGACCGCTGATCTGGCCGTAATTCTCGTGGATGCGCGTAAGGGCGTACTCACACAAACCCGCCGCCACAGCTTTTTGGTAGCGCTACTCGGCATTGAGCACGTCGTCGTGGCGGTGAACAAACTGGACCTTGTCAACTATGGCAAGGCGGTCTTTACGACAATCGAGACGGACTACCGCGCCTTCGCAGCACAGATAGGACTCACGGACATTACCTGCGTTCCGGTGTCGGCCCTCAAGGGTGACAACATTATTGAGGCATCCTCTCGGACTCCGTGGTACTCCGGGCCCACTCTGCTACGGCACCTCGAGGAGGTCGCCATCGATCAGAGTTGCGACGAACAGCCGTTTCGTATGCCGGTGCAATGGGTCAATCGGCCGAATCTTGATTTTCGCGGGTATTCGGGACTCATCACCAGTGGAACGGTGCGGCCGGGCGATTCCCTCAAAGTCATGCCATCGTCACGGGTGACACATGTCGCGGCTATTTCTACCTTTGACGGAGAGCTTCAAGAAGCTCGGGCCGGCCAATCCGTGACCCTTGTCCTCGCCGACGACATCGACATCAGCCGTGGAGACCTTCTCTGTGCCAACTCCCACGCTGCGTGCATCGCCGATCAGTTTGAGGCACATGTCATCTGGATGCATGAACACGAGCTGGTACCCGGCCGTCCGTACTTGGCAAAGATCGGATCCTGCTCCGTGGGCGTCACCATTGCAGCGCCGAAATATCGAATCGACGTCAACACGCTGGACCATTTGGCTTCGAAAGCGCTGGGCCTCAACGAAATCGGAGTCGCCACGATCACCACGGATCGGCCCATACCTTTTGATCCGTATGACTCGCATCGTGACACCGGCGGCATGGTCATCGTGGACCGGTTGACGAATGCGACGGTCGGAGTCGCCCTTTTGCATTTTGCGCTCCGCCGATCCCAGAACATTCACTGGCAGGCAATCGATGTGACCCCGGCGTCGCGCAGCTCGTTGATGGGCCATGACCCGGCGATCATCTGGTTCACCGGCCTTTCCGGCGCTGGCAAATCAACGATTGCCAACCGAACCGAGCAGCGGTTGCAAGCCCTGGGCGTTCACACATACATGCTCGATGGGGACAACGTGCGGCATGGATTGAACCACGACCTCGGGTTCACCGAACCCGACCGGATTGAGAATATCCGACGAGTCGCAGAAATGGCTCGCTTGATGGCCGACGCTGGTCTTGTCGTCTTGGTTTCGTTTATTTCACCATTTCGAGCAGAACGTCAGCTTGCTCGCGATCGCGCCGGGGAGGTCGCTTTTTGTGAAGTGTTTGTTGATACCCCCCTCGACGTTGCAGAAGCTCGAGACCCGAAAGGTCTGTATCTCAAAGCTCGCACGGGCGAGCTCACGAATTTCACCGGCATAGATTCGCCATATGAACGCCCCGAGCAACCCGAGGTACGCATTGACACCACCAGCACCTCATCGGATTCGGCCGCCGAACAACTGATTGAGCAGTTGCGCACCTTGAATGTGATTCAACGCTAAGTGGATGCTGTTGCGACGGTCCGGCCCACGTAGCGACAAGTCGACGAAACACGAAGGCAACTGGGACAAGGTGTCTCGAGGAGGAAGACATGGCTGTAGATCTGACCGGCGACATGAGCCCGTTACGTGATTTTTTCCTGACCGAACAACCAGAGGATCCCCAAATTTCGCGAGAGCGCTTCGTTCTGGGTCTCCGATGACAAGGGCTTGATCGGTCTGCCACGGGTAGGCATTGAGGCCGTCTCTGAGTCCTGGGGCCAGCGAGGCCTTCAGGTGAACCTTGGATTTCCCGACGGGCGGACAGCCATCGTGCGTGGGCTCGGTGAAGGCCGTTCACCCGTGGACGCCGATGGGGTGTGTCGCACGTTCGGGGCTGGAGGGTTGGAATTCCGCTGCGTCGAGCCGTTCAAGACGCTGACCTTCACCTTCGACGGCGAAGCCCTCGACACCACCGCCGCACGGTTGGCCAAGAATGACAACAGTGGTGCGCAGATGCCACTTCACGTGGAAGCCGAGCTCACGTGCGCTGCGCCTCCCTGGGTTTCGGGAACACTCAGCGAAGAGTCAAAGGAGCTGTTCGACAAGGGTTTCGCCGGGGCGTTCATCAGTCCCCGGTACGAGCAGCTCTGCACAGCCCGGGGCAGCGTGAAATTGGGGGGCGAGGAGTGGGAATTTCAAGGAACCGGTTTGCGCATTCACCGACAGGGGACCCGCGACGTCGGGGGCTTCTGGGGACATTGTTGGCCCAGCGCGTTGTTCCCGAGCGGCAAAGGCTTCGGCGCCCTCGCGTTCCCGGACCGACCTGACGAGCCCACCTACAACGAGGGCTTCGTCTTCGAGGGCGAGCGGATGATTCCAGCTGTCTTGGTGGACGCACCATGGCTGCGCAGGCTCCAACCGAACGAGGAGGATGTTTCGTTGACCCTTAGAACAAAGGAAGGCGACGTCCGGATCGAGGGCGAAACTGTCCTGTCCGCCTGCATGGCAGGCGGGATGCCGGAGTTCCCTCCCGCTCTCCAACAAGCCGGCGTTCGCTACCGCTGGGACGGGGAGGAGACCTTCGGAATGATGGAACGGTCCATCCCGGTTGCACAGCTCGAAGGCTGAAGGTCGCGGGAGTGACGGACAAATGACAAGGGGTGGCCTCGATGATCGATGAGAAGCAGCTGATTGCGAAGGCATGCGAGCAGACACAGGCCGAGGACTTCGGTCCTGACGGCTGGCAGGTTGGCCTCCAAGCACTCGTCAGAGCCCTGACGGACGAAGGCAACCTCAACGAACTGGGTGAAGCGGTCTACGCCGACCAGATCGTCGGGCTCTTGTCCAGGCGACTCGAGGTGGAGAGGTGGTACGCCGAGTATCCGGAGATCGACCAGCAGGAAATCGTCGCTCCACTCGTCGGTATCGGCCTGCCGAGAACGGGATCAACCGCGCTGAGCTTCCTGTTGGCCTGCGACCAGTCCCGGCGATCACTCAGGACGTGGGAAGCCTCGTCGCCCTGCCCGCCCCCTGAAACTGCGACCGAGCACACAGACCCGCGTATTGCGGTGAGTGCGGCGGGGATCGACATGACCCAGCAGATGTTCCCGGACTTCGTCGGCATGTTGCCAAGCTCCCCCACTGGCCCACAGGAGTGCCTCCTTCTCATGGGGCTGGATTTCCACTCGCAGTTGTTCCAGGGCATGGCGATTTTGCCGAGCTACACCGAATGGCTCCTGACCTGCGACATGGAGCCGACCTATCGGTACCACAAGCGAGTCCTCAAACTGTTGCAGTGGAGGTGCCCACCCAACCGGTGGTCATTGAAGACGCCGTCGCACATGACGACCATCGAAGGCCTCAACGCCGTCTATCCCGACGCTCGCTTCGTGATGACTCATCGCGACATCACAAGCGTCATCCCCTCGGTGTGCGCAGTCAAAGAGGCGCTCTCCACACCGCTCACCGACTCATTCGACTGCTTGGCCGTCGGTCGGCACGAACACATGCTCTGGCTCGAATCGATTCGGCGACTGATCGAGTTTCGCAACGAAGGACGGGAGGACCGCTTTGTTGACGTCTCTTTCAGCGACATGCAAAGCGATCCCATCGGCAGCATGGAGCATCTCTACGATCAACTCGGTGACGACCTCACCCCCGCTACTCGGAGCCGCATGGCGGAGTGGTGGGAGGAGAGCGCAAAGGATCGCCGACAAGGCACACGACCAGATCCCGCGGTCTATGGGTTGGACCTGGACGCCATCGAGAAAGACTTTGCCTTCTATCACGACCAATTCGCGATTCCTTAGGTCCATGCCCTTGCCGGTGACCTTCCGTGCTGCGTAGCCTTCGCTGCCGGTTGTCGTGGTCATCGATTGTGGGAAGCAGGAAGCAGAGAGCAGAGAGGTGAATATGAATTCGATGTCGAGCCACCTGGCCCGTCCGACCCCCGCCGTCGCCATCTGGCCGAGAATCGTCGCGCCGACATGACCCCGAGACCCGAGGTAGTGGTCGACGGCCTTCGCTTCCCGGAGGGTCCGTTGTGGTGCGCTGACGGCACAGTCGTCTGCACTTCGGTCGCCGAAGGTGCCCTCTATCGTGTGTGGCCGGACGAGGGTCGAAAGCAGCGAATTGCAGACGTCGGGGGCGGAGCCAACGCAGCCGCGCCGGCAGACGACGGCGGATTCTTGGTGACCCAGAACGGCGGGATCGACTTCAGCGCTCTGGGGCTCTACGACGACCCCCCGCCCTATCGTCCCGCGCGACCAGGCATCCAGCGGGTACGTGGTGACGGATCGGTGAGTTACCTCCTCGACGGCGGGTTCCTTGCGCCGAATGACCTGGTGGTGGCTGCTGACGGAACCTTGTACTTCACTGATCCTCCACACCACCCTCCGCCCCCCGAACCGATGGGCCGGGTGCACGCATACCAGAGCGGGCAGCTACACACACTTGCCACCGGATTCGAGTATTGCAACGGCATCGCACTCGATCCGGGTGGGACAGTGGCCGTCGTCGAAGGAAACGGTTTGATGCGGGTACAGGCGGATGGCTCAAAGGAGTGGGCATTCCGGCTCCCCGGTGCCGCCGGGGACGGATTCTGCTTCGACGTGGACGGGAACTTCTACGTCGCGACCGCGGCAGACCACGGGATATTGATCCTCGACCCTCAGGGCGTCGCCATCGAATTCCTTCCGATCGCGGAGAGCGGCACCGGCGGGGGGATCGTCACGAACTGCTGCTTTGGCGGCGAGGAAGGCCGTACACTGTTCGCCACAGACGGCATTCCGGGGCAGCTCGTTGCGTGGGAGGGCCTCCCCGTGGCCGGGCGCGAGATCTATTCATGGCCCACAGCAAGCCAGTGATCTCGGAATCGACCTCGCCAACCCGGTGTCGACGACCATTCCTCTCGTCCCAGGGCCCGGCGACCTCACCATCCCTGCTCCCTCGCGACTTGTGGGGTGAACCAGACATTGTGAGCCCGTCGATCTGACGATCAGACCCCGTTGCCTCACGTCAAATCCTCCGGCAAGGTCGATTCGTTGCCTCACGTAAAACCTCCACCTAGCGCCATTCGTTGAAGGCCTGGTTGACCTTGGGTTTGAGCGGGGCCGGAGCCTTGACCAGCGCCAGGTTCTCGAGTTGTTGGGAGAGGGCGGCGATCTCGCGGTAGAGCTCCCCCGGCGCGATGGTGGCCATAGCCCCCTCCATCTCCGTGCTGGTGGTCACGCTGATCTCTTGGCGGGCCTTGGTCCGCGCATAGGGGGTCATGGCCCGGTCGTAGCGCTTGGTGACCTTGGACCCACTCCGTTGCTTGGAGACGAGTTTGTGCTGGGCCAAGAGGTAGTTGGTGTAGTCCTTGTCGAGCGCCCAGATCTCGTTGAGCACACAGAGCTCTTTGTCGGTGTCAAAGCGCAGGTAGCCGACCAGCTCGCGGACATGGGTCCAGTTCTTCTGTTCGACATGGGCCCCGTCGTTCTTGTTACCCGAGCGCGAGCGGGTGAAGGTGATCTTGTTGGCCACGCAGTAGTCGAAGAGGTGGTGGTTGATGAACTCGCTGCCATTGTCCGAGTCGATGCCGAGGATCGGGAACGAGAACTGGGCGATGACGTGTTCGATGGCTTCGAAGACCCAGATGGCGGCCTTGTTCTTGACCGACCGATTGATGGTCCAACCGGTGAAAATGTCCGTCACAGTGAGGGTGAAGCAGAATTCACCCCGCGGGTTGCCCCCCTCATGGCCGACCAGGTCGATCTCTACGAAGCCGGGCCGATTCTCGCTCCATTGTGCCCAGGTCCGGATCGGGATCTGGGACTTGAGCAAGGTGCCGGGCTTGGTGTGTGAACGTCCCCGGGGCGACAACGTGGCCCGCGCACCGGCCAGGTGACGATCGATGGTGGCCGCGCTCATGGTGACCAAGCGGGCGGCGTCAGCGTCGCTCATAGCGAGGTCCCCGTCCCGGCGCAGCAGCGGGACGATGGTGGCCAGCATCGGGGCCAAGCGCTTGCCCGCAGGCGTGCGTGTCAGCATCCAACAGACGGTGAGCGACACGATCAGGTCGGGGCCGTAGATGGGGGGCCTCGGAGCTCGGGGCCGGGCGATCTTGAGCGTGCCGGCGCGGCGCAGGGCGGCCCGGCAATAGTCTCGATGCCACCCGGTCAGCTCGACCAGTTCGTCGAGGATCCGGGTCTTTTCGGATCGGGACCCCCGCTTATAGCTCGTCGCCAATTTCTTGGTCACTGCCTGGCGTTGCCCCATCGAAAGCTCCATGACGTCAAGGCGTAACCCGCGATGTCGCCAGCTGTCGATCCCGCTCGAAGCGGAGATTTCTACGTGAGGCAACGTATCGGTGTACGCGGAGGTATTAGATGAGTCAATGCGCAGACGGAAAGTCGCAGTGCGTTGTCGGGTACAATTCGGCAGACGTCGGCACGTTTCGGCATGTGTGGGGGTGACGGTATGAGGCTCGGAGCCCGTCTGCGTCAGCGGTGTCATGCCTCCGCCAGACGGTCAGTGACTCCGGTGATGGTAGTGGCATTCACCAGCCTGCTGGCGGTGCCATCGGTGGCCGGGACCGGCGTCCAAAATGTCGCAGGGATCGGCGCTTTCAACGGGGTGGCGTGCCCCCCGAATTCCCAATGCCTCGGGGTCGGCGTCATCTTCACGACCGCCTCGACCGGCGCGGGCGGTGCCGCCGCGCCGCTCATTGCCGCTTCAGGAACAGTTTCAAGAGGGCGGGGCGTGCAGCCCATTGCCGGCACCGAGCTGCTCTCTGCCGTGAGTTGCCCTTCCAGCACGCACTGCCTCGCCGTCGGGGAGAACCTCGACGCATCACAAGGGGCGGCTGTTCCTCTGAATCCGCAGACCGGCGCCGTGGCGGCTGGTCAGAGGGTGCAGAGTATCGCCGGGATCTTCATGGCGGCGGTGGCGTGTCCGTCGACGACCGTGTGCCTGGGCGTGGGCCATGCTCCGGATGGAGAGGGCGTGGCGGTATCCCTCAATCCGACTACCGGCGCGGTCGCGACCGGGGAGAGTATTCAGACGATCCAAGGAACTGGCGGCGTGGGGCTCGACGGGGTGGCCTGCCCCACCACCAACCAGTGCCTCGCTGTCGGGGAGAACGCAAGTAGGTCGGCTGGCGCTGCCGTGCCGCTCAATCCAGCGACCGGGGGAATCTCGAAGGGACAAAGTGGTCAGAGCGTCACGACCAAGGGGATCCTCGTGGGTGTCAGCTGCCCATCAACCGCCGTGTGCCTGGCGGTCGGGTGGGGTGCGGACCAACCATCGGTGGCAGTTCCACTGGATCCGACAACCGGCATGGTCCCGAGCGGACAACGAGATCGGACCGTTTCGTCCCGGGCCGCGAAGTTGAGTGCGGTCGCCTGTCCCTCCGTCTCACAGTGCCTCGCCGTGGGGAACGATGACGGAGATCCATCGAAAGGGCAAGCGGTGCTGCTCAATCCAGTCACCGGT
Organism: uncultured Acidimicrobiaceae bacterium; assembly: GCA_963706555.1. Classification (GTDB taxonomy): domain Bacteria; phylum Actinomycetota; class Acidimicrobiia; order Acidimicrobiales; family RAAP-2; genus Bog-473. The sequence continues at coordinate 105,186 of OY970164.1, forward strand.
GTCATTTCGAGTGGCCAGTCAATCAAGAGTCTGGCCGGTACCGGCGCATTGAATGCGGCCGCCTGCCCGTCAGCGACCAAGTGCGTGGTCGCCGGCTCGGGCTTCGAATCCACTGGGGGCGCGTTACTGGTCATGAGCCCCGCTACCGGGAACCCGACCACGCCAAGGACGACGGTCGTCGGATCGGGCACACGCCCTCTGGCGGTCACCGGGAACAACCTGCTCCCGCTTGCTGTCGGCGGCGCGGCGCTCGTGGCGGGAGGAGCCGCGCTTGTCGGCGTGAGGGCGCATCGTCGCCGCAAGAGGAGCGCCGCAGCAGACTGAGAGCAGCGAACGCGCACGGCGATGAAGCTGACGGCGTTCGACAAGCGATTGAAAGTGACGCACCGCACGCTCAGAAAGTTCACGAATGTGCTCATACTTTGGTCTGGACCCGCGACCCAATCCTGCTCTCTCTGGCCGCATCCATCTGGTCATTGGAGAAGAGGGTTTGGATGAGCCGTATCGCGATCGATCCCTCTCCCACCGCCGAAGCCACACGCTTCACGGAAGAACGCCTCACATCCCCAGCTGCGAACACTCCAGGCATGCTGGTCTCGAGGGAATACGGCTGGCGCTCCAGGGGCCAGCCGGAGCTATCCGCTAGTTCCTCACCAGTGAGGAGGAACCCATTGAGGTCTCTCGCTATCTCCGCAGGTAGCCAATCAGTCTTCGGGTCGGCTCCGATCATGACGAACAGCGCATCCGCGTCGACTGTCGCTTGTTCGCCAGTCAAAGAAGCATTCAACCCCGTAGTCATGGGCGTATCGCTGGAGCAGCTGGTTCTCGAGAACACCGAGGGTCTCTCTATCCTCGTCGAGGGCAACGACAACCGGAAGTGCCATCACGCCGCGCCCGATCGCAATGCCGTACTACGACAGGAGTGAGTCTGGGCGGAACGTCGCTCCTCGAGCAACGACACCAGCGCGAAAGGACGCCCAACTGTCGCCATTCGAATCAGGGAATCAAGGCTGAGACTGTCATGCATGCAGAGCTCCTCGCTAGTGGGCTCTCGGATGGTGAAGACGCCGTGGGGATGCTCAGGCGAAGCCGCGTCAGGCCCGACAAGACGACCGGGCCTGACGCGGGTTGGATCGCCACAGACCTACCGGGCCCCTGCAGGGCTCCCCTGTAGACCCTTGACGTACTCGGCGGTGATGGAGTTACCGCCGATTCCCCAGTCACCGCTTTCCACCTCGGCAATGGTGACCCACGTGACCCCGCGCAGGGCTTCACCCTCGATACCCACCATGGTCTCGGTGAGCTGGCTGATCATTTCCCGCTTCTGACTGGCGTCGAAGACGCCTTTGATGAGCTTGACTTCCACCAGTGGCATTGTTGCCCTCCTTGATAGGCGCCCGGATTGGCGACAAGTCCAGTATCTGGACCCCTCATGCAGCCGACTTGCGGTGCATATGTGGGGCTCAGGTCGAGCCTTGCAAGCGTTTTGCAAGGAGGCTTGCAATACTGATTCCATGCAGGCTGGCCTCGACATTCGGGTTCTGGGCAGTATCGAGGTGGTACGGCACGGTATTCCGATTTCCATCGGAGGCTCGAAGCCCCGACTGGCCCTTGCCCTGCTGGCGGCGCATCTCGGCTCAGTGGTGTCCACCGATCGGATCTGTGAAGAACTCTGGGGCGACAACCAGCCCGCCGATCCGGCTGCGGTGCTGCAAAGCCACTTGTCTCGGCTGCGGCGACTCCTACGCCCGGAAGCCGAGGTCGTTGCCCGACCGCCGGGATACCTCCTCGACGCTCCTCCCGACACCATTGATGCCAGGCGCTTCGAGCTACTGTGCGAACAAGCGGCAACGGCCTCGGATCCAAGGACTGTCGTCGAACTTCTCGAACGCGCACAAGCCTGTTGGCGCGGTCCTGCATTCGACGAATTCGTGGAACATGAATGGGCGGTCCCGGCGGCGGTACGGCTCGGTGAACTACGGGCCAACGCGAGCGAGGATCTCTTCGAAGCCCGTCTCGCCCTCGGTGGCGACGCCACGCTCGTGGGCGACCTCGAGGCAGCGGTCGTCGAGCAACCGTTCCGCGAGAGGCTTTGGTGCCAACTCGTTGTCGGCTTATATCGGTGTGGTCGACCCGTCGAGGCCTTACGTCACGCCGAGGCGTACAGGGTACTCATGCGTGAGGAACTCGGCCTTGACCCCTCTCCTACCATCCGCGATCTCGAGGCCCAGGTTCTGAACGAAGATCCAACGCTGTTGCACGGGGTCCACGGGGCGCAGCGGCCACAGCCGCGGCGTCGGGCGAGTGAGACAACACGCCTTGTTGGACGCGGTCGTGAAATTGGAGGAACTGATAGTCACCATCAGATCCCATCGGATGGTGACCCTCAACGGACCGGGTGGAGTGGGCAAGACAAGGTTGGCGAAGCGACTGGCGAACGAACTCTGGGACGAGTTCGATGGCGAGGTCTTCATTGCGGAACTCGCCGCGGTAAACGATCCCGCCTCGACCGTCGCCTCCCTCGCTATCGCCATCGACGTCCAACAGCGCCAGAATCTTTCCGTCGAGGAGACGCTCATCGAGTACCTGCGATCCCGTCGAGCTCTGTTGGTTCTGGACAACTGCGAGCACCTGAGGGCAACCGTTGCCTCACTCTCAGAGCGGCTCCTGAGCTGGTGCCCCCACATCACCTTGCTTGCCACCAGCCGTGAGGTACTCGGACTTCCGGGCGAGCAGGTCTGGAGCGTTGGACCGCTTCGTGTTCCCGAACAGGAGTCGGATGCAACCGTGGCTCTGGTCGCCGAGGTTCCTGCCGCCCAACTCTTCGTGGAGCGCGCTATCGCTGCTCGTCCCGGATTCGCTCTCGGGCCAGAGAATGTGGCTGACGTGGTGAGAATCGTTCGTCGTCTCGATGGCCTCCCTCTCACCATCGAACTTGCGGCAGCTCGAATTCGATCGATGAGTGCCTCAGCACTGGCCGACCGCATCGAGGGCGGCTTCGAACTGCTCTCCGGCGCTCAAGCCTCGTTGCCATTTCGGCACCGCACCGTCGAAGACCTCGTCGCCTGGTCCTACGATCTTCTGGATCCGGATGAACAGCTGCTGTTCGCCCGGTTGAGCGTCTTCACAGGAAGCTTCGAACTCGACGCCGTCGAAGGAGTCTGTGGGGGGCGGGGACTGAGCGTCTCGATGGTCGCAATGCTGTTGGCCAACTTGGTTGACAAGTCGATGGTGCAGGTAACCGAAGAGCGAATACCTCGTTATCGTCTCCTCGAAACGCTGCGAGAGTACGGCCGTCACAGCCTCGACGACACCGAGCGGAACGAAGTGAGGGCGCGACATCTGCGCTGGTATCTGGATATGGCGGAGAGATGTGCGACGGCTTTGGCCGGGTTGGACGAGCCCAATGCCGTCGTAATGCTCGACCGCGGATTCGAGAACCTTCGCGCCGCCCATGCTTGGTCCATCGAGCAGGCGAACGTCGATTATGCCCTGCGCCTGGTATCCAGCCTCCGAGAGTACGGATTTCGGTGCATGCGCGCCGAGATTACAGGGTGGGCCGACACGGCGGCAGCCCTCTCGGGTGCCAGTGAGCACCCCCGGTATCCGCTGGTTGTTGCCGTTCGCGCGTATGGCCGCTACGTGCGTGGGGACGTAGAGGGTGCGCTCGAACTCGGAGAGCACGCCCTTGCCGCTGCCGATCGGCTCAACGTCGACTGCTCAGGACTGGCCGAGCGGGCACTTTGCAACGCCTGGTTCTACCGAGGTGAAGTGCCGCTCGCTCTGCACTGGGCCGATCTCATGGTCGATTCTGCGAAAACGGGTTCGGCAGCACGTCTGGCCCACGCCTTCTACATGCGGTCGGTCGCGCACACCATTCTGGGTGAGGGGCCGGATGGAATCCGATTCGCTGAGCTGTCACACGATGCAGCGTCGAAGTCCGGCTCACCGACCGCGCTCGCGCAGGCACTGTACGCCACCGGATTTGCTGTCACGACGACGAAACCGGAGGAGGCGAAGGTCATGCTCCAAGAAGCTGCGGACATCGCCAGCAACGCCGGCAACCGTTGGATCCAGGCATTTGCCCTCACCGAGGTGCTCGAACTCGAAGCCCGCCAGGGCAGACCACGTCAAGCACTGGAGCGTTATACCGATGTCATAGACCTCTGGTATCGCGGCGGCGACTGGGCCAATCAGTGGCTTTCGCTTCGACATGTGTTCGGCATCTTCGTACAGATGCGGGCAGACCTTGGCGCGGCGACGCTTCATGGGGCCATCACGGCGGCTGGTGCAGCGTACGCCTTGCCATTTCGAGCAGCCGATGCCGAACGAATGAGTTCGCTCGTCGATGACCTCCGAAATCGACTGGGGGGGACCGCCTTTGCCTCAGCAGTGAGGCATGGCGCAGGTCTCGGTGACGGCGAGATCGTTGAGTTCGTCCGACGCCCAGATCTCCGCTCTCAAGCCCTAATGGCTTGGTCGACTCGATTCTGCGACCTCGCATCGCCGACCGTGGCAACCATCGGTTTCGAAACCGTCGACGCAGTGTGTGGAGTGGTTGAAGGCGCTGCCGCGCTCATTCCGACCCGAGGAGGGCAGCGGGACGCAAACGAGCGGCTGCGACCGCAGGACCTACGGCGAGCACATTGGCCAGCACCGGCGCCCCACCGGCTACTGCCACGATCACCCAACCGGTGACCACCGTGACCGGCAGGACACCGAGGTTCCGGACGACGGCCTGCCAGATCGCACGTCCGAGGGCGATGCCCACGGGTAGGCCCACCACTGACAACAGCCAACGTGACCTCCTCTCCGAAGTGTTGTCTCTCAGCCCCTGTCACAAGGAGGTCAACCGACGCGAAGCCGTGGTGGTACCACCACCCGGTGAAGGACGCAGAAGTCAGGAGGCCTCCTGGTGCATATAGTTGTCTTCATTCACTGGAGTGAAGGGGACGGAACGTGGCAGATCGCTTTGCGGGGAAGAGCATCGTCATCACAGGTGGCGGAGCTGGGCTTGGACGCGAGTGCGCCCTCCAGTGGGGAGCCGAGGGCGGCAAAATCGTTGTGACCGACCTGGTCGAGGATCGAGCCCACGCCGTCGCGAAGGAGGTCGAAGCCGCTGGCGGAGATGCCATCGGCATGAAGACCGATGTCCGGATCGAGGCCGACGTCCAGCAGTGCGTCACTGCAGCAGTGGAGAACTTCGGGCGCCTCGACATCATGTTCGCAAATGCCGGACGTTCGCTCCCGGGCGGCCCTTCGATCGCCGACACGACAGAAGAGCAGTGGGACGACGTCACGAACACCGTCTTCCGCGGCGTCTTCTTCAGTGGTAAGCACGCCTTTCACCAGATGAAAAAACAGCGCAGCGGCAACATCGTCGTCACAACCTCAGCTGCGGGAATCAACGCCTACCCGGTCGGATTCGGTGCCTACGCCGCGGGCAAGGCAGGCGCCATCGGTCTGGTACGCAGCATGGCGACCGAGTGGGGAAGGTATGGGATCCGGGTCAACGGACTGGCCCCGACCCATGGGATGTCCATCAACTTCGCCCTCCCGCTGGATGCCCCTGTACTCAACATGTCCTACGAGGAGTTCGCCCTTCAGCAGTCGGGCGAGGCATGGCACGACGACAAATTCGTCGGACCACTGAAGGTTGGCCGTCCGCCGGGCCTGAAGGACAACGCCGCAGTGGCGACGTTCTTGGCCTCGGATGACTCGGCCTACATGTCGGGTCTCATCATCCCGGCGTGCGACGGCGGCAACTTTGCGATGACGTCAATCCGCTTCCCGGATTCATGGACCCTCGAAGAGATGACGGCTTCCGCCCTCGACGAACCAGAAGGCTAACCGTCAACTTCTTTCCGCTGCACGAAAAAGCGAAACGTTCGTCGCCCAAACGGTTCTGGTTACCGACACTTTCGTTGGCATTTGAATCCTCTCGTCACGTTCGTTTGAGTACGTCTCACCAGCCGATTCAGCCTGTAAATGGAGGCGCACACCTCGCAAAGGCTTTCATTCGATTCTCCAAGACGTCCTCGCTGTAGACAAGCCTGTGGACGTATTTTTCGCCGGCGACAGCGCCGAGGCGAAGGCAGGAGTCGCAGCGTTTCTCCAGAGCTTGGAGATGCGGCCCCTCGACGCAGGAGGGCTCAAAATGGCTCACGTGCTTGAACGGGCCGGCGTCCTCCTGGTGGGCGTGGCACGCAGCGGCGCCGGCTTCGACATCGCCTTGGGAGCCAAAACGCTCTGAATGTTCTCGAACTCACGGCCTGAGCATTGCGAATGTGGAGTTCTTGGCCTTTTTGACCAGGTTCTCTTCCAGAACCTGCCTCGTACCGGCGTTGGGAGTCCCTCACTATCCGCTCCCATTCCCTCTCGATAAGGTCGCATAAGGTCACGCCGAGTGATCCTCCAGGCTGGCCAAGTGTCCAGGCGATCCTATCCATTCGTCACCGCTACAACGTGACTCCCGCGAGCTGCGTCCGTGTCTTGACATCAAGCTTTCGGAAAGTCTTGTGGAGGTGATATTCGACTGTGCTGGTGCTAATGAAGAGCTGTGCAGCAATCTCCTTGTTTGTTTTTCCCTCCGCTGCGAGGCGAGCGACTCGCAGTTCCTGCGGGGTGAGTTGATTGAGCGTCTGTACTGTCCGTCTCCGCGCCGTTTCACCGCTCGCACTCAGCTCGACACACGCTCGCTCAGCGAACGCCTCCATTCCAAAATCCGTGAACATTTCGTAGGCCATTCGCAACTCGTTTCGAGCGTTCAGACGTCTGCGTTGTCGTCGAAGCCACTCGCCGTAGACCAAGTGAGCACGGGCAAGGTCGACAGATACTCGCGTGCGCCTCAGCCGCTCGATGGCTTCAACGTAGAGGTCGTCCGCGTGCGCGCCCTCCGCGAGAAGTGCGTGCGAACGGGCAGCGATCCCGAGGCGCCCAGTCCGTTCCGCTTGCCTTCGCCCTCACCATCAGTTGGAGATTTGTTTCGGCAGCGACCTCGTAAGCCCCTACTCGTGCGGCTGCTTCGATCAGTTCGGGCATGGCCCAGTTAGAGGTGACGAGCTCGGTGTGACTGACCACTCGCTGGGCTGCCGCCAACGCCTCCGCGTATCGGCCAAGCCCGTTGTAAAGCACGGACTCCGCTCTGTCGACGAACGATAGGCCTGCTCCCTCCCCGCGCCTGGTCAGTTCGGCGCGAGCGGATCGGAACAACTGTGTCGCTTCTGCCTCGCGGCCACGCATCGCCGCAAGACTCACCTCGTGGTACGGAGCGAGGGGGCTCCCGTTCAGTTCCGAAGCCTCTTGGAGAGCCTCTTGGTCGGATGTGGCCAGTGCCAGCTCACCCGCGAATACATGCATTTGACCGACATGACTAAGGGAGATCGGCAGTTCGCTGAGCGCTCCCGTTTCCCGGACCAGCCGAAGGTGTAGGTCTGCCAGCCGTTTCCACCCTTCGTCGTCCCAGAGATGCTGCGTCGCGACCGTCGCACCCCACATCCAGCGCAGCTGCTCAGGTGGCGACATCTCCTTCTCAATCACGCGTTGCGCCTGGCGGAGACTCGACACGGCGTCCAGATAGTTATCACTCACGATCGCAACGAAACCGTCGAGCAGCAGGTCTGGACCCCGTGGTTTCTGCGTCCGGGGCGCAGATCTCGCGGCCTCTGCCACCTCACGGGGGGTCGCGCCCGGTCCGGCCAGCGGCCCGGCGAAGATTGCCGCGGTCAGGGCCTCCAGATATGTCTCGCGGGCAACCTCCGGGTCGACCTCTCGGAATCGATCAGCGGCCCCTAGGAGTAGTGTGGCGGCATCGCCGCTACGCGTAGAGAGAAACGTAATCTGGCCACGGACCAACAAGGCCTTTGCTTGTTCGACATCGCTGAGACACCCTGCTTCAGCCATCGCGATCAACCGCAGAGCATCCTCAAGCGCACCCGCCTGCAAATGCGCCTGTGCTGCGGCGAGCGCGCGCCCCGACCTCCGGGATTCCTCTGGCGTCAACGCCGTGGCTTGTTCCAGAAAAGCTGCCGCAGCCGCGTAACCACCTCGTGCTTGCGCGCGGGTTGCAGAGTCCTCTAGTTCGGATGCCACGTCCTCGTCGGGTTTTTGAGTCGATTGAGCCCGGTGCCAGGCACGACGATCCGGATCGAGTTCTGGGTCAGTAGCTTCTGCCAGCACACGGTGGGCCTCGCGTCGTTCTCGTGGTGTCGCCGCCCCATACACCGCGGAACGAACGAGCGGATGACGGAAGACCACTCGCGGGACAAGAACCAACAGGTCGTCCAACTCGACCGTGTCTGAAGCCGATGCAGGAATTCCAAGTCCCTCGGCGGCCCGCCAAACCAGCGCCGGGTCCCCGACCGGATCAGTCGCTGCGAGCAGCAACAGCCGGCGGGCATCCTCTGGAAGAGTTGCGAGCCGTCGCGTAAAGCTCTCCTCGATGCTTGCGGTGAGCGTCGTCTCAGCGGGCAGGCCGAATCCGCCCGCCAGATTCTTTGGGGTTAGGCCTTTGGGCAACTCCAGCAGCGCAAGCGGATTCCCCCGTGTCTCGGCCACGATTCTCTCCAACACGGCCTCATCAAGCGGTGCCGGCAATGCAGATTCCAAAAGCGCTCTTGCATCTCGATGTCCCAAGGGGGAGATAAGAAGCTCCGGTAGGTCGCTGAGCACGTCTTCGAGTTCGCGGGTGGCAAAGAGGAGGACGATCTGTTCCATTTGCAGGCGGCGAGCAACAAACGCGAGCGTGTTCGCAGACGCGTGGTCTAGCCAGAGTGCGTCATCAATGGCAACGAGCAGCGGTCGCTCCTCTGCCGCCTCGGAAAAGAGGCCGAGCACCGCCAGTCCGACCAAGAATCGATTGGGCGCCGAACCTGAACTGATTCCAAAGGCGACCTCGAGCGCCTCGTGCTGAGGCCTCGGGAGACGACCAAGTAGTTCGAAGAACGGCGAGCACAGCTGCTGAAGTGCTGCAAAGGGGAGTTCCATCTCGGCCTCGACGCCGGATGTCTCGGCAACTCGAAACTGGCCCAGCCCCAACCGCATACTCCAAGAGTGCCGTTTTGCCCACCCCCGCTTCGCCCCGCAAAACTAGGACGCCGCCGCCGTTCCCGCCACGCATTAGTCGGTCGAGGACCTCGCGCTCTCGTTCTCTGCCGAATAACTGTGCCGACGAAGAATTCCCCAAATCTTCACGCATGTTGGCAGACATCATTGCCGAAAGATGACAGGCCTGCCTCGCCCGTCCCACGACTAAGGAAATCCCGGATTCGAGCGCCTTTGAGAGGCGTTACGGTCCTGCGCAGTGGAGAATAATCACAGGGGCGAGTCCTCCGTGAGCCGGACGGAGTCGGCACCTGAATCGTCCGTAGCTGCGCCTCCGGCGGCCGGTCAACGGCTCGCCGGTGGGAAGACGATCCGCGAACAGACGCTTGGGCCTTTGGTCGGCGAGCGGGGCTATTGCGTCGAGCGAGTCGAGGGGAACCTCTATCGGATCGTGGACGAGCATTACCAATGTGCCTTCATGACCACATATGACGGAGTGGTCCTATTCGACGCTCCGGCCAGTCTCGGGCACAACATCCAGCGCGCCGTCGACGAGATCGCCGCCGCGAACGGCGTCAGTAGCAAGGTGACCTATCTGATCTATTCGCATCATCACGCAGATCATGCAGGGGCATCCTCGCTGTTTGACAGAGACGTGATTCGCATTGGGCATGAGGAGACGCGAAAGCTCCTTCTGCGCGACGACGACCCCGCCAGGCCCGCACCGGAAGAAACCTTCCAGGACCGTCGAACACTCGACATCGGGGGCGAGCAAATTGATCTGATCTGGCACGGTTCCAATCACTCCCCTGACAACATCTTCATCCACCTACCCCGCCATGCCGCGCTCATGCTTGTCGACATCGTCAATCCAGGATGGGCGGCGGTCTGCCAAGGCAACCTGGCCAACGACGTGCCCGGCTACATCGAGGCCGCAGGTTACACGCTCACCTACCCGTGGAAGCATTTCATTAGCGGTCACATGAGCCGGGTTGGGACGCGCGACGATCTCGTCACACATCGACAGTACATGGCCGACATTGTGGACAGCTCCCGAAAAGCGTTGGACACCGTCGATCCTGCCCAGTACTTCGTAGAGCACGGCGAAAGCGTCTGGGCCGCCATGAGCGAGTACCTGAGCGCGACCACGGCCGCGGCCGCCGCGCCCGTAATAGCAAAATACTCGGCGGTGCTTGCGGCTGCAGATCTCTGCACCACCAGCACGACGTTCCAGGTCATGCAATCGATCCGTCTCGATCTGGGGTACGGCCCGCACATTCAATGGTGAGCTCGGAGGCGCGATCGTGGCCACGAGCATGCCTTCCCGTTCGAGCGTCGGTCACCTGGCCGACTAGGGGTTTCCTAGATGCGAGGTCGGCTTGGCAGGCAAATCATAGGAATGTCCTCTTCACCAGTCGATACAAAAGGGAGCAGGCTCATGCCCAGCAACTCAACAGGTGGCGCTGATTCATCGATCGATAACCGTCACCTCCTACTCGTCGGAGCCGGACCAGGTCTGGGAATGGCTGTGGCCCGCCGCTTCGCGAACGGTGGCTATCGAGTGACCCTGGTGGCCCGCAGCACTGATGGTCTGAGCGATCTCGCCTCAAGCCTGAACGACACCGGATCGCAGATTGACACGATCGCTGCGGATGCGAGCGACCCTGAAGCTCTCCGGGCCCGCATGGCTGAGCTCTATAACGAGCAGGGGGCTCCCGGGGTCATCATCTACAACGCAGTCATGGGAGCTCCGGACAAGCTCTTGGAGTCCAGTGTTGAGCACCTACAGATGGCGTATGCGGTGGACGTCATAAGCGCCATTGTCTTGACGCAAGTCGCCGCCCCAGCCATGCGAGCTGCGGGTTCCGGCACCATCATGGTGACAGGTGGTGGCTTTGCAGATCACCCAATCCCTGTGTTGGCGACCATATCCCTGGGCAAGGCGGCACTCCGATCCGCCGCCACCATGCTTGGAGCTGACCTCGAGGCAGATGGCATCCGAGTGGCGACGCTCACGATCGCCGGGCAAATTGTCGCAGGCACCGCTTTCGATCCCGAGAACATCGCGAAGCGCTATTGGGAAGTCGTCGAGTCCGACGGCCCCTGGCAGGCTGAGTTTCGCTTTACCGGCGAGTAGAGCATGCCGTCTGAGGGCGTTACCTACGCAAGATGCCGCTGCCGCCGTTGCGTTTCTGCGAACGAATGCGCAGGCCAAGTCCTCTGCGCCAGCGGGGGCTTCATTTTTCGGTGATGGACGCGTCGATTGCGCCCAAGGACCATCCACGCCGGGCGAGATAATTTGAACAGATAGGAGCGAGTTTCGTGTCGAATCCGGATGAACACGCCGACATCCTGGTCGTTGGGGACAGCGACGTGATGCCTTGGACAGTTGTCGATTCCGTCGGATCGGCCAAAGGTATCGAGCGTCTTCGTGTTGTGGATGCCTCGATCATCCCTGAGGTGCTATCGACGGTGACGAATCTGACCGTGATCCTGACCGCCGAGCGCATCTTTGATCGTGTCTACCGCTAAGACATCTCCTTTCCGGGAGAAAGAGTTCTTGTCAGTATGACTCGCCTCCGTAGTGGACACGTCGAGCGCCGCTACCGTCCTGTGCTTCCGTGCGTGTCGCACACAGGTATCAGCGCCGACCGACTTGGCCGTCAGGAACCAACCGGTCTGCCATCCGAGGCAAAGGATGAGAATCCCAGACGCTTGGCACTCGCTCTGACAGTCATTTCTACCTCGCAGCTGATGGTCGTGCTGGACGCAACGATCGTCACTGTTGCGTTGCCCTCTATACGAACGGCGTTGCACTTCTCGGCAGTCAATCTCGAATGGACCATCAGCGCTTATACGCTCGCCTTTGGGGGTTTCCTTCTCCTGGGCGGACGTCTGGGCGATGTGTTCGGCCGGCGGCGTATGTTCATTGTGGGGATATCGATCTTCACCCTCGCCTCCTTGGCCGGAGGATTCGCGACCACGTCAGCTTGGCTGATCGCGACACGCGCGGTCCAAGGAATCGGAGGTGCGATCTCGGCCCCAACTGCGCTGGCTCTGATTGGTGAGACGTTTCCAGAAGGACCATCGCGCACCCGCGCCATGGGAATCTACGCAGCAATGTCGGGAGCTGGCGGCGCCGTGGGGTTGCTGTTGGGCGGGATTCTCACCACTGCTTTGTCGTGGCGTTGGGTTCTCTTCGTGAATGTGCCTCTGGGTGTGCTGGTCGTTGTCATGGCGCCGCGAGTCCTTTCCCGCTCAGAGCAACGTGCCCGCATCCGACTGGATCTTCCAGGGTCGGTGACTGCGACGGTGGGCATGACGGCGCTCGTCTATGGCTTGGTGCGAGCTCCTGTCAACGGGTGGGAGGATCCGATCACGTACACGTCCTTCGCCGTCGCCTTCACGTTACTGGCCTCGTTTGTAGTCATCGAGATGCGCAGTGACCACCCGATACTTCCATTTAGCCTGCTCGCCAACCGCAATCGGTCCGCCAGCTACATAGTCATGTTCACATTGTCGGGAGGAATTTTTGCAATCTTCTTCTTCTTGACGCTGTACCTGCAGACAGCAAAGGGATACAGCCCCCTCAAGGCAGGTCTCGCATTTTTCCCGTTCTCTGTAGGGATAGCGGCGACGTCACAGATCGTGGCCAGACTCATGAAGCGATTTCCGCCCAGGGTTTTTGTGACGGTCGGGCCATTGTTGGCATCAATCGGCCTCTTTTGGCTCTCCCGTCTTGACGTGCAGAGCACGTACGTAAACGGTGTTCTCGGCCCGATACTTGTGCTCGCCGTGGGGCTGGGTCTCACATTTGTGCCAGTGGTTCTCGGTGTCACGTCCGGAGTGCAGCCCGCAGAGTTGGGCATCGCATCGGCAGTGCTCAACACCGCACAGCAAGTGGGCGGCACGCTTGGTTTGGCAATTCTCGTCACGATCGCAGCAGACGCCACCAAGAGCGCGCTGAATAGCGAAGTGGTGTCTCAGGGTGCCCAGAAGGCCCGAGAGGCTGCTCTCACGGCAACCCTCCATGGCTACACCACCGCCTTTGTGGTAGGAGCGTCTATCGCGTTTGTCGCCTTCCTCATTGCCCTCGTGGCTATCCACCCTGATGCACCGGTGGGCGCGCCTTCCTCGACTCCAATCGATCGCAAACGGACGGCCGCTACGCCGGAGACACGCTTCGGGGAGCTGGCTTCGTGAATACCGAGGATGAGGTTTCAGGAATGACTCGACGTGAATCATCCAGTTGGATTGACGTAACCATCGAATCAGGGTGGAGGCTCCTTGTCAATCCAACTAGTTGGTTGTAACGTACTCGGCATGCCCTGGGACTCACAGGACACGAGGCAGCGCCTGCTGGAGGCCGCAATCAAAGAATTCAGCGCCTACGGCATCGCAGGAGCACGGGTCGACCGGATCGCATCTGCGGCCAAGGCCAACAAGCAGGCCATCTACGCCTACTTCGGCAGCAAAGACGCCCTGTTCGGCGCCGCTTTCGAGGACCGCATCCGAGACTTCCATACTTCCGTGCTCTTTGATGAGTACGAGCTGGCCGAGTACGGCGGAAGAATGTTCGACAAGTTCGAAGACGCTCCCGAGACGCTGCGCCTGGTCCTTTGGTACCAGGTTGAGCGGGTAGCTGGACCACCGCTCGAAGTGATCCTGGACTCGACCACGGACAAAGTCGGACGAGTCGTGGCCGCCCAGCAGGAGGGAAAAGTAACCAAGGCGTACCCAGCTGTTGCGCTGCTCTCTTTCGCCCGCTCAACCGCCCTGATGTGGCACACGCAGATCCCCGAGCGCGCTGCGCTGTTGCCATCCGATCGGTATGACCGGCGAGACATGGTCGTCCGCATGATTCGGCAGGTCCTTGAACAATAGGCGTGGGGCGCGCAGGGGCAACGAGGCGCCGAAGGCAGCACGACGCCCGCCTATTGCCGCTCTCGTCGCAGCTGCCGTTGTCGCTGTCTTGGTTTCGTCAGACTTCTACGCAAGAAACTTCTGGCTCGGCCATCCTGTGACGACGGCGTTCCTCGCCTCTCTGACCGTCGTCTTGGTATCAGTCACGGTGATCGACGTCATACTCAACCGCCGGTCTGAACGCAGGTGGCGGTTGCTCGCCCAGTACACGCTCTTAGAGTTGGCCGAGGCCGCACGCGGAGCGTGGGGTGTGCTGCTGGATGTCATCGACGAAGCAAACAGCGGCAGCGACGATGCGGCTGACCCCTCCCAAGTCATCGAGGTTCTCGATTCGCCAACCCGGGCGCCGGTGTTGAAGCGCAAGATTGACACGATCCTGACTGACCCGCTCCGGCGGGTTGAGCTGCAGGAATCGCTCGAACAAGCCCTTGCCACCTCGCGAGCTCATCAGTCGATGGGGGGCCGTCATGACCGGCTCCACCAGTTTCTCCGAGCTTTTCGATCGCCACGTCGAAATGATCGGACGTATCCACGGACTGTGGTACTTCCTGGCCTATGGCAGACGGAGAGGGAGCCGATTTCGGTCCCCCGGAGGCAGCCACCGTGACGACTGGTTCGTCGACAACCTTCTCTCGATGACCCGCATTGCCATTAGCCTCGAAGATGAGACATGGGCGATTGCGCTACGCGTCGTGCCACCGGAATGGTGGGATACGCGAACGGATGAACTTGCCACGCCAGCACACGCCGCGACGCCATGACCGGTCGAATCGAACTCCACCAGCCGATCAATCAGAGTGCCCACCATGGCACGAAAGGTTCCACCTCCCCGTCGTATCTCCGGCCGACCCGAGATCACCGTGCCCTCACACTGAAGCACTTTGAGTGAGGCAATACGGTAGACACGCATTTACGCGAGACCTCAGAGCCGGTTCGACCCATCGAATTCCCCAAAACTTTCCGTCCAAACTCGATCTTCACCCTGGTTGACGAGAAGCGCCAATCAAACAAAACTCGAAGACGGCGACGGCCCAATGGCAGAGGCTTACGCTCGAGATGAAGAGGGCGACGTGACTGAACCAATCCCAGCAGAGGTTGTGAACGACGTCGACAACCACCGGTTGGTTCTCGTTCAAGGTGGAATGGAGAGTGAACTGATCTACGAGCGCCGAGGACCGCGGCTCATATTGGTGCATACCGAGGTTTCCAAGGAGCTAAGTGGCCGTGGGATCGGCGGCTCTTTGGTCGAGGCCGCTGTCAGGTGGGCCGAGCGAGATGGTCTGGTGATCGTGCCTTGGTGCCCCTATGCGCGACACTGGCTCCAAGAAAACATCGCCGTTTCTTCAAAGATTCAAATCGATTGGGACACACCTCGCGAATCCACATCCACTCACTCTCAGTAGTCACCGCAAGCGGATGCCGATGTCTGAGTCCCGACAAATCACATCCGAATAGTACTTCAGAAAATCGATTCCGAGACGGTTGCCGAGCGGAGAAATCACGTTCGGGGCATAAAGACACGTCGAGATTCGTGTCTTTACTGAGATTCCACGGTCAGCCCGGTGACCTGGGCTTGGAGTGGAGGTTATGGGACGTTGGTCGAACCTCTCTGACCAGGGAGAACGTCTTCAGGCCCTGGTGGAAATGGTCCCATCTGGGCCAATGAAGCCCAAAGTTAGAACCCCTAAGCAGAGAATTCGTCACCTCGATCCTGCAGCCGCTGCCGAGCTAGTGGCGGGCTATGAAGCCGGTGCCACGATCGATGAGTTGGCTACCCAGTTTCAGATCCATGCCGACACGGTCACGAGACATCTGACGCGAGCCCAAGTCCCTCTGCGGTACCGTCCCCTGACTGCTGATCAGGTCAAGATCGCTCTTGAATTATACGCCAGTGGGCAGTCTTTGGCGATGGTGGGAGAACAGCTGGGGTGTCATGGCAACACGGTGCGGCTGGCACTAATCCGAGCCGGCATACCGAGGCGAGACGCCCACGGACAGCAACGATAAACTCTGTAGGAAGCTCAACGGGGCCTCCTCCGAACTCCACCCTTGTCAATAAAACAAGACAGACTTTCGTCTCAGCGCAGCAATCGATTCATTCCGTCATGGTCAGCAAGGGGCAAACTCCTCTAGCCGTCCGCCGACCGCTCCAGCGGATTTGGGATACCTGGGATCAATAAATGATGGACCACACCGAGATAGTGAAGCTGACGGTACTTGAGATGGTCTATCCGCCTCTCTCCAATCAAGAAGCGGTGTGGATTCAGGACGTGCCCGAAGTCGAGGAACTCCTGAGGCAAAGCGACTTTTACATGATTGCTGGGCGCGCTGAAGCACGATTCACCCATTTCCCAGTGACCAACGTAGAGGGTCAACTCACATTTGACTTCAACATTGGGAATGATTTCACGGACCAAGTGACTGTGTACCCAGAACTACTGCCCGCAGTCGTGGACGCTGATCCAGATGTGATCGACCTTGAGCTGGGGGAGAAAATCATTCGTGTCTTGGGGGGCTCGGAAACCGACGATGATCTGACGCTCCTCGATTGGTTTACTACGGAGAAACTGCTTATGGATCGGTCTCGCGGCGTACCCGGCATAGAGGGCCTCGATCGCTTCCTGGAGGCTTCCACATACGAATTGCTATATGTCGGGATAGCGAAAGTGGGAGACACATTCGATAGATTGATTGCACATGGACATAAGGCTCGGATGGACCTATTGGCAAACGAGCCTCAAAGGCTCCCCGGAGCTCGCGTTACTGATGAAATTTACCTGTTTATGTTTCGAATCGATCCTCTTGTTATCCGAACCTTCGGATCCGAGGAGGTTTTCGATGAAACCACGTTCCAAAACAATTTCGTTGACCACAAGCGCATTGTTGCCGATGTAGAGAAGGCTTATGTAAGTCTGCTAAAACCCGAATACAACAAGGTTCTGTTCAAGAACTACCCAAGGGGGGCAGATGGATTATTCGGATCAGACTTTCTTAGATATGGATACGTCATTCGCGAGAATCTCGTATTCAACACTCCTCACGGCGCAATTCGAGGTGGCGTGGATGCAATCTCGGGAATGATTTCGAATGCCGCAGACGGGATATACATCGAAGGTGATTCAGTTGTTTTGATGAGAGGCGACGAAGACTATGGCAAGTAGGACACTCGTGCTTTGTCCTAAGGATGGGGTAGGAATACAGAAACATCCCCCAGAGTTGGCACGGTCCTAACGACGTCAGCAAGTGTGCTCTACGCCGCGGAGACCGCCTGCATCGAAGGCGGTCGCCGTAGGAATTTCCGTACCTAGTCCGTGGGACAAGCGGACTGTCGCGTCAACAGGGCTGCCATTCATGGGCGGATCGGCATAGCCCAAAAGGCATTCACTCGGATAGCAAGAACAGCAAGACACCTTGGACCGTGAGAGCAACAGGAATCAGTGCCTTCTCGGGATTGATCTCAAGAGGGTGCTTTCTGCCCTCTATAACCCGAGCCAGCTCTGTGACCGTCTTCACATAGAGGGGAAGAGCGAATTCCCTCTCGGCGTGATTACGTACCGCGAACTTAACGCGCAGAGCTCTGGTGGGTCTGTTGTTGTGCAGCTCACCCGCGGGCAATCCCTGCTCTTGGTGCCACGTCAGTACATCAGCATCCGGTGACATAATTCTCAACGTCCAATCGACCACCTCAATCAACGAGTTCGCAGCTTGTGATGAAGCATCGACTCCACCATCGACTATTCGCTCCGTTGATGTCCCCCCGAGTGGTGTAGTTCCCGGGGGTCCACCACTTTGAGGTGGCCACCGGGTGATCTTCGGTTGAACCAGCAAGCTCAACCAAGGAGGCACCCAGTGACCATCACCAATAGTGACCTGAACGAACTGCTCGACGCTGTCCGCGCCGGCGGAGACATCGACGTCGTGCGCCGGGGCGTGGAGATCATGCTCCAAGCCCTCATCGACGCCGAAGCCACGGCCCAGATCGGAGCCGAGCGGTTCGAACGGTCGAGTACCCGGACGAACCAGCGCAACGGCACCCGTGACCGATTGTTGTCGACCAAAGCCGGGGACGTCGATCTGAAGATCCCCAAGCTGCGCCAGGGCAGCTTCTTCCCGAGCATTCTCGAGCGCCGCCGGCGGATCGACCGGGCCCTGTTCGCCGTGGTGATGGAGGCTTACGTGCACGGGGTCTCCACCAGGAAGGTCGACGACCTGGTCGCTGCCCTCGGCCTTGAGTCCGGCATCTCCAAGTCCGAGGTCAGCCGAATCTGCAGTGAGCTCGACGAGCAGCTGGGGGCATTTCGTTCGCGATCCCTCGCCCACGTGGAGTTCCCCTATGTGTTTTTAGATGCCACCTATCTGAAGGGCAGGGTGGACCATCAGGTTGTCTCGCGTGCGGTGGTGGTGGCGACAGGGGTCTCGATGGACGGCAACCGCGAAGTTCTGGGCTGTGCGGTCGGTCACTCAGAAGACGGAGCCTTTTGGACCGAGTTCCTGCGCTCGCTTCGCGCCAGAGGGCTCAAAGGGGTCCGCCTGGTCATCTCTGACCAGCACCTTGGTCTGAAAAAGGCCATCGAAGCGGTGATGGTGGGATCAGCCTGGCAGCGGTGCCGGGTGCATTTCATGCGCAACGTGCTCTCCAGGGTCAAGCGGAACAACACCCACATGGTCATCGCCGCCATCCAGACGATCTTCGCCCAGCCCGATGCCTCCTCGGTCCGTGAGCAGTTCGACCGGATCGTCGGGACACTCGAGGGCCAGTTTCCAGAAGTCGCCGCCATGCTCACCGACGCCAAGGAGGACCTACTGGCCTTCTCGGCGTTCCCAGAGTCGCACTGGCGCAAGGTGTGGTCGTCGAATCCTCTCGAGCGCCTCCACCGAGAGATCAAACGCCGCACCGACGTGGTCGGTGTGTTCCCCAACGACAAGGCGGTCGAACGATTGGTGACCGCGGTGGTGGTTGAGACCCATGACGAATGGCAGGTGGCCGAGCGTCGCTATCTGTCGGAGACCTCGATGGCCCAGCTCCGCCGCAACGAGAAGGTGGCCATCGCCGAGGGCTCCGACGATGCCCTCGAAAGCAGACCCCTCGCTGGCTGAGGTCGTTACGCTTTTGGGGTGGCCAGCGTCCTCCCTGAGCTCGACGTTGAGAAGGTCAGGCGGTGGTGCCGCGAACGCGTCCCCGCCAAATTCAAAGACGAGGTGCGCCTCGAGGTCACCACTCGGGGCAAGTCCGTCTCCATCCATGAATGCCGACCAGTCTGGAGGGGCGCGCCCGGTGAGTGGACCAAGATGCCCATCGCCCAGCTCCGCTACGAAGGCGATGGCACCTGGACGCTCTACTTCGGCGACCGCTACGGCAAGTGGACGATGTACTTCGACCTCGACACCAACCAGCCCATCAACGTGATCCTCGACGAGATCGCCGTGGACCCGACCTGCGTTTTTTGGGGCTGAACTCCTCAACGTGAACTGCCGGTTGTACGCGCCTACCATCACGTCAGACCGAGGATCGCTTCTCCACCACTCGGCGGGACGTCATCATTCGCTCCCATACCCCGCTCCACTTTGCAGCAAGATTGGCGTCAAGTTCAGAAAGATGGTTAGTGAGATCGGCGCTCGACGTGGCGGGTCCGAGCACCGCCACCGCCTCAGATTGAAGCTGAGCGACCTCGTCCTCATCACTTTCGGTGAGGGCAATACCCGACTGGATCGCCCAACCAGTGGTGCGACCCGCGATCTCGATTCGATTCAATCGAGTTTGTGAGTCCAGTTCGCCGCTCGACCGAATTGTCCGCTCCCAAGCCGCTGTTGCGTGAACCATCGGATGGGTTATCTGCGGAAACGGTTTGAAAGAAGCGAGTATCTGGCTTCTCTGATCTACCAGCTTCGAAATGGCCTCAATCGTCTTTACATGCTCGGCGAACAGCGGTCGCGTGTCGATTACTGGAGCGATGGAAGCAAACATCGATCTTAGTTGTCTCTCTGCCACCTGAGCAGAGAGATTCGCACTGATCATCGATTCCCCTAAGGCGGACCGAGCGACGGCACTCATGGCACCCTGAATCGTCGGCGCGATTAGCTGTCCGAAGTCCATATTCCCAAAATTTCTGCCAATCGAGAGCAACCCAGAGTTCACAACGATCGCGGATAGTTGTCGACCTAGCTGCTCACGAAAATCAAGGATGGCCGCTGATTCCAACCCGATTGTTCGTGCCGCCTCGAGCCCCCTTTTTGGACCATCGGATAATGGCTCCTCTTCTTCGGGCGGATCTATCGGCACCTCAGCATTGTAGAGACTATGAGTCGTGGTCGCCCGTACCAGAATTGGGAGGGTTGTCTATGGACTCAGAGGTCCGGCAGTGCCACGCCGTCCTCCCATTTTCGGACCGTGGGCAGGCTCACGCCCAGATATTCGGCGATATCTCGTTGCGTGAGGTGCTGGTCCTTGCGGACTTGAGCCTGGCTTCGCCCCAGCCGCCACCGGGCCAGACTCGTGCGGTTTGCCACTTCTGATAGCTATACGGCTTCGTCATGATTCTGATCGTCGCGCGATCAGACAGCACGCGCCTACGGCGGTCTTCGGCAGTGGCAGTTCGAATGAGGTCCCAATACTTCGAGGTCCAATTTCCTACCGTTGATACCGACTACGGATAGCATGATGTCATGAAGGAACCTGACGTCACTCGACGCTGGTGATGCGACCTCGTGCCGAAAACCTTCGATATTAGCGAGTGGTCAGGACCGGAGCCCAAGCGCAACCGGACGAGCATTCAACGGGTCCAACCTCATCCCTGCGCCAATTGTGGCCGGAAAGTCATATCTTCAACTTCACGTCGTACCTACTGCTCGGATCTGTGTAGTCAAGTAGCCGATTGGATTCGCTATTTTCAGCGCACCCGAGCCGACGGTCGATTTCTTCAGCTTGACGTTGTAGAAGCATTAGAGATCAGGCTTGCCCATATTGCGGGAGGTGGGTACGCCGACACCGCACGGAGCTTGAGTCAAGAGATCCGCGACGCCGTCATCAAGAGAGACAACAACGGTAAATGTAAAAACTGCGGGAAGTCTGTCGCCACCGGCTGAATACTGACCCCTTATCAACGTTCGAATATTGACCCCCCTTCCCGGTGATCCACCACTGAGTGTGCTGGATCACGGACCCTGGCTGGATCGCCGGCCGGGGAGTAAGGACATGATCAACGTGGATGACTGGGCCGAAATTCGTCGGCTGTATTTCGCCGAGCGCTTGGGCATCAAGACCATCGCCCGGCAGCTGGGAGTAGCCCGCAACACCGTGCGAACAGCAGTACGGGGCTCCGCTCCGCCTGAGTACAAACGAGAGGCTCGCGGGTCGCTGGTCGATGACGTCGAGAGCCGGATTTGTGAGCTGTTGCGTAACTGCCCGACCATGCCGGCGACGGTGATCGCCGAGCGAATCGAGTGGCCGCACGGCCTCACCATCTTGCGGGACCGCGTGGCCGAACTCCGACCCCTGTTCAGGGCGCCCGATCCCTGTCAGCGGACCCACTACGTGCCCGGCGAGTTGGTCCAGTTCGACCTGTGGCAGCCCGACTACGAGATCCCGCTCGGGTTCGGCCAGGTCGACAAGCTCTGGGTGGTCACCGCGGTCAGCGGGTACTCGCGGTTCATGGCAGCGCACATGGTCCCAACCCGGGCCGGGCACGACGTGTTGGCCGGGATGCTGTCGTGCCTGCATCAAGTTGGCGGCATTCCCCGCACCGCGGTCTGGGACGGCGAAGGCTGCATCGGCCAGTGGCGACGAGGCAAGCAGGTCTACACCGAGGAGTACCAGCGCTTCCGGGGCACCCTCGGCATGGGTGCCCGGTTGTGCAAGCCCAACGACCCCGAAGCCAAAGGCATGAACGAACGGGCCAATGGCTACTACGAGACCTCCTTCCTCCCCGGACGCTCCTTCGTCGACGTAGAGGACTTCAACGTCCAACTGCATGGCTGGCTGAAGCGGGCCAACCACCGAGTTCATGCCACGATTCGCCTGGTCCCGGCCGAACTCATTTATGAGGACCGGGGGTCCATGAGTCCCTTCCCGCCGGTCCTACCCGATCCGGCAGAGCGTTTCTCCACCCGGCTGGCGCGGGATCATTATGTGCGAGTCGACACCAACGACTACTCGGTGAACCCCCGCTATATCGGCCGGCGCATCGAGGTGCGATCCGACCTCACGTCAGTGGTCGCCACCTGCGGCGGTGTGGAAGTGGCCCGACATCAGCGCTGTCTGGCCAAGCATCAGAGCCTGCTGGACGCCACCCATGCCATGACGCTGCGCATGATGCGGGCCGAGAAGGCGCCCGTCTCGCCCTTCGAGACCGAGGTCGAAGAGCGGGACCTGGCCGACTACGACAGAGCGTTGGGGGTGGCGTGATGGCAACGAAATCCAAGCCAGCCGCCGACCTCGCGTACCTGTGCCGAGCACTGAAGGCTCCCTCGTTGGCCCAGTCGGTCGAACGTTTGGCCGAACGGGCCCGGGCCGAGAGTTGGACGCACGAGGAGTTCCTCGCGGCCTGCTTGGAACGAGAGGTGGCGGCCCGTCAGTCCAACGGTGGGGAGATCCGCATCCGGGCGGCCCGACTCCCGGGCAGAAAGGCCCTCGAGGAGTTCGACTTCGATCACCAACGGAGCTTGAAGCGCGACGTCATCGCCCATCTCGGAGCTCTCGACTTCGTCGAGGCCAAGGACAACGTCATCTTCTTGGGTCCACCGGGCACTGGCAAGACCCATCTGGCCATCGGTCTTTCCATCCGAGCCTGCCAGGCTGGTCACCGGGTGCTGTTCGCCACGGCAGCCGAATGGGTGGACCGCCTCGGCCAAGCCCACGACGCCGGCACGCTGCACAATGAGCTCACTCGCCTGGGCCGCTACCCACTGATCGTCATCGACGAGGTCGGCTACATCCCCTTCGATGCCCAAGCAGCCAACCTCTTCTTCCAGCTGGTCTCCTCGCGTTACGAGCGGGCCAGTGTCATCGTGACCTCCAATAAGCCGTTTGGCCGTTGGGGCGAAGTGTTCGGAGATGCTGTGGTCGCCGCCGCCATGATCGACCGTCTCGTGCATCACGCCGAGGTCGTCTCCATGAAGGGCGACAGCTACCGGCTGAAGGATCGAGACCTTGGGAGGGCGCCTACTGACGACGCTGCGTGACGGTGGCTCCGGGGAGGGGGGTCAATTTTCAACCGGTGGCAGGGGGTCAGTTTTAAGGCGGTGTTGACAAAGTCGGCAAATGAGATTGACCACATAGCCACATCAGCCTCGGATCTCTCCAACTTGCAGCTACTTTGTCGTGAGTGTCACTTGGCTAAGACTCGGCAATCATTAGTACCCGCTCAATCGGAGGTACCCGCCACGGTTCACCGTCCAATACGTCAGCGGGCCATGGAGATGCCGAATCGCCAGCCCTGCGACGCAACCGACTGGCAATATCACCTGTGGACGTCGGCCACGAAGACCGTTCCGGATGCGCTCATGGCTGCCTGGAAATCGTGGGCGGAGGATCCGACATTGGACCGGATTGACCCACAGATCGCCGTCGCTGGATTCCCCCTCGATCTCGATCCTTGGGCCTGGTACCTGGAGACACCGCCCGAGGGAACAGCGGAAGCATCCCGCCATGTCGTGCAGGACGATCGTGCACACTATGCACAGTTGCAGGAAGCGAGTCGTCTACTTGAAGAAAATCGACAGTGGTGGAAGGACCATGAAGCGCGATTGGAGGTGCTGCGCAACCGACCGATAGCGACCTCCGTAACCTTCCGTCCGCCGGTCTCTGGTAAAGGGACGTGGCACGTGTCAAACGCTGAGATACCCAAACCGAGGTCGCTGAAAGAGGCGGCGGATCTGCACATGGTGCCCGCATGTGGAAGTCGCTCGGTAACCCTCGATCCCGATGGAGCGTCAATCACTCTGGCTGTTGGCGACGTCATTCCTCAACACGCCACATTGTGTAGCAACTGTATGAGAATGGCTCAGAAGACGAGAGCATAGAGTTACATTCACCTCAAGAGCGGATCGGCTGGGTCGGAATCGCCGAGATGAACGAAGGAGCAGCTGATTCGTCGCTCAAAAGGACTCCCGGCTCATCCTTGCAGACATTGCGTGATTGTACCCCCGTGCTTTCGCTCTGACGCCCGTTCCCGGGCGGCGTTGTGGCCATGGCAATGACAGTTACAGGTGACGGCTACCACCCTCAATGGATCCCTCCGCCACCCAAGCGTTAACCTTCCCGGGTGGGCATACTCCGATCTCGCAAGGTGAATTGGACAGCGCTCGGTGTTCTGATCGGAGTCATTGGTTTGGCCGTGGCCGTGACAAACGACAAAGGTGTGTGGCCGTTTTCTCACCCCTCCTCGACGACAACAACAACATCACCGAGCAACTCGAAGTCCGGCGGTAATCCTTCGGATGGTACGTCCTCTACGACATCTAAATCAACGACCTCAAGCTCATCCTCGACTTCTGGACCGAGATCAGGTGCACAGCTTTGGATGAGCTCCGTGTCCCTGACTGTCAATCAGGACTATGCACTGAATGGACTACCTGTTGCAGCATTGGACTCGTGCAGTGGGTGTCTCAAGGTTGGGGACTACCCGAACGCCGGCCTCGCGCTACAGGCAGACAACGGTGTAGTGGCTTGGACCGGTCAGAGCACTCCATCTTTCGCTGACTGTGCGGCTGCATTGAACTCAGCAAACACCCAGGCGGCATCGATTTATTCGCCGCCGTAAACGAGCGGCGTTGCGGTTGGCGGCTGGTTGTGCGCTATTAGTCAGGCTCGCGATATTCTTCGACTTCAATACACTGGCTCCAGCCAGGGTGGCAATATCTACAGCTTTACTGTGACGGCCTGGAGCAATACTTCAGCCTTAAACTGAGGCATTTTCCGGAATCCTTCGGCGTTGGTCTTCAGCTGCTTGCGTTAGATCACGTTGCTAACCGCTGCGTCCCGTTTATTCTCAAAGCCAGGAACGACGGCGGTCCTCCGTCCGGATATGGGGATCGACGCTGAAAGTGAGCAGGAAGTGGCGCTATGCCGCATCTGGGAACACGAGTCTTGCCGGGTTCACTCGTGCGACAACCTCAAGCGTATCCATGTTGATAACTCGACCACACCGACAACAGACGTAGTTAGTCGAATCCCAAAGTTCAGCGACAGGATCGACAACGATAAACTGCCGATTGACTGGATAGAAACCCTCATCGGCTGGCTTGTTATTGCAAAGACAAACCCAAGCGCCGTCGTCATCCGGAAGATTACTTATGTTCTCGTATTGCATTATCCATGTAGATATTTTCGCACAAGAGACAGAACCTGGATATGGTGACGTTTACAACACCTTGGAGATCTTGCGGGAGATCACATCCATCATCGAGATTGTCAACCTCATAGGCGTTGTCCGAAACATTGATGTCGACCTTCTCAGGCTCACACTCAGAAACGACGTCGCGAGCCGAGTTCTGGGTCATGATGTTCCAGCCTGTGTAGTAGTCGGGATATTCGACAGCGCTTCACCGATGACGACTAAGTCCGGGATCGGTCTGACTCAACCACTTAGAGAGAACCTTTCCAGAATCTCTTCCGTGATGAGGGGCAAAAGAATGTCGATCTTCGGCATGGATATCTTCTTTCCTAACGGGATTCATGATTACTAGACGCTCGCTCGAATCCGCGCATCCCACAAATGGTTTCAACGTAATCGTCGTCGGATATCGGTAACAGGAACAGGCGATAAGCTGTGATCATCAGGCTCGGTCGGTGCTGGGATGACACGTGCGCCAGGGTCGTGAACCACTACGCGGTCACGTCCTTTGAGTTTGGCTTCGTATAAAGCGGCGTCAGCGCGAGAAAGGGCGGCGTGGAGATTCTCCTGCTCATCGGCATCAACAACGCCGAAGCTCGCCGTAAAGGAAGGGAGTCCTGCGACGGTAATGGCCGCGCTGAGACGCGAACGCAGGGCGTCTAGTGCGTCGCGGGCGTCAGGTGCCGTACAGGCCGGAAATGCAATGGCGAACTCCTCCCCTCCATGTCGGCAAACCATGTCCTGGGATCGGAATGACTCCCGCAGGACTTGTGAGAATAGCCGTAGAGCCCGGTCGCCGGTTTCGTGACCGTACGTGTCGTTCAGCATCTTGAAGTGGTCGAGGTCACCCATCGCAACCGCAAGGACAGAGTTGTCGTGCCGGACGGCAGAAACCTTCTCCTCGAACGATCTCCTATTCGAGAGTCCTGTTAGGGCGTCGGTGGACGCCTGAAGCCGCGTCTCAGCCATCACTCGGAGTAAGCCAATCCGAGCCCCGGCTAGTTTTGCCAGCGTACCGAGATCTTCCACCGTGTCCTCGTCAATCTGTTCTTTTGGTTGACCGGTGGCATGTATGACGCCCACGGTTCGTCCCATGATCGAAACCGGAACGCAGAGCGCCGACAACCGACCCTTCGGGCGGTTTCGCAGTTTTGGGCAGGCATCGAGGTCGTCGCTGTCGTCGAATCGTTGGACTTGGGCTCGTCGGGCCGCCGGGCAGCGATCGGGTGAGTCCACCCCGCACGCTGGTGGTTCCCTGTCGGGCGACGCACTTGCCATACGCAAAAGGTGGGCATGACTGTTGTCTGCCAAGAGAAGCTCGACAGGTTGATCGGGCAGCACCGAAGCGAAGGATCTTTCGATCACTTCGATTACCTCTGGTTCGCCTTCGGCCATGTCAAGTGCATTGGCTAACCGGCTCTCGAATCTCTGGCGCCGGACTTGCACCATACGCTCGTGCGTCAGCTTTCGGACCTTGAGATCAGCCTGTCGCTGCTGCTTGTTGCCGGCCCATAGCAATGCCAAAGTGATCGGCGCCAAGAGCACAACCAGGAATCCACTCGAAAGCAGGTAGCGGGCTGTACCTGAGGCCAAGGCGGCGCTCAAGGCCGAAGCGGGAAGACTCAGAGATGCCAAGGCGAGGAGCGCAAGTACAGCACTGAAAGCGCGATGCCCTTGCTGCCTCTCTTGAGCCTCTTCCCATTCCAGCTCCGTCACCATGTGGTGTCCTCGTTTTCCGGACTCTCATCCATCGTGCGGCTTGGCAACAGTGAACCCTGCCCTTAGAACACTGTCATGCTCCTATGAGGTCCCTTCGAGGCAACACAACGAAAACGTATTGTGTGCAGAGGCTTTCACCAACGCCCCCCAGTATTTGGGCGGCTCCTATCACACTGGATTACGCACATCACCCGAATGACTACGCAATCTCAACGCTCACCCAACTCACCCCAGGGAGTTCAATCGGACCACTCCGTAATACAACGCTCTCGAGACAGATCGACTTGTTCAGGCGGTAACGGGGTCTGCGTGAGAATCCAAACTCATCAATGGCCAGGGAATCTTCCGGGAAAGGCGTCGGGAAAATTCCGGAAGGTACAATTTTGGGTGTGGACCGCCAGTCTGGGTTTAGAGAATCGCGTAACTCAACGGCAGGCAAAGTAGTGCACACCAACGACGGACCGGTCACGCTCGATGCGCCACGGCGACCGAAAGGGAACCTTATGCCCCGGCACCGTGCCCAACTCTCTAGCCGCCTCGACTGAGTGAACGTGCTCACCCCGCTGAAGAATCGCGGCATCAACGTCGCGCTCACTGTGTGCTGTGATGCGTTGAACGGCCTGCCCGAAATAGTCAGGGCTATCTGGCCCTAAGCCGATGACCAGACCTGAGGGAATGGCGCGCGAGGCTGTTGAGAGCCATCCGCCATTCACCACGACCCCTTGATTGTTGGACTCCCACAACTGACCTCCCCGGGGCCCGTTGGTCACTACCGCATGGGCGCCCCCTCCTCGACGGGATTTCGCCAGACCGGCTAGATAAAGCTGATCGTCTCGACGCCTGTACTCCGCGAACCCCTCTGGACGAACCGGATGGCCACCAGCAGTTGATCCTCGAATCTATGACCGCAGAAGGAACGCGCGCGACCTTCAGCACGGAGTCGCCGTCGCGGCCCCCCTGGCAGCGACGAGCACCGCAGATATCACCTGCGCCGAGAGCAACGGAAAACATGAGCTTCCCAAACTGATCGACCAAACCAATGTCGCGCTTGGTTGGTCCCGGTGCGCCTCGGACCCATACCTTATGACGCGGTCTCTCTTGTTGCTCAAGACGCATTACCCGGTGCCTCAGCCGAGGTCGTTGCGCCTTGAGGGAGTTTCAGAGTTGCACGGGGTCGTAGGAGTCACGCCGCTTAGGCCGCCAGCAGGTCGTGAGTAGCAATGCAGCTCCCGCACCACCACCCCCGAGCGAAATGACGAATCCCGGCCAACCCCACAATCGCGACAGGACTTGTACGTGCCCGTCAATGCTCCACTCACCCGGGCCCAAGGTGCCCATCATGACCCCGAGCACGGTGAGGATCATTACGTACTCCCATCCCTCTCCGGGACGGAAGATGAAGAAACCGTTCTTCAGGTGATTTGTGATCCATGCCACCAACATGACGCCCACTACGCCTGCGCTGGCTAGAGGAGTGATGAGACCGAGTACAAGTAGAACGCCGGAACCGACCTCGGTAACGCTCGCGAACCAAGCGTGGACGATCCCAGGACGCATCCCGAGTCCCTCGAACCAGCGGGCGGTCCCCGCGACCTTCCCGCCTCCAAAGATGTGGTTGATACCATGCGCGAGGAAGACACTGCCTAGAATGACCCGCGCCAACAGAAGTGCAGCGTTAACCGAAGAGGGCGTTAGCGTAGAGGGAAGTACGTGCACGGGGATTCTCCGACTCATAAGTAAGGCCTAACTGGCACCCGACGATCCTGTTAGGCAGCGCGAATGTTATCGAACCAATCCTTGGTTCGAGTGCTCTTATTGTTGAAGATAGGTTGGGGTCGGCCTCCGGTCGTTTTCCTGACTGACATATCGTTGTTCCACCGCTTGTTCGCAGGTTGAACCGTTTTGAACATAACTCATGGCAAGAGGAAGTCTTGACCGATGCTTTCCACCACCCGAACCCCGCTCAACGTTCACCCTCCGTCGCGAACGCAGGACGACGTGGCTCGTCGCACCGGCGAGCCGATTCAGTGGTCAGATCGCAGTCCGGCGGTTGTAGTGCTCTCGTTCTCTCATGAGGTGTCAACCCCGAGATAGCCCTTGACAATGGCCGCCTCGTTGAGGCCAACAGCGTCACCTGAGTATGAGATTTGTCCTTGTTCAAGCATGTTCACGGTGTCTGCCAGTTCCAGCGCACGATGCACATACTGCTCTACGAGCAACAACGCAATACCCCGCTCTGACAATCGTCTAAGTGCAGTGAATATCTCGTCCACGATGATGGGCGCGAGGCCCATTGAGACCTCGTCCAGTAATACGACTGTCGGTTCGCCTACGAACGCACGAGAGAGGGCGAGCATCTGCTGTTCGCCACCTGACATGCTTCCGGCGATCCGATCCATCCGAGCCCCGAGCGCGGGAAATACCTCGATGGCGCGATCGACTGCGTTGTCGGCCTCAGCCCAGGGGGGCACATGCATGCGCAGATTGTCCCGGACGCTCAACCCTCGGAAGACGCCGCGCCCTTCTGGAATCAAGCAAAGTCCTTGTTTGGTGCGCTGAAATGGGGGACGACGGGTCATGTCTTGGCCACATATGCGTACGCAACCAGCGGTGGTAGGCAAGAGGCCTGCGACGGCCCGAAGCAGCGTGGTCTTGCCCGCGCCGTTGGGTCCGAGCAGGGCAACGACGCTTCCTTTCGGCACGGAGAGTGAGACGTCGCGCAGAACAGCCGTGCGGCCATAGCCCGCACTAACACCGACGAGTTCCATCACCGGAACGGCGGGCGAGTCGGAGGTCGTCGGCTGCCTCGGGTTCATGGCCGGAATGTCCATCAGATCAACCAACCTCGCACTTTCCATGGGAGGAATCACGAGACTTCCTCGACGAGATCATCCCCGAGGTATGCCGCACGCACGAGCGAAGATCCCATCACTTCGGATGGATTTCCTTCGAAGACCGGCCGGCCGAAATCCAGCACATATATATAGTCACACACCTCCGTTACTAATGACATGTCGTGCTCGACTAGCAGTATTCCGATCCCACGCTCTTGAACGACGCTCCTTAGGATTTCGCCAAATCGCTCGGTTTCTGCCCGGTCGAGCCCAGACGAAGGTTCGTCAAGCAGCAGGATATGGAACGGCCCGGCGAGGCAGCGAGCTAGCTCTACAAGTCGCCGATGGCCCGTTGAAATCGATCCGACTACCGATTCCGCGATAGGCAGCAGTTCGCACAGTTGAATTGCGTGGTTCGTCGCGTCGAAAATCTGTCGCCTCTGAGACGGGGTGCCGAACAGGTGCGATAACGGATTGGGTCCGGCGAAGCTGCCTTCCGCGCCGAGGGCCACATTTTGTCGCACGGTCATGGTATCGAACAACTCCATCTGCTGGAACGTCCGTCCGAGCCCGAGTCGTGCCCGAGTTGATGTGCTGGCGTGTGAGATGTCACTGTCGTCCATGAATATCCGGCCGGCCTTCGGGTGATTGATTCCTGAGCAAGCGTTGAACGTCGTCGTCTTCCCTGCTCCGTTGGGGCCAATCAGTCCGGTTATGCGTCGTGTCGGTGCAACCAGGTTGACGCCGTCGACTGCCATGAGGCCGCCGAACTGCACCTGGAGGTCCGTGACCTCGAGCTTTCCTTTCGCCCGATGCGACTTTGCCGGCGCGCGTTCAGGAACACCTTGAGACGCTGCAATCGGACGGCGCATCGCGACCCGGTCCGCTATGCGCCGTATCGCCTGAGGTGTGGTGCGAAGGCGATCAGGAGTCACGGCGTATAGCACAGCTGATGCCCCGAAAAGCAGTTGTAAATAGTTCAGAGTGTCACTACTGGTGAGATATGACGGGATCAGAGTAAGGCCGAACGCTGCCATTAACGCATACCAGGGAGCGCCGCCTAGACAGATGATAACGAGTGCGAAATAGATGAGCGACGTGATCGGCTGGTAGCTGTTACCGGTAACGTTGCCGTCGCTGGCGCCTTGTAGTGCACCTGCGATAGCGGCCAAGAACGCCGAGAGACAGAAGACCATGACCCGCGTCACATAGGTGGCCGTGCCGCTCGTCGCTAAACCGTATGGGCTGTCCGCCAGACCCCGCAGTAGACGACCGAGCCTTGTACGGTTCAAGGCGACGACGAAGAGGGCGGTGAAGGTCGCCAAGACCAGCACGAGATAGTAGTAACCCTTGTCGCTGTTGACATCGAGCCACGACAGCTGAGGTCGCGGGATGTCCTTGGCGATACCAAATGACCCGAACATATAGTTCTGGCTGTAGAACAAATACTGCAACACAAGCCCGAACCCAAAAGTTGCCAGGGCAAGATAGAGACCGGATAGTCGGATGGCGGGGATCGCCAGGAGAGCGCCGATCGGCACTGCGATAAGACCGCTTAGTAGCAGAGCCGGCACCCAAGGGATCCCGTGCGTGATAGTCAGATCTGACATCGCGCAGGCCCCGATAGCGAGAAAGCTCACGTGGCACAACGAGACCTGACCTGAGGTGCGCACGAGCAGGCCCAGCGATAGGAAGAGGATCACCATCGCCAACGAGTCGGTCCACGCCGTGAGGTGCAATCCGGCGAAGCTTGGAACGAACAGTAAAAGTACAAGGATCGATACGCCGGCGGCACCTTGCAGCGGAAGTGGTGCCGTCCAAGAGGATGGCACTGGAGACATCCGCAAGGGGCGTTCAGCGAGGCGGCTGCGTGGAGCTACGAACATGACCGCAAGGAGAAGCAGGAATGGCAAGGTCGGGGCGAGTCCGCTCCAGAATCCGGATACGAGATATTTGCTACAGAACGCCTCTCCCAGCCCAATGACGAGGCCGCCAACGTATGTCAAGGGCAAGCTGGTAAAGGCCCCGAACGCCGCCGCACCGAATGCCGTTGCGACAAGGAACGTCAGCGCTATCGGATTTAGTGTAGTTATGAGCGGTCCGATCAGGAGCCCGGATGCCGCCGCGAACGACACGCCTATAACCCATGCCCAGCGGCGGACGCGGCGGGGACTAGTGCCGGCGATATCGAGCAGATCGGGGGCGTCCACCACCGCCCGCATCGCTACGCCGAGCCGTGCCGTCCGAAAGAAGAAATGTAAGCCGACTGTCGACAGCAGCGCTATTCCAAAGATGATGATCTCTTCTGCGGTGACGGGTGTCCCAGCCACCGTAAATGCGGCCTGGGGCAAGAAGTGTGGAAGGGTCGCAGCGTTGGACAGGCCGTAGATTATGACGATGACTGCCTGCACGATCAATAGAATGCCAATAGTGCAGGCCACCTGGGAGGCGAGGCTGCGCCCTGCGATAACACGGGCCATGAGTTCGAATGCCAGGCCCAGTATCGGTCCCACCAGGACGAGACACACCGCCGCCGCCAATGGCCAGGCAACACCATGGGTCACGTGTAGCGAGTAGAAAGTGAAAGCCGAGACGGTCGCGATCGCTGCGTGAGCGAAGTTGAAAACGCCCGAAGTCTTGTACGTTAAAACCAGCCCGATGCCCGCGAGTCCATAGACCGATCCCGACACCAGGCCAGCGATGATGTAGGGCAGCAATTCCACGCCTTTCGGAGCGATGTTTCGTCTTTACTGATTCCCAAAGAGCACTCCCAGAGGGCACCCCTTGATCAGCTATATGGTGGCTCGGGCCTCACGACGTCTTGGCGACAAGCCCGAGCGCTTTGTTCACCACGGCGTTAGGAGCACAGCTGGTCCGATGACCTTGTGGCTCGGTAAACCTACCGTCAGTTATCTTGGCGACGAAATAACAGTTGACGACTGAGGGCTTTCCAGGCGAAAAAGTGAGCGGTGGTGCGAGACCCCCAAGCGTCTGGTTCTTAAGTGTATAGAGGCCAGTCTTTATAGACTCCGGTGTAATCTTGCCTCCCAGCGGGATAGCCGAAACGGCCTTGTCCAGAAGAATGCCCGACACCCAGGAATACACAGAGGTCGGGCCGTTGAGCTGACCGAGATGGGGTGCGTAACGTTTGATTGCCTGCTGCATTAGCTTGCTTGCCGGAATAGAGTTGTCGAAGTACGGCAAGTCCACTTCGGAGTCGAGCGCTCCGTTGGCCGCGGGCTTCTTCAACCACGAACTGGTGATCGAACCGTCGGTGGCTGTCAGTCTGGCCTTTAGGCCATCAAGGGCACATTCCGTCGCGATCCGCAGAACCACGGCCGAGTTATCAGCAATGGCATAACTGCTCACTCCAGCAGACTTCAGCTGCTCACAGACAGCGGTATAGTTCGGCGCCGTCGCCGACACCTCGATTGAGACGGGTATCTGCAATCCAGTAGAAGCGGCAATAAACTTCGAAAGCGGAGCAATGCCGGCGCACTGCGGAGACTCAGCGCAGTAGAGCAAGCCCTCTTTCGGACCCAAGCTCTTAGCGAGTGTCTGCTCGCCATAGATATCGGCGAAGATGTTGGTGCCGATCGGAAAAAAGTCCGGATTCGTCGCGAACGGCAGATCAAGTGACTGGCCCCCGATTACCGGGATGCCCGTGCTCGCAACGTAGGACGCCCAGGTGGAGTCATTGTTATCCTCCTCGCCTACAATCGCTACCACGTGGTCCTGCTCAACCAACTCCTTGACGGCTGCGACGCCGCCCGCCGGATTGGCGCCTATATCTTTGATGATTAATTTCACTGGACGGCCGTGCAGACCTCCGTGCGCGTTGACCCACGACGCCCACGCTTTCAGCACGATCGGGGCGGCGGCTTGAGAGGAGGCCTCTACCCCGCTATAACTACCAATGTTACCGATCACGATCGGCGTTTGAGGCTCGGTCGCCGACGCACTCGACCCCACACCGGTCGCAACGATTGCCGACACCGCAAACAGCGGGACGATCAAAACGCGTCGAACTAGCGTGTGAATTGTCATCTGTTCACCACTTTCGTCGCCCACGATGAGCAGTGCACTAAGTGCACGAGTTGCCGCGGCTGGCGAAGATCGCAAGCCTGTACTGGAGATAGTCCGGCGAATAATGGCGTTCGCCGCGCATGATGGCCTGGTTCAGTTGGAACAGCCGATCGGCGATACCCGGTACCTGTAGTTAGGGCTCGAGCGTGTTCGACAAGATCCCCATGAGCGATGCATCGTGGGCCTCGTCGGGCCGGCCTCCGGCCAAGAACGTGCTCGATTCCCTGGCCTCTGGGCGAGTGGGGCACATATGCCTCGCACTCCCCTTCGGATGGGACGGCGACCCCGGACTTAAGCCAAGGAGTCAGCCCGAACACGTGAGGATCATCGTTCAGACTTTCCGAACCGGTAGAACACAGCAGCGGCACCCATTTTCCCCCCATTTGCGACACCCATCCCCTTGCCTGTTACTTGTGTCTTCTGACTCGGACACAAGTACCGTATTGCGCTCAGAATCATTTGTCAACTAGTTTGTTGACGACCGGTAACAAGGTCAGCAAACGATGCGGCGCGGGAAAACCGTGCCATGTCGTGTTTTGCCTCTTGTGGCGTCACGGGGTGTCCGAGCAAGCCACCCTCACCGGCGGAATCGAATACGTGGCCTGGCGCCATGGTGGCCACGCGGGGACTGAGCGCCTACGCCACAACGGAATTCCAGCCAGGTTCGCCCACTACTAGGCGCTTAGCGAGCGCTTCCACGACACCTATCGCCCCGCTTCGGCCCGAGGCCGCCATCGGCGAAACCATGCCAACCACAAGTGGGGCCTACAAGTGGGGCTGCCCGCTCCAAGACGCCTGCATTGCCCTCGTCGAAGCCGGCATCGAGAAGATCACGCAAGTGGAAGCATCGACCGCACACTCAACAGCTCTCGGCAGCCTTCTCCCCGCAATGGCGCTATCCCTTGAGAACCCGAATGCACGGGGGACCATTGGTCCATTCCCACCCATGTTCTCGGCCAAGCTTCGCGAAGTAGCAATTCGTAACCCTCTGACGCGACGCCCATTTTCGCGCGAAGCGACAGTGGCCAATACGGTTGTCGCGTAGTCAAACCCCAACCGCCAAGAGCCGTCGCGTTGAGGTTGGTTAGTCCCTCGATCCGTACCCCAAATTCGAAGAGCTTCGGGCTCAGCCGTGCAATCATGGTCGCTTGTTACAGTTGATTGAGCAGCATGGCGTCGTTGGACTGGTCATCAAGCCAGATTGCCCGCCGTCGAGCGAGACGTCGAGATCGCCCGGGGCTTCGTTCGAGCCGTGACTCGGCATCTCGATCACACAGCGGAGGCGCTCGCAAACGCACCCGCGGCATGAGATTAACAGGACAACGAGTTGCCCAGTCGGCGCCGCCTCGTAATCGGCGTATCTGGTTCCAGCGCATCCCACTACGCATTTCGCCTGTTGGCTGCGCCTCACAGCCTCGGATCGCACGAGACACATCTTGTCGTTTCATAAGGCGTCATACGGACCATCGAACTCGAGACCGACCTACACGTCTCAGACATCCAGTCGATGGGCGTACGCCCAACGAAGTCCGCAAATCCCACTTCCCCTCCACGTCCTATGCGAAGCCAAGCATCCGGAGTCGACACGCTGCGCTGTCAATTTGAATGTTGAGGGCGCGTGGTCGCGACCATCCTCCCTGCTTGGAGGCCGAGCACGCATGCCAGTGCAAGGCCTCCGCTATAGCTTTCATGATACGCACCGCCCGTGTCGGCCCCGGCTGCCAGAAGTCCGGGGATCGGGAGCCCGTTCTCGCCAAGTACGCGAGCACTCGTATCAATCAGAAGTCCACCCCAGGTATTTGTGATGGCAGGCTGAATCTCCATTGCGAAGAATGGAGGAGTCGAGAGCGCCTGACGGTGCGTTCGACGTGGAGGCTCCAACGTTTCCGGATTCTCCATGAGAGACCGGTTGAAGTCGGTCACGGCTTGTTCGACGCCCTGGTAGCCCCAAGGTCGGACAAGCTCGTCAAGCTCGGCCAACGTCTGCGCCTCTGCGACGTTGGCGCCGCGCTTGGCTGCATCGTTCGGTCTATCAACTTGCTCATACCCCAGCGTGGTGGAGCGCGCCCCCCGCTAGTGTCCTCATCGCGGATGCGCTGGTCTGCTATGAGGACGGCTCGACTTCGCGGCAGGTGCAAAACAGCGTTCGCATTGGAAAACGGCCCAGCGGACTCATCAGTGAACCGCCGCCCCTCCTGGTCGATGAGGATGGCGTGCGCGTTGAGGAACGGTTGACTCAGGGGCACGAAGTCAGCAGGAGTCAACCCGCCATCGAGAGGCCACGGCACCGTGTGGCCGTAAAACCGAGACATGTGTTCACTGAGCGCGGCCCCCACCGCCGTACCCAGTCGGAGCCCGTCACCTGCGCTATAAGGATTGGATCGGATCTCCATATGCACCGCAGCTTCTCCAAGGTACCGCCGTCGGAGGTCAGCGTCGTTCTGGAACCCTCCGGTCGCCAACAGCGTCCAACGGGAGTTAATAGTGCTCAGGCCGCTATCGTCCTCCACGAGCGCACCAACAACGGCACCGCCTTCTAGAAGGAGGCGCTGTACCTGACAATTCGGCACTATCCAGCCACCGCTTCCAGCTACGGTGCTTCTGCATCGGTCAAGGTACGTCAATATGTCGCAGGCGCGAAGCAACGTCGGATATCCCATCACATCTTCGATCATTGAGTTCGGGCCGGTCACGCTGACACCGAGCGATTCGATCCACTCGATCGCTTTGTCGTACTCCTCTGTCAGAAGCACGGCTAGTGCGGGATCGCCGCTCGGGTTGACGGCGACAAGATCGGCAGCAGAACGCGGTCGCAGTAGTCCGCCTGACGTGAGAGCGGCAGATCCCCCAATGGCCGGACCCTTTTCCACCACGAGGACTTCGAAGCCTTGGCGGGAAGCGAACGCAGCGGCCGTCATGCCGGCCATACCCGCACCTATCACTATCAGATCCGCATTGACGGTTATCTCCACGGTCGTGGCCACGCTGCCTACGCGCTGGTGAGACGGTATCGACATCCGTGCTCGCTCGAAGCACTGGATGAAGAGGTCAACGGCGACAGGGGTGAGGCGATCATCTACTCACCGTCTCTTGTCTGGCGCCAGAAAGTCGACCAAGTCGACTTGCCTCAACTCTGAGCTCTCCCATTGTCAATATCATTACGTACTCTTGACCCTCGCCGACAGGTTCCAGAAGATCGATGACATAGCTTTGCCTCCGAAAATCGACGATATGGCGGCGTCATGAGTCTCGCCAACGTGATCAACCCCCGAAGCCAGGAACACATTGCCGATGTTGTCCCAGTACCCTTGGACGGACGTCGTCCGTACTATCGGATCTTCGCCAACGGCCACGATGTGCTTGCGAAGAAGATCCGGTAGTTCGTCCAAGAGGCCATTCTCTTCGAGGATGTCGATCGTATCCATTCCGGGCCGTCTGGCTACGAGCGGGCGTTGATCGTTGGGGTTCTTACCGACCAAGGGTACGCCCATGCCGATCGCTTTCCCTATGCCTGGATGATCTTCGACGGTGAGGAGCCGACGGTCCCACGTTATCCCTCCGGCCAGGCGCTCGGCGAGCCCGGTGTAGCGATGAGCACCGATCCCCGATCCATTTAGAACGTCTACCCACTCGGCCACCGAGCGCTTCGCCAATCGCTCCTCGAGCCACTCCTCGATATCGGAGTCACCGACATCGCTTACCGAATCCAGGCCAGCAACAGAGGCAACCTTGTCCCTGGTGCCGGGCCCATGGTCCGCGAAGTAGAACCAGCCGTCGTTTGCCCGGTACAGTCGATCAAAGGCACCCCAACCGAGCGCATCAGGTCCTCTGGGCTCGTTTCGGCGCCGGCCGTCGAAGCCCATCATGTAGGGCATCTGCAGCATCGTGGCAGTCCGCGACAGCGAAGAATTGACCTCTTGAGTCTCACCGGTGCGGTAGCGGTGAAAGAGGGCCACGAGGAGGCCAAAGGCACTCAGATGCGGACAAGCGTTGTCGTTAATTGGAAGCCCCGCGTAGAGAGGTGGACCGTCACCGCCAAGACGTTCGCTGATCCCGGTTCCGTGTTGCGCCAGCATATCGTGGCCCCGGTAGCCAGCTCGGTGTCCACCAATCGAGTGGAGCAACGTGCTCGAGTAGATAATGTCCGCGTTGGAGCGACGCACTTCTTCAAGGCTGAGTCCGAGGCGTTCAGCGACCGGAGGGGTGAAGACGTGGTGTACGACGTCCAGCGATCCCATCATGCGGCGGAGAACACGCTGGCCCGCCGCCGTCTTGAGATTCAGGAACATCATCCGCTTCCCGGCGTTGACCGTGCGATGGCCGAACAGGCAACTCGGGTCGTCCGAAAGCGGATTGATGTCGCCCATTGGAACTTCCGAACTATCGATCTTGATCACTTCGGCGCCGTATTGAGCCAAGATCCTCGTCGCTGACGGCCCGGCAAATAGAATCGAAGCGTCGAGGACCCTAACGCCGGCGAGAGGCAGTCGAGACTGGGAGTCTACCGAGCTACCGGCCCGAAGCACCGGTTTGCTGTCAAGCTCAGGGAGCTCGCGGAGGATTTCCTCTCGGTCGGAATCGAGGGGATGGCGTGGCGAGCTGACTGTTGGCTCCGTACGGGAGAGCAGTACGGGGAACCCGCCCTGCCGTGTCTTGCCAAGCTCTGGATCGTCTATCGCGACTACGCACTTACTGTCCGCAGCGTGCTCGTCCTCCAGCCACTCTTCGGATGTCCGGACGACGCCGACGGCAGCCTTGAGCTCCTCTTGCCCAAATCGTTCCCACTCCGCCGCAGTCCGTTGGGGCCACACTTCATCGAACAAGGTCCGAATATAGGAAACCTCATCATCATCGGCAGTCAGAATATCGGCTTCCGGCAGGAAGTGCTGAAGAAGCGCTTGGGCGCCGCGGGGCGGTGCGTCGACTTCGAAATAGCGTCCATCAGCCCCGCGGTGAAAGCCGGCAACGTTGGCGCGTTGGAAGCGTGCCAACGTTCCGAATTCCAACGCCCGCGACGTCGGCACTTCAGCCAACGCGCTAATCGCTTCAAAAGATGCGTCGAACAACGGGACCTCGATCCGGTCTCCGTTGCCCCAGCGGTAACGGGCTACCAGGGCCGCGGCGATCCGATGCGATGCGACGAACGCGGCAAAGCTCGACGCCAAGGGGAGGGCCGAGAACCAGGGGTCACCGTCGACGGCGAACATTTGCCGGGGGTACAAGCTAGCGGCCGATGAGACGACCCCCTCCCATGCTGGTACAGCGGCCCGCGGGTCATCACGTCCGAATCCGGGCAGCGAGCACCAGATCAGGTGCGGGTTCGTTGACAAGAACGACTCTGCTGCGAGGCCGAGTCGTTCCATCACGCCCGGACGGAAACCTTCAATGACGACGTCTGCCGCGTCGACCAAGCGCCGAGCGACGGCCAGGTCGGCATCTTCCTTGAGATCAAGGACGATGCTCCGTTTTCCTCGCTGTAACGCCGCATTGACGGGATGGTTCCAGCGTGGACCGCCGGGAGGATCCACCCGGACAACGTCGGCTCCGAAGTCGGCGAGGAACATTGCGGTTAACGGCCCGGCCAAGTACTGGCCAAAGTCGATCACCCGTATGTCTTCCAGTGCGCTTGACATCAACCGAATGTCCTTTCCCTGTTGAAGGTCTGCCACCGGATAGCTCGCGCGGGACCCTCCCGGGGGGATAGGAGACGCGCTCCGCGCAAGCTATCCGGTGGCATAACGTAACCATGGAGTGATGCAGCTGAAATTGGAATCGCTCGCTTTCGACCCCGAGACCAAACGCACTGAAGAAGATCGTTCTTGAATCGGTTGCCCATGGACATCTGCTCGGCTCGATGAAACGACAACGTGTTGGTGAGGGCCTTTCTCTAGAATCGGGAGACTTACGCCGATTGCCAACTCCGGCGAAACCGACCTGGCCGATTCATAGAGGCCGACTTGGAGGTCTGGAGCGCACGCGCGCCCAGAGCATTGCCGACTCGACATGACCGAGCAGCTAACGCTGCCCTCTTGGGGCAGGCATGTTCGGCTGGATCGGCGCAGTCGTCTATAGGAGCACGCTGGCCTCACGAATGAGCACACGGTTGGACGCCACTCCTCGGCAGGGTCGTTGAAATGTCGCTAGCTCCACTCATGGCTCGGGTCCAACGCTTAGTCGTAAACCTCGCCGTACGGCTTCTATTGTCTCCGCTTGTAGGCGGCGTGAAACTGCCGCCCCAGGCGCGACGGCGTGCGAACCGTGAAACGTTCCGGGATAGACGTGAAGTTCAACCGTGACTCCCGCTTCCAGGAGGCGCGCAGCAAAGCTGATCGCCTCGTCGCGCAGAGGATCAAACTCCATGGCATTTATGTAAGCAGCAGGCAGCCCACGAAGGTCCTTTGCTCTTGCCGGCGCCGCATATTCGGGGATATCCCCACTTAGCGATCCCAAATAGTTCTTCCATGCACCAACTGCGCCGTAGCGCGTCAAGATGGGCGTGTCTACAAATTGGCGCATGCTCGGGGTGTCGAGCCGATCGTCCAGCGTTGGTAAACCCAGAAACTGAAAGCAAAGCAGAGGCCCCGCTTCGTCTCTTGTCCTCAAAGCGACTGCGGCCGCCAGGGTTCCGCCGGCCGATTTGCCGAATACGCCGATACGAGTCCGGTCTATGTTCAGTTTGAGTGCTTCGCCATGAAGCCAGGCCAAGGCAGTCATGCAATCATCGAGTGCTGCCGGGTACGGGTGCTCCGGGGCTAGCTTGTAGTCGACCGACGCCACCACGATGCCAAGCTCACGCACTAACGCCACCGCGTCACCAGCTTCGGAGTCGAGGTCGCCCGTTATAAACCCTCCACCATGAATGTGTAGCAAGGCACCGGTCACCCCACTGCGCCGCGCAGGCCTATATAGCCTCACCAACACTTCCGTTCCATCCCGTACCGGGACTTGAACATCGCTGATATCGATTCCGCTGACGTCCAAGGCAGGCGGGCGCCCTGCCATGCTACGAAGTTTAACAAGTGCCGCTCTGGCGGCCCCTGCATCGGCCCAGTCGATCACGGGAATCATCCCGATTATGGGGGCCAGTTCGGGATCGAAGGCGTATGTCAATGTCAGTCCTCAATTTGTCGGGTGACCGCAAGCGTGCCGCGACTTGCAATGGCAGATCGGAATACACCAGTAGCGGCACGCTGCATACAGTCCTCAGCAAACAGCGCGGCGTTGAGTCCGTGGCGAAACAGACGATCGATCACTGCCTGCAACCATCAACTTCTCACTTCCTCAGTAACAGGTGCGATGACCTCAATAGTTCGAGTGCTTTGAGGTGTGACCCACTCGCCCCCGATGAAGAGTCCTTTTTGATCGACGTCTCTTGTCCCTCCCTGGTAATCCGGCACTCAAATTCGAGTACGAATCTGCCTCAGCATTCGTGTCACGAAAGTTGGGGTTAGCTCGCCGACCGGCTACTGAGACTAGAAGGCCAGAGTCAGTGGTTTGTTGACGTCCCCACGGGGATAGTATTCGGCTTCGGCTGGGGAAAGTATCGTCCGGATGTCGGGGCCGATAGCCTGCGACACTTTGCGAAGTGTGTCTATGTCGAAGCCCCATAGGTGGGCGGCGTTCTGTCCCAACATGAGACGAGCTTCGTCGG
Source organism: uncultured Acidimicrobiaceae bacterium (assembly GCA_963706555.1). GTDB lineage: Bacteria > Actinomycetota > Acidimicrobiia > Acidimicrobiales > RAAP-2 > Bog-473. The sequence goes on from OY970164.1 coordinate 146,771, forward strand.
CGGGCACCCCCACAGCTCCGAGCGTCGCCCGAAGCCAATCGGTCGTGCCCGGACCGCTGGCCCAGGTGCCTTCGTGGTGGGGGTAGTCCATCCCAATGCAGATCTTGTGAACCCCTATTTCGTAGCGCGCCTCGGCCTCCGCACGCGAGAACAATGACGACCCCATGTGAATCTGTCGCTCGTAGTACTCCGACGGCTTGTGTTTAACGACCTCGCGTACGTCCCGTCGCAGATAACTCTTCTCGTATGAATAGTCCATGCCGCCAATGGCACTGGTAACCCAACCCGAACCCTGCTCTGTAAGTGCAACCTGTAGTCCGGGGTGGCGCTCGAGAACTCCCCCCCAGATCAAGTGAGCCAAGATCTGCTGTGTATAGAAGAACACCTGGGCTGTCATGAGAGGTATTGCGCAGGTCGGATGCGGCACCGCCATGTATGACTTGTAAGAACTGTGCTTGCTTACGGAGGATATGGAGACATGGCTTGCAACGGGCATTCTGAGTTCCTCCAGTACGTCCCAAATGGGCTCGTGCCGGGGATGGAAGAAAGGTATCGCTTCGTCGAGGGTCGGAAGTACTATCCCAACCAAGCCGTGCTCTTTGGCCCAGTGGATTTCGGCCACGGTGTCTTCGACGTCAACAAAACTCACAGTCGCTAGACCGCCTAACCGCCCGGCCGACTCGGAGCAGAAGTCGGCTAGCCACCGGTTGTAGGCCTTATTCGCCACCTCGATTTGTTCAGGAGTGCGCTCAATTCCGAGGAGGGCGGACTTAAGTGCTGAGTGGAGCTCGAACGGCAGTCCGAAATCAGGAAAAAGGAGCTCGGCCGCAACGCCCTCACGATCCAGTTCCTTCATCCGCAAGTGGGGATTGCTTTGGCCGCCGAGCCGTCCAGGATTGATGACCGTATCGACCCAATCAACGACAACATACGGATCCAGGCGGTTCTTCAGGCTCTCCGCGTCAGTGGTCAGCGTTCCCTCTTTGTCATGCAGATCACAGAAGGTGTCGAATTCGTCTCGATATGCAACCGCAACATACGGTCGGTAATCGCGCATCCGAGCCGTCGCGTGGCCATCTGACGAGACAACAAGCACTCTGTCGTCAGTAACCTGCTGCTCATGGACCGCGTCCACGGTGTCTTGAGGCATTCCTCTCCCCTCATTCCTGAAATGCGCAAGTGCTGCACTTTATTTCGACCATGGGCAGTTGTCAACTAAGACGTTGATACCCCCGTAAGTTGCGTTGAACTCCCGTGGTTCCGAGGGCACGCCAAGCCCTCAACATCAAACCCCGTCCCGCGAATATCCTCTAGTCAACGTCCGCGTTTACACACCGGCTCAATTCAGGTATTGTTATGACTTGTAGATGTCATCGATGAGGGGAAGTGTCGCCGTCAACGTCAGGGGGTCCAACTTTTTATGTCGAATCTGCCAGCTACGGGGCGGCCCATACGGCGCACCGTAGCTCGTCTTACTTGGTGTGATGTAGGCGACCGGGATTCCTGCAATCTGTGGATGACCAAAGCGAATGAAACGCGCACCTGGCGTCAGTGGGTGCCAGGTTTCGATGGATCGGCAGAAAGGACCAACCGTCTGACCGGTCGCCTAGCGCACAACGATATTCGACTTCAGCAGGAGAGCGTAACGTCACGATGCCGGCCGAGTTCGCAAACATCCTTGTAGGCGCCATCGCCCTCGGGTGCGTATTCGGCCTAGTTGGCGTCGGGTTCGTCATCCTCTACCGTTCTACCGGCGTAATGAGCTTCGTGCAGGGAGAGTTCATGCTCCTTGGGGGCTTCGTCTTCTACTCCTTGACTAGCACGGCCCACCTGTCGTTAATCCCCGCACTGGTCGTCGCCATCGTCGCCGTCGGACTGGCCGGAGTCCTTTCGTACCTCGTCGTGTTCAGCCGTGTCTACGACTCCGAGGCCTTCGCTGTCTCGGTGGCAACCATTGGGTTGGGGTCACTGCTGCTTGCGATCATGTCGCTCGTTTGGGGGTCGAACACGTTGCAGCTTCCAAATGTGGTCAGCTTCACTCCGATCCATCTAGCTCTCAACTTCACGATCAACAGTGTCTTCATCGTGACCGTCGTCTTGGCGGTAGTCATTATCGCGCTTCTCATCCTCGGGATTAAGAAGACCCGTCTTGGCTTGAAGATGCAGGCCATTGCAGACGCCCCTGGATTGGTTGTTTACCTCGGAGTGAACGTCGTGTCGCTCTCGGCGCTGGCATGGGGCTTGTCGGCCGCCACGGCAGCAGCGGCGGGAATCGCCTACAGCCTGTCGACAGTGGTTAGCCCTGCGAACCTTCCTCCACTCGGCTTTCTCGCCTTCCCGGCAATCCTGTTGGGTGGATTGGACAGCATTGGCGGCGCACTTGTCGGTGGCCTAATCCTTGCACTCGCCGAGGCGGCTGGAACCACACTCTTCGGCGGGATATGGGAGGACATGGTGGGCTACGGGCTTCTGTTCGCGGTGCTGATAGTTCGGCCGCAGGGACTATTCGGGGCTCGGCAGGTCGTGCGGGTATGAGGTGCCAACCGAACCCGACGCGGGGTGAGGGGTTGGGCCAGAGCCAATGAGCAAGGTGACAGTTTCCGAGGTGCGTTCGCGAATCGGGTTCGGTAGCGCGGTCTTCTGGCTTATCGTCCTGGCGGCGGCGGCGTGGATCGGCTTCGGTGGGAGCCAATTCTCGCTACTCACCGCCAACTTGATCATCATCTATGCCATTGCTGCCCTCGCTCAGGACTGGCTAATCGGACATGCGGGCCAGATCTCTATAGGTGGCGCGGCCTTCATGGCGGTGGGCGCTTTCACCACGGGTGCCATGAACACCGCGGGGGTCACGAACCTCGGGTTGACGATGCTGGCGAGTTTGGTTGCGGGAGCAGTCCTAGGGCTGCTGGTCGGCCTGCCGGCATCCCGCCTTCGGGGACTGTACCTTCTGTTAACCACACTAGCCTTCCAATATATCGTCAGCTTCGTGGCTCAGGAGTACCAGGGTCATGTGGCTCAGGGCGGCCTATCTGTCGCGCCGGGCAATCTCTTCGGAGTTGAGTTCTCTAACGGACGTTCGGCCTTCTTCGTTTTCTCCGGGGCACTGGCCATAGTGGTGTTCCTTCTGCAGGGTATGTATCGGCGTTCGCCAGGCCGCGCTTGGCAGTCGATCCGGGAAAGCGAGATCGCGGCGGGGGTCGTTGGGGTCAACGTCGCCCAATGGAAGCTCTCCGCCTTTGTAGGCAGCTCAGCTCTTACATCCCTTGCCGGCTGCTTCTTCGCGTACTACTCCGGCGTGGTTTCGTACGATACGTTCTCGCTCGAACTAGCCATCAGCCTCATCGTCATGGTGTTCGTCGGCGGAACGGGGACCATCGCTGGACCAATCGTCGGGTCGTGCTTTGTCGGCCTTGTTCCATATGTCCTCCAGCGGGCGAACGCTGCTATCCCGTCTTCCTCGTCGACGGGCCAGTGGCTGTCGACTAACGAATCGGTGATCGCGAGCGGTCTCTATGCCCTGGCGTTCCTTGTGGTCATGCTCTACGAACAGAAAGGTCTCGTTGCAGCGGTCCCGCGCCTCGGTCGTGCCATCACCCGCCGCGTGTACGGCGGGTGCGTGTAACTGAAGGTGGTGAAGTTGCGATACGCGAGGTCGGTGATGGGGCTGAGCTCCGCATGCCGCCAGAGGCAGTCGTCGAGGTGCGGGGAGCAAGCGAACGATCGGACCGAGATACCCTCGAGAGGAACGGCACGCGGCCACTCCTCCTGATCGACCAGCTGCACGTCCGCTACGCATCGGGAGCGGTGGGCGTGGAAAAGGTCTCGTTCACCCTTGCCGCCGGATCCTTCACTGGTCTGATCGGGCGCAACGGAGCGGGCAAGACGACGACCTTGTTCGCCGTGGCCGGCTTCCCCAAACGGGACAGGGTAGTCGTGAGTGGGGTGGTGCAGATAGACGGGACGGATGTCAGCGGCCTCTCGCCGCGACGCCGCTCCGAGCTTGGGATCGTCGTGGTCCCGGAGCGTGACAAGATGTGTCCGTCCCTTACGGTGGCAGAGCATCTTCGTCTCCTCACCCGAGACAAAGAGGCGATCCGGGAGACGATGGAGCGCTTCCCGGTGGTAGCGAGGAAGGCCAAGTCCCCAGCAGGACTGCTTAGTGGCGGAGAGCGGCAGCTCGTGTCGATCGCATTGGCCTCGAGCCGACGTCCCCGGTTGATTCTTCTCGACGAATTGTCGCTAGGACTCGCTCCCGTGGCAGTCGCGGCGGTGCTCGAGGGTCTTGAAGCGTTGCGGCAGGATGGAACGACAATTCTAGTGGTCGATCAGGACGCCTCTTCGATGCTCGAGTCATGTGACTCGTATTTCGTGCTCGACCACGGAGTCCTGGTCGATCAACAGAGCACGGAGGCTGTCCCGTCGGGGACGGTACTCGGCGGCGTCACATGAGTGAAGGCGACGTGATGCTCGACGTGGCAGGAATCACCGTTGAGTTCGGCGGGGTCCGAGCCGTCAACGATGTGTCGTTCCACGTGAGTGAAGGGGAGGTATTCGGCATCGTCGGCCCGAACGGGGCGGGGAAGACCACGCTGTTGAATTGCGTGAGCGGCCTGATACGCCCGGGGACAGGAGCCGTCAGGTTTCGCGGCAGACGGATCGAAGGCCAACGACCCCATCGGATCGCTGCCATGGGGCTGGCGAGAACGTTCCAGAACGCCCATTTCTTCAAGGATCTCACTGCCGAGCGCTACCTCATGCTGGGCATGCTCCACCACGGGCCTTCCCTGGCGTTCGCTGCGGCCATTGGAACCCGAGGGACCCGCAGACGGGAGCGGGAGCAGGCTGCTGTCGCCCGGAGGACGCTGGCGCTGTTCGGTATCGAGGCAAGCGCGGACGTAAGGTTGAGAGAGCTCCCATACGGCGTCCAACGGGTCGTGGACGTCGCCCGAGCGATGGCCTCTTCCCCATCGCTGATCTTGATGGACGAACCGACCTCAGGGACCGTGAGTGGTGAGCGCGAGCGCCTCGTCGGCATAGTCTCGTACTTGAAGAGTTCAGGGGTTACCGTCATCATCGTTGACCACGATGTCAATTTCGTTCGGCGTTGTTGCCAGCGGATGTTAGTGCTCGACTATGGCCAGGCGCTCGCAGTTGGCGCGCCAGCCGAGGTGTTTGAGCGCGCCGACGTGAAGGCGGCCTACATCGGCATCAGCCAGAAGGCCCACGCCACATGAACGTGCACTTCCCGGAGCCGGTTGGGCACGCCTGTCGCATCGCCGAAAGTGAAGCGGCTTCGCTAGCACGGAAATGGGCACCTTCTGGAAATCGAGCAGGCCGCCTCTCCTCATGAACCGGGATTCGTTCGGCGCCACAGGGGGTTGTGTCGCCTCACCTCCGACCGCAGCGTGCGCCGCACGGTCACCTCAAAGTATTCCCCGAACCTCCGGGCAGCGAATCTCGACCTTCGCGTGGTGAGCCCTCGAAGTCATGAACGACACTCTCTCTTGGCGAAAACCCCCACCACGGTCATTTGTGCCTCCGAAGGCCCGCTACCTCATAGACTAAAAACTAATTCGGCCGTTTCGACCCCTGACTTGAGTTCCCCATCGCGGCCATACCAGAGCTTGCCGTCGGTCGGTTGACATATCGACTGGAAGAGGTAACATCATCAACAGATGCGTTGAGCTGTTTGCACATTTTGGGGAACTATGGTCGATAGATGGTTGAACAACTATTATCCCGGCTGATGGTCCCGTCGTGGCCAAGCTTGGCGTTGTTCGGACACATGGCAAGATTCCATACTCCACTGCCTAAGCTTGACAGTATGGACTGACGGGTGCGATGCCAGATGCTGGTCGGCTAGTGGGAATCCAGGTCAAATTGTCTGATGCCCTGTGCTTATACGCCCATGGCGGCTTATGCGATACGCGACGACTTCAAGGACATCATGTCCCGACACGCGCTGGGAAATTCACACTTCAGCGCCAGATCGGTTCACTTACCACATGGACTTAGTCGCAGAATGACACGCTCTATTTGGACCCATAAACGCAGAAGGGCAGATCCATGATTGAGGTAGTCGATTTACCGGTCCTTGATTTAGGCAGTTTTGGCGTGGACCCGGATGCTGAGCTCAATCGTCTTCGTCCATTCGGACAACTGGCACGAAGCCTGCGAGGTGTCGAGGTTCTATCGCACAACCTCGCCGAGGAGGTGTTTCGCGACCCACGATTTAGGACAAGTTCACGAGATGACTATACGGCCCAGGGTGCAACAAGCAACTTAGCGGAGTTTGTCGAGGATGGCGTCCTCCCATTTCTGCCCCTTGATCGGCATCGACGGGTGCGTAAGGTATTCGCTCGTCCATTCGCCGTACGTCGAATCGCTCAGCACCGGTCGGTCATGGATGAAGTCGGCGAGCGACTCTTGGGTGAACTGCTGGAAGCCGGCCGAGGGGAAATGGTGGGTGAGTTCACGGAGCGATTCTCCGCTGAGGTACTGTGCCGGCTATTGGGAATCCCCGTCGTGGATCTCCCCAAGTTTGTGGGTGCAGCGCTTGAGCTCCGACGAATGGTCCTTGTCCCTCTAGAGCCGCATATCCACGTCATCGAGAATTCGTTGAATATTCTACATGATTATGCTGAAACTCTACTAAATGAGAGGCGGCGCTTTCCACAAGACGATTTTGTGAGCGCATTCATCGATGCGGAGAAGGAAGAAGGAAAGCTCACCCCGAACGAGCTGATATGGGGAGTTGTCAATCTCCTTCTGGCCGGAATCGACACCACAACGTACCAACTTGCGTCCGCGCTCCAGGCATTCGTAGTCCACGAAGTCTGGGATCGTCTGTGGAGCGAACCAGAAATGATTCCCGCGGCACTGCAAGAGGCGCAACGACTTGCGCCAGTCGCTACAAGTCTTGCCCGAGTACCCAATGAAGATTTAGTGCTCGACGGAGTGCACCTGCCTGCTGGGCAGAATGTGAGAATAAATCTCGTCGCTGCGGGCCGGGACCCCGATTCGTTTGAACGCCCAACGGTGTTCGACATCGATCGTCCGTTCCCGATCTTTGCTCTCGGGTTCGGTGCCGGAGTGCATCGCTGCATTGGAGAGACTATGGCGTGGCAGGATATGGTGGTTGCGACCGAGCTTCTTACATCTCGCTTGGAGCACGTCACAATCGACGGATTCGTCGAAATGCACCTGTGGTCAGATACCCTCTTTGGCCCTGCGGTGCTTCCAATGCGCTTCGAGAAACGGAGCGCATTGGACGTTGTCTCTGAGTAACCCCGAATCTCGCTCGGGCCTTCCGGGGCGTGATAAGACAGCCATGAACCAGGGGTAATTCTGCGCGCCTTAAATCACGCCGGCAGACGCTCGTCGAGACTTGGGAGGTGAAGTACGTCGTGATACTCCCCTCAAGAAGTCACGATAAGTGAGGCGAAATGCGCACCAATTTATGACCACTCTAGGACCTCTTCAGCCGTTCGCCATAGAAGCCATTCCTTGTCGGTTGGCGAGATCTCGTCGGTGTTCAAGAGATAATGGAGGGCTTCAGCGTATGAGTGCTGACCCTCAAAGGTCTCCGGGATCACAAACCCGCCGGGGATTGATGTCGATGTGAAACCAATTCTTCCGGCAAACTTCGACGCGTCGGACCCCCACATCAGTCGATCAACGCCAAACGTGTCGATCACGCGGTGAAGGTGAGGCCATACGTCTAAATAGGGATACGGCTCGCGTGCGATGCTCGGGGCGCCAACAAACTTGACGAATATGTTCGGATACGGTGCAAGAGAGAGCAGATCGGGAATATCAGCAAATGGGTCCAAGCTGCCACGCGGCGCGCTGGGTGGTTGGAGGAGGCCGATCGCGTCGATGACGATCTTGAGCGTCTGGTAACGCGCCGCCACCTGGCCTGCAAGAGTCAGATCCCCCATTGTAGCCATGAACAGTGCCACTCCAGCTTGCTCACATGCGGCTAGTGCTCGGTCGTACAGACCGGCTCTCACTTGAGAATAACCCTCCCCCCTGAACCCCGGAGGAATAGCGCGTGGCAGGATGCGAAGACCGACCGTCGTTGGTTTGCGACACTGCTCCGCCACAAGTTCATCGATATTGGGCGCTTCTATATCGAGACCCTGGGTGCCGCCGGGCGTCATCAAACAGACGACGGCGAACTTGTCGGGTGACTGGCTTGCTAGTTGTTCTGCCCACTCCAGGTCGTACATAGGGTGCAGAACGGCACGATCGACACCGACGGCGCGCATGAACGCAAGCTCCACTTCGGTCAACACCTTACGGCGAGTGCCGATATCCTCGTCTCCCCAATCAAGGCTGACAAAGGGCTCGTGCAACTGGGCATCGATTATGGTCACGAAATCCGCTCCATCTCTTGTGCTGAAGGAGACGGAGTAAGTCCCTCGCGTCTTCTCTCACGAGATCACCGTCAAAAGATGACTGTCACGTTCCCTGCGTAAGGCCGCTTGCCACCAGCACAGGTGCTCCTTTACTCGGCACCCAATGGTAGGCATAGTACGTAACCTTTGGGGAGTGGACTTTCTTCGTCCACTGGTATTGAGCCTGGACTCCCGTAAGGTCAAGGGAAACGCTTTCAAGACCCTTGACCAGGGCCTGGCCGCCGGTACAGTTCGCACCACATGCCTTCAGACCTGCGACCATGCCGACAGATCCCGCGTACCAAGCCTCCTGTTCCTGGACGTTCAGTTTGGCGACTGAGGTCACACCCTGTGACGCCAATGACTGGACGTACCCTTTTGCAGCACTTCCACTGCCTGGGGGACTTACATATTCAGTGCTGGAGGTGACATAGACACTCGGGTTGGCAAGCGTGGAAAGGGTTGGATAGTCAAAAGTCGAACCGCTTCCGATGAAAATTCCCTTATAGCCGTCCTGGTCCATTGAACGGACAAGTGAGGTTTGCTGCTCACTCGTGATGTCAAAGTTCACGACGTTTGGATTGGATGCTTCAAGGTTCGCGGCCACCGTCGATAAATCGATATCCGCAGGACTCACGGTAGTTAACCCAGTTGTAGCCATTCCTGCAGCCTTTGCGCTGGCGACTGATTCACTGCCCCATTGGGCGGCTGCAGTGGTCTGGTCGGCAACCGTCGCGATCCGAATCTTCCCATGAACGAGCCGCTTCGCCAACTGAATGTCCGGTCGGACCTGACTCTGAAGCAAGGGAGTCAGGCTAAAGACGAAGGGGTCAGCGGTGAGGCTTTCCGACCCGGTCGAACACAGCAAAGGCACTTGGTGTGCATCCGTGATTTTTGCCACCACCGGACAGTTCGAATCAATGACTAGTCCAGTTATCGCAATCGCATGGTCCGCCGTGATGAGCTGCAACGCGTTGGTCGCATCGGTGCTTGGGTTGGCACCACTGTCAAGACTCACGAGCTTGAGCGGATGACCGTTCACGCCCCCGTGTGCGTTTACATAGTGAAAGTAGCCCTGGTCGTCATGGACAATCTCGATTCCGTATTGGGCGACGGGCCCTGTGAGCGGACCGGTAAACCCAATGACATAGGGGCTCTTTGCCGAAGAGGCATAAGAAGCGGGACTACTGACAAATGTAGTCGCCAGAAGCGCAACCCCAGCCAGCAACCCAGCGATGTTCAGCTGTCTCCTGCTTCCCCCCATTAGGCCACTCTCCTCGTACTCAGCCTTTGGCTGTAACTCATGTCTTCCAATTAGGACGTTGCATAACGTATTGCCCCCAGATCGTTTTGTCAACCCTCTTGTTGACAAAACGATCTGGGGGCAGCCGCGAGAAGGGTCGACCATCTGGGTTGCGCTTGGTCACATGACTCGGGCGAGCACGTCTGAATCGAAACTTTTGAATCGGCTGGTGCCGTGACCACCAGCCTCGGGGGCGCGCCCACCACCTGTGCGGCCGGATCGCCGCAAACTTGCCGATGGCTACTCGTGTCAAGATGCGCCGGCTCTCCGATGAGGAGGCAGGCAGCTCCAGCGGATCGTGCGCCGGCGCAGCGGAAAGAGCGACAAGTCGATCGTTATGTGGCGTCGGGCTCTGGTCGTCCTCGCTGGGCTGGGGTCAATGACGTGGCGGCGATCGCCCGATTGGTCCCGAGCAGCCCCGACCGGTCGCCAGAGATGAACACTCCTTCAACAAGAAGGGGTGCATGCGCAGGACCCTCAGTGGGCGGGTTGCCGTCCCCGCCGGATAACGACTGAGGAGCGCCCGCTGATCGTCAAGACGGCCATCAAGCGCCCGCGGAGCCATGGCCAGCCCGAAGCCGCATGCCCACCTAGCTCCTGGTCAAGATCGCGTAGATTTGGGCTCTTCTATACGCCAAATCGACTCGCTGTCCTCGTCGAGCGACAGTCAACGGTTTGTTGCCTAATCAAACTCTCCCTCCGCCTAAGCCTCCTTCTCGACTCTCGATTGCCAAGTCAGCCGTCCTTTGTCGGGGGACCATCGATGCCGAGAATTGCTTTGTCGATCTGTGGCGCGGCACCATCGTCCTTTGGCCGCACGCCGAGCTTGACATGAATGTCGTGGGGATGCCAGAAGTAGGGCTCGCTCACGTTGTCCAGCAGCCGGACATGCTCCTCGTCGAGGCGCCATCCAAGCGCACCAAGATTATCCTCCAGTTGTTCCACTGTTCGGATGCCGAGGATTGGTGCCGTGACGCCGGGCTTGTGAAGAACCCAATTAAGCGCAACCTGAGCCCGCGAGTATCCAATATCGGCCGCCACGTCACCCACGACATCGGCAATCGCTATGTTGCGCGCGGTCATTAAGTGCGGAATGAAGAGCACCGAAGGCGTCTCACCTCCTGCCCGCGTTCCGCTCCCTGGCGGTTCGCCGTACTTATACTTTCCTGTGAGTACACCGCCACCCAGCGGGGAATATGGCAACAATGCGAGGCCCTCGCTGCGGCAAAGAGGAATGAGCTCCACCTCTGCCTCACGCGCAATGAGCGAGTACGACGGCTGGATCGATACGAAGGGCTCCCATCCGCGCAGGGCCGAGAGGCCTAGAGCCTTGGCCATGTGCCAAGCCGCGTAATTGCTCGCGCCGATGTACCGGACCGTGCCCTGGTGCACCAGATCATTCAGCGTCGAAAGGATCTCCTCGAGCGGAGCCTGCGTGTCCCAGGTATGGATCTGGTACAGATCAATCCAATCCGTCCGTAGTCGCCGAAGCGACGTATGTATCGCATCCAAGATATGACGCCGGGATGGCCCGGAGTCAACCAAACGGTCACTCGTGGGAAACCCGCACTTTGTCGCAAGCACGATCCCGTCCCGCCGAGATCCCAGGACCCGCCCTAGGACTGTCTCGGAGGCGCCTCCCCCATACACGTCGGCGGTGTCGACGAAGTTCCCTCCAAAGTCCAAGTACCCGCCGAGAATCCTCTCGACCGCATTTTCGTCCACCTCCCGGCCTAAGGTCAGGCCGCCAAGGCCGACCTCGGAGACCATCAATGCCGTACTGCCAAAACGTCGTGCGTCCATGTCTCAAGGGGCTGGGAGTCATGGGAACTCCGTTGCCCTACTCCTTTCATTCGGATTCCAATCTCGATCCCACGCAGTGAGCGACTTTGAAACATCAGAAAGGCATCGAGATCCCGCAGCCAGGATCGATGGTCACGGTCATGGTATTGATGACTAGTTAGGAAGTCAACAGCTTTGTGGAATAACCCTTACATTCCGATGCCCCTGCGACCTGCATCGATCGTGTAGAGGGAGTGACATTCGACATCTGTCGGTGCAAGTTCGAGCCCTACCTGCATCTCGACTTCTAGTAGGACGTCTCGACCGCGGATGAAAGAAGGGCCGTGGTACCGGACCGGTTCGAGTGACGTTGAACATTTGGATCCAGTTCAAGGGTCTTGCTCTACGGCGTAGCAGTGGATCTGCATTCGAGTGGCACTCCGCAACCGGACCATGTTGGCCTCGCCTCAATGACAGAACTATTCCGGCTCGAACGACGCCAACCGCCGTAGGTAGCAGAACAATAGGACTAACTTAGGGCGCTCGTGTTTGTTCATTCCGCCGCTGGGGTCGAAGGAGTCGGACCTTGGACACCGATCGTCTTGGTCTCCATGTATTCAGCAATGCCTTCCGGGCCGAATTGCCGCCCGATACCGGAGTCTTTGTAACCGCCGAACGGGAAGGCAACATCACACCCGATGCAGTTCACCCCAACCGTCCCGGACCGGATACGGCCGGCGATCTCCACGCCATGCTCAAGGTCGGCGCTCCACACCGCCCCCGCCAAGCCGTAGTCCGAGTCGTTGGCGATGCGCACGGCGTCCTCGATATCGCGGTAGGGGATCACGCTGGCGACGGGACCGAATATCTCCTCACGCGATGAGCGCATGTCGTTCGTTGCTCCGACAAGCAGGGTCGGCTCGACGAACCAGCCCCGATCGAACTGCGCGGGCCGTCCACCACCAATGGCGACCTCAGCTCCTTCCTGCTGGGCGAGGTGGATATAACCCTCGACTCGATCTCTCTGGCGCTCGGCGACCAAAGGGCCGACATCGGTTTGGTAATCAAAAGGGTCGCCGACGACGACGACCCGCAACCGGTCACACAACGCGTCGACGATCTCGTCGTGGCGAGCGGCCGGGACGAGAATTCTCGTCCACGCCGCGCAGGCTTCACCATTGTTAAATAGCATGCCCCCGCTTAGCACACTTTGCGCGATCGCCTCGATGTCGACATCGTCCAGAAGTATGGCAGCCGACTTGCCGCCGAGTTCGAGGTGTGCCCGCCTAAGCCGCTCTCCACAGATGGCAGCGATGCGCCGACCGGCGAGCGTGCTACCGGTGAAGGTCACGAGGTCGACGTCAGGGTGGCGGACGAGCTCTTCGGAGACCTCGCGTTGAGCTGCCACCACGTTGAGAACTCCAGGGGGAAGCCCGGCATCAGCGAACGCCTCAGCCAGCGGATAGGCATCGAGTGGCGTTTCGGGAGCGGGCTTTAGCACCATCGTGCACCCCGCGAGCAATGCCGGAAGGACCTTGGATAGGTTGAGACGAAGAGGAGAGTTCCACGGGACAATGGCGCCCACCACCCCGACCGGCTCATGAACGATGCGGGCCCGAGCACCCGTGAAGGACGTCCGCATCAATGGCACCGGCAGATCGAGCTCGCAGTGATAGGCAAAGTCGGGAATCGAATCTTGGTACCCGTTTCTGCGGAGCGTCCCATTCTCGGCGGTGACGAGGTCACCCAGCTCCTTCACGTTCGCTTCGAGGATCTCTCCAGCTCGTGCGAGGACCACCTTCCGTTCGTCGACGCTCATTCGCGGCCATGATCCGTCGTCGAAAGCCCTGCGGGCAGCCGCCACGGCCGCCGCAATGTCCGCAGCGTCGCCCAAAGGTGCCCGTCCAACCAGTTCGCCGGTGGTTGGCGAGTGCACCTGGATGGTCTCGCAGCTTTGGGGAACTCGCCACTCGCCTCCGATAAAAAACCGATCCTGTTCGATTACCTTCATTCGCTCCTCACTTTCATTTCGCCGTGATTCATACTGCGCCGACGGCGGGGGTCCAGCCGGCAAACGCAGCGAAGCTGACTGGGCCGTAGAACATGCCCGTCAAATCGTGCGTCGCCATTGTGCCATCGTGTGCGACGTCCGAACGCGGGCAGAAAGTTGCTCGTTCGCGACAACCATTGCCTGGGGAACAGCCCACCGATGCAGTGTGGGAGCTCCAGGAGAACGACACCAGATCCACACTCCAGCGCCCGAGACACTGCCCGGCTCCAGTGACGATCACAACCTGGCCGAAACACCCACGGGTCCTTACTGCTTCCATCATTAACCGTGCGCTGGGGCGAGCCGGCTCATCGAAATTCTGATACCGGCCCTTGCTACGTAAATCCATCTCGACTTGAGAAGAGATCGTGGTGATCTGGTGGGGCTACGCAAAGGCCGGAATGACTTCTTCACCGATCAACCTGATGCAATCTCGGACTTCGTCGCAGTGCATGTCTCGGAACTGAACATGGCAGAGCAAACGGTCCACACCAATAGATTCGTACCGCTTGGCTACCCGGATGCAGTCATCAGGGTCCCCGACCATAATCATGTCGCGATCCGTGAGATATTCGAAAGAGAACTTTTCGTAGTCGACGCCAACGAACCGCTCGTAATACTCATAGCTCGATCCCGGTCTAGTCTCCATGGTGGACAAGAGGTCGATGTGGTCTCGCTGGTATGCCATGATCCCTTTCTCTGCACGTAGCCTGGCTTCTTCTCGAGAGTCAGCGCAGTGCGACATGGAAAAGACAGCCGTCTCGTTGTTGACATAACGGCCGATAGGTTGGGCCGTCTTGATCTCTTCTCGATATAGGGTGATCCTTCGCTCGACCTCCTCCACGGCGAGCGCCAGCGTGAAGGAGAGCAAACCCAGCCCGAACCTTCCGGCGAGTTCGTGGGTGGCCGGGCTAGTCGCGGACACCCACAGGGGTGGGTGAGGCGCTTGGAGCGGCTTCGGTATGACAGGTCGCCCGGGGATATCGAAGAACTGGCCGTGATGCTCAACGCTCGGGTTCGTCCACGCATCGACGATCAACCGAAGCGACTCCTCCCACATCTCCCGCGTCTGAGAAGGGTCAATGTTGAAACCTCCCAGCTCAGGCAACGTCCCGGAGCGCCCAGTGCCGAACTCCAGTCGACCGCCGGAGAGGAGATCAAGGGTGGCCGCTTGCTCAGCAGCCCGGATCGGATGGTTATAGGGATATGGCAACAAGCGAACCCCGTGGCCGATCCGAATCGTCTCGGTGGTGGCTGCGATGAACGACAGCAGCACCTCGGGGGCAGAAGCGTGGGAGAAACCTTTAAGGAAGTGGTGCTCGACCGACCAAACAGATCGAAAGCCCACCTCCTCGGCTAGCTTCACTTGGTCAACGATGGCAGCCAGGGCCAGTGCTTCAGCAGGAGGATCTATTCCATGCGGCATTTGCCACTCGTAGAGCAGTCCGAATTCCATTTTGTCTCTTTCCTGCGGCTAGCACCTCGACTCTGAGGATTGACTACTCCGTTGAGTGATTCATACGCACTATCGTGTGGAGATGAGCCGTCTGTCAACCTATTTGTTGACGAGTCATGCTTTCTCCTCTTCATAACTGCGGATGAACGAAGCGTCGACCCAAGCCCTTGGGGATGGTCCGGATCGGCGGAGGTGATTAGCCGGCAAGCCCGTTCTTCGGCGACAACGCCGCGATGTTCGGCCATACCCTGTTCGATAACGACGGATTCAAAACCGGAGATGCGCGCCGTGACCGAACAACTGGGACAATGTGCGAGACGGCTCCTCGTTGAGGACCAAAATATGGATTCAATTTGGGCCAGGGCCACTTCAGTGTCGAAGAAAACTCAGAGTCAGTCATCCCCCGCATCGCCACCAAAAGACGACGACGACAGATGGATCTAGATCTTAAATTAGCTCACGAGCGGAGATCGATCGCCCTTTCCATCGTCTTGCCCTGCAATCGATCCTCGGCCCGTCGTGCTCCACTAGGCTGGCGTGCAGATCGCCTCTTTGCAGGGCCGTCATTTCCAGCGCCCTTGAGAAATATCTCCGTGAAGGCGGACGCCACTGTATCCGGGTCGAACTGGCCGTCCGGTCGATACCACCGGTGTGCCCAGTTGATCATCCCAAAGAGGATGAGAGCGCAAAGCTCGGCCGGGATACTGTCTGTCATCGAGCCGTCTCTCTGCGCGTTCTCGATGACATCTATGACGATGGCCTCGAACCGCTTTGAGGAGCGAGCGACGTCCTTCGACCACTTGTCGTTTTGGCGCGATATTCGACCCATGTCCTGGATGTAAACGAACATCTGTGGGTAGTTGCGATCAAATGACGAAACCATCTCGTAAATTCAGCGCGGCTATCTTCTCGGGACCCGAGATCGGGAGTTTGCTTACTTCCTCAGCTGTCCGCCGGTTGTCCTCGAGAACATCCCGCACGATCTCGTGCAGTAGCTCTTCCTTGCTGCCAACGTAGTAATACAGTGACGCCCGGTCAGTGTTTAGCCTGGCGGCCACGTCGTTCAAGGTCGCCGATTCGTAGCCCATCTCTCGGAACACGTCGGCAGCAACCCGGATGATCTCGAGCCGCCGGGTCGAGTAACCCAAATTGCCCTCTCGGAGCGCTGTTCGGCGCCGGCCTTCGATACCGCTCGGTTGACGTTTACTCGCTGCCATCTTCTGACATTACCTCGGCGGACGCCCGCGGATTGGGAGAATGGTCAAGGCCCTCCTTCCAGCCCGGTATCCGCTGGCCGCAAACCGTCGGGTTTGCGATCAAGCGTCCAGTTTGAAGACCCGGTTTGCGTTGTCCCGCAGGAACGGCCTCCAGACGTGTTCGCGCAATGGGACTTTCGGGAGCTCTTCGAATATCCTGTCCAGAGTCAGGCCGAACGGGAAGTAGCCGGCATACATGATCTTGTCGACGCCTCGCGTGTTCGCGAAGTCGACGATCGCCTTCGGATAGTACTTGGGGGCGAAAGCGTTGGTCATGTAGTAGAGGTTCGGCCACTTGAGCATGAGCTTCACTGCGAGATCCTGCCAAGGTTCAGCACCGTGTCGCATTACGATTCGCAGCTCAGGGAAGTCGTAGCAGACCTGGTCAAAGTGCATCACGTCCTGGCAAGCGGATGGCACCCGAGGCCCGCTTATCCCGGTGCTCACGGCCATCGTCAGGTCCAGATCTATGCATAGTTGATAAATCGGATAGTACCGACGATCGCTGATCGGAACCTGCGGATTGCAACCACTAGGGAACGTCGTGACCGCCCTTATTCCGAACCGATCGACGGCTTCGCGGATTTGGCGGATTGTCTTGGTAATCTCGTTGGGATCAATATCTATGCTCCCTCTGAAGCGATCGGCGTACTGTGCTAGAGCCTGGCGTGCCACCTCCCCATTGACCCCGACCAGGCCCACAGCGATCCCGTTGCGGTCCATCGCATCGAGAGTGACCTTTATCGGATCCGCGTCTATTCGGGCCTGGTGCACGTCCGACTTGAATAGGTAGTCAGCTGGGAAACCGGTGCCTTGGGACTGGTCGTCGCGCAGCGGCGCTCTGACTGCGT
Organism: uncultured Acidimicrobiaceae bacterium; assembly: GCA_963706555.1. Taxonomy (GTDB): domain Bacteria; phylum Actinomycetota; class Acidimicrobiia; order Acidimicrobiales; family RAAP-2; genus Bog-473. The sequence continues at coordinate 163,868 of OY970164.1, forward strand.
CGTATTTGGTTGGCCCCGTTTCGTGGAACCCGATCATTAGGTCGATCACGCCGAAGTCGTTGGGCATCCATGTCACGGCGACGCGGCAACCATCCTGTTCTCGATCACACCTATCCCTTCGATGGCGCTGCGCACGACGTCCCCCGCTTTCAAGAAGCGCTTTGGGTTCTCTGCCACGCCCACACCGTCTGGAGTGCCAGTGAAACACAAATCGCCTGGTAGCAGAGTCGTTCGCTTCGACAGTTCCGATATGAGCGCCGGCACGGTAAAGATTAGCGACGATGTGCGCTCGCTCTGGCGGAGTTGGCCGTTGACCCAGCACTTGATCTCTAGGTCCGAGGGGTTATCGAACTCGTCGATGGTCACCAGGGATGGACCGATGGGCCCGAAGCCCGGGAAGGATTTATCCATGCCCAGCTGATGGAAGAGGCGTCCCGGAGCGAATATCTCGGGCGTGATGAGCGAGCGATCGGAGATGTCTTGTCCGACAGTAAACCCGGCGACGTAATTCCAAGCGTCAGCCTCGCTGACGTTGCGCGCCATTCTGCTAATGGCGAAGACAAGCTCGACCTCGTGATCCACGCATTCGGTGGCTAGAGGCACGTCGGATCGTGGGCCGGCGATGCAAGTCGGAGATTTGGTGAAGACCTCTAGAATCGGGTGGCTGTCAAATCCCGATTCGGCCGCGTGGGACGGGTAGTTCAAGGCCACCGCAAAGACCTGAGCTGGCCGGGGGACGGGAGCCTCAAGGCGGCTCCCGGTGAGCGGACGGCCCTGATCAGCAACGTCGTGAGTGGATAGCCAGCCCATCACGTCGTCCCACTGGTTGAACACCGATTGGGGATCGCTGGGCAGGGCGCCGACCGAGACGCTCTCCAGATCAACATAGCGGTCCCCTACCACGAGGTTAAGCCTTCCGCTGACGTTTGCTAACCGCATCGCGCCATTCCTCTCCGTCGCTTAGTAGAGAAGGTCCCAGTCCCATTTGAAGAACCGTTCGCAATCGGACTGCTGGATTAGGATGATCTCCTCGAGATAGTTCCGGCTGCGTTCATGGCCGGGCACCTGAAGGTGCGCCGCGATCACCATGTTCTCCTCGAAAGTCCAGTCGTCCGGGGCGTTGGTCATGTCCCTCTCCAAGTGGTCGAGACCGAGCCCGTGGAACGAGATCCACGTTGCGTCGGCTTCCCATTGCGACAGACCACTGGCGGCCAAGCACTGGCGGGCCGCGTTTGTCACCTCGAAGATGGTGGCGCCCGCCCGCGAAACGCTGACGATCTCTCCCATCGCGGCCGCGCTCGCTCGGGCGAGGCGGGCTCCGTCGGTCGATGCGTTACCGCCGACGACCCAAGTCTTGCCTCCATCCCAGCAGTAATGGTGGAGCGTCCCGTGACAGTCCCACATGATCTGCATTCCTTCTTCGAGTACGTAGTCCTCTAGATGGCTCTGGTTGTAGAAGGCCTGGCTCGGGTCGCGCGGGTTCCCCACCACGGTCGCACCCGGGTCGCGGATAAAGCCACCCAGAGTCACTGCCTCGATGTCGTAGCGGTGGTACATATCTCGAAGCGTCGCGCCCGGCTCCCAGGACGCCACCGTTTGACTCAGGGCCTGCTCGTTGATCTGTGTGGCCCGACGCATAATCTCGATCTCGCCAGGCGTCTTCGCCGACCGTGCCCACTTCATCGCACCTCGACAGTCGACTGGCGTTACCGTCGGAATCTTGGCCGCTACCACTCCGGCGAACTCGGGTACATCGAAACCGATCGATCCGTGTAGCCCGAGGTCGTCGAGAGCGCCACGAACCGCGTCTATCAGCCCGGTTGGGCAGAAGCCTGCGCGCAGCCGCTCTAGATACGGCTCGGGCGCGGTGCCGCCGATGTGACGTTCGAGGGCCTCGCTGGGATCACCACCCGGGAAGATAGCCACCCCCGACCGGTGGTAGGGACGTCGATCCTCGATCCAGGTGGGGATGGTGGCAAAGTACGGCCCGTCGTGCTCAGTGTGAAGCATAATCGGATGGTCTGGGGTGTCCTTCGAAAGGACGACGATCGCGTTTCCGTCATCTTCGGAATGGGCAGAGTTTGAGGCGGGCCCGAAACCACTTGTGTAGAAGACGTTCACCCGAGACTTGAGGACGAGTCCAACGACGCCACGCTGCTCCATCATCTGTAACAGACGACCGTGATTGCACAGCTGAGCCGGTAGCTCTTCGAACTTGGGGGCACGGATCGAGGGCCTATCGAACCTCAATGATATTTACCTCTCTACTCTATGGAAACCGAAACCAAAAGGTGCGCAATATCGATAGCTTCCCACGCTTAACCAGAAGCCACCACATCAATCTCGTAAGGACTTTGGTCAAATTAACAGAGTAGCGCACATTCGTCAACTCGCGAGTTGACGAATGTGGCGACCGCCTCGCGGCGTTATAAAGGACGGGCTCCGCTACACGCTAGCTTCTTCACGATGGGGTTAAGTCCCAACAAGTGGTGTACGAGTTGATCGGAGTATCGGTCGAGAAACCGGCCCCCTGATTGCCCCCGAGAGGCGATATCTCAAGGCCCTTGGCACTTTGGTGCCCGAGGATCCCCCAGACGCGACGGTCACCGCGTCAACCTCAAGAAGCAGTTTCCACACAACAACTTGAGGAGGATCACGGTGAACGTCCCGACCACTATCGACGCGGCAGCCTGGCTTGGCAAGTACCTCGAGGGCGCCGACGGCGACACGGACTTGGCTCAGGCCATGCTGGCCGCGTTCGCCGAGGCGCTCATGAGCGCTGAGGCGTCCATGCAGTGCGGAGCCGCTTATGGCGAGCGGACCCCCGAGCGGGAGAACTCGCGCAACGGCTATCGCCTGCGGCCTTGGGACACGAGAGTCGGCTCGATCGATCTGGCCGTTCCCAAGCTGCGCCGAGGCGTCTACAGCCCCGAGTTCGTGCTCCAGCCCCGCCGGCGGGCCGAACAGGCCTTGGTCGCAGTCATCTGTGCGGCCTATGTGGAGGGGGTCTCGACGAGGAGGGTCGACGACCTGGTCAAGGCCATGGGGATCGACGGGATCTCAAAATCCGAGGTCTCCCGCATGGCGGCCGCTCTCGACAAGGTGGTGACCGAGTTCAAAGAGCGCCCCTTGAGCGAGGGGCCCTACCGGTATTTGTGGATCGACGCGCTCGGTGCGCCACGAGGCGCCGAATGACCGGGTGGGAGGAAAGGACCCACCTGCGGCCTGTCGCAGCAGGCCGCTGAAGCTGGAGGCAGCCTGACCCTGGAGACGCAGGGGAAGGTGGGAGCAGCCTCGACAACGACGGAACGGATCGGCACTGTCAGACGATCCGGGTTCGGCAAGCAAGACGGAAAGGTGCAATACGTATGAACCAGTGGTGGAACCCCCTCAAGCGAAGAACACCGGCTCAAAACCTGGCAGATCTGGGCCGGGCAGCAGCAAACCGAGAGCCCGATGTAGCCGGGCGAACGGATCGGCGTCGGCAAAAGTGCTGTCGTCGTCGGGGCCACGAGGAAAGCCTGCGGCGTACTTGTGGATGGGCTGCAGGGGAAAAGCTGGGCACCACCCCCGTCGACCGGTCAGCGGTGAACGTGGGAACCACCTCGGGGCCGCCCTCCCCGCCGACCAGCCAGGTCGGAAGCGGGCAGGCTCGTCGTCAGCTGTTGGCCCCGAGGTGGGGCGGAGTCCTCGTAGTAGTCCGAGGTCGGGAAAGCCGACCACATGGCGAAGGAGGACAGCGAGACCGCAGTGATGGGATTGGCACGCCAGGAGGTCGGCGGTGAACACCGACGCGCCGTGGCCAGAGCCGCAAATGGCCTGGATACGGGTACTGGGAATCCAGACCAAGCTGCACCAGTGGGCTGCCGACGCCCCGAACCGTCGGTTCTGTGACCTCTACAACCTCGTGTGTGATCCGGCCGTGTTGCTTGAAGCATGGCGTCGGGTCCGGGGCAACAGGGGCAGCCGCTCGGCGGGCGTGGACGGCCAGAGTGCCTACTACGTCGAGACCGAGCGGGGCGTCGAGGTATTTCTCGACGACCTGCGAGCCGACTTGAAGGCTCGCAGGTTCCAGCCCCTCCCCGTGCGGGAACGGATGATCCCAAAGGCGTCGGGAAAGCTCCGCCGCCTCGGCATCCCGACTGTGCGGGATCGGGTGGTGCAAGCCGCCCTCAAGCTGGTACTCGAACCGATCTTCGAGGCGGACTTCAAGCCGTGCAGCTACGGCTTCCGCCCGAAGCGCCGAGCGCAGGACGCCATTGCCGAGATTCACTTTCTCTGTTCTCGCTCTTATGAGTGGGTGCTTGAAGGTGACATCACGGCATGCTTCGACGAGATCGACCACACGGCCCTCATGGGTCGCGTGCGACACCGGATCGGAGACAAGCGCGTCCTCGCCTTGGTGAAGGCGTTCCTTCACGCCGGCATCCTTTCTGAGGATGGCGTCGAAAGGGACACGGTTGCCGGCACGCCCCAAGGCGGGATCCTCTCACCGCTGCTTTCCAACGTTGCACTCTCTGTCCTGGACGAATATTTCGCCGAGGCCTGGGAGCGCTTCGGAGGCACCTCGGCCAAGCGACAACAGCACCGGCTCAAGGGTCTGCCGACCTACCGTCTCGTCCGCTATGCGGATGATTTCGTGGTGGTCGTGGCGGGCACAAGTGCCGATGCCGAGACGCTCAAGGCCGAAACGGCAGCGATCCTCTCGACCGTCGGGCTCCGCCTGGCAGAAGAGAAGACGAGGATTGTCCACATTGACGAGGGCTTCGACTTTTTGGGCTTCCGCATCCAGCGGCAGATCAAGCGAGGCACGCAGAAGCGCTACGTCTACACCTACCCTTCGAAGAAGTCATTGGCTTCAGTGAAGTCCAAGGTGCGCAGCGCCACGAGGGGGTCAACGGACCAGTCGCTCATCGTCATCTTGCACCGGTTGAATCCGGTGTTGAGGGGATGGACCAACTACTTCCGATACGGCGTGTCGAAGGCAACATTCAGTTATCTCCGGGCGTTTCTATGGCGCCGGGTGATCTGCTGGATACGCCGCAAGCATGGCCGCATCGCCTGGAAGGAGCTCCGACGCCGCTACCTCTCTGGGTGGTGGCCGGCGGAGGGTGAAGTGACGCTGTTCAATCCGAGCGCCGTAGTGGTGAGCCGCTACCGCTATCGGGCGAATCGCATCCCAACGCCTTGGACGACCATGACGGAACAGGACGTCGCATAGTCCGTTGCATGGGCTCGTGGAGAGCCGGATGCGGTGCAAGCCGCACGTCCGGTTCGGAGGGGCGGGCCGGGGAAACGACCAGCCGAGATGCTGGCACCGCGCCTCGGTCCGACCCCCTACACCCAGCGGGTGCGCGAAGGAGGCCGGGTGGTCAACGTCTCGGCCGTCATCGCCACCGCCGTCAACGCCGAGGGCCGGCGTGAGATCATCGGCTTCGAAATCGCCACCACCGAAGACACCGCGGCGTGGACGGCCTTCTTGCGGGCTTTGGTGGCCCGGGGCCTCAGCGGCGTCGAGCTCGTCATCTCCGACGCCCACGGGGGCATCAAGGCGGCTATCGCCCAGGTCTTCTCCGATGCCTCCTGGCAACGGTGTCGAACCCATTTCATGGCCAACCTGGCCTCTCGGTGCGCCAAGGGCAACTGGCCCATGATCGCTACCTTGGTGCGCTCGATCTTCGAGCAGCCCGACCGTGACACCACCTGGAGTCAGCTGGCCGACGTCACCGACAAGTTGACCCAGGCCGGCTTCGTCGACGTGGTGACCTACCTGCTCGACGCCGCTGACGACATCTTGGCCTTTAGTGCCTTCCCTGCCGAGCACTGGCCCAAGATCAGAAGCAATAACCCCCAGGAGCGCATCAACACGGAGATCCGACGACGCACCGACGTCGTTGGGATCTTCCCCAACCGAGCCGCCGTTACCCGGCTCGTCGGAGCCCTCTTGGCCGAGCAGACCGACGAGTGGGCCATCACCAAGCGCTACATGAGCGCCGAGTCGCTCAAGACCCACAAGGTGCTCGACCCCTCACCCGAGGACCCACGGCCGGCCATCGACGCCGCCGGGAAGGAGGCCGTCACCGACAGCGCAACATAGGATCACGAACCACAGAACAGGTTGATGCGAGGGACGTCGCACCTCGGAACCTCGTACACCACCCATCGGGACTCAACTCACGATGGTAGTAGTCACACTTTGTCCAAGCTGGCGCCTTCGTTCGAGCCGTCCACTCGCCGAGTGCGGACCCAAGAGTACCTGCTTGCCACGACGTGGGCTGTGAGGAATGGCTGAGCTGATTGCAACGACCGCTTGAACACGCCGGCGCTTTTCGCGGCTTTCTCGCCGTCGAGGTCATTACCAATTCGCCGAAGCGCCCGTTCTGTGCTCCGGGGGGCGTCCCCACTTTTCAGGCACGTCTGGGCTATGGCCTAACTCGGCCACGGATGGCTTTCGCTGGACGCCGCGCCCGCGCGCTTACTGATGTGTAGCAGGACGCAATCTGTTCGTTTTGGATCTCGACGCTTTCTCCACCGTGCTGGCGAGCCTCGAAAGATTGCCTGGAGGCGACCGGCGCCACCGAGGTGGCGTTCGCTATCCCGTGCCATTCTGTCAATCAGGTGTTCCCGATCATCGAGTATCTGACCAAATTTGTATCGGCCTGTGGGCTCATGCCGTTCACCCTTCTTGCCGCCTGCGACGCCACTAACTCTGCCGTACCAGGCAGGTCAGCACCAGTTCGAGCAGTTCCTTTTCATTAAAGCCAGGCTTCGTCGGTGATCGTGATGGTCCCGACGAACTCCCCCGTCGACACGACTAACGACTCCCCCCGGACAACAGGTCGTTGTCCGATCACGGAACTGACACCCACTTCGAACCGGTGCCCCTGCCCTTGCGTTTCGAACCCCGTCGCCAGGCCTTGCCCAAGCAGGTTTCCTCAGCTTAGCTAGGGACCCCACGCTTCGCGACTTCGACGCAGTCGACGTGGTATCGGTAGCGGGCATGTGCGCCGGGTGGATGAAGATACCACCGGTCGTCGGCGAGGATCTCGGAGAAATGATCGCGGAGGCTCTCGATGGTCAGCCCCTGGTCCACGAAACCCGGGGTGTCAGCCAGCCCGGCGTGAGCGATACGGCCGGCGCCGGCAGTGAACACTTCCCCGTTGGCGTCACACTCCTCGCTGGACAACCAGCACATGAGCGGAGCCACCAAAGAAGGCGGGGAATGGTCGCGGAGCCATTCTCCCATCCACGCGCCTTCCTTGGCGATCGGCGAGTCGGCTTGGGACATGGATGCCGCCGCCATCGCCGTGTATGCAAGGGGCATAACACCATTTACCCGGATACCGACATTCTGCCCAGCGTCAGCCAGGGCCCGGGTGAGGCCCCAAAGTCCAGCCTTGGAGACTGCGTAGGGTGTCTCGGTATGGTTGCCCCACATCGAGCCAGAGCACATGTTAACTATCCGGCCGTGTTGCTGTTGTTCGAAGTGCGGCCACGCCGCCTGCGCCAGATACGCGGGACCGAGGACATTCACATCGAGCATGAGTTGAAACATTTCGGGAGCGACATCCGCGAACTTTGATTCGTTGCCAGCAAGCCCGGCGTTATTGATCAAGATGTCGATCCGCCCGAACTCGGCCAGCGCGTGCTTGACGATGGCCGCTGCGCTGTCCCACGCTGATACAGAGTTCGTGTCGGCCACGGCTACCCCGCCGACAGCCCCAATCTCCGCCGCTACACCAGCAGCGCGCCCCATTTCGCTGCCCGATCCGTCGACGCTCGAGCCGACGCCGAGGTCGTTCACTAGTACCTGAGCACCTCTGGTCGCCAACAACAAGGCGGCCTCCCGGCCAAGTCCGCGCCCCGCGCCTGTAACGATAGCCACTCGCCCGGAGAAGTCCACCACTTCCATTTTACCTCCACATCATTGGCCGAGTGGATCGGATGGATCCGCCCGGCGGCACCTATCAACTTTATCGTTGATAACTACAACAGCTTTCTTGCGTCGCTGTCAAGGCGCTACGGGCAATGTCCCGCCTTCAGGCGCTGGTAGCAGGTCGTGCGACACTGCCGGGGATCTCCGGCGCTTCGATGGCGGCCAAGTACATACGGCCACGACTGGGTCGTTGCCGCCAACCGGGCGACAACATATATAACCTTACGGTGCCGCAGCCGCTAGTTACCGCGGTGTGTTTTTGGCGGCAGAGATGTGGCAACTGGGTCTTAACGACCACCACACCCAACGCACTCTCGAAGATCTCGGCGCTCCATATCCACCCCACAGAGAATGGCCCCCCATGGACGATAAAGCACCTTCGCGTATGTCACGAATTAGGCCATCGGTGCTGGCTTGCAACCAATCCTCAGAACGACGACATCGCAGCGCCCGGTGTCGCACCTTCATCCGAGCACCAGAGAAAGACTGCGCGGCGGCCATCGCCGAAGCGGCTACGGCCCGAGCTCGGGTCTCGTAGCTGTCACCGGGGTCACTTGCTGGAGCGTGGAGATGTTCGGGGACGCCTTTTAAACGAGAAATAGATCTGGAAGCCTATGACGACTATCTCTACCGCTCCCATCGAGCCCATCTCCTCCGCTCGACCGGCAATGAGTGGGGGTCATTCCGCGTGCAGAGTGGATGACTGACAACTTCTGCCCCAAGATCGAAACCGACGTTTCAATTTGGCGTCTGCAGACCTCGAATGAGGCAAGGTAATTAATCCACTATATGAGCAAGTTACCTGCGTCGACGGGTAGAGTGATACCCGTGACGTAGCGCGCTTCGTCGGATGCCAAGTACAGCACGGCATTTGAGATGTCAATCGGCTCCACCCACGGTACGGGCATGGCATTCATGCTTTGGAATCGCTCGCTGATTACCTCGAGGCTTGCATCCTCGATATCGGGCGCAAAGAGCCGATAGGTCGCCGGGTTGTGCACGAAGCCGGTATTGCAACCACCAGGGTTGACGGTGTTGACTCGGATCATATGGGTACCAAGCTCCAAGGCGAGAGACCTCATCAGGCCCACAACGCCGTGCTTTGCGGCAACATAGTGACCGATATTCTGTGCTCCTTTAAGGCCGACTGCCGAACTAGTTAGTACTATCGATCCGCCGGTCCCCTGCTCGATCAGTATGGGCACCGACGCCTTGCAAGTGTGCCAGACCCCAGTGAGTAGCACATCGATCGCGTCTTGCCAGTCACTTTCCGCGAGCTCGGCAATCGTTCCGTGGCTCCAGACGCCGGCGTTGGCGCAGACGATGTCCAAGCGGCCGAGCTGGGCCACGCCGGCATCGACAGCTGCTTTGAGCGCGTCGTAGTCTCGCACATCGACTTCGGTCGCCACGATCCGACGGTCTAGGGCCTCCACCTGACGTACGGTCTCAGCGAGATCCTCTGGCGTGGCGGGAATTGACACGTTCGACTCCACCTTCTTGGCGATGTCGATGGCGATAATGTCCGCACCCTCCGAAGCCAGCCGGACGGCATGGCTGCGACCCTGGCCGCGGGCCGCCCCAGTGACAAAAGCAACCTTGTTCTCAACTCGTCCCACATGGACCTCCCGTGTAGACACCACGATTTAGAACCAATTCAGTAGGCAACCCCACCGTTTTGCACCACCACAACGTACGGATAGACCTCCGAGTTGGAGAGAACCCGGCCATGCTGGAGGGAGTCGCCGCGGTGGCATGCTAGAAGATCTAACGTGACACGTCAACTCTCGAGTTGACGAATCGGTGGTGCCAAGTTTCTCGCAACGTCGTCGAACTCAAAGGGCAATAGCCCAGATACGCGAGGCTGTAGAGCAAGCGCGACTACGACTTCGAACACATCCAGATCAGCGGCGCCCCGGAGGGGTGCTGGACGGACCCGGCCAAGATCGCTTTCCTGCCGCAACTAGTCGACGCCGGCGTGACCGACTTCAGCTTGGATTTCGACGCTGCTCTACCAGGCGATCCGGCGCTCTTCAGCGACGTGCATCTCACATTTCGCCTAAGCGTTTCGTGAAATCGTCTGTGACAAAGAGATGCATCGGTCACGGATCGGGGATTGAGTCGATCGGATCCTTTAGTAGGGCCCGGTTCACCTTGCCGGTTGGCGTCATTGGGAGCTCATCACGAAACTCGACGATTCGAGGCTTCTTGTACGAACCTAGGTCCTCGCCCACATAAGCCGCCACATCTTCGGCGGTCAACTCCGCCCCGGGGCGGCGGACGACGACGGCCTTGACTACCTCTCCCCAGTCGGGATGCGGTACTCCCACTACAACCACCTCGGCAATCTCTTGGTGGTTGCCCAAGATCCGCTCGATCTCGGACGGGAAGATGTTCTCTCCCCCACTAATGATCATGCTCTTAATCCGATCGACGATGTAAATGTGTCCTTCTTCATCCCAGACACCTAGGTCACCGCTGAGGACCCAACCGTCTTGTAGGACAGTGGCTGTCTCTTCGGGCTTGTTCCAGTAATACAGCATGTTGTTGGGTCCCCGATGGCAAATTTCACCCATCGTCTGGCCGTCCTGCGGCACCGGACGACCGTGCTCGTCGACGATGGCGACCGTGCTGAATAACGCCGGCTTGCCACACGAACGGAGAAGCTCGGGTCGCTCTCCCGACAGGGCTCGCCGATGAGCCTCCGGACCGAGAAAGGTACCGGGCCCGAACTCGGTCATCCCCCAAGATTGGGTCAAGTCGGCGTCGAAGAGGGTGGCGGCGCTCCGGATGACTTCCTCGCCCATAGGTGCACCGCCATAAAACACCTGGCGAAGGTACCTGGCATTCAAACCCCGAACCTGCGCTGCGTTGACCAATCGGGGCAGCATCGTCGCAATGGCGAAAAACCCAGTTACCTTCTCGTCCTCGATTATCTGCAGTGTCGATGCGGCTTCGAAGTCGGTTACAACCACCGGGAGGCCCATTGCAAGATACGCCAGTGCCAAATAGCCAGTCGCGTGGAATAGCTGTCCTAGCTGCAAATATACATCGGACTCACGAATTCCGGCCGAGGCTAAGTAGTCGAGAACGCATGCGCCGTAGGAGTACTGACTGTGTATGGCACTCTTGTGCACCCCGGTCGTGCCCCCGGTGGAGAGGCCGAGGAACGGCTCGTGCAACACGCTCTTCGGCTTGGGCAACTGGGGTCTTCCTTTGGAGGTATCAACGCCCGCCAGCAGCTCCTCGTAGGCAGAAAAACGACCCGGCGACCATTCGATCCAGAGCTCCGTTTCTACCGTCGGTCGCACGTCGTCGACCACAACGCGGAATTCCTCGTGGAAGAAGACTCCACTCGGGCAAGCCTCCTCCAAAGCCTTTTGCACTTGTGTAGAAGAGACGCGCCAGTTGAGAGGGAAGAGCAATGCTCCGGACTTTGCGCAGGCAAGGTATAGCTCCAACAGCTCGATGCAGTTCCGCGACAGCGCTGCCACGCGAACGCGTCGGCCATCCTCCGACAACGCTGCGATCGCGTGGGCTAGCCTCTGGACACGATCGGCAAGCTGGCCGAAAGAACGCGAGTATCCCCGCTTGGGGTCGATCAATGCCGGGCTCGAAGGTGATATGCGCCCCGTCTTGATCGCCAGCTCACCGATGTCGATCATTCAGTTTGCACTATCCCCCGAGAGTGACCGTCGTCGCCTTGCACTATTACCTAGCTCCAGCGGCTTCGGGTTGAAGATACCTCTCCGCCAGACGTCAGTCAATGTCCGTCCGAGATCCGGTTGGCTGTCCTGTCCCAGGGCTTCCAGTCGACAAGTTGAGGTTCACATCCACCTTTTTAGGGGTCCGGCGATGGACTGTGGTTCTTCCAGTGCAAAAGTACCTGGTGGCCCCGGGCTGGCCTAGCGTTCGCAACGCCTGGCCAAAGCTGCATGAAAGCGGACCATCTCAATTAACCCCTCGTGAGGCAAGCCGAGGGTTCCTTTCGGGCTCAGATTCAGTTATGTCTCACCTGAGAGAAAGGCTCGTCATTTCCTGGAGCGTACTCTCGTGGTAGCCCGATGACTCGCTCACTAATCTGATTACGCTGCATTTCATTCGTGCCTCCTGCAATCGTGGCAACTCGCGCAACTAGCCACTCCGCTCCGAACCGTTCTTCTTCGCTGGAATCCCAAACGACGGCATGGCTTCCTGCTATCTGCATAGCAAGTTCACTCAGTCGGTAGTTGATCTGAGCGTTGAGTAGCTTCGACATGCTTGCGCCTGGGGGGGAATTTCACCCGACTGCAGTCCGGCATTGATCTCGTCGATTGCATACGGCTTAATGCCTTCAAGCGCAAGGGCCTCACCAATAATTTGCCGAACCACGGGGTCCGAGTTCGTGCCAAGTCTCCTCGCAATTCCAATAATCGATTCTGGATGGACGTGCGCACGAGTCGAGCTCCTTGAGTCGTTCATCCCTCCTCCACCGACCATATTCCGCTCATGGAAAAGAAGGCGAGATGCGATTCCCCAGCCCTGATTTAGTTCCCCAACCAAATTCTTCGTCGATACGAGGACTTGATCGAAAGACTCCTCGCAGAAGTCGCTTACCCCGTTTGCCAACCGGATCGGTTCAATCACGATGCCTTCCGCTCTCAGCGGCACTATAAACACAGACAATCCCCTATGTTTTGGTGCATCCGGATTTGTACGTGCAAGCAGCAGTCCATAGTCGGCAATGTCCCCGAAGGTTGTCCATATCTTGGTGCCGCTAATTGCAAATGAATCACCGTCCCTGACTGCATGGGTCAAGGCCGCTGCCATATCAGACCCGCCACTCGGCTCCGATAGAAGTTGCACCCACATTTCCTCACCACGCAGAGCTGCTGGCACGTGCCGGCTCACCTGCTCAGAATTGCCATGATCCAGAAGAGTTGGAATTACGATGCCCAACGTCACCGATAGAGCTTCTGGCAGCTCGAAATCGGTAGCTTCTTCCAGAAAGGCCGCTTGATGCTCACGCGCGAGACCAAGTCCCCCGAACTGACGCGGGTAGAGAATGCCAGCAAGGCCCACATCCCAGAGGTTCCTCTGTAGCGAACGGTGGCGGGCGGCTCGCTCAGCGAAAGGTTCACCAAAGCTTTGGTCACGCAACCGAGGCAGAGCCTTCGGCAGCGAGTGACGAACGTGGTCGCGGAAGGATCTCAAGTCCGATGCCACCGGTGGCCGAACTTCCGTGATGTCACTGCCTCCACTCTCCGCGTCGCCAGGCACATTCACTCCTTTGGCTCAAACATCATAAAGGCGGCAGAGCCGCTCTCGATGGGCAAATGGGCTCCCATAGAGTGCACGGTTCATTGTCGCTCTGCGGAGGTAAAGATGGAGCTCGTGTTCCCAGGTCAAGCCGATCCCGCCGTACATTTGAACTGCATCTTGGACGAGAGCGACTGCCGTGTCGCCTATGTGGGCCTTTGTTATGCTCGCAAGCGTGGAAGAGGCTGGGTCGTCAGCATCTAATGCTGCGGCAAGACCTCTGGCGGCACCCGTCGCTGCTACTAGTGCAACACGATGATCCGCCAGTCTGTGCTTGATCGCTTGGTACGAGCCGATGGGCCTGCCAAAGGCTATCCGATGAGTGACCCATTCGACGGTTGCAGCGAAGACGTGATTCATTAGCCCCACCGTCTCTGACGCCTGAATAGACAAAGCTGCGCAATACTGTCGTTCTGCCGCCCATTCGGCCGACTTAGCGGTTCCCACTTCTGCGGTTGCGTTGACGGGAGTTGAATCAAACACGACGGTACTCGTAATTTCGGCTGGGATCGAGCCCACGCTGACTCATCACCCTGACGCCAGGCGCCGTCGGCTCGACGAGCACTTGGAGTAGTCCTTCGTTGCCTCGAGCTGTTACTAGAAAGATGTCGGCGTCCGGAGCTGCTTCGACGAAGTGCTTTACGCCAGTAAGCCTAAGGCCAGACGAGGTGCGATCGGCAATTGTGCGAACTTCGATCGGATCCCATAAATCTTGCGATTCGGCTAATGCCCACGTCGCGGAATTTCACCTTGGGCAATTTTCGCTACTAAGGCTGAATGGTTTCCTGAGTCGGGACGAGCGAGGGTCCAGGCTACGACGTTCCCAGTTGTTAACGGGCCAGGGGCGAGGCTGCGCCCAAACTCTTCGGCCAGCAGGGCAAGATCGCCAAAGGGGCTTCCTGAGAAACTTCCGCCCCCTGCTTCTTCCGGGATGAGGAGCGAAATCCACCCAAGTTCAGCGCCGGTAAGCCAATACGAGCGATCGAGTGCTGCGTAGTCAAGCACCATTTTTCGCAATTTCGCTGACGAGACGTTACTGTTCAAAAACGCGCGCGTTGTGTCGCGAAAAATCGTTCGCCCGGATTCTGAATATTCTGTCGATTGATTTTCCATCCCCATTGGCTTCCCCGTGGATTTCGAACCTTGAGCTATCTAGGTCATCTACTCTTGAGGCGAAATCTCTCCGATACGTACTAGTTAAAGGGCCCACAGCCCACCATGGACACGGCTCTTCGTCGCCGAACACCGACCTGCCATCAGACGCGATTATGGGCAGAAACCCCAAGGGGGCTCTGCAGAGCGTGCCCCAAGCGCTGGGTGGGTTCCCGCTGGTTTTTCGACTGGGTTAGGGCCCGGGTGGTGACGTTTCTTGCGGTCACGGGACCGCTCGCACCCGGGTGCGAATGCTGTGCCGACTCATGGTACTGGTGGCTTGTGACGATGTCAACAGATTCGTTGATTCAGATGCGCAAGTGACATTAAAATGGGGTTTGTGTTGGACGCTAGGGCTTCTTTGCGCTGATTGAGCCGGTTGCACCCACTCGAGGTTTCTCGGTGAGCACGGTACGGTTCTGCGTTACGCAAGGATCCTCGACTTAGCGACCATGTTTCAGGCCGCGCTTTTTTGAGGTACAACAGGAGGTAAGCATGCTGCTTGAAGGAAAGGTAGCCATCGTCACGGGCGCAGCATCTGGGATCGGGGCGGCTGCTTGCTCGCGATTTTGTCATGAGGGTGCAACGGTTATCGCAGTGGATCTTGACGTCGATGGGATGGTAGGCAGCGTGACGGCATTGCCACGTACCATGTCACTCGGAGCAGATATTTCGAAACCTGACCGTGTTGACGCTTTGTTCGATCACGTTCTCGCCGAGTTCAAGAAGATCGACGTGGTTCTTAACGCGGCTGGAGTAGATGACGTTAAGGTTAAGGATCTCATTGGCGAACATATGAGGTCCGGAACGCCGTTTGACATTACATCAAAAATAACAAATGCCCAATGGGATAGGATGATTGGTACAAATCTGACAGGGGCGTTTTATCTGGTGAGAGCCAGCATTCGGGCGATGTTACCCCAGCGTTCGGGCTCTATCGTGCTCGTGTCATCGTTATCCGGTGTGGCGGGTACCTCTGGATCTCCTCATTATTCGGCTTCGAAGGCAGGAATTCTGGGGTTGATGCGCTCTGTCGCTAAGGAGGTTGGGGATCGAGGCATTCGCGTCAACGCAATCACCCCCGGTGCCGTTGACACCCCAATGCTTCGTCGTGCTCCCATCGAACAGAGTAAATACCTTGCATCTACGGTAGGCAATATTCCGCTACAACGTATTGGTACTCCAGAGGAAGTTGCTGCCGTTGCGCTGTTTCTCGCAAGCGAGGATTCTTCGTACGTCACTGGCGAGACGGTCAATGTCAATGGGGGCGTTTTGACAGTCTGAAGCGTCCAGCACAAAGGTGCGATGTACACGATATGAGTACGCAATCAGATGACTCCGGGGGCCAAGATGACGGCGACCACAGTCGATTCCTTCTTGCCGCGCGTTTACAAGCTTTGTCCTGCATTTCGTCGAAGTCAATTAAGCGAGTCATTGACCGAGCGGGTGGGCGTCCCAAGGAGTGAAGATGTCCGGCTACTACCTCAACTTCGGGATGACGGACGTCGCAATACGATCGAAGTATTCATAGCCGACAGATTGGGGGAGATCTACGGCTGGCGACCCGACGTAGATGCGATCAATGCCGAGTTCCTCGAGCTCGAGTAAGCGTTCGACGCAATAGTTAGCGGCCCAATGATTGCGAACCGATCAACGAATTCGTCCGAGACGGCGGAGACATGGCCTCCAGTCGATAGTCCATGGTCCGCCGTGCGGTAGGCATCGGTCACATTGCCAACCTCTTCGCGATCAGCCGTTGGCACGGCGTCGAGGGTGCGGCCCTTCCCCATATTCGCTGACCCGAACCGAGCGTGGATTGCCACTTGCGGGCGCACGAATGCGCGCGCCCTGTCCAGATCGTCGTCGACTGCCAGGTGCACGTAGGCGCCGAGCGATAGCGTTTCAGGTTTGAGGCCTGCATCGCTGCGAGCGGAACGAGCAACATCGACCGCCCACTCGACACGCTTTGGATCGGCGCCAATCGCAAAGTTGACGTACTCAGCGATTCGGGCACCGATCCCGATGACTTTGGGTCCCGTAGCGGCAACATCGAGGGGGACTTTCGGAATCTTCGCATTGCTAATCCATGGGATCGGCGAAGGTACGCCGTCTCGGTCCACAGTTCCGGCCTCACCTCGAAGATAGGTCTGCAGTTTGGTGAGATATTCCTCATATCGGACTAGAGACATCGGCGTGCCGCCCAGCTTCAAAACAGCGGAGTCACCACGTCCGATACCCAATGTGATGCGACCACCAGAATAGTGCTGGGCTGCAGCCGCGGCTGACGCGAGGACAGCCGCGTCGCGCGTCTCTGGGTTTGTAACCGCCGTCGCCAGCCGCAGCGTGGTAGTTGCGGCGACCGCCATTCCCAACGAGAAATAGCATTCTGGCATGACATGCTGACTGTCCGGGATACGTCCACCGTGCCATCCCATTTCTTCCGCACGCCGTGCCTTTTCGGCGGGCGAATCAGCTAGGGGCGGTTGACCCACAATGATTTGGTAGAGTTCCATACTCGCTCCTGCTTCTGCTATTACGTCGCGACAGCGATGTGCCCCAGTTTCACCGACGTTACGTGCAACTCGTTACGATCTTGAAACCGAGGGAACCCCATGAGAACGAACACAATCCCATCGGAACCGTTTGACCGTGCCAACTAAATTATTCTGCTTAATGCTGTTATCCGGTACACCAAGACGAATGCGGCCGATGTCAACGCTCTCTCCTCCGGTCCAGAAGGACCTAGGGCCACGGGTAGAGCCGGACTTATGCACTGGGACGAAGGCCGACTTCGACCTTCCGCTCGACGGCGGCAATCTGAAGCGCAAGATAGTGCGAGAACATCCGACATTGAAAAATGCTTCCGAGCATAAACCAGAGGCCGGGTTGCGGAGTCGTCCTCCACGCGTTGCGGATCTCTCCTTCATCGTCCATTCCCCAGATTGGGCCCACTCGATCAGCCACTGAGTCACCAAACGATGCCCTCACGCCTTCTTGGATGCTTTTAAATCCGGTAGCGAAAATAACTGCATCGAATGGAACACTCGTTCCATCAGTTAGAACGATTCCACTCTCTACGAATCGAAGTATTTCGTCGCTCTGATATACAGGAATCTCGCCGTTCGCAATCAGCTCTGAACAACCAATATTCAAATAATACCCCCCTCCCTGCCGAAAGTACTTAAACTGAAATCCTGTTCCATCCTCTCCGACATCCGTGCGAAACCCTACTGAATTCAAACCCTCGATAAGTTCCTTGTCGAGCTCGGCGGCCTCTCTCGTGAGAGTTCTATGCACTTCCTTTAACAAGGGGAACGGAATCGACACGTTGATTAGGTCACTCTTGAAGGTGGGGGTATCTTCACTATACAGAGAATGCAGCTTTTCGCGCTCGGATCCAAGCTAACCACAGTTGTTGAACCTCGCTGCACGATCGAAACGTCGGCCTCTGACGCATATAGATCCTGGGCGATGTCATGGCCGCTGTTCCCGGTCCCAAACACCAGCACCCTCTGACCCGAGTATTCTGTACCTGTAACGAATTCATTTGAGTGCAAGACCCGACCGGTGAAGTTGTCAATGCCCTCAAACGTCGGAACATTGGGAATTCCACTAACTCCCGTCGCCATCACGACGTGATTCGGACGAAGTTCAATCTGTCCAACACCCTTCCGTTCAACGCTGGCTCGCCAGTTCTGTTCTGTTTCGATATATTCAGCCTTCAGAAAGGTCGTTCCTGTCCAGCAGTTGATCTCCATACTTTCTACATATGATTCGAGCCAGTTTGCCAGCTTGTCCTTTGAAATGTAAATCGGCCAAGAAGCTGGAAATGGCAAGTAAGGCAAATGGTTCGCCCACACCTCATTGTGGAGCGTCAGGGAATCGTATCGATTGCGCCAGTTATCACCTACTCGAGCCGCGGACTCCACCACCAGTGTTGATACTCCCAACTGCGTCAGACGAGCTGCGATCGATAAGCCAGCCTGGCCAGCCCCGACCACCAGAACTTCGGGATCGCTATCCGCAAATTCGCGAACATCGTTCCTCACGTCTCGCCAGTTTCGACTCCCGAAGTTCCGCACGCCTTTCGGTCTACGATGTCCCGTCGACTCCGGCAACGCCCACAGCTCTTCTAGGCTAGTTAGCAGGGTCCACGCCTTAACATTACGATCGTTATCATCCACTTCTACGAGTCGAACCAAGCCGCAAACTCGCCCGTTAGGCAGGTGGAGATCTACAAATACATCCGTCGTCGGTCGTCCACAGAGCGACGAACGAAACGGAGGGAAGTGGCGAGAAACTGACACCTCAACGGAATCGTTGACGATGCCTGCGAGGTGACACTGGATCTTTTCCACTCCACTGAGCGTTTGTAGGGTACCGGTAACGGCAAGCAAGTCGCGCCACAAGCAGTCGCGAACAAAGAGTGATTCCGCTCGACATTCGTTCGAACCAGACAGCATCCGCTTGAATCCGCACACCCATTCTTCAGCTATGTGAGGTATGTCTTGCTCGCTAACCCTGCCTTCTATTTCGGACTGAAGCACATCCAACCCTTTCTACTAAGCGGATCCACTCTTAAAGCGACAATCGCCTATGGACTACCCTTCCCCTCCACACTTCGGCGATGAGCATGCACGGAGAACGCCACATAAGGCCGAAGTTGCCTACACCTGCCTCAGCGTCGTTCGGATTATCGGGTTCGCTATTTGTTGTTTGACGGTGTTGGGTCGACGCTGCGGGCGACCAAGGTCGGCAGTTCGGCTGTGACAAATCGGTCGATGAGCTCGAAGTCGACGTCTTCGGCCGGCTTGAGATAGCCACTACGGGTATCAAAGGCAGCAACCAGGCGATCATCGACGGCCTTGTCCAGTAGGTCTTCGGCCCTGGAGCATTGATCCGCTCGGCGATCGCCGCCAGCTTGGGTCGGTCAAGGCCGAAGACCCGGATCATGTTCTCTCCCAGCATTAGGCGGGCTTCGTCCTCGGTGACGCCGTGGAGGAGGGCGCGGAGATGGTCGTGGGTTTTGGGCCAGGTTCCTTCCGGGTGGGGGTAGTCACGGCCGAAACCGATTTGGCGGATGCCGATCTGATTGCGCATCTCGATTTCCGACCGCTTCATGAACGAGAGGCCGGCAACGAAATGCTCCTTCCAGTATTCGCTCGGCTTGCGCTTGGCCGGAACCTCGGAGCGCTCGAACCAATTGTCGAGCCGAGCGAGCGTGGGGGGAACCCAGTCAGCTCGGATCTCAGTCATCAACATGCGCAATTTCGGGTGCCGGTCGAACACGCCGCCGAGCATGAGCTCCCAGACTGCCTTGCGGGGCAGTGGGTCGAAGGCGAAGAACGAATCCTTGGAGTTACTCACGAACTGGTCTATGCCTGAGCCCGATTCTTCGTTGGCCAGACTGGCCAGCTTCTCCAGGGTCGGGTTCAGCGTACCCTGCTCGTTGCCGTAGCCGGCGTGGATGGCGATGTGTAGCCCGAGGTCTTCGCAAGCCGACCAGAAGGGATCGAAGTACTTGTCGTAAAGAGGCGGCAGGTCGGGGTGAGGGACGTTGCCCGGTATAAACACGCCGAAGAATCCGTGCTCCTTCAACCACCTCAACTCGGCCAGCGCCACATGCATGTCAAAGCATTGCCCCGAGTCGCCGACCAGCAATAGGCGCCCTTCGGGATCGGACAGGCACTCGGCGGTCCAACGGTGCCAGGCCCGGCGGCCCGCGTCTTGGACTTCCACGGGCGCAGCGTGGTTCCCCATAGTCGTCCACATAGAGACGATATCTGGGCCACCGTTGTAGACGGTTTCGGCGGCTATACCTTCGCGGTTCATCTCGCGTATCCTGGTGTCGATATCCCAGAACCCTCGGCGACCGCCAGAGCGAATGATGCGCTCGTCGTCCAGCGCCTCAAGCACATCTGGTGGATATCTCATCACCCGAGGCATGATCGCCACGTGCGTCTCGTTTTCTTTGGCCAACCCCGGCAAGAGATGGTGGTAACGACGCTCGATGTACGTTGCCCACAGATCGGGAGGGCAGCAGGCGTGGCCGTCGGTCGACACGAGAATGAACCTAGACACAGTTACCCCTTTCAAACAGGCGCACAAGTGCTCCACCTGGAATTTCCTGTAACTCTGGATCGGCAGTTTCGTGGTTGGCGCAAATGTCTTGGCCAGAATGGACGCTGACCTGGAGCGCCCCCAGTAAGTCCGTTCTCATCGGGGCGGGATCTCCTCGTAGGCGCTGTCGAGTGGGACCTGTAGGCCGCCCGCGGACGCGGCTAACACAGCCGTACCAGGCCGCGGTCAGCACCAGTTCGAGCAGTTCCTTTTCACTAAAGGCCGAACGAAGGCTGCTCCAGGTTTTGTCGGTGATCGTGGCGGTGTCGGCCAACTCGTCGGCCATGGCAAGGACTGACCGCTCCGCCTCGGAGAAGAGCTCGCTGTCCTGCCATACAGCGAGTGCACGGAGTTTGGCTTCGCTAATGCCACCTTGGATGGCCATCGACCAATGCGGATACCACTGGTAATCCGTGGCGTTGACTTGTGAGGTCCGCATGATGATCAGCTCTCGAATACCGCGATCCGACATCGCGTCGCTGCGTAGTTTCCATGCGAACTCGATCCATGCCTCAAGCAGCGTCGGCGCGTTGGCGAGGGTGCGGTAGAGATTTGAAATGTTGGGCATCGATTCACGGACCTCTGCGTAGACCCGCACCACTGTCTCCTCAGTAGCGTCGTCGCCGACCAGAGTCAGCCGTGTCATCTGCGTTGGGGTCACCGGCTGATCAGACTCTTGCGCTGGCATAGTCAGAAGGCCTTTGGATCGTTCTGGATATCCACTGGTACCGGATGGCGGAACAGCTTCGATGCCGTCTGCCAAGTGACCTTGCGGATCACTTCGGGGCTGAGACCCTTTACCTGGTTGTGCACATGGGCCTGGGTATTGGGCCAGCTGCTGTCCATGTGGGGATAATCGGCTTCCACCATGACTCTATCGCTGCCGATCCGGTCGATCTGGACGAACGAGGACGGATCATCCACCGAGCACAACCAGAAATTGCGCTGGAACGTCTCGGCTGGAGTCAGGTCGAAATCATCCCACGTGCGATATACTTCCTTGGAACGTACGAAGCTGTGCTCGAGACGGTCCAGTAGCCCCGCCACCCAGCCGATGCCGCCTTCTGAGAGGCATATTTTGAGATCCGGGAAGCGAGCCGGGATCAGCGAGTACACCCAGTCGACGGCCGTGTACATAGCGAAGAGGCCGAACAACAACGATGAGATCTCCGGCGACGCATCCGCCGACGTCGCCGGGAGTGCCCCACCCGAGCCGGTGTGGAGGCAGAGCACGGTCTGAGTCTCGGCACACGCGGCCATAATCGGGTCCCATACCCGGCTGTTGGCCGAAGGGAAGCCGAGCTTCTCCGGAGCCTCAGGGAACGACACCGCACGAAAGCCACGGGCCGCGTTGCGCCGGATCTCTTCCGCTCCGACCACGGGATCGTGAAGCCACGGGATCTGGCAAGGAATGATGCGATCCGGGTACGGCCCGGCCCAGTCCGCCAGGTGCCAGTCGTTCCACGCTCGGATCGTCGCCAGGGAAAGCTCCAGATCGCCAGTGGACGTCTGGATCCGCCCTCCGCCAAAGCCGGTCAACATGGACGGGAAGTTCAGCGAGGCGTACACGCCATCGAGGTCCATGTCGGCGATACGCGCATGGATATCCCAGGTTCCACGGCGCATCTCGTCGAACGACTTGGGGTCGCCGGACTCGATGAGCGGACGGCCCGCGGTGGCATCCAGTCCTACGTAGGCGATCACCTTCCCATCGAACTGCCACCATTCGTGGCCGGTCCCGTCGACCACGACCCGGGGTGCCCGGTCTGCGAACTTGGCTGGTACTCGGCCGACGAATGCATCACGAGGTTCCATCAGGTGGTCGTCTACCGAAACAATCGTGTAGGTCCGCTCCGCTTTCGGAGGGTCGGGTAGGAGCGTGACGGACTCGACCCGCGGCCGGTACCGGGGGTCGGTCTTCTTGCGATCGGCGTGTTCTTCTTGGGTGACCGTCACCGAACCTCCTCCATGATCGCATCGAGCTGGACTCTCATTCGCCGACCTTGGCGGGAATAGGGATGTGGTACAACTCGGCAGCGTTGTCCTGAAAGATTCGCTGCCGAGCATGGTCGTCGAGACCGGCCAGTGCCATGGTCAGGCGCTCCCGGGGACTCGGATAGAGGCACGTCGGATGCGGGATGTCCGTCTCGACCAGGACGTTGTTGACCCCGATGTTTTCAATCAGCTTTGCCGGCCCGATCTTCTCGAACCAGAACATCACGTATATGTGGTCTCGAAAGTACTCGGTCGGTCGACGTTGGGCGAAACTGGCTTCCTCACCATCCCCGATCATCTCGTCCAAGTTGTACTCCAGCGCCTCGAGCAGGCTGGGCACCCACCCGATGCCGCTCTCAGCCGAGACGATCTTCAGTTTGGGATAGCGATCGAAGAGGTCGCTCATGAGCAGGTTGGCAATGATCCGGACGTTACTCATCGTCACCAGAGTCGACAGCACGACCAAGCGCCTTTTCGGCGCGAACGAGTTCCACGCCTGACTGAGACCGGTGCTGGATGCATTGACGCTCGCCTGCGTCCGAATGCGGCGCGAGGCGTCGACTTCCGCTTTGGTCATGCCTGAACCGATGTGGAAGTTCATCACCGCTCCCGACTGGTCGGCCAGGTCCCACATCGGCTCGAAGTACGGCTCGGGAAGTTCGGGTAAACCGATCAGCTCGGGCTTGTCGGACAGCGTGAAGCCGGTCATCCCATTATCGAGTAGGCGACCCATCTCTTTGACTGTGAGGTCCATGTCCCACACTGGGAGCATGGCCTGTGGGTAAAGGCGCCCGCCGGAATCGTGTTGCACCTCGACGAGGAAGTCGTTGTAGATCTGCAGGACCACGAGCCGTTGAGCGAGATCTTCGATGGCAAAGATGTGATTCGAGGTGAAACCGATGCCGTTGGGATAGCAGACCTGAGCGTATATCCCGAGTGTGTCCAAGAGCTTCAGCCGCTCGCGGACGTCCCAGGCCGACGGGTCGATGCGGTCAAAGGGCTGCAGCACCTGCTGGCCCAAAGCTTTCTGACCGCCCGCGCCGATCACGTTCCCGCCGGTGCTACCCCACAGCTCGCCATCGAGATACCACCCAGTGACCCCATCAACAGTCTGCTGCCGGGGTACCTGGTCTTGCATCGATGCCGGCACTCGAGCCGACCACAGGTCGGGGGGTTCTGTGAAATGGGAATCACAGTCAATCAACAGGACATCAGTCGACAACTCGTCCGCACTTCCTACCGATTTCGACATAGAACCTCCCTCAACACCGTTACGCGACCCGACCCGACGACATACGAGCCCTCCCATGTTACTTCACTCTCAGGCAATTATTCAACAGTGTAGTTGATTCAATGCTCACCCTATCCAGTCGGCTCCTGTCCCCGGGCGTATCAGGCCGCTCACGCAATTCAACAGCGTGGTCTTCCCCGCCCCGTTCGGGCCGACGATGCCGAATACCTCCCCTTCACTCACGTGGAACGACACATCGTTGACGGCTCGGACCCCGCCGAACTCAACGGTGATTCCTGCCACGTCGAGCATCACGTCGCCTTCACTCATGTGACGCCGCCGAGTACCGTCCCCGACGGGACAGCCTCCGTGCTCTGTTGATCGACCAGGACTCCGTGGTCGAGCACCTACAGGGATGCTTGGGAACTCGGGCGGCGTCGAGGTTACGTTCTTCCGCTGAAATCGAACATCGTGTTGCGCTACGCCGCCGGTGAGAAGATCAGTCACTTCTATCCGTCCATCGACACTTGGCACCCACTGCGGCCTGCTCCACAATTTCGCGCTCGTAGTCTGTCCACGCATTGCAGGAATTGTCGGTCCCCTCCGCCAGACCAAGTAAGTCGAACCACGGCGGCGCCGTGTTGCCCGTCCCGTACCGAGCACATTCGACATAAAGCTTGGATCCCCTCACGACGGCGACACTTCCCCGATCGATGACGCCTGTTCTCCACAAGAATACCTGAAGCTGGGCTGGCTTGTCTACGCGCACGTTGATAGGGGGTTAGTATGTCATTCAGCACCGTGGCCCGAGAACGAAGTTCTCCAGGATTCGAGGGTGAATCATGAGTAACGAACGAATTGTCCCAGACAGAACGGGTCCGTTCGAATACGCGCCTGCGCCTATCTCTGGTGAGTTGCTAGGTCACTACGCCCAACAAGGCTACAGATCTACCGTAAATCTAGGCGCTCTTATGTCGCGCAATCAGAAGGAGTTCGGTTCTCTTCCGGCGGTTGTAGATGGCCCTGTAGCGCTCAGTTGGAGGGAACTGATCGACTTAGCCTCGCGGTATTCGGGGTTCCTTCACGCAAATGGGATCGGACCTGGTGACGTAGTTATGTGGCAACTACCGAACTGGTGGGAGTCCCTGGTGGTGGCCTATGGGGTGTGGGGCGCCGGCGCTATCAGCGCTCCAGTTGTTCCAACATACCGAGAGCATGAACTGCGCCATGTAGTAAAGATGCTCCGGCCGAATTGCGTTGTTGCGCCTAAATCATTCCGACAGGTCGACCATGTGGATCTTATCTCCGATGCCTGCAGTGCAGTTGGCTGGAACCCCAGAGTCCGTGTCGTCCTGAGAGGACACGCTCCGGGATGGAAGGACTTCAACGAAACTGTTTCGGCGAGCTCTTTCATAGCGCCAAATGTCAGCGTAGATGCTCCAGCACTAGTCGGATTCACCTCCGGCACCACGTCGGGCTCGAAGGGCGTAGCGCACAGCATTGCGTCATTTATCAGTTCGCCGATTGCATCCGCCAGACAGCGGGGCTACAGCTGGCGAGATAGGTCCTACGTGCCCGCCCCTTTGGCGCATGCCACCGGACTGCTCTCGGCTGTCGCTGTTCCAATATTCACGGGGTGTTCTGTGATCCTGCGTGATAGATGGGACGCCGAAAGAGCTGTTGAAGACATCACCACACTTGGTGTCACCTTTTCTTCAGGCGCTGCCATTTTTGTGGAGGAAATACTTTCGGCTCTGGATGCTCGCGGTCTTGATCGGCTAGAGCTCGCAGGATACACCTGCGGTGGGTCAAGCATACCCTCCAAACTAGCGATGTCCGCCGATGCGGTGGGTATGAACCCCGCTCGGTCCTGGGGCATGACTGAGTGCCCGAGTGTCACGTCCAGCGGGCCTTTCGAACCCCTCGAAGTGAGGTGTAATAGTGACGGCCGAATTACGCCTGGCTCTGAAGTTCGGATAGTTGACGAGAGCAACCGCCAGATCGGATACGACCAAGTAGGTGAACTCTTAGTACGGGGCCCTCAAAGAACACTTGGATATCTGCTCCCGGAACACACGGCACAGGCATTCGATGAAGAGGGCTGGTTCCGTACTGGCGACCTCGGGTTCATAACGATGGGCGGTGTCGTCACCATAACGGGTCGCTCGAAGGAAATCATCAATCGCGGGGGCGAAAAGATCTCCGGGCGTGAAATTGAGGAGATTTTGATAGAGCATCCCGGGATTATTGAGGCGGCCGTGGTTCCGGCCCCTGATCCTCGACTCGGGGAACAGCCGGCCGCCTTTGTCCGCTTCGTTACCGAACCGGTTGGCGAAGAAGAACTGATTCAATTTCTGCGTTCGTCGGGATTGGCCCCGCACAAGATTCCACGGCTGTGGCGCAGTGTTGACCAGCTTCCTAGAACAGCGTCCGGAAAAGTTAAGAAATACGTTCTGACCGCAGAAATCGCCGAGTCGATGTCCGGTCAAAAGAGGAGCGTCCATTGAAAGCGCTGCTGTCGATTGAGCGAGCGTC
This sequence comes from uncultured Acidimicrobiaceae bacterium, assembly GCA_963706555.1. Classification (GTDB taxonomy): domain Bacteria; phylum Actinomycetota; class Acidimicrobiia; order Acidimicrobiales; family RAAP-2; genus Bog-473. Next base: position 190,132 of record OY970164.1, read on the forward strand.
GATCGGGCGAACCACCCCATTCAGGTCGATGAATCGGAGGGCAACTCATTGCCGCTTCGAGATAGCGGTTTGTCACTAAGGGTCAACTCATCGTAACGGAGGACTTGTGTTGAACGCGATCAACTTCAATGACCAGGTGGCTATCGTCACCGGCGCTGGGCGTGGATTGGGAAAAGCATACGCGGTTCTCTTGGCTTCTAGAGGCGCCTCCGTTGTCGTAAATGACATCGGATCGGTGGAGGGAGCGGACGTCGTTGACGAAATATCAGTATCGGGAGGCATCGCCGTCTCGACAACTCATGACGTTGCGACTCAACAAGGCGGAGAGGAACTGGTTCGCCTTGCGATTGAACGGTTTGGCCGTTTGGATATTTTGATCCACAATGCTGGATTCACTGACGCAGCGCCATTTGCTAGCACGCCCCCAGAGATGGTTGAGAGGCAGGAGCGCATCAGCCTACTTCAGGCCTACTATGTGGGTCAGCCAGCATGGCGACAGATGTTGATCCAGGAATATGGACGGATCGTTTTGACGAGCTCTGGATCAATCTTCGGTGCGGAAGATCTGGGTGCATATGCGGCAGCAAAGTCGTCAATTTTGGGACTCGCTCAAACACTTCATGTGGAAGCGAGGCGCTCTGCGGCAGATTTACTTATTAATGTCGTTATACCGTCGGCCGAGACACGACTCACTAGAGCAGGAGTGTATCCGGAGCGGCTCGCTCCGCTCGCCGATCCCGCGAACGTAGCTGCTGCCGTGGGATTTCTTGCTAGCAGAGACTGCTCAGTTAACGGTCAATGGTTCCGGGTTGGAGGAACGTATGTGGGCCGCACATTTCTCGGCGTTACCGGCGGTTGGGCTTCTGGACATACTCCAATCACACCTGAGGAAGTGTCCGACCACATTGATGAGATCTGCGATCTCGGCGAATTCGCCGTACCCGCGGATATGACTGAACTTATGGACGTCATGCAGCGACGCATCGAAGCGGCTCTCGACGCATGAAACCCATTCAGCGGTAGAGCAAAGTCAAATGTCGACGACGATGTCTGGGAAAGCTAACCACGAAGGTGAGATGGAGGTTACCGATATGATCCAACCGATCGCTGATCTTGTCGGACGATTGCCCGTCGGTGTGAGTCCATCCATCGCGAGCCGCTGCGCTAGCTGCAGTGGACAGATGTACCCAGCGGGTGCCGTCTGCATTCGATGCGGCGGCATTGAGACAGAGATTGTTGATCTACCGAGGGAAGGACTCCTCTACTCATTCACTACGGTGCGCATATCTAGAGATCGAACAGCGCCGTATATTTTGGGATACGTTGATCTCCCCGGAGATGTGAGGGTTCTCGTTCGTTTGTCGGGAGACGACTTGGCGATAGGCGCTGTCGTCGCTGCATCCGAAGACGGCACCTGGAAAGTCGTTGGACGGAAACGCGGACAAGGGAGCTGAGGTGGGAGAAGTCTTTATAGCTGGCGCTTCGATGGTCCCAATGGGAAAATACCCAAACTCTTCATACGCCGGTTTGGCCGCCCCAACGTTGCTTGAGGCATTAAGGGTAGCGAAAGTAGAGAGTACCGCCATTGAAGAATTGTATTGCGGTCATGCGTTCGGCGGCATGCTCACAGGGCAACGCATTGCTAAATCGATCGGGATCGGGGGCGTTCCCATCATCAATGTTGACAATGCCTGTTCGGGAGGTGCAACGGCACTGCATCTAGGTTACCGCGCAATCTCAGACGGGCGGGCGGACGTTGTCGCAGTGGTCGGCGTCGACAAACTGACGCAATTTGGTGGCGGCACTCTACCGTTGGTTGAAGAGGATACTGAGGTACAGGCTGGGATCGTAATGCCAGCGATTTATGCGATGCGAGCGCAACGTTTTATGCATGACCGAGGAGTTAGACCCGACCAAGTAGCGGCCGTCAGTGTCAAAGCAAGAAAGCACGGGGCGTTGAATCCATTAGCGCAGTTTCGCAGTTTAGTCACTGTCGAGGAGGTATTAGCCTCCAAAATGATAGCGGATCCATTAACGTTGCTCCAATGTTGCCCAACGGGTGATGGCGCGGCCACGGTCATTCTCATTTCTGAAGAGAAGCGGAAGCGCCTGGAGGAGGCAACGCCAGCGGTAAAGATTTTATCCTCGGCCCTGCACTCGGGAACGATCGCCGCGGGATACCGAGACATGACCACGCCAAACATAACGATTGAGTGCGCTTCCGAAGCATTCGAAGCAGCCGGGATCAGCCCCGCAGACATCGATGTCGTGGAGCTTCACGACGCGTTCTCGATTGCTGAGTTGATTTACTACGAAGCCTTGAGCCTGTGTGCCAAGGGAGAGGCAGTCGCATTATTTGAGAAGGGAGAAACTACTTTCGGCGGAAGGGTTGTCGTTAATCCGAGCGGAGGATTGCTTGCAAAAGGTCACCCGGTCGGGGCTAGCGGCGTAGCTCAAGCTGTTGAAATCTTTTGGCAGTTGACTGCTCAGGCCGAAGATCGTCAAGTGGAAGGTGCGCGATTCGGTTTAACTCATGTAACTGGCGGGGGATTAACCGGTCTCGATCACGGAGCCTGCACCATTCACATTTTCGAAGCGGTGGGTTGATCTATGAGCATTGGCCCGCTCAACTCGTTTTGGCCCAGATCCAGAGCTCATGCTCGTGTGTCTCAGAAATGCGCGTGGCTCCTCTGCGTTCTGAAACAATTCAGCCACATTCTTGAAGGAAGGATGGGATCGGAAATTTGGGTGCTCCGGTTAGAACGACGAGGGGTTTGGTAGGTGGGACGTAGAAAGCATGCCACGAGGATGGCGGAACATTTGAACACTGACTCTCCTCTCGCTGGCCGGACAATCATCGATCTAACGACGTTTCTGTCAGGACCGTTCTGCACTCAGATCCTCGCAGATCTCGGTGCTCGAGTAATCAAGATCGAACCGCCTACGGGTGACACGAGTCGCTCAATTCCACCGTACTTTGTTGACGGATCCAGTGCTTACTACATGGGAATCAATCGTAACAAAGAGAGCGTGGCTATTGATTTGAAGTCACCGGCCGGTCAGGAGATCCTGAGAACTCTCATCTCTAAATCCGATGCTGTTGTGGAGAATTTCCGGCCGGGCGTGTGTGAGCGAATAGGACTTCCCATCGCCGAGTTGTTGTTGCGAGACAGGCGACTCACCTGGGTTTCGATAAGTGGCTTTGGGCAGGACGGGCCGTGGCACGACCGTGTCGCATATGACATGGTCGTGCAGGCACTGTCAGGGGTCATGAGTCTCACTGGGGAGCGCAATGGAAATCCCGTGCGACTCGGTGTTCCTGCCGGAGACCTGGTGGCCGGCCTCTACGCTGCAATTGGTCTGTTGTCTGCCATGCTGGATCCTGGCAGCACTAATCGCCACGTAGATATTTCAATGCTTGATGGCCAGCTATCAATGCTCTCATATCAAGCGACATATTCTATGATTAGTAACGTGACGCCGGGGCCTCAGGGCACTGGCCACGACAGCATCGCAACATATCGGGCGTTTGTCGGCTCCGATCGTCGCAGCCTTGTCGTAACTGCTAATACTGAGCGGATGTGGCGCTCGATGTGCGAGGTGCTCGGAGCGCCCGACTTGCCAAGCGACTCAAGGTTTGCAACTGCGGCAGCTCGGCTTGAGAATCAGGAGGAGCTCTGGAGCGAACTTGAGCCCAAGTACGGAACTGCGCCAGCTGCATCATGGGTCGAAGCCCTCAACGCAGCGAGTGTTCCTGCAGCCTTGATTAAGACTGTACCTGAGGCGATTGCCGATGCAGAGGAAAGTGGTCACGGTATGGTGGTTGAATTAACAAGCGACAAAGGCGAGCAGTTACGGACGTTACGGACTCCGATTCGATTCGTGAACGCCGATCAAGCACGAAGTCGCTTCCCGCCACGACTCGGAGAGCACACGCAATCCGTCCTGAGGGAAATGGCTGAACTCTCTCAGGATGAGTTCCAATTCCTCATAGACTCAGGCATCGTGATAGCCCCTACGGGTTCTTGATTGAATGGAACACAGGACGATTCGCAACTTGTCGCACTGCCAGCTAGTGGTCCGTCGCTGATTTAGCTCGGATAGACAAAGTGGCACCTGCCCTTGGTGACCCCTCCCCCGTTAGCCATGACGGCCAAGCAACTCAAGGCCCTCGAACGGATGGCTCGTTCGACGTCGCTTCCGCACCGAAGGGTTGTTCAAGCGTCGCCAGTGCAACACGACGAACGACTCGATCCGTGCGTGGCGCCGGCGCTTCGAGGCAGAGGGGCGACGGCGCGGGTGAGATCGCACCGGGCGGGCCCGGCACGTCGTGGTTGCCCGAAGGCCCGGTCGAGGCGGTTGTGCATGATACGCTCCATACCGCCCCTGATGACGGGTCAGCGCACTGGAGTACCAGGCTGATGGCCGAGCGTCACGGTATTGGCAAAGACACTGTGGCGCGCATCTGGAAGAACCACAACCTCAAACCCTGGAATGTCGACACTTTCAAGATCTCGACTTACCCGGACTTAGAGACCAATCTCATCGACGTGGTCCGGCTCTAGATGAATCCGCCCGAACGGGCGATTGTCTTTTCCTTTGACGAAAAGTCCCAGCATTGCTTTCTGTATAGAACGCCCGCGAAAGAGTCTGACGCACTTTGAATATCCTATGGCGGCGAATCGTTCTCACTGAACAGCGAAGAAGTGTTTAGTAGCTACTTTGCCGTCTGAATCTGGGGACCGCGTCTTATCGAATCAAAAGGCCTTGACCGAGTAACCGAGGTCGACGGGGATGATCGCACCCGTAACGAAGCGAGATTCGTCCGAGGCCAGCCACAGTACGGCATTCGAAACATCGCTCGGCTCGACCCAAGGTTCAGGGATAAGGTTCATCCCCTTCATAATTGGAATGCAGTCTTCGACAGTCGGGTGTTCAAGGTCGGGGCGGAAGACCTTGAGGGTCATTTCGTTGATGACCAACATGGTGTTACAGGTTGCCGGGCAGATGACATTGACGCGGATGTGGTCCGCCCCGAGTTCATTGGCCATTGTCTTGGCTATGCCTATGACGCTGTGAATCACGATCGAAAACGGCAGCGCGAAATGGTCGAAAACGGCAGCAGTTCGGTTGTGTGAAGTTAGCGTGAGGGAGTGGGTTCGTCCACAGGTTCGGTGACGGGTTTGCTCTGGCGCCTCGTGCGGGCCTTGGCGTCTTGGAGCCGGTAGCTCTCGCCTTTGGTCTCGATGATGCGACAACGGTGCGTGAGCCGGTCGAGGGTTGCTCCCGTGAGACGTTCGGATCCGAGCACTTCGGTCCACGACTCGAAGGGTAGATTTGTGGTCACAATCAGACTCGTGCGCTCATAGGCGGTCGAGATGACGTCGAAGAGCAGCTCGGAGCCGACCTTGGAAGCGGGCACATAGCCCAGTTCGTCGAGGACGAGCAGATCCAGTTTGGCGAACTGACCCTTCAGGCGCAGGAAACTGCGCTCGTCTCTCGCCTCGATGAGGGCGGTGACCAACTCGGTGGTGCGGATGAAGCGGACCCGATAACCCTTGGCGCAGGCCTGAGCGGCCAGCGCGGTCGCCAAGTGGCTCTTGCCGGTGCCGGGATTGCCCACCATCAAGATGTTCTCCTTCTTGTCGATGTACTCACAGCGCATCAGCTCGGCGACCAGCACCTTGTTGACCGAGGGCCGGGCGGCGAAGTCGAAGGTCTCGAGCGTCTTGATGGTCGGAAAAACGCGCGAACTTGACCCTGCGCTCCGCCGAGCGTTTCTCGCGTTCTAAGAGCTCCAGCTCGGTCAGGCGCAAGAGATAGGCCAGATGATCGGCGTTGTCTGCTGCGGCCTGGGTGGCCACCTTCTCGCACTCGGCCGCCACCGTCGGGAGACGGAGTGTCTTGAGGTGGTGGTGCAAGAGCACGGTGGACTTGGTGTCTGTGGCTTTCATGGTGTTGCTCCTTTCATTTGGCGGCTGTAATCGCTCATGCGCTCAGTCCGGTGAGGGCCTGATAAGCGCTGAGATCGGGTGGGTCGATGGCCACCGTCTTGAGGTGCGGATGGCCGTCGAGGCTGAAGAGCCCGACCGGTTCTTCGGCGTGGTGGAACAGGATCAGGGCAATGGCGTCGGATCCTGTCGCCCCGATGGTGATGGCCGCATCCACCGCTTTGGTCAGCGCGGGCAGCGTGGCGTTCTCCAAGAGCCGCAGCACCTTGATGAACTCGCGCGTCCCTTTGTCGCCGAGGTCGGCCTCGAGGCGGCGGCGGAGCAGCGCGAAGCAATCGGGCAGGCCCCAGTTCTCGAGGGGACGGGCGAAGTCGAGCGCACCGGGCTTTCGCTCCAAGAGGGCCAGGTAGTGGACCGGATCGAAGGAGATGCGCTCTTTGCCCCAGTGGCGAGGGTGGCGGGCGACCACGTCGGTCCCGCTGCAGATCGCCACCTCTTCGATCCCGCCGATGACGCTGACTTCGTGGTGGGCATGCGCGGTCGGCACCGAGTAGTCGTTGCGGTCAAAACGCACGAGGGAGAGCGAGTTGGCATGACCCTGCACCACCCGTCGGGGTTCGAAGGTTTCGGCCGGCAGGGCCAACATGGCGGCGCGGTCTTCAATCAGGCGTTCCGCCTTGGTGCCGGCCTTACCCCGGACCTTGCGGAACAGGTCGGCATAACACGCTGCGGCGAGGTACCTGTTCAGCGCCGCCCATGACGGGAACGACGGAACCGGGACCAACAGGTTGCGCCGCGAGTACCCGACGTGGTTCTCCACGTGGCCCTTCTCGTTGCCCCGTCCCACCCGGCAGAAGTGGTGGTCGAAAAGATGATGGCTTTCGAGGGTCATGAATCCTTTGGTCAGCGCCCGCTCTTTGCCCATCACCTTGGCCACCGCGATGGTGGTGTTGTCATAGGAGATCCGCACCGGCACCCCGCCGAAGAAGGCGAAGCCGGCAACGTGCGCGGCCTGGAAGGTCTCGGTGCACTCACGCGGATAGGCCGAGAGGAAGTAGGCGTCCGAATACGGCAGCGTGATGACACCGAGCGCGGCTTTGACCCGCTCGCCGGCGATCTCGACCGTGGCTTCTCCGAAGTCGAACTGGGCGTGTCCCGGCGGATGCGACAGCGGGACGAACACCTCCTTCGAAGACGCCCTGGCTTGCGCCACCGCCCTTTGCACCTGGGAGTAACACCCCGTGTAGCCGTACTCGTCCCGGAGCCGGTCAAAGATGCGCCGCGCCGTGTGGCGCTGTTTGGGCGGGGCCTCCTTGTCGTCGGCCAGGATCTGATCGATGGTGGCCAGGTGACGCCCGAGCACGGGCTTTCGGCGCGCCTCGGCCATCTGATAGCCGGGAGGTTCGACGTTGCCCAGAATCTTGGCGAGGGCTTGATGGCCGATCCCGTAATCACGATAGATCGAACGCTTCGACGCGCCTTCCACCAGTACCTTCCGTCGAATCTCGGTCCATTGGTCCATGTCGGTGTGCACCCTTCTCCCGTTCTGCTCGTCCGTCCAGGCTCCAAGCCTTGAAGCGGGATCGAACAGATCCGGGGATTATTTAGGTGCTGCCGTTTTCGACCATTTTTCTTGTTTCTTGGGTGCTGCCGTTTTCAACCGTGATTTACAGACGCCGTGTTTCGCTGCGTTATAGGTGCCGAGCCCGGGTGGGGCACGTAGTCCGGCTGAGGAGCTGGTGATGACGATTGACCCGCCCTTTTTCCGGGCCATCATTCGTGGGGCGACGGCCGAAACTGCGTTCCACACTCCAACCAGGTTCACGTCCAGCACGTCTTGCCATTCTTGGCGTGAAGCCTCGAAAAACGCTGCGGCACGCGGAAGGATGCCGGCATTGGCACAGACGATATCGATGTCGCCTATCTGTTGAGTCGCCTCGTCCACAAACTCCTGCAGGCCGTCGCGATCGCGAACATCGACCGGTCGAATCAATACTCTTCGATCATACGATTCGATCAAGCGGGCCGTCTCATTGAGCTCGGCTTCAGTTCCCATTGGATAGCCAACTGATTCGAAGTCGTTCCAGTGGTCTACGGCAATGATGTCGGCACCTTCTTCGGCCAGCCGTAGAGCGTGAGAACGACCTTGTCCCCGCGCTGCGCCCGTGATGAAGGCTACTTTCCCGTCCAATCGGCCCACTAATGCCCCTCAATTCTTTTTCGCGACGAAGCGACCCAGTTTTGTGATCGCTGATGTGGCTGTGTGTCTGTCTACTCAGTCAGCGGTCAGTGTGGTCGGCTCGCCATTAAGGATGATCGTCTTGGTCTCAAGGAAGGTATAAACCCCTTCGCGACCGCCTTCGCGGCCGAGGCCGGACTGTTTGAATCCGCCAAAGGCGATTCCGAAGTCGCTGCGCCAGGCGTTGTGACCCACCGTTCCCGAGCGAATTCGACGAGCGACGGCAAGGGCGCGGTCCGCATCATCAGTAAACACCGATGCGTTGAGCCCAAAAATCGTGTCGTTGGCGATTTCGATTGCCTGCTCCTCGTCATCGGCGGGAATAACGCTGAGTACCGGACCAAAAATCTCTTCCTGAGCGATCGTCGACGAGTTGTCGACATTGCCGAAGATGGTCGGTTCGATGAAGTAGCCGCGATCGAGGTGCTTGGGGCGCCCGCCGCCGGCGGCCAGGGTGGCACCCTCCTGGACGCCCTTTGCGATGTAGCCCTCGACCCGGTCCCGCTGCCGGCTCATGGCCAGCGGACCCATCTGCATCGCCGGATCGAAGGGGTCGCCCACCTTGAGCTGGGAAAATATCCCGGCGAGGGCATCGACAAGAGCGTCATGGCGATCACGAGTTACGACGATCCGGGTCAAGGAGGAACAAACCTGGCCGGTTATGGATAGTTCCTGCTCGGCTAACGCCTGTGCGGCCAATCCAATGTCGTAGTCGTTGAGCACGATCGCGGCCGACTTGCCGCCCAGTTCCAAGGTGCAGCGCGCTATACGCCCACCGAGAATCGAGCCGATCCGACGACCGGCCGCCGTGGAGCCGGTGAAGGTGATCTTGTCGACCCGAGGGTCTGTCACCAGGATTTCGGAGACCTCCCGATCGGCGGTGACAAAGTTGAGGACGCCGGGCGGCAACCCTACGGCCTCGGCGATCTCGGCCACGACATAGGCTGATCCGGGCGCTTCGGGGGAAACCTTAACGACAATGGTGCAACCGGCCAGGAGGGCGGGCGCTGTTTTGAAGGCGATCAGCATCATCGGGCCGTTCCACGGCACGATTGCCCCAACGACCCCTACCGGTTCGCGCACCAATAATCCGACCTCTCCGCCTGCCGTCGGTTGGTGACGTTCTACGAATGGAAAGTCGGTCGCCAGGCTTGCGTAGTAGTCGTAGATACCCCCGACACCACCCGTCCCGGCTTCTGCTACCGAGTGCAAAATGCCGGATTCCGAGGACCAGATCTGGCTGAGGTCGAGGTTGCGCCGCCTGAACTCTGCCGCCATGGCCCGCAGGTACTCGGCGCGTTGCCCGTGTGTCATACGTGGCCATGGGCCTTGGTCAAAGGCCGCCCTCGCCGCGGCAATGGCTCGGTCCATATCGACCGCCTTGGCCTCGGCCGCCTGGAAGTAGATCTCCTCGGTGGCGGGCTGAATCACATCGAAAACAGCGTCCGAAGATGGTTCGACCCACTTCCCGTCAATGAAGAATTGATTCGGGTTTTCAAACGGAATGGGCAGGTTTGCGGTTTGTGTCATCTTTTTAACCCCTTAGTAGTTTTTTTTGCCCCTTCGTAGGTCGATTTCGAAATACTCGGATCTTCGAGGCTTACTGCTAGGAATCACATCCCTAACCCGTTGTCAGGTCGAGGGGCAACACAGCGTTCGCGGATCGTCCTCACAGTGATCGTCGTCGATGTGACTTCATTTCATTCCTAACAGCGTCGCGATTATCGTCCGAGCCGCCGCGCGCAGGCGCCTCGTGTGGCGGCTGGACGCCAGTGAAGTCCACGCTATTACGACAGGCTCAGGATGTCAACTATCGTGTTGACGACTTGGAATGCCGCCCATCGAACTAGTGCCGGGATCGGCAACGTTGAAGGGGCGTGCCGACCACTTTGACGCTCTGGTCGCGCAAAGTGGTGCCATGGCAGAACGCGTGGCAGTCAGGGAACGAAGAAGGCAACAGACTCCTGCGGATCGTCCGGCGAGGTTCGGGTTCGGTGGTGCGATGGCGTAGAGCCCAGATTGTGCTGTGTTCGGGAGGGTCCATTTCGGCAAACGACAAAGGAAATCCAGATGGCGGAATCCGCCTCCCACCTGTGCCATCCATATTGCGAGCACAGGAATAGGTCTTGTCGTCCGCGAAGACCTGTTTGGCCTCCTCATCCTAATGACCCAATGTCCGCCATTGCTTTCTGTATAGAACACTGTCGAAAGAGTCTGACGCACTTTGAATATCCGTTTCCCGATCTCGCATAAACTCAGGGTCGAGATGATTAAACCCGCCGATTGGACACCGGCGCGGAACCATATGCTCGTCAGACTTCGACAAGCTCTCTCCTTGATCGCCAATCTCATCAGTCCGATTAGCGGCTGTAGTGGTCAATCATTTCAGCAAAAGCCGCACGAAGGTCGTACTGAGGTGTTATGCCAAGCTCTCTTTCCGCCCGGGATCCATCGAGGAGTGGGAGATCCGAAATGGTTTGTGTGGGATTTTCTACGCCGAACGTGATGTCGGCACCGGGGACCAATTCGCGCAGGAGTTCAATTGTTTCCTGGACCGTTACAATCTCACGAAGGGGTGGGTTGAAGATCCAATGCTCTGTCTCGTCGACGAATATTCCCGCTATGAAGACCGCCGCGATATCTTTGTTGAACATCGGTTGCCATTTGTCAACCAGCCGGCCGAGAGTCGCAGGAAACACCGCCGGTCGCCCCTGAGTCACGTCGCGGACTGCAGCATTCAACTCGCCTGTGCCAGCACCCTCCAGCCGGCCTATACCAAAGGTCATTACGGGGCGGATACCGATCGCCTTCAAGCCGGATGCCCGGTATTCGGTGGCCATCGCTTCGCACGTGACCTTGCTCGCACGATAGACCGTGAACGGACTGAGCAACATATCCTCAGTGAGGAGGACACCCGGCTGGTATTGCGATCGGCGGCCATATACGCCGGCGCTGCTCGCCCAACACACGCGCTCGATGTCAAGGGCGAGTACAGCGTTGAATACATTCGCCGTGCCAATCACGTTGGTCATTACCATTCCAAGGGGATCCCTGCTGCCACCGACTGCACCGGCGAGGTGGATTACCCGTTCCGCACGACTGCGCTTCATGACATTCAGAAGCTTCGAAAGCTCTGCAACGTCACCGGTAATGACCTCGACCTCCCCTGCGGCGGGACCAAGGTTCGCCAAGTTGGGAACTAGGTCATACCCCACAACACGATGACCCATCTCCAGTAAACGAATAGTTGTAGAACTCCCTAGCAGGCCCGTAGCCCCAGTGACCAAAACAGTCGTCATCGCGTTCCCGATCGGCTGACCGCTTGGGTCTCTTCGAGTCGGCGGGTCCTCGTTGATCCGACATTGGCCGTCACAGTTGCGACTCCACTTCTTTGTTCACGGGCTCAACGCTCGTACCCACATAGTGAGCAAACGCAATCTTCCTGCAAGAACTGCTCTGGACTCCGGACGAATGCGATTTCATCCCGAGTTAAGACGCAAATCCTGCTCGCAATATCGCTAGCCAACTTCCGCGTTTACGGCATCAAGAGCATTCATACAAAGACCCTCAGGATCTTTTTGAAAGGTGGGCTCGCACCGCCACGTTAAAACTCCATAGTTATGAGCTAATTCTTGCCTGGAATGAGTATTCCCGAAGCCTCATGAATTCAATCACCTCCTACATACTGCTCGAATACATCACTTTTGAGCAACTCTTCCGAGGTGCCGGCGAATGAAATCTCTCCATGATTAAGTACGTAAACATTCGTTGCTATATCAAGGACTCTCTGAACGTATTGTTCCACGATAAGAAGGCCAGTTCCTTTCTCGGCGACGTCGTGCAGGAACTTAAATAGCTGGTCTACAACAATAGGAGCGAGTCCCATCGACGCTTCATCCACCAGAACCAACCCGGGCGATGTCAAATAGGCGCGCCCGAGGGCCAGCATTTGCTGCTCCCCGCCGCTCAAATCGCCTGCACGCTGCCCCAAGTGCCGCTTGAGCGCCGGAAATGCCTCCAGCACAGTTTCGAATCGCTCGGCATAATTAAGATCCTGAAGAGCAGAAGACCCATAGATTGTCACGTACGGAGAGACTCGGGAAAACGCCCCTTCCTTCCGGTATGTGACACACCCCTCGCCGTGCCAGTCGGTGAGCCGACTCCGACGTGACATCGACTCCCCCGTAGAGAATTTCGCCAGAGTGAACGCGAGCAAAGCCCGAAATAGCACGGAGCAATGTCGTCTTTCCAGCACCATTTGGACCGATCAGTGCTACAACGCTGGAAGGAGAGACCTCCATACAAACGTCCCGCAGCACTTTTGTATCTCCGTAGCCCGCAGATACGCCGCGTAGCTCAAGCCCAGTTGCCAGAACAGTCATATACTCACGCCCAGAAGAGCATCATCAGATGTCCCGGTATCCCCAATGTCTGAACCTAGGTACGCCGATTTCACAACCTCGCTGGCCATCATCTCGGCGGGACTACCTGAGAAGATCAGTAGCCCGAAATCCAACACGTACACTCGCTCGCATATGGCCGTAACAAATCTCATATCGTGCTCAACAACCAACATCGTCACGCCTCGCCGCCGAACGACACTCCGCAATATCTCCCCGAATCGCTCCGTTTCGTTCCGATCAAGACCCGACGAAGGCTCGTCCAGCAGAAGTATTTTTGCAGTACCAGCCACAACTCTTGCGAGCTCGACCAGTCGGCGCTGACCAACCGAAATGTCCCCCACGGGCCGATCTACGATGTCACCGATGCCGGTCAGCTCAACCGCCTCTTCCAAGCCGTCACGTAGCACGCGACCATCACCCCGGCCCGCTACAACCTGCTTGAGAGGATTGCCACCTGCGAGCCACGCTTCTTGCGCCAGACAAATATTCTGAGCAACCGTCAGGCTAGGACAAAGCTGTACCCTCTGAAACGTCCGACCAAGACCGAGGCGAGCCCTAGCTGCGACACTCTTATCGGTAACATCTATCCCAGCGATCCTAACGTTGCCCCCGGTTGGCCTCAGAATGCCACTACAAGCGTTGAACGTCGTGGTCTTCCCTGCCCCATTCGGCCCTATTAGGCCGGTGATGGTGCCGCCGCCGGCCACCAACGTTAAGTCGCTCACGGCAAGATGACCGCCGTATCGAACAGTGAGGTTATTTACTTCTAGACTCGGGGGATCCTCAACAACTTTATGAGGAGCGCTGCCGCCCTCAACCAAAAGTTTATGTACCGGAATATCAGCCGGATGGTTTCCTCCACCTAGCCGCCTCTCCAACCTTCCAACCAATGATCGTACCCATGCGGGGGCACCTGGATGGCGAATCAGCATTATTGGCGCCATAACCGCGGCAACCCCAAATAATATATTGAGGTAGTTCGATACATTTGGACCTTGGATATATCCTGGAATGACTGACAAACCTATCGCCGCCGCCACGGCGTACCAAGGATCTCTAAAGGGAATAATGACAACGAGCACGATCAATGTTAACGAAGCGAACGATGGAAACTCACTTGAAGCTGCAAAACTCACGCTGCTGGCCGTCAGCGCGCCGGCGACCGCTGCCATCGCCGCTGAGAAGCAAAAAACGATCACACGTAATGAATTAACGTTTGTCCCGTTAGTCTCCAGGGAGATTGGCGATTCTTTTACACCACGTAGGAGCCGCCCTAATCGGCCCTTTTCCACCATAACTATAACCAGAGATGCGATAACGGCAAAGAATAGTATCACGTAAAAGAAGCCGGTGTCAGATGCTGTGTTCCACGGCCCAATATTAATATTCGGCCTCGGCGTACTGAGACCGCTCGCCGCTGACCCAAACATGAGAAAGCTACCGTACATCATCTGCTCCAGAAAGATCCCAAACCCTAAGGTCGCCAAGCCCAAGAACACTCCGGATAGGCGAATAGCTGGTATGGCCAATATTGCTCCAATTGGCACCGCGACCAGAGCTGCCAATGCTAAGGCGACCAGCCAAGGCATATGCATGCTGCCTGCAAAGTGGCCCATTGCCGCAGCACCGATCGCCGCGAAGCCGTACTGGCAAAGCGATACCTGGCCCGCAAGTCTAGTAAGGAGCCCCAAAGACAATACAAGAATAACGGATACAAGTGCTGCCGAATATACTGCTAATTTATTTCCGACTATCGCCGGGATGAAACACAGAAATATCGATACTGCTATACCAAATACTAGGCGAGCTCGTGGAGGAGCGTGCCAGGGAGGAGGGAGTCTCTTAGGCACTACATACCGGCGCTCGGCCAACCGCGCTCGTGGCATGAGCACAAGAACGAAGAAAAGCACTACAAATGGAATGGCAGGCGGGAGGTTTGAGATCCATTGAACGGTGCCCGAATACTTGGTGGCGAGCGCTCCAAGGATACCAATAGCGAGACCGCCGAGATACGTAAGGGGCAAACTCGACATGTACCCGATCGCGGCGGCCCCGAAGGCTTGAAGGACTAGTTCGGTGATTACTATGGCATCCAAGCTCAGGAACGGAGCTAGAAGAATCCCGGAAAGTGCTGCAAATGAGGCGCCAATAATCCACGCCCATCGACGGACCCGGATTGGACTAGCACCAGTCATCGAAAGCAGGTTTGGGTCATCGACGAGCGCTCGCATCACGGCGCCCATTCGGATATACCTGAAAAAGAGGTAGAGCGCGATAGATACCGCTAGGGACACAAGTGCTATTGTCAGTTGGTCCCACCCGACATTGACAGAAGCGACGCGGAAACCTGAAGTTGGTAGGTACGAGGGTATTGGGAGATCATTGTAGCCGTACCAGATATATCCAATGGCGGTCACTGCAATGGTGATGCCAACCGTTACAACGATCTTTAATACCTGATCAACCTCACTCAAGCCGCGGGCGAAGTATTCCATAAGAATCCCGCATCCCGGACCGGCGAGGACCAACGCAATTAGGGCTGCTACTGGCCATGGAAAATGATGCAAAGTCCGAAGCCAGTAGAATATGAACACCGCAATGGCTGCTATTGAGCCTTGAGCAAAATTGAAGATTCCCGAGGTTCGATAGGTCAATACGAGCCCGGTTGCAGCCAGTCCATATACCGAGCCGGTTACTAACCCAATGATGATAAATGGAAGGATTGTGCTCATTAGGTTCTATGCGGTCCTAATCACGGGTTACCTACTGTTTACGTCGGTCTACCCAAAGTAGACGTGACTTAGAAACGCCAGTTGCCGGTTGAGACTGGCGCTTTTGATGGTGCGATCTCCTTGGATAAATTACAGATCAGGTGGCGACTGACTCGAGAGCCTGTCTCTCTACCCTTTAAGACACTCCCCGTGGCGCACATACGAGCTTGTTTCCATTGGGGGTCGTAAACTTGCCATGAGATATCTTGTAGACAAATGAACAGTTGACAATGGTTGGCTTGCCCGATTTGAAAGTTAACGGTGGAGCTAAGCCACCAAGAGTTTCGTTATGTAAGGCATACAGACCATGCACCACTTGGGCGGTTGTCGGATGATTGCCTAGTTTCCCCGCCTTGGCCGCTGCCGCAAAGAGCTGTCCCGCGGTCCACATTACTTCCGCGGGACCTCCAAACTGAAGCTGCGGACTGGTGGAGTGCATTGCCTGAATGAAGGTCCGCAAAGCGGGAAGTGACGTGTCGGAGATCGGTACCACCGGACTCTCTGCAATAGTCCCATCTGCCTGAGGTGCGCTGAGCCAGGAGGAGTTAATCCCGAGTGAAGTAGTCACGTCAACCAGTTTGTAATTCTGCTTTGCGCAATCGCCCAAGACTTGAAGGGCTTGTGTTGAAGCCGTAGCGAGATACATGGCTTGGACTCCAGCACCTTTCGCACCAAGGCATTGGGCCGTGTAGTTGGGCGCTGATGTTGGCAACGAGGCCAAGTAGCCGAACTTAAGTCCTACGTCAGAAGTGTGGGCCTTGAACCAAGCTATCGTCGATGTTGCGGCGGAGACAGTAGTTATGCTCGCCAACCCAAAGTTGGTATATCCGGCGTGCTTAGCGTCGAGAAGCTGACCGTAAAGGCCAGCGTTGACGGTCGTTCCGTCTGGGAAGAAGTCGGGATTAGTCTGGAAATATGTGTCGAATACCGCGGCACCCACCACGGGGACACCCTGCTGTTGGACGTAAGACGCCCAAGTTCCGTCTACGTAGCTATAGTCGAAAAGTGCAATGACATGATCCTGCTCAACGAGTTGGTGCACATCAGCAATCGACGTGGCTGGATCGGCCGAATCAGACATGACCGTCAACTTGACAGGGTGCCCATTGATCCCGCCGTGGGAGTTGGTCCATTTTGCCCAAGCTTTGATGGCTACCTCTACCTCAGTCGTAGATGAAGCAAAAACCCCTCCGAAGCTACCGATGGCGCCTACCGCATAGGGCGAGCCCGTGGCGGCTTTGGTTTCGGTTGCGCTTGCGTTATTGCCGCATGCTGCGATAACGAGCAAGAGTGCTACGACCGCGAACGAGAGATTTGCAGCTCCCCAAAGTGGTTTCTTCCTAGATCCAACTGATCCGCCGTTACCGTCTCGTGCCAAGCGTAGATATGCCACGCGCCCCCCTTTGAATGTTATCTACCGTTGGATTAAGAGCAGGATGTCACGGGTAGCACCAGGACGTGCGAGTTGTCCCGAAGCACTCTTCCGTAACGCTGTCAGCACGATATCCGCTGCGAAGCAATTTGTCAACATGAGAGTTGAAAAAACATCTGGGGCGCACGCCCTTCACCCGACGCGAAGGTTCCCAACGGTGTTGCTACGGCGCGGAGCGCCAGAAAATCCGGTGTCCAAACGGCGTGTGTCCGGCGCCGCATCGTTTTCCATCGATCTCCACATTGATCAGATGGGTTATGACGTCGTCTTTAGGCTCGTATCGCCTGACGTTGATGATGGCATCGTCCACCTCGCCCATAAGGTGACCGAGATTCGCTGCGACGAAGTCGAATCGTTGGGACGGCCTTTCGACATAGACATGCTCATGAAAGGTATCGCAGAGAAGTCGCCACAGTTCCATCGGTACACCTAGCATCTTCCAATAGGAACAATGGCCAGCAGACTGCTGCCCAAATCATGAACGCCGTCGATCGACCCGTTTTCGAAGATCTTTCGACCAACTACGTCGTATCTTCAACCGCAGGTGCCTTCAGCGCTTCTTCGAAACCGGGAGAGAACCATGATTGAGAAGCTTTCTAACGTTCGCGACCAGCGATCAAGAGTCTCGGTGCGGAGAGAGACAATGTAGTTCCTTGCGCAACGGTGCCACATCCGCCGAAAGCAATTCAAGCTGTGGTCGCATGTCGATTTGCTCCCCCCCAAAGGTCGCCGTTGATTCGTCCAACTCCTCGCGCACGTCGCTATTTGGGGCTCGGAGCATATATATGGTGATCGCGAGTAGCCATATCCCGAAGGCACTCACGGCCACCCACCACGCGAGTACGCCATTCCAGGCCAATGGCCCAGTCTTAAAAAAGACGACGAATGTGCCAGACATGAAGATCGCGGCCACGAGGAAACTGAAGTTGCTCATCCAATTAGGAAAGATCGGATTCTGCGACTTGTCCCGCCGAATGGTGAGGCCGATGAAGAATACCTCCACCACGGCCGTGCTCACCACGCCGACGAACAAGGTCCAGCATACGTCGCTCAACAAAAGAATCTCCGATGGCGAACGGTTCGGCCTGAAGACTGCCGTCTCGAGAATCATGAGCGGAATAATGAACTCCAGTATCAGAAGCGAGCCAAGCGCGAGCTGGCAGTATGCGGCTGGCGATAGTCGTCCTTCGATTCGCTTGACCATTACCGAAAGCATTGCAACCCACGGCCCAAGCAGGGTAGCCCCAAATATGGCAAACACCAATCCGACGCGAATGAGGTCCGTATGGCTGCGGTAAAAGGTCGAAATTTGTGATGCGTTCTCGGTCGGCGATGGAAGTGGCAGAAGGTGGGCAATCAGGAATCCCGCAAAGAATAGGGTGAGTCCGAGAGGTCCACACCATATATATATTCGATGCGTCCCAGATTTCATTCTTCCCTCCCGTTGTTCTCGTTAGAGCCCCCCGGACTCTGCTGAACGGTCAGCATAGTGATGGCTTGTCAGAGTGTCAACACTTGTGTTTAACCGCTTGGGATCAACTGAACACCTATTGTTTCCTTTAGTATTCAAGTATTGTGTTCTTCGACCGCCTGCCGAGGAGCTGTTCATGGGCAGCGACGTGCAGAAAGCCGCTCTCGACAACGAACCCGTCCGACGACCATGCTGTATGCATTCTACGCAGCTGTTGACATCCACAGGCGCCTCAATAGGATGAGTGCCGTGCGATTTGAGATAGGGGGCGCTTGGGGGGACCGGCGTGGGTGAACCGGAACGATGCCCTGTGGCCGACTTCGATCACCTCACGCTTGATTTTATGAAAGATCGGGAGGCGTCGTACGCGACGGTGCGAAGGACGCTCCCACCCGTGTTCTATACCGAGAGCAACGAAGGTCACTGGGTAATTACCTCTTACGAAGCGGCCCGGGAAGTCCTCATGGACGAAGGGTCGTACTCGTGCGCCCGAGAGCCCGACGGGTCTGGCGGTCGCCATATCCCTTCGTCCGGCTTCGTGTTGTCGTTCGCGGAGATGGACCCGCCCGAGCACACCACCTTCCGCAAGGCCTTGTGGGCTCGGTTCAGCCGGAACGAGATGGAGAAGTTACGGCCGCTGGTCGAACTAGTGACCACGTCGTGCCTTGACCGGATTGTGGAGAAACGGGACTTCGACGTTATCTCCGACTTGTCTGGGGCGGTCCCCTCTCAGGTGATGCTGCCATTCATCGGCTTCGAACTCGACCAGTCGAAGGAGTTGATGGATGCTGTCCACGCGACGTACATGGCCGAAGGCGGGAAGGGATCTGCAACCGAGGCCGGGCAGTTCTTGGGTCGCTGCATCATGGATGTCGCCGAGCGCAAGCAGCGAGAGCCAGAGGACGACACCCTGATGAGCTACCTCGTACGAGTCAAGGATCCCCATTTCGACGAGGACAACCTGGTTCCTCTGATTATGACCCTGATCCTCGCCGGGTTCGACACGACGAACGCTCTCATCTCGTTCTCCGTTCTGCACCTCGACGAGCACCGCGACATCCGGCAGCGACTCATCGACGATCCCTCGCTCATACCGGCGGCCAGTGAGGAGTTCGTGCGCTACAGCGACCCAACCGGCGGCACCACTCGCAAAATCGTCCGGGACGTGGTCGTTGGCGGTGTACAGATGCAGGCCGGTGACCGGGTCTTCCTCGCCCTACCCGCTGCCGATCGGGACGCACGGTACTTCGAGAATCCCAACGACATCGACATAGACCGCACGGAGCGACACCTCGCGTACGGGATCGGTATGCACTTGTGTCTCGGGATCTGGATGGCCCGCCTTGAGAACACCGTCGTTCTTAGGCAGCTCCTCGAGCGCATCCCCGACTATTCCCTCCTTCGAGACCACGCGCAGCCCAAAGTGGGCCTCGGCGCCATCAACGGATGGGTCAAAATGCCTGCCACCACGAACCGTTGAGCGAGATTCGGGGGCGTCGACGTCTCCCGCTCGGACACGACGCTCGGGCAAGCTGAACTAGCGGATTGATCTCAGCGGTTTCGGGGACCGGAGGACATCGCCAACATGTCGTGTCACGGCAAGCTGATGAGTTGAGCCTTCCGTTTGAACGGAGAATACGGTGGACATAGATGAGCGGCGCAATTACGACCTGAACCAGATCATTCAGCTTTCCTGGCGTTACGGAATGATGGCTGATGACAAAACGGCCGAGGGATGGATCGATCTGTTCGCCGAAGACGTGCGGTTCACGTATCAAGGTGGGACCAAGAAATTCAATAGTCGCGACGAGCTCTGGGAGTGGTACCGGGGTACCGATGCATGGACGGGATACGGCCCAACGACTCATCTCATGGGCAATGTCGTCGTGGATTTCGATGATTCCGATCCCGACCGAGCAACTGGCCGGACCACTGGGATCGCCAATGTTCATTCTCCGGATGGGCTGATTGTCGTCCGTGGACTTCACTACGACGACGTCTTCGTTCGCAAGCCAGAGGGCTGGCGCTTCGCGGAGCGCCACCACTACGTCGATTGGGAGTACCAAGTACCCGCCCATGCGCTTCAGGTAGTTGGCGAATCCTGGGATGCGACTGACGCGTGACGTCACGGGACACCCGCGCACAGCGACCTGAAGCCTTCAGTCTTTGGGGCCACGGTTGTGACGCTGCATATCCGAATGCAATCTTCTCTTCGAGCGGGATTACGGTTGATATTTGGTTGATACGCGCTTTCGACAGGAGAGGACGGGCATGACCATCCAGATGGACGATTTGTTTGCGAAGTACGTGGAGCAAGGCGTTGCGCAGAACGAATCGCATTCCGTAACGTTCTTGCCAGAGCCGGAGAGACGGGAGCGGTCGTACACGGTAATTTCTGTGGATGATCATCTTGTAGAGCCCCCAGACATGTTCGAGGGGCGAATACCGGCCAAGTTCGGTGATCGGGCGCCACACGTGGTGGATACACCAAACGGGGGGCAGGCATGGCTTTTCGATGGTGAGCTTTTACCGAACATTGGGCTAAATGCAGTGGCGGGTCGACCAATAAGGGAGCACACGCTCGATCCCGTGCGCTTCGAGCATATGCGTAAAGGTGCGTGGGATGTCGATGCGCGGATAAGCGATATGGATTTGAACGGCGTCTACGCGTCGATGTGTTTCCCATCATTTCTGGCGGGTTTCGGGGGGAGGCCGAATCAACACGGTCACCAAGGATCGTGAACTGGCGTTGGCCGGATTGCGGGCGTGGAACGAGTGGCATCTGGAGGGGTGGTGCGGAGCGTATCCGGATCGGTTCATCCCTTTGCAGTTGCCGTGGTTACACGATCCACATCTCGCCGCTGAAGAGGTGCGAAAGAACGCTGAGCGTGGGTTCAAGGGGTTGTCATTCCCAGAGACACCGGAGCATTTCGGATTCCCATCGTTGC
Organism: uncultured Acidimicrobiaceae bacterium; assembly: GCA_963706555.1. Lineage (GTDB taxonomy): Bacteria > Actinomycetota > Acidimicrobiia > Acidimicrobiales > RAAP-2 > Bog-473. The sequence goes on from OY970164.1 coordinate 211,347, forward strand.
ACCAGCGCCATTGGGATCCATTGTGGGCGGCATGCGAGGAAACCGAGACCGTCGTATGTGTTCATGTCGGTTCGGCCGGCACCATGCCCACCACTTCTCCCGATGCCCCCACTGACGTCCCGACGATTCTCTTTGGTGGGTATGCGATGCTGTTCACAGTGGACTGGCTGTACTCGTTGATCCCGGTGCGGTTTCCGAAAATCAAGATCACAATGTCCGAGGGAGGTATCGGCTGGGTCGCCGGGTTGCTGGACCGCTTGGTACACGCGGAAAGGTACCGGGACTTCTTCGGGACTTGGGCCGATCTCGACGTGACGCCCGAAGAGGTCCTGCAACGTAACTTCTGGTTCTGCGCAGTGAACGACCCGACTGCGATGCGAGTCCTCGACCGCATCGGTTCCACCCGAGTGTGCTTCGAGGTTGACTACCCCCACACTGATAGCAGCTGGCCGGACAGCCAAGACATGCTGCGACGTCAGATGGCCGACCTGACCCCTGACACCGTCGAAGGTATCGCCTGGCGCAACGCGTCGGAACTCTTTCGCCACCCCGTACCGACCGCCATCCAACGTGACCCGAACGCCTATTGAAACTCATCCGGTCGCGCAGGGCGGCCGGCTTCCTATCCGCCGCCGTTAAGGCATCCTCTCATAATACCGGGCGGCCGATAACCTCCAAGGGTTCGCCGTTTCACGCTTGGGAAGCCGCTGCGACGATCCGCCCGGCTTGGAGGCCGAGCACACACGCGAGCGCAAGGCCGCCGGTATAACTTTCATGATAAGCACCCCCCGTATCTGCCCCAGCGGCCGGGAGATCGGCAGCCCGTTCTCGGCGAGGACGCGAACACTCGTGTCGATCCGCAGCTCGCCCCCGGTATTTGTGATTGCAGGCTCAATCTCCATTGCGAAGAACGGAGGAGTCGGGAGCGCCTGACGGTGCGTTCGACGCGACGGCTCCAACATTTCCGGGTCCTCGAGAGGTCTGTTGAAGACGGTCACGGCTTGCTCGACGCCTCGGTAGCCCCAAGATCGGACAAGGTGATGCATGGGCATTGGTTCTACGCTTTCCTCCTTCGCTCCTAGGAGGACGGTGAGCTAGTCCGCGTGTCTCACGATCCAGACGGGGATTCGTCGCCTCGAGAGAAACCCACTCCCTTGTGGACAGATCAACGCTATAGTTGACTCTCCAAGGGGCTCGCTAAGTAAGTGTCGATGTGAAGATGCCGAGGAGTGCTTGTGACAAAGTACAAATTCGTGACATATGAAGAGATTGATGACGGAAGAATTGTCCGTATTCTCCTGAACCGCCCCGAAACTCGCAATGCTCAAAGCCCGCGGTCTGCTCGTTGACTTGAATGAGGCCATGATGACGGCAGAGGCGAACGACGTAGTCAGGGTGATCATTCTGGGCGGAATGGGGCCAATGTTTTCATCCGGACACGACCTCGGATCTGACCAAGCGAAACTCGAGATGTCCCGCGGACCTGACCAACACATCACGGCTCGTACGAACGGCGGCAATCGAGAGGGGGCAGAGAAGCGGATGCTCCAAGAGTGGCACTATTTCTACCAAAATACCTTACGCTGGAGGAACCTCAGAAAGATCACGCTGGCACAGGTCCACGGGACCGTTTATGCCGCCGGACTCATGCTCATGTGGGCGTGTGATCTGATTGTTGCGGCCGACACTGCAATGTTCGCTGATCCAGTGGGGGTTCGATTGGGTATGTGCGGAATGGAATACTTCGCCCATCCGTGGGAGTTTGGACCTCGACGGGCCAAGGAGCTGATGCTTACGGGTGACTCTATATCCGCTGAGGAGGCTCACCGTATAGGTATGGTGACCAAGATCTTTACGGAGAAGGACCTTGCCGAGAGGACGCTCTCCTATGCTCGAAGGATCGCAGCGAGGCCCACGGTCACCTCTCTCCTGATAAAGGAGTCCGTAAATCAAACGGTAGACAATATGGGCTTTTTCAATGCTCTCCAAGCTTGCTTCACGCTTCACCAGCTCAATCACTCCCATTGGGCTGAACTGAATGAAGACGGAGTTCCTCGCGGGAAACCCGAACATGGAGTTCCCAATTGGAAAGAGGCTCCACCCGTCTCGCCGGCCGACAAGGCATCGGTCGGACCTGAGAGTTGAGGTGAGAAGGGTTTCTAGTTGAACTCGTTTCAGCCAATATTCTCGGGATTAGCCATCGGAACTATGGGAGACATGAGAGAGGGATTCCCAGCGAGGCCGGGGTCGGTGATTCGCATAGGAGCGCTTCTCTTGAGACGCGGTTCCATGGAGGCAAGGAATGGCTCCCTTGGGAGCGAACGTCGCCCTGGTCATCATACTTTCGCAGCGGAGCAACGAAGTCATAACCAGCCAAATACAAAGGGCCTTTTGACCGGCGGTGGCGCCTTGCAGCCAAACTTCCCTCAGGCTTCGCCAGAATACGGAACGACAGATCAGGCGGCCGCTAAGTCAGAAGGTGATCGCCATCGCATTGCACTCTGCGGCGATGAACTCAACGGTCCCCCACCGTTGCTCCATTTATCATCATCACTTGATTGCCACGGCATTTGCCGGTGAGGCGACGCCGCCGACAATGGCTAAAGGCTTTGCCACAACGAGGAACTCCCAGATGCCATCCACGGAACAGTCTCGTGCCAATGGTTCGAGATTCCAAAGCTCACCGAGAGCTAATCCAAGAAGCGGAATAGCGACTCGATGAAGCATGCCAGAATGGAAGGTGCGAGTCGCTCCAGCGCGCTCTCTGGCAGACAAGAACGGTGAATCTGGCGCAGCTGGCAGTGCTTCTACCGCCAGGTTGTCGACCGCCACCAGAGGCACTCGATGATTCCAAAGCCAACTCAAGGTTTCGTGTGATTGTTCAAGCCCGGGGCTCGTAACGTTCGTTGAATAGCGCAATCGCTCGGCAACGGTCATCTCGTTGAGGACGAAATTCACAAATCCTGTTCGGATGATTACAATCGTTCCTGGAGTGACGTCAACGCCCTGCTCCGCTACGGCTGCGTCCAGATCCGCCGCGGTAATAGCCTGAGAAGACCGACAATCAATAGGGCTCCCCGACGATTCAAGGTACCTCGCAACGTCTATGAGCACTCCTTTGCCGACTATCCCTCGCTCGGTCCAGTGGTGGATTCCAAGGTCGGGACTGCCCTCTCGAATCTCGGTATCTGCCACGCCATTATAAAACCCGTAGTCTGGATGCCGCATATGTCTAAGGCCATCGATCTGTGAGGACCCTTGCGTATTGAAGTCATCAAGCCAGTCATCGCAGACGTCGGAGGACGTTCGCACAACCCTGTGTTTCGGCGGCGGTCTGTGGCGTACAAGGGGAGGGTCAAAAGCATCCAGAGGGAGGTCCAGATTGAATACGGCCCCCCTCCGGATGCATGCGGCGCCAGCGATTACCTGCTCTGATCCAAGGAAATTGAGAGTGCCTAATTGGTCGTTCGGTCCAAAGAGACCCCAAGCGGAGCCGGGAGGGGCATCGCTGCGGCTTAGAAGATCGTCGTATGAATGCAATCGAACCCAAACCTCTTACGCTCAAAAACAAATCTAACCTGTGAAGAAGATTGCTCATACACACGATACCAAACCCGCCTGAAGTTGGCTCTTTTTTTTGAGGGTCTGCTGATTCAGTGGGTGGGTCGATTATGGGCTTGACAATTAGGTGGAGGCGGGCCGTAGCCCCTCGGCCTACTACTGGGTTGCACGAGCAGACCGAACTCGTTCGCCACCGGAAACAGGGACCGGACTCGTCATCCGACGAGGTACTGGAAACGCGCAGCTGTTCTCATAAATTGGATGCATTGCAATGAGTACAAACAAAGGGGGCGCCAATTAGTTGTTGACGGTTTGGACTCGCGCATCCGTCGAAGCTCGAGTCGTGCATGGCCGTTTGAAATACAGTCGACAACATGCCAGTACCGATAGATGAGGGATTTGAAAGAGGGCCACAATCTGACGAACACCCCACAATGAAATCGGAGTCATTGCACCGAAGAGAGGCGATTCCGGTTGAGCAAGTGCGCGAAACGGACCGCTCGTACGTCTTCCATTCTTGGTCGGCGCAGGCCCTTATCGATCCGCTACCTATAGCTGGTGCCGCTGGATGCCATTTCTGGGACTACGAAGGTAAGCGGTACCTCGACTTCTCATCCCAACTGGTGAACATCAACATCGGCTATCAACATCCGAAACTCGTCGCCGCCATTCAGGCCCAAGCTGGAACTCTTTGCACCATCCAGCCGTTGTTCGCCAATGATGTGCGCGGTGAGGCGTCTCGACTCATTGCTGACCTGGCACCCGGAGACCTCAACCAAGTCTTCTTTACCAATGGGGGCGCCGAGGCTAACGACCACGCATTGCGGTTAGCTCGCCTGCACACCGGCCGCCACAAGGTTCTGGCTGCTTACCGCAGCTACCACGGGGCGACGGCCGGCGCCATCGCCCTTACCGGGGAACCTCGGCGGTGGCCCTCGGAACCTGGGTTACCCGGGATCATCCACTATTGGGGCCCATATCTGTATCGGTCGTCGTTCTACGCCGCCGATGAAGCCCAGGAATCGTTACGGGCATTGACGCATCTCCGTGATTTGGTCGAGTTCGAAGGACCAGACGCGATCGCAGCGATAATTCTTGAGACGGTCGTAGGCACCAACGGCATCCTTGTACCACCTGAAGGTTACCTCGCAGGCGTACGAGATCTTTGTCATGAATTCGGGATCGTCATGATCGCCGACGAGGTCATGAGTGGCTTCGGACGTTGCGGAGAATGGTTTGCTATTGACCGATGGGGGGTCACACCCGACCTCATCACCTTTGCCAAGGGTGTGAACTCAGGGTATGTCCCGCTCGGTGGTGTAATCATCTCTGACCGGATCGCCTCTTCATTTCAAACGACGCCGTACCCAGGAGGCCTGACGTACTCAGGTCATCCGCTCGCATGTGCCGCCGTCGTAGCGTCAATTGGGATATTTCGAGAAGAGGGCATCCTCGAAAATGCACGGCACATCGGCACAGAGGTCTTGGGCACCCGGCTAAACGAGCTTGCTCAGCGCCATCCCTCGGTGGGCGATGTGCGCGGCATTGGAGTTTTCTGGGCGCTCGAACTTGTTCGTGACCGTCACACCCGCGAACCCCTCGTTCCATTCAACGCCTCCGGGGTAGACTCTATGCCAATGATCGAATTCGCAGCTGCCTGCAAACAACGCGGTTTGTGGCCATTCACACACTTCAATCGAACTCATGTCGTACCACCTTGCACGATCACCGAATGCGAAGCACTCGTTGGTTTAGATATCCTTGATCAGGCTCTGGACGTGGCGGACCGATACTACTCTGGCGTTTGAATTCCTTCGCGGTCGGCGTACAGTTCACGCATCAACTGGTGTGGTCACGTGGATTCATTTGCAGCATCTGAGCAGTGAGGGAGCCTACGGCGAACTCCGGTCTGCGTACCGGTCACAGAAGGCCGCAACGGCAGAAGATGGGTTTGGGCCTACCGGTCCGGGCATGACCGAGCCGTCAGTATTGACGAACTTCGGGTATCCAAAGACTTCGCCGTAGTCGTTAACCGGGCCCCTGGCCGTTGGTGCGTCGTAGAAGCGCTCGACCGCGAACTCGCGGAACTCGACGAGCGAATCGAGGCGCTCTTGGTCGCCACGGTTCCTGAACTGCTGGAGATCTTAGCTTAGGGGTCGGCCCGACACTACAGCCGTTCTCGTGATGGCAGCCGGCGACAACCCCGAGCGACTCCACTCAGAAGCGGCCGGGGCCCATCTGCGGGCGTGGCTCCGGTGCCGGCGGGTTCGGGCAAAACCAACGGCAAGGTCAATGCCAGCGACGGCGGCGACCGCCAGGCCAACAGCGCGCTTTGGCGCATCGTCATCGTCCGTATCGCGCATGACCCCGAGACTCGGGCTTACTTCGACCGTCGCGTCAAAGAGGGACGCAGCAAGAGAGGTCATCCGGATCTTGAAGCGCTATGTTGCCCGTGAGGTCTACCGCTATCTGCCTCGCGGCCAAATCACCGGGCTGAGGGTCTGTCAGGCCCGAACGTCCAATGCGCGCTCCTTGCTTCGCGACGATTGGTCCCGAGGAAGGACGATGAGGCACAGTGGGAATCTGGCTGCGAAGCAGTCTTGGCTCATTCCAAGTTTATCGGCTAGTGAGCCACTTGCCCTATGGGTTTCATGGATGGGGAGCGCGAGGCACAAGCAACCCGAAATCCCTGGTCCGACCACATGGGAACTCGTACAGCCGGAGCGGGCAATATGCAGCCTATGGGTCACGTGGAATCGGTGGCTGAGACTGATGTAGCCCTGATCAGGGATTCCCTTACTAATTCCGGCCAGTTCGGTCTCATCTTCAAGCGGCATGCGGGAGAACTCTGGCGATACCTGGCCTGCCGAGTCGAACCATCTGTTATCGACGACCTCCTGTCCGAAGCCTTCATCATTGCCTTTCGGACTCGCCACCGATTCGACGCCTCCTATTCCGACGCTCGTCCGTGGCTATTCGGGATCACGGTAAACGTCATTCACCACCACCGTCGTTCGGAAGGCAGGCGCTTCGCGATGCAGCGACGGGTGGCTGACGCAACGCACAAAGGCGGCATCGAACTGGACGAGGCGGACGAGGTTCTCAGGATTGTTGACCGACAAGGTCAAGCGGAAGCGGTGAGAGCGATTCTTACCCAAATCGACGAAAAGTTCGTGGACGTTCTGCTTCTCTCCGCGGGTTACCAGTTGAGCTACGAAGAGATTGCCAGATCGCTCCAGATCCCTCTGGGCACGGTCCGGTCCAGGCTGTCACGCGGCAGAACGCAACTTCGGGAACTGATTGGCAATTCTGCACAATCGCTTGAAGGTCATGCCCCCGACCCTCGCGTACTGGAGGAGGATCCAGATGCCTAACGAGATTGACGTCTTCCAACATTTGGTCGAGGAGGTTCCCTCCCCATCTGCGGGCCAGGTCGAGACTGTGTACCAACGGCTAGTAGCTGAAATGGATCGTGAGATCACGGATGGAGCGCGCGCTCGGGACGAGCCAGGCACCACTCGCCGTAGCCGGACCAGATCCCGGCGACGGATGGTTTGGATGTCCTTGGCGGCGGCAATCCTCATCCTTGCTGCCGTCGTAGTACCCAGATTGCTCGGGGCAACACACCGTCACTGCAACACGCTGGCGCTAAAGCAAACCCGGTTGTCCAGTCACCGTGGAAGTTGACTGCGAGCATTACGAATCCATCTTGGCAAGTAGCAGCAACCGTCGGCTCTAACCCATACCGTGTCATCTGTCCAACCGAGTCCATCTGTTACACCACTGGGTTCGGGTCCTCGAGCCCTAATTCTGCGGCATCACCTCAGCCGAATATCGAGGTGTCTGACGATGGAGGACAATCCTGGCATAGCTCATCATTGCCGGTGGAACACGCGATCGCCCTTGGGGGCTTGACCTGCCCCAGCGAGTACACGTGCATGTTCTCTGGGACGATCTCTGGCGGACATTTCGCTTCTGTCATGTTCAGCACCGTCGACGGGGGCCAAAGTTGGACTTCACTCCCGCTCTCTGATTTTTCGGGGAGCACGCCAGAGCTGTCATGTGCGTCGGCTCTCGTCTGCGTGGCCATTGAAAGCAAAGCAGGACCTCCCGGACAGGGGGGCCTCGAAGACATCACTGCAGTTACAGCCGATGGCGGTCAGCACTGGACCGATCATTCACTTCCTGGGACATTCAGAGCCGTTGCTCTTGACTGCGTGACGAGCGGTGAGTGCATTGCCGTCGGGCAGTCTCCGCCCAGCTACAAGGTCACTTCACCAAAGGATCTCGATGCGTCGGCCTCTGCTATTTACAGCACTGATGGTGGTGCGACGTGGAGCACTGGTGCGATCCGCTCCCCAGGGTCGTTCGTTGATCAACTCTCATGTTCGGACAGCCAAGATTGTATGGCCTTGGAACATCCCAACGGTGCTTCGGGATGGGACAACACCGTCATTGTGACTAATGACGGGGGAAGGACATGGACCAGTGCTGCTCCTGTCGCCTCTGGTTCGGTCGCCCTGACCTCGATAGCCTGCGCGACAGCATCGAATTGCTGGGTTTCAGGCGCTCTGCTCCCACCCGGATCCTTAGGCGACGATTATTCGGGTGCCACTGGAGTCATCCTCGATACGAACGATGCCGGGGCGACATGGCAGAATGATCAGCTACCCACAATCCAGTATTCAGCGATCCCGTTGGTGGAGTCGATTAGCTGCCCGATGAGAAACGGTTGCACTGCTCTCGCCGCCAACTCCTCTTCATCCCCTGGTACTGGTTCGCAACTTGTCCTCGCTGACCGTGGCGATTAGCCTTCGAGCCTCGCACGGACGCCCAGAATATACTGGGGGTGTCTGCCTCAGTTCGCCGGTTGGGTGTCACGTGACACCCCGGTCAGGATCAGCAGGGCGATTAGGGCTCTCCACCGTCTCCCTAAGGGAGGAGTTCAATCATCGGCCCATCTAATCTGGTCAGGCCGCCGATGGCGGATACATCCCCTTTCAGAGGCTGAGGTCCCGAAGGTCGCCTCGATATGCGCAACAAAAGACTGCCGTATCTCCTGGAAGGCCGCGTCGGCTTATGGACCGGTCGTCGCACGCGAGGTCTACGCACTTCTGCCTCACGACAAACTAAGACTTGACACCCATAGGAGCATCAGCGGGGGCCGTAGAGCGGGTTACGGATTCGCTCCCCGCCCTACCAGCGCCTCGACTCGACTCGAAGCGCTAAATTCATGATCGTCGAGTCCTGTCTTCGTGAGATCGATTGATCGCTCGTGGTTGTGAACGGTAACCGTCCGACTAGCGTCCAGGCAAGGGCCTCACGTTTTGGGGGCCCGAATCTTCGATGCCGAGGCCTTCGGACGAGCGTCAACAAATACGATTCGAAAGTCCAGTGCAGCCTTCTCGCCAATCTCTTTCGCCAGTTCAGTCGCCCGCAGAACGAAAACCTCAGAACAATCTCGATCCGAGAACTGTACGACGACGAAATACCCAACGTCGCAACCCTGAGCTCGCTGATATGTAATCAGTTGGTTCTCTTCGTTCATCCAAAAGGATGAGCTCTTTGCATATTTAATTTCGATGAGTACTTTCTTGGACGGCGCCGATCCAGTACTGACTTTGAAATCGACCGGCCCTCGGCCAGTCTCTGCTTCAGGAGTTAAATCAACATTGCGGTCGCCGCACGCCATCCTTGCCGAATTCCAGAATAGGACCTGAGCGTCTGGTTCTGGGCGGTTCTTCTGGTCCGTCCACAAAAGGGTCCAACCCTTGGCGCTTTCTACGCACTCCTTGTAGTTGAGGACCAGCCTCTCCACGAAGGCCGCGAGGGTTGTTTTATCATTGGGACTTGCGCCACCGTCGAATGAGTCGGCGATGCGCTTTGCATCGTCATATTTCTTGACCACATATTTTGGATCGTTCCTGACGTCGTACGCTGGCTTAGGCGACTGCTCGAGGTGCTCGATGTACTTGCGAAGGAGGTCAGGCTTCCGCTTAGCCAACTGAATTAGCTTGCGCTTGTCCAGCACTTGGCCAATCTCAAAATTTAGGTCCGCCCGAAGTTGTTCGTTTTCAGCCGACGTTGCGAATGACCAAAAGTCGTCAACATCAACCGTGGGCATCGTTCGGAGAAAACTATTGGGTGTCAACAGCACGCCAATGGGTCTTCCAGCTTGAGCAGTTGCGTGTGGGTTGATCGGAAGTTCAATCTTTCCGGGTAGCCACCGCATCTTGTCTGGGTCCCAGTTCGCATTTACTACTGGGAATGTCTTCATGGGAACGTCAAACTCGGAGCAAATCTGCTGGGTGTAGGTGATGAAGTCAGACTTCAAAATATTGCAAGTGATGTCGCCGATCCGGTCGGCTCCAATTTGTTCACCAAAGAGAGCGATCTCTTCGAAGTGCTTGAGGTTCTCAATTCCGTTCTTGATTGCCACGGCCGCACCCTGCAGCATGCCCTCCTTAAGTTTCTTTGCCGAGCCTCGTCCCAAAACGGAATCTTTACTCACTCCAAGACAGAACTCAGGAGGCTCAGGGAACATGAGGAGCCCCTCTGCTTTCCGGAAGGCTGGCGTGGCTTTCTTGAATGAACAGCTGCTCAGAAGCTCCAAAACCATTCCGAAAAACTTCATAAGGCGCTCATGACCACCCGTCCAGTCGGGGTCCTCCGTCGAGAAGATAAGAAACGGATCGACGTAGAGGTGCGTATCCTCAGTCAGAAGTGGGTCAAACCAGTCCGGGTCACCAGTTACGCCGATCCCATATCGCTCGCTAAATCGTTCCGGCAAAATAACCCCACTGATACCAGCTTCAAACCAATATGCTACCCGTATTGCGCACCTGGAGGAAGGCGATATATGCCTACGTACAAGGTCACATTCCTAGACAAGACGGAGGAGGACGTCGAGGCTGATGAATACCAGTATGAACGCCCATGGGTGGTGTTCTACGAGAAGGATTCTGATCTACCAATCAACCGTGTAGACATTCTTCGGCTAAAGGAAAACAGGGTGACGCGGATCGAATTGGTTCGGTAGGTATCTTATGCTGATGAGTCCAGGTGCAGGTCTCACCTGGACAACGGGACCGATATGGACGCCGACTTGGGCGATGATGCTGTTCGGTTGGCTCGGGCTACGAATTCCGGACTGAGGTCGATACCACGGTCAACGTGACCAAAAGCGACGAAACGAGCAAGACCCCGACCAGTCCCATATCAAGCACAGTTCGTCGCCGCCCTTTGCGAATCCTTCGGCGGCCAGCTCTCGGACTCGAGAGGGCGTTCTTCCCGAAGTACACGACCGGTGTATACGCAGGATCTCGTTTACTTCTACGAACTGGCGCGCTTTCCGGCTAAAGCCGACTTCTTATGAAAGAGCAATCCCAGATACAGCTTTGAGCATTGAGCATTGAGCATTGAGCATTGAGCATTGAGCATTGACACGCTCCCTGGGATCACGATGTAGCAGTCGGTGTTCCAATCGTACCCGTGATTATTCCCGGCGAGATTGACCGCGAGGAAATGACTGCAAGCGTTGTCGGATTCAAAGTGAACTCTGTCATACTGACCGACCCCTGGCCGGCAAATGCGGATTGCATTGCTGAGTCGGCGACAATCGTGCACTTGATGAAGTGATTCGAAGTTGAGATCACCATCTCATTGCACGTCAAGGTGAAGGATCCCAATGAATCTGACCCGCCTACGGATGTCGCTCCTCCCCGAACAGGCTGAGAATCAAACTGCGCATTCTGTGAACCTCGGAGCCCTTGCACCGCATTGATTAGTGCCTGCGACCAGCTAGGAGAACCACTCGACACTGTTACCGCACCTCCACCTGTCACGCCACTTAGGAAGAGGCCGACGACAATTGTTGCAGCGGCCACGACAGCCCCAATGGCCCAAGAGGCCCTTGTCCACGATCGTACCCCAATCCTAAGGTCATCGCCCTTCACGAACTCCGATTTCATGAGCAAACTCCTCCCGCGTGGTTATAATTGTAGTACCCGGACCAGGGATAACCGACATTCCAGGTGCTCGTGTCGCTGGAAGATCCATAACCTTGATACGTAAAAGGGAACGTGTATCCCGGTAAGGTATCTTGAATCGAGAAGGCAGTCGACCAGTTGACACCGACGCCCAAACTCGTGCCGTTCACGGCAACGGGCAGCGAATACGTGTTGCAATAATGCGACGCTGACGTATCATTGTTGTCTACAGGATTCCAACCGAATTGACTGTGACACATCGACGTACATGCGCCTAGGGTCACTCCCTCAGAGTGGTACACAGGAGCCGCTGTGAACGTGGCCAGGTAGTAGCAGCTGTCAGCTATAGCATCGAAGACGAACGGACTTGGATAGGCCAGATCCGGGCCGCCGTTTCCCGAGGATCCTCCATAGATCGAGTAGTCGAAACACTGGATCGTGCCTCCGGCTGCCGGACTTACTGAAGTGGCCGAGGCTCGATCATCGACAACGACGGTGGCGGGAACCATTTTTATAGATCCCGATTCTGTATTTGAGACAAAACCCATTACGGTTGCCTTATCGGCACCTTCCTCCAACTTCTTCTCAGTGGTTGATGGCATCACGTAACCCCATGAGCCACCTGGACGAGCAAATTCGACAGTAGTTGATTGGTGGTGGCTTTTGAGTGCCTGCGGTGACATTGGCAAATGGGTAGGTCGAGGCTGAATTATTTTGTACACGGGTGCGTGCGAAGAAGTGGCGGCAGCCACCACGGATGAGGTCACGAACGGAATTCCCGATGCACATGCGAGTGCCGCAAAAACCATCCCCATGTGCATTATGCCAGTGTGTCGGGCGTTCATCATATTTACCCTCTTTACTTCTGATTTGGGACTACCACCCACTATCGCGGAACCGTCCTTTGCCTGACGACGCGTAGCAAGGAGCACAATGCCCTCAATACCAGTATGAGTTCCGTGATCACAATGAACCTAAGGCTTGGCGAACGTCAGGCTTCTACGGACGGTAGCAATCGGCGGAGCTTCGGTCTATGGTCCATTCGGACCATAGACCGAAGCGACCTTGTTCGAGAAAGTCGACGGATGTCCCAAATCGTTCAAGCACGGGATAGTCTATCCCACGCTGATGTAGGAGATGCTACCGTTCGTCTGCCTGGGTTGCAATATGGGAAATCGAGAGGCAACCAAGCTGCGACTCCCGTTGCAACAACGGATCCTCAGCCCATTCGGCTCGACCGAAATCGATGTGATTCTCAGAGAATTCAATTGAATCAAAGGTTGATATGTCTTTGACTCGTCGCGAATTGGAAGTACTTCAGCTACTGAGCGAAGGGAGGTCCAATGCCGAAATTTCGCGTGTTCTCGAGATAGGGAGTGGAACGACTAAAAAGCACCTCGTCGCTATCTATCAAAAATTAGAGGTCACGAATCGTACTCAGGCGGCGACTAAGGCGATGGAGTTGCAGTTGGTGAGCCACAAACAAAGCCCAGATATGGCTGCAGAGACTTAGGCGAGGGCTCCAGCAACAATGAGATGTGCGGCCCACGGCAACGAAGGTCAAAGGAACCTTGGCGGCCACTCGACTCGATCCGACAACCGATCGGACACGCTGTCCGAGATCCTGATGAGTGGCCTGGATCTCATTAGTGAGACATCGCTGCTCGAAGGAGTTGGAAGACTCAAGGATCGCCGGTCCAAAAATGAGGAGCCCCCGAGTTACAAAAAATGAGGGGCATCTCTGCGGCGCTGTTGATCACGATCCTGCTACAAATACTTGGCGATTCGAGCGAACCTATGCGGTCGAGGTCCTCGAATCGACGACTCCCTGACTCAGCACGTTGATCCAAATGGGCGGATGCGAGTAGGTCTCTTGTGTTTGCGGGGCACCAGGGCAGGTATTCGGGATCGATTCCGTGTCGGGCATCGTTACCACTTGGGTACCAATCACTGCCGTGGTGTCCGGAACGATGACGAACTCCAGAGAGGTCGTCGAGGCAGGCCACTGCACCGAGACGGTCCGACCGGCATCAGAGGTGGCTTGTAGAGCCCCATTTACGCAATGGTAGATGGCAACATGCGCCGGGCTCGTGTGGCTGAACATGAGCCCGATGCCTGCTTGTCCACCCTTGTCGGTGACGTTGCCGAGATTGGTCATCCCGTCCCTCCAGCCTCAATCCGACTCTCCTCAAATACAGGGAACGGCAGATCGTGGACTCATCATCATGTTGCTGACATCCGGATTCTCGTCTTTGCTTGTCATGTCGTCCTTCGCTGATCCTGGTTTGGCCGCGCCCGCACCCTCTGCCACGACCCTACGCTAATGGCGTCCTGAGTCTGCCATAGGTCTTGGAGGGCTCAACATTTCGGCTCAGCAAATATCGAGATTCTCCAAGTTGTCCTTCTTGGTGCTGTCAGGATTGGTCTTGATGTATGGCGTCGCCCAGCATCCATCTTTCGGGCAGTAGGTAATCCTCTCGATAGTGGCCGTGTATCCGTCGGCGCTCGTCTTCCATGTGTTCCCTTCACTGATGCTGTCCACCACCTGTTTGCGGGTGTAATGCGTGCCACTGGATGTGCAGACTCCTTCGATGTGCCGATGGAATCCGTCAGCCGACAGCTCTTTCCGGACCTTGGTGACGGTGTACGTGCTCATTTGGATCTCCTTTGCCAGAGAAAGTCTCTCGGCCAAGCGGGATCTGGCGTGCCCACTCGTACCGACATCATCTACCTTGCCTGGGGCGTCGACCCGGCGGACCGGCAATCGATCACCCGATTAGTCACAAGGTTCACTTGGACGCGGATCTGACCGCTGGCGACGTGGCTTCACTCGACTGTCGGTAACCAGCCGAGGCGATGTCGCACCGCTCGGTCAATCTCTCCGCGCACTGAGTCCGGCCCGCCGATTGTCGACAGCGACAGATTCAGCTGTGGACGGTGATGCATGGCTGCCCTGAGACGCCGCTCCACCTATTGCACAGGATCGTCCCATTTGGGAAGTTGCCAGGTGAGTTCCACGATGATTCAAGTTGGTCGCCCGCCGACCCACAAGTTCTCCCGCTCGTAGCGATGACAACGCCATCTTCTATGTAGTTGGCAACGCTGCACATCGACTTGTTCAGCACCACAGTCGTTGACCATTCACTGACGTTGAGACCACTTCCGACTACATAAATGCATACGCTGTTCGAACACGTGTTGGCCGAAGGCGGATGAATACCACTCGAGATCGTTGTCGTCGGACCATCGTCCACGGGAGCGGCCGCTCCTGAGGGATCGGCCAAGCTGACCACAAGAGGCAAAAGAATTAAGGGAACCAATGTGAAAGCGCGACGAACTACGGGGCCAACTTCCATGATCCAGCCTTTCGAGTCGGGTGACGAGGCACCCATTGCGTACGGTTGTGTAGGAGTATAACCCTACGCACGTGTAGGCGCAACCCATCTGAAGATTTCTCTTCAGGTATGGTGTCGGATCACGATGAGGTCGTCGTGCTCGGGACTTTCGCCCGGTCGAATCCGGGTGGCGATTCTGCTTAACGTGCAGCGACGGCTGGTGTATCACGTGATTGACCGTCGGCGGCAGCCAAGAACTCATCCCATTAATCATGGCTGCAGCAAGGAGGCTGACGATAACAAACCACCAGCGCCTTGTTTCTCAAGGCAGCGCGCCAGCAGGTCGGCTCCCCATCCCGACGTGCTGACGACACGTGGTCCCCGATCTCCGCAATCGACTGAGGCAGGTGGATGTCATCTTGATTACTAGAACGTGCGAACTCGGGCATTACGGTTAAGCAGCAACGACCCCTTAATCCGGTACAGAAGCAAGGTTGTCAGGGGTTCTTGCGTAGTCGGCCCTTGATGAAAGAAGGATCGACGAGTTCATTCGACATTTCTAGTTTCCGGGTATGAACTCCGTCGTGAAGTACGCTTGCATCGTGACCCGCGAACCACCAATGGCGCCAAGTGCACCCACTTCACATCTTCAATGCTTTGCCGACGTCGTACAGGAATTACCCACGAAGTGTTACGACAATCGCCCGAAGATGAACCGCCAACAGCTCATGGGAAAAATAACAGCGCGTCTTCGTAGATTTCAACGTCGGATTCAGATTCGAACATTGGGAGCGTTTCACCCAGGAGTCGCCAAAGAAGCGGCATTGAACCGCCGGACCGAGAAAGTATGAGAGCACTCCAATGCAGATAGCAAGGGAATGCCTTCATCCCGAGCGGGCGCACCAATATGGCCGCTAGGAAACACAGGGCCGCCAAGATCCATGAAATGCTTGGCCCGCTTGAGGCTGAAGTCATGCAGATCTTCTGGGTGAGGGGGCCATCCGTGGTCTCTGAGGTCGAAGAGATTCTGAACCATCGCCGATCAAATCCCTTGGCCTACAAGACCGTGCTCACCATCTGTACGCGCCTTAGTCAGAAGGGCCTCCTCGCCCACGAGAAGGAGGGCCGGGCGTTTCGATTTGACCCGACAATGACCGAATCCGAGTTCGTCGTCGCGCAATCCATCAAGGCCACCGATGCGCTATTGGAGCGCTTCGGTGACGTAGCTCTTTCGGCCTTTGTCGACCAGGTGGCGGCCAATCCAGATCAATTGGTTGCGCTTCGGGACCTCCTTGCACTGCCTGGGAAGACATAGCGGGCTCGCCCATCTCCATTCCGAGGGTTCAGGTCAGGTCCTCTGAGCAAGCTCAAAGTCATTGGCGTCGATTCCCTCGAAGGCACGTCGCACGAAGTGGTAGAGATTGAGGCTGTGAACCCCTTCGCCACGTGGTCCCATTGGGCGAAGATCGTGCGGAACGCAGCGGCGAGCATCTCTTGGTGCCCCTTGGGGAGCCAACAGTTTGCGGGCGAAGTGCACCCGGCCGCGTTGGTGGCCCGCCCCTTGGAAGCAGGCATAGAAGGCCAAATCGATGCGCCCGGCGAGGCTCGAGGATCGAGGGGAAGAAGCTCCCACGCCACTTCGGGATGGCCAGGTCCGCCCCTCCGGCCTTGGTAGTGAGCACCCGGAAGCGGTGCCCGTTGCGTTCGTTGGTGCGATCGTCACTGCGTTCATAACGCTCGGCCTCGATCAGCTCCTGTCAGACGAGACAGACCGATTCTCGGATCAAATCGAGGTCTTCCCCCGATCGGAAGGCGGCGAGCATCTCGGAGAGTACAGACTGCTAAAGGGCCATCGGTGTGTACTCCTTTGGTGCGTTCGGACAGGAACACACCGTGGATCACGCCGCTGGCCCCTTTATGGGTGGACCCTCGGACCTCACTTCAAAACCCACGACTCTGGGGGACGTTGCCTCCTTCGACCTCTCCTTCATCGAACTTGGTGGCAGGATTATCGCAGTTGGCCAACGAGAGACTGGCCGGGCATGCAATCGTCAGCACGCCCTAACCGGTGCTGGGGAATGGCTCTTCCGGCCGGGGCGTCACCCACCTGCTCCGACCACGATCGATTGCGCTCCTCGGTCGGTCAGCGTGGACGAAAATGAGGCCATTGAGGTTCTCGCAATTCAGCTCTATGGCATCAAGACATTCCAGACCCAATGGTTGGGTTGGGGAACTCTCACTAGAGTGTCCGACCGAACTACAGATGTCAATCTCTTCCACAATGATTTCTTTGTACGCGCAGTGCTGACCTATGTGGGTGCTGTCCGGCTAGGGGATGCGATACTGATCGATCATAGGTGACACCCAACCTTGGTTGCCGTGAACCGTCGAGATTCCCCGCCCCAAAGCATGCAAGGCGCCGGAACCCGATGTTCCCGATTTGCGCTGTGTCGGGACGAAACATGGCGTTCTTATCCTACACTCTCGTAGGTACATGGGACGTTCAGGATATGCGGATCGAACTCAAGGTCGATGGAGGCGTTCGAGGCTGGTAAATCCAGTCGGTCCGCTCGAGAGCGAGATAATGACGGAGCTGTGGAACTTCTCCTCCGGCACGGTGGCGGAGATCACGGCGATGCTGAATGGCCGGCGTGCACGTCCCCTATCGACCAAAACGGTACTCACCTGCCTCACCCGCTTGGAGGCAAAAGGCCTCGTCAGGCACACCAAAGAAGGGCGAGCCTATCGTTTCTTTCCCACCATGACCGAAGGCGATGCGGCCGCATGGCATATCGGAGAAGGGGTGGCTGAAATGCTTGATCGCTTCGGCGACCTGGCCGTGGCAGTCTTTGTGGAACGCATTGGCGCAGACCCCGAGCACCGTCTACTGGTTCGTCGACTCCTGGAGGCTCATGATGAGAGGGGTAGGCCGTAGTTTCTGGACATTGGTGACGATTGTCGGCCTGGTCGAGGGACTTCTCGTCTATCTGGCCATACGGTCGCTCGACCATGTTCTCCCGTGCTGGTCATCAGCGCCCGCCTACCCAATCCCGTCGACGGAAAGCTGCGGCGAATCAGTTGCCTTGTTTGGCTATAACAGCTGGGTGCCCGCAGTGGTGATCTTGGGGTTCGTTACCCTGAGCTTGACCGCCGGCCTTGTGACATTTGTGTCACAAATCATTCGTACGAATCGGGCCCTGCGCCAGCTTGGAAGTCCCATACCGAGTCCCGAGCGCCTCGTCCGGGTGGAGCGGGCACTTGGCGCCGACGTTGCCCTGATTGACGATGCTCGATGCTTCTGCTGCTGTTCCGGGCTAATCCACCCGCGGATCCTCATCTCCTCGGGAATGCTCAATCGGCTGGAAGACAACGAGCTCAGCGCCGTACTGGCCCACGAGCAAAGCCATGTGCTACGGCGTGACCCGGCACGAGCGGCTGCCGTACGGGTCGCCGCCAGCGCAATGCTCTACTTGCCCCTAGCACGGCATCTGGCCAAAAAAGCCCTCATAGCGTCCGAACTCGCCGCCGACGCCAGAGCGACCTCTGTGGTTGGACAGGACGACCTTGTCGGCGCGCTACTCAAGGTTATCGGCCAGATTCGTCCTGCTCTCGGCACCGCCACAGAAATGGCGTCATTGGACTCGCTCGACTCGAGGATTGAGGCGCTCCGCACCAAAAGGCTGCCGAGGGTGCGGCCAACGCCCAGCGTTGTCGTTGCTAGCTTCCTCGCTACCGCGTCGATTTATGGGATGAGCACTTGGCTGCCGCCAACGGTCAACCGCGTTATTCACCAGCCAATATTGCATGTGAGGCAACAGAATCCCACTCCGGGGATTCAAAGGACGCATGCCTCGCGAATTGGCCTCTCCGTCGTCTACGAGAGCAGCGCACGCGTAACCGGCCGCCCCTGCTGACGGCAGACTGACCTGAAGGCGAAGCACGACGATTTCGCCGTCCTTTTCAAGCACTTCGAGGCGATGAATCCCTATGGGATCGAAGGTGCGCTAAAGAATACAGAGGGGAAACGAGCGCTAGGTCGGAGGGTACTATTGGGCCTCGCCGTGCTCGCGCTGTCAGCTGGATCCATCAGCGCGAGCGATCTAAAGCCTCAGAAGCTAAAGATTGCCTTTATCGGGGACAGCATTGCAGCGCTCCTCGCAAACGGGCTGCGAAATCACAGCTTTTGGTGAATCCACTGGCGTGGCTTGGGCTATCACTGCTCAACCCGGTGCTGGCTGGGGAGAAGGAGAAAACGCCCAAGGGAACTGGCCCCTTAGCGTCATGCAGGGCGACTCCGCGGCAGGGCGAGTCCGAGCGGCAGCAAAAGGACACCCTTCCGCCATCGCCATCGAACTCGGGACGAACGACGCCTTGCGGGCCGCGTTCGCTTACTCCTTGAGCAACGAACCACAGCTGATCGCCCGCGTTGATGGTACCGACAACAACATTCGAAGCGTGGTGAAGCTGGCCAGCTCACTGTCGCGATGTGTGGTTCTGGTCTCGCCGAGCACTTACCCGACGGCGGTATTTGGCGTGAAAGGTACTACTCCGCAACGGCTCTGGGGGTACGAAGGGTACTCATGAATGAGGTGTCGAGGACACCCAGCACACGGTACTACTTGCCGACTGGGCGACCCTCTCATCAACGCACCACCTTGTCAATGGTTCGAATGACAACTGGTTCACTGCCGATGGTCTCCACCCCAATTACTTTGGCCTGCGGCACTTACGAATCTCATCGTACAAACGGCAAAGGATTGCCCTATGTGACCGAGGTATGTCGGAGCAGGCCCTAAAACCGAAACTGCGGCAACCAGTCCCGACCCGACGTCGTCTACGTCTGACCCGATTGCGGAGGGTTCACTGCCTGATTGTTGTTATTCGATGAGTTCGATGCGGCCGAAACTGCCCCGGCCGCTCCCGCTCCGAGTGCGGTCCCGAGAAGGGTACCAATTTCAGCCGAAAATGTTCCCCGGAACGCCAGAGCGATTGCGCCACTGATGGCTAAGAGAGCCAACAGTGAACTCCCCAGACCCGCTCCGAGTACTGAGAAGTTCACTGTTGAAGACTTCGGTGTCAATATCGTCAACTGCTTCGTACCGGTTTGAAATGGGGGGACGGCATCGGGGGCGGGATCCGCCCAGGTTGCCGTGGCGGTTACGGTTCCCGCCTTCGTGCCCGTCACCACCATGTTGGCATTGGGGCCACTACCGGTGGGTGTGACCACCCCGGTCGGATCAAAAGTCCAGGTGCATGCCACTTCATCGCCCGCTTGGTTCCTAGCCGTCAACGTCACAATCGAGCCAACCGCGACGGAATCGCTGTCGGCCGCAATTGTGAGGTCAGATGGTCCGGCACCTCCGGCAAGATTGGCTTGCAGTGATGTATCGGACTGCGTGACATTGGACACACCGAGCCGCAGCGCCTCCACGGTCTTTTCTCTGCTCTGTTTCCGGTCGAGGTAGACCACCACAGTCAGGAGAATCGCCACGGCTACGCCGACGAGGATGGCGGCCAGGGCCAGCCAGCCATCAGCGCTGGAACTCGTGGTCGTTGTGGGCTGGCTCGCCGTCGGGGTCAACGCTGCCGAGGCCAATGCCGGATACAACAAGACCCCACCGATCAGCAATCCGCCAAAAGCGAACGACTTTCGGTGCCTGTACAAGGTCCGGCCCGTGAAACCACTCGTTTTCCGCATATTTGCCATGGCAACTCACCTCCTACGCTGTCATAATACATAACCGGTTGGAAATCTCCAGAGGGAAGATACATGTCAGTCTTTTCGTGGCGCGTGCCGATCTCCGCGCCGACCCCAATCCAAGCGTTCGTCGGTCCCCCGACCTGGCAACGTCTGGCCTTCACGATGCAAAGGCAGCAACAGTCCTTGTGGTGTTGGGCAGCCGTGGCCACGAGCGTGGCCCTCTACTTCAATGCCTCCTCGAACTGGACGCAATGCCAAGTCGCCGGACGTACCCTCGGACGGAACTGCTGTGGGCCTTCAGCAGTCGATCCCTGCAATCAGACGAGCCATCTAGATCCAGCGCTACGGGCAGTTGGCCACTACTCCACTATGACCGTTGGCCAGATCGGGGTTGGCGCCCTTGGCGCCCAGCTAACGGCACAGAAACCTATCGCCGCTCGGATCCAGTGGTCCGGAGGAGCGGGCCACTTCCTGGCCTTCGCCGGGCTGCTCTTGGGGTCACAGCCGTATATTGGGGTGGTCGACCCTCTGTTCGGAGCCTCCGATGTCGCCTTGAGCGTCTTCGGGGGCAGGTATCAGGGAATTGGCACTTGGAACGCTACCTGCCTCGTGAGATAGGGAGAGCCCACATGAGGTTACGAACCGACGAACCACCACAATCCTCCATAGCAAGTGCTCTCCTTGGCGTCAGTGAGCTGAGCGGAAGGCCCTTGGCGCAGCCGGACCCTCACCACGCGTACCTCATTGCGCCGAGATCACCAGAAGGTGCGCAGAACGAACTGACTGCCCCACATCGAGTTTTTGCACTCACCCTCGACGATCTCTTAGAGCACAGGGGCTTGGAATCTGCTCGGGACGTCGGATGGAGGTACTTCGTGACTAGCGATTCTGCTGTGGTGGCCACGGCTGAGACAACTTCCAACGAAGGCGGCGATGATCACCAGTTCGCATCGCTCAGTCGGGATCCCTCCGGACCGCGATCTGCCGAGATCATTTCCACGATTGAAGGTCAATCTATTGGTGGATCCAATGAGTTCGAACTTCGGCTTCTGCGAATCCCGGCGGTCTATTCCATCAATCTCTGGCTCCACGGAGATGCCACCGACTATCTAGTTCCGGTCGACCCCACTCCCCCGTCGTTACACGCTGGAGAGATCTATCAACCAGATGACGTGCTTGGTGTGTTGCGAGATCAGGCAGCCGAAGTCAGCCGAGATGACTTCTCCGGCGGTTGATTGGTGTTCTGGGGTTATTCGGCCTTCGGCCGATGCTTCTTTTGACACTCTTGAACAGATGAGAGCTTGCTTGGGACCATTTCCCGCATGATTTGGATGACGAACAAGTCTCCCGCCTGGGCCTTCACAGCCTCGGCTCGGATCTGATCGGTCACGTCTATTCGACGCCAGCTAACGACATGTATTCGAAATAGCTCCTACGTTGTAGTCGCCGCCGGAACTGGAACAACGGCGGCGGTGAGCGGCAGACATAAATCGTGCGACGTCGCGCAACAAGCCAGGATCACCAATGGCGCAGCGAGCACACCAATTGAGAGGGTTGACGTAAATGCCAATTATCGATATCGGACCTACTCTTGGGGTGCCGGCCTTCCTGAACAGTGATGACGGAACAATTGAGTTCTTGGTCCCGGTAGGAGCGACGAAGGCTCGGACCCTCGGCGAGCTAATTGATGCGGGAGTAGTTCGTTCGCGACATTTCAGAGTCTCCGCGGGAGTACAAGATGAAGTGGTTACCGTCATCTACCGGCTCGTAGACGACGAGAGGGTGTTGGACGCGCAGGGTCTTGATTATCCAGAAGAGTCCAAAGGCTTGAAATTCGACGTGACCTCAATATTGCCGGACCCAACGGGTAGGTGGACGGGCGAATATCCCAAAACCATCGGCCACTACCACACGTCGATTGAAGGAACAGGCGTGCCATCGCCAGATTTCTACCAAGTTGTCTACGGGCAGGGAATTATTATCCTTCAATGCCCGGTCGATCGTTTGATCCTGACCTACGGAGTAAAGGTTAGAGAGGGCGATTGTTTGTTGATCCCTCCGCATCTGGGGCACATAAGCGTCAACACCGGGAACGTTCCGCTGGTATTCGCCAATGTCTGTGTTCGGAGACCTCATCTCGACTACGAGTCGATAACTCGACTTGGCGGAGGCGCATTTCTCGTCGTCCCATCGCTAGATAGGCCGGGTTGGGCTATTGAAGAAAATCCCAGCTACGCACGACACGGCCTGCGTGTCTCGCCACTCGAATGGTTGCATACCAACTACCGCGAGCTGCAGAATTTGGAGGTGACTCGCGGCGTGCCCATCTACAATTGCATCCTGTCTACGGCGGCAGTCCTACGAGTCCTCACGGCACCACACGAGTTTGCTACAACTTTCACACTGTCACTATCGGCCTGTGACGAATCGAGCGATGTTCAGTGAAGCCGCTAGCCGTCTCGCAAAGTTGACAATGGACAGTTCTGGGCCGAGCGACGCCGTGACCGTTGTTCATTCCATTGCCCGGTTCGTAGGAATCCATGTCACCTCCAGCCCGGTTCGCCTCGGACGGGGAGTCGCCAGCTCAGCATGGCGAGTTGACAGTGAAAGTGGTTCCTTCGTCGTGCGCTTGAGGCGCTCGACTTCGCCCTTACCGTGCACGTATCTGTCGGAGTCGGCGATTCTCCGTCAACTCCGATCCGGCGGTTGGCCGGTACCAATCCCCCTGGGAACTAGCTACGACTTCGCTGACACTGATCCCGTCGACGTCGCATGGTCAGTCACTTCAATGGTGCCCGGTAGGTCGATCGGCAATAGATCCATCACCGATCCGGTCGCCGAAGGCCTCGGGGAATTTCTGGCCGGCCTTCACGGTCTCCCTAGCGCCAATTATGGGCCACTTGCCCAGTCTCCTGCCGAATTCTCAGGCCTGTCCGCCTCACCTCTGCGCGGCCTCCAGCTACGCTGGAGATCAGGGCAAGCTTGGCCGATCGATAGCTCGGCGCTGCTGGGTCATCCGATCGCAGAGTTGTTGCCGGCCGCCGCCAGCACTCTTGGTGCGCAGGAATCCCATATTCTTGATCTGCTCTTCCTGGGCGTACCCTCAATAGTGCACTCAGATTTGCACCAAGACCATATTTTCGTGAAAGACGGCGCTCTCTCGGGGGTCATCGATTTTGGCGGTGCTCTGATTGCTTCGCCGGCTTGGGACTTTGCCGCCCTCGCTGTGTTCCTCGATTGGCAATCTGCTGACCGCGTAGCGCGAGGGTACGCGAGGTGGAACTCCGCTCCCCTATCAGCGAGCGAGATAACGGCAGCCGCCCTCGTTCTCGCGCTCTATCGTTTCTCTGTTGAGTGGACGTTTGACCGAGAGTCGGCTGAAGTTAAAAGACTCCTCAGATTTATCGACGAGACAATACGGGAAAGAGTGCTCGACTAGATGCGAAACGAACAGGTCCGTCCGGCCGACCCTACCTAGTGGTGATCGTCGCATCCGCTCCAATCGATCATGTGTACGTCGCAAACCTTCATGCCCCAGGGTTTAATGTGCAACGTCTCGGATATCGGAGAGAACATTACACAGCGCAAACAATGATCTCACCACTTTGGGTGCAGAGGAACCATGAGGCATTCGACATCTTTCATGTCCATTTTGGATTCAGGGACGTCCCGATCCACCAGATGCGTGGCTTCGTAACAGCTCTCTCCAATCACGCAAAGCCACTTGTATTCACGGTCCATGATTTGGAGGATCCTCAAGTCGAGGATCAACTGCGTCATCGCAGCCATCTCGACCTTCTCACCGAGTCCGCTGCGCAAGTCATCTCATTGACGCATGATGCCGCGAAGCAAATCACGGAAACCTGGGGTCGAACAGTGACGGTTATCCCACATCCCCATGTCGTGGATCTTCAGACGATTAGGCACACCGAAACCGCTCGAGAACTGACGAGGCAGCGACAAATTGATGGTCGGGCTTCACCTCAAGAGCCTGAGACCCGGACTTGATGCAACGGGCTCACTACTCATGATGGAGGAGATTCTTGCTCAGTCCCGATGGATGCGACTACGGGTCGACCTGAACCGAGAGGAAACGGCCAGAGCAAACACCAAACACAGTCGGGTATTCGAGCTGCTCAAGTCCATGAACGCCCATCCAAGGATAGATATCCGGATCCA
The DNA here is from genome assembly GCA_963706555.1 of uncultured Acidimicrobiaceae bacterium. Classification (GTDB taxonomy): domain Bacteria; phylum Actinomycetota; class Acidimicrobiia; order Acidimicrobiales; family RAAP-2; genus Bog-473. The sequence goes on from OY970164.1 coordinate 236,111, forward strand.
TGACCGATTCACGGACGCACAATTGTGGGCCTATCTCAGGCACGTCGATGTTTCCGTGCTGCCGTACAGACTGGGCACGCACTCTGGATGGGCTGAAGCATGCCTTGACCTAGGGACAGCGGCTATTGCACCAGGTTCAACTTGTATTCCTGACCAGCACGCCTCGATCCGTGCATATGACATCTCAGATGCAGCCTCTCTCCGACATGCATTCCTCGACGTCTTTCATGACTTCAGGCCAATACGCAATATTGCACAGTGGCGCAGCAACCAGCGAGAAGCCATTGCTCTGTTACACGAGAATGTGTATTCCCATTCACTGGAAACTGTGTGACAATTGAAGCACTAGGAACATTTTCATGGTCAAGATACTCTTCATTTGTCGCTCCAACGTAGGAAGAAGCCAGATCGCGGCAGCCCTCTATAACCAACTGACCAAGACATCCGATGCAATCTCCGCCGGTACGGAGGTCACCCGACTCGGGGAGACATTGGGTGAATACGCTCGCGATCATGTTGGAAGGTGCTTCGTGCTTCAAGTGATGGCTCAGTACGGCAGCGTGGATCTTTCAAGTAATGTCCGAAATCGCGTAACAAAGCAGATGGTATCCGATGTTGAGTGTGTCGTCTCAATGATTCCCCTACCTCAACTGCCCGACTGGCTTCGAGAAAATGCGCACCTGAGATATTGGCCGATAGCGGATCCCGGTGGCCGCAGTTTCTCCGAAACCAAAGCTGTCGCCACCGGCTGAATACTGACCCCTTATCAACGTTCGAATATTGACCCCCCTTCCCGGTGATCCACCACTGAGTGTGCTGGATCACGGACCCTGGCTGGATCGCCGGCCGGGGAGTAAGGACATGATCAACGTGGATGACTGGGCCGAAATTCGTCGGCTGTATTTCGCCGAGCGCTTGGGCATCAAGACCATCGCCCGGCAGCTGGGAGTAGCCCGCAACACCGTGCGAACAGCAGTACGGGGCTCCGCTCCGCCTGAGTACAAACGAGAGGCTCGCGGGTCGCTGGTCGATGACGTCGAGAGCCGGATTTGTGAGCTGTTGCGTAACTGCCCGACCATGCCGGCGACGGTGATCGCCGAGCGAATCGAGTGGCCGCACGGCCTCACCATCTTGCGGGACCGCGTGGCCGAACTCCGACCCCTGTTCAGGGCGCCCGATCCCTGTCAGCGGACCCACTACGTGCCCGGCGAGTTGGTCCAGTTCGACCTGTGGCAGCCCGACTACGAGATCCCGCTCGGGTTCGGCCAGGTCGACAAGCTCTGGGTGGTCACCGCGGTCAGCGGGTACTCGCGGTTCATGGCAGCGCACATGGTCCCAACCCGGGCCGGGCACGACGTGTTGGCCGGGATGCTGTCGTGCCTGCATCAAGTTGGCGGCATTCCCCGCACCGCGGTCTGGGACGGCGAAGGCTGCATCGGCCAGTGGCGACGAGGCAAGCAGGTCTACACCGAGGAGTACCAGCGCTTCCGGGGCACCCTCGGCATGGGTGCCCGGTTGTGCAAGCCCAACGACCCCGAAGCCAAAGGCATGAACGAACGGGCCAATGGCTACTACGAGACCTCCTTCCTCCCCGGACGCTCCTTCGTCGACGTAGAGGACTTCAACGTCCAACTGCATGGCTGGCTGAAGCGGGCCAACCACCGAGTTCATGCCACGATTCGCCTGGTCCCGGCCGAACTCATTTATGAGGACCGGGGGTCCATGAGTCCCTTCCCGCCGGTCCTACCCGATCCGGCAGAGCGTTTCTCCACCCGGCTGGCGCGGGATCATTATGTGCGAGTCGACACCAACGACTACTCGGTGAACCCCCGCTATATCGGCCGGCGCATCGAGGTGCGATCCGACCTCACGTCAGTGGTCGCCACCTGCGGCGGTGTGGAAGTGGCCCGACATCAGCGCTGTCTGGCCAAGCATCAGAGCCTGCTGGACGCCACCCATGCCATGACGCTGCGCATGATGCGGGCCGAGAAGGCGCCCGTCTCGCCCTTCGAGACCGAGGTCGAAGAGCGGGACCTGGCCGACTACGACAGAGCGTTGGGGGTGGCGTGATGGCAACGAAATCCAAGCCAGCCGCCGACCTCGCGTACCTGTGCCGAGCACTGAAGGCTCCCTCGTTGGCCCAGTCGGTCGAACGTTTGGCCGAACGGGCCCGGGCCGAGAGTTGGACGCACGAGGAGTTCCTCGCGGCCTGCTTGGAACGAGAGGTGGCGGCCCGTCAGTCCAACGGTGGGGAGATCCGCATCCGGGCGGCCCGACTCCCGGGCAGAAAGGCCCTCGAGGAGTTCGACTTCGATCACCAACGGAGCTTGAAGCGCGACGTCATCGCCCATCTCGGAGCTCTCGACTTCGTCGAGGCCAAGGACAACGTCATCTTCTTGGGTCCACCGGGCACTGGCAAGACCCATCTGGCCATCGGTCTTTCCATCCGAGCCTGCCAGGCTGGTCACCGGGTGCTGTTCGCCACGGCAGCCGAATGGGTGGACCGCCTCGGCCAAGCCCACGACGCCGGCACGCTGCACAATGAGCTCACTCGCCTGGGCCGCTACCCACTGATCGTCATCGACGAGGTCGGCTACATCCCCTTCGATGCCCAAGCAGCCAACCTCTTCTTCCAGCTGGTCTCCTCGCGTTACGAGCGGGCCAGTGTCATCGTGACCTCCAATAAGCCGTTTGGCCGTTGGGGCGAAGTGTTCGGAGATGCTGTGGTCGCCGCCGCCATGATCGACCGTCTCGTGCATCACGCCGAGGTCGTCTCCATGAAGGGCGACAGCTACCGGCTGAAGGATCGAGACCTTGGGAGGGCGCCTACTGACGACGCTGCGTGACGGTGGCTCCGGGGAGGGGGGTCAATTTTCAACCGGTGGCAGGGGGTCAGTTTTAAGGCGGTGTTGACAAAAGCTGCATACGATCAGATTCAATGGAGAATGGTCAACGAACTCAGGTCTCGGCGAATGGCTGCGTAGATATCGAATGGGGCCACCAAGGGGGGCAAGTGGCTGTCGCCAAGAAGTGCTGAGAATTGGCGTCCGGCGATCCGAGCACACAGATCGCCGAATCGAAGGCGCGAGAGACCGCCATTTGGTGGAAGCACTTTCCAAGGAGGCACGACCCATTCGCGTTACGGTTCACCAGCGACGACCGCGACGCCCTGTCTGATGGCTCCCGCCACAGCGATGGGATATCGGGGCCAGCGAAGAGATATCGCGTTTAATCACACGCGTCGCTGGGCCAGCAGGAACCACCCGGCTTGACGTGCACCGAAGGAGGATGACTACAAATCTTCGAGCCGCAAGCTGGAAAGTGACCGCGATTCGCTTCACAAGTTACAAGAACACTGTCGAATCCTGCTCGGCCTGGGTCGGTGGAGGATCAATATCGAGAACCTTCCGTACGGCAGAAACTCGCATCTCAGACCGCTTTCGACGTGAAGCTTTCCCTCTACCAAGGAACATACCAACAGCAGCTCGAACTTCCTCCTCAACCTTCAAGAGCTCAACATCAACCCCCGTCTGCTGCCCACTCAATTCGGTAGCGGTGGAGCAATCCTTCCAGCACGCCTTCTCGATCTGGCGAAAGGCTGAACGAAGGTCGTTGGGTATACCACTGACCTGTAGCCGAACATCAAGGCGTTGAAGCGCTCTTGACATTCTCAACCAACCTTCGTCGCTGACGTCCAAATATTGTCCGACGGAGTCGGCGAGCTCCAGAGCTGTATCGAGCCGAAAGACTCGAACGCTTTGCTGCGCTGAGATCCAAGCAGCGATCGCTGTCCCGACGATTCCGACACCGATCGCGACTACTGCTCCGATTGCAATGGCTCCGACCGACGCTAGAGTCAACATCTCAAACCACCCGCCTAAAACAAAGAGACTTCGGCCTCCGTAGTAACGATCTATAAGGTATAATGGGGTGGCTTACCCTCGCAAGGTAACCTTGGTGATAGTGCCTTCGAGCAGAAGAGCTGCGACGGTGGCCCAACTTTCGGAAGCCAGAGTGGCCCGCGGTACGGGCGTAATAGCTGTAGATTCCTCATTTAGATGTCACCATGATCTTTCCTGAAAGAGCTGCCATCAATCATATTGGTGGTCAGCGACTAGCTTAGGTAGACGCCCGGAGACGAGACCGAGAGAGCCCATGCCACGGGACCCAGCCTTATCATTCTCTAATAATTCTGCTTTCGAGGACCTAATTGCTGCCCTGCCTGATGCCGAGTCGATAACCGTCCTCTGCGGGGCCGGTGTGTCCATCGACGCCGGACTCTGTTCTTGGAATGAACTCATTGCACACGCATAGGGCGGAACCAAGCCAACCATGGAAATCGCCTAGCCAGGCTAGTCCTCGATGGTCCAGCTGACCTTCAACGAAAAGCTGGGATTCTTCTTAGAGAGGGACATCCCGGGTCAGGAATCCCAAACTATGCGGCCGTCTCGGAAGCCCTCTACGAGGACATCGAAGAGAATCGACAAGCGGCCTTGGCACGCAACATAGCTAGGTTCGCCTTTCTGGATGCAAAACGTGTCGCAGTAGTCACCACGAATTTCGATGACATCTTGGAGAGTGCCCTCCTCGCTTTCGAAGGATTCGACCGAGTAAATGTCCGCACCCTGGATGACAGCCAACAGTGGTGGAACGCTTTTTACGAACCCGTCGAGGAGGAGTTCAACCTTTTTCACCTACATGGCTATCTCGGACGAAATGGACCGAAGGGCCCGCTCATTCTTACAGAGGACCAATATCTTCAGTATGGGGCCCAGGTTCGCGAGCAGATAAAGATGATCTTCGAGGAAGAAATGAACATCGTCATCCTTGTCGGGGTTAGCTTGACGGATCCGAACCTCATCGGACCTCTTTCTGAGCGAGAATCAAACAATAATATCTTCGCCTTGTCAGTATCCGACGTTGTGCCTGGACTGACGGAGAGCCAATCGAGCGACTACTACGATGAACTCGAATCGTACTTGGAACAAGCTTTTAAGGTTCAAATTGTTCGGTTGAGTAGCTACTCGCAGATGGCAGAGACTTTCGTCGAACTTGAAGCTGCAAGCTATTCGCATGGGGAATACATATCTTCCGATCCCGATACGAGCATTCGATACGGCTATCGATTAGCTCGTTCTCTCAAGAAGGCGTATTCGGCTGTCGGATATCCCGATATAGGCACAGAGCCAGACTTTGATGCGCTCAATGAAGCGAGCGTCCTGCTCCATGATCAAATCCCGTTGATTAAACAGCGACTCTTGTACTTGTTAGAGCATCAAAATTCTTCCGAGTTGAGGCTGATGCTTGAACACCTGAGTCGAGCCAGAGTTAGTTTGCAAGATCATGTCCTGAGCGAGGGCATGGCCTTATTCCTTTGGTTGCCACCCCAATTCGACTTCGCTGACAAAACTCGAGGCCGCGACCTTTCGCTTCGACTTGTTGCCTGCTCGGCACATGTCCACAGGGAATACTGGTCATTTGAACGACCGGTGAAGATTGGTTCTCAAGAGAAGGGGACAGCCGCCCGAGTTGTGTTCACAGGTCGCAGTATTTTCGAATCTGACGACCCAGGACGAGATCCCTGGCTCTGGAGCGCCAACATGACTGTTCCGTTGTCGCTGCAGGATCCTCTAAGCGATTTATACGTCTCTGTAGGTGCGCTCACTCTCGCAACGCAAAGGCGCCTAGAGGTTGAAGCCGGTCGTGATCGCTCAACCCTCGCTCTACTCGATCCGCAGCGACGTTCTGAGTTCTTGCAGTTTCTCGCAGACCACGGCGCTCTACTTTTCGCTTAGAGCCTTTTCGGTGATTTTGCGGGCAGCGATGGCACGTCGCATTTGCTCTGCCTTTTCCCGCACCCTGGGATTACCCCGGTTTGACGGACATCCACCATATGGGGTTTGTGCCCCGGGAAGGATGTCGAGATGTCAGTATCGGAGGCTGTGACCAAGCGTCGTCGGCGGTCGTTCAGTCCGGAGTTCAAGCGGGAGATCGTTGCTCTCTGCCAGCTGCCGGATAACACCGTGACGTCGGTGTGTAAGGACTACGACCTGGGCGAGACCGCGGTGCGCCGCTGGGTCCACCAAGCCGAGGTCGATGCCGGGGTGAAGCCGGGGACAACCAGCGCTGAGACAGAGGAGCTCGCCCGGTTGCGCAAGCAACTGCGCGACGTCACCGAAGAGCGCGACATTCTCGCTCGAGCTGTGGGTTTCTTCGCCAAAGGGACCCGATGACCGCCGAGACCCAGGCGTTCATCGAGGCGGAGAAGCAGGCGGATCGCAACGTTCTCAAGGCGTGCGAACTGCTCATGGTGTCCCGTTCCGCCTTCTATGACCGCCTGGCACACGCCCCCTCGCCTCGGGAGGTCTCCGACGCCGAGCTGACTGAGAAGATCAAGGCCATCCACGCCCAATCGGGCGGTACCTATGGGGCGCCACGGATCCTCGACGAGCTGCGCGAGGAGGGCTTGCACGTGGGCAAAAAGAGGGTGGCCCGCCTGATGATCCAAGCCGGCCTGGCCGGACGGTGTCGGCGCCGGAGTCGCCGGACCACCTTCGCCGATCCCGAGGCCAAGGCCCTCAACCTGCTGGCCCGGAATTTCGGCCCGGAGAACCTGACGCTCGACACCACCTGGGCCGGCGACGTCACCTACGTACGCACCTGGGAGGGCTGGGCCTATCTCGCCACCGTGATCGACCTGGCCTCGCGCCGGGTCGTCGGCTGGGCCATGGCTGATCACATGGAAGCCTCCCTTGTCTGCGACGCCATGAACATGGCCCTCGCGGCACGACGGCCCGCACCGGGTCTTTTGTTCCATTCGGACCGCGGCTCGCAATACACATCCAGTGACTTTCGGGCCCTGCTCGCCGAGCATCACATCGTCCAGAGTCTGTCGCGGCGCGCGCAATGCTGGGACAACGCCGTGAGTGAAAGCTGGTTCGGGACCTACAAGCTCGAGCTCGTCGAGGGCCGCACCTGGCCGAGCATCGCCACGCTGCGCTCGGCCACCTTCGCTTGGATCGAGGGGTGGTACAACGTGCGACGCCGCCACTCCACCCTGGGTGGAATCAGCCCCGCCAACTACGAGAAGAACCGTCAACACATCGCCGTTCAAGCGGCATAATCAATCTGTCCGCCGGACCGGGTCAATCCCACCCTGGGTGGCTCGTAGGAAGGAGCAACACTCGGGAGGGAGGGACTTTCCCAGCCGCCGCTCTCGGGAGTCTCTACGTCGTTCGGCGTCATCGTCATACCGTTGTTCTCCTCAACGTCGCCGGCGGTCGGACTCACTTCTGTCGTTCTACCCGGCATGCGATACCTCAACACCTCGAACTCTGCCAGACGAACGAAACGGCCACGTTAGCGGCTGATGCTCAGCCAAACCAACGGGAGTGCTCGTGACTCTATGCATAACTATGCAGGAGTATGAATGCTTGTCCCAAAATGTCAAGGCCCAATTCGACCCAAATGCCTGCTGCCGACGACCCATGAGAGAATCATAAGGTACGTGTAGTTACACCCATGTGATATTAAAGGATACCTGCTCATCGTCACTTTCGGAGACTATCTCCCTCGGCGTCGTCGAAGATCAATGCCGCCATCGGATCAGCAACCTCCATCTCCAGTCGGGGAATGGAGGCATGTACGTGTCCTGAGTGAAGCGACGGTTGAGTGCCCCAGCCGATCCGACATCACCTTGGCCGGAATACCAGCCGTCAACCCGATCGTGGGATGGGCGTGACGCGTGCAGGCGGATCCGGGGCACATTCAGTTTAGCTACCGGTAAGGTAGCTGACTGAAGTAGTCCGGGTGCAACGGAATCCTTTCCAACTTTGGAAACACAAGGTCGACCGTGTAGCCCTCGCCAACCTTTCCCGTCTGCCTGCTGACGCCGGCGAGGCTGCTTCAATGCGGTCAGCGTAAGCGACCCGGCGGAATGGGGCGCTAGGTTCAACCCGCGTATGGCGGATCGAGTATTGCCCCCATCGGGGGTATGAAGCGTCCCTATGACTCGCCCACCAACTTCTCGAACCGAATTAGTGTTGAGGTCGAGGCCCCTGCACGATTTGCAGCCTCAGGGGTTCCGGGGAGTCCACTTCAACCGGGCGAAGAAACAGCGGGTTCACGCTGAGCTCGTATCGCCCGACTGGTAAGTCCTCAAGGTCTAGATTGGTCAACGGCAATGCCACTTCCACGTTCCAGCGCATACCTGGATCCATTTGGTAGTCCAAAGCTGGGGCCGCAAATGCTGCTCTCGCTGACGTATTTACGACTTGATCAGTTGATTGGCTGCGTAGAACGCCCTTTACGGCTAGGACTCCACCATGCCATTGAACCGTTCGGCCCGTTGGATTATGGAGAGTAAGCCCCCACTCTGGGCGTCTGCCGGCGATGTGAATGAGGTCATTGCTGCGCCATCCAATCTGGAGGCCGCGAACAATGTTCAGCGCCGACCAGCCGCTTGTCGGATGACCCTCGTCGGACGTCGGCATCGCTCACTGTGAATCACGATCGAAAACGGCAGCGCGAAATGGTCGAAAACGGCAGCAGTTCGGTTGTGTGAAGTTAGCGTGAGGGAGTGGGTTCGTCCACAGTTTCGGTGACGGGTCTGGCCGGGCGCCTCGAACGGGCCTTGGCATCTTGGAGACGGTAGCTCTCGCCCTTTGTCTCGATGATGCGGCAACGGTGCGTGAGCCGGTCGAGCGTTGCTCCGGTGAGACGCTCCGAGCCGAGTACCTCGGTCCACGATTCGAACGGCAGGTTCGTGGTCACGATCAGACTCGTGCGCTCATAGGCGGTCGAGATGACGTCGAAGAGCAGCTCGGAGCCGACCTTGGAAGCGGGCACGTAGCCCAGTTCGTCGAGGACGAGCAGGTCGAGTTTGGCGAACTGGCCCTTGAGGCGCAGGAAGCTGCGTTCGTCCCTGGACTCGATGAGGGCGGTGACCAACTCGGTCGTGCGGATGAAGCGGACCCGGTAACCCTTGGCGCAGGCCTGCGCGGCCAGCGCGGTCGCCAAGTGGCTCTTGCCGGTGCCGGGATTGCCCACCATCAAGATGTTCTCCTTCTTGTCGATGTACTCACAACGCATCAGCTCGGCGACCAGCACCTTGTTGACCGAGGGCCGGGCGGCGAAGTCGAAGGTCTCGAGTGTCTTGATGGTCGGAAAACGCGCGAACTTGACCCTGCGCTCCGCCGAGCGTTTCTCGCGTTCTAAGAGCTCCAGCTCGGTCAGGCGCAGCAAGTAGGCCAGATGGTCGGCGTTGTCCGCTGCGGCCTGGGTGGCCACCTTCTCGCACTCGGCCGCCACCGTCGGGAGACGGAGTGTCTTGAGGTGGTGGTGCAAGAGCACGGTGGACTTGGTGTCTGTGGCTTTCATGGTGTTGCTCCTTTCATTTGGCGGATGTCATCGCTCATGCGCTCAGTCCGGTGAGGGCCTGATAGGCGCTGAGATCGGGTGGGTCGATGGCCACGGCTTTGAGGTGCGGATGGCCGTCGAGGCTGAAGAGCCCGACCGGTTCCTCGGCGTGGTGGAACAAGATCAGGGCAATGGCATCGGATCCCGTCGCCCCGATGGTGATCGCCGCATCCACGGCTTTGGTCAGGGCGGGCAACGTGGCGTTCTCCAAGAGCCGCAGCACCTTGATGAACTCGCGTGTCCCCTTGTCGCCGAGATCGGCCTCGAGGCGCCGGCGCAACAGGGCGAAACAATCGGGCAGGCCCCAGTTCTCGAGGGGGCGGGCGAAGTCGAGCGCACCGGGCTTTCGCTCCAAGAGGGCCAGGTAGTGGACGGGGTCGAAGGAGATGCGCTCTTTGCCCCAGTGCCGGCGATGGCGGGCGACCACCTCGGTCCCGCTGCAGATGGCCACCTCTTCGATCCCGCCGATGACGCTCACCTCGTGGTGGGCATGCGCGGTTGGGACCGAGTAGTCGTTGCGGTCGAAACGCACGAGCGAGAGCGAGTTGGCGTGACCCTGCACGACGCGTCGGGGCTCGAAGGTTTCGGCCGGCAGCGCCAACATGGCGGCGCGGTCTTCAATCAGACGCTCCGCCTTGGTGAGGGCTTTGCCCCGGACCTTGCGGAACAGGTCGGCATAACACGCCGCCGCGAGGTACCTGTTGAGCGCAGCCCATGACGGGAACGACGGAACGGGGACCAACAGGTTGCGCCGCGAGTAGCCGACGTGGTTCTCCACGTGGCCCTTCTCGTTGCCTCTTCCCACCCGGCAGAAGTGATGGTCGAAGAGATGGTGGCTTTCGAGGGTCAGGAATCCTTTGGTCAGCGCGCGCTCTTTGCCCATCACCTTGGCCACCGCGATGGTGGTGTTGTCATAGGAGATCCGCACCGGCACCCCGCCGAAGAAGGCGAAGCCGGCCACGTGCGCGGCCTGGAAGGTCTCGGTGCACTCACGCGGATAGGCGGTGAGGAAGTAGGCATCCGAATACGGCAGCGTGATGACCCCGAGCGCCGCCTTGACCCGCTCGCCGGCGATCTCGACCGTGGCTTCTCCGAAGTCGAACTGGGCGTGTCCCGGCGGATGCGACAGGGGGACGAACACCTCCTTGGAGGACGCCCTGGCTTGCGCCACCGCCCTTTGCACCTGGGAGTAACACCCCGTGTAGCCGTACTCGTCACGCAGCCGGTCGAAGATGCGTCGCGCCGTGTGGCGCTGTTTGGGCGGGGCTTCCTTGTCGTCGGCCAGGATCTGATCGATGGTGGCCAGATGACGCCCGAGCACGGGCTTTCGGCGCGCCTCGGCCATCTGATAGCCGGGAGGTTCGACGTTGCCCAGAATCTTGGCGAGGGCTTGATGGCCGATCCCGTAGTCACGATAGATCGAACGCTTCGACGCGCCCTCCACCAGGACCTTCCGTCGAATCTCGGTCCATTGGTCCATGTCGGTGTGCACCCTTCTCCCGTTCTGCTCGTCCGCCCAGGCTCCAAGCCTTGAGGCGGGATCGAACAGATCCGGGGATTATTTAGGTGCTGCCGTTTTCGACCATTTTTCTTGTTTCTTGAGTGCTGCCGTTTTCAACCGTGATTTACAGGCGCTGAAGGAAACTGCTACTGCTTCAGGCTTGGGTCCCCGCAACTCACTTGTTTCAAACGGCGACCTTTAATCGGATGCGAGAGCTTGAGAAGAAGCTGCGCTTCGTTGACCTTTCTGAAGCTTCTCTCATAGAGGCACTAGCCCTAAACGGAATCGATTTTGATCCGCCCGTACAGCAAACCGACGTTGTTTTCGCAAAGTCGGCCGAAGTGATCACGAGAGCGTCTCCCGGTTCCGTTGTAGCTCGAGTAAGGGAAGATTCGCGTGAAGGATCATCTTTGACTGTCAAGGAGCGCCGTCGCTCCGAGTTGGATCGATCGGAATTCGAGGTCGCAGTGTCCAACTTTGACGCTGCGGTCGACATACTACGAATGCTTGGTTATCGCGAGATTCTGAAGATCAACAAGACGCGCAGGAAGGCGACAATCGAAGGTCTCGGCTCCGTACTGATAGACGCGGTTGATAACTTGGGAATATTCGTGGAAATCGAGGTTCTGTCCAACGAGGATGATGCAGAGGATCGACTCGAGGCTTTGACAGAAAGGATCTCCGATTCCTTGGGACAAACTCCAGAGCTAGTCCTAATGGGATATGACCGTTTGCTTCTCAAGAAACTCGATCAGTCATAGTAACTCTTCTTCAGGCGATGGGATTTAGGTTCCCCGTTCAGATTCAAATGCCGTCGAACGGTTGTTGGCCTGCCCGGCCTCACCCACGAACACGGTCAAGAGTTCAAAGCGTCCACCAGCGTACCCGGTGACACATTCAGTCCCGCTGCCAGCGCAACATTGTCGGCACGCTTGGGCTTCCAGTCCACGAGATGAAGTTGCACACCCACCCCTTTGAGGGATCCGGTGATGGACTCTGTGGTTCCTTCCACGGACCCAAGGAGCCCATCACCGTGACCCCAGCAGAGATCATTACCAGAGACGCATTGCCGTGTTGGACCATGCGCAGCGTACAGGCAACGTGACCGAGGCCTGTGTGGTCTTCGGCATCTCTCGGACCCGCTACTGAGTGAAAGAACGTGGCCGATCGCTACGGCCTCGAAAACGGCATTGTTCGCAGCATTGCACCGGCTTGTTGTTTCCGGTGACCAAGAACGGGCGCACGGCGCGTCAGGAGTTGGCGGCTACTATGACCCCAGCTGCAGTCGTCGACTTCGACACACACTTAGGTCGGCAGCGGGTCTCGCAAGGAACTCAGACGAGTCGCATCGGAACATCTGACGTTAGTCGGGTCCGTGATCCTAGAATCGTCACAACTTCTTACCAATCTGCGGCAGTACAGTGAGGAGACTGAGTCCGCATCACTCGTCTCCCGGTCCTTCTGTCGTATAGCGACTCATCCGACCGGAAGTAAGGAGCGCATAGAGACGATCGCAGGCCTCATCTTCACTGACGAAGAGCGTCTCTTCATATCGCTGCCCCCGTTCCGAGTGGTACACGTACCAGAGTGAGCCACGCTCTTCGAGGCATAGCCGATCTCCCCACAATCCACCGTCAAGGGAATAGAGGTCTTCCGGCACACCTTCAAGTTCTAGACGTTCAGCGAGAGCTGCTCGATTCATTTCGCCTCCATGATGCGCTAACCGATTGGTTTCAAGTAACCAGCCCCGACTTGCTCTCGGGTTGAGAACTGAAGGAAGTATTGCGTACCACCACCGACCTCTCCGAACGCTGGAGCCGCTGTTCCCGACTGCACTGGCAATGGTCGAACGACCTCATAAGAAATTGTTGCGAAGTGTTCACATCCGGCGGAAGCGATCTCTGGGCAATGGGGGTCCCTTCCGGGGAAACGAACTGACCACTTTCGGTGCCATATCGATCAATGACGGTACCGGGCTGCAGAATCTCGTCAACTGGATCACCGAGAAACCCGTTATTTACTGGGTAGTACGGTTCGATTGCTTGGCTTGACGTAGCTCCCGCATCAGCCTCCGTTGCCTCCGCCTCAACCTCCTCGACGGTCTTCGCCCCGGTGGCGACTTCATCGGCTGCGCCCGCTCCCCCGCCGAGGATGCCGATCGCCAGCGTCCCAAAGATGGTGCCGGTGTCCGATGCCCAGCCGAAGCCGCAATAGGGGGCAGCGATCTGGACGTGGCCGAGGGTTGCGGTCGAGACCACGACGTTGCCGATCCCTGCGCCGTAGTCGGCCACCGCCTTGAGCCCATTGGTGAGGCTGAACCCGCCGCCCTTTTGGGACTGCAGCGTGTTCTCGGTCTGGTTCACCCAGGACTTCGACGTCCAGTCGCAGGCCCCAGAGACCAGGAACGTTCCTCCAGAAGTGCTGCACAGCCCCAACGGATCCGTGTCGTTCACCGGATTGTCCCCCGTGTAGGCGTAGGGCTGGCCGGTCTCGTCGACCAGGGGGTCCACGCTCAGGAACTGCCCCGTCCCCGGGTCGTAGTAGCGCCCAATGAGGTAATCCAACCCGGTCGGATCGGTGTAGGCCCCGGCGAAGCCAAATGGGGTGTCGGCACTCACGCCACCGAAGGTCTCGGGGTTGCCCCAGGCGTCGTAGGAGGTCGAGTCGGTCAGGCTGCCGGCGGAGTTGACGATTCCGCGGACCGACCCCAGAGCGTCAGCAACGAGGTAAGTAATCGTGCCTGAAGAGAGGTTTACCTGCTCGAAAGGCGTGCCACTTGGACCGTAGATGTAGGCATTGTCCGAGTCCATAAGCAGCCCCGGAACAGACGACGTGGCGTCCCACACGAAATGTTCGGTGCTAGATCCGCCGCCGGTCGGAGTTGTCGTGGCTGCAGTGCGCAGCCCTTCGCCGTCGTAGGTAGCAGCGGTCATATTGGCGCCTGCATTGACATAGCCAGTGAGTTGCGCGGCCCCGTTGTAAGAGGCAGTCACCGTGGCCGTGCCACCCACGCTTTGTTGCGTCCGGTTGCCCGAGGCGTCGAACGTGTTCGTCGTCGTCGTACCCGAGAGCACCGAGGACGTGAGTTCCGAGGCGTGGTCGTAAGTGCCGGTCGCCCCGGTGGGCAGCGTGGTCAGGTTGGAACTGGCGTCTTCGCCGTAGGTGAGGGTACCTGACCCTGGCGTCATCGTGGTCACCCGGCCCGCCGCGTCATAGGTGTAGTCGGCCGGGGACAAGGCGCTCGACGGAGTGTCCGTCTCGCTGGCGATGGCCCCTGACGGCACGTTCGAGTAGGCGAACTCTTGGAGGGTCGAGCCGTTGGTCAGGGTGATCGATGACGGCGCGTCATTCGCCGCATAGGCGGTGTCGATCGTGTCGCCGCTCGCACCCAATGACAATGCCGAGGGGTGCCCGTCGGCTGTGTTGGAAACAACCGAGGTGTTCCCGTTGAAATCGGTCACCGACGTCAGCTCCGAAGCGGCGTCGTAGCCGTAAGTGACCATGTCCGTGTTGGCCCAGGTCGCCCCGCCCCCGAGGGGATAGGTGATCGAGGTGGTGTCGCCGAGGGCATCGTGGCCGTAGGAGACGGTCTTGCCCGCCCCGTTGTCGGCTCCGGTGAGCTCGTCGAAGGGGTTGTAAGAGTACGACGAGGTGCCACTGGCATCGGTCATGGCCGTGCGGTTCCCGTTGGCGTCGTAGGCGTAGGACGCGTCGTGGGTGGAGTCTGAGTAGCTCACGCCGGACGACTGGTCGAGCGGGGTGTACGTATTCGTCGCTGTGACCCCGTCTGGACTATCAGAGGTCAGCACGTTGCCGGCCGGGTCGTAGGTGAGCGTCGTGACCTGGCCGCTCGAAGCCACGCTCGTGGCTGGGGCTGTCTTGGTGACCAGCTCTCCCACCGAGTCGTAGCTATAGGCGGTCTGGTAGGAAGAGGAGGTCTGATATGGCGACGACCCCGAGCAGGTAGCCACCGATGAGGTGTTGCCGTCGGGGGCCACACTGGCCGTCTTGTTGCCGTTGGGGTCATAGCAATTACTCGTCGTCGCAGCTACCCCCGTCAAGGCCCCGGTCGTCGTCGTCAACAGCTCGCCAGTGGCGTCGTAGGAGTAGACCGTGAGGTCGTCGGACGCCCCGCCCGAGGTAGAGGTCGGGGGCGCGTCGACCGAGATGAGCTGACCGACCGGGTCATAGGAGTAGGTCGTGGTCTCATGACCCGACAGTCCCGAAGGTGCCGGGCTGGTCACCGTTGTCTTGTTGCCTTGCGCGTCGTAGGCGACGGTCGTGGCATCGGTGGCCAGGCGATCGCCGTAGTCGCTCGGGTAGCTACTCGGGCACGACGATGCCGTCAGCGAGTTTGCTGCGACACCCACCGGGGGAACGTTCTGCGCGACGTGACCGTCTCCGTCGTAACAGGTGAGGGTGGCGTGGCCGTCAGGGTCGGTGGTGAGCGTCGCCTCGTCGTCGGGGTCATAGGAGGTCGTGGCCGTCACTGTGGCCGGGCCAAGGGCCAAAAAGACCGCCGCCAATTGGCCCGAGACCGAGGTGGTGGCGGTCTTCGAACCGGTAGAACCGGCCTCTGCCGGCCCGGACCCGCCGGCCAAGAGGCTCGAGATGCCCGAAAGCTGGGTTTGGGCGTGACTGGTCATCGACCCGGGCGCGGTCCACGTGGCCGCGGATCCCTGTTGGCCCGCCGCACCGACGAAGACCAACTTGTCGCCGTCATGGGTCGTCGTCAGAGCCGAGGCGGCCACGCTGGTCCCGCTGCTCGTGGCGGCATCGTCATGGACATCGACCGGGGCCGACGTGTCGACGCCGCTGTAGACAGCCAGGGATGCCACCTTGGGATCGGAGGTCGAGTACGAGATGGTCACCGCGGTATCACTGCTGACGGTGTGGGTATAGACGTAGGTCGTCGTCTGTCCGGTGTTCTTCGAATCGACCAAGGTGTAACCCGACGGCGTGGTGACCGACTCGCTGCCTGACGAGGGAGAGGTAGTCGTAGAAAGGAGCACCTCGTCGCCGGCCACCGCTCCCTTGGGCAAGGTCAACGACAGCGAGGCGCTCGAGTTCGATCCGCTGGTCGTGCCGATCAGTTCGGGCGAGGTCGTCTCCGTGCTGGCCGTCCGGTTGCCATTGGGGTCATAGGTGTAACTCGTGTGCCGCGGCACGACGCTGTGGCCCGAGGCGCCACCAACGGTCACCGCCGTCACATTGCCGTCGTCGTCGTAGGTCGACGTGGTGGTGAAATCGGCCGCGTTGGCGCCGGTGAGGTTCCCGTCCGGTGCAACGCTGCTCGTCTGTTCGCCGTCGGTGTCATAGCCATAGGTGGTGGTAGAGAGTTCACCACCGGAGTTTCCGTCCGGGGTCGATTTCGAGGTGAGGTCGCCGTCACCGTCATAGGCGAGTTGCGTCACCACGCCATTGGGGTCGATGGTGGCACACGACAGTTCAGTCGACGGCGCAGAGGTGCCACACGAGTCCGAGCCCCCGAGCGTCACCGACTCGCCGTTGTAGAGGTCGTAGGTCGTGTGTGACTGGGAAGCCGACCCCGCGCCGGGCGCGTAGTCACCGGTGGTCTGGTAGATCAGGTTCCCGTCGGTGTCGTACTCGGTGTAGGTGACGTATTTCGGCGGGGCCGAGCCCGGTGGGGTGACGGTGCCTCCTCCTGTGATCGCCGAGGGAGGGCTGAGTGACGAACACGGGCTCGACGCAAGCGGTTGCGCGGCACAGGTCACCTCGTCGAAGGTGTTGTAGGCGTAGGTCCACACCTTGCCCAGCGGGTTGGTCTTGGTGATCACGTTGCCGTCGGTGTCGTAGGTGTAGCCCGTCGTGTGATTGTTGGCGTCGGTGACGTTGTCGTCGAGCAGGGTGGAGGGATCGAGACTGTAGGTCGTGGCCGCGGCCGAGGCCGTTCCGTAGCCGGTCACCTTTTGCACCAACGTGCCGGCGTTGTAGCTGTAGCCCGTCTCGTTCCCATCAGGGTCGGTAACGACGACAGTCCCGCTGAGACTCATCGGGTCTATACCCGAGTAATCAAAAGAAGTGACGCGGCCCATCGGGTCACTCTGCGAGGTGACCTGGCCCGCCGCGTTGTAAGTGTTGGTAGTCACGTCGCCCGCGTCGGGGTTGCCCGACTGTCCATTGGGTGCGGTAACGGTCAGCAGATCGTGCTTGAGGTCGGCGTTGGCGTTGGCGGAGTCATAGCTATAGGACGTGACGTTGCCCAACGGGTCGGTGACCGAGGTGAGGTTCCCCGAGGAGTACGAATAGGTGGTGCGCCGGGCCAGCGGGTCAGTGACCGAGGTGATCGTGCCGGTGTCCCCCGAGCCCGACCAGCCCAAGGTGAGGGTGCGGCCCGAGGCTGAGGTCACCGTCTCGCACGACCCCGCGCCCGACGGGCAGTGTCCCGATCCCGGCGATGGCGTGGTGTAGGTGAGGGACTCGGTGGCGCCGTCGGGATCGGCAATGGAGGTCAGCTGGCCCGAGGAGTTGAAGGTGTAGGTCGTGTTCGGGTGCTCGACCAACGTGTAGGTCGAAGACCCGGAGTTATACGTGAGGGAGCCGAGAACCCTTGGCAGGGTGCAATAGGTGCCGGAGCTGCCGGGACCGACATAGGGGGCCTGGCACGCGCTGCTCACCGGAGGCACGAACAGCGCCTCGGAACCATTGGCCTGGGTGAAGGTGATGTCGCCACTAACTGCCGTGCCGTAGTCGGAGTTCAACGAGAGCGAAGTGTTCCAGTTATCCGTCCAGCCATAGCCGAGCGGGCCCGGGCTCGACGAGGCTGACTGCGCTTGGGCCGCCGTGGCGTCGTAGGTGCGGGTGAACGAAAGGGAAGGACCATAGGTCGGCAGGGCAGCATCGGTCGCCGACTCGGTGAAATCCCCGCTCGCATTGTCGATCGGATCGCCCGACTTGCACGTACAGGTACCCGGAGAAATGCCACCGCCACCACCTCTGCGCTGGGCGGCACCAGGGGCACCGCTGAGGTGTGAATCACGATCGAAAACGGCAGCGCGAAATGGTCGAAAACGGCAGCAGTTCGGTTGTGTGAAGTTAGCGTGAGGGAGTGGGTTCGTCCACAGGTTCGGTGACGGGTTTGCTCTGGCGCCTCGTGCGGGCCTTGGCGTCTTGGAGCCGGTAGCTCTCGCCTTTGGTCTCGATGATGCGACAACGGTGCGTGAGCCGGTCGAGGGTTGCTCCCGTGAGACGTTCGGATCCGAGCACTTCGGTCCACGACTCGAAGGGTAGATTTGTGGTCACAATCAGACTCGTGCGCTCATAGGCGGTCGAGATGACGTCGAAGAGCAGCTCGGAGCCGACCTTGGAAGCGGGCACATAGCCCAGTTCGTCGAGGACGAGCAGATCCAGTTTGGCGAACTGACCCTTCAGGCGCAGGAAACTGCGCTCGTCTCTCGCCTCGATGAGGGCGGTGACCAACTCGGTGGTGCGGATGAAGCGGACCCGATAACCCTTGGCGCAGGCCTGAGCGGCCAGCGCGGTCGCCAAGTGGCTCTTGCCGGTGCCGGGATTGCCCACCATCAAGATGTTCTCCTTCTTGTCGATGTACTCACAGCGCATCAGCTCGGCGACCAGCACCTTGTTGACCGAGGGCCGGGCGGCGAAGTCGAAGGTCTCGAGCGTCTTGATGGTCGGAAAACGCGCGAACTTGACCCTGCGCTCCGCCGAGCGTTTCTCGCGTTCTAAGAGCTCCAGCTCGGTCAGGCGCAAGAGATAGGCCAGATGATCGGCGTTGTCTGCTGCGGCCTGGGTGGCCACCTTCTCGCACTCGGCCGCCACCGTCGGGAGACGGAGTGTCTTGAGGTGGTGGTGCAAGAGCACGGTGGACTTGGTGTCTGTGGCTTTCATGGTGTTGCTCCTTTCATTTGGCGGCTGTAATCGCTCATGCGCTCAGTCCGGTGAGGGCCTGATAAGCGCTGAGATCGGGTGGGTCGATGGCCACCGTCTTGAGGTGCGGATGGCCGTCGAGGCTGAAGAGCCCGACCGGTTCTTCGGCGTGGTGGAACAGGATCAGGGCAATGGCGTCGGATCCTGTCGCCCCGATGGTGATGGCCGCATCCACCGCTTTGGTCAGCGCGGGCAGCGTGGCGTTCTCCAAGAGCCGCAGCACCTTGATGAACTCGCGCGTCCCTTTGTCGCCGAGGTCGGCCTCGAGGCGGCGGCGGAGCAGCGCGAAGCAATCGGGCAGGCCCCAGTTCTCGAGGGGACGGGCGAAGTCGAGCGCACCGGGCTTTCGCTCCAAGAGGGCCAGGTAGTGGACCGGATCGAAGGAGATGCGCTCTTTGCCCCAGTGGCGAGGGTGGCGGGCGACCACGTCGGTCCCGCTGCAGATCGCCACCTCTTCGATCCCGCCGATGACGCTGACTTCGTGGTGGGCATCCGCGGTCGGCACCGAGTAGTCGTTGCGGTCAAAACGCACGAGGGAGAGCGAGTTGGCATGACCCTGCACCACCCGTCGGGGTTCGAAGGTTTCGGCCGGCAGGGCCAACATGGCGGCGCGGTCTTCAATCAGGCGTTCCGCCTTGGTGCCGGCCTTACCCCGGACCTTGCGGAACAGGTCGGCATAACACGCTGCGGCGAGGTACCTGTTCAGCGCCGCCCATGACGGGAACGACGGAACCGGGACCAACAGGTTGCGCCGCGAGTACCCGACGTGGTTCTCCACGTGGCCCTTCTCGTTGCCCCGTCCCACCCGGCAGAAGTGGTGGTCGAAAAGATGATGGCTTTCGAGGGTCATGAATCCTTTGGTCAGCGCCCGCTCTTTGCCCATCACCTTGGCCACCGCGATGGTGGTGTTGTCATAGGAGATCCGCACCGGCACCCCGCCGAAGAAGGCGAAGCCGGCAACGTGCGCGGCCTGGAAGGTCTCGGTGCACTCACGCGGATAGGCCGAGAGGAAGTAGGCGTCCGAATACGGCAGCGTGATGACACCGAGCGCGGCTTTGACCCGCTCGCCGGCGATCTCGACCGTGGCTTCTCCGAAGTCGAACTGGGCGTGTCCCGGCGGATGCGACAGCGGGACGAACACCTCCTTCGAAGACGCCCTGGCTTGCGCCACCGCCCTTTGCACCTGGGAGTAACACCCCGTGTAGCCGTACTCGTCCCGGAGCCGGTCAAAGATGCGCCGCGCCGTGTGGCGCTGTTTGGGCGGGGCCTCCTTGTCGTCGGCCAGGATCTGATCGATGGTGGCCAGGTGACGCCCGAGCACGGGCTTTCGGCGCGCCTCGGCCATCTGATAGCCGGGAGGTTCGACGTTGCCCAGAATCTTGGCGAGGGCTTGATGGCCGATCCCGTAATCACGATAGATCGAACGCTTCGACGCGCCTTCCACCAGTACCTTCCGTCGAATCTCGGTCCATTGGTCCATGTCGGTGTGCACCCTTCTCCCGTTCTGCTCGTCCGTCCAGGCTCCAAGCCTTGAAGCGGGATCGAACAGATCCGGGGATTATTTAGGTGCTGCCGTTTTCGACCATTTTTCTTGTTTCTTGGGTGCTGCCGTTTTCAACCGTGATTTACACACTGGTCGCCGGGCCGCCATCCCCCGAAAAGCCATTCGAGGCGATTCCCGCTACTGTCTTGACGAGTCCATTGGAGGCGCTGACTTCGCGAATCTCGCTGTTGACGTTGTAAAAGACGTTGCCCGCCGAGTCCGTTGCCAGAGCCGCAGGAGAGCCACCAGTTGAGGACAACGCTGGCACGCCGTCCACTGTGTAGCTCCCTCCACCGGCGAAGTACGACACATAGGAACCTGTAGCTCCGGCGGGGCCGGCCGGAACGAGGACGTCCGTTGTCAAGATTGCAGTCAGCGAGAGGGCAATAACGCTGAGACCGCATAACAGCCTCAGCGTGATTTTCAACACGATTGTCCGACGAACGGTCTTCGACGAATCGCAACCGTGACGCTGTCGGACACTCTCATTCGATCCCATCTGTCCTCCCACACTCTGAGGGATGAGGTCGCAACGAAAGCCGACACAGTGTGCCGTACCATTTCGGCGGCCCGGCTAACTCAGAGAGTCCCGTAGCTTTGCGTCCCCCCCTTACGAGGGGTTTGCCTTTTCGATTGTTCTTGCTGGACTCGACTTGGGGGGCCAAAAGACGTCTGGCGCACACCAAGCCGATCCGTACTTGTTGTCTACGAATCAAAGTATGTGATGCGCTAATACCGCTGTCCATGGCCCGTTTGGGCCATCTTTTCCCGCCCGAATGGGCTCACAGATCCATCTATTTGTCCGTCATGACGAACGGCTCCGCGACCCGTGCGTGAACCGTCGCGACTCCCTACGGGGAAATCCCAACGCGACGTTGGTTGTTATCTGATCGCGAAGTTAGTCGATATCGGCAGTCGAGCTCGCAAGCGGATCAGCGCAGGTAGCGTGACGGTTGCCAAATGGTTGCTTGTCGTTTCCGCGTTTGCGTAACGGGCCGTTCTTATGCGTAGATAGCGGCACCTTCCCACGGGATCGTGAGAACCTGACACAGAAGGGTGTTACCCGTGATGTGTTTGACAGGAATCGATAGCGCGAAGTGGCTTCTCTGAGCCTGGGACCATCAGGCGTGAAGGGCTGTGCCCACGTCATCGAATGCTTTCGTCGTGTCAATGGGCAACGATGTTCGGGTAGGCGGGGTCTGAGACTGTTTTCACGAGATTACGTGGCCGCAGAGTCCAAGACGAGTCCCCGACTTCGGACAACTCACCCTTTCTGAGTGGACGCGGATGACGAACCTGACAGCTCGCGAACAGGATGTGATGCACTTGCTTGCGGAAGGGCTCTCCACGGCCGCGATATCCACGGAACTTCACGTCAGCATTAACACGACCAAGAAGCATTTGACGTCGATTTACCACAAACTGGGCGTGAACAGCCGAACACAGGCCATAGCCACGGCGACGACAACCGGGGTCATCTCGCGTGGTCAACCCATAGGAGGAGCACCGATTCCCTGATCGGACGTACGGCGGCGTCATGCCAACGTGGCGCCTGAGCAAATTGTCGGGATCCCGTTGTACGGGGTGCATGGGACGTGTACGTGATACACGTACCCTAGGCAGCTCGCGACAATCCGTTTCTCAACAAGGAGGAGCGACGAGCCCGCGGGTTTGCCCGCTACGCCGCAGGTGTGGGTGGGATCGCGACCGGGATCGGCATTGTCAGCGTGGCAGGGACGGTAGCCGGCCTGAGTGGGACCGGGATTGCCACGGGTCTTGCCGCCGTGGGCGAACTTCTCGGAGGTGGGGTGGTCGCAGGAGTAGGACTGCTCGTCGCTGCCCTAGTGTTGGCCGCTGGCCTCCTCGGCTGGCTGACGTACCGGATAGCCCTCTGGTGGTTGAGGTCGCAAGCAGCCCATGAAATTCGTCAGACGATCGTTCTATCCCAGCATTTCATTGTCACACGGTCGCCATATTGTCCAATGTGTGCCTGAAACAAACGGAGAGCGAAAGAGCCGCATCTTGACGCCGGCAACGCTGGCCAAATGGGAGGAAGCCCTGGAGAAGGGAGTACCGCCCGAGAAAATGGAGGGGATCTGGGACGACGTCATCGACAAGTCGGCGGTCAACCCGTGCAACAGGGCGTACCGTCTCGATCAAGCTCTGCAGGCGGTGGGTCATTTTGCAGGAATGAGCACGAGTCCCATTGGAGCAGCTGCCCTGGGCGCTCAGCTGAGGGCGAACAAACCAGTCGGCGCCCGAATCCAATGTTCCGGTGGTGGCGGCCACTTCTTAGCGTTCGCCGGCCTTCTCTTGGGGTCCCAGCCCTATATTGGAGTGGCCGATCCTTTGTACGGAAGCTCTGACGTCGCATTGAGCGCTCTCGGAGGCTCGTACCAGGGGCTCGGCACTTGGAACGCTAGCTACCTCGTGAGATAGGGAGACCGACATGAGGTTACGAACCGACGAACCACCACAATCCTCGGTAGCTAGTGCTTTGCTTGGCGTCAATGAGTTGACTGCGGGGTCCTTGGCTCAACCGGACGCCCGCCAACGGTTTCTCATCGCGCCAAGATCACCAGAACCAGCACAGAACGAGCTGACCGCCCCTCATCGAATCTATGTTCTGACACTCAATGATCTCATGGAGCACAGGGGCTTGGAATCTGCTCGGGATGTCGGGTGGAGGTACTTCGTGACGAGCGATTCGGCCGTCGTGGCCACCGCTGAGACCACTTCCAATGAAGGTGCCGATGATCA
Source organism: uncultured Acidimicrobiaceae bacterium (assembly GCA_963706555.1). Lineage (GTDB taxonomy): Bacteria > Actinomycetota > Acidimicrobiia > Acidimicrobiales > RAAP-2 > Bog-473. The sequence goes on from OY970164.1 coordinate 259,240, forward strand.
CCAGTTTGCATCGCTCAGTCGGGATCCCTCCGGACCGCGAGCTGCCGAGATCATTTCCACCATTGAAGATCGACCTATAGGCGGATCCAATGAATTCGAACTTCGACTGTTACGAATCCCGGCGGCATATTCCATCAATCTCTGGCTGCACGGAGACACTGCCGACTATCTGGTTCCGATCGACCCCACTCCCCCATCGTTACAAGCTGGGGAGATGTATCAACCCGATGATGTGCTGGAGGTCTTACGAAGTCAGGCAGCGGAGGTTGACCGAGACGACTTCAATGGCACCTAGAGATCGTTCAGGGTCACACGGGAATGGACGTGAGCAAGCGCATGATCGCTGGGACCGAGTCGTCAGCTTGAGAAATCTGAACTTTCGCAGAATCAATCCGGTCCGCCGCCCCCCAGTACCACTCCGGAGTTGACGTACTCGGCCACGGCCTCTGCGGAATCTGACGTCTCGAACGCGAAGCGAAGGACTCCTCGATTGAGTTCCTCATAGACCTCATACAATGGCCCACCGCCAAGATACAAACCAACGGCGTATTTCTTGAAGTCCAAGATGGGGCGAGTCCAAACAATCTTCACGCCACCGAACATTTTGGATTTACCGATGACGACTTCGCGGTCCGTAACGAGTAGCGCAAATTGGCCAACAGTCGACTTGAACTCATGGTACAAGACAGGACACGCCACCAGACGAACTCGGCCATCAACCATGGCGGGCCAAAGCACTGAACACGGCGTCATCGGGACGATCGGAATCTCACGCGTTGTGTGCACTGCTCCAGGACACATAGCATCCTTGACCAACGCACAGGAAGCATAGCTATCAACCCACCTCGGGATTCTGGCCACGCCACGCCGGACGGGATTAGTCATCTCCGAGGTCAAGTCCGTCGACGAGAGAACTGGGTGCGACTCCAAGCCCAGCAGCCAAGCGCAGCAGAGTGGGCACGCTCGGAACCCGATAACCCCGCTCGATATTGGAGATGAATGTCGGGTGGAGGCCAGCCGTTTCGGCCAATGCTTCCTGGGACATGCCGGCCTCCTGCCGAGCCTGACGTACCCGTTGGCCAAACGCCATGGCAATGGCCTGATCTCGTTCACGTTCTCGGGGAGACACCGCCCGGAATCAGAGTGAATTCTGTTGACCGGGGCCATAGTCTACTGATAAGGTCCGCCGGCCAGGAGGCCCCGGTCAAGGGATTCATGGATGCTGAGAGAGGCGACATTATTGGGATCCTTCATTGGCAGCTTCAAACAATCCGACGCTCGCGCTCCAAGTGGTGAGGACGGTTCAGATTCTGAACGTGCGACAGGGACCTCCCGACGCCGACGCTCTCTGACCATTCGGCTTAGCGATTCCGGCACAGCGTTCAGGCGCAGGCTGGCACTCGCGCTGGTCGTCGGTGGCATTTCGCTGGCAGCTACGGCATGCGATCCAGGCAGCCCGGAGGTGTCCTCAAATCCTCCGGGTCCGACAACCTCGTCGCCTAATTCATCGCCTCCCGTAACCACTCCGACCCTTTCGGCAGGCGAGGTGCTGAACGGAATCGGTACGGTGACCGACTCTGATGGCAGCGGCACCAGCTTGACGATCAGCTACACGCTCGGTTCACTGCTGTCCAACGATGCTTCTGGAGATCCTCCAGCTGCTGTCGTACCGGCCTTGTCGGGATGCAACCAGAACTACTCCTCGGTGACATCCCGATCGGTCTACGTCCACGGCCAAGCCACCGTGACGTTTGATGGCAGTTTTCCGGCAACGATTCGGATCGATCCCACGAAGGATCTCATTGGCTTTCCGGACAACACCAACAGTTTCGGTGAGGGCTCAGCCGAGATTGCCGAGGTCAATGGTTCGTGGGTGTGCGCCAATGACGATTCCTCCCTGAATACCGCCGTGACGCTAGCCAACGGGCAGTCGGTCACCATTGACCTTTGGGTCTTTGCCGACGTTCTCAGCGACACCCAGCCAACTGTGACTGCCGCTGACGTCCCTGAGTGGGCATTTGCCGGGACACTAGCCACGGATACCAGTGACAACCTCTCCACGGTGCAGTTCAGTGGACCGCATGCGACAAGCTGCGCACAGACTGGCGGCGACACCGCTGTGAATCAGCCTGCACAAAGCCGGATCGGGCTCTTTGAAGCACCGCCGTACACACTGCGGTCTCCGACCGCCGACATCTTCACCTGCGGCAGCCCGTAGTGAACCGAGCAGAATGGAAACGGTCCAGGGCCGTTATGTCATTGCTAGGAGTCGCCACACTCAGTTGCCTCGCTTTGGCAGGGTGCGGATCCAATGGCAACGGAGCTGCCACGAGTTCACCATCAACGCTCTCCAACAGCCAGGGAACACTGGCGCCGCTGCCGATGGCCTCAACCTCGACCACCACCACCGCAAAGCCGAATCGGACATTTCATCCCGTTCGAACCTGGACGTGGACTGCCCATAACCTGAATGGCTACAAGTATTCGAACACGCTGATGGCTGGCAATCCGGTTATAGCTGCCAACATGCCGTTGCTGCCAGATTTTGCTTCACTGACGTCTGTGACCCAAACATGCGGTTTTGATTCCATTACCGATGCTCTGATTCCGGTTGAGGTTACGCTCACCAATGCCACACCCTCATTCACGACCGATGTTGAAGATGACTTCTACCTTCCATCCGACGAGCTTGATGATCAGTCTGCCGAGAGTCTCAGTGTGGTGGCCAGTTACGCCAGCGGGGTGCTGTGCAGAACACTGCAGCCTTTCAACTACTACGAACCGTCAATGTGGTCAGAGAACTGTTCGCAGCTTGCGCCACAAGCTTCCTGTACGGGCTACGGCTACGTCGTGCTCAAGAACTACTTCAGTCCGAATCATCCCAGCGGCGATCCGGCGGTGCTGCAAGGGGCACAGCTGTATGTCCAGCAGGGTTCGGCGATTGATTCGATGGAGGGCTCAGGAACGCTCTTCGCACAAACAAAGGGTGCCACGGTCATTCCGCTTTCGGGTATCACGCCGGACTACCAGTGAGCGGCGAGAGGTCTGACCCAGAATATGCTAAAGGCAGCGATACGATTTGGATGAGTGACATCGCTGGCAGAGATTAAATTCATCGTTCAAACAGAAGGCATTGCTGGGGGGTACCATCATCCAGGCGTGATGGCTGGAAATGGAGGTTTGCGGTAGCGGTAACTGCCTCTTGTAGTAACCCAACCAAAATGATCCGTCGATCTCCCACCTCTTTTTGAACTCTGTTTGACCTTCGGGTAATACCTCGGCGTGGAGGCACCGCTTGATCGGACCTTGGGTCTTCGTGCCTTGCGATCGACTCCCGCAGTACCGGTTGGGGTCTATGGATTGCCGACCGGTCTGGAACTACTACTGACGCGGGTCTTTCGAACCGAAGGGCTCCAGGTTGTCGAGGTAAAGTATCCTCTGGCATTTCTCTACGAGGAGCGGGCCGAGGGAAGAAGGGGCGTCCTCGTCGTTGCCCTGAGTCGAACCCAAGGGCATCGCTTGATTCGGCACCTCTCGGTGCATCATCCAAGTTCAGTGATTGTCGCCGCGACGACACCGATGACTCGGGGTGCCGTAGCGGCGGCGAAGGCAAGCGGAGTTCAATTCGTCGTGGACGGACAGACTGAGTCAATGATCTACCTCAAAGCCATGGCTCAGGAGTTGACCATGTCCCTAGAACGGCGGCGGCCAGCTAGAACGGAGCCAGCCGAAGATGTTGAATCCGGTCCCCCTCTTTCGGACGATCAGGTTTTGTGGTTGCAAGCCTTGTCCGAAGAAGTCTCAATTGAATCACTGGCCAGACGGTTCTACATGTCGCCCCGAACCATGCACCGAGTCCTCGATGTCCTGTACAGGGATCTTGGCGTCAAAGGTCGGATCAGTGCAGTTCTGTGGGCTGAGCGCCACGGCCTACTGAGCAGGTAGTGGGCTCCAGCTCGATCAACACCCCGTTTTAACGGGGCCAAACCTAATTTCTCATATTTACGTGAACCGTCGACTTAGATAGGCGGATATATGAGAAGTGAGCGACGACACAATCATTCGAACCTCCTGGGACGAACCTGATGAGTTCGGCCAGATTTTCGAGAACCACTTCAACGCGCTTTACCTCTTCTGTCAGCGCCGGGTCGGACGTTCAATGGCGGAGGACATCGCGGTGAAGTATTCGTTCGAGCATTTGAGCAACGGCGCCGTTACGACCTAAGTCGGCCGAACGCCAGGCCGTGGCTTTACGGGATTGCACTTAACATCATTAGAAACGAGGCGAGGCGCCAAGCTCGGCAATCTCGAGCTGTAGACAGAGTGGCCAATGAGTTGCAGCTCTACGCGTTCTCCGTAGAAGACAATATCCTGGACACACTCGGAACGCGGCAAGAGCTGAACGAGACCATTGCGGCTCTCGATGTTCTGCCGGATTCCGACCTAGAAGTTCTGCTGCTCTTTGTTTGGGAACGTCAGAGTTACGAAGATATCGCAGACATCGTCGGCATTCCCGTTGGAACAGTTCGATCCCGTATTCATCATGCCCGTCGTCGTTTAGCTGCGATATGTAACCAACGGAAACATTCACAGCCGCCTCTCTCCCATTCTTGTGAAGGAAGTGAATATGGACCCGGACCTGAACCTCATTGAGCAGTTGCAACTTCCTGACGAAGGACCAACCGCACAACAGGTATCTCGCCAGCGCGATCTTTTATTCGAATCGATACGAGCCGAGGGTGTTCGGAGTCACTCGGGCAGTTGGCGGAGTCGTATCCGTCGCCACCGCGTAGGAGGAATCGTCTGCCTTACGGGTCTTGCCTTCAGTCTCGGCGGGGGTGGCGTTGGCTGGGCACTAGCGGATCCAAGCTCCCCTTCGCCCGCGAGCTCCCCTTCCTCACCAGTAGTCATTTCAGCATGTTCAGCCTCGGGCACCGGGGGACAGTCAATCACCTACGTCGTCGAGGGAACGTTGTGCGAGCCGGGGAGAGTTCCCGCCCCAGGACATTTGGCATTTTCTTCCAGCACACCGCCAACCCAGTACTGCGCACTTTCCGGCGTCGACTCTTCGCCTCAGAACGAGATCCTCGTAATAGGTGCCTCTGAGTGCCCGACTGGATACTCGAAAGTGACCACTTCTACATCCCCCTGATCTTGATCGCGGGACGAATCACGAGCTGACTCTCGTCCCGCCCCATTTGGAGGACTGATCCTGATGCCCAACACCCTTGACCTTTCGCGTCCGGGAATCACTCCTATTGAACACGAGGCGTTGGTCAATAGCGGGCTATCTCGGAGACCCACGCACCCTTTGACGGCGGTCGCGCTCGCGCTATGCCTCCTGCTCGCGGGTGTGATGGTTCTGTGGTCTTACTCGGCGAACATTGCTCATGGAGCACCCGACGCTCGCGATGGCCCAATCCCGGTCGTGGGCGACAGCCTCGTTTTTCAAGCGACGAAAGCACTGCAGTCCTGGAATCTTCCATCGACACCGATCGATGCAGAAGGCGGATCGGGATCTGCCCCCTGTGATTGGAACACGGGGTATATGAATCCACTCTCCGGGCACTACCTAAAATTTTCCACTCTGTTTGAACACTCGCGTCCAGCGGCAGTCGTCTTTGCGTTCACGGGCAATCCCGGATTAGAACCGGGAGCAACCGGGTGCGTCAACGCCTCCCGACCGTATTCGTTGTCGGTGCTTCTTGCGAGCTACAAGACGGCACTCACGCAAATGGCGCTATACGCAAGCGACCATGGCGCTGATGTCTATCTGTCCGACGACTCCGCCGCGAAATCCAGCGACGCCCGCCGGAGCATATACGGGCCCAGCGAATTCAAAAGAATACGGATTCAATGGAGTGCCAGCTCTAAATAGACTTTACGAGGAGATCGTCCACTCAGGTCTGGGCAAGCGATTCCACTGGATCTACGATCCGTACCCAGCAGAATATGTATCAACGCAGGGTTTAGCCTGGCGAATGACGGAGCCTTGTGAGCCTTGGAATTCGGTTGACTGTACCCGAGGGGTCGTCCGAGTTCGCTCTGGTGGCCTGGACGCAATCCATCTCGATCCTGACGGCGCCGGAGCGGTGCTCTATGCCATGGGGCTCGCCAAAATGCCACTTGATCAAATGAGCACGACGCTGTCCGGAAGCAAACACACTGAATCCCTGGGCATACTTCGATAGGCCCGACGCATCTCGCCGCGGTGCACGCGACGGAAAAGCTAACGCGGCTTAGAACTGGACCCATCAACCAACCACGCCACCGTGCGGCCGAAGCTGGTGCGGGAGTAGCGACGCCCAAGATGCACGAATCCCCCAAGTACATGGAGGAATCCGACGACGCCATCCGTGCGTCAGGTTCATTTCTGTCCGCGCACTGTCCGGTCGTGACCGCATCAGGACGACTGTCTTAGTGCGCCAGTGTTGCGCCGAAAACAGGCGAACCGGGGGTTTTGTATTGATGCGGAGCCGTTCGTGATGCACGCTCCAATTGGGCCAACCCGGACCCGCAAAAATTGAATAGGAGAATGTCATGCGAGGAAGGAAAGCAAAGCTTTTTGGGATCGCATCGCTCACATTGGGAAGCCTCGGAGGGCTTTCCGGCGCTGTAGCGCTTGGCGCAGTTCCTGCCGCGGCAGGGACGCTCAATTGCCACAGCATTACTGTGTACCCACCAAGTGAAACCATGTTCGGTATATCGGCCTTGACTGGATGTGGGACCGGTTCGCCCACTGCGGCCTTGACAAAAACCTGTCAACAGATTCACAGCATTTTCGGATGGGTGGACAACGCCAACGGAAACAATGGGTCTGGTAGCGCATGCGACACAAACGACACCAGTACCTATCAGGAAGCATTTGGGAACTGTGCGAGCGGCACCTGGGCCTATCGGTCTCATGCGGTTTATGGCGGGATCGACTTCTACGCTCCTGACACCACAGGGACCTCTTTTAGTTGCTGATTGTGCCTAAACCATGCGACTGGCTGCCTCGATACGATCAATCCTCTGCGACTTAAGGATATCCAGATAATGGTCTCTGCCCGATTGGGCATCCGTCTGATGCGCATCAAACAAGATCACCGCGCCAGCTTGCATGGCTGTCTCACCTGCATTTGTGTACTACTCATTGTCACAGCGTTGAATGTTGCGTCACCGCGACAGTCCGCTGGCCTCGGGCGCCCACCGGGGGATACCCTGATGGGCGCCCGAGAGGCATGGGCCGCAACGTTCGGCAACAGTCGCAGTGTTGCTTCGATAATGGCGAGCCTGCAAGACGCTCGGCAGCTTGCCCCCCAAGTCGAGAGTGTCATGATGGCCTCTGCGGAGCTTCCCGCCTCGGTGAGGGTTCTTAGTGAAAAAGTTAAGGGTCCGGTCGCAACCGTGACATACCGCGTGTATGTCGATGACCACGAGGTCGGGTTTTCGGTTCGTCGTCGGCAAAGGTCGCCGAATGGCGGAAGTTAGCGGCGACGTCCTCCTCGTGGACGGGACGTGGAAATTGAGTACCAACACGTGGTGTAGTGCAATCATGACCGCTTTTGCGACACCTACCTGTCCTTTGTGATTCGCTATGTCGGGCCAGCGTGTTTCGATGGAGGGCTCCGGCACCCTCCTCACACCGACCAATGGACGAGGTGCCGGCTCGAATCCGAGAATGCCGTAGGGTTGTATCAGTTCAATCCATAATGGCCTTGGACTGGGAGTACGTCACCGAGGGCTCAGGGCCGACGATTGCGTCGCGCTTCGGCACAAAAGTTCTTCTGCGTTGCGAGCTCCTGGGCCGAACCCAAAAATCCGGCAGAGCGACATGGTGTCGCCGAGCAGATACATCACCGCCGAGCGCATGTTCTCATCGTGTCCTTGGCGAAAGTTGGTGCCGCTCGTCTGACCACCACAGCCGCAATTGCATTCCATGCCGATCTCCCTTTTCGCGCCATTTCTCGACTACCGTCCACTCCATGATTGCGTTTGAGCTGCCACAATGGAACTGACGCTTCACGGGCGTCCGCTCCAGACGGTTTTCGACCTACTGGGCAAGAAGGAGAACGACCTCACCTTCAGTCTCGGCTGGGCGCTAGCCAATGTGCCGGCGTTCACGACTGCGCTGATGCACGATGTGCTCGGATCCAAAGGTGGGGAAGTGCAATCAATCCTCTTGCAGGAGCGCGACGCGAACGGGATAACCGATATTGAGATTCTCACCCCCAAGGCCCACTTGATAATCGAGGCCAAACGAGCTTGGGAGATTCCAGGGATCGATCAACTCCAGCGCTATGCCGGACGATTGATGTCATCACAGCTGCCGATCAAACGCCTGCTAGCGCTGACTGACAGCTCTAACGAGTTTGCACGACTGCGACTTCCCGAGCAGGTCACTGGCATCCAAGTCGACCATCGTTCATGGGCCGACATGGTGGCCCATGCCAACACCGCTTGTCATGGAACCGGAACGCATCAAGAGCGACACCTTGCTCGCCAGCTCGTTACCTACCTCAGAGGAGTCACCACCGTGCAGGACTTGACTTCGAACATCTCCTACTGCGTCTCCCTTGGTGCTACGTACGCGGAGGTAGATCGACCGCTCACACCGAGGGAGGTACTGGAGCGGAATATCTACTTTCATCCATTCGGTTGGAATGACGCTCGTTGGCCCAAAGTCCCCGACAATTTCTTGGCTCTCCGCTGGAGTGGGCACATTCAACAAGTGCGTCACGTTGAGCGAACAGAGGTTGTTGCCGATCTTCATTCCGTAATTCCCGAGTTTCCGTCACTCGAAGATCCTGATCGCCCATATCTGGTCTACTACCTTGGGTCTCAAATTCCGCTGCCGGCACCGCTTCCCTCCGGAGTGGGCGACAACGGCAAGCGAATCAACTATCAGTCAAATCGATTCCGCGTTGCGGTGGATTTGATTCTCACCTGCGGATCAGTACGGGAGGCCATCGATCAGACGCGCCTTCGGTTGAACGGAAGCTGACCCGTGACCAACCGAATTGAAGACCTCCTTCAAAGGCGCACCGACCTCTCTACCTTCTTGGTCCACTTGACCAAGGATTACGACGGACAGGCCGCGATCGACAACCTCAAGCGAATCCTGGATCGAATTTCCATCGAAGCGCGATCAGTATTCGGAATGGGAAGGGACTTTGCAACCGGAGATCAGAGTTTTCAGGAGTCTCAGAAGGTCGTGTGCTTCACCGAAACTCCACTCGAACACGTATGGATGATGTGTTCAACCATCGAAGGGCGGGAGCACGGATTGTCACCCTATGGAGTGGCCGTCACCAAGGCATGGGCTCGTCGCAATCGGGTCAATCCGGTTTGGTACTTGGACATCACCCCGGGTCATACCTGGTTAACCAATCCAATTAACAATCTTCGCGAGTTCGCCAACCGCGATGCGGTCGCGACGGGGCAGTCGCTAGCCGACTACGACATCGCTCGAGTGCTTCCGTTTATCGAGCAAATGGGGCCGATGACTGGTGGGGGAAGAAAAGAGTTCTGGTGGGAGCGAGAATGGCGACATGTGTACCACCTGCAACTTCCCTGGCCGCACATCGTGGCCGTATTTGCGCCCCAGAGTGATCATAAGGCACTTCGCAAATTCATGATCGACAACTCACCCGCCGACTACGACAAGCCACCTTTGCTCGATCCGCAGTGGGGATTGGAACGGATGATTGGAGAACTCAGGGGAATACATCCTGACGATGCTGGACCCATTCCGCGCTACTAACGAAGGCGAGGCCCACGGACAGTCGATACTGGCCGCCGCGATGTTGTCGGGCAGCTCGCAAGCCCAGAATCTCAAAACGACCGAACCTTCCGCCTTCAGCCTCCTCTCGGAAAGACCCTACCGCTAAACAATCGGAGTAAGCAGCCCGTCGCCGTGGGCACCCTGGCGCTATTCTTCGGTTATGTCGCAGCCGCCCACATCCGCATCAGTCAGTTCCGCCCACAGCCTTTCTTCTTCCCCAGCCACGACCGCCAAAGATGCCATAGATAACTACTTGGCGCCCTATAGCGAAACTGCACCCACTTCCTTCCTGGAAGCTGCAGTGCGCGATTCAAATGCTGCCATCAAGAGTAAGCCGCCCGCGCTGTGGCTAGGTACGCTTGGGTATCTGGTTGCGGTCGAACAAGTGGGACATTGCATCCAGCTCAAAAGCGAGCCCCAGAGATCCGGGCAGGGATCAGTGCAGAGCTTCGTGGCTGCTGCACGAGAATTCGGTGATTCAGGACCTTTCCCGCGTGGCGATACAGATCGCAAACTGCTGTATGCCGTTCGTTCCGCCTTGGCTCATGAGTATGGCCTGTTCAACGACAAGAAGAGGTTCACATATGCGCGCGGCAACCAGATTTTCACCCCGACTTCGGGTCAACCCACCGTCGTTTGTCTCGATGCCATCTGGACGTTCGTCACTGACCTGGTAGCGAACGTTCGCACACAACACGCCCAGAGCAACGTTGCGCTGGTGGGAAGAATGACACCCGAGAAGCTTATGCAGATGAGATTTGTCGTGCAGAACTGAGCGGCTGCAGCAGCTATGTCACAGGACGATAGGGTACTCGTCCCCAACTATCGCGAAGCGCTCGACCGCCCACTCATCGACCCGTCTGGGGCGCCGAACGAGGTTGCCGACCTCGACTTCGGAGGTAACTATCACTACGTCGAGGGCTACCGCCGTGCTGCGCAGGCCATTCTTCAGGTGGCGGAAGATACTCCCAGGGACGTTGATGAGTTAATCTATCCACTCGTCTTTCTATATCGTCACCGGATCGAGTTACATCTGAAGCAGTTGTTGAGCTACGGATCTGAGCCGCCGCCGACCCATGACCTGCTCGAATTATGGACGGCAATACGAACCGTGGTCGAGGCAGAACTACGCCCACGCATGGTGATTCTCGACTTGGTTGAGTCACGACTAAATGAGCTGCACGCACTTGATCGTGGAGGCACTGCATTTCGATATGCACATACGTTCAAGAGAGTCGAACGCACTGTTGGTGGGAAAATGAATCTGAAACTGTTTGCAGATCGAGCGGAGATACTTTGCGACGTTCTCGAGGGTTGGAACGCCGGGATGTATGAAGTCAACGCTGAATAACCTGATTCAGGTTATTTGCCGCGAGGGGGAAGTACTCTTGACGATGCTTCTCAAAAAGGGTCGGAGAACTCTCTGCGATCCAGAACGAACACTGACAATCAGCCACGACTGAGCTATCTCGTAGATCAGATACCTGATTGCTGGGGTATTCCAGACGAAAGCCACTCGATTGTCGAACAGTCGGGTCTGCCCGAGAACCACAAAGCCGCCTAGAGAGCACGGGGGCGAGCACGATTGCAAGAAGTCTCCCGCTCTCGGATGACTTCGAAACCCTGAGGCCATAGAGTTGCTTGAGACCGCAGAGGAACTTTAGGGCTGAGAGGCAGGTGCAATTGCATTTCGCGAGCTGGAAATTTCCGGAGCGGGGGCGGAGCGGCGATCCGGAAGCGCCGGGGCCGTCCGATCGAAGTTCAGCGCAGCGAATCCGGCGCCCAAGCGGTCCGCCAATTCTCCACCGATCATTGCCTTCAGGGTACGTACTGCTACCCGCAAGAGCCCGCGGTGCTCCGCCGTAAATAGGTGATCGAAGGCTGCACTCAGATACGCCGAGTCGCCCATCAGGGCATCAAAGCATGCGAGTTCCGCCGTTTGGGGAAGATCCCGTGCAATGGTCGGATTCGCACGGACCTCTTCGAGTAGATCCATATAGCGCGGAATCCACGACGGAGGTTGAGCGATCAAATCTCGGAGCGTAGGTAGAGCAACGTCCCTTCGCCCCACTCCCGCATCCTGGTACGCCTGATGGACCCGTTCTATTAGATGCTGCACGATGGCATCGGTGGATGCAAACAAGTCCAAGAGGGCCTCATCCTGCGGCCCACCGACTGTAAGAGTCAGTTCCAAGCGGCGCACCACTTGTGACTTGGGGAGCACGTCCAGCGTCTGTGCGTCGATTGCTGCTGCAACGAGCAGCGCCACGAGGGAATGCCCAGCGAGAACCGTGCCTGTTGGCTCGGGAATCGGGCCAGCTCCAGCCACACTCTCTCCGAGCCCATGCAACGCGGCAACGATTCGGTTTGGGGGCGCCAACGCCGCCTCATAGCAGACAAATGCAACTTGTTCAGACGGAATATTGGCAAGCCCTTTCAATTGCGTTGTCATTCTCTTCTCGGCCGCCAAACATCCCGGTCCCCCCAAGTGCCCGAATGTATGAGGAAGCCACGCATGCGCTGCCTCTCTCGACTCAAGCTGCTGCATATCAAGAATGTGCAAACCCAAGGAGGAGGCAATCGTCCTTCCACGACCCGAGACTGTCTGTCGAACAAGAACGGCTCGATCTGCACCAACGAATTCCTGAAGACCCGCTAACCAGAAAAGACGGTCTGACTCACCACCGGAAGTGTGTGAACTCTTGCATTCGAGGATTGATCGCGAAGGCCTCAACCGCAAATCCAGATCGACTGCCAATACGTCAATATCCGTAACGACGTCCTTACCCGCTTCCCTTCCAACCCGTAGCGGAACCCGCAGGCGCACCAATGCTCCTTCGGCGAATTCGACCCTGCCGACCCGCCGCTCAAGGTCGGCACCCTCATCCAAGGGCTCGTCCGCTCGTGACGCAGATTTACGCTTGGTAGCCCGCCGTCGCCTACCTGGTGGGGCCGTCTCTTGTTTCGGGCGCGGCTCCAACTCATCGGACGCAATTGTTCCAGGAGCGGGTATTTGATCCTCATTAGGTGGTGCCGTCGACTCAGGACGCGTCTCATCCACTGGGCGATCAACGTCATCCCCCAAAAGGCTTTGCTGCCGCCCGCCATCGGTGGTATCCCGTGCTTCTGCCTCGGATTCAGCCATGGAGTCCCCGCGAGACAATGGTTTGACGCAGTGCGGCCGTCAGGTCTTGCAGTGTCTCGTCGTCATCAGGAGCTGCTGCTGCGATTCGGGCACGCTCGCTTTCAACGTGTGTGTATTGACGTTGAGTTCGAAGATCGGCTGCGCCTGGGAGAAGATTGCTCGGAGGTGCCCCGGCCCGAGCGGTCAGGATGGTCAGAGCCTCCTCGGCCACATCGGATTGGAGAAGTTCAAAACGGAATCTCCTGGAGCTGGATCCAGGAAGAACCCGAACAATCCCGCCGGTCTCTAGCATTGGATAATCCGTACCGATTGGCGAGGCATCGCCAGCTTCTCCATTGCGAATCAATGCCGAGATAAATTGCACGGGATTTCTCAGCTTGAATCGCGGAAAGGTCGCCGCATAAACCATCGAACCCACCAGCTGACGAACGTGTCCGGAAACATCCACGGGATCGGCTCCAAAGGGGCTGCGACCGAGATGGGGAGGAAAGAGAAATCGCTTCTCATCGTTCTCAGTCGTTTGAACAACAGAACGGTTCACGAGGCCCTGTGCGACGGCGAAGTCGATCCACCTCTGAGTCGTACTGGTCACCTGTAGCTCCGGCAGCCCGGGCGATCCGATCAGCTCCTCAATCAACGCGCCAACTTCTACCCTGACCTGGGCATCTTCGACCCGGAGGGCTGCGTTGGTCATTTCTTGATCACCCGACCAGATGTTCGGGTTGAACACCGCGCTACGGCCGTCCGACGCCCGTACTTCTTTCACAAGGTTCAACGCCACCAAGTGACGAAGGGCTGCCTCAGCCGTCTCCTCTCCACATTCCGCCGCAGCTTCGAGCGCAGCGTCGTGTTCAAGCGGTTGCAGGGTAGTTGCACGGAGAATCTTCATGACCGCAAGCTGGAGAGCATCGAGCCCGCAGACATTCAAGATTTGAGGAGCGGCGGCAACCAGTTCGGTCGGCGGGGGCACCACGGCCTCTACCGAATAGAGCCCTCCATCTGCCGTTCGATTAATCTTGATCCAGTTCAATGTTTCGAGAGTAGGCAGAACCATCCGGTCGAGCTCAAAATTGGAGATGTGTGCATGGACCCCGATCGCTCGAACTCTCTCTGCAGATGACAGAGAGGAGCCCCTCAAACGCCAGGCCATCTCGTACACTTTTCCGGCGAATCCGAGATTTCCCAAGGCTGCGGTCGAGGCCGACACCGAGTAGGTCGACAGATGTCGGCCCATCCCTAAGATCATCTCTGCGTCGTCAATCACCTTGCCACCCTCGGAACAAAAACGTCTCCCAAAGGCTACGCCAATCAAATGTGACCCGCTGCAATGGAAGGAACCAACTTACTGCTCACGAATGGTCTGTCGAACGCAGTCGGCTGCCGCCGCCGAATCCTCGTGTTCAAGAACGCGAACTGGAAGCCAACCACACTGTGGAGCCCCTATGGCGGGGAGCCGGGTTAACTGCGGGAGGCACCGCGGCAAAGGTTAGCCCGGCTGCGGTCGACCGTGAACCAGTACGACTTACACGGCTCTTCGCAGACGGTCTCAGGGTGACGTGACATGGTGGCGAAATCCTCCAAAACCCGAGAACCCTTTGACCTAGCTCGACTGCTTTGTCGGGATGTTCGCAGGCGCACTCCCTTGAAGGGCTCGCCATCTTCCTTGATCTCAGTAAATTCCCCGGCTTCGGCGTCCACTTCACCCCACTTCTTGATCAAGGGGCTGAGGACTTGACTGCGATCCTTGACCTCTCACAACCGGTAGTCATCTCCGGTGTTCTTGGCCACTCCCTCCTGTTAGCGACACTTCATCGGTTTACAACCGGTCCGACATTTCTCCTTGGCATCACCCTTCCAGGCGCCACGTGGTGGCTCACCAAAATTCAACTCATACAGGGCGAGCGTCACGTCGTATGCACTCTCTAGGTTGGCCGCATCCTCGGAACCGTTGAGCCCGAAGTAGGGATAGTGGTCGTAGAAGAAGCCGAACAGTCTTTGGCAGTCATCGCGGTAAGCCCGGGTGTCGAGAATGTGCTGATGCCAAAATTGGTCGACCATGCGGCACGGAACGATGGCCTCCTCCGGGAATGCCATGCACAGAGCGAGGAACTTTCGATACTCGCCCTCGGCAAGGTCAAGCTCTTCATGCGTCCAGGCCTCGCCCTCTTCGGGGTTGGCCAACTTGAAGCGAACCATCGAAAGGTCCACGTCGAGTTCGATCTGTGCGAGCCGGTCGGTCGCGGTATTTTGAGTTTTGGTGGCTGTCATTTGGATGCTCCTGTCTATTGGACTTCCGACAGCGTCACATGGGGTTGTGACAAACCCGCGGCCAGGGTAACGAACACATGTTCGTTACCCTGGGATCCCTTTCGATTAGGCTGTGACCAGGGATTCTTAGAGGGCGGAGGGGATAAGCGATGGTATCTGGCGACAAAGACCGCATTTCCCTGCGTGAGGCTGTCTCGATTTATCAGGCCGAATGTGGTGCTCCGGAAAATGCCTACGACTGGTACCGCAAGACCGCGCAACGGCACGGATGCGTTTCAATCGGACCGGGGGAACTTGCAGCCGAGAAGCACGAAAACACCTGGTTTGTTTCACGAACCGACCTCATGGCTGCGATTGCAGCGCACCGCGAAGACCAGGCGCTCCTAGAGCAACGGACACGGGACTTTGAAGCCAATCTTCTCCACTGTATCGACGGCGACACGATCTACACCGAATTCGGTGGATATCGACGGCACGGTCAATTCCACTTTGTTTGGTCGACGCATGACATCGGGACCAAGAGAAGTAACGGGAGCTGGTACTGCAGCGTATGCTTCCGGCGCGCCAATTTGGCTCATGAGAAAGAGGAATGTCATCGTTGCCGTGATTGGGGAAGCTGCGGCCGTGACTGTACATTGAGCGGAGTGGCGTGTGTGTACTGCGAGACAATGATGACCCTGTCGCCATGAACTGTTTTCAGTCGGCAACCTGACACCGAGACTGCCGTGCCGAAGCCACAATGACCGGAAATGTAGAGTCATGGGCGTCGTCACCGATAGTGAGGCGTCAGATGCAGGGAAACCGCAGTAGGGATACGCGACCCGAGTTGGCGGTGCGTCGGGCTGTTCATTCGTTGGGCCTGCGTTATCGACTAGGTGTGCGTCCGATCCCTACTCTAAACCGTCGTGCCGACCTAGTATTCACCAAGCAACGAATCGCCGTCTTCGTTGATGGATGTTATTGGCATGGGTGCCCGTTGCACAGCCACTCCATCCAATCGAATGTCGAATATTGGTCCGCCAAGTTGAAACGAAATGTCGAGCGGGATCTCGATACGACGGCGCAACTTGAGGTTGCTGGTTGGGTGGTGCTCCGCTCCTGGGAACACGAAGACCCCGCTGCCGTAGCCAATCGCGTTCGTGATGCCGTCGGACGTCGCAAGGACCTAGATCTGGGCCAGAAGCGCCTTACCCAATTTTCGAGCGAGTAGCGGCGGAACAGCATTTCCAATCTGTCGGTACTTGCTCGATGATCGACCGCAGAAATTCATATTCCTGCCAAAGGATTGCAGCAGCGCCGTTTCGTCCACAGTAAGTCGTCGAGCGCCCTCGACCTCTCCGCTTCGAGGCTGCTCGCCACGCAGCAGGCGAGCATGGTAGGCCGGAACGACGCCAAGGACGTCTATCCAGGGCGTCTTATTGCCTCCCATGGAAGCCAGCAGCGTGGGGGCCGGCCGTGTTAGATCGATTGGTCGTCCGCCCCCATTGAACAGATGGCCATCGTATGGCGAGGGCCGAGTATCCGGTCGGAGCGCATAGGTAATCTTCGCTGTATTGGGTTTGCCGAGTGGCTTGTCAGGATTGACAACGTTGCCGACCGGAACCCATTCCCAACGCCTTTTATCACCGTGAGTGGGCTTTGGAAAGATGAACACCTGGTCTGCACGAATGCCAACCGCAATAACGCGATGACGCCTTTGGGGGACTCCGTAGTCAGCAGCGTTAACAGACTCCGTCGTGACGGTATAACCGAGTTCGCCGAGCTGCCTCAATGTCCACTCAAAGTAAGGCCGCTTGCTTGCGGATAGCACTCCAGCGACGTTTTCAAGGAGGAACGCCTTTGGCCTCATCTCGCGAACTGCTCGGATGAACTGCGGGAAGCCGTTACGAGGATCACCTTCAGCGAGTCGCTTGCCTCCAACGCTGAAAGGCTGGCAGGGAGGACCTCCCGCCACTAGGTCGATGCCCGAGAAGTCGCTGTAGTCGGCGGACGCTATGTCGCCTTCGTGCACCTTGGCGCGTGGATGGTATGCCCGGAATGTCGCTGCTGCGTCAGTGTCCAGTTCAACCGCCGCCTGACACGTCAACCCAGCGGCCTCCAGGCCAAGTGACAGACCACCAGCACCTGCGAAGAGGTCCACGAACGCCAACATCTTGCCATGTTACATGGGTGTAGTCTCATCGGTGAGGTTGGGCGCTGAATCGGAAAGTCCCAGGTCATGGAGTGTGAGTACCAGGAATCGGACGAGTTCGGGCTGCGTTCGGCAGAACTTCACGAGGTAGTCGTACAGGCGTCTTACAGCGTTTGCTCGGTCACGGAGGGACAACCGTGCGGCCAGTGAGAGGCATTCTTGATGCACCCCGAGCACGGCTACGTCCAACCGGCTCGCAGACACGCCTGACGGAAGCTGGCTTGCGGCTATGGCGCTCGTTATCTCACCCGCCTTGGTGGGCGGCTGCGATGCCACGATCGTTATGGCTGTCAGCTCGTCTCTGCTGGTCAACGCCGCGATCGCTTGCGGCAGTTTCAACCGCCAATTGCTCGCCGAGATTTCATAGACGGCTTCGAGGTTTTGGCCGGCGCGGACTTCGACATCACCCATGGTTCCCGCTGACTTGTCCGATTGGAATAAGGGCTTGGTCACAACACGGAGTCTCGGAGTCAAAATGGTCGCTTCCAAGTACTCAGAAAGAAGTGCCGCGAAGAGGTACTGCTGAAAAGCGCCCTGGCTGGGCTCGTCGAGCAGTGTATGTATCAGCTCTGCCGTCGACCCATACACCATGGCGGCTCTATTGAGCTCGGGGAGATCTTCAACGATAAATGCTTCTTTGGCGAAAGTTGAAGCAAGATGTTGGAACAGGGCGTCCAGATCTTCGATGGTGCGCTGCCCATCAGAGGCCCAGATTGCGAAGCGCGCCAGGGCAGGATTGTTGGCCTGGGGCGCGGCATAGCCCGAGCGGTACGTTGAGCTCTGAAACACACCCTTTGTGGCTGGTATGCCCAAACGCCCAAGGACAGTGTTACTAAGCGACTCGGAAAGCATGCGATCACCAGCCAACCTCGGAGTGTCCGCCTTCAGATCGCCTGCCGCCTGATCAACGAGATTCAAAGGACGACCCTCAACCAGCATTATGGCGAGAAGTACGAAGGCACCCTCTCGTGCGGCCTGCCCGCCCCATAGGTCCATAAGGAGCCCCGCGGCCCGGTCGTCTAGCGCAGGCGGCATCGGTGGTTCATCTCCACGCGCGTACTGGTCGACGGCTTTTGCCATTCGATCTAGTGCTGCTCGATTCCTCGCCGTTGATGCCTGCGGCATCAAAGCATCATGCCAAATTTGCGTGATGCCATGCTGACTTTCGACTACAAAGCGTCGAATCCAGATTTACTGGTCTTGCGTAAGCCCTACCGCTATCCGGGGGTGGTAAATCGCAGGATAGCTACCAGCCAATTGGCAATCCCTTAGAGTTCGCCTCATAGCCGAGAGTCGTCAACTCGGACCGAAGGTAGTCGTCGTCAAGCAGCTTCAAGATCTTGAAACGGTGCTGGGGGTCTGACCGAAAGGCTAACTTTGCTTCGTCGCCTTCTCCGACCACCTCGACCTTGCATTCTGGATGGCTCTCAACGAAGGCCACTAACTTAGGCATTGTCAGTGCTTCCTTGTACTTCGGATATTGTTGAATCTTGGAACGGATCGATGCCATTTTTCCGACCATCTGCGTTTGAGATGTCACTGCGCTCAGCATCTCGTCGAAACCTTCGATTCGAAGGTCACCCGTAACCTCACGGAAAGTCTCCTCCGCTTGGGCACGAAGCTCTTCAAGAATCCCGAAGAGCTTCTGAAACGAAGACCGATTGTTGAAGAAGACGAACTGGCCAGCGGAAATGGCGGTCACTCCTTCGTTTAGGAGCACGAGTTCTCCACTGGGCACATCGATCACTCCTTCTCGGAGAAGTACGCCAAATTTTGTGGAACGAGCAACGATCTGGCTGCCAGCCATCGATTGAATGAAGACGACCGGCCCCACAGCGGCGTCGACACGGATGGCGGTGAGTCTCGATTGAGCCAACTTCTGCTTCTTGGGATCGAACAGGTCAATGTTGGCAAGGTCGGATGAATCGTTAACAATCGACTGAAGTAGTGGTACTTCATTTAGTGCCATCCACATGATCTGCTTGCCGACACAATTAGTGGCCGGGGCATAGTTGATCATTTCGCAGTCCTGGTAGCGTTTTGTTGCTGCGCGGCCAACCTGCAGAAGCGCCGGAGCCGCTGCCTTGGTTGGCCTCAGTTGCGCCAGTGAGTATTCGTCATCGGGGGCCTTGAGCACCAACAAGACGCCGTTTATCTCATGATTGACAAGATCAGGGATCGAGACCAAAGCCTGTAACGCGGCGTCTTGCGGATCAGTAGTGCTCATGTCTTAGCCTCCCAGTACACGTAGCCGCTCAGTCGCCTAGCTGACACCTGTGTACCTGATTTCAGAAATCGACGGTGAGACAAGAGTACGACGGATGCGCCCGCAGGGCTCGACACTTGAAACAGCCGATACCCAAATAGAGCAAGTACCGGGTTGATGTAGAAGAGTTCATTGCGAACATAGAGAATGGCCAGTATGGCGAAGAACACTCCGAGGGCTGTGCGCTCTCGAGCAGTTGAAGCAGCGACCGCCGCAAACGGAACGAGATAGGTTGCGATGTACGCCAAGGTATCGCCATCACGAATCTGTGCGCCTTCAACATGTAGAGGCTGTGGTTGAAGTCGACGCGCTGCGATTTGTAGCAGCAAGGGAATGGCCAACCCGACTCCAGCGGCAATCGCACAGATCTGAGAGGGTAGACCCCTCCCGAACGTATTGAGGATTGCAAAAACTGCAAATAAAGGCGCGTAGGACGACCAGAAAATCAAGATCTGGGAAAGGTCGGTCATTGGCAGGCATCACCTTGGAGAAACGATGCTGTGGCATTCTTGAACGACACAAACTGACCCTACCCCCGGGGTGTGTCAGGATTCAGAGTTCACACCCAGGGAGCGTCGAGTCCAGTCAGGACACTTGGTCCAGGAATTGCACTGTTCAAAAGGTTGATGCTGACTTGCCATCTAGCCGCCAATCGGGGAGCTTTCGACGTATCCCTGCAACTTGAGGAACGATGAACGATGAACGATGAACGATCTAGAGGCGCTGCACGTCAAATACCCATGGCTATCGAATAGCCCGAAGCGGCCTTCCGACTACCTGAAGCCGGACTATTACGATCGGCTATTACGTGAGTACTCGTTCAACGGACGGACAGACCTCGACTTAGTCAAAGAATATATGGATTGCCAATACGGGACGAGTCCTGGTGATCTTCTTGAACTCGGGTGCGGCTCCGGCCGAACTTCTTCGGTTCTCGTAAGTTATCTCAACGGCCAGAACCGATTGGACCTTGTGGACCTTAGCGCGCCAATGGCCGCACATTGTCGCAGGAGGTTCTACGAACGTTCAGATGTTCGAGTGGTCGTTTCAGACAGCGGAATCGGCTTTGATTGATTCGATGGAGGGTTCAGGCACCCCCTTCACACCCACGAACGGAGCCACAGTCATCCCGCTTTCGGGCATCACGCCTGACTACCGGTGAGGAGTAGAAGATACGGTGGCGCCGAATTCTTGCACCGCTGGTGACTACCCATCCCGAACGGTCTACATCGCAAACCACAAGGTTTTGTGCCAAGGCGACGACCTATTCCGCTCTACACGATCTCGTTAAATACGTGCCCGATCTCTTCCAGTGCAACAATGAGCTGCTTTCCCGCATTGGGCGGATCGTCGACGTGATCCTCATGAAACTGATAGTCCAGCCATCTCCGCCATCTATCAAGCAGCAAGACGTCCTCCGAGGTGGCATCTCGATACCAGTCTTCGGAGCTCTCCGGAATTGAGTGATTTTCGCGAGCTTTCATCCGCACGGCCATTCCGCCGAGCTCCTCCTCAGTGAAGGGAAGCAACGTGCGGAGCTTGGCGCTCTGCTCGCGCAGAAGATCGGATGGCGAATGCGCCGACAGTTCGGCACCTATGAGAACCAGATCAAAGAGCGAGGCGTGTGTGGATGCGTTCGCGCTCCAGTAGCTGAAGTCCCCTTTTAGCTCCGACAGCTCTGCAAGCGTGTTCGACGCGTCCAATTGTCGATCCGACATCGCTTGAATGCGGTCTTGCTCTTCCGGTGTGCGATTCCACTTTTCCTGAGGTTGTGATTCGTCTACTTCTTCTGTCATACATCGGCCTACATCGTTTCTGCCCCAGAGGGCTTCCTTGACCGTTCGCATTATGAACCGGAGTGCACGATTCTGCAAGAACATTCATGATCGGCTAGAGCATCAACAAGATACCTCTGCCCGAGCCGATGCACGCAGTGAGGCTGGGTAAAGTGTGGTCCCGAGCCACGCGGCATCGACGATTAC
The DNA here is from genome assembly GCA_963706555.1 of uncultured Acidimicrobiaceae bacterium. Taxonomy (GTDB): domain Bacteria; phylum Actinomycetota; class Acidimicrobiia; order Acidimicrobiales; family RAAP-2; genus Bog-473. Next base: position 280,858 of record OY970164.1, read on the forward strand.
GTGACGAGCACAATTGTTCGGAGACAGTGAGACGAACTCCGTGGTGAACGTGATGTATGTAATCCCAGCTCCGCCCGCCTTCGTTTCTGACAGATAATCACCGATATTGATGTTGATCTGAGTCCCATGGGCTTGGATGGCTGAGTCAGGGAAGGTATATCCCTTTGGAAAGTTTCCGTTGATCAAGCGCACACTGCCGGGAACGACGATAACGCCCTTCGGTACCTGATCAATAATCGAGGTGTTGTGTAACTCTCCAACAGCGCCGTGGTCAATCACGATGCCCCAACCGACGGGATCGCCAGCACGAATATGGGCAAATGTGGACGCCGTCGTGGACGACTGACCAGGTAAACCAACCAGCACCTTGATCGAATCAGTACCGTTTGCGGCGCCCGATTCAGACGTAGTCGATGGCGGATGAGTGCTGGCCTTATCCGAGTTGAATGGCCAAGTGCTTGTGGCCGCTAGGCAGACAACCAGGGCCACCACGGCAAGCGCAATACCCGCCGCAACTAGAAACCGATGTGATCGCCGTGTCCAGGTACGACGAGTCTTCGCCACATCAGCTGACGCAAGAGGGCGTTCCTCCTGCTCGCCCAGTGGCTCTTGCGTCTCTGTTTCTGTCGCCACCATGTCCATGGCAGCGGATTCGCCCTTGACTTCTGGGCTGACGATCTCGAGATCGTCAAGCGGCTGGGTCGTTACGACGACCTCTGTCTCGTCTGCTACCGGCTCCGCGAAACGACCGTCGCCGGTCCCTTCGGAGGACGATTGATCTGGCGAGTCATCCGCGTTGAGCACAAGAAGTTGACCGACGAGCTCCTCAAGGAGCCCTTCCTCGTGGTAGCGCACAAGGCTCGAAGGTGTCGTCCCGAGTACCGCCGCCGCTTGATCTCGTCTCTCGCGAGCCAATTTCCCGCTTCCCGAGGACGTGACACCCAACAGTAAGAGCACGGCCTCTCCACGGCGCCCATCAAGCCGACCAGCTGCCGCTTGAAGCGTTCGCTGCATCTGAACCGATTCGCCACCACTTCCACCCCGAGCCAGCACAACCCGACGTAGCTCAGGGAGATCGACGAGGCGCACGCTCCACCGATTTCGGCGGATGACCTTTAGCTCCTCGAGAAGAAGTGGCCCCTCAGGGTCTTGTTTGTCGTTCACGTATCCAGCTTTTGTCGTGAATCACGATAAAACTCCAGGTCATAACCGTAGTTTGTCGCAAGTTTTCTGTCACGGTAGCCACATGAGACACGACCACTTCACCTCGATGGCTGTCCGTTTTGGGCTCGATAATCGCACGGGCGCCGTTGCGGCTGCTAACTCGCCTGCCACGGCGAGACCCACCCGATCACGTCAGATTCTCCGCCGTGAGTTCCGACGGGGAGGTGAAGCATGACTCACCCCTGCGCCGGCCACCTAGACACCTGTGACCATTGCTACCGCTGCGACGTTCTCGGCGAATGCTGCGAGACAGTGGTTCCCCCGACAACGGTTCCAAGGTCGGCGCTGGACGAGCTGACCATTCTACGGGATGCGATAACTGCCGACTCGACCCTGGTCAGCTTGGTTGACCTCGTCCGAGTGGAGGCCCTCCATCGACACCATTCAGGGTCGCAACCTGAACGGACCCCCGTGACCAACATCCCCCGGCCGATCCCAACCAGAAGGCGAGCGAAAGGCAAGACACCTTCGGATCAGCCGGGACTTCCCGAGGGCTCAGCGTCGGACTCTCTATTCAACCAACTATCAAACCAAACAAGGGAGAAGAGCAATGTCACTCGTACCAATGTCTGGTAACGGAGGGATGTCCCCCCGTCAAGCGGTCCAGGCCAATCGGTCCCAGCGCCGCGCTGAGATGGCGGTCTACAACCACAGCCTCGAAGGTGCCGTGGCGACCGAGATCGACCGGATCGACAGCTACGCCATAGCCGACGTCATCACCACGGCAACCGAGGAGGAGCTGCGTTTCCTGGACTACGGCATGGCCATGGCTGGCAATAGCGCCGCCAAGGCTGAGCTGGTTGCCCGGAAGTTGAACCTCCTGTCAAGCCTCAATAACAGCCGGATCGCCCGGCGCTTCGGACGGTGATGATCATGTACGAAGAGATCTTAACGGTTCTGGGCAGCGTGGTCGGCGGTGGTGTGGCTGGTGCAATCGTTTCACGGCGGCACGTCATCAGCTCGATTGGCAAGCCCCTTCCGACCGCGACTCCAACAATGAGCGATCCGGTGACCAGTACGTGGATCAACCAGGCCGCAACCGAATGGGCAACCAAAACCGGTCGGCCGGAAGCGAAGCGTCTGATCGCAAGCAAGGTCCGCCTCGCCCTTCACCTACAGCAACAGCGTCAACAGGGGGAACAATCATGATGACTGCGACGATCATCTTTCTCGCCCTGCTCGTTATCTCCCTCATCTGGATCATTGACGGGATTGGCTCGGGACGTTTGGAGCTGGTCCGTCGGGACCCGCCACTCGGCAGTCGATTGAAGGTCAAGCTCCATCAGACCCGAACTCGGTTGGCGGCGACGCAGGCCAAGAATGAGATCAAGAGCACATCCGCTCGACTACGACGTCAGCTAGATCGGGAGATGCGTCAAGGCTTCCGTGATCCCAATGGATAGGAACCGACTGGAACTCCGTGTGGCTCGATTGAACCTGAGCGCCTTCGTGCGCGGTGAGGCCAAGCGGACCGCAGACGAACTGGGCTTTGGATGGAGGGCCGCCGAGATCACACCAAGTGGTCTCGGCGGTCTTCAAGCCGAGTTTCGGGCCTGTCACAAAATCGGGCTTCCATTTCGTGTCCTCGGTGATTTCTCCAACGACACTATCTTCGACGGTCCACACACGAACTGGGCCATGCGATTCTGGCACGATACCCGTCACGTCTGGCTTGGTGCTGACTTCTCGGTCGAGGACGAGATGGAGGTCGCATCGTGCCATCTGGCTCGCGCTCGAGACGAAGGCCTCGGACCGGGCACCTTAGAGTACGCCCTTCTACTGGCTGACACCGTTGGACAAGCAATCTACATCGACCATGCGCATCGCTTTGTGGTCCACCAGCTGGACTTTGCTTTGGATTGCATTCAGCTGGGAATCGACGAGGCGATTTCTCATGAACGAGGCCGGTCTCTTGTCGAAGGTTCTGCGTCGTGAATACATCCGGTCCGTCGCAGTGGCGACATTCCTTGACAAGTACCGCATTCTCGCTGTTAGCCGCGGCGTTAGCCATCTATTTCGCGGTCAAGCTCATCGAATCGGTAGAACTGGCATTTGTCGGTATCGGTATAGCTGTCGCGCTGATCTACGTGGGGTGGATCATTCAGCGACGCCGAAACTCGGGATGGTGATGCCGTTCGAGAAGATGGCTGCATGTACCGACCAGGTCAGTAGAAATTACAACAACCATTGACATCTTGAAACAAAGATAATTTACTAATCGCACGATCCCTGCGTGAAAGCAGGATTGGGTTTTCGGCAAGCAGTGGTCGCCACCAAGCGACCCGCTCCCCCCTCATCACAGTCTCGGGGCAGCGCTCTATCCGGAATCCGGTAAGCGAAAGGAGGCGGCAATGAGTAGGACCTACCACAACGGAGACCGACGAATCCGCGTACGCGGCGCCAAGAAGGATCCACCGGATCTGCGACGCATCGCCCGGGCGCTCATTGCCTTTGCTCAAGCAGAAGCCGAGGCCGAAGCCGAACGCCAAGCCAAGAGACGGAAGCTGGAGGGCTCTCAATCCAGAGCTGTCGAAACACCTTCCACCAAGAAAAAAGAACATGACACGACGGACAAGGACGCTGCGTGAACGCGGCGACCACCTGGTTACGCATCGCATGGCCGCGGGAGGTCCCGCCAGGGCAGCTCGCCGCCGCCATGCGAGTCATGGCCACGAGCGGTGCCCGACCTCTGACTATTGAAGCGGTTGGGAATGGCGGACGAGTGGTGCATCAGATTGCAGCACCTACCAACCGTGCCGGCAACCTGAATCGACAACTTCGAAGTGCCATGCCGGGTGTAGCCGTCAGTCCTAATGCTCGGATGGCGGTTCCACTCGACCGGGCCGTCAGGTTGTACCTCAGTACCAATCGGCGGCCGCTGCGATTCGACGACGATGGCAGTGTCAGTCGAGCGCTGCTCGCTGCACTCTCCGCCACCGGCAAGGACGAGACCATTGTCTTGCAGTGGACTCTTGGTCGGGGCCTGCATCCCGAAGCCGTACCCACTCAGCTCGGGGCTCTCACCCACGAGTCCTGGTACGCCGAGGTTCTCGCCCTGCCGTTTGGAAACAAGAAAGCAGACAGTGAACAGCGCAGGGCTCTCGCTGCCAAGCGGACCGAGCCCGGATGGCAAGCCATCGGGCGCGTGGGCGTCACCGCAGAGACCAACGCCCGCCGATATCAGTTATTACGAGGGGTGCTGAATGCCCTCCGACTGGCCGAAAGCCCGGGTGCAACGCTTCTAGTGCGACGCACTCGTCCAGATGCCGTCACAAGGGCCTCACGGCCGTGGCGATCGCCGGTGCGACTCAACGCCAGCGAGCTGGCGACCCTCTCCTCCTGGCCTCAGCTATCGACAGCCGACCAACCGGTTGAGCGCACCGGCAGCCGCCTTATTCCGCCGTCACGCTCGATTCCACGACGGGGCCGTGTCGTGGCCGATGCCAGCTACCCAGGCTCTGACCGACCCCTGGCCATGTCCACATCGGGTTCACTCAGGCACCTCCACGCCATCGGTCCGACCGGCACCGGGAAGTCCACCCTGCTGCTCAACCTCGTCACCCAGGACATAGAGGATGGTCGCTCCGTCGTTGTCATCGAGCCCAAGGGCGATCTCATCGAGGACGTGCTGAAGCGAATCCCGAAATCGCGGCTGAACGACGTTGTTCTGGTCAGCCCAAACGACAAGAGCTTCCCGGTCGGACTGAATCCTCTGGCCCCATCGGGACGCTCCCCCGAACTAGTAGCCGACCAGCTGCTCGGCGTCTTTCACAAGCTCTACGCTGCCCATTGGGGCCCGAGAACGCAGGACATTCTAGGTGCTGCGCTGCAAACTCTGGCCCAAGTTCCGGACTCAACCTTGGTCGGATTACCACTGCTGCTCACCGATCCGGGATTCCGCCGCCGGACGCTAAAGCACATCTCCGATCCGGTGGCTCTGGAACCGTTCTGGGCCGGCTATGAAAGCTGGTCGGAGAACGAGCGGAATGTGGCCATCGCTCCCGTCATGAACAAACTGAGGCCCTTCCTAATGAGGCCGCAGCTCCGGGCCATGCTCGGTCAGAGTCGGCCCCGGTTCGACATTCGGGAGGTCTTCACCGGACGGAAGATCCTGCTGGTCGACCTCTCCAAGGGCCAGCTCGGTTCTGAAACCGCGGCACTCCTCGGTGGGTTGGTTATATCCCAGCTCTGGCAGGCCACCCTCAGCCGGTCCGCCGTTCCTCCCGCTCGACGCCATCCGGTGTTCGTGACCATCGACGAATTTCAGGACTACTTGGTCCTCCCCACCGATCTGGGTGACGCCCTGGGGCAAGCTCGGGGACTCGGGGTCGGCTTCGCCTTGGCTCACCAGCACTTGCAGCAACTCGACGCGTCGACCCGGGCGGCCGTACTGGCTAATGCCCGCAATCGGGTGGCCTTCCAACTGGCTCACGATGATGCCAGGGTCATGGCAGCCGAACGGCCGATTCCTGAAGCCGAGGACTTCACCTCGCTCGCCGCCTTTGAGTGCTACGTCCAAATCGTTGCTGGCGATGCGGTGCAGCCCTGGGCCAGTGGCCGGACGCTTCCGCCTCCTGACGCCACCTCCGATGCCGTGACTGTCCGCAACCTCTCAAGGCAGCGCTATGGAATGCCAAAAGCGGACGTTGATGCTGAGATCCAGCGACTCATCACCGGTGTACCGACCAAGGGCGCGGATGACCTGACACCTCGACCACGCCGTCCTGCCCGAGGAGACGGTTCGTGAGGCACCTTGCGTCACTCTGGAGGGCTGTACCGCTCGCTATTCCGTTCGCCCTATCGAGTGCAGGGGTCAACAGTGGCCATCATGCCTGCTCAGGGCACTGGTGTAGGGGATCAAGAAAGCGGACTACTTCAGCTCTTCCGAACTGCTTCGTTCAATCGTTGGCCGCACCGTGCGGCGCCCGGCCTGCGGGCGACCGAGCCCTCCTGGCAGATCTCGGTTTCCTGGGTTTCTCTACTCATCGCTCCGCCACATTCAATGTCCTTCCGATCGGCCGTGTGAGGTTCCACAGCCGCACCCCTGTCAACCCTCCACCAACCAAGCGGAATGAAGGGGGAGGTGGACAATGACGGGCACTCGCCTTGGTCCTCGGGGACTGCTCCACGTGCGCCGTGATCTGTCCGAGCGGGATTTGGCAATCATCGGACACGTCGGTGAGTTGCGATTGATGAATGCCAAACAGATCGAGTCCTTGTGCTTTCCAAGCGAGGCGCACGCCAGCGAACTCAGTGCACGGCGCGTCGCTCGGCGGGTACTCGAGCGGCTGACTCGGGATCGCCTTTTGTCTCGCTTGGAACGGCGCATCGGGGGCGTCTCCTCGGGGTCGGCTGGGTACATCTATGCCCTCGGACCGGTCGGCGCTCGGATTCTGTCCGGTGAGGGACAGCGCCGACACTTCCGGGAGCCATCCGCTGCCTTCGCGCTCCACACCCTGGCCATCAGTCAGCTCGCCGTCAACCTATGGGTCAAGGCCCGGGTGGGCGATTTCGAGCTGGATGAGCTGCAGGCCGAACCTCGTTGTTGGCGACAAATCGGCGGAATGGGTGCACAGAACCTTCTGCGGCCTGACCTCTTCGTCAACCTTGGCATCGGCGAGCTGGAGCACCGATGGTTCATAGAGGTGGATCTGGGAACAGAGCACGTGCCCACCCTGGTTCGAAAATGCCAGCTCTACGTCCGCTACTACCAGGCTGGTGTCGAGCAAGGCCGCCACGGTGTATTCCCCCGAGTGTGTTGGGTCTTGCCCGACGAGCGGCGGGTCGAGCAGTTGGGTCGGTCACTCAGAACGGCGGGAAGGCAGGTCGAGGGCTTGTTCGTCCTCACCACGGCTGAGCGAGCAATCGGGGATCTTATCGAGGTGCGCTCATGAAAGCGATACCTCGCAACGTGGTCCTGGTCGGGGACGTTCGGAAGAGGCTGGGCGAGCTACCCGATGCTTCTGTCGATTGCGTCATTACCAGCCCTCCCTATTTCCAACTCCGGGATTACGGCGTCAGCGGCCAAATCGGGCTGGTGACGGCGGACGTGGAAAAGTCCCCATAGGCGGCCACCAGAATTCCCCACGGACGGCCACCAAAAGTCCCCAGGTATGGCCACCGAATTCCCCACTTGTGGGCATCGCCCCACCCCTCGGGCCCTAACGACATCCACCCTTTGGGGTCCCTCCCCGGAGAACGTGGCAGTTCGCGCTGTCCACGACCCCGAGGAGGGACCACCCATGTTGTCCGAGGAGAAAGCAATGGAGATTCTCGAGGCCTATGACCTCACCAACTCGCTTCGAGCGACGGCCGCCCTGTGTGGCGTCGACCACAAGACCGTCCGACGTTTCGTGGCCGCTCGGGCGGCCGGGCTCGACCCGGCGGCCAGCGTCGGCCGCCCGGTGATCACCGAGCCGTTCGCCGACAAGATTACCGAGTGGATCGACCGCTCGTCGGGGCGGGTCCGGGCCGACGTGGTCCATCAAAAGCTGGCCGCCATGGGCTTTGTCGGTTCGGAGCGCACGACCCGGCGGGTGGTGGCCCAGCTCAAGTCCGACTACGTGCGGGCCAACCACCGGATCTACAAGCCCTGGATCACCGAGCCTGGCCTGTGGCTCCAGTTCGACTACGGCAGCGGGCCCATCGTCGGTGGCCAAGCCACCACGTTGTTCTGCGCCTGGTTGGCCTGGTCGCGCTTTCGGGTCATCGTCGCACTGGCTGACCGCACGTTCCCCTCTTTGGTGTCGGCCCTCGACACCACGCTTCGGGCCATCGGGGGTGCGCCGACCTATCTGTTGACCGACAACGAAAAGACGGTGACGACCAGTCACGTGGCCGGTCTGGCCGTGCGCAATCGCGAGCTGCTCGGCGTGGCCCACTACTACGGGGTGGCCATCCACACCTGCGTGGTGGCCGATCCCGAGTCCAAGGGCGGCACCGAGGCAACGGTGCGCATCGCCAAGGCCGACGTGTTGCCTCGTCCCGACAATCTGGTCGGCGAGTATCGCGACTTCGCCTCGTTCGAGCGAGCCTGTGGCGCAGCCAGCGAGCGGTTCAACACGCGGGTCCACCGAGAGACCGGCGAGCGCCCCGTTGATCGTCTGGCGCTCGAGCAAGCACAGCTGCATCGTCTCCCGCCCGAGCCTTACACGGTCGCCTTCGGTGAGACCCGCACCGTGTCGTGGTCCTCACTCATCTCCTTCCAAGGGGCGCGTTACTCGGTCCCGCACCAGCTCTGTGCAGAGGTGGTCTTCGTGCGCCAAATGGGCGACGAGGTCGTCATTGTCGCCACCGGAGTTGACGGAGCAAAAGAGGTGGCACGACACCCCGTCGCGGCCAAGGGCCAGATGACGCTGCACGACGGGCACTACCCGCCCCGGCGCAAGAACCCCGAACGCGCCCCCAAGGCGAACAACCCCACCGAGAGCGAGTTCCTCGCTCTCGGTGAAGGGGCCCGGCGTTACCTCGTTGAAGCGGCCTCTTCGGGTGCCTCTCAGATCAACGAGCGCATGCGTGAAGCCCTTGCCCTCGGGCGCGTGGTCGATGCCGGTGTCCTCGACGAGGCACTCGGGTTGGCCGCATTGGCCGGTCGATTCGAACAAGGCGACCTCAGCTCCATCACGGCCATCCGCCGCGAGCCCCTGCGACGGATCTCAGAGGATCACTCCCTTCAGCCCGGCACCGCTCCGTGGGCCCGCCTCGGCGAGACCGAGCAGTGAGCAGCACCGAGACGACCTTCGACGAGGTGGCCACCTTGTCGCGGCGGCTCCGTCTGCCCTATCTGCGCGCGGCAGCCGAAGACGTCATGGCCACAGCCAAGGCCCAGCGCTGGGCACCGGCGGAACTGATCCGGGTCCTGCTCGAAGCCGAGGTTGACGGACGGGAGCGTTCGATGACCGAGACACGCCGCAAGCGGGCCCGCTTCCCGGCCGGCAAGACCTTCGCCGCTTGGGATCCGGCCCGCAGTTCGATTCCGACGCCGACTCAAGACGCCCTGGCCACCCTCGAATGGGTCGGGCGCCACGAGAATTTGGTGGTGTGCGGACCGAGCGGCACCGGAAAATCGCACCTACTCGAAGCCTTGGGACACGCCGTGGTCGACACCGCTCGCTCGGTGGCCTGGTTCTCCATCGAAGAACTCGGCGTCTTGGTGCGACGGCACCGCATCGACGACACGGTGGCTAAGGCTCTCGCCCCCATGCTGCGGGCTGACGTCATCGTGGTCGACGACATCGGCCTGTTGCCCGTGACCGAAGAGGCAGCCGAAGGGCTCTATCGACTGGTCGACGCCGCTTATGAACGTCGCTCGATCGCCATCAGCTCAAATCTGCACCCGTCGGGCTTTGATCAGCTCATGCCACCCAGTCTGGCCACCGCCTTGGTCGACCGCCTGCTGCACCACGCCCACGTGGTCCAGACCTCAGGAGAATCGATCCGGCTCCAAGACGCCACCAGCGGCAAGGGGGTGAAGCCCTTGGGTCACTGACCTCATCTCGAGGGGTGGGGAATTCGATGGCCATACCTGGGGAGGTTCATGGCCATACCTGGGGAATTCTCATGGCCGCCAGTGGGGAATTCCTAATGGCCGTTGACAGGCTGGAACCCACGGTGGATGATTGGGTTGGCGAACTGCGCCTCGTCATGCGAGGAGTAGCTCGGGTGCTTCGTCCGACCGGCTCGTTGTGGCTGAATCTGGGTGACAGTTATTCCCGTCATTACAGATTCGGAGCACCACCCAAGAGTTTGTTACTAGGACCGGAACGGCTGAGCCTGGCCTTGATCGAAGACGGCTGGACGCTGCGCAACAAAATCATCTGGAACAAGTCCAACACCATGCCCAATCCGGTGCGGGACCGCCTGATCTGTCGGTGGGAGGTCGTCTATCTCCTCACCCGCCAACGCAACTACTTCTTTGACCTTGACGCCATCCGTGAGCCTCATCGTTCGGCCCCTACGCAGAACCACCCCGTCGCTCCGATCCGAGATTCGCCGCATCCGGTGACCGGTCGGCCGCCGAAGTGGGCGGGGCCGCTGGCTGGTAACAATGCCGGTTTGGCCCGGCTGAAAGCCAGAGGTTTGGTGGGTCACCCCTTGGGCAAGAACCCTGGCGACGTCTGGAGCTTGTCGGCGTCGAACTTCAGGGGACCGCATTTCGCCACCTTCCCAGTCAGGCTGATCGAGCGTCCGCTTCTGGCTGGCTGTCCTGAGCGGATCTGCGTCCGCTGCGGCGCACCGTGGAGACACCAACCATTTAGCAGCACCGCCACAACCGCCACCGTTTGCCCGATTGCTCCAAGTTGTCGATGCCGAAGAGGCTGGCGACCTGGCATGGTCCTCGATCCGTTCTTCGGAGCGGGCACCGTCGGCGTCGTCGCCGAGCAACATCATCGCGAGTGGCTCGGCATCGAGATCAACCCGGCGTTTGCCCACTTGGCCACCGAGAGGATCGCCGAAGCCAGGGCGAGAGTGAAAACTGACCAGGAGCGGGACCGTGCAGCGTAGGCCCGCACTCGTCGGTGACATGCGGCTCCAAGAGGAGAACCCAACCGGGGATCGCCGGCCGCACCACACCGAGGAGGGACTCAAGATGAGTCAGCAACTCAACAATATCCACCAGGAGGCCACGTCATGAAGACATTGGCTATACGCCTGGAGGTTATGGGACGTTGGTCGAACCTCTCTAACCAGGGAGAACGTCTTCAGGCCCTGGTGGAAATGGTCCCATCTGGGCGAATTGAGCCCAAAGTTAGAACCCCTAAACAGAGAATTCGGCACCTTGATCCTGCAGCAGCTGCCGAACTGGTGGCTGGCTACAGAGCCGGTGCCACGATTGACGAACTGGCTGCCCAGTTTCAGATCCATGCTGACACAGTGACCAGGCATCTGAAGCGGGCTCAAGTCCCTCGGCGGTATCGTCCCCTGACTGCTGATCAGGTCAACATCGCACTTGAATTATACGCCACCGGGCAGTCTTTGGCGATGGTGGGAAAACAACTCGGGTGCCACGGCAACACGGTGCGGCTGGCCCTTATCCGTGCTGGCGTGACGAGACGAGATACTCACGGACGGGAGCGATGAACTCAAACGCTGACAAATGAGATCGTCAATCTCTCGAAGCAGCGCTTTGTTCGCCCAGCGGCTATCAGTGGTGTCGAGCCGATAAACGACGTTATGGCCGTCCCCGATCGGCACAAGACTTCGGAATCAGCCTCCGCCCCTTCAGACAACCATCCCCTGCGGTCACCCGAACGTAGGTCGGACGACTCGGCTGCGCGGTACTGCTAAACGTTCGGCTTGCGGGATTGGTCTGCCCGGCTGGAAAGCGGCCGCTGCCGCGAACCTTGCTTGCCCATCGAAAGACGGTGATGTAGGCGACAGGGGACCTCTTTCTCAGGCCGTCCATCGGCGTACCGACCACACCGTCACACCTAGCAACGCACCCGAAGTGAGTAAGAGAAGAACAGATTCTCTCCACTGCAATTCCCAATAGTGGTTTGCGGTTAGGTAGAAGGTCCCCGACTGAACATGGTGATTTGAGAGGCACGCCCGATACGGCAGTTCGCTGTAATTCTTTGTTTGGCAGCGCTGGGCGGCGACCGCTGCCGATGGACCGGACTCATGAGTCCCCGGGGCGTAGCGATAACCCATACCCAGATACCAGGCTCCGCGGAGCTCCTGAGGATTCGTCGTGTTCACAGATGCAGCAATTGGCTGATACTGGACGAACAGCTGCGGCGCCAGTGAGGGCCGGATGAAAAGCACCGCCACAACCGAGACGGCGGTGTAGATGACCACGGTGCCGGCGATGGCCCATGAGGTCTTTCGAATAACTGCTCCCAACGCAGTCCCTAATGCAAAGGCGAACAGGGTGTACGCACTGAGGGCCAACCCGGTAATCGGGAAGTGAAGCGGTTGAAGACGCCCACCACCACCGAGGCTCAACGCGCTCATCAAACTGGTGGAGAGCCGCTCAGCCGCGTGGCCAGTCCACCACTGGACGATCAGGGTCAAAAGTGCGATGACGGTCACGAGACTCAGTCCGACAACGCACCACTTCACGATGATCCACTTGGTCCTCGATTTGCCCTGCGTCCAAGCAAGTCGGTTGGTGTAGTTCTCGAGTTCCCCAGCCACGAGAGGGGCGCCGAACACCATGCCCAAGAGGCACGGAGCAAACAACAAGAGGAGGTTGATCACGTCCGACTGGTCCGACAGCGACAAGAAGCCGTTGTAGATGTCACAGCCCGCGTCACGGTGACAGGCGGAGCTCACAACAGCTCTGTCGTAGGCATGACCGAGCAAGAGCATCCAAATACCAAGTCCACCTAACACAATGACCGTGAGAGCCATGAGAACTCGGTATCGACGCCAAATCAGCCAGATCACGACGGACCCCCTTCAGCCGAGCGTGACGAGGGGGACCCAACCAATTGGCCAGTAGTGAGGCCGGACAGATACGCCAGAACGATCTCATCGAGGTCGGGTTGGAGCACTTGCCAGCTAGAGTCGAGGTCAGGGGGATGACCTCGAACAAGGAGCGACGATTGGCGCTCGGCTTCACGAACAGAGATCACTTCTACTCCAGACAGTGGCGGTGTGTCACGGGGCCCGACGAGCACACGATGTTCGGCCAGCAACTCGTCGATCGAGCCAGTGATGCGGACGGTTGAAGACGACAGGATGACGAGGTGGTCGCACACGGGTTCGAGCTCGCTGATGATGTGCGAGGACAAAAGAACCGTGGTGCCACGTTCGGCCACCGTTCCGAGCAGTGTTTCGAGTAGTTGGCGGCGGGCCAAGGGGTCGAGACTAGCGACCGGTTCATCCAGCAAAAGGAGATCCGGGCGCTTTCCTATGCAAAGAGCGAGCGCGACGAGGGCTTGTTGACCGAGCGACAGACGCCCGACCCTCTCGTTGAGTGGTACCGCAAGCTCGTTCAGCAAGGTCAGCGCGGCTTCGTTGTCCCACTGCTGATTGAACCTCTCCCCAAAGTGGAGCGTCTCGTCGACCCGCAGTCCGGAGTAAAGAGGTCTGAGCTGATCGAAGTAGGCCATGCGCTCCAGATGTCGCGTCGAATTCGGCTCGACCCGTTCACCGAAGATGCTGACGGAGCCAGTTGTCGGTCGCGAGAGTCCCGCGGCGAGGCGCAGGAGCGTCGACTTTCCGGCACCGTTTGGACCTACCAGCCCGGTGATCGTCCCGCCCGGAACCCTGAGCGAGCAATCGCGCAGGCCCCATTTGGTGCGATAGCGCCGTCCCAGACCTACCGTTTCGAGGGCAGCGACGTTGGTCATGTCTCCTCCTTCTTCGAGAGCTCCGTTGCCTCAGCCACCAGGGCCGTAATCGCTTCGTCACCCAGACCTGCAGCCCTCGCCGCACGCATCCATCTTTCGAGCTGGCGCTGAAGTAAGGGCTGCTCATCGGGGACCTTCGAGAGCGAACGTCGGATGAAGGTCCCGCTGCCAGGGCGCCCTTCAGTCAGCCCTTGCGCCTCGAGGTCGCGGTAAGCCCGGTGCACTGTATTCGGATTGATTGCGATCTGTTTGACCACGTCTCGGACGGTCGGGAGTTGGTCCCCAGGCCGGAGGATGCCAAGGCGCAGAGCCTGGCGCACCTGGTCGACGACCTGTCGATAGGCCGGCACACCGGACTTCCGATCGAGTCGGAACTGGATTGTAGGTTCCGGCTCCATCCATATGAATGTACTAGAACGTTAGTACATGTACAAGCGCACTAACGAGGGGGGACTGGGGTAACCCAAGGGTGCGATGCGGTGACGCGACACTCTGGCGTGTGCGACGACCCGCGACAGCTTTCCCGGTCCCACAGGCGGATCGTCCGGCGGAATCACCTCTCCGATATTGAGCTGGAAAGAGCGATGCAGCTCGACGTCGATCGCCAACCGAATAGATCAGCGGTGGCCCCCCCGCCTACCAAGAAGTGATCCGACGTTCGTGGTCCACAAGGTCACAGCGGCACCGTATTCCGAGAAGTCAACCCTCTCCACGGAGGCGCCTTCCGGCAGCAGATTTCGTCGAATGATTCACCTGCTGGGCTGGCCGCATCACCCAGCGTTACGGCATCTCAAGTGCTCCGACCGAGAGATTGCTCGCCGTCTGCCTCACGAGAAAAATCTTGAGAGTCGCTAGGGGCATTGATCGAAGGTGCCCTCCACTAGTTGATAGCTGGCGGCAACGGGACTCAAGTAATTCGTGTCAGACTCTGCGTATGGTCATACCGAGAAGAGGAGGACCCCGGCGAGCAACGATAATCATCGCAACGGGGACAGCCATTTTGGCGATAATCTCGACAGCCACGGGTGCTCTCGTCGCTCACCTAACGAGAATTCCACTGGGACGGGGAACCGCCACAATCACATGGACCGGTGCAGCAGACACGAACCCAACGATCCAGTCGGTCAAAGGAGCCGCAGGCGGATATTCCGTGTCGGCTACCGGAAAGATCCCGGACCCAGCATCAATACTCGGATCGGGATCGTCGATTCCGTCTTCACTTCCACTGGCAAACATCAAAGGAAGAATTGGCGGCACCCCCTTCACTCTTGATATCACCCTGACGCTTCCAGCCTCTGGGACCTCGCTCAATCCGCAAACCTTCGGCCACGTCACGGGCACGTTCCAAAATCAGGCGATTACCGGGACACTTACCGCGAAACTCAGCTCGAGCTCTTTCGGGTTCAAAGGAAGGATTGGGACGTTGCACGTGGCTGGCGTGGTCTCACAACCGCACCAGCACGGAAATACCGAGACTGCCCACGCCAGCTTCGTCGTCACAAAGTAGACTCACGGCGAGCTGTGACCCGCGCACCGACGGCTTGACGCACTTGAAATTGGCGCCATTCATGGCAATCATCCAGGCTTTTATACGATCTTGAGCCCCGCGTCCCACACAACATCCCTGGACCATGAGATTACCGATATTCGAAGTCCACGAAGACGAGCCGAAGTGGCGAGAAGCAATAGCCTTTAGTTACCGCTGCTCGACGCAGAAGAAGTCTGTACTGTCCTCATCCTCGTTGCCGCTTCCCGGGCGGCAGAATGTCTGGCGACCGGCGTACAACTACGCCGCCTCGAGGAAGACAAGCGTGTCCTGATTCACTCATGCGACGAATTTGCTGCCGCCGGACTCGTCATCCCGACGCCGGCCTACGTGCGCTTCGCCGCCCACTACGGGTCCCGGCCTGACTTTTGCGAAGGAGCGGACACCGAATCCAAAGGCTTGTTCGAGAACCTGGTCGGTTACGTGAAATCCGACCTCATGGTCGCCGAAGAACTCAGCGTGGCGGACCTTCCGACGGCGAATGGGCAAAGGTTGAGGTGGTGCAACGAGGTGAACGCCATTCTGCACTCGGAGATCTGTCCAATTCCTTTCGAGCGGCTCGAAAAAGAGCGCGAGCCGCCCAGTCTCCGGACCCAGATCGCCACGTTGGTGGTGCGCAAGGTAGATCGCCTCGGCAGTGTCCGCTTCGGTTCGGCGCGCTATTCGGTTCCGAGTGTCCATATCGGGCGTAACGTGGAACTCGTGGCCCAAGACGGCCGGGTCTTGGTGGTCTTCTTGGGCGAGATGTCGATTCTCGACGAGCCCTATGTCGAACTCGAGTTGAAATCCACGCAACTGGCAATCCTCCGAATGGGTCTTGACGCTTGTCGAGCAATCCGAAAATGTTAGCCTTCGAAATGTTTGCGACGGCGGTTGAAGAAAGGCCCCGTCTCTTCCATGAAGCCACCCTGGACGAGCTTGTATGAGATCGAATCCCACTCATTCTCATCAGCGGCTTCCTCTGCGGCCTTACTAAGCCTGCTCTTATCTCTCTTGGAGAGGTTGTTGACGAGGTGAAGGTTTTGGAGAGCCACATCTCTGCCCGACTTGTTGGCCCTGATCATTGGAATCATGATCCCATCGAGCACTCGACTCGTGAGTTGGTGGTTCGTCAACCTCAAGGACGCGCATAGACGTAGCAACGCCCGACGGCTGTCGTCGTTCGTCGCTTTGTCGTAGAGATTGACCAGTAGTTGAACCTCTTGCGCTAGGTCCGCTTCGTGGAATCGAGCAGCATCGAGGAAATTGTCGCTTGGAACCGATTCAGGAAACCCGTTGAGCGACAGAGCGGCGAGATCAGAGCGTTCGGTCGCGGTCAATTCGTCCGCTCGCTTCCTCAGCCCTCGGAGAATGGGTTCTGGCAGTTCGAAGTTGGCATAGGCCCCGATCACTTCCCAAATTTCGGAGATAGAGGGCCTCAGGTTAGAGAGCCATACCTCGATCGCCTCATATAGAAGATTCCTGTCTTCACCAAGCGTCGATTCTTCGCTTGAGTCGAGAGCTTGAACGGCGACTATCTCCGAAGGCAAAGAGCTAAAAACGATTTCAGGGTCAGACAGCTTCTGATGTGCAAGCACCTTCACGCGAGCAAGACAACGTTGAGCTGGACGCAGGGACGCTGAGGTTGTCAAAGCTTCAAGAAGCCGGTCGTACTGGTCCTTGGGCTCCCCGTTGGTCAGACTCGGGACCACGTCAAGTAGGCATGAGGCAAAGCTTTGGAGACTCACGTCGTCCGGTGGACTCGACGAAGCAAGTACTACGGCGGTCTCAAAAAACTCATGCCGCCAGTCGTCAGGAATCAATCCTGACTCTTCAAACGTTTCTGCTCGGCCAATCGTGAGTTCCCAGGCAGATACGCCTGCGGAATCAAGTGACGTGATGCTGCCAGATTCTCGAACAACCTTAAGGGTCTTGGGTCCGCTCCAGTCAAAACTCTTCACAATAGGACTGGCGCTACTGGCGAAGGATTGCGTCTGCGGAAGATCCGCATCGTTCGAATTCCAGGCCTTCAGGACTGCCTCGTCAACCAGGTCAATTGCACGTGGCGATTGTTTGAGAACGTTCCCGTCAATGGCTTCTAGCCAAATGTGTTTGCGATTGAGTGCGCGCACGCGGGAACTGATCAAGAGCTGTTCGCTCAAGTCGACCGTTGTGGCTTTTCCCAAGCTTGGAAGCATCTCTTCAACAAGGTCCCGGCTGGGCTGCTCATCGATTGAAAGGATTAGCAGAACAAGACTCTCAACAAGACTCGTTCGACCGTGTTCATGCGCTGCCTCAACCAGCGTCCCCAGGTAGTCGCGCGCATGGTCAGATGCCGATATCTCCTCTTCAGCCCCTTGCATCGGCGAAACAGGCTCGGATGACTGTTCCAGAACCCCAGGAGTAGGAGTCGCCGCTGCGGCGGCGGCTTCTTCTCGCGCCTTCCGGTCAGCGTCATTCTGTTTGATGATTCGGAGTAGATGAGTCCCGGCCGCTCCAAGAATCTTGTCCGCATCGTCGTCTGTCCAACTCAGCACGGTGTTAGTTGCATCGGGCCATTCAAGGTCTGCGAGTAGGGATGCAACAACGTTTCCAAGTCGTTCCGTGTGATCTGTTCCGAACTCGCTCGCTCGCCTAGCAATAAATCCGGCGGTTGCTTCATTCGTGACTACTGAAGTGTCAAGAAGCGCTCGACCAACCAGCTCGTGACCAACGGGTCGCACGGTAGCCAAACCCAAGCACATCGCTCCAACGATGTCATCAGCGGGAAGTTTGTCTTCCTCAAGTGCTGAATTGACCGCATCAGCCAGATCGTCGACGATCCCGGAGATATCCAGGTCTGGCAACGCCCCTACGGCCCCCAACAGACTGCTCAGGGAATTTTCTCCCTCGACGCCGGGTAACGCCTCTTGGACGTGCATTGCCAGCAGACGTAAGCCGGCAAGCTGTTGTTCGATATCCAGCGGCTGCAATGCGGCAACGATATCGGTGACCCGACCTTCAGTCGCTGCGAGTTTGAGTCGGCTTGCCAGAGCAGTAGGTAGACCGAAGGCAAAACCAGGGCCTTCCATAAACACGAGGTCCTCTTGGGGTCCCGGCACTCGACGAGTCTTTTGCAGGTATCGGACTAGCAACGGCCCCTGAGCCGCGATTATTTGCCGAGTTAGATCCTCTTGGTCGTCAGCTCCCTCTTCACCTTCCGATGTTGCGATGACAACATCCAGCTGCTCCGTACCGAGAGCGTATGACTGTGCCCTCTCCCACACTTCGTCAGTTACATCCGACGGAGGTACCACATCTGGATTAGTCAACAAGGACAGAACGAATTGCGGCAGCCGCGGTTCGTTCGGTAAGTCATTGGCAAACGACGGGAACTCCATCTGTAAGCAGACAAGCTTCGCCAACTCAGCAGAGCGCCCCCTCAAATCTCCGTCAAGATGGTGATCTGCTATGCGACGTTCAGCAATGCGGTAGGCCATTGCGTAAGCGTTCAACAGTTCCTTCACCCGCCTGGGACTCTGGACGTGCAATGGCACCAGTACGCTTACGACTTCCCCAGTATTGACCTCGCTCCACAAGCCCACTTTTCGGTCCTTGACCAGATCTTGCGCAAATTTCGTCAGGCTGCTTGCTTTCATTGGGGGCAATTGCCATTGATACTGAAAGATCTTGTCTAGATAAGAACTTCCCGCGCTGTAGTACGGGTTCTTCGTGTTCAAGGGCGTCTCCTGACGTGAGCGCTTAGCCACGGCAGTTTCCAGAACCGACCGGTCCGCTGCGACGATAAACACGCAATCCTCAACTTCAAGGAACGTTCTTAGGGTCTCGAGAGTGCTTGCCACTTCCTCGGCCCCACATCGATCCAACTCGTCAATGAATATCACAAACCGGTCGCAGTCTTTGAACTTGCCCTTTGCCTCGGATATCAGGTCACGGAAGAGT
The DNA here is from genome assembly GCA_963706555.1 of uncultured Acidimicrobiaceae bacterium. GTDB lineage: Bacteria > Actinomycetota > Acidimicrobiia > Acidimicrobiales > RAAP-2 > Bog-473. Next base: position 299,845 of record OY970164.1, read on the forward strand.
CGTTCAAACTGCTCATCACTCTGCGGCGCAAATCTCGTCCGAGTAATAGAGAACTTTTGAGCGACAAGAGTCACAATCGCACCTACAACAACCGTCGGGGCGAATACTGCTGGGAGCAGTCGCTCCATCTCTCGCACCCACTGACTACCGATTCCTTTTCCAGAGATCTCGGCAAGTATCCAAGCGATCACCGCAGTCAGAAAGAGACCAGCTCCAACCAAGATGCACACAAGTCGGACCAGAGATCTGGCGGACGCCGGATCAAGGTTGACATCACTCTCTTGGCTCTCCTCGTAGAGGCCCTTGTCGTACTTGTCGTGCTTCTTATCCTTGATGTCGAGCTCCTTGGCGACACTTCGGATGAACTCACGGCGTAATGGAGCCTCGGCGTACTTAAACGCGTCGAACCTGACGAACTTCACGTTCGTCTTAGCCAATGCCTTCTGAATGAGATTCGCCAGACTGGACTTTCCAGATCCCCATGGAGCGTAGATTGCGATATTCGCGGGAGTTCGGATTACCTGAACCGTTTCAGCCGTCTGAAGAGCAAAGTCATCGTGGCCGAAAGAATCTGCCTTGGAGTCCTCAATCGCTCGATCTTCAATTAGATCGTCGGCGGGACTGTATGGCTGAGGAGCGGAGGATTTACTCATGAGATGGTCGTTCGATGCAAACAATCAAACCCGTTCCAAGATGAGGTCGATAGCGCGCTCTTCTTTGTGAGGGGGATAGCCCTACCTAAGCCGATCGCCGACAAACACTGGCCCGACGTGGATGTTTGAACTGACGCTTTTCGAGCTCGAATCGATACTGGCGCACCCTCGAACTGGACGTACCAATTCCAGTTGAATCGGCGATGGTTGGCTTTTGGCACTCGACTCAACAAGCAAGATTCTCCCAACTCATTATACCGAACATGTGTTCGTTACACTAGTGGATGACGCCTCAGTTAATCCATGGCGCGTGACGAATCACTGGGTCAACTACTTCAGCGTGCCCTAGGGACACCTTCGGTAGCCCGACACTGCGCAACCGACACATTTCGCACGAAAGGACTCCGTCTGGATCGATCGGATCTTCGTTCACTAGTTTCGGGTTGTTGCCATAGGGCGCAATCTGCCGACCTCTTGGCAGATACATAGGCGTTCAGCCAGTTCTAGATTGTCCCGACCGCGATGAGAGACGGGAAGATCAGCCAGCGAAATGCGCCGAAAAAGCAGTTCCGCGTGGAGTTCTATCGCTGTAGGTCCCTTGCCAGAGAAGTCTCTCGGCCAAGCGGGATCTGACGTGCCCACTCGTCCCGAGATCATCTACCTTGCCTGTGGCATCGACCGGCGGACCGGCCCAATTAGCTTGGTTCACTTGGACGCGGATCTGACCACTGGCGGCGTGGCTTAACTCAACTGTCGGTAACCATCCGAAGGTGATAGGCCATCATCACGCCCAGCAAGATCAAATCTCCCCGCCAACCTAGGGTCATTCTCGCACACCGCTCGGTCAATCTCCCCACGCACTGGGCCAGCCGCCGACTGTCGACAGCGAGAGATTCAGCTGTGGACGGTGATGCATGGCTGCCCTGAGACGCCGCTCCAGGTATTGCACAGAATCGTCCCATTTGGGAAGTTGCCAGGTGAGTTCCACGATGATTCAAGTTGGTCGCCCGCCGACCCACAGGTTCTCCCGCTCGTAGCGATGACAACGCCATCTTCTATGTAATTGGCAACGCTGCACATCGACTTGTTCAGCACCGCGGTCGTTGACCATTCACTGACGTTGAGACCACTTCCTACTACATAAATGCATACGCTGTTCGAACACGTGTTGGCCGAAGGCGGATGAATACCACTCGAGATCGTTGTCGTCGGACCATCGTCCACGGGAGCGGCCGCTCCTGAAGGATCGGCCAAGCTGACCACAAGGGGAAAAAGGATTACGGGAACCAATGCGAAAGCGCGACGAACTACAGGGCCAACTTCCATGATCCAGCCTTTCGAGTGGGGTGACGAGGCACCCATTGCGTACGGTTGTGTAGGAGTATAACCCTACACACGTGTAGGTGCAACCCATCTGAAGATTTCTTCTTCAGGTATGGAGACGGATCACGATGAGGTCGTCGTGCTCGGGACTTTCGCCCGGTCGAATCCGGGGTGGCGATTCTGCTTAACGTGCAGCGACGGCTGGTGGATCACGTGGTTGACCGTCGGCGGCAGCCAAGAACTCATCCCATAGATCAACGCTGCGGCAAGGAGACTGACAAGGACGATTAGTGGCGCTGGCCGCACCCTCGGTACCTTTCTGGTCTGAAGCGCCTCAATCCTCAAATCAAGAGAGTCCAATGAGGCCATTTCCGTCGCACTACCAAGCGCAGGTCGGACCTCTCCCAGAACCTTCAGGAGGGCGCCGACGAGGTTGGTTTGTCCAGCCACCGAAATTGCGGTTGCGTCAGCGGCCAGTTCCGACGCAACCAGGGCCTTCTCGGCCAGGTGCCTGGCAAGCGGCAGGTAGAAAAGTGCGTTGGCGGCGACTCTTACCGCAGTCGCTCGTGCCGGATCGAGGCGGCGCACATGAGCCTGCTCGTGACCGAGTACTGCTCTGAGCTCAGAGTCTTCGAGCCGACTAAGCATCTCGGTCGAAATGATGATCCGCGGGTGGACGATTCCCGCACAGCAGCAAAAGCATCGAGCATCGTCGATTAGGGTGACATTGCTGCCGAGTTCCCGTTCTGCCCGAACAAGGCGCTCAGGACTCGAGATGGGTCTGCCGAGCCGACGCAGGCCGCGATTGGTGCGCGCGACTTGTGAGACGAATGTCAAGAAGCCCACGATCAAGGTCACGGCGACGAAGCCCAGGATCACGACCGCCGGCACCCAGCTGTTGTAGCCGAACAAAGCAACGGATTCGCCGCAACTGTCCGTGGACGGTTTTGGGTAGAAGGGCACAGACGACCAGCACGGGAGAACATGGTCGAGCGACCGTAAGGCCAGGTAGACGAGAAGTCCCTGCATCAGGCCAACGATCGCCACCAGAGTCCAGAAGCTACGTCCTACCCCCCTCATCGTGAGCCTCCAGGAGTCGACGGACCATTAGGCGGTGCTTGGGATCTGCGCAAATACGTGCCGCAAAGACTGCCACAGCTAAGTCGCCGTAGCGATCAATGAAGGCAGCCATTCCCTGCTCAATATGCCATGTGTCCATTTCCTCCTCGGTCATGCTTGGAAGAAAGCAAAAGGCTCGGCCAAGCTTGGTGTGCGTGACAAGGCCTTTTGTCTCAAGCCGGGTGAGACAGGTCAGTATGGTCTTCGTCGACAGTGGACGGGAACGATCCTCATTGAGGACCGAGGTGATTTCCGCAACAGTGCTGGATGAGAGGTTCCAAAGCCCCTTCATCACTTCGCGTTCAAGCGGGCCGACTGGATCGAGTAGCCTCAAACTGCCCCCTCAAATTCGACCTACATTGCCACACGCCCACCGTGCCATATACCTACGCTACTGTAGGGATACGAGAGGAACGAAGTGCCAGGCATGCGTGGGCTGTGCCCCGTAAGCATTCGACTAGTTCGTTTGAACTCCGTAGCAGGGAATCGAAATCTGGCACGTTACCTGGCTACGACTCGTACATTTGAGCACACCATCGTCGAAAGCGAACAATGTCTCCATCCTCCGGGACCAGGACCGGCCGCTCTCGGTACATCTTCGACTCCCAGATGCTGATATCTTCCCGAAATACCTGCACCATCCTCAAGGCAATGAGATCCGCGATGCGACGGTTGACAACTCGCCCATTCTTTCGAATCGCCAGCCATGAGAATCTCACTTCTACACTGTCTTCGTCGATCGGGATCACCGATGAAACTGAACAGACGGTGATAGCGCTCTCGAATCTCACTACCACGTATCCCAGTCCATAACATTCCATAGAGGACTGCAACAATGCGGTATTGCCAAATGGAGTCGGGATCGACTCGCTAAGTTGGATCAATCGGAGCGGTCCTTCGTCAACGACTCGGAGGTCATTTATCTCCGCCAGATCGTGAAGGACGGGGACGTGTTGAAGGTCTATAAAGTTTTCGGACAGTTCCTGGCACGACGAACGAATCGAAATTCGATCCGTGCAGTAGTAATAGCCATGGTCTGCTGACTGAAACTCGGGTACATAAGGTGGGAACCAAATCGGTTGGGCTCCGTCTTGGGAGTACCAAACCATAATGTGGCCGTTCATCTCGCATACTGGCATCTGGGCGAGCACTGGACGTAAAGGGATCTGGGTGCTGTATGGGATGTCGCGAACCCGTCCGTCCGGCCCGAATAGCCACCCGTGAAATGGACACCGGATGCCCTCACTGCTACACGATCCTCCGATCCCAAGATTCGCCCCGAGGTGCGGACAGTACGCGGTCGAGACATGCGCAACCCCTATCCCATCTCTCCAGGCAATGAGATCTCTGCCGAAATATCTCATAGGCAGTATCTGGTCGGGTAAGAGGTCGGTCGACCACATGACTTGAAACCAACCCTGCGGGTATCCGAAGGGAAGCCGACCTTTCACGCTTCAGATCCCGGAATTGGAGTAGAACTGCCGTGCCCAATGGCGGTGCCGCATGATCGGGCCATCGCCACGCACCAAGTGCGGTGTTGGCAGGAACGCCTTATTCTCGAGAATCTCAATGTCTTGCCGCAATTGGCGTCGAAGGTCACGTAAGAGAAACCTCCCCATCAACCTCGTGAGACGATTCTCACGCCCGTCGCCCTTCGAGAGATGGAGAGATACCCGCATCTCAAGTCTACAAGAGTCAATCGGAGTATTCCCAAATGTCAAGTATAGGACGAACTCCGACAATCCCTCCATATCGATCGTCATGCGAACGTAGCTCAGTCCGGGCCCGAACTCCTGCGATATAGAGTTAGCAAGAGCCGGCCCCGTAGGTGTTGGGATCATCTGCGTTTGGCGTCGTATTCGAAATGGTCCGTCTTCATCAACTTCGTGAAGGACAACATCGTGAGAACCGTGGACTACGGCGAAATGAGCAGTATCCAACCCGTTCTCACTGAGTTCCTGCCACGACGTATTAATTGTTTGTTTGTAGCTTGAGCGAGCACACAGACGATCCGTTGACCATTCATTCAATGTCGGAAAGTCCCACTTTGGTCCTAGATGATTGGGGTGATACCACGCAATGATTTGTCCATCATGTTCCCTCGTGGGATAGGTCTTCAATCTTGCATTAGCGTTGATATGGGTGCTGTAGGGAACCCTCTCGCAGGCCCCAACAGGGTCGAATCGCCAACCATGAAACGGGCATACAATGCAATCCCCGTCCACATTTCCATGCCCTAGATGTGCTCCAAGATGAGGGCAATACGCATCGACCAAATGAGGACTTCCACTGTCATCACGCCATAGAGCGAGTTCCTTGCCGAATGAGAACAAGGGGGAAACAGCTCCGATCCCGAGATCCTCTGATTCGAATACGGGAAACCAACCAAACGGAATAGGAAAACTCGCTCCCTTGTCTAAGAATTTCGGGTTACTCACTGCACCCCTCGCGATCTGGCGACGTGAAATACGCTCATTTTCGGACACCTCCACCTAACTCGAACGGCGCCGAAAGATGCGGTCACAGACAGTCCTGCTTGACGCTTCGAACACCTAGAACCACCACCGATTCAATAGAGGCTCCTGGGCGCGGAGCGTCTGCGTTTCTTGGTTCGACAACAATGTGCCAGATTGCTGACCGAATGGCTGCACGAGACACTTTCCCATCACCACTAGTCGGCAGCGCATCAACCACGACGAAGAGATCGGGAATCTTGTAGTCGGTCAGTCTTTCGTAGAGAAGCGACGTCAGCTGGATGAAACAATCCGGTCCGCCCCCATTCATTTGAAGTACGGCAATTAGGCGAGGGACTCCCAGTCGTTTTTCGATACCCACGAGTGCCGCAGCGTCAACGAAAGCGCACTCCTCCAAAACCTGTTCCACTTCGACAGGATCGATGTTATTTCCACCTCTAATGATCAGATCATCCGTACGACCCGTCACGTAAAGTCGACCATCAGAGCTCATCCACCCAGCATCTCCGGTGTCGTGCCACTCCGCGCTTACGCTCGAGACTTCTAGGTCATCTACCTTTTGGCTTCTCACCATCCGGCCGATCCTGCCATCTTCTATCTGACACTGGATTCTGCCGAGCTCCCCGGAGCCCACTTCGAGCTGGGAACCGTCAACGACCCGTACCCTGACCCCCGGCAATAACCTTCCGACGTATCCCTCTGTTGGACTAACTGGGTCCAAGAAGCTTGTGTTGGATATCCCCCCTCCTAATTCGGTAGAGCCGTAACCAACCACGACTGCGCAGCCAAGGACCGACTTCGCCCTGATAAGAAGCTCATTGCGAACTCGATCGGAACCGAAACCCAAGACGATCAAATGGGGCATGCGTCCACCATTTCTCTCCGCAGCACGAACAAACAATTCACCTGCAATCGGAGAAAGGGCGATGATATTCGCCCTCCACTTTCGCGCCAACTGGACTAGCTCAAAGGATCGAGATTGTGTGGGGACGACCAGAGTTCCCCGCGTAAGAATGGCTTGCATCATGAGGGAATGCCCCGCAACCCGCCATAGCGCAAGTGACGTCAACCACACCCGTTGACCGACGGCTGCACGTATTAGCGCCTTCGGGTGTGACGTAATCAGCCGAACAAGACTCTGCATTTCGGCCCGCGAGAAACCCAAGTTCGAACTAAAGGCGGATCCAATCGCATCCACGGTCGCCACTACTCCCGCCTGGGAATGTTCAACGATTTTCGGTTCGCCAGTGGTACCTGACGTAGTTAGGTACACCCTTCCCTCGGTCTCGTCGGCGTGGGGCACTGCCAGAAACTGGGCCAAACCTTTTCCATGGTGATTGCTTTTGATTTCGTCACCATTCGGCACCGAAAGAATCATTGAAGCTAGAGCGTGAAGGTCGCCCGCCGAGGCAGTCGCGAGTTCTTGCGATTTTGCGTCCTTGAACTCCGGATCGCTCAAGATGACTTCAAGGAGCGACTGATCCACCACCCGTCGTAGCTCTGTTGGTCGCCAATTAGGATCAAGCAGCACTACGCTGCGCCTCGCCGCCAAGCAACCGAGATAGGAAGCGAGCATTTCGTCCGCATTCGCCTCAGAAAACAGCAAACCGATACGCGCGCATCGGGTGTTGTCCCGCACGTATGAAGCGATCGCTGCCGCACGCAACGAAATCCCTTGATAGCTAACAGCTCGATCTGGACTGCCCTGAATAACACATGCAATTCGCTTGCCAAAAATGCTCTGCACATCGAGAAAGCGTTCTACAATTGGTCCGGCGCTGGTCGATCCCGTCTTTCGCCGTGCACTCCCTCTCCTAAGCATTGAAGACCGGAACCTACTGGCGCTTCGAGGCGTATACGCAACTTGCATAGACGTCTCCCAGTGTGGACCAGTTGAAAAGAGAGTCCTCGTCAACCTCGAAGCCCATTTCCTCTAGCAAGAGGAAGAGTTCATACATTCCCATCGAATCCAGACCACACTCGATTGTGAGCAGGGCAGACTCACCAAGATGACCCGTCCAATCGAACTCATCTGAGAGTCTCTCCGCGAATGCTTGAAATGACATTGCGGTATCCGATTCAGACACTTGTTCTCCTTGCTCTCGAATACGTCCCAGTAGCTGGGTCGCACTAACGAAAAGTCAACCGCGACGGCAAAGAAACGATATGATTAACGGCTGCGGACCCGCCGAATTTTGGAGGCTCCAACAAATCGATTCTGGTAATTGATCGCGCAAGGCTTTGTGCGGCGCATCTTGCCTCGATCCGTGCCATATTTGCGCCGAGACAAAAGTGTGCTCCCGCCCCGAATGCCAGGTGAGATACTTCGTTCGCCTTATCCTTGAACGGATCAAGGTTGACCGCTTCGAATAGGACAACCACTTCGTCGCCGTATTGTATTTGTTGGCCCTCAACGACAAGGTCTTGGATTGCCACCCTCGCAACGCCGCTCTTTACGGGACTCGTCTTGCGCAGAATGTCGTCAAGTATCACGTCGCACGCCGGCGAAACATCGGAGAAGATTCGGAGACCAGACGGATCCGCTGCCAGGTATTGCACAATCTCGGAAATGTAGGTCGCTGTGGTAAGTACTCCACCTATCATTAGCAAGGCACAATTGCTGTTTATTTCCTGACGTGAAGCTCTGCCGGCGTCACTTGCGGCAACAAGTCCACTTACCAATGGACTGGGTAACTCGTCAGCCTTCCATATCAAATCATCGAAATACGACGTGAGGTCATGGTCGGCGTCTTGGACCAATCGCCGCTTATCGCAAGAAGTAGTCCGATCTATTCCGTCTCCGACCAAAAGGGCTAGATTCGATAGATAATCCCGATCACCTTCCGGCACCCCGAGAACGTGACCGATTCCGCAGCTTGCAATTGGCAGGGCGAATTCGGACGCCATGTCGATACTTGGGAGGAGGCAAGCGCGGTCCAGTATTTCGTCTGCCTTCTCCGTTATGATCGGCGCCAGACGATCTAAGGATCTGTTGGAGAAGCTGGGCGCAAATAAACGTCTAAGTCGACTGTGATCGGGTTCATTTAGTGTCAGAAGGCGACTCGACTCGTTGGCGATTTGATTCGAATCCATGGGACGCGGCGGACGTTTAACCTCTAGTAAAGGGCTGCGAAGGACTCGAGTTGCGGAGTCATATCCCACAACGAACCAGGTCTTCCCAACCTTAACGATTGGACCCCTAGCTCTGAGGCGCCCAATGGATCCGTGTCTAAGCTTGGCCATTTGCGTCGTCCATGATTCCTCCTAGGTTGTCGTTTACCTCGGGGGTCGACCAATTGAGGCAGTAGATGTATTGGTCCCAATATCGATTGGCATAGAACGTGTGATCCCGGAGTTTCGCCACAGGAGCCAACTGACCCTCTATGCCTGATGCAAATTGGGGTTCGTTGTACTCCGGGTATTCAAAATATAGATTCGTTATTCTCCAAGAGCCACGGAGATATTTAAGCAACAATCGGAAGGCCTCCTGCATGACACCTTTACCCTGTATCTGAGGAAGGGCGACACCACCGATATATACATGTCCGAGATGAAGATTGGCGTTGTAAGCAACCACCAGACCCACCATCCGCCGGCTCTTGGTTGTCACCACCACGAATTGGCACAAGACTCCAGGCCATAACTGCGCCAGGAACGCCTCCTTAGGAGCGCTGGTTCCGGCATAGCGCCAACCAAAATTAGCTTGATCCATCGCCAGCTCATACAGGAAGTCCGTATGGTCGGGCATGACCGGGACCAGGCTGACGAGCCGGCCGTCAAACTGATCGCGCAGGGCCGGTGGGCCTTCACTCATCGCGAGAACCAGTATCTGAACACGCTGCCTCTTCGAACTCGGTCCGGTAAATCGTGAGGATCCTGCAATCCCAGAATCGGCCATCCCGGAAGATGTAATTTCTGAACGTACCCTCTTGCTTTAACCCATGATTCAGGACGGACTGAATCAGCGACATGCTGAATTCAGGTACGTAAAAATAGAGCTTTCGCAAACTCCAAGTCATAAAGACGTACCGAATGTATAGGGGGAGGATCTCTCCGCCTATACCAGACCCTTGGAGCGCCTTCACGACGGACGCGCTGACGTAGGCGTACCCATGTTGGAAATGGGCTTGGTGAGTGCTTACAAGCCCTATTGGCGCTGAGCTTCGGCGGTCTACAACAACAAGTAGCGACAACGTGTTGTCCATCAGATGTTCACTAAACATCTCAAGACGAGGAACGAATTGAGGGTATTTCCATCTAACGAGGTCGGGCTGCTCCAGCGCTAGCTGATAAATGAACTCCGTGTGCCTGGGTTCTGGCCGCTCGAGGCGAGTCCACCTTCCCTGGAGTGATGGAGTTAGTGGATTAACCATCTATTCGTCCATCTTCGTGCATTCATACACATTGCCATGGACCCCAGTTTTCAACAATCAATCCTTGAAAAAATCGAAGCATTCCTACTCGTCGGAACTGAAAATACAATCGATCACCCACAACTGCTCCTTGTGGCAGGAGGCCGCGGGTCTCCTGTCTTAACTTTTCGGGAGATTCGCTCGCGCCCACTCGAAATGGGTTGCCGAGCACCGAACCAGCGACGGTCCGTATACACGGATCGCCAACGAGCGCGATGCTTCCCTCGCCAAAGATGCGATAGCCCGCCTTATCATCGGACGTGAGAACGTCCTCAACCACAAAAGCGAAGTCCGCCAACGGCGAGGCCAAAAATTTCGCAAGCGATCTCAGGTCCTCTACCGTTCCCCAGTCGCTTCTGGTTGGTCGAACCAAGCCGGGCAGGTTCAGCGGATCGTGGTCTCGAAACCCGGCTGAAAAATAGTCATCGTAGACATGAGGGTCGCTCTGATTTAGTCCTCGATCTACCCATTGGGTAACCGCTTCGGCGGCCTGCGACGTCACAATCGATCCAGTTTCGATCGAGGCTGGCTCCACACCTCAAGTTGCAAGTAGATCTTGTAAGTGTCATCAACTGTTTCAAGGATGGGAAAGTCATTTAGCAATTCACCCGACTGCGCGATCTCCTCGACCCACATGAGAAGTGTAAGCATTTCCAGCGAGTCAAAGCGCAAGTCACTGTGGAGCCTGACCTGACTCTCGACGACACCTTCAATTTCGAATTGTTTCTTCAACTCGTGACAGAATGCCTCAAAGCTCAGGGTCGCCTTGGACTCATCGTCCACCCCTTCAGAATTCCCGTTCAGCATTGGAACAAAGTGTGAAAACGTGCTTCGATGCAGATATCAATGTCATCTAGGCCTCGACGATCTTCGATCGGCGCACTGGTTATCGTGCTCGACAAGGTGAATGCTCCCTTCTGCTCCCGGAGAGCTACAATCCAGCTCCTCGTTCGATTGCCTCCGCAACTGAACTTATGGCGGGTTGGCAATGCATCGCCGCCTGAGTCGCGTGAACATTGGTTATTAGTTGGGCATCGCTCAGAGACTTCAGTACGACGTCCCTCAATTGGGCAGCGCTCTCGTTCCTCCCGACCAGTTTTCCTAGTCCGATGCTGGAGATCCGATCGGAAACGAAAAAGTGATCCGTGAATTGCGGAACTAGAAGGAGAGGAACACCTTCGTAGATACTCTCCCTCACAGTGTTGATCGAACCATGACAGATCACAAGTTCGCATTGTTTCAGTATCCAAGAGTGAGGCACGTCGCGCTTGGATATCACGTTGTTTGACGGACGAGGATTCCTAATTGGACTTGCGCGTCCACCCGATGAAAAAATTATATTGCGGCCGGTATCCAGTGATCGCAACGCATAGTAAAACCGCAGAAGTGAGCGTTCCGCCAAAGCTACCGTTCCGAATGACACTAAGATGGACTTCCGATACTGGAGGTCATCATACCAATCGCAAGCATCTTCTTCCGGTCCCAGCGGATTGTCCGCTTGAAAGAATGTTGCAGTTGTAGGAAGTTCACCCGCGCGATAGAAGTTCGGGACCCCTGCCTCAAAATGGCAAAATCGATACAGGTCCTGCCACCTGAACCGGTCGGGTGACAGCCCAAGACAAGAAAGCTGTCGAGCGATACCTTCGAACAAACCGGCGTGCTGCGCCCGGAGAGTTTCGAACAGGATCCAGCCAGCTGAGTAATGAGGAATCTCGTGACATTCTGCAACGGCGAAACTCGCGAACTCTCCCCCTTCCCTGAGAATCGTGTGAGGCTTCCACTGAATCGCAAACTCATTAAGGTCTTGAGTGGTTAGGTTGGTGTGTAGGCCGACGAGAGCTTCAACCTCACCGCTTAGGGGGTCAGGATCTGACTGATGTAGAGGAAGGGCCCTATCGTCTCCAATCGCCACCGCCCTAAATCCATATCGTTCTATCACCGTCCCGAACGACGGAGCTGATGCGACGCACACTTGGTGACCGCGATTCTCAAGCACTCGGATAATGGGAACAAGTGGGCGGAAATGCCCCATAAACGGGAGCGTTGCCGCCAAGATTCTCACCGCAGGTGCTCCCTACCGAGTTCACTTCTGGTCAACATGAAATCCGATAGCCCAGAATGCCCAGTTTGCTCCCCGCGCAAAGCACTGAGCGCCTAAACCTATCTTGTCGGGGTACGGTGCTTGTAACTGCCATTGACCTCATCCGACACCTCCAAGACTTTGATTTGGAAGGTCACAAAGCATGCAACCAAATGTTGAGGGTAAGACTCAAGTCTTCCGAAGTCAACGAATTCTGACCACAACCATGACTTGGCGGAGAAGTGAAAGACAGGGACACTCCGTCGGGAACTCCTGCGCAATCAACCACCCTTATGTAGATGAGTTCGTATCGGCTGGTCCGACGCCGGGGTCAACGCTGTTGGGCTGAGATGCTTTACTCGCCCTAAGGTTGGCTCAGCCTCTTGAATTCAGTCGGCCAAGAGGTACCCGCCTCGATCCTTTTTGGCCAACTCAAGAGCGGGCATTCCCAGTCGATTGGTCCGTAGGTTAGGGGAGTTGTAAGGATTCGGCGCTGATGCCTCTTCGATCTGGACTCCTAGGCCCGATGGCAGCCATCACGCGACAACTGCTTCTCCTGTGGCTATTACCTCCTCTGCGAGGCCTGGTTGCCTTCACGCTCGAACCCACCGCAACTCGCTGCAACCGATGGCACCCTCGAGCTAGTCGCCCCGAGGCACTTGATGAGGCGGGATTCGCGTCCAGTCTGGATTTCATGGAAGACGTTCGGAAGCAGGGCTCGAAACACTGTCGAAAACTCGATAAGCCAAGATACGCTGATTTGAGTCTTCTTACCCCCCATACCCAACAAGATCTTGTCGGCAACCTTGCCGACGCTTCGCCGAGCTGGACGCGGGGCATTCGGAGACCACGTTCGACACTCGTCCTACCCATCAAGGTTGGCATCCACGCCGGATAAGCGCAATGAATTTGTACGCCTTGGTCCCCAGCAATAAAGCTCAGGCTTTCAGTGAACGCTGAAAGCGCCGCCTTCGACGCAGCATAGCCACCTACGTCTGGAATCGGTATGCGTGCGAGATCCGAGGAGACGTTGACTATGATGCCGCATTGACGTACCAACATTCCCGGCAAAACAGCCAACACGGCGGCGACAGCGGCGAAGAAGTTGATTTCAAGGATCTCGCGATAGTCGGTCAAAATGGCACTTGATGGGTGTAGGGGTGGATCGGTCGCCGCATTGTTCACGATGATGTCGATGCCTTTATGGTCGGCCTCAATCTGCGAGAGGAGCGATTCCCACTCTGTCACTTCCGCAAGATCGCAATGCATGACACGGGAGTGAGAAGTAAAAGTACGTAACGCTGCCTCCAGGTCCAAACAGGGCTGCGCTGGACAAGATACCGCTATCACCACCGCACCAGCCATGGCGAGCCTCATCGCCAGTTCGCGACCAAGCCCCGAACCTGCGCCAGTAACGACGGCCACCTTTCCACCAAATTTCTCACTGTAGTTGGGCATCGCGATTTCCTTCCATTTGGATCATCTGACCAAAGTTCGCTCTTAGCGTGGACTCAGCGGCAATTCATTCCCGTGTGCACACCCAACTATTCGGCACCGTAAGTACCCTGTTGGCGTTTAGACATCGGCGACTACCACATCGGATCTTCCCTGCGCGATTCACCGCAGCTGGATCCATGACAGCCTCGACGTTCACCTTCCAATTAACATCCGAAAGTCCAACAATGTCACCAGGGGACGGATTGCCCAATCAACCTTTCGTTCGTCCCCCGCTAAAGGGAGCAGAAGGAGATACCAAAGGAGACGCAATGGCTGACGTCATTCCCCACCCTAGGGCAGGATGTTACTTGGACCCCTCTCTCGAACGCCTCTATCGCAAACAACACCTTGCCGCCTCGTTGCGACTCTTCGCATCATTTGGATTCGACGAGGGGTTAGCCGGCCACATCACAGCCAGAGATCCAGAGGATTCTGAGAGCTTCTGGGTAAACCCATTTGGTGTGTATTTCGGCAAGGTCAAAGTGTCCGACTTGATACGAGTGGACGCTACCGGGGTAGTGGTCGAGGGCGTATATCCGGTCAACACAGCCGCATTTGCCATCCATTCGCAAATCCACGCTGCGCGCCCGGACGTTGTTGCGGCTGCACACGCTCATTCGGTTTACGGAAGGGCATGGTCCTCGCTGGGTCTTCCACTCCAACCGATTACGCAGGACGCATGTGCATTTTACGAAGACCATGCACTGTTCGATGAATATACCGGCGTGGTCTTCGATATCGCTGAGGGAAAGCGAATCGCTCATGCTTTGGGTGACTCGAAGGCGCTGATCTTGAGAAACCACGGCCTTTTGACGGTTGGCCGGGCGGTCGACGAAGCCGCATGGTGGCTCATTTCCATGGAACGTTGTTGCCAGGCTCAGCTATTAGCGTCCGCAGCTGGAACTCCAATCGAGATCGATCCCCAATGGGCGGAGTTGACGAGTTCGCAGGTCGGATCCTCTCTCACCGGCTGGTTCAGCTTTCAGCCGTTGTTTGACCACATAGTGAAGATGCAGCCCGACCTGCTTGATTGATTTCAAGGGCGAAGACCAGCCTTGGCGCCTCGAATGAAGTCGGATTAGGCGACTAGTGACATCCGTGGCGTAAATGCGGACCGCTAACCCGCAGTCTCAACTGCGGAGTTTCCGCAGTTGAGACTGCGGTGCACGAGGTGCTGGAAATCAATGAATGAGTACCAGCACGTTGTAGTTGTGATTTGAGGAGCGCGAAGTCATCATTGGATACTCCGAAGTGCCGCCAAGGGGGACACTCTGCTCGCACTCCAAGCTGGGTAGGCGCCGGCCAGCCCTCCCGCTAACACTCCGATAAGAGGAGCAAATAGCGCTACCCGCCAATCCAATACGGGAGTCCATCCGTTGAGTACCGACGCGACTTCTACAGTCAGAATGCCGATCGACGTCCCAACGATTCCCCCGATCGTGCCTATGAAAACCGCTTCTCCCACAACAAGGAGGCCTATATGGCGTGGAGTCGCCCCAACCGCTCGTCTCACGCCAATCTCACGTCGGCGGTGCAAGACTGTGAATAGAGTGGTGTTGGCAATGGCAATGACACCGATCGCTATTACGACGCAAGACATAAATAGGAGGAGATCACTAACGGAAGAGGCTACTTGTTGTCTCAAGGCGGCCGGCTGCGGTGGGATCTCGACGTTGATTCGGCTCGGATCATTTGGTGACAGCGACACAACACCCTGCCGTCCGATCAGTGGGGCTGCCCCCCGAAGGGTGTCCGCTATCACCATTCGTTGTTCCTGTGGCGCTCCTACATCTACCGAGAAGGCTGTGGGAATGAATACTCCAGCAAGGGCCTGATTCTGTTGGTTTGCACTGCTTACAATGCCAATGACTGTGAACGATTGTGAACCAACGAATATCATGGGGCCAGGATCGACATTGGCTATACCGAGTTCCTTGGCCGCAGGAACGCCCAGGAGCGCTACTGCCGCTCGATCTGCTTGGTCCGAGCGATCGAACAACCTACCCATCGACACGGTGGCGTCCATCGTTCGTAAGGCACCGGATGTCACGGCTGTCACCGGCATTTGCAACTCCCCGTCACCGGTCGCATCGGATGAAGAACTCGTGCTTACCGAGATTGGCTGGCCACCATCGACCTGCCACAACAGGCCGGCGGCAACCACTCCATTCAATCGAACCAAGTTGCTAACCGCAGTTGATGTCAGGACTGGTGGATTTGCCGCGGGCGACGAATCGACAAACGTCAACTGCGTGGCCAATTGTGCGTTGAATGCCTTGGACACCGTGGCTTGGGTGCTCTGAACCAAACCGACGGTGGCAACGGCAGTCGCTACTCCAAGTATGGTTCCAAATGAGGTCATGATCGTTCTGGCCGGCCTACGGTTCACAGTACGAACAATGTCTCGAATGAGATCCATGACCGAAATTGTCGTACGACGAAGGTTCGGCGCTGGCTCCGTTTGCATTGCCTACGCTACGTCATCTTGGTATGCATAACAGACTCGGCATCTCGACTGAGGGAATCCTCCATGATGCCGTCGGTCACCGTCAGACACCGAGGAATGCTCGAGGCTATATCTCGGTCATGCGTGATGATAATTATTGTGCGGCCCTCGCTATTGAGCCATGCCAGGATTTCGAGTATCGAGTCAGAATTCTGCTGATCGAGATTTCCCGTCGGCTCATCGCAAAGAAGCACCTGGGAGCCCTGGGAAAGGGCTCTTGCAATCGCAACACGTTGACGTTCGCCACCAGACATACTTTTGGGAAATACATTTCGCCAACGAGCCATACCTACAGCTTCCAATGCCGCGAGGCTCCTGGCCTCTCGCTCCTTCATCGGAAGGTGCCGATATAGGAGACTTAGCTCCGCGTTCTCCAAAGCTGTTCGATCTTCTAAGAGATATGACTCTTGGAATACAAACCCAAATATGGAGGACCGAAGAGCAGTCTTCTTCACTTCATTTAGAGTGGTCGTTTCGAGCGCTCCCACCTTGTATGATCCTGCCGTTGGTCGGTCTATGAGACCCATGATGTTGAGGAAAGTCGACTTTCCTGATCCCGATTTCCCCACGACGGCAACGAATTCTCCACTTCGGATCGTGAGATTCACTCCAGATAACGCCCTGACTGGGACGGGACCCGGGTATACCATCTCGACCCCTACGTATGTAAGAATCGGCGGAACACCGGAGCTCAGCATGACCACCTGATCAGCTTCTTCCTTGGGTTCCGACGACAACGTATCCCCTCTTGTGAAGACTGCCCGCTTGTGCCGTTACTGCTTCTTTTCCGTCGGCGACAAGAACTGGCATCACGTGCACTTCCTTAGTTCGTCCGCCATGAAGCACCAGCGTTACGACGGAGCCTCCGCCGGCACTCGTTATTACCGCCGCTACTGGAACGATCCAGGTGTTCCCCTTAGTGGTTCCAGTGGCGATTTGGACGCCTACATTTTCGCCAATCCACGATTCAGCAAGAGTTCCGCTTGGGGTGAGAGTCACAGGATATTCGAGTTGCCCGTTCGCCGAATTCACCGTTCCCTGGCGAGCCACCGAAGAGACGACCGCCGCCGTTGACTGAGAGCCATCCGCCGACGTCACCGTCGCATTGTCGCCGACCTTCACTTGCTCAAACTCCGTTTGATCAAGTGCACCTTCAATCGAAACCTGACCGGATCCGAGGACACAGACTGCAGCGGCTTTTGCCGGAGTCGTTCCTCCCAAAGAAACATTGAGAGCGACGACTTTCTGAGGCAATAGTGGAACGAACACAACTTCGCCCAGAGGAACAATGGCAGTTCCAGACGCGGGAAGTGCCGGTGAATTCGCCGTTGTTGCTGCGCTACCAACGGATCCTTGGGCAGTTGCGACCGGTGCGCCAGTTAAGTCGGGGTCAAAGCCCCTTGTCTCATACATGTCGAGGACCGCGGTGGCTGTCCCTGCGCCATAGGTGCCCAGTATGTCGCCGCCCAGTCGATACCCCATATCCAGTAGCCCGTCCTGGAGCTCTCGGACATCGATACCATCCTCGCCCATCCCCATATTTCGGTAAGCCGGAATCGATCCCTGCATGACGATGACGGGACGACCGGCCACGGCGAACAGAAGGCTTCCAATCGATACCGTGCTGCCCGACACGATAGGTAGCCGAGTAACTACCGGTGCGTCATTTCCTAGATTACCCGGTACGCCGATCGGCGTTTCCCCGTCGTCGACCACCGTCGACCGGAGAACCACGGTGGAATTGAGCTTCCCCCAACCTATTTGCGATGAGATGAGAGACGGCCGGGGTGCATTGTCAAATTGTGTTCCTTTGGATTGTGCAGCGAACTTCTCGCCGAAGATTCCAGCAGCAGTGGCCAACACAACCGCGACTGCGACGACGAGAAACAAAGTCCTCTTAGCCACACCTCGCTCAATGCGCGGTGCAAGGTCGGATGAGAGCGACCAGCTATCACCGTTGCTGCGATTCACCGTTTCGGAGTGCACTCTTGAGTTCGACACGAATTCGGACCGAAGGACTGGCTATGACTGAGGTGACCTAGGGCCGAATTCTGTCAAAGAATGTTTCGAACGCCTTCCATGGACTCTCTTCCCCCGGGTCGATAGCGCCGACCTTCCTCACGAGCCCCTTACGGAGGGCGTCTCCAAAGTTCAGTTGTCCAAGTGCCATCTGCAGCACCGGATTGACGCGAGCTACGAGGTCAGCTCCAATGTAGCCTTCGATTGTTGTCACGTCTTCAAGACGGGGGGTGACGACAAGTGTCACGCCGACGTCTTCGAGGGCAACGCACACCGCTTCAGTTGTGTTTCCACTACGTTGCGTGGCGCTGCCCCTACGCAACGTGGGTAACAGATGTTCACGCAATATTCGCGCCGGGACCGGGTCTTTGAGGCATGGCATGGGTTCGTGGTTCCAGGCTGCACCGATGGGTTCGTATTCGAGCGAGATCATGGCGGAGTTAATGCGTTCTAAGAGATTCTCGTGAATCAGGGCAGCGGGAATAACCCGACCTCGACCTATCGATCCCATTTCAACTTCGGTCGTAAATCCGATCTTGTGGTCACCTGGTCCATCGCTCCATCGATACTGGGAGTTGACACGTCCAAAATCGAGGTCCGGCACTCCTGATTCAACGCCCAAGAATCGATAAATACATCGCATCTCTTCTTGCGCGTTCGTAACCAAATCCTCGTACCTCACTCGGATGCATCTCTCTGGATACGTCTTTTCGAGCAGAAGTCCGAGCTCCGCCTTCGCAAGCCAGTATTCCGCCAATGCGAGCACGTAGTTATATGGCTGGCGTGAAACATAGGGCTCCACTCCGAACGACACGAGCCCGTATGGGGACGCGTCTAAGATCGAGACTATGACATCCATGCAGTGACGATAAAGGCAGATGAATCTCGCTTCTGGAAACATTTCGGGTAGAAATCTTGAACCTTCCGCGTTCGGAAGCGACTTGTCACAGAAAATTGATTTTCCCGACTCATCCAAATATTCACGGATGATACGGACGACGGTATCCTGGATGATTGGAGACGTAAGTCCCGGCTTGACTTCAGTCGAGCCCCAAAGAGTCGCATCCCGATTGACGAGTTGTCGATTCAGTACTGACGTCGAAAACATCATCTGTTCACAGGCGGACACAAGATTGGATTCAGGCGGACAGGCGATTTCGGGGTGTAAACCGACCAGACTTCGCAAGAGCGTCGAGCCCGAGCGACCGCTGCAGACCACAAACGTTAGCTGAGGCGCCAGGTCGTTGACTCCAACTCCATTCTCTTCAAGTTCGGCGGTAGCCACCGTAAACCCCTTTCCCGATTTGAGACAATGACCTACAGCGACGTGTGAACGTGGTACTGGGACACGAGTTGGCGTATCGTCACATTTGCCACCCGTTCGATTGCCAGAATCTCCTCTGCATGCACGCTGAAGAATCGGTTACGATCAGAAGCTCGCAATCGGTCCCGAATCGACTCAGCGGGCCCGAGACATCTTGCGTAGATCCCACCGAGGTAGATGCTTTCCCTTTGAGCCTTTGCCAGTTGATGTGCAGCAACTAGCGGCATGATTTTCGAACTCGAATAGTTGAAAAACGCATCGATCGAAGGAACAACTGCCATGCGAACGCCCGGCGGCTGGTTCTCAGAAGTGCGGAAGGTGATTCCAGCATCGCTTGAGCATTTGACGAATCCCTTAAGCGCGGAAGTAAATGGGGCGGAATTGTTGATCTCATACAGGATGTTGACCCACTCGTTCTCAACCGCGATCGCTCTTGCCTTGGTTAGAAAGGTCGCGACGCTGGGTACACCTTTTTCACACTTTCTCCAGTTGGCTTCGTATGCTGCAGCTTCGGCTGGAGCCATCGTTTTGGTGGGACTTGGGGGCTCATAGACGGGCGATACGCTGACGAATCCGAACTTGGCAATATGAGGGAGATTGGGAAACTGCGTGTTGTTTACTGGTGCACCTCCGTAGTTGGGAGCGGGCGCGTCCGGAAACCCCACTGCAGACATGCATCGATTCGCGTCCATCAGATCCACTGATTGGAAGAAAGATGTGACGCCATAGCCGAGCGAAAAATCTGCCGCGTCGCGTGGAAACAGATCTGCGAGGAGGTATGAGCTGAGTTGTGTCTGCGCTTTCGAAGAGGCCATCGTCCCCTTTGCCACGCCGGCAAAGGCCACCTGTGTCAAAAGCACAATCGTCAAAATGAAAGTAGCGGCCGTGAACCGGGTGGCCACGTGGCTTCTTGAGACTGATTCAATAGAGGCAGGTGCTTCACAATGTACTCGCACAGGCGATCAACCAATCAATTTGTCTGGGCCATGGGAAGCGCCATATGGAGTCAGGGGGGTCGTCGCTAATCGGGCTCCCCTGACTCCACCACAGCGCGCACTACCAAAACAGTTCGGCCTCCTGAGGTCCAGAATTGACTTGGGCATGCAGATACGTATTGTTAAGGATCCCGCTCAGGATTAGGTTTCCCACCCCATTGGCGAGTGGGCCGACCCACCCTCGGGAACCGCGGGTGTATGGTCCGTTCACGTTGGCGTTGTACCACCCCTCAAAAGACCTTGCAGGTGCAGCTCTATTTATAATGTCAACATTGAAACAAGTGCCAGACATATGTTGTTGCACCTGCGTCGTATTCGGATTCATCTTGTAGCTGGCATGCGCGCAGGCCGACGACGCGTTCGCCGCTGCGTTGGCAAGGACCCCGATGCCGACGGCCATTGGGGCCCTAACGAGAGCCCCCATAGCTACAACGGGTGCGCCACGTTTGATGATCTCGTTTACATATCCAATATCCATGATTGTCTCCACTCTCTTTGATAGCGAACGTTTCTGCTCGCCACCTCAATTGCGTAGGTTGTCCCCTTCATAATGCAGACTGCGATCACTTAGGTCAACGGCATTCGCACATTCGCCGTGGAAGCAGACTTGGTCCAGATATCAATGCTTCCGGCACACTTGTAGCTGCGCAACGTTCATGGTCGGGCTGCCCACAGTGTCGTTCGATTGAGAGACGCTTGAAGGTGCGTGGGACGGTGCCCTGAACTCGGGGCCAGCGCAACTGTGCCGAGTGCCTTTGCGGTTCGCAACCAGAATTTCGCTGTTTCCGGCGCGGGAAGGAGATTGCCGAGTTCCCAAGCCGCCTTCTGGCACGTTGTGGGTGAGAAGTCTCGCTCGAGGGTCTTGTTGACCGCGCAGGCCTGCGGAGAAATTCCTTGCTTTGATGGCGAAGGTGGTAGCAGAGCTTGCCATTTTGCAGTCAGGTTCTCGGAAGCCTCCACCGTGTTGATCGCCGAGGCGGTGAAATCCCGTTGGATAAGGTCGCCATAGTCCGTTGCGACCCCGGCTTGCCGAATACATTTCCGTGCGCGTCGATGACGGCAGTCACTGATCAGCTGCTGCCCATCTGAGAGATAAAAGTCCTAGATGGCTCCTGCACGTAAACTCGCGGCAACCGATGGGTACCGGCAACAGGGATGGCCCGTTAGCCATTCCTGTACGGGCGGATAGATCTTTTGTGAGGCCATATCCAAGGATCGCTCCCCGCCGCATGATTGATGCTTTTCCACCCGCCATGGCCAGATAACTCAGCCACTCCCAGAACGTGTGAGCTTCCGTCCGAAACGGTGGAGCACTCTTCATTGAGCGGGGACAAGAACGTTTTCACTGGGTTTGCGAAGGCCCAGACGGAGTTCGTCCACTCGAAGCGCGCCTTCATCGGAGATCCGCATGATCACCGCGATAAGCGCATAATTGGCTATTAACGATGACCCGCCATAGGCCACAAATGGCAAGGTAATTCCGGTGAACGGCAAGAGCCGAAGTATGCCGGACATAACGAAGAACGCCTGAAAACCAATGATGAGAGTCAACCCCGTTGCAAGCAGACGAGAGAAGTCTGATCGTGCCGCCTGTGCTACGCGAAAGCCGCATCCGATGATCAGCACGAAGGCGATCACGACCGCGGCTGCACCAATAAAGCCGAGTTCTTCGCCAATTCCCGTAAAGACAAGATCGGTAACGATGAATCCGTTAAGCGCATGTCCAGAAATACCTCGGCCTAAGCCTGTGCCACCAAGTCCGCCATTAGCTAGCGCGAACCAACTTTGGACCAGTTGGTAACCATGGCCATTTGAATATTTAAAGGCGTCGAACCAAATTTGAAACCGGATGTGAACTTGCGGAAAGAGCCGGTTCGCGACTACCGACGCTGCTGCGAATAAACCCAATCCCAGCGCGATGTAGAGGTGGCGTCCCGAGGTCACCCACAACATTCCTATGAACAATGTAAAGAGCAGAAGGGCGAACGCAATGTCATTCTCGGCACCGATGATGGCTGTCGCGGCCACCCAAGCAATGAGGACTGGCACCAGTGGCGCGGGGTCAAACAGCAATCGATTTCGCACTCTGAGTGTCGGTATGGACAGAACTTCCTTGTGAGACGCGAGGTAGGAGGCAAAATATATGCAGATAAGCAGCTTTGCAATCTCGATTGGCTGGACAACAGTTGAGCCAATCCCGATCCACAAGCGGGCCCCGTTTACCTCTCTTCCAAGTCCCGGCACCAGAGGTGTGACAAGAAGAATTCCCCCGATTAGCAAAAGAAGATACCGATAGCGTTCGAGTGAACGGGAGGTTCGCACAAAGAACAGAATCAGGAGGTAGGCAAGAATCCCAAGCCCAGTCCATCCGGCTTGGACCTTCGCGCTTCCAGGATCCCATCGAGCAATCACTACGTAGCCAAGTCCATTGAGCAGAAAGACCAGTGGTAATAGTACTGGATCGCTATTGGGGGCGAGGAACCGGTTCCCCACGTGACCAACGAGTAACAACCCGAACAAAAGGCCTAGAAATACGCCGATGTGGGGAGGGATCCGAGATTGGGTGGCGAACGACGCTATGAGGTAGAGAAAGGTCACCAGGACCGCGACAAAGATCAGAAGCCCCAATTCAGTTCGCCGACGGCGATTGGGACCTACCGTTCGCTGTGGTAAACGTAGCAACCGAGGCACTAATATATCCTCCCAGGTTCGAACTCTAGTCGGACGATCCCTCTGATCGGGATATGCCAAAATGCGTGATCGAGAGGCGGCAACGTTGTGGTGGCCACTTCGGATTTGGAGGCGCTCGTCGCCATCCCATTTCTCGCAATTTCAGTGGGCGCCGCTTTTCTGGTGGGGCGGTCCCATTCGCGAACTGAGCCGGATGAGAATCCGCCTGAATCGAATGGCAATCAGGGCAGCGAACCAACGAACGACAACGCGTGACCATTCGCTCGTCTGCTGATCGGAAGACTCGTCGGTCGTCGGTGCGGTCTGCTCAGAGTAGAGACGATCCATTTACGCGTTGAGAGAGTGACTTTCAACGAGTTCAGAATCAGCCAAGCGGGTCAATCAAAAGCCTCGAACCCCAAAACCGGGTGTGGCTGTTCCAACCACAATTCGCGAGATTGGCCGATTACTCGCCATGGCGCCCAAGATCCGATTGCATTTTTTTGCCTCAAAGCCAGGTCGTCCAATGGCACCCCCAACGGAACTCCCCATGGACCTAGCGACTTCGACTGCGGAAATTCCGCAGTCGATTGCCGAACGGGAGAGATGCTTGTGAACCATGAATGCATTCGTGTCGACGGAGTGTGGCGTCAATATCCGGACGCCTCCAGCGCGGAATCACACCCTTCGATTGCGCTTTCTCATTTGCTCCTCAAGGCAGTTCACAAGCTTCGCCCATTCAACTGATCGAGAGCGAGCATCTTCGATTAGTTGAGGTATTCGTCCGATGGGAATCTCCGCAATATGCCTTTCCCAATGTCCTTGAGAGACTCTTGTCTGCTCTAGCCATTCCGCGAATTCTCGTCCACCCGGCAGCGCCAGAATGGCCTGATCGGCATTCCATGGAACTGGAGAACTATCTGCGAAACGCTGTGCGTAAAGGTCCGTCGGTGTGCCATATCTCTCGTCCTTGCCCGCAGTTGGGAAGACCCCTCCCCGATTGAGATGCTCCCCCGCGCCCATCACCGTAGGCGTTGCATTTGACCATGGGCGAACAACATCATCAGCCTTTGTAGACGGCTGGCCGGAACGTGCAGCAGGAATCTTGCTCGGGCGTTGCTTCAAGTCAGTCGGGCGATAGCGACCATCTCGACCTATCCGCTTCGCAACCTGGGGAATATCAGCAGTGGATTTTCGCAGGCGCCCTACTGTTTTGTCGGACAGGCCGCATGCGCTCGCGACCAGGCGGTCTGACCATTCACTCCTCATTCCGAGAATCCGTATCGCGGCCGCCTCTCTCTCGGACAACGTTAGAGGTTTGCCATGTGAAATATTTGTCTTGACCGCCTCGACGAACGCCTCTTCAATCGTCCCATCAAAGTATCGGACTTCAACTCTGGTTCGTCCGATCATCCGCGCCGCTAGCAAACGATGAACCCCATCGATAACTGTTGAAGTGCGCTTATCGACCAAGATCGGTGGACACTCATCAAATCTGTAAGCAAGGGCTTGTGCGTGCTCGGCGTCTTGCTCACCGAATCGAGGGGACAGTCCGATTCGTAGCAGCTTTACATCCATCATGTGGGCGGTTGCGGGTGGCCAGGCACTCGCCGAGTCCGACATCGCACCTTCCTTTGGTTGGCGAAGCCAATCGGGAACATCGAAGACATTGGCATCCGCAGAAGATCGGGGTAACGTAAATCCTACTTCCTCGTGCGAATCATGCAAGAGTCCCGGCACTCAACCCGAAACCCGATCCTCCTTGGGAAGGTTGAGGGCTACGAGCTAGCTGGACCAAGCCAACGAGCGCCAAACCCGCAACTGCCTTGGGGAGGTTTCCAACGTGAAGTTCAAAGTTTGGCATCTGCCAGCGTGCTGGCCGACCAAATCGGCACCACATCGGCTTGCGGTGCCTTGGTGAAGCGCTTATGGCAGGGGATCTCGGCACCCGCTCGGGGAGTGCTAATGGGCATTGCCCTGATCGTGCTGTTAACTGGAGCCGCCAACGCAAGCAATAGAGATTCCCACGAGCTGAAGATTTCCTTCATCGGGGACAGCATTGCATCGAGCCTCGCCAAGGCTCTGCGAAATCCCGGCTTTGATGGACCCACTGGCGTGACCTGGGGCATCACCGCTCAGCCCGGTGCCGGCTGGGGTGAAGGAGAAAACACTCAAGGGAATTGGCCCCTTAGCGTCGTGCAAGGTAGCTCCGCTGCAAGGCGAGTCCGAGCGGCGGCAAAAGGACAGCCATCCGCCATCGTCATTGAACTCGGGACGAACGATGCCTTGCGGGCCGCCTTCGCTTCCTCCTTGAACAACGAACCGCAGTTAGTCGCGCGCATTGATGGTACCGACAACAGCATTCGAAGTGTGGTGCAGCTGGCCAGCTCTCTGTCAAGCTGCGTGGTTCTGGTCTCGCCGAGCTCCCACCCGACCACGGTATTCGGCGTAGAACGGTATTACTCGGCCATGGCCCTCCAGGTACGAGAGACGCTTACGAAGGAGGTGTCGAGGTCGCCCCACCACATGGTGCTACTTGCCGACTGGACGATCCTGTCGTCAACGCATCACCTCGAGACGGGTTCGCCTGAGAACTGGTTCACTGCCGATGGTCTCCACCCAGATACCTTTGGCTTGCGGGCTCTTGCCAATCTGATCGTTCGAACGGCAAAGAGCTGCTCAGTGTGACCCAAAGTATCTCGGACTAGGCAATCCACCCATGCACCCAGCCTTCGGACAGTAGCCTGTCTTCTAAGTGGTCGGTGCTCGCCTTCCAATTGTTGCCTTCGGTGATGCTGTCCACGACTTTGCTTGCTGGTCTAGTGAGCAGGATGCGCAGACTCCTTCGGAGCGTTCTGTGGGGTCCGTCAGCCAACCAATTCCTTCCTAACCTGGCCAAAGTCTCCGGGGATCCCAGGCCGGTTCAAGAACCGAAACGGCGACAGGCAGCCTTCAATGAGTGAACTGGATTACCCCTGACCCGATTGTGGCGGGTTCGCTGGCTGACTATTGCTATTCGATGAGTTCGATGCGGCAGAGACCGCTCCGGCCGCGCCAGCTCCAAGCGCAGTCCCAAGGAGGGTACCGATCTCGGCCGAAAAATCTCCTCGGAACGCCAACGCGATAGCGCCACTGATGGCCAAG
Source organism: uncultured Acidimicrobiaceae bacterium (assembly GCA_963706555.1). Taxonomy (GTDB): domain Bacteria; phylum Actinomycetota; class Acidimicrobiia; order Acidimicrobiales; family RAAP-2; genus Bog-473. The sequence continues at coordinate 326,061 of OY970164.1, forward strand.
AGGGCCAATAGCGCGCTCCCTAGACCTGCTCCGAGCACCGAGAAGTTCACCGTCGACGACTTCGGTGTCGATACTGTCAGCTGCTTCGTGCCGGTTTGAAATGGCGGGACTGCGCCGGGAGCGAGATCCGCCCAGCTCGCGGTGGCGGTGACCGTGCCCGCTTTGGTGCCCGTCACGACCAAGTTGGCATTCGGGCCCGTGCCGCTGGGAGCGACTACCCCAGTTGGATCAAAGGTCCACGTGCAGGCCACTTCGTCGCCTGCTTCGTTCGTAGCCGTCAACGTGATCGTCGACCCGACCACCGTAGAATCGCTATCGGCCGTGATTGTGAGATCAGCTGGCCCGCCGCCTCCGGCGAGATTGGCCTGCAGGGGCGTATTGGATTGCGTGACGCTAGACACGCCGAGCCGAAGCGCCTCCACGGTCTTTTCTCTGCTCTGTTTGCGGTCTAGGTAGACGACTACGGTCAGCGAAATGGCCACGGCTACGCCGACGAGGATGGCGGCAAGGGCCAGCCAGCCATCAGCGCTGGAACTCGTCGTCGCGGGCTGGCTTGTTGTCGAGGTCGACGCAGCCGAGGCCGTCGTCTGGGCCAGCAAGACTCCCACGACGACTAAGGCGCCAACGGCGAACGGCGTTCGGCCTCTGTTCAGGTATCGGCCGCGGGACATGCTGGTCTTTCGCTGATTGGCCATGGCAGCCCACCTCCTACGCTGTCATAATACAACCCTGGTTGGAAATCTCCAGAGAGAAGGTCCATGTCGGTTTTTTCGTGGCGCGTGCCGATCTCGGCACCGACGCCAACCCGAGCGCTTATCGCCCCCCCTCCCCTCCCGACCTGGCAACGCCTTGCCTTCACGATGCAACTTCAGCAACAGCCCAAATGGTGTTGGGCTGCCGTAGCCACGAGCGTGGCCCTCCATTCCAAGTCCTTCCCGAACTGGACACAGTGCCAAGTCGCTGGACGTACCCTTGGCCAGAACTGCTGTGGGCCTGCAGCGGTCAACCCTTGCAACAAGGCGTTCTATCTCGATCGTGCCCTCCAGGCGGTCGGTCATTTTGCTGGAATGAGCACGGGTCCCGTTGGAATAGGTGCCCTTGGCGCTCAACTGACCGCGAATAGGCCTGTCGGCGCCCGAATCCAGTGGTCCGGCGGTGGCGGCCACTTCCTGGCGTTCGCCGGGCTGCTCTTGGGCTCACAGCCGTATATTGGAGTGGCAGATCCTTTGTACGGGGCCTCCGATGTCGCTCTGAGCGTCCTCGGAGGTAGGTACCAGGGAATCGGCACCTGGAACGCTACCTACCTCGTGAGATAGGGAGAGCCCGCATGAGGTTACGAACGGACGAACCACCACAATCCTCGGTAACCAGTGCTCTGCTTGGTGTCAATGAGTTGAGCGGTGGGTCCTCAACTCAGCCGGATATGCGCCAAGGGTTTCTTATTGCGCCGAGAGCACCGGAAGGAGCACCGAGCGAGCTGACTGCTCCTCATCGAATCTTTGTTCTCAGCCTCGATGACCTCATGGAGCGCCGGGGCCTGGAATCTGCTCAGGATGTCGGATGGAGGTACTTCGTGACTAGCGATTCTGCTGTGGTGGCCACGGCTGAGACAACTTCCAACGAAGGAAGCGATGATCACCAGTTTGCATCGCTCAGCCGGGATCCCTCCGGACCGCGATCCGCCGAGATCATATCCACAATTGAAGATAGACCCATTGGTGGGTCCAATGAGTTCGAACTTCGGCTTCTACGAATCCCGGCGGTCTATTCCATCAACCTCTGGCTCCACGGAGATGCCACCGACTATCTAGTTCCGGTCGACCCCACTCCCCCGTCGTTACACGCTGGAGAGATCTATCAACCAGATGACGTGCTTGGTGTCTTGCGAGATCAGGCAGCCGACGTTGACCGAGACGACTACTCCGGCGGTTGATTGGTGTCCTGGGGTTATTCGGCCTTCGGCCGATGCATCTTTGACACTCTTGAACAGATGACAGCATTCTTGGCACCATTTCCCGCAATGATTTGGATGACGAAACAAGTCTCTCGCCTGGGCACCTTCACAACCTCGGCTCGGATCTGATCGGCCACGTCTATTCGACGCAAGCTAACGACATGTTTTCGAAATAGCTCCTTCGTTGTAGTCACCGCCGGAACTGGAACAACGGCGGCAGTGAGCGGCAGACGTAAATCGTGCGATGTCGCGCAATAAGCCAGGATCACCAATGGCGCAGCGAGCACACCAATTGAGAGGTTTGACGTAAATGCCAATTATCGATGTCGGACCCACTCTTGGGGTGCCGGCCTTTCTGAATAGTGATGACGGGTCAATTGAGTTCTTGGTCCCGGTAGAAGCGACGAAGGCTCGGACCCTCGGCGAGCTTGTTGATGCGGGAGTAGTTCGTTCGCGACATGTTGGAGTCTCCGCAGGAGAACGAGATGAAGTGGTTACCGTCATCTACCGGCTCGTAGACGACGAGAGGGTGTTGGACGCCCAGGGTCTTGCTTATCCAGAAGAGTCCAAGGGTTTGAAATTCGATGTGACCTCGATATTGCCGGACCCAACGGGCAGGTGGACGGGCGAGTATCCCAAAACCATCGGCCACTACCACACGTCGATGGAAGGAATAGGCGTGCCATCGCCAGATTTCTACCAAGTTGTTTACGGGCAAGGAATTATTCTTCTTCAATGCCCGGTCGATCGTAGGATCCTGACCTACGGAGTAAAGGTTAGAGAGGGCGATTGTTTGTTGATTCCTCCGCATCTGGGGCACATAAGCGTCAACACCGGGAACGTTCCGCTGGTATTCGCCAATGTCTGTGTTCGAAGACCTCATCTCGACTACGAGTCGATAACTCGACTTGGCGGAGGCGCATTTCTCGTCGTCCCATCGCCAGATAGGCCGGGTTGGGGTATTGAAGAAAATCCCAGCTACGCACAACACGGCCTGCGTGTCTCGCCGCTCGAATGGTTGCATACCAACTATCGCGAGATGGAGAATTTGGAGGTGACTCGCGGCGTGCCCATCTACAATTGCATCTTGTCTACGGCGGCAGTCCTACGCGTTCTCACGGCACCACACGAGTTTGCTACAACTTTCACATTGTCGCTTTCGGCCTCCGGCGGATCGAGCGACGTGCCATGAAGCCGTCTGCCGTCTGGCAAAGTTGACAGTGGACAGTTCTGGACGGAGCGACGCCGCGGCGGTTGTTCAATCCATTGCCCAGATGGTAGGAATCCACGTGACCTCCCGCCCGGTTCGCCTCGGACGGGGAGTCGCCAGCTCAGCATGGCGAGTTGACGATGAAAGTGATTCCTATGTCGTACGCGTGAGGCGCTCGACTTCGCCCCTGCCATGCACGTATCTGTCGGAGTCGGCGATCCTTCGTAAACTCCGATCTGGCGGTTGGCCGGTACCAATCCCTCTGGGAACTAGCTACGACTTCGCTGACACTGGTCCCTTCGACGTCGCATGGTCAGTCACTTCAATGGTGCCCGGTAGCTCGATCAGCAATAGAGCCATCACCGATCCGGTCGCCGAAAGCCTCGGGGAATTTCTGGCCGGCCTACACGGCCTCCCTGGCGCCAACTATGGGCCTCTTGCCCAGACTCCTTTAGAATTGTCTGGCCTGTCCGCCTCACCTCTGCGCGGCCTCCAGCTGCGCTGGAGATCGGGGCAAGCTTGGCCGATGGATGGCTCGGCGCTAATGGATCATCCGATCGCAGAGTCGTTACCGGTTGCCGCCAGCACCCTTGGTGCACAGGAATCCCATATTCTTGACCTGCTCTGCCTGGGCACACCCTCAATTGTGCACTCGGATCTGCACCAAGACCACATTTTCGTGCAGGACGGCGTTCTCTCGGGTGTCATTGATTTTGGCGGTGCTCTGATTGCTTCGCCCGCTTGGGATTTTGCCGCCCTCGCAGTGTTCCTCGACTGGCAATCTGCTGACCGCGTAGCAAGAGGGTACGCGAGATGGAGCTCCGCTACTGTTTCGGCGAACGAGATAACCGCAACCGCCCTCGTTCTCGCGCTCTACCGTTTCTCGGTTGAGTGGACGTTCGACCCGGAGTCGACTGAAGCGAAAAGACTCGTCAGATTTCTCGACGAGACAATACGCGACAGAGTGCTCGACTAGATGCGACACAAACAGGTCCGTCGGACCGACCCAACCCATTGGTGATAGTCGCGTCCGCTCCAATCGACCATGTGTACGTCAAACACCTCCATGCAACCGGGTTTGATGTGCAACGTCTGGGATTTCGGAGAGAAACCTATTCAGCACAAGCATTGATCTCACCACTTTGGGTGGAGAAGAACCACGACATTTTCGACATCTTTCATGTCCATTTTGGATTCAGGGACGTCCCGATCCACCAGATGCGTGGCTTCGTGACAGCTCTCTCCAATCACGCAAAGCCACTCGTTTTCACGGTCCACGATCTGGAGGATCCTCAAGTCGAGGACCAACTGCGCCATCGCAGCCACCTTGACCTCCTCACATCCTCCGCTGCGCAGGTCATCTCATTGACGCATGATGCCGCGAAGCAAATCATGGAAACCTGGGGTCGAAGCGTGCAGGTAATCCCGCATCCCCATGTTGTGGATCTTCAGACGATTGGGCACACCGAAGCCGCTCGAGAACTGCGGGGGCGCAGTGACGAATTGACGGTTGGGCTTCACCTCAAGAGCCTGAGACCCGGACTCGATGCAACGGCCTCCCTACTCATGATGGAAGAGGTTCTTGCTCAGTCCCGATGGATGCGACTACGGGTCGACCTGAACCGAGAGGCAACTGCCAGAGCAAGCACCAAGAACGGTCGGGTACTCGAACTGCTCAAGTCTTTGAGCGCCCATCCAAGGATAGACATCCGGATCCATAACCGATTCACGGACGCACAGTTGTGGGCCTATCTCAGGCGCGTCGATGTTTCCGTGCTGCCGTACAGACTGGGCACGCACTCTGGATGGGCTGAAGCATGCCTTGACCTAGGGACGGCGGTTATTGCACCAGATTCGACCTGCATTCCTGACCAGCACGCCTCGATCCGTGCATATGACATCTCAGATGCAGCCTCCCTCCGACGTGCACTCCTCGACGTCTTTCATGACTTCAGGCCAATACGCAATATTGCACGGTGGCGCAGCGACCAGCGAACACTCATTGCTTTGTTACACGAGAATGTCTATTCCCATTCACTAGAAACTGTGTGACAATTGAAGCACTAGGAACAATTTTCATGGTCAAGATACTCTTCATTTGTCGCTCCAATGTCGGAAGAAGCCAGATCGCTGCAGCCCTCTATAACCAACTGACGAAGACGTCCGATGCGATCTCCGCCGGTACGGCGGTCACCCGACTCGGGGAGACATTGGGTGACTACGCTCGCGATCACGTTGGAAGGTGCTTCGTGCTTCAAGTGATGGCCCGGTACGCCGGTGTGGACCTTTCAAGTAGCGTACGAAATCGAGTAACAAAACAGATGGTTTCCAATGTTGATTCTGTCGTCTCAATGATTCCGCTGCCGCAACTGCCGGATTGGCTTCGAGACAATGCGCACCTGAGATATTGGCCGATAGCGGATCCCGGTGGCCGCAGTTTCTCCGAAACCAAAACTGCTTACGATCAGATTCAATGGAGAATGGTCAACGAGCTCAGGTCTCGGCGAATGGCTGCGTAGATACCGGATGGGGCCAACCAGGGGTGAAAATGGCTGTCGCCAAGAGGGAACGGGCAGCGTCCCCCAGAGTGGTGGGTTTTGAAGTGAGTCCGAGGGTCCACCCATAAGGGGGGCCAGCGGCGTGATCCTCGGTGTGTTCCTGTCCGAACGCGCCAAAAGAGTACACACCGATGGCCCTCGACCAGTCTGTCCTGTCCGAGCTGCTTGCCGCCTTCCAATCGGGCGAAGGGCATCCATGGACTATTCCGCTCAGGACGACCCAAGTGGATTCAAACCAGATTCTGTGGAGACAATCGGCGCCAATATGACTTAACGTGATGCCAACCTGGATCGAAGGGACTCTTGACACATGAGAGCCCATTGCTTTCAACCTACTTCGAACCTAGATTTCATTCATGGTCGCCTCACGTGGTCCTGGAACGGGAATGCGGGTTTTCCTGGTCACGGCGCTTACAGCGATCGCATGCTTCATGTGTTCGGGAACCGCAGGTGCCGAATCCACCTACCCAGAACAACAAGGTCACCACGGGGCGAACACATTCAGCGACTACCACAACGCATCAGGCGAGGGAACATTCATAAGTCCTGCGTCCACCGTCCAAGTGTCATGCAAGGTGTATGACCCAACCATCGTGAGCGCCAACCCGGATGGATATTGGTACCGCATTGCCAGCTCTCCGTGGAACGACCAGTACTACGCAGTGGCCAATACGTTCATGAACGGTGATCCTTGGGGTGGCCCATACACCCACAACACCGACTTCTCAGTTCCTGACTGTGGAACAACGAGTCCTACGCCGACGTCGCCGACAACCAGCACGACGGCGCCCGCTCCGACACGACCGAAAAGCGTTATCTTGATTCAAGGCCCGGTCGCTCCTTCTGGGTACAGGTACGCAATAACCCTTCAGGGATTCGCCCCCGATGCGCCAGTGTCCGTCTCATGTAGCGATACGGTCAATCCAGGGGGCTTCTATACGTTCTCAATTACGACCGACAACGACGGCAATGTTTCTACTTCTTCATACTGCTATTCAGACGACGGGCCGGATCATTGGGTTGACGCCGAAGGTGTTGAATCGAACCATGTATCGTGGGGCGGGACCCCATCACCAGCAACACCCCCAGCTACGAACGTTTCCCCCGTCAAATCAACGGCCGGTCCGACACCGATCACACCCCAATCATCGTCATCGTCTACACCTGCCGCGCCACCGGTCAACTCGCGCTCACCCGCTTCGCCGCCGGGCGCACCTAACGTGCAGTGTGAGCAGTTTCAAGGAACATTTGTCCCGAATAGTGATCATGTGGATGTGACGCTCTTGGACCATTATTTGGGAGGCAGCGGACTGCCTGTAGTCATAGATTGGGCCTTCTTCAAAAGCAATGCTGGATTCGCTTCAACCGCCAAGGGGTTGGAGGTCAACGGATCCACGCTTTATCGTCCTTCCCCGAGCACAGACATGTACTACGCGCTTGGTACATTCACCGTTAGACGCACATCATCTCAGTGCTTTACGGCATACGACCAGTACGACTTCACGCCAAACGTCCACAACCTCAAGAGTCTGTACGATCTGCCGGGGTGGGCACTTCAATTAGCAGGGGCACAAGACTTCGTCGAGCACGCATCCGGACAGCTTTAGGCCGCCCCGTGTTGAGACTCTTGATCTCTTGTTCTGCGGCGTCGATTGCCTCCCTGGCATTCTGCGGATGCAGCAGCACTTCGAGTGGCGCGGCGCAATACTGCGGTATCGCCCGAACCACACTTAGTGACCTCAAGGTGCTCAGTGCAGATCGGTCCGCGACGGTCGATAGCAACGCGGAGAGGCAAGCTGAGATCGTTTCCGCGGATCTCCGTCGTTTGGTGTCGACAGCTCCCTCAAACATTGCCATGTCGGCCAATCACATGAGGACCGATTTATCGATGTTGATTGGATTGGCTACGACTCAACAAGTAACCCCGCAGGTCCAAGCGCAGGCCAAAGTTCTCGACGAGAACTACGTGACCTCAGATATGAAACTCAAGGCAGACATTGCTTCCGATTGCGGGGATCTCCACAATTAGCCGATCCGGTCGGATCGATCAAAAGGTCGTGGATCGAAATAGGAGGGTATGTTCAGCCCGACTCACACAAATAAGTTTGCTGTGCGAGAAATTTCCGTGTTCGTCCCCTCCGCTCATGCTCGCAGTGCACAGTGTCGCCGGGTCAGTGAGGAGCCGACTTGCGGGAGTGAAAACTGGCTTCGGGTAACCACCCAGGGGTGCGATGATCAAGCCAGGGGGCATCTTGGAGATTGAAGTCCACGGGGCAATACAATTTGCAGATGTATTGGCGCATCCCTTCAATACCGCGTGTCCCTTCAACCGACAGGACGCTCTTGAACAATCCGCAATCTTCTCGATGACCGTATCGTCCCACAATCCGTGTAGGTCTCCGGAATCACTGTGGCTGTAAATGATCTCGCCGCGGGGAAGCGATTCCGAAATCGTCGAATTATGGAAATCCGCTGTAGATTGACTCATCGTCAACCAGAAGCCAAGTCTTGCAAGGACAACTCCACCAACCGCGACGAGTAGGCATTTCACTACGAATCGCTTGGAGACAATGCGAAATCCGCGACTTCTTCGTTCCGATGCGATTCTCACATTGTTGTGGACGGCGTTTTCCCACTTACGCAACACTACTGTCAGCCCTTTACCCTTGTACAACGTCGTCTTCAGTCCGCATTGTTGTCAACGGGTGACTCTACGCCCCCTCGGGGAAGACAAGTGTGTTCGGGTGCACTCGTGCGACAACCTCAAGCGTATTCATGTTGATAATGCGACCGCACCGAGAACAGACATAGTTAGTGCAATCCCAAAGTTCAGCGACTGGATCTACAATGACATTCTGTCGATTGACTGGGTAGAAGCCTTCATCAGCAGGTTCGTTTTGGCAAAGGCACACCCAGGCCCCGTCGTCTTCCGGCAGATGACTGATGTGTTCCTGTCTGAGTACGCTATTCATGTAGATATTCTCGCGCAAGAGCTCGAGCTTGGATATGGTGGAATTCACAACGGAACTGCCTCGCCGTAAGGTCTAACAGGGCGACTCAGCGGCCCCGCGTCGAGCGGCTGCCCGAAGAGGAAGCCTTAGCCAGTGTCGATGTTCTCGATGCCTTCGGCGACCGTCTCGAGCTCGCTTTGGCCGAGCTGGACCATGGCATGGACGAGAGCGACGCCTCGGTGGTGTCGGTGATCCCTGGCACGAAGGGATCGGTCCATCCTCAGCACGTAAGCGCCAAACGCGGGCTTTCGTCAGCTCCGCGACAATAACGACTAAACCACCGCTTGCTCGTCAGATATTTTGCTTGGATGTACCCTAAGGAGTGGCGCTCGATGAAATTCTCGTCGATGAGACCAGCCACAATTTGATCCGGGAATAGGGACCATTCCCTAAGAGTCGTTCGTACAAGTGCGGCTAGATTTATTCCGGAAAGCCCGACCGATCGACTTCGCAGTGACCGCCACGCGTTGCAAGTCCTATCCCCTAAGTCTTGCATCTGGTCAAGTCGCACAAAATGTACACGCTCATCCACCAACGGTATAGCGAACGGATCTATCCGCGAACGAGGTGTGGCGACGAATGTCATGCTACTGGGAGGAATCGATCGACCAAGGTCGGCAGATGCTCCTTGAAGGTGAGTATTCGCCTCACGAATGGTCTTTGCGGACACAGAGGCGCCCTCGTTTTCTTCGCTTTTTGCCTCTATTGCGACCCACATCTCATCTCCCCATGGCCATACTGCATCTGCGCGCGCCATGGTGCTCGACTTGAACGATTCACTGGCTCCCAGGAGCTTGCCAAGTTCGACAAGAGCCCGCTCGTAGGGCCCCGAATCCGTTTGGCCCAGTCCCGACTGCACCGCACTAATCGCACCATCAAACGTCGACTGAGTGCGTAAGTCCGTGAGCCTCCCAATGACTCCATCCACAGCTTCACGACGCAATGCGGTTTGGGCGTTCTCCACCGGGTCCGTCAGGTGTCCATCCGGAAGCGGCGAGAAATAGTCCATCCACCTAGTTCCATGACCAGCCGAGATCGCGCGAACAAGAAACTCTCTTCTCATTGATTCGTATGCTTCCGCGTCGACTCCAGCCGTTGCGACCGCCGCATCGGCCCACGTTGCTGCGAGATAGTTCCAAAGAGCCTGATATGGCCGAGTCTCCGATCCGCCAGCCAACAATTCGATGACTTCCTTTGCTCGATCCACTGCCAGAGGCCATTCTCCTTTCCACGCAGCCTCATTCGCTTCCACCTCTCTTCGAGCAGAACGACCTAACTGCTCGGATCCGGGCGCTGGTTCCTTCGTGAGGGTCTTGCGCAAATCAGAAATGGCTGGATCACCATCCTCAAGCCATTCATCATCCTGCTTGAGGAAATGTTCAATATTTGCTTGCATCTCGGAAACTGTTACTCCGATGCTATTTTCTAATCCGAACTCGATTTCTGCCTGTACCTCTGGGTGTGTTGATCGTTGCACCTCCCGTCGGCTCAGGAATGCGCACAGTTGTCGACCCGTGATGAGTACGAGTGCAAAATCCGAAGGATTGCGAGTCGCGCGCCCCGCCCCTTGAACTAGGCGCGCCCGCAGCCGTTCTTGCAACACTCGGACAGCGCCAAGCGTGCCGTTCAAAAAGCGCTCTTGTAGGTCAGCGCTCACCGGAAGGCCGGCCAGTATCACCATCCGACAGTCATCGTCTGGCAGGTCGATTCCGTCATATCGATTTGCCAAGGCTAGAACAACCCTGTCTTTGTCCGCGAAAGGAGCAAGGCTATTTTCGATGTCTGAAGGACGAAGAACCTCGAAGTCCGCCAATTTGAGCGACTCAAGGAATACATCCAACGAATTATTACTAGGACAAATGACGACGGCCTTCCCAGCACTGTCTACGATCTTTGAAATCACCTTCGGCAATAGCGCTGGTTGCATCCCCAAACAAAGATCGGGGAAGGCAAAAAGTCGTCTACCAGTTCCGTGTTCATCCCAACCGGGCGGAACGGGTAGCCGAGTGATCGATCGTCGCCCAAACGCTCGCTCCAATTCGCCGCCTTCGCCCATTGTCGCACTCATGTACAACCGCTGATTGGCGTTGGCGAACGGCGCATGCGAGAACGTCGGCGGAAACCAGGGCCGAATCAGTATGTTCTGATGAGAAACGAAGAAGAAGCAGCGATCAAGATGCGCTCGAACCATCTGAAAAGAGAAGTACTGACTGTCTGGATACGAATAGCTCAACTCAAGAATTGATGAGATCGCCGGCAAGAGCGGCCTGAGGACAAGCGGCGAGGCGAGATACGACTCCTGCATGCGAACGGGGCCGGGGTCGTTGCTGCCGAGTAGTTGAACTACGAGGGGATCCAAGGCCAACTTCAGGTACTCAAGGCACTTGTAGTAGACCGGGTCCGTCCTTTGGATTTCGATCGACCACGCCGCCGCGACAAACTGCTCGCCAGCATGAGCATCGTCTAGAACCAGCGTCTCGGGACTTTCAAGATGCGGGTGAGAATTAAACAGGGCTGCATACGTGGTTATTGCAAACGCATCCGCTCTCTCATATCGAATGACGTCATGATCCGTCCACGATTGGTGCTTTCCAATAAGTACGACGGGTTGCACTCCATAATTCGATGCGTGTTTGGCGGCTTGTTTCGCCAATTGGGTCGTCGGGCAGAGGTAGGCAACTCGCTGAGTAAGACTCCTCCTTCGCCACTCGGCAATGAGCATTCCAACCAAAGTCTTTCCAGCGCCTGTCGGAAGCTCAAGAGCTATATCGCTGGAGTCGTGGTGGCTGAGGTATTCACGAAGCAGATCGCTTTGATGCGTCCACAGATACGGGGGCCCATCCTTCGGTCGTCGCAATTCGCGAAAGAGCTCCTCGGGCGAGTCCGGTGCCTCGGATGGTTGTGACGGTCTTCGGAATGGCATGGTCAAAAGCTCCGGACGAATATTCAGGTGACCCGCGCGCCTGCACTAGGTGTGCGGCGTGAGGCCCCTCACCATACCGCAGTTCCCCAGGTCACAGGCTCAATCGCGTCGGGCCAGACATTTCATCGTCGTTGGCGGGCGAGAACGCGTCTGGTGGCGATAGTCCACGCCTATTTCCGGAGATCCACTCTTGAGATTTCAGCGTCCGAAGGTCTAACGGAGTGCAGCTGTCTTGGCAATCTGTGCCCCCGGGGTCATGCTCCCTGGCCCGTATCGACGGACAGGAACCCGCTTGTCTCCGAAGTTCAGGCGCTCAGCCTGTCGCCAACGCGTCAACTGCCAGCGCGGAAAGGAACTCAAGGTTTTCATCGCTGATTGTGAAGCCCAAATCGTTTGCTGCATCCTTGAACGCTGACTTCACGATCCAAACCGCCAGCGGCTTCACAAATTGCAGCCGCAAAGTCCGATCCAGAAGTTCTTCGGGAACTGACTCTTCATTTCGTTCGCGACACGAGTGAATTCGGCATAGTACGAGCGGTTCTGCTGCTGAAGGACCGCCGCTAGCCAGTTGCGGACATCCAGTCTCCAGCCGGTCAGTTGGGTTTGCTGGGGCATCGTCACTGCCCTCAGAACTTTCCGGTGGTCTGCTTGCGGGCGCAGAATTCACAGAGTCGATATCCGCCATCGCCGGCTTTCGCATTGCCGTCTTTGATGACTCGCTCGCCTGCGGGGCAGTCGTCGTAAATGTGGTGCACCGGATCTTGAGGATCGGTATCGGAGTGGTATGGGTTGACTTGGGCCATAGGAGCCTCTTTCATCTTCTGACGAACGTGTGTTCGATAGTAGCAGCGCGGTGCCGCTTCGAATCCGAGCATGCCGTAAGGCTGTAACAGTTCCGCGCAAAGTCGCCCTGACCTAGGATTATGTCGCCGAGATCTTAGGGCCGACGATTGGGGTGAGCTTGGATACAGAGTTCTCCCGCGTTCCGAGCTCCTGGGCCTAAGCCGAAAATGCGACAGAGCGACATTATGTCGCCTAGCAGTACATTACGGCAGATCGCACGTTCTCATCGTGTCCTTGGCGAAAGTTTGGTGCCGCTCATCTGGCCACTACAACCACAGTTGCATTCCCATGCCGGATCTCCTTTTTCGCAGTGTTTCTCGACTACCGTCCGCTCCATGATTGCGTTCGAGTCGCCAGAATGGAACTGACGCTTCACGGGCGTCCGGTCCACACGGTTTTCGACCTACTGGGCAAGAAGGAGAACGACCTCACCTTCTGTCTCGGCTGGGCCCTGGCCAATGTGCCGTCGTTCACGACTGCGCTGATGGACGATGTGCTCGGATCGAATTGTGGGGAAGTGCAATCAATCCTGCTGCAGGAGCGCGACGCGACCGGAATCACCGACATTGAGATTCTCACCCCCAAGGCCCACTTGATAATCGAGGCCAAGCGGGCTTGGGAGATTCCGGGGATCGATCAACTCCAGCGTTACGCCGGACGATTGATGTCGTCACAGCTGTCGACCAAACGCCTGCTGGCACTGACTGACAGCTCCAACGAGTTTGCCCGACTGCGTTTGCCTGAACGGGTCTTGGGGGTCGAGGTCGACCATCGTTCATGGGCCGACATGGTGGCCCATGCCAACACCGCTTGTCACGGAACCGGAACGCATCAAGAGCGGCATTTGGCCCGACAACTTGTCACCTACCTCAGAGGAGTCACCACCGTGCAGGACTTGACTTCGAATATCGCCTACTGCGTATCCCTTGGTGCAACGTACGTGGAGGTAGATCGACCGCTCAAACCGAGAGAAGTGCTGGAGCGGAATATCTACTTTCATCCATTCGGTTGGAATGACGCTCGTTGGCCAAAAGTCCCCGATAATTTCTTGGCTCTTCGTTGGAGTGGGCACATTCAACAAGTGCGTCACGTTGAGCGGACGGAGGTTGTTGCCGATCTGCGTTCCGTTATTCCGGAGTTTCCGTCACTCGATGACCCTGATCGCCCATATCTGGTCTACTACCTTGGGCCTCCAATTCCCCTGCTGGCACCGCTTCCCTCCGGAGTGGGCGACGACGGCAAGCGGATCAACTATCAGTCCAATCGCTTCCGTGTCGCAGTGGATCTCATCCTCACGTGTGGATCGGTGCGTGAGGCCATCGATCAGACTCGCGTTCGGCTGAACGGAAGCTGATCCATGACCAACCGAATCGAGGACCTCCTTCAAAGACGCACCGACCTCTCCACCTTCTTGGTCCACTTGACCAAGGATTACGACGGACACACCGCTATCGACAACCTCAAGCGAATCCTGGATCGTATTTCCATCGAAGCGCGTTCAGTGTTCGGAATGGGAAGGGACTTTGCAACCGGAGATCAGCATTTTCAGGAGTCTCAGAAGGTGGTGTGCTTCACCGAAACTCCACTCGAGCACGTATGGATGATGTGTTCAGCCATTGAAGGTCGAGAGCACGGATTGTCACCCTATGGAGTGGCTGTCACCAAGGCATGGGCTCGTCGCAATCGGGTCAATCCAGTCTGGTACTTGGACATCACCCCGGGCCATACCTGGCTCACCAATCCGATCAATAGTCTCCGTCAACTTGCAAACGATGACGCGGTTGCGACAGGACAGTCGCTAGCCGACTACGACATTGCTCGACTGCTTCCGTTCATTGAACAAATGGGGCCAATGACCAATGGAGGTAGGAAGGAGTTCTGGTGGGAGCGAGAGTGGCGACACGTGGACCACATCCAGTTGCCTTGGCCCCACATAGTGGCCGTCTTCGCTCCTGAAGCCGATCATCGAGCACTCCGCAGATTTATGATCGACACCTCAGCTGCGAACTACGACAAGCCACCGCTACTCGATCCGCAGTGGGGATTGGAACGGATGATCGGACAACTCAGGGGTATCCATCCTGACGATGCCGGACCCATTCCGCGCTACTAAACGAAGACGGGACCGTCGACAGTTTGATAAATGGCTGCCGAGTTGGTGCCGGGGCGTTCGCAAGCCCCCCCTCGTCCCAGGGTCAGGCTGCCTCCAGCTCCTCTCGGTTCAAGAGCGCCTCGTGGCGCTCGATGTCGGTCAGCCAGAGGGCGTTGGGGCGGTCTGCGGTGAAGTCGCGGCCCACCAGATCATCGTGCACCGGTGGTCCAGCCTTCTTGGAAAGGCCCTTTTTCTTGGCAAAGACGCTCCAGATGCCCTGCTGCCAACACAGTCGCCACACCCGGCGCTCGCTGACAGCGAAGCCGGCGTTGGCCAGATCGTCGGAGATGAAGCGATACCCGAAGGCCGGGTCATCGTCGTGAATGTCAATGGCGGCATTGATGAGGTGCGCCTCCTCCCAGTCGCGTTGGCTCACCGGATTGTGGCGCCACTTGTTGAAGGCTTGAGGGGAGAAGCCCAGCACCCGGCAGGTCACCGTGACGGGGATCCCGTCGGAGGCAAGGTCGAGGACCAGCGGGTTCTTCATTTTGGGGGCAGCTCCTTGGCGAAATAGGCCACCGCCCGGCGCAGGATCTCGATTTCCTGCTCGAGGAGCCGAGTCCGTTTCTTGAGCTCTCGGATCTCGGCTGCCTCGCCGGAGGTGACGCCGGGCTTCACCCCATCTTCGATGTCGGCTTCAGCCAGTTGGCCAAGGTGGCATCGGAGATCCCGAAGTCCTTGGCGATCTGAACCAGTGACCTCTCTCGCTTGCGAGCGACCCGGACTACGTCAGCGCGGAACTCCGCGGGATATGGAAACCTTCAGCAGACCCAAACGCCGAAGCGAGGGAATTGCGTGACGGCTGACGGTTGTCCTTGTACTACCTGTATTTGTCGGAATCGCATTCGTGCTGGGGATGTTGATCTTTCGTTGTCGGCCCGATTCCAGGCATCGTCTGGCTCAGACGCAAAGACATGCGGACCTTGAAGCCGTTTCGTGAGAATGCGTACAAATGTATGGTGCAGCTGGCGGATGCCGCGTTGGTCGTGACGGATCTTTGGTCAAGTCGTTCCCCAGACCCCGAAGCGACTGAAGGTTCCATCCGGGTTCCAAATCAGCGCCATCGAGGGCCTGTAGGAGCGCTCGTGATTATCTTTGCCGTGCTGTTGGCCGTATTCGTCGCTTGGCCTCGTCCATGGCTTCAGCCATGAGGGAACTCCATGAAAACGCAGAAGAACTCCGTGTCCGATTCCGCCTTTGGCCGCCCCTACATCACTTCTTGCTATCTCTGTCAGCGAACACCAACTGACTGAACTCCTGGATCAACCGATCCTCTGAAGATTCGTCGTTTCGAAGCACGATGTCAGCGACTTTCCTTTGTATTTTTTCTCTTTGCGCCGTTATCTTTATGTCGCGATACCTCTTGAGAACTCTATCAAACGCTTGTAAAATGTCGGTCATCTCTTCTTCGGTAGCTGTTTCTACTGGATAATCAAAAGTCTCAATATTCTCGACCACATACTCTCCACCTCTCAGCGTAGTAAAGCTGTGGCTGTCGATCCAATCATCAATCTCGTTAGTAGGAATTTGCTTTCTAGCCATTTGGGACATATTGCCGCCGGTCGAACTCGGTGACGCGCTCATTGCTTTCTCCTCCACCATTGTAAATCAATGTGTTGACCCGTCATATTGTAAAATCGTCAACCGTTGTCGCCATCTTTAACCTTGTTATAGTCTCCGACTCCATGCATGAGCTTCAAGATCAGCACGACCGACATAGCAATACTTCCAGCCGCCAAAAGCAATAAAATAGACTGGACTAGCCAACTCATTCTTTCAGACAGTTCACCAGATAACTGAGCCGCCGTAAGAGTCAGTGCCCCACTATACGCAAACGCTCCTGATCCTAGCAATCCCAGTTTTGACGCTAGCGGCGCTGTTAGAAGTTCTGACCTATCCAGCGACGGTTGAATCCAAAAGGAAACCGTACCAGGAATTGCGAGGAGAATGGCCGTAATACCGAGGTCAACGCCACCATGGATGAGTGCGTGTCTGGCTGAAAACGCTATAACTGCTAACGTAGCAGTTATGAGGAACGACACTAACGATACCACACCTAGGCTTCCGGGCAAACGTTCATAGAAGACGATCCTCGAAAACACGGCGAAATGTTGCCGATCTTGAAGACCGTGCAAATAAAGATGAGCATAGTTCGCTCCTCGTTCATGAGCTCCCCGATAATCAAGTCCCCTTTCTCTTTCTCCGCGCCCAAGGTGCCATTCCTGGAGGACTACCTTCTCAGGAGATTTCTTGTCGGAGGCATAGCGCTTTGGATCATAAAGGACGTACTGATCGCTGCAATAGTTTCCAGGGGGCACAACCATTCGGAAATGGTAGCTAGGTGCAACAAACGCGAGTGGGATGCCGAGCCTGAAAGAAAAGGGATGCTGACCCAGTAGTCGTCGAATTCTCCTCCAACTCCGACGAGATCCCCCTTCTTCGAAATATTGCGGATGCCCCCGATATGATGAATCATATTCATACTTTATAAGCACCTTCTCTAACGGTCCGGCGGCTACCTCTACCGTTATTAGGTAGTTCTTGGCGAAGAATCCGGCGAGCCTTCTGAGGCTCTTCGCCAACTTCTGATCCAGACCAAGCTGGGCCGTTCTGTGCTTTGAAAGGAGCGCCCTTACGATAGCCGTTCCCGATTTTTCCGAGTACAGGGGAATCGACTTAATGACTTCTCGCAGGTCAGATAGCTCCTGTTCGGAACTAGATCGGTTCGGAGAACCTACAACACATCGTTCAAACTCTGTATCGATTAACAATGTAGCAAGAGCCTTGTTTTCGTCTTGGGACAATACGGACAATTTCCGTCCCGTACTGTCCTGGACACCAAAGTTGTCAAATAGACGCCCGCGTTTTTGCCCGGAGAACCGGTATCAAACTTCGATCATTTCTCGGGATGAGAAGGCCGTCCGCCGATTCCTTAGTCTTCTCCTCGGTTGGAAGTGGGTCAGCCGGAACGGTTAGATCTACAGAAATCGACCGACTTATGACATCGTCATGAATGTCAACCGTTTCGATAATCCGGTGCGCGAACTGACTATACCGGTGAAATAGGACCAAATATCTATGCAACACATTCGCTGGGACCCGACTCTGAAGTAGGTCCAACTGAGATGTCATGACCTAGTGCCGTTTCAACGAAGGTATCCACGGTTGGCATGCATTTTCGGCAAAGTCTTCCTGACAGAGTCAACGCTCACGAAGCCTGGCCTAATCGACTCGGAATACCGCGCCATCCCTTTCCTCCGTCTTCGGTACCAAAGGCAAGAGATTATCTACCGATCGTTACCAACCTGAAATTCGATCGATTGAGGGCCTTCACAGCGACCAGATGGAGAGTAGACACAGTCCGCGGGTCGGGTTCATATCGCAGAATTGATGACCCAAATCCGACCGTCGCCATACAGCAGAGAAGAAAAGGGGCACTCAGATCTGCCTGTTGGGTCCGACCTCGCCCAGCGGCCGGCTCGTTCTGCGTAGCCGTTTGGCAGATCTTGAACCACTTCGCTTTTGCCGTAAGGCTCCTTGGACGAGGCGCCCTTGGGCCGGTACATGTCGGCAGCTGGATCCGGTGAAGAAGTGGCGCTTCGCCGGCTGCCATGAGGAGGACAAAAGTCATGACCACCCTTGCGGCAGAGATTCGCCAGTACCTCGAGTGGATGGAGTTGCACATCTACGCACGGACAACCATCGAAGACCGGCGGCGCTATCTCGACTACTTCTTGACTTTCGCTGAGGGCAGCGGTGTGCACGATCCTTCCCGAGTCAACCTATCCATTGGCGGCGACTGACATCAATCCATGGGATCGATGAAGAGTGTTGCGCAACTGCGACTCGGCGGTGGCTGCCCAGCAGCTGAGAAAGCTGTTCTGGTGGACCCGGAGGGACTGACCGGCGGAGCCGCCGGCCACCTCACGACCCTGCGAAGCCGTCTCGCGCAATCGCCGTCGGCGTCAGCCATCCGGGTGCTGACTCAGAGACGAATCATGCTGGCCACGCTAGGCCGATGGTGTGACGGTGGCACTCGAAGGAGCCTCCGTTTTGGGGGCAGCTAGCACCCGGATCTCGGCCATCTGATAGCCGGAAGGTTCGGTCCTGCCCAAGATCTTGGCCAGGGCCTGATGCCCAATTCCGATAATCGCGGTAGATCGAGCGCTTCGACGCGCCATCCACCAGGACCTTCCGTCGGATCTCGGTCCATTGGTCCATGTCGGTGTGCACCCTTCTCCCGTTCTGCTCGTCCGCCCAGGCTCCAAGCCTTGAGGCGGGATCGAACAGATCCGGGGATTATTTAGGTGCTGCCGTTTTCGACCATTTTTCTTGTTTCTTGAGTGCTGGGCGGTTTCAAGGGGTCCGCGCAACGACCTCGGCAAACTTCTCAGATGGTGTCATATAGCCAAGGGTCTTGCGAGGCCGACCGTTGAGACTGCGTTGGATACCGATGAGGTCCTTGGGGCTGTAGGTGGAGAGATCAGTGCCCTTGGGCATGTACTGACGCAGGAGGCCATTGGTGTTCTCGTTTGAACCCCGTTGCCCCCCTTATCCGGCCAATCGGGTTGGTTCGGATCCGAACGAGTCGCTTTAGTGGCGTGATTTACCCTTGAATATCCACCCGCGGCTCTGTCGGTGGTGATACTCATGACGCATGGCCGAAAGCGACGGCGAATCTGATCTGAAGGTGGTCGTTTCAAGCTGAGGGTTGGGCGCTGGCTGGATCGGCAGCGGCTGAGTTCTCTTTGGCGAATGAGTACCTCTCCTACTTGGCCGACCGCCGATACTCGCCACGCACAGTGCGCGCGGTACGCGTTCGATCTGCTGCACTTTTGCCGCTGGTTGATGGTCGATGGCACCGCGTTGGATGCGGTGAGCACCGACACGCTGTTGCGTTACCTGGCCGAGTGCCGGGAAGCCGTGCTCCCCGGTCAACATGGCGGCAACGTCGTCGACCTCCGCAGCGGTCGTTCGGTGGGTTATGCACCAGCGACGGTGAACCGCAGAATGGCGGCGGTCTCGGGACTCTTCACCTTCCGGGCCATGCGCGACCCGACAGCGCAGAACCCGGTGCCCCGCGGCGCGGCGGCGCGCCGGACGGCCAAGGGCGCCCGATCTGGGATGCTCGGTCACCTGGCCAAACCGCTGGTCGCGTTCCCAGCTCCGTGTCCGAGAACCGAGACGCCTCCCGAGGGGACTGGACCGCAAAGAAACGCAGGGTCTGCTCGGGAGTCTGCGCACGGATCGGGACCGGGCCATGGCCGGGCTGATGCTGTTCTCGGGGCTGCGCAGCGCGGAAGTGCTCGGCCTCTCGGTCACCGACGTCGACATCGGGAGGGGCTGGGTCCGGGTGATTGGCAAGGGAGACAAGGAGCGCCGTGTCCCACTCGATCCCGACGTGGCTGGACTCGTGCAGGCCTACCTGCTGGCCGAGCGACCAGAGACAGAAGAACCCAAGCTCTTCGTGGTGGCCAAAGGACCCCACCGCGGTCAGCCGCTCTCGGCTGAAGGGCTGCGCCGTGTCTTTCGCTATCACCGAGAGAAGGCGGGCGTCGTCGCCGGCCACCCGCACGCTCTGCGTCACAGTTTTGGGACCGCACTGGCCGAGGCGGGCGTGGACTTAGCGGTCATGCAGGCGCTCATGGGCCACGACCATGTGGACTCAGCTGCCGCCTACATCCACCTCTCTCCGGCGCACGTCCGCCGGTCCTTCGACGAGGCTCGGGCCCGTCAACGCCAGGTGGGTCGCTGATGTCGGTCGCGGCGTGGCCGATTCCCGACGACACCACTGACCTCTACGACGGTTTCGTCGACTGGCTGGCCCAGCGCGGGGTGGGCAACCCCTCCTTCTTCACCGGTGCGAGGAGTCTGCTCCGACGCTTCCCCGACCCTCAGGGTTTCGCCGCCCTGCCACTCGCTTCTCGCCTGGCCGAAGCCGGCCATGTGCGCCCGATGCTCACCTTCCTCATGCTCCACGGCTATCTTCACCCCGGCTACGACTACTTGCTCGAACGTAGGTTGACCGCAGTGCTCAAAGAGGGTGCGGTGAGTCCAATCGGCCCTGATCTGGCGACCTTCCTCAGCGCGGCGGAACAGCTCGGGTACTCCCTGCGCGCCCGAGAGGCCATGGCTTCGCAGGTCCCTGTCCGCATGGTGATCGAGTCCGGACATCGCCTGGTCGAGCTGTGCGACGAGGACTTTGAGGCCTTCGAGGCGGCACTGTCCGAACGCGAACGGCGCCATGGCCGCGACTACAAGCACTACCGCATCGCCCTCTATGCCACCCGGGCCGTGCTCTACCACCTCGGCGCTCCGGTGGCCCAGGTGCCGCCGCGCTCGGTCCCTGAGCGCTGGAGCTGGGACCGCCATCTCGAGGGCGTCAACGAGGGCCTGCGGCGGTCCATGGTGGCCTACCTCGAACGCCTCTTGGCCACCCTGACCCGTTCTCGAGTCACGGGGACGGCCTGTGAGCTGGCCCATTTCGGTCGGTTCCTGACATCGATCGATCCAGATCTGTCCAGCTTCGCTGACTTGGACCGCCGCCGCCACGTCGAGCCCTACCTGAGTGCCGTTGCCACGGCCGTCCACTATCGAAGTGGCGAACCGATCGCAGTCTCGACGCAGCGCAGCCGCATCCAGGTAGTGGGCCGCATGCTCGACGCCATGACCGAGTGGGGCTGGGAAGAAGCACCCCGACGTCGCCTGGTGTTCGAACGCGACAGCCCCCGCCTCCCACGGCCCCTGCCGCGCTACCTGCCTCCCGATTCTGACCGGCGGCTTGTGGACGCACTCGAGACCTCGCCCAACCGATTACGTGCCGACGCTCTTTTGCTGGCGCGGGCGACTGGCATCCGCATTGGAGAGCTGCTCGATCTCGAACTCGACGCCGTGCACGAGGTCCCGGGCCAAGGGGCGTGGCTGAAGATCCCGCTCGGCAAGCTGGCCACCGAACGGATGGTGCCCCTCGACGACGACACCGTGGCCCTGATTGATCGAATCGTCGAATACCGCTCCCCGGGCCGCCCGCTTCGTCATCCGAAAAACGGACGCTTGGTCGAGTTCCTCTTCACGCATCATGGACGTCGGATCTCGGCCGGCGCACTGCGTTTTGAGCTGCGAAGAGCCGCCGAAGACGCCGGCATCGGTCCGATCGTGCCGCACCAACTCCGTCACACTTTTGCCACGGCTCTCGTGAATGCCGGGTGCTCGCTCCAGTCGCTCATGGCCATGCTCGGGCATGTCTCAGCCGAGATGAGCCTCCGCTACGGACCGCTCTTCGACGCCACCGTGCGCGCCGATTACGAGAAGGCCCTCACCTTGGCCAAAGACCGCCTCGGACCGGTGCTTCCCGAGCGGACCCCCGTCGCCCTCAACACTGATTGGCGCAGTGCTCCGCTCATCAAGGCCCGACTCGGTGGGGGTTACTGCGTGCGCACACTCGCCCAGGGATCGTGCGCTTATACGAACATCTGCGAGCACTGCCCGAACTTCCGCTCCGACGCCACCTTCCTGCCGACGCTGCTCACCCAACGGGTCGACACCGAGGCGCTGGTGGCCGACGCCGAGGCCCGCGGCTGGGGCGAAGAAGCCGCCCGGCACCGACGCCTCATCGAACGCCTCGACCGGCTTATTTCGGATGCCCAGTCCGCGTGAGCGCTGATCTGGTCACACGAGTGGAATTGGCCTGCACCCAATTGGTCGAAGGAGGCGAGGCTGTCACCTTCGCGGCCGTCGCCACGCACGCAGGAGTTGCCAAAGCCACTCTTTACCGGCGTCCCGAACTGCGTGCCATCGTCGAAGAACATCGACGCGGTGATCGAGAGGCCCACTCGCTCAGCGGCATCGTGGTCGAAATCGACCTCCTCCGCCAGGGACTCGAAGCCGTTGCCGCCAAGGTCCGCCGGCATGAGGAGGAACTGCGGGCCATGCGGCGTCAGATCTCAAAGCAGAAATAACTATTCCTCCCCGCTGTCGTCCACCGCACCCCTCTGGGGCGAGATTGGCCGGTTAACCAGGGCGAGTGGGGATCGCAGAAATAGACCGGGATTCCCGTTGTCACACTGAAGCTCTTGTGGTTCGCCATCTCCGCGCCCTGGTCCCACGTGATCGAGCGGGCTAGCTCTTTCGGCAACGTGGCGATGGCCTGTTTCATAGCGTTTTCCACACTTTTCGCCCCATGGTCGCCCGGCAAGTGCAAGAGCAGCACCATACGCGGTGCCCGGACATTGGGAGGGAGACCTGATACTCGGAGCCAACAACGCGTCGGCGGTCGGGACCCTGGTTGAACGCACAACTCGCGCGGTCATCAGCCTCGGCCGGACGCTCGCTCAGCATGACCATCTCAGGGATGCTGCCCCCCGTGCACCCCGCCCTTGGCTCCGGCGGGCCGTGCGGCCCGAGCGCAGGCAGCGCGCCAGTTCACGGCGAAGCTCACCGCGCCCTTGGACGAAAAGGGACTGGTAGATCGTCTCGTGGCTCACTTGCATCATCGGATCGTCAGGGAAGGCGAAGCGCAAGCGCTCGGAGATCTCCTCGGGTGACCACAGCTCCTCGAGCCAGGCAGTGACTTGGTTGCGACGAGCGCGGTGTGCCAGTTTGGCGGTCTTGGGGCGCTGGATGATCCCGGGCCCGGCAATGTCCCTTCCAGGCCCCGTAGTGTTCGACGCCCCCGTTTGCGGCCACCTCTCGGGTGACCGTCGAACGGGCTCGACCGAGTCCGCGGGCAATCGACGACATGGCCTGCCTCGGCGCAGCCCAATCATGATCTGCTTCGCGTTCGTCGGCGCTCAGTCGCCCAGGCGCCGGCTCCCAGCCATCGGTCGGCCGTTTACGCTTTCGATGGACGCGTGGCGGACACTATGCCATCGTCACGTCGAGCTCACGGGCGATCTCTTTGAGTTTGAGGCCCTTCGCTCCAGCCGCAGGCCATCTGCTTTTGTTCACGGGTCATGTAGTGCGCGCCCAGCTGCGGCCTCCTTGGTCAGGGCAACGAAGCGTTGCCTACGGACCAAGGCGTTGCGCGGACCCCTTGAAACCGCCCTGCCGTTTTCAACCGTGATTTACACTTGCCCTCGGCCAGGAGCTTCTCGCCTTCGGCGAGCTTGCGGATCACCTGCTCGGGCGTATGACGGCGTTGCTTCATCTTGCGCTGTCCTCCTTGCCCCATCTTGGGGCATCGGACTCACACAAGGGGTGGACTAAATCAAGGGGACCCGGTCAATGTCACCAGAGCACGCCGTACTACCGATCCAGTTCAGATTGGCGTCGGCCGACCTTAACTGGCCCTCCTCTTGGCTCGATTGCCTCCCAGAGAATCTGTCGTCTTGTGTCAGCCGCCCGGCCCTCGTGCCTCGTGCTCGGGGTGGCCGTCAAGCTCGGCGGGTTCGCTCGGGATGCAAAGACCAACGAGATGTGGTTTGTTCGATGCAGTCAATGGGCAATGCAGTTAGCGGGTGCTGTGTCACAGGAGCCGCTCCCCGCCAGCTCCTTACTGTTCTATTCGCTCAGCGAACCTTCAACGAACGAGCGTACGAGCCCAACATCTCCTACTGGTACTGCCAGTTCCACGACGCCATCTGGACCCCGCGTCACCACTACCTTGAAGAGGCGTCGTTTGATGTTCCATTCCTTGAGACCGGATACGTGTCTCACTTCCACGATATGCGTGAGCCTTGGGATGTGTCTGATATCTCCACGCCTCAGATATCTCTGCCAATCCAGATCCGTGGAAGTGAGAAAGAGTCTCCCGTAAGTAAACTTGTGAGGCAAGTGCGGAATATCACTCTGCAGATGGCATGAAACCACCAATGTGTCTCCGCCCCTCACGTCTTCAGCGTCAGTGTCTCTTGATCGCCCCGATGTCGACAAAACGTCCAGAGCGTTTCTACTGTTGCGCGCTCGCCGAATCACACAACGTTCGCTATCACTAAGCCGGGTGTACTCACTCTGGGAATCATATAGTCCTTAGAAGTTGGCAAAGAGGCTCCGAGCGGTTTGCCAGAAATTAGCAGGCGCTGCGTGTTCTGCCTCTCCTCCCAGTAGGAGTTCCTCTGGCAAAGCAAAGGCTGACTCTCGTAGAGAACCTTCTGCGGCCGAAGCAAGATAACCCTCGGCCGTTTGGTTGCAACCATCAATCGCATGGTCGACGGCACCCTCGGCGGCGCCCCCTAAGACCGTCGCGACGAGTGTTCCGGCAAAAGTTGCACATACCCCCTCGGTAGCAACTGCACAAGTGACTCCTGCGACAACGGCAGTCGCCACGAGCGTCACGTGAGCGATCCCGCGCCAATGACTTGCCACCGCGTCGCCGACGCCCTCTACAGCGCTGAGGCCGTTCGACAGACTAAACCCGCCTGCGCCCTTTTGACCCTGGAGCGTGGCCTCAGTCTGAGCCACCCATGCCTTGGATGTCCACTGACAGGCGCCAGGGACAAGGTACGACCCCCCGGAAGTGCTGCACAGCCCCAAAGGATCGGTCCCGTCGATGGGAGCGTCCCCGGCATATGTGTACGCTTGCCCCGTTTCATCCACTTCCGGGTCAACCGTCAGGAACTGTCCCGTCACGGGGTCGTAGTAGCGGTGGACGAGATACAAGAAACTTGTCTCAGCGTCGGTGTACGCGCTTGCATAGCCAATCGGCGTCGAAGCGCTTCCCGACGATGAGGTGACTTTCCCATAGGGATCGTACGTCGCCGTCATGTCCACGGTGCCCAACGCGTTGACCAGCAACCTGGTGGAACCAAGTTGGTCGTGCACCAGGAACTGGGGGGCTCCCGCGGAGCTGTTGTCCTCTTGCTCGATCACTAGATTGTTTGGTCCGTAGATGAAGTTGGTAGAGCCGTCAACGAGGAGAAGGGGTGTCGATCCTCCGGTGACTGGATCGTAAGTGAACGCTTCGGTGGTTGACGAGACCGTCTTGGACATCCGCAGTCCGTCACCGTTGTAGCCGTAGTTGTAGGCACTGCCGCCCGACGGGGTGGCGCCCACCAGCTCGCCGACCTGGTTGTAGGAGTAACTCGAGGGCGAGCCACTCCCGATGGTGGTCGAGGTTCGAGCGCCGATGCTGTCAGAGCCGTAGGTCGTCGTCACACCCGAAAGCGATGATGAGGACAGCGTGCCCGAGGTGTAGCTCAACGTGGCGCCACTCGTCAGTCCGGTGATGTCGCCGCCCGAGTCGT
This sequence comes from uncultured Acidimicrobiaceae bacterium, assembly GCA_963706555.1. Taxonomy (GTDB): domain Bacteria; phylum Actinomycetota; class Acidimicrobiia; order Acidimicrobiales; family RAAP-2; genus Bog-473. The sequence continues at coordinate 351,892 of OY970164.1, forward strand.
ACCCATAGTTCGAGCTTCCGACGGCGTGCAGACGCCCCTGGGCGTCGTAGGAATAGGTCGGTGACGCAGAGAGCGAACCGGTGTCGGTCTCCGATGTCACCAGTTCCGTCCCGTCTCTCCCGTATCCAACAGAGGCCGTCGTCGAGCCGAGCGTGATCGTCGGTGTCAGTGCTACCGCGGATTCCTGGTCGTCGGCGTCGAACGACTGACTCTGCGTGGTCCCGTTGGGCTCCACGCTGGTGAGTAGATTGCCGTCGGGGTCGTAAGTGAAGTTGGTCGTGCGACCCTGGAAGTCGCTCACCGAGGACAGCTCCCCGGCCCCGTTGTACGTGCGGTGGACGACCGACGAATTTGGATACGTGATCGAGGCCACGTTGCCATCGTTCTCGTAAGTGTACCCAACCGTGGCACTGGCCCCGTTCTCGGTCGAGGTGAGCTCGTCCAAGGTGTCGTACGTGTAACTGGTCGTGCCCGTCCCGTCGGTCATCTGGGTCCGCAGCCCGTCGTCGTTGTAGGTATAGGTCACGTTCGACGAGGTGGAGTAGCCCGAGGCCGCTCCTGAGTAGGTGATCGACGTCACCCGGTTGTCGTCGTCGTAGCCGTAGGTCGCGGTGCCCGCCGGCGTGGTGGTCGTGAGCAAGTTCCCGGCCGGATCGTAGGTGTGCGTTGTGGTGCCCGAGGAGGGCTGGGTCTCTTTCATCATCTGGTCGAGGGCGTTGTAATAGTCGACCGTCACCAGGGAGTTCGGGTCGGTCATGCTCGTGCAGTACGTGGATCCGGTAAGCGTCGAACACGGAGAAGTTCCCGGCGCCAGGTCGTAGGCGTAGCCGGTCGTCGCCGCCACGCCCGACCCATATCCTGTTGTGACTGCGGTCTTGCGATCGTCGGCGTCATAGGCCGTCTTGGTCTCCCGGCTCTGGGCGTCGGTCATCAGCGTCTGATTCCCGTCCCCGTCGTAGGAGTAGGCGGTGGCGTTGCCGAGGGGGTCGGTCTCCGACGTGAGCTCACTGTCGGCGTCGTACCCGTAGGTGGTGGTGCCCGCCACCCGGGCGCTGCCCGCGGACGGGCACGCGATGCCGCTCGCGGTGGCATCGGGGGATGCTTCGCAGACCAATCGGCCCAGCACGTCGTAGACGTCTTGGGTGGTGTCGGTTCCGGGCACCGTCACCGTGACATCGATGGTGCCGCTGGATTTGGCAGGGTCTATCGCGGTGATGGAGGTATCGCTGTTCACGGTGAAGCTGGTGGCAGACGTCGTCCCGAACTTCACGGCACTGGCTCCGCTGAAATTGGTTCCCGTGATGGTGACCGAAGTGCCTCCCGACGTTGCCCCGCTCGCGGGGCTGACTGCGGTGACCACCGGACCGGCCGAGGCGACAGTCGCCACGAACAGCGCACCCTCGGCGAAGGACGTGTCGGACGGCGACTGGGTGCCGGTCGGTTGGTAGGCGTTGGGGGACGAGACGTTGGGGTTGTAGGTCACCTGGTTGTTCGTGGCCGTGTTGGCGTAGGTGAAGCCCGAGGTTGATCCACCGGTGGCGTTGTTGTCGGTGGCGAAGCCGAAGTAGAGCTCACCGGTGGCGCTCGGGCTGAGGCTCGGATAGGTGATGGTGCTCGAGGTGGTGTTGCTCTGCGTGCCGGTGTGATCCACGCTCCAGGTCGTGCTCGCGCCGAGCCCGGCCGTGAATTCTCGGGCCGAGTACTCGGTAACGTCGCTCGCGACGGAGCCCGACCAGGTGGCGGTGATCGTGGCGGTACCCGGGGTGGTCACCTTGCCGTACCAGATCTCATCGTCGAAGCCCGATCCGGCCCCGACCGCCTTGGTCCAGGCCGTCACTCCTCCACCCGACAGCGCCGTCACCGTGGGTGTGCCGGTGTCCAAGATCGACACCACCAACATGTCGCCGGCGGTGGTGGGGTCGACCGAAATGGTGGTGGCCCCGGTGCCAGAGGTGGTGGTCAGGGTGCCGACGGCGGAGATTGCGCCCGGGCTCGAAGCCGTAAAGGTGGCGGCTTCCCCCGAGGAGGGGTCGCTCGGTGACTGGGTGCCGGTCGGTTGATAGGCGCTCGGGGAGGAGGCTCCCGGGTTGTAGGTGACCTGGTTGCCCTGTGCCGTGTTGGCGTAGGTGAAGCCCGAGGTCGACCCGCCGGTTGCGGTTGCATCGAGCATGTAGCCGAAGTACAGCTCTCCCGATCCGCTCGGGCTCAGACTCGGATACGTCGTCGTCGTACTCGACGAGGTGTTGTTGCGCGTGCCGGTCTGATCGACTCCCCACACCGTGGTCGATCCAAGCGAAGAGGTGAACTCCTGGGCGGCGTATTCGGGGTCCTGACTGGCGACGGACGACGACCAGGTCACAGTGATGGTCGACGTCCCTGTCGTTGCCACCTTGCCGAACCAGATCTCTTCGTCCGCGCCAACCGATGTGGCGAAGCCCACCGCCTTGGTCCACGCCGATACCCCCCCGCCCGAAATCGACGACACTGTAAAGCTCGTGGGCGGTCCGCTGATGGCCAGGGCCAAGAGGTCACCGGCACCGGTTGGATCGACCGACAGGGTCGTCACGCCGGTCCTGTAAATCACGGTTGAAAACGGCAGCACTCAAGAAACAAGAAAAATGGTCGAAAACGGCAGCACCTAAATAATCCCCGGATCTGTTCGATCCCGCCTCAAGGCTTGGAGCCTGGGCGGACGAGCAGAACGGGAGAAGGGTGCACACCGACATGGACCAATGGACCGAGATTCGACGGAAGGTCCTGGTGGAGGGCGCGTCGAAGCGTTCGATCTATCGTGACTACGGGATCGGCCATCAAGCCCTCGCCAAGATTCTGGGCAACGTCGAACCTCCCGGCTATCAGATGGCCGAGGCGCGCCGAAAGCCCGTGCTCGGGCGTCATCTGGCCACCATCGATCAGATCCTGGCCGACGACAAGGAAGCCCCGCCCAAACAGCGCCACACGGCGCGACGCATCTTCGACCGGCTGCGTGACGAGTACGGCTACACGGGGTGTTACTCCCAGGTGCAAAGGGCGGTGGCGCAAGCCAGGGCGTCCTCCAAGGAGGTGTTCGTCCCCCTGTCGCATCCGCCGGGACACGCCCAGTTCGACTTCGGAGAAGCCACGGTCGAGATCGCCGGCGAGCGGGTCAAGGCGGCGCTCGGGGTCATCACGCTGCCGTATTCGGATGCCTACTTCCTCACCGCCTATCCGCGTGAGTGCACCGAGACCTTCCAGGCCGCGCACGTGGCCGGCTTCGCCTTCTTCGGCGGGGTGCCGGTGCGGATCTCCTATGACAACACCACCATCGCGGTGGCCAAGGTGATGGGCAAAGAGCGCGCGCTGACCAAAGGATTCCTGACCCTCGAAAGCCACCATCTCTTCGACCATCACTTCTGCCGGGTGGGAAGAGGCAACGAGAAGGGCCACGTGGAGAACCACGTCGGCTACTCGCGGCGCAACCTGTTGGTCCCCGTTCCGTCGTTCCCGTCATGGGCTGCGCTCAACAGGTACCTCGCGGCGGCGTGTTATGCCGACCTGTTCCGCAAGGTCCGGGGCAAAGCCCTCACCAAGGCGGAGCGTCTGATTGAAGACCGCGCCGCCATGTTGGCGCTGCCGGCCGAAACCTTCGAGCCCCGACGCGTCGTGCAGGGTCACGCCAACTCGCTCTCGCTCGTGCGTTTCGACCGCAACGACTACTCGGTCCCAACCGCGCATGCCCACCACGAGGTGAGCGTCATCGGCGGGATCGAAGAGGTGGCCATCTGCAGCGGGACCGAGGTGGTCGCCCGCCATCGCCGGCACTGGGGCAAAGAGCGCATCTCCTTCGACCCCGTCCACTACCTGGCCCTCTTGGAGCGAAAGCCCGGTGCGCTCGACTTCGCCCGCCCCCTCGAGAACTGGGGCCTGCCCGATTGTTTCGCCCTGTTGCGCCGGCGCCTCGAGGCCGATCTCGGCGACAAGGGGACACGCGAGTTCATCAAGGTGCTGCGGCTCTTGGAGAACGCCACGTTGCCCGCCCTGACCAAAGCCGTGGATGCGGCGATCACCATCGGGGCGACGGGATCCGATGCCATTGCCCTGATCTTGTTCCACCACGCCGAGGAACCGGTCGGGCTCTTCAGCCTCGACGGCCATCCGCACCTCAAAGCCGTGGCCATCGACCCACCCGATCTCAGCGCCTATCAGGCCCTCACCGGACTGAGCGCATGAGCGATGACATCCGCCAAATGAAAGGAGCAACACCATGAAAGCCACAGACACCAAGTCCACCGTGCTCTTGCACCACCACCTCAAGACACTCCGTCTCCCGACGGTGGCGGCCGAGTGCGAGAAGGTGGCCACCCAGGCCGCAGCGGACAACGCCGACCATCTGGCCTACTTGCTGCGCCTGACCGAGCTGGAGCTCTTAGAACGCGAGAAACGCTCGGCGGAGCGCAGGGTCAAGTTCGCGCGTTTTCCGACCATCAAGACACTCGAGACCTTCGACTTCGCCGCCCGGCCCTCGGTCAACAAGGTGCTGGTCGCCGAGCTGATGCGTTGTGAGTACATCGACAAGAAGGAGAACATCTTGATGGTGGGCAATCCCGGCACCGGCAAGAGCCACTTGGCGACCGCGCTGGCCGCGCAGGCCTGCGCCAAGGGTTACCGGGTCCGCTTCATCCGCACGACCGAGTTGGTCACCGCCCTCATCGAGTCCAGGGACGAACGCAGCTTCCTGCGCCTCAAGGGCCAGTTCGCCAAACTCGACCTGCTCGTCCTCGACGAACTGGGCTACGTGCCCGCTTCCAAGGTCGGCTCCGAGCTGCTCTTCGACGTCATCTCGACCGCCTATGAGCGCACGAGTCTGATCGTGACCACGAACCTGCCGTTCGAATCGTGGACCGAGGTACTCGGCTCGGAGCGTCTCACCGGAGCAACGCTCGACCGGCTCACGCACCGTTGCCGCATCATCGAGACAAAGGGCGAGAGCTACCGTCTCCAAGATGCCAAGGCCCGTTCGAGGCGCCCGGCCAGACCCGTCACCGAAACTGTGGACGAACCCACTCCCTCACGCTAACTTCACACAACCGAACTGCTGCCGTTTTCGACCATTTCGCGCTGCCGTTTTCGATCGTGATTCACACATGGCGCGGCGAGATGATGCGCGCCAAGGTGTTGAAAAAAAGGCAAACAGCCATGCGGACACGCCTCTTCCAATCTAAACAGACTGTCGTTCGGCTTCTCGGTGACTACAAGGAGGGTGAGCAGTTCAAAGTTGAGATGTGGGTTCGTATTCACCCGGGCCGCGAATCACGCGAACTCACGTTGTGGGCCTCGTCGCAAGCCATCATCAAGGATATGGACACGCTCCATGAGGCTCGAATCGAACACGAGAGCAACTACATCGCTGTCCAAACCTTTGCCGAGGGTCGATGCATCGGGCCACCAACCGAAGAACAGCTGGCTGCTGTCGGTCAACGTCGCTGGTGCACATTCATAAGCGTCCCCATCTGGCTCGATGGTGGCCCTTGGCTCCATTTACCGGTCGGCACCATCGCGATCATGTCCACACGACCCAAGGACTCTTCTAAGGTTCCGACCCTTTCACAAGTGTCATCGCAGGTCAGAAACGCCATAGCCAAGGAACTCCGCGAGGCCGGGACCGCTCTGTTGACTCCCGGCAACGCCGCGTTGTGATTGCGCAGTTATTCTGGGTCTGGCTTGTTCTTATCAATGAGATGGCCTGCGGAGTCGACAAGTCCCCGGTCCTTTAGCGCATCCACGATGTAGTGGAGAATCGCTGCAGAGTCGACGGGAGCAACCTTGGTCCCATTCAACCGATCAGCCAACTCGTCAACGATCGAGTCTTCAGCTTGATCCTCAGCCTCTTCAGAGCCAATCATTGCCTGACTCAACTGTTCACCATCTTCCTGTGATTGCCGACCACAGTTGGCGTCAACAACTTCTTCCCACGCCTCCACTTTCAGGTCCTCGGGCGACTTCTCGGCCATCAGAAGTTCACTTTCTGGAGGATCGGCACGCTATCAGGTCGAACCAGGAGCAACCGCTCGAGAGATCTGGACGAGTTCCTGGGTTGTCGAACTAGACAAAAATGCAGCTTCATCGCCTCCTGATGGTCTCATACGAACGACATTTTGTGAAGGAGTTATCCACAGACGAACCCACACGTCGAAGTTGAGTACTCATCGCCTTGGTCCATGTCAACGATGATTTCGGCTTCACGCATCCAATGATAAGGCCATTGTAGTTACAAGCTGGGTATTTACATCCCGCATCGTTCTCCCTGGTCAACGGCAGCAAAGGGAGACACCAGGGACGAAATGGTGACACCCGTTCCAGTCGGTTCGCATGTTCGCCGAATGCGAGCACTTCTCCGCAAAGGCCAGAGCATGGCAAACGGCTAGCTGGAACTGAGATCGAGTCCGTCGACGAGAGAACTGGGTGCGACTCCAAGCCCGGCGGCCAAGCGCAGCAGTGTTGGCACGCTCGGCACCCGATAGCCCCGCTCGATATTGGATATGAATGTCGGATGGAGGCCGGCGGATTCGGCTAAAGCTTCCTGGGAGATGCCCGCGTCCTGGCGGGCCAGACGAACCCGTTGGCCAAACGCCACGGCGATGGCCTGATCTCGATTTCGTTCGCGGGGAGACACCGATCGGAATCAGAGTGAATCCCGTTGACCAGGGCCATAGTCTACTGATAATGTCCGGCGCCCAAGGTCCTGAGAGAAACTGCCTTCTGGACGTCCGGAGAAGTAAATGGAGCGGCGAATCAGGTGATGATTTGGAATTGGGTCGAACGCGTTCGGCTTTCATCGAAATCACAGGGACCGATTGTGGTCCGAAACGCCTTCACTACCTCACGGTTTGTGAATCCTGCGGCTGCAGGAAAGCGCTGGCTTGCGCTCGCACTGGTGGTTGGTTTGGCGCTGGTGGCCTCGGCTTGCGATCCAGGCAGCCCGTCCGTGTCCTCAAATCGCCCTCGTCCAACAACGTCGTCGCCAAGTGCATCGCCTCCGACAACCACTCCGATCCTTTCGCCAGGCGAGGTACTGAACGGCATTGGTACGGTGACAAAGTCGGATGACAGCGGCACCAGCCTGACGATTAGCTACACGCTCGGTTCATTGCTGTCCAACGATGCTTCGGGGGATCCACCAGCTGCTGTCGTACCGGCCTTGTCGGGATGCAACCAGGACTACTCCTCGGTGACGTCCCGCTCAGTCTACGTCCACGGTCAAGCCACGGTGACGTTTGATGGCAGTTTTCCGGCAACGATTCGGATCGATCCCACGAAGGATCTCGTCGGCTTTCCGGACAACACCAACAGTTTCGGTGAGGGCTCAGCCGAGATTGCCGAAGTCAATGGCTCGTGGGTCTGCACCAACGACGATTCCTCCCTGAATACCGCCGTGACGCTAGGCAACGGGCAATCGGTGACCATTGACCTTTGGATCTTCGCCGATGTTCTCAGTGACACCCAGCCGACTGTGACTGCCGCTGATGTTCCAGAGTGGGCATTTGCCGGGACACTGGCCACGGACACCAGTGACACCCTCTCCACGGTGCACTTCAGTGGACCGCATGCGACAAGCTGCGCACAGACTGGCGGCGATACCGCTGTGAACCAGCCTGCGCAGAGCCGGATCGGACTCTTTCAAGCACCGCCGTACACCCTGCGATCTCCGACCGCCGACATCTTCACCTGCGGCAGCCCGTAGTGATCCGAGCACAATGGAAACGGTCCAGGGCCGTCATGTCATTGCTCGGAGTCGCCACGCTCAGTTTCCTCGCTTTGGCTGGGTGCGGCTCCAATAGCAACGGAGCCGCCACGAGTTCACCGTCAACGCTCTCCAACAGCCAGGGGACACTGGCACCACTGCCAATGGCCTCGACAACGACCACCACCACAAAGCCAAATCATTCATTTCATCCGGTCCGATCGTGGACGTGGACTGCCCATAACTTGAACGGCTACAAGTATTCGAGCACTCTGATGGCTGGCAATCCGGTCACGGCGGCCAACATGCCGTTGCTGCCAGATTTTGCTTCACTGACGTCCGTGACCCAATCCTGCGGTTTCAACGCGACGACGGATGCATTGGTTCCAGTTGAGGTGACGCTGACCAATGCCACGCCCTCATTCACAACCGATGTGGAAGATGACTTTTACCTACCATCTGACGAGCTTGATGACCAGTCTGCGGAGCGTCTCAGTGTGGTGGCCAGTTACGCCAGCGGGGTGCTGTGCAGAACACTGCAGCCTTTCAACTACTACGAACCGTCAATGTGGTCAGAGAACTGTTCGCAGCTTGCGCCACAAGCTTCCTGTACGGGCTACGGCTACGTCGTGCTCAAGAACTACTTCAGTCCGAATCATCCCAGCGGCGATCCGGCGGTGCTGCAAGGGGCACAGCTGTATGTCCAGCAGGGTTCGGCGATTGATTCGATGGAGGGCTCAGGAACGCTCTTCGCACAAACAAAGGGTGCCACGGTCATTCCGCTTTCGGGCACTATTCCACACTACAAGTGAGCGACGGGAAGCCTAAGGGGCTCGTTCCTGTGGGGTGGCTAGGTGTTAAGCGACAGTCGTTCATCGATCACTGAAGTCGGTAAGCATTTGCCGGGAGGCTGGCAGATAATCAAAGCGACACGCTGACCAACGAGTGATCAGCAGCAGCCATGCGACTAATTTCATCCTCCCCGGCGATCCCCCGACGGCTGCCAACCGGATTGGCATGTTCTCCACGCCGCCCTACACCCCGAAACGATGCATCGGATGGTTTCGATGCATCGGCGAGCAATTCGCGCCCCCGGGTGATCGCCCATCCCGAAATGCTTATCTCAACGCACTGAAAGGTTTGCGCCAAGCCGGCAACCTTTTCAGCGCTACACGATCTCGTTGAATACGTGCCCGATCTCTTCCAGTACAACAATGAGCTCCTTTCCCGCATTGGGCGGATCGTCGACGTGATCCTCATGAAACTGATCGTCTAGCCATCTCCGCCATCTATCAAGCAGCAAGACGTCCTCCGAGGTGGCACCTCGATACCAGTCTTCGGAGTGCTGCGAATTTTCGTGATCTTCGTGAGCCTTCATTCGAAACGCCAATGCGTCGAGTTCCTCCTCAGTGAAAGGAAGCAACGCATGAAGCCTGGCGCTCGGCTCGAGCAGAAGATCGGATGGCGAATGAGCAGACAATTCAGCATCCATCAGAACCAGATCGAACAGCGAGGCGTGCGTAGTGGCGTTCGCACTCCAATAGCTAAAGTCCCCCCTGAGAGCCGACATCTCTGCCAGCGCGTTTGACGCATCCCACTGGCGATCCGACATGGCTTGAATGCGGTCCTGTTCTTCCGGTGTGCGATTCCACTTTTCCTGATGTTGCGATTCGTCTACTTCTTCTGTCATGCATGGGCCTACATCGTTCCTGCCTCTAAGGGCTTAATCTTGACCGTCCGCATTATGAACCGGAGTGCACGATTCCGCAAGAACATTCATGACGGATAGGCCCTCAACAAGATACCTCCGCCCGGGCCGACGCATGTAAGGAGGCTGGGTACTGGGTAGTTCCGAGCCACGCGGTATCGACGATCACATGACGAGCACAGTTGTTCGGAGATAGCGAAACGAATTCCGTGGTGAATGTGACATATGCGGTCCCTGCGCCGCCCGCCTTTGCTTCTGGCAGATAGTCACCGATATTGACATTGATCTTAGTTCCATTAGCTTGAATAACTGAGTTAGGGAAGGTATAGCCCTTTGGAAAATTTCCGTTGATCAAGCGGACACTACCCGGCACCACGATCACGCCCTTCGGAACCTGATCGATGATCGACGTGTTGTGCAATTCGCCAACCGCACCGTGGTCAATCACGATGCCCCAACCGACGGGATCGCCAGCACGAATATGGGCAAACGCTGACGCCGTGGTGGACGACTGACCAGGTAAGCCGACGAGCACCTTGATCGAATCAACACCCTTTGTGGTAGCCGATGCAGGGGTGGCGGAAGGCTGATGAGTGCTTGGGCTAGCAGAGTTGAATGGCCAAGTGCTCGTGGCCGCGAGGGACGCAACCAGGGCCACCACCGGTAGTGAAATACCCACCGCGATTAGCAAACGGTGTGAACGCCGTGCCCTGGTACCAGCAGTCTTCGCTGCGTCACCTGACACAAGAGGACGTTCCTCCTGCTCGCCCCGTGGCCGTTGCACTACCGCCGCTGTCGCGACCGCATCGATGCCAAACCGTTCGTCATCGACCTCTGGGGTATTGGGCTCGAGATTGTCGAGTGACGGGGCGGCTACTTCAATCTCGAGCTCGTCCGCGCCCTCTCCCGGCTGCCCGACACTTTCGTGGCCCGATTCTGGGGCTGCGAGTCCATCTGGCGAGTCCTCCGCATTAAGCACAAGGAGCTGATCGACGATCTCGCCAAGGAGCCCTTCCTCGTGGTAGCGCACGAGGCTCGAACTGGTCGTCCCCAGTACCGTTGCCGCTTGATTTCGTCTGTCGTCTGTCGATTTCCCGGCTGCGGTATCCGCAACACCCAACAATAGGAGCACGGCTTCTCCGTGGCGCCTATCAAGCCGCCCAGCCGCCGCTTGAAGCGTTCGCTGCATCTGGACCGATTCGCCACCACTCTCACCCCGAGCAAGCACAATTCGGCGTAGCTCGGGGAGCCTTTCGAGCCGCACTCCCATCCGATTCCGGCGAATGATCTTTAGCTCCTCGAGAAGAGGGGGCCTCTTAGGGTCTTGTTTGTCGTTCACTTATCCGGCTTCTGTCGTGGATCACGGTAAAACTCCAGGTCATGACGATAGTTTGTCGGAAGTTTTCTGTCACGGTAGCTGCATGAGACACGACAACTCCACCTCGATGGCTCTCCATCTAGGGCTCGATAATCGCACGCAGGCCTTTACGGCTGCCAACCCGCTTGCCATGGCGGGACCAACCCAATCACGCCTGATCCCCTGCCGTGAGCTCCGACGAGGAGGTGCGGCATGACTCACCCCTGTTCGGACCACCTTGCGAGCTGTGACCATTGTTACCGCTGCGAAATTCTTCGGGAATGCTGCGAGACGATAGCTACCCCGGCGACAGTCCAAAGTCCGGCGCTCGACGACCTCACCGCTCTACGGGACGCGATAGCTGCCGACTCGACCCTGGTCATCTTGGGTGACCTCGTCCGCGAGGAAGCCCTCCATCGGCTCGTTTCAGCGTCGCAACCTGAACGAACCCCCGCGACGTACGTTCCTCGCCCAATCCCAACCGGAAGGCGAGCGAGAGGCAACACGCCCTCGGATCAGCTGGGACTTCCCATGGGATCAGCACCAGACCCTCTTATCCACCAACCACCAAACCAAGAAAAGGAGCACAGCAATGACACTCGTACCAATGACCGGTAACGGGGGGATGTCCCCCCGTCAAGCAGTCCAGTCCAATCGGTCCCAGCGCCGCGCCGAGATGGCGGTCTACAACCACAGCCTCGAAGTTGCCGCGGCAACGGAGATCGACCGGATCGACAGCTATGCCATCGCCGACGTCATCACCACGGCGACCGAGGAGGAGCTGCGTCTCGTGGACTACGGCATGGCCATGGCCGGCAATAGCGCTGCCAAGGCTGAGCTCGTCGCCCGGAAGCTGAACCTTCTCTCAAACCTCAACAACACCCGGATCGCCCGGCGCTTCGGACGGTGATGATCATGTACGAAGAGATCTTCACCGTACTGGGCGGCGTGGTCGCTGGCGGTGTGGCCGGCTCAATCGTTTCACGGCGGTGCGTCATCCGCTCGATTGGCAAACGCTCCCCGACCGCGACTTCAACGGTGAGCGATTCGGTGACCAACACCTGGATCGACCAGGCAGCAACCGAATGGGCAACAAAGACCGGCGGCCGACCGGAAGCAAAGCGTCTGATCGCAAGCAAACTCCGGCTGGGTCTACATCTTCAGCAACAACGTCAACAGGAGGGACAATCATGATTACTGCCACGATCATCTTTCTCGCCCTGCTCGTCATCCTCATCCTCTGGATCGTTGACGGGATTGGGTCGGGACGCATGGAGCTCGTCCGCCGGGAGCCGCCACTCGGCAGTCGGCTAAAGGTCAAGCTTCATCAGAGCCGAACTCGGTTGGCGGCGACGCAGGCCAAGAATGAGATCAAGACCACATCGGCTCGCCTGCGACGTCAGCTGGATCGGGAGATGCGCAAAGGCTTCCGTGATCCCAATGGATAGGAGCCGACCGGAATTCAATGTAGCCCGTTTGAACCTCAGTGCCTTCGTTCGTAGCGAAGCGAAACGTACGGCGGACGAACTGGGCTTCGGATGGAGGGCCGCCGAGATCACTCCAAGTGGTCTCGGCGGCCTGAAAGCCGAGTTCCGAGCCTGTCACAAAATCGGGCTTCCATTTCGTGTACTCGGTGATTTCTCCGACGACACCATCTTCGACGGTCCACACACGAACTGGGCCATGCGATTCTGGCACGATACCCGTCATGTCTGGCTCGGTGCCGACTTCTCGGTCGAGGACGAGATGGAGGTCGCATCGTGCCATCTGGCTCGCCGCGAGTCGAAGGCCTCGGGCCAGGCAGCTTGGAATACGCCCTTCTACTGGCTGACACCGTTGGACAGGCGCTCTACATCGACCATACGCATCGCCTTGTGACCCACCAACTGGACTTTGCCTTGGACTGCGTTCAGCTGGGAATCGATGAAGCGATTGCTCATGAACGGCGCCGGTCTCTTGTCGAAGGTTCTGGGTCGTGAATGCGTCCGGTCCGTCGCAGTGGCGACATTCCTTGTCGAGTGCCGCCTTCTCGCTGCTAGCCGCGGCAGTAGCCATCTATTTCGCGGTCAAACTCATTGAATCGGTGGAACTGGCACTCATCGGTATCGGCATAGCTGTCGCGCTGATCTACGTGGGGTGGGTCATCCAGCGACGCCGAAACTCGGGATGGTGATGCCATTCGAGAAGATGACTGCGTGTACCGACCAGGACAGTGGAAATTACAACAACCATTGACATCTTGAAACAAAGATAATTTACTAATCGCACGATCCCTGCGTGAAAGCAGGATTGGGTTTTCGGCAAGCAGTGGTCGCCACCAGGCGACCCGCTCCCCTCTCATCACAGTCTCGGGGCAGCGCTCTACCCGGAATCCGGTAAGCGAAAGGAGGTGACACATGAGTAGGAGCTACCACAACGGAGACCGACGAATCCGAGTACGTGGCGTCAAGAAGGATCCACCGGATCTGCGACGCATCGCTCGGGCGCTCATTGCCTTTGCCCAAGCCGAAGCCGAAGCCCAGGCCGAAGCCGAATGCCAAACCAAGAGACAGCGGCCAGAGACCCCTAACAGCAAGGCAGCCGAAACACCTGCCACCAAAAAAGGAAAACAGGATCATGACACCACCGACGAGGACGCGGCGTGAACGCGGCGACCACCTGGTTACGCATCGCATGGCCGCGGGAGGTCCCGCCAGGGCAGCTCGCCGCCGCCATGCGAGTCATGGCCACGAGCGGTGCCCGACCTCTGACTATTGAAGCGGTTGGGAATGGCGGACGAGTGGTGCATCAGATTGCAGCACCTACCAACCGTGCCGGCAACCTGAATCGACAACTTCGAAGTGCCATGCCGGGTGTAGCCGTCAGTCCTAATGCTCGGATGGCGGTTCCACTCGACCGGGCCGTCAGGTTGTACCTCAGTACCAATCGGCGGCCGCTGCGATTCGACGACGATGGCAGTGTCAGTCGAGCGCTGCTCGCTGCACTCTCCGCCACCGGCAAGGACGAGACCATTGTCTTGCAGTGGACTCTTGGTCGGGGCCTGCATCCCGAAGCCGTACCCACTCAGCTCGGGGCTCTCACCCACGAGTCCTGGTACGCCGAGGTTCTCGCCCTGCCGTTTGGAAACAAGAAAGCAGACAGTGAACAGCGCAGGGCTCTCGCTGCCAAGCGGACCGAGCCCGGATGGCAAGCCATCGGGCGCGTGGGCGTCACGGCCGAGACCAAAGCCCGCCGATATCAGCTGCTGCGAGGGGTGCTGAATTCCCTCCGACTGGCGGAGAGTCCAGGTGTAACGCTTCTAGTGCGTCGCACTCGTCCAGACGCCGTCACAAGGGTTTCACGGCCATGGCGATGGCCGTTGCGACTCAACGCCAGCGAGCTGGCCACCCTCTCTTCCTGGCCGCAACTGTCGACAGCCGATCAACCGGTTGAGCGTACCGGCAGCCGCCTTATTCCGCCGTCACGCTCGATTCCACGACGGGGCCGTGTCGTGGCCGATGCCAGGTACCCCGGCGCTGACCGACCCCTGGCCATGTCCACATCGGGTTCGCTCAGGCACCTCCACGCCATCGGTCCAACCGGCACCGGGAAGTCCACCCTGCTGCTCAACCTCGTCACCCAGGACATAGAGGATGGTCGCTCCGTCGTTGTCATCGAGCCCAAGGGCGATCTCATCGAGGACGTGCTGAAGCGAATCCCGAAATCGCGGCTGCATGACGTCGTTCTGATTACTCCCAACGACAAGAGTTTCCCCGTCGGGCTGAATCCTCTGGCCCCGTCGGGACGCTCCCCCGAACTCGTAGCCGACCAGCTGCTCGGCGTCTTTCACAAGCTCTACGCCGCCCATTGGGGCCCGAGAACGCAGGACATCCTGGGTGCTGCGCTGCAAACTCTGGCTCAAGTGCCGGGCTCAACGTTGGTCGGATTACCACTGCTGCTCACCGATCAGGGATTCCGCCGCCGAACGCTAAAGCACATCTCCGATCCGGTGGCCTTGGAGCCGTTCTGGGCCGGGTATGAAAACTGGTCAGAGAACGAGCGGAACGTGGCCATCGCTCCCGTCATGAACAAATTGAGGCCCTTCCTGATGAGGCCGCAGCTCCGGGCCATGCTCGGTCAGAGTCGGCCCCGGTTCGACATTCGAGAGGTCTTCACCGGCCGAAAGATCTTGCTGGTCGACCTCTCCAAGGGCCAACTCGGTTCGGAAACCGCGGCCCTCCTCGGTGGGTTGGTTATCTCTCAGCTCTGGCAGGCCACCCTCAGCCGGTCCGCCATCGCTCCCGCTCGACGCCATCCGGTGTTCGTAACCATTGACGAATTCCAGGACTACCTAGTACTGCCCACCGATCTGGGTGACGCGCTCGGCCAGGCCAGGGGACTCGGGGTCGGCTTCGCCTTAGCTCACCAGCATTTGCAGCAACTCGACACGTCGACCCGGGCGGCCGTACTGGCTAATCCGCGCAATCGGGTGGCCTTCCAACTGGCTCACGATGACGCCAGAGTCATGGCTGCCGGACGGCCGGTTCCTGAAGCCGAGGACTTCACCTCGCTTGCCGCTTTTGAGTGCTACGTCCAAATCGTTGCCGGCGATGCCGTGCAGCCATGGGCCAGTGCCCGGACGCTTCCGCCCCCCGACACCACCTCCGACGCAGTTACTGTTCGCAACCTCTCAAGACAGCGCTACGGAATGCCGAAAGCGGACGTTGATGCTGAAATCCAGCGACTCATCAGCGGTGCAGCGACCAAGGGCGGGGATGACCTGACGCCTCGACCACGCCGTCATGCCCGCGGAGACGGTTCATGAGGCACCTTTCGCCACTCTGGAGAGCTGTACCGCTCGCTGTTCCGTTCGTCCTATCGAGTGCAGGGGTGAGCAGTGGCCATCATGCCTGCTCAGGGCACTGGGGTACTGGATCAAGAAAGCGGACTACTTCAGCTCCTCCCAACTGCTTCGTTCAATCCTTGGCCGCACCATGCGGCGCCCGGCCTGCGGGCAGTCAAGCGATCCGTCCGGACATTCATTTGCTGGATCTGCTCCCTCATCATTTCCGCACATTTAATATCGTTCCGATCGGCCTTGTGAGGTTCCATAGCCGCACCCCTGTCAACCCTCCACCAACCAAGCGGAATGAGTGGGGAGGTGGACAATGACGGGCACTCGCCTTGGTCCTCGGGGACTGCTCCACGTGCGCCGTGATCTGTCCGAGCGGGATTTGGCAATCATCGGACACGTCGGTGAGTTGCGATTGATGAATGCCAAACAGATCGAGTCCTTGTGCTTTCCAAGCGAGGCGCACGCCAGCGAACTCAGTGCACGGCGCGTCGCTCGGCGGGTACTCGAGCGGCTGACTCGGGATCGCCTTTTGTCTCGCTTGGAACGGCGCATCGGGGGCGTCTCCTCGGGGTCGGCTGGGTACATCTATGCCCTCGGACCGGTCGGCGCTCGGATTCTGACGACTGAACGACAGCGCCGACACTTCCGGGAGCCATCCGCTGCCTTCGCCCTGCACACCCTTGCCATCAGCCAGCTCGCAGTTGACCTAAATGTCAAGGCCCGACTGGGAGATTTCGAATTGGATGAGCTGCAGGCCGAGCCTCGTTGCTGGCGACGATTCGGCGGAATGGGCGCACAGAACCTGCTGCGGCCTGACCTCTTCGTCAGCCTTGGTATCGGCGAGCTGGAGCACCGATGGTTCGTAGAGGTGGATCTGGGAACAGAGCACGTGCCCACCCTTGTTCGAAAATGCCAGCTCTACGTTCGCTACTACCAGTCCGGTGTCGAGCAGGGCCGCCACGGTGTATTCCCCCGAGTGTGCTGGGTGCTGCCCGGTCAGCGACGGGTCGAACAGTTAGGCCAGTCCCTCAGATCGGTGGGAAGGCAAATCGAGGGATTGTTCGTCCTCACCACGGCTGAGCGAGCAATCGAGGATCTCGTCGAGGTGCGCTCATGAAAGCGATACCTCGCAACGTGGTCCTGGTTGGGGACGCTCGGAAAAGGCTGGCCGATCTACCCGATGCCTCTGTCGATTGCGTCATTACCAGTCCTCCCTATTTCCAGCTCCGGGATTATGGCGTCAGCGGCCAAATGGGCCTGGAGCCCAACGTCGATACGTGGGTGGACGAACTGCGGCTGGTCATGCGAGGTGTGGCCCGGGTCCTTCGACCGACCGGCTCGTTGTGGCTGAACCTCGGCGACAGCTACTCCCGCCACGTTCGCTTCGGTGCGCCACCCAAGAGCTTGCTCCTCGGACCTGAGCGGCTGAGCCTGGCACTGATCGAAGACGGCTGGGTGCTGCGTAACAAGGTCGTCTGGAGCAAAACCAACACCATGCCCAATCCCGTGCGGGATCGCTTTACCTGCCGCTGGGAGGTCGTCTTGTTCCTGACCCGTCAGCGTGACTACTTCTACGACCTCGATGCCATCCGCGAACCTCATCGATCGGCTGCATCCCGAAAACCCGACCCTTCGCCGGGCGCAGACTTACGGCGTCCGACAACCGCACCGCCACCGAAATGGGCCGGACCGCTGGCTGGTAACAATGCCGGTTTGGCTCGTCTAAAAGCCCGAGGTCTGGTGGGGCACCCCTTGGGCAAGAATCCGGGTGATGTCTGGAGCTTGGCTGCTTCGAAATTTCAGGGGACCGCATTTCGCCACCTTCCCGGTCGGACTGGTCGAGCGTCCGCTGCTAGCGGGATGCCCAGAGCGAGTCTGCGTTCATTGCGGCGCCCCATGGAGGCGGAAACCGACTCGTAGCGCCAAGAATGCGACCATCGGTCAGCTCCGAGCCGGATGTCGATGCCGAAGAGGCTGGCGACCTGGCATGGTGCTCGATCCGTTCTTCGGAGCGGGCACCGTCGGCGTCGTCGCCGAGCAACATCATCGCCAGTGGCTCGGCATCGAGATCAACCCAGCGTTCGCCCAATTGGCCACCAAGAGGATTGCCGAAGCCAGAGCGGGATTGAAATTTGACCAGGAGCGGGACCGTGCAGCGTAGGCCCGCACTCGTCGGTGACATGCGGCTCCAAGAGGAGAACCCAACCCGGGATCGCCGGCCGCACAACACCGAGGAGGGACTCAAGATGAGTCAGCAACTCAACAACATCCACCAGGAGGCCACGTCATGAAGACACTGGCCATACGCCTGGAGGATGACGTCCACGCCCAGCTCACCATGCTGGCGCAGCTCGAAGGGCTCACGGTGACCGACGCCATACGGCAGGCCATCAGCAGCTTTGTCGAAGCCAAGCGCAGCAATCCAGAGCTGAGTGCAAAAGCAGAAGCGGTACTCGCCGACATCGATCGAGATGCCGCTTCGAGGCGCGACGCCATTGCCTCACTGTTCGATTCTGGACAGTCGATGGCAGGTCAAAACGCGCCAAAGGCCACGGCCGACACCGGAGGGAAGTCTCCGCGTCCTGGCCGAGCCAAGGGAGGAACGCCAGCGAGCTGAGCGATCCACCAATCCGACAGGAGTTCCCTGGAGTTCGCGCAAACAGCGCTTACTCCGGGAACTCCTGTCATCAACCACATAGGTACTGAAAGGAGGTGATGCATGAGTGAAACAGAACCGACTACCAACCATGAACACGAGGACGCTGCAGAACGGCGACCAGAAACAAAACCACACGTTCAACCGCGCATCTACGTGGCCAGCCTGTCGGACTACAACGCTGGACGACTGCACGGCGTCTGGCTGGACGCCGATGTCGACGAGGAGACACTCCACGAAGGTGTCCGCTCCATGTTGGCTTCATCCTCTGAGCCCCTTGCTGAGGAGTACGCCATCCACGACTACGAAAACTTCGGACCTTTGCGGGTTGGTGAATTCGATTCATTGGACAACGTCAGCCGCATTGGGCAGGGGATCGCCGCGCACGGCATGGCATTTGCTCATTGGGCCTCGCTGGTCGGATCCGGCAACGCCGAGATCCTCGAGCGCTTTGAAGATGCCTATCGGGGGCATTGGGAGAATCTCGAGGCCTATGCCGATTCGCTCATCGACGATCTCGGTCTACATGAAGCAGTGGGTAGAGCCGTGCCGGAGTTCTTGGCTGCCTACGTGCACGTTGACACAGCTGGATTCGCTCGAGATTTGGAGCTGTCCGGCGACATCACGACCAGTGTTGGGGACGGTGGGGTCTACGTCTTTGAAGGAACGGTTTGACGTTGTGGAATGGTCAACGTCCATACGTTTTTACGCGAATGTCCTGGTAGAATGGGTAATGCATGGAGATCTACCCACAATGACGGCCGAACAGGCCAGGGCCTTTGGCGTGTTCATTCGGAACCGGCGAGAGAGCCTCGGAATCAGCCAGAGGCAACTGGCTCGTCTAGTCGGAACCCGAGACTCTACGATCAACCGCCTAGAGGCAGGCACATTCAGTGCGCCCCGACCAGACAAGTTGACGCGCATAGCCGAGAGTCTGCATCTCGACCTAGCCGACGTCTTCGCCATGGTTGGCTACACCGTGCCCCGAGAACTTCCGACGCCGTTGCCTTACTTCCGAGCCAAGTATCCAGACCTGTCCCAGGAAGCCATCGACGAAATCGAGACGAACCTGCGTGCCGTTGCGCGGCGCCACGGAGTGGACATCGATCACCAGGAGGTGAGTTATGACCCGGCCACTGCGACGGGGATCCGACCAAATCGCAAGCTCCTCAAAAAGGAGTTCGGAGAGGACTTCAGATGAACCTCAGGAGCTGCCTACTGCGATGAGTACCGCGCCGACGACTCTGGAACCCAAACAGTCCAGGGTCGCGCGCGGCAACCGCTACATCCAAGCGATCGACGAAAGTACAGCAACCAAGCGGGCTGTTGTATATCTGCGAGTTAGCACACCGTCTCAGGTGATGACGGACTACAACCCTGAAGGTATCTCGCTGCCAGCTCAACGTGAGGCGTGCGAGCTCAAGAGTGCTCTACTCGGTGCAGAAATACTCCGAGAGTTCGTCGAACCGGGCCGTAGCGCTACAAACATCGAAAATCGACCGATCTTCCAAGAGATGATGGCTTGGGTCAAGAGCCAAAAGGACATCGACTACATCATCGTCTACCAGTTCAATCGGATCTTTCGTAACAGTGTCGACGCGGGCATTACGAAGAGGGATCTGAAGAAGTACGGAACGCGCGTTGTGCCAACCATTATGGATCTCGGAGAAGGACCAGAAGGCGACATGGTGGAAACCATCTTGCACGCCGTTGGTGAGTACCAGTCCAAAGCCAACGGTGCGGACATCGCCTACAAGATGGGTGCCAAGGCGCGCAGCGGCGGCACCATCGGTCAAACCAGACTCGGCTACCTCAATACCCGCGATCTTTCCGAGGGTCGCAACGTTGGCATCGTCCAATTTGATCCTGAGCGCGCCCCGTACATGAAGATGGCATTCGAGTTGTACGCCACGGATGAATACAGCATCGAACGGCTGGCACAAGAGCTGAACCGCCGTGGGCTCACGACTCGTCGGGGACGGTTCCCAGCTGGACCGATTTCTACCTCAACACTCAACCAACTGCTTCGCGATCCCTATTACATCGGTTACGTCACCTACAAGGGTGAACTCATTCGCGGGCGGCACGAGCCGCTGATAACAGATGATCTCTTTAACCGCGTACAAGAGGTTCTCGATCAACACAGCGGAAGCGGTTCTCGTCAGTATCGGCACCACCATTACCTGAAAGGAAGTCTGTGGTGTGGCCGGTGTCGTGATCACGGTGTCGAGTCCCGAATGATCATGCAATGGGCTACGGGCAGAGGTGGCCGTTACCTCTACTTCTTTTGCAAAGAGAAACAGAAGCATAGGTGCGAGTCCAGGTATATCGAAGCCGAGGCCCTGGAAGGTGCCGTGCTCGATTTCTACGGGACGATCCGCTTTCCCAGCGATCTGGCTGATCAGTTGCGGACGTTGATGCATGAAACCCTGGATGATGAAGAGAAGGCGTCCAAGCTGCTTCATCAGCAGCTGACCGCTGCACTTCTCCGTCTTGACACCCAGGAGGAGAATCTGATCGACCTCGCTGCCGATGGGAATCTCTCGTCGACCAAGGCCAAACAGCGTTTGGCCGGGATTCGAAGGCAACGAGATCAGATCAGTTCCCAGCTCGAGCAGACCGACGAACGACTGGCACTGGGGGTCCAGCTCATCGAGAACGCTTTGATCCTTTTGGACGACCCGCAAGCGTTGTATGAGCGGATGGCCCCAGAAGAGAGACGGCTCCTAAATCAAGGCGTCTTCGAGAAGCTCTACGTTTGCGAAGAAGAGACTACGGATGCGGCTTTCAACCCACCGTTCGATGAACTTATGCAGGTCAGAGAGGTAAAAGCGGCCTACGGTTCGCGCCAGAAGACGGCCCCCGCCGCGGATACGGCAGGGGACCCCTGGGGAAGCCACACAGGACCCCTGGCCACCGCCCTTTTTGGCGATGGTTCTACTAAGCGGGTCATGGTGGAGGTGATGGGATTCGAACCCACGGCCTCTACATTGCGAATGTGGAGTTCTTGCCCATTTCACTAGGTCCTTTGGCTGAGATTTCCGGGTAGCGGGTCTCCGATCCCCTCAAGCTCCCTGAGGGCGCCTCCCCCGTCCATCTCGATAAGGTCACGTAAGGTCACGGCGAAGTCAAGTTTCGGGGACTGCTGATTCCAGAACTCCTCACGACTCAAATCCACGATGTCGCGTCCCTCGTCGCACGAATATCTGAGCGCGGATGGTCTGGAATACTGGGTGCGAGATTCGGGGACAGGTCTCGACGAGAGGTGGTTGCGATGCCAAGCGGACCAACGCCGTCTGTGGTCGCCAGGGCCCTGAGCGAAAGCCGCTACCCGCTCATAGCGTTCGACCCGGATGACCTGACCATCCTTGGAGCGAACGAGGCTGCTTGCGAGCTTCTCGGCTCGTCCCCTAATTCATTGGATGGAATCCCCCTCCTTGAGATTCTGAGCCCGGTCGACCAGCCCAAAGTGGAAGCAACGCGGTCACAGCTCGCATCGGGAGCGATACAGGGCTACAGGGCGCTCCGCCACTTTCGCAAGGCTGACGGCACGGAGTTCGAGGCGAATGTTTGGGTGCGGCTCACGACCACAGATGCTGGCAGATTCAGTCTAGCCATCATCGAGCGTGGCGCCGCGGCTGTTCCTTGGCCGCTCTTTGACGCCAGCATCACAATCGCGGGCATCGTGACCGACCATCACTGGGCAATTGAACTAGTCAGTAGTGACATCGAACGAATACTCAAGCGCAGCCCTGAGAACTTCAAGGGTTCCTCCCTCTTGGGCCTGTTTCAAGCCGCCGAGGTCCAGGATTTTCTTTCGGCTGTCGCTCGAGTTGCAGCCGATGAGAGCAAAGCAACACTGCGGATGCACGTTCGTGATGGCGATGCCAATTGGCGAGATGTTTGGTGCATGGTCGTGGCGATCTGCCAACACTCACCCCCTCGTCTGGGTCTGGCGATCTCTGCCATGTCAGAGTTCGGCCTTGACCTGACCTCGGAGCTTCACCGGCAACTTGCTGTTCTCGGCGGCGATGTCCTTGACGGCATGGACCAGATTCGGTCGAACATGCCGTCTGGAAATTTCTCGACGCGACAGTGGGAGATTCTCACACGGCTCGTTCGCGGCGAACGAGTGGAAGACATTGCCGCCGATCTTTATCTGAGCCCCAGCACAGTCCGGAACCACCTCGCCGCCATTTACAGAAATTCGGTGTTCATTCCCAAACTCAACTTCTGGCGAAGATTCTCAGGGCTCCCGCCTGACTCACCTAGACACTCGTCTAAATAATAGGACCATTCTCTAGGCCAAACGGCTCAACCGACTGGGTATGTTCGTATCATGCTGTCCAACGAGAGAGCCGAGGTTCGCGAGGGTCACGCTGACGTGGCACTACAGTGGGATCGCATCGTCGAGTGGATTCCTCATGTTGTGTGGGTGACCGACAACGAGGGTTCTACGCAGTACTTCAACCGTCGTGGTCACGACCTTGTTGGCCTCAATGCCGATGAGACTTCTGGCTTGGGATGGCTGCGGGTCGTCCACCCAGATGACACGCCACACGCCCAGGAGGCCTGGCTAGCCGCCCTTCGCGGTGGCACCCCCCATGAGGTGGAATACCGAGTGCGGACCGTCGATGGCGACTATCGCTGGGTCGTCGCGCGCGCCCTTCCCGTCCGAGGACTTGACGACGAGGTGCTTCACTGGGCGGGCACGTGGACCGATGTCGACGACATCAAGAACCTCGAGCAACAGCTCGGCGGCATCAAGCACGTCCGCCGCGTCCTTAGCCATACTTGACGCCCTCCAGGCCACGATTCCCCTCGGTATCGGGCTCGTTGACCGGGATTTCCGCATCGTGCACATGAACGACCTGTTAGCCGGACTCAGCGGGACCTCGCCAGAGGAGGCTCAGGGCCACACCTTGGCTGATGTTCTAGGGCCTCGGCCCCGCGTTCAGCCGCACTACCAGCAGGTGCTCGATACGGGCAAGAGTGTCGCCGATGTCAACGTGGCACGACCGGGGATTGACGGACTGCCCAGCCACTGGTTAACCGGCTACTTCCCAGTCATGTCTGGCGGTGAGATTCACGGTGTGGGCGTGGTCATGACAGACGTGAGCGATCGCAGCCGTGAAGAGGAACTCCATTCCGTCGTGATGGCGAACATCGCCGAAGGTCTCTACGCGCTCGATGCTCGTGGTCGAGTGACCTACGTCAACGGGGCCGCCTCAAGAATGCTTGGGTGGGGCCCAGAAGAGCTGCTCGGCAAGTCCATGCATGAGACCATCCACTTCCAAAAAGAGGATGGCACACCACAGCTTGTCTCAGAATGCCCGCTGACGAAGGTCAGTAAAACTGGACAGACTGTAAGGCTGTCCTCGGATGCCTTTACCCGCAAGGACGGATCGATCTTTCCGGTATCTCTCTCATCGGCGCCACTTCGAAGCGACGACGAGATCGAGGGCGTCGTCGTAATCTTCCACGACATCACCGAGGAGCGCTCCGAACTCGGTAGAACTCAGCGTGACCTGGCGGCCCTCAGCTGGCTCGGGCGCATCCGCGACGCCCTGGACGAGGACCGCATGGTGCTATACGCACAGCCGATTATCGCGGCCTCCGGAGAAGTGTCCAACGAAGAGATCCTCATCCGCATGATGAGCCGGACCGGTGAAATCATCTTGCCGGGTGCCTTCCTGCCGGTCGCCGAGAAGTACGGTCTCATCACCGAAATCGACCGTTGGGTTGCCATACACGCTATCCGTCTCGCCGCTGGTGGGCGAAGGGTTGAGGCGAATCTCTCGGCTTCCACCGTGGGCAGCCTGGACATACTTCCCCTGATCGAGAATGAGCTGCGAGCGACCGGGGCTGATCCGACCTACGTGACCTTCGAGATCACCGAGACCGCCCTTATGGGCGACATCGAGGTGGGCGTACGGTTCACCCAGGCTCTGACCGACCTCGGTTGCCGTGTGTCTCTCGACGACTTTGGCACGGGCTTCGGCAGTTTTACCTATCTGAAGAGGCTCTCCGTCCAGCACCTGAAAATCGACATCGAATTCGTCCGCGAAGTCCTGACCAACGAAGCTAACCAGCATCTTGTGCGCGCCATCGTCAGCATGGCCAAGGCTTTCAATCTCGAGACCGTCGCCGAAGGTGTCGAAGACCAGGAGACATGGGATTTTTTGCGCAGTGAGGGAGTCGACTTCGGACAGGGCTTTCATCTTGGCCGTCCCGTCCCGATCGAATGAGGCGTAAATCTGTCCTAGACCCGATCATCGAGACAAAGTCGGGAGCATCGGGGTTCGAGCTCAATCGTCAGTCAAAACTCGGCCTGCGAGCTGTCGCCGGAGACCTGAAGTACTCCGACCGATGCCTTCTGTCAGGAAATGAACCTTGCCCCAGGTCGGATCTACCGATCACGATCGGATTCCATTCAAATGGAGAATGGCGGAGCCGACCCTGGAGCCAGACCGCGGACAATCTCAATGCCCTGCGAGGCAGCCGTCGATTGACTACTTCGGGACGGCCTGCGCATCCTCAGCCGCCTCAGAACCATTCCCGCCTACGCCGAAAGGCAGACCGGGCGTTTTGCCGCAGACTCGGCATCAACCCGCACCGTTTCGCACTCGTCGGCGTGATTGTGGCCATCGCAGCCGCTCGTGGCCTTGAAGTGACTGACGAGGGCGTAGAGAACCAGGACCAACTCGCCGGTCTCGACAAGCTCGGGAACCGATGGGGACGAGCGGTCCACTTTGCCCGGCCGATCCAACCAGCCGGCATGGACCCAGTTCGTGGCCCCGTCATACGGCTGGCAGATCGTGTGATTCATTGAAGGGAGCAGCATCATGGAGACTGCAGAAGGACCGCCCGAGGCTGACAGGGACTCCTTTTCGGAGTTTGCCCTCAGTTTCTCTGAGATGGCGCGGAGCCTGTTCTCGGCTGGCAACGTGATCGATACCCTGGTCAGCGTGGTCGAGCTTGCCGTGAGCACGATAGAAGGGTGTGACTTCGCCGGCGTCTTCCTCATCGACACCGGCGTGGTCGCCACGCCGGTGCACACCGATCCGATTGTCGTAGAGGTCGACACCCTTCAGCACCAGACCAACGAGGGTCCCTGTCTCGACGCCATCGCCCACCGGCTCATCTTCTACGCCGACGACCTGGCCAACGACCTACGCTGGCTCCACTTTGCCCCCCGGGCGACTAGGGCCGGGATACGAAGCGTACTCGCCCTGCCCATCTCGGCCGACGCCGAGCGCGGGGCACTCAACCTCTACGCACGCTACCCTTCCGCCTTCGGCGTCGTCGACCGGGCCAAGGCGGCCATCTTGGTGTCGATGGCCAGCCTCGCCCTCTCGGTCGCCCACTCCCACGAGGACGAGGAGCGCCGGGCCGCCAACCTCCACGCCGCCCTGTCAAGCCGAGAGACGATCGGCGAGGCCATGGGTATCCTCATGGAGCGAGAGCGAATCACCGCTCAGCAGGCGTTCGACGTGTTGCGCCGCGCCTCCCAGCATCTCAACGTCAAGCTCCGCGAGGTAGCCCAGAATCTGATCGACACCGGTGAGGATCCCGACACCGGCCAGAGCGGTCCCCGTGACCACGAAGAGGGACGAAGTGGCTGAACTGCAAATGAGGGAGTCTGTGGTGACGTGGCACTAGACGGAAGGGGGCGCCCGGGCCATCGGCCGATGGCTGCAGTAATGCGGATTCATCTGCTTATGTCTCGGACCTGGCAATCGATGCGACCCAACAACATGCAATCCATAGGCTGGAAACCGTCAGCGGACACGTCCGTTGAGTAAATTTGCCAGCAAAAGCACGTAGGAGACACTTAAAGACACGCAACCTCGTGTTTTGGAAGGGCGTATGTGCGGGGCTGCCACCTTCAGCCCGTTGATCTGGGCCCTAAGTGGAGGTGATGGGATTCGAACCCACGTAAGGTCACGGCTTTGGAACGAGCGTCAGCGATCGCTGCACGGTTCGTTGCATGAAATCCAAAAGGTCCTCGAGGTCATATGGGCTGGAAGCACCAATATTCGAGCTCCCCTCAGTTGAGGATGGAGGGGCTTGCGGGGAGGAGGGCATGCAATTCAGCCTCGGGAGGGTCTGCAAGTGTTGCCGGTGTCGCCGCCGCACTTTTTGGAGAGACAGCTTGCTCGCCGGCGGGAGAACGTGCCGATCCCGGAATGCCAGCGATGACGATCTCATTTCGTCCACCAGATTTGGCTTGGAGGAGGGCTTCGTCGGCCAGGGCCACCACCTGGATGAAGTCAGGGGCTTGGTCGGATGACGCCAAACCAAAGCTCACCGTGAAATTGGGGTGGTGACCGGCCGAGAGGCGATCCGCCATTCGTTGCATGACTCGTTCGAGGACGTGGACGGCTTCGGGCACCCCGCATCCGGGCAGTACAATGACAAATTCTTCTCCCCCGTAACGACAAGGGATGTCAGCAGGCCGCAAGGAGTCGCGCAGCACTTGCGAAAAGGTGCGGAGCGCCCGGTCACCGGCGTCATGGCCGAACACATCGTTGAGTTGTTTGAAGTGATCGAGGTCGCCGTAAGCCACAGAATATTCGACACCGCTATCCTGGAGATCACGCACACCACCTTCCAGGCTTCGTCGGGTCAGCAATCCGGTAAGGGAATCAGTGTTGGCCTCGGTCCGGGAAACCTCAAAGGCTCGCAGCATGGCCAGACGCTCTGAAGCCCTCCTCGCCACGACCTCGACATCACGTTGAACTGCTTCTGCAGGTGGGGAGCCATCGGCGGCGGTCACGTGAAACACGCCGACGGAGTTACCGCTGATGCTGACGGGAACGCAGACAGCAGAACAACCGCGGCCTCGAAGTTGAGGACACGCATCCATTGCTCTGCTGGAAGGAAACACCATCGTCTGTCCGCGGGATGCAGACGGGCAATCCTCTGGTGACACAACTCCACATCCCCCGTCATCGCTCGGGGCGCTACTGACCAAGACCTGGCGAAAATGAGCTCGGCTTGTATCAGCGAGCAGCAACTCCGCACGTAACAGCGGAGCAGCATCGTTGAGCGCTTCCGTCACCAGGTCGAACACCGGCCCTTCGGTCTTGGACATCTCGAGCGCTCTTTGAAGTCGTGCTTCGAACTCATTCCGGCGGGTGAGGGCCAGTTGAACGGCGTCTTTCCGGGCTGACTCACGTTCGACACGGGAGGCTTTCCGGGCAAAGAGGGCGGTGATGGTGATGGCGAAAATCCCGCCGATCGCCAGAGCCCAAAGAAGTCCTTCTCGCGCTGCGTTCGCCTCAACCTGCGCCTGGCGTGCGATGTCCATCAGCCGTTTGGTGGTCGCCGCCTGCAGCGACGCGAGGGTCGCGTCTAACTTCATATCCGCCTTCTGTTCGAGCACAGCAACCTGAGCCAGCTCCGTAGGAGCCTTCTGGCCGGCGATAAATGCACCCGAAATTTGACCGGGCGGTGCTGTAAGCCGCCATTTGCGCAGAGAGGTGGGGAGCCAGAGTTGCATTGCCGGGTAGGGAGAGGAGGCGCTCAAGCTTGAGATACGCCTGATCGGTTACGGTCGTAGCTGCCTCACCGGCGGCGACCACCGGGGGGCCAGGTATTGAACCGACGAACACTTGTTCTGCGAGCACTTGGAAGTTGGCGACCGCTGCTCGCATCTCCCTCACTGGCGGCTGAAGGATGAGGTAGCGGTCGCTAATCAACGCGGTCGACTTTTCGGCCTTGGCTGAATTCACCACTCCGAGCATCCCGCCCGCCACCGCCACCGCGAGAAGGATCGCCCCGAGGGCGATAATCGCACGGTGCGGCGCATACCACGCTGACCAAATCCCACCCGTTTTGGGTGCGGCTCCGACGAGTTGATCAGAATCAATCATGCCTGTCGCTTCGAGCCGGATATTGCCAGGAGGGTCGCAACTCGGATCCCGGCAAGAACTGATTGCAAGTCACAAGGGGCAGTTCATTGAACCCAAGTCTCTCGGATGGAGACCTCCGAGTTGACGACTCCAACCCAACACCCGCACAATTCGAAGTCTCGACGGAAGGGCGCCTCAAATGCATTCTGCCGGAGAACGGGCATTGCAAAACGCCAGACGTGTCCCTTTCAACCTGGGGCAGGATAGACCCGTAAAGACACGGAGGCCCTTTTTCGGGAGTGTGCTTTTACGGGGGGATTCCACCGTCAGTCCGGTCAAATTGTCCTAAATCGTGGTCCACAGAATGGGGTAAGCCCCATCAAGTGGAGGTGATGGGATTCGAACCCACGGCCTCTACATTGCGAACGTAGCGCTCTGCCAGCTGAGCTACACCCCCGACGAGGTCAAGGTTAGCCAATGGGGCGGAGGGTGAGGAGCGGGTGGTGCGTCAGCGACCGCTGGCGGCCCGGCGGAGAGGCACGTCGTCCTCGTCGTCCCATGCACCGGGGTGACCGGCTTGGGCGGAACCGACTTGGGAGGCATGGCTGTCGGCGTAGGGCGAGTATGCGCGGCGAGGCCGAGTTTGGCGCTGCCCTTCGAATTCCCGGGCGTAGGCGATGAGGGCGACGAGGGCGAGGGCGGCGATGCCGGTAAGTGCAGTGACGATCCAGGCCGGGCGGAAGGACGAGAACACGCCCAGAATTCCGGTGCAGATCGCCACCGCCACCAGAATCCGGAGGACGAGCGTGCAGCGCTGCCGGGCCTGCTGGCGGCGATACGCGGCGAGCCCAGCCTCGGTCTGCGCCGGATTGACCGGTGGTTCGGGACTCTCGATCACGCCCACCCGCTCGTAGTGCGCGCCGTCGCCGTCATCGATGTCCGCGGACTGTCCGTCCTGGACGGGCCGCAGCAGGACGAGCCGTGGGCGCGACCGCGAGCCTTCCGTCGCCGCCACGGGTCCTGCCTCGCCGAGCCGGTAGGCAGGTTTCACGATTTTCGGACCCGCATGCTTCAGCAACTGGAGTTCGTGGTGGAAATGATCGATGGACCCACCGCCATGGCGCTCGCTGATGCGTCGCAGGGCACCCGGGGCCAGCACCACAATCCACAGTACGGCTACCAGACCCAGCAGGATCACAAGCGACACTCCCCGACGACCTACCTTCGCTCCGGTGGAAGACCCTAGTGAAGGGCCGTTTCCAAATGGTGGATGGTGGGGATACGCGCAGCGCCGACCTCGTCAGCGCTCCCGCACTTTCAAAGCTTTGTAGTCCCCGCCGCGCCTCATTGCAAGCGCGTTCCTGTGCTCCTGCTCACAGCGGTGCGCGGCGAACTATTCGGCGCGGCTCCACCACCGTCCGTCGTGCTCGCCCACGGTGACCTCGACGTCGAAGCAGGCGGACACGAGTGACGAGGTGATGACCTGCTCCAGCGGGCCCGCGGCCACCAATTTCCCCTGTCGCACCAGGCCGGCATGGGTGAATCCACGGGGGATCTCCTCACAGTGGTGGGTGACCAGGACCGTGGGGGGACTCTCGGGGTCCGACGCGAGCGAGCCGAGTCGCGCCACGAGGCGTTCCCGGGCTCCCAGGTCGAGACCGGCGGCCGGTTCGTCGAGCAGGAGCAACTCGGGTCGGCTGATCAGGGCCCGGGCCAAGAGGACGTGTTGTCGCTCACCCTCCGAGATCACCCCGAACGGGCGGTTCGCGATGGCGGCGAAGCCGGCCTCGCCCAAGAGGCGGTCCGCTTCGGCCCAGTCCTCCTCCGTGTACGTGTTCCACCATGTCTCCAGCGCGCCGTGGCGACCGCTCACGACCACATCTCGCGCGGGGAGCTCCGGCCGCAGCTGTCGCGTCACCGAACCACTGACCAAGGAGATACGGGGCCGGAGCGTCCGTACATCGACCCTTCCCAGCCGGGCTCCGAGTATCTCCACCGATCCGGCCGAGGGCCACAGCCGCGCGCCGGCCAGGGTCAGCAATGTGGTCTTGCCGGATCCGTTCGGGCCCAGGATCACCCATCGCTCCCCCGGCTGCACCGACCAGTCCACGTCGTCCAGGACAACGGTCCCTTCGCGCCGCACGCCGACACCGCGCAATGCGATGACCGCGGCGGTCCCGTCAACCGACGACGTCAACTGTCCGCTGGAGTGCCCTGCCCGATGCGTCGGCCGACCCGGCCGATCAGGCCGGCGCAACACTGGGACCAGACCCGTTCACCGGCCAGCCAGAGCCAGATCTCCCGACGGTACCCGAGCACGATCCCCTCGAACTCGGCCTCGGTGATCCCCGCCTGGCGCAGTGCGCTCCAGCGCGACCACAGCCATTCGACGACGCCGCCCTCGGCGCGCAACACCGCGGCCAGGTCCTGGCCGTCGAGGACCTCGGTCAGCCAACGCGCGGCGTGAGCCGTGGGCTCGTCGGGCATGTGCAGTGCGGGGGGTGCGATCACGCTCAATGGCGGATGAACACGGGCTGGCGGTCGGTGCCCTCGTAGGAGCGCACGTGCTCCTCGAAGTCGATGAACAGCGGTGCGTCGGGGTCGAGCTTGCGTTGCAGTGACCGGTTGGCGATCTTCTTGTCGAGCGCATCGAGGCGCAGGAGCGCCGCCGGGTCGTCGAGCCCCCGCACGTCGAGCTTCGCCCGCGCTGCTTGGAAGGCCACCCGACCGCGCTCTGTGCGCACCAGCACGCTCGTCCACCCGTCCATGGAACCGACGCTGCCGACAGCGATGTCCGCTGAGCGGCCGAGGAAGTCCGCGCACTCGTCGCAGCCTTTCAACGCGGCGCCGTGAAAGTCCTTTACCGGTTCGTCGACGGCCAGCTCGCCGTCGCGGTACTCGACGATCATGCGGCCGCGTATGACGTCCATTTTCGAGACCCGATCGAGGTCCACCCCGCGCTTGTCGCGCAGCTCGCGCAGCGTGAGCGCTTCGTAGTCGAAGTTCTTGGTGCACATCGAGCGCGATGCTCAACACCACGGCGTCGACGCGGTGGACGCCGGTGGGCCAGCGCCGGGCCTGCATGGCGCGCAATCCCTGCACCTCGCACGGCGTCCCGACGACGGCGATGCGCGGCTTGGCGGGGAGCTTGTAACGGGACAGGTCGAGTTCGGCCAGCGCCATGGTCTGGTTGTAGAAACTCCCCGACGCGGCGCGAATTTCGTCGGCCGTGGTCGCGATCGTCGCCACACCTTTCCACTGCTCGTCGGGATCGCTGCTCGGCTTCGAGACCAGGGCCCCGTCGATCTCCCCCGCCGCGAGCAGCCCGATCAACAGCGCGCTGACCGCACCGCCGTCCTGCACATCCTCCATGCGCGCCGAGGCCCGGACGGCGAAGGTCTCCACCACCGCACCGAGCCCGTCCGCCGGCGGGCCGCCGGTGATCTTCCAGTAGGTGTCCGAGGAGTCCGCACGGACCTGGGCCGGCTGCAGGTCGCCCTCTTCGTCGGGGGACGCGGTCGACGGCGGCCAGAGCGCTTCGTAGCGGAGGCCGCCGCGCGGGCAGAAGTCCCAACACAGTGAGCACCCGGTGCACATCTTGACCAGTTCGGGCAGGTTCGTGTCGGGGTCGACCCCGATGGAGTTCGACGGGCAGACGGCGACGCACGTCCCACACTCGATGCAGCGGTCCGCATGGATCACGCCTGCTTCGAGCTCCCAGAACCAGACCTTGCCGGGTGGCTCCGCGATGCCGTTCATCTCTTCGCGCACCGCGTAGCGCTTCACGAGCTGACCGCCGCCGGAGATCCGTTGACGGTCGCCGTCAATTCGGCCATGGGTATCCGTCGGGCCCAGAGGTGGAACGGCTCCTTGGGTCGACGCTCGGCCTGGTACCGCCCGACCACGCGCAGCAGCGCGTCGGGAACGTCGTTCACGGGCATGGCGCCCGTCACCCAGTCGATGAACGCGGCGTCGGGGCCGAGCGAGCCGCCCAGCCCGATGTCCACTGCCTCCTCGATGTGCTGGTCCACGTGGGCGATGTCCCCCCGGAAGCCGATGTCGGCAATTTGCGGTTGCGCACAGGAGGCTGAGCATCCCGAGAAGTGCATCCGGATCACCCCGGCGTCGGCCCCGTCCACCCCCTGCTCGGCCAGCTCGGCGTCGAGACGGCGTGCCCACTTGACGGCGCGCTCCTTGGTCTCCACCACGGCGAACCGGCAGAACTCAGAGCCGGTGCACGCGACGACACCGCGCTGGAAGGGACCGGGGAAAGGCGAGTATTTCGCCAGCAGCGGTTCTGCCAGAAGGTCATCGAGCCGTTCTTCGGGAACGCCCGAGAGAATGAAATTCTGATCGGTACCGATCCGCACTGATCCGTCGCCGTACGTCTCGGCCAGGCGTGCCGTCTCAATCAGGTCGATCCCGTGCATCCGCCCCACAGGCACCGAGCAGCCCACATAGACCAGTCCCGGCTGCTTCTGGGGGTGCACGCCGACGTGGTCGCCCCGGAAGCGGTCGGTGAGCTCTTTGGCGGCGGGGTCCAGAGTGAACTTGGTCCTCTCGTCGAGCGCAGCCCGGAAGCCTTCGGGCCCGAGCTCCTGCGCCAGGTAGCGCATGCGAGCCAGCCCCCGGTTCTCCCGGTTGCCCAGTTCCCCGAAGACCTGCGCCACGCCGCGGCACAGTTCGACCGCCTGGTCGGGACGAATGAAGACGTCGATGTCCGAGGCCATTCGTTCGCCGTCGGAGAGGCCGCCGCCGATGAGCACGTTGAAGCCGATGCTGCCGTCACTCTGCTCGGCCGGCCACAGCCCGATGTCGTTGATCTCCACCCGGGCGCAATCCTCGAGACACCCGGTCACTGCGATCTTGAACTTACGGGGCAGGTTGGCGTATTCGCGATTGCCCGTGAAGTAGGCGGAGATGGCCTGGGCCACCGGAAGGGCATCGACCACCTCGTGGGCGTCGATACCCGACACAGGACACGCGCACACGTTGCGCGCCGAGTCACCGCAGGCCTGGACCGTGGTCAGGCCCACGTCCCAGAAGCGTTGCCAGATCCGGGGCACGTCGGCGATGCGGATCCAGTGGAGCTGAATATCCTGGCGCGTCGTGAGATCGGCGTAGCGGTTGCCGAAGACCGGGCTGTCGTCGGGCCCTTCCGCATAGGCGTCGGCCGCCACGCCGACTTCGCGGACCTGGGCCGCGGTCATGACGCCTCCGGGGACCTTGATCCGCATCATGAAGGCGTCCCCGCCCTGGCGCTGGGGGTACATGCCCACCCACTTGAGCCGCTCCACCTCGCCCGGCACGGCGTTGATGGACGCGGGTCCCTGCTTGGAGTAGGTGTCGATGACGGCCTGCGCCACCTCGAAGGGATGCCGGGCCAGCTTGAGCTGCTCCGTCGGGTTCAGCTCACCGATGATGCGGTAGGGCCGGATGAAGCGCAGCCCGCGGTCGCGACCACGAAATTCCATCCCATATGGGTTGTCCAGGTCGCGTGCCACGAGGACTAAGCGTGCAGCCCGCACTCGGTCTTGTCCAGACCCGCCCAGCGGCCGGCCCGGGGATCCTCACCGGGCGCCACCGGGCGTGTGGTCGGGGCGCAGCCGATGGAGAGGTAGCCCTTGCTCCACAGAGGGTGGGCGG
Organism: uncultured Acidimicrobiaceae bacterium; assembly: GCA_963706555.1. GTDB lineage: Bacteria > Actinomycetota > Acidimicrobiia > Acidimicrobiales > RAAP-2 > Bog-473. Next base: position 385,670 of record OY970164.1, read on the forward strand.
GGAGGTCGTGATCAGCGAGATACGAGGCAACGTCCTCGTTGGTCCACGTCGCCAGAGGGTTGATCTTGACCAGGCCGAATGCCTCGTCCCAACTGACAATGGGAGCGTTGGCCCGGGAGGGGGCGTCGACCCGTTTGAGGGCGGTGAGCCACGCCCTGCTGCCCGCGACAGCCTGTCGCAGGGGTGCGACCTTGCGGAACTTGCAGCACTGGTCCGTCCCGCAGGGGTAGGCCGCCGCCTCGGGCCCGGGCTTGGTGACGGTCAGGTTGAGGCCGTAGCGGGCCCGGATCTCCTCGACGAACGCCAGTGTCTCGGGGAAGTGCGCCTCGGTGTCGAGAAAGATGACTTCAATGCCGGGAGCGGCCTTCGTCGCCAGGTCGATCAGCACCACGTCCTCGAAGGACGCGGCCAGGACGAGCGACCCGCCGAACGTATCCACCGCCCATGCGATCACCTTGCCGGCCGGTGCTGTCTCGAATTCCCTGTTCAGCTCGGCCAGCTCCTCGAGACTGGGTCTGCGGTCCGCCATTATCGACTCGGTCACGGAGCTTCCTCCTTCTTCCTAAGCTGGGGGACAGGCCGCCCTCAGTAGACCCCGAGGGATGCGTTCTAGCGTGGTTCTCGCCGCCTTGACGCACGGCACAATCCGGACCAAAGTATACATGACTAAATTGGTCAACATTTGAAGGGCCTCATGGACACCGCTGCGACACTCGCATCTCGGCTTCCTCCCCCCGCCGGCACCGCTTCAGGCCGGCCGGGTCAGACCGACGCGTCGGTCAGAGCCCTCGTGCGGCCCTTCGGCCATCCCCTGGGCCACCTCGACCTGCTCGAGTCACTGGCCATCTTCATCATCCGCGAGGTCGCCGCCGAGTCCGAGCGGCCGGTCCTGCTCTTCAGTGGCGGCAAGGACTCCGCCGTGCTGTTGCACCTGGCGGCCAAGGCCTTCAAGCCCGGGAAGATCCCGTTCCCGGTACTCCACGTCGACACGGGTCACAACTTCGCCGAGGTGCTCGACTACCGCGACGCGCAGGTGGAGGCGCTCGGCGCCCGCCTCCTCGTCGCCAAGGTGCAGGACACGATCGATCAGGGCCGCGTCGCCGATCCAGGCCCGGTGGCCTCGCGCAACCGGCTGCAGACCACGACGCTGCTCGACGCCATCAATGAGCACAACTTCGACGCCGCATTCGGAGGGGCGCGCCGCGACGAGGACAAGGCGAGGGCCAAAGAGCGCGTGCTGTCGTTCCGGGACTCCTTCGGACAGTGGGACCCCAAGCGCCAGAGGCCCGAGCTCTGGCAGCTCTACCAGGGCAGTGTGCGGCCTGGCGAGCACCTGCGCGCATTCCCCTTGTCGGACTTCACCGAGCTCGACGTGTGGCAGTACATCCGTCGGGAGCGCATTGAGCTGCCGTCGATCTACTACGCGCACGAGCGGGCCGTCATCGAGCGCGACGGCATGTTGCTCGCCGTCAGCGAATGGGTCTCGCCCCAGGGCACCGAAGTGGTCGAGCACGCCAAGGTCCGCTACCGCACCGTGGGTGACGCCACCTTGACCGGTGCCGTGCGCTCCGAAGCGGCCACGGTCGACGACATCATCCACGAGGTGTCCGCCTCACGGATCTCCGAGCGCGGCGCCACCCGGGGCGACGACCGGTTCTCCGAGACCGCCATGGAAGACAGAAAGCGCGAGGGGTACTTCTAACGCGATGAGCCAGATGCCAAGCCCACCGCCGGCGGGCGGTCAGGAGCTCGGCGCCGACACCATGGACCTGTTGCGCTTTGCGACCATCGGGTCGGTCGACGACGGGAAGAGCACCCTGATCGGCCGGCTGCTCTTCGACACCCGCCAGCTCTTCGACGACCAGGTCGACGCCATCTCCGTGGCCTCCGAGCGCCGGGGATTGGGCGCCGTGGACCTTTCGTTCGTCACCGACGGCCTGCGGGCCGAGCGCGAGCAGGGCATCACCATCGACGTGGCGTACCGCTACGCCGCCACGCCGCACCGCAAGTTCGTCATCGCCGACTGCCCGGGGCATCTCCAGTACACCCGCAACATGGCGACGGGTGCCTCGACCGCCGACCTGGCACTGGCGCTCGTCGATGCCACCGCAGGACTGCGGGAGCAGTCCCGGCGCCACATCTGTATCGCGGCACTGCTCGGCGTGGACCAGCTGGTGGTCTGCGCCAACAAGATGGACCTGCTCGAATGGGACAAGTCGGCCTACCAGAGGATCGTCGACGAGATCGGCGAGCTCGCCCACACCCTCGGGCTGGCCTCGTGCACGGTCATCCCCATTTCGGCCCTCAACGGTGACAACGTCGTCGAGCGGTCCGACGCCGCGCCGTGGTACGACGGCCCCACCGTGCTCGACGCCCTCGAGTCGGCGCAAGCAGGCGGGTGGGCCTCCCAGCACGGGCTGCGACAGGGCAACGGAGGGCGGCTTCCGGTGCAGTGGGTGCTCCGCCAGCCCGGTGGTGGGCGCAGCTATGCCGGAATGGTCAACGGCGGCCCGTTCCGCACGGGCGACCCGGTCATCGTGCTGCCCCAGGGGCAGTTCACCACGGTGCGTTCCATCGAGACCGCCGACGGCCCGATCCCGCGGGCCGAGGTCGGGCTCTCGATCTCGTTGAACCTGACCGACGACATCGACATCTCGCGCGGCGACCTCATCTCCTCGCTGGAGGAACAACCCACCGTCACCGACAATTTCGAGGCGACCGTCTGCTGGTTCCACGACCGTCCCCTCGTGGCCGGCGATCGGCTCAAGCTCAAGCACACGACACGGGTGACGCCGGTCGTGGTCGAAAGCGTGGAGGGCATCTTCGATGTCAACGCGCTCGCCGTGCAGGACGCCACCGAGCTCCGCGAGAACGACATCGGCGTCGTCCGCCTCCGCACCGCGTCACCCCTCGCCCTCGACACCTACAAGGTCGATCGGATCACGGGCAGCTTCGTCCTCATTGACGACGTCACCATTGCCACCGTGGCCGCCGGCATGGTCGGCCCACCGCTCCTGCAGAGCTGAGCCCGGGTCCGTGCGCGGGGAACCAGGCCGGTGACGGCCTCCTACCCGGTCTCGCTCGACGTCGACGGCCGCGCCTGCCTGGTCGTGGGCGGCGGTCCCGTGGCGGCCCGCAAGGCGCTGGGCCTCCTGCGCTGTGGCGCCAGAGTGACGGTGATCGCCCCCGAGGTGTGCGAGGACATGGCCACGCTGGCGCCACTCACCATCGAGCGCCGCCCCTACGCCGCGGGCGAAGCGGGGTCCTACCGCCTGGTGGTCACGGCGACGGGCATCCCTGCTGTCGACGGTGCGGTCTTCGCCGACGCCGAAGCCGCGGGGGTCTGGGTCAACAGCGCCGACGACAGCGCGCACTGTTCGTTCATCCTCCCGGCGGTGCACCGCGACGGCGCGGTGACGATCGCCGTCGCGACCGGTGGACAGAGCCCCGCCCTCTCCTCGTGGCTGCGTACCCGCCTGGCCGCGGAGTGCGGGAGCGGAGTGGGAGAACTGGCCGACCTCCTGGGCCGGGCGCGCCAACGCATGCACGACACCGGTCGCACTACCGAATCGGTGGACTGGGCCGCCCTCCTCGACGGCCCGCTGCCCGGGCTCGTCCGCGAGGGCCGGCTGCGCGAGGCGCAGGCACTCGTGGAGGCGGCCACCGGTATCGCTCTCACGGGGTAGGTCGCGGCGGTCGTCCGGATCGGTCGCACCTGGGGCTTCTGCACTTACGGCTGCGCCACCATGAGGACCGAGCCGAGCACCAACAGCACGAGCGCCGCAGTGGCGGAGAGCACCATCGCCCTGGCGTCGCGCCGGACCTCCTCGTCCACCGCAACCCCGCCGTGGCGCAAGGGGACGACAGAGACCTGGAGCCCGCGCTCGGCCGGCCAGAGCACGCCTTCGGCGAGCAGGACCATGACGACGAAGATGCAGAGGCCGCTGAGGACCCACCCGTCGTGCAGGGCGTAGGCGCCGTGGCTGAGGGCGAGGAGGAGAAACCCGAACACCGGGATCCCGTAGAGGCTCCGGCCGGCCCAGTTCACCCCCGGGCGGAAATACCGCTCCAGCGTCTCGGGGAGGGCAGCCCCGCCGTCCAGCACCGTGCGCAGCCGCGAGGCCGTGACGGCGCTGGCCACCAGGGTGACCAGGCTCACGACCACGCAGAGGACGTGGGCGATCAACACGACGTCGAAGGCCGGGCCATTGGGCTGATGGTGCACGCCGACATCTTCACAGTTCGCGCAGAGTTGGTGTCCGACACCCGATGATGCAGTCTCAACCAGTACCTGACCCTGTACCGTAGAGAACGACAGAAGACGAACAAAGAAGGCGATTGCCGATGAGTGGGGAATGGGCAGCAGTACGACACCACGAGGACCGATGAACCAGCTACGCCTCGATCCCCTGTCGGGCCGCTGGGTCGTCGTCAGCCCCGGACGATCCGAGCGCCCGTACTCCTTCGTCACCCGCTCGCCCTGGGTCGAAGAACCGCGGCCGTGCCCGTTCTGCCCCGGCAACGAGGAGACGACCCCGCCGGCTCTCGAGACCTACGGCCCCTCCGGGCGCTGGCTCGTGCGCGTGGTCCCCAACCTCTACCCCGCCTTCGAGGGCGACGAGCCCTTCGTCGTGGCCAACCGGGGACCGGTCTTCACCCAAGCCAGCGCGGGCGGCATCCACGAGATCCTCATCTTCTCGCCCGAGCACGACGCCACCTGGGGCATGCTGAGCGAGGAGCAGACGAGCCTGGTGATGGCGGCGCTGCGCGACCGCCTCGAAGAGCACTCGCAGCGGCCCAACCTTCGCTACACCCAAGCCATTGTCAATTCGGGGCGCGAGGCAGGGGCCTCCCTCGAGCACCCGCACGGGCAGCTCCTGGGCATGTCGTTCATCCCGCGCGAGCTCGCCGAGGAGCAGGCCCGCTTCGCCCGCTTCGTCGGCTCCTGTCTCTTGTGCACCACCATCGAGGCGGAGGAGGACTCGGGGCAGCGGGTGATCTACGCCGACAACCGGGTCGTGGTCATCTGCCCGTTCTGGAGCGCCGTGCCCTACGAGATGCTCGTCATCCCCCGCGAGCACTATCCCCATCTGCACAAGAGCCCGACGCCGGACCTCCTGGCCGTGGGCGAGGCCATCCGCCGCTGTCTCGGGCAGCTGGCCGACACCGTCGGCGATGTGGCGTACAACATCGTGTTCCACTCCGCGCCCTACCGGGCGGGTGAGCCCTACCACTGGCACGCGCACATCTGGCCCAAGGCCACGACGACGGCCGGCTTCGAGCTCGGCACCGGCGTTGCCATCAACGTGGTGTCACCCGAGGAGGCGGCCGACACCCTCAAGGTCTCGGCCATGGCCCGTTAACCGGGTCGCAGCGATCGCACCAACTCGAAGACAGCCACCAGGTTGCGGATCACCTCGCGATCGGGCCCGGCCAGCCCGCTGATCCCGGGGGTGTTCAGGTAGCCGGTGAGGACGGCGCGGCGATTGCGCGTCTCCCATGCCTGCCCGAGGGGGGCCAGGTCCAGCCGCCCGGCCGGGTCGCGCTCGCGCGCCGCCTCCACGCTCGCCAGGTGCAGTGACCACAACAGATCGGCCAGGTCGGCCAGGGGCGACCTGTGTGTCGGGACCAACGTGCCATGGAGCACCCCACCGGGGAGGCAATCGCTCACCACCCAACCCTGGTCCGTGCGCGAGGTCCGGCTGAGCTGAAAGTCCCCATGGGTCCGAATGACGGGCAGCCGGACATCGGCGCCCCGCAGGGACTTGGTCAGATCGGCCATCCCGGGCACCTCGAGCAACTCGGGATCGGCCTCGGCGATCATCGATTCGGCCGCATCGACCCAGTCCGACACCGGCTCGGGGTGCCGGTCGAAGGCACGGTCGAGGGCCAGGTGCATGCGGGCGGTCATGGTACCCAGCGCGTGCGCCTCGGGACCGAAGTCGCCACCGGCCGCCTCCGGTCGCCCACCGAGTGCGTAGAGGTCGCGCAGTGAGGTCATCGCCAGCGCCCAGCCCCCCGAGCGGTCGGCCAGCGGCTCCTGAATAAACCCCAGATCCCGCCCCTCCCACGTCCAGCGCACCAGCGGCGCGGCCACGTGGTTGAAGCCGGCGCCGTCGAGCGCCTGCAAAAGGTCGACCGCCGGCTGGGGACCATCCTGCACCCACGGGAAGACCCAGAGATCGCCGCGATCGCCGCAGTCGAGCACGGTGGCCTGCTCGTCGTCACGCACCAACGCCACCGGCCCCGGACGCGCCGCGACACCCCGGAGCGTGGCGAGCGTCAGCGGTGCCAATTGGGCGTCGCGCAACGCGTCCGTGCACACGGCCAGGCCGTCGTCGTCTTCGAGGAGCCCGAGGGCCATTTCGTCACCCGCCCGCAAGAAGTGCGGCTCGTCGCCGACACGCCGGAGCCCGACGACCAGATGGGCGAGCTTCCCGTTCACCTCGGCCACCAGGTCGAGCAGGCCCGGCCGGCCCGGAAGGAGCACCTCGGCCCGGCGGATGGCGATCTCCGTCGACGTTGTGCGGTGCCATTCGTTGACCGGACGGTGCGAGAGCCAGACCTCAACCAAGGTGCGCAAGGCTTGCTCCCGCTCAGGTGTCATTCCATCGACCGCCGATCCTCGTCCACCAGATCGAACCACAGAAATCCGTAAGGCGGGAGGGTGATGGCGTAGGGCTCCTCCGTCACATTGGGGAACGGGACTCGTCCGAGCACCTCATGAGGCGTGGACCCGGCCCATTTGGCCAGCGACAACTCGGCCGGTTGGGCGAACCGGCTCAGGTTGTGGACGCAGAGCACGGCCTGGAACCGTCGCACCACCTCGTCGCCGGGACCCTCGTTGCCGGCCGGCACCGTGCGTGCCATCACCATGGGCCGATCCCAGTCGCGCCCCTCGAGCCCTGCGTCGAGTGCCGCGTGGGCCGGAGCGTGCAGGCCCGGGGCCGGCGCCAGAATGTCGGCCACCTCGCCCGAGCGCATGTACGCCAGCACGGACGGATTGGCACACGGCAGGACTTCCATCTCGCCCACCCCCATCACCGGGAGGGCACGGCGCTCGGTCAGCAGGCGCCGCAACCAGTGCAGGAACGACCCCTGGTTGCGCAACTGCGCCTCGACGTTGACCGCGCTGAACCCGTACACCGGGTCCATCAACGGCGGCAGGTAGAGCTGGGCGAAGTCGGCCTTGGAGAACCCGCCGTTGCGGTCCGGCGACCACTGCATGGGCGTGCGCACCGAGTCGCGGTCACCGAGATAGATGTTGTCGCCCATCATGAGCTCGTCGCCGTAGTAGATGACCGGGCTTCCCGGGAGCGACAGCAACAGGGCGTAGAGGAGCTCCGTCGTGCGCCGGTCGTTGTCGAGAAGTGGGGCCAGCCGGCGGCCGATCCCCATGTGGCGCTTCATGCGCGGGTCCTTGGCGTACTCCGCGATGAGGTAGTCACGATCCTCGTCGGTGACCATCTCCAGCGTCAGTTCGTCGTGGTTGCGCAAGAAGATGGCCCACTGGCACGAATCGTTGATGACCGGCGTCTGAGCCAGGATCTCGGTGATGGGATAGCGCTGCTCGCGCCGCACCGCCATGAAGAGGCGGGGCATGAGCGGGAAGTGGAAGCACAGGTGGCACTCGTCGCCGTCGCCGAAGTAGTCCGCCACGTCACTCGGCCACCCGTTGGCCTCGGCCAGGAGGATGCGCCCGGGGTAGTCGACCTCGAGTTGCTTGCGGATGCGCTTAATGAAGGCGTGCGTCTCGGGCAGGTGCTCCCCGGCGGTGCCGTCACGTTGGTAGAGGTAGGGCACCGCGTCGAGCCGGAACCCGTCGAAACCGAGATCCAGCCAGAAGCGAACCAGGTCGATCATGGTGTCCGCAACCTCTGGATTGTCGTAGTTGAGGTCGGGCTGGTGGTGGAAGAAGCGGTGCCAGTAGTACTGCTGCCGCGTGTCGTCCCACGTCCAGTTGGAGCGTTCCGTGTCGGTGAAGACCACGCGGGCATCGGGCCAGCGTTGATCGTCGTCGTTCCAGACGTACCAGTCGGCCTTTGCGTTGTCCCGGCTCGAGCGCGACTCGATGAACCACGGATGCTGATCGCTGGTGTGGTTCATGACGAGGTCGGCGATGACACGGATGCCCCGGCTGTGCGCGTCCTCCAAGAAGGCCACCAGGTCGCCGATGCTCCCGTAGTCGGGATGCACGTTGAAGAAGTCACTGATGTCGTAGCCGCTGTCACGGAAGGGGGATGGATAGAACGGGAGCATCCATATGCAGTCGATGCCCAGCCACTCGAGGTAGTCGAGCTTCTCGCGTAGACCCTTGAGGTCGCCGGTGCCGTCGTCGTTGGAGTCGAAGAAGCCGCGGATGAGGACCTCGTAGAACACAGCATGCTGGAACCACCGCACGGATGGGTCGAACGGGCCTTCGCCGGCGCTCACCGGAATCGGGGGCAGGCTCATCGGCCCACGAAGGTGGCCTTGCCGGGACCGTGCGCGGCGAAGGAGGCCATCCCGCGCGCCGCATCCTCGGTGCGCGCCACCGCGCCGAACGCTTCTTGCTCGAGGGCCAGCCCGTCGCCCAGGGTGCCCTCCAGGCCGCGATCGATGGCCGACTTGGCCAGGCCGTGGGCCACCAACGCGCCACGGGCGAACTCGGCTGCCCAGGCCAGCGCCGACCCCAGCACGTCGTCGGGCGCCGACACACGATTCACCAAGCCCATCGACAGTGCCTCCTCAGCGGGAACGTGGCGCCCGGACATGACGAGGTCCTTGGCCCGCGAAGACCCGATCAGGCGCGGAAGCCGCTGCGTTCCCCCGCCCCCGGGGATCACCCCCAGCTGTACCTCGGGGAACCCCAACTTCGAGTCCTCGGCGCACACGCGGAAGTCGCACGCGAGCGCGAGCTCCAACCCTCCGCCGAGTGCGTACCCGTTGACAGCGGCGATGGTGGCCCGAGGCACGGCGGCCAGTGCACCCAGGGCGCTGGTGAAGTTCGCACCGACGGCGCCGGCGCCCTCCAACTCGACGATGTCCGCGCCGGCCGCGAAGATCCTCCGTCCACCCCACAGCACGACCGCCCCGGGCGGATCGTCGCAGAGCGCCGTGGCGGCGGCGAAGATCTGGCCGAGGACCGCTCCGGAGAGCGCGTTGGCCTTGGGGCGATCGAGGCGGATCAGCGCCACCCCGTCGGGACGGCGCTCGACGGTCACGAAGGGACCCGTCCCCACTGAACCGGTCCCCGGGGGATCAGTCCCCACCGGATCAGTCCCCACTAGATCAGTCATCGGGGCCCATCAGACGGTCGGCGGCCTGGTAGGGGTCGAGCTCCCCCGCCGCCAGGGCCTTGACGGCGCTTTTGAACTCCTCGCCGGCAGCAAGCTCATCGATCACGAGAGCGCTCCTGGCCATGAGCACCCGCCGCAGCTCGTGCGCCATGCGATCGGCCCGTCGCTGCTCGAGGATCCCCGAGGACCCGAGGTGCTCCCGATGCCGCGCGATCTGGGTCCACAACTCCTCCAGCCCCTCGCCGGTCGAGGCGATGGTGTCGATGATCGGCGGCCGCCACTCGCCGAGCGAGGAGAGGTCGAGCATCTGCTCGAGGTCGCGCCGCGCCTCTCTCGCTCCCGGACGATCCGCCTTGTTGATGACGAACAGGTCGGCGATTTCGAGGAGTCCGGCCTTGTTGGCCTGCATGGAGTCGCCCCAGCCGGGCGTGACCACGACCATGGTGGTATCGGCGGCCGACGCCACCTCGACCTCCATCTGCCCCACGCCGACCGTCTCGACGATGACGAGGGGGATGCCCGCGGCACCGAGGACGCGCACGGCATCGGGGACGGCCAGGGCCAGTCCGCCGAGGTGTCCCCGCGTGGCCATGGAGCGGATGAAGACCGTCGGATCGAGGGCATGCTGCTGCATGCGCACCCGGTCGCCGAGGATCGCTCCCCCACTGAAGGGTGACGTGGGGTCGATGGCCAGCACGCCGACCTGCTCGATCGCCTCGGGGGACGGCGCGGGCCAGCCCGCCCGGACCAGCGTGATCAAGCGATCGGTCAGCGTCGACTTCCCGGCGCCCGGCGCACCCGTCAGCCCCACGGTGTAGGGCACCTGGGCCCGGTACGCCAAGCCGGCCACTTCCAGCCCGGACCCGCCGCCGCGCTCGACCATCGAGACCAGGCGGGCCAGGGCCACCCGGTCGTTCTCCTGCGCCAGCGCGAGCAGCGCCGCCGGTTCAGTCGGAAGCCGTCGGTTCATGTACCGGTTACCTTGGCACCGAGCGAGCACAGAGCACCAACCAGGTCCTCATAGCCCCGGCTGATGTGGTGGGCGTTGGTCACCGTGGTCTCGCCGTCGGCCACCAGACCGGCCAGCACCAGGGCCGCCCCTGCCCGGATGTCCGGAGCCCGCACGCGGGCGCCCGACAGGTGCTGCACGCCGCGCACCACGGCATGGTGCCCCTCGGTCTTGATGTCGGCGCCCATACGGCGCAGTTCCTCGACGTAGCGGAACCGGCCAGAGAAGAGGTTCTCCGTGAGGATGCCCACCCCGTCGGCCCCCGTGAGCATGGCGACCAGCAGCGGGCTGAAGTCGGTGGCCACACCCGGGTACGGCAGCGTGGCCACGTCAGCGGCCACCAGGCGGCGGCCGGCGGTGGCGCGCAGACCCTCGGGGCCCATGGTGGTCACCACGCCCATCTGGTTGACCTTGCGCAGGAGCATCTCCATGTGGTCCGGCCGCGCGTCGGCGATCGTGACGTCGCCCCCGGTCATGCCGGCCACCGCCACGAAGGTGGCGGCCACCACCCGGTCCGGCACCACCGCATGGGCGGTGGGGCGCAGCTCGTCGACGCCCTCGATCTCGATGCGCGAGGTGCCCGCCCCCCGGACCTCCACGCCCATCGCCCCCAACATGGCCGCCAGGTCGATGACCTCGGGCTCTTTCGCCGCGTTCTCGATCACCGTGGTGCCCTTGGCCAGGGCTGCGGCCATGAGGAGGTTGTCGGTGGCGGTGTGGCTGGGGTACTCCAGCACCACCTTGGTGCCGACCAGGCGGCCGCCGTCGACGTAGCCCCGCACCTCACCGTGGGAGATCTCGAACCGGGCCCCCATGGCGGTCAACGCGCTCACGTGGAAGTCGATGGGCCGATCGCCGAAGTCGTCGCCGCCGGGCAGCGGCATGTGGACCTCGCCGCAACGGGCGAGCAGGAGCCCGAGGACGACCACCGATGCCCGCATGCGCTCGACCAGCTCGTAGGGCGCCACCGGTCGCATGTCCTCGGCCGCCGGGGTCGTGATGGCGACGTCGCCGTCGGCCAACCGCTCCACCCGGGCCCCGACGGCGCGCAGGACGTCGGCCATGGAGTCCACGTCGTTGATCAGCGGCACGTTGTGCAGCACCGTGCGCCCCTCGGCGAGCAGGCTGGCCACCATCAGCTTGAGGGCCGAGTTCTTGGCTCCCCCCGCCCGGACGGTCCCGCCCAGCGGGCCGTTCGGTCGGACCACGATCTCTTGCACGGTCTCCAGTATCGCTCGCGGGGCGGGTGCCGAAGGGCCCATTCGCGATGGCCGACCAACTAGGGTCAGGGCCGTGGCAACCCAACCTCAAGCCCCGGACCGCAACCTGGCCATGGAATTGGTCCGGACCACCGAAGCAGCCGCCATGGCGGCGAGCCGCTGGATGGGCCGGGGGGACAAATTGGGCGCCGACGGCGCCGCCGTGGAAGCCATGCGGGTCGTGCTCTCCTCGGTCCAGATGGACGGCATCGTCGTCATCGGCGAAGGCGAGAAGGACAACGCCCCCATGCTGTTCAACGGCGAACGGATCGGCGACGGGTCTCCCCCGCTCACCGACATCGCCGTCGACCCGATCGACGGGACCACGCCCACCGCACTGGGCCGCGGGGGCGCCCTGGCTGTCATTGCCGTGTCCGAGCGGGGCACGATGTTCGACCCCGGACCGTGCGTCTACATGGAGAAGCTGGCCGTCGGCCCGCGGGCCAAGGGAGCCTGCGACATCCGGCGGTCCCCCACTGAGAACCTCCACGCCCTCTCCGAAGCACTGGGGCGCCCGGTGCGCGACCTGACCGCGGTCATCCTCGATCGCCCCCGCCACGAGGCCCTGATCGCCGAGGTCCGCACCGCGGGTGCCCGCATCCGGTTGATCACCGACGGCGATGTCGCCGGGGCCATCGCCACCGGATGGCCCGATGCCGGCACCGACATCCTCTTCGGTATCGGCGGCACGCCCGAAGGCGTGCTCGCGGCCGCCGCCCTCAAATGCATGGGTGGGGAGATCCAGGGGCGGCTCTTCGCCCGCGACGACGAGGAGCGGGCGGCGGCGCTCGAGGCCGGCTACGACCTCGAGGCCGTGCTCACCACCGATGACCTCGTCCAGGGGGACAACTGCTTCTTCGCCGCCACGGGCGTGACCGACGGCGAGCTCCTCCAAGGCGTGCGCTTCCACGAGTTCGGCGCCACGACCCAGTCCCTCGTCATGCGCTCCAAGTCGGGGACGCTGCGCACGATCCACGCCAACCACGCGCTGGCGAAGCTGTCGGAGTTCAGCTCCGTGTCGTTCGTCTGAAGAGGTCCCGGCCGAAGGGCACTCCGGCGAGGCCGGTTATTCCGCCCCGCCGGCCACGTGCAACCTGAGCTCGGCCCGGCCCAACGCCTCCTCGGCCTCGCGCAGGGCGACGTCGGGCGTATCGCCCGCTGCCTGCTCGGCTGCCGCGCCCCGTCCCGAGCCGAGCTCGGCCACCCGCTGCGCCGCCACCTCACGGGCCCGCTCGGCCCGCGCCACGTCGATCTCGGCTGAGAGCTCGGCGATCCCGGCCAGCACCGTCACCCGGGTCGAGAGCCCCGGGAGCGGACCATCGCCGTCAGCCAGTCCCGCGGCCGCACCCGGGCTCGTGTCCACCTCGACGAAGCCGCCGTGCACCGCGAGGTGGACGTGCGTCCCGTCGGCCAGGTCGACCTTGACCAGCCCGGGCACGACGTCGCCGACAAGGGGCGTGTGGCCGTCGAGCACGGTGAGCGCGCCTTCCGACGTGGCCAGCACCACCGAGGTGGCGCCTCCCGCCACGAGCGACTGCTCGGGAGTCACAACTTCCACGCCGAAGACGCCGTCGGCCACTATCCTGCCTCGTCCTGCAGCGACTTGGCCTTGGCCAGCACCGACTCGACGCCACCCACGTTGAGGAACGCCTGCTCGGGAATGTTGTCCAGCTCGCCGTTCACCAGCGCCTCGAACGACTCCACCGTCTCGTCGATAGGCACGAAGATCCCCGGCACGCCGGTGAAGACCTCGGCCACGAAGAAGGGCTGTGAGAGGAAACGCTGGATCTTGCGGGCCCGGGTCACGGTCACCCGGTCCTCCTCGGACAGCTCGTCCATGCCCAGAATGGCGATGATGTCCTGCAGCTCCTTGTAGCGCTGGAGGACCTCCTGCACGCGACGGGCCACGGCGTAGTGACGCTCGCCCACGATTTCGGGCGCCAGGATGTTCGACGTCGACGCCAGCGGGTCGACGGCCGGGTAGATCCCCAGTGCCGCGATCTGACGTGACAGCTCGGTCGTGGCGTCGAGGTGGGTGAACGTCGTGAACGGCGCCGGGTCGGTGTAGTCGTCGGCGGGAACGTACACGGCCTGCAGAGAGGTGATCGACTTCCCCTTGGTGGAGGTGATGCGCTCCTGCAGCTCGCCCATCTCGTCGGCCAGCGTCGGCTGGTAGCCCACCGCCGAGGGCATGCGGCCGAGGAGGGTCGAGACCTCGGAGCCGGCCTGGACGAAACGGAAGATGTTGTCGACGAAGAGCAGCACGTCCTGGTTCTGCACGTCACGGAAGTACTCGGCCATGGTCAGGGCGGCCAGGGCAACCCGCAGCCGGACGCCCGGAGGCTCGTCCATCTGGCCGTAGACGAGGGCCGCCTTGTCGATCACGCCGGATTCCTGCATTTCCAGCCACATGTCCGTGCCTTCACGGGTGCGCTCCCCCACGCCGGCGAAGACCGAGACACCACCGTGTTGCTGGGCCACACGGTGGATCATCTCCTGGATGATGACGGTCTTGCCGACGCCGGCCCCACCGAAGAGGCCGATCTTCCCACCCTGCACATACGGCTCGAGGAGGTCGACGACCTTAATCCCGGTCTCGAACATCTGGGCCCGCGGCTCGAGCTGGTCGAATGCCGGCGCGCTGCGGTGGATTTCCCAGTAATCGTCCACGCCCTCGACGGCGTCGGTGTCCAGGGGCTGGCCGAGCACGTTGAACACGTGACCGAGCACCGCATTCCCCACCGGCACCGTGATGCCCCGGCCCAGGTTGCGCACCGCGGTACCACGGACGAGGCCGTCCGTCTGCTGCATGCAGATGCAGCGCACGCGGCCATCGCCGATCTGCTGCGCCACCTCTGCCGTCACTTGCGACGAGGTGCCCTCCAGTTCGATGGTGAACTCGACGGCGTGGTTGATCTCGGGCAGGGCGTGCGGCGGGAACTCCACGTCGATGACGGGGCCGGCAATGGAGACGACCCGACCGTCCTCGAGTGAGCCGGCCGGGACGGTGTCCTGCACTGCGGTGGTGGTCATTGTGGTCAAGCTCCCTTCGACTGGCGGAGCGCCTCGGCGCCGCCAACGATTTCCATGATCTCGGTGGTGATGGAGTCCTGACGGGCGCGGTTCATCACGCGGGTCAGGGTGCGGACGAGTTCGTCGGCGTTGTCGGTCGCCGCCGCCATCGCGCGCTGTTGCGCGGTGAAGAAGGACGCCGACCCTTCGAGCAGTGCGGCGAAAATTTCGGATTCGGCCGCCCTGGGGGCCAATTCGGCCAGCAATTTCTCCGGTTCGGGCTCGAACTCGGTGTAGCCCACGGTGCCGGGCGCGTGCGCAGGTTCTCCGCCTTCTTCGCCGAGCCCTTCGTCGGGCAGTGGAAGGGGGAGCATCTGCAGCGTCTCGACCCGTTGACTCCCGGCGGAGATGAAGCGGGTCGACACCATCTGCACGAGGTCCATCTCCCCGGCCACGAAGGGGGCAGTCACTGCGGCGGCCACAGCGCGCGCATCGTCGAACTCCGGACGGTCGGCGATGCCGGGGAACGAGCGCTCGGTGTCGATCCCCCGATAGCGGAAGTACCCCGGCGCCTTCTTCCCGACGGTCCACAACGTCACCTGGGCCCCGTTGCGGACGTGCTCGGCCACCAGGCGCTCGGTGGCCCGCAGGACACCGGAGTTGTACGAGCCGGCCAGGCCCCGGTCCCCGACGACGGCGAGGATGCCGACCCGGGTCGGGGACTCGGGCGTCCCCAACAGCTTCTTGGCGGCCGTCGGGTCAGCGGCTGCCGTCACGCGCAGGATCTTCTCCATGCCCACCCGGTAGGGCCGGTTGGCGGCGATGCGCGCCTGGGCGCGCACGATCCGCGAGGCGGCGATCAGCTCCATGGCCTTGGTGATCTTCCTGGTGGACTGCACGCTGCGGATACGACGCCGCAGGACGCGCTCTTGGCCTCCGGCCATGGATCAGTCGCCCTTCCCGGTGTCGAAGCCCTCGAGGAAGGAGGTGAGTCCCCGGTCCAACTCGTCGCCGTCGGGCAGAGCACCCTTGGTCCGGATGGCGTCGAGCACGGCGGCGTGGTTGCCCTTGAAGTACTCGACCAGCTCGGTGGCGAAGCGCTGCACCTCGGGCACCGGCACCGAGTCGGCCCAACCCTTCGTGCCGGCGTAGACGACCAGCACCTGCTCCTCGACGGGGACGGGGGCGTTCTGGGGCTGCTTGAGCAATTCGGTCAGGCGATAGCCCCGGTCGAGTTGGGCCTGGGAGACCTTGTCGAGCTCGGAGCCGAAAGTGGCGAACGCCTCGAGCTCACGGAACTGGGCCAGGTCGAGCTTGAGGGTTCCCGACACCTGCTTCATGGCCTTGACCTGTGCCGCGCTGCCCACGCGGCTGACCGAGTTGCCCACGTTGATGGCGGGGCGGATACCCGAGTTGAAGAGGTCCGATTCGAGGAAGACCTGCCCGTCGGTGATGGAGATCACGTTCGTCGGGATGTAGGCCGAGATGTCACCGGCCTTGGTCTCGATGATCGGCAGTGCGGTCAGCGATCCCCCGCCGAGGGCATCGGACAGCTTGGCGGCGCGCTCGAGCAGCCGGGAGTGCAGGTAGAAGACGTCACCCGGGTAGGCCTCGCGGCCCGGTGGCCGGCGCAAGAGGAGCGAGACGGAACGGTAGGCCTCGGCTTGCTTCGACAGGTCGTCGTAGATGATGAGCGCGTGCTGGCCGTTCTCCATCCAGTGCTGGCCCATGGCACACCCCGCGTACGGGGCGAGGTACTTGAACGGCGCCGGGTCGCCGGCGGAGGCCACGACGACGACCGTGTACTCGAGGGCCTGGTGCGCCTCGAGCGTGGCCACCGTCTGGGCCACCGACGAGTTCTTCTGCCCGATGGCGACGTAGATGCACTTCACGCCCTGACCGGCCTGGTTGAGGATGGTGTCGACGGCGACTGTCGTCTTACCGGTCTTGCGGTCGCCGATGATCAGCTCACGCTGCCCACGGCCGATCGGTGTCATGGCATCGATGGCCTTGATGCCGGTCTGCATGGGCTCGGTCACCGGCTGGCGGCCGACGATGCCCGGCGCCTGGACCTCCATGCGGCGGGACTCGGTGCTGGTGATGGGGCCCTTGCCGTCGATGGGCTCACCCAACGCGTTGACCACACGGCCCAGCAGGGCATCGCCGACGGGCACGGTCTGGATCCGACCGGTGGCCTTGACGGTCTGCTCCTCTTCGAGGTTGTCCACCTCGCCCAGGACCACGGCACCGATGGTGTCCTCGTCGAGGTTCAACGCGAGGCCCAGGGTCCCGTCCTCGAACTCGAGCAGCTCGTTCACCGCCGCGCCGGGCAGGCCTGAGACGCGTGCGATGCCGTCCCCCACTTCGACGATCCGGCCGATCTGCTCGGTCCCGACCACCGGGGTGTACTCATCCACGTTCTTCTGCAATGCCGCCGTGATCTCACTGGCGTTGATCGTCAGTTCTGCCATCAACCTGCTCCCTCTGTCTGTCTCGTCGTTCCGCTCATCGGCACCCCTCCGGTGTGGAAACCGCTGTCTTCCCACCCGGACGGAAGCAGGTGCTCCCGCAGGGCATCGATCCTGCCTCGGGCGCTGGCGTCCACCTGCAGGTCACCGATCTGGATGACGGCTCCGCTGAGGAGCGCCTCGTCGATGATGACCTGGAGCTCGACCGGGGCCCCGGCCAAGCTGCTCAGTGAGTCCGAGAGTGATGCCTGTTGCGCGTCCTCGATCGGCGCCGCCGCCCGCACCCGCGCGATGCGCCAGCCGCGGGCTCTCGCCGTCTGTTCGACCAACCAGTTCAGAGTGCCGACGATGTCACGCGCCCGGCCACCGGCCACCACATAGCGGATCAGCGAGATCGTGCTCGCCGGCACCTTGCCCTCGAGCAGCTGGCTGACCACCGCCTGGCGCGCCTGCGGGGCAAGATCACGATCGACCAGGGCGGCGCGCAGCGCCGGCGTGGCACCGACGATGCGCGAGAAGCGGAAGAGGTCGTCCTCGAGCGATTCGAGCTGGTCCGTCGAGAGGTCCTCGTGCACCGCGACGGCGAAGCCACCGACACGTTGCCGCGACTCGGTGAGGCTCAACGGCGGCTCTTCGAAGTCCTGGCCTTCAGCGGCGTGACGGGCCCGGGTGGCCACCCAGCCCAGTGCGGAAGGAACCTCGGGGGCGCGCACCGCGGAGGAGGCGAACGCGGCGAGGCGGCGGGCCGGGGCGGACACCTTCCCCTCGAGGAGGTCCAGCATCACCGCGCGGCGGACCGGCGGCCGCATGGTGGTGTCGGTCAGGGCGGCGTTCAGCGGCCCGTTGGTCAGGACCAGCTGCTCAATGGCGACAAGGTCGTCCGCCAGGGTACGGAGCACACCGCCGCCCGTCGAACCGGCGGCTTCGAGGATGGCGGAGGTGTACCCCTGCAGTGCGGGGTTCACTGGCGGGCCCCCGAGCTCGCGGCGGCGCTGCCCGTCGCGTCGGCGTTCAACGCACTGACCGCTTCGGCAATGAGGTCGTGGTGGGCCTCGGCGTTGACCTCACGTGCGATGACCCGCTCGACGAGATCCATGACGATTTCGCCCATCTGGTTGGCCGCTTCCTCGACGGCGCGCTGGCGCGCCAGGGCCACCTCGGCCTCGGCGCTGCCGACGATGCGCTCGAACTCCGCCTCGCCCCGGGCCTGCGCGTCGACGCGCACCGCCTCGGCGGTCCGGTTGGCCTGCGCCACGATCTCGTGGGCCGTCTGCCGGGTCTCTTCGAGCGCAGCATGACGCTCGTCGTCGGCGGCCATGGCGTCGGCGCGCGCCTGGTCGGCCGCCTGGAGCGAGGCGCCGATCTGCTCCTGCTTCTTCGCCATGGCCGCGTTGAGCAACGGCCACACCTTCTTCCAGATGATGTAGAGCAGGATGACGGAGACGACCGCCTCAATGATGAAGCTGGTCACTGGCGCGCTCCCGCACTGGCGGCCGCACCGGCCCGCAAGGTACTGACTGCTTCCCCGATGAGGTCGCGGTGCGCCTCGGCACTGACCGGGCGCCCGATGACACGTCCGGCCACGTCCATGGCGATCTCGCCCAGACGGCTCGACGCCTCCTCGACGGCGTGCTGGCGCGCCCGGGCCACCTCGGCCTCGGCCCCCCCGACGATGCGCTCGAACTCCGCCTGGCCCCGGGTCTGGACGTCGACGCGTACCGCCTCGGCGGTCCGGTTGGCCTGCGCCACGATCTCCCGGGCGCTCTGGCGTGCCTCTTCGAGCACGGCACGGCGCTCGTCGTCGGCGGCCGAGGCGTCGGCGCGCGCCTGGTCGGCCGCGTCGAGTGAGGCGCGGATCCGCTCCTGTCGTTCCGCCATCGCCGCGGTGATGGGCGGGATGATCTTCTTCCCGATGATCATGATCAGGACGATGAAGACAATCAGCTCAACGAAGAACGTCCCGTTCGGGAGAAGGAAGATGCCTGCTGTCGTCATGTCGCTCTCGGTCTCCGGTGACTATCCGGCCTGGTGAAGGTTGCCGTCGGTTCGTTGCGGGACAACGGTTCCTACTTGACGCTCTTGGCGGCGAAGACGTAGACGAACACCACCATGAACAACAGGTTGATGAAGTACATGGCCTCCACCAGACCGACGGTCAAGAAGAAGTACTGACGGGCCTTGGCCTCGATCTCGGGCTGGCGCGCGATGGCGGCGATGGTCTGCGATCCGGCCAGGCCGTCACCCACGGCGGCGCCGATGGCGCCTCCCCCGAGCGCAAGGCCGCCACCGACAAGGGCGCCTGCGATGCGTATCGAGCTTTCTACTGTGTCTGCTGCCATCTTTCTCTCCTTTGTCGAGAACTACTTAGATCGATTGAACCGGGATGCGGCGTGTCATTTGCCTTAATGCTCGTCGGTGCTCATGCCCATACCGAGGTACATGATCGTGAGCAGAGCGAAGATGAAGGCCTGGATCGCGCCGATGAACAACTCGTCGAACGGCTTCCAGACGGCCAAGCCGATCCAGGACAGGTAGGGCGGAATCAGGGTCACGATCACGGTGATCATCAGGACACCCGAGAAGATGTTGCCGAAGAGTCGGAAGGTCATGGTGATCGGCTTGGTGATCTCTTCGATGATGTTGATCGGGACAAGGGCGGAATAGGGCGTGGCGTAGTGATGCAGGTAGCCCCTGAAGCCGCGGGTCCTGATCGAGTTGTAGTGGACCAGGACGATGACGGTGAGGGCCATGGCCAGTGGCAGATTGACGTCACCGGTCGGCGGAGCCAGAAAGCCCGGATCCCCGCTGGGGACGAACGCGATCCAGTTGCACACGAGGATGAAGATGCCGACGCTGACCCCCAGGCCGACGAAGCGCCGACCCTGGGGCCCGATGGCCGAGTCAGCCAGGTCCGAGACCTGTTCGGTGATCGTCTCCCAGAAGAGTTGCAGTTTCCCGGGGACGCCCGAGGTGATCTTGCGCACCATGAGGAAACCCAGGGCGAGCACGATGGCGGCGGCGATGAGCGTGGTCCACACGACATCGAGATCGATCGTCAGGCCGCCGACGTGCACGACGCCGCGGTGGTCGCCGATGGTGATGTTGCCGCTGGCCAGCATGAAACTGTCTCTCATCGGATGCCCAGCCTCACTGGATCCCCTGGCTCACGAGCACCCGGCCCACGTTCGCCACGAAGAGCAGTTGGAAGATCACCAATCCGATCACCGTGCCGATGCCGAGCGCCCCGTTCAGGAACAACAGGCCGATGGCGATGACGGTGATCACCCCGAGCCGCGTCACGCTCTTCGTGCCCATGGCGCGCCGCAGGACCTTCTTGTTGGTCTCCCCCTTGGTCTGCACCTTGGCCACTCCCGCATCGAGGAAGCGCAAGTTCACGATGGCCATGCCCAGCCCCACGACGATTCCGACCGCAGCCAGGGGCGAGGAGACGAAGAGCGCGATGATCACCGCGCCCCCACCCACGATCAAGGCGGACACGGTCGTGCGGCGCAGCACTTTTGCCAGCGCCGTCCCCTCGAGGTCCGAAAGACCCGACATCATGCTCATGCTGCCCCCGTTACAGATACTTGCGAATCTGCCCGACCACCAAGAAGGTGGCCGCCGCCAATCCCAGCAACAATCCCACGACCAGCAGAGCCGGCGCGGTATGCCATGTGTCGTCCGCCCAGATTCCCAGCACGACGCCGGCCCCCACGCACACGGCGGCCGACAGTCCCATGTTCAGGAATGCCACCGCCCCGGGCAACGGTTTGATCCCGTCGGCCTCGGTGGATGGCCTGCCTGGATCGGGCGACGGCTTGCCCGCCTTCTCCGGGTCCATCACCGAACCGGGCGCGCACGACAGTGCTGACTTGTCCACTCATGCGAAAACCGATCCTCTACGCGGGACGTGGCGCGCCAGAGTCCGTCGTCCGAAGGCCCGGAATCGAGGCGTCGTACGAGGCGAGGTGGACGGAGTACACAGGCGTCATCATCGCACTTTGGCCCTGATGGCGTCCAAACGATTCCCGGGCCCATGGTCAGGGGAACCGGATGACCTCGGCCGACCGCCCCCCGTTTGGGGGCTTCGGAGCGTGCCCGTTCTGGCTCCCCGCGGGGGCTGTGGCCTCGGGAGCGACGGGGGCCACATCGTCGGCGGCCTCGTCGGCGGCCTCCCCGTTTCCCTTGCGCAACCCGGGATGGAACAAGGTGTAGAGGCCGACTCCGAGGGCGGCCGCCCCCAACGGGATGAAGGCGTTCGCCCGGTGCATGAACAGGGGGAACAAGAGGAACCCCGAGAGGATGGCGGTCCAGGCCCACAAGATGAGCACGCTGCGCCGGGGCCCGTGGCCCAGCCGTAGCAGCCGGTGGTGAATGTGCTGCTTGTCGGGGGTGTGGAAGCTCTGCCCGTGCGCCGTCCGCCGGATGAAGGCGAAGGCCAGGTCGACGATCGGTACTCCCAGGATGAAGAAGGGGATGAAGAGCGGAGCAAAGAAGAAATAGGTCACGCCGCTGGTGGGCGGGGTCCGCCCTCCGATGACCATGGTCGAGGCCGCCATGAGCACACCCAGCAGGAGCGCGCCGGCGTCCCCCATGAACAGGCGGGCCGGGCGTGAAATTGAACGGGAGGAACCCCAGGCAGATGCCGCAGGCGATCACGGCCACCAGGGGGCCCACGTTGTCCAGTGGGCAGGATGCCCAAGGCCATGAGGCGGATGCCGTAGATCGCCAGTGCCCCCCCGCCGATGGCCACGATGCCCGCCGCCAGCCCGTCCAGGCCGTCGATGAGGTTGATGGCGTTGGCCAGGGCGATCACCCAGGCCGCGGTGATGAGGGGGATGATCCCGGGGGTCAGGACGATGAAGCCGGCCAGCGGCACCTTGAACTGGTACATCGTGACGCCCAGGAAGTACAGGATGCTGGCCGCGAGGATCTGCCCCGCCAACTTGGCGGGGGCCGACATATCGCGGACGTCGTCGATCAGGCCCACGGCGAAGATGGCCCCTGCGGCAAGAACGACGCCCAGCATCTCGGGGGAATCGACGAAGACGGAGCGGAGTGCCGGGATCGCCGCCGCAGCCAGCACCGCCACCAGGAAGCCCAGGAACATGGCCGCCCCTCCCCCGTAGGGAATGGGCATCTTGTGCATGGTGCGCTCGTTGGGGGCCGCCACGTACCCCACCCGGAGCGAGAGGCGGCGGGCGGGCACCGTGAAGGCGGCGGTCGCTCCCGCCGCCACCACCAGCACCAGCCCGTACCACCCGATGTCCGGCATGCCCGGCTACGTCAAGAGGTCCGGGTAGGGCGGGAAGGCGGCACACAGTGCGGCGACTTCGGCGCGGACGGACGCGATCCTGGCGTCGTCGCCCCGCTCCCGCAGCGTGCGACCGATGAGAGAGGCGATGGTCTGCATCTCGCCCGGGCCCATTCCCGCCGTGGTCTCGGCCGCGGTGCCCAGCCTGAGCCCCGAGGTGACGAACGGTGAGCGGGGATCGTCGGGGATGGTGTTGCGGTTGAGGGTGATCCCGGCCCGGTCCAACACCTCCTGGGCCTCGCGGCCCGTGAGCTCTTCGTCGAACGTCCGCAGGTCGACCAGGATCATGTGGTTGTCGGTGCCGCCCGACACCAGGCGGAAGCCTTCGTCCATCATCGCCGCGCCCAGGGCTGCGGCGTTGGTCACGACGTCGGCCGCATAGCGCCGGAATTCGGGACGGGCCGCCTCGGCGAACGCCACGGCCTTGGCCGCGATGACGTGCTCCAACGGACCGCCCTGCAGGCCGGGGAACACCGCACTGTCGATCTTCTTGGCCAGGTCGGCGTTGCACAGGATGGCGCCGCCTCTCGGGCCGCGCAGCGTCTTGTGCGTCGTCAGCGTGACCACGTCCGCCACCCCGACGGGGCTCGGGTGGGCTCCGCCGGCGATGAGGCCCGCCGGATGGGCGGCGTCGAACATGAAGAGTGCTCCGACCGAATCGGCGATCTCGCGGAACGGTCGTGGGTCGATCGTGCGGGCGTACGCGGTCGAGCCGGCGACGATGAGGGCGGGCTGCTCGCGCTTGGCCAGGTCGGCCACCTGGTCGAAGTCGATGACCTCACCGGGAGCGTCGCCGTCGTTGGTCGCCGGGGTGACCCCGTAGGCCACGAAGCGCCAGATCTTCGACGTGATCGAGGCCGGGGAGCCGTGCGTCAGGTGCCCGCCGTGATCGAGCCGCATGGCCAAAATGGTGGCTCCCGGCTCCAACAGCGCCTGGTAGACGGCGAGGTTGGCGTTCGCCCCGGCATGGGGCTGCACGTTGGCATGGTCGGCCCCGAACAGCGCAGTTGCCCGGTCGCGGGCCAGGTCCTCCACCTCGTCGATCACCTGGTTGCCCCCGTAGTACCGCTTGCCGGGGTATCCCTCGGAGTACTTGTTGGTCAGGACCGAGCCCGAGGCGGCGAGTACGGCCGGGGAGGTGAAGTTCTCCGAGGCGATGAGCTGCAGCGTGGTTTGCTGGCGCTCCAACTCCTTGCCGATGAGGGTCGCGACCTCCGGGTCCGAGGCTAGTGCGGTTTCGTACGTGCTCATAGAGCTCCTTCGTGGTCGTGGATGAGCTCGCGGTCAGGGACAGCGACCGGGTCACGGTCCCGGTCACGGTCCCGGTCCCGGTCCAAGTCGGCCAGCTTGGCGATGCGTCCCGCGTGGCGGGGCTCCTCGGGGGCGGCGAGGAAGGCCAGCATGGCGTCGATCGCCACGACGGTGCCCACCACGCGGCTCCCGAGACACAGGACGTTTGCATGGTTGTGCCGGCGGGCGAGGGTGGCCGTCGTCACATCGTGCACCACAGCCGCCCGGATGCCGGGGATCTTGTTGGCCGCCATGGCGATGCCGATCCCCGACCCGCAGGTACAGATGCCCAGCTCAGCCAAGCCTTCCGCGACCGCCCGCCCCACTGCGGCGCCGAAATCGGGGTAGTCCACCGGCCGCTCCGCGTCGACGGTACCCAGGTCCGTGACCACGTGCCCCCGCCGCTCGAGCTCGTCCTTCAGGACCTCCTTGAGAGCGAACCCCGCATGGTCCGAGCCGAAGGCGACGCGCATGAGCGTTCAGTGTACCGAGCGGCCCGGGAGAGTCCCGGCGACGCCGGTGACCGGCTGCCGGCGAAGGCGTCCGGAACATGGCGTTCGACCCGGGGTGGCCTGCAGCGAACGCCAGCGTGGTGGTGCGGGCTCAGCGCGACCCGTGGTCGGGGCTCCTCCGGGTGAACAAGGTTCGTTTGCGGGCGCCCATCAAGAGGGCGGCCTCGACGTAACTCTCGGGCAGTGCGCCGACGCGCTGCACCTTCGGGGGAGACCGGGTGCAGTCGACGACCGTCGAGGTCGGGCCACGACGAAGGCCACCGTCGACGACGAAG
The DNA here is from genome assembly GCA_963706555.1 of uncultured Acidimicrobiaceae bacterium. Lineage (GTDB taxonomy): Bacteria > Actinomycetota > Acidimicrobiia > Acidimicrobiales > RAAP-2 > Bog-473. The sequence continues at coordinate 410,087 of OY970164.1, forward strand.
GCCACCTCGTCGGCGTCGCCTACCCGGGACAGCACGTCGTCGGCGCTCACGAGTGGTTCCCCGTCGCCGTCCCGCAGGAGTGACACCGCGAGCGGACCGCTCCGGTGGGCCAGTGTCCGGAGCGGACGCCATGCCGGCATGGTGAGGCGCACGACGGCGTCCTCCGTTCCCGACACGAGCCCGTCGGGGCGGGCCGGCAGAATGACGGTCAACGGACCGGGCCACATGCGATCCGTCAGGATCGACGTCTGCTTGGTCCACGGCATGGTCAACGCTTCGGCCTGTGCTCTGTCGCCGACCACGATCTGCCGATCTGCCGCGTCGGCCGACGCGCCGGGCCCTCGCAACAGACCGAGGGCCTCGGGGTGCGCGACGCGGACGGCCAGCTGATACCCACCGTCGCCCGGGATGGCGACCACACAGCCCTGGGCCACTGCGTCCATCACCTCGCCGAGCTGGCGCGGGAGCACGGCACGCGGGCTGCTCATTCGCGACGGGCGACCAGGGCCCGGGGTCGCTGTGCCAGGTCCTCTTCCACCCGCACGTCGACGTACCCCATCGACCGGGCCATGCGGGTCGCTGCGCCCGTCTGGCCCGGCGCCATTTCGATGACCACCGCACCGGGACGTGTCAGCCATGTCCCCGCCTGCGCCAGCACCTGCTCGACATCCGCCAGCCCGGGCGTGCCCTCGGATCCGTCTCGCGCCACCAGCGCACCGTAGGGCTCCCGTTGCACGTCCTCGGGAAGATCGGGCCATTCTTCGGTTGCCACATAGGGTGGATTGGCGACAACCAGATCGAACGAACCCCGCAGATCGCGCGGGAAGCGCATGTAGCCACGACCCCTGCACGAAGGTGACGGGCAGCACGTTCGCCTGCGGTTGTCCGCGCACCCGCTCCAGATTTGCTCGCGCCACCGCGAGCGCATCGGCGCTGATGTCGGCCGCCCAGACGCGGCCGCCGGGATGCCGATCGGCCACTTCTGTGGCGAGGGCGAGCGCGATGGCCCCGGATCCGGTGCCAACGTCGACGAGGGCAGGCGCTTCGCTCCCGAGCTGGTCGAGCTCGCGGAGGGCCACCTCGACCACCTGCTCGGTCTCGGGCCGCGGGATGAGCACCCGGGGGTCGACCAGGAGATCGAGCGTACGAAACGCCCAGTGGCCGAGGACGTACTGCAACGGTTCCCCGGCGCGGCGGCGTGCCTCCAGCGTGCGGATGACAGCGATGTCATCGGGTGCAACGACCTGACCAGGACCAGCTGTCGAGGAGCCGAGAACCTCTTCGACGATGAAACGCGCCTCGTGGCGCAGGCCCAACGAGACGGCGAGCTCCGCGGTCAGCTCGCCCCGCGTCACAAAGCCTCTTCGTCCTCGCCGGCCAGTTGACGAGCCCGCTTGTCGGCCATCAGCGCATCGGTGAGCTCGGTGAGGTCCCCCGCCAACACCTGGTCCAACTTGTAGAGCGTCAGGTTGATCCGATGGTCGGTGACCCGGTTCTCCTTGAAGTTGTACGTGCGGATCTTGTCGGTCCGGCCTCCCGCACCCACCTGGCCTTTGCGCTGCAGTGACATGGCCGCCGCTTGACGATCCTGCTCGGCCTTGAGCAGGCGGGCCCGCAGTACGACCATGGCCTTGGCCCGGTTCTGGATCTGGCTCTTTTCGTCCTGCATGGCCACCACGGTGCCGGTGGGGATGTGGGTGATGCGGACCGCCGAGTCCGTCGTGTTCACCGACTGCCCACCGGGTCCGGTCGAGCGGTACACGTCGATCTTGAGGTCGTTGGGATCGATGTCCACTTCGACCTCCGCCGCCTCGGGCAGCACGGTGACGGTAGCGGTCGACGTGTGGATCCGCCCTTTGGCCTCGGTCACCGGTACCCGCTGCACACGATGTGTGCCCGCTTCGTGTTCGAGCCGCAGGTAGGCATCCGGGCCCTTGACCAAGAAGACCGCTTCATTGATCCCGTCCCGATCGGAGGCATCCTCCGAGAGGATCTCGACCTTCCACTTCTCGAGCGCGGCGAAGCGCTGGTACATGTCGTACAGCACGCGCGCGAACAGATTCGCCTCATCGCCCCCGACCGCGCCCCGGATCTCCATGATCACGTTACGACCGACGTTGGGATCCTTGGGCAGGAGCAGCGACTGGATCTTCGCTTCATGTGCCGCCACGGCCGCTTCGGCCTCTTCGACCTCTTGGCGCATCATCTCGCGGTCATCGCCTGCAGCCTCGGTCATCATCTCCCGGGCTGTGGCCACGTCGGCGCGCGATGCGGTCAGTTCGTGCCAGACGCGGACGATCTCCCCTAGCTCCTTGTGGCGCCGGGAAAGATCGCGCACGCGATCGGAATCGGAAAGGATGGCCGGGTCAGCCAGGTCGGCCTCGACCGCGGCGAACTCAGACTCGAGCGCGGCAATGCGGTCATCGAACATGGAAGGGATCCAGAGAGGAGCGAGGTGGTCGGGCGGGAGCTGCCCGACTGCGTCGCGGCCGGCCTAGTCCTGTGTCGTTGCGGCGGGTGCGGCGGTCTTCGCCTTGCCCTTGCGGGCGCCGTAACGGCGCTGGAAGCGCTCCACGCGTCCGCCGGAGTCGACCAGCTTCTGCTTGCCGGTGAAGAACGGGTGACACTCGTTGCACAGTTCGACATGAAGATCGGACTTGGTGGAGTGGGTCACGTAGGTGTTGCCGCACGAGCACTTGACGGTGGCTTCGATGTACTCGGGGTGGATATCGGGCTTCATGGTGTCTCCTGCGTCGTCTCGGTCGGGCCAGTGTAGGGGTTCGCCGGCAACTTCGGGCCGGCAGTCCTTCCTAGGTGGCAGGTCCTTTGGCTATTTCAGCCAGGAATTCGTCATTGCTGTTGGTGGTGCGGATCTTGTCCATGAGGAGTTCGAGTCCGGCCGCTTCCTTGCCGTCGTTGGCCAGGGCGTTGAGCACCCGGCGCAACTTCCAGACCTGCTGGAGCTGGCCCCGCTCGAAGAGCAACTCCTCGTGCCGGGTCGAGCTGGCGTTGACGTCGATGGCCGGGTACAGGCGGCGTTCGGAGAGCCGGCGGTCGAGCCGGAGCTCCATATTGCCGGTTCCCTTGAACTCCTCGAAGATGACCTCGTCCATTTTCGAGCCGGTCTCCACCAGGGCGGAGGCGAGAATGGTGAGTGAGCCGCCTTCTTCGATGTTGCGGGCGGCACCGAAGAACTTCTTCGGCGGATACAGCGCGCCGGAGTCCACACCGCCGGACATGATCCGGCCGGTGGCCGGAGCGGCCAGGTTGTAGGCCCGGGCGAGACGCGTGATGCCGTCGAGAATGATCACGACGTCACGACCGACCTCGACCAGACGCTTGGCCCGCTCGATGGTCAGCTCGGCCACTTGTGTGTGCTCGTCGGCCGGGCGATCGAACGTCGAGGCGATGACCTCACCGCGCACCGACCGGCGCATGTCGGTCACTTCTTCGGGCCGCTCGTCGACGAGGAGCACCATGAGGTGGACATCGGGATTGTTGGCCTCGATGGAGTGCGCGATCTGCTTCATGACGGTCGTCTTCCCGGCCTTGGGCGGGGAGACGATCAATCCACGCTGTCCCTTGCCGATTGGCGAGAGCAGGTCGACGATGCGCGCGGTCAAGTTGTCCTTGTCGCCCGCCTCGGCCATCTCGAGATGCAGTCGGGAGTCGGGGAACAAGGGAGTGAGATCTTCGAAACGGGGCCTGTTGCGTGCCTCTTCGGGGTCGAGCCCGGACACGGTGTCGATGCGGAGCAATGCCGGGTACTTCTCATTGTTCGACGCGGGGCGGCATGCACCCTCGACGTAGTCACCCTTGCGGAGGGCGAACCGACGAGCCTGGCTGATGGAGATGTAGACGTCCTTGGGCGACGGCAGGTACCCGCCGCAGCGCAGAAACCCGTAGCCCTCGTCGCGCAGGTCGAGCATGCCCTTGACCTCGACCATTTCGCCCGAGTACGGCTGCTCCTGCCCTCCGCCGCCCTGCAGCTCGCCACCGACGCCGCGCTCGCGCCCACGGCGCCGGCGCCCACGCCGGTTGCCGAGGTCGCCCCCGTCACCCTGGTTGTTGTTCTGGTTGTTGTTCTGGTTGTTGCGATTGTTCTGATTCTGTTGACCCTGATTGGGCCGATTCCGGTTTTGCTGGTGCGTCGGCGCGCTCTGACCATTCTGCTGGGCGGAGCCGGAGTCGTTCCCGTCAGAGAGCTCGGGCGGCTCCACGAAGACGGCCGGGCCGCTGTCGCTCGAAGACCCGGCTGCGGATTCGTCGGCCTTCGGCGACTCGGTGACGGTCGCCGCCTCGGTGGACGCCTCCGGCTCGGTGGCGACGGTTGCCGCCGCCCGGGGGCGTCGGGCCGGCTTGGTGCCGTTGGCGGTCCCGTTCGCAGCGCCACCGGGCGAATCGCCGTTGGACGTGCCGTTGCTGCCGTGGGCCTCGCCGTTGCTGGTCACACCAGTGGCGTCGAGAATTCGATCAATGATGTCGGCCTTCTTCGTCCGGGTCGTCGTCTTGAGCGACATGGCCTGGGCGATGGCACTGAGCTCGTCGCGCTCCTTGCCTTCGAGTACCGACCTTTCGAGCTGCTGTTCCGCAGTCATCGGGCTCCTCTTCCATAGAGGGTTATCACCGGCACGGGATGTCCGGGCGCGGCGAGTGAAATTAGGGAGGAGAAAGGATGCATACAGCACCTTCCCCCGATCACCTCTGCAAGAAGCACCCGGGACCTTCTGGTACCCGCGGGAGCGCTTCAAAGCGCAGTGGGGATGTACTCACATTAGCGGGACCACACCAACTATGCCAACACCCTCCGAATTCTGAGCGGGAGGCGCCTGGTGTGAACCATCACCATTCTACAGGGAAAGTTCGGCCAGAATGACATTGAGATCCAGATCAACGACAGAAGGCACAGAGATCTGCCCGATGGCCAGGTCAGGGTCTTTCAGGCCGTGGCCGGTGAGAACACATACGACGGTGGATCCCTCGGGTACCCCCATTTTCATGAGTCCGGCCACCGACGCCGCCGACGCCGCCTCGCAGAAGACCGATTCCTGCTGGGCGAGAAATGTGTAGGCGCCGAGAATCTCCTGATCCGTCACCGCGGTGATGGAGCCGCCGGACTCGCTGGCAGCCGCCGTGGCCGAGTACCAACTCGCCGGGTTGCCGATCCGGATCGCCGTGGCGATCGTCTCGGGATCCTCCACCGGGTGGCCCAGGACGATCGGCGCTGCGCCCGCCGCCTGGAATCCGAGCAGGCGCGGCAACTTCGTGGCACGCCCGTTCTCCTTGTACTGCAGATAGCCCCGCCAGTACGCGGTGATGTTGCCGGCATTGCCGACAGGTATGCAGTGCACGTCGGGCGCATCGCCCAGCACGTCGACGATCTCGAAGGCTCCCGTCTTCTGCCCTTCGATCCGATGTGGATTGACGGAGTTGACGACGGTGATCGGCGCATGCTCGGGAAGCTCACGGACGATCGTCAGCAGTTGATCGAAGTTGCCACGCACCTGCAGGACGCGTGCACCATGCACCAATGCCTGCGCCAGCTTGCCCAGGGCGATGTGGCCTTCGGGAATGAGCACCACGCACAGGAGGCCGGCACGGGCCGCGTAGGCGGCAGCCGACGCGGACGTATTCCCGGTGGACGCGCACACCACTGCCTTCGCGCCCTCCTCGACCGCCATCGAGATGGCCATGGTCATCCCTCGGTCCTTGAAGGACCCCGTCGGGTTCGCGCCTTCGACCTTCAACCAGACATGCGCGCCGACGCGTTCGGACAGCCGGGGCGCCGGCACCAACGGCGTCCCGCCCTCGAGCAACGTGACGACGGGCGTGTCGCTGCGAATGGGCAGGAACGAGCGGTACTCCTCCATCACGCCCTTCCAGCCGACCCCCACCCCTACTCCTCCCCCCCGCCGATGACCCGCAGCACACCGCTGACCCGGTCGACCGCTTGCAGCATGCGGAGCTCGTCGATGGTGGCCAGGAGATCGCCTTCCCGGGCAAGGTGCGTGAGGAAGATGAGACGCGCCTCGTCGGCCAGGCCCACCTGCTCCATGGCCCGAATCGACACCTGATGGTCACCGAAGACCTTGGCCACGGCCGCCAGCACGCCCGGCCGGTCGGCCACATCCATGCTGAGGTAGAACGCCGCGCGCAGTTCGGATTGCGCGCGTACGGTGATGCTCGTGCGCTTGGGCGCCGGTCCCGGGGCCCCGGCGCGCAAGTTGCGCGCGGCGTCCACCAGATCACCCAGCACCGCACTGGCTGTCGGGCCTCCGCCCGCTCCCCGTCCGTAGAGCATCAGCTCTCCGCTGACCGCGCCTTCGATGAAGACCGCGTTGAATGCGCCGCGGACCGACGCCAAGGGATGCGACGTCGGCACCATCGCGGGGTGCACTCTGACCGAGAGCTCCGGACCGCCGTCCACCAACTCGGCGATGGCCAAGAGCTTGACCGAATACCCCAGGCGATTGGCATATGCCACGTCCGCTGCGGCAATCCCCGAGATCCCTTCGCGGTGCACGTCGGCATCGACGACGTCACTCCCGAAGGCCAACGCGGCCAGGATCGCCGCCTTCGCCGCTGCGTCATGTCCCTCGACGTCGGCCGTGGGATCGCGCTCGGCCATCCCGAGACGCTGCGCTTCAGCCAGCGCGTCGTCGAAGTCGACGCCGTCCTCCTCCATACGGGTCAGGATGAAATTGGTCGTGCCGTTGACGATGCCCATCACCCGCACGATCTGCTCACCCGCCAGTGATTCGCGCAGTGGCCGGATGACGGGGATCGCACCCGCCACCGCCGCCTCGTAGAGAAGGTCCACGCCATGTGTGGCCGCAAGCTCGGCCAGCTCCGCCCCCGAATGGGCCAGGACGGCCTTGTTCGCGGTCACGACCGGCTTCCGGGCCCGCAAAGCGGCCTCGATCAACTCCTGCGCAGGATGGAGCCCCCCGATTAGCTCGACCACGATGTCGACATCGGGACGCACCGCCAATGCTGCACCGTCGGTCCCGAAGAGTGCGGCCGGAATGTTCGACGGCCGCCTGCGGTCGATATCGGCCACTGCGATGCCCACCAATTCGAGACGGATTCCCGTGCGGGCCGCGATGTCGTCCTGCCGTGCCACCAGGAGCTCGGCCAGCGCCCCACCCACATTCCCGCAGCCCAAGAGGGCGACCCTTACCGGGGACGGGGCCTGCGGATCGGATGCCTGAGAGGCCATTGTGCAAAGCTACAGGGTGCCTGCACCGCGACCGGGATTCACGAGTCCAGACGGACGATGTCCTCGAGACTCTCTCTTCGCACCACCACGCGCGCACTGCCGTCCGCCACGAACACAACGGCGGGCCGTGGCACCTTGTTGTAATTGGAGGCCATGGCATAGCCGTAGGCGCCGGTGACCGGGGTGGCGATGATGTCCCCCACGCGCAGCCCCTCGGGCACGAATGCGTTCGGCACCACCAGATCGCCGCTCTCGCAGTGCTTTCCCACCAGCCTGATTGGCTCTGGCCGCGATGCCCCGACGGCGCGGGGCAAGAACGCCTCGTAGCCACTCCCGTAGAGGACCGGGCGGGGATTGTCGCTCATGCCGCCGTCGACGCTGACATAGGTACGGATCCCGGGAAGCGTCTTCACCGTCCCCACGGTGTACAGCGTCAACCCGGCGGTGGCGACGATCGAGCGCCCCGGTTCGGCCGAAATCCGCACCGCGGGGTCCACGCCGGTCCGGGCGCACGCAGCGCGTGTCGCGGCGGCCCATTCCGCCTGCGTCGGTGCCGACTCCCCGTTCACATAGGGGACACCCAGCCCGCCGCCCACGACGAGCTCGGGCAGGCCGAGCGGCGCGAAGAACCGCCCCAGCACCTCCGCCGCCTGCTCGAAGGACGACACGTCGAAGACCTGGCTCCCGATGTGGGCATGCACACCCACGAGCTCGACCCCGGGGAGCAACTCGAGTGCGGCCACCGCTTGGGCCGCGGCGCCCGATGCCACCGAGAAACCGAACTTGGAGTCCTCGCCCCCGGTGCGAATGAACTCATGCGTGTGGGCCTCGACGCCGGGTGTGACCCGAACCAGCACCCGGGGGCGTTCCGGACGGCCGGTGGGCGCATCGAGGAGGCGGCCCAGCCGGGCGATCTCGTCGAACGAGTCGACGACGATGCGACCCACGCCGCTCGCCAATGCGCCGCCCAATTCCTCCTCGGACTTGTTGTTGCCGTGCAGGATCAGCTTCTCGGGGGGTACGCCGGCGGAAAGCGCAACGTGGAGCTCGCCGCCCGATGCCACATCGAGGTGCATGCCCTCTTCGCAGGCCAGACGGGCCATGGCACGGCAGAGGAATGCCTTGGCGGCGTAGGCCACCCCCTCCCCCCAGGCTTCGACGGCAGCCCGGCAGGACTGACGGAGATGGAACTCGTCATAGACGAAGAGGGGTGTGCCGAATTCGGCCGCGAGGTCGAGCAGGTCGATGTCCCCCACCCGGAGATGCCCGTCTGGGTCGACGGTGGCCGTCCGTGGCAACAGTTGCCGCTCCACCGGAGCACTGGCAATTTCCTCTTCCGTCGGCATGGCATCGCAGGATACGGCAGCCGCCGCCAGGGGCGGGACGCTGCCATCTACGAGCAGAGTACGCTCGTCCCCTGCTCGTGCCCCCGTAGCTCAGCGGATAGAGCACCGGCCTCCGGAGCCGGTGGCGCAGGTTCGAGTCCTGCCGGGGGCGCCACTGTTTTTGCTGGTCAGCACCCGTTTCTTGACCACCTTGTCATGTCGACGAGGGATCTCGGCAATCAAGAAGGCAATGGCGCGCCGGGGCAACCGTGCCCGGGCCCCCTGCTGAGAACGTGGTCCACACGTTGTCTGCGGCATCCCACATTCGTCCCGCACGCGTCGGGGGTGGACGAGACGAGGATCGCAACTGGCACGCCCATCGCCCGCCGGGTGGCTAGAAGTTCGGAGCTGCGCACTGACCTGTGCCGCCGCCCGTCGCGTGGTTCGGATGGCCACCATCGATCGGCGGAGGAGCGTTGTTCGTGCAGGACAGCTGGCCCGAGATTTGGTTGCCTTCGATCTCGGTCACGGCGTTCTCCACTGTCGGACCCACCCCGGAGGTGCCGGATATCGAGGCGCCGCCTCGAATCTGGTTGCCACCGAGTTCAAGCTGGCCCACATTGGATGTGAGGCCCAACGTGCCCCTCTGATCGTTGCCCGCGCAGGCAAAGCCGTCGTCGCCGTCATCGCCGAAGAGTACGAAGCCACTGGTCCTGGACACCGTGGACGACCCGTCAATCAGGGTGCCGCATACCGTGAGAGCCTTCGCATTCGCTGAAGTCAACCCACCGTGGACGGTCGAACCATTGAGCGAAAGAGCCGCGCCGGGCCGTACGGTGATGCCTCCGTTAATGGTGGCGTTATTGACGCACGTCGATCCTGTCACGGTCAAACCGCCATTGACCCGTCCGGTGATGACGGTCATGCAGCGCACGAGTTGGGACTGCTGGTTCGACGTGCTGGGCAAGAAATCACCATCACCGCCGTACGTTGCCGTGATCGTGTGGGTCCCAACTTGGAGCCCGGCGGTGGTGAACGTGGCTTGGTCGGCGGCGTTGAGCGTGCCGGTGCCGAGGATCGTCGCTCCATCGGTGAACGTCACCGTCCCCGTGGGCACCCCGGCCCCCGGCGGAGGGACGCTGACGGTCGCGGTGAGCGTGACGCCATCACCGAAGAACGAGGGATCGGGCACAGAAGTCAGTGCGGTCGCCGTGGGGGCCTTGTTGACAACCTGGCCTCCGGGCAACGCCCCCGAGCTGGCGACGAAGTTCGCGTCCCCGATGTAGGACACCGTGATCGAATGTGTGGCGACCGAGAAGGTCCCGATTGCCGTCGAGGTTGCGGAGGCACATCCCGGGGGAGCCGAGACGGCTGACACCGTCTCCGTATCGAAGGGAGTCGACGCACCATCGGCGGTGAAAGCCACCGTGCCCGATGGAGGTTGGGTGGGCGTGGTGCTCGGAGGGAGGGGGCAGACGGTTGCGCTGAATGTCACTTTCTGGCCGAACACCGATGGGTTGGCCGACGAGACGACATTCGTTGCCGTGGGGGCTCGGTTGACCGTCTGCGACAGCGTTCCCGTGCTGGCGAGGAAGTTACCATCGCCGTTGTACGTTGCCGCGAGGCCGTGTGTCCCGACCGACAAGCCTGCCGTCGTGATGGTGGCCTGCCCCCCTGTGACGGGTGCCGTACCGAGGGTTGCCGACCCGTCGGCAAAACTCACCGTTCCAGTCGGATACCCGGCCCCTGGTGCCAGCGCCCCCACCGATGCCGTCAGGGTGATCGGTTGGCCAAAGACGGACGGATTAGTCGTCGACGTGAGGCCGGTCACGGTCGAGGCCATGTTGACCTGCTGGTCGAGCATCCCCGAACTCGAAAGGAATGTCGGGTTGTCACTGACATAGCTGGCAACGATGTTGTGCGCGCCGACCGAGAGGCCAGATGACGCCACAGAGGTACTTCCGCCACTGAGCGCTTGCGTCCCGCCGAGGTTGACCCCGTTGTCGGTGAACTGCACGGTTCCTGTCGGGGTGCCGGCCGACGAGGGATCGGCGACCACGGTGGCCGTGAAAGTCACGCCCTGACCGAAGACCGTCGGCGACGCCGGAACGGCGCTGACCGTCGTCGTCGTGCTGGCACCCTGCACCGTCTGGAAAAGGGGATCGCTCACACTCACTCCGTACTGGCTCAACGCGGAGGCGGTGATGACGTGCGATCCGCCCGAGAGATCCGACGTCGAGAACGTCGCCGTGCTCGTCCCATCAGGGACGCAGAAGGGGCACGTCCCGGCGAAGTTCGGTACGAGAACTGCTGGCGTGTTCAGTGGGGTCACCCCGTCGAGGAAGACCACACCACCCACAGGGATGTCAGGAAAGACCCCATGCACGGTCGCCGAGAACGTGACGCTCTGGCCCAACGTCGAAGGGTTGCTGCTCGAGTCCAGCGTCGTTTCCACTCCGATGCCGGCCGACGCCGGGCTGGGCGTCGACAGGAGAGCTGCGGTACCCCCTATCAAGAGAACGGCGAAGAACACGGCCAGATGCTTGATCCTCATAACTCGCTCCTCGCTCAGCGGGTACCGCGGACATTCCACGGAACACCCATTTCCCGATCGAACCCGTCTCGGGCCGGTTTGGGGGTTGGCGCTGAACGTATTCCCGCTAAGTGGCCATTTCGGTTGCCGTTAGGTTGCCGTGCCGGGTGGCCGGGCCCCTCCTACGATTCGCAGCCGTTTCCCCTTCGACCCGGCGCGTGGCCTTGCGGTCAATGATCCGGCACGGCGCGATGGGTGGCGTCGAGCTTGGGGGCTCGAGACAGGTCCGCCGCCACGGTCGCGCTGCCGACAATGGCCGGACGGACGAAGCTCGGGGCCTTTGGGAGCGTGAAGTCCTCGAGCGATGTCACGGCAAATCCGGAGTCGCGGATGGTGCCCAGGGTCGGCCGGTTGCACTCACAGCACACGACCAGCCGGTTGACCCAGTTCATGCGGTCCTGCTTCTTCGCCGTCTTGGCATCAGAAGAGCGCACGTGCTCGAGGAACAGCAGGTGCCCCTCGGGACGCAGGACGCGGTGGATCTCGCGCAAGGCGCGGGGCTGATCGTCGACACCGCAGAGGACGAGGGTAGAGACCACGACGTCGAAGGATCCATCTTCGAATGGCAGATCTTCGGCCGGCGCTCGGAGCACGGTGGTGCCCGGAGCCTCGGCGAGGACTCGCCGTTCGAGGCGCTTCAGCATCGGCGTCTCAGGTTCGGTGATCGTCAATGACGTCACCGAAGCTCCGTAGTGCGGCAAATTCGCACCGGTCCCTCCGCCAATTTCAAGTACTCGACCGCAGGCCTGCGCGACCAGGCCTGCGCGACGATCGGACAAGCCGGCCTTCTCCACCTTCTTCATCTGGCGGTCGTACGTTGCTGCGAAGAACTTGCTCCTCAGGCTCATGGCAACCTCAATTCGTCGGGAGTCTGTCTGTACCTCCACGGTAGTGATGACGAAGGTCGTCGATCATGGGGCGAATGCCCCATCTTCGGCGGCGAACCATCCGCGTGCTCTAGTCGGGAAGCAAACCGTGCTGCATGGCGAAGAGACTCGCACCAGCCCGGTTCGAGGCGCCGATCTTCACGTAGATGTGCTCGATGTGGTTCCGAGCAGTCTTGGGCGAAATCACGAGCCGGGCCGCTATCTCCTTGCTCGACATGCCGCGCGCGAGCAGCCGGAGCACGTCGACCTCCCGAGCCGTGAGACCGGCCGGTCCCTCACGACGCCGCGCCACCCGGTGGCCGGCCGCGCCCAGGACAGCTTCGACGACGTCGGCATCCATCCGCTCCGCTCTCACCTCGGCGCGCAGTTCCTTGGCCGCCACCTCGGGGGTGAGTGTCTCGCGATACGGCCGCGGCTCGCACATCGACTGATAGGCATCGGCTGATCCCAAAATGCGCGCCGACATCGAGATCGCGGCACCGGAGAGCCCCTTGGGGTAACCCGAACCGTCAAGCCGCTCACGGTGTTGCACGGCGATGGCGCCGAGGGGGGCGAGCGCGTCCGACTGATGGAGCATGCGTTCGGTGAGGTAGGGACACATGCGCACGCGCTCCCACTCCCCTACCCCGAGTGGACCCTCCTTGTCCCAAATGGCATTGGACACCCCCAGGCGCCCGAGGTCATGGACGAGGCCGGCGCGTCCGAGCGTCGCGACCTCTTCTGCTCCCAGTCCCAACGTGGTTCCGGCTTCGGCGGCGAGCATCGACACCGCACGGGCGTGGCCGAGTGTGTAAGGGGACTTGAGGTCGACGAAGTCGGCGATGGCGGCCAGCGCCGCGTCGAATGCAGGCCGGGAGAGCAGAACACCGAGGGTCGGTTCGGCTCCGACCACCGCCTCCCAGGTCTTTCCTGCGTCGAGGCCGTCGAAAATAGCGTGCGCGTTGGCACAGAGCACCGCCACAAGCGTCGGGTCGAACTGCGTCCCGGCCCGCGCTTGCGCCAGATCCGTGGCAGCTCCAATCCCTCCGATGCGAAGTGCCACCTCGACGAACTCGCCGATCTGGCTCAGCCTCGAGGCGATCGGAATATTCTCGCCCTTGAGGTCGCCGGGCCAGCCCTTCCCGTCCCACTGCTCATAGGACGCAGCAACGGCCTGCTGCACCTTGTCCGACAGCCCGAGTTGTTCGGCGAGAGCCCGGGCCAGGGCCGAGTGCTGCACGATCATCCCGTCGAGCTCCCGATGACCCGACACGACGAACTCGACGCCCACCCTGAAGCGGTGTAACGGGGGATTCCCGCTTCCCACCAGGCGAAGCATCGCCAGCGCGCCGCTCATGGATCCCAGTTGGTGGTCGTACTTGCCGGACTTGAGCGCGATGTCGTCGCCGAACCATTTCGCCTGTTCGTGTGCGTCGGAATGACAGCCCACGTTGACCAAGAGGGCGGCGTAGTAGACGACCGAGCGTTCCTCGTCGTCGAGTCCGACATGCTCCGCGAGGCGTAGCGCGATCATGCATTGGCGGAGCACGTGCTCCATCGGCTGGCCGAAACCGAGATCCACGCCCAGGGACAGGGCAGCCACCAACTCGGCCAACCGCACCCGGGGCGGATCGGCCGCCCTATTGGCGTTCACGGCCCCGACGTTATCCGCCTTGTGGTTCTGAGGACAGGGCTGTGCAACCTTGCCAGCGTCCTGTCGCTCCCGCCGGGAGGTCCGTGCACTGCTTTCTCGTCCAGCGGATGTGCGTCCTTGAAACCAGTGATCCAGCCGCACCGCCACGGTCGAATGGTCTCCATAACCCCCACCAAGGAGGCCCACCCATGATTGCCATCTACATCGTCACCAAGAACATGACAACCGAGCAGCACACCAAGGGGCGTGCCCTCCTCCGTGAGGCCGGGGCCCCTGAAAGCGCAATGAAGGTCCACTCCTGCTTCGGTGAAGACGGCCAGCTTCAGGTCTTCGACATCTGGGAGAGCCAGGAAGCCTTCGATACATTCCTGACCTACCTGGGGCCGGTCATGGAGGAGCTGGCCATCGAGCTGGCACAGCCGCCCGCCGTCATGCCGCTTGTGGACCTCGTACAGCACTAGGGCGAAAGCGGGCTCTCCGCTGTCACGCTCGGCTCACAACGGCAGGAGCAGGCCGACGAGGAATCCGGCGGTGGCCAGAATGAGCGTCCCGATGGTCAACATGCGGAACGTGGAGGTGGCGACCACACCTGTCCCGTCACTGAGCAGCTTCGCCCGCCGACCAAGCTGCATGCCGACGACCCAGACGGCGGAACCGACCGCGATCAGGACCAACGCCACGACGGCCTTGTCGCCGGAGAGCGGCCATAGACGCCGAAGCGTGACGGCCACGGTGACCGCCACCGCGAGCCCGGATCGGCTCCACGCGAGTTCGGTGCGTTCTCGGGCGAGGCCGGAGTCCCCGGTCCTCACTTCCGGAGCATCGTCGTCGTCCGGCACGTGCGCCGACCTACGTGGACCCGACAAGGGCGAGGACGACGGCGATGACCGCGACGACTGCGATGCCGATGGAAAGCACAAGCGGCATCGGGGACCGTGGCAGCGGGAGACCCTGCCGCATCGCTCGCTCGTTGGCCTTCCAGTGGCGGTAGCTGGTGAACGCGACAAGTGCGCCGAGCGCGATCATGGGAAGCCCGAGAATGCGACGGCCGCCGCTCACGTGGAATTCGGGGAGGAGCTGTGTGGCGGCGATGCCGGTCGCGATGAGTGCGAGTGCCGTCCGGTTCCAGGCGAGAAACGTCCGCTCGTTTGCGTAGCTGAACCTGACGTCAGGCTCCTTCTCCGGCGTGCTGGAAACCCCCGTCATACGTGATGCACCCGCGTGAGCATACCGAGGTGGCCGTGAGGGGTGCGGTACCTCCGATCATCAGTCGGCGGATCCTGGGAGAAAGCAGGGCTCGCCCCGAGCATCGGGCCTGCGGGAAATGTCGCCGGCCGAAATGGTTGCCCCCCCGATGTCGGGCGGGGGGCAGGTGGTGACTCGGGGCACTGATCGCACTGGTCGCTCAGAGCTCCTGGCGAAGTAGCTCCGGCCGTGTCGGTTGACTTTGGGAACTCAGCCCGGTGTCACTAACTACCATCAGGCAACGGTACGGGTTCTGGGTTCCGTAGGAAGGCAGTGGCCGCCAGGCCGATAAAGCCAACGGCTCCAACCACGATCATCGCGAGGGCATAAGAGCGGGTTGGTGTGGTCAGTCCCGAGACAAGAATTGTGCCGGCGATCGCGGTGCCGAACGATGAGCCCAAATTGGAAACACTACGCGACAGCCCCGAGATCTCTCCCTGGCGCTCTTCGGGGAAAGCTGACTGAACCACGTTGACCGATGGGGTGAGCATGACGCCGAGGCCCACGCCGATCAACAAGAGGCCGGGGGAAAACGCCCAAGGACTGGGGGAGTGTTTCACGATCCCGAGCAGGAAACCGACGCCAACGATGGTTGTCACGAAGCCCGCAGCGATGAGTGTCCGCTGCCGAAACCGCCGGGCAAGGCGTCCTGCCGCCAGGGACGACACAAGGATACCCATGGTCGCCGCCGTGAAGATGACACCGGTCTGAATGGCGTTGTATCCCCGAATTACCTGTAAATAGGCCGAAACGACGAACGAAGTGCCCATCAGCATCAACCACTGCACGTTCTGTGTCACCAGCCCGAGATTCGACATTCGGTTGCGGAAGAGCGCCGTGGACAACAACGCCTCCTTGCCGGACCGTTCGCGAGAGCGGATCCACATGAAAAAGCTCCCGAGGATCGCTGCTCCGACAACCAGGAGCACCACCATCAATGTGAGGTTGTTGTCCGCGGCAAGGATTCCCGTCACGAAGACGACGAGGCCCAGGGCCGACAGGATGGCCCCGACGGTGTCGAACGTGCGCGTGGGGTCCGGTGCCACGGGGTCGTGGATCCCCCGGGCAAGAAAGACAATGGTCAGCACGACGAGGGCCTGAAAAACAAACGCCGCTCGCCAGCTGATGGCCGTCGTGATGAGGCCTCCGATCAAGGGGCCTGCGGCCGCGCCCACGCCTCCCATCCCACTAATAACCCCGAACGCCCGAGCGCGAGATCCGAGATCGGTGAACAGCATCGTCGTGAGTATGTAGACCGGCGGAATCAACAGGGCGGTGCCGACCCCCTCGAGGATCGAATTCCCGAGAATCAGAAGCCCCAGTCCCTGCGAGCATGCGCTGAGGACAGCCCCAACGGCGTAGATCCAGAGACCCAGCGTGAAGCACCGTTTCCGTCCCCAGCGGTCGGTCAGCTTGCCCCCTGGAATCATGAGAGCGGCCATCACCAGGAGGAACAACGTGATGGCGACCTGGACACCCTGGACCGTGGTGTCCAGGTCGTGACTTATGTCGGTGATCATGACATTCATGTTCGAGCCAGCAAAGCTGCAGATGAACTGAGCGAGCGCTAAGGGCACGAGCATCTTGCGGAGCGATGGCGGCGTCCCGGTCTGGGTGGGATGACTCATGCGGACCCCCGGGGCGAACGCTGTCTTATCGTGGTTGAGGCGCCGCCGCCCTTGAGGAGATACGTCGCGGGCGAGCTTCGATCATTTCGATCACGATCGATCCGTGCTCCTAGATGTCCCTTTACAACGGCATCCAAAGGGTGCTCACGACTGCCCGAGGTGTGGCAAAACGGGATCATCAGATCCCACTCGTGCGCTTCCTGCTTCGACGCGACGTCAGTCCCTTTGAAGGGTGGCGCAAATCGGACTCGATGCCCGGCTCGACAACGACGACCGGCGATGACCTGGCGCGGACTATCGCCCTCACGGCTCGACCACCCAGGGAACGGCACGCAGCGCATCGCCCAGGGTCGCGACTTCTCCGTGGCGGCGGCGGATCGTGTCTGCGACCACGCCAGTCCAGCCCGTCTGGTGTGAGGCGCCAAGGCCCGCGCCGTTGTCGCCGTGGAAGTACTCGTTGAAGAACAGGTTGTCCTTCCAGGCCGGGTCGGTCTGGAGCCGTTCAACGCCTCCGAAGCAGGGGCGGCGGCCGTCCGCGTCGACCAGGAAGATCGAGACCATGCGCTGGCGAAGGTCCTGGGCGATCTGGCCGAGCGTCAATTTCTTCCCCGACCCGGTGGGATACTCGATCTCGAGCTCGCTGCCGAAATAGCGGTAATAGCGCTCCAGCGACTCAATCACCAGGTAGTTGAGGGGGAACCACAGAGGCCCTCGCCAGTTGGAGTTGCCACCGAACATGTCGGTGGTCGACTCGGCCGGTTCGTAGTCGATGGAGGCCTGAATGCCCTCAATGTCGAGCTGATAAGGGTGGTCGCGATGGTAGGCCGATATGGCTCGCAGACCGTAGGGGGACAGGAATTCGCCCTCGTCGAACAGTTTGGTGAGGATCCTTTCCAGGCGGTCGACTCCCACCACGCCGAGCAGAAGCCGCCGGTGGCCGGGTTCGCCCTTCAGCAGACCGGCGTCCGCCAGCTTTTCTGGATTCTCGAGCCCCTCGCGACGCAGTAACTTCGGGAAGCGCTTCGCGATCACCATGCCGAGGCCCAACAGCTCCTCCTCGACGACTGCGGCCGCCAGAGCCGGTATGACCCCAACCATGGAACGGACTTTCACGGGCACCTGGGATCCGTTCGGTGTGACCAACCGGTCGTAGAAGAGACCATCGGTCTCGTCCCACAGGCCTTGGGTGTCGATAGCCTCGCTGATGGCGGCAAAGTGCTCGACGAACTTGAGCACCAGATCGAGCCCGGGCCGTTGGCCACGACGGTTCAAAATAGCGGCCATGGCGGTCATGGCCAAGGCGTAAGAAGCCATCCACCCCGTGGCGTCGGATTGCTCCAGCGTCCCGCCGACGGGGAGATGGGATCGGTCGATCGGCCCGATGTTGTCCAACCCCAGAAAGCCGCCCTCAAAGAGATTGTTGCCCTCCCTGTCTTCAAGGTTGATCCACCACGTGAAGTTGACGAGGAGCTTGTCAAAAACCCGACTTAGAAAATCGATGTCACGGCCACCGTCGATTGCGAAGACTTCGAGAGCGGCCCAGGCCTGTACGGGGGGATTGACATCCCCGAAATCCCACTCGTAGGCAGGCAGGGCCCCGTTGGGATGCTGGAACCATTCCCGGCACAAGAGGATCAACTGGTACTTGGCGAACGCGGGGTCCAAGTGTGCCAGGGCGACACAGTGAAAGGCGAGGTCCCATGCCGCGAACCACGGATACTCCCACTTGTCGGGCATCGACATGATGTCGAAGGCATCAAAGTTGCGCCACCGGGCGTTACGGCCCGACAGTCGCGAGGTTGGCGGTGGCGGTTGGGTGGGGTCTCCCGCGAGCCACCGTGACACGTCGTAGTAATACAGTTGTTTGCTCCAAAGCATGCCGGCGAAGGCCTGGCGCATCACCATCGCCTCGTCGACCGACGCCGCCTTCGGGGTCAGCTCGGCGTAGAACTCGTCAGCCTCTGCGCGGCGGTCGGCCATGACCTTGTCGAAGGACTCCCCCAGCGCGGTATATGCGTTGGGAGGAGCACCCTGGGGCCGCAGCCTCAGACGCAGCTCGACAGTCGCACCGGGCTCCACCGCCACTTGATACCAAAAGGCGCACTTTGTGCCCCGGCACTCGGGGTTGACCGTCGCCGCACCGCCAACAACATGGTCGTTGATGCCGTCCTTCGGATACGGCGGGCTCGAGGCCACACCATAGAGCCGGCCATGGTTGGTCTCGTTCTCACAGAACAACAGTGTCGGTGCAGTCCCACCCGTCCCAGGACCGCCCAAAAGCTCGAGATCGCCGAGGTATGGGTGCTGAATGCCGACCGCCGTTTCGCCGGTCGCCGCCAGCACCGGCTTTTGGGCATCGACCTCCCACGACCAGGTGTTGCGGAACCACACCGTCGGCAGAACATGGAGTGTGTCAGCCTCTGGACCGGCATTTGTGACCTGGATCGACATCGAGACGTCGTGAGGATCGGCCTTTGCGTAGTGAACCTCCACGATCCAATAGCGGCCCTCGTCAAACGCGCCGGTATCGAGCAACTCGTATTCGGGGTCCCACTTGGTCCGCCGGCCGTTCTCCTCTCGGAGATCCTCGTAGGGGAAGGGACCCTGTGGGTAGTGATAACGCCACCGATTCCAGGCGTGACTGGGGAGGGCGTCGAGATACCACCAGTACTCCTTGACATCCTCGCCGTGGTTGGCCTCGGCCCCGGTGAGCCCGAACGCACGCTCCTTCAGGATCGGATCACGGCCGTTCCACAGCGCCAGACCAAGGCACAGTCGTTGCTCGACATCGCAGAAGCCCGCCAGGCCGTCCTCACCCCAACGGTAAGCCTGTGACCGAGCACGATCATGTGGCAGATAATCCCAGGCTTCGCCGCCCGCGGAATAATCCTCGCGCACGGTTCCCCACTGCCGTTCACTGACATACGGGCCCCACAGGTACCAGTCGCTGGCCTGACGCAGCCCGTTCTCGAGCTTCCCGAAACCGCCAACCCGCTCAGACTCGGCACCCATAGCGCTTCCCACCTTCCACTCTTCTTTGGTGGCACAACAATCTTTACAAACTTCTCAAGCGGTGTCAGATGGCCGCGGCGACGTGTGAGGCCAGTTCACTGATGGTTCATATGCAGGTCACATTCGGATCGCACAATGGTCGCCTGCGATTCTCGCGTCCGCTCAACCCTTGTCCCGCACTCCGAGATTGGGTCGCCATTCGAGCCGGGCGCCGCTCAGCGGAGGGGAGCCGCCAGACCCCTTCGTCCCTGCGGGGCGCCGACTTGCCCCCGTGCATCCACATACATATCGTGCTCGAGCGCCCGCAAGTTCACGCGAGAGGAGTCAGAGAACAGCACAACGGCGAGCGTTGCCTCCGCAAGCGTTCGGACTGTCGAAACTGGTTTGTTGAGCCGTGCGTGATCTCGTCGAGCAGCGGCGGCCTGGGCAGGGCATGATTGGTCCGCCGAGACGAGGGACTAAGAATGGACGAGAGGATCGTTGTGGGCGTGGACGGCTCCATGTCGTCACGCCACGCCCTGCGCTGGGCCGCTCATCAGGCCAAACTCACCGGTGCCTCGCTTGAGGTCGTCATGGCGTGGGAGGTCCCACCCGACTACCGCTTTGATGTCACCTCACCGCACGATCTCCGGCTTGGCGCAGAGACCATCCTCGAGGAGGCGGCCGCCGACGTGCTCGGCGCTGATCCAGGAGTCGATGTAAGAACCTCCGTTGTAGAGGGCCACCCGGTTCCGGTCCTCCTGAACGCAGCAAAGGGCGCATCGCATCTTGTCGTAGGTAGCCGGGGCCACGGTGCCTTCGCCGGCATTCTCCTCGGATCCGTGAGCAACCACTGCGTGACCCACGCGACATGTCCCGTTACCGTGGTGCGGGACCACCGTCCACCAGAGAGCGCCGCCCCGAGGCCCCCGTGAGGTTCGAACCTGACTCAGTGGGACCCTGATCGCTACGTTGCAAAGCTTGATCTGACCGAACCTGGGGCCGGGACTCAGAGGGGAGTCGTGCGGGCGCAGGACTCTCATGACCACGGTGCCATCGACCACTACGGGTCTTCGCCTTAGACCTCCCTCATGTTCGGCCCTTCGACCGCCCCGATGAACGGGTACCGTCGTGGCCCTTGTGGTGGGGGCAGTCGCCCCAAGATCGCGGTACCGAGCGTTGGCGTGGGCTCTTGCGGGGTTGGCGGTGGTGGCAACTACCTTCTCGCGGGTTGAGTTGGGCGTGCATTGGACCACCGACGTCATGCAAGCATGGTCTTCGTCAGCGCATGGCTCGTCGTCGTCTTCGCCTTATTCGCTTCCGATGTCCGCCCGAGACGCAATGACGCCAAGTTCGCTGAAGCGACGAATCGAGGAGATCCGTCTGTCGATGCGACGCTCATTGATGGCTTTCGTCGCACGAAACGCTGGAAGTAGTTCACCGGCCCTTTCTCGGCCGCCTCGACGTTGCCGAGGTCTCGAGCTGCTCAGTACAACTGGGAACGCAGAGACTTAGGAAGGGCCATCGTCAGTCGGCTCTTCGGCACTGACGGGCGGCGCTGTGCCCGTTGCGGTTTCCCAGCCGAAGGCGGCGATACGTGCGCTCATTACCTTGGCGATACCGAGGCCGACGCCCGCTGCAGGTGCCCACAGCAGGGCGTCGAGCCAGGAGAATCGGGGGTAGGCGGGATCGAACGGCGTTTTGCGGCCTGAGTTCTTACTGACCGCCTGATACATGGCCCTCATGAGCTTCTTGGTGAGCATCCCCGCCAACACGCCAGTCCCGACGGAGACAAGCTTCCACCTCCGCTCACGGCTCAACATGTCGTGTACCCGCCGCACTGCCACAGACATAATCTACCTCGTACAGCTTGCTTCGGCATCGCTGCCACACCCTCTCGTGCAACCGATCCCGGTGGCTACACTCGTCCTTCATGTACCGTGACCTTGGGCTCTTCGGGCTCCTACCTCCGGACTCGCACTGAAGCCATGGCTCAAGGTCCGAGCCCAGGCCCAGGTCTGGATCGCCGAGCTGCAGTTGCCCTTGTGATCTCCGCCCTTTGCCTCATTGTCGGGGTGGGGATCTGGGCCGCCCAGCAAGGCGGGTCCCCCACCCGGACGACCGCCACCGCAAAAAAAGGGAACGTCGAAGAGAACGTGACGGAACCAGCCACGGTTGACGACGTGTCACAGGCCGACGAGAACTTCGACGTCTCCGGGGACGTCGGGACGGTTGACGTAACCGCTGACGAGTACGTGTACGCCGACGAGACGTTGGCCGAAATGGACTCCTATAGCTCCGACTCGTATTTGTACGAGGACTCCCTTTACCTCACCCAAGAAGACACACAGCTTGCCTCGGACGAGTCCGATCAGACTCTCCAGTCCGCTGAGGAGGAGTTGGCGACAGTCCAGCAGGAGGTGACGACCGACCAGACGGTAGCCGTCCAAGCCCAGGCCAACGAAGCGGCACTGCAGGCGCAGGATCAGGCAACTCTTCAAGAGGCGGAGGCGGCGGTGTCCCATGCTGAACAGACCTTGGCGACTGACACCAGCGCATTGACCAATGCCACCACAACATTGGGCCAGGACCAGGTTGCGCTTGAAACCGCACAAGAAAACCTGGACGATTCCGGGTGCCCGAAACCTCCACCTGGGTCAACCGCTGACTGCACAAGTCTGGCGAGCGCGGTGACAACAACGCAGTCCGCAGTCACATCGGACGAGGGATCCGAGAACACCGACCAGTCCGATGTCGAAAGCGACAAACAGTCCGTGCAGGACGATCAGACCAACCTCTTGATCGCTGGGCTCAATGACCAGTCCATGTTGACAGAGGCTACGGCGAAGTTCACCACAGCCGAACTTGCGCTCTCCGTTGCGCAAGGCTCCGACGCGAACGCACAGGCCGCCGTTTCACAAACTCAGCGCGACGTGGACCTGGTCGCACAGGCCGATGCCCAAAAGGTCTCCCAAACCGAAGCGCAGATCCAGTCCCAGAAGGACAACCTGAGAAACGAGCGAATGACCGCGCCGATTTCGGGGGTCGTCAAGAGTGTCCAGATCAAGCCGGGAACGCCGGTCACCGCGGCCCCGTCGACACTCACACGGGCTTCGAAACCACCGACTGCCGAAATTGTGATCGACGGCGCGGATTCCCTTGTCGCCGAGACGAAGGTGACCGGATCAAGCGCGGCCACCGTCGGCGTCGGCGATCCCGTCCAGCTGGTGCTACCGCAGCACAGCACGGTGGTCCACGGGACGGTGAGCTCGGTCGGGATGATCTCGACAGACGAGTCCGGGGTCGAATCGGTGCCCGTCACGGTCATGATCACCGGGCAACCTCCTGCTATTTCTCCCGGCGTCACAGCCGACGCAGACATCACGCTGATGCAGAAGTCGCACGTACTGACCGTTCCGTCCGCCGCGGTGCATAAGAGCGGGACCCGCACCTTCGTCTACGAGCTCGCAAACGGTCGGAGCGTCAGCCACGACGTGCGCGTGGGAGCTGTCGGATCCGACGTCACCCAAATCGTATCTGGGCTCTCAGCGGGAACCAAAGTTGTGGTGCCGGGCTGACCTCGGCCGGTCCTGACGGAGCGCCGGCGTTTGCGGCGGCGTCATCTCATCTGGTGCCTTCGCTCCAGCGCTCGAGAGAGGGACGAGGGTACTACAGAACGTAGTACCCTCGTCCCTCGGTAGGTTCGGAGAGATGATGGTTGCCCCATGACGACGCACCCTACGAAGCAGATGGAGCTGGCTGCAGCGGGACTGGCAGGAGACGCCCTTGCGTCCCCGTCGGGCGTCGCAGCCACCGGGGCCTCGGCCAAGAGAGCCTGCTACCGGATCCCGGGACGCTGAGATGTCCACGCCGAGTGCAACGACAACTTGTGACAACCCGATGTGCTCTTGCGACCCGTGCACCTGTGAGAGCTGTCACTGCGGTGCAGCGAGCCTCGGGGACCTCGAACGGCGCGTCATGGGCATCCTCTGGGAGGAACCCGATCGCGCCATGACGGGCCGTGACGTCGCAGAGCACCTTCCGGAGAACGCATATACGACCGTGGCGACCGTCCTCGATCGCTTGGTCCACAAAGGTCTGGTGCGCCGGGAGATGGACGGTCGCCACATTCGATTTACCGCAATAGGGTCCCCGGGTGCCCACACGGCGGTCCTGATGCACGAGGCTTTGGCTGCGGGCGGC
This sequence comes from uncultured Acidimicrobiaceae bacterium, assembly GCA_963706555.1. Classification (GTDB taxonomy): domain Bacteria; phylum Actinomycetota; class Acidimicrobiia; order Acidimicrobiales; family RAAP-2; genus Bog-473. The sequence goes on from OY970164.1 coordinate 433,811, forward strand.
GACGACCGGAATTCCGCGCTTGTTCGCTTCGCGCAGAACCTGACTCCCGAAGAGGTCGCGGTCCTGCGGCGCTCGCTCCGCGACGCTGATCGCAAACCTCACGTACAACGCTGACCGCAGGGGTACCGGGCAGTGCTAGGTCATGAGAATGAGCAAGAACCCCATGCCGACACACATGACGACATGGCTCGCGTCTTCCAGCACGGGTGCCGCGAGACGTCCATCGATGCCGGCAGGCTCCGCGACTCCCGCTCGCGGAGCGCCACTGAGGGCAAATGCGGGTGGATGGCTTCCATGGTGCGACGCACCCTTCTTGGCGGACGCGAGAGTGAAGATGGCCGAGGCGAGAATCACGAGGGCCAAAAGGAAGGAAAGCCCGGGATCAAGGCGTGATCCGCTCTGCACGGCCATCGACATCGACATCCCCGACGTGGCTTCGTTCGCACCTCGCGGAAACGCATACATCAAGAGCATGGCCAAGCTCATCACGGCATGGATCAGATAGTGCGACAGGTGGAAGCCGTACCGTTGGATCGACACGGCTCCGCACAGCGAGAACCAAACCAACAACGAAGCGAAGACGACTTCCCATGTCCGACTTGAGCCGAACGCCCAGTCAGCGATGAACATACCGGCCATCGACACGCCCATGAGAACGTGGGCGACATCGACGTCCCAGCCGGCTGGGCGGTGACCGGCCACCGTCACGACGAGGAGAACAAGTGAGTAGGCGGCGACAAGGAGCATCAACGTGGCGAACACGTAGTAGAGCCACTGGGGATTCGCCATGACCCGCTATGCCTCAACGATCGAACCGCTCGGCGACGGACTTCTCGCCTCGTCGTTCGAAACCGAGCGAGCGGTCGTCAAAGGCCAGTAGAGCAACGCCAGCAGAATGACGAGGGGTGCCGCATTGGGATCGGTCGCTCCGCCGGCCAGAATGCCGCCAAAATTCTGGATAGTCACCCAAATGACAGAGAAGGTGAGAATGGCCAACAGCAAGGTTGCTTTCCTGGCCCGGTCCGGTAGGTACACGCCCACGGCAACAACGACGCACACAACGGCGAGCACGATCGCGCACCCAGCGCCATGCTGCAGCAGGAACGACTCGGTGGACCCGTCGAGATGGACGAGCCATCCCGGCTCACCACCGACGAGGTCGGCCACCAGATCGCGGAGGGCCCGGGGCGAGCGCCCCGCGCCGACAATCGAGAAGACCGCTAACACACTCCAGACGACCGCCCAGATGGCTTTCGCTGCAGACTCCCCCACCGTTCGGGCCGCGACGAAGGGTGCGTCTGCGCCGTCGGTCGGCCACAGCAGCACGGCCAGGAGGGCGTAGAACAGTACGCCGCCGGGGCCACCGCCGAACGTCGTCGCCCCGCCGCCGAATATCGCCCCGAGACCTTCGCCGAACCACCAGACGGCGAGCGACCAGACAACGGACAGGCCGAGCGCGGCCTTGCACGTTCGTCGCCAGACGATCCCGAAGCCGATGAGGAACTGAATACCTGCGAAGATCGTGTTGGTCAGGATCGGCTGTCGATCGACCACGGATGCGTTCCACGTGATGCTGTGCGCAATCCAGGTCGGATTTCCTGTTGCCGTTCCACGCAGCATGCCGCTGAAGCCATCGGGTCCAGGGGTGAACATGAAGGGCTGGAGTTGGAGCACCGCATCGAGAAGCCACAACGTCGCTACGACGAGGAGGCATGTGCGCTGAAGGTCCCTCGTCTGACGAGGCCCGTGCTCCTGCAGCCGCCGGGCGTCACCGGTGGGGGTCCCCCGCGGGGACCCGTCAACGTTCAACGCAGCGATGCTCATCTACTTCCCCGGATCCTCACTCTCCGAGGTATTACTACCAGCTGTAGTAGACGCGGCTCAACTCGAGCGGCCGTCTCCTTCTGCGGCTTCGGTGGGGGTGGCGCTCAGCTCGCCCCGAGCAGCTATCGCTTGTTCAATGACCCGGCGTCGACGGGGATCACCGAACCGGTGACGTAGCGCGCATCTTCTGACACGAGCCACGCGATTGCATTTGAGACATCGATGGGCTCGATCAGGTCCACGGGCATCGCGTTGGTCAGGGCACTCGCCAGCGCGGGGTTGTACTTCATGAGGTCGTCAAAGTTGATGTTCGCTGCCATCGGCGTCCGAACCGCCGTCGGGGCGACGCTGTTGCACCTGATCATGTGCGGGGCGAGGAGATTCGCCCAGCACCGCATCAGGCCGATCACGCCGTGCTTGGCCACGGTGTAGCCGAGGAGTCCCGGTGAATCGCTTCCCGGGCCCATGAGGCCACCCGTCGAGCTGGTGAGAACGATCGCTCCGCCTCGGCCGGCCTCGATCATCGACGGGATGGCGACGCGTCCGGTGTTCCACACGCCGGTGAGGTTGACGGCAATGGCGTCTTCCCAGTCTTGATCGCCAGGTATGGGGCTCCCGGGCCCGATGCCGGCGTTCGCCAACACGATCTCCACCGGTCCGAGTTCCGCCATGCCCGCTTCGAATGCGCTGCGCAGCGCCGCCACGTCGCGTACATCGGTCTGCGTCGCGATGATGCGCCGGTCAAGCGCTTCGACCTCCTTGACGGTCTGATCGAGATCGGCCGGCTCGGCCATCGGATAGCCGACGGTCTCGATCTGCGCGCAGATGTCCACGGCGATGATGTCAGCGCCTTCTTGCGCGAGGCGCACGGCATGGCTGCGGCCCTGGCCCCGTGCTGCTCCGGTGATGAACGCTACCTTCCCGTCAAGCTTTCCCATGCTTCCTCCTCGGTGGTGGGCATTTCCCTTCAGCGATTGTCGCCGAACCGCGTGGCACGTGCTTCGTCACGTCTCGCTGGTTACGGCAGGAAGACGCGAAGCGTCTCCCAGCCCCGTACGGTCGACGTCGGGGCCAGACTGGCGTTGCCCCAATCGATCTCCCATTCGGGGAAGCGGGTGAGCACTTCCTCGAGGGCGATGCGGCCCTCGAGACGGGCCAGTGCCGCGCCGAGGCAATAATGGATGCCGTAGCCGAACGTCATCGGCTGGCCGGCTTTGCGGTGGATGTCGAACGTATCCCCGTCGGGATAACGCCGCTCGTCGCGGTTCGCCGCGCCGACCAAAAAGAGGATGGCGCTCCCAGCCGGCACGATCTGGCCATGGATTTCGACGTCGCGCGCCACGTAGCGGCCCACGTGCGGCGCCGGGGGTTCGAAGCGGAGGAGCTCCTCGATCGCGTTGGGGATCAGCGACGGATCGTCGACGAGCTGCTTGCGCTGATCGGGGTGCTCGGCCAGCACCTTTCCGGTCCATCCGATGAGCCGGTTGGTCGTTTCGTTGCCGGCCCCGGCAAGCACGTTGACGTAGATGAGCACCTCATCGCGGCTCAGGCAGCGCACGGTGCCCGTCTCGTCCTCGAACTCCGCATTCAGCAGCTGCGTCATCAGGTCGTCGGAAGGGTGCTCCGCCCTCCATGCGACGTAGTCTTCGAGGCCCGCTCCGGGGTTGAACCCCTGTGAGTAGTCCTGCGGTTGGCCCGGTTCGGTTCGGAGGCTCGCGTCGACCTTGTCCCGGACGGCCTCCTGGTCCTCTTCGGGGATGCCGAGGAGCATGCCGATCACGCGCATCGGCATCTGTGCGCCGAGATCGCCGATGAAGTCGAAGCCTCTCGTGCCTACGTGAGGATCGAGGGCGCGGGCGCAGAACTCCCGGATCTGCGGTTCGAGGGCGCTCATCTTCTTGGGCGTGAAGACCCGCGACAGGAGTTGGCGGTGCACTGTGTGCAGGGGTGGGTCCTCGAAGATGAGGGTGCCCACCGGCATCTCGATGTTCGCCTTGATGAGCTCGAGGATGCCGCCCCGCCCCGAAATGAAGGTGTTGCGATCGACGAGGCCCCGCTCGACATCCTCGAACCGGCTGACGGCAAAGAAGTCGTGCTTCTCGTTGTAATACAGCGGCGCTTCTTCCCGCAGCCGACGGAAGACAGGGTACGGGTCGGCATCGATCTCGACGTCGTAAGGGTCGTAGTAGACGTCGCTCGAATTGATCACGGACATGGTTCAGCCAACCCCGGTGTGCTCGGCGATAATTTGGTGTCAAGGGATTATGGCACCAATATGCCCCACCCTCAATCACCGAGGGATCCTCCCCGGCCGCCGCCCTGGCGCCTCCCGCTATTTAGGCCCGTTCGGCCACCGGAGCAGCGACCCGGCATCGACCCGCAGCTGCTGACCTGTGACATAGCGGGACTCGTCGCAGCTGAGGAAGAGCACGGCGTTCGAGATGTCGATCGGCTCCACGTAGGGAATGGGCATCGCCTGGAAATAGGTGAAGGCCGGGATGACGTCCTCGCGCGTCGGATTCTCCAGGTCGGGCCGGAACACCTGGTAGAGCTCCTTGTTGTGGATCAGGTGGGTATTGACGTTGGTGGGATGGATCGCGTTGACCCGGATCATCCGCGCCGCCAGAATCAGGGCCATCTGCTCGACGTAGCCGACAAGGGTCCTCTTGGACCACGAGTAGCCCGAACCACCTGCCCCCATGGACCCCGTCTCGGTGGTGCCCGGCATCAAACCCGCATTCGAACCGGTGACGACGATCGCGGCACCATCGGGAAGATGGGGAATCGAAACGGCGACGGTGTTCATGACACCGATGAGGTCCACGTCAGTGGCGTCGACGAAGTCCATCGGGTTCTCCACCCCCATGGGCATGATCCCTGCGTTCGCCACCACGACGTCGAGGTGGCCGAACTCGGCCACGCCCTCGTCCACGACGGCTTGCAGCGCGTTTCGGTCGCGCACGTCAGCCTGTCGGGCAATAATCCGGCGGTCGAGGTTCTCCACCGCTTTGGCCGTCTCGGCCAGATCTTCCGGCGTGGAGAGTGGGTACAGGTTGGAGTCGATCTGCTTGCAGATGTCGATGGCGATGATGTCGGCGCCCTCTTCGGCGAGGCGAATGGCATGGCTCCTGCCCTGCCCGCGCGCGGCACCGGTGATGAACGCAACTTTCCCTTCCAAGCGACCGGCCATGGATGTTCCCCCTGAGTGAGTTTGGCAAATGTTGGACGAAACGTAAGTTAGCCCGATTGCGGGACGGTGCACTCCGCCGCACCGGAGGCATCCGGTGGGCTCGGAAGCCCGCTCCGTTCGTCCTCTGACGATCAGGGTTCGACGACGACCCGAAAGACGCCCTTGGACTTGTCGCGCGCGACGCGAAACGCTTCCCGCGCGTCTTCGATCGGGAAGCGGTGGGTGATCAGCGTCCGCACCAGCTCCGGACGGAGCGCGAGCATGTCCGCAACCTCGGCGAACTCACGCCGGCCTTCGTGCCCGCAATACCCCAGCGACGGCGCGATGGCCACCTCCTTCATGAAGGACGCGTGGTGAGGCCATGCGATGTCACCGAAGACACCCATGTAGACGACGGTGCCGCCCGGTCGGGCCAGTTCCACGGCCCGGTGCAGCGAGCTCTCACTTCCCCCGGTCTCGAGCACCACGTCGTAGCGGCCGGAGGGGGCCACCGCTCCGATGAGATCGCGCGCGTCGAACTGGTGGGGATGCCGTGCCTCGATCGCGACGTGTTCGACGCCCATCGCCTGCGCCGAGGCCCCGGCCAGTATTCCGATCGCTCCCCCACCCACGATGGCGACCCTCGTGTCGGGACCGACGGACCCGATGTGGCAACCGTGCCATGCGACCGACGCCGGCTCGACCAACGACGCGTCCTTGACGTCCAGGCCGGCCGGAAGTGGGACGAGGGAACGGCGCGGCGCACGGAAATATTCACTCATTCCCCCGGGCGACAGCATGCCGAGTGCCGTCGTTCCCGCCGTGCAGAGATTGAAGTTCCCCTGATCGCACTCCGGGCAACCCGCACACCCGAAAATCGGCTCGACCGCCACCGCCGTGCCGTCCTCGAGGACTCCGGCGAACTCGTGTCCGGCGATCTCCTTGCTGCCGTACTGCAGGTACAGCAGATCGGAGGCGCAGATGCCCGCACCGGCGACTCGCACGAGCTCTCCGTCACCGTGTGGTTCGTCGACGTCGACGATCTCGACCTCGGGTGGGGCATTCCGCACAGCTCGCATCTCTTGCCCCTCTCGTGCCCGGGTACATTGCATGTCGCTGCCGTTCAGGTTGCGGCGCGCGTGGTGGCGCACGACGCCAACGCCCTCAATGTACCCGGGGATCGGATCAGCCGGCGGGTCCCGGGACGCCGTCCACAGCGGCTATTCGCCCGCCTCGACCGCCAGGCCGAAGAGCTCCGCATAGCGGTCGACCATCATGTGCCGGCCCTTCACAGTGGAGACGATGTCGCGCCCCACGATCTCGTCCTGGCCGGGGAACTGCCCGGCCCCGCCCCCGGGCCCGATGGGAATCACGATCGCCGTGCCCACCGAGTGGTAGTCGACCAGATCGGCGCTTCCGGCGGCCAGTGCCTTGATGTTGGCCGCCACCGTGACCGCCTGATGGCCGGCAAACCCCGCCATCTTGGCGTCCGCCGTCGAGAGGTCACCCAGCGCGAAGACAGTCGTCTGGCCGACAACCTGCAAGGTCGGGCCAACTTCGACGTACCCGTCCGCACGACGTGCCACCGCAAGCGATGCGCCGAGGTACCCGCTGTTGGGGACGACGCCGTAACAGCGGAACCAGATGTCTGCGGTGACCTCCACGCCGCTCTCGGTCACCACCGTGAAGGTCGCCAGCTCTCCCGGCTCCGGCTCCGGCGTCGGGGCGCCGCGCAGCGGGCTGCCCAGGACCAGTTCGATATTGAATTCCTTCAGCTGACGACGGAGCTCGGCCCGCAGCTCCGGCAGGTTGGGACCACCCAGCACGTCTGCCCGCTCGTCGAGGAGGACCACGTGCTTGTCGGGCCAGACGGCACGGATCTCACCGGCGAACTCAATGCCGACCGGGCCGGCACCGAGGAGGAGGACCCGGTCGGCCCTGACGAGGGCATCATGCGCGGCGCGCAACTGGTCCTGCGCTCTCTGCGTGTCGACGAGATCGGACTTGGCCGGAAATGCATAGCTCGACCCCGTCGCCAGCACGATGAACTCGGCCGGGATCTCCTCGCCCGACGCAGTGACCACGAGCCCGGGCTCGACCTTGACCGCACGGTCCCGGACGACTCGGCCGTGGGCGAGCAATCCTGCGTAGGGCAGAAAGATCCTGGGCAGCCACGAGGGATCCACCAATGCCCTGAGAGCGGCGACATTGTGCATGAACGCATCCTTGGGCTCGACAAGCACGACGTCGGCTGTCTCGTCCAGTGCCTTGGCCACGTTGATTCCCCCGTAGCCGCCGCCCACCACTACCACCCTCGGTCGTGTTGCCCGGTCTGTCGTCGTCACAGGATCTCCCGCTTTCTCCGTTACGCTCCAATAGAGATCATATGAAGTACAGACGATCTGTGCAAGTGACCATCTGCAGAGCGAAATGGTCTCGTAAGATGGCCAGGTGAGCGAAGTCGTCAACCGGGGAGCAGATTCGATCCCGGCCGCGGGATGTGACGACGCGCTGGCCGATGACCTCGGGTGGGGACTCGGCGTGGTCTTCCGGGCCTACGTCGCCGCCGCCCACGCAGCAGTCTCCGAGCTCCCGGGCGGGCCACGGGGGTACCAGGTGCTCGCGGCAGCCGCGCATGGAACGGTCAGCAGCCAGCTCGCCCTGGCCCAACACCTCGGCATCGACCGCACGGTGATGACCTACCTCATCGACGATCTCGAAGGCGCGGGCCTGATCGAACGTCGCCCCGATCCTGCCGACCGACGCGCTCGCCGCTTGGTCGCCACCGAGCAAGGCGCTGCACTGCTCCTCGAACTCGACCTGCGGTTGCAAGCCGCCGAGGCGCAACTCCTCGCCCCGCTCGACCACACGGCCAGAGAGGGCTTCCGCGCGCAATTGCGCGTCCTCGCCACGCAGATCAACGCATTCGAACCTGTCGACGATCCATGCGCGCTCGCAGAGCAGGTGGACGCCGAACTGCCGACTCCGCGAAAGCCCACGCGATCGGGTCGTCCGCGGGGCTAGCGGATCCTCCTCCCGCCGTGCGTGACGGATCGCGCGACTATGAAGTCCACGAGCGGAACAACGAGGAGGATCCCCCATGAGTGACCTGACCATCCTGAGGGCCGACCGATGGCTCGACATCGAGGCTGGCGAAGTGCGTTCTCCCGCCGTGATCGTGATCGACGGCAATCAGATCGTGGCGGTGAACCCGACGGAGCTCCCGAGCCCCGCGACCGAAGTCGACCTCGGTGACGTGACGCTCCTGCCGGGCCTCATGGACATGGAGCTCAACATGCTCATCGGAGGGCCGGGCGGTCCCGACGGATTGCCCGACCCGATGCACGGCGTGAAGGACTCACCGGTCTACCGGACCCTCCGGGGCGCCGTGAATTGCCGCACGACGCTGATGGCCGGCTTCACGACCGTGCGGAACCTGGGGCTCATGGTCTATACCGCCGGCTTCCTCCTCGACGTCGACCTGGCCCGCGCCGTCGACCAGGGATGGTTCCCCGGGCCCCGCATCATCGCCGCCGGCCACGCCATCACTCCCACCGGTGGCCACCTCGACCCGACGATGTTCCAGGGCCTGGCGCCGGGCATCATGCCCCAGACCGTCGAGCAGGGCATCGCGAACGGGGTGCCTGAGGTCCGCAAGGCGGTGCGCTATCAGATCAAGTACGGCGTCAAGGTCATCAAGATCTCGGCGTCCGGTGGCGTCATGTCGTTCAGCACCGCGGCAGGAGCCCAGCAGTACTCCGACGAGGAGCTCGAAGCCATCGTCGACGAAGCGCACCGAGCCGGCCTGCGCGTCGCCGCGCATGCCCACGGCGATTCCGGCATCAGGGCGTGCATCCGGGCCGGGGTCGATTGCATCGAGCACGGGTCGATGGCCAGCGACGAAACCGTCGTGTTGATGGCCGAGAAGGGAACCTTCCTCGTCGGCACCTGCGCCCTGGCTGATCACATGGCCATCGACCGGATCCATCCGATTTTGCAGAAGAAAGCAGCCGAAATCTTTCCCCAGGCCCGGCAGATGCTGGCCAAGGCAATCACTGCCGGCGTCAAGATCGCCTGCGGCTCTGACGCGCCGGCCATCCCCCACGGGTCCCAGGCCGACGAGCTGATCGCCATGGTGGATCGCGGCATGTCCCCGATGCAGGCATTGCGGGCGGCGACGATGACGAGTGCGGAGCTCATAGAGCGCGAGCATGACCTCGGCCGTCTCGCGCCGGGCTATCTCGCTGACATCGTCGCAGTCCCCGGCGACCCGTCCGAGGACGTCAAGGTCACGAAGAATGTGTCCTTCGTGATGAAGGACGGCCAGATCTACAAAGGCGCGTAGCACGCGGAACCGGCCCTCGGGTCGACTAGTCCGTGCATGTCCCGATGGTCCGGTGGATGAGGGAGATCAGAGCCCGCTGTCCCGCAACGTTCGGGTGCACATTGTCACCCGAGGGAAACCAATCGTTTGCGGGTTCAGCAGGGGAATGGTGCGACGCGGACAACGCCGCCCAGTTGGCAACCCGCACATCTGCACTCCGATGTCGGGAAGCTTGTGCCTTGATGATCGAATTGACGAGGTCCGCTTCGGTGACATACGTCTGGCCCGCCCCGAATATCGGGGTCTCGTAGCTCGGGGCTGTCACCAGTACCGTGCACGGCACCACCGCGGACTCCTGCTCGATGAATTCGCCGATGTTCTTCGAGACTCCGTGCATGACCTCTCGGGCCAGGGCCGGGTCCGACATGGCGGATGCAAAGACCGCCCGAAGGGCATCGTCGGCGCCGAGTTCGACCACGAGAACCGACGGGTGACTCGCCGCGAGGCCCCGGGCCGAATCGATTGCCCAGTTCCCACCGACGACCTTCAGCGGCCATGTCACGGGAGTGGCGTTCCATCCGTTCCCCGACGTGGCGCTTATCTGCCACGACTGCGCGTAGGACTGAGTCCCGAGCGCGTTCTTGACGACTGTCTGCGCGATGTTCGCGAACACCGAATCGCCGATGACCGCGACCCTGTGTCGAGGGGTGGGGATGGCCGACAGATAGAGGATGCACTGTCCGTCCGGGGACAGAAGTTGCACCTTCTCGGTCGAGAATGTGGCGCTCCCGATATCGGGACCGCGTTTTCGGGCGGTCGCAGGCTTGCGGTGTGGGGAGGTCCACGACAGGACCCAGGGACGCAGGGCCCCTGCGGACAAGGCGGGGACGGTCGACTGCTCCCCCGTGCTCACGAGGCGGATCTCCGGTTTCTTTGCGCGTTCGGTGACCTGGTAGTGGGCGAACCATTTCGTCGATTGCCCGGCAGATCCCGGGACGACACACGTAGCGATCTTGCTCTTGCCCTTCACGGGCGTCATCCCCGAAGCAGCGGGGGCCCACTGCACAGCCAGCAGTGCGAGCGCCGCGACCACAAAACCGACTGTGGCGACGTTTCCGATCGATCGACGTCGGCGGCTCATCGCGTCGCCGTTGCTGGGCCCATCTCAGCCCCTATCTGTCGATGAATCGGTCGTTCGCACCATAGCCCGGGTTCGCCGACGTTGGCCGCAGGCCCCATCAGGCCGGAAATGGGTGCCTGTGGGCCGTCATCTACTCTTCTGGGGTGCCGAGGCTCAAATCTCTTCGGGTCAGGCCGACGGCGGCGGCGCTTGCCCTCGTCACTCTCGCGTCCGCTGGTTGGTCCTCCGCTGCCGGCGCCGCGGCAACGGCTGCACCAACGAAGCAAGGGACGACCACGATCGATCCCGGCCAGGTCGTTCTGCGACGGACCGACTTCCCCAGTGGCTGGATCTCGAGATCGGGGGATCCGAGCACCGATGACAAGAAATTCGCGCGGCAGTTGGGGCTCTGCCTGGGACATGACTCGACCCTCCTTTCAGGTCTCAGCCCGACAACTCGCAGATCCCGCTTCGTCGTTGCCGCGGGCGAACAGTCGGTGCAGGACACGGTGAGCGTGGCCAAGACCGCAGGCCTCGCGAAGACGGCTGTCGGTGCCACGCAGAGTGCCAAAGCCCCTCGATGTATCCGCCAGGTGGTCGTGGGCGCGATCAGGGACGTCATCCGGGCATCCGGTGCGACGGCGGCCACCATCGGAGATGTCGCCGTGACCGAGATCCCCTTTTCGAATTCCGGCAATGCTGCCCAAGCGTTCCGCATCGAGACCCCCGTCAAGGGCGGGACGACCACGACGAACGTCTTCGTCGATCTGTATTACATCCAGCAGGGTCGCGCCGTCGTGACCCTTGCGTGCACGGGAACCGGCAACCCGTGCCCACCCCAGTTCGAACACCACCTCACGTCGACCCTGATCGGGCGCCTCCGGCGATCCTCTCCCTCGGCGACATGAGGCCATCGCCGCGGCCAGGCAGCATGAGATCATCGTCGCGGCCAGACGGGCGACGGCACGGCCGGACGGACAGTGGTCTCCCGGCCCACCTGTTGGTACGATGCGCGACATGCTCCGACTCCACCATGTGAACCTCTCGATTCCCGTCGATGGAGCTGACGCCGAGGCGGCGTTCCTCGTCGACTTCCTGAACTACGAACGCATGGAGCTGACGCCGGGCACGCCACCGCAGGCCAAGTGGTTCGCCGGCGAGGACGGCACGCAGATCCATCTCAGCGAGGACCCCGAGCATCACCCCTCGTCCCGCGCACATGTCGCAGTTGACCTCGGGGACTCGCTCGGCGAACTCCGGGCCAAATTCGACAAGTCCGACTACGAGTACAAGACGTTCGACGGGCCCGCCGGCCCGACGCTCTTCTGCCAGGACCCGGCCGGGAACCGATGGGAGTTGCGCGGCAACCTCGTCGACTGAGGCTCAGCCCAGGGTTTCGCCGATCCACGCCGGAAGCCGTACCGCCTTCCCGGCGCTGTCGACGCACCCGTGCACGGTGACCGCCGTCGCCCGGACCTCTTCGGCGACGGTGAGCAGATACGCCAACTGAAACGTGGCCCGGCTCACCGCGCCCGGCATGAGATGCACAGCAACGACTTCGTCGAACAACAGAGGCCGTCGATACTGCACCGACACTTCGACGACGGCGAAGTTGTGACCGTCCTCACGCACCTCGCTGTACGGATGCCCGAGGTGGCGCAGGTACTCGACCCGTGCTTCCTCGAGGTACGGCAGGTAGGCCGCATGATGCACGATCCCCATGGCGTCGGTCTCCGCAAATCGCGTCCGGATCCGGTGCGCGAACGGGTAGTCGCCCGGCTGTCGGGACGGCTCGAGTGACTGGCGCAGCGCCACGCGTCAATCCGTGACGCGGCGCACCGCGTGGTCGTACGCGGCTCGTCGCCCCGCGGCCATCCGGTCGACATCGGTCCGGTCGAAGATGGCGAACTCAGCCTCGGCCTCGACGGTGGTCGTCCCCCCCTGGATGATGTGCCCCTCGCTGAAGACCCGCCGTTCCGTCGCTCCCGTGACCCAACCTTCGAAGACCGTGTCCTCACCGATCAAGGTGGGACGCCGATACCGCAGGCTCAATCGCACCGTCGGTCCACTCGTTCCCGCGATGGTATTCGCGGCAGAAAAAACGATGTCGAACGCGGCGGCCAATGCGCCGCCGTGCACGCATCCCGGCGCTCCCTCGTAGGCCACGTTGAAACTGGCGCGTCCGATGGCCTTCGGGGGCTCAGCGGTGAGGTGCACCGGGAGGGCCAACGGGTTGAAGCGGCCGACGGCGATGTCGAAGGGCATCGAGTCCTGAGCGAACGACCCACCGGAAGGACCTTCTTCGGGCGGTGCGTAGCGTGGCAGTGGCACATCGGGGAGACGAGCCTCCAACCGGTCGGCCACTGCGGCCAGTTGCGCCGTCAGCTCGGCCGTTTCACGCGGAGAGGGTGCAGTGCTCACCGACAAGCGGATGAGGCGGCGCAACTCGTCGGCGAGGGCCTGCGCCTCCTCCGTCCTTCCCTGCAGGCCCGGATGACGTTCGACAAACGGCAAAGGTTCGGTTTCCACAGTGGGCGAACAGTACCGCCGCGGGCGATGCTGACGACATTCCCCGAGTGTCTCAGGCTGCCTGGGTCAGCGAGAGGGTGTTGCCCTCGCTGTCGGGGAACCAGGCGACGCGGTCCCCCGATGGTGCTCTCCAGATGCCTGCTTCGTCCTGCCCCATCCCCACGTAGCGATGCATGCTGATCCCGGCCGCCGTCAGTGCCTCCACCGCTGCGTCGATCGAGGCCACCTCCCAACCGAGCACCGTGAATGATGGAGGGTCATAGCCATCGACAACCGCCAGACGCACCGTCGTCCCGTTGGACCCCAGCATGCACCCGTAGTCGTCGGCGTGGCGCACTTCGAGCCCCAATGTGCCGACGTAGAACTCCTGGGCGCGGGCCAGGTCGCTCACCGGCACGAACGCCATCAGGCTCGCAGCGTGCAACATGAGACCCTCCTCGCGGCGGCGTTCTCGCTGATGTCTCGACCGCCCGGCGCAGTCTCGTCCCTAACATGACGTCATGGCCACCGAACACTCCGTCCAATTCACCAGCGGCAGTCCCGAGACGGTGCTGGACCCGATCAGCGCCGAATTGGATGAGGCGCTCCGGGCCGCGATGGCCCTCCCCCCGGCCGAGCGCCGGGATGCCGTCTCGGCCGTGGCGGCTTCTGACCCCCGTTGCCTCCAGGCCTGGGCCACCCTGGCCGAGCTGGCCGACGCCCCCATCGATCAGTACGCCTTCGCCCGGGTCGGCTATCACCGTGGGCTCGATTCGTTGCGGGCCGCCGGATGGCGGGGGTCGGGCTACGTCCGCTGGCGTCACCTCTCGAATCGGGGCTTCCTCCGATCGCTCCATGCGCTCGAGACCGCGGCCGCAGCCATCGGAGAGGTCGAAGAAGAGCAGCGCTGCGCCCTTTTCCTGCGGCAGCTTGACCCCGAGTGGACTTCCCGGGCGTTGTAGTTAGAGTCTCTAACTGTATGATGGTCTAAATGACTTTTTCGCATTCCACCGTGACGACGACGCGACAAATCGGTGACCGGCCGAGCGTGGGCACCTACGGGCGGGTCACCGCCTGGCTGTCCAAGCGGGTCGAATTCGCCCTGGCGCAGATGGACCTGACCCTGCCGCAGTATCGGGTCCTGGGCATTCTGGCCGAGGGCTCCGCCGCCGCCTCGGGGCTGGCCGGTCGCCTGGCCGTCCGCCCCTCGTCGGTCACCGCGATCATCGACGGCCTGTTGGCCAGGGGCCTCGTCGACCGCCGGCACGAGGAGGGCGACCGCCGCCGCATCGCGCTCCGCCTCACCGACGAAGGGGCGCGCACCGTGGCCCAGGCCGACCTCGCGGTCGACGCCTACCTGGCCTCGATCGCCGCGCACCTCCCCGACGAGGACGGCGCGATGGTCCTGCGCTCCCTCGAGTTGTGGGGACAGGCACTGGCCAACTTCCACCAGGCCCGGAAATCACAGTGAGCACCACCGAGCACCAGGTCGCCGGCGCAGGCTCCGACGACGGGCACGGCGAAACGACCACGCCGACAACGACGCCGACGGAAGCTCCCGCACCCGAGGTGCGGCTCCAGCCGCTTGCCGCCTACGTGCCGATGGGCGTCACGAGCAGCTACAAGCCGCCAAGGGCCGGCGTCGACCCCGACACGACCAAGACGTGGATCAAGCGCGCCTACCCGATCGTCAAATCGCACAAGGGACACTTTCTGGTCGCCCTCATCCTGTCCTTCGTGGGCCTCGTGCTGCAGTTGCAGATCCCCCAGCTCCTCAGCGACGCCATCGACAACTCGCTCGGCAAGGACCCGACGGTTCCCCTGCATTTCTACGTGTACTGGATCCTGGTCCTGGGCGTGATCGGCGCCATCGCGGGCTATTTCTCACGGACGTCGCTCTTCAAGGTGGCCTACGACATCGAGTACGACCTGCGCAACGGCATCTACGAGCATCTCACCCGGATGTCGTTCCCCTTCTACGACCGCGTGCAGTCGGGACAGCTGATATCGCGCGCCAACTCGGACATCCGCTCCGTGCAGATGTACCTCACTTTCGCCCCACTGATTGTCGTCCAGTGCTCCATCGCGGTCGTGGCCTTCGGCTACATGCTCGCCACGAGCGTGCCGCTGGCGTTCGTGGCGATGGCCACCATGCCGCTCATCTACTGGAGCGGCGTGCGCATGCGCAGGAGCCTCTTTCCGGTGTCATGGTTGATCCAATCCCGCTTGGCCGACGTGGCCACCGTGGTCGACGAGAACACCAACGGCGTGCGCGTGGTCAAGTCGTTCGCGGCCGAAGAGCAACAACTCAGGAAAATGGCGACCGCCGCCGAAAAGGTGCAGTGGTCCTACGTGAAGGATGCCGATCTGCGGGCCCGCTTTTCCCCCCTGATCCAGAACCTGTCACAGGTGGGCCTCGTCTTCGTCCTCGTGCTCGGCGGGTACCTGGTCATCCACGGTCAGCTCGAGCTGGGGGCAATCCTCAAGTTCAACATCTACCTGCTCATGATGCAGGCACCGTTCATGATGCTCGGCATGCTGATCATGATGGGCCAGCGCGCCGCCGCCTCGGCCGGTCGTATCTACGAGATTCTCGACGAGACCGCCACCATCGTCGATCGGCCTGGCGCTATCGACCTCGTGGACAGCGCCGGTGACGTCCGCTTCGACCATGCGTCCTTTGCCTACGGCACGGCGAGCCGGGTCGCGCTCTCGGTCGAAGACGGCGGGAACCCCGACGTGCTCTCCGACTTCAACCTGCACCTGCGCTCTGGTGAGACGGTCGCACTCGTCGGTCGGACAGGGAGCGGCAAGTCCACCGTGGCGCGGCTCATGGCCCGGTTCTACGACGTCACCGGTGGCGCAGTCCTGGTCGACGGCCACGACGTGCGCGATCTCACCTTGACGAGCCTGCGCGCCAACATCGGGGTGGTCCTCGACGAGCCTTTCCTGTTCTCTGTCTCCATTCGCGACAACATCGCGTACGGGCGTCCCGACGCCACCGACGAGGAGGTCGCCGCCGCCGCCGTCGCAGCCGGTGCCGACGGGTTCATCGGACGCCTGGCCGAGGGCTACGACACGGTGGTCGGCGAGCGCGGCTACACACTCTCGGGAGGGCAGCGACAGCGCATCGCCATCGCGCGGGCGCTTCTGATCAACCCGCCCATCCTCATCCTCGATGACGCCACGAGTGCCATCGACGTCAAGGTGGAGCAAAGGATCCACTCCGGTTTACGTGTGCTCATGGAAGATCGGACCACCCTGATTGTGGCGCACCGCCTCTCGACCATCAGCCTGGCGGACCGGGTCGTGTTGCTCGACCGCGGGCAGATCGTGGCCGACGGCACCCACATCGAGCTCTTGGCATCGACGCCGCTCTACTCGGAGATCCTGGCCCAGGCCGCCGCAGTCGACGAGGCGGATGCAGCGGAGGGCGACAGCGATCTCGGCACTGACGTCCCCGTGACGGGGGGTCGCTGATGTTCGGCGGTGGAGGCCCCATCGGTGGCGGAGGCCCCCCGGGGGCGGCCCAGCCGGGCCTCCCGTTCGGAGGCATCCCCCACGAGCTCCAAGCCGGGGTCGACCTCCTGCTGGCCGGAGAGCCGGACCACGGCGAGTCCACCGTCACGTTCTCCCAGCAACCCGCACCCGACGAGAAACGGCGACTGAGCCTGCGTGGTCTCCTCATGGTGTACCCCGGGTTGCTGACCCTGGCCCTGGTACTGGTGGGCATCATCGCGGTCGCAACCCAGCTCGGCCCGTGGTTGACGGGAATCGCCATCGACGACGGGATGACCCCCGGCCACGAGGATTTCGCGGTGGTCGTGCTCATCGCCGGCATCTATCTGGCCTCCGTGATCGTTTCGGCCGCGGCGCAATGGGGCCAGGTCCGGGTGACGGGCCGTCTCGCCTCCTGGGTCATGAACGACCTACGCGTCACCATCTTCCGCCACCTGCAACGGCTCTCGCTCGACTTCTTCACCGAGGAGAAGGCGGGCGTCGTCATGAGCCGGATGACGAGCGACATCGAGAACCTGCAGCAGTTGCTCCAGGACGGCCTGGCGCAATTCGCTATTCAGGGGTTGACGATGATCGTCATCGCCGTCTTCCTCTTCACCACCAATGTGAAGCTCGCCTTCATCACCATCGTCGTGGTGATGCCCGTGTTATTCGCCATGTCGGTCTGGTTCAAGCGAGCCTCCGAGCGCGGCTACGACAAGGTGCGCGACGGCATCGCCCTCGTGCTGGCCGACCTGTCGGAGAGCCTGCAGGGCGTGCGCATCGTGACGGCCCACAACCGGCAGCGCCACAATGTGGTCCACCACCGCAATGTCGTCGGTAGGTACCGCGACGCGAACTACTACACCGCGCGCATCAATGGTGTCTACGGCCCGGGGTCCCAGCTCCTCGGCGTGATCGGGCAAGCGGTTGTCCTGGCGGTCGGCGGGTACATGGTCCTCCACAACGAGCTGCAAATCGGCCAGTTGACGACGTTCTTCCTTTTCGTGAACCGGTTCTTCCAACCGATCCAGTTGCTGGTGCAGCAGTACAACTCCTACCAGCAGGGACAGGCCTCGATCCTGAAGTTCCGCGTGCTGCTCGAGACCGAGCCCACGGTCACCGAGCCAGCCGATGCCATTGAGCTGCCGTCGATAAGCGGAGAGATCCGCTTCGACCATGTGTCCTTCGGCTACGACCCCGCCGTCCCGGTGTTGGAGGACGTCACACTGACTATCGCACCCGGCGAGACGGTGGCCTTCGTCGGTGCGACCGGAGCGGGCAAGTCGACGATGGCCAAGCTGGTGACCCGGTTCTACGATCCCACCCTGGGCCGCGTGCTCATTGACGGCTACGACTTGCGCACGGTGACGTTGCGGTCCCTGCGGAGCCAGCTCGGCGTCGTTCCCCAGGAGCCGTTCCTCTTCGCCGGCTCCATCCGCGACAACATCTCCTTCGCCCGTCCCGATGCGCCCGACGACGCGGTGTGGGAAGCGGTGCACCAGGTCGGTCTCACCGATCTGATCGCTCGACTCCCCTTTGGGCTCGACACCGTCGTGCACGAGCGTGGCCAATCCCTCTCGTCAGGGGAGCGCCAACTCGTCGCCTTGGCCCGGGCCTTCATGGCCCAGCCCCGGGTCCTCGTGCTGGACGAAGCCACCTCCAATCTCGACCTGCAATCCGAGACGATGATCGAGGCCGCGCTTGACGTCCTGCTGCAGCAACGCACGGCGGTGCTCATCGCCCACCGTCTGTCGACCGCCATGCGGGCCGACCGCATCGTGGTCGTCGGCGACGGCCGCCTGCTCGAGGTCGGCTCGCACGACGAGCTGATTGCCCTAAATGGTCACTACGCCGAAATGTACGCCACCTGGATCTCCCAGTCGCACGCCGCCTGATTCAGGCCCGGCTCCACTCCCGCAGCGTGGCCCGGTAGCTGGCATCCCATCGCTCGTAGTCCTCGCGGAGGCGCCGGCCGGGCCATCGCACCGGAAGCAGCTCGTCGGGAAGAAGGGGGTCCGCCTGGAGATGGCGCAGGACCGAGGCCGAGAGCTCGAACCCCGGCGCCAACGCGTCGCGGTGCTCGGGTGCCAACGCGGCCAGCCCGTCCACGAGGTCGTCCGCCCGGGCGGACCACGCCGGGAGATCCCACAGGCGATCGACCAGTCGCCCCGGGTCGGCGGGACGCGCCGCCATTAGTTCCATGTCGCGGCCGAGCTCGTCGGGAAGGTGGACGGGGAGGTTGTCGGGCCGCATCCATACCCCCTCGCGCAGCTCGGCCAGGCGGGCGAACGACAGGCTCGAACGACGGGACGTCCGGACCTCCGCCGTGCTCCCCGCGGTCGTGACCACCGCCATCCACCATTGCCCGGCATAAGGGGTGGTGATCCCCGAGCGGCTCGCCGCCTGTCGTGCCTGGCGTTCACGCAGATGACCGCTGAGCCGGTACGTCCCCGCACCGTCGGTGGTGGCCTCCCCGTTCGCCACCATGCGGCTCAGCGCAACCCGGGCCCGGTTGGCACTGATACCGAAGAGGCCGCTCAAGCGGACGAGCTGGGCCACGGGCAGCTCGGGCGGCTCCATGCCCAAGAGGGCGCTGGCCAGGACCGAACGGGCGGTGAACGGCTTATTACTAGGTTGTGTCACTTGGTGAAATATAGTAACATCAACCCATGGTCACCACGATGGTGCCGGCCGCGACGGCACGACCCGAAGTGCTCCCGAGCGAGCGGCTGCTGGCCAACGGCATGGCTGTTCCCGAGCTTCGCCCGGCCTTGCGCCATATCGACGATGTGCGCAACGCCTGGACCGTGGCGTCGCTGTGGCTCTTCGTCGTCGTCCTCGTCGGCGGCGCCGTCTGGCTGGACACGTGGTGGGCGTACCTTCTCGCCTTCGGCCTCATGGGACCGATGTTCGCCCGCTTCGCCATCCTCATGCACGAGGCGGCGCACAAGCTCCTGTTCACCAACAAGAAATGGAACGACTGGGTCGGCACATGGCTCATCGCCTACCCGGCGTTCGCCCCGATACAGCTCTACCGGAGAGTGCACTTCGCCCACCACAGGGACGAATTCGGTCCTGATGAGCCCGACCTCGCCTTCTACCGTCCTTACCCCTGCACGCGAACCGCCCTGCGCCGTCGCCTCTGGCGCGATGCCGTCGGGATCTCCGGATGGAAGAACTTCAGCCCTCTCGTCAAGAACACGTGGACGCCACGTTTCCGGCGCATCGGCCTCTCCATCTTCGGGGTGCAGGCGGTGCTGTGGGCCGCGGCATGGCTCGCCACGGGGCGCTGGTGGATCTACCCGTTGCTGTGGTGGCTCCCCTGGATGACGCAGTGGCGCGTCATCAACCGCTTGCGCTCCATCGCGGAACACGGAGGGATGGAGCGCAACAAGGATCGCCGCGCCACGACCCACAACGTGCGGCAGTCACTGGCAGCCCGCTTCTGGTTCGTGCCCTACAACACCGGGTGGCACCTGGCCCACCACGTGGACATGGGCGTGCCGTGGCGGAACCTGCCCGCGTTCCACGCCGAGCTCGTGCGGGCCGGCTACGTGAGCGATGCGTTGACCTACCCGAACTACCGCTCACTCTGGAAGGCTCTCTCGAGCGCCGAGGAGTCCGTGCCGGCTCCTGTCCCGGGCGTCTGAGGCACCTGTTCCCCGCGCCGTGGCGCGCGCTACTTGGGTGGCATCCGAATGCCGGCGTCGATGCGCACCGATTCCGCATTCATGTACGAATTTGCGAGCAACTCGACGGCCAACGAGGCGAACTCGGCCGGATGCCCGAGCCGGTTGGGGAACAGGACATCCTTCGCCAACTTCGCCTTGAACGCCTCGGAGTCCTCGAAGGCCCCGTAGATCGGCGTGTCGATCAAGCCGGGGAGGATCGTGTTGATCCGGATGCCGACCACCGCCAGGTCGCGTGCGACGGGAAGCGTCATGCCTACGATGCCACCCTTGGAGGACGAGTATGCGGCCTGGCCTATTTGTCCGTCCTCGGCCGCAGCCGATGCCGTGTTCACGATCGCTCCACGGGCTCCGTCCTCATCGGGATCGTTGAGGCTCATTTTGGTCGCAGCCAACCTGATGCAGTTGTACGTGCCGATGAGGTTGATCTCGATGACCCGGCGGTACTCGTCGAGATTGTGGGCCGACGCGTAGTCGCCGTCGCGGCCGATGGTCCGGGCCGCCCACCCGATGCCGGCGCAATTCACGAGCGACTTCAACGGAGCCATCTCGATCGCCGCTTCGACGGCGGCGATGACGTGTTCGGTGTTGGTCACGTCGGTCGGCGCGAAGATGCCCCCGATCTCCTTGGCCAGGTCGGTTCCCTTGTCCTCTTGAAGGTCGGCCACCACCACGCGGACGCCCCGCGCCGCCAGGGCCAGGGAGGTCGCCGCCCCCAGTCCGGATGCCCCGCCGGTGACGATCGCAGACGTGCCGTTCAGATCCATCAGTTCTTCGACTCCTTCATGAGCCCCGCGCCGGGGCTGTCTCGGATGTGCCGGCCAGAGGATAGGGCGTGCCCCCGGGACGTCCAATTCGCGGCCCGAGCGGGGCGCCGCTCACATCTGGTCCGGCGCCTCCATGCCGAGCAGCGAGAGTCCCTGGGCGAGCACCCGCGCCGTCAAGTCGCACAGCGCCAGGCGTGATGTGCGGACCGTCTCGTCGTCGACCAGGACCCGGCATGCCTCGTAGAAGGTGGTGAACGACGACGCCAGGTCGAACAGGTAGGTGCAGAGCTTCGCCGGGCTGTAAGCCTCCGCCGTGGCCTCGACGGCCGCCGAGAAGCCCAGGAGCTGCAGCGCCAGCGCCCGCTCGGGGGGTTCGCCCACCGCCGACCTGGTTCCCGGCGGGGGCGACGGCATCTCCGCCCGGCGGAAGATCGAACGGATACGGGCATGCGCGTACTGCAGGTACGGGCCGGTGTTGCCTTCGAAGGCCAGCATGCGGTCCCAGTCGAAGACGTAGTCCCGCATCCGCTCGGTCGACAGGTCTGCGTACTTGACCGCGCCGATGCCGAGCGACCGGGCCACGCGGGCCCGCTCCTCGACGCTGAGATCGCTGGGGCGCTCGGCCATGGAGGCGTTCGCCCGGGTCACCCCCTCGGCCAGCAGGTCGATCAGGCGTTCGGAATCCCCGGCCCGGCTGGCCAGCTTCTTCCCACCGGCACCGAGTATGAGGCCGAAGCCGACGTGCACGGCCTGTGACGCCTCGGGGAGGTACCCGGCCAGGCGGGCGACGGCGAACACGAGACGCAGGTGCAGTGCCTGTTCGGCGCCGACGACATAGACCAGAGTGGTCGCACCGCGTCGCTGCGTCCGGTCGCGGATGGCGGCCAGATCCGTGGCGGCGTAGCCGTAGCCGCCGTCGGATTTGCGCACGATCAAGGGGAGCGGGTCTCCCTGGCGATTGGTGAAGCCTTCGGGGAAGACGCAGAGCGCTCCGTGGTCCTCGACCAGCAGCCCTGCGGCGCCCAACTCGTCGACGACCAGGTCGAGCAAGGGGTTGTACGAGCTCTCACCGACGACGTCGTCGTCGGTGAGGAGGACCCCCAACATCCCGTAGACCTCGTCGATGTGGCGCAGGCTCTCGGCCACGAAAATCTCCCAGAGTCGCAGCGTCTCGGGGTCTCCGCCTTGGAGCAGCACAACCCGCTGGCGACAGCGCTCGCCGAATTCGGGGTCGCGGTCGAATTGGAGGCGTGCCTGGGCGTAGAACTCGTTGAGGTCGCGGACGCTGAAGGACTCGGCGGACGCGGCACCCCCCACGTCGATCAGGTGCTCGATGAGCATGCCGAACGGCGTGCCCCAGTCCCCGATGTGGTTCTCCCGCAACACCTCGTGGCCGACGAAGCCGAGCACCCGCGCCAGCGAGTCACCAATCACCGTGCTGCGCAGGTGACCGACATGCATTTCTTTGGCCACGTTGGGGCTCGAGTAGTCGATCACGATGGTCTGCGGGGCGGCGGTGACCGCCACCCCCAGGCGCGCGTCCGCACTCACGGCCGCGACCTGGTCGGCCACGAAGGCGTCCGACAGGGTCAGGTTGATGAAACCCGGCCCGCTGACCTCAACCGAAGCGCAGAGGTCGTCGAGCGCAGCCGCCGCGACCACCTCGGCCGCAACCTGCTGGGGGGAGCGCCCCACGAGCTTGGCCAGGGGTAGCGCGCCGTTGGCTTGGAAGTCTGCCCGGTCGGACGCGCGCAGGACGGGGTCGGCCCCGGGGGTGATCGTGTCGAATGCGGCTTGGAGGCGTTGAAGGAGAACGCTGAACGCGTCGGGCATCCCCCATTGTCGCATTCACTGAGCCACCTTCCACGCGGCGCTCCTGAATTTTCCGCTGCACGGGCCGATGTTCGGCCGGAACGCGGGCGCCGTTCAGGGACGCGCGTAGGCGTAAATCCCCATGCCGTTGTACGAGAGCGAGTCAGCGGGGAGGAAGGGACCGTTGATGACGACCGAGAGCCAGCCGGTGCGCCCGGGACCCGCATTCCCCTCGACGGTGTCGATGGCTCCGTCGGGCCACACCTGCGCCACGATGCCCACATGGACTGATGTCTTCACCGTTTGCGGCCCGGTACCGAAGAGGACGGCATCGCCCGGATCGGGCCGTGCGGTCGGCGGGAGGAGGGCACTGTGGAAGGCGGCCCAGTCGTAGACATCGCCGGTGAAGGCATAGGACGGAATGGGGACACCGGCATGGCGCCAGACCCAGGTGGCAAAGAGCGCGCACCACTCCTCGCACGGACCGTACGGGTTGCACAGCCTGCCGGTGTCCGGGTCGGGGGCCACCTGGGACGCAGCCGCCGCCACGATGGCGGCCGAACCGGGGAAACTCGCCCCCGGCGACTGCGGGGTGAACGAATAGCTCCAGGCGTCGGGGTCGAGGAGCCAGTACCCGGTGCCAGATCCGTTGCCGATGATGGCCGAGACCGGCGTGGCGTCGGGGTTCAACGTCAAGCCCCCGAAGACCTGCGCGTCGCCCATGGCCAGCACCACACCGTCGGTGGTGGCGATCGAGTAGCCGCCCCCATCGGGGGAGGGAAGAATGCCGATCACCGCATCGGGGAGATCCTGGCTGGCCCACGACCCGAAGAAACGGGCGTCGCCGAAGGTGAAGATGCCGCCGTCCGCCGCCACCATCCAGTAGCCCGCCCCGTCGGGGGTGGCCGCCATGGCGGTGATGGGCTCGTTCAGCACGATGCCGCCCGTGCTGCCGTAGAAGCGGGCGTCGCCGAAGGAGAAGATGCCGCCGTCGGCCGCCACCAGCCAATACCCCTTGCCGTCGGGCGTCGCCGCCATCCCCACGATGGGCTGGTTGAGCCTGGTCGCGCCCATGCTGCCCAGGAAGGGGGCATCACCGAAGCTGAAGACCCCGCCGTCGAGCGCGGCCAACCAGTAGCCCTTGCCGTCGGGCGCCGCCGCCATCCCCACAATGGGTCCCTGCAGGGGCGTCGCACCCAACGAGCCCTCGAAAGGGGCGTCACCGAAGGCGAAGACGCCGCCGTCGGCGCTCGCCAGCCAATACCCCTTCCCGTCGGGGGTGGCCGTCCCCACCTCGACCGGGGAATTGAGGGGTTGGGGCATGTCGGGTGCGCCCACTGCCACAGCACCGAAGCCGATCATGCCGCCGCCGGTATAGGCGTGCGCCTTGAGGGGCGCGGCACCCGCGGGCCCGGATGTCACGTCTGACGTCGCCGTGAGCACGGACAGCAGGGGAACGAGAGCCAACGCCCAAAAAAAGGCGCGACGGAGGGTGGCACCGACACGCTGACCCATGCCCTCATTCTGCCCGCATTGTGCGGACCGGAAACGCCGCCCCTCCGACAAGGGATTCCAATGGGGTGCTCGTCGCCGAGGCAGGACAGAATGGGGGCATGGCCTCACGATCCCCTGCTGCAGCACACCCCGATTCCTTCGGCGCCCGGTCCACCCTCGCGGTCAACGGCCGCGACTACGAGATCTTCTCCCTCACGGCACCCGCCCTCACCGGTGAGCACGACATCAGTCGGCTCCCCTATTCGATCAAGGTGATCCTCGAGAACCTGCTCCGTCACGAGGATTCTCCTCACGTGTCGGCCGACGACATCGTCGCGGTCGCCGCCTGGGGGGCCAATCCCGAAGCCCACGGGCAGGGAGCGGGCGATGCCGCGCACGAGATAGCCCTCACCCCCGAACGCGTCCTCATGCAGGACTTCACGGGTGTGCCGGGCGTCGTCGACCTTGCGGCCATGCGCGACGCACTGGCCCGCCTCGGCGGCAATGCAGCGCAGGTCAACCCTCTCGTGCCGGTCGAGCTGGTCATCGACCACTCGGTCATCGTGGAGAGCTCGGGCGATGCGTCGGCGTACGACCGCAACGTGTCCGTCGAGTACGAGCGCAACATCGAGCGCTACAAGCTGCTGCGGTGGGCTCAGGGTGCGTTCGACGGCTTCCGCGCCGTGCCGCCGGGCACCGGCATCTGCCATCAGGTGAACCTCGAGTACCTCTCCCGGGTCGTCTTCGGCACGGCCGACGGCCGGGCCTTCTGCGACACGCTGGTCGGCACCGATTCGCACACCACCATGGTCAACGGCCTGGGCGTCCTGGGCTGGGGCGTCGGCGGCATCGAAGCCGAGGCGGCGATGCTCGGCCAGCCGCTCTCCATGCTGCTGCCGCCGGTGGTCGGCTTGCGCATCTCCGGCGAGCTCCGACCCGGGACGACAGCGACCGATGTCGTGCTCACGGTGACTGAGCTCCTGCGCCAGCACGGCGTGGTGGGCGCCTTCGTCGAGTGCTACGGGCCCGGTGTGGCTGCACTGCCGCTCGAGACGCGTGCCACCATCGGCAACATGAGCCCCGAATACGGGGCCACGTGCACCATGTTCCCCATCGACCAGGTCACCATCGACTACCTGCGCTTCTCGGGCCGTGACGAGGAACAGCTGGCGCTCGTGAAGGCCTACGCAAAGGCGCAGGGGCTCTGGCACACGGCAGACGGGGTGGAGCCCGTGTTCTCCGAGTACGCCACCCTCGACCTGGCCGACGTTGAGCCCTCGTTGGCGGGGCCGTCCCGCCCCCAGGACAGGGTGGCGCTGGCCGGCGCCGGCGACGCTTTCAGAATCGCCCTGGACCGGTCGCCGCGCACCTCCACCGGAACCCCGGAGGCGGCGCCCCACCATGCCCTGGCCGACGGCGATGTCGTCGTGGCGGCCATCACGAGCTGCACGAACACGTCGAACCCCCAGGTGATGGTCGGCGCGGGGCTCTTGGCCAAGAAGGCGGTCGCGCGGGGCCTCCGGGCCAAGCCCTGGGTGAAGACCTCTCTTGCACCCGGCTCCCGGGTGGTCATGGACTACCTCGAGCGGGCACAACTCGTCGAGCCGCTGGAGCACCTCGGCTTCTATCTCGTCGGTTTCGGGTGCACCACCTGCATCGGCAACTCCGGGCCGCTGCTCAACGGGGTGAGCGACCTCGTGCACAGCGACGACCTCTCGGTGGTCTCCGTGCTCTCGGGCAACCGGAACTTCGAGGGCCGCATCCATCCCGACGTCCGCATGAACTACCTGGCCTCACCTCCCCTCGTCGTGGCCTACGCCTTGGCCGGCACCATGGACATCGACCTGACGACCGACCCCCTCGGACAGGATGCCGACGGCGTTGCGGTGTTCCTGTCCGACATCTGGCCGAGCGAGCAAGAGGTCAGCGATGCCATCCGGGCCTCGCTGACCTCGGAAATGTTCCGCACCCGCTACGGCGCCGTGTTCGAGGGTGACGAGTACTGGCAGCAGGTGCCCGTAGCCGAGGGCGAGACGTTCTCCTGGCAGGACGACTCCACCTACGTGAAGAACCCGCCGTTCTTCGAGGGCATGACGATGACGCCGCTGCCGGTCACCGACATCGCAGGGGCGCGCGTGCTGGCCATGGTGGGCGACAGCGTCACCACCGATCACATCTCGCCGGCCGGCTCCATCGGGCCCGACACGCCGGCCGGGCGGTATCTGGCCGAGCACGGGGTGCCACGTCACGACTTCAACTCCTATGGCGCCCGCCGCGGCAACCACGAGGTGATGATGCGCGGTACCTTCGCCAACGTGCGGCTCAGGAACCGCCTCGCGCCCGGGACCGAAGGCGGGTTCACCCTGCACCTGCCCGACGGCACCGGGACCTCGATCTACGAGGCGGCCATGCAGTACGCGGCCGAGGCTGTGCCGCTGATCGTCCTGGCGGGCCGTGAGTACGGCACGGGGTCCAGCCGGGACTGGGCCGCCAAAGGCACCGCGCTGTTGGGCGTGCGCGCGGTCATCGCCCAGAGCTACGAGCGCATCCACCGCTCCAACCTGGTCGGCATGGGTGTGATCCCGCTGCAGTTCTACAAGGGGGATTCGGCCGAAGGCCTCGGGCTCTCGGGGACCGAGACGTTCTCCGTGGCCGGGATCGAGGCGCTCAATGCGGGTGAGCTCCCCAAGGAGCTCACGGTGATCGCCACCGCGGACGATGGCTCGACGACCGAGTTCCGCGTCGTGGTCCGCATCGACACCCCCATGGAAGCGGAGTACTTCCGCCATGGCGGGATCCTGCGCTACGTCTTGCGCCAACTGGCCGGCTGACTCTCTGGCTCACCTGCCTATTTGCATTTTGCATTATATAATGGAGATGTTAGATTAGGCGAATGACGACCGCCTTTGACGTGCTGGCCGAGCCCAGCCGTCGAGAGGTGCTGACCCTGCTTCTGGAGCGTCCCCGACCGGTCGGCGAGCTTGCGGCGCTCCTCGGGCAGAGCCAACCCGGCATGAGCCGTCATTTGCGGGTCCTGCGCGAGGCCGGATTGGTCAAGGTCCGCCAACGGGCGCAGCAACGCTGGTACGAAATCCAACCCGGGCCGTTCTCGGAGATCGATGCATGGTTGGCGCCGTTCCGCAAGGTCTGGGCGGATCACCTGGCCTTGCTGGAAGACCATCTGCGAGAGAGCGCCGAGGCGCACATCGCATGAGGGACGACGGGTCGACCGACGGCACGGTGTCCCACGACGGGGACAAGGCCGTGATCCGCTTCGAGCGCCATCTTCCCTACCCCGTGGACGAAGTCTGGTCCGCGTTGACAGAGCCCGCGCGCGTGCTCGCGTGGCTGGGCGACCTCGACATCGAACCTCGATCGGGTGGAAGGTTCGACCTCACATGGCGCAACCCCACTCCCGACGGTGACCGGTTCACCATGCATGCCATCATCACGACGTTCGACCCGCCCCGTCTGCTCGAGACCACCGGCGACGCCCATGGCGTCCTGCGGTGGGAGCTCACCGCGCAAGGAGGCGGCACCACGCTGGTCTTCACCAGCACGCTCGAGTTGGCAGACGAGTTCCGCACCCGCGTCCTGGCCGGTTGGCACTTCCACCTGCTCGCACTCGCCCACACGCTCGCTGGCGGGAGCGTCGATCTGGTCGAGCTCCCCGAATGGAACGCCATCCACGAGCGCTACCTCGCCCGGGACGCCTGAATCCGACTGCCGCGCGGTGGCGGTCGTGACACGCCCGGCGACGGTCAGGGAATGCGGGTGACCCGGAACAGTTCGGCCGTGGCGTCGTCCGGCAGCCCGACCTCTTTGCCGCCGGCGCGCCCGCTGTCCATCACCCGTTGGGTCACGCCGGCGGGGTCGCCGATCTGACTTTCATGGCGGAGCAGCGCCGCCACCTTTTGCTCGATCGTCGAAGTGGTCTCGACCGCAATGTTGGTTGCGGGGACGCCCACGATCCACAGCTCATTGACCGTCCACGGCTCGAGCCCCTCACGGTCGAGGAGCTCAGGGTGCGCGAAGGGATTGCGCGCATCGGGATAGACGGCGCACACCGCCGCTTCGCCCGCGGCGAGATGGTCGGGATGGCTGCCGAAAATGAAGTCCCAACGTCGTTCGGGTGACTGGGTCAGCACCCGCTCGGGCTTGACCTGGCGGATGACGCGGCTGATGTCACGGCGCAGCTCGATGGTCGGCTGAAGGCGCCCGTCGGGGTGCCCCAGGAAGCGGACGTCGCTCACCCCGACCTCGGCCGCCGCGGCCCGTTGCTCACGTTGGCGAAGGGCTGCCATGTCCGTGCGGGACACCGAGCGATCGGATCCACCTGCGTCCCCGTTGGTGGCGATGCAGTAGGTGACCTCGAGGCCGGCCTTGGTGAAAGTGGCCACCGTCCCCGCCATGCCGAAGTCGACGTCGTCGGGGTGTGCCGTCACGACGAGCACGCGCCGGACCCCGTCGTCGGGCGTCCACGTGTCGATCGCCCGTCCCTCGCTCAGAGGACGCTCTCCTCGGGCAGCGGCGTCCATTCGGCCAGGTTGGCCAGACGCGGGTCATTGGAGAACATCTCGACGATGGGGATGCGCAAGCCGAGACGGCGCTGGATGACTTCCACCTCGACCAGTTGGTTCCACAAGGTGAGACTCACCACGACGCCGGCCTTTCCGGCCCGCGCCGTTCGCCCCGAGCGGTGCAGGTACGCCTTGTGATCCTCGGGCGGGTCCCAGTGGATGACGGCATCGACAGCTTCGATGTGCAGGCCGCGCGCGGCGACGTCGGTCGCCACGAGCACAGGCAGCTTGCCTCCGGAGAAATCTGCCAATGCACGTTCGCGGTTCGCCTGGCGGAGGTCACCGTGAATAGCGGCGGCGTGGAGCCCTTCCTTTTCCAGGTTCTCGACCAGACGGTCCGCCCCGCGCTTGGTGCGCACGAAAAAGAGCGTCTTTTCCTGGGAACGGGCGATGGCTGCGGCCACCTTCACCTTGTCCATCTGGTGCACCTGAATGAACCGGTGCTCCATGAGCGTCACCGTCTGCGTGGACGACGACACCTCGTGAAAGACGGGTTCGGTCAGGTAACGCTGCACGAGCCGATCGACTGCACCGTCGAGCGTTGCCGAAAAGAGGAGTGTCTGATGCGGCGTCTCGAGCCGGCGGAGTACCCACTCGACCTGGGGCATGAACCCCATGTCCGCCATCCGGTCCGCCTCGTCGAGAACCAATGTCTCGAGCTCAGCCACCGAGATCTCTCCCCGGTCCCCCAGGTCGATGAGGCGCCCCGGCGTCGCAATGATCACATCGACGCCCTTCTGCAACTTCGCCACCTGGCGGTCGATGTCGGCGCCGCCGTACACGGCGACGGCCCGTAGGCCGAGGGTCTTGGCCAGCGGAGCCAGCACGTCGTGCACCTGGACGGCCAGTTCGCGCGTCGGCAGGAGCACCAGGGCCAGGGGCTTCGCCGGCCGCACTCCCGCGGTACCCGAGCCCTGTGCGTCCCGGGTCGCCTTGGTGCGCTGCAACAGCGGGACACCGAACGCCAGCGTCTTGCCAGACCCGGTCTTGGCTTTGCCACAGACGTCCCGGCCCGCCAGGGCGTCGGCAATCGTCAGCGCCTGAATTGGAAAAGCGCTGACGATCCCTTGATCAGCCAGCGCTTTGGTCAGTTCTTCGGAAA
This sequence comes from uncultured Acidimicrobiaceae bacterium, assembly GCA_963706555.1. Classification (GTDB taxonomy): domain Bacteria; phylum Actinomycetota; class Acidimicrobiia; order Acidimicrobiales; family RAAP-2; genus Bog-473. Next base: position 463,701 of record OY970164.1, read on the forward strand.
CTCCCAGGGACTCGAATGTCCGAGCCGTTTCGTACATGTCATCCGTTGAGGATTGGGCTCCCTCATCGGGTAAATCGGCGCCCGCGCCGGTCAATGCCTGAACAGTCATATTCTCGCTCTCTCTGTTGAGCGGCGGGACCCTGCGCCAACCAGAGGAGGAGGAAACGGCCCCGACTCACTAGCCCCTTGCCAGCGGTCGCGTCTCCATCGTACCAGTACGGAAGGCATCTCCCGGCGTTTTGCTGTGCAATGGTGTGCGTTCGCTCACTCAGTCAAAGGAGGAAGGTCGATGGCGAAACTCGAAGCAGGTTCGGCGGCACCCGCATTCACGCTTCCTGACCAGGACGGCAATCCGGTCAAATTGTCCGATTTCAAGGGCCAGCAGGTGATCGTCTACTTCTATCCGGCCGACGACACACCGGGGTGTACCAAGGAAGCCTGCCAGTTCAACGACAACCTCAAGACCTTCGAAAAGGCGGGCGTCGCCGTCCTGGGCATCTCTCCCGACGGGGCGGAGAAGCACACGAAATTCCGCACCAAGTACAAGCTGAAGTTCCCTCTCCTCACCGACTCGGACAAGAAGGTGATGGAGAAGTACGGCGCATGGGGTGAGAAGACGATGTACGGCAAGAAGACCGTCGGGACCATCCGATCCACCTTCTTGATCGGTCCGAACGGCAAGATCCAACGGGCCTGGTCACACGTCCGCGCTGACGGGCATGCGGGGAAGGTGCTCGAGGCAATCTCCGAAGCCTGACTCTCGCAAGACCGAGCCCCTGAAGGTTGAGCCCGGAGAGAGCGACCGGCTCAGTGCTGGTGCAGCGGACACCACCAGGTCGTTCGCCCACCCACGGTGGCCGTTCGCAACGCCGAGCCGTCTTTCGGGCAGCGCCCGCCGGCATGGCGTTCCTCCATGAGCTCACCCATGTGCGATCCTCCACGGCGCCCGAGCTGGCGCAGGGTCGCCTGTAAGGCCTTGTGCAGCGTGCGGAGCTCCATGTCGCTGAGGGAGTCCCGTCGTTGCGGGTCGAGGGCGGCCCTCCAGAGGATCTCGTCCGCCAGGAGATTTCCAATGCCGGCCAGTCGAGCCTGATCCATCAGGCGTGCCTTGAGGGGGGCCGATCCGCTCGACCGCGCAGGATTGCTCGCGAGAGCGCCGCTGAGCTCTGCCAGCGTCACCGAGAGGGCATCGGGACCGAGCCGGGCTTCGTCAGGCATCAACTCGAGTGAACCGAAGCGCCGGGGGTCGTGCAGCAGGAGATGGCCGCCGTCGGCGAAGGTCACGCGTGCGCGGACCCACTTGTCATCGAACACCCCGGGTCCATACAGCAGCCGGTCGAGCGCCTGGTCTCCGTCGACGACGAGTCCGCCCGTCATCCCGAAACGGACACCGAGCGTCGGACCGTCGTCGGCATCGAGAAGCATGAGCTTCCCGCGCCGGCGCGCCTCGGTGAACATGTGACCCCCCAGCGCACGTTGCAGCCCCCGCGCCGTGGTCCCGCCCCGTCCGTAGCGGGCATCGACCATCCAGACCTTGTCGATCGTCCGCCACAGTGCCTTCTCGGCCAGGCTGCGGTAGAGCTCGACTTCGAGGATCTCGGGCATCGCCATGACGGTACCGGACCGGGGCGGTACCGGACCGGGGTCGTTCCGCCGAATATGGTGGGTCGGATGCCACCCGAAAAACCACAATGGGCCGAGCTCTTCACCGAAGTCGTCACCTCGGGCCTGTGCACCGGTTGCTCAGCCTGCGTCATCGCCTGCCCCTACGACGTCCTCGGGTACGACGATGCGGACGGGCACTACAAGCCGTTCCACGTCTTGACCGACGGTGGGCCGGACAACTGCACGCACGGTCTGAAGGGGTGCACCCTGTGTACCCGCGCCTGCCCCCGCTTCCGTACGTGGGAGCCCGACATCGAGAACCATCTGTTCGGGCGGCCCCGGACCGACGAAGAGGTAGCCGGCATTGCCCGCAGGACCGTTCTCGCACGGGCAACCGACCCCGAGGTGCAGGGGTGCGGACAGGACGGAGGGCTGGTCTCGGCCCTTCTGATCTGGGCCTTCGAGCACGACGTCATCGACGCCGCGCTGGTGTCGGGGCTCGAGGGCGACGGGTCCACCTGGAAGGCGGTCCCTCAGGTCGCGTGGAACAAGCAGGACGTCTTGGACACGTCGGGGTCCCGGTACACGTACTCGGCCAACCCCTTGGCCTACCCCGATGCGATCGCCGGAGGGGCCGAGCGCATCGCGCTGGTCGGCATGGGATGCCAGGCTTCCGCACCGCCCGTCATGGCGGCGCGCAAGGCGGGCAAGATCGCCCGTCGCTTCACCCTTTCCATCGGGCTGCTGTGCTCGAAGACGTTCGACGACGCCATCTTCCCCGAGCTCTTCGAGGCCAAGTACGGGCTGCACCGGGCGGACATCGTCAAAATGAACATCAAGGGCGTGTTCCAGGTCTGGATGCGCGACGGGGCGTACCACGAGATCCCGCTGAAAGAGGCGCACGAGTGGACCCGCGAGGGGTGCACCAGCTGCCCCGACTTCGCGGCCGAGCATGCCGACATCTCGACGGGCGGCATCGGCGCCTTCGGTGACTGGACCTTGACGCTCATCCGGACCGAACGCGGCGAGGAGCTTTTCAACGCCATGGAGGAAGGTGGCGTCATCGAGACGCGTCCCTCCGAGGACGACCCGGGAGCCGTCACCTTGCTCAATCGTTTGAGCAAGGTGAGCCGCAAACGGTGGCCGGCCACGGCAGTGCCCATGCCGGGCCGCCTCCCGGCGCCGACGGCGTGACCCCAGCAGGACCAAAGAACGACGCATTCGCCGCACTCCTCGGTATCGAGGTCCAGCGGCAGGGCCCGGGCCACACCGTGGCCACCCTGACCACGACGGAACAGCACGCCAATCCCCACGGAACCGTCCATGGCGCAGTCTTCTACGCCGTCGCCGGGGCAGCGGTCGCCGCCGCGGCCAACGACGAGGAGCATTCGGGCATCGTCACCTCGGTGCTGGTCGAGTATCTCCGGCCCGCCGACATCGGGGACGTCCTGCGGGCCGAGGTCTCCCGTGAGATCTCCACGGAGCGTGAGGACATCTTCACCGGCACCGTGCACCGCGACGGCGACGCCGATCCGGCCGAAGTGCTGGCCTGGGTGCGGGCGCGGGGCACCCGTCGTTCCCGCCAGCGCTGAGAACCACGCAACCCGATGAGCCCCCCGGGCCACCGGCGATGGCCGAATCTGTGGGAACTCTGTCATTGACGCCACAGGCGGACGCATGCAATGTGGAGGGCGTGCGCACACGCGACGTGGTGGTCATTGCATTCCCCGGGGTGCAACCGCTCGACGCCGTAGGGCCCATGGAGGTCTTTGCGGGAGCATCCAGGGTGGCGTCGGCCCTCGGCCGTCCCACGGACTACCGCGTGGCGCTCGCCTCCACCGAGGGGGGCACCGTCTGGTCTGAAAGTGGCGTCGGGCTCGCGACCGTTCCCCTCCCCGATCCCCAAGGGATCGACACGATCGTCCTCGCTGGAGGCAACGGGAACCGTGCCGCCAGAGAGGATGCGGTGCTCATGACCTGGATCAAGGAGGCGGAACCGCGTTGCCGCAGGGTCGCCACAGTCTGTACCGGTACCTTTCTCGGCGCCGAGGCCGGCCTTCTCGATGGCCGGCGCGTCACCACCCACTGGGCCAACGCGGAACGGCTGGCCAAAGAATTCCCGACGTTGTCCGTCGATCCCGATCCGATCTACATCCACGACGGCAAGTTTTGGACGAGCGCGGGCGTCACCGCCGGGATCGACCTCGCGCTGGCGCTGGTGCAGGACGACCTGGGTGTCGACGTGGCGCAGACGGTGGCCCGCTGGCTGGTGATGTTCTTGCATCGGCCCGGTGGGCAAACGCAGTTCGCCTCACCGGTGTGGGTCCGCCGCGCCGAGCGCTCGACCGTGCGTGCAGTACAGACGCTCGTCGAATCGGCCCCGGGGGGAGATCACCGCGTGCCGGCCATGGCCGCGGCGGCCGCGATGAGCGTGCGCCACTTCACTCGCGTCTTCACGGCCGAAGTCGGAGAAACCCCGGGGAAATTCGTCGAACGTGTACGACTCGAGGCAGCCAGGGTCGAGCTCGAGACGACGAACGACACGCTCGATCTCATCGCGGCCCGGTGCGGGTTCGGCACGGCCGAATCGCTCCGGCGGGTGACGCAGCGCCGCCTGGGTGTCGCCCCTGACGCCTATCGCCGCCGCTTCCGTACGGTCGGCGAAGAAAGGACATCGCATGACCACCAGCCTGCAAGTGGCTATTCCCCTCTTTGACGAATTCACGGCCCTCGACGGCGTAGGACCCTACGAGGTCCTCCAGCGCATCCCCTCCATCGACGTCACCTTTCTCGGACGCCGCCGGGGCGAGTTCCGCAGCGAGAACGGGATGCTCGGACTGATCGCCGACGCCACATTCGACGAGCTCCCCGAGCCCGACGTGATCGTCTTCCCCGGTGGCGTCGGCACGCGGCCGTTGCAGCACGACGAAGAGGTCCTCGAGTGGGTCCGTCACGCGCATGCCACGACCCGGTTGACCACGTCGGTCTGCACCGGCTCGTTGGTGCTCGGCGCGGCCGGGCTCCTTCAGGATCTCACGGCAACGACACACTGGGCCTGCTACTCCGAGCTCGCACTCCAGGGCGCGCGACCCACGGCGCAGCGGGTGGTCGAGCACCTCGAGCACCGGATCATCACCGCCGCCGGCGTCTCGAGCGGCATCGACATGGCACTGCGCGTGGTCGAGCTCCTCGTCGATCGCACGGCGGCGCAAGCAGCCCAACTGATGATCGAGTACGACCCTCAACCGCCGTTCGCCTGTGGTGCGGTCGCCAAGGCCAGCCCGGCGACACTCACCCGGGTCGCCGAGTACGCCGAGCTCCGTCGATAGCGCTCCGGTGTGACCGCAGGGGGCGAGGCGTCGGGCACAGACTGGCGGAACGAGCTCGCCGCCTCACGCCGCGAAACCGGTCAGCGTGGCGAACTCGGCCAACGTGCCTGCTGCCTCCGCAGGCACACCCACGACCAACCAGCGCGACGTCGCGTCGACGTCGACGGAAAACTCGAAAAAGGCGCAACATGCCTTCTCCCGCTGCGCCAGGTCGACGGCAGCCGTCAACGCCATCGGGGAATCAGCGAGTCGCACGCGGAGGCGTCGATCGCTCGTCCGCTCGACGGCGGTGACGGAGCTGGCGAAGAATCGACGCCAGTCCTCGATCCGATCGGCGGCGGACTCCGCGCTCAGCGTGCAGGCCACAGGAATGCGCACGACCGAGTATGCCATCGCCTCGTGCCGACATCGACGGGATGGGCCCGTGCCCACTCGTTCGCCCTGCTGGACGGGGAGAGGTGCGAGCGGGGAAAAATGAGCCCGGTGGGAACTCCTCGGGGAATCCTCGAGGAATGGGCTGACGTCGGGTGCCGAGCGCCGTTCGCTTCGAGCCCGGAGGCGGTGCCTGATGGCGGTCATGGTGGTGACACGGCTCCGGTTGCGCGATCCGGCACTCTTCGACCAGTTCTTCGGCGCCGCCGTGGCCGTCGCGCAACAGGCGACCGCCACAAAGGGATGTCTGGGCGAGCGCGCGCTCGCAGACGCGAACGACGTGTACTGGACGATCACGGGATGGACGGACAGGGGGGGGCCGCGACACTGATCCACGCCACGGCGGCGAATGCGTCGCTCGCGTTCCCGGTGCCCGTGGGCAGTTCCTGAGCCCGCTCCTCTAGGACGAGGACGCCTGTTCCGCAATCTGCGAGGCACGGGCGAAGACCGCGTCGAACATCGGCTCGGTGAGCACACCGGTGAAGGTGTTCTGCTGGCTCGGGTGGTACGAGCACAGGAGCGCCCGCCCATCGGGCAGGACGTGCTCGGCCAGGTGGCCGAACTTCGGACGGGGCCGCAGTCCGTACAGATCGGCCACGCTCTGCAGGGCGAACTGGCCCAGCACCACGATCACGCGGAGATCCTCGAGAAGGGCCAACTCCCGGGCCAGGTAGGGAGCGCACGCCGCACGCTCGCTCGGATCCGGCTTGTTGGCCGGCGGCGCACAGTGCACTGCGGCCGTGATGTAGACGTCACGCAGCACCAGCCCGTCGTCGCTGGCGGTACTCGTCGGTTGCGATGCGTAGCCGGCCCGGTAGAGCGCGGCAAAGAGCCAGTCGCCGGAGCGGTCACCGGTGAACATGCGTCCCGTCCGGTTGGCCCCGTGCGCAGCCGGGGCCAACCCGACGATGCCCACGCGTGCACCGGCATCGCCGAACCCGGGCACACCGCGCCCCCAATAGGTTTGCCCCGCGAACGACGCCCGCGGTGCCGCAGAGATCTCCTCGCGCCATTGCACGAGACGTGGGCAGCGGCGGCACTCGGCCACCTCATGCTGGACGGCCCGCAGTCCGTCCCTGCTCGCCCGGTTTGGCCCCACGGCACAAAGCCTACGATGGGGTCTCGTGCCTGCTTCCGCTCGTCCATCGCCCCCGCGCTCGGCGCACAAATCCCCGGCACCGACGCGGGTCCTTCTGGTCCGTCACGGGGCCACCCCCACCACGGGAAAAATGCTGCCCGGAAGGGCGAGCGGCTTACACCTGGCCGACAAGGGCCGGGCCCAGGCTGACGTGGTGGCAGGGCGGATCGCGGCCATGGAGAAGCCGCCCACCGCCATTTACGCCTCGCCGCTCGAGCGGACACGGGAGACCGCCGCACCCATCGGGGCGGCACTGGGATTGCGCGTCAGGACGTCCCGCGGCCTGATCGAGGTGGACGTCGGCGACTGGACGGAGAAATCCCTGGCCAGGCTCAACAAGGCCAAAGAATGGGCCACCGTGCAACGTTGGCCCAGCGGCTTCACCTTTCCCGGTGGCGAGTCATTCAGCGAAATGTCGACCCGGAGCATGACGGCGGTCCTCGGCCTGGTCAAGGATCACCCCGGGGAGACGATCGTGGCCGTCTCGCATGCCGACCCGATTAAGGCTGTGGTGGCCGCCGCCGCGGGCGTCCCCCTTGATCTCATGCAACGCCTCGTGATCTCCCCGTGCTCGGTCTCGGCGTTGCTCTTCACCGCCGGGGGCCCCGCTATCCTCTGCGTGAATTCGACGGGCTCCCTCGGCGACCTGGTTCTCTCATGATCGACGAAACCGACTACGACGCCCCCGACCACTGCACCGTCGGCGTGATCGGCGAGGTCGGCAACCGGCTGTTCCTCTTCTATTGCCGCCAGGGCCTCACGGAGACGACCGTCAAGGTCGAAAAGCAGCAGGTCGCAGTCCTGGCCGGCTACCTCGGTCGCATCGTGAAGGAGCTCGGGCGCCCGGGCCACCTGCCCGACGACCTGAGCTTCGACGGCACCGAGGATCCCGAGTGGGTCGTGGGAACCATCGGCGTGTCCTACGACGAGGAGCTCGATCGGGTCGTCGTGGTCCTCGAAGAGGTGCACGACGAGGACGACGAGGAGGACGAGGACGGGGACGGCCACGTCCTGCGGATCGCCCTCACACGCGAGCAGGCGGCCGCGTTCGCCATCCACGCCACGCGCCTGGTGGAGTCGGGCAGGCCGCCCTGCCCCCTTTGCGGTCTCCCTCTCGACCCCTCCGGCCATGACTGTCCGCGCACGAACGGACATCGCCCGCCGGTGACCTGATCACCAGTGGCCGACGACACCGTTGCGCACATCCTCACCGACGGCGACATGGAGGTGCACGGCAGGATCGCGGGGAGCTCGAACGCCACCCTGCTGGTCACCTGCCGGCTCGGGCAGAGCGAGCTCATGGCGGTGTACAAGCCCCGCAAGGGCGAGCGGCCGCTCTGGGACTTCCCGGGTGGCCTGTTCCGTCGGGAGGTGGCCGCCTACGTGTTGTCCGAATCACTCGGGTGGGGCCTGGTCCCAGAGACGGTCGAGCGGGGGGAAGGGCCGTTCGGCGAAGGTTCGGTGCAGCGCTATGTGCCCGAGGACGGCACCTCGCACTACTTCACCCTGCGCGACGATCCCCGGTGGCACCCGGCGCTGATGCGGATGTGCGCGTTCGACGTGGTGGCGAACAACGCGGACCGCAAGAGCGGACATGTCCTGCTGGCCGAGGATCGCCTGTGGGCGATCGACAACGGGCTCTGCTTCAACGAGGACGACAAGCTGCGCACGGTCATCTGGGACTTCGGCGGGCAGCCCCTCTCGCCCGACGACTTGGCGGCCCTCGAACGACTCCAGCGAGACGGCCCCTCGGACCGGTTGCAAGAGCTCCTCACGCCGCCCGAGATCGAGGCGCTCGTCGAGCGGGCGGCCTGGCTCGTGAACCTGCGGGCCCTCCCCGAGCTGGTCGACGACGGGGGATGGCCGCCCTACCCCTGGCCCCTCGTCTAGGACCGCGCCGCCAAACCGCCGGAGCATGTGTGTCCCGGCACTCCTCCCGGCGGGGATCACCCTCTAGGGCAGATCGAAGTGCAACGGGCCTCGCAGGTAGTTCAACACCGTCTGGGAGAGGACCTCCCCGCCGGCCGGGGTGAGATGGATGCCGTCGGGCGTGCGCACGTTGACCACCTGACCGGCGGCGTTGGTGATGAAGGGGGCATACGTCCCCTGCGCGGTGCCGAGCAGGGTCCAGCTACTGATGAAGTCGACCGCCGGCTTGCGCGCCGCCGCCTGCTGCTGGTCGACGGCGTCGACGTCGGACATCTTCGCGGACAACGCCGTGTTCTGCATCGGCGGCATGCCGACCCAGATCACCGTCGCCCCCCCGCTCTGGGCCACCTTCATGAAGTCGGCGACCCGTTGGGCATACATCACGTTCCACTGCGATGAGGTGTACGGGACGTCGGGCGGTCCCGGGAAGTCCTGAGGGTCGTTGGCGCCGATCATGACCACGACGATCTGCGGGTGGGTCGCCGCGAGGTCACTCTGCAGCTCCGCCGGCCAGTTGAAATAGTCCGGACGCGTCAGCCCGGTGCTCTCGCGCGCATCGAGTGTGGCCTTGACCACGCCGGTGTTCACCAGATCATTCTGCAGCGGTCCGCCGAGGTCGATGCCGAGCGAATCCCCCAGAATGAGCACCCGCAGTGGATCGGCGGCCGTCGGGTGCGTGATGTCGGGCACGGTGGTCCCCGTGCCCGACCCCCGAACCGTGCTGGAGGGGGTTGTCGTATGGCCGCCGGACGGCGGCTTCACCGGCCCGCTGCCGTGCTTATGGACCGGACCGAGGGTGCTGAGTGCTCCGTTCCCCGGGCGGTTGCCTGTCCGCCCGGTCGCTTCGTCGGTCCACGAGACGATGTGCGACACCTGGAGGGCCCGGCTGGTGGCTGCGATGGGGCCCAGCAGATCGAGCGACACCGTGCGGCGCGTGCCCACAGGTGAAACCTGCGCGTTGTGTTGCAACGTCGGTGCGTCGAGCAAGAGCCAGAGCAGGAACGCCGCCACGCAGATCCGCAGCACGCGCTGCCACGGCGCGCGCAGCCGGGCCTCAGGACCTTCGCTGCGAACCTTCTCTGTGGGTGGTGCGCTCTCGGACATTTCTCAGAACCGGTAGTAGATGAACGGGGCCACGCCGGCTGGCCCGAACGTGGTGATTCCGAGCAGGATCAGCGACAGCACGCCGACCTGCACGACGGACCGCTGCCGGGAGAACGTAGCTTGCAGCCGGCCCACCGCGTCGTCGGGGACGTACTGGGAGGCGATGGTGCCGGCCACCACGAGCACGAGCAACGGTGTCACCAACGGCGACGACTCCCCCCACCCGGTCAGCATGCGGCCCAGCACGGCGAAGGCCCCGGAAATCCCGTTGGCGTTGAAGAACACCCAGCCCAGACACACGAACTGGAAGGTCCAGAATCGTTGGAGCCATATGCGCACCGGACCATCGGCCATGGGCGGCAATCCCCGCTCGACCCGATGGCGGCGTCGCACGTGCCCCACGGCCTGGCCGACCCCGTGCAACGCCCCCCAGAACACGAACGTCCAGGCGGCGCCGTGCCAGAGGCCGCCCAGCACCATGGTGATCATGATGTTGCGGACCGTCTTGGCCTCGGACCCTTTGCTCCCGCCGAGCGGGATGTAGAGATAGTCGCGTAACCAGCGCGAGAGCGTAATGTGCCAACGGCGCCAGAAGTCCTGAAGGTCGCGCGCGGTATAGGGCCCGTTGAAGTTGATCGGGAACCGGATCCCGAGCAGGAGCGCCAGGCCGATGGCAATGTCGGTGTAGCCGCTGAAGTCGCAGTAGATCTGCACGGCGTAGCCCCAGGCGCCGAAGATCGCCTCTGGTGCGGAGTGCTGTGCCGGAGCGGTGAAGACCGGCACCACAATTGCGCTCGAGACATACGAGGAGATCACGACCTTCTTGAAGAGACCGGCCATGATCAACCACAGGGCACGCGAATAGTCGACGGCCGTCGGGTCCCGTCGCTGGCGCAGCTGGGGCAACAGTTCGCCGCCACGCACGATCGGACCCGCGAGCAGATGCGGGAAGAACGACAGGTAGAGCGCGAGGTCCAATGGACGCGCCGGCTGGAGCTGGCGCCGGTAGATGTCGACCACATAGCTCAACGCCATGAACGTGTAGAACGAAATGGCGATGGGAAGCGCGACCTGCAGCAACGGCACGGCATGCCCGAGTCCCATCACATGCGTCAGGTTGTCGATGTTGACCGAGACGAAGCCGTAGTACTTGAACCATGCCAGCAGCGCCAAAAGCCCGCCGCAGGCCAACGCCATAGCGATGCGACGGCTCTTCTCGGTGCTCGTATGCACGACCGCGACACCACCGATGAAGGCGATGGTGGTGGTGCCGAGAAGCAACAGGCAATAGCCCCACCCGACCCAGCCGTAGAAGAAATAGCTCAGCGCGAGCATCGACAATTTCCATGCCACCGAATAGGGGTTGAGCAGCCAATTCACCGTAAAGGCGATGGCAAAGAAGATGGCGAAGTCGAATGTGGGGAAGAGCATGCGAGCCGATCGGTTGTCTGCGCCGAATGTACCGCCGCCCCGTGGCTACTTGTGGCATCGGCGGTTCCGCGACACCGCCGCCCGACGTCGTCTCCGGGTCGGTGACGGGGGTTGTCAGCCCTTCGCTTTGAGGGCCTCGATCAACGCCGGGAGAACCTTGTGCACGTCACCGACGATGCCCAGATCCGCGACCGAGAAGATCGGCGCTTCCTGGTCCTTGTTGATGGCGATGATGTTCTTCGAACCCTTCATGCCCACCAGATGCTGCGTTGCTCCCGAAATTCCGCACGCCACGTAGACAGTCGGCTTCACCGTCTTGCCGGTCTGGCCGACCTGATGCGAGTACGGCACCCACCCTGCGTCAACGATGGCGCGGCTGGCGCCGGCCGCACCGTGCAGAAGTTTGGCCAGCTCCTCAATGAGCGCGTAGTTCGCCGCGTCGCCGAGGCCCCGGCCACCCGAGACCACAACGGCCGCCTCGTCCAGCTTGGGGCCACTGCGCTCCTCGACGTGGCGCTCCACCAACTTGGCGCCATTGACCGCGCCGGTGTCAGGCACCGCGACCGCAACGACCGCGGCCTCTGCGCCTCCGTCCGGCTCGGCCGCGAATGACTTGGCCCGGATCACGAAGATGGCAGGGCCGGGACCGGTGAAGCGAGCCGTGACGATGTGGCTGCCGCCGAACACCGGGTGCTGGCTCGACAGGCCGTCGTCGCCGGCCACCAGGCCGGTGACGTTGGTCAGCACGGGACGATCCAGCTTGGCCGAAAGGCGTCCGGCGACGTCACGCCCGTCGTAGGTGGCCGGGATCAAAATGGCATCCGGGGCGTTGCCGCCTTCGATGAGCGCCGCCAGGGCGGCCGACACCGGAACACCTGGCAGAGAACCTCCGAGGTCCCCCACGTCGTACACGGTGGTCGCTCCGTACTCGCCCAGGGCGGCGGCCAGCGAGGCGGTCTCGGACCCCCATGCCACAGCCTCGACCGTGGTGGCAACCGACCGCGCTTCGGTCAGCAACTCGAGGGAGATCGGCGTCGGGCCGGAGTCTCCCGCCTCGGCCAGCACCCAAACTTTGTCGATCGCCATCTCAGATCACCTTTAGCTGCTCGAGGAAGGCCACGACGCGCTGGGCGCCGTCCCCTTCGTCCACCACGATCTCACCTGAACCGCGCGACTCCGCCTCGGAGACGTCGGTGATCTCCTGGCGCGCCCCGACTGCACCCACTTGCGACGCGTCGAGGCCGAGGTCGGCCACCGTGAGGTTGTCGACCGGCTTCGACTTGGCGGCCATGATCCCCTTGAACGACGGGTACCGCGGCTCCACCACGCCGGCGGTCACCGTGACCACGGCCGGCAAGGGACACACCACCTCGTCGTAGCCGGCTTCGGTCTGGCGCTCGACCTTGACCGAGCTGCCGTCGACGGAGATGGACTTGGCGAAGGTGACCGAGGGGAACCCCAAGAGCTCCGCCACCTGCACGGGCAAGGTGCCTGTGTAGCCGTCGGTCGACTCGGTGGCCATGACCACCAGATCGGGGTTGGCCCGCTTGATCGCGGCTGACAGCACTTTGGCCGTCCCCAGCGCATCGCTGCCGGCGAGGGCGTCGTCGCTGACCAGAATGGCTTTGGCCGCGCCCATGGCGAGCCCGGTCCGCAGGCCCGAAGTCTCACCGCCGGGGGCCATGGAGACGAGGGTGACCTCGTCCCCTTCGCCACTCGCCAGCTGCAGTGCCATCTCGACTCCGTAGTTATCGGAGTCGTCCATGATGAGCTTGCCGCTGCGGACGAGGGTCTTGGTCACGGGATCGAGGGCGCCCGGAGCAGCCGGATCGGGGATCTGTTTCACACAGACAACGACGTTCATGGCCGTTCATCTTTGACGAAGCGGGCACCCTGCCGCCATTCGGCCCCTTCACCGGCCCTTTTCACGAGCGATTACAGCCAGGCCCCGGCCCTCGTCCCGCCCCGGCCCTCATCGAGGATCCGCCATGACGGCGATGGACAGGGCCTCAACCAGCGAGTCGGTGATGATCCCGTCCACCCCGAGCGCGACGAGATTGGCCAGGTCCGCGGCGGCGTTGACGGTCCAGACGTTGACCGCCAGGCCCGCCCCCTGCGCCCGCTCGACCAAGTCGGGGGTGACCGACGAGACGAACGGGTGGATCGCCCGCCATCCCTCCTCGACCGCGAGGGCGAGCCCGGCCTCGGGATCGGCGAAGAACGACCAGAGCGCCCCGAGTGCGAGGCGGCTGTCGGCCACCTGGACCGCCTCCAGCGTGCTGACCTGGAACGACGACACAATCACCCGGTCGGTCCACCCTGCGTCCGCAATCGCCACCGCCGTGAGTGCGGCGACCGTCTCACCCGGGTCGTGCCCGGGGTGGTCGGGTTCGTTCTTGATCTCGACGTTGACCACCATGCCGTCACAGACGCGCAACGCATCGGCCAGGAGTGGGACGGAGGGGGGAAGTTCAGGGACAGTCAGCTGGGCCAGCGGTCCCAGCCCGGCGATCTCGGGATCATGATGGACGGCCAGGGCGCCGTCCATCGTGAGCCGCACGTCGAGCTCCACCCCGTCGGCCCCCAACCGCTTGGCTTCGGCGAACGCTTCGAGCGTGTTCTCGACAAAGCCGTCCGTACACCCCCGGTGCGCGAAAATTGCCGTCATGTAGGCCCTTTCCCCTGTATGACACCCATTTTTACCTTTTGTTCGGAAATTTCGCGAAACTGCTTGCCAGCACTGCGACAAGCCATTACCCTCTTCTCGTCAATCCCTTCTCAGTGACGGACACCAATCTGGGTTCGATCATGTGAAAAGGATCACAACCGCGTGGGTGGAGGCTCTCCCAATGGCTCTCATGTGGAACAGGACGGTCGACTGGGACGCAGACGACTGGCGTCGTGCAGCGGCATGCCGGAACACTGAACCTGATTTGTTTTTCCCTGTCGGAACCACGGGCCCGGCCATCGATCAGATCGATGCCGCCAAGGGCGTCTGCCGGTCCTGTGAGGCACTCGAACCGTGCCTGGACTTTGCCCTGGCCACCAACCAGGAGTCCGGTGTATGGGGAGGCACCTCGGAAGAGGAGCGTCGCAAGCTCCGCAAGGCCTGGCTGGCCGCCCGACGCTCGCAGCGCACCTTCTGATCCCTCCGGGGCCGATCCCTCCGGGGCCGGTCCCTCCACACTGATCCGTTCGGACTGACCCCCCGCAGGCTGCATCCGGTAAACCGTCCGCCTAGCGGTGCGCCCGCACCGGGACGGAAATCACGACCCTGGTACCCCCGCCCTGAGCCGCCGGCATCGCTTCCATGGCGATCCGTCCCTCCAGCTGGCTGGCGACCAGGTCCCGCACGATGGAGAGGCCGAGGCTGGTCGTCTTCTCGATGTCGAAGCCTTCGGGGAGTCCCCGCCCGTCATCGCGGACGGCCACGATCAGCTCGCCACCCAAATTGGAGAGCGTGACGTCGACGTGGCCCACGACGCCGCCACCAGCACCCCCAGCACCCCCAGCACCCACCGCGGAGCCGGCACCCACCAAGCTCTCGGGTTCACCTGACTCGAGGTCGAACGCATGCTCCACCGCGTTCTGGAGCAGCTCGGCCAGCGTCACGGCCAGAGGGGTGGCCACGTCCGCCGACACGTCGCCCAGGTCGCCCGTGGTCGTGATCTGAATCGGCTGCGAGGACACCACGGAGTCCTCCGCCATCTGGACGAGCGACACCACAATCTCGGCGAACGGCACCTGGTCGCTCGGGTCCCGCGAGAGAATCTCGTGCACGAGCGAAATCGACCGTACCCGTCGCTCGGCCTCCTGGAGAGCGACGCGGGCCGCCCGTTCCTCCACTCGGCGGGCCTGCAGGCTCAGGAGTGACGAGATCGTCTGCAGGTTGTTCTTGACCCGGTGGTGCACCTCGCGGATGGCCGCATCCTTGGAGAGCAACAAGCGGTCGAGCCGGCGCACGTCGGTGACGTCGCGGAGGAGGATCATCGCCCCGGTGACCACGCCGTGCGAGAGCAGGGGGATGCAGTGCAGCAGCACGATCACGTCGGGCCGGCGCTCCACCTCCTCGACGACCGGCCGGCCATTGGTGAGGGCCCAGTCGATCGCCGACTCCTCGATGTCCAGATCACCGAAGCGCCGTCCTTCCGGAGGGGCGTAGATGCCCATGCGGTGAAAGGCGTTCATGGCGTTGGGAGATGCGAACTCCACCCGGCCGTCGGCGTCGACGACCACCACGCCATCGCCCACACGGGGTGCCTCCTCGGTCCCGACGTCCTCGTCGGGATAGGGGAAGGCGGACTGGGCCACCATGTCCGCCAGGCGCTCGAAGACGTCGAGGTAGGTCCGCTCGTACATGCTCGTCGGCCCCTTGAGAGGTGCCAGGGACACGCGGAGCAGGACGGCGATCACCACGTCCCCGAAGCGGACCGGGATCGTCTCGACGGGGACCTGCTCCCCTTGGAGCGGATGGTGGATGCTGCCGCGGGTGATCTCGCCGCTGTGCAGGCACTTGGCCGCCAGGGCCCACTGCGTCTCGTTGATGGTCTGGCCGACCAGGTCCTGATCGACCAGGGTCGGCCGGTTGTTCGGGCCGCATCTGGCCCAGGACCAGCATTTCAGGGTCCTCGGCCGTCGATGGGCTGCCCTCGGCGGCCTTGACAGGGACCACCAGGAGGAGATCCGAGAAGGAGAGGTCGGCCAGGACGCTCCAGCTCCCGAGCAGACGCTGCAGGTGGCCGAGCTCCTCGGGTTTGAGCGCAGTCTGGGACTGCGCGAGCTCGGCGGGAGTGGGCATCAGTCACGCGCCTTCGTTCTCGGGGTGCGGGCGCTTCCCCACCGCCACCGCGTGCGGCTCCCGGCTCCGGTAGCCCTGGAGGGAACCGACCCCGACCACATCGAGGAGGTCGCGCAGGCCATCGGCCCGGTCGGCGACCTGCTCCTGGCGGTGCGCGTCCGAGGCCGTCGTCAACGGCACCCCGCGCGCCACGAAACGCTCGAGGAGCCCGAGCGCCGGATACTGCTCCCCGACCGGCTTGCGCCAGCCCGCCGAGGAGACCTCTGCCGCCATCCCCGAGGTGGCCGCTGCCTCCGCCATGCGGTCCCACCATTCGGCCGGGGCGTCGGGGATGTGTCCCGCCACCTTGATCAGGTCGGGGTGGGCCAGGACATCGCAGGCACCCGATGCCGCCAGCTCCTCCAGGGCGAGCGTGTACTCCTCCCAGCAGGTGTCCACCTCCCGGGTGGACCACTCGTCCATCTGGAGGGGGACGTCGATGTCGTCGAAACGCCACGCGCCCAGCCAGTGCACCGAGCCCAGGAGGACGTCGAAGGGGTAGGCGGCGAGCAGACCTGCCACCTGGTCCATCCGCCCGGGGTAGTAGTCGACCTCGAGCCCGATCACGATGGGCAGTCCGGCGTCCTTCGCCTCCTGCGCACAGCGGACGTAGGCGTCCAGATCCGCGGTGGCGTGGAAGTCCCAATACTCCGCCATCGAGGCTTGGAGCGCCGGCGGGATCGCATCATCCGCCCAAAAGCCGCCCAGAAGACTCTCTGCCTGGCGGAAGCGGAACAGGTGCTCGGTCACCGCCAGCTCCTGCACGCCGGCCGCCTGCGCCTTCTCGCAATAGCGCGCGAGCTGGTCGAGATGGAGCGGTGTCTCGCTCCGGTCGTGCGGCCATAGGTGGAGGTGGTAGTCGAGCACCGCTGGACCGGTGGCCGGTCTCAGCCGGCGCGACGGATCAGCGTCACGCCGTCTCTGATGGTGGTCAGCACGCAGACCACCCGGGGATCGTTGACCAGCTTGTCGTTGAATGCGGCGATCGCTGCCGCAGCCTCGTTGCGTGGTCCGGCGCTTTCGAGGACGCCGCCCCCCTGCAGTGTGTTGTCGGCCACGATCAACCCGTGCGGCGCCAGCATGGGCAGCGCCGCCTCGAAGTAGGCGTCGTACCCCACCTTGTCGGCGTCGATGAAGACCAGGTCGTACGGCCCGCTCAGCTCTGACAGCGAGGCGAGGGCGGGACCTTCGATCACGGTGATCCGGCCCTCCAGCCCTGCGGCGGCGATGTTGCCCCGGGCGATCATGGCGTGGTGGGGATCGACCTCCAGTGAGACGATCGACCCGCCCTCCGGCAATCCCGCCGCCATGGCGATCGACGAGTAGCCGGTGAAGGTGCCGATCTCGAGCACGCGGGTGGCCTGGGCCGCAAAGACGAGCATCTCGAGGAAGCGACCTTCCTGACGACCGACCATCATCCCCCACGCCGGAAAGTCCTTCCGGGTGGATTCGTCGACGGCGGCCAGATGGGGCGGTGGTGCGGTCGAGTGGGACTCGGCGTAGGCCAGCGCTTCGGGCAGTAGCAGTGGGTCCATTTCATGCATGGTACGCGGCCTGGCTCGGGTCCCGGACTTGTCGGCCTCGTCCCGGACCCTCGTCCCGCACCTTCAGTCCCGGAGTCCCGGACCTTCAGTCCCAGACTTGCTGACCCAGGCGGAGCAATCCCTCCATGTCGAAGATGTCGGCGTCGAAGAACGGCACGGTGACGAGAATGTCGGGGGTCCCCCGCAACTCGTTCTGCTGCTCGGCCTCCCGGCGGGCGACAATCCCGAAGTTGAGGAAGCTCTCGGCCACCTCGCGCAGCACGCGGGACGCCACCACCTCGTCGTCGGTCAACCCGTCGGCGAGGGTGTCGACCTCGTCGGCCATGTGCTGGGCCAAGCGCGCCGTCGCCGAATCCCGCAGGTAGTCCGGGAGCACCTTGTTCAGAATGATCGCCCCGAGATGCAGCTTGCGCGCCGTGAGCTCCGTCGAGAAGAACTCGGCCTCGCGCAACGGCGTCGCCTCGAGGGTGGACACCACCATGAAGGTGGTGCGACGGTCCGAGAGGAGCCGGGTCACCGCGTCGGAGCGGGTCACGAAGCCCTCGTACATCGATTGGAACAGGATGAAGAACTCCGAGATGTCGGCCAGGAACTGCGTGCCGAGAATGCGGTCGGCCACGGTGTAGAACGGCTTGGTCGCCGCGTTGACCAAGCGGGAACGGTACGGGGCGATGAGCCAGCGCAACAAGCGCGACGAGAAGAAGTCGGCGAGGCGCTGCGGCGCATCGAGGAAGTCCAAGGCGTTGCGGGTCGGCGGCGTGTCGACGACGATGAGGTCATACTTCCCCTCGGAGTGGATCTCGTAGAGCCGCTCCATGGCGATGTAGTCGTGCGACTGGACGAAGCGCCCCGAGATGTTCTGGTAGAGCGGGTTCGCGAGGATCTTCTCCCGCGTGACGTCGTCTGGCGCATGCTGACGGATCAGATCGTCCCAACTCTGCTTGGTGTCGAGCATGGCCGCCCACAGCTCGCCCCGGGGAGTGATGCCGGCCTGCCTGAACATGTCGTCATCGATCCTGACCTCATCGTTCCCGATCCCTTTGAGGCCAAGGGCATCCGCCAGCCGACGGGCCGGATCGACGGTCAACACCAGCACCCGGCCTCCGTGTTCGGCAGCCGCCATGGCTCCCACGGCCGCAGCGGTGGTGGTCTTGCCGACACCGCCGGGCCCACAGGCGATGACGATCTCCTTGGCCGACAGGAGCCGCCCGATCGTCGGCGCAGCCTCGACCGCACGCCGGGCAGCCATCACTCGACCATCCTCGGGTCGGCCATCAGTAGCCGAGCTCCTCGCCGAGTGACCGTGCCATCTGGTGGGTCGTGCGCACCCCGTGGGTCCGCGTGAACAGCTCGGGCAGCAGGAGGACAGGGAGATCGGGAGGGAGCCCGGCCTGGAGCCGCTGCAGGTGTCCGGCGCCGGTCCGGCGCATGGTCACCGCCAATCGGGCGGCTTCGAGGATCGGCGCCACCGACCCGGAGGCCCTCCCGGAGAGGACCGCCTCAGCCGCCGGCATTCGCAACTGCTCGAAGACCTCCTCCTCGCGCTGACCGAAGAGTTCGGGCAGCACCCGGTTCACCACTACGGCGGAGAGCCGCACCGTGGTCTCTTCCTTCACCCGTGTCGTGAGCTCGAGGGTCTCGTTCACGGGCATCTCCTCGGGGGTGGTGACTGCCACCAGGCCCGTCTTCTGCGCGTCGGACAGGATTTCGAGCATCCAGTCGGTCTGGCTCCGGATCAGACCGACCTTCACGAGGTCGTTGATGGCCTGCGGTGCGGCCAACTGGCCGATGATGTGGCCACTCGCCGGCGCGTCGACCACGACCAGGTCGTAGTGGCGCTCGCGCACTTCGTAGCAGAGCTTGCCCACCGTGAGGATCTCCCGCACGCCCGGGGCGGCCGTGGCCACGAAGTCGAACGCTTTGGCCAGAGGCCCGATGCGACCGACGACGGGAATGCGGAGGTGGAGTTTGAGGTACTCGCGCAGCGAAGCCTCGGTGTCCATTGACATGGAAGCCACCCGCGGGGCGATCTCTCGAGGAACGAAATCGGTGGGGGCCGCCTCGAAGAGCGCCGCCAGGTCCCCCTTGGCGTCGACCTCGCAGGCGAGGACGTGCTTGCCGTGATCGGCTCCCAATTGAGCCAGGGCGGCGGCAACCGTCGTCTTGCCCACACCGCCCTTGCCGGTGACGAAGACCAGCTTGAGCTGGAGGAGGTCAGGAGCGGACGCGCTCACTGCCCGTCCGTCTGTGCTGCCGCGTCAGGGTGCGCCGAACCCGACACGACGCTCCGCGGTCGGAGCCCCCACCTCGATATAGGCCACCTTGGCCACGGGGATGCCGACCTTGCGGCCTTTCTTGTCCGTCAGCCACAGCACCCCGTCACCTGCCTTGAGAAGCTTCTCGATGTCCGCCACAACTTTGTCGCGGTCGGCGTCATCCTTCAGCTCGACTTCCAGCTCCTTGGGTGTCTGGATGATTCCGATGCGCACGTCCACCTGATCTGGCTCCTCTCGATGGTCCCTGGCGGGGCCTGCGGGCACTTGGACGTTACTGCGACGCGGCAGACTGCATGACATGAGCAAGGTCCATGGGGGCGACCCGACCGAACGCAACTTGCGTTGGGCATCGACGATGGCCGGGTATTCGGGCCCGGTCCGTCTGGCCCACGCCGACTCTTGGGCCCGGATCGACCGGGCGGGCCCGGCGATCATCCCGGGCGACACCGGTGACGGGACCAACGGTGGTGCGGACCATGGTGGCGGCACTGCCGCGGGCGGCGGGGGCATCGCCGCTCCGACCGAGCCGCTCACCCGCGCCGACCGGGAGGAGCGCGAGGACGGCTTCCTGGCGCCGGGCGCCAGCCGAGCCCTCGGGGCCGGCGAGCGGGCCCGCGAGGAGGAGCCCGACGAGTGGCGCACCTGCTTCGAGCGCGACCGGGACCGGATCCTGCATGCCACCTCGTTCCGGCGCCTGGCCGGCAAGACCCAGGTGTTCGTCTTCCCCCAGGACCACCAGCGCACGCGTCTCACCCACGCGCTGGAAGTGGCGCAGGTGGCGACGGCGATGGCCCGCGCCTGCCGGCTCAACGTCGCGCTCACCGAAGCGATCGCCCTGGGCCACGACTGCGGGCACGGGCCGGGCGGGCATGCCAGCGAGGACGCACTGGACCCGTTCCTCCCGGGCGGGTTCGACCACGCACCCTGGGGGGCGCACGTCTCGCTGGCGCCGCTCAACCTCTGCGGGCAGACCATCGACGGCATCGCCAATCACTCGTGGTCCCGCCCCGCTCCGGCCACCCCCGAAGGAGAGGTGGTCAGCTGGGCTGACCGGGTGGCGTACGTCTGCCACGACTGGGAGGACGCCGTACTGACAGGCATCGTGTCCCCGCACCAACTCCCGCTCATCGTGCGCGATCTGTGCGGCGAACGGCGGAGCGCGCAACTGGGGTCGTTCATCCATGCGCTCGTGGCGGCCACCCTGCGCAGCGGCCAGGTCGGCATGGACGAGGACGCGGCCGAAGCGTTGGCCGCCTTCCGGGCGTGCAACTACGAGCGCATCTACCTGCGCGACGCCTCGATGCGCCAGGGCGAAGCCGTGGTGCGCGTGCTGCGGGCACTGGTCGAGCACTTCGCGGACAGGCCCCACCTGATCACCGAGACGGTGGCCCACGGCCAGCCCGACGTCCTCGCCGGCAGCGAACAGGCGATCAGGGCCGCTGTCACGTATGTGGCCGGCATGACCGACCGCTTCGCCTTCCGCCAGGCGGTCGCCCTCCTCGGATGGGATCCCGAGAAACTCCCGGCCGGCGTGGGGTCATAAGCGGTCGTCGGCGGTCGGCGGTCGGCGGTCGGCGCTGGCGGTCGCCCCGGCGGTCCACGTCACTCGAGTGTGTCGACCCGCTGCGTCACCAAACTCTCCGGGTCGATGTGACCCATGAACGCGATCCACACGGGATCCCTTTCCACGGCGACGGCAAACGCAGCCGCCGCCTCCTCGCTCGACCACAGTGTCACGACCATCCAGGAACGTTCGCGGCGCGCCGTCGTCCGGCGCATGAATCCGGGCTGGTTCGGTACGAGCTCGGTCTGGACCCGCCGGTCGATCGCCAAGAAGATCGGCTCCTCGACGCCCGGCCGCAAGGCGAACATGGCAACCTCGACGACGGACATCGGATCAGGCCTGGACAAGCATCACGGGATTGCCTTCCGGATCGGTGATCCCGGCCAACGTCGGGCCGCCGGGGACGTCGAACGGCTCGGCCACGACCGTGGCGCCCAGGCTCACTGATCGCTCGAGCGAACCACCGAGGTCGGCCACCTGGACGTAGAGCGTCACCCCGGAACGCTCACTCTGGCGGATGTGGCCGCCCGGGCCGGGCTCGGGGCCACCGATCCCCGGAGCGATGTCCATGATGAACCCGTCGCCGATCTTCCAATTGAACAGGGCGCCGTAGAACGCGCGCAGAAGCTCCGCGTCCTTGGCTTCTATCTCCCAGTGCACGACGGGACGTGCCCAATCCTCAGGTATCCGTCCGTCAGCCATCGGCACCCTCCCTGCGCTCACCCGCCAAAGTAGCGGCCGAGGTGCCTAGCGCAGGCTGAGTTCCTTGCGGTAGACGCGGGCCGGTCCGAGAGAGGCCAAGCGGTCGGCGATGGCGATGAACGCCTGCGCCGTCTCACTCTGGGGGTCCTCCGCCACGATGGGTCGCCCCTCGTCTGCCCCCTTCCGGACGGCAGCCACCAATGGCACCTTGCCGAGCAACGGGATGCCGAGATCGGCCGCCAAGGTGTCGCCACCACCGGCACCGAAGAGCTCATAGCGCGTGCCGTCGTCGCCGGTGAACCAACTCATGTTCTCGACGACACCGCGTACGGAGAGCTTGAGCCGCCTGGCCGCGAACGCCGAACGCTGGGCAACGCGTTGCGCCGCAGCTTGCGGCGTCGTCACCACAATGATCTCCGCCCGCGGCATGACGTCGGCGAGGGTGAGTGCGACGTCGCCCGTGCCGGGGGGCATGTCAACGAGCACGAAGTCGGGTTGACCCCAGAAGGCATCGGTCAAGAACTGCTGAATGGCCTTGTGCAACATCGGGCCGCGCCAGATGACGGGTTGATCGTCCGGCACGAAATATCCCATCGAGAGGCATTTGACGCCATGGGCCGAGGTGGGAATCACGACATCACCCAGAATGATCGGGTCGTGGTCCGTGCCCAGCATTTTCGGTACGGAGAATCCGTAGACATCGGCGTCGAGGAGGCCCACGCTGTGCCCGGCCCGGGCCAACGCCACGGCGAGGTTCACCGTCACCGTCGACTTGCCGACGCCGCCCTTGCCCGAGGAGACCCCGATGACCCGCGTGGTCGAATCCGGCTGCAAGAAGACGGGCGTCGTCTCCGGCTCGCCCCCGTGGCCGTGCCCGTGGCCACCATGGCCGTGGCCGCCATCGGGCCCGTCATCGGCTTCGGTGTGTGCATCGTCGTGTAACTGGTCGGTCGCGACCCCGAACATGTGCTGGCGGAGGGTCACCCGCAGCGCAGCACGCTCCTCGTCGCGCATCACGGTCAGATCGAACTCGATCTCCTCGACCCCGGGCACGGCCTGCGCCACCCGGTGCACCTCGTCGGCCAGCTCGTCGGACCCGGGCCAGGCCGCGACCGGCAGGGCGAGCTCGATCCTGACCCGACGCCGGCGCGTCTTCACCTCGCGGAGCAGCCCGAGGGCGCCCAGGGGCAGCCCGAGCTCGGGCTCCACGATCGCATTGAGCGCCGCCGTGAGCTGTGATTGATCGATTGCCATGCACTCCCTCGTCTTCAGTTGGTGCCTGGACCGGAGCACGCGCCACAGGCCTCACAGGGTGGGCGCATCACCCCAGCTGACGGGGCCGATCCTTCGGTAGACTACCCATCGTGAGCCCGGGCCCGATCGCAGTGGTGCCAGAATCACGCGCCGCAGAGCCCGGACCGGGAACCGGCACCGGGCCGGACAACGACGATGGCCGCTTCTCGGCTGCCGTGGCCGCGGTGTCGGCCGCGTTCGGTGACCCGACCCGCCGGGACATCTTCCTCCGCGTGCGGGCCACGCCCGGCATGACGGCAACCGAAGTGGCACTCACGTTCTCGCTCCACCCCAACGTGGCCCGGCACCACCTGCAACGCCTGGTCGATGGCGGGTACCTCCGGGTGGAAACCGGGCGCAAGGCCCCCGGGGCAGGACGGCCCTCCAAGCAGTACTTCTGCGTGGAGGAAGAGCTGACGGTCGGGCTCATGCAGCGCCGGGACGATCTCCTCATGCGTCTCCTGGCCGAAGCCATGCAACGGCTGGGCCCCGAAATGGCCGAGCAGATGGCAGCGCACGTCGGCGAGGAATACGGGCGGTCGCTCGCAGCCCGCATGACGCCGACGGAAGGGCAGCGCACCGTGCGGGCCGCCATGCACGTGGTGGCCGACACCCTCACGGCACATGGCTTCGCGGCGCACGCGGAGGATCGCGGCGAGACCACAGCGGTCGTTGCCGAGCAGTGCCCGTTCGGCAACGCGAGCACCACCAATCCCGTGTTGTGCGCGGTCGACCGGGGCATGGTCACAGGACTCTTGGCCGGGCTCTGTGGGAGTGCCTCACGGCAGGCGCTGCCGGTCATGCTCTCGTCCCGCGCCCGGGGCGACGCCGCCTGCACCGCCTCTGCCTGAGCTCGTGCGGTGACGCGCACCTATCTCGACCACGCCAGTACGACGCCGCCGCGCCCCGAGGCACTCGCTGCGCTCACGCGGTGGATGGCGTTGCCGGCGGCCGACCCCGGTCGCCTCCATGAAGAAGGGCGCACGGTGCGCGACGCGCTCGAAGAAGCGCGCCGGCAGGTTGCGGGGCTGGTCGGCACCACCCCGCGCCAGGTGGTCTTCACCTCGGGCGGCACCGAGGCGATCAACGCCGCCGTGTGGGGTGCCACCCGCCGGGCCCGGGGAGCCCCGGTGCTCTCTGCCGACGTCGAGCACTCCGCGGTCCGCGACGCATCAGCCCGGCTGGCGCCGACCGAGACCATTCCGGTCGACGCGGTGGCCCGGATCGACAGCGCCGCAGTAGCGACACGCCTGCGTTCCACCACGCTGCCCCGGCCCGCACTGGTGCACTGCCAGTGGGCCAACCACGAGGTGGGGACGCTGCAACCGGTGCGTGACATCGTGGCGTTGTGCCGCGCCGCCGATGTTCCCGTACACATCGACGCCGCGGCCGCCTGTGGGCACGTTGTGATGGACCTCGATGAGCTGGGGGCGGACCTCGTCAGCCTGAGTGCCCACAAAATGGGAGGCCCGCCGGGTGCCGGCGCGCTGGTGATTCGCCGCGGGAGCCGGTTCGAGCCCCTCCTCGTCGGGGGCGAGCAGGAGCGGGGACGGCGGGCCGGTCTCGAAGCGCTGCCGGCCCTCATCGCGTTCGGAGCGGCCGCCGTAGCATTGGACGCTGACGGGCAGAGGGCGCTGCACGACGAGGCCGTCCGGGCCAGGGCGCACATCGCCACACTGTCGAACCTCGCCACATCGGTGGAGGACGTGGCCATCGTCGGGCCTCCCTCGGTGGACGAGCGCCTGCCGTACCTCGTCTGCCTCGGCGTGAGCGGCGTCGAAGCCGAACCGGTGCTGATCGGGCTGGACCGGGCCGGCGTCGCCGTGCATTCGGGGTCCGCATGTTCGTCGGAGAGCATCGAGCCGTCACCCGTTCTTGCAGCGATGGGGGTCGACGCCAACCACTCACTGCGCGTCTCGGTTGGTTGGTCGACGACCGAGGCGGACATCACCGCGTTCGGGGCGGCCTTCGCCGAAGTGGTTGCCGCCCTGCGTGCGTTACGGGGCTGAGGCCTTCGATTTCGTTGTCGTTGTTGTCGTCGTCGACTCCGAGGCCAGCTCTGTCGCAAGCGCCGTCGCCAACGCCGGCGGCAAAGGTACTTTGGCCTGGTCGTAGCCACTGGCGACGAGGGAGGCCACGCTCACCACTTGCGCCTCGGGCGGATTGTCCGCCAGGAATTTGGTGAATTCCTCAATGGCCCCGTTCGGATTGTGATCCTCATTGAGGATGATCAGTCCGAGAAAGAGATGCCCGGCGTAGTAGGACGGTGCGAGGCGGATCGCCTTCTTCTCGTGCTGGCGCCCGACCTGCTTGATCGCGCTCAACTTCGCTGCGGTGCCGTAGTTCCACTCCAACCAGCCTGACG
This sequence comes from uncultured Acidimicrobiaceae bacterium, assembly GCA_963706555.1. GTDB lineage: Bacteria > Actinomycetota > Acidimicrobiia > Acidimicrobiales > RAAP-2 > Bog-473. The sequence continues at coordinate 489,250 of OY970164.1, forward strand.
CTGCAAGGGCATTGGGGTCCGTGGGGTCCTCCGTCAGCACCTTGTCGTAGAGCTGGAGCGCCTGAACGGCTTGGCCGTTGTTGTTCAGAATGTCCGCTTCGGTCAGCTGCTGTTCGATCAATTGCACCTTGGACTCGGTGATGCTGCCGGAGACCGGTTGCCCGGGAAGGCTCGGGCTCACCGCATGGTCCACCAGGATCACCAAGCCCGTGATGATGAGCGCGCAGCAAACAACGACCCCGACCCTGCGCCGGGTGCTGAGGCGACGGCGTGGTGACGCGGAGGTCGCCTTCTCGGACTCGTCTGCGGGGCCCGCCCGGTCTGCGCCGGCGTCCACTGCACCTCGGGGCGCAGGACCGAGTGCCGCCAATTCTGCTTCGACCTGGGCCAGCCGCGTCTGGTCGCGCAAAAGGAGGACGTCGTAATCGTCCTTGGAGAGATCCCCCGCCGACAGCTCACGCTCGGCGTCGTCGATCGAACGCAGCAGAAAGTCGCGTTGGTCGTTCAGCGACCAGCGCTCGTGCGCCGGATCAGGTCGACCGCCTTCTCCGCCGACGACAGCGTCGGTCGTCACGGGGCCTCCACCGTTGTTTGCGCTTCCCGGGTGGCCGAAAACTGGCGCGATCGTCGCCAGAAGAGAACGCCGATGACACCGAGGGCGACCGCGCCCAGTACGCCCGGCACGACCCAGATGATGGGGATCCCACCAGGGCTGGGCGGCTCCAGAAGAATGGTCCGGCCGTACTGGTCGACCAGCGTCTGCTCAATCTGGGCGGTGGAACGGCCTTGCGCCACCTGGCGCTCTATCTGATGGCGTACCGCCAACGCAGTGGTCTCCTCTGATTGCGCCACCGAGATGTCGATACACGAAGGGCAGCGGACGACCGCCTCGATGGAGGCAGCGCGCCCGGCTTGGGTCTGTGGCTTCGCCGACAGCACGCCGCTCCCGATGACGAGGGCGACGGCGAGCACCACGAGTGGCAGCGCCACGCGCAGCCAGAGGGGTTGATGCCCGGTCTGCGTGGCCTGGGTGGCCTGGGTGGTCTGTCCCTGCTGTGCGGTCTGCTCAGCCTGCTCGGTCTGCTCAGTCACTCGACGCTCGCGTCTGGTGGCGAGCAAGCTTGTGCGCTTGCTCGAGCATCTTCTGCAGTTCGGTCTGCGTCGCCGGGCCGGTCTCTGGTTGCACGGAGATTCGCCCGGAGGGATCGATGAGATAGGTGGTGGGCGGCGCGGTCACGCCGTAGTCCTGCGCGATGGTGCCGCCGGGATCGTTCAACGCAGGCCACGGCGCGCCTTGGGTCTTCAAGAATCCCTCGGCCGATCCGACCTCGTCGTGGAAGACCACGCTGATCACGTCGGCGTGGTCCTTGGGGGCATTTTGGTAGAAGAACGTGATGAGATCGGGTGCCTCCTGCTGGCACGGACCGCACCAGCTGGCGAAGAAGTTGACGAACACGTAGTGGCCGCGCAGCGCCCGCAGGGACACGTGCGTGCCATCAGACTTCTGAATGTCGGCACCCGAGAAGAACGGGGCCATGTGACCGACCAGCGGGCTCTCGACCTGCGTCGCCTCTTGCGGCGTGCGCATGGCCAGGACCACCCCGACGACAGCCAGACAGACGAGAACGGCGCCCGCCACCCAGCGGGTCGTGTGGCGGCGCCTGCCATGCGTCGTCACGTCGACGGAGCACCGGTTTCGACCGGCACTGGCTGTTCGACCGGCACTCGCTGTTCGTCCGGCACCGTTTCTTCGACCGGCACCGTGGATTCGTCGGGCACTGAGTTTTCGACCGGCACGGTGTGTGCATCCGCAGCCGAGCCGTTCGACCCGTTGGCGTGCGCCGGGGGAGCGGAGCCGGTCACCATGCCGGAGGCGGCCGAGACGGGATCGGTGGCGCGACGCCGCGATCCGGGGATGAGGGCGAGGACACCGCCCAACCCGACCAGGAGTCCGCCGGCCCAGAGCCAGGCCAGCAGCGGCTCGATGACCACGCCGATGACCACCGATCCCGCCGGCAAGTTCGCGACGATCGAATTTCCTGACGTCTTCCCGAGACCACCCACCTGCTCGAACGTCAGGTAGACGTCGCCAAAGGCACCTGAGTCGATGGCCGGCGTCCCCACGGTGCCGAGCGAACCCCCGAAGTCGGTGGTCGCCGGCGTGAAGACGGCGCCGTCGACCTTGACGAGTGCCTCGTCCGAAGTCTTCGACGGCGTGCGGACGTTGCGGAGCCCGACGAATTCGAAGCGGTGCCCGTTGTAGGTCACGACTTGACCGCGGGCGAGCGCCAGGTCGGTCTGATGGCGATAGGTGGTCGCCGCGATGATCCCCACCGCCATGACGATGACCCCGAGATGCACCACCATGCCGCCGTTCGTACGGCCGATGAGCCCGCGCCACCACCCCACATGACGGGCGCGCGTGGCACGCACGGACAACACCAGCGCCCGCGCCGCCGTGGCGGCAGCGAACGCGCCAAGGCCGAACCCGATCAACGGGGCGAAGCCACGCAAGCCGAATGCCACACACACGACGACGGTCAGGACGCCGACCCAGGCCGGGATGGCCAGGCGTTGCCACAGGACCGGCGCGTTGATCTTGCGCCAACTCAACGCAGGTGCCACCGCCATCAAGAAGAGGAGGGCCAGGCCCACGGGGACAGCAACCGTGTTGAAGAAGGGCGCGGCCACATTCACCTGCTGCTGCGTCACCGCTTCGTAGAGAATCGGGTAGAGGGTGCCGAGTAACACCACGAAGGCGAAACCGACGAACAGCAGGTTGTTGAGAAGGAACGCGCCTTCGCGACCCAGCGGTGCGTCGATCCCGCCCGGCGAGCGGAGTCGATCGCCGCGCCAGGCGATCAGGCCGAAGCCGACGATGACCACGACGAAGAAGAAACCGATGAGAAGGGGGCCTATGGATGACTCCGAGAAGGCGTGCACGGACTCGATGACCCCCGAACGGGTGAGGAAGGTCCCCAGAATGGTGAGGGCGAAGGTGGCTACCGACAGCGAGAGATTCCACACCCGCATCAAGCCGCGGCGTTCCTGCACCAATACCGAGTGCAGATAGGCCGTTCCGCACAACCACGGCAACAGGGCCGCGTTCTCCACCGGGTCCCAGCCCCAGAAACCGCCCCACCCGAGGACCTGGTACGACCACCACGCCCCGAGCACGATCCCGACGGACAGGAACGTGAACGACACCAACGTCCAGCGACGGCACTCGATCTGCCAGCGATCCCCGATACGCCCGGTCGCCAGCATGCCGATGGCAAAGGCAAAGGGGATGGTGAAGCCGACGAACCCCGTGTAGAGCAGCGGAGGATGGATGGCGACCAGGGGGTTGTCCTGCAGCAAGGAGTTGGGGCCGAGGCCCGCCAGCACGTTGTGCGTCGTGACGAACGGATTGGCAGGTCCGATCATGAGGCCGAAGAAGAACGCAGCGACGACGAAGAGCACCAGTGTCGCCCACCGGATGACGGCGTCGGACGCGACGGCGCGGTAACGCCAGACGAAAATGCCGGTGAAGATCGTCAGAATGAAGCCCCACAGGAGGATCGACCCGGCCAGGGCCGACCACAGCCCGGTGATGGAGTAGAGCAACGGGGTCACGGTGCTGTTGTTCTCGGCCACGAAGACGATGCTGAAGTCGTGCGTGACAAGCGCGCGCTCCATCGCCAGGACGGCCAACACTGCGCCGAGCAGCATGATCGGGGCAAACAGCCGGCCTTCGAACAGCCCGGCGTACGCGGCCGACACACGAGGCGGGGAGGACGGGGAGGATATCTCTGACTTTTGGCGCACCAGTCCGACCGCGATGGTCACGGCCCCGATCACGCTCGTGACGAAGGCGAGCCAGACGCCGATCGATCCGAGCGACGCGTTCAGCATAAAGAGCGGGCGCCCTCGGTCACCTTCACCCGACCGGGGTGTGCGGCGCAGTAATTCTCGGAGTGCTTCACCAGAATCTGATGCGACACGAAATTGTGTGAGACATCGGAGGTGAAGTGACCGACCACGACGACGGCGATATTGGACTGGAAGAGCTGGGGCGGGCTTCCCGTGTTGGTCACCGCGACGGTGTGGGAGCCCTGGGCGATTTCGAAGTTGGTCCCGACGGCCGTCGGATGGATGGAGCCTGCGACGACGTCACCCTCGAGGTTGAAGGTTCTCGTGCCCAACGTGCTGCGATGGGCAAAGGCCTGGTTGACCGTGTCGAAGTAGTTGAGCGCGCTCCCGAGCCCTTCGACCAGAAGGAAGACGAAGGCGGCGAGAAGGGCGGCGAACACGAGCCAGAGCCTCCTGCTGGCGCGGCGCCGTGGCAAGGGCAGTGCCGGACCTCCGTCACCGTTCCCGGGCGGCGGTGCTCCACCGGGGCCCGGCGTCGTCGGGCCCGATGTCGGGGAGACCGGTGCGTGGTTGCCCGATGCGGACGACTGGGAACCGGGGTCGTTGATGGTGCTCGTCACGACCGGTCGCCAGGGCCACTGGTTTCGGGTGCGTCCTCGGCCACCTTGAGGGCGCGCTCCCAGCGGCGGCGGCGAAGCACGAGGCTGACGCCATAGACGAAGAGTGTGGCCAACGCGATCGTGTAGCCCGCGACGACGTAGCTCATGGGGTGCCGCCCTCGGGCGTCCCATGGGCCGTCGAGCCGGCACCGACGAGCTCGTTGCCCTCACTCCATCGTTCGGCCAAGGAGACTTCCATCTCCTGATGACCCACGGTGTCCTGCAAGACCTCGATCCGGTAGCGCACACCGAGGAGCCAGACGAAGATGAGCGACAGCGAGACGAAGCCGAGCAGGAACGTCCAGGCCATGGAACCGTGGACGTGGAGATGGAACCCGGGGTCGAGCACGGTCCCCGTCTGGTGCAGCGTCTGCCACCACTGGACCGAGAAGTGGACGATGGGCACGTCGACGGCGATCAGGAGCGCAGCTACGGCGCAGCGTCGGGCACGGACAGCCGGGTCGGCGGGCACACGACGTAGCGCCAGGTAGCCCAACTCGAGCAGGAGGAGCAGCGCGGTCGAGGTGAGCCGGGCGTCCCAGGCCCACCACACGCCCCAGGCCGGCCGGCCCCAGATCGAGCCGGTGACGCACGTCAAGGCGGCGAACACCGCACCAACTTCGACGGCGGACGCCGCCAGCCTGTCCCAGAAGAACGAGCGGGTCCGGGGCCACAGGTACAGGAGGCTGCCGACCAGGGCGACCCCGCCGGCCCAGTACAGGGCGACGGTGGCAAGGGGTGGGTGGATGTAGAGGAGGCGGGCCAGGTTGCCCTGCACCTGATCAGGTGGGGTCACCCACAAACCGAGCCAGACGGTAAACCCCATGGAGATCACACCCAGGATTCCGACCACGGTGAGCCAGCGCGGGCGGGAGACTGTTGCGATGGTGTTCATGCAGCCTCCTGGAGCGGACCGTAAAGGACGATTCCAATGACGAGGTAGATCACCGAGAACGGGATGAGGATGCGCAACCACTCGGCGCCCGAGCTCGCATTGCCGTCCAGAGCAGCCTGCCATGCCTTCGAGCCAGCCAGCAAAACCGGGGCCAGGACGGGCAGGACCAGAAGCGGGAGGAGGGTGTCCCTCACGCGGAGGCCGGCCGAGAGCGCGCCGTAGAGCACGCCGGCGCACGCCAATCCGACGGTGGCCAGCAGGGAAGTGACGAGGGCGAGCCAGACGACGTGCACCCTGACGTTGAACAGGAAGGTCACCCCCGCCCACAGGATGATCTGGAGCACCAGGAGCTGCAGTCCGACCGCAGCGGCCTTGCCGAGAAAGATGCCGGCCGGATCGATCCCGGAGAGTCGAAGCCCGTCGCGGGTCCCTTCGCCCGACTCGATGGCCACGCTCCGCTGAATCGTCAGCACGGTGGAGAAGAGCACAGCGATCCAGAAGATGCCTGGTGCGGCGTGCCGCAGTGAGGCCGAGTCGGGTCCGATGGCGAACGCCACGAGAATGAGGACGAGGACGGCGAAGGGGACCACCTGCCAAAGGCCGACCCGCGACCGCGCTTCGATCCGGAGGTCTTTGCCCGCCACCAAAAGGGCGTCACGCCACATGCCACGTCCCCATCGTGTCCTGTGGCGGGGGCAATTCCGCCGCGGGCACCGCACTCAGCGGAGCGCGCCGCCCTCCGCCCTCGGTCGAGGTGACGCGGCCCCCGCTCATCATGACCACCCGGTCCGATAGCGGTATGGCCAGCTCCGGCTCGTGCGAGGACAGCAGCACCGCCGCCCCATCGGCCACGGCTTCGCCGATCAGATCCCCGAGCAGGGCGCGTGCGGGAGCATCGAGGCCGGCGTGCGGCTCATCGAGCAGCCAGAGAGCCGGCCGGCGTGCCAGAAGTGCGGCGAGCGCCACGCGTCGTCGTTGGCCGGCAGAAAGGCGTCCGGCCGGGGTGGTGCGCAAGCGGCCCACGAGGCCGAGACGATCGAGGGCGGCGTCGCCGGTCGCAGTCGGCAGGCCGAGGGCACGCACAGCGAAGCGGACGTTCTCCGCCGCACTGAGCTCGTCGTAGAGCGGCGCGGCGTGGCCGAGGAGGCCGACGTGACGGCGCACGGCGGTGTGGTCGGTGGTCAGGTCGACCCCGAGCACCGAGGCTTCGCCGGAGGTCACCGGCAGGAGGCCGGCGCAGGCCCGGAGCAGGCTGGTCTTGCCCGCACCGTTGGCGCCGAGGACCAGGACGACCTCCCCGGTCTCGACAGAGAGATCGACACCGGCAAGGGCGGGGAAGCGGCCGGCGAGTGCGACGGCAGCGCGGAATTGGACGACGGGGGCCATGGCCTTCGCCACCATGGTAGGGGGGTGGGGTCCGGGGGTTCCAAGCGGCAATTCCCAGGAAGGATCCTGTGGCCTCCCTGGAGGGGCCATCGGGTGCCCGAACGGTGCTGCTGGGTAGATTTCTGCCCGAGCTCCCCCATGGCCACCGTCCTCCTTCCACTTCCCGCCCGCGACTTCGACCCGACCGAGGTCGCAGTCAGCTGGAGGACGCTGGTGGCCGGGGGCCACACCGTGGTCTTTGCCACGCCCGAAGGTGAGACGGCGGTGGCGGACGAACTCATGGTGACCGGCCGTGGGCTCGATCCGTGGGGGTTGGTGCCCGTCGTCCGCAACATCACCGTGATCGGCCGCCTCCTGCGGGCCGACGCGGACGCACGGCAGGCCAATGCCGCACTCCGCCGCTACGCCGGGTTCAACGCTCCCCTGCGCTGGGACACCGCACAAGAATGGCAGTTCGACGGTCTGCTCCTGCCGGGCGGCCATCGGGCGCGTGGCATGCGCGCCTACCTGGAGAGCAACGTGCTGCAGCGGCTGGTGGTGGAATTCTTCGCCCGGGAAAAGCCCGTGGCCGCCGTCTGCCACGGCGTCCTGTTGGCGGCACGCAGTACGGATCCCTCGACGGGGAAGTCGGTCCTCCACGGCCGGCGCACCACGGCACTGACGTGGCAACTCGAGCGCAAGGCGTGGGAGGTGGCGCGGCGGACGCGCTTTTGGGACCCCGACTACTACCGGACATACACCGAGGGGCCGGGCCAACCCGAGGGCTACATGTCGGTCCAGCAAGAGGTCACCCGAGCCCTCTCCCGACCCGAGGATTTCCTCGACGTCCCTCCCGACGAGGTGGACCACCGGCGGAAGACGAGCGGGCGGGTCCGTGACTCGGCGACCGACACCAGAGCGGCGTGGGTGGTGCGGGATCGCAATTACATCTCGGCGCGCTGGCCCGGTGACGTCCATACGTTCGCTCGGGCGCTCTCCGACGCGCTGTGACTCTCCGACGCCGATCTGCACTGCCGGCGCGTGCGGGGGCGAGCGCCGCAACCGCCGGGGCACTGAGGTCGGGAGCGGCTTTGGGGTGTTAGCTCGTGCTGAGCCGGCTGAGTCCGATGTGATCGAGCAGGTTCGAGAACTGTGACGAGAGCCATCCGAGGTGGTCCGTCACCAGGAGGACTCCGAAGATGACCAGGATCGACCCACCGACGACCTCGACGATCCACAGGCCGCGGCGGGCCCGGCCGATCACCCAGGTCAGCCGGCCGAAGGCCAGCCCGGCAATGACGAAGGGCACGGCCAGACCGAGCGAGTAGGCGAACAGGAGGAGCACGCCGCCCGCCAGGGAGCCGTTGTGCTCGGCCAACCCGAGGACCACCGCCAGCACCGGGCCGATGCACGGCGTCCAGGCGAAGGCGAAGGCCATGCCCATGATCGGTGCCGCCCACGTCCCGAGGGTCGAAGGCCGCACGTCGAAGCGCTTTTCGCCGCTGATCCGGGTCAACACCCCCAGAGGACCAGCACCCAGGCGGTTCCAGAACCGTGTTGGGACCGTCCCCAAGAGGAGCACGAGCCCCAGCAGGATCACCACGAACCCGCTCACGTGGGTGAGCGTTTCCTTGTGTGAGGCGAGGAGGTGGCCGATGCCCGAAGCGGCTGCGCCCAAGGCCACGAAGACCACCGTGAAGCCGGCGATGAAAAGACCGATGCCCCGCAGCATGGGGCGCATGGTGGCGGTGGCCGGGGTGGTCACGGTGGCCGGGGTGGTCACGGTCACGGTGGCGGTGGCGGTGGCGGTGGCCGTCGTGGTCGCCGTCGCCGTCGCTCTTCCACCGGAATCTGTCGCCATAGTCCCGCCGGCCGTCACCGGGACCCGCGTCGCGCTCAGTTCGGCGGCGGACAGCCCCGAGACCATGGAGACGTACCCGGGAACGAGTGGGAGCACGCAGGGTGAGAGGAAACTCAGAATCCCGGCCCCGAATGCGACGAGGACACCAAGTGGATCTGGGGCGATCGTGGCCACGAGGGAATCCACCGAGGACCCGCTCCTACCTGAGGTTGTTGCGGACCAGGTCCATATCGGCGTTGACCATCATGGTCACCAGTCCGGGGAAATCCACCTCGCGCTGCCAACCCAGGACCCGGTGAGCCTTCTCCGGGTCGCCGACGAGCAAGTCGACCTCGGCCGGGCGCAGGTACTTCTCGTCGATCACCACATGCCGTTCCCAGTCGAGGTCCGCCGCCGAGAACGCGAGCCGGCACAGCTCGCGCACCTCGTGCGTCTCGCCGGTCGAGACCACGTAGTCGTCTGGGCTGTCCTGTTGCAGCATCATCCACATGGCGCGGACGTAGTCAGCCGCAAAACCCCAGTCGCGTTGCGCATCGAGATTGCCGAGGGACAACTTGTCGTCGAGACCGTGGGCGATCCGCGCCACGCCGTTAGTGATCTTCCGTGTGACGAACTCGAGCCCTCGACGGGGCGACTCGTGATTGAACAGGATTCCCGAGGAGGCGTGCAGGTTGTAGCTCTCCCGGTAATTGACGGTGATCCAATGGCCGTAGACCTTGGCCACACCGTACGGACTGCGCGGATAGAGGGGCGTCGATTCGCGTTGGGGCACTTCCTGCACCTTGCCGAACATCTCCGAAGAGCTCGCCTGATAGAAGCGGATGTCCGGGTCGACCAGCCGAATGGCATCGAGCATGCGGGTAACACCGAGGGCAGTGGTCTCCCCGGTCAGCACCGGCTGACTGAAACTCGTCTGGACGAATGACTGCGCCGCCAGGTTGTAGACCTCGGCCGGGCGATGGTCACGCAGGATGTTGATGAGCGAGACCTCGTCGAGGAGGTCGCCTGCCACCAGCTCCAGTCGGTCCTGAATATGCGCGATGCGCTCGAAGTTGAGGGTGCTCGAACGGCGGACCATTCCGATGACCTCATAGCCCTGCTCGAGGAGGAATTCGGCCAGATATGAGCCATCCTGCCCGGTCACCCCTGTAATCAGTGCCCGCTTCGCCATTGGACGGCAACGCTAGCCGACCTCCGAGGGGACGCGGCCAGCAGCGAGGCCCTACAGTGCGGCGGCGTGCCGACCGCCGCCCTCCTCTCTTTCCGGCTGGGGGGAGCGACGGCGTCTCGATCGAGGCGGCGAAATGGGCCGGAGCGCTGCGACAACTCGGCTGGGACATACTCACCGTTGCCGGCACCGGACCGGTCGATGTCCTCCTCGAGGGTTTGGCCATCGGTGCCGCGAGTCCTCCGACTCGCCGGGAGTTGGGCGATGCACTGGCCCCGGCCGACGTCGTCGTCATCGAGAATCTGTGCTCGCTCCCGCTCAACCCTCCCGCTGGCGCGGTGGCCGCAGCCGTGTGCGCCGGACGACCCGCCGTGCTGCACCACCACGACCTTCCGTGGCAACGACCTCACCTGGCGCACATGCCCCCTCCTCCGGACGACCCGTCGTGGGCGCACGTGACCATCAACGAGCTGAGCCGCCACGAACTGGCGGCGCGTGGCATCACGGCGACGACGATCTACAACTCGTTCGATCCGGACCCTGTCGTGGCCGACCGTGATCGCGCCCGCAGTGCGATCGGCGTCACGCCGGAGACCCGACTCCTCCTGCAGCCGACCCGCGCGCTGGCCCGCAAGAACATCGCAGGCGGCATTCGTTTGGCCGCGGCGGTGGGTGGGACATACTGGCTCCTCGGTCCCGCCGAGGACGGGTACGGTCCCGAGCTCGAACGGCTGGTCGCGGGGGCCTCGTGCCCGGTGCTCTTAGGACCAGGAGCGGCCGGCCTGCACATCGCCGAGGCCTATGCCGCCTGCGACGTGGTGGTGCTGCCCTCGACCTGGGAGGGGTTCGGCAACCCCTCGCTCGAATCGGCCACCCACCGCCGGCCTCTGGCCATCGGGCCCTATCCGGTGGCCCGTGAACTGGCTGCTTTCGGCTTCCGGTGGTTCGACAGTGACGTGCCCGGCCCGCTCGACGAGTGGTTGTCCCGCCCTGACGGGTCACTCCTGGCGCACAACCACCGGATTGCCGCGACGTCCTTCAACGTGGCCGACCTCCCGTCGAGGCTGGCCGAAGTGCTGGCTCGCCTGCCCTCTCCCTCGAGCTGAGGCTGAAAGATTCGACGCCCGATGCGCCCCCGGAGCGTGCCGGTAGCCTGGGAGCGATGGCAACGAACCTTCAGGTCGTGGCGCGACGCCTCACTGCGGAGCAACGTCGCCAGCAGCTGGTTGCCACGGCGCTGGAGCTCTTTGCACGGCGTGGGTACCGATCCACCACCATGGACGACATCGCGGAAGCGGCCGGGGTCACAAAACCCCTCGTCTACCAGCACTTCTCATCCAAAAGGGCGCTCTATCTCGAGTTGGTCGACTCCATCGCCCAGGAGCTCCTGCTGGCCGTGCGGAGCGCAGTGCTGCAAGCCGACGGACCCCGCCAGCAGGTCGAGATGGGGTTCGCCGCCTACTTCCGCCTGGTCGTGAGCCGGGAGGACGAGTTCCGCCTCCTCTACGGGCGGGACCACGCAGACGACAAGGAGCTCGGCCGGGCCTTGCGCACCGTAGAGGATGCGATTGCTGCGGCCATCGAGCCCCTCATTGATGCCGGGCTCGACGACGAGCACCGACGGCTTCTTGCGTACGCCGTGGTGGGCATGGCCGAAGGGGCCAGCCGGGAGTTCATGGAGCAGCGCACGACGGACCACGGACCGGTCGAAGAAGAAGCACATCGCCTCGCTCGACGAGTGGCCAACCTGGCCTGGGCCGGGTTGCGGTCGGTCCACGCTGACTGATCCGCACTCGAGCGGCATCCAGCCGTTGCACAGGTCCAGGCTCTGCTCGACGGCGTCCACCCCCACCGAACCTCCCAGGTAGTGTCGGCCTTATGGCCGTGGAGAACAGCAAATCCCCATCGCAACTGATCGACGGAAGAATCGAAGAGCTCGGCGACTGGCGGGGCACGATGCTCAGCCGGCTCCGTGCCCTGGTCAAAGAGGCCGATCCCGAGGTCGTCGAGGAGTGGAAGTGGCGAGGGGTCCCGGTATGGGAGCACGACGGCATGATCTGCACCGGCGAGACGTACAAGAGCGTCGTGAAGCTGACCTTCGCCAAAGGGGCTTCCCTGGAGGATCCGTCGGGGCTTTTCAATTCCAGTCTCGAAGGAAACACGCGGCGCGCCATCGACTTCCACGAGGGAGAGAAGATCAACGAGAAGGCATTGAAAGCCCTGGTGCGTGCGGCCGTGACTCTGAACCAGTCCAAGGCGAAGTCCAAGAAATAGTCTGCGCTCGGAAGTGCTCCCGGGTCTCGGTGGACGCGCCACCTATAAGTGGGTATATATAGCTATAAAAGGGTGATGAGCTGTTGGCACAGCACCCAGAGTTCTGCCACACAGGCGGCGTAGGCCGCTTCCTCGCCGCCGGCGGGATCGATCACATCCTCCTGGTCAGAGAGGGGAACATCGGCCAGCTTGCGACCCGCCACTCGCGCTCCCAGCGCCGGTGGGGCGGGAGGGAGATCCGCACAGATCCGCCGTATGGTCGCGGTGCGATCGGCGGCCTCCGGGAACTCTCGGCGCACGAAGCGCACGTGATCGGCCTCCATGACCACGATCAGCTCGGCCCTCAGGAGATCGGGCCCGTAGACCTGGCGGCTGCGATGGCTCTTGAAATCGGCGCCGGCCAACTCGGGGATCGTGAGCAGCGCCGTCCTCGTGCGCAGGCCCATCGGTTGACCGTCGATCGTGTGGGTGCCGGCCGTGACGACGTGGAGCGCGTCATCCGGGCGATCCGCCTTGAGGCGATCCAGCATGAATCCGGCCATGACGGAGCGTGCCGCGTTGCCCGTGCACAACACCAAGAGCTCGGTCACGACCTCTCCGTAGACGTACGTGGGGGGCAGCCTGGGTCGCGCGAAAAGGGGGAGGAGTGGTCCACGGCACCGGTGACATTACGTGCCACCCCGGGCAGGGACGGCGCAATGGCGGCAGAAACCCGATGGGCTAGCTGATGTGGATGCCCGAGATGGCCCGGCTGATGACCAGGCGCTGGATCTCCGACGTGCCCTCGAAGATGGTGTAGATCTTCGAATCGCGGTGCCATTGCTCGACCGGGTAGTCGCGGACGTAGCCGTACCCGCCGAGGATCTGGATCGCCTGCTCAGTGACCCAGACGGCGTTCTCACCTGCGTAGAGCTTCGACATCGAGCCCTCGCCGTGCTCGAACTTCTGGCCGGTGCCCGCCATCCAGGCGGCGCGGTGGACCAGAAGCCGAGCGGCGTCGGTCCGCATCTTCATGTCGGCCAGCTTGAAGGCGATGGCCTGGTTCTCGATGATGGCCCGGCCGAACTGCTTGCGCTCTTTGGCGTAGTCGAGGGCGAACTCGTAGGCCGCCCGCGCGATCCCCACAGCTTGTGCCCCGACGATGGGACGGGACGCCTCGAAGGTGGCCATGGCGGCCTGCGTCGACGTCCGCTTGCCCTCCTTGGCCCGGGCCAGGCGCTCGTCCAGCTTCTCCTTGCCCCCGAGAAGGAGGCGACCCGGAATACGGCAGTCGTCGAGGACGACTTCAGCGGTGTGGGAGGCACGGATGCCCATCTTCTTGAACTTCTGGCCCTGCGAGATCCCCTTGGTTCCTTCAGGCACGATGAAACTGGCCTGACCCCGGCTCCCCAACGTGTGGTCCACCGACAGGACCAGGACGTGCGTGTTGGCGATCCCGCCGTTGGTGATCCAGGTCTTCGTGCCGTTGAGCACCCACTCGTCGTTCGCCTCGTCGTAGACGGCACGGGACATGAGCGAGGAGACATCGGAGCCGGCGTCAGGCTCCGAGACGCCGAAGGCGGCCAGCTTGACGTCGTCAGGCGTGCCGAAACACTGGGGGATCCACTCCTTGACCTGCTCGGGCGTGCCGTTGGCGAAGATCCCGGCCACGGCGAGCGTGGAACCGAAAATGGCGAGGGCGATCCCCGCATCACCCCAGCTCATCTCCTCGTTCACCAGGCACATCAGCAGCCCGGTGGGGTCGGAGAAGCACTGGCCGACGAAGTCGGCGGAGTAGAGGCCGTTCTTGGCGGCCTCCTGAATGATCGGCCAGGGCGTCTCCTCGCGCTCGTCCCACTCCGAACCCGCTGGTCGGACGACGTTTTCGGCGAAATCGTGGACCCACTTCTGGATCTGGAGCTGGTCCTCGTTCAGTGCGAGGGAATAGTCGGACATCGCAAGCCCTCCTTGGGCGCCTCCCGACCGTCCGTCGGGCTTTCATGTAGGTTACCCGATAGTAACCAAGGGCGGGCGCCAGGTAGTGGGGGCTGGATTCAGCGGTGGACGGCCGTCCCGGCGGGCGTGTCCTCGACCGTCCATCCCATGGCGGTCAACTCGTCCCGCAGTGCGTCGGCCCGGGCGAAGTCCTTGGTGGATCGTGCCGCATCACGCTCGACCACCAAACGGGCGGTCTCGTCGTCGACCTCGTCGGGATCGCCCTTGAGCGAGAGACCGAGAGCCGCGGCCAACGCGGCGGCCGAATGGGCGAGATACCGCCCCCGGTCCTCATCGCCCGCATCGGCGCTGGTGTGGGCGGCCGTGACGAGATCGAAGATCGCGGCGAGGGCTCCGGGCGTGTCGAGGTCGTCGTCCATGCGGGTGCGGAACTGTGCCAAGGCGCCCGGATCCACGTCGGTGGCCGGAGGGGTGCCTTCGACCACGTAGCCGGACCCGGTCGCTGCGAGCAGCTCCCCTACCGAGAACCGCCGGGCCAAGGTGTCGAGGCGGGCCAGCGCCCTCTCGGCGTCGGCCACCGTATCTGCGGTGACTTCGATCGGCGAGCGGTAATGGGCCCGCAGGACGAGGAGCCGGTACGCCCGCGCATCGCTGCGGGCCAGCAGATCCGTCAGGGACGTGAAGTTCCCGAGCGACTTGGACATCTTCGTGCCGTCGACCTCGACCCACCCGTTGTGCACCCAGTGGCGGGCAAATGGCCGGCCCTCGGCCACCGCCTGCGCGCGCTCGTTCTCGTGGTGGGGAAAGGCCAGATCACGTCCTCCGCCGTGAAGGTCGAAGCCGTCGCCCAGGAGGTCGAGCGACATCACGACACACTCGGTGTGCCAGCCGGGCCGGCCGAGTCCCCACGGAGAATTCCAGGCCGGCTCACCGGATTTCGCCTTCTTCCACAAGACGAAGTCGAGCGGCGAGCGCTTCTCCTCGACTGCTTCCACCCTGGCCCCGGCCTGCAGGCTCTCGAGCGGCTGCCGGGCGAGGAGCCCGTACCCGGGGACCTGGGCCACGTTGAGGTAGACGCCGTCGGAGATCTCGTAGGCCACGCCGCGCTCGACGAGGTCCGACACCAGCGCGACCATGCGCCCGATGTACGCCGTGGCGTGCGGGGTGTCGTTGGGGCGGAGGACACCGAGCAGGTCCATGGCCTCCCACCAGCGCGCCTCGTACTCCTGGGCCACCTCGGTCTCTGTGCGGCCCTCGGCGTTCGCCCGCTTGATGATGTTGTCGTCGACGTCGGTGATGTTGGACACGTAGCGCACGGCCAGACCGTTGAAGAGCTCGTAGCGGCGCAGCACGTCGAACGTCAGGGTGAAGCGGCCGTGGCCGATGTGGGGTAGGTCGTAGACGGTCGGCCCGCAGATGTACATCGACACTTCGCCCGGGGTCCGCAGCTCGAAAGGGCGGACGGTGCCGGTTGCGGTGTCGTGCAGGTGCAGCATCCGGGTACGGTAACCCGATCATGTCGACCGACGCGACAACCGCGCCCAAGGTTCCGGACAAGCCCACACTCGACGGGGTCGAGGCGAGGTGGGCCGCGGTCTGGGAGGACGAAGGCACGTACCGCTTCAATCCCGCGGCCACCCGTGAGCAGGTCTTCTCCATCGACACCCCGCCGCCCACGGTCTCCGGCTCGCTGCACATGGGCTCGGTCTTCGGCTACGTGCAGACCGACAGCCTGGCCCGGTATCGCCGCATGAGCGGGTGGGAGATGTTCTACCCGATGGGGTGGGACGACAATGGCCTTCCCACGGAGCGCCGGGTGCAGACCTACTTCGGCGTCCGCTGCGATCCCTCCTTGCCCTATGACGCGGCGTTCACCCCGCCCGAAGAGCCCGGGAAGGATGACATCCCGGTCAGCCGCCCGAATTTCATCGCCCTGTGCCACCAGCTCACCGCAGAAGACGAACAGACCTTCGAGGCGCTGTGGCGGAGGGTGGGCCTGTCGGTGGATTGGGCCCGCAGCTACGCCACCATTGACGACCGGAGTCGCCGCGCCAGTCAGCGCATGTTCTTGCGCAACCTGGGGCGGGGGGAGGCGTATTCGGCCGAAGCCCCGACGTTGTGGGACGTCGACTACCAGACAGCGGTGGCCCAGGCGGAGATGGAGGACCGTGAGCGCGAGGGGGCTTACCACCGGTTGCGCTTCGACGACATTGAGATCGACACGACGCGCCCCGAGCTCGTTGCCGCCTGCGTGGCTCTGGTGGCACATCCAGACGACGAACGTTTCTCATCCCGGTTCGGCACCACGGTGCACACGCCGCTCTTCGGCGTCGAGGTTCCCATCGTGGCCCACCCGCTGGCCGATCCCGAGAAGGGGTCGGGCATCGCCATGATCTGCACCTTCGGCGACGTCACCGACGTGATCTGGTGGCGTGAGCTGCACCTCCCGACCCGGTCCATCGTCACCCGCGCCGGGCGCATCAGCGAGACACCACCGCCGGGGGTGCCCGACGGCCCGGCCTGGAACGCCATCGCAGGGACCACCGTCAAGGCGGCGCAACGCAAGATGGTCGAGCTCCTCACCGAATCGGGCGACCTCATCGGAGAGCCCAAGAAGATCTCCCATCCGGTCAAGTTCTACGAACGGGGCGAACGTCCCCTCGAGATCGTCACCAGTCGGCAGTGGTACATCAAGAACGGGGGCCGGGACGCGGACCTCCGCCAAGCGCTCCTCGCCCGCGGGGAAGAGCTGCGGTGGCACCCGCCCTACATGCAGGTGCGCTACGAGAACTGGGTGAACGGGTTGAACAGCGATTGGCTGGTCAGCCGGCAGCGGTATTTCGGCGTCCCGGTGCCGGTCTGGTACCCGCTCGGCGCCGACGGCCAACCCGACCACTCCCGCCCGATCATCCCGGCCGAAGCCAGCCTGCCCATCGACCCGACCACGGACGTGCCTCCCGGTTACGACGCCGCACAGCGCGGCCGGGCGGAGGGCTTTGTCGGAGATCCCGACGTCATGGACACCTGGGCCACCTCCTCGCTGACGCCGCAGATCGCCTGCGGCTGGGAGGACGATCCCGATCTTTTCGCCACGACCTTCCCGATGGACCTGCGCCCGCAGGGGCCAGAGATCATTCGGACCTGGCTCTTCTCCACGACGCTGCGGTCGCACTTGGAACACGACACCCTGCCCTGGCGGGACACGACCCTCAACGGATGGGTGCTCGACCCGGACCACAAGAAGATCTCCAAGTCCAAGGGAAACGCTGTCACCCCGATGCCGTTCATCGACGAGTTCGGTGCCGACGCCGTGCGGTACTGGGCATGCAACGGACGCCCGGGAACGGACACCGCTGTCGACACCGGCGTCATGAAGATCGGTCGCCGGCTCGCCATCAAGATCCTCAACGCATCCAAGTTCTCACTGGGGCGCCTCGGTGACGAACCGGCTCCGGGATTGACGGCCGTGGACGCGCCCCTGGACCGGGCGTTGCTGGCACAGCTGGCGGACGTCGTCGTGAAGGCCACGTCGGCCTTCGAGGAGTTCGACTACGCCCGGGCCCAGGAGATCACCGAGACCTTCTTCTGGACGTTCTGCGACGACTTCGTCGAGCTGGTCAAGACGCGGGCCTACGGCGAAGGGGAGGCCGGTTCGGGCGGTTCGGGCGGTTCGGAGGGGGCAGGGAGCTCGGGGACGGCGTCGGCTCGTGCCACCCTGGCGTTGGCCCTCTCGGCGCAACTGCGCCTCTTCGCGCCATTTCTTCCGTTCGTGACCGAAGAGGTGTGGCGGTGGTGGCAGCCGGGCTCGGTCCATCGCGCGTCGTGGCCCGTGCTCGCCGAGTTCGGCGAGCACGGCAATGGAGACGGCTCGGTTCTCACGGAGGCCGCCCAGGTGCTCGGCGCCATCCGCCGCGCCAAGACGACCGAGAAGCGGTCAATGCGCGCAAAAGTGCAACGGCTCGTCGTGACCGGTCCTCCGCAGACCCTGGCCGCGGTGGAAGCGGCGAGGGGGGACCTCATCGACGCCGGCGGGGTGGATGAACTGCAACTGGTCGAAGGCGACGCCTTCTCGGTGTCAGTCGAGTTGGCCCCCGACGCCTGAGACGAGGGGGAAGGCTCGGCGGCGAGGGAGGGCCGGGGCGCGAGGGAGAAGGAGGTCCCCTCGGTCGGTTGCCGCCAGGAGGAGTAGATGCCAGCGTAGAAGGCGGCCCGATGTGACCAAGGAGAATCGGTGACCCCTGAACGACTGACACGCCAGGATGCCAACTTCCTCTCCATGGAAACGCCGGCGGTCCACATGCACGTCGTGATGGTGGCCGTCGTCGACCCCGGTACCGTGCCGGGGGGTACTCCTTCCGGCGGATCCGTCAGAGGATCATCGAGCGGGTCCCTCTCCTCCCGGTCTTTCAGCGGCGGTTGGTCGAAGTCCCCTTCCGCCTCGGGCAACCCGCCTGGGTTGACGACCCCGAGTTCGATATCGACAACCATGTCCAGAGAGCAGCACTCCCCTCACCGGGCGGCATGCGCGAGCTCGCCGACTTTGCGGCGGACGTCGCCAGCCGTCAGCTCCACCGCGATCGACCGTTGTGGGAGATGTGGGTGGTCGAAGGGCTCGAGGACGGCAAGGTCGCTGTCGTGGCCAAGATCCACCTCGCCACGATCGACGGCGTGTCCGGCGCAGAACTCTTCGGTGCCCTCTTCGACCTCGAGCCCGACCCCCCGGCGCGCGAGCACCGGGGAGAGCGCCAACTCGACCTGCGGGTCCCGTCGACATTCGAACTGGTTTCCCATTCGCTCCTCACGAGCCTCGTCGTCCTCCCGATCGACATAGGCCGCACGGCGCTGGAGGCGACGCACTCCGTCCCGGGCATCCGGAGGGTACGACAACGCAGCTCCGGCTCGCCCGGCGCCCCGCGCACCTCCCTCAACGCGTCGGTGCACGCACGTCGGCGCGTTGCGTTCGCCGCCGCGAGCGTGGCGGACGTGAAGAAACTGAAGGACGCAACCGGCACCACCGTGAACGACGTCATCCTTGCGATCTGTACGGGGGCGCTGCGCACGTACCTCCTGGCCGGCGATGAGCTCCCGGGCGTCCCGCTGGTGGCTGCCGTCCCGGTGTCGGTCACTCCGGACCTGGCGGAGCCGAAGGACTCCAACAAGATCTCCACGGTGTTCGTCCAACTGCCGTGCGAGCTCGACGATCCCCTCGAACGACTGCAGAGCATCTACGAAGGAACGAGGGAGGCAACAAAAGGGCACAAGGCCCTGGCTGCGGGCACCCTGCGGCAATGGGCGGAGCACGCCGCGCCCAATGTGTTCGCTGCAGCCGCTCGCCGGTACACCCTGATGAAGGGGGCCCACCACCACCGTCCGCTGGCCAATGTGATCATCTCCAATGTGCCGGGACCGGACGTTCCCCTCTACATGGGCGGCAGTGAGTTGCTCGGCATGTTCCCCCTGGGGCCGGTGCTCGACGGAATGGGGCTTAACATCACAGTCATGAGCTATCGCGGCGTCTTCTCTTGGGGACTGGCCTCAGATGCCCGCGCTGTCCCACGGCTCTGGGACATCGCGGCGGCCATTCCCGCAGCACTCTCTGAGCTCCTGCAAGCCGCAGGACTGCGCGAGGACGCGTTCGACGTCCCACTCCACGTTGGCCCGGGCATGCCACCGACGGCCCACTGGGTCCGTACCGGGACCACGCCGCCGGCGGCCATGCACGATGCGGTGATCGCATGAGCGTCCGTGAGCTGGGCCACATCGTCCTGTACGTGCGCGACATCACACGTTCAGCCGACTTCTACCGGGATGTCCTCGGCTGGCGCCAGATCATGCCCGAACCGGGCGAAGTCCCGGTGGGGGCAGCTGCGTTCTCCTCTGGACGAACACATCACGAACTCCTCCTGATAGAGGTCGGGGCCGATGCCACGCCGATTCCCGAGGGACGGCGGGTGGGGATGTACCACTTCGGGCTCAAGGTGGGAGACACCGACGACGACCTGCGGGCCGTGCTAGCGGTGCTGGAGCGCATGAATGTGACCATCGTGGGTGCATCCGACCACACGGTCACGCACAGCCTCTACATCAAGGATCCCGACGGCAACGAGATCGAGCTCTACGTGGACGTGCCGGGCGTCGACTGGAAGAACGACCCCTCACTCTTCGCCGCACCGATCCGCCCACTCCGTCTCTGAGCTGCCCTCCGACCTGCGCGCAAAGTATGAGGACACTCCACGAGACGGGCGCGGGCGCGCTCGAAGCCGCAGCCGCCGCACTGCGCGCCGGCGAAGTCGTCGTGGTGCCCACCGACACGGTGTACGGGATCGCCGCGCTGCCTGACATCGTCGGCGCGGCGCACCGGATCTATCTGGCCAAGGATCGGCCCGAGCATCTCCAACTCCCGGTGCTCGCGGCGTCCTTGGAGCAAGTCCGCGAGCTCGGCGTCGTATTCACCCCCGCCGCGGCCACGTTGTCGGCGCTGTGGTGGCCCGGCCCCTTGACACTCGCATTCGGGTTTTCGGCTTCTTCGAACCGACCGCACTGGTTGGCGGGGCGTGACGAGGTGGCCGTGCGAATTCCCCAGCACGAATTCCTCCTCGCGCTGCTGCGTGCCACGGGGCCGCTCCTGGTCAGCAGCGCCAACCGGCACGGTGCGGCAACCCCACTCTCGGCGGAAGAAGCTGGTCGCCAGCTTGCTCCGCATGTGGACCTGGCCATCGACGCCGGAACCCTCGACTCCTCACCCTCGACGCTGGTCAATGTCCGCTCGGTCGTCGCCGACGTCGAACGCGAAGGAGCGATCCCCCGCCAGGCGGTGGCGGCAGCCCTGGGCGAGGCTCCGGGGCACAGCGTGGTGCCGGGGCGCGAGGGGCCCGGGGCGCGGCGTGGTGCCAGGGCGCGAGGGGGGCGGCGCATGAGTGACCAGCCCCGGTTCCTGTTGGCGATAGAGACCTCGTGCGACGAGACGGCGGCGGCCGTGATCGGCGAAGACTACGAGGTGCGGTCGTCGGTGGTGGCGAGCCAGATCGATCTCCACGCCGAGTTCGGCGGAGTGGTGCCCGAGCTCGCCAGTCGCGCCCACGTCGAGCTCATTACGCCGATTGTCGCCCAGGCTCTGGCAGAAGCGGGGATCACCGGGCCCGAGCTCGCTGCCGTTGCGGTGACATCGGGACCCGGGCTGGTGGGGGCGCTCCTGGTGGGGATGGCGACCGCCAAGTCGCTGGCCTTCGCGTGGGGAGTGCCGATCGTCAGTGTCAACCACCTCGAGGGCCACTTGGCCAGTGTCTTTCTGGCCAACCGTCACGTCCCCTTCCCCCAGACGGCGCTCCTGGTCTCCGGGGGTCACTGCATGCTCACCCGGGCGACGGCGCTCGGAGAGTACGAGTTGTTGGGTGAGACGGTGGACGATTCCATCGGCGAGGCCTACGACAAAATTGCCCGCTACCTAGGTCTGGGCTACCCGGGCGGCCCCATCCTCGACCGGCTGGCCGGCACCGGGAACGATGTGCTCAGTTTTCCCCGCCCGATGATCCAGGACGGGTACGTCTTTTCGTTCTCTGGCCTCAAGACCGCAGTCGTCAACTACGTCCGCAAGAACCCTTCCTTCGTGGTGGCCGACGTTGCCGCTTCTTTCGCCGCCGCGTGCATGGATGTGCTGTGCGCCAAGCTCCGCCGGGCTTTGGAGGAATTCGGCGACCCGGCATTGGCCATCGTCGGAGGTGTCGCGGCCAGTCCCATCCTCCGGGCGCGGGCGCAGGCTCTCGCGGACGAGTTCGGCAGCCAACTCTTAATTCCGCCGCAATCCCTCGCCACGGACAATGCGGCGATGATCGGCATTGCAGGATGGCAGAAGCTCGTCGCCAGCGGTGGCGACGGCGACGATCTGCGCTTCGGACCGCAGCCCGATTTGCGACTGACCTTCTCCGAACGGGGGTAGCGAGCCGCGGGGTGAGACGATCGGGGCCGGGGTGAGACGATCGGGGCCGGGGTGAGGTCCGGGGGTCAGTAGAGCCCGACGACGTTGCCGTTCTCGTCGATGTCGATCTTTTCCGCCGCGGGACTCGAGGAGAGCCCGGGCATCGTCCTCATGTCCCCGCTCACCAGGTAGACGAATCCGGCGCCCACGTTGGCCCTCGCTTCTCGGACCGGCAAGCGCCATCCCGTCGGGGCGCCCTTGAGAGACGGATCCGAGGAGATCGAGAGGTGCGTCTTGGCGATGCAAACGGGAAGATTGCCGAAACCAGCCCGTTCGTAGGTGGCGAGCTGGCGCGCCGCTGCCGGCAGATAGTCCACGCCGTCCGCCCCGTAGACCTCGGTGGCGATGGTCTCGATCTTCTGGCGCAGCGTTGCCTCGCTGTCGTAGAGCATCCGGAACGCAGACGGTTCGTCTGCTGCCTCGATGACCGCCTCCGCCAGTTCGACAGCACCCTTTCCCCCGTCGACAAAGTGGGTGCAGACCGCTGTCCGCACCCCGACCGAAGCTGCGATCTCCCGGATCGCCGCATGCTCGGAGGCGAAATCCTCGGCAAAGGCGTTGATGGCTACCACCGGAGTGACACCGTGGCGACGCACGATCTCCAAATGCTTGAGCAGGTTTGCGCCACCAAGATGTACTTCTTCGGGGTTCTCCTCGAGCATCTCGGGCGGCAGCGGCCGGCCGGCCGTCACCTTGTGGCGGCCAGAGTGCAGCTTGAGCGCACGCACGGTGGCGACGACGACTGCTGCGTCGGGCACCAAACCGGACGTTCGACACTTGATGTTGAAGAATCGCTCGGCTCCCATGTCAGAGCCGAATCCCGCCTCAGTGATCAGGTACTCACCGGCGTGTATCCCGATCAGGTCGGCGACCACCGATGAGTTGCCGTGGGCGATGTTGCCGAACGGGCCGGCGTGCACCAGCACCGGTGTGTTCTCGAGCGTCTGGAGGAGGTTCGGCTTAATCGCATCGCGCATGATCACCGTCATGGCACCCGCTGCCTTGAGGTCCTCGGCGGTGACAGGCTCCCCACCAGCCGTAAACCCGACAACGATCCGCCGCAAGCGCGCCCGAAGGTCCTGGAGCGACGTGGCGAGCGCGAGCACCGCCATGACCTCTGAGGCCGCAGTGATGTCAAAGCCGGTCTGGCGGGGCGTTCCGTCCTCGCGGGTCCCGAGACCGGACACAATGTTGCGCAGGGAGCGGTCGTTGACGTCGAGCACCCTTCTCCAGGTGATCGCATGTGGATCGATCCCGAGTGCGTTGCCCTGTTGCACGTGGTTATCGACCATGGCGGCCAGGAGGTTGTTCGCCGCGGTCACGGCATGGAGGTCCCCGGTGAGATGCAGGTTGAGGTTCTCGAACGGCACGACCTGGCTGTAGCCACCACCTGCTGCGCCACCCTTGATCCCGAACGTCGGGCCCATGGAGGCCTGACGGATGGCGATGGTGGCCTGCTTCCCCAGGCAGCCCAGGGCCTGCCCGAGCCCGATGGTGGTCGTCGTCTTCCCCTCCCCCAGCGGCGTCGGCGTGATCGCCGTGACGACGATGTAGCGGGCCCGGGGGCGGCCGGCGAGGGTGGCGACCGTGTCGAGGTTGATCTTGGCCACGTTGGCGCCGTAGTGCTCGAGCATCGTGAGGGGAATCCCCATCTGCGCGGCGATCTCGTCGATCGGCCGCAACGTCGCCTGACGTGCGATCTCTATCGCTGGGGGAAGCGCCATCTCACCGATCCTTCGGGGACTGGAAGCGGATCTACGCCTCCGTGTGCGGGTGCATCGTGCATCATGCCTCGCCGCGGAGGAACCCGGCCACGCCAGGTGCCGGAGGCTACCGGGGTTGCTACGGATGACAGCACCGAGACGCGGGAAAGGCCAACGCGACCAGGGTGAACGGCCACGGGAACCCCTCATGGCCCTGAGGGATGCGTCAGACGAATTGGGAGGATGTTGGGCCGTGGCGCGCCAGGAATTGGGGGACCGCACGCCAAACTGGCTTGACGGTGCTCGACCGCCTCCACGGAGCGTCATCCCAGCTTGATTGCGGTCTTTCGGCACAACAGTTCGTTTCGGATAGCGACAAGAGGGCAAGGAGTCGGTGCACATGATCGGACGGAATGATGCGGCGATGCGCGCCCCGCGTGAACGAGGAAGGTTCGGCCGCACCACGTTGGCCGGCGTCCTCGCGTTGGGGGTCGGATCGATCCTCGGGGTCGTGGCACAGCTCCCATCAGGCGCCGCGAGCCCCAATGCCATTTCCTTCGGTTCGCCCACCTGGCAGACCGGAGTGCTGCCTGACGCGGGCAACCCGATCGCGCTCTCCTCGCCCAATGTGGCGAACCTGCCCCAAGGACGATCTGTCGTCGTCGGTGACGAATCGGGTCTCGTCTATACCTTCAATCTGGCGACAGGCGCCCGGGGATGGACCTACAACGCCGGTGCTCCGGTGAACTCGAGCCCGTCGGTGGGGGCCGTCACCCCGGGAAGTGCCTCCGACAGCGTCTTCGTCGGCTCAGGCGACGCGGCGATCCCCACGGCTGGCGGCTACCAGGCCATCAGCCCGAACGGCGGCGACCAGTGGTTCGTGCAGGAGACCAACCCGCCGACCGATCCGACCACGCACAGCGGCGTGCAGGCGTCGCTGGCCGTCGGCAACCTCCAAGGTGGCACCGACGTGACCGCCGGCTCACTGGGCCAGAACCAGTACGCCCTCACCGCAAACAGCGGATCGCTCCTCACGGGATTCCCGTGGTTCCAGGCCGACAGCAATTTCACAACGCCGGCCTTGGCCGACCTCTACAGCAACGGCACTACGGAAATCGTCGAGGGCGGCGACTCGTCCATGGGCTTGGCGTATGGCCAGCAATATCTCAACGGCGGTCACCTGAGGATCCTCAGCCCCGCCGGCAACGCGGGAGCCCCGCAACCCAACGGTGGCCTCGACTGCGAGTACAACACCAATGAGACCGTCCAATCGTCGCCGGCAGTCGGTGAATTCTTCGGCAGCTCGTCGGTCGTCGGCATCGTCTTCGGAACCGGCGCCTTCTACCACTCCTCCGATACCAACAAGCTGATCGCCGTCGACAGCCATTGCAACTTCGCGTGGTCGGCCACACTCAACGGGAACACCAAGAGCAGCCCGGCGCTCGCTGATGTGCTCGGCAATGGCCAGCTGCAGGTCATAGAGGGTACCGACAACGGCACGACCGGTTCGGTGTACGCGCTCAATGGCGCCAATGGCGGTGTCTTGTGGCAAACTCCGATGAACCGGGTGATCGGCTCAGTCGTGACAGCAGACCTCGGATCGGGCTACCAGGACGTCCTGGCTCCGACGGTCAACGGAGTGGTCGTGCTCGACGGCAAGACCGGGGCGGTCATTACGACGCTGCAACCCAACACAGGCTTCCAGAACTCGCCCCTCGTGACCGATGATCCCAATGGGACGATCGGCATCACGCTGGCGGGCTACCAGGGCGGCGGAAGCATCGTGTACCACTACGAGATCGCGCGGTCGAACGGATCGGTCGTCAACGAGGCGGGGGCGTGGCCGCAGTTCCACCACGACCCACAGCTGACGGGAGATGCAGGGACGGCTCAGGTCATTGAGGTCCCGTGCAACGCACCGTCGAGCACCCCACGCGGGTACTACCTGACTGCTTCGGATGGGGGTGTGTTCACATTCGGTAACGTCCCCTTCTGCGGCTCGACAGGAGCCATCGGCCTCAACAAGCCAGTGGTCGGCATTGCGGCGACTCCCGACGCCGGCGGCTATTGGCTCGTCGCCTCCGACGGGGGGATCTTCAGCTTCGGCGACGCCGCGTTCTACGGTTCGACGGGCGCCATCCATCTCAACCGGCCTATCGTCGGGATGGCGGCAACACCTGATGGAAAGGGTTACTGGCTCGTCGCGTCCGACGGGGGGATCTTCAGCTTCGGCGACGCCGCGTTCTACGGCTCGACGGGCGCCATCCACCTCAACCAACCCATCGTGGGCATGGCGGCCACACCCGACGGAAGGGGCTACTGGCTCGTCGCGTCCGACGGCGGGATCTTCAGCTTCGGCGACGCCGCGTTCCACGGCTCGACAGGCGCCATCCACCTCAACCAGCCGGTTGTCGGCATGGCCGCCACCCGTTCCGGACACGGCTATTGGCTCGTCGCCTCCGACGGCGGGATCTTCAGCTTCGGCGACGCGACGTTCCACGGCTCGACAGGCGCCATCCACCTCAACCAGCCGGTTGTCGGCATGGAAGCCACGCCCACCGGAGGCGGCTATCGATTCGTCGCCGCAGACGGCGGGATCTTCAGCTTCGGCGACGCAGCATTCTTTGGCTCGACGGGCGCCATCCACCTCAACCGGCCCATCGTCGGGATGGCCGGCTTCTGACACACAAGGCAGTTTCCCTCTCTCCGTGCCGGAGGGGGGAGGGGAGGGCAAGAGCCGGGGAGGGGCGCAGCCCTCACCCACGCGATTTCCACTTTTTTCTCCAGTTCGGTGCTAAAGAGCGATCCGAATGTCATACTTGAAAAAAATGGGGCGAGAGGAGCTTCACTATGGACCCCATCGAGAGCGAAACGATTGGTCAGGATCCTGTTGAGGAGCTGACCGCGACATTCTCCGAGACGGCCGGGCTCCTCTTCTCGGCTGGAAGCGTCAACGGCACGCTGGAACAGATCGTGACCGTTGCCGTGGAGACCATCGAGGGTTGCGACTTTGCCGGTCTGTTCCTGGTGCAGGGCGACACGGTCGTCACCCCGGTCTCCACAGATCCGATCGTCGAGATCATCGACCTGTTGCAACATCAAACGGGCGAAGGTCCGTGTCTCGACGCAATCGCGCAAGGGGTCATGGTCTACGGCGACGACCTGGGCACCGACCCACGGTGGCCGAACTTCGGCCCCCGGGCCGGTGAGAACGGTATGCGCAGCGCGCTGGCCCTTCCACTGACTGCCAACGGCGCCCTCGGCGCCGTCAACCTCTATGCCACCTATTCCTCCGCCTTCGGCGTAGTCGACAGAGCCAAAGGCGTGATTCTGTCGTCGTTGGCGAGTGCAGCTCTCGCGGCTGCCCACCTGTACGAAGACGAGGAGCGTCGCATCGACAACCTGCACTCGGCCCTGAGCAGCCGGGAGATCATCGGGCAGGCACAAGGCATTCTCATGGAGCGCGAGCGGATCCCGGCAGACCAGGCTTTCGACATTTTGCGGCGGGCCTCGCTGTACCTGAACATAAAACTCAGGGAGGTGGCCCAGACGCTGGTCGACACCGGGGAGCGACCCGATACCGGCCCCCGCGACCGCCGAAAGGGCGACAAGCCGGGCGCACGGGACTGAGCCGGCGGCGGGCGGTGGCCTGGCCTGGTGGGGCGGGCGGGCGGTGGCCTGGCCTGGTGGGGCGGGCGGGCGGTGGCCTGGCCTGGCCTGGTGGGGCGGGCGGGCGGTGGCCTGGCCTGGTGGGGCGGGCGGGCGGTGGCTGACGGCAACGTAGGCGGCCCGAGGACGTGAAGGTCTACGACCGGCTTCCCTTGAGAAACGTCTCGATTGCTCGGGCCAGGCCGTGGGCGATGACCATCTGACCGTGCGCCGTGTCCGCGATCGAAGCCTCGAACGGATCGGTCAGGTACAGCGGCTCGATCACTGCTCCCGGCATCTGGCTCGGACTGGAGAAGTAACCTGCCTTGGCCGGCCCGATGAGGAGAAGGTGGTCGTAGGCAGCCGCTGCACTTGCAAGGCCACCCGCTGACGGATCACCGACGTAGGAGCCCAACGAGGTGTCGAGAAGGACGCCGTCGTCGGGGATCCCCCAACCTTGTGCGTTCATGTCCGCCAGGACGTCGCGCTGCACCAATGTCGCCAGCTTCTGGTTGGCCGCGGCGAAGGAACGTGCGTTGTCATACGCCGTGAGGCTTCCGGCATTCTGGGGTGAAGAGCCTGCATCGAAGTAGATCCCGACCAACACGTCGGCGCGCGCGTCATTGGCACACGCATCGCGGGCGACGACGTCGTCGTGAGATCCCTCGAGAGTGAGGACACCTCCGGACGACATCCCCGGGGCGAGCCTTACGACGGTTGACTGCAACGTTCGCGAGACGACGACGCGAAACCCATTGGCTCGCAGCAACTGCAGTGCATCGAGCTCCACCGGAAGCGTCAAGTGGGCTTCGTCGATCGCCGTGCCGGCCTCTGTGGTCCCCACGCCACCCGGATCGATGCCACCGTGTCCGGCGTCGAGAAACACCGTCTGGTGGCGATCACCCTCGGTGGGTGCGAACGCCATGCAGGCGCCCGGAGCGAAGGCGGCGGCATCGAGGGACTGACCGCCACTCGACGGATCGGCGCTTTGTGCCGCGCCACCACACCCCACTGCAGCAATCCCGGTGATGACGACCCCCATCACCACCCAGGGCTGTCGGCGGGGGCGCAACGAGCTCTTGCTGCGCACACTGCCCGGCATGGGCGGAGCAGTCGAATTCGACGCCACCGGCAATTCCATCATCGACCTCGGTCGCCTCGAGCGCCGGCACCAGACCGAGGGAAGAAACACCCGAGGATGGTAGCGAGACGCTTGGGGCGAACGACATCGCCCTCCTTGCGCAGATACTCACAGCCGGCACGGGTGACGAGGACGAAACGAGCGTACGCTGCATCTGAGAACCGATGACAACGACCGGTTCACGCCGGCCCGGGGAGGTCAGATGAGCACGTACGGGTTGCAGAATGGTTCCGTGGAGATGGAGTCTGCTGGTCCGATTGCATTCGGACCAGCCGGCATCCTCTTCGTGGCCGACAACGGCACCGCGACGATATTCGCCGTCGAAGTGGGTGATCCCGCATCGGAGGCCGGGCCCGAACCCTTCGACCTGGAGAATGTCGATGCAGCAGTGGCGTCGTTTCTGGGCTGCGAGACCACCGATCTGGTAATTCGGGACATGGCCGTGCATCCCACGTCACACAACGTGTTCCTGTCCGTCCAGCGCGGCCGGGGCGATCTGGGACAGGCCGTCCTCGTTCGGATCGGGGCGCTCGACGGCGCCATTTCCCACGTGTCGCTTGACGACATCCCCTTTTCTGCACTGAGTATCACCGACGCACCCGACGCCGACGACGAGCGACTGGACACGACGCTCCCCCTCGGCCCGGAGGGGGAAGAATTTCAATTCGGCGATCGGACCATCCGCCTCCTGCGCAGGCCGATACGGACGTCCACCGTGACCGACCTGGCCTACACGGACGGCTCCCTCCTCGTGGCCGGTCTCTCGAACGAGGAGTTCTCCTCGAAGCTGCGGCGTTTCCCCTTCCCCTTCGGCGACGAGGCCAAGGAAAACAGTCTCGAGATCTTTCATGTCTCGCACGGCAAGTGGGAAACCGCAGCACCGATCCGGACGTTCGTGCCCTACGAGGGCGGTCGGAGCATCGTGGCGGGTTACACATGCACGCCCATCGTGCACTTTCCCCTCGAAGATCTGGAGCCGGGGTCCAAGACCGTCGGGCGGACGGTGGCCGAGCTCGGCGCAGCCAATCAACCGTTGGACATGATCACGTTTGTCGACCAGGGCGAGGAGCACCTCCTTGTGGCCAACAGCGCCCACGGCCTGGTCAAGATCGCCCGTTGTGACATCGACGCACAGGAGCCGCTCACCGAACCCAAGGAGCCGGTCGGCGTGCCGCGCCAGACCACGGACTACCAGGGGGTCATCCGCCTGGCCAACCTCGCCGCCGACGTCGTCCTCGCGCTCCAGGTGGACGACAACGGTCGTCACCACCTCCGCTCATTGAAGACGTCTTCGCTCTAGCTCGGCCTTGATCAGCGCATCGTGGTCGCGTTGCGGCGACGAAGACTGCATTCGCCTCTGCGGCGTCGAGCCTGGAGAGACCGTGCAGGTGTATCCCCACACGGCCGAGGTGGCCGCTCGTTTCCCACCAATGGCAGGCCACACCACGCGTGATGGTGACGACGTGTGCTTTGTTCCCCGATTCGCTTTCATGGAGGGCGCGCCCTACGCGGTCACGATCGGCGGGGCCATGGCGGCCGTCCTCGTCCGACCGGCGCGCCCCATCGGAGCGACGACCGAGGTGCTGTCGATCCATCCGCTGGCACAGGAGGTTCCGCGCAATCTCTTGCGCTGTTATGTGGTCTTCTCCGCATCGATGGGCGAAGGGTACGCCAGGGAGCATCTCCGCCTTGTCGACGACCACGGCGCACCGCTCCACGACGCGTTGTTGTCAACGGAGTACGAACTGTGGGACGGGGCCCATCGTCGACTCACGGTCCTGCTGGATCCCGCCCGCATTAAACGAGGCCTTGCGGCGCACCGTCACACCGGGTATCCGATCCGGATCGGCCAGCCGTTTCGCCTCGTTGTCGACGCAGCTTTCCGCGATGCCCGGGGCGCCCCCCTTCGCTCCGGGGCCGAAAAGCACTACGACGTGGTCGCCGACGAACGGCGGCGGGTAATGCCGGAGGGCTGGGTACTGTGCAACCCCTCACGGCAGAGCCTCGAACCGCTGGACGTCCAATTCGACCGCCCACTCGACTATGGCCTGCTCAACCGTTGCCTTCATGTGGTCGATCCCGCCGGCCGACGCATCGCCGGAGCGGGAGAGGTCGGGCCGGCCGAACGATCGTGGCGGCTGCGACCGGCGGAGCCCTGGAGCGCAGGACCACATGAGCTGGTCATCGACGACGTTCTGGAGGACCTGGCGGGGAACTCGGTCACGAGGGTCTTTGACCGCGACCAGACCCGCCCCACCGACGCCATTCAGGAGAAACGGCCATTCGCAATGACCTTCTTCCCACGTTGATGTGCCTGCTTACTCGCCGGTCACCGCACTATTCCCGTACGCTGGGCCTATGACCTCTTGTTCGGCGGACGTCGCTCCACCTGCTCACCCGACTGCGATTGGTCGTTGGTGAGCGAACGTGGCTGTGTCATTACCGGGTGGGGCGCCGCACTCCCCCCCACGGTGGTCAGCAACAAGGATCTGGAGTCCATCCTGGACACGAGCGACCAGTGGATCGTCGAGCGTTCCGGCGTGCGCACGCGGCGCGTCGCCACGGGACCCTTCGTCTCGCCCGCCCCGGACGTCCACCCATCGGGCGGTCTCGGCACCACCGCGACCCTGGCCATAGAGGCGGGGCGACAGGCAATCGCAACCGCGCAGGTAGCGCCCGGCGAGATCGACTTCGTGCTGCTGTGCACGACCACCCCGGATCAGGTGATGCCCGGCACCTCCTCGGTCGTCGCCGGTGCGCTCGGGATCACCGGTGGAGCGGTCGATCTCAATGCGGCATGCGCCGGCTTCACCTACGGCTTGATCACCGCGGCCGGCATGTTGTCGACGGGTGCCCGCAAGGTCCTCCTGATCGGGGCCGAGACGATGACACGGACCCTCAACTGGGAAGATCGCACGAACGCCTTTCTCTTTGCAGATGGGGCGGGCGCGCTCGTCCTCGAAGCGGTGAGCGGGCCCGGCTCGCTTCTCGCGTGGGATGCCGGCGTGGACGGCTCCCTGGTCAACCTCCTCTACGTGGACCATGGCGAGGGGATGGTCATGCGGGGCCAGGAGGTCTTCCGCAAGGCCGTCAGGGCTGCGGTCGAATCGGCCAATGCGGCGCTGCAGCTGGCGAAGGTCGAGGCAGCGGACGTAGCGCTCTTTGTCCCCCATCAGGCCAATCAACGGATAATGGAGGCCATCGCCGATCGGATCGGCATCTCCAACGACCGGATCGCGTCGGTGGTCGAATGGACGGGCAACACGAGTTCAGCGTCCATTCCCCTGGCACTGGTCGACGCGATCAGTCAGGGACGCCTGCACCCCGGGGATGCAGTCCTGTTCGTGGGCTTCGGCGCCGGCATGACGTGGGCCTCGGTCGTGTGGCGTTGGCAGTCGCCCCATCCCTGAGGGAGGGTCGGCCGGGGGTAGTGCGTTTCCTTTCGCTACGCTCCCAGCGTGGCCGAAGAGCAAGGGCGAGTCGCCGATCTGCTCGTTCGCTGCCTCGTGAACGAAGGTGTCACATGCATCTTCGGCGTGCCAGGTGAGGAAAACATCCGGTTCACCGATGCCGTGTCGCGGTCGTCCATTCGCTACGTCCTGGTCCGCCACGAACAAGCGGCGTCGTTCATGGCCGAGATCCACGGCCGCCTCACCGGCCGCGCCGGCGTCTGCTCATCCACCTTGGGTCCGGGAGCGATAAATCTCCTCCTCGGAACAGCCGATGCCAACAGCAACAGCACTCCCCTCGTGGCCATCTCCGCACAAGTGGGCTTGCACCGCATCTACAAGGAGTCGCATCAGAGCGTCGACTTGGTTGCGATGTTCACCCCCGTCACCAAATGGGCTGACATGGTCCTCACCGCAGGGGCGGTGCCCGAGATGGTGCGCAAGGCCTTCAAGGTTGCGCACACCGAACGCCCCGGGGCGGTCTTTCTCGCGGTGCCTGAAGACGTGGAAGCTCTCATCGTCAGGGAGGACGCAAGACCTCTTCCCGTCAATATCCCGCGCCCGGACGAGCCCTCTCCGTCGCAAATCGCACGCGCGGCAGCGGTGCTCGATGCGAGCAAGCGACCGATCGTGCTCGCCGGCCACGGCGCGGCACGGAGCGGGGCGGCGGATGCCCTGATCCGCTTCTCCGAGCTTTTGGGACTCCCGGTCGCGACCAGCTTCCATGGAAAGGGCGTGTTCCCCGACGACCATCCCAACGCCCTCGGCGCTGTGGGCTTCATGAGCCACGACTATGTCAACTTCGGTTTCGATGAGGCCGACGCGATCATCAGCGTGGGCTACGAGCTCCAGGAATTCGATCCACAGCGGATCAACCCCCATGCAGACAAGCGGATCATTCATCTGAGCCGGTTTCCGGCCGAGGTCGACGCGCACTATGACGTCGAGGTCGGGGTCCAAGCGGATATCAGCCGGACGCTCGACGCCTTGGGCGTCGCCACCAGGCGCCGGTTCGAACCGGGTACCAGCGGCGAGAAGATCCGCCGCCTGCTGACCGATGACCTCACTCGGGGTGCTCTCGACGACAGCTTCCCCCTCAAACCGCAACGGATCGTGGCCGACACCCGCTCCGCTCTCGGTCAGGCGGACATCGTCCTCGCCGACACGGGCGCTGTGAAGATGTGGATGGCCCGTCTCTACCCCACGTACGAACCCAACACGTGCCTGGTGTCCAATGGGCTGTCGACCATGGGCTTCGCTCTCCCCGGCGCGATCGCGGCCAAACTGGCGGCGCCGGACCGCAGGGTCCTCGCCGCAATCGGTGACGGCGCGTTCCTCATGAACTCCCAGGAGATAGAGACTGCCGTGCGCGAGCGGATCCCACTCACCGTGTTGATCTGGCAGGACGATGCCTACGGGCTCATCAAGTGGAAGATGGAGCTCGAGATAGGCCACAACGTGGCGACCGACTTCACGAATCCCGATTTCGTCGCGTACGCCCAGAGTTTCGGCGCGCGCGGCTACCAGGTGCGCGAGGCGAGCGAGCTTCTCCCCATACTCAACGAAGCGTTGGCCGAGGACGTGGTTTCCGTGATTGCCTGCCCGGTCGACTACTCCGAGAATCTTCGGCTCACCGCCAGACTTGGTGACCTCGCCGGGCCGTTCTGAACGTAGCCCCGGTTCTCGACGTCCGTCCCGGTGGCCTATTGCGGATGCCCCGGCGAAAAGTCCGCCGCATCGGCCTTGGTCAGTCGACCGGGGTGCGCGCCACCCCCTCCGTCGACCACGGTGATGAGAAACGCTTCATGATCGCCACCACTCATGCGATCGATGACCGCGCCTTCGACCCATGCTGCGCACTCGGCGAGGATTGGTGCTCCGGTCGCACCTCGCGTCCACCGAACACGCGCGAACTTGTCGATGACGTCGCCCGTCTGCTCCCCGAAGAGTGAAGCCGTGTCCCGCTGGTCCGCGCCGAGCAGGTGGAGACCCAGGCCGGGCGACGTCAAGGCCACACCGAAAGTGTGGTTGATCTTCGACACACAGACGATGAAGCGCACAGGATCGATGCTCGCTTGTGTCACGAAGCCGGCGAGGCACCCACTGGGTTCGTCGTTCGCACACGCTGTCACGACATAGAGCGAATAATCGGTTGACCGCACGAGCGATTCGGATGAAGCCTTGTCGTCCTCAGGCATGAACACCCACGTTGCTGATGTACCCGGCTCCCGATGGCCTGAAACCAGGACTGCGTGGCCGGTCGACGTGTCCCGCACGTGACCCTCATTCCACGCTGCCACGGGTCGCTGCGCTGGGCAACCGGATATCGGGCATAACCTCGTCCGATGGCATCCACGGGTCCTACGGCGTTCGTGTTCGGCGGCGGCGGTATTCTCGGCGCAGCTGAAGTGGGCATGCTGCGCGCGCTCTTCGAGCGCAACATCGTCCCGGACCTGATCGTCGGGTCGAGCGTGGGCGCTCTCAATGGCGCATTTGTCGCCGCTGAGCCTTCCCTCGAGTCGGTCGACCGCATGGTCAACGTGTGGACGGGGCTGTCCGAGCGAGGTGTGTTCGGCGGATCCGTGTTCGGCCAGCTCGGTACGCTCGCTCGCCACGGGACGCATCTGCACAGCAACGACAGTCTCCGTCAGTTGATCGAAGGCGAGCTCGGCCCGATCGAGTTCAACGACCTCGCGGTTCGATTCGAATGTGTTGCAGCATCCATCGAGCGCGCCACGGCCACCTGGTTCTCCTCAGGGTTGGTGACACCGGCCGTTCTCGCGTCGTGTGCGGTTCCAGGCCTGCTGCCGGCAGTCGAGATCGGCGGCGAGCACTATTTCGACGGCGGACTTGTCCGCTCCGTTCCGATCGGACGAGCGGCCGAGTTGGGCGCCACAAGGATCTTCGTGCTCCATGTGGGCCGTCTCGAGCAGCCGCTGAAGCCGCCCACACGACCATGGCAAGTTGCGGTGGTCGCCTTCGAGATCGCGCGGCGCCATCAGTTCGGCGAAGAGCTCGCGAGCCTCGCACAAGCGGTTGACGTCAACGTCCTGCCGAGCGGTTCCACCCCGCCCGCCCTCTCCATGCGTTATCGGTCCACCTCTGGCGTGAGGGGAAGGATTGACGCTGCCTATGCGGCGACCGCCGACTATCTCGACGCAAAGTCACTCCCCTAGCGCACCTCTCGATGCCCCCCGCCCTGCGTTCGCGCCTGGTTCGCCGCCTTCTCCTGCCCGTGGACATCGCGGTGCTGATCGTGCTGGCGGCCGTCTTCGCCGTGGGGGTTGTCATTGGCGCCCTGGTCGCCCCGCTGGTCGCACGGCGGCGGATCCTTCGCCTTTGCGCTTTCGCCCTGAGCTACACGTTCGTTGAGCTCATCGCGCTGCTGACCGCAGGTCTCCTCTGGCTGCGGCATGCGATCGCGTCCCTGTTGCGTCGGGAAAGCCGCCGGGAGTGGGTCATCGCCAATGAGGCCCTCCTCGCCTGGGCGCTCGGAACGGTCCTGCGCGCTGCGCACCGATGCCTCGGATTCCACGTCGTCGTGGTCGATTCGTCGGATGCGACGCAGCTCTCGGGGACGGATCCCGTACTCGTCCTCGCCCGACACGGGGGCCCGGGCGACTCGTTCGCGTTGGTCCATCTGCTGTTGACCAGGTACCACCGCAGTGTACGTATCGTCCTCAAGGACATCCTTCAGCTGGACCCCCTCATCGATGTGCTCTTACATCGCCTCGGTTGCTGCTTCTTGGCGTCCCCCTCAGGCGATGGGACGGACATGCGTGAAAAGGTGGCGGCGATGACGGCGTCCCTCACTCAGCGCGAGGCTCTCCTGCTGTTCCCCGAGGGAGCGAATTGGACACCGCACCGACGTCTGCGTGCCATCAGGCGCTTGCGTCGCGACCACAAATCGGAGTCAGCCCGCGCTGCGGCGTTGATGACCAACGTTCTGCCCCCGCGTCCGGGCGGCGTCCTGGCCGGTCTCGACGCTCGCCCCGACCTGCCCGTGGTCGTCGTCGCCCACGCCGGGTTGGACAAGGTCGTCACCGCTCGGCAGGCGTGGGGTGAACTTCCCATCACGACGCCGATGACGGTACGGGCATGGCCGACGGCCGAAGTCCCAAAGGGTGAGGAAGCGCGGCTGGCCTGGCTCACGCTGGAATGGGCCGTCGTCGACGAGTGGGTCGACGCCTTTCATGCCGGGGTCCCGCCCAAAGGGGGTTGAGGCCACCACATCGGTTGGCGCCCGGCTGAACGACTCCGTCGTCCACTCGGTTATGTGGCGCCCTCTTCGGGTACGTGAGACCCACGGAGGAAGAGGGTATGCGTCCACTCGAGAAGACGATGCGGCGAATCGACGTCGCACAACAACGATTCGGGCCCGCCGCCGTCGTCATCGGCGTCATGAAGAAATTCGGTGACGACAATGCCGGCATCCTCGTCGCCAACCTCGCCTTCTCGGCCTTCTTGTGCGTGTTTCCGCTCCTGCTTCTTCTGGTGACCGTGCTCAACATCGTGTTGGCGCACGATCCCGGGGCGCGATCCTCCCTCCTTCACTCGACCTTGCACGAGTTCCCCGTCGTCGGCAATCAACTCGGGAGCCAGATCCATGGTCTGCAGCGAAGTTCGGTGATCGGGCTCGTCGTGGGTCTCCTGGCTCTTTTCTGGGGAAGCACCGGTCTCGCGCAATCCGGGCTCTTCTCGATGTCCCAGGTCTGGAACCTGCCGGGAGCCGACCGACCGAATTTCGTCACGCGCCTCGGCCGCAGTTTCGTCTTTCTCCTTGTCCTCGGGTCGGGACTCGTCGTGACGACCGCTCTTGCCGGGTTCGGCACCTTCGGGCGACACAACGTCGCTCTGGGCGTTTTCGGTGAGGCTCTCGCCATTGTGGTGAACATCGCGACATATTTCGGCGCCTTCCGGGTACTCACCCCCAAGGTGGTGCGAAGCCGCCAACTCGTGGCCGGGGCCATTTTCGGCGGCATCGCCTGGACCATCCTCCAAGCCGTAGGCGGCTATCTGATCGGCCATGACCTCAAGAACGACAGTACGACCTACGGCACGTTCGGGGTGGTCCTCGGGCTCGTCGCCTTCATCTACCTCGGTTCCCAACTTACGATCTACGCCGCCGAATTGAACACCGTGCTGGCTCGGCATCTCTGGCCCAGGGGTCTCGTACAGCCTCCGCTCACCGAAGCCGATCAGAAGTCACTGGCCCTTCAGGCCACCCAAAACCAGCGTCGCCCCGAGCAAGAAGTTTCGGTCGACTTCGCCACACCTGCCATGACGCAGAGCGAATGGCTGTCCTCGGGGGAGGACGATGCGGCCGGCAAGGGGGCCGAGCGCATTCATGCCGACCACGCGACCGAGCGAAATCCCTGAGGAGCATTCGCCCCGAGTGCGGAGTTTCCTGTCGTGCGAGAAGCGTTTGGTGCCGCGCCGAGAGGGGTAGGAATGTTCCATGATCCTTTTACTGGCACTCCTTCTCGTCCTACTTTTCTTCGGCATCGGTTTCGCCGTGCACCTGCTGTGGATCGTTGCCATCGTCTTCCTGGTGCTGTGGCTCGTCGGTGCTGCGATCGGTCGGGGTGAAACCGCCGGACGTCACCGCTTCTATCGCTGGTAGGGCCTACGAGCGGGCCTCAGGACTCGACCACCACGTCCTGAGGGTTCTTGTCCGGCCGCAGTCCACGCCAGACCGGATGTCGGAGGCGTAGGGACTGCGTCCATTCGCCGAAGCGCACTTCGCCGACGAGCTCGGGCTCGACAAAATGCGCCGCCCGCTCCTTGATGTCGGACGCCGGGGTGAAGGGGTTCGTTGTTCTCGTCGACGGCCGGAGCAGTTCCATCAGGGACTCGCGGTCATGGTCCTTGAACCCGGTGCCGACCTTTCCGACGAAACGCAGTCCTTCCTCTGCTGGGACCCCGAGGAGGAGCGCACCGATGCTGCCGGCACGGCTGCCGGCGCCGTCGGTCCAACCACCGATGACGACCTCCTGGGTTCGTACGTTCTTGATCTTGATCCACGCATCGCTCCGCTTACCCTCGACGTACCGAGAGCCGCGCTGTTTCGCAATCACCCCTTCGAGGCCGGCTTCCTTCGTCGCGTGGAGGGTGTCCTCCCCCTTGACATCGCGGAATGAGTCTGCGGTCGCAAAGGAGGCACCCGAGAGCCCGAGGTCCTCGAGCTGCGCGCGGCGCTCGTCATAGGACTTCGCGAACAGTGGGTGACCGTCGAGATGAAGAACGTCAAAGAGCACATAACTCGCAGGAGACTCGGCGCTCTGCCTCTTGACCGCATTGGCGCTCGTCAGATGGAGGCGGTGCTGCAGGCGGCCGAAGTCGGGGGCGCCATCCTCCCCGAGAACAACGATCTCTCCGTCCAGCACGCAAGGCCGTGACCCGAGGAACTCTCCCAACTCCCGGAACTCCGGGAACGAAGGGGTCAGATCCTTGTCATTGCGGCTCATCATCCGGATGCGCCCACCTTCGATGAACGAGATCGCCCGCACCCCGTCCCACTTGATTTCGAAGGCCCATCCCCTATCGCTCGCTGGGAGCGTTCCCGGCGTGGCCAGCATCGGTCGGACCTTCTCGGGCAGGGGGTGGAAGTCCTCCGGCGCAGGATCCATGCGATGGATCATCCAGTTCTTCCCGCCAGTGGGGAAAAGAACGTAGCGGCCTCTGACTCTGGAGCCGTGCAGCACCACCATGACCTCATCAGGGCGCCATTTCTCGACCTCGAAGTGGCCGTGATCCCAGATCTTGACCCGTCCCCCGCCATATTCTCCCGCCGGAATCTCACCCTCGAAGGATCCGTAGTCCAAGGGGTGATCTTCCGTATGGACCGCGAGGTGGTTGGATTTGGGGTCCTCCGGCACCCCCTTGGGAAGAGCCCACGAGACCAACACGCCCTCGTGCTCGAGACGGAAGTCCCAATGCAGAGCTCGGGCATGGTGCTCCTGAATGACGAACACCGGGAGATCCTTCCCCCGCCGGCTGCGGGGACGATCCCCCATGGGCTCCGGGGTCCTGGCCGCATTCCGCTTCGCCCGATACGGCTCCAGGGCGGACTTGCTCTTCTCGCCGGGTGTGCCCTTGCGCTGAGTAGCCATGAGGCATTTTGTACCCCGCGCCCGTCGCGCGTCTGTCGGTTTGCGCCTTGGACCGGAAATCTACGAGAAGGCGAACAGATCGCCGAGCTCCTCCACCCGGACCAGGACGTCGGCGCTCGTGAACTCCAGCACGGAGGGGTCACCACGTTGCAGGCACCCTGCGACCTCCTCCCAGGTGACTGGCGTCGACACCATGGGAAGAGCGCGCCCCCGAATCGAGTAGACACCGATCGTCGTCTTAGACGGGTGGTTCTGGCTCCAATCTATGAGGATCTTCCCGCGGCGGAGGGATTTCCGCATATTCGACGTCACCATCTCCGGGTGCTCCCGCTCGATCGCCCGGGCGATCTCGTGTGCATCGGTGCGCGACGACTCCCACGTCTTCTTGCCGTTGAGGTGGGCATACACCTGGATCCCTTTGGATCCGCTCGTTTTCACCCGCGTCTGTAACCCTCGGGCGCCCAACTCCTCGTGCACGAAGAGGGCCACCTGACAGCATTCGACAAGCGCCATCCCCTCTCCCGGATCGAGGTCGAAGACGAGCAGATCCGGAGGGGCGGGCAAGCGCCGTCTTCTTCCCACCCGCCACAGTGGTACGTGGAATTCGATCGTTCCCAAGTTGGCCGCCCACACCAGGGTGGGCAGGTCATCCACCACGGTGTACTCGACGGCATCGTCGCCATCGGAACTGGGCACGCTGACGGTACGGACCCACGACGGGGCATGCGACGGCACGTGCTTCTCGTAGAAGTAGCTCTTGTCCACGCCATCGGGATACCGCTTCATGGTGAGGGGCCGGTCCTCGATGTGCGGCAGCATCGTGTGCGCCACTTTTGCGTAGTAGTCGATCAACTCCCCTTTCGTGAACCCCGATTCGGGAAAGAGAACCTTTTCCAGATTCGAAACGGTGAGCTCTCGATCCCCCACCGTCACCCGGGTCTCCTGGCGAGCCATCCCTCAGTTATATCTCGCGGCAGAATTGTTCGCGGCAATCGTCAGGCGGGCGCGACCGGTCATCGTCTCGACAATTCCATTCCCGATTGGGATACGGCTAAACGGACCCCGACCAACAGCGTGCGCACGTCATCTGCGCCATCTCGACCCCCAGCCACTCTTTCCGTTTGACGGTCCCGCCACGGGGAATACCCCAATCGCCAAGAACTGGGGGTTGACAGATGGTCATTTTGCACGA
This sequence comes from uncultured Acidimicrobiaceae bacterium, assembly GCA_963706555.1. GTDB lineage: Bacteria > Actinomycetota > Acidimicrobiia > Acidimicrobiales > RAAP-2 > Bog-473. The sequence goes on from OY970164.1 coordinate 529,479, forward strand.
CGACACAAAGAGCGGATCCAGTACGGCAGACGCCGGGAGGGAGCCGATACGGAGCCTGATCCCGGCCCGTCTCGATCGGCTCGGATGGTCCCGCTTTCACACTATGCTCGTCGTCGCGCTCGGTGTGGCGTGGGTGCTCGATGGGTTGGAGATCACGATCGCCAGCAATGTCACCGCCCTCATCAGCAAGCCGCAGGCGCTGAACCTCTCTTCGAGCGAGGTGTCCTTCGCCATCGGCACCGTGTACCTCTTGGGTGAGGTGGTGGGAGCACTGTTCTTCGGGCGCTTGTCCGATAAGTGGGGGCGTCGAAATCTGTTCATGATCACCCTGGGGGTCTATCTCTTCGGCGGGTTCCTCACCGCCCTGACGTTCGGTCATTCGCAAGGCTGGGTGTATTGGCTCTGGGTGTCACGGTTCATCGCCGGCATGGGAATCGGTGGTGAATATGCGGCGATCAACTCCGCAATCGACGAGCTCATTCCGGCCAAGTACCGGGGGCGGGTCGACATTGCGGTCAATGGCACCTACTGGGGGGGCGCTTTCCTCGGCACAATCGTGACGCTGGTCCTGGTGAACAATCTCTCGGCTTCGTACTCCTGGCGGGTTGCGTTCCTCACCGGTCCGGTGCTCGGCCTCGTCATACTCTTCGTCCGCAAGAACCTTCCCGAGAGTCCGCGGTGGCTCCTCATGCACGGCCGGGAGGAAGAGGCCGAAACCCAAGTGAAGCGGATCGAAGAGGCCACCCAGGCCTCTGGAGGGACTCTCGGCACGGTCGATGAGACCAAGGAGATCGAAGTGGCCCCCGCGACCAATATCGGATTTATCGCGCTGGCCCGCACGCTCTTCGTCACCTATCCGCGGCGGGCGATACTCGGGGCCACTTTGATGATCACGCAGTCGTTCTTGTACAACGCGATCTTCTTCACCTACGCCCTCGTCTTGACCAAGGTGTACGGCGTATCGACGAACGACACGCCGTACTATTTCATGTTCTTCGCCCTCGGCAATCTCATTGGCCCGTTGACGCTCGGGCGACTGTTCGACACGATCGGTCGCCGCCGCATGATCTCGGGGACGTACATCCTGTCCGGAATTCTTCTCGTCATAAGTGCATTTCTTTTCGATGCTGGTGCCCTCAACGCGACGACCCAGACGATCTGTTGGTGCGTCATATTCTTTTTCGCATCCTCGGGCGCGAGCGCGGCGTACCTGACAGTGAGCGAGATCTTCCCGGTGGAGGTCCGAGCAAAGGCCATCGCGGTCTTCTTCGCCATCGCCCAGACCTTCGGTGCCATGGGGCCCTGGCTGTACGGCATGTTGATCGGCAATGGTCAGGACCACTTCAAGCTCTTCATCGGCTACCTGATCGGCGCCGGTGTCATGATCGTGGGTGGCCTCGTCGAGATGTGGCTCGGCATCGCGGCGGAACAGCAATCGCTCGAAGACATCGCGCTTCCTCTGTCGGCGGTGAAGAACGGCTCGAAGTCCGGCGGGTCACGAAAAGCGCCGACCTCACGACCCCGGCCACGAATCGCTGGTCTCTGACAGCTGAGGGTTTCCTGAGCGGGGCCCGCCCGCCCGATCGCGACGTTGCGGTTGGCGGCCACACGAAATAGTCTCGGTGTGTTCCGGCGGGACCACCCGATGTTGAGCAACAGTGAACCTGTGGCCGTCACTCCAAGTTCGACCGTTGATCAGGAGCGCGACTATGAGCCTCGAAGCAGCTGTGTGGTCGATCCGATCCGGTGGGTCTGACTGTGCGCGACGACAGGATTGACATCGAAGTGATCGCCGACGAGGAGGCCCTGTGGCGCCTGGTCACGGCGCTCGCCGGTGCCGTGACGCCGTTCGAGGTGGCCGAAGCCTTCACCGAAGAAGGTGCGCGGGCCGCCGGAGGATCCTTCGCCAATATGGCCATACTCGGTGACACGCCCGACCTGGTCCAGGTGGTGCACCGCCCCGTCTTCAATCCCCAGGTGGTCGCGCAGCGTGGACTGTTCGATCTCGATGCCGACACGCCGGCATGCGAGGCCATTCGGAGCGGATTGCCCGTGCTCCTCGGCTCAACCGCCGAGATCCGATCCCGCTTCCCGCAAGTGCTCAGCGAGATCGAACAGGCAGGCCTGAGCTCGAGGGCGTCGGTCCCCCTCCACGCCGCGACGGGGACGACACTCGGCGCCATCGGCATCGGATGGCCCGAGCCCCAGGTCTTCACGGCCCCACAGCTGCGCCGCCTCGATCTCCTGGCCCAGTTGGTCGGACTGGCACTGGAGCGGGCCACGCAGACCGAACTCCACCACACACACGACGAACTGCGGCCGAGCGCCGTCGAGACGATGCCCAACGCCTTCTTCTCCCTGGACGCCGAACTGACGATCACCTACATGAACGCCGAGGCGGAACGGTTGGCACGCTCATCTCGCGACGTTGCGCTCGGTTCCAGCTTCATCGATACCTTTCCCGACGGTGCGGGCGGCGAACACACGGCGCACTACCGAGATGCAATAGCGACCGGCGCCTCGGTTGTGTTCGAAGAGCACTTCGCCTCCCTGGAGGGCTGGTTCGAGGTCCACGCATGGCCGGACCGCAATGGACTGAACGTCTACTTCTCCGACGTCAGCGAGCGACACCGCTCCGAGCTCGAGCAGACCGTGGCCTTGGACGAGGCCAAGCAAGCCCATGCCCGATTGAGCTTCTTGGCCGATCTCTCGTCCAACCTGCACGGCGTCCATACCCGGGCTGAGCTCTACGATCGGCTCAGCAGGGCTGTGACGACGTCGATGGCAGATTGGTCGACCATCGTCGTCCCGTCGGGTGAAGAGCTGATTCGGGTGGCGGCCTATCATCAAGATCCGATTCTCAACGGGTTGGCCCAACGTCTCGTGGGTGGCTATCCCCATGCCTTCACCGGTCCCTCGCCGGGGGTCGTGGTCTATCGCAGCGGCCAACCGCTGCGCCTCACGCATTTGGCCGAACAGATCGTCAGCGAGCTCGACAGCAGTGTGTCGAGCGCGGCCTACGGCAGGACGCTGCAGCTGCTGGGCGACGGTCCCGGTCTCATCATGCCCGTCCTCTCCGACCAGGCAGTCGTCGCTGTGCTCACAATGGTCCGCCGGGGCGGCGAGCTCTTCAGCGACGAGGACGTCGCCATCATGCGCGAGGCCTTGGCGAGCGTGGCCGATCTGCTGGACGACGTGCTGCACCTCGAGACGCAGCGGGAGACGGCGAGCGCATTGCAGGCTGCCGCGCTCCCCAAGACCCTTCCCGCAAGCGCACGCCTTCACTTGGCCGCCGGCTACCGCGCAGCCAGCGAGGGCACCCAGGTGGGCGGCGATTGGTACGACGCTTTCGAGCTCCAGTCCGGCCACATCGCGCTGGTCGTGGGGGATGCAGCAGGACATGGCCTCCAGGCGGCGGCGCTCATGACCCAGATCCGCAATGCCCTCAGGGCGCACTTGTTCGAGTCTCTCGGGCCTTCCGAGTCGATTGCGAAATTGAGCAGCTTCGTGGCGACGCAGGAACCCGATGCGTTTGCCACCGTCATCTGCGTGGAGATTGATCCGATCACCGGAGAGGGTGTGTGGGCTTCCGCCGGGCATCCAGCTCCGATCATCCTGAGCCGCGACGGCACGTCGCGCCACCTGCAGGGGAAACCGGGACCACCGATCGGTGCGGGTGACATCCGACCGATCGAGCATGCGTTGCTCTTTCGCCCCGAGGACCGGTTGGTCATGTTCACCGACGGCTTGTTCGAGCGCCGGGGCGTCGACCTCGATATCGGCCTGACCCATCTCATGATCACGATCGAGCAGACACTGGGTGACGCCGATGTCGCGTCGGCCTGCGAGTTCATCCTGCGAGAGATGCTCACCGGCGCCCACGACGATGACGTCTGCCTGCTCGTCGGCGACTTCTCGCCGCTCTGAGACCCATGACGAATCGGGTGATCCGTCCGTCGGACCGATCGGGTCAGGACAGTTCCGCCCAGATGACCTTGCCTTCGGGCCGGACCTGCATCCCCCAGCTCCGCGACAAGCTGGCCACCAATCCGATTCCCCGTCCTGGCCGGACGACCAAGCTTTCCTGATCGATCGGTAAGGAATCCTCAACGGATATGCGCACGACGTGGCTTTCCGTGCGGAGTGCGACGGAGAAGGGAGACTTGGCATGCACCACGGCATTCGCCGCCAGCTCCGTCACCACCAGCGCCGCGTCGTCGAGGAGCTCAGCGCGAAAACCCCATTGGCGCATCGCGTTGACCACCAGGTGACGCGCCGCCCTCGGTGCTCCGATATCGGCGGGGAATCGCGCCGACACGCTGGCGCCCGGCAACATGCGACCTTCAGCGTCGCGACCCGTCGGCCCGGCCAACACTGACGAATGCAGGCGGCACATGCGTTCACGGGCGTCGGCATGCTCGGCACCCGAGACCGAGTCGGCACCGTACGCGCAGAGGAGCGAGAACGGCACGATGCTGCTGAGTTCGTTCCACAGTTCCTCGAGCTGCACCGCCGCCATGACATGTCCCGCCTCCCACAGCAGCGATACCATTTCGCCGAACACCCGCACGTGGTGCCCGGCATCCACCAGCTCCTGCAGGATGCTCCCGATCGCACCCCGGAAGGCTGTGGCGTCGATCCGGCCGTCGGTCACAAAAGAAGCGAGCAGCGTGGCGGCGTCGAAGGCAAGGATCCGTCCGCGGCGCAACGCGTCCTCGACGTCGATGCCGAGCTGCGCCAGCTCACCGCTGCACGCTTGGCGGTGGTGTTCGGTGGCAATGACAATTGCAATGTCACCCGCCTCGACGGCGTCAGCGATGTACCGGGCGGCCTCTCCGCACAGATCCGCGTCTCGTTCGTAGAGGTGCACCATGTGGACCCGGTCCACATCCGCCGTGGCATGAACCCCACTGGCCGGCATGCCCGCTCACGCTATTGCCCAGCTCGGCGCCGCGCAACGACACGCCGACTCCACCGGTCCCCCGCCCCGAGCGTTGCACGGGCCCGAACAGCCACGCACGGGTTGTGCGCACCCAGCAGGTGGGCCAATAACCTCTGACCACTCGAGGAAACCCGGCATGGGTGCCCCCGGGAGGAAGGAGTCAGAGATTTCCGTGGGCGATAGCGTCATGCCGATGATGGAGAGGGGGGAGTCGTGAGCGCGCCGGAGCGGTCACGGGCCGAGCTCCCGCCGGAGCAGCCTGGCAGTCGACCCGTCCTCACTGCGGTACAGCTGGAAGTCCTCCGGCGCTACGGCGTCGAACACGTCGTGGCATCGGGTGACGTGCTCTTCGCTGATGGCGACGAGACCTACGACCTGGTGGTCACGCTCGAGGGCGGGGCGGAGATCGTCGAGCACTTCGGTCAGCCCGACGAGGTGACGATCGTCACCTACGGCCCATTCGAGTTCCTGGGCGAGATGGGCCTTCTCACCGGCCAGCACGCGTACCTGACCGCCGTGGCCAGTGGTCCTGGCCGGATCCTGCGGATCCCCGTCGACCAGGTGCACGTGATCATGGCGGAGGAACCCGACCTGAGTGAGCTGATCCTGCGCGCCTTCCTCCTTCGGCACTCCCGGCTCACCTATCGCGGATCCGGACTGACCCTCATCGGTTCTCGCCTGGACGTCGACACCCGACGGTTGCTGGAGGTATTGGCGCGCAATCGATTGTCCTCCCGCTGGCTGGATCCCGTGGATTCCACCGAGGCCGACGCGTCTGTTGCGCGAACTCGACGTCGAGCCCGATGACCTCCCGATCATCCTCATCGCCGGAGCACCCCTCCTTCGCAATCCCAGCAGCCGGGAGCTTCTCGATGCGTTGGGACTCGTGGCCGGGCGCCAGACCGACAAGTCCGAGGTGTGCGATCTCCTTGTCGTCGGCGGTGGTCCCGCCGGGCTGGCGGCGGCGGTCTACGGTGCGTCAGAAGGACTCACGACGACGCTGGCCGAAGACACCGCGCTGGGTGGTCAAGCGGGTACGTCCTCGCGCATCGAGAACTACCTCGGCTTTCCGGCCGGGCTCTCGGGGGACGAGTTGACGGCCCGGGCGGCCCTCCAAGCTAAGAAATTCGGGGTACGGGTCAAGCTGGCCTCCCGGGCGACCGGCCTCTCGCACGAAGATGAGACGCATCAGGTCTCATTCGAGGACGGCGACGTCATTACGGCCAAATCGGTGATCATCGCCACAGGGGCCCGCTACAACCGGCTCCCCCTGGACCGGCTGAGCGAGCTCGAGGGTGTCGGCGTGTACTACGCCGCCAGCCAGATGGAGGCGCAGGCATGCGGGGAAAAGGCCGTGGTCGTTGTCGGCGGTGGGAACTCGGCCGGGCAGGCCGCGCTCTTTTCTCGCCCGCACGTGCATCGAAGTGCATATTCTCATTCGTCGGGACTCCCTGGCCGAGACCATGTCCCGCTACCTGATCGATCAGATTGAGCGTCATCCACAGATCCGCGTCTCGCCGCACACCGAAGTCTCCGGACTGATCGGCGAGTCCGTCCTCGAGGGCGTCGAGGTCCGCCACAATGTCTCGCAGGCCACCCGTACCCTGTCGATCAGCGGATTGTTCGTCTTCATCGGTGCCACACCGAGCACAGCCTGGCTAGGCGGACAGTTGGCCGAGGATGAGCACGGCTTCTTGCTGACCGGAAGGGATGTACCGGCGGCACACCTCCCCGACCCCACCTACGCACCGTTCTTGCTCGAGACCAGTCGGCCGGGGATCTTCTGCGTCGGTGACGTGAGGAGCGGATCCGTCAAACGCGTCGCCACCGCCATCGGAGAAGGATCGATGGCGGTGCGGTTGGTGTTCGACCGGCAACAGGCGAAGGAACGCCAGGCTCGGGAAACCGCAGCCTCACCCGATAAGCAGCCCTCACCCGATAATCGACATACCCGAGGAGGAACACATGTCAGATGATTCGATCGATCCCACCGTCCCGCCGAGCGGGACGGGCTGTGTCGAATGTCTGGCAGCAGGCGGATGGTGGTTGCACCTGCGCCGCTGTGCACAGTGCGGACATATCGGCTGTTGCGACAATTCACCCAGCCAGCACGCCACCGCTCATGCCAAGGGCACGCAACACAGCGTGATCCAGAGCTTCGAGCCCGGCGAGGACTGGTTCTGGGACTACAGCACCGGGCAGTACGCCGATGGACCGCAGCTGGCTCCGCCGCACTCGCACCCGCTGACGCAGCCCGTTCCGGGTCCCGACGGCAAAGTCCCCCGAGACTGGCAGCGCCATCTCAACTGACGTCGTCCCCCTCTTCTTCGACGACGATGGCTCCCTCGGGACAGGCCAGCGCGCCACGCCGCGCCTGCTCCCACAGGTGCGGCGGCACGTCGGTGCGGTCGGTCTCGTTGAACCCGAGGTCGTTGAGAACATAGACATCGGGACCCTGAAGATGGCACAGCGCATGGCCGGTGCAAAGTTGGGTATCTACGCGAATGCGCACGTGGTCCTCCCCTCTCTGAGGGTGGCCGTCCTCACAGGACCCGGCGCCCCGGGCTGAACGTGGCGGGAATTCTCGCCCACCCCCCGATGCCCGACCAGTTCGGGTATTCCACCACCTGCGCCTGATCCACCCGATAGTCCGGCATCCGCAGCAACACCTGGCGTACGATCTCCTTGAACTGCGCCCGAGCGAGATGCGATCCGGGGCAACGATGGATCCCCAGGCCGAACGCCACATGTCGATTGGGGAAGCGATCAACGATGAACTGTTCTGCGTCGGGAAAGGCACTCTCGTCGTGGCACGCCGACACCTCGCTGAGGAGCACGCGGTCACCCGCCGCGATGTGGCAGCCCCCGAGCTCCGTGTCTCGCGCCGCAATGCGTGCATGGGTACGCGCCGGCGGATACATCCGGAGGAATTCCTCGGTGCCCGAGTCGAGAATGGTGGGGTCATCGAGGAACCGGGGTCGGAGGTCGGAATGCCGGCCCAGGTACAACAGCGCCGACGACGTGAGTGAGGTCGTCGTATCGACACCACCGCCCACCACGAGAAGGACGACCGCCTCGGCGTCCGAGAGCGCTATCTGGTGCCCGTCCACGTCATGCGACACGATGAAGCTCATGGCATCCTCGCGAGGATGGCCCAGGCGCTCCAAGAGCTCCTCCTGGACCCTCGTGCCGACCCAGGCGACATCCGCCAGTGCCTGTGCAAACTCGGGCGTCGTGCGGTCGAAGCTTCCGGTTCCATGGAAGGCGTTCGACATACGCGCCCAGTCAGACTGCGGGAATCCGAGGAGCTCCAACGAAACTGCAGCCGGGATAGGGCAGGCGATGTCGTCGGTCATGTCGCACTGCCCCGATTCGATCACCTGGTCGATGGCGTGCGTCACCCAATGCGCGATGCGTGGCTGCAGACGTTGGACGGCTCCCGGGGAGAGCAACTCACTGAGGATGCGCCGCAGAGGATGCCACTCCGGCGGATCGAGTTCCTCGGGGTAGAGCGGCGGGATCTTCAAGTTGCCCACACTCAGCGACGAGACGTCGGGATCGACCCGCGCGGAGGAGAAGGTCTCCCAATCCTTGAAGGCGGTCGCAACCTCCTGATAGCCGGAGATGACCCAGTGACCCCCGTTCGCCTCGGTCCAGGCGACCGGACACTCCTGGCGGACATCGCGCCAGGCGCGGTCCGATTCAGCCAGGCTCCGCTGCCGGTAGTGATCGAAGTCGATCAGGGGCTGCTTCGTCACGCCCCCGCCGATCTCGGATCCGTCCATCTTCCCTCCCCGTCGCTCGCCACAGCACTGTAGGGCCATGCCCCCCTCCGATGCCACGTCCGGGCAGGGGCGACGCACGCCGCGGCGTCCTTCTCTACGCTGGCCGGATGACAGAAGTCGTGATCGATGCCGATACCCACCTCTTCGAGACGGGGGCGCTGTGGGGCGACCATCTTCCCAAGGCCCGCCGGGACTTGGCGGTTCGCATTGAGCAGGACGCACTGGGCTACGCATGGTTGACCGCCCCCGACGGCGCGCGCATCCACCTGGCGGAGGTCCACACGCCCGGCGACATCATGACGATGGGCACACGACGCATCCGGCAACGTGCAGGGCTGCCGCCGGCTGTCCCCTTCGAGGCGCTCGAGGCCCACGATCACGACCCCGGCGCCCGGGTCGCACTCATGGACCACCAGGGCGTTGACCAAGCGATCGTGTTCCCGAATTTCGGTCTCTTCTGGGTGCGGACCCTCGAAGACCGGTTGGACACACAGCTGGCCAACATGGAGGCGTGGAACCGCTGGGCCACCGACGGGATCCGGCCCGCGGGGAAAGGTCGACTCCACCCCGTCGGGCACGTCTCGCTCCGCGATCCGGCCTGGCTCGACGCCCAACTCGCCGCCCTCTCGGCGGCAGGCGTGTCCGCGGCAATGGTGCCGATCGGCCCGGTCGACGGCCGGCCCTTCTCGCACGAGGACCTCGACCGGTGCTGGAGCGCATTCGAGAACCACGGTGTGGCCGTCGTCTTCCACATCTCCGACGGCCCCCGGCCCTTTGACGATGCGTGGTATGACGGTGACAGCAACCCCATCGAGCCCCTCTTGATGTCCTCGTTCATCTCGGTCACCCCCATGCTGGCCCTGACCGACTTGGCAGTGGGCGGCGTGCTGGCCCGTCATCCGGGCTTGCGGATCGGCTTGGTCGAATTCACCTCGTCGTGGTTCGGTCAGTTCCTCTCATCCCTCGACGCCTGCTACAAGTTCCATGCCGGCTACAACGGTCTGTCCCCCGCCCACCTCGATCTCCTCCCGAGCGAGTACATCCGACGGCATGTGCGGGTTGCGACCTTCGGCTTCGAACATCCGGCCGAGTTGGCGGCGAGCTTCGGCGACCTCTACATGTTCGGCAGCGACTATCCCCACGCCGAAGGGTTGGCGCATCCCCTCGAAGATTTCCAAGCCAGCGGTGGGCCCGCACCCTCGGCGCAGGCCACAGGCCTCTACCGGGACAACGCAGCGTGGGTACTCGGCCAGCCCGCTGCCTGACGATTCAACGATCCCCGAGGGCCGTGACCAGCGCTTCGGGAAGAGTCGGATCGGCGAAGGAGAATCCCGCCGCGAGCAGACGCTGTGGCACCGCTCGCTGCGACGCCAGAAGGAACTCCGCTGCCATGTCGTCGCCCAACGCCAACCGGATCACCTTCTCTGGTATGACTAGGCGGGCCGGTCGGTGCAAGGCTCGCCCCAACTCCTTGGTGAACCTCGCATTCGAGACGGGATTTGGAGCAGTGACGTTGTACGGGCCGGACATCGTCGAATCGCGCAGCAACAAGGAGATGGCAGCGACGACGTCGCGGCACGTGATCCAACTGAGCTGCTGAGAGCCGCGCCCCAGCCGGGCGCCCAAGCCGAGCTGGAATGGCGGCAGCTGCTTCTTCAGGGCGCCGCCGCCACCGCTCAGCACGACGCCGGTGCGCATCGTGACCACCCGGATATCCCTCGCGGCTGCCGGGGCCGTCGCCGACTCCCACTGCGCACAGACATCAGCCAGGAACCCGGCCCCGTTGCCCGAATCCTCGGTCAGCACCTCGTCGCCTCGCGACCCGTAGTAGCCCACGGCTGACGCACTCACCATGACCGAGGGCGGAACCGGCAAGTTCGCCAACGCCTCTACCAGTGTTGTCGTCCCGTCGACCCGGCTCGAGAGGATGACCTCCTTGTACCGCTGCGACCAGCGGCGATTGCCCACCCCGGCGCCGGCGAGATGCACGACGCCATCGATGCCCTGCAGCTTGTCGACGTCGATGGTGCCCTTTTCGGGATCCCATGAGACCTGGTCGCCCGTGGCCGACCCTCGGACGATGGGGACGACGTCGTGTCCCTTCGAGTGCAAGTAGGGAACCAACGAGGAGCCTATGAGTCCACCAGATCCGGTGATAGCAATCTTCACGGCCGCGCCGTCTCTCGAGCAGCGCGCGCCGGGTCGCCGCGTCGCTTCGGGACGGGGTGCTCCACTATCCGACGGCCCAGACGGCGCAGGTTTCTCCTCCACATCGCGGTGAAGACGGGCTTGGCCAGAAGCTCCCCTACCGTTGACCCCAACCACCACGGAAAACTGAGCTGCTCCTCCCATCCGACCATGGTGGCCGGACCCGCCGCTTCGGTCAGGATGAAGCGGCCCGACCCGCTGACCACGCCGTCATGTCGCACTCCGATCGCTTCGGAGTCCTCCCACTCGGTGATCTCCATCACATCGGTGAGCCGGATCGGACCGACCTTGGTGTCGCACTCGAACCTCGTCCCGACCCCTGATCGTGTGGCACCCAGGAAACGGATCTCTGTCGCATCCATCATCCACGCGACATGGTCCTCGATCCTCGCCAACTCCGACCACACGCGGCGTCGCTCCGCCGGTATCGCTTCGGACACCCGTACCTTCACCATGGAGCACTCACCGTCCTTCTGGCGACACTCACGCCTTCGTAGCCAGGACGAACTGCGCGACGTCAAGATACCCGCTGCGAAATCCCGCTTCACTGTAGGCCAGGTAGAAATCCCACATTCTCCTGAAGGTCCGGTCAAAGCCGAGTTCGTCGATACGCTCGCTTTTGGCGTCGAACTGGTCTCGCCAGCGCCGCAGCGTGATGGCGTAGCTCTCCCCGAACGACAAGTGGTCGACCACCTCGAGCGAGGTGTGATCGCTGAGGGTCTGGCGGATCGCTTGGGCCGAAGGGATCACGCCACCCGGGAAGATGTACTTGTGGATCCACGTCCATGAGTTCTTCGTGACCAGTAACCGATCATGCGCCATCAGAATCTGTCTGAAGGCCGACGCGACCCCCGGGTGCCAACCTCTTTTCGAGGGTGCCGAAGTAGTCGGGCCACCACCGCGCACCGACCGCCTCGATCATCTCCACGCTCAGCACGACGTCGAACTGTCCGGTCACGTCCCGATAGTCTTCGACGCGGACATCAACGGCTGACGACATGTCGGACTGCTCTATCCGCGCCCGGGCCAGCACCGCCTGTTCCTCCGACAACGTCACAGTCGTCACGCGTGCCCCCCGCATGGCGGCGCGCAACGCCAACGCGCCCCAACCTGTGCCGATCTCCAAGACACGCGATCCCGACCGCACCCCGGTGGCGTCAAGGAGTCGATCCATCTTTGCGGCCTGCGCCTCGGCCAGTGACTCCTCGGCCCCACCCACGAAGAGTGCGGACGAATAGGTCATCGACTCGTCCAAGAAGGCAGCGAACAGGTCGTTCGAGAGGTCATAGTGACGGGCGATATTGCGGCGGGCCCCGTCACGGTCGTTGTCCTCCTGCTCGGGGTGCCGGGGCTCATGGATCCGACGTAGCCACTGCAGCTTCGGGTGGACAAGGGTGTCGACGTGGCGGGCCATGGCTTCGAGGACATCGACCAGATACGGCGCGTCCCAATCACCGGCCATGTACGCCTCACCGAAACCGATCTTGCCCGCACGTCCCAGCCGGGTGAAGAACGCATCCGGGTGCCGGACTTCCAGCAACGGCCCCTCGGTCGGCCCCAGCGACGTCCCGTCCGGGAAGCGCAGGTGGACCCCGGCTTGGCGCACCGCCCGCCGGAGGACCAGCCTCGCCAGTGCGGCCCGGACCGACGCCCGCCCGGGCTCGGCCAACCCCGGCCACCGCTCTCCGTCAGGCTCGAGAAACGGGGCGTGGAGCCCGATGTCGAGTGACGAGCTCACCTCGGTTGCACCTTGAGACCGCGACCCCACAGACGGAGCCCCTGCCATTGGATCAGGAGGCGTGTGCGGGCGGCGGAATGACGGAGGGCGGACCTGAGAACCGTTCTCGGGGTGATCGACTGTCGCCGACCTTGCAGCGTCGCCACGAATGGTGCCTCTCCTCGTCGTTCGAGTGTCACCGAGATGCCCACGGTGGAGTCGGGCGGATCGACCCTGATCCGATAGGTCCCGTCGATCGCGTTGAAGGGCGAGACGTACATCGCCTTGTCGACCTCCGCCCCATTGCCGGCGTTCGGTTCGAGCAGGTACGCGTGCCGCTCCCCGTAGGTGTTGTGCACCTCGATCACGACGGCGCATTGTGCACCGGCATCGTCGTAGCACCAGAAGACCGTGATCGGATTGAAGACGTAGCCGAGCGTACGCGCTCCTGTCAGCATCGCCACGCGGGACGCCGTGACCCCACGCTCCTCGAGGAGCCGCCGAATATCCATGTGATCCCTGCGCCTGATGCGGACGAACCACCATGCGATTCCCCGCGGCTGTGGCAGCCGGTCGAAATCCACCAACCAATAGGACGCACCGTACGTGAACCGGTGCCGCAACGGCGAGTGCCGGGCGTGGGTGACTTCTGCGTCATACAGCCGGGGAAGGTCGAGCATCGCGCTCACCATGTCGCTCCTAAGGAGGCGGCGGCAGCCACGCCGGCCCGGCAGCCATCTTCGTGAAAGCCCCATCCGTGATATGCCCCCGCAAATGCGATCGTGCCGTCGTTGAGGCCGGGGAGGTGTCGCTGCGCCGCCACCGAGGTCAGGGTGTAGATCGGGTGCTCGTACATCATGCGGTCGATGACGAGGTCGGGATCGATCCGTGCCATGCCGTTGAGCGTGACGAGGTGGGGGGTGGCCGACGGCAGCGACTGCAGTCGGGTCATGTCATACGAGACGAGGACACTGTCAGTGTCAGCCTCACAGCCCGGCAGGAGATAGTTCCACGAGCTTCTGGCCCTCACTGCCCGCGGCAGCACGCCTTCATCGCGGTGCAGGAAGGTCTCGTTCTTGGAATACCCGAACGCGCTCAGCACCGCTCGCTCACGAGTGGTCGGATAGGCCAGAAGGCGTAGTGAGTCGTCCGCGTGGGTCGCCATCACCACGCGGTCAAAGGTCGCCACGTCGTCGCAATCATCGTGGATCTCGACGCCGGTCGAGGTCCTGCAGACCGAACGGACCGGGGTTGCCGTCTGCACCGCGTGTAGTTCCTTGGCGAGCCTCTCGACGTAGACCCGGGAGCCTCCTTTGATCGTTCGCCATTGCGGTGAACCGGCAACCGACAACATGCCGTGATTGTCGAAGAATACGAAGAGATGCCGAGCCGGGTACTCCAGTGCCACCGCGGTGGCGGCAGACCATACGGACGAGACCAGCGGAACGATGAAATGGCGAACGAAAGAGCGGGAGAATCTCCCCTCGACCAGGAACTCCTGCAAGGTGAGGCGGTCGTCCCCCTCCGCGATCGTCATCTTCGCCAGGCGATGGAACCTCTTGATCTCGACGAGCATCGTCACGAACGACGGGGTGACGGCCGACCGAGGCCGCGCCAGGACGCCGCCCAGGCCGCGACCTCCTGCATACTCGAGACCGCATCCCTCGCAGCGCACCGACATGCTCATCTCGGACGGTTGCGTCGCGACGCCGAGCTCGCCCAGAAGCCTCCGAAACAGCGGATACGTCGAATCGTTGTAGACGATGAATCCGGAATCGACCGGGATCGTCCCGGCGTCCTGTGTCACGACATGGTGCGTGTGCGCATGGCCGCCGAGTCGGTCCTCCGCCTCATACAGCGTGACGTCAAACCTCTCCTGAAGAAGGTAAGCCGCTGTGAGCCCGGCAACACCTGCACCGACCACCGCAACGCGCTGCCGCGCCGCCCCACCTCGATCCGTCAAGAGGTCGCCTTCTTCCACCCGCACGCAGTCATCTGCATGACTTTAGTGCTAAAATCGTGCCAGTGAGCAGCGGGCCGAGAACCATGACTCTGCAGGAGGCCGCCGACCGGCTCGGCGTGCACTACATGACGGCCTACCGCTACATCCGGCAAGGGCGGTTGCCGGCCACCCGCGAGGGTGCCGCGTGGAAGATCCGCACAGTCGATGTGAACGCCTTGCGCGGTCCCTCGGCGAAACGAGCGCGATGTGGTCCGGCGAGAGTGCGAGCGGACGCCGAGGGACTGGAGCGCCGCATGGTGGCCGGTGACGGCACGGGCGCCTGGTGGCTGGTGAAGAGCCACCTCGACGGTGGTCTCGATCCCACCGGGGTCGTGAACGAGCTCGTCATCCCGGCGCTTCGCTCCATCGGGGAGCACTGGGCCGGCGGAGACCTCTCAGTGGCGGATGAGCACCGGGCGACCGCCGTCGCCCAGCGCCTGATCGGTCACCTCGGTCTGCAGTTCGGCCGCCGCGGCAAGAGCCGCGGCGCCATCGCGCTCGCCGCGCCGTCAGGCGATCTCCACACGCTCCCCGTCGCAATCGTCGCCGATCTTCTCCGCTGGCGAGGCTTCGAGGTACTCGAGCTCGGAGGCAATACGCCGGCCGACGCCCTCGCCGACGCCGTCACCCATCAGGATCGCCTGCTCGCGGTCGGCATCGTCTCGACCACACCCGGGCTGGAAGCGCATGTCGCCTCGTCGGTGCGATCGGTGCGTGCGGCGGTGCCCGATGTCACCATTTTCCTCGGCGGCCCCGCCATCCGTTCCACGGCACACGCGCTCGAGCTGGGCGGAGACGTCTGGACCGGCCCCGGTCCCGACGCAGCCGTGGAGACCGTGGAGAGCATCGCCGGTTCGATCCGCGAGCGGGTCCTCAGCAGTGTCGTCTGAAGCAGGTCGAGGACCCCACGGGCGCCGAGCTCTGGCTGCGGCGACGGACCGCCTCCTCGAAGCGACCATCGTGGGGAGCTTCTCGCGACTCGGATATGCCCTCCGCTCCCGCATGGAGGCGTGGAGCCCGCCTCCCCGGCTCGACGGCAAGGTCATCGTGGTGACGGGCGCTTCGTCGGGCATCGGCAGGGCGACGGCTCTCGCCCTGGCCCAGCTCGGAGCCGGGCTCATTCTCGTGGGGCGCAACGAAGGCCGGTTGGCGGCCACCCGGCGCTCGGCCATGACCTTCCATGATGCCGGCCGGGTTGTCCTCGCTCCCCTCGACCTCGTTGACCCCGACGCCGTCAGGCTGTTTGCGGACCGACTCGCTGCGTCGGAAGACCGGCTCGACGGCCTCGTCCATTGTGCCGGTGCGCTGATCGGGGACTATCGGAGAGCGACCGACGGCACCGAACTGACCTTGGCGACGCACGTCCTTGCGCCGTTTGACCTCAGCCGCCTCCTTTTTCCACTCCTCCGCCGGGCACCCTCGTCCGTCATCGTCACCGTGTCGTCGGGCGGCATGTACGCCGAACGCTTCGACCTCGCGCACCTCGAGATCGGCGCACACGACTACCGGGGGGGCACCGCCTACGCCCGCGCCAAACGGGCGCAGGTCGTGCTCGCCCATGAATGGGCCCGGCGATGGGGCCCTGACGGCATCGCGAGCTATGCCATGCATCCGGGGTGGGTGGCGACGCCCGGACTGGCCACGGGACTCCCCCGTTTCGCCCGCCTCGGGCCATTCCTGCGGACACCGGGCCAAGGAGCGGACACAGTGACGTGGCTGGCGTCGGATGGGCCACGGCGTCCTGGCGCACCCGCCCCGCGACCGGGGGGCATCTGGCTGGATCGACACCGTCGTGCGGCGTATTACCTCCCGACCACGTATCGCACGCCGGCGCAACGCGCGGGCGACGGCGAAGCCCTCTGGCAATGGTGCGCCCACCGTCTGCCGACCGGCGTGCATCGCCGGATGCAATGACTGCTCGTGCGGTCGTATGGTTCCGCCGGGACTTGCGGCTGGCGGACAACCCGGCGTGGGCGGCCGCCACCGCCAGGGCCGAACGTGTCACCGCCCTCTACGTCCTCGACCCCGTCTTGCTCAACGGCTCCGGGGTCTTCCGACGATCGCAGCTCATCGCGCATCTCCACGCGCTCGACCAGAGCCTGCAACGGGTCGGCGGACGCCTTCTCGTGCGCTCGGGCGCACCCACGGCGGTTGTTCCTGCCATTGCCGAGTCCCTCGGGGCCGACCTCCTGTGCAGCAATGCCGACGTGACTCCCTATGCCCGGCGGCGCGATCAGGCAGTGGGCGGGGGGTTCGGAGGTTCCTTCGAACAATGGTGGGGCAATCTGGTCCATCCTCCGGGATCGATCCTGGCATCCACCGGACGGGTCTCACGGGTCTTCACTCCGTTCGCCGCCAAGTGGAGCCGCGCCGCACGATCCAACTGGCCGCAGAACGGGCCCGCGGTCATCGACAACGACCCAGGCACCGGAATCCCCGAGACCGAAGCTCCACCCTTCCAACGTGGCGGCGAGGAGGCAGCGTGGAGTCGGCTCGGCGCATTCGCGGCGCGGGTCGACGACTACCACGACACCAGGGACAGGCCGGCCTTGGACGGCACCTCGCAGCTCTCAGCCGACCTGCGCTTCGGCGTACTGGCTCCGACTGCGGTGGTAGATGCTCTCGGGACGTCGACCAAGGGCAGGGCCTCCTTCGTCCGCCAGCTGGCCTGGCGGGACTGGTACGCCCATCTCCTATGGGAGGTACCGTCGCTGGCCGACACCGCCCTGCGACCCGGGCTCGACGGTGTCGCGTGGGAGAACGATCCGGCCGACATCTCGGCCTGGCAAGAAGGCCGCACGGGGTATCCCCTCGTTGACGCCGGCATGCGGCAGCTCGCAGCCACAGGCTGGATGCACAACCGCGTCCGCATGGTCGCCGCATCATTCCTCGTCAAGGACCTTCTGGTCGACTGGCGGATCGGCGAACGATGGTTCCGGCGGCTCCTGGTTGATGCGGACATCGCCCAGAACGCCGGCAACTGGCAATGGGTTGCCGGCACCGGTCCCGATGCCGCTCCGTACTTCCGCGTCTTCAATCCCGTCGTGCAGTCGACACGGTTCGATCCCTCCGGAGAGTACATCCGGGCGTTCGTCCCTGAGTTGGCCCACGTCCCGGCACGGTGGATCCACGCGCCCTGGACAGCACCACCCATGGAGCTGGCGACCTTCGGCGTGACGCTCGGGGCCTCCTACCCATATCCGGTCATCGACCACGCCTTTGCCCGAGATCGCGCCATCAGCGCCTACACCATGGCGCAACGGCACGGATCGATCCGTCCACGCTGAGGCCAGCCGTCCCCAATCATCCACCCGCCACTGCGATCCCCAGGTCGGTGCGAGGTTGCGGCGAGTTGGGGGCTCCTCCTTCAGCCTTGGTACGTTGAACGGGCACTGGCAACAAGGGGGAATCCACACGATGAAGTCTGAGCACAGCCCGATGAGTGGGTTCGACGAGTACCCCATCCATCAGATACCTGAGCCCCTCCGTATTCTCGGCACGTCGGATCCACGGGCGTACGAGCGGTACTGGTTCACCGCAGCCGACGAGGCAGAGGACGTGCTCCTGGTGATCGGTTTCGGCTTCTACCCCAACCTGGGAACCGCCGATGCTTTCGCCATCCTCGTCCACGAGGACATCCACACGACGGTCAGGGCGCACCGGGTGCTCGACGACGACCGGACCGATATCGGGACGGGCCCGATGCGCGGCGAGGTCCTCGTGCCGTTCCGGGAGTGGCGGCTGACCGTAGGGGAGAATGCGCAAGAGCTGGAGGTCGACCTCAGATGGCACGACACCAAGCGCGCCATCTTCCATCGCATGGGCGGAGCCGGTATGCACACGAGCCATGACGGGAGGCCGGCCCTCCCCACCGCAGGCTACGAGGGCTTCGGGCGTATCGAGGGTGAGGTGACGATCCGCGGGAAGACCCTGTCCCTCTCGACCGAGTCGACCCGGGGCAGCCGCGACCACCATTGGGGCATCCGCAACGGTGTCGGCGGACCAGGACATCTCCAACCGCAGGCTCGGAGCTCCCACCTCGGGCAGTGGGTCGAATTCTCCGACTGGTCGATATGGGGCTGGCGGTGTCTCCGCAACATCGGCGCCGCCGCGCACCCGGGGGCCGAGATGGTCACTCCGTTCTCCAACAAGATGCGCTTCGATCCCGAGACCAAGCATCTGATCGGCGGGGTGATCCAAAGCAGGTTCGCCGATGGCACCGTGAAGGAGATCACCTACGAGCAGATCGGTCACCGGGTGGCCTACCTGCGCTGCGGGATGTACATGGGTCCGGATCAGAACGGCACGCCGGAGGAAAACTGGTTCCAAGGAACGTACGAGGGAGGCGAAATGATCAGAGGGGAGAGTTTTGACCTCGGCGACCCGGGTGTTCGGCAACGGATCGCCGGGTTCGACGACCACCTCGTCATCGCGACGTGCGACGGCGAACGGACGATCGGCCTTCTGGAATGCTCCAACCCTGTCCTCTACGAGATGTGCCGGGACCGGGTGCCCGGCTTCGCGCTCCTCGAGGACTGACGAGCCCGCCTGATGGATCCGTCCACCTTTGCGCTCTGCGCCACGATGTACCTTCGTAAAGCCTGGGACGAACTCGGGATCGAGGTCACCGGCGCCCGGAAGATCATCGGCGGAGCATCGCGCCATACATGGTCCGTCGATGCTGCGTGGAACGACAGCCACGGCACCCCGCAGTTGCGTGAGCTGATCTTCCGACTGGATCCACCCGCGTCGCTCCTCGAAAGCAACCGCGGTACCGAATACGCCATGTACCGCGCTCTGTACGGCAGCCCTGGCATCCCGCTGCCCCAGCCGCTCCTGATCGAGGACGACGAGGACGCCTTCGGAATGCCCTTCTTCGTCATGGAACGGCTGGGTGGCGTTGCCTGGCCACAGGAATTGCTGACCCCCGCCTTCGAGGGTCGCCGCGAGCTGCTCGTGCGCCAGATGTTCCGCGTTCTCGGATCTATCTCGGCGGTGGACTACGAAACAGTCGGGCTGCAGGACGTCCTGGCCGTACCGGCTCGCGACAACACCTGGGAGCCGGAGCTCGAACGGTGGGAGAGGACACTGCACGATCACGACCTGGGGCCGATGCCGATCACTGCTGCGGTGATCCGCGAACTGCGTCGCCATCCTCCACCACCCGTCGCCCGGCCGCGGATCGTCCACGGCGACTTCCGGGTGGGGAACGTGCTGCTCTCACCCCAAGGAGTCGTCGGGGTCCTCGACTGGGAGATGACCCATCTGGGCGACCCACACGAGGACATCGCCTGGAGCATGGCCAGGAACTGGCGGAGTGGCTCGACTCCCGAACTGATCGGGGGAGCGCTGCACCCGGACGAGGCGATCGCCGCGTGGGAGACCACGAGTGGCATGCACGCGGATCCGGCGTCGCTCCGTTGGTGGCAATTGTTCACCCACGTGAAGGCCAACGCGATTTGGGCCACCGCAGCCCACGAGTTCTCGACGGGGCGCACGAACGAGCTCATGTTCGGCACTATGGGCTGGTTGAACATCGGCTCGCAGGAGAAGTGGGCGATCGAGGACATGGGGGTCCTGACCCGATGAGGCCCGACCCGCAGTTCGTGATGGGGGCCGCGTTGCAGGCCCTCGATGAGATCGCGGCAGGGTCAACGGACGCCGAAGAGATCTCACGGCTTCGTGGCGTGTCATCCCTCCTCTCGATAATTCAACGAGAGTGGGACACGTGCGCCTCGACTCGTCTCGCCGGAATCTCGCGCTACACGGAGATCCTTGCTCGAGGTTCGGAGCTGATGACGGGCGCGCGAACGCGACCATCTCGAACAGGTGCTCGCCGAGGTGGCACGCAGCGCCGACGACTTCAGGATCTCCTCACTCGAACTGACCCTCGATCGCCTGCGATCGGCCGTTCTCGACCTCCAAAGCTGGATCGAGGACACCGACGGTGCGGGAGAACGCGCCCTTCTCGCCTCCATCTGGCAAGCCGAGTACGAAGACGCACAGAGCGAGGATCGGAATCATTTCTTTTGGTAGGGCGAACCCCGGGAGAGCGCATGAGCAAGGACAACGAGCAGATCGACCTGACACGGCCGGAATTCTGGATGGCGGATCCCTACCCCACCCTGGCGCACCTTCGGTCAACAGATCCCGTCCACTACCACGACACGGCTGCACACCCCTTCTGGGCCTTGACGCGTCACGACGACATCGTTGCCGTATCGAAGAACCCCGAGACCTTCTGCTCGGGCAAGGGGATCGCCATACAGGGCGGCAGCGGGGAGGACATGGCCGAGTTCGAGAACCTCGTGACAATGGACGATCCCGCCCATAAGTGGTTGCGCGCACTGGTGAGTCGGGGCTTCACGCCCGCCCGCATCAGGACCATGGAATCGCACATTCGGGAGCTGACGACGTCCATCCTCGACGACGTCGCAGGTCATGACGAGATCGACTTCGTCGAGGATGTGGCTGCGCTCTTGCCGAGCTACGTCATCGGTGAGCTGCTCGGTGTGCCCCGCCAGGATCAACACCTCATCAAGGTCTGGAGCGACGGGATCACCGAGGGAGGCGGCGGCGGGGACGGTCAGAATCAAGACGGGTTCGCCGCCATCGGACAGATGATGACTTATCTGGCGGGCATGCAGGAGGTCCGCCGGGACGCGCCCGGCGACGACCTTGTCTCCCTCCTCATGCAGGCCGAGATCGACGGAGAGCGACTGAGCGAGCAAGCCCAGCGTGGCTTCTTCCTGCTGTTGGAATTCGCCGGCAACGAGACCACCAGGAACACCATGGTGGGGGGACTTCTCGCGCTGGCCGAGAACCCGGACCAGGCCAAGCTCCTCCGCGACGATCCTCGCCTCATCGGGTCGGCTGCCGAGGAGATGCTCCGGTTCGTCTCCCCGGTCACCCACTTTCGCCGGACCGCGACGAGGAACACCGAGCTTCGGGGCCGGGAGGTCCAAGAGGGGGACTGGCTCGTCCTGTTCTACGGCGCGGGAAATCGCGATCCGGAGGTCTTCGCCGACCCGGACAAATTCGACGTGACCCGCCATCCAAATCCGCACGTCGCGCTCGGCGGGGGCGGTCCCCACTTCTGTCTGGGTGCCGCGCTCGGCCGATTGGAGATCCGCGTCATGTTCGAGGAGCTGTTGCGCCGCTTCCCCGACTTCGAACGAGCCGGGCCACTCACGCGCGTACGCTCCAACTTCATCCGAGGCATCAAGACGATGCCGGTGCGCTTGGGCGAGGATCGCGGATGACGCCATCGGAGACCGGTTGTCGTGCGTGAATTCTCCGGCTCGACGGCGATCGCAGGTGCGGCCAACACTGCGTTCTCGTTCACTTCCGGGCGCTCTCATCTCGACTTGGCGCTCGAAGCAATCACGCTGGCGCTCGACGATGCCGGTCTGATGACCCAGGAGGTCGACGGCATCACCGGGTACTCGTTCGACCGGGTGCGCGAATACGAATTGGTCAGCAACCTCGGCCTCTCCGATCTTTCTTTTTTCGCCGAGTCCCCGTACGGCAATGGCTGTGGAGCCGTGGCGCTGGCCGCCCTGGCCGTTGCGAGTGGCCGAGCAGACACGGTGGTCGCGTTTCGTAGTGTCAAGGCACCCCTCGGCGACACGCTTCACTTCGGTCAGGACATGGAGTCCATTGCCCCGGCCCTTGCCGGTTCGCGGGTCCATCACGCGCCTTTCGGTCTCCTGACGGTGATCCAGTGGGCTGCGCTCGTGGCGCAGCGCTACGTCTACCGCTACAAGAGCGATCCGGATGGGTTCGGGTGGGTCACCGTCGTCGCACGCGAGTTCGCCGCGACCAACCCGGCTGCGTTGCACTTCGGCCACCCGCTGAGCTGGGCTGACTACCTCGCCTCACCCATTGCCTCGTCGCCCCTGCGCCTTCCCGACGGAAATGTCGGCAACGACGGCGCGAGCGCCGTGGTCATCACGACGGCGCAACGTGCAGCCGATTTGCGCCAGCCTGCGGTCCCGATCCTCGCTGCGGGGTGGGCGACCGGTCCCGAGCTCGAAGTGGTGACCAGTTACCAACGGGCCGACATCGAGTGGCCCGAGGAAACCGCGCTTCTGGCCCGACGCCTGTACGCCGAAGCGGACATCGTCCCGGCTGATGTCGACTTCCTCGAGGTCTACGACCACGTCTCCGCGCTGGCGGCACTCTCGCTCGAAGGCCTGGGCTTCTGCGGGCCCGGCGAGGCGATCGACTTCGTGCGCGGGGGCGACAACATCCGGGTGAATGGGCGGCTCCCACTCAACACCCACGGCGGCCACCTCGGAGAGGCGTACGTGCAAACGATGAACCATGTGGTCGAAGCGGTTCGCCAACTCAGGGGGGAAGCAGTCAATCAGGTGGCCGGCGCCTCGATCGGCCTCGTCGTCGGCGGATCACTCGCTCCGGTCACCGGCCTGGTCCTCGGCACCTCATGACGGGTCACCTCGGCCCGCTGCCGGTCCCGGGACCCGATGACGCTCCTTACTGGGAGGGCTTGGAGGGGGGGACGCTCCTGCTCCAATGCTGCGACGCATGCGGCACGGTGCGCCACCCGCCCCGGCCTCGTTGCGGTCACTGCGCATCCGCTGCCTTCAGCTGGACGGCGGCTACCGGACTAGGGACCGTCTACAGCTTCACGATCGTTCGTCACCCTCCCAACGCGCTGCTCGGCGCGTCGGTACCGTACGTCGTGGCACTTATCCAGTTGGACGAAGGCCCACGTCTGGTAAGTAACGTCGTCGGCGTGGACCCCGACCTCGTTGCCATCGGCCAGCGCGTCCAAGTGGAGTTCGATCGAAGGGGCCCCGGCGCCGTCCTCCCGCGCTTCTCGCCGGTGGTGGAGCCATGACCGGTCGTCGTCCCTATGCGCTGATTTCGGCCGACTCGCATGTCAACGAGCCCCCTGACCTGTGGTCATCCCGCGTCCCGGCGCGTTTTGTGGATCCGCGCCGCGCCTCGAACGGTTCGAGCGCGGTGACGCATGGGTCCTCGAGGGCGCCCGCGAGCCGGTCCCCTTCGGTCGCAATGCCTGTGCCGGCATGGGTCCGTGGCCCCCGGACCCGTGGATGCGCTTTGAAGAGGTGCGGCCCGGGGGCTACCAGCCCGCGGCGAGGTTGCTCGACCAGGACCTCGACGGGGTGGACGCCGAGGTGCTGTTCCCGACGCCGAGGGTGGCCAACGCAGTCTTCGTGAATTCCGATCGCGACTTTCACCTTGCCTGCGTCCGGGCCTATAACGATTGGATCGCCGAATTCTGCTCCCATAGTCCTGACCGCTTGGCTGGCGTCGCGCTCCTCCCCAACTCCGGCATCGACGACGCCGTAGCCGAGTGCACACGGGTCGCCACGCTCCCCGGCATCAATGCAGTGACTATCGGCATGTACCCCCACGGGGACATCCGGCTTGCACCAGAGGACGATCCGCTCTGGGCCGCGCTCGAGGAGTTCGACCTCACCCTGACCATCCACGTCCGACTCACGGATGGAGCACCCGGAGCACACCACGCCACGTTGCGCGAAGGCGTGATCAGGATGCTCGACGTCCCCGTCCGCCTCGAGGAGTTCATCTACACGGGCGTTATGTGGCGCTTCCCACAGCTGCGGATCGCATTTGTGGAGGTCGACGCGGGCTGGGTGCCGTACTGGAAGGAACAGGCCTACAACCGCTGGCGCCGCCAGGACCCCGTCCTGCGCGCCGAACGGGACATGGCTGCTTCGCCCCTCTCCTGCATGGATCGCATCGGCTTCACCTACATCACTGATCGGTACGCCGTCCACAACCGCCACCTCGTCGGCCTCGACCAACTGATGTGGTCGAGCGACTACCCACACAGCGCCAGCGACCATCCCTTCTCGTGGCGCACCATCGAGTCCGACTTTTACGGGGTGCCCGACGAGGAGCGACGGGCGATCCTGGCCGACAATGCAGTGCGGTTCTTCAAGTTCCCGCCTGACGGGCGCCGCGTGTGACCCTGGCCGGTGGGTCCGAACCGGTCGGGTCCGGGCGCACCTACGTGGCGTGGCCTGCCCGGGCCGATCAGCCGTTGCCTGTCGTCCTCGTGATCTCGGACATCTGGGGGGACGGCGACCATCTGCGCGACGTAGCGGATCGAGTGGCGCGATCGGGCTATGTCGCGGTGGCCCCCGACCTCTACAGCGGATTTGCCCCCTCCGGGGCGATGACACCAGAGCGGGTGGCAAGGGCGCGGGCCTGGGTCGACGGCCTGGACCCGGCCACATGGACGGATGCGGCGGCGCGCGCCGAGGCTCTGGCCGACGTCGGTCCCGAGGGGACCTCGCTGGCGGCGACACTCGACGCTCTCTTCGAGGGCCCAGCGGACTTGGACCGCTTTGCTGACATCCTCAGTGATGCCATCACCCTCGGGTCCGCCCACAGCGCAGGAAACCACGGGCCCGTCGGCGCAATCGGGTTCTGCATGGGCGGCACCCTTGTCGGTCGCCTGGCGGTCGACAAGGAGCGTCTCGGCGCCGCCGTCATCTTCTACGGGTCCCCACCTCCCCACGACAGGTTGGGAGGCGCGCACTGTCCGGTGCTCGGTCTCTACGGGGCCGAGGACCACCCCATCACCGACGCTGTGCCCGCGCTGGCCAGCGCCATGGCAGCAGCCGGACAGCGCTTCGAGTTCCACGTCTACCCTGACGCGCCCCACGCCTTCTTCAACGACACCCGAAGCGCGTATCGCGTGAACGCAGCGAGGGATGCGTGGGTGCGGACCCTCGAATTCCTCTCGACCGAATTGGTGAAGAACGCGTGACCACTCTGGTCACGGGCGCAGGGCTGACCGGGTCCTACGTCGCGCGTGCCTTGCAGGCTCTCGGAGAGCCCGTCGTGCTCCAGGACGTCATCATCGAGCCCGATCCCCTCCGCCGGGTCCTCGACCTCGATTCCGTCACGCTCGTGCGCAACGACCTGATCGATCTGCCCGAACTGTTGCGGACGCTCGAGCGCCACCAGGTGAACCGGATCATCCATACGGCGTCGCTCACCTCGGACATTTGGCACCATCCGTACCGGGGGGCTCGCGTCAACCTTGAAGCCTTCCTCAATGTGTATGAGGCAGCTCGGCTCTGCGAGGTGGAACGCGTGACGATCTCGTCAACGGCCTCTGTCTACGCCGCAGCCAACACCGCCGACCCTGAGCGTCCGACCGCCCCCGTGCAGGAAAGTGACACCCTCCGTCCGGGAGACGTCTACGGGACGACGAAGCTCGCCGGCGAGCATCTGGGCCTCAACTATCACCACAGCTATGGCATGGGGTTCTCGGCCGTCCGCTACCCGTTGGTCGTTCCGCCTTACGACGGTGCGCTCGCGTTCATCCCGGCGACCGACATCGCCCGATTGGGCTCGAACGTGGCTGTCATGGTCGCAGGCGCCCGCCGGGGCGAACCCGTACGCCTGCGTGACTGGGGCGACATGGACTGGGCGTTCGTGGCCGACATCGCGCAGGGAACGGTGCTGGCCAACCGTGAGGACGTCGCAGACGGCCGCATCTACAACCTCGGCGTGGGGTCGACAATCCGGTTGGAGGCGGTCGCCGACATCGTTCGGCGCCTGGTGCCCGGCACGGACATCACCATTGTGACCGATGCGCGCGCCCGCACCCGTGAATATCCGCTCGACATCACCCGGGCACGAAACGATCTGGGCTATCAGCCCGCTTACGACATGGAAAGGGTTATTGCCGACATGCTGATCGACGCACAAGAGGGAGTCGTTCCTCCCGCAGCGGCCGCGTTCACCGTCGGGACCAGCTTCTTGGACCTTCGGGGAGAGCAACCGAAGTGACCGACCCTGAGGAGTCTCGGGCCGACGTGGTGCGGCGACGGGTGCTCGGACCTGATCTTCCGTCCCCGAAGCCCCCGGCGACCGAGGCCCAAGCCGCCTTTACCGCGTTGGCCGCGCGCGAGATCTGGGCCGGGGTCTGGGATCGGCCCGGGCTCGACCTGACTACCCGTCGGGTGATCACCATGTCGGTGTTGGTGGCCCTCGGCCGGTCCGAAGGGCTCTTCGCCCACGCACGCGGCGCACTCGCCGACGGCATGACGGCCGAGGAGATCGCCGAGATCGTGCTGCACTGCGCCGTCTACTGCGGGGCCCCGGCCGCTGACGCCGCCTTCAGGACACTGGCGCCGCTCTTGGCCGGTGCTGCTCCTTCTGGCCCGGCAGCCAGCGACGATGACACCTGAACACGGAAGCGGAGCACCCTTCGAACAGGTGGTGGGTGATGGCCCCAAGGGCGCACTGTCCGGTCTGGTGGTGGCCGATTTCAGCCGGGTCCTCGCGGGTCCACTCGCCACAATGATGTTGGGTGACCTGGGCGCGACCGTCATCAAGGTCGAAGAGCCAGGCCGCGGTGATGACACCCGTGCCTGGGGCCCACCCTATGTCGATGGCGAAAGCACCTACTACCTCAGCATCAACCGCAACAAAAGGAGCGTCGCACTCGACCTGCGAACGGCAGAAGGAGCGGCAAACGCACGAACCCTGGCCGCACGGGCCGACGTGGTGGTCGAGAACTTCCGAACGGGACGCCTCGCCCAGTACTCGCTGGACTACGACAGCGTGGCGCAGGCGAATCCAGCCGTCGTCTACTGCTCGATCACGGGGTTCGGGTCGGGCGCAGGGTCGGCCCTGGCCGGTTACGACTTCATCGCCCAGGCGGTGGGCGGGCTCATGTCGATCACGGGAAGCGAAGATGGACCCCCGACGCGCGTCGGCGTCGCGGTTGTCGACATCTTGACCGGGCTGCACGCGTGCATCGGTATCATGGCTGCATTGGCAGCCCGACGCGAGACCGGCCAGGGCCAGCGGGTCGAAGTGAACCTCCTCTCCAGTGTGATCGCGTCACTCATCAATCAAGGATCGGCCTACGTCAACACCGGGCTGGTGCCACAGGCTATGGGCAATCGACACCCGAGCGTCGTGCCCTACCAGACATTCCGCACGTCCGACGGCGTCCTTGCCGTGGCCGTGGGCAATGACACCCAGTTCCGCAGCCTCTGCTCGTTGGTGGGCCTCCCGGCACTGGGTGATGACGAAAGGTTCCGCGTCAATGCGGCGCGGGTGCACAACCGCAATGACCTCATTGAGGCTCTCGAGGAGGCACTGGCATCCGACACCGCAGCTCGTTGGGCCGTGCGCATGAACGAAGTCGGCGTTCCTTGCGGCCCGATCAATGACCTGGCAGGTGCATTCGCCTTGGCGGACTCGCTGGACCTCGATCCCATCACCATGATGCAGAGCCAAGCCGGAGCTGCCCTCGCCCAGCTCTCGAATCCGATCCGGCTCTCCACGACACCACCCCGCTATACCCTGCCACCCCCCACGCTGGGCGCTGACAGCGACGCCATTGTGCAGTGGCTCAACGCGTCGAGGTAGAGGGAGCCCTCACAGTGGGATGAGCGCAGTCCCGTAACCGACAATCGCCCGAAATCGTTGCGACCCGGAGATCGGCAATATGGTGGCCGTCGACATCTCGTGCGGCGACCAGATGCCCGATCCCGAGCGTGCTGCACCGACCCATCTGACATTCGAGAAGATGTACCAATCGGTGACCACGAGGTTCAAGATGGTGAAGCTCTCGGGTTTCCATGTGCGGAATTGCTCGGCCAGGGCGTCCCGTATCCCATCCTTTCCTGCGCCGACACAGAGCGAGCCCTCCACGTCGGTGCAACTACGGACGCCCAACGCACAGTCCTCATCGAGGAGCTCGACCACTCGTGACTCGTCGGCGGAGCACCAAGCCGCCAAGAAGGATTCATGCAGATCCACGGTTTCCATGAGTTCTTCGGTCGGGGGCTCGTGGTGGATCGTCCTCGACCCCATGGCCTCTGCGAAGCTGGTCCGGTTCCAGGGAATCTCCCCCAATATGCCCTCGGCGGCAATCGGGAACAATACGGCCGTGTCCACTGCGAAGTCGCGCTGGTCTCCCGAGTGGTCATCACCACGTGGACGCATTGTGGCCACGCTTTGCTGCAGCACGAACCAGTCACTGACGATGCGGCGGATCTGGCGCGAGCGCAGGACATCCAGCGATGTTCTCAGGTTGACGTAGTGAGCTCTGACCGCCTCAGGCGTCTCTGCGACCTCCAACTCCAACTTCCCCTGCTCTCGCGTCACGATGAAGAAGCGGGGATCGGGCGCCACCGTGTCCATGATCTGGTCGACGTCGTTGGAGAACTCAGCACGCAGGTGGGCCATCACCTTGGCCAGATTGTCGTCCTGAAGTTGTGCCGTTGCCATGTACGCCCCTTCCGTTCCTCACTCCAGGGAAGCACATAGTTCACCTAATGGCCAGCATCCATCGACCTCAGCGGGTCAGGACAACCTTGACCGCACCGGTTTCCGAGGCCCTCTCGAAGACGTCATACGCCTTGAGGAAGTCGTCGAGCGCAAAATGATGTGTGGCGAAGCGAGCGGCATCTATCTGATGGGACGCGACCAGACGCAGCAGCATTGGCGTCGAATTCGTATCCACCAGACCGGTCGTGATGGTGACATCCTTCGTCCACAAATCTTCGAGATGAAGCGTGGCCGGCTGACCGTGCACGCCGATGTTGGCCACGTGGCCCCCGGGGCGTACCAGTTCGGTACACAGCTCGAAACTCGCAGGGACCCCGACAGCCTCGATGGCGACGTCGACGCCAAGGCCGTCGGTGAGCTGGTGGACGAACGCGAACAGGGTCGTCGCGCCCGTTGTTGACCAGCAGGTCGGCGCCGAAGAGCTTGGCTGCGTCGAGACGGGCGTCAGCCAAGTCGATGGCGATGATGTGGCTCGGCGAGTACAGCTGAGCTCCGAGTATGGCGGACAGTCCGATCGGACCGGCTCCGACCACGGCCACCGTGTCGCCGGGCTGCACGTGCCCGTTCAGGACCCCGACCTCGAACGCGGTGGGAAGGATGTCGGCCAACATCAAGATCTCCTCGTCGCTTGTCCCCTCCGGCAATTTGTACGTCGAGGTGTCGGCGAAGGGCACCCGGACGAACTCGGCTTGCGTCCCATCGATGAGGTGACCCAGGATCCAGCCACCACCGCCGAGGCACTGGCCGTAGCGGCCTTCCCGGCAGAATCGGCACCGTCCACAGGCGCTGATGCACGACACGAGGACCCGATCTCCGGGCACCACGGTCGTGACGGCTGCACCGACCGACTCGACGGTACCGACCGCTTCGTGACCGAGGATGCGTCCTTCAGCGACTTCGGGCACATCGCCCTTCAAAATGTGGAGGTCTGATCCGCAAATCGTCGTGCAGTCCACCCGCACGATGGCGTCAGTGTCGGCTTGGACCGTAGGGGTTGGGACGTCCTCCCAGGCCTTGGATCCGGGTCCCTTGTAGACGAGGGCTTTCATCATGACATGCCTCTTTTTCTCTTTGATTGTGGGCTTCCGAACGATGCGACTAGTGCGGCTGGCGTTGCACGATCACCCGGCCGGTCATTTCGAAGGGCTCGATCCCGATCAGGTTCAAGCGCGCGCCGCCCGCCCAGGGCTCGAGGTCGAGCAGCGCAACCGCCTGACGTTCCTCTGGATTCTCGATGCGCCGGGCGTGGCCCCGCACGAGCACACTCCATCCTTCGCTCATGGCCTCATCGATGTGGTCGACTTCGAATGCCACAACCCCGGCGATCGAGTCGGTCATCGAATCAGAGGTGCGAAAGATGATCGCGCCGTCGGCGAACACGAAATTCACCGGGTAGGCCACGGGACCGGCACTGGTGGAGAGCACAATCCGACCGATGCCGCCGGCGGACAGGTGGTCTTCGCACTGTTGCGCGCTCAGGCTTTCGAGGACGGGATTCAATCCCGCACGCCCCTCTCCCGGCGGACGGTCCACTCGGCCGCCCTCGAGGATGAACGGGGTCGTGTCGAGAGCGACCGCCAATCGGAGCAACGCCCCCGTACTCAGATTCGTGTCGGAGCTCTGCTCGAAATAGGCCAGGAACCAGGCGTCCACGCCGGCCCGGCGGGCCAGCTCCTCGGTGCTCAGGCCGAGTTCGTTGCGCCGGTGGGTCACTCGACGCGCCAGGTCCCCGACGTGCTTGCCTCTCGGAGGCCCGGCCGGTCGATCAGTGCCAGCCTCGACCGAGGCGGCTTCCGGGGAAGAGGAGTTCGTTGTCGATGTCATGTTGCCAGTCTGAGCTGGTCCCGGAGCGGGCCAATAGGGCAATTGGTCCCACGGACCGGTGACCTTGGGCCCTTTGGACACCGCGCCGACGCCCAAGTAGGGACCTTGGTCCCAAAGTCGATCTGGAGCGCAATTGAGGAACTTGGTCCCTACGCAAGTGCAGCAAGGAACGCAGACAATGGAGGGATGTCGATGTACGCCGAGCTCCTCCTCCACTCGCAGGGATCCCTGCGCGAGGACCTCGATGGTGACGCGCTCGTTTGCTATGCACTCGATTGTCGATCCGAACTGCTGGCATCAGGACCGGTTACCCGGGCCACCGCGATTTCGGCGCTGGCCACGGAGGTGGCGTACGACTGCGCCTTGTTGAAGCTCTGCGCAATGGAGGATATCGGCGCCTTCCCGGCAGACTTCTCGCATCCGGCGGAAGGTCGGCGCCGATTCGAGCTGGAGTTGAAAGGGGTCGGGATCGACCTCACCTCCCTTGCCCGCCGATGGAACGGGCCTCAGGCCATGGACTGCAAGGTCTAGGTGATCCCCGGTTTAGGACTGTCGGTCTTGACCTTGGTGGCGTAGATCGCCGCCTCGGTGCGGCTGTGCACCTTGAGCTTCACCAGCAGGTGGGTGACGTAGTTCTTGATCGTCTTCTCGCTGAGGAACATCGCATCGGCGATCTGCCTGTTGGTTTTCCCCTCGGCGATGAACCCGAGGATCCGCTTCTCCTGCGGCGAGAGCGACCCGATCGCAGGATCCGATTGCGGCGGGTTCGCGATGCGCTCAACGACGCCGCGCCACTGCCCGAGGATCCATGAGGGAGGCGCCTCCGGCCACCTTCTTCACGTCGTCGAGAAGGTCCCGGGCTCTGATCTGCTTCAAGACGTACCCCGACGCTCCTGCCATCACGCTGGCATAGAGGGCCTCATCGTCCGCGAAGCTGGTCAACATCAGGCAGACCAGTTCGGGCATGATCGATCGGACGTCGCGACAGACTTCGATGCCACTGCCATCTTCGAGTCGGACGTCCAGGATGGCCACATGGGGTTTGGCCAATGGAATCCGTGCGAGCGCCTCGCCTTTCGTCGAGGCTTCACCGACGACTTCGATGTCGTCGTCGCTCTCGAGCAGGCTCCGGATACCTTCCCGTACGAGTTCGTGATCATCAAGCAAGAACACCCGGATCGTCACGACACCATCATGACAGCGAGCAGTCCCGGGGCGTGGCGCCCGGAGTTTCAGCCACACGTCTCGCCTCCTGCCAGGGACTACGGTCGCGAGCGTGCCGTATAGACGTGTCAACAGTCCGGCCAAGCTCAGCCGCCTGATCGACGCCGTCCTGATGATCGAGGCGGACGTCGAACTGTCGCTCCTCCTCCGCCACCTGGTCGAGGAGGCATGTTCCCTGGTCGGGGCCCGCTACGGTGCGTTAGGCGTCCTGAACGAGACCCGCACGGGGCTCGAGCAGTTCCTGACCGTCGGACTGAGTGACGAGGAGGAATCGCGGATAGGGCCCCGCCCGACGGGACGAGGGGTCTTGGGGCTCCTCATCACCGACCCCGAGCCATTGCGCCTCAACGTTCTGGTCGAGCATCCCGACAGCTACGGGTTCCCGGAGCACCACCCACCGATGAGGTCATTTCTCGGTCTTCCCGTTCGATCCCGCGGCGCGGTCTACGGCAACCTCTACCTGACCGAGAAACAAGGGGCGGCGGAGTTCAGCGATGAGGACGTGGCCATGGCCGAGGCGCTGGCGCTCGCAGCAGGCATTGCAATCGAGAACACGAGGTTGCACGACCGGGTGCGGATTCTCAGCGTCCTGGACGATCGGGACAGAATTGCCCGAGAGCTCCACGACCGGGTGATTCAACGGATTTTCGCTGTCGGCATGACACTCGAAGGAGCAACGAGGCTCGAAGAGCTGGCACCCGTGCTCGAGAAAGTGAACAAGGCGATCGACGATCTCGACACCACAATCACGGAGATCCGCACGGCGATCTTCGAGCTCGACAGCGGAACCCGCAGGGGCCTCCGGCATGGCGTGCTCGAGCTCGCGGACGAACTGTCCCCCGTTCTCGGCTCGCGCCCCGGAGTCACCTTTTCGGGACCCGTTGACTCCGGCGTTCCGCCGAACGTGGCGGACCACCTGCTGGCCGTTCTCCGGGAGGCGCTGACGAATGCCGCAAAACACGCGCGGGCGTCCACGTTCTCCATCATCGTCGCAGTCGCCGACGGCGTGACCCTCGAAGTCATTGACGACGGGAGCGGCATGCAGGGACCCGACAGCGAAAAGGGTGGATTGGGGCTGGCCAACATGCGCAGCCGCGCCGAAAAGCTCGGGGGCACCTTCGAGGTGCTGGACGTGCCCGGCGGCGGCACCGGAATTGTCTGGCGCGTACCGGCTTAGGTACCCGTCGCCGCTCCGGGGGCCGGGGCGCCAGGAGCCGGGGCGATGGCCATCGTGAGCTCGACCGTTCCGCACGCGATGGTTGATTCCGTGGGATAGCCGGTGGCATGGAAGACCGAGAGCATTGCCTTGTTCCCCACCAATACCTCCGCGATCAGGTAGATGATGCCGGCCTCCTTCGCCCTCCCCGCCAACCGCTGCAACAGCACGGTGGCAATCCCGTGGTGCTGGAACTCGTCGGCCACGACGAACGCGACCTCGGCTCGTGTCGGGTCGCGCAAGCGGTCGTAACGGCCGACCGCAATGAGCTCGCCCTCCCGCTCCACCACCAGGGCGACGCGGTCCCACCCGTCCACCTGGGTCAAGTGTGCAACCTCCGCTGCCTCCAACTCGAGGTGGGGGTAGAAGTAGCGCAGGGAGATGGACGTCGCCGAGAGATGTCCGTGGAACCGCACGAGTGCAGCTGCGTCTCCCGGTGTGATCGGGCGGATCGTCGCCGTGGTTCGATCGGCCAACGCGATGACCTCACCCGCCATAACGGGTGATCGTGAGGTCTCCATGACAATCACTGTGACAGATTCGATGCCCCGTCCCTAGGAGCAATTGGTCCCCTTCGGGAGCATTTGGTCCTGTCGGTCGACGAATCCCGGTGCTGAAGGACGGCACACCCGCATTTCACCGGGAAGGCGGCGTGTCCTAGAGCGTCTGGGTCAGCCCACCGTCGATTGTGAAATCAGCACCAGTGACATTCTTGCTGCGGTCGCTTGCGAGGAGAAGCACCAGGTCAGCGACTTCGCCTGGCGTGGTGAACCTACCGGTAGCGGATTCACCCGCGGCGTTCTGTGCAACGGCCTCGGGCGTCAGTCCGCTGGCGCGGCCGACGGTGGAGGCCACGCCCTCGTCGCCCAACCAGAGGTCGGTAGCCACCGGCCCGGGACTGACGGTGTTGACGCGGATCCCGTGGTGCCCCACTTCTTTGGAGAGGCCCTTCGAGAAGTTGGACAAGGCAGCCTTGGCCGCGCAGTAGTCGGGAATCGATGGGTCAGGAAGGAAAGCGTTCACCGAACTGATGTTCACGATGGACCCTCCCCCCGCACGCAGCATTGCGGGCAACGTCGCGCGCATGGCGCGCACCGCCGCCATGAAATTAAGGTTGATGGAGTCTTCCCATTGTGTGTCGGTCACAGCGAGGAATCCCTCAAGTCGAGGCTGTACCGCGCCCACATTGTTGACGAGGATGTCGATCCGATCGCCTGCCGCTCGCACCAGATCCGCCGGCCCCCCGTTTTCGGAAAGGTCGACGATGACCACTGTTGCCTTTCCGGTCTCGACCAGCACGTCGAGCTCCGGCGAAGAATGCCGTGCGCCTGCTACAACATGGACCCCCTCACCGCAGAGGGCTTCCACGACTGCCAGGCCGATACCCTTGCTGGCTCCGGTCACAATTGCGACCCTGTCTGGCAGACCGAGTTCCATGCCGTGGCTC
The DNA here is from genome assembly GCA_963706555.1 of uncultured Acidimicrobiaceae bacterium. GTDB lineage: Bacteria > Actinomycetota > Acidimicrobiia > Acidimicrobiales > RAAP-2 > Bog-473. Next base: position 564,181 of record OY970164.1, read on the forward strand.
CTTCGCGACGTCTGGGGACGACACTACGCTTCTCTTCGGTGGTGCTCATCACGGCTCCCGCGTCGTGCAGCCTCGGAGTGCGTTCGTTGTCGAGGCGGAGCGATCGACGACCCCGCCCGGTGACGGAAATGGAGGGCCAATGTCCGAACAGATGGACAAGTTCGTGCTCGTCGTCGTCGCCGCCACTCGCGTCGACGACGGCTTCACGGATCGGTTGACCCGGTACATGCATGGACTGGAAGGGACCTCGCTCACCCATGTGGCCCTGGCCGAGCAGCCGGATCCCGGAATGGCCGAGCCGCCTGCCTCTGTGATCGTGGAGTGGTTCGCGCCGGTTCCGCCTGATCGGGAGGCTTGGGCGGAGGCCCTCGGTGTGGATGGCGATCTGCTGGAGTGGTACGCCGTCACCGAGGTCTTGCGATGGCAACGACCCGGGGTGCCCCGGTCCCCGGACACGGGGGTTTCCCATATCTGCCGGGTGGGACGCACCGCAGGGCTCACCATGGCGCAATTCGAGCAGCACTGGACCGAGGTGCACCGACCGTTGGCCCAGGAACACCACGTCGGGATGGAGCTCTACGTGCAAAGCGTGGTGCGAAGCGCGTTTGGTCCCGGTGTCCAAGGAATCGACGGGATCGCCGAATTGGGCTTTCGATCGCCAGAAGCGTTCGCAAATGGGATGTACGACTCCGATGAAGGACGCACGGCCATTTCCACCGACGTCGCCAAGTTCGTCGGTACCGCCGCTTGTGGCCTCTACCGACTGGTGACGACCGGCTGACGGTCCCGGAGCCAACAGCTTGGTCGTGAGCCGGCGCGTGTCGACGCCGATGATTCTCCTGCGCCGCGCCCGTCGGACATATCGTCGGCAACTGAGCGTCGGCTGGTCGATGTGGAGGAGGAGCGATGGGCAACGTAGCGGCAGGGATCACCATTTCGGTCGACGGGTACATCGCGGGTCCCGATGATGGGCCCGGTTGTGGACTCGGCGTGGGCGGCGAGCGACTCCACTACTGGGTGTTCGGTGGACCTTGGGGCTACGACACTCCAGCTCGGGGCGAAGCAACGGGCGAGGACAGAAATTGGTTGCAGGAGAACCTCGAAGCGAACGGTGCAGTGGTTGCAGGTCGGGGGACCTACGAAGCGGCCGGGCACTGGGGTGGCAAGAACCCCTGGGACATCCCGACGTTCGTCGTCACCCACCGTCCCGAGGAGCAACCGCCCGGCGGCGAGTTCCTGTTCGTCGGCAGCCTGTTGGCGGCAATCGAGCGGGCCACGTCGGCGGCCGGCGACAAGCGAGTGCATGTCATGGGCGGTGCCCAGATCATCCGTGAGGCATTGGAAGCCCGGCTCGTCGACGACCTGACGATCATCATCGCTCCAGTGGTGCTCGGTGGCGGAAAACGACTCTTTGACGGGTTCTCACATTCACTGGACCTCGAGCAGCGGGGAGTGCGACAGTCTCCGTTCGCCACCTTCCTCGACTACCGGGTGAAGAAGTAGAGAGAGGGCACACGATGGGCACGCTGATCTATTCGGCTCTCGCGTCGCTCGACGGCTATATCGAAGACCGTCGAGGCAACTTTGACTGGGCCGCTCCCGATGAGGAGGTGCATCGCTTCGTCAACGACCTCGAGCGAACGGTCGGCACCTATCTCTATGGCCGCCGCATGTACGAGACCATGGTCTATTGGGAGACCGCGGCAGCGCTTGCCGACCCGTCCACCGTCGAGCGGGACTTCGCCACCATCTGGCAAGCGGCTGAGAAAGTCGTGTACTCCAAGTCACTCGAAGGCGTCTCGAGTGCGAGGACGAGGATCGAGCGCGACTTCGATCCCGGAGCCATTCGGCGCATAAAGGAGTCAGCCGAAAAGGACATGACAGTGGGTGGCGCAGATCTCGGCGGCCAGGCCATCACCGCCGGGATCGTGGATGAGCTGCAGCTGTTCGTGGTACCCGTCCTCGTCGGAGGGGGCAAGCGGTGGCTCCCCGCCGGGACCCGGTTCCATCTCGAACTTCTCGAGACCAGGCGTTTCGGGAGTGGCGTCGCCTTCCTCAGATACGGTGTCAGGGCTTCGGGGAACTGAAACGGGCCGGCATCTGCTCCCATCCGTTTACCGCACCCACCCTCGGGTACCGGACGGCCTGGGCGACATCGACGACGTAGTCGCCGATTGTGCCGAGGACGCCGTCGAGCACACCGTCGAATGTGACCCGGGCCAGCGGGGCGCCGATACAACGGTGTGGACCGAAGCCGAATGCAACATGGGGTCGGGCATCGCGGGCGACGTCCACACGGTCCGGTTCGTCGAAGACAGCCGGGTCCCTGTTGGCCGCCGCCCATGAAAGCAGCAAACGTTCACCTCGTTCGAGATCTTGCCCGCCGACATGGACCGAGCCGGTTGCCGTCCGGGCAGTCGCAGGGGCAGGGCTGAAGACTCGGAGGAACTCCTCGCGAGCCGACCTCCGGAGGTCCGGATCACCGAGGAGTTGGCTCCGGACATCGGGGTGTTCAGAGAGCCAGAAGAGGGAGTTGGCGATCAAGGCGGTGGTGGTATCGACCCCACCGGCCACAATCGCGAACAGGACGTTCACCGCATCGGCATCGCTGACGGGGTCCCCGTCGATCTCAGCCGCCACCACCGCCGACGCAACATCTTCGGCGGGCAACTCACGACGTGAATGTACCAAGTCGAGCAACGCCGCCCGCAGGTGGCTGATGCCATCCAACGCGGCGAGCCAGCTCGACGAGTTGGGTGGAGCGAACACGAGGGAGTGCAACGGACCGGCGAATTTCTCCCACTCACCGGCCTCCAACCCCACCAGCATCATGGTGACCATGGCGGGGACAGGATTGGCCAGATCCAGCACGAGATCGATGGTGCCCGACTCCCGATGCCGATCGATCCTCTCCGCGGTGATGGCGCGAATCACGGGAACCCAGCGCTGGGTTGCCGCCGGGGTGAACCATGGCAGGAGGAGGCGCCTGTACCCGTGGAATGCCGATCCGTCGATCTCGGAAGGAATCCCCCGGTAACGGCCCTGCGGAGGAATGGCTATGCCCCCGAACTCCCTGCCCAACCGAAAGCCGTCGAGATCGTGTTCCGACGAGAACGCTTCGGGGTCGCGGCCACACTGGCGCACCAGATCGTGCGACGTGACGACCCAGTAGCCGCCATGGGCCGGCGTGTGTGCGACCGGACACGAACTCCGCAGACGGGCGTGCATCGAGTCCGGATCCCATTCGTCCAGTGGGCGGTGGTGATCGTAGGCGTCCGGTGCCGGCAACCGCTCCGTCGGCACAGAAGGCGGGGGTTCCTCGTGCTCCATCGTCAGTCGACTGCTCCGGCGGGTGGCAGCCGTCTGACAAAGACCTCGACGTGCTCGATCAGGCCATGTTGGTCCACGCGGAACGTCCCGGCCACCCGCACCGTGTGGGGCGCGCCGTGGACCTCGATCGTCTCTGTCACGTTCACCTGCACCAGCGGACCTTCTTCGAATGCCTCAGTGACCTCGACCCTCTGATCCTTGAGGGTGGGGAGCAGGTCACGCAGGAACGCGAGATAGTCGTCAGGCGTGCTCCACGCGTGCTCCTCGTAGGGTCCGACTCGGCTGAAGGAGTCAGAGAGGCAACCGCGCAACTCCTCCCAGTCGTGGCGTTCCATTGCTGCGAAGTAACGATCGACGGTGGCGTTCATGGCCGTACATCCCGGCCCGTGCTGGCCACCCAGGCTCCGACGACCGCATCGTAGGCCTCTTGTTGGATCGCCTCCGCTTTGCCCGGAAACTCGAAGGCCTCGCCGGGCAGGTCCCCATGGACAAGGAGATGGGCGGCCCACTGACGGTGCACCCGCGCTGCGGACGCGGTGCCCCATCCTGTGGAGAGGACGACGTTCACCCCCGGCGTAAAGCCGCCGAAACCCACGAGGGGCAGCTTCACCTCCGCCCCGATGGCCGCGACCTGCTCCTCGGTGGCGAAGGTCGGCAGAAAGGCATCAGCGCCCGCCTCTTGATAGGCGATGCCGCGACGGATGGTCTCCTCGAGCCAACCGGAACCACCACCCCCGACCGCATAGAGCTCATCGCAGCGGATGATGATCACGAAGTCCGGGTCCCGACGCGCCTCCACAGCAGCGCTGATCCGCGCCTGCATGTCTGCGATCGACAGAAGGGGACCGTCCCATTTCGAGTGCTTCGGCGGAATTTCGTCCTCCATGTGGATGCCGGCGACGCCTGCGTGCTCGTAGCGTTGGATGCTTCGGTGGACGTCCGCCACGGTTTCACCGCACTGGTCCGCGTCGATAATCAGGGGGATGGCAATCACTTCTGCAGCCCGACCTGCCTGCTCGATCATCTCCGTCGGAGTGAACACCCCGTTGTCGGGGATGGCGTAGTGCATCATGCTCGTTCCGTGGCCACCCATATAGGCCGCCGAAAATCCCACGTCCTCGACGATTCGGGCCGTCAGTGCGCTGTAGCACTCGGCCGCCATGAAAGGCTCACCGGCGATGAGCGATCGCAACTGCTGACGGGTTGACATGCGGGTTCCTCCTGATCGGACGATTGCTGCGGGATTGCGAAGCGATCACGGGCGGACTACACCGCACTGGACGGCCCGGGTCCCCCCTCGGCGTGGGTCCGATGGTAACGAGTGCGCTGACCCCGGGCCAGTGGACACTCTTCGACTTGCACTCCGGGACCATCGCGGTGAAGCTCCCACCGTCGTGCGGTACAACGTAGAGAAAGACGCCGCTCTGTACGTGCCCGACGGCAACCGGTACGTGCCGACGCACTACTGCCAGGGGCCGTGGGACCCCGGAGCCCAGTTCGGGGGTTCTCCCGCGGCCCTCCTGGCAACACTGATCGACACGGTCCCGAGCCTGGTGCCGATGCAGTTGGCCCGGCTCACGACCGATCTGATGCGGCCGACGCCACTCACCCCCCTGACCGCCGAAGTCCACATCGTCCGGGAGGGCAAGAAGATTCAAGTGGTGGAGGGGTCGCTCTACGCTGACGGTCTCGAAGTCACCCGGGCCTCCGCCCTGCGGATTCGCCGCGCTGCAGTGGAGGCCGAGGGTCTCCCCGACGGCCGCTTCGCAAACCCCCTGCCGACCGGGCCGCGGCCTGTGGAAGAAGATCTCTTCTCAGCCCAGGACCCTCCCGGGTCCCGGCTGGCCATGGAGTACCTCTTCGAGGGATCTGGGGGGTATTTCAAGCATCCCGCATGGATGCGCCTGCGTATCAATGTCATCGCCGGAGAGCGTCCACGGCCAGTGGCCCGTCTGGCCTACGTCGCCGACACCGCCAGCGGAGTCGGACACGACCGTTCGGGGGAAGTCAAATGGATCAATGCGGACGTAGCAATCAACGTCGTCCGCGAGCCGACCGGCGAGTGGCTCTCTCTCGACGGCCGGAGCTGGCTCGGCCGAACCGGGAGCGGTCAGGTCCAGGCCACGATCTCCGATACCGAGGGCGTCGCCTGCACCGTCTCCATGGTCAGGCTCGTCGACCCTCCGGCAGCTCCAGAGCGAGCGGATCGCTGACAACCTCGCTCAGAGGTTCTCCTGCACGAATGCGAACGGAACGCCCAGTGTTGCCGCGGGCTCAGGGGCGAGAGCCCGAACCCCTGTCACGTTGTCGTCGACATGCGCGAACGGCGTCTGTCGCGCCTCGAGGTCCTGAGCCTTCGCCGCAAGGTCGTTGACTGCCACGACGATCGTCCAGGGCAGCGGGCCGCGCGAGGCGACAAAGTCCGCGTGCGGCGTCCCACGCGCGGGCTGCACGAGATCGACGACGGCACTACGCGGATGGGCGCAAACGATCGGCGCCGTTCGCGAGCCATCGGCAGTATGCGCAATCGGGCCGATGGTGCAGTCGAAGGTCGCGTGCAGGCTTGCGATCGACCGGTCGAGGTCGGGGACCAACCAGCGCCGGGCCGCGATGCGGGTCATTGCTCCGGGCCGCAACTCCGATTGTGGTGGTGGGTCGTCCGCTGATTCCGTCACCCCTGGAATCGTGACGGTCTCGACCAGTTCGATGAGAAGTCCGCCGTCGTCCCCGGGAATCCAGACGTCATTCTCCTCTTCGCTGACGCCGACCCACAACCTGTGGTGCGGCATCAGGTCATTGGCCGCATCGAGCCAGTGCCGGTACCCACCGAGGCGCACGCGCTCAATAGCATCGTCCATATCCGATACCGCGAACACGGTGCCATGCGTGCGCACGGGAGCATCGTTCTGCGCCCGCCGCAAGCCGGGCATGTGCGGAAGCGTCTGCGGGGCGGGGAGGGTCGGATCGATCGTGTTCGCCGCCATGACCTCGAGCCGGGTCGGCGATCCTTGTAGGCGGGGGTGTGTGCGGAGGAACACCACGTCGAAGCCGCGCCCTTCGCCGCCGGCGTACCACTGCGGCTTCGGGTCACCGAACCCGAGACGCTCCTGCATCGTCTGCACCGCAGAAGAAAAGTCGTCGATCAGAAGATCGGCACTCACAAGGAAGTCGAACACGTCAGGACCCGAGTTTCGGCTGGGGAGCGGTGCTCACGAGGTACGCACCGTACCCCCGGTTCGGGCTGGTGAGACCGAGCCGCTGCTGCAATTCCGACGACATCCTGTCCAGCTTTTCTTGAGGGATGATCTGCCACCAGTTCGCCTGTAGCCGGAGATAGCCGCTCGCATAGAGCGCGAACAGTAGGCAACGCTCACGGTCCGCGCTGACGTTCTCTCCCGACGTGTGCCACATACGGCCGTGCATAATGATCACTGAGCCGGCGGATGCCTCGAACGGTCGCATGCCGGACCTCGGGTCAGCGGGGACCTCGGAGAAGCGGGTGAACCGGTGGCTCCCCGGGAGATAGCGGGTGGCCCCGTTCCCTTCGTCAACGTCGTCGAGACACCAGATGGCGTTGAGGCAGTTCTGCTCCAACCATGGCTCGGGCATGATCGTCGACTGATCGCAGTGCGCGTTCATGGATCCGCTTCCGGGCAGGGCGATGTTGCCCGAGAAATTCGACACCACCCAATCGTGCCCCAACAAGGCCGCGACATACGAAGTCACGTACTCGTGCATCACCAACTGGGAGAACACCGGGTCGTACGCGAGGAGATCGGGAATCCGGATATTCCTTCCGTTCGGGTCGAGATCTTCCCAGGTTGTCGGATATCCACCGGCCGCAGCCTGCTCTGCTGCGGCGACCGATGCCTCCCGGGCCGATGTGACGGCCTCGCGGTCGATGACCGACGGCAACACGCAGAACCCTTCCTCTTCGACCTGCTCCAGGAGGTCGAGGTTGACGTCCTCTCCGACGCGGACCGGGCCTTGGGCGTCCGGATCATGGAACACCCGCGAGATCGCTTTCATCTCAATCCTCCCCTTCCGACATACCCCAACGGGGTGTGTTCCGGTTTAGCCTGTCGCGCGCCTCGTTGCGCATTTTTGCACGATGTGCCGGGGCAACGACGGGTCGTCTCCCGGGGCGGTCCGCTGCTAGCGTCTCGCCGCGGGGTTGTCGAGCCGTGCTTGCGCACCTCGGGGCGACGGCAAGGAGCCGTGCGTCCCTGAACGGTAGGGACTGAAGCGGATTGGTGAGGGTGGATATCGATCTTTCAGAGGACCAGGAGCTCTTCCGCGAAACGACCGCCCGCTTCATTGAAGCGCGCTGCCCCATCGGGAAGGTGCGAGCGATGGCGGACGATCCACGACTGAGGGATCCAGGCGTGCTGCGAGATGCCGGCGAACTTGGATGGTACGCCCTCTTTGTTCCTGAAGAATTCGGCGGAGGAAGTATCTCGGGAGTCGCGATGCGTGACGCGGTGATCGTGGCCGAAGAACGCGGCCGGACCGTGCAGCCGGGACCCTTCGTGGCCACGAACGTCGTCGCCTTCGCACTCACCGACGCGGGCAGCCGGCACCAGAAGGAGGCTTGGCTCCCGCATCTGGCCGGCGGTGAGTTGTCGGCTGCGTGGGCGATCAGTGACGGTTCCGGCACCCCCGAGGCCGGTGCCCTCACGGCACGTGCCACCAACACCGGCTTCGAGCTCTCGGGCACCGCCGGCCTCGTCTCGGAAGGCGCCAGCGCGGGACTCCTCCTTGTGACTGCTCTCGGTGATTCGGGTGAAACCGTGCAGTGCCTCGTTCCCTCCGATGCCGTTGGCGTCGAGATCACACAGCTCACGGGACTCGACATCACCCGCGAGTTCGCCAACGTGACTTTCAGGGGCGTGCATGTTCCCGAGGACGGGGTACTCACGAGCACCGATCCGGGCTCTCTCCTCGACCGGCTGATCGACGTCGCGGCGACGCTCAGCGTTGCCGAATCTGTCGGTGCGATGAGTCGGCTCATCGAGTTCACCGTCGGCTATGCCAAAGATCGGACGGCTTTCGGCCGTCCGATCGGTTCATTTCAAGCCTTGAAGCACCTTCTCGCCGACACCAGCTTCTTGGTGGAGGTGAGTGCCGGCGGTGCGACCGCGGCGGCGCATGCGGTCGGCGACCGCACCGCGGACGCCTCGGAGATCGCGAGTATCGCCAAGGCCTACGTCGGCGACGCCGGCGTCGCTGTCGCCCAAGCCTGCCAGCAGGCACACGGGGGCATAGGCTTTACCTGGGAACACGATTTGCATTTCTACCTGCGGCGCTTGGCAGTCGATCGCGTGCTCTACGGCGATCCGTCGTGGCATCGTGAGCGAATCTGCCGGATTCACGGCCTATGACACGAGGACTGAAGCAATGACCACTACGACACCGGTCGACCTTGATACCTACCGACGTGAGGCGCGGGCCTGGGTCGCCGCCAACCTCACGCCGCGCACAGAGAAACTGGATCCCGTTGCAGCCAATCTACGCGGGAGTCACGAATACACGCGAGAGCAGATTGAGGCTGAACGGCCCAAGCAGCGCGCCCTGTTCGACGCCGGATATACGGGGATCACCTGGCCGCTCGAGTACGGCGGACAAGGTCTCACCCGGGCGCATGAGCACGCATTCCTCGAGGAGGCCTCCGGCTACGAGCTGCCCGACTTCGGCTATGCCGGCTCAATGACGTTCGGAGTCTGCGCGGCAGTAATTCTCGGGCACGCTTCCGAGGAGTTCAAGCGTCGTCACTTGCCCCGCATCCTCAAAGGCGAGGAACTGTGGGTGCAGTTCTTCTCGGAGCCTTCGGGGGGATCCGACCTCGCCGGGGTCCGGACGCGGGCGACTCGTGACGGCGACACCTGGATCCTGAACGGCGCCAAGGTCTGGACGTCGTTCGGCCACCTGGCTGACTGGGGTCTTTGTCTGGCCCGCACGAACTGGGGTGTTGCAAAGCATCGCGGTCTGACCTGGTTCGGGGTGCCTGTTGCGGCCAAGGGCGTCACGGTGCGGACGATCCGCCTCATCAACGGTGGCGCCGACTTCTGCGAGGAGTTCTTCGATGACGTCGTCCTTCGCGACGATGAGCGGATCGGCGACGTCGATCAGGGATGGACGATCGCGCAGACCATGCTCGTCCACGAGCGCGGCGGGAGCACCAACGTGTCCGAGACGCCTCTCGAACCAGGTCCCCTTGCTCCTGACCTGGTTGCCCTCGCCCGTGAAGTAGGTCGGATCGATGATCCGCAAGCCCGCCAACTCATCGCCCGGGCGCACAGCTTGATGTTCCTCCGTGAGGCACTCAGCCGGCGGGTCAGGCGCACCCTGCGGCGGGACGGCGCCAATCCCGGGTTCGCTTCGTACTGGGCTCTCGCACATGGGATGTTCGATGCGGAACGGGCCAACATCGGCATCGACCTCGCGCGAGGTGACCTCGTCGCTTGGGAACCATCAGCGGCCGAAGGGGCCAAAGCCTCCACCGCACTCGCATTCCTCAACGGCATGATCAACTCGGTGGCAGGTGGGACGAACCAGATGCAACGTAACGCCATCAGTGAACAGGTGTTGGGTCTCCCCCGCGAACCGAGCTACGACCGCGACAAGCCGTTCGAGCAAGTCGTCCGCGACGCCGAGAATTGGGATGGGCGGATCTAGGACTTCTGTAGGTGTTGCACGAAGAAGTTCACCACGAGTTCTTCGATCTGCTTGGGGTCGGGCTCCCCGCCCGGGACCTCGAGGGAGTGGCCGCCGCCGTGGACCACCACCGACGTCACCGGGACGTTCGCCGCCTTCAACTCGGTCGCGAGCTCTTCGGATTGCGCGATCGGGACGATGCCGTCGTCGTCGGCATGAATGATGAGAAAGGGCGGGTCTCCGGGCGAGACGTAGGTGATCGGGCTGGCGGCCGCGAGCGCCGCTGGCAGATCGCTCTCCGAAATGGGGCCGAGAAGGGACGTGAAGTTGCTCTTGACGAGTCCCGGCACACCTTCCTCCTCGAGAGTGACGAGGTTCGCAGGACCGGCAAGATCGGCCACCGCCTCGACCCGACTCGACTCCTTGAGGTAGGCGCCGGTGTCCCAGCCGGCGCCGGGTCCCGCCGTCCCCACGAGGCTGGCGAGGTGCGCCCCGGCGCTATGTCCCCAAATCCCGATCTCGGCCGGGTCGATGTCGAAGACCTTGGCGTTGGCGCGGAGATACCGGACGGCACATTTGGCATCGACGATCTGCGCCGGCCACGGCTCCTCGGGCCCGAGCCGGTAGTTCACGCTCGCCACGACGAAACCCTTGGCGTTCAGCGCGGGTCCGATCTCGTGGATGATAAATCCCCCGGTGTCGTGGTCCCCGCCGATCCAGGATCCACCATGGAGGTAGATGACCGCCGGTGACCTTCGATCGCCCGATGGAGGTGCGGTTATCTTGGCCGTCTGGCCGTTGCAGTACTCCACCATCCTGGACTCACCGGGTGCGAGTGGGGTCGGTGCGCTGCTCGAACTCGGCTCTGAGCTGCAGCCCGCGAGGATGCAGGCACCCGCGAAAGCGACCGTCGACAAGAGAACGCGTGGGGAGACCACGGCGATACGAGCTCGGACGGAGGATGCAGAACGCCCGGTTTCGTCGTTCGTCGCTATCTCACGTCTTGATGAACGCCAAAAGGTCGGCATTGATGGTCTCCGCCTCCGTTGTGGGCATGCCGTGCGGGAACCCGCCGTAGGTCTTCAGGGTGCCATTCTGCACGAGCTTGGCCGACAATGGGCCCGAGTCAGCGTAGGGAACGATCTGATCGTCATCACCGTGCATGACAAGTACCGGCACCGTGATCTTTTGCAAGTCTTCGGTGAAATCGGTCTGCGAGAACGCAACGATGCCGTCATAGTGTGCCTTGGCCCCGCCCATCATGCCCTGGCGCCACCAGTTGTCGACGATCCCTGGTACTGCCGTGACACCGGGGCGGTTGAAGCCGTAGAAAGGGCCTTCGGGGAGGTCACGGTAGAACTGCGCCCGGTTCGTCGCCACTTGCAGCTGAAGGCCGTCGAACACTTCCTTCGGCAGGCCGCCGGGATTCGTTTCCGTCTGCACCATCAGGGGTGGCACTGAGCTGATCAGCACCGCCTTGGCCACCCTGTCTTCGCCGTGCCGGGCCAGATAGCGCGTGACTTCCCCGCCGCCGGTCGAGTGCCCCACGTGGACCGCGTCGTGGAGATCGAGATGCGCGGTCACGGCCGCCAGGTCGTCGGCGTAGTGGTCCATGTCGTGCCCGTCGCCGGTCTGGGTCGAGCGGCCATGGCCACGCCGGTCGTGGGCGACGACCCGATAGCCGTGCTGGAGGAAGAACAGCATCTGGGCGTCCCAGTCGTCAGAGGACAGGGGCCAACCGTGGCTGAAGACGATGGGCTGACCGCTTCCCCAGTCCTTGTAGAAGATCTCGGTGCCGTCTGTCGTGGTGATCGTGCCCATGTCGTCCTCCGTCTTTTTCACACGTCGGGGTCCGTACTACCAGCTTGTTCGACGTGAGGCAATGGGCTGGCGGACCCTGTTGCCACGTGGAGTCACAGCGAGGTGCCGGACCGCCCAATCCCTATGCAACGATGCACAGGCCATGACTGCCATGCCTGCACCGAATCGTCACGAGCGCGACGTGCTCTCGCGTCGCGACCCCGAACATGCCTCCATCGCCGTCTACTCGACAGTCCACGCGACCGTTACCGCGCTCGCCCAACCCGACGACGACTGAATCCCGATCAAGAAGGAGCGACCATGGGTCAAGCCATAGGTGACAGCATTACCTTGGCTCTCGGGGTGGCCATCAGCCCGGTGCCCATCATCGCCGTGATCTTGATGCTCCTGTCGAAGAAGGCCGGCGCCAACAGCCTTGCGTTCGCTCTCGGATGGGTGCTCGGCGTCGCCGGCGCGCTCACCGTGGTCATCCTCGCGTCCGGAGCGATCGGTACCGGATCTGGCGGGGCTCCGTCCCACGGTGTCTCTGTGGTGAAAATCGTTCTTGGCATCCTGCTCCTCTTGGTGGGGCTGCGCGACTGGAAGAAGCGCCCGGAGCCGGGGCAGCCCGCGACGTTGCCCAAGTGGCTCCAGGCCATCGAGAGCATCACGCCGGTGAAGAGCACCGGTCTGGGTGTCGCACTGGCGGCCATCAACCCCAAGAACCTCCTTCTGATCATCGGAGGGGGTCTTGCCATTGCCAACGCACCCACATCGAACGGAGGCAAGGTGGTCGCCGCCGTCGTGTTTGTCGTGGTGGCCATCTCCACCGTCGTGGTGCCGGTCATTCTGTATCGGATTCTTGGCACGCGGGCACAAGGCACCCTGGAGTCTCTCAACGCCTGGCTTCAGGCCAACAACGCCACGGTGATGGCCGTCCTGATCCTCGTGATCGGCGTGGTCCTGATCGGGAAGGGGGTCTCGGGGTTCTGATGTTCCCTTCAGTCTTCCGTCCGGCGCCGCAACGGCAGGAACATCTCACCGAGCCAGCTGAAAACCCCGACGATCAGACCCCCCAGTAGGGCCGCACCGAAACTGTCGACCGACAATCGGCTCGAGAGCCAAGCCGTGATGGCGAACAGCACTGCGTTGATGACCAGCAGGAACAAACCCAGGGTCAGGACAACGAGCGGAAGGCTGAGCAGGCGGAGGATCGGCCCGACGATGGCGTTCACGAGAGTGAAGATCACGGCGATCCACAGGAGCGACAGAAACCCACCATTGATGTGAATGCCGTTGACGAGGTGGGCCGTCAGCCCGAAGACGACGGCCACCAACAGCAATCGGATGCCGAGTCGCTTCAACACCTTTGGACCCTCCTCTTCGAGTGTCGAGCTTGCACATCCACCCCTTTGAAGGATCCGGCGGGCGCATCACCGTAACCCCTGCAGGGAGCATCGATCAACGACACCCTGGGCGGACATCGAGGCAAGTGAGCCGAACCCGGCTACCTCCCGGTGCGCTCGCGATGCTTGCACCCCGGCCAGCAGCAGGGGCGCCGCTGGCCTTCCTCCAGTTCCTCTTGCGTCCGGCGAATACGGCGTTCGCGGGTTACCTCCTGCTTGGCGTCCTCGACCCAGCAGATGAATTCGTTGCGGGCCAGAGGCGTGATGTCCGTCCAGGCATCGAGCGCGACACGGTTGCCGATCAGCGCTTTCCGCAGGTCTCCGGGAAGCTTGTGCACCACGCCGCCTGGCACTCGTGTGCTGCTCACGGGACCACGGTAGCGGGGTTTGGGCCGTCAACCTGAGCCGGTGAGCGCCAGCACGCCGAGGGCGGCAGCCATTGAAAGGGGAACGGCCACCAACCCCAACCGGCTCGCTCGTGCGACCGACGGTCGCGCCCCTGCGGTTCGCGCTGCTTGGAGCCACAAGAGCCAGGCGAGCGATCCCGTCACGAACAGGTTGGGACCGAGGTTGAGGCCGATCAACAGGTCGAAGGGATGGCTCGGCGTTCGTGCCGCGAGGAGTGAGGCGGCCGGAAGGTTGTTGAGCAGCACGGCGGCGAAGGCCGCCAAGCCGGCCGTTCCCCACGAATCGAGATGTGAGAGCAAGGTCGCCGGGCCTGACCACACTCGGCCCAGGGTGCCGAGCGCCACTGCGACGCCGAACAGCCCGACGAGCACCGGAAGGCTGAGCACCTTGGCGACGTGTCCGATGTTGTCCTTGCCCGCAGAGAGTCGGACCCCGATCGCCAGCACCCCGACGGCGGCAACCGGAATCGCCGGAGAGGACAGGACGACTACGAGGACGGTGGCCGTGGCAACCGCGGCCAGACCGAGGCCGAGCGTGGGGCGCTCGATCTCGGTGAGATTCCCTCGTCTCGCCCGCAGCGAACGGTGCTCGAAGGCGGCCACCACTGCCGCGGTGACAATGAGCGCGGCCAGCGCCGGTGCCCACATGTGGGCGAAGAATTGCCCTCCGCTGAGGTGCAGGTGCCCGAGGACGATGAGGTTCGTCAAGTTCGAGCCGGGCAAGAACAGGGACCCGGCGTTCGCCAGCAGCAGAGCGCCATAGAGAAGGGGCGCCTCTCCTTCTCCTCGACTCCTCGCCGTGTACACGAGCACCGGGGTCACGAAGGCCACCGACGTGTCGAGATTCAACACCGCAGTCACCACTCCCACCATGACCGCAGCACCGAGGAACAGCAACGGCCCGTTTCGCGCCATGCGGGCGAGCTGATGTCCGGCAGCAGCGAACAAGCCATCGTCGTCCGCCACGATGCCGATCAGCAGAAGTCCCGCGACGAGGACGAACGGAGACCAGTCTTGCGCCGCTGCCGATCGGGCTTCTGAGGGATACGACACCGTTGCGACTGCGAGCGCGATACCGCCGATGCCGGCCAGCCACCAGCCGAGGCGACGACCGGCTGCAACCCCAGTGCCGCCCTGTTTCGCCACCCCTTCAGCGTGGCTGGCGACAGCGTCGTGGTCTCTCACGCAGACCAGCTTGCCCGACTCCCGCAGGCGGCGAGCGCGGCCCGGTTGGACCGCGGGCCCGGCCGGATCAGCTCAAGAACCGTTCGAAGCGGTCAGCTCGTCCAGCAACGCCCGCACGCGGCGGTCAATCTCGTCGACGATCGGACGGACCTCATCGACCGGTTTGTCGGCGGGATCCTCGAGATCCCAGTCGAGGTAGCGCTTGCCTGCATACACCGGGCAGGTGTCGCCGCAGCCCATCGTGACGATGACGTCAACCGCCCGGGTGACCTCGTCCGTGAGAGGTTTGGGGACCTCCAGGCCTGGGTCCAGTCCTCGTTCAACGAGGAGCGCCACGACCGATGCGTTGAGCCGGTCAGCGGGCTCAGACCCGGCGGAAAAGACCCTGAGCTGACCACCGGCGTAGTGATCGAGCAGGACGCGGGCGGCAAGACTTCGTCCGGCATTGTGGATGCACAGAAACAGCACACCGGGCGCATCATTCATGAGGACTCCTTCGACAAAACGGGGGGAGTTGGCCCAGCCGGGTCGGTAGCGAGACGCTGGTTCTGTTGGGCATCGTCAGCGAATGTCGAAGGATGGGGGACGACGACCTCGGCCGCCTCGGCGGGAGTGAATTTTGGATAGAGCGTTTTGATGACGACTATGGCAACGACGCCGCCGACCACCTGGGCGGCGATGAAACTCGGTGCGGAGGACGGAGCGATCCCGGCGAATGTGTTGGAGAACATGCGACCGACCGTGATGGCAGGGTTGGCAAAGCTCGTCGAGCTGGTGAAGAAATAAGCCGCCCCGATGTACGCGCCCACGGCGGCAGGGGCGTAACGGCTCCGGCCGGTTCGGGCCAGCGAAAAAATCACCAGGAGCAACCCAAGAGTGGCCACGACCTCCGAAAGAAAGTGTGCGCCCGAGGCACGGTGCTTGGTCGAGATGCTGACGGCGGCCCGGCTGAACATGAGGTTCGCCACGACCGCACCTCCGACACAACCCATCACCTGCGCGGGCAGGTAGGCGACGGCGTGACGCCAGCGCATTCCGCCGAACACAGCGTCCACGGCGGAGACCACGGGGTTGAAGTGAGCCCCCGATACGGGGCCGAACATCAAGATCAACGCGAACAGGCCAGCTGCAGTCGCGGCTGCATTCTCGAACAGCTGGAGACCGACGTTGCCTGGAGAGAGCTGTTGGGCGGCGATCCCCGAGCCGATGACGACGGCAGCGAGGAAGGCACTGCCAAGTAGTTCGGCGACAAGGCGACGCCACAGGGGGTGGACGTCCATATCGGATCCGTGGTGCTCTGCGGCTCTTCTTGTCGGCCTGGGACTCAGCAGCAGGACGACGCCGGTCCTGCGACGGCCGGACCGGGCGCGGTGCCGCAGCACGCCATGCCGCTCGTGTACGCCGGACGGAGTACACCTGCGGGCATCTCGGCATCCGAAAGCACCGTGTAGATCTCCCATGGCGCACCGCCCGGCCCATCGACCCACACCTTGTCCTGGAGGGCGAAGCAACACGACACTTGCGCTTCGGTTTCGGTGGCCAATCCCGCACCGGTCAGGCGAGCATGCGCTGCCACGACCTCGTCGGTGCTCTCCACCTCGACACCGAGATGATTGAGCGAACCGGGCACCTTGGTGGAGTCTTCGAACAGCACGAGCTTGAGCGGTGGATCGTCGATCGCGAAGTTGGCATAGCCGGGACGGACCTTTGCCGGTTGAGTGGCGAAGAGCTTGGAGTAAAAGTCGATGGCCTCGTCCAAGTCGGCGACGTTGAGGGCAAGCTGGACACGGGCCACAGGCATCCTCCTGATACATTCACGATGATCGATGTTAAGTATGCGGGACATATCGACCTCTGTCAATATCTGAAGTGAGCCGATGACGAAGACCAACGACACGACGAGCACGACCCCGGCCGAGGGCGGCCTGTGTTGTGCCTCCGTGGTCGACGCTCCCCTCAGTGAGAACGAGGCTGCGGATTTGGCACGGGTCCTCGGCGCGCTGGCTGACCCGGTGCGCCTTCGCTTGCTCTCCCTGGTCGCCTCCCAGGTCGAAATCTGCTCATGTGACCTGGAGGCTCCGCTCGGCAAGAGCCAGCCCACAGTTTCACACCACACCAAGGTTCTCGCCGAAGCTGGCCTCATCGTCGGCGAGAAGCGCGGGCGGTGGATGTGGTGGCGGGTCGCACCCAGCCGCCTCGCCTCGGTGCGGGCCGCGCTTGGCGGTTGAGATCCGTCAGGGACAGTTGCTGAACGGGTGAACGCTCACGGTCCATCGGATGTGCGCACGGTCATACGGGGACGCCGGAGAGAGCGACGACGACCCCCACGGCCCCGGCAACGAGCAGTGTGGTCACCACTGCCCTTCTCAGCACGAAAAGCGAAACAAACGCTGCGCCAAGCAATGGGATTTGCCAGAGGTGCCCGAACGCGAGGCCGAGGGGGATGGCTGATCCGGCGATGGCGCCGATGACGGCCGGGCCGGCCCCGGTGAGGAAAGATTCGACTGCGCCGTTCGCCCGGATCTGGTCGAAGTACCGACCGCCGACAAGGACAAAGGCGAACGACGGGGCAAAGGCGATGGCCGCCGCCAACAACCCGCCGCCCACTCCCCCGGCTGCGTAGCCAACGACAGCGACGGTCTGGACTACCGGACCTGGGGTGACCTGACCAAGTGCCACGGCATTGAGGAACTGCGCACCGGTCATCCAGTGGTACGCGGTGACAGCGTCGTGCTGCATGAGGGGGATGATGACGAACCCACCGCCATAGGAAAGGGCACCGACCTTGAATGCCACCCACGCCAGCGCTCCGAGACTGCCGACCGCCGCCCCATGGAAGGCGAGGGCAGGGACGAACGCCCGGGCCGACCCCGGCAATGACGGTCGGCCCTGACGGCGGATGACGATCTCGGTCACGCCGCAGACGATGAGTACGATCACCAGAAAGGGGCCGACCGTGGCCGCGGCGGCGCCTCCCACCAAGGCGTAGACGACCCAGCGGATCTTTTGCGCCCGGTTGGCCCCGATCCTCTTCCAGCTGGCGGGGGCCAGTCCCCACGCAGCGCTGAGCGCGACCGCTGGTACTGCCGCCCCGGCGCCGGCAGCCGCGCCGAGAATCCAATCCGGCGGGTGGCCGGCCAAGAAGACCGCCGACAACGACAGGATGAGCACGAGACCCGGCACGATGAAACACAGCCCGCCGAGAACGGCGCCTCTCGCCCCCCGCAGGCGCCAGGCACAATAGATGGCCAACTGCGTCGACGCTGGGCCGGGGAGCAGGTTCATCGTGGCAATGGCGTCTTCGAACTCCCTCGCCTCGATCCACTGCCGCTCGTCGACGCACAGGCGTCGGAGCAGGGCTATGTGGGTCGGGGGACCCCCGAACCCGATGCACCCGAGACGGAGCCATTCCTTCCCGATGACGCTCAGGGGGACGTGCGGTACAGGAGAGGGGTTGGCTTCACCTTCATCACTGGTCATCGGAATTCGTCGCCGAGCACCTCGTCCGCGAGCTCTCTCAGTTGGCGCTTGGTCGACTCGAGCGTCCGTCGACCCTTGGCCGTCGCCCTATAGGAACGGCGAGCCCGCCCATCGACGACTTCGTGTCTCGATCGGAGCAGCCCCTCGGTCTCCATCTTGTGCAGGGTGGGATAGAGGGAACCGGGACTGATCCGGTAGCCGTGGTGCGCGAGTTCCTTCGCCATCCAGGCGCCGTGGACCTCGCCTGACGCCGCGTGATGGAGGATGTGGAGGCGAACGGCCCCTCGCAGAAACTCCCGCATCGGCCGATGCTATCTCAATATCGTTTAGTGATATCGGATTCCGATTTTTAGACTCCGCGATGTTGGTCGCTCAATGCCGGTCCGCGTTACCTCAAGGAGGGCGAAGACGATCGGTCGTCGACAAACGAGCCGTGACCGCAGTGTTTCCTGGAGCTCTGTCCGCCCGCCATGGGCCCACCTTCGGCGCCACCACAACCGCCAGTAACAGCCCGACGCACAGTGCACCCACGAGAGCCCATTGCCGTTTGCCGGCCCCTCGGACCTGACGGCGCGTCCGCCGGTAGAAGTCCCCCGGTGCCAGGCGCGCCGTGTCGGCGATGTGTGCCAAGACGTGGAGGGTCATGACGAAAAGCCATACGACAAAAGTTGCCTTGTGAAGCGACAAGAACTCGCTCCGCGTGCGGGCGGGTCCGAGCAGTAGCGCGATCCCGCTTCCAATGACCGCTATTGTCAGCACGACGAGGAACGGGCCCAATAACCTGAGCAGCGCAGGTGGAGGGCCCTTGCGCGTGTACTCGGGTGAACCAAGGTAATAGCGGGCGAACCGCCACGTCGTACTTCCAATTTTCAGCAATGTGGGCGGCACCAGCACCATACCGATCACGACATGGAGCGTGAGAAGCTTGCCGATCCGCAAGATGGTGAATCCCTCGGCCGCGAGTAACACCAAGAGGGCGACTGCGGTCATGCCGGTAAGTCGGGCATTGCCCTCCACCCCCGAGTCAGATTCTTCACCTTCCTCCGGTACAGATTCGTGCCTGACCTTGGGTGCCAAGTCCTCCCGGGGTCTCACCGACGATCGCGGAGGGTCACCTCGATAGCGAGGGGATCCTGGCTCGCGACCGGTAGAGCTTGCGATCCACCGAAGTGGTCCGGTTTCGGATTCCGACATTCCGTCAGACACCCGTCGGCGTCGTCGATTGTCGGATGAGTGAGGGCCCCGAGACATCGACTCAGCGCTCCGGCGATGGCGCCCAAGAGGATTCATCCATACAGGGGCCGGTCCCACGGCCGAGAAGAATCCGTTGAGGTTGACGATTCGAACTGTCGCTCGCCTTCAGGTCCATAGGCTGACGATCTCGGACCGATCCAAGGTCATGATTGCACCGTACAAAGCAAACCTGACGACAAGATGACGGCGCGCTGGACCTACGGACGAGGGTGTAGTGGACAAGGACGATCACCTTTTGGTTCGACTGAAGAGCTCGCTTTTGGAGTCGCCTGTCGCAGGTGATCGTGCGTGGGCGACGAGCTCAACCGGTTTGTGGGTGTGTAGGCGTGGTGCCGTTCGCCTCGACTAAATCGAAACCGTCGGGAATGCTGATGAGGCCGGGCGAAGTGCCAGGCGTATCGGTGAGGCCGTACTGCCACACAATGCTATTGATAGTCGGATCGATAACCACGACCCGGTCGCGGTAGTCATCGTTCACCATCAGTAATCCATTGGGCAGCCGCTCAGCGAGTGAAGGCTTTTTCAGCATGGCATCGCCGATCTTGGCGTCATAGTTGAAACTGATATCGCCCTGTCGGTTGAACTCAATGACGCGACCTTCGGCGGGTGGGTCATAGTCGGTCATCAGGTACAGGTTGGGGCCAAGTTGCTGTGGATCAGAGGGATAATTCACAGTGGTCATCTGGACGGTCCAGATCAACCCGCCCTGTTGCGTGTATTCGTCAATCCACGAACCGTTGATCTCTGACACGAGGACGTTGCCATTGGCCAACGGTGTATCCCCATTGGGGTAGGCGATGGAGGTCGGCGGATTGTGGGTGTCGGTCCCGTTCCCGATGGTCCCGACTACACTCTTGGTTGGCGAAATGAACAAGATCCGGTTGTTGGACGCGTCTGCCACGGTCACGATCCCCGACTTCAAGAGATAGGCATCGTCGGGTTGATCCAAATATCCAGACTGAGCTCCGGGAACACCTGGATGGCCATACTGCCAGAGAAGCTTTCCAGATGGGTAGCCGATTTCGACAATGGTGTGGTTGTCTTCTTGATTCGAGATTATGCCGGTTCCTTTATTGAAAAAGAAGGCATCGTCAGGAAAATAGAACCCGCCCGGCGGTGGCGGCATAGATGTCGACGGGTAAGTCCAGGTGAGTTGTCGGGCCGGATTCATCGCGATCAGTCGGTCGTTGCCTCGGTCGGCGATGAGGAGCGTTCCCGAGTAGGGAGAGCCTGCACTGACTGAGCCAGCCGTACCGCCATAGTGGCTCACACGCAATGAGATGACCGACTGAAGCAGACCTGAAGCTACACCGGCAGCCTCGACGCCTGATTGATTCGCCACCTCACCTCCGACCAGGTATCCGATGCTGGAACCGCCGGAGTCCACGGTGGTGTAGCCGCCAAAAGCCACGGCCTGAGGCAACAGGCCAGCATTCAGCATCTGATGAGTGCGCTGGACGTAAGCCTCTATCCCTGTCTGCGTCGTCCCTTCCGGCACTTGACCACCCGCAACGTAAATGGTCCCGTGGATCACGAAGGCAGCCGCGCCATAGATGGACTGCGACATGTGACCAACGACGGTGGCGATGCGTGTCTTGGGATCAATCATTTGGATGTCGTCGGTGGCTGTCGTCGTGGAAGCGGTCGAAGCGGTCTCTCCGCCGAAGGCGTAGATCTTTCCGCCTAATGCCGCGACCGCCGGATACCGAACTGGAACCGGCAGAGTCCCGGCTGAGGAGAAGTGCCTGCCATCCACCGTAGCCAAGACATTCGGAAGGTAGTTCGTACCGTCATAACCACCGACGATGTAATCGGTGGCGGTGAAGTGGCCGCTGCTTTTGTCGGAGATCGTTGCCACGGCCAGATCCGATCGGGGCTGCGGGAGTGTCCCTGTGAGTGAGCCTGTGCTGTTGGCATTTGCGGCAATCGTGGGCGACGTGATGGATTGAACGCCGGCAACAGTAGAGGGCGACCCGCCGCCAAAGACCACTGTCCGGCTACCGATGGTCGCGGCGGCGGCATCATGAACGACATTGGCGAGCCTGCCCGCAACACGGATGGCCCCGGTACTCGGGTCGATCGCAGAGACAGCGGCCAGCGAAGACCCTTGCGGCGTGAGGCCGCCGAGTATCGTCAATCCGGAGCCGTTGGCGACAACCGCTTCGCGCGAGACGGGAGCATCCAGCGACCACGACTCAACTCCGGCTTCGATGGAAGGGGGGCCGGCGGCAACCGTAGATCGTTGGGCCGCACCCGCCGAATGCCTCGACGGCTTCGGATTGTGTGCGACGCCTCCTCGAGAGTGGCTGATGACTACGCCTGCCAAGGTAACTGCAATCGCACCGACTATCACCAGGGTCCGTTGCAGGCGCCGCTGGCGGCGACGAGTTCGGGCAGCCGCCCTAGCTGAGGAGTCTACATTCCGCATATCTACCCGGCGGTCGATGAGTCACGGCGCGACGTGAGGCCGGGGCCACGCAAACCGACGGCTGCCATACAATGCACCGGAGTGGGATCCCATAATCTCCGCACATGCGGACGGCACTCAACCGTCGACATAAAGTTGCCCGTTCTGACCCAGGGCGAGCGGAATATGGGAAAGTCCGGTCGCCGCCGGACCGCGCTGGACCGCTCCGGTCGAGCCGTCAAACGTAGACCCATGGCAGGGACAAATGAAGAGATCGCTTTGTTGGTCGAACTGCACTTGGCAACCAGCGTGTGGACAAACCGCCGAAAACGCCCGGAAGTCGCCGCGCCGTATCTGCACAACGAGGGCGGGAACCCCCTCCTTGGGGTCGGTAAAGCTGGCCGCACCACCGACAGGAACATCGCTCGCTGGTCCAATGAGGGTTCCCTTCGGGATCACTGCACCTGACGAACCCCCTGTCGTTGACGTTGTCGTCCCGGCTGTCGTTGACGTTGTCGTCGCAGACTTGCCCCCGCTGGCCTGGCTGGATGTATCCGGGCTCGTGGTGGGACTTGCTCCACCTCGAGCGATCGGCCCGGCTGACGCCGATTGCTGCGTACCGCCCACAAGACGACCGATCGCCGCAACGAGGCCCCCCGTGATAAGTCCGGCCGCTCCGATGACACCCGCTGCAATGGCCTTTTGCAAGAAGACTCGCCGCTCGAGCTCAGCTGCCCGGCGCTGTGCTGCGGGACTCCCGCGCTGTGTTGCTTCCTCAAGGAGCACGCGAGCACGCTCGGCACGCCGAGCAAAAAGTGCGTCGAGCGACCACTCCCCAGGTGTCGAAAGAACAAAGGGTGTCCAAGCGAATAGAAAGACGATGTCCGGACCGTAGTAGTAGGGGTTGTCATTGAAGCTGACGGTCAAGAAGAAGGAGAGCGACAGTAGCATTCCACCCACTGCAGCGATGCGGCTGAAGAGGCCAACGAGCGTGCCCAGCCCGACCGCGACCTCGCCGAGGGAAATGAGCAGAGCCACCGGCGTTGAGGCGTGCAGGGCAGGGGTAAGGAGATGGTGGAGTGGGCTCCTGAGAATCGAACCGCGCACTTGTTGCTGGAAGGATCCCGGTGCTGTCGCTCTGAAGAAGTCCGGGTTGGCAAGCTTTTGTAGCCCAGCAAAAGTAAACGTCACACCAAGGAACGCCCGGAGGAGAAGCAACGCGCCGCCTGGCGCGCTGAATAGCGCCATGACGCGTGACGGAGAAACCGCATTCGTCGTGGGCTTGCGCAAGTTATCCCTGTCATGGTCCGACTGGGGCTTCCCGCCGGTTTGAATCGCAGATGATCGGGCTGGGTTCCCAGGTCGTTTCTGCGCTCGACTGTTCGCCATCACCCTCTTTGCTCGATCAGACGCTCGCCCTCTACCAAGTGACGCCTTGGAGTGGAATACTAGAGCTCGGACATGACGCCAACATGAAGCGTGCGGTTCGACCTGCTCGGCGATGCGCCGGTACGGGCTCTGAGGGTGCAGGCCCGAGTGCGGACCCCGAACCTGGCCGTCGCGATTCGGGCGTCTTAAGAACTCCTTAGCTTTTTCGGAGTTTATGTCATGTAGTCGTCAGGAACGTTCCTTACCTTTGTGGATATGGCACGCCCACTGCAACGGCCAACGATGGACCACCCCCGCATCGCACGATTCCGGCGGGATGACTCACTGAACTTGATGAGCAAAATTACCAAGTGGCTTGGTATAGGCGTCCTCGCTGTCACAGGAGCATTGGGTCTCTACCTGAGCCACGCCCTGCCGGGGCACCAGACCGCCACTCAGAATTCATCGGCGTCATCGTCAGGGTCGGGTGCGACTGCGGGGGGATCTTCCAGCGCGGGAACCTCCTCGGGTCAGCTGTCACCTCCCTCGAGCAGTCCAACTCAGTCTCGTCAACCGGCCCCCGTTGTCTCGGGAGCCAGTTGACGATGGTGGTCAACGCTCCACCCGTCGACAACCAGAACATCTACCGAACTCGTGGGCTCGGGTGCCGGGCCGAGATATGGGTCACCAACGTGAACTCGCTCGTGGGCGCGATCGAAATTCTCCACCATGAGCTCGAGCTCATTGACAGAGCCGCGAGCCGTTTCCGGGCTGATTCAGAGGTCGCCGTTGTGCAACGAGCCGAGGGGCACCCCGTCAATATCAGCTCCACCCTTGTCGAGGCCGTGTCCGTCGCACTGCGCGTTGCCGAAGCTACCGATGGCGCTGTCGACCCTACAGTCGGCAACGCCATGACCCGGCTCGGCTATGACCGTGACTTCGCCGAGATCGCCGGAGGCGTCTCCGGATCCTTTCCCGAGGAGTCGCCGGTCGTTGGCTGGCGCAGTATCGAGCTGGATCGGGCCAACAGGACCCTGAGGGTACCGCCAGGCACATTGATCGATCTTGGCGCCACCGCAAAAGCGCTCACGGCAGACCGGATTGCCGAACGTGTGTCGATGACGCTCGGCTGCGGGGTTCTGGTCTCGCTCGGCGGAGACATCTCCATTGGAGGTCCTGCACCTTTCGGTGGATTTCGTGTCGGTCTGGCCGATGTCAGCGGGAATGGCGAAGCCGACGAAACCGTGGCGATCGCATCAGGAGGGCTCGCCACTTCCGGCATCATGTTTCGGCAATGGCGGTTGGGACACCACATCGTCAATCACATCGTCGACCCTTCGACGGGTCTCCCCCCCGTACCGGCATGGCGCACGGTTACCGTAACGGCCGCGTCGTGCGTCGATGCGAACGCCGCGTCGACGGGAGCCATGGTCAAGGGCACCTCGGCCGTCCAATGGCTAGATTCACTCCAGCTCCCCTCCCGGTTGGTGGCGGTTGATGGACGTATCCTCAGGGTTGCGGGATGGCCCACGGGCGCGTCGGCGATGTCAGATCTGGTCGGGTGCACGCAACAGTGCTGACGGTTACCGCAGTTGCGCACAGTGGAACGGCTTTGTGGTACTTGACTCGCGCCACTGGTCTTATCTCGCTCATTCTTCTTTCTGCGACTGTGGTGCTCGGCGTCATTGCCTCAGTCGGTTGGACAACGGCGCGGTGGCCGCGATTCCTCTCGCAGGCAGTGCATCGCAATCTCTCCCTCTTCTGCATCGGCCTCATCGCCATTCACATCGTCACGACGGTCGCTGATGGGTACGTCCCCATCACCTATGCAGACGCGTTCATACCGTTCCTTACGCCGTATCGACCCCTCTGGATCGGCATGGGCGCCTTAGCGTTCGACATGCTGCTCGCCGTCGGCATCACAAGCGGATTGCGTCGTCGAATCGGCGTGCGAGCTTGGCGAGGGGTGCACTACCTGGCCTATGCGTGCTGGCCCATCGCTGTGGTGCACGGACTGGGCAGCGGAAGCGATACTCGCTTGCCGGTCATGATGCTGATCGAGGTGGTCTGCATAGCCACTGTGGTCGGTGCTGTCGCGTGGCGCCTCCTCGCCGCTCGTCGTCTGCCGAACTCCTGGCGCCTGGCAGCAGCCGGCGGGACAGCGGCGCTGGTGATCGGCATCGGCGCCTTCGCCCTGGCAGGCCCCCTTCAGCCAGGATGGTCGCGCCGAGCGGGTACGTCGGCCACCGTGTTGGCCCAGATTAACGCTCGATACGCCGCCACGTCTGTAGGAAGTACCAGCGGCAGCACCGCATCGCCGACGGTGCCAAGCACATCTGCTCCGGCCTCAACAAGTGTCACTCCGACGCCCCCTTTCACTGCGAGCGTCACCGGGACTATCACGACGTCGGCCCCGAATCGCGGGAGGAGTGGAGGTCCTCCTTTCGATGGAACTTCAGGGATCGAATACCGCCCTGGTGGTGAAACTGATCGGTACACCCGTAAACGGAGGAGTGTCGATGACCAGTAGCAGCGTCGCCCTGGGCGACGCCCAAGGCGAGGTAACCGCACTGGACGGGTCAAACATCCAGGCCGCGGTGCGAGGGGCCCACGGACACATCAGCCTCAACATGCAGCTCAGCATCGACCAGGCCAGTGGCCGCATCTCCGGGACCGTATCTGGAACATCGAGGAACGACCAGTGAGAGCTCGGCTCGCAGCATCGACGGCCACGTTCCCGCAAGCCCCGGAGTTCCCACGCCTCTTGAGTGCGCTCCCTTCGCCAGAATCAATCGTCGATCTGGACGCGCATCTCACCCACTGGGGCGACCTGCCGCTCCATAGGGCACGAACCACGCTTTTGGACGAACTGGATGCCAGCGGCCTTCGAGGCCACGGAGGAGCCTGGTTTCCCGTTGGGACCAAGTGGCGGGCCCTCGGACGCGGACATCGCCGAACGGTGGTGGTCGCCAACGGGGCTGAAGGGGAACCGGCCAGCCGCAAGGATGAGTTTCTCTTGACGCACTCACCCCATCTCGTGCTCGATGGCGCCAGCCTTGCCGCCACATCGCTCAACGGGAGTCGGATCGTGCTGTATGTACCAGCCCGCCAAGTCGATGGCCTCCGTCGAGTCGTTGACGAGCGACGGCGTGTTGGCATCGACCCGATGGAAATCGACGTCATCGAAGCACCCGACGCATACCTTTCGGGTCAGGAATCCGCCGTCGTCCAAGCACTCAACGACGGGCCCGCGATCCCCACCTTCGTGGGATTACGTTCAATTCGAGATCACGGCGTGCGCGGCCGGCCCACCTTGGTACAAAACGTGGAGACGCTCGCCCACGTGGCGATGATCAGCAGGTACGGGGGCCTTTGGTTTCGTTCTCTCGGGACACAGGATTCGCCTGGCACCATGCTGCTCACCGTCACGGGGCGGTGGGCGGACCCGCTGATTGTCGAGGCACCTCTGGGCGCCGCATTCCGAGATCTCCTGAGTCTCACCCCACAAGGTGCAGACAGATACTGGGGGGCACTGTTAGGTGGCTACGGGGGAGGATGGGTCTCGATCCCCGACCTTCTCGACTGTCGCCTCCGCGAAGAGTCGGCCCGGCAGCTGAACTCGTCGCTGGGCGCCGGCGTCGTCGTCCTTCTGCCACGCACTCATTGCCCCTTGGCCGAGTCGGCTCGAGTGGTCCGCTACATGCAGCAGCAGGGAGCCGGTCAGTGCGGACCATGCGTCCATGGCCTCGCTGACCTTGCTGGCCACCTCGAAGTTCTCGCTTTCAATCCGACAAGTTTCCGTCGTCACCTTCCACCCATTCTCGAACTGTGCAATCTCATCGACGGGCGAGGTGCTTGTCGTCACCCAGATGGCGTTACCCGATTTGTCCGCAGCGCACTCGTCGTCTTTCGTGATGAAATACAAGACCATCTCCGCCACGGCCCCTGTGCCGCGATCTCGACACCAGCTCTCTTGCCCTGTCCAGCCCGGATTGGCCGAGATCGGTGATGGAGACCCGACGCGTCAGTGGTCAAGGTGCCCGTGTCATCGAAGCACCTGTGGCACGTTGGCGGGTCAACCTCGTCGTCGACCCCATCCAGTGTGACGGACACGGAGTGTGCGCTGAGCTCTTCCCTGAGCGGGTCGTGATGGATCACTGGGGCTATCCGATCATTGACGAGGAAGAGATACCAGCCGGACTCACAGATCATGCTCGTCGCGCCGTCGCCGCATGCCCTCGTTTGGCCCTTCATCTGGTGGAAGCGCGGCGGTGAATTCTGACCTTCTTCGAGATGACGTCGATCATGAGGTGTCGGAGCCAAGGGAATCACGCCTCGACGTCAGTTCGCGATCCGTGCGGAGCACCCGTCGGCGGCGCCCCGCTACATCCAGAACTCCCTACCGGCGCCGGCGATTCCTGGCGGTCCTCGGGCTGGCTTTTTCCGCCTTCATGGTGTGGCTCGCCTTCTCGCTCGGCGGCGCCCTGATGAATCCCGCGCTGGGAAGTTCGTTCTCCTCCCGTTTTTCCGAATGGGCTCGGGATCACGGAGGTGCGAGCATCGTGAACTGGGTCGAGAAGGAGTGGTACAGCCACCATCAACCACCCGTCGGAGGTAAGCCCCCTGCGGGTGCGATCCGTGTGCCACACGTGTCGACTGCCACCACACCGTCGGGGCCGACCCACCTCCCATCCCCATCGGCGATCCAACCCATTGCACAGCCGGCGATCCCTGGTGAAGGGCAGTGGTCGCCCGGCGGTCGCCTCGTAGGAGGCATTCCGGCGGTCTATGAGACGACGCTACGTCCCGACGCCGTACATACCAGCTACGTGGTTGGTGTGGCCTGGATGGACACCAAGCTCTTGAAAGCAACCCTCTATTCGGGAAGTCAAATCCCTGGTGGCGGCCCTTATAGCCATACAGCCCCCGTACAACCGCCGGCAGCGAACAGCATGGTGGCGGCGTTCAATGCCGGATTCCTCATGAGCGGGGCCAACGGCGGCTATTACACGGATAACAAGACGATCCTCCCACTGCGCGCAGGCGCAGCGTCGTTCGTCATCTATCGCAATGGCACCGCAAACATCGGTCAATGGGGTCGTGACGTCACCATGACGGCGAACGTCGTATCTGTTCGTCAGAATCTCAGTCTCTTGGTCGACGGCGGACAGCCTGCCCCGGGCTTGAACGCATCGGATACCACGCAGTGGGGAAACACGTTGGGAAATGCGATCTACGTGTGGAGGTCTGGCATTGGTATCACCGCGGACGGCGCGCTTGTCTATGTCGGCGGTCCCGGCCTCAACATCACGGACTTGGCCGATCTGTTGATACGGGCGGGCGCCGTGCGCGCGATGGAGCTCGACATCAACACGGACTGGGTCAACTATTCGGTCTACAAGCCAAGCACACCAAACGGGCCGGCCTCAGGAGCCAACGGAGCCGAACTGCTCCCCGGCATGACGGGAACACCGGCCCGTTATTTCCAGACATGGTGGGGCCGGGACTTCTTCACGATGTCTGCCGCAGCCGGTAGTTGACATGCGCTCTCACAGCAAGGCTGCGCTCGCGTCATCCGAGATGATCGTTGAACAGCCCCGCTTGGCTGCATTTGACACGGCGCCCTCCCCCCGACCGAAGACACCTGCACATGCAGCACAGTTCCGTGCCGTAGTGAAAACCATGCGTCCTCGCCAGTGGACCAAGAACACTTTGGTCTTTGTGGCACCGGCCGCGGCCGGAGTGCTCAGTCATCGGATCGACTTCTTGCATGCACTGGCCGCATTCGGGATCTTTTGTGCCGCCGCTTCGGGCACGTATTTGGTGAACGACGTAGCCGATGCGAAGGCTGACCGGGAACACCCCGACAAGCGGCTCCGGCCGATCGCTCAGGGCATCATCAGTCCGACCTCCGCAATAGTGACGGCTGCGGTGCTCATGGCCGTGACTCTCACTGCATCTTGGTATGTTGCGGGCTGGAGTCTCGTCCTTGTCATGGCCGTGTACCTCGCCGTCAGTACCCTCTACACACTGAGACTCAAGCGGGAGCCCGTTATCGAACTTGCTGCCGTTGCTTCAGGATTCCTCCTTCGGGCCGTCGCTGGTGGCGTTGCCACCCAGGTGCCCCTGTCGAGCTGGTTTCTCGCTGTGTCTTCCTTTGGCGCACTGTTCGTCGTAACGGGGAAACGCCTGGGAGAACTGATTCGGTTGGGTGAGAGACGCGGTGAACACCGCGAGGTACTCTCGCTCTACACGGCTTCGTTTCTACGATCGGCGCTCACGTTGACCGCTTCGGTCACGGTCACTGCCTACTGTCTATGGGCCTTCGATAAGGCGGGTTTGCTTTCGCACGCCAGTCACCACTTTGTGTGGATCCAGCTATCTGTGATTCCCGTAATTCTTGGGACGCTCCACATGCTCCGGCTGGTCGACGCCGGGCTGGTCGATGCACCCGAGGACCTGGTCTTCCATGACCACGTCCTCCAGGGAATCGGTGCATCGTGGGTTGCGTTGTTCGCAATCGGGATCTACGGATGAGTAGACCAGAACTGGCCACCGACTTCGACAATCCGCCATTGAGCCAACCCCGTCTTCTTGCGGGATGGGGGCGTACATCGCCTGCTGTCAGCCGCGTTGTGGCCGTCGACGATCCTGACGAACTGATTCGCCTCCTTTCAA
Source organism: uncultured Acidimicrobiaceae bacterium (assembly GCA_963706555.1). GTDB lineage: Bacteria > Actinomycetota > Acidimicrobiia > Acidimicrobiales > RAAP-2 > Bog-473. The sequence goes on from OY970164.1 coordinate 594,150, forward strand.
TGGAGGATCCGGAGAAGTCCGCCCCCGATTCCACACCGGTTGGCGTGCAAAATGGAGTGATTGCCCGAGGACTGGGGCGAAGTTATGGGGACGCCGCCCAATGTGCTGGAGGCCTCACGATCGACACCTCGCGCTTTGCTTCGATAGGAGCCATTGATCCTCAGACCGGATTGGTCGAAGTCGGGGGAGGAACGAGCCTTGACGCGCTCATACGCGTTTCACTTCCACAGGGTTGGTTCATTCCGGTATCGCCCGGCACCCGTCAGGTAACCGTCGGGGGAGCGATTGCAGCCGATGTCCACGGAAAGAATCATCACGGCGACGGCAGCTTCTGCTCCTTTGTCACATCACTTTCCTTGGTCACTCCGGTGGGGCTGCACACAGTGCGCCCCGAGACCGACCCAGAGCTCTTTTGGGCAACAGCCGGGGGGATGGGACTCACCGGCATCGTTGTGAAAGCGACCCTCCGACTTACCAGGATCGAAACGGCATGGGCGGTTGTCGATACCGAACGCTTCGCCGACCTTGATGATGCCATGTCCATCATGGAGGCGACGGACCACGCATACCGATTCTCCGTCGCCTGGGTTGATTGCAGCTCCCATCGAAGGAGTGCGGGGAGAGCTGTGTTGTCGAGGGGTGACTATGCGCCGCTTGATTCACTGCCCGCAGGGTCGCGCAGCGGCGCTCTCGCCCTCCCCCGTGTTTCACAACTACGCGTTCCCTGCAGTCCACCGGGGCGACTCGTGAGCCGCAGTTCTCTGCGCGCATTCAACGCGCTGTGGTTCCACAAGTCGCCACAACGCAGATCAGGGGAGCTCACGCCATTGACATCCTTCCTGCACCCCCTCGATGGAGTGGCGGATTGGAACCTGCTCTACGGACCGCGCGGTTTCGTTCAGTATCAGTTCGTCGTCGCCCCTCATCACGCCGAAGTTATTCGTCGGGTGATTTCGATGGTGGCCTCGTCGGGTGTCGCATCATCGATGGCTGTCCTTAAGCGATTCGGCCCCGGAGACCCAGGACCACTGTCGTTTCCGATTGAAGGTTGGACCTTGGCCCTCGACTTTCCCGCCGGATTAGTGGCACTCCCTGCTCTGCTTCATCGGTTGGATGACGTAGTTGCCACTCATGGCGGGAGGGTATATCTGGCAAAAGACGCAAGGCTGCGACCTGAACTCCTCAGCGTGATGTACCCGCGGCTCAGGGACTTCGTGGAGGTATTGCATCGTGTCGACCCTGACGGACATCTCCGTTCGGACCTTTCGCGACGCCTGGGAATCAGAACGACCACTTGATGAACGATGCCTTTAACCATCCCCGATCGGTACTGGTACTCGGGGGGTCCTCGGAAATAGCCGGTGCCCTCGTCGAACGTCTGGTGGCCGATGGATGCCGAACGGTCGTACTCGCGGGGAGAGATCCCGAAGCGCTGGAGCGCGCCGCGAAGCGTGCCCGGGACAATGGGGCTCAGACCGTTGGGGTTGTGGTGTTCGACGCTCTCGACGTTGTCCACACCGAACGGGCGATCGGCGCCTGTTTTGAAGTCATGGGTGAGAGCGTGGATCTCGTACTCGTCACTCTCGGCCTGTTGGGCGACGCGGCTACCGATGTCAGAGAAGCCACCAGAATCCTAGAGAACATCACGGTGAACTTCGTGTGGCCCGCTGTCGCTCTGGGGTCCGTTGCCCAGCGCTTACAGGATCAGGGCTATGGGCGAGTCGTGGTGTTCTCGTCTGTCGCTGGGATCAGGATACGTGAAACTAATTTCATCTATGGGTCCGCGAAATCGGGTCTGGATGGGTACGCGCTCGGACTGGCGGAAACCCTCCGTGGATCTGGAGTGCAGCTTCAGATCGTTCGCCCGGGCTTCGTCCGCACCAAAATGACGGCGCGACTTCACCCCGCTCCATTCGCCGTTGACCCTGAGACGGTCGCTACTGCTGTCATGCGAGGTATCGAATGCAATCAACCCATCATCTGGGTGCCCTCCACCCTCCGTTGGGTATTTCTCGCACTCCGCCATGTGCCTCAGCGGCTCTGGCGACGTCTACCGGGATGACCAATCTGTGCCAACAATTTCCCTCTGCCCGATGCGGTGATGCCGCGTGAAACGTGCCCCCGTCACCCGACTGGCTGTCGTGGTTCTTGTCTTCGTCCTGCTGGCCTCCTGCTCAGAGGCCAACCCGACCCGCGTGTCCTCCAATACTCCGACCACACCTCGTCCCGTCACCCCAGCACCCCACGTCACGACCACCACGACGGTTCCCGCCGAGCCCGGCTGGACGCCCATCGCCAACGGGCCCAACGGAGTTATTGCCGATCAACGGAACGTAACCACTCCAGATGGCCACCAAATCACTTTGGTCCGGTTTCGAGCCGGACAAGTTCGGTTCAATCTGCACGTCGGCAGTCAAGATCCTCCCCGGGGGGCGGCGGTGATCGGCCCAGAGTCCTCGTCCCTTGTAAGCACAGCTGAGATGCCGTTGCTCTTGGGAGTCTTTAACGGTGGATTCAAGGCGAGTGCTACGGCCGGTGGGGTTGAAGTGGACGGGCAAACGCTCACACCCCTTCTCAATGGCCTCGCCAGCTTCGTGATTGACACGAACGGCACGGGCCGAATCGGGGTATGGGGCTCAACCGTCCCCATCGCCGGTGAACTGGTGGCCAGCGTTCGTCAAAACCTTCCACCCCTCATCGAAGATGGACAAGCGAACCCCCAGATTGGGAATGTCACGCAGTGGGGTGCCACGCTCCATGGGCTCGCGGCAACAGCACGCAGTGCGCTCGGCGAGGATCCGGCCGGGGACATTCTCTATGCCGCCAGTATGTCCGCCTTGCCGATCGACCTTGCTTCTGCACTCTCCGACGACGGCGCCATCAATGCGATGGAACTCGACATCAATCCCGCGTGGATCCAACTCGATGTGGCCGCCGCCGCCGGCGGACCGTTAGCCAGCACCATCCCGGGACAAACCCGTCCGGCCAATCAGTATCTCGTCGGTTGGACGCGCGACTTCATTGCCGTGCTTGCATCCGCCTCCATCCTGCAAACAGGTACAGTATCTCCCTAATGCAGCGTTGCCCGTCCATGGGCATTCACGCACATGTTGCCTGACGGTGGCACCGGCCCCTTTTTCCCTGATCTCCCCCGGTTCGGCCTGCTGCGAGGCTGCCTCACGCTCCTTCTGGCTCGCTCAAACGTGAGCGCCCGGCTGGCAGTTCCAGCGCCTCTGACCCGAGGAAGTCGCCTTCATGTGCGCGTCAGGTTTGATCCATAAAGTCACTCCGAGGCCGCTGGGAGGCAAAACGGAAAGTGTCTGGTACGTGTCCTCTTCTATTCCTACATTGTCATTTGTTGCGGATCCGTCCCATTGATGCTGTGATCCACCGGAGCGGCGGAACAGCGACACTTTCATTGGGACGTGGGAAGTCATCGTTTGGCCAGACACCATGACGATTGCGGCGAAAACATCAAAGGGGGAGGGCTCGCCCCATCGACTGGCCAGGCGGCGATTGCACGTTCGGCGGCGGCATCTGGTTAGCGTCGCCGGACTGATCGTTGTCGCTGCAACGATCACCTTTCCGGGGCGAGCCAACCCATCGCCAGTACTACGAATGGCGCTGGGTGTCTTTACCGGGCATGCAGTTGATCCCAGGCTGTTCACGGCCGGATCATGCGTTACCTTCTCACCCACTTCCGGGAACCGCCACAAGACTGTTTTCCTCGACGCTGGCCACGGCGGTCTCGACCCAGGGGGCCTTGGCGTCACCGAATCAGGCCAGACGATCTACGAGGCGAACGAAACGTTGCCCGTGGAATTGCACACGACGGCCTTGTTGCTTGCCCACGGATTCCAGGTCGTGGACTCGCGGACCCGCAACTCCACGGTCGCCCGAATCGAGCCCGGAGATACATCGGGCGGCATATTCACCGTGAAGGGCGAGCACAACGACGTGGCGGCTCGAGACGAATGTGCAAATCGCGCCGGAGCCAATATTCTGGTTGGTATCTACTTCGACGTAGGTGCGTCGCCGGATAACGCTGGCAGTATTACCGGCTATGACACCGATCGACCGTTCTCAACTTCGAATCTCACGCTCGCCACTCTCGTGCAGAGCAATGTCCTTTCAGCGCTGAACCGGCACGGATGGGATATCCCCGATGCCGGAGTGGTCTCGGACGTCAACCTTGGTGGCCCGCCATTGACGCAGGCGGCGGGACGATACGGGCATCTCCTGCTACTGGGGCCACCTGAACCCGGCTACTTCACCACGCCGAGCAAGATGCCCGGCGCGCTCATTGAGCCACTCTTCATCACCGATCCGTTCGAGGGGACGATCGCCGCCAGCTCGAGTGGCCAGCAAACCATTGCCAGGGGCCTCGCCCAGGCGATAGAAGAGTACTTCGCTCCCGAAGTGAAATCACCGTAGACATGACCGCACCCATCGCTCCGTCGCCGCAACAATACGCTCACGCGTCCTTGGTAAGCACCCTCCAGAATGTCAGACCGATAAGGCCAGCTGCAGCGATCACGAAGATTGAGGCCTCAAGGCCCTGGAATGCCCAAAATCTACTTTCAGGCTGGAAGGTGACGACCTGACGGAATCCGTGCGAGGCCAAGCAGCCCACGATCCCGCTCTTGTCGCCCGACACGCCGGGTTGGCAGGCGGCAGGGATCGTGGCCGGGGTGAGACTGCCCAGGCTGTGGCCTCTCGGCGTGGCGATCCCTTGGGAGATCACCCAAGAACCGGCCGGAGGATTGCTCCTCGAACCGGCGAGGGAATAGATCCTTGAGAGTGGCGACATGAAATGCGGACGCGCGTAGATGCCGATGGCGATACGCAGCGCCACGAAGACCCCGAGCGTTGTGGCGATCGCGGGCAGCACGCGCCGGAACAGTGATCCCATCGCCAGGCCGAGAGCAACGGCGAAGAGTGCATAGGCAACCGGTACGAGCCCTTGGATGTCGAAGGCATCGAATCGGCTGCCGAGGGCGTTCTCTGGACTGCGCCACCAGCTGGCAAGTGCGGCAATCCCCGCCCCCCACAGCCCAGCAGCAAGGAGAAGCCACAGCACATTGCTCCGTAGCCAGTGCTGCCGCGTGACTCCCTGGGTCCACACCAGGTTGTGCGTCCCGTCCTCAAAGTCCTTGGCGAGAAGAGGCGCTCCCCAGAAGAGCCCGAGTAAGAGCGGGGCAGCGATGGTCAGATTGACGACGTCCATGATGGCACCGTCTCCACTGAACAGCTGGCCACCTCCGTCGGCACAACTCTGCGTTGCTGCACAGGTGCGCAGGAAGGCGTGGTAGTCGTTGGCCATCCTCAGGCCTGTGATGATCAGGAGTACGGCGAGGACAAAGAATCCTGCGGCGGCGAAGTAGACCTGGTTTCGGTGCAACCGCCAGACGAGCTGGTTCACGCCGCTCCTCCCAACATGCTCAGAGGTCCTTCGAGGACCGACGCCTCCTGGCCCATATAGGCCAGGATCACGTCTTCAAGCCCTACCTCGCTTATCTCCCACGATGGATCGAGCACCGGCCCGTCGAGTCTTGCCACCAGGCGACTCTGGTTCGACGTCTGGGTGGCCTTAATGACATGGATTGACGGCTCGGTATCGGAAACGCCCCTCCGCGGGCCCACAAGCATGCGGTGCGACGCCAGGACATCTTCGATGTCGTCGCAGAGCTGGGTACGGGAACCGGCCAACAAGATCACGTGGTCGCACACCCGTTCGAGGTCATGCAACAAGTGCGACGAGAGGATCACCGAGAGGTCACCTTCAGCCACGGCCTCGGTCAGAGATGAGAGGAACTCGCGTCGGGCGAGCGGATCGAGGGCGGCCACCGGCTCGTCGAGCAACAACACCTGAGGGCGCTTGGCCAAGGCCAGGCCGAGCCCGACCTGCGCTCGCTGACCGCCCGAGAGTTTGGCCACGGGGCTGTTCATCGGGACACGCAATCGCCCCAGCCTCTCCCTCGCCCCTGATTCGTCCCACACATGATTGAGATGGGCGCCAATCCGGAGATGGTCGTTAGCGGTCAAGCGGCTGTAGAGCGGGACGTCCTGTGCGAGATATCCGATGCTCGAGAGGAAGTCCTCATGTTGGCCTGGCCGCCGCCCAAGCACCTCTGCATAGCCTGCGCTGGGAGAGATGAGACCAACGAGCAGACGTAGCAACGTGGTTTTTCCCGCACCGTTTGGACCGACGAGGGCGGTGACGCGACCCCGGGGCACGCTGAACGAGCAATCTTCGAGTGCCCAGGTGGAGCCGTAACATTTGCCGAGACCGGCCGCCCTGAGTACCGGAGTGCCATCGAACGTACTCATGCGATTTTCGTTCTCTGGTCGGCATCCAAGATCCCACGCAGCATTGCATCTATTGACTCGTCGTTCAGACCCTCGGCGCGGGCTGTCTGGACCCATCGACGAAGTCCTCGAGCAAGACGCGCATGAACGTGGGGAGGAGGTCCCTCGGGGACCTGGACGACATACGTACCCACTCCCTGGCGTCCCTCAACGAGGCCGTCGTGTTCGAGCTCCCAGTAGGCCTTCATCACTGTATTCGGGTTGATCGCAACTTCGCTCACGACCTCTTTGACCGTGGGCAACTTGTCACCGACGGTAAGGGTCCCCATACGCAGAGCCTGCTTGACTTGTTGCACGAGCTGCACGTAGGCCGGAACACCCGAATCCGAGTTCAGGGAGAAGGTAATGGACTGGTTCAGTACTTCTCTAGTCATCTAGAGAAGATTAGTAGTAAGCTGTGAGCAGGTCAACCCACAACACGCCGCCAAAGACCCGTCATTCGACATCCGCAGTTCGGATCAGGGAAATGGCTCGACGGGGGCAGTCACGGACGGCCCGCCTGGCCACATCGACGAGTTCGATCGGAAGGGGTCGCTCATCAACGATCGGATAGCCCCACTCGTCAAGCACGATTGCTTCGGGCACAAGCTCGGCGCAGTAACCGTACGCGTCACATAATACGGGGTCGATACGAATGCGCATCGTCACGTCACGACGAGATTCATCGAGGGAATCGCAAAGAGGTCGGTCGCTTGCTCTGCACACAGGGCTCACCCCTCGTGTGGGCGGCCACATCGTCGCCGAACACGTTGAGGCAGCTTCGCACCAAGCCGACCGCGCCATCAGGATGTCGACAGGCGCCTCGCCCTGATACTTCGCCGAGTCGCCTTTGAAGGCGTTCAGGCAGCCCGGCGTCCGTGTGTCCGCCTGCTAACGTGGTCATGTCGTCTGCGATGGCAGGAAGCCCGAAAACACACGGTCCACACTGACCTGAGCTCTGGTCGGCAAGATAGCGGGCAATCCTCGCTGTTTCCGCCACGCCACATGACGATTGACCGAGCACAACGATCGTCCCGACACCTGCTGTTGCTCCGATAGCTCCGAGTGGCACGGATGCGTAGGGGGTCAAGAAGTGCTCGGGCGCGACCCACGTTCCACCGTAACCGCCGATCAGAAGAGCCTGCACGGGCTCGCCGGGTGCGGCGCGCATGGCGATCTCCCACAGAGGAGTCCCTTGATCCGCTTCGACGACGCCGGGGTGCTTCACGCCTCCACTGATCGTGATGAGACACGTCCCGGGCTCACCCGCCAGACCGCGCCCGAAAAGGGGCGGGTCCGTGACGAGCGATCAGAGCCACATGAGCCAACGTCTCGGTGTTATGCACGAGCGCTGGACGTTTCCCGATGCGAAGGGGGCGCCCCTTGTCGGGGCGAAACACCGGGCGGGCATCGTCCGTAGCAATCCAGTTGACCAAGGCCGACTCCTCGCCGGCGACAAAGCGGTCAGGCGGTCGCACGACTTCTTCCATCACTCTGCTGTGACCCGTCCTCCGCCTTTCCGCGATGGCCCGGATCACGGCGGCGGCGACGCCATCACGGCCGACCGGTATGCAGACGACGATCCGAATGGATCGGCACATGGCGGCGAGGAACTGAGCACCGTCGAGCACAAGATGGGGGGCTCGCGTCAGGAGTAACTTGTCCTTGTCGCTGGCCGGCTCTCCTTCCATGCCATTGACCACAACGGCTCCGCCAGGCCCCTGTGAGCTGGCGAGCGCCAACTTGATGGAGGCCGGGAATCCACCGCCTCCGCGCCCGGCGAGTCCGGAAGACTCCAGGCTGGAGGCCAGCGCACGTTGCCATGAGCGATCATTTCCAAGAAAGACAGCTAACGGACCATGCGTTGCAATGTGCCCATGAAGGTCGCCTGGATGCCCCAACACGTGGTGGAGGTCGCTACGAGGGGGGGCGACAGTGGCGCTATTGGTCATGATGCATCCCCCGCGCTGATGACGTAGAAACAAGGCGAGTAGTTGCAGACGTCCCGGTTGCAACCGGGGAAGGTACCGGACCCTGACTGGCCGTTGTCTTTGTGCGCCACAGGAGTGCCAAACCCACCGACAAGACGCACAAGACGCCGATAATGATTACCCAGTGTTCGCCAGCGTCAGTACCCAGGCCGAACGTGTGTGCCAACGCAATCGGCCAGCAGACATACGCCAACCAGTGGATGCCTCGCCACGTACCGGGCTTCATTCGTGAACGGAGCAGGCTCGAGAGAAAGACTGCCAACATGAGGTCGAGGGCCACTGTTCCCATGGCCACCCAGAATCGACCGTAAGGGGACGCAAAGGGCACAATGGCCGCCAACCAGCCGATGTGCACGAAGGTGTCGAGGATGCTGGTAAGAACGTGAATGGTCAGGAAAACCATCGAGAGTATCGATATCCGACGGTGGAGCTCTTGTTGGGCGAAGCCCGGCCAGTTGCGGGAGCGGGCTCGACAGGTCGTCGTGATGCCGAGGACCATGGTGACCGTCAGCAACACGAGCGCCACAATCCCGCTGGCGCGAGTGGTGTACCACAAGGTGGTCGAACTCACGAGGTCCCCCCGTCGGGCCAACCGCCCAATGTGAAGACTTGGCCATCACGTCGAAGGAGACGCGCGGCTTGACCCAATGGGGCCAGGTGATCGAGCGCCTCACGACCCCAGACGACGGCGGCAGTGGACAGGGCATTGGCCGCAACACAACTGGCACCTGCGACGGATACCAAGGTCCAGTAAGGGTCCGCTGCGTATCCGGTTGAGGGATCAACGATGTGATGAACCCTCTCCGTTCCAACGTTCCACGCTCGCACAGCGGTACTCGAACTGGCGAGGCCGCCCTGACGAATGGCAACGACCTGATCCGATTCCCCCTCTTGCGCCGAGGACTCCACCGCGATCCCTATGGCCCAACCATCCGGTGGCGGCGGACCGGCAACGGCGATATCGCCGCCGACACTCACGAGCACGCCCGTCTCAAGTTGGTCGGCGATCCGGGCGGCGGACCGGTCGGCGACCAATGCCTTTGCCGACGATCCGAGATCGAGGCGAACCCCTCTCGGAATGCGAACCTTCCGAGCTCGCGCATCGAGGTGGATATGTCCGTACCCGACGACTGGGCCGAGGACGTTCGGAGGAAGCCGGGGTTGATCTCCGATCTGGTCGAAATCACGGTCGTAGCCCAGGGTCGACATGGCATTGCCTACAGTTGGGTCAACGGCGCCATGGGTCCGATCAGCGACGGCGACGGCTACCTCGAGAGCCTCGAAGAGCAACGCCGACACGCTGACGGATGTGCCCGCACGCGCATGAAGGTATTCAAGTTCGGAGTCTGGGCGAAAGCGACTGCACGCCAAGTCGATGGCTTCAATCTCGGTGCGCAAAAGCGATTCCGCCGAGGCCACACGGTTGGGTGCCCGCACAACGACCGTGGCAGTCGTCCCGATGGCTCGAAAGGACCGCTGAGCCAAAGGAGTTGCCCATGAGGTCATTGTTGCAGTCAACGCGATGTCCCTCCGGAATGGACCACGGGACGAGTTGTTGTCGTGGTGGGGGGGCTCGTGGTCGTTGTAGTGGGCGCCACCGTGGTCGGGACCGTTGCTGGTGCCGTGGTGCTTCCCGAAACTGACTCCGGACTTGAGGGTGCCGTGGTCGGTGGCGAAGTGACAGGAGTCGAGGTCGTTGGCGAAGTAGTGGACGGCGATGTGGAAGTTGACGTCGACGGAAGCGGTACCGTGCCATCCGTACCCGCTCCTGAGCTTGCACCGGGGTGCTCCTTGGCCACGATGATGCCGATCAGCGCAGTGGCGCCGGTTGCCGCTATAACCGCCGAACGCGTCAGACGGCGAAGCCGGATCTCGGCCCGTTCGCGGGTCTCAGGGGAATGGCGCGCCTTCGCATGCCTCACCTGCGAGATTCGACCTTTCCGTTGGACGCAATCGGACCAGAAGTGGTCCCCTCCCACTCGGATGGAGTAGCCGAGAGGCTCGACGTCCAACCGCGGGCACGTCCGGGTCCGGTCACTTCGTCCACGGCGGTTGTCGGGGATCCAGCCTCGATTGGACCGAGGAAGAGAAATCGCCGGGCACACTCGCAGCATAGGGACCAGGCCTTACGGCAGCATTACAGCCGAATAAGAGCACGCTAAGGGCACACCCGCTCCCTTCGCTGGGGTTTCCCTTTCCTTCCACCAAGTGGCGGGACGTCATGCTCACGTCATCCTGAACAGGTAGAAAGGTCGGATGCGGGTTCTGGTGGCCGAAGATGACGAAGGACTGCGTTCGGTCCTCGAGCGCGGTTTACGTGAGAACGGATACATCGTCGACGCCACAGTCGACGGCCAACAAGCGTTGCGGTACCTCGACGCCTACGACTATGAGGTCGCCATCCTCGATTGGCGCATGCCGAAGGTGACCGGACTCGAAGTGATCCAACAGCTTCGGCGACGCGGTTCCTCCCTCCCGGTCCTGATGCTCACCGCCCGAGATGCCGCTGGCGACCGAGTGACGGGCCTCGACGAAGGGGCAGACGACTACCTGATCAAACCGTTCGATTTCGCGGAACTTCTCGCACGCATCCGGGCGCTACAGCGCCGGGGGGAGGCGATGCAATCGCTTTTGATCAAGGTGGCCGACGTGACCCTCGACACGGTAACCCGAGAAGTGACCGTTGGAGCGGCGCACCCCCGTCTCACCGCGATCGAACTTGGCATTTTGGAGATCTTGCTGCAGCGATCGCCGGCGGTCGTTTCACGTCGGGCCATCGCCTTGGCCGTGTGGGATGACGAGGCAGACGCACTCGGATCGAACACGCTCGATGTCCACATGGCGAGGTTACGCGCCAAGATCTCCAGCGGAGGGGTCAAGATTGAAGCGGTACGGGCCCTCGGCTATCGGATCGTACCGAAATGAAGGTCCCGCCCAGATGGCGCAGCCCGATCGTCATCCATGCCGCCAGAGTTGCATTGGTGGTCACGGTGATCATCGGGGCAATCTACGTCTGTGTGGTCGCTGGCTTTGACGCTGTTGACCGACATCGACTCGTCACCCAGATCGATACTCGCCTTGAGCAACGACTGGACGGTGCAACCGGGCAGCCGACGTCCGCTGCCTCGGTGGCGAACTACGACAACGCCCACGACGTGGACGACGCCCCTGTGTTCCTTTGGAAAGTGGGACCAAAAGGTCGGGCCGTCGCCCTCACCCCCGGAGCGCCCCTGATGTCGGCCACAGCATGGTCGCCCGTCAACCGGTCGAATCAAGGTCGGCTCGGTTCTGCGAACTTCAGGTTGAAATCCCGGCGCGTGAACGGCACGTGGTTCGTGGTTGGCCAGAGCCTGGCCCAAGCGGACCATGTCGGGTCCGACCTGATCGCTCTGGAGATCGTGGCAGGCCCCGTGCTTCTTCTTGGCGTGTTCCTGGGAACCCTCCTGATCGGCATCAAGGCGGCGAGCCCCGTCGAGCAGGCTCGCCGGCGCCAACTCGAGTTCACCGCAGACGCCTCCCATGAATTGCGGACGCCGCTCAGCGTCATTGAGGCCGAAGTCAGTCTTGCGCTCAGCAGCCCGAGAACCATCGCGGACTACCGGGACACCCTGGGCCGGGTGAGTCGGGAGTCACTTCGCCTGCGGGACATCGTCGAAGACCTCTTGTGGCTTTCTCGGTTCGACTCCGAACCACCACCTCCAGGAGACCAACCGGTCGATGTCGGTGCAATTGCTGTTGCCTGTGCCGACCGTTTCGATGCCGTTGCCGCAGGTCGAGGCGTTGCCCTTTCAGTCCGCCAACTGGTTGAGGGCCAGCCGTGGATCAATGCTCCTCCCGAGTGGATCGATCGGCTCGCAGGTGTCCTGGTCGATAATGCCTGTCGCTACGCCGGAGACAATGGGGTCGTGCGCATCACCGTGAGTGCGCAGGGCAATCGAGTCAGTCTCGCCGTGGAGGACAGCGGGCCCGGCATCGCCCCTGAGGAGAGGGCCAGTCTCTTTGACCGTTTCCACCGGGCTACAGACGAGGGCAACGGCGCTGGCTTGGGTCTTGCCATCGGTGACGCAGTGGTGAGGGGAACAGGTGGAGAGTGGCGAGTGGGAGAGGGGTCATTGGGCGGCGCCCTCATGGAGGTCCGCTGGCACCGATCTCCTGCCACCAAAGATTCTGACCAGGTGAATTGGGACCGGGAGGATCGGTCCTTCGACACCACTCGTTCGGGTGAGTCGGTGCTTGGGTGAGGTCCGCCGCGCTCTCGTGGTTGCGTCATGTTGGCGTAATCGTCTGCCGCTACCTTGGAATGAGAGAGCGAGAGGTTTGGCAGCATCGCGTCGTCGCTCATTCGGTGAAGCGTCTGCAGCAGGTTGTCCCGGTTGGTCAGAAGTGACGAGAGGAAACACATTGAGCCCCGATTCCATCCTTGATCGATCTCTTGATCTGGCCAAGATCGACTTCGCGCCGACGCACCGCCAACCGTCCAAAGTGCGGCTCCTTCTCGCCACGCTGGTGTCATTGGCCGGTTCACTCGCCGCAGATGCCGGACTCGTTGCCATCAGCAAAGCGGCATTTCCGTCTACCAAGGGCTATGTGCACTTTCAGTTCAACGACTACGCGAAACTGACCATCATCGGCGTCATCATCGCGTGCGTCGCCTGGCCCGTGGTGACTCGAATATCGTCGGCGCCCCGATGGCTGTTCTTCAGAATGGCGATCGCCGTAACCCTGGTGTTGTTGTTGCCCGACATCTATATTCTGAAGCAAGGCCAACCCGCCAAGGCAGTCGCTGTGCTCGTGTGCATGCACGTTGCGATCGCGTTGGTCACCTACAACGCTCTGGTTCGTCTCGCCCCCGTGCGAACCGCGGGTTCGCACCACCATTGACGAACGGGTGTCCGGATGATGGCACCGACTCGATGGCTTCGGTGCACACCGAGGACCTCCGAGATAGCAGGCGGGATCGGCCTCGGCCCATTATCGGATCGTGGACCGTCGGAGGCGCCTTCTCCGACGCCAGACGTGCACCACAAGGTAGATGACGAGAACCAGCCCGGAATCGAGGTGCCACCGGGAGAACGGCTGTGGCAATGGCACCCGTGTTGGTGCACCGTGACTCCAGTCCACGATCCCTGAGACCAAGACGTTGACGGTGATGATGAAGAGCACCGCGTCCGAAAGGGCAAGTCGAATCGTCCGTTCGGCAAACGTTCGGGCCCGAAGAATACCTTTGGCCATGCGAGCGAGGGTGTAGCGGCGCTGGACCAGGTGCACCAGCACCAGACCGACGAACGCCAGACCGACGTCGGCGTGGTAGGCGACCCGCACGTGCAAGAGCTGCAACGTGGCCAATGCGGCAGCGGCCGAACACAGCAGGCCGAGGTGGACCGCGAACCGGGATCGGGCGCGCCACACCGTCTTGCGGCCCACCGGCCGCTCGAGGAAAGCCTCCGCCTGACGCTCGAACGGCGCATCAACCATCACGCATCTCCCGTGACTCGAGGGCGGGACAACGCCACACAGGAGCGCGCGGTTGGGACGCTCTGCCCGCTTCGTGGCTGACTCATTCGATCGCCTGGTGCGCAACGGCTGACGGTTCGCGACCGGCAAAGATCCAGCCGACGGCCGCCGCGAATGCCGGCATACCGAAGAGAATCAGGAGGAGGTCCGCGACCGGAACGTTTCCGAGCGCGGCGATCCCCCCGTTCAGCGAGTTGCTCCGCAGCCAACCGATCATGCCGACGTAACCGCCTACCACGCCCAGGAGGGCACCAAGGAAACCGAGCGCCCCCGCCGTCACGGCTGTGAGCGCGCGCCGCGTGTAGCTGGACGCACCGGTCGCAGTAAGGGTGCGGAGATCGCTGGCGGTCTCGCTACGCACGAGCCCGACCGACATCCCGAGCACGCCCAGGGCGATGACGATTCCGAAGATCGTAGCCCAGCTGATGACGGCCGACGAGGACGGTTGGTCGTTCTTCGCCTCGACTGAGAGCTGGGCCGTTGACGCGGTGAGCTCTGCGTCGCTGATCTGAGCCGCCGTGAAGGGTTGGGTTCCCTGCACCAACCAGTCTGTGGTGCTCTGAGAAATGTGAAACTTCTTCATCGCGTGTTCGGTGACGACCGTGTTCGGCGCCGATGTCCCTGTTGGCAACGCGCCGATCTCCTGGATCACCGGGTCAGCACTGCAGCCTGAGGCGGCCGTGCAGCTCTGGGAGGATCCTGGCGGACCGGTCTTTCCACCCGATGTGTAGTTGAATTCGAGGCCCGAGACACCTGAGAGACCGGGGCGTGAGCTCAAGATGTCGGCATTCGGATCGATCTCGGATGAAGTGATGCCGAAAGCCCGCAGCAGTTGCGGCGTCGCGACGTAAATCGAACCACTCCAGCTTCGACCCCCCTGAGTCCCCTCCAATTGTGCATTCGGTGATTCGAGGGCAATGAGCTGCGCTCCGAGGCCCATGGCGATCTTCTCGGCTCCAGCGGCAAGCTCAGCGGGCGTTGCGGTCTCGACCGGTTGGTTCCTCACAGGAACAAGTTCGCCGCTGGCGTTGCGACGCACAATCGGCTGGCCCTGCGGCGGGAAGGCCGTCGTGAGAGCGACCTGATTGGAGGAGAGGTTCGGGCCTGCGTAGTCGAGGACGTTCCCATACCGGGAGGACGCAGCGAGTATCACGATCACGGCGACGAGTACGCCGACGCTGATCGCCGCCAGTGCCGAACCCGATCGTGCCCGGTAGCGGGCCAGATCACGCAGCGCGATCCGGGTCGCGATCGGCGCACGACGCCCGAGATGCGCAGCTAACGAGAGAAAGAATGGTGCGAGCAGGATCAGCCCGGGGATGAGGAGAACGAGGCCGAACAGCAGTTCGGGTGCGCCGCCGCTCCCGTTTCCGTGGTTCGTGCTGCCGGAATAACCGAGCAACACGAACGCGAGCACGAGAAAAACGATGCCGGGGAGCGCGGATCGGTGGATCTGACGCGGAGGCGCCGGCCGGCCCGAGAGCGCTTGGACGATCGGCACCTTGGTGATCGCCCGCGCCGGCCGGGACGCCGCGAAGTAGGCCGCGAGGATCGCAAGCACCATCGCCGCGGCAACGACGGCCCACGGCAGGGCGAACACCCCGATGACGTGGTGCGAGCTCTGCTCAAGGCTCGGGCGATAGGCGAGCCAGACGACGAGGCCCGAGGACGAAGCCGAGGATCGCTCCAGCGACTCCGACGACCGTGCCGTTCGCGCTGACAACGAGACGGACGTGACGGTCCGTCGCGCCTGTCGACTCGAGCATCCCGATCGAACGAAGACGTCGTTGCGCAAGCACCGTGAATCCGCCGATCGAAACGAGCGCGATGAGCAACATACCGAGGACCAGTGCAGCGAGGGAGATCGTCTCGGGATTGAGCGGATTCGACTGGGCTACCGACGCTGGGGTCTCGCACGTGATTGCCGATCGATCTCAGAGAAGTGCCAGGGGCGTCGAAGAGCGCAGTGACTCCCGTGGGGTTCGTCACCTGCCCAGGCGCGACCAGAGCGAACTCATCGAGGAGGCTTTGCGGGTTCTCGACAATGCCGACGACCCGGCGCTCGACGCCGCCGACTCGCCACGAGTCCCCCACCGCAAGGTGGAACGCCGACGCGACACCACTCGTCACTGCGACCTGGTCGACACCTGACGGGTAGTGACCGGAGACGAGCGTGAGCATCGGACCACCGAAGGGGCCGTGCGGGTCCTGTGCCCGGAGCTGATAGGTGTTGATCGATCCGGGAATCGACAACGTCTCGTTCTCGATCACCTCGACGCGGCCGAACCTGCTGCTCCAGACTCGCGATCACGGCCGCCGTACGCGCCGTAGAGGACGTGAAGGACACGGAGTCTTGTGCCGTGCCGAACCCGGCGTTCTTCGGTGGCGGGTCGTTCGTCGCCACGGCCGAGCCCACGATCGTCGCCGCAACTGCGACCGTGATCAGAGCGAGAATCAGGAATTGCTGACGCCATTCCCGTCGGAAGAGCCGCCAGGCCCAGCGTACGACGGCGCGGCGGGCCGGCGTGCCGCCATCGGCGGGGCGAGAGTCGGCGAGGGGTGTGAGGACGGCGGTGCTCATCGTGACTCCTTCG
Source organism: uncultured Acidimicrobiaceae bacterium (assembly GCA_963706555.1). Taxonomy (GTDB): domain Bacteria; phylum Actinomycetota; class Acidimicrobiia; order Acidimicrobiales; family RAAP-2; genus Bog-473. The sequence goes on from OY970164.1 coordinate 610,597, forward strand.
GGCATCAGTGCGACGGCGCGGGGCGCGACGAGGGATGATTCGGAGCTGTCGAGCATGTGGTCGACAACTCGCCCGTCACTGAGGAAGATCGTCCGATCGGCCCACGACGCGAGGTGGGCATCGTGGGTCACCACAACCGCCGCAACGCCACGCTTGCATGCGTCGAGGATCATCCGCATCACGACCTCGCTGTTCGTCGAGTCAAGCGCGCCCGATGGTTCGTCGGCGAGAAGAAGCGTCCGCTCGCCGACCACGGACCGGGCGATCGCAACACGCTGGCGCTCACCGCCAGAGAGCTGGTCGGGGTAGTGCCTGGCGCGGTCGGCGAGCCCGAGCTGCTCGAGCTGCGATCAGGCCGGCCTGGCGTGCTTTGCCGCGCCGAGACGCCGTCGAGCTCAAGGGGCAGCGACGACGTTCTCCGCCGCGGTGAGTCCCGGGAGGAGGTTGAAATCCTGGAAGACGTAGCCGATGCTCCGCCGCCTGAGGCGTGCCTTGTCGTTGCGGGACATCGAAGAAAGCGTCGCTCCCCCGATGCGCACCTCGCCACTCGTTGGCTCCTCGAGGCTGCCGGCGATGGTGAGAAGCGTTGACTTCCCGGACCCGCTCGGGCCCATGACCGCGACGAGGTGGCCGGCATCGACTGAGAGATCGATCTCGTAGAGGGCGCGTACGGCGGTCTCGCCCTCGCCGTAGAACTTCGAGATCTGATGGAGTTCGAGCAGGCTCATCGGGGCAGACCGTCCTTTGCCATATACACGGCACGATTTTTTAGTAGGACACGTAAAACTATACCGAGTATGCTACTTCAATGTGCAGGCTTGTCAAGGGTACGGGGAAATACGCAGGAGCCGCTCAGGGGGGACGAACGATTACCGGCGAGGTCCGGAGCGGGCTGATTTCCTCGAGGAGGGCCTCGGGAGTCGGCGGGGGCACCGTCTGATCAACGACCCGACCGTCCCGGAGAAAGACCACCCGATCCGCCCACGAGGCAAGCTGGGCGTCGTGGGTCACGACGACTGCGGCGACTCCCCGTTTGCAGGCTGCGAGGATCATGCGCATCACGACGTCGCCGTTTGTCGAGTCGAGCGCACCTGAAGGCTCGTCGGCGAGGAGGAGGCTGACGCTCCCCCACGACAGCACGGGCGATGGCAACCCGCTGGCGCTCGCCTCCGGAAAGCTCATCGGGATAGTGCGTCGCGCGATCGGCGAGGCCCAGCTCTTCGAGCGCTGCCATTCCGGCCGCGTGCGCTTTCTTCCCCGACAGGCCGTCCAGCTCGAGAGGTAGTGCGACGTTCTCCACCGCTGTCAGCCCGGCCAAGAGGTTGAACTCTTGGAAGACGTAGCCGATCGTCCGTCGTCGGAGGCGAGCCTTGTCATTGCGCGACATGGCCTGGAGTACTGCGCCATCGATTGCGACCTCGCCGCTGGTCGGATCCTCGAGGCTGCCGGCGATGGTGAGCAGCGTCGACTTTCCCGAGCCGCTCGGACCCATCACCGCCACGAGCGTCCCGCGCTCGACGGCAAGGTCGACATCACGAATCGCGTGCACCTCGGCGGCTCCCTCTCCGTAAGACTTGGAGACGCGGCGCAGCTCGAGGAAGCTCACCAGCGGACGACCAATCGCCGCGCGAGTCGTGGCGCCGTCGGAGCGGACGGCGGCTCAGACGCGGCCCGCTTCAGACGACCGTCGGCCGTGTCGAGCCATCGCACGACCGAGTCCAAGCGGAACAGCTCGGCATCGACGACCAGGGCGAAGGTGAGGTCGAAGTCCGCCTCGTCCTCTTTGAGGCGTGTCCACTGCTGCATCAGCTCGACGAGATAGCGGCGATGGACCTGGATCACGTCGTGCACCGAGACCCCGGGCACACGGATCGCCGACAACACCTTGATCACCAGCTCGTCACGAGGCGGCGATGTCATGTCCGGCGGCGTGTTCAACCACGACGAGAGCTCCGTCGTTCCTGCGTCAGTGATGTGAAAGCCCTTCTGCGGGCCCTTCGCTCTCGGACTCGTCCGATTCGACGAGTCCGTCGCGCTCGAGGCGCTGCAGCGTCGTGTACACCTGCCCGATATTGAGCGGCCACACCTCGCCCGGTGCTCGACTCGAACTCCTTCTGCAACTGGAGGCCGTACTTCGGACCGTCGCTCAAGAGCGCCAGGATGGCGTGACGAACACTCACCGTGGTACCTCATCGCAGAACATACTCAGTATGGTACAAGAATCCCTCGGGGAGTCAACCGCTGACTCCTTGTCCACTGGTGCATTCGCTCGACGAGGAGCAGGCCCAATTTGGGAGCAGAGGTTCGAGGTCCTCGGTACTACGTGTTGCGATACTACGTATCACGTAGTATAAAGGGAGCCATGGCACAAAAAGTAACCAGGCAACGGCCCAACGACCCTCCGATTCTGATTCTGACCAGCCTTGCCGGCGGCCCCAAACACGGGCATGCCCTTTCGAGGGACATCGAAGAGTTCGCCGGAGTTGTCCTGGGCCCTGGCGCGCTGTACGGCGCCATCACGCTGACTGGAAGAGCGAGGTCTCATCGAGCCGCTGGAGTCAGATGACCGCCGGCGGCCATATCGGATTTCGGCCTCGGGGTCGGTGTACCTGGCCCAGGCCGCGGCATGAGATGCGGCGACTGGCCGATGAAGGCGCCCGACGTTTGGCCGTTTCGCGCAAGGCCCCGATCCGTCAGGGCGGGACGAGAGTCGCCGGAAGTCCGGCGTGAATCCCGAGCACGTCGACGATGCCGGCACGACCACCCGATCGATGCTCCGTTGGTACCCGGCCCGATGGCGAGTCCGCTACGGCGACGAGCTCGCCGCGATGATCGAAGATGACCTCGGGGGAGAGCGGCCGACCTTGCGCTACCGGTTCTCGATTGCCCGGTCCGGGCTGCACGAGCAGCTGCGCGATATCGGCCTCATCGGCAACTCGGTCGCGCCGTCAGCACAACTCCGGGCGGGAGCGTTGACCGTCCTCTGCGCATTCGCGCTGTTCATCATCCCCGGAGTTGGCTTCGCCAAGATCAGCGAGCACTGGGATGAAGCATTCCACCGGGGGGCCCGACATCTCCCTGCCGTCTCCTTCAATCTGCTCGCGTCCTTGGCAGTAGCTTGTGGCGCTGCGGTCGTCCTCGCGGCGGTTGCCCTCCTTCCTGCCTTGGTGCAGTTCACACGAACCGGCGGGTGGCCGGCGATCAGACAACGAGTGAGGGTGGCGGCATCGGCGACGTTCGCGGCCGGCGTCGCGGGCGGGGGCTTGGTCCTCTGGGCCCAGCACCTCTCCAGGCACCAGCGCAATACCGGGTTCGGGTGGTATCAATTCCTGTTCCTCGTCGTGGCGATTCTGTTCAGCGCCACGATTGCCACGTGGTCAGCAGTCGCCGTTGCCATCGCCCGTCGCTTGGAGATCAGGTTGACCCACCTCAAGGTAGGTGGGGCACTGGCCGTTTCGGTTGCCGTTTGCATGCTCGTCATGACCGCGGCTGCTGCTGTCTGGTGGGGATCGATGGCGACAACGGCTCCTTGGTTCCTGGCGGGTACCAGGGTGGGAAGTTCCCCGTCGCCATTGACCCTCAACCTCGTCGGCGTACTCACCCTCATGACGCTCGCCTCAGCGTCAGGCGTGTTCGGAGTGCTCCGGGTGATCCGCTCGTGGCGCCTATTACCTGGTGGCTGAGGACAACTTCACGAGCTCGATATGTCGGGCGCCTCCTTCCGTCAGCGCGACGACGACTGCCGGTCTACCTCCAGTCCGGCGAACGTACCCTCCTCGAGCCAGGCGGTGAGCAGATCGCGGTACCCGAAATAGTCGCCGAATCCGCCTCCGTAGCTTCCGCCGTGGGGCTCGAGCAACACCATGTTCCCGTCGTCGTCAAAAATCATCCGAGACCCGGGGGTGCACGGCACCCCACCGGCGGGAGCAGAGCCACTCAGCTGTCTGTTGGCCGCAAGGATCTGGGCCACCCATTCTTCTTCGGCTTCCTTAGTCACATCGAACGCGCGAACATCAAGGGCCTCGAAGGCCGCGACAGTGGCGGCAACGTACTCAGCGCAGATCTCCGTGAGTAGCGGGTAGTTCACAGTGACCACAGCCTGGTGGCCGGGGCAAGGCATGAGAAACATGTTGGGAAAGCCGCTGGTCATCATGCCGAACAATGTGGCAGCACCCTTGCTCCACTTTTCGGCCAGGTCCAGTCCTTCGCGGCCGATGACTGTATGCCCAACTCGTCGGGGTAAGGGGGTGATCTCCGGCTCGAAGCCCGTCGCGTAGACGATGCAGTCGAGCTCGTACTCGTGACCGTCGATGACCATTCCCCGCTCCGTCACGCGGTCGATGCCGCCGGCGCAGTCGACGACGGTCACGTTCGGACGATTCAGCGCCGGAAGGTACTCATCGTGGAACAGCGGGCGTCGACAGCTGTACCGGTAATAGGGCATGAGGGCGTCGGCTTTCGCTTGATCCGTGACGTACTCACGAATCCTGCGACGATGCACTTCCATAATTTCGAAGTCGAACTCCTCGACTCCGAGCATGTACTCCTCCATGGACTGCCCCGGAGTGAAGGGCCGATTGTTGATCCTGGCGAAGTGGTGACACCAGCTGTCGTCGACAAGATCGAGCTCCACCTCGCGACCGAGCATCACCGCCTGGAAATTCTCGTTTCGTTCGCGTTGCCAACCTGGTTGTAGGCCTCGGGCGAACTCCTCAGCTGTCTGGCTATTCGCCCGTACGCCCACGGCGGCCGGCGTGCGCTGGAACACGTAGAGGTGCTTGGAGGATTCAGCCAGCGGCGGTACGCACTGCACTGCGCTGGCCCCGGTCCCGACGATCCCGACGACTTTGTCCGCCAGATTGACCAGTGGGCTGTCCGGGCCACCTCCGGTGTAGTCGTAGTCCCAGCGAGCGCTGTGAAATGCCTTGCCCTTGAAGGTCTCCATGCCGGGAATGTCGGGCAACTTCATCAAATTGAGGATGCCGGTGGCCATGACCAGATACCGGGCCCGGATCTCGTCACCCCGATCCGTACGGATCACCCAACGGGCCAAGGATTCGTCCCACTCGCTCTTCTCCACGCCGGTATGGAACAGCGTCGAATCGACCAGATCGAACTTGGCGGCGATCGACTCGATGTGCTCGCGGATTTCCTCCCCGAATGCATAGCGTTGTTTAGGGACATAGCCCATGTCTTCGAGCATGGGCATGTAGCAGTACGACTCGACGTCACACATGACCCCGGGGTAACGATTCCAGTACCACGTTCCGCCGAAACCACCCGCCCTGTCGATCAGGCGGATCTGCTTCATCCCGATCTTGCGAAGTTGGGCGCCGACCACGACGCCTGCGATTCCGGCACCGACGATTGCGACGTCCACGTCATCGTGCTGCGGGTTACGCGGCACGGCCGAGGCAAACGGGTCTGCGAGGTATTCAGCGAAAACTTCGTCATGGGTCAAGTCTTTGATCGCAGCTCGTCCTGCGACCATGCGCTTGTCGCGCTCACCTGTGTACTTCGCCCGAACGGACTCCGCATCGAACTCGGACTGCATGTCCGATATCTCAGTCATACCTGCACCCTTCACGCCGACACTCGGTGGGGTCCCACCCAAAGTGTTGGAGTATACGAGGCAGCGAACTGGACCCGCAGATGCCAGAACCGCCAGTTGTGCGGTTGGATCCGCCAGTTCGTGCCGGAGCGGCCCGCAGGTCGCTCCGGTTCCGGCCGGCCAGCCCGACGCTCGCCGTCGTTCTCCACAATCCAGGAGCACGGCCTCTCCCTCTGGGCACATCCCGTGGAACGTCCTGGAACTGTGCCGGGAATTGTCCGTGGCGGGGTCACGACCGAGGGAGGCCTCTGCCATCTTCCCGTTTCCCATTTGTAGGGATTTCAGCAGGGATGGCGGCGCTTCGGATACAGGAGAGCCCTCCCAGCTGGGAGGGCTCTGACCTGGACTTCTCTGGTTGGTGGCGGGGGTAGGATTTGAACCTACGACCTTCGGGTTATGAGCCCGACGAGCTACCAGACTGCTCCACCCCGCGGCGAAGAAGTGAAGTGTACACGGGTCCGATGGACCCGCACCACGGGAAGCGTCAGGACGTCTGCGCCGGCGGGGGCGGGGGCGGTGCGCTGCTGGGCGCACCGGGGGGCGGACCACCGGACGGAGTGGCGGTGGGTGCAGCCGCCGCCGATTCGGGCGCCAAGGTGAGGGCGCCATGTTCGGATTCGTGGGCCTGGAGAGCCGTCACCAACCGATCGATGTCAGCATCGGTGGTGGGAGTCGAACGTCCGGTCTTGGTGGCGTAGACAGCTGCTCCGAGATCGCGCAACATGCCGTCGGCCGCCTTCTTGGCCTGGACCTCATCCAACTTGGCCTGGCCCTTCTGCGCCGCGTCCTTCGCCATGACCGTGGCTGCGGCGGCCTGCGCCTTTACCTTGTCGAGCAATCCCATCAACTCATCCTCTCCGTGCGTGGTTCCATCAGCATCGCATGCATGGCGGGTCGCACCTCATCCCGATGGCGAAGCCGTTGCCAATGAGGTAGCGGTCGTCGACGACTTGGGCTCGGTGCTGGTCGGCGATTTGGCGACGGACTTGGTGCTCTTGCTCTTGGCCGGAACGGTGGTGGTGGTCGTTGTCGATGTCGGCGTCGGGCTGGGGCCTGCCGTTCCGAGGGCATCCTGGGCCATGCTGATTTGTTGCTGCATCGCATCGATTTTGGTCTGGTAGCCGCCCAGGTCCCCGGCCGCGAGCGCCGCCAGCGCCGCTGCGTAGTCGGCTTGCGCCGCGTTGAGGTACTGCTGCACCGCAGCGGGGACTGTTCCCGTCCCAACGCTCGTCCCGGGTCCGCTGCCTCCTGTTGTTATCCGGGTCTGGAGGAGTTGGCTCAAGGCCCCCGATACCGTCGGCTGAACGACCACTTTCTGCCCCAGCACGCCGATGACGTAGTTCAACTGGGGCTGGGGGCTCGAGGAGGACGCCACGTACAACGGCCGCAGGTAGACGATGGACTGGCCGACAGGGATCATCAGCGTGTTCCCCAGCAGGACCTCGGACCCGTGCTGGTCCAAAAGCGTGATGTCCTTGGAGACGGTCGGATTCTGACCGATGGACGCGTCGGCATTGGCTGGTCCCGCTGTCCCCTGCGGGACCTCGTAGACGGTCAGCTTTCCGTAGTCACCCGGATCGGACGTCCCCACCATGAATGCAGTCAGATTGGGGTTGTTCGCCCCCGTCGCATTCGACTGCGTCGCAGGCACATAGGCATCGGTGACGGTGAGCGCCTGCGTCGACGAGGACGACCCGGGCATACCCGTCACTTGATACAACGGTGCCATGCGGTCGGGGCTGGACGAGACCGGCTGGCCCTGCTGGTTGAAGGTGACCTGCACCTGGAGCGACTGCGACTGCGGTCCGGCACCCGCCGTCGGCGAGAGTTGCCAGGCGTTGCTGGCGGCGTAGAACTGCGACGGCTGCAGCAGGTGATAGCGGCCGAAAATGGCGGACTGGATCGAGAAGATGTCCGGCGGGTACCGCAGGTGTGAAAGGAGCCCGGGGCTCATCTTCGACAAGGGGGTGAACATGTTCGGGAAAGCTGACTCGTAGGCCTGCAGGATCGGATCGTTCTTGTCCGCGTCGTAGAACGTCGTCTTGCCCGAGTAGGCGTTGATGACGACCTTCACCGAATTGCGCACGTAGTTGTAGCTTCCGGGGAGATTGCTTCCCGACGCCACCTGCTGGGTGTCTGCGTTCTGCGAATACGGATACTGGTTGGTCGTCGTGTACCCGTCCACAATCCAATAGATCTGCCCGTTGTTCGTGTTCACCACCGCGTACGGGTTCTGGTTGAACGTGAGGAACGGAGCCGCCTTCTCGGCGATCTGGACCGGGTCCCGCACGAACAGAATGCGCGATTTGTCGGTGATCTGGTCCGAAATCAAAAGGTTGAAGTCACCGAGGCGAAGTGCGAAGGCGGCCCGCTTGAACAGCGACGTGATCTGCACGCCCCCCGTGCTCGCATAGTGGCCTTCGACGTTCGTGCAGCAGCCCTTTTGGTAGTCCAGTTCCAGCTGCTTGGTGTCTGCGACCACGTACCCGGTGTCACCCGTCGAGAAGTAGACGTTGGCCTGCTTGATCTTCGGCAGGCCCTTCGACGAGGTCGGCGGCACGTCTTTGATGCCGTAGGTCGGGTTGCCGTTGGACTGCGCCTGGTTGGCAAGTGCGACGACCGCTCCGTCCCCGTGGGTGAATTGCAGATGCTGGTTGACCCACGATTGCGACGGCAGATTGCTCGGGGCGATACTCCGGACCCCGATGAGGACAGGGGTCACCTGCCCGCCCCTCGTGTAGCGGTCGACCCCCAGTGATTGGAACGTGTAGTACGACTTGATCGCTTGCTGTCGTTGGAACGTCTGCAACGTGATGGATGGATCCGGATCCCACAGCCTGATGTTGCTGAGTGTCGCGGCGGAATCGGTGACGGCGGTCTTCGAGATGGTGGTCGTCGCGTGGAATGGCTTGACCGAGACATTTTTGAGGTCATAGGCACTGCGCGTCGCGGTGATGTTCCGCTGTATGTAGGGCGCCTCGAGAGAGGACTGGGCCGGGGTGACTTTCAGGGTCTGGAGAAGCGCCGGGTAGATGACCCCGACGACGAGAGCCACGAATGCCCATATCCCGACCGCGAGGACAGGCAGGGTCCACCCCTGACGACGGATGTTGAACAGAAGGATCGCGGCGGCGAAGATCGAGACGACGACAAGCAACAGCAGGGCGGGCAGCCGCGCGTGCACGTCGGTATAGCCCGCGCCGTTGACGTACCCGTCGTGTGAGTTCACCAGCCCCCAACGCTGGAGGATGTAGCCCGCAGCCTTGGTCAATGCGATCAGCGCCAGCAGGACCGAGAGATGGGCCTTGACGGCCGGCCGCACCCGCGGGATTCCCCGCTGGGGCAGAATCCCCCCGTTGAGGTAGTGGAAGATCGCCGACACGATCAGCGTCACGATCAGGATGGCCAACGTCCAGTCGACGACGAAGTTGAGGAACGGCAACTTGAAGACGTAGAACCCGACGTCCTTGCCGAACTGCGGGTCTTTCATCCCGAAATTGCCGCCGTGGCGAAAGAGGATCCAGTTCTGCCATTCTCCGATCGTGCCCGAGGCTGCAATCAGGGCCATCACGATGGCCAGCACGATGTAGAGACGCCCGGCGTAGGGCCGCACGATCTGCTGGTACCGGCGGACGACCTCGTCCTTTTGGACGGCGCCGATATCCTCGCTGGCCAAACGGTCGCAGACGACCAGATTGACCCACATGACGACGAAGAAGATGGCCCCGAAGACGCCGAAGAGGCCGAGCTTCACCACCAACAGCGTGGAGAACACATTGTGGTAGCCCACTGACGAAAACCAGAGGCTGTCGGTGTAGATGCTGGCGAGCGTCCGCAGTGAGGCCAACAGGATGACGATGACGGCGAGGACCCCGATGATCCACCACCGAGCTCGCCGGCGCGAGCGAGGCGAGCGTGGTGTGGAGAGGTCCTTGGGGGTTCGCACGGGGGCGAGCCTAACGTCCGCCGCGCAACAGTCCTGGTCTAGTGCTCCACAGGTGTGATCAGACAGCGACAACCCGAGTGGGCGGGGGGATAGGCATGACCTGTGGGGAACCCTTCGGCCAGAGGCACCGGTCCGGCCAGGGCATTGTCGTCACAGTCGGAGCAACCGGTCGACGACGTCATGACCCAGCGCACCATGCCGTCGGAGGACGAGGCAGCAGCGACGCCGGCCGAGAAGGCCTGGACGGCGAAGTCGCCGACCAGCCGTTCGATCCGCTCGCCCCTCCATTCGCGGAACGCCGACCCGACGCGGTCGGCGACGTCTTCTCCGCCATCGGCACCATCGGCGATGCGCCGGCGCAACATGGTCACGACGGTGCGGGCCAAGCCGGCTGCGGCCTGCTCGGCCGCGCCGTCCGACGCTGCAACCCCGGCTTCTCCTCCACCGAACACGGTTCCAGCGGCGAATGCGTCGCTCAAGTGACCCTGCGCCGCCGTGATGAACATCGACAGATGGAGGTCCTCGGGACCGAGCAGCGCCTCCCCTGTCAGATTGGGTGAACTGCGCAGCACATCGAGGAGCCGGTTCTGGTCGTCCCCGAGCGCGCGCTTGATGTGGCTCGAGAGTTGGGCCGAGATCGGCGCGAGGAGATCATCACGCCGTGCGATCAAGGAGGCGTCCGGTCCGGCGGCCTCGACGTCCTCCTCGGACTCGAGCTCTGTCTCCTCTTCGACGTCTATGACAACGGCGGTTGCCACATTGCCGTGGCCGCCGCCGGCATCGCTCCCACCGGCCGCCGTCGCCGCCGGTCGTCGGCACCGGTTCGGGCGCGACGTCTGACTCGGACGCCGCACGGATCCGGGCGAACAGTTCGTCGACCGAAGGCGCCATGCCGCCCTGAGCCCCCTCACCATGAGCGTCCCCCTGTTGGTCGCTCTCTTCGCCGCCGCCGCCGTCTCCGTCGCCCAGGGCCTCCTGGTCGTGCGGAACGTCCTTGGGCAGATGCAGCCGGGCCTGGTCGCCCGCCGCAAGGGCGGCGGCGCGAGCGTCGTCATCGGAATGCTCCAGGCGGGCCAGAATTTCGTCGACCGAGGAGCGTGTTCCCTGGATGGACGCTGCCATCTCGTCCCGGGCGGCCCGGAGCTGCTCGATCTGAATCGACAGCGCACGACGGCGGCCCGCCAGATCGGTCATGAGACGCTTGCGTGCCTCTTGGACCTGCTCGAGGAGCGCGCGTCCCTCCTCCTTGGCGCGCGCGATCACGGCGTCACCCTCGGCCACCGCGTCGAGCCTGATCCCCTCCACCTCGGCCAACGCCTCCTGGCGGGCGTTGGCCACCATGAGCTCGGCTTCGGCCACCCGTTCGGCCGACGCGCCCTCGCTCCGTTCTTGGATCTCGTTGGCCCGGCTCTGCGCTTCACGCAGGAGGGTGGAAGCACCTTCCTGAGCCTGGACCACGATTTTGGCCGCCTCGTCATGCGCATGGCGGAGGATCTGGGCGCTGTGCTGGCCGAGGGAAGCCGTAAGGGTGGCCTCGTCGACCACCGGGTGGGCCGCCCGTTCCTCAGCCTCCGCCACCGCGGCGCGCAGCTCCTCCTCTCGTTGCTCGAGGAGCTCGATACTCCGGGCCACCGTCTGCAGATACGTCTTGACCTCGTCGACGTCGAAGCCCCGGCGAACGACGGCGAAGGAGTGACGGGCGATGTCCCCCGCCGTCAGGCGGGCGGAGGAAATGGGTAAACGGCCTTCAGGCATGGAAGAAAGACTACGGCGCCGCCTCGGCCGACACATGGTTGTTCGACACCGTGCCTCCAAGCTTCTTCAGTTTCGCCAAGGCCTGGTCGAGCGTGGACACCGCATAGACGTGGAGCTGGGGGGTGTCCTTGGAGAGAGCCGCCTTGTACTCCTGGGGTGGCACGAAGAAGACGGTGGCCCCGGCTCTCTCGACCGCGACCGTCTTCTGGGCCACACCGCCCACGTCACCCACGGCTCCGTTGGCATCGATGGTGCCGGTGGCCGCAATGGTGTGGCCCCCGGTCAGGTGGCCACCCGAGAGCTTGTCGATGATCCCCAGCGTCATGGAGAGCCCGGCCGACGGTCCCCCGATGTCCACCGTATCCACGCTGACGTCGATCGGGAATGTCCAGGCCTGCTGTGTGTTCGGATAATTCCCAGGTACACGGTGGGTTTCCCGAGTCCGCACCCGCCGTCGGTCAGCCCTTTGGGCGGGGTCCCGAGCTCGATCTGTCGCTGCACGATCGGCCCGTTCACGAAGGCACCGGACTGCTTTGACCGAGGACTGCTCCACCGACAGGGTGGCCGACGTGCCGGGGGTCAGGCCGTGCAGGGCGGTGACCAGCGAGCACGCGTCGGTCACCGCGGCCCCGTTGACCGCGGTGACGACCTGCGACACCTTGAGCACGTGGGAGGCGGGGGATCCCGGCGTGACCCCGAACACGAGCGCACCGGCATTCTGCTCCTTCGGCGTGTAACCGAGATACGTGAGCGCCGCCGCCTTCGCCTGGTCCTGGGCCTGGCTCATCTCCAGGAAGCCTTGCGTCACCAGCTGGTCGGGCGGGGTGGTGGGGCCGAGCAGTTCCTCCGCCGGGACGACCTGGCTGTCCGACGAGAGGTAGCGCTCCCGGAGGTAGGTCAGCGCGGTGAGCGGCTTGACCAGGACGTCGGTGAGGAGGATGTTGCCGGTGAGCGGGTGGTCGAGCTCGGACGGGACCGTGATGAACGACGTCACCGGCGAGGCATCGCCAGGCGAGAGGGCGTAGTAGTTGACGTTCCAGCGGCTGAGGACCACGACCGTCGCAACGAGCAGCGCGGCGATCAGCAGTGAGGACGAGGGGCCAGCGCCGGCGGCGCGACCTCGCGGGCGCGCCGGGACCCGGTCGTGGGGGGATGAGCTCGGCCTCCCCGGCGGTGTTTGTCGTGATGTCGGCCATACTCGAATTTGTGAGCGATGATCCTCCCACGGAACCCGCCGCAGATGGCCGCGGCGCAGCCCTCCGCCGGCGACGGGTGATCGCGGCCGGTCACTCCGGCCACGACGAGATCGCACGGGCGGGGTTGCGCGACCCCGATCCCCATGTCCAGGCCGCGGCGCTCGGGGCGCTCGGCCCGTCTCGGCATCCTCACGGTGAGTGATGTCACACGTGCCCTGCACACCGGGGCAACACCCGTGCGGCGACGGGCCACCGATGCCGCGCTCTCCGTCCACGGTCCGGGCTCACGGTCGACGTTGTTCGCGAGCTCTGGTGGGGGCGCTCTCGGATCCCGACCCTCTCGTCGTGGTGGGCGCGGCGTGGTTCCTCTCCGAACGCCGGGTCGCCGCGAGCGTCATGGACCTCGTGACGATCGCGGGCACCCACGAGGACGTGCGGTGCCGTGAGGCTGCCGTGGCCGCGCTGGGTGCCATCGGCGATCGACGTGGGCTCGCGGCCGTCATCGACGCGTTGGGTGACAAGCCGACCGTCCGGCGTCGGGCCACCGTCGCGTTGGCCGGGTTCGACGACCCCCGGGTCGAGCCGGCCCTGCGCCGTTCGGCGGAGGACAGGGACTGGCAGGTGCGTCAGGCCGCGGACGAACTGCTCGACGAGGTCACCCTCGACGAGGACAGCTGAGCGTGTCCGGCGCCGGCCCGGTTCGGCGGTGTATCAGTCGTCGTCGGTGAAGAGGCGCTTGAGGCGGTCGAACGACTCGAGACACTGCCCTGCGCCCTGCACGACGCACTCGAGCGGGGCATCCACCAGGTGCACCGGGACGGCGGTGGCGTCGGCCAGACGTTGGGTCACCCCACGCAGGAGTGCGCCGCCGCCGGTGAGATGGACGCCCTGGAACATGATGTCCTGGGCCAATTCGGGTGCGGCCTCGCCCAGACAGGTGGTCGCGGCAGCGATCACCTGGGTCACGTTCTCCTCCAGGGCCGACCGCACCTCTTCGGGAGAGAGCACGACGATCTTGGGACGCCCCGTGGCGACTTCGCGCCCTCTGATCTCTGCCCCCTGCTCGCCCGGGTAGGCAAAGGCGGAACCGATGGCGTGTTTGACCGCCTCTGCGGTCCGCTCCCCGATGGCGACGCCGTGCACATGCCGCACGTAGGCCTGGATGGACGCATCGAAATCGAAGCCGCCGCAACGCAGCGCCCGGACAGCGACAACGCCGCCGAGCGAGATGACGGCCATTTCGGATGTTCCCCCGCCGATATCGACCACCATGTTGCCCACCGGCTCGTGGATGGCCAGGCCGGCACCGATGGCGGCCGCCATCGGCTGCTCGATGAGAAAGCACGCCGAGGCGCCGGCGCGCCGTGTGGCCTCCTTGACGGCGCGCCGCTCCACCGCCGTGATGGCCGAGGGAACGCAGATCAATACCTTGGGCCGGTTCAGTCGGCTGACGCCGACGCGGTGCAGCAACACGCTGAGCATCCGTTCGGTGACTTCGAAGTCGGTGATCGCGCCGCCTCGCAGGGGGCGTTCCGCCACGATGTACCCCGGCGTGCGGCCGATCATCTGCCACGCGTCGGTACCGATGGCGAGGACTTCACGGGTACGCGAATCGAGGGCGACCACGGTCGGCTCATTGAGGACCAGACCCTTGCCCTTGGCGTACACCAGTGTGTTGGCCGTCCCAAGGTCAATGGCCAGATCGCGTGACATCGTGGCCTCATGGTACGGCGGGTCAGGTACCCCGACCGCATTTCGCGCTCGTTCATCGGTAGCCTCGTTCTGTGACCCCTACCCCCGAGGAGCCACTGGAAGAGGGACCGGACCAGGACAATTCGGGCAAATCCCCCTATGACGCCGACCCCTCGTTGCGCGGCTGGATCGACCCTGATGATCGTCTCTGGCGGCACCCGAGCGAGCTCGCGGCGCGGGCCACCCGGGCCGCAGGGGCGCGTCCGCCGCTCCTCACCCGCCATCCCCGCGCCACCCTGCTGATCGGTGCCGCGGCCACTCTGGCCGCCGTGGCCTGGGCCATCGTGTTGCTCGCCCCTGCCTCGGATCCCAACCGCCTTTCACCCGCCAGCGAAAGTGCCTCCGACGTCCCCGTGACCACGCTGGCCGCCCGAAGTCAGACGGTCCCCGCACTGGCGCAGGCGGCCGGCCACTCGATGGTGCAGCTGCGCGCGGTCACCAACCACGGCGTCGTCTCCATGGTCGGTGTCGCTGTCGCCGAAGGCGGCTTGGTGGCGACCACCGCCGAGGGTCTCTCGGGACTGCGCAGCATTTCCATGATCGCCAGCGACGGCCGCAGCTTCCGCGCCTCGCTGGTCGGCGTCGACACCGCATCGGACATCGCCCTCGTCAGCGTGCCCGACGCAGTGCCGGTGGCCCCGTTCGCCGACGACGCGGCGTTGCACCGAGGGGAACGCCGTCATGATGCTGAGCGTCGAGTCCCCGGCGACCGAGGCAGTCGCGCTGCACTGCGAGGGTGGCACCGTGACGGCAATCGACACGGCGATCGCCAGCGGGTGGGCCAAGGGGATGCCGGGCATCACCTCGACGGCGACCGCCGTCAACCAGCAACCGGGCGACCCGCTCTTGAACCAGAAGGGCGCCGTGATCGGGATCCTCTACAGCGCGGGGCCGACACCCACCTACCTCCCGACGCAACTCGTACTCGGCGTCGCCGACGACCTCCGCTCGACCGGCCGGGTCGTGCACGGCTGGCTCGGCGTGGAGGGTGTCACCGCCTCCGGGTCGAGTGGGGTGCAGGTGGCGGCCCTCATGGCCGGAAGCCCTGCCGCCGGACTGCTGCATCCCGGCGACGTCGTGATGGCCTTGGGCTCGGTGCCTCTGCGCTCCATGGCCGATCTGCGGGCCCGGCTGTACGTGATGGCCCCCAAGTCCAAGGTCGGGCTGTCGGTCCTCGACGGCACGACCACGCACGTCGTGGACGTGACCCTTGGCGCCTCCCCCTAGCATGTTGTCGTGAGCATGTTCGGCGCGGGAGACCCCGACAACCCGATGGGCGGACTCCTCGGTGACCTCTTGAAGGTCATCGGATCCGCACCCGGACGGCGGCGATACCTGGTTCGACGCGGCACGCACATTGGCTCACGGCGTCGCCACGGACGGCGAGAGCGACGACAACGCCGACCCCCTTGTCCGCATCGCCTTCGAAGAGCTGGCCCGGGTGGCCGAACTGCACGTGGCGGAAGCCACCGGGATCTCGCTGACGAGCGGGGGAACGGCCATCTCGTTCGACGCCGTGGGTCCGGGGCAATGGTCCTACCGGGTCCTCACCGCCTACCGGCCGACGCTCCAGCTCATGGTGGAGGCGCAGCAGGAGGGTGCAGCGGCCGTTCCGCCGTCGATGGACCTCGGTCTTTCGGATGACCCTGCGGGCGGCGGCATCAGCGGCTTGTTGAGCCAGTTCGCCCTGACGCTCGGCCCGGTCCTCCTCGGCATGCAGTTCGGGTCGGCCGCCGGCCACCTGGCGCGGCGTGCGTTCGGCCAGTACGCCCTCCCCCTCCCCTGGCCCGAGTCCAACACGCTGCTGCTGGTGCCGGGCAACGTGGCCAAGTTCGCCGAGGACTGGAGCCTCCCCCTCCAGGAAGTCCAGCTCTGGGTCTGCCTGCGCGAGTTGACCATGCATGCGGTCATGACCCGTCCCGGCGTTCGGTCGTCGCTCAACCTTCTGCTGGCTGACGCTTCGGCGCACGCCGCCGCCTCGCAACGCTCAATGGTGGAGCGACTCGGCGACGGGTTGGGCGACCCGGCGGCCCTCGAGGGGGTGCTGAGCGATCCCGAATCGCTGCTGGCGGACCTGATAAGCCCCGAGCAACAGCACATCTCGAACGCGCTCACCGCACTGACCACGAGCATCGGCGCGTACGTCGACCACGTGACTGCAGGCATCGCCGCCACGCTCACCTCGTCACCGGCCGCGCTCCGTGAAGCCTGGTACCGCTACCGGGTCGAGGACGCCAAGGGCGAGCAGGCCTTCGCCGGGCTGTTCGGTCTGAACGTCGGCCAGGCCGAAGTGGACCGGGGGGCCAGCTTCATCGAAGGCGTGGTCGAACGGGCCGGGGAAGAAGCACTGAGCCGTCTGTGGGCGGACGAGCGTGATCTGCCCACGCCGGCCGAAGTCGATGCGCCGGGCCTGTGGCTGGCCCGCATCGGCCTGCTCGACTGAGTCGCCTCTTACTCTGCGGCTCTTACTCTGCGGCATCCTCGGGGATACCGAGGTCCCATTCCAGCCGCAGGTTCTCCCGCTCGGCGTCGCGCACCACACGCTCCCGGTTGCGCCGGAACTGGGGGTCGTGCGGGGGCAGCAGCACGAGGCGGGCCAGCACCCGCTCCCGGAAGGCGTCAACCACGTCGGCCGGGCCGAAGTCGGACTGGACGTCCCAGTGGGGGGCGATGGGCCCGAGGTAGACCACGCGCACGTGCCCGATCGGGTCGATCGGTTCGGCGGTCTCGACTACTTCGTCCTCGTTTTCCGGGGACATGGCACCTCCTGGCCTGACTGCATTGGGCGAACGGCCGTCAGCGTACCGGAGCCCCGGGCCCCGGGTATCCCCGTGCCTGTGCGACCAGATTCTTACGAACTTCCTATGCCCGAGATGTTCTCCTAGCAGCCCTTTTTCTCTACAATGAGGGTCAGAAAGGGAGTGCAAAGTGAACACTGAATGGATGGCCCGGGGAAAATGCCAAGAGGTTGCACCGGACGTCTTCTTCCCGAGTGACGGCATGGGAGTGCTCGTGGCGCAGAAGATCTGTGCGGACTGCCCCGTGTCGGCGGCCTGCCTCGAATACGCCCTCGAGAACCACATCGACCACGGCGTCTGGGGTGGCTGCTCGGAGCGCGAGCGCCGTCGGATCCTGCGTCGGCGCCGGGTCTCCTCGCAGGCCGTCGCGGTCGGCTAGCTCCCTCCCCCGCCCGCGGATGCGGGCAGACTGGCCGGCGTGATCATCGAATGCGTGGTCAACGTCAGCGAGGGTCGTGACCAGGCCGTACTGGCAGAATTGGCGGCCGCAGCCGCTCCCGCCCTGCTCGATCTGCATTCGGACGCCGACCATCACCGGTCGGTCTTCACCCTGGCCGGCGGCGTCGACGACGTCTCCGACGCGGTGAGAGCACTGGCGGGCGTGAGCGTCGCCCGTCTCGATCTCGGCACGCACCAGGGAGCGCACCCGCGCCTGGGCGTGCTCGATGTAGTTCCCTTCGTCCCCTACCGCCCGGACCACGACCCTGCGCACGATCTCAGCGCCGTCGTGCCCCTGCGTGACGAGTTCGCCCGATGGCTGAGCTCACAATTGGGCGTCCCGAGCTTCCTCTACGGGCCTCTTCCCGGCGGCGAGAGCCGTACGTTGCCCCAGGTCAGACGGCATGCCTTTTCGGAGATTGCGCCGGATTTCGGCCCTGACCACCCACATCCATCGGCGGGGGCCGCCGCGGTGGGAGCCAGGTCGGTCCTGGTGGCCTACAACCTGTGGGTCTCCACGGTGGCGCTGGCCCGGCAGGTGGCCCCGCATATCCGCTGTCCCGAGGTGCGCGCCCTCGGCCTGGCCGTGGGGGATCGGGCCCAGGTCTCCTGCAACCTGGTCGAACCGGGCCGACTCGGCCCAGCCCAGCTCTATGATCTGGTGGCGGACCTCGTCGACGAGGCAGGGGGCGCCGTCATCGGGGCTGAACTGGTGGGGCTGATCCCGCGGGCGGTCCTGGCAGGTATCTCGGCGACGCGCTGGGCCCAGCTCGGGCTCTCTGCGGACAAGACGGTCGAGAGCCGCCTGCGCAGCTGATCGTGACGATCGCTAGGACGCGCTGGCTCCCGTGTCGCGTCGCTGCAGGGCACGGGCCCGGCGGACGCGCCGACGCTCCCGTTCGCTCATTCCACCCCAGATGCCGAACTTCTCCCCGTTGGCCAGGGCATATTCGAGACAGTCCTCACGCACCACGCACCCCCGGCACACTTCCTTGGCTTCGCGCGTCGACGCACCCCGTTCCGGAAAGAACAGGTCTGGGTCGACTCCCATACAGTTCGCCTGAATCTGCCAGCTGCGTTCCTGGCGACCATAGAGCGTGGTCACAATGTCCACGAGTTCGCCTCCCTCGCCACTTAGGTGGCATCGGTGTAGTTACAACGGTGTCATCTTTCACCACACGGTCACGGAACGCAAGGGGAAATAGCAAGAGGTCGTGCCTGGAACGCCGTCACCGGCCGTTGCCCGAGGACCGGCCGGAGCGCGACGGCCGTCAGCTGGCCGGGCGAATGACGCGGCGGTGCTTGAGAAAGTCGACCAGGACGTAGCCGCCGAGGGCGTCCGGCGTGGTGTAGAAGGTCCGGCCACCGTTGACCCGGGCAATCTGCTCGACGAAGGGGTAGTGCGTGCGCTGCAGATCGAGTGCGAAGCAGTTGATCACGATGTTGGCCCGGGTGCAGCGGATCACCTCGGCCATCGTGCGGCGCAGCGTCTCGGGAACCGGCGGGTAGTTGAAGTGCACCTCGCCGTAGTCGTCGATGTGCGCCGTCGGCTCACCGTCGGTCACCACGATGATCTGCTTGGTCCCGTGCTGATGGGCCAGCATGCGCCGGGCCAGGGCCAGGGCATGCTGCAGGTTCGTGCCGTAGACGTAGTCCCACATGGCGGTGGGCAGCTCGTCGGGACGGATCTCCCGGGCCACCTCGGAGAATCCGACGATGCCCAGGTAGTCACGGGGAAACTTGCTGCTGATCAGGGTCTGGAGCGCCATGGCCATCTTCTTGGCCGGCACGAAGTTCTCCCGCATGGGCATCGACATCGAGAGGTCGACCAGCAGCACGGTCGCCGAGCGGGCCAGGGCCTCGGTCTCGACCACCTCGAAGTCCTCGGGCAGGAGCCGCACCGGGACCCCCGAACCGCCGCGGCGCACTGCGTTGTGGACCGTCCTCGAGAGGTGGAGGTTCAGCGGATCGCCGTACTCGTACGCCTTCGTCGTCTCCTCGCGGTCGTGCCCCGACCCGGTCGACACCGTGCTGTGGTCGCCGATGCGGTCCTTGTTGATCTGCCCGAAGAGGTCGCTCAGGGCCTTCTGGCCCAGGCGCCGGGCCCCGCAGCGGGGTCAATTCGGTCCGGCCCCCGCGCTGCTCGATCATCCCGGCGTCGGCCAGCGACTTGGTCAGCTTGGCCAGCCGGTCCAGCGACCGGGCTGCATCCTCGCCCATGTGGTTCCTGACCTGGTCGAGGTCGATCTCGCTCAGTGCGGCCGGCGAGGAGGCCGACTGGAGCAGGTCCTCCATGCTGTCGAGCTGCCCCAGTTGCGTCGCCAGGTCGGTGGCCCGGGACAGGCTCATGGGCCCGTCGCCCTCGAAGTCGTAGGAGCGCTGCCAACCGGCGCCGGGCACGGCCCGCTGCAGGTTCTGCGCCAGGCGCTCGACCTGCCAGCGCAGGTCCATGTCCTCGAGGACGGCCTCCATCAAGCTCCGGAGCTGGGCCTGCTGCTCGGGTGACAACGAGTTCCACACGGCCTGGGCGGCCGCCATGCGCTCGGCGAGCTGCTCGAGGAGCTCGTCGAGCGTGGACGGGTCGCCCGGGAACATGTCGCCGTACTGCTCCATGAATTGCTCGAAGCTCGGGTCGAGCTCCTCGCCCCGCTCGCGCTGCTCGAGCATCTGGTTCAGGGCGTCATAGGCATCGCGCATGCGGGCCATCTGCTCGGGATCCATCGATGAAAGAGCGTCGGAGGCTCCCTGGAAGAACGTGTCCGCCATCTCACGCCGTAGCTCCTCGACCAGGTCCTCGAACTGCTGACGGGCCTCGGACGAGACGAAGTCGTAGTTCTGCAACGACTGGATCCGCCCCCCGGGGTCACCCGGCTGGAGGTCCAGCGCCATGCGCCGCTCCGTCGCGACATCGTTGGTGACGTCGGCCCGGCGCTCGTCCCCCGAGGACGTCGCTTCCTCCACTAGCTCGTCGATGGCCGCCCGCTCGTCCGCCTCGATCTCGTCGAGGCGGGCTGCGATCTCGGCCATGTGACCGTCCGGATCCCCTTCGGCCAGGAGCTCCGCACGGCGGCGGCGCAGCTGCTGCGATGAGGTCCTGGAGACCGGCGATCTGCCCGCCGTCGGGCGTCCGCATGCCGAGGCGCATCAGGCGGCGCAGGGCATCGTCGAGGTCGCCCTTCTCGAGGAGTTCGTCCGTGAGGCCCGCCAACAGCTCATCGACGTCGAGATCGGTGAACTCCTGGGTGCCGTCCCACCCCGAGTAGTCGTACCGTGCCGTCACGGCGACGCCTACTTGCGACCCCGGTAGAGGGCGCGGGCGCCCGAGGCGTCCTTGTTCAGGCGTTTGGTGAGATGGAGCCCCTCGAGGAGGAACTCCAGGGCACTGGCCATCAGCGCCGGCGACTCCGCCGCATCGGGGCCCGCCAATTGGCGGGTCGGCGGCTCGAGCTCGGGGATGTCAGCGAGCACGGCCAGATAGGCGGCGGACGGCAGGTCGTCCCCGGCGTGCACCACCACCTGCTCGGTGAAGGCGCCGACGATTGCGCTGGGGTCGTTGAGGGTTACCCGGCGCCGGAACACGGCCAGCGTGGCCGCAGCCACCAGGTGGGCCACCACGTCCTGCTCGCGGCCCTCCTCCATGGCTTCCACCTCGACCTTGCCCTGCGTCGACGGGACGAGCGAGGCCAGATCACTGATGCGCGGCACTGCGACCGGTTCGCCGGTACGCAGGGCCCGCCGGATCGAGTTGGCCACGAGCGTTTCGTAGTTGGCGATGGAAAGGCGAACCGAGACGCCGCTGCGTTGATTCAGGTGGGAGCTACGGCGAGCCAGCTGGCTGATCTCAGCCACCACCTCTTTCAGATAGAGCGGCACGGTGACCGGGATCCCGGCCGTGGGCAGCTCCGCCTCGGACTCCATGATCTTGACCTCGGTCATGGTGTCGTAGGGGTAGTGGGTGCGGATCTGCGCCCCGAAGCGGTCCTTGAGAGGCGTAATGATGCGGCCGCGGTTGGTGTAGTCCTCCGGGTTGGCCGTGGCCACCAGCGTGACGTCGAGCGGCAGGCGGATGCGGTGGCCACGAATCTGCACGTCGCGCTCTTCGAGGACGTTGAGCAGCCCGACCTGGATGCGCTCGGAGAGGTCCGGCAGCTCGTTGATGGCGAAGATGCCCCGGTTCACGCGTGGGATCAGGCCGTAGTGCAGCGCCAATTCGTCGCTCAGGTAGCGGCCTTCGGCGATCTTGATGGGGTCCACCTCGCCGATCAGGTCGGCGATCGACGTGTCGGGCGTGGCCAGTTTCTCGCCGTAGCGCTGCGAGCGGTGGACCCAGGCGATGGGCGTGTCGTCGCCGAGATCGTTGACGGCGTCGATGGCGCCGCGCGAGACCGGCGCATATGGGTCGTCGTTGATCTCCGAGCCCTCCACGATGGGGAGCCACTCATCGAGCAGGCCGACGAGTGCCCTGATGACCCGCGTCTTCGCCTGGCCCCGTTCACCCAACAGAATAATGTCGTGACCGGCCAATATGGCGTTCTCGAGCTGGGGAATGACCGTGTCGTCGAAGCCCAGGACACCAGGGACCAACGACTGGCCGGCAGCGATGCGGGCCATGGTGTTGCGGCGCATCTCCTCGGCCACGGGCACCGATCTTCCAGCCTGAGGCCCGCAGGTCGCCGAGCGTGCGGGCCAGGTCGGCGGGGGGTCGGAGCGTCCCGTGCCCGGGGGTCGATGAGGGGTCTGTGTGCACTGGACCGTCCATACGCGGAGTGTAGTGACTTCTCTGTCGCCTACGACCGTCGCCGTTGGCGGGCAGCGGGGGTCGGCTCCGACGGTTCGGGGAGGGGCGGGCCTGCGCCCTCGGCGTCGGCCAGCGAAGCCAGCTGGGCCACGAGGGCTTGTGCCGGCCGGGGCACCGGTCGGTCCGCCGCGGTGGGCGAGGGCCACCGTGCGGCTCAGTCCCGGGGCTTTGAAGCGGATGGCGAGCAACTTGCTCTCGGCCGGCATGGCGATGGCGGGCACGACGGCGGCGCCGAGCCCGGCGGCGACGAAGGCGAGGACGCCATCCATTTCGCCACCCTGGCTCACGAGGCGCGGCTCGACGCCCGCATTGCGG
Organism: uncultured Acidimicrobiaceae bacterium; assembly: GCA_963706555.1. GTDB lineage: Bacteria > Actinomycetota > Acidimicrobiia > Acidimicrobiales > RAAP-2 > Bog-473. Next base: position 633,206 of record OY970164.1, read on the forward strand.
CATGCCGCCGAGTGTGACCTCGCGCAGGTCGTACCCCTCGCGGAACATGACGAGCGGCAAGCCGTCGAGCTCGGTCACCGCGACGCTGCGGCCGGCGGGGGTGGCCAATGGATGATCGGGTGCCACGGCCAGGACCAGCGGATCGTCGAAGAGCGCCGTGGTGGCCACCAGAGGGTCGTTGATCGGCAACACCACCAGGGCGAGATCAACCTCGCCACTGGCCAGCTGGCGCACGAGCTGGCGCGAGCCCGCTTCCACCACCAGCAACTCGATCCCCGGGTGGCTGGCGTGGAACTCGACCAGGGCCGGGGCCAGCACCCGTGTGATCAGGCTGGGAGTGGCCCCGATGGACAGCCGGCCGCGGGACATGCCGCTGAGCGCACGTGCCTCGGCGCTCGTGGCCTCCACATCGGCCAGGACGCGGCGGATGAACGGGAGAAGCGCCTCGCCGTCTGCCGTGAGTGTCACGAGACCCTGCCCGGGCCCGCGGTGAAACAACAGGACGCCGAGCTCGCGTTCGAGCAGGCGTACCTGTCGGCTCAGCGACGGTTGGGCGAGATGCAGCCGCTCCGCTGCCTGCGTGAAGTGGCGCTCCTCGGCGACCGCGACGACGTAGCTGAGCTGGTGCAGTTGCACCTGGCTAGTTTACGGGGCTTGCATAGCTTTTGGCTATCAATCTCATGTTAACTATGTCTTTGACGTCTAGATAAAGGATGTCTAGCGTCGCGGTGAGGGCGGCGCCTCACAAAGTTGCGGTCCCGCGCCAAGAGGATGGAATGATTGGCCCGCCACGACCCACCCTGTGGGGGCACTGAGCCTGTGGGGGCACGAGCCCGGAGGGGCACCGAGGAGGTCTGAAGTGACGACGACCGTCGAGCAAGTCCCGGGGGCGCCGGGTGTCCCGGGGATCCCGGTAACCATCGGAGCGCCGAGAGGGGGTCCGGACAAGGCGACGTTACGCAAGGACCGATGGTGGATCGAGCCGGCCGTCACCTTCACCATCCTCACCTTGTTCGCCGTCTACGCGACCTACGCCGCATTCATGAACCGGTACTACTTCGCCGGTCCGGCGCTGAACCGCAATCTGATCGCCCCCCTCGACTCACCCTGCCTCACCGGAAGCTGTGTCGAGGGAAGTCATCCCTTCGGCGTCTGGATCGAGGCGTGGCACATCACCCCCGCCCTGTTGATCCTCATCTTTCCCCTGGGGTTCCGGCTCACCTGCTACTACTACCGCAAGGCGTACTACCGCTCGTTCTGGTTCTCGCCTCCGGCCTGCGGCGTGGCCGACGCCCACGGCAAATACACCGGCGAGACGAAGATCCCGCTGATCCTGCAGAACGTCCACCGTTACTTCTTCTGGATCCTGCTCCTCTTCAACGCCATCCTCACCTACGACGCGGTGGAGGCCTTCCGCCAACCGGGGCTCGGCATCGGCATCAGCGTGGGCACCGTGTTCCTCGTCGTCAACGCGACGTTCCTCTGGCTCTACAGCCTCAGCTGCCACGCCTGCCGCCACTTCTGCGGCGGCCAGGTGAAATCGTTCGCCAAGCACCCCATCCGCCACAAGCTGTGGAAGCTGGTGACGCCATTGAACGCGCACCACATGACGTTCGCCTGGATCAGCCTCTTCGGGGTGGCCCTGACCGACCTCTACGTCCGACTGGTGGCGAGCGGGACCATCACCGATCCCGGCTTCCACTTCTAAAGGACCTCGCACATGGCCGATTACCAGACACACGACTACGACGTCATCATCATCGGGGCCGGTGGCTCCGGGCTGCGGGCCGCCATCGAGGCCAAGGAACGAGGCCTGCGGGTGGCCCTCGTCTGCAAGTCGCTCCTCGGCAAGGCGCACACCGTCATGGCCGAGGGCGGCATGGCCGCGGCCATGGGCCACGTCTGGCCCGAGGACAACTGGCAGGTCCACTTCCGCGACACCATGCGCGGCGGCAAAATGCTCAACAACTGGCGCATGGCGCAGATCCACGCCATGGAGGCGCCGGACCGGGTCCTGGAGCTGGAGCGCTGGGGGGCGCTGTTCGACCGGACCGAGGACGGCCGCATCACCCAGCGCGACTTCGGGGGCCACCGCTACGCCCGCCTGGCCCACGTGGGCGACCGCACCGGGCTCGAGCTGATCCGCACCTTGCAGCAGAAGGTGGTCTCCATGGGGACCGACGTCTTCATGGAGTGCAAGATCCTGCGCTTGCTGCCCGACGCCGAGGGCCGCATCTCCGGCGCCGTGGGCTACATGCGCCCGACCGGCGAGATGGTGCTCTTTACGGCCAAATCCTTCATTTTGGCGACCGGATCGATCGGCAAGTCCTGGACGTACACCTCCAACAGCTGGGAGTCGGTGGGCGACGGCCACGCCATGGCCATCTGGGCCGGGGCCGACGTCATCGACATGGAGTGCGTGCAGTTCCACCCGACCGGCATGGTGTGGCCGCTCAGTGTGCGCGGCATTCTGGTCACTGAGGGCGTGCGCGGCGACGGTGGCGTCCTGCGCAACTCCGAAGGCAAGCGCTTCATGTTCGACTACATCGCGGACATGTTCAAAGCCGAGACGGCGAAGACCGAGGAGGAGGCCGACCGTTGGTACGAGGACCACATCAACAACGGCCGCACCCCGGACCTGTTGCCCCGTGACGAGGTAGCCCGCGCCATCAACTCCGAGGTCAAGGCCGGACGCGGCAGTCCGCACGGTGGGGTCTTCCTCGACATCGCCAGCCGCCGGAGCGCCGAGTACATCCGCCGGCGCCTCCCGTCCATGTACCACCAGTTCATGGAGCTGGCCGGCGTCGACATCACCGCCACCCCCATGGAGGTGGGCCCAACCTGCCACTACATGATGGGCGGGGTCCGGGTCGACCCCGAGACGCAGGCGGCCACCGTCCCCGGTCTCTTCGCCATCGGCGAGGTGTCCGGCGGCATGCACGGGGCGAACCGCCTCGGCGGCAACTCGCTCTCGGACCTCATCGTCTTCGGCCGCCGCGCCGGCATCGGTGCGGCCGACTTCGCCGAAGGTCGCTCGGGCTCACCGAGCGTCGACGCCGGAGAGGTCCAGACCGCGATCGACGATGCCCTGGCCCCGTTCGGGCGCGAGGGCGGCGGCAATCCCTACGACGTCCAGCACGAGCTGCAGCAGACGATGCAGGCCCTGGTCGGCATCATCCGCACCGGGCCCGAGCTCGAAGATGCGCTGGGCAAGTTGGAGGAGTTCAAGGAGCGCACGTCGAAGCTCAGCGTGAAGGGCGGCCTGGCCTACAACCCGGGATGGAATCTGGCCACCGATCTCCCGTCCATGGTCACCACGTCCATCGCCGTGGCCCAGGGCGCGCTCCACCGCAAGGAGTCGCGTGGCGGGCACACCCGCGAGGACTATCCGGGGCCGGACCCCGAAATGGGCAAGGTGAACTTCGTGCAGCGCCAGACGGCCGAGCACGGCTACCTGGCGCCCATATCCATCAATCCCGAGCCGCTGCCTGAAATGCCGGCCGAGCTCCGGGCACTGCTTGAGGAGGCCCACTGATGTCCGAGCCAGTGATGTCGGAGAACGAAGCAACCGGCGAGTTCACCATGCGCCTGTGGCGAGGGGATCCGAGTGGCGGCGAGCTCACCGACTACGTGGTGCCCGCGGTCGAGGGTGAGGTCGTCCTCGACGTCATCCACCGGATCCAGGCCGGCCCCGCTCCCGACCTGGCCTGCCGCTGGAACTGCAAGGCGGGCAAGTGTGGTTCGTGCTCGGCCGAGATCAACGGCTTGCCACGCCTCATGTGCATGACCCGCATGGACACGCTCCCCGAGGGAGAGCCCGTGACCGTCACCCCGATGAAGACCTTCCCGATCATCCGCGACCTCGTGACCGACGTCAGCTTCAACTACGAGGTGGCGAAGACCGTGCCGGCCTTCAAGCCGGGCCTCGAGCCCGAGGGCGGCTACCGGATGGCGCAGATCGACGTCGAGCGGGGACAGGAGTTCCGCAAGTGCATCGAGTGCTTCATGTGCCAGGACGTCTGTCACGTCATCCGTGACCACGAGGAGAACAAGCCCAAATACGCCGGGCCCCGTTTTTTCATCCGTTTTGCCGAGCTCGAAATGCACCCGCTCGACACCAACGACCGCCGCGAGCTCGCTCGTTCCGGTGCCGGTCTGGGCATGTGCAACATCACCAAGTGCTGCACCGAGGTGTGCCCTGAGCACATCAAGATCACCGACAATGCCATCATCCCGATGAAGGAACGTGTGGTCGATGCGCACTACGACCCCGTCGCATGGCTCGGTCGCAAAATTCTGAGGCGCACAAAGAAGACCGCCGAAGAGGCGTCCGCCGGCTGAGCCGGAGGACGAGCTCGCGGTACTGCCATGCCCCCCTACTTGTCGCCCGCGTGGATCCAGGCGTTCAACGCCGCCCTCGAGGGGCTCGACCTCACCGATGCCATCGCTGCGGCGGGTGCCGGTTCGCTGACGGCTGCCGGGGGCCGGTTTTCTGTGGCCCAAGTGGTGACGGGTGCGGCCGGTGCGGCCGGTGCGGCCGGTGCGGGTGGCGTGGGTGGCGTGGGTGGCGTGGTGCGGACCGTCCTCACGGTGGACGATGGCCGGATAACGCTCGCTGCCGACCCGGATGAGTCCTTGTCCTCGAATGTCACCATCGTCTTGCCCTACGCAGACGCGTTCGCAATTGCACGCGGGGAACTCGACCCGGCGGAGGCGTTGGCGGCAGGCCGGGTCCACGTGCGCGGCGAACTGGCGGTCCTGGTGGCCGGTCAGTCGATCCTCAACGCGGCATCCGCGGCGCTGGGTCGGACACTGACTGAACTGACCGACGTGACCGACGTGACCGACGTGACCGATCAGGACGACACGGCTCAACCCGACGAATGACCCGGCCTTCGCGTCGGCCGCCTCTGTACGGCGATCGATATCGCGGCCGCGTCGCTGTGATCACCGGTGCATCGAGTGGGCTCGGCAGACAACTCTGCCTCGATCTGGTGCACGCCGGCGCGACGGTTGTCGGACTCGCCCGCAACGCGGAACGACTCGACGCACTGGCACAAATGCTCAACCCTGTGTCGCCCTCGTCGCACATGGTGGTGTGCGACGTGACCGATACCGACAGATTCCGCGCCACGTTGGCAAGTGTCATCGAGATGCACGGCTCGATCGATCTCCTCATCAACAACGCGGCGCAAGATCCCGGAGTTCGGTTGACGGACATCACCGTCGAAGATTTCCGAAGGACCTTTGACGTGAACTTCTTTGCACCTGTTGCCGCGACGTTGGCCGTCCTCCCCTCCATGCGGGCACACGGCTCGGGGACGATCGTCAACGTGTCGTCCGACGGCGGCCGACTTCCCTCGCCGGGTCCGGGCGCCTACCCGGCATCGAAGTCAGCGCTCTCGGCGTTCAGCGAGTCGACCTCGTTCCGCCTGGCTCCGCAAGGAATACATCTCCACGTGGTGTACCCGGCCTTCATGGCGACCGAGCTCGGGCTGGGCGCCTTGCGCCGGGGTCTGCGTCGGCCGCCTCGGCTGACCGTCCGCAGCGTCGAGGCGGTCTCACGCATTATTTTGGCGCGGGCTGGGGAATCCTCGCTGGAGATGAGCGCATCGAGGCTTATCGACGTGGCCATGGTGTTCCGTCACGTTTTGCCCAGGTCTTACCACCGGGGTCGAAAGAGCTGGTGAACGTTTCGCTGCGCAGTGCGCTCACTGCAGCAGTATCGTTGGGGGGTACCGGCTCGTAACGAGCGGGCCGCAGTAGGGAGGATGACGTGCATCAGCCGATCAGCGACCACTTCCTGTCCAGGTATCGCAGTCTGCTCGACGCCGAGGACGTGGCGTTTGACGAACTCGAGCACGCGTGCGAAGAGGGCGATCGGGCCCAGTTCGACAAAGACATGGTCGATTGGCAATCTGCGTTGGAACACAAGTTGGCTTTCCTGCAAAACGCCGGCATCGAGGTGCGTCTTCCCATTCCGTCCTAGAACGGAGTGGCTGTAACCGGGCAGCGCCCGCACTAGGCCGGGCGGACCTGGGCTCGCTCGTGCGATTCTGCGGTGACTCACCCGGTCGCTGCCGTGACTCACTCAGACCCAGCTACGAGCCACTACGTAGCTGCGATCGATGGCGACCGGGGCGTGGCTGCTTCGTGCATTCGCTTCCCACGGCCGTAGTGGCGGTGCGACACGTCGATCAGGCTCGGCCCGCTTGCTTATGCGGGCTCTCGACTCCTCTTTTGCCGTCGGCTCTTCGCACCCCCGCACCCCCGCACCCCCGCACCCCCGCACCCCCGCACCCCCGCACCCCCGCACCCCCCGACCCGGCCTCTCACACCTCTGACCTGGCCTTTCGAGGCCGTGATACACCCCCTCCCTAAGGTCACGTCATGGTCTCTCGCCCCCTCTCGTGCACCAGGACCCAGCAGGCGCTGGCCGTGCTCGGAGCTGCGGTGCGCGACTTCCAAAAGGTGCTGCGAGAAGCCGTGCCCGGTGCTGTCTCAGGTGATGAGGCCAAAGCGTTCGTGGACCTGTTCGCCCAAGGAGAACGTGCCGCCGCGTCGGGGATCGCCCTCTTCGCCCCGCGCGTGGTCGAGACCGGGGCCCATGCCAAAGACGGTCACGCCTCCGCGGCGGACTGGCTGGGGTCGGTGGCGGGCTCTTCCCCCTCGGCGGCCAAGGAGCGGCTGGCCTCGGCCAAACGGGCCGGGGCCGATGCGACCCTGACCGAGGCCCTCCACGAGGGCGAGTTGTCCTCTTGCCAGCTCAAACTGATGGGAGAGGCCGAGGCGGCGGTCCCGGGGAGTGCCAAGACCCTGTTGGATCTGGCCGAGGGTGGGGCGTCACACCAAGAGCTGAGCGACACCGCCTCGCGGCTGCGCGCCGCGGCACGGAGCAAAGAGAGCGAAGCGGCACGGCGTCAACGGGTGCACGAGCGGCGCCACTTCCGCTGGCGCCAGAGCCCCGAGGGTGTCAACGGCCATTAGGAATTCCCCACTGGCGGCCATGAGAATTCCCCAGGTATGGCCATGAACCTCCCCAGGTATGGCCATCGAATTCCCCACCCCTCGAGATGAGGTCAGTGACCCAAGGGCTTCACCCCCTTGCCGCTGGTGGCGTCTTGGAGCCGGATCGATTCTCCTGAGGTCTGGACCACGTGGGCGTGGTGCAGCAGGCGGTCGACCAAGGCGGTGGCCAGACTGGGTGGCATGAGCTGATCAAAGCCCGACGGGTGCAGATTTGAGCTGATGGCGATCGAGCGACGTTCATAAGCGGCGTCGACCAGTCGATAGAGCCCTTCGGCTGCCTCTTCGGTCACGGGCAACAGGCCGATGTCGTCGACCACGATGACGTCAGCCCGCAGCATGGGGGCGAGAGCCTTAGCCACCGTGTCGTCGATGCGGTGCCGTCGCACCAAGACGCCGAGTTCTTCGATGGAGAACCAGGCCACCGAGCGAGCGGTGTCGACCACGGCGTGTCCCAAGGCTTCGAGTAGGTGCGATTTTCCGGTGCCGCTCGGTCCGCACACCACCAAATTCTCGTGGCGCCCGACCCATTCGAGGGTGGCCAGGGCGTCTTGAGTCGGCGTCGGAATCGAACTGCGGGCCGGATCCCAAGCGGCGAAGGTCTTGCCGGCCGGGAAGCGGGCCCGCTTGCGGCGTGTCTCGGTCATCGAACGCTCCCGTCCGTCAACCTCGGCTTCGAGCAGGACCCGGATCAGTTCCGCCGGTGCCCAGCGCTGGGCCTTGGCTGTGGCCATGACGTCTTCGGCTGCCGCGCGCAGATAGGGCAGACGGAGCCGCCGCGACAAGGTGGCCACCTCGTCGAAGGTCGTCTCGGTGCTGCTCACTGCTCGGTCTCGCCGAGGCGGGCCCACGGAGCGGTGCCGGGCTGAAGGGAGTGATCCTCTGAGATCCGTCGCAGGGGCTCGCGGCGGATGGCCGTGATGGAGCTGAGGTCGCCTTGTTCGAATCGACCGGCCAATGCGGCCAACCCGAGTGCCTCGTCGAGGACACCGGCATCGACCACGCGCCCGAGGGCAAGGGCTTCACGCATGCGCTCGTTGATCTGAGAGGCACCCGAAGAGGCCGCTTCAACGAGGTAACGCCGGGCCCCTTCACCGAGAGCGAGGAACTCGCTCTCGGTGGGGTTGTTCGCCTTGGGGGCGCGTTCGGGGTTCTTGCGCCGGGGCGGGTAGTGCCCGTCGTGCAGCGTCATCTGGCCCTTGGCCGCGACGGGGTGTCGTGCCACCTCTTTTGCTCCGTCAACTCCGGTGGCGACAATGACGACCTCGTCGCCCATTTGGCGCACGAAGACCACCTCTGCACAGAGCTGGTGCGGGACCGAGTAACGCGCCCCTTGGAAGGAGATGAGTGAGGACCACGACACGGTGCGGGTCTCACCGAAGGCGACCGTGTAAGGCTCGGGCGGGAGACGATGCAGCTGTGCTTGCTCGAGCGCCAGACGATCAACGGGGCGCTCGCCGGTCTCTCGGTGGACCCGCGTGTTGAACCGCTCGCTGGCTGCGCCACAGGCTCGCTCGAACGAGGCGAAGTCGCGATACTCGCCGACCAGATTGTCGGGACGAGGCAACACGTCGGCCTTGGCGATGCGCACCGTTGCCTCGGTGCCGCCCTTGGACTCGGGATCGGCCACCACGCAGGTGTGGATGGCCACCCCGTAGTAGTGGGCCACGCCGAGCAGCTCGCGATTGCGCACGGCCAGACCGGCCACGTGACTGGTCGTCACCGTCTTTTCGTTGTCGGTCAACAGATAGGTCGGCGCACCCCCGATGGCCCGAAGCGTGGTGTCGAGGGCCGACACCAAAGAGGGGAACGTGCGGTCAGCCAGTGCGACGATGACCCGAAAGCGCGACCAGGCCAACCAGGCGCAGAACAACGTGGTGGCTTGGCCACCGACGATGGGCCCGCTGCCGTAGTCGAACTGGAGCCACAGGCCAGGCTCGGTGATCCAGGGCTTGTAGATCCGGTGGTTGGCCCGCACGTAGTCGGACTTGAGCTGGGCCACCACCCGCCGGGTCGTGCGCTCCGAACCGACAAAGCCCATGGCGGCCAGCTTTTGATGGACCACGTCGGCCCGGACCCGCCCCGACGAGCGGTCGATCCACTCGGTAATCTTGTCGGCGAACGGCTCGGTGATCACCGGGCGGCCGACGCTGGCCGCCGGGTCGAGCCCGGCCGCCCGAGCGGCCACGAAACGTCGGACGGTCTTGTGGTCGACGCCACACAGGGCGGCCGTCGCTCGAAGCGAGTTGGTGAGGTCATAGGCCTCGAGAATCTCCATTGCTTTCTCCTCGGACAACATGGGTGGTCCCTCCTCGGGGTCGTGGACAGCGCGAACTGCCACGTTCTCCGGGGAGGGACCCCAAAGGGTGGATGTCGTTAGGGCCCGAGGGGTGGGGCGATGCCCACAAGTGGGGAATTCGGTGGCCATACCTGGGGACTTTTGGTGGCCGTCCGTGGGGAATTCTGGTGGCCGCCTATGGGGACTTTTCCACGTCCGCCGTCACGAGGGCGGGGTGAGAGGCGAGTTCTCCTGCGACGAGGTGGCCTTTGCCCGGGTCGCCCCCCGACTCGAGGCCGCGGCCAAGGAACGCTGGAGGGCGGCGGGGTCGAGTGACCCGAGCACCCTCGAGGCGCACCGTCTCGATGCCTTCCTCGACTTCATGGCGGGCGAGGGCCGTGGCAACGGCATCGGGGCGAGCGGCGGCGGGCCGAGCGGCGGCGGGGCGAGCGGCGGCGGGCCGAGCGGCGGCGGGGCGAGCGGCGGCGGGGCCAGCGATGCGAACAACGGCTGGTCCGGGGAGGACTGGTCCGAAGATGACGACAACAGCAGGGACCACACCCGCCCCGGTTCAGGCCCAGGCCCCGGTTCAGGCCCAGGCCCCGGTTCAGGCCCAGGGCCAGGCCCCCGCCCAGGCCCAGGGCCAGGCCCCAAGTGCCGCCCGAAGAGGGGGTCCGGGGTCCAGACCCTCGTCATCATCGATGCCGAGGCGTTGCGCCGGGGGACGACTGAGGGGGACGAGATCTGTGAGATCGAGGGCATCGGCCCGGTCTCGGTGGCCGCGGCCAGTGAACTGTTGGGCGAAGGTGCTCTGCGTTTTTTGGTCAAAGAGGGCTTCGACATCAAAACAGTGACCCGGTCTGATCGGGGCATCGCCAAAGCCGTGGAAGCGGCCTTGATGGTGCGGGACCGGACCTGTTGTGTCCCGGGCTGTGCCAAGCGCCTCGGGCTCGAACGAGACCACGTCTTCGTCGACTACGGCGACGACGGACCGACCGAGCTCGACAATCTGGTGCGCATGTGCCCCGAGCACCATGCCCTCAAGACCCATGGCGGCTGGAAGCTCGAAGGGGAGCCCGGGAACTTCCGATGGGTCCCTCCGGCGCATCCCAAAAGTGCCGGGGCCATCTCCCGGGCCCGCAGACTGGCGGCGGCCAAAGCACAGGCCGGCGTGACCCAGGATCCGAACCGGCCCAGGCGGACGTGAGCAGGTCGGACGGGTCGGACGGGTCGGACGGGTCGGGCGGGTCGGGATCGGGCGGGTCGGGCGGGCGGGCGGGCGGGCGGGCGGGCGGGCGAATTGTGCGCCGTGACAATCGAACGGATTCCACTTCCGACTGAGAAAGTTCCCGCACTGAGAAAGTTCCGCATCGGCCGAATGGGTAAACAGTGGAAGTTACGCGAGACCGACGCTTTGACTAGAGAGGCCTATCTGACGACCAAGGGACACAACCGTCTCGGTAAAGAACAGCTCCGGATCAAGCACGCTGTTGCGCCAATGTCCGAAGAGTTCGAGGCTGATTGCTCCAATGATCGTGGTCCAAGCTTGCAAGGCGTGCAGCACAATTGAAGTTGGGACGTCGCTCATAAGCGCGTCGCGTACCGGTGCCAGCGCAGCGTCGAGCGAGGCTGCACGCGCTGCGGATGACTTCGAGTCCGAGTCGGGCTCCAGGGCTTCGATGTCGAGACGGCCGGATCGATAGGCCTCAGCAACCGGGAGCAGCAACGCAACGGCCAACCGGGTATAGGGAGCGATCGTCTCCTGGGGGGCACGGTATCCCGGCACTGGCGAGCCGAAGATAAGACCCCATTCATGGGGACGTGCGAGAGCCCAGGCCCGCATGGCGGACGGTACGGCGAGCCAACGGTTGGCGTCGCTCGTTGCGTCGCCTGTGGCAGCTGCGTCGACTGCGTCGACTGCGTCGGCTGCGTCGACTGCGTCGGCTGCGTGTTCGGCCTCATCGGCCAATGACGTGTAGGCCCCAACGATCAAGGCGCTCAACAGAGCGTCCCGTCCGTCGAAGTAGCGGTAGAGCGCCGAAGGGGCCATCCCCAGATCTCGGGCGATTGAGCGCAATGAGAGGGCTGCCGCGCCCTCTTGAGCAAGGTGTGTCCCGGCAACCTCAAGGATCTCGCGCGTCACCTCGTCACGTACTCGATCCCTGGCTGTGCGCGTGACGGACATGGGACCAGTCTGATCGGTGGGCTCCGAGAACACAAGTACTTGACAAGAACACTGCTCACATTTATGATTAGCGTTCTCAGCCGACCACGACAAATCAACCGACCATTACAAAAAAGGAGAATCTCATGGCCACCCCCGCAGCCGCGCCCGACTACTACAAGCGTCCCGGCTGGTTTACCCGCAAAGCGGTCACACCCTTCGTGAACCTCCTCATGCGGCTCGGTATCAGCGCCTGGGGCTCCCGGGTGCTTGAACACCAGGGCCGCCGGTCGGGAACGCTCCACCACACTCCGGTGAACCTCCTGACGCTCGATGCGAAGGACTACCTCGTCGCTGCACGTGGCGAAACCGAGTGGGTTCGCAACGTGCGCGCCGCCGACGGCAAGCTCACCTTGATCCTGGGTCGTCACCGTCAGGCCCGCACCGCTGAGGAAGTGCCGGCGGAAGCCCGCACGGAGATCCTGCGGGCGTACCTCAAGCGGTGGAAGTTCGAGGTTGGCATGTTCTTCGAAGGGGTTGGTCCCGACTCGACCGACGCTGAGTTCGCGGTCATCGCCGAGCGACACCCGGTGTTCGTCCTGCGCTAACGCCCGACAAGGCCAGTCTCGCTCGTATGCGATAGACCATCAGATCACCTGATCACATCTTTCAACCCGACGATGCGGGGAGCGCCATGTCCGACGAGAACGAGGTTCGATTGGGTCACCAGAACCTGATCGAGTACAGCCGGGCGGCCACCCAATGGGCCAGCAAGGGATCGCTCCATCAAGATCGCACTGCACTTCTCTACGCCGGGGGCTCGTGGATTCCTGTCGTCGGTAATGGAGCCTTCCGGACCGATGATGCAGCGGAGCCCTCTGAATTCCTGCACCAAACAGATGCCTTTTTCTGCCGTCGCAAACGTGGCTACAGCATCAAGGTCCGCGACAACGGGAAGGACGATGATCTCCGGGAAGCGTGTGAGGCACACGGCCTCGTCCCCCTCGGTGAACCTACCCCGCAGATGATCTGCCACCAGAGGCTCGACGCACCAGACCTGCCGCAGGGAATTTCTTTGCGCGCGGTTCGCAACGAGCAGGGTGTGGCCGACTTCGCCGCGGTGGACGCCGATGCATATGGCACCTACGGCATGCCGGGCGAGGTCTTCGTCGAATTGTTCGATCGGCCTGAGCGGTTGGTGGCCGATGTCCAAACGACGATCGTGGTGGCGTATCAGGAGGAGCAGCCGGTCGCCACCGCCCTGACGTTTATCAGTGACGGGGTGGCGTCGCTCCAGTGGGTCGGCACGATCGCTACCGCTCGTCAGTTGGGCCTGGGGCGGGTGGTCACGGTGTGGGCGACCAACGTGGCATTCGACAGGGGCGCGACCTCAGTGACGCTGCAGGCTTCGCCCATGGGCGCGCCGCTGTACGCCAAGCTCGGCTACGAGACCCGCTATCACTACCGCGAGTACGTCTGCTGGACCGCCCCCGGCTCCGATCACGCCACGTCGATAGGCAGCCCACCGCGCTCGGCCGAGCGGTAGGCGGCATCGACGAGTCGGTGGGCCACCAGCGCCTGGTCCAGCCCGGGAGCCGGAGCGCGGCCGTCCACAATCGCATCGACGAAGTCTCGATCCGCTTCTACGTAGGCCCGAATCGCCAGACCGACTTCGTCCTGGCTGAGGGGCAACTCGTCGACCCAGGGCGGCGACGGACACGGACGGATCTCGGTGACGTCGCTCGTCTGGATGTGCAATGGCCCTCGGAACTCATTGTCGAGCCACACCATTCCGTCCTGACAGAACAACTCGATGCGACGCGTCGAACCACGGGTGAGGATGTTGTGCCACACGCTCGTCAAGTGCGCCTCCAGTCCGGAGGCGAACGAAAGCGAGAGTGTCGCCAGGTCTTCGATGCCCTCGTGGCCCGAGAAGTTCGCCGTGTGGGCACTGAGCCGATCCACTTCACCGAAGCAGAATCGCAGGATGTCGACGTCGTGGATGGAGTGTTCGATCAAGCAACCCCCGCCGGCCTGGGTCACGTCAGCTCTCCATTGCGAGGCGTAGGTGCCCTGAATCGGAAAATACTGATCGTCACGGAAGATGGCCGCCATGGGCCGACCGAGTACGCCCGTGGCCACCAGCTCGCGCAGGGCTCGAAAGACCGGAGCCGAGCGCAGGACGAGTCCAGACTGCGCGAGGACGGCGGCCGCTTCGACCGCGGACACCAGTGCTTGCGCGCCGGCAAGGTCAGTCGCGAGTGGCTTCTCGCAAAAGAGGGCTCGGCCATGGGCGAGGGCCGCGTCCACGACGTCTCGGTGTGCGACCGTGGGCGTGCAGATCCAGACGGCATCGCAGCGCTCCATCAGCGGATCGAGCTCGCTGACAACTTCGACCTCGAAAGTCTTGGCGAAGCGCTGGGCTCGCTTCTCGCTCCGGTCCAGCACGACGGAGATGTCGGCGTCGATCAAACCGCCGTCGATTATCGCCCGCAGTCCCAGAGCATGGGCCCAGGCGATGAGCCCGGCGCCGGCAAATCCGATACGCACCACGCCCCGGACACTACGCACCGGTGAGCGGCTCCAGGTCATTCTGGGGACACGATAAGTTCCTACCGTTGACGTAAAGGTACGATCGAGGGCATCGGAACGATCACGGAAACGGAGAGGGTATGAGAACTGGGCGATGTGCTGGGTGCGCACGCCAGGAAACGCCGTCCTGCGGTTACGGCCGCATCTGCAGTTGCGGAGGGAGTTGCAGCTGCGGAGTCCACGAAGCGTGAGCAACTCGCTCTCTGCCTCCATGCTGCCAGTGGCTGACGAGCGGGGTGACCGCTACAAGTGGACGGTCCTGTCGAACACGACGCTCGGCGTCTTGATGGCCACGATCGACTCGTCCATCCTCCTCATCGCATTGCCGGACATTTTCCGTGGCATCGGCATCAACCCGCTCCTGCCCGGCAACACGTTCTACCTGCTGTGGATGATCCTGAGCTTCCTCATCGTCAGCAGCGTGCTCGTCGTGAGCCTCGGGCGCCTGGGGGACATGTACGGGCGGGTCAAGATGTACAACCTCGGCTTCGCCGTCTACACGTTCTTCTCACTCCTGCTGTCGATCACGTGGATGTCCGGTTCTGCCGCCGCCCTATACCTGATCATCATGCGGATATTCCAGGGTGTGGGCGCCGCATTTCTCATCGCCAATTCCGGTGCCCTCTTGACCGATGCCTTCCCGGAACATCAACGGGGCATGGCATTGGGCATCAACCAGGTGGCCGCGATCAGCGGGTCGTTCCTCGGTCTGGTGCTGGGCGGGATTCTGGGTCCCATCCAGTGGCGTCTGATCTTCTTGGTGTCGGTCCCGATCGGGCTCTTCGCCACCATCTGGGCCTATCGGAGCCTGCGGGAGGTCCCGGTGCGCGGCCACGGCCGAATCGATTGGCCCGGCAACATCACCTTTGCCTTCGGCCTCATCGCGCTGATGGTCGGGGTCACGTACGGGATCCAACCGTACGGCGGCCACATCATGGGTTGGACGAGCCCGTTCGTTCTCGGATGCCTGACCGGGGGGGTCGTCCTGCTGATCGCCTTCGGAGTGATCGAGACGAAGGTGGACGATCCCATGTTCCGGCTCGACCTGTTCCGGATCCGCGCCTTCACCGCCGGCTGTCTCTCCACGCTGCTGGCCGGGATCGGGCGGGGCGGCCTCATGTTCATCTTGATCATCTGGCTCCAGGGAATCTGGCTGCCCCTGCACGGCTATGACTTCGCACGCACCCCGTTGTGGGCCGGCATCTACATGCTTCCCCTCACCGCCGGCTTCCTCATCGCCGGTCCGATCTCGGGCATCCTGTCCGACCGTTACGGCTCCCGACCTTTTGCCACCGGTGGCATGTTGGCGGCCGCCCTCACCTTCGGACTCCTCGAGCTCCTCCCGGTTGACTTCCCGTATCCGGCCTTCGCCCTGATCCTGCTGTGCAACGGGCTGGCGATGGGCGCCTTTGCGGCGCCCAACCGGGCCGGTGTCATGAACAGCTTGCCCAGCAAGCACCGCGGGGTAGGCGCCGGCATGAACTCGACATTCCAGAATTCGGCGCAGGTGCTCTCGATCGGCATCTTCTTCACCCTCATGATCATCGGCCTCTCCTCGACGTTGCCGGGAGCGCTCTTTGTCGGGCTCAGAGCGCACGGGGTGCCGGGGCCGGCGGCGCGGCGAGCGGCAGGCCTCCCCCCGGTCACGTCGCTCTTCGCCTCGTTCCTTGGCTTCAGCCCGGTCCAGCATCTCTTGGGCCACCCGGTGCTCGCGCACTTGTCGGCGGCCAACCAGGCGGCGCTCAACGGACGCGGGTTCTTCCCCTTCCTGATCGCCAAACCATTCAAGGCGGGCCTGCATGCCGCCTTCGACTTCGCCATCATCGCCTGCCTGGTCGCAGCTGCGGCCTCGTGGCTACGCGGCGGCAAGTACGTCTACTCCGAGAAGCCGTCGGCTGAGGATGCGGCTGCGAAGAGTGAGAGTGGCGAGAGCCAAGGTGGCGAGATCGAGGAGGCGGAGCCGTTCGAAAACGCCGGCGTCGGCGGCTGACGCCGGCACGAGGCTCTGAACGGACCGACGTTTCAGTGCACCCGGTCGCGCCAGCCGAGCGCGTCGACGAATCGAGCTGTCACGATGACCAGCATGGCGATGGCGTGCCGCTCGCGACGGCGGATCGGCGCTGGTCGGCCGCCGCAGACGGTGAGCTCGGTCTCTGGGATCGCCTCGACGAACACTCCCGAGCTTGTGGTGTCGTTGGACGGGTCGGCGCCGCTCTGCGAGCCCTCGGCGAACGCGGTCAGCCAGGCGATGCCGGGCACTTCGCCATGCACCTCGGTGAAGGTCTGCATGCCGAAATCAGCGACGGCCAACCAAGTGAGATCAAAAAGCGACATGAGCTGAGCCGCCAACGTGTTCATGGCGGCCGTCGTGGTGGCGGCCTGAAGGATTGCGGCCGCGGCGTTGAGGACTGTGTCCTCCCGGTCCTGCGCCGCGGCAGCCAGCTCGCGCACGTCTTCGACTCCTGCCCCGGGGATATTGCGGATGCCCTTGCACACCGCATCGACCGAACCGGGGATGTCGGGGAGCTCCACCACCAACTCGTCAATGGCCACACCTGCTTCTCGCTCGAGCACCTCGAGCCCGATGACGTTGCCGTTGACGGCCCCGATTTCGGCGGCCACTGCGCCGAGGACGCCAGGAGCGTCGGGCAACCAGATCCGCATGCGGGTCAGCATGAGCGGGTCAGCACGACCTAGTTCGTCCTCATGATGCGCACACCGACGTGCATGGTGTGCTCGGCGTTGCCGGCATAGATGCCCTTGACCGGAGGCACATCGGAATAGTCGCGTCCCCGGCCGATGGCAACGTGACGCTCCCCCACCGCACAGTCGTTGGTCGGGTCGTACGCCCACCACGAACCCGTCCAGACCTCGACCCACGCATGGCTCTCACCGACGATCTCTTCGCCGATGACGGCGTCGGATTCGGGGTGGAAGTAACCCGACACGTAGCGCGAGGGTAGGCCGACCGATTTGGCCATGGCCAACGCCAGATGGGCGAAGTCCTGGCAGACACCGGCGCCGTCGACGAAGGCCTCGTGCGCCGACGTGTGCACACTGGTCACGCCGCGCACGTAGCGGAGCGACTCGTGGGTGCGCGCCATGATGTTCTGGGCCGTCTGCAACGGGGTCGAGGCGCGCAGGCTGGATCCCAATTCCGCCAATTCAGGTCCCGGGGCGGTAAAGAGCTTGTGCGAGAGGTAGTCGGCCATCGTGAGCGCTGCGTCGTCGACGTCCGCCCACGATGCGTCCTCGGGCGCCTCAGGTCGTTGGGTGTCGATAAGCGCCGTCCCGGTGATGGAGAGCATCTCGTGGCCCCGGTCGACGTTGAACGCCACGACCTGGGTCCCCCAGTAGTCGACGTAGGAGTACTGCGGTGCCGGCGGCACGGTCGCGATCTTCGTCTCGAGTGCAGTCTGGCGACGCTCGGTACGCGGCGTCAGACGGAGCTCGTTATACGAGGCCCGCGCCGGGGCGTTGTAGTCGAAGCGGGTCTCGTGCGAGACGTGCAGTCGCCAGCCGTCGGCCCGGGTCACCCTCCCCCACCCCCGCGCCGCCACTGCGTCGGCAAATCCTGGGCGAAGTAGCGGCGTGTCACGGCATCGCAGACCGACGAGATGGAGCCTTGCAGTCGCTCCAACCGAGTCCCGAGCCCACGCGAGAGCGACGCCGGAGAGGAGTATTCGAGCTCGGCCCGGGCCAGACCGACCAGCCCCCGGGCGTCCTCCCATGTGCCGTGACGACCCGAGTTGATCTTGTCCAGACATTCCTCGGCCAGCGTCAGCGAGGCATAGGCCGAACGGGGAAAGAGGCGGTCCCGCAACAAGAAGTCGAGCACGCGCCCGGGCTCGACCACCCCCTGGGACAGTCGCAGATAGGGCTCGTAGCCGCCACAGGAGCGCAGGAGCATGACCAGGCCGCTGTCGAAGACCTGGTCGAACTCGACCGTAGCCAGTTGGCGGGCAACGACATCGGTCGTTTCGAGGCAGCGGCCGAGGGTGAAGAACAACCAGGTCTGGTCCCGGCTCATCATGGTGTCAGCGAGGCCCGTAATGCCGGCTACCTGGCTCTTGACGAAGGACAGATACGGCGCCGGCCCGGCCCGGCGGGTGGCCTCCCATTGGAGGGGAAGGGCCGACCACGTTGCGTTGATGTGCTCCCAGAACTCGACGGGAACCACGTGGCGGACACCGCGGGTGTTCTCGCGGGCTGCTGCCAGCGCTCCGGCGATGGAGGAACGGCTCTTGGGATCGGTGGCCAACCGCTCGGTCGCCTGCCACAGCGTCTCGTTCTCGTTGTCGGGCAAGCCCATGACGGCCAGCAGCCGGCGGGCCGCGTGGCCACCTTCGGTGTCGCTCTGTTCGAGTGCCTGGAAGACGGACACGTCGAGAATTCGTGCGGTGCCCTCGGCGCGCTCGACGTAGCGGCCAACCCAGAAGATCGACTCCGCCACCCGGCTCAGAAGCGCCTGCGTCACTGTCGCCCGCTCTGCCGCTGCGGCCCCTGCTGTTGTCGTTGCTGCTGTTGCTGCTGCTGTTGCCGCTGCGGCCTCTGCTGTTGCTGTTTTGTTGCTGTTGCTGTTGCTGTTGCTGTTGCTGTTGCTGTTGCTGTTGCTGTTGCTGTTGCTGTTGCTGTTGCTGTTGCTGGTTGCGGTTCTCCGACTCGTCGCCCGGCCCGGCGTCCATGGGCGGGCTCGCGCTCACTGCGACGACCTGGCGTGGCGGCAGCACCGGCGTCGGGGGGCCTCCGCCCACCACCCATGTGTCCTTGGAGCCGCCGCCCTGGCTGGAGTTCACCACCAGGCCACCCTCCTGCAGTGCCACCCGGGTCAGACCCCCCGGAAGGACCCAGACGTTCTCGCCGTCGTTGACCGCAAACGGGCGCAGGTCCACATGGCGGCGCACCATTTCGCTGTCCACCCAGGTCGGGGAGGTCGACAGCGCGACCACACGTTGGGCGATCCATTGGCGTGGCTCGTTCTCCACCTCGAGGGCCAGCAGGTCCAGTTCGTTGCCCGTGGCCGACGTGCCGATGACCAACCCCTTGCCCCCCGAGCCGTCCACCCGCTTGAAGACGAGCTCGTCGCGCCGCGAGAGGGCGTCGGCCCGTACCGCTGCGTCCTGGAGGTGCATCGTCTCGACGTTCTGCAAGATCGGGTCTTCGCCCAGGTAGTACTTGATCATCGCCGGCACGTAGGCGTAGACGAGTTTGTCGTCGGCCACCCCGTTGCCCACGCCGTTGGTGATCGTCACCCTGCCGGCCCGGGCCGCGTTGACCACACCGGGGCAACCCACGAGCGATTCGGGGCGGAATTGCAGGGGGTCGAGGTAGTCGTCGTCAATGCGGCGGTAGATCACGTGGACCGGCACTTCACCTTCGGTGGTGCGCAGGAACACCTCGGTCCCGTGGCAGACCAGGTCGCGGCCCTCGACGAGGTGCACGCCCATGAGACGGGCCAACAGCGCGTGCTCGTAGAAGGCGGAGTTGTGGACGCCCGGGGTGAGCACCACCACCGTTGGATCCTGCACACCGGTCGGCGCGGCCCGGCGCAGGGCGTTGACGAGATGGGCCGGGTAGTCGGTCACCATCTGGATGGGTTGGCCCCAGAAGAGCTCGGGCAGCACGCGTGCCATGGCGGCCCGGTTGGCCAGGACGTAGCTGACACCCGACGGGCTGCGGACGTTGTCCTCCAGCACGCGGAACTCACCCTCCTCGTCGCGGATCACATCGATGCCGGCGACGTGGATGCGCACGCCGTTCGGTGGTGCGAGCCCGAAGGCCGCCCGCACGAAGCCCGGCGAGCTGGTGATCACCTCGTGCGGGATCAACCCGTCGCTGACTATGCGCGCTGCCCCGTAGACGTCGGAGAGAAACGCCTCCAGCGCGCGCACCCGTTGGGCGACGCCCGTCGAGACTTCATCCCACTCGCCCGCGGTGAAGATGCGCGGCACGACGTCGAGGGGGAACGGCCGTTCCTCACCATCGAGGTCGAAGGTCACCCCCTGGTCCATGAAGGCACGGGCGAGGCGGGTGGCACGGGCCGAGACATCCTCGGGACCCATTTGCGACAGCGAGGACGCTACCCCGGCATAGGGAGAACGGGTGGTGCCGTCGTGGCCCACCATTTCGTCAAAGGCGGCCTTCGTCAGACCGCGTGCGGCCTCCCCGTAGCCATCGAACAGATCGCCCACTCCCCTCACGCTTACAGGCTTGTGTTTCGCGCTGGTTTCACGGGCGCGAACGGTCGATGACACCGACCGGGATCACTCGATGAGGCCGAGCTCCCGCACGTCATTGCGCTCACTGAGGAGCTCCTCGGTGGTCACCGCGATGCGCTGCCGGGCGAAGTCGTCGTGCTCGAAGTTCTCCGCGACCGACCAATTCCCCTGGCCGTCGGCCACAATGGGGAACCCGAATTGGAGCCCTTCTGGAGCGCCGTACTCACCCGAACTGGCCACGGCCACCGAGGTGCAGTCGCCCGGCGCCGTCTTGGTGCGCAGCGAGACGACTGTGTCGATGGCCGCCGAAGCGGCGGAGGCGGCCGAGGAGGAGCCGCGCGCCTCGATGATGGCCGCCCCGCGCTTCTGCACCGTCGTGATGAAGTCGCCCTGCAGCCAGTCGTGGTCGCTGATGACCTTGGGAGCCGGGTCGCCCCCGATGCGGGCATTGGCGAAGTCGGGGAACTGCGTCGCCGAGTGGTTGCCCCAGATGGCGACGTTGGTGACGGAGCCGACGGGTGCCGCCGCCTTGTGGGCCAGTTGGGCCTTGGCCCGGTTCTCATCCAGACGGGTCATTGCGAACCAGCGGTCGGCGGGGATCTCGGGCGCATTGGAACGGGCGATGAGGCAGTTGGTGTTGCAGGGATTGCCCACGACGAGAATGCGCACGTCGGAGGCCGCGTTCTCGGCGATGGCCCGGCCCTGGGGCTTGAAGATCCCCCCGTTGACGCTCAGGAGGTCGCCGCGCTCCATGCCGGCCTTGCGGGGGACGGAACCGACCAGGAGGGCCCACGACGTGCCGTCGAAGGCGGTCTTGAGGTCGGAGGTGGCGACGATGTCGGTCACGAGCGGGTAGGCACCGTCGTCGATCTCCATGACGACGCCTTCGAGCACGCCCAGCGCCGGTTCGATCTCGAGGAGGCGCAGGACGATGGGCTGGTCGGCGCCGAGCAGCTGGCCCGAGGCGATGCGGAAGAGGAGGGAGTAGCCGATCTGGCCGGCCGCGCCGGTGACGGTGACATGGATGGGAGCTGCCATGGTTGGTGGTCCTTTCAGTGACGGTCGGCGGTCAGAGACGGTCCACGATGGCGGAAGCGAACTCCGAGCACTTGACCTCGGTTGCGCCCTGCATCTGGCGGGCGAAGTCGTAGGTGACGATCTTCTCGCCGATGGTGGCCTCGAGCGCCCGCACGATGTCGTTCGCCGCCTCCTGCCATCCGATGTGCTCGTACATGAGGACGCCCGAGAGCAGCACCGAACCGGGGTTCACCTTGTCCTGGCCGGCGTACTTCGGCGCAGTGCCGTGGGTCGCCTCGAAGATGCCGTGGCCCGAGACGTAGTTGATGTTGGCCCCCGGGGCGATGCCGATGCCGCCCACCTGGGCTGCGAGCGCATCGGACAGGTAGTCGCCGTTGAGGTTGGTCGTGGCGATCACGTCGAACTCCGAGGGCCGGGTCAGGACCTGCTGCAGGGTGATGTCGGCGATCGAGTCCTTCACGAGCAGTTTGTCGCCCGCATCCCCGCCGCAGTCGTCCCAGCCGACGGCCACGTCGTTGAACTCCTCGCGGACCAACTCGTAGCCCCAGTTCATGAACGCGCCTTCGGTGAACTTCTGGATGTTGCCCTTGTGCACCATGGTCACCGACGCCCGGCCGTGCTCGAGGGCGTACTTGATGGCGGCCCGGATCAGTCGCTTGGAGCCCATCTCCGAGATCGGCTTGATGCCGATGCCGGAGCCGTCACGAACCGGCCAGTGCATCTCGTCGCGCAGGAACGTCATGAGCTTGAGCGCTTCGGGAGTGCCTGCCTGCACCTCGTACCCCGCATAGATGTCCTCGGTGTTCTCCCGGAAGATGACCATGTCGACCAACTCGGGATGGAGCACCGGTGACGGCACGCCGGTGAACCAGCGGACGGGGCGCAGGCACACGTAGAGATCGAGGATCTGGCGGAGGGCGACGTTGAGCGAGCGGATGCCGCCCCCGATCGGCGTGGTCAGCGGCCCCTTGATCCCGATCAGGTGCTCCCGGAAGCTCTCCACCGTCTCGTCAGGGAGCCAGTTGCCTGTCTCGTCGAACGCCTTCTGCCCGGCCAGCACTTCCTTCCAGGCCACCTTGTTGCCGTGCTTGGCCGCGGCAGCGTCGAGCACCAGCTTGGCTGCGGGCCAGATGTCGACCCCCGTGCCGTCGCCTTCGATGAAAGGGATGATGGGCTCTTCGGGGACATTGAGCGCACCGTCGGCGCCCATGGAGATTTTCTCTGGCATTTCTTCGATGCTAGGGGGTGGGTTGGCGCCGTCCCAATTGGGCTGCTCAGCGCAGCGAGCCCGTGGCGGCGAGTTTCGGTCCGAGACCCAGGGCGGCGTAGATCTCCCGGGTCGCGCTCGAGGTGTTGAAGGTGTAGAAGTGCAGGCCAGGCACGCCGAGCTCGAGCAGGTCGGCACAAAGCTCGGTGGCCATCCGCACCCCCTCGCTGCGCACCGCCTCGGCCCCGCCGGCGTCGTGCGCAGCCTGCAGGCGCTCCTGCATCCACTCGGGCGCCGGCGCGCCCATGGCGCCCAGGCGGCCCATGGATGCGAGGGAGGTCACCGGCAAGATCCCCGGCAGGACGGGAGTGCCGACCCGGCGGGCTTCGAGGTCGGACCGCAGCCCCTCGTACTCGGATGCCTCGAAGAAGAACTGCGTGATCCCGAAGTCGGCCATCTCCAGTTTCGTCGCGAGGAAGTCGCGGTCGCTCCCGGTGCTCGTCGAACGCGGGTGTCCGGCCGGGTGGGCGGCCACGCCGACCGAGAAACCGCCGATGGCACGGGCCAACTCGACCAGTTCGGCCGCATAGGCGAGCTCGCCGGGGCCGGCATCGGGATCGGACGGGGGGTCGCCACCGAGAGCCATGAGGTTCTCGACGCCGGCCTTGCGGAGCGAGACCAGTATCTCGGCGAGCTCGAGGCGGCTGTGGGCCACACAGATCAGGTGCGCCATCGGGTTCAGCGACGTGGTGTGCAGCATGCCGCTCACCAGGTCGAACGTCCGCTGGCGCGATGCCGCTCCGCCCCGGTACGTGACCGAGACGAACGACGGGCTGAGGGGCTGGAGCTCGCCGATGGTGCGGGCGAGGGTGGCCAACTCGGCGTCGTTCTTCGGGGGGAAGAACTCGAAGGAGTACGTCTTCCCGGCGGCGAGGAGGTCGGCGATCTTCGTCACGGGACTGCCCCGGCGCCGGTCTCGGCCCGGCCGAAGTCGTCCTCGATCCGGACGATGTCGTCCTCGCCGAAGTAGGTCCCGTGCTGCACCTCGATGAACACGACGTCCTCGGACCCTTCATTCGCAATGCGGTGGGCCGCCCCCATCGGGATGTCGATGGCCTCGCCCGGGGCGAGCTCGGTCACTGTGCCGTCGACCGTCACCTGGGCCGTTCCCGCCACGATGAACCAGTGCTCCGCCCGTTTGGCATGGAGCTGGAGACTCAGTCGCTTGCCCGGGGACACGACGATGCGCTTCACCTTGTGATCCGGAGCGTCCTCGCTCAGGACGGTGTAGTTCCCCCACGGGCGCTCTGGAGAATTCTCCCTCGGACATGTCTTCTCCCGGATCGGCCGACCTTACGCGGCACGCTCGGCCGCACGTACGGCGTTGCGTAAGAGCATGGCACGGGTCATGGGGCCGACCCCACCGAGGCGCGGGGTGATCCAGCCGGCCACCTCGGCCACGTCCTCTTGCACGTCGGAGAGGAGCTTCTTGCCGGCCCAGCTCGTACCTGCCCCGACGACGGCGGCACCGGGTTTGATCATGTCGGCCGACACCAGACCGGCCCGACCGGCTGCGGCAACGACCACGTCGCCCGTCCGCACGATGGCTGCGAATGATGCATCGTCCACCCCGGTGTGCACCACCGTCACCGCGGCATTACAACCCGGGCGCTTGGAGGCCAGGAGGAGGGAGAGCGGGCGACCGATGGTCAGGCCCCTCCCGATGATCACCACGTGGCGACCTTCCACCGGCACATCGTACGCCCCGAGCAGGTCGACGATGCCTGCCGGCGTGCACGGCAGGGGGCCGGGGGCGCTCATCACGAGGCGGCCCAGATTGGTGGGGTGCAGGCCGTCCACATCTTTGGCGGGATCGACCGCCAGCAGAATTCGCTCTTCATCGAGCCCGGCGGGAAGAGGGAGCTGGACGAGATACGCGTTGATCGCCGGGTCGGCGTTGAAACGGCTGACCACCGCTTCCACCTCGGCCTGGGTCGCCGTGGACGGCAGGTGCTCACCCACCGAGAGCATGCCCACCTCGGCACAATCGGCGTGCTTCATGGCCACGTAGCGCTCGCTCGGCCCGTCGTCCCCGACCAGAATGGTGCCCAGCCCGACGGTGATGCCCTCATGGGACAGCCGCGCCACACGGTCGGCCACTTCGGCCCTCACCCGGGCCGCCACGGCTTCGCCGTCGAGCAGGATCGCTGCCATCAGTTCGCCTCCATGATCTCAGTGCCGGAAGTGCCGCTCGCCGGTGACCACCATGGCCAGTCCGGCCTCGTCAGCCGCCGCGATCACTTCGCCGTCCTTGACCGATCCCCCGGGTTGCACCACCGCGGTGACCCCGGCAGCGGCCAGGACCAGCAATCCGTCGGGAAACGGGAAGAAGGCATCGCTCGCTCCCGATCCTCCCTTGGCCTTCTCCCCGGCCTTGCGCACGGCGATCTCGGCGGCCACCACCCGCGACTGCTGGCCCGCGCCCACGCCCACGGCCTGGCCGTCGGACACGATGGCGATGGCGTTGGAGGTGGTCCGCCCGCAGACGCGCCAGGCCAGCACCAGGTCCTGCCACTCCTCGTCGGTCGGCGAACGCTTCGTCACGACGCCCCAGTCGGCCCGCGGGGAGACGAAGTTGTCGATGTCCTGGACCAGCACGCTCGAACCCAGGCTCCGCAGCTGGCGTACCGCCAGCTCGGGAGCCGGGCCCGAGAGGAGCCGGGTGGCCTTGCGCCGTGTCGTCAACTTCTCCAGTGCCGCCGGCTCGTAGGAAGCGGCGATGATGACATCGGCCTGGGGCCCGGCCGCGACAGCGTCCGCCAAGGCCTCGGTCACCACCCCGCCGATCGCGACCACGCCACCGAAGGCGGATTGCACATCGCATTCGAGCGCCCGCTCATAGGCGGTGACAAGGTCGTCGGCCACCGCGGCGCCACACGGGTTGGCGTGCTTGATGATGGCGACGGCCGGCTGCCCGGCATCATTCGAGAACTCGTGGACCAGCCGCCACGCTGCGTCGCCGTCGAACAGGTTGAGGTAGGAGAGCTCCTTGCCACCGTGCTGCTGGAGGTCGTCCCACCAACTCGTCGTGCCGGCGGTGCGGTAGCGCGCACCGCGCTGGTGCGGGTTCTCGCCGTAGCGGAGCACGGCGGTCCGCTCCAACGTCAGATGCAGCGTCGGGGGGAGGACGGCGGCGAGTGCCTGCTCGTCGTCATCGGTGTCGGCGCTGGCGCCCGTGTCGGCGCCCGCACCCCCGCCCTTGACCGGGGACGGGCCGCCTGCGTCGAGCCAGGCCACGATGGCAGCGTCATACGCCGCAGTGTGGGCGAAGGCCGCCCGGGCCAACCGGCGGCGCGTCGCCTCCGACAGCGAACCATCACCTTGGCGGAGCTCCGCCAGCACCACGCCGTAATCCTGCGGCGACGTCACGATGCCCACGTGGGCATGGTTCTTGGCCGCGCTGCGGACCATGGACGGCCCGCCGATGTCGATGAGCTCGATGGAGGGGTCGGAGGAGAACGGGTAGAGATTGGTGACCACGAGGTCGATGGCTTCGATGTCATTGGCCTCGAGGTCGGCCATGTGACTGGGCACGTCCCGGTCAGCCAGGATCCCGCCGTGGATCTTCGGGTGAAGGGTCTTGACGCGCCCGCCCAACATCTCCGGGGAGCCCGTGACCTCGGCCACCTGGAGATGGGCGATGCCGGCGTCGGCCAGGGCGGCCGCGGTGTTCCCGCTCGCGACCAGCTCCCACCCCAGGTCAGCCAGGCCCTGAGCGAACTCGATCAGTCCTTCCTTGTCATAGACCGACAGCAATGCCCTCAACGTCATCTCCTTTACTGCGCGCGTGCGCGGTGACGCGGTTGGCTCCCGTCCCGCGAATGGTTCGATCGATCTTCCGGCCTCGAGCTCGCCCAGCGCCCAGGCCACCGTCTCGGGGTACAGGGTGCGCTCGGCGACTTTGATGCGTTCGTGGAGGGAGTCCTCCGTGTCGCCCGGGAGCACCGGGACCACCCGCTGGGCCAGGATCGGTCCCGCATCCATCTCGAGGGTGGCCAGGTGCACCGTGCACCCGGTCTCGGTGACACCCGCCGCGAGCGCATCGCGCACACCGTGCCAACCGGGGAACGCAGGGAGCAGGGCGGGGTGGGTGTTCAAGATGAGGCCCGGAAACGCGGTGTGCACCGCCTGGGACAGCACGGTGCCGAACCCGGCCATGGCCACGAGGTCCACCTGGTGAGCCACCAACGTGGCCGTCACCGTCGCCGTGTAGGCGTCGCGATCGAAAGAAGGGCCGAAGCCGCCATACCCGGTGCGGTCGACCAACTCGACCGCCGCGCCGTGCGAGCGGGCCAACTCGAGTGCGGCACAGGGCCGGTCGGAGAGGACGGCGGTCACCGGAAGCCCGGCCTCGAACATGGCGTCGAGGATCGTCCCACTTCCCGATACCAGGACACCCACGCGCACGCCGGTCACGCTACCAACAGCCACGCTGAGGTCGTGCCGGGCGCGCCCCACCCGGTCCGTTCTATGGATGTCGCAGCCTTCACGGAGCCCAATGGCTCGCGCTGCCGACCCGGTCAGGCCGGTCAGGCCGGTCAGGCCGGCGAGCCGTAGAAGGTGGCGTCGCCGAAGGTGAAGATGCCGCCGTCCGAGGCCACCAGGGTGTAGCCCCCTCCGTCGCGCGAAGACGCCATGCCGACAATCGGCGCGTTCAGCCGCAGCGCGCCGGTTGAGCCGAGGAACCTGGCGTCGCCGAAGGTAAAGATGCCGCCGTCGGAGGCCACGAGCCAGTAGCCCCTCCCGTCCGGTGAGGATGCCATGCCGACAATCGGCGCGTTCAGATGGATGGCGCCTGTCGAGCCGAGGAACCTGGCGTCGCCGAAGGTGAAGATGCCACCGTCGGAGGCCACCAGCCAGTAGCCGTTGCCGTCGGGCGTCGGTGCCATGCCGACGATCGGGGCATTCAGGTGGATGGCACCCGTCGAGCCGTCGAACGCCGCGTCACCGAAGGTGAAGATGCCACCGTCGGAGGCCACCAGCCAGTAGCCGTTGCCGTCGGGCGTCGGTGCCATGCCGACGATCGGTTTGTTGAGATGCAGCGCGCCGGTTGAGCCGAGGAACCTGGCGTCGCCGAAGGTAAAGATGCCGCCGTCGGAGGCCACGAGCCAGTAGCCCCTCCCGTCCGGTGAGGATGCCATGCCGACAATCGGCGCGTTCAGGTGGATGGCACCCGTCGAGCCATAGAACGCAGCGTCACCGAAGGTGAAGATGCCACCGTCGGAGGCGGCGAGCCAGTAGCCCTTGCCGCTCGGGGTGTTGGCCATATCGACCGCCGGTTCGTTCAGCCCGGTGCCGGGCGAACGCAGGGTAAGGGGAGCGACGAACAAGCGCCGCGCTCCGCCACAGGAGTAGTTGGTGCACCCGGCGGTCCAACCTCCGTAGTCGATCCAGTAGTTACCGGACGTATCTTGGAATATCGAACCCCCGCCGGGGCCGGCGACCGAGCCGTAGGACGTCAGAATCGGATTGGGATCGGTCTGGCCGCAGCCGCTTATCGGCGTGGCGCAGACGGCAAAGCCCTCGGCGTAGCTCGACGAGGTGTAGATGCCCCCGCTGAAGAGGAGGTAGAACTCGCCGCCGAAGGCGACCATGGAGGGATCCTCCACCGTGTTCTCCCAGGGGTAGGCCGCGGTGTTGTTGAAGAAGATCTCGGTGGGTGCAGAACCGGCGAGGAATCCGGTGCCGGCGCTGTTGAGCTCCTCGGTCCAGATGCCCGCAGGCTTCGCCGACCCGCCGTCATTGGATTTCCAGACCAGCCAGGGAGTCCCGTTGGCCGGGTCGATGAAGGGGCTGGGGTCGATGGCCCCGCCCAGATTCGATTGGCAGAGCAGAGGTCCACTCGAATTGTCGGTGAAGGCCGCACCACTCGGGCTGATGCTGGCGGCGGTCGCCACCGACAAGCAGTCGAACCCGGTGTCGCTCGCGTGGCCCGCCTGCGCGGCGTCATAGAACATCACCCAGTGGCCGCCGAAGAAGAAGACGCCCGGAGAGGTCTGGGTGTTGACCGCCTCCCAGCCCGGGACGTTCGGCAATGCGGTCGAGCCGAATGTCGTGCCGGTATAGCTCCGCCACCCGGTCTGGGGATTGCCGGAGGTGTCGACAAGGGCCTGCAGGTGGTTGCCGAGGGCGGTTCCCGTAGAGAAGGCGTAATAGACCCCCCCGGACTCGATCACGTCGGGATCACCGGCGTCGCCGCCGTAGGCGGGTGTCGTTGGAGCCGCTGAGGAGAGTGCGACCCCGGGAACAGGCGAAAAATGTGGAACAGCGACGGCGACGTCAGCACCTGCACGCGCCGGTGTCCCCGGGTCCGCCAACACAACGCCCACCATCATCGCGGCCGCTGCGAGCACGACAACTGCTCCCCGCCCGCCCCGCGCCCGGGCGGCGCGACAAGCGGCGCGACAAAGGGAGGGGACAGCCATTGAACCCAGACTCATCGCCAGGCCACGCCGGAAGGACCACCGGCGCCCAACAGCAACCCCAATTCTCGCGTTCGGGGGGTTGCAACAGCACCGGCCCGTACCTCCCATCACGACCGGCAGCTCATCAGGTCCGGCAGCCGATCGGGGCGGCGGCAATCGGGAGGGTCTCAGCCGGTGAACCCAAGCCCGGCGGTACGCGGCACGACAGCCGGCGGAACGACAGCCTGCGGAACGACAGCCGCAAGAGCGATCAGGGCAGTTCCCGCACGATGGAGACCATCTTCTCGCCGCACTCGGTCGGGTTCTGGGTCACGAAGACGCCGGCAGCGGTCAGTGCTTCCATTTTCGCCTGTGCGGTGCCCTGGGAGCCCGAGATAATGGCTCCCGCATGCCCCATCTTCCGGCCCGGCGGCGCGGTCACGCCCGCCACATAGGCGGCCACGGGCTTGGTCATCGATTTGGCGATGAACTCCGCCGCCCGCTCCTCCTCGGAGCCGCCGATCTCGCCGATCATCATCACGGCCCGGGTCTCGGGGTCGGCCTCGAAGGCGGCCAGGCAGTCGATGAAGTTGGTGCCCGGGACGGGGTCGCCGCCGATGCCGACGCAGGTCGTCTGCCCGATGCCCTGTTGCGAGAGCTCGTGCAGGGCCTGGTAGGTCAGCGTGCCCGAACGGCTCACGATCCCGACCGGGCCGCCGGCCAAGGCGATGTCGCCCGACGTGATCCCGATGTTGCACTTCCCCGGGGAAATGATCCCCGGGCAGTTCGGCCCGAGCAGGCGCGTGCCGGGGAACTCGCGCACCAAGCGGTTGTAGGCCAGTGCCTCGTCCTGGGCCGGGATGCCCTCGGTGATGCAGACGATGAAGGCGATACCGGCCTCGGCCGCCTCCACAATGGCATCGGCCGCACCGCGCGGCGGTACCGAAATGAACGATGCGGTCGCCCCGGTCTCCTTCACCGCTTCGGCCATGGACGCGTACACGTCGATGCCCTCGATCACCTCTCCCCCACGCTTGGGGTTGGTCCCGCCCACCACCTTGGTGCCGTAGGCCTTGTTGCGCAGGCCGTGGTACAGGCCCTGGCTGGTCGGGCTGATGCCCTGGATGACGACCTTGGTCGTCTCGTCGACGAAGATGCTCACGTTGTTTCCTTTGTTCCCTTCTGCCTCAGGCCTTGGCCAGGGCAACGAGCGCGGCGGGCGGCGTCGAGCATGGTGGGCTCGGCGATCAACTGGTCGGACAGGTGGTCGGCCAGGAGGGCACGGCCCTCCGTGGCGTTGGTCCCGTCGAGGCGCATCACCACGGGCGAGCTCAGCTTGACCCGGCCCATCGCCTCGATGATCCCCTTCGCAACCTCGTCCACCCGGGTGATCCCCCCGAAGATGTTGACGAAGATGGCCCGGACGGCCGGGTCGGCGTTGATCACCTCGAGTGCGGCGGCCATCACATCGGCGTTGGCCCCCCCTCCGATGTCGAGGAAGTTGGCGGCGGCGCCACCGGCCTGGGTCACCACGTCGAGCGTGCTCATGGCCAGCCCCGCCCCGTTGGCGATGATGCCGACGGAGCCCTCGAGCCCGATGTAGTTCAGGCCCTTTTCCTTGGCCATCTTCTCCCGCGGGTCGATGTCGGAGTCGTCGTTGTACTCCTCCCATTCGGGGTGGCGGAAGGTCGCATTCTCATCGAGCGTGACTTTGGCGTCGAGGGCGTGCACCTTCCCCTCGGGCGTGAGGATCAGCGGGTTTATCTCGGCCAGGTCGCAGTCACCTTCGACGTAGCAGTGGTAGAGCCGCACCAGCAGCGTGGCGGCCTGCTCGCGCGCCTCGGGGTCCAGGTTGGCCCGGTCGACCCACTCGCGGGCCGTCTCCTCGTCGAGGCCGTCGAGCGGGTTGATGTGCAGCATGGCGATGGCGTCGGGATTGGTGACGGCCACTTCCTCGATCTCGACCCCGCCCTCGGCCGACAACATGCCGAGATGCAACTTGTTCGGGCGGTCCAGGGTGAAGCTGGCGTAGTACTCCTTCTCGATGTCCGATGCGTGCTCGACCCAGAGGCGCTTGACGACGTGACCTTTGATATCGAGCCCGAGGATGTTCCCCGCATGGAGGCGTACCTCATCGGCATCCGCAGCCAACTTCACGCCGCCGGCCTTGCCGCGGCCACCGACCTTGACCTGTGCCTTGACGACGACCGGGTAGCCGGCGTCATCCGCCTGTACGACCGCCTCGTCCACCGTGTCGGCCACCCCTCCGGGTGAGGTCGGAATGCCGAAGCGGGCGAAGTACTGCTTGCCCTGGTACTCGTAAAGATCCACTTGCGGTGCCTTCTCCTTCTGTCGTGTCGCTCGGGGGGTCGTGCGGTGCGGCTGTCGTGTGCTGGGGGTCGTGCGGGAATCAGCCCATGGGTGCGGCGCTCAAGGATGCAATGCATCCTCTCGTTCGTCGAGGGCCTCGCCCAACCACGATCCGATGGAATCGAGCGGCGCGCCGGGTGTGAAGACCGCGGCCACGCCCTGTTCCTTGAGGGTCGGGATGTCGGCCTCGGGGATGATCCCCCCCACGATCACGAGCACGTCGTCACGTCCGACCTCGGCCAGAAGCTTCACGACCCGGGGAACCAGCGTCAGGTGTGCGCCCGAAAGCAGGGAGAGCCCGACCGCGTCGGCGTCCTCCTGCACGACGGCTTGGACCACTTGTTCGGGTGTCTGATGCAGGCCGGTGTAGACCACCTCGAAACCGCTGTCGCGCAACGCGCGGGCAATGACCTTGGCCCCCCGATCGTGGCCGTCGAGCCCGGGCTTGGCGACCACAACCCTGTAGGGACGCTTCATGAACCCTCGATGATAGGGACGCCCCTGCTCGGACGCCAGACCGGGGTCAGTGCGGGGTCAGGCCCGCCGCAGCGGCGTGGCTGAAAGGAGGAGGTTTTTCTTCCCGACCGACTCGAAGTCGACGGTGGCCTGGGCCCGTGATCCCTCGCCCTTCGCATCGAGTACGAGACCGGGACCCCAGTGGTCGTGGACGACCCGGTCGCCTGCCACCAGTCCCAGATCCTCGGCCCCGCTGTTGGCCCGCGGCCCACGGGGCCGGGGCGCCAGCGGGCTGCTGGGCAGGAACGAGCCACCGGACCGCCCGCTGCTCGAGCGGCTGTCGTCCCAACCGCTGTCGTCCCAACGGTCCTCGTTCCAACGGTCCTCGCTCGAGCGGCCGTAGCCCGACCGGCGGCTGTCCGTCGAGAGGTTGCGGCTCTCCCGTGAGGTGACCAGCCCGACATCTTTGACCAACTCGGTGGGGATCTCGCCGAGGAACCGGCTCGGGATGTTCTGCTGCGTGCGGCCGAAGATGGTGCGCGACCAGGCGTGCGACAGGTTGAGATGGCGGCGGGCCCGGGTGATGCCGACATAGAAGAGACGCCGCTCCTCCTCGAGGTCGGCCGGCTCGCTCAGGGAGCGGAGGTGGGGGAAGATCCCGTCTTCGAGGCCGACCACGAACACGGCCGGGAACTCCAGGCCCTTGGCTGTGTGCAGGGTCATCAGCGAAACCCTGGTGCCGTCGCCATCGAGGTCGTCGGAGTCGGCCACCAGGGCCACGGTCTCGAGGAAGCCGACGACGTCGTCGAACTGGCCGGCGACGCTGCCCAGCTCGGCGATGTTCTCGATGCGCCCGTCGGACTCGTGGGTGTGCTCCGCCACCAGCTCGGCCATGTAGCCGGTGCGGTCAGCCACCAGTTGGATGAAATCCGCCGGGTTGACGGTGGAGACCAGCGGGCGGAGCTCGCCCAACACCTTCGAGAGTTGCTGGGCCCCCTTGAGCGCCTTGCCGGCGAGCCCGGCTTCATCGGCCCGGTCGATGGCCTCGCTGAAGGACACCCGGTTGACCTGGGCCCAGGCGGCCAGGCGGTGGACCGACGTGTCGCCGATGCCGCGCTTGGGCACGTTGACGATGCGGCGGGCCGACACCTCGTCGTCGGGGTTGGCCAGGACCCGGATGTAGGCGAGGACGTCCTTGACCTCGCGGCGGTCGTAGAACTTGGCCCCGCCCACCACTTTGTAGGGGATGCCGGTGAAGATGAACGAGTCCTCGAGCGCCCGGCTCTGCGCGTTGGTGCGGTAGAAGACGGCGACGTCGCCCCAGGCGAGCGCCTCGGCCGCCCGGAGTCGCAGGATCTCGCCCGACACCCACGACGCTTCGTCACGCTCGTCTTCGGCCCGGTAGCGCAGCACCGGATCGCCCGCGTCGCCGACCGTGAAGAGCTCCTTGTTCGGACGGTCGAGGTTGTTGGCGATCACCGCGTTGGCCACGTTGAGGATCGTCTGCGTGGAGCGGAAATTCTGCTCCAGCACGATGATGGTGGCGCTCGGGAACGCCTGCTCGAACTCCAAGATGTTCCGGATGTCGGCGCCCCGCCACTTGTAGACCGACTGGTCGGAGTCCCCTACGACGCAGACATTGCCGTGGTCCTGTCCGAGCAACTGGACGATCTCGTTCTGGGCGTGGTTGGTGTCCTGGAACTCGTCCACCAGAATCTGGCTGAAGCGCTCCTGGTAGGACTCGCGCACATCGTCGCAGGCCTGCAGCAGGTTGGCTGTCACCATCAGGAGATCGTCGAAATCAAGTGCATTCGCCGCCAACAGGCGTTGCTGGTATTCGGCGTAAACGTCGGCGATCTTGCGCTGGAACGGGTCGTGCTCCTGCCGTGCGGTCTCGCGGAACGTCTCGAAGTCGATCAGCTCCGCCTTGGCCTGGCCGATGACGGCGGCGACGGAGCGGGGAGGGAGACGTTTCGTATCGAGCCCCATCTCGGCCACGATCATCTCAATGAGCCGACGCGTGTCCGTCTCGTCGTAGACCGTGAAATTCGGTCGGTACCCCAGGCGGTGGGCGTGACTCCGGAGGATGCGCAAGCACGAGGAGTGGAAGGTCGAGACCCACATCTTCTCGGCCCGCTGGCCGACGAGCTCGGCCACCCGGTGGCGCATCTCCTCGGCTGCCTTGTTGGTGAAGGTGATGGCGAGGATGCCCCAGGGCGGCGCGTCGCCGGTGGCCAGCAGGTGGGCGATGCGTCGGGTCAGGACCCTCGTCTTGCCCGAGCCGGCGCCGGCCACTACGAGCAGCGGTCCGCCGCGATGCACCACGGCGGCGCGTTGGGGCAGGGTGAGACCCTCGAGCAGGAGCGCGGCTGCGGCTGGGTCGCCCCTCCTGCGGGGGTTGGGGAGATCGTCGGGGTTGGCCTCGGGTTCGATGTCCGCCCCGGTGGCTGCCGCCACATCGGCAGCGGCAGCGGCGCCTGCTGCGGCATCGTCGAATGCGACGGCGTATGCGGCGTCGTCGGCGCCGTCGGCGCTGTCGTCGGCGGCGTCGTCATGGAACACAGAATCATCGAGCGGAGGGGACCCGTCGTCTCCTTTCGGAGCGTCTGCGGCTGGCTTGGTCTCAGCACCTTTCGTGGCGCCGCCTCTCGTCGCCGCTGCCTTGACCTGCGTGAACGCGTCCATGTCGAACAGCTCGGGCCCGCTGCTGTTCTGACGTGCCGCGCTCACTCCCACTCGATCGTGCCGGGAGGCTTCGACGTGACGTCGAGCGCCACCCGGTTCACCCCTTCAACCTCGTTGATGATCCGCGACGACATGCGCTCCACCAGGTCGTACGGGAGGCGGGCCCAGTCGGCTGTCATTGCATCGTCGCTGGTCACGGCGCGTATGACGATCGGGTAGGCGTACGTGCGCCCGTCACCCATCACACCGACGGTGCGCACGGCGGGGAGGACGGCGAAGCTCTGCCACAACTCGCGGTACAGACCGGCTCGACGGATCTCCTCGATCACGATGGCATCGGCGTTGCGCAGGATCTCCGCCCGCTCCCGCGTGACCTCGCCGATGATACGCACGCCGAGCCCCGGACCGGGGAACGGCTGACGCCACACGATGTCGTGCGGGAGGCCGAGCTCCTCGCCCACGGCCCGGACCTCGTCCTTGAACAGGAGCCGGAGCGGTTCGACCAGGTCGAACGCCAGGTCATCGGGTAACCCGCCCACGTTGTGGTGTGACTTGATGTTGGCAGCCGTGTCGCTCCCCGACTCGATCACGTCGGGGTAGAGCGTGCCTTGGACCAGAAACTTCGGACCCGCATCGACGTCTGCGCCATCGCCCCCGGCGTTCCCGGCGTTCCCGGCGTTCCCGGCGTTCCCGGTGCCGCCCGCCTCCCCGGCGCCGCCCGCCCCGAGGTCGCGCGCGACCTCCTCGAAGATGCGAATGAACAGCTCGCCGATGATCTTGCGCTTTCGCTCGGGATCGGTCACTCCTTCCAGTGCGGTGAAGTAACGGTCGGCCGCCTTCACGTGCACCAGGTCGATCTTGAATTGCCGGCGGAACGTATCCTCGACCTGATCCGCCTCACCGGCCCGCATGAGCCCGGTGTCCACGAAGACACAGGTGAGCTGGTCGCCGATGGCCTTGTGGACGAGCGCCGCCGCCACCGCCGAGTCGACGCCGCCGCTGAGGGCGCACAGCACCCGCTCGGTGCCGACCTGCGCCTGCACCGCGGCCACCTGCTGCTCGATGATCGACACGTGTGTCCATGACGGCAGGCATCCACATGCGTCGAGGAGGAAACGCTCGAAGATCTCGCTGCCCCGGTCGGTGTGCACCACCTCGGGATGGAATTGCAGGCCGAAGATGCCGCGCTCGACGTCGTGCATGGCGGCCACCGGCGCACCCTCGCTGGTGGCCGTGGCCACGAACCCCGGTGGCGGGACCGTGATGGCGTCCCCGTGGCTCATCCAGACCTCGGACGTGGTGGGCCAGTCGAGGCACAGGGGTGAGGGGGCGGTCAGCGTCAATCCCGTTCGCCCGTACTCCCCGTTCTCGGTGTGCGCCACCTCGCCGCCCAGCTGGGTGGCGATGAGCTGGGCCCCGTAACAAAGGCCGAGGATCGGGATGCCCAACTCGTAGACGGCGGGGTCGATCGTCGGGGCCGGCGTGGCGTAGACCGATTTGGGACCGCCCGAGAAGATGATGCCCTTGGGCTGACGGGCCCGGATCTCCTCGATACTGATGGTCGAGGGCACGATCTCGGAATAGACGTGCGCCTCACGAACCCGGCGGGCGATCAGCCGGGCGTACTGGGCCCCGAAGTCAACGACGAGGACGGTATCGGTCACCGAGTCCGACTCAATGGACGACCCAATGGACGACCCAGGGGCGAGGTCAATGGCCCATACCGACGCCCTGCGTCCGTTGGAAGAACTTCCCTTCGGTCTGCAGCGACGGGGCGACCATCACCTCCGCCTTCTGGAATTCCTTCACGGTCTCGTAGCCGCAGGTGGCCATGGCCGTGCGCAGGGCGCCGAAGAGGTTCATGCGGCCGTCGTTCTCGTGGGCCGGGCCGAGCAGGATCTCACGGAGCGAGCCGCGTACCGAGGTCCGCACCCGTGCCCCGCGCGGGAGGGTGGGGTGGAAGGTGGCCATGCCCCAGTGAAAGCCGCGGGCCGGGGCCTCGAAGGCGGAGGACAGCGGCGAGCCCAGCATGACGGCATCGGCCCCGCAGGCGATCGCCTTGGCGATGTCACCGCCCTTGGACATGCCCCCGTCGGCGATGACGTGGACGTAGACACCCGTCTCGTCCAGGTGGCGCATGCGCGCTCCGGCCACATCGGCGATAGCGGTGGCCTGGGGCACGCCCAGACCGAGCACCCCTCGGGTGGTGCAGGCATTGCCCGGACCGACGCCGACGAGAACCCCGACTGCACCGGTGCGCATGAGGTGGAGGCCGGCCTGGTACGAGGCGCAACCGCCGACGATCACCGGGAGGTCGAACTCACGAATGAAACGCTTCAGGTTGAGGGGCTCCACCGTCTTCGACACGTGTTCAGCCGACACCACGGTCCCCTGAATGACCAAGATGTCCAGTTCGGCCGCCAGGCACGCCGGCGCCAGCGACTCGGTGCGCTGCGGGGTGACCGACGCCGCCGTGGTGATGCCCGCCTCTTTCATCTGGCGGATACGCGCCGTCACGAGCTCGGGCTTGATCGGCTCGCTGTACATCTGCTGCATCCGCGCCGTGGCCTTCTCGTCGTCGAGCTCGCGGATCTCGTCGAAGAGATTGCTGGGGTCCTCGTAGCGCGTCCACAGCCCCTCGAGATTCAGGACGCCCAGACCGCCGAGTTGGCCCAGCTCGATGGCCGTGGC
Source organism: uncultured Acidimicrobiaceae bacterium (assembly GCA_963706555.1). Taxonomy (GTDB): domain Bacteria; phylum Actinomycetota; class Acidimicrobiia; order Acidimicrobiales; family RAAP-2; genus Bog-473. The sequence continues at coordinate 670,395 of OY970164.1, forward strand.
CGGGCTCATGACGCCGTCCATGGCCGAGCCCAGGAGCGGCAGTTCGAAGCGGTACGCGTCGATCTCCCAGGAGATGTCGACATCTTCGGGGTCACGGGTGCGCCGGCTGGGCACGATGGCGATGTCATCGAGCCCGTAGGCCTGCCGTCCGGACTTGTAAACGCCGATCTCGATCTCAGCCATTTGTTCGCCCTCCGGCATTCGATGGGGCCGGTACGGCACTCTCGGTCCACACCGGCATGGCAATAGCGAACGCCGGGCCGACACTCCGACGATCCACCACTTTACTCTCTCGGGATTGGCCCTCGGGCCGCTTTGCTCGCATGCAACGGCGCTTTGGGCTGATTTCGCGCGATGCTCAACCCGCCGGAACCAGGACGAGACTGAGCAATTCGTGGATCATGCGGGCTGTGGCGCCCCAGATCATTTCGCCTTCCACCTCGAAGAACCACACGGTGAGCGCATCGTTGCCGTCGCCAGGGATCGCCCGGTCCGCGAACCGCCAGCGCTCCTCATGGAAGTTCTCGAGGTCGGCGAGATCGCGGAGCGAGACGTCGAAGACCCGCTCGACCTCCGCCGGACTGGCGACGACGTGGGGGCGCGACGGAGTGCTCGCCACGATCGGCATGATGAGCGATCCCGACCCCACCGTGACGACGGGGTGGACCCAGCCTTCCGGCGTGACATGGGACGGGTCGAGCGCTATCTCCTCATAGGCCTCCCGCAGGGCCGCGGTTGGCGGGTCCTCGCCCGGGTCGATGCGGCCACCGGGGAAGCTCACCTCGCCCCGGTGCGACCGCAGCTTGGTCGAACGCCGGGTGAAGATCAGCCGAGCTTCACCTTGCTCCTCGAACAGGACCGCCAGGACCGCCGCATTGGCGACCCGACCGGACGTGCGTGACTCGTCGGCGAAGATCAGCGGAACGATCACCCCGTGGTCCCCGATGTCCTCGGGGATAGGACCGAGCTGTCCACGGGCCGCCAGGGCCGCACGCACACGAGCCAGGCCGATGCCCCGGCGCGCACTCGCCGGAACCTTGGCCCATGGGGCGTCGTCACCCATGCGCCAGTCAGCCGGGCGTGGAATCACCTGGGGCGGAACCGGGCGGGGCATACCCGTCACGATATGTGCACCCCCGTCCGGGGCGCCACTCAACTACCCTCAGCCCGTGGACGAACAGGAAGACCTGCAGGCGCGGACGGACGCACACACCTGGTTTCACACCATCGACCTGGGTCACGGCGTGGTGACGAAGGGTCTCGGGTACCACTGGCACGGGCCCGACACCTTTCCCGATTTCACCGGACGGAGCGTCCTCGACATCGGCGCGTGGGACGGGTACTACTCGTTCTTGGCCGAGCGGCAAGGGGCCAGCCGGGTCGTGGCGCTGGATCACTACGCCTGGGGGGTGGACTTCGGGGCGCGTACCGCCTACTGGAACGACTGCATCGCCCGGGGCGAGCTCCCCGATCATTCACGGGACCTTGTCGACTTCTGGGTCCCCGAGCTCCCGGGCCGACGGGGCTTCGAGTTCGCCGCTTCCGTCCTTGGTTCAAAGGTGGAGCCCGTGCTGGGCGACTTCGCCACCATGGACCTCGAACCTCTCGGCGCTTTCGACGTTGTGCTCTACCTGGGCGTGCTCTACCACATGAAGGAACCGCTCAGCTGCCTCGAGCGCGTGCGCTCGGTGACCAAGGATGTCGCAGTGATCGAGACCGAGGCCATCCACATCGAGGGCCTCGAGGGCACGAGCCTGGTGGAGTTCCATGCCGGCGACGAGGTGCGGTCCGACTTCGGGAACTGGTACGTGCCGACAATCGAAGCGCTCCATGCCTGGTGTCGCGCCGCCGGGTTCTCCTCGGTCCGCACGATCCTCGGCGCCCCCGTCGGTCCGCCGCTCTCGGCCGAATCACGTCGGGACCGGGTGGGGCGGAGGATCTCGGGACTGCCACCACGCACGTCCCTCTCGGCCCCGTCGGGCAACTACAGGGCCGTCGTGCACGCGTTCCCCTGATCGTCCCGGCCCCGGCCCCGGCCCCGGTCGCCGTCGCCGCCCCCGTGCGCCGTCGCCCCGAGCCCCGCTGGCCGGACAGCGTGTGTGGCCGCACAACATGTGGCCGCACAGCATGTGGCCGCACAGCGCTGTGGCCGGGTCCGAAGACCCGGCCACAGCCACAATCCAATCTGCCAATCGCTTGTGCGAGAGGCGGAGTTACATCATGCCGCCCATGCCACCCATTCCGCCCATGCCACCCATGGCGGCAGCAGCGGCGGCGGCGTCTCCGCCAGCCTTCTCAGGCTTGTCGGCCACCAGAGCCTCGGTCGTCAGGAGGAGCGCAGCAATGGAGGCTGCGTTCTGCAGTGCAGAGCGCGTCACCTTGGCGGGGTCGATGATGCCGGCCTTGACCAGATCCTCCATCTCACCCGTGGCGGCGTTGAGCCCGATATTGCCCTTGGCGGCCTCCACCTGGCTGACGAGCACGGCACCCTCGAGGCCGGCGTTGAAGGCGATCCAACGCAACGGCTCCTCGAGCGAGCGGGCAACGATACGGGCGCCGGTGGCTTCGTCGCCCTCGAGCGTCGCAGCCAGAGCATTGACCGACTTGCGGGTCCGCAGCAGTGCGGTGCCACCGCCGGCCACGACGCCCTCTTCCACCGCAGCGCGGGTCGCCGACAGCGCGTCCTCGATACGGTGCTTCTTCTCCTTGAGCTCCACCTCGGTGGCTGCCCCGACCTTGACCACGGCCACACCGCCCGCCAACTTGGCCAGGCGCTCCTGCAGCTTCTCGCGGTCCCAGTCCGAGTCGGTGTCCTCAATGGCGCGCTTGATCTGCGCCACGCGGCCCTTGACGTCTTCGGCACTGCCGCCGCCCTCGACGATGGTGGTGTCGTCCTTGGTCACGATCACCCGGCGGGCGTGGCCCAACAGGTCGATCGTGGCGCTCTCGAGCTTGAGCCCGATCTCTTCGCTGATGACCTGGGCGCCGGTGAGGACGGCCATGTCCTGCAGCATCTCCTTGCGGCGCTCACCGAAGCCCGGGGCCTTGACGGCGACGGAGGTGAACGTCCCACGGATCTTGTTGACCACCAGGGTGGCCAGCGCTTCTCCGTCGACGTCCTCGGCGATGATCAGCAGCGGCTTTCCGGTCTGCATGACCTTCTCCAGGACGGGGACGAGGTCGTGGACCGCGCTCACCTTGGAGTTGTAGAAGAGAATGGCCGGGTCGTCGAGCACGGCTTCCTGGCGCTCGGCGTCGGTCACGAAGTAGGGCGAAAGGTAGCCCTTGTCGAACTGCATACCTTCGGTGAGCTCGAGCTCGATACCGAAGGTGTTCGACTCCTCCACCGTGACGGTGCCGTCCTTGCCCACCTTGTCGATGGCTTCGGCCAGCACGTCGCCGATGGCCGGGTCCGCAGCGGAGATCGAGGCGACCTGGGCGATCTCGACCTTTCCGTCCACGACCTTGGCCTGCTTGGCGAGGTCCTCGACGGCCGCCTTGACTGCCTTCTCGATGCCCCGCTTCAGCCCGGTCGGACTGGCGCCGGCGGCCACGTTGCGCAGCCCCTCGGTGATCAGGGCCTGGGCCAGGACCGTTGCCGTCGTGGTGCCGTCACCGGCGACGTCGTTGGTCTTGGTGGCGACTTCCTTCACCAGCTGGGCGCCCATGTTCTCGAACGGGTCGTCCAACTCGACTTCCCGGGCGATGGACACGCCGTCATTGGTGATGGTGGGTGCGCCGAACTTCTTCTCGATCACTACGTTGCGACCTTTCGGCCCCAGGGTGACCTTGACCGTGTCGGCCAACTTGTTGACGCCGGCTTCCAGCCCACGTCGGGCCGCCTCGTCGAATTTCAGAATCTTGGGCATGACTGTAGGGAACTCCTCTCGAGTCCTTTTACTTCAGTGAATGGGGGTGACGCACCGCCGGCTGACCGAACGAACGGCCAGCTCGGCAGCGTCGTCGGTGAACTAGGCCAGCTTGGCCAGCACGTCCCGGCTGGACAGGATGAGGAGGTCCTCACCTTCGACCGTGATCTCGGTTCCTCCGTACTTGGAGTAGACGACGGTGTCGCCGACCTTGACATCGACCGGGATGAGCTCTCCGGAATCTTCTCCACGGCGTCCTGGACCTACGGCAAGAACTTCGCCCTGTTGGGGCTTCTCTTTGGCTGTGTCGGGGATGACCAGGCCGGACGCGGTGGTCTCTTCAGACTCGCCGGGCCGGACGACGATCCGGTCTTCGAGCGGGTGCAGCTTCATCTGAACGGGCCTCCTTGGCATTCATTACTTCATTAGCACTCTCGGGTTGAGAGTGCCAAAGATAGCGGGCCTGAAGCCGAGGGGCAAGAGGGATTGTCGCATTGGGGCGACCATCTTCGGGTAGCTCCCGGGATTTCCCGTAATCTCGCGCCGACGACCGGGCGGAAAACCGCTCGCGAAGATAATGGAGGCCTGATGTCCCTGTCGACCGGCCGGAGGGCACTGTCGCGTGCCACCCTCGCGGGCACCACCGCTATTCTCGCCGTCGTCATCTCCGTCCTCGGAGCCGTGCAGCCAGGCGGCGCAGGTGCCAGCACGTCCTCGGACAAAGCGCAGGCCAAGCACTACTTGTTGACCCTGTCCGACATGCCGGCGGGGTGGACGAGAGAGAAGGGTTCATCCGGCAACGGAGCGGGCAGCTTCCCCGGTGCCAAGCAACTGGCTAGCTGCATCGGCGTCCCTTCCAACCTCATCAGCGCCAATCCGCCCGAAGTCGACAGCCCCTACTACCAGAGCAAGAACCAAAACCTCGAGATTCAAGACAGCGTGTCGATCTTCCGCTCGGCCAAGGTGGCGAAGTCCGAGCTGGCCGCCATGGCCAATGTCAAGACGCCTTCGTGCATGACCACCCTCATGAACGGTACTTTCAAGTCGAAGATCGCGGCCTCGGCCGGCAAAGGCGCCACAGTGGGAACGATCACGGTCACGAGCGCCGACCCGGCGCAATTCGGAAACGGCACCGCCGGGCTCGTGATGTCGTTGCCGATCTCGGCGCAGGGGATCTCCGTCACAGCCAACATTGCGGCCGTGTATTACGTGAAAGGGAAGTTCGGTCAGCAGATCGACTTCAACTCCTACGGAACGGCGTTCCCCAGCGCAATCGCCAAATCGATCACCACGGTCGCGATCAATCGCTTGTAGGGAGAGGCCGTTCGGGCGGAGGTACGCCGATACGCTCCATGGCATTCCCGGCCCTCCACCGGGCCAGCGAGCCTGGAAGGGGACGTCATGGCGGCAGAGGACAGACGGGTGCCGACTTCGCCGAAATCACCGGTGGCGCCAACCAGACGGCCCCGGAGCGCACTGCGTGCGGGCACCGGGACGGCGACGTCTGCGCCGGGAGCCCGTCGGGCCCCGCGCGCCGTGCGACGGCGGGCCCATAGGAGCGGCCCGTCGTCTCCAGACTCGGGGGTGGTGGTCACCGGAGGTGCCTCCGGCATCGGCTTGGCCACCACACTGGCCCTGGCGCAAGTCGGGCGGGCCGTCGCGGTCTGGGACCGGGACGGCGCTGGAGCGCGGCGTGCCGCCACTCGATGCAGCGACGAGTACGGCGTGCGTTCGATCGGCCTCAAAGTCGATGTGACCCGGACGAGCACGCTGAAAGCCGCCGTCCGGCGGTCGCTGGCCGAAGTCGGCACCGTCGGCGGACTGGTCCATGCCGCCGGGATCGGACGGCCGGTCCCGGTCACGCTCATCGACGACGACTCCTGGGACGAGGTGCTCGACGTGAACCTGCGCGCCGGAGCGACCGTGACCAAAGAACTCCACGCGGCGCTCCTCGAGGCCAATCCCGGGTCGGCGATCGTGTACATCTCGTCGATCGAGGGCTGGGTGGGCGAATCCTTCCTGCCCGCCTACTGCGCCTCCAAGGCCGGCCTGCTGGGGCTGACCCGGTCGGCCGCCGCCCTGCTGGGTCCCGACGGCATCCGGGTCAACTCGGTGTGCCCGGGCGCCGTCGACACCCCCCTCCTCGCCCCCTTGCTCGCCATCCCCGGGGCGAAAGAGGACCTGATCGCCCGCACCCCGCTCCGGCGGTTGGCCCAACCAGAGGACATCGCTTCGGTCGTGCGGTTCCTTCTCTCCGATGAGGCGGCCTTCATCACCGGGGCCAGCATCGTCGTCGATGGCGGCATAACGGCGATCGGTCCGCTGGGATGAGCAACGACGTCGATCGGTGGTGGCGGGGCGGCGTCTTCTACCAGATCTATCCGCGCTCCTACGCCGATGCGAACGGGGACGGGCACGGAGATCTCCAGGGCATCATCAGCCGGCTCGACCACCTCGCGGCGTTGGGTGTCGCCGCGTTGTGGCTCTCACCGGTCACGGTCTCGCCGAACCGCGACTGGGGCTACGACGTGTCCGACTACTGCGACATCGACCCCGACTTCGGCACCCTCGAGGATCTCGACACCTTGGTCAGGGAGGGCGCGACGCGTGGCATCCGCGTCCTGCTCGACCTCGTTCCCAATCACAGCAGCGATCAGCACCCCTGGTTCGTGGACGCCCGTCGCGGGCGCGTCGCGGACCACCGCGACTGGTACGTCTGGGCTGACCCGGCACCCGACGGGGGCCCTCCCAACAACTGGGTCAGCATTTTCGGCGGCTCGGCCTGGGAGCTCGATGCAGCCAGCGGCCAGTACTTCCTCCACAACTTCGAAACGGAACAACCCGACCTCAACTGGTGGAACGAGGACGTGCGCGACGCCTTCGATGCGATCGTGCGCTTCTGGTGGGACCGGGGGGTGGCGGGATTCCGGATCGACGTCTGCAACATGATGATCAAGGATGCCGAGTTGCGGGACAACCCACCTGCGACGGAGGACGACCCCCTCGACCAGCAGCTCATGGGCGTCAAGTCCGTCTACAACAGCGACCGCCCCGAGGCCCACGACATCCTGCAGCGTTGGCGGTCCATTTCGGACACCTATGACCCGCCGCGGCTGCTTATCGGCGAAACCAACGTGGAGCAACTGACGACACTCATGGAGTTCTACGGCAATGGCCACAACGAGTTGCACGGTGGGTTCAACTTCGTCTTCATCAATGCAGCGCTCGAGGCTGGCGCCATGCGGGCCATCGTCGAGGATGTGGAGGTCATGCTGCCCGACGGGGCCTGGCCATTGTGGACGGGTTCGAACCATGACGTCTCGCGGCTGGCCACCCGATGGGCCGGGGGCGACACGGCCAAGGTGCGCTGCGCCCTCCTGATCCTGCTGTGCCTGCGCGGCACGCCCTTCCTCTATCAAGGTGACGAGCTAGGCCTGCCCGACGGCCCCGTCGAGCAGGCTGACCTGCGGGACAGGGTCGGCATCCGGTTCTGGCCGCACTACAAGGGACGCGACGCCGAACGGACGCCGATGCCCTGGTCCGCTGCGCCTGGAGGGGGGTTCAGCACCGGCGCCACGGTGCGCCCGTGGCTCCCCATGGCCGATCCGGCACTGTGCAATGTGGCCGACCAGGCAGCGGACCCGGACTCGGTCCTCTCCTTCACCCGCCGGGCGATCGCCCGGCGTAAAGACAACGAGGACCTTGCCCTCGGCTCCTACCGATCTCTTTCCTCACCCACCGACACCTGGCTCTTCCAGCGCGGCCTCCGTTCGGTCGTCGCCCTCAACATGGCTGCGACCGCCACCGAGATCGAGGGGTTGACCGGATCGATCACGCTGGCCACAGCGCGAGCCTTGGAGGGCACCGCCGTCAATGGCCCGTTCACCCTGGCGCCATGGAGCGGGGTGGTCGTCGAATCGTCACCCTGACCGTCGCCGGCTCTCCGCTGCCCCGGCCATGTGCCGGCGCTCCGCTGCGCCGTGCTACTCAGCGCCGGTTGAGACCCGGCCCACCGTCTGCGCCGGATTGGTGGTGGCCGCCTGGGCGTTGGCTGCATTGCCGCGGTCACGCAACCGCTGGTAGCGGTTCGCGTACATGACGCTGTCGGCCCGCGTGATCAGATCCGCCAACGAATCGTCGGTTCCCAACTCTGCCAAGCCGAAGGCGACCGATGCCTCTTCGGTGGCCGCCAGATCTCCGTTGATACGGGCGAAACGCTCGGCCGCATCGTGCACGTCGAGGGCGGGGAACCCGCAGACGAACTCGTCGCCGCCATAGCGCACGACAAGGTCATAGGAGCGGACATTGGCCCGAAGGGTGTCCGCGATCTTCCGCAGGAGCTGGTCCCCGGCCAGGTGGCCGTGGGTGTCGTTCCGGGCTTTGAGGTTGTTGACGTCGACGAAAGCGAGCACGAAGGTGTCGCCGGTCCTTCTGGCCCGGATGATCTCGTGCTCCAACTCCATCATCCCCGCTTCACGGCGATAGGCCCCGGTCAACCCGTCGATCGATGACTCCACCCGCTCGATGGCCGAGACGACCCGGTCCAGCCGGGCTGCGGCACGGTCGGACTTGGCATGGAAGCGATCGCGGGCCGCCGCATAACGGTCCCGCCTGGCCAGTACCCGTGCGGCGATCATTTCGTGATCGGTCCAGCCCTGGCCTGCAGGATGGGCATGGGCGGCTTCGTCTCGCGCACCGGCCAGCGCATCACGCTCCGCGGCCCGGGCGTCACGCTCGGCGGCGCGGGCATCACGCTCCGCGGCCCGGGCGTCGCGGGCCGTTGCCCGGGCATGTCGTTCCTCGGAGAGGGCTTCACGCTCTCGATACGTTGCGCCATCGCGATCGGGCTCACTACGTTCGCCGCTGCTCGAGTGCACGACCCGGGCTGCCGGGTTCCTGTTCATTTCGTCGCGGTGCTGACGTTCGACGGCTTCGGTCACCGTCGCGGCCAAGGCACCACCGGGGGTGATGAGATTCTCCGGCCGGGCCGTCGGGCCCCAATACAGCGTCAGGGCGCCCCAGGTCGCACCATCGCTGGCGAGCGGCACGGCTCGAGCGCCGACTGCGCCGTACATGGACATCTGCTCAGCCAGATCCGAGCCCGTGAGGCCGCGGTGACCCGACCCGTCGCCTTGCGTCGCCGTTGACGTCTGACAGCACTCCCAGGTGGGACCTGTCTCTTCGCTCAATTGGAAATCATCGAGGGTGCAGGCCCACTCGGCCGAACCCGTGGCTGAGAAGAACCCGAAAGGATCGTCCTTGACCACGATGGAACACGCCAATATGTCCGAGAATTCCGCACACTCGCGGCACAGGGCAGAGAGCACCCCGGCCAGGTCGGCACTGGAGCGCGATCCTCCACCGCTCTCTTCAACAATCCTCCCACCACTCACCACGCGGTCTCCCATCACATGCGCCAAAGATGCCGACTCATCCGAATGGACTACCTCCCGAGAGGTAACCGAGACACTACAGGTCTTGGGCGGGGGCGCCATCTCGGCGGTTGTGCGGCACCTCGGCTCAGCTCAATGTCGCCTGAGAAGCGAGCATTTCCTCAGCAATTAGCCGTTGATGGGCGACGTGTCAGCGATGAGCGCAATGTCGGCATACGGGTCGCGCCGCGCCACGCCTGAGTGTGTGTGCGCGCTCTACGTCAAGGACGCGGACGTCCCGTATGCCGCACCGCGGCGCGGCCATGCCAAGCGGGACGTGGGAGAGCCCGCCCTGCCGAAGGTGCCTTAGCTCATGCCCGTGATGGATGAGTTGAGGTGCGTGACGCCCTCGAAGTCGTAGAGGGCGGCGTTGCCGAAGGTGAAGATGCCACAGTCGGCCGCCCAGCCAGCCACGACGTCGGGTATTACACCTCCGACGGTACTGAGCTCATTCCGACGATCGGCGAGTTCAGGTGCGTGCCGCCCTGAGAGCCGAAGAAGCCGGCGTCACCGTGCGTGAAAATGCCACCGTCGGAGGCTACGAGCCAGTAGCCGCCCCCGTCGGGCGTCGACGCCATGCCGACGATCGGCGAGTTCAGAGGCGTGGCGCCCTGGGAGCCGAAGAAGGCGGCGTCACCGTGGGTGAAGATGCCACCGTCGGCCGCCACGAGCCAGTAGCCGCCACCGTCGGGCGTCGACGCCATGCCGACGATCGGCGAGTTGAGGTGCGTCGCGCCCTGGGAGCCGAAGAAGGCGGCGTCACCGTGGGTGAAGATGCCACCGTCGGCCGCCACGAGCCAGTAGCCGCCACCGTCGGGCGTCGACGCCATGCCGACGATCGGCGAGTTGAGGTGCGTCGCGCCCTGGGAGCCGAAGAAGGCGGCGTCACCGTGGGTGAAGATGCCACCGTCGGCCGCCACGAGCCAGTAGCCGCCACCGTCGGGCGTCGACGCCATGCCGACGATCGGCGAATTCAGGTGCGTCGCGCCCTGGGAGCCGAAGAAGGCGGCGTCACCGTGGGTGAAGATGCCACCGTCGGCCGCCACGAGCCAGTAGCCGCCACCGTCGGGCGTCGACGCCATGCCGACGATCGGCGAATTCAGGTGCGTCGCGCCCTGGGAGCCGAAGAAGGCGGCGTCACCGTGGGTGAAGATGCCACCGTCGGCCGCCACCAGCCAATAGCCGGGGGCAGGGGTCGGCGGAGGGGGCGGCGGTGTCACTGCCGTGAAGCTGACCGCAGCGGTCTCGGTGATGGCGACCCCCGCCGACGTGTCAGTGGCGGTGTAGGTGACATCTTCGGCCACCGCATCGCTGACAGTGAAGGTAACGACGCCGTTGGCGTCCGAGGGTCCGCTCGCCGCCGAGACGACGGAGCTTCCGCCGCTCGGCGTCAAGGTGACGGAGGCACCCACGACCGGACGGTCACTGGCATCGAGCAGGGTGACGGTGACCGTGGATGTGGCAGTTCCGTCAGCCACGACCGAGGTCGGGCTGGCGGTGACGGTCGACTCGCCGGCGTCGGTCGGGCCGGTGAAGGTGACCACAGCCGTCTCGGTGATGTCGACCGGCACGGACGTGTCAGTAGCGGTGTACGTGACGGTCTCATCCGCTGCATCGCTGACAGTGAAGGTGACGGTGCCGTCGGCGGCGGAGGGGCCGCTCGGTGCGGAGATGATCGAGCTTCCGCCATCGGGAGCGAGAGAAACGACGTCACCGGCGACCGGATTGTCGTTGGCGTCGAGCAGGGTGACGGTGATCATGGACGTGGTCGCACCGTCAGCGAACACCGTGGTCGGATCGGCGATGACTGTCGACTGGTCGGCGTCGGTCGGGCCGGCGGTGAAGGCGACTGCGGCGGTCTCGGTGATATCGACCGGCACCGACGTGTCGGTCGCGGTGTACGTGACGGTCTCCGCCACTGTGTCGCTGACCGTGAAGGTGACGACGCCGCCGGCGTCCGACGGGCCGCTCGCCGCGGAAATGTCCGAGCTTCCGCCATCGGGCGCGAGGGTGACGGTGTCACCGACGACCGGAGCATGAGCGGCGTCGAGCAGCGTGACGGTGATGGTCGACTGGGTACCGTCAGCGGTAACCGTCGGAGGGGTGGCGGCGACAGTCGAGTTACCCGCGTCTGTGGTAGCTCCGAACGCCGATGGGGTCCCAATAGCCAACGATCCGACGATCGTGGTGAAAAAGAGTGCAGTGGTCGCCAATGTCATCCGGCGCGCCCGAGTGATATGCATGTGTGTACTCCCCCTCAGGGCGAGGTTTCCCCCGCCTCGGTCACTACATGGATGCAGATGAGTTTCGGTACGATAACACCGACCAACGCCGAGCATCGAACAATTCTCGAGGACGCACCCACGCGTGCGCACGGACTGTCCCTATTGACCGAGAGTGCCTGCGGAACGATCTCGCGGTCCCGCTACGGGGGAGCCAGTTCCTCGAGCCGTTCGGAGTACTGCGGGGTGTCGATGTCGTAGGCCCACATGACCAGTGCGTCCTCACCCGTCACCGGGTAGTAGTTCTTGCGCACCCCCACTGGTGCGAAGCCGAAGCGCCGGTAAAGGGTCTGGGCCGGCTCGTTATTGGCCGCCACTTCGAGCGAGAGATGCTTGACTCCTAACGGGAGCAGCGTGTGGATTCCGTCGATGAGGAGTGTGCTCGCAACCCCGCGCCGCTGGTAGCCAGGGGCCGTGGCGATTGTGGTCACATGTGCCTCATCGCCCACGATCATGAACCCGATGTAGCCCGCCATATCGCTGCCGTGCCAAGCGGCCCGGTAGAGCCGGCCATGGCGCAGCGCCAACTCGGAGTGGAACACGCCCACGCTCCACGGCTCAGGAAAGACGACGGCCTCGATCGGCAGGACATGCTTGAGGTCTCTCCGCTTCAGCTTCTCGATGCGCAGGTCCATTGCGGCGCCTTCAGTTCGAGGTGACCTGCGCGAAGTTGCTCTTGGCGTCGGCCTCGCGCATGTAGACCGGAACGACGAGCTGAGGATCGAGCGGCACTTCACCTTTCTCGACGAGCTCGGCTGCTCGATCCACGAGCGTGAGCGGCGGGGGGAAACCGAGTGCATCCCTGAGGCATGCGACACCTGGCACGCCCCCGAGGATTTCTGCGTACCGCTGCACCCCGTCGCCGACACCCACGATGGGAACACCTCCGAATTCGAACAACGCTTCGCCCAACTCCTTCGGCGAGAACAGGCCCGGAGCGATCACATCCTCGGCCTCACGCTGTTCGTCGTGCAACTCACGGAGGGAGGCAAACACCTCGCCCCGTCGCGCGTCGACCGCCGCCAGCAGGTAGCCGCTGTGCCCCTGCTGGATGGCGGCTGTGATGAGGATGTCGAGGCTGGAGAGCCCCACGATGCCGATGCCCAGCGCTTGCGCGAGCCCCTTGGCTGCCGCGACCCCGACCCGGAGCCCGGTGAAGAGGCCCGGACCGACATCGACGGCCACGAGACCCAGGTCGCTGACTTCCAGCTCGAGCTGGGCCAGCACGTGCTTCATCGCCGGGACCAACGTCTCGACGTGGCGACGCTTGCCGCTCAATGTGAATGCGGCCCGGGCGCCGGAGTCGGTGCGTGCGGCCACCCCGATCGTCTCGGTCGCGGTCTCGATCGCCACGATGTTCATGATGCGGCTTGCGACGATCGGACCGACAATGCGTGCGCGACTTCCTCTGCCCGCCCGGACCAACGCCCGCGGCCCGTGATGCTGATGGTCCGCTCTTGCGGCTCGCCCTCGCGTGCCGCGGCGTCGGCTCCCGCATCGGGCAGCTCGAGCAAAACCTCGAGCGCATCGTCACCCAGGGCCGGTGCAGCGAGCTCGCCCCATTCGACGAGTGCGATAGCGCGCTCCTCCACCAATTCGGCCAGCGCGAGCTCGACCACCTCGCCGAGACCGCCTGTCCGGTAGACGTCGGCGTGGATCAACGTCGCAACCGGAGCCGACTCGGCGCACCGGTACTGGCGCACCAGCGCAAACGTGGGGCTTGTCACCGGGCCCTCAACCCCGAGAGCGGCGGCGAATCCCTGGGCGAATGCGGTCTTGCCGGCCCCGAGATCGCCCATCAGGAGGACCACGTCTCCCGACGCGCAGAGCGCGGCCAGACGACCGGCGACGTCCTTGGTCGCGGCCGGGGAGTCCGACGAAACGAGCAGCGGCCAGCCGGTCACGCGCCGGAGGGCCCGGGCGTCTGTGGCATCGGCACACCCTCGGGCGGCGGCAGCAGCGGCGGCGGCGGCAGCAGCAGCGGCGGCGGCAGTGGCGTCGACATCGGCATCGCCTCGGGCAAGAGCGTCGCCAAGAGCGGCATCACGCGCTCTTGGCCATGAGCCGTTTGGCTCGCACGAGGTCGGCGCGCATTTCGGCCAGCGCCTCTCCCCCGGCGCGGAGCACGTAGGCCGGGTGGTAGGTCGGGACGAGGTGGCCGGCCCCGAACGGGTAGACCGAACCACGCAGCTGGCGGATGCCGTCGGTGCTTTCGAGCAGCAACCGGGTGGCGAAGTTGCCCAAGGTGACGACGACCGAAGGATTGATGTGCGAGATCTGCTGCTCGAGATACGGCCGGCACGCTTCGATCTCGGACGGTGCGGGATCCCGATTCTGTGGGGGCCGGCACTTCACCACGTTGGCGATGTAGCACTGCGACCTCGTGATCCCGATCTCCTCGAGCATCAGCCGGTCCAAGAGCTTGCCCGACCGCCCGACGAACGGTTCACCGGCCCGGTCCTCGTCGCGTCCCGGCGCTTCGCCCACGAACAACAGTGCGGCCCTGGGATCCCCCACCCCGAAGACGACCTGGGTGCGCGTTTCGGCCAGTCCACAGCGGGTGCACGCACACGCGGTGGTGCGCAACTCTTCCCAGGTCGACGCAGCGCCGGTCGACGCAGCGCCGGTCGACGTCATCGCGCGTTCCTCGTTCGCCTGGTCATTCGCCTCGCCGCCTTCAGGGGACCGGCGGTGTGATGTTGCCGCCGGTGTTCTCGGGCACGTTGACGACCACCCGAGGGACCCTCGGTCCGATGCCACAGAGGATCTCGTAGCTGATCGTACCCAAGAGCTCGGCCCATTCGTCAGCCGTGATCTCCTCGTCACCCTGTCGACCGAGCAGCACCACCTCGTCGCCCGGCTGCACCGAGTCGTCCTCCTCGCAGTCCACCATGATCTGGTCCATTGTCACCATGCCGGCCAACGGACGGCGCTTCCCCCCGATGAGCACGCTGGCACCGCGGGCGAAGAGCGCGCGCGGCACACCGTCGGCGTAGCCGATGGGCACCGTGGCCACCACCGAACGCCTGGGCAGCGCCCGGAGGCGCCCGTAGGAGGGCCGTTCCCCCTCGGCCAGTGTGCGCACCGAGACCACGCTGGCCCGCAACGACAACGCCGGCCGCAGCTTCTCTCCTCCGGTGGCCACAGCGATCGCCGCCCCGACCGCGGCGCCGGGAAGATAGCCGTAGAGCCCGATGCCGCACCGGACCATGCCGTAGCGCGCCTGAGGGTAGAGGACGGCCCCCGCGGTGTTCGCGGCGTGGATCACATCGGGGTGGACGTCGGCCCGGGCCATCTCGTCGATCACACCATCGAAGAGCGCGAGCTGGCGGAGGGTGAAGGAGTGGTCCTCGGCGCTCTCCCCGTCGGCGACCGGGAAGTGGGTCCACAGTCCTTCGAACCGCAAAAGGGGATCGTCGGCAATGACACGCAACAGGGCCGGCACGTCCGCCGGGTCGGCGCCGACCCGGTGCATCCCGGTGTCGACCTTTATGTGGACCGACGTACGTTGGCCCAACATCCGTGCTGCTTGGGCGAATTGCTCGATACCGTCTGCGCTGTAGACCGTGGGCGTCAGCCCATAGGCCATGGCAGCGTCGACGGCGTCCGGCCCGCATTCGCTCAGCAGGAGGATCGGGCCGTGCACCTTGTTCTGGCGCAATTCGACACCCTCGTCGACCAGGGCCACCGCGAGTCCCAATGCACCTCCGGCCAGGGCGGCCCGGGCGACGGCAACTGCACCGTGCCCGTAGCCGTGGGCCTTGACGACGGCGCACAATCTGGCCGGGCGCACCAGCTTCGACAGCACCCGGGCGTTGTGGGTGACCGCCGCCAGATCGATCTCGGCCCAGGCGGGTCGCGACCGGCTCTGGGTCATCGTCACGGCGCCGTCGTTCGCCACCTTCGGGGCCTTGGGCGGCGTCGGCCCGTGGACGCCGGCTTTCAGGCGCTTGAGTGTTCCGTCAGCCATCGGCACGCACCTCACTGAGAAAATCCGCCACCAGTTCGGGCAGATCGCCCGCCACCAGGCCCTCGCTCCGGCCGCGCCCTGCGGCTCTCCCGTGGACGTGGGCCGCCAAGGCGGCGGCCATGTGTGCCGTGACGCCCCGGGCCAAGAACCCACCGATGATGCCCGAGAGCACGTCGCCGGTTCCCGCGGTCGCGAGCGCCGGCACCCCGGCCCCGGCGAGCAGCACGTCGGGCGAACTTTCCGCAGCGGTCTCCCCGGGGGCGATCCCGTCGGGGGCGGCCACGGCGGTGAGCGGTCCCTTGAGCAGGACGACGGCCCCCACGCCTCGGGCAAGCGCACGGGCAGCCGCCAACCGGTCATCGCCTGGGGGCGATCCGGCCAGGCGGGCGTACTCACCGTCGTGCGGCGTGAGGATGGTCGCATGCAGGCGCTGCGCCAGGAGCGTACGGGCGCTCGAGAGGTCACCGAGGGCGGTGATGGCGTCGGCGTCGACCACGAGGGGATATGGCGCGGCGGCGATGACCGCACGGATCTGCTCCTGCACGGCTGCCCCCGTGCCCAGTCCAGGCCCGATCACCATCGCGTTGCACTTCACGGTGGCCTCGAGGAACGGGGTGGCCCACCGGGGATCGAGCAGGCTGACCCGCACTGCCTCCGTGGGCCAATTGCCGACGGGATTTCCCGGCGTGCCCAAGCGGATCATGCCCGCGCCCGCCGCCAATGCACCCCGGGTGCACAGGATGGCCGAGCCTTCCATGCCGATCGATCCGGACGCCACGCCGAGCGCGGTGCTCCACTTGTTCGATTGCCGCGGCCGCGTCGGCAGCGATGCCCCCATATCGGCGTCTTCGATCATGGCGGCGTGCGCGCGGCCCAGCGGAACGCCGATGTCCACCACGTCCACCGCACCGCTGTGTGCGGGACCGGCTCCCTGAAGGAGCCCCGGCTTGTACGCAGCGAACGTCACGGTGTGGCTGGCCACGAATGCCGCGCCGGGCGCGTCGCCGCTGTCGGCGTCCACCCCCGAGGGGATGTCGATGGAAAGGACGGGAACCCCCGGCGGTACCTGCGGCGCGTCATAGGCACCGCGAAATCCCGTGCCGTAGGCGCCGTCGATGACGAGGTCGACCCTGGGAAGCGCCGCGGGGACGTCGTCCGCCGCCACTACCGTGACCCGGGCACCGCGCTGGGAAAGGAACGCCGCGGCCACACGACCGTCAGCACCGTTGTTGCCCTTGCCGACGATCACCGTCACGTGCCGGCCGTAGCCGCCACCCAGGATGTGCAGGGCGGCGTGACCGACGGCCGTGCCCGCCCGCGCCACCAGGGTACCCTCGCTCACGCTCGAGAGTGCAGCGGCGTCGGCCGCACGCATCTCGTCCCGGGTCAGGACGGGGAGCACGCCGGGTGCCGTTCCGCCACGACGAACGCGATGGCCACCTCGGTCGTGTGCGTCAAGGAGAGATGGAACTGTCGCGCGCCGCGCTCGGCGGCCAGCGTGGCCGCCGCCCCGTAGAGGACGAGCGACGGCGCGTTGGCGGTCGGGCCCTCCGCCACGGAACGGCGCACCTCGACGTCGGTGAGCGCGAAACCACCGAGCCCCGTTCCGAGCGCCTTCATCACGGCCTCCTTCGCGGCGAAGCGAGCGGCCAACGACTCGCTCGCATCGGGGGAGCGGCGTGCGTCCGCCTGTTCGGTGTCGGTGAAGAAGCGGGCGGCAAATCCGGGGCGGCGCGCCAACACCCGCCGGAACCGGGCCACGTCGACCGCATCCACCCCGACGCCGACGACCGAATCGCCGTCGGCGGCACGCACGCGTCCGGCGACATCGTGCGCGGACGCGTCGAGTGCGGCCGCCAGCGTGGCGGCATTCATTCGACGGTCACCGTCTTGGCCAGGTTGCGCGGGCGATCGACATCGAGACCGTGCAGGCGGGCCAGGCTGTAGGCCAGCTGCTGCAGGGGGACGACCCCCACCACCGGCGACAGCAAGGGCTCGCAGGGGGGCACCCACAGGACGTGGTCGGCCACCGCCGCCGCCTCTTCGTCGCCGTCGTCGGCCACCAGCACGACGGTGGCGCCGCGGCTGTGCACCTCGGCGATGTTGGAGAGCAACTTCTCCCACAACCGGTTGCGCGTCGCAATGCCGACGACGACCGTGCCCGGCTCGATGAGGGCTATGGGACCGTGCTTGAGCTCGCCCGCGGCATAGCCTTCGGCCCGCAGATAGGCGAGCTCCTTCAACTTCGAGCGCGCCCTCGAGTGCCATCGGGTAGCCGACGTGACGTCCCAGGAAGAAGAAGTCACGCGCCTCGACCAGCTTGCCGGCAACGTCGTCGACCGCGGGGGCTCGGCGCAATGTCTCCTCGACGAGATCAGGCAGGCGGTCCATTTCGTCGAGCACCGCCGCGATCTCCTCGGCGGTCAGCGTGCCGTGAATCTGGGCCAACGTGAGGCCGAGGATCTCGAGGGCCACGATCTGGGCAAGATGGCACTTCGTCGAGGCCACCCCTACCTCGGGACCGGCCCTCGTGTAGAACACCCCGTCCGCCTGGCGGGCCATCGATGAATCGACCACGTTGGAGACGACCAGGACTTTGGCCCCGAGGCGAGAGGCCTCGTCCATGGCCTTGGACGTATCGAGCGTCTCGCCGGACTGGGAGACACCGACGCACAACGTGCGCTCCGTCATCACCGGGTCCCGGTAGCGGAATTCACTGGCGATATCGACCTCGGTGGGCAGCTTGACCCAGCGCTCAATGGCGTACTTCGCCACGAGCGCGGCGTGGTAGCTGCTGCCGCAGGCCACGATGCAGACCTTGTCGATCTGGCGGAGCTCCTCGGGACCGAGACGCATTTCGTCCAGGACGAGCTGCCCGGCCGGGCCACGGCGATCAAGGAGCGTATTGGCCACCGCCCGTGGCTGCTCGTGCATCTCCTTGGACATGAAGTCCTCGAAGCCGTCCTTTTGGGCCGCCTCGAGGTCCCACGTGATGTCCAACTCCTCGAGGGTGACCGGGTCCCCCTCGAGCGTGGTCACTGTGATGGCACCGGGGGTGAGCACGGCCACTTCGTCGTCGCTCAGGGCGAAGAGGTGACCGGCATGGCCGAGGAGCGCCGGGATGTCCGAAGCCAGGAGCGCCACGTCGTCGCGCAGCCCGAGTACCAGTGGGGTGGAACGGCGGGCCGCGACGATCGTGTCCGGCTCATCGGCATGGAGGACGGCGATGGAGAACGCACCACGCACGCGTCCCAGCGCGGCCCGTGTGGCTTCGGCCAACGACAGTCCCGCTCCCATCTGCTGCTCGATGAGATGGGCCATCACTTCGGTGTCGGTGGCCGAGGTCAACGTGTGGCCGGCACCGACGAGCTCGCTGCGCAGCGCACCGTGGTTCTCGATGATCCCGTTGTGGATGATGGCGAGGCGGCCCGTGCAGTCGAGGTGGGGGTGGGCGTTCTCGGCCGTCGGGTGTCCGTGGGTGGCCCAGCGGGTGTGGCCGACGCCAGCGCCATGGGCAGCGGGTGCCGGCATGCGGGCCGGCGTGTCCGTATCGCCGGTCGTGAGCTGCGCCAGGTCTGCCACCGAACGCGTGCCGTCAGCCGCCCGGGCCCGCCAGATCCCCCCGTCCACGACGAGCGCCACCCCGGCCGAGTCGTACCCCCGGTACTCCAGCTGGTGCAACGCACCGAGGATGAGGGGGAGGGCGTCGGGCTCGCCCGTGACGCCGAAGATGCCGCACATATCCGTCCAGGTTACCTGGGGGGTCGGCCGGCACCGGTAGCCGCCTGGTCAGCCTCCTACTTGCCCGAGCTCGGACTCGACCACCCGGGCCAGCTCGGCCGCCATGGCGTTCGCCTGAGTTTCCTCCCTGGCCTCGACCATGACCCGCACCAGCGGTTCGGTCCCGCTGGCCCGGAGCAGGACCCTTCCCTCGTGCCCGAGTTTGGCCTGCGCCTCGGCCACCGCGTCCCACACGGGGTCGCAGTCGGCCAGCCGGCCGGGTTGAGGAATCGGGACGTTGACCAGGACCTGGGGGACCCGCTCGACCAGGCCCTCAGCCAGGTCGGCCAGCGACCGGCCCGTCCGCTGCATGAGGTCGGCCAGGGAGATGCCGGTGAGGATGCCATCGCCCGTGGTCGAACGGGATCGGAAGATGATGTGACCCGATTGCTCGCCACCGAGGGCCAGACCGTCCATGTCCAGCGCGGCCAACACGTGCCGGTCACCCACATCGGTCTCCCGCACCCCGATGCCGTGCGCCTCCATCGTCAAGCGGAACCCGAGGTTGGTCATGACCGTCACCACGACGGTGTTGCCCACCAGGTGGCCGCGGCGGGCCAGGTCGAGGGCGAAGAGGGCCAACAGGACATCGCCGTCCACCACCGTTCCGGTGTGATCGACCGCGATCACCCGGTCGGCATCGCCGTCGAGAGCCAGCCCGAGATCGGCCCCCCGCTCCGTGACGGTCCGCGCCAGCAGTCCGGGATCGGTCGACCCGCACTTGTCGTTGATGTTGGTGCCGTCGGGCGAGGCGCACAGCGTGGTGACCGTCGCTCCCAGCTCCGCCAGGATCCCCGGGGCGAAGGCGCTGGCTGCCCCGTTGGCGCAGTCGACCACGATGTGCAGGCCGTGCAGCCCGCGGCCCTCGATGGCGGTGAGCAGATGCTCGCGGTAGATGTCGGCCGCAGCGGCGTCGACGCTGATCTGGCCCACCCCGTACCCGGTCGGGCGCCGGGGTGGCCGTTCGGCGTCGTCGAGGATCGAGGCCAGCTCATGCTCCACCTCGGACTCGAGCCCGACCGGCAACTTGGTGCCGAGCGAGCTGAAGAGCTTGATCCCGTTGTCGCCGAAGGGGTTGTGCGAGGCCGAGACCATCGCACCCGGCATTCTGCGCCGCTCGGCCACCGTCGCCACACCGGGCGTCGGCACGACGCCCAGGTCGATGACGTCCGCACCCTCGGTCGCCAATCCGGCCGAGAACGCGGCCTGGAGCAGGGGCCCCGAACGTCGCGTGTCGCGGCCCACGGCGAAGGCCGGAGCGGGGAGTACCCGGGCCGTGGCGCGGCCGAGAGCCAGGGCCAACTCGGCGGTCAGCTCTTCGTTCGCGACGCCGCGGACGCCGTCGGTGCCGAAGCGAGCCGACGCCACCCTCCTACCGCTTGGAGTACTGCGGCGCCTTGCGGGCCTTCTTCAGGCCGTACTTCTTCGACTCCTTCTCGCGGGCGTCGCGAGTGAGGAGGCCCGACCGCTTCAGCGCGGCGCGGTGCTCGGGGTCCATTTCGCACAGGCTCCGGGCGATGCCGAGGCGCATCGCGCCGGCCTGGCCCGAGATCCCGCCCCCGTCGATGGTGGCGTCGATGTCATAGGACTCGGTGGTGTTGGTCACCCGCAGGGGCTCGGTCAACAGCATGCGATGCGTGGCCGAGGTGAAGTACGCCTCGATCGGTTGCTTGTTGACCCGGATGGCGCCCTGGCCGGGGCGGAAACGGACACGGGCCACGGCCTGCTTGCGGCGGCCGGTGGTCTGGGTGAGTGGTGCGGGCATCGGTGGTGAGCTCCTTCAGTCGTTCGGTCAGCTGGCCCGACGGGCCGCGGGCAGCTCGAGCGGCTCGGGGCGCTGGGCTGCGTGGGGATGGTCGGGGCCGGCGTAGACGTTGAGCTTGCTCAACATCGCCCGACCGAGTGTGTTCTTCGGGAGCATGCCGCGGACGGATCGACGGATCATTTCGTCGGGCGACTTCTCGAGCAATTCGGCGTAGCTGGTGGACCGCAGCCCTCCCGGGTAGCCGCTGTGGCGGTAGGCCAGTTTCTCGTCGGCCTTGCCCGAGGTGAGGATCACCTTGTCGGCGTTGACCACGACCACGTGATCACCGGTGTCGATATGGGGGGCGAAATAGGGGCGGTGCTTCCCGCGCAGGATGCGGGCCACCTCGGAGGCCAGGCGACCCAGGACGAGACCATCGGCGTCGACCACGTACCAGGCCCGCTGGATCTCGCTGACTTTGGGTGAAAATGTGCGCAAGGGAACGGTCTTTCGCTGACAGATGAATCGGGGAGCTCCCACCCACAGGTGTGCTCAGGCCCTCGGAGGTCCCGTGGGCCGACGTACCAGGATAGGGCCCCGGAGCGGGTCGGGCAAGCCGGGCCTTGGCGGGCGGCGCAAGCGGGCGTCTCAGGCGGCGTCCGGCCCGTAGTACACCGAAACCAGGCAGAGGCCCTGGGCCGGGGCTGGATCGGCCGCGCGGTGCCGGGTCGCGGACCGCAGCCGTTCGAGCAGGGTGGCCGCATTCGCCCGCCCGCGGCCGACCTCGACCAGGCTGCCGACGACCGAGCGCACCATCTGGTGGCAGAAGGAGTTGGCCTGTATCTCGAAACGGAGGAGGCGACCGCCGCCGATGTCGGTCAGTTCCCGGCTCTCTTCGAGGACCCATTTGGCGCGCGTGACCCGCCGGACGATGGGCTCCTCGGGGCTCGAGCCGGGCTTGCGCCGGCAGAACGAGCGGAAATCGTGGGTACCGAGCAGCACGTCCGAGGCCGCCTCCATGGCCCGCAGATCCAGCGGATCGCGCACATGCCAGGTCATCGGGTCCAAGAGGGGATCAGGCGCCGGGGCGTTCCACACCAGGTAGCGGTACGTGCGGGCGAAGGCCGAGCGGCGGGCGTCGAACGTGGAAGGAACCTCTTCGGCCACCAACACGACGATGGACGGCGCCAGCTGGCGGTTGAGCGCACGCGCCAGGCCCACTCCGTCGAAGGGGACGGGCGGCAGGTCGACGTGCACCACCTGGCCCCGGGCATGGACGCCGGCATCGGTGCGGCCGGCGCAGGTCAGCAGCGGCGGCTCGGTCATGCGGGCTGTCCGACCGAGGGCGTGGCGCAGGGCCCCGGCCACCGTCGGCACCTCGGGTTGGGGGGCGAAGCCGCGAAAGGCGGCACCGTCGTAGGCGATCAGGAGCCTCCAGCGCTGCGACTGCCCGGGCAGTGCGACAGCGTCCGGGGGGACGAGCTCGCCCAGATCGATGCCGGGACTAGACGAACTCAATCCGCGCCATCGGCGCGTTGTCGCCCGGACGCGGACCGAGCTTGAGAATCCGGGTGTAGCCGCCGGGGCGCTCCGCATAGCGTGGCCCGATCTCCTCGAAGAGCTTGTGGGCCATGTCCTTGTCCCGGATCAGGGCCACGACGCGGCGGTGCTGGTGGATACCACCCTTGCGGGCCGCGGTCACACACTTCTCGGCCACCGGGCGCAGGGCCTTCGCCTTGGCCTCGGTGGTCACCAGTGACTCGGCCGCGATCAGCGACGCCACCAGGTTGCCCAGGATCGCCTTCTGGTGCGCCGAGCTCCCGCCCATCCGGCGTCCACGCTTCGGGGTTCCTTGCATCGTCGATCAGTCCCGGGTGCGGAGCGAGAGCCCGCGCTCGTCGAGGCGCTGCACGACCTCGTCAGCCGACTTCTGCCCGAAGTTGGTGATGGCCAGCAGATCGTCCATGGTGCGCTCGACGAGCTCACCGATGGTGTTGATCTGCGCCCGCTTGAGGCAGTTGCGGGGGCGCTCGGAGAGGTCGAGCTCTTCGATACGCAGGTCGAGGTCCGGTGAGCCGGATTGGGTCACGCCGGTGTCGCCCAGTTCCAATGCCTGCGGCGCATCCTCGAGATCGGCGACCAGACCGACCAGCTTGCGCAGGGTGTCGCCGGCCGACGCCAGTGCCTCACGGGGGGTGATGGTCCCGTCCGTCTCGATGTCGAGCACCAGCCGGTCGTAGTTGGTGGACTGTTCCACCCGCACCGGCTCAATGTCGAAGGTCACCCGGTGGACGGGCGAGAAGATGGAGTCGATCGGGATGACGCCGATGGTGTTCGAGCGCTTGTTCTTGTCCGCCGACACATAGCCACGACCCCGCTCGACCGTCACGTCGACGGCAAGGCGGCCCTTGGCGTTGATCGAGGCGATGTGCAGGTCGGGGTTGAGGACCTCGACGTCGGAGGTCGCCTGCAGATCGGCTGCCGTGGCATCGATCGGGCCACGCACGTCGAGACGGAGGGTCACCGGCTCGTCGGTGTGGATGCGCACCAGCAGGTCCTTGAGGTTCAAGATGATGTCGGTGACATCCTCCTTGACCCCCGGCAGGGTCGTGAACTCGTGCAACGCCTCATCGAACCGCAGCTGGGTCACTGCGCCCCCCGGGATGGACGAGAGCAGCGTGCGGCGCAGCGAATTCCCGAGCGTGGTACCGAAGCCGGGGTCGAGCGGGCCGATGGCGAAACGCTGCCGGTTGTTCTGCTCTTCGTCGACTGCTTCCACTGTCGGTCGTTGGATGATCAGCATCGTGGGGACTCCTGTGTTGCGTTGCGGGCTGGGTCGGGGGCTGGGGTCGAGGCCGGCGTGGGGACGCCGGGTGAGAGGTCAGGTCCTACTTCGAGTACAGCTCGACGATGAGCTGCTCCTGCACGGGCTCGTCGATGTGCTCGCGCAGCGGGGGGTTCAGGACGGCGACGCTGAAGCCGCCGTCGCCGGTCTCGAGCCAGGCCGGGGTCTGCCGCTCGAGGGTGTCCATGTTGCGGCGTACGGAGAAGTTCTCGCGGGTTCCGCTCTTGAGGGTGACCCGGTCGCCCTTGCGCACCCGGTAGCTCGGGATGTCGACGCGCTTGCCGTTGACGAGCACGTGCCCGTGGCGGACGAACTGGCGGGCCTGGCGGCGGCTGGCGCCCCATCCGGCCCGGAACACGACGTTGTCGAGGCGCAGCTCGAGGTTCCGCAGGAGGTTCTCGCCGGTGATGCCGGGCTGGCGGCTCGACTCCTCGTAGAGGTTGCGGAACTGCTTCTCCAACAGACCGTAGATCCGGCGTGCCTTCTGCTTCTCACGCAGCTGGGTCAGGTATTCCGAACCCTGCCGCATGCGGTCACGCCCGTGCTCGCCGGGCGGGTAGGCGCGGCTGTGACGGTCGGTCACCGCCTCGGAGACGGGGCACTTGAGCGAGTAGCAGCGCTCGCCCTTCAAGAACAGCTTGGTCCGCTCGCGCCGGCAGAGACGGCAGACGGGTCCGGTGTATCTCGCCATAAAACTCTTCCTCTAGACCTAGACCCGACGCCGCTTCTTGGGGCGGCAGCCGTTGTGGGGGATGGGGGTGACGTCCTTGATGCCGACGACCTCGATGCCGACGGCAGCGAGGGACCGGATAGCCGTCTCACGGCCCGAACCGGGGCCACGGACGAGGACGTCGACCTTGCGCACCCCGTGCTCCATGGCCCGCTTGGCGCAGGCTTCGGCGGCCAGCTGGGCCGCGAACGGGGTGGACTTGCGGGAACCCTTGAACCCGACGTTGCCGGCCGAGGCCCAGGCGAGGACGTTGCCCTCGGGGTCGGCGATCG
This sequence comes from uncultured Acidimicrobiaceae bacterium, assembly GCA_963706555.1. Taxonomy (GTDB): domain Bacteria; phylum Actinomycetota; class Acidimicrobiia; order Acidimicrobiales; family RAAP-2; genus Bog-473. The sequence goes on from OY970164.1 coordinate 695,319, forward strand.
ACACGATCGTGTTGTTGAACGAGCTCTTGATGTGCGCCACGCCGTAGCTGATGTTCTTGCGCTCCTTGCGGCGCGGGCGACGAGCCTGCTTGGTGGGCTTTGCCATCTACTTCTTCACCTTTTTCTTCCCGGCCACGGTCTTCTTCGGGCCCTTGCGCGTCCGGGCGTTGGTGTGCGTCCGCTGGCCGTGGACCGGCAGCCCCTTACGGTGACGCACACCCTGGTAGCAGTTGATCTCCATCTTGCGCTTGATGTCCTGGGACACGTCGCGCCGCAGGTCGCCTTCGACCCTGAAGTTGGCGTCGATGTAGGTGCGCAGGCGCGCCACCTCTTCGTCGGTCAGGTCACGCACCCTCGTCGAGGGATTGACGTCGACCGCTTCGCAGATCTGGCTCGAGAGGGTGTTGCCGATGCCAAAGATGTACGTCAGGGAGATCTCCAGCCGCTTCTCGCGGGGGATGTCCACTCCCGAAATTCGAGCCATATGGTTCCTCTCCTCAGCCCTGGCGCTGCTTGTGGCGCGGGTTCTCACAGATCACCCGGACGACGCCATGCCGCCGGATCACCTTGCACTTCTCACAGATCGGCTTGACACTTGGCCGAACTTTCACGTCGCGTCCTTATCTCTCGCTACTTGCACCGGTCGTTACTTGTACCGGTAGGTGATACGACCCCGGTTGAGGTCGTACGGAGTGATCTCCACCTGGACCTTGTCCCCCGGAAGAATGCGGATACGGTGCATCCGCATTTTGCCCGAGCTGTGCGCCAACACTTTGTGTCCGTTCTCCAGCTCTACGCGGAACATTGCATTGGGCAGTGGCTCGACCACCGTGCCTTCGAGCACGATGGCATCTTCCTTGGGCTTGGGCAGGTGACTCTCCTCAATGATCGATTTCTGGTGCTGCTCCGAGCGCACCGGTGGCGCGAGGCCGGAACGGGGCGGTAATCGGATGTGGCTCGACGGCAAGTGGCCCAAAAGCGACCTGGCCCAGAACCAGCGAATTATTCTACCCCAATTGGCGCACAATTCCAACGGCCCCCGTCAGGCCTCGGCTCGCACCCCGTCGGGGCCCTCTCTCAGGCCAAGGTGAAGACCTCCGGGCCCTCGGGCGTGACGGCAATCGTGTGCTCGAAATGGGCCGACAGACGCCCGTCGGCGGTGACGACGCTCCACCCGTCATCGAGCATCTCGGTGGCGGCCGAGCCGGCGTTGACCATGGGCTCGACCGCGAAGACCATCCCCGTCTTGAGCGTGGGCCCGCGGTTGCCGGGCCAGTAGTTCGGCACCTGGGGTTGCTCGTGCATGGCCGTGCCGATGGCGTGCCCGACGTACTCCCGCACCACGCTGAACCCGCCGGCCTCGGCCACGTTCTGGACGGCCCGCCCCACCTCGTGCAGGGCATTTCCCTTCTTCAACTGCTCGATCCCCGCCCACAGGCTGCGCTCGGTCACCTCGATCAGCTTCTGGGCCTCGGCCGAGATCTTCCCGATGCCCATGGTGAAGGCGGCGTCGCCGTGGTACCCCTCGATGATCGCCCCGCAGTCGATGGAGAGGATGTCCCCCTCCTCGAGCCGGTAGGCGCCGGGGATGCCGTGGACGATCATGCTGTTGGGCGAGGTGCAGATCACGGCCGGAAAGTCGTGGTAGCCCAAGAAGTTGGACCGGCGCCCCACGGCGTTCGAGCACCGTCCCGGGCCACGGCGTCCAGCTCGGCCGTCGTCACCCCGGGCCTGGCGGCGGCCCGGGTGGCCTCGTGCATCTCGGCCACGACCTTGCCGGCCTTGCGCATTTTGGCCAGCTCTTCGTCGTTACGCCGCACTACTCCCTCTTCTTCCGCCGCTGGGTGTCGATGGCCCCCACCACCCGCCGGGTCACCGCATCGGGCGACCCGGTCCCGTTGATGGAAACCAAAAGGCCACGTTCGGTATACCAGGCGATGAGCGGAGCCGTTTCGGCCTCGTAGAGGTCGAGGCGCCGCTGAATCGCCTCTTCGGTGTCGTCCTCGCGCTGGACCACCTCGCCGCCACAGACGTCGCAGGCCCAGTTGACCATGGGCGGCGCCGCCGTCGAGTAGTTGGCGCCGCAGTCCACGCAGACACGCCGCGAGGCCAGCCGCTTCATGACCAGGTCGGTCGGCACGTTGAGGTCGATCACGATGTCCAACCCGAACGGGTGCACGATCTCGTCCAGGTCGGTGGCCTGGGCCGTCGTGCGGGGGCAGCCGTCGAGGACGAAGCCGCGACCCCTGGTGTCGCGCTCGGAGAGGCGGACCTGCACCATCTCCATGACCATGTCGTCGGGGATGAGCTCGCCTTTGTCCATGAGGGACTGGGCCCGCACGCCGAGCGGCGTCTTGGACTTGACCTCGCCCCGCAGCATGTCCCCGGTGGAGACATGGGGCACGACGTAGTGATGCGAAAGGCGAACGCACTGCGTTCCCTTGCCGGCCCCCTGCTTGCCGAGGACCACGAGCCTGACCCCGGGGATCACAGATCCCCTACTTGAGGAAGCCCTCGTAGTTGCGCATCATCAGCTGGCTGTCGATCTGGCGCATCGTCTCGAGCGCGACACCGACGGAGATCAACAGCGTCGTTCCGTAGAAGGGGAACGAGTTGAGATGCCACAACGCCATAAGGAGAGAGGGTACGACGGCCACGGACCCCAGGAACACTGCGCCCACGACGGTGATCCGGCTCAGGATGTGCGCGAAGTAGCGCTCGGTGGGGGGGCCGGGCCGGATGCCCGGGACGAAGCCGCCCTGCTTGCGGATCAGATCCGCCTGCTGGTGCGGGTCGAAGGCCACGTAGACGTAGAAGAACGTGAACATGAAGATGAGGACGAAGTACGCCGCGATGTAGAAGAAGCTGGTCGGCGTCAGGCTGCGCCGCACGAAACTCTGGAACCAATTCACCTGGATCACGTTGGACAAGAGGACCGGGATGTAGAGCACCGACGAGGCGAAGATGATCGGGATGACGCCGGACTGGTTCACCTTCAAGGGGATGTAGGTGCTGCTCCCGCCGTACATTCGCCGACCCACGACCCGGCGGGCGAAGGTGACGGGAATACGCCGCTGGCCCTGGTCGAAGAAGACGATGGTCACCAACAGGATCAGGGACACGGCGATGATGACCCCGAACTTGAACTTGCCGCCCTCGGCCAGGATCGACCGGAACCCGTTCGGGAATGGCCGCCACCACGTTGGCGAAGATCAGGATCGACATGCCCTGGCCGATGCCGCGCTGGGTGATGAGCTCGGCCAGCCACATGACGAACGCCGTCCCTGCGGTCAGGATCAGGACCATGAACGCGGCCAGGGGGAAGCTGAACTTCGGGATGAGGTCGACGGTGGTGCCGAGCAGGGCGGCGTCATGGCCGTGGAAGGCGTAGATCAGACCGGAGGACTGCATGAGCGCCAGCGCGACGGTCAGGTACCGGGTGGTCTGGGTGATCTTCTTCTGCCCGACCGCGCCCTGGTCGCGCCACTCCTCCAGCTTGGGGATAACGGTCGAGAGCAGCTGAATGATGATGGAGCTGGTGATGTAGGGCATGACGCCCAGGCCGAAGACGGCCAGGCGCACCAGGGCGCCGCCACTGAAGAGGTTGAGGAAGCCCAGCACGCCGGACGAGGAGGCGCCCGCTTCGAGGGACTGCAGCCGGCCCCAGTTCACCCCCGGGACCGGGACGTTGGCCCCGATCTGGTAGAGGGCGATGATGGCCAGGGTGAAGATGACCTTGTTACGAAGGTCCGGAACCCTGAACACATTGGCAAGCCGCGAGAGCATGGGCGCGCCTTCTCAGTGCTGTCCGGGTGTCGTCACTACCGGTTCATCAAGGCGTTGCCCGATGCCGGGGGACGCCCATGGCCGAAGGGGAGTGGCATCTTCTCAACGCTACCGCCCGCCGTGGTGATCGCGGCGGCGGCCGAAGCCGAAAAGGCATGCGCGGTCACCCGGATCGGGCGCGACAGCGCGCCCTGCCCGAGGACCTTGACCAGATCCTTCGGCCGGCACAACCCGGCGTCGACCATCGTCTGGACGGTGAACTCGTCACCCTCCAGGCCGGCCAGGACCCCGATGTTGACCGGTGTGTAGACGATGCGGAAGGGGTTGGTGAACCCCTTGAGCTTGGGGATGCGCTGCATGAGGGGCAGCTGCCCACCCTCGAAGCCCGCGGGCACGGTGTTGCGGGCGTGCTGGCCCTTGGTCCCGCGGCCGGCCGTCTTGTGGCCCTTGCCACCGGTGCCGCGGCCTACCCGCTGCTTGGCCTTGGTGGCACCCTTGGGTGGCGCCAGATCGTGCAACTTCATCGCGACACCTCCTCGACGTTGATCAGATGCGGGACGCGGGCGATCATGCCCCGGATTTCGGGGCGATCCGGGAGGTCGTTGGACTGCCCGATGCCGCGCAGCCCCAGGGCACGCAGCGTGCCGCGGTGCTTGGGCTTGCTCCCGATGGCAGAGCGCGTCTGGGTGATCACCAGGCGCGCCTTGTCGTCTTTGGTGGCCTTGGGCGGACGAGCAGGCATGGTCAGCGCGTCTCCGCCGCGTAGAGGTCGGTCTCACGCTTGCGCTCGCGGTAGGAGCGCAGCACGCCGCCCGGCGTCACCTCGTCGGCCGCTTTGCCGCGCAGGGCAGCCACCTCGTCGGGGCGGCGCAGGGCCTTGAGGCCGGCGATGGTGGCGTGGGCCACGTTGATCCCGTTGGAGGAGCCGAGCGACTTCGCCAGGATGTCGCGGATGCCCGCCATCTCGAGGATGGCCCGGGCCGCGCCTCCGGCGATGACACCGGTACCGGGTGCGGCCGGCTTGAGCATGACGCGGCCGGCGCCGCTCTCCCCGATGACCGGGTGCACGATCGTGCTACCGGCCAGCGGGACCTCGAAGAGGTTCTTGCGCGCCTCTTCGATGCCCTTTTGGACGGCCAATCCGGCTTCCTTGGCCTTGCCGTAGCCCAGGCCGACCTTGCCGTTGCCGTCCCCCACCACCATGAGCGCGGCGAAGGAGAACCGGCGGCCACCCTTGACGACCTTGGCCACGCGATTCACCTTGATGGTGCGCTCTTCGTACTGTGTGTCGACCATGCTCAGAACTCCAGTCCCTCGGCCCGTGCCGCATCCGCCAGGACGGCGACACGGCCGTGATAGACGAAGCCACCACGGTCAAAGACCACTTTTGTGATGCCGGCCGCTTTGGCCCGTGTTCCCAACAACCGCCCCACCGACGCGGCGCCGGTCACGTTACCCCCGCCGCTCTGCCCCAGACTGGCGCGCAGCTCCGGCTCCACCGACGAGGCGGACGCCAGCGTCCGCCCGGTGGTGTCGTCGATGACCTGGGCCGAGATGTGGCGATTGGAACGGTGCACGGCCAGGCGCGGTACCTCGGGGGTACCGGTCACCTTGGCCCGGACCCGGGCGTGGCGGCGAACCCGGAGCCGGGTCCGATCGTCTGTACGTGCCATTACTTCGCTGCCTTTCCGGCCTTGCGGAGGACCCGCTCGCCGGCGTAGCGCACGCCCTTGCCCTTGTAGGGCTCGGGCTTGCGGAGCTTGCGGATGTCGGCGGCCACCTGGCCCACCTTTTCCTTGTCGATTCCCCTGACCGTGATGCGGGTCGGCAGGGGTACCTCGAAGGTAATGCCCTCGGGGGCGTCGACGAACACGGGGTGCGAGAAGCCGAGGGCGAGCTCGAGCGAGCCCGGCCCCTTGGCGGTGGCGCGGTAGCCCACGCCGACGATCTCGAGATCCTTGGAGAAACCGTCGGTCACACCGGTCACCATGTTGGCGACCAGCGAGCGCGACAGGCCGTGCAGCGCACGGTGGCGCCGCTCGTCGTCGGGACGGGTGACCACCAGCTCCTCACCCTCCTGGGTGATGGAGATGCCGGCCGGCAGCTCCCGGTCGAGTTGCCCCTGGGGCCCCTTGACGCTGACTGCGTTGCCGTCGAGCGTGACGGTGACGTTGGAAGGGACCGGAATGGGCGAACGTCCGATACGTGACATCAGGCGTCACCTCCCGTGCGGGTCGCGGCGGCGGGACTACCAGACATGGCAGAGCACCTCGCCGCCCAAGTGCTTGCGGCGCGCTTCACGATCGGTCACCAGACCCTGGCTGGTCGACAGCACGGCCACCCCCATGCCACCCAGCACTCGCGGGATGCCGTCGGCCCGCGCGTAAATGCGCAGCCCCGGCTTGGAGATCCGCTTGATGCCGGCGATGGTGCGGGTGCGGTCGGCCGAGTACTTCAGGGAGATCTCGAGCGTCGTGCCCGGCTTGTCCCCGTTCGGCTCGACGTGGTAGCCCGCGATGAAGCCTTCACGCTCGAGGATGCCGGCGAGGGACTCCTTCAGCTTGGAGCCTGGCATCTTCACCGTGTCGAACATGGCGGAGTTGGCGTTACGGATACGCGTCGAGCATGTCCGCGATGGGATCGGTCATCGTCATGGTGCGCCTACCAACTCGCCTTTGTGACACCCGGTATCTCGCCGGCGTGCACCATCACACGCAGGCAGATACGGCACAGCCCGAACTTGCGATACACGGCCTTGGGACGACCACACCGCTGGCAGCGGGTATAGCCACGAACCTTGAACTTCGGTGTGCGCTGTTGCTTCTCAATCAAAGCCTTTTTTGCCATGATGCTTATCGAGTCTCCTGTCGGAACGGGAAGCCGAACGCGGCGAGGAACGCCCGCCCTTCCTCGTTGTTGCGTGCTGTGGTGACGATGGTGATGTCCATGCCGCGGACGCTGTCGATGCGGTCATAGTCGATCTCGGGGAAGATGAGCTGCTCGGTGACCCCGAAGGTGTAGTTGCCCTTCCCGTCGAACGAACGGGGGGAAAGCCCCCGGAAGTCACGGATGCGGGGAATGGCCAAGCTCAACAGACGGTCGAAGAACTCCCAGGCCCGGTCGCCGCGCAAGGTCACCTTGGCGCCGATGGCCTGCCCCTCACGCAACTTGAAACCGGCGATCGACTGCTTCGCCCTCGTCACGATCGGCTTCTGCCCGGTGATGAGCTCCAGGTCGCGCTGGGCCCCCTCGAGGAGGGAGGCCTGCTGGGTGGCCCGGCCCACGCCCATGTTGATGACGATCTTCTCGAGGCCGGGGACCTCCATGATGTTGCCCAGCTCGAGCTCGTCCTGGAGCTGGGCCCGCAGCTCGCTCACGTAACGCTCCTTGAGCCGGGGCCGCACCGGTGCGCTCACGGTCGTGCTCATAGCTGAGCTCCACACTTGCGGCAGACGCGGACTTTCTGTGCCGTCCTTCCCGATGTCCATGCCCGCGCGCGCCGGGCCGTCGTGGCTCTTGCACCACAACGCCACCGACGAGACGTGCACCGGCATGAACTTGTCGATGACGCCGCCCTGCTGGGTGGCCCGGGTGGGCTTGGCGTGGCGTTTGGCGATGTTCACGCCTTCGAGGATGACCTTGTCCTCGCGCGGGAACGCGCGCACGACCTCGGCCTTCTTGCCCTTGTCCTTGCCTGAGCGCACGATCACCTGATCGCCTTTGTGGATCCGCATCACAACACCTCCGGGGCCAACGACACGATGCGCATGAACCGCTTGTCCCGCAGCTCGCGCCCGACGGGGCCGAAAATACGGGTGCCGCGCGGCTGCTGCTGGTCGTTGATCAGCACCGCCGCGTTCTCGTCGAATCTGATGTAGCTGCCGTCAGCCCGACGCTTTTCCTTCTTGGTGCGCACGACCACGCACTTGACCACGTCGCCCTTCTTCACCGCGGCGCCGGGGATGGCGTCCTTGACCGTGGCCACGAAGACGTCGCCGATGCTGGCGTAACGTCGACGGGACCCCCCGAGCACGCGGATGCACAGCACCTCACGCGCCCCGGAGTTGTCGGCCACCCGGAGGCGGGACTCTTGCTGAATCATCGGGCCCTCTCCACAACTTCGGTGAGCCGCCAGCGCTTGAGCTTTGACAACGGACGGGTCTCCTGCACACGGACCCGGTCCCCCACCTTGGCGGTGTCCTCGGCATCGTGCACGTACAGCTTCTTGGTACGCTGCACCGTCTTGCCGTAGCGGGGGTGACGGACACGCTCCACGACAGCCACCACGACGGTCGACTGCATGGCATCGGACACGACGACACCCTCACGCACCTTGCGCCGGTTCGGGCGGGGGCCGTCTGCATCTTCGACCGGTGGGGCGGCCACCTTGGCCGCTGCCGGCGCCGGGGCGGACGCGGCCGGCGAGGCCTCGGCCTCAGCTGCCGGGACGGCTGCGGACGTCGCCGCCGCTCGTGCCTCCACGGGCTCGGTCACTTCGTCAGTTGTCTCTTCGGTCTCGTCGGCCATCAGGCCTCTTCCTCTTCTTCTTCGTCGTCGTCGTCGAATTCGTCGTCGTCAACCTCGTCGATGTCATCAATGTCGGCAACGTGGTCATGGTCATGGTCGTGATCGTGATCGTGGTCGGCGGCGTCGGCTTCTGCCGCGGCAGCGCGGGCGGCGGCCCGCTCGGCGACCTCCGCGTCCTCGGCAGCCAGCTTGGCCAGCGCCTCGGAGTGCGCTGCTGCAGTCGGTGCGACATAGACGCCCTCGGCTTCGAGAATCTCGCGGGCACGCAGCACGGTCAGGATGCGTGCCACGTCGTGGCGCACCTGCCCGACGCCGCGCCGGGTTGTCCAGCTGGCCGGTCGCCAGCTGGAACCGCAGGTTGAACAGCTCGCGCCGGGCGTCACCCAACCGGGTCGCCAACTCACCACCGTCCAACTGGGCCAGATCGCTTGCACTTGCCATCAGACCGCTACTTCCGCATGTCCGTGGGTCCCCGGCCGCACCACGAAGCGCGCCTTGAACGGGAGCTTCTGAATGGCCCGCTCCATAGCGGCACGCGCCAGCTCCTCGTCGACACCTGCGAGCTCGAAGAGAATCCGGCCCGGGTGGACGACGGCCACCCACAGCTCGGGGTTGCCCTTGCCCGAACCCATACGGGTCTCGGCCGGCTTGTGGGTCACCGGCTTGTCGGGGAAGACGCGGATCCAGACCTTCCCACCACGCTTGACGTGACGGGTCATGGCGATACGTGCGGCCTCGATCTGACGCGCCGTCAACCACCCGGGCTCCAGGGCCTGAATGCCGAAGTCGCCAAAGGCCACGGACGCGCCACCACGGGCCTGTCCGTTCAGGCGGCCGCGCTGCGTCTTGCGGTGCTTGACCTTCTTGGGCATCAACATGTCAATCCGACTCCTTGCGGAAGTGCGGAGCCTCGTGGTGCTCGTGACGGTTCTGACGTTCCATTTCCTCGTCCTTGGCCAACTGACGTTCCAGGTCGTCGGGCTCACTGGGCGCAACCGGGAGGAGGTCGGCGACCGGGGCCTCGACCACGTCGTCGGCTCCTTCATCGGTAGCCGGCGCCTCGACGATGTCCACCGCGAACGCTTCAGTCCCGTTCGGGGTGTCGACCAGCAGCTCGTCGAGCAGGTCACCGTCGGCCACGGCACCGTTCTCGGCCGGGGCATCCTCGCCGGGCGCCCCGAAATCAGCCTTGCGTCGGCCGCCACCGGCGGTGATGAGACGGCGGGGCCCACTCTGACCCGAGGTCTCCCCGACGGCCATGGCCGCCTCGCGGGTGATCTTGTCTTCGATGGAGACCTTGTAGGGGAGGATGTCGCCCTTGTAGATCCACACCTTGACGCCGACCCGGCCCGAGGTGGTCCGCGCCTCGCGGAACCCGTAGTCGATGTCGGCCCGCAGGGTGTGCAGCGGCACCCGACCCTCGCGGTACTGCTCCTTGCGCGACATTTCCGAGCCACCGAGCCGACCCGAGCACTGCACCTTGATGCCCTGGGCACCGGCTTTCTGCACGGTCTGAATGGCCCGCTTCATTGCACGACGGAAGGCCACGCGCCGCACCAGCTGGTCGCAGATGCCCTGGGCGATGAGGGCGGCGTCCAACTCTGGCTGCTTGATTTCCTGGATGTTCAACTGAATCCGGTTCTGGAGACCCGTGATCTCCTCGAGCTTCTTCTTGAGGCGATCGGCTTCGGAGCCGCGGCGGCCGATCACGATGCCGGGGCGCGCCGTGTGGATGTCGACCCGCAGACGGTCACGCGTGCGCTCCACCTCGATACGGCTGACCGCGGCCGCCTCGAGCTGCGTCATCAGGTAGTCGCGGATCTTCCAATCCTCGACCACGAACTCGCGGTAGTGCCGCTCCTCGAACCAACGGGACTTCCAGTCGGTAGTGATACCGAGGCGGAAGCCATAGGGGTTTACCTTCTGGCCCATCTACTCGCCCTTCTCATCGGCGTCGGCGTCTGCCTCGACCGTCTCGTCCTCGTCGTCCATATCGACGACCTCAGCGGCACCTTCGTCCCTGACGTCGTCCACCTCGTTCTCGGCGCCGTCGTCCTCTGCGCCGTCGTCCTCCGACACCTCGTTCTCGACGTCATCGACCTCGACGTCATCGACCTCGGCCGCCTCGAGCTCGGGGGCATCGATCACGTGCGAATCGATTGCCTCTTCCTCGGCCTCCGCCGCAGCTGCTGCCTCGGCTTCGGCCACCGCCTGCGACGCGCGGCGGCGTGAAAGTCGACCCGAAAGGTCGGCCCGGCGCCGTGAGGCGTCGACCCGGCGCGAACGGTGCGCGCTGACCGCTTCCATGCGCTTGCGGCGCAACTCGAGCTTGTCGGCCGGCAACCGGCTCACGATGATCGTGATGTGACTCGAGCGCTTGCGGATGCGCGTGGCCCGACCACGGGCCCGGGGGCGCCACCGCTTGGCCGTCGTGCCCTCGTCGGCGTAGCAGGCCGACACGTAGAGCTCGTCGGGGTTCTGAAAATCGTTATGAGCGGCGTTGGCTACGGCCGAGGCCAGCACCTTGCCGATGATGTTCGCGGCTTCGCGCTCGGTACCGACGAGGATCTCGGCGGCCCGGTCCACGTCCTGCCCGCGAATGAGATCGAGGACCTGGCGGACCTTGGAGGCCGACAACCCGCTGTGGCGGAGAACGGCCCGCGTCCCGGGACGCTCGTTGGTCTTGGTGGCGGTCATGTCAGCGTCGTGCTCCCCGCTCCTGCCCGGCGTGGTACCGGAAGGTGCGTGTCGGGGCGAACTCGCCCAGCTTGTGGCCGACCATCGATTCGGTCACATAGACCGGCACGTGCCGGCGCCCGTCATGGACGGCGATGGTGTGCCCGACCATGTCGGGGATGATCGTCGAACGACGAGACCAGGTCTTGATGACCTTCTTCTCTCCGCTCGAGTTCAACACGTCCACCTTCTTCAACAGGTGGTCGTCGACGAATGGGCCCTTCTTCAAGCTACGCGGCATACCTGCTCAACCCCTCGCCTATCGCCGCGCGCCGCGGGTGCGGCGCCGACGGACGATCATCGAATCGGACTTCTTGTTTCGGGAACGGGTGCGGCCCTCGGCCTTGCCCCAGGGCGAGACCGGGTGGCGCCCACCGGAGGACTTGCCCTCTCCACCACCGAGCGGGTGGTCCACCGGGTTCATGGCCACACCACGGGTCTGGGGGCGCTTGCCCTTCCAGCGGTTGCGTCCGGCCTTCCCGATCTTGATCAGCTCCGCCTCGGCGTTGCCGACCACACCAAGGGTGCCCCGGCAGTCGATCGACACCCGTCGCATTTCTGTCGAGGGCAGACGCAGGGTGGCGAACGCGCCTTCCTTGGCCACCAGCTGGATGCTCATGCCCGCGCCGCGGGCCATCTTCCCGCCGCCGCCGGGACGAAGCTCGACGTTGTGGATGGTCGACCCGACCGGGATGTAGCGCAGAGGAAGAGCGTTGCCGGGGCGGATGTCGGCCCCTTGACCGCTCTGGACCTTGTCGTCGACCTTGAGGCCGGCCGGCGCCAGGATGTAGCGCTTCTCACCGTCGGCGTAGTGGAGCAGGGCGATGCGCGCGTTGCGATTGGGGTCGTACTCAATGGCCGCAACCCGCGCCGGGACGCCGTCCTTGTTACGACGGAAGTCGATGATCCGGTACTGCTGCTTGTGGCCGCCGCCGCGGTGACGGGCCGTCTTGCGACCGTGGTTGTTGCGCCCACCCGATCCGGGGTTGGGCGCGAGCAACGACTTCTCCGGGTGATCACGGGTGATCTCGGAGAAGTCCGAGACCGTCTGGAAGCGACGGCCGGGGCTGGTGGGTTTACGTGAGCGAAGTGGCATGGAGTGCGATCCTGTGATCAGCGATCGAAGAGATCGATGGAGTCGTCGGGATGGAGGGTGACGATGGCGCGCTTGGTGTTGGGGCGGTGGCCCTTGATGTTGGTGCGCCGGTTGCGCGTCGACTTCCCCTTGCGGTTCAGCGTGTTGACGTTGGTGACGCGCACGTTGAAGGCCTGCTCGACCGCGTGGCGGACGTCGATCTTCGTGGCGCCGGGATCCACGATGAAGACGTAGACGTTCTGGTCCATGAGCTCGTAGCTCTTCTCGGACACCACCGGCCGGATCAGCACTGACATGGCATCACGCATCGGCGTCGGGCTCCTCGGTATCGGCAACGGCAGCGGTTACAGCCTTTGGCGCATCCGCCTCGGCCTCTGTGTTGGCCTCGGCCTCGGGCGCAACCACTTCAGGCGCCGCCGCCTCGGTCACTGCTTCCTCGGGCGCGGCAGCCTTGGGCGCCGCAGCCTTGGGAGCCGCAGCCTTGGGCGCCGCAGCCTTGGGCGCCGCAGCCTTGGGCGCCGCGGGAGCCTCGGACCCGGCCGCATCCGAACCGGTGCCGGATCCGGAGCCGCCGAACGCATCGGAGCCCGGCAGCGTGCGGTCGGAGAAGACAATCCAGTCGTTGCGCAGGACGTCGTGGGCCGAGAGTTGCGCGAATGAGGTGGTCGTCACCTGCGGCAGGTTGGCGAAGGAACGGCCGGCGATGGTCTCGTCGGCGGCGAGCACCACGAGCACGGTGCCGCCGATCTCGAGGTTGGTGAGCGCAGCGACCGCTTCCTTGGTCTTCGGACCTTCCCAGCCCCACTCGTCGACCAGGGCGACCCGGTCGTTGGCTGCCCGGTCACTGAGGGCGGACAGGAGCGCGAGGCGCACCATCTTCTTGGGGGTGTGCTGCTTGTAGCTGCGCGGCTTGGGCCCCAGCGCAATGCCACCACCGCTCATCGAGGGCGAGCGGCTCGAGCCCTGACGGGCGCGGCCGGTGCCCTTCTGGGCGAACGGCTTGGCGCCACCGCCGCGGACCTGTGCACGGGTCTTGGTCGACTGGGTCCCGGCCCGGACGGCGGCCAGCTGGGCGGTCACGACCTGGTGCAGCACAGCGAGGTTGGGCTCGATCCCGAAGATGGAAGGCTCGAGGTCGACCGACCCGAGCTCGTCCCCGGCCACATTGCGGCGCGTGACGCTGCGGGTGACCGGTGCCGGACGGTCCTTCTTGACCGGTCCGCGGATCACCGTGTCAGTGACGGTCATCGCGACCCTCCCGGCTTGGTGGTTGCCTTGACCGAGTCCCGGAGGACCACCACGGTGCCGCGGGCCCCGGGCACGGCTCCCTTGACCAGGACCAACTGGCGTTCCGGATCGGCCGAGATCACCTGGAGATTGAGGGCGGTCACTTGCTTGCCGCCCATCTGCCCGGCCATGCGGGTTCCCTTGAAGACGCGGGACGGAGTGGCGCAGGCGCCGATCGAACCCGGGACGCGGTGGCTCTTGTGGTTACCGTGCGAGGCTCCCTGGCCCTTGAAGTTGTGACGTTTCATACCGCCGGCGAACCCCTTGCCCTTGCTGACGGCGATGGCGTCCACCCGATCGCCGGCCGTCCAGACATCCGCGGCCAACTCCTGGCCCACACTGAACTCGGCCACGTCGTCGAGCCGCAGCTCCACGAGTCCCCGGCCGGGCTCGACACTGGCCTTGGCGAAGTGCCCGATCTGGGGCTTGGTCAGGGTGGATGCCCGGCGAAAACCCCAGGTCACCTGCAGTGCCGAGTACCCGTCCGACTCGACCGTCTTGACCTGGACCACGCGCACGGGCGCGACTTTCAGCACCGTCACCGGGATGGCGCGGTTCTGTTCGTCCCAGACCTGGGTCATGCCGACCTTCTCGCCGACGATCGCCTTGCTTGCCACGTGTCTTATCTCCCTGCGCTGCCCACGGCTTCCCGTGCGCACGCCAACGCTCCGCCCGGGAATCCCGAGCGGAGCGCTCGAATGGTTCGGCGTGAGGTACCGGCAAAGACCGGCGTTCACGCACTTCTGTTGTAGAGGACGGCGCCGGAGGCGCCATCGGGTGCCAAATCGGCCCGTGCGACGTTACACCACGCGGGCCCCGCTCTGCCAGGCGGAAAAGCCCGGATTAGGCGGTTTGAATCTTTATTTCGATGTCCACCCCGGCCGGCAGGTCGAGTCGCTGGAGCGAGTCGACTGTCTTTGGCGTGTGCTCGACAATGTCCACCAAGCGCTTGTGGACCCGCATCTCGAAGTGCTCGCGGGAGTCCTTGTACTTGTGGGGCGAACGAATCACCGTGTAGCGGTGCTTGTCCGTGGGCAACGGGATGGGACCCAGGACCTTGGCCTGGGTCCGCAACACCGTCTGCACGATCTTCTCGGTCGACTGATCGAGGATCTCGTGGTCATAGGCCTTGAGCCGTATGCGAATCTTCTGCTTGGGGCCGTCAGCCATGATGCCTGCTCTCGTTCCGTACGTCTCGGGTGTTACTTGAGGATCTTCGTAACCCGACCGGAAGCAACGGTGCGACCACCCTCACGGATGGCGAAGCGCAGACCTTCAGTCATTGCAATGGGCTTGCCCAACTCCACGGTCATCTCCGTGTTGTCGCCCGGCATGACCATTTCGGTGCCCTCGGGCAGTGAAATGGTGCCGGTCACGTCGGTGGTCCGGAAGTAGAACTGCGGCCGGTAGTTGGTGAAGAACGGCTTGTGACGGCCACCCTCCTCCTTGTTCAGCACGTAGACGTTGGCCTCGAAGTTGGTATGCGGGGTGATGGAGCCGGGCTTGCACAACACCTGGCCGCGCTCCACTTCCTCCTTCTTCGTGCCTCGCAGCAGCGCACCGACGTTGTCACCGGCCCGCCCCTCGTCCAGCAGCTTGCGGAACATCTCGATGCCGGTGACCGTTGTCTTCTGGGTGTCGCGCAGGCCGACGATCTCGACTTCCTCGCCCACCTTGACGATGCCCTGCTCGACCTTGCCGGTCACGACGGTGCCACGACCGGTGATGGACATGACGTCCTCGATCGGCATGAGGAACGGCTTGTCCACGTCACGCTCGGGCTCGGGGATGAACGAGTCGACGGCGTCCATGAGCTCGACGATCTTCTCGCTCCACTCGGGGTCACCCTCGAGAGCCTTGAGCGCGCTGACCTGAATGATCGGCGTGTCGTCGCCCGGGAAGTCGTAGTTGCTGAGAAGCTCCCGTACTTCCATCTCCACCAGCTCGAGCAGCTCGGGGTCGTCCACCATGTCAGCCTTGTTGAGGGCCACCACGATGTAGGGCACGCCGACCTGGCGGGCCAGCAGGACGTGCTCACGGGTCTGGGGCATCGGGCCGTCGGCCGCCGAAACCACCAGGATCGCGCCGTCGATCTGCGCCGCACCGGTGATCATGTTCTTGATGTAGTCGGCGTGGCCCGGCATGTCGACGTGCGCGTAGTGACGCGCCTCGGTCTCGTACTCGACGTGGGCGATGGTGATCGTGATGCCGCGCTGCTTCTCTTCAGGAGCCGCGTCGATCTGATCGAACGCCGTGAAGGACGTGTTGGGGTTCTTCTCCGACAGGACCTTGGTGATCGCCGCCGTGAGCGTGGTCTTGCCGTGGTCGATGTGTCCCATCGTTCCCACGTTGACGTGAGGCTTGGTGCGCTCGAACTTCTTCTTGGCCATCGCCGTAACTACTCCCTGATATCGGACGGGACCCCCGTGGGCCCGCCGCGGCGACTGAACGCCGCTGTCTGTTTCTGCTTGTGCGAACTATTTCTGCTTGTGCGAACTGTTGCCGGAGCCCTGGGGCGCCGGCTACTCCCCGTGGGCCCGGGCGATGATCTCCTTGGAGATCGACTCGGGCACCTCGTTGTACGAGTGGAACTGCATCGTGTACGTGGCGCGACCCTGGGTGCGCGAACGCAGGTCAGTAGCGTAGCCGAACATATCGGCCAACGGTACCTGCGCGTTGATCACATGGCTGTTTCCCTGCTGGTCCATGCTTTGGACCTTGCCCCGCCGGGAAGAGAGGTCACCGATGACGTCGCCCATGTAGTCGTCGGGCGTGGTGACCGTGACCGCCATGACCGGCTCGAGGAGTACCGGGCTGGCGGCCCGGAGTGCCTTCTTGATCGCCATGGATCCGGCGATCTTGAACGCCATTTCCGAGGAGTCCACGTCGTGGTACGAGCCGTAGGTCAACAGGACGCGGACGTCCACGGTCGGATACCCGGCCAGCACACCCGAGGTGAGCGCCTCCTGGATGCCGGCGTCGACCGAGGGGATGTACTCCTTGGGGATCACACCGCCGCTGATCTTGTCGACGAACTCGTAGCCGCCGCCCGGGCCGGTCGGCTCGGCACTGATGACCACGTGGCCGTACTGGCCGCGGCCACCGGTCTGGCGGACGTACTTCTCTTCGATCTTCTCGACCGGCTTACGGATCGTCTCGCGGTAGGCCACCTGGGGCTTACCCACGTTGGCATCCACGCTGAACTCACGCAGCATGCGGTCGACCAGCACCTCGAGGTGGAGCTCGCCCATGCCCGAGATGACCGTCTGGCCCGTCTCCTCGTCGGAGCGGACGCGGAACGTCGGGTCCTCCTCGCTGAGCGAGTAGAGGGCCTTGGAGAGCTTGTCCTGGTCCGCCTTGGTCTTGGGCTCGACGGCGACGTGGATCACCGGCTCGGGGAACTCGAGTGCCTCGAGCACGATGGGCCGGGACGGGTCGCAGAGGGTGTCACCCGTCGTGGTGTTCTTGAGACCGACCACGGCCATGATGTCGCCGGCGAAGATCGCGTCCTTGTCCACCCGGTCGTTGGCGTGCATCTGGAGGATACGGCCGATGCGCTCCTTCTTGTCCTTGGTCGAGTTGGAGACCGTGGATCCCTTGGTCAGGGTGCCCGAGTACACCCGGATGTAGGTCAGCTTGCCCACATAGGGGTCGGTCATGACCTTGAAGGCCAGGGCGGAGAAAGCGTCGGTGTCGTCGGCCTTGCGCTCTTCGATGTCCTCGAGGTGGTTGGGGCGCGTCCCCTGGGTCGGGGGCAGGTCGAGCGGGCTCGGCAGGTAGTCGATGACGGCGTCGAGCATCGGCTGCACGCCCTTGTTCTTGAAGGCGGACCCGCAGAGGACCGGCACCACTTCGGCCGCCAGCGTGGCCGTGCGCAGGGCGCGGCGCAGGTCGTCGGCGGTAATGGGCTCCTCGGCCAGGTACTTCTCCATGATGGTGTCGTCGAAGTTGGAGACGACGTCGACCAGCTGGTGCCGGGCATCCTCCGCGTCGGCCACCATCTTCTCGGGGATGTCGGCGACTTCCCACTCCTCGCCCATCCCGTCGCCCCAGATGAGGGCTTTGCTCTCGAGCAGGTCGACAACGCCGAGGAACTCGGACTCCGAGCCGATCGGGAGCTGGGTGACCGCAGGCGTCGCGGCGAGGCGGTCGCGGATCATCGACACCGTCCGCTCGAAATCGGCGCCGATGCGGTCCATCTTGTTGACGAAGCAGATGCGGGGGACGTGGTACTTGTTGGCCTGGCGCCACACGGTCTCGGTCTGGGGCTCCACGCCGGCGACGGCGTCGAACACGGCGACCGCCCCGTCGAGCACCCGCAGCGAGCGCTCCACCTCCACGGTGAAGTCCACGTGACCCGGGGTGTCGATGATGTTGATCCAGTTGTCGCGCCAATTGCAGGTCGTGGCGGCGGACGTGATCGTGATGCCGCGCTCTTGCTCCTGCACCATCCAGTCCATGGTGGCGGAGCCGTCGTGGACCTCGCCGATCTTGTAGTTGCGACCGGTGTAATAGAGGATGCGCTCGGTCGTCGTGGTCTTGCCCGCGTCGATATGGGCCATGATCCCGATGTTGCGGGTCTTGGCCAGGGGGAATTCGCGGGTTGGCAGGGCGTCAGCCATGGTGCTGTGTGTTCCTTCGAATGGAGTTGCGGTCCACTACCAGCGGTAGTGGGCGAATGCTTTGTTGGATTCCGCCATCTTGTGCATGTCCTCCCGGCGCTTGACAGCGGCGCCGATGTTGTTGGAGGCATCCAGGATCTCGCCGGCCAGGCGCTCGGCCATGGTCTTCTCGCGGCGTTGGCGGGAGTAGGTGGTCAGCCAGCGGATGGCCAACGTGGTGGCCCGACGGGGACGAACCTCGACCGGCACCTGGTAGGTGGCGCCACCGACCCGGCGGCTCTTCACCTCGAGCTCGGGGCGGGTGTTCTCGACGGCGCGCTTGAGGGCCGCCACGGGGTCACCCCCGGAGCGCTCCTGGACGAGGTCGAGTGCGCCGTAGACGATGCGCTCGGCCAAGGTGCGCTTGCCCCTCGAGAGGATCTTGTTGACGACCTGGGTCACCAGGACCGAGCGGTAGACAGGGTCCGGCGCCAATTCGCGGCGGGTTGCTGGTCCGTTACGGGGCATTAGGACTCCTTCTTGGCGCCGTAGCGACTACGGGCCTGGCTGCGCTCGCGGACGCCGGAGGTGTCGAGAGCACCCCGGACCACCTTGTAGCGCACACCGGGCAGGTCCTTCACACGACCACCCCGGACGAGGACGATGGAGTGCTCCTGCAGGTTGTGACCCACACCGGGGATGTACGCCGTGATCTCGACGCCCGACGAGAGCCGCACACGCGCCACCTTGCGCAGGGCCGAGTTCGGCTTCTTCGGTGTGGTCGTGTACACGCGCGTGCAGACGCCCCGGCGCTGGGGGGCGCCCTTCAGGGCCGGGGTCTTGGTCTTTGTCACCTTGGCCTGACGTCCCTTGCGGACGAGCTGGGCGATTGTGGGCACGCGCTACCTCTCGATACTGAAATGGTGAACCCATGTGCGACGCGGTGACCGCGTAGGCCGAAGCCCCACATGGCAGACGGAAGATGATAGCCCGTGCCCCGGGGTCCGACAATCGCGCCGGGTCAAGGAGCTGCAACAACCGCTTCCCCATTGTAGTGCCCGCACTCGGGCGACCAGGCACATCCGTGGGCTGGTCCGACCGGCTTCCGGACGGGGGCCGGGGGGCGTTAGCCTGCCCAGCTATGGAACATTCGATGGCTGAGCGTTTGACGGAGCTGGCCGAGCGCAAGGAACAGGCCTTGCACGCGGGCAGCGAGGCATCGGTGGAGCGGCACCACTCCAAGGGCAAGATGACCGCCCGGGAGCGGATCGACTATCTCCTCGACGACGGCTCATTCCAGGAGCTCGACATGCTCGCCCGCCACCGGGCCCACGGCATGGGCCTCGAGGACAACCGGCCCTACACCGACGGCGTGGTCACGGGGTTCGGCACCATCGACGGCCGCCGGGTCTGCATTTTCAGCCAGGACTTCACCGTCTTCGGCGGGGCGCTCGGCGAGGTGTTCGCCGAGAAGATCCACAAGGTGATGGACCTGGCCGCCTCCACCGGGGTCCCCATGATCGGGCTCAACGACGGTGCCGGCGCCCGCATCCAGGAGGGTGTCGTGTCGCTGCACTCGTACGGGGGCATCTTCCACCGCAACGTGACCGCCTCGGGCGTCATTCCCCAGATCAGCGTGATCATGGGCCCGTGCGCCGGGCGGCGCCGTCTACTCGCCGGCCATGACCGACTTCATCTTCATGGTCCAGGGCACCTCCCACATGTTCATCACCGGACCCGATGTGGTGAAGACGGTCACGGGAGAGGACGTCACCCTCGAAGAGCTCGGTGGGGCCATGAGCCATGCCACCAAGTCGGGCGTCGCCACCTTCGTCTCGCCCGACGAGAAGGCCTGCCTCGACGACGTACGCCTCCTGCTCTCGTTCCTGCCCTCCAACAATCTCGAGGAGCCCCCCCGAGAGCTGACCGGCGACGAGCCGGACCGCCAGGTGCCCGAGCTGATCGACATCATGCCGGTCTCCCCCAACCAGCCCTATGACATGAAGAAGGTCATTGCGGCGGTCGTCGACAACGGGGACTACTTCGAGGTCCACCGCCACTGGGCCATGTCGATCACCTGCGGCTTCGCCCGCATGGACGGACGGGTGGTGGGCATCGTGGGCAACCAGCCGGCGGTCCTGGCCGGCGTGCTCGACATCGACTCGTCCGAGAAGGCCTCACGCTTCGTCCGCGTGTGCGACGCCTTCAATATCCCGCTCCTCACCTTCGTCGACGTGCCCGGGTTCATGCCCGGCACCGACCAGGAGTACGGCGGCATCATCCGGCACGGAGCCAAGCTCCTCTACGCCTATTGCGAATCGACCGTGCCCCGCATCCAGATCATCACCCGCAAGGCCTACGGCGGGGCCTACGTCGTCATGAACTCCAAATCCATCGGCGCCGACCTCGCCTTCGCATGGCCGTCGGCGGAACTGGCCGTCATGGGCCCCAACGGCGCGGTCGAGATCGTCTACCGCCGGGAGCTGGCCGAGGCGCCGGATCCGGCCGCCCGGAGGGCCGAGCTCATTGATGAATACACCGAGCGCTACGCCAATCCCTACATCGCGGCGGAACGTGGCTACATCGACGACGTGATCTCGCCGGCCGACACCCGGGCCGTCATCTGCCGCAGCCTCGAAATGCTGGCCTCCAAGCACGAGGAGCTCCCCCGCCGCAAGCACGGAAACGTGCCCCTGTGAGCAAGACCAACCCGGCCGCTACCGTCCCGGCCAACCCTTCCCCGGCCGCTGCAGTCCCGGCCGCCACCGTCCCGGCAATCAGTCCGGCGCAGTTGGCGCTGCGCCCACGTCCGGAGCCCGGCCCTGACGTCATGGCGGCGATCACGGCCGCGGCGCAACTGGTGTGGCCCCGGCCGGCGGAGCCCGATGCGCAGAATCCCGTGCACGACGCCTGGCGCTTCAGCGGCCGCTGGTGGGCACAGCCGATCACCGTGCGACGGTCCCGACCCTGGGCGCGCCCCTGACGGTCTACGTCGACGACTGGCGCCAGCGGGCCGTCATCCGCCAGCGCGAGGACCGCTGGTCGCATCTTGTGGCGGACGATCCCGTCGAGCTCCACGAGATGGCGGCCCGGCTCGGTATCCCTCCCCGTGGCTTCCAGCGCCACCGTCGATCCTCGGCCCTGAACCACTACGACCTGCCCGAGAGCCTCCGGCTCCAGGCGATTGAGTTCGGCGCGGTCGCGATCACCTGGCGTGAGCTCGGCCGCCTTACCGCGAGTGGCGCCGCGCTGGCGCTCCGCCAGACCCACCAGATCCGCCATGATGCGATCAAACGAGTAGTCCTTCGGTGTATACACCGAAGAAACTCCTTTCCCGAGGAGGATCTCGGCGTCGTCCGGCGGAATGATCCCCCCCACCACGACCGCCGCACTGACGCCGGCCGCACGCAGGCGATCCAAGATGTCGGGCACGAGCTCCATATGGGAGCCCGAGAGGATGGAAAGCCCGACGATGTCGACGTCCTCGTCGCGGGCAGCCGCCACTATCTGTGCCGGCGTCAGCCGAATTCCCTGGTAGATCACCTCGAAGCCGGCGTCGCGGGCCGCCACGGCGATCTGCTCGGCCCCGTTGGAGTGGCCGTCCAGCCCGGGCTTGGCCACCAGCAGGCGCGGCGGCCCCCCGGTCGTCGCCGCGAGGGCACGGGTCCGGGCGATCAGGGGCGCCAGGTCCTCGCCCCGCCTACCGACCCCACCGCTCACCCCGGTCGGGGCCCGGAACTCGCCGAAGACCTGCCGCAAGGCTCCGGCCCACTCGCCCGTCGTTCCGCCGGCATGGGCCAGGGCAATGGTGGCTTCCATGATGTTGGCGTCGGGGCCGTCGTCCTCGGCCACCCGGCGCAGGGCATCGATTGCCTTGTCCACCGACGTCTGGTCGCGGCCGGCGCGCCACCGCTCGACGTCGGCGATCTGCGCGGATTCGACCCGATGGTCGACCTTCAAGATGTTCTCCATGTCGCCGTCGGCCGTCAGGGGCGAAGGCGCCGTCTCGGTGAAGCAGTTCACGCCGACGACCTGTTGTTCGCCCGTTTCGATCCGGCGCACTCTCTCAGCCTGGCTGCGCACGAGTCGCGTCTTGAGCTCGTCGATGGCGGCGAACGCTCCCCCGAGCGCCTGCACGTCGTCCAGCTCGGCGTCGGCCGCCTCGATCAGTGCGGCCGTCTTCGCCTCGATCACCTTGGAGCCCTCGAAGATGTCGCCGTACTCGAGGAGGTCCGACTCGAAGGCGAGGATCTGCTGGATGCGCAGCGACCACTGCTGGTCCCACGGACGGGGCAAGCCGAGCGCTTCGTTCCAGGCCGGCAGCTGCACGGCACGCGCCCGCGCGCTTTTCGACAGCGTCACACCGAGCGACTCCAAAACGATGCGGGGCACGTTGTTCTCGGGTTGCTGCTCGGTCAGCCCCAAGGAGTTGACCTGCACCCCATAGCGGAAGCGACGCAACTTGGGGTCGTCGACGCCGTAGCGCTCGCGACAGATGCGATCCCACATCGCGGTGAAGGCCCGCATCTTGCAGGTTTCTTCGACGAAGCGCACGCTCGAGTTGACGAAGAAGCTGATGCGACCGACCACCGCCGGGAATTCGGACGGATCGATCTTGCCGCTCTGACGGACCCCGTCGAGCACCCCGATGGCCGTCGCCAGCGCGAAGGCCACCTCCTGGGTCGGCGTGGCACCCGCCTCCTGCAGGTGATAGCTGCAGACGTTGATCGGATTCCACTTGGGGGCGTGGCGCACCGTGTAGGCGATGGTGTCAATGGTCAATCGGAGGCTGGGACCCGGCGGGAAGATATAGGTACCCCGGCTGAGATACTCCTTGACGATGTCGTTCTGCGTGGTGCCCGACAGCAGCCGCGCATCGACGCCACGGTCCTCAGCGTGGGCCACGTAGAGACCGAGCAGCCACGCCGCCGTGGCGTTGATGGTCATGGACGTGTTCATCTTGTCCACGGGGATCTGGTGCATCAGCTCTTCCATGTGGCCCCGGTGCGCCACGGGGACGCCCACCTTGCCCACCTCGCCGGCGGCCTCGGGCGAGTCGGGGTCGTACCCGGTCTGCGTCGGGAGGTCGAAGGCGATGGAGAGGCCCGTCTGCCCCTTGGCCAAGTTGTTGCGGTAGAGCTCGTTCGAGGCCTTTGCGGTCGAGTGCCCCGAATACGTGCGCATGACCCAGGGAGCATCACGTGCGGGTGTCTGGCTCAATCGATCTCACCTCCCGGGCGTGAGGAACCGTCCCGACCATTGTGCCCCTTTCGGCACTGGGTCACGGACGGCACTGGGTCACGGACGGCACTGGGTCACGGACGGCACTGGGTCGTGGGGCGGGCTAGCGGTTGTAGTCGTAGAAGCCGCGCTTGGTCTTGCGGCCCAGCTGTCCCGACGTCACCATGCGTCGCAGGAGAGGGACGGTGGCGTAGTTCGGGTCCCGGAACTCGTCGTACAGAGCGTCGAGGATGGCCACAGAAGTGTCGAGCCCGACGAGATCGAGCAGGGCGAAGGGGCCCATAGGGAACCCGCACCCGCCCTTCATGGCGGCATCGATCCCCTCCTTGGACGCAACGCCCTGCTCCAACAGCCGCACGGCATTGTTGAGGTAAGGGAAGAGCAGCGCGTTCACCACGAACCCGGCCTGGTCCTTGACCTCGACCGGGTCCTTCCCGCAGGCGGCGATGAACTCGAGCGCCGCCTGCATGGTCGTCTCGTGCGCCGTGACCGGGCGCACCACCTCGACGAGTGTCATGACCGGGGCTGGGTTGAAGAAGTGGATGCCGCACACCAGATCGGGCCGGCCCGTGGCCATCGCCATCTCGACCACGGGCAGGGTGGAGGTGTTGGTGGCCAGGATCGCACCCGGCTTGCAGATGCTGTCCAGCTCGGCGAACAGCGCCTTTTTCACACTCAGGTCCTCGACCACGGACTCGATCACCAGGTCCACGTCGACCAGGTCGCCGAGGTGGGTGGTGGCCGAGACCCGGGCCGAGATCTCGTCGGCCTCTTCCCGGGTGCGCTTCTCCTTCTCGACCTGCTTGGCCAGCGACGCGGCCAGTCCGGCCAACATGCAGCTCGCCGAATCCTTGCTGCGGCTGCGCAGGACGACCTCGTAGCCGGCGGCCGCGGCCACTTCGGCGATGCCCGAACCCATGATGCCGGACCCCACGATTCCTACCGCGTAATGGACATGGGGACAAAGGATACTGGCCGGTAACCAGGGTGCTCGACGCCGGGCCTCCGTCGTGCGTGCAAGAGTGGCGCATGACGACGAATGGCCTGCTCGCCCTGGTAGGCGGGTTCGAGTGGACGGAAGGGTGCACCTTCGATGCCACCCTGCTCAGCGCCTCGGGTGGGAAGGAGGTCGTGGTACTGCCGACCGCGGCCGCTTACCAGCACCCCGAGCGCGTCGCCCTGCATGCCGCCGAATGGTTCGCCAACCTGGGCGGCCAGGTGGAGGGGCTGATGGTGGTCGATCGAGCCTCGGCGAACGACCCCGGTATGGCTGCGGTGGTCCGCGGGGCTCGCTTCGTCTATCTCTCGGGCGGTTCCCCACTCCACCTCAAGTCGGTGCTCAAGGGCTCCGCCACCCTCGCCGCCCTCCGCGAAGCGTGGTCATCGGGTGCGGTGGTGGCCGGTTCGGCGGCCGGCGCCATGGTCCTCACCGATCCGATGGTCGACCCACGGGGCGGAGCCCTGACGGTCGGCCTGGGCCTGGTCGATCAGCTGGCCGTGGTGCCCCAGTTCGGCGACGGCCTCGAGGACGTCCATGGCCAGAAGCTGCAGCGCACCGTGGCACTGGCTCCAACCGGGTTGCCCGTCGTGGGGATCCCGGATCGCACCGCCCTGCTGCGGGCGGGCGATGGGACCTGGAGCTACGAGGGCGCGGCACCCCCGGTGGTGTTCCTCGACGGCGCCCGCACCGAAGGGCTCGGTGCCCTGCAGCGCTGAACCACCGGCGATTCGGGGGCTCCCGGGGAGTACCCGGAGCCTCAGTCCTCTTCGGCGATCGTCACCGATTCGATCGTGACCGTCTCCGTCGGCTTGCCCGAGCGGGTGCCCAGGGTGTCGATGGTGGTGATGACGTCGCCCCCGCTGACCACGGCCCCGAAAAGGGCGTACTGGGGCGGCAGACGCACGCCGTCGGGGCCACTGATGACGAAGAACTGGCTCCCGTTGGTGTTGGGCCCGGCGTTGGCCATGGCCAGCGAGCCGATCTGGTAACGACCGGGGGCCGGCAGCTCGTCCGCGAACTTGTAGCCGGGCCCACCGGTGCCCGTGCCGGTGGGGTCGCCGCCCTGGAGCACGAAGCCCGGGATGATGCGGTGGAAGATGACGCCGTCGTAGTAGTGGTAGCGGGCGAGGAACACGAAACTGTTCACCGTCTTGGGGGCAGCCAGGGGATCGAGCGCGATCACCATGGTGCCGTGTGAGGTGACCATGGTGGCGGTGTAGCGCTTTTTGGTGTCGATCACCATCGGAGGCTCCTGGTCGAACGAGCGCTGCTGCGGGCTCGATCCATCGGCGGCGGGTGGGGTGGGTATGGCCATGTGTGCTGTCTCCCGGCTGGTTATGACTCTTGGATGGTGACGGAGATGATGCGTTGGGTCACGTCGGGTGGTACCCCTGCTGTCGACCCCTGGGCGTTGATCGTGTTCACCACGTCCATTCCCGTGGTGACTTGGCCGAAGAGCGAGTAGCTGTTGGGCAGGCCCTCACCCTGGGGACCGGCGACGATGAAGAACTGGCTGCCCCCGGTGTGGGGCTGGCCGGTATTGGCCATGGCGACCGAGCCCAACGGGTACTGGGCGGAGGCGTCGCTCGCGGTGGCCGGCAACTCATCGGGAATCGTGTACCCGGGACCACCCTCCCCGGTCCCCGTGGGGTCCCCGGTCTGGTCCATGAAGGACGGGATGACCCGGTGGAAGATCACGCAGTGATAAAAGCCCTTGTTGGCGAGGAAGACGAAGTTGTTCACGGTGACAGGCGCCGTCTTGGCATCCAGCGCGATGGTGAAGGTCCCGGCGGTGGTCACGACCGTGGCCGTGTAGTTCTTGGACGGGTCGATCGTCATGGACGGAGCCGCCGAGTACTTCATCTTATTGACCCTGGTGCTCGGAGAGGCGGGGCAGCCGGCGGCGACAGCGACCTTGTTGGCGGCCTCCTGCGCTGACGCGTTCGCCGCGGATGCGGCGGTCGTGGTCGTCGTGGTCGTCGTGGTCGTCGTCTTGGTGG
This sequence comes from uncultured Acidimicrobiaceae bacterium, assembly GCA_963706555.1. Taxonomy (GTDB): domain Bacteria; phylum Actinomycetota; class Acidimicrobiia; order Acidimicrobiales; family RAAP-2; genus Bog-473. Next base: position 721,593 of record OY970164.1, read on the forward strand.
TCGTGGTCGTCGACGAGGTCGACTTGTTGTTGGAGCTGTTGTTGCTGGTGAGGAACACGATGAGGATGATCACCCCGGCGATGACTGCGATGATGACGCCGTTGCGTATCTGCTTGCGGCGCTTCTTGGCCTTGGCCTCCTCCGCCAAACGGGACTCTCTCGCCGCTCGCTGACGGGCTCGCTTGTCGCTGGGCACGGCCTGAGACCCTATCCGGCTCCGAAGAGGTAGTTGGATCAGGTGCGGCCACGACGTGTCCCGGGTGCCCCCGCCGGGACCATTATCGTCGTGGCCTATGCCGGTGGTCGTCCAGAAATACGGAGGAACCTCGGTCGGGGACGCAGACCGCATCCGTGCCGTGGCCGATCACATCGCCCGTACCCGGCGAGAGGGGACGGATGTCGTGGCCGTGGTGAGCGCCATGGGCAAGACGACCGACGACCTGATCCACCTGGCGGACAGCGTGAGCAGTGTGCAGCCGCCGCGTGAGTACGACATGCTGGTCAGCACCGGAGAGCGCATCTCCATGTCCCTGCTCTGCATGGCGCTCGCCGAGCTCGGCGTGGACGCGTCCTCCTTCACCGGGAGCCAGGTCGGCATCATCACCGACAGCGACCACACGCGGGCGAAGATCCTCGAGGTGAAGGCGGACCGCCTGCGCGACGCCCTGGCGGCCGGTCGGGTCCCGGTGGTGGCGGGCTTTCAGGGTGTCTCGATCGATCGCGAGATCACGACGCTCGGGCGGGGTGGCTCGGACGCCACCGCGGTGGCCCTGGCGGCGGTGCTCAACGCCGATGCCTGCGAGATCTACACCGATGTGACCGGGGTCTTCACCGCGGACCCCCGGGTGGTCCCCACCGCCCACCGGATCAACCGGATCTCCTTCGACGAGATGCTCGAGATCGCGGCGACCGGGGGCCGCGTCCTGATGCTGCGGGCGGTTGAGTTCGCACGGAATCACAACGTGCCCCTGCACGTGCGTTCCAGTTTCACCTGGGAGCCTGGAACCTGGGTCGTCGAGGAGGATGCAGACATGGAAGAAGCCGTCGTCACCGCAGTGACCCACGACACGAGCGAAGCCAAGGTGACTGTGAGCGCCCTGCCCGACCACCCCGGCGTGGCGGCCAAGCTGTTCCGGGCCCAGGCCAACCAGTCGATCAACGTCGACATGATCGTGCAGAACGCCTCGGCTAACGGGACGACCGACATCTCGTTCACCGTCCCCAAGACGGACCTGACCACCTCGGTGGAGACGGCGCGGGCCACCGCGGACGAGCTCGGCGCCAAGGGCGTGACCTCCGACAGCGACGTGGCCAGGGTCTCGCTGATCGGTGTCGGCATGAAGTCGCATCCGGGCATCGCCGCCACCATGTTCGAGACGCTGGCACGCGAGGAGATCAACATCGACATGATCTCCACCTCGACCATCCGCACCTCCTGCATCGTGCGCACCGCCGACGTCGAACGGGCGGTGCGCTCGCTGCACGCCGCCTTCGAACTGGGGTGAGCACCACGCAGAGCCGCACGCTCTGGCTCTTGCGCCATGCCAAGGCTGTGGCGGATCCACCACCCGGCGGGGACGACTTCGACCGGGTGCTCGCCCCGCGAGGGCGGCGCGACGCCGAAGCACTGGGCCGTCGCATCGGGCCGGCGGGCAAGGGTCTGGGTCTGGGCAAGCTCTCGATGCCGAGGGTGGCCCTGGTCTCGCCGGCCGCACGCACCGCCGCCACCGCAGACCTCGTGCTCGAGGGCATGGGAACGTCGGCGAAGCAGGAGCGCCCCGACGACCTCTATGGGGCCGAGCCCGACGAAGTGCTCGCCTACGTGCGCCTGGTGCCCGACGAGATCACGTCCGTCATGGTGGTCGGTCACAACCCGACTGCGCACGCCCTCGCCGCGGGTCTCATCTCCGCCGCGGACACCAAGGGCCGCGACCTGGTGGTGCAGCGCGGGTTCCCCACCTGTGCGCTGGGCGTCTACCGCCTCGACATCGCGACGTGGGCCGAAGTGGACGCACAGTGCGCCACCCTGCTCGGTCTGTTCATCCCGCCGTTCGGCAAGCCCTGACCTTTCGGCAAGCCCTGACCCGGGCGGACGGCCCGCTTCGGGTCAGCCGAAGACGCGCAGGATGGCGGCGTCGCCTTGACCGCCCCCGCCGCAGAGCGCAACTGCCGCCAGGCTGGCCCCGCGCCGACGGAGTTCGAACAGCGCGGTGAGGGCGACCCGGGTGCCGGACATGCCGACCGGGTGTCCAAGGGCGATGGCGCCGCCGTTCACGTTGATCTTGCTCTCGTCGAGGCCCAGATCGTCGGCCGAGGCGAGGCCCACCGCGGCAAAGGCCTCGTTGATCTCGAAGAGGTCGATGGTGCCGATGTCGATGCCGGCCTTCTTCGCCGCCTGGGCGATGGCCCGTGAGGGCTGGGTCAGCAGCGAGGTGTCGGGCCCCGCCACCTGGCCGTAGCTGACGATCTGGCCCAGCGGGGCGATGCCCAGCTCCTTGGCCTTGTCGGCCGACATCACGATGACCGCGGCACCGCCGTCGGATATCTGCGAGGCGTTGCCCGCGGTGATGGTGCCGTTCTTGTCGAACGCCGGCTTCAGGGCACCCAGCGTTTCGGCCGTGGTCCCGGGACGCACGCCCTCGTCCACGTCGAACAACAGCGGGTCACCCTTGCGCTGCGGGACGTGCACCGGGACGATCTCCTCGGCCAGCCGGCCGTCCTTGGCCGCCGCGGCAGCCTTCTCGTGGCTGGCCGCGGCGAAGGCATCCTGGCGCGCACGGGAGATCTGGGCCTTCTGGTTGTAGTGCTCGGTGGAGAGCCCCATGGCGATATGGTCGAACGCGTCGGTCAGGCCGTCGTGCATCATCGAGTCGATCACGGTGCCATCGCCGAGGCGGTAGCCGGCACGGGCCCCGGGCAACAGGTACGGCGCCTGGGTCATGGACTCCATGCCGCCGGCCACCACGATGTCGGCGTCCCCGGCCCGGATCATCTGGTCGGCCAGGTAGATCGTGTGGAGGCCGGAGAGACACACCTTGTTGATCGTGTTGGCCGGCACGCTGAGGGGGATCCCCGCCTTGACCGCGGCCTGCCGGGCCGTGATCTGACCCTGCCCGGCCTGCAGGACCTGGCCCATGAGCACGTAATCCACCTGGTCCGGGGACAGCCCGGCCCGCGTCAGCGCCTCTGCGATGGCGAATCCACCCAGGTCCATGGCGGTAAAGCCGGCCAGCGCCCCGGACAGCTTGCCGATGGGGGTCCGAGCTCCAGCGACGATGACGGCTTCAGCCATGACCACAACCTCCGAGTCAGTGCCGGTGTAGTTACCGGCCGGAAACCACATAGTAGAGGTCCAACTATCGTCTGGACACATGAGCGACATCCTGAGCGCCGCCCTGGCGGGTGCACCCGCCGACGAGCTGGCCGGACTGCCCCTGCCCGACAGCTACCGGGCGGCCGTGGTGCGGCGCTCGGAGACCGACATGTTCGCCGGGATAGAGTCCTCGCAAAAGGACCCGCGGGACTCGCTGCACGTCGAGGACGTGGCGTTGCCCGAGCTGGCTCCCGACGAGGCCTACGTGGCCGTCATGGCCTCCTCCATCAACTTCAACACCGTGTGGACGTCGATCTTCGAGCCGCTCCCCACCTTCGGCTTCCTCGACCGGCTGGGCAAGGAGAGTATTTGGGGCCGGCGCCATGCGCTCGACTACCACGTGGTCGGCTCCGACGCCTCGGGGGTCGTCCTGCGCACGGGCTCGGCCGTGCGCAACTGGAAGGTGGGCGACAAAGTCACGATCCACTGCAACTACGTCGACGATCAGGACCCCTCGGCCCATGACGACTCCATGCTGGCCGCCAACCAGCGCATCTGGGGCTTCGAGACGAACTTCGGCGGCCTGGCCGATGTCACGGTGGTCAAGGCCAACCAGCTCATGCCCAAGCCGACCCACCTCAGCTGGGAAGAGGCGGCGGTGAACGCCCTGTGCAACTCGACGGCGTACCGGATGCTCGTCTCGCACAACGGGGCGCAGATGGCCCAGGGTGACAAGGTCCTCGTCTGGGGGGCGAGCGGCGGCTTGGGGAGCTTCGCCGTGCAGTACGTCCTCAACGGGGGCGGCACGCCCGTGGGCGTGGTCTCCTCGGCGCAGAAGGTGGAGCTCCTCCATGACCTCGGCGTCGACGCCGTGATCAACCGGCGCGAGGCCGACTACAAGTTCTGGAGCGACGAGCACACGCAGGACGAGTCCGAGTGGCGCCGCTTCGGCAAGGACATCCGGGACCTCATCGGCGGTGAGCCCGACATCGTCTTCGAGCACCCCGGACGCCAGACGATGGGCGCCTCGGTGTTCGCCTGCACCCGCGGCGGCATCATCGTGACCTGCGCCGCCACCTCGGGCTACATGATCGAATACGACAACCGGCACCTCTGGATGAAGCTCAAGACGATCAAGGGCTCACACTTCGCCAACTACCGCGAGGCCTGGGATGCCAACAAACTGGTCTGCGAGGGCAAGGTCCTCCCGCCGCTCTCTGCGGTCTACCCCCTCGACGAGGTCGGCGAGGCCGCCTATCAGGTCCACCACAACCTTCACGAGGGCAAGATCGGCGTCCTCTGCCTCGCTCCCGAGGAGGGCCTCGGCATCGACGATCCCGAGCTGCGCCAGCGCGTCGGCGAGGACCGCATCACCCTGTTCCGCAGGCACGGGGCATGATGATGGACATGCTGACCGAAATCGACCACGTGGCCATCGCCGTCAACGACCTCGAGGGCGCCATCGCCTGGTACGCCGAGGTCTTCGGGGCCACGGTGGCCCACCGCGAACGGGTCGAGTCCGACGGGGTCGAAGAGGCGCTCCTCGCCGTGGCCGACTCCTACGTGCAACTGCTCACACCGATCAGGGACGACTCACCGGTGGCGAAGTATCTCGCCAACAAGGGTGAGGGCCTCCACCACATCGGGTACCGGGTGGACGATTGCGCCGCTGCCCTGCAATCGGTCAAGGACGCCGGTGGACGGGTGATCGACGAGGCTCCCCGCCCGGGCTCGCGGGGGACGACGGTGGCCTTCGTGCACCCCAAGACCTCGTTCGGCACACTGATCGAGCTCGTCCAGGAGTAGTACCAGCTCCAGGGGCCCGGGGGCCGGGGGCCCGGGCCGGGAGGCGGGGGCGGGGACGCCGCGACGGACGCGAAGAGGGCGTGACCCCGACGCTCTCACGCCGGGCCCACGCCCGTCTCCGGAACTGCCTTCACTTCTTCACGGCTGTGCTTCTGTCACGGTTGTGCTTGACGCCAACCGGCATCATAGATGCGCCTACAACACGCCTCCGACTACAGCACGCCGCTGCCTACAGCACGCCGCTGCCTATGCTCCTGCCTCCGCCGCGCCTTCGGGCGGGCTCGGGAGCGCATTGCCAAAACCGTCCTCGGTCGTCGGGGCCGCGCCCAGCCAACTCGCATCGATGGACGGGTCGAAGGGGTCGTCGCCGACACTCTCCCCGCTCATGTCGCGCAGCCAGGCTGCCAGGTCCTCGGTGTCCGAATCGCCCGAGCCGAGGGCCCAGAACGGCATGGCTTCGGCGTCGGGCATCTCGAGGTGGATGTTGCGGTAGTGCTCCATGCCCGATCCTGCCGGGATGAGCTTCCCGATGATGATGTTCTCCTTGAGCCCGAAGAGCTGGTCGCTCTTGCCCTCGATGGCGGCCTCGGTCAGCACCCGCGTCGTCTCCTGGAAGGAGGCGGCGGAGAGCCAGCTCTCGGTGGCCAGCGAAGCCTTGGTGATGCCCATCAGCTCGGGACGGCCTTCGGCCGGGGTTTGCCCGTCCTCGACCAGCGTCCGGTTGACCTCGGCGTAGATCTGGTTGTCCACGCGCTCACCGGGCAGGAACGGCGCATCGCCCGGCTCGGCCACGAGGACTCGCCGCAGCATCTGGCGCACGATCAGCTCGATGTGCTTGTCGTGGATCGACACACCCTGGTCGCGGTACACCTTCTGGACCTCTTCGACCAGATACTGCTGCGTCTCGCGGATGCCCTTGACCTCGAGCAGCTCCTTGGGATCCTTCGGCCCTTCGACCAGAGCATCCCCGGCGCCGACCTCCTGGCCGTCGGTCACTTCGAGGTGCGCCCTCGGGGCGACGAGCGTGGACACTTCGTCCCCGTTGTCGGCGATCACGGTGACATGGCGGCCGATCTCGTCGTCGTCGATCCGGACCACGCCCGAGTGGTGGGCCAGGACGGCGGCACCCTTGGGAGTGCGAGCTTCGAAGAGCTCGACCACGCGGGGCAGGCCGTGGGTGATGTCCTCACCGACCACACCACCGGTGTGGAAGGTTCGCATGGTCAACTGGGTTCCCGGCTCACCGATGGACTGGGCCGCGATGACCCCGACCGCCTCACCGAGCTCGATCATGATGCCCGTGGCCAACGAGAGGCCGTAGCACGACGCGCACACACCCTGGGGCGACTCGCACGTCAGGACCGAACGGGTCCTGATGCGATCCACCGTCGGATCGTCACGGATGGTGGCGATGTTCACGTCGTCGAGCAGCGTCCCCACGTCGTAGACCGTGCCGTCGGCCAACTTCACCGGCTCGGTGAGCAGGCGGCCGAAGGCGCGCGTCTCGAGGTAGTTGCGGTGACCCGGGCCGTCGGGCGAGACGCCCTCGATCCAGATGCCGCGTGTCGAGCCACAGTCGTCGATACGGACGATCAGCTCCTGGGCCACGTCGACCAGCCGGCGGGTCAGGTACCCCGAGTCGGCCGTGCGCAACGCGGTGTCGGCCAATCCCTTGCGGGCGCCGTGGGTGGAGATGAAGTACTCCAACACGGAAAGGCCTTCACGGAACGAGGACTTGATCGGCCGGGGGATCATCTCGCCCCGGGGGTTGGAGACCAATCCCTTCATGCCGGCGATCTGACGGATCTGCTGGGAGTTCCCTCGGGCGCCGGAGTCCACCATCATGTCCAGCGGGTTGAAGGCGATGGTAGCCAACTGCGCCTCCATGGCCCGTCCCACCTCGGAGTTGGCGGAGGTCCAGATCTCGATTTCCTTCTGGCGCCGCTCGTCGTCGGTGATGATGCCCCGCTTGAACTGGGTCTCGGCCTTCTCGGCTTCCTTCTCGTAACGGTCCAGGATCGCCTGCTTGTCCGGCGGAGTCTGGACGTCGTTGATGGAGATGGTCAACCCCGACTGTGCCGCGAAGCGGAAGCCGAGGGCCTTGATCCGGTCCAGGCTCGACGCCACGACGTGCTTGGGGTAGTTCGCCGCCAGGTCCTCGACGATGGAACCGATGGGGATGTTGCGCTTGCCCACGACGTCGTTGACGTAGGGGAAGCCCACCGGCAGCGCCTCGTTGAAGAAGACGCGGCCCGCCGTCGTGCTGAAGGCCAGCTGCTCCTCCTCGGGCGCGGTCACGCCGGCAGCGGCCAGGCGCTGCGCCAATCCTGAACCGGGGAGGGGGCGCACCACGATCGGCACCTGCAGGTCGAGGTCGCCGGCGTCGAATGCCGCCTCGATCTCGTGGATGTGACGGAAGGCCCGTCCGGCACCCTTGCGACCGATGCCATGTCCGTCGCCGTTCCCGTTCCCGTTGCTCTCGGCCGCGTCATCGACCAGCAGGGTGAGGTAGTACGCCCCGAAGACCATGTCCTGCGTCGGCACGGTGATCGGTCGCCCGGTCGCCGGCGACAGGATGTTGTTGGCCGACAGCATGAGCACGCGTGCCTCTGCCTGCGCCTCTGCCGACAAGGGCAGGTGCACAGCCATCTGGTCGCCGTCGAAGTCGGCGTTGAATGCGGTGCAGACCAACGGATGCACCTGGATCGCCTTGCCCTCGACGAGGACGGGCTCGAAGGCCTGGATACCCAGGCGGTGCAACGTCGGCGCACGGTTCAACAGCACCGGGTGCTCACGGATGACACCTTCGAGGACGTCCCACACCTGGGGACGGCGACGCTCGACCATGCGCTTGGCCGACTTGATGTTCTGGGCCAGCTCGGCGTCGACCAGCCGCTTCATGACGAAGGGCTTGAACAACTCGAGCGCCATGAGCTTGGGCAGGCCGCACTGGTGCAGCTTGAGGTTCGGCCCGATCACGATGACCGAACGGCCGGAGTAGTCGACGCGCTTGCCGAGCAGGTTCTGGCGGAACCGGCCCTGCTTGCCCTTCAACATGTCCGAGAGCGACTTGAGCGGGCGGTTGCCCGGCCCCGTCACGGGACGCCCACGGCGGCCGTTGTCGAACAACGCGTCGACGGCCTCTTGGAGCATGCGCTTCTCGTTGTTGATGATGATCTCGGGCGCGCCCAGGTCCAGCAGGCGCTTCAGCCGGTTGTTCCGGTTGATGACGCGGCGGTACAGGTCGTTGAGGTCCGAGGTGGCGAAGCGGCCACCGTCGAGCTGCACCATCGGGCGCAGGTCGGGCGGGATGACCGGGACGGCCTCGAGGATCATGGCCCGGGGGTCGTTGATCCGGCGCCCGTGGTCGTCGCGGCGGTTGAACGCGGTGACGATCTTGAGACGCTTGATGGTCTTCTGGCGACGCTGGGCCGACAAGGGACGGCGGCCGTCCTTGGCGTCGATCATGTCGCGGAGCTTGATCTCCTCGGCGTCGAGGTCGATGCGGTCGATCAGCTTGAGGATGTACTCGGCCCCCATGCCGCCTTCGAAGTACTCGTCGTAGCGCAGGCGGAGCTCGCGCCACAACATTTCGTCCTCGATGATCTTGCGACCGTGGAGATTGCGGAACTCGTCCAGCGAGCGCTGGGCGATCTCTGCGTCCTCCTGGGCCCGCTCGCGGGCCGAGGCGATCTCCTTCTCGACGGCGCGCTGGCGCGCCTTGATCTCGGCGTCACGCGCCCCGTCGGTCTCGAGCTGCTTGAGCTCCTCTTCGAGCGCCTTGAACCGGCGGTCGATGTCAAGGTCGCGCTTCTTCTCGATGTCGCCGATCTCCTCGGCCATCTCGGCCTCGAGGGTCGGGAGGTCCTGGTGGCGCTTCTCGTCGTCGACCCAGGTGACCAGGTTGGCGGCGAAGTAGATGACCTTCTCCAGCTGCTTGGCCTTGAGCTCCTCGCGGGGCTCGGTGCCCATCAGCAGATAGGCCAGCCAGCTACGGGTGCCCCGCAGGTACCAGATGTGCACGACCGGGGCGGCCAGCTCGATGTGCCCCATGCGGTCACGGCGGACCTTGCTCCGGGTGACCTCCACGCCGCAGCGCTCGCAGATGATGCCCTTGAAGCGCACCCGCTTGTACTTGCCGCAGTAGCACTCCCAGTCCTTGGTCGGACCGAAGATCTTCTCGCAGAACAGGCCGTCCTTCTCGGGACGCAGCGTCCGGTAGTTGATCGTCTCGGGCTTCTTCACCTCGCCGTTCGACCAGCCGCGGATGGAGTCCCCCGTGGCCAGGCCGATACGCAGTTGGTCAAATGTGTTCACGTCGAGAGCCATTAGGAGAAGCTCCTCTCTGCGGCACGCCGCTCATCCTCTTCATCGGACCCACGCTCGTTCCGACTGATGTCGATACCGAGCTCCTCCGCGGTCCGGAACACGTCCTCATCGAGTTCGTGCATTTCAATTTCTCGCCCGTCGACGGCCAGCACCTCCACATCGAGGCACAACGACTGCATCTCCTTGATGAGCACCTTGAAGCTCTCAGGGATACCCGGTTCGGGGATGTTCTCGCCCTTGACGATGGCCTCGTAGACCTTGACCCGGCCGAGCACGTCGTCCGACTTGATGGTCAGCAGTTCCTGGAGGGCGTAGGCCGCGCCGAATGCCTCGAGCGCCCACACCTCCATTTCGCCGAAGCGCTGCCCACCGAACTGTGCCTTCCCGCCCAGCGGCTGCTGGGTGATCATGGAGTACGGGCCGGTGGACCGGGCGTGGATCTTGTCGTCGACCAGGTGGGCCAGCTTCAAGATGTACACGTAGCCGACCGAGATCGGGTTGTCGTACTCCTCACCGGTGCGGCCGTTGTAGAGCTTGACCTTCCCGTCGGTCTGCATCTGGACGTCGCCGTTGGCCGAGTCCGAGTTCAGCGTCCCGAAGATCTTCTGGATCGTCGGGTGCTTCCCGGCATCGTCCACCTCGTCCCAGTGGGCGCCGTCGAAGACGGGCGTGGCCACCCAGGCGGCCGGCTGCGTACGCGGGCGCGTCTTGCGCGCCGCCCCGTCACCCTTGGCACTGGTGCCCACCTCGTCGTTGACCGTGACGCCTTCCCAGCCGTGCCGGGCGGCGTAGCCGAGATGCGACTCGAGCACCTGGCCGACGTTCATTCGCGATGGCACACCGAGCGGGTTCAAGATGATGTCGACCGGTGTGCCGTCGGACAGGTACGGCATGTCCTCGACCGGAAGGATCTTGGAGATGACGCCCTTGTTGCCGTGACGGCCGGCCAGCTTGTCGCCCTCGGAGATCTTGCGCTTCTGGGCCACGTAGACCCGCACCAGCTGGTTGACCCCGGGGGGCAGCTCGTGCGACTCCTCGCGGGAGAAGACGCGGACGTCGATGACCTTGCCGTACTCGCCGTGCGGCACCTTGAGGCTGGTGTCACGCACCTCGCGCGCCTTCTCACCGAAGATGGCCCGGAGCAGGCGCTCTTCGGGCGTCTGCTCGGTCTCACCCTTGGGGGTCACCTTGCCGACGAGGACATCGCCCGGCGCCACTTCGGCGCCCACGCGGATGATGCCGCGGTCGTCGAGGTCGGCCAGGATCTCCTCGGAGAGGTTGGGGATGTCCCGGGTGATCTCCTCGGCGCCGAGCTTGGTGTCACGGGCGTCGACTTCGTGCTCCTCGATGTGGATGGAGGTCAGCACGTCGTCGCGCACGAGGCGCTCGGAGAGGATGATGGCGTCTTCGTAGTTGTAGCCCTCCCACGGCATGAAGGCGACCAGCAGGTTCTTGCCGAGCGCCAGCTCACCGTTGTGGGTCGACGGCCCGTCGGCGATCAGGTCGCCCCGCTCCACCTTCTGCCCCTCGACCACCAGGGTGCGGTGGTTGATGCAGGTGTTCTGGTTGGAACGGCGGAACTTGGAGAGGCGGTAGGCCTTCTTGCCCAGCGTCGTGCCGAGCCGGTCCTTCTGCCCCGGGGAGTACTCGATCGTGACGGTGTCGCCACTGATCTCGACCACGGTGCCGCTCCCTTCGGCGACGAGGACGTCGCCGGCGTCACGCGCCGCGCGGGCCTCCACGCCGGTGCCGATGTAGGGAGCTTCGGGCACCACCAGGGGCACCGCCTGCTTCTGCATGTTGGCGCCCATGAGGGCCCGGTTGGCGTCGTCGTGCTCGACGAAGGGGATCAGCGCGGTCGAGACCGAGACGATCTGCTTCGGGGAGACGTCCATGAGGTCGACCTCTGAGGGCGGCACGAAGTCGATCTCACTGGTCGTGCCGTACGAGGTGTTGACCGCGCCCATGCGGACGCCGGTGCCCTGGGGGCCACGGCGCACGAGCACGCGCTCCTCGGTGAAGTTGCCCGACTCGTCGACGGCCGCGTTGGCCTGTGCGATGACGTGCTCTTCCTCCTCGTCGGCGGCGAGGTAGCTGACCTCGTCGGTCACCCGGCCGTCCACCACCGTGCGGTACGGGGTCTCGATGAAGCCGTACTCGTTGACCCGGGCGTACGTGGCCAGAGCACCGATCAGGCCGATGTTCGGGCCTTCGGGGGTCTCGATCGGGCACATCCGGCCGTAGTGCGAGGTGTGCACGTCACGCACTTCGAAGCCGGCGCGCTCACGGGAGAGGCCACCAGGTCCGAGCGCCGAGAGACGGCGCTTGTGGGCCAACCCCGACAACGGGTTGTTCTGGTCCATGAACTGGCTGAGCTGGCTGGTGCCGAAGAACTCCTTGACCGCCGCCACCACCGGCCGGATGTTGATCAGGGTCTGCGGCGTGATGGCCTCGACGTCCTGGGTGGTCATGCGCTCACGCACGACCCGCTCCATGCGGGAGAGCCCGACACGGACCTGGTTCTGGATGAGCTCGCCGACCGAGCGGATGCGGCGGTTGGCGAAGTGGTCCTGGTCGTCGATCCGGTAGGTCGACTCGCCGTCGGCCATGTGCAGCGCGAGGTGCAGCATGTAGGTGGCCGAGGCCAGGATCTCCGACGGGCTGAGCACGCTCTGGTTGGGCGCGGGCTTCTCGATCTCGATGCCGAAGAGGTCCGACAGGCGATCGATCTCTGGTCCGAGCTTGCGGTTCAACTTGTAGCGGCCGACCCGCGTCAGGTCGTAGCGCTTGGGGTTGAAGAAGGCGTTCTCGAAGTAGACCCGGGCTGCTTCGGCCGACAGGGGCTCACCGGGACGGGCCCGCTTGTAGATCTCGAGCAGTGCCTCTTCCCGGGTGGGCGTGAGGTTCCGCTCCTTCTCCCACTGGCCTTCGAGGAAGTCGAAGTGGCGGACGAAGCGGTCGAGGAACGCCTCGTCGCCGTACCCGAGGGCGCGCAGGAGCACGAACAGTGACAGGCGACGCTTGCGCGCCACCCGGCAGCCCGCCGTGACGTCCTTGCCCGGCTTCGCCTCGATGTCGAGCTCGATCCACTCACCGCGGTAGGGATGGATGGTCCCGGTGAAAACCGTCTTGGCGTCGCGACCGGGCTGGAAGATGACACCCGGGGAGCGAACGAGCTGGCTCACCACGACACGTTCGGTGCCGTTGACGATGAAGGTCCCGCGGTCGGTCATCATCGGGAAGTCCCCCATGAAGACCGTCTGTTCCTTGATCTCACCCGTGGTGGCGTTGAGGAACCGCGCCCGTACGAAGACCGGGGCGGCGTAGGTCATGTCCTTCTCCTTGCACTCCTCCACCGAGAACTTCGGTGGAGGGCGCAGGTCGGGATCGGTCGGGTCGAACTCGAGCTCGAGGCTCAGCTGGCCGGTGAAGTCCTCGATCGGACTGATGTCGTGGTAGGCCTCGGCCAGTCCCTTGTCGAGGAACCATTGAAACGAATCACGCTGGATTGCTATGAGATCCGGAAGCTGTAAAGCCTCATTGATGTTGGCGAATGAAACACGTTCGGGACTGCGGGACCGTGAGGACAACGGTCAACTCCTCCCAGGTGGGCTTGCGGCGGGTGGGTCGGTACTGCGTTGTGGCTAGTGAGGGACGGTAAAAAGTGGACCTGATCAGGGTCCGAGGGTTGCCAGGGCGCGCGCCGACCCCACGGAATTGCGGGGACAGCAGACAAAGGGACGCACGGCAACCCTGCATCTTACCCATGGGCGTGCCTGAACACAACCCCTAGGCCGCGACAGCCTAACGGGCGAGAGCCCGAAGCTGTGCGACAGGGTATGGGCACCCTCCCCCGGCGTCAAGATCCCGGTTCCGAACCGGGCACGCGGGCCCGGCCGGAACCCCGGACTACTTGACTTCGACGGTGGCTCCGGCGGCCTCGAGGGCAGCCTTCGCCTTCTCGGCGTCGTCCTTGTTGGCCTTCTCGAGGACAGGCTTGGGGGCCGCCTCGACCAGGTCCTTGGCCTCCTTGAGGCCGAGGCTGGTGAGGGCCCGGACTTCCTTGATCACCTGGATCTTCTTGTCGCCGGCGCTGGTCAGGATGACGTCGAACTCGACCTTCTCCTCTTCCGCACCGCCGGCGTCGCCGCCACCGCCGCCTGCCACCGGAGCGGCCGCCACGGCCACCGGAGCGGCCGCCGTCACGCCGAAGCGCTCCTCAAAATCCTTCAGCAGCTCGCTCAGTTGGATCACCGACAATTCGGCAATCCCATCGAGGATCTGTTCCTTCGTCAGGGTCCCTGCCATCGCAATGGCCTTCCTTTCTTTCCTTCGGTCTGTGTGCTCTGTCGTGTTCGAATGTGGGTGCTGGTTCTTGCTACTCGGCTGCGTCGGCGGCCGGAGCTTCTTCGGCCGCAGCCTCCGCCGGAGCCTCGGCGACTGCCTCGGCAACCTCCGCCGCTGCCGGGGCCGCGTCTTCTGCCGGGGCTGCGCCTTCTGCCGGAGCCGCGTCTTCTGCCGGAGCCGCGTCTTCTGCCGGGGCTGCCTCAGCGGCCGGTGCTTCGGCCTCGGGTGCCGCTGTCGCCTCGGGAACGGCCTCGGGCAGCTTCTCGCCGCCGGCCTCCCTCTGCTCGATCAGCGCCGAGAGCCCGTAGGCGAAGCTCCTCGGCAGCGCCTGTAGGAGTCCGGCCATCTGCTGCATCGGCGCCGCCAGAGCGCCGGCAAGGCGGGCCAGCAGCACGTCGCGCGGTGGCAGGTCGGCCAGGGCCGACAGGTCGGACGACGAAAGCAGCGACCCGTCGGCCAGACCTCCCTTAATGACGAGAAGCGGGTTGGAACGGGCGAAGTCCTTCAAAGCCTTCGCCACGGCGCTGACGTCGCCCTGCACGAACGTCAGCGCGCTGGGACCGTTGAGGTATTCGGACAGCGGCTGGTAGTCCCCACCGTCGATCGCCCGGCGAACCAGAGTGTTCTTGAAGATCCGGTAGTCGCCACCGACTGCGGCGAGCGTGATCCGGAGCTCCTTGAGTTCCGCCACCGTGAGGCCCCGATACTCGCTCACGATCGATGCGCTGGCATCGCCGATGCGCGTGCGTACCTCGTCGACCACGGCGACCTTGTGCTTCATCTGTGCGTTCTGCGTGACCATCTGTGTCCTCCACCGGGATCAACCGCCCGGCGACGGGTCAGGATCTCCGATGTGCGACAGAACGACGCCGGCACAAGTCCGGTTCTCGCAGGTGTCGCCTCGTCAGGCGGGCCCGGGAGGGCCCCTTCCGCACCCGAGGGTGCACCGGAGGTCTATGGCGTCTGGGTTCAGTGCTCGTGCCCGGGGGCGTGAGCTGTGGGTAGAGCGTAGTACGCCGCTCGGAGCATCTCCGACCGGCAGGGTGGGACTCAGGCGCTGGCGGCGAGCTCCTCGTCCACCAGGCGGGCCCGGGTGGGGTCGATGTGGACTCCGGGGCCCATCGTCGTGGCCACGGTGATCGACAGCAGGTAACGGCCCTTGGCCGACGCCGGCTTGGCTCGCTGCAACTCCTCGATCACGGCCCGAAGGTTCGTCACGAGTTGCTCGCGGGTGAAGGACGCCTTCCCGATGCGGATGTGCACGTTGCCCACCTTGTCGGTGCGGTACTCCACCCGTCCGCCCTTGAACTCGGTCACGGCCTTGCCGACCTCCATGGTGACCGTGCCGGTCTTGGGGTTCGGCATGAGACCACGCGGACCGAGAACCCGACCGAGCGTTCCCACCTGTCCCATGAGGTCAGGCGTGGCGATCGCCACGTCGAAGTCCAGGAATCCCCCGGCGACCTTGGCCACCAGGTCATCGGCGCCCACGACGTCGGCGCCCGCCGCTCGGGCCTCGGTGGCCTGCTCGCCGGCGGCGAAGACCGCGACGCGCTCGGTGCGGCCGGTTCCCGCCGGGAGCGACAATGTGCCGCGGACGATCTGGTCCGCCTTGCGGGGGTCGACGCCGAGCCGGACGGCGAGCTCCACCGTCTCATCGAAGGTGGGCCGGGCGAGCCGCTTCACGATGTCGATCGCTTCGGAGACGCCATAGAGCGCCTCGCGATCGACCTGGGCCAATGCGTCTCGATACATTTTTCCGTGCTGAGCCATCGTCTCTCTCCTGTGCTGCGGTCGCTTAGCCGGCGACCTTGATCCCCATGGAACGCGCGGTTCCGGCGACCTGCTTCTTGGCCGCTTCGAGGTCGGTCGTGTTGAGATCCTTCAGTTTCACCTGGGCGATATCAGCCAGCTGCGCCTCGGTAATCGTGCCCACCTGCTCACGGCTCGTGGTGGCCGACCCTTTGGTCACGCCGGCGGCCTGACGAAGGAGGAACGGCGTCGGTGACGTCTTGAGGACGAAGCTGAACGTACGGTCCTCGTAGATCGTGATGTCGACGGGGACCACCTGGCCCCGCATGCTCTCGGTGGCCGCGTTGTACTGCTTGCAGAACTCCATGGTCTGGACCCCGTGGGGTCCGAGGGCCGTTCCGACCGGCGGCGCAGGCGTCGCCGATCCGGCTTCGAGCTGGATCTTCACTACTGCCAGCACGCGTTTCTTAGGTGCCATCGTTTCTGGTCTCCTTCTTCTTCGTGCGTTCGCTTAGGGCTGCGTGTGCCTAAAGCTTCGCGACTTGGCTGAACTCGAGCTCGACCGGCGTCTCTCGTCCAAAGATGTTCACCAGCACCTTCAACTTGAGCTGGTCCTCGTTGATTTCTGCGATCTGGCCCGAGAAGTCGGCGAACGGGCCTTCCTTGACCCGAACCGTCTCGTCCACCTCGTACTCGAGGCGCGGGCGGCTGCGCTTGGTGGCCGCCTCGACCCCCTCCACCTTGACCTGGAGGATGTTCTCCACCTCACGCCGGGACAAGGGGGTCGGCTTGGTGCCGGGTCCCACGAACCCCGTCACGCCCGGGGTGTTGCGAATGGCGCCCCAGGTGTCGTCATCGAGGTCACAACGCACCAGGAGGTAGCCGGGGAACACCTTCTTCTGCACGGTGACCTTCTTGCCGCCCTTGAATTCGACGACATCCTCCATCGGGATCACGACCTCGAAGACCCGGTCCTCGATCCCTCGCGAGGCCACCACGTTGCCCATGTTCGAGCGCACCTTGTTCTCGTAACCGGAGTAGGTGTGCACGACGTACCAGCGACCAGGACGGTCGTACGGGCTCTCGACCGGGACGATCTCCTCTTCCTCGTCGTCGCCGCCCCAACCCAGTCCTTCGTTGCCGGTCGAGGCATCGTCTTGCGCGACCTCGTTGTCCGCAGTGGCGTCGAGCACCAGGTCCGGCTCACCCACTGCGCTTTCGGCTGTGTCGTGGGCAGTCATAGGTGCGTCCTCCGCGTTGGTGTTGGGGGTGTCGGTCATCGTCGGGCTACTTGCTGAAGAGCAGGGTGATGAGTCGCCCGATGCCGAGATTGAGTACGAAAATGAGCCCGATCATGAGAGCGAGGGTGGTGATCACGACCGACGTGTAGTTGATGAGTTCTGCGCGTGAGGGCCAGGCCACCTGCCGCATCTCGTCGCGGACTTCACGGGAGAACTGGACCGGGCTCGTACGCTTGCGTCCCGAGGGCCCCTTCCCCGGCGTCCGCGCGGCCCCGCGAGCTCCGGTTCCCTGTCCACCGGCAGGCGCGCGCCGGGCAGCCGGCGACCCGTCGGCCTCCATTTGCCCTTGGCGCTGCATCATGCGCTTTGTTTCGCGATTCACGAGTTGTGCCTCACATCGATGTCCGGGTCTTACGTCTTCTGGGATCTACTGCGACTTGCGCAGGGCAGGAGGGACTCGAACCCTCAACCGCCGGTTTTGGAGACCGGTGCTCTTCCAATTGAGCTACTGCCCTCAGTGGGCTGCCTTGGGTTTCCATCCGGCAAAAAGGTTCATCCCCCTGACCTGGGGAACAGCCAGCCAGAGTAGCACCGGCCGGCTGAACATCGTTCAGCGGGTCTCCTTGTGCACGGTGTGCTGACGGTCCCACCGGCAGAACTTCTTCATCTCGATCCGTTCCCGGTCGTTGAGCTTGTTCTTGGTGGTGATGTAATTCCGCCGCTTGCAGACCTCGCACGCCAGCGTGACCTGCACCCTCTTCTCGTTCTTCGCCATTCTTCAGTCCTTCCTTGTCGCTGCCCCGGGGAACCGCCCCGGAACTGGTAGCGGCGGCGGGACTCGAACCCGCGACAACACGATTATGAGCCGTGTGCTCTGACCAACTGAGCTACGCCGCCAGGGGCGAGCCCCCTGTCAGAATCGAACTGACGACACCAGCCTTACCATGGCTGTGCTCTACCGACTGAGCTAAGGGGGCGCCGCGGCCCTCCGGCCACGAACCGTCAATGATAGCCAGAGCACGACACACGACGCCTGCGCCTCCACTGCTGGTGAGGGGCTAACAGTACCATCCGGCCATGCAAATCCGATTGGCCGCCCTCGGCGACGCCGAAGCGATCCGGGCCATCTACAACGTCGAGGTGCTCGGCAGCACCAATACGTTCGACATGGTCGCCCGCACCAAGAAAGAGCAGGAGGCCTGGCTCCTCGAACACCGGGGTGTCCACCCCGCCATCGTGGCGGTGGAGCCGGCGACGACCGGGGACGGTCATCTGGGCGCCAACAACGAGAAGGTGCTCGGGTTCGGATCCCTCTCGCCCTTCCGGGATCGATCGGGCTATGCGGCCACGGCCGAGAACTCCGTGTACGTCGACCGGGCCCAGCGGGGCCTGGGCATCGGCCGGGCCCTCCTGGCCGAGCTGCTGACCCTGGCCTCGGCCCACGGGTTTCATTCGGTCATCGCCCGTATTGCCGGCCACAACGAGACGTCCATCGGGCTCCACCGGGCGGCAGGCTTCGAGTTGGTCGGCGTCGAGCGCGAGGTCGGGCGCAAACACCGCCAATGGCTCGATGTGGTCGAGCTCCAACGTCTCCTCTGACCTGCGCAGGCCCGAACGGGGCCGGCTGTGGGCCGGGTCAGGATTCGAAGACGGGGCTGACCGATCCCTGTGGGGAAGGCAGGGCCGACCCCAAGCGGGCACGGTCGAGGCGCCACGACGTGGTCCAACGTCCCAACGGCAGCATGACGATGCCCCACAGGACGAAGACCGCCAGCACCATGCTCAACGGATTGGTGGCCAGCAACTGTTTGAGGAGGGACGCCCCACCTGTCAGCCCGATGAATGGCGCCACGATCGAAAGGGCGATCGCCAGTCCACGCAATCGGCCGAAGACGACGGGCGCCATGAGAATGATGCCCCAGGTGAGGTACCACGGCTGGACGACCGGGCCGAGCAGGACGAAGGCGAGTGCGGTGACGCCGAGGGCGATCAACAGCCCCAGCGACTCCTTGTGGCGCAGGCAGTACGCGGCAATGGCCGTCGCCGCGAGCAGCCCGAGGAGCCGGGTGACGGTCAACACCCCCCCGAGACCCACCCCGATGTGGAGGACGTGCAGCGCGCCTGAGATGACCAGGCCGACAGCCGTGGCCGGGGCCATCCACGAGCGCACGGCATCGGGCGTTCCCAGGTTGGCGATCCACCCCCAGCCGAGACCGGACACGAACGAGAGCATGGCCATGACGGCGAGGGAGATCAGCCCGCCCTTGAGCAATGGGCGCACCCGCGCCCGCCACGCCACGTTCGGACCGGCCCAGTCCCACGCCACGTAGACGATGCCGATGGCCGCCGGAACCTTGATGGCGGCCGCCAACGTGCAGAGCACGATCCCGACGACAGGATGCCGGTACTTGGCCGCGGTGACACCCGCCAGGAGCAGTCCGACCATGATGGCGTCGTTGTGCGCTCCTCCGATGAGGGCCAGGAGGGTGAGCGGGTTGAGCAGTGCGATGGTGAACGCCGCTCCCGGATCACGCCCGTAGGCCCGGGCGAGCTTCGGCACGCAGTACGCGATGAGCGCAACCCCGGCCACCGACATGAGACGCAAGAACTCCACCGTGAACAGGGCGTGGTGGCCGCTGAGCGAGGCCGCCCAGCCAGCCAGCATCAAGAAGAAGGGGCCATAGGGGGCGGGGGTGTTCAACCACAAGGGTCCGACACCGGTCACATACTGACCCGAGCCGATGGTGCCCGGCCCGTAGTTGTAAGGGTTGATGTGATGGCTCATCATTTCGCCCTGGGCCGCGTAGGAGTAGACGTCCTTGCTGAAGAGAGGGGCGACGAACAGCAGGGGCACGATCCACAGGGCCAACATCCCCGCCAGGGCACGGATGGGTGCCCCGGGGCGGTGGCGCAGGGCCTGGACCAGGCCGAACCAGACCCGAATGAACAAGATCATGCCGCCGTAGACGGCCACGACGCCGGGGAGCAGGAGGAAGGTGTCCCCGGGGTTGCTCTGGCTCGGGTCGCCGAAGAACCACGTCCCGGCCAGCTCCGTCTTGAAGGGCGACCCCGTCAGGGAGGCACCGATGCAGACGGACAGGATGGCGAGGAAGCCCAACAGCGCGGGACGGCGGAGGAATCGCCAGTCGTCCGGGGCGCCGTTGTCGGCTTCGATGCGCTCGGAGAGTGCGAGCCGGGGAGTCAGGCGCATGCGGGCGCCGTCGACGACCATCGAGATGCGCTGCAACCGCGAGTGGACACGAGCCATCAACTCGGGTGGAGAAGGCATCGTTCCTTGTTCTTCCACTGGGGTCTTTGTCTCGCTTCTTCAGGAGCTCCCGCAACTGCCTTGAAATGTCATTGTAATGACATCTCGGGTGCTCGCAAGACCACCGGGCGCACCGATGGGACCGACGTCTACGTGGGCCGGGGAGGATTCGAACCTCCGTAGGCGTCAACCGACAGGTTTACAGCCTGTTTCCTTTGGCCACTCGGACACCGACCCGCAGGCTGGGAGGTTAGCCGGGTCCGGCACCCCGCCCGCAACCCCCAGGCGGCCGCACGTGGCCGGTACGCTGCAACCCATGCCCACCTTCGACATTGTCTCCGAAGTCGACATGCAGGAAGTTCGCAATGCGGTCGACCAGGCCAACCGCGAGGCCTCAACCCGCTTCGACTTCAAGAACACGGACTCGGCCATCGAATTGACCGAGACCGAACTGGTGCTCCGCTCCTCGACCGAGGACCGGTTACGGGCCCTGCACCAGGTGTTGGACGAGAAGTTGGTCAAGCGTCAGGTCTCGCTCAAGGCCTTCGAGGACGCAAAGATCGAAGAGGCCCAAAAGGGCACCTCGCGCCAGAAGATCGCCATCCGGGCCGGGATCTCCTCCGATCACGCCAAGCGCTTGAACAAGTTCATCAAGGATCTGGGGCTCAAGGGCGTGTCCTCACAGACCCAGGGTGACCAGCTGCGCGTGACCGGCAAGAAACGGGACGACCTGCAAGAGGTGATCGCGGCTTGCAAGGGTGAGGACTTCGGCATCCCGTTGCAGTTCGAGAACTTCCGGGACTGACCCCGGGCCGCCGGGCTCGTGAGCGCCCGCTCACGGCGGCGTGTCAGTGGACGGTGGTCTCCTCGATCGACTCCTCGACCGTCAGGTGCTCGTCGAACTCCTCGAGCTCGACCTTGAACATGCGGTTGAAGACCAAGAGCTTGACCACCCAGAAGATGGCGAACGACAAGAAGTTGGCCACCAGGACGATCACGGTCTGCTGGAAGTGCGACAAGTTGTAGTGGATCCCGATGTGGCGGGCCACGGCGGCCCCGACGATGGAGAAGGCGATGCCCAACGCGGCCATCGACCAGAACGGGAGCACCTCTTTGACCATGTGGGAACGCCCGGTCTTGCCCCAGGCCCACCGGCGGTTCAGCCAGTAGGAGGGGAACGTTGCCACGGCGTTGCCGAAGATGGTGCTTGGCACCTCGGTCCACAGGTGCAACACCCCGTACACGAGCACAATGACGAGGGTGGACACAGCGGTTGAGATAACCGACACCATCGTGTAGCGAAAAATCTTGCGGCCGTTGTGGGTGTGCAGCCAGGCATAAAACGTCCGGAGCCGGGAAAGCACGGCCCGACTCTAGCCGGGAGAATGTAGGAGCTTCTGGCGGGGCGTTACGGAGAAACGAACACGGCGTTGGTCCGGGCTACCTCACCGAACCAGTAGGCACTGGGTTTGGGACGGCGCTCGAAAGTGCCCGGGGCGACGCCCACGATCCCGAACTTCGGCCCGTAACCCAGGTGCCACTCGAAGTTGTCCAGCAGGCTCCAGACGAAGTAGCCGCGCAAGTCGATCCCCTCTTGCAGACACCGGTGGGCACTCTCGAGGGCATCGGAAAGGAACGCGATGCGCTCGGTGTCGTCGTCGGTGGCGATGCCGTTCTCGGTCACGACGACAGGCCGTCCGCTCACCGCGGCGGCGCGCCGCACCGTGTGCTCGACCGCCCGCGGCCAGCGCTCGTCGCCCATCTGCGTGAGCGGCACGTCCGGGTCGTTCGCGGCGAGCCCGTCGGGGCCGAAGTGCATCCGGGTGTAGCACTGGACGCCGACGAAGTCATCGCCGGCGGTCGCCCGCAGGAAGACGTTCTCCAGCATCTCTTCGGCCGCGTCGCGCAACGACTCGCCGCCCTCGGTCGCCGTGATCTCCGCCATGGATAGCGTCAGGCCCACCGGGAAATCGCCGGGGCCGGCGCGCAGGGCGTCGACGGCCAAGCGGTGAGCGCGGATCATGGAGTCGTTCACGGCGGCGTAGCGGTTGAAGTCCTCCTTCACGCCCGGCGGGTACTCGCCCTGGAAATAGCCCATCACCGCCACCACGTTGGGCTCGTTGATGGTGCAGGCCCATCCGATCAGGTCGCCGAGGTGGGCTGCAGCGCGGGAAACGAAGCGAGCGAAGAGCTCCGGCGCGTCGGGCGACTCCCACCCGCCACGCACCGTCAGCCACAACGGTGTCGTGAAGTGGTGGAAGGTGACAACCGGCAGGATCCCCCGGCCCCGGCACGCGGCGCAGATGCGCCGGTAGTGCTCCAGCGCGGCGACCGAGAATTCACCCTCTGCCGGTTCGATCCGGCTCCACTCGAGCGAGAAGCGGTAAGCCGTCAGACCAAGGTCTGCAACCAGGTCGAGATCCTCTGGCCAGCGGTGGAAGGAGTCGCAGGCGTCGCCGCTCGGCGCCACCGTGCCCGAGTCGGGGTTGTGCTCCCAGGCCCACCAGTCGTTGTTGACGTTGCCGCCCTCGATCTGGTGGGCGGCCGTGGCCACACCCCAGGTGAATCCGTCCGGAAAGACCAAACGCCCCCTCGGCGCGCCGTCGTGCCCGCTCGTCATGCCGCCGAACCGTACCGGCCCCGGCCCAAGCGCGCCTGGCGACGCGGGGGCCCGAGGCCTGCGATGATCGGGGCGCCATGAGTGCCTCCCTCGATTTCCTGGTGAACCTGCTCGACCTCGAACCGATTGAGGTGAACATCTTCCGCGGGATTCAGCCCAACGAGGAGCGCCAGCGGGTCTTCGGCGGCCAGGTGGCGGGGCAGGCCCTCATTGCGGCGGGCCGCACCGTCGAGCACGGCCAGGTCCACTCGCTCCACTCGTATTTCTTGCGACCAGGTGACCCGCAGGTCCCGATCCTCTACGAGGTGGACCGGATCCGCGACGGCCGCTCCTTCACCACACGGCGGGTGGTCGCCATTCAGCACGGAAGGGCCATCTTCAACCTGTCGGCCTCGTTCCACGACCTCGAAGAAGGACTCGACCACCAGTTCCCCATGCCCGAGGTCCCCGAGCCTGAATCGTTGCCACCGCTCTTCGAGCGCCTCGAGCCCTGGCGCGAAGAATTAGTGGAGTGGTTCGAGAAGCCCCATCCGATCGACCAGCGCCACATCGGCGAGCTGCCGTGGCATCGTCAGGGAGCCGGCGAGCCCTACCAGCGACTCTGGATCAGGGCCGACGGCCAGTTGCCCGAGGACCCTCTGCTCCACGCGGCGATCGCCACGTACGCCTCGGACATGTCGCTCTTCGACACCATCTTGGCCCCCCACGATGTCCGCTGGGAGGACGTGGACTTCATGGGCGCAAGCCTCGACCACTGCATGTGGTTCCACCGGCCCTTCCGGGCCGACGAGTGGCTGCTCTACGACACCGACTCCCCGATCGCGGCCACCGGCCGAGGGTTGGCCCGGGGCTTCCTCTTCGATCGGTCAGGGCGCCTGTGCGTCTCCATCGTCCAGGAGGGTCTGGCCCGGGCCAAGGATCCGGGCCTCTAACCTGGTGGTGGCTGTCGGTGGTGGCTGTCGGTGGTGGCTGTCGGTGGTGGCTGTCGGTTACCGGGTGGCGATGGGGACGTAGTCACGGGGCTCCGAACCGATATAGAGCTGACGGGGCCGGGCGATCTTGGAGTCCTGATCCAGCATCTCCTGCCAGTGCGCCAACCAACCGACGGTGCGGGGAATGGAGAAGAGCACGGTGAACATCTCCATGGGAAAGCCCATGGCCTGGTAGATGAGGCCCGAGTAGAAATCGACGTTCGGGTAGAGATGGCGCGAGGTGAAGTACTCGTCGCTCAAAGCGATCTCTTCGAGCTTCAGGGCGATATCGAGGAGGGGGTTCTTGCCGGTCACCTCGAAGACCTCGTAGGCAATCTGCTTGACGATCTTCGCCCTGGGGTCGTAGCTCTTGTACACCCGGTGCCCGAAGCCCTGCAGCCGTTGCCCGTGGCCCGACTTCACCGTCGCGATGAAATCGGGGACGTTGTCGATTGTGCCGATGTCGGTCAGCATGCGGATGACCGCTTCGTTGGCCCCGCCGTGCCGGGGGCCGTAGAGCGCCGCCGCAGCGGCGGCGGTCGCCGAGTAGGGGTCCGAATGAGAGGACCCCACCACCCGCATCGCCGTCGTCGAACAGTTCTGTTCGTGGTCCGCGTGGAGGATGAAGAGCACGTCCAGGGCATGGGCCAACACCGGGTTCGCTTCGAAGCGCGGCTCGGCCACCTTCCACAGCATGGACAGGAAGTTGTCGGCGAAGTCGAGCGAGTTGTCGGGGTAGACAAACGGCATCCCCACACTGAACCGGTGGGCGGCCGCCGCCAGCGTCGGCATTTTGGCGATGAGCCTGATCACCTGCTTGTTGCGCGACTCGGGATCGAAGATCTCTTTGGCGTCGAGGTAGAAGGTCGACAGCGCGGCCACGGCCGAGACCAGCATCCCCATGGGGTGCGCGTCGTAGTGAAAGCCCTCCAAGAAACGCTTGCGGACGTTCTCGTGGATGAAGGTGTGGTTGGTGATCTCGTTCTTCCAGACGGCGTACTGCTCCGTCGTGGGGAGCTCGCCGTAGAGCAGGAGGTACGCCACCTCCAGATAGGTGGAGTTCTCCGCCAGCTGCTCGATCGGATAGCCCCGGTAGCGCAAGATGCCCGCCTCACCATCGAGGTAGGTGATGGCACTCTCGCAGGCGGCGGTCGACATGAAACCGGGGTCGTAGAACCAGACCCCGGGAAGGAGTTTCGACCATTCGGAGGCCGAGACTCCCCCGTTCATGATCGGGATCTCAATCGACTCGCCGTTGCGGTTGTCAGTGATCGTGATGCTGTCGGTCACGTGGGCGATCCTTCCAATTCCTCTGAGCTCGAATAGCGATCCTATGACCCCTACGGGCTGCGGTCGAGATGGCCCCTCCGGGGTGACCGGCCTCCGCAGCACGAGCACCCGAAGTCGCGGGGCTGCGCCCGCCCACTGCGGGGCGACGTGGGTTCCCGGGGATCGCCCCGATCAGGTGCCAGGGGCGATCTGGAGAACCTCACCCACCGCGGTGCCGGTCGGGTCGGTCTGCCCCGCCGGAAGGACGATGGCCACGGTGAGCTGGTAACTCGTGCCGGGCTTCACGGTGAACGCCACGGGCGCAAGACTGACCGATCCGGCCGCGGCGAGGCCCGTCGTCCTGGTGATCGTGACCGTCGTTCCGGTGGGCTGCGGTGTCAACTGGAATTGCACGGACGCATGGGGCTCATCGACCGAGCCCAGATTCGAGAGCACGACCTGTACGAGGACGCGCGTGGTGGGCGACAGAACAGACAGACCCGGCGTTGCCGCGCCGGTGGGGGACGGCAGCGCGGGCGGGGTGACCTTGACGACGCGCAGAACGAGCCTGTGTGTCGCCGGCAACGAAGAGCTCACCAGCTGTACCTGGCTGGCGATCGACGCGGGCTGCCAGACCGACGCGTTCGTGACCCAGCGCGAGGCCGGGAGCCTCGCGTGACCGGGCAACGCCAGCAAGGCGCGGCGCAGCGAGCGGTAGGTGCGGTCGGCGCCGCTGAGGATGGTGCCCGCGGCGGCGATCCGGTTCGTCGCCTGCACGGACGACAACAAGGTGGGCGCCGCCACGACCTGGGCGTCGGTCCCGGGGGCCCCGGCCACCGGGAGGGGCCGTAGGCCCAGGAGGCCGTCATAGGCCGAGCGGATGCGCCGTGCCGCTTCATCCCGATCGGCGAAGACGGCGGCGAACGCTCCCTGGACGCCTCCCGGCGTGGTCGGCGCGGCCAGGATCTGGGCCGCGGCGGCCTCCCGGTCCGCTTGGGCGGTCACGATGTCGAGCTGGGCCTGAAGGGTCCGGCGATCCCCGTTCTGCGTGTTGTGGATGAGGCGCCGCAGCGTTGCACCGGTTGCGTTGGACTGTTTGACCACGATCGCACCTTGTGCCGCGAACGAGTGGTTCACGCTTGCGTCATAGGGACTCGACCGGGGCCCGATCTGGGTCACGCCCCCGACGAGCAGCGCCACGACGAGCAGCGCGCCTGCCCCGATGATGAGGACTTGTCGGCGCGACCGCCTGCGGGCGCGGCGGTAAGAGGTCAGCGGCGGCATCGCCGCGTCACGCTACTGCCGGGTCAGACCGCGAGGAATGGCGCGTCCGACGATGCGCTCGCCGTCTTCAGCGTGCTGGCGCTCGACCGCCATTGCACAGTGGGCGCAATCGCCTCGACATCGACCCGGTCACGATGGCGCTCGATGAGGCTGAGCATGCCGGAGATGACGCTGTCGGTAAGGAGGTGCGGCTCCAGGCCGAGATCCAGCAACTTCGTATTCGCGGCATGGAAGTAGTGCTCTTCGTGTTCGACCCGGGGATTGTCCAGTCCCTCGGCGATCTGGACCGGCTCGGCGGAGGCGCGTTGGACCAGCGCAGCCATGTCGCGCACGGAGAACGACTCGGTGAACTGGTTGAACACCCGGAACTCGCCCGTAGCGGCCGGGTTCTCGAGGGCCAGGGTGACGCAGGCCAGGGTGTCTCGGATATTGAGCATGCCGCGGGTCTGTCCGCCGGCCCCGTAGACCGTCAACGGATGGCCCATTACCGCCTGCACGCAGAATCTGTTGAGCACGGTGCCGAAGACGCCGTCGTAGTCGAATCGAGTGGCGAGAACGGGGTCGAGGTCGGTCTCCGCCGTTGATTGTCCATAGACGATTCCCTGGTTGAGATCGGTGGACCGCAGCCCCCACACGCGGCAGGCGAACATGATGTTGGCGCTGTCATGGACCTTGGAGAGGTGGTAGAAGGACCCGGGCTGCTTGGGATACGGCAGTACGTCGGTGCGCCCATTGTGCGTGATCTCGATGAAGCCTTCTTCAATATCGATGTTGGGGTAACCGTACTCGCCCATGGTCCCCAACTTGACGAGGTGGATCTCGGGATTGACCTCGGCGATGGCGTACATGAGGTTCAACGTGCCGACCACGTTGTTCACCTGCGTGTAGACCGCATGCTCGCGGTCGATCATGGAGTACGGAGCCGAGCGCTGCTCGCCGAAGTGCACGATGGCATCGGGTTCGCATTCGGCGACGACGCCATAGGTGAACGCGGCGTCGGTGAGGTCACCGACACGCACGTCGATGCGGTACCCCGAGACCTCATCCCACTTCGCCACCCGCTCGGGGAGCGAGAAGATCGGTACAAGGCTGTCGACACCCATTTCGGTGTCGTACTCCCGCCGCACCAGGTTGTCCACCACGGTGACGCGGTGGCCTCGCGCCGAAAGATGGAGAGCGGTCGGCCATCCCAGGTAGCCGTCACCGCCGAGCACCAATGTGTTCATCCTCATCCTTTTCTCGATCGCCCAGCGGAGAACCGAAAAACGCGCGCTTCACCCATCTTGGGCCGTTTTTCTGTGCGTACGCTGAGCGGTCACTGAACAATTACTGCGTGGCAGGAGGACGAGCCGACTGAAAGAGCAAAGAACGAGCCCTCAGCGCGGAGGTGGGTCTCAGAATTCGTCAGTGGGGGTTGCACGAGCTGAGTTGCCCTATGCCCGCCTGGCCTTGCGGCCAAACGTCACCCCGCCAGGTCGCTGCGGTCGCTCTCGCCGGGAGTGACGCTCCCGATGACAGCGGCGTCTACGTCCGCCACCAGCTCGATGGCCTGAAGCAGGCGCGGAGAGGCCTCCACGGGTTGGAGATCGGCGATGACCCCGGTCTCGTTCCCCACCACACCGAGCGCAGGGAATCGGCGAGCCGACACGAGCACACGGGACTCGAGGGACCCCACGGCGTCGTTGTACGCCGACACGCTCGCAGCCAGGCTTCTCTGCAGCTTCTGCATGTGCGCGCTCATGGTCCGGAGCCGCTCGTAGAGCTCGGCCCCCAACTTCTGCACCTCGCGCGCGTTCTCGGCCAACGACTCCTGGCGCCAACCGAAGGCCACGGTGCGCAAAAGCGCGATGAGCATGGTCGGTGTGGTGAGCAGCACGTTGTTGGCCATGGCGTGCTCCTGCAACGTGGGGTCGGACTCGTAGGCGGCAGAAAGGAGCTGGTCCCCGGGAATGAACGCCACGACCTGCTGTGGTGACTGGGCGAACTGCTTCCAGTACTCCTTCTTGGCCAGCAGATCGACGTGGGTCCGGAGTTGCCGGGCGTGTGCGGCTTGCAACACTGCACGCGAAACATCGTCGTCGGCATCCATGAGCTTGAGGAACGCCTCGAGGGGGACCTTGGCGTCAACGACGATCTCCCCACCGCCGGGCACGTGGACGATCATGTCCGGCCGGAGCCTGCCCTCATCGGTGTCGGTCGAGACCTGCTCGTCGAAGTCGCAGTGCGCGACCATCCCGGACATCTCCACCACTCGGCGCAATTGCATTTCGCCCCAACGGCCCCGGGTCTGGGGCGAACGAAGCGCGGTCACGAGGTTGCGCGTTTCCTTCTGCAGCAGTTCGTGACCGAGGTGCAACTGCGCCACCTTCTCGCTCAACCCCTCGTACGCGCCTCTTCGTTCCACCTCGATCTGCTGCAGCCCACGCTCGTAACGGGCCAAGGTCTCACTCAGCGGGTGCAGCAGCTGGGAGATGGCCTGTTGACGCTGGTTGAGATCCCCTTGCGCCGCTGTCTGCACCTGACCGAGCTTCGTCTCGGCCAGCGCGAGGAACTGCTCGTTGTTCTTCTGCAATGCCTCGGCGGAGAGCTCCGCAAAGGTGCCCACCATCCGCTGGCGGTCCTCGTGCGCCCGGGCCCGGAGGTCCTCGGTTGACCGCCTGAGCAGTCCGAGCTCTGAGGCCGTCACGGCCCGGGCGGTCTCGGCCGCCGCTGCGGCGCGGGCGACCTCGTCCAACTGTCCCGTCAATTGCGCCGAGGCCGCCTGCGCGTCGTCCAGTCGAGCTTCGGCCGTGCGGGCCCGCGCCTGGAGGGAGGAGACACGCACGAGATGCCAGATCAGCCCCGACGCGAGGCCGAGCAAGAGACCGATGATCAGTCCGAGAGCCATGAAATCAGCGTAACGGGAGGGTGTATCCAGTTCGGGGGACCGGGGAGCGACCAAAGGTCCGGGCCCACCCCGACCGATAACGTGACGGGAATGGCGTTTCGGATCGGTGGCAACGTGCGCCGGACCAAAGGGTCTGACGAGGATGACGGTGCAACCCCAGTGACAGGCCCGCTGGTCATGGAACAACCCCTCTGGCCGACGGTACCCGTCCCCCACGAGGTCGACCGGCTGTTCGCCCAGGTCTTCGCGCTGGTGGGCGAGGGCATCGCCGGAGCCACGCATGCTCTTCTGGCCGGAGATCGCGAAGCGGCCAAGGTCCTGGTGCAGCGCGACGACGTGATCGACGAGATCATCAGGGAGATCTCACGCTCCGTCCAGCACCAGCTCGTCCACGGCGTCACCACCCCCGAAGAACGCCGGGAGATGGTGGCCATCCTGCGAATGCTGCCGGACATGGAACGAAACGGCGACCTGGCCGAACACATCGCCCGACGAGCCGCCCGCGGCCTCGGCGCCGAGATGTCAGCCCGCAGCCGCGGCCTTGTGGAGCGGATGGGCGAGGTGGCGACCACGATCTGGCGCAGTACCGGCGATGCCTTCGCCGAGCGATCGGCCAGCGCCGCCACGGCGATCGACGACCTCGATGACGAGCTCGATGATCTCCACGTCACGTTGACGGCCGAAGTCGTCTCGGGGACGATGCCGCTTCCGGTGGCGATCGAGCTCGCCATGGTGGCCCGCTTCTACGAGCGGTTCGGCGACCACGCCGTCAACCTGGCCCGGCGAATGTCCTCTCTGGTCGCAGGAGGCCCCGAGCCCGGATCCTCGGGACCCGACTGAGCGGAGGCGCTCAGCGCTGACCGGCGGCGAGCAGGGCTTCGGCGATCTGCACCACGTTGAGTGCCGCACCCTTGCGCAAGTTGTCGCCGACGACGAAGAACGCCAGGGCATTGGGGGCACCATGGGCCCGGCGAATTCGCCCGACATAAGAGGTATCGCCACCGGCCGCCATGAGCGGTGTGGGGATCTCCGCCAGTTCCACCCCCGGAGCCGCACTGAGCACCTCGGTCGCCCGCTCCACCGACAGGTCATCGCGGAACTCGGCCACGATGGCCGCCGAATGTCCGGTGAACACCGGCACCCTCACGCAGGTACACGTGACGGCCAGTTCGGGAATCCCGAGGATCTTGCGGGCCTCGTTGCGGTACTTCTGTTCCTCGTCGGTCTCCAACGAACCATCGTCGACGATCTTGAATTGGAGGGGGATGACGTTGTGCGCGATCGGAGTGGGATAGACCGAATACGGCGGGTAGTCGACCGCGCCTCCGTCGAAGGTGAGGTCTTGAGCCCGGTCGGCGGTCTTGGCCAACTGCTCCGCCAGTTCGCGCACGGCCTCGACGCCTCCGCCGGAGACGGCTTGATACGTCGAGACAATCAGGCGGGTGAGACCGGCCGCATCGTGCAGCGGCTTGAGAACCGGAATGGCCACCATGGTGGTGCAATTCGGATTTGCCACGATGCCCTTGGGGATGGAAGCCAATGCGTCCGCGTTCGCTTCGGGGACGACCAACGGGACATCGGGATCCATCCGCCAGGCGGACGAATTGTCGATCACGATTGCGCCCGCGGCGGCCAGGCGGGGGGCCAACGTGCGCGAGACCGACGCCGGGGCCGAGCACAGAGCCAGATCGATGCCGGAGAGACCCGCGGTGAGCGCGTCCTCCACCACGATCTCCTGATCACCCCACGGCAGGGTCGTTCCGGCGGATCGGCTCGAGGCGAGGTAGCGCATCTGATCGACGGGAAAGGCGCGCTCGGCCAGGATGGAGCGCAGGACCACGCCCACCTGCCCGGTGGCTCCGACGATGGCAATTCGCATCCTCTCAGTCTACGAGAGCGACAAACGCCGGTACGTCACGCCCCCCGTGAGGACGAGGCTCTCCGTCGCTGTCGGCGGACGTACCCCACGGCCACCCCGAACACCACGATGCCCAACCCGCCCAGCATGAGCGTCTGGGGTGCCTCCGGAGTGGCCGCCGGTGGTAGCGCATTGAGGGTCACGGTCAGGATGTTCCGGTACAGCGCGGGGTCTGTCGTGCCCACCGTGTAGGGATTCGAGGTGTCGGTGCCCACGACGGTTCCGGCCGGCTCGATGGGCTTGGGCAGGCGATACCCCGCGAAGATCATCGTCAGCGAACCATCTGCATTCTGGATCACGCTCGGGCCGTAGGCCCGGCCCGAATAGTAGGCACCGATGCCCAGCGGGGAGTCGGTGCCGAGACCGAGGGCCTTGTCCTGAGCGACCGAGTCCTTGAAGGTGTAGTCGGTGCTGATGACCGACGTCGGGACGGACCAGTTCTCTCCGTCGCTGGACTGCGTGTAGAAGATCTGATTGAACGCGTCGCTGTCCCCGTCAGCGGGCCAGGCGCCGGACAGGAAGAGGCCGAAGCTGCCGTCGGAATTGATGATGATGGTGCCAGCCGAGCCGACCCAGCGCATTTCCGTGCCATCGACCGAACCCGGTGCGGCGTAGCTGTTCAAGTTGGCAGGGCTCGTGTTGGTCGTCGGGTTCGTGATGTCGGCGTAGTTGGAGGAGCCATTGCTGGCCCCGCTTATCACGCCGCCGTTGGCCAAGCCCGAAGAGGAGAAGGTCAACCCGTCGTTGGTCCATGCCACCCGTAACTCGGTCAGGTCCTCGTTGTTCTTGAACAGCTTGGCGGCCGACGTGGAGCCTTCTCCGATGGACCCGAGTGTCCCGGGGGGGACGAGTGCTGCACCCGGCGCGGCGACCAGGCTCGTGGCGGCGTAGGTAGCACCGGCATCCGCTGCGGGCACCGTGCAGCTGGTCAGAGTGTCGGTGACGCCGAGGGTGAGGCCCGTGCAGGTGACGGGCACGAAGGAGTTCCCCGTCGTGTTGTCGCCTATCTCGACCGTGACCGGTTGTGAAGGGCTGATCGTCGACGGCATGTCCTGCGACTCGTAGGGCGACGGCGTGAACACCAGACTGAAGGGAGTCGAACCGAACGCCGTACTGCCCGAACTTGTCGTGGTCCCGGCCACGTAGTAGTTGAGCTCCTTCTCGGTGTACATCACATCCGTGGCGCCCGCGGGCGAACCCGGATAGCTCGGGAGCACGCCGACGATCCCATCGGGAGACACCAGGCCTGCGGTCACCTGCGCCGTGGCCGGGATGATCGGGTCCGATGTGATCGGAGCAGCGGCCGCTGCGGCCAAAGAGGCTCCACCCGGGCCAGTAGTGCAGTTCTCCATCTTCGTGGTGGGGTTGGCGTTGGCTTGATCGCAGTACACCGCCACTCCATTGATGTACGCCCGGTCAGGCGCATTGTTGTTGTAGGTCGTGCCCGTTAAGGCATCGGTGAAGCCCTTGAGCGTTCCGCCCGCCGTGGTCACGACGTTGATCGTGCCGAGTCCGCCCGTCCCGGTACTGGAATTGGGGCCAGCGGGCACCGTGACGGCCGACGAGACGTACCCGATGACCTGTTCGATGAGGTCGCTCGGCTGCACGGTGAGACCCCCGGCGGCGATGGTGGTGCACCCGGTCATGGTGTTCGAGTTCAACGTGACGCTGCAGGTGATGACATCGGCGGCCACCGGCGTGGGATCAAGTGTGAGGTCGACGAATCCTCCGGAGACCAGCTGCTCGGTCGAGCCGGCAGTGCCGGTCGTCGTCAAGGGGATGGCAACGCCGCCTGAGTTCGGGACGACGATTGGGGCAGCGCCGGTGACGAAGCCGTCGGGATCGATGCCGACCTTCTCGGTACCCGGTAGTCCGGCCAACGGGTTCGCGACGGTCGGGGCCGGCGTGTGCACGAGCTCGCCGACCCCCTGCATGTCACCGGCCGGCCGCTGCAGCGTATAGAGCCGTGTGACGCCACTGACGGTGACCAGGTTGGCGTGACCCTGGCCGTCATCATTGCTATCGACGGAGGGGCAATAGCCTGGATTCTGCTCGAGCGCTTCTCCCTGGTAGGTCCAGCTCTTGCCGCCGTCGGGAGAACTGGCGGCGAGGAGTGCCTCATCCGCGTCCTTGGGCCGGTAATCGAAATAGCCGGTGAGCGACCCGTCACCGTTCTTCACGACATGGGGGAAGTACTCCGGCGCAAACGGCAGTGTCGTGCCGGCGGGTTGACGGGCCGGGCTCCCGGCAGATTCGGTGACCTGGTTGCCGGTGCCGCAATATCCATCGAGGGGCCCGGGTGTGCCGACGGTCCCGCTCGGGTACGGCGAAGCGCCATTGGTCGTCGCGCTGGTCGCACTCGGATAGACCGCGATGTTCGGCTCGGCACTGTTCCCCGATCCCGTCTGGACCCCGCCCGGCGTATAGGTAGGCA
The DNA here is from genome assembly GCA_963706555.1 of uncultured Acidimicrobiaceae bacterium. GTDB lineage: Bacteria > Actinomycetota > Acidimicrobiia > Acidimicrobiales > RAAP-2 > Bog-473. The sequence continues at coordinate 755,032 of OY970164.1, forward strand.
GCAAGGTCCCCGGCGCTTGGCTTGCGTAGGCCGCAGCCACCGGATCTCCTTGGGACTCATTCCATGGAGCGGAGGCCGTGCCGTTCGTGAGGGTGTCGACCACTGGCGTCCCGGGCACATAGATCGAGGGTCCCGTCGCTCCCGCCTGGCCGCCGGTAAGAACAATCGCTCCTGCGGCCAAGGTCATCGCGAGGCCCAACGCCCGGGCGTAAAGGGCTGCACCCTGCGGTACGACGCGTGCGAACAAGACCATCCTCCTCGAGGTGTGTGGCACAGCTGATCGGTGCTTCCGATGTGGTCGGCTCTGACGAGAGCGACTGCAAACGAAGGCACCATATCCAGCACGTGCGCGAACTGCTTGGGCCAACCTGAGTTTTCGCGCAACAATTGCCCGAGCATCGCGTGATGGTTTCGGTCCCGTCGCCCAACGGACACGCATGGCCGAAACGATTCACCGTCTGAGGTGAACGGGCGGGACGCGCCGCAGCAAAAGCCGCGAGGCAGTGACCCGCGCCGACTGGGGCAGGACCACCTCACCGATGCAGCCCTCGATCGCTCCGAAGTCGGCGATGACCTCGCCCTGATCGGGGATCGCCGCTACGAGGTTGCAGAAGGTGCACCGATTGACGGGCACACCCATTGCTGCAGATACTCCAGGATCCCGATCATCCCGGGTTCGTTGTCGGTCTGTATGGCCGATGCAAGGGGCGCAACTTCGTCCGACAGGGCCCCCGTCGACTGGGTAAGCAGCGCCTCGACCCTCCTGGCGACATCGAACGCGGACGAGGAAGCGGTCAACTGGCTGAAGTCCAGACGATTGATTGCGGCGCACGTGAACTCACTCATGGAGCTCGGTACGGATACCGGGGCCGGGTCGCTCGTCGTCGGGTTCGTCGCCGTCGTCGGGACGGGTGCTGTCGTCGGTGTTGTTGTCGGGGCGGTGGTCGTCCTCGTGGTCGCGGTACCCGTGGGGACTGTCGTCGCGCTCGTCGTCCACACACGGACGTCGCGCACGGTCATAGTGGCACCGAGCGAGGCCGGCGACCCCAGTGAATTCTCCATGACGAGGTACATCGGGCCGGGCAGCGAAGCGTTCAGACTCCCGACGACCTGACCGTCATAGACGAAGGTGACGCCCGTCGTGGTCCACAGCACCCCATAGGTGTGAGTACCACCGGTGGCGCCGCCGACGCCTCCGGGGTTGGAGACTTGACTGGGGTTCGGCCCTGACTCGATGTGGAACTGGCTCGTGGAGAATCCTTCCATGACGTCGATCTCGCCGGTGGCCGGCCAGTTCTGCCCCGTGAGCCAGAGCCCGGGCCAGTTCGCGATCACCCCGTTGGTCGAAGGAAGTGTGGCGGTGTACTCGACGTAGACGGATTGGCCGGGGGTAGGCGCAATCTGGAAGCCGGTATGCCCGGGCTGTCCGTCGGACGGGTTGGAGCTCACTATGGCGCCGGTGCTGTCAGAGTTCAGCTTCAGCTCGAGCCCGTTCGCATCAACCGACACGTTGGACGAGTTCATCACCGTCCCGTTTTGCGTGTTGCCATTTCCGAACCAGTTCGGTGACCAGACAGACGTATTCAATGACCCCCCGGCGAACTCGTCGTCGAAGACGAGATTCGTGGGTGCACTGAGATTGGACGGCGCGTCAGGAACGACCGAACCTGTCGCAGCCGTCGCGGTCACACCACCACAGACGCCAAGAACCGCAAGAGCGACGATACCGGTCACGGCGATCTCAGAGCGCGCTTTGCGCACCAGTCTCTTGACGCTGGCACGAACGCGGATCAGAACTCCGACCTTCGATGCATGAGAAAGATCCGTACTGCCGCGTCGTGAAGGACAACCGTCGCTTGGCCGTCCATCGAACTCATCCGCCATCGTCAACTGCTCCCAGCCTGTTGCAATTGGAGATCTCCGTCAGTCTTGTCGGGAGGAATGACTTCCTTGTGACTTGGAAATGAACTCTGCGTGAAGGCAACCAATGTCACAAAACCGCCACGATCCGTTGATGTTGAGACTCCACCCAGAACATCGAAAATTGGATCTGTCGGAGAACTCTATGTGACCGAAAGGAATGCGTTCACGCGCCCACTTCGTCGAAATGACGGCGTAATCATGCGAATGCAGGTCGTGACGGCCGTCCGGTGTCTCCACACATTGTCGTGAGGACGAGGTATTCGCTCAGACCGATTGAAGGTAGTTGCTGTTTCGGTATCAGTGTGCCGCATTCACCCGCAGCAACCCGAAACCATCGCCACGAGCGAGACAAGGATCTCTCCGCCGAAACCGTGTCCCTCGTCTCGACGATCCGCAAAGGCAGAAATGGCCCGAGCGATGGACCCGAAGGAAACGGAAGCGTTCTCGTTTCCTTGCGTGAAATCGACGCGAACGGCATGCGAACAACACCGGCTGGTCCGGCCCGTTAGTGCGGAAGCCTCACACTTCGAGTGTGCGCCGCCCCTCCAGAGCTCGACCGAGTGTGAGCTCGTCGGCGTATTCCAAATCGCCTCCGACCGGGAGGCCGCTCGCCAGGCGGGACACGACAATACCGAGTGGTGTCAGGAGCCTCGCGACGTACATGGCGGTGGCTTCGCCCTCGAGGTTGGGATTGGTGCAGACAATGACTTCTTGAATCGCACTGGTATCGATACGAGCCAGCAGCTCACGGACCTTGAGTTGCTCGGGACCGATGCCTTCCAACGGGTTGAGTGCCCCACCCAGCACGTGATAGCGACCGTGAAACTGCCCCGTACGCTCGACCGCCACGATGTCCCGGGGATCTTCGACCACGCAGAGGAGGGTGTCCGTACGCTGCGCGTCGCTGCAGATGGAGCACAGATCTCCCCCTTCGGCCACGTTGAAGCAAATACTGCAGAGGGTTGTCCGCTCCTTCACCGTGACGATCGCGTCAGAGAGTCGACGAGCGTCTTCGGCCGGGACCCGCAAGATATGGAACGCGATCCTCTGGGCTGACTTCGGGCCGATGCCGGGAAGTCGACCCAGTTCGTCGATCAGGCTTCTCAAAGGACCCGTATACATCACTCGACGATTTCTTCCGCACCTGGAAACGCCTGCAGCAGGCGATCAACGGCGGACGCGGGCTGCTCGTCTTCCAAGTCACCCGGGTGGTCATATTCGAATTCGTCGGCTGCGTGCACCGATCGGGTTTCCTGCTCCGCTGCGGGGGGATTCGGCGCCGGGCTGCCATGATCGCCCCCTTCAACCACAAGCACGAGCCGGATCTTCGTATCGAAGCGCGTCGTGAGCGCCGACTCCACCTCCGGGACGAGGTCCAAGCACTTGACGCGGTGAGCTTCGTTCGGGAGCGCAAATTGCACGCCGTCCTCGTCCACTGCGACGAACCTTCCCGCGCTGTAGAGCGCCTTCGCGCGAGCCGTCAACCCGTGCAGGACGCCGTCTCCCCACGCTTGCGTGAGACTCTCCCGATCAATCGAAAGGACCGAGGAGCCTTCACGTTGATCCGACACGGTTGCTGCGGCGGGAGGTGCAGGACGTTCCCGCTCGGGGGCGCGCTCACGCCGGATGCTGATGGAGCGGATTCAGACTTGCTGCGAAGCACCGCACCGACCGACGGCCGCTGCGTCACTTTGGGCTCCTCCGCCACCGTTGCCTCGGGTACATCGATACGTACCGTTGTCTTCAGCTCTTGTGCACTTTCGGGTGGACGGGGCCCATGCCCGCCGGTGGCAACGGCGCGCTCAAGAATTCCCACTCTCTCCGCGAGTCCCGCTGTGCCCTGATCGAGATCAGGTCGGACCGCGCGCACGAGCGCAATCTCGAGCACTACCTGTGCGTCGGGCGCATCACGCATATCGATCATGGCGTGCCCGAGCAACTCCATAGTCCGCACCACCCGGGGAAGTCCCATCGCATGGGCGAGGTCGGCCAACACCGAGCGCTCCGATCCGGATGCGCCACACAGATCCGGCGCGAGCGCAGCAAGAAAGACCTGGCGGAGGTCGTCCACCAGTTCGGTTGCCAGCTGCTGCGGACCCCACCCCTCGGCCAAGAGGGCACTCAAGGCAACGAGCACAGCTGAAACTTCAGACTCGGCGATAGCCGACATCACCGATGACAGCTCTGGGCGGATGCTCTCGACGGCGCCGGACGCGACCACCTGATCGAGTGCAGAGAGTGCGTCACGGGCAGAACCGCGCCCCCGGCGAACCACCGCCCGCAAGGAGCCGTCATCGATGTCGATCCCGACGCTGTCCCTGACGGACTCAAGCAGTGTCTGCAGCGTGTCTGCACTGAGCAACCGGAACTCCAGATGCTGGGTTCGGCTCCGAATGGTGGCCGGCACCTTCTGCGGATCGGTGGTGGCCAACACGAACACGACGTGGCTGGGTGGCTCTTCGAGCGTCTTGAGCAGGGCATTGGCCGCAGCACCCGAGAGCATGTGCACCTCGTCGACGATGTACACCTTCCAGCGCCCGGGAGTCCCCAATGCAGCATGCGACACCAGCTCACGCATGGCGTCCACTCCATTGTTCGAAGCTGCGTCCAACTCGAGCACGTCGAGCGACGTCCCCCGCGCAATCTCGGTGCAAGAGCTGCATACCCCACACGGTTCGCCATTCGAGGGGTCGAGACAGTTCAAGGCCTTGGCAAGGATTCGGGCTGACGAGGTCTTCCCGGTACCCCGTGGTCCGCTGAACAGGTACGCATGCGAGACCCGGTCGTCCCGTACGGCGCTCTGCAGCGCACGCACGACGTGGTCCTGACCCCGCACCTCATCGAATCGACCTGGGCGGAAGCGCCGGTACAAGGAGACGAACGGAACCTCAGCCATGGTGAGGCAGCTTAGCTGGCAGCAAAAATCGCCCATCCCGGGCATCTGGCACCGGCTTGCTCCCGAGTGGGCTACCTCAAGAGGCGCCGGTGACGCCGTCTCCCTCGCTACGAAGTGGCAGCGCGGCGTCGGCGAATGCGGATGAAGAGCGCTGCACCGACGACGACAACTCCTGCGACGGGAAGGGCAATCACGGCAGGACTTTCAGGAGTGGGGGTCCCCAGGTCGTTGCCGACGTAAAACGGCTGCGAGAAGACAAAGGGGGCGGTGAAGTCCGTGACGTTCTCGCCGATATAGAGCACGCAGGCACTCGTGGCACTGCACGCCGGACTGCCATTCGTGCTTTCGAACAATGCCGCACTCGGCAGCTGGTAGATCTCGTAGTTGGTCTCGTCGACGGTGCCACCTGTCCCCGCGATGATGCTCGGGCCGACGTTGAGGGTGAGGCCGTCACACGCAGTGCCGCCAGTCGGAAGGTCGTCGGCGAGGCCATCGGCATCAGCGCACTCGTAGACGTTCAGCTTCTGGCCGGCCGTGAAGGGCGAGCCGGACGCGGGGACGACCACCTCGACCTTCGTCTGGTCGGTGATCGTGGGAATAGGGGAAGTCGGCAACTGTGTGCCGCCGCCACTGCCGGGTTGGAGCAACTCACCGGTCTGCGGGGGAGTCACGGCACCAGCCTGGCTCGTCAGCGGAAGCGCCACGGCGGCGAAAGCCGCCACCGTCACCGTCGATGACACGACGAACCTCCAGGTTCGACCCTGGCACAAAACCTTCACGATTCTTCTTGCTCCTCTCAACGGAAAGCTGTTGCGCACCGCGGCTGGCGCGGAACCGGCGGCGCGTTGCACTGGATAGCTTGTGGCGGCACCGGCTGGGAAGCAAGGAAGAGGGCGCCGTCCGCGCAAGAGTTCATTCCTCGTTGGCAGATGGTTCGCACGACTGTCACGCTGCTGGTGGACAACCCCCGTCGCACGACTCTGGCCTCGCAGGCGGCGCAAAAGCAGGCCGGCGACGAATGGGGCCTTGCCGGTCGTCGACCGTGCCCGCGCGGCGCGCCGAACGCGCAACCGCTCCTGTGCCGAGCGCGGCGGCCAGGTTGGCTACGGCACCCGGCCATACCCGCTGAGAGCTGCTGCCTTCCGACCCTGACTCGATTCACGAGCGGCCGTTGCGCAGGACCCGGCCACCGCGCCCAGAACAGGAGCGGCGTCACCAGCGAGGTTAGTCCCTAATGAGGGAGTCAGGTCTCGACTAGCCTGACCGGGCTGCAAGCTAGGAGGCGTGCGAGAGCGGCCGAATCGGCACGATTGGAAATCGTGTGTTGTGAAAGCAACCGTGGGTTCAAATCCCACCGCCTCCGCGGACGCCAACGGGCTCCCCCGGCGTCGAAAGGGAGTTCACGGTGGGCACTGCGCCCCGAGACCTTCAACTCACCGTAAAGGGCCAGGTCAGTTGTTGATCGTCACCGCGCTGACGTACCAACCGCCGAGCACCTGGACCGCGTCAATCTCGTAAATGGGGTCGCTCGGTGCGGCACCCCCCGGGGGGCCGTAGGTGCAGACGATTGGTGAGAAAGCCACGCTGCAACCTCGATCAATGACGAGGCCTGGCATGTACCGGCCTGCGAAGAGGGTTGCCACTGCGGACGGGGTGGCCACCGATAATGCCTCGGACTGGGTGCCCGTCGTCCAGCTTGAAATAAGGGCCGCGGCCGCGGCCGCGGCCGACGGCTTCAATGCCGCAGGAAGGGCCACGGTTGTCTTCGCCCCTTCGGGAGCAGTCGACGTCGGCGCTGTCGTGGACGTGGACGAGGGAGAAGCCGCAGTCGGTGACGACCCATGGCCCGCGAGATGCATGACGAGGAGGACGAGTGCGCTCACTGTCATCGCGGCCAGCACAGCGATGAAGGCGTATCTGGTGGCACGGGACATCGGCGGGCTGAGCTGACGGACGGGGTCAGTCGGGCGTATGACAAGAATCGGCTCAGGCCGACGCGTCCCCGAGCCGGCGTTCCCGTTGGGAAGGGGCTGCTCCCGCGCTTCGAACGCAAGGCCGGGTTGCGCTTCCAGTTCGTGCGCGGGTCTGATCGGTTGAACGACGCGCGCGTCTGTTGGCGGCTGGTCATACGACCTTGTTGTGCCGTCGCGCACGAGCAAGGTTGGTTTGCCATCGTCGGAGAAGAACCGGAACTCATGAAGTCCGAATGGGTCGCGCTGCCAACCCCTGAGCTCACCCGTCATCATTCGCGATGCCCGCTGACTTTCCCGCCGACCATTCTTCCGCCAACGCGGCGTAGGACTTCGTTTCGATGACGTGTCTTCGCGCAGGCATGTCGGGGACAGATCTACCGCTCGAGCGACTTACCGGGACACATGGATGGTTCACCTCAACCCGAAATGGATTGTCGAAACCTGCGTCGTGAGAGTATCGGCACTTCAGACAATTCCACAACTTCGAAGGGGCAACATGTGAGGGCGTGCTGCGGCTCTCTCAGCGTGCTGCGTCGCAAGACGGTGACATCTGCATTTCCTGTCTTACTCAAACGTGACGGGTAAGCGAACCCCAGGAAATTGCACTGGCCGGTCGTTGGAGTGGATGGTAGGAAGTCCTCGATATGAGCAGCAACCCGATTGACCCGCGGTTCAGCTCCGCCTCCCCTTCGTTCGACGATGTGCAAACTTTCAACGGAAAATTGGTGGACTACACGCCGCACGGAGACATGGCCGTCGAGTCCGCCAGTTCGGAATTGGGGTCAATCGCGGGGGCAATCGAAACGCTCCAGAATCGACTCGCCCAAGCCCAGGGTCAGCTGAACAACGTCGCCGACGTGCAGACGACCGAACACGAAATTAGCCGTTTGTTCATCGAGGCGCAACGGTTCTCGGAAGCATCCCTCTCGAAACTCGAAATTCAGATTCAGGAGATCCTGATCGAGGCAGAGGCGAAGGCAGCTGAGATCCTTCGCGAGGCCACCGAAGAAGCGGCCGCAATCAGGCGACAGGCGCAACAATCGTCAGCCGTACCGAATCGCACTGCCCAAGAGGTACAGACCGCGATCGTCGGATTTGCCAGTGTGAACAGCGAGCTGGTGAGAGAGCTGGCCGCACTCAGCGACGTGTTGACGTCATCGACCGACCAATAATCGCGTGCAATGAGCCCGTCATCCGACACGGTCAATTCTTAATAACCGTCGTTCCAAAAATCCCTTTTCAGCGTGCCCGGCTGCGACCAAGAAAGGGATGAGCAACTTCACCATGGACAACCAATCCACGACGCACTCCTCGCCACCAGACCCTGAGTACATCGCAAGCTGCAGCCTGGCCGGAGAATTCGTCGACCACCTCTTGACGCGAGAGGATGCGTCGGATCCCACCGAGACCTCGGCACAAGCCTTACGACGCGCGACGGCCGGTTCGAGTTCCCTCGAGCAGGCGGTCGGACGATGGGTCGTCGTCGCAGATCTGATGTCACGCGGCGTCGTTCCGCGATCAGCCCTCGTCGAAGAACCTTTCGACGCCAAGGGTCCTGGGTCCTTCATCGCGCGATTGTCGTCAACCCGAAGAAGCACCTCGGCGGTCTTGCTGGGGGCGACCGTCTTACTGGTCAGCCTCATTGTTGCCGTCACAACGACCTTCGGCGGTTCGCCACCGGTCGGGCCCAAGGCGGTGCAACATGGCGGCACGGTGGGTAACGCGCAGCTGGTCGGCAACGAGGCACCCGAGGCGCTCACCGCCGATCGGGCCACCACCACCACTGTGAACCTGCCGTCGGCGACAGTGCCACCCGCCCCGGCTCCTCCTTCATTGGCCGCCGCCCCGCCACTGCGGCCCCATGAAGTCTTTGGATTCGCCCCCTACTGGACTCTCTCGCAGAGCTCAGGATTCGACCTGAGCCAGATCTCCACGATCGATTACTTCAGTGTTGGCGTCAATGCAAACGGAACCCTCGACGAGTCAGGACCCGGCTGGAACGGCTATCTGAGCCAGGATTTTGCCAGCCTCATCACCAGGGCTCATGCGGCGGGTGACCGTGTGGTTCTCACGGTGAACGATTTTGACCAGAGCTCCCTCGACCAGCTCACGTCGTCCGCCACTGCCCCTACTACCTTGGCCACTGCCCTTTTGGGAGCCATGCAGGCGAAGAATCTCGACGGCGCGAACTTCGACTTCGAAGGTTCGGGCAGTGCTGATCAAACCGGCCTCACCAATCTGGTTACACAGGTCTCCGACGTCCTCCACCATGCGAATCCCAACTATCAGGTGACGATGGATACCTACGCGAGCTCGGCCGGCGATCCCAAAGGCTTCTACAACATTCCTGCACTTGCTCCCGCTGTGGATGGGATCTTCGTGATGGCCTATCAACTGAACCTCCAATCGCCCGGTTCGCCCGACTCGCCCCTCACCAGCTCGATGTTCAGCGAGAAGACCGCCATTGCACAATATGCAGCGGCAATGCCTCCGGCGAAGGTCATTCTCGGGATGCCGTACTTCGGAATCGATTGGCCCACGAGCGACGGCACGCTGAGTGCCACGGCCACAGGGCCGGCGACGAATGTGACATACGGCCAGGTCAAGGCCAGTGGGCATCCGATCTACTGGGACGCCACGACCCAAACAGGCTGGACGTCATACCTCGTCGGGACGCAGTGGCACGAATCCTTCTTCGAAGTACCGACCTCTCTCTACGATGCGGCACAATTGGCAGCGTCGTACAACGTGGGCGGAATGGGTATCTGGGCCCTCGGCATGGACGGGAACGACTCGACGCTGTTGTCGGCGCTCCGTGGATTCTCACCAGCAGTGAAGAGCTTGCCGGCGGGCCCGACCACAACATCAACGTCGACCTCATCGACGTCGACCTCATCAACGACGACGCCTTCCACGCCCACACCTTCAACGTCTACGCCTTCACCCTCCACATCGTCGACGTCCACATCGTCGACGTCCACATCGTCGACAAGCCCCGGCTCGACCTCCACCTCTCCCGCCTCAACGACATCAACGTCGGTCTCTTCATCATCGACAACCAGCACGACGTCCCCGCAAACCCGTCGGCCGACAGGGACCACGTCGACGACTGATCACCCTTCTTCGCTATCGACAACAACCACTAGGCCTTCATCCCCCTTGACCAGAATTTGACGACGAAAATTTACGGCCTCCCGGGGGCCGTACCCGGGGTGAGCTGACTCTCGGCCTCGAGGGTCAACGGCGTCGAGCGGCATTCAAACACCCGGCGACACCCCCCAAAAACCCGGGTGACGTGGGCCGCGATTTAGGGCACGATGTAGCCCGTGGCGCACATTGGAGAAACACGTGGTTACAGGGGCTCCCGCGATCCCGAATTAGAAAGCCCCTTGGCCCCCCTCCCTGACCCCGAGGACTCTCATGCCGTCGACGAGCAACTCACCGCCATTCTGGAAGCCATCCGATCCTGGGATTGGCGGGCGGGAATCTTCGCGGACGACGGAACCCTTAAACGAGAAGCAGAGCCAACCGGAAGGCATATGTCGAAACTCAACCCCGTACCGGAGCCGCTTTCGTCATTCAGCAGCCTCTTCGTAGAACCATCGCTTGATGCAAACGGGTCACACCAACCCACGAGTGCCGAGACCTACCCCGCGTCAGACCCCAGGCCCCTGATAGAAGAACCTCTCGGGCCTCCGCGGCCTGCCTCGGGGATCAGCGACGGGCAGCCCGATGTCGACCTCACTGCCACAACGAATGTCGCATCGCCACAGGCAGCTCCACCTGCGCCGGCCTGGGCGCCTGTGGTCATCGCCTCAGCATCACCCGCCCCCTCAACGCCGATCGCTTCGGGGACGGCGGCCTTTGCCCCACCGGCAGCTCCGCCACCGCCACCGCCACCGCCACCACCACCACCGCCACCACCACCACCACCGCCACCACCACCACCACCACTAACCGGAGTCGAGGCCGCACCGTCCCTGGTGGAGGCCGCACCCACCCAGGTCGAGACCGCTCCCACCCTGGTCGAGCCAACACCCACCCCTTTGGCGGCCTCCCTAACCTCCACCACAACCGAGCCATCTGGGGCGACCGCTCCGGTCACTGTCGATCGTCAGCCCCCCACATTCGTGGTGCCGCCGGCCGTCGGGGTGGCAGCGCCGGCGAGCGCCGGCGCTGGCGTCCTCAAGACGGCGCCGAAACCCGATCGAGCGACACACAAGTCCGGGGAGCCTGCGCCCCCGCGGTGGTGGGTGAAGTACGTGCTGTGGCTGGGGACCGCCGTCGTCGTGGTCATCATCGTGGCCATCATCCGTTCGAATTCCCCAGGTTCGACTCCGAATCCCTTCGGGTCCTCGATTTCGGGCTCCTCGTCAGTTCACGTCAGCAATGCCGTACTGCAGCAGTTCACGGCGATCTCCAAAACCCTCGATACCGCCAACATTGAGGCGACAAAGGCGCTGTCCGACGGCAACACCCAATCGGTGGCGCAAGTTGCAACCGAGGTCGCGCCGTATCTCACCGCCCTGGACACCTTCAACTTCGATCTCCACCTGATGACCTGGCCGACGGCGATGCAGGCGCCGAGCCATGACCTGAGGGTCCGGACCCAATCCCTTGCCTCGTTCCTGGGCTCCGTGTTGTCAGCCAATGCGGCGAGCCTCGATTCCTGGTTCACCCAGTTCCATGCGCTGGCGCAAGAGACACAAGTTTCAGACAATGTCGTGCGTCGCGACATCGGCCTCCCCCAGACGACCAACTATCCCTGACGGGGCGGATTCGGAAAACCCGTCGTCAGCGCCCTATACATGGACAATCGCTGACGCCCGCACTACGCCAACTTCACCATCCGTGACCGACGACGACGCCATGAGCCTGGCGCTCGACGAGGCCTTGGCCGCATCGGCGCACGGGGACGTGCCCGTGGGGGCTGTCGTCCTCGTCGACGGCGTCGTGGTCGCGGCGCGGCACAACGAACGTGAACGCTCAGGCGACCCCACGGCGCATGCGGAAATACTGGCTCTGCGCGACACCGCTGCCGCGCTCGGGGGTTGGCGTTTGTCCTCCGCCACCCTGGTGGTGACACTGGAGCCCTGCCCCATGTGTGCCGGGGCGCTCGTCGCAGCCCGGGTTGGACGCTTGGTCTTCGGGGCCTTCGACGCCCGGGCCGGCGCCTGCGGGACCCTGTACAACCTGTGTTGCGATCCTCGGCTCAACCACGAGCTGCCCGTGACCGGTGGTGTGCGCGAGGCAGAGTGTGCAACGCTCCTGACCTCCTTCTTTGCGGAGAAGCGGGCGTAAGAGGCCTGCCCGACTCCCGGAGAGTGGGGGCGCACCCGCTAGGATCTCCCCGGAGGGATGCGAGAGTGGCCGAATCGGACGGTCTCGAAAACCGTTGTGCCTCATGGGTACCGTGGGTTCGAATCCCACTCCCTCCGCCACCGGGTCGAAGCGGCCCGTCGCATCTCTGAGAAGGATCTTTACGGTAGGGCAGGCGCTCTACCGGCAGCACCTGGTCGTCACTACGACCGGAAAGGAGTTAACCATGGCACGCGCACGCTCGACGTTTGGCAAGCTTCAGCGCGACCAGGCCAAGAAGGATCGGGCCCGGGCGAAGATGGACGATCGGCAGTCCCGCCGCGAGGACAAGGCCGCGGATGATCTCGATGGCAATGACACCTCGAACGGCGAGGTGGTCGATCAGACGCGGCTGCTTGAGCAGTTCGCCCGCTTGCACGAAGACCTGGCCGACGGCCGGATCTCGCTCGATGACTTCGAAGTTCGCCAGGAAGAGCTCCGCTCCAAAATGGTGGTCGAGTAACGACTCCCCTTCGAAACGAGCCGGTCAGGACGTGATTTCGCGTCCTTCCAGCCAGCGACGGAACCCGGCGGCGTTCGAGTGGACGCCGTTCAATGTGTCGAGTTTCTCCTTGTGGGCGGGGTCGATGCCAGCGAGCGCCGGATCAAAACGGGACGCGAGGGCCTCGGCGATGTCCGCACCGGCCCGGTAGGCGGCCTCGGCTGTCTCGGCCCACTCCCGCAGCGTCTCGCCGGCCTCGGCCAGGAGCTCTTCGGGGGCCTCGAGCAACCCGTAGTGGGCCAGTGCGATGGCCGTCGGACGACGGGCTGCGAACTTCTCCAGTGAGGTGAGAGCCAGGGTGAGGTCGAAGTCCGGCGGCGGGGTGGCCGGGCGCAGCACCCCACCATCGGGAAGTTTGACCCCGACGGCGTCCCCCGCGAAGAGGACACCGCTGAGTGAGTCGTGAAAACCGACGTGATGCTTGGCATGCCCGGGCGAGTCGATCGCAACCAGGGCCCGGTCGGGTCCGACCGCGATCGACTCACCGTCCGCGACGACGTGGAGCCGCGCCGCCGCGGTCGGGGCCATCCGCCCATAGAGCGAATCGAGCAGCGGTCCGTAGACCCGTGCGGCCGAATCGATGAGCCGGGTCGGGTCGGCCAGATGACGGGCGCCCTTCTCGTGGACATAGACCGTCGCCGAGGGAAAGGCATTCGCCACATCGCCCACTCCTCCGGCGTGATCGAGGTGGATGTGCGTGATCGCCACGCCGGCCAGCTCCTCGGGGCCGACCCCGATCTTCCCGAGGGCCGCCAGCAGGACGGGAACCGACGACTGGCTCCCGGTCTCGATGAGCACGGGGGCCGACCCCTCGATCAGGTACCCGGCGGTGACCCGCTCCCATCCGCCGAGCAAGGTGTCGATCTCGAGGACGCCCGGCGCGATCGAATGCGGCGTGGGCACGATCGGAAGCTCAGCCCCGCTGTCGGGGTCATGCGTGTGCAGAGGCGAATGCCTATGGCTGTGGGGATGCGTGCCACTCATGCGTGGTTGACCTCAATGATCACCTTGACGTCGTCGGGATCACGCTGCAATGCCTCCTGCCAGCGCTCCAGCGGGACCCTGCGGTTGACGAGACGAGCCAGCCATGCCGGGTCGGCCCTGGCCAGGGCGACGGCGGCCGCCTCGTAGTGGCGCCGGTTGGCGTTGACCGATCCCACCACCGCCACGTTCTCCAGCACCATGGATCGGTTGAGGGCGCCTTCGTCCACCACGATGGTGTGGCCGCCCGACGAGACGCCGGTCAGGCAGACGACCCCTCCGGTCCCGACCTGCGACGCGGAGCCGGCCTGGAGGGGTAGCACGGTGAGCGCCTTCACCGCTTGGCCGCACCCCTGTTCCGCACGACGTGGGTCCGTTTCCGTTTTGGCAGGCGTGCCGCGGCAGGCAACAGGGAGACCGCGTGGTCGACGACGCGGTTGAGACGCCACGACTCTGCCTCTTCCAATTCCGCTTCGGTGGCCAGGGTGTCGTGGCCGGTCAAACGGTAGGCGGAGTTCACCAGCGACACGTGAGAGAAGGCCTGGGGAAAGTTGCCGACCAGGCGGCCCTGGCGCGCGTCGTACTCCTCGGAGAGGAGGCCGAGGTCGTTGCGCAGGGACAACAGGCGACCGAAGAGCTCTTCGGCCTCGTCATTACGACCGATCATGTGCAGGCAGTCGACCAGCCAGAATGAACACGCGAGGAAGGCCCCTTCGCGGCCGGTCAGACCGTCCACCTCACCATCGTCAGCCGTCCGGTACCGCAGGACGAATCCGTCGTCCATCAAATCCCTCTGTACGGCTTCGATGGTGCCGATAACGCGGGGGTCGGTCGCCGGCAGGAATCCCACCAGCGGGATCATGAGGACGCTGGCATCGAGCAGGTCGCACTCGTAGTACTGCGTGAAGGAGCCGAGCTCCTCGTTGTACCCCTTCTTGCAGACCTCGGTGAAGATCTGGTGACGCAGCTCACGCCACTCTTCGAGCGGCCCCTCCAGTTCGGGCCATTCCTCCAACGTCCGCACCGCCCGGTCGACCGCGACCCAGGCCATCACCTTGGAATGCGTGAAATGCCGGCGTGGTCCGCGGACTTCCCATATACCGTCGTCCGGATCGTCCCAGCCTGTGCGCAAGAAGTCGACGAGCTGCGTCTGGAGGGCCCAGGCGGCCCGGCTCTGGACACCCTCGCTGTGGGCCGACGAGTGGAGGGCCGACATGACCTCGCCGTAGACGTCGAGCTGGAATTGCCCCGAGGCAGCGTTGCCGATGCGCACAGGAGCGGACTTCTCATAGCCGGGCAGCCATGAGGCCTCCCACTCGTCGAGGCGGCGCTCACCGGCCGGGCCGTACATGATCTGCAAGCGCGACACATCGCCGGCGACCGCGCGCAGGAGCCAGTCGCGCCAGGCCATCGCTTCGTCGAAATAGCCGCCGCGCATGAGGGACTCCAGCGTCAGCGTCGCATCGCGCAACCAGCAATAGCGGTAGTCCCAGTTGCGGCTTCCCCCTATGGCTTCGGGCAGCGAGGTAGTGGCCGCAGCAACGATGCCTCCGGTGGGTTCATACGTGAGCGCCTTGAGCGTGATGAGCGAGCGGACCACCGCATCGCGGTAGGGGCCCTCGTACGTGCAGCGCGAGGACCATTCCTTCCAGTAGGCATCCGTGAGATTGATGGCGTAGTACGCGTCAAGCGGCGGCGGCGGATCTTCGTGGGAGGGGAACCACACAAACGTGAAGGGAAAGCGCGACCCTTCGCGCACGGTGAAGTCGGCCTCGGTGTGCAGGTCGTGGCCGATGGGGTCGACGCGATGCCACAGCGCCACCGCGTCCGGGCCGGCGGTCATGCGGATCAACCCGTCGGTCGAGGTCAGCCAGGGAACAATTTCGCCGTAGTCGAAACGCACGGCCATGTCCATGTGCATGTCGACCGTTCCCGACACTCCTTCCACGAGGCGGACCACATGCGGATGGCTGTCGCGCATGGGCATGCAATCGGTGACCCGCACCGTGCCCGTCGCCGTGTCGAATTCGGTCTCGAGCACCAGTGAGTCCTCGCGGTAGTGGCGCCGCATGGCCAAAATGCTCGCCGGTCCCCCGACGGGAGCCAGCTGCCAGAATCCGTTCGTCTCGTCACCGAGGAGCCGGGCAAAGCAGGAGGGGGAGTCGAAGTGCGGCAGGCAGAGCCAGTCGATCGATCCGTTGTTGCCCACGATGGCAGCCGTGTGCAGATCGCCGATCACGGCGTAGTCCTCGATGCGCAGCGTCATGCCCTTATTCTGCCCCTCTTCTCTGGCGACGTTATTCGGCGGCGCACTTCTGGGTGCTCACCGCCGCCTGCCGCGACTCCGCCAATCGCACTCGGTCAAGCACTCCGGGGGACGCCAGGGCGTAGCCCACGTTGGGGTATACCGTGGAGCGGGAGAAGACGATACCCACGACTTTCCCTCCGGCGATGAGCACAGGACCACCGGAATTCCCAGGGCGTACGCTCGCGTCCAGGGAGTAGACGCCCCGCGTCACTGCCCCCTGGTTGTAGATGTCGCGTCCCAGAGCGGTGATGTAGCTCGATATGCCGGCTCCGCCCACCGTCAACTGGCCGTTCTCGGGGTAGCCCAGAATCGCCGCCTGGGTGCCACGCGGCACATTGTCGGGGTCGAGGTCGAGGATCGGGCCCAAGGGTGCGCTCGTCCGCAAGATGGCCAGATCGAACTGGGGATCGAAGAGGACGACCGTCGCCCGGTAGGAGTTGCCGCCGACAACGACCTGGGTGCTGGGCTCACCGGCTATCACGTGGGCATTGGTCGCGACCAACCCGTGGCCGACCACGAAACCCGAGCCCTCTTGCTCCTCGCCACATGCCGCGCCGAGGATTTTGACGGTGGACGAGATCGCCGGATTGGCCAAGTCTCTCGTCGCAGCGTCTGTCGGCGTGGCCACGACTGCCGGCGAGGGCTGGGTCAACGTGGAGAACACCTGTGGGAATCCCTGTTCGTTGAGGTAGTTCTGCAGATCGTTGAACACAGGCGGCACCGTGGGCAGAATCCGGTCGACCGAGTGCAAAATGTCGGAGCGGGCGACCGCGGAGCTCAGCCATGTGTACCGGCTGTTCGGCGAGGAGATCACGCTCGCCACCAACCACGACGACAACAGCACGGCGACCACCGCCACGCCGACGCCGAGCGCGGCATCGATGTGGCCGAGATGGTGACGACGCAAAGTGACGTTGCTATAGGTCCCGGCAACCCGCCCGACGATGCCCAGCGCACCCGCGGTGAGCAGCACTGCGGCCACCGTGATCCCAAGCCGCTCGTTGGCGGGATGGACGAACTTCAAGGCAGGCACCCACACCACCGCGCCTAGGAGAAAACCCACCCAGAATCCGACGAAAGCGAAGATCTGCACGAGGGCGCCGAGCCGGAGCCCGTGGACGGCGGCGATCAGCATCAATCCGATGATCAGCAGATCGACCCAGTTCACGGAAATGAGGGTAGCCAACGATGCACCGAGAATCCGGCTGCCCACCACTATTGTCCTCCCGCGGTGCCCTGCAACCCATCACGACGAGCTTGGCGCGCCCGGCTCACCGGCGGCGCCCGCCGAGCTGGGATCCTTGTCACCCTGGGGATGGTGGCGGCAGCCTGTACGACGACCTCACCCCACACCGGATTGAGCAAACCCCCCGTCCTCGGGCACCGATCGGGCACCCCGGACGCCGTGGGGCAACCCGCTCCAGCTGGGACAGGACAGCTCGACGCCGTTTCGTGTGCTGATGCCCGGCACTGCTGGGCGGTGGGGACGCCCGGCACGGGTGCTTCGGCTCCCGCCCCGTCGACTTCGAGCACGTCCACGACCGCTCCGGCCTCGCCGGCGACCGTCATCGACGCCACCGTCAACGGCGGAAAGACCTGGGTTGCACAGTCCCTGGGTCTCGATCCCGCACCAGCACTGACCGGGATCTCGTGCCCGACTGCACAACTCTGCCTGGCCGTCGGCCTGAGCGGCTCGGCCCCGGGGGGCATTGTGCTGATCACCCGCGATGCCGGGGCGTCCTGGACGGCCGGTGCCATACCCGCGGGCGCCACGGTGATCACCAGTGTCCAGTGCCCCAGCTCCATCGATTGCACGGTCGTCGCGACCGACGGCACGACGTTCTGGTCGGCACACTCGGTCGATTTCGGGAACCAGTGGCTCCGCGGGGGCAGTCTCCCGGCCGGCTTGCAAGATGCGGGCTCGCTCACCTGTGTCACCGGCGGACCCTGTCTGGTCACCGGATTCACGGCCACGACGGCGGGGCACGGGCAGGGCGCGATCGTGGTCAGCGGGGACGGCGGCACCACGTGGGCAGCCGCCGACGTGCCACCGAAGACCGGGCTCTTACAGAGCGTGGCCTGCACCACCGTCACCTCGTGCGTGGCCGCAGGAACGACGTCGACGACAGTCAGCGCCGTCGTGCCCGCCAGGGGAGAAATGCTGACGAGCCAGGACGGTGGGAAAACCTGGACGGATGCTCCCGCCAGACCATCGATCGACGACATCTTCGGGCTCGCATGCCCCTCGCCGCTCATCTGCGCCATGGTGGGCACCAAATGGGTCGGCAGCCCGGCCATCGGCACAGGTGGGGTGGCGCAGAGTCACAACGGCGGGAGCACCTTCATCGCGTCGACGACCGAATACGTGCCCCTTCCGCTCACTGCGCTGGATTGCCCGAGCACACAAGCGTGCATCGGCGTGGGCGGGAACACCCTGGCGCAGATTGTGCTCAGCAAACCCAAGCGCCCCGCATCCGCCACCACGACCACATCGTCCGGCGCGCACCGGCCCGGCCTCGGCGGACGTGGCTAGCGCGCCACCTCACTCCCGCCACACCCACTCCGGGCGCACCCACTCCGGGCGCACCCACTCAGGCGCGGCCGCCTCGGCCCGGCCCGCTCCTCACAGCTGAGCCTTCAACCGAGATGCGGCAGCACCCTGTCGCCCAGGAGCCGGATGTGGTCGAGATCCTCGAGATCGAGCACCTGGAGGTAGACCGTCTCCGCGCCGGCCGCACCGAGTGCCCGGCAGTGCGCCACTACTTCATCGGGCGTGCCCGCGGCCCCGTTCGTGCGCAACTCGGCCACCTCACGCCCGATGGCCCGGGCCCGGCGGGCGAGCTCGGCTTCGTCGGCGCCGCAGCAGACGACCTGGGCCGCGGACAGACGCAGTGACGCCGGGTCGCGGCCGATCTGCTCGCAGGCCGCGCGCACCCGGGCGAACTGAGCCTCCGTCTCGGCCACTCCGCGGAAGGCCAGGTTGAATTCGTCGGCGAACGTGGCTGCCAACCGCGGGGTGCGGGCGGCCCCGCCGCCGCCGACGATGACCGGCGGGTGCGGGCGCTGCACCGGCTTGGGCAGGGCGGGACTGTCCACCAGCTGGTAGTGCTTCCCGCTGAAGGAGTACTTCTCCCCCGTCGGGGTGTCCCACAGTCCGGTGATGATCGAGAGCTGCTCCTCGAGACGGTCGAAACGCTCGCCCAGCGCTGGAAACGGGATGCCGTAGGCCGTGTGCTCTCCTTCGTACCAACCCGTGCCGAGCCCGAGCTCGATACGTCCTCCGCTCATTGCGTCCACCTGGGCCACGGTGATGGCGAGGACGCCCGGCCAGCGGAAGGTCGACGAGGAGACCAGGGTGCCCAGGCGGATACGGCTGGTCTCGCGGGCGAGGGCGGCCAGGGTGACCCAGGCGTCGGTGGGGCCCGGCAAGCCGTCGCCGCCCATCGTCAGATAATGGTCGGAGCGGAAGAACGCATCGAAACCACACGCTTCGGCCTCTTGGGCCACGATCAGCAGCCGCTCGTAGTCGGCACCCTGTTGGGGCTCGACGAAGATTCGTACCTTCATGCGTGCGACCCTAACTGGAGCGGGCACACTACAGGCATGGAAATCGGAGTCATCTTCCCGCAGACCGAGCTCGGGGGCGACCGCGGCGCGGTGCGCGCCTACGGGCATGCCGCCTCGTCCCTGGGTTACACCCACCTGGCGGCCTACGACCACGTCGTCGGTGGTGACACCGCCGTCCTGGGCGACCTCGGTGGCCCCTACGACGTGCACACCACTTTCCACGAGCCCCTGCTGCTGTTCTCCTACCTGGCCGCGTTCACCAATCTCCACTTCGCCACGTCGATCCTCATCGGGCCCCAGCGCCAGACCGCCCTCCTGGCCAAGCAGGCGGCCGAGCTCGATCTGCTCTCGGGTGGGCAGTTCCGTCTCGGGCTCGGCATCGGGTGGAACCGCGTCGAGTACGAGGCACTCGGGCAGTCATTCGAGAACCGAGGGGCGATCCTGGACGAGCAGATCGAGGTGTTGCGCCAGCTCTGGACGCAGGAGAGTGTGACGTTCGATGGGCGTTTCCACCACATCAAGGCAGCGGGCCTGGCCCCGCTTCCGGTCCAGCGCCCGATACCGATCTGGATCGGGGCGACCGTCCCTTCGGCGTTGCGCCGCGTCGGGCGTGTGGCCGACGGCTGGTTCCCGATGGTCCGCCCCGGCGGCGGACTGTCCGCCGCGTTGGAGGTCATCGCCGAAGCCGCCCTCGACGTCGGTCGGGACCCTTCCACCATCGGTTTCGAGGGGCGGGTGAACTACATCCCCGACGACCCCGACCTCATGGCACTGCACGCCGAGAGGTGGCGCGAAGCAGGAGCAAGCCACATCTCGCTCAACACCATGGGAGCCGGCCTGGCGGGCGTGGACGCGCACATCAACGCCATCTCGCTCTTCGCCTCCCAGTTGATGTAGCCCGGGGGCAGGCGGGGGTCCGGGGGTAGGCGGGGGCTCGGGGTAGGCGGGGGGCTCGGGGCAAGGCGGGGGGCTCGGGTTTCACCGGGCCGGCGACGGTGAGAGAGGATGGCAGGGTGAGCGACGACGTGAGCGGCTACCCGGGCGCGCCCCCGGGGTGGTACGCCGACCCCGCCGGGGGCCCAGGCCAACGATGGTGGGACGGCTACGCCTGGACCGAGGCCACGGTGCTGCCCGAAATCCCGCCGCCGCCACCCCAGCCCATGCCGTCACCGCCGGTACCGGCGCAATCCCCACCACCCCCGGCGGTGCAGCCCCAGGCGGTGCAGCCCCAGGCGGTGCAGCCCCAGGCGGTGCAGCCCCAGGCGGTGCAGCCCCAGGCGGTACAGCCCCAGGCGGTGCAGCCGCCGCACTATCAGGTTCCGCCACCGCCGCCGCCCCCCGGCGCGTACGCCCAATGGGCCACTGCACGGCCGAATACGGCGGACCTCGTGCACCGTGAGCTCGCCCTGACGCGAACGACGCGCATTGCGGTGATCCTGTTCGGGCTCTACAGCCTGAGCCTCCTCCTCAACCTCCAAATCCGTCGTTCCGCATTCAGGGCGATGGGTCATCATCTTCGTGTCGCCATCGACGCCTCGAACAACGGGCAACCGACACCCAGCTTTTCCACCCCTTCCACGACCGACCCCCTGGAACTGATCCTCGGTCTGGCTGCAGCTGTCGCACTGGTCTTTGCGCTCATCTGGCAATTCCGGGCCGCCTCGGCCGCACGGGCTCTGGGCTACCCCGCTGCGCGCTCGACCGGGTGGGGCGTCGGATGCTGGTTCGTGCCGATCGTCAATCTCTGGATGCCGTATCAAGCCATCAGGGACTGCCTGGCGCCCGACGATCCGCATCGCCCACTGGTCCTCCGGTGGTGGCTGCTGTGGATCGGCACCCAAATCCTCACGACAGCGGCAACGGTGGCAGCCCTCGCCTCGAGCCATGTCGCCCTGGGGATCTCATTCGTTGCTGCGATGTTCGTTCTCGGCTTCGTCGCCACCGCGCGACGGGTCGTTGCCGCCATTTCCGCCGCGCACCAGACGGCTGTCGCCCGTCCACGCGAGATGTGAGCAGGATCATCGCCTCGAGACGAGAAGGAGTGCCGGTGAGCGCAGGACCTGAGTGGGGCCCGTTGGCCCGATTGGCGGGCATTTGGGAAGGCGACACCGGCGAGGATGTCGCCTATTCCAACGAGAAGGGGAGCGTCGGCCTCACCCCGTACCGCGAGGACACCGAGCTCAAGCCCTTCGGCCCGGTGGAGAACGGCAGCCAGATCCTCTACGGCTTGATTACCGCATGAAGGCGTGGCGCGGGACCGAGGAGAATCCGTTCCACACCGAGGTCGGTTACTGGTTGTGGGATGCCACCGACGGTCAGGTGATGCGCTGCTTCCTGATCCCGAGAGGCTCTGCCCTCATCGCCGGAGGCGCCGTGGCCGCCGATGCCACCACTTTCAGCCTGGGCGCAGAGGCAGGCTCGGAGACGTACGGCATCCTCTCCAACCAATTTCTGGCCGCACAAGCACGCTGCGTCCGCTACGAAGTGGTCATCGATGCGAGCGAGGAAGGGGTCTTCCGCTACGAGGAAGTGTCGCTCATTGAGCACGGCAAGTTGACCGAGCACCTCAGCCACACCGACAGCAACACCCTGTACAAGATCGCCGACGCCTGAGCCCGACCCGGTAGGGTCCAGCGGTGGCTGCGAACGATCTGTTCTCCATCGCCGGCAAGACAGCGCTCGTCACCGGCGGCACCCGGGGTATCGGCAAAATGATCGCCGAGGGTTTCGTCGAGGCGGGTGCCGTCGTCTACATCTCGTCGCGTAAGGCAGCGGCCTGTGCGGATGTGGCGGCCGAACTCTCCGCCAAAGGTTCGTGCATCGGTCTGCCTGCCAACCTGGCGACCGAGGAGGGCTGCCGTGCGCTGGCGGACGAAATGGCCTCGCGTCATGATCGTCTGGACATTCTGGTCAACAACGCGGGCGCCACGTGGGGCGCACCTCTGGCGGAGTTCGACGAGGCGGCATTCGAGAAAGTGCTCGCCCTCAACGTCAAGGGTGTCTTCCACTTGACCAAATTCTTAGTGCCGCTGCTCCATGCGGCCGGCACGGCCGAGGAGCCGGCGCGGGTGATCAATATCGGCTCGATCGAAGGCTTCTCGGTACCCGTGCTCGAAAATTATTCGTACTCGGCCAGCAAGGCGGCCGTGCACCACCTGACCCGGCACCTGGCGAAACGCCTGGCCCCCGCCATCACGGTCAACGCCATCGCACCAGGACCGTTCGAATCGAAAATGATGGCAGCCACGCTCGAGGCCTTTGGGGAGCACATCGTGGCCAACGCACCCCTCAAGCGGATCGGCCGTCCCGACGACATGGCCGGCGCCGCCATCTACCTCTCGTCGCGCGCCGGGGCATACGTCACCGGCGCGATCATCCCCGTCGACGGCGGCATCGCCACCACGGGGTGACCGCTGCGCCGCCGGGAGACGACGCGCGGTGCAGCGACCCTAACGAGGAGCGAGGTTCTGAGGTCCCGTCGATGGATACCCCGCCGCGGCGCGTATGGCCTCGCCCCACGTCTTCAGCTGTGCGATGAGCTCATCGAAATCGTCGCCCAATGTCCGCACCATGACGGTGCACTGGCGATCCGTTGCGACTTCGATGTTCTCGCGCACGGTACGTCCGAAGTCGGTGAACCCACCATCGTCGATGAGGCCGTGCTCGCGCAGATGGGCCTCGGCCACATCGAGCTGGGCGCCCGACCAGGCACGCGAGCGCACGTAACTGCGAAGTGGGATGCCCCAGAACAACTCGGACAGCAGGCCGATCTCAGGCGCTTTGAACCCGCTCGAGATCCACGCCGCCGTGTGCGAGTCACCGCGGTACTCGCGCAGGAGGTCCGTGAGCCGCCACATGTCACCGAGCGGCGTTCCCGGCAGTCCGAGATGCAACAACCCCGAGTAGAGCGGTCTGCCCTCGGGTCGCAGTTGCGACGTCGCACGGGTCAACAGCTCGGTTGCGCGCGCCAATCCCTCCGGCCGCTCGCCCAGAATCCGCTCCAGCTGCGCCGTCGCGCCATCGGTACGGGCGACACAGATGGTCCCCGCATCCGTGAGCTCCCACCCGTGGCGCACGCCGCGGGCAACGGTCTCGGGATTGAAGACGGCGAAGGCGGACGCCACCATCTCACCAGGGACCTGACCCATGACCGAGCCACGGCTGGTGAAGTAGGCCGGGCCGTCGGGCAGTTGCACCCCGTTGTCCAACTCCCCCGGGCTGGGCGAGAAGCCGAGCTTCTCGTACGCCTCGTGACACTCGGCGGCGAAGTAGACCTGCGCCGCAACGGGCTCGAGGGCTGACGCCAACAAGCGCGTCCGGGGCTCAAGGTGCTTATCGATGCTCATGGGCCAACCTTACGCCCGGCTGTCGACGATTTCCGGGCGAGCCGAGTCCTCGATTTGCCGAGTGCGGGGAACGGAAATACAAGGTTCCGGACCTTTTTCGACCGGTCCAACTGCGGCGTCTCGTCGTCTCGTTCGTGCTCCCAGCTTCAGCCCAGATTTGCCCCCCGTGATCTCACTGACGGCGCCCGCGCGTCCTATGGCCTCCCGAGGCCCCTGAGGCTCGATCCACTGATCAACATGGAAGCGACGATGCCGAGCGGCAACATCCCCCAATACCCGACGGCGTGGGTCTGAATGTTGCCGAAGAAGAGCATGAGCAACCATGTAGCGGGGAACGTCGATACAAGGAAGACGACAATGGCCAGCAAGATCATTCGAATCATGACTACCCCCTAATTGTCTGAAAAACGTGGCGGGCCGACTCTAACCCGTTGCGATCATGACACGTCGACTCATGGGCGGGAGGGACCACCGGGGCACCGGCGACGCGTTGAACAACAACGCCGTCGGTGAGCGGCGCGAGCGAATCGCTAACGGCGTCGACTCGGCAGTAAGGCACCGATCAGCCAGAAAAGCGGAAGAAAGAAGCCGATCAGGAACATGACCCAGTGACCCTTCCTGATCGACATGATGCCCAAGGTCACAAGCAGCACCAGATAGAGGACACTCCACAGAGCGATGAAGCCGCCACCGGTCACGTCAGCAATCATGGGCTGCCTCCCTTGCTCGAAGTCTCGTCGATCGATGATTCTTACAGGCTCACTCAGCCTTCGCCGTGAATCTCATCGGGAAGTGCTCGATGGACCGGATGTTGGGCGTGTACTCCAACGTGTGCCCGGGCTCGACCGAGTACTCCGGGATCCGACGATGCCATTCGCGCAGCGCGACTCGTAGCTCCATGCGGGCCAGGTGCGAGCCGAGACAACGATGGATGCCACCGCCGAAAGCGATGTGACGATTCACCTCGCGATCGAAGCGAACCTCATCTGCGTCTTCAACCTCGTTGTCGTCCGTGTTGGCCGAGCCGAGCATGAGAACGATCGAGTCACCCTGCTTGACCGGACAGCCGGCAAAGGTCGTGTCCTCGAGGGAGGCGCGGGCCACCATCTGCACCGGGGTCTCCCACCGGAGGAGCTCCTCGATGGCCGACGGGATCAGGCTCGGGTCCTCGGCCAACTGCTGGCGGTGTGCAGGGTGCTGGGACAAGAACGCGAACATGCAATCCAAGGTCGCGGTCACGGTGTCGAGGCCGGCGATGAGGAACAAGAAGCAGATGTCCAAGATGTCCTCACGTGTCAACGTGTGGCCGTCCACTTCAGCACTCAGGAAGCGCGACACCAGATCTGCCCGTGGCTCCTTCTCGCGCTCGTCGAGCACCTGGTTGAAGTACGCATAGATGGAGTCGGCCACCATTTGCTGATGGGCGTCGGCTTTCTTGCTGCCGTAGGGAGAGCCGGTGACGTGATCGGGGCGGATGATGCCGTCCTTCATCGCCAGGAAACGGTCCAGCTCCTCTGGCGGCAATCCGAGCAGCTTGAGAAAGACCTGCGACGGATACGGCACCGAGAACTCTGCGGAGAAGTCGACCTCTCCCCGGTCGATGAAGCTGTCGATGAGATCGTTGACCAGGATCGCCACTTCCTCCTCCATCGCCGTCATCAGGCGGGGGGCGAAAATGGGGTCGAGGAGCTTTCGGTACTTCTTGTGATCGGGCGGATCGATCTGCAAGGGGATCAGCGGCCGGACGTTCTTCAGATCCACCGCGGACATGTTCGACGTGAACATCTCGGGGTGGCGCAGGGCCTCGTCGATGTCGGCCTTGCGGCTCAGCACCAAGGATCCCTCGAGGGCCAACACGGGGCTGCCGTCCCGCAGTGCCTTGAAGATGGGTTGTGGATTCGCAGCCATGTCCGATTCACCGTCGAACGGGCTCGCCGTCTCTCCCTCGGTGGTCTCGGGTGCGTCAGTGGTTGCGTCCATGTGCTCTCTCCTGAATGGGTTCGTGGTCGAATCGGTTCGAAGCCTGTGGCGGTCTCATCGGTCTGTTGGGCGCCCCTCAGGCGCCCGTCAAGGGAAGCAGAAGGCCGTTGACGGACTGCACGAGGGCACGGTCGTCGGGCTCGGGAATGATGAAGCTCGAGGCGAAGAGCCGGACGACGACGTCGACCAATTGCTCCCGGCTGAGCGCCCCGGTGGCCACGGCCGGCACAGCGTCGAAGGCGTCACCGAGCTGGGTCAGGAGTGCCACTTCCAATTTCGGCAGGTGCACCAGCAGGTAGCCGAGCACGAACCCGGGCTCGTGCTCGAAGAGCGCCCGGGCGGGGTGCATGCGGATGTAGTCGAACGCGAAGGCCACGAACGCCCGCATCCGTTCGGTAGGTTCGTCACAAGCGGCCAACGCCGCCGCGAGACCCTGGTTGAATGCACGCTCGTCGAAGATCGCCACTGCGTCGAGCAGGCATTCCTTGCTCGGGAAATAGCGGTACAACGTGCCGCGTGACACACCTGCGGCCTCGCTCACCTCCTGCATCCCGAGCCGCTTCACCCCCCGACGACCGACCAGCCGCAGCGTGGCACTGAGTATCCGCTCTTCTGTGGACCCATAGTTTGCGGGCCCGTCGGACGCACTGGGGGCACCCTCGCCGTCCGCAGCGACCGATGCCAGGCTCCGGGGAGAGTCAAGTGCCACAGTCACAGTAGACATACTAGACATTAACCGTTCCGTTTGTCTCATGGGGCTCGTGCCAGGTGGCCCGGCACACGCCGGATGGAGGTGCGGATCCAGCGTTAGCGTGCGCTCGTGCGCATTGTGTCTCTGCTTCCATCCGCCACCGAGATCCTGTTCGCGGTGGGAGCAGGCTCCGAGGTGGTCGGGGTGACCTTCGAGTGCGACTTTCCGCCTGAAGCGCGTTCGCGGCGGATCGTCTCCACGACGACGCTGCCCGAAGGTCTCTCGCCCCTGGAGATCGATGCCATGGTCCGGTCCCGCATGGCCGCCGGCGAGGACCTCTACACGCTGGACGAAGGAGCGCTCCGCACCATCGATCCCGACCTCGTGGTGACCCAGGACCTCTGCGCCGTGTGCGCGGTGGATATCAGCGAGGTGGACCAGGCTCTGGAACATCTCGGCTGCCGGGCCGAGGTTCTCACGCTCGACCCCATGACGCTCGACGATGTCCTCTCGTCCATCGAGACGGTCGGCCGGGCCACCGGGAACCTCGCGCAGGCTTCGGAGTTGGTCCGGTCACTGCGTCAACGCCTCGATCACGTCGCCCGGGCCGTCGCGCCACGGAGCCTCCCCCGGCTGGCCGTTCTCGAATGGACCGACCCGCCGTTCTCCTCGGGGCATTGGGTGCCGGACATGGTCGAAGCGGCAGGGGCTACTTCGGTCCTCGGTTCGACTGGAGAACGTTCGAAGGGCATCGCGTGGAGCGATGTCATTGCGGCGCAACCGGACCTGATCGTGGTCGCGCCGTGCGGGTACCGGCTCAATGGCGCCGCAGAGTTGGCGGAGCAGGTCGTCGCGGCAGGCGTGCTACCGCCTGAGGTTCCCGTGTGGGCCGTCGACGCCGATGCCGCCTTCGTGCGACCCGGACCTCGGGTGGTCGACGGCGTCGAGACGTTGGCTGGAATCGCCCACCCCGGTTCGGTCAACGCCCCTCCCGGAATGGCCGCCCAGGTTCGGGGCGGGTCGGCCGGGAGCCGCTAGCGCGCGATCGTCGTCACGCTCCTGAGAGGCGCAGCGCCCGGGTTGTCGGCGGCCGTGGCCGCCGACGGTTGGCTCCGTCGGGTTCTCATCTCAGCCGCGCGGGTTCTCATCTGTGCCGTGGTCCTCCGGAGATGGTTGGCCACTTCGATGGCCTGTTTACGGCGCGCGCTCCGTGATCGGGATCGAAAAAGTAGGCCACCGAGAAGCCCAACCCTGAGACGACCAGCCTCCCCGTTGATCGCCTGGCCCGGTGGGCATGACCCCGTGCGGCTTCAAATGTTCCCTTTGGGTCGATCACCAGCATCAGCCTCGTTTCATAGTGCAAACCCTGTGGTGCCCATACCCCAGGGTGTCCCGAGAGAAACGTCGCGTCCTGTGCTGCTCACAAACCCCGGGTTCCTCAGTCGAGTCTGGCCAACTCCCGCTCGATGTTGTCGAATCCCCCTTCGATCTCACTCAACTCGTCCTCGGTGCCCTGCACCTTCGGCCCGGTGAACCATTTTCGTGCACTGAGCAACCAGTAACCGCCGGAGAACAAAAGGACAACACCCACGGCGATCGGGGCGTAGTTGAAATTGTCCCGGTTGATGGTCGAGAACGCGTACTGCGGGAGCATGAAGAGGACCGCGATGAAGGCCACCCAGATGATCCCGACCCAGCCGACGAGTGGGCTCCATTTGCCCAGCGACCATCGCCCGCCTTGCCAGCTCTTCCCTTGCAAGCGTCGCAACAGGGTGGGCAATACATAGGCGATATAGAGACCGATGGTGGCGATCGATGTCACCGCGGCGTACGCGACAAGGCTCCAAAGAGAGGGGATGGCGAGGATGAAGGCGAAGACGACGCAGAACCAGATCGAATTCGTCGGCGTCCTCGTCCGAGGGTTGATGCGGTGCCAGTACTTGTGTCCGGGCACCGCCCCGTCGCGGCTGAAGGCGAAGAGCATGCGGGAGTTCGCCGTCACCGAGGCCATGCCACAGAAGGCCTGGGCAATGATCGCAATGAGTAGGAGAAGCTCGGCACCGAGGCGCGAGAGCGTGGACTCCCAGATCGCGACCGGGGCCGCGGTGTCCGCGGCCGTCGCCGTGTAGACCGCCGGGTGGGTCGGGATCACCGAGGTGATGGCGAGGATCAAGATCCACCCCGCAATGAGGGAGACGACGATGGAGCTCACGATCCCTCTCGGCGCCGCCAGGTCGGCGTTGTGGGTCTCTTCGGACATGTGGGCCGAGGCGTCGTAGCCGGTGAATGTGTACTGCGCCATGAGCAGCCCGAGCATGAACACGTAGATCGGCACACCCAGCGTGCTCTTGTTCTCGAACTTGGTGAAGATGAAGCTGGCCGAAGCGTGATGGCTCGGGACGAAGAAGAGCACCACGGCGATGGTGAGCACACCGAGCATGTGCCACCACGCGCTCACATCGGAGAGGAAGGCGACGATGCGGACCCCGAAGGTATTGAGGATGCCGTGGACGACGAGGATGGCGGCGTACATGATCAGGACGTAGCCCGCCGTGGTCGGGTACCCCGTCGTCAGGTTCAAGAACACCGTGAAGAACGTGGCGAAGCCGAAGTCGATGCCGGCGGTGACGGCGATCTGGCCCAACAGGTTGAACCAACCGGTAACCAACTCGACGCACCGGGGTTGCTCTTCGAGAGTTTCGCCGACCAGTAGTAGAGGCCGCCGGCTGTCGGATAGGCCGATGCGATCTCGGCCATGCCCAGGCCGACGATGGTGGTCATTGCGCCGACGATGACCCAGCCCCAGACGATGTCCACCGGACCGCCGTAGGTCATGCCGAAGTAGTAGAGCGTCAGGCATCCGGAGAGGACCGAAATGATGGTGAAAGAGACGGCAAAGTTGGAGAAACCTCCCATCCTTCGCCGCAGCTCCTGCGCGTAGCCGAGCGCGTGCAATTGCGCGACATCATTGTCCTGGACCGAACCGCCGACCGTAGCCCCCGGAGTCGTCATGGTCCCCCCTGCCGGCGCAGCTTCACGCCGCCCGATGTGCCAAACGTGATGCCACATGGGAGCAGGGTTCAACGCCTGTGTCAAGCGCCTCCGCATCGAGCGCGGCCCGTTTGAAAGGGTGGTGGACCACCCTTACGCGGCGGGCGCCAGCTCCTGCCAGATGAGCCCGGACAAACCTTCGATGGTGGCGATCCCGTTGGCTTCGGTGGCGCCATCCGTCAGGACCGCAATCACATAGTTCCGACCGTCGCCGTCGATGTGGCCCATGCTGTTCACCTGCCAGCCTCCGCTGTCCAGGGGAAGCCATCCGTTCTTGAGAGCCACGGTTGCGTCCGCCCCCGGGCCCGAAGTGATCCCCCAGGCCTCGTCGGTTTCGACATGCGACATGAGCCCGAGCTCGTAGCTCTGCGACGCGGGCGAAAGGATGCCGTTGGGGTACGCCACTGTGCGCATGAGCTGCACCTGGTCGGCCGCAGTCGTTGTCGACAACCCCCAATACCCCGCCGCATCCGGTGTCGTCTGGGTGAGGCCCGCCTCCGTGTCGAAGCTTTGGACACCCGCGGCTCCGCCTTCGCTGTCCCACAGATCTTGCGCGTCGTCGTTGTCGCTCAACTCGATCATGCTCTGGCTCAAGGTCTGATCCGCCGGCGTGAGCGCTTGCCCGCGGGCCTGGCTCTGCGCCAACAGGGTCGCCAGAATGTCCACCTTCATGATGCTGGCCGTCACCTCGGCCGTGTCGGGGCGGTACAGCGAAGTGCGACCTGTGACGTCGTCGTACACGGCCGCTGTCACGTCTTCCGCGCTGTGCGCCGTGAGGTACGCCTCCACTGGCGGTTGCGTGAAGAGGTCGGCCGCACCGGGTGTCGTGTGGTGGTGGGCGGCGGTCCTGACCGTCGAGCCGGTGGTCGTGTCCTTCGTCGCATCCTCTCCGTTCGCCGACTGATGGCCACGGCGAGCGGGAACCGGCGTGCGGTTGAGGACCACCACACCGGCCACGGAGAGGAGCAGAGCTGCGCAGGCTGCACCAGCGAGCCGACGGTGCAGGCGCCGCCGTCTGGCGCGTCGCCTCGCAACCCTGGACGGAGGCGACGCGACCGGGCCCGTCGCGGAGGCGGCCGGTGCTCGGGGGTCGTCCAACACCGCCATTGCCCAATGGTAACGAGAGGACCGCTCGTGACCTGGTCATTGAACGATCAATCTAAGGTGCGAACCATGGAACTCGGAATTCACTACGCGAACTTCACCCTCCCCGGCGGTCCCGAAGCAATGGGACCCACCCTCGCCTCCACCGCACGCGCGGCCGAGGACGGCGGGTGCTCTGTCTTCACCCTCATGGACCATTGGTTCCAGATGGAGGGATTCGCCACCTCACAGGACCCCATGCTCGAGGGCTACACAGCGCTCGGCTTTCTGGCCGGCCAGACCCAGACCATGACGCTCGCTCTCCTCGTCACAGGAGTCACCTACCGCCATCCGGGAGTGTTGGCCAAAATCGTGACCACTCTCGACATCGTGTCCGGCGGGCGGGCGCAGCTCGGCATCGGCGCGGCTTGGTACGAGCGCGAGCACCGCGGACTCGGCGTGCCGTTCCCGCCCCTACGCGAACGCTTCGAGCGTTTGGAGGAAGCGCTGCAGATCTGCCACCAGATGTGGAGCGACGATGACGGCCCGTACAACGGCACGCATTACCAACTCGCGGAGACCATCTGCTCCCCACGGCCGCTACAGAAGCCTGCGCCCAAAATCCTCATCGGTGGCAGTGGCGAGCAGAAGACGCTCAAGCTTGTGGCCCGCTACGGCGACGGGTGCAACCTTTTCGCCGCAGACGCCTCGGTCGTGGCGCACAAGCTCGACGTGCTCGCCCGGCACTGCGAAGCGGAGGGGCGCGATCTCGCCAGCATCCAGAAAACGGTCCTCGGACCCAACCCCTTGGACGACGTCGATGCCTTCCTCTCCCTCATGGAGGACTACGCCAAGCTCGGCGTGACGCTGGTCGAAGTGATGCCGCCCGGTCCGGACCCAGCGGCATGGGTGGCCGAGCTCGGCGAGAAGGTCGTACCGAGACTCCAAGAGGTCTGACCCGGATCGCCCTCGCTGGTCAACCTCGTCGGGCGTTCGCTACGCTTCGAGGCGGAAGGGCGGGTAGACGTCGGTGAGCAGAACCGCGTAGGCCATCACGCGGATGCTCCACCGGTAGTAGCCGACACAGAACACCCGCATACCCTCCGGCCATTTCCCGGTGAAGAGGACGATGAACCACGCCAGGAACAAAACGACGGAAGCCGCAATCCCCACGAGATAGACCACCACGTAGGCCGGAATGACCCAGATCAGGCGCAGACCGACGGTGAGGCGGTTGCGGGTTTCGTCCGGCACGCTGCTCAACACGGCGGGATACCCCCCGGGGTCGGCGAATCCCGAAGGCAATTCGAAACCGGGGTATTGCTCGGTCCAGCCGTAGAGATAGGCGTAGACCCGCCACTGGTAGCGGAACACCCTCACCATGAAAGCGCCCCAGTTCTCGGGCATCTTCCCGGTGAAGAGGATGACGAACCAACTGACGATGGACAGGATCTGCACGCCGATGAAGAAGACGAAGAGCACCACCATCGGTGGGATGACGAGGAGCCAGTTCAACAGCGGACGCCATCGGGGGATCTCGGCGGGGCTGGTCACCTCGAGATTCAGCGGATACGTCATCGTCATGGCTGCCCCCTCTTTCACTGTCTGATGGTGACCATAGCCTTACCCTCGGCTTCCGAGCGGCTTTGTCGCCCCGGGGACGGGTACTCGGCCTCGCTTGCTTCGCTTACGCCTTTTCGGACGGGGCTGGCTTCATCGACTCCATGATGGACGATGCCGCCCGAGGTACGTTCCAATCCACGTCGTTGTCCACGCCCGCCAGAACCGCAAACGGCCGCAACGTCGTGAAATAGGAGAAGGCGCCGGCCGCCATCTTCTCCTCCCAGGTCCAGGCCGCAACCTGACGGTAGAGGCTTCGATGCCGCGCGCTTGGCCGCTTCGGCCGCCAGTTCCAACTCCTCGAATCCGATCGGCGTCAGGACTCCGCCGTCGCTCGCGAACAAGCCCACCGCTTCGAGATCGACCATCGGATCGGCTGGGATGCACACGCTGGTGGCGGTATCGCCGACCTCGATGCGCACACCAGGACGGAAGACCAATGCCGCCACCACGCTCTGATAGGGAGCGTCGTGTGCCACCGCGCTCCACGGCAAGAAGCTCTGTCCGAGAAACGCGAATTCGCGCACCAGCATGACCCGGTCCCGGGGCAGGGGGTAGGGCCCCGTCTCGCCGATCCCCACCCTGCACTCCATGAAATTGAGGAACAGGAACTGCATGAGTGCGCCCATGGCGCGGCGCAGATGCGTCACCTCGGGCGGCGACACGCCGAGAGCTGTCGCCGCCAGCTCGGAGATGCACGCTTCGGGGTACGGCTGGACGACGTTGCCGGCGGCCCACGCGGTGGAGAACCCGTCGGCGCGCCAACTGCTGGTGGCGCCGTGCCAGAACTCGTACAGGGTGGAGAAGCGCTCGGCCGTGTCGGGATACGACACGCCGTGGCGCAGCCATCCGTCGTGCCCTCCCGGCGGAAGGCACGCCAGGCAGAAGAAGTGCGTCGAGTTCACGCCCAGTCCGGGGCGCCGTAGGTCAGCACCGATGGCCTCGGGCGAGCATTCGGCGGTGATGCGGTCGACGATGGCAGGCCACCGGTCCCACACCTCGAGGCCTTGGATGGCGAGGTACTCCATCGGGATCAGCGGCGAGGCGAACATCGTGCGCGTTCCGGCCTGGTACCCCGAGATGCGCGTCAGGATGTTGTGGCGCCACTCGTCGATCTCCGCTGCACTGAGCACGCGGCCGGCCGGGCTCACGGCCTCAGGCGTCCAGGGCCCGGAGTTGACCGCTCTGGAGATCGAGTTCGACCAGCGTGCCCTCACGCAACGCGTGGCCCTCAGTGATCTGCACGCCCACCAGGGCCGGTGTCCCCAGCTCACGGCTGACGATGGCCAGATGGCTCCCGAGGTCCCCCGAGAGGCAGACCAAACCTGCCAGGTCGGCCTGCACCGGGCCGAGGAACGTGGCACCCGCGTCGCGGACGAGCGCCACCAGGGCCCGGTCTCCGATGTCGTCCAGCAGAGCGAGGACGTCGGATGGTTCGTTGAGCTCGATGAGGTGGCCTGAGACCGGCGCACCATCGGCGACAGGTATGCCGACCCCGAGGACGGTCACCATAGGCGTGGTCGTTGCATCAACGTGGCCCACCGGTGCTGTCGGCCCCGAGGGGATACTTCACGTGCTCGCCGACGATCGTCGTGTCGAACACGCCATATCCGACATCGTCCCCGCGGCGAAACCGGCACAGGCAGGCGTCGATCCGGCTGGTCGGGAACAGCTCCACCTGCGGCGTACTCGAGGACTCCACACGTCGGTCCCCGACGTACGAACCGTGCTGCCAGGGCTCCGACTGCCCGTAGCCGCTGCCCTTGTCGAGGCACAGGCGGGTCAGGGCCTCGATCTCGATGGCGGGGTGCTGCGACGCGAACGAAATGGTCCCTCCGGCCAGTCGCCGCGAACCGGGCTCGAACACGAGCTGGTGCTCCGTCGGGCCGAGGTCGGCCACTGCCTCGCTCGGGAGGCCGGCGACCAGATGCGCCGCCCGACGCTCCGGCACCCCCTTCGCATCCTCGAACGCGGCGTAGAGGACCGTGTACTCCTCGAACTGCATCGGGGCCCACGTGAAGAAGGACGTGGACGACACGCGGGGAAAGGGCACGAGCGGCACGCTGTCGGCCAACCGGCGCAGACCCCAGCTTCGGTCGCGCGCACCCCAGTAGCGGTCCGGCGTGATCGAGAATTGCTCGTCGCCCAGGCGCAGGCTGCCCGCCCAACGACCCGTCTGGACGAAACGTTGGCCGTCGTCGGTGGTGCGCGGCCCCACCTTGGCGTGGGTGCGCTGCTCGAGGTACGGCGCGATGTCGGCCTGCCAGGTGAGCTCGAATTGGATCGGCGACCCTTCGTGCTCATCGGCCCGCACGTTGACAGACCGGGTCCCCGAGAGGATTTCGATCCCGAGCGGGCCGGCGTGTGTGACAGCGCGGTCTCCATCGAAGACGATTGAGCTGCGCAGCGAATGCTGCACTCCGTGGCGCACGGCGATGGCATAGGCGTCGATGAGCCCGCGGTTCGGGTACTGCCCGAGCCCGACGATCATGAACAGGTCGTCGCTGTGGGAGTACAGGTTGAAATAGAAGCGCTCGAAGAAGTTCGGGTCCGTGGTGGCCACCGTGGCCAGCAACTCCGGCGCCTGGTGCACGGCGTAGTCGTCCATGGCGGACACATGCCCCCGCTCATCAGCCATCTCGTGATGGTATCGGGCATAGCCCTCGACGGCCCCTTGCAACGGGAAAGTAGCCTGGGTGGTGCCATGACGAGCTTGCCCTCGGGGCCGCGCAAGGTCCTTCCACCCGTGCCAGGTCAGGAGGACCTCGACCCGGACGCCGCCCTCGTGATTCACGCGCTCTGCGTGAAGCAGGTGGCAACGGTCTCTGAGCTGGCGGCCATGACCTCCATGGACCAAGAGCCGCTCGAACGCCAGCTGGCCCTGTTGGAGCATGCCGGCGAGGCTGTCCTGCGGACCCGCCATCAGCTCTGGCAGCTGACACCGGACGGTGCCGCCCGTCACAAGCACCGGCTGGCCGACGAGGCGACGCGCAACCCCGGCACCGACCAGCTCCGACGGGCCTACGACGACTTCCTTCCCCTCAACGTGGCGCTGAAGGAACAGTGCGGGAAGTGGCAACTCCGCCAGGGGAAACCGAACGAACACGACGACGTCGCCTACGACACTGGCGTGATGGACGGGCTCGGGGTGATCGACACGAAGGCCGGAGGGGTGCTCGCCGTCATGTCGACGGCACTCCCCCGCCTCGGTGGCTACCGCCCGAGACTCGAGCAGGCCTACGACCGGCTGCGCAACCATGATGCAGATGCCTTCACCGGAGTGTCCTGCGGTTCGTATCACGACATCTGGATGGAACTGCACCAGGACCTGATCCTCACGCTGGGCATCGACCGTCTGGCCGAAGGGTCTGTGTGATCGCTGAGGCGGGCGGCGAACGACTCGTCTTTCCCTTCGACTACCAGCACGGCGCGCGCCCGAGCTCGCTCCGCCATCGGCTCGGGGGGAAAGGCGCCAACCTGGCCGAGATGACGACGGTGCTCGGCTTGCCTGTCCCGCACGGCTTCACCATCACGACCGACGCCTGCCGGGCGTTCCTCTCGGACGGGTGGCCGGCGCAACTCGATCAACAGATCGACCAGGCCGTGAAGGAGTTGGAAGAAGCCGCAGGCCGCCGCTTCGGCGACCTCGTTGACCCCTTGCTCGTCAGCGTGCGCTCGGGCGCCAGCCACTCCATGCCCGGCATGTTGGACACAGTGCTCAACGTGGGCCTCAACGGGCAGGTCCGCCGCGCCCTCGCTGCCACCTCCGACGACGAGGAGTTCGCCTGGGACTGTTACCGGCGCTTTCTCCTCATGTACGGCCGGGTCGTCCTCCAACGCGACGATCAGGTCCCCGGTCTCGCCGATGCCGAGAGTTCGAGAGGCCGCGACGTCTGTCGCGCCTTGCTCTCGCACGGCGCGTCAGCATTTCCCGAAGAGCCGCGTGAGCAGCTGGCGGCAGCCGTGCGCTCCGTCTTCACCTCGTGGAGCTCACCCCGTGCCTGTGCCTACCGGCAGCACGCCGGACTCGACGACAGCGAAGGCACTGCGGTCAACGTGCAGGCGATGGTGTTCGGCAACCGGGACGAACGGTCGGGAAGCGGGGTGGCCTTCACCCGAGACCTCACGACCGGCGAACGCACGCCCCGGGGCGAATTCCTCTGGCGGGCCCAGGGTGAGGACGTGGTCGCCGGCACGCACGCACCACTGGACCTGGGCGCCCTCGCCGAAAGCCTCCCGGACGCCCACCGTCAGCTGTTGGCGACGTTCGATCAACTGGAAGAGCACTTCGCCGACGCATGCGAGGTGGAGTTCACGGTCGAGTCGTCGCGTTTGTGGCTGCTCCAGGTACGCCGCGCCCGGCCGTCCGGATTGGGTGCATTCCGAGTGGCGGTGGGGCTCGCTGCGCAGGCCGGATGGTCCATCACGCGGGAGGACGCGGTGATTCGGGTCACTGCCGAGGATCTGGTCCAGGCCCAGCGGCCCATGTTCGAGGGCGGCTCCGGCGCAATTGCCTTCGGCATTGGTGCCTCCCCGGGCGCCGCCGTCGGACACGCCGTCTTCAGCACGGATCAGGCGCTGGAACAGTCCGCACTGGGCGTACCGGTGATATTGGTCCGCGACGAGACCTCACCGGCGGACGTCCGCGGCATGCAGGTGGCAGAAGGCATCCTCACCTCCCGCGGTGGGATGGTCAGCCACGCAGCAGTCGTGGCCAGGGGCTGGGGGATCCCGGCCGTGGTCGGCGCGCCGATCGACATTGAGGCTGACACCTTTCGCGTCGGGGACATCGCTGTCGCGGCCGGTGACCTTCTGTCCATCGACGGGGAAACGGGTGCCATCACGCTCGGCGCACACAATTTGACGGCCGCCGAATTCGACGAGGACGTGTCGACGATCCTGTCGTGGGCCGACCAGATCTCAGGAAGAGCCTCGCTGGACGCCGACGCCGAGGAGCGCCTGCGCGCGGCGCAGCAGCGGCTCCGCGAACGGGAGCAGAACCTCAGTCGCTGAGCGGTTGGCTGCGCAGGCCGTCGAGGGCCATGCCGAGGACCCTCTCACGTTGCCCGGGCTCGACGAATTCGATCATCGTGATCCCGGCGATAAGGCGCAACACGTCGTCGAAGGTCACCTCGTCCCGCGCCACTCCGGCTTCCTGGGCCCGCAGGAGCAGCTTCTCCCCGGCGGCGTGCACCGCCGCCCGGCCGCTCTGGTAGAGCTCGGATCCGAAGTTCACCGCTTCGGCGAGAGCCCGCTTGGTCCCTAAGTAGTCGACGAGCCGGTAGAGCCAAGTGGCCAGAGCGTCCCATGGCGGCATGTCGGCCACTTCTTCGGCGGCCCTGCACACGGCATCCACATCGTCGGCGTACACAGCTTCCAAGAGGGCCTCCCTCGTTGGAAAGTGCCGGTACAGGGTGCCAATCCCCACTCCGGCCTTGCGGGCGATCTCCTCGAGCGAGGTGGAGACGCCCTGGGTGGCGAAGGTGTCGTGCGCCACGGCGATCAGCTTCTCGTAGTTGCGGCGTGCGTCCGCCCGCTGCGGCCTCCGCTCCAGCACGCCGGGAATGGAATCTGTGCTGCTCATGACCTCAATTCCCTTTCTCGACTTGCAATCGGAGGCATACCTCCGTTACTATCGGAGGGGTACCTCCACTTTAGCCGGTTCTCTTTCCGTATGAAAGGTCTTTGTTGCAAATGACTTCCTCCACCCTCAAGCCAGCCCCGGTCCGGTCTCCGGCCATGGTGCTGGCAATCATTCTGGCGGCCCAGCTCATGGCCGTGCTCGACGCCTCCGTCGTCATCACTGCCCTCCCCAGCATCCATGAGGCACTCGGGTTCTCACCAACAGGGCTCTCGTGGGTGCAGACCGCCTACATGCTGCCCTTCGGAGGTCTTCTCCTCCTCGGCGCCCGGGCCGGCGACATCCTCGGACGGCGGCGGGTCTTCCTGGCCGGCCTTGCCCTCTTCACCTTTGCCTCCCTCATGGGTGGGCTCGCCCAATCACCCGGCTGGCTGATCGCCGCCCGGGCCGTGCAGGGCGCGGCCGCCGCCGTGGCCGTGCCGGCGACACTCACCCTTTTGATGGTGACGTTCCGGGAGGGCCCTGAGCGGCTCCGTGCCGTCGGCCTCTACGGCGCGGTCAGCGGAGCCGCCGGCAGCGTGGGAATCGTGCTCGGCGGCGTGCTCACGAGCTGGCTGTCCTGGCGCTGGGGCCTGTTCATCAACGTGCCGATCGGCATCGCCGCCATCGCCCTGGCCCCCCGCTACCTCCCCGAAACCGAGCGCGACACGAAGAGCTTCGACGCGGCAGGCGCGATCACCGGGTCGCTCGGCATGTTCGCCCTCGTGTTCGGCTTCGTCCATGCCGCCAGTGCGGGATGGAACAACGTGCTCACCGAGGCCGCGTTCCTGGCCGGCATCGCGCTGTTGGCCGCCTTGGTCCAGATCGAGACCCGGGTCCGCCACCCGATGATGCCGCTCCGCCTCTTCGCCGACGCAGAGCGTTCGGGAGCATTGGTGGCGCGGTTGTTCCTCGTGGGCGGCATGTTCTCGTCCTTCTTCTTCCTGACGCAGTACTTCCAGGGGGTGCTGGGCTTCAGCGCCATCGAAGCCGGGTTCGCCTTCCTGCCCATGACCGCACTCATGTTCGCCATGTCGCAGGTCGTCCCCCGACTCGCCCCGCGGTTCGGCATCACACGCTTGCTGCTGTTCGGACTCACAGTCGACATGATCGGGATGGGCTGGCTCAGCCGGCTCTCGACGGGTACGCACTACTTCCCCGGGATTGCCCTCCCACTGCTTCTCGTCGGCGCCGGTGGCGGCATGGCGTTCATCACACTGACCGGCCGTGGTATCGCCGGTGTGGCCGATGCTGACGCCGGCGCCGCGTCAGGGCTCGTCAATGTCTTCCATCAAGTCGGCGGCTGTCTCGGTATCGCGGTGCTCACCACGGCCTTCACAGCGGCGAGCCGCCGCAGCGGCACGGTGCCGGTGAGCCATCTCCTGACCCACGGCGTCTCGGCCGCGCTCACCGGCTCCGCCATCTCGGTACTGGTGGCACTGATCGTGACCCTGGCCGTTCCGCGTCGCCGGGGTGCCATGGTTGCGTTGCCGACAGAGAGTGTCGAAGCCTCGGAGGCCTTGGCTGCTTGAACCTGTGCAGGCGCCGTCGTTACCGCTGATTCTGGCGGGGAACTGCGACCTCTTCGAGGAGAAGGTGGATCGTGGCCGCGACGGGTATGGCCACCAGTGCACCGATCAGGCCCAGCAGCGTGCCACCGATGAGGGTGGCGATGATCGTGAGGCCAGGGGTGACCTTGACCGTGTGTTTCATCACCCGGGGATTCACGAAGTAGTCCTCGAGATACCGGTACACGATGTAGAAAGCGACCGTCGCGATGGCGACCGGGACGCCCTGGGTCAGCGCGACGAGTGAGACGATGATGCCGGCGATGGTCGAACCCACCATGGGGATCAGATCGAAGAGCGCCACGACCAGCGAGAGCAGCAGGGCGTACGGCACCCCGAGGATGAGCAACCAGATGTAGGTGCCGATGCCGGAGATCAACGACGTGAGGAGATTGCCGAGCATGAACCCGCCTACGCGGCTGAACACCTCGTCGGTGAGCAGACCGGCGCGCACGCGGCGGCTCTTCGGCAGGAGGGAAAGCCAAAGCCCCTTCACGCCCGGGAGCGCTATCAGGAAGTAGATGGTGAGGGCGACGACACTGATCGTCGCGATCCCCACCGACAGGAGGACCTTCCCGGCTCCGAGAATCCCCCCGTAGGGGATCTTCAACTTCTGTGATCCCTTGAGATAACTCGTGAGGTGGAACCGCACGGCGAGTTTCCCCGCCCAGCCCCTCCCATGGGCGATGTTGGACTTGTAGCGGGGGTAGTTCTTGACGATCGTCTGGATCTCGTGCGACAGGGGTCCCACTGCAGCGAGGACGAACGCGCCAATGAGGAGGACGAAGCCGAGGATCACGATGCCGACCGCCCAACCACGTCCGACGCCGCGACGCACCAGGAAGACCAGGACCGGGTCCAACCCGATGGCGATGAAGAGGGCGAGCCCGATGATGATGAGGACGCTCGAAATGTCCGCCAGGCCGCGCACGAGGAAGTAGGTCACCGCGACGCCGAAGGCGCCTGACAACCCGATGAAGAAGGGGGAGCGGTGATCGAAGGGGCGTCCGAGCGTTCCTAGGGACTCGTCCGATTGTCCGAGCTCCCGCTCCACGCTCGCGGGCAGAATGAGGACGCCATTCGCCGAAGCTGTCTCATCACCCACTGCAGTGGCAGGCGAGTCGCTCGCGTCCAACGTCATCGTCGTGTCACACGCAGTGACGTACCCGATCACAGCGGGCTGAAACGACCTGAGCCCGATCCGCACCGTTCCCCGGCTGGCGATCGGTCCTGTGTCCCGCTTCAAGCTGATTGTGAGTAATCTCCGAGATCACAACGGGCGGGGGCCTTCCTGGCCGCACCACATCGGACCTGGTGCCGAGCAGCGAATCCGACGACGAAGGGGGAGCATGCGGAGGATCGGATCTGCCCTTGCGGTCGTGGCCGTGTTGTCACTTGTCCTCTCCGCCCTGGTCGCACCGGACCCGAATGCCGGTGCAACCACTGCAGCAACGGCGAACGCGTCCGTCCAGCGCCACTTCAAGGCATTCGAAGCCGCCGTCGCCCAGGCCACTGCAAAGGCCAAGCAGTATCCGTCCATCGACCCGTCCTCGTCGCTGGACACGTCCGATGCGGTGACGTACGTCCGGCAGTTGGCGCAACTCAACCTCGACACGCAGCTGTTGGCCCTCGATCCCGACCACCCGGTCTTCTTCCGCGATCCCGATCCCTTTTCGGTCCCTGGTTCCAATCCTCCCGTGCGCTCGGGGATCTACGACCCGGACAACGTCAGTTATATCGCGATCGTCAACGGTTCCGACACCTACCGGATCACCGGGAAACGCGGCAATTCGGACGATCTGAGCGTGCAGGCAATAAGCGGGTTCCCCGGTGCCGGCTCGACCGGGAATCCCACCGCCACGTTGCTCAAGAGTCAGATCACCGTGGGCGCCAACGGCACCTACACCATCACGGTCGGTGGAACACAACCCCAGGGCGGGAACTGGTTGCCAACGGTTCCCCAGACGACGCTCATCTCGGTGCGCGAGGCATTTAACAACTGGCCGGACGCGGTCGGCGATCAGTTGCGCCTACAGACCGTCGGTACATCCGGACCGCCCCCGGCCAAGCTGACCAACCAGCAGTTGATCCACGCCATCGACGCTGCCACCAGTGCAGTCACGCAACAGGCTTCCTACTGGACGACCCTCTGGGGCTCGCTGCTCTCGTCGTTGCCGGCGAACCAGGTGCGGACGCCCTCTCCGACACAAGGTGGTCTGGCCGGGCAACTCTCCTCCCTCTCCCACTTCGACCTCCCTCCCGGCCAGGCGCTCGTCGTCAGTGTCGGCAAGTCCGATGCCGCGTACCAAGGCTTCGAAGCGGCGGATGCATTCGCGCAATCGCTGCCGTACGCCACGCACCAGAGCAGTCTGAACGCCACCCAGGCGCAACTCTCGAGCGACGGTCGCTTCTGGTTCGTCGTCGCAGCCA
Source organism: uncultured Acidimicrobiaceae bacterium (assembly GCA_963706555.1). GTDB lineage: Bacteria > Actinomycetota > Acidimicrobiia > Acidimicrobiales > RAAP-2 > Bog-473. The sequence continues at coordinate 796,929 of OY970164.1, forward strand.
AGGACCCCGGCGTGCCGAACTGGATCGACACCGAGGGCTACACCCAGGGCTTCCTCTTCCTGCGCTGGCAGGAGCTCACCGGAACGCTCCCACCTGCCGACAATCCGACCTCGCAAGTTGTCGCGCTCTCCGCGGTGCGCGGTGCGCTGCCGGTGGGAACGCCGACGATTACGCCGGCCCAGAGAAAGGCCGCCCTCGCGGCGCGGGACAAAGCCGAAGCGCACCGTCTCCGCACGGCGAGCAATCAATCAGCCGGCATCCTCACCGGCTATCTCCACCAGATCGCCGGTGACGTCGGGCGAGGCCCACTCCTGGCGATCTACGCCGGTTCCTCCCTCGGCTCCCGGCTGTAGACGCCGGTCAAGTGGACAACCGTCGGCCCGGGGGGCGACTCGATCGCCGGCCCCGAGCGTGGCACCCCGTCAGCGGGCGTACGCCTGCGGTGCCCCGGCGTGGATCTCGATCCACTCCGCCCCCTCGTCACCGGCGGTCCACGCGTAGAGCCGGTCCGGGCTGTAGTAGCCCATGCCGGCGCTGGTGACCCGGTTCCCGTAGTGGAGGGAGCCCCGCAGGACATAGGTGATCTGGTGCGTGCCGTGCCGGTGGGGCTTGACCTGTTCTCCCGGCTTCGCCTCTTCATGGAAGACGGAAAGGTTGGGCGACTGCAGAATCACCTTGGTCATGAGATCGCGCCCGAAGATGTCGTACATCGCCTGTTTGTCCTCTTCGCTCGAATCTGTCTGATCGAGCATCTGGGAAATTGAGGCCGCGGGCAGATCGGCGATCGAGTAAAAGAAGGGTCGCAACCCCCCGTCGTCCTCCGTGACCACGGTCGCTGTCTCTTCTGCTTCCATCGGATCTCCTCCCCGTTTCGCACAGACGTCCCCGCTCCTGCGCCCTAATGTTAACGACGTGGCCCACACGGAGAATTTGGCGGTGTGGCGCGTTCCTCCCCGAAGGGAGTCGACCGTGCCGACGCCGGCCGAGCTTCGAGACCAGCGGGCCTCCCTTCCTCGGCCGATCCCCACTTCGACCCCTACGGTCGAGGTGACGACCGAGACCATCGGGGGCGTGCCCTGTGTGGTGTGCCACCCCACCAAGCCCCGCGCGACGCTCGTGCACCTCCACGGAGGTGGTTTCCGCCTCGGGTCGGCCGCCGGGTCGGCCGCCTTCGGCACCCGCATGGCTGACATCGCGGCAGGTGCGCGTGGTCCTTGTGGATTACGCGCTTGCGCCCGAGCACCCGTTCCCGGCCGGACTGCACGATGCAATCCACGTCTACGACGCGGTCCGGGCCGAAACCTCGTCGCTTCCGGTCCTGGTGGGCGGGGACTCAGCCGGTGGTGGCCTGGCCACGAGCCTGGTGGTGGCGGCCCTGGCCGCAGGCTTGCCTCTCCCCAGCGGCGTGATCCTGTTCTCACCCTGGCTCGATCTCACCGTGAGCGCCGACTCATACGCCTCACGCGCCCGGTCCGACTTGCTCTTCTCCGCCACGAGCGCAACTGCGGCTGCTGGCCTCTACCTTCAGGGCTGGGACCCCCGTCATCCGCTGGCCTCGCCCGTCATCGCCGACCTTCAGGGCTTTCCGCCCGTGCTGCTGTTCGTCGGGTCCGAAGAAGTCCTCCTCGACGATGCGCTCGCCCTCGCGAGTGCACTCTCCCGAGCCGGTTCCACGGTGGCCCTGCACTCGATTGCGGGCATGCAACACGTCTGGCCGACCATCTGGCCCGAACTTCGCGAATCCGAGACCTCCTTGCGCCTGCTCGCCGCCTTCGTGGCCGACCTCTGCGAGCAGACCGGCTAACTTTCCGACGTCGTCGTGACCGCAGCATCTGAATGGGGGACAATCCGTGAAGCTCGACCTTCTCTACGAGATCCAACCGAAGGTACGGCCGTGGGATCTTCCCCATCCCTACGGCCAACGCCGGGCCGAGCAGGAGGCCTACGACGAGGCCATCGCGCAGATCCAACTGGCTGACCGGCTGGGCTTCAACACGGTGTGGGTGGTCGAACACCACTTCCGCGATAGTCGCTCGGCGTGCCCTTCCTCCGAAGTCGTGCTCGGCGGCCTCGCGCTGTCGACCAACCAGATCCGGCTGGGGTTCGGGGTGACGCTGATGCCGTTCGGGTTCATCCATCCGGCCCGGGTGGCCGAAAAGGTGGCGACGGTCGACATCTTGAGCCATGGCCGTGTGGAGTGGGGGACCGGCCGCTCCACACCGATGGAGCAGACGGCGTTCGGCGTGCCGATCGACGACCGTTCGCGCGACCAGTGGAAGGAAGCGATCGAGATCGTGGTGGGCATGTGGGCCGAGGAGAGGTACTCCTACAGCAGCCCGAGTTTCGAGTTCCCGCTCCGCATGCAGACCCCCAAGCCGTTCCAGGATCCACACCCACCTGTCTGGCAGGCGGCCACCAGCGACAGCAGCGCAGTCAGTGCCGGTCGCTACGGGCTCGGCTTGCTCTCCCTTTCCCTGAGCAGGACCGTCGAGCAGATGGCCGAAGTGATCGCGAGCTACCACGCGGCCCAGGCGGAATCCGAGCCGCTCACCCATGTCAGGAATGATCGCGTCGGGGCGTACACGCTCGTCCACTGTTGCGATGATCTGGACCAGGCGGCCCAGTCCTACGGTCTCTGGGACTCCGTCGAATGGTGGTACCGCAACCTGGCCGAGTTCATCATCGAGTGGGAGCTCCCCAACCTCACCAAAGAGGCCCAGGACCGGGCCTTCCCACTCCTGCACCTTTCAGCGAACAGCGAAACAGATGTCCAGCGCTACCAGGAGCAGGACATGATCATCATCGGAACGCCCGAAATGTGCCTGGAAAAGATGATCCGTTATGCCGAGGCCGGCGTCGATCAGTTGCTCTGCTACATGCAGTTCGGGATGCTCCCCCACGAGACAGTCATGCATTCGATAGAGCTGTTGGCCGAACACGTGATGCCCGAGCTGGAGCGCCGGGGACACCGTGTGACCGCCACTGCCGTGGCCGTCTGAGACAGGCAGGCATCACGAAGATTTCATGGCGCGGTCACGGTCGTGTCACCCGGGGTGCGGCAGACTCATGCGATGCCGAAACGGCTGCAGACGACCACGGACCTCCGAACAGGATGGCAACCGGATCCCTTCGGAGCACATGAGCTCCGGCTCTTCTCACCTCAAGGCGCTCCCACCGCGCACGTGAGCACGAACGGGCGCAACTCCTACGAGGAAGTGCCGGGGGCACTCGTGACAGATCGTCCCGCCCGGGCGTTGCCGGCGTCACACGTCGCGCCGTGCGGGCACCCGAGGCCTGCGACAGCCAACGGGGACCCAACAGCCACATGCGGTCGCGTCCGCACGGGTGGCAACTGACGCTTCGCGCCGCGGCATCATCCTCCTGACGATGGTCGATCGCGCTAGTCGGTCCGGTCCCATGAGGCCGAAACCCAAGATTCATCTACGAGTCGCTTCACCGTTACATCAGCTTCGCGAGCCGTTCATCTCGACTCCCTAAGGTGGGCACCACGTAGCGAACCCTCCTCCCAGATCACACCGGGGCCTCCTCCCTCCCCGTGTGTCCAGGCAACGACGGGGGACACCCCCCACTCCCCCGTCGTTGCCTGCCGCCCTCCTGCCGCGGTCCTGCGGCGGATTGCACAAAGGTCACGAAGATGGCTCGACCACCGGCGCGAATCCGGAGAGGTTCAGCTTGCGCAGGTAAAGCTCACGGGAATGCGGGTAGCCGACTTCGGTCGGGAGCCACGCGTGAAAAGCGATCCACGGCGACCCCGTCGCATCGGTGAAGACGGATTCTCCGCCGGGACCGACCTCGTTTGCATCGCTGGACAGGATCGGTTGCGGCCAGGGCTCGGTGCAGGGCCCGAGGGGCCCACTACAGCTCGCGACGCCGACGGCATAGCTTGCGGTGTCCCAATTGTTGCCCGAGTAGAAGAGCAGATAGTGCCCCGACGTCACCATGAGGTCGGGCGCCTCGATCACACCGCCCTCCCAGCCCAGGTCGGCCGTGAGGAGTTTCGTGGGCCCGTTGCCGGCCACGGCCGTCCCCGTCGGAGAAAGTTGTTCGGACCAGAGCCGAGCCGGCTGATTCCTCGTGCCGTTGGTCTTCCATTGGAGATAGGGCGTCCCATCCAGATCGACGAACGGCGAGGGGTCGATGGACCCTCCCAACGAAGGCTGACAGACGACCGGCGCGGCCGAGGTGTCGACGAAAGGGCCCTGAGGCTGCGTCGCCGTGGCGGCCGAAATGCACATTTCCCCTCCACCGGACCCGCCCACGATCGCCGAGTAGTAGAGCACGTAGTTACTGCCCAGCTGCACGACCGAAGGGGCCCAGGTGGCGCCCGCCACGGCCCAATTCGGAAGGCTCAGCAACGCGTTCCCCACTGCGCTCCAATGCAGCAGGTCCGTCGACTCGATGATCTGGATGTTGCCCCCCACCGAGTTGGTCCCGTAGGCGAAGTAGTCGGCGCCCACGCGCACCACGTAGGGATCCGGAAAGTCGAAGGGATAGACGAGACCGTCGCTGCTACTGCCGTCGACGGTCAAGCAGGCCGCCGAGACACCGGAGAGGTCTGAGGCTGCCTGGTCGTTGTCGTGCGCAGCGATCTGCCCATAGGCCTGCTGGACACCCGTCAGGCACGTCTGCAGGTGCCCGATGTCGAGCCCCTCGAGGTAGGTCGAGATGTTCAACTGATTGAGCGACTGCTGGGCGGACCCCAGGAGTTGGAGCGCCACGGAGACTGAATCCTGCAGCGTTTCCTGATGCGTCGAAGCGACGCGTTGCGCCTCTGACTTTGTCCCCAGTGTGGAGCGGGTATCGGCCAGTGTGGTGCGCGCCGATTCCAGTGCACGCTGCTCGTGCCGCGTACGAGCGTGCGCTTGCACGTCGATTACCACAGCGGCGACAGCGACGGCCACCGTCACCAGCGCAACGAGCACGCGCAGCAACGCACGGCGCCGTCGTTCAGCCACCCGCGGCCGCCGCACTCCGGCAGGCGGTGGACACGCCATTCAACGCCGACACCGCATGGTTCTGGTCACCCACCGAAAGTGCGTTCAGTGCCTGTTGGACGCCGCCCTGGCACGCCTTCAGGTTGCCGATATAGCTGGACTTGTCCGAGGAATTCTTCTCGGCCTGTACGAGGGCGGTCCGGACGCTCTGCAGCAACGCCGAGTCGGAGGACAGAGCCGTCTCGGAGGCAGTCACCTGCACCTTGAGAAACCGGAGATCCTGGCGAACGGCGGTGAGCTGGACGTCAGCGGCCGCAATCAGGGCTCTCGTCTGGACGAGCGAGTCATGGGCCTGCTCGAATTGGGTGTTCGCCTGCCGCTCGTTTCCGAGGACGAACACAAGAACGGCCACGACCGCGAGCAGGGCCACCAGAGGCACAACCCGGGGCCGCCGCCGCCTTCGGACTCCCGTGACGGCCCCGAGTTGGGCGGGCTCTTCTTCGGCCAGATCGACGGCGATGGCCAAGGGTCTTCTCAGTTCCCTCGAGAGGGAGCTCGATGCCGACGAAGTCCTCGCAGAGCCCTCCACGCAGCCCGTCGAGCTGTTCCGGAGTCGAGGAGTGAGGCGTCCGTCACGGATCGGCTGGACGCGCTGAGAGCCATGGGTGCCAATGATCAGCAGCGACACGTGCGCGCATCTGGCGCAATGTAACGCAGCGGACCACTCGTGAATGCGGACCCCGAGGGGTACGGAGATCTGAAACCCGCGTTGCCGATTTGCCGGATCACACAGCTGAACTGCACCTGCCCCCCGTCATGACGACCTGCGCCGCCCCCTGTCCGCCGCCCGTTCACGAAGAAATTACTGCGGCGGTCACGGAGATGTCATCGGTCGACAGGGCTACGAAGCTCCCATCACGTCCTGCAGTTGTGCGGTGTCGACGTACTGCTGGAAATTGACCAGCTTGCCGTCGCGCATGGTGAAGACGTGGCAGTACTGGGCATCGAGGTTCTTCCCCGTGGCCTTGCATGTTCCGGTGTAGCGCCCTTCCACAATGACGCTGTCCCCCGCGTCATGGAAGGTCTTGGGGTGGATGACGAAACTGCCGTCGTAGTCCGCCACCATTTTTACGAACAAGTTCTCGACGATCGCATCAGAACCCTTCCACGCCTCGCCACTGAGCTGATAAGGATTGCCCTCCGCCTCACGCCACTCGATGTCGGAATCCATCAGGTCGAGAACCGCAGGCAGATCTCCCCGCCCGAAAGCCTCGTACGCGCCCTGCACCAACTGGACATTGCTCATGGCCGCCTCCTTTGGCTACGTCTGTTGCGCAGCGTAAGCCCGCTCCAGCGGTTTGCAATCGGTGCTCGGGTTCGGGGAGCACCCAGGCAGGGGCACCCTGTTCCACCACTCGGCGAGCGGTCATCCAGCGCTGGGGGAAGCGAGCTCGATCGCCGTGCAGACGGCCTCGTCCGGGGTCCGCACAGGCACAATTCCGTGGTCCTCCTGACCGAGCGGACGGATGAGGGTCCACGTCCCCAGACCGATCACCGGAATACCCGCACGGAGCGCCACGGCAATCTCGGAGAGGGTCCCATATTCACCGTCGACGGCGATCACCGCAGTGGCCGCGCCCACAACGAGAACATTCCGGGCCTCTCCGAGACCCGTGGGAATGACCACATCGACCCACCGGTTGGCTGCTGAAGGATCGGTGCCGGGCAGGATGCCGACCGTGCAGCCACCGGCCTCCTTTGCACCCCGACAGGCGGCGGCCATCACTCCTCCGAGACCGCCACACACCAGCGTCACCCCGGCGGCGGCGAGCCCACGACCGACAGCTTCGGCCACGACAAGTGTGGTGGCCGACGTCTCGGCCCCGCCGATCACGGCGATCTGCATCGGCATAGGCGCAAGGGTAAACCGTGGTCGGGCGATCACCGAAATTTCATCAGAGCCGGCTTGCAGCTGCTGCAGCTCTGGCGTCGATCGCCGGGTCGTTCGTCGTGCACTTCGTGAAAACCCGCCACGCCTCCTGCGGCAACCCCCGAAATTGCGGCACCCGCCTTGCTGCCGGTGGCGGCTCTGGCCGCCGGCGGGCTCGCCTACGGGATCAGGCGGGGGCGTGTCCGCAACAATCAGGCTCCGGCAACAACCGCATCGGAAGCAACGAGGGCGTCAATCTCTTCAGGTGTATAGCCGACCTCGGCCAGAACCTCCCGCGTGTGCTGGCCCTTGTCCGGGCCGGCGCGGCGGATGGAGGGCAACTCGTTGTCGAACTGGGCCGGCGCAGCCGCGAGGCGGAGCGAAGGATGCGTCGGATGTGCCATCAGGTACCCGTTCTCGGTGACCGCCGGGTCGACCACCACTTCGGGCGGAGAGGCGACGAAGGAGAAGATGCAGTTCTCGCGAGTGAGCCGGTCCATCAACTCGTCACGGCTGAGTGCACCGATGGTGTCGGCGAAGTGATTGCAGATTTCGGGCCAAGCCGCCCGACGCGCTGCACCGTCCGCATACTTGTCGATGAGCTCTTCTCCACTGAGGGCACGGCACGCGGGACCCCAGTAGCGCTCCTCGTCCAGCATCATCAGCATGAGCCATCGCCGATCAGCCGTACGGTAGGTCCAGCCCAACGGAGATCTCGCCCCGGGCGAGGCGACGGGCCTGGGCGGCTCGGCGCCGGTCATCGACGCGTAGGCAAGGTCGGGGCTGAGGGTCCAGTTGGCACCATTCAACAGAGAGGTGTCGACCAAGACCCCTTCGCCGGTTCGCTGGGCGTGGACCAACGCGGCGCAGATTCCGCCGGCCAGGAACATTCCACTGGGCACATCGCCGAACGCGGGCCGTGGCGAGAGCAGGGACTGGGCGTTGGGGTCGGTGAGCATGTGACCTATCCCGCCCCTCGACCAGAAGGAAACAGCGTCGAAGCCGCCCTGCTCGGCCCCGTCGCCACGTTGTCCCTGGCCGTGGCCTCGGGCAACGACAAGGCCAGGGTTCAGGGCAAAAAGGTCCTCGGGCTCGGTATGGAGTTTGCGCCGAACCCGGGGCAGCTGATTGGTGATGTAGACGTCTGCACACTTCACCAGGCGCTCGAACACCTCACGGCCGGCCGGGTGCAAGACGTCGACGGAGACACCACGTTTGTTGCGGTTCACCAGTTGAAAGAGATAGTCGTAACCATCCACGTCGGCGACAAGGCCTTGGCGGATGATCTCGCGCATCGGGTCACCTTCGGGTCGTTCGAGCTTGACGACATCAGCACCCCAATCGGCGAGCGCCGCCGCACCGGACGGTACGAAGCCGTGCTCAGAGAAGTCGAGAACCTTGATCCCAGCGAGAGGTAGCGTCACGCAGGCAACCCTACGACCAAGACGCGCGTTCGTGCAGGGAAACCGGATTCATCACCGCTCGAAGTTGTTCGGGTAGGTTCGGTCCGATGCCTCGCCCCCTTCAATGGTGTATGAGTCGAATCAGCGGCGCCCGGCGACGCGGTGAGCGGTGCGGGCGTCATTCGGTCGGATGGATTGCCGGGGTCATGGCGATCGGTCTCGTGGCTGGCAACAGCTTCGGGGGCACAGCCGTGGGCGCCACGTCTGCAGATCGGGCCCCTCTCGCCGTCGGAAGTCCCCTCAAAGTCACGGGACCGGGCGGTGAAGGTCGGTTTGCCGTGGGCTACCACGTCGAGACCCTGGTCGATACCAGTCGTCCGACGCCGGCCAACGGGGCGGTCCCAGCACGTTCGAGCCGCACCCTTCAGACATTCGTCTTCTACCCCGCTTCGGGCTCACCGTCGCAGGATGGTGTGGGCGGTGCGGGCGTTCGGCGCGATGCCTCTCCGATGCCCCATGACGGCCGGTTCCCCTTGATCGTCTTCGCACACGGCTTCGGTACGGACCCGAACCTCAGCGAGTACAGCGCTCTCCTCGACCAATGGGCGTCCGCCGGATTTGTCGTCGCGGCACCGCTGTTCCCCCTCACCCGCGGCGACGCTCCCGGTGGGCCCGACCTCGCCGACTTCCAGAATCAGCCAGGGGACGTCGCATTCGTCGCCCGACAGATGGTGTCCCAGACCAAGGCCAAGAGCGGGCTGTTGTCGGGCATCGTCAATCCGCACGAGATCGGCGCCGCCGGGCATTCCCTCGGCGGCGTGACGACGCTCGGACTGGTGGCCAATTCGTGCTGCAAGGATCCCGCCATAAAGGCCGCTGTCGTGATGTCCGGTGATCCCATCCGGTTTCCGACCGGAGCAGTGGACTACTCCAGCGCACCGCCGCTCCTGCTGGTCCATGGCAACGCGGACCAAGCCGTGCCGTACGTCTCGAGCATCGACGCCTTCAACGGCGCCTCAGGCCCCAAGGGCCTCCTGACTGTCCTCAAGGGAGATCACGATTCCCCGGTCACGCCAACCGGGACGGCGTTCCCCAGCGTCGTCCGCACCACCATCGATTTCTTCGATCGTTACCTCAAGGGAGAGTCTGCGGCAGCGAGCCGGTTGGTCGCCAAGAACGGATCGCCACCGGCCGACGCCAAGCGCGGTGCGACCACATTGACCTTCGTGGCCACGCCGGGCGACCGGACGAAATTGCCGGTGCCGAAGACCGAGACACGCACCTTGCACGCGACGGTCACGCCGACGCAGGGACTGACCGATGGCCAGGTGGTCACGGTCAGTTGGGAGGGCTTTGCCCCAGGAGTGGCGGTGAACATCCTGCAGTGCTCGGTGCCGCAACCCACGCAGGCCAGTGATTGCAACTTGAAGACGGCCACGTTGCTCCACGCCGACCCTCAGGGTGCAGGTTCGCTGCCCTTCGTTGTCCACACGGGGCTCGCTGGTTCGGGACTCTGTGACGCCACCCACGCGCAGTGCGTCGTCGTCATCAACCAGGGAGGCTCGTTGTCACCTGCAGCCACTGTCGCAACGGCCGTCTCGTTTGCATCCTGACCAGACTCGCCCGGCTCAATGGATCATCGTCTTGATGATGCCCTCGACGAGTGACACCAGGAGCGGTCCCTTCGACGGGAAGCGCACGAGGCGGTCCAACTCTTCTTGGGCAACCCGGACCGCGGTTGCCTCGGAGACTGATCTCGGTCTGATCTTGAGAGCGAACAAGGTCGCGAGTTCTGCGTACGCGTCGATGATTCTTCTTCTGGCACTGACCGAACCCCGGACGGCCTGCGGCAGGAGCCGCTCCTCTTCGTCCCGACCGAGCGGACGTGGGCCGTCACCGGCAAAGACCTCTTCAACGGCCGAGGCGATCCCACTTCTCGCGAGCGGCAAGGGGGGACAGTTGAGCGGACGGGCAAGCACGGTGTTCGATCCGATCCTGTCCAAGTCCCCGCCCGACCCCAGTGCCCAACCAGACAGCAGATCGAGCACACGCCTCTCGTCATCTTTGGAAGTCCGCAGGACGATGAGCACAGGGTGCTCTGCTCGGAGCATCGCCGTGACGACTTTGCTGTCGGCGAACCGGCGGATGACGACCATACGCGGCGACCCCGCCGAAGGGCCCACTGCGACCACTTCACTCGGCACTCTCTTCTACTCCAAGAATCGGCCGGGGAAGTAGTCCGGCGTCGGGTCGACCATGACGTTGAGGATCGAGGGGAAACCGCTGCGACTGTGCTCGAACGCCCGGTTGAGGGCCCCCGCGATCTGCTCTGGTTGGTCGACAAGAGCGCCGAAGCCTTCGAAAGCCTCGGCCATCCGCTCGTAGTGGCGTCCTTTCAACGGGCTCCAGCCTGCGCTCCAGCCGCCATTGTTCACAATCACGGTCACGATCGGGAGATGGTGGCGGGCCGCTGTGTCGAGTTCCATCGCGTGGAAGCCGAAGCTCCCATCGCCAACGACCCAGAGCACCTGGCTGCCCGGCCGGGCACACGCCGCAGCCAAGGCATACCCGATGCCATGCCCGATGTTGCCCAGCGGGGACATGCTGGGGTAGCGCCCGGGCAGTCTGGCTTCGAAGGCCACGTTCGTCCACATCAGCATGTTGGACCCGTCGGTGATCACCGTGGCGTCCGGATCGAGCTGGCTTGAAATCTCGGCGCAGAGCCGCATCGGATGGATCGGCGCCGAGTCGGATCGGGCCATGGCGGCCTTGGACGCCGTGACAGCATCGGCCCGCTGGCGCAAGCCGCCCACCCAGTGGTCGGTGTCGAGGTGGCCCGTCTGCTCGGCCAACTGCTCGAGCACGGCACCGGCGTCGCCGACGATGCCCAACGTGGCCTTGTGCAGCTGGGTGGGATCGATGTCCACCTGGACCAAGTGGTCCAGGTGGGGAAATTGGCCGTACCCGATGGAGTAGTTGAACTGGGTGCCGACCACAAGCAGGACGTCGGCCCGGGCCACCACGTTCTGCCAGTCCCGTCCCAAGCAGAGCGGGTGGTCGTCGGGAATGGTGCCCCGACCCTGCTGACGGGTGACCACGGGGATGCCCGTCTCCTCCACGAATGCCTGCAGATGTGCGCCGGCCTCGGACCAGAACACACCGCTTCCGGCCAGTACTGCCGGCCGCCGGGCACGGCCCAGGATCTCCGCTGCCTCCAGGACGAGCGTGCCAGGAGCCCTCAGCCGACGTTGCACCGCCCAGTCCCGGGCCGGCGCCGGGAGCGGAGAGTCTTCGGGACCGGCCAAGGAGTGCACCAGGTCGATGGGCACCTCCAGGTAGACCGGGCCGGGGCGTCCGGTCACGGCATGACTGAAGGCCGTCGCGACGTAGTCGGCGAGTTGCTCGACGTGTTGCACGGCCCGCGCCCATTTGGTCACCGGGGCCGCCAAAGCCAGCTGGTCCAACGCCTCCACCTCGCCCACATCGCGTCCCCGGCTGGTGGCCGCTCCGGCGATGCACAACATGGGTGAACCGTTGGCATATGCGTTGGCCAATCCGGTGAGTGCGTTCGTGAGTCCCGGACCGGCCGTGACCATGCACACCCCGGGCTGGCCTGTGGCCAATGCCCAACCTTCGGCGGCATAGGCCGCCGCCGCCTCGTGACGAACGTCGACCACCCGGATCCCGGCTTTGGGAGCGGCCGACCAGGTGGTATCGATGTGGCCGCCGGCGAGACCGAACAGGTGGGTGACCCCGTGGGCCGCGAGCGAGCGGGCGATCAGCTCGCCCGCATTGAGTTCCCGGCTCACGAGATCTCCAACAGGTCGTCGAGCATTTCGCGAACCGTCTGTACCCGCAGTTCGGCCGGCGTCCCGTCATTGATCCGGGCCAGCTCCTCCACCGTGGCTTCTGGCAAGCCGTAGATCCTGGCCACGACATCCACTGCGAGTCCACTGCGACGTGGATCCGGATCAGCGACGAACAAGGTGCTGTTGTAGAGGGCGATCGGATGGAAACCGGCCAAGGTCAGCATCCAACCGAGAATGCAGAATCCTCCGTCGCCGAGCAAGATCCCGGCATTGAGCCGCTCGGGCAATTTGTCACGTACCCGGCGGAGGTCGGGCGTGCTCATACGACCAAGCGATTACTTGTCAACCTGCCCCCTCACCGCTGCGCGACTGTACGTCCGGGCCGAATTCGTTGTCAACGGGCGTTTGCGAACTCCTCCGGAAATCGGCGGTTCACGGCCGGATCGCCGCTGCTGCATCGGCCGATAGCCTTTGTGCATGTTCGAACGCTTCACCGCTCGGGCCAGGCGCGTTCTCGTCCTGGCGCAGGAAGAGGCACGGCTTCTCAACCACAGCTTCATCGGTACGGAGCACATTTTGCTCGGCCTCATCCATGAGGGCGATGGAATCGCCGCCAAGGCCCTCGAACGGAATGGGATCACTCTCGAAGCGGTGCGGGATCGCGTCGAGGAGATTGTCGGGAAAGCCGGGACTCCCGGCGGTGGGTCAGCACCGTTTTCCCCGCGGGCGAAGAAAGTACTCGAGCTCTCCCTTCGCGAGGCACTGCAGTACAACCACAGCTATATCGGGACGGAGCACATGTTGCTCGGCCTGATCCGCGAAGAGGAAGGTGTGGGAGCGAAAGTCATCGAGGGACTCGGCGTCGACCTCGACTATCTCTACAGCGACATCATCGCGGTCATTTCAGGCGGTGAAGGCGTTGAGCGCGACACCGAACCTGATCGCAGAGGCGTTCCAGCGAGCGATCCACCACGCTGTGCGCAGTGTCGGGCCGGTCTCGCCGAGAACGCCCGGTACCGGGTCATTGCCGTATCCGCTGAGGATCCCGCATCCGATCCGGTCGACGCAGAGGTGCGGGTGCTGTACTGCAGCCGTTGCGGAACGGCCTTCGGGAGTTCCTGACTCAGCGACTCAGCGACTCAGCGATCCCGCGGTCGGGGAACATGCGGTCCCGCACACCCGGCGACTGTCCCGAGCGGGAGAGGACCTGTCGTGCAGGATGGTTCCATGGCGGCAACAGCGTGGAACGCAGATGAAGCCATGGGTGAAGTGCTCGAGCCGGATGAAGACCTGCTCTGGAGCGGAACGCCGACTGCGACTCGGGGACTCGACCGCCAAGATGTGTGGTTCATCATCGTCGCCATCTGGTTGTCGCTGGCCTATTGGGGGGTCGCGTTCTTTTCCTCGACGACCCTGCCATCCTTTGCTCTTCGAGTGCTCCCGCCAGTTGCCTCGCTCTCGTACATTGTCGCAGCGCGCCCGGCAGTGCGGCGCTCGCAACGACGCAGGACCGTCTTCGGGCTGACTCCGACGAGGGCGCTCGTGCTCAATGGACCGCCGTTTCGCAAGCTCGAGACGGCAGCGCTCCCGGTGCCGTTCCGAGTGTGGCGCAGAGCCGACGGTCGGGGAACGATCACCTTCGGCGTGGTGGACCCGAGGACGACCCAACGGCCTCCTCTTCGAGAGCTGATCAGAACGATCCTACGAGTCGTCCTTTTCATCCTCGGCGTTGTTCCTCGGCCACGACACGACGCGGGACAACTCGTGTTCTACGAGGTCAGCAACGTGGAGAACGTCGCCCGGACACTTGAGGCGTCAGGTCAGGCCGAGGATGCGCCACAGATGCCATCTCACGGGCCCGAAGATCGATCGAGAGGTTGGTCGCAAGCTGTTGAACGTCGCTTCACGCCCACTCGTAGAGTTATCTGCGCCGCGCTCGGCGTTGCACTTGTCGCATCCATGACCCCCGTCATCGCGGTCAGACTGCGCGACTACCTCCAGCACTCGCCGACCCTTTCAGGGCCGTCCACCGTTCACTTGGCGTTGCCCCCGGCAACATACGTCGTGTTCGAACACACTGCGAAGGCAGGGCCGTACGACTGTTCGCCGGTCAGCGTGTGCGTGACCATCGGCCCTTCGGATGTCTCCGTTACTTCACAAGCAGGTGACGAACTCCCCGTCTACGTTGACCCGAGCATGGATGCGATCACCGATGGGAGCGATCACTACGCCGGGGCGGTCAAGTTCGGTGTCAAGGAGTCAGGGAGGTATTCCGTCAGCGTTCACTCCTCGGCAGACGCGAGTTTCGTGATTGCCAAGCAACCGTCACAAGAGGCCTTCGCGCTCAGCGGTTGGATAACTGGAGGCGTCATCGGGCTCCTTCTGATTGCGGCGTCCCTTGTCGGCAGCCTCATCGCTCGAGGTCGAAGGCGCCGGTACCGCTAAGGCGTGGCCGTTGCGGGGTGGTCAGACACCCCTGCCGGAAAGTGTCTATGACCTGGACTTCCTCTACAGCGCGCTCGGAGGGATTCGAACCCCCAACCTTCTGATCCGTAGTCAGATGCTCTAGTCCGTTGAGCTACGAGCGCCGATTTAACTCCTCCACCAGGGAGCTTAATCCCGGGTAGAACTCTTGATGAGTGAGCATAACGCCCGAACAGCTATGTATCGATCGTGGTTGCCGTCTTCATACCTCAAGAGCCACACAAGCCTAGACGAAGTGAGCGACCCGAAATCTTCCTGGATGCGGGCCTCCGGGGGCTGAAACAAGTCGCGTCGAACATCCAGACCTTTGTATGGTTCGCGCTCGACGCGCTCTACGGAATGATCGATCTGGCTTAGATTCTACGTGCGTATCTCAAGGCATCTCTAGCGTGCCATAGTCGACCTCGGACATTACCGAGCACCGTCAAGGTGCGTACCGTACGAGCGCATTCCACCACCACAAGAGCGCCTGCTTGCTCCTTCGTGAAACGCCGCCAACCATGGGCATCGTCAAGCCGCTCACTCGACGCGGATTTTGCCAGTACCTTCTAAGCAATAGGTTCGGCGGCCCCATTCGAGAGAACGAACTCTGGTCGCGGAAATGAATAAGAAAACTCCGAATTGAAGATCTCCACTCGATTTCGTCCGGCGCTCTTCGCTCCGTAGAGCGCCCGATCGGCCACGCGCTCTAGTGATCCCGCATCATTGGCGTGATCCGGTAACACGGCGACTCCAACACTTAGCGTGACTGGACTGGTTACCGTGGGCACTCGGATATCGGCGACGGCGCTCCTGATCTTCTCTGCGACCTTCTGAGCTTCGTCGGACTCGGTCGCCGGAAGCAAGATGAGGAATTCCTCTCCCCCGTATCGACCGACAAAGTCGCCCGCCCGCAATGTATCGGTAAGGGCGACACCTACGGCGGCCAGAACGTCATCACCGCTGCCGTGGCCGTACTGGTCGTTAATGTGCTTGAAATGGTCGAGGTCACACATCAGCGCGGCAAGTGGCGCTGCCGATCGTGACGATTGCGCAACCATACGTTTGAGAGTGGCGTCAATGGCCCGGCGGTTGGGAAGTCCTGTCAGTGCGTCAGTCGCGCTGCGCAACTCGGCAATGGCGAGATTACGCAGGTTTCCCAATACAGGGGCCGACTGGAGCACCGCCTCATGTAGTGCCCGCGCCTCGCCTTCTTTCAACGCTGACTCATGACTTGTCAACACCGCGCCGATGACCTCACCGCGGACCAAAAGGGGCGTGCAATCGGTCCAATTCGGACATACTGAACACACGGGACAAGCAAGCAACGGGTCACCTTCGTCAGAACTGGCGTGGGCTCTTGCCATGCGAACCGCGAGACAGCTCCGTGGCTTTGCTCCATCGAGAGACGTCAGCAATGGGGATCCGACTTCGACCGCAGTCACGGGTTCAAGACGATCGGCGCTGTTGTTTCGGTTGAGAACGGTGACCGTGCTCAGAGGAACGGCGCGCTCCACATATCGCTTCAGGAGATCATGTGCCTCACCTTCACTTTCGGCCATCTGCAAGGTGTCGGTGAATTCTAGTTTCCTGTCGTCATAGAGCTCTGCCGATTGTCGCCTGCGAGCCAACTGCTCGAGGGTCGTCCCGAGTTGGTCAAGCTCGTCGTTGCCCTGCGGATTCAGATGTCCGGAGAGGTCACCGTCGCTCACGGCTCGAGCGAACGACGAATAGGAAAGCGTGCGCCCCAATACAGACCGAATGAGCCAAATGATGACTCCGGCCGAAAGCACCAGCGCAAGCAGCAAGACCAGAAGTATGCGATGAACGGCTGAGGAATAGCTCGCAAGCGATCCTGAATACGCGGAACGCGCCTGC
The DNA here is from genome assembly GCA_963706555.1 of uncultured Acidimicrobiaceae bacterium. GTDB lineage: Bacteria > Actinomycetota > Acidimicrobiia > Acidimicrobiales > RAAP-2 > Bog-473. The sequence goes on from OY970164.1 coordinate 813,367, forward strand.
GCTGACTCAGCATGGACGATTGCTTTGGCAGCAGCCGTCATGGGGTCGAAGGTCGTTTCGAGTTCGTTCTTCTCCGAGGCCACCGAGGCAGGACTCGGGTCGGACAATCCTCCACTTGCACGAAGCTCTTGGAGATGAGACCAATCTCCGGCGATCACATCGATTGACGTGGTTTCAACCTGACTGTCAGTAGAATCCGCACGTACTTTGCCAATTCCGGCTTCGATGTCGGTGGAGATGCGCGATAACAATTCTCTGGTGACGCTGGCTTTTTCGGTTCGGTTACCAAAATCCAATAGCAGCTCCAAGCTGGCTGCGTGGGCAATGCCCAGGTTGGTTCCCAAGTCTGCAGCATCATCGGTATGTCGCACGTTGTTCAGGTAAAGGTCGGAGACTGAGCTTCGCTCGGTCTGAAGGCCGTAGATACCGGTTGCAGCTATCGCAAGCAACGCGGGCACAATGATGACCAGCACGAGGGCAAACCTTGATCGGATCCTCACGAGACCAGAGCTCTGATGGGTGCTACCAATGAACAAACCATCGCCGGAGTCCGGAGCGTTCGATCAGCGCGAATCGGCGGTACATCGAGGACCGCGCTCTCGGCTTCCATTGCCGAAATCGCTCCAACGGTTACCACGTACCGTAAAGCGATCTGCAGCACAGGATTCCTTTGCCGGTTACATCTGATCAGACCCACCTCGTGTAGAGGCTTATCGTCTAGAGAGATTCCACACTGACTTTACGATCCCTGGAGCTTCTGGGCCTGAATGTTGGCCCAACGCTTGCACAACTTTGCAGTGCGGCAATCAACGTTCGCAGAAGGCGAAAGCAACCCTTCACTAACGTGCAACCAACGTTCCGAATGGGGGCGATTTGATCCTGACCACGACAAAGGACCCAACGTCCGACGGCAATACCCTCTCGCCCGTTTCCGAAATCTGAATACTCGGCCGGTCATGGCGACCAAACTCCGGGACGTCATCCGACATTCCAGTGGTGCGATTCCCCAATGAGTCGAGTGAGGTCGGCTGCAGGCATCGGAGGAGCTAGGTAGAATCCCTGGGCTCGCTTACACCCGAGATTCTTGAGATTGTCGAGCTGATCCCGCCTCTCAACGCCTTCGGCCGTAACCTCGAGATCGAGCGCTTCGGCCATGGCCAGAATCGCAGCTACGAGCGCTGAATCGTGCGAATCGGAACCGAGACCATGGACGAACGTGCGGTCCACCTTCACGGCGTCGACCGGGAAGCGCTGCAGATAGCTGAGCGATGAGTAGCCGGTCCCAAAGTCATCAATCGAAAGCTGGACTCCTAGAGCCTTCAAAGATGCCAGCACCTGCTCGAAATAGACGACGTCCTCCATAAAGATGCTTTCCGTCAACTCCAGGCAGAGATCTTTAGGCTGCGCGCCCGTACGCCGCAGCACGTCCTCAATCACGCCAGCGATTCCAGGAGTAGCCGTCTGCCGCACAGAGAGATTTACAGCTATCGAGATTGACGGCTCCGTGGTCTGCCATTGGACCAGCTGCCGACATGCTTCTTCAAGTACCCAAGCACCTATAGGAACGATGAGTCCCGTATCTTCGGCGAGGGCAATGAACTCGTTGGGCAAAATGAGGCCCCGCTCGCGATGCTCCCACCGAAGAAGTGCTTCGGCGCTCACGATTTTCCCGGTAATAAGATCGATGACAGGCTGGTAATAGACGGTGAACTCTTGACCTTCGAGGGCCCGGCGTAACGCAGATTCGGTCGCCATTCTGCGCTCGACTTTGGCGCGAAGCGCTTCGTCAAACAGCTCGATTGATCCCCGGCCACGCTCTTTGGCTCGATACATGGCCGTGTCCGAATCCCTTAACAAACTCACCGGCGTCGCACACGCGTCAGAGACCGCAATGCCAGCGCTCGCTGTGATTGCCATTTCATGGTTGCTGATCGAAAACGGCACGCTCAGGGTCTCAATGAGGCGCTCCGCTATCTCCTTGATCTCAACCACTGAGATGTCCTCGCAGACCGCCACGAACTCATCGCCGCCATTGCGGGCAACGGTATCTCCTGGTCGGACAAGCCGAGCAAGACGGTTGGCCACAAGTTTCAGCAGTTCGTCACCTGTGGCATGGCCAAAGGTGTCGTTGATTGTCTTGAATCGGTCAAGGCCGAGGAACAGTACCCCGATTTTCGAACCTCGACGCCGTGAGCCGTCGAGGGCATGGACCAGGCGATCAGTCAGCAATGCCCGGTTGGGAAGACCGGTAAGTGAGTCGTGGAGAGCCTGATGGACGAGCTCATTCTCCATCTCTTTGCGCTCGGTGATGTCTTGAAGTTGTGCCAAAAAATACTGTGGCTTCCCCAACTCGTTGCGCACGAGTGTGACGTGCGAAGATGCCCACACAACGGTGCCATCCGGCCGAACGTAACGACCCTCGACCGCGTACGTGTCGTGACCGGCAGCCACGCGGGCCAGAAGGGACTGCCACGCGGGTACCTCGTCGGGATGCGTGTACTCCGTCCAGTGTCGACCTACCAGTAGCTCCTTAGGCCGACCAAGGAGAGAACACACCGCCGGGTTCACCCGAAGCGGGACTCCCTCAAGATCGACGATGGCGGCACCGATTCCTGCCTGTTCGAAACCGATCTCGATCCGTGTTTCGGCCGCCAATTGCAGCCGGTCGGCCTCGACTCGCTCAGTGTCGTCTATCAGCGTGCCGACCAACCGTGCGACAGTACCGTCGTCCGTCATTTCCGGTACGGCGCGGGCGCGAACGCACCGTTCGTCCAAGTCGATACGGATGATCCGGAGCAAGAGATCGAAGGGAACACCTTCCCCGATTGCCGTGGCCCAGGCTTTCTCCAACGCTGACCTGCTGTCGGGATGAATCCTCGCGAAGAACAAGTCGGCGGTGGCCGGTAAGCCCGGATCGATTCCCAAAATGCGGTATTGCTCATCTGACCAGGACATCTGTCCGGTGAGCAGATCGAGCTCAAAACTCCCGAGATGGGCGATCCGCTGTGCCTCGGCCATACGTCTTCGGCTTGCGTCCCGCTCATGTTGTGCCTCGCGGCGTTCGGTGATGTCATGGGCGATCATCGAGAGGCCCACGACGTTCCCAACCTCATCCGTTGCCGGTGACGCGGTCACGAGCACATCCACGCGGCTCCCGTCCTTCCGGCATCGAGTTGTTTCAAGATGCTCGGCCGGTCCACCGGCGTTGAGGCGACACCGAATCTCTTCCTCTTGAGCAACCAACCCCTCGGGCGCGAACACCCCGACAGGTCGACCGATGATCTCGACGGCGGTATAACCAAATAATTCCTCGGCGGCGACGTTCCAACTCGTGACTATTCCGTCGGCCGTCACACCGAAGATGGCGTCGCCAGAACCCTCAACGATGGTGGCGAGCTGCCGTCGATCCTTTTCGGCTGTTTTGCGATCTGTGATGTCAATGACAACGATGCCGATCCCGATGATCTCGTCTTCAAGCGAGACCGGATAGAAGCTCGTCGACCAGTAATACATCTGTTTGGGATCGGTCGGCGATGGACCGTTCACCTCAATATCTAGGGTAGCTATTCCGCTGTCGAGGACACGGTGGTAAAGCGGCTCGATCTGCGGCCAGAGCAATGGAACCACGGCGGAGACAGGTTGACCAACCTGCTCAGCAATCGTCGATCCGTTGATGCGAGCCAGGGTCTCATTCAGGCGGACGAACTTAAAGTCGCGGTCCACAAATCCAAATCCGACCGGGGCCTTCGACAACAGCGTCTCCAACAACGTCAGCGTCTCTGCTGTCTGGCGCTGGGCGAGTCGCAGTTCAGCTTCTAGCTGTGTGGCATCTTCGATATCTGTTGCTATGCCAATCCGTCTGACGACGACATCACCCTCATCCCGGATCGCAATGCCTCGGACCGCATGCCACCGATACTCACCATCGAACCGCCGAATTCGATAGTGCACCTGAAACGGTGTGAGCATCGCAGCCAAATGCCCCCACGTGAGGCGGGCTTGATCGACGTCGTCCGGGTGGACAAACGACATCCAGTCACAGCCGAGCCTTGGTTCTTGATGTCCCGTATAGGTCCGGCCGTGCCGGTTCAAGTGCTTGATAGATCCGTCGGGGTTCGTCAGCCATACGATGTCCGGACTCGATTCGGCAATAAACCGAAAGTCAGCATCAGCAAGGAACCGACCACCGCCCGAGACACACGTGATTGGAACATTCCCTTCGCCCGCGCCGCTTCCACGGTCGACAATTTCCGGCAGTTGCGTCATCGCAGTTGTTGTCACCGACTTAGCCCTGCTTCGTCGGCACTGCCCCAACGATGTTGGTGACATGAATCCCGATTCCGGGGAGAGAACCCTCGAAAAGGGCGTCCCCGAATGCGAAGACGCCGCCGTCGGTTCCGATGAGTAAATATCCCTTCCCATCGCTACTCGGCACCATTGAAATGATGTTGTTGACCTTGACCCCAATGCCCGGAAGCGATCCTTGGAATGGTGCATCGCCAAAGGAAAAGACCCCGCCGTCAGGTCCGGTGAGCCAATATCCCTGACCACTTGGAGTTGATGTCATAGCGGTGACTGGACCGAGAGCACTGCCGAGATTCGTGGCGTCACCGAAGGCGTAGACCAGTCCTGCCGACCCAACAATCCAGTAACCCTGGTCACCGGTGACCGCGGCGAAGCCGACGATGTTATTGACGTGGATACCAAGCCCCGGCAGGGATCCCTCGAAGGGAGCGTTCCCGAAGGTGAAGACGCCGCCGTCTTTGGCGACCAAGAAGTAGCCTCCGCCATTGGCCGTCAGCGCAATGCCCACGATGTCGTTCACATGGACTCCGATACCGGGCAGAGAACCGTAGAAAGTTGCGTCCCCGAAGGCAAATACCCCGCCGTCACTACCAACCAGGTAATAGCCCTTGTTGTCCCCAGTGGTGACGATGCCCACGATGTTGTTCACATTGACTCCGATACCGGGCAGAGAACCGTAGAAGCCAGTTCCCGGTGGGCCAAAGACGAATACCCCACCGTCAGATCCCACGAGGTCATAGTTGCCTCCCGTATCGGCTGGCACGGTGGGCGCCGCTGCCGCGACGGTGAGGGAGAAAATCCAGGTGCCGATGTCGCCGTTGGTGTCGCTGTCGTCGCCGCTGACCGAGTAGGTACCCGGTGGGAGCGAGGTGGACGCGCTGATCTTTCCGGTCGTTGTAACCACAACATACGTGGATGCCCCCGAAAGTGTTTCGGTGTAGCTGACGGTGCCAATCCCGTTTGTCACGGCGCGTTGGCCGCTATAGCCGCCGCCGTCAGCCACGGTCGCCGAGACCGGACTCCCCTGGATCAGGGCGATAGGGACTGCGCTGACGTACGTGAAGGTGTCGGCACGGCCGGGAGACGAGGTACCACCTGGAGTTGTCACCGTCACATCGACCAGCCCCGCCGCGCCGGCTGGGCTCAATGCAGCGATCGTGGTGGAGTTGACGACGACGAAATTGATGGAAGCCACGGCTCCGAAATCGACCATCGTCGCTCCGGCGAAGTTGTTCCCCGTAACGATCACCCTCGTGCCACCAACGGTCGGGCCGAAAGCGGCAGTAACGCCTGTGATCACTGGCGGGTCAGCCGTCCACTGGGCATAGAGCGTCACCGCAGCGCTGAAGGAATAGAGGGCTCCGTCGGTGTAGGGGGTGCCGATGCCGAGGGGCGACGTGTTCCAGCCCGAGAAGGTGAAGCCGCTGCGCCCAAAGCCGTTGGTGTTCAACGCGCTCGGGACGTTGGCCGTCTCGGTGGGCGTCGAGCCGGCGCTCGAACCGTTGCCGTTGAAGGTGACCGTGAACGAGGGGTCAGCCGTCCACTGGGCATAGAGCGTCACCGCAGCGCTGAAGGAATAGAGGGCTCCGTCGGTGTAGGGGGTGCCGATGCCGAGGGGCGACGTGTTCCAGCCCGAGAAGGTGAAGCCGCTGCGCCCAAAGCCGTTGGTGTTCAACGCGCTCGGGACGTTGGCCGTCTCGGTGGGCGTCGAGCCGGCGCTCGAACCGTTGCCGTTGAAGGTGACCGTGAACGAGGGGTCAGCCGTCCACTGGGCATAGAGCGTCACCGCAGCGCTGAAGGAATAGAGGGCTCCGTCGGTGTAGGGGGTGCCGATGCCGAGGGGCGACGTGTTCCAGCCCGAGAAGGTGAAGCCGCTGCGCCCAAAGCCGTTGGTGTTCAACGCGCTCGGGACGTTGGCCGTCTCGGTGGGCGTCGAGCCGGCGCTCGAACCGTTGCCGTTGAAGGTGACCGTGAACGAGGGCGGGGCTGTCACAGTGATATTCGTGACGGCGGTGGTCAGGGCGTCACCGTGAGCAGCATCGGCGGCCTGGGTGGCCTGAATAGTGCACCATCCGGTCGTCAGATAGGTCAAGGCACCGCTTATCGCGTTCACCGTGCAGATCGAGGACGTCATGGAGGTGTACGTAATCGAACCTGCGTCACCAGGTATTCCAGCCGCGCCCACCGAGTCGGTCATCGTGTTGGTCAGCGAGCTCGTCGGAGTGGGCGGGACGGCAAAGGTGACGATGTCGGGTGTTGTAATCACGTTGCCAGCAAGGGTGACGACGCCGGAGGAAAGCGCACGTCCGGCGATTGACCCGCCGGCTCCCACTGTGATCGCCCCGGCTGCCATGATCGTCCCGCTGAAGGATGAAGCTGCGCCAGTCGTGACTGCACCGTTGACCTGCCAGAACACATTGGAGGCTTGGGCGCCATTGATCAAGCTGATCGTGGTACCAGCAGCCGTGTTGAGGGCTGCGTTGACTTGAAAGACAAAGACTGCGTTGGGGTCGCCCTGGCCATCCAACGTCATCGTCCCTGTGAGGGCAAACGCCGCCGCAGTTGAATAGACCCCGGCGTCGAATGTGGCTCCGATTTGGTCTCCGCTAAAGGTTCTCGTCGGACTCAGGCCGGCGGCAGCGTTATATGCGAGGACCAAGTCGGATTGGGCTTGCGCTGCCTGGGTGTCACCGGCGTGCGTTACGCCTTCAACGATCCCGGGAGGGAATCCCGTGATCGAAGTGCTCGGACTCACCCCGAGGTCTGCGTTGAGGACGGAGTTGAGGGTGTTCACAACCCCTGTTCCACCCAATACGGAGTAGTTCCCAGCCGTGCCCAATTCCACGGATAACGGAGCCGCGTCGGCGCTGGACGAAATCAGCAAGAGGCCCGCGAGCACCAACGTGCTCGCCAACGCAGCACTACCGACAGCTCTGCTGGTGAGGAGTACGAATTTCCTCATAATGACCGACCTACTCCCTACGTGGGCAAGGACGGGTGGAAACCGACCGTCAGGCTTGCCGCATCGTCGGACCCCCTCCAGAGCCTGATCGACCAAACCACTATACCAGCTAATTTAGTCCGGTAATCATTTTCACGTTTAATAAACCATGATTAATTATCCCCGGTATTTAAATCACGATTGTTAAAACCATATTTCTGTTACGGGTATTGTGTATCCTCTGGTGAGAACGCCGCCAAAGCGAAGAAGAAACGCACACACCTTGCGCACCGTCCCAAACTTCCGATTACTCACGAACCACGGCAATTTGCTCCTGTTGATTGCGCGCGATCCACATATACGGATCCGAGATATGGCCACCCTGCTGGACATCACCGAGCGCGCCGCCCAGCGCATCGTCGCCGACCTGGTCAGCACGGGTTATCTCGATCGTGAGCGCAAAGGGCGGCGAAACGTCTACCGGGTCAGAAACCATCTGCCCCTGAGGCTGCCATTTCAGCACGATCTCGACATTAAATCCCTGCTCGCGATAATGGCGGCTGAGAACGACTCAGGCGGTACGACACAAGAGAGCGAGTCCTCGACTTCGACCACTGGACTTGCGCAGAGTCCCACACCAACGGGATCAAACTCGGACACGTACGCGCAATCCCACCAGGAAGGCTCCTCACGAGAAGAGCGCTCGGTTTGATGTAGTCCGAAGTCAGAGGCTGCTCAGACAGTGATCGGCAACTTGGTGTAGCCCCGAACGGTACTGGTGTGAAGGGGAACGGCCTGCTCGAGGTCGACCGACCACTCGGGAAAGCGTCGGAGCGTCTCCTCGAGCGCGATGCGGCCCTCGAGGCGGGCCAGCGCGGCGCCGAGGCAAAAGTGGATGCCGTAGCCGAATGAGACGTGGTGGTCCATCTCCCGGTGGATGTCGAAGCGGTCGGCATCGGGGAAGGTGCGCTCGTCGCGGCCGGCGGAACCGGTGATGAGCAGAACTTTGGAGTCCGAGGGGATGGTCTGGCCGTGGAGCTCGACGTCCCGGGTCGTCCACCTTCCCTGTACCGGAGATGGCGCCTCATAACGGAGAAGCTCCTCGACGGCATTGGGGATGAGGGTCGTGTCGGCCACGAGCTCGGCCCGTTGGCCGGGATTGGCGGCGAGCACCTCCCCGGCCCAGCCGATGAGCCGGGCAACCGTCTCCGTGCCGGCACTGGCGAGAAGCAACCCGAACATCGTCGCTTCCTCGAAGGTGAGCCGACGTTTCTGCCCGTCGTCGTCGAGGATCTCGCCTTCGAGCAGGTCGGTGAACATGTCGTCGCGCGGGGTTTTCTGACGCTCCTCGAGCTGCGCCCCGATGTAGGCGTGGAGCCTTCCCATGAATGCCGCCGCGACCTCGTTCATCATTCCCTTTTCGGGGTCGAGGTGGAAGGAGCCGTCGATGAGCTCGCGCATCTCTTCGCGGTGACCGGGCTCTACGCCGAGGAGGGCGGCGATGACAGTCGCAGGTAGCCGGGCGCCGAAGTCCTGCACGTAATCGAAGGTCCCGCGACCGACAAAGGGGTCGAGAAGAGTGGCGCACAGTTCCCTGATTTCGCCTTGGAGCACGAGCATCCGCCGTGGCGTGAAGGCCTTGGACACCAGTCGGCGGAGGCGGGTGTGATCGGGAGGGTCGGTAAAGATCATCATGCCGCCGATGATGTCCGGGCCCATCATCTCGAGCACGGTGCCGTGGGCCGAACTGAATGTCTTGGGATCTCGGTGGGCGGCATCGACGTCGACGAAGCGACTCAAGGCATAGAAATCGAGCGACGGGTTGTAGTACACCGGCGCCTCGTCCCGGAGGAGCCGCCACACTGAATGAGGGTCGTCCTTGTACTGCTCACTGATGGGATCCCACGACAGCGGGCTCTGGGTCCGCGCTGGACTCACGAGACGTCCCACAGCTTGATGCCACCCAGTATGCCCGCGCTGTTGTCGACGATCGTGATGCGCTCGAGCGTCTTGCCCAACTCGTCACGGTCCACCCGTCTCGCGTTCCCGCCGCCGATGTAAAGGTGGTCGAAGAAGAACAGGGCGTCGATCCTCGCGATGGCTTCGCGCACTCGGTGATTCCAGTGCTCGTCCCCTTTGTGCTTGCGCGCCAGTTCGCCGAGGTTCTCGTCGTAGGTCTCGTCCTTGCGGAACGGATGATGACCCAGTTCCAGGTGGGGCATGAGCTGACCGTCCATGAAGAAGGCACTTCCCATTCCCGTGCCGAGGGTCATCACCACCTCGAGACCTTTCCCCTGGACGACGGCTGCCCCTTGCACGTCGGCATCGTTGGCCACCTTGGTGGGTTTGCCGAGTGCGGTCGAAAGAGCCGTGGCCAGATCGAATTTGTCCCAGGCCTCGGACAGGTCCTTGTCCACGGGCGAGCCTGGCCCCTTCTTGCAGATGAAGTGGGGGGCGGTAAGGACAATGCCGCCGCGCACCATGCCGGGAAATCCGCAGGAGACCCGGTCCGCCTCGGGGAGTGGTTTGACCAAGGTGGTGAGCGCGCCAACCAGTCCGCCTTCGCCGTCAGGGGTAAGCGGGTACTTGGTGTCAACCCTGACCCGGTCGGCCATCATGGTGCCGGTCTTGCTCAGCACCGATGCTTTCAACCCCGTGCCTCCCACGTCGATCGCCAGGGTGAAGGGGCGTTCGGGTGTCTCGTCGCTTGGAGTGAGTGCCACGTTGCGCACTGTACTCATGCGGTCCCTGCGCGGTTGGCCTCCGTCGGTCAGCGAAGGAGGTCGGCGACGGCGCCGCGAAGTATGTCGCTCAACTCCGACGACGGTACGTCGGCGAACGCGTCGCCGGACATGAAGATCCCGCCCAGGACCGCCCCGAACGACGCTGCCATCCGGACGCGGTCTCTGACCGAGAGTCCTTCATCGGAGAGCATCCGCTGGACGCTTGCCTGCAGGTCCTGGTGTTGCGCGTCGTGCTCCTCCCGGTGGAGCGCTTCGAACGCGGCCTCATTTCTCTGATGGAGGAGGAAGATCTTGCGGTGGGCCAGCATCTGATCGACGATCTTGTCGAGGAGGTCGGCCCAGCGCGCCGGTGTGGCCTCCTCTTCGCTCAGCTCATTCAGTGCGTCGAGGCCGAACTCGTGGAGGCGCAGGTGAAGCGCCATCAAAATGTCTTCCTTGCTGGCGAAATGGTAATAAAGCGCCGCCTTGGTCACCCCGAGTTGCTCGGCGATCTCCCGTAGCGACGTCTTGTCGAATCCCTTCTCGATGAAGAGGTCGAGCGCCACATCGAGAATGCGCTCCCGTGTGCTCAGGGGCTCTTGCGGCTCTATCCCCTGGGCCGGTGCGACGGCGACTGCGGTACTGGTTTTCTGGTCCACGGTCACAATATTACTTGACGGCCGGTAAGTCTGCCGCGTACGATGCTGTCAGTGACTAACCGACCGGTAAGGAAGATATGCCACCGCTGAACATGATCGAGGCCGTCGGGCTGAAGAAGGCGTACGGGGAGACCCAGGCGCTGGCCGGCGTCGATTTCGCTGTCCCTGCCGGCTCCATCCTCGGGGTGCTCGGACCGAATGGAGCCGGCAAGACGACGGCCGTGCGGATTTTGACCACCCTGGCCACCCCCGACGAGGGGCGCGCCACGGTGGCCGGCTACGACATCCGCACCCAGGCCGGCGACGTCCGCCGCCAGATCGGCGTGACGGCCCAGGATGCCACCCTCGACGGCCTGCTGACCGGGCGCCAGAACCTGGCCCTGATCGGCGAACTGAGCCGCATGGGACGCTCGGCCTCGAAGGCACGCGCGGCCGAGCTCTTGGATCGCTTCGAGCTGACGTTCGCCGCCGACCGGGTCCTCAAGGGCTACTCGGGCGGCATGCGCCGCCGTCTCGATCTGGCAGCGAGCCTTATGACCCGGCCATCCGTCCTGTTCTTGGACGAGCCGACGACGGGACTCGACCCCACCAGTCGGCAACGGGTGTGGGATGTCATCCGTGAACTGGTGGGCGAAGGCGTCACCGTCCTGCTGACCACCCAGTACCTGGAGGAGGCCGACACGCTGGCCGACGAGATCATCGTGATCGACCATGGACGTGTCATCGCCGAAGGCACGCCGCGTGAGCTCAAAGAAGCAAGCAAGGGCGCTCGACTCGTCGTCACGCTTGCTGTGCCACACGAGCACGCGGTCGGCGCGTTGCAGGAGCTGGTCGACGGACAGGTGCATGTGAGCGACGACGGCCGGCAGCTCGACGCTGCGGTCGACAACTCCCCCGGTCTTGCCACCATCGTCGTGCGGGCGCTCGATGCCGCCGGCATTCTGGTCGACAACATCGAGGTGCGACCTCCCTCGCTCGACGACGTCTTCTTCTCCCTCACCGGCCACACGGCCACCATCGACCCCGACCCGGACGCGGACGAGCCCGCCCGCACACTGCAAGGAGCCAGCTTGTGACCACCGCTGTCGTCGTCCCGTCGCTTCGCGGTGCGCCGAGCGGACCCGCACGTCGCATCACCGACCGCCTGGCTGACGTGTGGGCGCTGACACGGCGCAACCTCATCCACGTCTCACGTGAGCCCATGCAGCTGTCCGACGTCACGGTGCAGCCGGTCCTGTTCACCCTGCTCTTCATTTACGTCTTCGGCTCCGGAATCCCGATTCCCGGCGGGAGCTACAAGGACTTCGCACTGGCCGGGTTGCTCACCTTGAACCTGACCACGTCCACCATGGGGACTGCGGTCGGCCTGAGCACAGATCTGCACGAAGGGGTCATCGATCGTTTCCGGACACTGCCGATGTGGCGCGCCGCCATTCTGGTGGGCCGGTCGATTTCGGACCTCCTGTCGGCCACGGTGTGCGTGATCATCGTGGCCCTGACCGGCCTGGCGATCGGGTGGCGGGCCGATGCGAGCATCCCTTCGATCGTCGGCGGATTCGCCATCGCCCTGTTCTTCAGCTACTCGCTGTCGTGGGCGTCTGCGTGCTTCGGCCTCAACAGCAAGGGGCCGGAGTCGGCGCAGTCGATGGGCTTCATCTTCTTGTTCCCGCTGGCCTTCATCTCCAATGCGCTGGTGCCCACAACGGGTATGCCCGGATGGTTGCAGGCGATTGCCGAATGGAACCCGGTGAGCGCGGTGACCGCCGCCGCTCGCCACCTGTTCGGGAATCCCAATCCTGCGGGATCGGATCCGGCCTGGCCCATGCAACATCCGGTCGAGGCCGCGCTCTTGTGGTCGATCGCCATCTTGGTGGTGTGCGCGCCGCTGGCTGTCCACATCTTCAAAGTGCGCACGGCCGAGTAACCCGCGGTCAGGGCGCGTAACCTGCGGTGACCATGTCACCCACGGTTCTCCACGTCGCCCCCCATCCTGACGACGAGGCACTCGGCTGCCCCGGTGCGCTGCTCCATCTGTTGGACCGGGGTTGGGAGGTGGTCAGCGTCATCGCCAGCCTGGGCTTCCCCCACGAGCGGGAGCGCCGGCGGGCTGAATTCGAGGAGGCATCGCGGCGGGCGAACTTCGTGCCGGTATTCCTCGAGCCGCCTCTCGGCATCTCGCTCCATGACGACCTGGCGGGTGCGACGGATCGGGTGGCGTCCGAACTGCCCGGGATCGTGTCGTCCCATGGGGCTTCAGTGATCGTGTCGCCCTCCCCGCACGATGTGCATCACGGGCACGAGGCGGTGGCCCGGGGTGTGCAGCGAGCTCTTGGATCGTTGCCGCCGACCGTACGGTGGTGGATGTGGGGCATCTGGGGGGACCTGCCGGCACCCAATGTCTTCTACCCGTTCGGCGAGTCTGCTCTTGCCCGGATGTTGCACATTCTGGACGCGTACGAAGGAGAGCTCGAGCGCAACGACTACCGGCGCCTGCTCAGCGGACGCGCGCTTTCCAACGCTGTGCTCGGCTCCGAGCGTGTGTTCGGATTCGGTACCGCCGCGGCGAGCGCATTGCCGTACGCCGAGGTGTTGACGGAGGTACGCCGGGTCGGAGAGCGCTGGATGGCCTCGAAGGCGCACCACCTCGATGAGGGCCCCCTCCTCGATGCGCAGTTCACCCTCGACCTGACGGCGTGGCTGGAATCGCCGAGCGTGCACCAGCTCGTCGGCCCCATCGGCGAAGTGCGGGGTGGGGATTCCGGCCCTTGACGCTGTCCCACCATGGGCGCAGGCGGAGTCTGGCCGGCGGCAGCGTGCCATAGACCAGGACGGCATCTCCGCGCCGCAGGCAACGCAGTTGCTCGGGTGGAAGGAGCCGGCGGGGACCGGTGCTCGAGGTGGTGGAGCGGCCGCCCTTGGCGTCGCGAGTGATGGAGGGCGTCGTGACCTCCTCGTCGCCGATCAGGCGGCTGGCGTACTCCAAGGTGTCCGGATCAGCGATCCCGGGCAAGAAGACTTTGGCCCGGTGGTTGTTCAGCACCGTCGGCGCTCGGGCGCCGTAGCGGGCCCGCACCTGGGCCATTATCACGACTGCCACATAGTAAACTGGTCCTCCCATGACCCAAGCCGTCATCTACTGCCGAATTTCCCGTGACCCAGAGGGCGACGCCCTCGGCGTTGAGCGCCAGCGCCAGGACTGTCTGAACTACGCCGCTCGCAATGACTGGAGCGTGGTGGATACCTACATAGACAACGACATCAGCGGGGACAAGGACGCCACGGACCGGAAGGAGTTCGGTCGCCTCGTCGCCGCAATCAGGACGGGAAAGATCGATGCCGTCGTTGCGTATTCCCAGGCGAGGCTCGCTAGAGACACGTCCCTCTTTCTGGAGTTCTGTGAGATGTGCAAAGCCGCAGGCGTCGAGCAGATCGGACTCGTCACTGACACCGCAGTCAACCCGGGCGGATCGCTGTTCGTGGCGACCATCATCGCAGCGAAGGATGCCGAGGAGCGGAGACGAATCGGAGAGTTGGTGAAGCGCAAGAAGTTGGAGTTAGCCGAGCGCGGACTCCCATCTGGCGGGGGCGGCAGGGCGTTCGGCTACAACCAACGCAAGCGAATGGGTGACGGCTGGGTGGTGGTGCCAGACCCGAATGCCCAGCCCGATTCCGTCTACGAACCCGAGGCGGAGATGATCCGCGCCGCCGCAGAGAAGGTCCTCAAAGGTTCGACCCTGGCGAGCATCCGAGATGAGTGGCGGGCGAGTGGGGTCCCGCCGGTTGGCGGTGGAGTGTGGGCGACCAAGTCCGTCCGCAATACTCTCATTCGACCTCGATACTGCGGGCTTCGGGAGCACCACAAAGTCGTGATTGGTGAAGCCGTATGGCCTGCAATCCTGGAACGTAAAACCTGGGAAAGGGTCGTGGCCGTTTTATCGAATCCAGAACGACGCAACGCTCCGTCTAATGCCAGCTACCCCCTGAAGGGACTTCTCCTGTGCGGTGAGTGCGGCAACCCGATGCCTGCAATGCCTCGCGGCCACACTCGCATGTATGGCTGTAGGAAGTCGTTAGGCGGTAGCCGCTGCGGTCGAGTGCAAGTAACGGCGGAAAGAATCGAGAACTACGTTATCCCGTTACTCAGAACGCTGGCTGACTCTTCCAAGGTTCGGGAGCTATTGCTGTCAGAGAATGAGGCCAATGCGAGCGAGTTGCGTGCCCTTGTGGCCGACAGGGCAGAGCATTTGGCGAACCTCCGCCGAATTGGGAACGACTACGGCGACGGGAAAATCGATGCAGAAACGCACGGTCGACAGTCGAAGCGCATCCAAAAGCGCATCGACCCGCTTGAAGCTCGCATCGCCGCCATCGAAGGCGACTCAGTGCTCGGTCGCCTCGGCCCAGACCTAGAGAAAGCCTGGACGGGGATGTCGGTAGGCCAGCATCTGTCGGTGATGCGGATGCTTGTGTCGCACATCAAGGTGAATCGTCAACTCAAGGGTGGCAACAGATTCGACCCTTCAAGGGTCGCCTTCGCATGGCGTTCGGGGGAACTGGCGGAAGCGGTGGGCTTGAAAGGCGACGGTAGCCTTGACCGTGCGCGCCTCAACGAGGTCGCGAGTAACACCGAGGTGCATCAGATGCTCAAACATCAGACCGACCTGTACTCCGACCTTCTCAAGGCAGTGGTCAAAGAAACGGCCCCGGATGTTGGCACTAACCGGAAGTTATATATGGACGGCGACGTAGTAGTCGGAACCGAATTCAGTTCGGACGACCCCGATCACCCCGGCTGGGTCATCATCGAGCAGGACTACGTCAAAGTAACGCCAGATGGCCCCGTCATCCACCTCGCCCCTCACGACAACACCTGACGCAACGAGACACCACCGGCTAAATAGTGGTGAACCGACATATCCTCTTTAGGCTCCTTTTGAGAAAAAGGTATGTGTTAGGAACAGGTCGTCCTTCGGGGGTTGAATCTGCTCCGCATCTGGCCCCAACACAGACATGAAAAAGCCCCCGGCGCAAACCGAGGGCTTCATCACGGTCATGTCCAAATGCCCAAGCACATTCTACGCCGATTGGAGTGTCACGGCACGTATCCAGCCACGCTTGCCCGCAAGTGAACACTGGATGATGTGCTGTCGGATTTACATAAAACACTGAGCAAACGAGAGCACGATCGGCGGATCGAACCCACTCTGCGATCCGTGGACAACCATCCTCCAATCACGGGTGTCCATTCGGTCAGAATCGTGTAGGGATCCAGATAGCCAAACCCGTCCCATGAGCGTGAAAAGAGAGTCGGACTAGTGAGTGCGCAATTTTCGGGAAACACCGGCTGGGCGATGAACCCCATTCGGGCTGCGGGTGGACGCCGGCGTTACAACGCCCAGCGGCAATTCCAAGCCCGGCTTCGGCGGAGCGAAATCTTGCAGTACGTCGATGACCATCGAATTGCACTCAAGACCCGTGGATTACAACGTGCCCTCGCACGCCACTTCGGGGTGTCGGAGGCAACGATCAGCAGGGACATGCGGGGCATCCTTCGTAAGGCGGATGTCGGCGAGCGTCACTGCCTGCTGTGTGGGTCCGTGCCTTTCAATCCTGATGCTGCCGCAGATCTGGAAGAAGCCGAAGCTCGACTACTTGAACGAGCCGGAACCTATGAATGAGGTTCGGATCCATAGATCCAACAACAAGGTGACCACGGAATCCGCCGTGAAGTCGACGGGAGGACCGTCAGGGACGACACGGCAGTCAGTACCTGGGCTAGGTGAGATCCATGACTAAGCCAATATCCCGCCCAGACCTGACGAAGGCGGCAGAACTGATGCGGAACATACTTCTGGCCATTCCCAGCGAGGAGGACAGTCGTCGTGACAGCGTTGTCCGTCGCCGGGTAGAGGGTGCAGTCGCCGCAGCCGAACTGGCAGCCGGAGAGGACTCGCCTCGCGCATCCGGGGTTGATTCTTGGAGATCGACGCAACCAATGCCCTAATTGTGGGTCCGCACGACGCCAGAATCGCCGCTTCAGCCTCTGCGGAAACCACGGAGATGCTCCGGCAGGTCGCCTGGCGAAACGACTCCGAGTCGGCCGAGCTGACTCCAGATTGCGCCCTCGGACCTCTGGTGCGCCCGAGCGATCGCTGGAACGTTGGGGTCGGTGTTGTACTCCTGCAATATCTGCTGATCTTCCTCCGGCTCCCATTTGGCACCGTGTCTGACTGGCCTGTTCTCGGCAGCTTCGTCCTTACGTAGCTCCTCAGCCTCCCTAGCCTGGCACTTGAGGCAAGGCGGAGGTTCGGGAGGCTTGTACGGGCCCACCCCCTCGTACCAGTCGTAGGCATCATCGCTTAGAGAATCGTCCTCTTCAGGTTCGTTCTCAAATTCGAAGGTGAAGTGGCCGGGGTCGGTGGCACCATCAACCCACTCGGGTAGGTGGAACAGCGCCATCACTTGCGGAACCGTCATCGGGCTATCGATCACAAAGTGATGACTCCGCACCATCGTTGCACCGGTCGCCCTTACGGCAGCGACCGCTCCCGTAAAGTCTTCGACACCCGGCATGTGTATCCGGATCCTTGGTTCCCCGTCCGCTGGCATGGTGCGAACGCTAGGTGCGTGGTGTGACATTGTGGCGAATGCGGGTGCCTTCCGTGGAGCACCACAGCGAAGGTGCCACGTGCGCTTCCAGGGGCCTTCGCGGCGACCGTGACCACTCGGATCATCCCTTACATCAAAGGGTATTTACACAATACGGACCTTTCGTGTAAACTCTTATGCGTGGCAAGGAAGAAAAAGGTCCTATCTGACCCTTCGCTAGTGGTCGGCTACGTCAGGGTTTCGACCGAGGAACAAGCCGATTCAGGGCTGGGGCTGGCGGCTCAGAAGAGCGCCATCGAGGCGGAGTGCGTCCGTAGGGGCTGGAACCTCAGCGTCATCCACGAGGACGCCGGAATTAGCGGAAAGACGGTCGCCAATCGACCGGGTCTGGTCGCCGCCCTCGATGACGTGGAATCAGGCCGGGCGGGTGGGGTCGTTGTAGCCAAGCTCGACCGCCTGAGTCGCAGCTTGAAGGACTTTGCCGATCTCATGGCACGTGCCCAGCAGCGGGGCTGGAATCTCGTCGCCTGCGACCTAGGAATCGACCTGTCCAGCCCCTCCGGGGAATTCATGGCCGGGGTGATGGCGAGCGCCGCCCAATGGGAGCGTCGGATCATAAGCCAGCGGACGAAAGACGCCCTACAAGTGAAAAGGGCACAAGGTGTCCGGCTAGGACGTCCGACCGTTCTGTCCGAGGCCATCGTTGAGCGCATTCTGACCGCCAAGGCCAACGGAGAGGGATGGTCCGCCATCGCTCGGGCGCTCAACTCGGATCAGGTGCCGACCGCACATGGCGGAGCCACCTGGCACCCATCAACCGTGCGCGCTGTCGTACTTGGGCAACGTGCTCGCTAGCCACGATTGAGCGGAGTCCGAACGATTCCAACTTCGCGAAGCTGTGCACCAATTCGCTGGCCTCTCACTCCGATCCATCTCACTCGTCCGGGTACTTCCCAAATTCCCGGATGGCTTCGGGCGTAGGGCAATATTCCGGGCCGAACCACCAAGGCAGCCCTCTCTCGTCAGTAGCCGCATCGCCTTCGGGACGAACAAAGTCGGGCGGCGAGTCGGCGGGGATGAGACCCTCCTGTACCTGGACGGCGTGAAGCATACTGCGCTTCATACGCTCTCTGTCTGCATCATTTACCGTCATGAATCAATCGTACCTTGGGTTTTTTTTCTGGCAGATCCCCGACCCGTTGCCAGGACGCTCCCGACCAAATACGACGACCGAAGGACGTCCTCGGCTTCGGAGTTTGCACCGACCACAACCTGCCCCCGAACCGGCGTTATACATGTAATCCGTGTCAAGCCGACGCCTCGCTCACTCGGTTGACCAGGTCTTCGAAGAGTTGGGCTCGTTCGTCCTGACCATGTTTCCGGGCGTGATCTCGCTGGCGAAGTAGCACGGGCACGAACTCTGGTCCGGTGCGGAAATAGGCACAGGTCTCGCACACTGACTCCATGCGGCAGTCCAGTTCGGCGGGACGGGTGCACATCCCATTGCCGAGCATGCGGGCGTGCGATTCTTTACGCAGTCGGGTCATCGCTGCCGTCTCGATCTCGGCAGGAAGAGCGCCTGGAACGCCGGCCGTCTTGTAGAGGCGGTCGATCTGCTCGCAGACAGATGCGTACTCATCGGCCACCACGTGGTTGGTGATGCGGGCATAGGTCAATGTCATCTCCATTGAGCGATGCCCGAGCAGAGCTGCAATGGCTTCGAGTCGCATGCCGCGATTGATGGCCTGAGTGGCGAAAGTGTGACGGAGCTGATGGGGATGGACGGTGCCGATGTCGGCCTTCTTGGCCGTGGTGGCCACGATGCGGTGAACAGTTCGACGGTCAAGGAGTTCGTGCTCGTCGGCCATCAGCCTTCCTTTAGACCTGATGTACTCGGAGTTGGTAGCTGTCCATTCGGCCAGCAGTTCGACACACTCTGGGTGCAGTGGGATCATGCGGTCGTTGCGCAGCTTGCCGACGGGGATTCGGAGCCAGTACTCGTTGCCGAGCAGGTTGACCGAGTCCGCCGCCAGGTCGCAGAGTTCGCTCGCCCGCATGCCGGTCCAGATCAACATGATGACGACCAGGCGATAGCGGGGCAGCCGATGGGCCCGAGCGGCGGCGATGAGCTTGGTGGCGTCTCGGTCGTTCAAGAACTTGGGCAAGGGATCGGTCCACGGCGGGATGTCACCGTGAAGGATCGGGTTGCGCCCCGGCGCGTCGGGCCAATCCCATTCGATGAGCCGTTCGAGGAAGATGCGAATCATCCGCAGTCGCTGGCGTTGGGTGTTCTTGGCCATGGTCGGGCCTTTGACGCCAGGTTGAGCAGCCAACCAGACCTTGTAGTCCTCGATGTGGGTCCTCGTGATGTCACAGACCACGGTGACGTCGGTCTCCGCCACCAGCCAGCGCGCCAGTTGGCGCAAGCATTGATCCGCTGCTTCGACACTGCGGGGAGCCAAGAACGTAGTCAGTTGGATGAGATAGCGGCGCATCGTCGCCACCAGCTGGGGCACCTCCGTGCTCAATTGCGCCCATTCACGATTCGATTCATCCTCAGGGACCCAGGCCATGACCTTGGCTCGGGCGGCGCTCATTGGGCCAGCTCCTCTATGGCCGAGAGTTCGGCGGCGTAGGTGGCGTCGATCAGCTCGGACGCTCTGCGGTACTCAGCGGCCAGCCAGTCGTTGGTCAGATGCAGATAGATCCGAGTCGACTCGATGGAACGGTGACCGGCCTGAGCCTGGACGGCTTCGAGGGCCATGCCGGCTTCTCGCAGGCGAGTCAGACAGGTGTGACGGAGCTGGTGACAGGTCGCTCTTCTGAGGCCCGCTCTCTCTTTGGCACTGAGCAAGATGGTCTCGAGCCCCTGGGCGCTCAACCCGTGTCCGCGGCTGGGTCCCTTCAAGGTGACGAACACGCGCTCTGTCGGTGCACCCGCGGGTCGTTCGGTGTGCAGGTAGTCACCGACCTCAGAGAAGAACACGTTCGAGATCGGCACAACACGCTGATGACCACCTTTGCCGTCGACCACGAACAGGGAGCGCTCGGCGACGTTCACGTCCGCGAGCCGCAGCCCGAGCACTTCGCAGCGGCGCAGACCCCCTAGCAGCATGGCAAAGACCATCGCTCGGTCGCGATGCGTGCGCAGAGCGCCGACAAGAGCATCGACGTCGTCGGGTGAGAGGATCTTCGGCAATGTGCGGGGCACGCGCACCAACGGCACTGTGCGAGACCGTCCTCCATTCCTTCTCGTCGAAAGTCCCTTGGGGACAGGGTTCGTCTGCACCGTCGTGTCGGCACGAGCGACGACGTACGCATAGAACCCCGAGACAGAGGACAACCGGCGGGCGATGGTTCGGGCCGACAAACCCGACTCACCGTCGGAGATGCGCACCACCTTTCGATCCCCGCGCTGGTGGGCCAAGAAGTCGAATACATCGGCCGCAACAACGTCGACCGGATGTTTGTCGACGACCGTGAAGAACGCTTTGAGGTCGAAGGCGACCGCACGCAACGTGTTGGGTCTCGTCCGCCCGGCCACGAACTCCAAGTGGGAATCGACAAGCGGATCACCCAGTGCGAAACGGGTCTCTCCGGCCGGCGACAGTGAGCGAATCAGGTCAGGGAATTTGGTCATCCTCGGATGCTTCCAGCCCCGGATGAAAAACACTGAGATACCAAATGGATCACATGTGTATTAAGCGAACTGGGGCAGGGGCACACTCACTGTCCTGTCAGCCAAGCAGGACGTTCAGAGTCCGAACAATAAGTGGGGTCCTCGTCTATGGAAGCCGGGAGATTGCCTCTTGAAGCTCCGCCTCGTCCCCGTCGACCACAGCTCGAACTGCATTCTCAAAGTAATACCAGTCCCCCGATCGTGCGGAGATTTCCAACCGGCACCTTGCGGTCCAAATGTCCGCTTTAGTGACCCAGGGATATCCAGTCAGGTCTCGGTTAGGCTCGCGTGCGGACGCCCAGTCGTGCAGTTTTCGAGAGACCTCCGGATGGATTTCGACTGCGAATGGGTCGCCGATCTCGCCCGGGTGCTCTCCGGGAAGACGAATTGGGCCGACCTCGGTGGCGATTGACCAAGCCCATCCGGCCTCACTCACGTCGCAGATGTCATGTTTACCGAGCTTGCTTCCAATGCGTCCACGTCGATATCCAAGTTGTTCTGCCGAAGGGTCAGGTTCATCATTCCATTCGACGATCTCCCCCCAGACTCTCGATCCTGGGTCGATTGAGGCCACGAAACGGTCACCAGGATTGGCCAGTTCGGGTAGCAGGACGCGATCCTTGCCGGACATGTCGTTGAGGTCCACGAAGTCGATGGGCCGACCCCACTGGAAGTCGGCCGCGCCGTCTTGTATCCAATCGCCAAGCGTTTCGAGGATGGTTCTTTGGTATGTGCCGGGAATAGGGACATTTTCATTGCGGCTGAGATACTCATCGGGAGTGCCACGATCCTCCCAGCAAACGGAGCTGCGTAAGCCAGATTCGTGGTGGAAGACCATCTCGTCGTGGGGTCGAATCCACCATTCGACCCCAAGCAGACGTGTGCCAGCGATGAATTCCGCCACCGCCCCTGTTGCGGCCCATCGTCGAGACAGTGGAGCTAGACGAGACAACTCAAGGGACCGGTTGCTTCGAGCTAAGCCAATCACCTCCGTCGCCAAGTGAAAGAGCGCATCAGTTGATAGGTCAGAGAGTCCGAGAAACTCGGAGACCATCTCCCTCGCTAGGCGATGTGTACTGCCAGTTCGACTTTCCGGGTCCACCCCAACTAGTACAGCACGTGTCCTAGCTGAGCCTGTCAGGGCTCCGTTAGTTGGGAGTTGCATACTCGTTGCAGCCGCATAACCCTCTTGGCCTCCGTTCCGGAAGTCTTCTGACGAACTGCCCCATCTTCCCGGCGTTCGGGGACGCTCATCCATCGCTACCGGGAACGTCAAGGCTGACAGCTCCCGAAGGGGATTCTGGATACGGTGACCTTGGCTCTCGCACTCCTCCCAGGTTGCCCAGACCACCTCTGGTGATGGCCTGTTCAATCCACCAGGTTGCATAGTTCCGAAAGGCGAACCCTTGGGCTTCATCAAAACGATCTATCGCCATGCGGAGGCCCTGTTCACCAAACCGGAGCAACGGCGCCAGGTGCTGGAGGTCAGTTGGTGGAGCCGCAGAGGGTGTCGTCCAAGGTTGCCCGTCTGGTACGAAGCGACGGGCGATTGAGACGACCAACTGCCTGTTCGCAGAGATCAGGTCTGACCTGGCGTCATCGTCGCCCTCGGCCACCCGTCGAAGGAGTGACATTGCTTCATCACGGCTCAGAGACGGAGCCAGGCTCGCTTGATCTACGTAGGAATAGGCCCACTCGCCTGAGTCTTCGACCACGCCCCTCAGATTAAGTGCAACACCGGTCCCACCGACCCGGCAATAAGGGGCAGTGGGGTGAGGGTCAGTGGGTCCACCGAACTCCGGCGGCTACGGGGATTTTGAGCTTCGTCGGATTCGACGCTCTGTGAAATCGCTCGATCCGCATTGCGGGCAATGGCCATAAGCAGACTCGACCTCGCGGATGGCAGCACTATTATCGAGAGCCTGTTGCCCTGCGTCCTGTGCTAAGTCGGTATATTGACCAGGGTCGTACGCCCAGGAGTTCGACGCGAATACCCCTCGGAGAGACCATCGTCCTTTTCGCTTCGGCACGATCCACGAATATCCGCACTTCGAGCACGTGCGTTTGTGATTTGTTCGCCCGCTCACGCCGACGAGGCTAGCCTTTGTTTCCCTTAAGGGGTCTGACAGTTGTAACCCGAGACCGGCGAACTGGGCGCCCTGGGCGCCATCCAGTCGGATCACTCGGCGTCACCGAACGTTCGTGACGACAACCGCCTGCACTCCGGCCTCGTCCTCTGGCCTCATCGGTTTGAGCCGGAGTTCAGAGGCCACCCAGGCGAAAAATGCAAGGGCCCGGCAAGGACGAGCGTGTCGATCAGACCTCGATTCAGCCACCCGTGGAGGTGCCAGGCATAGGGACCGATCGACCCAACCAGGCAAAGCAACACCATCGATGCAGCGACGAGCGGCTGACCGCTGAAACCACGGAGCAAGAGCACGGGGACGAGGACAATCCAAACCCAGTGATGCGACCATGAGATGGGACTGATCAGCTCTGCGCACATTCCTAGGGCGACGATGGCATCGATCTTTCGATCTCGAAGGACCAACCGCCGGACGAGAAAGACACCGGCTCCCAGAGTCAACAGGCTCAGCACCGACCACGAGATGATGGCCGAGTGGGGAGTGAACGGCCAACGGTGCACCAATCCATACCAGGACTGATTCCGCCAGCTTCCGATCGTACCGGTGCGCCCTGGATCGAAAGCTCGATGGAACCAGTACGCACGTGACGCGCTCGGAATGACGGCAAACGTGACAGCTTCTATGCCCACAAAGCTCAGCACTCCTCGGAGTATTGAGCGCCATGTTCCCTTGACGGCGAAGTAGAGAAGATAGGTGAGCGGAGTCAGCTTGATCGCACCCGCCAGACCTATCAGAACACCCGAGACTCGTTGTGGCACCCTGGTGATGTCAACCACCACCAAGAGTAAGAGTACGACATTGATCTGGCCGTACGTCGTATTGGAACGCAACGGTTCGAACGCCAATCCGACTATCGGCGCAAACGCAAGTGCGATCCATAAGGACCGGGCCTTTGGAATTTCCAAGGCCGTCCGGATGCCGAGGTAGAGGATGACAACAAGGGCCAGTGCGTTGACAGACCACCACAGTGCCTCGACGAGATGGATGGAGCCAAGCGAGAGCGGGCTCAATGCAAAGAGGGCCGTGGGCGGATACGTGAACGGAAGGTGATAGCTGGTGAAGTGCGGCTGATAGGGATCGTGACCGGCGAGCACGGACTGGGCGGCTGCTCGATAGACACGGAGGTCAAGACTGAATCGGGAGCCGAGGTCGGCATACGTAACCGCAACCGTCCACGCCACCGAGGCGACCCCGACCAGTACCCAGAGCGGAACGCGATGGGGCGCTCTAACTATTGGGGCACCCGCACTTTCATCCACTAGGTCCATGATGCCTGCTAATCCGATTCCCCAGCGTGATTCGGTACCGCCTCCGAAGTGCTGACTGCCCTTTCGTTCCGGCGGAAGGCGACCCTCTACTCCGAAACCGTGAGCGGCGGCGCTGTCCTCGTACTTCTAGGATTCGGACGGCTTCGGAGGGTCCACCTATGGAACAGCTCGCTCCTCGTAGCGGTAGATGGGTGTCGAGGGTGCGCTCTGAGCGGCGTCACCAAGCGCCAGGCAGGTTGACGTTCCCGGACAACTGATTTCCCCAATGGAGAGGTAGGACTGACCCAAGTAGTTGGTTGCGTCGGGGGGGATGGCAAAGGTGGCCTTAGACCAGCTCACTCCGCCATCTGTGGTTCCCACCATAACCGGCGAGCCGTCATCATGAACATTGCCGATGACCTGCGGAACCGCCTCCTGGCCCGAGGCCCAACAGACGCTCGCGCTGGCGCATGAGAGGCCGGTGAGCTGAGGATTCGGGATATCCCCGGGGAGTGCGCGCGACCGCCACCTCGTACCGCCATCAGAGGTCGTCACCACGGAGCTGACTACGGCAGTCGGGCTGGTGCTGCAAGAGTCGTCTCCCGGCGGTGGAACGAGATGAGGTGGCGTCCCTTGGCAGAGCTGCGGATTCGGAATGCTTGACACCCCTATCGCCATGCAGTTCCTGGCGTCAGCACAAGACACTGCGGAGAGAACCGGAGCAAATCCAAAGTTCTGCGGGAGCGATCCCGTCGTCCAACTTCGTCCTCCGTTCTCCGACCTCAGAACGAATCCAGTTGCCGAAGGCCCCCGGCGTGTCCCCGGGTAACCCACTGCAACACACCTTTGGTCGCTGGGGCACGAAAGCGACAGCACCGTGCCAGAAACCGAGAGGGAAGCCTGGGTCCAAGATGCCCCACCGTCACCTGTGCGCACTATCGAAGAGTCTGTGGGGCGTTGCTGCTCTGGAGACCGCAGCACTCCGACGCACACATCGGCGGAGAGGCATACCAGTGCTCGGAGCGAATCCGTTCCCAACATCGGGATCACCTCCCACTGGTGTCCCCCGTCGATCGTCACGGCGAAAGCGGGCTGGTCACCTTGAGTACCGCCGACCCCACAGATCAGGTCAGTCGGGCAAGAAAGATCCGACGTTGGCAAGAAACCCGTCGGCATAGGGAGAACTGACCAGGTGCTACCCAGGTCTGGCGACACGTAGAGCGACACCGACTCAAGTTGCGTGCCACTGGGGGTGGCGTAGCGAGTCGCCAGCGCGTAGCAGGCTGTGACCGTTGGACAACTCAATCGGCCGGGGGGCGGGCCAGTCGTGTTGACATTCCATCCTTGATCGACAACGAGGCTCACCAACTGCCAGTTGGCAGAGGCTTGGCTCGAAGGAGCCAGAGTCACCGGTAGTCGCCGGGCTGCGTGCCAGGGCGTCATGTGGGAACCGTTGGGCAGAGAGACCTTGGGAGTTGGTCCGCTGGTCACGAGTCCGAGCGTGAGAGCGGCACCGAGCAGGACGAGTGCTGCAGCGATCGCAATCAGCGTAACGAGTCGTGGCCGTGGGGATCTGTCGGAGCGCGATTGAGCAAATGCAGTCACCGGTGAGGTGGAATCCGCTCCAAGGTCCTCGTCATTGGCGACAAGTTCACCTGCGACGATCGCTTCGAGAAGCTCGTCAAAGACTGGATCGGCTCCGAGTTCTTCAACGTCCACTCGGCAGACGGGATCGGCCGCACGTAGTAATGACAGGGCGTTCCTCATGGCTCTGGTGCCTCCTGCAAATGTTCTGAAGTATTCGTCGGGGCCACCCACCCGTCGCCCCACGCGTCGTTGAGACGCGGACGAGCTCGATGGAGTCGGATCCGGGCTGCCGTGGGACTGCAAGAGATCACCCAGCCGATCTCTTGTGACGTGAGGCCATCCCAGGCCACAAGCATCAAGATCTCGCGATCCTCTTCCGAAAGCTGACTAAGTGCGGCCACCGCCGAGAGTCGCTCAGACTCCGGTCCAGCCGCACCCATCTCTGACATGGCGAGCTGCCGTCCAAGTCGTTGAACGATCGCTGACTGGGTCGAGGTGCGTCGCACGCGGTTGGCGATAACCCGGCGTGCCACTGTGTAGAGCCAGAGGATTTCTCGCTCTCCGCGGGGAATGTCATCAATGCGACGCCACACGATCGCAAACGTCTCTGCGACCACATCCGCAGCGTCCTCGCCGCCGCTGGTCCTACGCATGGCATAGGCAACGACGCGAGGACGCCACGCATCATAGAGACGACGAAACCGCTCTTCGTCGTGACTCCACTCGTTCGCCCGCTCCTTCCCCTGTATCTCTTTATGTCACGGAAAGGGGAGGTGTTTCAGAATACTCCTGGAAAACGCAAGAACGTCGCTGTCATGCCAGATGGGGATGGCTACCTGTTCGACCACGGTCCAGCCAGATTTCGGTCCGTTCGATGCCCCGGCACGCAGAGTCCTGCATGGTGAACTACTGCGCCCGCTAGCCGCCAGCAGCATTCCTGTGGTCGCTCGCCTCCGAGCGAAGAACTCCAGGTAACTCTTCAAGTGGCGGTTCGGACTGTTGTATCTCGGGCGGATTCTGCTCGCCACAGGGTCGCCAATCGCTGGCGGGGTCGTTGCTGCGGATGGCACACCTCTAATCGGTGTGCCCATCGCCGTGTCGGCGTCATCGGTATTTTTGTGGTGTCCATGTATTTGGCAGCAGCAGGCATGTGTACATGGGCAACGCCGTGCACAAGCCGTTGCCCAACCTCGGCCTGGATCTCTCTCGCACCTTCGACCGCTGAGCCGCCATTCGGGAGGTGCATCATCATCCCGGTGCATGGGGCAGTCATCCCCAAGCGGCCCCTTGGAACCTGGGAAGTGAAGGTTGCTGACCAGTAAGGGGATGCCCAAAGGCACCCCTCCTGGCCCATAATGGTGGTGGTGCACCGCTTCCGATGGATTCTCGTTGTGGCCGTAACCCTGCTCGTATTCGGGGTGGGCCTGGCCGGGCTGCTCAGCACTGGAGACGCAACCGGAAAGCCAACGGCTGAGGGCTGCTCTTCCACTACCGCACCGCTTCGGGTCGCGAGTCCCGACGAGCCCAACGCCGTCACTGAAAACACCATTGCCATCTGGCAGTACTGTCGTGGTCCCCAATGTCGTTGGAATGACGGGCCGAGCCAGCGTGTCCACCCAACCGGCTGCGGCCTCAGCGATTGCCGCAGCCGGGCTGGAAGTCAAGCTCTACAGCGTGCGCTTCGGCGGGTCCGGCGCATGGTGGTCGGTCGTGTCGCAAAGTCCTGCTGCCGGGTCGATAGTCCCGATCGGGAGCGCAGTCGTTCTCACGATGCGGTCCGGCTGCCCTGTGGCCACTCAGGACTGACTTCATCCTCCCGGCGTAACACAGCCCGAGGCTTATCTGACTCTGTCCTACTCATGCCGAACCGTCCCACCCTCCCGGCGTTGTTTGGGGATAGGGCCCTATTCAGGTCTGTTGACTGGTTCCAGGTTAAGCCTAGGAAACCAAACGCCTCGCCAGACCGCTACGCCTGCTTCGTCCGCAATGCCGATGGAATCGACGTTCACGTCCCGCTCAAGACGAAGAATCGGCGGCAGATCGTCACCATCGAGTATGTCTCGGATTAAGGCGAGGCATTCGTCTTCGTCGTTGCGCGGTGACGAAGGACATCACGTCTTTGGGCTTTACGTCGACGGGGTCCTTCTGCACCACCGAGAAGAACACGCTCAAGTCGTGGGCATAGGCCCGTACCGTGTTCGGACGGGCTCGCCCCACGACGAACTCCAAGAACTCGTCGATCAGCTGGTGGCCGATCCTGTACTCGTGTTCACCGTCGGCACGGACGTGACACTCGAACGTCGGACTCCACTCCACCGCACACCTCCTGCTCGGGTATGCACCCGAGAATCCCTCGGATGCCTATCCCAGGAGGTGGATCACCTGTATAACCGGCGGTAGGGGGCAGTCAGTGATTTACCCAAACACCGCCTTAACTACGAGGCCCTTCTCGATATGCAGGTTAAGTCGTCCGGGATTCCGATCCGCTGATATCACTGTGATCATCACTCCATCGACGGATTGCAACACTCGGATGTTGGCAATCCCTTCTTCAGTGGCCATTCCGAGCGCCTGGGTTCTCGTCAGTCCGACAAGATGCGGAAGTTCTCGACCAGGTCCAAATAGGTCGCTTTCGGGGTCCACAGTTGAGATTCTCGCATGGTCTCGCGTTGGTGCGGACCGGCATCTGGGGCGGGGTGTGCTTGCACCAATAGATCTAACCTGGCTCGGTGGAACCACCCAGCGATGAGGAGGTCGAGCGGGCAAGGAGGTATTTCACCCAGGCTCCTGAACTCAGCAGCAATCCGATTCTGAGACGGCTGCAGAAAGGCTCCCAATGGGGTGATCCCGCCACTCTGACAAGTCATGAAGAAGCTGAACTCTGGATTCGTTCTCGGGCCGGGTTTGGATCCGGCAAGAAGCCCTGGGATCTTAGGGATGACTACCGCCTCACTCAACAGTCACTGCCATTCTTGCTCGATATCCTTTCAAGCGAAGAACTGTCAATGACCTCTGTCACTGCATTTGTATTGAAGCTCAATGGCGCAGATCTTCGACACAATGAGACAGAGTTGACTGAACGCGACCCTCTACTGGATAACACTGCCGGACGGTTCAGAACACGAGCGGCCAGTCAATCTCAGGAGCGACTGACACTGGTTGCCGTTCCTCGCTACTCGGTTGGCCTCCTGACCGGCGAATCGGGACAGGTCGCCCTACCCGAACTAACCTCATCTTGTGACGAACGACGGGTTGACGTGGGGACCGACCCTCTGCATGGCCCCATCCGGCGAATGGTTGCCAACCAAAGAAGAGTGTTCGTTCTGCGGCAAGGCCACGGATCAGGTCGAGTGTCTGATTGCGGGTCCGGGCGTAAGCATCTGTGAGACATGTGTCTCACTTTGCGTTTCGATCCTTGCAGATAAAGGCGTCCAGCTGCCACCGCCATGTCCCGAACCTGTCTGAACAACGGGAACATATCTCGTGAAGTGGGCAGGGTCTATGGCTCTTGCTCAGGCATATCTTGCTGCTCGACCACATCGAGATGATGTTGAACGATGACTTCAGCTGCGGACAACAAGTCGCTTGCCACCCAGCGGTAACCCCCGGAGTCCACCAGGCGTCTTTCATCGGGAAAATGTTCCTGAGTAGCCCACACGAGATTGACCCACTGGTTGATCGTGACCTCTGAAGCCGTGCTCCCCGATTCGACCTCTTCGATCCAGATACCAGGAGTGCGGGGCGGTATCAGGACCCACGCGCCGCCCGCTTGGAAAGGCATCTGGAAGGACCGCAAGGGGAAGTCCTGGTACGTCGAAGCGTGCGCGGAACATGCACCGAAGCTCACTTCCCGTCGTGTCTAAATGCAGCGTGCTCATCCCCGTGCGTTGAGAACTGGTCGGCTACCGTTCTTCCATTTCCAAAGAATGAGGGGAAATCCGTAGTGACGATGCAAGCACTGAATCCGAAGAAGCAGGCCGCACGGACAGGAGCGTCCAAGAGAAATCTGCGGCTCGTCGGTGATGGCACCGAGAGGCAACAACCGAGGACGTCAAGGGGTTGGGCCAAGGAGTTCCTGGCTGAGCGTGGACGCACCGTCGAGGCCATTTTGGCCTACGGCCACACACTGACGGCGGGTAAAGCCGCTCTGGGCCATGGGAAGTTCCTGGAGGCATTGGCCCTAGCCGGAATCGACAGACGAGAGGCCGAGCGGGCCATGCGGATCAGCCGCTCCAGGGTTCTCTCAAAACGGGGCAATTGCCCCTCTTTGCCCCAGAGTTTTCGGACCCTCGACACCTTGGCTGGACTACCCGCGGACTACGTGCAGCGACTCATCTCCCAAGGCGTCGTGCATCCGCGAATCACGGCGAAGGAGCTTCGCATCGTCATCGGTGGCAGCGTCACAGCCAGCCGCAAGTCAGGCGCTGGAAGAGGCACAACAAGCATCCCGCGCACGCTTCATCGTGGCCGACGCATGCGAGGGCCTGGCGATTCTGGCCGAGAACTCGGTCGACATGATCATGACCTCTCCGCCGTACTTCGCCCAACGCCAATACCTCCCAGACGTTCACCCCGACAGAGCCAGAGAGATCGGAAGCGAGGCGACGCCCGCCGCATACCTCGATGCGCTGCTCGATGTTGTCGAAGCCTCCGACCGTGTTCTGGCTCCGCACGGTTCGATCGTTTTTGAACTCGGGGATAAGTTTGGCGGCAATGGTGCCCACAACTGGGACAGCGGTCAAGACGACGACATCGGAGTGAAGCCGACGAAGTTTCGCCGCGGCGGACCGCAGAAGTTCATGGGCACTGAACGTACTGACGATTGGCCTCTGGAAAAGAGCCTCATGGGTCTCCCCCATCTGTTCGTGTCATCCCTCTCATACGGACGCAACCTGCTTCGGCCAGAACGCACCACACCTCAATGGCTCGTTCGCAACGTCGTAACGTGGACTCGTCCGAATCCCGGCGTCGGAAAAACCGGCGACAAGTTCCGGCCTGCGACCTCGGCCCTCATCATGGCGACGAAGGCGAAGGATCGGTACTTTGACATCGACTCGGTACGCACAGAATCTAACTCCGTTCCGCTGGACTGTTGGGAGATCCCGGTGCAGGGATATCAGGGTGCGCACTTCGCGACCATGCCCACCGACCTATGCGTGAAGCCGATTCTGACGATGACCCCTGAGCGTGTGTGCCTTACATGCGGCAAGCCATCTCGACGTGACCTTGAGCCAGTCCCTCAGGATGTACCTCTGGAAGTGTGGACCGACTGTGGTCACGACAACTGGCGCACGGGCGTGGTCCTCGATCCGTTTGCCGGAAGTGGAACGACGCTGGCCGTCGCCGCGGAGTTAGGCCGGGACTCCATCGGGATTGACCTCGACCGCAGAAATGCGGAGGTCGCACGAGGCCGTCTCGGGAAGACCCTCAAAGTCATCCCGAAGCCCAGGGTTCGCGTCACGGCCTGAGATCCCCGAAGCTCGCACCTCAGACGAGGCGGTCGTCCTCATCATGACGCGCACTAACTCCGAGCATCGTCTTGAGTTCGCCTGAGCGGCGACCGACGCAGTTGTACCCGTAATTCACTGGTTTCGCAGCAACTGGTGGACCGTTACTACGACCCGTCCACGGACCAATTCCTGACTGTTGACCCGGACCTGGGCGAGACGGGGCAGGCGTACGCGTTCACCGGGGATGACCCGTTGAACAAGACGGATCCCTTGGGCCTACAAGGAAGCGGCGGCTACGATCTGGCATACATCAAGGCTACGTCGAAGACGAAGGCGTATTGTAAGAAACACCCGAACGCTCGAGGACATAACTGCGGAGGGTTTTGGCATGAATTGCGCGGCACGCTGGACAAGGCGAGGCACTTGGCTTCTTCCGCCGAAAACGATCGGGCGCAAATCGAATCTCAGCTGTCGGGACACCACGAGGTGGCGGTGTGCCTCAGTGCAAATGGAGGGGCTGGCGTCGGTGGAACGGCAAGCGGGTGTCTCGGCAACACGGGAAATGGCAAGCTATTTGCGAGCGGTACCGTTGGAGCCGGAGGTACTAGCCCTACGGCGTCAGTCACCGTCGGAATTCAGGTGAGTAACGCTCAGACTCCCAACGACCTCAGGGGGTTATTCGGATATCAGGGTGCGTCAGGCGGATTGGCCCCTGCCGTTGGTGCGGGTGGTTTCGAGGGAAATGGAAGCAGCAATCAGGGCATAGTCGGAGGCGAGGTTACTATTGGCTTCGGGATTCCCATTCCAATCCCATTTGAGGTCCATGGCGGAGTATCTACGACATGGACGACTCCCAACTAAGTAGGTGAAAGATCGATGGATCAAGAACTCATGGTACGAGGTGGTGCCATGGTGCCCATGGAGAACGGAGGGTTCGCCTCAGTTACATGGCCTCTCGCTGTGTTATCTATTGAAGACGGCGCATTGTTCATTAGGTTCAGTTCTCGCCTTGTGAAGCGCATCGCCTCCGTCCTGTCAGCGCCGTTTCGTTCAAACCTCAGTGAAAAGAACGGCACTGATTGGTGGACAATCAAAGCGTCAGAGGTCGACCACGTCCAGCTCGGGCACAAAAGCCTAATCATCAAGAGCGCCAATGGTGATGTCAGATTCGTTGTTATGTCAAACAGCCAGATGCCTGCAATTTCACAGGCTCTTACTCGGCTCGGAATCCAACAAGAGAAAACAAGGACAACGGTGATTTCACAATTTGGAATGTCCACGAACCGCCGCCCGAAATAGCTCGTCTCATTGGGGACTAGGTTACGCCGCCGAATGCCGAAGATTCTCCTGTTGGGACATGTCCCAAAACTGCTAAGTCCGGCGTGTCATCGGGTACACGCCATTGTTGGTTCTGGGTGCCGAGTCGCAGCGTAGAGCAAGAACTGTTGTTTGGTCACGCCGTAGGTACGTCTCGAGTTCGGTCGAACCGATGGTCAGGTCCCTAGTAGCGCCCAACGTGCTCCCACGATCTGTGCCCACACCCTTCCCAAGGGGGCGAGCGACATGGCGTTGTCAGTGAACACCTCACGCCCCAATCACCAGCCGCCGGGAACGAGCCGGCAAAGTTCGGCCGCCATGGCTACGTCGAGCCCCGCCGCCGGATGACTTATGGCGTGCACCGCCCGGAGGCGATCGATGCTGACCCGGGTATAGCGCTGCGTCGTCTCGAGGCGGGCGTGGCCGAGCATCTCAGCCACGTAACGGATATCGGCTCCGCCCTCGAGCATGAGCGTGGCGACGCTGTGGCGGAGCAGGTGGCAACTGCCCTTCTTGTTGATACCCGTGCGCACCAGGCAGGCACGAATCTTACGACCGAGCCAGTCCGCGCAGATGGGGGTGCCGACCGAGGAGAGGAAAAGGTGATGGGGATAGGCCTCACCCACGAAATTCGGTCGAACCGTCCCGAGGTAGAGCCGCACCCAAAACAGCGCACGCTCGCCAATGGGGACGTAGCGATCCTTTGATCCCTTCCCGCAACGGATGAACACCGTCCCTCGGTCGAAGTCCACGTCTTTGACCCACAAGCTGATGAGCTCGCTGCGCCGCATCCCACAGGAGTAAAAGACCTCGAGGATGGCCCGGTCTCGCAGGCCACGCGGCGTTGCGACATCGGGCACGGCCAGGATCTTGGCCATCTCAGCGGCACTCAGGGTGGCCTCGGGCAGCTTGCGGTCGGGCCGGGGCATGAGCAGGTCGGCGGCGGGGTTGGCGTTGATCCTGTGCTCACGCCGGAGCCAGGTGAAGAACTGGGTCACTGGGACCAGACGCTGGACCTGGGTGCCAAACGACAAGGGGAGGCCGTCTCGCTTGCGGTGCTCGAAGAGTTGTTGCTGATAGGACAGTAGACATTCGAACGTCACGAGGCCGGGATCGTTGACGCCCCGGCACTGTGTGAATTCCAAGAAGTAGTCGAGATAGCGCCGCCGATTCTCGATCGTGGTGCGCCCGTAGTTGTGCACCTCCATCCAAGACAGGTATTGGCGAATCTCTTCTTCAATGCTGGCCATCGTGGTTCCTCCTTTGGGCAGCCGGCGAAGCGCCCTTCATCACCGGACCCGGCCGTTGACGTGTACCGGCACGAAGCGCTTCATCTGGGGGAGCCTTACGACTGAAGCGACGACGATCAAGATCTGCCGACGGTCATGGCCACGTAGAGCGGAATTGCTTGTTCCGCGACTCCACTGAGTGTCAACCGGATCGGGTGATTGGTGGACCGTTACTACGACCCGGCCACGGACCAGTTCCTGACCGTCGATCCGGATCTGGCAGAGACCGGCCAGGCGTATGCGTTCACTGGGGATGATCCGCTGAATGCGACCGATCCACTGGGGCTTTGTTGGGGCTTCTGCTGGGTAAGTCACGCTTATCATCGAGCCGTCAAGGTCGTTAAGAAGGTCGTCAAGAAGATCGTTAAGGTGGTGAAGAAGAGCGGACACAGGATACTCAGAGACGTTGCCACGACGGCTTCGCTGGTGGCAGCTGGCTCGAGTACGCTCGCATTTATCCCCGGCGTGGGCGAGGTGGCCGAAACTGTGTCGGTAGTTGCAGGTGGTGTTGCCGTTACCGCTGATGGAGCAAACTGCGACTGGAGATTGCGACAAGGCAGCCCTTGCGTTAGACGTCGGGCGGTTGTGCCGGGGCTAGGTGCCAGCAAGATTGGTGATCTGGCCAAGGAGGCGGAGACGGCAGACGCAGCCGCTGGAGGCAGGGCGGCAATAAATGCGGTATCCCATGCCCAGATCGCCAACTCGTACCGAATGTATCAGGGAGTCGGAAGATTGGCGGCGCAGGGGCTCTCCTTCGGAGCACTGTCGGCTTCGCTAGCTGGAAGTCAGTAGGCTTAGATCATTCCGCGCTACCCGCTGTCGGCATCTGAATATCAGGCGAAGCGGCGCCGGTTCCGTCGTTGGCAGTCACGAATAAGGGTGGGAATTATTGCTGTTGCGGTTCTCTTCATTATTCTGCCCGACCGTGGGACTCATACATGGGCCGACATCTCGATTCTTCTTTTCGTCTTGCTTTTAGGCTTGGCTGCGCTGACTTTTGAGATTGTTGCTGGGACCAGCTATTTCCGTGAGAAACATCGTCAGGGCTACAAAGTCGGCCCATTTGCAGACATCCCGAGAGAAGCGTTGGATCGAGAGTCACGGCCTCGAAAGCCTCAAATGGAGGGACAGGAGAATGACTCCGTCTAGAGGTGAACCGCCGGAGGAACTCCATGTTCTCGATCAATAGGGTCGATTCACGGACTAACGACTAACGTCGATCCGGATCTCTTTCTCGGACACTTCGACGACGTGGCTCGTCGAGGTACTGAACAGCCAGCGTGATTGAGGTGATGCACCCCTCGCGGTATGACTTCTGGTATTTGGAGTTGAGCGCACCGAACACGAGGTCCTAGTAGCGCCCAACTCCTGACGCGCGGTGCACCGGTTCTTGGCCGCAGCAAACATTGCGTCGAGGTGAGCAAGTCCGCCTTTCTCGCGAGCGCATCGATCAGACGATGGTCTGACGATGAGACGGACGGGCCTCTGATCTGAACGTCATTCGCCGCCGGTTCGCCCCATCTACGAGCGAACTCGGCACCAGTAGTCGCCCCTTTGTTCGGCAATTAGTGGACCGTTACTACGACCCGTCCACGGACCAATTCTTGAGCGTCGATCCGGACCTGGCCGAGACCGGGCAGGCGTATGCCTTCACGGGGGATGACCCGCTGAACGCGACTGATCCGTTGGGGCTTAAATTTAAGTGCAAGCACGGTCATTCATGTCCGACAAAGCCCAAGCCAAAGCATAAGTCCAAGCTAAAGCTAACGCCGAAGGCAGGGGCAAGGCGGATTGTGGCCTCCACACCCTACGGTGTACCCGTTACAGTCCCAGTGGCAACGGTAACCATTCCTGCGGGCGTTATGACGTTTACAATCTCGAGTTCAGTAACGATTGCCGGTCCCCATGCAAGCCAACATATCTCGGTGTCTACTGACGGAAGCGTTGATGTAGAGATTGGAAACGCGAAGGAAACGTTCTCGAGCGACGGGGCACAGGGAGGACTCATAGATGGAAGCACCAGCTACTCCTCAGACGGAGCATCCTATACCTACTCTCAGGATGGCCATGTGGGTCCGGACACCGTGACTGTCGATACCACGGCGACCATTGGATACAGCGACCGTGACCTTCCCGGGTCGCCCGAGGTCGATGCCGCCGTGGGCACTGTAGTAGCCGGCGCAACCTGGATAGTTTCGAAGGCAGCGGAATTCTGCAGTGCAAATCCGGAAGCTTGTATAGCGAAATGACAAGTCATTGGCGGCGCGATCTCTCTAGGACATGGATCGTCATTCGAGTTGTGCTGTCTCAAAACAAAAGCAATCCCGCCAGAGGCCCGCTGCTCGAGATGTTGCTTCAAGGAAGTGACATTCCAAACGGCGATTGGCAAGTCGTCTACGAAAATGCATTTCGGGCTGGCGCGGGGACGAGTACTGCGGACGAAGTACGCCGAGCTCGCAAAGCTCTCAACATCGTTGTCCTCCGTCGTCTCAGAGAAAATGCGACCCAGCGGATAATATCCCTTACAGCTGCCCCCTTCGCATCCGAGGAAGACGCAAAGTCATATCTGCCGAAGACAGTTATTGGGATCGTCCGGAAGCCATTCTCGAAGGTAAGTGTCACAGAGGAGGGAGTCGTTGCGGTTGACGGGCTGGATCGATTGCCAGGCTCAATCGTGTATGAGATCCGATATGTTGGTCCGGCCGGAACAGGGGGCGACAGAATCATAGCGACCAGTGTGGGAAAAATCGTCCTGACTATGACCTTCACGTCGGCGAGTGAGTTGTGGCCCTGGAGCACGGCCCTCTCACTCGCAGAGTTGCAAGTCAATCGAATTCAAGAGGTGCAAGGGGACTCGCTTGGTTTCCTATGACAATCCCCGACCTGGTGAGTTACCTCATTGGTGAGACGGTCGCTGACCTGATTAATAGGCGTAGGCCTGATGACGACGGCAAAAAATGGCCCTAGCAACCCCACGATTTACGTTTGAAATGTGTCGCTTGGGGGTTTGACCATTTGAGTCGTGCTGATCCTCAACACTGGTGTCTTGTTGGGTCCACGCCGCAATTCAAGAAAGGCGTCGAACCCGTGCCCACGACGGACGAATATGGTCCATGAGTTCAGTGAGGTCGGGGCTCTGCGCGCCGCTATACAGACTGGACACCCCCTGACTACTGAACCGGAGGGCGACATACCCGCAGGTCTTAGTAGCGCCCTATCAGGTAGATCCGCTGCTGAACCCTCTAGTTCGGAGAAGCGGCCACGTCTCCCAATCGGGCGGAAGTCGTGCCGCGATATCTCCTGGCCCGTCGCAACTCGGTGAACTTCGCACTCACAAATTCTCACCGACGTCGGACGAACCGTATTGTGCCTGACTCGTCGTCCATGTAGACGTGAACTGCATCAGTGCGAGAGGACCCGGGGACCGGATGCAGATCGTTGCCTCCATGCTCAGCATCAACCAGTTCGCGCCCAAGTCCGCGGCGTCGTGCTGCCTTCGGCGGTCCAAAGCAGAGGGGACGATTCCGAGTCTCGGCACGTACGACGTATCGGCAGCCTGGGGACGGGGAGGGTGGTACAATTCAGGTGTGTTTCGTACTACGCATGACTTCCCGGGGAGACCGAACGATGCGGAACATTTTCGTATCGCGGTGTGGCCGGGGCACGCCGTGCCCGTGCCACCGGTAGAGGTCATGGCATTTGAAGAGATCTCTTTGCCGGTTTCAGCGGACGGCGAAGAGCACTCGGTCATCGGCGTGCGCGTGCACGGGGAATGGGGATCGGTCGAATTACCGGCGGGAATTCGCTATCCGGGAGATTCCGGGCCTGGATCCCGACGACCCAATGGCCCTGATTGCATTCATTAAGCAATGGGGACAGCTCACATCTTTTTGGAATCGAAGTCCAGTGGAGCTCTTACCCGAGAGCGATCAGGAAATGTTTCTTGAAGATGGCAGCTCCGGTGTGAGTCTCACGCCCGGGGAGGAATGTCCTTTTGTCCCCTTCCACGTCATTTCGTATCATGTACGGATCCTGCGTGCGGTTATCGCGCATTGGCACGCGTACCAGAACGACAATGAGTTCGGAATAGATGCTGCATGGACCTCTAACGGCTGGCCGGAACCCACACTATTTGACACGGCGTGGGATAGATGGGCCGATTACATGAACGCGGCTCTGGCACCCTTCTCCGCACATGTTGAAATTCGTCCGAATGAACTACGGAATTTCGCCGGATGGAATCGTCCCCACATCGCAGCTTATTCAGCGATGATGCTCCAGATCGCCAACGATGTGGCTACCGGAACGGCGTGGAAAGTATGTGAAAACGAAACATGCCAGAGTCTCTTTGCTTGCCAACGAGGGCGCGCTGAGGCAGGTCGAAGCCGAACTAC
The DNA here is from genome assembly GCA_963706555.1 of uncultured Acidimicrobiaceae bacterium. Classification (GTDB taxonomy): domain Bacteria; phylum Actinomycetota; class Acidimicrobiia; order Acidimicrobiales; family RAAP-2; genus Bog-473. The sequence goes on from OY970164.1 coordinate 851,714, forward strand.
CGGCGTCATGTACTGCACGAAGGAGTGCGCGAGGGCGCAGGCACAACGTCAATGTCGACGGAGAAAGCAAGCGGCGAAGCGCAATGACCGAGGTAAACCGTAATCGCTGACGTTCGGCTCAACCCGACGCCACTCGGGGCCCGAATGTCCTTCCGTGTTTCTCAGCCGAGCTCCCGTGGCGCACCATGTAATCGCCCTGAGCTGGCGGTGTGCGTATCGGACGCGAAACTGGCCCAAAATGAAGTCGACTGCCGTTGCGGAGGAGAGCCCTGGATGGTCCTGATACCCAGCGTCTGCGCTACGACATGCGCAGAGGCGACCGGGGTTGGGGCATAGTCGGCATTTGAGGGACCACAGGTGGCTCCTGGGTGCCTCTCGATGGCACACGGTCCGAATCACGACGCGGGACGGAAAGAGGGGTGGCGACACTCGTCACACTCGCCCCTTTGGTTGGTGCAGAGCTGCGCCTGGTTGGTGCCAGAGCTGCGCCGGTCGGGCATTTGCGGGCCGTAGGGGCGAATCTGGCGGGCACTCGGTGGCATGTATCGTCCCTAGGCGACCCTTCTGCGGTTCGTAGCGAGCTTGGCCTGAACGATCTCGCCCGTGACAGCGTCGATGAAAACGTCGTGCGGTGCACCGTGGACAACCGTGGCAGCAGCCGTGGGCGTCACGAGCTTCGGTTCGTACATGCCGGCGATCTTCTCTGCCTTCTTCTGTGCCCATGCCAACCGTTCCAGCTCGTGTCTGGCCTTTTTAAGGGCCAGGTGGTCCACACCGTCAGCGGATACCTTGTCGGCCGTGGCGTCCACGATGCCGCCTCTCCAGGTCGTGCGGTCGACCCGGACGGCACCCCCGGACGCCGCCAGCATTGCGAGCCGCCTGCGCACGGTCGTCGGGTTCAGACCCGTCATGGTCGCCATCTCGGCCACGGTGACATCGATCTCGGGGTCAAGGAGTGAGGCGATACGCCAGGCGTTGCCCGCTCGGTGCCACCGATTCTGGCCCGGATCGGTCAAGTGAACTCTTTCGGTACATACGAGCCTTTCCCGTATGACAAGGCTTGTTGGTTGTACCGAGAAAGTGCACATCTCTTCGGGTGCCCATCGGGACGACTCCAACTTGCCCGTGCACCATTGATTCTTCTTGAGCCGTGAGGTGCAGCGGACGTGGGTCATGAGCCGACCACCAGGCTTCAGCTGCTCAGTCACGGTCGACAATGCGTTCCCCGAGAATTCCGCAATCTGCCGGTAGCTGGCACCGACGTCCACCGGTCCGCCGTGCGTCACGCCGAGCATTGCCACGGCGGCGCAGGTCTTGAGGTCGGTGGTGCCCTTCGTTCCGGGGAAATCGGACTGGTCCAGTGAGTCCCACCACCGCATCCACATCGTCACGGTGTCGCCCCTGTCCTTCGCCTCCACGGTGTGCTTGCCGGGCGACCGAGGAGTCGTCATGCCCCGGTCGATGCCCCGCTTGACCGTGCGGGCGGCGTCCGACGTCGGGAGGCCCAACCTGACCGCCATGTACACCAGGCGGGGTTCAACGGTATGGCGCACAAGGTGACCGCCTCCGATCAGGTTGCCCATCTTGCACGCCGCCTTGAACAAGTCGGGGTGACGGAATCCCCGAGCGGTGCCGACCTCGATGCGGTCTAATTCACTGTCGAGCGCCGCCATGCCGTAGCGGCTGTTGCGGATGGTGATCGGTGACGACGCCGATGGCGCAGCCGATGGATGGGACAACTTGGACACGACGGAACCGCCCGGAGATTCGGAGGCGGAGCCTGTTCAAGTTGAGCGACATTCCCGTTCCACCGGGAGGCGCATCGACCATTTGGTTGGACGACTGCCTTTTAGGATACGGCCATGGATACAGGGGAAGGGCGGATGCTGCCGCTCCCGACGCCACCAGGGCGCACGGACCCCATCGAGGTCCGATGCCTGCCGTGCGCCAAGGGCAGGAGAGAAGCTTCGGCTCCGTTGCTGGCAATCATCCAGCCGCAGGACCCCGACGCCGACATGGAATGGCACCACCTGGTGATTCGTCAGCCGATCCGCATGAGCGCCGACACCGTTTCCGACCTAGCGGCAAAGCGCCGAGACATCTGGCGCAGGGCTGACAAGCCCTCCACGACCGACCCCGCCGATTTGTTCACTGGTCGGACCCGGACGGTGGACGTCGGTTTTGTGGACGTGACGACGGAGAGGGTGACAGGTGCGGAGTGGGATGGCCGCTTCGACCTCAAGTGCCCCGCCTGCGGGCACGTCCCGTCCAAATGGCCCGTCAAGTCGCTGGTGACCCTGGTGCGGCAGAAGGCGATGTCGGCCGGTAGCGCCCGCTACGTCTGCGTCTAAGCCTGAAGCGCCACCAACACGGCCTAGACGGCCTCCTGCCTGTCGGAACCGCTCCGTCCTACCTCGGGGCAATTCCACCAGTGACATCCCATCTAGCCCAGCGGTGCCTCCTCACCGACGAGGGCCAGCTGATGAGGCGAAGGAGCGAGGACGGTGCCGAAGGTGCTGAACGCCGCCGTGAAGTCGGTACCTCGAAAAATTCGCCGCATCCGCCAACACCGAATGGTTGGCGATCTGCATCGCCCTCTGCGCCTCCCGGAAGTCAATCCCCGCCATCTGCAAGGCATGCAACCATTCGCCATGCTCCAATGCGGCCTTGCACTCAGCCAACAGCTGCCCGTATGCGATGATGGCCTCGATGGTGCCTTCCGGGTGGCCTGCAACTCCTCGGCCCATTGCTCCGGCGTCTTGAATCCGGGTAGCGGATCCATCATGGCTTCGATTCTGGCTATCTCGCCCTTTGTAAGGATGCTCCCGACGACGTCGTCCTTCTTGAGCCGCCTCTTGGTGCGAGGTGCGGTTTCCCCGATGGTGATGACGGACATGCACAACTTCTTTCAGGTAGCCATCCGGGCTTCCCCGGTGGAGCACACTGGCTATCAAAAGTGTGTGCATGCACCGTCCACCTGGTTCTTTAGGTGCAGCCCATCTGGCGTTTTGAGGGCTGGGCGTCGGTCAGGGGTTCTCGACTGACTATGTGGCAGAGAGGCGTATTACCTGGGCCAGGTCCTGCCAGACCGTGACGAGCTGGATGCCATGGGAGGCGCAGGTGGCCGCAAGTCCGTCGAGCTCGGGCAGGGGCGCAATATGCGCCGCTTCGTCGAGCACGACGAGCAGCGGTGGATCAAGGGGCCTGCCGCTCCGGGTGGCTTGGGTGAAGGCATGGGAAAGGACCTGCTGGGTCAGCGCACTGAAGTAGCCCCGCAAACGGCGTTGGTCGTGGGCCGGGGCGCAGAGATAGAGGGTATGGCTGCCACTGAGCAGCTCGGCCGGTTCGAAGGCGTCCGTGGTCGCGTGCGGCGAGGTCCCGACGAAGGGCGCCAGGATCGTCTCGGCTGTTGTGTACACAGAGCTGCGCGTCCGCTCGTCGCGGCACCACGTCGAGCGCGCCGCGTCGAGCGCCTCGGTCACGCCTGCCTGTTCGAGGATGAAGGAGACGTCGCTCGCTTCCTGGGTGTCGACCCACCGCACGACGTCGGCCATCGAGCGGCGGTCACGCGCTGCCGCGAAGAACAACGGGGCGAGGAGCTTGGCTGCGGTGGCATACCAGAACTCCCCGTCCGCGGTGGTGCCGTCGGCCTTCGCTGTCTCGGCCAGGTCGGCGGCCACCCGGAGCGCTGCGTTCCAATCGTTGCAACGGGTAAGGGGCGACCAAGTGCTCGGACGGGCCCCCGTGGATCCGGTCGGATCGATGCACCAGATGCGCCCGCGTTCGTTGCGTTGGCGTCTGGTGGAGCGCATGAGGTCGCTCTTCACGCTGGCCGCAACCACCGGCCCTTCCCACGCCAGGATCGCCGGTATGGCCAGCGCAGTGGTCTTCCCGCTCTGCGTCGGGCCCACGACGACGACGGACTGGGCGCGCTCCGCCGCCAACAGGGCGGGCTGCATGCGGCCGTGCACTGTCCCCAAGGCGAGGCGACCCGGGTGTGCCGCCTTGGCGTCGATCAACAGTGCCCGCAGATCGCGGTGGTTGGCCCAACGGGCGCCCCGGGACTGCGGCTTGTGGCGCCGCCAGGGAAGCGTGACCGAGCCCCTGGCGGAGACAGCAGCGAACAGTGCCCCGCCGAGCGCGAGCGGGAGAATCGCCTCGGAGAGCGCCGGCACGCGATTAACCGGCGCCCATCGCTGCATCTGTGTTCACCAGCATCCGCTCCATCTGGCTCAGGCGGTGCTGGACGAGGAACGAGCCCTGACCCACCTTCCAGAGCGCGACGCCCCTGCGCAGTTGCGGGAGAAGTTCGGCTTCGGTCGTCGAAAGCGACAGTAGGTCCGAGGCTACGCGCAACTCCCCCGGTGATTGGGCGTATATGACGCGCGTCTCGGAGTCCGCCAGGAGTCCCTGCGCCAGTGCCACCTGCTCGGAGTCCGATGCGCCGACCGAGTGCAGGTCTGAGACGCGGTGCAGCACAGCCACGTTGGAGACACCGAAGGCGCGCGAGAGTTTCCACGACGACTGGAGCCATCGGGCCACACCGAGATTGGACAGGATGGCCCAAGCCTCGTCGACGACCAGGAAGACCTGTCCGCCCGGAGCTGGGCCCGACGTCGTGCGGGCCAATGCGGCTTGGAGCCAGGCCGTGGCACAGGCCATCAGGACACCCAGAGCAGTCGATGTGTAGAGCGCCGAGAGGTCGAGGATGACGAGGGGGGCGGAAAGATCGAGCCCCGGCGTCGTGGGGCCGTCGAACATGCCGCGCAGATCACCGTGGACCAGCCGGCGAAGTTCGAGTGCCACATCGCGCCCGTCCTCCAACAGCTCACACAGCCCGGTGCGCAGCGATCCCGCTGCTTCTGCGGTCGGCGTCAGAAGGGCTTCGACGACGGACGGGACCGTCGGACTGTTCGTCCGTCGCGTCGCAGCGGCCAGGGCCAGGCCGAGCGCAGCGCGTTCACGGGGGAGCAAATTGCGGCCGAGGCATGCGCAGGCGAGCGAGGTGAGGAGTTCGGTCTGTCGTCGGGCTGTGCTGCCGGGACCGTCCTCCCCCGCACGCTCTGGGCCGGCGTCGAGTGGATTGAGCCGGATGGACCCGCCCGGTCGCAGTGCCACCGGTCGCACGCCCCATGCCGCCGCCAGGTCGCCGTACTCACCCTTGGGATCGACCACCCACGCCCGTCGACCAAAGACGGCCTGACGCCAGAGGAAGGTCTTGACGAAGGCGCTCTTCCCTCGACCGATCTGGCCGAAGACCACCATGTTGGGGTTGGAGACGACCCCTTGCGCGTAGAGCTCGAAGGGATCGAAGACGAAGGATCCGCCGAGGAGGTCATCCCCGATGACGACGCCTCGCTGACCCAATCCCCTTTCTGCAATGAACGGGTAGGCGGCGCCGAGGTTGCGCGTGGTGACCTGATGGGCGGGAACCCTCGGCGTTCGGTCCATGACAGGGAGAGAACGGTCGCAGTACGGGCCACAGTGACGAGCCTCTGGCAACCTGAGGATCGGGAAGTAGCCTGCTGCTCGAAGACCACGACGAGCGCGCAGTGCGGAAGGGCAACGTGAGAACAGGGAAGGACTACCTGGCGTCGCTCAACGACGGCCGGCAGGTCTACATGCACGGCAGGCGGATCGACGACGTCACTTCTGAGCCCGGGCTGCGGGAACCGGCACGTGAGATCGCCCGCGGGTACGACCGCTATTTCAATCCGGACGCCGGCGCGTACCACCCCATGTTCGAGGTGCCTCGGTCGTCCGACGACCTCCGCGCCCGCATCAAGATGGTCTTCGAGGCCGACTTCACTGCCTTCAACTCGGCTGCGTGTCTCGCCCTTTTGGGTGTCCGTGACGCGCTCGGGGTCGCCGATCCCGCGTACGCGGAGCGCATCGACCGTTTCGTCACGCGCTGCCGGACGCAGGACCTGCGGGTCGCCGAAGTGATCAGTGACGCCAAGGGTGATCGCTCACTGGCGCCGTCCCGCCAGGCGGATCCCGACGCCTATCTGCACGTCGTCGAACGTCGCCACGACGGGGTGGTCGTGAACGGGGCGAAACTCCACATTACGGCGGCCCCCTTCGTCCACGAGCTCGTCGTCATGCCGACGAAACGAATGAAACCGGGCGACGAGGACTACACCGTCGCCTTCTCCATTCCGGTCAACACGCCCGGGGTGTCGATGGTTGCCGTGTCGCACGCACCAGTGGGGGCGGACGTCCGCCACTTCCCGGTCAGCGGCAAGTACGCCATACCGCAGGCGCTCGTCGTCTTCGACCACGTCTTCGTGCCCCATGAGGCCATCTTCCTCAACGGCGAGGTCGAACTCTCGGCGACGATCGCACACTCCTTGGGATTGTGGGAGCGACTCTCCGGTCTGGCCCAGATGGCCGAACACGCCGACATGCTGACGGGGTTGGCCCATCTGATCAGTCAGGCCAACGGGGTACCCCGCGCCCCTCACATCGCCGACATGATCGCTGAGATGGCCATTTACGCCACCATCACGCGCGCCAACCTCGAAGCCAGCTTGACGCACGCCGACGCAACCGAGAGCGGGATGGTGAAGCCGAACGAGCTCTACATCAACGCCGGCAAGTATTACGCGGCCGCCGAGTACCTCCTCATGGTGCGGCACCTGCACGACATTGCCGGCGCCAGCGTCGTCACGAGCCCGTCCATGGCCGATCTCGACAACCCCGAAATCGGCCCGTTCGTGGAGAAGTACATGCAGGGGGCTGAGGGTGTGGACTCCCGCTATCGGATGTCCCTCTTCCACGCCATCCGCGATCTCACAGCCGACGTGCTGGCGGGATGGCACCTCGGGTCCAACATCTCCGCCGGCGGAGGGTTGATGGCGCAACGTCTGGTCACGCGCAATCAGTACGACATGGCCGCGGCGGATCGGCTGGGCCTGATCGCTGCGGGCCTGGCGCCGTAACCGCCATGCCTGCACACACCGGGTACGACCTCGTGGGAGGGAAGGTGCCGAAGTTCGCGCCCATCCGGATCGGGGAATGGCTCCAGCTGAGTGCAGCGCTGCGTCCCCGCGAGCGTTGCTTCGTCGACGAAGGCTTCGAACGGACATTGACCTTCGCCGAAGTGAACGCCAGAGTCAATCGCCTGGCCAATGCACTCCTCGACATCGGTGTGCGGCCCGGTGACCGGCTGGCTGTCCTCGCCGTCGACTCCCACTGCTTCATGGAGACGTTGCTGGCGTCCATGAAGCTGGGCACGACGTACGTCCCACTCAACTACCGCTTGGCGCCGAGCGAGATCGTCACCTTAATGAAGGAGTCGGGGGCGAAATGGCTCTTCGTGAGCCGGACCTACGCGGGCCTGGCGTCAGAGCTCGTCGAGAAGGTGCCGGAGCTCGAACGGGTGGTGGTCTTCGAACAGATCCAAAGTACACACGAGGACTTCGAGACCCTCTTGGCCGGGAGCCACGACGGTGAGCCCGAGTGTGACGTGGGCGACGAGGACATCCTCGGCTTGGCCTTCACCAGCGGCACCACCGGCCGGCCCAAGGGCGTCCTGCAGTCGCACCGCATGATGAAGATGATGGTGACCAACGGCATGGTCCATTTGCAGTCGACCGAAGGCGAGTTCAGGTATTCGGCCGCACCCATGTTCCATATCGGTGGCATGGCCATGGCCATGCACGGCATCGCCTTGGGCTTCCCGAACCTCTTCATGCCGCAATTCGATCCGGCGGCGGTCGTCCGGTGGCTTCAGAGCGGGGAGATCACGAGCGTGTTCCTCGTGCCGACGATGATCAACCGGATCCTCGACGTCCCCGGTGTCGGTGGGCATGACTACTCAACCCTGAAGTCCATCGTCTACGGCGGCGGCCCGATCACCCCGATGCTGCTGCGGAGGGCGCTCGACGTCTTCAACTGCGACTTCATCCAGACGTTTGCCGCCGGCACCGAAGCCGGAGGGCAGACCGTCTTGACGGCGGAAGATCATCGTCGTGCGCTGTCGAGCGACCCTCACCTTTTGGCGTCGATCGGACGACCGGCCTTCGGCGTCGTGCTCCGCCTCGTCGACGACGCGTTGCGCGAGGTCATTCCCGGCCAGGTGGGGGAAATCGCCACCCGGAGCGATACCGTCATGAGCGGCTACCTCGGCCAACCGATCGAGAGTGAGGCCGCCCTCCGGGGTGGATGGTTCCGCGCCGGCGACATGGCATGGGCCGACGACGAGGGCTATCTCTACCTGGCCGGCCGGAAGAACGACATGATCATCCGCGGGGGCGAGAACGTGTACCCGATCGAGATCGAGACCGTCCTGGCCGACTATCCGGGGGTGGGCGATGTCGCCGTCATCGGGCTGCACGACGAAGAATGGGGCGAATCGATCTGCGCCGTGGTCGTGATGGCAGCCGGGCACGGGGAGCCCGACCCCGAAGAGCTTCGCGCGCACTGCCGTCGTCGGCTGGCCGCGTACAAGGTCCCCACGAGGTTCGAGTTCCGAACGGATCTGCCGGTGAACGTAAGTGGCAAAGTCCTCAAGACCGAACTCCGGCGAATCATTGCCTAGGGCCGGGGCCGCCGCCGGCGCCGTTGCCGTTGCGGACGAGGCCTTCCGGGCCGAGGTGCGCCAGTGGTTGGCCAGTGTCGATCTTCGACCCGAAGCCCTCCCGATGCGCCCCAGTGGGTCGGGCGGTGTCGGCGACAACGACGAGACGGAGTTCGTGGCTCGGGCCCGGGCGTGGCAGAACGTGTTGCACGACGCGGGCTGGGCCGGCGTCAGCTGGCCCGCCGCCTACGGGGGGCGAGGGGCAACTCCTCTGCAGGAGCTGATCCTGCGCGAGGAGTTGGAGCGCGTCGGTGCGACGTCGAGCCCCATTTTCCACGTGGGGACAGCGGTGGTGGGCCCGACGATGATCGCGCACGGGACTGAGGCGCAACGCCGGGAATTCCTCCCGAAGATCCTGACGGGGCAAGAGATCTGGTGCCTGCTGCTCAGCGAGCCCGATGCCGGATCCGACCTGGCCTCAGTGCGGACACGGGCGGAGTGGATCGAGGCGGAATGGGCGCTGACGGGCCAGAAGACGTGGACGTCCGGCGCGCAGTTCTGCCGCTGGGGGCTGGCTCTTGTCCGCACCGATCCCACGCTCACCCGCCACAAGGGGTTGTCGTGCGTCGTCGTCGATATGCAAGCTCGCGGAGTCGACGTCCGCCCTCTTCGACAGATGACCGGTGTGGCGGAGTTCAACGAGGTCTTCCTCTCCGGCGTCCGCGTCGCCCCGCACCGTGTCGTCGGGGAGGTCGACCAGGGATGGCGGATCCTCATGACGACCTTGTCGAACGAGCGAACACTCATGGGGATCGGTTCGTCGTGGTTCCCCGAGAGTGAGCTCCGCGCCATGCTGCGGCGATTCGGGAGAGGAGACGACGCGGTGCCGCGCGGACGCATGGCCGCTGTTCTCTCCCAACTCGAGATCGAGCGTTTCTTCGATCTCGAGGCGCAGACCGTGCTGAGTCGAGGGGGGAACCCTTCCGCGACGAGTTCCCTGAAGAAGCTCCTCCTGGCCGATTTCGTCCGCGAGGCCAGCGATCTTGGGCTCCAGGCGGAAGGGCCGTTCGGGATGTTGTCCAGCGAGGGGGCGCCCGATGGAGGGACATGGCAGTCCCGCTTTCTGGACGCTCCCCACCTGCGTATCGCCGGCGGCACCGACGAGATCCAACGCAACATCGTGGGCGAACGGATTCTCGGACTCCCGCCCGAGCCCACGGGGAACAGCGAATGAATGGCACCACTTCGGGCGACGACGGCAAAGGGGTTGCCAACACGAAGCCGATGAAGCTGAATGCGTTGAGGGCGTTTCGGTAGCTGCTGCCGAGCTCGTTGCCTACGGTTTCGAGCAGGGCAGGAGCTTGGCGATCACCAACGCAAGCCGTCGGCTCGGCAACCGCGGCATCAGTCTCAGACGCGCTCCTCGCGCATCGTGCGGATACGGTGCCAGATCAGCAGGGCCACGGCCACGACGACGAGGACGGCGACGGCGTACGTGACGTAGCTGAACTTCTTCTGCACGCTGTCGTAGGTACTCCCGAGCGAGTAACCGAGTAGCGACAGGGCGGTGCACCAGATTGTGCAGCCGATCACGGTGAACAACAGAAACTTTGCGAAGGCCATCTCGGCGAGGCCGGCGGCGAACGACACGAACGAACGCAGTAGGGGGATGAACCGGCCGAACAAGACTAGGGGGTCGCCGTGGCGGTCGAACCAAGCCTCAGCCCGATCGAGGTCCTTGTGGGTGAGCAGCAGGTACTTGCCCCACTTGTCGACGGCCACTCGGCCACCTTTCAGGCCGATGAGGTAGCCGACCATCGACCCCAGTACCTCGCCGAGCACCGCCAACAGAATGACGAGCAGGAGCGACAGGTGGAAGAATTCGGACGAGGGCTGCCCGTTACTCATCAACTTGTGCACATCGCCGCTGGCCAGGGCGCCACCGCCGATGATCGCAACCTCCGACCCGGCCGGGATCCCCATCGACGAGATGAAGCTGAGAATGAAGACGGCGAAGTAGCTGTAGTGCAGCAGGAAGTTGTTCAGGGTCGAGGACATGCATTCCAATCGTCAGGCGCCGCATATTGTCGCGTGTCCTACTCCCCCGGCGAATCCACCTCAAGGATGACTCGGCGAATCCCTTCACCGATCGGCGAGGGCCGGCAACCCGCTTGGTGGGCGGCCGCCACGTCCCTTTCTACAACCACATGGTTGAATAGGATGCTGACCTCCATATTCGCGACGACCACGGACCACCCGTCACCGTCCCGCGAGGCCTCGGGCCAGCGGCAGGGTGCACGTGTAGGCACTGGCTTGGTCCCCGTAGAGGCGGCGAATGACCAGGCGGGCCTGGCTCGCCGCGTGCTGGACGACGTCGCAGGCGGCAACGAGTTCAGCATCGGAGGCGGCCGAGATGGTGATGAAGCCCGAATAGCGGAACGATGCGTGCCCGTCGGCCAGTTCGCTTTCGCGACGGGCCAGTACCTCGGACTCGCGGGAATGACGGGCCGTCGACATGAAACCGCTCCGCCGGCGCAGCTCCGCGTCGGCCAGATCGGCGGTGCGCGAGGCCTCGACCTTGCGGACGGCCTTCTCGGGCCCGAGAGGTTCCATGACCACCGACAAGGTCGCGCGTGCCGAGCCGAGCAACAACGGCGCCAGGAAGTCGCTCCGCACCTCGGTGCGCGGCCACTCCGCCACCCAGAACGTGATGTGCGACAACCCATCGATGCGAACCTGGGCCCATCCCTCCTCCATGGCCATCGGCCATGGATCACTCGAGACCTCAGGGTCGTCTGTCATCTCGGGGAACGGCTCATAGGTGCGCAGCAGTCGTGCAATCAGATCCTCCACGCCGAGCACCCCTTCGACCACGACGTCGGCATCCGCCAGCAGCCGGGCCAGTGACGCCAACTCACGCTGCAGGACGGCAGCCCCGGTCTCCACCGACTTCGTCAGCCGCACCTGCACGGCGAGGACGATGTCGTGGGTGCAGGCATCGGCGTCGATGTCGGTGAGCAGCGCCTCGTACGAAGCCACCGCGGCCGAGCCCGGATCAGCCCGCAGGTTCGTGGACAGGTAATTGCGGACCCCGAAGCCCTGATCGGGGAAGGAAGACGCCACCCACTGCACGCGGCGAATCTGTGACCCCTCCCAGGCCAGCGTGGCCAGCACCGACGACCAGCCGGCAACCCTGCGGTCCTGCTCGTCGGGACCGAGCAGCGCGAAACCCTGCCCACGCAGTGAAAGGGCCGCGGTGAGTGTGCCGACCGCGTTGGTCGTGCACGACGCCCATGGCGTGCGTCCCGATACTGAGCAGACGCAGTCCGCCCAGTGCGTCCATGCTCCTTCTGCCTCGGGGACCTGTTCGCCTGGTGCCCCACCGCACGACCACAGGAATCCACTGGTCGCCGGTTCGCCCGCTGACGGGCCAGGTCGCCAAGGCGCCGCACGCCACCAGAATGACGACGCCCACCGCAACGCCGGCCGGGTTCGGTTCCGCCCGCAGGATGAGCACACCGATGACCAGGCCGACGGCCACGGTGAGAATCTGCCCGGCCCGCCATCCGGCCAGCGCACCGCCACGTTCACGTGGACCGAAGCGGTACCGCGACCCTTCACCGCTCACGAGGACCCCGCGTCGTCGGCACGCGGCCTCTCGCGCAACGGATCCAATCCCCACACCTTCGGTCCGTACTTGTCCTCGCCCATGGCCCAACGCCTGTCGTAAGGACCCGGTCTCCCCATGAGCTTGGTCCCGGGTGGCAATCCGTCCTCGACGGTTCTCCCGTCATCGGCGTCGCTCCCCCCGGACGCGGCGGCTGCACCTGCTGCCCGTTGGGCGGCCCGCGTCTCGGCCGGCGAGGGGAGCAGTGGTATCGGTCCCTTCGGTTTCGGCGGAGCATTCCTACGTTCCATGAACGCTTCCCTCGACCCCGGCGTGCCCTTCGCCATGGGGACGAGTCCGCCATAGGGCAGCGCCTCATCACCGCCGGTGCCCCCCTCGTCGGTTCCCGCATCCTTCACTCCGCCCACACCTGAACCTCCCGTCTGTTCGCCTTCACCCGTTCCGGGTTGACCGGCCTGCGCCATCAACTTGGCGGCGCCACTGGCTTGCTGTCCGCGCTTCAAGGCGTAACTCCCCGCCTTCATCGGCAGTTGGGTGAGGCCGGCCGCCGCACGTTGTCGCACGCCGTCGAGATGACCGACTGCGCCCGCTTCGACGAGCGGGATGAGCCGGAGAATGGAGAAGGGGACGAATGTGGCGAGCACCAGCAGGGCGCCCCCCGCCAACACTGCGGCAAAGCCCGAACCGGCGTCGCCGGTACCGGCCGTGCCCGATCCCACCGCGCTCGCGGCCAGGCTCAGGGTGGCCACGATCACGAATTTCGAGAGGATGAGTGCGGTCAACGTCTCCACCAGACGGCGACACCAGTGCGCCACCGTGGGCCAGACCAACGTGGCCATGGCCAAGGGGAGGAAGAGCACGGCGACGTAGACCGCAGCGGCACGCACCAGGAGCTCCAGCCAGAGCACGAATGCGGCGGCCGCCACCAGGAGACCGACGAGGAGGAGCACGAAGGTGGCCATGCCCGGGTCAGCCACGGCGACGAGAAGCCCCTTCGACATCCCGGCCAGCAAGGCGTGCACGTCGGAGCCCGAGCCTCCGGCTACCTCGGTACAGAGGGCGTCGGTCGCCGAAAGACAGAGGATCACGATCTGCACGGCCACCACGCCGAGGAGCAAGGCCAGTGGGAGCTGCACGAAGAACGCGCGGATGAGCTGACCGGCGTTCTGCCGGTAGACCGCTTGCAGCGTCGATACCAGGAGCAGGGGCAACACCACGACACCGGCCAGGGCGGTCATGACCTCGTAGTGCTCGAGGAACCAGTCTGCACCGAGATTGATCGACGTCGTGCTCACGAGCACGTTGCCAATCTGCGAGAGCAGCCATTCGGCCCCACTCGCCACCCACTGGCTGAGGCCGTTGAACACGGCGTCGATACCCGCCGTGGCTACCGATCCACCGATGCTTCCTACCGCGCTCGCGGCGTAACAGAGGGGGTCGACGGCCTGGAGCCCGGTGCAGCCGCTGGCGTGCACCGCGGTCGCAGCCATGGGGGTCGACGGGGCCATGACAATGAGATGGACGAACATGGTCGGTCGCTCCCTTTGCTCAGTGGAGGGTGTTGCCCTGGCCCCAGAAGAAGTTGACGATCTGAGGAGCCGCACCGATCAGAAGGGCCGCCAACCCCGAGACGAGAACCGCCCGACGACCGACCATCGACTGCTGGAAATTCTGTGAGTGCACACCCAGGGCCCAGGCGGCAGCGCCGATGACAAGCCCGACGAGGGCTGCAATGAGCGCCCAGGCCCCCAAGCCGTTGACGAGTGCTTGCAGCGTGCCCCCGCCGGGGAGCGAGTCCAAAGATGGGTTCAGCGTCACTCCGCTCGAGGCGCCGGCTAGATACGCCAGGATCATCGGTCACCCTCCATCAAGGCTCTTCGTCTTCCGGCATCTCCGGCTGACCGTCACCGCATATTGAACGGTTTCTCTGCCTTTCAGTGTTTTTCACAATCCTGAAGGCGCGACTCGCGGCCTTGTGTTCCCACACCCCTCCCGGGGCTGTCATATTGGGGGCCGTGATCGGTGGCGAGGAGTTGATTGCACTGAGCACGGCCAGCGCCATCTATGTCGTGGTCGGCACCGTGATCCTCTTCATCGTCGCCATTGCGGTCGCAACGTCGTTGGGCCGGCGCTGGGGGCGCAGGGGCATCTCGCAACGGTTGACCTCACTCGGATCGAGATTGGGACTCGACCCGCCCGAGGACGAGTCCAACATCGAGACGGCCTTGGCCTATCTCGAGCAGGTGACGGGTGGGGCGGCGCAGTCGGTGGCCGAGTCGAGCTCGGACGCCATCCGCCTCAGGCGCTCGCTCGACACGTTGACCCAGGGCGTCGTCCTCTGCGACGAAAACGGAAACGTGATCTACCGCAACGGACGCGCGAACGCGCTCGATGGTGAGCCGGCACGGTGACGCGCTGGCGGCGCAGGCAGTGACCGAGCTCCTCGAGGGCGCGTGGCACGAAGGGACGGCGGAACGGACGCTCGATCTGTACGGACCGCCGCGCCGGACGTTGCAGGTGCGGGCCCGCCAGATCGACGACGGACGCCGGCCGCTCGGAGTGATCGCGTTGATCGAGGACATCTCCGAGCGCCGCCGGCTCGAGGAGATCCGCCGCGACTTCGTCGCCAACGTGAGCCACGAGTTGAAGACGCCGATCGGTGCACTCGGTCTGCTGGCCGAGACGCTGGTGGCCGAGCCCGACGCCGAGGTGGCCCAGCGCCTGGCCGGTCGCATCCACAACGAGGCCTTCCGGGTCAGCCGCATCATCGACGACCTCCTCGACCTGTCGCGCATCGAGTCGGAGGAGGCACCGTCACGCGAGCCGGTCCTGGTCAACCTCGTCATGGCCGACGCCATCGAACGGGTCCGCTCCACCGCCGATCAGCGCGGCATCGAGATCGTCCTGCACGAGCCCTCTCCGCCGATCGCCGTCGTCGGCGAACGCCGCCAACTCGTCTCCGCCATGCACGCCCTTCTCGAGAATGCCATCACCTACTCCTACGACGACTCCAAGGTGGTCGTGACCGGCACCGTGCGCCGGGGCGCCGCCACCACGGTCCAGGCCGCCCTGGTCCTGTCCGAACCGGTGGAGGCGGCCTTCACCCCCGAGACCTTGGGCGAGGAAGGAACGACCCGTTCCGATGCTCCGGGCGCAGACACGACGTTGGCCGCCGTCGCCTCGAGCACCACCGCCCCCATCCCCACCGAGGGGGAACAGGTCGTGGGCGGCATCGACAACGTGGCCAGCCGGAACGACGTGCGCAGCGAGGAGCGCGAGTACGTGCGACTCTCCGTCCAGGACAGCGGCATCGGGATCCCGGCCCGCGATCTCGACCGGATTTTCGAGCGCTTCTACCGGGTCGACCACGGCCGCAGCCGCGACACCGGTGGCACCGGGCTGGGGCTCTCCATCGTGCGCCACGTGGCCAACAACCATCAGGGCTGGGTCGACGTCGAATCACGCGAGGGCGAGGGTTCCACCTTCAGCCTCGTCCTTCCCCTCCACACGGATCGTCTCGTATGAGCAAGCAGGAATCGAGCAAGGCAGGCATGAGCAAGCCTGGCGTGAACAGAGCAAGCACCAGCAAGTCGGGCGCGAGCAAGCAGAGCCAAGCGTCGGTGCGCGCCGGCGGGGAAGGTCCGATCCGGGTGCTGCTGGCCGAAGACGAGGAGTCCTTCATCGACGCCCTGGTGATCGGGCTCACCAACGAGGGGTTCCGGGTCATTGTGGCGCGCGACGGCGCAGAGGCGCTCCGCCTCTACGACGAGACCGACCCCGACATCCTTCTGTTGGACTTGATGCTGCCCAAGATGTCCGGCGTCGACGTGTGCCGGGCCATACGCACCCGTTCACGTGTGCCGATCATCATGGTGACCGCGAAGGGGACCGAAATCGACACCGTCGTCGCCCTCGAGATGGGCGCCGACGACTACGTCACCAAGCCCTACCGACTGCGCGAGCTGGTGGCGCGCATGCGCGCCGTCCTCCGCCGTGCACCCGGGGGTCCCGACGCGGTCGAGCAGGGTGGCCCGGTCGACCTGGACGGTGAAGGGGTCTGGGAGGCGAGCGGGATCAAAATGGACTTCGACCAACGCCGCGCCTTCGTGCGCGGGGAAGAGGTCCACTTGCGACGTAAGGAGTTCGAACTGCTGCGCCTGCTCGTCGAGAACTCCGGTCGCGGTCCTCACCCGCGACGTCCTCATCGACCGGGTGTGGGGTACCGACTACATCGGCGACACCAAGACACTCGACGTGCACATCAAGCGGCTGCGGTCGCGAATCGAGGCCGATCCTTCCGTACCCGTCCTCATCACCACCGTGCGGGGCGTCGGCTACCGCTTCGCCGCGCTCACCCCCTAAAGCCCTCGCAAAAGCCCATGGTGGCGCGGGCGGCCTGCCTACACTGGGGCACTCGTTGGAGGATGGAGGGCCCCGGATGACGACCGGGGACACGAAGCTGGCGCGGCTCCTTGACGAACTCCCCGACCTCGTCCTCGTCCGCCCTGGGGGCCGAGGGTCAGGTCATGGGCAACACCGAGCCGAGGCGATGTTCGGGCATACCCTCGAGGACTACAAGGGGCGCTCCGCCATCGACCTCGTGCATCCCGACGATCTGGAGCTGGTGGGTCGCTCACTCGTCTCCATCCAGAACAAGGAGATCGGGACCACCCTCGAAGTGCGGGCCAAGACGCCGTCCGGCTGGCGGCTGCTCGAGCTCATCGGCACGCCGGTGAGCTGGTTCGCCGAGGGTGCCGTGCTGTTCAACATGCGCGACCTCACCGAACGTCGCCGCTTCGAGGTCGCACACAACGAGGTTGACCGTTTCCGGTCCCTGATCCACAATGCGGCAGCCATCACCATGCTGGTGTCGTCGCACGGTGAGATCGAATGCACCTCCGCCGCGCTTGACGAGAATGCTCGGGCACGATCCCGAACATGTCGAGTACATGCCGCTGACCGGCATCGTCATTCGAAGACGATTGGCCGGCACTCAGCGCGGCCATGGAGCGTGCGGCCAGGGACGCCACCGTCGCCCATCCGGTCACGGTCGAGGTCCGCCTGCTGCGCCATGAGGGCACCGGGTCCGTCCCCTTCGAGTTGTCGATCGTCAATCTGGTGGACGATCCGACCGTCGGTGGCTACGTCGATCACCGCGCACGACATCAGCGCCCGCGTCGGCGGCGGAGGCCGAACTGCGCTCGGCCTTGTCGGTGCTGCGTGCCACGCTCGACTCGACCGCCGATGGGCTCATCGTGGTGGACGAGGCGGGCGCCATCTCCAGTATCAACGGCCGGTTGGCCGAGATGTGGATGCTGCCGGAGTCGTATTGGATGAACCAACCCGATCAGAACACGATCTCGGCCGTGATCGACCAGCTCGTCCATCCCGAAGCCCTGATGGCCAAGGTGGAAGAGCTTGCCCTCCACCCCGAACATCGAGACGACCGACATCCTCGAATTCAAAGACGGGCGGGTCTTCGAGCGCTTCTCGAAGCCGCAAGTCGTCGACGGCAAGGTGGTCGGCCGCGTCTGGAGCTTCCGCGACAGCACCGAACGGGCACGTCTCGAGTCGGAGCTGACCTATCAGGCCTTCCACGACTCACTCACCGGCCTGGCCAATAAGGCGCTCTTCGCCGATCGCCTGAACCAGGCCGTGGCCCGCATGGATCGCACCCGCCGACCGATCGCCGTGATGTTCTTGGACCTGGACAACTTCAAGACCGTCAACGACAGCCTGGGGCACTCCACCGGGGACGAGCTGCTGCGCGCCGTGGCGAACGTCCTGCTCGGCTGTATCCGTCAGGCCGACACGGCGGCCCGTCTGGGCGGGGACGAATTCGCCGTGCTGATCGAGTACATCGACGGGCACTCTGACATCGTCAAGCTGGCCGAGCGGATCCTCACCGCCCTGCGTCGCCCGGTCACGCTCGACACGACCGAGGTGGTGGCCACCGCGAGCATCGGCATCACCTTCGGGGTGCCCGGCAGCACCGGAGAGCAACTGCTGCGCAATGCGGACCTGGCCATGTACATGGCGAAGGAGCACGGCAAGAACTGCTACGAGGAGTTCCGCGACCAGATGCACACGGCCATCGTGGAGCGCCTCGAGCTCGAAGCTGATCTGCGACGCACGACGACCGGCAAGGAGCTCGTCGTCCACTATCAACCGATCGTCGATCTCGAACCGACGAGCTCATCGGCTTCGAAGCGCTGGTGCGTTGGCAGCATCCGCTACGAGGCTTGCTGCCACCGGGGGCCTTCGTCCCCTTCGCCGAAGAGGTCGGCCTCATCGACGTCGTCGACCGTTTCGTCCTCGCCGAAGCGTGTGCCCAGCTCCATCACTGGCAGACGCGAGGTCTCGTTCCTGCCTGACGTCAGCATCAGCGTCAATCTCTCGGCCCACGAGCTGGCCGACGCCGAAACCGAGACGAACGTGGCCGCGATGTTGGCCGCCAGCAAGTTCGACCCGTCCAACCTCGTGCTCGAAATCACCGAGAGCGCCATGATGCGCGACACGACCGGCCGTCATACAGAACCTGCAGGCCCTCAAGTCTCTCGGGTTGCGCATCGCCCTCGACGACTTCGGCACGGGGTACTCGTCGCTGGCCTACCTTGAGCAACTGCCGATCGACATCCTCAAAATCGACCGCTCGTTCGTCGACGCGCTGGGCGACGAGGAGAAGGTGACCCTGGCCCAGGCCATCATCAAGATCGCCGAGACGTTGGGCCACATCACCATTGCCGAAGGGGTCGAGAGCTCGGCCCAGGTGGAACGCCTGCGCCAGCTGGGGTGCCGGTACGGCCAGGGTTACCACCTCGGCGTCCCGATGGACGCCCGGGGAACCGAGGAGATGTTGCGGGAGCGAAAGAGCTCGCGCCACGCCTCGTCCCGCTAGCGGCCGTCAGCCTCGATCCCTGGATCAGCTGCGATCCTTCGGGCGCATTCCCAGCAGCCTGAGAAACGCCCGCCCGAGGCGGCCCGGGCTGTGATGGTCCTTGCCATCGGAACCGTGGCCGAAACGGCCGCCGGAGTGATCGTCCAGTCCACTTCCACCGGTCAGGCCCGGAATCGGAAAGCTGTTGGGCTCCTCGTACTTCGGCACCTTCGGGAAGAGGATGCCTCTGCTTGCGCGGTTTGTCCCCTGCTGAGCCCATATCGTCATCATGCCTGACGACGGCCGGGGGAGCCCGACCGCAGGTGCCCGGCGACGCTCGCCGTGGCGTGAGACTCGGCGACGGAGGACAGCTGAGCCTAAGGTCCGGTGTGAAAGAGTTGGTTCGAATTCCCCGGTCTCGGGAAGGAATGATCTGCATTGGTCGATGACACATCGGAGTGGTCACTTCGGTCCGTATTGATCAGCGTGAGCAATCTCGAGCGGTCGATGCGCCTTCTACCGGGACGTGATGGGCATCCAAGAGCTGCAGCGGGACGGCAATTGGTGATTCTCGGGAGCGACGTGACCGGCTCCCTCATGTTCATCCTGCGGGAGGCGTCACGTTCCGCGGTTCATCCGGGGCAACAGTCGCTCGGCTTACGGGCATTCTCGTGCAATGTCGACATCACATGCCGAACTCGACCGAGTGGAGGCGCGGCTTCGAGCCCTCGGTGCATTTCGAGACCGCGAAGCGATCGGAGATGCCGCGAAATTCGAGATACTCCGTGGGTACGACCCAGACCGGCTTCCCATGGCGTTCGTGACATTCGAGATGCTCGACGCCATGTCAACGGAGGACTATCTCCGGGCAATGGCCGAGATGTACGACGTCGATATCTAGGCCGATGGTTGGGTCGATAGTAGAACCGCTTTCTGGGCAGCACCCCCCGCGAGGTGGTGGTAGCCCCATTGCAAGGGAGCGACACCGGGGCCTACCGTCACTGGGTGGCGGCCCGTGATTCCACGTGGCTGACCGACGAGAGAAGGGCCGCATGGGCGGCGCGACTGGAACCGTTTGCTCGTTTCGCAACGAGGCGGTACGTTCAGTGCGCCACGAGAGATGGGGGTTGTCATGAGTAACCGGGCACTACGGAGCTGCCATGGTTCATCGGCTTCCGGGAACGGAAAACGCGGCCTTCGGCGCCTCTTTATGGCGACCGCAGCCACGGCCGGAAGTATCGGCCTCGGTGTGTTCGGTGCCGCTCTGCTGGCGCAACCCGCCGGTGCGGTGACCGCGACCCTCACAGTGGATGCATCCGGCGGCGCCGATACCGGCAACTGCACGATCACGTCCTGCCTCACCCTCGGGTATGCGCTGTCTCAGGCTGCAGCAGGCGACACGATCCTGATCGAGCCGGGCACGTACCCGGCGTCAGCCAACCCCGCGGGGACGTCGAATACCGTGCCCGCGGCCCTCAACAGCCTCACCATCCAATCCGACGCCGGTACAGCGGCCAACACCATCATCGAGGGTGCCCCTGCGAACGGGTTGGAGATCAACGCGGACGACGTGACAGTGAGTGGCCTCACATTCGATCACTCCGGGGCGGCAGGTATTCTGGTGACGCCGCCGTCGACGGCCACGGCACCCGCGGCGGTGAACGACGTGACGCTCAACGGTGTCGTGAGCAGCAACAGCGACCAGTGTGTCAACACACCCACGACCCCAACCTGCACCGCGGCCATCGGCGCCGGTGACTACGGGGAGTCGCTCTGGTTGGAGAGCGTGACGAACTCCGTCCTCGAGAACTCGACCTTGACGAACGGTCTGGCCGGCGGGCTGCTCCTTTCCGATGAGGTGGGCCCAAGCTTCGGGAACACCATCGAGAACAACATGGCCGTGAACAACCTGGAGGGCTGTGGCTTGACCCTGGCGGCCCACAACATGAACGCCATCTTCTCGAGCGGGCCCAATGCGGGACAGCCCAACCCGGCCGGGGGCGGTGTGTACAACAACACCGTTGAAGGCAACACCTCGAGCGGCAACGGGGCCACCGGCATCGGCGTGTTCAACGTCGCCTACAACAACACCATCCAAGGCAACACGTTCAACAACAACGGTGAGCCCGGGATCGAAATTGAACCCGACGTTCCCCGGCGGTGATGTGAACGGCAACCACATCGTCGGCAACACGGTCGGGGTCAACTCCCTGCTCGATGGTCCGGGCGGCGGTATCCCCGGTAGCCACAACTCCCTGTCGACGCAGACGACCGGCATCATGGTCGTCGCCCCGGCGGGACCGGTAAACGGCACGGTCATCACTGGCAACACGGTCAGTGGCAACTTCTTCGGCATCTGGCTGGCAGCGGGAGCGGCCAGTACAACGGTGTCGGGGAACACGATCACGGTGACCCACGGCGGGGTCCCTGTATTCACCGGGGTGGAGCCGGGTAGCTCACTCTGGCTGGGCGCCTCCGACGGTGGCGTGTTCAGCTTCGGCCAGGCACCCTTCGAAGGCTCGGCCGGGGCTCTCCCCCTCGCGCAGCCGATCGTGGGTCAGGCAGCCACTCCCGACGGCGGTGGCTACTGGCTGGCCGCCAAGGACGGTGGCATCTTCAGTTACGGATCGGCCACCTACTGGGGTTCCCTCCCGGCCCAGCACGTCCACGTGTCGAACATCGTGGGCATCGCGCCCACCCCTGACGGTGGTGGGTACTGGCTCGTGGCGTCCGACGGTGGCGTGTTCAGCTTCGGCGATGCCGCCTTCTTCGGCTCACTGGGTGCGCTCCACCTGAACAAGCCGATCGTCGGCATGGCGGCAACCCCCGATGGTGGCGGGTACTGGCTCGTTGCGGCCGACGGTGGCGTGTTCAGCTTCGGCGACGCGGCGTTCCACGGCTCACTTGGTGCGATCCACCTGAACAAGCCCATCGTCGGCATCGCGTCGACCCCCGACGGTGGCGGGTACTGGCTCGCTGCATCTGACGGTGGTGTGTTCACCTTCGGCGATGCCGCCTTCGACGGCTCACTTGGTGCGATCCACCTGAACAAGCCGATCGTCGGCATCGCGTCGACCCCCGACGGTGGCGGGTACTGGCTCGTTGCATCTGACGGCGGGGTGTTCACCTTCGGCGACGCCGCCTTCCTCGGCTCCCTGCCCGGGCAGAACGTCCACGTGTCCAATGTCGTCGGCATCACGGTGACGCCCTAACTCGGACCACGCAGTAGCGCAGTGGGCCTTCGGGACGCCGCACCAACTCCGGTTAGGACGGCGTCCCGAAGAGGCCGTCGGTTGCCTGCTCCAAGTCGGCGCCGATGACGGGTGTCAGCCAACTTGCGTACGTGTCACTGATGTGGTCGTCGTCGCGGTAGACGAGGATGTTGTCGACGATCACCGCGCACGCGGTGCCGGCACAGAACCAGGGCTGCGTGTCGATGTAGCCCCGCGGCGGCCGCGGCGGGTTGTCGCCAATCAGGACGACCTGGGCACCCGTGGAGAAGACGATGGCACCGATCCCGGCCCAACCGAGCAGGACCATCCCACCGGTCGGCAGTCGGCGCAGCCGTGGGGCCAGGAGCGCCAGGATCCCTCCCACGGCCAGTTCCCAGGCCCTCTTCGGGAGCGAGAAAAAGGCCCAGGGTTGGTTGGCGCGGGTCAGCCAGATCGAAAAGGCGAGGGAGCACGTCCCGACGAGCGCCATCGTCACCAGGACGACTGAGAGCAGGGGGCGGGGCTGGCGCAGCGAAACCACCCGAGCCCTTTTGCGACGGCCAGTGGCCACCAGACGAGGGAGGCGGCGAAGAGGAGCACCGGCCACACCAGGTAGAACTGCTCCTCCACCCCGAGTGACCAGTAGTTGAGGAGTGGCGAAACGGGGCCGGTGGAGGTGAGGTAGCTCGTGGCCTGCACGTCGTAGCGGTAGTTCCCGACGTAAAAGGCGTTTGTCAGCCCGTCCTTGGCCACGACCATGGCCTGGAGCGGGGGGAGGACGGCGCAGGAGACCGCGACGGTGAACCCGATGACCAGGAGGGCCGAGGGAAGCAGTCGCCGGGCACGGCGGGCGTAGAAGCCCCCACACGAGATCCCGCCCTTTTGCGCGAGCTCACGGCTCAAGTGGTCCGTGATCAGGAACCCCGAGATCACGAAGAAGACGTCGACCCCGACATTAGCCGCCGGGGACGGCAGACAGACCGGCGTGGAAGGCGACCACAGCGAGAATGGCGACGGCGCGCAGACCCTCGATATCGGGTCGAAAATCGCCGCCCCGCCGGCGTCGGGTCGCGCCCGTGTGAAGGCGACGGATCCGTGCGTACGGCATCCGGGCCCTGTCGCTCCGTCGGGATCGCCTGTCCACCAACTCCGGTCGACTCGATGGTCGGATGCGCCCCGGCGTCACCCATTCTCTTCGCTGATTACGGGGCCGAAAGGATGAGCTTGCCCCCGACGTAGGGCGCCAGGCATTCAGGGAGCCGGACGGTGCCGTCGGCCTGACGCCCGTTCTCGATCAGCGCGGCCCAAATGCGGGGCCAGGCCAGAGCGGAACCGTTGACGGTGTGGACCAGTTGGGGCGATCCCCCACCGGCGGGCCGGTACCGCACCTGGGCCCGCCGGGCTTGATAGTCGCGATACCAACTGGTGGAGCTGACCTCGAGCCACTTGTCCACGCCCGGCGAGTACACCTCGAGATCGAAGGTGCGCGCAGACGGGCCGCCCAGGTCGCCCGTGCACAGGTCCACGACCCGGTAGAACAGGCCGAGCTCCTGGAGCAACGACTCGGCGCGGCGGAGGATGTCGGCCTGCGCCTCGAGCGCCTGGTCCGGCGTGGTGTACGCGAAGAGCTCGACCTTTTCGAATTCGTGCACCCGGAGCAGTCCCCGGGTGTCGCGCCCGGCGGATCCGGCCTCGCGTCGGTAACAGGAGGTCGCGGCGGTAAAGCGCAGAGGAAGGACGGACTCGTCGAGGATCTCGCCGCGGTGCATGGAGGTCAGCGGGACCTCGGCGGTGGGGATGGCCCACAGATCGTCGCGCTCGAGGTGATATGCGTCGTCGGCGAACTTCGGGAGGTGGCCGGTGGAGACCATCGTCTCGGTGAGCACGACCGTCGGAGGGTTGATCTCCTCGTAATCCGGCGTGTGCCGATCAAGGGCGAAAGCCGTCAGCGCGCGCAACAGGCGGGCGCCTGCACCACGGTAGAGCGGGAACATGGAGCCGGAAAGGCGGGCCCCGCGTTCCATGTCGAGGAGTTGCAGCGCCTCGCCGATCTCCCAGTGCGGCACGGTCTGTTCCTCGCCCCGTACGGGCTCGGGGTCGCCATTCGCCTGCCCGGGCCACCAGCGACGGATCTCGACGTTGTCGGCGTCACTGAACCCCGCGGGGACGTCGTCAGCCGGGATGTTGGGCAGATACAGCAGCCCCTGGTGGACCTTCTCCCACTCGGTGTCGGCTTGGGCCGCCGCCGCGCGCTCTTCTTCTCCCAGGCTCCGGCTCTGGGCGCGCAGTTCTTCGGCCCGAACGGCGTCCCCGGCCTTCATCGCGTCCCCCACCGACCGGCTGAGCGTCTTGACCTCGGCCCGCAACGCTTCAGCCCGGGACAACCGGGCACGGTGAGCCACGTCGGCCGCGATCACGGCATCGACCTCGGACGCGTCGACACCCCGACGGGCCAGCGCCGCTTTGACGCCCGCGGGGTCCTCGCGCAGCGCGCGGATATCGATCATGGCTGCTCAAAGTAGCCTGCGACGCCATGTCAACCGAGACGGTTCCCGCCGTCGTCGTCCGGGACCTGAACATTCGCTACGGCGCGGCCGGCGAAGTGACGGCGGTGAACGGCCTCGACCTGGAGGCCCACCGGGGTGAGGTGCTGGTCGTGCTCGGACCGAACGGGGCCGGGAAGACATCGACCATCGAGGCGTTGGAGGGCTACCGGCGGCCGAGCGGCGGCCGGATCTCCGTCTTGGGGCTCGACCCCTTGGCCGACCACCATGCGCTGACCGGCCGCATGGGCGTCATGCTGCAGCGCGGTGGCGTGTACCCGATGCTGGGCCCGCGGCGGGTCCTCGACCTCTTCGCCCGGTACTACCCCGATCCTCTCGGCTCCGATGCCCTCCTCGACCTCGTCGGATTGCGCCCCGTCGCAACGACCCCCTGGCGCCATCTCTCCGGGGGCGAACAGCAACGTCTCTCCCTGGCCCTGGCGCTGATCGGAAAACCGCAGGTGGCCTTTCTCGATGAGCCCACGGCCGGCGTCGACCCGGAGGGACGCCTGGCCATACGGGCCGTCGTGGCCGACCTCCGCCGTCAGGGGGTGTGTGTGCTCCTCACCACCCACGAGTTGGCCGAGGCCGAGAAAATGGCGGACCGCATCGTCATTCTGTCGTCGGGTCGCGTCGTGCTCGAAGGGACCCCCCAGGGGTTGACCGCGGCGAGGGGGACGGTGGGGCTCAGCTTCGGGGCGCCGGCGGGGCTCGACACGGCCTCGCTGGCAGAGGCCCTCGGTCCGGATGCCCGGGTCACCGAACGCGCGCCCGGCCGCTACGACATCGCAGGCGTGTCGGGCCCGCAGGCGACGGCCGCGCTCGCCACGTGGCTGGCGGCGCGCCAGGTCACGATGACCGACCTGGTAACCGGGCGGACGCTGGAGGACGTCTATCTCGAAGCGGTGGGCTCGGGCCCTCTCGAACCCACTGAGTCTCTCGAAAGCACGGGGGCTCTCGAACCCACTGACTCTCTCGAGAGCACGGGGCCAGCCGGCACCCGGGCACAACAGCGTCGGCGCGCCCGGCGCCAGAGGCGTGCACGGGGCGGCGGATCGTGAGGGCGCTCCTGGGCCAGACCGAGGCTGAGGTGTACATGACGCTTCGGCGTGGGGAGACCCTGCTGCTGACGGTGGGCATCCCCGTGCTCTTTCTCGTCTTCTTCTCGACCGTGCATGTCGTGGCCACGCCCCATCAGGCAGCGGTCGACTTCTTCGTTCCGGGAATTCTGGCCCTGGCCGTGATGTCCACGGCGATGGTCTCGTTGGGCATCGCCACCGGCTTCGAGCGTGGCTACGGCGTCCTCAAGCGGCTGGGCTCGACCCCTCTGGGTCGGCCGCGGCTCCTCGGGGCCAAGATCGTGACGGTGATCCTGGTCGAGATCCTCCAGGCCGGTGTGCTCGTCGGTGTGGGCTTCGCACTCGGCTGGAACCCGGGCGGGCACGGCTCCGGCGTGGCCGGACTCGGTGCCGTAGGGGCAGCGCTCCTGGCCACGGTGGCGTTTGCCGGCATCGGGCTCTTCATGGCCGGCGTGCTCAAGGCCGAGGTCAACCTCGCTGCGGCGAACGGCCTCTACCTGATCCTCCTGCTGCTCGGGGGCATGGTGATCCCCATTTCGAAGCTGCCCGCGGGCGTGGCGGACGTGGCCAAACTGCTGCCGGCCGAGGCCCTGTCGGCCGCTCTCCACGCCACGTTGGGCACCGGATCCCCCGTGCCCACGTTGTCGTGGGTGGTGTTGGGCGTCTGGGCCGTAGCGGCTCCGCTCGCCGCCGCCCTCAGCTTTCGCTGGGAATGAGCTTCTTCTCCTCGGCGGTGAACCTGGCCACCGACATCGCGCCGGGCACGATGGCGCTGATCGTGCCGTCCCCCTTCACGAAGACGGCGTAAGGGTCGCCCTGGAAGAAGAAGTCGTGGTTTGTGATGGCGATCACCGAATCATGAGCCACCGGAAAGTCGACGCCGGCGGACTTCACGAACCTTTCGCCCACGTTCTGCTTATGGTCGCTGTCCACGCCGATCACGTGCACCTTGGCCAAGGCGCCGCCGGCGCGCTCTTGTTGCCGGACCGCCGCCGCCAATGGCGGCAGTTCCGAATGGCACTGTGGGCACCAATTGCCGAAGAACAACAGCACCGCCGGCGTGCCCCCGCCTCCGCCGTCGGCGGGGACCTGGACGGTACCCGGGCCGTTGAGGCGGGGCGCGGAGAACGACGGCACCGGGCCACCCGCCTGTGGTGGCCCGGCTCCCTTCTTGGTGCCGACCGACGTGAAGAGCCCCACACCCAAGGCGGCCGCGACCACGAGGCCGACCACGAGGAAGATCTTGCGGGGCTTGCGCGGAGGCACCCCTGCGGGAGGGCCACCCTCCGGGGGGCCGGCCCCGGGCGGGTCGGCCGCGGGAGGGTCGCTTGCGAGAAGGCGGGCCGTGGGATCCGTCATGCGACGGCCAACCTAGTGAAGGTGATTCGAGATGAGGACGTCACCGGCCATCGCCACGAACAAAACGGTGAGATAGGTGATGGAGTAGCTGAAGACCCGCATGGCTTCGCGCCCGGTGGCGCGCCCCGTTCGCGCCAGACCCCAGAGCCGCGTGGTCATGAAAAGGAAGCCGGCCCCGAGTGCTGCAGCGGCGATCATGTAGATGAGCCCGAGGTGGGCCACCGGTCCGAAGAGCAGAGAGACCCCCACCAGCAGCACGGTGTACATGACGATCTCGCGCGTGGTCCGCTTCATCGAGGCGACCACGGGGAGCATGGGGACGTCCGCCGCTGCGTAGTCCTCCTTGTAGCGCACGGCCAAGGCCCAGAAGTGTGGCGGCGTCCAGATGAAGATGACCGCGAACAACACCACCGGGGCCCACGAGAGGCTGTTGGTCACGGCGGCCCAGCCGACGAGCACGGGGACGGCGCCAGCCGCGCCGCCGACCACGATGTTCTGCGAGGAACGGCGCTTGAGCCACAGGGTGTACACGAAGACGTAGAAGAGGGTGGCTGACACGGCCAGCACCGCAGAGAGGAGGTTGACGGCCAGCCACAGCTCGACGAAGGCGGCCACCTCCAGGCTGAGGGCGAAGGTCAGCGCGGCCCGGGGCGACATCGCTCCGGTCACCAGCGGCCGGTTCTTGGTGCGGTTCATGAGCCGGTCGATGTCCCGGTCGACCACCATGTTGATGGCATTGGCCCCGCCGGCCGCCAGCGTGCCCCCGACCAGCGTGGCGAGCATCAACCAGAGCGGAGGCAGCCCACGCTGGGCCACCACCATGGTGGGCAGGGTGGTGACCAACAGCAGCTCGATGATCCGCGGCTTGGTCAGGGCGACATACGCGCCGACGGTCGACCGCGCCGAAGGCTGAGCCTGCAGTGTGGGGGCCAGGGCGGACATTTCGCTCAGCCTACGACCAGCTGCCCGTTCAGGACCAAGCGGGAGGTCCCGGTACGATTAGCGCAAGTGTCGCGACGCCGCCCCTTCACCGTCTCCGCCTCTCTCAGCCACCGTCTCAACGTTCTGGCCCTGGCCCTGGTCACCCTCATTGTGGTCACCGGCGGCGCCGTCCGGCTGACCGGGTCCGGTCTGGGATGCAGCGACTGGCCCGAGTGCTCCGTCGGGCACCTCACCCCCGCCGTCCAGTTCCACGGCCTCATCGAGTTCGGGAACCGCCTGGTCACGGTCATTTTGACGATCGTGGTGGCGGCCGCCTTCCTGGCCGCGGTGTTCCGGCGCCCCCGCCGGCGCGACCTGATCTGGCTGAGCGGCGGCCTCGTGGTCGGAATATTGGCCCAGGCGGCGCTGGGGGGGATCGTGGTGTACACGAAGCTCAACCCGTATCTCGTCATGGTGCACTTCTTCGCCACCATGGTCCTCCTGGTCAATGCCGTCGTCCTGGTCCACCGCTCCACCCGCGACTACGGACCGGGTTCGGGCCATCTCCTGATCCCCCGCTCGCTTCTGCACCTGTTCTACGGCGTCCTGATCCTCCTCGGCTTCGTGATCGCAGCCGGGACGGCGGCGACCGGTGCGGGACCCCTCGGGGGCGAATCCTCGGGCCAGGTGATCGCCAAGCGGATACCGGTGTCACTGCGGGACCTGGCCGAGCTCCACGCCAGCCTGGTCATGCTCCTGGTCGGCCTCACCGTCGGGCTGGTCGTCGGTCTGCACATGGCGGACGTGCCCGAGCGGGTGCGGAGGGCGGGGCGAGTGCTCCTGGCCGTGATGGTGGCACAGGCCGCGGTGGGGTACACGCAGTATTTCACCCACCTGCCCGCGGCACTGGTGGAAGTCCACCTTCTCGGGGTGACCATTCTGGTGATCGCCGCCACCCAGTGTTTCTTGGCCTGTACGTTCCACGCCCCCGAGGTCGTTCCCGCGGCCGAACCGCACGCACTGACGGCGGACACCGGCCTTCCGATCGGCGCCCGATAGGCTTACTTACTGCTTCATCTTCGTCCGGTCGGTCGTCGCACCCTTTTCGGGTGTCCGGCCGGCCACCGGCCCCCATCGTCTAGCGGCCTAGGACACCGCCCTTTCACGGCGGCAGCACGGGTTCGAATCCCGTTGGGGGTGCAAATTCTCGTTGCGCACGGAGGCCGGTGCACAACGGACAACACCGCGGCGGAGTTCGACCCGCCGATTTCGCAGACCCACGTGCTGCAACACTATGCGTGATGGGACGCTCGGGGGCTTTTCGATCACCGACCCCACGGCGTGGACACGTCACTTCGGTGCTGCGCCATCCTGACACGCTCCGTTCCACATCACAGGGCCTTCGTGGAGCGCCCGAGGTCCCGTCATCGGAAGTCCCGAGAGCTGCGGCACGGGAAGAGTCGCGAGCTGCATCGAGCCGCTTTACGGTGCCAAAGCCGCTACGTGCCGTCCTCACTCTTGGACTGCTGCTTCCTCTGCTCCTGGGCATCGGTATTCCGAAGGTTGCGGCAGCCGAGAGGCCCTTCGCCACCTCGATAAGTAGCAACCACCGGTACCTCTTGGACGAGGCTGGCCACCCGTACATGATCGTCGGTGATTCAGCCCACTCACTGGCGGTCGACCTGTCGACGACCCAAATGGGGGCGTATTTCGCCGACCGTCGAGCCCATGGATTCAACGCCGTCCTGGTGGAACTCATCTGCGGCCAATACACCGGCAACCACAACAAGAACAGCGACAACTATGCAACGTACGACGGGATAACGCCTTTCACCACCAATGGTCACATCTCCACGCCCAATCGCGCCTACTTCAGCCGCATGAAGACCATGGTCCGGTTAGCCGAGAATTATGGGATCACCTTATTTCTCGATCCCGCAGATACCGGGCAACTGCTGAAGAGTTCGTCGTTCTTGGTGGACAATGGGGCGGTCAAGGACTACAAGTACGGCCGTTTTCTCGGTCGCACGTTCAAAGCCTTCCCGAACATCGTGTGGGAGAGCGGCAATGACTACCAGAAGTGGGGCGCCGCCAATGACGCCTACGTGCTGAGCATTGCCGAAGGCATCCGATCGGTTGATCCCAAACAGCTGCAGACGGTAGAGCTGAATTACGACACGAGTCTCTCCAGCGATGACTCGCGCTGGGCTTCCTTCGTCAACCTCAACGCTGAGTATGACTACTACGCCCCGTATGCCGAGGTACTTGCCGGCTACAACTTTGACGCACCCGTGATGCCGGTCTTCGGTACCGAGAACAATTATGAGAATGAGAACTATCTCGGGATCAACCCCGGGAACAAGAAGGACCTACGCCTTCAGGAATACTGGACGATGACCAGCGGGGCGACCGGACTCCTCTACGGCAACCATTACACGTGGGATGATCCGAGCTGGGCTGATGAACAGAAGCATCTTGCTACAACGGGGGTCCAGCAGCTGAGGTACATGAGCAATTTCTTCAAACGAGTCGCTTGGTTCAGCTTGGTGCCGGACCAAACCCATAGCTTCGTGACAGCTGGGTACGGGACCTTTCAAAATCAAGGTATTGAAGGTACCGCCGATTACGTCACGGCAGCTATAACACCTGATGGCACCTTAGGTGTCGCCTATTTGCCGCAACAGACCACCGTCACGCTCGACATGTCCAAAATGCGCGGACCGATCACCGCTCGCTGGTACGACCCCACTACCGGCACCTCTACCACCATCGGGAATTTCGCCAACACCGGCAGCCAGCAGTTCACGTCTCCGGCCGAGCACAAGGACGGGTCGGATGATTGGTTGCTGGTAGTTCAGTCGTAGGTCTCGTTAGTTCGCCGCGTACGTGGCTATCCAGTAGAGCGAAGCGGTGAGGGGAGCATATCCGGGAACCGAACTACATTCACACATGTCCTGCATCTGCATCGTCGGCATCTCGCTGCTCCTCGGTGTTCCGACCGTGCTCGTCGGCACTGTCGTGACGTACTGTCCGTCGACGTAGAGGCTGTCGCCACTCCCCGGCTTCCAGAGGACTGTCACCGTATGCATCCCGGTTCCTGGCGCCGCAGTTGCATAGGACCCCTGCGCCAGGACCTGACAGTTCGTGCACCCATCGGCTTCGAGGATGTCCCAGTTGGCGACGCCAGAGCCACCACCGGCCCACATGAAATCTATTTCGCCGTCGCCCCAGACGTTGTTCTGCGGCCAAGCTTCAAAGACGATGGCGGTTTGTTGCCAGTCGGCTGCGGGGCCGGACAACGAGTAGCAATAGGTGAACCCGCCGCCGCTACTCGGCGCCGTGTCGTTCGCCAGCTGCATGCCGGCCCCCACGACACCGGGTCCCGCTGACGGGTCGTTATACCCCAGTTCCTCGAGAGCGTTGCTGGTCACCGCGATGTGATTGGCGGCGACATATCCACTCGGCGGCAATACATGGGGACCGCCTGCGCCATAGTTGTAGTAGCCGTTCCCGGCCTGCGTGGCCATCTGCGGGCCGGTGATGGTCTTGGTCAGGGAGTACCCGGGAAAGCCCGAACTTGAAGGCGGCGTCGGGTTGGAGCCACTGCAGCCCGCAGTACCACCAGCCGAAGGTGTCAGCGTCGGAGTTGACGCGGTGCCTTGCGACTGGATGAGGGTGTAGTTCGACGTCGACGGGCTGACGATGATCCCGATGACGATGCCGCTGCTGCCGAGGGTTCCGTGGAACCCGGCATCACCGAAGGTGAAGATGCCGCCGTCACTGGCCACGAGCCAGTAGCCATGTCCGTCGGGCGTGGTTGCCATGCCGATGATGGGCTGATTGAGGTGGATGGCCCCGGTGGAGCCGTAGAAGGCCGCATTACCGAAGGTGAACACACCGCCGTCGGTTGCCACGAGCCAGTAGCCATGTCCGTCGGGCGTCGCGCCCATGCCGATGATGGGCTGATTGAGGTGGATGGCCCCGGTGGAGCCGTAGAAGGCCGCATTACCGAAGGTGAAGATGCCGCCGTCACTGGCCACGAGCCAGTAGCCATGTCCGTCGGGCGTGGTCGCCATACCGACGATGGGCTGATTGAGGTGGATGGCCCCGGTGGACCCGTAGAAGGCCGCATCACCGTAGCTGAAGATGCCCCCGTCACTGGCCACGAGCCAGTACCCGCGTCCGTCAGGCGTGGCGGCCATGCCGACGATGGGCTGATTGAGGTGGAGATCAGAGAGTGCCGGGGACCCGAACAACGGAGCGCCGCCTTGCGCGCTGACCGCACCGACCCAGTTGACGGTCCAGTACCCACCATTGGGATCAGCGGCCAGATAGTGCCCGCCGCTGTAGTACTTGTCGGTCGTTGTCACCGCAACCGTCTTTGCCGTGGTCGCGGCCGGGACAATCGCGGCCTGGGACGCGTCATTAATGCCGAAACCGACCGTGACCACGAGAACGCCACTCACGGCGCCGAGAAGAGAGAGGAGCCACCCAGTCCGTTTCGGAATCGCCTTCCGAAGCTGCTGGATCTTTCGCATTCTTCTCCTTCGACCCGAGAAAGGAGGCCGCTGGAAATAGTCATGCGATGAGCGCTATTTCGGCGGCCCGGCTGACTCAGAGAGTCCCGTGGCTTTGCGTCCCCCCCTTGCGAGAGGTATGCCTTTTCGATTGCTGTAAGGAACAGGCTTGTCGATTTCGGCTCCCACGTCAATGCAGACCCCCGATTCGGCGCCACCTGCAACCACGTGGCAACCATGGGCACACAGTGGTGTCGACAGCGCCGCATCGATGTCAAGGGATGCGGTCACAGGAGGACGGTGGGGTGCAATGACCGAGCTCCGAAAGAAGCAGGGAGGGCTTCGAGCGGGCGCAGCCACTATGTTTCCGCCCTATGAGGAAAGCACATTGACGGCGTGTTGACCGAAACTCCAGCCCATCGGCGCGCCACCATCGTGGGCATCGGTCAGACCGAGTTCAGCAAGAAGATCGAACGCAGCGAACTCGCCCTGGCGTGCGACGCCATTCTCAGCGCGTGCGAGGACTGCGGCATCCCGGTCACGGAGATCGACGGGATCACGCGCTATGACGTGGAGCAGAATACCGAATGGGACATCATCTACACCCTCGGGATTCCCCGACTGAATTTCTTCGCGGGGACACCTTCTGGCGGTGGCGGCGTCGCGGGAACGGTCTTTCTGGCCGCGTTGGCGGTGGAGACCGGGCTCGCGAAGACCGTTGTCGTCTACCGGGCCCGCAAACGCGGACGTCAGTCGGCCTACGGCTCGGGCGCCAACGAAGGAGGGCGACCATGGGCCAAGGCGGGAACGCTCCTGAAAGGAAGCCAGCAATACCATCTGCCCTTCGGGCTGGCCAGTCCGGCGCAGGAGATGGCCCTCATCGCCCGGAGGCACATGCACGTCTACGGGACGCGAGCCGAGCATTTCGGAATGCAAGCGGTGGTTCAGCGCACCAACGCCGCAGCCAATCCGGCCGCCATCATGCGCAAGGCCATCACGCTCGAGGACTGGCAGGGCTCGCGCATGATCGCCGATCCGTTGCGGCTCTTCGACTGTTCTCTCGAGAACGACGGCGCCGTCGCCCTTGTCGTCACGACGGCCGAGCGGGCCAGAGACCTCCGCCAGACACCGGTGCAGGTCTTGGCCGGCGCCCAGGGCGAGCACCCCATCCACACGCAGCTCCCGGTGTACTTTGCCGAGACCGGTGATTTCGGGGGTCGCGAAACCGGCGGCTGGTCCATCGGGCGGCGGCTGTTCGGTGCGGCGGGAATCGGCCCCGGTGACGTTGACGTGGCCATGATCTTCGACCACTTCACCATGGCCATCCCGCTGACGCTCGAGCAGTACGGCTTCTGCGGCGAGGGCGAGGGTGGCCCCTTCATCGAATCGGGAGCGACCCGCTGGCCCGACGGTCGCCTCCCGGTGAACACCCACGGTGGATCGAACGGTGAGGCGTTCATCCACGGGTTCAATCACCTGCCCGAAGCAGTTCGTCAATTGCGTGGAACCGCGGTCAATCAGGTGGACCGCTGCGAGGTGGCCTTTGTGAACGGTTCCATCACCGACTGCGCAGGGGCGGTGCTCCTCAGTCGGTAGGAGCGGATCCAGTCAACAGGGAGGGTGAGGCGTGCGAGAGGGATTTCCCAGACCGGCAACAAGTGGCGACGGGGCGGAGTTCTGGGAGTTCGCGCGCCGCGGCGAGCTTCGCGTCCAACGGTGCACCCAATGCGGCCTCCACCGGTACTTTCCACGCCCTCGATGCTCGAATTGCCAGTCGGCCTCGTTCGAATGGGCGCGGTGCGCCGGCACCGGATCGGTCCACTCGTACACGATCTGCCACCCACCGGTCCTCCCCGCCTTCGAGACCAAAGCGCCCTACAACGTCGTCGTGGTCGAACTCGACGAGGGGCCCTTCATCGTCAGCAATCTGGTCGAGAGCGACGACGGGGAGATCGCCGTCGGAATGCGGGTCGAGGCCTGCTTCGTCGAGATCGACGAAGAACTGACCTTGCCGCAGTTCCGTCCGGTTGCACGCGTGGTGTGACGCCCTTCCTCCTCCGTCAGCCGAGGGCTCCGTCGGAGGTCAGGCGGTCGAGCTCGCCCTCGGTCACACCGAGCACGTCCGTCAGCACATCGTTCGTGTGCTGCCCGAGGAGCGGGCTGGACCTGCTGTAGCCAGAAGGCGCATCGGCCAGCCGAAAGCCGTTGCGCTCGTAGGTGGACGGGCCCATACAAGGATGCACGAGATCGATGAAGTGCCCGCGATGGAGCAGGGCCGGGTCGGACCTCGCGTCGAGGAGATCGGCGACCGGCACGGCCTCGACGCCACGGGCCTGGAGCGCTGTTGCGACCTCGTCGGCTGTCCGTCCGCTGGTGTAAGCCGCAACGGACTCCTCAATCGCTTCGATGTCGCCGAGCCTGCCGTCCAGGCGGTTCCATTTTTCCGCTGCTATCCCGAGAGCGTCGGCCAACCGGCTCCACATTTCGTCATCCGTACAGGCGATCGCGACCCAGCGGTCCTCCCCCAGGGTGGGGAACACCCCGTGGGGTGCGTACCGTTCGGACCGATTTCCCATGCGTCGGCTGGTTCGCCCGTTCACGTCGTAGTCGAGCACCCACGGGGCGAGGGTGTAAATGGCACACTCCACCTGGCTCAGGTCGAGGTGCACTCCGTTGCCGGTTCTCCAGCGGTAGAGCAGTCCAGCGGCGAGCGCTGTCGCAGTGAAGCGGGGGGAAAGAGAATCGGT
Organism: uncultured Acidimicrobiaceae bacterium; assembly: GCA_963706555.1. Classification (GTDB taxonomy): domain Bacteria; phylum Actinomycetota; class Acidimicrobiia; order Acidimicrobiales; family RAAP-2; genus Bog-473. Next base: position 887,118 of record OY970164.1, read on the forward strand.
GATGGTCCCGAAGGGCCCCACCGGCTCACGGTCGGGCCATCCGGTGAGGAAGTTGTAACCGGCGAGAGCCGAGCCCTGGCCACCGAAGCCGGGGTAGTCGCGATGTGGGCCGGTCTGCCCCATGATGCACGAGCTCACCATGACGAGGTCGGGCTTTTCCACCGCCAGTTCCTCGTAACTGAGACCGAGGCGGCGCAGGGCGCGTGGTGCGAAATTCTCCGCCACCGCGTCCGCCCACGCCACAAGCCCTTTGAAGAGCCGCACCCCCTCGTCGTGCTTCAGATTCAGCGTCACACTCATCTTTTGGGGGTTCAGCGAGTCGAACAGTTCCGCGCCGTCAAGTCCGCACGGGTTACCGGGGCGCAGTCCGTAGACCCGGAGAAAATCCGGGCGGGAACTGGACTCGATCCTGATCACTGTTGCTCCGTGCTCGCCGAAGTACCGAGTGGCGATGGGACCCGCGGCGCCGCTGCCCAACTCGAGAATGCGGGTCCCGGCCCACGCACCGTCACCGATCGCCACCTTCCGCGCACCGGGCGCGGGATCGACGGTCCCTTCACGTCGGGCATGCGCCCAGTCGAATGGCGACTGTCTCCCGGGAGCGGTGGGCCAGCGCGGACGGCTCCCGTTCGTCCGCTCCAGCGGCGAATTCGCCATCTCCCTGATAGGCGCCCGGGCTCCGGGCTCCGCGACGGACCCGTCGAGGCTGGTCGTCTTCACGAACCGCAACGGAAGGTGGCGCGTCCCGCCGATCTCTCCGAAGAATCCACGATCGGCCAGCTGGGCGCTCCCCACGAGCTGCTCCGGGGAATTCACCGGCGCAAGCATGAGGGTCGTCGTGCATGCGATCTCGTACAGCTCGGCCATGGTGTGACGCGCAAAATAGGCCGCGATCGGTGCGGAGATCGCGGCGAGCTCATCCGCAGGAACCCTGGCGTGGTCGTACTCCGCCCAGTTGCGATCCGTGAGCGCCGGCGTGGCGAGGCCCTCCTCGTCCACCAGCCGCGTGATCGTCTCCAGGTTCGCCTGGCGGGCCTTTCCGCCGCGCAAGCCGAACGAGACATAGCCGTCCAGGCACGGCCAGACTTCGCGTGTCCCGCCGATGTTGGCTCCGACCCGTTGCCCGCCGTGCCCCGTCCGTACGGCCCTTCCGGCGCCACCCAGCGAGGCGACCATCGCCGCCTCCTGCAACGAGACATCGACGAGCTGAGGTCGGCCCGACGCCAGAGCGGTCAAGACCGCCATTGCAACCTCAACGCCACCGTGGGCGTACGCGGCGGGCTCGGTGGAACGCACAGGAGGGCGGTCGGGATCACCCGTGCAGAACAAATTTCCCGTCGAGGCCATGATGCCGAGATCGCTTGCCCGCCAGTCCGCACGCGGACCATCAAGTCCGAAGGGCGTGACCGCCACCCACGCTGCGTGCGGTGCCACCGATCGATCGACGTCCAACGTCCCGGGCCAACCCGGCGTGATGACGACGACATCGCATTCTTCGAGGAGTCCCGACAAGGAGAGGTCATCGTGCCCGGCAACCGGGAGCCGCACCTTGCCCGCCGACCACGCGACGAACCGGAGCGAGTCACCGTCGGGACCGAGGGGCAGCGCCGCTCGCAGGGGATCCCTCCCCGGGAGCTCCGGTCTCACCACGCAGGCTCCGAGATCAGCCAGGATCCGCCCGGTCATGGCCGCCGGCTCCGCAGCCAAGTCGATGACCCGGAGGCCCTCGAGCAACTGGATGCGGTCGCTGGCCGACGTCATGTGTCCAGAGGATACGCACTCGTCCGCAGCCCGTCCGGCAGACGCGCCAGGCCCAGATCCACTCGTCCGCCGCGCAACGGCACGCCTTCGTTCCGGAGCAGGTCGAGCTGCGCACGGCCCTTGGCGACGGAACCGTCCGCACGCACCACCCGGTGCCAGGGCACGTCCTCGGGGGTGGCGGCAAGAACATGGCCGACAAGGCGCGGCGCGTTGGGATCGATGTCCCCATAGGTGCGGACGAACCCTTCAGGGATGGCACGCACGCGGGCCAGAATCCGCGCCGCCCGGGCGGCGGACGAAGCCGCCGCTGACTCAGACCCCTTCACTCGCCGGCGGGAAGCAGCAGACGGCACCCCCCTGCGGTGTCCGGGTGTTTGGGCACGGTCAACGCGCCCGGTCACCGGAGAGCCGGATCGGTACCACCGCGGAACAGGCTCACCGCCTCCCAACAGTACCGAGCGACCACCGAGCGGTAGGGACGAAACCGATCGCCGAGCGGCACGAGGTCCTTCGCTGCCGGTGCTGCTGCCAATCCCCAAGCCAGCCCGTACCCCTGCCGCACCCCGAGGTCGTCGACCGGCCAGATGTCCAGCCGCCGCAGCTCGAACATGAGGTACATCTCGGCGGTCCATCTTCCGATGCCGCGCACGGTCACAAGGTCAGCGATGACGTCCTCGTCACTCTTCCTCCGATTGCCCGAGAGGTCGACGGCGCCATCGAGCACCTTGGCCGAGAGGTCTCGTACCGAGGCGACCTTGTTGCCCGAGAGCCCGGCGGCCCGAAGTCGCTCGTCGGAGAGCGCGGTGATGGCCTCCGCAGTGAGGTGACCACCGGCGGCGGTGACCACACGCTGGAGGATCGCGTGCGCGGCACGCCCGCTCAATTGTTGAGAGACGATCGAACGGACCAGGGCGCCGAAGTGGCCATCGGGGCTCCGCTGTCGGTGTCCGAGCGGCCCGACCAACCCGACGAGGTTCGCAATGACGGGATCGCGCGCGCCCACGGCGTCGATGGCGGCCGCCAACGATACCCGGGCCATCAGCTCATGGTGCGATCTCGAGCGCGGTGATCAGACCGCCGCGCAGCGTGAATTGGTACTTCAGCACAACCGGGCTGCCGGGGAAGTTCCCCTCCAACTCCGCCGTCACCACGAAGCGCTCCGCGTCCCCTGCCTCGATATCGACAACGGACATCGTGCAGGTGAATGCGGCCGCAACGGCCTCTCGCCAACCGCGGATCGCATCGCGACCCCGATACGTCGTTCCCTCATCGATGACCTCGGCGTCGCTGGTGAAACATGCAACCAGCGTATCGAGGTCGCCCTCGGGAGCCACTTTCAGGTAACGGGCGATGACGTCCGGGGTGTGGTTCGTGGTCATGGGGGTACGTCTCCTTTGGTTGCGGATCAATCCCTCCAGCCTCAGCGCTCCCCCGGGGGGAGAGTCAAGACCCTCTGCCTCGACCTGCCGCCAGCCGGTTTGCGGCTTGACTCTCCCCGCCCGGGAGGGTCCAGACTGCAGCTGTGGCTGCGATCCTGACCATCGGCGACTTCTCTCAACTCACACACCTCAGCATCAAGACGCTGCGCCGTTACCACGAGGCCGCGTTGCTCGAACCGGCCGACGTCGACGCGCGGACCGGCTACCGCTACTACTCGGTCGATCAGATCCCGACGGCCCAGGTGATTCACCGGTTCCGCACGCTCGGGATGCCGGTGCGGGAGATCGGCGAGGTACTCGCCACCGACGACCCCGCGGACCGTACCGCGCTGATCGAGCGCCATCTGCACCGGCTCGAGAACGAACTCGACGAGACCCGGGCGGCGGTGTCGTCGCTCCGCCGCCTGCTGCAGGCCGATCCACCTCCCCTCCAGGTGCTCCAGCGCCGACAGGAGGAAGCGACGGTCGCCGCGGTACGCGCCACAATCGATCGCAGCGAGGTGTTGGTCTGGTACGCAGACGCGATGGCCGACCTCTCCCAGGCATTCGAGGATGAGGGGCTCAACGCGACCGGGCCGCCCGGCGGTCTTTACGACAACGAGCTGTTCACGGAGGACAGGGGCGGTGTCCTCGTCTATCTTCCGGCCGACCAGGCCCCCACCAGGGGGCCTGTCCACCCGCACCTCATCGCGGCGGCCGACCTCGCGGTGACCGTGCACCACGGTCCGCACGACGACATCGAAGTCACGTACGGCGCCCTCGGGGCCTACGTTGCGACACACGCCCTGGCTGTCGCCGGTCCCGTGCACGAGCGCTACCTCGTGGGACCCCGGGACACCGACGACAGCACCGCCTGGCGCACGGAGATCGGCTGGCCGGTCTTCCGCACCACGTCCAACTCATAAGGCAGGATCGGTTCCCGGCGTCAACGGTCAAGAGATCGTCAACGGTCAAGAGATTGTCAACGGCCCAGCGATCGTCAACCGCGCCGACGCGTCGATGCCCTCACGCCGCAGAGCCGGACTGCTGCAGGAAGAGCGTGGCCTCGTGGGCCGACCGGGGGACGTGGCCATTCCCGGACATCTCCATCACGAAGGCGGTGGCGGCCGACACGCCGTTCAGGAAAAGCTCGTCCTGCTGGGCCGGGGTGAGATCGAAATCAGTGGCTGTGAGCCCGGCGTTGGCCACGAAGATCGTCCGGGCCGCCGTCGTGGCGTCGACGCTGTAGGCGTCCCATTCGTTCATCATGGTGTGCAGGCAGCCCTTGGCCACGTCGAATGCGTTGGTGGCGGAGCGGTCGGCCCCGAAAGTCGTCTGCAGGGACGACAGTTTGATGCCGATGGTCGGCCAGCGCGGAGGCTGGCCATCTACCCGGACGAACGCATCGATGGGAAAGTTCCGCAGCATGCCGCCGTCGACCCAGGTGACGGTGCCACCCTCGTAGTGCGTGCGGATCACACCGCCGCCCGGCGTCGGGATGTCGATTTCAGCCGGGCGCGCGGTGAAGGTGACCGGTTCGAAGAAGAACGGGATGGACATCGACGCCCGCACCGCGGCCACCACATCCTGCGTGTCGCGATCACAGCCGTAGTGGTCGTAGTCCCACGGAAGGTGGACGAGCTCGCCCCGGGTGATGTCCGAGGTGTGCACGACCAATCGGTACTTTCGGTCATCGGGCAGGCTCATGCCCGGGTCGTCGGCCTGCTCGATCTTCAGATCGGCGAACGTCCGCACGCCGAGGGTGTCGTGGAGGATCGGGCCCAGCCACTCGGCCAGGTAGTCCCCGGGATACAGACCCATCCGATGAGTGAGGATCCCGGCGTCGGCCAAGCCGCCCCCCGGCTTGCCGAAGTGATCCAAGAAGTGGTGCACCTTGCCCTCGGGCATGAAGTTCCGGAACGAGAGCGCGTCGAGGTACCCCCGGAGCGAGCTCATCGGTTGGCCGGCCTTGGAGATCGATGCGATCAGGGTGGCGGCGATGGCCCCGGCGCTGGTACCGGCCACCCGTGGGAACCGGTAGCCCGCTTCGGCCAGTACGGACACCGCCCCGACGATGCCGATCCCCTTGACCCCCCCGCCTTCGAGAGCGAGGTCGGCCACCAGCTCTTTGGGGCCGGTGGCCGACCACCCATCGGCGTTGCGCAAATTCTCTGCGGCGGCTTCGAAGGCCTCCTGCAGCGGCTGCGGTCGCGAGTACCCCCACAGCGCATCATGATCCACGACCGCTCCGTAGCCATCTGCCGGGTTCCACGCCATGATGCCCCTCCCTCGCGGTCTCGCCACTGCCTCAGTGCACTGCGTGCCGATTCTGGCATGCGGTGATCGACCAGCAACTACATCGGCAGGAACGGTTGACCCGGTGGTCGACTCTCCAAGGCCCCCCAACCCGCATCCGCCTGACGCCGTGCCACATCGGCTGCGTGGCCGCCGCGGAGGCCGAAGAGCCGCTTGCCCAGGGCCAGATAGGCGACAACCGCCAGGTTGACGAAGAGCGTCACCAACTTCAACCAGCCGAACCCGGACACCAACTCGTAGAGCTCGAGCGGCACGAAGGCGAGCGTCGCGATGAACGTCAGGTATTCAGCCCACCGCTTGGCCATCCACAGGCCGACCATCTCCACCGCTTCGAGCGAGGCGTAGCCCACCAGCACGAACCCGATCCAGTAGAGATGCGAGGGCGAAATCACGAAAATGTGCCGGAACTCGCCGAGCAGGCCCCTCTTCGCGTCGGGCCCTCCCGAGGAACCGAAGAGGCCGTTCATGATGGCGACGTAGTCGTGCTTCAGCGTGAGGCGATGGCCGATAAAGAGGAAGACGGCCACCGCCAAGCCGCTCAGCACGACAACGTGCACGCCGCGTTCGACCGCGATGAGCCGCAGCACGTAGCGATCGCGCAACGCGGGCCCCCGCAACGGCACCTCGATCTCCTCGCGGCCCGGCAGGCGGTCGCGGGTGGGCGCGTCGGGTGGCCGTCGCGGGAGCCAGGCGTCACAGCGCAAGCAGCGATGCCAGCGCAGCCCACCGTGCTCGCGCACGACGAGCGCGTCCTCGGGCTCGATCACCACAACGTCGGTCCCCACCAACGCGTGGCCCTCGAGCGCACACGCGATGAGCTCGTAGCGGTTGGCCTTGTCCCGCTTGACCCTCTTCCTCATCGGCTCCCCGTGTGAGGGGCCCGGCGATCAGTACCCATCAGGCCCGACGACGCCCTCCAACGGCTCGCCCGCCAGAAACCGCTCGAGGTTGTCGCAGAAGTACTCGGTGGCGGAGGCGAACTGCGTCTGGCCGGCCCACGAGGCGTGCGGCGTGAGGAAGACCTTGGGGTGGTCGAACATCCAGTGCCCGGGCGGGAGCGGCTCGGGCGTGGTCACGTCGAGCGACGCCCGGCCGACCGTCCCGTCATCGAGGGCGCGGCGCAACGCGTCCTGATCCACCAGGGAGCCGCGTGCGATGTTCACCAGGTGGACCCCCGGTCGCACCAGGGCCAGGGTCTCTGCATTGAACACCTGACGGGTGTCGTCGGTGGCGGGCGCCGCCAGCACGAGGTGGTCGGCTACCGAGATCAGGTCGCTGAACGACGTGGTCATGACCACGCCCTCGACGGGGCTCGGCAGGTCCCGGCGGCGCATGGCCACCACCGACATGTCCAAGGCCAGTGCGATGCGTGCCACCCGTTGGGCGATGCCCCCGAAGCCGTAGAGCCCGAGGGTGGCCCCGGCCAACAACCCCGCCTGCTGTGTGAACCAGTGCTCGGGCGGCTCCCGCAGCCAGTTGCCCGGGAAGTCGCGGGCGAACGCGCCCATGGTGGCAATGACGTATTCGCTGATGGCCAGCGCCGCCACCCCTCGAGCCGAGGTGAGTACCGGCGCGGCGCGCACTTCGGGCGGGACCCCGTCGAGCCCGGTCCCGATCAGTTGCGCCCACTGCACGCCTGCGGCCATCGCTGCCACCGACGGCGACCCCCACCCCCCGTACAGCACATCGCCGCGTGCGCCGTCAGGCACGCCGCCGGAGATGTCGATGACGTCGAGGTTGGGGAACCGGGACCGGATCCGGTCCAGCGCCACGGGGAGGCTGCAAAAGACCACGACGTCCGACTTCTGAGCGAGAGGTTCTGATGCCACGACTGCAGTCTCGCATCCGCCGCGCTGTGATTCCGATGAGCGTGCTCCCCGGAGCCAGGTCAAGGCAACCCGGAGGGAGCGATCAGCTCCCGAGGACGACCGGCGCCAGCCGCTCGAGTGCCGCGACCGCGGCGGGCAGATCGCCCAATGGCTGCAGGACGACGTGGTCGGCCCCGTTGTCGCGGTGCTCGGTGACCCGGCGTGCGACGTCCTCCTCGTTGCCCCAGGCCACGATGGCATCGACCAGCCGGTCACTTCCCCCGTCGGCCAGGTCGTCCGCGTAGCCGAGATGCTTCAAATTGTTCACGTAGTTGGGCAGGCGCAGGTAACCCGACAGATGCTCACGACCGATGCGACGGGCTTCGGCGGGGTCGGTCTCGAGGGCGAAGGCCTGCTCGGGGATCAGGAGCTTGTCGGGGCCCAGTGCGGCACGGGCCAGCGTCGTGTGCGCCGTTGGCACCAGGTACGGGTGTGCGCCATCGCCGCGCGTACGGGCCAGTTCGAGCATTTTGGGACGCAGTGCCGCGAGCACGCGGGGAACCGGCACTTCGGGCACCGGCGCGTAGGCGATGGATGCATCCATGCCGTCGAGGTAGTCGAGCATCGTTTCCATGGGTTTGGCATAGACCTGCCCACTCATCTCGACGATGGGACCGTGGCTGATCCCGATTCCGAGCACGAAACGTCCGGGGTACGCCGCGCCGAGGGTGGCGCCCCCGCCCTCCATGGTGCCCGGCCGGCGTGCCCACACGTTGGCGATCCCGGTCCCGGTCGAGATGTGCCGGGTGGCCGCCAACAGGACCGACTGGTGGGCGAAGGCCTCTTTGCCCCCGACGATCTCACCGGTCCACAGGGAGCCGTAGCCCAGGTCCTCGATGCGCCGGGCGATCTCGCGCTCGCGCTCTATGGGCGCCCCCATGATCGATCCCATCCACACCCCGACGGCTCCCAGCCGCCCGCGGGCTGCCGCTACCTCGTCACTGCTCAACATGGCCCAAACTCCCCTTCGATCACCGTGACCTGCCCTGGACCTGCCCTTCCTAGCCGAGATCGACCCGAGCGGGCACCGCAAACGGCAGCCCGACGCCCTCGCCGACGCCCCCGGGACGCCCTCGGGACGCCCTCGGGACGCCCTCTGTTCCCCCGGGACGCCCCGGGGCGGGGTCCAGGCGCCCCGGGGGAACAGATTCGGGGATGTTTGCCAGGAGGGAGACCAAGATGCTCAACTCGTCGGTTGGCGGCACGCCGGGACGTGCCGAGAGGAGAAGAGAGCCAATGGATATCCAAAGGGTCGGCGTCGTCGGTTGCGGTCTCATGGGATCAGGGATCACCGAGGCGGCCGCCCGAGCCGGCTTGGACGTCCGTGTGGTCGACCTCGACCAGGTCAGCCTCGATCGTGGCCGCCAGCGCATCAGCGACTCCATCGGCCGGGCGCAGAAAGCAGCCAAGCTGAGCGAGCCCGAAGCCCACGCGGCCCTCGCCAACATCGAGTATTCCGCCGACCTCGGCTCACTGGCCGACCGCCAACTCGTGGTCGAGGCGGTCGTGGAATCGGAACCCGAGAAGGTGGCCGTCTTCGAGGCGCTCGACAAGGTCGTGGAGGCCGCTGATGCCGTCCTGGCCTCGAACACCTCGTCGATCCCGATCATGAAGTTGGCGATGGCCACCGGCCGGCCCAGCCAGGTCATCGGCATCCACTTCTTCAACCCGGTCCCGGTGTTGCCGCTGGTGGAGGTGGTCTCGTCCCTCCTGACCAGCGAGGAGACGGTGGAGAAAGCGGAGCGCTTCGCCACCGAGCAACTGGGCAAGCAGGTGATCCGCTCGCAGGACCGCGCCGGCTTCATCGTGAACGCGCTCCTCATCCCCTACATCCTCTCGGCGGTCCGCATGCTCGAATCGGGCTTCGCCACCGCGGATGACATCGACATGGGCATGGTGAAGGGCTGCGCGCATCCGATGGGACCACTCCACCTGGCAGACCTCATCGGCCTCGACACAACAATGGCGATCGCGAACTCGCTCTACGAAGAGTTCAAGGAGCCGCTCTACGCGCCGCCGCCGTTGGTGGCGCGCATGGTCGAGGCCGGGCTGCTCGGCCGCAAATCGGGCCGCGGTTTCTACGACTACAAGGCCTGACCGCGTGCCGGACCACGAGCCCGCCGGAGGTGGGGCCGCGGGAGAACGCCCCGGGGGGCACGCGCACCGCATCGAAGGGGCGGCGGCAGCCGGACCGGACGTCGCCGCCGAAATCTGGATCGAGCGCGATGCCGCCGTGGTGTGGCACGGGTTCACCCAGATGGGTGCCTACGCCACCAACGCGCCGCTCGTCATCGACCGGGCCGAGGGACGCGAGCTGATCGATGTCGGTGGCCGCCGCTACCTCGATGCGATCTCGTCCCTCTGGGTCAACACACTCGGACACCACGTGCCCGAGCTCGATGCGGCGCTCATCGCACAAGCGGGCAAGGTCGCCCACAGCACGATGCTCGGCAACGGCAACACCGTCGTGATCGAACTGGCCGAGGCACTGGCCGACGTCGTGCCGGTCGACGCTCCGCACTTCCTTTTTGCCGCCGACGGAGCCGTGGCCGTCGAACAAGCCCTGAAGATCGCCTTTCAGTACTGGGTCAACCGTGGCGTCGAGGGGCGCACACGGTTCATGGCCCTGGGCGACGCCTATCACGGCGACACCATCGGGTCGCTGTCCCTCGGCGACGGCGGCGTCTTCAGTGCCGTGTTCGACCCTCTCTGCTTTCCCGTCCTGCGCACGCCCGGGTACGCCGACCCGGGCTGGGCGGCGAAGGCGTGCGGCGCGGTCGAAGCCCACGCGAACGAGTTGGCAGCCGTCGTGATTGAGCCGCTCGTGCAAGGGGCGTCGGGCATGCTGTGCGCGCAGGCCGAGGACGTCCGCGCCCTGGGCGAGACCTGCCGGGCCCAAGGCGTGCTGCTGATCTGCGACGAAGTGGCCACAGGTTTCGGACGGACCGGGACCCTCTTCGCGTCCGAGCAGTGCGGGCTGCGGCCGGACCTTCTGTGCCTGGGCAAAGGGATCACGGGCGGGTATCTCGCCATGTCGGCCACAGTGACCTCGGGCGACGTGTTCGACGCGTTCCTCGGCGCTGACCTCGGGCCGCAGACCTTCTTCCACGGCCACTCCTACGGAGGGAACGCCTTGGCGGCAGCGGTCGCCCTCGAGCACCTGCATCTCCTCGAGGCGTGGGACGTGATGGCACACGTCACGGCCCGGACCGATCAGCTGGCGGCTCTCCTCGCCGATCGCATCTCCCCACTCCCGGGCGTCAAGGACGTACGCCAGCGGGGCCTGATGGTCGGCGTGGAACTGGCCCCACCAAAGCCGGGCCTGCGCTGGGGCCGCCGCGTCTGCGCCGGGGCCGTCGCTCGCGGCGTCCTGCTACGCCCCCTCGGCGACGTGGTCGTCCTCATGCCACCTCTCACCACCACCGATGAAGAGATCATGCGCATCATCGATGCTCTCGAGGGCGCACTCCACGACGTGATCGACGCATGACGTCCGCCCCGGCGTCCGCCCCCGGCCCTGGCCCCGCCACGACCGACAACACGCCCAGCGCCACGACCGACAGCGCTCCTCCAACCACCGACGCTCCTCCAACCACCGACGCTCCTCCAACCGACGGCGCTCCCCCAACCGACGGCGCTCCCCCACTCCGCATTTGGGCCGACCGCGTGCGAGCGCGCCTCGATACGGTCGTCGCCAGCGGCCGATGGCGCCAGCCCCGGGAATTCGACGCCTTCGGGCCGCAAGGCGCCCTCGACGGCGCGCACGTCGTCTCGTTCGCCTCCAACGACTATCTCGGCCTGAGCTCGCACCGGGCCGTGGTGTCCGCCGCGGTCGCTGCGACGCGGCGCTGGGGGGCGGGCGCCGGTGCCTCCCGGCTGATCACCGGTTCGCGCCCGGTGCATACCGCGCTGGAAGTCGCTCTGGCCGAGTGGAAGGAAACTGACGCCGCCATCTGCTTCCCCACCGGCTTCGCCGCCAACCTCGGCGCACTGAGCGTGCTGGGCGGGCCCGAGGTGCGCGTCCTCTCCGACGAGCTGAACCACGCGTCGATCATTGACGGCTGCCGGTTGTCCCGGTCCCAGCTCTCGATCTACCGGCACTGCGACATGTCGCACCTCTCCGCTCTGCTGGAAATGAGCCCTACCACGCCGACGATCGTGGTCACCGACACGGTCTTCTCCATGGACGGCGACGCCGCACCGGTGCCGGAGATCGCCGCCCTGTGCCGCCGGCACGGTGCGCTGCTCCTGATCGACGAGGCGCATGCGGTCCTCGGGCCGCATCTGCCGCCGGACTTCACGCACGATCCGGACCTCACCCTGGTCCGGATGGGGACGCTGTCCAAGACGCTGGGTTCGCTGGGCGGGTTCCTGGCCGGCCCGCAGAATGTCATCGACCTCATGGTCAACCTGGCCCGCCCGTACATCTTCACCACCGCCCTGACGCCAGGCGACGCCGCTGCTGCCCTCGCCGCCCTCCGGGTGCTGCGTTCCGCAGAAGGCGACGCGCTCGTGGCGCGCCTGGCCGACCTGGTGACGCGGGTCGACGCCCCCCGCCGGCGCGACGACGCAGGGGGTCCCGATGGGCCGACGAGCCCCATCATCCCGGTGATCCTGGGCAGCGAAGAGCGGGCGGTCACGGCATCCGCCGCGCTCCTGGCGCAAGGCCTCTGGGTGCCCGCCATCCGGCCCCCCACCGTCCCGGTCGGCACCAGCCGGCTGCGGGTGACGCTCTCGGCCGCCCACACCGACAAGCAGGTGAACCGGTTGATCGAGGCCCTCGCCCCCCTGCGGGCCGCACTCCTGGCCCAGGTCCTCTGACCCACATGGCCCCCCGGCCCCAACGGCTCGTCGTGGTGGTCGGGACGGGAACCGACATCGGGAAGACCTGGGTGTCCGCCCGGCTCCTCACCACACTCCGCCGTGCGGGAGTGACCGTCGCCGCACGCAAGCCGGCCCAATCCTTCGACGCGGGAGAAGACCCGGCCGGATTCGACTCCGCCGTGCTCGGCGCGGCGACGGGGGAAACTTCAGAAACGGTCTGCCCCCCGCACCGGTGGTACCCGGTCGCCATGGCGCCCCCGATGGCGGCCGAAGCTCTCGGGCGAGATCGCATCGCGGTCGCCGACATGACGGAGGAACTGACGTGGCCCGCGGCCGGCGTCGCTGTGGGCTTGGTCGAGACCGCCGGCGGCGTGCGCTCCCCGCAGGGCCACGACGGTGATGCGGTCGCCCTTCTCGCCGCGTTGGATCCCGACGTGATCCTCCTCGTAGCCGACGCCGGACTGGGCACGATCAATGCGGTGCGCCTCTCGGTCGATGCCCTGGCCGGCTCGGGTACACCTGGCACGGCCGGCGTACGCCGGGCCAACGTGATCGTGGTGCTGAACCGCTTCGACGTGTCCGATGACCTGCACCGGAGGAACCGGAACTGGTTGACCGAGCAGGACGGCATGACGATCGTCACCCTCCCCGGCGAGGAGCAAGTGCTGGCTGCAATCGTGCGCGGAACCTCAGCGGCGCCATAAATTCGGGCGGAAGTCGCGCGAAGGTTCTGGCGATGTGGCAACGATCGACCAGGGCTCGAGGTGTCTCCTGCTGGTGCCTCCACGAATCTGACCACGACCACCCGGCTGGTGCCGTACGGATCACTCCCCGTTGCAGTGGCCAAGGTCGCCACCATCACGAAGGCATGAATCTCCGTCCGTCGCCCGGTGTCGGGCCGCACCGGCCACAATGGGGAGGATGACCAAGACCTCGATGACCCGCCGCCTCGCGGGTGGGGCGGTCATGCTCATCGTCACCAGTCTGCTCTTGGCCGCATGTTCGTCGGCGAACAACTCGGGAAAGAGTGCGTCTACATCGACCACGTCGACCACGTTGGCACCCACGACAACGGTGACGACAGTGGCGACGACCGGCCAGCTGCAAGTGTCGTCCGCGGTGGACGTCCCCATTCCGGCCAACGTGCAGATCACCGCAGCGGAGGCACCTGACGGCGCGGTGTTCGTCTCGCCGGAAGGACACGACACGGCCACGATGACAGTGGTGTGGGTCGTCGATCCCAAAGGGCCGGCGGCGATCGCCGAGCATGTCAGCGGTGGAGTGAGCGCCTTGGCTGCCGACGCCACCAACCTCTACGTCGTCGCCGACAACAGCGTGATCGGCTACACCCGCAGCACGGGCGACCAGATGGGTCAGTGGAAGCTGCCGCCCATCAGTACGGCGAACACCTCCGACGCCAACCTGGTCTCGATGAGCGCCGCCGGCGGGCAGGTTCTGGTGATGATCGCCCAAGGCAACGTGCAAGACGTCTACCGCATTGTGCCGACGTCCGCTTCCGCACCGAAGGAGATCGCCGAAGGAACCAGCGCCGCCTTCGGCCCCGATGGATCGGTGTACTACGAGCGGTCGGACAACCACCTCGTCAAGCTGAGCCCGGCGGGCGTCAGTACCGTCGGACCGGCGCTCGCCGACACTCCCAACGGGGAGGGCGGCGGCATCGCCGGCGTCGCCGCGGTGGCCGGCGGCTTGGTGTGGATCAGCGTTCCGGCGGGGCAGGGGCTCGACGCTCAGCTGAGCCCGTACAATGCTGACACGTTGCTGGCGATGGGCAGCTACTCGGGATCGGTCACCGAGCAGATCGTCGACACGTCGGCCGGTGCTCTGGTCCTCATCGGCGCCAACGGGCCAGGCGACTGTCCGCAGGCGACCGCAACTTCTGTGAGTTGCGTGTTCCGTATCTCGCAGACCGCTGAGTTGAGTTTCCCGACTCCCGTGGGAGCGGCCGACCAACTGCTCGGCCCCGACCCTGCGGTCGTTACGGCGAGCACCACGACGTCCGATCTGGTGGTCGACCGGCTCTCGTAGGCCGGCGCATGAGCTCGAGGCGTTCGGAAAGGAACATGGATTGATCGCACCGCACCGCCCGACAAAGGCCCGCCGCATGTGCCGCACAGCCGCCGGAGGAACGCCCGGAGACTCTTCACGTGCGTGATGACGCGGCGCTTGTGGTGAGGCTGCGCACGTTGGGGGCCGACGATGCCGAGCTCGAGGCGCTCGCCGACGCGCTCGGGGCATCGCCGGCGGGGACTGTGGCCGGACGCGTCGGACGCGTCGATCGCGGTCGCTTCCAATTGCTTACCGACGGCAACGACATCGCCGTCGCCACTTCGGGGGTGTCCCCGGTCTGTGTCGGCGACTGGTGCACAGTGCGCGGAACGCCGGATCCAGACGGGGTGACCTACGCGGTGCTCGAAGTGCTGGCCCGCCGAACCGCACTCGTCCGCCAATCGTCGGGGTCGCGCGTCGAGTCGCAGGCACTGGCCGCGAACATCGACACCGTGATGGTCGTCATACCTCTCGACCGGCCGATCTTGCGACGTCAGGTCGAGCGGTTCTTGGCCTTGGCCTGGGACAGCGGGGCGCAACCCGTGCTGCTGCTGACCAAGGTCGACGTGGTCGACGACGTGGTGATCAAAGCGGCACGGGCGGAGGTGCACGCGGTCAGCGGAGATCTCGCCGTGCTCGATGTCTCGGTGGTGACCGGGGTGGGAATGGATGCAGTGCGCACGTACATCACCGCCGGCAGCACCGTGGCACTTCTCGGGACGTCCGGCTCGGGGAAGTCCTCCTTGGTCAACTCCCTCATGGGGGCCGACGTCGTCCAGACCGGAGAGGTCCGCCAGGCTGACAGTAAAGGACGACACACGACGACCTGGAGAGAGCTCCTCGTCGTGCCTGGAGGCGGCGCGTTGATCGATACTCCCGGACTTCGAGAGCTGGGCATGTGGGTCGACGACGAAGGAATCGAGGCCGCGTTCGCGGACATCACCGACCTCGAAGAAGACTGCCGCTTCAACGACTGTGCGCACGGGAGCGAGCCAGGTTGTGCGGTACTGGCGGCCATTGCCGCCGGTGAGCTCTCAGCCGACCGACTCGACAGCTATCGAAAACTCCTCAGCGAGGCGGCGTTTGCCGCACAGAAGAACGATCATCGTCTGGCCCGCGAAGCCCAGAAGGGCGGGAAGAAACGCCCTCTCGAAGGGCGTCGCAGGGCTCGCCCTTGAGCGACCGGCAACCGGGGAGGTATGGGAGTGTGGACGCCATGACCGGAGCGGAGCTCACCATCACCCAGAGCCATCTCGCAGACGTGGGAGGACTCCATGTCCACCGGTCCCTTCCCCGACGGGGACGGCGCATGGTCGGCGCCTGGTGCTTCCTGGACCGCTTCGGACCGATCGATGTCACGCCCGAGCGCACCATGGTCGTCGGTCCGCATCCACACATCGGCCTGCATACGGTGACCTGGCTCCTGAGCGGAGAGGTCCTGCACTCCGACAGCCTTGGCAACCGCCAACCGATCCGACCCGGACAACTGAACCTGATGACCACGGGGAGCGGCATCGCCCACGCTGAAGACGCCCGCAGCCAGTTGAGAGGGCGCATGGACGGGGTGCAACTTTGGGTGGCGCAGCCCGAAAGCACCCGACACCTTCCACCGACGTTCGCACATCACGCAGAGATGCCCCGGGTCGAGCTCGATCACGGACAGGCGACGATCCTCATCGGCGATTTCGCCGGATCACGGTCCCCGGCCACCGTCGATTCGGGACTGGTCGGCGTCGACATCGTCGGGAGCGGTCTGCTCCATGTGCCCCTCGACCCGACCTTCGAACATGGGATCGCCGTGCTCCACGGGAGCGTGCGGATCGAAGGCGCACAGGCAGGGCCGAACGAACTCGTCTACCTCGGAACCGATCGCGAGCGCCTCGAACTGGTCCTCGAAGAGGGGTCCCGGTTCCTCCTGCTCGGTGGCCGCCCGTTCGCTGAGCAGATCGCCATGTGGTGGAACTTCGTCGCTCGCGACCGGGCCGAGCTGACCCTGGCGTTCACGGATTGGCGGGACGGTGCAGAGCGGTTCGGACCGGTCGAGACCCCACTCGCCCGCATTGAGGCGCCCCGACCCTTCTGGCTCACGTAATGGCTCCCGCCGACTGCGGGCACCCTCTGGAAAGGCCGGGACCAGGGGTAACGACGCCGTGGGCCACCCCACGGCATTCGGCTACAGTGAAGGGCCGCTCAAAGGGGAGACGAACATCGAACTGGCGAAACGCACGGCTTCGGCCGTTACGGACCTGTGGTGCAGCCTGGAGTGCACGCCGCCCTGTCAAGGCGGAGGTCGCGGGTTCAAATCCCGTCAGGTCCGCCGCCAGATCCGATCGGTCAACATGACGGTCGAACCTGGTCACCCGGTCGGGTAGCTCAGTTGGTAGAGCGCGCGCCTGAAAAGCGTGAGGTCACCGGATCGACGCCGGTCCCGACCACTGGAGGGAGCAGCTCAGACGCATGATGTCCCCTTTGATGGCACTTCGGAAATCAGCGGGGTCCCACGAGTGGATGCCCGTCTGGATCGTCCTCACCTATGGGTCCACATGGGTGAGTGAGCGCTGACCCGGTGGCCGAGAATCCTCTACGCAGGTGCGACACGATCATCATCCTTTGCCCCGAGGTCAGGCCGGCGAGAGGCCTACCCAAATAGTACGGGTTGCCTCGGCGAAGGACATAGGTCAAAGGTCCTATCTCCAAGCGACCCGCAGTATCCGGACTCGGCGTCGCGTTGCCATGGACCTCGTCGCTTGAAAACTACGAACGAGACAGCGGTTAGCGGGAAAGTGACACTTTCCAGATCCATCTCCACGCCTCATTTTGCCCAGCGTCATCTGGCTCGTGAGCCGGTCGGCATGGATGCCGGCTGCAAGACCATTACCGGGATACGGCGGTTTCCGGCTCGCTGTGCATAGTGGTTTCGTGGCGGGTACACCGACACGTCCAACTCCCACAAACGCCGGCGTTCCTCGCCCTCGGCCTCATAGGCCTCCATCTCGTGACGCTGACCGCCAAAGACAGTGCTACACCGCGGATGGGCTTTGAGGTTGTAGTACCAGGCCGGATTCTGTTGCTTCCCGTAGTTCGAAGCAACGAGCACGAGCCGATCACCGTCGGGCACCCCGACGAGCGGCAAGGTCCGCGATTCGCCCGAACGGGCACCGACGGTCGTGAGCTCGATGATCGGTAGCCCGGTCAGGGTGGCCGAGACGGAGTGACGTCCGGCGCTGCGGCGCATCACCGGTCCATCGACATGGTGCATCACCCGTGCGAACAGCCACGCCATAGGCCGCGTTCCGGCCAGAAGCCGCATGCCGCGCTGGACGACATTGGCTTGGTCGAAACGCACAGCACCACCGATTTCCTCAACCATCGAGAAAACGTAATCCACCGCTGGTAGGTCCCTCATCTTCGGTTCGTCGCGAAGGTTCCATCGGAACGGATACTGACACTCGAGTTATGGGTGATCGGAACCCTCGACGAGGGCAGCAAAGGGCCACTGTTCGATGTTGAAGTATTCGGCGTCGAGAATCTCCTCTACGTGCTTCGGATTGACGTTGACACCCTTGGCGTACGGGCTCGTTGAGAGCCGAGTCACAATCTTCGAGATCGCTTCGTCTCGATCGACGAGAGCATCGCCGGGTACCGGACGTCCACCGAGTCGGTGGACGATGTTGGCTCCCCGCATCGCTGTTCGAATCTGCACCGATTCCGTGCGGACTCCCAGATGTCCACGCACAACCGGCAGTTGGTGTCGCCTGAGGTCGCGCAACAGGTTCTCCGTTCGGTTCAATTCCCCAAGGCGGGGCTGCAGATCGTGTCGCTGAGCTAGCAGTAGGCAGAGATTCCAGATCGACCAGGCATCCTTGGAGATCACCGTGTCATTCCGATGGGCATAGAGAGGAATGACATAGCTCAAGCCGATCCCTCGTTTGAAGGGATCGGTAAAAGGGAGTCGGCGTCGGCTTGCCTTCAGGGACAGGAATATCGGTACCATCCGATTCGTAGAGTCCCCCCTCGTATACAGGCCAGCATTGATAATTCCGCCAGACGGGATCGATGGCACACCTGGCCGATCGACGGTCCTCCTTCCCCGGGAATACGACCCCAGGTGCCATGACGTACCCGTTTGGGCCCAAGGGAGCACGACGTCAATTCCGGCCTTTTCTACATGGACCCCATCGACGGATAGGCGAAAATCGGCGGCATATCGCGGTGGAGCGCCGGGGATGACGAGACCCGTGTCGGAACAATACGCAGCATCAAGCCACAAGTTCGCATCCTCCTCGCTCTTCGGGATCAGGATCGGAAGCGTCGCTCGTCTCTACCAGGGAGTCCCTTGGCGAAGTGAGACCGCACCCCCGGTCGGAGCACGAGCCACAACAGAGTCGCGAGCACGATGGCTTGGAACAACTGTTCGACGCGTATCCACGGCGGGTAGGGCGTGAGTTGGAGAATCGCCAGCCCCAGTATGCCTGCGGCACTGAGTACTACGACTCTCCTGTGTGCCCACCGCCTCCCTCGAAGGAGGGCGCGCACCAAGAAGACGTACACAACACTGACGACCACGTTGATGACAGCCCGGCTTACGATTCCATAGTTGTAGCTGTCACGCAGGAGCTGTCGCTGGGTCGGGTCGGTGATATTTCGGTGGTCAAGCTGATAGTTGACAAGGCTGTGGCGCAACAGGATTGTTGCGATCGTCAGGGCGATGGATAAGGCGAGATTGGCGCCGAGTAACGCGACAATGGGCTTGAGCGCTCGTGGTGCATCCGACGGTGCTGCAAAGAAACCCTCCGAAAGGGCTGACGATGTTGCCGGGATGACGAGAGGGGCGACAGGCTGGGTAGTGGCCGTCCATTGCGCCCCATCCCACCATCGCACGACAGTCGGGTCCTGATGATCGGGGTACCAGCCTGGTGGTGTGGACTGTGTCGTCAACGTTCCCCTTTGCATGTCGGGCGGATCCATATTCGCGCGCGGAGCCTCGGGCGCCCAGGCACGGAGGTCATCGATGCAGTCCGCCTGAAAAGTCGGGCGGATCTCCCGCGAGAAGCGGACGGGACTGGTCCCTCAGGGAAGCAGGTGCAGGGTCTGAGGAGGAGACCCCCCGGTCCCCGAGCGTGACATTTCTCACCTCGTTACACTTCGAACTCCCACCTGCCGACCACAAGGAGACGCCATGCCGACACTCATCGGGTACCACGACATTTCGAAGGGCAAGGACCACTGGCTGAACTCGCCGAAGCGCCAGGAGGTCTTCGGCCAGCTCGGCGTCACGAACATCCGGACCTTCGTGAACCTGGAGGACCCCACAAAGGTCGGACTCCTCATGGACGTTCCTGACATGGATGCGTTTGCGGCTGCCATGCAGACAGAGGCTGCCGCCGAGGCCATGGAGCACGACGGCGTTGTGGCCGATACGCTCGTGATTCTCATCGAGGAATAGACGAGACAGCGTTCCGATCACCTGACGACGTCTGCGCCGGTTGTTGTCCCTAGACCGAACTCGAAGGCGGCTCTACTTTCATTGATCCCCCCAGGAAGACGAGGAACGGAGAGCGATACTTCACATTCGTAATTCGACCGGGGTCGACCTCGACGGTGATGCGGCTTTGACCAGTTGCTTGCGAGAACAGATAGCGGAACGACACCGTGACATCGTGCGTGCCAGCTGGCACGCTGAAGAAGTGACTTCCCCAAGGTTGGACTGAGGTCACCCCGTCGATTGTGACGTTGGTCTTGAACAACAGCAGGAGAACTGCCAGTGGAAAGATCTTCGTCGTTACCTGGATCCCCGTGGTGTTGTCACCTGGCAGAGTCATGAGTTCTCCATTGCGCCGATGTGACGGCCGAGCATAGAACCAACGGAGAGCTCCGCAGTCGAGGTCGCCACGAGTTTGGCTCGGATCCGACACCGGTGGCGGGATCCACGCGGACATGCCAGGCTACTGAGGTGAATTGACTAGTTCACAAAGTGGAGGGCGGAACCGTGGCTGCTGAAATTATTCTGGAGTTTGAGGGCGTCACCCTGACGGAGTATCGGGCCGTCAACAAGGAGTTGGGCATTGACCCGGAATCCGGCGAGGGCAACTGGCCCGACGGGCTGATCGCACATTCAGCTGGGCTGAACGAGAACGGACATCTCGTCGTGATCGAAGTCTGGGATAGCCCAGAGCACCAGGCCCGATTTTTGGAGGACCGACTCGGGGAAGCTCTGGCAAAAGGGGGCGTTGCCGGTCCGCCGTCAAGCATCACCTGGATTGAGCTGGAGGCTCACCACCACCTAGGAAGCTGATTGGCCACAGAGCTATCGGCGAGCATCCCACCACCCCGAAAGGGATGCTCCGTTCTCGCCTCGAAAAGAACAGTGCACGTTCTCAATGTGCTGCCATTCACGAACGCGCCGTGTCCCTCGTCCGACGGGACATGAGGGACCTTTGGCTCTCGCCCGATCGACGAGGTCAACCCTTTAGACTCTTGACCCGCGCCAATCAAACGCTGAGGGACATTCTTGAATATCGATCCGTACATTGTGCTCGGGAGTGCGTTTGTCGGGTTCCTCGTCGGGCTGACGGGAGCAGGTGGCGGAGCATTGATGACGCCGATGCTGATTCTGTTGTTCAATGTGAAGCCCTCGACAGCGATTTCCAGCGATCTCGTCGCCGCGGTCTTCATGCGCCCGTTTGGAGCGGCCGTCCACATGACGAAGAAGACGGTGAATTTCAGCTTGGTCGGATGGCTGGTGACCGGATCGGTGCCTATGGCCTTCCTCGGCGCCTACCTCCTGCATCTCATGGGGGATGCCACGACATCTCAAACCAACATCGAAAGGGCTCTGGGCGCTGCACTCCTGATCGGGGCAGCGGCCATGGTGATCCGCTACTTCCTCGACCGTCGCGGAGACCATGAGCGTAAGGCACTCGTTCATGGCCTGAGGGTCCGACCCCTGCCCACTGTCGTCATCGGCATGGTCGGTGGGCTGATCGTCGGGATAACGTCGGTGGGTTCGGGGTCCTTGATGATTGTCATGCTCCTCTTCCTCTATCCGATGATCGGTGCCAATCAACTGGTGGGTACTGACCTCACCCAGGCTGTTCCACTGACTGCGGCCGCTGCACTCGGCGCCCTGGCCTTTGGACATGTCGAGTTTTCCGTCACCACGTCGATAATCATCGGAAGCATCCCTGCCGTGATCGTGGGTTCGTTCATCTCATCGAGAGCGCCGGACAAGTACATTCGGCCGGCCATTACCTTCGTGATCTTCGCCTCGGGCCTGAAGTACGTGGGACTCGGGACGACGGCGCTCGGTTGGGTTCTCTGCCTCACGCTCTTCGCTGTCGCAGCCATCTGGCTTGCCTATGTGCGGCCGTGGCGCGACGCTCATTCGGAGCTGCCCGTGGTTCCTGACGCTGATCCCGAAGAATCGGTCGGACCTCAACCGTCCAACTAGGTGGTGTGCTGCTTTCTTCGCATCGTCATCATGAACTCTCGATGAGCGAGTTGATCCGGGCATTCAGCTCAGTCTGATTTGCGACATGCACGTAGACCTCCGGTGGATGATCGACGCCTGAACCCCAAGTCAGCCCTCCGTGGCTGTTGATGACTGCAGCACCCCCCTGGCCCAACTCCGAGAAGACGCCCGACGCACCCTCGACTGCATACAGCAACGTCGGCCCGTCCCAGTCGCCGTCACCGGGTGGGCCGCAATTGAAGAGCTTCGTGTAGACGATGCGCATCGGGTTCTTTGGCGGCACCGTCGTACAGAGGCTGGCGCCGACTTTCGTTGCAATCCCGGTGAGCCCGTCGACCCAGGCCATCGGAGTCGGCCAACCCTTTGTGCCCACGATGAACTGAGTGGCGGGAATATCTATCTTTTCGTTGGTGAAAGGAGGACCCCCCGTCGGAAAGAAACCATCTTCGATGACGAGATTCTTCACCTTGGCCGCCACGAGCGCTCTTCCTCGCAGGGAACTGCCTTGTCCCGGACCGGAACGAAGGAGCCCGGCCAGATTGGTGTCGCCACCGAGGGCGACGACAGTCACGCTGTGGTTCGGCTGCGCCGCCAACAGCTGGCGGTAGAGGCGGACCGCCGGCTGCGCTTGTGCGCTGTTACGAATTCTGTGAGGGAGCTGCTTGGCCACGAAGTCGCTATAGCCGTGCGCGGCCGTATTGGCGGCGCTGTCGACCACGGCCCCGACCGGAATCCTGCTGTGGCCATACGCCGTATCGATGGCATCGATCGCGGCGGCGGCAACCGGGTTTCGGACATCCGACATGACGCCGAGGATCTGGACCTTGCCACGTTGCTGCAGGACGTTGGCCATTCCAAGTGCCGTTGCGTCGTCCCACCACAGGGAGAGGTCGGTATCGACGATGATCCGGTGCGGAGCGCTGTTGGTCTTGCTGAGAGATGCCGACGTCGTTGATGGCAATCCGAGGAGAGCCGCGGCGACTGCGAGCCCAAGGAACAGGGCCATCACCGGAGATCCGATCCGCCGGGCCGGATTCCCGCGGCTCGCTGTTGGTGCGCTGCCCGTCAGACTAAGAGTCATCTGCCCACCCCCCGGTGCTTGTGCTCCTTGTGCTTACCATCTCGGACCAGCATGTTGCATCTCTTCCCCGGAAGGCCGTGATGTTCCCCGCGTGACCATCCGTCGCTTGCGGGGTGAATCTCCCGTCATAATGAGTCCGGACTTCAGGGAGGCATGGGTGGTGATACGAGCAGTGATGTTCGACTTCGGCGGAGTCATCTCGACCAGCCCGTTTGAAGCGTTCGCTCGCCTGGAGACCGAACACGGGCTCCCAACGGGCTTTGTTCGTCGCGTGAATGCCACCAATCCGGACAGCAACGCGTGGGCCCGACTGGAACGAGGTGAGATCGCCATCGACGCCTTCGGGCCGGAGTGGGCAGCCGAGGCACGTGCGCTTGGCTACGAGGTCGACGGTCGAATTGTGCTCGAAGGGCTCGGCGGCGAGATCCGACCTCAGATGGTCGCCGCCATCAACGGATGCCGAACGACCTACAAGACGGCATGTCTCACGAACAACTTTGTGTCGGCCAACAACGTCGTCTCCGATGAGGTCGCGGCGGTGTACGCCCTCTTCGATGCCGTCCTCGAATCGCGTGTCCTGGGGGTCCGCAAGCCCGATCGCCGGTTCTATGAGCTGGCCTGCGTGGCGGTCGACGTGGAGCCCCCGGAGGTGGTGTTCCTCGATGACCTCGGAGTCAACCTCAAACCGGCGCGCGCTCTGGGCATGCGAACCATCAAGGTGGTCGACCCCGACCAGGCCATCACGGAGCTCGAGGAGATCCTTGAGCACCCCCTTTCGCCAACAGCGCCGTGAGGGACGCCGGTGCCGCCGGTGTGCTCGCGCTGTGAATCAGGACCAGGAACCGTGCTGACGAAAGGCGAGGGTGTAACGGAGCTCTTCAGGTGAAAGCAGGCACTCCCGTCGTTCGGAAAACCCCCAGAGGTCGGGCCCGATGCGATCGGCAATGGCTCTGAGCGTTACGCCGTCCAGTCCGAACGCCTCGATGGCATTGAGGCCCAGAATCCGGACGACGTCGTCCTCCGGCAGTCCCGCAAACGTCTCATGCAACGATGCCAGCGTGTTGGGATAGGTCCCCTCGTGATGAGGGAAGTCCGATCCCCAGAGGTAGCGGGAGGAGAGGCCGTTCTGGACTGCCGTCTCGGCCTCCGGACGGGACATGAAACTTGCACCGACGAAGCAATTCTCCTTGACGTACTGACTCGGCTCGCGCCGGATGTTCTCTCGCAACATCTGTCCCATCGAGAGCGAGTGAAAGATTGAATCCATCTCTTCCATCAGGGGCGCGAGCCACCGCCCAGGCTGCTCGGTGAGGACGAGCTTCAGCGCAGGGTGTCGCTCGAAAACACCACCGAAGATCATGAACCAGATGGCTCGCCGGCTATACCAGCTGACCTCCACGGTATAGAGACCGGCATGTTCGGGTCCATTTCCGTATTCGTCGAAATTGCAGCCGCCGCTCGCCACATGCGTATTGAGCGACATCCCGTGATCGGCACACACCGACCAGAAATTCTCCCAGTAGCTCTCGTTATAGGCCGGCAACCCAGCGCGAGGAGCAGGAAAATTGATGCCGGTCACTCCGGCCTTGCGGACCCATTCCACTTCCTTGATCGCAGCATCTGAGTCCCATACCGGGATTTGGGCCAAGCCAACGTGACGCGCCGGTTCAACAGAGCAGTAGTCGGCGAGCCACCGATTGTAAATTCGCATCCCCTCCGCGGTGAGGTCGCTGTATCCCGGACTCGGCAAACTCACAAAGGCCATGCCGAGTGCGGTGAACGGAATCGGATTGCCGTTTTGCGACCCGTGAAAGAGAACTTCGGCGGTGATGCCGTCGCCGTCCATTTTCCGGAGGCGATCGTGGACGTCGTAATGCCAGATGCCCGCGAGATGCCGGATCCCCTCGCCTAATTCGTCATCGTAGGGCGAGTCCGGCTTCTCTCGTTCGAAGTCGGCGCTGTAGGCGTCGTACGACGACAGGAGCTGTTGGGGGCAATAGGGGCGCAGAACATCGAGGGGGGGACCGAGGTGCGTGTCGGCGGAGACCAAAAGGACTCGAGGTCGAACCTCGGCGTCGGAAGCAGAATGCGGCGATGCGACGTCCACGCTCATCTCGACCCCCGTCTCCCCGATGCGCGAGCTGGGCAGGCTTCCCGGTCACCAGGAGATCTGCCGTTTTGCGATAGTACGACGCAGCGGGCCGAAAGTCGAGGCGAAGCCTGTTCTACTGCGACTCGGCGTAGAACTCCCCTGAGCTCAAAAGGTCCGCCTGCACGGCGTCGTTGCCGGCGCCCTGTGCGAACTGGTTCAGGAAAGTGGAAATGCCACCAGCGTCGGCTGGACGTCCGAGATACGCCTGGTAGTACGAGGCGATCAGGTCGCTGCGGTATTCCGCACTGGTGAGGAGCTCCTCTGCCACGGCAGTGCGCGTCGTCCCGGTCGCCAATTGCCCCGTGAAAGTTGCGAGGCCGGAGGGGTCGACCGGGCGGTTCAGGACATCATGATAGAGAGCGCTGACGAACCCGGTCGGCGAACCGCCGCTCCGGTTGGCGAACTCAGCTGACCCGATGATGGAGGCTTGGACACTTTCGGCATCGGCGCCCTGGGCGAAGAACGTGAGAAAAGTCGCAAAGCCCCCTGGGTCAGCCGGTCGGCCGAGGTACTGCTCGTAATAGGAGGCAATCATGTCCCGGCGGTGCTCGGTGCTGCTCAGTAGTTCCTCAGCGACGACGCTGCGCGAGACGCCGGAGGAGAGCTGGCTCTCGAAGGTGCGCAGGCCCTCGGCGTCCACGGTCCGGCCGAGGACGTCGTGATAGAGGGCGCAGACGAAGGCCGCATCGCCGGTCGTGTCACCGCAGATCACGCCAAGCTGGGCCTCACCTGTCACCGTGAGGGGCTGGGCTGCCGAGACCGAGCTCGTGTAGTTGCCGTCGCCGGGATACTCGGCCGTCAATGCGTAGTTGCCTTCGGGCAGCTGGTTTGCGCTCAGCATGGGGCAGATACCCGTGGCGGCGTTCGTGCCCGACGGCTTGAGGTCGTGGATGGTGCAGACCGGGACCCCGTCGTGCTTCACGGCGACGGAGCCGGTCGGCGCGCCGGTCGTCCCCGAGGTCACGGTGGCCGAGATGAAGACCGAATCCTCGTGATTCGAGGGCACCAAGCTCGGCGTGACCGTGAGGGACGATGCCGTGGTCGCCGGCAGCACCAAGAGCTTCGAGGTGACTGAAATTGGCGTGAAGTTGTTGTCACCGGCGTAGCTGGCCGTCACGGTATACGGCGTGGTCGAGGCGGGCAGGGCCGTGGCGGAGTCGATATAGCAGGGGTTTCCGCCGCCATTGCCGACGGAGCAGGTACCGGGTGCGATCAGACTGACCCCACCGGCCGTGAGGGTGGCGTCACCGGTCGGGTTGCCATTGTTGCCGCCGCCGACGCCGACGATGAAGAAGTTCCCGTTCTCGGCCCCGTAGAAGGCGTAGCCCGGCACGGCGAAGGACTGCATCTGGGAAGTCACCTGGGTGACCGTGAACTGCTCGGGAGTGGACACCGAGCCGGCGAAATTGTTGTCGCCGTTGTAGACAGCCTCGAGCGAGTAGGAGCCGGACTGGAGCGTGGTTGAGTTGATGTAGCAGTTCCCGGTGGACTGCCCGTTGCCCGAGCCGGCGACGTAGGCCGTGCAGAGGTAGGTGTCGGGGCCCGGCGAGCCCGAGAAGATGTCGACGCTGCTCGACGGCGACTGATTGGTGACACCCGGGGCGTCGACAGAGACGTTCAGGGAGTTGTTGCCCTCATTGCCGTAGCTGACCGACGAGCCGGCGGACGGCGAGGTGATCGTCGTGATGGTGCCGGCCGGGCTGATGGTCTCAGTGGTGGAGCCGACGTTCGGGTTGTAGTCGGGGTCGCCGTTGAAGATGGCGGTGATGGAACGATCGCCGACGTTCAGGTTGTTTCCGGGCTCATCGCAGGTGACGGTGTAGGTCCCAGGCGTGGCCGTGGGGCTGGGTTTGAGACCACCACAGCCGTTGATGAAGTTCCCGTTGTCCTGGAAGTCGACCGTATCGGCGGGGTCGAGCGGGCCATTGTCCGGAGTCACCAAGGTCAGGTCGTAGGTGATGTCCTGGCCAAGGGGTGACGGGTCCGCCGACGAGGTGATGACCATTGCGACCGGATCCGGGTCTCCTGAGGCCGTCGAGGACCAGGCCAGGCTGCCCAAAGGGAGCGCTGAGCCGGCGATGAGAAAAA
Organism: uncultured Acidimicrobiaceae bacterium; assembly: GCA_963706555.1. GTDB lineage: Bacteria > Actinomycetota > Acidimicrobiia > Acidimicrobiales > RAAP-2 > Bog-473. Next base: position 914,164 of record OY970164.1, read on the forward strand.
CGACAATGCGCTTCCTGGTTTTTTCGGGTTTGCTGACACGTGACCACCAGTATCGAGAGTGGGTATCAATGGAGCCCCGTGCAATCCCCAATGCCACCACAACTGTCGCAGGCGAAGGCGGGCCCAGTTGAGCTCGCCCGGTCGGCAGGCACACCAGGTCGCTCATCGTGACCCAACGAACCAACTCGTGCCTGCGGTGCGTCATAGTTCATCGACGTCCGCCAAAGTGGACTTCGACAATTCTGAGGGTCACCGCGTGTCAGTTCGTGTGGGCGACTCGGGCCCTTTCGTAATGCAGCTCCCAGCCTCAACGTACTCGGCGGTGGGTCGCAGTCCGAGGGTCTACAGCGGATCCGGCGAAGTGGCCTGTCATGCGTTGAAGCCCGTTGTCGTCAGGGCTGGCCACACGCAGAGGGTTACCGTCGCCCGCGAATTGAGATGACGCCCAATCCTCTTCGGCCTCCAGGGTTCGGAGCGTTTACGCTCACGAGATGGATACACGGAAGGGCCGTCCTCAGAGGCCACGGCTCCCAGCTCACCTGCCGGTCGCATCCGAGCCAGTGCAGGGCGACGACGTGGAGCTCTTCCAGCTAACGGTCCAGGGCGATTTCGCAGGGCAGTGTTTTCAGGAAATGACTGTCGAAGAGGCACACATCCTTCACGCCTCGTTCGTCGGAACGGACCTCCGCAATCTGCGGCTCGTGGACGTCCTGATCGAAGGGGCGAACTTCTCAGGGGCAAATATGGAAGAGGCATCGTTCCGTCGAGTCGAGTTCATCGATTGTCGAATGTCAGGAGCGTTGATCCCACGAGCCAGGTTGGAGGACGTGACCTTTACGGAGTGCAAGCTCGATGGTGCCAATCTCCGAATGACCGAAGCTGACCGCCTTCTTTTTGACCATGTGAACTTGCGCGCTACCGAGTTCTCCGCGGCACGCTTGCACGCAGCGCGCTTCTACGACTGTGACCTGGACGAGGCTGATTTCTCACAAGCCGTCGTCCCAGGTGCTCAATTTCACGGATCGTCGCTTACTGACATCAAGGGAGCCGAATACTTGAGGGATATCGTGATCGACAGCTCGCAGGTGCTCCCTTTGGCGTTTCGGGTGTTCTCTGGCGTAGGTATCCGTATCGACGACGAACGTGAGATCTGACGTCGTTCGACTCTGCATAACGCTGCGGCCGATGATGACCTCGTCGACGGAGCGACGCGAAATCTGGCCGGCGTAGCGGGAAGCACTCACCTGGCCCCGCGTGTGGAAGCCCACCCGATCGTCTTCAGACGCCGTTCGGAGTTGCTCGTGGCAACCGAATCACCCCACGAAACGTGAGGAGTGTATGGAGAGCCGATTTCTTTGCCATGGGCAACCTCGCCAGAGTCGTCGGGAATGCGGGACCGGGCTGCGACTGAGCACCAAGGGCGCGCTGGCGGTCCTGACCATGGTCGCCCTCGCGACTCCAACCGTTTCGGCTGAAGCCACGGGCAACTCGAGACAGCTCCAAAGCTGTGTTGACCGGAAACCGACCTCACCTGTGGCACCCACCTTCACCGTCGGTCACGGCTCGCCGGGACCCTGGCACTCCAAAGTGCTCGTGAAAAAGGCGACGGCGCAGGTGCTGGATCCCACTACCCGATCCGCGTACGGGCTCGTGTCCGAGAGCCGATTCTCGCAAGGACCCGACCTTCTCGAGGATTTCCCGCTCGCAGGAGGTGCTGCGCGTAAGGGCCCGACGTTCGGCGTCAGTGGTTTCTCCTCCACCTTGGCCCTCGCGGACGGATTCTTGTGGGTGAGCGGAACAATTGGAAAGGGGCCTGCACCGGGGAGACCACTGCTGTGCCAGGTCAACCCGAGCACGTTGCACGTCGTGCGACAGGTTCGCCTCCCCCCTCCGGGACCCGGCAATGCCGAGGGGCTGCCGGCACTCGTCAGCGCGGGGCCACGGGGAACCGTCTGGGTGGGCTATCGGAGCACCCTCGTCCATCTGGGGGTGCGGAGCGGTGCTGTCCTCGCGATCGAGACGGTGCCGTCGGGCACAATCGCCAGCCTCGCCACCGATCCCACGAGCCATCTCCTCTACGTCTCGGTGTCCTACCCCAGCATCGACGGCAGGGAGGTCGACGCAGCAGTGGAAGCACGCGCCGCGAACGATGGACAACTCCTTGTGACGACGTCGGCGACCAGTCCGGTGACGGGGTCGGTCGCCGGGGGAATCCTTACCGCACTTCCCGACGGCGTGGTCACCTCGTTCCGGACGGGAATGGACGGTGAAACTGTCCTGCTGGGTGCCGCCGATCTTGCTGCCATCGCGCCGCCCGGTTTAGGCACGGCCTCCATGAGACTCGACCAGCCGCCGGACAACGTCTTCAGTTGGCCGATGTCCGCCTCGACGCTGTACGCAAACGGCATCCTTTGGATCTGGAACCAGTGGGGAGTACTTGCATGCGTCGATCCGGCGAGCGGCGCAGTGCGGGATTCGGAGCAGGCGCGGCGAGGGAGCGGCGACCTCTTGGAACTTCTCGGCACAGAGCACCACTCTCACCAGCTCGTCGTGGCTACCGGGCACGGCGAGATCCTCGCTCTCACCGTGCCACGCAGCTGCGGGCGTCGTGGGCATTGAGTTGCGAGGAGACCACGCCCCTCATCACTCGATTGGGCCCGGCTAAAGGCCCAGTGGTACCCAGTCGGTGCCGTTGCTGGTATGCCACAACCCGACGCCATAGGCACAGATCCAGCCTTGAGTCGCACTGATGAAGGTCAGGTTGCCTTGCCCACTGCTGTCGATCCCCTCGGTCTCGAGATCGGGCACCGCCGTCCAGGACCGTCCGCCATCGGACGTTTTGTACAGCGGGGCACCCATGGGCTTGAGCCAGGCGGTCGTGGGGCTGGCAACGGCGAGGTTCTTGTGCCCGATCGAAAAGGGTGCGACGTAGCCGCCTTGTGGCAATGTCGCATCCGATGCCGAAGGGAGTGCCGCCCCTACGCCCGTCGATGATGCAGTCAGTGTCCAGGTGAGCCCTCCGTCGCTCGATCGGTAGAGCTCCTTTGACTGGGAACCCCCGGACCCCAGGCTCCCGCAGAGTAGCCACAAGTCCTCTGTGCTCGATGCGGCAACCTCAGCACCGAGGTCAAAGTCGCCCGAGCAAGGGACCGGGAGTTGTTGCCACGCCCGGCCACCATCGCCCGAGTAGAACAACTCGATGGAACCTCCATCGCTGGGAAGATTCGAGGTAAGGACATAGGAATGCATCGTGGTGATGCGCGCGAGCTCCACCGAGTGAAGATCGACGGGACCGTTCACCACTCCGAATCTCCCATCACCCGTTGACTGCCACGAAAGCCCCCAATCGACGGACTGCTGGGTTTGTAGTGCGCATGGCCTCGGGGCGAAGGCATTGCAATTCCCCGTGACGGCCCACACGTTCGCCCCGATCGCACTCACATCGAAGACGATCGGGCCGATTGGCGCCTGGTGCCAGGTCGAGCCACTGTCGCCGCTGACCCACAGCGGCACCGACCCATCGCCACCTGGCGCGCCACCCCAGAGGTAGCCGTGGGCACCGACAAACTCGATCTGGCCGGGGTAACCCGCCTTTTGCCCGTAGCCCGCCGGCAGGGAGTCATTTGCCACGTGCCAGGTGGTTCCTCCATCGGTGGACCGCGCAAGGAGGGCGGCGCCCCTGTGCGCCGCCAGCGCAAATCCATCCTCTGCGGTCGTGAAGACAACATTGAGAAGGGCCGTCGTGGGAACGGGCGTGCCGACAGCCAGTGGTCCTTTGACCGCGTCGAACGCATAGGTCGTCTCGACCGAACTGATGTGGACGTTCGAAGATCGGCTGGCGATGAATCCACTGAGGGCGCCTAAGAGGATGATCGACGCCGCAGCAACCACGGCGATGCGACGACGCGCTCGAATGGACTGGGCCCGACGCAGGACGCTCGCCAAATCGCCCGCTCGTGGCGACGGGGCTGCCGGATCATCGAGATGCTCGAACATCTTCGTCACCTCCGTCCCGATAGTCCGAGAGAGAGCGCCGGAGTGCAGCGAGACCGCGCGAACAGTGGCTTTTCACGGTCCCCTCGGAACAGTGCATGACAACGGCGACGTCAGCCTCGCTGAAGTCCGCCAGGTAGCGCAGCACGACCGCCTCCCGTTGACGGCGGGGCAGGCGGCGCAGCCCGTTCACAAGATCACCACGCTCTCCGATGTGGGGATCGACGAGGCCGAGGGGGCGGTTGACGTGGGGCAACGTCCGGCCCCGGCGACGGATGCGGTCAATGGCCAGATTCGAGGCAACCCGGGTGACCCAACCTTCTGGGCGGTCTTCAAGGCGATTCCACCGAAGCGCCGCCCTGGCCAGCGCCTCTTGGGCCACATCTTCGGCATCCCCACGATCCCCCAGCATGCGAAACGCCACCCGATAGGCGAGCCGGTAGAGACCGTCAAAAGCCAGATCAAAACCCGTCGGGCCCTCGGACGAGAGAGCACTTCGGATCACGGAGTTGGCCCGATCATCTGCATTCCCGCCTCTCGCCAACAGAACCGTTCGGCTACTGGTCTTCATCCACCTGAATTACGCCGAGGAAGCCTCATAGGTTGTCATGGGAAACGATTTTGATGCGGGAGATCGCGCCGTTGACGATAGTTCATGGAGCGATTCGGCCGGAGACCCGAGACATGACACAAGGGCACCAGCGAAGGAGCCCGTGCGAAAAGTGTCTTGCACCGGCCAACCTGTGGGCACCTTCGCACGTGGATACTTCGATGAGTATTCTGAGCGCTTCCAGAGGTCGTGGGAACAGCCGCCGCGGTGGTCACGGCTTGACCGCTTGTTTCTCGGGCATCGTCCTGGCATTTGCCGCCTGCGATTCACCGCATACCACTACCGTCAAGAATGCTGTGCACCCGTCGACTTCGACGACCCGCCCGACCCTGCCACAACGACGACGGTCACCGCCGTGCAAACCACAACGACCACGATGGTGCCTCAGGTGATCGCATCGATCAGGTGCCAACCGTCGGAGCTGAGCGTCACGCTCGGTCCACCCGTCTCCGAGGAGACCGAGCAGGACTCCCTGCTGGTGGAGATAACCAACAAGAGCGGAGACGCCTGCTACCTGTTCGGCTATCCCGGGATTTCGTTTTACGACAGCGAGGGTGCCCTACTCCCCCTCGCATATGAGCGAACGGGCGACCAAATGGTCACCTCAGCTCCTCCGCAGCGGGTAAGTCTCGCCGCCGGAGGGACCGCGTACGTCCTGATGAATGAGTCGTCCGCGAGCATCTGCGTCGGGCCTGAGAGCGTGTCAGCGGCCACGCTCAACGTCATCCCGCCCGACACCACTTCGTCCTTCACTCTCGATCTTCAGGGGCAAAGGAACATCTTCGCGTGCTCAGGCCCAACCCCTGCCACGGATCCTCTGGCGATCTCGCCGGTCGAACAGTCGGCCGACGACACATTCGCCCCGCTTCCGACTCCGTGATCTGCAACAGCACGAATGCAGGGAGTGGCGACCCTGCCGATCAGCCCACGAGTGCCACCGGAACAAGGAGACCGAGGAACGGCTACTTCTTGATGTAGATGCCTGTCAGATCGGTATGACATTGACCGATCGGTGCCTTGACCTTGCCACCGACGACGTTCTTGTTGTAGCCGATCAGCGAGGGTTGGAATATCAGCGGCACTTCAGCGCCGATGGACATGGCGAGGGCACCCGCCTTGCGCATATACGGGCCCTGCTGCTGGGCGGTCACATATTGGAGGGCCTTGGTGATGTAGGGCTCGAGGAGGGGATTGGCGGTTCCGTAGTGCTGGGTCAGAAACCCGATCGGCAGGAACTCGTTCTCGAAATTGTTTGCCAGGTCGGGACCATTCGAGAGCTGCTCGCTAAGGACCGCGTCGCCCTGGCCCTTGATGTACACATCGACCAGGAGATCGGCCGGGTCGACCTGCTGCAGGGAGACATGGAACCCGGCGGCCTTCGCCTGCTCTTGAATGATCTGGGAGGCCTGGGCAAACGAAGGATCCCCGCTCGGAACGGTGAGTGTGAACGAGACTCCCTTGGGGAAGCCTGCGGCCTTCAGCAGGGCCTTGGCCTTCGCCGGCTGATACGTGTACTTGTTCCCCACTGCCTTGTTGTAGCCAGGGGACCACGACGGGAACGGTTGGTAAGCCGGCTCGCCGAGGCCGTTGTCGACCACCTTGTTGAGGGCGTTGCGGTCGACCGCATACTCCAACGCGGCGCGGACCTTTGCATTGTTGAAGGGGGCACGGTTCTGCCGCATCTGCAGGTCGACATAGTCGTACGACTTGCCGACCACTGCGGCGAGGTTGGGTTGGCGCTTGACCGCTGCCACCTCGTTGGGCTCCAACGTCGCCATGTCGACGGCACCGGACTCGAGCGCCGTGACGATCTGCGGACCGTTCGAGGCCTGGTCGAAATCGACACCGCCGAGCAGGTATTGGCCCTTCTTGAAGTACTTGGGGTTGGCGACGAGCTTGATGGACGAGCCAACGTTGTAGCTCTTCAGGACGAAGGGCCCGGCGCCGATCGGCGCTTTGGCGTCGGTACTGATGGTGCTCGGGTCGTAGATGGTGCCGTCCGAGTGGTACATCGCCTGGACGACGTCGCCGGGAATCGGGTTTGAAAGGTTGAGCACAAGTGTCGATGGATCGATCACATCGATCGTCGAAATGGCCGACAACGTGGTCAGCAGGGGACTCTGCCGGCTGTACAACAGGCTCGCCTTGATGGCGTTGGCGTCGACCGGGTCACCATTGGAGAACACGACACCCGGCCGGATGTGGAGGGTCACCGTGTCCGGGGTGGACGACCAGCTCGTGATGACGTTCGGGAGGAAGGCCGTGTTCGTAATACCGAGACCCGAGGCGTAGATGTTCGAGAGGATGGCGAACCCGCAGGGGTTGAACGATTGCTCGGGGTTGAACGTATTGTCGAATTCGTTGTTCAGGTCGACCCCGTAAATCAGGACGCCGTTGGGATTCGCGCCCTTGGGGAGAGTGGCCCCCGCGGTCAGGGGTTGCAGAAGTGACGCCCCGAGCAGGACAGTTGCGGAGAGCGCTGCTGCAGCTGTGACCCTCCGGCGCCAGCCAGGAGGGCGGGACCTCATGGCACCGTCACTTCGCCGCCGCTGTCCTCCAGGTATCCCCATGGACTTCTCCCCCCGCTGGGGCCCTTCTCGGGCCTTGGTCCGCTGCGTCGAGCGCGGATTTGGCATGAGCTTACGCGTGGTGACCATGGCGTGCTGTGCGCGCCCTCACTCGACGGACTCAGGTCGGTGGTTACGTTCGTTCTTGGTCCGCCGGCGAAGCGCCTTGCGGCTGTGGACAGCCCTCTTGTCACCCGCCGCGGCGGCGAGAGCGATCCGCCGAACGAGCTCGTCCGCGTCGCTCTCTGCCGCTTGCCGAAGGGCCTGCCCGACCCTGGGGTCGATGGGCGCGATGCGACAGACAACTTCGACCGCTCGATGCCGCACCTTTGCGCTCGGGTCCTCGAGTACCGTCCGCACCAGGTCAGCGACGACGTCCTCGACACACAATTCGCCCGTCCGGCAGTGCTCACAGGACAGGGCGTGCAACGCAATGAGACGGACTCGAGGGACCGGGTCACCCAGCGCGTGACGGAACACATGGACGGAGTCATCGTTGGCCGCATGGTCGAGGATGCCCAGACACTCTCTACGGACTTTCGGGCTCGGATGGAGGAGGGACGCGGCCTGCATCGCCGTCACCGGCACCGCCCCGGAAAAAGGTCGCCAACGGCCTCCAGTCTCCCGCCACCGTGCAACGTGGCGCGACCAGCCCTCGAAGTAGTCCCTCACCGCACGTTCGTCGTCCGGCCGCAGCGAAGTTTGCACTGGCGAGCGTGCCAGCAATTGGCGGCGGGCCGCCTGGTAGGACTCTCCCGTCCGTTGGGCCCTCACTCTGATCTGCTTCTTGAGGTCTCGATCCTCGGTCATCATCAGTCACGCTCCATGGCTCCTTCGAGAGTTCCCCCAGCAGAACCCCCCCGGGAGCGGGTACGTGACAACTGTGTCGGCCCGAGGGTCTGCCCCCCTTCGCCCGCTCTCGTGGCTTTGCTGGGAAAAGCCATCGCAGGTGAGGCGCTGGACCACGCCTGAGTGCATTATCCCACCAAGTGGACTCTGTGTTCAACCTTCACGGACCGCTACCCACGCGGGGCAACTCATGATCACTCGGCAACTCGACGGCAAGGTTGATGCGGTTCCACACATTGATCAATCCGATGAGATAGAGCAACGCCGCAAGCTCTCCGTCATCGAACTGTGCCCGGCCCGCCTCCCAAGTCGCGTCGCCCACTCGATGCCCGTCCCCCACCTTTGTCATGGCTTCGGCGAGACCGAGCGCAGCACGCTCGCGCGCATCGAAGTCGGGAGCCTCTCGCCAGCCGGCCAAGGCGTCCATTTTGGTCTGGACAACCCCTGCGCTGCGGGCCGCGCCGGAGTGGAGCACGAGACAGAACGAACATCCGGTCATCTGGGAGACACGGACCTGTACGAGCTGACAGAGCGCCGGCTCGAGCGGACCACGGGCGAGGTGGCCCGCCAGCGCGAGAACGTCCTCGTAGAATTGACCACCGTTCCCGTACGGATCGAAGCGCACACCTCGGACCGTACTCGCAGCATCTGCGGAACCACGGGATTGAGTCCCCTGAGAGAACGGCTCTCCCGTGAGTCCTCGCTCGAAGTTCAGCCGACTCTTGCACGAACCACAGCCAGGTGCCGTTCCGCGTGACCCCGCATGTCGGGTCCACGCTCAAGAGCGCCCCAGCACCAGGTCGCGGTCGTGGCGCTGATCATCATCCGACAGAGAGCCAAAGTCTCCGCGTCGAGGTGACCCGGGTAGTGGCGCGCGACTTCGGGCTCCAGGTGGGCAACGTCCCATTCGACTGGTCCGAACTCAACCGTCTCGAAGTCAATGAAGCGGGGTCTTCCGGCCACCACAAGGATGTTCAACCGGTGCGGTGAACCATGGATCACCCGACCGCTGTCAGAGAGCATCGGAAGTGACCTCATGGCCGAACTGAGCACTCCGTGCAGGATCTCGCGGTCCTCGGCCCGAAGGTCGGGTGCGAACTCCCCATCCTCGAGACAGCGAATTGCATCGGCACAAGCAAGGTCATGGGAGTGGAGAGGAACGACTGATCCGAGAGGTGAGAGGGCCTCGTGGAGGTCATGCAGCGCCGTCGCGATCGACTGGGCGTTCGCCACCACGTTCGGAGCCTGGGGCTCATACTTCCAAAACGTCACATCGGACCCATCGACACGATGGATGTGTTCTCCAATTTCGGCCGCTGGGGGACAATTGGCGCATCGGCGAGGTGGAGTGCCTGAGCCAGGGCCAGTTCCCTGCCTGCCATGTCGGGGCGGGTAGAGATTTTTGCCACCACCATGCTGGGGCTCAACCAGACCAGAATGTTGTTCGTGGATCGCAGGGGAACGACTTCGTCGACCTTTAGTCCGAGACGGCAGGCCAGTTCGACGACCAACTCCACGATTCCCACCGCAGCATCATGGTCCCTCCATGGAGCCTTTCGTCAAGGGACCGAGATGGTTCGGTAAAATCGCGGGCAGTGTCGTCCAGGCTCGACAAGAGTTGGCTCGTCGTCGCCAGCCATCAGGTGCCCGACGCCAGTCGCTGCGTCGACATCTTCTCCCGCCCCGATGGCTCATTCGGCTTCGAGGAGTTTCGCAGGGACCCCGAGGATCTTGGGGCATGGACGCCGATCAGCTACTTCTCAGGGCGCGAGTTTCGGACGGAGCGCAGCGCGGTCGAAGCCGCCCGACAATCGGTACCCTGGCTCGCGGCGCTGCTCGATGCACCTGGCTGAGCGCGGCCACGATCGCTGAAACTTCGGCCACTTCACCCACCCCGACCGGTCTAGACCCGACGGCGGGCCATTGCCACGGTGTCGGCCAACCCGATGCCGTCGAGCGAGCCGACGACGGCGTCCGCCTTCGAGAAATCCAGAGACCGGGTCAGGTCGTGCGGCACGGCGACGGTGAAGAGTCCTGCGGTGACCGCCGCCGAGACGCCGTGCGGGGAGTCTTCGACTGCGACGGACAGCAGAGGGTCGGCGCCGAGGTTGGCGCAGGCCAAGAGGTACGAAGTGGGATCAGGCTTGGACGGGACGTCCTTTCCGCGACCCACGACGGACCCGAAGCGATCTCTCAGTCCGAGACGCTCCAGATGTGCATCCACCCATTCGAGCGATGACGAGGACGCCACTCCGATGCGCAGGCCCAGGTTCTCCGCGTCGGCGATCCATTCACGAATGCCTGGTCGAACGTCGTAGCGCGCTTGAAGCTCGTCTCGCCGGGCTCGTCGTCGGTCGTTGAGCGATGGGTCCAGACTCATCCCCACGCGGACCTGGAGAGCCCCCCACGGATCGAAGGCGTCCTCCATACCCAGTGTCCGTTGCCAATCCTCCAGCGCAAGGTCTTGTCCATGGGCCGCCCACAGCTCGGCCCACGACCGGTAGCTGGGCTCCTCGGTATCGAGAATCGTCCCGTCGAAGTCGAACACCACGCACGTCCTGTCCACCTCGAGATTCTGACAGGCGCTATGTGGTCTCCGTCCGGGGCCCGATGAACACGAACTCGTTGATGGGTACGCCCCGGCCGAAGGTGACAGTCACCTGTCCGAGACGAATCCATCCTTGGCTCTCGTAGAGCCGTATGGCCGAGACATGTCGGTCGACGACGTCGAGGACCGGCCTGAGCCCGAGGTGTGTTGCATGCCCCGCGGCGCGATCCAAGAGGGATCGACCGATGCCCAATCGGCGAGCGGCCGGATTGACGAGGAGCCGGGCGACCACCCCGAAGCGTGACGCAGGAATTCCTGTCTTCTCCGTCGCAAGGTCCATCACGGCGCCGGCGCGGGCCGGGTGCAGGGCAACGTGGCCGACAACCTCGTCGTCTTCGTCGGCCACCCAGGCCCCAATGGCATCTGGCACCGCCAGAAAGGAACGCAGATCTCCCGGCAGATAGACGGGATAGCCGTCGTGTGCATGCACCATTTCGGCCAACCGCTCGCAGGCCACGAGGTCGCCATCGGCCCGGGGTCGCACTTCCATCTGCCCACGATCGCACACGGACTCCGCATCCGGCGACGACGGGATGGACCTTTGGCAGTACGATGCGCGTGCAGTGCAAGGTGAGCCGGACACGACCTTCTTCTCAACGGTGCATCCGTGACGGGTCTGAGCGATGTCGACCTCACGGACTACGACCTCTACCGTCAAGGGTTTCCGCACGACGTGTTCACCCGGCTGCGCCGGGAGGCGCCGGTCTGGAAGCACCCCGAGACCGAAATGCTCCACCAAGCCGGCGTGGCGCCCTTCTGGGTTGTGTCGCGCCATGATGATCTGCGAAGGGTGAACCGCGACACGGTCACATTCACCGCCTTTGACGGTGCCCAAATCCGGGACACCAGCCCGGAGCGCAAGGGAAAGATGTTGATCTCCATGGACGGGAAGCCGCACTCCCGTTTGCGCCGACTCGTCTCGCACGGATTCACACCCCGCATGCTCGACACGCTCGAGAGCCACCTGCGGTGGCGCACACATCGCATACTCGATTCCATCGAGGGCAAGGCTGGCGTCGATTTCGTCGGAGAGGTGGCCGAGCTCCTGCCGCTGCATGTGATCGCCGACATCATCGGCATTCCCGAGGACGAGCGCCCCGACGTGTTCAGGAGTACGAACACCATTCTTCGGGCCTTCGATCCCGAAGGTGGTGTCGGGCTGGAGCAACGTCTAAAGACCGAGCGCAAGCTGTTCGCCTATGCCACCACTTTCAATGACGCGAAACGACGCGCGCCGGTTGACGACATCTGGTCGGTCTTGGTGCAGGCTGAAGTCGTCGACGACGACGGCACGCCGACCCGGTTGAGCAACCACGAGCTGGACCTCTTCTTCTTTCTTCTCGCGGCGGCAGGGTCAGAAACGACCCGCAATGCCATCTCCTATGGAATGCTGGCGTTGACCGAACACCCCGGGCAGCTCGCGAGACTCCGGGCTGATCCCGGTCTCATCGATCTGGCGGTCAATGAGATCCTCCGGTGGAGCTCGCCCGTGTCATACTTCCGGCGAACGGCGACAACCGATATCGAGGTGCGGGGACAACAGATCCGATCTGGCGACCTCGTGACGTTCTGGCATCCCTCGGCCAATCGGGACGAGGACGTCTTTGCCGAACCCTTTCACTTCGACGTCGCACGGACACCCAACGACCAGGTGGCGTTCGGTGGCGGGGGCCCGCATCATTGTCTCGGTGCGACCCTGGCCCGGCGGGAGATCCGCATCATGTTCGAGTCGCTCCTGGAGCGATTCACCTCGCTGGAGGTGACAGGTGATCCCTTGTGGGCGGTGCCCGGGCCCCTGGTCACGGTTGTCTGCTCGCTCGACCGCCTGCCCATGCGCCTTTCCTGACCCTTCCTGGACGTTCGCCGTGCGGCGCCGCTTGCATCGGCCCTACGGTCTCGGGCACACACCACCGAATGTCGCGTCAAATGGGAGGCGAAGTGCAGGACCACAGGTTCGAATTTGTCGTAGACGGAACGCCCGAAGAGGTCTGGGACGTGATGGCAGCGCAATCCCGCACGAACGTGGATCGAGGCTCGGTGCAGATCGAGATCCTGCACCAGGGCGACGCCGTGGGGAATGGTCTGGTCCGTCACTGCTACTTTCCCGTGCCGAAGTATCTGCTCACCGGTGGCAAGGCCGAGTCCTGGGAGTGGATCACGGAGGCGGAACGGCCGCTCTCTTGGCGCTACGACACGGTGTCCAAGCCCCTCTGGTCCAAGTCGACAGGCTGGATCCGCCTCGATGATGTAGGCGAGGGCAGAACAAAGGTCTCCTTTCGCGAGACCTACGAGGCGTTCAACCCGCTGGCCCGGCTCCTGCTCGAAAAGCCCGTGCACACGTTCTTGTCCAAGGACAACGACCGGCTGATCGAGGCCGCGTTGGTGCGTGCACTCGCCGAAGCCCATGCCAAGCGTGAGGGGAACTCGGGGGAATGAAGTTCGGGACATATCACACGTACCAGGTTCCTCCCTGGACGACGACGGAGCAGGTCATGGCCGAGGAACTGGAACGGGTGCACCTCGCCGAGCAGCTTGGCTTCGACAGCGTGTGGGTCCCCGAGCAGCACTTCTTCGACTATTGCGCCTGCCCCGATGCCATGACCATGGTCACCTACCTGTTGGGACAGACCACCAGGGTCCGGGTGGGCGCGGCCGTCGTGAACCTCTCCCTGACGCACCCGCTCCGATTCGTCGAGCGCGCCGCCCTCCTCGACCGCCTTGGAAGAGGACGCGTCGACCTGTGCATAGGGCGTGGCTATCAGTGGCCGCAGAACGTGGCCTTCGAAGTGGAGGAGGCCACGACCAAAGCCCGTTTCACCGAGTCAATGGACATCGTGCTGGGAGCGTGGACCGGCGAGTCGAGGAGCTATGACGGGACGTACTTCCGGTTCCCGACCGTGCAGACCTGGCCCCGCCCCATCCGTCGCCCCGAAGAGGTACTCCTGATGAGCGTCGGCGGCACCACGCCGCTGGAGGAGACCATCGCACGCGGCGTTCCGCTCGCATTGTCGTCGCCCTTCGCCCCGGTCGAGGCCACAGCTGAAGCCTTCACGCGCTATTCCGCGCTCCTGCAGGAGTCCGCACACGATGCCGACGCTTTTTTGGACCGCGCGATCGTCCTGCTCTACACCCTGCTGGCGCCATCGGCCGATGAGGCGCGGGCGATCGCCAAACCACCCTACGAATGGCACATGTCCCGTCTGGCCGCGTTGAGTATGGCGCCCCCGTCCCCGGACGAGGTGTGGAGCTCTCTCGCCTCGTACGGTCCCGCGGCCGAAATTCCCGACGCCGACTACACCCAGGCCACGGAGACCAACCTTCTCTTCGACGACCCGGATGGCTTCAGCCAGAAGATCGATGTTCTGCGATCCGCCGGTGTCCGCAACATCGTCACGTGGATGGGCGTCGGGGGCGTGGCGCAGGAGCACGTCCTGCGATCGATGCGCTTGTTCGCCGAGGAGGTACGGCCCCGCTTCGCGTGAGCTCCTCACCTTGTCGGGTGACACGACGTCGGCACTTGATTAGGGTCATGACGCCGTTGGTGCTCGACGGCGTACGTGGGGGAGGCGTCATATGAGCGATGCAAAGAGTGCGGTTGTCGTCGGTGGCTCATCGGGCATCGGCGCCGCGGTGGTCGAGGCCTACCGCGCCCAGGGCAAGCCGGTGCTGGTCTGGGACATCGCAGGCAAGCCTGACGTGGAATGTGACGTCGCCGACCCGAAGTCGATCGATCGCGCCGTCACCGAGACCCTCGGCCTCACCGGCGTCCCCGCCGAATTGACCGTCACCGTGGGAGTCGGCCACGTCGGAATGCTGCTCGACGAGCCTGTCGAGGAATGGGACCGCGTGCTGGCTGTCAATACCAGGGGTCCATGGCTCGTCATGCGCGCCCTCGCCAAGGCGTCCCTCGAAGCCTCCGTCCCGGCGTCCTTCATCGCCACGTCGAGCGTCAGTGCGCGCCTGGTCGACCGCAGCATGGGGACGTACTGCGCCTCGAAGGCCGCCCTCAGCATGCTGGTCAAGGTGGCGGCGTGCGAATGGGCACCGCACAGGATCCGGGTGAACGCCGTGGGCCCGGGCGTGACCCAGACCCCGATGCTGGGTGAAGCCCCGACAGGCCGGGGCTGGTGGGGCGCCGTGGAGGACCGAACCCCGTTGGGACGCCTGGGCCAGCCGGACGACATCGCCGAGGCGATCCTTGCACTCCACCAACTGGCGTGGGTCACCGGGCAGATCCTCGAGGTCGATGGTGGACTCGCGCTCCACAGCCCCATCGACGCCTACGGTGAGAACACCCGACAGGCATCGAGGTGACCCGATGAAAATCCACCACAGCGCCATCTGCACCCGCGACCTTGACGCCAGCGTCCGCTTCTGGCGGGACGGGTTGGGCTTCGTCGAACAGATGGATGAACGATTCGAGGGTGATTGGCCGACCCTGTTCGGGGCCCGCGGCCGGAACTCCGCTCGATCTTTCTCGGTGACCCGACCGACATCACCGGCGGTCTCGTCGAGCTGGTGGAATTCCCGGCGGGGATCGACGACGGGGCGCCCGACGTGGGTCCGCCGGAGGTGGGCTTCTTCTTGCTCTCCGTCTACCTGGACGTCGGGCCCACCCTGGAGCGATTGGCGGCCCTCGGGTTCACCGAAGAGGTGCGCCGGATCACGCTTGTGCAGGGAGTCGAGATGGCGGTCGTCCACGACCCGAACGGCGTGCGGGTGGAACTGATCGGCCTGGGATCGGCGACCGACCCGTTGACGGCGCAGTAGTCCGGCCCGGCCTCAACCGGGGGTACTCGCGCCGGAGCGCTTCACCCGTACACCTTGACTCACGGTCGCGACCCGGTCGCCCCCGACGTTGCTGATCGTGGCGGCGACGAGGCCCCGTCCATCGTGTCGGGTGCTCAACCTGGCGTCGAGATACAGCCAATCATCGAAACGTGGCACACCGTGAAACCAGATCGTGTGGTCGACCGTCAGGGGCGTTGCGTGCGGGTCTCCCACGGCTTCATGCACGACCATGACGAGCGCCATGTCCGAAATGAAGGCGATCGCCGCAGCGTGGAGCGCAGGATTGTCGGGAAGCTCTACCCGCGGCCTGACCCACAAGGGGTGAATCGCTTCGGGATCACGATGGACGACCTCCACCTGATCGAAACCCCAGCGCGTCACGAACGGCGAT
Organism: uncultured Acidimicrobiaceae bacterium; assembly: GCA_963706555.1. Taxonomy (GTDB): domain Bacteria; phylum Actinomycetota; class Acidimicrobiia; order Acidimicrobiales; family RAAP-2; genus Bog-473. The sequence continues at coordinate 929,973 of OY970164.1, forward strand.
CGGGGATCAGATGACGTGGGCGGGGTGACGGCGGCGTCGGACGGGGTGCTGGGCGTCGTGGGTGCATCCGGGGGGACCGGCTCCAGCGCAACGTTGACTGCGGCGATCTGTCGTCCGCCCTGGCTCATGGCGAGGCTCCGGTGCTGAGTCGATCGACCATCACGCAGGTTGGTCACCGCAATGTCGATTCCGGACCCGGCGAGACCACGATCGAGGAGTTGGGCCTGGAGCGACACGGGGATCCAGGCTCCCTCGGAGGACTGCGCCGCAGCGACCACGGCGAGCCCGAAGAGCTGACCGCCGAAAATGGAGGGGGCTGCGATGACGTTGGTGTCGGCGTAGCACTGCATCCCCTCACCCGATACCACGAAAAGATCGGCCAGACGATGTTCTTCGCCGGCGTCCTCCTCACCCAACAGGGTCACCGGCAATGCTCACCAGAATGCGGTGGAACTCCTCAGGCCGCGACACGAACGGCGAGTGATCGGTGTCGATGCTCTCCACCCGACCTGCCTTCTTCGCCATGGCGCGTTGCATGTCCGGAGACACGGCGCGGTCGCGTTCACAGACGATGTAGGTCGTAGGTACCGATTTCCAGGGATCGAACCCCGGCGTCGCGGTCATGCCGACGGCGGCCGTGGGACGCATACGCAACGAGGCTGGACCGGCGACGTCCTCGGGCGTCTCTTGGTAGAAGCAATCGAGGGCTGTGTGCGAGCTGAAGATCATGGAGCCGTCCTGCGTGTACTCCATCTGCTCCATGAGCGGTGTCGGCGCGAAATCGCCGGCCATCTCGAGGACACTCTCTTCGGAGCCCACCAGCACCGCGGCGACGTAGACCAGTTGCGCCACATCGTCCCTTCCCCCGGCCGCCTCGGAGATCACGAGCCCCCCGTAGGAGTGCCCGACGAGGATCGCCGGTTCGTCGAGGGAGTCCAGCACGTCGCGGACCGCAGCAGCGTCGTCCGCCAAGCCGGTCAGCGGCAGATCGAGCGAGACCGAGGTGAAGCCCGCGGCGGCCAGATCCTGTTCGGTGCGCTCCCAGCACCAGGCGCCATGACCTGCCCCGTGCACCAGGACGAAGGTGCTCATCGGCCGGGGTCCGCCGTGTCGCGACCACTGCGGAGCAGCGTGCCGCTCTTCGCGGGGAGCAACGCCCCGTCCTTGACGATCGGCGATCCGTTGACGACAACATGCTCGATTCCCTCGGACTCCGCATACAGACGACCCGAACCACCGGGAAGGTCGTACTTCATGCCCACGTCGTGACTGGCCACAGTGGCCGGATCCAGCACGACCAGATCGGCGTAGCATCCTTGGGCCACCAGCCCGCGGTCGGTGATCCCGTAGAGGCGCGCCGGCTCCTGCGTCATGTGGTGCACCGCCTCCTCCAACGAGAGCACTCCGTAACGGCGGACTGCCTCGGCCAGAATGATGGTCGGATAGTTGAACGTGGCGAGGAGGTCGAGGTGGGCGCCCGCGTCAGAGCCTCCGAGCAGCGCCCGCCCGTCGCGAATGATGGCGACCCGCTGTTCCCAATCCTCTTTGCTGAGGACAGGGGTAGCCGCACCGAATGAGGTCTGCAGTTCGTCCGCCACGGCAATGTCGCAGAGGACATCCCAGGCATCGCGGCCCTCTTGTTCGGCGATTTCACCGATGCGCGCACCCTTGTACTGCTCGTTCTCGGGTGCGACCACGTCGAAGATGTAGTGGTCCTGCCAGGACATGAGACCCCGCATGGGATACGTCTCGCTCTGCGCAGCGGCGTTGAGCGCGGTCCGTGCCGCCGGATCGGCGAACATGGCCAGGCGCTCGTCCCGCGGCGTTTTCATCGCGCTCTCCCAACCCGGGATGGAGTCGAGGAAGAACCCGCTGGCAAAGTTGAAGCGCATGGTGACGGGAAGAGGCAACGTCAATGCCACGACTTCGCCGCCATGCGTCCGCGCGTAGTCACCGGGCGCCAGGCGGTCTTCGATTTCCTGCGCGGAACCGCGGCCGACGAGAAGGTTCCAGTTCAACGGACGCTGGGCCGCGGCCGACATGTTCGCCATCAGCTCGACCGCCCACGAGTCGAATGCGCCGATCATCGGGATGAACTCGAGGCTGGTCCCGGGAAACTCACCGGCCACCGCGCTGAGGGTGATCAGTTCTTCGGCCGTGGCGTGACGCGACGGCACCATCTCACCGTCGGCGTCGTTGTGGGTGCGGGCCCAGGACGAGGAGAACCCCAACGCTCCGGCTTCGAACGCCCGTCGGAGCGCCTCGGCCATCTGGGCGATCTCCTCACTGGTGGCGGCACGCTTGATGGACTCGGTGCCCATGACCAATCGCCGGATGGCGGAGTGGCCCACCATGAACGCGGCGTTGATACCGAGCTTGGGCTCGACGGCAGCGAGATACTCGTCGGTCGAGCGCCAGTCCCACGGCACCCCCTGGCGTAGGGAGTCGACCGGCATGCCTTCGACCCGCGCCAGCATCCGCAACAGGTACTCGGCATCACCGGCGTCTCCCGACAGCGGCTGGATGCTGAACCCGCAATTGCCGGCCAGCGCGGTGGTCACGCCGTGATACGGCGAGGGGGTGAGCGCCCCGTCCCAGAAGACCTGGGCGTCGAAGTGCGTGTGGACGTCGATGAATCCCGGCGTCACGACCTTGCCGCTGGCATCGATGACCGATGTCGCCTCCGTGTCGAGCTGGCCGATCGCCACCACGCGGTCGCCCTGGACGCCCACGTCGGCCCGTCGACGCGGTGCCCCCGACCCGTCGACGAGGTCACCGCCCCTGATGATCAGATCAAGCATGATCCCTCCCTTTCGGGCTGTGCTGAGCGAATGTGCAAGCGAATGTGACAGCCCTTGTCGTCCACGGTCCTCCGTGCGGTCGGCACTACGGTGGCCTCACAGCGATGCCCGGACCCTTGCCACACTAAACGACCAGGTCAACGAGGACCAACTACGGCCCACCTGGCTGCCGCCGCACCGCGGCGTGGGGCGGGGATACGCTCAACTGCGCCTTTGTGATGCGCCAGACACCCCAGAGGGAGTGCGCCACGATGTTTGATCTCACGGTCGAAGACGGTCTGTTCTTGGACGGGACCGGTTCTCCGGCGGAACACCGGGACGTTGCGATCACCGACGGCCGGATCGTCGAAATCGGCGCGCCGGGACGGCTCGGTCCGACCCGGCGGCGGATCGACGCCTCGGGGAAAGTCGTCACACCGGGCTTCATCGACGTCCACACGCACTATGACGCCCAGGTCCTGTGGGATCCTTACCTGTCACCCTCATCCCTCCATGGCGTGACCACGGTGATCGGCGGCAACTGCGGTTTCTCCATCGCTCCCCTCAGCGACCACGACGACGGGTACATGCTCCGCATGCTGGCCGAGGTCGAAGCGATCCCGGCCGAAGCCCTCCTGGAGGGAGCAGGATGGGATTGGCGCTCCTTCGGGGACTATCTCGACGCGGTCGAGGCCGCACGACCGGCACTGAACTTCGGCGTGATGGCGGGCCACTCGGCGCTGCGACGGGCCGTGCTCGGAGATCGGCACACCGAGCCTGACCCCGGGCCGGCGGCGATCTCCGCCATGCGCGCGATGCTGCGTGAAGCCCTGTCAGCCGGGGCGCTGGGCTTCTCCTCATCGTGGAATTCGCTGCACCTCGACGGCGAGGGTGCGCCTGTGCCGTCCCGATTCTCTCTCGCACCGGAATTGGTGGCACTGGCCGGGGAGGTCGCAGGATTCCCGGGCACCCAGCTCGAGTTCATACCCACGGTGGGTGCGTTCAGCGACGAGCACATCGAGACCATGATCGCCATGTCGCTGGCTGCCGGGCGCACGCTCAACTGGAACGTCCTCATTCCCGTCGACCCGGAGGTCTCCCGCCAACAGCTCGAGGTCTCAGACCTGGCGGCGGCCAGGGGGGCGGGGATCGTCGCCCTCACCTACCCGGGGCCCACGACCATCCGCATCGCGCGCCGGAGCCCCTTCTTCCGGTCAGTCCCCGGCTGGTCCGAGCTCCTCGACCTGCCCCTCACCGATGCCCTCGCGCAGCTGCGGGATCCCGAGGTCCGCGATAGTCTCCGCCGGTCGGCTGTGGAGTCCGGCTCTCCGCTCGTCACAGGCGTGGCCGACCTGGTCGTCGCCGACACGCACTCTGCGGCCTCCTCCGCATTTGCCGGACGACGGCTGGCGGACATTGCGGCACGCGGTGCGGGTGACGCCTTCGACGCCCTTTTCGATCTGTGGATCGACGACGAGCTCCAAACCGGATTCCAACCCGAACCGATCGCCAACAGCGCCGCCAGCTGGAAGGTCAGGATCGAGTCCCTGCACGACCCCCGCGTGATCATCGGCGCCTCGGACGCCGGGGCCCACGTCGAGATCCTGTCGACGTTCGACTACGCCGTGGTCCTCCTGGCGTTGACCCGCCAGCCCGACACGCTCACCCTGCCCGAGGCGGTGCAGAAGCTGACGGACATCCCGGCCCGCCTCTACGGCCTTGAAGGGCGGGGGCTGCTCGTCGAAGGAGCCTGGGCCGATCTGGTGGTCTTCGATCCCGACACGGTCGGGCCGGGCGCCGCCGGATGGCGCAACGACCTCCCTGGTGGAGCCGGCCGGATCTACAACGAGCCCGAAGGTATCGACCACGTCATCGTCAACGGAACCGAGATCGTGGGGCCCTCAGGTCTTACCGGCGAGCGATCCGGAAAGCTGCTGCGGAGCGGCACCGACACGAACTGACGCGTTCACAGCGCGCAGCCGGCGTCGACAGGAAGAGCCACGCCTGTCACGTAACGTGCCGCATCTGAGACCAGCCAGACGATGGCTTCGCTCACGTCCCGCGGGTCCATGATGCCGAGTGGCAGGGCCGGGTGGACCGAGGACGTGAACTCGGGATTCTCGGCCATGAACGCGGATGCGGCCTCATTGACGATCATCGGCGTGTCGATACCCGCCGGGTGGATCGTGTTGACGCGGATGCTGTGGCGACCCACGTCCCGGGCCAACGTGCGGGCCAGCCCGACCAGCGCGTGCTTGGCTGCGGTGTAGGCGGAAAAGGCCACGGTCCCACCCCCGAGGCCACGCAAGCCGGCCGTTGAGTTGGTGAAGACCACGCTTCCACCCCGGCCCCCTTCGATGATGGCCGGGAGGGCGGTGTGGACCGTGTTCCAGGCACCCGTGAGGTTGACGTCGATCACGTCGCGCCACGTCGCAACTTCGTGGCCGGCCGGACCGCGCAGCGGCGCAATGGCGGCGTTGGCCAGCACGATGTCAAGTCTCCCGAATTCGCGGACGGCCCGCTCCACGGTTTCCTGCATCTGCGCCTGGTCACGGACGTCGGCCTGTACGGCAACCATGCGCGCTCCCGCGGCATCGACGAGCGCTGCAGTTTCCTCGAGCGCGCCGGCGTCGGGTAGCGCATAGTCAACCGTCGCGATCTGCCGACCGATGTCGACGCCGACAATGTGCACGCCCTCCTCGGCCAGCCGCACAGAGACGGCTCGCCCGAGGCCGCGTGCCGCTCCGGTCACGAGGGCTACCTGGCCGGGGAGATCACTCATCTCTCGCCACGGTCCGTCGCTCAATTGTGGCGAATCGCTTTTCCGCGTCTGCATTGATGTTCCAGCTCCAGATGACCTCGGGCTCTATCCGGATGCGCGGGGTGCCTTCGTGATCCTCGATGCCCGCGGTGCCGCGGACCTTGATCCCCCGCGGCGTCCAGGGATCGGTCGAGGCCAGATCGTCGATCACAATGGTGGCGCGAGGATTCTCCTGCAGATGCCGGAAGCGCACCGTCTTGGTCAGGTCGATCCCTCCGCTGGTGATCGAGTCACCGTCCAGGCCGAAACCGACCGCCGAGACGTCGGGCTGACCTGTCGCGGACGCTGTGGCCAGTCGCGCCAATCGCTGCGAGCGCAGGTACTCGACTTCGAGGTCGGTGAACACGGCCATGGCTCTCCCCTCTCACCCGTGCGGCGAACCCGACGCGGGCAGAGTCGGCGCGACGCAACTCGACGGGCTGACCGAACCTGGCGGGAGGGCGGCCTCGAGGACCGCCTTCATGATCGGGCCTGCCACCTGCGCACCGTCGGATGCGACGTTCTGCTGGGGCACCACGACGGCGACGGCGACCTTGGGGTCGTACGCCGGCGCAAACCCGATCATCCATGTCTCGGTTTGGTTCTGGAGGGTCGCGCTGGTCTGCGCTGTGCCGGTCTTGACCGCGACGCACATGTACGAGGGGAACCCGACACCCCGTGCCGTCCCGTGGGTGGCCACGCCGACCATCAACGAGGTGACCTGAGCCGCGGCGTTCGGCGTGGCCGTCTGGGGCAGCGGCTTGGGGGTGTAGTCCTCCATGAGCTGCCCCTGCGAATCACGGATCTCCGACATCAGGTGCGGGGTCATCACGACGCCTTTGTTGGCGACCCCCGAGGCGACCATGGCATTTTGCAGCGCGGTCGCCGCGACGTTGTACTGACCGATGGCGCTCTGGCCCAACAACGCTTGGGAGTTGGTGGGCAGTGTGGGGAAGACGGACGGGACGACGCCGGGAAGGTCGATGCCGGGGACTGCGTTGTACCCGAACAGTTCCGCCTGTTTCTGCAGGACCGGTACACCCAAATTGACGCCCAACTCGGCGTACCCCGGGTCACACGACGCGGGCAACATCGACGCCATCGTGCCGCCGCACGGTGTGGAATTCCTCGGGCTAGAACCATCATTGCAAAGGAGCTTGTCCGAATCGGAGAAGCTCTGGCAGGGGGCGACAGGGTAATTGAAGTTGGCCAGGGTGGGCGCAAGGTTGTAGGCGGCGGTACTCGTGACCACCTTGAAGGTCGATCCCGGCGCGAACCGGTACCCCGTGGCAATGGGCTGCAGCGGGAAGAAGCCTTGGCGATCCTTCGTGTTGTAGTTCGCATACGCAGTCTGTTCTGTCGCCAGGTTGGTGCTGACAAGCGCGTTGGGGTCATAGGTCGGATTCGAGACCATCGCCTCGATGTTGCCAGTCGAGGGCTGAAGAACCACGACGGCTCCGTCCTTGTTGGGGCCGGGCGGCAGCGTGGTCAACGCATCCCAAGCCGCTTGTTGCAGCTTCGGCTGGACGGTGAGGGTCACGTCGTCGGTCACGGAGGGGATCTTTTCCCCGAAAATGAGCTGACTCAGGTTCTGCGGCCCCTGGCTGTGTGCGCTCAACTGGGAGTTGTACTCCTCTTCGATTCCCGCGGTCCCGTAGTACAGGGGCGAGTAGTAGCCGGTGATGCCGGCGTACAGAGGCCCCTGTGGATACTGGCGCAAATAGGAATAGGGGTACTTGTCCGGGCCCGGGCTGGCGGCGACCGACTTGGCCAGAACCGACCCATCGGCGGCGTAGATCGTTCCCCGGGGGTTGTCGTACTTCAAGATCGCGACCCGCGGATTGTTGGGGGAGGTGGCCAGCTGGTGGGCCTTGACGAATTGAATGTTGACGAGCTGGAACGCGATGAGCCCGAAGCACAGCACCATGACGACACCCAGCCAGCGGATGCGACGTCTCATGCGGCCGGGGAGTTGCCGTGCAGGCCATCCCAGCCCCAGCGCGGGACGGCGAGGTCCGCCGGCACGATCGACCCCTTCGGGTTGTAGGCGTGCACGTCTGCGGTCGCCCACTCCATGTAGGACCGCAGCGCTTCCCGAAGGGCGGGGTCCTCGGGCAGGTCTGCGTCATCGATCGCGTGCAGGAAACAGGCGAGGAACCGAGCACCCAGATCGTCATCGGCTTCCATCCCCGAATGGATCGTCAGCATGCCCGACTGCCCGTCGGACGATCGGGTGTAGAGGGGTGGGCCGCCGAACACCTCCGCCCAGTAGTTACCCAGCCGCTCGACGTGCTGCGGGTGTCCCGGGTGCGAGAACGGGTGTTCCAACACGGGGTCGCGCAGACACCGTTCGTGATGCGCCGCGGCCAGCCTCAAGAACGCCTCCTGTCCACCGGCAAACTCGTAGATCGACGGGCGCGACACGGGCATACGTTCTCATATTCTCCGGCGGAGATGGGAGCATGCGGGTGATCCGAGCGTGAGGTCACGGAGGGGTCAGCCGGGTACGGTGCAATCGATGAGTGCCCTGATGCGCCGATGACGCCGCCCCTGCGGTCCAATGATCCGTGCTGGTGCGGCAGCGGCCGCAAGTACAAACGATGCCACCAAGCGACACAGGAACGGGTGCTTCCGGGCTCGATTTCACCCCGACGCGACGTGCCTGCGGCAATTCCATGGCCCGACTACGCCGAGCGCGGGCGCCCCCTCAACGTGGCCGAACCCATGGTCAAGAGCGCAGAGGTCATCGGCCGCATGCGACGAGCATGTCGCATGGCGGCTGACGTGCTGGCGACGACCGCGAACGCCATCGACGTCGGCATCACGACCGACGAGCTCGACGCTGTCTGCCACCGGGCCACGGTGGCGCAGGGCGCATACCCGAGCCCCCTCAACTATCACGGCTATCCCAAATCGCTCTGCACCTCGGTCAACGAGGTGATCTGTCACGGCATCCCCGATTCACGACCGCTCGGCAACGGCGACATCGTGAACCTCGACGTGACGGTCTACCTCGAGGGCGTGCACGGCGACACCAATGCGACCTTCGGCGTCGGGAGCGTCGACGCCGAATCGCAACGACTCGTTGCAGTCACGCGGGAATGCCTCGACAGGGCCATCGAATCTGTCAGGCCGGGACGGCCGATCAGTGACATCGGGCGGGCGATCCAGCGGCACGCCGAGGAAGCGGGATTCGGCGTGGTGCGCAACTACTGCGGCCACGGGATCGGCGAAGTGTTCCACTCCGCCCCACAGATTCCCCATTACTACGAACCTTCGGCCGACACCGTCATGGAACCGGGCATGACCTTCACGATCGAGCCCATGATCACCGCCGGATCCTGGCGGCACGTGATGTGGGAAGACGGCTGGACTGCTGTCACTGCAGATGGGCGCCGCACCGCCCAGTTCGAACACACGATTCTGGTCACGGAGACCGGAGCCGACGTCCTGACACGGGCGGAATGAGACGCCGCAGTGCGGAGCCCAGTGGTTACTCGAGTGCCGGACCGCCGATGTTCGGGCCACCGTTCACCGAGAATGTCTCGCCGCTGACGTAGGACGAGGCATCGCAACTGAGGAAGAGGATGGACGAGGCCACATCGACGGGCTCACCCACGCGTCCGAGCGGAATACCGTGACGGAACGCCTCGGCGTCGATGCCCGCCACCTCCCACGCGTCCACGGCACGCTCGGAGGCGACGAGCCCGACCGCGACGCAGTTGGCCCGTATCCCGAAGCGTCCCCATTCGCCCGCAGTGACCCGGGTGAACATCTGGAGAGCCGCCTTGGCTGCGCTGTACCCCGCTCCGTGCCGTACCCCGTTGACCCCCGCCCCCGACGAGACGTTGACGATCACGCCCGACCTCCGGGCGATCATGTGCTGCCCCGCTTCGCGGTGCAGAGGAACGGACCGCGTACGTTCAACGCGAAGACCGAATCCCACGCTTTGGTCGGGGTGCTCTCGAGGGGTCCCATGCGCGTCCCGCCGGCATTGTTCACCAGGACATCGATACGACCGAACGCGTCGATGGTCCGGGCCACCAGATTGACCACGGACTCTTCGTCTTTGACATCGGTCAGCACCGGAAGTGCCCGCGTGGACGACGACGCTTCGATCTCGGTCGCCACTGCTGCGATCTGCGCCTCGGTCCGGGCGGCCAGGACAACCGCCTCGGCACCATGGGCGGCGAACAGCCGTGCCGTTGCGGCTCCAATCCCCGTTCCTCCCCCCGTGATGATCGCCACACGCCCACGGAGATCCAAACCGTCCTCGGTCATGCTCGAACCATAGACGTGGGGTCTCTGCCCGCGTGCCAGACTCCGCCCCGGGAGGTACGGACCCGTTGACGGAAGCTGAACCCACAGCGCAGGAGGCGGACGGGCCGGTCCAACTCGCATTCGGGACGAGTCGGGGACGATGGGTCATCGCGGCCACAGTGCTCGGATCGGGCGTCGCTGCGCTGGATGCGACCGTCGTCGGCATCGCCCTGCCCACCATCGGGCGCGCCTTTCACAGCGGGGTCGGGACCCTCCAATGGGTGGTCTCGGGGTACTCGTTGACGTTGGCCGCGTTCTTGCTCCTCGGCGGATCGCTCGGCGACCGCATGGGACGCAAACGGACCTTCTCCATCGGCATCATCTGGTTCGCCGTGGCCTCCATGTGTTGCGGGTTCGCCCCCAACGCGGGGACGCTCATCGCGGCCCGGGTCCTCCAAGGCGTCGGTGGTGCCCTCCTGGCGCCGGCCAGCCTGGCCATCCTGCAGGCCTCGTTCAGGCCCGACGACCGCTCTCGGGCCATCGGCGCCTGGTCGGGCCTCGGGGGCGTCGCCACCGCTGCCGGGCCCCTCTTGGGCGGGTACCTGATCGTCGCCGCATCGTGGCGGTGGGTGTTCTTCATCAACCTTCCCGTCGCCGTTGTGGTGCTTCTCGTGACCGCCCGTCACGTGCCCGAGACTCGGGATCCCACGACCGCCGGCCACGTGGACTTCTTGGGCGCCGGGCTCGCCGTGATCTTTCTGGCCGGGCTGACCTACGGGCTCATCGAAGCGCCGAGTCACGGCTGGACAAGCCCGGCCGTCTTCGTCAGCCTCCTCGTCGCCGCGTTGACGGCACCGGCGTTCCTGGTGGTCGAGCACGTCAGCGCACACCCCATGCTCCCGCTCGGGGTGTTTCGCTCCCGCCAATTCAGCGGGGCCAACGCGGTCACCTTCGCCGTCTACGGTGCCCTGGGCGGGGCGCTGTTCCTTCTCCCGGTCGAGTTGCAGCTGGTCGTCGGCTACAGCCCGCTCGAGTCCGGGCTCGCCCTGCTCCCGGTCACCTTCATCATGTTGCTCTTCTCGGCGCGTTCAGGTCAGCTCGCGGCACGGATCGGCCCACGGCTCCAGATGACGGGAGGACCGTTCGTGGTCGGTGCCGGCCTGCTCCTCTTGACCAGGGCCACCCAGAGCGGGAGCTATCTGGTCCAGGTCTTCCCTGCTGTCATCGTCTTCGGCATCGGATTGGCCATCACGGTGGCGCCCCTGACGTCTACCGCGATGGGCGCCGCGCCAGCGGAGCACGCCGGAGTGGCATCAGCGGTCAACAACGTCGTGGCGAGGGCCGCCGGGCTTGCTGGCCGTTGCCGTGTTACCGCTCCTGGCCGGAATCACCGGCGCTGCCGCCCTCGATCCCCATGAATTCGCCGACGGCTTCCGCAACGCCATGGTCATCGCCGGACTGACCTGCGCGGCCGGGGGCGTCATCGCAGCAGCGACCATCCGCAATCCGAAGAACGTGCCCAAGCTGTTCAACCGCCATCACAGGAGGTACCACTGCGCCCTGGATGCCACCCCGCTCGACGCAGATGGCGCAGCGGGGACCGCCGCCACGACTCTGTGAGGGAGGGCTAGGACCGAGCACCCGGGGTAGTCGGGAGTCCCGCCTGCTGCCACGCCACGAACCCGCCGTCGAGATCGGTCACGTCCGTACGGCCGACCTGCAACAGGCTGGCTGCGGCCAAGCTCGAGGCATAGCCCTCCTGGCACACGATCACGACGGGTCGATCGGAATCGTCGGCTTCGGGGAGGCGATGCGACCCACCGGGATCGAGACGCCATTCGAGGTTGTTGCGCTCGACGATCAGCGCTCCAGGGATCTCGCCGAACTCGGCCCGCTGCGCCGCCGGCCTGATGTCGATCAGCAGGCCGCCGTCGTCGTGGATCTGCTTCGCCCGCGCCGCATCGACTCGCTGCAGGCCGCGACGCGTCTGCGCCAGCAACCGATCGACGGCGCTCAAGGGGCCCAGGAGGGATCGGCCCGATACTCGGCCCGATCCACGACGAGGCCTTGCGCCTCTTGGCGGTAGAAGGTCATGGACGGCATAGGGGGAGAGTAGGCGTGGACGCTCGTGGCCGGGGCGGCGTGTGCGTTGACGACGTCGTGGACGTACGCCGGACCGAATGCCGCGCCGCCACCTGTGGCGAGGGTCCGATGGGCGACCGTGTGCCGGCCTTGCAGATAATGCTCCTCGAGGCTCCCGGCCACAACCCACAGGGCACCGACAGATCCCCCGTGGTCGTGGAGTTCGAGACCCCGGCCCTGGGGCCAGTGGATGGCCCAGATCTCCAGCTCGTCGGTGAGCTCCAACAGCTCGTAGCGGCGCTCGGTCAGCCCCGGGTCGGCCAGGGGAAGCAATCCGGCCATCTCGGCGGTGTAGTCCTGCAACAGGTCGAGAAGCTCCAGCGGTCCAAGTCCTGCGGGAGCGGCGACATCATGCGAGGTCGACCTTCCGGCACGAAGTCCTGCCACCCCCCCGATCGCCGGGTCCTGCGCAATCGCTCGTTCCTCTGTGATCGTCATCGTGAGCCCTCCCAGGCTGGTCACGGCAGATTACATCTCTATTTCCGATGAGTTTAGTCGTGTTTACGGGCAGGCGTCGTGCAGGGGGTATCTCGCGATGTGCCACCTCGAGCGATGGCGGGCGGACAGGCGAAACTCCGGAGCTCCGAAACCCCGGTTCTCAGGATCTGCGGTAAAGACCGAGGGCCCGATCGACGGTGGGAGAGATCGACGGTCCGGAGAGACGAGCTGATCGACAGCCCGGCGGCTCAGGCTGAAACGCCGGCCTCCGCGGTGGCATCCTCCGGCTCGGGGCGTCGGGCCCCGGTGCGGACAGCGATGGCTTCGGTCACCGAAACGTCGGCGCCGCAGGTCGTGCAGCGGCGGCGATCATCGAGCTCGCCCCCGCATTTGCGGTGCTGGATGACGACGGGGGGCTCGCCCTCGATGGCGTAGCGATCGCCCCAGTGAAGGAGCGACACCAGGATCGGCCACAAATCGGCTCCCTTGGTGGTGAGCCGGTACTCGTAGCGGACAGGCCGTTCCTGGTAGGGCCGCTTCACCACGATGCCGTGCTCGACCAACCGTTCCAACCGGCTCTGGAGGATGTTGCGCGCCACCCCCAGATCCCGTTGCAGATCATCGAAGCGACGGACGCCCAGAAAAATGTCGCGGACGATCAGGATCGTCCACCGCTCGCCGATGATCTCGAGGGTGGAGGCCATCGAGCAGTACTGGGTTGGGTAGTCCCGGTTCAGCATGGTTTCAGGATAGCGCTTTTTTCCCTCCAATGCATTGCGTCATGCAACTTACTTCGGTAGTCTGCATTTTATGACACAACTCACTACATTGCGTGGCGATACCCAGATGCCTCCCGCGCCGAGGCCGACCCTGACCGCCCTGGTCGTTCTCACCGGTGTGTTCTTGTCGTCGCTCGACCTCTTCATCGTGAACATCGCCTTCCCGAGCATCTCGCAGAGCTTCCACGGCGAGTCGCTGCGGTCGATGTCGTGGGTCCTGAGCGCCTACACCATCGTCTTCGCCGCGTTGTTGGTGCCAGCCGGGAGGTGGGCCGACCGCACAGGCCGGAAGAGGGCGTTCCTGCTGGGACTGGGCATCTTCACCGTGTCCTCGGCACTGTGTGCTCTGGCGCCCTCACTCGATCTCCTGGTGGCCGCCCGGATCCTCCAGGCCAGCGGGGGGGCGCTCATGCTTCCCACCTCGCTGGGTCTTCTGCTCCCTGCCTTCGGGCCGGCACGCAAGGGCGCGGCGATCGGCCTGTGGTCTGCCGTGGGCGGAGCGGCCGCCGCTTTCGGGCCGCCCATCGGCGGGCTCTTGGTTGCGGCCAGTTGGCGCTGGGTCTTCCTGGTGAATCTGCCGATCAGCCTGGTCGCACTCGTGGTCGGGACGCGAGTCCTGCGCGAGATCAAGGACCCGGTCGCGCACAAAGCGGACCTCCTGGGTGCCGTGTTCCTCTCCGTCGCGGTGGCCAGCCTGGCCGCAGCCATCGTCGAGGGATCGAGTTGGGGCTGGACGAGCGTTTCGATCGTTGGGGCCTTCGCCCTCTCGGTGCTCTCCACCCTGGCGCTCGTCGTGCGCTCCGGGCGTCACCCCAACCCGATCATTGAGCCGGCGGTGATCCGCCATCGTGCCGTGGCTCTGGCCGACGCCAGTTCGGTCGTCTTCTTCGCCGGCTTCGGCGCCATGGTGCTCGGCGGTGTCCTCTTCCTCACTGGCGTCTGGCACGAGCCTGTGCTGCGGGCCGGCTTCATGATCGCTCCAGGGCCACTGGTGGCATCGCTCGCGGCCTTCCCGGGAGGACTGCTGGGATCGCGGTTCAGCCACCGGGCCGTCGGAACTGTCGGCAGTCTGCTCTTCGCCGCTTCAGCCATCTGGTGGATCACCCGGATCGGGGTGACGCCCGATTATGCCGGCGGCTACCTCCCGGGCAGCATCATCGGCGGCATCGGCGTCGGGCTCATGCTGCCCGCACTCGGTGGCGCAGCAACGGCCCCCCTACCCCCCGAACGCTCGGCAACGGGAACGGCGCTCTATGCCATGTGCCGGCAGATCGGCTTGGCCCTCGGGGTCTCGTGCCTCGTGGCGATCCTCGGCACGACAACAGGGCTCGGCGCGGTGCACGCCTTTCACCACGCCTGGATCTTCATGGCGGCATGCAGCCTGACCGCCGGAGCGATCCTGCAGGGAATCCCGCGGAAGGCGACGATCCGGCACCGGAGCGTCGAGACGTATGCCGAGCCCCCGGCGCTGGTGCTCGCAGCCGGCAAGTAAACGCCTCCCGGGACCACAACGACGTGGCGACTACGTAGTGGTCGGCGAAGCGCTGATCGGCAAATAGGAAGGGTTCGCCACCAACAACTGGTCACGGGCCGAGGCGGCGAGCGCGTGACCAACCGTTGTCCATTCGGCGTCGCACGCGCCGGAACGGATGGCCGCGGCCAGTGACCGGTCGTCGTCGAAGCCGAGCGCCGCGAGGCGCCGGTGATGGGCCTCGGTGAAGACAGCGCCCAATTGCAACTCGCGCTCGACCATCAGGAGGGCGTTGCGCGGCGACACGAGCCATGAAGCGCGCCCCGGGGCGCTGTCGTCGGGCAGACCATGTTCGAGATACTCACGCACAGCCTCGACCAATTGGACGGCGCTCGGTCGGCCGAAGGGTGACGCCGTCGCTGACCCATCGGACCGCGCCAACCCATCGGCCGGTGCCGACTCTTCAGCCGGTGCCGACCCATCGTCCGGTGCCGACTCTTCAGCCGGAGCCGACCCCTCAGCCGGAGCCGAGTGCGCCGGTGGATCCGGCGCCAGCCCCAAAAGGACGAACAGGTCCCACTCGCTCTCGCAGACCCGGCGACCGATCGCTGCCGATTCGACGGACGGCGTCGTCCCGCGCAGATGCGCCGACCCCTGCATGGCGCAGATGGTGGCCCACTTCACCGTGGCGTAGACCGACCACCAGCGGAAGCGATCGGGGTCGATCACTTCACCTCCCGCTGCGACGTAGGCGTCCAGCAACTCGTCCACATCGCCGAACCCGCCGACCTGGCCCGGTCCACCGAATCGCCATGCCGGGGCGCTGAGCCACGCCAGGTCCTCGGCCGCGTCGCCGATGTGCGCCAGCTCCCAGTCGAGGACAGCGCGCAGGCCGTCGGATCCGATCATCAGATTGCCGAGGCGAAAGTCCCCGTGCACCGGGACTTGGCGCGCCTGTGGCGGACGGTTGCGGGTGAGCCATCGTGCCCCGAATTCGATGGCGGGTCGGGTGTCGCCGAACGAGTCGAGCAGGGAGAGCGGGTCGGAGAGGGGATCGTGGTCCGTCAGCGCGGCCAATCCCTCGGTGTGCTCGAGGTCGAGCGCGTGGATCGCGGCCAGCGCACGGGCACACTGGGTGGTGAGGACAGCCCGTGCGTGTGCCCACTCCGCATCACGCAGGATCTTGCGGGGGATCGTCTCACCCTCCATGCGCTCGACCACCAGCCAGCCGTGGCCCAGCCCGTCCGCCTCGTCGTCGCCGAAGGTCACCACACCCGGAGCCGGAACGCCGGCAGCGCCGGCCGCCCGGAGTAGGGCAACTTCGCCGCGCACGCGGCCCGGGCCTGCGATCCCCTTCCCGCGGTCCTGTTGGATCACGAGCGGCCGGCTCGTGCCGTCGGCGGCAACGAGATCGAACGCGCTCGTCACCCGGGAGGCGCCACCCGAGATCTGGCGCACATGACGGACCTCGCCATCGAGGACGCGTCGCAGCGCACGCTCGAGCACGGAAGCTTCCCCGGGCGGGAGGCCAGCGGGGCTGGCGGATGCCGGCATCAGCTACTCGACGGGGACGACAGGCCTCCCGCTGCCGTCGGTCTGATGCAGGTACTCGCTGATGCCGTACCCGGTGCGCTCCGTGCCATCGGGGTCGAGATACGTCCACCGGGCCAACCCCTCATTGACCACGGTGCCGCTCACCTGGCGGGTGCCGGCGACGCGCAGCACGTCGCCCCGCAGGGCGAACGTGCGTCCGGACTTGTCGTGCACCTCGAGGTGCACCACCTTGTGGGTGATCCCGTCGTCCTCCAATTCCGTGCGCATGCGCCACTCGGCCACGCTGGTGGCCGTGTGGCCGTCCCATACCCACCCGCGGTGGAGGTCTCCGGCGTCGGTGCCGAGGCGGATGCCGCCGAAATGCAGATCGTCACCGATGTTGATGCTGAACCATCGCCACATCTGCGGACCGCCCCAACGGCGCGGGCCCCAGGACTTGTCACGGTGGCCGTGGGCGTCGCCCCAAGCCGAGCGCACACCATCGACGCTCAGCCATCCGGACCATCGACCCGCCTGCTCGAAATGACCCTTTCCCACCGTGCCCGCCGCGGCGGCCGCCTGCGCCGTCTTCGGTCGCCCGGCAGCGCCGCCCACGCCGCGCTGGCCGTCGGTCCCGATGGCGGGTGTCACAGCCTCGAAGCGCACGTCGAGTGCAAGCCGCACGTCGCCCCCGTGGTCCCCCATGGTGAGGTCGCGCACCGGTGCAAGGTCGTCCATGGTCAGCCGCCACTGTCCGAGGGCGGCGAGCATTTCGTAGCGCGCACTGCCGACGTCGAGCACGGTGTCGACCATCTCGCGCTGCTCCTTGACGCGGCGGTACTCGGCCAGCCTTCCATCGGGGAGCCACGCCGAGACGGCGACATCCATCGTTCCTTCATTGGGACGGATCCCGATGCGACTGAAGAAGCCGGAGTCCGTTCCCGGGTCGTAGGCGTTGAAGTAGTACGACTCGCTCCACGCCGAGTCCTCTTCGACGGGATGGGCCAGTTCGTGGCGGGCTTCGAGGATCGGCATGGCTACACCATCGCCCGTCGGCGCGACTCGTTCAACCCGCCCGCCGCAATGGCCGCTGGATGCACTTCGAGGTGCGACTGTCCCGGAGGGCGGCCGCCTGCATCTTGTGTGAAACTCACCGGGCAAACGTAGACCCGAGGGGGACGACATCGCGCGCTGCAGTCACCAGGGGCGGCAGGCTCGTGCTGGGAGAAGTGGACGACGTGACCCCGGGTTCGGGCCATGTCGTGGCCCGCTCGTTGGCTGCCGGGATCTGCGGGTCGGACCTCCATGCGCTGGCCGACTTCACCCACTTCACCGGGTTGATGGACTCGGTGGGGGTGCCCGCGCTGGACCCGGGCCGTGACTGCGTCTTCGGGCACGAGTTCTGCGTCGAGATCGTCGACCATGGGCCCGATACGTCGCGCACCCTGGCGGTGGGGAGTCGCGCCTGCTCGGTCCCGATCATCGTCGGCGCCGCAGGTGTCGAGCAGATCGGGTATTCGAACGCCTACCCCGGCGCGTTGGCCGAATACATGGCACTGCAGGAACTGCTGCTCCTGCCCGTTCCCGAGTCGCTGGAGACGGACCTCGCCGCCCTGACCGAGCCGCTGGCCGTGGGCGAGCACGCCGTCGGGCTCTCGGGGCTGGCGCCGGGACAGCCTTGCCTCGTCGTTGGCTGTGGCCCGGTCGGGCTGGCGGTCATCGCCGCCCTGAAGGGCCGTGGCCACGGGCCGGTGCTGGCCGCCGACTTCTCGCCCACCCGGCGTCGCCTGGCCGAAGCATTCGGGGCGGACGAGGTGATCGATCCTGCGGCGCATTCGCCCCACGAGCGCTGGGCCGATTTCGGGGTGGCGACAAGCGTCATGGAACGTGCCGGTGCAGCGATGTTCGGCACGCAGGTCAACGACCCCGTCATCTTCGAAGCGGTGGGTGTGCCCGGCATGCTGCAATCGCTCATCGCCGATGGGCCGCCGCGCAGCCGCATCGTGGTCGTGGGTGTCTGCATGCACAGCGACACCATTGAGCCCTTCATGGCGGTGATCAAGGAGATGGAGCTCCGCTTCTCGTTCGGCTACACGCCGGCCGAGTTCGCGGCCACGCTCGAACGGCTGGGAGCGGGCGTTCCCGGGGCCGACCTGCTGGTCACCTCCACCGTCGATCTCGCCGGCGCGCCCGGGGCCTTCGAGACACTGCGCACACCGGGCGAACACGGCAAAATTCTCGTCCACCCCTGACCGCCGCCCCTGACCGCCCCTGACCACCCCTTACCGCCGCCCCGCCCACGAACCGCCACGATTCACCGCACCCACCGAGACAGCACGACCGCTAGCGCACCCAACCCATCGCTACCGCACCCGTCGAGAGAGGACACCCACCAATGACGACCATCGAAGCGGGAGATCGCCTGAATTTCGGCATTTTCCTGGCCCCGTTCCATCCCGTGGGCCAGAACCCGACGCTGGCCCTCGAGCGCGATCTGCAGCTGATCGAGCATCTGGATCAGCTCGGGTTCGATGAGGCCTGGTTCGGCGAGCATCATTCGGCTGGATACGAGATCATCGCCTCCCCAGAAGTCTTCATCGCCGCCGCGGCCCAGCGCACCAGGCACATCCGCCTCGGCACCGGCGTGTCGTCCGTGCCGTATCACCACCCGTTCATGCTGGCCGACCGTCTGGTGCTGTTGGACCACCTCACGCGCGGCCGCCTCATGATCGGCGTCGGACCGGGCGCACTGCCGTCGGACGCCTTCATGATGGGCATCGACCCGGCGAAGCAGCGCGACATGATGGAGGAGGGGCTCGAAGCGATGCTGCTGCTGCTCGAAGGCAAAGAGCCGGTCACCATGGAGACCGAGTGGTTCAAGTTGGTCGGCGCCCGCCTGCAGATGCGCCCGTATCAGCGCCCCTACCCCGAAGTGGCGGTGGCGGCCCAGGTCTCCCCGGCCGGACCGCGCACGGCGGGGAGGTTCGGCGCCAGCCTGCTCTCGATCGGCGCCACGTCGGCCGCCGGCGGCTTCGACATCCTCGGCGCCCACTGGGACGTCATGGAAGAGCGGGCGGCCGAATTCTCCACGACGGTCGACCGTTCCAAGTGGCGCCTGGTCGGGCCGATGCACCTCGCCGACACCAAGGAGCAGGCCGTAGAGGACGTGGCGTTCGGCCTGGCCCAGTGGGTCGACTACTTCCAGCGGGTGGCCGCCCTGCCGCTGGCGCCCGACACCGCCAACTTCGAGTCGCTCGTCGAGGCACTCATCGCCTCGGGCTTCGCCGTGATCGGGACGGTCGAGGACGCCATCGCCCAGATCGAACGCCTCAGGGCCCAGTCGGGAGGCTTCGGCTCGTTCCTCCTCATGGGCCACGAATGGGCGGACACGGCCGCGACCCGTCACTCCTACGAGCTCTTCGCCCGCTATGTGGCACCGGAGTTCCAGGACTCATCTCGCACGCTGACCGCCAGCCGCGACTGGGCGGCCGAGAACCGCCCTGAATTCATCGGTGCGGCGGGAAACGCCGTCATGTCCGCCATTCAGAAGCATCAGGAAGAGAAAGCGACCAAATCCGCCAATGCCTGACGCCACCAACTTCGGTCACGAACAAATCGCGACGAACGGGATCGAGCTCCACGTGGTCACCGCCGGCCCGGCCGACGGTCCGCCCGTCGTCCTGTGCCACGGCTTCCCCGAGCTCTGGTACTCGTGGCGCCACCAACTGGGTGCGCTCGCACAAGCCGGGTACCGCGTCATCGCGCCCGACCTGCGGGGCTACGGGGGAGCAGCCGCCCCACCGAGGTCGAGGCGTACGGCTCGGACAACCTGACCGCCGATCTGTGCGGCCTGCTCGACCACTTCGGCGACGAGAAGGCGGCCTTCGTCGGGCACGACTGGGGCGCCATGGTGGTCTGGGAGATGGGGCGGCTGCATCCAGAGCGCGTCTCGTCCATCTTCAACATGAGCGTCCCCTGGTCCAACGCCCCTGCCCCGCCCCTCGACATCTTCAGGAGCATCTTCGAAGGCAAGTTCTTCTACATCCTCTACTTCCAGAACGTCGGCGTCGCCGAAGCGGAGCTCGAGGCCGACCCGCGCCACTTCCTGCGCACCATGATGTACTCGGCCAGTGGCGAGGGCATCGCGAACGGCCGCCGCGGGATTTCTGACGCCCCGGCCGAAGGCACCCGCTTTTTGGACACCCTCTCCCCCGCTCCCGCGGCGCTCCCACCCTGGCTCACCGAGGACGACGTCGACGTCTATGCCGCGGCGTTCGAAGAGGGCGGGTTCTTCGGGCCCGTCAGCTTCTACCGGAACATGAACGCCAACTGGGAGCGCAGCCACGACATTGAGCCGTCGATCTACACCATGCCCGTGGGCTTCCTCACCGGCTCCCTCGACCCCGTCAACGCCATGATGCCGGGCGCGGCCGAGACCATGGCCCGTGTGCTCCCCGACTTCCGCGGCACGATCCTCGTCGAGGGTGCCGGGCACTGGGTGCAGCAGGAGAAGCCCGGCGAGACCAACGCCGCCCTGTTGCAGTTCCTCTCGGCGGCACGGTGACGGGCCCCGGGTGATGGGCGGGGGATGACCTATTCGATCGTCGCCCGCGATGCGGTCACCGGCCAACTGGGTGTAGCCGCACAGAGCTGTTACTTCGCACTGGGGTCGGTGCTGCCCTGGGCCCGGGCCGGCGTCGGCGCCGTGGCCACCCAGTCGATGGTCGATCCGGGCTACGGCCCGCGCTGTCTCGACCTGCTGGCCGACGGGGTCGGCGCCATGGACGCACTGGCGCGGGTGCGCGACGCCGATGAGGGACGCGAGCTGCGCCAGGTCGCCGTCGTCAGCGCGTCGGGCGAGGTGGCGTCATTCACCGGCTCCCTCTGCATTGAGCACGTCGGGCACGCCGCGGGCGACGGCTATTCGGCCCAGGCCAACATGATGGCCGGTGATGGCGTATGCGAAGCCATGGCGGCCGCGTTCGAGGCGGCCGACGGATCGTTGGCCGAGCGGATGCTGGCCGCCCTCATGGCGGCCGAGACCAAGGGCGGCGATGCCCGTGGATGTTTGTCGGCGGCCCTCATCGTGGTGGAGGGCGGACGGCACGACCACCCGTGGCAGGGCGTGCTGACCGATGTGCGGGTCGACTCCCACCACGATCCGCTGGCCGAATTGGCCCGCCTGACCCGGGTCGCCGAGGCGTACCACCTCTGCGATGTGGCCGAAGAAGCACTCATGCGCGGGGACCTCGCCGCCGCGCTGGCCGGGTCCCAAGCCGGGCTCGCGCTCCTCCCTGGCGAGGGCAACCTCCTCCTCAGCCACATCGCCGCCCTGATCGGCGTGGGCCGAATGGACGAAGCAGCCGACGAAGTGCAGAAGCTCGTGGCGATCCGACCGCCGTGGGAGGGCATTCTGCGCGCCCTCATCGATCGCGGCTTCGTGCCCATGCCCGAGGGCGTGAGCCTCGACCTCCTCCTGGGCCGCAGCGTGTGACTGAGCCTGGTCCCGCTTCCGCCGCAACCCGAAGGTGTGCCGTGGCCGACCCTCGAGTGGCCCGAGGGCGATCCGCCCGAGGAAGTCCGCACCGAACTCGACGTGCTGCTCGACCGCATATGCGACGACGCCGGACCGTTGGCCACGACGCATGCCGTCGTGGTCGTCCACCGCGGCCGGGTGATCGCCGAGCGCTACCAAGGCCAGCTCGAGCACTTCGACCGGCCACCCGATCCCGTCACCCGAGCGACGCGCCTCCTGAGCTGGTCCATGGCGAAGTCGATGCTGCATGCCGTCGTCGGCGTGCTGGTCGGCGACGGGTTGCTCGACCTCCATACCCCGGCCGATGTCCCCGAGTGGTCCGCCCCCGGCGACCCGCGCCGTGCGATCACGTTGCGCCACCTGTTGGCCATGCGCGACGGCCTCGACTTCGTGGAGGACTACGTCGACGAGCGCGTCTCCGACGTCATCGAGATGCTCTTCGGCGCCGGGCAGGCCGACATGGCGCACTTCGCGGCCGACCGGCCGCTCGCGGCGCTACCGGGCGAGCGCTTCAACTACTCGTCGGGGACGTCCAATATCGTTTCGGCGATCGTGTCCCGGCTGGTCGGTCACGGTCCGTCCTACGAGGACTTCCTCCGTTCCCGGCTGTTCGCTCCTCTCGGCATGCACAGCGCCGCGCCCGAGTTCGACGCTGCCGGCACCTGGGTGGCCTCGTCGTACCTGCGCGCCGACGGCCCGAGACTTCGCCCGCTTCGGATTGCTCTACCTGCGCGATGGCATCTGGGACGACGGGCGCGTGCTGCCTGAAGGATGGGTGGACTACGGCCGCACCATGGTGTCGAACGACCCCGAGCACGGTCCCTACGGCGCGCACTGGTGGGGCTGCGAGGGCGACACGCTCGGGAGCTTCCGTGCTTCGGGTTACGAGGGGCAGTCGATCACCATCTGCCCGACCCACGACCTCGTGCTCGTCCGGCTCGGCAAGACGCCCGAGGCCCACTCCTCCGATCTTTCGGCATGGCGGGCCGACGTCGTCCGCGCCTTCAGCCCGGCGGAACGATCGTGACCGCCTGCGGCCGCTGAGGGCCGCACCCTGTCAACGAGATCGGCGTCCAGAGGGTGCCTGACGTCCCGAATCGTCCGTTGCAACCGGCATTGTCATCGACTCGTTGGACAATTAGAGCAATTAGTCGGCCGAATTGTCGCTAAATCGACACATTTCTCTTACGCCGTGGCAGCGGCCGTCATCGGCGGCGCCAGCCTGTTCGGCGGCTACGGCAAGGCCGTGCACGCACTCCTCGGTGGTGTCCTCATCGCGGCCGTGGTCAACGGGTTGGCCCTCATCGGCGTCAGCACGGCCGGAGAGGAGATCGCCACGTCGCTAGTGCTCCTCGCCGCCGTCACCGTCGACTCCCTGGTGCGGCGACGAGGTTCGACCAGCAAGTAGTAGGCGGTCCGCCGCCGGCGCAGGGATAGGTTGTGAGCCCACGCGACACCGAGGGGGCGCGCAGCATGTCATGGTGGTCTGAACGAACTCAGCGTGGCGCGGCGACGCTCCCGATGAGCCGACGATGAGCCGACGATGAGCACCACCGCACAAGGCCCGGGTTGGTGGCAGGCGTCGGACGGAAACTGGTACCCGCCCGCGCAGCACCCTGCCAGGCAGGTGCCCTTCGCGCAGCAGACGCCGGGCTACGGCTACGGAGGGCCGGCGGGCCCCCGCCCGGAAACGAACGGGATGGCGGTCGCCTCCTTCGTCCTTTCGCTGGTCTGGATCGCCGGGCTCGGTTCCCTTCTTGCGATCATTTTCGCCCTCGTCGCCCGCAAGAGCATCCGGGACGCACGGGGGAGCCAGAGCGGGGACGGCTTTGCCATTGCGGGTCTGGTGATCGGCATCCTCGGTCTCCTCGTTGGTGCCGGGTTGATCGTGTTGCTGATCGTGGTCAGGAACGATGTGAGCCTGAACTTCACCCCGACGAACGTCTCGATGGGGACGAAAGTGGCGGTGGGGGACCCGGCGAACACGGGAATCACGGCCGTGACGGTGCAGTCGCTCACGGTGCCCGTCGCTCCCGGCGGTGCGGTCCCTCCTGCAGTCGGCGGCAAGGAGTACGCGGTGGCGAAGGTGGAGATCTGCGCCGGGGCAGACGGATCGCAGCACGCCACGAGCAACGTGGACTTCACGCTCGGGTTCGCCGACGGTGGCGCGACGCCCGCGTTGCTGGTGCCGGTCGAGTCGCCGGACATCGGGAACATCAGTGGGCTGGCGGCCCATGCATGCGCGACGGGTTATGTGAGCTTTGCGATCAACCGGGGCACGAAGTTGGCCTACGTCGGCTATCTGCCCGGCCTGATCCACCAGTACCAGTGGCGGACGGCGAAGTGAGCGTCAGGCGTCCTCGTAGTCGAAGCCAAGATCGGGCGCCGTCAGGATGGCCCGGAACGTAAGTCCCTCGGCCACGGCCATCGCCTGCGCCGTGCCCCCGCGATCGACGACGGCCACCAGCAGGATCGGATCAGCCCCGGCCTCGCGAATGGCCAACGCCGCCTCGAGCAACGACGTGCCACGGGTCACCGTGTCCTCGGTCACCACCACCTTGTCACCCGGATCCAAGGCACCGGCGATGCGGCCGCCGCCGCCATGGTCCTTCACTTCCTTGCGCACGCTGAACGCCTTGAGCAACCGCCCACGGGTCGCGGCCACGCCCGCGGTCACGAAGGCCACGGGGTCGGCCCCCATGGTCAGTCCTCCGATGGCGGTTGCTTCGGGAGGCGTGACCGAGAGCACGGCATCGGCCACGAACAACATCGCTTCGGGCCGGCACACGGTCTGCTTGGAGTCGATGAACCAGCTGCTGCGCCGCCCGGACTTGAGAACGAAGTCGCCCCGGCGCACCGAATGCGCCAAGAGGTGGGCGCGCAACTCGGGATAGTCGTCGGCTCCGCTCATCGGATCACCACATCGTGTGGGCCTTCGACCACGGTGCCGATCACGTGCGAGGGAACGCCGGCCTGCGTCAGCGCGTCCAGCGCCGCATCGACCGCGCCGGACGCCACCACCAGGGCCATCCCCACGCCCCGGTTGAAGACACGGTCCATTTCGGCCTCGTCGACCGACCCGAGGCGCTGGATCTCGGCGAAAATGCGCGGCTCCACCCATGCCGCGCGTTCGAGCACCGCGCCGACGCCCTCGGGGAGGACGCGCGGCAGGTTGCCGACGATGCCCCCGCCGGTGATGTGCGCGCAGGCATGCAGTCCGTCTGCAGACCCGTCGGCCCCGCCGCCCTCGCCGAGCGCAGCCCGCACCGCGAGGACGGCCGGCGTGTAGATCACCGAGGGGCGCAGCAGCTCGTCGGCCACGTTGTGCGGAGCCCCTTCCCAGGCCGGGTCACCCAGACTCCGGCCCGCCCGCTCCAACAGCACATGGCGCGCCAGCGTGTAGCCGTTGGAGCGCAATCCCGGGGACGGGAGCCCGATGATGACGTCGCCCGCGCCGACGCGCTCGGGCCCGAGCATCCGGTCGCGTTCCACCGCGCCGACGGCGAAGCCAGCGATGTCGAGGTCGTCGGGTGCCATCACGCCGGGGTGCTCGGCCGTCTCGCCGCCGATCAGCACGCATCCGGCCTGGCGGCAGCCGTCCCCTATGCCCTCCACCACGGTGGCGATCCGCTCCGGATCCACCTTGCCGGTGGCGATGTAGTCGAGCATGAAGAGCGGCTCGGCCCCGAGGCAGACCAGATCGTCGACGCACATGGCCACCAGGTCAACGCCCACGGTGCCGTAGCAGCCCGTGGCCTGGGCCACCGTGAGCTTGGTCCCCACCCCGTCGGTCGCCGAGACCAGCACGGGGTCGGTGAATCGGGACGTATCGAAGGGGAATTGCGCCCCGAAGCCGCCGATCCCCGGCACGAGGCCCTTCATCTTCTCCACGGCCAGGTCGCCCGCACCGATGTCGACGCCGGCGCCGGCGTAGGTGGCACCCGCTGCGGCCGTGGAGCCCGACCCTCGGGCGCCGCCCGCGGCCACGGCGTCAGACTCCGGGAAGCGCAGCTTGATACACCACCGGCTTCTCCGGCGTGGTGAACAACACCGGCGTCGACGTGGGCACCGCAGTGGGATAGTTGCCGGTGAAGCACGCGTCGCAGAAACCGCCGTCGGCCCCGATGGCCGCCTTGAGGTTCTCCACGCTGATGTAGGCCAGCGAGTCCACCCCGAGGATCTCGGTGATCTCCTCGATCGAATGGTTGGCCGCCAACAGCTCGTCGGTCGACGGTGTGTCGATGCCGTAGAAGCAGGGCCAGCGCCACGGCGGCGAGGAGATCCGCAAGTGGACCTCGGTGGCGCCGGCCTCGCGCAGCATGCGCACCACCGAACGCTGGGTGGTGCCGCGCACGATCGAGTCGTCGACCACGACGAGGCGCTTGCCGTTGATGGTCTCGGGCAGAGGATTGAGCTTGCGGCGTACCGCATCGCCCCGTGCCTGTTGGTCCGGGGCGATGAAGCTGCGCCCGATGTAGCGGTTCTTCACCAGGCCCTGGCCGTAGGGGATGCCGCTGGCCCGGGCGAACCCTTCGGCCGCCGGCACACCCGACTCGGGCACCCCCATGACCAGATCGGCCTCGGCCGGCGCCTGCGCGGCCAACAGCTCGCCCATGCGGCAGCGGGTGGCATGCACCTCGCGCCCGTAGAGCTTGCTGTCGGGGCGTGCGATGTACGCGAACTCGAAGATGCACAGCCGCGGCTGGACCTCCTTGAGCCACGGGATGACCAGACTGCGCGGCCCGTCCTCGTCGATCACCACCAACTCCCCCGGGGCGATCTCACGGACGAAGGTGGCGCCGATCACGCTGAGGGCGGGCGACTCCGATGCGAGGACCCAGCCTTCGGGTGCCTCGGCCGGACCGAGTCGTCCCAGGCAAAGCGGGCGGAACCCGTAGGGGTCGCGGACGCCGAAGAGCTTCTGCGTGTTCATAAGGACGAAGGAGAACGCGCCCTCGACGATGGGCAGGACGGCCTGCAACGCGGCGGAGAGCTCCTCGGTCTCTGGGAACGCGTGGGCCAGCAGCTCGGCCACCACGTCGCTGTCCGAGACGATCGACCCGGGGAACATGCCCACCTTCTCCGCCAGCTCGGTGGTGTTGGTCAGATTGCCGTTGTGGCCCAGGGCGAACCCGGCCCGCCCGACGGGGCGGTACACCGGCTGTGCGCCATCCCAGTCCGAGGCCCCGTGGGTCGAGTACCGCGTATGGCCGATGGCCAGATGTCCCTGCAGACCCGAGAGGGTCCGCTCGTCGAAGACGGTGGCGACCAGGCCCATGTCCCTGACCACGGTGACCGTGTTGCCGTCGCTGACCGCCATGCCGGCCGACTCCTGGCCACGATGCTGCAGCGCGAAGAGGCCGTCGAAGGTGAGGTTGGCCACCTTGCGCCCGGGGGCGTAGACACCGAAGACACCGCAGGCTTCCTTCACGGTGCGCTCATTCTCGCACAGGCTCGCACCCTCATGAGTCCGCCAACAACTGGGCCAAATTCCCCTCGTTGGCCTCCCGCAGGGCCTCGAGGGGAAGGTCGAGGAGATCCCCGGCCACGACCCGGTCGCCGCCGGCCCGGCCGATCACATGGGCCGCAATGCCGAGGGTCTCTGCCCGCAGGCACAACTCGTCGGGCATGGCCGTGGCGACAATGAAGCGGGAAGGCAGCTCGGTGAAGAGCTCGGAGGGATCGTCGAGGGCGACGGCGCAGCCCGTGCTGCTGGCGACCGCCATTTCGCCGAGGGCGACAGCCAACCCGCCCGAGGACACATCGTGCACGGCGTGCAGCAACGGCGGCGCGTGGTCACCCGAGACGATGGCCCCGACCAGCCCGGCGACGAGGGCGCACACCGCGGCGTGGCGTTCCAGATCGACGGCCCCGAGCGTCCCGCTCCGATGGCCGCGGCGCTCCGTGGCCCAACGGGAACCGCCCAAAGGGAAGGAACCTTCGTCCGAGGCGCGGGCGCCGAGCACGACGAGCGTGTCGCCCTCGCGCCAGGCCAACCCCGGCGGCGGGGCGACGAGGACGTCGACGAGGCCGAGCACGCCGAGCACGGGGGTCGGGTCGATGTCGGCGCCACCACTCTCGTTGTAGAGGCTGACATTGCCCCCGATCACCGGCAGCGACAAGGCCCGACAGGCCTCGGCCATGCCGTCGATGGACTCCGACAATTGCCACATCACTTCGGGATGCTCGGGGTTGCCGAAGTTCAGGCAGTTGACGACGGCGACCGCCGTCGCGCCGACACAGGCCAAGTTGGCCACCCCTTCGGCCAAGGTCAGCATGGTGCCGAGTCGTGGATCGAGGGCGCAGTACCGCGGGTTGGAGTCCGTGGTCACCGCGACGCCCCGCTCGGACGGTGGGAGGCCGGGGCCCGCCAACCGCAACAGAGCGGCGTCACCGCCGGGACCGACGACCGTGTTCAAGAACAGTTGGTGGTCGTACTGGCGGTACACCCAACGCGGCGAGCGCAGGAGTGCCAACAGGTCCGCTCCGCAGTCCTCGGGTGGGGCCAGTGCCGGCGATGGGCCTACCGTCGGCGGGCGGCGCGGGCGATCGTAGAGCGGCGCGTCGTCGGAGAGCGACGCGGCGGGGACATCGGCCAGAATCGCACCGTCGAACCCGTCGCGTATTCGTAGACGGCCCCCTGCGGCGGGTTCCGGCGCGGTCACCCGGCCGACCACCGTGCCCCGCACCTCCCACTTGGCGCAGATCGCGGCCACCGCCTCCCAAGCCTCGGGGGTGACGATGGCGAGCATGCGCTCCTGGCTCTCGCTGGTCATCACCTCCCATGGCTCCATGCCTTGCTCACGTAGGGGGACGGCGGTGACATCGACGTCCATCCCCACACCGCCACGTCCGGCGGTCTCACTCGTGGCGCAGGCCAGGCCGGCACCGCCCAGATCCTGGATGCCCACGACCAGCTTCTTGTCCAAGAGCTCGAGACAGGCCTCGATGAGGCGCTTCTCCTCGAAGGGGTCCCCCACCTGCACGCTCGGGCGCTTGGTGTCGTCGGCGGGCTTCGAGCCGTCGTCGGTACCGGCAAACCCGGCCGAGGCCAGCACGCTGACACCGCCGATCCCGTCGCGCCCGGTGCTGCTCCCGAGGAGCACGGCCAGGTTGCCCGGTCCTGACGCGATCCCGAGCACGAGCCGGTCGGTCGGGAGGGCTCCCATGCACAGGACGTTGACCAACGGGTTCTGGGTGTAACAGGGATCAAAGGTCAGTTCGCCACCGACGGTCGGCACGCCGACCGAGTTGCCGTAGCCCGAGATGCCGCTGACCACGCCCTCCATCAACCAGCGCTGACGGGGGTCATCGGGAGCACCGAAGAACAGCGGATCCATGATCGCCAGCGGGCGGGCGCCCATGGTGAAGATGTCACGCAGGATCCCCCCGACGCCGGTGGCCGCTCCCTGATAGGGCTCGATCGCCGAGGGGTGGTTGTGGCTCTCGATGCGAATGGCGATGGCGATGCCGTCGCCGGCGTCGATCACTCCGGCGTTCTCCCCCGGGCCGACGAGGACCTTGGGCCCCTCGGTGGGGAGCCGCTTGAGGTGCATGCGGGACGACTTGTACGAGCAATGCTCGCTCCACATGACAGCGTAGAGCGCCAGTTCGAGATGGTTCGGCGGCCGGCCGAGTAGCTTGCCCACGGCCTCGAACTCGTCGTCGGTCAGACCGAGTGCCCGGTGGAGCGGCTCCTCAGGCAAGGGCTCCTCGGCGGCGGGAGTCATGGTGCCCCCAACTTAGTGGCCGTGACAGGGGTGATCGGCCACACAGGGCCGAATCATTCAGGAACCGGGTGATCCTCCGGATATGCGTCCAGGGACGCCGGGACCGTGAAGGTCAGTTGGCGTCCTCGGTGACTCGCATTTCGCACTCGTGGCGCTCGATGGCGACCGCTTCGCCGTACTTGAAGATCCACCCCACTTCGCGGCCCGCCTTGAGGTCCGGCAGCGGCTCAGAGCCGCACGTTTCACTCTCCGTGACCTTGTCCTCGGGACCAACAACCATCTCCACACACTGACCCGTCGGCGTGGCAATTGCGGTGATGTCCGGTTGCAATCGGGGTGCCAACTGGAGTTGAGGTCAGCGGAGGGAGCGTGGCGCGTGCCGGGCACAGCCCCGATCGCGCAACGACGCCCGAACCGACAAGGCCGCGCTCGGCGCTCGGGCCGGCCTTGGTTGTTCAGGACGAGCGCCCGATGACCTATTTGGGTCGAGGGTTGAACACGGGGGACTCCAACGCCCACTCGATCAGCTCTCCGAGCACGACCTCGTTCTTCCACCGTTGCCGTTCCTCGGCCGCTCGGTCGATCTGGGGACCCACCCTTTTCATGACCCGGCGCGCTTGGATGGTCACCCGCTTCCGGCCGGCCCGCTGCGCCAGAATCGCCGCCACCACGACCGGCGCTGCAGCTCCGAGAACCATCGCTGTCGCGTAGGTCTTGACGCCCCCGATCAGCGCCACGTCAGAGACCGCGCGTCCAGTGGGATCGGGTCAGGCGGGTGGCGACCCTCCACAACGTCGAAGAATCCGGCCTCGTCGACCGGCACGCAGCCTGCACGCTGGGAGCCTCGGGCGTCGTTCGTCGGGTCAACCGCACACGGACAAGATAGTGGGGAATGGCCGTTGGCTCCAACCGCATGCCGCCCGAGTGCACTCAAATCCTCAGCTCAGACCCCTGCCGCAGCCCAACGGGCGTAGCATGGCGGCGAATCAGGAGGAGCCGAATCAATGACGCCCGATGAAGTAGAGGGTCCGAGCAGCGAAGATCTCACTCCGGCAGCTGCGGGTGAGCCCGTCGGCCCGACGGAAGCTTCCGCTGCGAGCGAGCCTGACGGCACGACGGAGCCCTCTGGAGCGAGCGGGGAAGAAGAGCCCGAAGCGGACAGTGCCGACCGCCCGCGCAAATCCTCGCGGTGGCGCCGGGCCCTGGTCGTGGTGCTCCTTGTCCTGAGCTGCCTCACGGTGCTCGTTTCCTCGGTCAGCATCTGGGCCCATCGCACCGTCTTCAACACCGACCAGTGGGTGGCAACCGTCGGGCCCCTGGCCCAGAACCCTGACGTCGTCAAATCGGTCGCCGACCACGTCACCGTGCAACTGGACAACACCATCAAGCCCGAGCAGACGTTGAAGAACCTGTTGCCGCCAAAGTTGGATCGCTTCGCCGCGCCGATCAGTCAGGGCTTCGATCAGATCGTCCACGGCGCAGTGACCAAAATTCTTCACACCGACCAATTCCAGAAGTTCTGGGTGGAGGCCAACCGGCAGGTACACGCTCGCGTCGTCGCGGTCCTGAAAGGACAGCCGACACCGCACCTGACGACCTCCAACGGGGAGATCAAGCTGAACCTGCTGCCGGCGGTGTCCAAAATCCTGACCGTTGTCGACTCCAAGGCGTCGGGCCTGTTGAACGCCAAGGAGCCGATCCCGGTCATCACCGCCGACACGCCGGTGGACCAGGCCCGGTCCGAGCTCAGCGCAGCGCTCGGTCGGGACCTACCGGCGAACTTCGGGACGCCGGTCCTGTTCCACAGCGAGCAGCTGGCTTCGGCCCAGCACCTCGTCAAGGTGTTCAACACCTTGATCATTGCGTTGGTCATCGTCACGGTGGCCCTCATCATCGGCACCGTGCTGATCGCCGAACGGCGACGGCGCGCGATCATTGCCTTGGCGGTCGGCATCATCGTGTCGATGAGCCTGGCCGTGGTGCTCACCAAGGTGATCACGAATCAGGTCGTCTCCTCGATCACCACTCCTGATGACCGGGGCGCCGTGCGCGCCACGATCACCTCGGTGCTCAAGGGGCTGAATGTGATCAGCGCCATTCTCATCGCGGCGGGGCTGGTCTTCGCCGTCCTGGCGTTCCTCACGGGCCCGAGCCGCTTCGCCGGATCAGTCCGGCATCACGGCGCCGAGCTCGGCCGGTCCCTCACCGGCCGCAACCAGGAACGCGCCGTGCCGCCGTATCTCGCGTGGATGGCAAGGTACCGGCTGCCGCTGTCGCTCGGAGGGCTGGCGATCGCCCTCCTCATACTCATCTTCGTGGTGGAGGGTTGGGTCGGCGCCCTGGTGACCGTGCTCGTGCTCGCGGCGTTCGAGGGAATTGTCACGTGGGTGTCGCGTAGCACCGGGGCGCAAGTCTCCACCACTGCAAGCACCTGACGCGGTCAGGGTTGTCGGGAGGCTCTACCAACAAGATGAAGAGTGGCCTCGAGGCTGATTCTGCAGGCGAACCTAGCGTGGTCGGGAAGGGAGCATCGCCCGCTGGGGTTGCTTCCCACCGTGACCGAGCCGAAAAGGACGGGACGCCATCGCACCGGTCGGGTCACGCGGTCGTTGTTCTACGCACCGCACGGCGACGGTCAGACCCGGCGGCGAGGTTCGGACGGGATACGTGTGGCCCTCTCGATGCTCGCCGTGTTGGTGTGCTGGGTGGCGGTCAAGGCCAGCTCGCATACCGAGCACGCGATCGCCAAGTTTCTCTCGTCACCACCAGACGGAGTGAGCTGGCTGGTGACGACCGTGTGGTGGGGCGGCACGGCCGGTGTCATCGCCGTTCTGGCCGTCTTGGCGCTCTTCACCCGACGTTGGCAGGTCATCCGAGATGTGCTGTTCTCAGGGACCGCGGCCCTCCTCATCGCCGTGTCGCTGCGGGCTCTCATAGGGGCCGATGGTGGACGACCGCCGGATGCGTCCCTCCAGGGCATCAATCTCGGGTTCCCGGAGGTCTGGTTGGCCGTTGCGACGGCCGTCGTCCTGGCGATGATCCCGTACGTGAGCCGTTGGTTGCAGCTCTCGACGAAAGCGGCCATCGTGCTTGCCTCGTTCGCAGGCATTGTGCATGGCGCGGGAATGCCACTCGCCATTCTCGCCAGCCTCGCCATCGGGTGGGGCAGCACTGCCGCCATCCGGCTGATCTTCGGGTCGCCGGTCGGCCTGCCATCAGCGGCCGAGGTGACATCCCTCCTCGAGGACCTTGATTTTGCCGTGTCCGAGGTCTCCCCGTGCTCGCGACAGGAATGGGGGGTAGGCCGTTTCACCGGACGAGTGGGCTCGGACATGCTCGACATTTCGATCTACGGACGTGACGCAACGAATGCGCAGCTCCTGGCCAAGACGTTTCGGTTCCTCCTCTACCGGGACTCGGGGCCCACCCTCGCGCTGACTCGTCGTCAGCAGGTCGAGCATGAGGCCCTCCTCACGATGACCGCACAGCGCGTGGGTGCCCGGGTGCCCGACGTCGTCGCGGCCGGTCCCGCCGGCCCGGCCGATGATGCGGTACTGGTCACGATGCCCCCGCACGGTCGTCTGCTCTCCACCTTCACGCCCTACCCGACCGAGCAAGCCGAGACCGACGACGGCTCCGAAGATGCCCCGGACGAATCGGCGGAATCGGCGCCCACGGCGGTAGAGGCGGAACCGTCGCCCACGGCGGAACCGGCACCCCCGACGCCCACGCCGATGTACGAGGAGATCGACGATGCCGTGATCGACAGCATCTTCGCTCAGGTCGGTGCCCTTCGGGCCGGTGGGATCGCCCACGGTTCCATCTCGACAGAGACGATCGTGGTGGATGATCGTGCGGCCGGTCTCATCAATTTCCGGACTGCGGCGATACGGGCCACACAGGACCAGCTGGATCGGGACATCGCCGCCGCTCTCGCCGCGTCCGCCATCATCGTCGGACCGGGCCGCACGGCGGAAGCGGCCGTACGGGTGCTCACGGGCGGCGACGTGGCGGCCGCACTCCCGTTCTTGCAACGAGCCGCACTCGATCCGGTCGCGGCGAGGACCCTACGTCAGAAGAAGGCCCTGCTCGTTGCGCTCAGGGCTGAGTGTGCGCGGGTCGCCGACGTCGAGGTCCCGAAGCTGATAGAGCCCCGGCGGATCAGCTGGGTGACCTTTGTGATGGTCATCGGCACCCTCATCGGCGGATGGGCGCTCATCGGCGTGTTGACCGATGTCAAACAGTCCTGGAGCACCATCCAGGGGGCCGATTGGGGTTGGGTGGCCGTGACCTTCGTGCTGGCCCAGTCGGCCTACCCTGCGATCGCGATGACAACGGTCGGCTCGGTCACCACGACGTTGCCGTATGGCCGCACGCTCGCGCTGGAGATGTCGGACACCTTCGTGGCCCTCGCCGGAGGATCCATGGCCGTCCTGGCCACCCGGATTCGTTACTTTCAAAAGCAAGGATTCGATGCCACCATCGCCGTGAGTTCAGGCGTCCTCGTGAGCACCGCGAGCTGGATCGTCAAAGGGGCGCTGTTCCTGATCGCCATCCCGTTCGCCATCTCACAACTGCACTTCTCGGAACCGACGTCGACGAGCAGCGACAGCCACCAGAATCTGGTGTGGATCCTCGTCCTCGTCGTCGTGCTCGTTGGCGTTGCGGTCGGGCTGGCGTTCGCCATTCCCCGCTGGCGACGACTTGCCGCAGCGAAGTTGCGACCCAAGGTCTCAGAAGTCTGGGACCATCTGAGAATTCTCTCGGCCCACCCGCGCAACCTGGTTGAGATCTTCGGCGGCAACGTCGTCGCCCAAGTTGTCATTGCCCTCGCCCTCGGCGCCGCCCTCCATGCCTTCGGCGAACATCTGGGCCTGGCCACGCTCATCGTGGTGTTGACACTTGCCGCGATGCTCGGTGGCATTTCGCCCGTTCCCGGTGGAATGGGCGTCGTGGAAGCGGGGATGATCCTGGGCCTGCAGGCCGCCGGCATACCGCAGGCCGACGCCGTGGCGGCCACCTTCGTGCAGCGCCTGTTCACGGCCTACCTTCCCCCGATCTGGGGGTGGTTCGTCCTGGTGTGGCTCCGTAAGAAGGAGTACTTGTAGATCGCGCATTTGGCGAAATGGCCCATTGCCGAATTACCCCAATGAGAGACGAAATTCTCGTCAAATGCGAGGGCGGAGGCGAACCGCAGCGGCCACAATGAATGGATGGCAAAAGCAAAGACCCCGCCTCCTCGCAAGCCGATGAGCATCGGCCACAAGGCGGCCCTGGCCCGGGGGCGAGCCGAAAGCGCCTGCGTCCGCCACTACCTCGAAGCATTGGAGACCTCCAGACCCAAGCGCGGCCGGAAACGCACCCCCGCCTCCATCGACAAGCGACTGGCCGCCATCGAAGCGGAGCTGGCCAACGCCGACGTCCTGACCAAGCTCAATCTCCGGCAGGAGCAGAAGGATCTGATGGACGAGCGGCTGCGAGTCGCCAAAGTCAAGGACCTGAGTGCGCTGGAAAAGCAATTCATCAAGGTCGCCGATGCCTACGCCAAGCGCAAGGGCATCTCGTATGGGACGTGGAGAGCAGCCGGGGTGAGCGCAGGCGTGCTGCAACAGGCCGGGATCTCCCGAACCCGTACCTAGTCAGCCATCAGCAAGCGATCAGGGCTCAGGCTGCAGCGGCGGTGGTCGCAGCGCCGAGGAGTGACCGCAGGAGGACCAGCCCGTCCTCGGAGCCCAAAAGCGCATGCGATGCCCGTTCGGGGTGCGGCATCAACCCGACGACATTGCCCTCCGCATTCGCGATGCCGGCGATGTCGTCAACGGAGCCGTTCGGATTGTCCAGGTACCGCAGCACGACGCGATTCTCGTCGTTGAGCCGGCGCAACGTGGCCTCGTCGCAGGTGTAACTCCCGGAGAAGTGGTTGATCGGGATCACCAACTCCTGCCCGACGTCGGCCAGCGCGGTGAGGACGGACGCCGTCGAGGTCACCACCAACCGGGCCGGCTGGCACAAGAAACGGAGGCGTCCGTTCTTCTGCAGCGCACCGGGGAGGAGGCCGGCCTCGGTCAACACCTGGAACCCGTTGCAGATGCCCACCACCGGGCCGCCCTCGCCGGCGAACCGGGTCACCGCCTCCATGATCGGCGAGAAGCGTGCCAGTGCGCCGGGACGCAGGTAGTCGCCATGGGCGAAGCCACCGGGGAGGACGACCGCGTCCACGGAGCCGAGGCCCGAGTCACCGTGCCAGAGCAGCTCGCCGGTGGCCCCTAACCGTTCGACGGCGGTGACGACATCGTGCTCACAGTTGGTCCCCGGGAAGACGACGACCCCGATCCGCGGCGCCATTCAGCTCCCGAGGGCCACGAGCTCGAGGCGGCTCTCCTCGATGACCGGGTTGGCCAGCAGGCGGTCGGCCAGCTCGGTGGCCACGGTGCGTGCCGCGGGCTCGTCCTGCGCGTCGACCTCGAAGCTGAAGGAACGCCCGGCCCGCACGTGGAAGACCCCGTCGAAGCCCAGCGCCGGCAGTGCACGCTCGATGGTGGCGCCTTCGGGGTCAGCGATGCCGGACCGCAACTGCACCTCGACGCGCGCCTGGAACCTCATGCCGTCGCACCGTACCAGTCGTCGAGAGCGAGTCCGGTGACACGTTCGTATGCGGCCACGTACCGCTCCGAGAGCGCGTCGATCACGCTGGTCGGGAGGGGTGGCGGGGGCGGCGTGCGATCCCAGGGTTGCGCGGCCAACCAGTCCCGCAGGGGTTGCTTGTCGAAGGCCGGTGGCGTCTGGCCGGGGACCACCTGGTCGGCGGGCCACAGGCGCGAGGAGTCCGGCGTGCACACCTCGTCGCACAGGCTGAGAACGCCGTCGACGTAGCCGAGCTCGAACTTGGTGTCGGCCAGGATGAACCCGACGTCGGCCGCCCGTGCCGCGGCCCGGGCGTAGAGCTCGAGGCAGATGTCCCGGGCCGCCGTCGCCGCCTCCGCACCGACCAGGTCGACAGCCTGCGCGAAGTCGATGTTGATGTCGTGCCCGGCGGCTGCCTTGGTCGAGGGCGTGAAGAGGGGCTCGGCCAGGCGGTCGGCCAACTGGAGGCCGGCCGGCATGGGCGTGCCGTGCACAGTGCCCGACTTCACATACTCCTCATGGGCCTGGCCGGCCAGGTAGCCCCGCACGATGCACTCGATCGGGAGCATCTCCGCCCGTTGCACCAGCACGGCCCGCCCGGCCCACTCCGGCGGCAGCGTGAGCCCCGGCAGGGCGGCCTCGATCTCCGCGGGGTCGGTGGCCAACAGCGTTCCGGGGACGACATCGGACATCTCACCGCACCAGAACGCTGTCATGGCCGTGAGCACCCGGCCCTTGTCCGCAATAGGCTCGGCCATGATCACGTCAAAGGCGCTCACCCGGTCCGACGCCACCATGAGCAGGCACTCTCCGCCCGCGTCGTAGAGCTCGCGTACCTTTCCCGAGTGGACCTGCGGCAGGGCGATGGTCATGAGTCTCCTCTCAATCCAGTGCAGCGAGCGCGTCAGCGAAGCGGTCCACGTGGCGCAGCGTCCGCGTGAGGTCGAAGGCCTCGTCCAGCTGCGCCTCGGTGAGCCGGACCTCGGGATCGGCGGTCAGGACCTGGCGGAAGTGCCGCCGCTCGGCCCAAGCGGCACGTGCGTCGCGCTGGACGATGCGGTAGGCCTCGTCCCGCGTCAATCCCGACGACACCAGGGCGAGCAGGACGGACTGGCTGAAGACGAGGCCGAAGCTGCCGTTGGTGAGGTTGTCGAGTGCCCGGTCGCCGTGCACCACGAGCCCCGATGCAAGGCCCGTGGCCTTGCGCAGGACGTAGCAGGCGAGGAGCGACGCGTCGGGTAGCGCCACCCGTTCCACCGAACTGTGGGAGATGTCCCGCTCGTGCCACAGGGCGACGTCCTCGAGGCCGGCACCCAGATAGCCCCGCAACAGGCGGGCCAGGCCGCACAGCCGCTCCGAGAGGATCGGGTTGCGCTTGTGCGGCATGGCGGAACTTCCCTTTTGGCCGGCGCCGAACGGCTCTTCGGCCTCACCGAGCTCGCTGCGGGCCAGGTGGCGGATCTCCGTGCACATCAGCTCGATGGTGGCCCCGACCGACGCGCAGGCCCAGAGATACTCGGCGTGGCGGTCGCGGGCGATCACCTGCGTCGCCGGCACCGGCTGCAAGCCGAGTGCGGCACAGACGCTGGCTTCGACCGCGGGATCGATGTTCGAGTAGGTGCCCACGGCGCCCGAGAGCTTGCCGACGGCGATCGCCTCGCGGGCCTTGCGCATGCGCTGCCGGTCGCGATCGGCCTGGAGCGCCCATAACGCGAACTTGGCCCCGAAGGTCGTGGGCTCGGCGTGCATGCCGTGGGTGCGCCCGGTCACGGGCACGTCCATGAGCTCCAGGGCGCGGGTGCGCAACGCGTCGACGAAGGCGTCGAGGTCGGCCAGGAGGAGATCTGCGGCGCGGGTCAGGGTGGCGCACAGTGCGGTGTCCACCACGTCCGACGACGTCAGGCCGTAGTGGATGTACGAACCGGCGGGCGCCCCGATGCGGTCCTGGACGACGTCGACGAACGCCGCCACGTCGTGGTCGGTCACCCGCTCCCGCTCGAGCACGTCCGCCACGAAGACGTCATCGACGGTCGGCGCCTTGGCCCGGCAGGTGGCCGCATCCTCAGCCGGCACCACCCCGACGGAGGCCTGGGCCTCGGTCGCCAACAACTCGACCTCGAGCCACAGACCGAAGCGGGCGGCATCGGTGAACAGCGCCGCCATGTCGGCCGGCGAATAGCGGGGAATCATCGGACCAGCTCCTCCACATCGTCGTTCGACTCGCGCGCTGCTCTGGCCGCAATGTCGCTGCGCACCAGCATGCCGTCCCAGTGGATCGGCTCGAGCGCGGCGTAGGCCTTGGCGCGCGCCGCC
The DNA here is from genome assembly GCA_963706555.1 of uncultured Acidimicrobiaceae bacterium. Lineage (GTDB taxonomy): Bacteria > Actinomycetota > Acidimicrobiia > Acidimicrobiales > RAAP-2 > Bog-473. The sequence continues at coordinate 968,379 of OY970164.1, forward strand.
GCGAGTGTCGGCGCCACCGCTGTCACGCCGAGGACCCTTCCGCCCGCGGTCACGAATGGCCCGGTGGGATCGGGGCGGCTCGTGCCCGCATGGAACACCGTCACGCCCTCGACGGCGGCGGTCGACCGGCCGGACGGGTCCAACCCCGTGATGACGCCCCCGGTCTGCGGGTGTTCGGGATAGCCGGGCGACGCCAACACCACGCACACCGCAGCGTCGGTGGAGAAGGTGGGAGCCGGCACCCGTCGGAGCGAGCCCGTCGCGACGGCCATGAACAACTCGGCGGCATCGCAGGAGAGCAGAGGGATGACGACCTGCGCCTCGGGATCGCCGAAGCGGACGTTGTACTCAATTACCTTCGGCCCGTCGTCACCGAGCATCAACCCGGCGTAGAGCACGCCCCGATAGTCGATCCCGCGTGTGCGCAAGGTGGCGATGAGCGGTTCGACGGCCGTCGCCATGATGGCGTCGACCTGGGCCGCGCCGATGCGGGGCATCGGCGCGTACGCACCCATGCCGCCCGTATTGGGCCCGCGATCGTCGTCGCCGATTCGTTTGAAGTCCTGCGCCGGCAGCAACGGGACCGCAGTGGTGCCGTCGAAGAGCACCAGGAGTGAGCACTCCTCCCCTTCGAGGCCTTCCTCGATCACGATGCGCTGCCCCGCTTCGCCGAAGGCCTCCCCCGAGAGCTTGGCGGTCACGTCGGCCTGCGCCTCTTCGATGGTGCGCGCGACGAGCACACCCTTGCCGGCAGCCAAGCCGTCCGTCTTGACCACCCAGGGGCCGGGGAGCTGGCGTAGGTAGTCCAACGCCTGCGCACGTTCGGCCGCCCCGAACGCGGCGAAGCGGGCCGTCGGCACGCCCGCCGCAGCCAGCATCTGCTTCATGAAGCCCTTGGACCCCTCCAAGAGGGCACCTGCGGCACCGGGCCCCATCACGGCGCGACCCTGGGCCCGCAACCGGTCGGCCAGCCCATCCACCAATGGCGCCTCAGGGCCGATGACCACCAGATCGGCGTCGATCTCCTCGATCGGTTGCGCCGTGACGCGAATCGGGGCGTCCATCCCGGGGTTCCCCGGGGTGACCACCACGTCGGCCGTGCGCGCCAGGACGTTCGCCAGCGCATGCTCGCGGCCGCCGCTCCCGACGACGCAGACCTTCATTGACGGCCGCTCCTCACGCGGTGGCGAATGACACGAACTGCTCGCGGCCCGGGCCCACGCCGACCAGGCGCACCGGCACGCCGATCTGTTCGGAGAGGAACGAGACGTAGTTGCAGGCGGCCTCGGGCACGTCCTCGGGCGAGGTGGCCGACGTCAGATCGGTGCGCCAACCCGGGAGCTCCTCGTAGATCGGCGTCACGTTGTGGAACGTCGACTGGTGGTACGGCAGATGGGTGTAGCGCACACCGTCCGCCTCGTAGGCGACACAGACCTTGACGGTCTCGAACGTATCGAGCACGTCCAACTTGGTGAGCGCCACCTCCGTCAGGGAATTGAGCCGTACGGCCTGTCGCAGCATCACGGCGTCGAACCACCCGCAACGGCGGCGGCGGCCGGTGTTGGTGCCGAACTCGTGCCCGCGCTCGACCAACAGGTTCCCGGTGTCGTTGTCCTGCTCGGTCGGGAACGGCCCCGCACCCACCCGGGTGACGTACGCCTTGGCGATGCCGATGACCCGGTCGATGTCGCGTGGCCCGAGGCCTGAACCGGTGCAGGCCCCGCTGGCCACCGGGTTGGAGGACGTGACGAACGGATAGGTGCCGTGATCGAGGTCGAGGAAGGTGGCCTGGGCCCCTTCGAGGAGGACCGACTGCCCGGTGTCCAGTGCATCGTGGATGAGGCCGACGGTGTCGCCGACCATCGGCTCGATCCTCGGCGCGTACTCGTTGAGGTACCGGTTGGCGATCTCCTCGGCCGACAGCGGGAGCCGGTTGTAGACCTTCGCCAAAATCGCGTTCTTCTCCTTGAGCACCACGTCGAGCTTCTGGCGGAAGATCTTCGGGTCGAACAGGTCCTGCACCCGCAGACCCACCCGGGTGGCCTTGTCGGCATAGGCCGGGCCGATCCCGCGCTTGGTGGTGCCGAGGGCGTTCTTACCCAAGAAGCGCTCGGTCACCCGGTCCAGCTCCTGGTGGTACGGCATGATCAGGTGCGCGTTGCCGCTGACGACCATGCGGCTGGTATCGACGCCCTTGGCGATGAGGCTGTCCAGCTCGGCCAGGAGCACCGCCGGATCGACCACAACGCCGTTGCCGATCATCGGAGTGATGTGGTCGTAGAGGATCCCGCTCGGGACCAGCTGGAGGGCGAACGCCTCGCCGTTGACGACGATGCGGTGGCCGGCGTTGTGGCCGCCCTGATAGCGCACCACCATGTCCATCTCACGGGCCAGGAGGTCGGTGAGCTTGCCCTTCCCCTCGTCGCCCCACTGGGTCCCCACCACCACGGTTGCGGGCACGCGTCATCTCCGTTCGCTCTGTCGGATTACGCACAATTGTAGCGCCCCAGGCGGGGTCGGCGGAAAGTTTGGGCGGATGCCCGCAACGGGGGAGGAGATCGCGCCCGCCGGGGCCGGTGGCCCCGGCGCCGGCGAGGGACCGGCAAAAGCCCGGGATTGTCCCTAGTGTGGGCGGGTGACCAGTTCCCTGAAACGCCCTCTCTCCTTCGCCTTCGCGGCCAGTCTGCTGGCGCTGGTGGCGCTGCCGATCATCGGAGGTACCGCACTCGCCGGAGCGACCCCCGGGGCGCACGACGGGAACTCGCTCTCGTTCGATCCGACCACCGTCGGTGACATTCTCGGGCCCCAGAGCCTCGAGTTCTCGAACACCGGGTCGAACGCCGTAACAGGTTTCACCATCGGGGGCGCCGACCCCAACGACTTCATCGAATCTGACAGCTGCGCATTTCCGCTGGCGATGGGAGACCCCGCATGCGAGGTGGACGTGTTCTTCGTCCCGGGCGAACTCGGACCGAGGACAGCCACGCTCATCCCCCTGAGCGGCACGACCGAGGACCCTTCGGTGGCCACCCTCTCGGGCACCGGCACCGAGGGCTACTACGAGGCCACGGCCACGGGCGTCGTCTCGGCGCATGGTGACGCGCAAGCGCTCGGCGACGCGTCGGGACTGCGGCTGGCCCAGCCGATCGTGGCCTCAGCCGCGACTGGCGACGACGCGGGGTACTGGCTGGCCGCGGCGGACGGCGGCATCTTCAGCTACGGCGACGCCGGCTACTTCGGCTCGACCGGGGCCATCCATCTGAACAAGCCCATCGTGGGGATGGCGTCGACGATCGATGCCGAGGGCTACTGGTTGGTGGCTTCCGACGGCGGCATCTTCAGTTTCGGTGACGCCTCCTTCTTCGGCTCGACCGGCGCCATCCATCTGAACCAGCCCATCGTGGGGATGGCGGCCACTTCGGATGACGAGGGCTACTGGTTGGTGGCCTCCGACGGCGGCATCTTCAGTTTCGGTGACGCCTCCTTCTTCGGCTCGACCGGCGCCATCCATTTGAACAAGCCCATCGTGGGGATGGCGGCCACGCCCGACGGTCAGGGCTACTGGCTCGTCGCCTCCGACGGCGGCATCTTCAGCTTCGGTGACGCCCAGTTCTACGGCTCGACCGGCGCCATCACGCTGAACAAGCCCATCGTGGCCATGGCGGCCACGCCCGACGGGGCCGGGTACTGGCTGATGGCGTCGGACGGGGGCATCTTCACCTTCGGTGACGCGCCGTTCGACGGGAGCTCGGCCAGCGCCTCGGGCGGGGGCTACGTGAGCCTCGCCGGAGATGCCCCGCCAACGGTGCAGGCCATTCTCGACGTGCCCGGCGCACGACACGGCCCGACGGCGACGGCGACACCGACACCCACGCAGCAAGCCCGCCGCGGCTGAGGCAGACGGTCAGCCGAGGACGATGGCGTCGTCGACCAGTCTGACGGTGACCGTCGAACCCTCGAGGTAGCGCCCTTCAAGGAGCGCCAACGCCAACGGGTCCTCAATCTGGCGCTGGAGCACCCGTCGCAGCGGACGTGCGCCGAAGTCGGGGTCGTAGCCGGCGCGGGCCAGCCAGGCCTCAGCCTCGGGCTCGACCACCAGCGTCAGGCGACGCTCGGCGAGCCGGTCGGCCAGCTTCTCGAGTTGGATCCCGACGATCACGGTGAGGTCGGCCTGACTCAGTGGCCGGAACCGGACGATCTCGTCGATGCGGTTGATGAACTCGGGCTTGAAGTACTGGGACGGTTCCCCGGCCAGGTTCGAGGTCATGATCAACACCGTGTTGGTGAAGTCCACCGTACGGCCCTGACCGTCGGTGAGCCGGCCGTCCTCGAGGACCTGCAGGAGGATGTTGAAGACGTCGGGGTGGGCTTTCTCCAACTCATCGAGCAGGACCACGGCGTAGGGGCGGCGACGGACCGCCTCGGTCAACTGCCCCCCCTCGTCGTAGCCGACATAGCCCGGAGGAGCGCCGACCAACCGGCTGACCGAGTGCTTTTCCATGTACTCGCTCATGTCGATGCGCGTGATGGCCCGCTCGTCGTCGAAGAGGAACTCGGCCAGCGCCCGCGCCAGCTCGGTCTTCCCCACGCCGGTCGGCCCGAGGAAGAGGAACGACCCGATCGGGCGGTTGGGGTCCGAGAGCCCGGCCCGGCTGCGCCGGATGGCGTTGGCCACGGCCGAGACCGCCTCGTCCTGGCCCACCACCCGCTCGTGCAGCGTCTGCTCGAGCCGCACCAGCTTCTGAATTTCGCCCTCCATCAAGCGGGAGACGGGCACGCCCGTCCAACGGCTGACCACCTCGGCGATGTCCTCGGGGTCGACCTCCTCCTTCAAGAAGCGCGTGCCGGACTGCAGCTTCGCCAGGTCGTTGGTCGCCTCGACGATGCGCCGCTCGATGTCGGGCAACTCGCCGTAGGAGATGGCTGACGCACCCGCGAGGTCGCCTTCGCGCTCGAGCCGGACTGCGTCGTCGCCCCGCGCCGTCTGCTCTTCCTTGAGCAGACGGATGGTGTCGATCAGGGCCTTCTCCTGCTGCCAGTGCGCGGTCATCCCATCGCGCTGCTCAGCCAGATCGGCGAGCTCGGCCTCCAACCGGCTCAACCGCTCGGCCGACGCCTCGTCGGTCTCCTTCTCCAGCGCCACCTTCTCGATCTCGAGTTGGCGGATGCGCCGGATCACCTGGTCGAGCTCGGTCGGCAGGGAGTCGATCTCGATGCGCAGCTTGCTCGCCGCCTCGTCGATCAGGTCGATGGCCTTGTCGGGCAGGAAGCGCCCTGTGACGTAACGGTCTGACAGGACGGCGGCGGACACCAGGGCAGCATCTTGGATGCGCACCCCGTGGTGCACCTCGTAGCGCTCGGACAACCCGCGCAGGATGGCGATGGTGTCTTCGACCGAGGGCTCGCCCACGAACACGGGCTGGAAACGCCGCTCCAGGGCCGCGTCCTTCTCGATCGACGTGCGGTACTCGTCCAGTGTGGTGGCGCCGATGAGCCGCAGTTCGCCGCGGGCCAGCATGGGCTTGATCATCTGCCCGGCATCCATGGCCCCCTCGGCCGCGCCGGCGCCGACAATGGTGTGCAGCTCGTCGATGAAGGTGATGACCTCGCCCTCGGCGTCGGTGATCTCCTTCAACACCGCCTTGAGGCGCTCCTCGAACTCCCCGCGGTACTTGGCCCCGGCCACCATCGACCCCAGATCGAGCGAGATCACCCGCTTCCCCTTGAGCCCCTCGGGCACATCGCCCTCGATGATGCGGTTGGCCAGTCCTTCGACGATGGCGGTCTTCCCCACGCCGGGCTCGCCGATCAGCACCGGGTTGTTCTTGGTGCGCCGCGACAGGACCTGAATGACGCGCCGGATCTCCTCGTCGCGCCCGATGACGGGATCGAGTTTGCCCAGGCGCGCCGCCTCGGTGAGGTCGCGCCCGTACTTGGCCAGGGCCTGATACGTCTGCTCGGGATCGGCCGTCGTCACGCGGTGGTTCCCGCGCACGGCGCGCAGTCCGACAAGCAGGGCGTCCTTGGTGACCCCGATCTCATCGGCCAGGGCGAGGAGGAGGTGCTCGACCGAGACGTAGTCGTCGCCGAGGTCACGCCGGATCTCATCGGCCGCCTCGAGGATGGCGCGGGCCTCCCGCGAGATGCCCGGCTCCGCGCCGCCCTGGGCCCGGGGCAACCGCGAGAGCTGCGTCCGCACCCTCTCCCCCAACACGTCGGGGTCCACCCCGACCTGGGTCAGCAACGGGCGCGTCATCGTCTCGTCCTGCGCCAACAGGGCGTCGAGCAGGTGGGCGGGCGTCAACTCGGGATTGTTGGACGACGCTGCATGCCCCGTCGCCGCGCTGAACGCGGCCTTCGTGTTGTTCGTCCAGCGTTCTGGATCGATCGGCATTATTCCCTCACCTCCTCGTGTAGGCGACCGGTGACTGACGCAGCGGGACGAGGTCCCGCCGGTAGTGACGATGGGTGGCCGCCACTGCCTCACGGGACTGGGTGCGGGCCTCCTTCAGCTCGGACTTCAGGCGCTCGAGCTCGTTTTCGAGTTCGAGCACCCGGCGCACTCCCTCGAGATTCAGTCCGGTCGCGGTCAACTGTTGAATGTGGCGCAGACGCGAAAGGTCCGCGTCAGAGAAGCGACGACTCCCGCCGCTCGTGCGCGAAGGGTCCAAGAGACCCTTGCGCTCGTAGATACGCAACGTCTGCGGGTGCACACCCGTCAGCTCGGCTGCCACCGAGATCACATAGACAGCCCGGTTGGCATCGCTGTCTGCCATGTCAGTCCTCCACCTCAACCTTCGATCGCCACCCGCGGTGCCTCATCGGTCACCGCAGCCAGCGATTCCACCGCCGCCCGCTGCTCGTCTGTGAGCTCGGTCGGCACAATGACTTCAATCTTCACCAGGAGGTCACCCGGCTTCCCGGCATTGCGACCCGACCCAGCGGGCACACCGCGGCCGCGCACGCGCAACGTGGTGCCCGATGCGGTGCCCGACGGCACCTTGAGCGTCACCTTGGAGTCCAAGGTCGGCACCGTGATGGTGGTGCCGAGCGCCGCTTCGGGGAACGTGACCGGCACCGTGATGGTCAGGTTGCGGCCGTTGCGGCCGAAGACCGGGTGCTTGCCCACATGGACCACCACGTAGAGGTCGCCCGGTGGGGCCATGCCCTGCCCGGGCGCGCCCCGGCCCTTCACCCTGATGCGCTGGCCGTCCTCGACGCCGGGTGGGATGCGCACCTTGACCGAGCGCACCTTGCGTTCGGTCCCCGACCCCTTGCATACCGGGCACGGTGTGTCGAAGAGGGTGCCGCGCCCGACGCAGTCCGGACAGACCGTGCTGAGCGAGAACAACCCCTGATCGTCATTGAGCGTCCCGGTGCCTCCGCACCGCGGACAGGTGTGCGTCGCCGTCCCCGGCGCCGCACCGGTGCCGCGGCAATTGGAACAACGGACATCCTCGGGCACATTGACCGACGTGGTGACGCCATGGACCGCATCGGGGAACGACAGGTGCAACGCCGCCTCCATGTCGGCGCCGCGCGCCGGTCCCCGGGTGGTCGTGGGCCCCCGTCCCCGGTTGCCGAACAGGCCGCCGAAGAGATCGCCCAGATTCCCCATGTCGTCCATGCGGAACGTCCCGCCGCCAGGCGCGCCGCCACCGCCGAACCCGCCGCCGAACGCGCCGGCCATCGGGCCCTGCTTGCGCACCTCGTCGTATTCCTTGCGCTTGTCGGCGTCACCCAACACGTCGTAGGCCGCGCTGATCTCCTTGAACCTCTCCTCGGAGCCGGGATTGGCATCAGGGTGATACTGCTTGGCCAGCTTCCGATAGGCGCGCGTGATCTCCTTGTCGGTCGCGGTCGAAACGACGCCGAGCACCTTGTAGTAGTCCTTCTCGAACCACTCCCGCTGGGGGGCCATGGATCAGTTCACCCCCGCACGCTGACCATGGCCGGTCGGAGCACCTGGCCCCGCCAGCGATAGCCCGATCGGAGGACCACGTCGATCACCTCTGGACCGCCATCTCCCTCCGTCCGCGCCACGGCCTCGTGCACGATGGGGTCGAAGGGCACGGCGGCCTCGTCGACCCGCTCCAAACCTTCCTTGCCCAGCGTGTCGAGCAGAATGGAGCGCGCCGCGGTCAATGCCTTGGCGTCGTCACTCTCCGCGCTGGCCTCGGTCTGATGGGCCTGCGCCAGGTCGAGCGTGTCGAGCACCGGGAGCAACTTGGTGACCAACGCCGACGCGGCGCGGGCCGACTGCTCCTCTTGCATGCGCTGGATGCGCTTGCGGTAGTTCTCGAAGTCGGCCTGGGTCCGTTGCAGAGCGAGTAGGTACTCGTCCCGCTCGCTCTGCAACACCACCATCGGGTCACGCTCCTCCTCAACTAGTAGTTCGGCTTCCACCACCTCGTCGTCGGAGGTCTCGTCGGCGACCAGCTCGGGCTCCGGCGTGACCTCCTCGGCGGGGATGGCCTCGTCGGAGAAGCTCACTGCTCGTCGACGATTTCGGCGTCGACGATCTCGTCGTCGGAAGCACCGCCGCCGTCACCGCTCTCGCCACTCCCCTCGCCGCCACCCGGCGCGCTCTGGGTTTGCGAGGCCTGCTCGTACAGCCGCTGGCTGAAGCTCTGGCTGACGCCCATCAACTTCTCCGTGGCGTCCTTGATCGCTTCGACGTTGGTCCCGGCCAAGGCATCCTTGAGGTTGGTCACGGCGGACTGGACGTCATCCTTCTCCGTGCCCTCGAACTTGTCGCCTTGGTCCTTGAGCAACTTCTCCGTCTGGTAGACGAGGGTGTCCGCAGAGTTGCGAACCTCGGCCTCCTCGCGGCGGGCCCGGTCGTCCTCGGCGTGTGCCTCGGCGTCACGGACCATGCGCTCGATGTCGTCCTTCGCCAGGGAAGACTGGCCGGTGATCGTCATCGACTGCTCCTTGCCGGTGGCCTTGTCCTGGGCCGAGACGTGGACGATCCCGTTGGCGTCGATGTCGAACGTGACCTCGATCTGCGGGACCCCACGTGGGGCCGGGGGCAGGTCGACCAGCTGGAACTTGCCCAGGGTCTTGTTGTACATCGCCATCTCACGTTCTCCTTGGAGCACGTGGATCTCCACCGAGGGCTGACTGTCCTCGGCCGTGGTGAAGATCTCCGACCGCTTGGTCGGGATGGTCGTGTTCCGCTCGATGAGGCGGTGCATGACCTGACCCTTGGTCTCGATACCGAGGGACAGCGGCGTCACGTCGAGGAGGAGGACGTCTTTGACCTCACCCTTCAACACGCCCGCCTGCACGGCGGCACCGATGGCAACGACTTCGTCGGGGTTGACGCCCTTGTGGGGCTCCTTGCCCGAGAGGGACTGCACCAGCTCCTGGACGGCGGGGATCCGGGTGGATCCTCCGACCATCACCACATGGTCGATGTCCGATGTCTTGAGCCCGGCGTCCTTGATGGCGGCCTCGAACGGCCCGGTGCACGCGGCGACTAGCTCGGCCGTCAGTTCGTTGAACTTCGATCGCGTGAGCTTGAGGTCGAGGTGCTTCGGACCATCGCTGGTCGCCGTAATGAAGGGAAGGTTGATCTGGGTCTCCTGCACGCTGGACAGCTCGATCTTCGCCTTCTCCGCTGCTTCCTTCAGGCGCTGCATGGCCATTTTGTCGGTCGACAGGTCAACACCTTCGGTGTCCTTGAACGACTTCACGAGCCAGTCCATGACCTTCTCGTCCCAGTCGTCACCACCGAGCTTGGTGTTCCCCGAGGTCGACTTCACCTCGAACACGCCTTCACCGATCTCGAGCACCGAGACGTCGAAGGTCCCACCGCCGAGGTCGAAGACCAGCACGGTGCGATCCGAGTCTTCCTTGTCCAGGCCGTAGGCCAGCGCGGCGGCCGTCGGCTCGTTGATGATGCGCAGGACCTCGAGCCCGGCGATGGCGCCGGCTTCCTTGGTCGCGGTGCGCTGCGCGTCGTCGAAGTAGGCCGGCACGGTGATGACCGCCTGGTCCACCGTGTCGCCCAGGTACGCCTCGGCGTCCCTCTTCAGCTTGCCCAGAATGCGGGCGGAGATCTCCTGGGCCTTGTACTTCTTGCCGTCGATGTCGACGGTCCAGTTCGTGCCCATATGGCGCTTGACCGAACGGATGGTCCTGTCCGGGTTCGTGATGGCCTGGCGCTTGGCGACTTCGCCGACGAGCACCTCACCTGTCTTGGAGAAGCCGACGACCGACGGGGTCGTCCGTCCACCCTCAGCATTGGGGATCACGACGGGCTCGCCCGCCTCCATCACACTGACCACCGAGTTGGTGGTCCCCAAGTCGATTCCTACGGCCTTAGCCATTCTGCAGTCCTTCCGTTCGTCTCGTGCTCGATACTGCTTCTTTTTCGCTTGTCACCAGTGTAGCAAACTTGAGTGCCTTTGTGTCAACTTTTCTACTGGTAGGACCAGGCACGCTGTGCCCCCAAGTGTACGGGCCGTCCGGGCGAACAAATCACCTGGTCAGAGACGAATCGAGGTAACATCCGTGGCCGGGTCAATCCCTCGGGGCGGCTCGTGCGTAGTCCTTCTTGGACGCACCATTCACCGCTTTGAGGAGACGAACGCTATGAAGACCCACCCCCGACACACGACCAGATTGCTCCGAAACGGTAGTGCGGCCGTGGCCGCCCTCGCGCTCGGCGGGCTCTCCCTCTCCGCCCTGGCCGCCGCCCCGGCTGGTGCGACGACCAGCCGCACCGCCAAGGCCGTGGTCGTGCGGTCCGTCACCGTGGCCAAATTCGGCAAAGTCCTCGCCAGTGGCAAAACGCTCTACGTCCTGAAGCCCAGTAGCACCCCCTGCACCGCAGCATGCCTGAAGGTCTGGCCGGCGCTGGTGCTCCCCAAAGGCGTCTCCAAGGCGACGGCCGGTTCCGGTGTGAGCAGTTCCAAGCTGGGCACCAAGTCCCTTGCCGGCGGTGTCCGCCAGGTGACCTACGGCGGCAAGGCCCTCTACTTCTTCGTCGGGGACACCGGTCCACGCCAGGTGCACGGCAACGTGTCCGACGCTTGGGGCACCTGGACCTCGGCCAAGGCCTCCGGAAGCTCCAGCAGCGGCTCGAGCTCCACCTCGTCGACAGCCGGCGGCGGGGGAACCGCGTTCTGAGCCCGAAAGTTCTGGACTAAGACATCGACATGGTCATCGCCCTCGGTGCGCCAACTGCAACCACAGCAGACCGTCAGGTCAACCGCCGCACGCTTCGGTCACGCGTCTACCTCCCGGCGTTCTCGATCGTCGCCGCGGCTGTTGTCCTGGTGGTGATCGGCTTCGCCGATCACTGGGGAGGTACGGACTTCACCGCGTCGATGACAAGCCTGCGTGTCGTCCTCGTCGGTCCACTGTCCCTGGCGATCATCGGCGTCCTCCTCGTCGTCGAGCGGCTCCGTCCGGCCCAACGGCGACCACTCATCGCCCGCGGCCACCGCCAGGACGTCCTCTTCACGGTGCTCAACACCACGCTCATCGTGCCGCTCGTGGCGGCGCTCACCCTCTCCTTCTCGGTGCTGGCGCAGCGTTGGCTGCCGTGGATCATTTTGCCGAAGATCGGCACTGTGCCGCGCTGGGGAGCGATCGCCGCCATCTTCGTGGCCATGGACGGGCTGAACTGGTTGGCCCACCTGGCGAACCACCGCTCACGCATGCTGTGGCGCTTTCATGAGGTGCACCACTCGCAAGAGGACATGAACGTCCTCACGGTCTTTCGTACGCATCCGCTCATCCACGTGTCGTATCTCATCGCGCTGCTCCCGGGCATCGTGCTCCTGGCCAACGGCACGCTGCCACTCACGCTCCTCGTGATCTACGGCGGTGTCGTGGCGTTCGCCCACTCGAACACCAACATGGGCTTCGGTCCGCTCGGGCGGATCTTCGTGAGCCCGAACTTCCACCGCATGCACCACAAGCTCGACGGCCCACAAGACGTCAACCTCGGGTTCGCGTTGTCGATCTGGGACCAGCTCTTTCACCTCGCGGTGTTCCCGACCCCCGAGACGATCAGGACCGACACCGGGTTGCCCGGCCGCCCGCTCATCGTCGAACAGGCGGGAGAGCGCCCGCGCCACTTTGCAGTCTTCGCGGCACAGCTGATCGCGCCCTTCCGCCCTATGGACAAGGACCTCGACCTCCGGTCCCCCACTGGTCGTCCCGTCGGCGAGTAACCGGCGCCCGACTGATTCTCGCCGCACCGTTCTCGCCGCACCAGTACCGCCACCCACCGCGACGTTTTCCCTCGTGGCAATCCATCCCGTCCCCACGGCCGTACTCCAAGTGCGCAGACATTCCGGGCGCAGAAAGGACGGATCTCATGACCAGTCGCCCTCCCCTTGTGCAGCCCAAGATCGTGCGTCGTGTCGCACCATTCGCGCTCGCCGCCGCACTGGGTCTCGCCGCTGCGGCCTGTGGCTCCAGCTCCGGCGCATCCAACGGACAGCAACCGCAGAACAACACACCGACGACCTCCTCGGGCCACTCAGGAAGCGGCTCCGGGAGCACGGCGTTCTGATCTTCCCCCGTCGCGTACGATCGAAGGGTGCTCGACGTAGTCCTCCTTCGCCACGGGCAGTCCACCTGGAATGCCCAGAACCTCTTCACCGGATGGGTCGATGTCGACCTGACGGATGTCGGAGAGGCCGAGGCACGCGCCGCTGGCAAGCTGCTGGCCGAAGAGCCCGGACTGGACCTCCGTGTGCTCCACACGTCGGTGCTGACCCGGGCCATCCACACGGCCGAACTGGCACTCGGAGCAGCCAAGCGAAGCTGGCTGCCCGTCCGTCGGGACTGGCGGCTCAATGAACGCCACTACGGAGACCTGCAAGGGAAGAACAAGATCCAGACGACCGAGGAATTCGGCAAGGAGCAGGTGCTGCTCTGGCGTCGGAGCTACGACACGCCGCCGCCACCACTCGGCCCCGACAACCCGACGTCGACCGCGGATGATCCCCGTTACCGCGATGTCGACCCGGCGGAGATCCCGACGACGGAATGCCTGGCCGATGTGGTCCGACGGGTCCTCCCCTATTGGGAGTCGTCCATCGTGCCCGATCTCCGCCAGACGGCCGAACGAGGTGGCGCCGTCCTTGTCGTTGCCCACGGCAACAGCATCCGCGCGTTACGCAAGCACCTCGAGGGAATTTCGGACGACGACATCACGGAACTCGAGGTGCCGACGGGCATTCCCTTCCGGCTCCTGCTCGAAGACGACCTCACTGTGCACTCGTCGCGATTCCTGGGCGACCCGGCGGCGGCTGAAGCTGCAGCCGCCGCCGTGGGTCGCCAGGCCGGCTAGCCCCGTCCTCCGTGACCGGACGAGCCGCTCCCTCCGCCTGAATCTCCGTCGCCGTTGGCGTCATGGCCATGGTCGTCGCCAGGGCCGTCGATGTCACCGGGCCCATCGTTATCGCCCGCGCCGTTCTGATTCTCGTCACCCGAGGGACCGGGGCCACCCCGGCCTGAATTGCCCGCTGGCGTCGCCGGCAACGTGCCCCCAGTGGTGGTCGTCGTGGTCGCGTGCTCACGCGCATCGTTGTCGTCGTGCCGCGGTGCCACCGGGTTCGGCAGAGTCGGCAGGACGGCAGGGTTCCCGCCCGGGTGCACTGCGTTCGGGAAGATGTCGACGAACAGCGCGTCGAGGTCCGTCGGCGTGCTGGTGTCCCTCGTGCCGAACGCGGTCACGAATTCCCCCACGGTGACGCCGATCGCCGCCGTCCTCCCCGTGAAGAACATGGTGCCGGGCGCAAGGACGACCACTCTGCTCGAGTCCCTGGGTCCCGCCAGCGTGATGCTCGTGCTGCTGACGGCGGTGACCTTGCCGCTCGCCCGGCCGAGCAGCACTGTCACGTGCACAGCTGTCGGTGTGGCATCGGTCGGATCGAGCGTGACGGCCACAGTCTCTCCGACGGTGACCCCAGTGGGCGCAACCGGCGTGCCGGTCTCGCCGAACGTCGTGGTCGACGTGGTGTCGATCGTCTTCGTGGTCCCCTTGTGCGTGGTGATGGTGAAGCTGTCCGTGCCGACCGTGCCCACGACGCCTTGCACGGCGTGATGGCCGTGGTGCGCAGGACCTTCTGGGCTGAACGACTCCGTTGCGTCGTGCGCGCTCGCAGCACCTGCAGCGACCAATGCGCCCCCGCCGACGATGGACAGCGACACGCCTGTGTGCAAAATCTTCCGTTTCCAGCGTTGCATGTGTACCTCCTGGTAAGCCTCGGCCGCGCGGAAATCGGCGCTGTGTGTGCTGCAGCGCCTGGGCCGACGACCGAGCGTGTTTGCAGCTCTGTCACAACGAACATCGACCCTGACGTCCGACCGTTACCGGAAATATGCGAATTCCTTGACTGAACGCCCGCTGCAGAAATCTGTAACAGCAGAGATTCTCGAGCGAAGTACGGATCGTGTCATGTCTGCGCCTCCCGACGCTGAGCTCTCCGACGCGCGCCGTCTGGTCAGTGCGGCATGCGACGGCGACGAGGCGGCATGGGAAGCCCTCTACCGGGCCATTTATCCGCGTCTGCGCGCCTACTTCGTCCGCCGCGTCGGGACGGAACACGCCGACGATGGAGTCAGCGAGACCATGACCCGGGCCGTGGCTTCCATCGAACGGTTCCAATGGGGCGACGCCGGCTTCGACGGGTGGGTCTTCGGCATCGCCCGTCACGTCTCGGTCGATCACCATCGCCGCCTCGACCGCGTCCGGCGCTACCGCCATGTCGGACGGCTCTTCCCCGGAGGGAAGTTCGACGCGAGCGAGCCCGTCGACCATGACTTGGTCGTCGGCGACGACCAGGCGCTCATCCGTCAGCTCTTCGCGCGACTGAGCCCGGCCGAACAAGAAGTACTCGAATTGCGCGTGATCGCCGGCCTGTCCGCGGACCAAGTGGGCGAAGTCCTCGGCCGCAAACCCGGAGCCGTGCGCACGGCACAATCGCGCGCACTCACGCACCTCCGTGAGCTCATGGAAGAGCACGATGGATAGCCGAACCGGCAGCGTGAACGACGACGAGCTCTTGACGCGGCTGGCCGCCTCCTTCGCCGTGGAGCAGACCGAGCCGGATGCGGCGTTACTGCGACAGCTGTCCCTCGCGGTCGCCGAGATGCACCGCGCGGCCGAAGCCGAAGTGACACGAACCGCACGCCGTCAGGTGAGCCGGCTATCCCTCCCGCGACGGCTGAGCCCCATCGCGGCGGCCGGCGCGCTCGTCGGGGCGTTGGCCATGGGGAGCGGTATTTCCTACGCGGTCGGCGGCCCGGCCCCGGCCGTCGTGCGCTCGGTGGCCCGGAGCGTGGGGCTTGCGCCGCCGGGCCCGCCACCCACAACCCTCAGTCCCGCCGTGAGCGCGGCACAACAGGCGGAGACAACGCTCCACCAGGCGCTGACCAACGCGCATTCGTCCTCGGCTGCCCTCTTACTCGCCACAGCAAACCTCGCGCACAAGTTGGCGGAGGTCGGTGACGACCATTCGTCCGCCGCCCAGCGGGTCAGTGACGACGGGCATCATCTCCTGACACGGGCCTGCCAGAAGATGGGCGGCCCCGGAAGCGATGACGCATCGCCCGGAACTCCCTGTGCCACCGGGGGAGATCACGGCGACACTCGTGGTGGCAGCGGCTCCGGCAGCAGTTCGCCGGGCGGGTCGCCGGCGAGCACCAACACGACGACCCCGTCGGGTGATCAGGACGGCGGGAAGGGCGACCAGGACGGCGGCCAGGATCAGAGCGGCGACCGGGGCGGCTCCACCGATGACGGCGGCCGGAGCGGCCCGGCCACGCCGAGCCCGACGGTGCCGAGCCCGACAACGCCGAACGGGGGCACCACGCAAGGGGGCACCTCGGGCGATGACTCATCGGGACAGACCTCGGGAGACCACGACGGCTCGGGAGGGTCCACGACCGGGACGCCCGGCACATCGGGCGGTCAGTCGTCCTCCGGTCGAGACGACACATCGACCGGGCACTCCTCAGGTGGCTCCACATCCGGCTCGTCCGGGAGCACCTCGTCGGGCGGGCCAGGGTAACCAAGGTCCCCGTCCCGGGGTCCGGGCCGACTGCGAGGGCCACGGACCCCAAGACTTCACGTGGGGACACACAGGGTTGGGCGACGTGAGCCGGCGGTGAACTTCAGCTCGAAGATCGACCGGCTGCGGCCGGGGGTCGGGGCGCCTCGCCGCACCCCGACCCAACCCGACCAACTGCGCAAGGCCGCTGCCCTAGAGGGCGTCGGTCCCGCGTTCTCCAGTGCGCACGCGCACCACGGTTTCCACCGGGATGACCCAGACCTTGCCGTCACCGATCTTCCCGGTGGCGGCAGAGGTGACGATTGCGTCGACTACCTCTTCGGTTTGTGCGTCATCCACAAGTACCTCGATGCGGATCTTCGGTACGAAATCGACTTCGTACTCCGCACCCCGGTACACCTCGGTGTGACCTCTCTGTCGTCCGAAACCCTGCGCCTCGGTCAGGGTCATCCCCTGTACCCCGAGGTTCTTCAGTGTTTCCTTGACGTCGTCGAGCTTGAACGGTTTGAGGACGGCTACCACGAGCTTCACCCTCGTGCTCCCTTCGTTAGCTGGTGCGATTGACTTGGCATCTTGTGCCTACGGTATCGGTGCGTGGAATCGGTCATTCGTCGGTCCCACTGCTTGACATGGCGGACACCCGCTCGGCGAAGGTCTCTTGTGGGTAGACCTCCTCGTCGTGGATGGCCACGTCGCCGATCTCGAGCACTTCGTCGGGCTCCCGCAGACCTCGGCAGATGAACTTGACGATCATCAGCAAGAGTGCCGTGATCGCTGCCGACCAGCAGATGATCCACACCGCCGCCAGGAACTGTTCCCAGAGCTGGTGCCAACCACCGCCGTAGAAGAGCCCGTCGACGCTGAAGCCGTTGCCGCCACCGAGGAGCGTGTAGTGCGTGCTCGACAGCACCTGTCCGGACTTGGACAGCGTTCCGACGCCGTACTCGACCATCCCCGGGTCGGCCAGGAGGCCAACCAGGAGTCCACCGAGGAGGCCGGCGATGCCGTGGGTGTAGATGACACCGAGTGCATCGTCGACCTTGGAGAAGGGCCGCACCTTGGACAGGTAGTTCCAGGCGACCCAGACCACGGCAGCGCAGACGAAGCCGACGATCATCGCCCCGTAGCCGTTGACCCAACCGGCCGACGGCGTGATGCCGACCAGACCGCAGATCATGCCGTTGATCGCCCCCAGGAACGTGGGCTTCTTCTGCTTGGTGAACCACCAGTCCATCAGCATCCACGTGAGAAGGCCGACTGCCGTCGCCACGTTGGTGTTGAGCACGGCCGAGGCTGCGTCGATACCGGCGTAGAACGGGTCACCACCGTTGAAGCCGTTCCAACCGAGCCAGAGGATGCCGGCTCCGACCGCCACCAGCAACAGGTTGTTCGGCACACCATGCCGTCGGTCTCGCAAGAGCCGGGGCCCGATAATGGCCGCGGCCACGAAGCCGGAGATTCCGGCCGACAAGTGGATGACGTACCCACCGGAGTAGTCCACCGCGCCGTGCTGCGCCAAGAAGCCGCCGCCCCAGAGGAGCTTGGCATTGATGGTGTAGACGAAGGTCGTCCACAGCGGCACGAAGATAAGCCACGCCTTGAACTTCATGCGGCCGAGGATGCTGCCGCAGAACAAGAGCGGGGTGATCGCGGCGAAGACGAACTGGAAGTACGCCAGCGTCGCTGTCGGATAGTGGAACGGAATCAGGGTATTCGCCCCCGATACCGCCTGGTTCTGTTCGCCGAAGTGGCTCGTTATCGGATGCCAACCTCCCCACATATTCGCGAACCATCCGGTCCCTTGCGCATTGAAGAGATGGTTGGCTGGCCCGAAGCCGAGGTTGTAACCCCACAGCATCCACACGACCAACACGGCTGAAAAGCCGGAGAAGATCATGAGCATGGTGTTGACAACCCACTTGCGCTGGACCAGACCGCCATAGAGGACGGCCAATGCCGGGAGGCTCATCAGGCCGACGAACGTGGCGGATGTCAGCTGCCACGTATTGTCCCCGGGATTGAGCCATGTGGGATATGGAATTGTTGTTACGGCTGCTAGCACTCCTGGTGCCCCTTTCACGGTGTCAGCCGGTTATTCCTCCCACATCCGCCAGGCGAGTAGCGGGAAGCCACCGGACATCGTTGTGCCGCAGTCAGTATGGATAGGGGGGATTACGTGACGGCTACGCGCGTGTTTCCAGCAGATGAACACGCTCCCCAGATAGCCTGTTCGGCGTGGCACCCGCTCCTGCCCTCGACCTCTCGAAAATCTGGCTGTTTTCGACCTCCTCGGGCAAGGACCTCCGGATGATCCGCAAGGCGCTCGAAGAGGTGACCGTGCCCGCCGGGCGGCTCCTGACCGAACAAGGGACGATCGGGCGCGAGTTCTTCCTCATCGTTTCGGGACAGGCTTCCGTGCGGCGTAACAACCGCAAGGTGGCGACGCTCGGACCGGGGCAGTACTTCGGCGAGCTCGCGCTGCTCGATCGCCGCCCCCGCTCGGCCAGCGTGATCTCCGATACCGAGATGGACCTCCTCGTGCTCGACCAGCGCAATTTCAACGGGGTCCTCGACCACGTGCCCGCCCTGTCCCGCAAGCTCCTCGCCGCCATGGCAACCCGTCTCCGTGACGCGGACGAGAAGGCCTACGCCTGACGCCGCCCCGCTGACCATTCGAGGGTCCGCGCCCAGCTCCGGGTGCGCTGTAAAACTTGCCAGGTCCGCAACATTCCTCGCCTGGACCAAGGAGTGATGAGATGTTCCACCCTAAGAAATTGGCCGCCGAATTCTTCGGCACCTTCATTCTCGTGTTCATCGCCGTCGGGGTGGCTACGGAGAGCTTCGGCTTCAAACTCTTCGGAACCAGCTATGCCGCCGGCGTCGTGGCCACCGCCCTCGCCTTCGGGCTGGTCCTCTTAGCCCTGGCCTATGCCATCGGGCCGGTCTCAGGCTGTCACGTCAATCCAGCTGTGACCCTGGGCTTCGTGGCCGCAGGCCGAATGAAAATCGGGGAAGCGCTCGGCTTCTGGGTGGCCCAGTTCGCCGGGGCCATCGCCGGGGCCGCCGTGCTGTGGCAAATCTTCGAGGGAATTCCCACCTACCACCGCCAGCTGCAGGGCCTGGGCACAAACGGCTATGCCGAGCAATCGGCGCTCCACCTGAACCAGAGCGGCGCTTTCGGCGTCGAGGTGATGATGACCTTCGTCTTCGTGACCGTGATCCTCTTCGCCACCCACAAGGCGGCCATTCAGGGTGCCGCCGGCCTGGCCATCGGCACCTCGCTCGTCGTGGTCCACCTGATCGGTATTCCGCTGACCGGCACCTCGGTGAACCCGGCCCGAAGCCTCGGCCCGGCCCTCATCGTGGGTGGCACCGCCCTGAGCCAGGTCTGGCTCTTCATCGTGGCCCCTCTGGTCGGCGCCATCGCCGCCGCCGTCATCCATCTGGTGATCGTCGGCCGGCGCGATGTCGTGACGCCGGAAGCGGCCCGGCCGGACCCCGCTACCGTCGAGGAGCCCGCGACCGCCGAGTAGCCAGCTACCGTCGAGTAGATGGAACTCTCCGAGGCACTCCCCTTCGTCCAGGCCCGCAAGAACGGGGTATTGACCACCATCCGGGCCAACGGCCGGCCCCAGCTGTCGAACATCCTCTATGTCGCCGGGGACTACGGCGCCTTCCGGATTTCGGTCACCGATGGCCGGGCCAAGACCAACAACATCCGGCGCGACCCCCGCGTCTCGCTCTACGTGCCAGGCGACAACTTCTGGCAGTACGTCGTCATCGAGGGCACGGCGGAGCTATCGCCGGTGGCCGCCGATCCGCACGACGAGACTGTCGAACAACTCGTCAGTTACTACCGCGCCGGGAGCGGCGAGCACCCCGACTGGGACGACTACCGCAGGGTCATGGTGGCCGAGCGGCGCTTGATCATCACCCTGCGGCCCGGAGCACGCCTACGGGATCGCCCCGGCCTGACGGCCGTCCCCTACGCGGGCACATCCTCCAGCCCGGAGCGAATCATCGCGTGGAGCTCGGGGGTGTCCTGATGGCCATGCTTGGCCACCGCGTGCGCCACGGCGGCTTCCATGACTTCGTCCTCTTTCCCGGCGATGGTCAGGGTGCAATCGATATCGCTCGGCACCTTCCCGCAGTCGATCATCTTCTTCGCCATGGCAATCTCCCGTCCATCTCCGAGCCAATAGCTGCACTATCATTGTTTACCTACTAGTAGGTAAAATTCAAGAGGGAATGCGATGAGCGCAACACGGATGTCAAGACGAGCCGACGAGGTGGGGCCGACATGGCGACCCAGATCCTCGACGTGGCCGAAGCCCTGGTGCAGACCCGCGGCTTCAACGCCTTCAGCTACGCCGACGTGGCGAACGAGCTCGGCTGCACCAAGGCCGCCCTCCACTACCACTTCGCCAGCAAGTCCGAGCTCGGCGAGGCCCTCCTGCACGCGGTACGCCGAGCGCTTCCTGGATGCACTGGGCATCATCGAGACAGGGTCCGACGACGGCCCCACCCGCCTCAGTGCCTACGCCGATCTGTATCTCGACGTCCTCCGCCAACGGCGCATGTGTCTCTGCGGCATTCTCGCGGCCGAGTACGCCACCCTCCCCGATTCCATGCAACGGGTCGTGCGGCACTTCTTCGAGGCCAACGAAACATGGCTCACCCGAATTCTGCAGCACGGCAAACAACAGGGCTCGCTGAACTTCGAAGGCCCGCCACTGAGAAACGGCACGGGTGATCGTCAGCAGCCTGGAAGGAGCCATGCTCGTAGCCCGGCCGTTCGACGACCTCGAACGATTCCGCTCAGCCGCCGACCATCTCATCGACGGCCTCAAGCAGCAAGATAGTCGCTAACGGAGCGACTCCTCGACGAGCTGGGACAGGTCGAGCACCCGGACGTCGTCTTCCTTGGCGTTGGCCCGCACCGCATCGTCCAGCATGATCATGCAATAGGGGCAGGCCGTCGAGACCACGTCGGCGCCGGTGCCGAGCGCCTCGTCCATCCGCTCCATGTTGATGCGCTTGCCGATGTTCTCCTCGAGCCACATGCGGGCCCCGCCGGCCCCGCAACAGAAACCCCGCTCCTTGCACCGGCGCATCTCGATCTGCTCCACCCCGGGGATGGCGCTCAAGACTGTCCGGGGCTCCTCGATGATCCGGTTGTGCCTTCCCAGGTAGCAGGGGTCGTGGTAGGTCACCTTGCCCTTGTAGCCCGTGCCCGGGGTCAACTTGCCCGTGCGCACCAGGTGCTCGAGGAGCTCGGCGTGGTGGATGACCTCGTAATTGGTCTCCCCAAGTGAGGGGTACTCGTTCTTAATTGTGTTGAAGCAGTGCGGGCAGCTGGCGATGATCTTCTTGGCGCCAACCTCGTTGAGCGTGGCGATGTTCATCCGCCCCTGCTCCTGGTAGAGGTACTCGTTGCCGAGACGGCGCACCGGGTCGCCCGTGCACGACTCCTTCGGCCCCAGAATCCCGAAGGTGACCCCCGCCCGGTGCAACATGCGGGCCGTGGCCTGGACACCCTTACGGGCCCGCTCGTCGAGCGCGCCGGCACACCCCACCCAGTAGAGATACTCGATGTCGTCGGGAATGGTCCCGGTGATGACGGGGATCTCGAAGTCGAGGCTCTGCGTCCATTCCGTGCGCTTGGCCTGGCCCAGGCCCCACGGGTCGCCCTGGTTCTCGACGTTGCGCAGCATCAAACCGGCTTCGGAGGGGAACTCGGACTCCATCAGCACCTGGTAGCGCCGCATGTCGACGATGGCGTCGATGTGCTCGATGTCCACCGGGCACTCCTCGACACAGGCCCCGCACGTGGTGCAGGCCCACAGCACCTCAGGATCGATGACGTTGGGGACCAGGGCGGTCTGCTCACCCTCGCCACCCATCAACGGAGTCGCCGATGCGAACATGTTGTCCCGCAGGGCCATGACGAGCAGCTTGGGCGACAACGGCTTCTCTGTGTTCCAAGCCGGGCAGGCGGACTGGCAGCGTCCACACTCGGTGCAGGTGGCGAAGTCCAGCATCTGCTTCCACGAGAAGTGGCCGACCTCGCCCACGCCGAACACGGTGTCCTCGTCGACGTTCTCCATGTCCATGTCGGGCGTCTTGTTCAGTGCTCCGAGCGCCCGGGGCCGGCGGGAGAAGGCCACGTTGATGGGGGCCATGAAGATGTGGAGGTGCTTCGAGTAGGAGACGAAGACCAGGAAGCCCGAGATGACGGCCACGTTCAGGATCAGGAAGACGGTGGCCAGGTCGCTGTTCACCCCTGGTCCCAGGGGATGGAGGAGCTTGGCGATGCCGTGGGAGGCGAAGGCACCCCAGCCGTAGGGGAACTGGTCGGGGTTGACCGTGTTCACCTGGGCCGCCCGGTACAGGAGCAGGGTGATGATGACGCCGGCGATCATGGCCAGCACCACCCACGCCGCTCCGGTGTGGGACCCGTAGAAACGGGATTGGCGCTGCTTGCGGGCCGGGGCGTTCTTGATACGGATGATGGTGAAGACGACCAGGGAGACCAGGACCATGACGGCGAAGAAGTCCTCCACGAAGCCGACCCAGTCCCACTGGCCGATGCCGGGGAAGTGGAAGTCCTTCTGGAACAGGGCCCCGTAGGCCTCCACGATGGTCAACAGCAGGATGGTGAAACCCCACATGGTGAAGAAGTGGGCCAACCCCGGAATGGTCCATTGCAGCAGCTTGCGCTGGCCCGCCACCTCTGTGACCTCGGCTTCCGCCTTCGGGACGATGCTCCCCCGGGTCCGCTCAGGGGCCGGCTTCCCCGACCGGATCAGCTTCGACAGCCAATGAAACCGCCTGGCGGCGATAGCAAAGCCCACCAAGGTGACCGCCAACCCCAAAATGATCCTGACCGGCACGGACTCTCCTCGCCTACCTCAAACGTCGACACGAACAAGTGACGGCACTGCGAGCGCCACCTGGGAACTAGATGCCCCGCAGACGATAGTGTGCGTGGACGTTCGCGGGCGTAGTTCAGAGGCAGAACATCAGCTTCCCAAGCTGAGAACGCGAGTTCGATTCTCGTCGCCCGCTCTCTGGTCAGGACGTATTTGCGTGACAACTGACGGCGATTCTTCGTCGCTTGTCCGCGAAATGTCCGCGAGACCCGGCGAGGCCAGCCCTGCGAGAGCCTCCGCAAGTGCCCTGTCACGGTCGGCCGTTGCATGTTGATACCTCAATGCAGCTGACGGGCTGGCGTGCCCCGCACGGTGCATGAGTTCGGCCGTCGTGGCCCCGGCTATCGCCGACCATGTGAGGCCGGCATGGCGCAGGTCGTGGAGTCGAAGCCCTGGCTGCTTGCACTCGATTCTCGCCTTGTCCCAGGCGAAGCTGAGTGCCCGGTCGGTTACTGGGAAAAGCAAAGCATCACCTTCAGCGCCCACATTGGCAGCGAGATGCGCCTTCACGTCGCGCAGAATGTTCGACGGAATTGCCGTCGCACGCCGCCCCGCCGCCGACTTGGGGGGCTTCACGATGACGGTGCCGTCCATCGCTCTTGTACGGGTGACTTCGACAGACACCGTCCCGGCGGCTATGTCTACGTCCCTGCGCCGCAAGCCCAAGAGCTCGGCCCTGCGCAGCTGGCACCACGCGGCGAGCAACACGGCCGCCTTCAGCCTCGCTGGCATCGCGTCGGCGAGTTCCTGGACCTCAGCAATCGACGACATCGGTCGTTCTGGCGCACGCTCTACGGCTGCGCCCTTTACCTGACACGGGTTGCGATGAATCTTCTCGTCCTCGACGGCCGTCCGCATGATCTGGCTAAGAAGCCGGTACGCCTTCGCTGCCGTCGTCGGGTGATCCTTGGCGATGGCAGCGTGCCACGCTCGCACATCGGACGGTGACAGCGCAGAGAGGGAACGCTTGCCAAGCGTCGGCAGGATGTGGCGCTTGAGAAGCCACCCGTAGAGCTCGGCCGTTCGTACCGCAAGGTCTGTCCGCTGCTCGAGCCATTTTTCGGCGAATGCCTTCAGCGTTACTTTGCCGGCGACGGGGTCGACCCATCCCCCACGGCTAATCGCCGACATCTGATCTGAAAGCCAGTTCTCTGCTTCGACCTTGAGACGGAACGTCTTCGTACGCTCTTTACGGTCGGGGCCGCGGTAGGTGGCCTGCCACCCAGCGCCGCGGCGCTTGACGGTGCCCACTATTCGTCGCGCTCTTTGGGAAGCAGCCGACGGACGAGAGCCTGATGCGCCTCGAGCCGCTCGCCCCGTTGGACGATGTCCTCCTCTGAGAGCCGTGGCGGCGAGAACTCTTCTTTGGGAACCTCGGAGTGGTAAATCCGCGGGTCGATACCACCTGGTGAGAAATCTCCACGAATCCAGGCTCTCGTTTCCGCAACCGGGAGGAAACGGTCAGGGGCTACCCCGTAGATGGTGGACTCAAAGTCGGGGTCGAGGGTTGTCGGGACAAGCAAATGGATAGGCGCCACGTCCAACGCATAGGCCAGGGTGAAGGCTTCGTCAACCGTCACGTACTTTCGCCGATGGCTCTCGATGTTCGCTATCACCGAACGATTGAGCTCGGGCATCCCGATCTCGGCGCACCGGTCTGCAAGTTCCGCTGCCGTCCATCCCCGACGCTGGCGCAGTTCCTTCATCCGGCGTGCGACCGCGATCCAGGGAGTCAGCACCAAAGCTTGGGTGGGCTCTTCCTGTGTCATACAGACACCTTAAGTCATTTGCTTGACATTTGCCAGTGCTTCTCATAATGTCTCTAGCAGACACACCAGTGTGAGTCGCAGACATAGGGAAGGGAGCGCCGATGAACGACGAATGGCAGACGCCTCAGGAGTTGAGTGCAGAAATAAAGGTGCCTGTGACGACTCTGTACCAGTGGCACTACCAAGGGATCGGCCCAAAGGTGCACAAGATCGGCAAGCACCTCCGCTATCGGCGCAGCGACAAAGAGGAGTGGCTGGCCGCTCAAATGAGCACCGCTGCCAGGTGAGCATCCTCGTCATGACGACGGTCTGGCAACACTCCAAGGCCGAAGGAAGCGACCTCCTGGTACTTCTGGCCCTGGCCGACATCGCCGACGACAACGGGGAGTGCTGGCCCTCGGTGGGCTACATCGCCAGGAAGTGCCGCATCGACACCCGGACCGTGCAGCGCCGTATCCGCAGTCTCGAGCAGCTCGACGAGGTTGTCGTCATCAAAGGCGGCGGCAAAACGAAGATCGCCGGGGCGACTCCCAGCAATCGATATCGCATCACCATTCACCTTCCAGAAGAGGGGGAGGGTGGCGATTTGCCAGGGGGTGGCGATTTGCCAGTCTCTGTCACGGGTGCCAGGGGGAGGGTGGCAACGCTGCCAGGGAGGAGGGTGGCGCCCGTGCCACCCAATACGTCAATAGACACGTCAGTAGACACGTCAAAGACTTGCGTCGCCTTCGACGACGATTTCTCAGAGGTCTGGGAGGTCTATCCAAAGAAGGTCGACCGGGGCAAAGCCGCAAGAGCGTACGGCGCTCGTCGGAAGTCGGGAGCGACTCGAGAGGATCTCCTCGGAGCGACTCACAACTACGTGGCTTGGATTCAGACAACCGGCACATTCGTCAAGAACGCGGCGACCTTCTTTGGGCCTGACTCACCGTTCGCTGATTTCGTCAGCGGCATCCCAGAGGGGGCTATCGCTCGTCCGGCAGCCCAAAGCAAGTCGATGTCGGCGATTGATGCGGCGGCCGCTCACTTTGACCATCACCGCAGAACGGAGCTCAAACGATGAATGGCGAATATCTCAAACCCACCATGGCGATGATCGCCGGTCTGTGGCCATCGCCACCAGTGAGCTACGAGGAAGCCCTCGCCTGGTCGGCAGAACTCACGGGTCGATTGAGGATCACCAGCGAGGAAGCGAACACAGTGCTGGCGCAGTTCGCTGAGTCTGGTCTTGACGATGCCAAGTATCGACCTCGTCCCGGCCAGATTGTTGCCATGGTCCAGCATTTACGTCGACGGCGGGCGCTCGATCGGCCGCAGGTTGGCGCGCTCATGCCGGCGCCGCGGGCCGAGAACCACGACTCCATAGCAGCAGAGAACCTCGCCGTCAGCCGACGGGCATGCGAATCCGCACGACCGGCGATGCACGACCGGCGCCAACGAGTGCGAGAGATGGCCAAGTAGTGGGGCGCAAGCTCTTAGCCGGGTTGGTCCCAGCATGACCGGCTACTTCAGTTCAGACTGCTCACCGCTGCATCATGCCGGGTACTTCACGTGCCCCGTCTGCGGCGCCCTGGTGTGGGCGTCCACGGCCAGATGGCTGGACCATGGCAGCCGCATTTTGGCGACCTTCACTCCTACATGCGGGCACGGTCGACCCCTGATGACCGTGGTCGACGGAGCTATCCCCACTGGCCGACCTCGCATAAATCGCAAGGCACCGACAACGAAAAGGGAGAAACGATGACCACCACAACCACACACACCACCACCGTCTATGGCCCGCCCGCACCCGGTGTCTTCGGCCCGATGGACCTCTGGATTGCGGAGCATGACCGTATTCAGGAGGACCGACGCCAAGCCGAGCGAGAGCAACACCGAGAGCACCTTGCCGATGTGCGACGTCGAGCCCGGGCACTCAACCTTCTGGTGCGCTGGCACGCCGGCAACTATGCCGCAGAAGGGCTGTATGCCGTGGGTGAGGTCGACGGCGGCCCCGGGTCTGTTTGGCGCAGCCTCTACAACGTGCGCCTCGATGTCGTCGAGGCTGCGCTGGCCGAGCTGGAGGCAGTCTGATGGGACGTAAACACGGCCAGGCCGCCGTCCTTCGCAAGTCCCGCAAGAAGTCCAAGAAGCAAAACCCCGACAGAGAGGACCAAAACCAAAATGCCAGATGAACCCGTTTACGACAAGTACGGCGCCCGCATCCCCGAAGCCCGACTCAACAGCCTGAAATACAGGATGGCGGCGAAGTTGGCCACCGCGCCAAGAATCGACACGGCGACAGGCCGGCCACTCCCTGTCGAGTCTCAAGGTCCTGCCACCAGGGCAGCGAATCCGCATTTAGTCCCAGACCCTGCAGGACTGCTCGAGGCGGCCGTGCACCGGGCGGCCCGCAATCTCAGAGTCCCAGCTGCCCAGCTGACCGATTCTGACGCCTACATGAGTCGAGTCGAAAAGCTCAATCCCGACGACGACATGGCCATGATCGCTGCCTACCACGAGGCCAGTCAGGATCTCACGGCTCGGGCGTCGGCGGCTCCCTCAGGAGGTATGCGACCCAACCCGGCACAGGGAAGTTCGGCGTCGCCTCCAGCGCAGCAAGGCTCGACGATGGAGCAGAAAGCCAGGGCGATGTTCGAAGGAAACGACGATGCCACCAAAGGTGGCCGCATCATCACTCTCATCTAACCCGACCATCCACCACTAAGGAGCCCCATGACCACCACCACCCGCCGCGTCGTTCACCCGCCCCGCTACGTCGAGGACCCGCTCGAAAATGAGCACGGCCGCAAACGGCGCCAGGAGCAGTTCGTTCGTGAGCAGCTGCTCTACGAGCAATACCTTCTCGAGCTCGAAGCCGACCGAATCGAGGCCGAACTCCAGGCCACGCAGGAAGACGTCGAATCGAAGCAAGCACTTTACGAGCGCGCCTTCACGGCCCACATCCTCGCATCGAAGTCGACAGCCGTGACGAAGGTGCTGTCAAGCTATAGCGCCCAACTCACCGCCGAGCTCGACGCTGCGATTGCCGCTCTCAAGCGGGCACAGGCTGACGGTCGTTTCGCCATCGGGAAGCTCGGTGAACCCCTCCTGGCCGTGAAGCTGGCCTCGATCAAAGTAACCGGGGTGCTTGGTCACGCCCGGCACCTGTTGAATGGCGGTACACCGCCGACCGACCGCTGGGAATCCGTCACCGTCAACGACGTCCAGCAGCAGGCCATCGCCATCCGACTCGCTGGCGAGCTCCAAACGGCAATGCGCATCGTCGATGCTGCCGTGGAGAAGGCAGCACTCGAAGCCGAGTCGACGTTCAAGGCGCCGAAGTAATGGCGTTCACGGTCGGCAGTGCCTCTATTTCACTAGTCCCGTCATTCAAGGGCTTCGCCGACGCCATCGACGCTGAAGCTGCCAAGTGGGGCGACGAATCCGGCAATATCTTCGCCGAGTCGTTCAAAGCCGCCGTCGGCAAACTCAGCTTCAGCATCGGTGTCGATGACGCCACAGCGAAGGCCAAACTCGACGAACTCCGGCTTGATGCAGACGAGCTCGGCGCCAAGAAGGTATCAATCGGCGTCGATGTTGCCGGAGGCGGCGGTATCGGCGGACTCTCGAGCGGACTAGAGACTCTCGGCGAGGACGCATCCGGTACGGCCTTCTCGATTGCTGACGTTCTCGTCCCGGCCCTCGGCGCCCTGGCTATCGCAGCCATCCCGCTCGCTGGAATCTCCCTCGGTGGCCTGATCGCACTTCCCGGCATTCTGTCCGGCTTCGGACTCGGACTCGGCGCCATCGTCCTCGCTGCGCCGTACATCGAAGAACTAGCCAAGGTCGACTTCGGGCCGTTCGTCGCTGCGCTGAAGCCGCTCATCGTCGATGCAATCCTCCCCGGCATTCAGCAGTTCTTCACGGACATTCTCCCGGTGGCGCAGAGCCTCCAGCCCGTATTCGTGGGCGTCGCTGCAGGGATTGGCACCTTCGCAGGTCAACTCGGCTCGATCCTCGGCAACAAGACGAGCACAAAAGAGTTCTTCACGATATTCCAGAGTGGGGCTGGGTTCATGAAGCAACTGGCGGGAGCCGCTCTCGACCTCGTCCAGCCGCTACTCAGGATTGCATCGAGCAAGGGCGCTCAAGACATCATCAGCGCCATTGGCACGGGCATCATCAATCTCGCACAGTCATTCGCCAACTGGGTCGACAACGGAGGCTTCCAGAAGTTCGTCCAATGGCTCAAGGACAACGCCCCCAGGGTCGTCCAAGATGTAACCAACTTCGGCAAAGAAGTCGGCCAGCTTGTCGTGGCGCTCACACCTCTCGGCGTGAAAATCGACGACGTGATTGGCTTCGTCGGCAAACTTTCCACGGTGATAAAGGACATCTACAACGTGGTTCGCGACCTCATCAACATCTACCTCTATCCGTTGCGGGTGCTGTTGAACCTCATCGGCGACGCGGTCAAGTATGTGTCTGACAACTGGCGTGGTGCCTGGACGGATATCAAGTCGGTCCTGAAAGACGCTTGGGATTTCATCAAGCCCATTCTCAGCGATGTAAAGACCATCGGTCTGGACGTTCTCAAGGATGCGATAAACGACCTCAAGAGCGCATGGGATACAGCGTGGGGAGATGTCAAGCACGCGGTCGACGAGGCATGGCAGTTCATTCAGCCGATCGTCGCCAAAATCACTCAAGCGATTGACGACGTCGACAGTGCCATTAGCAAGCTCAGCGGGTTCCTCCACGGCTCAGGAGCAGCACTGACGAATCAGGTCGACCAGGGATTCGCCACGGCTCTCACAGGCGCCATTACTGGCACCCGTGCAAAGGGCGGTCCCGTCATGGCCGGCGCCAGCTATCTCGTCGGCGAAGGCGGTCCTGAGATTCTGCGGCTGGGCAATATGAACGGGAACATAACTCCGAACAACTTGGTCCCCAGCTACCTGGCTGCTTCGGGAGGTTCAAGCGGTCCCGTTCAACACGTCGACGTGCAGATCATCAATAGTCAAGCCGATGCTGTGGCGATGGCGATGCAACTCACCTTCCTGCAGAACGCGGGCAGGCTGTGAGCATGAGCGAAGAACCAAGTCCCGAAGAACACAGGCTCGTTGCCTTGGAACTTTTAAGCGAAGGGAGCGCGGGCCGATTCGTCTGGGAGTTCATGACGGCCATGTATGAAGGTCGCTTCGCCGACGCAAGGGCACATCTCGACGTCGACAGTGCGCTCGATCCATCGTCAGTCGGAGATCCAATGGCCCAATGGCCCACGTTCGTCATCCGTCCCGGATGGGGGTTTTTGGGGATGGCGGAAATCACACCTGATGGCGACGAGGTCGTGACGTTCGTTCCAGAAGGTCAAGGCGATGAGCACGGAATCCTCGCACCGTATTCCGAGACCAAGGCCGTGCAGTTCGTTGTGCGCCGACGAGATGGTGCGTGGGGGATTCTCCGAATCATTCGACGTGGCGCCTGATGTCATCGCTGACTCGCTGCATCTCACGACTGTCTACAAATGTAGACACGGCGCCAGTACATGCACCGTGCGCTGGGTGTCTTCATTGCTGGGGAATCAAGTGAGGTCAAGGATGGTGACACCGGGGAGGTACACCTACCCCCTACCCGTCGCACGCTCGACACTTATAGCAAACACCAACATACAAACGCTCGTTTCCTGTTTTTTGAGAGGTTGCTGCAAGCCTCTCTCACATTCAGAGGGTGCCTGTTGCCCTCCAAAAAATACCCCCCCGAGGGACCCCCGACCCGGCCCCCCTCCACGCCCCGCCACGTATACACCCGGCCAATCTCTACGACTTTTCACGTTTGATCGATTTTTGCGCTGCACTCGCTACGATTTTTGGGGATTCAAGGGTAAAATCCCTGCATGATCATCATGGACGAGTCCGACCGTGTCCGACAAATGGCGACGCTTGCTGTCGCGGGACCCGGCAGGCGTGGGGCAATGGAAGTGCTGAGGAACTTTTCCTACAGCGTTGCGAAAGCCGCTGAAGAAGAACTGGCACGCACACAGAACGTCGGAGCGGCGATATCAGCCGCAGTTGACGAATACCGGGCCGAACGTCAACGCATGATCGACTACCGCCGTCGGAACCGGCTCCCGGTGACTGAACCCTGATTCATCCGAGCCTGGCGCTCGGTTCAACGACCCTGGAGGTCACCCGATGGGCAACCGAGGACCAGTCCCGAAGCGTTCCGACCAACGACGCCGCACAAACGAGCCAGTCCGACCGATTGACCACGTCGAGAGCGGCTCAACGTCGCCGAGTGGCCCTCCGGCCGACGAGACCTGGCACCCAGTGGCCTTCGCCTGGTACGAATCGCTCGCCAAGTCGGGCCAATCGACATTCTACGAGCCCTCCGACTGGGCGACAGCCTTCCTCATCGCCGAATCCATGAGCCGTGACCTGAATCCTCAGTTCGTCGGCTTCACCGAGATACGGGCTCGTGACGTCATCACCCACCTTCAGAGTCGGCTGACGTAGAGATTTGCCCAGGGTTCGGTTGGCTCCTGACCCTGCGGCCGCTGGCCCGTCCCCCGCTCTTTGGGTTGCTCCTGGGCGTGGGGGCGTGGCCGGCGAAATCCACCCCGGACCCGAGACCGGGTGTCCTGTCCGTCCGTGGTCGGTTCGTTCCCTTGCAGGCGAGCCGGCCAGGACGGCGGGAAGCATCCCTGGCACGCCCTAAACCGGGCTGGTACGGTCCGTTTGACAGATAGAGCCCCCGCGACGGTGGATTAGACCGCCCGGGGGCCATGGCCGACACCTCCAGAAAGGTGACGACATGGGGAACCTAGCAACGGGAGCATTGCAGCCCGTGGACCCACGCCATTGCCCTTCCGGGGTGTCTTAACGGAAGGAGCCAGAGATGGCGCTCGCAATGCAAGGGAACGACCTAGCCCCATGGCCACCAGCCGAAGGCTGCCCGTCGTGGTGTAGCTGTTCAGAGGGCCATAAGGCCACGGACCACCCCGATGACCGCTCGCACTTCAGCCTGGAAAGGGTGGTCCCCCTGAGTCTTGAGGAGCCTGTGAGAGCGGTGGGGGGCGCCTGGATGCCCGAGTGGCTCGATATATCCCTGCGCCAGCATCAGACAGAGGAGCCGCAAATCACAGTTGAGTTCGGCGGCAGGTGTGGCTTCTTTCACCTGACGATAGACGAGGCCAACGAGCTCGCACGGGCGCTTGACGCAGCCCTCGTCACTGCCTTGGGGAAGCCATGACCGCCCAAACGACGGCCCGCACGAAGCCGCTGGAGGAGATGACCCTCGAAGAGCTCGTCGCTCACATGGTGGAGATTCGTCGGCAGGTCAGCGCAGAGCTGGTGAAGCCATGCTGAATGGCTCCGAAGCCGACACTCGTCACGAGGAGATCCTCGACATCTTGGAGCAGCGTCATCCAGAGTCACTTGAGCTCCTAAACGAGCTCAGCGACCTATTCGGAGACTTGTGGAACGAGGCTGAGGACGAGGGGGCCGTCAGACAGGCGGCGCTTATCCGAGCTGCCCTTGACGGCACTGTAACTTTCCCCACCGGCGCCGACGGCGAGATTCAAGGGAGGGTAAGGCTATGACCGCCGACACAGCGTTCAGCCCTCAGCGTGCCTTCTTCGAAGAGATGATGGTCCTCGTCAAGGAGGACATGATTGATGCGCCGAGGAAGGAAGCCGACGAACTCTGTGCCGGGTTCGAGGGCGATAAGTCGCACATCGCCAAGGTGCGACGGCACCGTGCCGGGACGCTGCGAACGCAGGCGACGAAAATGGAGAAGTGGATTGTCAGAGCACGCCAGGCCGGATTGGAGGACGAAGCGAAGCGGCGCAGCTGACACAACCCTCTGCTAAGCCAACGACGGAGCGCCCTTCGGGGCGCTTTGTCGCGTTAGGGGTCCGCTGTTGCCCAACGTCCACCCCGTAGCCTTGTGGCCCTCATGGACGACCGGCCCGACTGGCAGCACTACGGCGCCTGTCGTGGTGAGGACGTCGAGCTGTTCATCCCCAACCTCGGCGGCAACTTCAACCGAGCGAGAGAGTTGTGCCGTGGTTGCACGGTGCGCCTCGACTGCCTCGACTTCGCCTTGGCCGACGAGGACAGCGTCGGCATGTGGGGCGGGACAACGGCGCCTGAACGGAAGCAGATGCGGGCCAAGCAGATAGTGGCGTAAGTCCGCGGGAAGTCCCGCGACCACCATAAACACCCATCAATCACCACCAACATCAAACGACTTTTATCCAGGTCGCCAGCTAAGTGTCCTGTTCAGCGCCTTGCTCCTGGCAGCTTCCCAAGCTGAGAACGCGAGTTCGATTCTCGTCGCCCGCTCTCTGCAAGGGGACACTGCCGCTGGCCACCACCGCTGGCCTTCGGCAGCCACATGACACTAGCCACAGACACATTGCGTCGAGTTGCCGAGCCCTCAAGGTGGATCGAAGGCATCCCGCCGGCGACCGCTCACCAACTTGAAACGGAGGCGTCGTCGTTTCCGACCCATTCGTTCTGGTCGTCGATGCGCCGTATCAGGTGGGCACAGCGCGAGCTCCGCAGACGCAAGGGAACAACACCGGAATTTAAGACGCGTCTCGAAACTTCTGCCATCTGACAGCCAACAGTTCCGGGTCCGGCCATGCGGCTCTTCGACTGGGGCGCTCGATCATAGATCCGTCGATCGCTTGCAATGTGTAGCGGAGCGTAGGTCCATCTAGCTCCTCCATGACATCTGGGCGGACTCCAACCCGGTATGCAGGTGAGATCCCAAAGATGTCTGAGTCATAAGCGGCGTGGTGAATCTTGCACATCGCAATGCCGTTGGTAACGATCGGTTCTCCGCCCGCGGAATCAGGCAAGACATGAGCCGCGTCGAGGAGACGTGTGTGCCGAAGTTGGCAGATGGCACACGAACTCCGGTAAGCACGAAGTACGCGCTCTCGAAATAACGGCTGATGAAGCCGCTCATTCACCACGCGCTCGGCATAGGAACGAACGAGCACTGGATCGTCCAGTTCCAGGTCTTGACGGAGTTGGAGTGACTGGACATCGAGCGCCACTACGAACTGGTGCGCGTCCGGCTCTTCGGCAGCAAGATAAACCGGATACACCGGCATGTACAGACCCGCTGCGACGCCTTGGAACCAAATCAAGGGAAATCGCTGGCGCATCGCTTCCCGCATGGCCCGGTTATCAGAGAAATTGAAGTTATGGGGGTCTGCCGGGTCGGTGAACCGCCATTTGTAACGCAGGAAACCGTCTGGCCCTTCTGTGTCGTCGTATGGACGCTGAGAGGGTTCCTTGGCAAACACAGTACGGAAACTGAGTGCGGCGCTCAACTGGCGTGGTTTCCATATGCCCGTCTGTGTCGCCATCAATCGAAAGGGCTGCCCTTCAAAGCGAAAAGCCGCGAGATCCTCTTGGCCAACCAATGGCGTGCCTCTCCGTTCGTTGAGGGCACCCAGAAAGAGAAATGCGGCAGATCGCAGACGGTGCTCTGCATCGTGATCGAGGACCGCCACGGCCAGACGTTACTGAACCCACGTTCGAAGTGCAGTTAATCCTCCTTCAGAGACCCTGACCGCTAAATACCGAGCTCCAGATTGGGCTCTTCTGGCGACTCCGGAAGCGCGAGAGTTTTCGCTTCTGGGCGGTGGATCCGCCCAGAGTTCAGCCCACGGACAATGACCCATTGCCTCGAATTGTCCATTCCGAGAGACTTTTGAGATAGACAGCAAGGATCACGACTCAGGGGAGGTTCGACTCCAATGCTTGTAGATGATCTCGGAGTGAAGGTGATCGATTGCGACACGCACATTGTTGAGCCCTACGACCTGTGGACCTCGAGGGTTCCCCGAAAATGGCAGGACGTGGTGCCCCACGTCGTCTGGAACGACGGGCTCCAGCAAGATGTCTGGACGATGCCGGGATTGCCGGTGATGGCGGCGGCCGCAGGCTCGGCGATGGCCGGCTGGAAGTTGTATCCACCCGATCGGCCACCCACGCTGGCGGAGGCGGACCCGGCAACCTGGGACGTACGTCGACGCCTGGAACTCATGGATCGATACGGCATTTATGCACAGTCCCTGTATCCGAACATCGGCGGGTTCGGTGGGGGCCGCTACATGCTGCTCGAGGACCCTGAACTCCGCCTGCTGTGTGTGCGCGCCTACAACGACTGGCTCACGGAATGGGCCAGCGAGGCTCCGGAGCGGTTCATCAAGAACTGCGCGCTTCCGTTCTGGGATGTGAAGGCGTCAGTCGAGGAGTTGCAACGTTGCTGGGAAATGGGACATCGCGGCCTGCTTTTCTCCTCCCACCCGAATGCACACGGCCAGCCGTACCTCGCCGACCCGCACTGGGACCCGATTTGGGCGGCGGCTGAAGAGCTGAGGATGCCCATCAACTTCCACATCGGAAGTGGGGGGACCGGTGAGTTCGGAGTCAACTTCGAAGGAAACGGCCGTCGGACCAACTATGCGATCTCCTCCGCCCTCATTTTCATGAGCAATGCGAATGCTGTTGTCGACACCATATTCGGCGGCATCTGTGAGCGTTTCCCGAACTTGAGCTTTGTTTCCGTCGAAAGTGGAGTGGGCTGGATCCCCTTCATACTGGAAGCCATGGATTGGCAGTGGGAGAACTGCGGATTGCGTGTCGAACATCCCGACAACCTTCTCCCCAGCGAATACTTCCGCAGGCAGTTCTACGCATGCTTCTGGTTCGAGCGAGGAACACTCCCTGCTGCGATCAGGTCGGTCGGAGAGGACAACATTCTCTACGAAACAGACTTCCCTCATCCGACCAGTCAGTCACCGGGCCCCGCATCAGCCGGCGTGCCGGCAAAGGTCTACATCGACCAGGTCATGGCGGACCTGCCCGAAACGACGATCCGTAAGATCCTTCACGGCAATGCGGCGAAACTGTACGACCTGGATTCCTAGGCGCCGCCGTCCTAATTGTCGATCAAGCGCTCCACGATGTCCGCCACGCCGGCCGGATCGGAGAGAAACGGTGAGTGGCTTGTCGACAGTACGACCACGTCATTGCAACGCCGGGCAAAGTTGCGCTGGCCAACCTCGTCGAGAACGTGGTCCTCGGTGCAGACGACATACGTAGAGGGGTGTTCCTTCCAGCCTGCGCCGTTGGGTCCCTGGCTGAAGGTCGCTGCCGGCTGCGGCACGAGCGCGGCCACGGCTCGCGCTGCTACCCCGGGATCGCAGTCATGGTAGAAGAGGTCCACGGCCCGGTCCGGACGGCATGACATTGTCCCG
This sequence comes from uncultured Acidimicrobiaceae bacterium, assembly GCA_963706555.1. Classification (GTDB taxonomy): domain Bacteria; phylum Actinomycetota; class Acidimicrobiia; order Acidimicrobiales; family RAAP-2; genus Bog-473. The sequence continues at coordinate 1,004,383 of OY970164.1, forward strand.
TCCTCATGGATTTCCATGACGTCGCTGGCGGCATCATCGGTGGTCGCGACCTGTTCGGTCACCGGAGTCCCGCCGGCCTCCTCCAGCGCCGCATTTCCCGCCTCGAGTACCGATTCCCCAACATCGGGGACGACTGCGGTGAGGTAGACGAGGTGCTTGATGTTGGCCGCCCCAGACGAGGCCTCGGTGATGACGGCCCCGCCATACGAGTGGCCCACGAGAACAACCGGGCGACCGAGGGATTCCACCAACTCTCGTACTGCTGTGGCGTCGCCGTGGAGGTCGCCTGCGGGGTTGCCTCGTGACGGGAGGTCGATGGTTCGCACAGGGTAGCCTCGGCCTTCAAGCTCGACGACAACTGGCTCCCAACACCATCCCCCGTGCCAAGCGCCGTGCACCAGCACGGCCACAGCGCCATCAGCATCCGACATACGTGCCTCCCCTTGTCACTCTGGCCGCCGCCACTCACTACGGACCGTAGTCCAGCATGTCGACTCCGATGCTTTCTTCCGCAGGGCTCGGGCCTCAGCCGGCATGCTCGACCGTCAACCGACTTCCATGGGACCTCTCCTCCTACGACGACGAAGTACCCGCAAGGCACGCGCCCCCCTCCACAGCCCACCGTATGGGCGGATTCTGGGAGATCGAAGACTCGAGTCGAAGACGTCAAACTCTGTTGCGGACATCGAAGTGGTCGGTGCATCCCTCGCTCGCTAGGTAGGTCACGTTGTCTTCACTCACCGGCCGCGGATTCGACGCACTCAATTCACTGGCCGTTTACTCCCGGCTTCTACCATCACCGCCCAATAGCGATTTCGCTCAGTCTGCGCGGTCGCACGCCCGACAAGTGGGAGTTGATGGTCATGCGGATTGCCAGCCTTGGTCGCATTGCGCACGGATGGGGCGCCGGCTTCATCGGACTCGCGCTTGTTCTCGGCACGGCTGGCTTCCTCCCGATGGCGGTGCTCGCCCAACCTGCGTCTGCGGCGGTTGTGACGTCGAGTACGCCGGTCACCTCGGTCAACCTCGCCGACTACGGACTTGTGGCGCGCTACCCGTTGCCCAGCAAGGCCAACGCGCTGGGCGGCGACACCTCGTGTACGAGTGGCAGCGGTGACGTCCTCGCCGACGAGGCGTCGGCCGTCGCCTACGACCCCAACGGCGACGGGGGCAGCGGGCTCGCTCTTCGTCCTCGGCGACGGTGGCGCGTGCGTGGTCCAGACGACGCTTGCCGGCACCTACATCGACTCGATGACCCTCGCCTCCGGCAACAGCGCGCAGGGGACTGCGTTCTACGACACCGAGGGCATCACCTACGTCGGCCAGCATGGCGGCAAGCCACAACTCGTGATGACCGAGGAGCGCTATCGCCAGCTCGACGAGTTCGACTACACCGCCGGCACGACGCTGACGCTCGCCGGCGCCCAGGCCGTCAAGCTGGGTACGACGATCGGAAACATCGGCCTGGAGGGTGTCGCCTACGATCCCGCCACCAGCAACGCCAGCGGCTGCTCGAGCCAGACCGTGCGGTCAGTGACCGGGAACTTCTGCCAGGGCTTCGTCGTCGTCAAGGAGAAGCAGCCCGAGGACATCTTCCAGACGAACGTCGATTGGGGCTCCCGCGGTACGCAGAGCACGGATCCGGCGACGGGAACAGCGACAAACGGTGACCCCGGCGCCAACGAGGGAACGGCCGATGCGCCGACCGCCCTGTTCCCGCCGGCGGACGCGGCCCTGAACGACTTCTCGGACATTTTCGCGATGTCCAATATCGCTTCGCTCGACGGCACAGATTCCGTGTCTGGGGCTGACGGAAACCACTACGACGGTGACCTGCTGATCGACAGCCAGGAGTCAGGTGCGATCGAGCTCGTCGACCGGAGCGGCGACATCAAGAGCCGCCTCGACCTGTTGCCCAACCCGTCCAGTGGCCTCGACGTCGTCGACGAGACGCACGAAGGAGTCGCGATGGACCAGAACGGCAACCTCTATGTCGACAGCGAGGACGGGGCAGGCCCGAACGATCCCGAACTCGAGGTGTACGCACCGACGACCGACCCCGACAAGTCCCCCACGGCCATCAGCCTCGCATCCACCAAGGGCACCCTGCCGTCGACGACGACCACCGCCAACGGCCCGGTCAAGCTCAGCAACCTGTCGGTCACCGACGGCGACAGCGACGGGATCGGCACTGACGTCTACACAGTCAACGCCACCGACGGCGCGCTCCACGACGTCTCCGGCCTCTTCAATGCCGACCACACCGGGCTCTACGTCGCATCGGGCGCATCGCTGGCCACCGTGACCTCGCCGGTGACGATCACCGTGACGGTCAAAGATCCTGGCGCAGTCGACGCGGCAAGCTTCCCCAACGGCGTCACGAGCAGCGCGTTCACGCTGACGATCACGCCCCACACGCAGGTCAGCGGTTCGGAGAGCAAGATCATCATCAGCGAGGTGGACCCATCTGGCTCCGGCGCAGGCAACAACTCCTACGCTGAGGACTGGTTCGAACTGACCAACACCGGGACGCAGCCCGTGACCGTCACCGGCTGGTCCGCGGACGACAGCCACGAGGTCGCGGGCAAGTGCCCACTCCTCGGCGTCTCGACTATCGCCCCAGGCGAATCCGTCGTCTTCGTCCAGGCCAATACCGCGGTCGGAGCCACGACGACGCCGGCAGACACGGTTGCCGCATTCAGAAGCGACTGGGGTCTGTCGTCCAACGTGCAGGTGGGCTGGTACTCCGATGCGGACGGCCTCTCGCAGAGCGGCGACGAGGTCAACGTCTACGACGCAGGTCGAGAACCTCGTCGCCGGCGTCTCGTTCGGGGCCTCGGAGAACAAGGTCTCATTCGACAACTCGGCCGGGATTACCGGAGCGATCGATACGTTCAGCGACTCCGGCGGGGATGACGGCTCGTTCACCGACAGCCACGGTGAGACCGGGTCACCCGGCTTTGCCCACATCGCGCCGATCGTCGCGATCACCGAGGTCGACCCCACCGGTTCGAGCGAGGCGTATCACGCTGACTGGTTCGAGCTGACAAATTACAGTTTGCAGCCGATCAACTTGTCCGGTTGGACGATGGACGACAGTTCCGATGCGCTGTTGACCTCCGTCTCGACGACTGTCGGCACCGTGTCGCCGATCCTGGCCTCGGGCGAGTCGATCGTCTTCGCCGAGGATCCCGCTGACAGCGGCGTCAGCAGCGGCTCCGAGCCTGTTGCGACTCTGAATACCGACCTCGCGGGCCTGGAATCGGCGTTCAAGAACGCATGGTTCCCGGGCGGCATCGCCCCCTCGAACTTCATGTTCGGCATCTACGGCGGGAAGGGCGTCGGCCTTTCGACGGGCGGTGACGGGGTCAACCTCTTCGACGCCTCCGGCAACGTCGTCACCGGCGTGACCTTCGGCACCGCGGCGGCGACGTCGCCGATCGCGACCTTTGACAACACGGCCGACAGCTCGAGCCTCTCGACCTTCAGCCAGGTCGGCGTGAACGGCGCGATCCTCTCGGCCAGTGACGCCGAAGTCGGATCGCCCGGGAGCATAGGGACGACACCGCCGGCCAACCTTCCGGAGTTCCCTTACAGTGAGGCTCTCCCGGTCTTTGCCGGGCTCATCCTCGTCGGCTACGTCCTCGACCGTCGACGGCGGCAAAAGCGAGCCACCCCGCCCTCGGCATAGACGCCGCTGCCCGGCGGCGCGGGCGACAGCCGCCAGGGGGCGCGGGCAAGTGATCGGCATTCGACGCTCTCACGTCTCCATGCCTCCTCGTGCGAAAGGTCAGGAGAGACTGGCCCGGTTGGCCAGGACCTCCAATCTCCGGTCCCCCCATCCGAAGGGCGTGAACGGGCAGTATGTTGACCCCGTTACCTCCGACCCTCAAGGAGCCAAAGTACGTGTCAGCGCCTTACCAGGACAGTCCCGGTCGATGGAAGACCGTCCTGATGCAAGATGGGAAGGCGGAAATGACCTGGACGCCTACTCCCGATATGGCGAACCCTTTCGGGAGCGTCCATGGAGGCATCATCGCCACGCTCGTGGATGAGGTCACCGGGGCGGCCGTGACGTCGGCGATCGAATCCGCTTCCGCGCCGACCGTTTCCCTGAACGTCGAATATTTCTATCCGGTCCCGATCGGCGGGACATACTCAGCCGTCGGTGAGATCGTGCGAATCGGGCGAGCGATGGCGATCGCCGATCCGCGGATCTTGGACCAGGACGGCAAGTTGCTCGCCCGAGGCACCGGCATTTACCAAATTCCTCGCCCGAAGTAGGACCGCGGCACCTTCGCGATGTGAGGGATACCTCGACCGCATCCTCGGACCGGGCGCACACGCGACGATGTGGTCCAACGAACCGGTCCACTCCGTAGGGTTGGCTGAGTGAGTCGTCCACAGCCGATTCCGCCCGGACCGGGCCAGGAGTCCGTATGGGACTATCCGCGCCCGCCCCGCCTCGAGCGATCGACCTCGACGATCCAGGTCCTGCTCGGTGGCGTGACCATCGTCGCTACGGACCGGAGCTTCCGGGTCCTTGAGACAGCCAGTCCGCCCAGCTACTACCTCGATCCTGCCGAATTCGTCCCCGGTGTCGTGCAACCCGCCACGGGCGAAAGTTGGTGTGAATGGAAAGGCCGGGCCTCGTACGTCGACCTCGTCGCGGGTGGAACCGTGGCACAACGAGCGGGGTGGCGCTACCTGCAGTCGACCCCGACCTATCAGCCTCTGGCTGGTTGGCTGGCTCTCTATCCCTCCAAGGTCGACCGTTGCCTTGTCGATGGCGAAGAGGTCCGTCCTCAGGACGGGGATTTCTACGGCGGTTGGATCACTGCCCGCGTCGTGGGTCCTTTCAAAGGTGAACCAGGGACTTTGGGCTGGTGAGAGAGCGACCGGGTCGCTTTATATGCCGGGCAGGGCGAGAGCGGTTGCGACGAGTTCGTCAGTACAGCCCGGCGCGGCCGTGAGGTAGTCGGAGATGGCGTCGTCGGTGAGGCGGTGGGACTCGCGCAGGCCACCGATCACCATGACCAGGTAGCCTGGTGACGGTGCGGCCGGCTCTGCGTCGGCGAGCGCCCACGGTGCCGTGAAGGTCACGACTGGGACGTCGTGGTGACGGCCCACGCACAGGAGGTTCTCGTAGCGGCCAGGTCCGATGCACCGCGAGAAGCCATCACCGAGTTCGGTCGGTGCAATGTCGATCGGCGCCATGCGACGACCGTTCTCTTCCGCGACGACATCTTCGAACTGCTCCCAGGTGATCAGGTAGGCACGAGCCAAGGCGCCGTGATCTGCGGCCGGTGCGGTGTCGACGAAGGCCGGGGCGCCTCCCCAGCGCTTTGCATGACCGGTGAAGTAGAGGCGGTGCGCGATCGACAGAGTCAAGGAGTCGGACGGGAGCGCACGATCACGCGCTCCCCTGTGGGTGTCATCGGATCCGGGCATACGCCCTCCGCGGAGGTAGCACGCGAAACGGTCGAAGCAGAGGTTCGAGCCGTAGGAGGCGTAGTAGACGGTGCGCGCCTCACCACTGTAGTGGTCGGGGAGAATCGACCTTATGACCTTTTCGCCGCTGGTCTCCAACAAGCCTTCGACAAGCTGGGACCTCAGCGTTTCGGTGCGAGTGACTCCGCAAGCGAATCGGCGAGCACGTCGATCCCCCCGTTGCTGTTCACCTCTTCGAGGAAGTTGTCCAGCGCGGACTGGTCGGTCAGATCGATCCCTCGTTGCTGCATGGCGAGGCCGATGGTCTTGGCGGGTCCCCACTCGGCTGGGTTCTGGGAGAGCTCGATCATTTCGGGCGCATAGTCGTAGGCGGCGTCGACCGCTTCGGCGATCGCTTCCTCAGGGATGCCGCGCCGGCGGCCGACGAAGCGGATCCAGGCCGCCAGCATGTCAGGAAGCAGCGTGAACCCGTCACCGTCGACGGCGATCTTGCGCGGTGCCCAGTCCAGGCAGAAGACCTCCACCATCACCGGGCTGAACCGCAACGGCGTACCGCGCACGTAATCCAACGAGAAGGTCAGTATCTGGTGGGCCAGGTGCTCAATTGTGCCGGCCCGTTCGTCGTCATGCGAGACACTCCAAAGGCCCACGGTCTCGTCCGACTCCAAGAACTGGGCCAGGAGCTCATCGCGCTCGTCCTCGCTCATGCTCGACGGCACAGGGGCCCGGCGCCGGCGCGGCAACTTCGAGAGGCGGGACATGGCCAGGGCACGCAGATGGTCAAACTCTTCGCTTGTCGGCGGGTGGAACATCATGTCCGTCATCTCCAGCGACTCCGCCCAGTGGGCTGACGCCTCCTGGAGGGAGATCTCGCGAAAATCGAGCTGTCCGGGCCCCTCGAAGTCCTCCTGCATATGGTCGATCACATCACCCACCCGCACCGGCACCGCGAAGACGTCCTTGGCCATCCCACCCAGGTTGTGGTCGATGAAGACGCCGATGGTGCTCGGTTCACCGGGCCCGTCGAATTCGACCAGGGCACAGACCCCGTCATCGTCGATCGGATCGTGAGTGAGCCAGGCCACGGTCGGCTCACCGGTTCCGACCGCTGTTGCCCAACGTCGCTCGGCCACCCCGGCCACGGCCAGACGATCCGCCTCCATCCCTGAGCGCGCACGGTACGGTTCCGGAACGACAGCTCCGAGCGCGCGCAGTGCCATGACCGCGGCCGGAGTGGCCTGCTTGCCCGCGTACGCGATGAAACCATCGGCGAACACTTCGACCGGGTCACTCTCGATGAGCACCGATGTGGCCCAGATGGACCATACCTGCGATGCCCACATCTCGACGGCCAGCGGTGGCAGCTCATCGGTCAGGTCTTCCGGTACAGACCGGAGAATCATGTCGAAGATATCCTCCAGGCCGGCTCGCTCGGTGGGCGTCATCCTCCTGGCGGAGGCTCCGCCCTTGGGTGTGACCCGGCCACCCTTTTTCTTGCGCTGTCCGCCCATGGCGTCGGCCTCCTCCCTCGATCGGGACCACGGTACAGCGGAGGATCCCGCCGATCACGTACTTCCGGACACGAGGGGATCACCCTCTGAAGGTGCAGGTCAGACGTAGAATCCATGGCAAGTGTCACAACGTCTGTTTACGGTCCACACATGACCAAATTCGTGCACACGTCGGACTGGCAACTCGGTATGACGCGGCACTTCCTGTGCGAGGAGGCCCAGGCCCGCTTCACCGCGGCCCGCCTCGAGGCGATCACGAGCATCGGCGCCCTCGCTGTTGAGGAGGGTTGCTCCTTCGTGGTCGTCGGCGGCGACGTGTTCGAGTCCAACCAGGTCGAGCGTCAGGTGGTCGTCCGGGCGCTCGAAGCCATGAAATCCACCACGGACGTCACCTTCTACCTCCTGCCGGGCAATCACGATCCGCTCGACGCCGCTTCGGTGTTCCGCTCGAAGACGTTCCTCGAAAACTGCCCGGACAACGTGGTCGTGCTCGAGAACAGCGACCCGGTCCCGGCCGGGGACGGCATCGAGGTCGTCGGTGCGCCATGGCCCAACAAGCGACCCCTGGTCGATCTGGTCACCCGCGCCGTCACCGACCTGCCCACCGACGGCACGCTGCGCGTGGTGGTCGGGCACGGGAGCACCGACAGCCTCTCCCCCGACCCGGACGACCCCGCGCTCGTGGTGCTCGGAGACCTCGAGGCCGCCATCACGGCCGGCAGCGTGCACTACGTCGCCCTTGGCGATCGACACTCGACGACGGAGGTCGGCGGGTCCGGTCGGATCTGGTACTCCGGCGCGCCCGAACCCACTGCATATGACGAGATAGATCCCGGGAACGTCCTGATCGTCGATCTCTCCGCTGCTGCGGTCACCGTCGAGCATCGGCGGGTCGGCACCTGGCAATTCATGCTGCGGGACTTCGACGTGACGGGTCCTGAGGACTGTCTGAAGGTCGAGCACTTCCTCGAAGAGATTTCCGACAAGGCCCGCACCATGGTCAAGCTTTCGTTGGTCGGGCAACTTTCGCTCGCCGACATGGACCGGCTCGAGACCACCCTCGATCACGCGTCGGATCTCCTCGGCGCCCTCCAACGCTGGGAACGCCGGTGCGACCTCGTCGTCCTGCCCGACGATGACGATTTCAGGGGACTCGCGCTCTCGGGGTTCGCGGCGGCCGGTCTCGAGGATCTCCGCGGGATCGGAACAGGGTCAGGCGACGACGCCCTCACCGCCCGGGACGCACTCGGGCTTCTGTACCGGCTGGCCGGAAGATCGACGTGAGGATCCACCGGGTCAAGCTCTGCAACTACCGGGGCGTGAGCCATTCCGAGGTCATGTTCCCGGCGCAAGGGGTCACGATCATCGAAGGCGACAATGAGATCGGCAAGACGTCCCTCTCCGAGGCCATCGACCTCTTGCTCGCCGAGCGCGATGATTCCGGCAAACAACGGGTCAAGGCCGTAAAGCCCGCCCACAAGGACGCCGGCGCCGAGGTCGAGATCGAGCTGTCCACGGGCCCGTACCGCTTCGTGTACCGCAAACGCTGGCACAAGCAGCGGGAGACGGTGCTCCAGATTCTCGAACCTGAGCGATCCCAATTCACCGGCCGCGAGGCACACGACAAGGTCCGCTCCATTCTCGACGAGACCCTCGACGAGACGTTGTGGGACGCCTTCCGCCTCAAGCAAGGGGCCCAGTTGGAACAGGCCGCCTTTGCCGGCGGGTCACTGGGGCGTGCGCTCGACAAAGCTGCCGGAGGCGAAGCGACGGGCGATCGCGAGGACGACCTCTGGGAACGCATCACCGCCGAGCGGGACAAGTACTGGACGGCCACGGGCCAGGTGAAGGGAAACCGGACAGCCTTGTCCCTGCAGGTCTCCGATGCCACGTCGAGGGTCGCTGTACTGGAGACCGCGCTCCGCTCGCTGGACGACGATGCCGCCGCAGTGGACCGCCTCGGTGATGAGGCCAAGGTCCTGGAGGAGAGAAGGAAGGCACAGGGGGAGAGCGAGCTCGCCCTGGCCGCGCAGTTCGAGGCGATCCAGAGTCGCCGTCACGATGTCGCCAGGCTGGAAGGGCTGCACGAGACGGCGTTGGCCCAGCGCGACCATCTGCTGGGCGTCAGCAGTGTCCGGGCCGAACTGCAACAGCGCGTGGCGGAGGCTGCCGCCGCCGTGATCGAGATCGAGGCACAGGTCGCGCACGCTGCACCAGCGCACAAAGAAGTCACGGCACGACTGCATTCGGTGCAGCAGGAGTTCGACGCAGCGAAGGTCGCAATGGCCCTCGCCGAGCATGCCCAGCGACAGGCGACCGGTGATCGCGACTTCCTGCGTCAGAAGATTGAGGTGGCACAAGTTGCGGAGCGCCTAGACCGCGTGACTGATGCGGTTGGCCGGCGCAACGTGGCGGAAGCCGTGCTCGAAGCAAGTCGGGTTGATGACGCCCTGGTGGCCCGCATCGAAGCAGCCGGGATCGAAGTGGCACGAGCCGAGGCCGGCGCCGCAACCGGCGCCGCGACCGTCACGGTACGGGCCCTGGCTGACGTGGACGTAGAGATCGACGGGCAGGCCGACGTGCTCCCCGCCGGGGCCGACCGACAGCTCATGGTCGACGGGGCCACCGATGTCATCGTGCCCGGACTCCTCAGTGTGGTCGTCACCGCGGGCGCCGAAGCCCAGGCGCTGGCCGACCGGCTCGCAGCAGCCCGTGCGGCGCTCAGGGCGACATGCGACGAAGGTGGTGTCGGCGACCTGGCCGAGGCCCGCCTCGCCGCCACGGAACGCAACGAGGCCACGCGCACACTCGTCGAGACGGCGAAGTCGATCCAGGACGACCTGCGAGACCTGACAGCTGATGCACTGGCCCAGAAGGTCGACAGCCTCACGGCCCGGATCGCCCGTTACGGCCAGGAGCGTCCGACGGAGCCGCCGCTGCCGGCGAGCTACGACGCGGCCGAATCGCTGGCGCTCGAGTGCGGCGCGGATCTCCAACAGCGCCGTGAGGAGCTTGACCGCCTCGAGACAGACCTCGGCCGAGCAAAAGAAGCGGTGCAGACGCTCAAAGTCGATGATGCCAGCAACAGGGCCCGACTCGACCAAGCCCGGATCGCCGCGGCCCATGAGCAGCAGTCGCTCGCGCTGGCTCGGAGTGTGACGTCAGATGAGGTGATCGACGCCCAGTTGGCCACCGCCCAGGCAGTCCTGTCCTCCCGCGCCGCCGAGCTGGCCGACGTGCAGCAACAGCTGGCGGCACAGGACCCCGACACGGTCGAGGAACTCCTTCGCAATTCCCGCGCCGTGCGGGCGCGCCTGACGGACGAGCTCCACGACAATGAGGGAAGGGTGCGCGAGCTCCGGACGAAGTTGTCGCTCCTCGGCGACGAAGGGCTGGCCACGCAGCTGGACGCGGCCAAATCCGAGCTTGCGCACCTCACGGTCAGCCATGAGCGGTTGGAGGCACGCGCCGCCGCGGCCAAGCTGCTGTTCGAGACGTTCTCCCGGCGACGGACCGAAGCGCTTCACCGCTACGTCGCCCCGTTCCGAGAGGGCATCGAGGTGCTCGGTCGCCTGGTGTTCGGATCCTCTCTCGAGGTCGAGTTGGCCGACGACCTGCGCATCGCGCGCCGCACGTTGGACGGCGTCACGCTCGACTTCGCCGATCTGAGCACCGGGGCCAAGGAACAGCTCGGGATGATCAGCCGGCTGGCCTGCGCCTCCATCGTGGCCGCCGACGGGGGCGCCCCGGTCATTTTCGATGATGCGCTCGGATGGAGCGACCCCCGAAAGCTCGAGCGCATGGGGGCGGCCATCTCCAAGGCCGGTCGTTCCTGCCAGATCATTGTGCTGACCTGCACGCCGGGGCGCTATGCCGGTGTGGGTGATGCCTCGGTCGTCCAACTCGCGAGCTGATCCCCCGCCTCACCCGCACGAGGCACGTTGATGAACAATCGAGATGGAGGACAGTCGCAGGGATCGAGGATCTGGTCGTCGACGCTCGTGGTCACCGTGCTCATGGGTGTCGCACTCTCGATGGCCGGCTGTTCCACCCCGGCCGCGCCGCGGAGTACCTCCGCTCCCCCTCGAGCAGGCAGGGCTGGAAGCACGACATCCAGTACTCTCAGCGGTCCCACGACCACCGCCGCCGCCCCTACAACGACGACCGTTGCACCACCGGCACTCTCTCTGCTGGTCGAGCCGCAGGCAGGCTTGACGCCTCTCGACGACTTCATGTCCTCGGCTCGTCAGAGTCTCGACATGACGATGTACGAGTTGTCGGACACCGCGGCCGAACAGATCCTGATCGCCGACCAGCGCAGGGGCGTCCGGGTCAGGGTGCTCCTCGACCGCGACTTCAGCGGGGGAACGGTCAACAAAACCGCGTATGCGACGTTGTCCTCGGCCGGCGTCGCCGTGGCATGGACGAACGGCTCGGAGATCTTTCATCAGAAGACCATCACGGTCGATGGGGCCGCGTCGGCCATCATGACGGGCAACTTCACACCGCAGTACTACGCGACGACGAGAGATTTCGTGGTGATGGTCAGTCAATCCGCCGATGTGGCGGCGATCGAGTCGGTCTTTGCCACGGACTGGTCGGGGGCACGCCCGGCGCCGGGCCCGGCGGGGGTGGACCTCCTCTGGAGCCCCGGGTCGGAGCCTGCACTCGCCGCCCTCATCGACTCGGCCACCCACAGCGTCGTGGTGGAGAACGAGGAGATGGACTCCGCCCCGATTGAAGCCGCGCTCGAATCCGACGCTCGGAGAGGGATCGACGTCACCGTGGTCATGACGGCGGACGCAGAGTGGAATGCGGCGTTCTCACAGCTGGCATCCGCCGGGGTCCATGTGGTGCTCTACCCCGACACGTCGTCGGCGCTGTACATCCACGCCAAGGTCATCGATGTCGACAGCACGAAGGCCTTCGTCGGTTCTGAGAACTTCTCGACCGCCAGTCTCGATTACAACCGCGAGTTGGGCCTGATCACCTCATCGGCCAGTGTCCTCGCGCCGTTGAACGCCACGCTCTCCACCGATGTCGCAAACGGACAGGCTCGGCAAGGGACGGGCGCCCCTCCGCCGCCGACGACCGCGCCCCCGATCTCGGCGCCGACACCGGGTGCCACCACGGCGGGGTGCACGCCGATCGACAACGAGGGCGGGTGCTACAAGCCGGGCGAATACTGCCGGAACGACGATCACGGGGCGACCGGGCGCGCCGGGGACGGGCAGGCGATCACCTGCGAGGACAAAAACGGCACCTGGTACTGGGAAGCGGCGTAGCTGTCGGCGCAGGAATCGTTCTCAGCTCATTGCGGCGACGGGACGCCAGCAAAGGCACGGGCCTCGCCTTCGGCAGCCAACCGGGCGTACGCGGCGTCGAGGAGGTCGGCGACCTCTCGACCACGTACCATGAGCACACCACGGGGAAGCAGACGCAACACCGCCCCGGGCGCCTCGGTTGCCCGCGGGAGGCAGTGCACGCCGGCCAACTCCGCGCCGGCGTGCCAGAAGCTGGCGATCTCTTCCGAAAGATGTGGTGCAGCAGGGAAGGCCGGGTCCGTGGAGGGGGGGTCCTCGCTGTCGCTCTCGACGACCGGGGCACCACGACGAGCGCGTAACTCGGCCAGCAGCGCCTCGCGTTCGCGCCCCCGGAACGCGAGCAACAGGAAGGGGTCGTCGTCGAACGCCTCGGCCATCAGGTAGCAGACAGCCGCCGCATGCTTGCAGGGAGTGGCCCAGTCCGGGCACGTGCAACTGGTGATCAGGTGCGAGCCGCGTTCGGGGAACAACGCCACCCCGGCCTGTGCGAAGACGTCTTCAATCTCGTGCGGCAACTCTCCGGCCAACAGGCGTGCGGCGTAGCCGGCTTGTCCGGCGAGCGTTTCGATGATGGCCTCCCACCGCTCGTCGCTCGCGGCCGGCATCGAAATCTGGACCCCGTACGGTGTGCGCCGCGTGCCCTGGACCTGGGCCACGACCAGGCCGGCGCCGATGCCCAGGTCGATCACCTGCCCCTGGCGGGCATAGGTGCGACCCCGGGTCAGGCGACCACCCGTCAGGATCGACTCGACCGCGGAGAGGAAGCGCCTCGACCACCAGCTTTCGCCAATGGCCCCGCGTCGGCTGCGCAGTTCCAAGCCGTCGTCAACGGGGATCCGCTTGGCCGGCGTGAACCGGGACCAGTCCCGCCGGGCCCTCCACTCCCCCGACTCGTCCTCCTCCCAGACCTCGTCGTCATCGTCGTACCCGAACTCGTCGTCATCGAGAAACGCACCCGCACCCTCGATGTCATCTTCCTCAGCAGCGGTGTCGTCCTCATTGAGGTCGAGGGCCTCGAGCAGGGCCTGTCGGAGGATGGAGAGCTCCGCCGCGCTCTGGGCGGATGGCTGTGCCTTGTGCCGACGCCGCAGTGCCTGGACCTGATCGACCAGCCCCTGGAGATCGCCGACGGCGGCAGCCGAGGCGTGATTGCGGTTGGCCTTGCCGGGAGAGCTCGGTTTCCTTCGTGGGCTCATGTGCCCACCGCCACTTCGGCCGAGAGCCGCAACACGTCGGCCAGGTCGTCCGTCGACAGCTCGGTGAGCCAGCCTTCTCCTGCCCCCACCACCCGGTCGGCGAGGTCGCGCTTGGAGGCGATCAGCTGGTCGATCCTGTCTTCGAGCGTGCCGGCACAGACGAGCTTGCGCACCAGCACATCTTTGCGCTGGCCGATGCGGAACGCGCGGTCGGTCGCCTGATTCTCGACGGCCGGATTCCACCAACGGTCGAAGTGGATCACATGGTTGGCGGCGGTCAGGTTGAGGCCGGTCCCGCCGGCCTTGAGAGAGAGGACCATCATCGGGACGTCGACGTCGGGATCCTGGAATTCGGCGACCATGCTGTCGCGCTGGTTGCGGGGCACCCCGCCGTGGAGATACGAGATCCGGCGGCCGAACCGTGCCGACAGATACTCGACGAGAAGCGAGCCCATCTCTGCGAACTGGGTGAACACGAGTGCCCGTTCGCCCGAATCGAGGACCTCTTCGAGGATTTCGGCGGCCCGCTCGAGCTTCCCCGATCGCCCCGCGAGCGCGGACCCGTCGCCGAGGAACTGGGCCGGGTGGTTGCACACCTGCTTGAGACGCAACATGGCGGTGAGGACCAACCCCTTGCGGGCGATGCCCTCGGCTTCCTCGATGCGCCGCATCATGTCGTCCACCACCGCCTGGTAGAGCGTGACCTGCTCCTTGGTGAGGGTGCAGAGCTCGTTCATCTCCATCTTCTCGGGCAAGTCGGGGACGATGGTCCGGTCCGTCTTGAGCCGCCGCAAAATGAAGGGGCGGGTGAGCGACCGCAACTGTTCTGCCGCCTCTTCATCGCGGAAACGCTCGATCGGGATGACGAATCGTTGCCGGAACGACGCGGCCGAGCCGAGCAGGGCCGGGTTGAGAATCTCCATGATCGACCAGAGCTCGCCCAAGTGGTTCTCGACCGGCGTGCCAGTGAGCGCGACCTTGCGGGGCGACGGCAGCGCGCGCACGGCTTTGGTCTGCTTCGCCTCGGGGTTCTTCACGTTCTGGGCTTCGTCGAGGACGATGCGGCGCCACTTCACTTTGGCCAGAACGGCTTTGTCCCGTGTGGCCAAGGCGTAGGTGGTGATCACGATGTCCGCCGCTGCGGCCAACTTCTCGAACGTCGCTTCCCGGGACCGGGTCGCCCCATGGTGCATCATCACCGAGAGCTCGGGCGTGAAGCGAGCGGACTCCCGCGCCCAGTTGCCGGCCACCGACGTCGGGCAGATGACCAGTGTGGGCCCGCGCGCTGTCGAGCGCTTCTTTGCTTTGTCCTCGGTGTCGTTCTTGTGCTCCTCCTGCAGGAGCGCCAACACGGTCGCCGTTTTTCCCAAGCCCATGTCATCGGCCAGGCAGGCACCGAGGCCGAGGCGCTCCAACATTTTGAGCCAGGCCACCCCGCGCTGTTGGTAGGGACGCAGATCGCCGATGAACCCGTCCGGAGTCGACCGTACGTCGAGCGTTCCTTCCAGCTCGCCGCGCAACAATGCCCCCAACTGTCCTTCAGCCGAGATGCCGAGCATGGGGACGCCGGGATCTGGACCGACGCCCGCAGCGACCTGGAGCACTTCGCCGATGGTCATCGTCCGGTCGGACTTGATCTTGGGCTGCGCCTCCAAGAAGCGAACGAGACGGTCCACCTCGGCGGGGCGGAACTCCATCCACTGGCCACGGACGTTGACGAGGGGTGCTTTCAGCTTGGCCAGCCGAAGCAGCTCGGCCTGGTCGATCTGCTGGTCGCCGAGTGCAGCTTCCCAGTCGAAGGCGCAGATGCCGTCCTGGCTGAGCAGACCCCCCGAGCCGGCACCCCGGGACGAGGTGGACGGTGAAGAGGCTTTGAGCCGCACGCCTAGTCGCGCCTGGGGCCGTCCCCACCACGACGGCAGGAGCACACCGAAACCCGCAACCTCGAGGGCGGGCGCCGCATCGACCAGGAAGCTATGGGCACCGGCCAGATCCAGCGAAAAACCAGTCGGCGTGGGCTGGCGCAGGGCTTCGCCCAGGGCGCGGTAGATACGAACCGCCCGGCCGAGCTCGGCCAGGAAGACCTCATGCGGGTCGCTGAGCGATCTGCTGGCCCGCTGCAGCTGGTCGCCCGCTCGCCAGACCTCTTCGGCACTGACGACCAGACTGAGATCGTCGGTGGCCTGCAAGAGGAGCTCCAAGCGCCAGGGCGGCGCGTCGTTGGCCGTGGGGTCGCCTTCGATGTCATCGCTCGCTGCAGGCTCTTGGAGACGGAGGCACAACCTCCAGGACCCGCCCCGTGCAGCCGCATCGGCGCGCCACTCCCCGATGAGGCGCTCCAGTTTGGCCAGCTCGCCCGCATCGGCGTCCACGTGTGGCGACGGTGATGAGAGAGCCGTCAACCAGGGCTCAAGTGCAGTCGGCGTATGGTCGGCCCGCGGGCGCGGCAAGCGGATGACCGAACTCCGCGCAGTTGCCAGCGAGTCCCGGCACACCGCGTCGACGAAGGCGTCGAGAGCGTGGCGGACGATCCCCTCCGGAGGAACACCCTCGGCGCTCAGGGCGCGGCAGACCGGAGGCAGAGAGCGGCTCACGGTCCGTACGCGTTCGTCGTCCGCCCCGTTCATGAGGGGCTCCCACCTGGCCTCGAAACCGGCCGGCGCGGTTCCGAGATTGGCCCGGAGATTAGGGAGTACCCGTCCGGCAGCCACGATTTCGAGGGCCAGTGCGGCCAGGACCGAGAACGGCGACACCGAAGCCCCTGGATGCAGCTCGGGCGAGGTGACCAACCGCAGGGCAAGTGCGATATCGAGCGCGGCTGAAGGACTCACTCGGAGTGCGGCCACTTCGAAGGGCCAGAGTCCTGGCGCCTGCTTCGTCCGCTCGGTGGCGCCCTCGGCCCGGATGAGCTCGGGTGAAGGGAGGGGGGCGTGGGCCTTCCCAGGCAGCCAGATGACCTGCACCCCTTCGTTTCCACTTGCCACAGCTGCGTGGAGGGAAGGAACCGCGTCGGTGACGGCGGTGACCAGGCGCGATGCCGACGCGGTGAACGGATGCGGCCGTGGCAGTGGCACGGCCGGATTCCTGCCCCGTTTTGGGGGACCGGTCAACGCCCGGTCGCTGTCCTCGCCCCACAGGAAGAAGCCGCCACCGTCGTCTTCGGTCCAGAAGAGATGGACTGCGAGCACTGAATGGACTGTACCGGGGGGTGGCTCCCCTTCTCACCGAGCCGGTCGTGGACGCCGGCCCTCGCCGCTAGTGATCGCTCGCCGGTATCGGCTCGGCCAGTGTGGCGCGCCCGGGGGCGGCGGGGAAGGGGTCGGCGAAATACTGGGTCTCATGCGTGACGAACCCGTCGGCGAACTCCATGATGCTGACCGAATACGTGGGCACGCCGTCGTAGGTAATCACGCACTCGCTCACCCAGAAGTCGCCGCCACCCGAGATCCGGCGGATGGTGAAGTGGCGTTCGGCCGGGTGCCCACCACGCTGCGCCTGGATCTTCGACCGACCTCTGAAGCGCTCCCCGGACTGGGGGTAGTCCAAGATCCCGTCTTCCGCGTAGATCGCGTGCTCAGTGTCCGCGTCGCCGCTCTCGGAGGCCTCCCAGTGCTGCTGGATCTGCGCCCGGGTCCTCGCGTCATCGTCGATCGAACTGTTCACCGTGCACTCCTCACGATCAACTTGGTGAGTCGCTGAATGAGCGCGGACTAGGCGGCCGGTCGATCGCTGTCGACGGTCGTGCGATGCATCAAGCGGCCGGACTCCTGCTCGTAGTGATGCGCCCGGTGCAGAATGCCGGTGTTGTCCCACAGCACCAGGTCACCGCGCTCCCAGTGGTGCCGCATGGCGAATTCTGGCTGCGTGGCCCACTCGAGAAGTCTCTCGAGAAGCGCCTCCCCTTTGTCGAGGGGCCAGCCGATGACCTCGCCGGCTTGCGAGCCGAGCAGCATCGACTTGCGGCCCGTGCGATGCGTCCAGATGAGTTGGCGATCCCGAGGCGGCAGCTTCTTGTAACTCTCGATCGCCTCCGGGGTCATGAACCCTTGGCGGATGCGTACCCGGTTCAAGTAGCTGTACCGGACCTCGAGGCCCTCGAGCTCGGCCTTCTCGCCGTCACTCAACGCTTCGTAGGCGGCGTACGTATTGGCGAACTCCGTGTCACCGCTGCCGTCCTTCGCCGGCTCGAGGCAATGGAGCAGGGTGATCTGGTGGGGGTACTCGACCATCGTCCCGTCAATGTGCCACTGGAACGTCCCGCGCTGTACCGCCGCCGACTTGCTCATCTCGGGATCGAGGCTGACCACCGAGACCTCCGGGAACTCGTGCACCGGTCCGAGCAGACGGGTGAAGGCGCGCATGTCCTCATCCTCGATGTTGGCGTCGCGATAGACGAGGACGCCGTGGGCGTCGAGCAAGCTCTGCGCTTGCGCCGCGACGGCGGGGTCCACAAAGGCGCGTCCGGAGATCCCGGTGATTTCGGCGCCGATGTTCGGCGTGATCTGGGTGACAGTGGGGTGAGTGGGGTGCATGTGTCCTCCAGCCTGCAGGCAACTCTTTCCCGCCCATAATCTCATACTCATGTCCTCGCATGCGTTGCCGTGCGAGTAGCCTCGCACCGTCCAAAGTGGGCATGTCCGGGGAATCGGCGAGGGCTGAGGGAGGGCAAGTGGACCATCACGTCGATCTTGCCTTCGTCGTCGACATCTTCTTGCTGTTCCTGATCGGCATCGGGCCAAAAATCGCACTCGTGCCGTTCCTCGAGATCACGGCCGACATGGACAGCGTCACGAAGGGTCGCGTGACCCAGAAGATGCTCAGAACAGCGAGCATCGTCGCCCTCCTGCTGCTGGTGCTCGGTGAGCTCCTGACCCGGTTGCTGCACTTCTCGACGGGTGCCCTTTCCATTGCGGGTGGCGTCGTCCTGTTGATCATCGCGGTATCGATGGTGCTGAGCTCGGGGGAGAAACGCGACGAGTCACTCAAGGGGAGAGACCCCATGCTCGTCGCCGAGTTTCCGCTGGCGGTGCCCTACCTCCTGAACCCCGCCGGCATCGTTGCGCTCGTGACGCTTTCGGGCGATGCCAACACATGGGCGTTGTTCGGCGTGGTGTTCGGTGTCCTCGTCGCGATTCTCGCCCTCGACTTCGTCGTCTTCCGGGCGGCCAACCGGATCAGCAAGCATCTCGACGAAGGCCGCATGCTGATTACAGAGAAGGTGTTCGGCTTCCTCTTAGCAGCGCTCGCGGTCCAACTCGTCCTCGACGGCTTGTCGGATGCCGGTGTGATCCACCTGACCGGGCACTGAAGACAGGCGGCGGCGAAGGGGAACGGTGTCTTCAGCCGCCGGTGGAACTAGGCCAGGATTTTGGCCTTCTGTGCCGCGAACTCCTCCTCGGTGAGGATCCCCTGATCCTTCAGCCCGGCGAGATCCTGCAGCAGCTTGATCTTGTCCTCGCCCATCGGGGTGGACGCGGGAGGCGCCGGCACAGGGGGCGGTGCCTCCACGTAGACGGGTGCCTGCGCCTGTTCCTGGTAGGCAGCGGCATCTGCCGACTGCTGGGCTTTCGCCTGCTGATGGCGCGAGACCCCACCTGCAACGGCAGTCGCGGTACCGGCGATGACCGCCGTCCGTCCCACGGTCCGCACAAGGCCTGGGCGGCCAACTCGTCCTATTCCGCGTCGCATCATGTGCTCTCTCCGTTCAGTGTTGTGCGATCAACCGTCGACCGCCGCAAGAGCGGCATCGACGACAGCGGCTGGGATCCGCCCGCCGGCAAGCAGTTCGCCACCGCAACGGCGCACTGCTTCTTGGAAGGGACCGGCCCACACGTCCTCCCAGACGAGCAGCGCGGCCGACGAGCCCGGCTCGAGGTCCTCCGCCACGATCGCAATGTCCTCTTCGCTGAGCAACGAGCCGGCTTCACCTTCGAGCTCCGCGAACGCTGCGACTTCGCCGGGCATGTCCTCGTACTCGAAGCCGTCGACGTTGCCCTGCTCATCCTTGGAGATGAACACGAGGTCCAGAATGTGGACGAGCCCTCGCTCCACGAGGTCGGCGAGGGCTGGGATGACCGTCCCGTCGAACCGGTTCTCCGGGAATCCGACGACGATGTACTCGACCGGCCCCATGGGCATGCTGCTCCTCCTTGTGAACGCTCGGGCCGATTTTTGCACTGATCCGGGAGGGAGTCCAAGCCCGAGGAGATCCAAACCCTATTGTCGCGAAGGAAGGATCGGATCGATACCGCTCACGAATCGCGACCGGCCTCTTCGCATCGAAGATGCGGAGCGAGACGAGTGGAAGGATGACGACGATGCCCAACCTTGGCGAGTCCCTCTACAACCGGATCCAAGGTCGTGTGCCCGGCTACCGCTTCGGCGGGGTCTTCGTCCTGCTGATTCTGACCTTCGTGTTCCTGGCGTCTGCGCCGCCCAGCGGCCGATGGGTGCCGCTCGTGGGGCTGACGCTGATGGGGACGACGCTCCTTGCCGCCATACTCGCCGCGCGTAGCGGCAAGGTGGCGTTCTATGCCACCGTGATCGTGCTTCTAGGCGGCTTTGCGACCGTGATCTTGACGATCGTCGGTGGGTATGCGAGTGAGGAGGCGATCGCCTACGGGATCAGCGCGCTGCTGGTCCTGGCCGCGCCGGTTGCGATCGTCCGGGGCGTGATCCAGCGGGGCGTGATCGACGGGAGGACCATTCTCGCCGCCCTGAGCATCTATGTCCTGGCCGGGATGCTGTGGGCCTTCATTGAGCTCACGATCCAAGCAGCGATATCCCAACCGTTCTTCGTACAGACGGCAAAGGGCACGACGTCGGACTTCTTGTACTTCAGCTTCGTCACCTTGACCACGACCGGCTACGGAGACCTGACGGCGGCCGGCGGACTGGAGAGGGCGCTGGCCGTTCTCGAGGCCATGTTCGGCCAGATCTACCTGGTGACCGTCGTGGCGGTGCTCATCACCAACCTCAATTCATCGAAGAGGCTCGGCAGGGGACAGGGCACCATCGACCCGCCGACATCCTTCGACACGGAGTAGGGGGTTATTCGGCCCGCACCGTTTCGCGCATGGCGAAGGCCAGGACGAAACAGGTGATGGACCTCCCGATCGCGATCAAGGCGACCCAGAGCGTCAGCAGCGTGCGGGAATGACCGGGATACGAAAGCGCCCACAAGCCGACCGCCACCTCGAACGCGCCGGCGAGGAGCGCCAGACCCCAGAGATCCATGAGGTGGCGGAACGCGAGCGACCGCACGATGTCGAACGTCCCCTTGCAGAAGAGGTACGCCGCGAAAAGGACCGCCATCACATGGAAGGTCTCGTTCGGATAGACGAAGCACGTAATACCGGCCCCGATCGCGATCGTGCCGATGATCAGGTGCCAGATCCACCATGACGGATCGACGAGCGCGGTGAACAGGTCGAACGCACCGAGGGCGATGAACAGCGCGCCCGCGAGGACGGCGATGGCGGTGACGCTCCGGTGGCTGAACGACAGGACGACGAACGCGAACACGAGCCAGGCGATCGCCGGGACGAGAAAGAACAGCCAGGAGCCTCGTGGCAGACGCTCGGGCAACTCCACCGGTCGGCCCCCCACGGCCAGCTGCGATGAGTCCATGCGGCCAAGGTACCCCAGGCGCCAGGGTTTCCCCGAGAATTGCGTGCTGTTTACTTGGGCGCGGCTTCGAACTCGATGGCGCCGTGTCCGGCCAGCCATTTGGTCAGCGGCGCCGGCATCTCCGCCGGCCGCTCACCCCAGTCGTAGACGACGCAGGTTCCTCCGATGTGGTCGTGCAGGGCCTTGCGTTGCGCGCCGAACACCGCCATTATCAGGCCCACGCCGAGGAGGATGACGCTCAGCGGCATCGTCAGGACACGGAAGAACGACTGACGTTGCGTGATCGCCGAACCATCGGTGGCGAGCACGCGCAGCCCGACGAGCGTCATGCCGGGCGTCCGGCCGGCGACGGCCGGGCCGATCCAAAGGTAGATGAAGGCCCAGATCGCCAGAGCGATCGCCCACCAGAAGCTGTTCGAGCTCCCGCGTTCGAGGTGGTAGCCGGTGACGAGCCGGACGAGGTAGTTCAAGATGGCGGTCCCCAGGGCGAAGAGCGCGAAAATGAGGAACGCATCGACGGCGAAGGCGAGCAGGCGACTCACGGGCCCGGCGTACCGCCCGCTCACCTGCCCGGCGGCTTCGCGCTCGTCGGAGGGGACGAGGAGCGCCGGTCCAAGCGGGAGTGAGCCAGGTTGTCGCCGCAACAGCCCGTCGGCGAAGCGGAGAATGAGCATGTCGAGGCCGACCAACTGGCGCCGCACGAGGTCGAGCATCGATTTGAGAAAGCTCTCGGTGCCGGCCGTCACGGCCGAAGTGATCTTCCCCGTGAAGGAACCGAGGTCGACGTCCTCCATGATCGCGTTGATGTCGACCCGCTTCACCACTGCGTTGATGTCGACCCGCTCGACGAGCTCGTTGACGTTCACGCGCTCGATGACGGCCTCGACATCCACCCGGTTCACGAGCTCGCCGACGTCGACGCGCTCGAGGACCTGGTTCAGGTCGACGCTCTCGAGCAAGGTGTCGAGGTCGATGCGCGCGAGCAGTTGCTGGATCCCGATCCGGCCGATGAGCGCATCGAGATCGACCCGGTCGAGCACACGATTCAGGTCGAGCCGCTCAATGAGGGCCTGCAGGTCGATCCGGTCGACCACGGCATCGAGGTCGATGTGCGTGAGCAGTTCATCGACGTCGATCCGCCCGAGGGTCTCGTCGATATCGACGGCGTCGACGATCGCGGGCATGACGGCATCGGCCACGGAGGCGACGGGTTGGGAGATCACCCGGCGAATGATCCCGGGCCGTCCGTTCGGGCGAGCGCTCACCGGGACGTCTCCCGCTCCCGGCCGCCACCGCGAACGTCCTTGTGACGAGGCCGCCTCTCGCTTCGCATCGGCCTCCGACCGTACTACGGCCCGGTCCCGGGACGCGAGTTGTCCGTCTGCACCTTGCCCGCTCCCGACATCCCCGCTTGAATCTCGAGACGGATGTTGGTCCGGAGGAGGAAGATGACCGCGCAACAGGATGGATTCCATACGCACCTCCACCAGGTGACGCCGAAGGCGCTCTCCGATCAGACGGCGCAGACGAGCGGCATGCGCCGCTTGGAGGCGATCTCCGAGCGGACCGTCGGTTCGGAGAAGCTCTGGATGGGGCAGACCCATGTCGCTCCGTCCGCCGCCTCGGGCAACCATCACCACGGCCACTCCGAAACCGGGATCTTCGTGGTGCGGGGCCACCCCGAGTTTGTCTTCTTGGACGAGACGGCAGGAGCTCCCGTGGAACGTCGCCTGCGCACGAATCCGGGCGACTACATCTTCGTGCCGCCCTGGGTGCCGCACCGTGAAGAGAACCCTGACCCCGACGATGAAGCGGTCGTGGTGATCGCCCGGACGACGCAAGAGGCGATCGTGGTGAACCTCCCCGATCTCACCTGGGTCGGCCCTGTCGCGACGTCGGCCACGGAGTCGTTGGCCACGGGTCGCGGCGAGGAGACCTGACCGTTTTCAGGTGCGACGGATCAGCCGACCGGGCCGGGCGTCCGTCGGCTTCCCTTCGAAGCTGGTGAGCTGCCCGCCCACCACTGTGGCGTAGATCCCATCCGCTCCCTGCACGAGGCGCGTTCCCCCGCCGGCAAGTCGGAGACTGCATAGGGCAGCTTGGGCCCGACCGTCTCAGGGTCGATCACGAGGAGATCCGCCTCCCGACCCACTTGGACGTGGCCCCGTCCACCGAGGCCCCATTCGTGTGCGGGCCGTCCGGTCAACATGTGAATGCCTTCCTCCCAGCTGAAGGCCTCCCGTTCCCGCACCCAGTGCGCGAGGAAGTGTGTCGGGATGGAGCTATCCATCAGTTGCGACACATGTGCTCCCGAATCGGACTGGGCGATGATCGTGCGGGGGTGGCGCAGGATCATCTCCACCGCCTCCTCGTCCTGGTTGGCGAAAGGCTGTGTGAAGTACTGCTCGAAGTCGGCCGCCAGCGACAGATCGATCATGACGTCAACGGGGTTCATGCCCCGAGCCCGCGCCAGGTCCGCGACCGTTGGGTTCGGCCCTGTCGGCTTTTCGAGCACGCGCAGTGCTTCGTAGTCGGGCAGGCGGGCCTGGACTTCGACCACGACCTTGCTCGTGACGTAGGGGCCGTGTAACGCCTCGTCAACAAAGACGCTCCGGCGCTCAGGGTCTTCGAGGACAAGCCGCTGTTCGGACAAGGGCCGACGGCGCAGCTCACGCCAGGTGGGCAGAAGATCGAAGGGGAGCCCGACCTTGAACCCGATCACGTTGACCAACGGCCGCACGTGCGCCTGGCCGATGATGCGCGCACCCTGCTCCGCGGCATGGTCGAGGAAGGCGAGGCTGGACCGAAACCCGTCGGGTTGGTCCGCCTTGTAGATGCACCCCTGGTGGACGGGGCGGCCCCCAGCCAAGGCGAGGTTGAGAAGATGCTCCTGATTCTCCGGTTCTGCCATCAGGGTGGCCAACTGCAGGACACCGGCGTGGGTGCGCCCGAGGACACGCGTCAGGTATTCGACTTCATCCCACCCGCCGATGTAGCTCGCCACCGGGTCATCGCCCATGGTCCGGTGCTGGGAGATCTGCGAGGTGGAGAACCCGACGGCACCGGCCGCCATCGCCGTCGTGAGCTCTTGGCCCATGCGCGCAAGATCGTCGTCAGTCGCAGGATCGTGGTACCCCCGCTCCCCCATCACGAACGTGCGCAAGGCCGAGTGCCCGACGTACCCGGCCAAGTTGAGCGCCTTAGGTGTGGCATCCACGGCGTCGAGATAGTCGGCGAAGCTTCGCCAACCCCACGGGACCCCGGTCTCGAGGTCGCCGCGGGAGATGTCCTCAGCCCGCTCGATGCTCCGGATGGCGAGCTCTTCGCGGCCCGGCTGGACGGGTGCGAGCGTAAACCCGCAGTTCCCCATCACGAGGGTGGTGACCCCGTGCATCGAAACCGGCGTGGCCAGTGGGTCCCAGAAGATCTGGGCGTCCATATGGGCATGGCCATCGATGAAACCGGGGCAGACGAGTTGTCCCCGGGCGTCGATCTCCCGCCGACCCTGGTCTTCGACGACACCGATCCCCGTGATCACCCCGTCATCGACCGCCACATCGGCGGTCTGGCTCGCCGCACCCGTGCCGTCGATCACCCTGCCGCCCCTGATGACGAGGTCGATGCTCATGCGACGTGGTCGGTGCTCATGCGACGTCGGTGCTCATGGATGTGGCTCCTTCCCGGCGAGCCGACTCGGGCCGCTGCGGGGACCCGACGAGCTGAATGGTTCCAGTCTGCCCGAATTCCATCACGTCGCCGCCCCGGTGAGTTGGCGCCCTGGTCATTTGGCACCCAGACATTCGGCATCCGTTCAGTTGGCGTCCAGTGCGACGCGCTCTTTACAGACCGTGGGAAAAGTGATATCACTTTGATAGGTGCCGGGTGCTCCCGGTGCGCCAGGGAAGAGGAGGTACCCCCAATGGGGATCACGCCAGAAAACACCAACCAGCCATCCGGGCAACGGAGCTCGGTCGAGGAACGAGAACTGGGTTCGGGGCCCGGCATCGCCGTATTGATCGGCTCGCTGGCCGCGTTCCTCACCGGCATCCTGCTGGCCCGGACCGGCGGGGTCGCCGAGGTCTGGACCGCCATCGGGCTGTTCGTGCTCGGGACCGGCGGCTGCATCGGGCTCACTGCGATCAAGCCCGGTGAAGTGCGCGTCGTCCAGCTCTTCGGCGGCTACCGGGGCACCGTGCGCAAAACGGGTTTGCGATGGGTCAACCTCTTCGCCGTGCGCCGACGGGTCTCGGTCCGGATCCGCAACAAGGAGACACCGACGGTGAAGGTCAACGACGCCGACGGCAACCCGATTGAGATCGCCGCCGTGGTTGTCTGGCAGGTGCGCGACACGGCGCGCGCCACGTATGGCGTCGAGGACTTCGTCGCCTTCGTGGATATACAGAGCGAGACAGCGTTGCGGCATGTGGCCAACGGTCACCCCTACGACAACGCGGACAGCGCCGCTCTCTCGCTGCGTGATCACACCGACGAGGTCGCAGGCCAACTCGCAGCGGAGATCGCGGCACGGGTGATCCCGGCCGGCGTCGACATCATTGAGGCCAGGATCACGCGGCTGTCGTACGCACCCGAGATCGCGCAGGTGATGCTGCAACGCCAACAGGCGGGGGCGGTGATCGCCGCACGGTCACGCATCGTCGACGGCGCGGTCGGGATGGTCCAGATGGCCCTCGGCCGGCTGGCCGACGAGGGCATCGTCGAACTGGACGAGGAACGCAAGGCCGCCATGGTCTCGAACCTCCTCGTGGTGCTCTGCGGCGACCGGGGCACCCAGCCGATCGTCAACACCGGCTCGCTGTACCAGTAGCCGGTCCGACGCGAGAGTGGCCGAACGCAAGAGCATCCTCCTCCGGCTCGACCCGTCCGTCCATGACGCCCTGGCCCGGTGGGCCGCCGACGAGTTGCGGAGCACCAACGCCCAGATCGAGTTCCTCCTGCGGCGTGCGCTCACCGATGCCGGTCGGGGAACCTCCCCCCGACCCCTCCCCAAACGCGGCCGCCCGAAAAAGGACCCCGAGGCCGAGTGACCGGCCACTTGGCCTGTCCCACCAGGGAAGACGGTCCATCGGCCACCTAGCGAAAACAACTGTGCTCCGATCCGATAAGATCGCGGAACGTGCGTGCAAACGCCCCTGGAGTCTCAGTTCCATAGGAGGAAAGCTCGATGACCATCACCTCGGATGCGCCCAAGACCGGCTCGGAAGCACCCAAGGCACTCGCCGTCCTAGATGCTGATTCCCACCTCACCGACGTCGACGACCTGTGGACGAAACGGGCGCCGGCGAAGTACAAGGACGAGATCCTCCACGTCGAGCGGATCGACGGTCTGCGCCAGTGGGTCATCGAAGGGGAGGTCGTCGGCAAGGCCGGCGGCGGCAGCACGATCGACAAGGCGGGCGCCAAGCACCCGTTCCTGGACTCCATGGTCGAGTGGGACTTCGAGAAGGCCCACGTCGCAGCCTGGGACATCGACGCCCGCCTCGAGATCCTCGATCGCATGGGGATCCAGCACCAGGTGCTCTACCCGAACGCCCTCGGCCTGGGTGGGCAGGCGCTGGCCGGGGTGAAGGACCCGGTCCTGCGCCGCCTGGCCGTCGAGATCTTCAACGACTCACGGGCCGAAATCCAGAGCAGCACCAACAACCGGCTCCTGCCCATGCCGATCCTCCCGGCCTGGGACATCGAAGGGTGCGTGCGCGAGGCCCAGCGGATCTCCGAGCTCGGGCTGCGCGGCGTGAACATGACCTCTGACCCCCAGGACCTCGGCTCACCGGATCTGGCCAACCGGGCCTGGGACCCGCTCTGGGAGGTCTGTGCCGATCTCGAGCTCCCGGTGCACTTCCACATCGGTTCGAGCCTCACCGCGATGAACTTCTTCGGCCAGTACTTCTGGGAGTCCCAGGACGAGCACGTGAAGCCCGCCATCGGCGGTTCCATGCTCTTCATCGGGAACGCCCGGGTGGTCATCAACACGATCTTCTCCGGCCTTTTCGACCGCCACCCCAAGCTCAAGATGGTGTCGGTCGAGAGCGGGATCGGTTGGGTGCCCTTCATCCTCGAGACCATGGACTGGGAGCTGCCCGAGAACGCACCCGTCCAGGCGGCGCAGCTCGGCCGGGCGCCCTCGGAGTACTTCAAGTCCAACTGGTGGGCCACCATGTGGTTCGAGACGGGCCGCGGCCACCTGCAGGAACTGGTCGACAAGGTCGGCGAGGACAACATCATGTTCGAGACCGACTTCCCCCACCCGACCAGCCTGTGGCCCAACCCGCTCGAGCACGTCCACGAGGCGATGGCCACATTACGGCCGGAATCGCGCACGAAGATCCTCGCTGACAACGGGAAGAAGCTCTACCGCTTGGGTTGAGCTCGACCGGCGACACCGAACTGCGCCAGCGCGCGCTGGCGGTTCTGGAGCGCAACCACCGGGACGGCTACACGGTCCCGGCTGAGGGTCTCTATCCCTTCCAGTGGTGTTGGGATTCGGGGCCCATCGCCCTGGGGTGGGCCGCAGTCGGCCGCTGGGACACAGCCTGGCAGGAGCTCGAGCGGCTCTTCTCGGCCCAATGGTCCTCGGGCATGGTGCCCCACATCGTGTTCTGGCGCGAGGACGACGGCTATTTTCCCGGGCCTGAGGTCTGGGCCACCGGACGGACCCCGCCGACGACCGGGCTGACGCAACCTCCGCTCCCCGTGTATGCCGCGGCCCGGCTCTTCGCCGGCGACCCGGATCGGCAACGGGCACGTGCGACCTTCGGGTCGCTGTGGCCACACCTCGAAGCGTGGCTGTCGTGGATCGAGCGGGCGAGGAAGGGCCCGCACGGCGCTGCGGTGATCGTGCATCCGTGGGAATCGGGCATGGACAACTCACCCTCGTGGGACCGACCGTTGTCGGTCGTGCCCGAGGTGAGCAACGAGCACATCGAACGACGTGACGTTGCGACCGTGTCGGCCGCGCAACGACCGACGTCACGTGAGTACCGTCAATTCCTGGGCGTCGTCGCCGCGTTGCGGGCGGCGCGGTGGGACAGCGAACGACAACCGGCCGACAGTCCCTTCACGGTCGAGGACCCGGGCTTCACGGCCATCACCGCACGCGCCGCGACCGACGCCGCGGCAGCTGCCGTCGACGCGGGAATCGACTCGCGGCACGTCGCGTCCGTGGCCGCCACCATGCGGGCGGGACTCGATGCGCTGTGGGACGACAAGCTCGGGTGGTACCGCCCGTACGACGTGCGGGCCCAGTGCGCGGTGGGTCCCGCCACCTCGACGGGTCTCGTCGCACTCTGGGCCGGATGCCCCGCGCCCCGCATTGGACGGATGATGGCGCGTGTCGACTCGTGGCGCGCGTCGTTCCCCTCCCCGATCCCCACGTCCCAACCCGACGATCCGACGTTCGACCCGATCCGCTACTGGCGGGGGCCGGTCTGGGTGCTCACCAACTGGCTCGCCGCCGACGGGCTGCACCAAGCCGGTTTCACCGAGCGGGCGGCCGCGCTGCGCGCCGACACGCGGCGCCTCGTCGAGCTCGGCTTCTCGGAGTACTACGACCCCCGTGATGCGTCCGGGATCGGAGGACAAGGGTTCTCCTGGAGCGCTGCGCTCACGCTGACGTGGCTCACGGACGGGTGAGCATGCCAGAAGTCCCCACGTCGCTGGCTAATGTTGGCGGCGACAGAAAGAAGGTCGACCCGTGGACGAAGGACGCCCGATTTCCTACTTGGCCCTCTCGGTCGGCACCGCCGTGCTCAGCTCGAGCGGGGAGGAGTTCGGTACGGTCGAGCGCGTGCTGCAGGTGCCCGAACTCGATGTCTTCGACGGCATCACGGTGAAGACACGGTTCTTCGGACTTCGTTTCGTCGACCGAGACCAAATTACGGATATCACCACGACGTTGGTGCGCACGACTATTGAGGACACTGCCACTGCCTCGTTGCCACCGCCGAAGGGCACGCTCGTGATCGAACCCGATATTGCGCGCGACGAAGGCACATCGCTACGGGCTCGCATCGCGCGCTTCTTCGGTCGGTCGCACTACAAGAACGTCGATTGAGTCACCCGTCGCTGAGATAGGGCACGGCGGCGCGGCCACCGAGCTCCACCAGCCGCTCGTTGATCGCCAGGGCAATGACGTCGTGGTCGTAGACACTGGGGACCTGGAGACCTTGCAGAAACGCCTCGATCTCGAAGCCGGCGCACATGCCGCCTAACTCGAAGTAGCGCAACCACAGCTCTCCGTGGGAGAGGCCGGCCTCCTGGCAATAGGCATCGAGCACATCGGGTATCTGCCGCATCATCGGCCCACCGATCGAGTTTCGATCCCGCTCCGCAGGGCCGAGTGCACGGTGGCGGCGGCACGGTGCAGGAGCGGAATGCCCTCGGCGAGCGACGACTGCAAGAGCCGGCCGAAGGCTTCCACCGCGTCGATGCCCTCGCGTTCCATGATGACTCCCTTCGCCAGAGAGACGACCTCCCGGCTCCGCAAGGCCTCTTGAAACCGAACGGCCATCTGCGTGTCACTCACACCGGCCTGGGCGTCGCTGAGGATCACCGATGCCTTCTCGGCGAATGCCGCTGCTTCCTGCTGATCTCCCACCTCGAACGTCTCCGCCGTGCGGGAGTAGATGTTCAGCGCGCCAACCGGTCTGTCCGACGCCTTCAACGGAGAGGACAGGATCGCCTTGATCCCGAGCGAGCGGGCCCGCGGCGTGAAGGACGGCCAGCGCACCTCCGCATCGAGTGATTCGGCGTGGAACCAGTGCCCCTCCACAGAGGCATCGACACATGGCCCCTCGCCGGTCGCGTACTGGTAGGCGTCCATCGCCATGATCGTCCGATCGCTGGCCGCAACCGTGGAGAGCACGCCGTGGCGCATGAGTGAGATGCTGACGCCGTCGGCGGCCCCGATGCTGGACCGGGACAATTCGACGATCAAGCGGAGCGCACCGTCGATGACGTCGGGGTCCGTCGGCATGCTCGTGACCCGCCGCAGGTCCTTGGTGGAAAGGCTCGAGGAGAAGTGCTGCGTTGCCACATGCAGATCGGAGATCTGCTCGGGCCCCAAGTGCGCGTGTTCGGGCAATGAACGTTCGAGCCGCGTCGTCTCCGCATCCTCCATGATCCCCAGGAGACGATTCACCAGAACAGACGGGGATTGGACCTTCAGCGCGACGCCCACCGAGGCCAGCCGGTTCTCTGCGTTGGTGACGGCGATCAGGCCCGCGGCCCCCATGAAGTCGAGCTTGGTCAAGTCCAGTGTCATCGACGTCGGATGGCGATCGATCGCTGCGTCGAGTGTGGCGCCGAGCGAGAACGCCGCGGCGTTCTCGACACTGCCGCTCAGCACGACGGTGGCCTCGCCTCCGTCGAAGTGCGTGACCGCCCCGAACTTCGGCGGATCTGTGGTCATGGACTTGGCAGGCGCACTGCTCGAACCTCGTGCTCGGAGGCCAGCCGGCGCCGCACACCACAATCACCAGCCGGTCCTCCGGAGGATGTCGACGACGGTGGACGGGGGGTGCCCAGGGGCATCGCCAACCTCGAAAGGAGCAAGAGCAAGCAAGGGCCGGACACCAATCGCCGGCTCGAAGTGGGTGGGCGGCGTCGGCCGTCCTCACGGAACCCTCGCTGTTGAAGGTAAGCAACCCCAATGGTACTACCGTTTCGTACGATCAAGCCACTACGTGACCGGTCCCGGGCCGCAATAGGCCCGTTCCCGGGCGCCCGGGTGCGAACAACCATCGCCTACCATCCGCTTCCATGAGCATCGACGCACGCTGGGTACGCTACGGCGGGCCGGCGGCCGAGGCGCTCCGGGCGGCGATCAACGCCGCCAAGGGCGGGGACCCGCTCACTCCGGTGAGTGTCGTCGTCCCGTCGAACTACGTCGGTGTCGCCAGCCGTCGCCTTCTGGCGTCCGGGGCACTGGGGCCGGTGAGTGGCCGCGGCACCGGCGTCGCGGCCGTTTCCTTCGTGACCGTGTACCGGCTCGCCGAGCTCCTCGGGTCTCGGCGGCTGGCCGCCAGCGGTCGCCGGCCGGTGTCGACGCCCGTCCTCGCCGCCGCCATGCGGACGGCACTGGTCCGAGAGCCCGGAATGTTCGCTCCGGTTGCCCGTCACGCTGCGACCGAGACGGCCCTCATTTCCGCCTACCGGGAGCTGCGCGACCTCTCGGACGCCGCGCTCGACGCGCTGGCCAAGAAGAGCGAGCGCGCGGCCGACGTGATCCGTCTGCACCGGACGGCCAGGACCATCCTCGAACCGGACTTCTACGACGAGGAGGACCTCCTCGACGCAGCAACCACCACGTGGCGCGAGGACGCCGCCGAAGCGGCGCGTCTCGGCGCGGTCATCGTCTATCTGCCCGAGCAGCTCTCGCGGCATGGCGGTCAACTCCTCGGTGCGCTGGCAGGCACCAGCGAGCTCGTCGTGCTGGCCGGAACCACGGGCAACGAGCGGGCGGACGCCGACGTCGAGCGGTCGGTACGCCGCATCGGGGTCACCATGCCCACACGACCGGTGGTGGAGCAACCCCTCGACGTCGTGGCCATCGGCCGGACCCGGATCGTCACCCTGTCCGACTGCGACGAAGAGGTGCGGGCCGCCGTCCGCGTGGTCGTCGACGCGGCAAGGGCTGGCACCCCGCTGGATCGCATCGCCATCCTGCATGCCAGTCCCGAGCCCTATGCCCGGTTGGCCCACGAACAGCTCACAGCGGCAGGCATCGCCCTGAACGGGGCGGCCATCATGCCGCTCACCGCCCGCGTCCTCGGTCGCACCCTGCTCGGGCTGCTGTCGCTTCCCGGTCGGGGGTTCCGCCGCGAGGACGTGTTCGCGTGGCTGGCCGGTGGGCCTCTCCGCCACGAGGGACACCCCATCGCGGTCACCGCCTGGGAACGCATTTCACGCGAGGCCGGGGTCGTGGCCGGCCGCGACGACTGGGACCACCGCCTGACGACCTTCGCCACTGCGCAGGAGCAGCGGGCGAACGAGGTCGAAGAGGACCCGGACTCGCCGCCGTGGCGCGCCGAGTCCCTGCGCACCGAGGCCACACGGGCACGCGCGCTGCGCGACTTCGTGCTGGCGCTGATCGATGACCTCGCAGCGGCAGCCGCGCGGTCACAGGGCTGGGGCGAACGTGTCGACTGGGCCCAGCGCCTTCTGGGCACGTTGGCCGGCAACGAGCGCCATCGCACGAAGTGGCCGCACGACGAGCGGAAAGCAGCCGAGCGGGTGGAGCTGGCCCTGGCGCGACTCTCCACCCTCGCCGAAGTGGAGTCCTCGGTCGAGCTGGACGTGTTCACCCGCACCTTGGAGCTCGAGCTCGACACCGATCTCGGCCGGGTCGGCCGCATGGGAGAAGGCGTGCTCGTCGGCTCCATGAGCATGGGCGTCGGCCTCGACCTGGACCTCGTCGTGGTGCTCGGGCTGGCCGAAGGCCTCTTCCCCTCCCCGGCCCACGACGATTCGCTCCTCCCCGACCATGAACGCAGCGCCACCGGCGACGAGCTGCCCCTGCGCGCCCAGAGCGTCGAGCGCCAACACCGCCAACTCCTCGCCACCTTGGCCGGTGCGGCGCGCCACGTGCTCTGTGTCCCGCGCGGTGACCTGCGCCGCAATGTCGAACGGATCCCCTCGCGCTGGGTCCTCCACATCGCCAGCGTCCTGGCCGGGGAGCGTTGGTGGTCCGACGACCTCTTCCACAACGAGCCCGGCTGGCTCATGCACGTGGCGTCCTTCGACGCCGGCCTGCGGCATGTGGACTTTCCCGCCACGGAACAGGAACACCGGCTACGCCTCCTGATGGGCCAGGGACCGGTGAGGCTCTCGCCACACACGCTGGCGGCGGCCGACGACTCGAAACTGGACGCGGGCGCCGCGGTCATCGCAGCGCGGCGGAGCGACGACTTCACACGGTTCGACGGCAACCTACAGGGGCTGCATGTCCCATCTCCGGTGGAACGCGTCACCTCGGCCACCCGCCTCGAGCGCTGGGCCACGTGCCCATACGCCTACCTGCTGCACGACATCCTGGGCGTCGACGAGGTCGAGAACCCCGAGGACGAGCTGCAGATCACGGCGCGCGAACGGGGGTCGCTCGTCCATCAGGCCTTGGAGGATTTCATCGCCGAGGTGCTCGAGCGACCGGTGCCGCCCGATCCGGACCAACCCTGGACGGCCGCCGACCACCTCCGCATGGTCGAGATCGCCGAGCTGGTGTGCGACGACTACGAAGCCAAGGGGTTGACCGGTCGGCCCATCTTCTGGCGCCAGGACAAGAAGCGCATCATCGCCGATCTCCTCCGGTTCCTGCAGGCCGACGACACGCACCGCGCCCTGCACGGCACCCGGCCCCTGGCGGCCGAGCTGGCCTTCGGATTGCCGGGCGCCACGCTCGACTCCGTCGCCTTGGTACTGCCGGACGGGCGCAGCGTCCACTTTCGCGGAAAGGCCGACCGGGTGGACATCGGAGGCGACGGCACGCTCCACGTCGTCGATTACAAGACCGGGAAGGCAGACACCTACAAGAACTTGAGCGAAGCCGAGCCCGACGACCAGGGGCGGCGATTGCAGTTGCCCGTCTACGGCCAAGCGGCACGGCTCCTCGAGGGTGACGCCGACGTCGCGGTCCAGGCCGAGTACTGGTTCGTGTCGACCCGCGGCCAATTCGGCCGGGCCGGCTACCCGGTCACGCCGGCCGTCCTGGCACACGTGGGAGAAACGGTGTCCACGATGGTGCACGGGATCGAGTCCGGCGCGTTCCCCCACCACCCCACTGCGTCGAGCACGAACCCGTGGGTCGAGTGCCCGTTCTGTGATCCCGACGGCATGGGCGTGATCGAGCTCCGGCGGGATTTCGAACGCAAGCAGACCGCACCGGTCATGGCCCCGTTCATGGAACTGGCCTATCCGCCCGAGGACCTCCTTCTCGAGCCCCACGGGGAGGCACCCGCCGATGGCTGAGGTCGTCACAACGACGGCCGTCGCGGATCAGGCGGCACGCGACCGGATCGCCGACGACCTCGCCACCACCCTGTTCGTGGAGGCCGGGGCGGGGTCGGGCAAGACCACGGCCCTCGTCGGGCGTGTCCTGGCCCTCGTCCTCGGTGGGCACGCCGAGCTCAGCAGCATCGCGGCCATCACCTTCACCGAGAAGGCGGGCGCCGAACTGCGCGATCGCATCCGGGAATCACTCGAACTGGCCGCCGAATCCGATCCCGAGAGCGAACGACGGGAACGGGCCCAGCGGGCGCTGGAGCAACTCGACGGCGCGGCCATCGGGACATTGCATGCGTTCGCCCAACGCCTCCTCACCGAGCACCCGGTCGAGGTCGGGCTGCCCCCGCGGGTCGAGGTGCTCGACGAAGTCAGTTCGGCGGTGGCCTTCGATGCCCGCTGGTCGTCATTTCGCGACCAGCTCCTTGCGGACCGGTCGATCGAACGCACGGTCTTGCTCCTGTTCGGCGCGGGCGTAAAGCCGCGGGCGCTGCAGACGCTCGCCGAGGCCTTCGACGACAACTGGGACCTGGTGGAAGAACGCGTCCCGGCCACGGCCGACGATCCCCCACCACTTCGGGTGTTGCTTGAACCTGCCCTGAGCACGATCCGTCGCGTGTGCATGGAGCCGTGCCTCGATCCCGACGACAAATTGCGGCTCCGGCTCGACGAAATCGCAGCTTGGGTGGCCACCCTCGATGCCATTGGGGACGAGGTCGACCTCCTCGAGGCGATCGGGCCGCAGGCCAATCCCAAACCGCCCAGCTTCAAGGTCGGCGGAAAGGGAAAAGGTGCCTCGTGGCCGTGCGATGTCAAGGGCCTGCAGAGCCGTGTCGCCGATGCGGGGGCGGCGCTGGAGGCGGTCAGCGGCGCCGTCTCCGCGGCCTGCGCGTTGCGCCTCGCCAGTGTCATCCGCCAGTTCACCCTGGACAGCGCGCAAGAGCGCAAAGCAGCGGGCCAACTGGAGTTCCACGACCTCCTCGTCCTGGCCCGGGCTCTCCTCCGTGATCCCGCCCACGGCCCGGCGGTGCGCAGCACGCTGCACGCCCGCTACGAGCGCCTGCTCCTCGACGAGTTCCAGGACACTGATCCCATTCAGATCGAATTGGCGGTCCGGATCGCCGCGGCCGAGCCCGGGAGCGAAGCGGCCGGCACCGCGCAATGGGATCAGGTCGAGGTAGCGCCCGGCCACCTCTTCGTGGTCGGCGACCCCAAACAATCGATCTACCGCTTTCGCCGGGCCGACATCTCCATCTTCTTGCGGGCGAAGGATCGTTTCGAGGCCGAGGCGGGAGGCGCGGTCCGGCTCGATGCCAACTTCCGGACGGTGGCCCCCGTCATCGACTGGGTCAACGACACCTTCGCCGCCCTCATGGGCGAACCGAACGATGTCGACATGCCCGAAAGCTCCCAACCGGAGTACTCGGCTCTCGACGCGGTCCGTGCCGCGCCGGACGCGGGTCCTCCCGTGTCGATCCTCGGCCGACACGAACATCCCAGATCCGCCAGCGCGGACGACATGAGGCTGGCCGAGGCGCGCGACGTGGCCGCCACCGTGACCCGGGTCATCGGGGAGGCGTGGGAGGTCAGTGACGGTGTCAGTGAAGGCGTCGAGACCTGGCGCCCGGCCCGTCTGGGCGACATCACGATCTTGATCCCCGCCCGCACGTCGCTCCCGTTTCTCGAGGACGCCCTGGAGGAGGCCGGCATCCCCTATCGGGCCGAGACCAGCTCGCTCGTCTACGCCAGCCGGGCGGTCCGGGACCTGCTGATGGTCCTGCGGGCCGTCGACGATCCGACCAACACGCTCCACGTGGTGTCCGCGCTCCGCACGCCTCTCCTGGGGTGCGGCGACGACGACCTCTTCCGCTTCAAGTGGGAGCGCCGGGGCCGTTGGAATTACCTGGCCGACCAGCCCGATAGCGTCCCGGCGGACGATCCGGTCCTCGCCGGGTTGACGTACCTGCGTTCCCTCTACGACGAGCGCACGTGGGTCGCGCCCTCTGAGCTCCTGGGACGCATCGCGCGCGACCGCCGGGCGTTGGAGCTCGGCTTCGCCGAGGGCCGGCCGCGCGACGTGTGGCGCAGGGTCCGCTTCGTCACCGACCAGGCCCGGGCGTGGAGCGAGGCCACGGGCGGCAGCCTGCGCCAGTACCTGCACTGGGTCGGCGCGCAGACGGTCGAGGGCGCACGCGTCGTCGAGTCGATCTTGCCCGAGAGCGACGACGACGCCGTCCGGATCCTCACCATCCACGGGGCCAAAGGCCTGGAGTTCCCCATCACGATCATCTCGGGCATGTCGACCGCCCCGCAAGGAAGGCCCGCGCCGGCCGAGGTGGTCTTCCCGCTCACCGGGGGGGTCGGCTACAAATTCGGCAGCAAAGTCAGCACGAACGAGTTCGTCGAGTGGGCGCCGATCGACGAGCAGATGGGCCTGCACGAGCGCATCCGGTTGCTCTATGTGGCTTGCACGCGCGCCCGCGATCACTTGATCGTCTCGGTACATCGCAAGGAGCGGGCCGCCCCACCCGAGGCGAAGAAACGCACCAACGCCGAGCTGCTCGTCAGCGGCATGGGCGACGTGATCGACGCACTCCCCGACGCGGCCACCGCCCAGGGCCCACTCGCACCGGCCGTGCTGGCCCCTCCTTCCCTGCCTTTGCCGCTCGCCGAATGGGCGGCCGAGCGCACGGGTGCGCTCGAGCGGGCTGCCCGCCCGACCACGGTGGCCGCCAGCGCGTTGACCGACGAGGGCGACCCCGACAGCGAGGGCGAGCCTGATCCGGGCCTCCAAAAACGCCCGCGTGACCTCGACCTCCCGCCGTGGTTGAAGGGTCGCTACGGGACGGCCGTGGGCCGCGCCGTCCATGGGGTGCTACAGACGATCGACCTCTCCGACGGGTCCGGACTCGACGAGGCACTCGCAGCGCAATGCGAAGCAGAGGCCGTGCCCGAACGTCACGACGAGGTACGCGCGCTCGTGCTGCAGGCGCTCGGCTCCCCCAGCGTGGTCGAAGCGGCGGCCTCGGCGCACTGGCGGGAGATCTACGCCTGCACGCCGCAGGACGGGCGGCTCCTCGAGGGCTACGTCGATCTGCTCTACCGGACCCCCGAGGGTCTCGTCGTCGTGGACTACAAGACGGCGGCGAGCTCGGCGCCCGAGGTGCTGGATCGCCGGGTGGAGGGCTACCGGCTCCAGGGCGCTTCCTATGCCCTCACCGTGGGGGCGGCGACGGCGGAGCCCGTCATCCGTGTCACGTTTCTCTTTCTCACGCCCGACGGCGCTGTCGAACGTCACCTCTCGGACCTCGAGGGAACCGTCGCCGAGGTGCACCGCCTGATGGAGACGGGAGCGGAGATCGTCACCGGGTAGGCCTTCGTCACCCGCCGATCGGGTGGTTCTCCTTCAAGAAGGCCGCGAAGAGGGGCACGGTGAAATCGACCTGCCCCCGGCGCGGGCTCCAGATGAGGCCCTTTTGGATGAGCGACTCCCGATGCATGGAAGCCCGCCGCTGGTCGCTCACGCCGAAGGCATGCGCCACCTCGCCCACCGGGTACGGACCCTCGCCGAGCGAGGCCATGGCGGAGAGGTACCGCTGCTCGGTGTCGGTCGCCATCTCGAAACGGGTGCCGAAGAAGTTGCGGGCCAGGCTGTCGTTCACGATCTCGCGCGCGCTCTCGAGGTCCTCCACCGTGATCGGTGTGTTCTCGGCGAAGTTCCACAGCTCGCGCCCGTACTCCTGGAGGAAATAGGGAAATCCCGCTGCTTCCTGCACGATCTGGCGGGCCGCCTCCTCGTCGTACGCGACGCCGGCCGATGCCGCCGGCCCGATGAGCGCCGAACGGGCCGCCGGCTCGGGGAGCCGACCGAGCTCCTCATAGGAGAAGAGTCGATCCGCGTACGGCTTGGCCGAAAGGAGCCGGACACGCAGGTCCGGGAGTCCCGCACCCACCATGGCGACCGGCAGACCGGCCCGGCTGATGGCCTGGAAGGCCATACAGATGGCGGCGAGGGAGGCCGCATCGAGGTTCTGCATCTCGTCGATGAGGAAGAGGGCCCCCATCTGGTTGGCCTGGGCCACCTCGCCGATCTCCCGGAAGAGATCCGCCAGATCCCGTTCCGGATCTCCTGAATCGGCGACGCCGGCCGAGGTGTCCACGTCGAGCTTGATCTCGACGTGGCCGGGGATGGCGATGCTGAACGCCTTGACCACCGACAGCGCACGCTCGATGCGCTGCTTGGCTCTGTGCCGCCGGCTCATGTTCATCAAGAGGCGGTTGGCCATACCGGCGAACGTGGTGCGGAAGTCCGCATTCGAGCCGACTTCCTGCACGTCGGTGGTGGCCCAGCCCGCCTCACTGGCCAGGACGTCGAACTCCATCAGCAGGACCGTCTTGCCCACTCCCCGCAGGCCGGTATAGATGAGGCTCCGCTCATAGGATCCGGCGTCGAGCCGCTCGACCAGCGATTGGAAGCTCTCGAGGTCCTGGTCCCGCCCGGCCAGGGTCCGAGGTTTGCGACCGGCTCCCGGCGTGTAGGGGTTCTCGCGCTTGTTCATGCCTGCTCCCCGTTCACCGGACGATGCTGATCACTTCTACGGTTTCTAAATATTCGTTTAGAATAACTTAGAGACCGGCGCTCCGGGTGGATGGCACCTTTCTAAATTTCTCCTGAGAAAGTCCGAGACAAGCGCTTGGTGCTACTGGGCGCCGGGCTCATCCAGCTTGCGCCGGTTCTCACGCAACCGCACGGCGGTCGCCGCCCGCTCGTCGCGAAAGGCCTGGATACGGCCCAGAATTTCGTCCAATCGCGCCAGAAGCTGGTCGTTGGCCACCGTCGCCTCGTCGAGCAGCTCCCGATGCCGCTCGAGGGGAAGGTCGGTCGCCTTGAGCTCGGAGCGGACCCGGTCCAGCACGTCGACGTCTTCGGTGCCCAGGACCGTGCGGACTTCTGCCAGCGAAAAGCCCAGGAGCTCCTGCAAATTGCGGATCCGGGTGACCCGCGCCACATCGGAGGGCGAATACAACCGCTCCCCGCTCGTGCGATAACTGCTGGGTTGGAGGAGCTCGAGCTCTTCCCAGTAGCGCAAGGTCCGGGTCGTGACACCCGTCAGCTTGGCCACCTCACCGATCCGCCACAGCACCGGCTTCGCCTCTGTCGTCATCCCCTTGGACGTCATCGCCTCACCGCCTCCGACCTGGTCGGGGTCCCGGCTTCGGCCGGCTCCCTGACAGTCTGCGCGTCGCGCTCGTCAACCTCGGCGAGCTTACCGTCGGCCTCCTCGTGGGTCGGGATCATGTACAGCGCAGCCGACCCGGACGGGGGCGGCGCGCTCCAGGCCCACGAGATCGCCGCCGCGAGGATGCTCGAGATGATGGCGAAGTCGAACGCGGCGCGCAGGCCCGTTTGGAAGGGTGCCGCGATGAGCGAGGGGAAGAAACTGCGTCCGGTCAGCGTGACCTGCTGCGCGTGGGGCAGCGCAGCCAACGCATGCGGCCCGAGGAGCTCCCTGATCGGGTTGTAGCCCAAGAGCGCGGCGAACAGCGTGGAGACGGGCGACAGGCCCGCCACCCGATGGGCATCGGTGGCAGGGACGCCGTGGCTGATCAGGCCGTGGTACAGGCTGTGCGGGAGCGACGCCGACAACCCGATGATGATGAGCGAGAAGAAGATGCCGATCGAAAGCACCTGTGCCGAGTTGACGAACGTGGTGCTCATCCCCGAGCCGACCCCCCGGTGCTCGGCGGGCAAGCTGTTCATCACCGCGGCCCGGTTCGGAGAGCCGAACGAGGCCATGGCCAAACCCATGAAGAACAGCAGGACCGCGAAGACCCAGTAGGAGAAGTCCACCGGCAGGAGTTCGAGCAGCACGAAGAAGACGGCGGTGGCGAACATCCCCCCCGTCGCGAACAGGCGGGCACCATGGCGGTCCGACAGGATGCCCGAAATCGGCCCGGCAATGAGGAACCCCGCAGTGAGCGGAAGGATGGCGACGCCCGCCCAGAGCGGCGTGTCGGCGAACGAATAGCCGTGGAGCGGCAGCCAGATGCCCTGCAGCCAGATGATGAGGATGAACATCAGTCCACCCCGGCTCAGGGCCGCCAGCAGACCGGCGAAGACGCCAGCGGTGAAGGCGCGGATCTTGAACAGCTGCAGCCGGAACATCGGTTCTCCGACCTTGGTCTCGATGACGCCGAACGCGATGAGGAGCAGCACTCCGATGATGAGGCAGCTCACCACGAGGGGGCTCATCCACCCCATGGTGTGTCCCCCGTACGGCTCTATCCCGTACGTGATGCCGATCATGACCAGGATCAGCCCGATGGCGAAGGTGATGTTGCCCGGCCAGTCGATACGCGCCGGTCGCCGCGCGCTGAGCTCGCGCAGCTTGTAGTACCCGATCACCGTACCGAGCACGCCGACCGGCACCGACACCAAGAAGATCAGCCGCCAGTTGATCGGCGCCAGAATCCCGCCCAGCACCAATCCGATGAATGCGCCACTGAAAGCGGCGGCCTGGTTGATGCCCATCGCCATGCCC
Organism: uncultured Acidimicrobiaceae bacterium; assembly: GCA_963706555.1. Taxonomy (GTDB): domain Bacteria; phylum Actinomycetota; class Acidimicrobiia; order Acidimicrobiales; family RAAP-2; genus Bog-473. The sequence continues at coordinate 1,045,050 of OY970164.1, forward strand.
CGCTCGTCGGGAGGGAACGCGTCGGTGAGGATGGCCGAGGAATTCGCCATCAGCATGGCAGCCCCGACCGCTTGGAACAGGCGCATCACGATGAGCCAGATCGCCGCCGCATGTCCGGACGTCCAGGTGACCGTGAGCACCAACGAGAAAAAGGTGAACACCGCAAACCCGAGGTTGAAGGTGCGGACCCGCCCGTAGATGTCGCCGAGGCGGCCGAGCGTCACCACCAGGACACTCGTCACCACCAAGAATCCGAGAATCATCCACAGCAGGTAGAAGCTGTTCCCGGGCTGCAACGGGTCGATCCCGATCCCGCGGAAGATGTTCGGCAGGGCGATCAGGGTGATCGACGCGTCGATCGTCGCCATCAGCATGCCGAGCGTCGAGACGAACAGCGCCGTCCATTTGTAATTGTCCGGAATGGGGCGGCTCAGGTCGAAGCGCTCGGCGCGACGAGCGCCGTTGGATCCTGACGTTTTGTTGATGACGGACATCGAGCTCCGTGGATTATTGGCAATTACGTGAATGAAGCATAACGCCCACGTTAACTGTGGAGGACCGGCGGGTCCCCCGGCGTGGCGTTCGAAGATCCTCGCCAAAGGGTAGACAGGGGTGGTGCTCGTCGTGGCAGACGCAAACCCGCAGGAGAAGCGCTCGACGATCGGCTTGGTGCTGGGCGCCGGTGGCGTGGTGGGTCAGGCGTATCAAGCAGGCGTGCTCGCCGCGCTCGAACGCGAAGCCCACTGGGATGCCCGCGACGCCGACATCATCGTGGGGACCTCGGCCGGCTCGGTCACCGGAGCGGCGCTCAGGGTGGGCGTCCCGGCCAGCGACCTCGCCGCGTCGACGTACGGCCGGCCGACTTCCGCCCAGGGCGGGGCAATCCTCGAACGGATCCTCACCGATGAGAGCCCGCTTCCCGTCCCGTCCGTCATCTCGCTGCTGCGGCCATGGACCCCGCCCTCACCCGACCTCATCAAACGCACCGTCCGACGCCCGCTGGCGTTCCGGCCCGACGTGGCCACGATGACGCTCCTCCCGCGGGGCCGGATCGACATCAGTGAACGGGCGCACGCCCTGCACGCACACATCGGTGACGATTGGCCCGAGGGGCTGCTCATCTGCGCCGCACGGCGGTCCGACGGCGCTCGTGTCGTCTTCGGTCGCGACGGAGCACCGCCCACGAGCCTGGCCTCGGCAGTGCTGGCGTCGTGCGCCATCCCAGGGTACTTCGCCCCGATCACGATCAACGGCACGGAGTACTTCGACGGCGGCGTGCATTCACGGACCAACGCCGACGTCCTCAAGGCGCACGCGCTCGACACGGTGGTCGTCGTCTCGTCCATGTCGGCCGCTCACGGGCGCTCCATCGGCGCTGATGGCCTCTTGCGCTGGTCGGTGCACCGGCGACTCGCGCGCGAGATCGCCCGCCTCGAGGCCACCGGCACTTCGGTGATCAGGCTCGAGCCCGGCCCCGGGTCGCGGCGCGCCATGGGATTCTGGGCCATGGCCGAGAATCGCGCGCCACGGGTGATCGAGGCTGCCTACGAAGAGACGAGGGAGAGGATTCTCTCCAACCCATTCCTCGCTGCGTTGCGCGGCGCGGGCGCCGCATGCGCCGCGGGCTGAACGAAACGCCACTGTGGAACGATCGGCGCGACCGCACCGAGCAGCAACCCGCGCTGAGGGTCAGCTGCCCGCGTTGAAATCGCGCGGCCGCGTCGGTGTCACCGCCTCTGGCGGAATTTCTTGACGAAGACGACCACCAGAAGGCTGGCCACGAACGCGAAGATCAGAGACCCGACGTAGTACACCGCTGCCCTTCTGCCGCCGAGACGCCAGACGTCAACGTCGTCGCCGGCAGCGACGACGTTGCGACGACGCCGATCAGGCGAGGATCTTCGCCTTCTGCGCCTCGAACTCGGCATCGCTCAGGACGCCCTGGGCCTTGAGGTCGGCCAGCTTGGAGAGCTCGTCGGCCGTGTTGCCACCCGAGGTACCCGCGGCCTGCTTCACGTAGTCGTCGAACGCGGCCTGCTGGGCCTGCGCCTGCTGCGCCGCCCGCTCGTGCATTTTGCCACCGCGGGCGATCAGGTAGACGAAGATCCCGAGGAAGGGAAGGATGATGACGAAGATCGACCACAGGGCCTTGGCCCACCCACCGATGTCCTGGCTGCGGAAGATGTCGCTGAAGATGATGATGAGGAGCCAGAACCAGATGACAAGAAGGAAGAAGCCCAACATGGTGCCGAACAAGTCGGCCAGGGGGTAAGTATATCCGAGCATCGAAATCTCCTTGAGGTGCGCCGTTGTGCCCCGTTATACAAGCACATCGGTGTTACCTCTGTCGGATGACGTCATCCATGCGCTCACAAGACGCCGACAGGTCGCAGCCAGTCGGTCGAGCTCCAAGGTCTTTCCCAGCACAGGAGACCGGCGGGAGAAGGGCCGGCGGACCCGCCCGGCGACGCCCAGCGCCGGTCTCAGGCCCGTGGGGAGTCGTCCCTGTCGGCGAATGCGTCAGACAGCTGTGGTCCCCGCACCGGGGGCGGCGTGGGCGCCGGCGCACCCTCCACGAGGAGCGAATCAGCACCGAATCTGGCTATTCGTCCGATGGCGCCCGTGTCCTCGGCCAGCACGGGCCCCGCGCACGCGCCGATCATGATGCAGATCGCCGCGCCCGAGAACCATGAGACCAGTGAGATGGCGATCCCGAAGAAACCGAACTGGCGGTTGTTGCTCAGCACACTGCCGCGGCATCCAGATTGTCGCCGAGAGCGCGTAGATACCTATCAGCAATCCCGTAATCGCTCCCGAGGTGATCAGCACCCGGGGTCGCACCTGCCCGAGCGTCATGAGCCATGCCGTGAACCACCAGAACGAGCCGGACAGGACCAACGCGGCCATGACGAAGAACACGTCTTCCACTGTTCCGTGGAGGACTTTTCGGACAGCGCCGAGCGCCGCCATGTACACGATGATGGCCAGGATCCACTCGGCACCGCGCGTGTAGGCGCCGACCGGTCCCGGCGATGGACGCCGCCACGCCGCAAGGTACATGCGCTGCAACGCGGTCGTGAATGAGGTGGCGAAGAAGATTGTGAGAATGAGCCCCAGAACGCCGGTAGCCCTTCGGATATCGCTGGCTGAACTGAACGCCTGCTGCACTGTCGCCAATGAATGTCCGGCGAGACCGAGGCGATGCACGAGCGTCGACACGATCGATTTTCGTAAGCGTTCGGGAACGAATGCAGCGACGACGATGACGAGTGGAAAGAACGAGACGAATGCCTTTCCGGCGAGTGCCACGCTCCGGTCGACGAAGTTGGTCTCGAGCAGTCGCTCCCAGATCTTCCAGGCCAGTGTGCGCTCGACGATGAGCCGCACTGCGTCAATGCGACGACGAACGGAATGATGCGTCTGTGAAACAACGCGCGTTATCTGTGACATCGGCTTGATCTGTTCATCGACTCGTGTCGATCATAGGTTGGGCGTCCACGTCCCATTCTGCGCGGAGTCACCAAAAAGCTTTCCCAGGAAACTCGCAGTAGCCTGTCTCGACGCCGCCCCGTGGGGCCGTGCGAGCGACGTGGGCCGCCGGGTCCACTGATGAGGAGGTTGGTGCTATGTCAGACGATCTGCCCGGACTGGTGGCGGTGGACGTGGCGGACCCCGATCAACAGCGGACCCCCCTTGTACCGCTTGGACCTCCGCCCACACGGGCCGAGCGCGAAGCCCGTGGCAAGGCCGCCCGTCGCGAGGTCCCACTGGAGTCGCACGCCGTGCTGGCACCCACGGAGTTACGACCCGATCCGGTGGAGCTTCTCGAGCGGCAGGCCGTGACCCGGGTTCCCGAGCTGGTCCCCATCCGCTACGGGCGCATGCTGGTCTCGCCGTTCACCTTCTATCGCGGGGCCGCCCTGTTGATGGCCTCCGACCTCGCGGGGACTCCCAATTCCGGGCTACGCGCGCAGCTCTGTGGGGATGCACACATGAGCAACTTCGGGGTGTTCGGGTCACCGGAACGCCACCTGGTCTTCGATGCCAACGACTTCGACGAGACGGCGCCAGGGCCCTTCGAGTGGGACATGAAGCGCCTGGTCGCCAGCCTCGAGATCGCGGGACGGGAGAACGGGTTCAAGACCAAGCAACGCCGCAGCATGACGGTGGCCGCCGGCGCGGCCTACCGGGAGGCGATGCGCACATTCGCCACCCAGTCGAATCTCGAGGTGTGGTACGCCCATCTGGATATGGACAAGGAGATGGCCACGATCACGGCGCTGCTGACGCCGGACCGGGCCAAACTGACGGCAGCCGCTCTCGCCAAGGCCCGGACCAAGGACAGCTCACAGGCATTCGAGAAGCTCGCGACGGTGGTGGACGGCCGACCACGGATCGTCGCCGACCCCCCGTTGATCGTTCCGGTGAGGGACCTCCTCCCGGACCAGGACGCGACCGAAGTGTTCAAACAGTTGGAAGGCCTCCTCCTGGCGTACCGGCGCACGTTGCAGTCCGACCGGAACCACCTTTTGGAGCAGTACCGGTTGGTGGACATGGCGCGCAAGGTGGTCGGGGTCGGCAGCGTCGGCACCCGGGCCTGGATCCTGCTCATGGAGGGCATCGACAGTGGTGACCCGATGTTCCTACAGGCCAAGGAAGCGCAGGCGTCGGTGCTCGAGGAATTCGCCGGCGCGAGTCAGTACACCAATCACGGTGAACGGGTCGTCGCGGGCCAGCACCTCATGCAGGCGGTCGGCGACATCTTTCTCGGCTGGGAACGTACGAAGGGCTGGGACGGCGGTGTCCGTGACTACTACGTGCGACAGCTGCGCGATTGGAAGGGTTCGATCGACACCGCCTCAATGCAGGCCACGGGCATGACGATCTACGGTCGGTTGTGCGCGTGGACGCTCGCTCGAGCGCATGCCCGCTCAGGGGACAGGGTGGCGATCGCGTCCTACCTCGGACGCAAAGACACGTTCGATCAGGCCATCGCCGACTTCGCGGCTGCGTACGCCGACCTCAATGACCGCGACTACGCGGCGCTGCAGGACGCGCAGAAGACCGGCCGTATCGAGGTGCAATCGGGCCTGTGATCACGCGTACGCGTCGCGTAGGGATCTCAGCCGTGCCGAACCCCGCCCGGGAGGGTGCAGCGAAAAGGCGGTCAGGCCCGATCGATCCCCGGCTGTTGCGTTACGCCGCGGCACACGTCGGTATCTGGTGCTCACCGTCGTGCTTGGGGGCATCACCGCCTTTCTCGTCGTGGCGCAGGCCTGGCTCATCGCAACGACGATTTCCGATGTCGTCGTCAAGCACAAAGGACTGGCCCGGGTCGACGCGCTGGTGGTCCTTCTCTTCGTCGTGATCCTGGGCCGGGCGGCAGTGGGATGGCTCACCGAACGGATAGCCGATCGGGCGTCGGCGTCGGCCAAATCGGACCTCCGCCAGGCGCTCGTGGAGCAGGTGGCGCGCCTCGGACCTGCCGGCATCGATCGTGAGCGTTCCGGCTCCCTCGTCGTCCTCGCCACCAGTGGGGTCGACGCGCTCGACAGTTACTTCGCCCGCTACCTTCCTCAACTGTTCCTCGCGGTCATCATCCCGGTCACCGTCATCATCGTGGCGCTCGGCGCAGACTGGATCTCGGCCCTCATCATCGCCGTCACGATCCCGCTGATCCCGTTGTTCATGTCGCTCGTCGGAGCCTCGACCAGGACGCGGATGGCACGCCAGATGCGGCTGCTCCAGCGGCTGGCGGGGCACTTTCTCGACGTCGTCGCCGGCCTCCCCACCCTCAAGGTCTTCGGGCGGGCCAAGGCCCAGGTCGCCGCCATCGGTGACATCACCAATCAGTACCGGGCGGCGACCATGGCCACCCTCAAAGTGGCGTTCCTCTCGTCGCTCATCCTCGAGCTCCTGGCCACCATTTCGGTCGCCCTGGTCGCAGTGTCGGTCGGGCTCCGCCTGCTCGGCGGCCACCTGAGCCTGGCCACCGCACTCTTCGTGCTCCTTCTCGCGCCCGAGGCCTACCTCCCCCTCCGTCTGCTCGGGACCAACTATCACGCCAGCGCCGAAGGGATGAGGGCGGCTGAGGACATCTTCGAGGTCCTCGAGCGACCGGTCCCACCCCGAGGCGACCGCCGGGAGGTGCCCCCACTGTCCCGGTCCACGCTCCGGGTCGAAGGGCTGGAGGTCTTCTACCCCGGACGGCCCCACCCTGCACTCCCGGCGCTCAGCTTCGACGTGCATCCCGGCGAGGTGGTCGCCGTCGCCGGTCCCAGCGGTTGTGGGAAGTCCACCCTCCTCGGCGTGTTGCTCGGGTTGGTCCCTGCCTCGAGGGGGTCCATCCATATGGGAGAGGTCAGGCTCGCCGACCTGGAGCCCGATGCCTGGAGGGCACACGTCGGCTGGGTCCCCCAACGCCCGCACCTCTTCGCCCGGTCGATCGCCGAGAACGTCCGCCTCGGGCGTCCCGACGCCAACGACGCCGCCGTGCGCGCCGCCATCGTCCAGGCGGACCTCGAAGAGGTGGTGGCCCGACTCCCCATGGGCCTCGACACGATCCTCGGCCACGAAGGGGCCGGGCTCTCGGTGGGCGAACGCCAACGGCTCGCCCTGGCCCGCGCCTTCGTCCGCGACGCTCCCCTCCTGTTGCTCGACGAGCCCACCGCCAATCTCGACGGTCGGACCGAGGAGAACGTGCTGTCAGCCGTGCGCCGGTTGATGGCGGGCCGGACCGTCATCATGGTGGCGCACCGACCGTCCCTCCTGGGCGTGGCCGATCGCGTCGTCCACCTCGAGCCGGCCGTCGCCGCGGCTTCCTGAATGCCCGTGCACAGCGCGCCGCACAAGGACGCGGGGATCGCGCCGCTGCGTCGCACCCTTGGCATCGCCCGGCCGGCCGGTCGCCGTCTCCTGCTCGCTGCAGTGCTGGGGGCGGGAGCCATCGCGGCCGACATCGGGCTCATCGGCACGGCGGCATGGCTGATCATGAGAGCTTCGGAGCATCCCAACGAGTCCCATCTGGCGCTCGCCATCGTGGGGGTCCAGTTCTTCGGCCTTTCGCGGGGGTTCTTCCGCTACGAGGAACGCCTGGTCGGGCATGACGCCGCGTTCCGGCTCTTGGCCGACCGCCGGGTCAAGGTCTACCGACGCCTCGAGCGGCTGGCCCCCGCCGGACTGCCCGCCTTCGGGCGCGGTGACCTCCTGGCCCGGATCGTGCAGGATGTCGACTCGTTCCAGGACCTGGCAATTCGGGTCATCCCGCCTTTCGCCATCGCCCTGCTGGTCGGGTCGCTGACCGTGGCGCTCATGTGGTGGATGCTTCCCGCAGCGGGCCTGATCCTGGCCGTGGCGCTCGTGCTGGCCGGCACGGTCGTCCCCTGGTTGACCGGGGGATTGGCACGGCGCAAGGAGTCGCGCTTCGCGCGTGTGCGGGGCGATCTCACTGCTGCCATGGTCGACCTGACCGAAGGCGCAGCGGAGCTCGTCGCCTTCGGCGCCACGGCTTCCCAACTCCGGACGATCCGCGACCACGATCGTCAGCTCACCACCATTTCCTCGGCGTCGGCCGGGACGGCGGGAATCGGCGTCGCCCTGACCACCGTGCTTGCCGGGCTGGCCTGCTGGGGCTGTCTTCTTGTCGGGATCCCGGCTGTGCTGTCCGGTCGGCTCGACCCGACCGAACTGGCGGTCATCACGCTCATCCCGCTGGCCGCCTTCGAACTGGTGGTCGGCCTCCCTGTTGCCACCCAGGCCCTCCAACGCGTCCGCCAGGCTGCGGCGCGTGTGTTCGAGGTGACCGACGCGGTCGTCCCCGTCCCCGACACGCCGCAGCCGGCCACACTTCCTGACAGTCCCTACGAACTGCAGGCCCGTGCAGTGGAGGCGCGCTACCCCGGTGCGCCGGAACCAGCGCTCCGGGGAATCGACCTCTCCCTCGCACCACGCCGCCGGGTTGCGATCGTGGGGCCGAGCGGGGCCGGGAAGTCGACATTGGCCGCGGTGCTCGTGGGGTTCTTGGCCTACGAGGCAGGGACGGTCTCCCTCGACGGCGTCCCTATAGATCGCCTGGCGGGCGACGACCTGCGGACGGTCGTGGGTCTGATCGGCCAGGACGATTACCTCTTCGACACCACCGTGGCCGAGAACCTCCGGATCGGCCGGCGGGAAAGCTCGGACGCCGAACTGCGCGCCGTGCTGATCCGGGTAGGACTGGCCGATTGGGTCGGCGGTCTCCCCCAGGGCCTGGCCACCGACGTCGGGCGACACGGCGCGCGCCTGTCGGGAGGCCAGCGCAAACGGATTGCGGTGGCCCGCGCCTTGTTAGCCGACTTCCCGGTCCTGCTGCTGGACGAACCGGCCGAGCACCTCGACGTCGGAGCGGCAGACTCGCTCACTGCAGATCTGCTGACGCTCACCGATGACCGCTCGTTCGTCCTCATCACCCATCGGCTCGCCGGACTCGAAGGGGTGGACGAGGTGCTGGTGATGGAAGGCGGCCGGGTGGTCGAGCGAGGGACCCACGACGAACTGCTCCTCCACGGCCCGCGGTACGCGAGCCTGTGGTGGGAAGAAGCGCGTCACATCACATCGAAGGACCCCCCAGGGGGGGCGGGACCGACTCCTCCTCGACCGTGTCGACAGGCTCCTTCAGCCAACCGGGCGTCGCCGTGTTGAATCCCAGCACCGGGGATGTCTCGACCGACGGCGATCAACCGCTGGCGACCTCTACCCCGAATGGCCCCAACGCGACCGTCGACTCTCCGGGCGCGGCCCCCGGGGTGAGCCCGGAGTGGTACCCGACGCACGCGGGATCACTCGGGTTCCACGTCGGTGCGATCGGTAACCTCTGCACAGTGACCCGGTGCAGCCATCTGGAACCGACCACCGCAGTGACGTCCCTGAGCTCGCGGCACTGAACGACTGGAGCCCCATGCGATGAGTACCGACCTCGCCCGCTGGCAGTTCGCCACGACCAGCATTTACCACTTCCTGTTCGTCCCGGTCACCATCGGGCTCTCCTTCCTGGTCGCACTTCTCCAGACGACCTGGTACCGCAACGACAACCCGACGTTCAAACGCCTCACCAAGTTCTTCGGGACGTTGCTCCTCATCAACGTCGCCATCGGGGTGGTCACGGGGCTGGTCCAAGAGTTCGAGTTCGGCATGAACTGGTCGAACTATTCGCGTCTGGTCGGCAACGTCTTCGGGGGTCCCCTGGCCATGGAGGGTCTCGCCGCCTTCTTCTTGGAGTCGACGTTCCTCGGCCTCTGGATCTTCGGCTGGGACCGGCTCTCGAAGAAGGTGCACCTGGCCTGCATCTGGCTCGTCTCCGCAGCGACGATGCTGTCGGGCCTGTTCATCATGGCGGCCAATTCGTGGATGCAGCACCCTGTGGGCTATGTGATGAATTCCCAGCACCAGCCCCAGCTCAACGACGTCTGGGCCCTCTTCACCAATCCGGTGTTCCTGTGGGCGTACCCGCATGTGATCCTGGCCTCGCTGGTCACCGGCGCCCTGATCATGTTGGGGGTCTCCACCTGGCATCTGCGCCGCAAGAGCTCGGTCGAGGCCTTCCGCCGCACCGCCATCATTTCGTTGGCCGTCCTCACGCCGGCAGTCTTCGTCAACATGTTCATCGGCAGCGAGCTCGGGGTGGTCGAGGGCAAGTACCAGCCCATGAAGATCGCTGCAGCCGAGGCGCTCTGGACCACCTGTGATTCGCACTGTCCCTTCTCGCTCCTCCAGATCGGCGGTGGGAACAACGACGAGACGCCGACGCAGATCATCGAGGTCCCCGACCTCTTGTCGATACTCGCCACCAATCACGTCGACGGCGAGGTGCAGGGCATCAACAACCTCCAGGCCCAGTACGTCAAGGAGTACGGGCCGGGCAACTACATCCCCAATGTCTTCATCCAGTACTGGGGTATGCGGGTGATGGCGTATCTGGCCGCGCTGATCGCCCTCTTCGCCCTCTGGGGCGTGTGGCTCATCCGCCGCAAGACACTCGAGAAGGCCAAGTGGTTCCTGTTCATCGCCCCGTGGTTCGTGATCACGCCCTTCCTCATGAACACCGCCGGGTGGCTCTTGACCGAGAGCGGGCGTCAACCCTGGATCGTCCAGGGTCTCATGAAGACGTCACAGGCCGCTTCACCCTCGGTCACCACCACCGACATCTGGATCAGCCTGAGTGTCTTCGTGGTGCTCTACGCCGCATTGGCCGCGGCCGACGGCTACCTGATGGTCCACAACGCCCGCAAGGAACTGGCGCTCGGCACCAGCGAGGGCGGCCACGACGAGGGCGGTGGCCCTGGAGAAGGCGACGGTGAGGGCGGCGGTGTCGGTGACACCGCGCCCGACTCGTCACAAGAAGCAACCACCGACCGTGTCCCGGCCCTCATCTACTAGGAGCGCAATGATCCATCTCAACAACATCTGGTTCATCATCATCGCCGTCTTCTGGGTCGGGTTCTTCGTCCTCGAGGGATTCGACTTCGGGGTGGGGATGCTGCACTCCTTCGTCGGGCGCAATGATGCGGAGCGTCGTGTTGCCGTCAACTCGATCGGGCCGATCTGGGACGGCAACGAGGTCTGGCTCGTCGTGGCCGGGGCAGCCATTTTCGCCGCCTTCCCGTCGTGGTACGCCACCATGTTCTCCACCTTCTACCTGGCGCTGGTCATCGTCCTACTCGCCTTGATCGTGCGGGGGCTCTCCTTCGAGTACAACCGCAAAATCGACAATGCGCGCTGGCGTGCCACCTGGCGCTGGTCACTCACCATCGGCAGCCTGCTGATCCCCTTCCTGCTCGGCACCGCGCTCGGCGACCTGCTCCACGGGCTGCCCATCGACTCGGCCCATAACTACACCGGCAACTTCGCCGGGCTCCTCGTTCCCTTCGGGCTCTATACCGGGGTCACCTTCACCGTGTTGTCGCTGTTCCTCGGGGCGGCCTACCTCACGCTCAAGACCGAGGGTGAACTCCACGACCGGGTGGCTCGACTGTCGGGCCGCCTCGGCTGGCTGGCCACGGTGATCACGTTCGGCTGGCTGACCTGGATCCATGTCGGGCTCGGCGCAGGCTTCGTCCCCAACCCGGTCGAGGCCCTGGCGCTGGCCGCCGTCATCGGGGCCGCATTGCTAGCTGAGGCGCACTCGCAGGGTTGGGCATTCGCGGCTGCGGCCACTGCCATGGCCAGCGCGGTCGGGTCCATCTTCTTCGAGCTCTTCCCGCGCGTCATGGTGTCGAGCACCAACACCGCGTACAACCTGACCGTCGCCAACTCGGCCAGCCCGAGCTACACGCTGCGGGTCTTGTCCATCATCGCGATCATCTTCCTCCCCTTCGTACTCCTCTACCAGGGGTGGAGCCTCTATGTGTTCCGCAAGCGCATCGCCACACCCGCGCCCGAGGCGCCCGAGGTCCCCAATCCCCCCGAGTCCCGTGACACGGGAACCGTTGCCACGCCCGACGTGAACCCGATCGCGCCGGCCTAGCCCCCTCGCCTCAGGCGAGGAGCTTGGCCTTCTGCGCCTCGAACTCCGCATCGGTCAGGACGCCCTGGGCTTTGAGGTCGGCCAGTTTGGACAGTTCGTCCGCGGTGTTGCCGCCCGTGCCGGCCGCCTGCTTGACGTAATCGTCGAATGCAGCCTGCTGCGCCTTGGCGTCCTGCGCCGCATGCTCGTGCATTTTGCCGCCCCGGGCGATGAGGTAGACGAAGATCCCGAGGAAGGGAAGGACGATGACGAAGATCGACCAGAGCGCCTTGGCCCACCCACCGATGTCATGGCTGCGGAAGATGTCGCTGAAGATGATGATGAGGAGCCAGAACCAGATGATGAGGAGGAAGAACCCCAGCATCGTGCCGAACAGGTCCAGCAGAGGGTAGGTGTAGGCGAGCATCCAGGGCCTCCTTGAAGTGGGTCGATTTTCCCCGTCATCAAATCACACCGGATCCCTGCCATGTCGTCTTTCTTTCGGGAAGATGACGTGTTTACGTCGGCAGGTGCGTGTAGCTCCTCGGGGTCAAGCTGACCTCCACGTCGACGCCCGAGAGCCCGGCGTCGACCAGATCCTGGTGCAGGACCGTCAGATCAGGAGCGGGAACAGGGCCCGTCGCGTCGACGAACACCTGGTCGCCGTGGGCCGTGACGCCGGTCACGGCCCAGCCGGCGGCGGCGGCCCAGTGGCTGGCGACCGCCTGGACGTCGGACTCCCTCACCGTGGTCCGGTCGATCCGGTCGGAGTTGATCGTCAGGGGGACGATGACGACGGCCAAGAAGACCGCGACGACGGCGATGGCACCGCGGCGGTGAAACGCCGCCGCCTGTGCCCGGTCAGAAACCCGGTGGGTGCGGTAGAGCGCCATCACGACAATTCCACTGGCCAGAATTGCCGCGACGTTGGTCGTGAAGAGAAGGAGGGCGCCGAGCGCTTCGTGGGGGGCTCCCGATTCGAGCGTCAGGCCCACGACCGCCAGGGGCGGGACCAGCGAGATGGCGATCGCCACCCCGGGCAGGGTGTCGGAGATGTCGGAGCGGGCGAGGGCGACCGAGCCGACCGCCCCGGTCGCCAACGCGGCGATCAGGTCGATGACCCGGGGCGTCACGCGCTGAGCCACTTGGCTGTTCGTCGCGGCGACCACGGGGTAGGGAATGAAGAGCCCCAGGATCCACGCCACCGCAACGACCGCGGCAGCACCGACGATGACCAGAAGGACCGATCGACGGAGGTTCTTGGCGTCGGTCAGCACCACCGCCAAGACAATCCCGAGGATCGGCGTCATCAGCGGGGCGACGATCATGGCCCCGATGACCGTGGCGGTCGAGTCGCTGATGACCCCGGCGGATGCAATCACCGCCGAGAGGGGCAGCAGCAGCCAGAACCGGCTCAGCCGGCGATTGCGTTCCGCTCCCTCGAAGAAGAGCTGATCGCGCATGCGCTGCAGGTCGGTTTCGTTCAGGCTGGCCACGGGTCCCGGGTCCTCCACGCGCTGTCGTCGAGCCCGTGCGGGCCCGTCGATCGAGACTGTGGCACATGGCTCGCCGGATACGGCGGATCTCAGCGGTCACCACGCGGGCGGCGCACCCCTTTCGAGGGGGTGATGACCGTGACGGGTTCAGACGCTCTCGACCTCGGCCTCAATGAGTTGCGACACCGCGTCGATCAGTGCCAGGTGCGTGAAGGCCTGGGGGAAGTTCCCGAGGTGCTCTCCGGTCGTGGCGTCGATTTCCTCCGCGTACAGGTTCAAGGGGCCCGCAAAGGAGAGCAGCTTCTTGCACAGCGCGCGGGCGCGGTCGATTTCGCCGATCATCGCCAGCGCGGACACCAGCCACCACGAACAGATCGTGAACGTGCCCTCTTTGCCTTCGAAACCGGTGTCGGTGTTGTCGACCTTGTAGCGGAGCACCAAGCCGTCCTCGGTGAGCTCGTCGGCAATGGCCAACACGGTCGCCCGGACCCGATCGTCGTCGGGGGGCAGGAAGCCCATGATCGGGATCAGGAGGAGCGACGCATCCAGCTCGTCGTTCTCGTAGGCCTGGCGGAACCGGCCTCGCGCATCGACGCCCTTCGCGAGGATCTCCTCTTTGAGCGCGTCGGCCCTCTTCCGCCAGTCGGCGGCCCGGTCGGCGACGCCCCGTCGCTGCGCCATGCTCGCGCCCCGGTCCGCCGCCACCCAGCACAGGACAGCGGACGCGGTGAAGTGTTGCGGCTCGCCGCGTATCTCCCAGATCCCCTGATCAGCGTCGCCGCTGTGGGTGAGCGCCTCTTCCACGAGTCCGGCCAACCCTTCCCACACCGCATGGACGATCTGGGCCGCACCCTTGGACAGATGCGTCTCGACGGCGTCGAGGAGCATGCCCCAGACGTCGTTCTGGTGTTGGTCCCACGCGCCGTTTCCGACCCGTACCGGCGATGCCCCCTCGTAACCGGACAAGTGGTCGAGGGTCCGTTCGGTGAGGTCGCGCTCCCCGCCGATGCCGTACATGATCTGGAGCTCGAATGGTTTGTCGAACTTGCCCTGGCCGACGGATTCGAGCACGAACGCGAAGTACTCGAGCGCCTCCCAATCAAAGCCCAGCCGGTAGAGCGACCGCAGCATGAACCCGGTGTCCCTGATCCACGTGTAGCGGTAGTCCCAGTTGCGCGCGCCTCCCGGCGTCTCGGGCAACGACGTGGTGGACGCCGCCATGATGGCGCCCGTCGGCGCGTAGCTCAACCCCTTCAGGGTCAGCGCGCTGCGCTCGATGTAGGGACGCCACGGGTGATCGGGGAACGTCCCGGTGGCCAGCCAGCTCCGCCAGTAGCTCACGGTCGAGACGAGGTCCGCCTCCACTTGTTCGTGCGTGGTCGGGGCAGCATCGCCCCAGGACAGCGCGATGAAGGCTGACTCACCCTCGGCCAGGCTGGTGCGCCCGTAGCTGCGGGCACCGACGAGGCCGAGCCGCAGACTGCTGACCACCGAGAGTGTGGTTTCGCCGTCCGGGGAGGCGACACTGGCTGACCCGTACCCGTCGCCGCTGTAGGACCATTGCCCGACACCGACGCCGTAGTCGAACAGCGGCACGCAGTTCGCGACGACCTCGACGTTTCCGGCGACACAGGTGGCCGTGCGCAACAGCACACCGACCGCCGCTGAGTCGGTGGGTGCCCGTCGGTAGCCCGGCCGCCGCGCCCCTCCATCCACCTTGCGGATGACCATGAGGTCCTGCACGACGAGCCAGCCCGTCGGGGTGTGCCACGTGGTCTCGACCACCATGGTGCCGGGGATGTACCGGCGGTGATGCGGGACCACCGTGTTCGAGGGTCCGAAGCGGAACGAGCCGGCCGTCCGGTCAAGCACCGCCCCGAAGACACTTGGCGAGTCGGGACGGGGCAGGCAGAGCCATTCCACCGACCCGTCGGGTGCGATCAGGCAACTGTTCTCGCAATCGGAGAGGAACGAGTACTCGGCAATCGGCGGGAACGTGCTCATGATCGGGTACTCCTCTTCTCGGCCCGGACCGTGGTTCTGTCGGCGCGGGCAGCTGCTGGCCAACTTCCGTGGGCGACAGTAGCGTGCCGCGGTCGCCCAGGCTCGGGCCGCCCTCCCCTTGTCGCGTCACCCTTTCGTCACATCGTCCCCGCATCCGTTTCCCGACGATGCACCCGCTCTCGAATCACCCGAATGAGATGACGAATTGCGCAGGGACGGGCCCTATCCTCACGAGAAAGAGGCACTGCGTTCTGCGTAGGATGAAGTTGCGTCCGGGCGGCAGTCCCGGAGCGAAAGGAGTCGACGTGTCGCTGCAGGGCAAGGTAGCCATCGTCACCGGCGGCAATACCGGGATCGGCAAGGCGGTGGTCCTGGCATTGGCCGCCGAAGGAGCGTCGATCGTCATCGACTACGTGACCAACCCCGACGCGACCGAGGCCCTCGAACAACAGGTCCGTGACTTGGGGGACAAGGTGACCTCGGTCAAGGCCGACGTGAGCAAGATCGCCGACCTCGAAACGCTGATCGGCACCGCGGTGAGCACCTTCGGGCGGCTCGACATCATGGTCAACAACGCCGGCATCGAGACCCGGACCTCGGTACTCGACACGACCGAGGCCCAATACGACCGGGTCATGGACATCAACCTCAAGAGCGCGTTCTTCGGCACGCAACTCGCGGCCAAGCAGATGATCGCCCAGGGTGGTGGGGGCCGCATCATCAACATGACGTCGGTTCACGAGGACTGGCCGATGCCGAACAACACCGCCTACTGCCTCTCCAAGGGAGGCATGCGCATGCTGACCCGGACGGCGGGTGTGGAACTCGCTCCGCACAACGTCCTTGTGGTCGGGGTCGGCCCCGGGGCGGTGGACACGCCCATCAACAAGGCCACCGTCGCGGACCCGAAGGCCTTGGCCACACTCGACAACGCGATTCCGCTGGGAAGGCTGGCACAGCCCGAGGAGATCGCCAGCGTCGTTGCCTTTCTCGCGGGCCCGGGCGCGAGCTATCTCACCGCAACCACGATTTTCGCCGACGGTGGCATCATGCAGAGCAGTCCGGGCTTGTGACGCTCCACTGCACCGGTCCTGCGACAGAGTGATGGAGAGGTCACGGGGACGTTGACTGTCGCCCCTGATGCTGCAATACCCGCAAGTGAACGGACCGGCCCGGGCGGCCGGCGTCATCGGGTGGTCATTGTCGGAGGAGGATTCGGTGGTCTGCCCGCCACCCGGCTGCTGGCTCGCAAGCCGGTCGACGTCACTCTGATCGACCGGCGCAATCACCACCTGTTCCAGCCCCTGCTCTACCAGACGGCGACAGGAATGCTCGCGCCGGGGCAGATTGCCCCCGCGCTCCGGCACGTCGTGCGAAAGAAGAAGAACGTGCAGGTGCATCTGGCCGAGGTGAGCGGCTTCGACCTCGAGCGCAAGGTGGTACACGCCAGCGTGGCGGGGCGGTTCCAAGTCGACTACCCCTACGACAGCCTCATTGTGGCCGCCGGTGTGACCCAGTCGTACTTCGGCCACGACGAATTCGCCTTCTTCGCTCCCGGCATGAAGACCCTCGATGACGCGCTCGAACTACGGCGGCGTATCTTCGGTGCCTTCGAGATGGCCGAGATGGCCACTGACCCGACCGAGAAGGAGCACTGGTTGACGGTCGTCGTGGTCGGCGCCGGGCCGACCGGCGTCGAACTGGCCGGCCAGGTGAGGGAATTGGCCACACGTAGCCTGCGGGGAGAGTTCCGCACGTTCGAGGCCTCGGCCGTGAGGGTCATCCTGGTCGACGGCGGAAAGGAGCCGCTAGCCACGTTCGGCAACGAGCTCTCCGCCAGGGCGGCGAAGACACTCGCGCACCTGGGGGTCGAAGTGCGCATGGGTTCGCAGGTGGTCGGCATCGACGCCTCCGGCGTCGACATCAAGGGGGCGGAGGGCGCCTCGAGGATTGAGGCCCGGACCACCATCTGGGCGGCAGGGGTCCAGGCGTCGCCACTGGCGCGCCTCCTCGCCGAAGCCTCCGGAGCCACCGTCGATCGTGCCGGCCGCATCGCCGTCCTCCCCGATCTGACGATTCCGGGGCACCCCGAAGTGTTCGCCATCGGCGACATGGCCAGCCTCGACAACCTTCCCGGTGTCGCCGAAGTCGCTATGCAAGGTGGCCTCCATGCGGCGAACTCCATCCTCCGTCGCCTCAAGAACAAGCCCAGAAAACCGTTCAAGTACCGGGACCTCGGGAGTGTGGCCACCATCGGGCGGTTCCGGGCCATCGTGAGCGTCAAGGGCATCCACTTGAGCGGGTTCCCGGGCTGGGTCGTGTGGATGTTCGTGCACCTGGCCTTCCTCACCGGTTTCGGGAATCGCTTCACCACCATGTTGCGATGGCTCCGCACGATGGTCGGTCGGGGTCGGGCCGAGCGCGAGTTCAGCGTGGCCCACACCGGAGGCGACCTGAGCCTCCCCAATTCCGTCAAGGAGAGGGTCGAGCCGACGCTGTTCCCGGTCTTGGAGGAGGCAGAGGCGCACGGTCGAACAGTGTCACGCGGCATTGCCGACGCAGACGACGCCGTGACCGCGCGGGAGGGCCCCGCACCATCGCCGGAGAATCGGCGATGAAGGGACGAGGGAGGATCCATCATGCCTGAGCATTTCGACGTCATCATCATCGGGACCGGGGCAGGTGGGGGAACACTGGCCCACACGCTTTCCTCGTCGGGAAAGCGGATCCTCCTGCTCGAACGCGGCGACTTCCTGCCGCGGGAGATGGAGAACTGGTCGCCCGACGAGGTGTTCATCGACGGGCGCTACATCTCGAAGGACACCTGGTACGACAGCGACGGCACTGCGTTCCAGCCGCAGGTCCACTATTTCGTGGGCGGCGCCACCAAACTGTACGGCGCAGCCCTGTACCGCCTTCGGCCCGAGGATTTCGGGGAGATCCACCACGTCGACGGGATCTCCCCGGCCTGGCCGATCGGCTACGACGAGTTCGAACCGTGGTACTCGCGGGCCGAGGAGCTCTACCAGGTGCACGGCTCGCGCGGTGAGGATCCCACCGAAGGGCACTACTCCGCGCCGTATCCCGCGCCTGCGCCGAGCCACGAGCCGCGCCTCCAGGAGATCTGCGACGGTCTGAAGGCCAAGGGTTACCACCCGTTCTCCGCCCCGTGCGGGATCCTGCTCGACGAGGCCGACCGCAGCCGGAGTCACTGCATCCGCTGCGCGTGGTGCGACGGCTATCCCTGCCTGGTCCATGCCAAAGCGGACGCCGAAGTGATGGCGGTCCGTCCCAGTCTCGAGTCGCCCAACGTCGTCCTGCTGACCAATGCCATGGCGACGCGGCTCGAGACGGACCCGACCGGGCGGACCGTCAACGGCGTGGTGGTGCAGCGCGGCGAGAACCAGGAGGTGTACCAGGCCGACATCGTCGTCGTGGCGGCCGGGGCGTCGAACAGCGCCAAGCTCCTCTTGAGCTCGGCCAACGACACGCATCCCACCGGCTTGGCCAACGGCTCGGATCAGGTCGGCCGCAATTACATGTTCCACAACTGTAAGGCCGTCGTCTCGCTGGGCAAGGAGCCCAACGACACCGTGTTCCAGAAGACGCTCGGCATCAACGACTTCTACTTCGCCGGGGGGGACCGCAAATGGCCCCTCGGGAACATCCAGATGGTGGGCAAATCCAATGCCGGAGCGATGAAGGGTGAGGAGCCGCATCTCACAAAGCTGGCGCCGCACTTCTCCCTCGAAGAAGTAGCCCAGCACGCAGTGGACTGGTGGCTGACCACCGAGGACCTTCCCCGGCCGGAGAACCGGGTGACCGTCGACGCCGAGGGGAACATCCATCTGGCCTACGAGGCCACCAACAATGAGGAAGCAGACGGCCTCTACAAAGAACTCCGCACCATTCTCAATCACATCGGCATGGCCGACCATCACGTGCTGAACAAGAACTTCTACATGAGCATGAACGTCCCCGTGGCCGGCTGCGCCCACCAGGCGGGGACCATCCGCTTCGGCCTGGATCCGGCCACATCGGTGCTCGACACCAATTGCAAAGCCCACCAGCTCGACAACCTCTACGTGGTCGACACCAGCTTCTTCCCGAGCATCGGCGCGGTGAACCCTGCGCTTACTGCGATGGCCAACGCCATCCGGGTGGGCGAGCACCTCAACGCGCGCCTCGCGTAGCTCGAGGATCGCCCCCTCAGGACGGCGCCGGGCTCGGTGAAGGCGCTGGCGTCGCGCCTGTCCCAGGCCCCGTGGGGTCAGCCTCCGGCGCCGGGACCAGATGCGCGCTGACGACGTAGGCCACCACGACGGCCACGATGATGAGCGGCGTCAGCGCCAACCCGTCCGCCGACAGCAGGAGTGCGGCCAGCAGGACCGAGACCAGCGGGAGGCCCAGCATGGCGACCGTCACCGCGCCGATGCCCATGCCGACGCCGGCGATCATGGGCAGCCCGGGCAGGTGCGAAAGCAGTATCCCCAGTGCGCCGCCGATGAACATGCCCGGGAATATGGGTCCTCCCCGGAAGCTGCTGAGCGACGCGCTGTAGGCCAAACCTTTACACAGGATCAGCACGGCCAATGGCCCCACCGTCCACGTCCCCGCGTTCTCGATGAGACCCGGCAATGCACTCTGACCGGAGAAGAGCACCTCCGTAAACGGCTTCCCGGTGATCTCGGCGAAGGCAATGGCCAGGGATGCGATCACCAGGCCGACGAGCGGGGTGAGAAGGACTTTGCGTGGCTCGACGATGGGCTGCAGCGCGAGCGCCCCGCGCTTGATCGCCAGACCGAGAAATGCCGCAACGACCCCGATGCCGATGGCCCAGAGGAATTCGGCTCCGGTCGGACTCCCGAAATGCGGGATCTTCCCGACGCTGAGCGAGAAGGTGCCGAATCCGGTCCACCGGTCCAGACCCACGAAGATGAGCGACCCGATGCCGGCGGAAAGCAGCCCGGGGACGAGCAAGACTCCGAGGAGCGGGCCGCCGATGCCGGACGCCTCCATCAGCAAGAAGGCACCGGGGATCGGAGACCCCAGCAAGGTGGCGATGGCGGCAAAGCTCCCCGCCGCACCGATGACAAGGACGGCCATGGGGGGAGCATCCTTCTTGACCAAATGGACCGCGAGAACTCCGAGTCCACTCCCGATGGCGATGAGCGGGGCCTCGGGACCCAACACGGCACCCAGACAAAGCGTGGCCAGAGAGGCGAGGACGATCCCGGGGAGATCGATGGCGTCGACCGCACCGCTCGCCTTGAAACCTTCCGCCGGCTTGTGGCCACCGGTGCCATGGAAGTACTTGAGGGTGAGGGCGACCAAGAGGCCGCTCAGTACCAGGGGCAGTATCGGCCACCAGGCGGGGGTACCGCTGAACCCCAGGTTCTTGGGGAACGTGGTGAACACGAACGTCTGGGAGATCGTGACGAAATGCAGGTAGAAATACGCGATCGCCGCGATCGGGACGCCGATGATCGCCCCCAACACCAGCAATGTCACGTAGCTCTTGCTCCGCAGAATCGCAAGAGGGTCGGGTCCGGCGGGTGGCGGTGCTGGCCCGCTCGAATCCGTCATCTGACCACCCTGTCGCTCAGGGGGGTGCAGCGCGCCCCGGGCGTTCTGTCAAAGTTCATCAGAAGCCTCGCAGGTTAGAGGTGACTGAATCCGCTGGCTTCTTGTGGTGTCATCGCCACGGACACAGGATGTCGATCGAAGTGCTGCACCGCGACCTTGAAGTCGTCGAGCAGAATCGAGCCCAGGTCGCGATCAACGCCCTGCCGCACCAGAATTCGCTGCACGGCAATGTCGGAAGCCGAACCGGTCAGGGTATAGGCAGGCACCTGCCAGCCGCGGTTGCGCAGGCGGTCGGCCAGGTCGAAGAGGGTGTAGCCGGGATCCTCCCCTTCGATGATGC
The DNA here is from genome assembly GCA_963706555.1 of uncultured Acidimicrobiaceae bacterium. Classification (GTDB taxonomy): domain Bacteria; phylum Actinomycetota; class Acidimicrobiia; order Acidimicrobiales; family RAAP-2; genus Bog-473. Next base: position 1,065,955 of record OY970164.1, read on the forward strand.
GCCACGTGACCGCCGGGATGCCCTCAGCGGGATTGCTGCGGCTGAGCAGCTCGAAGGGACCGAGCTTCGGGATCTCCTCGGCCAGGAACTGTCCGGTCTCGTAGCAGGCGTTGTGGATGGCGGTGTAGCCCTGGCGGCCCAGCCGGATGAAGTCGTAGTACTGGGCGATGATCTGTCCGGCCGGTCTCGAGAAGTTGATCTGGAAGTCCGGCATGTCACCGCCGAGGTAGTTGACGTGGAAGATCAGTTCTTCGGGCAGTTCGGCCGGATCGGACCACACCACCCACCCGACGCCGAGTGGGGCCAGCCCGAACTTGTGCCCCGACGTCGAGATGGACTTCACCCGGGGGAGGCGGAAGTCGAACTCGATGTCGGGCGCGCAGAACGGCGCCAGGAAGCCGCCGCTCGCACCGTCGACATGAATGTCGATGTTCAGACCGGTGCGCTCCTGCAGATCGTCGAGGGCCGCCGCCAACTCGGCCACCGGCTCGTAGGCCCCCGTATAGGTCACACCGAAGGTCGGCATGACGAAGATGGTGTTCTCGTCCACTAGCTCGAGCATCTGCTCAACGTCCATGCAGTAACGGCCGGGTGACATGGGGATCTCGCGGAGCTCCACATCCCAGTAGCGGGCGAACTTGTGCCAGACCACCTGCACCGGGCCGCAGACCATGTTGGGCTTGTCCGATGGTTTGCCGGCGGCCTCGCGCCGCGCACGCCAACGTCGCTTCGCCGCCATCCCGGCGAGCATGCACGCCTCGGAGGAGCCGATGGTCGATGTCCCCACGGTGTTGGCCGCATCGTGGGCGCGCCAGAGGTCGGCCATCATGTGCACACACCGCCGCTCGATCTCCGCAGTCTGCGGGTACTCGTCCTTGTCCTCGAGGTTCTTGTCGATCGCCAGGTCCATCAGCGCATGGACCTGAGGCTCTTCCCAGGTCTGGCAGAACGTCGCCAGGTTCTGCCGTGAATTGCCGTCGAGGAGGAGTTCATCGTGGATGACCTGGAAGGCCACGTCGGGAAGTGTCTCGAGCGGGGGGAAGGTGTACTTCGGCAACGCCACCGAGAGGTCCTTGGAGGCGAAGACGCAATCGAGGATCTGGTCGGCGACTTCTTTCTTCTGGTGCAGCCCCATCGGATAGCTCCTGTGCTCAGTGGTGCGCCGACTCTAATGGGGATAGCCCGCAACCCCCGGGTTTCGAAGTGGCCCGCCCCTCTACGTGGAGCCCACTCCGAGCGCCACCTCGCTCGGGGCGACGTGTTCGGTCCGCTCGATCAAGAGGAGGATCGCCCCGATCAGGAATCCGACGGCACCGACGAACGTCCCGAGGTTGGACAGGGCGACGTTCCGGATCTGGCCGGTCCCCGGCACGATGTAGCCGGCAACCGCGGAGACGCCGAAGGCCACCGATCCGAGCAGGTTGACGAACGTGATCCACCAGTCAACCTGCCGGGGACGCCACGAACTCCACCCGTGACTCACCTCTCGCCACGCGAGCAGGCTGGCGACCAGGAAGCAGACGGACCCCACGGCGTCGGGCCGCCACACGACTTGATGCGCCACCTCGGCCGTGAGGTCGACGCGGCAGGCGTTTCCGGTACTGCGATTGAAGAAGAGGGTCCCTGCGAGCTGGATCGCCGAGGCCAGCCATTCGATCCGGCGTGGTGCGAAGACGAAGAACCGCTTGCGGCGGCCCGTCCCGATCGGGATTGCATCCACGACTTCTCGATACTGGAGAAACGCCGCCGCGGTGAAGAAGATCGAGCCCACGAAGAACGTGTCGGCCGTCGTTGGCGCGCCGACCGCCGTCGCGTACAGCGGGAACGCGCCGAGGGCGAAGAGCACGGACCCGATGGCGAACAGGACACCGATCCACCAGCCTCGGGCTCTGGGCGCCCACCAGGTCGAGCCGGCCGCAGACCCCGTAAGCGGGTGCTTGCGGACCCAGCGCGTTTCCAACCACCGCGGGAGCCGCTCTCTGTTCGACACGCAGGCGATCAGAGAGCGGCGGTGAAACCGGGCAACAAGGACACTTCGGCTGCCAGGTACGCGCGCAGTCCGGACACGATCAGCTGCTCGACCGTGCGGCCGACGAGAAACACGTGCACTTTGAGATCGCCCTCGATCGTCACCACTGCGGAGTCGGGACCGTCCTCGCCCTCGGTGAACGAGAATGTGCCGCTGCAGTCGAGACGATCGGGGTAGTGGTCGGGGAGGACGGTGAACCTCGTGCGCCGCTCTTCCCTCTGCACCTCGGTGCGCGTGACCCACGACAACTTCGCCGGGTCGACGACCGCGCGGACGGCGGACGAGACCGAGCCGGTGAACTTGTAACGGATCTCCATGGTCTCGGGTGGTCCGTCATGGTGACCGACCACCTCGACCAGCGAGATGTCGCCGCTCGGGTCCCGACCCTCATAGAAGGCCGGATTGCCGTAGGCGGCCACTGCGGCGTCGGGCGCCACCTCCACGCTCTGGCTGATGGAGAACTTCACCGCGGCACGGGCCCGGTCGCCGGCGGCGCGAGCTTGCGGTGATCCCACGAGACGGTCCGCTCCGGGTGCATCTTGATGACCACGCGCTTGCGCAACATCCCCTCGAGGAACGGCTTGGCCTCTTCGCTGTAGGGGCCGTAGTAGCGCTCGTACACGCTCAGGCCCAACGTCCAGAGCGCCTCGGCGTCATCGACGATCTCGGCTCGGCCCACCAGTTCGACACCGCGCAACTCATCGTAGGTGTCACCCGCTTCGAACAGCAGGGTCAGCCGGGGATCGCGCCGGAGGTTTTGCACCTTCTGCGACTTGGCCTTGGTCTCGACGGTGACGCACCCGTCGAGAAATCCGTACCACATGGCCACGGCATGGATGGATCCGTCCGGCCCGAGGGAGCACATCGTCATGGTCCGGCGTTCAGCCAGGAAGGCATCGACCTCTTCGGCTGTCATCTTGATGATGCCGCGCTGGTTCACCCCATGTCCCATACCGTCCGCCATCTTCACCTCCGCTCTCGTCGGAAAAGGGTAACGCCGGCGCGAGAGTCGCAACGTGAAGAGTTCATCTCCGTGACACTTCCAGGTAGCTACCGTTTCGCGAACCGTTCATCTGGGCTCCCTATGGTGACGGTCGATGGCGCTCGCTCACCCTGACACACCAAGCGCGGGGCGCAGCACCCCGGCCCCCCGCACGAGGAGCCGACTCGTCGATCGGGGTGCCCTGGCCGAGGTCGTGCCACTCCGGCCGGCGCCCCCCGCCCGAAAAGAAGGAGGCGGGGGCCTGAAAACCAAGATCACGCAGGTAGTCGCCTCCCTGCGTGCGCAGGCGACGCCGGAGGGCACACCCCCCGTGCCTCCGTCGCCGCCTGCCTCTCTCCGCTGTCTCCCCCACTCGTTCGCCGCCGCGCCCGACGACGCGGCTTGATGGAAGCGCACCCATGGCCACCACCACGGTGACCAACGGTCGGCAGGTGCCGAGCGCACAAGCGCGGGACAACCGGCCGCTGGTGCTGGTCGTCGACGACGAGGAGTCCTACCGGCAAGCCCTCGCCTCCGGGCTGGCCCGGGAGGGTTTTGCGGTCGAATGCGCCGGCGACGGGCACGAGGCATTGCGACTCTTTCATCGGGTGCACCCCGACCTGGTCCTGCTCGACGTCATGCTGCCGGACCAATCGGGGATCGAGCTCTGCCAGCAGATGCGCTCTTTGAAGCCGGTGCCGATCATCATGGTCACCGCACGGGACTCCGAAGTCGACGTGGTGCTCGGCCTCGAGCTCGGGGCCAGCGACTACGTCCCCAAGCCCTTCCGGTTGCGCGAGCTCGTGGCACGCATGCGGGCCGTCCTGCGGAGGGGAGTCGCCGTGGCCGAACCTCACGAAGAGGTGCTCCACGTGGGCCCGGTCCGGCTCGACGCCGGGCGGCGGGAGGTGACCGTGCACGACGTGCCGGTTGAGCTCTCCCGCAAGGAGTTCGACCTCCTCTCCCTCCTCATGTCCCACAGTGGCCAGGTGGTCACCCGCGATGGCTGCATCGACCGCCTGTGGTGGGATCAGGAGCTCACCGACACGAGGACGTTGGACACCCATATCAAGCGGCTCCGGCGCAAGATCGAACCGGACCCGGCGAACCCCCGCCACCTCGTCACGGTCCGCGGGGTGGGTTTCCGTTTCGAAGCTTGAGCGGCGTCCTCCGCAGGCACCTACATTGTCCCCCATGCACAAAGGTGACGTGGTGCCCGATTTCGAACTCCCCGATCAGACCGGGACGACGCGCAAGCTGAGCGACCTTTTGGCCGACGGCCCAGTGGTGCTCTTCTTCTACCCCGCCGCCATGACGCCCGGGTGCACCAAGGAAAGCTGCCATTTCCGCGATATGGGGGCCGAGTTCGCCGCCGTCGGGGCCCAGCGGATCGGCATCAGCGCGGACTCGGTCGACAAGCAGAAGCAGTTCGACGAAAAGGAGTCCCTCGGCTATCCCCTGCTGTCCGATGCGGACCGGACCGTCGCGAAGCTGTTGGGCGCCAAGCGGGGCGGCCCGAGCTTCCTGCCCAACAAGCGGATCACGTTCGTCATCGATTCGGACCGGACCCTCCTCGGTGTCATCCACACCGAGATCTCCATGGGCGCCCACGCCGACAAGGCACTCGAGATCCTCAAGGCGCGCCAAGCCGCCTGAGCCTGACCCGCGCCGCCCGAGGCGATCGGCGTGAGGATTTCCGTCCGCCGCTGCAGAGGGGCGCCTGTTCTTCAGGCCTTGATTTCCGGCTGCCGGCCGCGACGGCGATGCGATCGGCTCGCCCCCACGATCGTCGAGGCCAACGCGTGCGCGTGCGTGGCCTGGGTCGGCGTGCACGGGCGGGGGGTGTAGCACGCCAGCTCGACCAGTCCGGCCAGGTCGACGACGGCATCGGCCTCCGCTCTCAGTTCCGCCGATCCGTCGGCCAGGCGCACCCGGGCGGCGAACTCCGCCGGCGTTTCGTCCGGACGGCGCGACAGGCCCTTGCGTCGTAACGCCACCAGTGCCCGCTCCCACGCGCGTACCACCCGTTCGTCAGGTGGAAGGGCGACCTCATGGATGGCGCGCCGGCGGCGCCGGGCCCAGACGGCCACGGCGATAAGGAGGAGCACGACAAGCGCGGCCATGACCACCCACCATGCGAAGCCGTGGGTGGACTGCGGTCGGCTCGTTGGTGGCGTGGCGTGCGATCCCGTCGGACCGGCGCCGGGCGAACTCGTGGGCGTGGCCGTCGAGGTCCCCGCCGGCACGGTGTTCGGCGTCGTCGTATTCGGCGTGGTGGAACTCGACCCTGTGACCGCAGCAGGCCCGACGACACCCTCGGCGCCCGCCGACCCGGTGGCCGCGGGAGGCGTGGGCTCGACCGAGACCCAGCCGGCGCTGGGCCCCAGATACACCTGCGGCCACACGTGGGCGTCGGCCCCGGTGACGGTCGTCGTCCCCTCCGGCCCGACCTGACCGGCGGTGAAGCCGGCGACGAGACGGGTCGGGATTCCGAGGGACCGGGCCAGGATCCCGTACGCGCCGGCGAACTGCTCGCAGAAACCGGCACGGGTGACGGTGAGGAACTGCACCAGGGGGTCCGAGCCGCTCGTCCGCGGGGGCGAAAGGGTGTAGCGGAACCTGCCGGAGCGGAACCAGTTGACGAGGGCTTGCGCCTTCGCGCCAGGCGACGCCGCATTCCCGACCGCCTGGTGGGCCAACTGGTTCACCACGGCAGGCTGGGCCGGGAGGGCGAGGTAGGGGGCGAGACGCGGATCGGAGGATGACAACTGGCGGCCCCCCGTCGGGAGTGCCCCCTCGAGCGGGGCAGTCACGAAATAGCTGGTGCCCATGACGTCGGCCGAAGGCGCGAGCACCCCTTCTTGTTCGATCGCCGTCACCCCGGCGATGCCGCGGACGGCGAACGTACCCGGGGGGGCCGGGAGGAGCCGGCTGGCAAAGTCGGTGATGGTCACCTGCGCCGTGAAGGTCTGTACCGGAGCAGGCGCCGGGAGTGCGGTGGAGCTCAGGGCGGTCCTCAGCTCGCCGGCGGAACCGGTGAGGGCATCGCTCACTTCTGCGCTGGGGAGCCATTCGGTCCCGTTGAACGACGAGAGCGTGCCGACCTGCCAGTAGGTGGTCGCCGGAGACGAGGCGTGGAAGATCACCGTGTGAGACTCGCTGATTTCGGTGTCGAGCAGGCTGTCGACCAGGGAGATGCCCGTGATCACATGGGGCGCCGCACCGTTGCCGGCGGACGGCGGGGTCACGTGGAACACCGTGAGCCGCAGGCCCGAGAGTCCCGCTCCCGCGGCGACGGCGACGAGCACCACCAGAAGGCACGCGACCAGCGCGCCCGCCCCCCACCCCCGCGGCCCTGCCGGATTCATCCGACCGGCGGGGCGGGCGGAGGCGCCAGAGGCTGCGGCCGCTGCGGCTACGGCCGGGGCCGCGGTGCGGTCGGCCAGGGCGACGAAGATCAGCACCCCGAGGAAATAGGAGACGAACGCCGCGACCCGGCCCTGCTGCCCGCTGACCAGGGTCGTGTACAAGAAGATGGCGACCGAAGGAGCCAGGCACGGGGAAAGCGGTCCCCGGCCCTGGTCGACAAAGGGCCGGCGCCGCTGACGCGCCCAGATACCCCTCGTCAGCGCCGCTGCCCCGGCGCCGATCGCGCCGAGAATGATGATGACGCCGCTCAGGCGCGGCAAGGGGGTCCCGTCGTTGGCCAACGCCGCGTGCCCGGCGTGCAACTGTCCCGAGATGATCGACAGGTGCAGGAAGTGGGACGAGCCCGGATTGAAGATGGACGGGTCGACGGTGACCAGGAGGCTGCAGAACGAGATCGCCCATCCGAGAGCGACGGCCAGCGCGACGTTGACGTGTACGCGGAGGGCCACGGCCGTCACGACGTCCGCGACGATGATCGCCACGACCAGCGGCACCAGGACGCGGGTGCTCAGGCCGTGCGACATCAACCGCGCCAGGGCGATGGCCACCGACGTCGACAGGATCATCGGCGCGGCGCTGCTCACGCCGGCGTGGTGCGACGTGCGTTGCCGGCGCGTTGGCGCGACGTCGTGGGCCCCGCTGCTGTGGTGTGCCCAGAGTGGTCGTCATGGCGCGGGCGCGAGCACCACGTGAGCGAACCCCAGCGTGCCCGGGAGGGCGCGCACGCCGTCCGCAGTGGTGACGACCAACGCATTCCCCGACATCGGCCGCCCTTCGGTGCCACGCCCGAGCGGCACGAGCCGCGTTCCGCGGTGCCTGCGCCACCACCGAGCCGCCGGCACGCGTGCGGGACCTCGAACGAGGCGATGGCGCGCAACAGCGACACGGGACCGAGGGGACCGGGACCGAGGGCGACCCGCTCCCCCGCTGTCGTGGAGAGCTCCAGAACCGAGCCATGCGCCAGCACCTGCAAGCCCACACCGGCCACCGTCGCCAGCACGCGCTCGGACCCGAGCTCCCCGACGAGCGGACGGACGTCGGCCACGACCTGCACCCGGGGCAGCCCCGCGTCCTCGAAGTCGCGCACCATCAACTCGCCGCTGCGGGCAAGCGCCGGCCAGTACAGCAATCGCAACCGATCGCCCGGGACATAAGGGCGAAGACCTGAGAAATCGCCGGACGTGTCACCTCCCGCCGTGACCAGGCGCGGCACGGACTGGCCCTCGTCCGCATCGCGACGACCACGGAGCACGTCGTCCGCCACGTCGACGAGGAGTGGCACGGGATGCACGGTGATGGTCGCGCTCGGGCCGACGGCAACTTGTCGGGCCACGAGGCCGAAGGTGTCGAAGGACCACAGCCGCATGCCGCGCAACTTGTACACGCCCCGCGCGTCGGTCGGTGCGGGGAAACGGAGCTCCACGGCGCCCCCGCTCTCGAGATGCGCGATCCGCAGCACCAACGACGGATTCGGTGCCAGCGGCCTGCGCACCGGGGCCTGGTCGCCACGACGGACGCTGCCCCAAGAGTCCTGCGGGTCCTCCAACCAGACCGCCGTGTCCCCGCCCCTCCCGGCAACCGCCAGGGTGACGGTCATGTCGAGCCGGCTCCCGACCTCCGCCTCGCTCGCCGGGAACGCCACGCTCATGCGCCAGTTGCCCCGGGACCGGCGGGCTCGGGACGCGCTCTGCACCACGCCGCTGACCAGGATCGTGACGAGCGCGAGCGCGGCAAGGACCAGTTCCTCTGCGCCCAGAAGGGCGCCGGCAACAGCGCTGAGGGGAACGGCACCCAGCGCGATGACACCGCGCCTCGTCAGCGTCATTCGAGTCAGCGTCATTCGAGTCAGCGTCATTCGAGTCAGCGTCATTCGAGTCAGCGTCATTCGAGCCCGTGTCGGTCGGCGCTGCCTCATGCGCGACGACGTCTACCCAGCGGCAACTGGTGCGCGGACCGGCACCGGGATGCTCGCCAGGAGCTCGGCGATGACGAAGGAGGAAGACGAGCCCCCCAGCTCCGCAGCAGAGGTGATGGCGAGTCGATGGCCGAGCACCACGCCGGCCACCGCCTTGACGTCGTCGGGCATGAGGTAGTCGCGGCCCGCGGTCACGGCGAACCCGGCCGCGGTACGCAGCAGAGCCAGTCCGGCTCGCGGCGACGCACCGAAGAGGAGGCTCGGATGGTTGCGCGTCGCTTCCACCAGATCGAGGACGTAGGCCCGCAGTTCGGGTGCAACGAAGACGTTGTCCACCGCGCGGGCCAGGTCGGCCAACATCGGGAGCCCCCCGATCACCGCGAGGTCCTCGGGGCGTGGCCGGGCGCCGCTGGTGGCCAGCAGGTGATCCTCGGCCTTTCGCCCCGGGTAGCCGATGCTGGTGCGCAACAGGAACCGGTCGCGCTGGCTGAACGGCAGGGGGTAGGTGCCCGACGCGTCGTAGGGATTCTGAGTGGCGATCACCATGAACGGCTTTGGCAGCGGATGGCTGACCCCGTCGACACTCACCTGGCCTTCCTCCATGGCTTCGAGAAGGGCCGATTGCGCCTTGGGCGAGGCCCGGTTCAGCTCGTCCGCGAGCAAGATGTTCGTAAAGATCGGTCCGGGGTGAAAGACCGGGGTCATCCGCTCACGGTCGAGGACCATGGCGCCGATGAGGTCGGAGGGCAACAGGTCGGCGGTGAACTGCACCCGGCGGCAGTGCAGGCCGAGGGTCTGCGCCAAGGCCTTGGCCAGGGTGGTCTTTCCGACCCCGGGCAGATCCTCAATGAGGAGATGGCCCCCGGCGGCCAGGCAGGCGAGAGTCAGGCGCACCACTTCACGCTTGCCGAAGAGCACCGACCCGACATTGGCGGCCACCTCACCGAGCTGGCGTGACAGGACACCTGCGGCATCGAGGGTCCGCTCTTCCCCGGCCGTCGTCATGCGGCACCATCCTAGGGGCCACACGGGGGCGGCAAGAAGGGCGGGCGGCGTTCGGTGACCGGAGGGTGAACGCAGGGTCCCGCGGGCGCCCGGGCGCTGGCGCACCAGCCCGTAGGCTTCGACCATGCCGGGAAAGATCCTGGTGGACACCACTCCGCTTCGGGAGAGCCGGGACTTCAGGTTGCTGTTCGTCGGCCAGCTGATCTCCATGCTCGGCTCGCAGCTGACCGTGGTGGCCATCCCCTATCAGGTCTTCGAGATGACCCACTCGTCGCTGCAGGTGGGCGCCGTCAGCCTGGCCCAGCTCTTGCCGTTCATCGCCGGCGCGCTGGTGGCCGGTCCGCTCGGCGACACCCGCGACCGGCGGCGGATCATGCTCGTCTCCGCCATCGCACTCTCGCTGACCAGCGGCGCGCTGGCCCTCAACGCGGCGGCCAGCCACCCCTCGCTGCTGGCGATCTATCTCGTGAGCGCAGCGGCCGCCGCCGTCAACGGGTTCTCCAACACGGCACGGATGGCCTCGGTGCCCGGCCTGGTGGAGCGCCGCCACATTCCGGCGGCCGCCGCCATGATGCAGATCACCTTCCAGGTGGGGAGCGTCGTCGGTCCGGCTCTGTCGGGCATCCTCCTCGGCGTGGGTCTGCCGTTCGTCTACGGGGTCGATACCGGCACCTACGTGATCGCCTTCATCGCCACCTTGATGATGGCCCCGATCCCCCGCTCGGACAGTTCCGGCATCGGCCCCTGGGAGTCCGTCAAGGAGGGGATGCGGTTCCTGCGCGGCCATCAGGCTCTCCAAGGCGTCTACATCATCGATATCAACGCAATGGTCTTCGGCATGCCGCGCGCCCTGTTCCCCGCCATGGCCGGCTCCGTCTTCGGCGGTGGCACCATCACCTTGGGCTTCCTCTATGCCGCGCCGGGCGTGGGTGCCCTCATCGGGGCGGTGACCACCGGGTGGGTGGCCAACCTCAAGCGACAGGGCTGGGGCGTGATCTTCGCCGTGGTCGTCTGGGGCGCGGCCATCGCCGTGTTCGGCCTCGTCGACACCTTGTGGGTCGCGCTGCTCCTGCTCGCCATCGCCGGCTGGGCGGATGTGATCTCGGCCGTGCTCCGCAACACGATCCTCCAGACGAGCATCCCCGATCGGTTCCGCAGCCGGATGTCCTCTATACAGATGGCGGTCGTCCAGGGTGGCCCGCGCCTGGGCGACATGGAGTCCGGGGCCGTGGCCACCGCGACCAGCATCGAGTTCTCCATTGTGTCCGGCGGTCTGGCCTGTATCGCCGGGGCGGTCATCATCGGGCTGCTCATGCCCCGGTTCCGCAACCACCTCGCCGTCCCCGATGAAGTGGACGACATCGCCGTATAGTCCGCAACATGGCATTCGCAGAACCGACATGGGGCGTCCTCGACCCCGAGGTGTTCCGTCGCATCGTGGTCGTGTCGCCGCACTTCGACGACGCCGCCATGGGCGCCGGTCACCTTCTGGGGAGCTACCCCGACACGACGGTGATCACCGTCCTCGCCGGGGAGCCCCCGGCCTACCCCGTGGTGCCCTCGGAATGGGACGCGCTAGGAGGGTTCAAGGCGGGTGACGACGTGGTGGCCGCCCGTCGGCTCGAAGACCTGGCCGCGCTCGAGGTGCTCGAATCGGGCCATCGTTGGCTGGAATTCCCGGACCACCAGTACCTCGCGCCGCCCGATCGACCGACCCCCGAAGACGTGGCGCCCGTCCTCGCGGCCACCATCGCCGAGATCGACCCCACCGCGGTCTTCGTGCCCATGGGCCTGGGCAACCCGGACCACGTGATGGTCCATGAGGCGTCGCTCCTGGTGCGCACCGAGCAGATCGATCGGTCCTGGTTCTGCTACGAGGACCACGGCTACAAGCACATCCCGGGGCTGTTGGCCTGGCGTGTCGCCAAGCTCCTACGCGCGCAGCCGTGGCCGACGCCGGCCATCGTCCCCCACGTCCCCGACGAGGAGCGCAAACGGAGGGCCATCTTCTGTTACACGAGCCAGATCGCCCCGCTCGAGAACGAGCACGCCCTCACGGCACGGCTCGAGGGCCGGGTGCCCGAGCAGTTCTGGCAGCTGGCGCCGCCACCGCAAGGTTGGGAAGGGCTCGCCCAGTTCATTTAGGCGCACGCCCACCGGCGGCACACCCGCCGCTGTCCCGCTCGCCGATGTTGTCCCCACCCGCCGGCCCTCTTGCGATCGGGGACGTCGCCGTATAGTCCTCTCCATGCCACGCGAGGAACCGAGCGCGGTCCACCTCCCGACGGGACCCGAATGGCTCGCCCGCCTGGCGTGAGGGACGGTCACTCCCTCCCCCTCCGCCGTGCAGGTCGTCGCTGACGCGTGGCCATCTTCGTCGGCCTTCTGGTCGCGGCGTCGTTCGGGAGCAGCGACTTCCTGGGCGGGATCGCCTCACGCCGCGACAGCACACTCACCGTGCTCGCCTGGGCGCAACTGACAGCTCTGGTCGGCGCGGTGACCGTCGCCCTCATCTGGGGAGGCCCCATCACCGCGGACGCCGTGCTCCTGGGCGCCGGTGCCGGGTTGCTCAACATGATCGCCCTGGGATGCCTCTACCAGGGTCTGGCCATCGGCGAAATCGGCCAGGTCGCCCCGGCGGCGGCTGTCATCGGCGCGGTTATCCCGGTGGCCTGGGGCCTGATCATCGGAGAACGCCCCCCGGCGCTCGCCCTCGTCGGCGTCGGCTTGGCCGTGATCGCCGCCGCGTTGATCTCAGCCGACAGGGACGAGCGGCACGCCGAGGGGGCCCGCACCGCGCTGGGCCTGGCGGTGCTGGCCGGGATCGGTTTCGGCACGTCGTTCATTCTCTTCAGCGACAGTTCCCACCATCCGGGCTTCTGGCCTGTCCTGAGCGCCAGGATCGCCGCGGTCATCGGGGTCTGGCTCATCGTCCTGATCAGAAGAGCACCCAAGACGCTCGCGAACCCTTCGAGGAGATTGGCCGCCTCGGCCGGACTTCTCGATGTGACGGCGACCACGCTTCTCATCGTGGCCGTGCGCACGGGCCTGACCGCGGTGGTCGCCCCGGTGGCCTCGCTGGCTCCGGGCTTCACGGTCATGCACGCACGGTGGTATCTCCACGAGAAGCTCTCACGCCTGCAGACGGTGGGCCTGCTCATGGCCCTGGTCGGCCTCTGCCTGATCGCCGTCGGGTAGGCCGGTGCGGACCCTCCGGCCGATGACCCGGGGGTTATCATGCGGCTCCGTGCCAACCCCGCTCCCCCTCGCCTCCCCGATCCGGATGGCCGTGGTGGGCCTCGGCCAGATCGCCGAGTTGGTCATTCCCGCCTATGCCGCTCGCCCCGACGTGGAGATCGTCGCGCTCTGCGACCTGAACGAAGACCGGGTGACGCGCTGGGCCCCGGACGTGCCCGGTGCGCTGCACACCACCGACGTCGACGCCTTGTTGGGTGTGCACCCCGACGTGGTCGAGGTGCTGGTCCCGACGCCGGCGCACGCCGACGTCGTGTGCCCCATTCTCGACGCCGGGTTCCATGTCGAGGTGCAAAAACCGTTGGCCCGTGACATGGAGGGTGCGGACGCGATGCTGGCCGCCGCCCGCCGGTCCGGCGCCACCCTGGGCGTGCTCGAGGATTATCTCTGCTTCGCGCCGCTGGTCAAGCTGCACGAGATCGTGTCGGCCGGGGAAGTCGGCACGCCCGTGGGGCTCCACATGAAGATCGTGGCCACCGGTCGCGGCGGGTGGGAGGTCCCCCTCGAGAGCTACCGCTGGCAGTTCGAGCAGGCGCGTGACGGCCGGGGCATGCTGGTCTTCGATCACGGCTGGCACCAGCTGGCCATCGCCATCTGGTTGTTCGGTCCGGTCAAGAGGGTCTTCGGCTGGCTGGGGGCGACCGAGGTGGTGCCGGGCATCAGCATGGATGCGCCCTCGACCCTGGTGTGGGAGCACCACAACGGCGTGCGCGCCGTCCTCGACATCACCCTGGCCGTCGACACCTACTTCCGGTCATCGCACTACTCGTGTGACGAGCGGGTCGAGGTGACGGGCAGCCGGGGGTACGCCCGCTGCAATCGGATCAGCTCCTACGGCGTCCAGGAGCCGAGCGTCGTCGTCTACCGCGACGGGGAGATCCGGTCGTTCCACGCGTTACCCGATCTGCCCCCCGACGCCTTCGCCGCCATGGCACAGCGTTCCGTGGACTATTTCACCGGCCGATCGCCGTTGCCGGCCATGGACGGCGGGACGGCTCGCCACGTCCTGGCTGCACTCCTCGCCGGGATCGAATCGTCCGAGCGTGGGAAGCCTGTCGAGGTGGTCGACCTCCCACCTCCATCGGCGTAGGCGTGCGCGACCCATGACCACGGCGGACGAGCTCGAGGGCACCGGCGAGAACTACACGGTCGAAGCCTTGTTGGACGTGCGGGCCCGGACCCGCAACGCGGTGCACCGTATCGCCGAAGGTGTGCACGTCGGCATGCGCGAAGAGGACGCCATCGCCATGGCGCGCGCAACCCTCACCGGGCTCGGCATGCGGCGCGGCTGGCACAAGACCATCGTGCGCTTCGGCCCCAACACGACCAAGAATTTCTCGGAGGCATCAGCTGAGGGGACCATCCTCGACGCCGACGACATCTTCTTCACCGACATCGGGCCTCTCTACGGAGAAACCGAGGGTGACGCAGGCGACACCTTTGTCGTGGGTTCGAACACGGAGCATCATCGGGCCAAACGAGAGGTCCGGGTCGTCTGGGATCAGGTGCGCGACAAGTGGTTCCGCGACGGCACGACGGGCAAGGAGCTCTACGAATACGCCGTCGCGACGGCGAACGACCTCGGCTGGTCGTTGAACCTCGACCTCACGGGTCATCGCCTCTCCGACTTCCCCCACTCGGCGCACTATGCGGGCACATTGGCCCAGATCGAGTTCCGTCCCAGCCCGAACTTGTGGGTACTCGAGATCGTCATCGTGCATCCGAACGGCACCTTCGGAGCCTTTTACGAGGATCTCCTCCTCGAGGATCAATCGTTCCCCGACTGAGGCCCGGCTCGCGCGCCGGTTCGAGCTACATGCTCCGCCCGTTCTCGAAGCGCGCGTACTGCTTCAAGAACAAGAGGTTCGCCTTGCCGGTCGGGCCGTTACGGTGCTTGGCCACGTCCACCAGCGCATCGTCGGCCCGGTCGATCGCCACCTCGTCGTTGTACTCGGACTCGCGGTACAAGAACAACACCACGTCGGCGTCCTGCTCGAGCGAGCCCGACTCGCGGAGGTCCGACAGCATCGGTGTCTTGTCCTGGCGTGACTCGAGATTCCGGCTCAACTGCGACAGTGCGACCACCGGCACCTCGAGCTCGCGGGCCAGGATCTTCAGTCCCCGGCTGATCTCGGCCACTTCGGTCTGGCGGTTCTCGGCCCGTCCGCGTCCGGTCATCAGCTGCAGGTAGTCGATGACGACGAGCCCGAGGTCGCCCTCGGCCTTCTTCAGCCGTCGGGCGCGCGCCCTGATGTCCATCACCGTGACGTTGGGGTTGTCGTCGATGAAGATCGGGGCATTGCTCAACCGCGTCACCGCGGTGCCGAGCTTGGGCCAGTCCTGGGTACGGATCTGACCGGTCTGGAGGTTCTGGCCGTTCACCTCCGCCTCGGACGCCAACATGCGCTGCGTGAGCTCGAGGTGTCCCATCTCGAGCGAGAAGAGAAGGGCCGGGCGCTGTACCACCACACCAACATGGGCCAGGATGCCCAGGGCGAAGCTGGTCTTCCCCATGCCGGGACGAGCCCCGACGATCGTCAACGTCGATGGCTGCAGGCCGAGCAGGATCTTGTCGAGCTCGTGGTACCCCGTCGCCACCCCCGTGATGGACGACCCGCGCTTGCCGAGCTCCTCGATGCGGTCCAGGCCCCTGAGGAGCAGTTCGTGCAGCGGCGACATCGTGTCGGCCGTCCGGCGCTCGGCCACGTTGAACATCATCTGTTCGGCTTCGTCGACGGCGGCTTCGACGTCTTCAGGCACCGAGTACGCGATGTCGGCGATCTCACCGGAGACGCCGATGAGCCGGCGCAGGAGCGAGTGCTCCTCGACGATGGCGGCGTAATGCCGTGCATTTGCGATCGAGGGGGTATTGGCCTGCAGCGAGATGAAGACCGACGGGTCACCCACGGCCTCCAGCAACCCGGAGCGTTGGAGCTCGTCGGTGACGGTCACCGCGTCGATCGGCTCACCGCGCTCGATGAGGGCCCGGATGGCGCCGAAGATGTGCCCGTGCGCCGGCTTGTAGAAGTCGCCGGCCGAGCACTTCTCGATCGCGACCGAGGCCGCATCGTTTGAGAGCAGCATCGCCCCGAGGAGCGACTCCTCCGCTTCGAGGTTGTGAGGTGGGACCCGGCTCGTGCCCGAAGGGGCGGGGGCCGCCCGAAGTTGGCGGGGGCGGGTGTCATCAAAGGCTTGGACCACGGTCCCCCAACTCTGCGCTCAATGAGCTGTGGGTAACGAGAGCAACAAGCTGGGGATTCGATCCCTCAAATAGAGGGTGCGGCTGTGGACAACCGCTCGAGACCTGTGGAGGAGCATGGGATTCCATCTGCATCCAACAATGGTCCCCGGGGGGTGTGACATTCGCGGATACCCGCGTCACCCTCCCCCGCCGTCAACCCCTTCCACACCTCAGGAAGTGGCTGTGACCTCCAACGTCACGACCGTGGCCACGCCGGGGAAGAGCTCCACTGTGATGTCGTAGGAACCCACTTCCTTGATGTGGTCGGTCAGCAAAATGTGCTTGCTGTCGATTTCCACACCCTTGGTGGAGCGGATGGCCTTGACCACGTCGGCCGGACCGACCGAGCCGAAGAGCCGTCCGCCGCCGCCGGCCCGTACCGAGAGGGGAATGACCGCCCCGGCCAGGATCGTCGCCTGGGCCTCGGCAGCGCCCCGGTCCTTGGCTTCGCGCAGGTCGCGGCCCTTGCGCATCTGGGCCGCCTGGCCCTCCACGCCGGGACTGGCCAGGATGGCGCGCCCTTCGGGCAGGAGGAAGTTCCGGGCGAAGCCGCCGGCGACTTTGACGATGTCCCCTCGCCGGCCGACCCCGTCCACGTCGTCGCGCAGCAGCACCTTCATCGGTCGTCCTCCGCGTCCGGCGTGGACCCGGCGGCCACATCGGCGCCGGCACCAGGTGCCGCGTCGAACGCATCGACCCCCACGTCAACCGCGCCGTCGGCGTTCTGGCGGTCGAAGTCCTCGACGTCGCTCAGGATCTCCACGCTCGCATCACGGTCGCGCGGCGCGTCGGCACCGATGGTGTCGCTCAACGTCCGCTCAGCCCGTTCGCCGCGCTCCCCGCGCTCGCCCCGGTCACGTCCACCGCCACGGCCACCGGGACGCTCGGTCACGGTCCGTTGGGTGTACGGCAGGAGGATCAGCTCGCGGGCGGTCTTAATGGCCTGGGCCAGTGCCCGCTGGTGCTGGGCACAGTTCCCGGTGACCCGCCGTGAGCGGATCTTCCCCCGGTCGCTCATGTACTTGCGCAACATGGGGACGTCCTTGTAGTCGACCCATGCCGTCTGGTCGCGGCACAGCGCGCACGGTTTCTTTTTGACCCGGCGTCCCAGGTCCTTGGGCGCACGACGTGTCGTCGTGCCTCCCCGTTGATTGTTCCTTGCCATCAGAAAGGCTCCTCATCGAATCCGTAGCCGCCGCCATTGGTGGGGGCTGCTGGTGGGGGTGACGATTGCGGGGGTCGATTCCCGCCACGCGGCGGCCCGTCGCTCGGGCCCCGTCGCTCGTTCTTGGTGATCTGTGCCGTCGCCCAGCGCAGGGAGGGACCGATCTCGTCGGCCACGACTTCGACCTTCGAGCGCTTGTCCCCCTCCTGGGTCTCCCAGCTGCGCTGCTCAAGGCGGCCGGCCACCATGACCCTGGCGCCCCGGGTCAGTGTCTCGCTGACGTTCTCGGCCATCTCGCGCCAGCACACCACATCGAAGAAGGACGTGGCCTCCTCCCATTCCTGGGTCTGGCGATTCTGCCAACGCCGGTTGACCGCCAACCCGAAGGATGCAGTGGGCTGGCCCGTGTTGGTGAAGCGCAGTTCAGGATCCCGGGTGATGTTGCCCACCAGGACCACGCTGTTATCCGTCGCCATTGTTCGCTCCTCTCGTCCCGACCCGCATCGGGGTTCAGCCGGCGGCCGGCTGGGCCGCCACTTTGCGACCGCCGACGGAGTCGGGCAGCCGGACGATCTTGTGACGCACGACCTCGTCGGCCAGGCCCAGCATGCGGTCGAGGTCGGCGACGGTCTGGACACCCGACGTGAACTCGACCACGACGTAATAGCCCTCGCGCTTGTGGTTCACCTCGTAGGCGAATGTCCGCTTGCCCCAGCGGTCGATGGCGCCGGGATTGCCCCCGGTGCTGCGAATGACCTCGAGCGCGCGGTCGAGGACCCCCTGAATGACGGTGGGGTCGGTGGTGGCCTCAAAGATGGCCATGACTTCGTAAGGCCGCATATGCGGTCGGTACCTCCCTCTGGACCGGGCGAAACGCTCCGGGCCCCTGACGGTCAGGGGCAGGGTCTGTTGCGGGCATTGATACTAGTCGAGCCCGGGGTTCATCTTTTCGCCGCCGGACGCAGCCCGTAGGCGCCCACCGCAGTGCCGCCCGCAGGACCCCACCGCAGTGCAGCCCGGTCAGCGCCAGCCCGGTCAGCCCAGCTCGTTCAGCTCAGCGCCTCTCCAAGCTCGGCCGAACCGTGGTAGCTCTCGGCGTCGCTGGGAAAACTTCCGCCGCGCACGTCGTCGGCGAAGGCGGCGATGGCCTCGGTGGCGATCCGCCCGACGTCGGCGTACTGGCGCACGAACTTGGGCGGGGTGTGTGCGCCCAGGCCGAGAAGATCGTGGAAGACCATGACCTGGCCGTCGCAGGCGGGACCGGCCCCGATGCCGATGGTCGGGACACCAATGGCGTCGGTGACCGCGGCGCCCACCACGTCGGGCACCCCCTCGATCACGAAGGCGAAGCAGCCCGCCGCTTCGAGGGACTTGGCCGCGTCGAGCAGCGCGTCAGCGGCGGCGATGTTGCGGGCCTGGACCTTGAAGCCGCCCATGGCCAGCACCGATTGCGGGGTGAGGCCGAGATGGCCCATGACCGGGATCTCGGCCCGGATGATGGCCTCGATGACCGGCAGCCGTGCCCGTCCCCCCTCGAGCTTCACCGCTTGGGCGCCGGCCCGGATCAGCTTCGCCGCATTGCGCACGGCCTCGTCCGTCGAGAGGTGGTAGCTCATCCAGGGCATATCGCCCACGATCAGGCAGCGCGGGCGGGCGGCCGCCACCGCCTTGATGTGGTGCACCATCACGTCGGTGTCGATGTGCAGCGCATCGTGATGACCCAGGACGGTGTTGGAAACCGAGTCGCCGACCAGGACCAGTCGACGCCCGCATTGGACACGATCCGCGCCCCCGGCTCGTCGTACGCGGTCACCATGACGATCGGGACCGCCCCGGTCCGCCGCTTGCGACTGCGCAGCGAGGGCACGGTCACCGGGCTCTGCCCCGATTCGCTCATTGCCCGGTCCCGCCCATGGGGCCACCTTGCGCCGCCTGGTTCATTGGGCCACCTTGCGCCGGCCGATTCATTGGGCCACCTTGCGCCGGCCGCGTGCCTTGGGCCCGCCGGCTGGATACTTCCTCATCAGGTGGTGCCATGCGCACTCCGGGCACACTTCCACCTCGTAACAGAGCACCGGCTCGGGCCGGCGGCACAGCGCTGTGAGCTCCGCCGCCGTTCCGGGGCACCGGCCCCCTGCCGGCAGCTTCGCCCCGAAGACGAACGTCACCTTGACCAGGCGACTCTGATCGCAGATGGGGCAGGGCTCCTTGGTCGGTCGCCCCACATTGCGGGCGGCCCGGAGCAACTCGGGGTGGGCGTCGCAGACGTCGACCTTCAGGGTCCGGCCCCGTTCGACGTCGTTGATGACCCGATTGCGAACGAGGCGGTACTCCACCCCCGCCGAGATATCGGCGCTGACTGCTCTCCCAGACGCCCCCGGTTCCGAGGTCACGGACACGGCGGCAAGGCTACCCCCCAAGCACGCCGATCACACCACATCCTCCGGTTGCAATTGGGTCGTTTCCCACTTGGCGACCCTTTCTCCCGAACTCCCGGGGCACTTTCGTGAGCAAGCTGTGACAGGGTGGTGTACTTCGCTATATCGATTCGATATACTGAACCGTAATGTTGGACATGGCAATCCTGGGGCTCCTGGAAGAACGGGACCTGCACGGCTACGAAATCAGGCGCCAATTGCGCGACAACCTGGGCATTTTGGCCAACGTGTCCTTCGGGTCCATCTACCCGGCCCTGACCCGGTTGGAAAAGAGCGGCGCCGTGGTGGCGACCGAAGGGTCGGCCGCCCGTGATGCCACGGCCGGAGGGCACCCAAGGCCCCACCGACGGGCTCGTTGAGCGGGGAATTGGCGGTCCTGCGGGCCCGCCGTCACTCGCCCGCCCATTCCCGGCGGGGCAAGAAGGTCTACCGGATCACCGAAAAGGGCCGGCAGCTCTTCGTCCAGCTCCTGGCCGACGGCGGCTCCCTCGACGACGCGCGGAGCTTCGGGCTCCGTCTGGCCTTCGCCCGGCATCTCGCCCCCCAGGCCCGGCTCTCGCTCCTCGAGCGCCGCCGGGCCCAACTGGTCCAACGCCTGGCCGAGGCGCAAGGGACCAACGTCGACCTCGACGTCTACGCCCGCTCTGTCGTGCAGCACACCGCAGACAGCGTCGCCCAGGACATCAGCTGGCTCGACCGGCTGATCGCCAGCGAACGCGCCATACCCCAACCGCTTCCCACACCGCTTCCCACACCACTTCCCACCTCGGTTCCCACCGAGATCACCTATGAACAATCGGTTCCCACCGAACTCACCTATGAAGGAGACATGCGATGAGCAGCCCTATCCGCCTCGCTATCGCCGGCGTCGGCAACTGCGCCAGCTCGCTGATCCAAGGGATCACCTACTACCGCGACGCGCAGCCCGAGGACACCGTGCCCGGCCTGATGCATGTCGAGCTCGGCGGCTATCACGTGCGCGACATCGTCCCCGTGGCGGCATTCGACGTCGACCAGACCAAGGTCGGCACCGATCTCGGCAAGGCCATCCACGCCGGGCTGAATAACACCATCCGCTTCGCCGACGTCGGCGAGGTCGGCGTCACCGTCCAGCGGGGGCCGACGTTCGACGGGTTGGGCAAGTACTACCGCGAGGTGGTCGAGGAGTCACCAGCCGCGCCGGTCGACGTGGCCCAGGCCCTGCGCGACGCCAAGGCCGACGTCCTCGTCTCCTATCTCCCGGTCGGGTCCGAGCAGGCGCAGCGCCACTACGCCCAAGCGTGCCTCGACGCCGGCGTGGCCTTCGTCAACGCCATCCCCGTCTTCATCGCCTCGGATCCCGAGTGGGCCCGCAAGTTCCGCGATGCCGGCGTGCCGATCGTGGGTGACGACATCAAGAGCCAGGTCGGCTCCACGATCGTGCACCGCATCCTGACCCGTCTGTTCGAAGACCGCGGCCTGGCCCTCGACCACACCTATCAGCTGAATGTCGGCGGCAACATGGACTTCAAGAACATGCTCGAGCGCGAGCGCCTCGAGTCCAAGAAGATCTCCAAGACCCAGGCCGTCACGAGCCAGATAGAGGACAGCCTGCTCGAAGCCGACGACGTCCACATCGGGCCCTCGGACCACGTGCCGTGGTTGAAGGACCGCAAGTGGGCCTATATCCGCATGGAAGGCCGCAACTTCGGCGACGTGCCGCTGAATCTCGAGCTCAAGCTCGAAGTGTGGGACTCCCCGAACTCGGCCGGCGTCATCATCGATGCTGTCCGCTGCGCCAAGCTCGCCCTCGACCGCGGCATCGGCGGACCGCTCCTCGGCCCTTCGGCGTACTTCATGAAGTCGCCCCCGGTGCAGTACCACGACGACGTGGCCCAGGAGCTGGTGGAGTCCTTCGCCGCCGGCGACCGCGGTGGCGTCTGGCCGGCTGACTGACAAATTGGCGGGTCGACCAACCGGCTGACCCCCAACCAACCGGCTGACTGACAAATTGGCGGGCCAACCAACCGGCTCACTCACCAGCCAACCAACTGACAGGCCAACCAAGTGACCCGCCCGGCACTCAGCCCTGGGCCCGCCACCATTCGAGCAGGCGACGCCCCGCTTCCTCCTCGCCGAGGGGGCCTTCGTCGAGCCGGAGTTCCATGAGGAACGCCAGCGCGTGGCCCACGACCGGACCCGGGTCGACCTCGAGCAACTCCATGACCTGATTCCCGGTGAGGTCGGGCCGCAATGCGCGCAGCTCCTCCTCCTCGCCGAGCTCGGTGATGCGCGCCTCGAGCTCGTCCATCCGACGCGCCAGTGCCCGCGCTTTGCTGGCGTTGCGCGTCGTGCAGTCGCACCGCGTCAACTCGTTGAGCCGTTCGAGGTGCTCCCCCGCGTCGCGCACGTAGCGGCGCACCGCCTTGTCGGTCCACCCGAGGCGGTAGGTGTGGAAGCGCAGATGCAGCTCGACCAACCGCACCACCGTGTTGATGTCATCGGCCGAGTAGCGCAACGCCTCCATGCGCGTGCCGCGTCATCCGCGCCCCGACGACCTCGTGATGGTGAAAGCTCACCCCGCCGTCGGTGATGGCCCGCGTCCGGGGCTTGCCCACATCGTGGAAGAGCGCCGCCAAGCGGAGCACGCGGTCCGCCGACGTCTTGTCCACCACGGCCAGCGTGTGCGCCAGCACGTCCTTGTGACGGTGAATAGGGTCCTGCTCGAGCGCGAGGCCGGGGAGCTCGGGCAGGAAGTCGGCCGCCAGCCCGGTGCGCACCACGAACCACAGCGCCTCCGAAGGCGTGTCGAGCACCATCATCTTGTCGAGCTCATCGCGGATCCGCTCGCGCGACACGATCGAGAGACGCTCGTGCATCGCTTCGACCGCCGACTCGAGTGCGGGGTCGGGCTTGAGCGAGAAACGGGCCATGAAGCGGGCCGCACGCAACATGCGCAGCGGGTCGTCGCCGAACGAGATCTCCGGATCGAGCGGTGTGCGCAGGCGACCCGAGGCGAGGTCGGCCAGACCGCCGAAGGGGTCCACCAGTTCCATGTCGGGTAGCCGCAACGCCAGTGCGTTGATGGTGAAGTCGCGGCGCGACAGGTCCTGCTCGATATCGTCGCCGAACGTCACCTCGGGCTTGCGCGAATCGGGCACGTAGACCTCGGCCCGGTGCGTCGTGATCTCGAACAGCTGGCCGGCGCGCCGGCACCCGATGGTCCCGAAACGCGCCCCTTGCGTCCACACGTCGTCGGCCCACCCCCGGACCAGGCGCTCGATCTCGTCAGGACGCGCCTCGGTGGTGAGATCGAAGTCGGGGTCCGCCGCCGCAGCCGCCGGGAAGAGCGCGTCACGGACAGAGCCCCCCACGAGATACAGGCTGCGACCGGCCAGGCGGAATCGCTCGGCCAGTCCAGCCGTCGCGTCTTGGAGAGGGCGGAATCGCTCGGGCACGGACGTGGATGGCACCCGACCACGGTAGTGCGGCATCTAGCGTGGCCCTGTGTCGACGCGCTGGGCCACGCTCTGCCTTTGCGCCCTCGCGGCGGCAACAGGGCTCCTCGCGGCGGGAGCACCGGCCACGGCCGAGGTGCAGCACGAGGCAACCGCCGGGAGCGCCCCGACTGGCACCGGTGCGACGAATGCCGCGAGTGCCGCTGCTGCTGTCCCGTCGACGTCCGTCCTCACGTTGCGCGCACAGACGCCCTGGGTCACGCCGGCCGCCCCCTGGTTCTCCCTCACGGTGGGGGTGGGAGCCTCTGCCGGCCCGGTCAGCGACCTCCATGTGCAATTGACCTTCTACAACCGCATCAGAAATGGGACCGAATTGGGCCAGGCCACCAATGCCGTGCCCGACAAGACCGTCCTCGGCCAATTCAACGCCGCCGTTGCCGTCACCGCGGACGGTGCGATCGCGACGACCTGCACGACCGTCCTCCCCGACCAAGACGGCCCAGGCCCCGACCACCGTGACCACAGTGCCCCCCAACAGCGTGCCCTGCACCGCCAGCCGACCCGACCGTGGTCCTCGGGTGCACCCCCGATGAAGGGGCCTGTGGAGGCGTCTACCCGGTATCGGTCGCCCTCTACCGCCAAGGCACCACGACGGCCCTGGCCCGCTACACCACGTTCCTCACCTATCAAGAACCCGGCTTTCACAGTTCGATCGGGCCCGGGGGGGCGCTCCGGGTCGGCCTGATCATCCCGCTCTCCGCGAACTTCTCGCCCGACTTCTCGCCACCCTCCAAGACTTCCCTCAAGCTGCAGGAAGAGATCGCCGGCGTGCTCACCTCACATCGCGGCATCCCCTTGACGGTGGCAGCCAACCCCGCCACCGTGCAGACCCTGGATGCGGACACCAAATCGGGCCGGCGGACCCGGGACCAGCTTGCAAGCTTGACGGTCCCCGGTGGTGACGAGCTGATCGACCAGCCCTACGTCCCCATCGACGTGGCCGCCCTGGCGGGCGGTGGATTACTGGGCGAAATCCCCGAACAACTCACACGCGGCGACTCCCTCCTGCGGCAGGCCGGGCTCCACCCGACCCCGGGTCCATGGGTCGACACGTCGTCGACCTTCACCAGTGCCAGTGCCACCAACCTCGGGTTGGGGCTCCAGGCCGCGCACACCGACCGGGTCGTCCTCGCCGACACCAACCTGGCGTCCGCCGGCACCAGTCCCCTCACCTTCGCCCAGACCTTCTCCCTCGCACTGGGCAGCGGGAACCGGGTCACCGGGGCTGCCGCCGACAGCCAGCTCTCCTCGTTCTTCCGGGCCGACCCCCGAGACCCCGTCCTGGCCGCCAACCAACTGCTGGCCGCCCTTGAGTTCACCCATTTCGAGAACCCCTCCCTCCTGGACGCCCGCGGGATCGTCCTGGAGCCACAAGGTGCATGGCTGCCCTCGTCGCCGGCCTTCCTCGCGACGTTGCTCGAAGGGATGTCGGGCAATCCGGCGCTCCAGCCCGTCACCCTCAGCCAGTTCTTCTCCGAAGTGCACAAGGGCGGCAACAACGAGCCCGCATCCCGCCACCTCCAGTCGGGGCCGACCCCGCGCGTGATCACGGCCGGTCAGGCCAGGCGACTCGTCGCCGCCCGGGCGCACCTCACGTCGCTGAGTGACGCCGCGAGCAGTCGTCCCCCGGTGTTCACCGAGCTCGCCGACCAATTGCTGGCCACC
The DNA here is from genome assembly GCA_963706555.1 of uncultured Acidimicrobiaceae bacterium. Taxonomy (GTDB): domain Bacteria; phylum Actinomycetota; class Acidimicrobiia; order Acidimicrobiales; family RAAP-2; genus Bog-473. The sequence goes on from OY970164.1 coordinate 1,090,576, forward strand.
CAGAACCTGTCGTTCGACCCCGCCCAACGCACGAGCTCCCTCGACCTTTACACCCAACATTTCGATGACGAGGTGGGCCTCGTCTCACTGGCGGACCTGGGCACCATCACCTTCACCTCCCGCACCGCGCCGATCCCGATCTCGGTCCTGTCCCATGCGCCCTACGCGATCAAGGTGACGGTCTCGGTCGACAGCGACAAGTTCAGCTTTCCCGACGGGAACTCGCGCTCGCTCACCCTCGACCGCCCCACGACCGCCGTCCGCATACAGGCACGTTCGCGCACCTCGGGTGACCGGCTCCCCGTCGGGGTCACGCTGACCACCCCCGACGGTCAGCTCGTGATCGCCCGCGCCACTCTCACCGTGCACTCCACCTCGATCTCACTCGTCGGCGTGGCCCTGACCTGTCTCGCCGCGCTGGTCCTGTTGGTGTGGTGGGCCCGCACCTGGCGGCGCGGCCGCCGCCGTGGACCGCGGGCTGCCTGACATGACCACCCTGCCACCCGGCTCACCGCCGCCCGGCTCACTGCCCCCTGGCTCGCCGCCCCTTGGCCCGCCGCCGGCCGGCCCCCCGCCACCCGGCACGCTCCCCGCCGGCCCACTCCCCGCCGGCCCCCCGCCACCCGGCACGCTCCCCGCCGGCCCACTCCCCGCCGGCCCCCTCCCCCTGCCGGCCGCCGCCCCGGCACGGCGCCTCTCCCTCTCGACGGCAGCCACGTACGTGGCGTTCGGGACGGGGGTCTCCCGGCTGACGGGCGTGTTGCGGATCGTGGCGCTCGCCTGGGCGCTGGGCCAGTCCCACCTCGCTGACGCCTTCAACCTGGCCAACACCACGCCCAACATGCTCTACGACATCGTGCTCGGCGGGGTGCTGTCGGCCACGTTCATCCCGGTCTTCGTGGCCCAACTGGCCAACCGGAGGAAGGACGAGGCGTTCAAGTCCATCTCGGCCATCCTGACGGTGTCGTTGGTCGTGCTGGTGACCACGACGGTGGCGGCGCTGGTGCTGGCGCCGGTCTTCATCACGGCACTGACTGCGCTCGATACGTCGTCACACACTCACCTCGTCCACACCATCACGTCCGAGCGCGCCGTCGCCACCACGTTGTTGCGCTGGTTCGTGATCCAGATCGCCGCCTATGGCGTCTTCGCGTTGGCCACCGCGCTCCTCAACACCCAGAGGCGGTTCGTCGCCGTCGCCTGGGCGCCGATCGTCAACAACCTGGTCTGCATCGGGGTCCTCGTCTGGTTCGGCGTCTTGGCGGGGCGTGGCGCCAGCCTGGCCACTCTGGAGGTCAACCACACCGACCTCGTCCTGCTCGGTCTGGGCACCTCGCTCGGGGTGGTCCTCCAATGCGTCGCCCTGGTGCCGAGCCTGCGCGGGGCGGGGCTCAAGGGGCTCCGCTGGCACTGGGACCTGCACGACGCCGCGCTCCGCACGGTGGTCCGCCTCAGTGGATGGACATTCGGCTTCGTCGTGGCCAACCAGGTGGCGCAGTTCGTGGTCATCCTCCTCGCCGGTACCGCGGGGGGCGCCGACCCGGTCTCCTCGTACACCTACGCCTACGCCTTCTTCCAGATGCCCTACGGGATCGTCGCGGTCACCATCATGTCTGTCGTGGCTCCTGACCTGGCCGAACGTTGGTCCACCGGGCAGATCGCCGCCTTCCTCGCCCGCCTGTCCGGGGGGCTACGCGCCATGCTCGCCCTCATCATCCCGGCATCCCTCGGCCTGCTCCTGCTGGCCAAACCCGCCGTGGCCCTCCTCCTCGGCCACGGCGCCAGCACGCCGGTGCAGACGCTGACCACCGGCTCGGCCCTGGCGATGTTCGCACTTGGCCTGCCCGGCTTCTGTACGTACCTCTATGTCGTCCGCGTGCTGCAGTCGATGCAGCGCACCAAGGTGGCCTTCTACCTCTACCTGATCGAGAACAGCATCAACGTGGCGCTGGCCGTGGTGTTGGTGCACCCCCTCGGTGTCCGCGGGCTGGCCCTGTCCTTGTCGGTCGCCTACACCGTGGGCGCCCTCATCGGGCTGGCCCTTCTGCGCTACTGGTTCGGCCGCCTGGGCACACCCGAGACCTGGGATCCCCTGCGCCGCGTCATTGTGGCGTCGCTCGCCATGGGCGTCACCGTCCTCGTGGTGTCGAACCTCTCGGGCTCGAACCAGGGCTTCACGCTGTTCGCGCGGCGTCGTCGGCTCGGTGGTGGCCGGCATCGTCGTCTATGCGGGTGTCGCCATCCTGCTCGGACGCCGGGCCGAGGCCCGCAACCGGGAGGCCCGGCGTCACGAGACGCGACGGCTCGTGTCCCACCAGCGCTCCCCCTCATAGCGGACATCTCCGGGGTCACCGTGGCAGACTCGATGCATGCCCGGTGTGCGGATTGTGACCGACAGCGCCTGCGACCTCACCGAGGACCTGGTCAAGCAGCACGACCTCCTGGTGGTTCCGCTCACCATCCGTTTCGGCGACGAGGAGTTCGAGGACCGCAGCGAGCTGACGTCCGAGGAGTTCTGGCACCGGTGCAAGGGCAAGGGCGACCTGCCCGGGACCGCCGCTCCCCCGCCCGGCATGTTCATGGAGGCTTTCCAACGCGCCGCCGCGGAAGGGGCCGAAGCCGTGCTCTGTCTCACGCTCTCCTCCAAGCTTTCGGCCACCTACGCCTCGGCCGTCACCGCAGCCGACACGTTCACGGAGATCCCCGTCCGTGTGGTCGACACCCGCTCGGTCACCATGGGACAGGGACTGATCGTCATCGCCGCCGCCGAGGAGGCCGCGGCCGGAGCGGGACTGGACGAACTGGTGGCGGCGTCGGAGGACCGGACCGCCCGGACCCGCGTGTTCGGCGTCCTGGGCGGGCTCGACTTCCTCCAGCGCGGCGGACGCATCGGCGGCGCCCAGGCCCTCCTGGGCTCGCTCCTCTCCATCAAGCCGGTCATCATGGTCAAAGACGGCGAAGTGGCCGAAGAGTCCAAGCAACGCACGCGCACGCGTGCGTTGGGCTACCTCAGCAACAAGGTGGCCGGGGACGCGCCGCTCGAACGCCTTGCCGTCGCCGACGGGGCCTGCGACGACATCGACGAGGTGCTCGCCGTGATCAATGCGATCCCCGGAGAGCATCCCCTGCTGTCGGTCCAGCTCGGGCCGGTGGTCGGCTCGCACACCGGCCCCAACACCGTCGGGGTCTGTTACATCGTGCCGGCTTCGACCGCGGCCGCTGACGACTAATCTCTGCTCGTGGCCGATCAGAACATTGCCGACGAGCTGTCCAACCGAGCGCTCGACGCCATCGACTCCGTCGTGGCCGTGGTCAACGACAAGGCGGTACGCCCTGCCGTCGTGGCCGCCCGCGCCGTCGTCTTCGGGGTCATCATCCTCGTGGTGGCCCTGACCATCGTCGTGCTCCTGAGCGTGGGCTTCATCCGCTTCACGACGGTTTACTTCTTCAACGGCAAGGTCTGGATCTCCTATCTGGTGCTGGGCGCGATCTTCTGCCTGGGCGGGGCCTTCGCCTACTCCCGGCGCGGCGTCGTCCTCCCCGACGATGCCTGAGCGTCGCAAGGTTGTCATCGTCGGTTCGGGGCCGGCCGGCCTGACAGCCGCCGTCTACGCCGCCCGGGCCCAGCTCGAGCCCCTGGTCATCGAGGGTGAGCCGTCGTCGACCAGCGACCAGCCCGGCGGGCAACTCATGCTCACGACTGACGTCGAGAACTACCCCGGCTTCGTCGACGGGGTCATGGGGCCCGATCTGATGGGGAGGATGCGTGAGCAGGCCATCCGCTTCGGCGCGGAACTGCGCACCTCCAAGGTCAGCCGCCTCGACCTGTCCTCTCCGTCGCCCTTCCCGTTGTGGCTGACCAATCCCGAGTCGGACGAGCCGGCCATCGAGGCGGACGCACTGATCATCGCCACCGGTGCGCGTTCGCTCATGCTGGGGTGCACCAACGAGAGCCGCCTCGTCGGCTACGGGGTCTCGACCTGCGCCACCTGTGACGGGTTCTTCTTCCGCGAGCAGCACATCGCCGTGGCCGGCGGCGGCGATTCCGCCCTCGAGGAGGCGATCTTCCTCACCCGCTTCGCCTCCAAGGTCACCGTGGTGCACCGTCGCGACGAGCTCCGGGCCTCCAAGATCATGCAGGAGCGTGCCTTCAAGAACCCCAAGATCGAATTCCTGTGGAACTCGGTCATCGTCGACGTGCTGGGCGACACAAAGGTCAGCGGGATCAAGCTGCAGCACACCACCTCGTCGGAGACCTTCGAGCTGCCGGTGAGCGGGCTCTTCGTGGCCATCGGCCACGAGCCCAACAGCACCCTGGTCAAGGGACAACTCGAGTTGGAAGCCAACGGCTACGTCCGCACAATCGGGAAGTCGTCGCGCACCAGCGTGGAGGGGGTTTTCGCCTGTGGCGACGTCCAGGACGACTACTACCGTCAAGCGGTGACCTCAGCCGGATCCGGTTGCACGGCGGCGATCGACGCCGAGCGCTGGCTGGAGGAACGGGACGAATAGCGCCGACACCCTGCGGGAACAGAACAAGGGCCCGGGGCGTTACACGACTGTGACAAGGAGAACACATGAGTGAGAAGATTGTGACCCTGAGCGACGCTACCTTTGACGAGCATGTCAAGAGCTCCGATGTCCCCGTGCTGGTGGACTTCTGGGCCGAGTGGTGTGGCCCGTGCAAAATGATTTCACCGGTTCTGGAGGAAATCGCCGAGGAGCAGGCCGGCAAGATCCAGATCGGGAAACTGAACATCGACGACAACCTCGAGGTGACGAGCAGATTCGGCGTGATGAGCATCCCGACGCTGATCCTCTTCAAGGACGGGGAGCCGGAAGTCCGCCTGATCGGGGCGAAGCCCAAGGGTCAACTCCTCCAGGAGATCGCGGCGTACCTGTAGTCCTGCCCCTCTCCCTCGGTGACGAGGGGGACGCGGTGTCCGACGTGCAGCGCCGGTTGACCGCCATCCTCAACAGCGGCGCGCCGATCGACGCTGACGGATTCTTCGGCGACGCCACCCGGGCTGCCATTGAGGCGTTTCAGCATCTCCGTGGCCTCCGGGTGGACGGCGTCTGCGGGACTCAGACATGGAACATCCTGGTCGAGGCCGGTTTTCGTCTCGGTGATCGCTTCCTCTACCGCCGTACGCCCATGCTGCGCGGCGACGACGTGGTCGACCTCCAGCAGCGGTTGAGCACGCTCGGATTCGACACGGGGCGGGTCGACGGCATTTTCGGCGACCGGACGTCGCGCGCGCTGGCCGAGTTCCAACGCAATGTGGGCATGCCCGTCGACGGCATCGCGGGAGGTGCCACGCTCCGCGAGCTCATTCGCCTCGAGAGCCGACACGACGAGCCGGAATTGATCTCCTCCGTCCGCGCCCGAGCCCAGTTGCGCCACGCTCCCCCGACCCTCACGGGACGCCATGTCGCCATCGGCGAGCGGGGCGGCTTGGGCAGTGTGACCGGCGCCCTACGACGTCGCCTCGTGCTCGGTGGGACCCAGGTCACCGATCTCCATCATCCCGATGACTCCGAACAGGCCCACCAGGCCAATGACCTCGGAGTCGAGGTGTTTCTCGGCCTCCGGCTCAACCCCGCCCGGGCCGCGTGTCACACCGCATACTGGGCCGGCATCCACGACGAGTCACAGGGCGGCCGCCTTCTGGCCGAGCTGATCCAGGAGATCGTCCCGGGGATCCTCGGGATCGAGGACGGCGGGGCTCAAGGCATGTCGTTGGCGATCCTGCGAGAGACCCGGATGCCATCGGTCCTGGTCGAGCTGGGTCCGGCCAGCCTGGTCGTCGAGCGCTCGGCCCTTTTAGCCGCGGCGTTGTCCACCGCCCTGGGCAAATGGGCCGACGCTTCCTGGGACTAGCAGGGTGATTGTTGGGTGACGAACCTCATCCGGAGATGAACGCTTGGCAACAATCCACAACCTGTGCATGACGTTGTGGATGAAGCTGAACGGTGACTTGACAGTTCTGTGAATAACTAGGCGGAACCGTCACCGACCATGGCCCGGTAGATGCGCTCGAGATCCTCGAGAGTGGCGAATTCGACCACGAGCCTGCCCCGGCGATTCTGAATGTCGACCCTTACTCTGGTGTTCAGGTGGGTCGAGAGAAGGTCCTCCAACTCCAACACCCCGGGTTCGGGCAGCTTCTTCTGGGGAGTGCGCCGCACGCCCAAACCGGTAGGACCAGTGGTAGTACCAGGTTCTTCTTCCAATTCCACCGGAATTTCCTCCGGCATCGGCGATTGCTGCGGAGGGGGCGCCCCTCCCCGAACGATCTCCTCGACGGCGCGAACTGTCAACCCCTCGGAGGCAATCTGCTCGACCAGCTTCTCCTGCAAGGTCCGATCAGGGGTGCCCAGCAGGGCCCGGGCATGGCCGGCCGAGATCGTGCGCTCGGCCAGCGCACGCTGCGCACCGGCCGGAAGTTGCAGCAGGCGGAGCGTATTGGTAACAGTGGCTCGACCCTTGCCCATTCGGGTCGCCACCTGCTCGTGGGTCAGGCCGAACTCGTCGATGAGTTGCTGATACGCCGCCGCTTCCTCCAAGGCGTTGAGGTCCTCCCGGTGGAGGTTCTCCACGAGAGCCTGCTCGAGACTCGTGACATCGCCCGTCTCAGGCTGGACGAGCACAGGGATGGTCTGCATGCCGGCCCGGCGAGCGGCGCGCCAACGGCGCTCCCCGGCGATCAGCTCGTAGCTCTCCTCCTCGCCGTCGACCTCGCGTACCAGCACCGGCTGGAGGAGGCCGACCTCTCTGATGGAAGCGGCTAACGCCGACATCGACTCCTCGTCGAAGTGACTCCGGGGCTGAAAGGCATTCGGCTTGATGTGGGAGATGGGCACGACACGAAGGGCCGAGTCCATCTCTCCCGTCGCTTCGGACGGAATCAGGGCGCTCAGGCCTTTACCGAGTCCGCTGCGGCGCGCCATTGCTCACCTCCTTGGCCAGTTCACGGTAGGCCACGGCCCCTCGTGACGTCGGATCGAAAACGGTGATCGGCTGTCCGAACGACGGTGCCTCGGAGAGCCGCACGGTTCGAGGGATCACGCTCTTGCAGACGCGATCGGCAAAATGAAGCCGCACTTCGTTGGCGACATCGACCGACAGCCGTGTCCGCGCGTCGAACATGGTCAGCACAATGGTCGTGACCTCGAGCGACTCGTTGAGGTTCGACGACACCAGATTCACGTTGCGCAGAAGCTGACTCAGTCCCTCCAGTGCGTAGTACTCGCACTGGATGGGCACCATGACCTCGCCCGCGGCGGCGAGGCCGTTCACCGTGATCAGCCCGAGCGACGGGGGACAGTCAATCAGGATGAAGTCGAAATCATCGACGACGGTGTCGATGGCCCGCTTCAGCTTCATCTCCCGGCTGAAAGCCGGGACAAGCTCGATCTCGATTCCCGCCAAGTCGATCGTGGCCGGCGCCACGAAGAGGTTCTTCACACTGGTGGGCTCAATACAGTCCTCCAGCGATTGATCCCGCATTATGACGTCGTACATCGAGAGCTCGAAGTTCCGGGCGTCGATTCCCAGGCCGGTCGTCGCATTGCCCTGTGGATCGAGATCGATGACAAGGACGCGGTAGCCGATCTCGGCCAGGGCCGCACCGAGGTTGACCGTGGTCGTGGTCTTGCCGACGCCGCCCTTCTGATTGGCGATTGCGATCACCCGAGGTAGCTCCCTCACGGCGGGCCGGGAACCATCGAGAAGAGCGTCCGCCTCGGACCGGATCGTCGGCGTCCTCATCTGAGGCGTCGACTGCGCCGCCGACGGGGTCGGGTCGGGGACAGGAGCGGGCTCCGGTGCAGCCTCCGCCACCGGCGCCGGCGCAACAGTTACGGGAGCAACGGCGGCAGGAGGAGAGACGACCGGTGGGGTGGCTGCAGGCGGGGTGGCTGCAGGCGGCGACGGCACGGGAGGAACCGCGGCGGGCGGCATATCGACAGGAGGTGCGGCCACGGGAGCAGACGCAACTTCGCCTTTCGCGGTCTCGGTGCTCGTGGCCGCCGTTGGCTGAATGATTGGCTCAGGAACCCGTGGCAGCGGTTCCGCTCTGGGCACGACCACTGGCGTAACAGGTTCGGCCGAAGTTGGGGGATTCACGGATGGGTTCGGTGAGGCCCCGACGGACGTCTGGACGACCTCAGGAGATGATGGGGGAGTGGGAGTCAGCAAGGCTTGGTCAAACGGGGGTGGGGTGGGGTCAGCAGGAGGTTCCGGCTCCGGTTCCAGAGCAACTGGTGCCAGGGGTGGGGACGCTGTGACAACCCGGTCTTCTCTCGGTTGGACCGGGGACTCCATAACCTCATCGGATGGCGCCCGGGTTGGCTCTCCCCTGTCTCGACGGCGGATCCGCATTAAGCAGTCTCACTAATTCGCCGCGTCACATTGCCTATCCTGGCCTGCCGACAGTCACTAGGTCAAGACTTCGCCGAGTGTTTCACGTGAAACATTCGGTCGAAATGGCCGTTGGGGCTGATTCAGGACCACACCGGCCTTCTGTGGCGCCCGCCCCTCGAGGGCCAGGCAAGTGACCGTCCGGTCCGGCGAGAGCGAAGCAGGCTCGTGCAAAAGCGACCTGGCACGTCACCTCGGCGGGGCGCTCACAGACCCCGGACCGGAGTTCCGGCCTCCGAACACCAGGCTCCGTGCTGGGCTCCGGATACCGGGCACCGGCCTCCGGGCACCAGGCTCCGTGCTGAGCTCCGTGCTGGGCTCCGGACGTTGCAAGCTCCGAACCGGGGGGGTGCCTCGTCGATTCCCCCAAACTGGAGCCGGCCTTTCTCAGGAAGTTCTGCACCCGGCGGAGAACTCCTCCGTGACTCACCGGGGGGCGAGCCAAGGATGCTCTCGCGACAGCCTGTTGGAGATAGACCTGATCGGGTCGGGACACACATAGTGTCGACCCTGCTGTCGTCGCACGTGCAGTTCCGTTCCCTGCCAGCCCTCGCCGCCGGCGAGCTCTACCACGAGATCGCCGGGGCAACCCCACTTGCAACGGGTGGCGTCGGCGCGGAGGGATTGCGGGGCAGAATCCGACCCCAGCCGGCGGGTCTGCCGGGGCGAACGGGGAGCCAGCGAATCCCGGGTACGCAGTGCTCAAGGCGGCGATGACCGGCTCGGTCGATGCAACTTGGGCGCGCAATCCGCCTGCCGACGTGACGGGCATGGACGGAGATGGGGTGTTACCGCTTCCGATTCATCGACACACCGGTTCGCCCACAACGCTCATCCCCAGAAGATGCCGGTGGGATCTTCGCCTATCTCATCCAGGATCACGTTGATTCGCTGACCGGTGTCGAGGCCGCGGTACATCGACCATTTGCCGTAACGGTCGGCCCAGGTAGAGCGTCCAGGCTCCGTCGCCCTGGTAGCGAAGCTGCGCAATCGGCGTCTTGGTCCATTCATCTGGGGCACCTCTCCACACAGGACGGCACTCATGGATGTACACGGACCTTCCCCGAGTGCTGACCTCGAGCCGCACCTTCTCCCGGAGCCTGTCGGGACAACGTTCCCGGCACCACCGCCTGATCCTCTCGATATCGAGCTCCGGGAGGACGATGGCCACCCTCTGAGGGTAATCCTGCTCTGCCACCAGTACGAGGCTTCTCAACGAAGGATGCCGTCAGAACTCAGCACCAGCCTGCGCCTGTTCAATTCAGCAAAGCCACCGTTCCGATAGCCAACGGGTGGCAGGGTGTTCAATCAAGCACTCGACGGGACGCCTTCCCAGGCCTTCCTGCTTACTGCCCCTGGAGAGAGCCTCCTCCAAATTGAATGGGATCTACAGATCTGACCGGGTGCCCTGCGTCGGGTTGCCCGGTCACTCCGTTCCCCTCGGTTCGGGAATCCCGTTACCTCGCATCTGCCCCTCACAGCTGTCAGAGGGGAGTGTTCCACGTGAAACATTCCATCGGTTATCGGAGTTCTCTCTCAAGGGCACCGGGATTGGCAGGTGTCAGTCACCCCCTAAGTGACGGCGCTACTAACGAGGAGGAGCGGGTTCCGCTCCCCCTCGAGCACAGCCTTCAGGGGCTGACTCGCTTAGCTCAGGTGGGAAGTCCGGCCTTGATCGCCTCAGAGCTGCAGATCCAGCCGGGCGAACCCTCGTGGGGACCAGCGCCTATTCGGGAGGCCGTTCTGCCCCACACTTCCTCAGAAGAGGGGTTTTCTGCCTGGCACACCATCACGGCGGGGGAACTTATCGGGGCACAGCTCAGCCTGCCGCAGGACTTGATAGGCGAACTGCTGACGAACAAACGCCACTGGAGTGAGCCCGAGCTGAGCCAGCGACTTCGCTGGCCAGCGGTCCGAAGCACCCCCGGTGGCGGTTCCAAGATCCCCGGGATCCCCCCGGGTCGGATCCTCCGACGAATCCTTTTCCGCCGGTGGCTCCGAGACGATCAGCCACCCACCCTTGCGAAGAAAGGGTGCTGCGCACTCGGCAACCACGGCGGGCGGTCCGAACGATCGGACGACCACCCCGTCGAACGCTCCTCGAAGGAGGGGATCGCGTCCACCAACTTCGGCTCGGAGCTGGACGACTCGAACGCGGTCCTGCAGGTCACAAGAGACCACCGCCCGGTGAAGAAAGTCGGTGCGGCGCTGATTGGCGTCCAGCAACACGAAGTTCGCTTCTGGCCACTGATCGGCCAGGACAAGACCGGGCAGACCTCCGCCGGACCCGAGATCCAAGACGCGAGGCCCCTCCGGGCTGAGCGGCTGACTCCTCGCCAGATCGACGAACCCCTGTGCGTGGAGCAAATGCCGGTCGATGGACCCTGGACCCAAGAACCCCAGTTCTCGCGCGGCGAGGAGTGTTGCCTTGACAGATCCGGTCGCTCCGTCGTTGTCGGCAGCCGACATCGACGGCTCCCGATCAGCCGGCTGGGGCGATCACGATGTAGCGGTTGGGGTCTTCACCCTCGGAGCGGGTGGCAACCCCGTCGATCTCATTTACTGCGTCATGCACCGCTTTGCGGTCTGCCGGGCTCATTGCCTCGAGAGCCTTCTCCTGGCCCGAGGCGATGACCTCCTCTGCAATCTGGGTGCTGAACCGCTTCAACGCTGCTGAGCGCTTCTCCCGGTACCCGGCCACGTCAACCAGGATCCGGTCGGTACGTGAGGGGCACTGACGCTGCACCACGGCGCGGGTGAGGTCTTGAAGCGCACTCAGTGTCGAGCCCCTGGGGCCGACCAGGAGCCCCAGATCCTCTCCGACGGCGGCAACCTCCACCGTCTCCTCATCGAGGAGTCGCATCTCCACTGTGGCCGAGACTCCGTATTCGGTCAGCAAGCCGGCCAGGAACGCTCGGCCAACCTCACCCTGCTCCTCGAGCGTCATACCTTCGGCCATGTCAACTGTCTCCTTCGGTTCTCTTGTGCGTTGCGTGTTCTTCGGTGTTGCTCCATTCGAGCTGTCACGACCGGGGGCAGCGGAACCGTTTTGGGCGACGCCTGAGGACCCGGCACCCCCTTGGCTCCGGTTGCGGCGCCGGCGTGCGGACCGACTGGTGCCTGTACCCGTGGTTGTGCTGGTGGCTTCGGAGGTCCCATTGGCGGGTGTCTTCTGTTCGGTCCGCGGTGTCGTAGGACGGCTTCCTGATCCGTTCGCCCCCTGACCTCCACCTTTGCCACCGCGGCTGCGGTCCCGGGACCGTTCACGCTTTGGCCGCGCCCCGACCGGTCGCACACGGGCACGGACCCGGGCCTCAACCCTCATCCGGCCAAACAAGCCCGTCTTGGGTTCGGTGACCACGATGACTTCTGCGTCACCTACTGCGACACCTAGTTGGTCCAATGCAAGTTCGGTTGCCTCGGCAATGGTTTTACCTGCGACTTCTACCCACTCCACGCTCTATCGAGCCTTTCTTGTCCTCTTGGATCGCGAGCGTGGGTGTTCTTTCGGCACCGGTGTGAGCTCGATCTCCGCGTCCTCTGATGGTTTCTTGCCGTTCGCGGCACCGGGCTTGCCGGCTGGGGCGCCCCTGCCGTTCGTGCCCTTTGCGTTCGTGGTGCGTCGGACGGTGCCCGGGGGCTTGCCATTTGCCGCCGTCTTTCCGTTCGACCCCGAACCGCTTTTGGGTGTGGCCGTGCCCTTCGGGGGCGTGCTTCCCTTGGCCGGAGTCTTGCTTCCCCCAGTTCCGATGGCTTTCTGGGCCCCCGTCGCCTTAGGCGGTCCCGTCGAACCGCCGATCTCACGTTCAGTCGCCTTCTCCACGGGCGCGGCACCGACCGGCGTGACCATCCCGGAACGGAACATGTACTCCTGCGTGCCGATCCTCATCGCCGACGAAAAGACCATATAGAGAACGGCCCCCGCGGGCACCCGCAAGTAAATAACACCGAAAATAAGAGGAAAGAATTTCTGCATTTGTTGCATTTGCGGATTCGCAGCCGCTGCTTGCGGGTTACGGCTGTTCATCTGCTTCATCTGGTAGTACTGCAGGAAAATAGCCATCCCGACTAAGACCAAATAAGGGATGGTTAGAAGTGCCTGATTTGTACCGTGATGAGCGAACGGCGTGGAGGAAAGGTCCATTCCAAACCACCAGTGCATCTGCCCACCGCTGGCCACCAAGTCATGGTGCATTTTGGAATTAGTCGGGATATACCGAGGCATCGGTATAAACTTTCCCGACTTCGTCGTTATCCCATATGACAGACCCCGGATAAGCGAATACAGGACGATAAGAAACGGCATTTGCAAGAGGCTCGGCAGGCAAGCACCGAACGGGCTGGTGCCGTTCTCCTTATACAGCTTCATCATTTCCGCGTTGAGTTGTTCGCGGTTCTCGGCGCCTTTGTACTTGACCTGGAGCTTCTTCATCTCCGGCTGCAGGCGCTGCATGGCGATCATCGACTTGGTGCTCTTGATCGTCACGGGGGTCAGAGCGGCCATGATCAGGATGGTCAGCCCGATGATCGCCGCCCCGTAGTTGGGGATGACGGCATAGATGCCCGCCAGGATCAAGCCGAAGAGCTCGAAGAGGGGGTGAAATATCTGTCCGATGGACTTGAACAGGGCGTTTTCGCCCAGCAGGGTGCTGATCATCGGACCCGACCGGTCCTCGAGGCGGGCCTCGCGTGCACGTGCAGCGGGACGAGGTCGACGCCGTGGGGGCCAAACGGCCGGCAGCGGAGCAAGCGTCTGGCAGTCAAGGCGAGCCCTGACCAGAATCCGTGCTCGGTGAACGCCTCAACGGCGTAGTTGGAGCAGCTCGGGTAGAACCGGCACGGAGATATGCGCCCCGATGCCGCACCCTGGTAGGCCAGCACGATGCGGATCGCTGCCCGGGTCGCCACATTCGGCGTTGTCTCCATGTCGTTCATGACGATTCCCGCGCCGATTCCGACGCACACGACAGAGCTTCCTGGACGAAGCTCACGAATCGTTCCGGCTCGCACCGTACGGCGGCCGGCTCGACCCGGAGCAGGTAGGTGCCCCGCGGAAGGGTGGCGGCGATACTCCGCGCCGACTCCCGCATCCGGCGCCGCAGCGAGTTCCGGACCACGGCATTGCCACAGTGTTTCCCAATTGCGTACCCCACCTGGGGATACACGCCAGAAGCACCGGGGGCAGCGGGCACAAAGGTAGCCCGCACCGGCCCACAACTCGCCCGGGCACGGGAACGTTGTAGTTGGCCGAATGCTGCCCTAGTTTGGATTCTTCCAACCGTCCTGGGGGGCACAAGCAGCTCAGACGGTGAGACGGTGGCGCCCCTTGAGCCGCCGCGACTTCAGGATGGCCCGGCCAGCCCGAGTGGACATGCGCTTGCGGAAACCGTGGGTCTTGGCCCGCTTACGGGTATTCGGTTGGTAGGTACGCTTCACGTCATTCAGCCTTTCGCCACGCTTTCACGGCATTGACCGGGGCGTAACAGAGTTCGTTTCACCAGCTGGTCTGGGGCCAGTGGTAGTGGAGTGCATCCATGTTAGGCGCGATTGGACAATGCCCACTAGTCGACCGGTGTGACACGGTGTACCGTCAACGAATTACCCGCACCGAGGAACGTTCAGACCTGCCCAGGACGCCGCGGACGGAGGAAGGGCTATCGGACGACGCGGTGAATCAAGCCGGAGAACTATGGAACCGGTGTACCGGGTCGTTCCGCGAGCAGGTTTCAGAGACGACCTGGCAATTGTGGTTATCCGGGATCGAGCCCGTGACGTTCGCGGACGGCGTGTTCGTCCTGTCCGTCCCCAACGGCCTGATTCTCGAGCGGGTCGAGACCCGGTATCTGCCCATGATCGAGGACACGCTGGCCAACGAGGTCGGTGCGCCGGTGCGGGGACGTCTCGAGGTACAGCACCACGAACCGGACGAGCCGGAGCTCGAGGAGTTCCTCGGGGTGCCCGCGCCGGTGGAGACGGCCTCCCGTCCGACACCGCCTCCCCTCGTCATGACGAACGGCCGCGAATCCCCGGCCGTCCAGCTCGACCCGAAGTTCGTCTTCGAGACGTTTGTCGCCGCCTCCTCCAACCGCCTGGCGCACGCCGCAGCGCAAGCGGTCGCTGAAACCCCAGGTCGGTCCTACAATCCCCTCTTCATTTACGGTGACAGCGGGCTCGGAAAGACGCACCTTCTCCATGCGATCGGCAATTACGTGTCGGAGAACTTCAGCCGTCGCAAGGTCCTCTACGTCACCACCGAGACGTTCATGAACGACTTCGTCGACTCGCTGCGCACCTCCACCACACTGGCCTTCAAGCGCCGCTACCGGGAGTGTGACGTCCTCCTCATCGACGACGTCCAGTTCATGGAGAACAAAGAAGGCCTCCAAGAAGAGTTCTTCCACACCTACAACGACCTCAAGGGGGCCTCCAAGCAGATCGTCCTCACCTCCGACCGCCCGCCGAAGTCGATCGAGACGCTCGAGGACCGCCTCCGCAGCCGCTTCCTCTCGGGCCTCATCACCGAGATTGACCCCCCTGACCTGGAGACCCGTCTCGCCATCCTCCGTTCGAAGTCGGAGAGCGAGCACCAGGAGGTCCCCGACGACGTCCTCGAGTTCATCGCCACCCATGTAAAGAACAACATCCGGGAACTCGAAGGGGCACTCACGCGCATCAGCGCCTTCGCCAAACTGAACAAGGAGGCAATCTCCCTGGCCCAGGCCGAGCGCGTCCTCTCCGACATCGTTCTGGCGGGCGAGCCCCGCCGCATCACCCCTCAGATCATCCTCGAGGCCACCGCGGCGAGCTACGGCTTCAGCATCGAGGCGATCTGTGGCCCGAGCCGGACCCGGCCCCTGGTCACCGCGCGCCAGGTGGCGATGTATCTCGTGCGCAATCTCACCGACTACAGCTATCCGGCCATCGCCCGGGTCTTCGGCAACCGCGACCACACCACGGTCATACATGCTGTGGACAAGATCACAGGACAAATGCAACAACGCCGCCAGATATACGAGCAGGTCACCGAGCTCATTCAGCAGGTTCGTGCCGGCACGTGAGTGACCCGCGCCAAAGCCGGAGAAGCTGTGGACAACCCTTGCCGTGCTGGGGATAGCGTGGTCGTCGGTCCCCAGGCCGAGACGGGGAAGTGAAACGCCCACCGCTCTGACCGCGTGTCACCCACACCGCCATGGGGACGCGATTACAGCCATTCACCAGCACCGGACGGCGTTCATCCACAATCCACAGCCCTTATTACCTTTACTGACTACATTTCTCTCCTCTTCACTCAACAGTGACTGGGGACACGGCCGAAAGGACAAGTTCCGGTGAAGTTCAGATCCGAGCGAGACGCACTGATCGACATGCTGGCCACCGCCGGTCGGGCCGTTGGTGCTCGCGCCACCTCCTCTCCGGTGTTGTCCGGTCTTCTCCTCTCGTGCACGGGAAATGTGCTTTCGGTCACGGGAACAGATCTCGATCTCACGATCCAGGTCACCGAGGAGGTCATCGGCGTCGAGGACGGGAGTTGCGTCGTGCCGGCACGACTCTCGACTGACATCGTCCGGCGGTTGGAGCCCGGTGCGGTCACGTTCGCCAACGACGACGACCACATCACGATTTCGGCTGCCCGGTCCAACTTCAAATTGCGGACGTACCCGGTCGTGGAGTTTCCGGCCGTCGGGAAGACAACCGAGGCGACGACCGATCTTCCAGAGGCCGCTCTGGGCGAGGCGGTCCGCCAGGTCGTCCGTGCGGCCTCTCATGACGATGCCCGCCCGCTCCTGACGGGCGTCTTGTTGTCCCGGGTGAACGGATCTATCCGGATGGTGGCCACCGACTCGTATCGCATGGCCATGAGGGATCTGCCCGGCGTGACGGCGTTGCCGGGGGAAGACGACCTGCTCGTCCCAGCCCGGGCTTTGGCTGAACTACAGAGATTGCCGGCACGTCACGCGGCGGCAGAGGCCGGCGAAGGTCACGTCGGCGTTGCCGCCAGCAGCAGTGAAATTACGTTTTGGCAGGGAAACGTGCAGATAAGCACCCGGCTCCTCGAAGGGCGGTATCCCGACTACAACCAGCTGATCCCCGATCACTATCCGAACCGGCTCCATCTCGGGAAAGAGTCGTTTCTCGCCGCGTTACGACGCGTACAACTGCTGGTTCGGGACAATACGACGCCGGTTCGCCTCTCGATGCGGCAGGGTGGCGTCGATCTCACGGTGGTGAGCCAGGAGGTCGGTGATGCCTCTGAGTCGGTGGATGGCGATTTCACCGGGGAGGACCTGGTGATCGCCTTCAATCCCTCGTATCTGATCGACGGCACGGAAGCCGTGCAGGGCGACGAGGTGATTCTGGAATCCGCCGATGCGTCGCGGGCGGCCACGGTGCGCGGTGCCGATGACGACCAGTTCCGGTATTTGTTGATGCCAGTACGCGTTTCCTGAGCGAACAGCCGGTCTTTCGATGAGTCTGCAGCGGATAGAGCTCATCGATTTTCGGATTTTCGCAGGAGCGAGCTTCGTGCCCGAAACCGAGGGCACCACCGTGATCACCGGCCCGAACGGGACCGGAAAGACGAGCGTCCTCGAGGCGTTGGTCTATCTGGGGTCGCAACGATCGTTTCGGGGGGCGCCGCGTGATGCGATGGTCCGTACCGGGTCGGCGCGGGCCATCATCCGGGCCGAGTTGCAGCACCACGAAAGTCCCACCTTGGTGGAGGCAGAACTCGTTCCTGAGGGACGAAGCCGGACGCAGGTCAATCGTAAAGTGGCCCACGCCCGAAAAGACCTGGCGAGAGCCACCCCATGCACGATCTTCTCTCCTGAGGACCTCGCCATCGTCAGTGGGGGACCGAAAATCCGCCGTGAGGTCTTGGACGATGCGTTGAGCCTCCTGGACCCCGAGGGGGCACGGGCGGCCGACGAGGTCGAACGAGTCCTGCGGCAACGAGCGGCCCTGCTGCGCCAGGCCGGGGGCCGTGTGAGTGCTGACGTGGCCAGCACACTCGATGTGTGGGACGAGCGGCTCGCGCAAGCCGGAAAGATCCTGGTCGCGGCACGAGAACGCCTGGTAGGAGCTTTAGGGGCGTATGTCGGGCCGGCGTACGGGCGCTTGGCGGGGGCGCCCGATGACGTCCTGACCGGGCAGCAGTACATCCGGAGTTGGACGGGCGAACTGCTCGACGCGTTGGCAGCAAACCGGAACGATGATCTCCGACGGGGTGTCAACACCCTGGGGCCGCACCGGGACGATCTTCTGCTGACGCTGGAAGGGCGCGAGGCCAGGACCCACGCTTCTCAGGGTGAGCAGCGCTGCCTGGCTCTGGCCTTACGCATCGCGGTGCACCAGCTCGTGGTCGCGAACACCGATCTCACCCCGGTGCTCCTGCTCGACGACGTCTTCTCCGAACTCGATCCGGCCCGGAGCCTGGCCCTGATCGCCGAACTCCCCCAAGGGCAGTCCATCCTCACGACGGCCGCCCCGCTTCCCGCGGGGATCGAGGTGGCGCAGATCGTCGACGTCGGACAGATCGCCACGGTCTCGTGAGCGCCGAGAAACGCCGACGCCAGCGCGGACCCGATGCCGGACCCCTGCAGGTCGGGGAGGCTCTCGCCAAGGTATTGCGTCGTATCGGAGCTTCGCCGTCCCCCCACACGATGGAACTGGTCTTCACCCGCTGGAACGAGGTGGCGGGGCCCGAGCTCTCGAGCCATGTCCGACCGATGCGCCTGCAGAATTCCGCCCTCGTGGTCGGTGCGGATCACCCGATCTGGGCGACACGGGCACGGATGGCCACGGAGGGAATTCTGACCCAATTGCATGAACTTGGAGACACTTCTATTGCGCGGATAGAGGTGGTCGTCCAACGGTCGTAGTGGTCGGACGGACACCCCCGAAACGTGCCGAAATGAGACTGTTGTCGGGTAGGATGGGGCGTTCGGATGGGAATGCCGGGGACCATGGTTCGGGGATTCGATCCGCACCGCGAAAACTGCCGTTTTGAAAGGGCGCGCCTGTGGCGATAAAGGTTGATGGAGTTGCAACTCCGCAGGACAGTTCCTATAGCGAGAGTGACATCACGATCCTCGAGGGACTCGAGGCCGTCCGCAAACGACCGGGCATGTACATCGGCTCGACCGGGCCGACAGGACTGCACCACCTGGTATGGGAGGTGGTCGACAACTCGGTCGACGAAGCCATGGCGGGCCGGGCCTCACGTATCGATGTGACGCTGTTGGCCGACGGCGGGTGCCGTGTGCGAGACGACGGCGCCGGAATTCCCGTCGGCCCGCACCCGAAGAACCCGAAGATGTCCACCGCAGAAATCGTTCTCACCACACTGCACGCAGGCGGCAAGTTCGGGGGGAAGGGCTACCAGGTGTCCGGCGGGCTCCACGGCGTCGGGATTTCTGTCGTGAATGCACTCTCCACCCGCTTGATCCTCGAAATTGACCGCGACGGGCAGCGCTGGGAAGCCGAATTCGAAAAGGGTGGGAAGGTCAAGCGCAGGATCGCCGCGACCGGCCCCTCCCCGGTCGACCGGTCGACGGGCGAGCCGCGCACAGGAACGACGGTCACGTTCTGGCCGGACGGGTCGATTCTCGATGAAACCGAGTTCCGGGCCCAGACCATCACCGAGCGGATGCAGATCATGGCCTTTTTGAACAAGGGCCTGGAGATCCGCTTCACGGACGAACGGGCGACGCCGGAGGCCAAGACGACGTTCAAATACGCGGGCGGGATCGTCGACTTCGTCAAGCATCTCAATGCAGCCAAAGAATCCCTCTTCCGCAAGGTGGCGGGCTTCGAAGAGGCCGAGGAGGGCCAGGAAGTCGAAATCGCCATGCAGTGGAACACCGGGTTCCACGAGTCGATCTTCTCGTTCGCGAACGGTATTTCGACCGTCGAGGGAGGCATGCACGAAGAAGGGTTCCGCACGGCCCTGACCAACACGGTGAACCGGTACGCCCGGGCGCGCAATCTCCTCAAGGAGAAGGAGGACAACCTTCAAGGGGAGGACATCCGCGAAGGTCTCACCGCCATCATTTCCGTCCGTTTGCGGGACCCGCAGTTCGAAGGGCAGACCAAATCGAAGTTGGGCAACCAGTCCATCCGTTCGCTCGTGGTGAAGGCCACGAACAAGAAACTCAGCGAGTGGCTGGAGGAGAATCCCAAGGAAGCCAATCAAATCGTGGCCAAGGCGACGCAGGCGGCGCGTGCCCGCATGGCCGCACAGGGTGCTCGCGACCTCACCCGGCGTAAATCGGCGCTCGACGGAGCGGGCCTCCCCGGGAAGCTCTCCGACTGTTCCTCACGGGATCCCCGCGAGTCCGAGCTCTTCATCGTCGAAGGGAACTCGGCGGGTGGATCGGCCAAAGACGCCCGTGACCCGCGTACCCAGGCGATCCTGCCCATCCGGGGAAAGATCCTCAACGTCGAACGGGCCCGCATCGACAAGATGCTGAAAAATACGGAAATTCAGGCTCTCATCTCCGCGATCGGCGCGGGTTTGGCCGATGACTTCGACCTCGAGAAGATCCGGTATCACAAGGTGATCCTGTTGGCCGACGCCGACGTCGACGGAAGTCATATCCGGACGCTTCTCCTCACGTTCTTCTTTCGTCAGATGAAGCCTCTGGTCGAAGGGGGCTTCGTCTACGTCGCCCAGCCGCCGCTCTATTCGACGCTGGTCGGCAAGGAGAAGATCTACCTCAAGGACGATGCAGCGAAGGCGGCGTTCCTGGCCGAGCACCCGGACCACAAACACGACTTCAACCGGCTCAAGGGCCTCGGTGAGATGGACTTCGCCGAATTCCGCGACACCACGATGTCGCCGTCCCTACGCTCGCTGTTGCAGATCAACGTCGAGCAGGCGGCGCTCGCGGACGACGTCTGCTCCATCTTGATGGGCGACGACGTCGAGCTTCGCCGGAACTTCATTCAGACCAACGCCAAAGACGTCCGTTTCCTGGACATCTAGGCGATCGGAGCAGGAGAACACATGGCACGACAGTCGACGCGCGGGAGCGGCGGACGCGGAGGTGGTGGTGATGGCGGCGCGACGCCCCCGGGCGACGAGGAGCCCGTCAGTGGCTCGGTAGAGCCGATCGAGATCCAAGAGGAGATGGAGCGCTCGTTCCTCGAGTACTCCATGTCGGTCATCGTCTCGCGTGCGCTTCCGGACGTGCGCGACGGGCTCAAGCCGGTGCACCGCCGGATCCTGTACTCCATGTTCGACCGCGGCCTGCGCCCCGACCGGCCGCACAACAAGTGCGCCAAGGTGGTGGGCGACGTCATGGGGACCTACCACCCCCATGGCGACTCGGCCATTTACGAAGCCCTGGCCCGGATGGTGCAGGAGTTCTCGCTCCGGCACCCCCTGATCGACGGCCACGGGAACTTCGGCGGACGCGGGCCCGACGACGGACCGGCGGCCATGCGCTACACCGAATGCAGGCTCGCTCCTCTGGCGCTGGAGCTCATGGCCGACATCGACGAGGAAACCGTCGACATGATCGCCAACTACGACGGGTCGGACGAAGAGCCGGTCGTCCTGCCGGGTCGTTTCCCCAATCTGCTGATCAACGGCTCGCAGGGCATCGCAGTCGGTATGGCGACCAACATCCCGCCCCACAACATGGGCGAAGTGATCGATGCCGCCATCCACGTGCTCAATAATCCCGACGCAACCCCGGACGAGCTCATGGGCTTCGTCAAGGGTCCGGACTTTCCCACCGGGGGGCTTATTCTCGGGCGGCAGGGAATTCTCGACGCGTACCGAACGGGCCGGGGATCGATCAAAATGCGCGCTGTCGCCGAGATCGAAGAAGGTCGGGTCGGTGACCGCATCGTCGTCACCGAGTTCCCGTACCAGACCTCGGTCGAGGTCATTGAGCAAAAGATCTCCGACCTGGTCCGCGCCGGCGAGCTGGACGGCATCAGCGGGGTCCTCAACTCGTCGGCTAATCAGCAGCCACGCCTGGTCATCGAGCTCAAGCGCGACGCCAACGCCAACGTGGTGCTCAACAATCTGTTCAAGCAGACGCCGCTGCAGACCAGCTTCGGCGTCAACATGCTGGCCCTGGTCGACTCCGTTCCGCGGACGCTGAACCTTGCGCAGGCCCTGTCGCACTACATCGACCACCAGATAGAGGTGATCACGCGCCGGACCGAGTTCCGGCTCGACAAGGCGCGCAAGCGCGCGCACATCGTCGAAGGTCTGCTCCGCGCCATCGACATGCTCGACGCCGTGATCGCCACCATCCGCGGCTCGGACGACCGTCCGACGGCACGCACGGCACTGATGGCCGACCCGTTCTCTTTCAGCGAGACGCAAGCTGAGCACATTCTCGATATGACCCTCGGCCGGCTGACGCGGTTGGGGCGCTCGCAGTTGGAGGAGGAGATGGCCAAGCTCCTCGAGGAGATCGCCTATCTGGAGTCGATCCTGGCGGACGACACCAAGTTGCGGGGCGTCATCGCCACCGAGATGACGGCGATCCGCGAGAAGTTCGCCAACCCGCGCCGGAGCATCATCACGCACGACCCGGGCGAGATGGGCGTCGAGGACCTGATCGACGACGAGGAGATCGTCGTCACCATGACCAAGGGCGGCTACATCAAGTCTGTGGCAGCGGCGGCCTTCCGCACCCAGGGACGGGGCGGCCGCGGGGTACAAGGGGCCCGGTTGAAAGAAGAGGACCTCGTCAACCAGGTCGTGCACTCGTCATCGCACTCCTACCTGCTGCTCTTCTCCAACCACGGCAAGGTCTACCGCCTGCGGGGACACGAGATCCCCGTGAAGGAGCGGACGGCAAAGGGCACCGCAGCGGTCAATCTCGTCCCGCTCGCCCCCAGCGAGTCGGTGCAGGCGATCATCACGACGCGCGAGTTCTCGCCGGACCAGTATCTCGTCTTCGCGACCGCCCAGGGTCAGGTCAAGAAGACCGCGCTGAGCGAATACGACAAATCGCGGCGCGAGGGGTTCATCGCCATCAACCTGCGTGACCGCGACGAGCTGGTGCGAGTCGTGGCGACGTCGGGCGATGACGACATCTTCGAAGTGACACGCAACGGCATGACCATTCGCTTCAACGAAACCGACGTGCGGGCCATGGGCCGCGACGCCGCCGGTGTGCGGGGCATTCGTCTCCGGGCCGGTGATGCTGTCGTGTCGTGCGATGTGGCGGCGGACGACACCGACATCCTCATCGTGACCGATGCCGGGTACGGGAAGCGCACCAAGCTCGAACGCTTCAATCGTCAGGCGCGGGGCGGCCAGGGTGTGCGCGGCATCCGTCTGACCGGGAAGCGAGGCTTCGTCGTGGCGGCATTCATGGTCGCACTGGACGAAGAGATCCTCCTCGTCTCCTCGGGTGGTGTCGTCATTCGGACCGCTGCCCGCGAAATCGCATCCCAGGGCCGCGACGCGACCGGTGTGCGGGTCATGAACCTCGATGACGGCCAGTCCGTGGCGGCCGTGGCCCGTGTCACCGCTGAAGGTGAGGACGAGTAGCCGTACCGCTGGCCGGCAGTTTCAGGGCGCGGGGTTGAACGTCATCGTGAACGGGGCTTTGGCCGGAACGTACGACTTGATCAATGTGAAGCCCTTGTAGATGTAGGCCCGCCCGGCCCCGCTGCCGGTTTCGATCGTCAAGGGGCTGGTGACCGCGAAAATGTGGCTCTGGCCTGCAGCCAACGTCTGGGCGAAGACCGCTTTGGGGTTGCCCGCCTCGGTCGCCTGGACCCAGGACGGCCCGTTCTCCGCCAGGATCTTGACGGTGAAGGACCCGGCTTTGACGTTGAAGGTCGCCGCCAATCCCGATGGGTCGGGCACAACCTTGACGAGGGAGGCCTTCGCGGCCGGCTTCGTCGGGGACTTGGACGGGGACTTCGATGCGGATGAGGTCGGCGTGGAGGTTGGTGTCGTCGCGGACGGGTGGCCCTTCTGCGTCGAAGTGATCCCGACCGCCACCTTGGCGTTGTCGTACCAGTGGGCGGTCGTCGAGCGGACGTCATGGGCCCATTGGTTGACGTTGTCGTGCTCGAGCAGGGCTGCCCCGGCCAGGACGATCAAAAAAGCAACGATCCCCACGAGCACCTTGAGGACTCTGGGCGTCCGAAAGTTGACCGCCTGCACCTCGCCGGTATCCACGATCGGGACCTGGCTGGTGTCGCTCAACGAGGAGCTCTCGCTCAGCAGGACCGGCCGGGTCACCGCGTCGAAAACGCCGGTGGTGGTGGCATCGGCCACCCCCGTCGCTTCGCTCGTCCAGATTCCCATCCCGGCCGGGGAGTGACCTCCCGCCGGTGCCGACGAGATCGAGACGATCGGGACGACCGCGGTGTCACCGTTCGTGGCCGGGGTCGGTGTGGCGGCGGGCCACTGTTCGACGGCGACCAGCACGTAGGCGTCGCCGGGCAGGCCCAGGGCGTTCGCGTAGGTCCTGAGGTTTCGTAGGGTCTCGATCCGGTCGTGCTGAGGCCCGATGCCGCCACTTTCGAGTGCGTCGAGCGCCGTGATGCGGAGCCCGAAATGTTCCGCTGCCTCCGGGAGGGTGAGCTCGGCCTGTTCCCGGGCAAGTCGGAGCGAACGCCCGATCTCGGGCACTGAAGCCGGCAACAGGCTTGCGTCGCCTGTTGCAGAGCTCTCGCCGCGGCTGCGCACCATCTCGTCCCTTCTGATCACGAAAAGGTCTCCCTATCCTACCGAGCGTAAGATCCCAGCAGCCCGCGGGCATGGAACCGGCCCGGAGCCATGGAAGGATTACCCGTTCGGGGGCGACCGGAACCCCCGCTCTCTAGAAGAAATGGAAGCTGGAGATCGGCCAGACCCGCAGATCGACCTTGCCCACGATGAGGGATCGGGGAATAGGGCCCCAATAGCGGCTGTCGCAGGAGTCCCGGCGGTTGTCGCCCATGACGAAATAGTGGTTGGCCGGGATCACATAGGGCTTGGCGAGGCTGTACGGCTTCCCCGCCGGACCGGGGAACGACATGCCCTGGACCGATGTCGGGAGCCACGTCTCGTCGAGGCGTTTTCCGTTGATCATGACGTAGCCCTTGCTGCCCTTGGTCAACGAGATGGTCTCCCCGGGAAGCCCGATGACCCGTTTGACCAGGTCGGCCACCGGTTCCCCGCCGCAGTTCTCGTTGGCGGGCCGTTTGAAGACGACGATATTCCCCCGGTCGACGCCATGGAGGTGGTACGCCAGTTTGTCGACCAGTATGCGGTCGCCGATGTTGAGGGTGGGCTCCATGGAGCCCGAGGGGATGAAGAAGGTCTGCACCACGAACGCACGGAGCAGGAGAGCGGCCACAATGGCGACAACGACGACGATCCCGGTCTCGCGTAGCCAGTGGGATCGTCGGGGGAGATCCTCGTCGGGCGCCGGATCCGAGGGGTCTGCCGTCACGGTGTCTGAGGGGTCTGCCGTCACGGTAGGCGCAGGCTAGTCGCGGCGACGGCGGGTTCTCGATCGCCAAGCCCCAGCCCCAGGGGTCAGAGCTGCGACGAGCGAACAGTCCAACCAGGCCCGACCACCGGTGAAATGGCAGTTGCGGGGAGTGCCTGTGGATAACAATTGCGTGCCTGTGCAATGGATGTGTCCCGGCCGTTCATCCCCAGGTCATCCACAACCCTGTCCCGGGCGTCGGCGTCGGACGGACTTTCGTGCAGCCCCGGCACGTGCTTTGCTCATAGCGTGATCGTCCATGACCTCATCTGATCGACGAAACGCATGGTGCTGAGCCTTCCTTCCAGCGCCGAAGGCGTCCTGCCTGGCCACCTCCTCGAACGAGCTATCCGCACCGGTTACGTCGACGCCGGACGATTCAACATCCCCGGTTCCAATGTGCAGCCGGCCAGCCTGGACCTGCGCCTCGGGGAGCGGGCCCTCCGTATCCGGTGCAGTTTCCTGCCGGGCGAGGACACGGTGGAGCGCAAGCTCAAGGATTACATCCTCGACGAGATCGACTTGCGGGGCGACGGAGCCATGCTCGAGGCCCGGTGCCCCTATCTGATCGAGCTCAAAGAGCGCCTCGATCTCCCCGCCGGGCTGCGCGGGAAGGCCAACCCGAAGAGCTCTACCGGCCGGATCGATGTCTTCACGCGTGTGATCACCGATCACAGTGACCGTTTCGACGAAATTGCGCCCGGCTACCAGGGGCCCCTCTACCTGGAGGTCGTGCCGCTCTCCTTTCCGGTGCGGGTGCGCGAGGACCTCACGTTGAACCAGCTCCGCCTGTCGATCGGCCGCCCCTGGCTGACAGACGATCAGGTCCGGCTGGCCCACGAGGAGGAGCCGATCCTGTTCCGGGACGGGGAGCCGGTGCCGAGTGAGCGCCTGGTGCTCTCCGACGGGCTCTTCCTGGGTCTGGATCTCCATGGGGATGACCAGGGCCGCGTGGGGCACAGCACGAGGGACAGCGCTCCACTGCTGGATCTCACGTCGGAGAACGAGGTGGAACCGTCGGCGTTCTGGGAACCCGTCTACCGCGAGGAGGGCGACCGCCTGGTGCTCTCGCCCCGGCGCTTCTATCTGCTCATGTCCCATGAGGCGGTGAGCATCCCGCCGTATCTCGCCGCTGAAATGACCGCCTACGACCCGACGAGCGGCGAACTGCGCACGCACTACGCCGGGTTCTTCGACCCCGGATTCGGCTTCGATCCGAGCAGACGCTTCCGCGGCTCGCGTGCGGCGCTGGAGGTGCGGGCGCACGACGTGCCGTTCATGGTCGAGAACGGGCAAGCGGTGTGCAAGCTGACGTTCGAACGCATGCTCGAGGAGCCGATGGCCCTGTACGGCTCCGACATCGGGTCGTCCTATCAACAGCAAGAAGAAACATTGAGCAGGTACTTCAAGCGAACCCCGCGGTAACGGAGGTCAACGGTGCGTTACGTCAATTTGGGCAAGTCGGGTCTCCGGGTCTCCAGGGTCTGCCTGGGCATGATGGGGTTCGGGAAGAGCGCCGAGAGGCCGTGGGCCATCGGTGAGGAAGAAGCCGAGCCCATCGTGCGGGCGGCGGTGGAAGGCGGGATCACGTTCTTCGACACGGCCGACGCGTACAACGGGGGCGCCAGCGAGGTCGCCACCGGGAAGCTCGTGAGCAAATACCTGAGCCGCGACGAGGCCGTCATCGCCACAAAGGTGTTCATGCCGGTGACGCCGGGGGAGAACGGCGGGGGTCTCTCCCGCAAGCACATCCTTTCGGGGATCGACGCCTCGCTCGGCCGCCTCGGGCTCGACTACGTCGATCTCTATCAGATCCACCGGTGGGATCCCCGCACGCCCATCGAGGAGACGATGGGGGCTCTGCATGAAGTGGTTGCCGCCGGAAAGGCCCGCTACATCGGCGCGAGCAGCATGTTCTCGTGGCAATTCGCCAAGGCACAGCACACGGCCGAGAGGAACGGATGGACCGCCTTCGTCTCGATGCAGAACCACTACAACCTGATCTACCGCGAAGAGGAGCGCGAGATGATCCCTCTCTGTCTCGACCAGGGTGTCGGCGTCATCCCGTGGAGCCCGCTGGCCCGCGGCGTGCTCGCGGGCACCCGGACGCGTGCGGGCGAGCGCAGCACCACTCGTTCGAACACCGACTCTTTCATGGACTACCTCTACGAGCAGCCGACCGACTTCGATGTCGTGGAGACCGCGCAACAAGTGGCGGCGGCCCGGGGGGTTCCGACGGCACAGGTGGCCCTGGCCTGGTTGCTGGCCAAGCCCGGCGTCACGGCGCCCATCGTCGGCTCGACGAAGCTGCTGCACCTGCAGGACGCCCTCGCAGCCGAAGAGCTGGCGCTGACCGAGGATGAAGTTGCGGCACTCGAGAAGCCGTACGTGGCGCACCCCGTGCGAGGTCACTTCTAAATCGTCAGCCCGTTCTCAGCGCTCCAGGGCGGTAGGGTCGCGGGCGTCCTTGGGAGTCGCCGAGAGGGGAGCGGGTACCGATGCGGGTCGCGTTGACAGTGGCGGACTTTCTCAACCGGGGGGCGGCTGTCTACGGCCCCCGGACGGCGGTGATCGACGAACCCGACGGGCCGGGTTCGCTCGGTGCCATCACCTACACGGAGCTCGAAGCACGAGCGCGCGGGTTGGCTCGGGGTCTGGACCATCTCGGGGTTGCACAAGGGGAGCGGGTCGCCATCGTCAGCCCGAACTCAGCCCGGTTCCTCACGTCGTACTTCGGCGTGAGTGGATTCGGCCGCATCCTCGTGCCGATCAACTTCCGTCTTTCGTCGGCTGAAATCGCGTACATCGTCGAGCATTCGGGGGCGTCCGTCCTCCTGTACGACCCGGACCTCACCGACGTGGTCGCCGACATCGCGGTGGAGCACCGGTTCGCGCTCGACGGCGCCGACGGCGCCGAGCTCTTTGCCCCCGCGGCACAGGGCGCGCAGGCGCGGGAGTGGGTGGGCGATGAGGATGACACGTGCTCGGTCAACTACACCTCCGGCACGACCGCGCGCCCGAAGGGCGTCCAACTCACACACCGCAACTGCTGGATCAACGCCGTGACCTTCGGCTGGCACACCGGGGTGAGCGACCGCGACGTCTTCATGCACACCCTCCCGATGTTCCACTGCAACGGTTGGGGCATGCCCTACGCCGTGACGGGCATGGGTGGGCTGCACGTGGTGGTGCGCAAGATCGACGGCGAGGAGATCCTCTCGCGGGTCGAGCGCCACGGGGTCACGCTCATGTGCGGGGCGCCGGCCGTGGTGGCCGCCATCCTCGACGCCGCAGCGACCCGTCCGCGCGAGGGACGGGCCGTTCCGGGTGCGGGCACCGTGCGCATCGTCGTGGCGGGGGCGCCGCCGCCCTCCAAGGCGATAGAGCGGGTCGAGACAGAGCTCGGGTGGGAGTTCCTGCAGATTTACGGGCTCACCGAGACCTCGCCCCTCCTCACCATCAATCGGGCCCCTTCGGAGTGGGACACGATCAGCGCGGTGGAGCGGTCGCAGCGTCTGAGCCGTGCCGGGGTGCCAGCCCTCGGCGTACAGATCGCCATCAGCGAGGACAGCGAGGTGCTGGCCCGCTCCAATCATGTCTTCGCCGGCTATTGGGAGCAGCCCCAAGAGTCCGCGACGGCGCTCGACGGTGGGTGGTTCCACACCGGCGATGGCGGCTACCTCGACGGCGACTATCTCGTGATCTCGGACCGCAAGAAGGACGTCATCATCACCGGCGGGGAGAACGTCTCCTCCATCGAGGTCGAGGATTGCCTCTACCGGCACCCTGCGGTGGCCGAGGTTGCCGTGATCGGCGTCCCGCACGAGAAATGGGGCGAGACGATCAAGGCCCTCGTGGTCCTGCGTCCCGATCTCGATGTATCCGAAGGAGATCTCATCACGCACTGCCGGGACAACATGGCACATTTCAAGGCCCCGACGAGCGTGGAGTTCCGGACCGTGCTCGACCGCACCGCGACCGGCAAGCTGCAGAAGTACAAGCTGCGTCAGCCTTACTGGTCCGGGCGGGAGCGGACCGTGAACTGAGGCCGGAAGGATCTCTCTTCGAGGACCAGCGTGCCGTCGGTCTCGAAGGCCGCCGCGACCGCGCCGGCGATCAGGCTCCGTAGAGGGTCGCCGGCTATGGAGCTGCGCCAGCCGACATCGAGCCGGCTCTTCTCACCGCTCAGGAGATTCGCGATGTCGGCTCGTGTGGCCAGCAGGCCCTGGTCGAAGCTGAGGTCGTCGGCGATCTGCCGCACCAGCCCGGTACAGACCGCAACCGCTGCCGGGGGTGCCTGCGCCTCCCTGCCGTCGGGCGGGAGCCGGATGTCGTCGGGCGGGAGCGAGAGTCCCCTCGCGACGGCGTCGAGGATCTCCGCCGCACCACCCTGCGCGAGATGTCGGCCATCCACCCCCCGCGTCTGCTGGAGCTCTTGACGGTTCTTCGGTGGGCGCTGGGAGATCGCGAGGAGCGCCAGGTCCGAGAGGACGGTGCGACGCGGCCGATCGAGGGCCGCGGCCCTGCGGTCACGCCACGCGGCCACCTCCTGCGCGACGCCGCGAGAACGTCCGGACAACTTGCGGATGTCACCCATCTTCCACCACAGCTCTTCCGGCGCGACATGGCGGCGGCGAATCGACAGCATCTGCGCACACTCCTCGAGAGCCCACGTGAGGCGGTCGAGCTCCTTTAGCCGCTCAGAAAGAACAGCCCGCAGTTCCAAAAGGTAGGCCACGTCGCCTGCGGCATAGCTGATCTGACGGTCCGGGATCGGGCGTTGCATCCAATCCGACAACTGGTCCGCTTTCGGGAGTGAAACGCCCAGCACCTGATCGACCAGTCGCGACAGGGAGGGAGAGGACATCCCCAGGAACCCGGCGACGATCTGCGTGTCGAACACGGTCGAAGGCACTGCGCCGCATGCAGTCTCGAGCACCTCGATGTCCTGTTCGGCCGCGTGCGCCACCGCACTACCACGCCCCCCAAACAGGCGACCCAATGGGCGCGGGTCCACCGCCAGGGGATCGACCAGCGCCACCTTGTCGGCCCATGCCAGTTGGATCAATGCCAACTTCGGGTAGTACGTGCGTTCCGTGTGGAACTCGGTGTCGACGGCGTAGTACTCCTCGTCCGCTATCTCGGTGCACAGCGAATGGAGGGCGACATCGTCCACCACCAGGAGCGGGGCGGCCGACTCGCTCACGATGACGCCTTCTGCCGCGGATTGTTCATCGGCGACCCGCAGGACCTGAGGACGCCGGGTCGGCAGCCGAGTTGCGTGTGGTTCATATGGTGGTGGCCTCGTGTCGGTCGAAATCCCCCATTCCCGCTGTTCTGACCGACGAGGAGATCGCAGCAACGATTCTGCCAGGTTTGAAGGGGAACCATTGGGACTTTGGACCCTACGCGATCCGGCGAGCGTCGGGACTTTCGGCTCTGGTGGTGGAGGCGCACCTGGTCGACAATTGGAAGAGCGTCCCTCAGCTCTCTCCAGGCTGGGCGACGCGGCGCAGGGGTGCTGCCTCGGGGGCGGGTCACCGTTCGACGACGTCGAACGGTGACACCCGAGTCCGCGGCATGGCGCTCGTAGTGTTACGGCGTATGCCACGCCGACCCGTCATTGCGTACCGGCGTGCCTTCGACTTCGCCCGCTCTCCTCTGGAGGTGTGGACCGGGATCGAACGGGTGGAGCAATTCGAACGCTGGTGGCCCTGGTTGCAGGACTTCCGCATGGAGGGAGAGTCGCTCACGGCGGGATCCGTCCTCCACGGCGTCGTCGTGCCGCCGCTTCCTTATCGCATGCGTCTGCGGGTTGTGCTGACGCGCTGCGAGGCCCCCGTTGCCATTGATGCCGTCGTCGCCGGAGACCTCGAGGGTCAGGCGGAATTGCGGATCCAGCCCGAGGGAGGAGGTTCGCGGCATCGAGGTCGCGTGGACGGTGGAGATGATGCAGCGCCCCATGCGCCTGGCCAGTCGATTCGGGCTTCCCCTGTTGCAATGGGGTCATGACCGGGTGGTGGAGATGACACTGCGGAGCCTGCCCCCTGAATTCGGGTATCTGGGTGGTGGCTCGACGGATTAGATTTACGCCTCAGTGTCGCGCGGGTCCCCGGTACGCGAGCTCCGATGTTCGGGCGCATTGCGCCGCTCAGGAGGACGGCTGCGCAGAAGGTCAACCTTGTGACGCGAGGTTTGTACGTTGTGGGAGTTGGGAGAAGCGGCACGTCGGTTGCGACGAGGATTTGCGCGACGATCGGGCTCCGGCTTCCCCGTGCAACCGATATCATTCCGGCGGACAGCGGCAATCCTAGTGGATACTGGGAGAGCGGCTCGTTGACAGCGTTCAACGATCGGCTTCTCTCACGACTGGGTGGCAACTGGTGGCAACCTCCGCCTGCGCTTGACGCACGCGCGCTCGCCGACCTCGATGACGAAGTCGACGCCGCGGCGAGGATCTTCCGGGATTCTTTCGGGGAGGTGGGGGGATGGGTCTGGAAAGACCCCCGCCTCACCGTTGTCCTTCCCTTCTGGGAACGCGTCAACGGCCACAGCCCCGTCCTCGTCCCCTTTCGGCAACCGCAAGCAGTCGCACGGAGCATCGCGGCCCGCGACGGGGCGACCTACGCCCAGGGCCTCGAAATCTGGAGCACGCACACCCGCATCATGATCAAGATGCTCGCCGGAAAACCTGTGCTGATCTCGGCCTACGAGGAACTGCTCGGTGATCCCCAGAAGTGGAGTGAGCAGCTGCGATCGTTCTGTGACGCCTCGGGCCTGACCGGCCTGTCCGCGCCTGAGCCCTTCGAACTTCTCCGCAACCGGTTGGTCCCACCGCGGAGCGAGAGTGAAGGCCCGTTGAGCACCGAACACCAGCAGCTGGCCGACATCGTCCGCAATCTCGCCGGAGCCCACGCCCGATTCCCCGCCGTCGACCTTCCGCCGTCCCCGGTCAGCTCCGAGGAACCCTTCTCCCCGCCGGAGGGACGCGGCCTGTAGTTGCCTGACCCCGGGGGAGGGTCCGGCCGCTCCCGCTAGCCGAGTCGGGCCACGGCGAGCGAGGCTGCAAGCAGGACGACGCCCCACGACATGGCGTGCAGGGCCGTCTCCAGGGGTGCCAACAACGTGCGCGCATCGATGGGGAGCCGGACGCCGTCGGACAGCGTGATGTGCCCTTCCACCTGCGACGCCCGCCGACGGAGTACGCGGGCCGGTGTGCTCAACCGACGCTGTGCCGCCGAGAGAGCGAACGCGGCCGCGGCGGCGAGCACCGGGCTCACAGCGAGCCGACCGGTCTGTGCCACGTAGGCCACGAGGACGGGGAACGAGCCCCACGCGAGTGCGAAGCCGACGTCTGTGTGCACCAGCCCCCCGAGTAACTCCCAGTTGTAGGCGACCACGAGGAGGGGACCGAGCACCATGAATGGGACCAACGGCCACCCGACGCGGGAGAGCCCGACGACGCCCAGCACGATCGCGCCGGTCAAGCCCACGACGGTGACGCAGATCAGCGTCGTTGACGAGATGCGCGTGCCGAGTGGACGCCCGTGCAGTTCGTCCAGAGCATGGGCCGCAAGACCGACGGCGAGAAGGAACGCCAGGAGCGTGGCCACGAGTCGGCTGAGGTCGACGTGCGGCGCCAGCGAGGCACCGATCACCACGTACGAGAGGTGCCACGCCGTGTAGGGAGGGTGGAGGAGCGTCCACCAGTCCCGCCATCCGCCGGGCCCGGCCGCGTAGAAGGCCGGTCGGCGTTCAGCCTTCGGCGGGTCCACCGCTCCGCGTTCCCCACATCACGAGGCCTCCGCCGAGGCTCATCACGCGGACGCCGACGTTCTCGAACCCGGCCTGACGCCAGGCGTCCTCTGTCCACGACAGCGGGTACTTCCGGTAGTGCCCCGAAATGTTGGGCCCGAGGAACGTGCCGACCCTGAACCATTCGCGCCCGCCGGTCAGCCAGCCCCCCGCAGGAAGAACGAGGCGTGTGTAGAGAATCCACCAGAAGCGCCAAAAGGCGCTCGGGGGAACGAAGAACTCGAGGCTGGCGACGACCCCGCCCGGTTTGACGACGCGGGCGAGCTCGCAGAGCGTGGCTTGGGGATCATCCACGTAGCGCAACAGATACGTGAAGGTCAGCGCGTCGAACGAACGATCGGGGAACGGGAGCTGTTCGGCCCGGCCGGCCACCAACTGCACCCGCTGGGCCATTCCCGCGGCCAGCACGTTCCTCCGTCCCTGGGCGAGCATCCCGATCGTCAGATCGACGCCGACAATGTCGCCTCCGCCGCGCGCCGCCAGCTGAAGAGCGACCCCGGCCGTTCCCGATGCCACGTCGAGCACACGACGGGGTGAGGACGGCACGATGTGGTCGACCATGGCCCTGCGCCAGCGGCCGTTCTGTCCCATGGAGAGGAGTTCGGCCAAGCGGTCGTAGCGCCTGGGGAGGGAGGTGAACAGTTCCTGCGCGAACCGGTTCGGATCGCCAGTGACGTCGGGCAACGCTCTACCTCCGCAAACTGGAAAATCTCACTGTAGGTCCCAACGCCGGCGATCGTCGTCAACGGCGTCCCGGGGCTTCGACCGGGCTCAGATCCCCAGCGCGGCGTCGCGCAGCTCCGCCACGAGAACGGGCTCGCCGTCGATCTCCACCCGGGCTGCACTTTGCCGTCCCGATCCGAACATCGTGAGCTCGCCCGGATCGCCGCGCAGCACCACACGCGGGCCGGTGCCGCCAACTTTCTCGGCCCGTCCGGGGGAGGTGATCACAATGGTGGCGGCAACCTTCTTGGCCATGCCGCCCGGTCCGACCCGGGCCCAGAGCGCATCGCCCAATCCCTCGGGCAGCGGGCGGGGCTGCCACTGCGGCTGGGCTCGACGGACATCTTCGACGTGGATGAAATATTCGATCGTGTTCATCGGCCCGTCGAAAGGCCGCAGGAGCTTCGGGGGACCGCTGCGCACCTTGTCGATCAGGTCCGCCCATGTGGTGCGGTCCTTGACCGAGCGCCGGACCTTGTCGGTGTAGTCGGCCAACCGCGGCCACACGAGCCCCGGTCCACTATCGGGTCGTCGCTCACGCACGACGAGATGCGCCGCCAGATCGGCCGTCACCCAGCCTTCACACAGGGTTGGAGCGTCAGGACCCAACTCGACGAACAGGTCGCAGAGGGTTCCGCGTTCTTGTTGGGCCAGCGTCGGTGACTGCATCGGCGCATCCTATGACCGGTGGAGAGTCAGCGCGCTGCGAGCGCCGCCACCCGGTCGGCGAGCGCCATGTCCCTGAAGTGGCGGCAGACATCCTCGAAGTCGCTGGTCGGGCCCTGCCAACGCAGCGACGAGACGTGGTCGACGACGGCAGGATCGATCCGCAGGGTGGCGAGTTCACGGAAGAGCTCCGCCAGCTCGCGTTCGCCGGCGAGCCTTTCGGCCAATTTGGCGGCTGCGCGCACCGCGTGACGCACGGACGGATCCCACTCGGCCACCGCGTCCGGTATCCGGTCGATCTGCCCGTAGTGCGCCAACACGAGCGCCGCTGAGCGCTTGCCCCATCCGGCCAATCCCGGAAACCCGTCGGCGGAGTCACCCACGAGAGCGAGCCAGTCGGGGATGGAGCGGGGCGCGACGCCGAACTTCTCCCAGACCTTGTCCTCGTCGCTCACCGTTCCGGTCCGACGGTCGAGCTGTACGACACGCGCCCCGACGACGCACTGGGCCAGGTCCTTGTCCGGCGTGCAGATGATGACCTGTCGCACGTCGGGGTCCTCTGCCGCGACGTGGGCAGCCGAGGCCAACGCGTCATCTGCTTCGAGCTCGACCATCGGCCAGAGCCCGACGCCGAGCGCCTGGAGGGCGGTCTCGAGGATGTCGAATTGTGACCGAAGTGTGGGGTCGATGCCGGCCCCGGTTTTGTACCCCGGCCACAACTCGTTGCGGAACGATTCGATGACGTGGTCAGTCGCCACCCCGATGTGCGTTGCACCGTTTCCCAGCATGCTCACAACGGTGGTCACCACGCCGCGGGCCGCGCCGATCTCAGTTCCGTCCTCGGCCTTGCGCGGGGGCTGGCCGAAGAAGTGCCGGAAGAGCTCGTAGGTCCCGTCTACGAGGTGGACATCCATGAGGGCAGTCTGTCAGCTGGGTCGGTGTGCGCGCGTGGGCCGAGGAGGCCGAGGGTCGAGTCTCAGTTGGGACGACCGGAGAGTGCGCCGACCAACTCCCGCCTGCTCCCGACGCCGAACTTGTCGAAGACGGCTCGCAGATGTTCCTGCACGGTATTGGATGAGATGCGCAGCTCGGCAACGATGTAGCCCGTGGACCGCCCCTGCAGGACCAGTGCGGCCACTCGGCTCTGGGCCGGCGTCAACCCGTGCGCGGCCAGGACCAGGGAGCCCAGTTGCGAGGCGTGCGCGGCGTCGAGGATCACCGCGATCTGACCGCCGGAGCCACCCCTGAGCGGTGAGGCGTGCACGGTGACCCAGCCGCCATGGGCCCGTCGCAGCCGGGTCGGCGGCGCCAGAGACGAGGTCTGCACCTCCAATCCGGCAGCAGCCGCGGCAACGGCGTAGACCGAGAGGGGCAGCTCTCCATCGACGACGTCGGCGCGATCGGCCAGATTGGCCAGCCAATGCTCGGCCTGCGCCGTGACGGACACAACCGAGAGGTCGGCGTCCAGAATGATGATGCCCGGGCCCTCACCTGCGGACCCCTCAGGTGTGGAGGAATAGAGGGCCACGCCCCGTCGCAGCCCTTCGGCGAGCGAGGGGCCCAGCGTGCGCAGTAGGGCGATCTCGTCATCGGTGAAGCCGTGTGCCGCCTGCTCTCGGTGCAGGCACAGGACACCCCAGCAGCGGCCCCCCGAGACCAGGGCAACGCGGAGTTCATCACCCAGGCCCAGCGGAGCGATCACTTCCCGATAGCGCGCGCTGGCGGTGCGGTCTCCCGATGTCGCGCCGTCGAGCGTGGCGACCGGGTCTTCGGCGTGGGCCAGGTGGGCGAACTTATTCACGTCGTCCCGTCCGAATTCGTTTTCGAGGAACATCGGCGCGGCAGTGGCCAGGGGCCCTTCCGCCAACGCGGAGGTGAACAGCAACGTGGTCGGATCGACGGTGGCGTAGAAGGCTGCATCGACGCTCAGGTACGAGCGCAGTCGTCGTAGTGACTCCGTCCGGAACTCGACCACATCGAGGCCGTCGTTCGGGAGCAGCTCGAATACCCGCGGGGCGCGCTCCCATTTCGAGGTCACTGCCGACCCAGGGTAGGTCTGATTTCAACGCTACGTCGTCCCGGGCGTCTGTCGGGTCACGGCGGGGGGAGCAAGCCCAGTTGCCGCAGGAACCCGAGATCGTCGAGCCGGCCCCAGCGCTCCACGATGCGACCGTCACGAAGGCGGAAGACGTTGATGCCCGGCATGGCCACCGACCTGCCCGAGGCCTTGACCCCCATGAGGTCGGCGCCCGTATGGGTACCCGCGGCGGTGAAAACCTCCGTCACGATGTCGCCCTCCGCCACGAGGAGTTGCACCTCGCTGTGCCAGTCCGGAAAGGTGGCCCGGAACATCGCCCCGGCTTGACGCATCCCCTCGCGGTCGGCACCGGCTCCGAAGGGGGGATCGTTGTTGACGAAATCCTCGGCGAGATATTCGTCGACGGCAGTGAGGTCGCCCTTCGAGAAGAGGGCCTCGATGAAGTTCGTCACGATCTTCTTGTTCTGCTCCGTGGTGGTCATGGTCCAAGTGTGGGCCCGTCGGATCCCGGCCACCACCCCAACTTGTTGGGGTGCGGATCGTCGCCCCGGCTAGGACGCAGTCGTGCGGGTCGTCGGCGCCGGCGTTGCCGGAACGTTGTCGACCACGATGTAACCGTCGGCCAGGGCTGTGACGTCATCGGCCGGATTGGTCGACCTGGAGGAGCAGTCCGAAGTCGGGAGTGGGTTGCCGGTCGCGGCCGGAGGCACGTTGACGGTTCCCCGGGGCGAGCCGGTGGTCCCGCATGAGGGCCCATTGATGTTGACGATGGTCTTCTTCGGCGTCTTGGTCACCGCAAGCTTCGAACGGTTGCTCGTGATCCACTTGATGACGGCCTTGGCGGTGACGGGGTAGGCAACCGGATTGCCGAGACCCTGGCTTGTTGCCACCGCCGGGATGCCACGTGCCGCCGCCGCACGCGCCGCGCCGACCGTGCCGGACAGATCGAGCACCGGGCCCAGGTTCTCATCGAGGTTGATGCCCGAGACGACCAGGTTGGGGTGGAGGTGAAGCTGTTCGAGCGCCACCCGGATGGTGTCGGCGGGATAGCCCTGCACCGCGACGGCCGGATACCCACTCAGCGTCGTGACCTTCATGGTGACCAGCGTCCCTGTGGTGGTCTTCGACCCGGTTCCACTTTGATTGGTGGCGGGCGCAACGACCTTCACGGTGACACGGGGCAACTTCCGCAACGCCTGGACGACAGTGTCGATGCCCGGAGCGTTGTACCCATCGTCGTTGGTCACCACGATGGTGAGAGGCTTCGGAGCACCTCCGGTCTTGGCGGACGCGGCGGGACTGACCGCGACGACACCTACCCCCAACGTGAGTACCGACGCGATGACGAGCACCCCGCGTCTGGAGTTCGCAATTCGCCCGATGGTGGGTCTCGACGATGTGCCGCGTGTGAACATGGCGGCTGACAGTAGGAGACGGCGAGGGCGAGTACCAGTCGCCCCTCACGAATGCTGGCGGGCAGTGTGTCCCGGCCGAACAACGAGTCGGCCACGACGAATGCCACGACGCGCCATTCACTGAGTCCTGTCTGACGAGCAGCCAGAAATGGTGATCCACGCGCAGGCTCGGGTGTTGATCTCCTCCGTCGGCTATGAAAAGGTACTCACGCATGCGATGGTCGGGCTTTGGTGTCCCGAGGAGGGTCGAATCCGCGCGATGGTCGTGGAAGTTCCGGTCGAAGGTGCACTCTGGAGCATGAGGCGAGGGTGAGAAGGCGAAAATGGCTGGAACGAACGCAGCAGCACGTCCGCGCCGAGCGCCGAGATGGCTGTTGGTTCTATTGGGGACTCTCCTCGTTCTGATCGGAGGCGTGGTCGGTGGTCTGATCGGTGCGGCGACCCAATCCTCGGATTCGAACGCCTGCTCGGCGACGAATGTGGCCGCCGAGACGCTGCCTTCGGTCGTCACGATCATGGCCCGGAAAGGGGCTTCTGGCGGTACCGGCTCCGGAGAGATCATCCGGAGCGATGGCTACATACTGACGAACAACCACGTCATCTCAGTGGCTGCGGATGGCGGCTCGATCGAGGTCCTTTTCAGCGATGGCACGACGGCACCCGCAACGCTCACCGGTCGGGACCCGCAGACCGATCTGGCTGTCGTCAAGGTGCACGCATCCGAATCGCTCCCGGTGATCCCCTTCGGGTCATCGACTGAGGCACAAGTCGGGCAACCGGTCGTCGCCCTCGGCGCTCCGCTCGGTCTGTCGAGCACGGTCACGACCGGCATCATCAGCGCACTCGATCGGAACATCGAGGTTCCGAGCGACAACGGCAGCAACGCGTTGCTCGTCGCCGCGATTCAGACGGATGCGGCCATCAATCCGGGAAACAGTGGCGGCGCACTGACCGATTGCGCCGGCAATCTCATCGGTGTGCCCTCCGCCGGAGCTTCGGTACCGAACGAATCCGGAGGTTCGAGTTCCGGTGACGTCGGGCTCGGCTTCGCCATACCGGTCAGCACCGCCGAATCGGTGTCGAACGAGATCATCGAGACCGGCCACGTCACTCACTCCTACCTCGGCATTCAGGGCACCCAGATACCCTCGGCGGCCGCCCAACGGGCTGGCACGAGCGAAGGACTCTATGTGCTGGCCGTGGTGCCTCGTGGTCCGGCATCGACTGCCGGCCTGCGCAGAGCTGACATCATCACCGAGATCAACGGGGAGGCTGCTACCGATCCCAATCAACTGACGGCAATAACGCTGACCCAGAAACCAGGCGACACAGCGACGATCACGTATGAACGCAACGGCCAATCGGCGACGGCCAAGGTCACACTTGGTACGGCACCCTGACCTGGCATCCGACCGCCATGCTCATGCCGCTGCACCGCGTCGATTGAACCGCGCGCTGACCACGAGCCCGACCATTGCGCCCGTGAGCGAGCCAACGATTGCGTCTCCGGGGTAGTGGACCCCGGAGTGGACACGCGAATAGGCAACAGCGGCCGCCAGCATCCCCAACGGGAAGGACAGTAGGGGAATCTGATGCCCAACTGCAGAGGCGAAGGCGAAACCGGAAGCCGAGTGCCCAGAGGGGAACGACGTGGACTGCGGCATCGGGGTCTGACGGGAGATGACGACACCGGCGGCGGTCCGGTCCGGACGTTCTCTCGGGTAGAGACCCTTGAGGGCCACGTTCACCGTGGCCGAGGAGACGGCGACCGATGTGAGTCCCACCAGAGCGGCATGTCTGCCCCGCACGCCCCCGACAACGGCCAGCGTTCCCGCCGCCGCCACCCAGATGAGGGAGCGATTGGCCGCATTGGACAGATGTCGCAGCGGAGCGTCGAGCACAGGCGTCGGTGTGGAGGCGACGGCTCGGTAGACCGCATGGTCCACCCGGGAGATGTCCTGCAGGATGCGGTGCAACGACCCGCGTTGCGGCGACACATAGCCGGCGAGTTCGTCAATCCGGTCCTCGATGGGTTGTGGAGCACCGGATGCCAGCTGATCGTCGGCCACGCATCCCATCCTTCTATGCCGGACAGTCGATCGCCAGGGAATCGTGGGGAGCATGTCAGCCCCTCTCCGAAGGGAGTCGGAGATTGTTGATGCGCGTTCCGGGGTTCCGGATGATCGCCGGCTACCAGAAACGCTGGCTGGCCAAGGACCTCGTGGCGGGTCTCGTGCTGACGGCGATCCTGGTTCCCCAAGGCATGGCGTATGCGGAACTCGCGGGTCTGCCCGCGATCACGGGCCTCTACACCTCGGTCCTCTGCCTTGCGGGCTATGCCCTCCTCGGACCGTCCCGGATCCTGGTGCTGGGGCCTGATTCGTCACTCGGACCCATGATCGCCGCCACGATCCTCCCGCTGGTCGGCGCCGATGGGAGTAGTGCACGCGCCATCGCCCTGGCATCGATGCTGGCCATTCTCGTCGGTGCCACGATGATCCTGGCGGGTGTGGCCAGATTGGGATTCGTGGCCGACCTGCTCTCCAAGCCGACCCAGATCGGCTATATGACCGGTCTGGCTCTCACCATTCTGGTCGGGCAGCTCCCGAAATTGTTCGGCTTCTCGGTGAGTTCCGACACGCTGATCGGGGACATCAAGGGGTTCGTCAAGGGGGTCCACGCGGGGGACACTGTTGTGGCGGCCGTGGCTGTCGGGGTCTTCGGCCTCATTGTGATCCTTGTGCTGCAGCGTTGGCTGCCGAGGATTCCAGGGGTGCTCGTTGCCGTGGTGCTCTCGATCGGTGCGGCAGTCGTGTTCGATCTGGCCAGCCACGGTGTCGCGTTGGTCGGCACACTTCCACGGGGACTTCCTCCGTTCACGATTCCTGACGTCTCGGTGGGAGACGTGGGACTCCTCGTCGCCGGCGCACTCGGGATTGCGCTCGTCGCCCTCACCGATACGATCTCAACCGCTTCGGCCTTCGCGGCGCGGAGTGGGGACGAGGTGCAGGCAAACCAGGAGATGATCGGCATCGGCGCCGCAAACGTCGCCGCCGGGCTGTTCCAGGGATTCCCCGTCAGCACCAGTGGTTCGCGGACTGCCGTGGCGGCACAGTCAGGTGCAAAGACGCAGGTCAGCGGGCTCGTCGGTGCCGCAGTGATTTTGCTCATGCTTGTGGCGTTCCCGGGACTGTTCAAGAACCTCCCTCAACCCACTCTGGCTGCGGTCGTCATGGCGGCGGCGTACTCGCTTGCAGACATCGCAGGGTTGCGAAGACTCTGGGAGGTCCGCCGGACCGAATTCGCCCTGTCGATCGCGGCGTTTCTGGGAGTGGCACTCCTCGGTGTTCTGCCGGGAATCGGAATCGCGGTGGGACTCTCGATCCTCAATGTCTTCCGCCGGTCGTGGTGGCCCTACAGCACGCGCCTCGGACGAGTCGATGGAATCCCGGGATATCACGATGTCCGATCCCATCCCGAGGCAGAGCAGGTCGATGGGCTGATCGTCTTTCGATTCGACGCCCCGCTCTTCTTCGCCAACACGCGATCGTTCCGTGAGCAGGTTCGAGCCCTTGCGGCAACTGAACCACATCCGCGCTGGATCGTGGTGGCCGCTGAACCGATTACCGACGTTGACACGACTGCGGCCGACATGCTCGAGGAGCTCGACGAGGCACTGAATCGGCAAGGGATCTCGCTCGTGTTCGCCGAGCTGAAACATCCGGTGCGTGCCAAGATTGAGCGGTATGAATTGACCCGGACGATCGATCCGGCACACTTCTTCCCGACGCTCGAATCGGCTATCGCAGCATTCCCCGGGTCGATGCTCGTGACTGACCCCGGACCCGATGGACCGGATGAAAAGGACGGAACGGATGACTGATCACAAGCCCAACAACATCGTACGGCTATCGGGTTTCATCGCGTTGGCTTCGCTCGCCGGAGCGGTGGTCGTCCTCCTCGTCGGGAGCATCGTGAACCTCGGGGCGGTCATTATGACCCTCGTCGGACTGGTCGTGGTGATCGTCGGCGCTTGGGACTTGCTCACGAGGCAAGGAGCGGTCCGGATCCTTGCGGGCGCCTTGGTCGTCGTCGGGTTGGGGTTGCTGGTGGGTGGCTTCGTCTGGGCCGACCTCAGCGCCGCCCGCATCGTTTCGGTCGTGGTCCTGGCGGTGCTGTCCGTTGCCGCGGCCCGGTTCGCTCTGGGCGAGGCGACTCGGAGAGTGCAGTCCGAGGCCGGTGGAGGTCAAGATGCCGGCCCAGCTGCGCGTCCGGTGTTGATAATGAACTTGAAGTCCGGCGGAGGGAAAGCCGAGAAGTTCCATCTCGTCGACGAGTGCAAGAAGCGGGGAATCGATCCGATCGTCCTACAGCTGGGGGACGACTTGTTGCAGCTCGCCGAGGATGCAGTGGCCCGTGGTGCGGACGTTCTCGGGATGGCGGGAGGTGATGGGTCCCAGGCACTCGTCGCCTCGGTCGCTGCCCGTCACGGTCTTCCGTACGTCGTCGTTCCGGCCGGTACCAGAAATCACTTCGCGTTGGATCTCGGTTTGAACCGCGATGACGTCGTCGGTGCGCTTGATGCCTTCGCTGATGCTGTCGAGCACCGTGTGGACCTTGCCACCGTCAATGGTCGAGTGTTCGTCAACAACGCGACGCTGGGCCTCTATGCGAAGATCGTGCAGTCCCCCGAGTACCGCGACGCCAAGCGCCAGACCACCGCAGCCATGCTGCCAGACCTCCTCGGACCGGACGCAGCCGGGCTCGATCTTCGGTTCGTCGGCCCCGATGGGAGTCTGCACGACACCGCCGACGTCATCCTCGTCTCCAACAACCCGTACGAGCTCCAGCCGCTCTCGGGTCTCGGCACCCGTGAGCGGCTCGATCTTGGTGTCCTCGGGGTTGCCGGGGCAACCATTGAGGATGCCGCCGCCGCGGCCCGCTTCATCACACTCGAACTCGCTGGCCAGGCCCGGCGTTATCCCGGCTGGCTGGAATGGACCACCCCACGATTCCAGATTGATGCGGACGAGCCTGTTGACATCGGGATCGACGGCGAAGCGCTGACAATGGATCCCCCACTCGTGTTCGAAGCAATGCCCGGAGCGCTCCTGGTGCGCCTGCCCCGTCATGCCATCGGGAAGTCGCCCGCGGCCCTGGCGGTCCATCTGGTCTCCCTGAGCACCATCGCCGACCTGGTCCGGATCGTGGGCGGCGTCGATCCCGCGGGCTCCTGAGACTCTCGAGGCCAACTGTCAGAGCAGCCCGATTAGAGCAGTCCGAGCTCCCGTGCGCGCAGCACGGCTTGGTCGCGGCTGACGACATCGAGCTTGCGATAAATGTGTGCGGTATGGGTCTTGATGGTGTTGACCGAGACAAAGCAACGCTTCGCCAACTCGTGGTTGGACATCCGGCTTGGCAGATAGGAGAGGACCTCCATCTCCCGATCGGTGAGCCGGTCGGCCAGTTCTCCTCCAGGAGTCGAGGTTTTCTCTGCCAGCGCCGCCCTGGCGAGAACGATCTGGCGGAAGCCGGGAGGCGTTTTCGGAAGCGCCGCGAAAAGGGAGACGACGGGCGCTCCTGCTCTGACGAACACCTCGACCAGGGTGTGTTGCTCCGCCAGGGTGGCTGCTTGCGTGAGGCTGGTCCGGGCCTCGTGGCGCATTCCTTCGGACCGGGCGAGCCATGCCCGCATGATCAGGTGTTCAACCTGTTCGAGCGGTTCTTCCGGCCAACCGGCAGCGGGTGACTCCTCCAGTATCTTGCGAGCGAGATCGAGCTGGTCCAGGGTCAGTGCGGCCGACACGCGCTCAACTGCGAGCGTGGCCGGCGGTGCTCCGCCGCGGGCCAGCGTCTGCAGTGCCCGGTCGGCGTGTCCCCCGAGCCGGAGGAGGCGGCCGTGGAGGGCGGCGAGGCGATCGCGGACGATTGGCGGAGGAGGAGACGCGATGGAGCTCTCGCATGAGCGGATCGTCGCCATGGCTTCGTCGGGATGTCCGTCAGCGGCCTGCAGGCTGGCGTAGGCGAGCTGGCTGACCCAGGCCAGCTGCGTGCGCCCGTTGGCTTCCGCCCGCACCCAACCCTCATGGAGGGAGAGGGCGGCGCGATGAGGTTCGCCGCGCTCGAGCGCGGCGAATGCTAGGGCCAGGTACGCGTCGGCCGTGGACGGGTGATTGAGGCGGCCCACCTCTCGTGCGATCGCCAACGCCTCATCGGCCAGGGCTTCCGCTCGTGCCGTGCGGCCGCACCAGGCCTCGAGGAGGCCGAGCGAACCCAGACCGCTGACTCTCCAGATCGAATACGTCGCCCCCAAGGTGCCCAAGCCCCGTTGGAGCCAGTCCCTGGCCTCCGCAATATGGCCGGCCAGGAAGTGGGCCCGGCCCCCGGAGATCGTCGCGATCGTCTCCAGTGACTGGGAATCGGTGAGATGGAGGAGATCCGGAACGTCGCTCCCGTTGAGGTTGTCGAGCATCTCGATGGCGCGTTCGGCCTGCTGGACCGAGTTGACCGGATTCGGGCGCCACTGCGCCAGTGCGGCCAGGAACGTCTGGGCGCAAGCCCGTTCACCGGCCGACGCTCTTGGATGCGTCGCCTCCCGCCGCAGGACGTCCTCCGCCCCGGCCAGGTGGCCCTCGATTCCCTTGAGGACGCCGAGAAGAAGGCTGACCTCGTGCCTGTCGGCTCGGGCGGTAGTGGGAATCTGATCGATCCAACGGATGACGGTGGCCATTTCGCCGCGCTCGAACACCTCGGAGCCCTGCGTCACGATGACGTCAAGCGCCCCGTCCCAATCCTCTGCACGCAGGAGGTACTCGACGGCAACTCCCACCTCGCCCCGTTCCAGATACCAGGTGGCGGCTTGGGTCAGGAGGCGGCGCTCAGCGTCCGGGTCCTCGGCGCGCAGCCGGTAGCGAAGGAGGTCGCGGAACAGGTGGTGAAAGCGGAACCACTCCCGGTGATTATCGAGTGGGACCAGGAACATGGACTCCCGCTCGA
This sequence comes from uncultured Acidimicrobiaceae bacterium, assembly GCA_963706555.1. Taxonomy (GTDB): domain Bacteria; phylum Actinomycetota; class Acidimicrobiia; order Acidimicrobiales; family RAAP-2; genus Bog-473. Next base: position 1,135,108 of record OY970164.1, read on the forward strand.
GCTCTTCGAGGATGAGCTGTGTGTTCTGTTCGCCGGTCACATGGCGCAGGAGCCCCCCGCACATCTGATTCAGCACCGAGCTGTACAGGAGGAACTGGCGGCGCTCCTGCGTCTGTAGCTGGAGGACCTCTTCGCCGAGGTAGTCGGCCACCAGGCGGTCGTCGCCGCTGAACTGCGCCACGAACGCATTCGCGTCAGGCTGGAGTCGCAACGTCACGCCGGCGAGCTGCAGTCCTGCGGCCCACCCCTCGGTGCGGTTGACCAGCGCTGCCACGCTGTCCGCTTCCATTTGGCGTCCGATGATGCGCTCCAGCAATTCGGCTGACTCCGCTTCGTCAAAGGCGAGATCGGATTGGCGAAGTTCGCTGATCTCGCGGTGGGTGCGGTGTCGGAGCCATCCGATGGGAGGGTCAGCCCGGCTGGCCACGACGAGGTGCGCCTCGGGCGGGAGCAGATCGAGGAGGCGGCCCAGGTCGTCGACGAGCATGGCATTCGACAAGCGGTGGAAGTCGTCAATGACGATGACCGTCGCCGGGAGCTCGGCCATCTGTGCCGCCAACGCCTCGAGGAGCGGCGTGCCGATTCCACCACCGTGCATGGCGACCAGATTGACGAGGTCGCCGAACCCCGAACGGATGGCCGCGAGCCCACTCAAGAGCTGCTTGGAGAAACGGACGGGGTCGTTGTCGGCGCTCACGACGTCGAGCCAGACGAACTCCCTTTCGGGATGGGTCGACGCCCACTGGTGGAGCAACACCGACTTCCCGGAGCCTGCGGGGGCGACCAGGAGGGTGAGTGGCTGTGTCAAGGACCGATCGAGCCATTCCCGGAGCCGGGGACGGTCGACCGCGTACCCTGGTGCAGCGAACCCTGACGACATTCCGTTGCTCTCTCCCGACAGTCTGCAACCAGTGTGCCACCAAGTGGTTGACCGAGCCAGCGGCCCTGCGGCGCCTATCACCCGCGGGGGATGATGACTTCACCTTCGGGCTGGCCGACAATGGCGGCAATGGGTGTCAGCTCCTCTGTGGGAATCGACGGCAAGGAAGCCACCCGCCATCGAGCGAATGTCACCGATTCAGCGGGGTTATGACCGGTGCGGCCCGTTTATCTGTAGTCCAACAGGTGGGGAGCTCGACCAATCGCAGCATGCCGCTCGGCAGGTTCGTGTTTGCGGAAAGAGTCGCGGTGAGGGCTGAAAGTTTCGAAATCGTCGTCCGGGGTCGGCTGACCCCCGCCCTCGTCGGGGCGTTGGACGGCTTTGAGGTGGTCCGGTACTCGCAGGGCCTGACCTACCTTCGCGGCTGGGTACCCGATCAGGCACGGCTGCACAGCTTGCTGGGCGTGTTGCGGGACCTGAACATAGAGCTGAAGTCGGTGAGCGCTGTTGGATCTCACGGAGGTAGCTCCGCGATGAGCGGTGACAGCTCGGCCCAGGGAGAGATCGATGGCTGACATCGCCAGGACGAACCTGCCCGGTCCGAGCTAGACGCCCACTTCGGCGACGATGCGCCCGTCTGCTGCTGCGTTGACGAGCGCGTCGTAGTCACGCTGGTTCTGATCGGCGTAGCTCTCGGCGAACGAGGCGACGGCGTTTTCGAAGACGGTGCCGGACCCAAGATAGGCGGCGATGGCGATCCGGTCACCCGATCGGGCGTGGGCCTGGGCCAGCGTCAATCCACACAGATTGCCGTAGGCCTCCATGCCCACGGGGACCATCTGGTCGGTGTCCACGGAGCCCTTCCAGTCGCGCAACTGGCGGATGTAGAAGTCGCGCTGCACCCCGTCAGTTCCCTCGACCTGGTCCCAGCCCAAGAAGATGTCGCTCGATGCCTGCATCAGATGCTGCCCGGCCACCACGCGTTGGCCTTCATTGGTGTACTGGCTCTTCCCGACGAATCGGGCGAGCACAGATTCTTGCGCCTCCTTGGCCTGGAGGAGCAGCGGATCCTGCCCGTTACTCCCGATCAACAGAATGACCCATGCTCTCGTGCCGACACTGCCGACTCCCACCACTTTGCGCGCGATACCAACGAAGCGGAACTGATTGAGGAGGTGCTGGCGATCGCTCTGCAGCGTCACCTTGTAGGTGCGGAGGAGCTCGTGGATGCCCTCCGTGAACCGCTCGCTCTCCAGTTCTGGGAGCAATTCTTCGACCGGGACGAGCAAAGGCGGGTTGCTGACGAAGCGGGTTTCGCCGTTGACGACTTCCGTGAGCTTGCTGAGCGCCTGCATGCTGTCCCGTGTCCTGGCTTTGGCCACGGCCTTGTCAGCGCGGATCTTGGCCTTGGAGAGGGCCTTGGCGGAGCTCTTGTCAGCGGAAAGCCCCAGTTGGTCACCCAAGTCCTTGAGGACGCTCTCGATGTCGACGCGGGCGTACCAGACATCGAGATCGCGCATTTTCGACAATTTCGCCATTTCGTTTCGATAGGCGGCCACCGTCCCGGTGACGATGCTGGCGCGCTCCTTGGTGGAGAAGCCTCGTTCCCGGCCGGCCACGGCAAGGCTGGCGGCCAACCGTTTCACATCCCACTCCCACGGGCCCGGGAGGGTCTCGTCGAAGTCGTTCAGATCGAACACGAGGTTCCGCTCCGCGGAGCCGAACACCCCGAAGTTGCTCAAGTGCGCGTCGCCGCATGTCTGCACGTCGAGGCCTGATCGGGGTGTTGCAGCCAGGTCGGAGGCCATGATCAAGGCAGCACCGCGAAAGAAGGTGAAGGGGGACACCAGCATCCGGCCGTAACGGATCGGCACCAATTCGGGCACTCGCGATGCGGCCTGGCTTTCGAGAAGCGCAACTGGATCGGGTCTCGTCGACCCCGGCTCCCATGCCTCATGCGCCGCCCGAGGGGCGGCGGTGCGGGCGAGCTTGCCTGATTCCGCCCGCTCTCCGGCAGAACGGTGCACGATGCCACCGTCCAGGGTTGCTGTGGGAGTTTCTCGGTCGGCCATCGTTCCACCGTCGCGCCGGGGGCGATCAAATCCATCACCCTTTAGGGGCGATATCGGTGATTCCCCGGCCCCCGGGGACGAAGACCGGGAACGACCAGGTGCGGATCAGGTGGTTCGACGTTGAAGTCACCCGACAAGGGTGATGACCCGGGAGAACTCCACGTGATTGGATGCATCTGCAAAAGACGCTGCCGGAAGTCCGAACAAAGGGGGCCGGATCCTCTCCTCCCTGCGCCGGGCTTCCGCGGAGCGTCAAGCCGACCAATGAGGAGCACGCAATGCTGGCCTATTCGTATCCGCTGTTGAACATTTTCTGGACGATGCTGGAGATCTTCGCGTTCGTCGTCTACATCTGGCTGTTGATTGCCATATTCTCCGACATCTTCCGCAGCTCTGATCTCGGTGGCGGGGCCAAGACACTGTGGGTGCTCTTCGTCTTGATCATTCCGCTGATCGGAATCCTGGTGTACCTGATCGCCAGGGGCGGCCAGATGCACGAGCGTGCGGCCCAGCAGGCCCAGCAGCAACAGGAAGCCTTCGACAGCTATGTCAAGGAGGCCGCCGGCACCTCCAGCGCGGCGGACGAGCTCACGAAGCTCGCCGACCTCAAAGCGAAGGGGATCCTCAGCGACGCAGAGTTCGAGGAGCAGAAGGCCAAGCTTCTCGCCTAGCGTCGTGGGTGGGCCGGGGGAAAAGACGAGGCGTCGGAGAGGCCGAATCGAGGACGAAGGGTGATCCATGTGCTTCGCTAAGGCCTGTGCACCATGCCTGGTTTGCGCGCGGTCCAGGGGCAGAGGCGGCGGAACGCGAATGACGCAACCAACGACCTCACTACGGAGGTCCGACCCTGAATCTGGCCGGACGTGACCCTCGATCTGCTGTTGATCGCGCTGGTCATCGCGGTCGAACCCATACCGCTCACGGCTTTCATCCTCGTTCTCTCCTCAAAGGGCGGAGTTCGAAAGGGCGCAGCCTTCATCTTCGGATGGTTGCTCTCATTGGCGATCGTCGTCACCGTGACCGTCCTGGCCACCGGGAACAACCCTCCGAAGCCGAGTACTGCTCCGTCCCTCGCGGCTTTGGCCGTGAAGATGCTGATCGGCGTCGGCCTCATCCTCATCGCCATGCGTCACCGCCGCCGTATGAGCCAACCGAAGAAACCGAAGAAGCCGCCCAAGTGGCAGACCGGGCTCGATGAGATGTCGCTCTGGTTCGCGATCGCGCTCGGGCCCCTGACCCAGCCATGGGGCTTGGTCGCCGCAGGGGTAGCGACCATCGTCCAGGCGAAACTGGCCTCCTGGGAGAGCTACATCGCCTTGTTCCTGTTCTGCATCGTCGCCACATCCAGCTACCTGGCAATGGAGATCTATGCCGGGATTCGCCCCGAACCGGCGAAGGCGTTCCTGGACCGACTGCGCAACTGGATCGATACCCATACAGACCAAGCGATCATCATTGTCTCGCTGGTTCTCGGGTTCTGGCTGGTGGGAAAAAGCATCTACTCAATCGTGAGCTGAGGCTGGTGTTGTTTCCTCTACCTCACCGCGTCGTGGCGCTCTTCGACCCCGCTTCTTATCCGAGGATCTTTGCCTTCTCCGCGTCGAACTCCGCTTCGGTCAGAGCACCGGAATCCCTCAGTGCGGCCAACTGGGTGAGCTGCGCAATTGGGTCCGGAGCCGGGGCTGCAGCCGGAGCGGGAGCCGGGGGTGGAGCTGGGGCTGCTTCCACCGGCTGGGCCTCCGCTGCCTGCTGGGCCTGGGCCGCCTGCTTGTTGGCCATATGCCCCCCGACGACGGCAGCAGTCCCGACGACGGCGGTGGTGCGTACGGCCATGCGTGCAATTGGACGCCTTCTCAGCATGTCTTTGTCTCCTGTCTCAGTGTTGCTCAGACCGCTGACGGCAGGTCCGCCAGCGCTGGTTCGATCAACTCGTGGGGGATGCGAGCGCCCTCGAGAACGATTCCGTCCGCCCGCCGTACAGCCTCAGCGAACGGTTTTGCCCAAAGATCCTCCCAGATCAGGAGTGCTGCCGAAGAATTCGGCTCTAAGGCGGCAGCGGCATATTCGATGTCCTCGGGGCTGATGAGCCCCCCCACGTCTGCGTCCAGGTTCTCGAACCCGGCCAACGCGTCCAGCTCCTCGATCTCGAAGCTGACGACCGATCCGTCCGCATCCTTGCCGATGAAGATCAGATCGAGGATTCGCACCGTTCCCGATTCGGCGAGGGCGATCAGCTCGGGGGCGATCTCACCGGTGAACTTGTTCCCGGGGAACCCAACAATGATGTACTCGACTGGTCCAGTGGTCATATGTTCCTATCCCTTCGTGTCCGTTGAGGATACGGCTGGCTGTGACTGTATTCGTCATCCTGATCGGGTGATTCGCGCACGAGAGGGGCTTCCCTGCGCGCGCGGCCTCCACGATGTGAACCCTCGGCATCATCCTCGTGACGTGTCGGTGGCGCTTGTCAAAGATCGGGTGACCGCTCGATCATTTCGACCAGGTGAATCTCAGAATCGGGGGAAATCACCCTCACGGGGTGAAGCCGTCGACTGCCTCGGGACGGACGATGAAGGGTATGAGGGGTATCGAGGACAGCTCCCAGACCTATCAAGCCGTCACAAAAGGACGACTGAGCCCAGCGTTGGTCTGTGGTCTGGGCGAGTTCGATGTCGTGCGCGTCGAAGACGGGTGCACCTATCTCCGGAGCAACGCATCCAAAAGTTTACGGAACTGTGACAATGTCAGGTTTCCGTGGCGTTGCTGGGACCCCGGCGTTAGCTTTGCGCCCTCAAAGGTTGTCCGAACATGGTTTGCCTTGCGCCTCGTTGGTCCTCGCCAAATGCCAGAGGTGCGGAAAGGGGGGCGTCTGTGTGGTTAGCCCTGCGATCCGTTCGGCGGAGCTATGAACTGGTTGTCAACGGCGCGGTAAGCCGTTCGTTCGTTGACGCCCTGGACGGCTTTGAGGTAGCGGACACGGTTGACGGAGGCGCGCAGAAGGCGGGGCGGGTAGATGGGCGGGGCCGGCTCTACCACGCGTTGCCCGTTGTGGCTTCTGACATCGATCTCGTTGCAGTGAGACCGGTGACTGACGGGTGGAGAAGGGGTCCAGCCCGTGGCACCCACCACGACCGTCGTGGTGGGTAGACAGGAGGATGCATCATGAATGAACGTGGGAGTGGTTGGACCGTCTTTGCAGGGACGGCATTGATCATTGCGGGCGTTATGAGAGTCTTCGACTCGATCTGGGCTTTCAGATACCACGGCGTGCTGCCCGAAAACTTCGAGGCCGCCATATTCGGACACAGCCTCAAAACGTACGGCTGGGTGTACCTCGTTGTTGCCATCGTCCTGATTCTGGCCGGGTTCGGCGTCATGGTGCAGTCACAAGTGTCCCGTTGGATAGGGATCTTTGCCGCCGCGATCCTGGGGATCAGCGCCATCTGGTGGATGCCGTTCTACCCGATCTGGTCACTGACGTACATCGGGATCAGCTTCTTCGTCATCTACGCACTCGCGGCGTATGGGGCGCGGGACGCAGCGACGGCCTGACGCATCCCGAGGGCCTTGGCCCTTCTTCATGCCGTAGTTCTGCGCTGCGGCATTCATTTGCTGAGGTGAGTTCGCGGGCGCTCCGCTCGCCGACGTCCCCCCCGGCACGCCATCGTTGGACGTTTGACGCGTTCAGCGATGGCGTGTCGAGGCAAATGAAGTGGAACTCAACACGTCACGTCACCCCGAGAGGGTGATGACGATCGATGTCGAAGCTGACAGAGTCAGAACGGAAGGTGTCATGAAAGGATCGGTCGCCATGTCGACAGCACGAAGCCACGCCGAAGACGAGGTGGGCCACCTCACCTCGCCGTCTGCGAGCACCTCATGACCCCGGAGCAAGAAGTCCCGACAATGAACCCGGTCGGCCCGCTCGCCCGTTACGAGCAACAGCTCGTCCAGCGGGTAGAGGATTTCAACGACCCCCGGCAGGAGTGGCGCCGACTCTTTTCGGAGCTCTTGGGTACGTTCTTCTTGGTCCTGGTGGCCGCCGGCGGGGGCATGATGAGTCAGGCCTTCCCCAATACGATCAGCCGACAGGCCGCGGTCGTTGCCCCCGCCCTGATGGTTATGGCCATCATTCTGTTCATGGGCAAGGTCTCGGGTGCCCACTTGAACCCGGCGGTCTCCATCGCGTTTGCCCTCCGTCGTGATTTTCCGTGGCGGCGGGTTCCCGGCTACATCGTGGTCCAGCTGGCCGGTGCCACGCTCGCCGCTCTTTTCCTGCACGCGGTCATCAACGTATCGGCCAAATACGGCTCCAACTACCCGGCGCATGGCTATTCATCGTGGGCGGCTTTTTGGATGGAACTGATCTTGACCATGGGCCTGGTCAGTGTGATCCTCGGCACAGCATCGGGAGCACAGAACATCGGCATCATCGGTGCCTTCGGGGTCGGTGGCTACATCGCATTGGCCGGATTGTGGGGAAGCCCGATCTCGGGCGCATCGATGAACCCAGCCCGCACGTTTGGCCCCGACTTGGTCTCGAACACCTTCACCAGCTACTGGGTGTACATCGCAGGTCCCGTCGCGGGGGCGGTGCTGGCGGTCATCATCGCCTTCGTGCTGCGGGGTCCCGGGGGTGGAAAGGCCGGTTCTGGAGCGGCGCAGGGTGACATTTTCACCGAGGTGTACCAGGTCGGAAAGTCCTGACGGGCCTGACGTCGCCCGTCGAACCACGGGGCGGAACGCTCCGGCGTCACTAGCCTCGCAGCGGTGACGAGCGATTCTCTCTGGGAGCAACACTCATTGTGGTGGCAGCGGAGGTTCACCGCCGGAGCCGATCCCGAATACGAAGAACAGATACTTCCTCTGGTCCAGAAGCATCTGCGCGGAGCGCGCCGAGTGCTCGATGTGGGATGTGGCGAGGGACAGGTCGCCCGGTGCATCGCCCGGGGCGGGGCTGAAGTGGTCGGACTGGACCCGACAAGTTCCCAGATTCGGCAAGCGCACACGCGTGGCGGGGCGCGCTTCGTGCAAGCGACGGCGGAACAGCTTCCCTTTCCCGGTGTCACGTTTGACGCGGTGGTTCTCTGCCTCGCCATTGAGCACATAGATCGGTTCGAGCAAGCGATCGACGAAATCGCTCGAGTGCTCGCTCCCGATGGCCAGTTCCTGTTGCTGTTGGTCCACCCGCTCCTCCAAGCGCCGGGGAGCGGTTGGGTCGATGACCAGGGTTCGGGGGAACAGTACTGGCGAGTCGGCCAATATCTCCCTGACCATTTTGTCGTCGACGAAGTCGAACCGGGGATCCATCTGCCGTTCAACCATCGTCCGCTCAGTAGATACGTCCACGCGATGGGCGTCGCGGGATTGCTGATCGAGGACATGGTCGAACCCCCACCTCCTGCAGCTGTTCTTGCCGAGACGGGCGGATTCGAGAGCGCTGCCGCAATTCCCCGCTTGATGATTCTCAACGCCCGACGAGTCCCCTGACGACCCTCGACTACCCTCCGAGTTGATTGACCCTGCGTGGGCACCGCCGGAGTCCGTGGCTCTGCAGCTTTCGGCTATTCGAACCCCAGGCCGCGAACGCTCCGCAATGTAGCGTTCGGTGTTGATGGCTGGTACGGACAATGCCGCCCCCGAGCGGGACCGATGGCGGCACGTGCCGATGGTGGGATGGATTCGTTCTTATGAGCGTGGTTGGCTTCGCGGCGATCTGATCGCTGGGGTCGCCGTCGCGGCCCTCATCGTTCCAAAGAACCTGGGGTACGCATCCATCGCGGGCGTGCCGGTCCAGAACGGCCTCTACGCCGCCGCCGCCGGAGCGATCCTCTACGCAGTCTTCGGAACGAGCCGCCAGATCTCGACCGGACCGAGCTCGGGTCTGGCGGCGGTGGCTGCCAGTGCGGTCCTGGCCGCGAAGATCACCGGGATACAAGACGTGGCGTCCTTTGTCGCCACCATCACCCTTGCATCGGGCATGCTGTTCCTTCTCCTCGCCGTCTTCAAAATGGGATGGATCGCCCAATTTCTGTCCCGCGCCGTGGTGACGGGGTTCCTCTTTGGAGCAGCCATCGACGTGGTGATCGGTGAGCTTCCCAAGCTCACCGGGACCGACGTCACAGGCGCCAATCCGATCCAAGAGCTGCGGTCCTGGTTCGCGTCTCTCGGCGGCCTGAGCTGGGCGACTTTGCTAGTGGGCGTCGTCTCGCTCGTTGTCGTCTTCGGGTTGCGGGTCATCGCTCCACGACTTCCTGGGGCCCTCGTCCTGGTCGTCGGGGGACTCCTGGCCTCGTGGATCTTCGATCTCGGCTCCCATGGGGTGGCCCTCGTCGGGGAGGTTCCGAGAGGCTTGCCGACGGTGAAGGTTCCGCAATGGCATTTGGTGAGTGCGCACGCGAGCACGATTGCAGTCGCAGCAGTGGCTCTCGTGCTGATTGGCTTTTCACAAACTGCGGGAGACTCCCGGTCGTTCGCTGCGAAGCACCACTATCGCGTCGACATCAACCAAGAATCCGTCGCGCAAGGAATGTCCAACGTGGGCGCCGGCCTCTTCCAGGGAATGCCCGTCTCCACCAGCCTGTCGGCGAGTTCTCTGAACGACCACTCCGGCGCTCGCTCAGGCCTCGCATCGCTTATCTCGGGGGTGATGGTGTTGCTCACCCTGGTCGTGCTGGCGCCCGTGTTTTCGAAGTTGCCCAAGCCCGTGCTCGCCGCTTTGATCATCGAAGCAGTGGTGATGGGCATGATGGACCTGCCCGAGATGCGCCGTCTGGCCCGGGTGCAGCGCTTCGATTTTTGGATCGCAGTGGCGGCTATCGCCGGGACCCTCGTGTTCGGCGTTCTGGCTGGTGTGATGATTGGGATCGGACTCTCACTGCTCTGGCTGATTTCGGTGGCGACCCGCCCTCCGATGCCCTTGCTGGCGCGGGAGCCGGGTACGCAGGTCTTCAGGGAGTTGGACGAGTACCCTGCCGACGAGCAGTTCCCAGGAGTCGTCATCCTTCGGCTGGACGGAGGTCTCTTCTTCGCCACCTCTGATGCGCTCGAGGATCGGGTTCGCGAAGTTGCATTGTCGACTCCTGGAATTTCCGGAATAGTGCTCGACTGCGAAGGCATCGACTTCATCGATTCGCAAGGATCAGCGAAGATGGGCGAGATCCTCGAGCTCACCAAACATGCCGAGATCACCCTGCGGCTTGCTCGGGTGAAGCCCTCCGCCCTCGAGATCCTGAAGCGAGACGGCTTCCTCGAGCGAATCGGGACCGACCGGATCCACGGGAATGTCTTCAGAGCCGTCCAGGCGGCGACGGGCGACCCCGAGTAACGAGCCGACGTAATCGGCTCCTGGCGTGGCGTCGCCGCTGAAGCCCGATGGACCTCGACGAGACTCAGGACAACTCCCCGATGTCGGTCGTCGGGATGGCCCTCTCGGTCCGGACCTTCCTCAAAATTCGTCCTTTCCGTTCACCTTGACTTCTGCGTGTTCGTGGGTAAGTCTAGGAAAAATGCCACGTAAAGTGGCAGTTTGATCTTTCCAGATCAGCCGAGCGACAAAGGAGTTCCGATGGGAATGAGACGACGGGCACGACGTCGAGGCCTCGTTGCTGGAGCGGTGGCGGGAGGGGCGATAGCTCATCACCGCAACAAGCAGTCTGCCAATCAGGAGCCTGTCGACGATAGCCAGGCTCAGTACGCGCCGGCGCCGGCGCCGGCGCCGGCGGACCCGGCGGACCAAATAGAGCATCTCGCGCAGCTCCACGCCTCGGGTGCGTTGACGGACGAGGAATTCGCCTCAGCGAAGGCGAAGGTCCTCGGCTCCTGAACACAATTCGCGTGGGCCGAAATCCCGCAGACGCATCGTGACCAAACAGAAAGAGACGGCAATGTGATGGGTGAATCGCGTAAAGACGTGCTGCTGCAAGCAATTGAGGCCGAAGTGGGAGGCGAATCAATTGACCTGAGTACCCTGTTCACCGAAGACGTGGTGGGCTGGTCCCCATATGCGTCGGTGTCGGGGCTCGATGCGCTCACCATCCTCGCCGCACTTCGTGACATCGCATTCTCCAACGTCGTCGTTCTCTTCCGAGGACTGGATGAAGTGGGCAATAGGGCGTATGCCGAATGGCTGATCGAAGCCGACCACACCGGGCCGCTGGTCCTCGACGAGGGTGTCGAAGTGGAGGCAACGGGTCGTCATGTCCAGTTGCCAGGCGTCACCGTGGCCGACTTCCGAGACGGAAAGATCAAGTCATATCGGACGTATTTCGACGACGCCTCGTTGATCGAGCAGTTACTCGACGTCTGATCCACCCGTCACCGTGGATTTCCAGGTCGAAGGCCAACCCGATCCACTTGACATCGAGTTCCTCGAAACGCAGATCCGTTGTGAGGCGTCCTCCGCTATGGGTCTCGGTGAAGAAGTAGAGCTGGCAATCTTCGTTCGCGATGCTGGCGCCGTCGTCGCCGGCATTAGCGGGTGGACCTGGGGCGACTGTTGTGAGCTGCAAAGTCTTTGGGTGGATCGAAGCCTCCGTGGCAATGGTCTTGCGACCAGACTCCTCGCCGCAGCGGAAGCCGAGGCTGCTGCTCGCGGATGCCGCCAGACCGTCCACTTCACCTACGACTTCCAGGCTCGAGCACTCTATGAACGAAACGGCTACCGGCTAATTGGTCAGGTCCGGGACTTTCCATCAGGCACAAATGCGCTCTGGTTCCACAAGCCGCTGCACCCTGGCGACTTCAGTGCACCCCCGTCGACTCGTCAATAGGAGCGCGGCGCACGCGGCTCCTTTGTCCCTCGCCCAACTCACCGATTCTGGATTCGCTACCCGTGGCGAGCGACCAGGCCATCATGTCGCACGGGCCCGAACCGACCCGGCCCGCGATTGCCGTCAGGTGGCCCGTACCAGGGCCCCTTCGTGGGCAACCCGCAGGACGAACTTAGACCGGCTGTGCGCTACTTGCCTTCGGCCTTGGCATCTTCTTCGATAGCTTTCTGGTCGGCCTTCAGCTGCTTCTCATCGATCTTCTCAGCACGCTTCATGGCGGACTTGACCTTGGCCTCCATGTCCGAAACTGCCACGACGACGAGTCCGGCCTGACCGGCATCAAGGCTTTCGCCCAGATCCTTGAGATCCGACCGGCTCATGCCGGCAGCGGCGTGTCCGGCCACAGCTCCGAGGATTGCGCCTCCGCCTCCAGTCGCGAGCAGGAGGCCGCCGCCGATGACGGCTGCGGGGAAAAGGGCGATGACGAGTCCGGTGGCGAGGCCGACGCCCCCACCGAGCACCCCTCCGACACGAGTCGGCGTTTCGTGCTTCTTGACGATCTTGACCTTGCCCTCAGCGGTGCGTTCAATAACGGCGGCATCGTAGGCGTCGATCAGCCCAATCTTGGTATGGAGGTCGTGGACTGCGTCGTAGTCCGCCCGGGCATCGGCGACGTTTGCGTAGACGCCGCTGTACGCGATGAAAGTGTCGATTGCCATGGTGAGATCCTCTCTGTCGTCTCGTCCATACGACCTTTTGAAATGGCCGCCTCTCCACAAACTATGCCCAATGGGGGCGAGTGCGTTTTCCTGCAACGTTGAAGATTGGGCATAACCCTACTGCGTGGACTGAATATCGATCCACCAAATCACTCCTGCGGACCGCTCTTCACGACTCGTCTTGTCAGAATGCGGCGTTAGAAGCGCGTCGGGATGTACCGCAGGGGAAGGCTCGGCTCCTCGTAGCCATCGGCCTTCTGGCGTTTCGGCAGGTTCACGTCCAGAGGGGCAAGCGGTTCGTAGGGAATCTGGCTCAGCAGGTGGCTGATGATGTTGAGCCGACCGCGCTTCTTGTCATCGGTGTGTGCGACGTACCAAGGTGCCCACGCAGTGTCACTCGCGGCGATCATGCCATCTCTCGCCCGCGAGTAGTCATACCAGCGGCTGTAGGACTTCAAGTCCATGTCCGAGAGCTTCCAAATCTTCCGGGGGTCGTTGATGCGACTTTCGAGGCGACGGGTCTGTTCATCGGCGCTGACCTCGAGCCAGTACTTCAACAGCAGAATCCCAGAATCAACCATGGCCTTCTCGACAGCGGGCACTTGATTGAGAAATCGCTCCGAATCACCCTGAGTGCAAAAACCCATCACGAGCTCAACGCCCGCCCGGTTGTACCAGCTGCGGTCGAAGATCACGACCTCTCCTGCGGCGGGAAAATGTCGTATGTACCGCTGTACGTACATCTGTGATTTCTCGCGGTCGGTGGGAGCAGGGAGGGCGACGACCCGGAAGACGCGTGGACTCACCCGTTCGGTGATCCGCTTGATTGTGCCCCCCTTCCCCGCAGTGTCTCGCCCTTCGAAGACAATGCAGATCTTTGCTCCAGTCGTCCTGACCCATTCCTGGACGGCCACCAGTTCGGCGTGCAGGAGATTCATTTCCCGCTCATATTCCTTACGTCCCATCTTGGGAGGTCGGCGAGGAACCTCCTGCCCCCTTTCGTCGTCCCCGCCATGCTTGTGTGCGGCCATCTGGTTCCTCCTCAGGGTGCGGTCAGTTGGATGGCAATCGTGACGTTCTTACCGGGAGCGGGAAGTCTTTGCGATGACTCGGTTACAAACGCTCTCAGCCACTACGTTCCGGAATTCAGGTGCGGCCAGCACTACGACTCCGGAGAGTCCCCTTCAGCGGTCCGTTGGGGCAGGCGGGCGCCACAGCGTTCTTCGGCTCGGGACGAGAGCGCCCGGACTACCCGTGCAGTCACCGTGCAAACTTCACGATTGAGACTTTGCTACCGATCAGCTCGCCTCCCCTCAACGTATCGAGCGTTACACGATTGTCCCGAGGTGGCAAGAGCGGAAGGTTGGCAGATCCATCGGAGTTGTCGCCATCGACACTCAGCTCAGATCCAGTTTGGGCGGCTCGCAATCGCGGTTGCCAGCCGCCTTCGCATCTCCTATCTTCTGGGTTGGGGTTTCATATAACGGATAGGGGAGGGCCGATGGAACAACGCGCTGACGGTTGGGGTCTCTTTGCTGCGATAGTCCTTGGTGTGGCTGGCATCATGCGTGTTTTCGACGCAATCTGGGCCTTCCGCTACCACGGCGTCTTGCCAGAGAATCTTGAGAACGCCATCTTCGGCCACAGCCTCAAAACGTACGGCTGGATCTACATCGCCGTCGCCGCCATCCTCATCCTGTCTGCGCTCGGCATCGTCATGAACCGTTCGCAAATTGGTCGCTGGGTGGGCGTCGCCGCTGGTGCCATTCTCGCCATCAGTTCCATCTGGTTGATGCCGTACTACCCGGAGTGGTCGCTCGCATATATCGCCCTTGGCGTCTTCGTCGTCTACGCCCTCGTGGCTCACGGAGCGCGGGACGAAGTCACCGCTTGAGCGACAGTGATCTGTCCGCGCTCGGACATCATACGCGAGCACGACCGTTCCAACTCCCAGCCAATTCGACAAGTTCATTGCATGACTGACGAGGAGTCGGGCGAGGTTTCAAGGAACGCTTGGTGCCGCAACGGCGCGTAGCCGGAACTGACGGACTCTGACGGACACTGACTCTCGGACCATTGTCGAAGACCTTGTGATTCAGTGCACGAGGCCAGAAGTCCATGCGGCGCGCATCTCCGTCAAAAATCGTACGCGATGCTTGTTTTTCAGAGGAAGCGTCGGGCCGCTGGTGGAGCGAGGAGGGCCCTGTGACGAGCGAGGCGGTGGCATGCACGAACACGCAAGCCGTGCTCGGTGAAGGACTTCGGTGGGATGCTCGCCGGGGCGAGCTGCTCGCTGTCGACATTCTGGCCGGACGGGTTTACCGCGGTGGTGTTGCCGATGACGGTGCTCTCGATCTCATCGACGACTACGTTGTTCCGGGCACCGTGGGGGCGATCGCACCGGTGGAGGACGACGCGGGTTGGGTCCTGGCCACAGGCCAAGGGTTCACCTACCTGTCCCCCGATGGACTGCTGCAATCCATTGTCAAGGTAGCCCCCGACGGTTCGCGCATGAACGATGGCGCCTGCGATTCGCAGGGTCGGCTGTGGGCCGGCGCGCTGACCAACGATTTCCGTCCCGGCGCCGGGGCGCTCTACCGCCTCGACCAGGACGGACACGTGGAGCAGATGCTGGACGGTCTCACTATCTCCAATGGGCTGGGCTGGAGTCCAGACGGCACCACCATGTACCTGGCCGACAGCGGGCCGCGTCTCGTCTACGCATTCAGTTTCGACCAACAGAATGGAACGCTCTCAAAGGGTCGGACCTTTGTGGCGGTGGCCGAGGACATCGGCACCCCCGATGGCTTGACTGTGGACGCGTGCGGCGACATCTGGGTCGCGATCTACGGCGGCGGACGCGTCCAGCGCTATTCCGCTGAGGGCGAGCTCCGTGAGGAGTTGATCGTGCCGGCGGTGCAGAGCACATCGTGCGCGTTTGCTGGACGGGACCTCAATCGGCTCTACGTCACTACCGCAACCGAGGGCTGGAGCGACGTAGAGCGTCAGGCTCAGCCCGCGGCCGGCCTCGTGTACCGATTCGACACCGACACGACTGGTCTGCCGGCAGCGTTGTTTCGCCCCGAGCCGAGCTGGTGGGCCGAGATGAAATCCGGCGAGCAGACTGCCCGAAGATGATCAGCCCGCCGTGGCCTTGATGTTGGACTGCCCTCATTGAGCCCAGACTGCACGCTGGGTTCTGATCTGATAAATACACCTGTGACGACCCAGCCAACAGGTCGGGCGACGAAGATCAGGAGACAGCCATGGCCAGTGAAACACCCGTGCTCGACACAATCGCAGCGATGACCCTTGAATCGGTCGCTCGTTGTAACCTCGAAGCCGACGCTTTGCTCTTGGTTCGCATTGCCGCCTTGGCCGCTGTGGACGCGAAGCCTGCTTCCTACCTGTTGCATGTCGGGCCCGCGATTGAGGCCGGAGTGACCATTGATCAGGTCCAAGACGTGCTGGTGGCCGTAGCGCCGATCGTGGGTACGGCCCGGGTGATGTCTGCCTCCCTTGCCATCACGGAGGCCTTGGGTGTGGCGATCGCGGTCATAGAGGCCGAGATCGACGAGGAACTCGAATCGTAAAGGTCGACTGGGCCCGAGGCCCAAGGCCCGAGTCACGAAGCCACTCGGCCTCGCGTCCGCAGGTACGGCGCGGGCCACAGATGCGTCAGCTCCTCTTGGGCAAGCGCCTCTGCGCCCCGTTGCCGGACACCTCGGGACCCGGCTCTCGACAGCAAGGGGTTCGCAATCGTCCGGATTGGGAGGTAGAAATAGGGGGTCGTCCCTCAGATGAAGGAGAAATCGAGTGCTCGCATATAGCTACCCACTGGGCGGCGTGTTTCTGTCAATGCTCTACTTTTTCATTTTCTTCATCTGGATCTGGTTGCTGTTCACTGTCTTCTTCGACATCTTCCGAAGCCATGATCTCAGCGGCGGGATCAAGGCCCTCTGGGTCATCTTCGTGATCATCCTGCCCTATCTCGGCGTGTTCGTTTATCTCATCGCCCGGGGTGGAAAGATGCACGAGCGCAAGCTGCAGGAAGCTGCGCAGCAGAAGACCGCCTTCGACCAATACGTCAAGGAAGCCGCAGGAACGTCAGGAGGCGATGTCGCCTCCGAACTGACCAAGCTGGCCGATCTCAAGTCCCAGGGAGTGCTGACCGACGCGGAGTTCGACGCACAAAAAGCCAAGATCCTGGGAACGAGCTGAGGTAAGCACGGCGAAGCCGCCATTTCGCCCAAGAGGAAGGCCAAGGTTCCCGGGGCTGGTCGGAGCCGGGATGAAGGGCGTCCGCGTCAGCCGCGCTCGCACCGTGTGAGAAAGTCACGCAGTAAACGGCTGGGTCATTCAATGTTCCGGTCCAGGTGTCTTCGAAATGTCATCCTGGGAAGTCGGAAGACCCATTTAAGGAGCCGCCCGGCGCGCCGTCAGTCGCAAGGCGCTCGCGATGTGCCGCCCACCGATTGCCCAGGAAAGCTCCAACAGCGATGCCCGGGATCCAAAGCCCCATCGCATGGCTCTTTCGGATATGGCCCGGAATGGCAAAGACCAGCCACCCGAGGAGACCACCAACACACGTAGCCCGTCGCTCGGCGTCCGTCATTTCCAGATGGTAACAGCGCGCGCATACGGCCAATGGAACAAGATGTTGAGGGGTGCTCGCCCGGGCAAAGCTTTCGGTTCGGCCGACGGATAGAGCGTGTCAGACGAGGTTTTCGTAGCCGGTCAAAGACAACGTTGACCCCTGAACGGGCCAGCCGACTTACACGTCCGCTGAGTCTTCTTCTGCGCCCGGGGGGAGCGTGCCTGTGGCGGCCTCCCAGCCGAAGGCGGCGATGCGGGCGCTCACCACCTTGGCGATGCCGAGTCCGACGCCGGCTGCGGCCGCCCACAGCAGTGCGTCGGGCCACGAGAATCGAGGGTTGGTGAGGTCGAAGGGCGTCGCGGGGGAGGTGTCCTTGCGGACCGCCCGATATGTGGCCCTAATGACCTTCTTCGCGAGCAGGGCGCCCAACATGCCGGTGCTGACAGAAACCAGCCTCCACCTCAGCTGACGGCTGATCATGTCGGGTATCCCCGCCGCATGGTCACTCGAAGAAACTACCTTGTAATTCCTCCCGCAGCATCATGAGAAACCGAATCGGCCGGTGCACCCATGCGCGGCCAGGGTTTCTTACTGCCAAAGGAGGGCGGCCGTTGTCATCGTCGTTCGGTGCGGGGCCTGATGCCGTAGGTTGCATGTACTTCTCCGGCCGGACTCCTGATCGCGATCCTTGTGGTCGTCAGCGCTCCTTCAGAGGCCTGAGTTCTCAACCCCTCGAGCTGGGGCTGAGCTGGGTGCCATGGTGACGTCGAGGATCATCCGATGCTTTCGAACGGCCGCTGTTCGAGCTCTGTGTCCATAAGGTGTACGCCGTGGCCAACGAGGCATTTGATGGGGTAACTTCCGTTCTCTGATGGTCCGCTGAGTCGAAAGGTGGCCGTGTGATGCAAGACGAGACGGACGTCCTGGGCCCGATCAGTTATCTGATCGTCGAGTTCCCCGGTAACAAGATGACCGGCGAGGGGTTTGCGTCTCTGCTCGACCTCGTCGACCGTGGTGTCATCCGGATCCTCGACCTTATGTTCGTGAGGCGGGACTCCGACGGCTCGATGCGTGCCCTAGAGCTCCAGGACATCGACCACGACGGCCAGTTCGATCTCGCCGCCTTCACTGGCGCCTCCTCAGGCCTCCTCAGCGAGAATGATCTTTCGGAGGCGGCGTCGGTGATCGAACCGGGGTCGGCAGCTGGGATCCTGATTTTCGAGAACCGCTGGGCTGCCCCATTTGTCCAAGCGCTACGTCGTGGCGAGGCAGGGCTTGTCGCAGCCGGGTACATCTCGCAGGACGACCTCGTCGAGGCGCTCGACGCCGCCGAAAGCTAACCAAGAGCAGAGCTGATCAACGGTAGAAAGGACAAGACCATGCCAGGACTTCTCCGAGGCG
Organism: uncultured Acidimicrobiaceae bacterium; assembly: GCA_963706555.1. GTDB lineage: Bacteria > Actinomycetota > Acidimicrobiia > Acidimicrobiales > RAAP-2 > Bog-473. Next base: position 1,153,548 of record OY970164.1, read on the forward strand.
TCGCACGCACTGCAGCTATCGCCGGAACGGCCACGGCCGTGTCAAACCGGGTCTCACGCCGTCAGCAGAATCGATGGGCCCAACAACAGCAGCCCCAGTACGCCCAACAGCCCCAGTACGCACCGCAGCCCCAGTACGCCCCGCAGCCCCAGTACGCACCGCAGCCTCCTCCAGCACCCGCACCTGACCCAATAGCGCGGCTGAAGGATCTCGCCGAACTCAAGTCACAGGGCATCCTCACCGAGGCCGAATTCGAGTCCGAGAAGGCAAAGGTCCTCGCTTCCTGACTCCGAATGCCGTGTGACACCGGCGGATTCAGCAGTTCGGGACTGGTCGAGCGCCGGGAACAAAGCCTGTCCGACGATGTGCATCCTTGGAGGCACCGGAGCGGGGTTGCACCGTGTCGATTTGCGGCCTGCCAAGTCCGCCGGGAGTGACCTCGTCGCTCTGGCGTGGCGGTCTGCAGTCTCGGCTGACGGGCGTGATCTCCAACCGGCGTTGCCATATGACACCATATCTGGTCACCCAGCGGCCCCGCCGGGTCGTCATCCGAGAGGGAGCAAGCGGGAATGCAGCACGTCGGGATCCGCGGGCGACTGGGTTTGACGAGATGTCTGACGGGGAGCGTCCCGGCCCTGGTGTTGGCCGGCCTTTTCGTTGTCGGGATCGGGTCCGTTGGCCTCCAAGGAGCAGACGCGGTCACGCACACTCCGGGGGAGACCGGGTTCTCGCCGCCCTTCTCGGGCACACCGCAATACGAGCATGTGGCGCCGACGGAAATCAGCGACTCTCGTCAGCTCAATCGACCGATAGGACAGGCACTCGCCGATGAGATCGCTCGTCAGATCGGACTGAAGAAGTCTGACGTGCTCACCGAGGAGCAGTATCGCCAATTCGGCGCCGGTCAGGGCGTGCCCGGCTCGGGCGACCCCAAGCAAGCACAGCTGGTGGACCAGAGTGTGAAGATTCTTACCAACACGGTCGGTCACCCTTTGCCGTACAAGGACAAGAACGGCAAGACCGGTACATCGGTCCTCGCAAGTTATGGTCTCTTCGTCACGACAGATGGATACCTCGAGAGCCCAGCCTACGAAACTGCACCGACATACCTCGTCAACAGTGTGATCATGCCCGGTGGCTACATGTCGGACTGGATGAAGGCCAATGGCGCCACCAGGTCCTTGGCTCAGCTCTATAGGTCGGCGTATACGTCCGAGGCGGCGTACGGGAACCAGGCGCAGATCCAATCCAAGCCAGACGAACTGATCACGAACACCAAGGGCGGCCTGAACTCGGTGGTCGGGATGTCGATGGGCCCGGCCCTGTGGATCGTCAACTTTGCGTTGATCTACACGTTGAACCCGTCCTTGGCGGCTGAAATGCCGGCGAAGTGGGCGCCCGTACCGACTGGCGTCGTCCAGGCAATTCACGACGGGGGAGGCAGGGTGATCTATAGCCGGGTGGCCTCGTATTTCGGCTGAACAACTCGCGGACGTCCGCTGACTCAATAGGACGGGCACGAACTCGTCGGCACGAGCCGCCGGCCTACCTCGCGCACCCAGCGATTCTGGTCTTAGGGTCGCGAACTACGGATCTGGGATATCCGGTGCCGAGGGCAGTCGATCTAAGGGGTCGTCGTCGGGAACCAACCAGACCAAAACACAATTTCGACAAACCCTCATATTCGGGAGAGCAGTCGCCCAGTCGGTATCCCCATTCCCACATTCGGGGCACCGAAGTGGATCGTCCACAGTCTCGAACCTATCCATTTGCACGACGCATGGGACGGCGCCCGGGCATGGTGGGGAATGACTGCTCCAATCCGGAAAGTCCAATGAGTGCCCCGGGTGTGTGCAGCGTTTACGCGCTCGTAAACGTCGTCTCCGGGCTTCACCAAGCAATCTCGATTGACCCCTGTTACGTTGCCAACGACAAAGGAGATCCGATGATCGCTGTCTACGTGCAACCCGAATCACTCAAATTCGCCAATCCCTTCGCGAGGCGCATATCACCGCGACACGCGGAAGACAGTCAGCAGCTCGGGTTACGACGATCCGCCCCCGCTCGACCCCGCGCCGTAGTGTGCGGTGTCTTCGTCTCGAATGGTCTGGTTCGTTTGCGACCGGTACTCAACTTCCTGTCAGTAAGAGCCGTTCCATCTGGCACAGATCCTGATAATGAGCCTCATCTGCGGGACGCCAGCCACCGAGGCCGCGAGCGATAGCTAGAGCATCCAACTCTCGGCGAACGATCTCAAGTTCGGTAGCACGTCCGTCCATGGTGTCTCTCTAGTTCCGAGGGTAAGAATGACGATAGGACACGGAGGTTGCAATGCAGTTGCAGGTGCGGTGCTTTGCGAGTTGGCTGAGAAGCGACGACGGAGGTCCGACATCCTCCGCCGCCACCTTGGCCCGCAGGACCGGCGATCCCGCGTCTCGGGTACGCGTAGAAGGCTGAGGTGAACGAGGCACGATGCAATGGCGACTGACGACGCGCAGAAAGAGCCCCGATGGCGGCGAATAAGGCTGCGACCGAGAACGAGATCCTTCCGGCGATGAGCGCATGGTCGAGCCGGAAGTGGCGCGCCTAATTGAAAGGGCTCGGCGTCACCGTGGTGAATGAAAGTGCGGAACTGTGTCGGGCAAGGTGGGGGAGAGAATGAAGATCGTAGCGATGAACAACGTGACTCTCGACGGTGTGATGCAAGCGCCTGGGAGGGCGGACGAAGACATGCGAGGAGCCTTTGCCCATGGCGGGTGGGCGGCGCAGAGCTCCGATCACCCGGACCCCGAGATCGGAGCGGCAATGGGGGCCCGCATGGCCCTGAGCGACGGGCTGCCGCTCGGGCTATGCACCCATATTCCCAGGCCCCAGGGGGGGACTTCGTGGGACCATAGCGGGGGAGCTATTGCTCACACAGAAGAAAGCAGTGATCACAAGCGACGGGTCGGGCATTGGCCGGGCCTCGGCACTGTGGGGGAGGTCGAAATCGGTGGGCGAGTGCGCCAAGGCCGCGCTGTACCTGTAGTCGGATCAGTCGGCCAAAGTGAGAGGTGTATGCCTGCCAATCGACGCAGGGTACGTGGCGGATGAGCATGCGTGACTTCGGGTCATTGGACCGAGCGGCGTTGCGCCAGGTGTTCGATCTTCGGAACGAGCACAACGCCTGGTCGGTGGGTACTTTCGACGAGGATCCCTACCCGAGGTGGCGCGAACTGCGCCAGCAAGCGCCAGTGCATGCCGGAACCTTGCACGGATTGACCGGATACCAAGGTCCGATGAGCTTCCAAGGCCTGCCGTTCGAGGATCGGCCGCACTTCAGTGCGTTCACGTTTGCGGCATGCGACGAGGCATTGCGGTCCGGGGAACTGTTCGCCTCGTCCCCGGTTGCGGTCGATCTCGACGGTGGGAAGCTCGGTCCGCTGAATAGCATGTTGACGATGGGCGGTGCGGAGCACCGCCGCTATCGGGCGCTCGTCCAACCCTCGTTCGTTCCGGCGCGGATGAACTGGTGGATCACGAACTGGGTCGAGGGCACCGTCCACGCCTTGATTGACTGGTTCGTGGACGACGGCTGCGCCGATCTCACCGTCGACTTCTGCGCGGCGCTCCCGGTGCTGGTCATTACGGGCAGCTTTGGCGTGGAGGTCGAACAGGCAATCGCCATCCGGGAGGCGTTGAACGACCCGCCCGACCTTGTCCCGTTGCTGGCGCCAATCATCGCGGCGCGGCGCGAGGTGCGACAGGATGACCTCCTGAGCGTGCTGGTCGATGCCGAGGTCGCGGCAGAGGACGGAACTCGCCATAGGCTCTCCGACGGTGAGATCTACTCGTTCGCCGTGCTGCTGCTGCTCGCAGGCTCGGGCACGACCTGGCGGCAGATGGGGATGGCGCTGGCGGCCTTGTTACAACGCCCCGACCAGCTTGAGGCGGTGCGCCGGGACCGCGGGTTGCTGCGAGGCGCCATCGACGAGTCGGTCCGGTGGACGCCCACCAATCCGATGTTCTCCCGGTTCCTGACAGCCGATGTCGAATTCCACGGCACCCACCTCCCGAAGGGTGCGGTGCTCCACCTAGGGCTCGGTGCGGGCAGCCGCGACCCCGAGCGTTGGGAACGACCCGATGAGTTCGATATCGCGCGCCCGCCGAAACCATCACTTGGATTCGGCGGTGGACCCCATGTGTGCGTGGGCATGCACGTCGCCCGAGCCCAGATGCAGATCGGCATCGGCGCGTTGCTCGACCGCTTGCCGAACCTCCGGCTCGACCCCGACGCCGAGCCACCCCGCATTATCGGCATGTACCACCGCGGGACAACAGCGCTCCCGGTGCGGTTCGGATGAGAGGAGGCCACGCAGGTCGGGAGAGGGAGCTCCATGCTCGAGTGCTTGACTATGGGTCCTGAAACGAGGGACTTGTTCGGACCGAATCGCAGACGATCTCGTCCGTGAATACCTAGGGAAATAGTCAACGTCGAACTCCTGAAGCCCGAGCGCCACCGTTCTTTGCAATCACGCGATGCCGTTGAACAATCGGGCACGTTCGGCCGGTGGGTCGTCGGAAGCCTGAGGTACTAGTAGCCGCCAACTCTGGAACGAATAGTGTCGAGACTCGGCCCGACGCGATTTTGAAGTGTCTCCGCCAACCGCGAATGTTGTAGCTCCCGATCCGAAGTATCGAATGATCGTGAGTGTCGTCGGACCGCGACAAAATGCCATCGGATCGATCGCCCTGACAATGGCCGGTAAGTCCGGTTTTGGGTATGTTACGATTGTGACGACCTGCCGGGCGCGACAGGGGACGGGGGGGCGTTGTCATGAGAATTGCGCCAATCGATCACGGCGTGCGCGGCCGATTGCACCGCAGGATCGGCGGAATGGTGCTCGCGGCTATGGCGGTTACGCCGCTGGTCGGCATCGACTTGGTATCGGACGCAGGAACGGCTGGAGCCGCTACGGCCGCACCGATCCGGGTGTACGACATCTGTAGCTGCACGGGCCCCTTGGCCGCGACAGCGAAACAGACAACTCCCACCCTCCAGGCCTGGACTTCATCGGTGAACGCCAAAGGCGGCTTGAACGGCCACAAGGTCATCTTGACAGTTGCAGACGACCAGACCTCCCCCGCCATTGCCATCGCCGATATACAGCGTGCGATTCAGGTGCAACATGTTGCCGCCATTTTCGACAACAGCAACGTCGACACCAACTGGGCCGCGATCGCCACCAAGGCGGGTGTGCCGATCATCGGTGGATCCGACAGCGACTTGAGTTACAACAACCTGGATACGTTTACCCCTGGCCCAACCCTCAATTATGGCATTACGGGACAGATGATCGCCGTGTCCCATCTGACGTCGGAAACTAAGGAAGCAATCTTTTACTGCGTCGAGGCGGCCGTCTGTTCGAGCGAGACTGCCGTAGCCTCGATCGTCGGGCCGAGGTATGGCATCAAACTGGTGTACAAGACGGGCATCAGTTTCTCCGCGCCCAACTATGCCGCCGCGTGCCTGGCCGCGAAATCGGCGGGAGCCAAGGTGATCGAGGTGGCCGACGCCGCGCAGATCCAGGAGAAGGCCGCTTCGGACTGCGCCAAGCAGGGCTGGACGCCCATCCAAGTGGCCTCGACGACCTCCAGCAGCATGGCCACGAACAAACTGTTCAACGGGATGATCTCTTCGCAGCAGAACATCCCTTACTTCGTTCACAACGGAGCGACGAAGAGCTACTGGTCGGCGCTCAACAAGTACGCCCCGACCCTCAAGTCAGACCCAAACTTCGGAGAGCAATCCATCATCGCCTGGGTGATGGGGCCGCTCCTTCAGGACGCAGTCAAGGCAGCAGCACCCTCCAGTACGCAAACGGTCACGCCTGCAATAGTCAAGAAGGGGCTCTACAGTCTACCCGCCAACGACAATCTCGGCGGGATGGCGCCACAGGCGATCAAGTTTGTCAAAGGTCAGTACTCGAACCGCAGCTGCTGGTTCTACCTTTCGGTGAAGAACGGAAAGTTCATCTGGTCCAACAACCAGAAGCCCCTCTGCGGCTACCTCATCAAGGCTGGGTCAAATGAGGGCAGTCCCCTACTGAAGCCGAAGCAGCAATACGTGCCCGCAGAGAAGCCGACGAGGTAGTTCGACAACCGGCAATGACGATCATCTGCCTGAGGTCCTTGCTACTCAGCGATTGAATTCGCGAGCTGCGCTGCCATTCATCGGATCTCATTCCGCACCAGGCCGGTCGTGTCCGCCCGGAGCGTCTTCCCGCCGATCCCAGTCGCGCCAGACGAGACGGTGAATCGGTATGAGGCGGGGGATGTCCCGGAGACCCGGGATGAACGGCACGGCGAGGAGGAGGACGGTCGCCGCCCCGGTCAAATAGATGGCAATGAGGTCGACGTTGGCGGAGTTGTCGAAGCCCGGGACCTGATACCACAAGGTGTAGAGCCAAAGCCAGGGTTGGCCCGGGTAACTACCGGTCTCATTCATGACCCCCCACTGAGTACCGGTGAGGTGTTCTGCTGTGGCCTTGGCTGAGAAGTACTCCCCATCTTCGAGGAACAGCAAGGGCTTGGTGAAGTTGGTTCCGTAGAAGGACTGATCGGCGATGAGGTCGGCGTCGAGGGCTCCGGCACGGGCCAAGGTCAACTCGGTAGCGATGAGTTTGGGTATGGGCCCATCATGCGCGGGCGGAGTGACGGCGACGCCATTTGGGAAGCTGACCTTGGTGGCGGCCTTGGCGTAGGCGGTGTTCCAGGCGTTCCTGGTGGCAGCTGAGGCGTTGTTGTAGCGGTCGAGCGCCGAGGCCAGCGCCGGATCGGTGGGAGCCAGTTTTTCCAAGGGAGAAAGGACGAATGTCTTCGCCGCGTCAATGGGCTGGCGCACCCCGATGATGGTCGCGGGGTCGAACAAGAGGCTCTGCGAGCTCCCGACGGTGTTGTTGTAGGGCGGACCATAGGTGGCGGTCTCACTGGTCCCGGCGAGCTCACTCGCGGCAGTGGCGACGAAATCGGCCGGGGCGATGTTGGCCCAGGTGGCCATGGTGACCGGTGGCTCATCGGGAGAAGACAAAAGACCGGCGAGGGTCAGGACCAAGACCAGGGCGACGACCGTGGCTACCGTCGCCTCCTTGAGAATGTCGTAACGGCGGGTCGGCCCCCTCCACTCGGACCGATCTGATGCGGCCGCTGCTCGCAGCGCTTGCCGCCCTCGGACTCGGGCAACAGGAAGCGGATGGGCGACCCCCCGCACGCGCACGGCCAATACGTGGGCCCCGACCACGGCAACGAGCACCAGAGGGATCAACGCGATGTGCCACATCAGCATCTGGCCGAAGTTCATGACATTGAAGAACGACCCAATTCCCACGGCATTGAACGCGTCCTTACCGCTGGTTGAGATCCACTGGGAATCGAAGTTCTGCTGGGACACGTACCCCGTGAAGCATTCGACGATCGAGGCCGCAAATGCAACGACACCGGTAATCCAGGTCATCGACCGTTTGCCCCGCCACGCTGCCATCCAGAACTTGCCCCACAAGTGGATGACCAGGAAGGCCATGAATGCTTCCACGCTCCACAGATGGACACTGTTGAAGAAGTGGCCGATCGTGTTTGTATGCCACCAGTCGGGACCGCCGACGGCGATGATGATCCCCGAAAGCACCACCAGTCCCAAGGTGGCCAAACTTGCCACCCCAAACACGTAGATCCACGAACTCACATAGGCGGGTTGGCAATCGGGGAGAAGTTTGCCAGGTGGGATTCGCCGCAACACGCCGCGTCGCACCCGCGAGGTCCACATCGCCGAGTCGGCATCGTCGCCAAGGTCAAAGGGGGACGACCAATTTGTCGTGTCACCGGTGGCCGTCTCAGCAACTCCAGTCGTGCCACCCTCTGACCGGGACACCTCGTCGCTTGCATCGTGACCGGGGAAAGGTACGAGCAAGGCAGCGCCGAAAATGACGACCATCACGGCAATCAGGACAAGATTTGCTTCCGAGACGACGAAGATCGACCAATGCAGGTAGCGACCGGGTCCGTTGAGGTTAACGGCGGAAGCGAGCAGCGAGCCTGCGGGCATATTCGAGACCCTTCCAGTTATCAGCCTGTACAACATCTCTCGCCTGCCGCACAGGGGATCGGCCATTGGTCCTAGCCGTCAGCTGTGATTCAAGAGGCACCGCGTTGATGTCTGTGTAGCGATGATGCTGTGCTTACTTTGAGGTGGCCGCTAGGGCCATTGGTCCCGGCCGCTAGGGCCATTGGTCCCGATGGATCCGCACTCCTGAAGGTGAGCCGTCATCATCCGGCAACCGGATTCAACTGCCTCCGAAGTCGCCAACAGCGATGGCCGACACCCGTCGGCGATTGTGAGGGGTAGCTCGATTCCGAGCAGACAGACGGGCGTGCCGACATCGGTCCGTCATTCTCTGGCGTTGATCCGCGACGCATCGGCGTAGAGCACCACGGCGAGGGTCAGGGGTGGCAGACCGGGTGTTCAGGTGGACAAACGTGACCTGACGGTACGTGACGGCGAGACCCAAGAGAACGAACGCGATGGGTGCGGTCACGTTCCACCGCTCGAGGCTGGTGGAGAGCAATCCCCAGACGATTAAGCACCCACAGACGACGGCGAGTAGGGCGACGAGGCTGCTATCCATGGCAGAGAATCAACGTTCTCGTTGCAAGTGGAGCTGGTCCGACGGTCTCCTTCCGATTGGGACTCGCGGTGAGGACTCTGGGGATTTCATCCGTCCGTTTCCTGCTCAGAGTGGCACGCCGCATATTCCACCTTGCGTAACACGAACGAGGGTTTCAACGGCTTCGTGAAGGATCCGGCCCCACGAGGCCCTCGACGACCCGGGACGGCGCAGTGTCCTCGGCGTGGTGCACAGAGCCTTCTGACAGCGCTGCTCCTGATGGTGGCCAATATCCGCAAGATCCGAGCCTTCCTCCGTGAGGCCACCACCAGGCGAACGGGTGAACGGAAGGTCCGCCCTCGGCGCCGGCGGACGAACTCCTTGCAGACTTGGCGTCCTCAAAGCCACGAATGGACCCCTGAACCTGTCTGGTCGGCCACTGATCGCATGAGGATCCCTATTTTCCCGAGCTAACTCCACAGACCGGGCTTCGTCGCGCCCAAAAACCTTCCGTGATGGGAAAACGCGAGGTTGGGGCTGTCCGAGGGCCCTCCTATGAGCTCAGTCCGGCTCAATCTCAGGTAAATCTCGGCCCGTGGACTACAGAATTCTCCGAAGTGAAGGTCTTGACCAGGGTTTTGTCGATTGGCTGGCCCGAGTTTTGTCATGAGCCCTCGGTGGGCGAGGGGGGACTTGAACCCCCACATCCTTTCGGACACAGGAACCTGAATCCTGCGCGTCTGCCTATTCCGCCACTCGCCCGAGCAACCGGGCAAGAGTAGTCCCTGCCTGAGGATGGCCACATCGCCTTGGCGGGCAGGTCACGGCTCGGATAGGCCTGTATTGGTCGCACCGGCCCATTAGTCTGACGAGGACCATGGGACTCCAGCAGTTCGAGGAGCGCCTCGAGCGTTTGGTGGAGGGTACGTTGGCCAAGCCGTTTCGAAGCAACCTCCAGCCGGTAGAGATCGGCCGGAGGCTCACACGTGAGATGGACCTGCATCGCCGGGTGGGCGTGCGCGGACTCATCGCGCCCAACGCCTTCGTGGTGACCTTGGCTCCGGCCGACGTCGAGCGATTCTCCAATTTCATCGACGCCCTCTCCCGGGAGCTCTCCGATGCGGCCCGGGAGCACGCCAAAGTCGAGGGGTATCTCTTCGTGGGGCCCGTCGAGGTGGAGATCTTCGAGGGGTCGAGGCTCAAGGCCGGGAGGTTCACGGTCGAGGCCGAAGTGCGGGAGGACGCGGACGGCGGATTCCTGGCCGAGCTCATCCTGACCGACGGACGCCGGGTCCAGATAGGCGTCGAACCGCTGGTCATCGGACGCCTTCCCGAGTGCGGAGTCGTCCTGGCGGACTCGAACGTGAGCCGCCGTCATGCCGAACTGCGTCGCGCCGGCGACTCGGTTGTCCTGACCGACCTCGGCTCGACCAACGGGACGCGGGTCAACGGAGCTCCTATTCGGGAAAGAATTCTTGTCAGCGGAGACGAGGTCAGCGTTGGGTCGACGAAACTCATCTTCGAGATGACGTGAAGGAGCTGACAGCGCTGGCGCCTCTTTTTGCCACGCAGAATCTGAACGCGGTCCTCAAGGTCATGCAGTGGGCGGTGATCGCGCTCGTCTTCCTGTTCTTCCTCCGCGTCATCCGCGCCGTATGGGTGGAGATGAGCCCGGCGACGATTCGGAAGACCCGCGGTGAGCGGCGCCGGGAGAAGGTGGCCGCACGGCCGCCACGGCCCGAGCCGAAGCGCCGGGAGCTCTTCCTCCGTGTCGTGGAACCTCCGGCCCGCGAGGGTCAGACGTACGACCTCGACGACGAGCTGACCATCGGTCGATCGCTCGGTTGTGGTGTCCCCACCCCTGACGACATCTACGCGTCGACGCTGCATGCCCGGTTGTTCCGGCAAAAGGGCCAGCTCTGGGTGGAGGATCTCGGCTCGACCAATGGGACCTACGTCAACTCCGAAAAGATCGCGCAGGCCCAACGTCTCAGCCGCGGTGACATGCTCCAGGCGGGTTCCACCGTCTTTGAGGTCACGAGGTGACGGTCCTCCGCTCCGGATCGGCCACCGACGTCGGGCGAGTGCGACGGGTGAACCAGGACCTCCCCTTGGAGTCATCCAATCTCTTCGCCGTGGCCGATGGCATGGGCGGGCACGTCGGCGGGGAAGTGGCGGCGCAGGTCGCGGTGGAGGCCCTCCTCCAGGTCTTTAGCCGCGAGCCGACGAAGGCCGGTCTCGAGGTCGCCTTCTCCAAGGCGAATCAGGCCGTCTGGCAGGAGAGCCAGGAGCACGCCGAACTCCGCGGTATGGGAACGACCCTCACAGCGGCGGCGCTCGTCGGCGATGATCAGGGCCGGGACACCCTCGCATTGGCCAACGTCGGGGACTCGCGCGCCTACCTGTTCTCGGACCATCGCCTGGTGCAGGTCACGGCCGACCACAGCCTGGCCGAGGAACGCATGCGCCACGGTGAGATCTCCGAAGAAGAAGCAGCGGTGCATCCGCAACGGCACATTCTCACGCGAGCTCTCGGGATCTCCACCGACGTCGAGACCGACATGTGGGAGCTGCAGCTTCGCTCCGGGGACCGGATCCTCCTCTGCAGCGATGGGCTCAGCAACGAGCTCACCAACGAGGAAATGGCCGAGGTGCTCGCGAACGAGCCGGATCCGGACGCAGCAGCGCACCAGCTCGTCGACCTCGCCAACGATCACGGCGGAGCCGACAACATCACGGTCATCGTGGTGGATGTGCTGGTGGGAGAGGCAACCTCGGACGCGTCGGTCATCACGCCGATCGGAGCCCGCGCCGGTCTGCCCCTCGTCGTCGCACCGGAAAGCACCGCAGACGGTGTTCCGGCGTCGTCACTGACCACGGTGACGGCCGGCGCCGCTGGCGCGACGTCCTCCCTGACGGGTCAGTACCCCGCCGTTGCCGATACCGATACCGATACCGATACGGGTACCGATACCGATACCGATACGGGTACCGATACCGGTATCGACACTGACACCGGAACGGGAACGGGAACGGGAACGGGCGAATCGGTGCTGGATGCAACGCAAGCGGTGCCCGTGGCCCGGGCCACCGTCCGTTCCGCTGTGGTCGCGGCCCCTCCGTCCCCACCGGAGACTCCCCCCAACGAAAGCCGCGGGGCACGGCGCCGTCGGCTGGGCATTCCGCGGCGGATCACCTTCCGCGTGGTGTTCTTCGTTCTTCTTGTGGTGGCCATCCCGGTCGCCGCCTTCTACGCCGTTCGCTGGTACGCCTACGACAATTGGTTCTTGGCGATCCAGAACAACCAGATCGTGGTGAAGCAGGGTCATCCGGCGGGCGTTCTGTGGTTCCATCCCCGGGTGGTTGAAAAGACCAAGGTGACCACATCGCAGATCCCCGCTGCGGGGGCGGCGCAGATCCGAGGGATTGTCCAGGAGCCGTCCCTTCGTGCGGCCAAGCAGTATGTGGCCAACCTCCACGAGGAATTCGCCAGGGCCGAGGCCGCCAAGAAGCAGAACCAGAACGGCGTGGGCCAAGGTGGGTCGACGACCACCACGCTGCCCGGCTTTACGCAGACGACGATCTCGGGGTCAGCGACGACAGCGCCACCCGGCGGGGCGACCACGACCATTGCCGGGGCAGCAACGACCGGGGCGGTCACACCTGCGGCGGGGACCACCGCACGATGACGGTATTGCACTAGTGGGGCGTCGTATTCGCTGGTTGGGAGTGGTGCTCCTCTTGTGCTTCGGGGTGGTTGCCGTCCAGTTGGCGAACATCCAGTTCCGGCAGGCCGGCGCGTTGGCCAGCTCTCCTCAGAATCCGCGCGTGGCAGCGAAGGTGTACGACAACGACCGGGGGTCCATCACCGCTTCGGACGGGACAGTACTCGCCAAGTCGGTGCCGACGACCTCGAGCGCTGATCCGTACCACTACACGAGGGTCTATCCGCAGGGCCCGCTCTACGCCGGCATCACCGGCTACGACTCCCTCTTCTATGGGACCTCAGGTATCGAGTACGAGTACAACCAGTACCTGAAGACGCACCCTCAGAGCCCGCAGAACTTCAGCCAGCTGCTGTTCGACACGCCGCCGTCCGAGCCCGACAATGTGACGCTCACCGTGGACCCGGTTCTGCAAAAGGCCGCCAGCGAGGCCTTGGCGGCCACGCCGGGGGCCAACAAGGACGGTTCGGTGTTCGTCCTCGATCCGACGACCGGTGCTGTGCTGGCCATGGTCTCGAATCCGACGTACGACCCGAACCAGTTGGCGAGCCCGGACGTGGCGACCGAACAGGCCTATGACGCGCAGGCGTCGAAGAAGGACAGCGAGGGTTTCTCCAGTTTGGTGCCCATGGCCACGCAGGAGCGTTTCCCCCCTGGTTCGACGTTCAAGGTTGTCACGAGCACGGCGGCGTACAACCTGGCCCCGAGTCTCAGCAACTACAGCTTCCCGCGCGCCGTCTCCATCAAATTCCCCGACTCGGACAAGACACTGAGCAACGACGGCGGCTCGGCGTGCGGAGGCACCATGGCGCTGATGCTGCCGCAGTCATGTGACCCCGGCTACGGCCAGCTCGGCATTGAGCTCGGGGTCCCGACCCTGACCAAGCAGGCCCAGGACTTCGGCTACTCGATCTTCGGTGCCTCGACGCAGTACGTCCCGGACCTCGATCTGCCCAACGTCATCCCCTCGACGTTCTCCGACCTGCCGACAAACAGCCAGGCCAATCTGGCCTACAGCGCCATCGGGCAGTTCAACGATGCGGCCACTCCGCTGCAGAACGCACTCGTCGCGGCGGGTATCGCAAATGGTGGGGTGATCATGACGCCACACCTGATGGAACAGGTCCGCGACTCCCAGGGGAACGTGGTGGCGACCTACAAGCCCACGCCGATGCTGACCGCATCGACGCCGGCGGCGGCTGCCGCGGTGGGCAAGCTGATGCAGGACGTCGCCAACGACACCGTCTCCGGCGCGACGGCGAACGGGATCTTCCCGGTCTCGTGGCACGTGGCGGTCAAGACGGGCACAGCCCAGGTCCAGGCGCCGAACGGCCCCGAAGAGACCGACGACTGGATGATCGGTTTCCTGCCCGCTGATGGGACCCCCAAGCTGGCCATCGCAGTGGTGGTGCCGAAGCAGAGCTTCTCGGTGACCGGGGCCCAAGTGGCAGGCCCGATCGTCAAACAGGTATTTCAGGCGTATCTCGACGAGACCGGAGGACACGGATGAACCTGCTGCACGCTCACAGCTACTGCGGACGCGCAGCGTAGGCTCTGGGCGCCATGGAACCGGTCGAGACACCGCGGGTTTTTTCAGATCGCTACGAGTTGACGCATCTCATCGCGCGTGGCGGCATGGCGCAGGTCTACCGCGCGCGCGATCGCCAGCTGGATCGCCCGGTGGCCCTCAAGGTGCTCTTCCCCGAGCTCTCGGTCGACAGGGCGTTCGTCGAGCGGTTCCGTCGGGAGGCGCAGGCCGCTGCCAACCTCTCGCACCCGAACATCGTTCCCGTGTTCGACTGGGGCGAGGACAACGGGTCGTACTTCATCGTCATGGAATTCGTCGACGGGCGCGCGCTCTCGGCCGTCCTACGGGAATCTGGGCCGCTGTCGCCCCAACAGACGGCGACCATCGGGGCGAATGTGGCTGCTGCGCTTGCTTTCGCCCACCGGCACGGCGTGGTCCACCGCGATGTGAAGCCCGGGAACGTGCTTATCACCGCGGACGGCATCGTCAAAGTGACCGACTTCGGGATCGCCCGTGCCATGAATACCGAGGAAAGCCTCACGCAGACCGGCGCGGTCATGGGTACCGCCGCCTACTTCTCGCCCGAGCAGGCTGAAGGTCACGGCGTCGACGCCCGCAGCGACATCTATTCCCTCGGGGTGGTGCTCTACGAGATGTCGACCGGCAAGCCGCCGTTCACCGGGGATTCACCGGTGGCTGTCGCCTCCAAGCACGTGCGCGACCAGCCCGCCCTCCCGCGCAGCGTCAACCCCGCCATACCGGTGGCGTTCGAAGCGGTCGTGATGAAGGCAATGGCGAAGTCGCCGGACGATCGTTATGCGACGGCGGAGGAGTTCCGCGCCGATCTGCTCCGCTTCGCCGATGGACGCCCGGTGGAAGCAGGCGACCCTGGCGCGACCACGACCATGGCGCTCGTCGACGCGACGTCGCCTGTCATGGTGACGGGACAGACCCAGGCCCTGGGGATGGGCGTGGCCGGCGCCGCCACCGCAGCCGGCGCCAGAGGCGGAGGAGGAGGTGCGAGCAGGGCCGAGCAGGAGCGCCAACGACGAATTCGGCGAATGGTGATCCTTCTCGTCACGCTGCTGGTCGTCCTCGCGGTGATCGCCTTCTTTCTCGTCCGTTCGCTGACGACAACGGCACAGGTCACGGTGCCGCCCGTGGCCGGCCAGACGGTGGCGCAGGCCACCCTGGCCCTGCACAACCAGGGCCTCAGCGTGGGTGCCACGACCTTGAAGGTGAGTCCCACCGTCGCCAAGGGAATCGTCATTTCGACCGACCCCGCCGGCGGTGACAAGGTGAACAAGAACAGTGTGGTCGCCCTGGTCGTCAGTGCGGGCCCGACCGTGACCAGAGTCACTGTGCCGTCGGTCGTCGGCCAACAACTCGCGGTGGCCATCCAGCTCATCACGAGCAAGGGGCTGGGGTACCAGGTGGAGGACGTGACGGGGACCAAGTCACCGGGCACCGTACTGAAGCAGGACCCGGCCGGCGGGACCGTAGTCCCCTCGACGAAGAAGGTGAAGTTGACCGTCGTGATCAGCCAATCCTCGACCCCGGTGCCCAACGTCGTCGGCCTTTCACAAACCTCGGCCGGGAGCCTCATCACGGGGAGCAACCTCACGGTCGGGACCCAGAACAGCGCCTGTTCGCAGCAGGTTTCCGCCGGAAATGTCGCCTCCCAGAGCCCCCCCGCCGGCAGCCAGCAGCCCCCGAACTCGCCGGTCAACCTGGTCGTGTCGTCGGGACCCTGTTCGGCGACCGTGCCGAGAGTCGTCGGGCTTTCGCAAAGCGCGGCGGCCAGCGCCATCTCTGCCACACCGGGGCTGAACTCGACGGTCACCATGGTCGACTGCTCCTCGAGTGGCGGCACGGCGGGTCAGGTGCAAAGCCAGAGTCCTGCCGCGGGCACAGTGCTGAATCCGCCGTTCCCCCAGACGGTCACCCTCTCGGTGTGTTCGACCACGACCACGACGACCACGCCGACAACGGTGGGGACCACCACCACAACGGCATCGACCACGACGACGACGCCGTAGAACGACGATGTAGTTGGACGACGTCGTAGTTGGACGACGTCGTTGAGCGAAACCGGTTGACCTGACCCGTTCCGCAGGAGCGTCTGATCAGGACGAGGCCGGAACTCCAGTCAGCTGACCCAGGAAATTTCCCAGGAGGGCCGGACCTGAGACAGTCAGGACCGACTCAGGGTGGAACTGCACGCCCTCGACGGGGAGTTCCCGATGGCGCAGCCCCATGATGACCCCGTCCGTGGAGGTGGCGGTGACCACCAGTTCCTTGGGCAGCGAGTCCGGATCGACCACGAGCGAGTGGTAGCGGGTCGCCACGAACGGGTTCGGCAGCCCTTGGAAGATGCCCAGCCCGTCGTGATGGATCTCCGAGGTCTTGCCGTGCATGAGGTGGGGGGCGGCGACGACCGATCCTCCGAAGACCTGGCCGATGCACTGGTGGCCGAGGCAGACCCCCAGGATCGGGAATTCACCGGCCAGGGCGCGGATGGCGTCCAGGGACACGCCCCCGTCCTCAGGCCGTCCCGGCCCCGGCGAAATCAGCAGCGCGTCGGGCCGTTGGGCCCGGATCCCTTCGACGTCGATTGCGTCGTTGCGGAACACCGAGGGCGCTGCTCCGAGCTCGCCCAGCTCCTGGACCAGGTTGTAGACGAACGAGTCATAGTTGTCGAGAACGAGAATCCGTGCCGGCATGGGGACGCAAGAATACCCGAGCCGGCCGGAAAGCCCCGCCCAGCCTGACTAACCTCACGCTCGTGGCAACCAACACCAAGACAGGACCGGGTGGCGCTTCCCGCAAGGGAAAGTCGGCTGCGGGGCGGAGCACGTCAAAAGGCACGTCCAAAGTCGGCCGTCCGTCCACGGCAGAGGAGAGCGGCCGCTACACGCGCCCGATCCCGAAAAGCGTCCGTCGTAGCCCCCACTGGTACGGGGTCCTCGTCCTGGCACTGCTGATCGTCGGCGTGGCCGTGATCGTCCTCAATTACCTGGCCCACATACCAGGGGTGGGACACGGCTCGGCCTGGGGCCTCGTGGCCGGGCTGGTGATGATATTCGCCGGGTTCCTGCTCGCCACCCGTTACCGTTAGTAGGCACGAACTCCCAGGGAGCGCCTGCCGTCGCGACCCTGGGCTCAGCCCAGTCGCTCGATAATGGTCGCGTTCGCCAGCCCGCCGCCCTCGCACATGGTGAGGAGCCCGTAACGGCCTTCGGTGCGCTCCAGTTCGTTGAGCAGCGTGGAGAGGAGCTTGCCTCCCGAAGCACCGAGCGGGTGTCCCAGTGCGATGGCGCCGCCATTGGGATTGACGATCTCCATGTCGGGGTGGTGCTCCTTCTCCCACGCCAGAACGACTGAGGCGAACGCCTCGTTGATCTCGATCGCGTCGATGTCGTCCAACGTCAACTTCGCTCGCTCCAACACTGCGGTCGTGGCCGGGATGGGCCCGGTGAGCATGGTGATCGGATCCACGCCGGCCAGGGCGAAGGCGTGGAAGCGGGCCCGGGGGCGCAGTCCCAATGCACTGGCCTTCTCTTCGCTCATGATGAGGACGGCGGACGATCCGTCGGTGATCTGCGAGGAGTTGCCGGCCGTGACCTTGCCATCTTCGGGCTTGAAGGCCGGCTTGAGCTTGGCCAGGGCCTCCACCGTACTGTCGGGGCGGATGCCCTCGTCGGAGGTCAACTGCTCGGCGGTGTCATTGCCTTCGTCGTCGCGGATGCTCACCGGGATGATCTCGTTTTCGAACCGCCCTTCGGCGGTGGCCCGGGCGGCGCGCTGGTGGCTCTGGACGGAGAAAGCGTCGAGTTGCTCCCGGGAGATGTCCCATTGGTCGGCGATCATTTCGGCCCCGATGCCCTGACCGACCAGGCCGCCCTTGGGCTTGTAGCGGTTCATCATGCGGGGTCCGAAGGGATAGCCGAGCTCCCGGACGACCGAAGAGCCCATGGGGGTGCGCGTCATGCTCTCGACGCCGGCGGCCACGACGACGTCATAGGCCCCGGCCATGACGCCCTGGGCGGCGAAGTGGAGTGCCTGCTGGGACGAACCGCACTGGCGGTCGATGGTGGTGCCCGGCACCGACTCGGGCCAGCCGGCGGCGAGCACCGCGTTGCGCCCGACGTTCAGGGCCTGCTCGGAGACCTGCATGACGCAGCCCATGATGACGTCGTCGACGAGGGAGGGGTCGAGCCCGTTGCGCTCCTGTAGCGCGCGCAGGGCCTCGGAGGCGAGATCCACCGCGTGCCAGTTCCGGAGCTTCCCGTTTCGCTTGCCCCCAGCCGTACGGACGGCATCGACGATGACTGCAGTGGTCATGGTGCGTCTCCTCCCTGCGCCGGCGGGTTCCCGACCGGATTGCGGACCAGGGCATTCTACCGGCCTCGACGGCGGCCACGGCCGGTGGGCAGACGGGATGAGACCCCGCTGTGCAGTCGGAGACCTGCTCGTCGCCGGGCCACCCCGTGGGCGTGAGCGGCGGCCGGTAGGGTCTGCCTGTGGGCGGCAACAAGAACATGGATCGCTGGCTCGGCGACGGCGGGATGCCGATCATCGCCTTGGTGGGCGGCGCGTTCACCGCCTATGGAGTGGATGGGGAGGACCTCGGGTGGGTGGCCGGGACCTTTGTCCCCGAGGAGCTCGCCTGCAATCCTCACGGCGTCACCCAGGCCGGGATCCATTCCCTGCTGCTCGACGCGAGCATGAACTTCGCCATCAACGCCGCGCTTTCTGGCCGGGACCGCACCCGGGGCACGTTGGAGATGAAGACCGAGACGATGCGGCCCGCCCTGCGGGGCACCCCGTACGTCCTGCGCGGCGACGTGGCGCGGATGGCGAAGCAGGTGGCCTACGGGGAAGCGACGATGCGCGACGAAGATGGCCTGCTCGTGAGCCGGGCCACGGGGACCTTTCTTCTGCATCGAGATGAGGCGCCTCCCCACACCTGAACGTCGTGCACCGGGTCCTCGTGCGCCTGCACACGGTCTGTCTGCACACGGTCCGCCTGCACACGGTCCGCCCGAACACGGCCTCCTTGCCGCGTGCCTGACCTGCTGTGGTCCCACGAGTCGACGCTTCGCCCTCTGCTTCGCCTGCAGGGCGGTCAGCCGTGCGCTCAATCTCCCTCTGCACCCGGTCCTCCCGGGCCACGTGTGTCCGGTGCCCGGTCCGCTCTATCGCGTGCTCATGGGCTACAAAGAGTCACCCGTCGACGAGGTCCGTCGGAAGTACTCGCGCTGCGTCGGCGACACCTTCACCGGATTCTTGACCGAGCACGTCGCGTGCGTGTTCGCCGCATTCGGCGGCGCGGCAGATCTCGTTGTGCCGGTGCCGTCGTCCTCTCGCCCCGGCCGAGCCTCGCTCGAACGAGCCGACGGGCTGGCCGAGGGAGTGGTCTCCGCCTTGGGGGTCCATGTGCAGTGGTCGCCGTCGACATTGCAGCGGGCCGAAGGGGACATCGGCCCCATGCGTCCGAACGCGCACGCGTTCGCCGTGCCTGCTGCATGGCGTGCTGCGGTGCACGGTTCCCGGGTGATGCTGTTGGACGACATCTACGTAAGCGGTTCGCGCGCGCAGAGTGCAGCGGCCGCGCTGCGCCTCTCGGGCGCCCGCACTGTGGTCATCGTTCCCCTCGGCCGCGTCGTACGCCCTGAGCGGTTCGCAACTCATGCCGCGTTCGTCGCCGCTTCAGGGACCGGCAACGGCCACTTAGCGCGGTGCGTGGTAGGTCATCGGGGTACTGATCAGGCCGATGCGGGTCAGGCCGATGCGGGTCAGGCCGATGCGGGTCAGGCCGATGCGGGTCAGGCCTATGCGGGCAGCGAGTAACGCACGCCGGTGAGCTCTTCGGAGATCTCCCAAAGGCGGGTGGCCTCTTCTGCGTTGCGGGCTCTTTTGGCGGGCTGCACGACGGTCGGGGGTCCAAAGAGTCCGAACGCGTGGCTCGGCCCGATGAACTGGCCGGATTCGACCTCCGAAGCGGTTGCCGCATAAAGGGAGGGCAGTGCGCCCGTCGCGGTGGCCTGCCCCAGGTGGGACCCGATGGTCCGACTCGCTTTTGCCCGGGCCTTCGCGTCACCCACGGCCGCGCCCGTGCCGAACAGGTTGCTCCGGGTCCAGCCGGGGTGAGCCGCCACGGCGATCGTGGTCTCGCCATCGACAAGGAGGCGCCGGCTGAGCTCAGCGGTGAAGAGGAGATTGGCCAGCTTGGAGGCCCCGTAGTGCTGCCAGGTGTTGCGGATCCTCAGGCCTGCCACGTCGTCGAAGTCGATCTGGCCGTTGCGATGCATCATCGAGCTCACGGTGACTACACGGGAAGGCCCCGAGGTCAAGAGGCGATCGAGGAGAAGCCCGGTCAGTGCGAAATGCCCCAGATGGTTGGTGGCCATTTGAAGTTCGAAGCCGTCCGCAGTCTGGCGGTAGGGGGTTCCCATGACGCCTGCGTTGTTGATCAGGAGGTCGAGCCGGGCGTGCTCGGACAAGAACTGGTCAGCGGCTCGACGCACCGAGACCTGGTCGGACAGGTCCAATGCCAACAGCTCGAGGGACGTCTGCTCCAGGTCGTTCTCGAGCTTGTCAGCTGCCCGCTGCGCCTTTTCGAGGTCACGACATGCCATGACCACGTGGACACCGTGATCAGCCAGGGCGCGCGCCGTCTCGAGACCGATGCCGCTGTTCGCACCGGTGACGAGCGCGACGCGCCCCGTCTGGTCGCCTATGTCGTCGAGGCTCCATGCCTCGCCGGGAACCCTGGTCCCGCTCAACGCTGCCCGATATGGTCCGCCGGAACTGTTCCCAACCGGCCGGCCTGGTAGTCCTCGAACGCCTGGATCAACTCATCGCGCGTGTTCATGACGAAGGGTCCGTGTGCGGCCACCGGCTCGCCGATCGGCTGACCCCCGAGGATGAGAACGTCCAGTGCGGGGTGCCGCGACTCCTGGACGGTGTCGGCTCGCAGGGAGATGACGTCTCCGGTTCCGTGCACTGCCAGTTGCCCCGAATGGATCGGTCGTGCGTCGGGTCCCACTGTGCCATTTCCCGCCAGAACGTACAGCAGGGCATTGAATCGGCTCGGCCACGGCAGGACGAGCTCGGCGCCAGGTTGCAACGTGGCATGGACCAGCGAGATAGGCGTGTGTGTGGAGCCGGGCCCGCGTTGCCCCGCCACCTCGCCGGCGATGATACGCACGAGCGCGCCACCATCGGGCGAGGTCAGAAGCACGACGTCCTGCGCCTCGAGGTTCTGGTACCGCGGGTCGACCCACTTCTCGGCCGCAGGGAGGTTCACCCACAGCTGAATCCCGTGGAACAGCCCACCGGTGGCGATCAGCTGCTCGGTTGGTCGCTCAATGTGCAGAATGCCTGAACCCGCCGTCATCCACTGGGTGGAGCCGTTTGTGATCAGTCCGCCGCCACCGATCGAGTCCTGGTGCTGGAACGTCCCATCGATCATGTAGGTCACGGTCTCGAAGCCACGATGGGGGTGCCACGGCGTGCCCTTCGGCTCGCCCGGTGCGTACTCGACCTCACCCATCTGGTCCATGTGGATGAATGGATCGAGGTCGGACAGGGAGACACCGGCGAAGGCGCGACGGACCGGGAATCCCTCTCCTTCGAGCCCAGAGGGTGCATCGGTGACACTCTTCACGGGGCGCACCGGCGCGGTCGGCTCGGCGGCCGCAATTTGGGGAAGCGTCAAATTGTCTGGAACGGTGACTGCAGGCATGTCGTACTCCGTCTGGCTCATCGCTGGCTCACAGCAACACGTCTAACGCCGGAGCTCGCGCTTCTGTTCCGTCGGATCAAGCGGCGTCGAGTCGCGTCACGTGCTCGGAGGTCAGCGTGACGTCGGCCGCGGCGGCTGATGCGGCGGCCGTCGCCGGTCGGCTGCTTCCGGGTATGGGGATGATCCGGGAGCCTTTCGCGAGCATCCAGGCCAGCGTGACGTTCTCGGGCGTCGACCCGACTTCGGCTGCCACTGCAGCGAAGGCAGGGAACTCGTGTGCGATCCGATCCGCTTGACTGATCCCTCCGAGCGGGCTCCAGGGGATGAAGGCCACGCCGATGCTCTCGCAATGCCGTAGTTCACCTTCGGAGGACCGGAAGCGGGGAGAGAACTCGTTTTGGACGCTGACCAGGCGTCCGCCCAGCACCTGCTGCGCCTCGTCGATCTGGGCCACCGTGGCATTCGAAATGCCCGCCATTTGTATCTTCCCGGCGTCCAGGAGGTCGGCCAAGGCCCCGATGGAGTCGGCATAGGGAACGTGGGGGTCCGGTCGATGGTGTTGGTAGAGGCCTATCGACTCCACGCCCAGCGCGATGAGGGACAGGTCACATGCCCGCTTGATGTAGTCGGGATTCCCGTGCACGGTCCAGCTGCCGTCACCAGGCCTTCGGTGCCCGCCTTTGGTGGCGACGAGAATGTGATCGGTGGGGCCTGCGTAGGTCGAGAGCGCCTTGGCGACGAGCCGCTCCCCGTGGCCGTGTTCTTCCGTGTTCAGTGCGTAGGCATCGGCGGTGTCGATGATGGTGACGCCTGCGTCCAATGATGCGTGGATGGTGGTGATCGCCCGGGTCCTGTCGGGTCGGCCCTCGATGGACAAGGGCATCTCACCCAGCCCGATGGCGCTGACCTTCCGGTCACCGATCTGTCGTTCCTGCATTCTGGGTCTCCGTTCGCGGTCTGGCTGTGGACGTGGTGCCTCATTCAGTCGTGACGCGCGAGGCGAACCGTCGCCCTGGAATCGAATGTGATCCCGCAGGGCCATCTCGATGTTGAGGGTGCCGACAGCATATCCAGCGGCGCGTTTTGCACGACTCACGCCGTCGATCGAAGGGAGATGCCCGGAAACCTGCCGAAGTCGGAATCACTTGACGTGTTGCGCACGCCGTTGTAGAAGTCAGGAGTGACGCTTCCCCCCCGAGAGCTCCGCGGGGATCGCGAACGTGCCCCGGCCGGGCCGACAATCGTTCCCACCCCTGTGCCTCGCTCGCCGCAATGACGCCAAATCCCGTGCCGGAACGATTCGGCCTCCGCCGAGCCGTGCGATGGGTGACCCGCTGTCTCCTGGTGTTAGGGGCAGCAGGGGTGATCGCTGCCTGCGGAACCGGCAATGGGGGAAACCTCGCCGACAAGCCGTCGGTCAGTACCACGACGAGCCCGGGTTCACGGACCCCAGTGACAAACGCGCCGTTGCAGACGACGTCGACGACGGATCCGTCCACCACGACGACCGATCCGCCCACCACGACCACCGACGTGTCGACGACCACGACCACAGAGTCGCCGACGACAACCTCGACCACCGAAGCGCCGACAACCACGACCACCGAGGCGCCCACGACGACCACCACCGAAGCGCCCACGACGACTACGACGGCGCCGGGGCAACCTGCCTCAGGAAGCTCGACACCCTGGGGCTGGATCATCGGGGCGATTCTTCTTGTCATCGCAATCATCGCCGTGGTGTTGGCATTGGTCGCCGCCAGCAATCGACGGCGAGCCGAACAACAGTGGCAACCGATCGCCTGGGCGGCGCTGAGCGCCGCCCAGCTTGCCCGTGACTCGGTCCTGGCCGACACCGCGGTTCCTGACGATCCCTCACGGCTCGTCGCGGTGCGGCGGCAGGTCGATGGCGCGACGGAGTCTCTGCAGCGGGCGGTGGAAACCGCCCCCGACGACGTGGCGCGTCAATCGGCCACGGCAACGGCCGACGCCCTCCGGGGCCTCGCCTTCGCCATCGAGTCGGAAAGGCTGCTCCATGACCGCACCGTCGCGCCGACCGGTGAGCAGCTCGCGCAGGCCGACGAGGCTCGCCGCGCCCGTTCGGCTGATCTGGAATTGGCGCTCGCTCGTCTGGGAGAGCGGATCGGTCCTCCGGCAACTCCGGCGTCCTGATGCCCCGGTAGGCCCCGCGTGGTGCCTACCGGATCGACCGCTTCCGTCACCCGGGAGGTGTCTGGAGACACCCGGAGCGGCCATTGGTGCGCCGTGGCAACCTTCTACGGCGTCGGTAACGGACCGACCGCTTCACAGAGGGGGTAGATCATGACGGTGCCAGTTGAAGGCGAGGACGCAGCCGCCACGGCCGAACGACTCTTGGGGTTCCCATTGGTGCCGGCACTCGGTCCGGGGGAGCCCGAGGTGGGAAGCGATTTCCTGCGGCTCGGTATGGAACACACGTTCGGAGGCGTGTGGCAGCGAAGTGGGCTCGACCTGCGTAGCCGTGCATTGATCTCGGTGACGATCGCGGCAGTGCTCGGGACCCCTCAACCCCTCGGCGGACAACTGAGGATCGCACTCAACTGTGGTGTCACGAAGGAAGAGATCGTCGAGCTGTTCATCCACCTCCAGGCGTACGCCGGAGCGTCGAGAGCTGTCGAGGGCTATCAAGTTGCGAAAGCGATATTCGCTGAGCGCGCATAAGCCGCCGTCAGGGAGAAGCGCTCTGGCGCCCCCCGGCGCCGGTCGGACAGACTCGGCCCCGCACGATGCGACGGCCCCAGGGCCCATGGAGGTGTCATGAATTTCGACGGGAAGGTGGCGCTCGTGACTGGCGCCGGATCGGGCATCGGCCGGGCAGTGGCACTGCGCCTGTCCGCGGAAGGGGCATCGGTTCTCGGCGTGGACGTGGATGAGGCCCGACTCGACGAGGTGGCGGAGGCAGCGGGGAACGCCGTTGCCGTGCACCGTGCTGACTTGAGCGACCCCGACGTGTGTGCCGCTGCGGTCTCCGCCTGCGTCGCCCGGTTCGGGCGCCTGGACATTCTGGGCAATGTGGCCGGTATCTACCGTCCCGCCCACACGGCACAGATGAGCCGTGAGGACTACCGCAAGGTCATGGCGGTCAACCTCGACGCCTACTTCTTTCTAGCCCAGGCCGCCATCCCGCATCTCCTTGCGACGGACGGCAACATCGTCAACATCGCGTCGAATGCCGGCACGCAGGGTGTGCCGTATTCGGCGGCGTATTGCATGAGCAAAGGCGGGGTTGTCCAATTGACGCGCTCTCTGGCGGTCGAGTTCCTCAAAACGCGGCTGAGGGTCAACGCCATCGCTCCCGCGGGAACGAATACGAACATCGCCAATGAGGCGAACTTCCCCGCCGACATGGATCCGGACCTGGCCGTACGCATGGCCGGTCTCCGGGGACTTGTCGAGCCGGACGAGGTGGCCGCGCTCTTCTGCTTCCTCGCCTCCGACGATGCCCGTTCGATCACGGGCGCGGTCTATGCCGTCGACAATGGGCTTACGGTGAGCTGAGGGGTCTGGCCGCGGCGCAATCCCCCGGGGTCGGCCTCACCTCGGGGGAACACGATCTCCTTCTCCGCCACGACCTCGTCAGTGGCCGAAGCGAACGTGTCGCGACCGAGGCGGCGATCGGCGAAGTCGTGTTCGTCCCGCGCGACGGCGCGACCGAGGAGCTCGATGGTTACTACGTCAATTTCGGGACCTCGCTCGTCGACGGACGCTCGAGTCTTTACATCTGGGACGCAGGCACGTTGGCCCCCGATCCACGTGCCCGTATCCTCATTCCTCAGCGTGTGCCCAACGGCCTCCATGGCAACTGGTTTCCTGCGGATACCTAGGACTGATGCGATGCATTCAGGTTCGTTTGCGCCCGGACACTTGCTGGGATAGACCTGTGCGTCTCGTCAATAAAGGCTGGTGAGTGGCATTCCCAATCACGGTTCACTTGATCTGGTCCGTGAGCCGCTCACAGATCTTCTCGAGGCGGTAACTGTCGAATCGGATGATGCCCTTCCTGTGTTCATGCAGTGGTGTGAGGCACACCTCGGCATCATCAAGGCGATCACGTTCGGCCACGACTACGTGCCGGCGCCCGCGTCAGAGCTCCTCAGTTTCGAAGAGGCCTTGGTGTTCGTGCGACTGCAACTCGAGAGACTGGATGCCGTTCGCTCCACAACCGGGCTCACCACATCCGGAGAGTCCCGCTACGAGGGCTTGCGCGCGATGGAGATCGATCTCGTCGCGAGGATCTCCGGCCACTAGCAGCACCCGCCACTGATCGGCACCGAGCCGTCGACGCCACCGGCTGCGCACCGTCTCGGTTCCGGCGACGCGCGGGCCAGCACTACAAGATGCCGACGAGCCCCCTGGTCAACTCCCACGCACCGAGAACGGCCAGGACGACGGCGAAGAGGGTGCGGCCGTTGCGGGCGAGCCAGTCATTCAGCGTTGCGAGCCGAGGGACGGTCCAGTCCGGCGCCAGCCAGAAGAGCAGGATAGGGATTTCGATCGTGATGAGGAGGAGGAGGACGACAATGAGGACCCATATGGCCGCCGCCGGGTCGCTCAATCTGGAACTGCTCACGACCTCCAGGGCGGCCAAATAGGTGGGTGACGGGGTATACATCGCGATGCCCACCACGAAAACGGCGAACAGCCCCGAGCCGCTGGCAGCCCTCGTGATTCGTGACGGTTGGTCGTCGCTCTTGGGCTTCGGCACATGGTGAGCGACGAACCACGCGCCGACGAGAAACACGACCCCGATTGCCAACTCCAGTGCGTAGTGGGGTGTCTGCTGGCTACTGTCGCTGGTCCCAGCGTTGCGGAGAACGAACACGAACAAGTAGCCGACGGCGAGTGTGCACACCGCGGCACCGGCAAGGAAAGCGCCGGCCCGGGCTCTGGGACGCGTGGCCCGGAAGAGAAGGAACAACGCGGCGAGGCCGAAGGGGTACAGGCTGGCAATCAGTGCAAGCGGGATCGCCTGGACGGGCACTACAGGCTCCGAACCTCGACCCGCACGGCTTCTCGCACGGCCACACCGTACCCAGCCCCCTGAATCGATCAAGGTTCATTTCCCTTCCTCACACCCACAAGGCCGGATTCATCCGACGCCCGGTGGGCTGTTGGGCGCAGCTGTCGGGGCCGGTGAAGTTTTCCCAACCGACGGGCCTTCTTGGGTCGACCCGGGATCAGTCAGAGCCGCAGTGGCGCCGACCAGGGACGCGAGTGGTAGGGATCGCACGAATCGATATTGCGTCCTCAGCGTTGTCAGACCCGCCCGACCTCAAGTCACCAAGGCATCCTGATCGAGACCGAATCGAGGAGAGGAAGGCGAAGCCCCCAGGGTTTTGACGCCACCCAGCTTGTGATGAGACGCATCCCACCGTTGAAGTAGTTGAAAGGGAGTCCCGCTGCTTTGGCGTTGCCCCGCTCGGAGGATTTTGGCCCTTTTGGGCGTTGCACTCGGCGTCGGTCAGCACTCCCTGTAAACGGAGGTCAGCGAGCTTACGCGGTTCGGTGGCGACATCGCCCCGGGAAGATCCCCCTGGATAGGATGCAGAAGTGGGCGAGGTCCTCGCGATCGTCGCGGCTATGTCGTTCGCGTTGGGAAGCGTGCTTCAACAGAAGGGCACCAGCCAAACCGAAGCCACCGAGGACGATCCACGGTTTCTGATCCAGATCCTGCACAGGCCGATTTGGCTGGCGGGAGCGATTTCACAAGCTCTCGGGTGGGTTCTACAGGCAGCGGCCCTCGATCGGGCGTCGCTCATGGTGGTTCAGGCCCTGAGCGCGCTCAGTCTGGTGATTGCACTCCCGCTTGGGATGTGGCTTACACACCAGAATATCGGCCGGAGGGAAGTGACCGGCGCCCTCCTGACGCTCGCTGGCATCGTGTTTTTCCTATCTGCAGGTCAGCCTCAGGGCGGCACCTCTCGGGCCAGCGCTGCTGCGTGGTGGACATCTTGTCTCGTGATCCTGGCGGTGGCGCTGACACTCACCGGAGTCGGCGTTCGATTCAAGGGTGCTGCGAAGGCGCTCACGTTCGGTTCTGCAGCCGGCTTGGCATTTGGCCTTCAGGCCGCCGTTACCAAGACTTTTGTCGCCGAGATTGGGAACGGAGTGCTCTCCTTGCTCGCAAGTTGGCCAGTGTACGTACTGATTCTCTCAGCGCTCGCAGGATTTGTGCTGCAGCAGTCGGCGTTGAAGACGGGCGTGTTGGCGCCGGCGCTGGCCTCGAGCAACTCGGTGTCGTTGTTCGTGAGCGTCGTTCTCGGGATTGCCCTGTTCGGAGAAACGCTGTCGAAGAGTGGCGGTGCGAACGTTGGTTCGGCGTATGTCGGATTGGCGATCGCCATCGGCGGAATCGCAGTCCTTGCCGGCTCTGAGCCTCCGTCGAGCATGACGGTGGCAGATGCAACTCCGCAGCCCCGTTGAAGAGTTGGCACTGACGCACTTCGAGATCGGCTCAACTGAGTCGTCGGATGGCTCCTCGACAACTCCCCCCGGGGAGGCGTGCCCTCGCGATGAAAAGGTGGTCTCCCAGGGGAATGAGACGACGGGCACTGCGTCGAATTCGCGTCGGTGGCCCAGGCGAAGGTCCTCGGCTCCCGATCACAAACGACGAGACCGTGCCCCCGATGGGGAGCCCTGGCCCTCGCTTGGTCACCGAGGTCTGCGCCATACTCTTGGCGTGTCGAACCGGGAGGGATTATGGCGCATGCGCATGCGGGACCAGAGGGTGCGACGGCTTCTCACTACGGGTCGGCCGGGTTGGGGCCTCCCACGTCGTCCGGCCCGATCACGCCGGACTCGATCCGCCTCGTAACGGTCCGCTCCCGGGGCTCCGCCGCACTGCGCCGCTCTGAGTACCGGGCCGGCACCAACGATACCCGGCAGATGAACGCGCCGGTTTCGTGACCGTACCGATTTCTGCGCAGGGAGCGGTCTCCCGTGTCCGGTGGTACGCCCGGGAAGCGGAGGACGTCGCGGCCGCGTTCAGCGTAGACCCGGGGGTGGGCCTGTATACCCCGCGAGCGGCAGAGCTCCTTCGCAGCAACGGGCCGAATGCGCTTCCAGAGGAGAAGCCGAAGCCTGCCTGGCGACGTTTCCTCGAGCAGTACCGCAGTTATATGCAGCTGATCCTCATCGGCGCAGCGATCGTTTCGCTGGCCATCAAGGAGTGGAGCACCGTCGTCCTCCTGGTCATCATCACTCTACTCAATGCGGTGGTGGGCCTTCGCCAAGAAGGCAAGGCGCAGAGTGCGATGAACGCCCTCAAGTCGATGATGAAGATCACGGCCCGAGTGAGACGCGACGGGATCGAGTCCGAGATCCCGGCGGAGCAGGTGGTCACCGGTGACGTGGTCCTCCTCGCGGCCGGTGACGAGGTTCCTGCCGACGGCCGCATCGTCAGTGCGAGCGCGCTCCAGATCGACGAATCGGCGCTCACCGGTGAGAGTACGCCCGCGCAGAAGGAGACCACGACGCTGCCGGACAGCGCGATGAGCCCGGGCGATCAGGTCAACATGGCCTTCATGAACACGCCGGTCACCCACGGCAGTGGCGTGATGATCGTCACTGCGACGGCGATGCAGACCGAGCTCGGCAAAATTTCCGGAATGCTCTCGGCTACGGACACCGAGCAGTCGCCGCTGACCAAGGAGCTCAATCGACTGACGCTTTGGATCGCCGCCGCCGCAGGGTTGACGATGGTGGTCATGTTCGCCCTTGGGCGTTCGAGGGGCACAGCCTGGGACGCCCTCTTCGTCAGTGCTGTATCCCTCGCCATCGCCGCCATTCCCGAAGCCCTCCCGACGGTGACTGAGGTGATCCTCTCGCTCGGGAGCGTCGAACTGGCCAAGCGCAACGCCTTGGTCAAAGAGCTCCCCGCTGTAGAGACGCTGGGTTTCACGTCTGCCATCAACTCGGACAAGACGGGCACTCTCACACTCAACCAGATGACAGCGGTGGAGGTCATCGACCCCACTGACCGCTACACCATCACCGGCTCGGGCTACGGCCTCGAAGGTCGAGTCGAACATGCCGCCGGCACGATGGACACCATTGAGGACGCAATCCTGCCGTTCCTCGTCGCCAACGACGCCAAGCTTGTCGAGGGGGAAGTTGTCGGCGATCCCACTGAAGGGGCACTTCTGGTCCTGGGGCACAAAGCCGGGGTAGACATCGACGCGACCCGTGAGCGCTTGCCGAGGCTGGCGACTCTCCCGTTCGACCCCACTTACAAGCTGATGGCCACCTTCCACCAGATGACTGATTCTTCCGGGCGATCGATTATCCGTTGTTATGTCAAGGGAGCGGCCCCGGCGGTTATGGACCGTTCGACCACGGCGCTCTCATGCGGGGTGGGCATTCCCTGGGATGCTGACCTGGCCCGCAGGGCCCAGAGCAATGCCGAGCGATTGGCCGGACTCGGACAGCGCGTGATGGCCGCCGCCATGCGAGACGTCGATCTCGATACCTTCGACCCCAACGGCGATCTTCTCGCGCACATGCACGACCTGCAGATGACGAGCTTGGTCGGGATGGTCGACCCGCCCCGCGCCGAGTCCAAGGCGGCCGTCAAAGAAGCCCAGGCCGCCCACATCCGAGTCCGCATGATCACCGGTGATGACGTCACGACTGGTGCCGCGATCGCCCAGCAGCTGGGCATCCCCGGCGAAGCCATGCTCGGCGCCGACTTCGCAGCCCTCTCCGACGCGGAGCGGCTGGATCGCATCGACGACATCGGGGTGGTCGGGCGAGTCGCACCAGAGCACAAGGTGCTTTTGGTGGACACCCTGAAGAAGAAGGGGGAAGTGGTGGCCATGACGGGCGACGGCGTCAACGACGCTCCGGCCATCAAAGCCGCGGACATCGGAATTGCCATGGGCTCGGGGACCGAGGTTGCAAAGAATGCTGGGCGCATGATCCTCTCCGACGACAATTTCGCGACGATCGTCTACGCGGTCGAGCAAGGCCGCAAGATCTTCGACAATCTCACCAAGTACATCAGGTTTGTTCTCGTCCTCCTCGTCGTCTTCGTCCTCACCTTCCTCGGTGCTGCAGTCTTCAACATCGCGGCCGGTGAGCCGTTCACCCCACCGCAGGTCCTGTGGATCCACTTCGTCGTGAACGCCGCTTTCGGATTCTCCCTCGGGTTCGACAACGAGACTCCGGGCCTTATGTCCCGCGTACCCAAGCCCCGTGGCCAGTCCGTCCTTACTCCGAGTATGGTGGCAACCGTCGGCTTGGCGGGTCTCGTTATCACGATTGGCCTGCTCTCCATGATTGAGATCGGGACCGAACACTTCCACTCAACGGCCGTCGGCACGTCCATCGCCTTCACAGCGTTCGCCCTCAGCTTGATCGTGGCTGCGCTCGAATGCCGCAGTGAAACCGACTCTGTCATTACAACGGCCACCTTCGAAAGCCGCCAGATGAATCGGACGATTCTCGCCGAGTTCGTACTGGCGATCCTCACGACCCAGATGGACGCTTTGCGACGCATCCTCGGGACTACTCAACTGGACTTCCGTGAATTTACGTGGGCGCTGGTGCCAGCCGTGGGCCTCTTCTTGCTGTGGGAACTCGGCAAGCTCTTGGTCCGGCGATTCGCCCGACCTCGTGCAGTACCCTCTCGCGCTCTCGCTGGCCAAGTTGAGCAGCGCTGAACCGACGATTGTGAGCTGCGGGATCGGTCCCTGGTGATGGTCGGATCAAGGGGTTCTCGTGACGGTGAGGTAACGGCTGGGAAAGTGCGCCGTAGCGAAGGCCCATCCCGCAGACGGTGACCCGATGCAATGCGTCTTGAGGTTCGTGAAGGCGTGGGCCGCAGGGCGCCACGATGAAGCCAGAGCAAGCCTGGATCCAGACGGTCCAATGCATCCTGGCGCTGTCGGCAATCCGGATACGACAGGAAACAGCTTCGTCACCGGCGATGATTGGGGGATACGGGGTGTTCCGAAGTGCTCGACAACGGCGACGAGATCGTTAGCTTGGTGAAGAACCACGTCGGGCACGTCGGCGACGTCGCCGCCAGCGCCCTACAGCGTGCGACCGTCGTGCAGTTCGTCGTTCGTTGCCGTGACGACGCTTGGTTTATTGTCGAGATGATTCGGTATGGGACGTGACAGAGACTTCGGCCCGTGGGCCATTTCGCCCCTCGACGTCGTCACGGACGCCTATGGTTGAGCCTCCAGAAAAAGCACCAGGAACATCCGACGAGGGTTCAGGCCCCCTCCGCTCGGGGCGCAGGCGGGCGGCGGGTATCTACGGGACAGTGGTGACCGCGGCGATCATTGCTGCGGGCGGTAACCAACTCGATACCTGGGCCTTGAGCCTTACGATCGTGGTGACGCTGGTGGTGTACTGGCTCGCCGAAGAGTACGCCGAACTTCTCGGCGAGCAGACGCGAGCGGGCCATCTTCCCAGCACTGATGTCGTCCGGTCATCCCTCGCGGCGGCGTGGCCCATGGTTACCGCCTCCTTCCTTCCCTTGGTCACTCTGGGCATAGCCCGACTACTCGGAGCATCGTCGGTAAATGCCGCCTGGGCGGCGCTCGGCATGGCGGTCGTACTGCTTGTCTTCCACGGGTACAGCGCAGCCCGAGCGGCCGGCTTGCGGGGCATTCGTTTGGTGACGGTCTCGGGCACGGCCGGCCTACTGGGCGTCGTGATGGTCGTCCTCAAGTCTCTCTTGCAACACCACCACTGACACTTCGTGGCACGGCGGCAACGTGCACGTTGGGGGTCAACCACGGCCCTGAGCGCGCTGAGGGCACCGTCTTAGGGCACCGTCTGAGGGCGCGCGACCAGCTCGCGCCCGCCGACCGAGATTCGGAGCATGAGGCTCTGAAATGGACTTATTTGGTGGGGCTAGCAAGAATCGAACTTGCGACCTCAGCATTATCAGTGCTGCGCTCTAACCGACTGAGCTATAGCCCCAGAGGGAGATTGAGGCTACACCACGCCCGTCGACCCCTCACCCCGGCGCCCGGTCCTGCCCCGGCCACAGTCGGACCACGAACGACTGGCTCGCCGTGGCGAGCAGTTCCCCGTCCTGGGACCACAAGAAGGCCACACCCTGGGCGTATCCATTGATCAGGGCGTGGATGCGAACGTCACAGAGCACCCACTGAGTTGGCGCAAGTTTGGCCACTCGCAAGGTGTTGTCCAGGCTGCGCCCCATCGTTCGCAGCCCCAGGGGTTGCGATGCACCGCCCGACACGTAGTCGCCGAAAATGGCCAGCATGGCAGTCGATGGGGAGAGATCGCCGGGCACTCGCGCCCAGAGAGCCGAGTCGGGGCCGCCGGGTGCTCCGTTCATCTCCTCGAGCGGGAGACCCTTGGCCACGCGAACCTCGATCTTGTCCAAAATGGTGTTCCGGAATATCTCGGGCACGAAGCGGGACGGGCACTCATCGGGAGGCGGCACGACCGGGGGTTCGACCCAGACACCGTTGAGGGCCAATTGGTCGTCACCCAGGGCGGCATTGACCGTCAGGATCTCCTGATCTCCCACCATCCCGACGGCTCTACCTTGGGTGACGCGCGAGCCGACGACGGCCAGCGTTATCTCCCACTCCACGAGTGAGTGCGTCGGGGCGTAGGACAGGTACTGACCCGTGGCCCACACGGTGGGGCGCCCGGAGGCCTCCTCCAGGGCCACGAGGGCTGCCCCGAGCCCGCAGCCGCCGAAAAGAAAGTTCCCCGGTGTGGTGACCTGTGGTTCGACTCGCATCTGCCAATGGAGGCTGTCGCCCACCTGTTCCATGCCAAGGAAGGTTCGGGCATCCATCGGGGCGCACCCTAGGTGGTGGCTCAGCCCCGCATCAATGTCGTGCCGATCAGACTCGCCAGCGCATCGGCTCCGGTGCCGTTGATCGCGAGGTGCGTTCCGTCCGCGCCGAACCACTGGGGATTTGCTGCTGCCAGCGTGGCCCAGTCGGCGATCACCGCACGGGGGTAGCGCGCAACGCCCTGCGCAAGGACGGCGTTGTTGGGATCTTGCCATGCGCGATCCACGTGGACGTTCACGAACACGACGCGGGACGCACCCTGCAGCTCGGTCATCATGTTGTCGAAGTCGGCGGCGGAGATGGGACCGTTCGTGCTCGAGCGCGACGATCACTTCGGCGCCGAGCAGGCCCTCTGACTTGAGTTGGGCCAGCAGCTGCTCCCCGGTGCCCCACTGCCTGCTCACCGCGGCCTCCACGTCGATGTCGGGGATGTCCGCTTCCAAAGGCGTTTGGTAGTCGAGCATCACCGAGTCGCCGATGGCGGTCACATGGCCCGGTACGAAGCCCGCACCAGGTGGGGGCAGCGTACTCGTCGTCGTTGTGGGGGGCGCCGTCGAGGCCGTCGTGGTGGAACCGTCATGGTGTGGCGAAGCGACTGGGGCGCTGGCGGAGTCAGCGCTTTTGGCGGGCCCCGAATGACGGCTCAGCGTGAAGGCCGCCACGCCGCCGCCGATCAACACGGCGGCGATCGCCACCAGCAGCCACGTGCGGCTTCCACGTGCTGCGTGTCGTGCCATCCGGTCATTGTTGCCTCTGGCCGACCACCGGACGCGACACCCGTCGGGCACGAGGTCCGAGCCTGCTGCGCCGTGCCCCTAACATGGTCCCTCGCCGTTGGTCGACGAGTCCACGGTTCCGATTCCGCATGTGCTGCGGAGTACGGGGGTGTAGCTCAGCTGGTAGAGCGGCGGCTTTGCAAGCCGTAGGCCGAGGGTTCGAGTCCCTTCACCTCCACTGCGTGGGCTTGACCCCATTTCGTGGACTCGGCCTGACTGAACTGAACGGAATGGCCGCAACCGCCCGTTGGTGTTCTGCACAATGTGGTCGAACTTGCCGAGCCACGTCGAGACGTCACGGGTGTGGTGCTACAGGCGGGTGAGGCGCCAGGTCGGGGATGGGCCTCGCAGGTGGTCGGCGGTCCGAACGTCGACATCCACGTTGTGACCGTCCACATCAATTTTCAAGACACCGACCCGAGTGTGCGTCGCGATGTCCGAGGACAGCGATCCGACATGAAGCTGGGTCCTGAGAAGCAATCCGGGCCAGCCGACGATTGTCGGGCTGTGTGCGACCTCTACCGGTACCGAGCCGCCCCAGCTGCCAACGACATGCCCGACGACCTGTCCCGGAGCGACCAGGGGCAGCTGCGCCATGGCGGCGAAGGCCGCTTGGGTCAGCGAGACCGCCGAGCTCAGCACAGCGGTGATGGGGCTCGAGGTCTGTTGACCGAGGACCGCTCCGACGAGGGTCACCTTCTTGCCGTCCACGGTGGTCTGAGCCTCGAAGAGGAAGCATCCGCCCGCAGCAGCGTCTGTCCCGGTCTTGATGCCGATGATCCCCGCATGGCCGAGGTCGTAGTCGAAATTGATCAAACGCCCGGCGACGGGGAGGGTGGTGTCTCCCATGCCCACAACCTGGGCGAAGGCCGGGAGCGCCATGGCGGCCTGTCCCAAAACGATGAGGTCGTCGGCGGTACTTTCCGATCCGGGGTCCAACCCGCTCACGTCGACAAAATGGCTGGAGGAGAGCCCGAGGCTCTGCGCTGCGCTATTCATCTTGGCCACGAAGGCGTCAGTGCTCCCTGCATCCCAGTCCGCGAGGAGCACGGCGATGTTGTTGCCCGAGGGAATGAGGAGACCCTCGAGTGCCTGGAGCTCGGTGAGGCTCTCCCCGGCAGCGACCGCCACCACTGACTGCTGGGTGGCTAGTCCCGTTTGGTACGCCGCGATGGTCGCCGCGTCGACTGGGATCGCCGGTCCGGTGGCTCCGGAGGAGAGAGGGTGATCCGTGAGAACGACGTACGCCGTCATGACCTTGGTGATGCTCGCGATCGGTACCGGCTGCGTATTTCCGACTCGGCCGAGACTCCCCACTCCCTCCATCGTCAAGGCGGCCGAACCCGTCGCGGGCCAGGGCAGCACGGGAGCCGTCCCCGGAAGGCGGATGGAATCGGACAGGCTGGCGTGAAAGACCGGCGAGGGGACCGGGCGGGACCACTCGAAGCCGGCCCCGGCACCGATGAGCACGAGAAGGAACGCCAGGCCGCCGATCAGGACGTAACGCCGGACTCCCCTGGATCTCGTGTGCGACGCGATGCCTGGCATCTGGCCGACTCCGTCCGCGGCAGGGTCACGCTCTCGCCCGAACGCGGAGCGTGAGGAAGCGGCGTGCTTAGGAGTCATTATCATTCACGGCTTCTCGAACCTGCTTGATTGTGTCCGTTCGCTCCGACGCACCCCACGTAAGGACCGACGTGGGCATTCGCCGTCAAATTGCCGGGTGAATCGCGCCAACGACATCGACGGAGCGTGATCCGGACGCGCTTTCCATCCGGGGCATTCTTACCTACCGACGAACCGTCGCGGCAGCAGGGTCAGCGGTCGGTCCGGGCGCGCTGACCTGGGATGCAGCTGTGAATGTGGTGATGCGGTCCGAGCGGACTCAATGCAATGGTGACCACTCCGTCGGCTCCAACAGGGCGGCGATGTAGGTCCGTTCGGTGGCGCGGGCTTGCTCGCGCCACGCGGCGAGCTCGCGAAACCCGCGGGTGTCGCCGATCGCCTCGGTGAACGACGTCAGGTCGGCAAAGGCCCATTGCACGATGACCTCGGACTCGTCACGTAAGAGGACTTCGTATGCTCCATGTAGTTGCATCCCTCGCGCCGCGCGCCCGATCACTGCGCCGGCCGATCTCAGCGATTCGAGGTACGTCGGGGCCGATCCGGCCGGTACACCGACTGTCTCCTGTAGGACGAATTGCGCTCGGCGCCCCTCTTCGATGATCTGATCGAGGGTCGGCGTGCCCTCCCACGGTTTGAGAAGTCGATCGAAGCCCCCGCTGCGGTACTGGTCCTGACCTTCGGGGTGATCCAGCATCAGGTTCGTCTTGGTGAAGTGTTCGATGAACCAGTCCCAGCTCGTCATCTCCCATTGGCCCACAACTTGGATCCAACGACCCGTCGTCCAGTTCACCACCCACTTGCCGAGGTTGCGCATCTGCGAGCCCGGAACGTTCGTGCGCTCCACGGACTTGCCCACTCGTTCGAGATACGCCACCGCCTTCTCGCGAACGATCGACGCGTCAATTGTCTCGTGGTAGTAGATCGGCATTCTGGTCGAGCCTCCTTGTGTGCACCCGCAGAGGAGGTTTTCACACCAGCGTCGCTCTTGCTCGCGCGAGGCACCATGGTCCGGACCACCCGTGGATCCCGGCCGGGCCGGAGCGATCATCCGACGGATCCTCTCGTGACCACCAGGGCAGGTTCGTCGTATGCCCTAGAGTCCCCACTCGGTGCAAACGAGGTCCAGACCGGTTTCGGGCGAGCCTGTGCGCCGGCTACCGCACACCGGAGCGTGATCGGAGTGGAACTGTGGCGATGAACGAGAGCACCCGGCGAGCGGCTGCGTCGGGATCCGGACTGGTGCTCTTGACGTTGGCCTCCGGCCAGTTCCTCATGACGCTCGACAGTTCGGTCATGAACGTCTCGATCGCCACGGTGGCAAAGGACGTGGGGACGACCGTCACCGGAATCCAAACGGCCATCACCCTCTACACGTTGGTCATGGCCTCGCTGATGATCACCGGCGGCAAGCTCGGCCAAATTCTCGGCCGCAAGCGAGCCTTCGCTATCGGGTGCGTCATCTACGGCTGCGGTTCGTTCGTCACCGCGTTGGCCAAGAGCCTCCCGGTCCTGATCTTCGGTTGGTCCTTCCTCGAAGGGGTGGGTGCAGCGCTCATCCTGCCCGCCATCGTCGCCCTTGTCGCCTCCAACTTTGCGCAGGACCAGCGTCCGAAGGCCTATGGGCTGGTCGCCTCGGCCGGGGCGATCGCCGTCGCAGCGGGGCCCCTCATCGGCGGCCTCTTTACGACCTATCTGTCCTGGAGGTGGGTCTTCGTCGGCGAGGTCCTCCTGGTCGCCGTCATCCTGCTCCTGACTCGCCGGATGGCTGATACTCCGGCCGAGACGGGGACCCGATTGGATCTCATCGGCACGGCCCTCTCGGCCTTGGGCCTCGGTCTTGTTGTCTTCGGGATCCTCCGCGCGGGGAGTTGGGGCTTTGTGCAACCCAAAGAGGGTGCACCCACATGGATCGGCCTGTCCCCGGTCTTGTGGCTGATCCTCGCCGGAGGGGTCGTCCTCCGTGTGTTCATGTGGTGGGAGACCCACCAACTCGCCAATGGCAAGGCGGCGCTCATCGATCCCGCCATGCTGAAGAACCGTGTGTTGCGCAGTGGGCTCACTGCGTTCTTCTTCCAGTACCTGCTCCAGGCCGGGCTTTTCTTCGTCGTGCCTCTCTTTCTCTCGGTCGCCCTCGGACTCTCCGCCGTTGCCACCGGGGTCCGGCTCCTCCCTTTGTCGGTGACCCTCCTGCTGGCTGCCGTGGGCATCCCGAAGCTCTTCCCGCAGGCGTCGCCCCGACGGGTCGTCCAACTGGGGTTCCTCGCCCTGTTCGCCGGGATCCTGATCATGATGGCCCTGCTCGACGTCGGCGCGGGCGCCGCAATCGTCACCTGGCCCATGCTGTTGGCCGGGCTCGGAATCGGGGCACTGGCTTCCCAGCTCGGGAGCATCACGGTGTCCTCCGTGCCGGACGAGCAGACCGGCGAGGTCGGTGGCGTGCAGAACACAATGACCAACCTGGGTGCGTCCATCGGGACGGCACTCGCCGGAGCGATCCTCGTCTCGGCCCTTTCGACCTCCTTCTTCACCGGTATCAAGGACAACCCCGCCGTGCCGGCAAGTGTGACGAACAAGGCCATGACGGAGCTGAGCAGCGGAGTGCCGTTCGTGTCGGACGCGCAATTGAAGGAGGCGCTCGACAAAGCGGACGTTCCCGCTGCGACGAGCGACGCCATCGTGAAGGAGAATGCTGACGCGCGCATTGCCGGGCTGCGTTCCTCCCTCGCGCTCCTCGCGGGAGTCGGGCTGCTCGCGCTGTTCTTCAGCCGAAAATTGCCGCGTCGACAACCGACAGCGGGCGCCGCGTCGGATCCTGACTGAGCTCACCGACTGCGACGCAAGCGTCAGGGGTTTCGTGGCTGGTCGGACCGCCCGGATGTGAACCTGGGGACCTTGGCCCCGCCAATTTGCGGGATCACATCCCCATCGGGTGGGGATGTGATCCCTCTGAACGCCGAGTCGTCGCCATCGCACGAAGGGTGAGCACTATCGTCGACGAGTCGGCTCAGCTGTCTGGCGTGGCCGCATCCAATCGGCGCAGAACCTCCGATGTGTTCGCGCCGAGAGCGCCCAGCAGCACCGCCGCAGGATCTGGTGGTTGGAGGCTGAGGATCTGAGCCAGCACCTGGTGGGCCGTGACCATGAGCCTCCGCCGGTTGGGCTTCGACGCTCCCTCGAGCACCTTCTTTGCCGCGGGTGTCATGCGAAGACGGTCTTTTTGCGCGACGTCTCTGATCCTCGGTTTCTTCGGCACGGCACGCATCGGCAGTTCGGGAACATCGGTGCCGGATCCCAAGCCCAGAGCGACCAGAGCTTCGTGATCGAGCGAATCAAGAGCCAGGCGAGATTGCGCCAGGCTCACGCCCAACTCGGCTTCGATCGAGGGATCCTCCAACAAGGCGAGCAAGAGGTGGTCGGTGCCGGTTCGGCGATCACCTCGCCGACGGGCCTCCTCACTGGCCTGCAGATAGATGGCCCAGCCGTGAAGCATCTCCGGCACGACGGACTCTGTCGTCATGATGACTCCTTGTTGTATTTGGTGTGCGCGGATTGGCGGGTGACGCCTAACGCGTCTCCGATTTGCTGCCAGGACCATCCCTTTTCCCGGGCCGCCGCGACGTGGAATGCCTCGACCCGCTCCGCCAGACGATGGAGCGCCAACGAAGCGCGTAACCCAATTGCCGGGTCATCCGACAAGAGCTTCCCGCCGAGTTCTTCGATGTCCATGGCTGTCAGTTTAGGCTGACATCCATGAGCCGTCAATCTAAACTGACAGCCGGTCGCCACACTTGGTGATGCAGCGAAAAAGCCCCGTCGTCGAAGCCGAAGTGACGGATCGAGAAAAGGCAGGTGAACGGGTGGCTTTTTGTGCGAAATAGCGTCAAATGGCGAAAGATCGCGCCAAATCGCGCCAAACAATCGGTGGGCCCTGGGTGAGCTCGCCGGCTGCGACGCTCTCACCAGGGGGTCTTGTGGTCGGGCTGCCCGGATTTGAACCGGGGACCTCTGCGTCCCGAACGCAGCGCGCTAACCAAGCTGCGCCACAGCCCGTCCACCTCCCGAAGGAGGCAGGCCAGCAACCTTAGCCTTCTGAATCCGGGGGACCTTCGGCGTCGGGATCCGAAGGGGTCGCACCAAGCGAGGTGGCCACGACCTGAGCCACCCGGCGTTTGTCCATTTCGACCACCCGGAGTTCCCAGTCCCCGACGCGGACCTGTTCGCCTTCGGTCGGAATGTGCCCGAACAGGGCAAAGAGCAGACCACCCAGCGTCACGTACTCGCCATCGGGTAGGTCCATGCCGAGCCGTTCACGGACCGCGTCGACGTTGGTCTGACCGTCGATGAGCCAGCGCGTCCCGTCCACGCGGACGATCACGGGTTCCTCTTCCTCGTCGAACTCGTCGTGCAGGTCGCCGACCAACGGCTCGAGGAGGTCCTTGACGGTCAGGATCCCGGCCACTCCGCCGTACTCGTCCACGACGACCGCGACAGCGCGGCGGTGCTTGCGCATGTCCGCCAAGGCCTCGAGGACGCCCAACGATTCGGGGACGAGATACGGCTGCCGCACCTTGCGTGAGATCTCCAAGGGGCTGGGGTCGGTGGCATCGCGTGTGAGGGGGCCGTCCGGCCCGGTCCGGAAGATGTCGTTGACGAAGAGGATGCCGATCAGGTCGTCGAGGTCGTCGTGCACCACCGGGAAGCAACTGTGACCGGACGTCCGCACGGCGCGGGCGATGTCGTCGGCCTGCACCGGAATGGTCAAGAACGTCACGTCGACCCTCGGGGTCATGACCTCGCGGACGTCCATATCGCGCAGGTCCGCGAGGGCCTCGATGATGATGCGCTCTTGTTCGGAGACGTCGTCCGTCGGGAGTTGAGGCCCTTCGGGGCGGCGATCGCCGTTGGCGTTGCGGCGCCAAGGCCGACGGGCTCGGCGTGGCGGATCAGTTGCTGGCTGCGTCTCCCGAGGGGTCGACACGGGGTGTGCGGATCAGCTCGTCGGTGTGCTGCCCGCCTCGAGCTGGGGTCCGGCGCCCACCAGCACGGGCACGGGTGTGTAGGAATCGTCGGCGTAGTTCCCGTCGTCGAGGAGGACGTTGACCGCTCGCCGCAGGCGAAGCGGGTCGAGTGGCTTGACCAGCCACCCTTCGGCACCGCAGCGCCGTGCCAGGAAGACGTCGGGCCGGCGGTCCAGCAACATGAGCACCGCCACGTGCTCCAGGGCGTCGTAAGACTCCTGCAGCCGCAATTCGTGGCATACGGCCATGCCGCCCATATTGCCCATCTGCATGTCGACAATGACCAGATCGGGGGCTTCGTCGGTCACGAAGGCGATCACCTCTGGTCCTGAGGTCACGGCATGGACTTCCACGTCGGGGCCGCTGATGACGGCCTCGATCTCCCCGCGAAGAGTGGGCGCATCGCTGGCGACCAGAATGGTCTGCACGGGCGCAGACTATCGGACGCCGGCAGGGTGCGGTAGCTGGCGATGCCGCCTGCCGCCACCCTCAGCCGAACAACACGTCCGCCGCCCGCTGCAGTCCGGCGAGGTCGTGGACGTCCTGGCCGAAGAGGGGGATCCGGCCCAGCACGGCCGGTGCGACGTCTGCCGCCAGTGCGGCATATGAGCGCTCCTCTTGCCGGGCCACATCGTTGAGCGTCGCCAAGTTCGCAGCGAGCGCAGTCAGGGGTCCGGAGTTGAGGCTCCCGGCTACAGCGGGAAGAGGTGCGCCGAGAGGCCCGAAGCGGGGCTGAATCCGGTTGACCACGAGGGCAGCCGGTGAAATGTCGCGCTCCGCCAGTTTCTCGGCGAAGAACTTGGCCTCCGTGATGGCGTCGGGCCGCGCCGAGGTCACGAGCACATAGGCCGTCGTGGGATCGGCCAGGAGCTCGCGCACGGAGCTGGCCCGGGCCCGGAACCCCTCCTCCATGCCATCGAAGGCCTGGAAGAAGGCGATGGCATCCTGCACGATCTCGGCGCCGGCGACCTTGGACAGCGTGCGCAACAGCGCCTGCGTGGCGAGACCGACCGCCCGCAGGGAGACCCGGGTGGGCAAGAGCAGAGCCCGGAAGATGCGGTTCTCGAGGAATCGGGTGAGCCGTCGCGGTGCATCGAGGAGGTCGAGTGCGTTCCGGGTGGGGGGAGTGTCGACCACGACCACGTCGAACTGCCCCGACTCGACCAGCTCGTTGAGCTTCTCCATCGCCATGTATTCCTGGGTCCCCGAGAGGGCCCCGGCCAGATTCTGGTAGAGCCGGTTCGAGAGGATGCCCTCCGCCTGGTCGGTCGTGCGGGAGTAGGTGTGGATGAGGTCGTCGAACGTTCCCTTGGTGTCGAGCATGAGCGCGTGGAGATGGCCCGGCCAGTCCCCCTCGACCTCCGTCGGGGTGTTGGGGAGGGATTCGACGCCCAGCGAATCGGCGAGGCGGCGTGCCGGATCGACAGTGACGACGCACGCCCGTCGCCCGGCCCGCGCCGCAGCCAGGGCGAAAATGGCGGACACCGTCGTCTTGCCGACGCCGCCCGATCCGCAGCACACGATGACCGAGCGCTCGCTGACGATCGCAGTGAGCGTGCTCGCCCGTTCACTCACGTGGCTGTCACTCACGTCGCTGTCACTCACGTCGCTGTCGCCCACGTGCCCGTCGCTCACGTGCCCGTCGCTCATGTGGCTGGCACCTCGGGCGCGAGCTCCCCGATGGCGACGGCGAGGGCGGATGCCAGGCGGCCGGTCTCGGCCGGACCGATCTGCTCGGATTCCATCCGGGGCACGAGGAGCTGGGGCAACGGGAGATCCCGGGCCAGGCGCTCGATCTGCGAGACGGAGAGAGCGTGTCGCTCCAGGCGGAACACGCGGGCCTGTTCCATGGCCGCCACGAGGTCGGGGTCGACATTGAGGCCGGCGGCCGCCTCAACGGCCGATCGTTCCAGGCCCACGGGCTCGGGATCGGTGGCGTTCACGATCACCGGGCCGAGCTGCACTCCGGCCTTGTCCTCCAACGTGAAGGCGGACTCGATGGTCTCACTCACCGGCATTTCCTCGGGCAGCGTGACCAGGATCACCCGGCATCGAGCGGGGTCGGAGAGGAGCTCGACCACATCGCTGGCCTGGGTCCGCAAGGGGCCGCCCCGGGCCGCATTGACGAGCCCGCTGGCTGAGGTGAGAAAGGTGATGGCGTGGCCGGTGGCCGGCGCGTCCACCACGATGAGGTCGGCGATCCCCTCTCGCTCCAGCTGCTTGATTTTGCCGAGCACGAGCACGTCGCGGATCCCCGGGATCGCGGTCGAGACGACGTCCACCACGCCGGAGCTGACGAGGCGTTTGGAGACGCGGCGCAAGCCGTGATCCTCGAGATACTCGACCAACGCGTCGTCCGGCGTGATGCGCCGGGCCCGCACCGCACCCTGCGCGGCGCCGCTGGCCGGCTGGAGCTCCACCTCGTCGTAGCCCAGGTCCTCGGCCATCCCGAAGGCTCCCGTGATGCCGGACTTGCCTTCGAGTTCGACGATGAGGACCGAACGTCCCGTCTGCGACGCCATCCGTGCGAGGGCTGCCGCCATCGTCGTTTTCC
The DNA here is from genome assembly GCA_963706555.1 of uncultured Acidimicrobiaceae bacterium. Classification (GTDB taxonomy): domain Bacteria; phylum Actinomycetota; class Acidimicrobiia; order Acidimicrobiales; family RAAP-2; genus Bog-473. The sequence goes on from OY970164.1 coordinate 1,196,989, forward strand.
CGACGCCTCCCTTGCCGGCCACGATCAAAACGTGGCTTTGCGCGCAGAAGATTCCCACGTCCATGTCCGGCCGAGCGTAGTTGGGGCTTTGGTCCGAGCGAGCGTTGATCAACTAAAGATCCAGTTCAGAGCCCTTGATGCTGTCGCAGCGCGGCAGTAAGTTGGCGAGCGGGGGGTACTGCGTACCCATTCTGGGGGTCATATGCGTCAAGGACTAGACACGTGGCAGGTCAAAGCAGCCTGTCGGGGACCGCAAGCATCGGCGTTCTTTCCGCCGTCGCACGCTGAGCGGAAGGAAGAGAAAGCCGCACGGGAGCTCCGGGCCAAGGAGATCTGCCATCAGTGTCACGTGCGGGGGGACTGCCTCGAGTACGCCATCCGCATTCGCGAGCCGCACGGGATCTGGGGCGGTCTCAACGAGGTAGAGCGCAAACTTGTGCTCGACCGGCGCGCGAGCTGACACAGCCTGTTACCTCGCTGAGCTGCTCGTAGACGCCGAGGCTCGGGGCCAAATGGCCTCAGCCCGCCTGGATGTTCATCTTGGCGGCGGCAGCCGTTACCCCGCGTGCTGCGCACACGGCGGCCGGACGGTCGCCCGTGACGCTGCAGATGGCCGCTGTGATCTCGTTGGCCGAGGCGAGGACGGCCTGGGTGACCGGGTTTGCGGGATACGCCAGGTCGTCGGCGATCTGTGTTTGAGTGAGCCCGTCGAGAACGGTCGGCGAGAAGCTCGACCCGACCACGACGAAGTGGTTCGCGATGTCGAGCAGGGGGAAGGTCTTGGCGGAGGTGTCGTAGACCGCGACAGACGCCGACTGGCGGGCCGTCGGTATCTCCAGGGGGGTGTACCCGGCGCCGGTCGGGTTGAGCGAGCTGTAGCGCTCGTTCGTCTGGAGATCGATCCACACGCTCGAATACTTGGCATGCCAGAACGTGAAGGTCGGGGTGTCCGAGAACGCCACCGAGGAACTGGACTGCATGAGCCCGAGCTGGCCGAACGTGCCGAACCGCGACAGGGCCACGACGAGGGGCCAGCGCTCGGCCGCCGCGTACGGTGCGAACTCGGCCCCGTAGAAGAAGACCACAGGCCGGGCGCCGGCTCCTGCGGTCGAGGACTCCCAGAGGGGTGCGTTCCCCGTGGCCGTCGGTGGCGTGATCGGATTGGTGGGCGACGACACCCCCACCGCATTGCTCGAAGAGGCGGGGACATGGGCCAGGGTCATGAGGAGCGAGGTGGGTGCGGGTGTGATCGTCTCAATGTCCGACGTGTCGTCAGTCTGCTTGGCGTTGCGGATCACGATGAGGGCGCCCACCAGAATGATCGCGATCACGATGAGTCCCAGAGCGACATAGCGCCGGGGAATCGTGTGCACGACGGGCGACTCCGCAGGCTCGGGGGCATCGAGGCTCATGGGAGGCATCAGCGTAGACCAGGGTTTTGACCGTTCCGGGGGCGGGTCAGCCCCTTTCTGGGGACGGCTCTGCTCTCTCATGAGGGCGCTCGGCGTGGTGACGGTAGCCTCGCAGCGTGGCCTCAACCCTTCCCGAGCGCACGGCCAGCCCGGCGGCCGACGCCGTCGTCCTGCGGCCCGCCGCCACGGTCATGCTGGTGCGTGACGCCGAGGAGCCGGCAAGCGACGACAGCGCCCTCGAAGTCCTGATGGTCCGGCGCAACCTGCAGTCCGATTTCGTCGGTGGCGTGTACGTCTTCCCAGGGGGCGCGGTCGATCCGCTCGACGGGGGCCGGGAGGCCGAGGCCCTCTCGCAAGGCCGGAGCGACGTCGAAGCCAGCATTCTGCTGGGGATCGAGAACGGAGGTCTGGCCTACTGGGTCGCCGCGCTCCGCGAGACGTTCGAGGAGGCCGGCCTCTTGTTGGCGGAGCGGCCCGGGGGACCGCCCTTGCTGGGGGGCGATGTGGAGGAAGAGGCTCGCTTCCTCGCAGAGCGCGCCCTGGTGAACAAGGGGGAGCGACGCTTCCTCGACATCTGCCGTGAAGAGCGCCTGCAATTGCTGGTGGGCGACGTGCACTATTTCGCGCATTGGATCACGCCGAGAGGGTCCCCGCGCCGCTATGACACCCGGTTCTTCGTGGCCGCCGCCCCGGCAGGGCAACAGGCCGCCCACGACGCGGGCGAGACGATTGCGGAGACGTGGATCTCGCCACGTCGTGCCCTGGAAGGTCACCGCAAGGGCGTGTTCGACATCATCTTCCCGACCGTCCGCAACCTCCAGGCCATCAGCCGTTTCGCCACCAGCGCCGAGCTGTTGGAGGCGGCGCAAAGCGCTTCTCGCTCGGTCCCGACCATCGAGCCCCGGGTGATCGCCGACGGCAACGGGGTGCGGATCCTGCTGCCCGGCGACAAGGGGTACGACGATGTGCGTGCGGACGACGCTGACGCGTCGAGCGTCGAGAGCCGTGACTTCAACGACGCCATCCGGGCCGTCTCCCTGGCCGCGAACTCCGACGATGGGCCCACCGAAGGGGGAGCGGCCGCCCCCGGCCGGACATGACCCCGGCGGCGAGGACCGACATGATCCCGGCTGTGCCCGACACCGGGGTGGGGCCCGCACCGGTGCCGGGGGAGCCCATGGAGTTGGACGAGGGTCTCTTGCGCCTGACGGCGCCCAACCCGGGGCTCATGACGGGACCGGGAACGAACAGTTACGTGATCGGGACGTCGGAGTTGGCCGTGGTCGATCCCGGGCCCGACGACGAGGGTCACCGGGCCGCGTTGCTGGCCGCGGTCGCGGCGCGCGGCACGCTCCGCTGGATACTGGTGACCCACACTCACCGGGACCACGCCCCCGGTGCGGCCGAGCTGGCCAAAGCCACGGGCGCGACGGTGGTGGGCTTCGGCCCGGCCGACGACTTCGTCCCCGACCTCAGCGTGGGCGGTGGTTGGGCCCTGAGGCTCCCCGGAGCGAACGGCAGAACCGCCGACAGCGACAGCGCGGACAGCGACAGCGCGGACAGCGGCAGCGCGGACAGCGACAGCGGCGTCATGACGCTGGAGGCGGTCCACACTCCCGGGCATGCCTCGGATCATCTTTGCTGGCTCATCAAGGAGAGCCGGACCCTGCTGACCGGGGACCATGTCATGCACGGCTCGACGGTGGTCATCAACCCGCCGGACGGGGATGTCGGGGTGTATCTCGCCAGCCTGGCCCTCGTGCGGGACATGGATCCGCCGATCGACCGGTTCGCCCCGGGCCATGGCCGGCTCATGGGGGATGTGACCGTTGTCATCGACGCGCTCATCGCTCACCGGCTCGGGCGTCATGCCAAGGTGGCCGACGCGTTGCGCACCGCAGGAGAAGGCACCGTGGAGGATCTCCTGCCTCAGGTCTACGCCGACGTGACCGAGGCCCAACTCGCACCGGCCCGCCGCTCCTTGTGGGCGCACCTGCGCTTCCTGGCGGCCCAAGGCCGGGCCGAGGCACTCGAGGACGCGGGTGGCTCCGCCGGTCAGGACCCGATCACGACCCGCTGGCGTTGGGTCGCGCCCCGGTAGGTCGACCTACCGGGTGGCCCCGTGCAGTTCGAGGAGCCGGACGATCTCTTGTTGCTGGACCTTCGCATCCTCGGCGCCGGTGCCGCCGCGGCCGGTGGTCTGTGTCGCCAGCTTCATCGGCGTCGAGCCGCTCTTGTTCTGACCCCACGGATCCGCCCCTCCTTCGAGGAGCGCCTCCACCGCAGCGGCACAACGGGTGCGCACGGCGCGGTGCAAGGGCATGACGCCGCTGCGGTCGACGGCATTGGGGTCCGCACCCGCCTCGATCAGGTAGGTGATGGTGGCAGCCTGTGCGGTGGGATCCCAATGGGCCGAGCCGGGCGCCCCGTCGACGGCGTAGTGCAGCGGCTCGGCGCCGCGCCGGTTCTTGGTGCCGACCTCGGCGCCTCGGTGGACCAGCTCTTGCGCCACATCGAGTCGATAGCTGGCCGCCGCAACATGGAGTGCCGTGTCGCCGCCGTAGACGTAGTGCAGGATCTCCTCGAAGAAGTACGACGTGGGGTTCTCGCGGGTCGCTCCGTGCGCGAGGTGCGCAGTCGCGAGGGTGGGCGACCGCACGAGCAGGCGGGTCACCGTGGCGGTGTCGCCGGCGACGATCGTCCGCGCCAACTCCATGAACGCGGCATCGCCGGATGCAGCGCCTCCGGATGCAGCGCCTCCGGATGCAGCGCCTCCGGATGCAGCGCCAGCCGATGCAGCGCCGCCGGATGCAGCGACGCCGCCGGGCCCTCCTGCCGCCACCTTCAGTCGAGTTTGTGCTCGCCGCTGGCCACGGCCGCCTCCACCCGCTCGACAAGACGCGCCGAGCAGGAGGACGTCTCGAGGAGCGGCGCCACATCTTCGGCCACCACCCGGGCCAGCTCGGCGAAGAGCGGCGCCAGCTCACCGTCGCCGTTCGCCACCGGTGTGCCGGCGTCGCCGGCGGCGGCCAGATCCGGGTGGAGGGGGATGGAGCCGATGAGCGGCACACCGAGCCCGTGGGCCAGGCGGGTCCCACCGCCTGAGCCGAAGAGCGCATATGTCGTGCCGTGTTCGCAGGTGAAGTCACTCATGTTCTCGATGACCCCGGCGACACGCAGGTACCCCTTGCGCGCCATGTCGGCCGCACGGGCTGCCACCTTCTGGGCCGCCAGCGGGGGCGTGGTGACCACCAGCATTTCGGTGCGGGGAAGGAGGCGGGCCAGACCCATCTGCACGTCACCGGTTCCGGGGGGCAGGTCGATCAACAAATAGTCGAGGTCCCCCCAATGTGCGTCCTGGAGGAACTGCTGGACGGCCCGGTTCAGGACCAGGCCCCGCCACATGATCGCCTGCTCCTCGTCGGCCAGGAATCCCATGGAGAGGACGCGGACCAGCCCTGCGCCGACCTTCTTCTCCAGCGGGACCATCTTCCCTTGACGGGCCTCGACGTCTCCCTCCATGCCGAGGAGGCGCGGCACCGAGAAGCCCCAGATGTCGGCATCGAGGATGCCGACGGTAAGGCCGCGCCGGGCCAGGGCGACGGCCAGGTTGACGGTGACTGACGACTTGCCCACCCCGCCCTTGCCCGAGGCCACGGCCAGGACGCGGGTGGTGGCGGGGATGGCGGTTTCCGGCGCGTCCTCACGAGCCTTCCACCGGGCCCGGGCCATGACGGCCGCGCGTTCGGGGGCATCCATGGTGGCGATGCGGATCTCGAGGGAGGCCACCCAGTCCAGTGCCTCGACCTGGCCCCGGACGTCCTGTTCGATCTGCGAGCGCAGCGGGCAGGCGGCGATGGTCAACGCCACGTCGACGACGACGTGGTCGCCGGTGACGGCGACAGCCCGAACCATGCCCAGGTCGACAATGGTGTCGCCGAGCTCAGGGTCGATCACGGCGCGCAGACACTGGCGTACCTGCTCTTCGCGCTCGGGGGCGCTGAAGAGGGCTGCGGCGTCCGACTCGGGACTCATGACAGCATTCTACCTGCGTGGAGCTGAATTTCGATCCCTCTGGCCCATCGGCTCCCCGCCGGTGACAGATCCGCGGGTGCCATATGGACAGACGGTGCCGGGACACCGGTAACATGTGGGTATTCCCGCTGCACAGCGCAGCGAGGCGGCCAGCGCCGCAGGGCGCGCGACAAGGAGGCTCCTGTGACCACCATGACCACGTCGGTCAACATCGGCAAGAAGCCAGCTCCGGTCACCCTCAGCGATCTTGCCATCACCAAAGTGGCCGAATTGTTGGCTCAGGAAGAAGGCGATTCGCTTGCGCTGCGTGTGGCAGTGAAGCCGGGGGGATGCTCGGGCTACAGCTACGAGATGTTCTTCGACTCCGAAGTGATGGCCGACGACGTGGTCCGTGAGTTCGGCACCGTCAAGGTGGTCGTCGACTCGGCCAGTGCGGAGCTCCTCGTCGGCTCCACGCTCGACTACAGCGACGGACTGCAGGGGGCCGGCTTCCACATCGTGAATCCGAACGCCACCCGCACCTGTGGTTGTGGCTCTTCGTTCAGCTGAGCGAAACCCCCACGGCGTCAGCCGTTACCTTTTCCTTCAACGGGACTGCCGTCCAGGTCGATGACGACCATGGGACTTCTCTTCTCGACGCGCTCCGAGTACAGCTCGGGTGCCGCTCGGTCAAAGACGGCTGCAGCCCTCAGGGCCAGTGCGGGTGCTGCACGGTCTGGGTGGACGGTGCCGCCCGTGTGGCCTGTGTCACACCGGTCCGTCGTATCGCCGGCCGCTCCATCACCACCATCGAGGGGCTGAGCCCTGCGCTCGAGGCTCGCTGGGTCGACGCCTTCCTCGCGGCCGGAGCCAGCCAGTGCGGCTTCTGCACGCCGGGGATCATCATGCGATTGGCTGCGCTCGAGAACGGGAGCCGCCCCCTCACCCGTCCCGCGGTCGAGTCGGCGTTGCTGGCCCACCTGTGCCGCTGTACCGGGTGGCAGTCCATTGTGGAAGCCGGGTGTGCCGCCCTCGGGGTTCGAGGAGCCGACGATGAGGCCGCGACCCGAGTCGTGGCCCCGGCGGCCGATCAGTTGTTCGCCCAGTGGCGGGCCCAGCTCGAAGGGGCGACGGCGCAGAGCTCTGGCCGCGACGTCGTGGTGGGGGGCGGAGGATTCGCCGACGACCGAGCGCCCGTGGCGTGTGTGCTGCAGTTGGGCGCGGCCGGCGCAGTGCCCGCGAGCGGGCCCGGCGGGTCCCGAGAGGGAGTGGCGAAGGTGCAGGGACGAAACAGCAGCATGCCCCTCGTCTATCCGGTCGCGCTGCCCGAGCCCCCCGATGGGCCGTGGGCGCTCACTCTGCAGACGACCTGGGCGGAACCGGCCTACGTCGAGCCCGACGCGAGCTGGTGCCTCCCGGGGGGCGAACCGGCGAGCCCTCTGGCCAACGGGGGTGCGTTCGGGGGGAAGCGGCACAGCCCCGTCCCCGGGCGGGCCGCGGCTCTCGCGAGGGAGTTGGACCACAGCGCGCGGGTGCTCTGGAGCCGCGAAGACGTCGTCCGCTACGGGCCGAAGCGTCCACCGCTCGCCCTCGGGCTCAGGGCCGACGGTTCGGGTGTGGTGCGGATCGGGCGCACCCCCGGCTCATCCGATCTGGCCCACTTGCGCGAGCGGGTAGCCGCCATCGCTCCCGGGGTGGCGATCGAGGAGGTCGACATCGTCGGGCCGTCCGTGGGCGATGAGCTGCGGGGGGCGGGTTGGGTCGAGGTCCTGGCGGCCGAGCATGTGGTGCGCTCCCGCGCCGGCGGCGCGACGGGCACGGCCGCTCAAGAGCCGGGGACGGGTCGCTCCGATGTCACCCTCCCCGACGGTGGCCGCGCCAAGGTCACCCTCGATCTGACTGGAGGGCCACACGGGCGGGGCACCGTCCGCGTCGAGGTGTGGGCCGGCGAGATCCTCGATCCGGTGACCCTGCGCTCCTATACCCTCGGAGCCGTCCACCAGGCGTTGGGTCTGGTCTGGTCCGAGGGGATCGCGGTGGACGCAGCCGGAGAGCCGCTCGACCTGACCATCCGGTCCTTCGGCATTCTGGCGGCGCGGGACATGCCGCAGGTCGACGTGGTCCTGCACGCCGAGGACCGGTGGCCGGTGAACGGCTCCGACGCCGTCTTCGCGGCGACAGTGGCCGCGGCGTGGATGGCCGACGGTGCCGCAGCGCAGTGGCCGACCAGGCGGGGCGGCCCGGCGAAATGGAGTGCGGCAGGCGTGCAGGCAGCGCAGAAGGAGCAGAAACGATGAGTCCGACCCTGGGCCCCTATTCCCCGGTCCGCCGGGCTGGCGACTGGGTGATCACCTCGGGCCAGATCGGCCTGGCCACCGACGAAAGCGGCGCCTCGGCCATGGTGGAGGGGGGGACGATCCCGCAGCTCCGCCAAGCGCTCGAGAACGTGGCCGCTGTCCTGGGCACCGAAGGCGTCACGTTGCGCGACGTCGTCAAGACCACGCTCTATCTCCTCGACATGAGCGAATTCGCCGCGGTCAACGAGGTTTTCGCCGAGTACTTCACCGAGCGGCCGACACGCTCGGCCGTCGCCGTGGCAGCGTTGCCCGCCGGGGCGCGGGTCGAGGTGGAGGCGTGGGCCTATGTGCCGGTGGGATCGCCCCCCGCGGCGCCCGTGCGCTGATTGAGGCCGGGATGCCAGGCCACCTGGCCGAAGCGGTAGCCCACCGAGCGCACGGTCTGGATCAGGTGCGCATGCTCCTCGCCCAACTTGGCCCGGAGGCGCCTGATGTGGACATCGACGGTGCGCGCACCGCCATAGTACTCGTAGCCCCAGACGCGGCTGAGCAACGTCTCGCGTGTGAAGACCTTGGCCGGGTGGCCGGCCAGGAACCGGAGCAGCTCGTACTCCATGTAGGTGAGGTCGAGCACGCGTCCGGCCACTGCGGCCTGGTACGTCTCGAGGTTGAGCATCAACGGGCCGTACTCGATCAGGTCGGGCCGCATGCTCTGCCCGTTCCGCCAGAAGAGGTGTTGGAGCCGGGCCGTCAACTCGTCGGGCCGGGCCGGCAGGACGCAGAAGTCGTCGAACAGGTCATCGCGGAGCAGCAGCTCGCCCACCTGTTCGGACCGGATGACCAGGAGGAGCGGGCTGAGGGGCACCTCGCGCAAGCGGATGTGACGGCAGAAGGCGACTGCCGCCGTCATGTCGTCGCCGGCGACGACCACCGCGCCTGACCACGTCTCTCCGCTGCCTTGCCCGCTTCCGTCGCCGACCGCTTCGGGACCCGAAACGCAGCGGTGGGTGAGCCCGGCGCTCTGGAGCGCGAGGGTCACCTCGGCGGGGAGGTCCGGTGGGAAACAGAGGAGGGCGTCCATCTGCTGCGCTAGTGCCGAGTTGGCGTCATGAGATGCCGTGTCCTGCGTGCGGTGACAGGCATCACAAGAGGGGGAGGTAGCGGTCGAGCTCGAACTGGGTCACCTGGGATTGGTAGTCCTCCCACTCGGCCCGCTTGTTGCGGATGAACCACTCGAAGACGTGATCGCCGAGGGTCTCGGCCAGCAGTTCGGAGCGTTCCATCTCGTTGACGGCATCGTGCAGGCTGGGGGGCAGCGATTCGATGCCCTTCAGTGCCAACTCCCGGTTGGAGAGCGTGAAGAGGTTGGCGTCGGCCTCGGTCGGCAGGGGATAGCCCTCGGTGATGCCCCGCAGCCCGGCGGCCAGAATCACCGAGAAGGCGAGATACGGGTTGCACGCGCTGTCGGGGGCCCGGTACTCGAGCCGGGTCGAGTCCGGCTTCCCGTGCTTGACCACCGGGACCCGCACGAGCGCCGAGCGGTTGTTGCGGGCCCAGCTGACGTGGACCGGCGCCTCGTAGCCGCCGATGAGCCGCTTGTAGGAGTTCACCCATTGGTTCGTCACCGCGGTGATCTCGCGGGCGTGTCGCAGGAGGCCGGCGATGAAATGGCGGGCGACCGTCGGACAGCCCGTACTCGTCGTTCTCGTCCACGAACGCGTTGCGCTCGCCTTCCCACAAGGAGATGTGCGTGTGCATGCCCGAGCCCTGCACCCCGCCCAGCGGCTTGGGCATGAAGCTGGCGAACACGCCCTCGCGCCGTGCCATCTCCTTTATCACCATGCGGGTCGTCATCACCGTGTCCGCCATCGTCATCGCGTCGGTGTAGCGCAGGTCGATCTCGTGCTGGCTGCGGGCATCCTCGTGCTGGGTGTGCTCGACGGGGATCCCCATCTCCTCGAGCATGAGCACGGAGCGCCGGCGCAGGTCGCTGGTCAGGTCGGCCACACTCAGGTCGAAGTACGAGCCGGCGTCGAGCGTCTGGGGGCTGTGCCCGGGATCAGCGTCGGCGAAATAGAAGTACTCGATCTCGGGGGCGACGAAGAAGGTGTACCCCGCGCTGCGGGCACGCTCGAGGGTACGGCGCAAGGTGTGGCGCGGATCGCCGCTGAAGGGCGTGCCGTCGAGGTTGGCCACGTCGCAGAAGACGCGGGCCACAGCCGAGTCGTCGTCGTGCCACGGCAGGAGCTGGAACGTCTTGGGGTCTGGTCGGGCCAGGACGTCGGCCTCTTGCACGCGGCTGAACCCGTCGATGGCGGACCCGTCGAAGGTCATCCCCTCGTCGAGCGCGTTCTCGAGCTCTGCCGACGTGATGTTGAAGCCCTTGGGCGTCCCGAGCACGTCGGTGAACCAGAGCTGGACGAAGCGGATGCCGCGCTCCTCCACCGTTCGCAGCACGTAGTCACGTTGGCTCTGCACCCCACAAGCTTCGCAGGTAACCGACCCCCTTCGTCCATTCCCGGCCTCACCGGTACCCTGTCGGCGTGGCCGGAGATGGCGAGGGGCAGCGGGACGAGCCGGACGCCGGGCCCAGGGACGAACCGCCGGGCCGGCTCTCGAACGAGCCGGACGCCGAACATGGCGCACGACCCGGACCGGAGTCCGGAGCCGGGCCTGGTGCCAGGGAGCGGGAAGACCTCGAAGTCCCTTCGGGCCGGGCCAGGTTGTCGGTCCTACGACAGGGAGCCGGCGGAGCGCCGCGCGTGGTGTTCCTCCACACCGGCATTTCAGATAAGCGCAGCTGGGAGGATGTGCTGGGCCTCCTTTCCCCCGACATGGACGTGGTGGCCTACGACCGCCGTGGGTTCGGTGCCACCACCTATCGGGCCGAGGCGCACGACCAGTTGGTCGATCTGTCGGCGATCCTCGACGCCCTGGGCTTCGAGCGGGTGGTCCTGGTCGGGAACTCCCGGGGTGGGCAGATCGCGCTCGACTTCACCTTGACCCATCCCGAACGTGCGGCGGCCCTGGTCCTCGTGGCTCCGGCGGTGTCGGGCGCTCCCGCAGTCGACGACGCCCAGATCGACCCGGTCGAGGCCGCTATTTGGGACACGCTGGCCGCAGCCGATGCCGCCGGCGCGCTCGATGCCCTCAATCTGGGCGAGATCCGCCTCTGGGTCGACGGTCCCCACGCTCCCGAGGGCCGGGTGGACGGGGTACGGCGCGAGCTCGCGCTCGAGATGAACCGGATCGCACTCCACGCCGACAGCCCCGGGCACGAGCCGGCCCCCTCCGTCGAGGCGTGGTCCCGCCTGTCGGAGGTGCGCTGCCCGGTCATGGTGGTGGTGGGGGACCTGGATCTCGGGCATATCCAGGAGCGCTGTCGTGTGATGGCCTCGCAGATCCCGGGGGCGCGTCTCACCGTCATGAAGGACGCCGCCCACCTTCCCGGCTTCGAGCAGCCGGCGGCGTTCGCCTCGCTCCTGCGCACCTTCCTCGGCGAGCAGTGCGGGGGAACCGGTCAAACCGGCGGAACCGGTGAAACCGGCGGAACCGGTCAATCCGGGGGAATTGGCGCCCATTAGTCTGGACCCATGCCTTTCCTGCGCGTCGCCGCAGCCCAGCTCGACACCGTCGTGGGCGACCTCTCGGGCAATGTGGACCGCATACTGGCCGCGCTCTCAGCGGCGGAAGCAGCCGGGGCGGACATCTGTATCGTGCCCGAGCTGGCCGTACCGGGGTACCCCCCCGAGGACCTCCTCCTCAAGCCGGCCTTCGTGGCCGACAACGTCGCTGCGCTGGAGAAAGTCGCCGCCGCGAGTGGGCAGTGCGCCATCGTGGTCGGCTACGTGGGCGCCAATCCCACGGGCCCGGGCCTGTCCAACGCCGCCGCCATCTGCGCCGGAGGCCGTGTCGTGGGGACCTACCGGAAGCGTTGCCTGCCCAACTACGGCGTCTTCGACGAGCAGCGTTGGTTCGTCGCCAGCACCGACACGCCGACGCTCTTCGGAGTGGCGGGAGCCTGGGTCGGCATCTCGGTCTGCGAGGACGTGTGGTTTCCCGACGGCCCGGTGGCCCAGCAGGGACATGGCGGGGCCGACCTGGTGGTGAACCTCAATGCATCGCCCTACAACCGGGGCCGCCGCAGCGAGCGCCTGTCGATGCTGCGCACGCGTGTCGCCGAGGCCGGGTGTGCCATCGCCTATGTGAATCAAGTCGGCGGACAGGACGAGCTGGTCTTCGACGGCGACTCGCTCGTGGTGGCGTCCGACGGCACCCTCCTGGCCAGCGGGGCACAGTTCGCTCCGGACCTGGTGGTGGTGGACGTCCCCATCAGGGGTGAGGGGGATCGAGTGGCGAGCGGCGACGCGCTGCCAAGGGTCGTCGCCACCGAACCGCGGTCGGACGCGCGCGGGGAGCCGAGCCCACGCTCGCACCGGTGCCACGGCCTGCACTCTCCGACGAGGCCGAGGTCTATGCCGCCCTGGTCCTGGGCACACGCGACTATCTGGGCAAGAACGGTTTCACCGAGGCGGTCATCGGTCTGTCCGGCGGCATCGACTCGTCGTTGGTCGCCACGATCGCCGTCGACGCGTTGGGCCCGGCCCACGTGCACGGGATCTCCATGCCGTCGCGCTATTCGAGTGACGGGTCGCGCCACGATGCCGGCCAGCTGGCCTCGTTGCTCGGCATCGACCTGCGCGTCGTGCCGATCGAGGAAGCTCATGTGGCCTTCACGTCCATGTTGGCGAGCGTGCTGGGCCAGGACCCCTCGGGTCTGACCGACGAGAACCTCCAGTCCCGCTTGCGCGGCGTGCTGCTCATGGGCGTGTCGAACGCCAAGGGGTGGATCGTGCTCACCACGGGCAACAAGAGCGAAATGGCGACCGGGTACTCCACGCTCTACGGCGACTCTGCCGGTGGGTTCGCCGTGATCAAGGACGTGCCCAAGACGCTCGTCTACGAGCTCTGCCGCTATCGCAACACCCAGGCTGTCCTGGAGGGGCTGCTGCCACCGATTCCCGAGAGCGTGATCGACAAGCCGCCGTCGGCGGAGTTGCGGCCGGACCAGCGCGACGATCAGTCGCTTCCGCCCTACGAGGAACTCGACCCTGTCCTCCAGGGCTACGTCGAGCGTGATCGCACCGCCCCCGACCTGGTGGCCGAGGGCTTCGATCCGACCGTGGTCGACCAGGTGGTGCGACTGGTCGACGGGGCGGAGTACAAGAGACGCCAGATGCCGCCGGGGGTGCGGATCACCACCAAGGCGTTCGGCAAGGATCGCCGGATGCCGATCACCAACCACTACCGGCCGCCAGCTCCGCAGGAACCGTCCGTTGGTTGATCCGCTCCGTGCCTGAGCGACCCACGGCACAAGCGGCGCCGGTTGCACGACCCACGGCGGAGGCGCCGCCGCCCGGTGCGGGCACTGCCGCCTTCCGCACGATTGAGCAGCTGGCCGAGCGTTGTGGGCACTACTGCTGGCTGGAGAACCGGCTCTTCGCGTTGACAGGGTCATGGGCCAGTGCGCCGGGGGCAGCCGACGCCGCTGCGGGTACGGCCGACGCCTGGGCTGCGCCCGGGGCGCTCGAGGCCGGGGCGTTCGAGAACGGGGCGCTCGAGAACAGGGCGCTCGAGGCCGAGGTGCGTGTGGCCTGCAGCGCCATGTCCTCGTGGCACGGCTTCGCCGCCTCCGCCTGGTGGGACCGGCTCCCGGTGCGGGCGGGCGTCGACGCCGGCGCACTCGTCGTGCCGCCCGCCGGTCCGATCGGGGAGGCCCTTGATCTCCTGGCGGCGGCAGGGGACCTTCCCGGCGCCTTCGGCGCGTTGGTCGGGCTGGTCCTCCCTACGTTGCACCAGGCCTATGACGAGGAACTCGCACGTGCCTCGGCGGTGAGCGAGGCTCCCGTGCGCGCACTGCTCAGGCTGGTCCGTCCCGGCGTCCACCAGGAGATCGAGCGCGGTGCGGAGCTGCTCCGCCGCCGCGGACCCGGGGTCGGCGCGCCCGGGCAGCCGTCCGACGGGGAGTCGGGTCTGGCCGGCCGGCTTCAACGGGTATTGGGCGTCGAGAGCGCCATCTTCCCTGCTGCACGGGCATCTTGACACGCCCACTACAATGTTTCTGCAGCCCTTGTGCGCCGAAAGCGACGCAAGCTGCATGACGAAAGTGAGCGCCCGGCAAGGATCTACTGCCGAGGCCCGCAGCGAGGGAAGGTTCGGCACATCTTGGCCAAGGAACGTATCGAGCGCGACGACGAGGATCTCGTACGTCTCTACCTGACCGACATCGGCCAGTACCCACTGCTGACAAAGGACGATGAAGTCCGTCTGGCTCAGGCCATAGAAGCTGGTCGAGAGGCAGAAGCAGCGGTAGCCAAGGCCCCGAAAGGACTGACCACGGCGAAGAAGCGGGAGATGCGCCGCGCCGTCATGGAGGGCGAGCAGGCACAACAGACCTTCGTCCAGTCCAACCTCCGTCTCGTGGTGTCCATCGCCAAGAAGTACCAGGCATCCGGTCTGCCGCTCTTGGACCTGATCCAAGAGGGAAATCTCGGCCTGATGCATGCCGTCGAGAAGTTCGACTGGCGCAAGGGCTTCAAGTTCTCGACCTACGCCACGTGGTGGATCCGTCAGGCCATCACCCGTGGCATCGCCAATACGGGACGGACCATCCGCCTCCCCGTGCACGCCGGCGACACGCTGGCCCGGGTGCAGAAGGCCCAGGCTCGCCTCGAGCTCAAGTTGGGCCGTCCGGCCACGCTGGCCGAACTGGGCATCGAAGTCGAAATGCCCGAGGACAAGCTCGTCGAGGCGCTTCGCTTCCGTGCCGAGCCGCTTTCCCTCTCCGAGCCGTTGCGTGAGGACGGCGACGCCGAACTCGGCGACGTGGTCGAGGACCGGTCTGCCGAGTCCCCGTTCGAAGTCGCCGCCGTGTCGTTGTTGCCCGACGAAATCGGACGCCTCCTCTCCCCGTTGGATGAGCGCGAGCGGGAAATCCTTCGCCTGCGCTTCGGTCTCGACCGGGGCGAGCCCCGGACGCTCGAAGAGGTGGGCGAGCACTTCAACCTCACCCGTGAGCGCATCCGTCAGATTGAGGCACGCGCGATGTCGAAGTTGCGCCACCCGTCTTCCGACACCGGCGCCCGCGATCTCCTCACCGTCTGAGAAAGAAGTCCGGTTTGTCGGTCCGCGACCGATAGGCTGAGCCGCATGAAGAAGTTTCTGCTGCTCGCCATACTCGTTGGTCTCGGTTTTGTTGCCGCAAAGCGGTTACGCAGCGACGCCTGAGTAGCGGCGCCTGACCTTACACACGGGGCATCTCCTCCCCGGCTCCCGAGGGAGCCGGCGGCTTATGCGGCGGCGCGCCCATCCGGACCGGGGCGCGGCCACGCACGCCCCGGCGCCACAAGATAAGGGCCGCCCCGGCCACCGCCAGGCTCGTCGTCACGACCGGAGTCGTGCGTCCGACCCGGTCACGCAGGCGAATCGGCTTGGTGAACTGGCGCGTCTCCCAACCCCGTTCGCGGGCCACCTTGGCCAGGGCGCGATCGGCGTTCACCGCCACCGGCCGTCCCACCGCTTCGAGCATCGGCAGGTCAGTGGCCGAGTCCGAGTACGCGCTGCTCGAGGCAAGGTCGATCCCGGTTCGTGCCGCCAGCTCACGAATTGCCGTGGCCTTCTCGGGGCCGTAGGCGTAGAAGGCCATCCGCCCGGTGTAGCGGCCTTCGGCGTCGACCTCACCCCGGGAGCAGATGGCGCCGTCCACGCCGAGCATGTCGGTGAGCGGGAGCACGATCTCCTCGGGTGAGGCGGAGACGAGGTAGACCCGGTGGCCGGCGGCACGGTGGAGCTCCATCAGCTCGAGTGCCTCGGCGTACATGATCGGTTCAATGGTCTGGAGCAATGTCTCGCGGACGATCTGGCGCACGTGGTCCCGGTCCCACCCCTTCGTCATGGCGAGCATCGACTGGCGTACCCGGACCAACCGTTCCTCGTCGGCTCCGAAGTGCAGATAGATGAGTTGGGAAAAGGCGGCGCGGGCCACGACCCGCCGGTTGATCAGGCCGCCTTTCATGAAGGGCCGGCCGAAGGCGGCGATGGAAGCGCGGTCTATGACCGTCTTGTCGAGGTCGAAGAAGGCCGCTTCCATACCTACCATGGTAAATCGGTCCAGGTCAGCCCCGTACCGCGGGTGACATTTGGCGAAACTGCCCGCGACGGTTCGGGACGCGGCGGTTCGGGCTGCGGCGGTTCGAGGTGTCACCTCCGGTCGCCACCTCCGGGCGGACGGCCTCAGTCCCGGATGAAAAGCGTGTGCACGGCATCCTCGGCGTCGGCCGTCGACAGCACGAGCACCTCGTCGCCCGACATGAGCACGGTGTCGCCCCGGGGCACGATCAGGCGCTCGCCCCGGACCACGGCCACGACCACCCCGTCGCGGGGAAAAGCCAGGTCGGCGATGGCGATGCCGTTGGCGGGCGAGTCCTCGGCCAGGGTGATCTCGACCAGATGGGCCGCCCCGCCCTGGAACTGCAGCAGGCGCACGAGCGAGCCCACCGAGACCGCCTCCTCCACCAGAGCCGTGAGCAGCTGGGGCGTGCTGACCGAGACGTCGACCCCCCAGCTCTCGTTGAAGAGCCACTGGTTCTTGGGGTGGTTGACCCGGGCCACCACGCGGGGGACGGCGAATTCCTGCTTGGCCAGGAGCGAAATGACCAGGTTGTCCTCGTCGTCGCCGGTGGCGGCTACGACCACGTCGACGCTGGAGAGCCCCGCCGCGTCGAGGGACGACGCTTCGCAGGCGTCGGCGGCGATCCAGGTGATATCCAACGTCGGCCGGAGGCGTTCCACCAGATCGGGGTCTTGCTCGAACACCAGCACTTCATGCCCGTTGGCGAAGAGGTCGGCGGCGATGGCCGTCCCGACGCTCCCGGCTCCTGCGATCGCGACCTTCATTGGGCATCCGGCCCGAGCCGGGCGTCGAGCTCCTTGCGGGCGTTGGTCATGATCGCCAGGTGCAGCACGTCGCCCTCCTGCCCGACGAGCTCGCGGGCATCGAGCCGGGGCACCCCGGCTCGGGTCACGGCCACCACGCTCAGCTGGCCCGGCTCCTCGAGGTCCGAGAGCCGCCGGCCGGCCCACGTTTCGGGGAGCGAGCGGTCGAGCAGCGTGAGCTGCCCCGAAGGATCCGACCAATCGCCCACGTCCTCGTCGGGGAGAAGGCGACGGCGGACCTGATCGATGGTCCAGGTGACCGTGGCCACCGTGGGGATGCCGAGGCGCTGATAGATCTCCGCGCGCCGCGGGTCATAGATGCGCGCCACCACGTTGGGGATCAGATAGGTCTCGCGGGCGATGCGCACCGTCAAAATGTTGGTGTTGTCGCCGCTGGTCACCGCCGCCAGCGCGTCGGCGCCGACCGCACCTGCCCGCTCCAGGTCGTCCCGGTCGAAGCCCGAGCCGATGATGCGTGGACCGTCCCAGTTCTTCAGGCGACGAAACGCCTTGGCGTTCTTGTCCATGATGGCGACTGAATGGCCCTGGGCCACGAGTGAAATTGCCAGCCCGGAGCCGACTCGTCCACAGCCCACCACGATCACGTGCACGCCACAGCACAACACGCGACGCGCCGTTGTGCAAAGAGAAGCAGCCCGAGGAGGTCGTCGTTTCCTTCTACGCTGGCGCCGTGGCGCCCAGTCCAGGTCCTCGGCCTCCGGTTCCGTTGTCGGGGCTGGTGGCCGACACAATCCCCGAGCGACGCCTGTACCGATTGAAGAACAAGTTGCTCGGGCCGCCGCTGGTGACCGAACAGCTGAGCTCGGAGCGTCTGGGCCGACCGACCGCCTTGGGGGTGCTGGCCCCCGACTGCATCTCGTCCTCGGCCTACGGCACCGAGGAGATGCTCACCCAGTTGGTGCCGGCCATCGGACTGGCCGCCTTCAGCCTGCTGGTCCCCATCACCCTGGCCATCATCGGTGTCCTCTTCTTCGTGACGCTCTCGTACCTCGACGTCATCAAGTTCTATACGAAGGCCGGCGGGGCCTACGTGGTGGCCCGCGACAACTTCGGGCCGAGAATCGCCCAGATCGCCGCGGTGGCGCTGTTGATCGACTACACCGTCACGGTCGCCGTCCAGACGTCGGCCGGAACGGCCGCCCTGACGAGTGCCGTCCCGAGCTTGGCCAACACCTTCGACACCGTGGCCATCACCGTCGGGGTCGTCCTGCTGCTGCTGTACGGGAACCTGCGCGGCATCCGCGAGGCCGGGAGGTTCTTCGCCGTCCCCACCTACTTCTACGTGGCCGCCCTGGGCACCGTCATCATCGCCGGCTACATCAAAGAGGCGATGGGCAACCTGCACCCGACGCCCCTCCCACCCGAGGACGTGCTCTTCGGTGGGCATGTGGGGTCGCCCGGGCCAAGGCTGGCTGATGGGTCTGGCGTTCATCACGCTGCTGCGGGCCTTCGCCAACGGCGGCTCGTCGCTGACCGGGCTCGAGGCCATCTCCAACGGGGTGGGCACGTTCCGCCGTCCCGAGTCGGTCCACGCCCGCCAGACACTGGTCGTCATGAGCTCGGTGCTGGCGTTCCTGGTCCTCGGCACCACGCTGCTGGCCAAGTGGACACATGCCGTGCCCTACGCCAGCGGCTCACCGACGGTGGTCTCCCAAGAGGTCGAGGCCATCTTCGGCCGCGGCTTCTTCTACTTCGTCGTGCAGCTGGCGACGCTCCTCATCCTCTATACCGGCGGCAACACCAGCTTCAACGGGTTCCCCTTCCTGGCCAACTTCGTGGCCTCGGACCACTACCTGCCGCGGTCCTTGACGAAGCGTGGCCACCGCCTGGCGTTCTCCAACGGGATCCTGGTGCTGGCCGGGGTCTCCATCCTGCTGGTCCTCGTGTTCAGGGCCCGGGTCGACGGGCTGGTCTCGCTCTATGCCATCGGCGTCTTCACGGGCTTCACCATGGCGGGCTCGGGCATGGTGAAGCACCACCTCAGCCAGAAGGGGGCGCACTGGCGGCGGAGCGTGGCGGTGAACGGGTTCTCGGCGTTCCTCTCGGCTGTGGTCGTGCTGATCTTCCTGGTATCGAAGTTCAAGGAGGGCGCGTGGGTCATCGCGGTGGTGGCCCCGTTGCTCTATTTCGGCCTGATCCGTTTGCATCACCAGTACGACGTGGAGTCCACGCTGCTCGAGACCGGCGCGGTCGAGGCCTCGGAGGCGCCGATCCTGCGCCGTCACGTGGTCGTGGTCCTGGTGGCCCGGCTCGATATGGCCACCGCCCGCGCGCTGCAGTACGCCCGCACCCTGACCCCCGACGACCTGCGCGCCGTGCACTTCGACATCGACTCCAAAGAGGCGCGCGAGCTCGAGGAAGAATGGGGGCGGCTCGGGCTGGCCCGCCTCCCGCTCGACATCATCGAGTGCCCCGACCGCCGGTTGGGCCGTGCCGCCATTGAGCTCGTGGCCGACGCCACCCTCGACGGGGACACCGAATGCACCGTGCTCCTGCCCCGTCGCAGCTACTCGCGCGTGTGGCAGCGCGTCCTGCACGACCGTACGGCCGACAAGATCGCCTCCGTCCTGTCCCAGGTGCCCCACGTGGCGGCCACGATCATCCCCTACAACCTCCCGGGCCGCTTCAGCGAGAAGGTGCGCACCTACGGCCGGTCGGTGCAGGAGTCCCGTCTCACGAGCTCGTCCAGCGACCCGGAGGCGCCGACCGGCGGCCACCGTCAGGGCCGTGGCCAGCGGCCGCCCGTCGACGCCGAAGGGCGCACGGGGGTCGGCGCCGCCTCCCGCCGGGAGAACCAGCGCAAGGCGAACGCGGTGGACGAGGCCGACCGCGAGCTCGCCCGGCGCGCCGGGATCACGACACCGATCGCCAACGTCGCCATGCGCCAGCGGGTCAAGGTGGCAGGCCGGGTCAAGTCGGTGCGGGTGCAGCCGCGGGCGGGCAATTCCAACCTCGAATGTGTCCTGAGCGACGGTACCGGGGGCCTGCTCCTGGTCTTCCAGGGCCGTCCGAAGATCGCGGGGATCGAGCCGGGGGCACGCCTGGTGGCCGAAGGAATGGTCGGTACCTGGGGGCGCCGGCCGGCCATGCTGAACCCTGCGTTCGAGCTGGTGGCCGGGGCCGAACAGGACGCCGGCGGGAACTGACCGCGATGAGCGTTCTTGCCCCACTGCCCCGCAGTCGCTAACGTGCCCCCCGGCCCGTCGACCGGTGCATTGGGCATGCGCGCCTTCGACCTGGGAATACCGCATCGCAATGAAGTGGGCTGTACGTAGGCGGACCGAGACAGCTACAGAAAGGGCACACCAGGCATGATCAACCTTCTCGCTGCAGGCAATGGTGGGTACCAGGCGTTCCACCTTGGCGGAGCGGATAAAACCTGGCTGTACATCTGCCTGGCCGCAGGCGTCGTGGGCATCGGCGCTGGCCTCCTGCTGGCTCGCAACGTCCTGGCGGCGGATACCGGGACCCCCAAAATGCGGGAGATCGCCCTGGCCGTGCAGGAGGGCGCCGAGGCATTCCTAAAGCGCCAGTTCCGCACGATCGCCATCATCGTGATTCCGCTGGCCATCCTCATCTTTTTCACGGCCACCAAGGTGGTCAAGCCCAACGGCGCCACCGCCCTGACCTTCCAGCAGGACGGTCTCTACCGGGTCATCTGCTTCCTGTTCGGCGCGGCGTTCTCCGGTCTGACCGGCTTCATCGGCATGAGCATCGCGGTGCGGGGCAACGTGCGCACGGCGGCGGCCGCGTCCAAGGGCGGCGGGATGGCCGCGGCGCTGCGGGTTGCCTTCCGCACCGGCGCCGTGACCGGGATGCTCTGCGTCGGCCTGGGCCTGCTCGGCGCCACCGCCATCGTGCTGATCTTCCAGAACTCGGCGACCGCGGTGCTCATCGGCTTCGCCTTCGGCGCCTCGCTCCTCGCCCTGTTCATGCGAGTGGGTGGCGGTATCTTCACCAAGGCGGCCGACGTCGGCGCCGACCTGGTGGGCAAGGTGGAAGCCGGCATCCCCGAGGACGACCCCCGCAACGCGGCCACTATCGCCGACAACGTGGGCGACAACGTCGGTGACTGTGCCGGCATGGCGGCCGACCTCTTCGAGTCCTACGAGATCACCATCATTTCCGCCCTGATCCTCGGCTACTCGGCGTTCCGGGTCGGTCACAACCCGACGCCCGCGGTTCTGTTCCCTCTGATCGTCCCGGCGATCGGCATCTTCGCCTCGGTGATCGGCGTGCTCGTGGTCAAGGCCCGGACCAAGGACCGCAACGCGCTGGCTCCCATCAACCGGGGGTTCTGGTTGGCGGCGTTGCTGACGGTCGTCGGTGCGTTCCTCGTGGCCCAGTACTACGTGCACAACCTGAAGGTGTTCTATGCCGTGCTGACCGGTGTGGTGCTTTCCTTGGTGGCGAGCCAGATCACCGAGCAGTTCACCTCCACCGAGCGGGGCCCGGTCAAGGAGATCGCCGCCTCGACGCGAACCGGCCCGGCAACCGCGGTCCTCTCGGGCATCTCCATCGGCCTCGAGTCCTCGGTGTGGGCGATCATCGCCATCGCCATCGCCATCGGGGTGGCCATCGGGCTTGGTGGCGGCAACATCGAGTTGACCTTCTACCTGGTGGCGCTCATCGGCATCGGACTGCTCGCCACGGCGGGCATGGTGGTCTCCGAGGACAGCTTCGGGCCGGTGTCGGACAATGCAGCCGGTATTGCGGAAATGTCGGGTGAGTTCACCGGAGAGGCCGAGCGCATCATGGTGAGCCTCGACGCCGTCGGCAACACCACCAAGGCCATCACAAAGGGTGTGGCCATCGGATCAGCCGTCATTGCCTCGGTCGCACTCTTCGCCTCGTTCATCGAGACCATCGGAGAACAGATCCCGAGTCTGCATGCAACGGGGAGGCACCTGTTCTCGATCATCCAGATCAACGTGGCCAACCCGACCACGTTCATCGGCTTGCTCATCGGAGGGTCCATCGCGTTCCTCTTCTCCTCGTTGGCCATCCGGGCTGTCGGCCGCTCGGCCGGTACCGTGGTCCTCGAGGTGCGCCGTCAGTTCCGCGAGCACCCCGGGATCATGGACTACACCGAGAAACCCGAATACGGGCGGGTGATCTCCATCTGCACCGCGGCGTCCCAGCGCGAGTTGGCCACGCCGGCTCTCCTCGCCATCCTGACCCCGGTCATCGTCGGCTTCGGCATCAACTACCTCGCTCTCGGTGCCTTCTTGGCGGGCGCCATCCTGACCGGGCAGCTGATGGCCAACACGCTGTCGAACTCGGGTGGGGCCTGGGACAATGCCAAGAAGTACATCGAGGACGGGCATGAGGGGGGCAAGGGCTCCGACTCCCACAAGGCAGCCGTCATCGGCGACACGGTGGGTGACCCCTTCAAGGACACCGCCGGTCCGGCACTCAACCCGATGATCAAGGTAATGAACCTGGTGTCCTTGCTTATCCTCCCGGCCGTGATCACGTTGCGTCACAACAACGGCGCGCGGTACGCCATCGCTGCGGTGTCGCTGGTGATCCTGCTGGGCGCCCTCGCCTTCTCCAAGCGGGCCACCGAGGACATGGGAGCCGACGCCAGCGCGATCGAGCCGTCACCTGCAGTGGCTGCCGCTTCGGGCGACTGACCTGGTCAACGCCACGAAGAACCCCTGTGTCGCGGTGCTCGTCCGACGAGGCGCCCTTGACAGGCGGGTGTGGGACCTTCAACCTTGCGTGACCATGCGGACCGAACGTAACGACCAACCGAGGCGTCAGCAGCGGCGCGAGCCCGGGCTCGGTCCGCGGCGCGAACCGGGGTTCGAGCTGGGACTCGAACCGGGGCGCGGAGAGGCCTGCCATGGGTAAGGCACTGGTCATCGTCGAGTCGCCGGCCAAGGCCCGCACCATCAGCGGGCTCCTGGGCCCGGACTTCATCGTCGAGTCCTCGATAGGCCACATCCGCGACCTTCCTCGGGGGGCCGACGAGGTCCCGGCCGCCTACAAGGGCGAGAATTGGGCCCGACTCGGCGTCGACGTGGACAACGGCTTCAAGCCCCTCTACGTCGTGTCGGCCTCGAAGAAGTCGGTCGTGGCCAACCTCAAGCGGTTGCTGAAGGATGCGGACGAGTTGTATCTCGCCACCGACGAAGACCGCGAGGGCGAATCGATCGCGTGGCATCTCTTCGAGGTGCTGTCGCCGACGGTACCCGTCAAGCGCATGGTCTTCCACGAGATCACGCCCGAGGCGATCACCCGGGCGGTCGAGGAATGGCGCGAACTGGACCGCCGCCTGGTGGACGCCCAGGAGGCGCGGCGGATCCTGGACCGCCTGTACGGCTACGAGGTCTCCCCGGTCCTGTGGCGCAAGGTCATGCCGCGGCTGTCCGCGGGCCGGGTCCAAAGCGTGGCCACCCGCATGGTGGTCGAGCGCGAGCGGGCGCGGATGCGCTTCCAGTCCGCCACCTGGTGGGGTATCGACGGCACGTTCAGCCAGACACAGGCCGCGGATGCGCCCCCCACGTTCGGCGCCACCCTCGTCTCGTTGGGTGGCACGGCGGTCGCCACCGGCAAGGACTTCAACGAGGACGGGGAGCAGACGAGCAAGGGCAGGGTGCGCGTCCTGGTCGAAGACGAGGCGACCTCGGTCGCCTCCGCGCTCGCCGGGCAGTCCTTCACCGTCAGCGCGGTCACCGAGCGGCCGTTCCGGCGCTCGCCGGCGGCGCCGTTCATGACGTCGACCCTGCAGCAGGAGGCCGGCCGCAAGCTGCGCTTCAGCGCCCAGCGGGCGATGCAGGTGGCCCAGCGCCTCTACGAGCAGGGGTACATCACCTACATGCGGACCGACTCCACCACCCTGTCGGAGCAGGCGCTGACGGCGGCCCGGTCCCAGGCCCGCGAAATGTACGGCGACGCCTATGTGCCCGACACGCCCCGCCGCTACGAGCGCAAGGTGAAGAACGCGCAGGAGGCACACGAGGCGATCCGCCCCGCCGGTGAGACCTTCCGCACGCCCGAGCAGGCGGCGCGGTCGCTGAGCGGGGACGAGCTCCACCTCTACGACCTCATCTGGAAGCGCACCGTGGCCTCCCAGATGAACGACGCCACGGGCACGAGTGCGCAGATCAGACTGGTCAGCGAGGTTCCCGCCGGGGGT
Organism: uncultured Acidimicrobiaceae bacterium; assembly: GCA_963706555.1. Classification (GTDB taxonomy): domain Bacteria; phylum Actinomycetota; class Acidimicrobiia; order Acidimicrobiales; family RAAP-2; genus Bog-473. Next base: position 1,220,871 of record OY970164.1, read on the forward strand.
CCCGGCAACATCGCGGCCGGAGAGGTGGCCGAATTCTCGGCCAGCGGCCGGGTGATCGCCTTCCCCGGGTTCCTGCGGGCCTACGTCGAGGGTCAGGACGATCCCGACGCCGAACTGGCCGACCGCGAGGTCGTGCTACCGGCGCTGGTCGTCGGCGACGTGGTCGAGGGCACAGGCTTCGAGCCCGGGTCCCACACCACGCAGCCGCCCGCCCGTTACACCGAGGCGTCGCTGGTCAAGGCCATGGAGGAGCTCGGTGTGGGCCGCCCATCGACCTATGCCAGCGTCATCGCCACCATTTTGGACCGGGGCTACGTCTGGAAGAAGGGCACGGCCCTGGTGCCGAGCTTCACCGCGTTCGCCGTGGTGGGCCTCCTCGAGCGCTACTTCGGCGACCTTGTCGACTACGGCTTCACGGCCAGCATGGAGGACGACCTCGACGAGATCGCCTCGGGCCGCGAGGAGTCTTTGCCGTGGCTCTCACGCTTCTACTTCGGCACCGCGTCGCCCGGCGTCGACCTGCCCGGAGGCAACGACGGCGCCACGCTCGGGCTCAAGGCCAGCGTGGCCGCGCACCTCGGTGACATCGATGCCCGCGAGATCAACTCGATCCCGATCGGCGCCGGCGCCGACGGGGTGCCGATCGTGGCACGCGTCGGCCGCTACGGGCCCTACCTGCAGCGGGGCGATGACCGGGCCTCACTGCCCGACGACATGGCACCGGACGAGCTCACCGTGGAGCGTTCCGAGGAGTTGCTCGCCGCACCCACCAACGACCGGGTGTTGGGCTCCGACCCCGAGACGGGGCTCGATGTCTCCGTCAAGGCCGGCCGCTTCGGGCCGTACGTCCAGCTGGGTGAAGCAGGCGAAGGCTCGGGCTCGGCGTCGGGCAAGCCCCGCACCTCGTCGCTCTTCTCCACCATGGACCCGGCCACGCTCACCTTCGAGCAAGCCCTCGAGCTGCTCAAGATCCCGCGCACCGTCGGGACCGACCCCGAGAGCGGCGAGGAGGTGGTGGCCCACAACGGCAAGTTCGGGCCCTACCTGAAGAAGGGGACCGACACCCGCAGCCTCGTTAGTGAAGACCAGATCCTCACGGTGACCCTGCCCGAGGCCCAGGCGCTCTTCGCCCAGCCCAAGCAACGCCGCGGCCGCACGGCGGCGGCCCCTCTGCGCGAGCTGGGGGCCGACCCGGCATCGGAACTGCCGGTCGTGGTCAAAGAGGGGCGATTCGGGCCGTATGTGACCGACGGGACGACGAACGCGTCGCTGCGCAAGGGCGACGACGTGGAGTCGATCACCATCGAGCGGGCGTCGGAGCTCCTCGCCGAGCGCAGGGCCGCCGGACCCTCGACGCGCAAGAAGGCCGGTGGTGCGAAGAAGGCCGCCAAGAAGGCGGGCGTGACCAAGAAGGCCGCAGCCGCCAAGAAGTCGGCGGGGACCAAGAAGGCGGCGGGCACCAAGAAGGCCGCCAAGAAAGCCGGCGGCACCAAGAAGGCGGCTGTCGCCTCCGGCGCCGCGGCGAACGCCGCACTCCTCGAACCGTTCTGACATGGCACCACGGGGCCGCTTGCTCGCTCTCGAGGGGATCGACGGCTGCGGCAAGTCGACCCAGGCTCAGGCCCTGGCCGCCGCTCTCGGAGCCCGCCTGACCCATGAGCCGGGCGCCACCCCGCTCGGCCTCGACCTCCGCCGTCTGTTGCTGGCGCCTGATTCACCGCCCATCTCCTTGCGGGCCGAAGCCCTCCTCATGGCGGCCGACCGGGCCGAGCACGTGGCCACGGTCCTCGAGCCGGCCCTGGCCGCAGGGGAGTGGGTGGTGAGCGATCGGTTCTCCGGGTCGACCCTGGCGTATCAAGGCTACGGGCGTGGGCTCGATACGGCCGAGCTCCGCACCCTCATCGCCTGGGCCACGGCCGGCCTCCAAGCCGACTTGTCGATCCTGGTCGATGTGCCGGTGGAGGTAGCCGCGGCCCGCCTGGGGGCGGCCGCCCCGGACCGCCTCGAGCGCCTCGGCCCGGCCTTCGCCGGGTTGGTCCGAGAAGGGTTCCTGGCGCTGGCCGCCGATGATCCCGCGCAGTGGGTGGTGCTCGACGGCACCACTGACCCCGAAGCGTTGGCCACCCGTATCCTGGCGGTCGTGCACGAACGCCTGGGCCACCCACCGGCGCCCGGAGCAACTCCGTGAGCACCGGCAGCCGAGGTGATCCGGCCGACGTGGGCGACCCCGCCACCCCCCCGGTGGCAGCGCTCTTCGCCGCGGTCGTGGGGCAGGAGCCGGCGGTTGCCGCGTTGCGCGGTGCAGCGTTCCAGCCCGTGCACGCCTACCTCTTCCGTGGGGCCGCGGGCAACGGAGGGCTGGCCGCGGCCCACGGGTTCGCCGCCGCGCTCCTCTGCCCCGATGGCGGATGCGGGACATGCCGGACCTGTCTCGCCGCGCTGTCGGGGAGCGACCCGGACCTCCATGTCATCCACCGCACCGGGGCCATGATGAGCGTCGACGACGTGCACCGCCTGGTCGCGGTGGCGCAACGTCGGCCGCTGCAGGCCGCCCGTCAGGTGGTGATCATGACCGACGTCCATCTCGGGGGGCGGGCCGCGCCAGCCCTTCTCAAGACATTGGAGGAGCCACCGGGCGCCACGTTCTTCATTCTTCTGGCGGACGACATCACCCCCGAGCTGGCCACGATTGCCAGCCGCTGCGTCGAGATCCCCTTTCCTCCCGTGCGCCGCACGACCATGGTGGACTGGCTCATGAGCCGGGGGATGACCGCGGAGGTGGCCGCCGTCGTAGCTGACACCAGCGGGGGGAACCTGGACCGGGCCCGGGTCATGATCGAGGACCCCGACGTGGCCGAGCGTGCGTTGCTGTGGTCGTCGGTACCTGATCGGTTGACCGGGACCGGCGTGGTGGCGGCGGAATTGGTCCGTGGCCTTCTCGCGTCGGCCGAGCAGGCGGTGGAACCGCTGCGGGTGGAGCACGCCCGCGAGATCGAGCGGCTCACGGAGGAAGCGGCGGCCTTCGGCGAAAAGACCCTCCCCGGGCGCAAGGAGATCACGGACCGGTTCCAGCGCGAGGAGCGGCGCTGGCGGACCGATGCGCTGCGGGCCGGGCTGGGCGCCCTCGCCCGGGCGTACAGGGACCGCATGACGACCCAGGCCACCGGGAGCGATGCCATCGCCGACATCCACGCCGGAGCGGCTGCAGAGGCGGTGCTGCTCATCACCGAGACCGCGCGCTCTCTGGTCCGCAATCCTCAGGAGTCGCTGCTGCTCCAGGCTCTGCTGGTGCGGTTGGGTGCCCTCGCTACCTGAGCGAGTCGAAGGAACGCCGCCGGATCCTCAGCGGCTTTGCCGCCTCCAGTACACGGAGTTCCAGTCAACCTCGACGATCTCGTCGTTGATGGAGAACGCCGTGCGAAAGTCGGTGACGGCTTGACGGCAGGCTTCCAGATGCAGGTAGTCGTCGACAATTACGAAGCCCCCGACCGACACCTTGTCGTACAGCGCCTCCAGCGTCTGGATCGTCGATTCGTAGTAGTCGCCGTCGAGTCGCAGGACGGACAGCGCCTTGATCGGTGCGTTGGGCAACGTGTCCTTGAACCATCCCTGGAGGAACTCGACCTGGTCGTCCAGAAGGTCGTACCGGGCGAAATTCGATTTGACCTGCTCGAGGCTCACGGCAAGCTCCGCGTGACCGGACAGGTCGCCGGTCAGGTCCTGGGCAAAGTCCCTTCCATCCGCCGGCGGCAGGCCCTGGAACGAATCGGCCACCCACACTCTTCTGTCGTCGATCCCGTAGGCAGCCAGGATTCCCCGCATGAGGATCGTTGCCCCACCCCGCCAGACGCCGGCCTCCATGAGGTCACCGGGCACGTTGTTCTCGAGGACAGTTTCGACACACTGCTGGATGCAGTCCAGGCGGACCATGCCGATCATCGTCTCGGCTTCGTCCGGCCAATCCCAACCAAGTCGCCGAATTTCGGCTTGTGCTTCCAGTTCAGGGTTCCGTTGCGCTTCCTCACTCATGAAGAGCAATCGCGTCAGGCACAGCTTCAAAAGGTCCAGATACCGGCTCTCCGCGCTCATCGTCCACCCGCTTGCGCGCTTGTATCCAAGTCGCGCAATGCCTCGAGTTCTTCCAAACGCTGCTCCAGTTCTTCCAATCGCTCCTCGAGTTCCTGATTCAGCGTTGCGATCAAGTGCGTCTCCTCGCGGGCCTCAGCGATCCTCCCCTCGTAATATTCCTGCCATGACTTGAGGCGCCGATCAGCCAGGGAGATGAAACCGCTGGCTGAAGTCTGTAGGCGTACGAACCGCTCGTACAGTTCCTCGTAGACGATTTCGATCGATGTCGGGGCCGCAGCACCGGTGTCGGTGTCGGCTTCACCCGAACCGGCGGCTTCGTCACCTCCCGCAACATGCACGACCGACTTCGTGGTCTCCAGATAGGCCCTTCCCCAATGGGCGTCGGGCTCGAGATGCGCCCCCTCTGCCCACTCGTTCCAAGCATTGACGAAGACGATGCCGTCGCCCATCTCGGACTCGGCCTGCACGCGAATCGCTTCAGTCAGCCATCGCCCGTATTTCTCAGGGGTGGACCCAAGGAGGAGTTGCGCCTCCCCCTGCTGACGTCTCGGTGAGTTGTCCCAGCCGGTCGCCACGCACGGGTAGCTGGTCCAGGGCGGCCGGGGTCGCTGCAGGTAGGCGGATGCAACCTCGCCGTAGTCGTAGATCATGTTCGACGCGTCTGTCTTCGGCCGGGCGACCATTGTGTCGCAAAGCGTCGGCAACCTGTGCGGAACGAACTCCGCACTGGCGTCGAATCCGAGCTCAGCAGGATCCTCGAGTTCCTGTTTCGTCTCGAACATGACCAGCCAAGGTGGGGCAACCCCGGCCTCTTCACATTCATTTCGCCAAAGCTCGACAGTTTTTTTGGGGTCGGGGAACAGTTGGGCTCTGTAGACGGCAAGCAGCGGGCGGCCTTTGACACGGATGTAGCGAGGATCCTTGAAACAGGTGATCAGCCAACGAATATGGGCCAGGTCGTCCTCTTCGTTGAATTCCTGCTCCAGAATCAACTCATCCTTGGATCCCTGCCAGCGCCTGTACCAACCTTCGTTGGCCCAGCAGAGAGCGAAGGGAAAGTTGGGGGATCCCGACGCCAGGACTTCGTCGAACGGCCTCTCGAGAAGCCTTCGGCCGTTGAACCAGTAGTGGTAATAGAGGAACCCCGAGATGCCATGGTTCCGCGCGAGTGCGGCCTGTGCGATGCGGGTCTCGGGGACCCGCAAATCATAGAAACCAAGCTCGCCCGGGAATTCGGGCTGACGATGCCCAGCGAAGAGCGGCTTGCTCTTCGCGACGACCGTCCATTCGGTGAAACCCTCACCATGCCAGGCATCGTTCTCGGGAATCTGGTGGAACTGCGGGAGATAGAAGGCGAGGACCTTGGGAATCGAGTCCGATCCGGATCCGGGTTCCGATGCGGCGTTGCTCACTTGACTCGTTTCACCTTTCGATACATCCATCGGATCGGAGCGGTCGCTTGGACGGTTCTCATGTTGAGGACAGCTTGATACCTGGCGTCGCTGGCAATCAGAGCCTGGTTGAGAGCGTCGATGTTGTGCTCCAGGCCAGAGGCGTGCCCTTCGAGAGCTCTAATGTGTCGCTGCAACAGATCGACATCTCCTTCCGCTCCGGGCACGTAGCCGAGACCGCGATCACGGAGGGCGTTGCGAACGACTTCACGATGCACATGGTCGGTGAGCTCATTGACGCGTCGAGCCAGTTCATTGAGCGTGCGCGTCCCGTTGTCGCGGACAGACTTCATCACGAACTGGTAGGTCTCCACCTCGGGGTCATCGAGGAGTTCATTGATCGTCGATTGGAAGACGTCCTCGCGCTTGATGGCGAGCTCGGACTGAAACAGGGGACAGTAGACGCGCTGCGTGTCCACAATGACCAACCCCGCTTCGCGCAGGAGCGTTCTTATGGTCTCGAGGGTGAAGAATCGGATGTGGGTCTTGTCGAGCAGTCCGGTCTCGTTGTAGGTGAAGTTTCCCTTGAGGAGCGAAAGGCGAACGTCCCCATGCGCCACATTGGGCAGCGACGTCACGACGATACCGGTCGGCTTCAACTTCCGCACCGCCGCTCGGAGAGCTCCGAGAGGGTCTCGCAGGTGCTCGAGGACATCCCCGAAGATCACCGCGTCGAACGACTCGTCGTCGACTTCGTCCCAGACGCTGCCTTCGTCGATATTGCCGACGACGACCCGTTCGAGCCACTTCTGGGCCAAGCAGGCTGCGTCAGGGTCGAGTTCGATGCCCGTGACGTTACAGCCGCGTTCGGTCATCACCTTCGAGATGTATCCCGTGGCACACCCGACTTCGAGGACCGCCTTGTTGTAACCGATCATTCCGAGGGCATACGCGTGGGCGTTGTTTTTCGCATCGGGATTCACCGTCGTGTCATAGACGAAAGCCAATGCGGTTGCCTCCAATCGGGCCAGGTCGCCGGAATGAGCGAGAACCATGGGACCTCCCGCTACTGGACGTTCACTATATCGAATTCAGACCCCAGCTAGAGCCATGAAATGCCGGCTACAGGGGCGACGTGTGACCCCGGCCGGACGGTTCATTTCTTCGCCTTCAACTGTCGATTTCGGCCTCATCGATGAGGATCCAGGCCCGGAGCCGCCAAAGTCCTTCACACCAGTGGGCGATTGAGGAATACGCTACCGGGCAGGTCGCCAGCTGGAGTCAAGGGAGCGCGGCAACATGGCGGGAACCGAGAGAAAGAGGATAGGAGTCCTCGTCGTGGCGTACAACGCCGCGACGACCCTGGCCAAGGTCCTCGACCGGATACCAGACGAAATTCGTTCGGATATCGACGAAGTGATCGTCAGCGACGACCACAGTCAGGACTCGACGTACCTGGTCGGCCTGGGGTATCAACAACTCTCGGACCTTCCGATCACCATGATCAGACAAGAGGCCAATTTGGGGTACGGGGGAAACCAGAAGGCGGGCTACCGCAAGGCGATCGAACACGGGCTCGACGTCGTCGTCATGCTTCACGCTGACGGTCAGTACGCGCCGGAGTCCCTCCCCCAGGTTCTTGCTCCCTTGCTCGCGGGCGAAGCGGATGCCGTCTTCGGGTCACGCATGATGGCCAAGGGGGCCGCCCGAGAGGGGGGCATGCCGCTGTACAAGTTTCTGGGTAATCGGGTGCTGTCCCGGTTTGAGAACGCCACCTTGGGAACCGGCCTTTCCGAGTTTCACTCTGGCTACCGCGCCTATTCGGTCAGCGCGTTGCAGCAAATCCCCTTCGAACGGAACTCCAACGGTTTCAACTTCGACACCCAGATCATCATTCAGCTCCACGACGCTGGATTGCGCATCGCCGAAGTGCCCATTCCGACGTACTACGGGGATGAGATCTGCTACGTCGACGGCGTCCGGTATGCAGCCGATGTCACCAAAGACGTCGTGGGCTACCGCTTGCAGAAGGCTGGATTCGGCAACGGCAGTCGAATTGCCCTCAACGACGAGTACCAGCTCAAGCCGAGCGAGGACAGTTCTCACGGGCGAATTTTTACCCTGCTCAGCCCATATCCTCCGAGCCGGATTCTGGATCTTGGCTGTTCGAGCGGCCTGTTGGCAGAGCGATTACGCGAGATGGGCCATTACGTGGTCGGGGTCGACGTAGCCACGCTGGAGGGCGTGACGGAGCGAACGAATGCCTTCTACGAGTCCGACCTCAATGAGGGCATCCCAGCGGAGGTCGGCACCGACTTCGACGTCGTGCTCGCTGCCGACGTACTCGAGCACTTGATCAACCCCGGCCTCTTCCTGACGGTTATCCGGCAGGTCATCTCGCCGGAGGGTACGGCCATAATCTGTGTTCCGAACATCGCCCATTGGTACCCGCGCTTCCGTTCAACCCTGGGCATGTTCGATTATGACCGGCGCGGGATACTCGACTCCACGCATTTGAGATTCTTCACCAGGCGGAGCATCCGCAAGCTGGTCGAGGGGCAAGGCTACGCTATTCGACGCATCGAGCCGGTGGGGTTGCCCTTCGACGCCCTTCGTCTCGACGGAGCGAAGGGGCGTTGGCTGAGAGTGCTCGATCATCTCCTTTTGGCACTCTGGCCCACGATGTTCGGCTATCAGTTCATCATTGAGGCGGTACCAACCTGAACAGCCCCTCTCCACATCGGATCCGTGGGTAGTCACGAGGGCTCGAGAGCTTGTTGATCCTCCTTCCCGTCGCCGTTCTCGGACTGCTGTGGGGGCTCGTCTCTCGGAATCGGAACGCCTTCGGGCTCTCGAGGTTGTCCCATCGCGGAGCCCTCGTCGTCGCGTACCTCATCTGGCAAGCCCTCCTCCTGATCATCACCGAACTGTCGAGCATCGGCGACCATTTCACTCGGGGATTGCTGCTTGCGTCGTGGGCCGTCCTCGCAGTCGTCCTCGCAGTCGTCCTCATCACCGCGGGCTGGTCGGACATCCGACGCGCGGCGGCGAACGTCAGGGCCGGCGTCCACCCGGCGACATGGGCGAGAAGGCAGTTCGAACGCATCGGCGCAGAAAACCTCGCATGGCTCGTCGTCGTGGCGCTCATCATGGGAATTCTCGGCTACCTGGCCTGGTCGTTTCTCCCATCGAACGCCGACTCTCTCGTGTACCACCTCGTACGCGTCGAGCACTGGATCCAAGATCGAAGCGTGGGCCCCTTTCCCACCCAGTACCTGGCGCAGATTGAGCTCTCGCCGCTCGCCGAGTACAACCTGGCCCACCTTCACCTGCTCGCGGGAACCGATCGATTCGACGGCTATGTGCAGCTTCTCTCCTGCACCATCTGCCTGGTGGCCGTTTCAGAGGTGGCGCGGCTTCTGGGCGGGTCGCGCTGGACTCAGGTGGTATCGGTCGTCATCTGCGTCACGATTCCCTCGGGTGTACTCGTTGCCACCTCAACCGAGAACGACTACTTCGCGGCTTCAATCGGCATAAGCACCTTCCTTGTGGCGTTGGCCTGGCCATCCAAGGGCAACGTGTGGGCCCCCTCGTTATTGCTCGGAACAGGCGCAGGCCTCTGCTACATGGCGAAGGGGACGCTTCTTCCACTGATGGGCCCGGTGATCGTCATGGTCCTTCTTTTCCGCTTCGCCGGTGGAATCCGTTTGGAAGGTGTCGTCGCATCACTTAAACGGTGGAGCGGCGTAGTCGTCCTCTCCGCTTTGGCGATCGTTGCCATGGCGGCTCCCTTCATGGCGCAGAACATCTCTCTGTTCGGCAGCCCGGTAGGACCGGTGTCGCGGAGTACCGAAAGTGTCGACCTCAATCCTGCGGCCGCCGCGGCCAACGTGCTGCGCAGCACAGCGTCCGAATTTTCAATGGGCAATGGCAAGAGTGACGTGGAGGCTCAAATAAGTAAGGAGGTTCTCGGGCATCTCCATCACGTCTTTCTCTGGTTGCACGTCGACCCGAACAATCCGGACTACATGCTCGGCACGGTGGGCGATGCGTTCGGAACGCGTGACTACACCATCTCGGACCGGAGCGCGGACGCGGGAGCCAACCCTTGGAACGTGGTCCTCATGGTCGTTTCAGTGCCGATTCTGGTTGTGGCGTCCCTCCGCCGGCGTCAGGGGGCACGGACGACGCTGTTGGTAGCAGCCGGCCTGATCGCGGGCTACGTACTCTTCACCGGCACGGCGAGGTGGAGCCTGTACAGCGTTCGCTATGAGGTGCCGCTCCTCGTCGCCTGGTCGCCCGTCATCGCCGTCGCTCTTTCGTGGTTGCCGAAGATGGCAACGCGAATCATTCTCGTGTTCCTGATTCTCGCCTGTACGCCGCAACTCTTCTCTAACCTCGGGGAACCTTTCTTCCATCGGGACTACGCAGCGAACTCGTTGTCCCCTTACTTTCTCGACTCGGGAAGGAAGTCCTATATCGCCGCGTCGAACGCGGAGTACAGCTCGACCTCCGAGGCGATCGCTGGCTCCTCGTGCCACCGGGTAGGCCTGGCGAACTGGGTTCTCGTCGAGTATCCCCTCTGGGTGGGATTGCGGTACGACGATTGGCGCGGCGAGATCCAGGATGTGAACGTGCCGAACGTCAGTCGTCGCCTTGAGGACCCTGTATTCAAGGCCTGCGCTTTGATCCAGCAGGAGGCGGCCGGTTACGTCGGACCCGAGGACGCCGATGTGCACCTTCAGTTCGGTTCGCTGGCTCTCTCCATCGACCCGCACATGGCACAGTCACTCCGCCTCCCGGCCAGGGGGTTTGCGAGCAGAGTCGCCGATGTTCGAGTGCTCCCGGGCGGAGGTTGGTCCCTGGCCGGGGACTCAGGCCGACCACATCTGGAGCGGCCGGGTTCGATCTTCCTGTTTAGCTCGGTTCGTCGCACCGTCCAATTGCGGCTCAAGAGTGGCCCCAAGGGAATACCCGTGCCTATCGTCGTGAGTGCGCCGAGATCCGGCCTCCCACCGACCGCTCTCTTGCCGAGCACCGACATCTCCCTGGTCGTGTCACCCGGCATCACCGAGGTTCAACTAGACCCCGCAGTGGGGTCGGTTGCCTCTTCGAACGTCGACGGAGTGGAAGTGCGGTAGAGCCTCAGAAGCGTGATGGGCCGGTGTTCGCCTGGTGAGCGGATCAGACAACCCATTGCTGGGGGCGAACGAACTTGGTCCTCACGGGCGAGGGACCAACGGCCCTGTCCGACCGGTTCATGCGCACGCACGCTCGTTTGTGGCGCCAGACCCGTTGCGTCGCTTGCCCCTCCGTCGCCGTTCGCCCGTCGTGAGATCCTGAGGGCGGACCTCAACGAGACTTCCTCCACTCGCCGTCCGAGACTCCCTTAGACTGGCCCCGCCTGGTCGGGGCTCAGCTCTCATTGCGGCTGCTCGTTACAGAGTCAGTCACGGGATGAGGAGGTGCCTCTGAACAGGGTAAGCCTGGGTAGCTCAGTCGGTAGAGCAGCGCACTCGTAATGCGCAGGTCAGGAGTTCGAATCTCCTCTCAGGCTCCAAAGGCGTGTCAGTGCGGTGGCGCGTTGCGGCCTAGCGGGCCCTGGTCGGCGATCACTTCTTGGAGGGCCTCGGTCATGAGGGTGACGAGTTCGTCTTTGGGTACCGATCGGACCTCGTCGAACCACCCGAGTGATCGGGAGAGGCTGACGCCCAACATGGCGGCGGTGGCGACCTGCGCTCGCAGATCGGGGCGGTCGACGCCGCGCGCCGTCATGTCGACCACTAGGGGATCGACGAGGCGCCGCCGCACCCGCTGCAGTGCCGCCTGGCGGATCTCATCGGAGCCATCGAGGCGGATCAGCGCCTGCATGATCGGCCCCGGGCCGTGGTCGTCTGCCTTGGAGACGACGTCGTCCGCCATCTGCTCGAGCCCTTCGAAGCCTCCCGGGTACTGCTCGCGGGCATCTTCGGCGGCGACCGCGGCGACATAGAGGTCTGCCTTGCTCCCGAAGTAGCGGGCGATCAGGGCCGCATCGACGCCCGCCCGCTCGCCGATCTCACGGATGGTCGTCCGCTCGAACCCCCGTTGGCCGAACAGCCCCTGTGCGGCTTGCAGAAGCGATTCCTTGCTCGCTGCGGCGTCCCGGGAGCGTCCTGCCCTGGGTGCTCCGTCGGCAACCGTCGTCTCATCCGAAATGGTCATGGTGCGTGCTCCCGTGACGCGGAGGGATTCTGGGCCTCGGCCAACACCAGACCGGCGCCGGCCAACTCGCCCTCTTCCTTCATGATTTCTTCCAGCTCTTCACGTTCGCCGGGAGGTGTAGCGGGAGAGGTATCCGCCGTCCGCCCGGGCAGCACGAAGCTGATGACCGCGGTGGCGGCGCAGATCCCTGCTGCAATCAGGAGCGTGTCCCGGAAGCCTGCGGCATCGGGCAGGGTCTGTCCCGGCCGGGTGTGCGCCATGAGGATGGCGGCGCTCACCGCGCTGCCGAGGGTCAGGCCGATGCTGCGCACGACCTGGTAGAAGCCGGTGGCACTTCCCGTTTCGGTGCGGGCCACCGCGCGCACGATGAACCCCGGCATAGCCCCGGTCGTGAAGCCGAGGGCGAGTCCGGCCAGGGCTGATGTGAGGAACGCCTCCCACAGTGCCCGGTGTTCCAGGGCGAAGAACGCAGACGAGACGGCGAAGACCATGGATCCGAGGGGAATCATGCTCCGGGGCCCGAACCTGCGCTCGTAGATGCTGAGGAGTTGGCTGGCCAGGAAGCTGCACAAGGAAAGCGGCACGAGGACCAGCCCGGAGACCACGATCGAGGCCCCGAAGCCGTACCCCTGTGCCACCGGAACCTGGACGAAGACCACCAGCGTGGGAAGGAACATGTACATGGCGATGCTGATGGAGAATCCCGAGACGTCGGCGGTGAGCACCGACCGGTGCCGGACCTGGCGCAGGTCGACCAGCGGGTCGGCGAACCGCAATTCGTAGGGGATCCAGATCGCGAGCAACAGAAACGACGCGGCCAAGACGGCCAGGGTGCGGGTGGACGTCCAACCCCAGCCCCCACCTTCGCTCAGCACCACGGAGAGCCCGATGACGACCGCGCTGAGGACAGCCGCACCGACGGTGTCCAAGCGGCGGGACGCGACCTGGGAGCGGCGGGGTAAGACGATCGCCGCCAAGACGAGTGCCCCGGCCACCGTGATGGTGCCGAACCAATAGGCGGCACGAAAGTCCCAGGCCTGCGTGATCAGTCCCGTGACGGGGTAGCCGAGACCGACACCGATGGCGGTGGTGACCGCGAGGGTTGCGATCGTCCTGCGGGCCTTGTCGGCCGGCAGGTGTCGCCGGGCGATGGCCATGGCCACGGGGAGGATGCCGAGCCCGACTCCCTGCAGGCCGCGGCCGATGAGGAGTTCGGTGAAGTTGTCCGAGACGGCGGCCACAATGCATCCGGCGACGACACAGGTCAGGGCGAACAGGATCACGTCGCGCTGCCGGGGCCCGTCGGCCAGCCGACCCATGACCGGGGTGACGAGCGCGCCGACCAGCAGTGTGATGGTGAGCAGCCACTCGCCGGTGCTCAAGGAGACGCCGTCAGCCCGGGACAGTGTCGGGATGAGGGGGGCACCGAGGCTCGAGACAACCGCCATCAAGGCGCCGGCTGCTACCAGGGTGGGCACCAGGAGCCGCGCGTGCGGCTCTCCTCCTGCGGCGCCTTGTGCGCTGATCTCAGGCCTTGCGGCCAGCCGTGCCACTCTGTTCCGTCCTTCTTCTCGGCGCCGGTGGTCCTTGCCCGGCAGTTGTCATCGACCGATGTCATCATATGATGACATCGGTCGATGATAAGCGCCAACTGCGCCCGCCCGTCCGCGGCGCAGCGGTGAGGTTGGCATGGGTGCTTTTCAGCCCGAGCGGATGAGGGCGGCCAGTCCGAGCCCGAAGGGGACGAGTATCCAGCCCCACCGGACCGCGGCATTGACGACCCCGGACCGGAAGCCATAGAGCACTGCCTGCTGGATTGGACTGAACGAGGGCGCGCTCAGCGCGCTGAGGGCAGCCACGATGGCCAAAGGGGTCGATGAGGTGCACAGCACAATCAGGAGGAAGTAGCCGACACGGAGCGCGGTGAGCCAACCCCAGCGACGGACGGCGTGGCCAGGGGTCGGCACCGACAAGTTGTGGGGGTGGACGACGGATCCGGCGAAGAGGGCGGCACCCGAGAAGGCCAGCAATGGACCGGCGAGTGTGAGCACATCTTTTGTGGCGGGAGGAGCAGGGCCCCACAGATGCAGAAGGAGGCCGACGGCCAGCGCCAAAATCGGGGATTGGTCGACCCAGGTGGTGGAACGCCGCTGACGTATCGGCGCGTCCCGCCGCATGAAGTGCACGGCGACTGTGTTTTGGCCCACGTTGGCGCAATTGGCCAGCACGGCGATCATCGTTCCCGCCGAGCCCGCGAACGCCGTCGCTACCGGAACGACCCAGAACCCGCTGTTCGGCCCGACGGCCCACGATTCGAGCATCGCCTCACCTGTGCTGCGTTCGCCGCGCGTCGCGAGTGCGGCCACGAGGAGGATCCAGAGGGCCCCGGCCAATAGGAGAGGGCCGACGAGCTGCTGGAGCGACGTCAGGCGCCAGGCCGCCACCAACGAGAGAGTGGCCGAGGTGAGCAGGATCTGGACGCGCAGCACGATGGGCCAGGTCACCTGGATCCGCCCGCTTCTTCTCGAGGCGAACCATCCGATCAGCCCTCCCACGACGAAGCAGAGGAGGCTGAGCACGGACACGATTGTGCCCGCCCCGGTCGACAGCAAGATCCATCGCCGGAAATCCCGCTGCGGCACTCAGCCGGGATATTGTGCGCCCATGCACACTGAGCGGATCCGAGATGCCTTGGCCGACGCACTTGCCGGTCGTGAACTCCTGACCCACCCCTTCTACCGACGCTGGGAAGCCGGCACGCTGGCAGAAGGCGAGTTGGGGTCCTATGCCGAGCAGTACCGGTTCATCGAGCGCGCCCTCCCCGCGACCCTGAGCGACATTGCCGGAGGCCTCCCCGAAGGTCCCGCTCGCGCCCTGGTCGAGGCGAGCTTGGCGGACGAGCTCGGGGTGCCCGCCCCCCATGCCGTGCTGTTCGAGTCGTTCGCGCGGGCCGCCGGTGCAGCGTCCGACGTCGAGTCGCTGCCCGCCACCTCGGCCCTCCTCGCGGCTGTGCGCCAGGCCGCCGCGACCGAACCGGTCGCTGCTCTGGCCATGGTGGCGGTCTACGAAGTACAGGCAGCCGACATTGCCGCGTCCAAGGCGGACGGCCTACGCCGCCACTACGGAATGGATGCCGAGGGCACCCTGTTCTGGGACGTGCACACTTCCCAAGAGGTGGCGCACGCCGACTGGTCGATCGACGCCCTGGCGGAGTTGGAGGCCGATCCGGCCGTGGTGCGTGCAGCGGCACAGGTGGCGGCAGACGCCTGGTGGGATTTCCTCAGCGAGCGCGAGGCCCTCGCTCCCACCGGCGCTCCCTGCTGAGCGGCGCGTAGTCCTGAGCGAGCCGAGAGGCATCGCTCAGGTCAGTGGTCCGCACCTCGCGGCGGCCTCGGCGAAAGCCTGCGACCGCTGGCGATAGTCGGTGTACTCGCCGAAGCTCGGAGCGGCCGGCGACAGCAACACCACGGCACGGTCGTTCCCGACATCCCGGTCCGGGTCGCTCTGCGCGTCCCCAGCGTTCCGGGCCCAGGCCCATGCGGTGGCCACGGCTTCCTCCAACCCATCGGCATCGATCACCTCGACTGCACCGCCCACGACCTCGCGGATGGCGTTCCCGATGCGCGGCCCGTTGGCGGGCATGGTGACAACCAGCGTCGGAAGAGCGCGCCGCGCCACGGCCTCGCCCAAAAGGGCGTAGTCCAGCCCACGGTCGTGCCCACCCACTAGTAGCGCGACGGGGCGGTCGCCATAGGCCTCAAGTGCCGCCTGGGCCGGCAGCACGTTGGTCGAGAGGCCGTCGTCGACGAACTCCACGTGCCCGACGTGGCCGACGGAGTGGCATCGGCTGGGCAGTCCCTCGAACCCCTCGGCGGCCGCTTCCATCCGCGCCGCGTCCTCGGCCTCGTCAAGGCCCAACGAGCGCAGAACGGCGCGTGCAATGGCGGCGTTGCGCACGTTGTGCTCGCCCGGTAGCCCGAGCGCCCTCACCCACTGACCACCGAACGCGGGGTCGTCGGCGTCCATCCACTGCACGTGGGGGCCCAACGCGGCGACCTGTGCCCGCAAGGTCGCGCTCGCACCATCGGCGACCGCCGTGCGGACACCAGTCTTGGTACAGAGGGAGAGCTTGTCGGCGTAGTAGCGCTCGACCGACCCGTGCCAGTCCAGATGGTCCGGTGACAGCGAGGTCACGGCGACGACGGACGGACCGTTGGTCAGATCGGGCACCTGATAGCTGGACGTCTCGATGACCCAGTAGTCGGGCTCGCCCTCCGAAGAAGGATCCCAAGGCGGCTGTCCGATGTTGCCGCCCACTTTGGCGTCGTAGCCGAGCCGGCGGAGGAGGTGACCGGCGATGGCGGTCGTGGTGCTCTTGCCTTTTGTGCCGGTGATGCACGCCACCCGCTCCAGCGGGACGTCCTCGAGCCAGAGTCCGAGACCGCTCCGCACCGCGATGCCCGCCCCCTCGAGTTGGGCGACCTCAGGTCGGTAGCGACTGATACCGGGGCTCTTGATCACGACCTCGCAGGCCATCAGTGCAGCGAGGCCCCCCCGATCGGTCGTCAGGACCTCGAGGCCCCCGAGTGTGGCTTCGGCCGGTGAGTCATCGACCAGGACCGGCACCACGCCCATCGACTGGAGGCGGCGGAGACTGGCCCTCCCTTCGACTCCCAGGCCCCACAGGCCGACCGACGCGCTAGTGAGCGCGGACCAGGAGATCCGGGGGGGCATAGCGATCTGGGATGCGATGGGATCCGACTGGTGACAACAGCGCGTTCGCCTCGAGAAAGCCCGGGATGGCAGAGGCGTCGACGGCGGCGCGCAACGATTGCAGGAGAGAAGTCCCCTGGCGATCCGATCGCGCCGCAGCCAGTCGGACCGCAGCGCGACATTCGCCCACATCGCCCACACATTCGAATGGCCGCGCCTCGGGGGCCAGCCCGAGCAACGTCGCGAAGCGGCCCTCGAGTTCGGCATTGTCCAAGGGCTCCCGACCGCCGAAAACTCCCTGGAGGTCTGCCGCGGCCATGAAGGGGGACAGGATCAGATCGATGAAGCAGCATTTGTCGCAAGTTCCACACCAATGGTCGAGGCGTTCGGCGGGGTTCTGGTGGAAGGCGCGATTGCAGCTCCTGAAAACGCCGTGGAACTCCTTGAGTTGGGCGAACTGCTGCGCGACCCACAACTCGCTCCGGCTCCGGAGGTAGGAGAAGACGGAGAGTTGCGGCCCCAATGCGTCGGCCACCATGTGGGAAAAACCCTCTTCGAACTCGGCCCCTTTTGACCACTGGTGGTTGATCGGGCGGCCCTCGTGCACGAGCGTGGGGGCCGAGGCGGACCACTCGTTGGACAGCACGACGGCGTCGCGTCGATCGAGCACCGCGGCGACGACGGCGACCGCCGTGATGATCGCGGTGATGGGAACGTGGCCCGTGAAGAAGCCCATCCTTTCGGTGCGCTTGACCTTGGCGTCGATCTCGCGGGCGACGCGGATCACGGGCAAGCCGGTCAGAGCGGCCGCGTCCTCGATGGCGGCAAACCGTTCATTCGGGGGATGGACGACACAGAGAGCGGCATCGGCGCCCTCCCGTAGTGCGCTCACCGTGACGATGGAGTCGATGCCCCCTCCGAACGGGATCAGAGGGCGCGCCCGGTTGGCTGCGTCCGGGACATAGTCCGGGGGTGGCGGTTCGGTCTTTTCGAGCCCGACCCACGACACGTCCTGCAGGTCGAGGTCGTTGCGATAGGCGAACTCGCCCAGGCCGTCCACGACGTACTGCGTCAGAAAGGAACGTTCCTTCGGCGTCGTCCTGGTGGGGCCCAGATCGATGACCCGGGCGGCCCTGGCCTTGTAATACGACACTCCGGCCATGAGGAAAAGGATGCGAACGGCGGATTCGACCGCGGGGTCGCTCCAGTTGCCCTCGGGACCGAACACGTAGCGCTCGGTGAAGGAGAAGCCACCGGTCGAATAGGTGCAGTGCACCTCACCCCGGGTGGGATCGATCGTGTAGCCGTCGTAACGGAATCGTTCGGCTCTTTGAGGGGCAGGTGGCATGGGGCGCCCTCATGCTACGGGTCCGGTGGTTACTGCGGGGTCATTAGCCGGCGCCGGGCGCCGTAAGACGGGTGAGCAGGGCAAATCTTCCACAGGGGCGTGCTGCCCGATCGCTGAAGTAGTCATCGTCGGCCGTGGTGACCCCGCAGTCGAAAATGTGGGAGGGTGCGACGCCAGCGAGCACGAGCTGTTGGTGATTCGCCGCCATCAGATCGACACGCCAGCGCCCGTCTCCGGTTGGCCGTGCCACATCAGGCGTCAGATCACACGGGGCAACAGCCTTGATCAATGCCTCGAGGACGTCTTCATCGACTTCGTAACGCGCCGGATGGACACCGGGCCCGATGAAGGCGACGACCCGATCGGGCTCCGCCCCCAATGCGCGCATCGTCTCGAGCGCCCGGCGGCTGGCCTGGGATGCCGTCCCCCGCCATCCGGCGTGGATGGCGGCCAGCACCCGCGCCTCGGGGTCGAGCAGGGCGATCGGGACGCAGTCGGCGACGAGGATGGCCAGCGTCGTATCGAGCGCGGCCGTGACCAGAATGTCCGTTGAGGTCATGGCATCGTCCATCCGCAACGATCCCCGGCCCCGCTCAGGGTGGCCGACGACGGTTGCCGCGGCGCCATGCACCTGCTCGGCGAAGACGACGCCCCCCAGCTCTACCCCGAACGCATTCGCCGCCCGTCGCCGGTTTTCGATGACGCGCTCGGGGTCGTCACCCACGTGGAGGCCCAAATTCAGCGACTCGTGAACGCCCTCGGAGACCCCACCGTGTCTGGTCGTGACGGCAATGGCCACATCGAGCGCGGCCGCTTCGGACCATTCCAGAAAGCGCACACTCTGGCTGGTGTCCACGGGACCACGCTATCGATCCGACGACGCATCATCATTTTGAGACCCATACGCCATCGCAACCCTCATGTGACGTGTGGTTGTTTAGATCTCTTATGCGGGGGCAAGAACACGGCCGGACATCACCGCAGTTTGTGTTGGGACTCTGAACCTGAGGTCCTTCCCGAGAAGGAGACCTCGCAATGCGTATCGGTTGGGTTCAGAAAATCGCCCTGGGTGCTGTTCTGGCCCTAGGCGCCTCATTCGTCGTCATGACGCCAGAAGCATCTGCATCCTCAGTTTCGACTGTGACTGCGTCCCCGAACCCGACCACCGCGGGAGCCCACGCCACCTACGCCGTCGGGTTCTCTAACAGCGTGACCGGGTCATTGAGTACCACAAGTACCATCACCCTGATCGCGCCGACGGGCACTGTGTTTCCTCTTGTAGCAGCCGACTACACCGTGAACACGGTTCCGGTCACCGTCACCCCGACTCAGGTTGGGACTGCAAACGTGACCATAACGTCGCCGGTCGTAGTGGGGACCTCGGGCACAGTTGCGCTAGTGGCGGGCGTGGGCGGCACGGCATCGAACCCCACCCTCGCGGGAACGTACTCGATTGGCGTCTTCACTTCATCGGACCAGACTGAACTAGCAAGTAACCCTACGTATTCGATTGTCGCCGGACCGGTCAGCACAGCAACGACGACCATCGTGGCTAGCCCGACGACGTTGGTTGCAAACGGATCGGCGCAGTCGACCATCACTGTTCAGGCGAAGGACGCCAACGGCAACGATCTCACAACATCTGGTGGAGTCGTCACCCTCCATCCGACGCTCGGCGCCATTGGTGCCGTCACCAGTAACAACAACGGCACCTACTCCGCCACATTCACCTCGGCTACATCGACGGGCACTTCCACGATCACGGGGACTATCGGCGGCAATGGAATGGCTGCATCGACCACCATCGGGCTCACTCCAGGACCGGTGAGTACAGCAACGACGACCATCGTGGCCAGCCCGACGACACTCGTCGCGGACGGATCCACGCAATCGACGATCATGGTCCAGGCCAAGGACGCCAACGGCAACGATCTCACAACATCTGGTGGAGTCGTCACCCTCCATCCGACGGTCGGCGTGATCGGCACCGTCACCAACAACAACGACGGCACCTACACGGCGACATTCACCTCGCCTACAACGACTGGTACTTCGACGATCACGGGCACTCTTGGTGGCAATGCAATAACCCCAACTGCCACAATTGGGCTCACCCCAGGCGCGGCGAGCACAGCAACGACGACCATCGTTGCCAGCCCGACTTCGTTGGTCGCAAACGGATCGACGCAGTCGACCGTCACGGTTCAGGCGAAGGACGCCAACGGCAACAACCTTGCCGCATCGGGCGGAGTTGTCACACTTCACCCGACGCTCGGCACGATCGGCACCGTCACCAATAGCAACAATGGCAGCTACACGGCCACATTCACCTCGCCTACAACGATGGGCACCTCCACGATCACAGGCACCATCGGCGGTAATGCAATAACCGAATCGCCCACCATCGGACTCACGGCCGGACCGGTGAGCACAGCAACGACGACAATCGTTGCCAGCCCGACGACACTCGTCGCTGACGGATCCACGCAATCGACGATCACCGTCCAGGCCAAAGACGCCAATGGAAACGACCTGACAACATCTGGTGGAGTCGTCACACTTCACCCGACACTCGGCACGATCGGCACGGTTACCAATAACAACGACGGCACTTACAGGGCGACATTCACCTCTCCCATAACGACCGGAACCTCCACGATCACGGGCACTGTCGGCGGCAATGGGATAGCCGCCTCAACCACCATTGGGCTCACTTCGCCTCCGACGCCGCCGCCGGCGCCGGCTGGCGCCACAAGTTCGGCGAGTGGAAGGTCCGATACTTCTGGGGGAACGGCTACTGCGACAAATTCCGGCACCACGGCGAGTGGCTCAGGACAAGGCGCGCTGACTGTGGCGCAATACGGATCCAACCCCGCCGGTACGGCAACGTTCACGTCGACAGGGAAATACTTCGACGTTGCCCTGTCGACCGGGAACGCGTTCTCGGCAGTCACGGTCACAGACTGTGATCTGGGCGGAGGCAATAGTTTGGATTGGTTCAACGGTGCCGCGAGCAGTGGGGCGGGGGCCTGGCAGGCAGTTACGCCTGCAGCAACGTTGATGGCCGGCCCACCGCCGTGTGTAGCCGTGACGCTGGATGCCAACAGCAGCCCGAGCCTGGCCCAGCTCACAGGCACTGTGTTTGCAGTGTCATCTGTCACGCCTCCTCCCACGGCGGCGACTGGCTACTCAGTCGTGGCCTCGGACGGTGGCATCTTCACCTTCGGCAACGCTGCCTTCTTCGGCTCTGAGGGCGGCATCCATCTCAATAAGCCAATCGTCGGCATGGCCTCCATCGGTTTGGGTTATTGGCTCGTGGCCTCCGATGGTGGCATCTTCAGCTTCGGCGATGCAGCCTTCTTCGGCTCCGAGGGTGGTGCGCACCTAAACAAGCCGATTGTTGGCATGGCGTCCACCCCCGACGGCCAGGGCTATTGGCTCGTGGCCTCCGATGGTGGCATCTTCAGCTTCGGCGACGCCGTCTTCCTCGGTTCAGAGGGTGGCACGCACCTGAATCAACCCATCATCGGAATCCAAGCAACACCGAACGGACAGGGCTACTGGATTGTGGCCGCCGACGGTGGCATCTTCAGCTTCGGTGATGCAGCCTTCTTCGGCTCCGAGGGTGGTACGCACTTGAACAAGCCGATTGTTGGGATGGCGTCCACCCCCGACGGCCAGGGCTATTGGCTCGTGGCCTCCGACGGCGGCGTCTTCAGCTTCGGCGACGCGGCTTACTTCGGCTCCGAGGGCGGCACGCACCTGAACCAGCCCATTGTCGGAATCCAATCCACACCCGATGGAATGGGTTACAGGCTCGTGGCTTCTGACGGTGGCATCTTCAGCTTCGGTGATGCGGCCTTCTTCGGGTCCGAGGGTGGCACGCACCTGAACCAGCCCATTGTCGGTATCGGTTAGGGATTCCGTTCCACTGGGGGTTGGGCCTCTGCGGCGTGGCTCTCCGCATCCTTTCTGCACGTTGAACAGAGACCGAAGATTTCGACAGTGTGGC
The DNA here is from genome assembly GCA_963706555.1 of uncultured Acidimicrobiaceae bacterium. Lineage (GTDB taxonomy): Bacteria > Actinomycetota > Acidimicrobiia > Acidimicrobiales > RAAP-2 > Bog-473. The sequence continues at coordinate 1,242,628 of OY970164.1, forward strand.
TGATGTCGGTGTATCCCAGCGCGTGGGCTGTTGCCTCGGCCCACTCTTCGAGATCGGGTAGCTCCACCTCGATTCCCCGCCTGCACTGACGGCAGACGACGTGGTGGTGGTGGTGACTGCTGCGGCACCGGCGGTAGACCAGTTCGCCGTCTGCTGTCTGGAGGGCATCAAGTTGGCCGTCGTCGGTGAGGAGGGCTAGGTGACGATAAACCGTGGTCAGTCCGACTGCTTCACCAGCGGCCCGAAGTTGGGCGTGGATGTCTTGTGCACTGCGGAAGTTCTCGGAACTGTCCACGATGCTGAGGACGGCTTGACCTTGGCGCGTGATCCGCGAGGCCCGGGTCGGTGGGTCAGTCACCCTGCAACTCTGCCAAATCCTGTGGGTCACGGTCAGGCGCGGCGGGGACTGTCCGTTGTCGTTGGCGTGCGACCAAGGTGGGGCCGGACAGGCGGGCAACGATGTAGAGCAGAAAACTGATCGCCACAATCAGCACACTCGGCTTGACCGAGGCGAACTGAAAGCTCAAGAGGAGCCCCCCTTCGGCGGAGACGACCGCGAAGACTACCGAGAGCACGGCCACCACCGTGGGACTGGCCGAGAGCCGCTGGGCGGCAGCCGCTGGAGTGATGGCCAAGCTGAGGACGAGGAGTGTTCCGACAAGCTGCGCGGCTTCGGTGACCGTGATGGCTAGGACGAATAGGAAGATCAGACCGAGGAGCCCGTTTCGAACACCGCGGGCCTGAGCCACGTCGGGATCGACCGAAGAGAAGAGGAGCGGGCGCCACAACACGCCCATGACGACCGCGACACTCAACGCGATGCAAGCCAACAGGATGATCTGTCCGGTACTAACTCCAAAGATGTTGCCGAAGAGAATGTTCAATGCCTCGCTGGCGAAGCCGTGATAAAAGCTCAACAGGTAGACGCCAAGGCCCAGACCGGCGGCGAGGATTACCCCAATGGACGAATCGCGTTCCGATGGTTTTTGACCCATGGTCGCAATGAGCCCCGCGACGACGACCGCACCCACAAGCGCGCCGACAAGCGGGTTGTTCGCAATGAGAAGCCCAGCAACGGCTCCCGTAAAGGCGAGTTCGCTCGTGCCGTGCACCGCAAAGGCCATCGTGCGACTGATCACGAATGGTCCGATGAGCCCGCAGCTGACAGCTACCAGAAACGCAGCTTCGAGCGCATGTTGCGCAAAGCCGTATTGAAGGTAGTAGCCGATGCCCACTAGTGCGACTGCCCGTGGTCATGGTGTGCATGGCTGCCGGGTTCGGTGGAGCTCGCGTGCTCGGCGCTAAGAACAATGAAGCGATCTCGCACCTTGATGACGTCAACCGGAATTCCGTACAGCGAGCTGAGGCGCTCGCTAGTCAGGATCTCGCGAGGGGTGCCAATGGCCCACCGGCCCCGAACGAGGTACAGGATGCGATCCACGTATGGCAGCACGGGATTCACTTCGTGCGTCACAAAGACAACAGGGGTTCCGTCGCTTCGTCGACGCTTGTCAATGAGTTCCGCGACTGCATCTTGGCTGGCCAGGTCTAACGCCAAAAGCGGCTCGTCGCAGAGAAGGACCCGAGGGTTCCCGAGGAGGGCTTGCGCGATCCGCAAACGCTGTTGCTCGCCGCCCGAGAGCAGCCCAACCGGGGCATTGGCGTACGCCAGTGCCCCTACTGCCTCCAAAACCTGGTCCACTCGCCGACGACGGGCCTTGGAGCGAAAGGGCACGCCCCACTGGTGGCCATCGAGGCCGAACCGGACCAGATCTTTCGCTCGGATTGGGAGGCTCGGGTCGAAGGCGCGCTGCTGCGGGATGTAACCGACCTCGTCATTGCCTCTTCGTGGTGGAGCACCGTTGATAAATACATCGCCTGCAGACAGTCGGACGAGCCCAAGCAGAACTTTCAAGAGAGTCGTCTTACCCACGCCATTAGGTCCGAGTACGGCGAGGAATTCACCCGCTTGTAGGGAAAAGGTGAGATTGGACCACAATGTGCGATTTCCGAGGCGCACAGCGGCTTCCCGCAGTTCGAGCAACGGCTGCGGAGCAGAGTTCACCGTTTAAACCCGGCGCGTTGGAGTGCATGGAAAACAGCCGTCAGTTGCGACAGTTGCCACTGCTGGTAGGTGCGGTCAGACGCCGGCATTGTTTCAGAGACGCCGACAACGGCTATGCCGTGCTTCTGAGCCAAGGCACGGACCTGGGTGGTCACGGGAGTCACGGTTTGGACGTTATAGAGGAGAACCTCAATGCGGCGCTTGGTGAGGAGTTGTTCCATCGCCAGGGTGTCTGCCGGACCCGGGTCTTCTCCGTCCTCGATCGCCCGAGCAAAGCCCTCCGGCGTTTTCACCGCGAGGTGGGCTGCGGCCAATGCATACCCAGGCACACGCTCGGTGTACGCAACCGGTGCGCCGGCGAACTCATTTCTAATCGAGGCCAGAATCCCGCGAAGGGGAGCCAGCGAGATATCGAAGCGGCGCAGATTGCGACGAAAGACGGGGGCATCCTTAGGGTCAGCCTTTGTGAGCGCGGCCGATATGGCTGCCGCAAGCTTGGGGACCTTCGGAATGTCGTACCAGAGGTGTGGATTGGGATCGCTACCAGTCACATGGAGAACACTCGCGGCATTGACAACGATTGGATTTCCGCTGTCTGCGCTCAAGAGGGAGCTCATCCACCCGTCGTACCCGGCACCGTTTTCAACGATCACCTGAGCTTCTGCCAATTTCGCGGCATCGGCCGCGTCGGTCTCGAAGAGATGGGGATCGGCGTTGGGATTGTTGATCAACGAGATCACCGAAACGTCGCCCCCGCCTAACTGGCTGGCGATGTTTCCCCAGAAGTTCTCCGCGGCAACGACCTCTACCTTGTGTGGCGGCGATGCGCCAAGAGGCTGAGCAGGCATGACGGAGGCGGTTCCCGCCGCAACCAGCGCAAGCGACGCGAATACTCCTGGCACCCACGATCTGCGGGGATGGGAGAAGAGCTTCATGCCGTAACAGTAACCGAAATCATTTCGGATAAGCAACCTGGTAGCTTCACCACGGGCACTGCTGGATACGACAGTTGGACCCTTGCGGTCTCTTCGTGCAAGGGCGGTCGTAGGCGTACGTATGTCCATCGGCTCCGCCTGCTGCGGCCTATGGCGATTTACCCGGGTTGAGGATTCCTTGGACCTGGCGTAACGAAACTGCCGAGCCAGTTATGGATCGGCCGAGGGTCGACCATTCCCTGAGTGGGGGTCTCCAACCTTCAAACGACCGCAGTCCGACAAAGAATGTGGGTTCAGTTGTGAGTCACAGACCAGCGGCACCGCGCCTTGCACGGCGTGCCACGAGGTACGCGATAGAGGCCATTCTTGTTGCGTCGCTCCTCGCACCATTGTCAATGATTGCGTCGGAGTCGTGGAGTGCACAGGTGGCACCGCATGCGACTTCGACGATGGCTGGGAGGTATGTGCCCCTGAATCCCGTCCGAATCACGGACACTCGCTCGGGGTCGAAGCTGCCCAACGCCGGAAAGACTCTCGGGAATGCCGACACGCTCAATATCCAAGTAGCCGGATCGGGAGGTGTGCCGTCAGCTGACGTTTCCGCTGCAGTATTGAATGTCACGGTTGTCGGGCCGACATCAGCTAGCGCTCTAACGGTGTTTCCGGAGGGGATGGCGCGACCGGTGGTTGTGAATCTTAATTTCAGCGCAAGTGAAACGCTGGCCAATCTCGTAACGGTTCCCCTAGGGGACGGAGGTGGGGTGACCATCTTCAATCAGGCTGGCAGAGCGGATGTCCTAGTGGATCTTGAGGGCTACTACACGAACTCCCCTCGTTCGTCCGGCCTATACAACCAGGTGAATCCCTTCAGAGTCATGGGCAGCCTGGTCGCAGGCGTCACGGTGGGTCCGGGAACATCCACAGCGGTGACTGTCGCAGGTGTAGGTGGGGTTCCCGACCAAGTATCCGCGGTGGTGGTCAACGTGACCGTAGCGGGTTCCACCGATCCCGGATACTTAACTGTCTTCCCAGCTCCGTTTTCAGGGCTTCCAAGTCCTCCGCGCGCATCGAACCTCAGCTACGCCGCTGGCCAGATGATCGCCAATCGAGTGATCGTTCCCGTCGGGGCCAACGGTCTGATTGAGGTGTACAACAGCACGGGTTCCGTTCAGCTCGATGTGGATCTGGACGGCTACTACACCGGATCTGCCGGCCAGCTGGGAAGTGCATTCACGCCCTTAGCGCCGACGCGGCTTACTGACACCCGCGTCGGTGCTAACGGTTCGACGATTTCAGCGAACTCAACTGAGAGCTTCAATTTTCTGGGTGACAACATTTCACCAACGGCGACAGCGCTGGTCAGCAATGTCACTGTGATATCGCGGGCGGCCGCTGGATTCGTGACCATCTATCCGGTTTACGAGTCCTCGCCGCCCACCGCCAGTGACATGGACTTCATGCCGAACTCCATCTCCCAGGCGTTTGCCTTGGCTCCGCTAAATGGCGCGGCCACAAAGATCTTTGACGGCGGGGTCGTGCCGATCGATGTCGTCATCGATGCGTTCGGATACTTTGCACCCCCGCCACCGGCGGTAATCGTTGTGGCTAGTCCCATGAGCGTCCCCGCCAACGGCGAAAGTACTTCCGTGCTGACGGTGACCGTAATAACCGGTTCCGGTGTTGCCTACGACGATAACGTGACGTTGACACTGTCCTCCAGCGTCTTCGGATCATGTGGGAGCAACGGGCTCGCAGGAAGCACGAATGCCTCGGGTCAAGTCGCCACCACGTATACGGCGTCTACAACTCCAGGTTCGTGCACGATCACTGCAACGGAGGCCGATGGGAGCACGACTGGCAGCACCACCATCACGCAGACGGGCCCGTCCCAGCCCGCCCCGCCGCCGACGAATGTGGTGCGGTTGAATTGCGCCGTTCCGCACGAACCGGTTTCGATTTCGGCTGTCCCGAGGATGGTGGTGTGTTGCGTGGTCGGCCCTTTAGGGCGTAGGTGCGCAGCCGTTCGGCGTCGGTGACCTTGAGGAGCTCGATGAGGTCGAAGACCGACCCGCCCGGGCCCCGGAGCGCATCGAGAGCCGCAAGTCCGGCGCTGCCTGCAATGGGTGCATGGGTCGTCAAGAGGACAAGTGGAAGGTTCTTACCACCCTGATGCAGTACCGCCGCCTTGCCCAGCGTCTTCCACAGAGTGTCAGCGCGACGGAGGCCCGTTTGGCTGGCCGAGAACGCACCGGAGACGTCGAAGGCCCACTCCTCGCCGGTGTGGTCGGTGGCCAGAAATGCGAGCTCTATTCCGAGCTGCGGGAACTTCACGTCTGCTCTGATATTGGTGAACTCGCAGCTCTCCAGAAGAATCTGTGCGAAGTCTTTGGCCTGTCGTCCCTCTCGGACCGCGCGCGCCGGGAGGTCCGCTTCTCCGACGATGCTCCGATCTGCGGATATCTGGACCCGAAACGGTGTCGCGAGATCAGTCGGGTGCTCGACGCGGTCCCTTTCCATGGCTATCCGGGTTCTCGCGCGGCTGACGTATGACCCGTCGGTGTCGAAACCGATGTAGTGCCGATTGGTGCGCAGTGCCGCGACGGCAGTCGTCCCGGAGCCCATGAACGGATCCAGAACAGCGTCACCCTCGTAGGTGTACAACTCGATGAGACGCTTCGGGAGCTCGATCGGATACGGGGCTGGGTGCCCCACCCGGGTGGCGCTCTCGGGTGGGATCTCCCACAAGTCCGTGGTGGCCTCCAGAAACTCATCGCGCGAGATCGTTCCCGTTGACGGCAACCCGGCGGCAAGTCGCTGGCCCGGCTTGAGGGCCCGGTCGAATCGGCCTTTGCTGGCGATCACGATCCGCTCGGTCACATCTCGTAATACGGGATTGCTCGGGCGTTGGAAAGTCCCCCAGGCACACGAACCTCCGGCCGCCCGACCCTTCCACCAGATGACCTCGCCCCGCAGGAGCAGGCCGAGGTCTTGAAGGATCTCAGTGACATCGCCCGCCAACGACCGGTAGGGCCGTCGACCCAGATTGGCCACGTTGACGGCGATGCGCCCACCGGGTTCGAGCACCCGCTTGCACTCCTCGAAAACACCATGCAAGAGATCGAGGTATTCGAAATACGTGCCCGGGACGCCGTTCTCGCCGAGCGTCTGCTCGTATTCCTTGCCGGCGAAGTAGGGAGGGGACGTGACGACGAGCGCCACGGAGTTCGACTCCACCTTGTGCATATCGCGGGCGTCCTGCTTGTAGATGACGTCGACCTTCTTCGGGGATACGACCGTCGAGTCGTTGGAGAGCTCGGGGGCGACGAACCGATCGTAGAAATCAGTTGCGTCGTGGCTCTCACGGCGTGAGGACCCGAATCGGGCAGTTGCCGTCGCACGACGAAGCCGGCCATTTCCCTGTCCAGGGGGAGGTTCAACGCTCATGGCGCTGCTTCTTGCCCTTGGAGCCCTTGGATGCGACGTCGCCATGCGTCTCGGATCCTGCTGGCGGGAGCTGGGCCAGGAACGTGGAGACGGCTCGAGTCACCAGGAAGTTGACGGACACGTCTCGTTCGGAGGCTGCTGCCTGTAATTCCTCGTGGATGGAGGAGGGAAGGCGGATCGCCGTCGCTACTCGTGGTTCGTCGTAGATCCTGGGCCGGCTCACTCAGACGACCGTAGTGATCGGGTGTGACAAAGTGGCGGATACCGCGCGCACAAATGCGCGAAAACAACCGTCTCGGGTCTCACCCATCAGCTGTGACGTCGACGCCAAGCTGCCTCGGGCACAAGGTGACTGGTCGTTCTCACACGCTTACGATGCTGCATGGCTTTCGTCCACTACCGCCCGGAGACGCCTGAGGGCCGGGAGGCGCAGCTCCAGGCGATTGCCATCGTGACAGCGGGGCTCGACAGCCCCGAGCTTCTGCAGGAGGAACTTCGGGCAGCGTTGGGGGCGAAGCCGGACGCCAAGTCGTGGACACTCCTGACCATTGCCCTCGGCCAGGTCGGCATGAAGATGGCGGCGCTTGCCGCCACCCTCGATGCACAGAACGTGGAGGTGGTCTCGGGAACCCGAGAGCAGGTCACGCCCTTCAACCTCCTCCAGAATTGGGCGCAGTTGATCCTGGAGGACGGCGACCGGATGGGCCCGCCGGACGAGGATCCTCCGTCCTGAGGGAGGGGGTCGGACAGCCCACCCCGGGGTGGGTAGGGTGGGACGATGGCTGATCAGGCCCGATTCACCGAAGTTGCAATGGAGCACATGCCGGGGCTCTACAGCGCGGCCCTCCGCATGACGCGCAACGCGGCGGATGCGGAGGATCTTGTTCAGGAGACCTATCTGAAGGCTTATCGCGCCTACGCCTCGTTCCAAGAGGGGACCAATTTGCGGGCCTGGCTCTACCGGATCCTCACCAACACCTACATCAACAGCTATCGAGCCGCCAAACGGCGACCCGAAGTGACCGATGTGGAGGACGTCGAAGACCTCTATCTGTATAAGCGCATGTCCGGTCCGGGGGGTATTCGGGCCGGGCGCAGCGCGGAGGACGAGGCACTCGATACCTTTACCGACGACGTGGTGAAGACGGCCTTGGAGGAACTTCCCGAGGCCTTCCGCATGGCGGTCTTGCTGGCTGATGTGGAGGGATTCAGCTACAAGGAGATCTCGGAAATCACCGATGTACCCATCGGAACGGTCATGAGCCGGATCCATCGGGGAAGAAGGGCGCTCCAGAAGACGTTGTTCGATACAGCGGCCGCGCGTGGCCTCGTGGGGAGCACGATCGAATGAGGAGGTGCGCGGATGTCTGAGGATGCGAGTGAGGGCGGAGGAGCCAGCGCTCTCTTCGGCAAGACGATGAACTGCGACGATGCGGTGCACCAGCTCTACCATTTCCTCGATGGTGAGTTGACGGAGGAACGGCGGATACTGATTGCCGAGCATCTGACCTACTGCGCCCCCTGCGGGGGTGCTGTCGAGTTCGAGGCGGAACTACGGCTGGTCATCGCGAATCATTGCAAGGACCACGTGCCCGAGAGCCTCATTCGCCGGATTGCGGAAGCAATCGACGAGGAAAGTCGCCAGCACGACGGCGGGGACTGAGGCACTCGTGGAGGAGGATGGAGGTGACGCACCTCCGGGCATGGTCGATTGGGACCTGGCGCAGCGGGTGGCCACCGGCGCCCTCATTCTCAAGCCCGCCCCGGCGACGTACCGTTCGGCCGACCTCCAGGCGCAGTTCGACGAGCTGACAGCGCGGGCGGAGCTCCTGGTCAGCGAGGCCACCGGCCTGCACTCCTCCCACGGTCTGGCGAGAGCCAAGGTGACCGACCGGCCGGAGTGGGCTGCCGCCAATGTCCGCTCCATGGAGCGCTTGGTGGGTCCGACGTTGGCCACCATTCAACAGAACCGCGTGGGCAAGAAGTCCGCCAAGGCCACGATGGCGGCCGGTCGGGTGATGAGCGGCACCCAACTCGGCCTGCTGCTGGCCTACATGTCCACTCGGGTCCTCGGTCAGTACGACCTACTGATCCGTGATGAGAATCCCGAAGACCAGGACCTGGTCTATTACGTCGGGCCCAACGTGGTGGCGATGGAGGAGCGTTACGAGTTCGTCCCCAGCCAGTTCCGGCTCTGGCTTGCTTTGCACGAAGTCACCCACCGGATGCAGTTCACTGCGGTGCCCTGGCTGCGCGATCACTTCGTCGGCCTGGTCGGCGAGCTGTTGGAACCTCTGCAGACGGACCCCTCAGGTCTGGCAGAGACGATCCGGCGCATTTATGTGGAAGTGCGTGCAGGTCGCAACCCGTTGGAGGAGTCCGGGGTCATCGGGGTACTGGCTACCCCGGAGCAGCAATTGGCACTTTCGAAGATCTCAGGGATGATGAGCCTGCTCGAAGGCCACGGTGACGTCACGATGGACCGGGCCGGCGCGGCAGAAGTGCCGGGAGCTGCCGCTTTCAGCAAGGTGCTCCACGAACGGCGCACCAATACCAGGGGCTTCACGAAGCTCATGTCGCGCCTGCTGGGTCTGGACGCCAAAATGCGGCAGTACGCCGAAGGCGAGGTGTTCGTCGAGTCGGTGGAGGCCGCGGGAGGGCCCGAATTGTTGAGCCGGGTCTGGCGCGGACCGGAGTGGCTTCCCACGCTCGCCGAAATTCGCAGTCCGAATGAATGGGTGGCTCGGGCGGGTGGCGCGCTGGCGTGAGCGCAGCGACCGGCGGCTGGCCCCCCGTGGTCGTCGATCTTCTCCCCAGATGTGACTTTCCTCCACCAGCCTCGGCCTTGAACTGCGCCGTCTCGGGTGGGCCGGATTCGCTGGCCCTTCTGATCCTGGCGGTTGCCGCCGGTTGCACGGTGACCGCGATCCACGTGGACCACGGACTGCGGCATGAATCTGCGTCCGAAGCCGAAGTGGCGGAGCAGGCGGCGGCCCTGGTCGGGGCGAAATTCGTGGCCGAGAAGGTGTCGGTTGCGCTCGGGCCGAACCTCGAGGCACGGGCCCGTGCCGCACGATTCGCCGTGTTGCCCGATGCGGTGGCGACGGGTCACACCATGGATGACCAAGCAGAGACGATTCTGCTGAACCTCCTGAGAGGTTCGGGCGCCGACGGGTTGGCCGGGATGGAGCCGGGTTACCGGCATCCGCTCCTTGCGCTACGGCGCCATGAGACGCATGCGGTGTGTGCGGCCATGCATCTGGAACCGGTCCATGACGCCAGCAACGAAGATGCGGCGTTCCTGCGCAACAGAGTTCGCCATGAGCTGTTGCCTCTCTGCGCCGACCTCGCGGGAAGGGACCCCGTACCCGTACTGGCGCGCCAGGCCAGCGTCCTGCGCGATGAGGTGTCGCTGCTCAACGTCCTGGCCCGCCAGGCTGCCCCCGACCCCCAAGATGCGAAAGCAATCACGGCGTTGCCCACCCCCTTGGCGCGCAGGGCTGTCCGGCAATGGCTACAAGAATCGTCCGGCGACGAAAACGGGGGGCTGGCCTACCCCCCGTCCCTGGCCGAGGTAGAGCGCGTGATGGCCGTGGCGGCCGGGACTGCGGTGGCGACGCAAATCGCTGGCGGCCGACGGGTGCAACGGAGCGCTGGCCGGCTTTCGGTCCAGGCGTCGGCCTCGGATAGTGTCACCCCGGTGATCCCCGATGAGACCGGTGACGCGGTCCCGAGTTGGGCCGCGCCGGAGGTGGGGCCGGTGCTCGTCGACCAGTTCCGGCTTGCGGCACGGGTGGCCGAGTTGGGCGCGCAGATCACCGAGGACTACGCCGATGACCCACCGCTGCTGGTGGCTGTCCTCAAAGGCGCCATGCTCTTCATGAGCGACCTTTGCCGTGCCATCGCTCTGCCGGTGGACGTCGATTTCATGGCGGTCTCGTCCTACGGCAGCGCCACCCGCACGTCGGGCGTGGTCCGCATCGTCAAGGACCTCGACTCCGAGCTCGAGGGCAGACATGTGCTGGTGGTCGAGGACATCATCGACAGTGGGCTGACGCTCAACTACCTACGCCACTACCTCCATGCCCGCTCGCCGAAGAGCGTCGAGGTATGCGCGCTGCTGGTCAAGGACGGTGAGCAGCGGGTGGAATTGGATCTGCGCTACGTCGGATTCCACATTCCGGCGTCATTCGTCGTGGGTTACGGGCTCGATGTGGCGGAGCGTTACCGTAACCTGCCAGGGGTCCACCTCTATGTCGGATCAGACGATGAGGCGACGTGACAACGAGCCCATGAGGAGGATCCGGTGGCGGTAGACGTAAAGCGCGTTGAGGCAGCGGTAACCGAGATACTGATTGCCATCGGCGAGGACGTCCATCGCGACGGCCTGCTGAACACCCCCCGCCGGGTGGCCAGCATGTACGAGGAACTGTTCTCGGGGTTGCACGACGACCCGGCGCGGCACCTCGAGGTGACCTTTGCCGCCGAGCACGACGAGATGGTCATGGTGCGCGACATCCCGTTCGCCTCGCTGTGCGAGCACCACCTGGTGCCGTTCCTGGGCAAAGCGCACGTGGCCTACATCCCGGCCGAGGACGGCCGCATCACCGGTCTCTCGAAGTTGGCCCGGTTGGTCGATGGCTACGCCCGTCGGCTGCAGGTCCAAGAACGGATGACCACCGAGATCGCAGACGCCATCGACAAGGTCCTGGCACCTCGGGGCGTGCTCGTCGTCATTGAAGCTGAGCACCTGTGCATGTCCATGCGGGGAGTGAAGAAGCCGGGCACGGTGACCGTGACCTCGTCGGTGCGTGGCCTCTTCCGCTCCGACGTGGCCACCCGGGCCGAAGCCATGCAGTTCATCCGCGGCCACTGAGTCTGATCGGGCGTTCCGGCCCGGGCCTTCCGGCCGGACAGGAGAAATCGGGTCGGGACGACCGGTCGCACAAGGCCGTCCACCGCGTTGCGTGACCTACGCTGACGGGCGTGCCCGCAGCGTTGGATCGGCCTCTTGTGATGGGGATCCTCAATGTGACCCCGGACTCCTTCTCCGACGGGGGCCTCTACCTCGATGCGGACGCAGCCATCGCCCACGGGCTGGAGATGATGGCCCAGGGGGCCGACATCATCGACGTGGGGGGCGAGTCCACCCGCCCGGGCGCCGAACCTGTCCCCCAAGAAGTCGAGTTGGCCCGGGTCCTTCCCGTGATCGAGGCCCTGGCCGGCCACGGGCGGGTCTCCATTGACACGCTGAAGCCCGACGTGGCCGTCGCCGCACTCGAGGCGGGCGCCAGCCTGGTCAACGACATCTCCTCGTCCCTTTTCGAAGTGGCTGCGTCGGCACACGCGGCATGGATCGCCGTCCATATGCAGGGATCCCCCGCAACCATGCAGGTGGCGCCCCACTACGACAACGTGGTGAGCGAGGTCTTCGGCTATGTGCTGGAGCGGGCCCGGACGGCATTGAAGGCCGGCGTGGAGGAAGTCTGGGTGGATCCCGGCATCGGCTTCGGCAAGACGATGGCGCACAACCTCTCGCTTCTCCATCACCTGCCCGAGCTCGTGCGATCGGCCGAGGTCACGGGGTGCGCGGGCGTCGTAGTGGGTACCAGTCGCAAGCGGTTTCTCGGCCTGCTGGCTGCGCCGGGCAGCGACGAACCGGCGGCCATCGAGGACCGGATGGAAGGATCGCTGGCCACGGCAGCGTCGGCCCTGGTATCGGGGGCCTCCATGGTCCGGGTACACGACGTCTCGGTCACGGTGCAGGCTGCCCGGTTGTATGGTCCAGCAGCATGAAGGGAAAGTGGGCAGCCGGGATCCCGCCGCGGAATTTCACCTGGGTCATGAAGGATCACCTGGCGATCAGCGAGCGTCCCGGGGGCTATGCGCCGAATCACCGCAAGGTGCGCCGCCGCGAGGAGATCATCTGGCTGCGTAACCAGGGATTCGGCCGCGTCATCTCCCTTCTCCCTTCTCCGCACAACCTGGCCGCGTACGACGACGAGGGTCTGGCGTGGGCCCACTATCCCCTGCCCAAGGTGGGCGATCCCCGACCGGTTCTCACCGAATGCTTCTTGGACATCGACGCTTCCTTGGCCGCGGGGTTGCGCCTCTTGGTGCACCAGGACGAGTTGGGCGACCGGGTGATGGGGGTCGTGGCGGGCTACCTCGTCTGGTCCAAGCGGTTGCACAACCAACCACAGGCGGTGGCCCTGGTCGAGCACGTCTGCGGGCACGCCATGGGGGAGCCGGGCCGCGAGCTCCTTGCCACCCTTGAGGGCCCTCCGCGGCGTCCAGCCGAGGCGTGAGCGAGCGAGGGACCGGGGGGGACCGGATCGAAATCGGCGACCTGCGGGTTGTCGGCGTGCACGGCGTCCTGCCCGAGGAGCGCGAACGGGCCCAACCTTTCTCACTCGACATCGTGGCCTGGGTCGACATGGCGGCTGCGCAACAGAGCGATGCCCTGTCGGACACGGTGGACTACGGAGCGCTGGCACAGGTGGCGGCCGACGTCGTGAGCCAGCGGTCCTACCGCCTCCTCGAGGCGTTGGCCGGTCGGCTCGCCGACGCCCTGCTGATCACCGATGCACGGCTCACGGCGGTCGAGGTCACGGTCCGCAAGCTGCACCCGCCGTTGGCGCTCGACGTGGCGTCCACCGGGGTACGGGTGCTGCGTTCCCGGTAGCGAGGTGTCCCTGTGGCGGGGATGGCTCCGTAGGCGCGGCAAGGAAAAGGCGTCGGGAATTGAGCGTTGGCGCCGTAAAGGTCCGGCGTGGGCATATCAGCTATAAGTTCCTAACGGACGTATATCGTTCTCACCCATGGACCAGGTCCTGAACCCGTACAACCCCGGGGCCGGTGCGAGGCCATGCGAAATGGCCGGGCGGACCAGGGAGTTAAGCGACATGGACGTGGCCCTACAAAGGCTGCTGGCCGGTCGCACGGCCAACAGCCAACTGGTCACCGGACTGAGGGGCGTCGGCAAAACGGTCCTCCTGCACGAGTTCGGCCGGGTGGCCGTCAAGCGTGGCTTCGTCCACGAGCACGTCGAGGTGCACGACGGTGAGCAGCTCCCCCTCCAGCTGGCTGTCGCTCTGCGCAAGGCCTTGCTCAAATTCGGGGGGAAGAAGAAGGGCAAGGGGGTGAACCGCCGGGCGCTCGGTGTCCTCAGGTCCTTCACCGTGGCCCACCCCGTGGCTGCCCCCCTCCAGAGCGAGGCGGACGTGGTCCCGGGCGTCGCCGACTCGGGAGATTTGGGGAGCGACCTGGCCGACCTCTTCGAAGAGGTGGGTGAGGCGGCCCGTGCCCACGAGACGGGCATCTTTCTCACGATCGACGAAATGCACCACCTCCCGTCCGCCGGGCTCGACGCCCTCCTTCTCGGACTGCACCGGACAACCGAGATGGGCCTTCCCTTTGCAGTCGCCGGAGCCGGCCTCCCGTCGCTGGCTGCCGTCAGTGAGGAGGCCCGGGCCCACGCCGAGCGGATGTTCAGGTTCCACCCCATCGGGGCGTTGGGGGCGAGTGAGTGCGCCGCAGCGGTGCAGGCCCCTGCGGCGGCTGAGGGCGTGACCTGGAAGGGCGGCGCCGTGACACGGCTCTTCGAGGTGACGCAGGGTTACCCGTATTTCGTTCAGGAGTTTGCTCGGCAAGCCTGGGATCTGGCCGATGAGGGTTCGGGCGTGATCCGTCCGAATGACGTCGAGCGCAGCATTCCGCTGGCGATGGCGGAGCTCGACCAGGGGTTCTTTCAGTTCCGGGCGGCCAAGACCACTGAGCCCGAGCGGAGGTACCTTCGGGCCATGGCCGAACTGGGCCCGGGAATCGTCCGGTCGGCAGATGTCGCGACGCTCCTGCACAAGAAGACCACCCAGGTCGCGCCGGTCCGAGATTCCCTGATGAAGAAGGCAATCTGCTTCTCCCCGCGCTTCAACGAGCTCGCATTCACCTTCCCGATGTTCGACCAGTTCATGAAGCGCTGGATACCCAGTTTCTCGTGACACGTTCTCCCGCGACCCTGCATGCCGCGACCCTGCATGCCGCGACCCTGCATGACGCGACCCCGCATGGCGCGACCCCTTCTCCGGTGACCCCTTCCTCATGACGGCGGACGCCCGGCACCGGGCTTTCATCGGACTCGGGTCGAACCTCGGTGATCGCGAGGCCACCCTGCGCCAGGGGGTGGCCGGGCTGGAGGCTGCGGGCGATGTCATTGCCGTCTCCCCCCTCTACGAGACGGAGCCGGTCGGAGGGCCCGAAGACCAGGGGGCGTTCCTCAACCTCGTGGTGGAGCTGGAGACTGCGGACAGTCCCCGGCAGCTCCTGCGCCGCTGCCAAGCGTTGGAGGAAGCGGCGCACCGGGTGCGCACGGTCCGCTGGGGCCCCCGCACGCTCGATGCCGATGTCCTCCTCGTCGATGACCTGACGGTGGACGAGGCCGACCTCACGGTCCCTCATCCTCGGATGTGGGATCGCCGCTTCGTGCTTCAGCCGCTCGCCGACCTGGCCCCGGAGCTCGTTCCAGCCGATCGGCTAATTGCCTCTGGTGGAAAGGTCGCCCGCGTGGGTAATCTGTAGCGGTCAGTTGTTTCGATCGTCTGTAGGCGAACGGCACCCGAGAGGGGCTGGAACGCCGAAGGGGGTTTCGTGCAATCCATCCGTATCATCGGCCCCGGGCGGGCCGGAACGTCACTGGCTGCAGCGCTTTCGGTGCTCGGCTGGGATGTCGTCGGATTCCTCGGTCGCCACGATGACCCGACGGGTGCCGCCTTTGGCGTCGACCTCCTGGCTATCGCCACCCCCGACGATGTGGTGTCCAGCGTCGCCGCCTCGGTGGCCCCCCACCCCGAGACGATCGTCCTGCATCTGTCGGGCTCCCTCGGGCTCGAATCGCTGGCGCCGCACCCTCGGCGGGCCGCCCTTCACCCGCTTGTCCCGCTCCCCAACGCCGTCGTCGGGGCCAGCCGCCTGGCCTCGGGCGTGACATTCGCCGTGAGCGGCGAGCCTGTGGCCCGCCAGATCGCACTGTCACTCGGTGGGCGAGTGGTGGAGGTGGACGACGCCGATCGGGCCACCTATCACGCAGCGGCCTGCATCGCCGCAAACCATGTGGTCGCCCTCCTGGGCCAGGTCGAGCGGGTCGCCGCCTCCGCCGGACTCGATCTTGAAGCCTTTTTGCCCCTGACCCGGGCGGCGGTCGACGATGTGGCTGCGCTCGGGCCGCGCCGGGCCTTGACCGGGCCGGCGATGCGAGGTGACTGGGACACGCTGAGCCGGCATCTTGATGCGCTCCCGGCCCGGGAGCGGGCTGGTTACCAGGCGGGCGCAGCCCTGGCGACCCAGCTGGCCACGCCCATCGTGCCGGCGGCGGTCTGAGCCGTGCGGATCGTCGAGACCGTGGCCGAATGCCGCGAACTGCTCGAGCAGGCCCGTGCCACCGGTCGCAACGTCGGGTTGGTGCCCACCATGGGCGCCCTGCATGCGGGCCACGTCTCCCTCATGACCCGGGCCCGGGAAGAGAACGACATTGTCGCGGTCAGCATCTTCGTGAACCCCCTGCAGTTCGGCGACCCCGACGACATCGCGCACTACCCGCGCACCTTCGACTGGGACAGAGACGTGTGCGGCGAAGCAGGTGTCGACTTGGTGTTCGCCCCGTCGGTATGCGAGATGTACCCACACTGGCCGACGCCGGTCGCAACCACGGTCTCTGTCGTCGGGGTGAGCGAGGGATGGGAGGGGGCGTCGCGACCCGGCCACTTCGACGGTGTCGCCACCGTCGTCGCCAAGCTCTTCGCCATCGCCGGTCCCTGCCGGGCCTATTTCGGCGAGAAGGACTTCCAGCAGTTGGCGGTGGTGCGGCAGATGGTGGCCGACCTGTCGCTGCCGATCGAGGTGGTGGGTTGCCCGATCGTGCGGGAACGGGACGGTCTTGCTCTGTCGAGTCGCAACGTGCGCCTCTCGCCGGAGGAGCGCCGCGCCGCCGTCGTGCTCTCCCAGGCCCTGGCTGAAGGTCGGGCCTTGCTCGAACAGGGAGTCGAGTACTCCTCGTCGGTGGCCGAGGCCATGCGGCGCGTGGTCGAGCGCGAGCCGTTGGTGCGACTGGACTATGCGATGGCGGTGGGTCATCAGGATCTTGTGGCGCGCGAGGTCATCGAAGACCCCGCGTCACTCCGACTCCTCATTGCAGCCGAGGTGGGACCGGTCCGGCTCATCGACAACTGTGCCGGCGTCGAAGTCGGTTCCGGCGTCGAAGCCGCGGTCGGGGTCGGGGTTGGTGTCGGGGTCGGGGTCGAAACGGGAGCCGGAGTTGGAGCGGGAGCTGGAGCTGGAGCTGGAGCCAATGCGGAGGCAAACGCTGCGTCCGACCGCTCAGAGAACGTGCCGGAGCGCCATTTGGAACGGATCGCTTGACCGGTGCGGCGCCGCATGATGAAGTCGAAGATCCATAGGGCAACAGTGACCGGGGCGAACCTGCACTACGTCGGTTCAGTGAGCATCGACACCGAGTTGATGGCGCTGGCCGACATCCTTCCCTATGAGCAGGTGGCCGTGCTCGATATCGACAACGGGGCCCGCTTCGAGACCTATGCCATCGAGGGCGAGCGGGGGCAGATCTGCCTCAACGGCGCCGCAGCCCGACTGGTCTCCCCGGGGGACAAGGTCATTCTGATCACGTATGCCGAGTACGAGCGGGAAGAGCTCTCGACCTACGTGCCGCGGGTTGTGCATGTCGACAGGCGAAATCGGGTCATCGATGCAGCATCGGCCCTCCTCGACACCGAGCTCAGCCTGACCGAACCGGCGTGAGCACCCCCGTGCGGCCGGGACCGTTCAAGGTCCTGGTCCTGGGGAGCGGTGTGGCCGGGCTCTCGGCCGCGGTCCGGCTGGCGGGGCCTGCGTCCCACGGCGGGTCGTCCCCCTCGCTCGGCGTGCTGACCAAGGGCGTGCTCTCCCAGTCGGCCACCCGGTGGGCCCAGGGCGGGGTCGCTGCCGTATTGGGGGGCGACGAGGACTCGACCGATCTGCATCTCGCCGACACTCTGGCCGCAGGTGCGGGGTTGTGCGACGAGGAGGCAGTCCGCATACTCGTCGATGAAGGGCCGGCCCGGGTCCACGAGCTGATCACGCTCGGCGTGGAGTTCGACCGGGAGGCCACCGGGCTGCTGGCGTTGGCCCGGGAGGGAGGGCACTCGCGGCCGCGCGTGGTCCACGCCGGCGGTGCCGCCACCGGCGCCGAGGTCGAACGTGCGCTGGTCGACGCCACCTATCGCACGGCGAGCGCGGTGCTCGAAGGGTGGTTCGCCCTCGACCTCATCATCGAAGACGGGAGCTGCGTGGGGGTGACGGCGTTGCCGTCGCAGGGCCCCGTGGTCGAGGTCCGGGCCGACCACGTCGTGCTGGCCACCGGAGGGGCGGGTCAGCTCTTTTCCGTCACGACCAATCCACCCGAATCGACGGGTGACGGCGTCGCCATGGCGCTGCGTGCCGGCGTGCCGACGGCGGACGTCGAGTTCGTGCAGTTCCACCCGACGGCGTTGCATCATCCGGCCATGCCGCGTCCGCTGCTCTCTGAGGCGCTACGGGGGCACGGGGCGTTGTTGCGCGACGACACGGGAGAACGGTTCGTCGACGAGTTGGCTCCGCGAGATGTGGTCAGCCGAGCCATGGCGGCCCGCATGGCCGCGCAAGGCACCGATCACCTTTGGCTGGACGCGACCGGCCTGGAACGGTTTCCCCAGCGCTTTCCGACCATTGCGGCGTCGCTGACGTCGATCGGCCTCGATCCTGAGACCGACTGGCTGCCGATCGCGCCGGCCGCACACCACCTTTCGGGAGGCGTGGTCACAGATCTGTGGGGCGCAACGGCGTTGCCGGGCCTGTGGGCCGTCGGCGAGGTGGCGTGTACGGGCGTGCACGGAGCCAACCGGTTGGCCTCGAACTCGTTGCTCGAAGGGATGGTGTTCGGCGCCCGCCTGGCCGAGCGCATCGCGTCGGATCACCGCGGGCCCGAAGCGAGCGGGGCCTTGCGCGGCGGTCCTCGGGGCTGCGCCCCTCGACGGTATCGGGTGCATCGAACTGCCCGAGACCCCGCGCTCCTGGCCGGCGGCCGATACGGGTACGCCGCCCGACGTGGCCAAGTTGCGCGACTCGCTGCAACGGACGATGACCGGCGGCGCGGGTGTGGTGCGGAATGCGGAGTCCCTGGAGCAGGCGGCCGAAGGCGTCTCCGACGTGGCCGCCGCCCTGGGCGACCGCACGGCTTCGGTGGCGGCCGGCGAACTGGGCAACCTGTTGCAAATGGCCGACGCGCTCCTCGTCTCGGCCCGCAGCCGCACCGAGAGCCGGGGCGCCCATTCCCGCAGCGACTACCCGAACACCGAGCCGCGGTGGCGCCTGCGACAGGTGCACGGTGCGCCTCCGGCGCACGATGAGCCCGGCGTGCACAATGAGCCCGGCCTTCGTGATGAGACAGTGCAGTGAGCCAGGAGCCCTCCCGCGACAACCCGGCTCCCGATCCGGTCGTCGCCGATGCCGTGGCGCGCGCCTTGGCCGAGGACCTGCTGGCCGACGGTGACATCACCACCGCGCTCGTGCCCGAAGGAGCAACGGCACATGTTGCCCTGCGGGCCCGCCAGGCCGGTGTGCTGGCAGGGCGGGCCTGTGTCACCGAGACGTTCCGCCAGCTCGACCCCGCTCTCTCCCTGATCTGGTACCTCGGTGACGGCAGCGTGCTGGTGCCGGGGCAGACCATCATGGAGGTCACCGGGCCGTTGCGGCCCATCCTCACGGCAGAGCGCACCGCGCTCAACTTTCTCGGTCGCCTCTCGGGCGTCGCCACCTTGACCGCGCGCTACGTCGCCGCGGCGCACGCCCGCAATCCGGCCGTCGAGGTGCTCGATACGCGCAAGACCACACCGGGACTGCGAGCCCTCGAGAAGGCGGCGGTCCAAGCCGGCGGAGGCGTGAACCACCGTTCGAGCCTCTCCGAGGCGGTGCTGGTCAAGGACAACCATCTCGCCGGGGTCACGATCACCGACGCGGTGAGCCGGGCGCGGGCGATGTGGCCGGGCCGCCTGGTGCAGATCGAGTGCGACACCCTGGACCAGGTTGTCGAAGCGGCGCGGGCGGGGGCCGACGCCGTCCTGCTCGACAACATGGATCCGGCGACCGTCGCCCTTGCGATCGAGGTGGCGCACGCGGAGTCGCGTGGACCGATTTTGACAGAGGTCTCAGGGAGGGGTGACGCTGCAGTCGATCGGTGACTATGCGGCGGTCGGCCCGGACCGGATATCGGTCGGTGCGCTGACGCACTCGGCCACCGTGCTCGACCTGGGACTCGATCTCATCTGGCGTCGCACCGAGGGGGACTGACCGTGTTGTTGGTAATCGATGTGGGGAACACGGAGACGGTGATCGGGCTGTACTCGCTGTCCGAAGCGGATTCGGCCTCGGAGCCCGAGGAGAGCGTCGGTGTGGGGATCGGCCTCGAGACCGATCCCACCGCGCCCGCGGGCTGACGCACCACTGGAGGCTTTCGACCGTACCCGACGCGCACGCCCGACGAGCACGCCGTGCTGCTCACGCAACTGCTCGACCTCGAAGGGCTCGACATCGCGAACTCGGTCACCGGCATCGCCGTGAGCTCTTCGGTGCCCCATGTCACCGGCGAGTTGCGGCAGATGGCGAGTCGTTGGTTCGAGCAGGTGCCGTGCGTCGTGTTGGGGCCCGGGCACCAAGAGCGGCATGCCCATCCTCTACGACAACCCCAAAGAGGTCGGCGCCGACCGGGTGGCCAACGCGGTCGGGGCCTACGACCTCTACGGCGGCCCGTGCGTGGTGATCGACATGGGGACCGCGACGACTGTCGAGGCCATCAGCGCGGCCGGTGAGTATCTGGGCGGCGCCATCACCCCGGGCGTGGCCATAAGCCTCGAGGCGCTGTACCAACATGCCGCCGCACTGCGCCGGGTGGAGATGGTCGAGCCCCGTCATGTCATCGGACGCTCGACCGTCGAGTCGATCGAGTCGGGGACGCTCTACGGCTTCGCGGCGCAGGTCGACGGGTTGGCGCGGCGCTTCATGCAGGAGCTCGGGCCATCCACCGTTGTCGCCACGGGCGGGCTCAGTTCGCTCATCGCGCCGCATTCGGACACCATTGAGCACGTGGAACCCTGGCTGACACTGCACGGGTTGCGCATCGTCTACGAGCGCAACGTGTCGGAGGGCGCCAAGTGAGCGAGACGGGCGGGACGGGCGGCCGCGAGACGGGCGTGACGGGCGTGACGGGCGTGACGGCGGCCGGCGCGACGGACGGCGGAGGCGACATTCCGTACCGCTTCGCACCGCACCCACAGCGCGGCGCAGGTCGTCGAGGGTTGGTCGCACCTCGCCGACGGCGAGGAGTCAGGCGAGACCGTCGCGGTCGCGGGGCGCCTGATGCTCCTGCGGCCGCAGGGAAAGCTGGCGTTCGGCGAGCTCCGCGATGCGTCGGGCTCGGTCCAGCTCTTCGCGCTGGCTGCGGTGACGGCGAAGTTCGACGAGTTCATCCGTCTCAACCTGGGCGACTGGATCGGCGCCCGGGGCGAGGTCGTGCGCACGAGGCGGGGCGAGCTCTCGGTCAAGGTGACCGGAGTGGGAGCTGCTGGCACAGGCGCGTCGCAACTTCGGCGACAAGTGGCATGGCGTGTCCGACGTCGAGACGAGGTACCGCCAGCGCGAAGTCGACCTCTGGGCCAACGAGCGGACACGGCAGCTCCTGACGTTGCGCAGCGACGTGGTGCAGGCGATGCGCCAACGTCTGTGGGCCCAGGGCTTCGTGGAGGTGGAGACGCCGATCCTGCATCCGATCGCCGGAGGGGCCACGGCGCGACCCTTCATCACGCATCACAACACGTTGGACATCGACCTGTATCTCAGGGTGGCGCCGGAGTTGTACCTGAAGCGACTCGTCGTCGGCGGCTTCGACAAGGTGTTCGAGATCGGGCGCAGCTTTCGCAACGAGGGCATCTCGCCGCGGCACAATCCGGAGTTCACGACGCTCGAGCTGTATCAGGCCTACGCGGACTACAACGACACGATGGTGGTGTTCGAGGAGCTGGTGGCCGGCGATCGCCCTCGACCTCCTGGGCACGACCGTGTTGTCCTACGGCGGGCGCGAGCTCGACCTCACGCCGCCGTGGCGACGCGCCACGTTGTCCGAGTTGATCGCCGAAGCCGCCGGAATTTCGGTCAACGTGCGCAGCCCGCGCGACGAGCTGGTGCGGGTGGCGACCGAAGTCGGCATCGCCGTTGCGGACGACTGGGGCCCGGGCAAGATCCTTCTGGAGATCTACGAGAAGACCACGGAGGCCGAGCTCTGGGGCCCGGTCTTCGTCATCGACTACCCGGCCGAGGTGTCGCCGCTCGCCCGCCGTCATCGCGACGGTCCCGATCTGGTGGAGCGCTACGAGCCGGTGGTCGCAGGGCGCGAGCTCGGCAATGGCTTCAGCGAGCTCATCGATCCCGACGACCAGCGGGCGCGTTTCATGGAACAGGCGGCCCGGCATGCTGCGGGCGACGAAGAGGAGGTCGGCGAGGTCGACGAGGAGTACCTCCGGGCCCTCGAGTACGGCCTGCCCCCGACCTCGGGGTTCGGTCTGGGCGTCGACCGCCTGCTCATGCTGCTCGGCGATGTCACCAACATCCGCGAGGTGATCGCCTTCCCGACGCTGCGTCCCGAGGCCCAACGCCCATGACGCGCCGGGACGAGCCCTGACATTCCCCTCACAGGTTCCTCACATCTGACCCGCAGAGTGATGGGCAGCGAGTTCCACACCGGGCTCTGCGAACAGAAGTTACGAAAGTAACGGAAGTCGAGGACAACATCATGATGCGCAAACTGGTTGCAGTGGCCACAGTGTCGGGATCGCTGATCTTCGGCGCTGCAGGCGTGATCGGGCTGTCAGGAACAGCTGGTGCCGCCGTGCCGACAACACCGACGAATGCGACAACACCGACGAATGCGACAACACCGACGAATGCAACGCCGGCGACGGATGCGACGCCGGCGACACACGCAGCACGCTGTGCCAAGGCAGAGACGGTGGCGACGCGGATTCAGGCCCGAGAGGCCAAGGCGGCCGCATGGGTGCCCAAGGCCCAAGCGCGCGAGGCGAAGGCGACGGCGGCCGGGCACACGAAGGTGGCCGCGAGAATCTCCAAGCGGATCTCCCGGGTGCAGAAGCTGGAGGGCAAGGGCAACACGCTCCTGGCCAAGATCGCTGCGAAATGCGGGAGTTAGCCCGGAAGGTCGGTGAGGAGCTCGGTGGCCAATTGGGTCAGGCCCTCTTGTAAGGCCCGGTTGGCGACACCCGAGGTGGCGTCCCGAGCCCGGTCGACATACGCCCGGGCCGCGTCGACCGCGACGGCGATGCCCGACGACGCCGCCACGATTGCGCACGCCTTCTCTCGCTCGGGCTGACCCAGCGGCCGCCCCAGGAGCGCACGAAGGTCGGGGCCCGAATCGGGATCGGCCAGGGCCACCAGCGTCGGCAGGTTGTAGATGCCTTCGGCCAGGTCCTGCCCGGCCGGCTTGAGGAGCTCGCCGGCCGTGGCAGTGATGTCGAGGACGTCGTCACGGATCTGGAAGACCATGCCGAAGCAGTGGCCGTACTCGGTCAGGGCATCGACCTCGGAAGACGGACGCCGACCGGTGAGCGCACCGATGCGACAGGAGGTCGACGTGAGCGCCGCCGTCTTGCCGGTGATCGCCCTGACATAGTCCTCCCGGCTCCGGGTGATCTGGAACGCCGAGCGGACCTCGGAGACCTGTCCCTGGCACAGGTTGGCCAGCGTTTCGGCGAGGAGCGCGGCGATCTCGACGCCGAGGTCGGCGGCGATCGCCGCCGATCGGGCCAACAGGTAGTCGCCGGCCACGATGGCGACCAAATTTCCGAAACGGCTGTTTACGCTCTCGACATTGCGCCGGATCGTGGCTTCGTCGATGACGTCGTCGTGATAGAGCGACGCCAGATGGACGAGTTCGACGGCCACTGCCCCCATGAGCTCGTCGTGGGTCGCGTCACGATCCCCGCCCGTGGCCGCGGCCAACGCCAGCAGGGGCCGAAGGCGCTTGCCACCTGCGGTGATGAGATGCGTGGTCACCGAATCGAGGAAGCTGTCGCCGGTCACCACGTTGGCATTGAGCAGGGGCTCGACGCGCTGCAACCCCTCCTCGAGGAGGGGCAGGTCGAGGGCCTCCGACGCATTCACTCCCCGTGACGATAGGCGACAGTCGAACTGCTGTGACAGCTGAGCGCCGCGGGCCGTGTCCGGGGCCGCTTCCAGCTTGGTCCCCAATGGCTTCCCAATATGATCCCAACATACGGCCTGCCGCCGATTGGACAAGGCCCCGCAGGTACACTGAAGTACGAGTTAGAGAGAGAGGCGGTCAGGGTGTTCGAACGCTTCACCGACCGGGCACGGAGGGTGTTGGTGTTGGCTCAGGAGGAAGCACGTCTCCTGAACCACAGCTTTATCGGTACCGAGCACATTCTGCTCGGGCTCATCCACGAGGGCGAAGGCGTAGCCGCCAAGGCTCTGGAGTCACTCGGGATCTCCCTCGAGGCCGTGCGTGAAAAGGTCGAGGAGACCATCGGGATGGCCGGGACGGCGCCCAGCGGGTCCCCTCCGTTCACCCCCCGGGCCAAGAAGGTCCTGGAGCTCTCGCTCCGCGAAGCCCTGCAGTTGGGACACAGCTACATCGGGACCGAGCACATGCTGCTGGGCCTGGTCCGTGAGGGCGAGGGCGTGGCCGCAACGGTGTTGGTCAGCCTTGGCGCCGATCTGGGCCGCGTGCGCCAGCAGGTCATCCAGCTCATGTCCGGTAACCAGGGCAAGGAGTCGGTCGGCGCCAGCCAGGGTGCCGCCTCGGGCGAGAACCCGTCGGGTTCGCCCGTGCTCGACCAGTTCGGTCGCAACCTGACCCAGCTGGCGCGCGACGGCAAGCTCGACCCCGTCATCGGGCGCGAGAAGGAAATCGAGCGGGTCATGCAGGTCCTCTCGCGGCGCACCAAGAACAACCCGGTGCTGATCGGCGAGCCCGGCGTGGGCAAGACGGCGATCGTCGAAGGACTGGCGCAGCGCATCGTGGCCAACGAGGTCCCCGAGACCTTGACCGGAAAGCAGCTCTACACCCTCGATCTCGGCGCACTAGTGGCCGGCAGTCGTTACCGCGGTGACTTCGAAGAGCGCCTGAAGAAGGTGCTCAAGGAAATCCGCACGCGTGGCGACATCGTGCTGTTCATCGACGAGATCCACACGTTGGTCGGTGCCGGCGCGGCCGAAGGTGCGATCGATGCGGCTTCTATCTTGAAGCCGATGCTCGCACGCGGCGAGTTGCAGACCGTCGGCGCAACCACCATCGACGAGTACCGCAAGCACCTCGAAAAGGACGCCGCCCTCGAGCGTCGTTTCCAGCCCGTCAAGGTCGAGCAGCCGTCGGTGGCGTTGACCATCGACATCCTGAAGGGCCTGCGCGACCGCTACGAGTCGCACCACGCCGTGAGCATCACCGATCAGGCCTTGGTCGCCGCGGCCAACCTGGCCGACCGCTACCTGGCCGACCGGTTCCTCCCGGACAAGGCCATCGACCTCATCGACGAGGCCGGCAGCCGGTTGCGCATCCGCCGCATGTCCACGCCGACCAGCACCAAGAAGCTGGACGAGGAGATCCTGCGCCTGCGTGCCGACAAGGAAGCAGCCATCGAGAAGGGTGCGTTCGAGCAGGCCAAGAAGTTGGCCGAGCAGGAGAAGGAGCGCCTGGATCGCAAAGAGGTGCAGGACGCCGAATTGCGGGCCGATGGCGTCGACCTCTTCGACGTCGTGGACGAGGAAGTCATCGCCGAGGTGTTGGCGGCCTGGACCGGCATTCCGGTCTACCGCCTGACCGAGGAGGAGACGGCCAAGCTGCTCCGCATGGAGGACGAGCTGCACAAGCGTGTCGTGGGCCAGGAGGAGGCGCTCAAGGCGCTCTCGCGGGCCATCCGGCGCACGCGGGCAGGCCTTAAGGACCCCAAGCGGCCGAGTGGTTCGTTCATCTTCCTCGGCCCCACGGGCGTCGGGAAGACGGAGCTGGCCAAGACGCTGGCCGAGTTCCTGTTCGACGACGAGGACGCGCTGATCCAGCTCGACATGAGCGAGTACATGGAGAAGCACACCGTCAGCCGTCTCGTGGGCTCGCCCCCCGGCTACGTCGGCTACGAAGAGGGCGGTCAGTTGACCGAGGCGGTGCGGCGCAAGCCGTTCTCCGTTGTCCTCTTCGACGAGGTCGAGAAGGCGCACCCCGACGTGTTCAACACGCTGCTGCAGATTCTGGAGGACGGTCGCCTGACCGACGCCCAGGGTCGTTCGGTGGACTTCAAGAACACGGTGCTGATCATGACGTCGAACCTGGGTACGTCCGATCTGCGCAAGACCGCCATCGGTTTTGCGCAGAACTCGGAGGCAGTGACCCACGAGCGCATGAAGGCCAAGGTCAACGAGGCGCTCAAGTCCCACTTCCGTCCCGAGTTCCTGAACCGCATCGACGAGGTCATCGTCTTCCACGAGCTTTCGCTGGCGGAGGTCACCGAGATCGTCGATCTCCTCATGTCGCGGACGATCACGCAGCTGTCGGATCAGGGCATCGGCCTCGAGCTCACCCCGGCCGCCCGTACGTTCCTGGCGGAGAAGGGCTACGACCCCCAGCTCGGAGCGCGGCCGCTGCGCCGGGCCATCCAGCAGCTGGTTGAGGACCCTCTCTCCGAGCGGATCCTGTGGAAGGAATTCCGGGTCGGCGAGACGATCGTCGTCGACGTGGAGGACTCTCCCATCGACGGGGAAGGGCCGCAGCTCAGCTTCCGGGCCATCGAGGGCATTCAGCCGCCGCCGATGGAGCTGGCCGGAGCTGGCGTCGAAGGGGAGTAAGCGCAGGTTTCTTTGCGGCCAGGCGATGCGGGGAGGTATCCCGGCGCGTGTCACACCCTTTCCCTAGGGTGCCGCAATGGCCCGACGGATCGAGATCTACCTCTGTACCGCATGTGAGGGGGTGGCCCCCCAATGGGTGGGGCGCTGCCCGCACTGCGGCCAGTGGAACACCCTCATGGCGTCCACGTCGCCGGCGGCCAACCGGCGTGCAAACGCGTCACCCGTCTCGACCGGTGCCGTCGCGGTGTCGCTCCGCCACGTCGACGGTTGCGAGGCCCTGCCGATGCCGACGGGGGTGGTCGAGGTCGACCGGGTGCTGGCCGGGGGGTTCGTCGCCGGCTCCGTGACATTGGTCTTCGGTCCTCCCGGCGTGGGCAAGTCCACGCTGCTGTTCCAGGTCCTGGCGTCGGTGGCCGCGACCGGTGTCGAGGTCCTGTTGGCCTCGGCCGAGGAGTCCTTGACCCAGGTCAGCGGGCGCGCCGCCCGGATCGGGGCTGTGCCGGAGAACCTGCTGGCCCTGGCCGGTAACGACGTGGTCGCCATTGAGGAGGCCATCGTCCACCATCAGCCGGCACTGGTGGTCGTCGATTCGATCCAGACCGTCTCCGACGACGAACTGCCGGGCTCCGCCGGCAGCCTGGCCCAGGTCAGAGCCTGCGTGGACCGGCTGACCCGGCTGGCCAAGTCCACGGGCATCCCGATCGTCCTGGTGGGCCACGTGACCAAGGACGGCGACCTTGCCGGTCCGCGGGCGGTCGAGCACCTCGTCGACACCGTCCTCTCCTTCGATGGGGACCGGCACCATGCCCTGCGCATGCTCACGGCGGTGAAGCACCGTTTCGGGCCCGCGGGCGAGGTGGGGATCTTCGAAATGCGCGAGGACGGCCTGCGGGCGGTGCCCGATCCCGGGCCCATGTTGCTGGGGGACCGCATGCCCGGCGTCCCGGGCAGCGTCGTCGTCCCCGTGCTGCAGGGCCGCCGCCCGTTGCTGGTCGAGGTGCAGGCCCTTCTCGGGCCGGGTGCCGAGGGGACACGCCCCAAGACCCTGGGCATCGACGCCGCGCGGGTGACCCTGTTGCTGGCCGTGTTGAGCAGCCGGGCCGGGGTCGCTGTCGGGCCGGCCGAGGTCTTCGTGGCCGCCGTCGGCGGCATCACCATCGTCGAGCCGGCGGTGGACCTGGGGGTGGCACTCGCTGTGGCGTCGGCCGCAGAGGGGCTGGTGGTGCCGCCCGAGTTCGTCGTGTTCGGTGAGCTGGGACTGGCCGGCGAGGTCCGCATGGTGCCGGGGGCCGAACGTCGGTTGGCCGAGGCGTGGCGCGCCGGCTTCTGCCGTGCGCTCGTGCCCGCGTCCACGTCGTCGGAGGGTGTCCCGCCCGGCATGGTGCTCCACCGCGTCCGTACGCTCGACGAGGCACTGACCAGTACGCTTCCCCTGTGGTCGACCGTGGCAGCCAGCCGCTGAACGACGCGCTCGCGCTCGTCGCACCCGGCACGGCGCTGCGCGAGGGCCTCGACCGCATCCTCCAGGCCAAGCACGGGGCGCTCATCGTCGTGGGCGACGATCCGGCCGTCCTTTCTGTCTGCACCGGGGGTTTCCTGCTCGATGCCGAATACAGCCCCCAGCGGCTCTCCGAGTTGGCGAAGATGGACGGCGCCATCATTCTGGCCGCCGACGCCTCCCGGATCGCCCGGGCCAATGTCCATCTGGTGCCCAAGGCCAGCATCGCCACCACCGAGACCGGCACCCGGCACCGGACGGCCGAGCGGGTGGCCCGCTCCATCGACGTGCCGGTGATCGCCGTCTCCGAAGCGATGGCCACCATCGCGGTGTACCGCAACGGCCTCAAGCACACGAGCCAGACCTCGGGGTGGTTGATCGACCGCTCCAGCCAGGCGCTGGCTACCCAACAGCGCTTCCGCATGCGCTTCGACGATGCGTTGACGGTGCTGACGCGGCTCGAGATGGAGGACACGGTCTCGGTGCGCGATGTCGTGGCCGTCTTGCAACCGGGGGAAATGGTGCGCCGGATCGCCGAGGAGATCGACGGGCATCTCGTCGAGCTGGGCTCCGACGGGCGCCTGGTCCAGCTGCAGGCCGTCGAGCTCAGTGCCGGCGTCAGCGACACCGTCTCGCTGGTCCTGCGCGATTACGCCGGCCCGATGGCGCAGGCGCGCCTGCGGACGCTCTCGGCCGACCATCTGATGGACCTGCCCCACGTGGTGGCGATTCTGGGCCTGCCGGCACCCGATGACCAGCTCTACGCCGAAATGGCCCCTCACGGGTATCGGCTCCTGCACCGCCTGCCCCAGCTGGCCCCCATCCTCATCGAACGGCTGGTGGAGCGTTTCTCGACCTTGCCCGAGATCATGTCGGCCAGCGCGACCGAACTGGAGTCCGTCGAGGGGATCGGTGCAGCCACGGCCCGTCTCATCCGTGACGGGTTGGCGCGCATGGTCGAGGCCAGCATCTTCGAGCGGTACGAATAGTGGGCGAATCTGGTAAAATAGGAAGCTGCCGTTCGGCCGACTGACCTGTCGGGACCGGTGCGGCACCTCTGAAAATCGTCGCTGGCCCGGCGCCGTGTCCGTGCAAGGGAGTTCCGTGTTCAAGGTCGGAGACAAAGTCGTATACCCCCACCATGGGGCCGCAGTCATCGAGAAGCGGGAGACCAAGGTCGCCTTCGGCGAGAAGCGCGAGTACCTCGTGCTCCGCCTGGCGTACGGGGACCTGATCCTCAACGTGCCCGCCGACAACACCGAGGGTGTCGGCCTGCGCGAAGTGATCAACGACGAAGAGGTCGAAGAGGTCTTCGCCGTGCTGCGCAAGAAGGAAGCGCGCATGCCGACCAACTGGTCCCGCCGCTACAAGAACCACTCGGAGAAGCTGCGGTCCGGCGACATCTACCAAGTGGCCGAGGTGGTGCGCAACCTCTCCATCAGGGACAAGGACAAGGGTCTGTCCGCCGGTGAGAAGCGGATGCTGCAACGGGCCCGCCAGATCCTGGTCTCCGAGCTGACCTTCGCCCTCAACGTCGACGAAGAGACAGCAGAAGAGCGTCTGAACGACGCGTTGACCTAGCGGCGACTCCGTGTCCACGGTGTGGGCGATCGTGGTGGCCGGCGGTTCGGGCCAGCGCTTCGGCCAGATGAAGCAGTTCGCGCTCCTGGCGGAGCGCCCCGTTGTCGAGTGGGCGGTCGCCGCCTGTCGCCCGTCCTCGACTGGCGTCGTCCTGGTCGTTCCCCGGGGGGCGGGGGTCGAGGTCGCGCACGGAGCCGATGTCGTCGTCGAAGGTGGGTCCACGCGGGCCGAGTCGGTCCGCCTCGGCCTGGCCGCGGTCCCGGGGGCGGCCGAGGTGATCGTGGTGCACGACGCCGCCCGCCCTCTGGCTTCCGACGCGCTGTTCCGCTCGGTGATCGCCGCCGTCCTCTCTGACGGTGCAGGTGGGGCAATCCCCGGGGTGCCCGTGAGCGACACCATCAAGGTGGTGGACGGCACCAACAACGTGACCCGGACCCTTGACCGCTCCTCGCTGGTGGCGGTGCAGACCCCGCAGGCGTTCGGGGCGGAACTGCTGCGCCGCGCCCACGCCGCCGGCGGAGAAGCCACCGACGATGCCGCGCTGGTCGAGGCACTCGGCGCTACCGTGCGGGTCGTCCCGGGCGATCCCCGCAACCTGAAGATCACCACCCCCGCCGATCTGGGCACGGCCGAAGGTCTCTTGAGAGGTTGAGCGTGCGTATAGGGCAAGGCATCGACATCCACCGGTTCTCCGACGATCCCCACCGGCCTCTGGTTCTCGGGGGCGTGGTGATCGAGGGCGCCCGCGGACTGGGCGGCCACAGTGATGCCGATGCGGTCTGCCATGCGATCTCCGATGCCGTCCTCGGGGCGGTGGGACTGGGCGACCTCGGCCGGCATTTTCCCGATACCGACCCGGTCTGGGAGGGGGCGAACAGCGTCGAACTGTTGACCCAGGTGGTGCGCATGGCGCGCGAACAGGGGTACGTCTGTGCGAATGCGGACTGCACGGTGATCGCCGACACGCCCCGGCTGGCGCCCTACACCGAGGCGATGATGGCCAAGCTCACCGTGGTGCTGGGTGGGCCGGTCTCGGTGAAGGCCACGCGGGCCGAGGGCCTTGGAGCCCTGGGCCGGGCCGAGGGCATCGCCTGCCTGGCCGTCGTGCTCCTGGAGGAAGCATGACGCCGCCATCGGGCCGTCGTGGTACGCCGCGCAGCAGCGGCGCCGGGGCCGGCGGAGGCCGAGGGGGTCCCCGGGGAGGAGCCGGCGGCGGCCGCAGCGGGCCGAGCCGGAGTGGTGGGGGACCCGGAGGCGACGCGGCGCGTCGG
The DNA here is from genome assembly GCA_963706555.1 of uncultured Acidimicrobiaceae bacterium. GTDB lineage: Bacteria > Actinomycetota > Acidimicrobiia > Acidimicrobiales > RAAP-2 > Bog-473. Next base: position 1,273,369 of record OY970164.1, read on the forward strand.
GGCCGCCCGCACCGTCCCGATCAGCGCGAGCCGAGCGAGCTCGGCGGTGATCAGGTTGAGGGGCGACAGGCCGTGCTCGAGCTCCTCTCGGTCGGTCGCCGCACGGTGCGCCAGATCCTGCTCGCCGAAGATCAGGATCCCTCACCGTTGCTGGACCGTATTGAGGAGCTGGCGTCCCGTCTGCGTGTCCCGGTCGAGACGGTGCCTCGTCATCGGCTCGATGCGCAAGCCCGGACCGAGGCGCCCCAAGGTGTCCTCGCGTTCGCACGCCCGGTGGAGCCTGTCGCGTTGGAGGACCTCTGCGCGCCGTCCCGGCAGGGGGTACAACCTTTCCTCCTCGTCGCCGCCGGCATTACCGACCCCCGTAACCTCGGCGCACTCTTGCGGAGCGTCGAGTGCGCGGGTGTGAACGGCGTGGTCCTGCCCCGTCACCGTTCGGCGCGGCTCTCGCCGACGGTGGCCAAGACAGCGGCGGGTGCGATCGAGCACCTCCGTTTCGCCGTGGTGGGCGGCATACCAGCTGCTCTCTCGCAGATGACGGACCTCGGGGTGTGGTCCGTCGGCCTGGCCGGGGAATCGCCGCAGTCCCTCTACGACCTGCCGCTCGGCGAGGGCCCCATCGCCCTGGTGGTCGGCAGCGAGGAGAAGGGGCTGGCCCCACTTGTGCGGCGCCGCTGCGACGCCGTGGTCTCCATTCCCCAGCACGGCTCACTCCCGTCACTGAACGTGGGCGTGGCCGGTGCGGTGGCCGCCTTCGAAGTGGCCAGGCAACGGAGCGCAGCGCGGGCCTGACGGCGAGTGCGGGCTCGTCGTCCGAAACCGGGTGCTGCATCCCATCGGCACTAGGGTCCCCCCGTGGCCCCGCGCACGCCGCGGCCAATCCTCCGGGGTGCCGTGCTTCCATGATGAGTCAGAGGCAACCACGTGAAAAGCCGCTACCCCTTCCCCCTCGCTGATCCGGCTGATGTGGGGCGCAGTCCTGTGCCCCCGGGCCCTGTGTCTCGGATCGCCCTGCCGGTGCGACGCTTCGCGGCGCGCCGCGCCGGGACGCGACGCCGCTTGGCCGTCGTGGATTCCCATTTCCCCTGGACCCTCACCGGCTTCCGCTATCACGAGGGCGAAGAGCTCTTGCGTCGTTTACCCGACACGCTGTTCTTCTCCCTCTATGAGATGACCGACCCGTTCCCCGCACCGGTGTACCCCCTCGCCGAGTTTCCGACCCGGGCCGCCGCGGCCGGGGTGACAGATGTCTACATGGTGTTCTTCAACTGGGCGGCGGGGATCCTCGGCGTCGCGGGCCATGGGGGATTTCATGGACTCGGGGGTGCCAGAGAGGACATTTCGCTCCTGCCCACCATGCGCCGTTGGGGCATGGTGGCACATGTCACGATCTACCCCGGCGGTGGGCTCTTCCCCGATACCCCGACGGCCGCGGTCGAAGAAATCGCCCGGCGCAGTGCCACCTTGTTCACCACGGTGGAGGACGTCCGCGCACTCGTGCCCACGGCGATCCCCACGACGGTCCCTGTCCCGGGGGATTTCTACGGTTTCCGCCGTCGCAGCCTGCGGCGTCGACCGCGTCTTGTCTTCGTGGGGGACGATCGCCCCCGCAAGGGGCTCACGACCCTTCTCGATGCCATGGAACTCGACGGCTGCGCCTACGAGCTCGACGTCGTCGGTCCTCACGAGCGCCACCGTGACCGTCTCGCGCGCCTCGGGGCACGTTGCCACGGGTGGCTCGGACCTGAACAGCTCCGCCAGGTCCTTTGCGAGTGCGACGTCGTCGTGGCTCCGGCGACGGTCGATCGTGCCGAGGACGGCTACGGCGACACGGGGGTCATCGACGGGTTCCCGACAACCGCAGCCCGGGTGGCCATGCTGACGGGCTGTTGCCTCGTCGGGTCGAATCCCTCGGCTGATACCTCACTGCTCGAGCCGGGACTCCACTACCTCGAGTTCCCCGAAAGAGACCCCGTCGCTCTCGCCCGCCTCCTCGAGCAGCTCTCGAGAGATGACGCCCTCCGTGGCCGCATCGCAACGGCCGGCGCACAAAGGCTTCGTGACCAATGTGACGTCAGGCGCGTCGTTGCCTTCAAACTCGAGCGCATGGGCCTGGCGGCACGCGAAAGCCAGTGAGGCCGAGGGAGCAGGATTGCGATGTGCGAGACGCCGGTCTCCGATGTCCTTGCGACATCACAGTGGAGCCCGAGGCAGGAATCGAACCCGCGACATCTTCATTACAAGTGAAGTGCTCTACCAACTGAGCTACTCGGGCGGCGCACCCATTCTAGGGTCATCGGGGATGCAGTGAGGTCCCGCGACTCAGCCGATCACCTCGAATTCGCCCGGCCGCCAGGTCTGGTCGAACCACGGTTCCAACGGGCCGTAGAGCCGCAGCAGTGTGAACCATCCCTTGCCGGGTACGGTCTGCGTCCAGTTCGATTCGTGCCCTTTGGGTGCCTTCGGACCGAAGTAGAGATCGATCGAGCCATCGGCGTTCTCGGTGAGGTTGCCAACCTGGCTGCTCTTGCTCGGGTATGGCTGACCTGTCTGAAGTTCAGATCGGGTCTGGGGGTCGTAGACCACGACGGACCAGAAGTTCTTCGCCGGGATGTTGGGCGGCAAGGTGAGTCGATAGGTCTTCGCTCCGTCGAGGTAGTTGCCCGAGCTGTCCCGATCGCCCCAGGCGTACTGCGAGCCCACACCGATCATCTTCATGGTCATCGCCGGAGTATTGAGGGTCGCCATGTAGAAGAGGGCAGTACGGGCATCGAGATTGCGCTCGCCGCCTCCACCGTCGAGCAGGAACTGATAGTCACGGCCGAAGAAGCCGCGCTTCCAGTAACTGCCCTCGTACAAGAAGTTGTCGGCGACATCGGTTTGGAAGAACAACGTCCGGGCGGTGGCGTTGCCCACGGCAATCGCGTCCACGAGGATCTCGCGCAAACGGGGATCTGGTTCGAACGGCTTGCCCTTCTGGATGCCGATACCGGCGAGAAGCCCCCTTGTTTCGGGATCGATGATCTCGACCGGTTCGCGATCGATCACCTGGTGGAGCTCGTCGTAGAACTCCACGGTGTTGGCGTGGATCGTGTTGAACACCAGACCCGATCCGTTGATGAACTTCATCGGCGCCGGGTCATCTTTGTGCGCAAGTGGGTAAATCTTCACCCCCGTCCGGAACATCTGCGACGCGGCGTTGGTGCTCCCGTCGACGATGAACCCGCGCAGACAGAGGAGGTTGACGTAGCTGGTGGACTGCGCCGTGAAGTATCCATCCGGCACGGGACCGTCGAATCCGGGCGGCAGAAGGAGATACTTGCCCCCCTGTCCCCGATCAGGCCCAGGCGCGCCCATGTCGACGACGAAGCGGAACCAGGCGTCATCGACGGTGCCAGGTCCACAACCGGGTGGGATCTCGACGACTGTCGGACCGTCCCGTTCGAGGTCAAGCATGGCGAGTGCGTAGACCGTGTCCGTGTTTCCGGTGAGGAAGAGCGAATTGGAGTCCATCAGCTCGTCATAAATGACGACCTGATTCGCTGCCGCGGCCCCCACTTCGGCGAGACCGACGCGCACGGCCTCGAGGGACGCCACTTGCACCGTGTTGAGGAACACCTGGACCCCTCGGAGGAAGGTCAGGTGTTCCCTGAGAATCGTCGCAGTGGCGTCGGTCGGCATGCCATCGAAGAACTCGAGAGTGCCGACCCGGGTCCTCACCTGATCCGGGGTCATGATCTTCTCGGGAATTTCGGTGTTGAAGTTTGGCGTGCTCTTCGCCATTGTGTGGCGCACCTCTCAGTCGACTCATCGGAAATGTTCGCCCCACCGCGGCCAGGGCGCAGGTCACGTTAACTCCGACTTCTGGCCATTCGTGGACGATTGATCGCTATTGCAATGTTTAGTAACTTAGCCACCAAGGGGTCCATGCACAGGGAGTACATCGGGGGTCGGCACGACCCGCTTGTCTGGAGTAGATCATGCAAAGAAACGAACGATTCGAACTGCTCTCTGCCTCCGACGAAACGATCGAGGATGCTGTCCGGTTCGCCGACCCGATGGTCCTTCGGGGTCTGCTGTATCAACTGACCGGCGATGAGAGTATCGGCGCGACCGCGATCGGAACAGCCGCGGCGGGGTACTTCGAGTTCAAGACGCTCACGGACCCCGCCGACGTGGCACTGCTGCAGTCGAAAGCGGCCAGCTTTCTCAAGGCGTACCGGGACGAGGGCGCCGACGTCATCGACAGTGGCCCTTCGGACCGTCTGCGGCGCAGTCTCGGGCTTTGCGCGGGTGAAGACATTCGCGACGCCGAATTCGAGATGTGGCTCGAGACATTGGCGCTCGACCCTTGGGCACGGAGTCACGCGTGGTCGGCGGAGCCATCGGCGGAACAACTCAAAGGCTTCCCAGTGGCCGTGATCGGCGCGGGTATGGGAGGCCTGAACGTGGCGGTGCAGCTGAAACACTCAGGGATCCCGTTCACTGTGCTCGAGAAGAACTCCGGCGTCGGGGGAACGTGGTTCGAGAATCGATATCCCGGAGCGAGGGTCGATTCCCCTAGCCGTACGTACACCCACACCTACGGGGTGGATTTTCCTTTCCCGAACCCATTTTGCCCACAGAGCGAGAACGAGAAATATTTCAATTGGGTGGCCGACACCTTCGGCGTGCGTGAGGACATCCAATTCGACACGGAGGTCACCTCCTGTGAGTGGGACGAGGAGACCAGCACCTGGGAGATCCGAGCAGAACATCCGGACGGATCTCGGACCTTGAGAGTGAACGCGGTGATCAGCTGCGTCGGCTTTCTGGCGCGCCCGAACATTCCTCACATCGAAGGCATGGACACTTTCGCGGGCCAGGTCTTTCATTCGGCTCGTTGGCCGGCGGATCTCGACGTGGCCGGCGCGCGTGTTGCCGTCGTCGGCAGCGGGTGTACCGGGTATCAGATGATTCCCGAATTGGCGAAGGTCGCGAGTCATACCTTCGCCTTTCAGCGCACGCCGAATTGGATCTTCGACACCCCGGGATATCTTGATCCGTTTCCCGATCAAGTCACGTGGTTGGATCGCAATTTCCCCTTTTTCACCAACTTCGTGCGCTTCCGGACGAGCTGGATGTACGGCCCCACCAATCTTCAGGCGACTTTCACGATCGATCCTGAATTTCAGGACCCGCACACTTTGAGTCAGACGAACAAGAAGATCCGCGACCAGAGGATCGCCTTCATGCAGTCCAAATTCGCGGAGCGCCCGGACCTGCTGGAAAGGATGCTTCCCGAGGCGCCACCCATGTCGGCACGTCCGATTCTGGTGGATCCGAACCGCAGCGTCTATGACGCACTGTTGCAAGATGACGTCTTGCTCGTCACCGACGGCATTCTCCGGATAACCCCGGACGGGATTGAGACGGAAGACGGCTCTTCCTATGCGGTGGACGTCATAGTCTTCGCCACGGGTTTCAAATCCAACGATTTTCTCTTCCCGATGGAGATTCGCGGTCGTGGCCGGCAAGGGGTGACGGAACTCTGGAGCAAGGATGGCGCGCGTGCGTACCTCGGCACCCTGCTCCCGGGCTTCCCGAATTTCTTCATGATCTACGGACCCAATACGAATCCCTACGGAGGTCTCCAGGTCGTCGACATGGAAGAAGCCGTGACGCGCTTCGCCCTGGGATGTATCGGGCATCTGATTGCCGGGGACAATTCCTCGATCGACGTCACCGAGGACGCCTACTGGCGGTACAACGATGAACTGGACCAGGTCGAGATCACAAAGGTCTGGCGGGACACCCGCGCCCACAACTACTTCACGAATGAGTTCGGACGGTCCTCGGCGAATATGCCCTTCGACGTCCGGGAGACATGGAAGTGGCTGCGCGATCCGGGAAATCCTCCGGAAGTGCGAGAAGGTCCACGCGTAGCCATTCGACCCTATTTCGGCGAGGATCTCGTGGTGTCCTGAAGTGCGTCGCCCAGAGACGTCCGGTGCTCTGCGTCCGACGTCGGAGCGACCAGGACCGACTGCCGGTTCAACCTCGGGGAGGTCGGAGCACGACGAGCGGGATCTCTCGGTCCGTCTTGCGCTGATAGCCGGCGTAGTTGCGATGCGTACTCGCGATGATCGGCCAGATTCGTGCTCTCTCGTCGGCGTCTGCAATCTCGGCGATCATCGACACAGGGGGTTTCGGACCGAGCTTGACCATGACATTCGGATCGTCCCGGAGGTTGAGGAACCACGCCGGATTTGTGGCGTCCCCGCCCCGGGAGGCCACGACCACCATGGCGTCGTTCTCCTGGAACGGCGAGGTCAGCATCGTCGTGCGCGGCTGACCGCTCTTTCTGCCGGTCGTGGTCAACTCGATCACAGGCATCCCTGAGACCCGCCAGCCCAGGCGACCGCCCGACGCGCCCAGCAGCAGCCGATGCACACGGTTCATCACTTTGAAGGCAGGGTCCGAAGGCATCGCGCAAAGCGTACGCCGAGCGCCACGACATCGTTGACGTGGAGGGACGCGACCGGGGACACACGGCGTCGTGCCCGTTCAGGGCTCAGTCGCCCGCGCGTGCAGCATCTCGATCCGGCGGGCCAGATTGACGGCATGATCGCCGAGTCGTTCGTAGAAACGGGCCAACAAGGTGACCTGGGCCCCGATGGCGGTGGGCATCGTCTCGGCGGCGATCTCCCCGGTCAACCGGTCGTGGAGAATGTCGATCTCCTCGTCGTCTTCATGCAGGGAAACGGACTGGGCCGATCGATCTGCATATGCATCGGCGGCATCACGCCACATCTCGAGCGCGACCTCCGCCATCCGTTGGACGATTCCTCGGCTGAGCGGGCTCATTTCGGCGCCGAGATTGGTGACCGCCCTCTGGGCGATGTGCTCGGCCAGATCTCCGCTCCGTTCCAACTCGGGGAGGATCAGGAGGATCCCCACGAGGTGTCGCAGGGACTCGTTCGGGGTGCTCGTGGCATCGATTTGCCGCCAGACCATCAACTCCACTTCGGCGGTGAGATCGTCGACCGCCTGGTCGCCTTCGACCACGTCTGATCCCATGGAGGGATCGTTGGACAACAACGCCTCGGTGGCCCTGGCCAGGGCCTCGGAGACGAGCGCGAACAACTGGATGACCCGGGCTTCAACCGGGTCGAACTGTGGGGGTGCCGGATCCATCGCCTGGGCACACTAGCTGCCCAGATAACCAAGAATTCGCGCATCGTTCACACAACGTTTACCTTTGGATGGTCTTGGGATTACCCGGGGCAGCAAGAGTGGCCTGTGCTTATGTCGCGAGCTGGAAAGATCGTCGCACCCGACACACCGGTGGCAGACGGCGGGGCTGGCCGCCCGCTGCACGCGCAAACGGTCACCGACCTCCTGAACGAAGCTCCGACGAGCAAGTTCCATCGCCGCACCGTCATCATCTCGGGCGTCGGGTTCTTCACGGATGCCTACGACCTCTTCGTCATCGGCACGGCGGCGGCCCTCGTCGCGGTGCAGTGGCACCTCAGCACGCTCCAGACCAGTTGGGTCACGGGGGCCGCGATCCTGGGCGCCTTCGTCGGTGCCTTCACCTTCGGACGTATCGCGGACGTCATCGGCCGCAAGAAGGTCTACGTGACCGTGGCGGTGATCATGGTCTTCGGCGCGGTGGCTTCCGCCTTCGCCCCCAACTTCATCTTCCTGGTCGTCGCCCGCCTGGTCCTCGGCCTGGGCATCGGCGGCGACTATCCCGTCTCGGCCGTGTTCATGAGCGAGTACTCCAACCGCCAGGACAGGGGTCGACTAGTCGGTCTCGTCTTCTCCATGCAGGCGTTGGGCCTGATCGTCGGGCCGCTCATCGCCCTCCTGCTGTTGTCATCGGGGATCGGTGACGGGTTGACGTGGCGCATCCTGCTCGGGCTGGGGGCGGTACCGGCTGGCGCTGTGGTCTACCTGCGCTCAAAAATGCCCGAGTCGCCCCGCTACCTGGCCCAGGTGCAGGGTGAGTCAGCGCGGGCGGCCCAGGATCTGACAGATTTTTCCGAGGGCGTCATCACCCAGCCCACTGATGCCGCTGTCGCCTCTGGGCGCTTGCAGCTTCGCAGCTTCCTGTCCAACCCCCGCATGCTCAAATTAATCTTGGGCACCGCAGGGGCGTGGTTCCTCTTCGACTACGCCTACTACGGGAATACGCTGTCGTTGCCTGCGATCTTGAAGCAGGTCAATCCCACGGCGAGCCTCGAGACCAAGCTGTTGTGGTCGCTCGGCATGTTCGTCGTCTTCGCCGTCCCGGGCTACTTGCTGGCCGTCGCCAAAATGGACCGCATCGGCCACCGACGGCTGCAGTTCATCGGGTTCTCCGTCATGGCGTTGTGCTTCTTGGTGTTGGCCATCGTCCCTGCTCTCACCGAGCACGTGGCGCCATTCCTGGCCATCCTCGGTCTCAGCTACTTCTTCATTCAGTTCGGTCCGAACATGACGACGTTCGTGTTGCCCTCCGAAGTGTTCCCGGTGAGCGTGCGGACGACCGGTCACGGCATCGCCGCGGGCATCGGCAAGTTGGGCGCGTTCGTCGGCGTGTTCCTCGTGCCGGTGCTCCAGGACCACATCGGATTGCGCGGCCTCCTGGCCGTGGCGGGTGCATCGGCCGTGCTCGGGTTTGCCGTGACCTCCCTCCTTCCAGAGCCCGCAGGGAGGACTCTGGAGGATGTCTCGGCGGACGAACCCGCGGTTTCGGCGCCTCGAGTCGCCGCGGTGCCGACGGTGCCGAACGTCGCGACCGTGCCTAGCCCTGCCGGATCGGGGCTGACCACCGCGTAAGCGGACGCTCCCCATACCGATCCCGATCCTCGTCAGGTTTCGGGTGACGACCGGGCTTCGGGCGTTCGGCCCACCGCGCTCCTATTCGGCCCGCAGCACCAGATTGACGGGAGTGCGCGCCGCCGCGCGTCCAGGGAGGAGCGCGACGAGGTTGGCGAGCACGATTGTGCCGATCGCCACCAGTACGACGGCGAGGACCGGGACGGTCGGTGCGGGGACGACGTTGAGCTCGTGGGCGAACAGGTCCCAGAGACCTTTCCCGGCGAATATGCCGAGCGGCACGCCCACGATGGTGCCGAGCACGGACGTGACCGTCGCTTGCCACCCGACGGTGCCGGCCAACTGCCGGCGTGTGAAGCCGAGTGCCTTGAGGAGTGCGAGGTCCCGCCGCCGCCGCCGTACCGACGCGGCCAGGGTGAGACCGAGGGCCAGGACTGCGCCGAAGGCCAAGCCTGCAGCCAAGATCGCGGGCATGGAGCCCATCGTCTTGTAGTTGATGATCTCAGCCGGGAGCAGCACCCGGTAGTCCTGAATACCGGCCTCCCCGTGTGTCGTCCTGTTGATGGTGTCGGCAACGTGTTGCACGGAGCGCGTGGCCACGGTGGCGCTCGCCGTGTTGTTGAAACGGACGAACACGGCATTGGGACCGTTCGCCGGCGACCCTTGGATGTCGCGGGTGCCGGCCGGGATGAGGTGGTAATCGACGACTGCGCCGGTACCGATGGAAAGGTGCAACCCGAACCCGATTCCGACAGCGGGCAGGCTGGCCACACCCACGATGGTGAGTGTCTCATCCGTGCCGCCACCCGTGACCCGCACCGTGTCGCCCATCCGCTTGTGAAGCGCCAGGAGCGTGGACCGGCCGAACACGACCTGGTCGGCTCGTTCGACGGCGTGCCCGGCCAGAAGCGGCGGGGCCACCGCGGCGCCGGGGGTCACGCCGATGATCGGGACAGGCTGCCCGTCGAAGAGGAGCGAGTCGAAGTAGACCCCCGACCAGCCGGACACGTCCTTGTCCCGGCGCAGTTGCTGTGTCAGTTGGGCCTGCGGGATGTCGCCGTATCCAGCGTTCGACTCCATCATTGCGTTCCAGTTCCATCCGTAAAGCGGGGGGTGCGAAATGAGGGTGTTGAGGCTGTTGCCGAACGTGAGTGCCGTGACGACCACGGTGACCGCAAGCACGACCCCGACGATCGCCGAGCGGACCGGGACGGCCGAACGGCCGTGGCCCGAGGACAGCGCAAACCGGGTGCCCGTGGCTGCTGCCACCGGCAACGGTGCGGAGAGGGTGGCGACCGTGCTGCCCCGCGCCAGGGCCCTCGCACCGTCACGGCGCGCATCGAGGCGGTGCGGTGCCGTGAGCAACGACATGGCGAGGGCGATGACACCGAGAATGACGATGAGGGCGAGCACGCCCAACCCGATGGCGGTCCAGTCGAAGGAGACGCCTCCCGGCTCCAGGGCGCGCACCGGTCCGAACCTGATCGGGGACAGGGCGACGGCGACTGCCCCGGCGGCGAGGGACCCCGCCACGATGGCCAACATCGCGCCGATGAGCCCGTCGGCGGTCGTGATGGCCGGACCGGCGCCCAGCGAGCGCATCACCTGGCGGTCCTCGGTATCGAGCTGAAACTGGCGCGAGAGCGCCAGCCCCGCGATGAGCAGCGCCGTCAACGCCGCGATGCACCCGAAGACGGCCAATGCCACGGACTCCGGCTTGATCGCTTGCTCGGCCTCGGCCTCGATCACGGAGGTGACGTGGAAGTAGTAGGGGTCCCCGGGGGGGAGGAGGCTCAGGTATTCCCGCTCGACGGCGCCCACCGCGCCGGGTCCGCCTTGCAGCCGGAGGCCGCTCCAGGCGTAGGTGATGCAACAACCCAGCAACTGGTCGGTGAGGGCCGGGGTCATCAGCATTTTGGGGATCTGGTCGACGTCGTCCTCGACCACGTCGTCGTTGAAGACGCCGATGCCGACAACATGCAGGTTGATCACCTTGTAGGCCCGGGTGGTCGGGACGCTGCTCCCCCCGAGTTGCGCATTGGAGAAGAAGCCGTAATGGAGGACCTGGCCGACGTGGTAGCCGATCTCGTCCGCGGCGAGCTTGTCCACGATGACCTCGTCCGCCCGCCGGGGATCGGCCTGCCGGCCCGCAACGATGTGGACCTTGTCCTGCGTGAAGTACAGCCCGTTGACGCTCGCCTCGAAGTTCGGCTCGGCCGAGTCGAGCTCGGACGGGTCGATCGTGCCGTTCTGCCTCACCGGGTTGGCATTGGGGGAGACGTAGGTCTCGAGAGAGCCCACCTGTGGCAGATGGCTGATCTTTCTCAGCACAGCGGGGTTGTAGTTGCCGAGGTCGATGTCCAAGTCGGAGGGATCAGTACTGGCCAGGAAAGCCGGGAACGAAGCCTCCGTGCGCCGTGCGGAGGAAATGCTGCCGATCGCGAGGCCGCCCACGAGGGCGATGAGAAGGGCCAGGGTGACGTAGCCCGCCCAGCGCCGGCGCAGCGTGGCCACGAAGCGGTACCAAGCGACGGAAAGGCCGTGAACAGCTGAGTCGCGCATCTCAGTCCTTTATCGCACGCATCGTCCAAGAAGACCAGGGTGCAGACATGCAGTTGGGGGGTGGTGGTGAGCCCACCTCCAGCTTGGTGACACCACATCGGGGGCGAAAGGCTTGCTTTGAGGCACTAGGCACGGCAGGCTGGACCTTCGATGACCTCTGAACCTCCCCCCTCTGATCCCGACGGTTCGGGCGGAGGGGCCTCGCACGGCGGACATTCCCCGGGTGGAATCGCGCCCGTCCGCGCCGCGGTGGTCATCATCATTTTCGTGGTTGCGGCGATCGCATTGGTGGCGGTAGGCACCCGTCCGACGGTCAGTGGGGAGGCGGCGACAACAACGACCACGACGCCCACAGGGCACACGACGACAACCACGGCGCCGGCAACCACGACCACGACAACGACGATCCCCAAGAGCTCGGTCAAGGTCGTGGTCGCCAACGCCACCCAGACGAACGGTTTGGCCGCGCACTACACGGCCGTCCTTGCCGCGCAGGGGTGGGCGATGCAGACCCCGGCTGATGCGTCAGCGACCGTGCAGACCTCGGCGGTGTACTACGCCAGCGCGGCCTATCAGGCCTCAGCAGCCACGATCGCCACCACCCTCGGCCTTAAGCCGGCAGCGGTGCTCCCGCTCACCTCATCGGTGCCGGTCACCGGCATCACCGGCGACAACGTCGTGGTCGTTATCGGGGCCGACCTGGTCGCCGGGGCCTGAGCAAGCCACCCCGGTCAGTGGGCGCCGGCGCATTTCCGGACATCTTTCTGCCGTTGGTCCGAGATCCGGAGCACAGCGCACTGTTCCTCGACTTCGACGGCACCCTGTCACCGATTGTGACTGAACCCGTGGCCGCGCTTCCGCTGCCGGGTGTTCCCGAGCTCTTGGCCCGTCTGGCCTTGCGTTTCGGCCTGGTCGCGGTCGTCTCGGGCAGGCCGGTCGACTTCCTGGAGCGTGTGCTCGAGTCTCCGCCCGGGGTCTCGCTCGTCGGCCTCTACGGATTGGGCCAGGTGGGACCCGACGCTCGCCCGTGGGAACGCGTGATCGCCGATGCCGTGGCCGAGGCCCGGGCCGATGCGCCGCACGGTGTCTACGTGGAGCCCAAGGGCCTGACCGTGACGCTGCACTGGCGCAACGCTCCCGCGGCGGGGCCATGGGCCACTGCGTTCGCCGGCCGCCAGGAGGTGGAGCGCGGATTGCGGATCTATCCCGGTCGCCTGTCGCTCGAGCTCCGGCCTCCGCTCGACGTGGACAAAGGGACCGTGTTCCGTTCCCTGGCCACGGGGGTGCAGGCGGTGGCCGTCTTCGGCGACGACCTCGGTGACCTACCGGCGTTCGACGCCGCGGCGGAGATGGCGGCGCAGGGTGTGCCGGCGATCCGAGTGGCGGTGGTCGACGAAGAGAGCGCGCCGGAGGTCGCGGCCAACGCCGACGTCGTGGTGGAGGGGCCCGAGGGCGCGCAGGCGCTGCTCGAACAGCTCGCTGCAGCGCCCGCCCACGGCTGAGCCGTCAGGGGTGGCGCGACACCGCGGCGAGTTGCTCGTTGAGCCAGTCGGACGCGGTACGGGCGAGGACCAACTCCCGCAAGCGCGCGGCCCGGGCGCGACGTTCCGCGGGGTCCATCGACAAGGCGAGGTGAAGGGCGTCCGCCGTGCCAGCGACGTCGAAGGGATTGATGCCCAGCGCGGCGTCGGACAGCTCCTCCCATGCGCCGGCCTCGTGTGAGAGGACCAGCACCCCTTCGCCCCCGTTGAGCAACGCACCTTCCTTGGCCACGAGGTTGAGGCCGTCGCGCACCGGGTTGACCAGCAGAACATCGGAGATCGTCAGCGCCGCCAGTGAACGGGGGCGGTCGTCCTCGACGTGGAGGATGATGGGAGTCCAGGTGGGTGTCCCCCACGCATGGTTGATCCGCTCGGCCACGTGCGTGACTTCAGCGCCCAATGCGAGATAGTCGGCCAGTCCCTGCCGCGAGGGATACACCAGCGCCACATGGACGACCTTGTCGAGCCATTCGGGATAGGCGACCAGCAGCTCCTCGAAGGCCAGCATCCCCCGCACGATGTTCTTGGACGGCTCGACGCGGTCGACCCGCAAGACGATGCGTCGGCCCCCGGTCTCGGCGCGCAGTGCGTCAACGGACCGTGAGCAGTCGGCGCTCGCCGCCTCGGACAGGAGGCCGTCGTGATCGGAGGAGAGGGAGGAGACGAACGTCGCAGGCGCCGTGGCCGACGCGGCCAGGACGGCCAGCTCGGGGTCGGCGTAACAGGCGCGGAACGCAGCCTCCCAACGATGGGCATGGAATCCGCATGCGTCGAAACCGGCCAGACCGGCGAGGAGCTCGCCGGCGGCAGCCTCGGGTAGGACGCGCAGCATGTTCGGATCGGCAAAGGGAATGTGGCAGAAGTGCACGGTGCGCAGGTCGGGTCGCGCCGCGGCCAGCATCTGGCCGAGGAGTGAAAAGTGATAGTCCTGCACCAGGACCACCGAGTCCGGCGCCGCGTGCGTGCACACCGTGTCGGCCACGGATTGGTTGTACCGGCGGTAGCCGTCCCAGGCCTGTCGCCAGTACCGGTCGAAGCGGGGCCGACGGGGAAGGTCAAAGAGGTGATGATGGCAATACCAGAGCGTCGTATTGGCGACGACGTCGTACGCGGCGCGGTAGGTGTCGTCATCGACGACGACGGGGAGCAGCGTGAAGTCCTCGTGACGCATGCGGCCTTGGGCGACGGCGGCGCGGTCGGCCGCGCCCATCGTCACCGAGACCCAGGTCGCTCCCGTGCCGGCGAGCAGCGGGCCGATCGAAGAGACCAAGCCGCCCCCGCCGGGGACAGCTCGGAGCTTGCGCTCGCCGTCGCCGGGCGCGGTGGCGCCCGTCGCGGTGTCGGTGTCGGTGTCGCCGCCGCCATGGTCGTCGAAGCGGAAGGAGAGGGGCCCGCGATTGGAGACCACCAGCAACTGATCGGCGGGTGGCACGGGGTCAGCGGGGAGCGCGTGCGAGCGCGGTGCGCAGCACGTCGGTGGCCTGCGGGCGCAGCTCGTGCAGCGGGCGGTTGCGGTGGATGCGCACACCCAGGTCGACCTGGGCCAGGACGCCCGCTCCGAGTTCCTGCGCCACGTCGATGAGCAGGCCGATCTCCACGCCGTAGCCGTCGGCGAAATCCACCTTCTCGAAGACCCAGCGATGGGCTGCCGTCTCGCCCGCCAACGGTTGGCGCACATCGGACAGCTCGGGGAAGAGCAGCTCGAGGACGGGACGGGCCACCAGTTCGGTCACCCTCCCGCCTCCGGTCGGATCGCCGTGCAACGGCCGCGTATAGAAGCCCTTGACCAGCGCAACGTCGTCGAAGAACAAGAGGGGCCCGAGCATGCCGGTGACGAAGGCCGGCGTCGTGTTGGCCACGTCAGCATCGAGGAAGGCGACCACGTCGCCGCTCGACGCCGCCAGGGCGGCTGCCATGGCCTGACCCTTCCCCCCTCCGACCTCGACGCCCTGCACGACCCGGGCGCCCGCGTCGACGGCCTGCGCCGCCGTGTCGTCGTTCGAGCCGTCGTCGAGCACGATGACCTCGTCCACCAAGCCGTTCCCACCGGCCGAGGCCAAGAAGGGTTGCACCACGGCCCGGACCACTGATCCGACGGTGGAGCCTTCGTCGCGGGCGGGGATGCAGACCGACACGGTGCGGCCGGCCTTGGCTTCGAGCACCTTGGCGACAGGGAAGTCCGCGCTCTGGAAGGTGCGGGTGCTCGGCGCTTCCTGGTCGTGTTCACCCGACATGCCGACTGCATCGTACCCGCCTTGCGATGTTCCCAACCCGGGCGGCCCGGGGCGAGCGAGGGGTGAGGCGGCCCGGGGCGAGCGAGGTGGGGGCGGCCGGGGGCGAGGCGGCGGGAGAGGGACCGGTCGTGGCGCCGGTCGTCGGGCGTTGGCGCACGGGGGGTGAAGAGGAGCTACCATTGTCAGCATCATCCAGAGCGACTGAGGGACGGGCCCGTTGACGTCGCGGCAACCGTTGGACACCCCGCCCGGGGCCCAACAGGTGCCAATGCCCGATCGATGAGGAGGACCGATGGTCGATTTTGTCACTGGGCTGCGTTGTCGGGAATGTGCGCGCGCGTTCCCTGCCGAGGCACTGCACGTCTGCGATTACTGCTTTGGCCCGCTCGAGGTCGCGTACGACTACGAGCAGATCGCCGCCACCGTGAGCCGGGAACGGATCGCCGACGGTCCCCGCACCATCTGGCGCTACCGGGACCTCCTCCCCGTCAGCGACGACTCGCCGGTGGACCTCGGCGCCGGCTTCACGCCGCTCGTGCGCGCCGACCGCCTGGCGGCCGAGCTCGGCTTGGGCGAACTGTGGATCAAAGACGACACCGCCAATCCGACGGGCTCCTTCAAGGACCGGGTGGTCTCGGTGGCGCTGACCAAGGCGCGTCAGCTCGGATTCAAGGTGGCCGCCTGCGCCTCCACCGGCAACCTCGCCAACTCCGTGGCCGCCCATGCAGCCCGGGCCGGTATGGAGTCGGTGGTGCTCATCCCGCACGACCTCGAACGGGCCAAAGTGACCATGACCACGATTTACGGCGGGACCGTGATCGCGGTGGAGGGCACCTACGACGACGTCAACCGGCTGTGCGCGGAATTGACGAGCGAGCGTCCGAGTTGGGCCTTCGTCAACGTCAATGTGCGCACGTACTACGCCGAGGGCTCCAAGACGCTCGCCTTCGAGATCGCCGAGCAGCTCGGGTGGCAGGCGCCCGATCACGTCGTGGTCCCCATCGGCTCGGGCAGCCAGCTCACCAAGGTGGCCAAGGGGTTCGCCGAGTTGGGCAAGGTCGGCTTGCTGGACGAGGAGCCACATGTGCGGATTTCGGGGGCCCAGGCCGAGGGATGCTCTCCGGTGGCCACCGCGTTCGCCCAGAACTCCGACGCCATCCGGCCGGTCAAGCCCAAGACCATCGCCAAGTCGCTGGCCATCGGGAACCCGGCCGACGGGTGGTACGCCCTGCAGACGATGCGCCAGTCCGGCGGCTCCTGCGCCTCGGTCACCGACGACGAGGTTGTCGAGGCGATCGGGCTCCTGGCGCGCACCGAGGGGATCTTCGCCGAGACGGCGGGGGGCGTGACCATCGCCTCCCTGATCAAACTGGTCGCTTCGGGCGCCGTCCGGCGCGACGAGCGCGTGGTCGCCCTGGTGACCGGGCACGGCCTCAAGACGGTCGAGGCACTGTCGGAGTACA
Source organism: uncultured Acidimicrobiaceae bacterium (assembly GCA_963706555.1). GTDB lineage: Bacteria > Actinomycetota > Acidimicrobiia > Acidimicrobiales > RAAP-2 > Bog-473. The sequence continues at coordinate 1,289,974 of OY970164.1, forward strand.
CGGGCCCGACCGCTACGATCTCGCCGACCCTGGCGGACTTCGACGCCGCGCTCGAAGGGCACTGAGTTGGGACGCCCCGAACTCGGACCGACCGCGCCCGGGTGCACCGACCCTGGGCGTACCGACCTCACCGAGGAGAACAACCCATGAGCCTGACAATCCGCATCCCGACCCAGCTCCGTACCCTGACCGGCGGCGCGGGTGAGGTCGAGGTCGAAGCATCCAGCGTGGGCGAGGCCCTGAAGGCCCTGGATGCGGCCAATCCGGGCCTGGCGGACCGCCTCTTCGACGATGCCGGGGAGCTGCGTCGCTTCGTCAACGTCTTCCTGGCTGATGAGGACGTGCGGTTCCTGGACGGTCTTGCAACTCCCGTTGTCGACGGCCAGACCCTCTCGATCGTCCCCGCCGTCGCCGGAGGATAGAGGTCCGTCTGCGGTCTTCGTTTGACTGTCGGCCGCCAGCTCTAGGCGGCTGAGCAGGGTCTTGAACGTCGCTCTTGCGCGCGGGGCCTGAGCGTGGTTTCCTATTAGCACTCGACAGATGAGAGTGCTAATGGCCCTCGATGGGCCAGCAGAGCGATGGAGGAACACACCAGATGGCCAAGCTGATCGCCTTCCAAGAGGAAGCCCGACGCGGGCTCGAAACCGGCATGAACAAGCTGGCGGACGCCGTACGCGTCACCCTCGGCCCCAAAGGCCGCAACGTGGTGCTCGACAAGAAGTGGGGCGCCCCGACTATCACCAACGACGGAGTCTCCATCGCCAAGGAGATCGACCTGGAGGACCCCTTCGAGAAGATCGGGGCCGAGCTGGTCAAAGAAGTTGCCAAGAAGACCGACGATGTCGCCGGTGACGGGACCACGACGGCCACCGTCCTGGCCTGGGCCATGGTCCGCGAGGGCCTGCGCAACGTGGCGGCCGGGGCCAACCCGATGTCGCTGAAGCGTGGTATTGAGGCGGGCGTGGAGGCGGCAGTGGCCTCCATCCACTCCATCGCCAAGGAGACCGAATCCAAGTCGCAGATCGCCCAGGTCGCGTCGATCTCCGCCGCTGACACCGAGATCGGCGAAATGATCTCCGAGGCCATCGACAAGGTCGGCCGCGACGGCGTCATCACCGTCGAGGAGTCGCAGACCTTCGGCATGGACATGGACCTCGTCGAGGGCATGCGTTTCGACAAGGGGTACATCGCCCCGTACTTCGTGACCGACCCCGAGCGCATGGAGGCCGTCCTCGAGGACGCCTTCGTCCTCCTCGTGGGCTCGAAGATCACCGCCGTGCGCGACCTGCTCCCGGTGCTCGAGAAGGTCATGCAGGGTGGCAAGCCACTGCTGATCATCGCCGAGGATGTCGAGGGTGAGGCCCTTGCCACGCTCGTCGTGAACAAAATCCGCGGCACGTTCCGCTCGGTTGCCGTCAAGGCCCCCGGGTTCGGCGAGCGCCGCAAAGCCATGCTCCAGGACATCGCCATCCTCACCGGCGGCCAAGTGGTCACCGAAGAGGTCGGCCTCAAGTTGGAGAACGTCACCCTTGACCTGCTGGGCACCGCCCGCAAGGTGGTCATCACCAAGGACGAGACCACCATCGTCGAGGGCGCCGGGAGCGACAATGACATCAAGGGCCGGATCAACCAGATCAAGGCCGAGATCGACAACACCGACTCGGACTACGACCGGGAGAAGCTGCAGGAGCGTCTGGCCAAGCTCTCCGGCGGCGTGGCCGTGATCAAGGTCGGCGCCGCGACCGAGGTCGAATTGAAAGAGAAGAAGCACCGCATCGAGGACGCCGTCTCGACGACCAAGGCTGCGATCGAAGAGGGCGTTGTCCCCGGTGGTGGCGTCGCCCTGCTGCGGGCCCAGGTGGCCATCCTCGAGCGGGCCGAGAAGCTCGAAGGCGACGAGGCGACCGGAGCCCGCATTGTGGCCAAAGCCGTCGAAGAGCCGCTGAAGCAGATCGCCGTCAACGCCGGCCTCGAGGGTGGCGTCATCGTCGACAAGGTGCGCAACCTCAAGGGTGCGCACGGCCTCAACGCTGCGACGGGTGAGTATGGCGACCTCTTCAAGGAGGGTGTCATCGACGCCGCCAAGGTGACTCGTTCGGCCCTGCAGAACGCGGCCTCCATTGCGGCCCTGTTCCTGACCACCGAGGCTGTCATCGTGGACAAGCCCGAAGAGAACGCAGGCGCCATGGCCGGCGGCGGGATGGACGACTACTAGATCGAGCCGATGCCGCCGGCAACGGCGCAGACGCAAGATCGTTGTTCGGATGCGACAGGGGCGCCCTTCGGGGCGCCTCTTCGCGGTACGGCTGACGTCCGGCCGGACCGGGCTCGGGCCCGGCACCCCGGTTGATCCCTACACTGGCGGACGTGGCCAACGACTCCCCGCTCGTCCCGTCGGTCGGCCAGGCGGTGCTGCACCTGTTCTGCCATGTGCCCGCGTTCGGTGGCCTCGATGTCGACATCCTCAGTGAGGCCGTGAAGTCGGCCGAGACGGATGGCTACCAGGTGATCCCGGTCGCCCTGCTGGGCCACAAAGCGGACATGGGCCTCATGGTGCTCGGTCCGGACCTGTGGCGACTGCGGGAATTCCAGAGCGCGGTCCAACGCGCCGGGGCCGCAGTGGCTGCGTCGTACGTCTCCCTCACCGAGATCTCCGAATATGCGGCGGGGGTGCCCGAGGAGATGCGCCAGGCCCGGCTCTATCCCCAGCTACCACCTGAGGGCAAGACGGCCTTTTGCTTCTATCCGATGTCGAAGCGCCGCTCGGCCGAGCACAACTGGTACAGCCTCGATTTCGAGAGCCGCAAGGAGCTCATGATGGGGCACGGCAAAGTCGGCCGCACCTTCCACGGCCGGATTCTGCAGGTCATCACCGGATCCACCGGCCTCGACGAATTCGAATGGGGAGTGACGTTGTTCGGGGTACATCCCGACGACCTCAAGGATTGCGTCTACGAAATGCGCTTCGACGAGGCGTCGGCGCACTACGCGGAGTTCGGGCCCTTCTACACGGGAATGGTGGGCGATCTGGTCACCGTATTGGCGTCCATCACGACGACCGGGCGAGCGGGGTGACGGCCTCACTCGACGCCCTGCGGGACGAGCTACGCCAGCTGGAGCGGGTCGTGGTGGCCTTCAGTGGCGGGACCGACTCGGCATTGCTGGCCAAGGTGGCCCAGGACACGCTCGGAAGGTCGCAGGTGCTGTGTGCGACGGCTCTTTCGCCCTCGCTGGCCGCCGACGAGGCTGAGGACTGCGCGGCATTGGCCGCGGAATGGGATCTGCGCTGGGTGGGGGTGCCCACCGACGAAATGGAAGACCCCTCCTACGTGGCCAACGGGGCCGACCGGTGTGCGCGCTGCAAGACGGCACTCATGGCGGTCCTGGGCCCGCTGGCGCACGGCGAATCGGCGCACGTCGTGCTCGGTGTCAACGTCAGTGACCTCGGAGATCACCGCCCCGGGCAAGCTGCGGCGGCCGCCGCAGGCGCGACATTCCCCCTGGTCCTGGCCGGCTTCACCAAGGAGGACATCCGCCATTGGTCGAAGGAGCTCGGCCTTCGCACGTGGGACAAGCCGGCGGCCGCCTGCCTGGCCTCCCGACTCCCCTACGGCACCCCGGTCACGCTCGGCCGTCTGCAGGCGGTGGACGCCGCGGAGTCCGCTCTGCGTGCGCTCGGCTTCGGCCAGCTCCGCGTCCGCCACCACGGGGCGGCGGCCAGGCTCGAATTCCCACCCGAGATGCTCCCCACCGTCCTCGAGCGCCGGGCCGAGGTGGTCGCGGCCGTGCGGTCGGCCGGTTTTCGCTTTGTGGCACTGGACCTGGAAGGCTTCCGCTCGGGCAGTATGAACCGGATGCTGGAGGAGACCAGGTGAGTCAAGTTCGGGTGAAGTTGACCTTTCCCGAGTCAGAGGTCCGGCGGGCGGTCCTGGCCACGCTCGTCCGCAGGTTCGATGTGGAGCCGAACATCCGGCGGGCTGACGTCGAGGAGCACCGGGGCTGGATCGTGTGCGAACTCGATGGAGATGCGTTGCAGGTCGAGGCGGCGCTCGACTGGTTGCGCCAGGAGGGCATCACGGTCGACCTGCTCGGGGACGTCCTCGAGAGCTGATTCGGCGACCCGAGCTGGGAGGACAGAAGGACCCGGCGTCTAGACCGGCCGCGGCCGGGGCCCGGGATCCTCGCCTTCCTTGCGGCTGACCTGCCAGCCGGCCTGGGAGACTTTCCGAGGTTCGTAGAACACGCATCCCTCGGGGCAGGCAAAGGGGAGGGGCTCGTTGGCATCCACTTTGCACCGCTCCAACCGATCGCCCCGGGGCGTTGTCCGCATCACGTAGTGACGGCAGTCCTCGTTGACGCTCATGGACCATTCTGGCCCATGAGGCGCGGCGCGGTAGCGTCAACAGCCGTGGATCGCAATGTTCCCCTCAAGACCCTCCTTCGCTGGAGCGAGAGTCTCTCGGCCATCGCCCGGACCGGGCTGGGATTCACCGAGAGCCTGTACGAACAAGAGCGCTTCGAGGAGATCCTCAAAGTCGCGGCCGACATCCGCTACGAGGCGGACGAGGAGCCCGCCGACGCGGATGCCGAGGACGGCCTCGTCCAGGAGTGGATGGCCACCGTCGGCAAGGGTGTGCCCGGCTATGTGACGCCGAAAGTCGCCGTCGGTGCCGCCGTGGGCAACGACAAGGGAGAGCTACTCCTCATTCAGCGGGCGGACTCGGGCATCTGGCTCTACCCGACCGGCTGGTGCGACGTCGGGTACTCAGCGGCGGAAGTCGTCGTCAAGGAGGTGGAGGAGGAAACCGGCATCGAGGTCGAACCGGTCCGCCTGATCGCCGTTCTGGACGGACTTCGTCTCGGTTTCACCCGCGTCCCGCTCTACTCCCTGCTCTTCTACTGCCGCGCCGTGGGGGGCTCGTTGCAACCGCATCCGTTGGAGTGTCGTGACGTCGGCTGGTTCACCCGGGACACCATGCCGTCGCCCATCGTCGGTTCGGAGCGCTGGAGCGACACGGTCTTCGCTGCGCTGGCCGGCGAACACAGGGACGTCCTCTACGACAGTGTCCGCCAACCCATGTGGCGGGGCGATTCAGAGAAGATCTGATGGTCACCGATGCCGGTCTCACCGTTGCCGTGGCAGAGACCGCGGACGCCGAACTGCACGCTGTCGTTGCCAACCTGGTCCCTCAGCTCTCGCAATCCTCGGCACCTCCGTCGCTCGAACGGCTCGCCTGGATCATTGAAGATCCCGCCACCACGTTGCTGCTCGCACGCGTGGGCGCGGCTGATGCCGCGGGCGTACCCGGAGTTGGGCAGGTGGTGGGCATGCTCACCTTGGTCATCTTCACCCTCCCCACCGGCGTGCGGGCCTGGATCGAAGACGTCGTCGTCGACGACGCCTGGCGTGGCGGCGGGGTGGCCAGCACGTTGATCAGGGCCGCGATCGAGCGCGCCGATGCCGCAGGGGCGCGCACGGTCGATCTGACCTCGCGCCCGCACCGCGAGGCTGCCAACCGGCTCTACGTCCGGCTGGGCTTCGAGAAGCGCGAGACCAACGTCTACCGGCGGACGCTCGAGTCCGCCGGATAGCGCCCGCGTCCCGCCGCGTCAGCCCGCCATGCCGACGATCGGGGCGACGAGGTGCAGTGCGCCGGTCGAGCCTTCGAAGCCGGCGTCACCGTAGGTGAAGATGCCCCCGTCCGAGGCGACGAGCCAGTAGCCACCACTGCCGGGCGTGGCCGCCATGCCGACGATCGGCTCGTTGAGGGCGAGGGCGCCCGCTGAGCCGTAGAACGGCGCTGCGCCGAACGTGAAGATCCCGCCGTCCTTGGCCACGAGCCAATAGCCGCCGCCTCGGGGTGCGGCCGCCATGCCGACGATGGGCTGGTTCAGGTGCAGGGCGCCCGTTGAGCCGAAGAACGCGGCGGAGCCGAAGCTGAAGATGCCCCCGTCCGACGCGACGAGCCAGTAGCCCCCGCCACCGGGTACGGCCGCCATCCCCACGATGGGCTGGTTCAAGTGCAGGGCGCCCGTCGAGCCGTAGAACGCGGCGGAGCCGAAGCTGAAGACACCGCCGTCTTTGGCGACCAACCAATAGCCGTTTCCGTCCGGCGCTGCCGCCATGCCCACGATGGGCTGGTTCAGGTGCAGATTGCCGGTGGAACCGAAGAATCGAGCGTCGCCATAGGTGAACACCCCCCCGTCGGAGGCAACCAACCAGTAACCCCCGCCGTCGGGGGTGGTCGCCATCCCGACGACCTTCGCGGCCAGCGGGATGTCACCCGCGGAGCCGAAGAACGGCTCGCAGAACGAGAAGACGCCACCGTCCGACGCCACCATGTGGTAGCCGGGCGCGGACGTGCACTGCACCGCGCCGCCGTTCTGAAGCGCTTGACCCGAATTCGGATTGACCATCAGGGAGGACTCGTCAACGGCCTCGAAGGCGCTCGCGGGTATCTCCTTGAGCTCATCGACGAGCGCACTGGGCCACGCCGGATCGGCGGTGCCCCCGAAGTACCAGTTCGAGCCGTTGTCGGCCAGGATCAGGCCGTACTGCTGCATGGCGCGGAGGACGACCTGCGCCTGTGGTGAGAAGGTCGAGATATTGAAGCTGGCCTTCAAGCGGAAACGGGCACCCATCGGGGGAAGGTTGGGATTGTCGGCGGCCCCCGCGGCATGCCGGGCCGGCCAGATGAAGGCGTTGTCCGTCGTGTCCGCCGTCATGCGGATGGCGTGGGTGATGCCGCCCGACTGCACCTCGTCGTAGCGCAGCAGCCCCGGCAGGATGGGCAAGCCGGCGGCGTCCGCCGACGTCCAACCGCTGGGACGCAGCGCGTTCGAGGTGAGGCTCCAGATCGCCCCGGACCCCGCGGTGGACCCCGACGCGCTGTAGCGGGCGTCAAAGAGCTCATAGAGGGTGCATGTGCTCGGGTTGACCATGAGGGCATGCCGGTCGCCGGTCGACTGCGCACCTCCTTCGATCGGTGTGTCAGCGCCGAACGGGTAGGGCCCCGGATCGCTCTCGCTGGCGTACTGGAAGGCCACGCTCGTCAGCGGATGCGAGGGCGCCACAACGGTGTAGGGCATGCCGTAGGGGTTGGTCGGGTCACCCGAGGGCCCGAAGTCCGGATGCAGGTTGGTGGTGGAGCTGTCCATGCTCGCCAACCACGCGCTGCTGTGGGGATCCACCGGGAGGGCCGAGATGTCGGTGTTCCACACGTTGTCGGCCGGGAACATCGGGCAATTCGGTGCGCCGGGGAGGGGAGAACCCGCCGCCGCCGTCCCTGGCGCGACGAGGAGCGCCAGTCCACCCGACGCCATGCCGGCGAGCAAGAAGCTGGCCAGTAGCGCCCTTTTCGGCTTCCGCGCGTGCACTCTCAGGTCTCCGACCGTAGTCCAAGGGCCCCTCGGAGCGGCCCGTCTTCGACGGGGCCGCGAAAATGCCGCGGCAGGATGGCAGACGGTTCCTACGTTGCGCGACGATGTCGGCACCGACAGCGAAGGATCGTGATGACGACTGCCCCCGGCCCCAACAGGAACCTCGTTCTCGCCGCGATGATCTTCGCGGTCGCCATGACGTTCATCGATCAGACGATCGTGTCGATCGCGGTCCCGAACATTCAACGCGAGCTCTCGTTATCGGCAACTGGCGTGCAGTGGGTGGTCAACGGGTATCTGCTGTCACTCGCGGCGCTGTTCGCCCTGGGCGGGCGGCTCTCGGACATTTTCGGGCATCGTCGCATGTGCGTGCTCGGCGTCATCATCTTCGCCGCCGCGTCGGCGTTGTGCGGTCTGACACCCACGGGAGGCGCGGCCGAGGCGTGGATCGTGACGTTCCGCGTCGTCCAGGGCGCGGGAGGGGCGCTCATGTTCCCCGCCGCCCTGGCCATCGTGGTGCGGACGTTCCCCTTTCATGAGCGCGGCAAGGCCCTCGCCATCTTCTTCGGCATCGCCGGTGGTCTGACGGCGATCGGGCCGATCCTCGGTGGCTATCTGGCGCAATGGACGTGGAGGGCTATTTTCTGGGTGAACATACCTGTTGCGGTGATCGCGCTCGTCCTGACGTTCATCTCCAAGCCGGAGAACGAGCCGGTTCCGGCGAGGATCGATTACCGGGGCGCTGTTCTCGTCGCGGTGGGCATCGCGCTGAGCATCTTCGGCCTCCAGCAATCAGTCTTGTGGGGTTGGGACAACGCAGGGACGTGGGCGTGCATCATCGGCGGCCTGCTCGTGATCGCCATTTTCGTCGTGGTCGAGATGCGGACGCCGGCACCTCTCATCGACGTCAAGATCTTCCGCATCCGCGCCTTCGCCGTGGAGAACGTCGTCTTGTTCATCTCCATGATGGTGTTCATCCCGGTGTTCTTCTTTGCCAGTGAGTACGCCCAGATCTCACTGGGCAAGACGGCGTCGGAGACCGGTCTGTTCCTGCTGTACTTCTTCATCGGCTTCGCCATCGCGGCGCAGATCGGTGGGCGCATCCTCGACCGCGAAGGGGCCAAACGTGCCGTCGTCATGGGCTGCGCCATCGCCGCCGTGGGATTCGGTCTCTGGGCGTCCAAGGTGACAACCCTGAACTTCTCGGGACAGGTGGTCTGGATCATCGTGGCCGGGGCCGGGATGGGCATGATGTTGGGCCCCGCCAACACCGACGCGATCAACCGTGCCTCGAGTCTCTCCTACGGCGAGGCGACCGGCATCACCCAGACGGTGCGCAACTACGGGGCGAGTCTCGGCCTGGCGGTATTGGGCACGATATTGCTCACCGTGCAACGATCGAGGCTGACATCGTCGCTGATCGCCCGCCACGTCCCCCACGCGGCGTCGGTGGCCGCCGGCTTCTCGCAATCCCAGGGCGGGCATGCGGTCAGCTCGATCCCGCACTACGTCTCGCTGGACTTCGCCTATGCCACCCGATCGGTTCTCTACGTCATGTGCGCGATCATGGGCGTCGCCGGCCTGGTGGCCCTCGTCGCTCTCAAGCGGGGACTGCAGGAGACCACGCCCGAAGAGGGTGCCGTTCCCGAGGTGAGCCCGGCCGAGTGACGACGTCGCGGTGACATCATTCTTCGCCGGCGTTCGGGAGACGCTGGTCCCTCCCCGAGAAGGCCGTCACGGGCCTCTTCCGCAGCTCCTGGTCGGACTGACGATCGTCACCGGCCTGGTCGATGCCTTCAGCTATCTGGTCCTCGGCCACGTCTTCGTGGCCAACATGACAGGGAACGTCGTGTTCTTGGGGTTTGCGTTGGTCGGGACCCCTGGCTTCTCCGTCGGAGCCTCGGCCGTCGCCCTGGTCGCATTCTGGTTCGGCGCACTCGCCGGGGGGAGAATCGGCGCTCGGCTCGGAGAGAATCGGGGGCGACTTCTGGCGGCCGCCGCGACGATTCAGGCCGCGTTCCTCGCTGTCTCGGTGCTGCTGGCCGCGGTGAGCGGGAGCCCGGTCCCGGCCGGCTTCCGCTATCCGCTGATCTTGAGCCTGGCGCTGGCCATGGGAATTCAGAACGCGACCGCGCGAAAGCTTGCCGTACCCGATCTGACCACTACGGTGCTGACCTTGACCATTACCGGGATCGCAGCCGACACATCGAACGCGGGTGGTGCCGGATCATCGAACGGACGCCGCTTCGTCTCGGTGACGTCCATGTTGCTCGGGGCGCTCGTCGGGGCGGTGTTCGTGTTGCATGTCCACATTGTCGCCCCGCTCGCAATGGCGCTCGCCCTGCTCGTGGCCATTGCCGCCGCTGCCCGCATGCGCGCCACCGAAGATGCCCCGTGGGTCCGGCCATGACGACGTTCATCACTCGGTACGAGACCTCGGGCCCCGGCGTCCGCCTCGCCGTCAAGGACCTCATCGACATGGAGGGGGAGCCCACCACGGCCGGCTGCCGTGCCGTCGCCGACCGCGCCGTGCCCGCACCGCGCGACGCCGCCTGCATGGCGGGAGCACGCGCGGCCGGAGCGCGGATCGTCGGGCGCACCAACCTCCACGAGCTCGCGCTGGGGGTGACCGGCATCAACCCCTGGTACGGCACGCCGGTGAACCCGATCGATCCGACGCGCGTGCCGGGTGGCTCTTCGAGCGGGTCGGCGGTGGCGGTGGCGGTGGGGGACGCCGACGTGGCCTACGGCAGCGACACCGGGGGCTCCGTGCGCATCCCGGCCGCGTGTTGCGGTACCGCCGGCCTCAAGACGACGTGGGGCAGAATCCCGCTCGACGACGTCTGGCCACTTTCTCCCAGCTTCGACACCGTCGGCCCCATGGCGCGTGACGTGTCCGGACTCCTCGCCGGCATGGAGTTGCTCGAACCTGGCTTTGCGATGGCCGAGACGACAGGCGTGACCATCGGCCGCCTCCGCCCGCCGGCTGATCCGCTGATCGACGCCGCTGTGGACAAGGCCCTCCACGACGCCGAATGGCCTATTTCGGAGCTGCATGTGCCCGAATGGGACCAGGCCACAGGGGACGCAGGGCTTCTGCTCATGGTCGAGGCCTGGGAGTCCAACCAAGCGCTGGTGGCGCGGGACCCCGACGGGATCGGGGACCTCGTGCGCGAGCGGCTGGTCATGGGCGCGTCCTTCGACGCGGCCACGATCGCTGCCGCCTGGGTGGGGCAGCGGGCCTGGAAGCAGACCCTGGCCGGGCTCTTCGAGCAGGTCGATTTTCTCGTCACGCCCACGTTGACGATCTTCCCGCCCCGGCTCGATGACGGGAACGACCTGTTGGTGGCGCGCTGCACGATCCCGGTGAACCTGGCCGGCGTGCCCGCGCTCGCGCTTCCGTTGCCGACGCAGGGAGGATTGCCGACCAGTATCCAGCTGATCGGCCCAGCCGGCAGCGAGGAACGGCTGCTGGCCGCCGGCGCATGGTTGGAGTCAGCTGTTGCTGCCGGCTGACACGTCGCCGGCCGGGGCGGGCTCAGATACGGGGTCGGCCGGGGCGGGCTCAGATACGGGGTCGGCCGGGGCGGGGCCGTAGTGCTCCACCAACGTGCGGCCAATGTCCGCCAGATGGCGTCGCACGCTGGGCGGTGTGAGGACTTCGAACCTCCCGGCGAGACCCGAGAGTTGCCGAGCCACCATCTCCTCTGAGTGCCCGCGGATTTCGGCTTCTATGCCGCCGTCCGCGTCCATCGGGCCTGGCACCAGGCGGGTGCCGAACATGTAGCGCAAGATGTCCACCGTCTCGACGTCGGTCCGCAGGCGCACCGTCGCCGGGGCGCGCTGCTCGTCGAGCGAGGTGACGATGTCACGCCACGCCGCGGCGAGATCGAAGCCCTCGGGACGTTGCACCGGTTCGTCGGTCCGCTCGACCGAGAGGACCCTGCTGACCCGGAAGGTGCGTTGTCCCGCTTCGGTCCCGGCGATGAGATACCAGACCTGGTTCTTCACCACGAGGCCCAGCGGATGCACTGTCCGCTCGGACCGCGCGCCGTCGCGACGCCCGTAGTCGAGCGTGACCTGCACGGCGTCGATCACCGCCTGCTGCAGCGCATCGAGGTGCGGTGGCGGTGGGACCTGGCCGTGATCCCAATTCGACGGATCGAGCACGACGGCACTTGCCGCAGCCTCCGCCTCGGAGCGGAACGTCGATGGAAGTGCCCGGACCAGCTTGCGCAAGGCCGCCTTCACCTGCGGCGTCGCCGCCGAGGGGCCGGCGACCAGAAAGAGCGTGCGGGCCTCCGTCGCCGTGAGGCCGCTCAGATCGGTTCGTGATCCTCCGAGAAGCCGCCAGCCGCCGCCCCGTCCGGGTTGGGAGTAGACGGGGATACCGGCCATGGCCAGGCCTTCGAGGTCGCGGCGGGCTGTCCGTGGACTGACCTCGAGCTCATTGGCGAGTTCCTCCGCCGTGACCTGTCCCCGAGCCTGCAGGACGAGGAGGGCCGCCACGAGCCGGTCAGCACGCATCCGTCCAGTTTGCCTCGAAAAGTGGCCAGAGGGTGGCCAGTTTTCCGGCGCACACTGCACCTACCGCTACACGTGCCGGCTGCCGGCAGAAAAGGAGAAGCTCCGCCATGCCTGGACTCGTACCCCCCGTCGTCGACGAGCGCGCTTGCCTCTTGGCCTACCTCGCCCAACAACGCGACGGCATCCGTTACGCCACCCACGGCCTGAGCGACGAGCAGGCCATGGCCCGACCCAGTGCGAGCGAGCTCACGCTGGGAGGGTTGGTCAAGCACGCCGCCCTGGTCGAGCAGACCTGGATCGGTTTCATCCAGGACGGCGACACATCGGTCTTCATGCCCGAAGAGGACTGGGGCGACGGGTTCCGTCTGGTGTCGGGGGAGACGCTGGCGGACGTCCTGCGGTTCTCGGCGGATGTGGCTGAGCACACCGAGAAGACCATCAACGCACTGGCTGATCTCGGAGCCCCGCTGACGGCCACCGCCGAGGGGGTCCCGTGGATTCCGGCCGGCCTGGTGTGGTCGCCGCGGTGGGTGCTGCTGCACCTGATCGAGGAGACATCTCGCCACGCGGGCCACGCCGACATCGTGCGCGAGTCGCTGGACGGGGCCACCTGCTGGACACTGATGGCAGCGGCCGAAGGCTGGCCCGAGCTGCCGTGGGAGTAGGCGGCCGACCGGCCCGGGTCGGCGTCGGGCCCGGGGTCGGCGTCAGGGCCGGGTCGGGGTGCGTAGGTCGCGGATCACGCCGTGACGGAATAGCCACTACCGGGCGGTGTTGGACCACGTATGCAGATTGACGTCTGGTCGGACTTCGCGTGTCCCTGGTGTGTCCTCGGACTGCGCCGCCTGCACGTGGCACTGGAGCAGTTCGCACATGGTGACGACGTCACCGTGGTGCACCGTTCGTTCGAGTTGGACCCGCATGCACCCGCTCACCGTCAGCAGTCGATGACCGAGAGGCTCGCGGCCAAGTACGGCATGAGTTCCGAGCAGGTACAGGCCGGTCACGAGCGCATGAGCGCATTAGGGCGTGACGTCGGTCTGGAGTTCAACTTCGATCGGATCCAGATGGGCAACACGTTCGATGCCCATCGTCTGGCGAGCGCCGCACGCGGGACGCCGATCGAAGGCGCCTTGGTGACGGGGCTGTTCGCCGCCTATTTCACCGACGGCCAGCTGCTCTCTGACCATGAAGTTCTCGTGCGCGTGGCCACCGCTGCGGGCATGGACCCCGACGCCGCGAGGCGCACGGTGGAGAGCGACGCCCGGGCGAGCGAGGTGCGGGCAGATGAGGAGTTGGCGCACAACCTGGGGATCACCGGCGTGCCACATTTCGTGATCAACGGGAAATGGGCGATTCCCGGGGCCCAGGAAGTGGACACCATGCTGCTCGCCCTCGACCGGGCTTGGGAGCGCACCGAGCGACTAGAGGCCGAGCGACTGGAGGCCGAGCGTCGAGAGGTCGAGCGTGGAGAAGCCGGGGGTGTGGAGCAGACGCCGGCTTCAGCGAGTTAGCCGAGCGCCGGCTCAGGCCATCGTGTCGAGGATCTCGCGGATCATCTCGACGGTGGTGTTGGGATGGAGGAAGGCGAAGCGGGCCACGGTCTCGCCCTCCCACGTCGTGGGCGTCACGAACCCGATCTGGTCCGTGAGCAGTTGAGAGGACCACGCGTCGTACTCGGCTTTACGCCAGCCCGTCCTTCGGAAGAGGACGATCGACAACTCGGGGTGTCGCACGAGCTCGGTGTAGGGCGTCTCCTCGATCATCCCCGCGCCCCGGCGGGCGATTGAGAGTGCCGATTCCACGGCCTCGCTGTAGGCATCGAGTCCGTACACGGCCATAGAGAACCAGATCGGCAGGCCGCGGGCGCGCCTGGTGAGGTGGTACGCGTAGTCACTCGGGTTCCACTCCTCGGGATTGCCGCTGTGGAGGACGTCGAGGTACGAGGCATCCTGGGTATGGACCGCCTTGGCCAGATTGGGCTGGCGGTACAGCAGAGCGGCGCAGTCGAACGGTGCGAACAGCCACTTGTGCGGGTCGACGATGAACGAGTCGGCTCTTTCGAAGCCGGCGAACTTGTGCCGGCTCGAGGGCGCGAACAGGGCAGCGCCGCCGTAGGCCCCGTCGATGTGGAACCACAAGTTGCGTTCCGTCGCCACCTCGGCCACTCCCGAGAGATCGTCGATGATGCCCGCATTGGTCGTCCCCGCCGTGGCGACAACGCCGACCACATCGTCGGACCGCGGATGGTGGGCCAACACATCGCGTAGAGCAGCGCCGGTCAGGCGGTGGTCGTCGGTGGGGATGACCAGTGCCTCGACGCCGATGACGTGAAGCGCCTTCCCGACCGACGAGTGGGCTTCGTCGCTGATCGCGATGAGCGGACGGGAGGGCCCAGGCCCGCCGCGCCGGTAGCCGGCGGTATCACGGGCCACCACGAGTGCGGAGAGATTGCCCGCCGACCCTCCGGCCACGAAGCATCCTCCCGCTTCGGGGGGTAGGCCTGCTGTGCGTGCGATGACCTCGAGCGCCTGATTCTCGGCGACCACGACACCGGCTGCTTCGAGCCACGAGGTTCCGTGCAGAGAGGAGCACGAGACGAACATGTCAAAAAGCAGTGCGGCCTTGGTCGGTGCGGCGGGGATGAAGGAGAGGAACCGCGGGCTGTCGCAGGACACGACGGCCGTTGCCAGCTCGTCAACGAAGAGCCGCAAGACATCTGCTGCGTCGTTGCCTTCGGGGCACATCAGCCCGGCCAGGACGGAGCCGAGTCCCGGGGCCTGGCCCCCGAAGTCGAGTGGCACCGGATTGAGGGCCAATCGCTCCTTGCAGTAGGCCATCACGAGGTCGGTCATGCCCTCGTCGTAGTCGAACATGGCCTGCGGGGTCATGGAGCTACTCCTTCTCGACAATCGGCCCTTGGTGCTGATCGCCGTGCGTGCGCCGCCACTCCGCTTCGGCCCGCGAGGCCACGTCGCGCACCGGGGCACCGGTTGTCGACGCGATCACCGCCACATCGTCGAATTCGGGCTTGGCCCGCCCGGGGCCGACCTTCATCCGGACGATCATGCCGTCGACGGACACCTCGTCAAAAGTGCGCTCGGCGGGCCAACGCTCGGCGGTCGTGGCCCGCACGCCGAAGGTGCCGGTCGTGGTCTGCATGACGCGGCGCAAGCGGTCGACGTGCGCGCCGTCGGTCAGCACGTGCAAGACGTGGCCCGGTCGTCCCTTCTTCATGATGACCGAGCTGACCCACGCGTCGAACGCGCCGGCCTCAAGGGCTGCGGACACGGCATACCCCAGTTGCTCGCCGGTGACATCGTCGAGGTTCGTCTCGAGGACCACTGCCGGTTGTCCGGCACCGATCGTCGGCCGTTCAGCCCGCTGCCCGATGATGACCTGGGTGCAGTTGGGCAGATCTTCGATCTCGTTCTTCCCGGCGCCGAATCCGCTGCCGCTGAGCACCATGGTCGGCATGGGGCCGAACGATGTGGACAATGCGGCGAGGAGCGCGGCGCCGGTCGGGGTGGTGAGCTCCACCGTTGTGGCGCGTCCATAGGTCGGTACGCCCTCGAGGAGGCGCACCGCCGCAGGCGACGGGTTCGGGAGGGGGCCGTGCGCCGACCTCACCATCCCGGTCCCGGTGGCGACGGGCGACGCCGTGATCTCGTCGACGTCGAGCACCTCGAGCGCGGCGACGGTGCCGACGATGTCGATGATGGCGTCATGCCCACCCACCTCATGGAAGTGCACCCGGTCGACAGGCACCCGGTGCAACGCCGATTCCACGTCCGCCAGGCGGCGGAAGACTGCGAGCGCCCGCTCGGTCACGCGCTGCGGCAACGTCGCCTCGGTGATCAGGTGCGCGATGTGCGCGTGCGTGCGCACGGTGCCGTCGTCGTTGCCGTGCACGAGTGCCCGCGTGCAGGCGAGCCCGCCCCGGAGCGACTCCTCCGTCCGGAGCTCCCATCCGGGCACGGACAGACGGTCGAGGAGCTGACGGATCTCCTTGAGATCCGCTCCGGCATCGATCAGCGAACCCAACGCCATGTCACCGGCAATCCCGGCAAAGCAATGGAACCAGGCGACCGTCCGGGTCGACGGCGCCACGGGGCCTGCGCTCACCGGAGGATCCGTGCTCACCGGAGGATCCGTGCGACTGCGCAGGCCGCGCCGTAGCCATTGTCGATGCCGACCACGGTGACACCCGATGCACAGGCGGCGAGCATCGCGAGAAGCGCCGTCATCCCCTCGAAGGCGGCGCCGTAGCCGGTGCTGGTGGGCACGGCCACGACCGGTGCAGGCGTGAGACCGCCCACCACACTGGCGAGCGCACCTTCCATGCCGGCGATGACCACCACCACGTCGGCCATCGCCAGCCCGTCGACCTCGGCCAGCAACCGGTGGAGCCCCGCCACGCCGCAGTCCACCAGCAGGTTCGGCGCGAACCCGAGGGCTCGCTGCACGGCCATGCATTCCTGCGCGATGGGCAGGTCTGCGGTGCCGGCCGTGATGACCACCACGTGGCCCTGCCGCAGGGGGGCGGGCCGGAAGCTCATGGTGCGCAACACTCCGGTCTCGGTGACCTCGCCTGGGCCGTAGCCGAGAGCCTCGGTGTGGGCGGAAACGGCCTTGACCTGGTCCTCGGTGGCCCGGGTCAGAAGTACCGGGCCGGTGCTGGCGCCGAGAAGCTCCCCGACGATGGCGGCGCAGTGCTCGGGCGCCTTGCCCGGACCGTAGACGGCCTCGGGCATCCCTTGGCGCAGATCACGGTGGTGATCGATGCGGGCGAATCCCAGATCGGCGTAGGGCAGACGACGCAGCTCGCGCACGGCGTCGTCGGGCGTGCACTCGCCCGAGACCACCCGATCGATGAGGGCGCGGAGTGAGGAAGGGTCCATAGGTCTCACTATCCTGCCCGGGGTCCGGACCCTCCTGCGACCACGGAGATCGCGTTCGGGCCGGCGGCCGCTCGACGACGGACCCCGTGGGGTCCCGTGGACTGCCGCCCGGTCCTGTCGCGGCGTGCCCGGGAGTGGACGCGAAGAGATAGTCCGCTGTTCGGTCCTCGTTCGCGCCCGGTTCATGACCTTTCGTTACCTTGCAGCGCATGCCCC
Source organism: uncultured Acidimicrobiaceae bacterium (assembly GCA_963706555.1). Taxonomy (GTDB): domain Bacteria; phylum Actinomycetota; class Acidimicrobiia; order Acidimicrobiales; family RAAP-2; genus Bog-473. The sequence goes on from OY970164.1 coordinate 1,306,998, forward strand.
CCGAAGGTGAAGGAAATGGTCGTGGTGCGGCGGCCGGGTCAGTGCCACGACCCGGTTTGTCGCGCCGCCAATTCATGCAGGTTGCGTCCGTCGCCGGGTTCGCGGCCGTGGCACTCGACCTCGGCCTGCGCGACAGCTATGCCTTCGGCGCCGGGCCGAGTGGCACCAGCTCGCTCGGCTCGGGGACGGTACCCGAGCAGATCCACCTCACCTGGGGGGCCGATCCCTCCAGTGCGGTGACCGTGTCGTGGGCCTCCCCCGGGGCCCAGACCACGCCGCAGGTCACGCTGGCGCCGCCGGTCGGCGGCCAGAGCGTGTTCAGCGCTATGCCGCTCTCGTATACCGACGGTCTCAGTGGTGAGGTCGTCCACTGCTACCACGTCCCGCTCACCGGTCTGGCCCCGAACACCGCCTACAGCTACACGGTCGCGGACGCTGCAACACCCGGCGTGAAGTTCACGAGCTCGTTCACCACGATGGACACCGGGCGCTTCGCGTTCGCCTTCACGAGCTTCGGCGACCTCGGCACACCGGGGACGGGTGCGATGTACACCCTCGCTGACGGCTCCACCGTCCAATCGAGCGTCTACAGCGAGTCCCAGTGGAACGCGTTCACCGCGGTCAGCGAAGTCGAGGTGCTGGCCCCGAAGTTCCATCTGATCAATGGTGACCTCTGCTACGCGGACAAGGCGACGATCTCGGCCACCGGCGCGACCACGTCGGGGTCTTCGGGCGTTCAGACCGCCCCCGAGGTGTGGCGGGACTTCGGTCTCAACACCCAACGGTCCGCGGCCAATCGGCCCTGGATGCCCTGTATCGGGAACCACGAGGCGGAGCTCGACAACGGGCCCAACGGCTACAACTCGTACACCACGCGTTACATGCTGCCCAGCAACGGCACGCCCTTCCGCGGGAGCTTCTACTCGTTCCAGGTCGGTTCGGTCCTCTTCATCAGCCTCGACGCCAACGACGTGTGCTACCAGGGCGGCGGCGCCTACAACGTGGGTTTGACCGCGACCACGGACGCGGCGTCCAACCCGATTGCGGCATCCAGCCACGTCTACAACCAGTTCTACACAGGAGGCTTCACTCAGAATTTGGACGGCACGCTCTCTCCGGGCGGTGTCACGCCGAACGCGCAGACGCAATGGCTCCAGAACACCCTGGCAGCAGCGCGCGCCGGGACGACTGTGGACTGGATCATCGTCCAGATGCATCAGTGTGCCCTGTCGTCGACGACCGACAACGGGTGTGACGGCGGCATCCGTCAGGCCTGGGTGCCCCTGTTCGACCAGTACGAGGTCGACCTCGTGCTCAACGGCCACGACCACGACTACGAGCGCTCGTTCCCGGTGCGGGGATTCGCACCGGCTCCGTACCCCGGCACGTCGACCTGGAAGGGATCGGCCAACTCCGCCTGGCCCAGCAATTTCGTCTACAGCACCGGCGGCCCGACTCAGGTGACGCCGAACAACGGGGCGGTCCTCAACACCTTCACTCCGGTGGTGGTGCCGGGCGAGGGCACGGGGTCGCAGGCGAACCCCTTCGACACCACGCGCGGCACCGTCTACATGGTCCTCGGCGGGGGCGGGACCAACAAGCGTGACAATGTCTTCAACTCCGGGACGGCGAACGTCACGACGTTCACCCAGATCCGCGTCGGCGCTGCCTTCGACACCATCGCGGCAGGGACCAAGCCGATTCCCGATGCCAGCGAGCCCTGCGCCTGGTCGGCCGCCAAGGACACAGCGGATGCCTACGGCATCGCCTTGTTCAACGTCGACCCTGGGACCCCGGGTGGCGCCACGACGATCAAGATCACCTACTCCCACGCGCCGACCCAGACGAGTGGTTCGCCCGCCTACACCGTGTTCGACACCTTTTATCTGTCCCGACCGCGCAGCGACAACCCGCCGGCGGCGACGCCTGAGTTCCCGCTCCCTGCCTACGCGGTCGGGGGAGCGGTGGCTCTGGGCGGTGGCGCGCTGCTCGTGCAGCAGCATCGCCAGGTGAAGAAGGCGTCAGAGCAGGTCGAATTGGTCCCGAATCTCGGGAGCAGCGGGGAACTGACCGAACCCAGGGCGCCAGAACGCGTCGACCCTGCGGCGCCGGAATATCCCCGTCGGCCCGGCGGGGCCGGAATATCCCCGTCGGCCCGGCGGGGGCGGAATATCTCAGTATCCTGCCCGGGAGTGAAACACCCTCCGACCACGGTCGCCTACTTCGGCCCGGCAGCGACCTTCACCCAGGAGGCGTTGCTCACCCAGGCTGACCTGGCCGAGGCCGACCTCCGCCCCTTCCCGTCCATCGCGACAGTCCTCGACGAGGTGGCCGAAGGGAAGTCGGACCTCGGCTTCGTCCCGATCGAGAACGCCATCGAGGGCACGGTGAGTGCCACCATCGACGGCCTGATCTTCGACGTGGACCTCTATATAGAACGCGAGGTCGTGATGGACATCCATCTCCACCTCATGGCCAGGCCGGGAGTGCGCCTCGACCAGATCAAGCACGTGTCGTCCTACCCCCACGCCTTGGCCCAGTGTCAGAAGTTTCTCGCCCAGGAGGTCCCGGCTGCCGACCATGTGGCCGCGAACTCAACCGCCGATGCCGCCCGGCTTCTGGGCGAGTCCGATGCCGATGATGCAGCTGCCATTGCCCCGCGCCTGGCGGCCGAGCGCTACGGACTGGCCATCCTGGCCGAGGACGTCGAGGACCACCCCGAGAACCAGACCCGGTTCGTCGCGGTGGCCCGCGGGCGCGTGCGGGAGCCCTCGGGTCATGACAAGACGAGCATCGTGTGCTTTCAACAGGCTGACCACCCTGGGAGCCTGCACGGCATCCTCGGGCAGTTCGCAGCGCGGAACATCAACCTCACCAAGCTCGAGTCGAGACCGACCAAGCAGGGTCTGGGTGACTATTGCTTCGTGATCGATCTGAGCGGGCACGTGGGCGACGAGGTGATCGCCGACTGCCTGCGTGATCTCCACACGAGTTTGGCCGGCGTGAAGTTCCTCGGCTCCTACCCGGCGGCAGGCACGCAGGGGGACCACAAGCGACGCGAGGCCGGTGCGGCCTGGCAGGCGGCTGACGAATGGATCGCCGGGCTGCGAGGGTCGATCGAATGAGCGCGATCACGCCGCCGGGCACCCGAGCAGGCCTCGCCAGTACGCGGTTCTGATGGGCGTCATCGGCATGGCCAACCTGGCCGTCAAGGTGACCGATCTGGAGGCGGCATGCGCGTGGTACGCCGCCGCGGGGGCCACGGTCACCGAACCCGTGGCATGGGAAAACGGGAGGCGTGCCGACGTGACACTGGGGTGGCTGCACCTCACGTTGTTCACGAAGGCGATCTACGAGGATGCCTGTCAGTTGCCCGACGAGGGCTTCTTGCATCCCGCACTCTTCGTCGACGATCTGGATGAGGAGCTGTCCAAGCACGAGGTCCTGTGGGGCCCGCGCATTGTTTCGGGTTCCTTCGGTGTCCGGCGCATCGCCTTCGTCGAGGCGCCGGGTGGCATCAGGCTCGAGTTCATGGAGCAACTCGAAGACCCGAGCTGACGTCGCGCCGTGCGCTCGCATGTTGCGCGTGCGGCGGATCGAGCATCTCTATCTCGCTGACGGACGAAGATCTCCTTCCCTTTTCGGCGCGTCGCGACGTGCAACTTGGGGTGATCATCCCGCACCGCTATGTCACGTTGCCCCAGGGTTGCGAGCAGGGTGGGGCCTCGCCGATGACTGTATTTGCCTTGACTTACCTGGGCAATGAGTCCAGTGTGCCGACCTGAAAGCAGTACTCGAAAAAGGCAAACCCGCCGCGAGGCGGGGACGCAAGCCACGGGACTCTCCGAGTTAGCCGGGTTGCCGACGATAAATGGTGATTCACATTTCTATTTTCCGCGGCCGCCCCACATGCCGATGATGTCCTTGTCCGCAAGGCCGAAATCGAGACACTTCGTACGTACTGTGCAACCGTCGCACATCTGGCGAGCTCGGTTGAAGTTGCCGCCAACGCTGGGGATGAACAGTTCGACGTCCTCGCCACGACAGGCGCCGTCAAGTTGCCAGGAGGGCCGACCAAAGAGGTCACCGAGCGTCGTGAGATCCTCGAGCGATGGACCCTGAGCCAGCGAGCGGGTGCGGGCTCCACGCCCAAAGTGTAAGGCGTACACAAAGTCATCTCAGGGAACTGTCACTACATGGCCTGGTTGCCCGTCGTGCTTGTGTTGGGAGCGGCGCTTTTCGTGATGGTCAGGTACGTGGTCAAACTTCAGAGGTCGTCCCGGACGCGACGAAGCTGCCCCGAAAGGCGGTTCCATCGTCCCTCTGCCCGTTGAACGGTTGACGGGTCAAGTATGCCTCACGCCCTCCGTCGGCGCTCCTGCATGGACTCGACAATCTTGTTCGATGCATCATCCCTCTCGGCTTGCTGCGCCTCGAATCGCGGGCTCTGGGGCTGTCGCCAGCCTTGCGCGCCTCCTCAGCTTTCTTTCGCATCTCATCGGCATGTCCCTGAGCGTCCCGGCACACGGTACGGAGCGAATAGTTATCGCCCACCTCGTCGTCGCAATACCGGATGTCAGGCCCTCGGTCGCGCGTGCCGGGCCATCCGTCCTGCGTCACCGTGATAGTTCGGGAGCCTCTTGAACCCCAAGGATTGCCCTTCAAGCTCATCTCTGCATGGGGCAGCGATGCACCATGAGTCTCGGTTCTGAGCTCGGCTCTCGGACCATCCGACTTGGTTGCGACGAATGCGTGGCTTGCTTCTCCGTCGTCATCGACGGAAACACTGGCGCATGACCTCCCCATTAAGGTCGAAAAGCTGCAGCCGGTACGAACGGGGGAAGGGCCACGGCGGTGCGACGTGCCTATCGATGTGCGGCCCGATGCGGGCTCGCAAACGACCCTCGGAGTCGACGAGCTCGAGGCTCTGCGCTCGGAGCACCTTCGGCGGTTTGGGCTCGCGACCCTTGATTGTCCGGAGGGCCGTCATGGCTTCACCTCCGGATGCGCGTCGCACATCGCCGACAAGAGCGCGTGAGCCAAGCCAGCAGCTTCGCCAAACGTCAGCGTGACGCCGAGATCGTCGCCCTTGCCGAGGTTGACCCTTGGCCGGCGCTCCTCCTGTCCCTGGCTAAGGCAAGCCGTGAAGTATTCGGGTTCACATCCAGCATCGCAGAGTTCGACATGCGGCTCGAGGCTCAATGGAATCTGTTGTTCGGTGCCCCAGTGGATCCGGTCCTCGGCGTCCCTCTCGGGACGGTGGGTCGACGATACCTCGCACCACGCCGGACAACCGCCTTCGGGTGGTGGCCAGCCGGTGACCATTTCTTCGACTTCGATGAAGGCGGTCATGCGGCATCCCGAGTTCCCAGAGCCCGTTGCAACCCTTCAGGGCGGCCTCGTGTGGGCTTGGCCCGATGTGGCGGCATGGCTGACGAAACGGGGCGACCGATCGTGGAGAATTGGTGATCGTCATCGGACGACCAAGGGGGACGCGTGACGCCCCCGGAACGCAGGGGGGTGCGGTCCGGGGGCGTCCGTCGCTGTCCCAGAGGGGTGGGTGGGGGCGACTGGGTGCAAGATACGGCGGCGCGATAAGAGCCAGCTAAGTATCCGCAGCAGATTGGGTTACAGGTTCGGAGCAACTCGCCTTCGGTGGCAACCCGACTGCACCGCAACGGCCACATTGCCCGAATACATTCCAAGGCGCTCCGGGGCAAAATAGAGAGGAAATGTGCGTGGGCATTTGGGCTATCGGTGGATGAGTTCAACAGGTGTCACATCTGCAATCTGGCCATCGAAATGCGGTACAGCGTTTCAGCACCACGATCGAGGGGTCAGGGCTATTGGTCCCACCTCGACGATGTAGCCGGGAACGCGGCAGACCGGGATCACGTCGCAATGCGGTAGACGACGGCGGGTGCCTTCAATGCCAGCCATTGGCCGAACCGGGGAGCGAGCTGAGGGATTCTTCACTACCCGTAGGACATAACGGTATGGTACTCGAACCGATCTTCGAGGCGGACTTCAAGCCGTGCAGCTACGGCTTCCGCCCGAAGCGCCGAGCGCAGGACGCCATTGCCGAGATTCACTTTCTCTGTTCTCGCTCTTATGAGTGGGTGCTTGAAGGTGACATCACGGCATGCTTCGACGAGATCGACCACACGGCCCTCATGGGTCGCGTGCGACACCGGATCGGAGACAAGCGCGTCCTCGCCTTGGTGAAGGCGTTCCTTCACGCCGGCATCCTTTCTGAGGATGGCGTCGAAAGGGACACGGTTGCCGGCACGCCCCAAGGCGGGATCCTCTCACCGCTGCTTTCCAACGTTGCACTCTCTGTCCTGGACGAATATTTCGCCGAGGCCTGGGAGCGCTTCGGAGGCACCTCGGCCAAGCGACAACAGCACCGGCTCAAGGGTCTGCCGACCTACCGTCTCGTCCGCTATGCGGATGATTTCGTGGTGGTCGTGGCGGGCACAAGTGCCGATGCCGAGACGCTCAAGGCCGAAACGGCAGCGATCCTCTCGACCGTCGGGCTCCGCCTGGCAGAAGAGAAGACGAGGATTGTCCACATTGACGAGGGCTTCGACTTTTTGGGCTTCCGCATCCAGCGGCAGATCAAGCGAGGCACGCAGAAGCGCTACGTCTACACCTACCCTTCGAAGAAGTCATTGGCTTCAGTGAAGTCCAAGGTGCGCAGCGCCACGAGGGGGTCAACGGACCAGTCGCTCATCGTCATCTTGCACCGGTTGAATCCGGTGTTGAGGGGATGGACCAACTACTTCCGATACGGCGTGTCGAAGGCAACATTCAGTTATCTCCGGGCGTTTCTATGGCGCCGGGTGATCTGCTGGATACGCCGCAAGCATGGCCGCATCGCCTGGAAGGAGCTCCGACGCCGCTACCTCTCTGGGTGGTGGCCGGCGGAGGGTGAAGTGACGCTGTTCAATCCGAGCGCCGTAGTGGTGAGCCGCTACCGCTATCGGGCGAATCGCATCCCAACGCCTTGGACGACCATGACGGAACAGGACGTCGCATAGTCCGTTGCATGGGCTCGTGGAGAGCCGGATGCGGTGCAAGCCGCACGTCCGGTTCGGAGGGGCGGGCCGGGGAAACGACCAGCCGAGATGCTGGCACCGCGCCTCGGTCCGACCCCCTACACCCAGCGGGTACGCGAAGGGGGCCGGGTGGTCAATGTCTCGGCCGTGATCGCCACGGCGGTCAACGCGGCGGGCAACCGCGAGATCATCGGCTTCGACATCGCCACCACCGAGGACACGGCGGCGTGGACGGCGTTTTTGCGCGCCCTGGTGGCTCGAGGGCTAAGCGGCGTGGAGCTCGTCATCTCTGACGCCCACGGAGGCATCAAGGCGGCCATCGCCTTGGTCTTTTCCGAGGCGTCGTGGCAGCGGTGCCGCACCCATTTCATGGCTAATCTCGCCTCTCGTTGTGCCAAGGGGAACTGGCCCATGATCGCCACCTTGGTGCGCTCGATCTTCGAACAGCCCGACCGCGACACCACCTGGAGCCAGTTGGCCGACGTGACCGACAAGCTCACCCAGGCCGGGTTCTGCGACGTGGTGACCTACCTGCTCGACGCCGCCGATGACATCTTGGCTTTCAGCGCCTTCCCGGTCGAGCACTGGCCGAAGATCCGCTCCAACAATCCCCAGGAGCGGCTCAACAAAGAGATCCGCCGGCGCACCGACGTCGTCGGGATCTTCCCCAACCGCGCCGCCGTCATCCGCCTGGTCGGCGCCTTGTTGGCCGAGCAAAGCGACGAGTGGGCCATCACCAGGCGCTACATGAGCGCCGAGTCACTCAAGACGCAGAAGAAGGTCGAACCCTCCGCCCACGACCCGCGGCCGTCGCTCGACGCGGCCACTTAGGAGGCAGCCACCGACGCCGCCACGTAGGATCAATCAGACAACAGGTTGACGCGGGAGTCGTTGCACCTCACCGACCGTTACACCACTCGTTGGGACTTGACCTCGCCCCCTCCAAGTTGGGAAGAAGGGGGCGACCGAGGAAACGATATCCGCCCTTGACAATTCGCCACGATGGAGTAAACCGCAATGTGGGTGGTGACCATGACCGTCAATGGAAACGTCATCAGATGCGATGAATGCGGGCGCCAATTGAGCGTGCCGATGGAGACCGGCGCCGGACGGAAGAAATCCTTCGAAGACCGTGTACGAGCCTTTGCAATAGGGCAAGGCTGGACCTGTGGCTACGGCGTCGACTTTTGCCCCGGCGTGTCCGGCATCGTCCGGAGTGGGACCCCTGGATGGCCCTTGGCGGGCAGGTGATGACGAGCCCTGGAGTGTATCCGGGGTTGCGAAGCATGATCGGCTGATTGCCGATTTTCACGACGTGACCTTCGCCTCTACTTCATGGAAATCCGACCGCCTACGTTGATTGAAGAACAGGTCGAGTGGTATTTGTGCACCTTTCAAAAGGAGATCAGCAGTGAGGCGGAAGCGAAGCCCAGGGTTTCAGACAGAAGCTTTGCCTGCAACTTCAGCTGAGCAGACGACATACGTGAGGAGTCCCCACAATGTCGTGGTACTCCTCAACCAAAACCAGGTCGATACAGCGCCCGCAGGGAGCTACGAACCCTTCACCGAGTACATCACGGCCATCGAGTTCGTCGTCAATGCCTCCAGCTGCGAGGCCGCCTGCGAAGTCGCCTATGCCATCACCAACTCCTATCCGACCGAATTGCATTGCGAAGCCAAGTACCTCGATATCGTGACGACCTATCGAGAAATTGGACACTTTCGCTCGGTGGCGGTGGACGACGCTTTCGAGGTCGATGGCAAACGGTTTATCTGTGCGCGCTTCGGATTCAGAATTTCTGCTTAGACATACCAGCTCTTCCCCCTGGGGTCCATGGCGCCACGGTCGCAACGGGTTGTAGGCCGGTCAGCGATAAAGGCTTTTGGCCCTAGTTTCCCTGAAATTCGGGGCTTCAAAATAACCAATTCGGGGGAAAGGGGGACTGATGGCCAAGACCATCGATTTCGGGCACATGTCCAAGCAGGCTGGCTGCATCCAGTGCGGTGATTTCGTCGGAGAGGCTGCTGTGAAAGAGATCGACCGGTGGATTGTCGACAACGGGGTTCTGATCTGTCCGGGTTGTCAGCTCGAGACTCGTGCCTACGGCTGATGCAATCCGGTGTGACGCTCCTATGGATTGTCAGGTAGCACCGGCGGGTGTTCGAGCTGACGAAAGAGCTGCCGTGAGAAGTAGCGCTTGAGGCATCGTCGTATTTCGCGACGCGACCGCCCCTCCTTGGTACGTGCCTCGGCATAGGCCCTCGTCGCAGGGTCGTGGCGGTTAGTGACGCCGGATGAGGCGGGAATGGGGGCCACCCCACCCAACTTGGCAAATGCCCCTTCATTTCGGCAACGCCCGGGATGTGACCATGCGCAGAGCACAATGGCTGCCACGATTGGGCCCACCCCTAGCTGATCGAGCGGATCTGGTCGCCAAGAGCGCACGATTCCGAGGATCGCCGTCTCGTGAAGACCGGCTTCGGTGGTGAGCTCTCTTATACGCCTGGCCAAGGCGCGGAGGACCACCGCTGTGGTCTCATCAAAGCATGCGCAGAGAAGATCTGGGAGGCGATCACCGATCCCGAATGGTGGCGAACGAGGAGTTCAGGGCGAACGCTGCGGCCGCAGGGTTCCCGTGTCCCAACGTCGTGGTTGACGGCGAAGTGCTCGAGTCCGATCCGCCGCATCGCCTCGTGACCACGTGGCGGATGTTGATGGATCCGACCTGCATCGCGGAGGGATTCACCACCATCATCCACGAGATAACCCCGGTGGACGACGGGGCCTGCCTGCTGACATTGACGCACGTCATCGATGCGCGCCTTCCCACCATCGCCGACCTCGTGTCGGGCAACATGGATCGTCGCGGGGACGGAGGCGGGGGCGGACATGCGTGGGTGCTGAGTGATCTGAAATCGCTCTCGGAGACCGGAAGTGGACTCGGTGGTTAGGGTGCTGACGTGGCTGTGACGTGCGCGTGTTGCTCGGCTTCGGTCGATTGGTGGGTGAGACTGCGCTCACACCCCGACCTTCCGATCTGCCACGACTGTCTCGGCGGGCTCAATGGACAGCGAGACGGCCAACAACAGCTCATCAGCGGGACCTGGATTGCCACGGGTTTCGAACCGATTTTCAAGGTGACTGACGTCGCTCGGTCGGCCGCCTGGTTCGAACGTGCCGGCTTCGAAGTGTCGTTCCACGATGACACGTACGCATTCGCCCACCGGGATCGGGATCTGACGATCCACCTTGCCCACGCCGAAGGGGACGAGCTCCCCGGGCACGGGACCCTCTACATCCACTGTCAGGATGCAGACCGGGTGGCAGAGGAGTGGCGGCAAGTCCAGATCGACGTCGATGGCCCCCGCAACGAGGACTACGGCAAGCGGGAGGGCTCCATCACGGACCCCGACGGGAACGTGATCCGTTTCGGAAGCACTCTTCGCTGAGGGTGCGGTCGCATTCGGCCGTCGTCACCGGCGTCGGAGCTCACCCGGGCCGTCGCGCCGAGCAGGCCCGACCCATTGGCGGAGGGAGTGGGATTCGAACCCACGGAGGCTTGCACCTCACAGCTTTTCAAGAGCTGCGCATTTGTCCGCTCTGCCATCCCTCCAACGAATCCGTGGCGAGGCCATGCTACGTGAGATCACTGCGTTGCATCGCCGTTGCAACGGCGGCGCATTCCCGTTGCATCGCTCTGGCGACGGCCCGCGTCGTCAGCTCTACTAGCGGTCTGACGCGTTCTGGTCGCGTAGGCGTCCTCGTGCCCGGCCGCGTTCGGCCTGGGCCAGGACGACCTTGCGCAAGCGCACGACCTTGGGCGTCACCTCCACACATTCGTCTTCGGAGATGAACTCGAGCGCGTGCTCGAGGGAGAACGCCATGACCGGAGTGAGGCGCTCGAACTCCTCCGCCGTCGACGACCGGATGTTGTTCAACTTCTTCTCTTTTGTCGGGTTGACGTCCATCTCTTCCTGGCGTGCGTTCTCGCCGATGACCATGCCCTCGTAGACGTCTTCACCCGGTCCGACGATGAGCGTGCCTCGCTCCTGCAGGTTCATCAGCGCAAAGGTGGTCGTGAGCCCGCGTCGATCGGCCACCATGGAGCCGTTGCGGCGTGTCTTGAGCTCCCCGTGCCACGGCTCCCAGCCGTCGAAGATGTGGTGCAACACACCGGTTCCCCTGGTTTCAGTCAGGAACTCGGTGCGAAAGCCGATCAGCCCGCGGGCCGGTACTCGATAGTCGAGGCGGACCCATCCCGTTCCATGATTGACCATCTCCGTCATGGTTCCCTTGCGCAGGGCCAAAAGTTGCGTCACCACGCCGAGATAGTCGTCGGGCACGTCGATGGACACCCGCTCCACCGGTTCGAAGACCTTCCCATCGATCTCCCGGGTGACCACTTGTGGCTTTCCGACCGTCAGTTCGAATCCTTCACGCCGCATGGTCTCGACCAGCACAGCCAGCTGCAACTCGCCACGGCCGAGGACTTCCCACAGATCGGGCCGATCGGTCGGTGCAACCCGAATGGCGACATTGCCGACCAGCTCGGAGTCGAGGCGGTTCTTCAGCAGACGGGCGGTGAGCTTGTTGCCATCGGCACCGGACAAGGGGGAGGTGTTGATGCCGATGGTCATGGCCAGGCTCGGCTCGTCGACCGTGATGGCCGGCAGGGCGATGGGATTGTCCGCATCGGCCAGCGTCTCGCCGATGGTGACCTCGGCCAAGCCGGCGATGGAGACGATCTCACCGGGTCCGGCCGATTCGGCCGGTACCTGCTCGAGGGACTCGGTCACGTACATCTCGGTGATCTTCGCTTTCTCGATCGTTCCGTCGAGCTTGCACCAGCCGATCATTCCGCCCTTGGTGAGCTCGCCGTTGTACACCCGGCAGATGGCGAGACGTCCGACGTAGGGAGAGGCGCTCAGATTGCAGACGAGTGCCTGGGTGGGAGCATTCTCGTCGAACTGCGGAGCCGGGACGTGGTCGATGATCGCCTGAAAGAGAGGGGCGACGTCGGTTCCTTCGACGCCGCGCTCGGTGCTCACCCAGCCGGCGCGGGCGTTCGAATAGAGGATGGGAAACGAAATCTGGTGCTCGTCGGCGTCGAGGTCCAAGAAGAGCTCCTCGACCTGGTCCACGACCTCTTCGATACGGGCGTCGGGCCGGTCGACCTTGTTGATGACGAGAACGACCGGGAGCCTGGCCTCGAGCGCCTTGCGGAGGACGAAACGAGTCTGTGGCAACGGGCCCTCGGAGGCGTCGACCAGGAGGAGCACGCCGTCGACCATGGTCAAACCGCGCTCCACCTCACCGCCGAAATCGGCGTGGCCGGGTGTGTCGACGATGTTCATCTTCACGCCACCCCACCGCACGGCCGTGTTCTTGGCCAGGATGGTGATGCCCTTCTCGCGCTCGAGGTCGCCGGAGTCCATGACCCGGTCGGTCATTTCCTGGTGGGCGCCGAAGGCTCCGGTCTGGCGCAGCATGGCGTCGACGAGCGTCGTCTTGCCGTGGTCGACGTGGGCCACAATGGCCACATTCCTGATGTCATCTCGGTTTTGCATGGGGGCTACAACGATAGGCCAGGTCAGAGCCTGCTCATGCCGCGGCCCGCGAGACCCCCTCAAAAGGCGTCGATGCTCCGCCCGAACGGGCCAGGGTGCGGGCGATCGCAGCCACGCCGGCAGCCAATGCGGCCTCATCGACTTCCACCTTCACCAGGTGGCCGGAATCGGGCCACCAGCCGACGATCCGTCCCGGAGGGAGCGAGTTGAGAGCCTGCATCGCCTCCACCATTGCAAGGACGCTCAGCTCGGATTTGATCGTGGGTCGCCTGGGGCCACTGAGGACGACCAGGTGAACGGAGAAGGCGCTGCCTTCTTCATCGGTCACGACCGATCGCACTTCGGCCCGGCTCCGGATCGCGAGAAGGGCGGAATGCGGGCTGTCCCACCAGCGGTCCCGACCTATCACGGGCGGTTCGATGAAGGCCTCCCAGTCGAGCGCGCACCAGAGCCGGGTGGCCCAGGTGGCGGCGTCGGCGTGCACGGCGGTGATCCCGGCAGCGGGCAACGTGGCGAGCCAACGGCCCATGGGCGAGGCGAGCTGATCACCGTCGCGCGCTGAAGCGATGGCATCGGCAATGGCAATCCGCGCTCCATCAACCGGCGCATGCGCCTTTCGGGCCACGAGGGCCTGTACGGCCCGCAACCCCAGTGCGCGTCGCGCCGAGCGCGCCGACCACGTGAACGGGGTGGCCATGGCAAGGTCCGCCGGTCCGAGAGCGAGGCGCACCTGGTGGTCGGTGATCCGGAGAGACGGGCTGCTGCTTCCGGGTGCAGCGATGTCGGCCAGGGCGCCGGGGAGTCCCGCTGCCGCTTCGAGCACGGAGGAGCGGCCTTCCGCGGTGAGGGTCGTCGCAGGGTCCAAGAGCTCATTGGTCAACACGCTCGAGTCCGAAAGTACTGTGCCCGACCGGCCCGGCAGGCCTGCATGCGACCGGTTCGGGGTCGGTCCGTCAGACATGGGAGCCTCCTGACCCGGAGTTCGCCGCTTCCGCGTGTGCGAGCTCGGACAGTCGAAGCACGACGTGGGAGACGATCGCCCGAAGGTGCTCTTCCCTGACGTCCTCGACGCCGTAGCGCCCGAGCGCGGAGTGAAGCAGAGCGACGCGGAAGGGTGGGTTGCCACTTCGTAGCGTCTCCAGAACTGCGAGATAGTGCAACGCAGTCCTGGCCTGGGCCCATCGGCCACCAGTCGTCAGCCCGAGTGCGCACAAGGTGGCCGTGCCCGGAACAGGGGCGCCCACGAGGAGATCGAACACGCCGGACAGCACGACCCTGCCTCCGGCGAGAGGGATGGCGACACGATCACCGGTCCGGGGAAGCCATCCGGCAGCGAAACGAGGAGTGAGGTTTCCCAGGTGGGCGACATGAGGGACCAGCGTGACCGAGAGGGCGGTGCGTGCCTGCTCGGACATCTCGTCGATCCACCTGACCATGGCCACGCGGTCCGGGTCGACGCGGAGGCCGTCGAGCGCATCGGTAAGGGGGTCCCCCAAGCGGCCCGTCGTCACCAGCTGGCGGAACAGGGCGCGGATCAGGCATGACGTCACCACTTCGAGGGGAAAGGGGTCTGCGGCGATGGAGGAGGCGGGGGCGGCCGCCGCGGCCGATGTGCCCCACAGGAGCCGCGGCCCGAGATAAAGAGGACCGGCATCCTCCCCGCGGGCGGCCGCCAGTTCGCTCGCAGCGTCCTCCAACCAGGCCCGCAAGCCGCCGGAAAGGCCAGGATCGAACCGAGGTCGGCGCCCCGAGCCGTCGCGCAGGAGGGCCAGGACCTCGTCTCGTGCCGCCGTCCCACCGCCAGTCGGACCGGCTGTCGGACCTGCCGCCGGCCCCCCCGTCGGACCGGCCATCGCACCGCCCGTCGCACCGGATGTCGCACCGCCCGTCGGACCGGCCGTCGTCCTGTCGACCTCTCGCGTGGCCGCCGTGCCGGGCGGCTCCCACGGTGCGAAGGACTCCTGACGGGGTGTGACGAGAACCATGCACCGAGTCTGCACGAGGGGTGTGACGCGAGCCCTCCGCCCGCTCCTTTAGCCTTGCTGGTGCCATGGCGACCGTGCTCCCCCTGCTGGCTTCAGACCCCCTCGCCTTCGGGGTCATCTTCGGGATCTTCTTGGTGGCACTGCTCGTCCTGATCGTGATCGTCCTGCGCTGGGCCATCCGGCGTGACCGCCAGGGCCGCGAGCTCTGGAAGGAGCGGCAGGCGAGCAGGATGTCGCCGACCGAGGGCGACGTGCCGCCTGCTTCGCGGCCGTGAGTGCGGGACGGTCTATCGAGGATGCGCGCGAGGCCGGGAGCGGGCGAATCAGGGGCGATGGTGAGGGCGTCGGCGCGGGAGTCGGCGCGGGCGGTGGCGGTGCGGGTGCGGGAGTCGGCGGCGGCGTGGGGGTGGGCGTGGGCGCCGGCGCCGGCGCCGGTGCCGGTGCGGATGACGGTGAGGGCGCGACCTTGACGTTGCCCGAGCGCATGCGTTCGCGGTGGGAGCTCGTGCGAACCCGTTTCGGCAGGCGGGAGCCGCCGCCACCGGTCCATCGGACGGCGTTCGTCCTCGCCGGTGGTGGGAGCCGCGGTGCCGTCCAGGTCGGGATGCTGGCGGAGCTCGTGGCCCGGGGCATCCGCGCCGACCGTGTGTTCGGCGCATCGGTGGGAGCGATCAACGGCGCGGCCTACGCCGGCAACCCCACTCGGGAGGGGATCGAGCGCATGGTTAACATCTGGCGGGACGTCAAGGGCACGGACATCTTCCCCCGGTCCGCCCTCGATGGCCCGTGGGCGTTTCTCCAGAAGCGCGCCGCGGTCCATTCCAATTCAGGGCTGCGCGCCATCATCGAGGCGGGCATCGACTTCGAGAACCTCCAGGACACGACGATCCCGTTCGAGGTCGTCACGACGTCGCTGACCGATGGCCGCGAGCGCTGGATCGCGCACGGTCCCGCCGTCGAGGCGATCCTGGCGTCGTCGGCGATTCCCTCCATCTTCCCTCCGGTGGTCATCGACGGCGACGTCCTCGTCGACGGGGGAGTCGTCAACAATGTACCGATCAGCCGGGCCATCGGAGCAGGATGCACGCGCATCTACGTCCTGCTCTGCGGTCCGTTGCACTACCACCCGCCGCTCCCCAAGCGGCCGGCCGAGGCTGCCCTGACCGCGTTCTTCGTTGCCGTGCACGCCCGCTTCGTCCGCGAGCTGGCGTCGCTCCCGCCGGGGGTCGAAGTCGTCGTCTTCAGCGGAGGCGGCGAGCCGTCGGCGCAGTACCGGGACTTCTCCGCCACGAAGGAGCTCATCGACGACGGCCGGGCAGAAGTGGCCGAGGTCCTCGACCGCTACGCGGGGACTTCGCAGGATCTCACCCCGCATCGGCCGGTGTCGACGGGCCGGGCCCAGGCGTATCCCCGGGACTCCACGCTCGAACCGGGCCGGGGGGCGGCCCCCGGCGCGGCTCCCGCCGCGGCCTCGGTCAGAGAAGCGGGCTCGGATCGGGACCGGGACCGGGACGGGGACGGGGACCGGGACCGGGACGGGGATCGGGCTGACTCAGCGTCGTCGACCACGGCCCCGGGGCCTCCAGCCTCGTCAGCCCCCAACGCCTCCACCTGACGTGCCACCACCTGATGTAACGGGTAGCCGTTATCTCCTTCCGAACGCAACCACTGCTGCCGCCGAGCGTTTCGCCGCCTTCGTCGAACTCTTTGACCCGTCCACCTTCTCCCACATCGAGAAGCTCGGAATTGCTCCGGGTTGGCGCTGCTGGGAAGTAGGCGCGGGCGGCACCTCGGTGGTGCAATGGCTGGCCGGGCGGGTGGGAGTACACGGCCACGTGCTCGCCACCGACATCGACCTGACGTGGGCCGATGCGGCGGCGGGCCAGGCGAGCCCTCAGGTCGAGGTGCGCTCCCACGATGTGGCCCTCGACCCTCCCCCCGCCGGCCAGTTCGACCTGGTCCACGCCCGCCTCGTCCTGGTCCATGTCCCCGAGCGGGCGAAGGCGATGGAGACCATGGTCGAAGCGTTGCGGCCGGGTGGGTGGCTGTTCATCGAGGACGCGGACCCGGCCTTGCAGCCGCTGAGCTCTCTGGAGGTGCGGGGGCCCGACCAGGAATTGGCCAACCGGTTGCGGAGCGGGTTCCGGGCGCTCATGGCCAGCCGGGGGGCGGCCCTCGCCTACGGGCGCACGCTGCCGCGACTGCTCCGGGAAGCGGGGCTGTCCGACGTCAGGGCGGATGCCTCGTTCCCCGTGGCTCACCCTGCCTGTGCGCGACTCGAGACAGCGACGATCAGTCTCATCGCCGAACAGTTGGTCGAGAACGGCATCGCCAGCCCCGAGGAAATCGACCTCCACCTGGCCAACGTCGCCGCCGGCACGCTCGATCTCACCCAGCCGCCGATGATCGCCGCCTGGGGGCGCCGCCCTCTCTGAGTCGCCTCGGCGGCGGCCACGTCCGGGTCCGTGCACGCTTGTCACAGCATCCTGGTGGAATAGAGGGATGACCGCTCCCGCTCCCGGCACGGCAGCGCCTCCCGAGACCGCTGAGGCGGCCGGCATCGCAAAGGCAGCCGGCACCGCAGAGGCAGCCGGCACCGCAGCGGCAGCCGGCACCCCCGCAACCGGTGCGGCAGCAGCTGCCAACAGGGCAACAGCTGCCGACATGATGAGTGCGTTCCACCCGGCGGTGGCGGCGTGGTTCGCCCGGCGATTCCCCGACGGTCCGACGGCGCCACAGCGTGAGGCGTGGCCCCACATCGCCGCGGGCAACGACGTGCTGGTGGCGTCGCCCACCGGGACCGGAAAGACGTTGACCGGCTTCCTTGTCGCCGTCGACGCCGCCTACAAGGCGGCCGAGGCCGGGACCCGCCAGCCCGGGCTTCCCGAAGTTCTCTACGTCTCGCCCCTGCGCGCCCTCGCCGTCGATGTGCACGAGAACCTCCATGTCCCGCTGGCCGAAATAAAGGAAGAAGCGACAAGGATGGGGTACGCCGACCCCGGCCTCCGTGTCGCCGTGCGCACCGGTGACACCCCGGCGGCCGAGCGCGCCGCCATGCGCAAGAACGCGCCGGACCTCCTCGTCACCACACCGGAGTCGCTCTATCTCCTCCTTACCGCCCCGTCTTCGCGCGCACTGTTGCGCGGCGTGCACACGGTCATCGTCGACGAGGTGCACACCTTGGCCCGCGACAAGCGGGGGAGCCATCTGGCGTTGAGCCTCGAGCGCCTGGACGGCGTGGTCACCGAGAGCGGCGGCCATCTGCAGCGCATCGGGCTCTCGGCGACGCAGCGTCCACTCGACGTCGTGGCCCGCCTGCTCTCGGGCGTGCATGACCAGCGTCCGCCCACGGTGATCGTGGACTGCGGCCACTCGCGTGCACTGAATGTGGCTATCGAGTTGCCCGACAGCGAACTGGAAGCGGTGGCCAGTGGTCTGCAGTTCTCCGACATCCTCGACCGTATCGCTGAGCACACGCGCCAGCATCGAACGACGCTGATTTTCGTCAACACCCGGAAGATGGCCGAGCGGGTGGCGCATCAACTGGCGGAACGGTTGGGCTCCGCTGACGGGCACGGCGACGATGTGGACGCATCGCTGCTCGTGGCGGCGCATCACGGCAGCCTCTCGGCCGCACGCCGTCGCATCGTCGAGACGCGATTGCGAGCCGGGGATCTGCGCGCGCTCGTGGCGACCGCCTCGTTGGAACTGGGCATCGACGTCGGGCCAGTGGAGTTGGTGTGCCAGATCGGCTCGCCGCGCGCCATCGGGACGTTTCTCCAGCGCGTGGGCCGGGCCAACCACCAGCGAGACGGGATTCCCGCCGGTCGCCTCTATCCCATGACGCGGGATGAATTGGTGGAGTGCACTGCGTTGCTGGCGGCCGTACGGGACGGCAGGCTCGACATGCTCGAGCCGCCGATCGCTCCGCTGGACGTGTTGACGCAGCAGCTAGTGGCCGAAGTCGCAGCGGTGGAAGAGCGCGGCGTCGAGGAGCTGTGGCGGATGACCCGGCAGGCCGCCCCGTACGCCGCTTTGCCACGGTCGGACTTCGACGAGGTGGTCGCCCTGGCCAGTTGGGGCATCGAGAGCGGGCGAGGTCGGCGCGGCGCCCACCTCCATCACGATGCGGTCAATGGCCGCCTGCGGGCGCGTCGCGGGGCGCGTCTCGCCGCCCTGACCAGTGGCGGCGCCATCCCCGAGACCGGGGACTACCGCGTCGTCCTCGATCCCGAAGGCGTGACGGTGGGTTCCGTGCACGAGGACTTCGCGGTCGAGGCGATGGCCGGCGACATCTTCCTTCTCGGTACGCATTCGTGGCGGGTGGCGAAGGTCGAAGTGGGCACCGTGCGCGTGCACGACGCCGGTGATCTCCCGCCGTCGGTGCCCTTCTGGTTGGGCGAGGCACCAGCCCGGACGACCGAGCTCTCCCAGGCCGTCAGTGAACTGCGGACCGAGCTGGAGCCATTCTTGCGGGCAGCGGACGGGGAAGGGGCACGCCGGCTGGTCATGCGGCGGGCCGGCGTGGGCGAGGACGTGGCGCAGCAGGTTGTTGCGTACTGCGCCGCCGGGCTGGCCGCGCTGGGCCACTTGCCGACCCGTCAACGCATTGTGGTGGAGCGTTGCTTCGACGACAGCGAAGGGACGCAGCTGATCCTGCATGCGCCGTTTGGCGGACGCATCAACCGCGCCCTCGGCCTGGCGCTGCGCAAGCGCTTCTGTGTGTCATTCGATTTCGAGCTCCAGGCGGCGGCGGACGACGACACGGTGGTGCTGTCCCTCGGACCCCAGCACAGCTTCCCGCTGACCAGCGTTTCGTCGATGCTGCGCTCCAAGGATGCTGCGGACGTGTTGACCCAAGCCGTGTTGCCGCACCCGATGCTGGCGGCTCGCTGGCGCTGGAATTTGAACCGCGCGCTGGTCCTCCCGCGTCAGCGTGGTGGGAAGCGGCGGCCCATCCATCTCCAGCGGATGGAAGCGGACGACCTTCTCGCCGCGGTGTGGCCGTCGTTGGCCGCGTGCCAGGAGAATGCCGGAGCGGGCCCCGTGGCGGTGCCCGATCACGTGTTGGTGCGCCAGACGGTTGACGACTGCCTGCACGAAGGTCTCTCCGTGGAAGGACTCGTCGATCTATGGTCCCAGGTGGAGTCCGGTGCGATCACCTTGCACACGGTGGAGTCGTCCGAGCCCTCGCCACTGGCGCACGGAATCCTGAGCGGCCGGCCGTTCACGTTCCTGGACGGCGCACCTCTGGAGGAACGACGGACGCGAGCCCTCTCGTTGCGCCGCGGCTTGGGTGCACTCGGCCCCAACGGCCTTCCGGTGCCGACCGACGAGCTGAGTGCGCTGGATCCCGACGCGGTGTCCCTCGTTCTCGACCAGGTGCGCCCGCGGCCGCGCAATGCCGATGAGCTCCACGACCTCTTGCTCTCTCTCGTCGCCTGCCGACCCGTTCCGGAGTGGAGCGCATGGTTTGACACCCTTGTCGTTGCAGGGCGCGCCGCGCGGACAGTCGGGTGTTGGGTGGCCACGGAGCAAGCGAACGCAGCCGCTGCACTGCGAGAAGACGATGAGGCCGCTGCCGCATGCGTCGCGGGCCATCTGGAGCTCGCTGGCCCGGTCTCGGTCGACGAGCTGACGTCGGACGCGCCGCTCCCTCCGGGTGCGCCCATGGGGGCGCCGGTGTCACCGGCCCGGGCGCGCACGGCGCTCGCCCGCCTCGAGGCCCAGGGCTCAGCGATAGAGCTACCCGATGGCCGCTGGTGCGCCCGCCATCTACTCGTGCGCTTGCACGGCGCCAGCCGCCAGCGCCGGAGGGGTCTGGTCGACCCGGTGCCCATCGCGGATTTTGTTCGCTTCCTCGGCGAGTGGCAGCACGCCACCCCGTCCAGCCGGACCGAAGGACGTGCCGGATTGCTCTCGGTGCTCGAACAACTGCAGGGGATCGAGGCACCCGCGGCCGAATGGGAGGCGCACATCCTGCCGGCGCGTGTCGAGGGGTACGACGCGCGCTGGTTGGACGAGCTCTGCCTCTCCGGCGAGGTGGTGTGGGGCCGGCTGACGCCGCGCGCTGAACGCCAGGGTCGCACGGGCACACCGTCGCCGGCGACTCCGTTGGCATTCGTCATTCGTGAGGACCTGCCGTGGATGTTGCGCGCCGTGCGGGCTGGTGCCGCGGCGGCCGAGCCCGAGGTCGGGGCACCCGCTGATGTCCTCGCTGCGTTGCGGGCCCGCGGCGCTTGCTTCAGACCCGAGCTCACCACACTCGCCGGCCGCCTCCCGGCCGAAGTGGACGAAGGGCTGTGGGATCTCGTGGCCCGGGGCATCGTGACCGCAGACGCCTTCTCGGCCGTGCGGTCCTTGCTCTCGGCTCGCGACCGCTGGCGCACGCGGACCTATCGCACCCCGAACGGCAGGCCGAACACGGGACGCCCGGCCAGGCCCGGGCTGGCGCGACGTCGGGCACCTGTGGGCTCGGGTATCGGGGAGGGCCGTTGGTCACTCCTTCCCACGAGCGACGAGGTGTTCGTCGACGACCAGGCGGCGAACGAAATGACGCTGCCCGCCAACGAGGAGCTGGCCGAGGCGGTGGCGTGGCAGCTGCTGGCCCGTTGGGGCGTCGTGGCTTGGGAGGTGTGGAGCCGCGAATCGTTCCACGTCCCGTGGCGTGAAGTGGTGTGGGCCCTGCGCCGGCTCGAGGCGCGCGGGCTCGCCCTCGGTGGACGTTTTGTCGTTGGGCTCTCCGGCGAGCAGTACGCCCTGCCCGATGCAGCGGCGCACCTCCTCAAGGTGCACCGTCGGGCGCCGAGTGGTGAACAGTTGGTGGTGGCCGGGGCTGATCCCCTCAACGTGACCGGCTCCATCATGGGCGGGACACGCGTTCCCACGAGGCGCAATCAGCGCGTGACCTTCCGCGACGGCGTCGTGGTGGACGATCTCCGTGCCGGATGAGCCGCGATCCATAGACCTCAACGCCGACGTCGGCGAGGCGGATGGAGACGCCGGTGTCGCGGTTGAGCGAGCCCTCCTCGGTCTTGTCACTTCGGCCCACATTGCGTGTGGCGGCCATGCGGGCGACGAGACATCGATGCGCACCACGATTCTCGCCGCGATCGAGAACGGCGTGCGTGTCGGTGCTCATCCGTCCTACCCCGACCGAGAAGGATTTGGCCGGCGCCCGATGGAGATCTCGCCCCGCGACCTGTCGACTTCCCTCGCGTCGCAGATCGGCGCGCTCATCGACGTGGCGAGGTCACTCAGGACGACGGTCCGGTCGATCAAGCCGCACGGCGCACTCTACGGCGAGGTGGCACGTGGAACGGCGGTCTGCAAGGCGCTGCTGGCCCTGAGCCTCGAGCTCTGCGGGCCGGAGGTGTCGCTCGTGCTCCCGTCCGGTGCGCCGGCTGTGGCCGTGGCGAAGGAAGCCGGCGTGCACGTCCTCCGAGAAGGCTTTGCCGACCGGGCCTATGCATCTACCGGCGAGCTCGTGTCCCGCCAGGAGGCCGGAGCGGTCTACAGTGAGCCATCGCAGGCGGCGGCGCAAGCGCTTGGCCTGGTCCTCAACGCCTCGGCAACCTCGCAGGAAGGCACGATGCTCTCGTTGCCGGTGGACACGCTCTGCATCCACGGCGACTCTCCGAACGCGCCGGCTCTCGCACGCGCTGTCTGTGACGCCCTGGCAGCATCGGGGATCGCCATGGCGGCGCCGGCAGCCCACCCTCGCTGAACGTGGTCGCTTCCGCACTGCCGCGTTCGATCCCGGTCGGGGAGATGCGCCCTTTTGGAGAGTGCGCGTTGCTCATCGGCGTGGAGGATCCCCCCGCCGCTCGCTCACTGGCGCGGGCTCTTCTCGCGGCGCGTCTCGACGGGCTGCGAGACGTCGTTGGGGGACTGGCTACCGTCATGGTGCTCCTCGACGGGCCCGGCGACGACCTCGATGCTCGGCTGCCCGCACTGGCGCGACTCGTCGAAGAGGTGCTCCGCCGTCCCGTAGAGGTCGGCGACGACGGACGTCTCGTCGTCCTCCCCTGTGCGTTCGACGGGCCTGATCTCGACGAGGTGGCCGAACTGGCCGAGTGCGCGCCCGAGAGAGTGGTCGAACTGATCACCGCACAGACCCTGACCGTGGCCATGGTCGGGTTCTCCCCTGGCTTCGCGTACCTCACGGGCCTTCCCGAGCAACTACGCGAAATTCCGCGCCGCCCTCGACCGCGCCCGTCGGTCCCCGGTGGATCGTTGGCCCTCGCCAACGGGTATGCCGCCGTCTATCCCCTGGCGTCGCCGGGCGGGTGGCAGCTCATCGGTCGGACGGCCGAGCCGTTGTTCACTCCCGATGTGCCCCCCTATGCCCGGCTCGAGCCCGGCAATACGGTGCAATTCGTGAGCGCTACGTCGACCCTCGGAGACGACGAGTCGGCACCGCCGGCGAGACAGCCTCTCCGCTCCTCGTCGGTTCCGGGCGCCCGTCCCCTCTTCGTCGTCGAAGACAGCGGGTTCCGGACGGTGCTGCAAGACGCGGGGCGCCGCGGCATGGCGGCCCTCGGAGTCCCGGCGGCTGGCCCAGCCGATCCCTGCTCGTTCCAGCTGGCGAACCGGCTCGTGGGTAATGTCGACGATGCGGGTGCGCTCGAAGTGACCGCGCGTGGGCCCACACTCCGCTCAGTCGAGTCGACGTTTGTGGCCGTGGTTGGTGCTTCCCCCGACCTTCGCCTGCAGGGTCAACCGGTTGCACCGGGGCGGGTGCTGCCGGTCGCGGCCGGCCAGCAGTTGACGCTTGGCGCGATACGGGGTGGTCTCCGTTCCTACATTGCAGTGGCAGGTGGGCTGGTGGGCCAGAAGGTGCTGGAAAGCTTGGCCACCGACCAACTGAGCGGCGTCGGTCCGGGACCGATCACGGCGGGGCAGCAACTGTGGTCTGCCGATATGACTCCACCGTTGGGAGACCACCTCCGAGAGGGCCTCTCCGCCGAGTGGGTCGAGGGCGAGCCGATATCCCTGCGCGTGCTACCAGGACCCCATGCGGAGCGTTTCGCAGAGGGGGCATTCGCCTCATTGCGGGCGATGGAGTTCATTGTGGCGGACGAGAGCAACCGGGTCGGCCTCCGCCTGCGGCGAGACCACGACACGGCGCCGATCAGCATGGCACCGGGTCCGGTCGTCGAGCTGGACTCCCAGGGCATGGTGCACGGCGCGGTGCAGGTCCCACCCGACGGTGACCCGGTGATCCTGCTGGTCGACCACGCCACTCTCGGTGGATATCCCGTGATCGCTGTCGTGGCCTCCGTCGATCACAACCGGCTCGGCCAGTGCGCACCGGGGATGAAGGTGCGGCTCGTCCCCATTGATCAACGCCAAGCGGCGGCGGCATGGAGGGTGCAACGACGCAGCATCGAGGGGGCGGTTCTCGGCCACTATCCGGTGGCTCTCGAGTAGCCGTTCCCCCGCTTAACTTAGGGGTAGGACTTGGTGGTGGGAATCCCGAGCTGTCCTCTGACGGTGTTGTCCGCAGTCTCGATGCTCTGCGAGAGGGTGTGGAACTTGTTGAGCCATGCCTGCAGGGTGGCCTGTTCGACAGAAGAGAAGGTCGACTGGTAGGTCACCATTGTCTGAATTTCCATGGTCAGTTGCTGGCTCGAGGCTTGCGTGGCGCCAGTCCAATGGAGGCCGTGCAGGGAGAAAACGAACGTCTGTAGTGCTTTCTGGTACTGGGTCATGACGGTGGCGACGTGCGGCACCGATGTGCTGGCGCCACCCGAGAGTCCTTTTGCCGTCGTTGTGTTGGCGACGTCGATCTGGTTCGACGCCGTGACGTAGGCCGTCTTGGTGGTGTTGTCAGTGGCGGCGGCGTTCGTGGCGGTACTTCCCGTCGCGCCAGCAGCGGCGGTCGTCGTCGTGCTGCCGCCGGCGCCAACCGTCGTGGTGGTCACGGTCGCCGGTGACAGGGAGCCCGGGCTCTTGCTCGACGTCAAGCGTATGACGCTCACGATCACGATCACGACGATGATGGCGACGATCCATGGGAGGTATTTTCCCCACTGCCGCGAGGATGTGGGCGGGGAGGCTTCGGGCTCCGAGGCTCCTCCCGGAGGGGTGACCACGGGTACGGCCATCGTGGGGTTGACGGGTGGTGCTGCGACATGTGGTGTGGCGGGCATGGGTCCCGTAGCCGCAGGACTGGTGGTCGGGGGCCCCCAGCCATTGGCCGGGGCTTCGACGAGAGCCGCGCCGGCCGTCGCCGAATGGCCGTTCAACGGCGCGTCGACCGACGGCTGAAGACGATTGGGATTTGAGGCGACTGATCCCGGCTGGAGCCGATTCGCATTGCGGGGAGGCGGGGATCCCGGAAGGGGAGGGGGGATCGGATTGACAGCGAGGGAATCGAAGATGGGCGATTGACCGTTGCCGGTGGGGTGGCCCACTGTCGGAGGGCCGGTTCTCGGAGGAGGTGGAGGTGGTGGGACCGCGCCCGGCGTTGGCGGCTGCAACCGGTTGGCGGGACCGGCTGACCCCGGTTGGAGTCGGTGAGCGGCTTGCGGATCGGGTCGCAGGGGTTCGGGCTGGAACTGACTGGGACCGACTGCACCAGGAAGAGACCCTCGGTTCGGCAACATCTGGCTCGTCGGAGGGTCCTGACGCTGGGCGCCCGGGTGTTCTGCGACGTAGGCGCGCCATTCCGCAGAGCGGATCGACTCGGTGATGGCGGCGAGCCGCTCGTCGATCGAATTGCGAAGTGGCGCGGCGAGAAAAGCTACGCGCTCCAGGGTTGGATCCGTAGGCGGGGCTGCGTCATCCGACGAATTGTTGGTCGGGTAGCCATCCATTGTTCCATGATCTCTCACGTCACTAACCAAGCTACCGTCTGGGCCTAAGGACTATCTAAATTTTACCTAAAGATTGGCCGCATGTCGCGTGCGTGTCATCTTCCGCCGTGGTCCAAGAGTGCAGCCCAACCTCTTCGAAAGAACCCAAATACTCGGGGTCCATTTGATTATTAAGATTCGGCGCCCTATTGCTACACTCCGGCAGTGCTCCCGACCTTCATGAGCGAGGCCGAGATTCGGCTGCGACTAGAAGCGAGCACTTCGGGCCTCGCCGATCGAGTGCCTCTCGTTTCAGCGCGCAGCCTTGTTTCAAAAGGACAACGCAACCTTTTTTTCGGCCTCGTTCTCCTGTTGGTGGCGGGCGTTGTTGTGTCGGCGCGCGCCACGTTCACAGCACTCATGGGGTTGTTTACGTTGATCTATCTGGTCGCCGTCGTCTATCGGATCTATCTGTTCATTCGCTCGTCTAGATCCGACGGCTTGGAGGTCGTGACGGACGAAGAAGCACTGAGCATTCCTGAAGAGGATCTGCCCTACTACACCATCATGATTCCGGCCTATCGCGAAGCATCTGTCATGAGTAAGTTGATTGAGAATATCTCGCGATTCGACTATCCCATGGACCGACTCGAGGTATTGCTTCTCGTTGAGGAGGATGACGACGAGACGTTAGAGGTTCTGCGCGATATTGATCCGGGACCTTCGTTCAAACTGATCGTGGTGCCTCCGGGTGAGCCCCGGACCAAGCCGAAGGCGCTCAACTTTGGGCTCACCCTGGCCCGGGGAGAGGTGATCGCCATTTACGACGTGGAGGACACCCCTGAGGTTTTGCAACTGCGACGGGCTGCGGTCGCGCTTGCGCGGTTTGGCCCCGAAGTTGCCTGTATTCAGGCAAAACTTTCCTTTGGAAATGCTCCTCAGAATTTCATCACGCGAAGCTTCACCATTGAATACACCATGTGGTATTCGTTCTTTCTTCCCGGCCTCTCGTCGATGCATGCGCCAATTCCGCTGGGAGGAACGTCGAATCATTTCAGACGGGGCGCGCTGAGGGCGCTTGGAGGATGGGATCCCTACAACGTCACTGAGGACTGTGACCTTGGCATTCGAATGTTCAGGGAAGGGTATGACGTCAAAGTCCTCGATTCAGTGACGCTGGAAGAGGCCAACAGCGATTTCGTGAATTGGGTCAAACAGCGGTCGCGTTGGTACAAGGGGTATCTGCAGACTTTTCTGATTCACCTCCGATCACCGGTCGAGGTGACACGGGAGATTCACTTGAAAGGCGTGGGCCACCTCAGCGTCTTTGTCGGGGGCACCCCGATCCTGGCGGTGATGAACCCGATTTTCTGGACCCTGACGATCGTGTGGTTTGTGGCGCGTCCAGAGTTCCTCCTCGAGATATTTCCGGCACCCGTTTATTACGTGAGTGTGGCCCTTTGGGTATTCGGCAACTTCATCCTGTGGTACCTCACTGTTCTCACGGCGCGTCATATCAGCCAACAGGGACTAGTCCTAGCCGCAATGCTTGTGCCCGTGTACTGGGTCATGATGTCGATAGCGGCCGCCAAAGCAGCATGGCAGCTTGTCGTGACTCCGTCGTTCTGGGAGAAGACAACGCACGGGCTCACCCAGGAGGCCGACGTGGTCCCGATTGACACACTTGGGACACCGCACGTTCTGCAGAACCTGAGCCAGAGTGAAATGCCCATTCCTCAAGACGCGTAAGTGAACATGGCGTGATCGTCGAGTTGCGTACCGGTTGCTTGAGGGACGAGTAGTCCCAATCGGAGCGATTCTGTTCCGTTCCCATTGACTTGTCGCGACAATGCGTGCATATTCGACCTGCAGTTCGAAGAGGCAAATCTCCCGCGAGGGAGGGACGCAAAGCCACGGGACTCCCTGAGTCAGCCGGGTCGCCGACAGGTCGAGAGCATGACCGTTCCTATTCGGAGGCCCGTTTCGTTTCGGGGTAGGAAAGGAACTGGACATGCTGGTGCTTGGGAGTGTGAGACGTTCGCAAGCACCAACCGCCGTTCCAGGGTTCCGGCCCCACAATCGCCTTCTCGTCATGACCCTCTGCCTTTGCTGTCTGACGGCATTGGCCGTCGTCGTTTCCTCGAGATCCGCAATAGCCTCCCCCAGCCACCTGTCGCGAGCAGCGTTGTTCCGCATGGCGCCTCGCCCCGGTTCTGGCCCGGTCGTGACATCCGTTTCCCGTTCAGTTGTCTCGGCTGGGGGCGGTGACACCGTCACGATTGCAGGCAGCGGATTTCGTACGACCAGCGCCGTGCTCTTCGGTACGAACGAGTCATCGGACGTGTCGGTGATTTCCTCCACGCTTATCAGAGCCACGGCCCCCACCAATGACGGCACCGTCGCGGTGCGGGTTGTCGGCCCCTCGGGTACCTCTGTGACCACTCAGGCGAGCATTCTCACCTACGCTCCAACCGGCCAGCCCCTTGTCACCGCGTCGGGCCGAATCCTCGACGTCGCCGGAGTCCCGACCAAATTCACGGGGGTCAATGCCTATGAGCTTGCGACTGCGTGGGGGACCAATGCCGGGTGTGGGGGCATGGAGACTCCTGCACAGATCGCAGCGTTCTTTGCCTCCCTGAAACCCGGGTCCATGGTTCGCTTCTGGGCCTTCCAGGGGGACCTCGCCACTGACGTCACCACCCATCAGATCGACTGGGCGCCGATCGACGAGGTCTTCTATCTGGCCGCCGCAGCCCATGTCTATCTTTTGCCGGCGATAACGGATCAGGGTGGGACCTGTGACGGTGACCATTGGCAAGACCCATCGTGGTACGCAGGCGGCTACAGGGATGTGTTCAATGCCCCGACGAACTCCGATGGGAGGGGCCTTACGCCTCTGTCGTACTGGACCTACCTGCAGGAGTTGGTGAATCGCTACAAGAATTCGCCGGCCCTCGGGATGTGGGAGCCAATCTCTGAGCCCGAGGCCTCGACCTGTCCTGCCGCCGACCAGCCCACAAACTGCTCCGGCCACCAGGCCTGCCCGAACGAGTCGGTTGCCGGGGCCGCCCTGACCTCGTTTTTCACCAACGTAGGGGGCGAGATTCATTCCCTCGATCCGCACCACTTGGTCGAAGCAGGTTTTCTCGGCGGTGGCCAGTGCGGGACGGCCGGCGCGGACTTTCAACGCGTCGGAGCGAGCCCCGGCATCGACGTTCTGAGCGTCCACGATTACTACGGTCCAGCGCTCGTGGGCGGCGACCAGTGGAACGGCATGGCCGTTCGGTTCGTGCAGGCGGCAGCATTGCACAAGCCGATCATCACCGGAGAGGTAGGGTTCATCGCCGGCGACACCGCCGGTTGCGACACCTTCGCCCAGCGAGCGGATGTCATGGCGGAGAAGCTCGACGCGCAGTTTGCCGCCGGCTCAAGTGGGTTCCTGGTCTGGGACTGGACGCTTGATCCTGCGGGGCCCTGTAGCTACAACACCGGGACTGGAGACCCGTTAATGAAGGTTCTCTCGGAAGCTGGGTAGCGTCAGGGCTCGACGAGGCGTTTCGGGAAAGGTCCCCCGAGTCTACTTTCGACGGGCCGACCGGATGGGTTCGTGGTCACCCTGCAACGTCCTTGCGAAATCCTCGCGACCATCAGGTTATTTCTACGCGCCAACAGGGCTTTTGGCTTGTAGACCACCGGGGCAATTGTGAGACTTACAACCGATGAGCCAGACCCTTCCCCGCCTCGACGACGTCATTTCGGCGACGGCGTTGGTGGAGGCTCATTCGTCGGAGACCCTCGAGCAGGAACCGCCAATGCGCCGCCGATCGGATCGGCGCACGAGGAGGCTGGACGTCGATATCGTCATTCCCGTCTACAACGAGGAAAAGGACCTGGAGCCCAGCGTGCGTCGGCTGCGCAAGTATCTCGACGAGTCCTTTCCCTTTGCCGCCCAGATCGTCATCGCGGACAATGGAAGCACTGACCGAACCCCAGAGATCGCTTCGACGCTCAGCCGCACTCTCGAGGGAGTCCGGCTCTGCGCGCTCGACCAGAAGGGAAAAGGACTGGCGGTTCGGACGGCATGGTCCCAGAGCAGCGCCGAGGTTGTCGCGTACATGGACGTCGATCTCTCCACCGGTCTCGAGGCGCTTTTGCCCCTCGTCGCGCCGCTCCTCTCAGGACACAGCGACCTGTCTATCGGGACGCGGCTGGCAAAGGGTTCCGAAGTTATCCGAGGTCCGAAGAGGGAACTGATCTCTCGTTGCTACAACCTCATGATCAGGACTCTGGTGCACAACCATTTCTCCGACGCCTGTTGCGGGTTCAAGGCTATGCGCCAGGAGACGGCACAGGTGCTGCTTCCCCTCGTTGCCGACAATCAACTGTTCTTCGACACGGAGCTTCTCCTCCTGGCCGAGCGAAACGGCCTCCGCATCCATGAGGTCCCGGTGGATTGGGTCGACACCGAATCCGGGGTCTCTCTTTCGAATGCCGCCATCGTTGATCTCAAGGGGCTCGGTCGGATCCTCCGAGAGTTTGGTCGGGGGGGTGGCTACGTCCCCAATCCCGATCAGTTTCGGAGACCGGTCAATTCCTCCCAGCTGGCACGATTTGCCAGGGTCGGGCTCTTCACGACCCTCAGCTACTTCGCCTTGTTCTTCCTCCTCACGCCCGTCATGGGGGTCTATGCGGCGAACGTTGTTGTTCTCGCTATCTGCACGGCGACGAGCATCGCTGCACACGGGAGGTTCACCTTTGTCACGCACGGCCCGGTACGACTCAACGTCGCATTACTCGGGTGGATCATTTTTTTCGTGACGAATGTTCTGCTGACGACCCTTGCACTCGTCGTTGCCTCGTGGGTGGCCCCAGGTGCTCTGTTCGGGCGCGTCATCGCCGTCCTGATCGGAACCGGAATCGCGGCGCTCGCCAGGTTCCTCCTGTTGCAAACGTGGATCTTTCGCCGGCACGAGGGGTGAATCCTGACGAATACACCCAGTTAGCCGAACACGAACGAACATATTGGTGGTATGTCGGCAGGTTGTCGATCATCGAGACCTACCTTCGCGAATTCGCGAGCGACAAGGGCCCGCTGCGGATACTCAACGTTGGATGCGGAACAGGAGGGACCGTCGCCCTCCTGGAGCGCTATGGCCGAGTGTGCAACATCGACGTCTCTGAGGACGCCATCGCCATTATGAAGAGGGCTGGGTACGAGGCCTCCCAGGTCGATGGCGTCGAACTCCCATATCCAGACGGATCATACGATCTCGTGGTCGCATGTGACGTTCTTGAGCACATTGACGACGATGTCGCAGCGCTTCGAGAGTGGCGACGGGTTCTGGGCGATGAAGGAGGGGTTCTGCTCACCGTGCCTGCCTACCAATGGTTATGGAGTGGGCACGACGTGAACCTTCATCATGTGAGGCGCCACACCGCAGGAAGCATCC
Organism: uncultured Acidimicrobiaceae bacterium; assembly: GCA_963706555.1. Taxonomy (GTDB): domain Bacteria; phylum Actinomycetota; class Acidimicrobiia; order Acidimicrobiales; family RAAP-2; genus Bog-473. The sequence continues at coordinate 1,337,858 of OY970164.1, forward strand.
GCCGCTTGGCGAAGATGGCGCAATTCGAACTGCTGCGGGACACTTATGCCTTCCTGTGCTCCCTGCCTATTTTGATGAGCGTCCGGCTCCTTCACAGAATCCGACGATCTACCAGCGGTTCCCACGTCGAGGTCCCGGCGCTCGTGAACTCCATGTTCATCGGTCTCTTGCGAATCGAAGCGCTCCTCCTCCGGTACGTCAGATTTCCGGCGGGTTCCTCGGTTGTGGCTTTGCTTGAGAAAGGCCCGCGTTAACGAGAAAGACCACGTAAGGTCTTTCGGAAATGATTCCAGTGGAGAAGGGAGTCTTCCAGACCGGCATACGGATCGCGCGGTCATTCAATGGGGGTGCCGAGTTACCTTGAAGAGTTGGAGTTCTGGGCATGTTCCTCGCCCCGGAATCTTGCGGACTGATTTTGCAAATCCTCCTCCGTTCTTCCAGAGTGTGGGATACGTGATGTTAGGTGCGTTGACCGGAACCTGAGATGGATTCGGTACCAGTATGTAGTGGACATGGAAGGTCAAGGGATCCGACAACGTCCGTTGAAAATCCCGATCGTTGGGGATGACGAACAACTTTGGCTGGCTACTGGTTGTAATTATCTCGGGCACACACCTCGTCGAGTTGTCGACGATAATGTCCCCGTTGGGGAGATCGAGACTCGCGAAGTACGCACTGAGACGCAGAATTGTGGGGAATCTCCTTTCGAATACACGATCGCCAACGCTCGGGTGGGATTCGAAGATAAAACCCAGCTGCTGCGATTCTTCTGAGCCTATGTTCGGATTGAACATTGCGCCTGCGGTCGTGACGAAGCTTGGGAGCGTAAAGACGAGGACGAGCAGAACGGCGAGCGTGTTTCGCAGCACCGGGCCTCTTGCTGACCACCGCCTCTCTGCGGCGCTGCGTGAAGTACTGACGGTGTTTGAGGGAGATAGTGAAGCAGCGATGCTGCCCATGAGGAGCAGTTCTATGGGGATCGTCACGATGAAATAGCGGTAGAAAGGCTCAATATCATTGTGGAGTAGAGCGAGAGCATCAAAGGCGAGCGCACCTCCGAGAACTGCTAAAGGAGCGAAGATTCGATTATCACGACGACGGACAGCAACAATGACAGCGGCAACAAGGACGACTGGAAGCAGCGGCCAAAGAGTAACGATTGCATGAATCAGATAGTTTGCCCGGCCGCTCAGAGCGAAATGAGAAAGGGTCTTTTCCTGTGCTGAGTTGCCGTAAATCGACGAGAGTTGTCCAAACAGGCTCCCCGTGATGACGAAGCTGGCGATGGCCCATCCCGCGGCGGCGACGAGCCCGGGCACGGCAAATATCGCCGCATCGGCCAATGCGGTCGCTCTCCGACCGGATTTCTTCCCGTTGGTGCGCGCGTAGCTGACAAGCGCGACAGCAAGGGCCCCCATGCCGATCGCTCCGAGAGCTTCATTCCGTGTGAGATATGCGAACCCCAATGAGATAGCAGCATAGGCAAGTGATCGCAGATCTCTGGTATTTATCCAGCGAAGGAGGTATCGAGTTGCGGCGATCAGAGTGAAGAGGTAAAGGCCTTCGCTCATCCCATTCCCGCCATAGAAGAGAATCATTGGGTTCAGGACGAACAGGGCAGTGAGCACGAACCTCGGTATTCGGCTCAGTCCCCATTCGCGCAATGCCGCGAGAAGTTGATAACTCGCTCCCGCCATTGCCGTGGCGCTCGTGAGAGTCCCTGCCATGTCCCTGTGAGACAGAGAAGGCCACAAGTGATTTCCGAGAAGGAACACCATGTCACTCAATGACGTGAGCGGCTCCCAAACGAATCCGATAGCAGCCAGGTGTGGATTGCGCGAATAGAGGATGTAGAAACCGTTTGCCATTCGCGAGAAGGCGTCTCCAGAGAACGTCTCATATTTGAAATCGAGCACAGCGCCAAACGCGACGTAGATGACAAGTGCAATGACAAAGACAGCGCCACCTTCGCTCACCAATCGCAGGAAGAACGACCGTTTCGGTTTCCCGGCACCGTGAGTCGGGTTACTGGTCCCCAGTGGTGGATCAGAAGAACCTGAATTATGACCGGAGCCAAAGGTTTCGGGAGTCCGAATGAGTGTTGCGGACGCTACCTGGCTTTCCATGGTCAGCTCAGGAACCGGCTTTAGAAATCCGGAGTCCCGGGAACTCGATATGGAGTGACCGGTCGTCGTTCGCTCTCCGAGTGGTGAGCTCATCGAGCGGCGTTAGACGCCATTGTGGCCGTGCGGCGGACCAGAGAACGAGCTCATCGGAGCAGCCGACTCTCCGATGGATGCAGTTCTGCGATCAACCAGTGGGGTCAACATTGTGTTCAATGCGTTGATTTGCTTGATCAACTCACCGTTGACACTTGCAAAGGCGCCGATGACGGTCTTCAGCTCTTGTGCCGTTTCTCCTGGAAGGTTCGAACCTCGTTGTTGCGCCTGCCGACGTATCTCATGAGCCTCTTCGGTGGCTTCCTGAACAATCTCGGCTGCCTTTGCTTCCGCTTCGAGCACGATCTCCTGAACTTGAACCTCGAGTCTTGCCAGTGAGGCCTCCGAAAATCGCTGTGCCTCGACGAACAAGCGACCGATTTCGATCTCAGTGGTCTGCATAGCCGCGACCTGGCTCAGTTGGTCGTTCGCACGGGAAAGGCGACCCTGCAACTCTTCGATAGCGCTTGCGATGTGTTGGATCTCGTCCCCAGGAGATCCCGGGCGTGTACCCTGATCCATCCGCAGGCCATTGGTCGTCGGGTCGGCGAACGCTCCATACGGGCTGCTCTCCATATTCCTAGATTGATATCACCGACCGGATCATTGAGGCCAGCCAGGACAGAAAGGTTTGCCTCCCGTTCACCTTCTGTTAAGGAGGGATGGAAGGCACCGTCTGCGCACTCCTATTTGTGCCTTGGGTCTGTCCCGACGTAGAAGGCATTCGACCAGACGTGTGGTCTTGCGAAGTTGTTCTGATCCTGGCCGACGTAGAGGACGCAAGCGTGAGTCGCGTTGCAGACAGGAACGCTGTCGGACCCCTCCATTTTTAGGGGGAGCTTGTAGATCAAGTAGCCGCTCTTATCGACGGTACCCTTAGACCCAACGTCCAAAGTGCGGCCCGTGTTTATCGTGAGGCCGTCACAAGTCGAGTCGTTGGCTGGCAGGTGGCTCGCCTTGGCGCCGGGATCACTACACATGAGAATGTCCGCCCGAAGCCCGTCCTGTAGCACTGAGTTTTTAGGAACCTTAACCTCGACAGACTCGCCTGGAGTCAGGTGTGGAACGGCGCTAGTCGTGGTCCGAGACCCGTGCGCCCAGATCTGAGCGATCTGCGGGGACGCCGCTCCCGCCTGACCTGGAGTCGTAATGATCACGGTGGTGACGAGGGCGAAGGCGCTCGTGGTGAGATCGAAAATGGCACCCGGAAGCCTCGTGGTGGTCCTCATGTCATTTTTCGACCATCTGGCAGATCGAGGTCGAGACCGAAAAGGCTCGGGTATTCGGCGGAATCTCATCGCTCTCCTGGTCTCTCAGCACACACGAATGTGCGAATCATCCGGTGCGCGAATCTCTCGGATTTCTCGCGAACCTCTGTGCGACAACGACGGCGAACCATACCTAGGGCGCGACACCTCCCCAGTGCCGCAAGGGCCCGCCTGATGCCCGGAAGACTCTAGAGGTCCTTAGTTAACGCATCGTGACGAGAGGGCGAATGTTTGATGGCCGAGAGTCATTGAACATTGTGGCGCGGAAATCCTGAGCCGCACTCCCGAGATTTCTAAGAGCTCCCTAAAAGGTCCGTAAGAGGTTCGGAAGAAGTCCTTATCAGGGGCGCCCTCTACCCCGCGGACTGTCGGTATCTGGCAACAGCGTGACGGTCATGCGAAGGGCCGTCCAACGCCACATGAATTCTGGCGCGAATGGCGCCTTCATCCTTGCTCTCTTCACAAGGACCCCACAAACTCAGAAACGGTCCCGGACGTGAGTGCGGGTTCAAGGTTCTCGAGCGGACAGACCTTGGATGGGCGGTCGCCCCCAATGAAAGGAGCACGGAAACGTGAAAACCACTATTCGACACCGAACCGCCAGGTTCAATGTCTTGGCGGGCTCGGTGGCAGTGGTCGCTGGTGCTGCCCTGATGTTGCCTTTGTCAGGTATGGCAGGTGCAGCGCCCCAAATCGGCATTCTTCTCTCGCCCGGCGATGGCACAGGTACCGCACTGCCCACTAGCCCCATCCCCACCATTGTCGACCAGAGCACCGTTGAGGTTCAGGTACCTGCCAACAGCACTCTCGTAGACGGTGTGTCCGTCAAAATCCTCGAGTGTGGCGATGCGGATGGATTGGCCGATGACCTGCCTACCAGTGCTGCTGGTTGCGATGGGCTGACAGTCAACACGGGAAAGAACGTAAACGAAGGAAGTGATGGGAGCGTCGACAAAACCAACTACGTAGTTCACGCGCTGCCTCTGTCGTCTGAGAGCCCAACTTCTACGCCGGTGTGCACGGCCACCAGTGCATGTGTTCTCTATATCGGTGAGAACCAGAACGACTTCTCACGACCCTTCGTGTTCTCCCAGCCGTTCTTCGTGAGCTCAACCGTCGGTACTCCAACCCCAGAGAGTCCCCTGACGATCGCTCTGCCCGCGGCAGGAATCATCATCCTTGGCGCAGGGACCGCCCTCACGATCCGCCGCCGCCGACGCTCGAACGCCGACGTCGCTGCATGAACTGACAGTTGACTCATTGGCTGAATTCGCTGCATATCGCAGCCCAAAGACGAAAAAGGAGAATTACACCAAGATGAGTAAGTTCAAATATATTCGGCGATTGGCAACGGCGGGAGCACTCGCCGGCGCAGCAGTCGCAGTCTCATTGGTCGGAGCGGGAGCAGCTTCTGCCACCACACCCGCGGCCTCGCCGGCCTGGATCACTGGCACAGTCCAGACGGATCGTGGTAGCGGGTCTGACACAACCTTCTTCCTTATGCAGAAGATCAGTGACCTCTACAACCAAGCGGGGCTGTACGGTTGCGCCCTGAGCAGTGATGACGCCACCTGTTTGGACGACACGGCGCCGTATAACGATGCGAACGATCCGGATAACTCGAAGGGGACGACGGACTACACCGACAACTACGACCGGACCGAAGAAGTCCAGGGAGTAGACGAAGTGGGGTCCGGAGCGGGCCAAGCACAACTGTGCGACAACAACTCGGGCTCGAACAATGCGGCACTTCCGGCATGGGCGAAGGTCGACTATGCCCGGTCCTCGTCAGGAATCAGCGGTTCGCAGTCCTCCAACTGCCTTGCATCCGAGAAGGAGGACTTTTTCGCTGCAGATGCTGTCGACGGGCTTGACTTCTTTGTCAATCCCTCAGTGTTTGGCACGGCCCATTCAACGGTCACCAACTACAACTACTCTGCGGTGAACGGAGGCGTGATTGGCGACGTAGCTCAGGGTTGGATACCTCCAGCTGACATTCCTGCGGGTGAGGCAGGGCTTGGTACCGAGTCGATCAACTGCGACGCAACCAAGACTGGCGCCAATGGGCAGTTTGGAAATGGAAACAACAACTGTGCGGGGTATCCCTTCTTCGACCTGGACAACACGAATGAGACGTTGGCGTCCGGGGGAGACAATGGTGGGACTGGTGCGAGCAGCGTGGCATACGAGATTTGGTGTCAGAGCGGCACGACTCCGATCACCGACTGGGGTCAGCTGACAAACATCGGACCCTTCAGCGGCGGTCTGCCCACACACCCGGTCGGCTCGGGGACGGCAATCGGGCTGCACATCAACCTTATCGGCGTCAATCCCTCATCGGGAACCAATGGTGTGTGGACGAAGTACGTCCAAAGCAGCCAGAGTGCGTGCAACTCCGATGGGAATGAGTCGGTTGTGAATGGCGATACCCACCTGGCGCTCGAGAACAACGCTGCTCAGATCGACGACTTCGCTACCACGGATTTCCCCGGCGACCTTGCCGATCAGGCAGTTGAGTTAGGGACGTCGCTCTACTATGTGGCTAACGGCGTCTTCCAGGCGAGCCCATACCAAAGTTCGGTTGCACTGACGGTGGGAGGAGTCAAGAACGCTGCGACTCTGAAAACCTTCTCTGGCCAGATCCTCGGGCTCAACACGCAGTTTCCGGATCCCACCAGCAATATTCCGAACCAGACCTATCCGACTGCTCGGGAACTTGGCAACATCTACCTCTCCGCCCCAATCACGGCGGTACCTGGTAGTGGCATCCGGGCGTCGACGGCTGGCTTTCTCAACTGGATCTGCGACAACAACAATCAGTTTCAGAAGGGCAAGGACCTGAGCACAGGTCTCAACTACGACGCCGAAGTTCAAACCCTAATCAACACGACATTTGGGTTCGTGCGGAACGACGACACGAACGCACCGACCCTCTGTCCGATGATCACGTCGGTGGTCAACGCGACGAGCTGAACAACATTTCATACCAAAGTGTCACCCTCGCCTGGGGGCCCACCGACTCGGTCGATGGGCCCCCAGGCATCTGGGTGTGATGGGCCTCGGGCGCTTCCGTATTGCGTCCGAGGCTTTCTGATGAGGTAAAGGATGCGGTTGCAGATGCGTTACGCCGAGCAGATTCGGAACATCGCAATGGTTGTCGGTGCAGATATCATGAAAGGGATCGAGTGAACGTTGTGCGTGCGCAAACAGGGAGGAAACGCCTGTTCTCATGGACGCAGGCTGCGGGGCTCACGGTCCTCCTTGTCGCATTCTTGGTCGCAGTGTTGCCTGGTCACACGAACGGAACTTCAGCACCGCAAATTGGGATTTTGCTCTCACCTGGTGACGGGACTGGCACCCCATTACCTTCGAGCCCGATTCCGACCATCACCGATCAGAGCACCGTCGAGGTTCAAGTCCCAACGAATACCACGCTTAATAACGAGCTTTCCGTAAAAATCCTCGAATGCGGCGATCCCGACGGTTTGGCTGACGATTTGCCCACCGATTCCGCTGGTTGCGATGGCCTCACAATCAACACCGGGCGGAACATTAATGAGGGCACCGGTGGTGTCATAGACAAAACCGGCTACGTCATCCATGCATTGCCCCTCGCGAGCGAAAGCCAAAGTTCTACCCCGGTCTGTGACGCGTTCAACGCGTGCGTGTTGTACATAGGCGAGTCTCAGAACGACTTCACAAAACCGTTCGTCTGGTCGCAGCCCTTCTGCGTAGCCGCCATAGGTGCCGCTCCACAAACGGGCGTCTGCGGGACCACCCCGCCAACCACGACGACCACGACGGCGACGTCGACGACGACCTCGCCCACTTCGACGACCTCGACGACGACCTCGCCCACTTCGACGACCTCGACGACGACCTCGACGACGACCTCGCCCACTTCGACGACCTCGCCGACGACCTCGCCGTCAACCACGACGACGACCGTTCCCTGCACGGTCACGAGTTCGACAGACTCCACCACTTCGACGTCAACCTCGAGTACGACAACCACGACTCAGCCGTGTACGACCACGACTCAGCCGTGCACGACCACGACCACCTCGCCCCCGTCGACAACATCGACCTCAACTGATACAACCACGTCGTCGTCGCTACCGGAGACAACGACCTCCACCACCTCGCCGCCCACGACGACATCGACGTCTTCTGATTCAACCACTTCAACTTCGACGACGACCACCTCGCCGCCCACGACGACATCGACGTCTTCTGATTCAACCACCTCAACTTCGACGACCACCACCACCACCACCACGCCGCCGTCGACGACCACCACGACAACCGTTCCCTGTACGACCACGAGCACGACGACGTTGCCGCCGTCAACGAGCTCGAGTAACACAGGAGGCGGGACCGGGTTGCCCGAGTCCGACCCGACCGCCTCGCTTGCCACAACTGGTCCGCCTGGGTCTCTCGCTTGGCTGGTGTTGGGTGGATTGATCCTCCTCGTGTCAGGATCCGTCGGCCGCCGGCGCTTTTCCACTTCGCCCGGGTGAGCACGCTGGCGGTGGCGCCTTCGCCCCACAGCTCGTCTGAAGATGATCGCCCTGTCACTCTCACGCCTGGCAGTACGGGAGCGGACCGCCGATTTCACGCGCTTCTCGTGGGATCGAGCATTGTGGTGATGGTCGCGATTGTCGCTATTGCCGGTTTTCTCGCCTCGTTCGGTGGCCCTACGCTCGAACACAACGGGCTTTCGATATTCACCACCCATTGGGCGCCACTTGCCAATCCCGCTCAGTACGGAATGCTTGCCCTTCTGGCGGGAACGATCATGATTGCTGCACTGGCCCTTCTGGTGGCGGTGCCAATTTCAGTCGCTTGTGCACTCATGGTGAATGAATATGCGCCACCCCGGATTCGTCGACCGCTGACCGCAGTAATCGATCTGCTCGCCGCACTACCGAGTCTGATTTACGGCGTCTGGGGTTTGATCGCGTTGAGCACCCAGGTCTACGGGACAACCAACTGGTTGGGCGCACACTTGGCATTTGTCCCAATCTTCATTATCGATGGCCCGATTGGCAATTCGATCTTTCTTTGCGGGTTGGTTGTGGGAATCATGTGTATTCCCATCGTGACGTCCATCAGTCGGGAAGTCATGTCGCAGGTGCCGCGAGACGCATGTGAGGCGGCACTAGCCCTTGGAGGGACGAAGTGGGGAATGGTGACAGATGTCGTTCTTCCGTTTGCCCGCCCGGGCATCATCGGTGGTGCCTTGCTCGGACTGGGTCGGGCGCTCGGTGAAACTATCGCCATTCTTCTCATTCTTTCCCAGACGAATGTGATCCAAACCCACGTTCTGGTTCGCGGTGGCGCCGATATACCAGCACTTATAGCCCAGGACTTCACGTCCGTTGACACTCCGACCAAGCAGGCTTTGGCGTTGGCCGGCCTGTTGCTCTTCGCGACTGTCCTGACGATGAACGTTCTGGCGCGTGCAATCGTAAAGAGGTCGGGAGCGCGACTCACGTGACGAACCATCTCGTTGCCGAGAGAAAGTCCTTCTTCGCGGTCGACCCCGAATCCTCAAGTGTTGCCCCGGACTCCCCAAGGAGTCGAGCGAAGCCGGTGCCGCAGGTCCGCGAGTGTCTTGCCGCCCTTATCGCAGCAGTGGCAGTCGTCCTGGTGATCTTCTCGGTTGCTGGCGAGTTTCCGCTCTTCGGAATGTTTGTGTGCGTGGTGCTGCTCTTCCTCGTGTTCTACGGCTTACTCTCATGGCGCCTTCACGGCCTGCTCGTAATGAAGAGCCGACTCGGGAGCGCCTATGTGTGGGCTGGTGGAGCGCTCGCCCTCTTCCCTCTCGTGGACATGATCGTTTTTATCGTCCTTCGAGGCTTTCCAGTGGTCGCATCCCACTTTCCAGCGTTCCTGGTGAATGACGCTGTGGGCGGACCCACTGAACCGGTGTGGAGGGTGGGCGTCGGCCAAGCCATCGTAGGCTCGGTGGAGCAGGTCGCACTGGCGACGCTCTACACGGTGCCGGTGTCTATCCTGACCGCCACTTATCTCACCGAGTATGACACCTGGTTTACGCGGTTGGTACGGCTCATCGTCGACGCGATGATGGGAATGCCATCAATCATCGCGGGTCTATTTGTCTACTTGTGGTGGGTCCAACCTCGTCACACAAATGGATATTCGGGTTTCGCAGCCAGTATGGCACTCGGAGTGCTCATGCTGCCCATTATGATCCGCACGGCCGAGGAGGTGATCAGGGTGGTACCCGGCTCACTCCGTGAAGCCGCATTGGCCCTTGGGGCACCTCGGTGGCGTGTCACGCTTCGGGTAGTTTTGCCGACGGCCAAGTCTGGGCTGATCACAGCAGTTATCCTTGGCGTGGCCCTCGGCGTGGGCGAGACGGCCCCAGTGCTCTTTACAGCCTTGGGCAACAACCGATACAACTTCAATCCGTTCAGCGGCGCCCAAGCGGACCTTCCACTTCAGATCATTCAAAATGTAAAGAGTTCGGCCCCCAACCAGGTCCGCGAGGGCTACGGCGGAGCTTTTGTTTTGATCACTGCAGTATTGGCGCTTTTCACCACGGCGCGCATCATCGGATCATCGAAGCCCGGCCGGCGCCGTCTTGGTCGCCGCAAGAAGGAGGTTGTCGCACAATGAGGTATCTTTACGCTCGCGGGATCTTGCATAGCGCACTAGTCAGTGTAGTTATGGTCGCTTGGATGCTCTCAATGGTGGGAAGGGCGGTGCCGGCTTCAGCCGCGGCGACTCCTATCATCGGAGAAGGCTCGTCTTTTGCCGGTCCCGAGGTGTCGCAGTGGGTCGCCGATGTCGGTCAATCTCCTTATAACCTCCCGGTTTCCTACACCTCCTCGAGCTCCGGGGACGGGAGATTCGCCTTTGCCAATCAGACTGTTGACTTTGGTGTGACCGACATTCCATATCAGCCGTTCCCTTTCGACACTAAGAGTCCCACGTTTCCCTTCGCCTACGTACCGGTGACCGCCGGGGGACTCGCGTTCATGTATCACGTCAGCGGGCTCTCCAACTTGCAACTGTCAAGCTATTCCGCCTGCGCCGTGATGACTGGAGGCGTCGCATTTTGGGACGACCCCATCATCAAGGCAGACAACCCCGGAGTGTCCCTACCCCACGTAGCAGTTCACCCCGTGACGCGCTCCGACTTGGCCGGAACCAACTTCGTGCTCCAGGAGTACTGCATCCACGAGCAGCCAGCTCTATGGGCTGCGTTCGTGGGTTCCTCCGCAATTCGTGGGCTCCAAGGCCAGGTGAGCGATCTTTCGGCTACGGCTCCTCGGTCGGACTGGCCACTGTTTCCGTCAGCGATTCCAGTGAGCGGATCGACGACTGCAGCCCAAACAGTGGCCGACCCCAACAACAACGGGTACATCACGGCAGTCGAGACGGCCTACGCAATCGAAGATCACACCCCCGTCGCATCGATGAAAAACGCCAGCGGCGTTTACACGCAGCCAGGCGCAGTCAACGTCGCATCAGCGCTGGCGTACGCCACGCAGCAGCCAGATGGTGTCCACGTTCTGAACTTTGACGGGAAGGGGCCGAAGGTCTACAACCCGTCCACGTATAGCTACCTCATAACCCCCACGACCGGTTGGAATTCCAGCAAGGGAGCCACGTTGAGTGCCTTCGCAAATTATGCGCTTACTCTCGGCCAGGAGAAAGCTCCAAAGATTGGCTATGCGTCGCTCGGCCTCTCGCTGGAACAATTCGGAGTTAACACGATTTCAGCTGGCGTTCCCGGAGCCGTGCCGCCCACGGCCGACGAAAAGTCCGCATATGCGTGCGGAGACTTCACCCCGGCCGAAGTGCAGGCGGGAGCTACTGCTCCCACGTGTGGGACCACGAACCCCAACAATTCGACACAACCTGGAGGCACGGGGACGGCAACTGGCGCGACAGGCACTCCGACAACCGTCATCAAATCAGCTGTTGGAGCAACAGGGACGACAAAGGGAGTTGTCGTGAAGTCCGGCAGCTTGGCGGGCACCTCGGGATCTGGAGGTGGTTCAGGAACTGGTGCCGGCGTCGACCCGGGCGTCACCCTTGCGGGAACTTCGACGCCCTTGGCCTCCACCGGGATCAATCCACTCCCTGTCACTGGGATCGGTGTGGTGCTTCTGAGTATCGGTTGGTTCGGCCGCCGCCGATTGGCTCGTTTGCGGGTTGGTGGTCGATCCCGGTGAAACTTCTTGCACGCCGGCGCCTGACGTTTGGCCTTGCTGTGTTTGCGCTTGTTGCGGGCACGCTTGTCGTCGGAGTGATCAGCGTGGCACCAAAACAAGTCGGTGCTGACATCAGCACCGACACCTTGTCGGGCGAAGGAGGGTCCTTCGCAGAACCAAGTGTCAACAAGATCCTGGCAGATGCAGCGAGCACCACTGCGCCTATCTCACTCACCTACTTCAATGCGAACGTTGACCAAGGTCGGGACGACTTCGTGAACGGGGTAGACGATTTTGATGTAACTGAATTGCCCCTGACTCCAACGGAAACTGCGACCGCCGCGACAAAGAAACGGACATTCGCATACGTGCCGTTCGCTGCTAGCCCAATCGCTATCGGCGCCGTCGTCGAGTGCGAACGCGATGCCACGCTCTTGTCGACCACGATGTGTCCCAATCTCCAGGTGTCGGTACCCCAACTGGCTCAGCTCTTCACGTTGGCCATCGGCTCCTGGAACTCTCCACAACTGTCGACGATCAGCGCCGGAAAGCCCATCATGGCGTTTGCGCAGGGTGCCAACGTCGTACCTGAATTGCTCGCGGATCCCGCTGCGTCCACCGAGGCGCTGATTGCACTGTTCGACGCTGATCCCAAGGCAGCACCGGTTTGGAGCTCATTTGTATCGAGCTTTAAGGGAACGAACGACGCGCCGACGGAAACATGGCCCACACAGGGGGGCGTGCATGGTGGTGACGCTGAATTGGCTCAGTCGCTGGTACCCCTGGACACCTCTACACTCCTGCCGAGGACGGATCCTTCGACTTGGGGTTTGGGTGAGATTGCGCCGCTGGCAGCAGACTGGATCGGACCCCCGGAAAACATCCCGACCATCGCAATCCAAAATGCTGCCGGCTCCTTCGCGTCGCCGACCGTTACGGCGGCGACAGCGGCACTGAAGGACGCAACATTCGACCCTTCGACCAACCTTGTGACGTATAAAAACTCGACAACCGACACCTCTGCCTACCCACTGATGGCGACGAGCTATCTGGTTGTCCCCACCTCCGGACTGTCACCTACCAAGGCCACGGCTCTGGCCGCGTTGATCCGTTTCGCACTGGGTTCGAAGGGCCAGAGCGATGTGACTGGCCTCGGGGCAGCGCCTGTGACAGCGACAATGACAACGGCCGGAATGGCGGTGGCGAACGAGGTAGCAGATTCTGCGTCGTCCTACTCAATCTCAGTGAACGCGTCATCATCAGCCACTATTGCGCCGGGTGTCACGGCGACGTTGTCTGAATCGGGACTCTCGAGTAGTGCGACGGGGACAGTAACATTTGCGTCCGGCTCGACGACGCTGTGCAAGTTCACTCTCCCTTCCACAAGCTGTACGACCTCGTCCACCTTGGCGGAAGGAACCTACGGCACCATAACGGCGTCGTACGTCTACGGCAGTGGCGTTCCAGGGATTGCAGCCACGAACACCGCCATCCTCGTCGTGTCGAACACATCGACGACGACTTCGACCGCTACATTGCCGACGACGTCTGCGGGTTCGAGCGATGCCACGGACACCGCCGACTCGACCGGGACGTCTGGTGACATGCTCGCGTTTACCGGAGCGGGCAGCCTCCTACCGCTTGTCGGTGTGGGGGGCGCGCTGGTCGTAAGCGCGGGCTATGCCCGTCGCCGTCTCAAGCGACGGACACTGGAATGACTTTCCTGGGCGGATCGGACAAGCGTCTGGGTCGAATCTTGGAGGAGAGCTCAAATAGTCCTCGCAACCAATCGAGAGCTTCGAAAGGACCGGAAGGAAATTGGTGGCATCAGTTGCCAAGAGGAGAAATTGTTGTTCGTGGCGGAGTGTCTGGGTAGTTCCCGTGCTCTTGGCCAGTGTCGTTCTGCTTTTGATTGCTGGTTCAGCTGATGCAAGCAGCCCTGAGATCGGTGTCCTGCTCCTTCCGGGCGACGGCGGGGGAAGCGCGTTGTCCAAGGATCCGGTACCGACGATCCTCAATCAGACGATGGTCGAGGTGAAGGTGCCGGCCAATTCCACCCTGACCCCTGGTGTGTCCGTCAAGATCCTGGCATGTGCGGATGCCGACGGGAAGTCTGATGATCTTCCCGTGAGTGCATCGACCTGCGACGGATTGACAATTAATACTGGAAGAAATATCAATGTCGCGTCTAATGGCTCGATCGACAAGACCAATTACACGATTTACAAACTTCCCCTCGCGTCTGAGTCGTCGGACCCATTCACGGTGTGCGGTGTGTCGAGTGCTTGCGTCCTCTACATCGGTCAGGATCAGAACGACTTCAGTCAACCCCATGTGTGGTCGCAACCCTTCCTTGTGAGCTGTTCGGGTGCATCGTGTGACGGTTCGACGTCGTCGACCTTCGCCGCGCCGACTACATCTTCGAGTGCCAGTACGCAGTCCGTAGGATCGAACGCAGTCGCCTCAGCACCTATCGCGCCGGGAAACGGGACTGAGGACGGTTCGGGGCCAAGCCAACTCGCCGCAACTGGAGCGACCCAATGGCTTTCGTGGCTTGCTGCTGGGGGGGTCGTCTTCCTCGCCACCGGGTTCATGGGTCGTAGACATCGTTCCACCTCGTGAGCGTGAGAAGGAAGATTCCTGCAACTCGCATCCAGGAGGTGTCCGCTCGACATCGAATGTGGTATGTGCGAGTTCTTCCAGATAGCTGTCCCACTACGTCTCGTCCTCCTGAGCTGGTATGACCGCCGTGATGAATCCAGTACCGCCTTTGTCGCAAGACGATGTGACTGTTCCAGCGAGGGGTGAGTTGGGCCTCAAGGAGAAGCGTGCCTGGAGGACGTGGCATCTCGTCGTCGCCATTATCGTCTCGGCTCTTCTCGGAATGGCGCTCGACTATTACACAGATGGTGGTTCCCATTCGTCGACTCCTTCATCAAGCGCGGGGGCCTATACGCCACCCCCACCGACTGTATCCTCTGGGTCAACAACGACGACAACTTCAGGGACCAATTCGGACACCACCACCACCACCGCCAGCAGTGGCGGTGGTGCGGCTGCTCAATCTTCGACGACGACATCAACCTCCACGTCAGCGCCAGCAGTGGCAGCGGATCCTGCTCGGACCTACTCAGGCTCACGGCAATTGGACGAGTACGGCCTTCACGACAACCGTCGCGAGTTGGAACATTGGATGGGCCTTTCAGTGCACGCCCGCACCGACGGGAGGTTCGTCATTCAAGGTAACTGTGTCTCAGGCCGGATCCACGTCGCCGGGTACGACGGCCATCAATGAGACCGGTGGATCCGGACAGTCGGTAACGGCCGAATCAACTCTCGGAAAGCAGATCCTGGTAGTTGAGGCCCCATCCACTTGCGTATGGGCGGTGAAGGTGACGGGGTCGTAGTAAGCCGGATCTATTGAGCCGATCGCCAGTGACCGTGTACGCCGCCAGATGCCGGGTCAATCGGTTCGGGCTTCGGGGCCAACTTGATGCAGTACCGCCAGCTTCTCGTCGAGCTCGGCGAAGAAGTCGTAGCTTCGGGACGTCGGGGTTGATGCCGTTGTCCTTTGAGGTGAATTTGAGCCGTCTCTTGCTCGTTCCAGTGGGTTGTACCGCGCCTCAGCGACCAACTCTCCATTCGTGGGCCGTGAGTGAAGTGGGGCGGGAAGCGCGCCAACTTCAACTCGCCGTTGCCGCGGATCGAATGGAAACGATTCGGCAGGGGCCGAGACAGCCTCCCGGACCAAGTGGCTGGCGGCCACCTCGGAACGCACCTGCAGTAGTCGTCTCAGCAACCTCGATTCGCTGGCAGCAAGGGCCGAGATGAGACCGGTCACCTCGTGCAGCAACTCGTCAAGAGTCGGCTCCCGCATGCCAGCAGCGTACAGCCGACCACGAGGCGCGTGTTCGTCGCCTCAGCCGACACCCTGCTTCGGGATTCTATGACATCGAATTTTGGAAACCCCATTGAGCAGGCTGGTTAACCTTCAGTGATCGATACGCGTCACCCGCTTTACCTGGAGGTGTTTTCTACGTGTCAGCCAGCATTTCAGCTTGAGTTGACGCTGTAGGCCTGCCAGCATTTATCGAGCGGTGACCAAGAACTACGAACTGGCGAAAATGTTACGTAGCCGACTCTGCCGTCGTGAAGAACCGGGAACCAGGGACCGTTTCGCATGACCGCGACCGAACAGTTGTCCTCTCCGGCGGCCCCGTATCAGCCGCCCCCCGCCTTGGCTGCACAAGGACCGGCCATGCTGGAGGCCACAGACGTGAGCGCATGGTTCGGAAGGAACAAGGTTCTCGAACGTGTGAGCCTGGTCATGGAGCCGAGAAAAGTCACTGCACTTATCGGCCCCTCAGGCTGTGGGAAGTCCACGTTCCTGAGAATCCTCAACCGCATGCATGAGCTCGTACCCAAGGCCGCGTTGTCCGGCTCGGTGAGACTCGACGGGGTTGATGTCTACGGGCCGACCATGCCGGTGACACAGACCCGACTCCGTATCGGGATGGTGTTTCAGAGGGCGAACCCGTTCCCGTCCATGACGATTGCCCAGAACGTCCTCTCGGGACTTCGGCTGTCTGGGACCAAGGTGTCCAACCCTGATGCGCTGGTGCGCGAATGCCTTGAACGAGCAGGTCTGTGGCGGGAGACCCGTAACCGACTCAACCAATCGGGAGCCGCACTGTCCGGTGGCCAGTTGCAGCGCTCTGTGCATTGCCCGTTCATCTGGCGGTTCGACCGCGGATCCTACTCATGGACGAACCCTGTTCCGCCCTGGACCCGATTTCGACCAGCGTCATCGAAGGCACGATCAAGGAACTCAGTGACGAAATCACCATCGTCATCGTCACGCACAACATGCAGCAGGCCCAGCGGGTCTCCCACAACTGCGCACTCTTCTCTGGTTGACGGGGAGGGTCTCCCTGGTCACATCGTTGAAGCAGGGCCGACAGAAGAGGTGTTCAACGACCCCATCGACCCACGGACGGCCGATTACGTCCACGGGGTGTTCGGCTGATGAGCCAGGTGAGCGTCACCCTCTCGAATCAGCCGAAGGCAGGCCTTGGCGGGAGTCCGAAGGGCGCAGAGTCTGGGCGCAGTCCCTCTGGGTCAACACGCTTCCTCGAACGCGCACCACCGTGAAGTTGGCCGCTCTGTTTGGCATCGTGACAATTGCCTACAGCTATTCGCTCACCACTCTGCTGGAGCTGGCTGATCTCAATACCCCTCTGGCGTACGTGAGCCTCGTGCCCCTCATATCGCTCATGCTGGCTATCGTCTACAGCCGTCCCGCGACGAGCTGAGCCGGCGATCCACGACCGCCAGACCGACTACATCATCGGCATACCGCTCATGGTGGTCGCCCTGCTCATCAACGGCTCCTTCCCGCAAAATGGTCTGCCCTGTTCTGGGTGTGGAGGATGGATCTCTTCACGTTGCCATTCTTCGTGGCCGGAGCGGTCGCCGTCATCTTCGGCGTGAGAGTGCTGTGGCGCCAGAAGTGGTCCATCGGGTTCCTTCTTCTGGCCTGGACATGGCCGTGGTCCACCGTGCTGCTGGGAATTCTCAATGCGTTTACCTCGGCCACATTGTTCGGCATGAACCGGATCGTCAATGTCACTCATTTGGCGGTGTTGGATGGAAGTCTCAGCGGGGGAGTGTTCTCCGTTCACCATGACGGCGGGGCTATTCAGTCTCAGCGTGGTTTCAGCCTGCTCGGGAGTGAGCAGCGTGGTGGGCTTCCTACTGGTCGGCACGGCTTTTCTCTTCGTGGTTCGCGGACCGTTCCTGCGCAAAGCGCTGTGGTTGGTCGGTGGGATGCTTTTGCTTTGGACCATAAATCTGGGTCGAATCACCCTCATTTTCTGGGCCGGCCAGAAATACGGGGAGCACTTTGCCATCGACGTTCTCCATCCCTTCATCGGGTTGGTGACGTTTAGCCTTGGTGTGGGGATCATGATCCTGTGCATCAAGCCACTGGGGCTGCGTCTCGACATCGGATGCCAGCGTGGCCGGACCGGCGCCAGGCGGAGGAGAAGGCGATGGGGCCTCCTACAAGCCGAGCGCTTCCGCGGTCCCGAAGGTTTACCTTGCAATCGCCGTCGTGCTTGTGTTCGGAATATTGGTCGGATTCAGCGACGTTGGCCTGGCGTCCTACAACCTCGTGTCCAACGTGGCGGGGGAGTCCAAGCTCGTCTCCTATCTGGACCAGCCCGTGGCACCCGTCGGATGGACCGACAGATTCGAGGCGACTTACACCTGGGCCCAACCGTTGTTCGGTGACGGTTCGACCTGGAATCGGTACTTGCTCTCCCCTTCGACGGGCGGTGATCTGCATGCCCAGACCTCTATCGTCGCGGACGTCATCGACAGTCCCGATCTCGGATCTTTCTCCGCTTACGGCGTTGAGCAGTGTTATCAATTCCATGGATATTCACTGGCAAATGTGGCGCAGGTTGCCCTCGGCGGTGGTATTACAGGCCAAACGCTTGCATTCACATCGCAGCAGTACGGAAGCTGGTCGATCGTGTTCTGGATTGTTCCGGTGGAGCGGGGTACCGCCACTGTCTACGAGCGTGTCGTGCTGTACGTGCAGAACCAGCACGGACTCATCGCTCCGGCGAGCAAGGATCATGCCGACCGGCATCAAGACCATCACCGGCAGCCAAGAGGGCAACAACCCCAGCAAGAAGCATTCTGCTCAAGAACCGGGACTTCCTGGTGGCGTTTGCCAGGGAGCTAATCGGTGTCCAAGCGAGCAAGGGCAGCAAAGCGCTTTCCAAGCGTTCCTTACCTGAGCCACGCTCATGTCGGTGATCACCGGGAGGAGAGTTCCCGGTAACGGGTACCGAAATACCCATCCGCTCCCCGGTGGAAGGTGCCTGATCTCTGTCGCGAATTTGTCGAAAGCTTGGCGGCTCGGGCACGAACGGTCGCCGGCAAGGATCACTGACGGGTTAGAGCTGCCCGACCCACAGTGGGAGCCCCTTCAGGAATTCGGCGACGGATCATCCACCTTGGAGGAAGCCACGGGAAACGTTGTAACGGCGGCGTACGTTGCGCACGACGGATCGCCGGCGGGGCGGACCAGCTTTTCGATGAGCTCGAGTCCACGCGTCCCGAATCGCTCCGATTGTCAGCAATGGGAACCTCCACTTGACAGATGGTCGGGGGAAGTTTGCACCGTCCATCAGGCGGCGACCGAGACGGCTCGACGCTCGGAGCAGGGTGCAGATCCCGGGCGGTTCAGCTCTCCTCCGCGAGCGTCGACACTACCCCGATGTGGACTGGTCGTTGAGGTGCCGGAGCGAGGCAGGCTCTCGTGACGCCGTCCGCCGCATACACGGCTTTCACTTGGCTCTTGCAATCTCGGCGCCATTCTCCTCCTGTTCGTCGCATGGCAGCTCTGGGGAACCTCGATTTCCCAACACCACGCACAGGCTCAGCTTCACCGCGCGTTCGAAGTCATCCATCCACCACTCCAACCGCCCGCATCCGGCGGGGTCGAGTCTGCCGTTCTGATCCCGGCAAACCAGGTTGTGCCGCCACCCGCCGAGGGCTCTCCGGTCGCTCGCCTGCAGATCCCTTCAATCGGACTCGATGAAATCGTCGTCTCGGGAACCGCTGAGGGGGATCTGGCCAGGGGCCCGGGCCACTACATTGGTACGGCTGCGCCCGGTCAGGCGGGAACGTGGCCATCGCGGGTCATCGCACGACCAATGGTGCCCCATTCAACCAGATCGGTAAGTTGAGCGTCTGGAGATCAGATCAACCTGACCGCCACGACCGGCGAGCGCCTGACGTACATCGTGTCGCAAGCCACCTGTAGCAGTCTCGCCCAGGGACGTCGCTGTCCTCAATGATTTCGGGGACAATCGGGTAACCCTCACTACGTGTAACCCTGAGTACTCGTCGTCTCAGCGTCTCGTGGTCGTCGGGCAATTGAAACAACCAAATCCGCCGAAGGCGAGCAAGGCCAAGACAGTCGAATATCACATCATCAATCCGGCGACGACGAGCTGGGAGTTGGTCGTCTCTTCCTGTAGTCGTGCTCGACATTGGGCGTTCTTCTGCTGCTGGGCCTTGGCAATCGGTGGTGTACGGCGTGGTTCGGTCGAAGCGGACGTTGGATAGTACTGGTCCCAACCTGGGCAGGCGGCCTCTATCTGTTCTTTGCACTGTCACTAGCTTTCTCCCTGCATCGATCTAGTGCGAGCGTTTGCCCTGCGGCTCAGGAATCGTACGGCTCGAGGGTGCTGGATTCGTTGTCACGCGTTACACAAGCAAACAAAAAGGCAAACCCTCCTCATTTCGGACGCGATAACCGAATCAGGCGAGGGTCGACGATGCGCCGGCCTCGGGCGTCGGGACAGGCTCATCGGAAGGCGCAACGGTGGGTCGGCTGACGTTGCAAAAGGTCAAGCTTGCAACGTTGTCAGACTGCAGTGCACTGCACTGCACTGCTCCCGGACAAGGAACCCGTAGAGCTGGCTTGAGGACAACCTCAGCCAATCGGTCGGTGTTTCCTCCTCCGACGCTGTTCGAGTGCGACGATGCCCACGAGGAGGAAATCCGCCTATGAAAGGCAGCATGGCTGCGATGGGGACCTCCGGAGTCTGCGAGCCAAGGGAACCGGCTGCCAGGTCGTCTGACTATTCGTGAGATGATTGGCGGTTAGGTTTTCGAGTGTCGCGGGGTTGTTGACACTGTGTCCCATGTCGAGGACGATGTTTGCTCCACCGCCTACCTTCGTCCACACATACATGTTCCCGCGTAGGGTTGCAATTACCGGCAGAGGACAGTGCGACATCCGTCGGGGCAAAGATCGGCTCAATCTCGGTTCCCGGATCTGCGGATCCCCAGAGTTCGCAGGAGGTGGCTGTCGAAGTGGTCGGATCGAGGACATACACGAACTGACTTCGATCGAAGATGATCCTCGTGCCCGCCGGGTTCCAATCCGGATACTGATCACTCTGACCGCCGGTGATCCCGGACTCGTGCGAGAGATCTCGTTCGACAAAAGCGCTGGTCAAGCTGACCAGGTGGATATGGTTGTCGGCGCCCACGTAGATGACCTGACTCGGGTCGCTGGGGTCGATTTCCGGCCGACTTGCCTCTCCGTTCGTGGAGTTTGGTTGCAGTGGCGTGAGGGCGGTCGGTACCAGCATGGGCGTGCCGCCCACGATCGGTGTCTGCACGTAGAGGCCGCATGATGTTGCTCCGGACGTCGTCGCGCAGCGGACAAACGCTAGTTCGTTGCCGTTCTGGTCAACCGTGGGTGCGTAGTCGTTCGTCGAGCCCGAAGTACTCGGGTCCGGGAACGTGATTTGGATGCCTCCGTCACTCTGGCTGCCCGGTGATCCGGTGACAGTCGGCGGGTATGCAACTTGGTAGATGGCAAAGTTGCCGTCCGCGCCAGGATTGTTGGCACTGGCAGCACGATCGCTTGCGAAGTAAAGCGTCGTCCCGAGAGACGAAAAATAGGGCATGGAGTCGATGGCCCCAGCAGTGGACTGTGTGAAGTTCGGCGGGGTTCCTCCGGGGCAGCTGTAGGGCGGGGGACCCCCGCTGGGGTTGAGGCTGAAGATCGCTTGTCCGCTCGCATTGCATGCGGCGACGGCAAATGCAACGTTGCCGTTTGTGGCGCCGGTGAAGGTCGCTCCGGCTGGGGCGGCGAGCCAGAGTCCAGCGGTGGCTACCAAGAGTCCGGCAAGCCCGACCACGCGACACACCCGGTAAGAGCACCTCATGCCCACACATAACAACAGCTACCAAGAGAAGTAAACATGTTTTGACCACCGTTCCCGTGGAGTTCACTCAAAAAACGACTTCCGTCGCGAGAATGCCAACAAGCAGCCGAGAATGGAGGTGGGTGCTATTGGCAGTGCTGCGGTTTAACCGACAGCCCGACCCCCAGCCTCCCGTGAAGTTGTTCCCGAGAGTTCACTCAGTTCACGCTGGGTTCGCGACGCGGTCCGTTGCGGACTTATTCCGACGTCATTTGCGAGGTCTTCCGGCCATTCACCGAAATTTCATTCCCACGTCACCCCTACGTCATGCCCGCCATATCAGACTGTCCGAAACCGAGTTGCAAAGGTTGCGCTTACTGACGATGACGGGAATTCTGAGAGGTTGGCACCCGGACCCATTCGGCGTCCACGAGCTCAGGTACTTCACATTTGACGGCAACGCGACTCGACTCGTCCGCGATGGCGAGGGATGGTCGCACGACCGCGCCTCCTGTGGCTCCCTCCGCTCCGGTGCAGTGGCTGCACGGGGTTTCCAAGGGCGGGGTTCCCCTGGCGGTCTCACGACGCAATGGCGAGGTCGTCGAATTCTCTGACGAGCCATCCAATTCTCACGATGGATTGCGCGAGTGCTCCGTCACGGAGCCGTCTGCAACGAGTCGAATTCCCGAGCCCGAACCGCCGGAAACGCCTGCGACCCCATCGGCGCCTTCGGGCCTGCTGCAACACGCCTTTGTTCGGCGGATCCTCCGTTACTGCTCGGTGTCGGTCGTCTCCACGGTCATCGGTCTCACCGTGCTCGGCGTGCTCGTCGGCGTGTTCGGGTGGCCCGCAGTCTGGGCGAACGTTGTGGCGACAGCGATCGCTCTCGCTCCTTCCTTCGAGCTCAGCCGGCGATGGGTCTGGGCCCACGATGGCCGTCGGTCCATGCTTCGCCAAGCCGCGCCCTATGCGGCGGTCTCATTCGCGGGCCTGATTGTCTCGAGCATTGCGGTGCACCTGGCGTCGAATGCCACGAGCACCTCGACCCGCTTTGTGCACACAGCGGCTGTCCTGCTGGCCAATGTGGCGGCGTACGGGACCCTCTGGGTCGTTCAGTTCGTCGTGTGCGACCGAATTCTCTTCCGTTCGCGCGCGAGGCCTGGTCAGGCCCCCGAGGACTCACCCCCTCGAGAGAGGTCTTCGTCTGATCCGATCAGGCCGATCAGCCCCCAGCTGCAGACTGGGACCTGAGCGTCGCGACCGATACTGCGCCCGTCGGCACGGCGGGATCGACCTTCTCGCCCCAGCGGGAGAATTTCACGATTTCGCCTCTGGCCTTTTTCCCTGACCCGTTCGAGATGACAGCCTCGACCGGAAGCTCGGTCCCCTTTGTCCCGAGGAAGAGGACTCCTCGAGTTTCGCCGGACGGGCCCTTCCCCGCGATGGCGACCACAGGTCTTCCCGAAAGACTCGTGCTCGTCTCCCTTGTCAAGGTTCCAGTGGGTGTCACGCTCTTGAGGACCGATGGCAGCACCACGTCTGCGAGGAAGGTCTGATAGCCGTCGTCGGCTGAGGCGAACGATATCCACCGACCCGAGAGAGCGGTCCCGCTCGATGCGGGAAGGCCGAAGTACGAGATCAGTCCACGTTGGTTTCCCTTGATGTACACGACACCGTCGACGAGGATGATGCCGACGACCTGCTTGCCGAACTTCAGTATCTCCTGACCGGCGTCCGCTGCCGTGTCGACGACGAGTTCGCCTGATTGCCCGTTGGAGACGAACTTCACGGAGACCCGCACTGATCCCGCACGCGTCGCGTTCGTTGTCGCCGATGTCAACACGCTGGCCAGTGAGGGCGCTTTCGGTGCCGCGCCGGCGGGGCCGTTGAGCGCGCAGGTGACGAGGCATAGACCCACCACCGTTATCGGGCCGATACGAATCGCTCGATCGAGCAACTTCATCGCAAACTTCTCCATTGGGCGGCACCGTACCCGGTCAAAATGGCGTGGCCGCGACGTCCAAATGAACGTGCCGCGAACGCATCGCAACGGAGCGGAGAAGCTCGCCGGTCAGACCAGAAGCGCCACCACGGTGGCCAGCCCCACGACGATCACGACGATCCGCAGAGCCACGGCCGGAATCGAGAGCGCCACCCGGGCCCCGATCCACCCGCCGAAGAGGCTCCCGATGGCGAGCAGGGCGACAGCTCGCCATGCCAGGCCGCCATGAAGAATGAACACGGCGGCAGCTATCCCGTTGACCAGGATCGACAGCACCGTACGGAGCCCGCTGGTGCGGGCGATGGAATCGGGCAGAGCGAGTCCCAAGATCGCGAGCAGCATGACGCCCAGACCGGCGCCGAAGTAGCCACCGTAGATCGAGGCCAACAAGGTGCCGACACCGAGGAGGAGTGGCCGGGTCCGCGGCGGCGCGTGCGCGGACCCACCGAGTGCCCGCTTGAGAAGGGGTTGCGCGGCAAAGAGCAATGAGGCTCCGAGGACGAGCCACGGCGCCAGTTTCTTGAAGTCGGCGGAGGAAGTCGTGAGGAGCAAGATTGCACCGGCGATGCTCCCGACAACGGCAACGGGAGCCAGGCGCTTGAATCGATCGCGTTGTCCGCTGATCTCGTTGCGGAATCCGGCGGCGCCTCCGGCATAGCCGGGCCAGATACCGACCGTGTTGGTGATGTTGGCCGTCAGAGCGGGGTACCCGAGGGCCAACAGGATCGGGAACGAAATGAGGCTTCCACCTCCCGCCACGCCGTTGACGATGCCGGCGCCGAGGCCGCCGAGGATCAGCACGACGATGTGCCACCCCGTCAGGGATGTCGTCCCCAGCACGGTCAGTGGCATACGCGTGAAGCGTAAGGGACGGCGGCACAGTCGCTCGGCCGCGCTGTCGACCCCTTCACCGAGAGGAGCTGGACTTCTCCAGTGGACCGGTCAGGCGGGGCTCTCCCCGGTGCCGCTCATGGCCCGCACGGCCTCGGGCAGCACGAAGGGACCCATGGGGCCGGGGTTCGGCTCCGCCGCACCGGTCGGAGCACTCGAAGCCGGCACGATCCGCAGCGCGCGGCGCGCCAGGGGCATCAGCGCAAGCGCCTGGTCGCGGCCTCGTTCCATCATCATCGTCGTCTCGTCCCACTCGGGTCCCCGCACGCGCGAGACCTCGCCGGGGAGTCGTTCGAGGATCCGGGCGAGCTCCCGACGGTGCTGCTCCGCGACGCCCCCCATGACGAAGACGGTGGATGCGGGGAGGTGTGCGGTCATCGCCAGTTCGGTCAGGCGGTTGGCGGCTACTTCGGCATCTTGCAGCAGGCCCAGCTGGTTCTGGAGTTTCGTCAACTGCCGGGTGTACCGCTTCGTGCGACCTGCGTAGAGCTCAGCGCTGAATTCGAGGGAATAGCGAAGACGCTTGCAACGAATGCGGAGACGGTGAAAGTCGGCGGCCTGGCCCGAGCGCTTTGCCCGTCGCGCTCCTTTCACCACGGAGGCGTGACGGGAGCCGATCAGATCGGGCACGGCCGCGAGTGCGGGCAACCGCGTCGCGGTCGAGCGGCGGTGCGGCCCCTGCTGGACCATGGCGGTCAAGCCCTGCTTGAGCCGGTCCCAACGCGCGGAGTCCAGTGCGGCCAACATCTCGTCCCGTGCCGTTTCTCGCTCCGCCACGAGAAGGGAGGTCAGATCGCTCCACAGATCCTCCTGGCCCGGGTCGACCATCGCCGCCTGTCCTTCTAATTGGACGTCGAGGTCCCGCACCGCGCCGAGGACGCCCGCGAGCCACCCCAATTCTCGGCGGAACGTGCGCGCCCGGAGGGGAAGGACGTCGACGAAGAGGTCCAGGGCCGCGCGCAGGCGCCTGGTCGCCACTCGCATCTCGTGCAGCTCTTCGAGGTCTTCGCCGAGGCGGGTACCTGGTTCTTTGGCACGCAGGACTCCCAGCTGGCGCCGTAGGACGGCGTAGGCCAGCTCACCCAGGGTCGCTTCGGGCTCGATGTCGACCGACCCCAGCTCGGGCGGGCTCGGGATGACGATGCCGCGCGCCAGGAGGCCGGCCTCGAACGTGGAGAGCGTGGCGGGCCGCAGGCCGCAGGCCGCCCGAAGCTGCAGGACAAGGGGTGACAGCACGTCGGCCCACTCGGGCAGGACTTCGACGTTCACCCGCCTCACCTGCATCGGGCGTTGGCCGTTGCCGACAACGATCTCGGTGTCGTCGAGTGCGATGTCGGCCACCGCGATTCCGTCCACTCGCAACAAGAACGGGCTGCGCCGTGTGCGCACCTGCAGCACCGGGCGTAGCGGACGACGTCCGGCGACGGCATGCACGCGACGACCTACCGGCCCGTCCGCACCAAGTGCCGCGATGCCGGCCTCAGGAAGCTCCTCGGAGGTTTCGAGATTTCGGGGTTTGCCCGCTTCGGGCTTTTGCGCTGCTTTGAGCGTGATCTCATCGTGGCGCCCGCGCCGGCGGGTTCGGACGACGAAGCCGGCCCTGGCCATCCGCCAATCGCCGGTGTCGAGGTACGAATCCATAAGTCGCTGCGACGGGTGAGCTACTGCGCCGAGCATCCTGTGGTCATCGGGACGTATCGACAGCGCGGGGAGCGTGGTCAGCCAACGCTCGACCGGGCGCAGATCGAGGGCGTCGAACTGCCACTGGACCCCGACGATGTCCTTTTCGTGACCCATCCGGCCAGGGTAGTGCCGGTGCGGCCGAAAAGCGGGAATACACGGTTCGGCCTCGCGCACCGCGTAGGGTGCCTACAGTGGGTAACAGAACGACAACTATGGAATTCGATAACTCCACCGATGTTGTCCAGGCCGCAGGAGGCCTGCTCGTCCGACGGCAGGACGGACAGCTCCGAATCGCCCTGGTGCACCGCCCGATCCATCAGGACTGGTCGTATCCGAAGGGAAAGCTCGAGGAGGGCGAAACCTTCGAAGAAGCGGCGCAGCGCGAGGTGTTCGAGGAGACCGGATTCGCCTGCCGGCTGCTTCGGTTCATCGGTCACACCGAATACGTCGACCGCAAGGGTCGCCCCAAGGTGGTGGCGTACTGGGTCATGCTGGCCGAGTCTGGTTCCTTCTCGCCCAACGAGGAGGTGGACGAGTTGCGATGGGTCGATGTGGTCACCGCTGGCTTCCTCCTGACCTACGAGCGCGACCGGGCTCTCCTGGCTGCAATGTCGGTTGACGATCAACTCGAATCGCTCGTCTGAGATAAGTCGAAAATTTCGCATTCCGGTGTTTGAGAATCGGGAGGCATGGAAATAAGTCGCTCTAGCGATCTTCCGCCTGATCGCGATAGCCGGAGTGTGTGCCTCAGCCGATAGCTCCAGGATCCCGCCGCCAAGGGGCCTGCGACTCTTTTTTGGTCGGCTGAGGCACTCCCGGCACCGGTCCCTCTTTTCCCTCGCAGCAGGGTCTTTTCGTGCAGAACTGCTCCAGGGCACCCTGGAATTGGGTCTTTCGACCCCCGCTATTTGAGGCCTTTGGGCCCAAGTCAGCGAGAGCCGGGCTGATCAATACTTTTGGTCAACTGTGCACTGAGGCTGGGTGGTGGGTTGAGCCCAAGTTGCACGGGAAGCCGCTGAGGAGGGAAGGAACATCGCGTGAGCACACCGAGTGGTTGGTACCCGGACACGACACGGCCGAATACGGAGCGTTACTGGGACGGGAGGGCGTGGACGGAGCAGGCTCGCTTCCCCGGCGTCAGACCCTTCGAGTCGCCGGTCCCTCCGTCGCTGGCCGAGCCGGACTTGACCACGGAAGGTCTCGTGCCGATGTTCGAGACCCCCGCGACCACCACTGCCACCGGGGCTGGAGCGCCCCAGAGCCATCGCCCCCGTCGGCCGGTCGTGATCAAGGCGCTGAGCCTGCTGTTGGCGATGGTGCTCGTCGGCGGTGGCGCATTCGTGCTCTTCGGTCGGCACGCAGATGCGGACGCCGCAGTCGCTGATGCGGTGAATTCGGCCTTGGCGAGCCACTCTGCTGATTTCACGATCACCGGATCCGGGGGTGCCGCGGGCCGGACCTTCACCATGACAGGCAACGGTGCCATTGACTTCACGCAGAACGCCATGCAAATGTCGCTCACGGTGGCGACCGGGCCCGAGAAGATAACCGAGCAGGCCGTCTACCTGAACAAGGTGATCTACATCAACCTCGGGAGTGCCGCGAGCCAGATCCTGCCGGGCAAGTCCTGGCTTTCGCTGGATCTGGGTCAACTGACCCAAGGCGGCGCGGCCCAGTCCCTCGGGACCGGAAGCTCGCTGGGCAATGATCCTGCAGCGGCCCTCCAGGCTTTGGCACAGAACGGCAACAAGGCCACTGATCTCGGGTCTTCGACCATTGACGGGGTCGCGGCGGAGGGGTACGCCGTCCATCTCGACGCGGCGACGCTCAAAGCGGACATCGCCAACGAGAATCTCCCCGCGTGGATGCAGGACGCAGTGGCGAGCGTGAGCAATCCCCACGTCGATTACAAGGTGTACGTCGACGGTTCGGGCCGGTTGGTCCGCATGACCACTGAGACGACGGTCACGGTGAGCGGCCTCACTGTGAACGAAGGGATCTCGATGGACTTCTCGGACTACGGGGCAACCGTGAATGTCTCTGCGCCGCCGGCCGGCGATGTGGTGTCGTTCCAGAGCTTCTTTCAGCAGGCCGCCGGATCCCTCTCCGGCTCGAACACCACGACGAACTAGCTCGGCACGGCCCGGCCTGCTCCTCCCCGGGGCCGGGAGGTCCGCTCCGGCGTCCGCTGACCGCGTACGGTGTTGTCCCGTCCAGTTCGGGCGGAGGCGCATGGTGACATGAGTAGGGGCGAGCAGTGAGCATCACGTACGGGGGTCGCGTCACCGAGCTCGCCAGGACCCGCGGGGCTGAACCGGCCGTCTCCGAGGTTGACGCCAACGGCCTGGAGCGGTCCCTGAGCTGGGAGGAGCTCGACCACCTGACGGGCCGGCTGGCCGCGTCGTTGCACGACGAGGGGCTCGTCCACGGGGACCCGGTGGCGGTCTGCCTCCCCAATTGTCTCGAGCACTTCGTCGCAGATATCGCAGCCTGGAAGATCGGCGCGGTCCCGGTCGCCATTCGTTGGGACCTGCCGGCATGGGAATTGACGAGGCTGCTCGATGTGCTCGGTCCCCGCGCGATCTTCCGGGGCGATCCGGGCGACGTCGTGGCGAGGGCTGCTGCCTCGCCGATGGCCGATGCCGGAGTGGCCCCGCCGCACCGATTCGGTGTCTGCAGTTCAGGGTCTACCGGGACCCCGAAGGTCATCCTCCACACGTCGCCGGGTCTCTATACGGCCGCACAACGGTCGACATCAGCGGTGGTCGAGGCCTATCGCACCCTGTCCTCACCTCAGCAGTTGCTCGTGCCGAATGCGCTCTACCACTCAGCCAGCATCACGACGGCCGTCCTCAATCTGGTGTCGGGGAACCATACGATTGTGCTGACGCGCTTTGACGCCGAGGTCCTGCAGGCTGCCGTCGTGCGCTACGGGGTGACCGGCTTCATGGCACCGACGCCGATGTTGCTCCGTCTGGCGCGCTCTTCGTCCATTGCACGTGAGCAGTTCGCATCGATCGAATGGGTGCAGCACGGGGCCTCTCCGCTTCCCGAGTGGCTGGCGCGCTTCTGGATCGACCTACTCGGTCCCGAGCGTTTCTTCACCAGTTACGGGGCGGCCGAGGCCGTTGGCGTCGTCGCATGTCGGGGCGATGAGTGGCTCATGCACCCCGGCACCCTGGGCCGCGGTGCGCTCGGCACGGACATCGTGATCCTGGACGAGCAGGGTCAGGTGCACGCGCCGGGCGAAATCGGCGAAATCTTCCTGCGCCGGCCGGGCGGGCCCTCGGGCACCTATGTGGGGAGCGGAGTCGCTCCTCTCGACATTCGTTCGGACGGCTTCGCCACGGTCGGCGACCTCGGATGGCTCGACGAGGACGGCTTCCTCTATCTGTCCGATCGCCGGGTCGACCTGATCGTGTCGGGTGGAGCAAACGTCTATCCCGCAGAAGTGGAAGCAGCCGTGGGCGAGCACAGGGGAATCGACGACGTCGTTGTCATCGGGTTGCCCGACGAGGAATGGGGGAAGCGCGTGCACGCCATCGTGCAGCTCGCGCCCGGCGCCCAGCTGACCGAAATGGACGTCCGGGAGTTCGCCCGGTCCCGCTTGGCGCCCTACAAGGTGCCCAAGACGGTGGAGTTCGTCTCGCACATGCCACGCTCGGCTGCGACGAAGATCAACCGGGCGTCCTTGAGAGAGGAACGGCTCGCTGCGCCCCCGGCCTGAAGTGGGTCCCCGGTTGCCGGGCGACAGGATTTGCCGCTTTTGCACTACGGTGCGCGTGCGATGGACGACGCGCAGCACCGACCCAAGAACCCCGTGAGGCGGGCGCTCTCGTGATCGACGCCACCACGCTCGACCTCCGGCCCGAGCGGTTTGCCGCCGGGGTTCCCTTCGACTACCTGCGCTGGCTGAGGGAGAACGCTCCGGTGTGGTGGTCGCCCGCAATGCAGTGTTGGGTGGTCACCTCCTATGAGCTCGTCGAACAGTGCAACCGGGACTATGTGCGGTTCTCGAGCAGCGACGGGGTGGTGGACCCGGCCGACGCGGGAGCCCCGAAGTGGAAGCCCATTACCGCCCTGGATCCTCCCGAGCATGGTCGCTACCGCCGTCTTGTGATGGCGCCGTTCACGCCGATCCCGATCGGCCGCCTCGAGGAGATGGTGCGACGGATAACCCGGGAGGCGGTCGCCTCGTTCGTCGACGAGGGCGGTGGCGATTTCGTGAACGCCATTGCGTGCACGGTGCCGTTCCGTGTCATGGCGACGTTGACGGGTGTTCCGTTGGGGGATCAGGACCTGATCGTCGGATGGACCAACAGTGTCATGCCGAATGCGGATCCGGACTATCGCCCCACGGCCTCGACGGCGGAGACATCCCGCGTCGCCTTGGGTGACTATTGCCTCGCCCTGGCCCGGGCTCAGCGCACGGGCGACAAGCCGTTCTTCTCCGAGACGCTCTTCGAGGGTCGCCTGGACGGGAGGCCGTTGCGCGATGAGGAGGTCGCCAACTTCTTGGACACCTTCATTGTCGGTGGCACCGAGACCACGCGCCAGCTGATCTCACATGGGCTCCTGGCGCTCCTCGAACATCCGGCGCAATGCCGCCGGCTGGTCGAAGGTGAAGTGACCGGCGCGATGGCCGTCGAGGAGATGCTGCGGTGGGTCAGCCCGGTCCTGCACCACTCGCGACGGGCCACGACCGACTCGTTGGTCGGCGAGATCGCCGTCGCAGCCGGAGACCGGGTGACGTTGTGGATCGTGTCGGCTAATCGCGATCCCGCTGTGTTCTCGACGCCGGACGCCTTCGACATCGGGCGCACACCCAACCCTCACGTGTCGCTCGGGGCCGGAGGCCCGCACCATTGCCTCGGTGCGCACCTGGCGCGCCTCGAAGCTCGCGTCGTCTTCGAAGAGCTGCGCCCACTACTCCCCCGCCTGCGCGTGAGTGGGCCACCGGTGCGGGTCGCCTCGAATTTCTTCAACGGGATCAAGCGGCTCCCCGTGGAATTGTCGAGCTGAGCCGGCACGTGCGCTACTCCCTCAGCGGTTCGACGGGATTGACCTGGCCCCAGATCCGGGACGCGGCACGGCTGGGCGAGAAACTCGGTTTCGACAGCTTCTTCGCGGCCGATCACCTGATGGCTGTAGCCGGATTCGACGAGGACGCAGGACTCCTCGACGCGGTGTCGCTCCTGCTTGCGCTGGCGCCGGTTACCTCGACGCTGCGGCTCGGCGCCATGGTGTCGCCCATTACGGTGCGCCATCCCGTGGTGTTGGCCCGCGCCATGCAGACGCTCGACCTCATCAGCGGGGGCCGCGCCGAGGTCGGGGTCGGCGCGGGCTGGTCGCAGTCTGAGCATGAGGCCTTCGGTTTGTCGTTCCCCCCCGCCGCTCGTCGGCTCGAGCTTCTCGAGGACGCTTGCCGCACGCTCGTCGCCCTCTGGGAGAGTGACGATCCGGTGCACAAGGAGGGGGACTTCCCGCTGCGCGGTGCCCGGCTCAGCCCACGGCCGGTCCAACCATTGGCCCCCCTCCTGGTGGCCGGTGCGTCCGATAACGCCGTCCGCATCGCCGCACATTTTGGCCGGGCCTGGAATGCGACCGGTTCGCCCGCGTTCTTGGGGGAGCGGGTGAAGGTTCTCCGGGAGGAGGAGGCGAGTGCTTCGCGGCCGGGGACCGTGGAGATCACCGCGACCGTGCGGCTCGAATTCTGTGAGACCGAGCAGGAACGAGAGGCGAAAGAGCGGGCCGTGCGCGCCGCCCCACGGGCTCGCTACGCGCAACGCGAGGTGCTCCTGCCCGGAGAGGACCCCGTCGCTGCGCTGTACATCGGCCCGCTCCAGGAAGTCAGCAGCTACATGACGACATTGGAGGATGTCGGGGTCCAGCGAGCCTTGATCTCGATGCCTCGTCCGTGGGATCCCGAGGAGTTGCGGCGTCTGGCAGGTGCGATCGGGTTGCCGGGGGCGGAACTTCAGGCGGGGTAGACAACAGTCTCGGTGGCCTTGACGGAGACCCACACTGGTGCGCCCTCGGTAATCCCGAGCTCGGCGACAGCAGCCGGCGTGATCTCCGCCACGATCGGCAGGTCGCCGGCAACGTGGACCCGGACCCTGTCACCCTGGAGATCGAGGCCATCGACCTCGCCGGACCACACGTTGCGTGGGCTCCCAGCCGGGCGGGTGCGGTACATCGCCACGGAGCGGGGAGAGATGGCGACGAAGACCGGACCCTCGATCGAGGTCGCGGTGTGCAGGGACGCCGACGGGGAAACCGACACGAGGCCCGCCGACGCAGTTCCACGAAGCAGGTTGAGGCCCATCAATTCGGCCGCCCAGCTCGATCGGGGATGTGAGGCGACTTCGCCGACGGTGCCCTCTTGAATGATCGTGCCCGCCTCCATCACGATGATGCGGTTCGCCAGGGAGAAGGCTTCGATCGGGTCATGCGTGACGATCACGCCGACGCCTTCGAATTGCGCCAGCACTTGGCGGAGGCTCCGTCGAAGTTCGGCCCGTGCGGACACGTCCACGGCAGCAAGGGGTTCGTCGAGCAGGAGAAGCTGGGGCCGGGTGGCGAGGGCGCGTGCGAGCGCCACCTTCTGCCGTTGTCCGCCGGAGAGTGCCTTGGGTTTCGCCTTGCCCGCTTGACCGAGCTCCATTCGGTTGAGCCAGTTCTCCGCCTCACGGCGTGCCTGCTCGCGGTGCATACCTCGGCTCCGTAGGCCGAATGCCACGTTGTCGAGGGCACTGAGGTGGGGGAAGAGCAGGTAGTCCTGAAAGACAAACCCGATCGGCCTCTGCTCAGTGGGAATGGAGACACCGGATGCGGAGTCCTCGAGCACTACCCCGTCGACGGCCACATGCGCGTCGCGCAGGGGGACGAGACCCGCCAACGATCGGAGAAGGGTCGTCTTGCCCGCCCCGTTCGGCCCCACGACGGCCACGACCTCCCCGGCATCGGCGCTGAGCTCGATGTCGAGCTCGAGGGTGCCCAGACGCCCCGAGAAGCGCCCCGACAACATCATGCGGTCGACCCGCCCAGCCAGCGCCCACGAAGAAGAATGAGGACGAGCAATGAGATAGCCAACAACACCAAGGACAAGGTGATCGCTCCGGCCGGCTGCGACTCCAACGCCACATAGACCGCGAGCGGCATGGTCTGCGTGCGCCCCTGGAGGTTGCCGGCGAAGGTGATGGTTGCGCCGAACTCCCCGAGGGCCCGGGCCCACGTGAGCGCGGCCCCGGCGATGAGCGAAGGTACGGCGAGAGGCAACGTGACGCGGCGGAAGCGGGTCCATGTACTGGCCCCGAGGGTGGCCGCGGCCTCTTCATAGCCGCCGTCGATTTGGCGGAACCCTGCTTCGACGGCGATAACGAGAAAGGGCATCGAGACAAACGTTTCTGCCATGATCACGCCGGCGGTGGTGAACGGGAGGGTGACGCCCGTCAGACTCTCCAGGGCCCTTCCGGCGAATCCCGTCCGCCCGAAGGCATAGAGGAGAGCGACGCCGCCGACCACCGGTGGGAGCACGACAGGCAACGTGACCAAGGCCCGGACCAAAGATCGGCCGGGGAACGGGACACGGGCGAGCACCCACGCCAGCGGGACGCCGAGGACCAGAGATATGCCGAGGGCGCTCAGTGAGCATTCGATTGAAAGCACCAGCGCTTGGCGCACCGGAGCCGATGTGAGCTGTGTCCCGAGCTGCCCCCACGGGGTGTGCTGCAGGAGTGCGATGAGAGGGATCACGACGAACGCGACGGCCACGAACGCCGGGATGGCAAGAATCAGGGGCGGGCGGCGAGTTCTCATCGGTCGGAGAGTTCCACGTGCACGTTCGTGGATTTGACGACAGCGTCCACCATGACGCCCGGGGCGAGCCCGAGATCGTCGACCGCTTCCCTGCTGATGAGTGCGACGATCCTGAACGGGCCTGATTGGATCTCGACCTGCGCCATCACCTTGTCCTTGATGATGTTTGTCACAATGCCCGCGAATCGGTTCCGGGCGGATTCTCGGCCCAGCTGGCCGGAGTCAGAGACCGAATTGAACGATTGCGCGAACCGTGCCAGGGCCACCCCGTCGATCTGACGCCTGCCTCCGGGAGTTCGCGTGGCCTTGATCCGGCCCGCATCCACCCACCGGCGCACCGTATCGGTGCTTACGCCCAACACGATCGCCGCATCGCCTACGCCATATTTGTTCATTTCGGCACTCTACGGCCCACAGAACGCGGAGGCCTTGCAAATGCAAGATTCTCCAGCTCTGTGCTGCGTTCATGCATACGAGGTTCCCGCAAACACAAGGTTGTTTTCGAATAGAAGAGGTGAATCTGAGGATCGCAAGCCTGTGCATGTGGCATATGCCGTATCAGATTGACGATGACCCCGGCTGACGTTAGGGTGCGCTCCGCCGTCAATCTCTTGACGGTTGTGACCATTTCCAGCGAGGGAGGAACCATGGTCCGCCGATCACATGTGGGTTTGTTGGTGGCAGGGGTTGCACTCGTTGCGGCCGCGTGCGGAACGTCGACACCCTCGGCGAGTCACGCCAAGAAGCACGCAAACTCGTCTCCTACGACAACGACGACCAGTCCCCCGACGAGCACGACGACCCCGCCAACCTCGACAACCTCCAGCACGAAAGTAACGACGACAACGGCGACCAGTGGCCATTCGAGCACGACGCCGACCACCAAAGCCCCCGTGGTACCGACGACCACCTCGACCACGGCGACGCCTGTAAGCGGGTCGCTCACGGTATTCGCCGCCTCGTCGCTCACCGAGGCCTTCCAGGACGAGCAGCAGACGCTGATCGGCAAATATCCGTCGCTGCACTTGACCTACAGCTTTGCGGGCTCGGGCACGCTAGTCACGCAGATACAGGCTGGTGCGCCGGCTGACATCATTGCCACCGCGGACCCGGTCAGCATGCAGCAGCTGCAGACGGCGGGACTCGTGGAGACGCCGACCGTGTTTGCCAACAACCTGCTGGAGATTGCGGTCGCTCCGGGGAATCCGAAGGGCATCCATAGTCTCGCCGACCTCGCCAATCCCGCCTTGAAAGTGGTGATCGAGGATCCGTCGCAGCCTGCTGGCAAGTACACCGCAGAAGCGCTCAAGAATGCGAATGTCGTGGTCCACCCAGTGTCGGAGCCCCTCGACGTGAAGTCGACGCTTGCCACGGTGACATCCGGGAACGCAGATGCGGCCGTGGTGTACGTGAGTGATGTGGTGTCGGCCGGTTCCACCGTGACGGGAGTGCCGATTCCGTCCAGTCAGAACATCATCGCCGTGTACCCGATCGCAATTCTCAAGTCGTCAAAGAACCAGGCGGCCGACAAGGCTTTCGTCAACGAAATTGTGTCGGGTACCGGACAGCAGGCGCTCAAGAATGCAGGCTTCCTGCCGCCGAACGTCACCTCGTCCGGTCTCTAGAACGCGCCCGTCGCTGAATTTCTCGATCACGCCACTCACAAAACCGGAGGACTAGTACGTGTCGAATCTGGGATCACCAGCGATGATCGGGGCTGATCGTCGTGGAACGCAACCTCGTTGGCGTTCGTTGTCGTGCCTCGCGGCGCTCTCCGTCCTCCTCGTCCTGTGCAGTGCAGTGCTGGCACCGGGCAGGGCGACCGCAGCGCTCGCCAAGGCAACAGGCTATTGGGAAGTTGCCGCAAATGGTGGTTTGTACGCCTTCGGGTCGGCCCCGAGCCTCGGGAGCCCACTGGGTGTCTCCCGCGCCCCGATCGTGGGAATCGCATCGACCGCAGACAGCAGGGGCTACTGGGTCGCCGCCGCCGACGGAGGGGTTTTCTCCTATGGTGACGCGGTCTTCTACGGCTCCCTGGGCGGGCAGCACCTGAACGGACCCATTGTGGGAATCGTCGCCACGGCCGATCACAAGGGCTACTACCTCGTCGGACGAGATGGCGGGGTGTTCACGTTCGGTGACGCGCCCTTCTTCGGATCGGTGGCGAATCTGACACTCAGCGCGCCGATCGTCGGTCTCACGGTGACCACGAGCGGCCAGGGCTACTACCTGGTCGGATCCGATGGCGCCGTGTACAGCTTCGGGGACGCGGTCTACGGCGGTAATTTGGCGGACAAGTTGGGCACGCCGGCGACGTCGCCCGTCGTGGGGATCGGCACCAATACAGGTGGCTCGGGCTACCTCCTCGCGACGGCTGCTGGTGGCGTGTACTCCTTCGGGGGAGGGTTCTTCCTCGGATCGCCGCTGCTGAGCGGTGCGGCCCTCGGAGGTCCGCTCACCGCGATCACCATTACGCGTGACGGGAAGGGCTACTGGCTGGCCGGCACCGATGGCGGCATCTTCACCTATGGGACGGCAGGATTCTTCGGATCCGTGCCCGGAGTCGTTGGGCTCTTCGGGTTGAAAGCAGCCCCATCGCCGATCGTCGGATTTGCTGCGGCGGTTCCTGCCCCCGTCTGAGCCGTGCAGGGCGCGGCCGACGGTCGCGGAACAGCTGGGCATTGAAAAAAATTGGTGCGCCGGGGTCGTTGATCGGGGCGGGCGCCGAGTGAACCGGGTCCACAGGTCAGAATTTCGCGAAATCTTGTATCACCATCGTTCGACGCTGCTCATTAGGTCGGTAGGACCAGGTCGATAGGGATGGGTGACAGTGATGACATGGGAGCCTCGTCCCGTCGTTTGGGCAACCGGTCGGGCCCTGGCCGGGCGTTCCTCTGTCTCCGTGGCGAGTAGCGGGAGGACGATGCCCCCGGGGCGGTTGATCCCTCGATCCGTTCCTGCCCTTGGGCCGCACCATGACCCGAGCCCAGGGAAAAGGACCGCCCGATGAGGGCGACTCTGCAGGGGTCACATTTGAGCCGCTGGCACTTCGTCAGGCCCCTGGTCATCGGAGTACTCGTGCTCGGGGCGATAAGCGCCCCCCTGCTCGCGGCGCCGCAGCGGGCGTTCGCCAGCGGCTCGGTCTCTGACAACTTCAACCGGGCCAACGGAACTCTCGGGGCCGGCTGGACCGATATGTCCGACGGGGGGATGGCGATCTCGTCCCAGGCGGTCGTGGGCACCAAGTCCGCCTACTCGGGCGACATCCGCACGGGCGAGACCTACGCCAGCGACCAGTCCTCTCAGATCGAGGTGACCTCCACCCAGCTCAGCGGATCACAGTGGATCGGCGCGGCGGTGCGAGCCCAAAACAGCGGCCAGAACCTCTATCTCGGTCTCTATTTCTGGAACAGCGGTAACCCTGAGCTGATGGTCTACAAGCGGATCAGTGGCAGCTGGACCCAGCTCGGCGCCTCCTCGTTCCAGGCGGCCCTTGCGGCGGGCACCCAGTTGAACCTGAGCGTCGCCGGTTCGAAGCTGACCTTCTCTCAAAACGGTGTCGCGCGGATCACGGTCACCGACACCAGCTTGACCGGGGGCGCTCCCGGCATCATGGCCTACGGCGCTCCCAAAGGTGACAACTGGGTCGGCACGGGGACCTCCGGCCCCACCTACACCGTCGGGGGCACCATCTCGGGCCTCACCGGCACCGCGGTCCTCGAGAACAACGCCGGCAACGACCTGAGCACCAGTGCCAACGGCGCCTTCACCTTCAGCACCGCCCTGGCGGGGGGTTCGGCCTACAACGTCACCGTCAAGACCAACCCCTCGGGCCAGGTCTGCACGGTCACGAACCCCTCGGGCACCATCGCCGCGGCCAACGTCACCAACGTCTCGATCGCCTGCGTGACCACGGTCGTGCCCACCTACACCGTCGGGGGCACCATCTCGGGCCTCACCGGCACCGCGGTCCTCGAGAACAACGCCGGCAACGACCTGAGCACCAGTGCCAACGGCGCCTTCACCTTCAGCACCGCCCTGGCGGGGGGTTCGGCCTACAACGTCACCGTCAAGACCAACCCCTCGGGCCAGGTCTGCACGGTCACGAACCCCTCGGGCACCATCGCCGCGGCCAACGTCACCAACGTCTCGATCGCCTGCGTGACCACGGTCGTGCCCACCTACACCGTCGGGGGCACCATCTCGGGCCTCACCGGCACCGCGGTCCTCGAGAACAACGCCGGCAACGACCTGAGCACCAGTGCCAACGGCGCCTTCACCTTCAGCACCGCCCTGGCGGGGGGTTCGGCCTACAACGTCACCGTCAAGACCAACCCCTCGGGCCAGGTCTGCACGGTCACGAACCCCTCGGGCACCATCGCCGCGGCCAACGTCACCAACGTCTCGATCGCCTGCGTGACCACGGTCGTGCCCACCTACACCGTCGGGGGCACCATCTCGGGCCTCACCGGCACCGCGGTCCTCGAGAACAACGCCGGCAACGACCTGAGCACCAGTGCCAACGGCGCCTTCACCTTCAGCACCGCCCTGGCGGGGGGTTCGGCCTACAACGTCACCGTCAAGACCAACCCATCGGGCCAGGTCTGCACGGTCACGAACCCCTCGGGCACCATCGCCGCGGCCAACGTCACCAACGTCTCGATCGCCTGCGTGACCACGGTCGTGCCCACCTACACCGTCGGGGGCACCATCTCGGGCCTCACCGGCACCGCGGTCCTCGAGAACAACGCCGGCAACGACCTGAGCACCAGTGCCAACGGCGCCTTCACCTTCAGCACCGCCCTGGCGGGGGGTTCGGCCTACAACGTCACCGTCAAGACCAACCCATCGGGCCAGGTCTGCACGGTCACGAACCCCTCGGGCACCATCGCCGCGGCCAACGTCACCAACGTCTCGATCGCCTGCGTGACCCAGACGGCAGGCGGCTCGGTCTCTGACAACTTCAACCGGGCCAACGGAACTCTCGGGGCCGGCTGGACCGATATGTCCGACGGGGGGATGGCGATCTCGTCCCAGGCGGTCGTGGGCACCAAGTCCGCCTACTCGGGCGACATCCGCACGGGCGAGACCTACGCCAGCGACCAGTCCTCTCAGATCGAGGTGACCTCCACCCAGCTCAGCGGATCACAGTGGATCGGCGCGGCGGTGCGAGCCCAAAACAGCGGCCAGAACCTCTATCTCGGTCTCTATTTCTGGAACAGCGGTAACCCTGAGCTGATGGTCTACAAGCGGATCAGTGGCAGCTGGACCCAGCTCGGCGCCTCCTCGTTCCAGGCGGCCCTTGCGGCGGGCACCCAGTTGAACCTGAGCGTCGCCGGTTCGAAGCTGACCTTCTCTCAAAACGGTGTCGCGCGGATCACGGTCACCGACACCAGCTTGACCGGGGGCGCTCCCGGCATCATGGCCTACGGCGCTCCCAAAGGTGACAACTGGGTCGGCACGGGGACCTCCGGCCCCACCTACACCGTCGGGGGCACCATCTCGGGCCTCACCGGCACCGCGGTCCTCGAGAACAACGCCGGCAACGACCTGAGCACCAGTGCCAACGGCGCCTTCACCTTCAGCACCGCCCTGGCGGGGGGTTCGGCCTACAACGTCACCGTCAAGACCAACCCCTCGGGCCAGGTCTGCACGGTCACGAACCCCTCGGGCACCATCGCCGCGGCCAACGTCACCAACGTCTCGATCGCCTGCGTGACCACGGTCGTGCCCACCTACACCGTCGGGGGCACCATCTCGGGCCTCACCGGCACCGCGGTCCTCGAGAACAACGCCGGCAACGACCTGAGCACCAGTGCCAACGGCGCCTTCACCTTCAGCACCGCCCTGGCGGGGGGTTCGGCCTACAACGTCACCGTCAAGACCAACCCCTCGGGCCAGGTCTGCACGGTCACGAACCCCTCGGGTACCATCGCCGCG
Organism: uncultured Acidimicrobiaceae bacterium; assembly: GCA_963706555.1. GTDB lineage: Bacteria > Actinomycetota > Acidimicrobiia > Acidimicrobiales > RAAP-2 > Bog-473. The sequence goes on from OY970164.1 coordinate 1,377,605, forward strand.
GCCAACGTCACCAACGTCTCGATCGCCTGCGTGACCCAGACGGCAGGCGGACTCTCGGTCCAGTACCAGAGCACCGACGCCAACAACATCGAATACTTCTCCTATACCTCCCCGAACGATGGGGACGGCACCCAGACGTTGCCGCGTCCTTGTCCCGACCCACCCGGCGGCTGGTGTCCCGCACAGTTTCCTCTATGTGCTTCCCGTCGAGCCGGGAGTGGGCGCCACATTCGGCGACGGTATGCAGACGATGCTCGCCCTCGATGCCGAGGACCAGTACAACCTGACGATCATCGAACCGTCCTTCTCCATCGACCCCTGGTACGCCGACAACCCCAATGATCCGAACCTGCACTACGAGACCTTCATGACGTCCGAGCTCGTGCCATGGGTCAAGGCGAACCTCTCGACGACGGGTACCGAGCAGAATTGGCTAATCGGATTCTCGAAGTCCGGCATCGGAGCGCAGGACCTGATTCTGAAGCACCCGGATCTCTTCCAACTGGCTGCGTCCTGGGACTTCCCCGCAGACATGTCTGCGTACGACGAATACGGGTCAAGCTCTGCGAACAACTACGGGACCGATGCGAATTTCCAGGCCAACTACCGGCTCAGCACTTCGTTCCTCAATGCCCACAAAGCGCCCTTCTTGACGAACAACCGCATCTGGATCGGCGGCTACTCCGCTTTCCAGACCGACATGTCCGATTACAACGCCCTGTTGACGTCAGTGGGCATTCTCCACACCCTGGGTCCGATGCAGCCGATTGCCCACGCCTGGGACAGCGGATGGGTCGCGGCAGCGTTGGCCGCCCTGCGCCAGGACAGCACGCAACTGCACTGACGCTTCTCCGGCTTCTTGTACTGCCTCGTGCCAACGCCGCGCCAACCTCGAGAATCGCCGCCCGGGACATCCGAATAGCGCCTGCGGGCGACAGGTGCACAATTCCACCGGGCCCGCATCCGTCGACCATTCCCCTGACAGCGGTCGCGCCAGTCTCCGGAACCAGTTGCCGTCTCCGATAGGCTCCAAGTTCCGTATGTCGCTTTCATGCCCGTGCTCATCTTGTGGTGGTCCGTTCCTTTTGCAGCGTTCCGATCTCCACTAGATGAGAATTGGGCTCGATGAAGACACACGGAAGGGTCAGAAGGGCATAAATAGCCCCTGACCTGCACGGAGAGGTGCGAGAGCGGCCGAATCGGATTCACTGCTAATGAATTGACCTGGGTAACCGGGTCCGAGGGTTCAAATCCCTCCCTCTCCGCTCGGGGGGCGGGCACACGGAGTGCCCGAACCACAAGGTCCGCCACGGTGGGCGCTCTGTGCGCCGCCACGGTGGTGGTCCCTGCAGGCTGTGAGGAGAACGAGTGGTCGAGGGTCGGTACTGGTTGCAGACTCTGGGGTGCCCCAAGAACCAGGTGGACTCGGACAAGCTGGAGGGACGTCTGGCGGGTCAGGGGTACCGCCGGGCGACGGATGCCTCGGAGGCCGATCTGGTCGTGGTCAACACCTGTGCATTCATTGAGTCGGCCCGCCAGGAATCCATCGATACGGTGCTGGAGTTGGCGGATCGGCGACGCCCCGGCGCCCGTCTCGTGGTGACCGGCTGCATGGCGGAGCGCTACGGCAGCGAGATCTCCGACGCACTCCCCGAGGTCGACCTGGTGGCCGGCTTCGGCATCGATTTCACCGAACCGGTCGCCGTGGACCTTGCAACTACCGCCACCGCCACTGCCACCACCACTGCCACCGCCACTGCCACCACCACCGCTCCGACCGGCGTGCCGGTGGCTCTCGCCCGCAAGCCCGGTCCCCGGCCATCCCACGGCTTCGATCTCCTCGAGTTGGCCCGTCCGGCGTCCGAGGTTCCGTGGGCCTACGTGAAGGTGGCAGAGGGGTGCGACCGCATCTGCGGCTTCTGTGCCATCCCCTCGTTCCGGGGGAAGCAGCGGTCCCGTCACGTCGACGAGGTGATGGCCGAGGTGTCGCTCCTTCTGGCCGGCGGGACCACACCGGCCGGCCTGGACGCTCCGCCCGTGCGCGAGATTGTGTTGGTCGCCCAGGACCTGGCGTCCTACGGGCGGGACCGCTCACGGCCCGGGGAGCGCGTGAAGGCCGGCGCCTCTCCCATTGCGGCTCTGACCCGCGCCATTTCGGCCCGGGTCGAGCGCACCCGCCTGCTGTACCTCTACCCCTCGGGACTGACCGACGAGTTGATCGACGCGGTACTCGGCACCGGCGTGCCGTACTTCGACCTCTCCTTGCAGCACGTGGCGCGACCGTTGCTGGCGCGCATGCGGCGCTGGGGCGACGGCGAGCGATTCCTGCGCCGCATCGCCGACATCCGTGCCGCGGACGATCGTGCCACCTTCCGCTCGTCCTTCATTCTCGGCTACCCCGGGGAGACCGAGCGCGATCACGATTTGCTACTGGAATTCCTGGCCGAGGCGCAGCTGGACTGGGCCGGTTTCTTCCCGTTCTCAAAAGAGGCCGGTACCCACGCCGCCGGCTTGCCCGATCAGGTCCCGGCTCCGCTCGCGCTGGAGCGGCTCCGTGAGTGCGCGGAGCTCCAGGACCAGATCACCGCAGCCCGTCGGGATCTGCTGGTGGGCGAGCGGCGTCAGGTGCTCGTCGACGCGCCGGGTCGGGGACGCACCATGCACGAGGCGCCCGAGATCGACGGCATCGTGCACCTGCCCGACGACACGGCGGCCGGGGAGCTGATCGATGTCGTGATGACCGCCGCGGTCGGACCCGATCTGTTCGGGGAGCGGAGCGGCCGGTGAGCGGCACCGACGCCCGCCGGCAGACCACGTTCGGGCCGACGGCGCTGGCCACCCCGGCCAACGCCGTGACGATCGCGCGGCTCCTCGCAGCCCCGGTGTTCGTGATCATGATCGTGGTCTGGGGTGCCACGTGGTTCAACTTCGCGGTGGGCTTCATTTTCGCCGCCAGCGACGGGCTCGATGGCTACATCGCCCGCCGGCAGGGCACGACGCGCTCGGGCGCGTTCCTCGATCCACTGGCCGACAAGGCGCTCGTCCTGGGCGCCATGGTGACCCTGGCGAGTGAGGGGACCCTCCCGTGGTGGCCCGTGATCCTCATCGCCCTCCGGGAGATCGGCATGCAGCTCTACCGTTCGTGGGCGGCGCGGCGCGGCGTCTCGATACCCGCGCGCAATTCGGCCAAGCTCAAGACGTTCGTGCAGGATCTGGCCGTCGGCGTGTGTCTCGCGCCACCATTGGTCCACCACCACGGGGTCCAGGTCACGGTGATCTGGATCGCGGCGGCACTCACCCTCGTCACCGGGGGGCAGTATCTCGTGGACGGGCGACGGGCGTTCAAGGAGGCAGGCGCATGAGGATCGAGATCGTGGCGGTGGGCACCGAGTTGTTGCTCGGTCAGATCGCCGACACCAATTCAGCCTGGCTCGGCGACCAGCTGGCGTCGGCGGGCGTGACCTCGCACTTCCATCAGGCCGTCGGGGACAACCACGAGCGCATCACCATGGCCTTCAGGACGGCGTTGGCCCGCAGCGACGGGATCATCGTCTGCGGCGGCCTCGGACCGACGCAGGATGACATCACGCGCGAAGCCATCGCGGATGTCATGGGGGTCGAGCTCGTGCGCGACCCCGAGATCGTGGAGCTCATCACCTCGTTCTTCGGCTCCCGGGGGCGCAGCATGTCGGCCAACAATCTCCGCCAGGCCGACGTCCCGGTCGGAGCCTCGCTCATCCCGCAGGTGATGGGCACCGCACCCGGTCTCATTTGCCCGCTCGGCAACAAGGTGATCTACGCCGTCCCCGGTGTTCCCTACGAGATGGCCGAAATGTTCGAACGGGGCATCCTCCCCGATCTCCGGGCCCGTATGGCCGAAGCGGGGGAAGAAGCGGTCATCGTGAGCCGTGTCGTGCGCACGTGGGGGGCCAGCGAATCGGGGCTGGCCGAGGCGCTCCAGGGACGGATCGACGTGCTCGATGCGGAGGACGCAGACGCCGACGGCGTCCCGGCCGGGTCGGTCACGTTGGCCTTCCTGGCCTCGGGTATCGAGGGCATCAAGGTGCGGATCACGGCCCGCGGCGCCACGCTGGCCGAAGGCACCGCATTGCTCGATCGCGAGGAGAAGGCGGTCCGCGAGGCCATCGAGTCCCAGTTGGGCGACATCGTGTTCGGCGTTGACGAAGAGTCCATGGAAGTCGCCGTGGCCGCCCAATTGCGCGCCCGCGGCCTGACGCTGGGGGTGGCCGAGTCGCTGACCGGAGGGTTGATCGCGTCCCGGTTGGTGAATGTCCCGGGTGCGTCGTCGTGGTTCCGCGGGGGCGTGGTGGCGTATCACGAACAGGTGAAGTTCGACCTGCTGGCCGTCCCGGTGGGCCCTGTCGTCTCGGCGGCCGCCGCCGCGGCGATGGCCGAGGGCGTCCGCCGGGCCACCGGTTCCGACGTCGGGCTGGGCATCACCGGTGTGGCCGGTCCGGACGAGCAGGAGGGAGTGACGCCGGGCTCCATGTTCGTCGGTCTGGCCCTGCCCGGCGGAGTCACGGTGACCCGGGAGGTCCGGGTCCCGGGGGATCGGGAGCGGGTGCGCCAGTACGGGGCGATCGGGGCGCTCGACCTGCTGCGCAAGGCACTCATCGAACTCGCCTACTGATCGTCTACTGAGCAGACTCCAATTCATGGGCCTGGCCACGGCCGGATTCTCACAGGGAGACCACAGGCGAGGCACACTTTAGGGGCAACTCTGAGTGCGAGCCTGGGGCAATGGAGGTGGCCATGTTGAGAGCGGAGAACGGACCGAGAGTCCTGGTGGTGGATGACGAACCCTCCATCGTCGATGCGGTGGCCACGTCGCTGCGCTACGAGGGATTCACGGTGGACGAGGCGACCACCGGGCGGCGTGCGCTGGCGCGGGCTCAGGACGATCCGCCGGACCTCGTGATCCTCGATGTGATGTTGCCCGACCTCGACGGGCTCGAAGTCACCCGGCGTCTGCGCGCCGACGGTGTCCGTGTGCCCATCCTTTTTTTGACCGCCCGCGACACCCTGCAGGACAAGCTGGCGGGCCTCACCATCGGCGGCGACGACTATGTCACCAAGCCCTTCGCCTTGGCCGAGGTCATCGCGCGCGTGCACGCCATACTGCGGCGCACCGGCTATGAGCCCGACGACGACGGGATATTGCGCTTCGCCGACGTGGAGCTCGACGAGAACGCGCACGAAGTGCGGCGGGCCGGACACGACATTCAGCTGACGGCCACCGAATTCAACCTTTTGCGGTACTTCTTGCTCAACCCGCGTCATGTCCTCTCCAAGTCGCAGATTCTCGACCATGTCTGGCACTACGACTTCGGCGGTGACGGGAACGTCGTGGAGACCTACGTGAGCTACCTGCGCAAAAAGCTGGAGCGCCACGGGCCTCCGCTCATCCACACCATCCGGCTCGTCGGGTACACGCTGCGCGAGGCAGATTCGACCAACGGGTCGTCCTGAGTGTCCCTGCGCCTCCGACTCTTGGTGGCGGTAGGAGCGATCGCCGTTATCGCGCTGGTACTGGCTGACTTCGCCACGTACTCGGCGCTGCGGTCGTCGCTCTACAAGCAGGACGACCAGAGCCTGGCGCAGACGAGCTCGTTCCGCCTGAATGCGTTCGTCCATTCAGAAAAGTGCCCAAACCCCTCCTCTCCTTTCTTTGGCGGCGGCTCGGGCGGGACGCCGCCGGATAACGGCGGTGGCGGTGGCGCTGGTGGCGCCGGTGCCAACGCATTCGGGAGCATTCCGTTCATCGAGGTCCTGACGACGAGCGGCCACGCAGTCGGAGGCCGGCAGTGCCCGGCCTATGTCGGCGATACCAAGTACACCCCACAGCTCCCGACTCCGATCGGCGGGTTCTCCACGCAGCCCGACGGCACACAGGTTGCGTATTTCACTGCGGCCTCGATCAAGAGGGGCGGCCCGGCGTTCCGAGTGCAAGCGACCAAGGCCTACTTGAGGGATCCGATCACCGGTGCCAGGCAGAACGTCTTCAGCGTCCTGGCCGAGCCCATCGGTGCCACCACGAACACCCTGCACACCCTGTTCCTCATTGAGTTGGCCGTGACCGCTGGCGCACTCGTGCTCGCCGTGGCGGCCGGTTGGTGGCTGGTCCGGCTCGGGCTCCGCCCGCTCGAAGACGTGGAGCGCACCGCCGACTCCATCGCGGCGGGCAACCTCGATCAGCGCGTTCCCGGTGCTGACGAGCCGACCGAGGTCGGCCGCCTCGCCCGTGCGTTGAACGTGATGCTGGAACGCATTCAAGCCGCGTTCGCCGCCAGGGTGGCTTCGGAGAACCGCTTGAAGGAATCGGATCGACACCTGCGGCAGTTCGTCGCCGACGCTTCACACGAATTGCGGACACCGATCGCCGCTGTGTCGGCGTATGCCGAGCTCTTCGAGCGTGGCGCCGCCCAGCACGCCGACGATCTGCCCCGGGTGTTCAAGGGCATCCGGACCGAGACGGCGCGCATGGAGCGTCTGGTCAACGACCTCTTGACGTTGGCCCGGTTCGACGAGGGACTTCCACTGCAGATCGTGCCCACGGAATTGGTCGGTCTTGCCGCCGAGGCGGTGCTCACCGCCGGAACGGTGGGCCCGGAGTGGCCGGTACGGTTCACCGCCTCGCATCCGGTCGAGGTCATGGGTGACCCGGTCCGCCTGCGCCAGGTGATCGACAATCTGTTGGCCAACGTCCGCGCCCACACGCCCCCGGGGACCACAGCCACGGTACGGGTCGACCAGGACGGCGAAACGGCCGAAATAGTGGTCAAGGACACCGGACCGGGAATGCCGACCGACGAGGCGGCCCGCGTGTTCGAGCGCTTCTACCGGGCGGATGCCTCCCGGGCCCGCAGCCATGGGGGGAGCGGGCTCGGCCTCTCCATCGTGGCGGCCATCGTCACGGCGCACGGCGGCACGGTGTCAGCGAAGTCAGCCGTCGGCGAGGGTATGACGGTGACGGTGCGCCTGCCTGTGCTCGACGAGTCCCTCGAGAGCACTGAGCCGGGAGCGATGGACGAAGCCCTCGAGACGAGCCGGGAAGTGCAGGCCAGCTGGGCAAATGGGGCTCAGGGTCCATCGCAGAACGGGGCTGATGAGGCCCCTGCGGCAGGAGTGCCCGATCGGCCCGACGAGGCCGACGACACCGTGCCGACGGCCGGAGGGCCGGGGATTTCGTAGCCCGGCATTCACATGCGACACACAGCGGATCCCCACGGACTCGTGAAGACGGAGCTACATGATGCCCACATGACAGTCCTGGCTCCTCCCGAAGCGGGTTCCAGCCCACGCCAGATCCCCCTCGATGTCGAGATCATCGTCCCGGTCTACAACGAGGCCCCGCACCTGGCCGAGCGCATCACGGAGCTCCGCAGCTTCCTCGACCACTCGTTCCCGTTCCGCGCCCTCGTGACCGTCGTCGACAACGCCAGTACCGACGGCACCTTCGCCGTTGCCACGGAGCTCGCCTCGACGACCTCGGGGGTGGCGGCCGTTCATCTGCCCCGGAAGGGCCGTGGGTATGCGCTCCGCACGGCCTGGATGAGCAGTATCGCCCCCGTGGTCGCCTACATGGACGTCGATCTCTCCACCTCGCTCTCAGCGCTGCTCCCCTTGGTCGCGCCGCTTCTTTCGGGGCAACAGGACGTGGCGATCGGCACACGACTCGCACGGGGATCTCACGTGATACGTGGCCCGAAGCGTGAGCTCATCTCGCGCGCCTACAACCTGTTGCTGAAGCTCTCGGTGCGTGGTCGATTCAGCGATGCCCAGTGTGGATTCAAAGCGTTGCGGCGAGAGTCCGCACTTCAGGTGCTCCCGCTGATCAAGGACGACGAATGGTTCTTCGATACCGAGTTGCTCGTGACGGCACAGCGTCTCGGACTACGCATCGGCGAGGTTCCGGTCGATTGGGTGGACGATCCCGACAGCCGGGTGCAAATTCTCAGCACAGCGCTGAACGACCTGCGCGGAGTGTGGCGGATCTCGCACGGCCCGGCCCGCCGGTTGGCGCATCAAAATGCGAAACCGGCCAACGCCGCACGACACCAGGTCGCCGCAGATCAGCTCCTCCGCTTTGCCGGAGTGGGTGCCATCAGCACCTTGGGGTACCTCTTCCTCTTCATTGCGTGGCGCCCAGTGGCCGGAACCTTCGGAGCAAACACGTTGGCCTTGGCCATCTGCACGATCTTCAACACGGCCGTGCACCGAGAGCTTGCGCGCAACATCAACGGCCCCGCGCACAGGGGTCGCCTCGTGTTGGTGGCGATAGGTCTCTTTGCAATCAGCTTGACCCTGACCACCGTGGCCCTGATTGCGGCGAACGCGATCTCGGCATCCTCTCTCGCCGTTGCGCTCGTCGCGGTAACGCTGGCGAACGCCGTAGCGTCAGTTCTTCGTTTCGTCATTTTGCGAGCCTGGGTCTTCCGACCTGCGCCGCCCACCACGACGCCCATTGCGGAGGCAACCTCATGACGAGTCTGACCCCACCACCTTCGGATCACGCATCAGTGGGGCTCTTGGATCCGCCGGTCGAGGTCGCCACCCTGCCGGAGAGCGCCAGCACCGCGCCGACTTCGAGCGCGTCCCTTCCGGCCAGGCATGGTCGCATGGGCCGCTTCGTCAGGGGGCGCGAGATCGACGCGGCCTGGGTCCGCCCGGCGCTCCTCGCCCTGCTCACGCTGACTGCGATCCTCTACTTGTGGGACCTGGGTGCGTCCGGCTGGGCGAACTCGTTCTACTCGGCTGCGGTCCAGGCGGGCACGAAGAGCTGGAAGGCATTCTTCTTCGGCTCGTCGGACTCCTCGAACTTCATCACCGTGGACAAACCTCCTGCGTCACTGTGGGTGATGGAGATCTCCGCGCGCATCTTCGGCGTGAATTCGTGGAGCATCTTGGTACCGCAAGCGCTCGAGGGAGTGGCGACGGTCGGTCTCGTCTACCTCACGGTTCGGCGCTGGTTCACGGCACAAGCTGCGCTCCTCGCCGGCGTTGTCATGGCACTCACTCCGGTGGCGGCGATGATGTTCCGCTTCAACAACCCCGACGCGCTCCTCGCTCTGCTGCTGACCGGTTCCATGTACGCCCTCGTCCGTGGGCTTGAAAGGGCGCAGACGAAATGGTTGGTGCTCGCCGGCACCTTGGTCGGTTTCGGATTCCTCACCAAAATGCTGCAGGCATTCCTGATCATTCCCGCCCTGGCGATCGTCTATCTCCTCGCCGCCCCCACGGGATGGTGGCGCCGCGTCTGGCAGGTCGTGGTAATGGGTGTGGCGACGCTTGTCGCCGCCGGATGGTGGGTGGCCGCAGTCGCTCTGACGCCGGCCGCCGATCGCCCCTACATCGGCGGCTCCCAGAACAACAGCATTCTCAACCTGATTTTCGGCTACAACGGTTTCGGCCGACTGACCGGGAGTGAATCGGGCAGCGTCGTCGGTGGCGGGGGTGCCGGGACCGCGGGCCAATGGGGGCCAACGGGTCTCACCCGTCTGTTCAACCCCAGCTTCGGTGATATGGCGTCGTGGCTCCTGCCCGGCGCATTACTGATGGGGGCGGCGCTCTTGATCTTCACGATTCGCGCGCGCCGGACCGATCGCGAGCGCGCCGCCTTGTTGCTGTGGGGTGGCGCCCTCGTCGGGATCGGACTGACAATCAGCCTGGGTGAAGGCATCATCCACCCCTACTACACGGTCGCCGTGGCCCCGCCGTTGGCCGGGCTGGTCGGCATCAGCACCATGGGGCTCTGGCAGCGGCGGTCCAGATGGATGGGCCGCGTCTGCTTGGCGGCCGGCCTGCTGGTCACCTGCATCTGGGGCTTCGTTCTCCTCGACCGGACGCCCGACTGGTTCCCGTTCCTCCGCTACTTCGTGTTGACGGTCGGCATCCTCGGTGCTGTGGCGATCCTCGCCCTCCCTTGGCTACGCCACACGCCGAAACTCGCCGCCGGCCTCGTGGCCGGGCTCGGGGTGAGCGCTGCCCTCGCTGCTCCCCTCTTCTCCACCGTCGCGACGGCAGCCACACCGCACTCCGGTGCGATTCCCTCGGTCACCCCCACGCCCTCGGGCGGGTTCGGGTTCCCTGGCGGCGGTGGCGCCTTCCCCGGTGGCGGGCGTGGTTTCGCCGGCGGCCGTGGCTTTGGCGGCGCCGGAGCGGGAGCCGGAGGCTTCCCGAACTTCGGAGGTACCGGCGCGGGCGCACGCACGGGAGCGGGCGCCGGAGCGGGAGCCGGAGGCTTCCCGAACTTCGGAGGTACGGGCGCGGGCGCACGCACGGGAGCGGGCGCCGGTGGACTCCCCGTCGGTCGGATCGGCGGCGGAGGATTCGGACGGGGTGCGGGAGGGTTCGGCGGCGTAGGAGGCGGAGGTTTCCTCAACGCCACCACCTCGAACCCGGCCCTCACAAAACTGCTCAAGGCCAACGCCAGTCGGTACACCTGGGTTGCCGCAACCGTGAACTCCAACTCGGCCGCCGGCTATCAGCTGGCCAGTGACGACCCCGTGATGGCCATCGGTGGCTTCAACGGCACCGACCCATCACCGACCCTCGCCCAATTCGAGAAGTACGTCGCAGAGGGGAAGATCCACTACTTCATCTCTGGCGGCGGTGCCGGTGGCTTCGGTCGCGGAGGAAGCGGTGACGACTCGACAAAGATCACCAGTTGGGTCGAGAGCCACTTCACGTCGAAGTCCGTCGGCGGCACCACGGTCTACGACCTCACGACAGAGAACACATCGAGCTGACAGTCGTTGCCCCGAACGTGGAGGTCGCGCCGTGGGCGCCCCGGGGCGATGCCAATCTGGCAGTGACATTGAGCGGCCCGAGCTCAGTCCTTCTGCCAGCCGTCATGTCGCCATCCCGCCCGCCCGGATCCCGGGGACGGCCGGAACGAACATGCGCGTTGCGCCCTCGCGGCGCGTCCGCATGCCGTGCGGATCAGGCGGACGGCATGAGCGGGACGAGAGGAACAGATTTCGTCGGTGCTTTCGGGTGCGTGTCCTCACCCCAGCCCGAGAACGTGACCGAACCATTGATCGTGGACGACTTCGCCGAGGGATTGGTGATCTCTTCGACCGGAAGCGGCGTCCCCGACGTGGTCACGTAGAGAATGATCCGGACCTTTGTCCCCGACGATGTGGCAGCAGTTCCGTTGATCGCCTTGGTCACTTGCCCGTTGATCGTCTTGGAGGAGCCGAACGTGTACGGCCCCGACATCTTTAGTTCCGCCGGAATATCCGTGTCGCGGAGTCCGGTGACGAGCTCGGCCAACGCCGTGTTGCTGGTCGGGAAGGACAACCACTTGTTGGCGTAGGTCGAGGACTGCGCCGCGGTGAGCCCCAAGACTTTTTCCAGACCTACCTCGTTGCCGCGGACATACCCTGTGGATCCGACGAGAATGACCTTGAGGCTCTCGGTCTTCGAGCCGTTGACGACCTGGAGACCGAGTGAGCCAGAGGCCTTGCCCGTATCGCCGATCGCAGTGATGGCACCGATGCCCGGCTCGTTCGCCTTCGAGATGTAGTGCACGTTCTGCGCACCGGCTGCTTTGAGCGCAGCCTGGTACTCCGACTTGGCCGTGGTGGCCGCGCCAGCCGAGCTGGCAACGGCCGTCACGCCCGCCATGGAGGTGGCAACGCTCGCGGCAACCGCGCCAACAATTCGATGACTTCGTCGCATCTGCTCTCTTCCCGGCACCCGCGGCGGCGGCTGCTCATCGATGCAGTCTCCCACGCCAGTTCGGCGGCACTCCGTCGGCTGGGGCAGGTTTTACGTAGCGTTTATGGATCCGAGCGTGATGGATGCGTCGGGAGCCCTCGGTTTGACCGGTTCACCCCACTTCGAGAACACGATGTGCTCAGCCCCGTTGGACTTTCCCTGAGTATTGACTGTGTCTTCTTCGACGACGATGTGCCGACCCGAAGCGCGGACATACAAGACGGCGCGCATCTTCTTGGCGCCTTGGAACTTCTGGGTACCTTGCAAGGCGTCGACTCGATACCCGTGCAACTCGCGCGAGGGCCCCAATGTGACAGGACCTTGCAGCGCGATCTCCTGTGCGACGTCATGCGAGCGGACGCCGACGACGACTTGCGAGAAGGCCGGGTTGTTGCTCGAGAACAAGACCCACTGTCCGGCCGCGGTGGCCGCGTTCGTCGGCGACATGCCTGTGAGGTCCTCCATCGCGCGTTCGTTGCCCTTCACAAAGGTGAGATCCCCGATGACGATCAGCGACGCGCTGTCGAGCGTTGCACCCTTGCCGACATGGATGGTCTGGGTACCCGATGCCGGTCCGGTGTCACCGCTCTCGAAGAAGGGGACGTTGGAGATGTTGCTCGTCGACACGTAGTGCACTCTCCACGCTTTGGTGGTGGCGAAAGCTTCCTTGTAGATCGCGGACCCGTCCGGCGCGGCGGATGCGGTCGACGCCGGCACCGTGGCGAGCGCCGTCACCACGGCCGCGAGAACGGCGCAACCACCAGCTGAAATTTTGGGAATTCGCGCCACGCACCACTCTTTCAGAGTCGGCACACCCGTTTGAAGGCAGGCCTGACGGGTGATCGGCGTCGCTCGTCCCTGCTCTGGGGGGATCCGCCCCCACCCCGGAGTGGTGGGGTTGGATGAGGGTGGCGCCCCGCCGGGGTACTTCCGGCGCAGTGGGGCGACCGTTTCTCCTCGGTGAAGGTCCTCGCATGGCGAACACACGTTCGTTAGTATGGAGAAAGAGGCAGAGCTGGTCGGGGCGATGTCACACCCCGTCCGTAGGGTTACAGGAGCAGATCGAAGGGCACTGGACTGCGGTCCTCGCACCGACGAATAAAAGTCGCCACACAGGACAAGAGGGAGAAAAAGAGATGGCCGAAGAGCGGGACAAGGCGCTGGAAGCGGCGTTGGGCCAGATAGAGAAGCAGTTCGGCAAGGGTTCCGTCATGCGGATGGGTGACAACCTGAGCATGAACATCGAGTCCATTCCGACCGGAGCTCTCTCGCTCGACCTGGCATTGGGCATCGGAGGCCTGCCGCGAGGTCGCATCGTGGAGATCTACGGTCCGGAATCCTCAGGGAAGTCGACCCTGGCCATGCACTCGGTGGCCGAGGCGCAGCGCAACGGTGGGATCTGTGCATACATCGACGCAGAGCACGCCATGGACCCGGTGTATGCCCGGGCCATCGGGGTGAATGTCGATGATCTCCTCATCTCCCAACCTGACACCGGGGAGCAGGCGCTCGAGATCGCGGACATGCTGATCCGTTCCGGCGCCCTCGACATTTTGGTGATCGACTCGGTGGCCGCATTGACCCCTCGGGCAGAGATCGAAGGCGAAATGGGCGACACCCATGTCGGCCTGCAGGCTCGCCTCATGTCCCAGGCCCTCCGCAAGTTGACCGGGACACTCTCGAAGTCCAGCACCATCGCGATCTTCATCAACCAGCTGCGGGAGAAGATCGGTGTGATGTACGGCTCACCCGAGGTCACTCCCGGTGGTCGGGCCTTGAAGTTCTACTCCTCTATCCGTCTTGACATCAGGCGCGTCGAGGCGATCAAGGACGGAGCCGAAGTCGTCGGAAACCGGACGCGGGTCAAGGTGGTGAAGAACAAGTGCTCGGCGCCGTTCCGTCAGGCGGAGTTCGACATCATGTACGGCAAGGGCATCAGCCGTGAGGGCTCGTTGCTGGACGTTGCCGTCGAGCTGGGCTTCATCAAGAAGTCCGGGGCCTGGTTCACCTACGAGGGCGAGCAGCTCGGCCAGGGTCGAGAGAACGTCAAGACGTTCCTTTCCGAAAACCCGCAGCTCATGGCCGAGGTCGACGATCGGGTTCGTGAGTGCCTGGCACCGAAGGAGATTCCCGAGGACGAAGCGGCGCTGGATCCCGACGACCTCCCGATCTCGATCGACGGCTAAAGCCGGCCTTCACGGCCCCAGCGAGGTCATCGCAGCGCAGCCTTCACGACACATCGAACGTGCTCCGGGCCGACCTGTCCCTCCCTCGGGGATCGACCCGGAGCGCTTCGCGCCAGAATGGGGCCATGCCAACTTCAGGGTGGAAGCAGCGAGCGTTCTCCGTTCTCGATCGTTGGGCTCCTTCCATCCCGTTTCGCTATCTGCCGCCGAAGCACTCGGTGCGGATGGCGTACAACGTCATTCTCGACCGCGAGCCCGACGCAGGGGGTGGTGCGGAGTACGGCTCGAAGCTGGCACGCGGTGAACTGTCCCGCCACGGACTGGCCCAAGCGCTCGCGTATTCAGAGGAATTCCGCCGGACTGTTCCGATTGTCGACGTGCTGCTCTCCATGCACGTCAGCCGCAGCGCGTTCGTGGCGGGCTTGCCCCGGGCCTTGCGCATACTGGACCTCGGGGGAACGCATCAGGGAATGGCGGACGGAGCCCTGGTCCACCTGGGCTACCCCTACCCCTTCGAGCGCCTGGTCGTCGTCGATCTGCCGGTCGAGGAGCGTCATGCGATCTACCAGAAGGGATCAAAGGGGGCCACGGTGCAGTCGGAGCTCGGCCCGGTCGAGTTCGCTTTCCATTCCATGGTGGACCTCAGCCCCTATGGCGATGCCTCGTTCGACATGGTGTACAGCGGCCAGTCCATCGAGCATGTCACGGAGTCCGAAGGGGACACGGTGCTGCGGGAGGCCTACCGGGTGCTCGCTCCCGGAGGGTGGCTCTGCCTCGATACGCCGAACGGGCCGGTATGGCGACTGCGCTCAGCGGAACTGATGAATGACGATCACAAGATCGAATATGGGGCCGGGGCGCTGTGCTCGAAGCTGGAGGCCTGCGGGTTCCAGGTGGCCGAAGCAAAAGGGCTCAATCTCATGCAGCGTGGCGTGGCCGCGGGCCACTTTGATGAGCAGGAGGCGAGCGCCCATCCGGGCGTGTTCGCCGCCCTCGAAGACTGCCTGCTCTTGGCCATGGTGGCCCGCAAGCCGCTTACGGAGTCGCCACGGCCGTGATCGTACTGGGCACCAATTCGACCCACGTCTGACCGGGTTGCAGGGGAATCTGTGTCCCCGAGGCGGTGAGGAACTTCGTGGGTGAGCCCAAGGCCGACCGGCTCCACGTGCCGGCGATCTCCGTTCCCCCCGGAACACATCGGCGACACCGCTCGCATTGGGGTAGAGAGCGGCCTGCACTTCGAGGCCACCCTCGCTATTTTCGAGCCATGGCCCGTAGCTGATCTGCACGTATTGCACGATCACATTGGCCGCCGTGTTCTGGACCCCGTCCGACAGCACGTCCGGCGTCGTGCCGTAGAACCGTTGGAACGCGCTGATGGAGGCGTTGTACTTCCACGTCACGTTGGACGTTTGCGAGAAGTCGATGTTGAGGGACGACACCGGTGTCCCCTCGGGTGTCTTGGAGGAATAGGTGAAGAGCGGCTGCGGGGGCGTCGTCATCGTGGGGTGGGTGCCCCAGAGCTGTGCGGTGGAGGAGTACGTGGCGTAAGGGGCGACGCGGCCGGCGGGGTGGGTCTGGATCGAGCCGTAGTTGCCCAGGTCCACGTTGACCAACGGTGAGGCGTTGATATTGGCGAGGACAGGGTTGATGCCACCGACATGGACGAGCAACGGTGTCCCCAGCTGGCCGAGAATGCCGATGTCGATGTTGCGGGCGGAGCGGACCGGTCCCACCAACGTGGCGTCTTGACACTGGAAGACTGCGGCATAGCGGGTGATGAAGCTCTCGACGGGCTCCTCGAAGATCACGTCGGCCTTGTCCAAGCCGCTTTGTGGTCGGGCGGCCGGGTAGTTGTCGATCTTCACCGCCAGGGCGGGCCGCTGCGGCACCGTTCCCCCGGGCGCGGGTGCACCGGTCAGCGGGCAGGTGGCAGCGGCCGCCGGCGCAGCAGTGGTGCTGGTCGTCGTCGTGCTCGTCGATGGACCGGAGCTGTGGTGGGAGGCGGGGGTCGACGAACAGGCGGCCAGGACGAGACCGGCCAGACCGACCGCCGCCAGGACCTTCCGTCCGCGGTGTGACACGGCCGGGGCAGAGCGGGGAGGAGGGATTTTCATGATCGAAGGGTCATCGTAGGGTATGGGGGACAGGTCAGCCGTCATTTGGGTGCCTACGCGCTGTTGGTGGGAACGGCGGAGCCGGTCGTGGCCGTTGTACCGGTATAGATCGAACCAGCGTTGCCGGTTGACGGTTCTTTGGCCCCGGCGGGCCCGAGACCGAAGAGGCCGTAGAGGTTCTCCATGCAGCGAAGGAGCAGGTCGGTCTCCCCGGGTATGGCCGCGGGGAGGATGTTCGGGGGCATCGCCGTGGAGGCGGCCAGCCGGTAGACGAAGTAGGCCGATCCGCTGGCCAGAACCCCACCCCCCTTGGAGGTGGTGAAATAGGTGAGATCGGACCAGTTGGCCTGGCCCGGGATGGGGGAGTGGGCCAGCACATCGAGATTGCGGGGGCCTGGGAGCGACGGAACGTAGCGGTCGTACTCGCCCACGATCATGGTGGGGAACACCTTCCCATCCACCAGGTTGCAGCCGTCGAAGAACCACGAGGAAGCGTCGGTGACCACCATGTCCGCCTGCGCGCCGACGGATTGGTAGGTCGACCCGATCAGCGTGGACTCGGGATTGTTGACCGGGGCCTGGTTCCAATTGACGGTGGTCTGTGACGGGTTCTCGGCAGCGATCGGGTCCTCAGCTGCGTCCTTGTAGCAGACCTCGAGTCGATTCGGCCCGACGGAGGTGGACTGCATGCGTATCTGGCGGTAGCACGCATTGGCGCCCAGAAAAGCAAGATTGCCCCCACCCTCGCTGAAGAATTGGGCGGCGTCGCGCATCGGGCTCGACCAGTACTCGTCATGTCCCAGGCTGAACAGACTGCGATGGTTGCCGAGCAGTTGTGGCCTCGCGTGGAAGTCGACATCGGTCCAGTAGGTGAGATCGAGCCCCAAGCGCTCCATGTCGTAGAGCAACGGGTACTCGTTTCCGACGAAGTCGGCCGCTCCCGAGGCCCACGACTGCGGGTACGGACGGTCGAAGGACACGGCGCGGGCTCGATGTGCGAAGTCCTGACCGCCCCGTCCGTTCGGCCCGTAGTAGAGGCTGTAGCCGCCGTAGAGGTTGTAGGCCTGCCACGTGGTGACGCTGTTCTGGAAGACGAAAGCGGCGGTGCTCGTGTCGTCCCGGATGGTGAGCGGAACGAACTGTTCTTGACCGCCGTCGCCGACCAACTTCAACAGGTAGCAGCCCGGGGGCCAGGTGTCGTCGACCTTGAAGCTCAGCGTGGGAGTCCAGGGGCAGCTCACGGTCCCGATGCCGAGGCTCACGGCTGGAGGCGGTTGCATGCCGGCTGCCACGGAGTCGCTCCGGTAGACGAGTCGTCCCCCGAGGCCCTGGTAGTAGCCCATCCGGTACGCCTCGACCCGCACCGCCTTGGCCGTCGTGTTCACGAAGAGAGTGACATCGTCGCCCGTCGTCGCGCTGACCTGACTGGCGAATCCTTCGAGCGCATGGTCGGGCTGCACGAAGTTGACGATCCAGTCCAGGGTTCCCGGTCGTTTGTTCTCCGCCACGAGCCACGCGGCGGTCGGTACCACGACGCCACTGAGCAGCGTCGTCTCCTGCACGGCCGGGTCGCCAAGTGTGCGCGGTGCCGGCCGCTTGGCGCGGGCCGGTGGTCGCTTTTTCAGCGCCTGTGGGTTTGCGTGGCCGGTGTCCGAGCAGCCGGCGATGATGAGGCCCGCCGCCCCTGTGGCGCTCGCCGCCGCAATCCGCAGGAAGCGGCGGCGATCTATCGGTTGGCTCACCCGGTCATCGTATCGGCCTGTGGATTCGGCCAAGGGGCAGTCCGCACCTAACATGCCGCACAATGACGCGTGCGTTCGCCCTCCCCGCACCGGTGCGCCGGGTCATGGCGCACCTGGTACGTGCCGCATGGGATTCGGCGGGCGCGGTGGGCGCCATCGGGCCCGATGATGCACGCGGCCGTCGTTTCGGCGCGATGGGACGAGGCGCGTGCCTCATCTTCCCGCAGGGTGCCATCTACAACGAGCACCACATTCACGTCGGTGCGGGAACGATCGTGGGCCCGTACACCTCCATCACCGCGGGGATGGTGCCCGGACAGGCGATGCCCACCGACCCGGTGGTGCGTATCGGGAGCCGCTGCATTATCGGACGGGGTTCGCACATTGTCGGTCATTGGTCCATTGAGATCGGCGATGACATTCAAACGGGCCCCTACGTCTACATCACCGACCAGAACCACACCTATGAAGATCCGGTCGAACCGATCGGTCGCCAATGGCCCACCGAAGCGGCGGTCCGTATCGGATCGGGTAGCTGGTTGGGGGCCAACGTGGTCGTACTCCCCGGCGCGCAGATCGGCGAGCACGTCGTGGTTGCAGCCGGCGCCGTCGTCCGTGGGGTGATCCCCGATCGCTGCGTGGTCGCCGGGGTTCCGGCCCGGATCGTCCGCCGGTGGGTCGAGGGCCAGGGGTGGATCGACGAGAAGGACATCACGGTCCCCGGGGACGTTTGAGCGGATCGTCCCGAGGTGCACACCGGCGGCCGCCCTCGGGGTGGAGCCTGGTTGGTGCGGCCCGCTACCGTGAGCGTGGCATGCCGGCCCGACTTCCCCACCTGGTGACCATCAGCGGGCAGGATGGGCCAGGCATCGCTGCCCGCGTCTTCGCCGTGCTGGGCGCACACGGTGTCGATGTCAGTGACGTCGAGCAGGTCCGGATTCACGGAAGGTTGCTGCTCTGCGTGGAAGTGCTGGGGGCGACTGCTGCGTCGGGCGAGGATCTACGTGAGCTGATCGCCGACCAATTCCCGTCCGGCAACGTCGACGTCACCATCGCACCACTCCTCGAGGCCGACGACCTCTCCGACCACGACAGGTTCCTCGTCACCGTTCTGGCGCCCGAGATTGCGGCGTCGACACTGGAAGGCGTGTGCGCGCGGATCGCCGACTGCCGGGGAAACATCGAACGGATCGTGCGGCTCGCCGCCTACCCCGTCCACAGCTATGAGCTCGCCGTCGCGGGGGAAATCTCGACCTGCTGCGACGTGCTCTGGCCGAGGAAGCCGTGCGGTCCGAGGTCGACATCGCGGTCCAAGTCGACGGACTGCACCGGCGGGCGAAACACCTGATCGTGCTCGATGCGGACTCGACGCTTCTGCAGGGCGAGGTCATCGATCTGCTGGCCGAACGATGCGGCTGTGGCACCCAAGTGGCGGCCGTCACCGAGGCGGCCATGGCTGGACAGATCGATTTCGAACAAGCCCTGCGTCAGAGGGTGCAGCTGCTGGCCGGATTGGACGAGTCGGACCTCGATGCCGTGCGCGGATCGCTGCTCCTTTCACCCGGGGCACGCACGCTCGTCCGCACGCTCAGTCGATTGGGCTACGAGACAGCGGTGGTGAGCGGCGGTTTCACGCAGATCATCGACGAAGTCGTCGCGGACCTGGGCATTGACCACCTGGCGGCCAACGAGTTGGAAATGAAGGACGGCGTGCTGACAGGCGGACTGGTCGGGCCGATCGTGGACCGGGTCGGGAAGGCTGAGGCCCTCATCCGCTTCGCAGCGGCAGCAGGCGTGCCCCAATCGCGCACGATCGCCGTCGGTGACGGGGCCAACGACCTGGACATGTTGGCCGCGGCCGGCCTCGGCATCGCATTCAACGCGAAACCGATGGTCAGGGATGCTGCAGACACTGCGCTCACCGTCCCGTACCTCGACGCCATTCTTTTTCTTCTCGGGATAAGTCGGGGTGAGGTGGAGTCGGCCGACCAATTGGACCAAGCTGTGCAGCAATGACCCAGCCCGGTGCGGTCCGCGAGGTGAGCGTGGCCCAGGGCGAGCTGGGCGCACTGGCCGACAACCTCGGTCGCCGTCCGTTGCTTCGGGGGTGGCTCCATCTCGGCGTCTTCGTCGCCTGGTTGATCGGTGGCCCGTTTCTGATCGCCGCCGGACCCGATGCCGGGAGCAAAGTGGCGTTGACCGTGTACGTGCTTTCCATGCTGGTGATGTTCGGGACCAGTGCACTGTTCCATCGCGTGCGCTGGTCGGCTCCGGCCTGGCGGCGAATGCGACGCCGCGGACCACAGTGCCATCTTCATCGGCATCGCGGGGACGTCCACCGCAGTGGCCGGCCTCGCCCTCACGGGATGGTCACAGGCGCTCATGCTCAGCATGGTGTGGGCGGGCGCGTTCGCCGGCATTGTGTTGCGCCAGGTATGGCTCGACGCCCCACAGTGGGCGGTCGCCGTGCCGTACGTGGCGGTCGGTTGGTGTTCACTCATCGTGGCTCCGCAGCTCGTGCGCAGCCTGGGGTGGGTCGGCTTCGCACTCATGCTGATCGCAGGTCTGTTCTATACGGCGGGTGCGTTGGTCTACGCCCGCAAGCGGCCGGACCCCTGGCCGGGCACGTTCGGCTTTCACGAGGTGTTCCATGCCTGCACAGTGTTGGGAGCGGGGATCTTCGCCTATCTCATTGCCTTCATCGCACTCCCGCGTTACTGACGATGACCGTGGCTCCCGAGCGGGCTGACCTTCCGGTCGCTTTCTGCGTTTCGACGACCCCTCAAGAGCACGGTTGCGGCTTCGTTGCGAGCCGGTTGTAATCACGTTGGACGATTGACTCTCGTAGGAAAGCCGCGGCCTCGCTCTCGTGGTCGATCTACCAAACGTCGGCGGATCCCTACGGTGCGTACCTCTCGAGCCTCACGCGCGCTTGGGAGCTCGCCGTTGGAGGCTTCGTCGCCGCGGGCACGCAGTATTGGCTGCGCATGCGGCGTGATGTCGCCGTGTGCATGACCTGGTTCGGCATAGGCGGGATCTTGATTGCTGCCACCGAATTCACCGGAAGTACGCCGTATCCCGGTTGGGCTGCCCTCCTCCCCGTTGCGAGTGCCGCATGCATCGTCATCGGTGGAATGTCGGCCGGGCGCTGGGGCGCCGAACTTCTGCTCGGGTCCTTCGTCTTCCGGTGGCTGGGGAAGCTCTCGTACTCCCTGTACCTCTGGAGTTGGCCCGTTCTCACAATTGCCGTTGAATCGACGTCGAAGCCGCTCTCTGTGGCCCAACGCCTGTTGACGATTCTTGCGTCACTCGTGCTCGCGATGCTGACGTATGCGCTCATCGAAAATCCGATCCGGCACTCCAAGTGGGTGGCACGCTCATGGCGACGAGGGATCCTCGTCGGGGCTCTCATCGTGATAGCCGTACTCGTCGTCGCGACGATCGAGATTCACTCGACGCACACGCTGTAACGATCGGGGACCCGCACCGGGAGGGAGCGGGAGGGAGAGGAGGCGTGCGATAACCGAGGGCGGGGTGACGGGAGATGTCGACGGCACCGTGGCACGCTGGCCTGGTGCTCCGATGCCTCCGTCCCGCCGGTCGGCGCATTTCCACGCTGGCTGTCGTCGCCGCGCTGTCGCTCCTTTTGGCCGCCTGCGGGAAATCAGCCCGTCCGCCGGACGCCGTCTCTTCGACGACCGGCCCTCCCACGTCGTCGACGACGACCACGACGACCCCGCCTCCCTTGCCTCTCGCGCCGATCGCCTGGTCAGCGTGCAACGAGTCTCTCCAGTGTGGGACGTTGACCGTGCCTCTCGACTACAGCCACCCACAGGGCGCCACGATCGGAATTGCCGTGGAACGACATCTGGCGAGGGATCAGGTCGCGCGGATCGGGTCGCTGGTCATCAACCCAGGTGGGCCGGGAGTCTCGGGGATCGACGATTTCGCCAACGAGCTCGACACCCTGACCCCGCAGCTCCTTGACGACTTTGACATCGTCACCTTCGACCCTCGCGGGGTCCAGCGCAGCGATCCGGTGACATGCGGGGAGGCCCCGGGAGCGACGCGTGGACCACTCCCGGATCCTGTCCCGCAGAATGCGGCGGCGCAGAAGTCGATCATCGCCAACATGCGACAATTCGGGGCTGACTGTGAGAAAGCGAGTGCGGCCATATTGCCCTACGTCGGAACGGTTGATGTCGCCCGGGACCTCGACCGCCTCCGGCAGGCCTTGGGTGACAGCGGCCTCACCTACATGGGTCAGTCGTACGGGACCCTCATCGGGGCCACGTACGCACAACTCTTCCCCACCGACATCCGGGCCATGGTCCTCGACAGCGCGATCGATCCCGCCCTTTCGCTCAGCCAGCTGACATTGGGACAGGCGGAGGGATTCGAGGGTGTGCTGAATTCGTTCTTCAAATGGTGCGCCGGGACGGCCTCGTGTCCCTGGCGACCGACCGGTGACCCGACAACGGCGCTCCTGGCGCTCGTGGCCCAGAGCCGGATGAGCCCCACGCCGGCTGGAAATGGCCGCACGGCCGGTCCCGGCGAGCTCTACAACGCACTCCTGTCCGGACTCTACGCGGCGTCGGACTGGTCCAAGTTAGGGAACGCCTTGGCGGCAGATGCAGCAGGGAACGGGGCGGGCGTCGTTGCGATGTCGGATCACTACTCGATGGACGGCTCGACCAACGGCTCCGACGCGGGCGAAGCCATCGATTGCCTGGACCACCCTGCATCCAGGGTCTTGGGGGCCTATAGCCAGTTGGCAACCGTCTTCGCACAGTCGGCCCCCGTTTTCGGCCCGCTCCTCGCATGGGGCGAGGCGGGATGTGCCGTATGGCCCGTCACCGCAACCCGCACGCCAGCTCCGGCAACTGCGCCCGGTTCCCCGCCGATCCTCGTGATCGGCACGACGCGCGACCCGGCAACGCCGTACGCGTGGTCGGTGAGCCTGGCAGGTGAGCTGAGCAAGGGCGATCTCTTGACCGTCGAGGGCAGTGACCACGTGTCGTACTTCTACAGCGCGTGCGTCCGAACCGACGTGCAGACGTATCTCGTCAGCGGGGCCACTCCGCCGGTGGGTGCGACCTGTAGCGATTGACGTGCGCGGCCATTCGGCTCTCCGCCGGCCGGCACTGGTTCGAGGTACTTCCGACGCGCCATAGTGGGCGGCGCAATGCTCGAATGACAAAGGAGAGGTCGTTGGCACTACGTGAAGAAGCGCTGATCGCAGGAAACGTACGCATCATCGGTCATGGGGGGGACGACATCAATGCCTACCAGGTGGTGAGTGAACAAGCCGGACCGCGGCCGGGTGTCCTGGTAATCCATCATCTGCCCGGGTGGGATTCCCCCACCAAGGAAATTGCCAGACGATTTGCCGCCTGCGGGTACAACGCCCTCTGCCCCAACCTCTACGCGCGAGAAGGGCTGGAGATCGACCCTGACGATGCCGCCGCCGCCGCTCGCGCCAAGGGGGGAGTGTCAGACGAGCAATTTCTCGGCGACGCCCACGGTGCCATCGAGGCACTGCGCTCGCTGCCCAATTCCAACGGCAAGGTGGGTGTCATCGGCTACTGCTCGGGCGGCCGGCAGTCCTTCCTCACCGCGGTGAGCCTCCCGGTGGACGCAGCGGTGGACTGCTACGGGGCGTTCGTCAGCGGGACCCTTCCGGAGGGGTTCCCTCTCAAGGTGGTGCCCATCGTGGACAAGACGCCCGCGCTCCGCTGTCCCTTGCTGGGACTCTTCGGCAAGGACGACAAATTCCCCGATCCCGAGCAGGTGGCCGAACTCGAGCAAGCGCTCATTGCGCACGGGAAGACGTACGAGTTCCACAGCTATGACGGCGCCGGCCACGCTTTCTTCTCTACCGACCGTCCGAGCTTTCGCCCGGAGGCAGCATCGGACGGTTGGCAGCGGATCTTCTCCTGGTTCGAGAAGTACCTCACGTCTGCGGAGGCGTGATCATGTGCTCCTATCTCACCGTGCCCGCCGACGTGACGGGCAGCGCCAAGGGACCGGACGGCTGGTTCTCCGTCACGTCCGCTTCCGTCTATTTCGACCACCCGTTCCACGCGCCCCTGGAGCACTCCCTCAACATCGACTTCGTCGACCAGTCGCGCGGCCCGCGTGCACGGGTGGCGATTGAGTTGAGTGCGGAGTCTGCCCGGGAGCTCGTTCGGTGCATTGAGGCGGCACTCGACGCGGCGGGGTCGGCTGCACGCTAGGGCGGTGGTCTACGCGGTCTCGTTGGGAACGCGCCAGCGGGCAAGGTCCTCGGCTTCGTCGCCACTCTCGACGAAGGCCACGACTTGCCGTATCCAATCTGAGATCTCGTGGGGATGACTGCGGAGAATCCAGTGACCAGCATCCACCTCGCGGCGCCACACCGCCGGGGCCCACGTTTCAAGCCCATCGAGCAGCGATGGAGTGACGTAGCGATCGCGCGTGGGCACAATGATCTGTACCGGCGCGTCCGTGTGTCCCTGCACGGGGTGCCGCATCCGTTGGCGCACATTCGCCCGGTAGAGCTCGAGGCCGTGTGTAAAGTCGAACACCCTGGTCGACGGTGCGGGTCCTTCCACGGGCGGCGTTCGGGCTCGACGGTGCCACGCGGCGGAGAGTGTGCGTTGTGTTGTCGCGCCTCGGATGATGAGGTCGGGTAGATACGGGAGATGAAACAGCGCGATGTACCAAGAGTGCGCCGCCTGTCCCAACAACAGTCGGAGGTCAGTCGGCTTCCAGGTGCGGTGCTTTTTCGCCCACAGAGCCACGTGATCGAGAGGAGGACCGGATATGGAGGTGAAGCTCGCGATGCGCCCGGCGAGACGAGTGCTCGTGACGGCCTCCCACCCTTGGATAGAGCCCCAATCGTGCGCGACGAGGTGGACGGGCGCAACGGGACTCGCCGCATCGACCACGGCTGCCAGGTCCTCGACAAGGATCGGGAGGGCGTAGTCCGCTCGAGAGCTGGGTACATCGGAGGCACCGGCCCCGCGTACGTCGTAGGCCACGACGTGGAACTTCTTCGACAGGAGTCCGGCAATCGGCGCCCATGCCGCGCTCGAGTCGGGAAATCCATGCAACATCACCACCGTTGTCCGTGAGCGGTCTCCTCCCTCGGTCACCGCGAGGTCCAGGCCGTATCCTCGGATCCGCCGATGCACGAGGCCGGGGTGACCCTGGTCCTGGGCTCCGGCTGACATTGAGACGTTGTAGCACCCACCTGGCCAGTGGGTTATTGACCGAGTGTATGCACCGAGCGTAGATTGCCCCGATGAGCGTTCCCCACACTCTTCTCGGCCTGCTCGAAAGAGAGCCCCGGCACGGCTACGACCTCAAACGGGACTACGACACGTACTTCGGTCGTCGCAAACCGCTCCCGTTTGGCCAGGTCTACGCCACGCTCGGTCGCTTGGCGCGGGATGGCAAGGTGACGCCGGGAGAGGTCGAGTCCGGAGACGGACCCGATCGAAAGCGGTACGCCATCACCGACGAGGGAAAGAGCGAACTCGAGCTCTGGCTGACTGAGCCGGCCGAGGCCGAACCGCATCTCCAGACGATGGTCTTCACCAAAGTTGCGCTCACGCTCATGCAGGGGCGATCGGCTGAGGGCTACCTCGACACACAAAGGGCCAGCCACTTGGCCCGCCGGAAGGAGCTCAACGAGCTCAAACGCACGGGCACCTTGGTCGATGCCCTGTTGGCCGACTACGGGCTCTTTCACTTGGAGGCCGACCTGCGGTGGATCGACATCACCGAGGCAAGACTTTCCGCCCTGGCCGAACAGGTACTGCCAACGAGCAACCTCTGAGTTCTCGATGAGCCCGACGCTCGCCCGTCGCGGTTCGCCGTTCCGCTCGAGAGTGGATTTCAGCCGAGGACGACCCCCGTCTTTTTCATGACGGTTCCTGGTCGCTATTCTGTCAATCCCGGGCCGCTAGCTCATCCGGAAGAGCAGGGGACTTTTAATCCCAAGGTGCCGGGATCGAGACCCGGGCGGCCCACCAATCCCTGTGTCAGAAGGCTGGTCTGGATTTGCCACCCCTCGCTCTGTAGCCAACTTTGAAGCGCTGACCGTCGGGGTACGGGCTATGACGCCGGAATGGTCGGTGGCGGAACGCATAATTCTGGCCCAACATTTCTCGGGGCTTCGTGTGACTCACCACCTCTCGACACGACGGCTCAAGTTGATCAGAGAATGACGTGAGGTATGTCAACGCGACCCCTCTGTGCCCGAGCGATTGTTATCGCAAAGAGTGTTGGTCCGAACCGGGACGGCTGAATGTCGCAAGACGGCGACCAGAGCTGAAGTCAGCGGCGTCGTTGATCATCACCTGCGCACCAAAGTCGTGGACGTTGACATGATCGGAGCTCCACGCGATTGCTGTCCCGTAGGCGACGAATTCGATCACATGGCGACCCCAGACTGCGGGGAGTTCGAGCACCCGGGTGTCGATGACGCCGGCGGCGCGGAATTCTCGGGCGTCTTCCTGCAGGCGATCGATAGCCTCCTCGCGAGCTCCGTAGAGCGACTCGGTGAGGGCCTTTAGTTCGACGCACCGGCCTTGGGAGCGTGCCCAGCGCCTGAGCGAGCGCCACCCAAAGTGATAGGCCGAGGTCCCGACGACGAAAGCCAACGGGTACCCGCCGGCGCGCAGCAGAAGGTGGAAGTCCTGTCCCGAGAGGGTGCAGGTAAAGGCCCGGTCATCTGGGGCGCGGTGACGTAGCTTCGCCCAGCGCCCCTGCCGCTTTTGGGGCTGTCGTGGATCGGGGTCACCGTCGTCCACCCGACGCACGGCTGTGCCCGTCGCTACGAACGCGGCCACACCCTCTTGCTCGACGCCTTCGAGGTTCATCCGGGTTCCAACGACCCCGTGGGCTCCGAGCTCTTCGCAACGGTGCTGCAGATTGAGAACAGTCTGGGCCCTCGAGTCGTTGAGCAGGCGGGTGAGATAGGGCACCTCGTAGTTCCTCGTCGGGTGCAGGCTCCACTGCCCAAAGTTGCCAAGGCGTGCCACCGCTGATGCGCTGATCACCGCGACCGGTTCGTAGCCAACCTGTGCAAGAGCGACCACCTCGTCGGTGGACAGCGAAGCACTCGTGGTCGTCTCCGACGGACCTGCCGGTTTCGCGGCCAGGGCCCGAGCTGCTCGTGCGGAAAGGGGATTCACCGTTGTTCCATCGTGAGCGCCGGGATCGCCAGCTCGCCTGGAAGAGCGTGGGCGAAGCGCCGAGTTCCGCTGCCGCTCGCCCATGCCGCGACGCGGTAATCGGTCTTGGACGCCTGGTGGAATGTATGTGTCAGACGAGTGTCGAGGACGAGCTCTGCGCTCAAACAGCCGTCTACGACCCGGCTGGTCGCGAGATTGCGGGCCTGGGTCATCAGGTCGGCGAGTTGGGGGACCTGGGTGGAGAACCCCGAGTCGAGCGCAGCGCGGGCCCCGCATCCTGTCCAAGCGGCAAGCAGGACGGCTCCGAACGAGACGTTGGTCGGGAAAAGCCCCTCTCCAAGCAGCTTGACGAGGCCCTGGGCACCGACAGTGGTAGTGAAAGGTTCCTCCGTAGCTCTTGCGGACTCGTGCCTCACTGCAGTGCCGGTCAGCGTCAGCGCCACCATGCCGTGAAGCATCGGATCGCCATCGATCCGAACGGCGACATCTATGACGCCATGAGCACCGCGTCCGGTAGCGCTCGAGACCAGACGACTCAGCGCACCCTCGAAGGCCTGACGCAGGGAGGCACCAGGTCCTGGGAGCTCGAAATTAAAGCCGGTGAAGTGCCCACTGGTCCGTCGCACCACCCGTCCTCGGCCGTGCGGGCACGGATAGGAGTCGATAAAGGGAGGATCTGCTGGTCCCGCCGAGTCGCCGTACTCCCAACCTTGGGCAGTGCGGATCCTAGTGGGCACATGGTCAGGACTGTCGCCGCTCCACCCGCGCCAGGCCCCGGTGAGCCGGCTCTCGGTGCCGAGCGAGATCAGGCGGGCCAGGTGCACACTCGCGTTCCCGAACACGACGCTGAGCGGCGAAAAGCCGGAAGAGTCGAGCGCACGCAACGACCCAGCGCTCACATGGGTAGAGCTCTTTGTGGCCGGACCATCTCGGCTCGGTTGTTCGCCCGATCGTCGGATCATCGGTCCACGCTCAAGGACAGGGCGAGAGCCAAGGGTGCAGAGGGTCCGGCAACCGGTGCGATGGCGGTGCCGAAGGCCAGGAACTCGATGAAGCGGTGCCGCCAGACGTGGCTGCTTTCGTGGATCCGTGACCCGACGACGCCAGCCGCGCCGAGAGCGGAAGCCTCGTCTTGCATCCGGGTCATTGCGAGTTCGCGGGCGGCGTAAAGCGCTTGGGTCTGGACATCCAGCTCGACGTTGCGCGCGATTTGGCGGGCCACGACCGGCGTACGCCGCCGCCCGACGTGATACACGCAGCTCCCCATGACGAAGCCAAGCGGGCGGTGTCCCGAGTGCAGCAGCGTGAAGAACTCACGACCGCTGAGATCGCTGAGGAAGGGGGTTCCGTCTTCTGTCGTCCAATCAGAGCCATCGGTCGCTTCGACGGCGGTCCCCACTGCGGTGAACTCGACTGATTTGTGCGACCATCCCCTAGTGCCGAGCGTGAGACGAACTCCGATCACTCCGTCTGCCTTCAGGGCCCGGGCCTCGTCGCTGAGGCGAGACAGTGCGTCGCAGCGAGCCTCATAGAGGCCCGATGAGAGGTGGCTGACCTCGAGACTGCGGGTTGGCCGATACGGCCGAGTACCGGCATGGAAGATGGAGCAGCCGAAGACAAGACCTTTAGGCCGGAACCCGACGGCGGTCGCAAGGAGCAACTCACTGACTGACAGATCGGAAACGAACGGACTTGCGTTTTGCTGCCCCTTGTGTGCTCGATCCCCGGTCATGTCCTCATTGTGGCGTAACAACAGCCCGTTGCAGTTGCATCTGGCATTCGGAGCAAGGTGAGGCAGGGACACATCTAGTCACGGAACTCGTGAGTGATGCACAAGAGCTCAACAATCTGCCAACGCGTGTGTGCAACCGGAGCAAGGATTTTCACATGCGCCTTGTTCGGCGAGGAGGGTGGGTCGCCTCGACATGCGTTCTCGAGCGAACGATGGAAGGCGCGATATCTCCCGTACCTTGACAATCCGTCGCTTCGGAGTAGACCTTCATCAAGGGGCAGCGACGATGGCCATCAATGGAAACGTGATCAGGTGCGACGAGTGCGGTCGTCAGATGAGCATGCCGATGGAGCTGAACGTCAGTGGAAAGAAGTCGCTCGAGGAACGGGTCCGTGCCTTTGCGGTTGGCCAAGGTTGGACCTGCGGGAGAGGAGTCGACTTTTGTCCGACAACGCCTAGGGCAATTCACCATTGGGATTAGTCGGCTTGCACGCAGCCCATTCCAGCTGCTCGGTTCCGCTCACCACGGACGGACGTGCCCATGACGAGGAAATTTCGCCCCGAGGTCGGTGCCGCAGGTGAGTCCGAGCGCCAGATCAACTTTGGGATGCTGCAACGGGCATGGCCCCCCAGGGAATTCTCGAGGAGTCGGCGGACAATGCCCCGCTCCGGGCCGCTCGGTTTCCAGTTCTCGCGCGCAGGTTGCGATCCTGGCAATGAGGCTGCTCCCGCAGAGGTCACGTGACGCTTCGTTCATCGCCCAGTTTTGGGATGGGCAACCGCGATTGCCAGGCGTCGCCGCATGCTCTATGTTCGGAGACAAGGGGGATTGTCCAAGGAGTAAGGGGAGGGATCCGATGGAACAACGCGGTGAAGGCTGGAGTCTCTTTGCGGCCATAGTGCTCGGGGTGGCTGGCATCATGCGTGTTTTCGACGCAATCTGGGCCTTCCGCTACCACGGCGTCTTGCCAGAGAATCTTGAGAACGCCATCTTCGGCCACAGCCTCAAAACGTACGGCTGGATCTACATCGCCGTCGCCGCCATCCTCATCCTGTCTGCGCTCGGCATCGTCATGAACCGTTCGCAAATTGGTCGTTGGGTAGGCGTGGCTGCCGGTGCCATACTCGCCATCAGTTCGATTTGGTTGATGCCTTACTACCCGATCTGGTCGCTCACCTACATCGGCATTGGCGTCCTCGTCGTCTACGCTCTCGCCGCACACGGTGCGCGTGAAGAGGTCACAGTCTGAAGCGGCTCAACCGCCAACACGCGAGGAAGGCGCTTTTTCGACGCGACAACCGAACTGCCTCTACGCGCCGACGTCGTCGCAGAGGCGAGGGGGAGTTCCCTGCCTCGACCGGCCCTAAAGTGCCCAAGGGCCTCGGACAAACCACATCCGCATGAGTGCGCAACACGAGGATGCCGCGCGGGTCGACGGCGGATCGAATCCGCGGCTGGCGCTCTTGCTGGCGGCCGCCATGTTCGTCCTCGTCGTGGATACGTCGTTCATGAACGTGTCGATCTCCGCGGTGGTAAGGGATCTCCACACAACCGCCAGCGGCGTGCAGTCGGCGATCGCCCTGGAGGCCTTGGTCTCGGCCGCCTTCATTCTCATCAACTCGAAAATGGGCGATCTCATGGGTCGGAAGCGTGCCTATGTGATCGGCTTGCTTGCCTATGCGATTGGCGCCCTCGCGATGACGCTCACCCAGAGCCTCACCACCGTCATCATCTTCTGGGCGATCATTGGAGGCCTCGGGGCCTCCCTCTTGTTGCCGGCAATGCAATCGCTCATCCACGGCAATTTCTCGGGAGCAGCCCAGAAAAAGGCCTACGCCCTCGTCGGAGCTTCAGCGGCGATCGCGGCCGCCGTCGGCCCGCTCCTCGGGGGATTCGTCACCACGTATCTGTCGTGGCGGGTTGGATTCGGCCTCGAGGTCGTCATCATCTTGGTGGTGTTGTCCCAGATCCGCCTCGTCAAGGACGTCCCCTACACCGGAACACGCAAGGTCGACATTGTCGGTGCTGTTCTCTCCGTCGTTGGCATGGGGGGCGTCGTTCTCGGCATCCTGGTCTGGCAGGAGGGCGGTGGCTACGTAGGCCTCATCATTGCCATCGGTGTCGTTGCCCTGGCCGGGTTCGCCTACTGGCTGGTCCAGCGCAAGCGCAATGGGAAGCCCACCCTTTTGGACCCCGACCTGTTCAAGCATTTGAACTTCCGCATCGGTATCTCCCAGCAGATGCTCCAGCAGATCACCCTCGGTGGTGCCATGATCGCCCTGCCCCTGTTCCTGCAGATGACGCTGGAATACAACGCCATGGAAGCGGGCCTCTCCCTCGCACCGCTTTCGCTCTCCATGTTCGGGATGGCGCTCCTCGCCGGCCGCAAAGCGGGCAAGCGCCGCCCTGCCAACGTCGTGCTGGCGGGTTTCACCCTGAGTACCGTCGGCATCGCCGCCATCATCCCTCTTGTGCCGAGAGTGGACTCGGGTTGGTATCTCGTGATCCCACTCCTGATCGCTGGGTCCGGGCTCGGGCTACTGGTGTCCCAGCTCAACAACTTCACCCTCGCCCCCATCGCCGAGGAAAGGGTCAGCGAAGCCGCTGGCGTGAATTCCGCCGCTGGTTCGTTCGGCCTGTCGTTCGGGCTCGCAGTAGCCGGCGGTCTCATGCTCTGGGTCCTGGCGGTCAGCTTCACCAACCTGACCTACTCCAGCGCAGCGATACCGCCAGCCCAACAGCAGCACATCGCCGCCGAGATGGAGACCGACGCCGAGATCATGAGCAACACGCAGCTTCAGCAACAGATCTCCAGCGAGCCCCCGAAGGTCCAGAATGCGGTCCTCGACATCAACACCGAGGCCCGGAACCGCTCTCTCCAGTTCGCGCTCCTTGTCCCATCAATCGCCGGTCTTCTTGGCTTTGCCAACTCGTTTCGGATGCGACGACTTCCCGACATCACACCAGCCGCACCCCTCGACGGCGTCGATTTCGGCTAGCACCTCCGCCCTGGCCATTTTGTTGGCTGCTCGTCAGTCACGAACCAACCCGAACCCGCCTGAAGACAAAGGAGAGTCGCCATGCCCCCGGGATTCGATCACCTGACCCTCGTCGTCACCGACCTGGAGGAGGCCGAACAGTTCTTGGGCATTCTGGGCTTCGTCCGCGAAAAGACGGTCGTGGCTTCCGGCGAGACCATGGCCGCGTTCATGGGGATACCCGGGTGGGAGTCGGATCACGTGACTCTCGTTCTCCGCGGTGCCCCCGAGCGCCAGGAGATTCAGCTCCTGCGCTTCCACCATCCGATCGTGGAGATCGACGAACGGTCGGGCTACCTCGCCCGGTCCGGATTCAACCACGTCTGTTTTCGGGTGGACGACCTCGACGACACCATCCGGCGCTTTGCCGACATAGGCCATAGCCCAAGGAACACCGTGATGGACTTTCACGACCGACGGTTGGTGTTTCTCGACGGACCTGCCGGCGTTGTCGTCGAGCTGGCGGAGTGGAGGATCACCCCACCGCTGCCGAGTGGCGACGTGCCGACCTGACCCACTGGGCCGGCGGCGCGGAAGACTCAGCCTGCCTTGGCGGCGACCAGTTTCATTGTGGCGGCATTGGCAGGGTTGTCGATATCGGTCTTGTAGATCAAGAGGTAGTTGCCGTGGAGCCGCAGCGGACTCACCGTGACTCTCGGCAAGCTGCTCGACCAACATGGCCATCGCCGATCCGACGGGAGTCGTGACCATCGTCGGCTGACCGACAGGGGTCCGCCCCAGATCCCGCCTGCAATGAGAGGCTCACGCGAGATCCCACCCGGTGCCATAGGGTCGGCTCGTGCAGTACCTGATCCTCGTTGCCGTCGTCTTCGGAATCAACCTGCTCCCAGCCTTCGGGCCGCCAACATGGGCCGTGCTCGTGTTCACCCGGCTTCACTGGCACCTCAACCCGGTGGCTCTCGTGGTACTGGGCGCGTTCGCCGCCATGGCTGGTCG
This sequence comes from uncultured Acidimicrobiaceae bacterium, assembly GCA_963706555.1. Classification (GTDB taxonomy): domain Bacteria; phylum Actinomycetota; class Acidimicrobiia; order Acidimicrobiales; family RAAP-2; genus Bog-473. The sequence continues at coordinate 1,410,302 of OY970164.1, forward strand.
CTACCTGTTGGCGCGGCTGGCTCGGCACTTCAGGGGCCGCTTGCCGGGGCGACTCCGGGACAACTTGGAGGGCGCCCAAGCCCTGATTGCGCGTAAGCGCGTCGGGGCGCTTGCCCTCTTCGGAATCTTCGTGGTCTCGCCGTTGCCCTCGGCCCAACTCTTCCTCGCCGCCGGTCTCCTCGACCTCCCCCTCGGGCTGCTTACATGGGCCTTCTTTCTCGGTCGCCTTGTCAGCTATTCGATCTACGTGAGCTTGGCCACCCTTGCCGATCAGCATCTGGGCAACATCCTGGGCCGGGTCTTCGGGTCACCGTGGTCAATCGCCATCCAGGTGGTTTTGCTGGTCGCTGTCTGCTTCCTCCCGTTCGTCCATTGGCAACGTTTTTTGGATCGACCACTGAAGAACTGAATCGCAAGGCCGAGCGAATTGGTCGGGTCCGGTAACAAGGTCCCAACGACTGTGAGGACCAACCTCGAGGCAATGGGCGAAGACCGATACCTTGTGTGGCTGGTCGGCGAAAGGAAGGTCAGAGATGCGGCTTGATCTCGTTCTGCCCAACGAGGGTGACTACATGGTGGAGGCGATGAACTCGGGCCCACACTTCGAAGCGATGGGCTGGGACGGATTGTGGCTTTCCGACCATCTGCTGGGCATCGCTGAAGACCACCTCCACAAGCAGGCGTGGATGGACATCATGGTCTCCATGGCACACCTCGCCGCCCAGACCAGTCGCGTTCGTATCGGCGCGGGCGTGTTGGTGCTGCCGTACCGGAATCCGGTGCTCACGGCTCGGATGGTCGCCAGTTTGGACCAGCTCTCTGCAGGCCGGATCGATCTCGGCGTTGGCGTCGGATGGCTCAGTCGGGAGTACCAGGCACTCGGTGTGGGCGATATTTTTGACGACCGTGGGGCGTACGCAAACGAGGCGCTTGACGTCATCCTCAGCTGCTGGAAGGGCGGTACCGTCCAGTTCAAGGGCAGGTTCTTCGACGTACCTCCCGTCGTCTTCGACGCACCGCCGGTGCAGCAGGGCGGGCGGGTGCCCCTATGGGTCGGCAGCCTCAACACCACGGGCCCGCCCATGCAGCGGGTGGCGAAGTATGCCGACTACTGGCATCCGAGCGAAGCCGACACCCAGGGACGTTTGCTGACACCGGCGCGGTTCCGCGAGACCGGCGAACGGTTGGACGAACTGGCTGGCCGGAGGATCCCACGCACGCTCCGACTCCGGTGCGACGGCGACCCTCAGGAACTTGTCGACCGTTTACATCTCTTCGCCGAAGACGGCTGCGTGCAAGCTGCCTGCTCGTTCCTCAGGGGGTCGGAGACCTTCGCGCAGTTCGATCGCGCGGCCACCCGATTCTTCGAAAAGGCAGCGACGCTCCGCGAACCCTGAGTGGTCAGCGTAGAGCTCCGGCGCGATGTGTCCGTCGACGCCTCTGTACTGGCGTCGAGGTCATCAAGAACGCTCCTTATGAGTTCGTCGGTGGGATATTGCTCCCGACGAGCCAACTTATAGAGGACAGCGCCTCATTGATCGTCCAGTTCGGCGTGCTCTGGTCCCTGAGATTCCGGACACCTCCATCATTGAGCAGGCTCTCCAGCGATTTCTTGAGGCGGCCGTGGAGATTGGGTGCATTGGCGTCCACAAAGCGTTCGCGCCCTTGGCGGTCGATGAGGATGTAACCGTCGGTGTGATTGACGTCATAGGTCAATGGCTTTCCGGTGTACCAATCGAGTTTCGGCGGTTTCTCCTCGGGGACGATCTGAACGGAGACACCGAAGAATCTCCAAAGGGCCTGGAGATGCGCCGGCGTGCCGGTCAGGAGCGGCCAGTCGGCACCGAAGTCCTTGGAGTAGGCCCGTAGCCTGGCCGGCGTGTCACGTGTTGGGTCGACGGTGATCTCCATGAACACGACCTTGTGTCCGAGCCCCACGGCCCGGACCTCGCTCTGCAACGTGATGAAGGCCCCGGTAACGAGCGGACACTCGTCCTGGCAAAGGGTGAGGAAATTGGCCAGCACGATGTACTTTCCTCGGTAGGCGGCCAACGAGGTCGGCGTACCGTTCGATGTGATGAGTGGGATGGAGGGGACCGGACGATCAACGACAACTCCTTGGCTGGCTGGCGGGGCTGCAGGGGCACCGCCGCCGCACGCAGCGAGCGTGACACTTGCGCACACCAAGAGTGCCGCGCCGGCGCCGATTGTCCAGCGGCGGTGATGGGTTCCGATTCGTGCTGGGCGGTTCTTCAATGCTCAGTGCGGGTGACGTCGCGGTGCCACGTTGTACTGCCGGACTTGGTCAGGAAACGTCCGCTCGATGAAGTGAGGAGCGACGTGTCCGAGGGTTCTGTCACCGAGGCATCAGCAGAGAGACTGACCACGTAGGGCACGGTACTACTACAGCCTGTAGGAGGCCAAAACGGCTGGTGCGTCGCTCGTCATCTGGTCTAGCTCACGCGTGAGTCGCGCGGTACCGCAAAAGGGCCGGACCGTTCCTCCTCATGTCCGACATGCCGATCACTGACAGGCGTTGCCCGGCAATTGGGCGCAAGGGTCGAATGCATCCCCTGCTCACCGCAGTGAGCACCGTCCCGGCACCGGCTGTTCATGGGTGCGAATAACAGAGAGCGCCGTCGCATGAAGGAGGCAAAGCGGCGCAGGGCGCAGGGGAGAGGCCCTCAAGCCACCAATCCGGGCGCACGCGGCGAGCGCCCGACTGTCGGTGCTGACGAGTTGGTCGACGATCTCCTGAGAGCGGCGGCGCATGCGAACTGCAAGGGCTTCGGCGACGGCACACGTCTGCGGTTGACGATCGAGTCGCTGGCACAAGGGTTGGGCCTCGAGCGCGGGCGCGAACTGGTGGCGTCCCGGCTCGGCTCCTTGCTGCAGAGTGGCAGTGCACAGGTGCTCGACTCCGGCTGGACAGCCGATGAGATCATCCGTGTCGTCCGACGACGGGTCAATGCAACCGCCGCGTCAATCGTCGCGGGCCCGCTTGGTGAGGTCGCGGCCAGTCGTCCCCGGAGCGATGGCCCCGAGTCCGCACCTGGGCGAGCCCAGAATGTGCGGAAGCTGGACCCTGCGCTCTCGAGCTGGAAAGCCGATCTCTCGACCGCCATCGCCGCCCTCTCCGTCATCGTTCACCTCCCGGGCCTCCGTGATCTCGGCGATATCGGACCGCGGACACGGACCCCCGGCTCACGCGACGACGAAAGATTGTTGACCCGCATCCGGGGGCTGCTGACCAAGGCCGAATCGACCGACTTCGCAGAGGAAGCCGATGCCTTCATGGCGAAGGCACAGGAGCTCATGACGCGCTATTGCATCGATCGGACGATGCTCGAAGCCGGCGAGGAGGGAGCGGGTGAGGCGCAGGTCAGCGCGCGCCGCGTGTGGTTGGAAGACCCGTATCTCGAAGCGAAGTCCCTCCTGCTGGCCAACGTGGCCAGTGCGAACCGATGTCGGGCAGTTGTCGATCCGGAATTCGGCTTCTCCACCGTGGTCGGACACCCCGAGAACCTCACTGCAACCGATTTGCTCTTCACGTCCCTGCTCGTGCAGGCGGCACAGCGCATCACGGCGCTCGGCAACGATGTGACGTTAGGCCGACGTGCACGAAAGCCGACCTACCGCCGGTCCTTTCTGGTGGCGTATGCCGGGAGAATCGGTTTTCGCCTGCACGAGGCGGACGAAGCCGCGACCGGGGCGGCTGACAAAGCTTTTGACCACCGCCTCCTGCCGGTACTGGCCCGCCGGGAGGAGAGGCTCGATGCCGTTGTCAGAGATCTGTTCAGCGAGTTGGGGGAGCTGAAGTTTGCACTCACGGATATCGCCGGATGGGCGGCCGGCACGGCGGCGGCCGACGTGGCAGAGCTCGGGGTTCACAAGAAACTCCCTTTCGCGACGGGGTCGTGAGCCAGGGTGCGCCGGCAGACCATCCCGGCCGTTCCGCCGTGCGACCGATCGCCTGGTCCGTCGGCCCAGTTGCATGTCGATGTCATCAACTCGTGCCATTGTGCCAAGGCGAGGGTCCCGTGCTACCGTGATCGACGCAGCGAAATCGCTGTGGCAGTACTGCCCACGAGGGGAAGCCGGTGAGATTCCGGCGCTGGTCCGCAACCGTGAAATGGTGAGCCGCACAAGGCCCACCACCAGCCGGGATACCTCAAGGTCAGAAGAGTTCCCACCGTCGAGACACAAGGTCCGGGGCTCGGGTGTGACCCCGTGATCATGCGGAGTTCTTCCGGGTCGAGGATCGGGAAGAGAGAACAGTGCACATCCTCCGCCGCACACTCATCGGTGCTTCGGCCATCGGCTTGGCCGCAGTGCTGGTAATCGCAGCAAGTCCGTCAGGCGCTCCAGCCGGCGCTGTACCGCCCACCCTGCCGCAAGCAACGGCCGCCCTTGGCGCGGCCCGTTGGCTTGCAGGTCAACTCACACCGCAGGGCACCATCGATGATGTGACGCCCGGCACCGCCGACCTTTCAGCCACAGCCCAGACCGTGATTGCACTCGGGGCCACAGGCGTAGACCTCAATGGCGCCCGGGCCGGACTCGCCTATCTCAAGGCAAATTCTCAGAACTACATCTCACAACAGGGGAGCGATGGTCCGGGACAGTTGGCCAACCTGATTCTGGCCGCTCATTCCCTTGGTGCGAGCCCAACCAACTTCGGTGGCACCGACCTCGTCCAACGCCTCCTCGCCACTGAGCAGACGTCCGGCGTCAACGCCGGCCGATTCGGCACCGATGCCCAGAACGCCGACTTCAACGCGGGCACCCTCGACCAAGGTCTTGCCTTGGCTGCCTTGGCCGCCGCAGACGTGCACGCTGATGCTGCATCGATCAACTGGCTCACGAGTCAACAGTGTTCCGATGGGGGGTGGACTGACCCCGACAACGCGGCGACGGCGTGTGACCCGGACCCCATCGGGAATGCATTCCCGAACGAAGACACGAACACCACGTCGTTTGCGATCCAGGGTCTGGCGGCACAGAGCGCGCTCACGTCGCCGGTGTCGACGGACGCGCTGGGTTTCTTGACCGCGGGCCAGGCCGCCGACGGAGGGTGGAATTTCTCGCCTTCGACGACGGCCAACCCGGAAACATCGGACCCCGACTCGACCTCCCTCGTCATCCAGGCCCTGGTGGCGTTGGGCCAGTCGCCCACCAGTCCGACGTACCAGCAGGGGTCAAGCACGCCCCTGACCGCCCTCTTGGCATTCCAGGTGACCTCGGGCCCCGATGTCGGTGCGTTCTTCTTCCCCGGCGTCGGTTCGGCCACGACCGGAAACCTCCTCGCCACGAACCAAGTGGTTCCGGCGCTGGTGGGGTTGACCCTGCCGTATCCCCCGAGCAGCTCGGGTGGCAAGTCCTATTGGGTGTTCACGGCCAGCGGCGCGATCTATCCGTTCGGCAACGCGGCTTCGCACGGCTCGGCGGCGACGACCGCGCTGCGTGCGCCCATCGTGGGTATGGCCACCACCCCCGCCGGCGGCGGGTACTGGCTTGTTGCGTCTGATGGCGGCGTCTTCACGTTCGGCGACGCAACCTTCCACGGCTCACTTGGCGCGGTACACCTCAACAAGCCCATCGTGGGCATGGACGCCACCCCCGACGGCGGCGGGTACTGGCTCGTTGCGGCCGACGGTGGTGTCTTCACGTTCGGCAACGCAACCTTCCACGGCTCACTTGGCGCGGTACACCTCAACAAGCCCATCGTGGGCATGGCCGCCACCCCCGACGGCGGCGGGTACTGGCTCGTTGCGGCCGATGGCGGCGTCTTCACGTTCGGCGATGCTGCTTTCTACGGGTCACTGGGTGCGCAGCATCTGAACAAGCCCGTCGTCGGCATGGCGTCGGATCCGAACGGCGGCGGGTACTGGCTCGTTGCGTCCGACGGCGGCGTGTTCAGTTTCGGCGATGCGACGTTCCACGGTTCGACCGGAGGAATCAAGTTGAACAAACCTGTCGTCGGAATGTCGTCGACGCCTGACGGGAACGGCTACTGGCTCGTAGCGGCGGACGGGGGGGTCTTCAACTTCGGCGACGCAGCATTCTCGGGTTCGGCCGCAACTTCTGGCGTCGGCAACGCTGTGGCTATCGGGACTAGTTCGACGTAACCGTGCGTCGTCTGGCACATCGCGGTCGGCTGCTCACGGGAAGTCTCTTCCTGGGTGCAGCCGGTGCCGTGCTGGCGCCGGCTGGTCCGGCGGCCCTGGACCCGCTGAAGATCGCCATCGCCTCAGCTGCTTCGGTTGGCAATGACGTCTACGTTGCCGTTGTGGTCGACTTCGGGAGCGGATCGAGAATGTCGACGGTGACGAAGTGCGTGCCTGTTGCTCCGACGGCCCGGGATTCTGACGCGCTGGCTGCAGCGGTGGGTACCGGCAATGTCTCGTACAACGACTCGGGGCTCCTCTGCGCCATTGAGAACTACCCGACAAACGGCGTCCAGGACTGCGGCCAAGCCGTCGGGAACGGCACGTACAACTACTGGTCGTACTGGCACGGGACCTCGGGAACGTGGGTGTACGCCAGCGATGGACCGACCGAGCAGCCGGTTGCGAGCGCGACAGACGACGTGGTGGGTTTGCGGTACCAGTCGGGTGGTTCGGACAACCCGAACAACCCACCCCCTTCGCCGTCAGTGCCGGCATCGTATGCACAGATCTGCAATGCATCGACCGAAGTACCGCCATCCCAGACGCCGACATCGGAGACCACCACGACGTCGGCGCCATCGGTCACCGCCACGACGGGGAGCGCAACAGCGGGATCGAGCGCCCCGTCCGGGACGACCGCACCGGGAACCGGATCGAAGTCGCCGGGAGTGGGTGTCTCGGTCGGAACCAGCACCACCACGACGACGACGCTGCCATCGAGCGGAGCTGCGGAGGCCGGCGGGAGTAAAGGGGCGGCATCGGGGACGCCCCGCCATGTGGATGCGAGCGCCGCGCCCCATCAGAAGCCCGGTGGATCCGGCAACCCGGTCCTGCCCGTCGTGCTCGTCGGCGCTGTCGTCGTGGTACTGGGTGGTCTCGCTCTCTTCCGATGGCGTCGTAGGCCGGCGGACGGATGACGCGTGTCGCCACGCCCCGTCGTCGGTCCCTGCACCCGGTGGCGTGGTGGCTGTGGGCGGCAGCGTTGGCGACCTGTGCCGCGCGGACGACCAACCCGTTCTTGTTGGCGCTGATCGGGGCCGTCGTCTGCTTTGTGGTGTCGGTGTGTCGCACCAGCGCGCCATGGTCCCATTCGATCGGGTTCTTCTTGCGCCTCGGAGTGGTGGTCATAGTGATCCGGGTGGCAATAGAGATCCTGTTCGGCCAACGGATCCCCGGCAACGTGCTCTTCACCCTGCCCCGGGTCCCTCTGCCCTCATGGGCGGCCGCGGTGAGCATCGGCGGGCCGGTCACCGTGGAGTCCGTTCTGAACTCGTTCGTGCTGGGATTGCAGATCGCGGTGATCCTTCTCTGCTTCGGCGCGGCGAATTCGTTGGCCAGCCCCTACCGGCTCTTACGGTCGTTGCCGGCGGTGCTGTACGAGACCGGTGTGGTGGTCACCGTGGCGCTCGCCTTTACTCCCGAGTTGGTGCAGTCCATCGGCGATGTACGCCAGGCCCGCCGCCAGCGGGGCATCCCGACGAAGGGCGTACGCGGTATGCGGGGCGTCGCGGTGCCCGTGCTCGAGAGTGCGCTCGACCGGTCGCTGCAGTTGGCCACCAGCATGGACGCACGTGGCTACGGGCGGCGGGTCGCGGTGGGCAGCGGTTCTCGTCGTCTGGCCAATGTGACGACCGTGGGCGGGCTTCTGCTCCTCGCCGTCGGGCTTTATGGCGTCATCGATCCGGGGTCGCTATTCGGACTCGGCCTTCCGGTCCTGGCCGTCGGCGCCATCCTCTGCGGGGTGGGCCTCGCCGTGGGAGGTCGCCGTACGTCCCGTTCGCGCTATCGACCCGACCCATGGCTTCGGCCCGAGTGGATCGTGGTGGGTTCGGGCCTCATCGCACTAGTTGCCATGGCAGTCGCGCATGCGCTCGACGTCCCCGGGCTCACCGTTTCCTTCAACCCTTTGGTGTTTCCGAGCATCCCGCTGCTCCCGATCCTCGGGATCCTCATTGCGGTGATCCCTGCCGTCGCGGCGCCGAGGCCAACTCCCATTTTGGCATCGGCCCGGGTCGATGACTCCGGGTCCGGCATGCCGCAAGAGGCCGAGACCCGCGTCGTTCCTTCGAACTTTTCGGGGGCGACGCAATGATCCGCTTCGACAATGTGTCCTTCACCTATTCGGGTGCTTCCCGGCCGACGCTGCACCGGGTCACCCTGAACATTCCCGAGGGCGAGCTGTGGGTGGTCGTTGGGGAGACCGGGACCGGAAAGACCACTTTGTTACGCGCCATCAACGGACTGACGCCGCATTTCAGCGGCGGGACCTTGGCCGGCACCATCACCGTCGACGGCAGGACCACGAGGGACAACCGTCCGCGCGACCTCGCTGACGTCGTCGGCTTCGTGGGTCAGAACCCATTGGCGACATTCGTGACCGAAACCGTGGAGGACGAGCTGGCCTACACGATGGAGAACCTGGGCGTGCCCACCGATGCCATGCGGCGTCGCGTGGAAGACACCCTCGATCTCCTCGGCCTCCATGAGCTGCGCGACCGGTCGTTGCGGACGTTGTCGGGCGGCCAACAGCAACGGGTGGCGATCGGAGCCGTCCTGACGGCCTCACCCCGGATCCTGGTCCTCGACGAGCCGACGTCGGCGCTCGACCCCGCGGCGGCCGAGGAGGTCCTGAGCACCCTGGCGCGCCTGGTGCACGACTTGGGACTGACGGTGGTCATGGCCGAGCACCGGCTCGAGCGCGTGGTCCCTTTTGCTGATCGCATCGTCATGGTGCCCGGTGAGGGGGCACCGCTCGTCGAAGGACCGCCGGAGGTGATCATGCGCTCCTCCCCGGTGGCGCCGCCCTTGGTGGAACTGGGCCGTCTGGTCGGGTGGGACCCGCTGCCTCTGTCGATTCGCGATGCCCGCCGGCAGGCGGCTCCGTTACGCCAACGTCTGGTTTCGACGCCGCCGCCACCTTCTCGAAGGGGCTGCGGTACGCCAGAGGTTGCCGTGGAAGTGGCCGCGGCGAGCAAGCTGAGTGTGTCCTACGGGCAACAGCCGGCGCTCGACGGTTTGGATCTTGCCATTGTCCGGGGCGAGGTACTCGTGCTCATGGGCAGGAACGGCTCGGGCAAATCGACGCTGCTGGCCACCCTTTCGGGGGGACGTGCCCCGAGTCGCGGTACCGTGTCGGTGGGGGGGCGTGACCCCCGTTCGTATCGGCCGGCCGAGTTAATCCGGCATGTAGGGCTCGTGCCGCAGGATCCTGGGCTCCTGCTCTACGGCGAGAGCGTCCACGACGAATGTCGCACGGCTGACAAGGTGTCCGGGTTGGCAGAAGGCACGACGTCGGGCACCCTCGATCGCGTGTTGCCGGGAGTGCCGGCCCGTCGACACCCCCGTGATCTGTCCGAAGGCCAGCGCCTCGTGCTTGCGCTTTCCATCATCCTCGCGCCGGCCCCCGCTCTCCTTTTGCTCGACGAACCCACGAGAGGACTCGACTACCCGAGCAAGGACCGCTTGATCGAGGTTCTGCGGGAGATGGCGGCCGCAGGGCACGCGGTCGTTCTTGCCACGCACGACGTCGAGTTGGCCGCCCGCGTGGCCGACCGGGCCGTCGTCCTAGCCGACGGGCAGATCATCGCCGACGGGCCCGCCCGTCAGGTGGTGTGTCACTCCCCGGTTTTCGCGCCCCAGGTGGCGAAGGTCCTGGCCCCCGAGGAGTGGCTCACGGTCGACGAGGTGCGCCGAGCGCTCGCAGGACTGGGTGCGCCATGACGCTCCCGGACGCCTCGGCTCCTCTGGAGCAGCGGCTGCCCCCGGCGCTGCGGATCCGACGCCGCTCCTCATTCTTGATGCTCCTCACCACACTGTTCGGCATCGCCGCCTTCATATGGCCCTTGATGATCCATCAGCACTCGGGCCAGAACACTGCCCACAATGGCGATGCACCCTGGGTCTTCGTGGCCCTGATCCCGCTCCTGTTGGCCATCGTCATGGCCGAGCTCTCCGAAGGAGATATGGATGCCAAAGCCGTCGCCCTTCTCGGCGTCCTCGCCGCCTGTTTTGCCGCCTTGCGCATGGCGAGTCCAGGCATCAACGGCTTCGAGCCAGAATGGTTTCTCCTGATCCTCGCGGCGCGGGTGTTCGGACGGGGCTTCGGTTTCGTTCTCGGTGCGGTGGCGTTCTTCGCCTCCGCGCTGATCACCGGGGGAGTCGGGCCCTGGCTGCCGTTCCAGATGATCGTCGCGGCGTGGGTCGGCTTTGGTGCCGGCTGCCTGCCCTCCATGCGCGGCTTCTCGGAACGCCTCATGCTGGCGGGCTACGGGGTGGTCTCGGCACTGGCCTACGGACTCCTCGTCAACTTCTGGTTCTGGCCCTTTGTGGGGGCGACGACGACATATCAATTCGAGCCCGGTCTCGGCACACTGGAGAACCTGCACCGGTTCATCCTCTTCGACCTGGTCACCTCCCTGGGATTCGACTTGACCCGTGCGGCAACGTGTGCCGTCCTGATCCTCGTGGTGGGCCGGCCGGTGCTCGCCGCATTGCGCCGCGCCTCACGGCGGGCGGTCTTCGAGCCTCAAGTCGAATTCATCGACTGAATGGCTCCGCAAGAGACCTGCACCGAGGTTGCCCGAAAAGCCTCGCAAGGTCTCTCACCTGTCGGAGGTGGCAGAAGCGTCCGACCCGGTGGAGTCGCTGATCCTCGACCTCCTCGAATGGCTGGGTCCAGTCCCGCGCCCGTACGTGGAGGTGCACGACGCCTGGCGCACCTCTTGCTCGCGGCTACCCGTGTGGGAGGAAGCCGACCGACGAGGGTTCATCGCTCGCCGTCATGAGCCCGGACGCGGGCGGCTCGTCGCGGTGACGTCCTCGGGGGCGAACCACCTCCCACGTCACCGCTCGGGCCTCGTCTGATGGGGGAGGCCCGAATGTCGACGACGCACAGGTCAGACGTCGAAGGGCGCCACTATCCGGCGTAAGAGCCCGGAGAGGGTCTCTCGTTCCCTTTCGCTGATCGTCCCGAGTAGTGCGTGCTCCCGCTCCACGAGGTCACAGAGCGCGGCGTCGACCCGACGACTCCCGGCCGCCGTGAGCTGCACGCGGACCGATCTGGCATCAGTCGGGTCCGGACGGCGACGGACCAGTCCGCGACCCTCCAGGTGATCGAGCCGGTTGGTCATGGTGCCGGAGGTGACGAGCGTCTGGGCCAACAGTTGTCCCGGGGAGAGATGGTGCGGCGGCTCGGACCGCCGCAGGGCCGCGAGCACATCGAAGCTCCAAATTTCTAGGTCGTGACGGGCGAAGATCACGCTGCGCTGCCGATCAAGGTGACGGGCCAGTCGCGACACGCGCGAGAGGACCTCGAGCGGAGAGACATCGGCGTCGGGGAGCGCCCTGCGCCACCCGCGTACCAAGCGGTCGACTTCGTCTTCCATCGTCCTGCACCTCCCGATCGCAATCTATCTTGACATCAAGATGTTCGACGGGCATACTTCTCTTGACGTCAAGATTGATTGGAGGACGAGATGGTCGGAGAGACGCGATCCCAGAGTTTTGGTTCGATCGCCCCGGCTTACGAGCGCTACCGCGCTGGTCCACCCGTCGAGCTGGTCGAGTGGATGCTCCCGGACCACGTCTCGACGGTGGTGGATCTGGGCGCGGGCACGGGCGCCATGACCCGGCTCCTGGTGTCGCGGGCCGAATCGGTCATTGCGGTCGAGCCGGACGATCGCATGCGGGCGGAGTTGGTCGTCAACGTTCCCCGGGCGCGGGCCGTGAGCGGTCGGGGTGAGTCGATTCCCCTGCCCACCGGCACCGCGGGAGCCGTGGTGGCTTCCGCGTCATGGCACTGGATGGACCCGATCCCCACCTTGCACGAGGTGGCGCGGGTGCTCGCTCCCGGTGGTGTGCTCGGCGCAGTGTGGGCGGGCCCGGATCCCGAGGGCGCCCTGCTGGTCCAGGCGAAGGAACTTCTGGCTCGAGGATCTGGAGATCGCAGCGACACAGCCGGGGTGGGCGGGGGCGGACTGGGCGAAGAGGAGTTCTCCGCTCTCATCCAAGGCGACGGCAATCGTCCTGACATCGGTCTCACCATCCCCGACGGCGTTCCCTTCGCACAGCCCGAGCACCGTCGGCTCACGTGGGAGGTCGCGCTCAACGCCGACGAGCTGATCGGGCTCCTCGGGACCTTCAGCTGGATCATCGTCCTGCCAGAAGAGGCTCGCACCCGTGTGTTCGACGAGGCCCGGCGCATCCTGCGCGACCTACTGGGTGTCGAGGGTGCGGTCACCGTCGACGTGGGCTTCGCGGCGGAGGCGTGGCGGGCTCGCCGCCACGGCTGAAAAGGAGCGGGTGTGGGATCGCCACCACCATAGGTCGCCGTCTCGGCGCTACCGTGAGTGGTCGACCGCAGGTTCTTCTCCCACGATTGAGGTTCAGATGGCACTCGTCAACAACGCGGTCTACGTCGACGGAAAGCGCACTGCGGACCCGCGCAGCCTTGACGAGACCTATGAGGTTCTGCGCGAGCGACAAGGGATGGCCTGGATAGGGCTCTACCGCCCCGATGTCGAAGAGATCCGCTCAGTCGCACGCGAGTTCGACTTGCACGAGCTGGCCGTCGAGGACGCGGTGGCGGCCCATCAACGCCCCAAGATCGAGCGCTACGGCACGACGCTCTTCACCGTCCTTCGCCCCGCCCGTTACATCGATGCCACCGAAGATGTCGAGTTCGGGGAACTGCACATCTTCACCGGCGAAGACTTCGTCGTAACCATTCGCCACGCTGAAACCCCCGACCTGAGCCGAGTCCGCAAACGACTCGAGGATTCTCCGGAATTGCTCAGGCTCGGTCCCGAGGCGGTGCTGTACGCGATCCTTGACCAGGTGGTCGACGAGTACGAGCCGGTTGTCGCGGGCCTGGAGAACGACATCGATGAAATTGAGGACCAGCTCTTCAAGGGGGACCCGGCCGTGTCCCGCCGCATCTACGAGTTGTCCCGCGAGGTCATCGGTTTCCAGCGCGGCGACGCAGCCTCTCATCTCCATGCTGAGCTCTCTCGAGGCGGGCTTCGACAAGTACGAGGTGGACCTCGAGCTGCGCCGACGATTGCGCGACGTGAGCGACCACGTGCTGCGGGTCGTGGAGCGGGTCGATGGGTTCCGCTCTCTGCTGCAGAACGCACTGACCGTGAACAGCACCCTGGTCAGCCAGCAGCAGAACGACGAGATGCGCAGCCTGACCGAGACAAGCCTGGCCCAGAACGAAGAGGTCAAGAAGATCTCGGCCTGGGCCGCCATCGGATTCGCCCCCACCCTGGTCGGAACCGTCTACGGCATGAACTTCGAGCATATGCCGGAGCTGACCTGGTACTACGGGTACCCCCTGGCCCTCGCGCTCATGGTGGGAATCTCGACAGCCCTCTACATCATCTTCAAACGGCGCCACTGGCTCTGATCGCCGGGCCGGGGTTGGCACTCCGGTCCGAGCACCGGGGCGCCGTGCTGCCCTACTGTCGTCCACGATGACGGGCACCGGTTTGATCGACGCACACACCCACACCCAACCCTCGGCTGAAGAGGTAAAGACGTTCGTCGCACGCTACGGGTTCGACTCCGACCGGCAGGGCACCGTGGTGGAGTTGTTCTCGATGATGCACCGCAGCCAGGTGGAGCGGACGATGATCGTGCCGTGGTTGCCGGCACAGGATCTGGTCGCCGAGCACGTTGGGCGTGGCGTCGACCGTGACGAGGCCGTCGATCTCGTCCTCGGACAGTGGCGGCGTCTGAACCGGTGGGCTACCGACTCGGTTGCCGCGCACCCGGATCGCCTTTCTTGTCTGGTGGGCGTCGATCCGGTGCTCATGGGCGACGACGGCGTCGCCAAAGAGGTCGCGGCGGGTCTTGCGAGCGGCGCATGTGGCATCAAGGTGGCTCCGATGTTCATTCACCGCCGGCCGGACGACGAGACGATGGAGGTCGTCTGGCGCTGTGCCCGCGATCACGGCGTGTTCGTTCTCAGCCAATGTGGCGCATCGCGGAAAGCCGGTGCAGAAGAGGCCTGGGGGCATCCCGCCTACTTCGACGCGGTCCTTGACGCCTATCCGACCGTCACCGTACAGCTCGCGCACCTCGGCATCGGTGCGGAGGATGATGTGGCGACACTTACCCGGCGGTACCCCAACGTGGTCGCGGACACGTCGATGCAGCTCGAGACTCGACCGCCGGACGAGCTCGTCGCGATAATCAGGCGGATCGGCTCTGACCGGGTTCTCTTCGGCACGAACTATCCGCTTGTGGATCAGTCGGTGTGCGTCGCAACCTTCGAAGCACTTCCGCTCACCGAGGAAGAACGTAACCTGATCGGTTACGAGAACGCCAGCCGCTTGCTGACGCGTCGTTGATACTTCTCCGCCGTGCGTCCGTCACTCGGCCCTCGATCGGGCTCGGACGATTCGGCGTGCTGTGGCTACTCGGTGATGCTGATGGCGCCTTCGGGACACGTGGCAACGGCCTTGCGCACGACGTCTTCCTGGCCGGGTGGCACTTCAGGGGAGGTGACGTACGCGTGCCCGTCCTCCTCGCGGAGGAGGAAGATCTGAGGTGCCGCCAGGGCGCACAGGGTGTGGCCTTGGCAGACGTCTGGGTCGATGTGGACCTGCATCTCAAAGCTCCTCTCAGACCGTGGTTGCGTCGGTGTACAATTTCGTCTCCCATTTGGCAATGACCTGCTGGAGTGGCTGGCCTTGCCGGACACCCGGGGAGAAGGTTGCCGGCAGGTGCTTGTAGCCGTTGATGGTGCCGATGTCTTCGTAACGGACGGCTCCATCTGGCTCGAGGCGGTAGTCCTCCAACCGTTCGAGGACGACTGACAACATCGTCTTGAAGCTCATCCGGGCGAGGTTGGAGCCGATACAGCGATGCACGCCGAGGCCGAAGCCCGCGTGGCGATTGGGGAAGCGGTCCAGCACGATCTCATCGGGTTCGTCGAAGGCCTGGGGGTCGTGGTTCGCCAGTCCATACGCCATCCAGACGCGATCACCGGCCTGGAACGAGTGGCCTGCCATCTGGCAGTCCTGCGTGACCGTCCGGCCACCGCCCTGAGCCGGCGTCGCGAAGCGCACGAACTCCTCGGTGGCCGTGTCGAGGAGCGTCGGATCGTTGAGGAGCGCCTGGCGCTGTTCAGGGCGGCTGTCCAGCCACGTCAGAGCATGGGCGGTCAACGACGTGGTGGTGTCGAATCCGCCGCCGATGAGCAAGGTCAATGTTCCCAAAATGTCGTCGTCGACGAACGAGGCGCCGTTACCCTGCGCGTCGATCAACGCCTTGAGCATGCCTGGACGGGGATTGGTGCGCGCCCGGCCCATCTCCTCGGCGAGCTTGCCGGACATCGCAATTGCCTGCTCCATGACGCGAGGAAAGTCCGGGCTATGGGGTGGCGTGTACACCATCGCGTGGGCGGGCTCACAGTAAATGGTCCAATCGTCCAGGGGAAAGCCGAGCATGCCCATGGTGAGAACGGCCGGCACGATGTTGGCGAGGTCGTCAACGAAGTCCAACCGACCCGACTCGACGACTTCGTCGATACACGCGTGACTGAGTTCCGCGATCATGGGCCGCCAACCTTCGATGGCGACCGGCGACAAGTAAGGGTTGAGGACGTGGCGGTATTCGAGTTGTTCGGGTGGATCCATCTCGATGAACCCACCCCGATTCGTTCCCCCTCTCGGAGGAGGGATGGCGATCCCGTCGTAGCCCCTCCGGATGCCGGTCGGATCGTGGTCATTCGAGAGCAGATCAGGATGCTTGGCCATTTCCCCGATCACATCTCGGCCACTGATGACCCAGTACCCACCGTAGGCGTCCGTCCACGCCACGGGGCACTGTCCGCGCACCTCGTGGCTGATCAGGGGGAACCCGGCCTTGTACGCCAGTGAGTGCTGATCGAAATCAACCTGCGCGCGGTCGTCCGTCATCACGAATCCCTCCCATTTCCTCACCAAGGACTGACAGCGGACTCTACAGCGCGGCTCCCGCTTCGTGAGCGCCCCTTCTCGACATCGACCGTGCATGGGACGGTCCGCATAGCGAATGACCATGGGTTTTGTAGGGCCCGGCATCCGACGGGGAGGCATCCTAGGATGGGATCTTCCAGCAGTTGGAAGGGGGACAGGTGAAGTCACGGGCCGCATTGCTGTTTGCATCACCGGGCAAATGGGAAGTGTGCGAGGTCGACGTCGATCCGCCCAAGGACCATGAAGTTCTTGTGCGCATGGTGGCGTCGGGCCTCTGCCACAGCGACGTCCACTACAACGTCGGGGACCAGGTGACGGCGATGCCGGTGTGCGGCGGACACGAGGGCGCCGGGATCATCGAGGACGTCGGCGCCGGCGTGGCCAATCTGCGGCCGGGGGACCACGTCGTGACCTCCTTCATCCCGAGCTGTGGCCACTGCCGGTTCTGTGCTTCTGGACGACAGAACCTCTGTCAGGCGGGAGCGCAACTCCAGAGTGGCCCCCAACTCGATGGCAGCTATCGCATGCACTACGAGGGGCAGGGCATCAGCCAGTTCATGCTTGTCTCGACCTTTTCCGCCTGGAGCACCGTGCCGGAGAATTCGGTGATCAAGGTGCCCGACGACGTGCCGCTCGAGACACTGTGCCTGCTCGGCTGCGGGGTTGGTACGGGGTTCGGGTCTGCGATCAACGCCGCCAATGTGCGCCCGGGCGACACGGTGATCGTGATGGGCGTCGGGGGCGTCGGTATCAATGCAGTCCAGGGTGCAGCCATGATGGGCGCCGCCGCGGTCATTGCGGTCGACCCGGTGCCCTTCAAGCTGGAGATGGCGGCCAAGCTCGGCGCAACACACGGATTCGCCCACATCGACGAAGCAGCGGAATTCGCCCGCTCCATCACCGACGGGCAGGGCGCCGACAGCGCGATCGTCACCATCGATGTGGTCACGGGCGACCATGTCGCCGAAGCATTCAACGCGATCGGCAAGGGCGGTACGGTGGTGGTGACGGGCATGGCGAGCGTCAAGGATCCCCCGGGTATCCCCATCAGTGTCCTCGTATTGGCGGGATATCAGAAGCGGATCCAAGGATGCCTCTACGGGATGGGCAGCCCGGCCGTTGATGTCCTCCGAGAGGTCGCCCTCTACCGCGCCGGGCACCTCAAGCTCGATGAGCTGATCACGGCGCGCTACGGCATTGACGACATCAATGTGGCCGTCGACGACCTTGTCGAGGGACGTAATATCCGCGGCGTCATCATGCACGAACACTGAGCGACAGCGGCGCCAATTGTCATTGGCGGCATTGACGATCAGGATGCCGGTGTGAACTCCAGATGCAGGTTCGTGATGCCTTGGATGAGGTACGTCTGCATGTAGTCATAGTGCCGCGCACCCGCGGGACCGTGCGCCGATTCGGAGATCCTGATGTCGGCGGTTCGGTCCAAGAACCGCTCGAGGGTCACCCGGGCCTCGGCGCGGGCCAGAGGCGCACCGGCGCAGGTATGGATGCCGTGGGCGAATGCCAGGTGTTGGCGCCCATTCGCTCTGTCGAGGTCGAGCGCGTCGGGATTCTCGAAGTGCCGAGGGTCGCGGTTGGCAGCTCCTTCAGCCACGTACACAGTGGTCCCGGCCGGCAGGTCGACACCGCCGACTGACGTGGCCCGGCGGGCCAGGCGGAATGAGCCTTGAAGGGGCGACTCGAGTCGCAGCATTTCCTCGATGAAGGCCGGGATCCGGTGGCGCTCGCGGCGGAGGAGATCTTGGACGTCGGGTCGCTCACCCAGCATCCGGAGCGACGCAACCAGGAGACGCACCGTGGTCTCCTGGCCGGCTGCGAAGAGGTTCGCGGCAATCAGTGCGACGTCGTGGACCGGGGGCGTGGAGCCGTCGGGAAACGTTGCCGTCGCCATGCTGGTCATGACGTCGTTCTGTGGGTTGCCCCGTCGGTCCTCGATGTACTCGATGAACTGGTCGTAGAGGTATTCCAGCGGCTTGTGCTCCTGTTCGCCGAGCGGCTGCTCGGCGGGGTGGTGGTTCCCCATGCGCGACTGGATGATCCCGAAGTCGGATTCGGGCACACCAAGCAGGTCGGCAACGACGAGAAGGGTGAAGGAACTCGCATACTCGGAGATGAACTCGCACTCACCCTTGGCCAGGAACTCGTCGATGTGGCGGTCGGCGAGACCCCACATGAATTCCTCGTTCTCCTTCATCCGTTTCGGCGTGATCAATCGCATGAGCAGACCCCGTTGGGCGGTGTGCTTCGGGGGGTCGAACGAGGGGAGTTGGTCGCTGAAGACCAATTCGTCGCGATGTTGCTCAATCAGGTCGCTGATGTCGTCACCAACCAGGGGCACCGGGAATCCCGGTCCGGCCACGGTGTTGCAGTTCGACCACGTGGTCGGATTCGAATAGATCTCCAGTGCCTCGTCGTAACCCGTGACCATGAAGACGTCGCGGAACGCCTCGCGCTGGACCGGACATTTGGCCCGCATCTCGTCGTAGTAGGGATACGGATTCTCAAAAAGTGCCGGATCGCTGAAGTAGTCCCTCGACCCCATATCGGTCTCGATGTCCGTCATAGCACCCTCCCTGTCCGTGGTGGCCCAACGTAGCATTAACGGCAATTCTCATTTCCATAGCCTGGCCTGTTCGACGGAAGGCTCCGGAACTACCGTGAGGACGATGCGCTACCGATCGACGGGAGATGGCGCAGCCGGCTGGTAAGGGTCCATGTCGATGCCCGGGTAGCGAAGTGCGACGTCCGTCAGCGTCTGCTCGTTCCAGTAGTCGTGGCCCGGCCTGGGGAACCCAAAGAGGTCGCGCTGACGCACGGTGCACCGGGGAATGAACGTTGCCCACCGCTCGGGTGAATCCTTCGGCCATGCCATCTTCCCGCCCCACGTCGTCCCCCGGGCTTGGAAGTCCACGAGGACCGAGAAGCGGGCCCGCTGGTTCGCCTCAAAATCAGAGCCGCGGTGCAAAATGTCGGAGCGGTACATGAGGAGGCTGCCGGCCGGTCCGATCATCGGAACCTCGACGTCCGCCATTGCGCCCCGCTCGATGTACAGGGGGGTGAAGGGCACGTCCGCACCGTCCTCGTAGGGGACGATGCGAGTAGGGCCGTCCTGCGCTGTCACATCGGACAGGTAGATGAAGGTGGTCAGCTGCTGGTAACGGCCGTCGAGGCGAGGGACGACCAGGCTGTGGCTTCCAAAGTCGCGGTGGAGGGGCTGGTTGTAGTTGATGGCTCCGGCATATTTGGCCCATAGCTCGACCTTGTAGAGGTGCAACTCGGGGGTTCTGAGATATCGCTCCGCGGCGTCGGTCAGATCCGGGTGGACCGCGAGCCGATTGAGATCCCACGACTTGTACGGAAACTCTTCAACCCCGGCGAACTGGCTACTCCCGTAATGGGCGTGGCGCTCGGGGTCGGCGAAGTAGTCCTCCGGCGTCGGGAAATGCAGCCACAGCGCATGCTGCGCCGCTTCCAATTCGTCGGGTGCCAAGAACCCCTCCATGAGGGAAAACCCCCGGTGACGGACTTCTTCGAGCGCGGCGTCAGGCACCCTCACGGTTCCGCACTGTAGGTCACGGGAAGCGGCCGGTTCATGAGGTCACGACAGAGAGTGTCAATACCCCTGGCTCTTGGCCATACTTTCCTCTACACGGCGCCGGGGCGAAGGAGTCCCGGCACACGTGAACCGGGAGGGTGTGGCTTTCTTTGACCGATGACGCCGAGCAAAATGCCGCAGATTCCACACCAGTGTTCGCAATCCCCGTGCACGATCGAATGGGAATGAAGATTCTCCAGCATGGTCCTCGTGCTGTCGTCACGATGGAGTTGACGGAGGAAGTTCGCGGGGCGTTCGAAGGCAGCGTGCATGGTGGAATGTTGGCGACGTTGGCCGACGTCGCCTGCGCGCTGGCCGCGGCAGGCACGTATGACAGCGAGGAAGAGGTGCCCGTGACGACCGACCTGCACGTCCGCTACTACCGGCAACCGTTGTCAGGTCCGCTCACGGCCACCGCTACACTCGTGCACTCCGGTCGTCGCCTCATGACGTCGGAGTGCTCCATCGTCGACGACCAGAACCGGGAGTTGGCGCGAGCGACAGCGACCTTCATGCTTGTGCCGCGCTCCTGAGGCCGGACTTTCAGAGGTGCGGGGTCAGCTCGGTGCGGCGTTTCACTCCGAGCTTGACGTAGACCTGCTGGAGGTGATTGTCGACGGTCCGCACGGAGACAAAGAGTCGCGCCGCGATCTCGCGGCTGGTCAGGTTCTGCGAGGCCAGAAGCGCGACCTCGCGCTCACGATCTGACAGCTGGGATGTTGCGGGCGATCGGGGTATCCACGCGATGTCCGCTCCTTCGCACTTCTCGAGCGCACGCGACGCGCGGGCATCGGCAGTCGACGCACGGCGGCGCAGGCCGGCAGATGACGCCAGCCGTCCCTC
Source organism: uncultured Acidimicrobiaceae bacterium (assembly GCA_963706555.1). Lineage (GTDB taxonomy): Bacteria > Actinomycetota > Acidimicrobiia > Acidimicrobiales > RAAP-2 > Bog-473. Next base: position 1,430,893 of record OY970164.1, read on the forward strand.
GAGCAGGGAAGCCTCGGCGGTGAACAGGTTGGCGCCGATGGCGTCGAATTGATCAGCCGCCTTTGCGGCCAAGTCGACATCCGCGTGTAGTGCAGCACCGGCGAACGAGAGCCGCGCTGCCATAAACGCCCCATCGACCACCTTGCCGAGCCGTGCAAGACGTTCTGCTGCGGGGCTGACCACGCCTACCCGGACGAGATCATGCAAAGCCTCGGCTTCTGTGGCGTGCTGCCCCCAGCTCTCGGCCAGGGCAACCGCTTCCCACAAGAGTTCTCGAGCCGCAGTGACCTCTCCTCGCCGGAGCGCGCTCCACGCCCTGGCGCGCAGTGTGTTGACATCTTGCATGCGGACGGCTGTGGGCTCGGCATCGTCGAGGTCGGCGAGCGCGGCGCTCGCGGTGCTGGAGTCTCCGAGGTAGGAGCTCGCCAGCGCAATTCCGCTGAGGCCCCATCTTCGGCCCGGATGATTGAGACTCCCGAAGAGCGACGCGGACTCGCGGAACATGTTGGTCGCACCGACGAGTCGCCCCTGAGCGAGGTGGATGAGGCCGAGTATGGAGGCAAACCAGGCTTGGCCATCGACGTTGCTTCTCTCGACCGAGATCTGGTACCCGGCGTCCCCGATCGATTCCGCCTCGGACAGGTGGCCGGCGTAGCACTGCGCGAGCGCTTGGGCGACCCAGTAGACGCCGATGGCGGAAAGTTGCTCTTCGTTGTCGAGGTCCGTCCGGACAGACAGGGCAACGTTCGTGTGAGAAATCGCTTCGTCTGTGCGGCCGGCGAGGGTCAATCCCACGCCGAAGTCGAGCGAAGCCTGCGCGAACGCGGCATCGCCCGAGACCTCGAGCAAGGTCTCGTCCAGTGCGATGGAACCAGCCACGTCGCCCGAGAGGAGCAAGAAGTTTCCTCGCAGCGCATCGATTTCCCGCCGGCAGCTCTCGTCCCGTACGGCCGAGACGGCTTCCTCAATGACCGCCTGTGCCCCGGCAGCGTCTCCCAGGGAACGGAACAGCGCCGAGGCGCGCCGCACGGCGACACTGGTGCGTTGCCGATCAGACTCGGCGAGCGGCGCAGCGGCGCGCAAGACGCGTTCGGCCTCCCGGCTCTGCCCGAGGAAATCGAGGGAGTCGCCGAGGACGACGGCGGCGTCGACGGAGTTGGCTTCCTCCCAGACCGAACGACTGAGTCGTGCTGCGAGTGCGTAGTTCTCCGTCCGGAGCGCAATGGATGCGGCCTCGAGCGTGGTGTCCACCCGGCCACCTCCCCCTCCATCGAGCCGCCAGACTGCGACGCGCAGGGTGTCCCGATCGTCGACCTTGCCCTTCGATTCCGCGGCATCGGCCAGGGCTCGGCTCAGGCGGATCTTTCGGATCGAAGGAAGGTGTGCCCTGACGACTTCGCCGTAGAGCGGATGGTTCAGCCGCAACTCCGGGCCGGATTCCTTTTCCGAGACGTCGAGCAACCCCAAGGCCTCCAACCGTTCGATCGACCGGAGCTCGACGAGAATCTCGAGCAGATCCAATCGGATCGGGTCGCTCAGCGCGATGAGCTCCAGCGCCTCATGTTCCTGATCGTTCAAGCCGGCAAGTCGCTGTTCGATCAGATCGCGAAGCCGAGGGGAGTGGGCCAACGATCCGCGTAGACGCCAGAGGCCGAGTTCGGACGTCAGCGCTCCCGACTCCAGAGCGCCTTGGATGAGCTCGCGGAGAAACATGACGTTGCCGCCACTCGACTCGACGAGAGATTGAAGGGTGGCGCCATCGATAGGCCCACCGACTGCCATGACGGCCAAGGTCCGGAGTTCTTCGTCAGGAAGGGGACCCACTTCGATCCGTAGGATCCTTTGGTCCTTCCACTTCCCGACGATGGATTCAGTGTCGCCGTCGCCCATGCGCACGGTGAAGACGACGACAACGCCCATGTGCGCAACGAGCTGGTCGAGGAGCGCCACCGATGCATCGTCGAGTTCCTGCGCATCGTCGACGATCAATGCCATCCGCTGGTCCCCGCGGTGCCGGTCGATGGCTTCGGCCACGAGTCGCAAGAGGCTGGCATCGAGCCGAGGCGTGAGATCCAGTTCGGCGAAGAGCGGTGCAAGGGCGGCAAACGGAATTGCTGCGGCACTCTTGGTGGCTCGCAACGCGGCGAACGTGAGTCCATGTTCAACCGCCAGTCGCACGGCCTGGGCGGCCAGGCAGGTCTTGCCGAATCCCGCCCCGCCGACGAGTGCGGCTCCCCCGCAGTTGGGGTCGCCGAGTGCGCCCCGGAGGGCTTCGATCTCCTCCTCCCGACCGATGACCGGCCACGGGTCGAACGTCGAGGGTGCGCTCACCTGCACATTTTGGCAGTACCGCCCCGCCGTCTCCGACGGGGCTGCCCAATTGAGCCGACAGGATCCCTCAATTGAGTACCTCTTACTCATGACTCCCTCGTTCCGAGCACGCACAGTGGAGGACGGAGAAGAGGTGTGCACTCAGGAGGGAAGCCGCCATGGGAGTTTTCAAGCAGGTGAAGGAAATGAACAACGGGGCGCAGGACGGTCCAACAAGAATTGAGGAGGCCCAGCGGATGGCGGCCAGGGCCCAGACCCTCGGCTCCGCCTATGGCGCCCGTGTGGTCCCGCTGCGGGCACCGGCCGGGTGCGAGGAGCCGGACTTTGAACCGATCGCTTCGGTGAGCCTTGAACTCTACGCCCAGATTGCCAAGAGCCTGGCCACTGTCGACTATGACCTGAGCCGGAGCATCCGTCTGGCTGGCGACAAGGGAGTTTCGGAGGAGAGTTGGTCGATTGCCGTTGCCGGTTGGAATGCCCGAATGGTTGCCAACCCGGCAGTGGGGACGAGATTCAGCGCCCTGTACGCGGCCAGCTGAAGCGGCTGGAGCTACCTCACGGCGTGAGGCGATCCCCTGGGTGCTCTCACAACTCTACGTCGGAAGCATCGTCCAAGCCCGTTGACATCTGCGACTCCCGTGCCCGAGCGCGGGGGTCGCAAATGTCAACGGCGAGCACGTCAGTTCGCACTTATCTCCGCAGCCACGAATGTGCTGGCGGATTGCGACTCCCGGTTGGTCTTAGTCAATTCTTACGCAGCGCCGCCAACCTGTACGCCACCTGGGTTTCATTCGTGACCCTGTCAGAAAATCAGTGATTTTGACGTCGACTACCACCTCGAAGATGAGCAGTTACGCGTCGCAGGTGTTGACATATAATCGCAACAGAACTAGAACGAGCAGTCCTTCGGCGGGCTGTTGGTTCGCCGATTGCAAAGGGGGACCATGCTTTCGTCATTGCGACTTCGCCGCTTCTTGGTCATGGGTTTCGTGTTGATGCTCACCGCTGCGGTGGCGCCGATCGTGAGTTCGGCACCAGCGGGCGCAGCCTCGACCATCAAAGTGGGGCTGCTCGCCGACAACACCGGCGTCTACAGCGCCGTCTTCGCCGGCGTCACCCAGGGGATGGAGGCGAAACTCAAGCAGGTAAATGCGGCGGGCGGTGTCAACGGCCACCAGATCTCCTACACGGTCCTCGATACCCAGTCGTCACCGACGCAAGCAGTCGCTGTTGCCAAACAGGGGGTACAAGGGGGCAATCTGGCCCTACTCGTCGGGTCGCAGTTTGCTTCCTACGCGCTCCCGTACCTCAAGTCTCAGAACATTCCGATGGTGGGATGGGCGGTGAGCCCGGGATGGAACGGCAAGAGCATGTTCGGGTTCGGCGGGAGCACCGAGAACGCGAAAGGCCAGTCGGTCGGGACCGACGCCATCACGAGGTTCATCAAGCAGAAGGGGTTCACGAAGATCGCAGTCCTGGCGGACTCTTCGGCGGGCAGCAGCACCGCCGGAAAGAATGAGCTCGCGCAAGCGAAGTCCCTGGGGTTGAAGGTCGTTTATTCGAACGTCGCTGTCCCGTCCTATGGCGCCGACCTTTCGCAGGTGACGCCGGTGGCGCAAAAGGCGCAACAGTCCGGCGCCCAATTCATCCTTTCCTTCATGGGAGTGAACTCGCCGCTGATCCAGGCCAATGCCCAACTGGGTGGGAAGATGAAGGTCATGGTGCTGACCGGCTACGGACCCGGCCTCATCGAGCAACTGGGTGCAGACATGAACGGCGTCTATGTCCAGGCGAACGCTGCGGCCTACATCACGCAAAAGGGACCCGGAATCACAGCATTCCTGAATGCCATGAAGGCTGATGGCGTTTCGGGAACGCCGGTCTACTACAACGAACTCGGCTACGTGATCGCATCGCAGTTCGTCTGGGGATTACAGCGGGCCGGCAAGAATCCGACGCAGTCATCGCTCGTCGCGGCGCTGAACACGGAGAAGAACCTGACATTGGGGAACCTGATCCCGCCGGTCACCTATCCGGCCATGCGTTTCTCCGCCACCCCCTGCAACACCATTACGCAGGTGCAGAACGGCAAGTGGGTCGTGGTGGGAACGAAGCCGTGGCAATGCGGCAAAGTGGTAGCGGGCAAATTCTGAGCCGCTGACAAGGGTTCGGACCGGCAGAGGGAACGAGTGCTCGCGTATGTAGTTTCCGGACTAGTCATAGGGTCGGTCTATGCCATCGCTTCGACCGGCATCGTTGTCACCTATGCCGCAACCTCGGTACTGAACTTCGCATTCGGAGGCATCGCCTATTCGGCGGCAGTCCTCTACTACACACTGCACAGTACGCATGGGTGGCCGATGCTCGCGTCGTCCGTGGTGACGATCCTCATAGGTGGGCCCGCCATAGGGCTTCTGTTGTGGTGGATGTTGTTCCGCCACGCACGCCAGATGTCGGTGGTGGTCAAGATCGTTGCGACCGTCGGAGTCCTTGTCGCTCTGCCCGCGGCGACCGTGATGGCCTTCGTCCCCCCGGCGGTGTATTCAGCTCCCGGCCTGGCTCCCCAACCGCCGCACGTCTATCGCTTCTGGTCGGTCACACTCGATGCCAATGCGTTGATCGTCCTCATCGGCGCTGCACTCGTCGCATTGCTGATGTCGTTTCTCCTGCGCGGTACCGGGTTCGGACTCGCAATGCGCGCCGTCGTCGATCGGCCTGCGGTGGCAGAGGCCCACGGCACCCGGACAGCGCCGGTGGAAGCGGTCGCGTGGATGATCGGTTGCTTCCTGGCGGCGCTCGCCGGGGTTCTGCTCGCACCCATTGTCGGGCTCGGGTCGTCGAATTTCACCGGTCTTGTCATCACGTCCTTGGCGGCAGCGGTCGTCGCCCGGCTTCGGAGCGTGCCGTTGGCGTTCGGGGTTGCGATCGCCATGGGTGTCTTGCAAAGCGTGTTGATCGACGTGGCGCCCTCAGGCAGCCTGCTTGCCACTGCGGTGCAGCCCGCCATACCTCTGATCGTCTTGATCGTCTTCCTTCTGGTCGGGCCGACGATCGAGCAGACGAGCACGACGCAGGTCATCGTCGCCGGCGACAGACCGGTCGTGAAGTCGAACCCGACGTTCAGGATGCGTGCCGTCCGTTTCGCGGCAATTCTGGCGATCGCTGTCATCGTGCCCCTCTTGTTGTCTCCGTACTGGATGGCGGCGGTGGCCGCCGGCATCACGATGGGCGTGGTCTTCTTGAGTTTCATCGTCCTGGGCTCCGGAGGGATCACGTCGCTGGGTCAGGCCGCGTACGCGGGGCTCGGAGGGTTCTTCGCGGCATTTCTCATCACCTCGCATGGCTACCCGGCGCTGGCGGCTGTCATCATCGGGGGGGCAACGGCGGCGGCGCTGGGTCTTCTCGTGGGGCTCGTGACCACTCGTCTCGGGGTCTTGTCGCTGGCCATCATGACGCTTGCGATCGCTGGGTTCTTCGACGAGTTCGCAGTGAATATGACGTGGCTCGTCCCGGGAGCGGGCGGCTCCATTTACGCCCGCCCCAGGCTCCCGGGTCTCGATTTCGAGTCGGATCGAGCGTTCGCCTACTTGATGATGGTGGTCTTCGTCATTCTGGCGTTCGTGGTGGCCCGCGTCCTCAAGGGACCCACCGGACTCGCTCTGCGCGCCGTGCGCAGTGACGAGGTCTTGAGCAAGGCGGTCGGCGTGTCCCCCAGGGTCGTGCGTCTGCTGGTGTTCGCGTCGAGTTCATTCATCGCAGGCGTCGGGGGCGCATTGCTGGGGATGTACCAGCTCCATTTGGGCCAAGGAGACGTCGCGACTCTCGTCGGGGTTGTCTGGCTTGCGGTCATCGTGACGATTGGATGGCGTCACCCGGCGCAGGCGCTCGTGGCGGGACTTGTGTTCTATCTGATGCCGGCGGTGTTCACGCGTTGGCTTCCCGCCTCTTGGAGTCAGGTTCCCACGATCCTCTTCGGCCTCGGGGCAGTGGCGCTGGTCCAAGCACCCGACGGTGTCGTCAGCCTTTACGCCGGCTACCTCAGGAATGCCCGGGCCAAGTTCGCAGCTCGTGGGGGCGTTGCCCCGACAATCGAGACACCCAAGACGGCGGACGCACGGTGACACTCCTGCCGTCCCGAACGGGCAAGTCCGGCTCCGAAGACGTGACCGAAGGCTCCGACATTCCGCTGGAGCTCGTCGAAATTGGAATGCGATTCGGTGGCACGATCGCGCTGAGCGACGTCTCCTTCCGGGTTGAGCCGGCGGAGCGGGTTGGCTTGATCGGGCCGAACGGCGCCGGCAAGACCACGCTCTTGAGTGTGGTCTCGGGGCTTCTCCATCCCACTGCGGGGAGGGTGCACCGCCGGGGGCGGGACGTGACGGCTCTCTCCACCGAGGCGCGGGCACGGCTGGGGATAGGCCGAACGTTTCAACACAGCAGTCGCTTCACCGCATTGACCGCAGCGGAAAGCATTGCGATCGCCATTCTGGCCCATCGGACGGACCATCCGTTCATGAGGGGCGTCTTTGGCCGTGGCCATCCCCTCGACGAGGCGATGGACGAAGCTCGCACACTTATGACGGAGCTCGGCATCGAGTCCCATGCAGATGTGGCGGCCGGCGACCTCCCGCTCGGTATCGCCCGCCTCGTCGATGTGGCGCGGGCCATTTCGGGGAATCCCGATCTCCTCTTGCTGGACGAGCCGTCATCGGGGCTCGATGAACGGGAACGGGATCGTCTGAAGGTGTTCCTTCGTCGCCATGTTTCGGACCGGGAAATGGCGTTCGTCCTGGTGGAGCACGACGTGGAGTTCGTTCGCTCTCTTGTCGACCGCATCGTCGTTCTGGACTTCGGCCACAAGATCGCAGACGACGCGACGCAGGTTGTGCTTAGCGACCCAGCGGTGCGTGCGGCGTACCTCGGTCAAGACAGCATGGTGGAGGAAGGTGCCGCCGCGGCCATTGAGGTGTCCATGCCCACCGGAGACGAGCTCGACCGTCTCGAGAGTCCGAAGGAAGCTGCGCTCGAATTGCGGTCCATCTCCGCGGGCTATGGAAAGAGTCTCGCGATAAGCGGCGTCACGATGCAGATGCCCAAGGGCAGCGTGACGGCAGTCCTCGGCCCGAATGGCGGTGGAAAGACCACCCTGGCCAGGGTGATCACGGGACAGATGGCTCCGATGTCGGGAGCAGTGCTCATCGACGGCCGCGATGTGACGGGGTCATCGGCGGCGACGATGGCTCGTCAGGGGGTGTTCCATGTGCCCGACTCCCGCGCGATCTATCCGTCCCTGACTGTCCGCGAGAACCTCCGGATGGCATTCCGCTACAGCGCCAAAAAGGGGGAAGTCGATGACCGGATCAACTACGTGCTGGAGCTTTTCCCCGCACTGAGGCGGCACGTTTCAACGCGAGCCGGTTCACTGTCCGGCGGCGAGCAACAGATGGTGGCGCTTGCCCCCGCCATCGCGATCCCACCCTCCATTCTGGTGGTGGACGAGCTCTCCCACGGCCTGAGCCCGATCGTCGTCGGTCAAATGTTCGAGATCCTCGCTCGGCTCAAAGGCGAAGTGACGATCGTGGTGATCGAGCAGTTCACGGACCGGGCCTTGGCGCTCGCCGATTCCGTCCTGGCACTCGGCCGCGGGCTCGTCGTGTTCGACGGCCCTGCCGCGACGGTCACCGACGAGGATGTCGTCTCCTGGTATGCACTCGACGGCCAAAGCGGACCGACACCGGTGGGCGTCGGTTAGCTCCTCGGCTGGACTGGCGGCTTGGCGTTGTCGCAGATGCGTCGCCCCAGCATTCCCGTTCTGTGATTTCGTCCTACGCTCCCACTTCAGAAAGTGAGGTGTTCATGCCCGAAGAGCAGAAAAGTCCGATCGAAGGCAAGCCGCCACGGGGCCGATTCACCATCGTCTACATGATCCACGATGCTTTTCGGCGCGACCTCAAACGGTTGAGCGCTGCGTTGCGGGCAACGGGAGTGGATGGGCCCAGAGCCCGGCAGCTCGGCACGCATTGGGCGTTTGTCGAGGATCAACTCCATCATCACCATGCCGTAGAGGACACGTCCCTGTGGCCACTCGTGCGCCCGAAGCTTGCCGGTCAGGAGGAGCAATTAGGCGTTCTGGCCCAGATGGAGGCCCAACACAAGGAGCTCCTGCCGCAGTGCGAGGCAATTGGCAAGGGGTTTGCATCCTTGGCTCAACAGCCCCGCGCCCAGGAGGGACAAGCGCTCGCAGGAAGCGTGGACGAACTGGGGACCGAGCTGGGCGCACATCTCGAAGACGAAGAGCTGCACTGTTTTCCTGTCATCGATCAAGCACTCAGTGCCGAGGAATTCGAGTCCTTCGGAAAGGCGACGGCCAAGGCCGTCGGGATGCGGGGTTCGGCCAAGTTCTTCCCGTGGATCTTCGACTCCGCAGATCCGCTCGAGCGCAAAGTGGTGCTGAGCATGCCCCCACCGCCGGTCAGGGTCCTCTGCCAGTACGTGTGGGAGCCGAGCTACACCCGCCGGATGGCGAGTCTCTGGACCGATTAGGAGGCTGCCGAGACCGCCCAGATGTTGTTGCACCTCTCGCACACCTCTTGTGGGATCACACCAAGTCGCATGAGCACAGCGAATGCCTTGCAGCCCAGGCACAGTCCGAATGCGGATTCGAGGAGGGCCGCCACGGCGAGCAGCCCCAGCACGATTTGGGCTGCGCCCCAGTAGCCGAGGATCGTGAGCACCAATGCGGTGACCGAGAAGAGGACGCCGATGCCCTGCGCGAAGCGCTTCGGCGGTCCCGCAACGGGTCGTGCTGCAACCTGCAGGCGAGGGGTGACAACCCGGGTCATGAACTGACCCAACGGGCTCAGGGATGGGCCGGTGAGCACGCGGGCCACGAAGCCGTACGCGAGAACCGCTGTCGCCCATTTGAGATCGAAGCTGATGGTGACAAGCGTCATGACGAGCACCCCGCCGGCCACGAGTCGCGCCGAGACTTCATTGACCGGGTTGGGGAAGGAGAAAAGGCTCATGCATGTCCTCTCCGGGGTCGACCATACCGCCTAACCCCGACCAGATTAGTCGCCTTTTCGCCGATCGCACGCAGCCGATGGCTCAGTTCACACTGGGCACCGGCTGGGCTGGAGGTGGGCCGACATAGCGGGCAGACGGACGGATCAGCCGATTGTGGGATGCCTGCTCCATGACATGCGTGCTCCAACCAATGGTCCGGCCCGCAGCGAAGGTGGGCGTGAACATATGGCGCTCGATGCCGCACAGATCCATCACCACGCAGGCATAAAACTCGACGTTGGTGTAAAGGTGACGGCCAGGTTTGAGCTCGTCCAGGATGTTGACCACCGTGCGCTCCACCTGAACGGCCAGGTCCACCAGGGGCCCACCGAACGGCTCCACCACGGATCGAAGGAACAAGGAACGGGGATCGTCGGTCTTGTAGACCCTGTGTCCGAAGCCCATGATCCGCTCGCCCCGCTCGATGGCCGGTCGGATGAAGTCTTCCGCCCGGTCCGGTGTCCCGATCTCGTCGAGCATGTCGAGGACCCGGCTCGGTGCACCACCGTGGAGGGGCCCCGAGAGTGCGCCGATGGCACCGACGATCGCCGCGGCGAGATCGGCGCCGGTCGACGTGATGACCCGCCCGGCGAAGGTCGAGGCATTGAACCCGTGGTCGATCGTCAGGATCATGTACTGCTCGACCGCCCGGGCGTGCGCGGGAGAGGGCGCGTCTCCGGTGAGCATGTACAGGTAGTTGGCGGCAAAGTCGAGATCGTCTCGGGGGGCAACGGGTTCGAGGCCCGCTCGGAGGCGGTCCGCCGCAGCCAGGATCGTCGGAACCACGGCGCACAACTCGAGGGCCTGGTCGCTGAGTTGGTCCGCATCCAGGTCGAGGGTCGGGCGCCAACCCAGCTCCGCGCCCAGGACGGAGACGGCGCTGCGCAGCACCTCGAGTGGTGCGCCTTGCTGCGCCAGTGCAGGGAGTAGGGACGCGAGACCCGGGGGGAGCTTCCGGCGACCCCGTACTTCGGCGGCGAAGGTGGCTGAGGTCGCACGCGCCGGCAGCTCCCCCCGGAACATGAGGTGCCACACGTCTTCGAGTGAACGGCGCTCGGCCAGAGCGACAGCGGAGTACTGCCGGTAGTGGAAGAAGCCCTCCTGCCCCCGCACGTCACCCACGGTCGTCTCGGCCACCACGACGCCCTCCAGTCCGGCGGGGACCTCGGTGCTGGTTTCCACCGCGGGGCGGATGCGGGCCAAGCCCATGAGATCGCGCAGCGAGACGACGCCAACTGGTGAGCCGTCGTCCACCACCGGCAAGTGCCGGTAGTGGTGCGCCGTCAAGCTGGCCCAGGCCGCGTCGACCTTCTCGTCCGGGCTGAGCACGTCGGGGTGGGCGGTCATCCAGAGCGCGACCCCCTCGACCTCGGGCCCTGCGGACGTCGCAGCGGCGCGGAGGAGATCGCGCTCGGTCAAGATGCCGACCACCTTCCCCTCTTCGGTCACGACGACCGATCCGATGTCCGCCTCGGCCATCGCGCGGGCGGCGACGGCGAGGGAGTCGGTGCTGGTGCACGTCACGGCGGGTGAGGTCATGAGATCGCGAACGATGGTTTCCATAGATCCACTATGACCCTCACCGCAGGGGTTTGTAAACGTTGATCAAGTCAATGTATGTTTCCATCCGTGGATCGCATGGTGTCCAGTGAGGAAGCAGCGCTCCGACTCGGTGTCAAGGTGACGACGCTCTACGCCTACGTCAGCCGGGGCCTGCTCGCCTCACATCCGGAGCCGGGCGGGCGACGGAGCTTGTTCGACCTGGGCGATATCGAGCGTCTCGCCATCCGCCAGCGAGGTGGGCGCCAGGTGGAGAGCAGGCTGGCCACCATTACGACCGGCGTCACTCAGCTGCGGACGGACGGCCCGTTCTACCGCGGCCGCCGAGCCACCGATCTGGCCGGCGCGATGACGTTCGAAGCCGTTGCCGCCCTCCTCTGGCAGGTTGACGACGACGGTGATTGGCGGCCGCCGGAGATCGGGGCGGAGGACTGCCCCCTCGTCGACGCATCCGATCGGATGCGCTGGGCCCTCGTCATGTGCGGGGCCCGCGACCCGTTGCGGGCGGACCTGCGCCCGGGTGCGCTCACCAGAGCAGCGAGCCGGGTGATCGCGGCGTTGACCGATGTGGTCGGCGGTGCCCCCGGGACAGAGGGTCCATCGGGTCGGGGACCGATCGCGCTTCAGCTGGCGCAACGCCTTTCTCCCGGTGAGGGAGCCTCGCTTTCGGCCCCCGCGGTCGATGCGGCGCTGGTCCTCCTGGCCGACCATGAGCTTGCGACGTCCACGGTTGCCGTTCGTCTCGCCGCGTCCACCCGGGCGGATCTCTACGACGCGCTGTTGGCCGGCCTCGCCACCATGGCCGGGCCGCTCCACGGTGGTGCCAGTCAACGTGCCTATGAACTCTTGGCGGCAGTCGAACGTGACGGGGCGGGACGTGCCCTCAATGACGTCTTGCGCTGGCACACCATCCTTCCCGGCTTCGGGCACACGATCTACAAAGAGCGCGACCCGCGCTTCGACGCCTTGTGGGAGCTTGCCGCGCCGCTGCTCAGTGAGGAGCGGCACCGTCTCTTCCTCGAGGTGATCGACATGGCGGCGGCCAACGACGTGCCGCCGCCCAACTGCGATCTTGCGCTGGCCGCCCTGAGTTGGGGAACGGGCATGCCGCCCGATGCCGGGCGCACGATCTTCACCATCGCCCGCGTCGCGGGGTGGACAGCCCACTATCTGGAGGAACTGGGTGAGCGCCCCCTGCGTTTCCGCGCTCGTGCGGTGTACAGCGTCTCGACGGAAGCGGGCGCCTGAGGGGCTCAGCCGCGGGCGCAGGCGGCGCCTGCGGGGCGATCGCCGTCGCTCCAACCTCGCGCCTGACCTTGCGGCCAGAAGTCCCCGGTGACGTTGTCCTGTTCGTAGGGCACAGGTGCCGGACCGCTGTGAATGACGGTCCGGAGCGCATGAAGCAATGCAGCGACGTCATCGCTCGAGGTCCCCAGGCCGCAGCTCGCACGGACCGCTCCGGGAATTTCGCTCCGGTCGCCGCGCAGGACCGCCGCCCGGGCCTCGGCCACACCGGACGGGCCCACCCCGAGCAGGCGGAGCAGGTACGGATGGGCGCAGAAGCAGCCGTGGCGCACGCCGACGCCGAACTCGGCGCTAAGGCGGGCGGCGACGAGGCCGTGGTGCATGCCTTCGACGGTGAAGGCCGCCACGGCAAGGGTGGCAGCGTCCGGGGCGGTGACCGGTCCGAGGACGTGCACGCCGTCGATGGCTCGCAGGCCCTCGTGTAACTTGGCCGAAAGCGCCGCTTCGTGCCGCGTGATCGTGTCCCAGCCGATGCGGTCGAGCTCATCCATGGCGGCGCCGAAGGCGATGGCACCGATCACGTTGGGCGAGCCGGCTTCCTCACGCTCGGGCGGCTCGGTCCAGATCACCTCGTCCAGGTCGACCAGGTCCACCGCGCCCCCGCCGGCGAGGAAGGGATCCCCCGACGTGAAGACGTCACGCGGCCCGATCAGCGCGCCGGCGCCGTAGGGGGCATAGAGCTTGTGGCCGCTGAAGGCGATGAAGTCGGGCCCCGGGGGGAGGCGACGGTGCGGAGCGAGCTGTGCCGCATCGAGGAGGACCGGCACGCCGCGGGCGTGCGCTTGTGCACTGATCTCCTCGATCGGAGGCAACCAGCCGGTCACGTTCGAGGCGCCGGTGATGGCGAGCAACTTGGGTCGTGGGCCCGCATCGAGCACGGCGGTGACGTCGTCGACGGTGAACGTGCCGTCCGTTCCACATTCGACCCAACGGCGTTGCGCCACACGGGCCCACGGCAGCAGGTTTGCATGGTGCTCCACGACAGTGGTCACGACGACGTCGTCGGGTGCGAGCTGCAGCCGGTAGGCCAGATGGTTGATGGCCTCGGTGGTGTTGCGGCACAGCACCACCACGTTGTCGTCCTCGCTGCGGCGCCCGGCGAAGCGATGGGTGCTCTCGCGGGCGCGCTCGTAGGCGGCGGTCGCCCGGCGGGACTTGTAGCCCGCGCCGCGGTGCACGCTCGAGTACCACGGGAGGAAGTCGGTGACCGCGTCGGCCACCACTTGCATGGCGGGTGTCGAGGCGGCACAGTCGAGATCGCGGTAGGGGCGTTCGGTCCCATCGAGGCAGGGGACGAGGAGTCCCGCCCCGACCAGGTCAACCGTGGGTGCCTCCGAAGTCACCCACGTCACACTACGGATCATTCGGCCCGCGGTACTCTCGGGGCGTGGAAGAGCGCTACGAATCCGAACTCGCCCAGTCGACCAGCGTGCTCGACGATGTCGATCGCGCCCTCGAGCGCCTGACCTCGGGTGCGTACGACTCGTGCGAGGTCTGTGGTGCGGTGATTCCTGACGCGTATCTCGCTGCGGACCCGACGCGCCGCGTCTGTGCCGAGCACGGAACGGCGCCCGGGACGACCACGGGCGCGGATTCGGCTGCAGCTGCAGCTGCAGATTCGGCTGCGGGCGCTGGAGGGCCCGCCCACGGCGTTATCGCTGACGAACCCGGGCGCAGGCCGTCCGAGGTGCTTGACGTGCCTGAGGTGCCTGGCGTGCCTGACGTGGCCGGTGGGGCTGAGACGTCCGGGCCGCCCGATGTGGCCGGTCTGGCTGCGCCGACAGGGGCACCAGAATCGCCGGTGGCGTACGGAGCGGGAGACCCGCCCTCTTTCTAGAGGGCCAGACCCTTGGCCTTGTCGAGCCGGGCCGCCACGTCGGACCAGTTGACGATGTTCCACAGGGCGGTGAAGAAGTCCCCCTTGACGTTCTTGTACTGCAGGTAGAACGCGTGCTCCCAGGCGTCGAAGACGAGGAGGGGCACTGAGCCGTTGCCGACGTTGGCCTGGTGGTCGTAGACCTGCTCGATGATCAGGCGGCCGGCAAGGGGCTCGTAGGCCAGCGCACCCCAGCCGGATCCCTGGATGGTCGACGTGGCCTGGGTGAAGTGTGCCTTGAACTTGTCGAACGAGCCGAAGTTCTCGTCGATTGCTGCGCCGAGTGCGCCGTCGGGCTTGTCCCCGCCGTCCGGGCTCAGGTTCTTCCAGAAGATCGAGTGCAGGACGTGGCCCGAAATGTGGAAGGCCAGGGTCTTCTCCAACCCGACGACTGCACCGAAGTCGTCCTTGTCCCGAGCCGCTTCCAGCTTCTCAAGTGTCGTGTTGGCACCCGTGACGTAGGCGGCGTGGTGCTTGTCATGATGGAGCTGCATGATCTCGGCCGAGACGTGCGGCTCAAGTGCGGCGTAGTCATACGGCAGGTCCGGAAGGGTGTAGTCAGCCATGGGGGATTTGTCTCCTGTGTCTGGTCGGTCGTCGTGTGGGGTCGTCCGCTGTGACGTTACCCGAACGGCGCGGCAGCCAACCGAGGTGGCATCGGCCGGGCAAATGCGGCAGTAACGTTCGGCTCAATGCCGGGCATCGGCCGGTCATCGGCGGGGTGAGCGCGCAGCCGAAGGTAGGCGGCTGTTCGCACTACGCTTACAAAAGTGAGCGCTGATCCCAAGGATCGCTGGCGAGATCTGGGCTCGTTCATCCGTGAGCAGCGGAACACCGCCCGTCTCTCGCTCCGGCGGCTGTCCGAGCTTGCCGGGATATCGAACCCGTATCTCAGCCAGATCGAGCGGGGACTGCGCCGGCCTTCCGCCGAGATCCTGCAACAGATCGCCAAGGCGCTGCGCATTTCGGCCGAGACTCTCTACGTCCAGGCGGGCATCCTCGAGCCGCCGGACGGGACCCCGGACCTGAGCCGCCTGATCCTGGCCGATCAGACCTTGAGCGAGGACCAGAAACAGGCCCTGGTCCGGATCTACCTCTCGTTCCGCCGTGACTTCGAGGAAGAGCATGCGAACGCGCAGGGCCACGATCATGGGCACGATCATCTTCATGGCCCTGGTGGCGCCAATGCCCGCGGCGGTTCCAGCGGAGGTGTCAGCGGAGGTGTCAGTTCCAGCCCCGGCCCCGGCCCCGGCCCCGGCCCCGGCTCGGGCTCCGGCGCCGGAGGCGGTGCCAGTTCCGGGCCCGGTGTGAGAGCGGGCATCGGGTCGAGGCCGGTGTTGCGTCGCGGTGACCGGGACGGTGACTTGGACGGCAACCTAGATGCCGACCCGGACCACGGCGCGGCCCAGCACGGAACCGGGGACGGCCCGCATCCGTCAGCATCCCTTCGCTCACTCCCCTGAACAGGTCCGGTCTGAGGGTGTCGGCCGGGAAAACTCCGCCCACCGGTAGTCTTTGAAGGCCATGCGCCGCCTCGCCGTTCTCTCCCTGCACACGTCTCCCCTGGCCCAGCCCGGCACCGGGGACGGCGGAGGCATGAACGTCTACGTGCGGGAGCTCACCGCGGCCCTGGCCCGCTCGGGAGCGGCCTGTGACGTCTTCACACGGGCCTGGTCCCCTGATCTGCCGGCCACGGTGCAGGTCGAGCCCGGGCTGCGGGTTCACCACGTCCCCGCCGGTCCCTTGACCACGCTGCCCAAGGAAGCGCTCCCTGCAGTGATCGACGAATTCACCCAGGGCGTACTCGCCAGGATGACCTCGCCGGCCACCTTCGGCCTGGGTGAGGAGGACGGCCCGTTCACCTCGCTCCATGCCAACTATTGGCTCTCGGGGCTGTCGGGCCATGTCATCAAGCACGAGCTGGGTCTGCCGCTCGTCTGCACCTTCCACACGCTGGATCGGGTGAAGGCCGAATCGATGCCGGAGGAAGTGGAGGCCGACATGCCTCACCGTCGGGCCGAGGCCGAGGCGTCCATCATCGAGTGCTCGGATGCCGTGCTGGCGTCGTGCAGCGTGGAAGCCGAGCAGATCGCCTCCCTCTATGGCGCTGACCCCGACCGCATCCGCATCGTGCCCCTCGGGGTCGACCACGCCTTCTTCGGCCCGGGCCACCGCCCGCAAGCCCGCCGCGCTCTGGGTCTCCCGCTCGACGGGCGGCTCCTCCTCTTCGTCGGGCGGATCCAGCCGCTCAAGTGCGCCGACTGCGCAGTCGAGACCTTGGCCGAGTTGCGACAGCCCGGCGACGAGCCCTACCGCCTGGTCGTCGTCGGTGGTCCGAGCGGACCCCACGGTGAGAAGTCGCTCCAGGGACTGATCGACCTCGCGGACGCCCGCGGTGTCCGCGACCGGGTGCACCTCATCGACCCTCAACCCCACGAGCTCCTGTCGTCGTACTACCGGGCGGCCGACGTGTGCATCGTGCCCAGCCGGTCCGAGTCGTTCGGCCTGGTCGCCCTCGAGGCCGCCGCCTGCGGCACGCCGGTCGTGGCGTCCGCCGTCGGCGGATTGACGACGCTGGTCGATCACGGGCGCACGGGCTTCCTGGTCGAAGACCCCACACCGGAGCGCTACGCCGCTGCCGTGCGTCGTGTCTTCGATGCGCCGCTGGTGGCCGAGCGTCTCTCCACAGCCTCGGTGCTGCGGGCCCGCCGCTATACCTGGCGCGCCGCTGCGGGCGCATTGCTCGAACTGCACGACGAGTTGGCCTCGGGCCGTCTCGTCGAGTGCCGCTGAGCGACGCGGCCGGGTCACGTGCCTGTCGTCGATCTCCCCGCGGAAGAGGAGATGGCTGCCGCCGTCAGTTGCATCGACGCCTGGGTGGCCCGGGAGCTGGCCAGCGGCGGCCTGCTGATCGCCGCGGAGCGACAGGAAGTCACCGACCGTACGGCCTCACAGCGGTGGTACCTCCGCTTCAAGGGGGAGGAGAAGGACTTCATCACGGTCTGGTTCACCCTGCGCCAACGCACCCTGCACCATGAGGTGCAATTCATGCCGGCCCCGGAGGAGAACGTCGCCGACACGCTGGCCTATCTCATGCGCTGCAACGCCAATCTCTACGGCATGTGGTTCAGCCTCGGCCCCGAAGACGCGGTGTACCTGGTGGGCAAGGTCCCGGCCGGCCTCATCGACGATGACGAGCTGGATCGGATCGCCGGCTCGTCGGTGATCTACGTCGACGATCACTTCCCGACGGCCATGACGCTGGCCCACCCCACCATGTACCGCCGACGCCCCCGCCGTTCCTAGCGCCGCAGCCGGGACACCTGGCGCACCACGGGCCCGGCGTCCTGACCCGTCCGGCGTCCTGACCCGTCCGACGGTCCTGACCCGTCCGGCGTCCTGGCCGATCCGATGGTCCACACCGATCCGACGGTCCCGGCGCTCCGGACTGGGTAACGTCCGTCCATGGCACGTACCCTGCTCATCGTCGGCGGCGGCAAAATGGGCAGTGCCCTTCTGGGCGGTCTGCTCGCTTCGGGCTGGACCAGCGCCGAGGGCGTCGCGGTGGCCGAGACGTCGGCTGACCGGCGCCTGGAACTGGCGCTCGAATTCCCGGGTGTCGAGATCCTCGACGCTCCCATCCGCGATCTCCTCGAGGACACGCCCGAGCGTCTCGCCGGTGCCGTGCTCGCAGTGAAGCCCGATGTGGCCGAAGGGGCCTGCCGGGTACTCGGCGCTGTCGGGGTGACGCGGGTGCTGTCCATTGTCGCCGGCATTCCTGCGGGGCGGCTGGAGACCGCACTGGGCGGTCAGCCCTCGGTCGTACGGGCCATGCCGAACACCCCGGCCCTGGTGGGAGCCGGCGTCACTGCTCTCTCCGGCGGCTCGCACGCCACTTCGGCCGATCTGGCGTGGGCCGAAGGGGTCATGGCGGCGGTCGGAACGGTCGTGCGCCTGCCCGAGCGCCTGCTCGATCCCGTGACCGGCCTTTCGGGATCCGGACCCGCCTACTTCTTCTTGGTGGCCGAAGCGCTGATCGAGGCCGGGGTCCAGATGGGCCTGGCCCGTGACGTGAGCCACACGCTGGTCGTCGAGACGATGCTCGGTTCCGCGAAGTTGATGGCCGAGACAGGGGAGGAGCCGGCGGTCCTGCGAGCCGGAGTGACCTCGCCGGCCGGCACCACCGCGGCCGGGGTGCGCGTCCTCGAGGCGCGGGCCGTGCGCTCCGCCTTCATGGAAGCTGTGGCCGCTGCGACGGAGCGATCTCGCTCCTTGCATCGTTGAGCGAGCGCCACCCCGTCGCAGCAGTACGGCCGCAGACCATCTTCTTCCTCTCCGACTACGGAACGACGGACGAGTTCGTCGGGGTGGTCCATGCCGTCCTTTCCGCGGCGTCGGCGGGCGTCGCCATCATCGATCTGACGCACCAGATCGCAGCCTTCGACATCCGTGCGGGAACGATGGCGCTGGCGCGGGCGCTGCCGTATCTCGGTCCCGGGGTCGTCCTGGCGGTGGTGGATCCCGGGGTGGGCTCGGGCCGCCGCGGGGTTTGTCTCGAAGTGACGCCGTCCGAAGGAGGGCCGGCCTTCTTCGTCGGTCCTGACAACGGGCTCCTGATCCCGGCGGCCGAACTGAGCGGCGGCGGAACGATCACCGGCGTCATCGAGCTCGACCCGGGCCCCGGTCCGGCGCGCACATTCGACGGCCGCGATCTCTTCGCCCCTGCTGCGGCTGCGTTGTCGCGGGGAGTCCCTCTCGGAGACCTGGGGCCCGCGGTCGATCCGGTCTCGCTCGTTCGCCCTGTACGCCCTGCCGTCGTCCACGCAACGCTGGCCGATGGTCGCCGGACCCTTCGGACCGAGGCAGTGTGGGTCGACCGGTTCGGCAACGTGCAGCTGGGGGCGACGCGCGCTGATGCCGAGAAGGCGCAGATGCCCGGCCTGGGATTCGATGCGGCGGCGCCGGCAGGGGGCACGGCGAGAGCCGGCATTCAGCTGACAGTCACCGGCGACCTCGCCAGTCCGCTCCGTCAGCAGCTCCGCCCGGTCGGGACCTTCGCCGATCTGGCCCAGGGCCAACTTGGGTTGCTCCTCGATGCAAACGGGCATCTCGCCGTGGTCGCCGGCCAAGCCTCGGCCGCCGCCGTCCTCGCCATCGGCGCAGGTCACATCGTCACTTTGACCTGGTGAGGGGATTACGTTTGGTGTGAAGCCACGCGTCATCGGTACCATCCAAATCTGTGGCGGTCCCGACACACCCTTCGGCACGGCGGATCCCCGAGGCCACCGTGGTCCGCCTGCCCGTGTACCAGCGGATCCTGGCCGAGCTTGTGCGCACCAATGTCGCGACCGTCTCTTCGGAACAACTGGCCACTCTGGCCAAGGTGAATGCAGCGAAGGTCCGCAAGGACCTGTCGCTCCTCGGGTCGTTCGGGACGCGGGGTACGGGGTATGACCCGACCTTCCTCATCACCCAGATCGAGCGGGCGCTCGGGGTCGACAAGGACTGGCCCATCGCCGTCGTGGGGATCGGGAATCTGGGTCGGGCTTTGACGAATTCCCAGGGGTTCGCCTCCCGGGGCTTCAACGTCACCGCCCTCTTCGACGTCGACCCGAACGTCATCGGTGAGGAGATCAAGGGCCTACGGGTCCGGCACATGCAAGAGATCGCCTCGCTGCGCTCGACGGAGCGCCCCGCCATCGGGGTGATCACCACGCCGGGTTGGGCGGCCCAGGAAGTGGCTGACCTCCTGGTGAAAGTGGGGGTGACGTCGCTGTTGAACTTCGCCCCGCGCGTGCTGACCGTGCCGTCCTACGTGCACCTGCGCTACGTGGATCTCTCCATCGAGCTGCAGGTGCTGGGCTTTTACAGGTCGCGGCAGGATGAGGCGGCCCTCGACGAGGAGGCCGAGGGCGACGGGGTGCCGATTATCCGGTCGGTGGGCCTGTCCGCTCCTGCCGACCTGGTCTGACCCGGCCTGACCTGGTCTGCCCCCGCCTGACCCGTCGGACCCCGTCGGACCCCGTCTGACCACGCCTGAGCAGGGGGACTGGCACCGTATGCTTACGGACCGGCATGCTTGTAGGCCGACCCAGGAGGCATCCGCGTGTCCGTCGTCGTCATAGGGCTCCAGCACAAGCAGGCCCCGCTCTCGCTCCTCGAGGCGGTGGCGCTCGGTGACGCGGATCAGCACAAGGTTCTGACGGCCCTCAGCCATCGCCGCAACCTCCAAGAGACCGTGGTGCTGTCGACGTGCCTGCGCACCGAGGTCTACTCCGTGGTGGATCGCTTCCACGACGCCGTGGCCGAGGTCTACGAGGTCCTGTCGGAGCAGTCCGGGATTTCCATCGACGAGCTGGCGGCCCATGCCACGGTCCGCTTCGATGACGACGTCACGTCCCATCTCTTCTCCGTGGCGTCCGGCCTCGAGTCGACCGTCGTGGGCGAGAGCGAAATCATCGGGCAGGTGCGGCGGGCGTTCGAGCAGGCGAAGGAAGAGGGGGTCTGCGGCCCGGTGCTGTCGGCGCTCTTCCAACACGCGCTCCAGACAGGCAAGCGTGTGCGCACCGAGACCGGGATCGCCCGTGGGACGACGTCCTTCGCCCATGCCGCGGTGACGGTGGCGCGCGGTGAGGACGGCCACGGCCTGCGCGACAAGCGGGTGGTGGTGGTCGGTGCCGGGGGAATGGGGCTGGGTGTCTCGCGTGCGCTGGCCGACATTCCGGCCGCGGCCGCCCCCCGCAGCATCGTCGTCGTCAACCGCTCCCTGGCCCGGGCACAGGACCTCGTGCGTGAAGCCGGGGAAGGCACCAAACTCCGGGCTGGGCGTCTCGAAGGGGTGCATTCCGAACTGGCGGAGGCCGATGTCGTCCTCACCGCCGTGGCCGCGGAATCGCACGTGCTCACCCCGGCCCACTTCTCCGCGGTGGCACACCCCATGCTCGTGATCGACCTCGGGGTGCCGCGCAACGTGGACCCGGTCGTCGGATCGCTGGCTGCGGTCTCGCTGTTGGACATGGACGCGCTGAGTGTGTCGGTCTCCCGGGCGCTCGGCGAGCGCGAGGAGGAATCGATCGCAGCCCGTTCGATCATTGCGGACGAAGTCGAGCGTTTCCGCACGGCCAGCCGCCAACGCGGCGCCGCTCCGGTCATCGCCGCCCTTCGGGCCCGGCTCGAATCACTGCGCGAGACGGAGCTGGAGCGCCATCGAGCCCAGCTGGCCGACTTGAGCGAAGCCGAATGGGAGCAGGTTGACGCCGCCACCCGTGCGGTCATGGCCAAAATGCTGCACGAGCCCACCATGCTCTTGAAGGAGACGGCAGGGACACCCGCGGTGAGCGCCTCGTCGAGGCGCTGCGCATCCTCTTCGATCTCTAGGGCTCATGGCACCGTTCCGGCTCGCCACCCGTGGGTCACCGCTCGCGCTACGCCAGACCGATCTCGTCGCCGACGCGTTGCGGGCCGAACACCCCGGGGTCGAGGTGGAGATACAGGTCATCCGCACGGCGGGCGACGATCTCTCCGAGCCGCTCGACCAGATCGGTGGGCAAGGTGTCTTCGTGACCGCGATCGAGGCGGCGGTCGCCGAGGGCCGGGCCGATGCGGCCGTGCACTCGGCCAAGGACATGACGTCGACGATGGCGCCCGGACTGGCGCTGGCCGCCGTACCACAGCGCGCTGACCCGCGCGACGGGCTGGTGGGGAGCACCCTGGCCGGGCTTCCGCCCGGCGGCCTGGTCGCCACCGGGTCGGCCCGACGCCGGGCCCAACTGGCCTACGCCCGTCCAGACCTGAGTTTCACCGAGATCCGGGGCAACATGGCCCGCCGGGTCTCGCGGGGCGAGGATGGGTCGGTCGCCGCCGTCGTGGTCGCGGTCGCGGCCATGGAGCGCCTCGGCTGGATGCACCGCCTTACCGACATCCTCGATCCCCTCGACCTGCTGCCCCAGGCCGGACAAGGAGCCATCGCGGTGCAGTGCCGGTCGGAGGACAGCGCGACGAGGGACCTGTTGTCCCTCATTGATCACCCTGCCTCCCATCTGACCCTTCGAGCCGAACGTTCGGTGCTGGCCGGCCTGGGCGGAAGCTGCACGGTCCCGGTGGCGGCGTGGGCCGAGCTCGTCGCCGACTCGCCGCTCGCGCAGCCGGAGTTGCGCGTGCACGGGCTGGTGGCGAGCGGCGACGGGCGGGTGGTCATCCGCATGACCCGTCGCGGCACCGATCCCGAAGAGGTCGGTGCAGCGGTCGCGCGCGCGCTCCTGGTGGAAGGGGGCGGCTCTGACCTTGACGGATTCGACCCGGCAGCGGTGTCCGAGCGGAGCATCGCAGTGTCCGGGCAGAGCGCCGCGGTCTCCGACCTCGTGGGCCCCGCACCGCGATGACGGTCTTCCTCGTCGGCGCTGGGCCAGGAGACCCGGGGCTCCTGACCCGCCGGGCGGCGGAGTTGTTGGCCCGAGCCGACGTGGTGCTCTTTGACCGCTTGGTCCACCCCTCCGTGCTGGCGCTCGCTCCCGGGGAGGCGGAGTTGCTCGATGTCGGCAAGACGCCGGGCGGCGCGGGTGGGGGCCGCGCTCGTCAGGATGAGATCGATCAGCTCCTGATCCACCATGGCCAGCGCGCCGCGACGGTGGTCCGGTTGAAGGGTGGGGATCCCTTCGTGTTCGGTCGCGGCGGCGAGGAGGCCGATGTCCTCACGCGGGCCGGCGTGCCGTGGGAAGTGGTCCCGGGCGTCTCTTCGGCCTTCGCGGTGCCGGCGGTCGTCGGCATTCCGGTCACCCATCGCGGGCTCTCATCGTCGGTCACGGTCGTCACCGGCCGGGTCGATGACCCGATCGACGGCGTGCAGTGGGAGGCGTTGGCGAAGATCGACGGAACACTCGTGATTCTCATGGGGATGATGGACCGGGCCGAGATCGCCGACGCGCTCCAACGCGGCGGCAAGGCAGGCTCTACGCCGACGGCGGTGATCGAGCGCGGCACCACCGCGGACCAGGCGGTCGTCCGGACCACCCTCGATCAGTTGGCGGCGGTCCCGCTCGGATCACCGGCCGTGATCGTGGTGGGACCGGTGGCCGCACTCGGAGGCGAAGGCCTCGCCGCCGCTGTCGCCCGGGTCGACGGCCCCCTCGCCGGCCGTACGGTTGTCGTCGCACGATCCGGACCACGAGCGCAAGAACTGCTCGACGCGCTCCACCGCGCCGGAGCCGCGACGATCAGCGTCGCCCTCACGGAACAGACTGATCCGCAAGACGGCGGCGCGGCCTTACGTACCGCGGCACGGGAGGTGGGGAGTTTCGGTTGGGTCGTCTTCACCTCGGTCAACGCCGTGACCCGGTTCATGCGCGAACTGCGAGATGCCCGGGCCTTTGGCGCGACCTCGGTGGCGGCGGTCGGCCCGGCCACGGCTGCGGCGTTGCGACAAGCGGGTATCGAGCCCGATCTGGTGCCCGCGCAGCACGTTGCGCGCGCCGTGGTGGCCGGATTTCCCGATTTCATCCCGGGCTCTTCGAGCAACCATGTCCTGTTCCCGTGTGCGAGCCTCGCCCCGTCGACGGTCCCTGATGGACTTCGCGAGAAGGGCTGGCAGGTGCACCGCGTGGAGGCCTATCGCACCGTGGCGCTGCCCCCACCGGCTCGAGCGGTCTCCGAGGAAATGGCGCGGGCCGATGCGGTGATCTTCACGGCCTCATCGTCGGCCGAGGCGTACGCCGCGCTCGAGACGTCTGAGGGGTCTCCCTTGCCCGTGCCACCGGTGGTCATCTGTATGGGTCCGACCACTGCGGAGACTGCAAGAGGCCTCGGCATGACGGGAGTCGCCGAAGCGCAGAGCGCACGAACCGAGGGCATCGTCGAAGCCCTGCTGGTGCATCTGCTCGGTCCCACCGCCGGCGGATCCAGTGGATCCTTGGGCGAAGATCCCGTTCATTAGGCTGGTGCCATGGATCAGGCCGGTTTTCCCACCCGTAGGTTGCGGCGGCTGCGTCGCACGCCGGCCTTGCGTCGACTGGTGGCCGAGGCACGCCTGAGTGTGGATGACCTCGTTGCCCCGCTCTTCGTGCGGGAGGGAATCGACGAGCCGGCGCCCATCGTGTCCATGCCCGGCCAATCCCAACACACCATCGACTCGCTCGTCGTCGAGGCCAAGCGCCTGGTGTCGCTCGGTGTCCCCGGTCTGATCCTCTTCGGCGTGCCGGCGACGAAGGATGCCGAGGGCACCTCGGCCTACAATCCCGACGGGATCGTCCAGCGCGCCTTGCGCACACTGCGCGATGCGGTGGGCGACCAACTCGTCCTGATGGCCGACCTGTGCCTCGACGAGTACACCGACCACGGTCACTGCGGCGTGCTCGGGCCTGACGGTGACGTCCAGAACGACCCCACGATCGAGGTGTACGGGCGCATCGCGCTGGCCCAGGCCGAAGCCGGAGCGGACATCGTCGCACCGAGCGGCATGATGGACGGCCAGGTGGCGGCGATCCGCGCCGCCCTGGACGGCGACGGTCACGACCAGGTCGCGATCCTCGCCTACGCGGCCAAGTACGCGTCCGCTCTCTACGGGCCCTTCCGCGATGCGGTCGATGTGTCGATCGCCGGTGGTGGCGACCGTCGCGCCTACCAGCAGGATCCGCACAACCGTCGCGAGGCACTGCTCGAGATCGGGCAGGATGTCGCCGAAGGTGCGGACATGATCATGGTCAAGCCGGCCATGACGTCGCTCGACGTGCTGTGCGAGGTGCGACAGTCCGTCGACGTGCCGCTGGCGGCGTATCACGTCAGTGGCGAGTACTCCATGGTGCAGGCCGCCGCGGCGGCCGGGTGGATCGACGGACCCGCCGTCGCGTCCGAGCAACTGATCACGCTCAAGCGTGCCGGCGCCGACTTCATCCTCACCTACTTTGCCGCCGAGATGGCCGAACTCCTCAGTGACTGACCCCGGACCTCCGGCGTCGAATGCACAGTGGTTTTCCCGCGCCCAGCGGGTCATTCCCGGTGGCGTCGACTCCCCGGTGCGCTCATTCGCGTCGGTCGGCGGGACGCCCTACACGGTCCTGCAGGGACATGGTCCCTACGTCGTCGACGCGGAGGGGACGCCGTACATCGACCTAGTGCAGTCGTATGGCGCCGTGCTGCTCGGCCATGCGCACCCGCTGATCACCGCCGCGATCACCAGGGCCGCCGGCTTGGGGACGACATTCGGCGCGCCGACCCCCGGCGAGGTCCTGCTGGCCGAGGCGATCTGCGACCGCGTACCCGGCTGCGAACAGATCCGGCTCGTCTCGTCGGGTACGGAGGCGGCGATGACCGCGGTGCGCCTGGCGCGTGGCATCACGGGTCGCGACCGCTTGGTGAAGTTCGACGGTTGTTACCACGGCCATTCTGACGGGCTGCTGGCCGGGGGTGGCAGCGGCGTCGCCATGTTGGGTCTCCCCGGGTCGGTCGGTGTCTCGAAAGGTGCAGTGGCGGACACCGTCGTCGTGCCCTACAACGTCGTGCCCGAGCTGAGCGACGAAGTGGCGTGTGTGATCGTCGAACCCGTGGCGGCGAACATGAACCTCGTGGCGCCACGCCCGGACTTTCTGACGGGCCTCCGGGCGGCGTGTGATGCCGTCGGCGCGTTGCTGATCTTCGACGAGGTCATCACGGGTTTCCGCATCGGCAGCGGAGGTGCCACCGTCTGGTCGGGAGTCGCTCCCGATCTGTGGTGTTTCGGGAAGGTCATCGGCGGGGGCCTCCCGGTCGGTGCCGTCGGGGGGAGCCGCAGTCTGCTCTCGTCACTGGCACCACAGGGGCCCGTGTACCAAGCGGGCACGCTCTCGGGCAATCCCCTCGCCACAGCAGCGGGGCTGGCCGTGCTCTCGCACGTGACCGAGAACGATTACACCGAGCTTGCCGCCCGAGCGGCCGGGTTTGCGGCAAATCTCGCAGCGGCGATTTCCGATGGCGGACTGGCGGTGATTGCGCCGGTCGTGGGGCCACTGGTCGGGCTCTTCCTCGCACCCGGTCCAGACGGCCCCGGTCCAGACGGCCCCGGTCCAGGCGGCCCCGGTCCGAAGAGAGTCGGTGAGGGCGGGTCCGGTTCGAACGGGGTCAGTGATCGATTGGTCCCACCCACCGACTACGTGACGGCGCACCAGTTCGCGTCGAACGGCGTCTACCCCCACTTCTTCCACGCCATGCTGCGCCGCGGTGTTGCCCTCGCTCCGGGTGCCTACGAGGTCATGTTCCCCGGCATGTCGCACAGCGACGAGGTACTGGCGAGCGTCGTCAGCGCGGCTGGCGACGCCGCGACGGAAGTCGCGAAAGATCTGCAATCTTCCCTTGGCTGACGCGGCGGCAGAACGCTGCGGAAGCGGTGGACGCCTGACGTTTCGGTACGGGCTGAGGCGGCGGGTTCGCTTTCCCGACAGTCCGTGACCCGGGCGTCGCCAGCGTGACGGCGTCGCCGGCGTGAGGGGGTCGCCGGCGTGACGGGGTCGCCGGCGTGACGGGGTCGCCAGCGTGACGGGAGGGCCTACGTGACGGGAGGGCCTACGTGACGGGAGCGGCCTACGTGAAGACGACGGTTTTGGAGCCGTTCAGCAACACCCGGTCCTCGAGGTGCCAGCGGAGACCCCTAGCCAGCACCGTGCGCTCGATGTCCCGTCCGACGCGGCGCAACTCCTCGGGGCTGTCCGCGTGGTCGATCCGTCGGGTGTCCTGTTCGATGATCGGGCCCTCATCGAGGTCGGCCGTGACGTAGTGACAGGTGGCGCCGATCAGCTTGACGCCGCGTGCGAAGGCCTGATGGTACGGGCGGGAACCGGCGAAGGACGGCAGGAAGCTGTGGTGGATGTTGATGATGCGCCCACTCAACGCGCTGCACAGCGACGGCGGGAGAATCTGCATGTACCGGGCGAGCA
The DNA here is from genome assembly GCA_963706555.1 of uncultured Acidimicrobiaceae bacterium. Taxonomy (GTDB): domain Bacteria; phylum Actinomycetota; class Acidimicrobiia; order Acidimicrobiales; family RAAP-2; genus Bog-473. The sequence goes on from OY970164.1 coordinate 1,457,929, forward strand.
CCATGACGTCGGCGCGTTCTTGTGCGAAGAGGCGTAGGATCTCCTCGAACGCAGCGGCCTTCCCGGCGGGCTCGGACGGCACCGCGATCGCGTGGAAGGGGATTTCGTGCCACTCGACGAAGGAACGCAGGTCCTCGTGGTTCGAGACGACCGACGTGATGTCGCACTCCATGTCGCCGCTGCGCCAGCGGTAGAGCAGATCCGCCAGGCAGTGATCCTCGCGGCTGACCAGCAGCATCACCCGCTTGCGGACATCGGTGTCGGTGATCTGCCACGCCATCGAGAACTCGATCCCCACCGGCTCGAACAATCGACCGAATTCATCCGGTCCGAACGGGAGGCTTTCGGCGGTCACCTCAATGCGTAGGAAGAACAACCCGGAGCTGAGGTCGCCGTGCTGTGTCGCTTCGAGGACCGAGCCCCCGTGGCTTGCGATGAATCCGGTGACCGCGGCGACGATGCCGATGCGGTCCGGACACGTGATGGTCAGCACGTAGCGGCGCACGTCGTTGCGTCTCGGGTTGCTTCAGGCGACGGAGAAGTCAGAGGCAGCGATGTGAGGGGCGGCGAAGTCAGCGCCGGAGAATTCGTCGGCAGCGACACCGCCGGCGCGCAAGCGCGAGATGAGCTCCATGGCCCGGAAGCCGATCTCCGCAGGGCCGACGGCGTCAGGCCGCATGAGGTTGGCCATGATCCGGAGCAACTGCGTCATGACGAGCTCGGAGTGCATCCCGATGCCCACACACAGCTTCATGGTGTCGGGGTTCGAGATCATGCGGACGAAGGCCCGCGCCACCTTGTAGTAGGCCCCGTACGCCGCCTGCAGTTGCAGGTCGTACTCGTTGAGTGCCCGCGCCCCCTCGCCGGTGAGCGCGTGGCCCAGGGCGGCGGCGGCCAGGCGTCCGGTCTCGTAGCCGTAGGCGATGCCCTCGCCGTTGAACGGGTTGATGGTGCCGGCGGCGTCTCCCGCCAGGATCACGTTGGCGCCCGAGCGAGGCCCGATCGAGAGGCCCATGGGCAGTTTTCCCCCGGTCGGGGGGCCGAGGCAGGTCTCAGGGCGCAGACCCCATGAATCGGGCGCGAACTCGACGAAGGCATCCATCAGGTGGGAGGTGTTGACCCCTTTCCAGCGCTGATCCGTGGAAAGGAGACCGACGCCGACGTTGACCCGGCCGTCGCCCAGCGGGAAGATCCAGCCGTACCCGGGGACGATGTTGCCCTCGGCGTCGCGGATGTCCAGATGGGACTCGATGAACGGATCGTCGTGCCGCTCCGAGGTGTAGTAGCCGCGCAGCGCCATGCCCAACGGGAGGTCCCGGCGACGATTGGTGCCGAGCATCCGGCCGACCCTCGAGTTGGCGCCGTCGGCGACGACGACGTAGCGGGCGTGGATCTCGCTGGTGACACCGGACTCCTTGTCCTTGATGGTGACGCCGCGGAGTTGGGGGAGTTCCGACGATGAGGGTGACGCCGCCTCGTCGATGAGGGGGGCGACCACCTCGGTGCCGGCAAAAAGGGTGGCTCCGGCCTTGACCGCTCGCTCGGCGACGAGGCCATCGAGGTCATGGCGGGTGATCGTGTAGCCGTAGCTGGGGAAATTGGGGTGTGCCGGCCACTGCATCTCGATGAACTGGCCGAAGCCGTAGGCGCGCAGGCCGCTGTACTTGTGGGAGCCGGCCAGGGCATCCTCGAGTCCCATGTCGGCCAGCTGGCGCACGGCCCGGGGGGTCAGGCCGTCCCCGCAGGTCTTTTCCCGCGGAAAGTGCTTCTTCTCCACCACGGCCACGTCCCAGCCGGCGTCCGCCAGCCAGTACGCACACGACGATCCCGATGGGCCGCCGCCGACGACGACCACGTCGTAGACCTTGGTGGGCGGCGGGGCCTTGGCACGTGAGGAAGCGGCGCGTGGCGTCACACCTGCATCGTAGGCCGGACCCAGGCTGTTTCCATCCCACCCAGGATGTGCCCAGGGAAAGGGTCGCATGGTAGAAACGCTGCCGTGGACCAGTACCTCCCGATCCTCATCTTGGCGTTGCTCGGCTTCCTCTTCACCGTGTTCTCCCTCGTGAGCTCGGCCATGCTGGCGCCGAGGAAGAAGCCCACGGTGGCCAAGTTGTCCCCGTACGAGTGCGGCATCGTGCCTGATCGGGAACCGCCGCAGCGCTTCCCCGTACGTTTCTACCTGGTCTCGATGATCTTCATCATCTTCGACATCGAGATCGTCTTCCTCTATCCGTGGGCTGTGGTGTTCCATCAGATCGCCGTCTTCGGGTTCGTCGAGGTCATCGTCTTCGCGGCCGTGGTCTTCGTCTCCTTCCTCTACCTGATCTCCAACGGCGCCCTCACCTGGGGCCCACCGAAGACCCTGCAGGCGGGCATGCCGGTCCGGACCTCGGACTCGACGATCTCGCGGATCAGCGCTGCACGCTCGCAACCTGGTCAGGCGGCCTGAGGCGTGGGACTCGAGGACCTGCAGCACAACTTCCTCACCGGGAGGATGGAAGACCTGGTGAAGTGGGCCAGGCGCAACAGTGTGTGGCCGGCGACCTTCGGGCTGGCGTGCTGTGCCATTGAGATGATGTCGGTGGGCGCAGCGGACTTCGACATCAGCCGGCTGGGCATGGAGGTCTTCCGGGCCTCGCCCCGTCAGGCCGACCTCATGATCGTGGCGGGGCGCGTCTCGCAGAAGATGGCCCCGGTCCTGCGCCAGGTCTACGACCAGATGATGGAGCCCAAGTGGGTCATCTCCATGGGTGTCTGCGCCTCGACCGGGGGCATGTTCAACAACTACGCCATCGTCCAGGGCGTCGACCAGATCGTGCCGGTCGACGTCTATGCGCCCGGCTGCCCGCCTTCCCCCGAGACCCTGCTGCACGCCATCCTCACCTTGCACGAGAAGATCCGGACCGGCGAGATCACCCGCCGCCCCGGTAGCAGTGTCCCCGCCGGCGAGCAGGCAACCGGTGGATGGGTGCCCACTGTGCCCAATGCCGTGCGGGTGGCCACGCCCCGGTGAGCGACGTGGACGTCGATTCCTCGGCCGGTGCAGCCGGTGCGCTGCTGGCCGTCCTGCCTGACGTGCCGCGCCTGCCCGACCGCTCGGTGAGCCAGCTGGCCTTCCCGCACCGCGAGACCTACCCGCAGATGGTCCAGGCCTTCAAGGACGCCGGCTTCGAGACCTGTGCCGACTTGTGCGCCGTGGACTACCTGACCCACCCGGGCCGGTCGCTGCCGGACGGGGTCAAGGCGGAGCGCTTCGAGGTCGTGGTCAACCTGTTGTCGCTGTCCATGCGCCAGCGGGTCAGGGTCCGGGTGCAGGTCCCCGAACAGGATCCCGTGGTCAGCACGCTGACCGACATCTACCCCGGCACCGACGCCATGGAGCGCGAGGCCTACGACATGGTCGGCATCATCTTCGCGGGGCATCCGGACCTGACCCGGATTTTGATGCCCGAGGACTGGGAGGGCCATCCCCTCCGCAAGGACTTCGGCGTCGGCCGGGTCCCGGTTCAGTTCAAGGAAGCGCCGGGACCTCGATGAGCGAGCACGACCCGCAGGAGGAGCAGTCGACGGCGACGGCCGCGGCCGAGGGCGTCGACGAGTTCGAATCCGAGGACTTCTCCGACGAAGGCCTCCGCCGGGTGGGGCTCGAGCGCCATGGCATCGACCAGGCGTCGCTGGTGGCCGAGACCGCCGAGGGCGCCCAGGAATTGCTGCCCCGCGACAGCACTGCGAGCAGCGAGCTGCGGCGAGAGGTCGGGGCCGTCCTGCGCCTGCCCGAGGGGAATTTCATCAACCCGGCCGACATCGACATCGAGCGTCGCGACGACGAGACGATGATCATCAACATGGGCCCCCAGCACCCCTCGACCCACGGCGTGTTGCGCCTGATGCTCGAGCTCGACGGCGAGACCGTGCTGCGGACCAAGCCGATCATCGGGTACCTCCACACCGGCATGGAGAAGACCGGCGAGGAGCTGACCTACGTCCAGGGCTCCACCAACGTCACCCGCATGGACTACCTGTCGCCCCTCACCAATGAACTGGTGTTCTCCCTGGCCACCGAGGCCTTGCTGGGCGTCGAGCTCCCGCCGCGCGCGGTGTGGATCCGCATGCTGATGGCGGAGCTGCAGCGGGTGTCCTCCCACCTCATGTGGATGGCCACCAACGGTATGGACCTGGGATCCACGTCCATGATGATCTACGGCTTCCGCGAGCGCGAGATGGTGCTGGCCTTCTTCGAGAAGACGACCGGCTTGCGGATGAACCACAACTACATCCGGCCCGGCGGGGTGGCCGCCGACCTGCCCGACGGGTGGGAGGACGACGTCGACGTCATCTGCGACACCGTGCTGACGCGCACCTTCGAGTACGACGAGCTCCTCACCGGGCAGCCCATCTTCCGTGAGCGCACCGAGGCCGTGGGCAACATCACCGCAGAAGAGGCGCTGGCGCTGTCGGTGACCGGGCCGATCTTGCGCTCGACCGGCGTGCCGTGGGACCTTCGGCGCACCATGCCGTACCTCGACTACGACAAGTTGGACTTCGACGTGATCGTTGGCTCCTACGGTGACAACTTCGATCGCTACTCCGTGCGCCTGAACGAAATCCGCGAATCCATAAAGATGATCCGCCAGATCGCCGACCGCATGCCCGCCGGTGACTACCGCGTGCAGGACCGCAAGGTCACCCCGCCGCCGCGGGCGCGCATCGACGAGAGCATGGAGGCGTTGATCCACCACTTCAAGATCTTCACCGAGGGCTTCCGGGTGCCCGAGGGCGAGGTCTATGTGGCGATCGAGTCCCCCCGGGGCGAGTTGGGCTGCTACATGGTCTCGGACGGGACGTCCAAGCCGTACCGGATGCACATACGCGGACCGAGCTTCGTCAACCTCCAGGCACTGCCCGTCTTGTTGCGCGGCGGGCTCATGGCCGATGCTGTCGCCGTGATCTCGTCGGTGGACCCCGTCATGGGTGAGGTCGACCGATGAGCCATCTGTCGGCAGATCTGATGGAACAGGCGAGGGGACTGGTCGCCCTCTACCCCGAGCCGCGCTCGGCGCTGATCCCGCTGTGCCACCTGGCCCAAGAGCAGGACGGCTGGTTGCGCCCCGAGGCCATGAGCGAGATCGCCGTTCTGGTCGGGGTGACCGCGGCCGAAGTGCGGGGCACGGCGACGTTCTACGACATGCTGCATACCGAGCCGGTGGGCACCTATGTGGTGTCGGTGTGCACGAACATCGCCTGCCTGCTGGGTGGGGCCCAGGAGCTGCTCGAGCATGCGGAGTCGTCGCTCGGCGTGCGCGCCGGTGGCACGACGACGGATGGCGTGTTCACCCTCGAGGAGTCCGAGTGCCTGGCCGACTGCGACCGCACGCCGTGCGTGCAGGTCAACCACCGCTACGTCGGCGGTCAGACGGCGGAGAGCTTCGACCAGTTGCTGACCGACCTGCGCAGCGGGGCATTGGCCGACAACGTGCCGTCGCACGGCACGTTGGTGCGCGTACGCCGGAGCGTGGGGCTCGAGGCCGACAGAGCGGCAATCGTCGAGGAGCGGGCGGCCATGGCCCAGGCGCAAGCGACGCGGGCCGAAGCGGCTGCGAAAGCTGCGGAGGACGCGAAAGCGGCGGAAGCGCCGAAGACCGGCGAGGGAGCATCCTGATGGCGATCACCGATGCCCCGAAGATCGTCACGGCCCGGATCGGCTACGAGGACTCACACACGCTGGAGCGCTACCTCGCCACCGGCGGCTACGAGGCGCTGCGCAAAGCACTCACCATGACGCCCGAGGCTGTGGCCCACGAAGTGGACACGGCCAGCCTGCTGGGGCGGGGCGGGGCGGGCTTCCCGGCCGGTCGCAAGTGGGCGCTGTTGAACAAGAAGCCGGTCACCTACCTGGCCATCAACGGGGACGAGAGCGAGCCGGCCACCTTCAAGGACCATCTCCTCATTGAGCGCGACCCCCACCAGATCATCGAAGGCGTGTTGATCTCGGCCTACGCCCTCCAGGTCAGCCAGGCCTTCATCTACCTGCGCGGTGAGTTCGCACTCGGGCTCGAACGGCTGCAGACGGCGCTGAACGAGGCATATGCCCACGGTGCCATCGGCGCCGACATTTTCGATTCGGGCTTCTCCATCGATGTCGTCCTGCACCCCGGTGCGGGCGCCTACATCTGCGGCGAGGAGACGGCGCTGCTCGAATCGCTGGAGGGCAAGCGCGGCTTCCCGCGGATAAAGCCCCCGTTCTTCCCGGCCTCGATCGGACTGTACGGCCAGCCCACCGTCGTGAACAACGTGGAGACGATGGCCAACATCCCCTGGATCGTCAACAACGGCGGGGCCGCGTTCGCCGCCCTGGGCGAAGGCCGCTCGACCGGGACGCGGCTCTTCGCATTGGCCGGGCATGTGCACAATCCTGGGGTTTACGAGCTCGAGATGGTGAAGACCACCTTCCGTGACCTCATCTATGCGCCCGTGCTCGGTGGGGGGATACGAGGCGGCAACACGCTCAAGGCGTTCATCCCGGGCGGCGTCTCCGCGCCGTGGTTCGGTCCCGATCAGGTCGACCTCCCGCTGGGCCAGGACGAGGTCGGGCAAGCCGGCTCCATGCTCGGCTCGGGCTCGATCGTCGTCATGGACTCCGCCACCTGTGTGGTCCGGGCAGCCTGGCGCATCACCAAGTTCTTCTCCCGCGAGTCGTGCGGACAGTGCACGCCCTGCCGTGAGGGATCCGGTTGGCTCGAGCGGATCATGTACCGAATTGAGAATGGCGCCGGACGCGAGGAAGATCTCGACCTTCTCATGGATCTGTGTGACAACATCTCGCCCGGCGTGGCCTGGCCGCCACAGCAGACGACCATCTGCGTGCTCGGCCCGTCCATACCCTCGTCGATCGCCTCGGCCATCCGCATGTTCCGCGACGAGTTCCTCGTGCACGTGAAAGAGGGGGGGTGCCCCTTTGACTGATGACCTGAGCTTCACCCTCGACGGGCGCACCGTGTCGGCCAAGCCGGGCGAACTCCTGATCGCAGCCGCGGAGCGGGCCGGGACCTATATCCCACGGTTCTGCTACCACCCGCGGATGGAGCCCGTCGGCATGTGCCGCATGTGCCTGGTCGAGGTGGACAGCCCACGCGGGGCCACGCTGCAGCCCGCCTGCTTCATCCCGGCCGCCGAAGGGATGTCCGTCACGACCGACTCGGAAAAGGTCAAGAAGGCGCAGGACGGCGTCCTCGAGTTCCTCCTGGCCAACCACCCGCTCGATTGCCCCGTCTGCGACAAGGGCGGCGAGTGCCCGTTGCAGGACCAGACCCTGGCGTACGGCCCCGGTGAGAGTCGTTTTGTTGAGGAAAAGCGCCATTTCGAGAAGCCGATCGCCATTTCCGACCTGGTGCTGCTCGATCGCGAGCGCTGCATTCAGTGCGCCCGTTGCACCCGGTTCGCGTCTGACGTCGCGGGCGAGGCTCAGATCGACTTCGCCGGGACGGGGCGAGAGTGTGGAAGTCGCCACCTTCCCGACAGAGCCGTTCTCGTCGTACTTCAGCGGCAACACGGTGCAGATCTGCCCGGTCGGTGCCCTCACTGCGACGCCGTACCGGTTCACGGCCCGTCCCTGGGACCTGGACCAGGTGGAGTCGACGTGCACCACCTGCTCGGTCGGGTGCCGGGTGGCGGTGCAGTCCTCCTCCAACCGGTTGACCAGGCTGCTGGGCATCGACTCGGACCCGGTCAACCACGGCTGGCTGTGCGACAAGGGGCGGTTCGTCTTCGAATCGGTCAATGGGGATGAAATCGACAACTCGCCGACCGACGCGGCCCTGGCCGACGAGGCCGTCGATGTGGCACCGGCCACGGCCGGCCAGGTGGTCAGCCTCGGCGCGACGCGCGGGCAGTTCCTCGGCGAGGCGCACGAGACGGGTCGCTTCGAGCACGGCCGGCTCGTCGAGCCGAAGGTTCGCAAGAACGGCGAGCTTGTCGCCGTCAGTTGGGGCGAGGCGTTGGCCGCAGCGGCCAACGGGCTGCAGTCGGCACAGGGCGCCGGCGGGTCCGGCAGCGTCGCCGTGATCGGTGGGGCCCGCCTGACCAATGAGTCCGCCTACGCCTGGGCCAAGTTGGCCAAGGGCATCCTCGGCACGGACTCGGTCGACGCCCAATTGGGCGACGGGCTCCCCGCCGAATTGGTCCTCGGTCTGCCGCGGGCCACGATCGACGCCGCGTGTGCGGCCCCGGTCCTCCTCACCCTCGCCGGCGATCTGCGCGAGGAGCTCCCCGTCCTCTTCCTGCGCTTGCGCGAGGCGGTGGTGGGCGCAACGACCTTGATCGAACTGACCCCGACGCCGACCGCGCTGACGGCACTGTCGGTCGCGTCGCTCGGCATCCGTCCCGGCGAGGCCCCAGTGGTCGCTCGCGCACTCTGCGGTGACGACGCGGCGATGACCGCTCTCGGCACGCACCCCGAGGGGTCATCGGTGAGCGACGAGGTGCTCGCGTCGGCGCGCCAGGCGCTGTTGCAGCACGGTGGTGAGGGTGGCGAGGGCGTCGTGATCGTCCTGGGCCGTCCCTCGTACGCCGAATCGGGCGACGCGGTGGCCGAGGCGGCCCACGTCCTGGCGCAGGCTCTGCCCAAGGCCACCTTCCTCCCGGCGCTCCGCCGGGGCAACGTGTTCGGCGCGCTGGACATGGGCCTGGCACCGGGCCTCCTTCCGGGCCGGGTGGGCCTCGAGTCAGGTCGCGAGTGGTTCACGGCGGCCTGGGGCGCTGTGCCGACGAGGGCCGGGCTCGATACCGCAGGCATCCTCTCCTCCATGGCCGGCGAGACCGGTGACACCGGTGACAGCGGCAGCGGCGACCAGAGCACCCCGGTCACCTCGCTGATCTTGTTGGGCGCCGACCCGCTGAGCGACTTCCCCGATCGTGCGGTGGCCGAGAAGGCGTTGGGGGCCGGCCACTTCATCGTGGCGGTCACAGGGCATCCCTCGGAGTCGGTCGACGCCTACGCCGATGTCGTCCTGCCCTGCGCCGTAGCGCACGAGCGCCCCGGCACGACGACCAACATCGAAGGCCGTGTCACCCGGCTGGGCCAGAAGCTCACGGCGCCGGGGTTCGCGTGGCCGGACTGGATGATCGCGGCGGAACTGGCCGCAGCCCTCGGGAACGACCTTGGTGTCACCAGCGCCAACGACCTCGCCGAGGAGCTGCACCTGACCGCACCCGCGTACTTCGGCCTGACCCAGGCCGTGCTCCATTCGGACGCGGCGCATGACGGGGTCCTGCTGCCGATCGTGGCTGGAGCGCCAGAACCGCACGACGTCGACCCCATCGACCCCATCGCCCTGCCCGGTGTCGAATCGGTGGAGCGACAAGGTGCCCCACCCCGTAGCGGTTCGGCCGGCGGTGACGGCACCGTCAGCGCTCGCATCGCCGCGCTCGGAGCTCCACCGGCGCTGCTCTCGGGCCTTCCTGCATCGAGCGGCGCCGAGACGCATCTCCCGCCCGCGGACAACTACGCCCTCCGTCTCGTGGCCACCCGTCGCCTTTACGACGCCGGCAGCTCGGTCACCGGGTCCCCCTCGCTCACGCCACTAGTGCCGGCTTTGGTGGCGAGGGCCAACCCCTACGACCTCGACCGGCTGGGGGCCAAGACCGGCGACCAGGTCCGCGTGCGTTCGGCCCGGGGTGAGCTGGTGCTGGCGGCCGAAGCGGACGGCGGCATCCCGCGCGGTGCGGTGGCGGTCGACTTCAACGTGCCCCATGGAACGGGGACTCCTGGCAACGCCGTGGCTACTCTCATCGACAGCCGCAACACGGTGACCGACGTGCGACTGGAGTCCGTGTGATCGCCGCCCTCCTGAACAACCTGCAGAAGACGCCCGATCAAGGGCTGGGCGACCCGCTGTTCGCCCACGGCGTGGGGTGGGGCGTGCTGCTCATCGTCTTCGTCAAGGTGCTGATCGCCTTCGTCGTGTTGCTGGTGGCCACCGCGATGATGATCTGGTTCGAGCGCAAAGTGATCTCGGACATGCAGAGCCGCATCGGCCCTAACCGCGCCGGCCCGTGGGGTCTCCTGCAGACGTTGGCCGACGGCACGAAGCTCGTCTTCAAAGAGGATCTGTTGCCGGACCAGGCGGACTCGTTCACCTTCAAGCTGGCGCCGTATTTGTCGGTGATCCCCGCCTTCCTCATTTTCGCCGTGGTGCCGGTCGGCGGCGTCATCACGTTGGGCAGCCACACGTTCGAGCTCCAGGTGGCCGATCCCCCCATGGGCATCCTGCTCGTGCTGGCCATGTCGGGCATCGCCGTCTACGGCGTCATGCTGGCCGGCTGGTCGTCGGGCTCGAAGTACCCGCTCCTGGGCTCGGTCCGGGCGTCGGCCCAGGTGATCTCCTACGAGGCCGTGTTGGGCATGACTGTCGTCACGGTGATCCTGGTCAGCCACTCCCTCTCCACCCGGGCCATCGTGGACGCGCAGGCGGACGGCTTCTGGCATTGGAACCTGATAAAGCTCGGCTTTGTCCCGTTCATCTTCTTCATGATCGCCATCACCGCCGAGCTCACCCGCCCGCCCTTCGACCTGACCGAGGCCGATTCCGAGTTGGTCGGCGGCTTCCACACCGAGTACTCCTCCATCCGCTTCGGGATGTTCTACCTGGCCGAATTCATGAACACGATCACCATGTCGGCCATCGTCGTCACGCTCTTCTTCGGCGGCCCCAACGGCTGGATTCCCAACATCCCGGGCGCCACCATCTACGTGCCGATCATCTGGTTCGTCCTCAAGGTGGTGGCGTTCTGCTTCATCTACGTCTGGTTCCGGGCCGCCCTGCCGCGGCTGCGCTACGACCAGTTGATGGACCTGGGCTGGAAACGCCTCATCCCGATGAGCCTGGCCTGGCTCCTGTTGGTGGCCGCCATCCTCACGTGGGGTTGGGGCGGCCTGATCCTGGTGCCCGTCGTCGTGGTCGCCGGCGTCCTCCTGGTCCGGGCCACGAGCCTCGGCTCGGACCGGACCGAAAAGGAGTCAGTCCTGCCGTCGGTTGGTCGGCGGGTCTCCCCGGCCCTGCGGCCACGCGGCGGACCGACGCAGGGAGCTGATGCATAGTGGGCTTCGGCGATGACATGAAGGACCAGCTGAGCTTTCTCGGTGGGTTCAAGCTGACCCTGCAGCACCTCACCCGGCCGCGGGTGACGACGTCGTACCCCGACGACAAGAAGCCGAAGCAGCCGCGCCAGCACGGCCGCCACGTCCTGAACCGCTACGAGGACGGCATGGAGAAGTGCATCGGCTGCGAGCTCTGTGCCGGCGTCTGCCCGGCCGACTGCATCTATGTGCGCGGGCTCGACAACCCGCCCGACCACCCCGTCTCGCCGGGGGAGCGCTACGGCTACGTCTACGAGATCAACTACCTGCGCTGTATCCACTGCGACATGTGCGTCGAGGCCTGCCCGACCGAGGCCATCACCGAGTCCAAGCTGTTCGAGTTCTCGTTCTCGAACCGATCCGACGCCATCTACACCAAGAAGGAGTTGCTCGTCGACGACCTCGGCATGCCGCAAAAGCTCCCGTGGGAGGACTGGCGTGAGGGCGACGACATGATGACGTCGGGCTGGATGCGCGCCACGTCGCCGTCGGGGAGCGCCGCGTACGAGGGCGAAGTCCAATGGTCGGGCGAGCTCGGCTACGGCACCCGCGCCCCCGAGGGCGGGCAGTCCAGCCACCGCGACGACGAGTTGACCGGGTCCAAGCCCCTGCGCGAGGTACTGGAGAGCCACCTCCTCAAAGACGACATCCCCCTGGCCCACCGGGGCATGCAGGGACGGGTCTGGCGGGCGAAGATCGGGGCGGAGAAGAACAAGAAGAAGATGGAAGCCATGCGCGTCCGCATGAACGACCTGCGCGCGGCACGCAAGGCGGCGAAAGCCGAAGGTAAGTCCTGATGGAACACCTCCCCCTCGTCCTGGCTTCGACGCGCCCCACCTGGCCCGACATCCTGGTCTTCGCGGCGAGCGCGGCGGTGATCCTCGTCGGGGCGGTCGGCGTGGTCACCTCGGGCAATCCGGTCCATGCGGCACTGAGCCTGGTCATGACGCTGTTCGGGGTGGCGGTGCTGTTCATCGAGCAGGAGGCGTCGTTCCTGGCCGCCGTACAGATCATCGTCTACGCCGGGGCCATCGTCGTCCTCTTCCTCTTCGTCATCATGTTCCTCGGCGTCGACCGGCGCGAGGACGTGAACGTCGATCCCCTCCCGGGCCAGCGAACCCTCGCCTTCGTCATGGTGGGGATCACCCTGGCCGGGGTCATCGCCATGCTGGCCACGGCGCACTGGGTCACGGGCGCCCACCAGGTGGTGGGCCCCATTCAGGGCCCGATCACCAAGGCGCCGGGAGCGCCCTCGGGCGAAGTGGCCCAGCTCGGCAAGCAGCTGTTCACCACGTACCTGTTCGCGTTCGAAGCCACGGCGGCCCTCCTCGTCATCGCCGTGGTCGGTGCGGTGGTGCTGGCCCGCCGCCCGGCGGTGTCCGAGTCGGAGCTGGCCGCCAAGCTGGCGTCGCGAGAGCAGGGCGGGTCGCCCGATCCGGAGGTGCCCGCATGAGCTTGTCCGCCGGTTGGTACCTGGGCCTGGCCGCGCTCGTGTTCGCCATCGGGGCCATCGGCCTCCTGGTCCGTCGCAACGTCCTGATCATGTTCATGTGCATCGAGCTCATGCTCAACGCCGCGAACCTGACGTTCGTCACGTTCGCCCGCGTGCTCAATGACATCGGCGGGCAGGCCCTCGTGTTCTTCGTCCTCGTGGTGGCGGCGGCCGAGGTCGTCGTCGGCCTCGGGATCGTGGTCACCAACTTCCGGCGCCGGTCAACCACCGTGGCCGACGACCTCCATTCGCTGAAGGGCTGACCTGAACCGTGCTCCACGTTGCCTACCTCATGCCATTGCTGCCGCTCGCCGGCTTTTTGGTTCTGGTCGCGGCCGGCAAGCGGATCGGCGACCCGTACGCAGGCTGGATCGCCACCGCCGCCGTGGCCGGTGCCTTCGTGGTGGCCTGCGTGGTGCTGGGCGGGATGCTCAATCTCCCCGGGGCCGACCGGGTCTTCGTGGACAATTACTTCACCTGGATCCACGCCGGGGGCCTGACCGTCCCCGTCGGTATTCTGGTGGACCCGTTGTCGGTGACGATGTGTATGTTCATCACCGGCGTGAGCGCGCTGATCCATCTGTATTCGATCGAGTACATGAGGGGCGACCCGGACTATCCGAAGTTCTTCCTCTACCTGAATCTCTTCGTCTTCTCCATGTTGGTGCTGGTGCTCTCCGACAACCTGTTGCTCACGTTCGTCGGATGGGAAGGGGTGGGTGTCTGCTCCTACTGGCTGGTCTCGTACTGGTTCCATCGCGACGCTGCCGCGTCCGCAGGCAAGAAGGCCTTCATCTACAACCGCATCGGTGACACGGGCTTCCTGCTCGCCATCTTCTTGGTCTTCGAGAAGACGGGCACCCTGCAGTACGAAGGTGGCCCGGGGGGCGGGATCTTCGGGCAGCTGCACCACCTGGGCGGGGGCACGGCCACCGCAGTGGTGCTCCTCCTCTTCCTCGCCGCCACCGGCAAGTCGGCGCAGATCCCGTTGTTCAACTGGCTGCCCGACGCCATGGAAGGCCCCACGCCGGTCTCGGCGCTGATCCACGCCGCCACCATGGTGACCGCCGGGGTCTATCTCCTCTGCCGGATGAACCACGTCCTGGCGCTGTCGCACACGGGCACCCTCGTGATCGCCATCGTCGGCGGGGTGACCGCGTTCGTGGCGGCCACCATCGCCTGCGCCCAGCAGGACATCAAGAAGGTGCTCGCCTTCTCCACCGTCTCGCAGATCGGCTACATGATCCTGGCGGTGGGATCGGGGGCGTACATCGCCGCGATCTTCCTGATGGTGATGCACGCATTCTTCAAGGGCCTCCTCTTCCTGGCCGCCGGCTCCGCCATCCACGGGCTCGACGGCGAGCAGGACCTCAAGCGCATGGGGGCGCTGCGCAAGGTCATGAAGTGGACGACCGTCACGTTCAGCATCGGCTGGCTGACCATTGCCGGCATTCCGCCCCTCGCCGGGTTCTGGTCCAAGGGCGACGTGTTGACCAACGTGTTCGCGCGGTACAAGCCGCTGTGGGTGCTGGGCCTGGTGACCGCGGTCCTCACGGCGTACTACATGTCGCGGCTCGAGGTGTTGGCCTTCGGCGGCGAGTCGCGCTGGGACAAGATCGGCCCGAAGGGTGAGCCGGCATTGCACACCCCCCACGAGCCGTCGTGGATCATGCGGCTGCCGTTGGTCGTCCTGGCCGTGGCCTGCATCTTCGGCGGCGTCCTGGACCTGCCGTGGATCCACCACGACTCGTTCCAGGGTTGGCTGTCGCCGGTCTTCGCGGGCAGCCTCTACGACGACGGTCTGGGCTCAACCGCACAATGGGCCCTGGCGCTCACCGACGTCGCCGCTGCGGTCATCGGCATCATCATCGCCATCGGACTCTGGCGGGGCGCGCAGGTGGACAAGCCCAAGCTCGAGCCGCAGTTCCTTCAGCGGGTCTGGTACTGGGACGACTTCTACGACGCCGTCATCGGTCGGCCGAGCCAGAAGTTGGCCAGCTTCTTCGCCTGGGTGGTCGACGCCCGCGTGATCGACGGCGCGGTCAACGGCACCGCGAACCTGGTGCGCTCCACCGGGTCGGTCACCCGCAAGCTGCAGAGCGGTTACGTGCGCAACTACGCGCTCGGTATCGCCCTGGGCATGGCCGCGCTCATCGTGTTCCTCCTCAGCCGGACGTGGTGGTCGTGAACGGAGGCTTTCCCTTCCTCAGCGTGCTGATCCTGCTGCCGGCCGCGGGTGCGATCGTCCTGGTCCTGTGCGGCCTGGACCGGCGCTTCTCCAAGGACTTCAACGATGCGGTGGCGATCGGCGTGTCGTTGGGCACACTCGGGGTCGCCATCGCCGCACTGGTCGCCATGAAGGTCAAGGTCGGCGGCTTCCAGCTGGTCTCAGACCACAGCTACACCGGGACATCGCTCGGTATTCGCTGGTTCCTGGGCGTCGACGGCATCTCCATATTCCTGGTCATGTTGACGGCCCTGTTGTTCCCGCTCGTGCTCCTCATGGGCCGCGACAAGGCGAAGAGCCGCACGTATGCCATCTGGATGTTGCTACTGGAAGCGGCGATCATGGGGAGCTTCCTCTCGCTCGACCTCATCGTCTTCTTCCTGTTCTTCGAGCTGACGCTCGTCCCCTCCTACTTCATCATCGCCGGGTGGGGACACGACCGGCGGGCGTACGCCGCCGTCAAGTTCTTTCTCTACACGTTCTTGGGCTCTGCCTTCTTGTTGGTCGGGATTCTGGCTTTGGCCTTCATCCATCAGTCACAGACCGGCGTGCTCACCTTCTCGCTGCCGGCGCTCGCCCACACGCATCTCTCTTCGTCGACGGAGATCCTTCTGTTCTTGGCCTTCACGTCGGCCTTTGCGGTCAAGGCCCCGCTGTTCCCTTTTCACACATGGTCGCCCGACGCCTACACCGAAGCCCCGGCAGGCGGTTCGGTGATCCTGTCGGGAGTCCTGGCCAAGTTGGGGACGTACGGGATCATCCGGTTCGATCTCACGCTCTTCCCGCATGCGACGCGCACCTTGGCCCCGCTCATCCTGACGCTCGCCGTCATCGGCATCCTCTACGGCGCCATCGTGGCCTGTGCCCAGCGCGACATGAAGCGGCTGGTGGCGTACTCGTCATTGGCGCAGATCGGGTTCATCGCGCTGGGCACCTTCGCCTTGAGCACGCAGGGCCTGACCGGAGCCGTGTTGCTCATGCTGAACCACGGCATCATCACGGCCGGGCTCTTTCTCGTGATCGGCTTCATCTATGAGCGACGCGGGACCTGGCAGGTGACCGAGCTCCGCGGGCTGCAGAAGGTGGCGCCTGTCATGGCGGCGGTGTTCACCGTCCTCATGATGGCCTCCATCGGCGTGCCCGGACTGAACGGGTTCGTCAGCGAGTTCCTGGTGCTCCTAGGCACATTCATCACCCATCGCTGGTGGGCCGTGGTGGCCGTGTTCGGCGTGATCGTCGCCGCCATCTATCTCCTGTGGGCCTACCAGCAGGTGTTCCACGGCGTGCCCAAGCCCGAGGACCAGAAGACACGGGACCTTACGTGGCTGGAGCGCCTCGTGGTGGCGCCCCTCATCATCCTCATCGTGGTCCTGGGCGTCTACCCCAAGCCTGTGCTCGATCGCATCAATCCGTCGGTGACCCAACTCGTGACACATGTCGAGACGGCCACGGGACACTTCCAGCCACCGGTGGCCACCAAGGGGACAGCCGCTCTGGGGGGCCGACCATGATCAACGCGCTGTTGGCCGCCACCGCCGGTTCTTCCACCTCGGCCGGCAAGATCTCGATCCCCCCGATCCGCTATCTGCCGATTCTGCCGCCGATCATCATGATCGGCGGAGCGGTGGTCCTGCTGGCGGTCGCCTCCCTGGTCCGCCGCGACCTCCGGGTGCGAGTCAGCACCATCGGCACCGTGCTCATTGCAGGTGGGGCGTTGGGCGTCTCCATCTGGCAGTGGATCGATGTCCAGAAGCACGGTGCCCACACCTACATCGCCCATGCCGTCGTCATGGACGGCTTCAGCGTGCTGATCACCATGCTGATCTCGGCCGCAATGCTGCTCAGCGCGCTGGTGGCCGATGGCTACCTGTCGCGTGAAGGCATCGCCGGGGCGGAGTTCCACGTGCTCGCGCTCGATGTCCGCGTCGGGCGCCATCCTGATGGGCTCGGCCAACGATCTGATCATCGTCTTCTTGGGCCTCGAGATCCTCTCCATCGCTCTGTACGTGCTGACGGCGTTCAATCATCACCTGGCCACCTCGGGCGAGGCGGCGCTCAAGTACTTCATCCTGGGCGGTTTCTCGTCCGCCATTTTCGTCTACGGCATTGCGCTGACCTACGGCGCCACGGGCTCGACCAACCTGACCCAGATCGCCGACTACCTGTCGAAGAACGTCGTGCTGACGAACGGGTTGCTGCTGGCCGGGCTGGCCCTCATGCTGGTGGGTTTCGCCTTCAAGGTGGCGGCCGTGCCGTTCCACATGTGGACCCCCGACGTCTACGAGGGTGCGCCCACACCGGTGACCGGGTTCATGGCCGCGGTGGCCAAGGTCGGTGCCTTCGCCGCCCTCGTGCGGGTGCTCTTCTCCTCGCTCGGGGTCATCTCCGCCGACTGGCAGCCCATCATCTACGGGCTGGCCGTGCTCTCGCTGGTCGTCGGTGCCGTCGTCGCCCTCCGCCAGCGCGACGTGAAGCGGATGCTGGCGTACTCGTCGATCAACCACGCCGGGTTCATTCTCCTCGGCGTGTACGCCGCGTCCCCCGCGGTGTGAGCTCTTCGCTCTACTACCTGATGGCCTACACGTTCATGACGATCGGCAGCTTCGCCATCGTGACGGTGCTCGGGCGCCAAGGGGACGAGGACCACGACCTCACCCGCTACCGGGGCTTGGCGCAGCGCCAGCCCCTGTTGGCCCTGTCGTTCGCCATCCTCCTGTTGGCCCAGGCCGGTGTGCCGTTCACCACCGGTCTGTGGGCCAAGTTGCAGGTCGTCTTGGCCACGGTGTCGGCCGGTGCGGTGCCGCTGGCCGTGATCGCGATGGTGACCGCCGCCATCGCCGCCTTCTTCTACCTGCGGGTGGCCGTCCTGATGTACGTGTCGGCGTCGCCAGGTGAGGTTGGCACTGCCATCGCGGATTCTCTCCCGGCGCCGGCCGAAGCCGCCGGGCAGCAGATGCCCTGGACCGGCCCCGACGGTGCGGCGGTCACGGTGACGACCCTGAACACCGAGCTCCTGTTGGCCGAGGACCCGCCGGCACCGACCGGGGAGGAGGCGCCGACGGTGGTCCCGATCCCGGCGCTCACATCCGTCGCCATCGGGATCTGCTTGGCCTTCACCGTGGTCTTCGGGATCGTGCCCGGGCCACTGCTGGACTTCGCCAATCACGCCACGCTGCTCTTCCTGGGCCACTAGCGGCGGGGCATCTTCAGCATGCGTGACGTCAAGGTCGGGTTCATCACGCTCACCGAGGTCACGAGCGACGGTGATCACCGGGCGTACAACGCCTGGCATCAACTCGACCACCTGCCAGAGCAGTTCAGCATCCCGGGCGTCGTGTGCGGGCAACGTTGGGTGCTCGCCCCGGCATGCGCAGGCGCCGCGCTCGCGGTCGACGACCCGCTGGGCGCCTTCCACTATCTGACGATGTACCTGATGACGGAGCCGCTGACACAAACGCTGGACGAGTTCGCCGAGGTGCGCGAGCGCGTGGCGAAGCTGGGGCGGTTCTACGAGCATCGCCGGGCCCGGTTGTCCGGGGCGTGGGTGTTCCTCGAAGCGCTCGCGGCACCCCGCTCCCTGGTGGCGCCCGAGGTCCTTCCGTGGCGCCCCAACCGCGGGATCTACGCCGTGATCGACGAGCCTCTTGCCGACACGTCGTCGTTCGACGAGTACCTCCGCGAGCGTCACACCCGGCACTTCCCAGAGCTGCTCGAGGTTCCTGGTGTGGCCGGCCTGTGGTCCTTCGCCACCAGGCGGTGGGCGTTCGCCAAGAGCGACGACCCCCCGCCGGACCCCCAAGCCCAGGATGCGACGCGCATCACCGTGGTCTTCCTCGACGAGGACCCCCTCGAGGTGGCGGCCGACGTGGGGCCGCTCGTCGAGGCACAGTGGGCCGGCGCACCGGTGCGGCCCCGCTTTGCCGGCCCGCTCCAGACCATCACCCCGTGGCAGTGGGACTGGTTCGACTCTTGACCAGTTGACCCCATTGACCCAATGACCTAATGACCTAATGACCCAATGACCCACTGACCCACTGACCCACTGACTGGGTCACCCATGGACAGAGTGACCCATTGACAGGGTGACATAGCCAGGTACTATGTATTGCATGGTACCTGGACGCGTGCCCCAGCTGGCCCAGATGAGGAAGGGCGCGCTCGAATACTGCGTCCTGGCGTTGTTGCGCGACGGGGAGCGCTACGGGTTCGAGCTGATCCGCGAGCTCTCCGCAGCCGAGCTGGTGACCAGCGAGGGGACCATCTACCCGCTGCTGGCGCGGTTGCGGCAGGACGGGTCGGTCGAGACGTCGTGGCGGGAATCAACGCAGGGACCGCCGCGCCGCTACTACTCGCTGACCGCGGACGGGAAGGCGGCCCTCGACTACTTCGTCGCCGAATGGCGGCGCTTCTGCGGGGCGGTCGACGGGATTCTGGACGCGGGAGCGACACGATGAGCGACGTCCCGCTCCGCAGTGACCTCGACCGGATGGTCGACCGATATCTGGGTGAGCTGGCCCAGGCGTTGCAGCGCTTGCCGGCCGCAGAGCGAGATCACCTCCTGAGCGAGATCCGGGAGCACATCACCGAGCTCCGCGGCGAGCGACCGGTCCGGGACGCCTGGGACATGGAGGTGTTACTCAACCGGGTGGGCCTCCCCGAGGACATCGCCGCGGCAGCGTGGGAGAACGTCGAAGAGGCCGAGGACCCGGTCGGCCCGGTCCCGCCCCCGGCTCCGGCGTCGGTCCAAGCTCCGGCGTCGGTCCAAGCTCCGGCGTCGGTCCAAGCTCCGGCGGCTGTCTCGGCAACGGCGACGGCGGAGCGCCCATGGTCCGGGCGGTCCCGGCTCGTGCTGGGGCTCGTCGCGGCGGCGATCGTGCTCGTCGCAGCGGTGAGTGTGGCCGCCACCCGCCATGGTGACATCCTCGGCTCGAACAGCAGCCCGTCATCCGTCGTGCCGGCCACGAGGCCGTCACGTCCACATCCGCCGACCCGCGTCGCTGTGCCGAACGTCATCGGAACCACGGTGGCCCAGGCAACTGCGGATCTGCAGGCCGCCGGGCTCTCCGTCGCCTCCATCTCGGGCTCCTCGGACTCCCTGCCCCCGGGTGAGGTGTTCTCGCAGAGTCCGGCCGGAGGCTCGTTCGTGGTCCTCGGGTCGGCGGTCACCCTCGACATCTCGTCGGGCGCCGCATCATGAGTGGTGTGGCGGCCGCTCCCGTTGTTGGCGCTCGCTCCAGCAACGGTCACAACGGTCACACGAACCACTGCAGCCCGCGTGACCGCACCGCGGGCACTTCTCCGGCACATCCTCGGGCACGGGCGTTGCCCTAACTTCCCGTCGGCTCCGGCTGCCGTTCTTCGGCGACCGCCACATTGTCGGTGTCGTTGTCGCGCAGCGCGGCCATTACCGCGTCGGGCACGGCCGGTCCGGCACGCTTCGCAGACGCCGTCGTGAGAAGCCGGCCGATGACCGGGACCTCGGTGAGGGATTCGGCCCGCATGATCTGCACGGCCACCGGGACGAATTGCTCGGCCGAGTCGAAGACGATGTAGCGGGGCAGCCATGTGGGCTCGTACTTGGCGTTGAAACGCCACAACGTCTCGATCTGTAGCACCCCCGACAGCCGCCGCAGGGCCCAGCGCTCGACGCGTTGGGTCACCCCGTCACCGGACTCACCGTCGAGCACTGAGCGCAGCGCCGCAAAGTTGAGGCTGAGGCCCTTCATGCCCAGTTCCTTCATGTGGGCGATGGTCGAGCACAGCGCGAAGTCGAGCAGTCCGTTGGGGTGCTCGGCCGGATCCCGTCGCATGAGATCGAGGGAGTAGCCACCGATGGCCGTCGAGGGGACGAACTGGCACATGGCGGCGGGAGCACCGTCGGGCCCCTCGACCAACGTCAACAGCAATCCGGTGTCACGGGGATCGAACAGCCGGCCCAGCATCATGGAGAAGCCGCGTTCTTGGTCCCCGCGTCGGCTGAGGTTCATGAGCTCCACCAGACGCGCGGCATCGTCGGGGCTCAGGTGGGCCGGGTCCAAGAACCTGACGGTGTAGCCGTAACGAGCGACACGGTTGACGGCTTGACGGAGCCCCTTCATTTTGCCGCCCTCGAGTGAGAACTGACGGGGGTCGACGACTGCCTCGTCGCCGATATAGAGGAAGCGCATGCCCGACGCCTGGTAAGTGGGCAGCCACGCCTCGCCGGCGGCCATGACACCGAGCCCCCATCCGTTGCGGTCGACGTAGCGGCGGAAGGCGTCCCAGACGTGTGCTCGTTCCGTAAAGGGGCCGATCGGATCCGGGGAGACGAGACAGACGCCGCCGAAGACGGCGTAGGCCACCACGGAGTCCCGGTGGAAGAACCAGTGCTTGTCGTCGCGCAGTGCGAAGTAGTCCAAGGACCCGGTGCCGTGACGTCGCACGATGTCGCGCGCCCTGAGCTCCGCGGCGCGCCGGCCGACGAGGGCCCGTCCGCTCGAGAGCCGGCGATCGACCACCGGGCGCGTCAGCAGGTAGAGGGAATACACGATCAACGTGATGCCCACGGCAAGCAGGCTCGGGAAGGCGAAGCGGTTGATATGGGCCGGAAAATGCACATTCTGCACGCCGATGAGGCGTTCGGCCGAGCCCAGGAGAACCTGGGGCCACGGTGGAAGGGGATGATGGTGTACCCGGCCGGCGACCTCGACCCCGATGAGGGCGCCGATGGTGGCGGTCAGGCCGCCGATGGCCAGGATCAGGAATGCGGACAACACCGTGCCCTGTTCTGCCTGCGCCCGGAAGCGGTCACGCTGCACGATCAGGAGCGCCAGGACGCCGGTGCACACCAACAGGCTGATCACGTCGGCCGCATGGAGGATGTGGAGTACGAGGGAGGCCGCCAACGCCGCCACGGCCACCAGCCACGACCGGCGCTGCCCTTTCAGCACGCCGCGCGAGAGCATGATCATCGCGATGCCCGAGATGGCGACGAGGGCCCCTGCGGCGCGGGCCACCTCAATGGGCAGGAATTGCGAAATCAGGTGCAGGTGGTCGCGCACCGGAGCCGTCACCGCCGAGAGCAGGTCGATCAACCCGGCCACGAAGAGCGAGGTGGCGGCGATGCGACGGATCCGCCGCACGCGTATGCGATCGGCGGCCACCTCGGGTGCCGGGGGCCACGACGCGCCACCGGGCCAGCTGGCCGCCAACTCGGGGTGCAGGTCCGCCGCCTTCGTCCGGCCCTTGACGACTGCGTCGCGTGTGAGCAACCTCTCGCCCAGGGTGGACAGCGGCAGGTCGACCTCGGCTTGCGTGAGGCGGATGTGCAGATCCGCACCCGTCTCGACCTCGATCATGGACGATTGCCGGTGGTGGAGATACGTCGGCGGAAGGCCGAAGCGCGCCGGGTGTTCGTGCACAACCTCCGACGAGGCACCCGGGCTGGCGAAGAACCCGACGTCGAGGTGGGTGAGCTCGGCCACGAGGGCGCCACCCACGATGACCCCGGTCGCCCCGCCCACGATGGCGTTCCGGGTCACGTCGAGGACGTTCTCACCGTCGATGGTGACGAGCTCGTGCGCCGTCGCCCGGCTGCCCTGCATGCGCGCGCCCTCCGACGACCAGGGAGAGGGAAGGCCTTCGCCGCCTAGCGCCCGCCAGATGCCGCGCGAGGTGACGGCCACCACCACGGCGAGGACGGCGACGAGCACGATGCCGATGGCGATCGTGACGAGGAGTCGCGAGAACCACGTTGCGTCGTAGGCGTGTTGTAAGGCACGTTGCTGGCGCGGCGAGCGGAACACGTGCCCGAGCCCGTCGATGACGAATTCCAGTCGCAATGAGAGCGCCAGCGCGGCGAGGATCAACGGTGGTGCCCACAGATAGTGGCGCAGGCGACGGTAGAGCAGGCGGGACCGCACGAAGCGCGGCGCTTGGCGGGGATCGTCGAGCCGCTCCATGCCGTTCAGCCAGGGGCGCTCCTCACCGGGGGTGACGCTATCGGTCGCGCTCGTCGCGTCAGTGTCGGGGGTGCCGGCACGGATGAGCACACGCCGTTCACCGGCGCCGGTCATGCAATGAAGGTCGACGGCGGCTTCCAGCGAGACACCGAGCCCGCCGAGGAGAGCGGCCAGGTCGTCGCATGGGCGCGCCGCCCCGACGACCATGATGACCTTCGAATCAGGGCGCGCGGCGAAGGAGGCGAAGGCTGCCGTCAGGCCGGTGTGGGCCTGCAGTGTGACGGCCGCCGATCGCGGCGCGGCGCCGTTCCCCGACGCAACCAGCTGGCCGCAGATGACAACGACGCCCGGCCCCTGCCACTCGTCCAGCGTCTGAGCGATATCGCGGCAGGTGGCCAACGAGGTCGGCGAGGGTTCGGGCGGGAGGAGGAGGTCGCCGAGCACCATGACCCTGCGGCCGAGGGCGACGGCAATCCTCGCCTGGTCGATGTCCAAAGGCATGCCTGCCCCATCGTCTCACCTACGAAGGGGGAATTACGTCCATCTTGAGGGGGATTCTCCGGCCGAACGAGGATGGCGTGCCCGATAAGCTGGACTTTCGTGCTCGACAACCACTCCGACGACGTGCACCCCAACTGGAGCTGGCGGGCCGGGAACGGCCTGGCGCAGCCGGGTGGCCCCGCTGTCATCTTCGATATCGACGGCGTCTTGTCAGACGCCGCTGGGCGCCAGCACTTCATTGAGCAGGGAAATCGCGATTGGTCGGCCTTCTTCGAGGCCTGTGGTGACGACCCGGTGATCGAGGAGATCGCCCGCTTGTTGGAGCTGCTCGACTCTTCGCTGACGGTGGTGTTGCTCACGGGCCGGCCACTTCGGGTCCAACCGCAGACGCTGGCCTGGCTGCGCCGCTACGGTCTGCGCTGGGATCTCCTGGTCATGCGCGAGCGGGGGACTACACGCAGGTGACGGACTTCAAGCAACGGACCGTGGTGGACCTGCGCGCCCGCGGCCTCGACCTCCGTTTGGCCTTCGAGGACGATCCCTCGAACCACGCCATGTACGTGGCGGACGGCATCCCGTGCGTCTACATCCATTCGGGCTACTACGAGTAGCGGTATCTACGCCGAGGAGCGGGAGCTAACCGGGGAGCGGGATCTACGCCGTGCCTGCTGCCAACCCGCCAGCAGCAACAGCGCTGCTGCAATGAGGACCGGAAGGTCGCCCCAGTGGTCGTAAGGGGTGAAACCACGACGCAGTGGCACGGTGGCCGTCAGCACCTCGCGCCGGCCGAGCACCGAGCGCTGGAGCACGACGCCTCGTTGCGTGACCACCGTGCTGTAGCCCGTCGGCGCGGCCTGCACCAGATCGCGGCCCGTCTGAACGGCTTGGACCGCACCCGCAGCCACCTCCTGGGTCGGCACCTGTGCGGTGGCATACGACGACGTGTTGGTCGGGACGATCAGGAGCTCGGCGCCGGCCCGGACCGAGGTGCGGCTGCGGTTGGCGTAGAAGACCTCGAAGGAGACAAGTGCGCCCATCGGTCCGGCGGGCGTGCGGAGCAGGCCCGAATCGTGGCCGGGTACGGCGTCGGTCGGCACCGCGGCCACGTTGGCGAGATGCGAGATCAACGAGCGATACGGGATGTACTCACCGAAGGGGACCCGGTGCACCTTCTCGAAAGTGTCGACGATCCGGCCGTTCGGGGCCCACACCACGATCTCGTTGCGAAACGAGCGCGGGCCCGCCGGTTCGGTGACCCCGGCGATCACGGTCGCATGGAGGTGGCGGGCCAGCTGCGCCATGAACCGGTCCTCGGCGGACCCGCGCAAAGGCCCTGACAGGGCGATGACGTCTTCGGGCCAGAGCACCATCGCAGGCGACCGCCCCTGTGCGGCCAGCGCCTGCGTGGCCCGCACTTGTGCGGTGAACACCGTGGCGGGATCCACCTGTGCCTTGCTCACGCCGCGCTGGCCACCGCCCTGGACGAGGGCCACTTCTATGGAGCGCAGCGGCGGACCGCCATCGGGGACGACCGCGCCCAGCAGCACGAGGAGCCCGAGCCCGCCGAGGACGATCGCGCCCCGTCCGGCCGTCGCGACGCGTGAGCGCCGGATCCCGACGACCAAGGTGGCCACGCCGACCCCACCCGCCCAGACGCCGGCCGTGAGCAACAGCGGTCCGCCGATCCGGGCCAACTGCAGGAGAGGGCCGTCCGCCTGTCCCAAGAAGACGCCGCCGAGCGGGAGGCCACCGAAGGGCCACGTCATGCGGACGGCCTCGGCCAAGGTGCCCGCAGCCACAAATGCCGGTGCCCGGCCACGCCAGGGCGGGGTGAGCACGGCGGCGGCGGCGAAGAACAGGGCCTCCAGCGCGATGAGCACGGCAGCGCCGTACCAGTTGAAGGTCCGGACCCAGAACAACCCCGGGATGTAACAGCCCAAGCCTGCGAGCCAGCCCGACCACACGCGTGTGCGGGCGCGCAGCCCGGCCAGCCGCCAGTAGAACAGCCCCGCACCGGCCACGCCCAGTGGCCACCACCCCCACGGAGGCAGCGAGAGGGCGAGCAGGACACCGGCACCGAGCGACGGAACCGCGACGCGGCCCCGGCGCGGTGAGGGATTCACGAGACGGCCCGGGCCGCTGCCCTCCCACTGGCGATGCACGCCGGGATGCCGACGCCGCGGTAGGCCGCGCCGGCCACGGCGATCCCTCCGAGACGGGCCACCGCCGCCTCAATTCCTGCGGTGCGCATCGGATGGTGCACCCGGTACTGGGGGAAGGCACGTGGCCACCGTGTCACCATCGATGCGAGCGGATCGCCCGTCGGCCCGATCAACAGCCCGAGCTCGCTCCATACCCGCTCGACGAGTTCGCCGTCGCTCCACGCTCCGGCGCGGTCGTCGCCGAAGCGTCCGACAGACGCCCGGAGAAGCGCCTCGCCCTGTGTCGCCAGGTCCGGCCACTTCTGCGAGAGGTACGTGCAGGCGGTCACTGCCCAGGGATCGCCGTTGTGCGGCGCCGGGCTCCGGCGCGGGACCAAGAACCCGGTGCCGATCAGCGGGGAGGCCAGCGCGTCAGAGCTGACGCGGAAGGTCACGAGAGCGACCGAGGCGTAGTCGATGTGCGCCAGGAGCCCTGCCGCCTCGTCGTCGTGAGGTCGGAGGAGCGCGCACGCCACCGGGGCGGGGACGGCGAGGATGACCGCGTCCGCATCGTGGTGTGTCGCACCGCTCGCGACGTTCCACCGCGTCCCGAGCCGCTCGAGCCGGTCGACCGGTGCTGCGCAGCGGATCTCCACACCACGTGCCGTGAGCGCAGCGCGCAGCTGCTCGACCATGGATGCCATGCCACCGTCAAGGGCCCAGAACAGCGGCGCGGCGTCAGGCGACGGAGGAGGGACCTCGGCCCGCAGCGCGCGCATCAGGCTGCCTCTCTTCTGCGCCGCGGCGAGAAGCGGCGGGTAGGTGGCCGCGGCCGACATGTCGTCGACCGAACCGGCGTGGATGCCGCCGATCAATGGGTCCACCAACCGCTCCGTGACGCGTGTGCCCAGTTTCCGGGTCACCAGGGGCCCGATGGAGCGGTCGCCGATAGGTCCGCGCACGTCCGGTCGGGGCAGCAACGCGTCACGGGCCAACGCGATGCTCCCGCGCGCCCGAGAATGCCCGATCGCGCCGACGGCCAGAAACGGATCGGGATACCCAGGGCGAGGCCTTCGGGTAGCGCCCGGACCTTGCCGCGGGCCCAGACCCCGGCGCCGCTACCGGCGATAGGCACCAAGGAATCCTCGAGTCCGATCTCGCGACAGAGGTCGAGCGCCTCGGGCCGGCGACCGAGGAATCCGTCCGGGCCCGTGTCGACGCGGCGCGCCCCGAACGGCACGCTGTCGAGCGCCCCCCCGAGCCGGGGCGACGATTCGAGGACGAGCACCTGCGGTGCATCCCCGGCACCTTCGGGGCCGTCACTGCCGCCGGTGAGCTCCCAGGCCGCGGCCAACCCGCTGATGCCACCCCCGACGACCACGACACGTCGCACGGCGCTAGTCCCGACGCGCCCCGGTGGCGGCGATGACGTCGGCTAGGACGCCGATGAAGCGTGGGTCGTCGTTGAGCGACGCCGTGCGGGCGAACGCGAGGCCAACTTCGCGCGCCACGTCGGCCAGCTCCACGTCGAGGTCGTACAGGACTTCGAGGTGATCGGTCACAAAGCCGATCGGGCAGACCACGACGCCGTCGACCCCGCTGCCGTCGACAGCCAGCTGGCGCACGACGTCGCGAACGTCGGGGCCGAGCCAGGGCTCGGGCGTGCGCCCCGCACTCTGCCACGCCACCTGCCAGCAGCTGAGACCTGCCGAGGCCGCCACCAATGCGGCCGATTCCCGTAGCTGCTCGGGATAGGTGTCGCCGGTGTCGCGTATGCGTTCGGGCAACGAGTGGGCGGTGAAGATCACGGGGTAGCGGGTCTGGTCCCCGCCCACCTTGTCGCGGGCGGCCCCGATGTGCCCCAGGGCGTCGAGGACGTGGGTCGCCAACAGCGCCACCAGGTCCGGTTCGGCGTACCAGGGAGGCACGGCGCGGAACGGAACCCTTCCCGCCAGCGCGGTCTCGGCCCGCGTCAGGTACTCCCCGGAGCCCAGGGAGGAACCGTGGGGGGTCAGCACGAGGCCGATGACCTCGTCGACACCCGCCGCAACCAGTGCATCCGCGGCCTCCTCGATCAGGGGATCGGTGTGCTTCGCCCCGTAGGCGACGACGTAACGGCCAGGGGCACGGCGCTCGAGTTCGGCGCGCACGGCATCGACCTGGGCCCGGGTGCGCTCGGTGAGGGGCGAGAGCCCGCCGATGGCGTCGTAGCGCCGCTCCAGGTCGGCCAGCTGCTCGGCCGCCGGCGGCCGCCCGCGGCGGATCCGGGTGTAGAAGGAGCCGATGTCTTCGGCACGTTGCGGCGTGCCGTGCGCCATGACGAGCACACCGACGCGACCCGTCACAGGTGTACCCGGTTCATCCCCGCACGCTCTCGGCATGCACCAGGTCGACGACAGCGCCCAGGATGCCGATGTCGGCTTCGGGCAGGACGCCGTGTCCCAGATTGAAGATGTGCCCGGTGCCGCTCCCGTCTGCGGCGCCGTCGGCCATGACCTGGCGGGTCGCGGCCTCGACGACCCGCCAGGGCGCGACACACAGGGCCGGGTCCAGGTTGCCCTGGACAGCGTGGTCGGCCCCGACACGGGTCCGGGCGACATTGAGCGGCACCCGCCAGTCGACGCCGATCACGTCTGAACCAGCGGTAGCCATCAGGCTCAAGAGCTCGCCGGTGCCCACACCGAAGAGGATCGTGGGCACGCCGAGATCGGCGATGCCTTCGAGGACCGTGCGCGTGGCCGGCAGCACGAAGCGCCGGTACTCGTCGGGGGAGAGACTCCCGGCCCAACTGTCGAAGAGCTGCACGGCCTGTACCCCGGCCTCGATCTGCGCCCGCAGGAAGGCCACCGACATGGCGGCCAGGCTGTCCATGAGACGGCCCCACAGCGCGGGGTCACCGTGCATGAGCGCCTTCACCTTGGTGAAGGTCCGCGAGGGCCCGCCTTCGATGAGGTAGCTGGCCACCGTGAAAGGGGCGCCGGCGAAGCCGATGAGCGCCACGTTGCTCCCGGCGAGCTCCTGTGCCACGAGGCGGACCGCGTCGAGGACATACGGCGTATCGAGCGCGGGCTCGAGCGGGCGTAACCGGGGGAGGTCCGCCGCGCTACGGAAGGGCTCGGCCACGACCGGCCCTTTGCCGGGCTCGACGTCGACGCCGAACCCGATGGCGTGGACGGGCACCACGATGTCGGAGAAGAGAATTGCGGCGTCGACGCCGTAGCGGCGCACGGGTTGCAACGTCAGCTCGGCGGCCAGCGGCCCGTCGGCGATGGCGTGCAGGATCGATCCCGTGCCGCGGGCGGCGCGGTACTCGGGCAACGACCGCCCCGCTTGGCGCATGAACCACACCGGCGTGCGCGACACGGGCTGACGGAAGCAGGCACGCACAAGGTCCGTCTCGGCGGCCACCGCCGGGCTCACCCGAGCGGCTCTATGACGACCGCCGTGCCGTAGGCACAGATCTCGGTCCAGTTCCCACCCATTTCGGAGGTGTCGAAGCGCATGGCCAGGACCGCGTTGGCGCCCTTGGCTTCCGCCTCCTCCACCATGCGGCCCACCACTTCCTCCCGGCTGAGCTGCAGATTCTTGGTCATTCCCTTGAGCTCGCCCCCGGCCAGGGACTTGAAGGCGGCGCCGAACTGCGAGCCGATGTTGCGGGACCGCACCGTGAGACCGAAGACCTCGCCGAACACAGCGGTGACCCGGTAGCCGGGCACGTCGTTCATCGTCGAAATCAGCACGCGGCTCATCGTAGGCGCCCCCTGCTGCGATACCGGGTCGTGAGACGTCGCCTAAACTGAACCGTTTCCCTGAAAGGCGGGGGGAGAGAGGGGCAGCGTGCCGGAGCATCCCGATCTGGAGGATGAGCAGGAGTTCCTCAATCGCGCCCACGACGGTCTCGAGTCCATGCGGGGCGAGGCCCGCCAGATGCTGCAGGGCGTACTCGACCTGGGGAAGGGCGGCACCTTCCAGTCACGGACCGAGCGCGACATCGTGGTGCGCACGAGCCTCGCCCGCCTCGAACAGCTCGACATCGGGGACCAGGCCCTCTACTTCGGGCGCATCGACAGGTTTCCCGACCCCGAACCCGATCGGAACGGCGACGGCGACACCGACGCAGATGCAGCTGGTGACGCAGGAACCGACCCGGGCGCCGGGGACCGACCCCTCCTCGGGGAGTCATTCCATATCGGCCGGCTGGCCGTGTCCGGTCCAGATCACGAGCCCCTGGTGGTGGACTGGCGGGCGCCGGTGGCCGAGCCCTTCTACCGGGCCACGGGACTGGATCCCCAAGGTCTGGCCCGCCGCCGCCACCTGGCAGTCCGGGGCCGCACCGTGCTCGGGTTGGAGGACGAGTACTTCGTCGACCCCACGCGGGCGCCGGGTGCACCGCTGCTTCCCGTCTCGTCCGGCAGCATGTCCGAAGGGGACGCCTCGGGCGAACGCCTGCTCTCCGAAGGCATGGTGCTGGGTGGCCCCGGAGCCCTCCTCTCCGCACTCGGCCAGGCCCGCACCGGCCACATGGGCGACATCATCGGGACCATCCAACGGGAGCAGGACGAGATCATCCGCTCCCCGCTGAGCGGGGTGTTGGTCGTCCAGGGTGGGCCGGGGACCGGGAAGACGGCCGTCGCCCTGCACCGGGCCGCGTACCTTCTCTATACACACCGCTTCCCGCTGGAGCGCCAGGGCGTCCTCGTGGTCGGCCCGAATCCGCTCTTCCTGCGCTACATCGAGCAGGTCCTTCCTTCGTTGGGCGAGACCGGCGTCAGCCTCTCGACCGTGGCCGGCCTCGTGCCCGAGATCCGGGTCCGCGGCATCGACGACGCGGCGGCGGCCAAGCTCAAGGGTGACGTGCGGATGGTCAAGGTGCTCGGTCGGGCCGTGCGGACCCGCCAACGCCCGCTCCGACAGGATGTCGAGGTCCCGTTCGGGGCGGGGGTGCTGCGCCTGCGGGCCCACACCACCGAAGAGATCATCGCCCTGGCCCGCCGGCGCCCGGGAACCCACAACGTCCGCCGCCGTTTCGTCGAGGCGCACGTGCTGCGCGCGTTGGCCGACGACTACCGTTCCCGGCTCACTCGCGGGACCGAGAAGCTGGACGACGAGGGGCCGAGCGCCGAGGAGCAGGCCGACCTGGCGCGCCGCCTACGCCGCACCCCGCAGGTGGCCGAAGCGCTGGACCGCATGTGGCCGCGTCTGTCACCCCACGAACTGCTGCACGATCTCCTGGGCGCGCGTCCCTTGCTGGCCGCGGCCGGTCAGGACATCCTGAGCGCCGATGCGGTCCAACGGCTCTACCGGCCGCGGAGCCGCTCGCTCGACGAGGTGCCGTGGACGGTGGCCGATGCCGCGCTCATCGACGAGGCACGTACGCTCCTCGGTCCCCGGCGAGGGGGTGCACGCCCGAACCGGGGCCGCCCAGGCCGTGCCGAGGAAGGCAACGCCCAAGATGTTGGCTTCTGGCCCCAGGGGCTCGCCGCGTCGCCTGCCCCGACCTCGGGCGCTTTCACCGGGCCCGACGACGAGGTGCGGTCGTTCGGCCACATCGTGGTGGACGAGGTGCAGGACCTCTCGCCGATGCAGCTCCGGATGTTGGCCCGCCGTTCGCTCTCGGGATCGATGACCGTCGTAGGTGACATCGCCCAGGCCACGGGGCCCTGGGCTCCCGAGAGTTGGGACGACGTCACCAGGCATTTGAGCCCACAGCGCGGGACGCGCCTGGTCGAGCTCACGGTGAGCTACCGCACCCCGGCCGAGGTGATCGCCGTGGCCGCCAGGGTGCTGGCCGTGGCGGCGCCGGAGATCACGCCACCACGTCCGGTCCGTCAGTCGGGGTTCACCCCCCGCATCATCGAGGCATCGAGGGCCGGGCTGGCGTCCGCCGTCGCCCAGGCCACCCGGGAAGAGGTGGCGGCCGTTGCCCCGGGGCGGGTGGCGGTACTCGGCCCCTCGGTCATGCTCCCCGAGCTCTCCCGCGCCCTCTCCGACGCTGGTCTGTTCCCAACGGATCCGCGTGACCCTTCGGGTGAAGGTCTTGCGGCGGGTCTGGTGCTTCTCCCTGCCGACGAGACGAACGGTCTCGAATTCGATGCCGTCGTGGTCGTGGAGCCGGCCCGGGTGGCGGCCGTGGGCGAGGAAATCCCCGGTGAGGGACCACCGGTCACGACGACGCGAGGGCTACGGACGCTCTACGTGGCCCTCACCCGACCGACGCGTCGACTGGCGGTCGTCCATGCCGAACCATTGCCCGTTGCACTCGCGGGACCGGTGAGTTGACCCAGCTGTCGCTCAGGGACTGAACAGGAAAACGCTGTCACCTGCTTGTTGGCGCGTGACAGCTCTGGTCGACTAGAAATTGCCCTGTGACCCAGGCGGTTTCGGTCGACCACCCAGTGCCAACAGGCAAGATCGTTCACGATCGACCCCCCATGCTGGCCGTGGGCGTCATGATCTGGCTGGGCTCGGAGTTGATGTTCTTCAGCGGCCTGTTCGCCGCCTTCTTCACCATCCGCGCCAACGCCGTCGGAGGGGTCTGGCCCCCACCGGGAACCGAGCTCGACACCATTCGGGGCATCATCTTCACCCTGGTGCTCGTCTCTTCGAGCTTCACCATGCAATATGCCGTCCACCAGGTGGAATGGCGGAACCGGATATCCGCTCGCCGGTGGATCGTGGCGACGTTCATCCTGGGCGGAGCCTTCCTCGGCAACCAGGTCGTGGAGTGGTTCACCATCACGACCCGCTGGAACACGAACTCCTTCGGCTCGCTCTTCTTCATCATGACCGGCCTGCACGGCCTTCACGTCTTCTTGGGCCTGGTCGCCATGATCTTCCTCCTCGGCCGCATGCGGGGTGACGCCGGCGGTGACCCCGGCGAGCTCTCTGCGGTACAAGGGGTCAGCTACTACTGGCACTTCGTCGACATCGTCTGGATCGGGCTCTTCAGTTGCCTGTTCTTCCTGAAATAGACATGTCGAGTCCGCGCACACAGAAGACCGCACGTACGTTCCGCGCGAAGTTTCTCTTGCCGGGGGGCCTCCTCGGCATCGCGGCGCTGGGCACGCTGGCCGTCATCTTCCCCGGCGCCGCCCAGGGGTCGACCACGAAGACGCAGAACCTGAACGCCTCGGTCAAAGCGTGCGGCTCGGTCAACCTCAAGGGCGTCAGCAACGTCCACAACACCGGGAACCCCTTCGCGAGCACGAAGCTCACGTGCTTCGACGGCATGGTCATCCACTACGGCAGCACGGCCATCACCTATACCAACCCGCCTCGGGCGTTCGTCGCGGCGGGCAAGCTCCTGTTCGACCAGACCTGCTCCAGCTGCCACGGGTCGACGGCCAATGGCGTCTCGCCCACGGGGCAGGCCACGATCGGTCCCAACCTGCAGGGCGTCGGCGCGGCCACCGTCGACTTCTGGATCACCACCGGTCGTATGCCCGCTGCCGACATCAAGGCCATAGAGGCCGAGCGAAAGCCACCGCGCCTGACCGACAAGCAGGCACTCGAGGTCGCGGCCTACATCGAGTCGCTCGACCCCGCGGCGCCGGCGGTGCCCACGCCACACCTGAACGGGGCGAGCGTCTCTGACGGCGCCGACCTCTTCTCGTTGAATTGCGCCGCCTGCCACACCATCACCGGAGCCGGCGACGCCCTGGCCTTCGGCACCAACGCGCCAACGCTCCAGGATCCGCACATCACCCCGCAGCAGATAGCCGAGGCGATCCGGATCGGCCCGGCCAACATGCCCCGGTTCTCGGGCAACCTGACCGACGATCAGGTTCGAAATGTGGTGGCCTACGTCACCCAGCAGATCCAGCACCCGACGAATCCCGGTGGAGCCGGTCTCGGTGGAGTGGGGCCGGTGGCTGAGGGCTTCATCGCGCTGCTGATCGGCGTCGGAGGTCTGGCCCTCATCTGCTTCTGGATCGGTGAGCGCTCGTGAGTGAGGACATCGACAACCACGAGCCGTCGCGAACCAAGGTCCCGATGCCCATCGCCACGCTCAGCGATCCGCACATGGGGGACGCCGCCCGTCACCCGAAGCGGGCGGAGGGCATCATCGCCCTCATCCTGGTGGTGGCCATCGTGTTCATCGTCGGATTCGGGGTGGCCTACACCCAGAACTGGAATCCCTGGATCCTCGGCGGCACCGTGGGTCTCGGTCTCTTCCTCCTTGGCTTCGGGCTGACGGCATGGGGGAAGTACCTCATGCCGCAGGGCCCGTTCGTCGAGGAGCGCCACGTCCTGGCCTCCTCGCCCGAAGACCGCAACTCCATGGCGGCGGCACTGGTCGAGCGGTCGACCGTCGTGGTCAAGCGCCGCAAGTTACTGGGCGGCCTGTTCGCCGTCGGTGCGGGGATCTTCGGCATTGTGGCCCTGTTCCCCCTGGTGCGGTCCCTGGGCCCGCTCCCGGGCACGTCGCTCGACCGCAGCGACTGGCGGAAGGGGAGGCTTCTGGTCGACTCCACCGGTCGTTCCGTGACCAAGGACACACTCGTGGTGGGCGGGATCATGACGGTCTACCCCGCCGGGCTCCAGAACACCGACAGCGGGCAGGCTGTCGACCAGACGGTGCTCATCCGGGTCCAGGACTCGGATCTCGTGACGGCCAAGGGCCGTGAGACATGGGCGCCCGCCGGCTACGTGGCCTACTCCAAAGTCTGCACCCACCTCGGCTGCCCCGTCGGGCTCTATGAACAGGAACTCGAACTGCTGGTCTGCCCGTGCCACCAGTCGATGTTCAACGTGCGCAACGGAGCCATTCCCCAGTTCGGGCCGGCCCCCCGCCCGCTCCCGCAGCTGCCGCTCTACTTCGACGACGACGGAACGCTGAAGGCGCAGTCCGGCTTCGACCAGGCGGTCGGACCCGGGTTCTACGAGAGAACCACGACCCAGGAGAACGGGACATGAGCCCCGCTCTGCCCACGGCGAAGACCAAGAAGCAGGCGCTCGGACCGTACGGCCGGGTCAGCAGTGCCGTCAACGAGCTCGACGACCGGCTCGGGCTGGCCAAGGGCGGCCGGGTCATGCTGGACAAGATCTTCCCCGACCACTGGTCCTTCATGCTGGGGGAGATCGCGCTCTACTCGTTCGTGGTGCTGATCGCGACCGGCATCTTCCTGGCCCTGTATTTCGTGCCGTCGGCCAAACAGGTCATCTATCACGGTAGCTACGCCCCGCTCCGGGGCCAGCGGGTATCCGAGGCGTTCAATTCGACCGTCAACATCTCCTTCGGTGTGCGTGGCGGGCTGCTGGTGCGCCAGATGCACCACTGGGCGGCGGACATCTTCGTCGGCTCCATCGTGGTCCACATGGCGCGCGTCTTCTTCACGGGTGCCTTCCGCAAGCCACGCGAGCTCAACTGGATCATCGGCACCACCATGCTGATCCTGGCCATCCTCGAGGGGTTCATCGGGTACTCGTTGCCCGACGACCTCATTTCGGGGACGGGCCTGCGCATCGGCTACTCCATCGTCGAGTCGATCCCGTTCGTCGGGAGCTACCTGGGCACGTTGTTGTGGGGAGGTCAGTTCCCGGGCAACGGCATCATCATCCCGCGCTTCTTCATCATCCACGTCCTGCTCATCCCGCTCGCCTTCTTCGGGCTGTTGGGGGCACACCTCGGGCTGTTGGTGCGCCAGAAACACACGCAATTCAAGGGCCCGGGGCGCACCGAGACCAACGTCGTCGGATCACCGATGTTCCCCACGTTCATGGCCAAGACCACCGGGTTCCTCTTCATGGTGGTCGGCGCCACGGCGCTTCTGGGCGCATTCGCACAGATCAACCCCATCTGGCAGTTCGGCTCGTACGACGCCTCGAAGATCTCCTATGCCGTGCAGCCCGACTGGTACATGGGCTGGCTCGACGGCGCCTTGCGGATCATGCCGGCCTGGGAGTTCGCGGGTTGGGGGCATACCATTCCCCTCGAGGTCCTCCTGCCCGCCGTCATCTTCCCCGGGTTGATCTTCAACATCGCCCTCATCTGGCCGTACCTCGAACGCCGGATGACCGGGGACAACGAGTTGCACAACCTGTTGGACCGGCCGCGCGACCGGCCCAAGCGCACCGCAGCCGGCGCCGCCATGCTGGCGCTGCTGTTCGTGCTCTTCGCAGCCAGCTCGACCGACGTCCTGGCCAACTACTTCCGCCTGTCGCTGAACTTCGTCCTGTGGGCCTTCCGGGTACTGACATTCGTCGTACCGATCGTCGTCGCGCTCGTGACCTACGGCATCTGCAAGGAGATGCAGGGTGTGCGGGGCATCGGCAAGCGCAAGCGTGCGGTAGTCGTCCATCGATCCGCCGAGGGTGAGTACACGACTGTCCCCACCCCACCCCGGCCCGGCGATACGCCCGAGGAGCTGGAGCCCGAACCGGTACCCGAACGCATCGACGTGTCGCCGTTGGCCGCACCTTCGCTGACCGCCAGCAGGGAGAGCTCGCCCACGGGCGCTCGCCGGGTCAGCCGCTAGTTCCCACGGCTGAGCAATGGCGCCGGGCCGGGTTACCGCCCGCCAGGTGTGGCTGGCCATGGAGTCCGTGCACGCGGTCACCTACTTTGCGCCGCGTTGCCGCCAGGCGCTGCGTGACGTCGGCCTCAAAGGGTTCTGGAGCGGATACTTCGCCGCGAGGGCGGCACCGTTGGGAGCGGTCGGCACCGGTCCTGTCGTTGCCGCGTTCTTCAACTTCCACCCCGCGATGGTGCGCAAGGCCGTTCCTTCGTGCTGGGACGTCGTCGATCCGGCCCTCCTGACCGTGGAACGGGCGGTCGCCGCGTCCGACGTGGTGACCGAACTCTGCGCGGCCGACTCGCTCACCGCGGCGATCGCCGCGCTCGGGGACCTGCGGTCCGCCTCGGTGCGGTGCGCGGGCGGGGGCCGGGTGATGGCCGCTGCCAACGCCGCGCTGTGGCCGACGATGGAGCCGGAACTCCGTCGGCGCGGGCTCCCGTTGCGCCAGGTTGGGGTGGCGGAGCTCTGGCAAGCCTGCACGACGTTGCGCGAGCACCGCGGGGACGGCCATGTGGCCGCCCTCTTGACTCACGGGCTCAATGGCCTCGAGGCGCACCTTCTGGCCGCGGCGACCCAGGGCGTGGCGCCCGAGGTGCTGCGGGACAACCGGGGCTGGACGCTGTCGCAGTGGGAGGCCGCCGTGCACGGGCTGGCCGGCCGGGGTCTGCTCCACGCTGACGGCTCGCCCACCGAGGCCGGCTCCCGGCTCCGTCGCGACGTCGAGGCGCTGACGGACAAGCTGGCCGAATCACCCTTTGCCCCGCTGCCCGACGAGGAGCTCGCGCATCTCTACGCGTCACTGCTGACCTGTGCGCGCCAGATCCAGCTGTCGGGGTGTCTGCCCTTTCCCAATCCGATGGGGTTACCCGCGCTGTAGGACGTGCCCGCGATGTGGTGCAGGTCAGGGGGTGGCGGGGACGGCCGCCTGCTGCGCCACTGGCGGGCGCAGACGCTCGTACAGCGTCGAGGCGAGCGAGAGCCCGCCGAACCCTGCGCCGAGCACGCATACCCCCGCCCACCCGTGGCTGCCGTACACGACACCGGCGGTGAGCGACCCGGCGGCGCCCCCGATGAAGTAGCAGACCATGTACGCGCTGTTGATCCGGCTCCGCGCGTCGGGCCGCAAAGCGTAAATGATGGCCTGATTGGTGATCTGCATGCCCTGCGTCCCGATGTCCAGCACGACGATCCCCACGATGAGGGCGGCCAGGGCCGAATGACCGAACCACAAGAGGGCGAAGGAACCGGTCAGGAGCACGCCGGCCACCAGGGTCGCCATGGTGGAGCGATCGGCGTCGGCGAGCTTGCCGGCCAGGTTGGCGGCGAAGATCCCGGCCGCGCCCACCAGGCCGAACAAGCCGATCACTGCGCTCGAATAATGGTAGGGCGAGCCTGACAAAAGGAAGGCGATCGACGTCCAGAGCACGCTGAAACAGGCGAAGGCGCATGCGCCGTGCCAGGCCCGCCGGCGCAGGATGGGCTCATCGACCAACAGGCGGAGCGACGAGCCGACCAGGGTCCAGTAGGCGCGGTGCGGGCGGGGTCCCTCGTTCGGGAGTGCCCTCCACAGAATGGCGGCGAAGACCACCATGACGGCGGCGGAGAACCAATAGATGGCCCGCCAGCCGGCCAGTTGGGCGACGAAACCTGAGACCGTGCGGGCCAGCAGAATACCCAGGAGGAGCCCGGTCATGATCCGGGCCACCACGCGGCCGCGCCGTTCGGGCGGCGCGAGGTCTGCCGCGAAGGGGATCATGACCTGTCCCGCCACCGACGACGTGCCGACAGCGATGGAGGCGAGGCCGAACACCCAGATATTGGGCGCGAGCGCGCATGCCACCAGGGCCACCGCGGCCACGCCGAAGATACGGACCACAAGGATCCGCCGGGGATGCAGGTCGCCGAGCGGCACGACAAGGAGCAAGCCGGCCGCATAGCCGACCTGGGTCGCGGTGATGATCAACGAAGTGAGACCCGAGCCGCTGTGGAAGTCGTGGGCCACCTCATGCAGCACCGGCTGGGCGTAGTAGAGGTTCGCCACGACGGCTCCGGTGGCCACGGCGATGAGGATCACCAAGGAGCGCGAAAGCTGCCCCTGCGGCGCCGTCGGCGGGGATCCGGTCGTCGGCGGGGATCCGGTCGTCACCCGTTCAGGCTAACGGCCGGCCAATCCTGACGAGGCTGCCGCGAGAGAGCGCAGAACCTCAATACTTAAGTATCTACTTTACTATTAACGCTTCGGCCCGTAGACTCCTCTGCATGCGTGGCCGAACGATCGACCTCGATCGGACCTTCCAGGCGCTCGCCGATCGCAGTAGGCGTTCCATGGTGGAACGCCTCACCCTGGGCCCCGCGTCCGTCAGCGAATTGGCGCGTCCTCTGGCCATGTCCCTGGCGGCCGTGGTCCAGCACGTCCAAGTGCTCGAAGCGTGCGGCCTGGTGAAGACCGAGAAGGTCGGGAGGACACGCGTGTGCCGGATAGAGCCGGCGGCGATGACCACCGCCGAGCAGTGGATCACCGACCGGCGTCGAGGGTGGGAGACCCGCCTCGACCGACTGGGCGACGTCCTGCGCGAAGAAGCTGCGACAGCCAAGGAGAATCCATGACGCACTCGAGCACCACCCACGACACCTTCGTCATCGCACGTACCTACGACGCAGAAGTCGGAACCGTCTTCGGGGCGTGGGCGGATCCTGAGCGCAAAGCCCGTTGGTTCGCGGGCTCCGCCGACGCCCTCGCCAACGGCTACGAGCTGGACTTCCAGGTGGGCGGGCACGAGGTCAACCGCGGCGGACCTCCGGGTGGGCCGGTCTACACCTACGCCGCCCAGTTCCGGGACATCGTCGTCGACCAGCGGATCGTCTACACCTACGAGATGTCGGCCGACGACAACCGGATATCGGTGAGTGTCGCCACCGTGGAGTTCGGCGCGGGAGAGGGGGTGACGCACCTGGTCCTCACCGAGCAGGGGGTGTTTCTCGACGGCCACGACTCAGCGGCGCAGCGCGAGCAAGGAACCCGATCCCTGCTCGACGCGTTGGCTGCTTCGCTCGCGGGTGACGAACAATGAGCACCCTGGCCTCGTTCATCTTCACCAGCCTCGACGGCTTCTACCAAGGCCGCAACGGCGAGATCGACTGGCCGGTCATCGACCAGGAGTTCAACGATTTTGCCGCGCGCCAGCTGGAGCGCGCGGACACGCTGTGCTTCGGCCGCGCCACGTATGCACACATGGCCGCATTCTGGCCGACGGCGCAGGCCACAGCCAGTGACCCCGACATCAGCTCGCTGAT
This sequence comes from uncultured Acidimicrobiaceae bacterium, assembly GCA_963706555.1. Lineage (GTDB taxonomy): Bacteria > Actinomycetota > Acidimicrobiia > Acidimicrobiales > RAAP-2 > Bog-473. The sequence continues at coordinate 1,497,178 of OY970164.1, forward strand.
GAACGGCATGGAGAAGCTCGTCTTTTCGACGACGCTCACGGACGCGGCGTGGTCCGGGACCACGGTGGTCCGTGGCGAGGCGACCGAGCAGGTGCGGGCGATCAAAGCTGGTGCGGCCGGAGAATTGCTCGTGCTCGGCAGTGCGCATCTGACAGCCGACCTGGCGCAGGCCGGCCTCCTCGACGAGCTGCGGGTCATGCTCTGTCCGGTCGTCCTGGGCCAGGGCCGATCACTCTTCGAGGACCTCGGAGACCGGATTTCGCTCACACTCCTCCGCGTGCAGCGGTTCGACTCCGGCACCCTCGTGCTGACCTACCGACCGTTGCCGCTCGCCAGCGGAGCGACCAAGTAGGGAGCCGTCCTTCGTCAGACGTGCCCACCGCGTCTGCTCTCGGCGGTCACGCCGACCAGCGCGGTGAGGATGAGCGAGATCCCGGGGAAGATCAGCCAGATGCCGAAGACGAGTGAGTTGACCGTCAGGAAGGCGCCCATGCCCAGGACGAAGGGCCAGATGGAGGAGCTGGGAAAGGAGTCGATGTCGCCCGCGCCCTCGGCGATGGACGCGTCGTCGCGGTCCTCGACGCGTTTGCCCATGCGCCGGTGCCAGTACCAGTAGTAGCTCCCGGGAAGGAAGCCGAGCGTGCAGGTGCCGACAAGCATGGCGGTGCCGGCTTGCTCGTAACTCCAGAACCAGTAGACGACCCCCACGAGACCGAAGAAGACGCCGAGGAACAACAAGATGATGGCCTCGACCTTCATGCTTCAGGCTCCCTCTGCTTCTGTCGGGCCCTCGCTGCAGCTTCGGCTGCGTGCCCGTGGGGGACCGCCACGGCATCAGGGTGGTTGTAGTCCCAGGTGGGCCGCTCTGAGCGGATCGGTGGCAGGTGGGTGTAGTTGTGATGGGGCGGGGGTGAGGTGGTGAACCACTCGAGGGTGTGGGCGTCCCAGGGGTTGTTGCCCGCGGGGACGGGCTTACGCCACGACACCCACAGGTTCCACAACAAGATGGCGAAGGAAATGCCGATGATGAACGCCCCGACCGTGGAGACGATGTTGTAGCTCTGCCAGCCCAGGTTGGACGGATAGCTGGCCACGCGTCGGGGCATGCCTAAGAGCCCGACGACGTATTGGGGCATGAACGTGACCCAGAACCCGATGAACATCAGCCAGAAGTGCCACTTTCCGAGCGTGTCGCTCAGCATCCGGCCGAACATCTTCGGGTACCAGTAGTACAGGCCGGCGAACCCGGCGAAGACAGCGGTCCCGAACAGGACCTGGTGGAAGTGGGCCACCACGAAGTACGTGTCGTGCGTGGAGAAGTCGATGGGGGGCGACGCCAGCATGATCCCGGTGACCCCGCCCATCAGGAAGGCCAGCAGGAAACCGATACAGAACAGCATGGGCGTGTTGAACGTGAGTTGGCCGTGCCACATGGTGCCGATCCAGTTGAAGAATTTGATACCGGTCGGGACGGCGATGAGCAGGCTCAGGAAGGAGAAGAAGGGCAGCAGCACGGCCCCGGTGGTGAACATGTGGTGCGCCCAGACGCCGGTGGAGAGGGCGGCGATCGCCATCGTGGCGAACACCATGCCCTTGTAGCCGAACACGGGCTTGCGGGAGAACACAGGGAGGATCTCGGTGACGATGCCGAAGAAGGGCAGGGCCAGGATATAGACCTCCGGATGGCCGAAGAACCAGAAGAGGTTCTGCCACAGCAGGGGCGACCCGCACGACGGGATGGGAAGGCCCGAGACCGAATGGCAGCCGACGGCGGTGAAGATGTGGGTACCGAAGTGGCGGTCGCAGAACAGCATGACCAGGCCACTGGTGAGCACCGGGAAGGCAATCAGGATCAGGATGCCGGTCACCAACATGTTCCAGGTGAAGATCGGCATCCGGAACATCGTCATGCCCGGGGCGCGCAGATAGAAGATGGTGCCGACCAGATTGACCCCGGTGAAGATGGCCGAGAACCCTGTCAGGACCAGGGCCATGATCCACACGTCTCCGCCGATGCCCGGTGAGGCGATGGAGCCCGACAGCGGCGCATAGGCCACCCAGCCGAAGCTCGCAGCTCCTCCGGCCACCAGGAAACCCAACAGCATGGTGATCGACCCCGTGAGGTACAGCCAGTAGCTCAGGGCGTTGAGCCGGGGGAAGGCCATGTCGGGTGCGCCGATCTGCAGCGGTACGACGTAGTTCGCCAGGCCACCGAAGGCGAACGGTCCGGCGAACAGATAGAGCATCAAGCTGCCGTGCATCGTGAACAGCTCGTTGTACTGCCCGAACGTGAGCAGGGACGAGTGCGGCGAGGTCAGCTGAAGGCGGATGAAGAGGGCCATGATCCCGGCGAAATAGAACATCACCAGGGACGTGATCATGTAGCTGAGGCCGATCACCTTGTGGTCGGTGGAGGTCAACCACTTGAGGATCCCGGTCGGTCCGTGGTCCTCGTGCCCGCGGCCCGCGGCGTGCCCGTCCTCGGGGCCATGCCCGCCGGCATCGGGCCGGTGCAGGTCCGGCGCATCCTCCACGCCGATGCCTGGCATCGTCGGGGCGAGAACGTCAGCGACATCAGTCATCCGGTTATGTCACCTCCGAGGTTGTTGCTGGGAGCGTTCGTGCTCGCCTTCCCGGCGCCCACCCCGGAGGGGAGCTTCGGAACCGACGACGGATTGTTCCTGGCTCGAGCCTGATTCCCACGCAGCCATTCGGAGTAGCGGGCCGGGGTGACCGCTCTGACGTTGAAGAACATCAGGGAGTGGTAAAGGCCGCAGAGTTGCGTGCACTGGCCACGGAAGTCCCCCGTGCGCAAGGCGTTGAAGTCGAAGGTCGTGGTGTACCCGGGACTGGCGTAACGGCTGAAGTTGAACTCGGGGACGTAGAAACCGTGCAGGACGTCGAGTGAGTTGAGATGGATCTCCACGTTGACGCCGGTGGGGATCACCATGGTCGGATCGTCGGTGGTCTGGCCGATGACCTTGACGCAGTGATTCTGGTTCGCGGTGGGGGACGAGGGGTCGGTGCACCCCGAGCCCGGACCGCCGGGGTACACGAATTCCCAGCCCCACTGGAATGCGTTCACGGTGATGCTTGCACCCGGATTGGCCGGCGTGGCGTCCACCTTGTTCTCTGCCAGCACGGTGAACACGAAGAGCCCGATGACGATGAGGATGGGGACGACCGTGTAGATGATCTCCAGCGTCGTGTGGTACTGGGTCTGCTTGGGCATGTCCTCGGACTTGCGGCGGTACTTGAAGATGGCCCAGAGGATCAGGAGCAGGACGAACCCGCCGACCACGAGGCCGGCGATGAAGAAGAGTTGCCACAGGTGGAACTCGGTGCGGCCCTGCGACGTGGCCCCCGGGAATTGACCGAAGCTCGGGAGCTTGCAGCCTCCGAAGACGAGCGCACCACCCGCCACAGCCGCGGCCGCGAGCAGCCGGGAGCGACGCTTGGGGCCGGGAATTTCGGGCGTCGAGTCGGGTGCGTCCGCCGAAGGGCTGGTCAATGACGAGTCCACGCCGCTGACACTATCGAACCCCGCAGAAAAAGACGAAGTAGCTGCACAACGGGTTGCGTGCGGACCGAATTGTCCTCAGTGGCGGTGCACGGGCGGGTCGCCCCCGGTGCGCCCGTCCACCTCGTTGGCGGCCCAGGTGAAAACACCCCGGGCCATGGTCGAGGTGGACGCGGCAGCGCGGGCCGCGAACACGTCGTGGCGCGCCCGCTGGATCGCGCTGTCCGCAGGGTCGGCCAGCCACGCGCTCTCGACGAGGTGGCCGGCCAGACGGAGTGCCGCGTCGGCCTCTGCCGCGTCGGTTTTCCGGGTGCCCACTTCGCCACCCTCGGCCCCGGCGTCGCCGGCCAGGGCGAGTAATTCCAGCGCCCGCTCGGCCAGGGCGTCCGCCCCTCCGGCCAGGGAGGCCAGTTCGGCCGCCAGGGCCTGCTCGCCGGCGGGTTTCAACGTGGCGGGATTGCCGTCCCACCAGCCTCCGTACTGGCGCCAGATGGTGTGCACGATGAACTCGGGCTCGTCGTAGACCGGTCGCAGATAGGGGCGTTCCTCGAGCTCAGCGGGTGGATGCACGGAGTGGATGGCGTCGTCCAACCGGCCGCCGGCATTCATGATCGCCAGGGTCTGCTCGACGAGCGACTCGAGCAGATCGGCGGTGTCGGTCAGGGCCTGGCGCACCCGGGCGGCGCCGATCACCGGCAGCCCGTGGCCCGGCAGGAGAAACTCCGCATCCAGCGTGAGCATGCGCCGGAGAGCCTGCGCCCACTCGCGGGGATAGCGCTGCACCTTTTGCGGATTGCCGGCATTGGGCGAAGCCCAGATGAAGAGGTCGCCGCAGCACAGCACCCGGGAGGCGGCGTGCCAGGTGACCGTATGGTCGTCCGTCTCCCCCTTCTCGTGGCGCAGCGCGAAGTCCGAGCCCCCGACGGAGAGGTCCATGGCCTCGTGGTAGGTGCGATCGGGATAGCGGTACTCGGTCGGCCAGCGCAGGTCCTTGAAGCCGAACTGGCGCCGGTTGATGATGGAGTTGTAGCCCGCCGTGAAGATATAGCGGTCGAAGCGGGCCGGCAGCGCATGGTGGGCGATCACCTCGGGCGGGTCCCAGCCGCGCTCTTTCGCCTCCTGTTCCCACACTGGCACGCCGAAGACATGGTCGATGTGGCCGTGCGAGTACACCGCGGTGTGCAGTCGGGAGTCTCTCCACCGGCGGATGTCGCCATGGACGACAGAAGCCAGGGGCGGGCTGCCCGTGTCGACAAGGACCAGGCCGTCCCCGGTATCGAAGGCCGAGACGTTGGCGAAGGAGGGGGTGAATCCCACGCCGTCGGTGATCTCGACGAACCCGCCGACATGGTCCACCGGGTGCATGGTGGCGGTCGAGATGTCGCCACGCCAGAGGCGGTCGGCGATGGTCAGGACGTCATCGCGCATGCGTCCCCCGAGCCATGTTGTCTGTCGAGACGGCCGGACCGGAGCCCGGCGTGGTCAGCTCCGTGACGTCGGGTCGTCAGTCACCGGGGAGGGGGCAGGAGCCGGTGCAGGAGCCGTCGCGGCCTCCGACGTGCCGTTGCTCGCCGCAAGGCTCGAGTCCTGGGAGGCCTTCTTTCCTTCCCCCATGCCCTTTTCGAACTCGTTCTTGGCCGAACCCAGATTGCGGGCCAGCTTGGGAATGGCGGCCCCGCCGAAGAGGAGCACCACGACAACGATCAGGACGATGACCCCATCGACTCCAAAAATCTCTGCCAGCATGCGGACCTCCTTCGCCGTCCACATCGCGGTGGACCCAGTGGTCAGGTTAGACCCAATCCACCCCGGCGCCCACCGCGCCAGGCACGACGCCGGGCCTGTCGGTGGGAGGGGATCATCCGGCCAGGAGAACCCCGAGTACCAGGGCGGCCACGCTGGCGAGACCTCCGACCGAGCCCCACACCGCGATCGCCGTCCGCGAGGTGGCGCGCCCGTGCAGAAGAGCACCCAGGCCCGCTGTCGCCACGACCACGATCTTGACGATGAGGACCGTCTTCCAGGCGTCGCTCTGGCCCGCCCAGTGGACCGCGGACACATTCCAGAACCCGGTGATGACCAGCACGGCGAAGGTGGGCCAGGCCAAACGGGCGAACGCCCGGGCGAGGACCCGGGGCGCGTCTGCGCCCAATGTGCGGGACGGCCCGACCAGGCCGGCGAGGACGATCTGCCCTCCGACCCAGATCGTCGCGGCCAGGACGTGAAGGGTCAGCCGGAGGGCGTCGAGGCCGGAGGCGAGCATGGCGGGTCAGACCCGGAGAGGGTTATTTACCCTGCCAGCGTGGCTCTCGCTTCTCGGCGAAGGCGACCGGGCCTTCCATGGCGTCGGCAGAATTGAAGACGACATCCACCGCATCCTGGTTGATCTTCCAGCCTTCCGCCTCGGGCACCTCGGCGGCGCGCTTCATCACGCTCTTGGAGTACCGGACGGCCAAGGGTGCGTTGGCGGCGATCCGCTCCGCGAGGGCGAGCGCCTCGGTGAGCACCGAATCCGCCGGAACGACCAGGTTGACCAGCCCTAACGCGTGGGCGCGCCCGGCATCCATGGGATCGCCGGTCATGGCGAGCTCGTAGGCCACCGCCAAGGGGAGACGCTTGGGCAGCCGGAGGAGGCCGCCGGCGCCGGCGATGAGGCCCCGCTTGGCCTCGGGAATGCCGAACTTTGCGTGGTCCGCCGCCACGACGAGGTCGCAGGACAGCATGATCTCGAGGCCCCCGGCCAGGGCAGACCCGTTCACGGCGGCAATCAGGGGTTTGTCGAACTCCCGCTCGGTCAGGCCGCCGAATCCCCCGCTGGCCCCCATGATGTCCTTACCTTCTCCGCTCGAGAATGCCTTGAGATCCATGCCGGCGCAGAAGGCCTTGTCGCCACTCCCGGTGAGGACGACCACCCAGCAGTCGGCGTTATCGGCCAACTCGTCCATGGCCGCTGACATGGCACGGCTCACGGCGCCGTTGATCGCATTGCGCGCCTCGGGCCGGTTGATCGTGAGGATCTCCACGTGCCCCCGACGCTCCCGCAACACCTCGTCTGCCATGCGTGCTCCCTTCCCTCGGCCAGCTCCGGCGGCCCCGGCCGGCGAAGGTGGCGATTCTGCCATGACGGCGCGGGCGTAGACTTTTCCCGTGTCGTTCCTGGCCCATGTCCTGGTCGTCCTTCTGGTCGCAGGTGGCGTCATCGTCCTGGGCGCCGTGGCCGCATATTTCGTGCTGCGCCGCGAGGTGCGACGTCGCTGGCGTGTGGTGCGGGGGCACCCCGTCACCCGGGGCGTCCTCGCCGGTGCGTCGACATGGACGGCGTGGCGGGAGCGAAATGGGGGGCGGGTCCCGTCCGGTGAACTGCGGCATGCCACCGCGACAAAAGCGCGCCGACTCATGTGGCGGGCCATAGAGGATGCCGAAGCTGCGGTGCGGCACGCCGATGCACGTCACGCGCCAGTCGCCGAACTTCCCGCCGTCTGCCGCTCACTGCGCCATGTCGGTGATGAGCTCGACCAGATGCTGCGGCTGGAGCGCCGGCTTCCGACGGGACAGGGTGGGCCCGACGCGGTGCGTATCCAGGTCGCGGACGTGATCGGCACCGCCCAAGATGTGCAGTCGGCCGCTCTCCGCGCCTGTAGCGACGCCACGGCACCGCAAGTCCAGACCCTGGTGCGCACCGCGCGCGAGGAGATCGATCTCGTGGGCGCAGCGCTGTCGCGGATGCGATCGATCGCTTCGCACTGAATCTTCTCCGACTGGACGTTCTCGATCCACAGCGCCGTCTCCGTCGACAGCGGCGTCTCGCCGCCTTCAGCCCCGCCTCACCGGGTACGAGAGCTGCCAAGCTGTGAACGTGGCGCCTTCGACATCCAGCGACGGGACGGGCACCGGCCGTCGGCGCGCAGCGAAGAAGACCTCCCTCCTCGGCGAGGGCTTTGCCATCGGTGTCGCGACGGCGGGCTACCAGATCGAGGGTGGGTACAACGGCGACGGCGAGCCGGCGAACAATTGGTATTCGTGGGAACGCTCCGGCCGCGTGGATCGTTCCGGTGTGGCCTGCGACTTCTGGGCCCATCCCGAAGAGGCGTTGGACCGGGCGGCGGCGATCGGGTGCAGCGTCTTCCGGCTGTCGGTCGAATGGGCGCGGTTGGAGCCCGAAGCGGGACGGTTCGACGAGGCCGCACTCGATCGCTACGTCGAGATCCTCGAGCTGTGCGCCTCCCGCGGCGTCGACCCGATGATCACGTTGCACCACTTCACCCACCCCGCCTTCTTGGGGGAGGAGTTCTGGTTGCGGCCCGGATCGCCGGATACTTTCGCCCGCCACGTGGCCCGCGTGCTGCCTGCACTGGCGCCCCACTGCCGTCGGTGGGTCACGATCAACGAGCCCAATATCGTGATGGTGAAAGGGTGGATCGAAGGAGCGCATCCACCCGGCCGCCGCGCCGCGTTCGCCGACGCGTTCTGCGTGCTGGACAACCTCCTCGCCGCACACGTGCTCGCGGCCGATGCCATCACCGAGGTGCAACCAGGCGCCCTGGTCACCTGCAACCCGGGCGCCTCATCCATCTACGAGTTGGATCGGCTTGTGACGGACCTCCTTCTGTCGCGAAAGGTCGGCATCCCGACGTCCGATGCCGACCTCTACATCGACGAGCGCCGGGCACTGCACGACGCAGCCTTCCCACCGCGACACGCCGGGGAGTTCGCGCTGCGACGGTTCTTCGCCGCCATCAGCCCGTATGGGACCAATAGAGGCGCGGGCGGGGGCCCGCTGTGGTCGCAAGTGCGGGCGGCCTCCCGCCGGCCCGCGCCGCGACGGGTCCTCGACCTCGTGGAGGCCTCGCGGCAGACAAGCAGTCTCGGTGCCATCGGATTCGATTGGTACGACCCTTTGGCCAGTCACGCACTCGGGCTGCCGGGGCGCCGCAACGCGTGGGGGGCGCATGAGTGGTCGGCCGGACGACGCCTCTGGGACGTGGCGCCGCATGCCGATGGAATGCGCTCGTGGTGCCGGACCGAAGCGGCGCTGCACCCAGGGCTTGCGGTGTGGGTGGTGGAGAACGGCATGGCCACGAGGGCGGTGGGCGGGTACCCCGTCCCACGCCGCGACGGATGGGATCGTCCGCGCTATCTCAGAGAGCACTTCGCCGCGCTGGTCGCCGCCACGGAGGAAGACGTGCCGGTGACGGCGTACCTCCACTGGTCCCTGGTCGACAACTACGAGTGGGGCTCCTACGAACCGCGCTTCGGGCTCTTCGGCCTTGATCGCAACACGGGGTCGGATTCGGTCCGCTGGCTCGACACCGATGCCGCCGGTCACGACAGCGCAGGTGCGTTCGCTCACATCGTCAGCGGCGTCCTGCGTGGGGACCGATCCGTGCTCGAGGGCACCGGCTGAGGGCGCCTTCCAAGACTTTCTCGCTTTCTAAGACTTTCTAGGAAGGACTGGTCTCATCCGGACCTGTCCCATCAGGACCGGTCTCATCAGGACTTGTCGCACCTCCCCTCCAACCCGCGACCCCCGGGCTGACCTCGACGGCGCCGCTCTGCTCGGCCTTCTCCCTTCGCCTGCGGCGGACCGTTAGTACGACGACGAGGACGGCGATGAGGCCGAGGAGGATGTCAGACGCGATGCCCGAGGCTTTCTCCACCCTGGTGTAGGCGTTGCCGAGGACGTAGCCGAGGAGGCAGAAGGCGGTTCCCCAGACGATGCCACCGGCCGCATTGGCCGGGAGGAAGACCCGGTAGGGCATCGAGGAGATGCCGGCCAGACCTGGGACGACCGCCCGCAGGAACGCGGTGAAACGGGACACGAAGACCGCGATCGCACCGCGCCGATTCAGCTGGACGAAGACCACCGCGAGCACCCGTTGCCGTTTGCGCAACAACCGGGTCTGCATGAGTCGGCGTCCCCACCGCTCGCCGACGAGGTAGCCGACCGAGTCACCGGCGATGGCGCAGGTGACGACGACCACAATGAGGACGACGATGTTGATGTTGCCCCGGGAGGCAGCCACGCCGCCGATGATCACCGCCGTCTCACCGGGAAAGAAGAAGCCGAGCAAAATGGCAGCTTCGGCGAAGACGAGCGCGCCGACGAGCGCATAGGCCTCCACGCCGTGAAGGTTGAGGAGGGGATCGAGCAGGCGGGCGATCACTGGCGCACCTGCGGCGGCGGTGCCATGTCCGTGCAGCCTCTCCCGGACAGATGGCTGCTAGTTGACGGCGCGCAACGGGTGGTCGCGTGCAGTGAACTGGCGCCAGCGCTTCTCGACATTGGCCATGAACTCCTTGCCGGTAGCCAGGTGAAGGAGTATGTCCGACTGGCCCTGTGGGCGGGCCAACATCCAACTGTGCCCGCCGGGGACCCATTGCACCGGAGCGCGCGCGATGTCTGCGAACTCCGTCGCCACCGCCGTGGGCGTGATGCGGTCGAAGCAGCCCCACTCGTTGAGGATCGGGATTTGCTGGGCCACCAGTGCCCGCACCTCGCTGCGTTGATCGTTCGACATGAGCAGGCTCCCGATGGGCAGCGTCTGGCCGACCGTGCGGACGTTTCGTCGCACTTCGGGCAAGACGGAACGGAAGGTCGAGAACATCCGGCCTATCAAGAGGTCGGGCATGTCACCGACCGCCGCTGCCGCCAGATCGACCATGGGCGCAATGTTGGGGACCAATGGTGCGAGCAGCGAGGAGACAACGCCGTGACGCGTCTTCCAGGCCGGCGTGCTCACCCCGTCGCGATAGATGAGCCCCAGCGTGTGCCGCGGATGGTCGTGGGCGAATTGGACGGCGACCGCGGCCCCCATCGAATGACCGAGCACCACGAGCGGGCCGGCATCGACGTGGGCGATCACCGCCTTGACCTGATTGGCCAGTATCTCCATCGACACGTCGTGCCAATCCAGCGAATCGCTCCCCCCGAAACCGGGGAGGCTGGGATTGATGACCCGCCAGCCGAGCTGTTCGGCGAGACGGGCGCTCTCGCGCCAGTACATGCCGCCTCCGGCGAAGTAGCCGTGGATGTTCACGGCCCAGATGGGTGGGCTGCCGGGTCCGTCGGGCCCGTGCGCCCCGACGTTGTCGGACACCGCGAATTGCAACAGGCGTCCTTCCACGCGAAGGGAACCGGGCACCATGCGGATCGTCGGGGTCTTGCGTACCTTGTGGACGTACTGATCCCGGACGACGCCCAGGCCGAGCGGAGGACGGCCGGCATCGGACAGCTCGACGGGGGAGGGCCCGTCGGACGGCGCCATGATCGCACCTGAGATTTGCAACCTGTCGACCTTGTCGGGTGCTGCCTTGCCTTTTGGAAATCCCAAACCCATGTGTGGCTACCTCGGTCACACGCCGTCGTTGGCGCCGAAATCGTGTTCCGCAGGAGAAAGTCCGCCTCTCCCGCTCCACCGTACCCGACCCGGGTTATCGGCCCACCACCCCATGGACGTGCACGAAGGCGTCAAGGCTGCGACGATGGTGCCATGAGCGCTGACGTAGTCATTCGGGGTGGGACGGTCATCGACGGGACAGGATCTCCCGGTCATGTGGCCGACGTGGCTGTCACCGACGGCAAGATCTCCGAGATAGGCACGGGGCTCAGCGGGTCCCGCGTGCTCGATGCGACGGGTCAGGTGGTCACGCCCGGGTTCATCGACATCCACACGCACTATGACGCCCAGGTCTTCTGGGACCCATCGTTGACGCCATCGTCGTTTCACGGTGTGACGACGGTGGTGGCGGGAAACTGCGGCTTCTCCATCGCACCGGTGCGGCCCGATGGCGTCGCCCTCCTGGGGCGCACGCTGCAGCACGTCGAGGACATGAGTTTCGACACGTTGTCGGTTGGCGTGCCGTGGGACGAGTTCGAGACCTTCACCCAATACCTCGACGCGGTGGAACGTCGCGGCACGGCCCTGAACTTCTCCTGTTATGTGGGCCACACGGCGGTGCGCATGTACGTGATGGGCGACGACGCGTACGAGCGTGCCGCGACGCCCGAGGAGATGGCGCGGATGCAGGAGGTGGTGGCCGATGCCATGGCCGGTGGCGCCATCGGCTTCGCGTCGAGCGCATCGCCGACACACAGCGGTGACAGCGGCCGTCCCGTCCCCTCGCGTGTCGGGGACCTGCAGGAGCTCCGCGCTCTGCTGCAGCCGTTGCGCCACGGATCGCGCGGAGTGGTGGCGTTGCTCCCCGGTGGGGTCATCTCACACGACGAAGTGTTCGAGCTCCAGCGTGAGATCGGCCGGCCGTTCACCTGGACGGCGCTGCTCACCGTGCGGGACTACCCGTATCACGAGAAGGTGATGGCGGACCATGACGCGGCCTGGGCCGAGGGCATCGAAGTCTGGCCGCAGGTCTCGTGTCGCCCGTTGGTCTTCCAGATGAACCTCTTGGAGCCCTTCACGCTGAACATGCGCTCGATGTTCGCCGCGTTGATGGGGAAGTCGAAGGAGGAGCGGATCGCCGCGTACCGTGATCCGGCATGGCGTGAGAAGGCACTGGCCGAGGCAGGCGGGGCCGGGGGGGCCATTCCGGTCAATTGGGCGAACATCGCGGTCGCCACGTCGGAGTCCCACCCCGATCTGAACGACAAGCCGGTGGTTGCGCTGGCCGAGGAGCGGGGTTGCTCTCCCCTCGATGTCGTGCTCGACATCTCCCTGGACGACGACCTCGAAGCGCGCTTCTGGTCGGTGTTGGCCAACAACGACCAAGAAGGCATCGCGTGGCTACTGCCGCGGGACAACGTGCTGTTCGGCCTGGCGGACTCGGGGGCGCACGTCTCCCAGTTGTGTGACGCCTGCTTCTCGACCGATCTGCTCGGGAACTGGGTGCGCGGGCGCGGGGTCATGCCACTCGAACGGGCCATTTACAAGTTGACCGGTGAGCCGGCGCAGGTCTACGGGTTGGCGGACCGGGGTACCGTGAGCGTCGGCAAGGCGGCCGACATCTGCGTGTTCGATCCGGAGACGATCGCTCCGGGCCCGCTGCGGCGGATCTACGACTTCCCGGCCCACGGCGAGCGCCTGACGGCTGACGCGCCGGTCGGTGTCACGCACACGTTGGTCAACGGCGTGCCGATCCGGGTGGACGGCGTTTCGAGCGACGAGGGCCTGGCGGCGCGGCCCGGTGAGGTCCTGCGCCGCTGAGAGTCTGCGCCGCAGAGAGTGGCGGCTACTACGTGACGTCGCGGCGGACCGTGGTGAAGTAACCGAGGACCAAGGGGACGATGCCCCACGCGAGCATGATCAGGCCACCCTGCCACCACGACAACAGCCGCGAGGTGGCGTCGTGGTTCCCGCCGAGCCCGCCCCGGGCGAGTGAACCGGCCAAGGACGCCGCCGCAGAGGACGGGAGCCAGTTCAGGTCGTAGTGGAAGATGCCCCGGGCGAGGAGGACGAGGATCGGTTCGAGAATGAAGGTCCCGCCGATAGCGAGAAGGATGCCGGCGACCTGGTTCTTCACCAGTGTTCCGAAACCGAGGCCGAAGAACCCGAGGAGAATGGTGGCGGCGACCAGCCCGGGCACCACGGCTCCGAGCTGATTGGTCACCTGTGACGTGGCGCCACCGAGCGCGGCATTCCAGGGCAGCCCGACGGCGGCCACCGTCACCAGGGAGAGGACGGCGATCAGCAGGCACCACCAGGCTGTGACGACAATTTTGGCGCCGAGGACCCGGCCTCGCCGAGGGGTGAGGACGAGGGTGGACGTCATCGTCTTGTGCCGGTATTCGCTGGTGATGCAGATGACGCCGAGCACGGGGGCGAGAAAGGTGATCCCGAAATACCCGGCGCCCAGGAGCTGGCGCCGGTCGTTGAGCGTTTGCACGAAGGAGAAGGTGTGGCCCGGGGAGCCTCCGGCGTTGGCGAAGACCGCCAGGACGAACAGCGCGGTCAACGGGAGGACTAACCCGAAGCACACCCAGATGCCGGGCATCGTGCGCATCTTGAGCAGTTCGGACCGAATGGTGTTGATCATGCCGGCGGCGCCATATCGCCGAAGCCGAGGCCCGACGTGAGGGAGAGGAAGATCGCCTCGAGGTCGGCACCCTGATTGGTGAGCTCGTAGAGGACGATCTGGTTGCTGGCCAGAAGTGGTCCGAGTTGCTCGGGTGACATACCGTCGATGGCGACCAGGTCCTGGGAGAGGCGGCGGAAGCGGACATGGGCCTCGGTGAGCACCGCGCAGAGGCGATCCGCTTCGGGAGTTCTTGCGTGCATGGAGGCTTCGGTGATGCCCGAGGTGATCGATTCCAACGTCCCCTGGGCCCGGAGCTTGCCCTGGGAGACGATGACGGCGTTGTCGATGGTCTGGGCCATTTCCGCCAGGAGGTGCGACGACACGAGAATGGTGCGGCCCTCCCCGGCCAGGTAGCGCATCAGGTCCCGCAACCATGCGATGCCCTGCGGGTCGAGGCCGTTGGACGGCTCGTCGAGGATCAGGACGTCGGGATCCCCGACCAGTGCGCTCGCCAGCTCCAGTCGCTGGCGCATGCCCATGGAGAAGCCGCCGATCTTGCGCTTGGCGTCCGCCGTCAAGCCGACGAGGTCGAGCACCACGTCGGCACGGGCCTCGTCGTGGCCGCCGGCCCGCGCAACCATGCGCAAGTGGGTGCGGGCCCGGCGCGCCGGGTGGAAGCTGGTCGCCTCCAACACTGCCCCGACGGTGCCGGAGGGGTTGGGCAATTCGCGGAAGAGCTGACCGCCCACCGTGGCCCGCCCCGCATTCGGTGCCACCAGCCCGAGCAGCATCCGCAGCGTGGTGGTCTTGCCCGAGCCGTTGGGCCGAGAAAACCGGTGACCCGACCCGGCTCGACCGTGAAGTCGAGGTGGTCGACGGCCAGGACCGTCCCGAAGTGCTTGGTCAGGCCCGAGATCTCGATGGGCAGGCCGCGCGTCGTTTGGCCCGTGGACATCGCAGCGACGTTAGTCGTCGGGTCAGGCGGCGTCCGGCCGCGGCCCCCGGGGACGCACGTGTCGGGTTCGGGCCAGAATGCCGCGATTGTCCGGCGGCCGGGGGCGAACGATACTGACGACGCGACAACGCCTGAGTTGTCGAGCGGGAGGGATGTGCAATGAAAACGCGTGCGGTGGTCTGTTCCGGAGTGAACGAGCCGTGGAAGACGGAAGAGGTCGACATCGATCCACCGGCCAACCGTGAAGTAAGGGTGAAGATGGCCTACTCGGGGATGTGCCACTCCGACGAGCACCTGCGGACGGGCGACATCAGCGCCCCACCCGAGGTGCTCGAACTGATCGGTATCCCTTCGATGTTCCCCGTCGTCGGCGGGCACGAAGGGTCGGGCGTCGTGACCGAGGTGGGGACCAATGTGACCCAGGTCGCGCTCGGTGATCACGTCGCGGTGTCGTTCATCCCATCGTGTGGAACCTGTCACTGGTGCGCCTCGGGCCGGCAGAACCTGTGCGACCTCGGCGCGACGACGTTGGGCGGCGGCATGATCAGCGACGGGACCTACCGTTATCACCTCGGTGGCGCGAACGTGAACCGGATGTGCCAGCTCGGGACCTTCGCCGACGAGATGGTGTGCCACGAGAATTCGTTGGTGCGCATCGAGCCGTACGCCAACATGAAAGCGGCGGCGCTCATCAGCTGCGGGATCTCCACCGGTTTCGGCTCGGCGGTCGACCGGGCCAAGGTCAAGCCCGGTGAGACCGTGGTCGTGGTCGGCTGCGGTGGTGTCGGGTCAGGAGCGATCCAGGGAGCGCGTCTTGCGGGCGCGCGCACCATCATCGCGGTGGACCCGGTCCCCTTCAAGCTGGAGAAGGCCAAGGAGATCGGAGCCACCCACACTGCGCCCTCGCTGCTCGATGCGCAATTCATGCTGCCCGAGTTGACGAAAGGCCGCAACGCCGACGTCGTCATCCTGACCCCGGGAGTGCTCAAGGGCGATCTCATCGGATCGGCGTGCGCGCTCGGGTCGAAGGACGCCCGGATCGTGGTGACGGCGATCGCGCGGTTCGACCAGATGGACGTCCAGTTGAACCTCTTCAACCTCGCCATGTACAACCAGGCACTCCTCGGCACCGTGTTCGGTTCGGCCAGTCCCCGGGTCCAGATTCCCAATCTGCTCAATCTCTACGAGGACGGCCTGCTCAAGATCGACGAGATCATTGCGCAGGAGTACACCTTGGACCAGGTGCAGCAGGGGTACGACGACCAGGCGGCCGGGACGATTATCCGGGGTGTGGTCAAGTTCGACGCCTAGCGGCGTAGGCCCTACGGCGTCGCTCCGAGGCGGCGGCTGAATCCGGGCGGAATGATCAGGTCGTCCGCGCTGAGGTCGTGGATGGAACCGTGTCCAAGGCCGAGGAGCGCCGACTCAATGCCGCTCCGCAAGATGTCCAGCACATTCTCCACCCCGGCCTGCCCGTTGGCGGCCAAGCCCCAGAGGTACGCCCGTCCGATCATCACGGCCTGTGCGCCGAGCGCCAGCGCCTTGATCACGTCGCTGCCGCGCCGGATCCCGCCGTCGAGAAGTACTTCGACCTGATCGCCGACGGTCTGGGCGATCGGCTGCAGGGCGCGAATGGTGGCGGGCGTGCCGTCGAGGTTGTTCCCGCCGTGGTTGGACACCGAGATCGCGGTGACGCCGGCGTCAACCGCCCGCTTCGCATCATCGATGCGAGAGACGCCTTTGAGCATGAACGGCCCGTCCCATTGCTTGCGCAGCCAGGCCACGTCCTCCCAACTCGGCGGCGGTGTCTGCATCCAGGCTCCGTACGCACCGAAGAACGTGGGCCCCGTTTCCCCCTTCTTGCCCATGTTCGGTGCGGTGAGATCGGGCAACTTCCCGGACTTGGCGAAGTCGTACAACCACCGGGGGCGCGTCAATGCTTCAGGCGCGAAGCGCGCCATCGACTTGACGTCGAGCGTTTCGGGGATGACCGGGCTGCCCCAGTCGCGTCCGTGTGAGAACGACCAGTCCAAGGTGGCGATCAACCCGACTGCACCGGCCGCGCGTGCCCGCTCGATCCGCTGGAGGACATCGTCGCGCGCGCCCACCCAGTAGACCTGGAAGAAGGTCTGAGGGTTGGCGGCGACCACCTCTTCGACCGCTTTGCTGGCGAACGAGCTCAATCCCATGGCCGTGCCGCGGGCGGCTGCGGCACGGGCGACGGCGACCTCGCCATCGGGGTGCACCGCCTGCACGCCGGTGGGCGAGATCAGTACCGGGAACGAAATGGTCTGACCCATGACCGTTGTGGAGAGGTCCCGGCTTGCCGGCGATCCCGCCACGTGGGGAGCGAATCCCAGTTCGGCGTAGGCGGCAATGTTGTCCTCCACCGTGATGCCCTTTTCAGACCCGGCCACCAGCGCGGCGTAGACGGACTTGGGCAGGCGCTTCTTCGCGCGGCGCTGGGCCTCCAGAACCGTCTCGAACCATTCGTTGCTCATATCGACCCTCTCGTGAAGCTCCTGGCCTGTCCCACGGGCACGCCTGACATCGCAGCGTGAACCCGAGAGATTAGGCCCGCAGGGGGTTCCCCCCGCTCACGCGCCTTCTTCCCCGGTGAAGTGCTCGGCTGGGGTCAACTCCTGCGCCACGCTGTAGCCGCCGGGCCGTGGGTGGTGCAGAGCCCACTTCGTCGCTTCCTCGAGGGAGGCGAACGGCCCGACGATGTGCTCCGGCGCCGAGTTGGCGGGGCCCTGCAGGACAACGGCAGCCACGGTCTCCAAAGTACTGGCTCTCGCCCCTACCGTTTCCGCCCGTCCTGCAGCTGCCTGCGCAACGAGGTGCTGGACCAGATGCGAGCCCTGAACACGATGCGCGGGCGGAGCGGAGCGAGGGTCCGTGCGGTGGCGCAACCCCGCCAAACGCCTGCGCCATAGGCGACGTCGTCCGCCACGTGCAGGGCGGTGTACCGCAACGGATCGAGCTGGGCCCGGTCAGCTCTCCAGTCGGCCAGCGCGGGAGCGAGGAGGGCGAGGGCGGCGGCGCGCCGGGTGCGGCGCCAGCTCAGGCCGAGCACGAGGGCGGGGGCCCAGGCCCGGGTGAGGCCGTGGATCGCGGGCAACGCCGATTTGAGGGTCCCGCCGGCCGCGATCTTCAATGCCACCCCGAATGGCTTTTCGACCAATCCGTCGAAGCGATGAGCCAGCACGCCGACGGATGCGGCCAGGAGTCCCCCGGCCAGGACGGGCCGGCGGGCGCAGGCCAGGGCCCACACGCCGGCAGACCAGGCGGAGGCCTGGAGCGGGACGAGCGACTTCGGGTGGCGGCGGGCCAGAGGCCCCGCGGTCGTGCCGTAGAAGGCGCGGCGACCCAGCCACGAACCCAGATGGGCCGGCCCCTCGTGCTGTACGACGGAAGCCGGTTCGTACCGCACGTCCCACCCGGCGTCGGCCAGGCGCCAGACCAGATCGACGTCCTCGCCGCCCCGCAGCCGGGGGTCGAAGAGGAGAGGGCCGGCCACCTCGCGGCGAACGACGAGCGCAGCGCTCGGCACGTAGGGGATCCGGCTCAGTGGACGGACGGGCCCCGCCGACCCTCCCCGGTCCAACGAGGAGCGCACCATCTCGTAGTGCGACAGGGCCGTGGCGGGAACCACCGGAAGGGGCACGATCCGTGGGGCGACGGCGGCGACCACGGGGTCGTCGAAGTGTCCGAGGAGCGGCTCGAGCCACTGCGGGTCGGGGACGCAGTCGGAGTCGACGAAGGCGACGAGGGGCGTGGTGACCCGACCCAGTCCGGCGTTACGGGCCGCGGCGGGGCCCGCGTTGGTGCCCAGCGCGAGGAGCCGGCACCCTGCGTCCTCGACGATCTCCCGGGTACGTCGGGGTTCTGACGAGGCATCGTCGACGACGAGGCACTCCAATCCCTTGAGGGCGGCGAGCACCCTCTGGAGGACCTCGGGGCGGTCGCGGACCGGGATCACGACCGTGACGTCCTCGGGCCCGAACGTGGCGGGACCAGGTCGGGGAAGGAAGACACCGGAGGAAACGAGTCGCCGGGCCAGGAGCTGCTCGGCCCTGCGGGGGCCCACCATCGCTCCGGTTTCCCACCCCCGGACCAGCACACCGGCACGTTCGCTCAGGCGCAGGAGGCGCAGCGGGCTCCCGCCCATGAGGACCCGGCCCCGGTCCAGGGCGATCGTCCCGGGGTCACTCGAGAGCCCGAAGTGCGAGGGCAACGGCGTCGTCCGCGAAGAGGGGGCGGAGGAGACGGGAGGGGGGCCTTCTCCGTTTTCCCAGTTGGGAGGGCGCATGCTGCAATCTTGACAGGAATGGGGGACTTTGCCCCAGGCGATAGGATCGTGCCAACACGAAGGAGGCCAGGGTGCTGTCTGAAAACGTTGAAGTGCAGGATGTCGAAACACCAGCCGACGACGAGGTCGACGAGCTGCTGGTCGAGGAGGTCTCGATCGATGGGATGTGCGGCGTCTATTGAGCGTGACCGAGGAGCAGCCGACGAAGGCTGCTCTGGCCTTTGACGCTGGAAGCGCATGGCGGGTGCATCCCCAGATCGCGTTGCGTGACGAGTCATTCGGCGCGCTCGCGTACCACTTCGGGACGCGCCGTCTGATGTTCCTCAAATCGCGGACGCTCGTCGAGTTGGTCACTGCACTGGACCAGTACGACAGCGCAGAGCTCGCGATCGATGCACTGATTCCCCAACCTGAACGACCCACATACCGTCGTGCGCTCGCACGCCTGGCGGCTTCGGAGGTGATTGATGTCCGTTGATGCGCCCACAGAGATCATGCCGCTGCGCCAGCGGTTCACGCAGGGCCTCGAAGCACCTATCTGCTTGACCTGGGAGCTGACCTACGCCTGCAACCTGGCGTGCGTGCACTGTCTGAGCTCCTCGGGTCGCCGCGACCCGATGGAGCTGACGCCGGCCGAAGCCCGTCACATCGTGGACGAGCTCGCTGCGATGAAGGTCTTCTACGTCAATATCGGCGGGGGCGAACCGATGTTGCGCCCGGACTTCTTCGACCTCGTCGGGTACGCCGTGGAGAACAAGGTCGGCGTGAAATTCTCGACCAACGGGACCAGGCTCACCGCTGAGCGGGCGCGTCGACTGGCCGGGATGGACTACGTCGACGTGCAGATCAGCATCGACGGGGCCCTGGCCTCGACCAATGATGCAGTGCGCGGAGAGGGGTCCTTCGCCGCGGCGCGCTCGGCCATGGACAACCTTGCCGCCGCCAACTTCGGCCAGTTCAAGATCAGCGTGGTGGTGACGAGGGAGAACGTCACCCAGCTCGACGAGTTCGCCGCAATCGCCCAGAGTTACGGTGCACAACTGCGGCTGACGCGCTTTCGACCCTCGGGTCGCGGCATCGAGACATGGGATGCGCTCCATCCGACGGCCGAACAGCAGCGGATGCTGTACCACTGGCTCTTGGAGCGTCCCGACGTCTTGACGGGCGACTCGTTCTTCCATCTTTCGGCACTCGGGGCGCCTCTCGACGGGCTCAACCTGTGCGGCGCCGGGAGGGTGGTGTGCCTGATCGACCCGGTCGGGGACGTCTACGCCTGCCCGTTCGTCATCGACAAGGAATTCTTGGCCGGCAACGTACGCCACGAGGGCGGATTTGCCGGTGTGTGGCGCGAGTCGGATCTCTTCCAGTCACTGCGCGAGCCGCAAAGTGCGGGGGCATGCGCATCGTGCGGGTCCTACGACGCCTGCCAGGGTGGCTGCATGGCTGCCAAGTTCTTCACCGGCATCCCCCTCGACGGGCCCGATCCCGAGTGCGTGTTCGGTCACGGCGAGGAGGCGTTGGCGGCGCGCGACGCCACGGCGCTACCGGGCGCAGCGATCGGGCACTCCAAGGTCGACGCCCAGGGAACGCCTATCCCCGTGCCCACGCGGGTTCATTTCCGGACGTCGACGCGCGTCTAGCGCGGGCCGGCGCGTCGACGTGGAGCTCGGTGGCGCGACGTGGCCTGACGTCGCGGCACAAGAGCGCGCGTGCCTCTTGGCGTTGCCGATCGGCTCACTCGAACAACACGGGCCCCACCTGCCCCTCGACACCGATACCCGAATCGCGGTGGAACTGGGGCAGCGACTCTCGAGAGCCAGGAGCGACATCATGGTGGCGCCGGCGGTGGCCTATGGCGCCAGTGGCGAGCACGCCGGGTTTCCGGGGACGTTGCTCATCAACCACACGGTGTTGGCCGACGTCCTGATCGAGCTGATCCGCTCGGCGCGCGGCTCCTTCTCGGGCGTCGTCCTCATTTCGCGCCCACGGGGGGAACCACCAGGCGTTGTCGCTGGTCGGCGAGCGGTGCCGGTCCGATGGCGAGGCGGCCATGATCTGGACCGCGTCGGTGCCGGGCGGTGACGCGCATGCCGGAAGGACCGAGACGTCGCTGATGCTGGCCATCGATCCGGGAGCCGTACGCCTCGAGCTCGCGGCGGCGGGCTGCACCACCCCGCTCGACGTCCTCATGCCCCGGTTACGCGCCGAAGGGGTGCGCCCGATATCGTCCAACGGTGTGCTGGGGGACCCAGAGGGAGCAAGTGCGGGCGAGGGTGAACTGCTCTTGGCGGCCATGACGGACGATCTGGTCACTGCGATTTCGGCGCGTTGGCCCGAGAGCGGACCGCCCGCATGAGCGGTATCGCCGTCCTCACCGGGGCCGCACGCGGGATTGGCGCCGCGACGGTCGACCGATTGGTCACCGGGGGCTGGCGCGTCGTCGCCGTCGACCTGTGTGCCGATGATCCGAGCCTCGACTACTCGCTGGCGACGCCCGCCGATCTGGCCGCCCTCGGTGACCGCCACGGCGACCGGGTGCACACGATGGTGGGGGATGTGCAGGAGCCGGTCCGACATGCAGGCCGCCGTCGACGCCGCCCTGACGGTCTTCGGGGGTCTCGATGCGGCGGTGGCCGTGGCCGGAGTGGTGGCGGGCGGCGATCCACTGTGGGACATCGCCGACGCACAATGGAACGTGCAGTTCGACATCAACGTGCACGGGGTGCGGCGTCTGGCCGCTGCGGCCGTGCCCGTCCTGCTCGATGCGCCCTCCCCGCGGCAGGGGCGCGTGGTCGCGGTCGCCTCGGCGGCTGGTCTGTTGGGTCTGCGCCGCCTGAGCGGCTACAGCGCGTCGAAGCACGCGGTCATCGGATTGATCAAGTCCTTGGCCGCCGATTTGGCGGGCACCGGCATCACAGCCAATGCGGTGTGCCCGGGCTCTACCCGCACGCCGATACTCGACGCCTCCGCGGCCGTGTACGACCTGCCTTCCGCAGAGGCATTCGCGGAGCAACAGTTGGTGGAGCGCCTCTTGGTGCCGGCTGAGCCGGCAGCGCTCATCGCGTGGCTCTGTGAAGCGGAGGCGAGCGGGGTGACTGGCGCAGCCCTCTCCGTCGACGGAGGGTTGACGACCTCATAGGCGGCACCGTCGCGCGGTACAGCGAAACGATGCCGCGGCCTGCCTCGGTAGAGTGGCGGATCATCACGCCGGTCAGAAGGTCCAGACGATGGAGGTCGGTAGGCCTGCTCTCCGTCGCAGTGCTGCTGATTCTCGCGATGCTCATGATCTCCTGGGCCCCGACCCGGACGACCTCGAGCGCCTCGGTCTCGACGACCTCGGTGCACGTGCCGCACATCGGAGATCTCGCGGAGTCTCCCGATTCCGTGGTGCCCTTCGGGGCCGCGTCGCTCGGTCTCGACGCACTGCAGAGCCAGAAGACCCCCCTGGTCGGCATGGCGGCAACCCCCGATGGCAAGGGCTACTGGCTCGTCGCCTCCGACGGCGGCATCTTCACGTTCGGCGACGCCGCCTTCTACGGCTCGACCGGCGCCATCCGTCTCAACAAGCCGATCGTCGGCATGGCGGCAACCCCCGATGGCAAGGGCTACTGGCTCGTCGCCTCCGACGGCGGCATCTTCACGTTCGGCGACGCCGCCTTCTACGGCTCGACCGGTGCCATCCGTCTCAACAAGCCGATCGTCGGCATGGCGGCAACCCCCGATGGCAAGGGCTACTGGCTCGTCGCGTCCGACGGCGGCATCTTCACGTTCGGCGACGCCGGCTTCTACGGCTCGACCGGTGCCATCCGTCTCAACAAGCCGATCGTCGGCATGGCGGCAACCCCCGATGGCAAGGGCTACTGGCTCGTCGCGTCCGACGGCGGCATCTTCACGTTCGGCGACGCCGGCTTCTACGGCTCCGAAGGCGGGACCCGGTTGGCCGCACCGATCGTCGGCATGGCCGCCACCACCGACGGCAAGGGCTACTGGCTCGTCGCCTCCGACGGCGGCATCTTCACCTTCGGCGACGCCGCGTTCTACGGCTCCGAGGGTGCGATCCAGTCGACCGCCCCCGCCGTCGGGATGGCCGCGACGCCAGGGGGCGGTGGCTATTGGCTCGTCTTCGGGACCCAGCACCAGCCTTTGGCCGGGCGGGTGGTCGGCATCGACCCGGGTCACAACGGGCTGAGCTACACCGCTCCTCAGATCATCGATCAGCCGGTCTGGAACGGCCGGGAGGACGAAGCCTGCGACACAACGGGAACAGCGACGGACAGCGGCTACAGCGAGGCCCAGTTCAACTTCAACGTCGCGACCTACCTGCAGGCGGACCTGGTGGCCGAAGGGGCACAGGTCGTGATGACACGGCCGGACAATGCCGGGATCGGGCCTTGTGTGACGACGCGCGCGGCCATTCTCAATGACGCCCATGCCGACGTCGCGGTCGACATTCACGCCGACGGCGGCCCGGCCGGCGGTCGGGGCTTCACGGTGCTCGAACCTGCGGCCGACGGCCCGAATGACGCGGTCATCGCCTCTTCGGATGCCTTCGGCGCGTTGTTGCGGACCACGTTCGGGGCCGTGACGGGCATGCCGGTCAGCGACTACGACGGGGTCGATGGGTTGCAGCCTCGTGACGATCTTGCCGGTCTCAACCTCACGACGGTTCCCAAGGTGCTCATCGAGACCGGCAACATGCGCGATGCCACCGATGCCGCGCTGCTCGTCACGCCCGCCTTCCAGCAGTCTGCCGCGGCAGCGATGGCACAGGCCATCACCACCTTCCTCGCCGGCTGACGGACGGCGCGTCGTCAGCCCTGCCCGTAGGTCGTCGACCGGTCGGTGACCCGGGCCTTCCCTGCCGCGCTGACGGCACGCCGGAGGTCGTGGACGAGGGACGGCACGCTGGCGGCGCTGCCCGCATGCACTGTGGCGTGGAGTGAATCCGGGTTGTTCTGCCGGTCGAGGTACCACCTGTCTGCCGCCAGTCTCTCGCCGACGGCGAAGATGTCCAGCGACGGGTCGCGTGCCCGAACGCCATGACCGTTGCCGGCGGATCCCCGCGCAGTTCGAGGCCGGCGATCGACTCGATGCCGACCCGGAGCGCCTTCGCCGCGTCGTGTGCCGTTCGGGTGAGGTCCTGGTACCCGTCAAGCCCGATGTGCATCAGCGCGGCCCACGCCGCAGCGATGGGCCCCGCCGGCCGGGTGCCCGCCATTGAGGTCGACGCATAGAAGCCCCCGAGCCAATCGCTCGTCGTGAAGATCTGATGGCGGGCCAACTCGTGCGTGCGGTAGAGGACCACCGACACGCCTTTGGACGCGTACCCGTATTTGTGGACGTCGGCCGACATCGATGTGACGCCCGGCAGCCGGAAATCGAATGGCTCGGAAAAGCGCCCGAGTTGGACGAGAAACGGCAGGAGGAATCCGCCCATGCATGCGTCGACGTGACACAGGATTCCCCGCTCTTGGGCCAACGCCGCGATGTCGGCGATCGGGTCGACGACGCCGTGCGGGTACGTCGGTGCAGAGCCGACCACCATGATCGTCGCATCGGTGCAGGCCGCGTCGAAGGCGTCGACGTCGACTCGAAAATCCGTACCGACGGGGACCCGGATGAGCTCGACGTCGAAATAGTCAGCGGCTTTGGTGAACGCGGCGTGCGCGCTCTGCGCCACCACGATCTGGGGGTGCGGGATGCCGCGCTCGTGGCGGGCCACATCCCGGGCCGTCTTGACCGCCTGCAGGAGGCTCTCGGTGCCACCCGAGGTGAGGTAGCCCTCGACGCCTCCACCGCTCTCCGGCTCATCCGCGCCGAGCAGAGTGGCCGTGTTCTGCACGATGTCGTGCTGCATGAGGCCGATGCTCGGAAAGGCCAGCACGTTGAGCCCGTTTTCGGCACTGTAGAGCGAGAGCGCATCTTGGAGGAGCTCGTGCACTTCATCCCCGGCGGAGTACACGAGGCTGAACACGCGGCCGCCCCGCCAGTCCTGGTCGTCCTGCTTCATGGCCAGCAGCTGCGCCATGACCACCTCGCGCGCCAAGCCGTGTTGGGGAATCGGCGTATGGGGGAACTGGTTCATGGCGACCTGTGCTTTCTCGGGGTGCGCCCGGCAGGCGACGGGCGCGGGCTCTCTCTGCACCCGCAGACCGGCGGGGGACATCTTGATCGTCGTGACCGGATGTCGCCACTGGTGCCGTGTTCGACTTCCACCGGTGCGAGGCACCAAACTGGTGGCATGGCGACTGAGACGGTGCCGACCGGCGTAGATGGCTTCCTCGTACCTCGCGCTGACAAGGAGTCGGAAGGATTCTGGGAGGGCACCGCAAGCGGGGAGCTGCGCCTGCAGGCCTGCGGCTCCTGTGGGGTCCTGCGGTTTCCCCCACGGGTCATGTGCCCACACTGCCAATCGACGGAGCGGCACTGGCGGCGTGTGTCCGGGACCGGAACGATCTGGTCCTTCGTCGTCTGCCACCCACCGCTCCTTCCGGCCTATGCCCCGTTTGCGCCGTACCCCGTCATCACAGTGACGTTGGATGAGGGGCCGGCATTGCGCATGGTGGGCAATCTGGTCACCGGGCCCGAGGGCGCGATCAACGAGATCGATCCAGCCACGATCGTCATCGGAGAGCCCGTGCGCGCCGTGTTCAGCCGCCGCCCCGGCCCCGACGGCACGGAGGTCTTCCTTCCGGTGTGGGTACGCGGCAGCGGTGAAAGTGCAGCATGAGACGGCACGAAGCGTGGGAAAAGACCAGATAGGGACCAGAAATTAGGGTCTTTCGCCCCTCGTTCGCGGCGATTTGCGTCACTAGCCTCCATGTCATGAGGGAAGACCAGAGTTTTCGGGGCAACCCGGACACCGGCGAGCGTCCAACGACGCCACTGCCGGATCGATCCGGGGAGACGTTGTCCGCACACGCCATGGTGGGGGCAGTCGGGGGGTCCATCCTGGCCAACGCGGACGTGTCGCGGGCACAGGATCGTCGTCGGGAGAAGCGTCTGCGGCGCCTACTCGCCGTTCTCAGCGTGGTGCTGGGATGGATGGTGCTCCGCCTGGTCATGGGGGACTCGCTGTTCCCCTCGGTCTCGGTCCCACCTTCGATCGACCGCTTTCTTCCCGCCTTCGCCATCATCGTGCTGCTCGGCGTGGTCATGATTGCGCCGTTCGTCGGTGCCGGGCGCTCACCCCACGTGCTGATCCGCCCCGGTGAGACCGAGGTCGGGTTGGACGACGTGGTGGGAATCGACGGGATCAAGGCCGAAGTTGTGCGGTCCGTCAACCTCTTTCTCTCCCACCAGACATTTCGCGACGCGATGGGTGGGTCGTCCCGCCGTGGTGTCCTGTTCGAGGGACCTCCCGGCACCGGCAAGACGTTCGTCGCCAAGGCCATGGCCAAAGAGGCGCAGGTGCCGTTCCTCTTCGTTTCGGCGTCGGCCTTCCAATCCATGTACTTCGGGCAGACCAATCGCAAGATCCGCTCCTTTTTCAAGCGCCTGCGCAAGTACGCGCAGACCGAGGGTGGCGCCATCGGTTTCATCGAAGAGATCGATGCCATCGGGGGATCGCGTCGTGGACAGGGCAACGGCTCCAGCGAAGGCATCACCGGCGTGGTGAACGAGCTCCTGGTGCAGCTCCAGTCTTTTGACACCCCCACGCGCAGTCAACGGCTGAAGAACGCCTGGATCGAGATCATCAACCGCTACCTGCCCGAGGGGAAGCGTCTGAAGAAGCTGTCACTCGTGCCGGCCAACGTGCTGGTGGTCGGGGCGACGAATCGCAAGGACGATCTCGATCCCGCACTGGTCCGCCCCGGGCGCTTCGACCGGTCCATCTACTTCGGACTGCCCGGTCGTTCGGCCCGGGCTGACATCGTGGCGTACTACCTGGGCAAGAAGGCACACGGCGATGACCTCGACGAGCACGATGCGGTTGATCGCGTCGCGGGCATGACGTCGGGGTATTCGCCGGCCGGCTTGGAGCGCCTGTTGGACGAGGCGTTGGTCATCGCCTTGACGCACGGTCGCACCGCCATGTCGATGCCCGACGTCGCGGAAGCGAAAATGCTTGTGGAGCTCGGTGTCACCGACGCCTCCATCTACACCCCCGAGGAGCGTGAACGGGTCGCCACCCATGAGGCGGGGCACGCAACGGTCGCGCACTTCCTGGGACGGAGCCGTCAGTTGGATGTCCTCTCGATCGTCAAACGCCGCGACTCTCTGGGCCTGCTGCAGCACTCGGACACCGAGGAGCGGTTCACGCAGCGCCGCGACGAGATGAACGCCCTGTTGCAGATCAGCATGGGTGGACTCGCCGCCGAGGAACGGTGGTTCGACGAGGTGTCGACGGGTCCGGCAGGAGATCTGTCGGCAGCAACGACCTTGGGGGCGCAGATGATCGGGGCCTGTGGGATGGGGGAGTCGTTGATCTCCATCGCCGCTGCAGGGAACGGACTCTTCAGCGGCGGGTTGGTGGAGAAGGTCCTGGCCGACGAGCATGCACGCGCCGAGCTCAATGCCCTGCTCACGTCCTCGCACGAGGCGGCGATGGCTATCGTCACGCAGCACGCGGCCGTGGTCGAAGCGTTGCGCGACGCGCTGCTTGAGCGCGACGAATTGGTCGGTAGCGAAATCACCGACGTCATCGCGTCGTGTCTCCTGGAGCTCTCAGAACAGAACTGACCCGTCTGCCGATCGGCCGGCCGATTTGGTTTGCCGATCCTGTCAGGACGCAAGGTGCGCGGTGTCGTTGAAGCAGCGGAGGATCCAACGCTCGGGCGTCAGAACCAGACGCGCGATCGCCGCGTTGTCCGACATCAAGAAGGCGAATGGCCGCGACCCGGCGGCCTGCGCCAGGGCCTCACCGATGGCTGCGCCGTGGGAGAACGCGACCACCCGGGCATCGGGATGCGCGGTGGCGATCCGTTCGATCGCCCCACGAATGCGCGCGGAGAACACTGCACTGGCCTCGGCGCCGGGCACCACATCCCAACGTTCTTCGGTCAGCATCCGCACGGCCACGGGGTCGGCGTCGGCAACCTTCTGCCGAAACTGCCCACCCTCCCATTCCCCCATGAAGACTTCGCGCAGATCAGGTTCGACCTGCGGCGTGAGACCGGTACGCGCGACGAATGGAGCGGCGGTCTCAACGGTGCGCCGCAGGGTGGTGACGTAGAGCGCCTCAAAGGTGTGGCGCGACAGTCGCTCGGCGACCAACTCGGCCTGTTCCCGCCCGATCGGCGAGAGGGGTGGATCACCCTGGCCCTCGACGAGCTCGAACTCTTTGCCCTCGACGGCGTCGGCTGACGCACCGTGGCGCACCAGGTAGAGCTCGGTTGAGCCGGGCGGCCCCTCGTAGGGCACTTGACTGAATCTCCGAGGCGTCGACATCGGCCCCGAGTGTAGGAGGCCGCGAGGGGCGCGAAGATGCGCACGGTCAACGAAGCTCGGGAGGCTCCTCGTCGTCTTCTACGACCTCTACATCAATGATGGTCGGATCATTTTGCGGCGGGCTTCCCGGGCCGAAACCCGGCCCGAAGCCCTGCCCGTCCCACCGAAGGTGGCGAAGAAGGCGCCGGCACCTCCCGGTCCCTGGCCGAAGTTGACGCGCAGCCTCTGTCCGGCCTCGGGGCCGAGCGCCTCCCACAGGGGAACCGCGCGCCGATGGACGACGTAGTTCTGCACGCCGTAGGTCACGCCGAGATACAGCAGGAAACTGGATGCTTCGAGATTGCCGGCGCCGGCGACGAAGTGGAGGACCAGCGAGAGCGCCCACAACGCCATGGTGAGCCATGTCCCCTGGCGCACGACCCAGCTGTTGGACGTCCAGATCTTCACGGTGAGCGCCCGCAGGGCGCCCAACAACACTGCGCCGACCGCGAGTGTGCCCAGGACCCAGAAATAATCGCTGTGCGAAGGGTGGTGCGTGTCGCTGTAGCTGAGGAGGTTGATCAGTCCGATGACGCCCAGGACAATGGGAAAGCGCAGGCCCAGGACACGCGGCACGACGCGGATCCTCCGCTGCCGGCTCAGAACGTAGAGGGCGACGAGCACATCGAGGGCGATCGTAAAAAACATCGCTCAGCAGCTTATGGGCGCGACCCGAGACTTTGGCCGCAGCCCGCCGCCGCAGCCCGCCGCCGCAGCCCGCTCCGATCAGCCGGTCACACCCTCCACAGCGAGCAGGGCGCGCTTCATGGTGAGCCCACCGCCGTAGCCGCCCAGGCCGTTGCCGGCGAGGACGCGGTGGCAGGGCACGATGACAGGGATGGGATTCCTCCCGTTGGCCTGCCCCACTGCCCGGGGCCCATTCGGCCGGCCGACCCGCCGGGCCAGCTCGCCATAGCTGATGGTTTCCCCGTAGGGGATCCTCGAGAGCTCGGTCCATACCTCCTTTTGGAAGGGGGTGCCGTCGAGCTCCATCGGGAGGTCGAACGCGGTCCGCTCCCCGGCGAAGTACTCCTCGAGTTGGGTCGCGGTGTCTTTCAAGACCGGCGGCGCGTCGTGCCCACCGCTTCGGGCCGCTCTGGTGGTGTTGGGCAGCCAAATCCCGATGAGCACGTCGCCGTCGCTCTCCAGGACGAGCCGACCGACCGGGCTCTCGATCGGCATGGTGAATGTCGTTGGTGTCATGCTGCGTCACTTCCTCTCAGTGCTGCCAAGGGTTTCTGGGCTTCGGGCATGGCCCACATGTGGACCATGGCGTAACTGCGCCACGGACGCCACGCTTCGGAGAGCAGGGTCAGCCGGGCCGCGTCGTCGGGGAGCCCGAGCACCTGCGCCGCCCTCCGGACGCCGAGATCGGTCGGCATGAACGCGTCGGGATCGCGCAGCGCGCGCAGGGCGACGTACTCGGCCGTCCAGGGTCCGACACCCGGCAAGGCCACCAAGGAGGCCCGCAGCTCGGACGGATCTGCCCCGGGGTCGATGACGACGGCGCCCGTCGTGACGGCCTCTGCCAGCGCGACCAACGCACGCCGGCGACTCCCGGGCATGGAGAAGGTCGCAGGGTCCTCCCTGGACAGTGCGAGCAGCGCTTCGGGTGTGGGGAAGAGGTGTGTGATCCCTCCGATGGGTTCGGGCAGAGCCTCCCCCGCAGCGGCGACCAACCGCCCCGCGATCGTGCGCGCTCCCGGGACGGACACCTGTTGTCCGATGATGGCGCGTACTGCGAGCTCGAACCCGTCGGCCGAACCAGGAACGCGTCGCCCAGGGTGGGCGGACACCAGCGGGCCCACGAACCGGTCCCCTCCGAGTGCCTCGAGTATGGCCACCGGATCCGCGTCGAGGTCCAGGAGCTGGCGGCAACGCGCCACGGCGGAGGTGAGGTCGCGCAGGTCCGAAAGGTTGAGGTCCGCGTGGACGAACATCGACCCCTTGTCGCCACCATCGGCCGCCGAGAGCGACACGACGGCGTAGCCATGGGGAAGGCGCATGCTGCGGCGGTAGACGGACTCCTCGACTCTTTCGATGCCGGGGGCGGCGCGCGCGCCGAGGAAGCCGAGCACCGACGTAGGACTGAAGGGGCGTCGGCAAGGCAGGCGCAACCGGATCCCCTGCGTCACCCCATCGGTTGGCCGCTCCATGCGCCGGTGCGCGGCCGTTTTGGGCACGCGGCTGCGAAGTCCCCGGGGGGTATCGGCGAAGATCTGCTGGAGGGTCTCGTTGCACTGGCGGATGCTGGAAAACCCGGCAGCGAAGGCGACGTGCGCGATGGGAAGCGTGGTCGTCTCGAGCAGGATGCGCGCCGTCTGCGCCCGCTGCGCCCGTGCAATCGCCAGCGGTCCCGTGCCTATCTCGGCGGTGACGAGTCGGTGCAGTTGCCGCACGCTGTAGCCGAGTCGGCGGGCGAGCCCCTCGACGCCTTCGCGATCGACCGTGCCGTCGCGCAGGAGCCGCATCGCCCGAGCCGCGACATCGGCCCGGGTGTTCCACTCCGGCGAGCCGGGGGTGGCGTCAGGCCGGCAGCGGAGGCAGGCGCGAAAGCCCGCCTGTTGGGCCGCGGCGGCCGACGCGTAGAAGCGGACGTTCTCACGCTTGGGTGTGCGGGCCGGGCAGCTGGGGCGACAGTAGATCCCGGTCGAGGTCACACCGACGAAGAACACGCCGTCGAAGCGGGCGTCTTTGCTCTGCGCCGCCTGGTAGCAGCGTTCCGGGTCCTCGATCACCCCTGCATGCTGCCATGCTGCGCCGCCGATTACTGGCGGAAATCGGACATGGCCATTGCCGCACCATCGCCCGGGGATCCGGTCAGGATCGACGCCTCCGGGCCTGGGCCAGAACCAGGTGCCGGTGCGTCGTGGCGTCGCCCCAGGCCTTCGAGAGAGCCCGGGCCCGTGTGACGAAGAAATGGAGATCGCACTCCCAGGTGGCACCGATCGGACCGTGGACGTCCAGTGCGACCCGGGCCGCCGACTCGGCCACCTCCGACGCCATGGCCTTGGCCATCGACGCGTCATGGGAGACCGTCGGCTGTGCGCTGGCGAGAGCCCAGGCGGCGCGGTACGCCACCGGACGGGACAATTCGAGCTTCACCTTGACGTTGGTCAGGAGGTGCTTGTCGACTTCGAAATTTCCGTTGGCCGCGCCCGACCGTTGGCGCTCTTTGGCGTAGTCGGCGGCCATCGTGAGTAGCCGGTCGGCCAGTCCGTTCAAGAGCGCCGCGGCGCCGGCCGCGCCCCGATCGGCCATGAGGCCCACGCTCGCTTCCGCTGCCACCCCGTAGGCCAACAGGGTGTCGGCTGACAGCGGCCAGTGCACGACGGAGAGATCACGGGCCGGATCGAGCGCGGGGGTGGCGTGCGAGGTGCAAGCAGCGGAGGGCACCGCGTGCAACTGCCAGCCCGAGTCCGGGTCGCGGCAGGCGAGGAGAAAGACGGCGGCATCGCACGCCCCGACCACGCGGGGCGTGCGCAACATCCCATCGGCGGAAACCGTGGTCGGCGAGGACGGCCCCGCCGGCCCGACGTCGATGCCCCCCACGGCCAGAGGGGCACCGCCCTTCAACAGGACCCGCAGCGCGCCAGCCGCCGCCGGCGCAGGGAGCAGTGCGGCCAACAATGGCGCGGCCAGTCCGGCGGTCTCGAGCAGTGGTTCAGGCAACGCGCGACCATCCGGCTTCTTCGAAGACGCCCACGAGGTCGACATCGCTCAGACCGAGTCCGTCATCAGGTCCGGGGACCAGCATCCCAGGCGTCCCCTGCGCGGCGAGCTCCGCCCACCGGCCCGCGGCCATGGCCGATCGTTGTGCCGGCGTGCCCTCGGCGCATGCGCGCAGGGCGGAGAGGGGGAACGTGCGGGCGAACAGTTGGCGCATCGTCGCACGCCGCGCGAGTTGGTCGTCGCTGAACGCGAAGTCCACCGTCAACCTTCCTCCAAGCCGAGCAAGCGTGCTGCCACGACCTCGCGCTGTATCTCATGTCTGCCGTTGTCGATGTGATCGGCCTCCGCAGTGAGGAAGCCGTCCAGCCATTCGTCCGGAGACCCGGCGTCGAGGAGTTCGGCGTCGGGCCCCAACAACAGCAGGGCGGTCTCGTGAATGGCCACGCCGGTCTCCGACGACGAGATCCTGTTGCAGCTGGCCTCGGCACCTGCCGCCTGTCCCCGGGCCGCCTTGCTGGCCGTCCAGTACGTGTGCAGCTCGTAGGCCTGCGCGTCGACGTAGGCCCGGGCGACGGCATCCGCCGCCGCGGCCGGCGCGCCGCGTTGGTCGAACAGCTCCAGGAGCCTGACCGCGGCGCCGGCGTAGCGTGCCGGGCTGCGCAAGCTGAGGCCATGCTCGCTGCCGGCCATCGACAGGGCGACCGACCAGCCCGATCCCGGCGTGCCGAGTACCTGGTTCTCGGGCACCTCGACGTCGTCGAACGAGATCTCGGCCAGGCCAGGCCGGCCATCCATTGTGCCGAGCGTCCGCCGGGAGACCCCCGGGGAGTCCAAGGAAACAAGGAAGCAGGTGAGCCCGTGGTCTCGCGGCGCCCCGTGGTCGGTGCGAAAGACCCCGAAGCACCATTGGGCGAAGGAGCCGGCGTCGACCCAGACCTTCTGACCACGTAGGCGCCAGCCGTCCCCCGCAGGACTGCGCACGGCGTCTGCCCCGTGCCGGGCGAGGTCACGACCGCCGCCGGCGCCGGACCAGGCCCGGCACCAGACCTCCTCGCCGGCAGCAATCGCAGGTAGGAAGCGCTCCTTCTGGGCCACCGTGCCGATCTCGAGCAGGGTCGGCGCCAACACAAAGATGCCGTTCCGGTTCACCCGTTCGGGGCCTCGGGCCCGCTGGTACTCCTCCTCGAAGACGAGCCATTCCATGATCCCGAGGCCCCGCCCGCCGTAGTCGGTGGGCCAGCTCACGGCGGACCATCTGTCAGCGAACATGGTTGCCTCCCAGGCCTGGTGGGCCTCGAATCCGGCCGTCGTGCCGAGCGGAGGCAGGGGCTCGGCAGGGACATGGGCCGCCAGCCACGAACGGGCCTCGCTCCGAAAGGATGCGTGCTCGGCACCGAAGGTCACGTCCATGCTGCTGCGAATCTGGCACACGGCTGCTGGGATTACCAGGCTGGCTGGGTCGGGACTGTGGACCGCCGTTCGCCCTGGCGGACCGCACTGCCGCCTCGCCGAGATTCCTCGGCGTCGCACGACCCGGGGCGAAAAAGTTGCTGGCAGAGCCGGTTTTCGTGCTCGCGGTGGCGGTGGCAGAGCGGCCGATCCCCGCGTGTGCGACCGGCCGGAGGATTGAGATTTCGCTGTTCGGGGTATTGGCGGGGGGACGCCAATTGCGGGTTGTTGACGTCTATTTTCTAGGAAGCCAGGAAACCAGGTAGCCAGGAGATAGTGAGAGCGTCCAGGTTGGTCGCGCCAAGGGAGTATTGATTCTGAATGGAGGATGCATGCTGGCAACCGATGTACGGGAACTCAGCCACGACGGAAATTCTGTGACAGGTGCGGATGCAGAAATGGCAGCGCACGGCGACAGCGGTACAGATTCCGACGAGGTCCTCAAGGCCTTGGGCGAGCTGGATGCCGTGCTGAAGGAGAACGCCGAGCGTGAGCGCGTGCTGTTCCAACGGATCGCCGAGGTGCGTCTGGCCCGGGAGAACGGGCAGGATTGGAAAGCCATCCTCGCCAACGAGGACGAGCCGAGCACGGTGCAGCTGGTAAGCACCATTCTTCGCCGTCAGTCCGAAGCGAGTGGCTATCTCCGCCGTTCCCTGGTCGTCGCCCTCCGGGCGGAGGGCCAGAGCATTCCGAGCATCGCCCACCTCTTCGGCGTGACGCACCAGCGGGTGTCGAATCTGCTGCGACGGGTGGCGCAGGGCGGCAATACCTCCACCGAATAGCCGCCGGGGCGGGCCCTGACCCACGCGTCAGGCCTTTGGGTGGATCGCTGGACGTCACCGTCCAGAGTGCCCTAAAGCACTGCGCCACCGAGCGATCGGCTCCCTCGGCGTCGCAGCGGGATCGGGACGCTCCTGAAGCGGGAGGCCCGACCGATTCCGAGACCCCAGCTCGTAGCTGCTAAACACAACCACCGTGAAATTGGCCGTCCCCACAGAGACACGAGCTGGCGAGCGTCGGGTCGCCCTCGTCCCCGACGTCGTGAAGAAACTCGTCGCCACCGGGTGGGACGTGGTCGTGCAGTCCGGCGCTGGCGCCGGCGCGGCGTTCTCCGACGAGGCGTATGCCAGGGTGGGGGCAACAGTTGCGCCAGATGCACCCAGCGCCTTGCAGGGTGCCGGAATGGTCGTGAGCGTGAATGCCCCCGATGCGGCCGGTGCGGTCCTGGTGCCCGAGGACGCGGCCGTGCTGAGCTTCTTCCAACCCGCCGCCTCGGCCGAGGCGCTCAGAGTCCTGGCCGGCCGCGGGGTCACGGTGTTCAGCTTCGATCTGCTCCCGCGCATCAGCCGCGCCCAGGGCATGGATGCCCTCAGCTCGCAGTCCACGGTCTCGGGCTATCGGGCCGGGCTGACTGCGGCCGAGCACCTTGCGAAGTTCTTCCCGATGTTCATGACCGCAGCGGGAACCGTGCCGCCGGCCAAGGTGCTGGTGATGGGCGTCGGCGTGGCCGGTCTGCAGGCCATCGCCACGGCCAGGAGGCTCGGTGCGGTCGTCAAGGCCTACGACGTACGGGCAGCGGCCAAGGAAGAAGCAGAGAGCCTCGGGGCGACCTTTCTCGACCTCGGCGTCTCTGCCGAAGGGGCCGGCGGCTATGCCCGTGAGTTGAGCGAGGACGAGCTGGTACGCCAGCGGGCGGCGCTGGGCAGCGAAGTCGGTGCCTCCGACGTCGTCATCACCACCGCCGCCGTGCCGGGGCGGATCGCCCCGATTCTGGTGACCGAGGAAATGGTCGACGGCATGGCGGCGGGTGCCGTGGTGGTGGACATGGCTGCGGACTCGGGTGGCAACTGTGCCCTCACCGAGGCCGGCGTGGTCGTGGACCATCACGGGGTGCACATCGTGGGCATGGCCAACCCGGCCTCAGGCATGCCGACGCATGCCAGCTTCCTCTACGCCCGCAATGTGGCCAACGTGCTCGGGCTCATGGGTGGTGACGGCGAGCTGGCCCCCGACTGGGACGACGAGATCGTGAGCGGCATGTGCGTGCTGCGGAAGGGCAAAGCGATCTCGCCTGGTGCCATCGAGGTGCTTGGGGACTCGGGAGAGGGGTCAGCACCGTGATGGGTCTGGGAACGTTCATAGCCCAGGTGTCGAGTGGGACGGGTGTCGTGGAGTACTTCACCGTCTTCGTGCTGGCCGCATTCGTGGGGATCGAGGTCGTCTCGAAGGTCCCGAGCATCCTCCACACCCCGTTGATGTCGGGCTCCAATGCCATTCACGGGATCGTCCTCGTCGGGGCGTTGACGATTATGGGCGAAGCCCACGGCACGGCCCAACTCGTCCTGGGATTTCTGGC
Organism: uncultured Acidimicrobiaceae bacterium; assembly: GCA_963706555.1. Classification (GTDB taxonomy): domain Bacteria; phylum Actinomycetota; class Acidimicrobiia; order Acidimicrobiales; family RAAP-2; genus Bog-473. Next base: position 1,532,840 of record OY970164.1, read on the forward strand.
CATTTTCCTCGCCACCCTCAACGTGGTCGGCGGTTTCGTCGTGACCGATCGCATGCTCGAGATGTTCAAGGTCAAGCCCAACGAGCGCGCGGCGGCCCAGAAGAGCGAAGCCAATGACACCGGAGAGCAGGCGTGATCACGGCGGTCTCCTTGCCGCTGTCCACGGTCCGGGATTTCGTCTATCTCCTGGCCATCATCGGGTTCATCCTGGCCCTCAAGGGGCTGGGCTCTCCGAAGTACGCCCGTCGGGGAAACCAGCTGGGGGCCGCCGCCGCTGCTGCCGCAGTCGCCATTACGTTCACGCTGCCCTCGTTGCGCCACGGGGGTACGCACCTCGTCCTCGCCCTCATCGCCATGGTGTTGGGCGCCGTCGTCGCGGTGCCGGTGGCCCGCATGGTGAAGATGACGGCCATGCCGCAGCTCGTCGCCATTTTCAACGGCGTCGGCGGCGGCGCAGCGGCACTGATCTCGATCATCGAGGTGCTCCACCTCCACTCGCTCGGCCTCAAGCCTGCGGTCTATGTCACCGCCGAGGTGCTCCTCGGCGTCATGATCGGCGCGGTCTCGTTCTCGGGCAGCGCCATTGCGTTCGTCAAGCTGCAGGAGTTGATCACCGGGCGGCCCATCACCTACCCGGGGCAACAATTCATCAACGCCCTGGTGGGCTTCGCCATCGGTGTGTTGATCATCGTGGCGCTCGTGACCGGCAACATTGCGTACGTCTTCATCATCCTCGGGCTCTCCCTCGTGTTGGGTCTGATCTTCGTGTTGCCCATCGGAGGGGCTGACGTCCCCGTTCTCATCTCAATGCTGAACTCGTTCACCGGGCTGGCCGTGGCCGCGTCCGGATTCGTGTTGGACAACAACCTCCTGATCGTGGCGGGAACCCTCGTCGGTGCCTCGGGCATCATCCTGACCCGCCTGATGAGCTCGGCCATGGGTCGTTCGCTGCCGAACATTCTCTTCAGTGCCTTCGGCGCGGTCATCACCGCAACGGGCGGCGAGGAAGGGGATGCCTCCCGCTCGGTGCGCGCGGGCACCGCCGAGGACGTGGGGGTCCTGCTGGCCTACGCCCGCAAGGTGGTGATCATCCCCGGCTACGGCCTGGCCGTGGCCCAGGCGCAGCACACGGTGCGTGAATTGGCCGACGCGTTGGCCGCCAAGGGTGTGGACGTCTCCTACGCCATCCACCCGGTGGCCGGACGCATGCCCGGGCATATGAACGTCCTGTTGGCCGAGGCCAACGTGCCCTATGACGAGCTTGAGGAGATGGACGAGGCCAATGCCGAGATGCCCACGACGAGCGTCGCCCTCGTGGTCGGAGCCAACGACACCGTCAATCCGGCCGCGTTGACCACTCCGGGCAGCCCCATTTACGGCATGCCCATCATCAAGGCCGACGAGGCGGAGAACATCATCTTTCTCAAGCGCTCGATGCGCCCCGGCTTTGCCGGCATCGACAACGAGCTGCTGTACAACGCCAAGACGACCATGCTGTTCGGCGACGCAAAGGACACCCTGCAGAAGCTGGTGGCAGCCGTCGCCGACGCCTGAACGGCGCCCCCCGTCCAGACCGGGGGGAGACCCGACGAAACATGCCCGAGGCCCGCAGGTACGGTGAAGTGCAGGTATGGAAGACGTTGTCGACGTAGACGAGGATGAGGACGAGGCGCCCGAGGGCGCCACGGAGACACCACACCAACCTCTGGTGCGCACGCAGCGCATCGTCCAGATCGTCCTCGGCCTCTTCTGGATTTTCGATGCTGCCCTGCAGTTCCAGCCCTTCATGTTCTCCAAGGACTTCGTGCCGACGTTCGTCCTCGCCAATGCCCCGGGCCAACCGGCGGTCATCCACTGGGTGATCACCAATGTCGGCAATTTCCTCGCTCCGCACCCAGCGGTGTGGAACTCGCTGTTCGCGCTCACCCAATTGGCGATCGGCGTGGGCCTGCTGTTCCGGCGCACGGTGCGCCCTGCACTCGCACTCTCCTTTCCCTACGTCTTCGGCGTGTGGGTGTTCGGCGAAGGGTTCGGCAGGCTCTTCACCGGGTCGGCGACTGCCCTCACCGGTGCGCCCGGTTCGGTGCTCCTCTATGCCCTGATCGGCCTCATGGCATGGCCGCGTCGCACGACCGGTCGAAAGGGGGCGGACAGCGAGCCTGACGGGATCGCGTCGTCGGCCGCGGCGCAGGGCATCGGTGGGGCGATCACGCCGCTCGTGGTCTGGACCGGCTTTTGGGTCCTTTCCGCTGTGCTGTTCCTCCTCCCCGTCAATCGGACCAGAACGTCGATATCGAGTGCAATCACCGGCATGGCACCCGGGACGCCGCACTGGTATTCCCATTTCCTCGTCACAACGGGCAATCATTTCGCATCGTCGGGCACCCAGACCGCCTGGGTCCTCGCCATCCTGGCGCTCGTCACCGGCATCGGGCCCCTGCTGGCCCGCCGCCCCGGCGTGTTCCTGGCCGGCGGCATCCTCCTCACGGCACTTCTGTGGATCACCGGGCAGGGCTTCCTCGGCGGGGTCTTCACCGGTTCGGGGACGGACCCCAATACCGGACCACTGATCGTTCTCCTTGCGCTGGCGATGATGCCCACGAGAGAAGCGACGAAAGCACGGTCGCGCACTCCCGCCGAGTCGTTGCTGCGATGGAACCCCGTTGTGGCCCTCAGCGCCGGGGCAATGGTGGTCCTCGCGTTGGTGCTCAGCGCGGCATATCCGGCCCCGGCCCAGGAGACGTCGAACACCGCGATGGCCGGCATGGCCATGCGCGGCGACGCCGGTTCGAGCGATCCCTCGTCCAGCACAGCCTCGTGCACCGCAGGCAACTCGGGCACGGCCCGGGCCGGTTTGGACCTCAACAACACGCCGTACATGATCATGAGCGGGACCGAGGGCATGAACATGAACGGGGCCGATGCCTCGGCCGCGGCCGGACTGAACACGACGAAGGCCAATTGGAACTACACCGGGCCGGCGTTGCCCACTGCACTGGCGAACGAGCTCTTGGCGCAAGGAAAGAACGGCCCGACCGACATCCACATGGCCGCAACCGGGTGCGCTGCCGAACCGACCTTTTCCCAGCAGATCAACGCCACCCAGTATGTGCAGGGCACCAGTCAGGCCGTCGCCAAGTATGCAGACCCTACGGACGCCGTAGCCGCCGGCTATGTGCCGGTGTCCCCGACCGACTACCCGGTGGTGTACTACGTGAACCCGAGCATCGCGGCGGCGAACGCGGCGGCCAAGCGAACGCTGAGCCCGGCCAACGTCGATGGCTTGGTCTACGCCACGACACCCGCAGGAGAAGAGGTGTTGGCCGCCGCGTTCTACCTGCTCCCGCCCACGGTGAAGAAGCCACCGCTGCCGTTCGGTGCTCTCGTGCAATGGCATCAGCGCACTGCCGTCTGTGGGCCCGAGTCGGGGTCGGCGTCGACCTTGCAGATCACGGGAACTCCGCCCTGCGGGCCGGGGACGGTCCAGAGGCCGACGCCGTACATGACGATGGTGTGGCAGGTGCCGGTTGCCGGCGGGCCGACCGCGATTCAGCCGCCTGACATCCAGATTGTGGAAGCGGCGGTGATGCAGACCGCGACCTGACGACTCAGCGGGGCGCGATGACGTCCACTTCGGCCAGGAGGGCGGCCGAGGGCTTCCATTGGCCCGCGGCCACGTTGGCGGCGACCTGTGCCGGCTTGGTCGCCCCGGCGATGACGGACGCCACCGCGGGTCTCGAGAGCAGCCAGGCGAACGCCAACTCCAAAACCGAGTGTCCCTCGCCCCGGGCGAGCGCATCGAGTGCGTCCACCTTCGCCAGGCGGTCGTCGCTGAGCTCGTTCTTCGCCCGGTCCCCCCAGGCCGCCATGCGCGTGCCGTGAGGTGCCTCCTCGCCCGCCTTGTACTTGCCGCTGAGGACACCGCTGGCCAGGGGGAAGAAGGGCAGGAACGCGGTGCCGGTGCGATCACAGAAACCGAGCACCTCGTCCTCGGCTTCTCGGAAGAGGATGTTGTACTGGTTCTGCACACTGACGAAACCGGGCGCACCCCCCGCCACGGCCGTCGCGGCCTCCTCGAGCATGGCACCGTCGAAGTTTGAGCATCCGAATTCGCGCACCTTGCCCTCGGCGACGAGCTCGGCCAGCGTGCCGAGCGTCTCGGCGATCGGCGTGTTGGGGTCGGGGACATGTTGTTGATAGAGGTCGACGTGGTCGGTGCCCAAGCGGCGCAGGCTGGCGTCGAGCGCAGCGCGGATGGAGGCCGGCGCGGCGCCCCCCGGGTGGCCCTCGTAGGGCACCCCGAACTTGGTGGCCAGGACGATGTCCTCGCGCCGCGAGCCCAGGGCAGCTCCGAGGTACTCCTCGCTCTTCGTGCCGCCGTAGATGTCGGCCGTGTCGAAGAGGTTGATGCCGGCGTCGAGCGCGGCGCCGACGACTGCGTCGGTCTCTTCGCTCCCGATCCGCATGCCGAAGTTGTTGCAGCCGAGTCCCACCACGCTGACGGTGAGCGAGCCGATCTTGCGGGTGTCCATGAGTCAGTGTCTCCTGTGTGGGCGAAAGAGGATGTCGTCGCGGTTGGGCAGTAGCGTACCGTCGGCACGGGAGAGTCCACCCGACCGGACGGAGGAGGCCAGCATGGCAGAAGGCGCTGTTGACGTGACGATAGATGCCGCACCGGACGCGGTGTGGGCGAAGATCGGCGACTTCGGGGCGCTGGAGGAGATCTTCCCGGGGATCGAGTCCTTCCGTCTCGAAGGGGACGAACGGATCATCGGCATGGGCGGCGGCACGGAGGTCCGTGAGCGTCTCCTCGCACGGGACGAAGCGACCCGCACCCTCACGTATTCGGTCATTTCGGGAGTGCCCCTCGAACAGCACGAGGCCACCATTACGGTCGAGCCTGTCGGGGAGGGGTGCAAAGTGACGTGGGCCTACGACGTGGAACCGGCGGAAATGGCCCCGTTCATGGGTGACAGTTACAAGGGTGCGCTGGCTTCGCTCCAGGCATTGTTCACGTAGCGACGCGCGCCGTTCAGCCCGACGTGGGACCCGGGCCGAGGACGCGGCGCAGTGCCGCTCCCGCCGCCGCCGCCGCTTCTCGGGCCGGCATCGCCCGGAGCTCGTCGTTCAGCACCTCGACGCCGACGGGCATCGCAGGATGGGCCGCCAGCACGGGTGCGAGGATCTCCATCAGTGGAAGCTCACCCTCGCCGGGCATGTAGCGACCGGACATCTTCACGTAGGGCTGTGCGTCCTGGATCTTGCGCCGGTCGCTGACCTGGATACCGCCGACCAACACCGGGGCGTCGCCGACCAATTGCTGCGGGCCACCCCCGGTCCGGGCGAGGTGCCACGTATCGAGCATGACCCGGAGGTTGTCCCGGCCGACAGCGCGGACGAGGTCCAGCGCGACGGGGAAGTCGGGGATGCCGGTCGCCGGCAGGAACTCGATGAAGACGGTGAGGCCCCGGCCCGCCGCTCGGTGCGCCACCCCGCCGAGTACATCGACCATCTCGGCGAAGGGCACCGGGTGTCCTTCGAAGTGGACGACGTTCACGGCCTTTGCCCCCAGACCCTCGGCCATGTCGAAGCAACGTTCTTCGGTGACACCGCCAGGCGTGCCGGGGAGCGGGCTGGAGAGGCCGTCGATGTAGCCGATCGTGACCCCGGCGTCCTCGCACTGCCGGCGGAGCTCTGTCAGCTCCACGCCGGAGCGCTCCAGGAGGAACGGCGTGGTCGTGAGCGAGGCGAAGCCCTCACGTGCGGCCACCGAGATGAGCTCGGGCAGGGTGGCCTGCCGCACCGTCATGCAGCAGAGCTCGAGGGGCGTCACCCCGGGTCCACCGCGACGGTGACCCTCGGCACGTCGGATCGAAACAGGTCCATGACGCGGGAGCAGGCCAGTCCGTCGTCGAAGGAGGGCGTCACCTGCTGCCCTTCGAGCACCGACCGCCAGATCTCTCGGGCCCACAACGTCATGGCTGTCTCGTGGGGGTCGCCCGGCGGGGGTGCGAAGTCGAACTGCGCGCGCGTCCCGTCCACCCGTTGGAGGACGACCCGGACATCGGCCGTGTTCTCGATGGCCCCCTCCGACCCGGTGATGGTGATGCGGGGCGGGAGGGACATCGGCGCGGCGAACGAGGTGTCGATGGATGCGGTGGCGCCTGAGGCGAACTCCACCCACGCACTGAAGGCGTCTTCGGCGTCGCACTTCTGCAGTCGGCCCTGCCCATCGGGTCGTTCGGGGATGACCACCCACGTGCGCGCTCCCCCTGCCGTCACCTCGCCCATCAGCCACCGCATCATGTCGATCACGTGAGAGCCGAACGCGCCGATCCACCCTCCACCCCGAGCGCGATCGAAGAGCCAGCCGTACTGGCGCAGCGGCTTCCTCGAGCCCGAGGAGAAGGCGGAGAAAGAAAGGTGCTCGAGGCGGCCCAATTCGCCCGACGTGATGAGCTCACGCATCTTTCGTCGGGCCGGTTGATGGCGGAACTCGAAATTGAGGAGGTTGATCACACCGGCCGCCTTGGCTTCGGCGGTGAGCGCCGCTCCCTCTTCGGAGGACGTGCCGAACGGCTTGTCGCACAGCACGGCATGTCCGGCCGCGATGGCGAGTCGCACGTACTCGGCATGGAGGAACGGTGGCGCATGCACGGCGATCAGATCGACGTCCGCCCCGCACAAGGCGTGCACAGCCGTTGCATCCCTGGCCGAGACCACGTCGATGACGTCGCACCCGATCTGGCGGAAGACCGGTGCCACCACCCGCGACCCGAAGCCGGCGCCCACGATGCCGACCCGCAGGGGACGCAGGTCGTCCGTGGTCGACCCCGATGTGTTCATGGTCCCTCCCCTCGCTGCGCCAGGGGTGGGACCCTACCAGCGACGTTGTCAGCGGCTCCGGGCGGGCCTCACGCGGGTCGGCGGGCGGCGACGGTGAGATGGGGCACTACCCTGAGCTGGTGAGATCGGGCGCTGTCGGAGACGCCGCGGGACGAGCAGACCTCGAGCCGCCCGCGCGGTCGCTCACCCAGGATGCGCCGGAGATCTACCCCCGCCCCCTCCCCGAACCGAGCGCCCTGGCCCTGGCCCGTCGCAGCTCCACGATCACCCGGGTGGTCGGACGGCACTTCGTCCCGGTTGCCTTGCGGCAGGTACGGACCATCCGCCAGGGCGCGCTGCCCGGAGTCCAGTTGGCCCGCCCGTTGCGAAAGAGCTTCGAGGACCTGGGTGGGACCTTCATGAAGTTCGGGCAGATCATCGCCTCGTCACCCGGGATGTTCGGTGACGATGTGGCCGAGGAATTCCGGGCCTGCCTGGACACCGGGCGGGAGGTCCCATTTCCCGAAGTCCGCCAGAGGGTCGAGGAGGATCTGGGCCGCCCCCTCGAAGTGGCTTTCGCCGAGTTCGAGCGCCATCCCATCGGGACGGCGTCAATTGCCGTGGTGCACCGGGCCCGCCTCCACGACGGCACGCTGGTGGCCGTCAAGGTGTTGCGGCCGAACATCGAACAGGTCGTGGCCACCGATCTGGACCTCATGCAACCGTTGATGGAGATTCTGGTGCGCCTGACCGGGGACCAGCTGGCCGGCTCCACGTTGCAACTGCTCGACGGATTCCGGGTCCAGATCGGCGAGGAGATGGACCTGCGGAACGAGGCCCGGTCCATGGTCCACTTCCGTCGCTTGCAGCACGAGTTCGACCTCAAGATGATCGCCGTGCCCGAGCCGTATCCGGAGTTCTCCGGTCGCAACGTGCTCACCATGGAGTTCTTCGACGGGGTACCCATCGACGACCTGGTGCAGGTGGCCGAACTGGGCATCGACCCGACCCCGCTCGTCCAGGCCGTCATGCGGGCGTTCTTCCTCACGACGGTGCGGTGGGGCGCCTTCCACGGTGACGTGCATGCCGGCAACATGATGCTGTTGCGCGACGGCCGGATCGGTGTCATCGACTGGGGGATCGTCGGCCGGCTGGATCCGCTCACCCACCGCTTCTTCCTCTCCCTCCTTTCGGCCGCCATGGGGAACGAGGACGCGTGGGCCGACGTCACCGGGTACATCACCCGGACCTACGGCCCGGCCATCGGAGAGGCGGTCGGCCTTTCCGGCCCGGAGTTGACGGCATTCGTCCGGAGCATCTTCGAGCCGGCCCTGACGCGGCCCTTCGGTGAGGTCAGCGTGGCCGGGTTGATGCAGGCGATCCAGCTGCAGGTGGCCAAGGCCCAGGGCATCGAAGCCCACAGCCGGACCGTCGGCGCGATCCTCCACCGCCTGCGCTCCCAGCGCCGACTCCGTCGGATGGCCGACGCATCGGGAGGCCTCATGTCGGACTTCGACCGGGGCACGTTCCTCCTGGCCAAGCAGCTCATGTACTTCGAGCGCTACGGGCGCTTGTTCGTCTCGGAGCTGCCCATTCTCAACGACCGGGAGTTCATCGGCCAGCTCCTGGCCGGAGTGGATCTGACCTCGCCCGCCGGCTGATCGGCGGCGCCCTTGGCGGCCAGGGCCTGACCGATATGCTCGACGGTGCCCGTAGCCAAACCACCAGGAGGTCGTCTGTGAAGGTCGTTGTTGACTTCGACGAGTGCGCCAGCAATGCCGTGTGCATGGGCATCCTGCCCGAAGTCTTCGAGGTGCGCGACGACGGCTACCTCTACATCCTCAACGAGAACCCTCCCGAGGAGTTCCGGGGCAGGTTGCGTGAGGCGGTGAACGGTTGCCCCACGGGTGCCATCTCCATAGCCGAGGACGACTGACGTCGCTGCCGCCTGCGTCATCACGACGCAGCGCGTTCGGTTGCTGCCCCATGCCATGACCGCACCTACGACTTCTGTCACGCCCCGACTGCGGTTCGCCCCGTCGCCGACCGGCTACTTCCACGTGGGGGGTGCCCGGTCGGCGTTGTTCAACTGGCTCTTCACCCGTCAACGCGGCGGAACGTTCGTGTTGCGCATTGAGGACACGGACGAAGAGCGCAACCGATCCGAATGGACCGACGGGATCATCGCCGCGCTCGACTGGTTGGGCATGGCCCCCGACGAGGGCCCCTATTTCCAGTCGGCACAGGGCGACGCGCACCAGGCTGCTATCGAAGCACTCTGGGAGAGCGGCGCCTTGTACGCCTGCGCCTGCACGCGGCCCGAGATCGATGCACGCACCAAAGCCCGGGCCGACGCCGGTGATCCGACCCCGGGCTACGACGGCTACTGCCGCGACCGGGGACTGCCCCGCGGCGAGGGACGCGCCCTGCGGTTCCGCACGCCCGACGAGGGCAGCACGACGGTGCACGACCTCGTCCGCGGCGAGGTCGAATTCCCCAACCGCGCCACCGAGGACTTCATCTGCGTGAAAGGAAATGGCAAGCCGCTATTCGCGTTGGCCAACGTCGTGGACGATCGCACCATGACGATCAGCCACGTGTTCCGGGCGGAGGAGCACCTCCCCAACACGCCGAAGCAGATCATGTTGTGGCACGCGTTGAATACCGCCACCGCGTCCAGCTTGGCGTTGCCGGTCTTCGCACATCTGCCATTGCTGGTGAACGAGCAGGGAAAGAAGATCTCCAAGCGCCGTGATCCCGTGGCGGTCGAGATGTACCGCGAGCAGGGGTACCTCCCGACGGCCTTCCGCAACTACCTGGCGCTGCTCGGATGGAGCCCGGGGGAAGAGGAGATCTTCCCACTGGAGACGTTGATCGAGAGATTTCGGATCGAGGATGTCCAGAGCTCGCCCGCCTTCTTCGACGTGCGCAAGCTGTCGCACATGAACGGCGTCTACATACGGGAGCTGCCGACGAGCGAGTTCATCGAGATGTCGCGGCCCTGGGTTGACCCCAAGCCCGGCGAATGGTCAGCGGGCCAGTGGCACGACCCCGACAACGGGACCGCCGTAGCGACCGGCCCACCCTGGCCGGCCGAGCGCTTCGACCCCGACGTCTTCGCGCGTATGGCCGACGTCGTTCAGGAGCGCGTCGCCATCCTCAGCGAGGTGCCAGCGTTAGTCGATTTCTTCTTTGTCGACGAACCGTCCATCGACCCGGACAGCTGGCAGAAGGCCATCGGGCGTGACGAAGTGGCCCCGTTGATCCTCAGCGCCGCGCTGGACGCGTACGCCACCTGCGAGTGGACCCGCGACGTCCTGCACGACACCACTGCGGAGATCGGGCTGACCCTCGACAGGGCGTTGGGCAAGGCCCAGGCACCGATACGGGTGGCGGTGACCGGAAAACGCGTTGGTCCTCCATTGTTCGAATCATTGGAGGTACTCGGCCGGGACGAGACCCTTCGTCGCATTTCGTCAGCGCTCGACCGGGTCGCCGCGGACACCTGATGCTGTTCCCGCTGCGGCTCGTTCTCCGCATTATCAGTCTCATTGTGGCCGCCATCGTCCTGTACTTCGGCATCACCCTGGTACAGGTTTGGCTCACCTCGCGTCAGTATGACCCCCACCCCGCCGGGGCGATCATGGTGATGGGGGCGGCCGAGTACAACGGCACCCCAACCCTCGTCCTCCAGGCACGTCTCAAAGAGGCGCTGCTCCTGTTCGACAAAGGTGATGCGCACCTCATCATGGTGACCGGGAGCAGGGAGAAGGGCGATGTCGACACCGAGGCCGGAGCGAGCAAGACCTACCTGGAGCAGAGAGGCGTCCCCGCCGCCGACATCCTCGAGGCCGGCGGCACCAATAGCTACGACAACGTGGCAGAAGCCGCGCCCCAGCTGATCGCCCGCCATGCCACGGCCGTGCTGGTGACCACGGACCCCTTCCACGAGGACCGCTCCATGGCCATTGCGTCCTCCCTCGGCCTGATGCCGTCCCCGACCCCCACCCGTACCTCGCCGATCACCGGTTGGTCGACGGTGCCCTACTTCTTCAAAGAGGCCGTCGGGGTCGGATTGGGCCGGATCGTGGGCTTCAACCACCTCGAATGGCTCCACGACGCCTGATGCCGGGCCCCTCCGCCGACTCCCGCCTGTCGACGCTGGCGACCCCCGATGGCTCGGCTAACCTGATCGTCCACCCATTCGGGGGTGGTGTAATCGGCAACACGACTGGTTCTGGTCCAGTTATTGAGGGTTCGAGTCCTTCCCCCCGAGCACCGGCGGATTCCTCCGGGAAACCTCCGCTCGGCCCCATCGTCTAGAGGCCAAGGACACCACCCTCTCAAGGTGGCGACACGGGTTCGAATCCCGTTGGGGCTGCAAAATGGCCTAGACCCCGTTTGGCGGTTCAGGTTTGCAAGAGTTTGGGCGTGAGCTACTTGGAGGTCTCGCGGCCGAGGGCATCCATCGCACTCAGCGTCGACGTGACCGATCGAACCAGGCTCGACGCTGCCGTGTGGGAGGTACGCGACCGTCTCGGTTCTCCCAGAATTGCCCGCTCTTGAAACTGCGGATGATAAATACGTAGAATACTTAGTATGATACGAAGGTCCGCCGAAGCGGGGAGAGCGCGGTCCACTTCAGCGCTAGCGACGCTCGGCGCAGTAGTCGTCTTCGGTGTGCTCGCCGCGGCGTATCTGCCGTCAATCACACCGCCGGCTGATGCCACGACGAAGCCTTTGGGCGGAACCGGAGACTGCGAGTCCATCCGGACCTGCTACTCGCCGCAACAACTCGAGGCCGCCTACGGCGTCGATCCGCTCCTCCGACGTGGCATCGATGGCCGAGGCGAAACCGTGGTCTTGCCCGAGCTAGCCGAGTCCCAGCTCTCGCCGCCACGAGTCAGTGACCTACGCGAGGACTTCGCAGCCTTCGACCATCTGTTCCACCTGCCGGCGCCGGACCTCAAGGTGGTGAGTACCTTTCCCCGCCCTGTGCATCCCTGGTTCGCCTTCGGGGAGGAGGTCTTGGATGCCGAGATAGTCCACGCAATCGCGCCACGTGCAGCACTCACGATCCTCTTGGTCAAAGAGACATCCCTGGACAATGCGAACAATGCGGTCGCGGCGTCAATCGCCGCTCTGTGGCTGGGTGCCATGCAGGGTGGCATCATTTCCCTCAGCCCGGCCGGGCAGATCGGCGGAGAGCACTGCGTCACTCCTGCGCAAGTCACCCAGCTGAACGCGGCTCTCGAGAACGACGCCGCCCACCACGTGACAGTCGTAGCGGCCACGGGCGACGCCGGTGCGGCTGGCGAGCCGTGTGCGCTCATCACGGCGCTTGGGGGCGCCGGGCCCGCTCAGACCCCGATGAAGGAGGTCAGCCTCGTTGCCTCAGACCCGTTGGTCCTGGGCGCCGGGGGGACCACGCTCGACGCGAGCCACACGACTGGCGCCTGGATCGGCGAGACTGCTTGGGGTCTCCCCTACGGCGACCCGGGCTCCTTCTTCCAGGCGTCTGGCGGGGGGTTCAGTGGTCTGTTCGATCGGCCCTCGTACCAGGATGGCGTCAACGGCATCGACGCCATGCGCGGTGTCCCGGACGTCTCGGCTGACGCAAACTCCCATACCGGATTTCCGGTCGTCACTGCCGATGGCGGCGGTCGTTACACGATAAGCGGACACGGCGGCACGAGCGCCGCCGCGCCCACCTGGGCAGGAATCGTCGCCCTGGCCGACCAGTATGCGCATCGCCATCTCGGCTTCATCAATCCGGCGATCTACCAGATCGCTCACAGTTCGCATTACGGCGAGGCCTTCCACGACATAACGGTGGGCAACAACACTGCAGAGTTCCCGCACGTCACGATCACCGGCTACCAAGCAGGGCCGGGCTGGGACCCTGTCACGGGCTGGGGCAGCCCGAACGCCGAGGCGCTTGTGCCACTGCTCGCTCGTTATGCAAGTCGCTGACGAAGCCTCAAATCTCATATTGCGTGCAGAGAGCCCGGCGTCGTAGCAGGTGTCAAAACGTCAGGACTGTGGGGCGCACGGCGGACGCAGATTGCGGGGCTGGCGCGGTCGTCGAACCGAATGGCTGCGAGCGCGACCGCTTTCATCAGCGGCCTTCAAATTGGAGTCGCCGAGACCAATTCATTCGCCGCCGGAACCCGTATGCCAAAGGGCGTCTGCCAGGTTCCAGAGCTGGGCCAGCAGCCCTTACGTTGAGCAGAGCAACGGCCCGCTTGAGGTGTGATACTCGACAGATTGGAACGGGCGCACACGGGTAATCACTTCAACGTGGTTCAATCAGATTTGAGTGCCCACCGCGGTCGTAGCCGATATCGCAGGGCATGCGGACGCTGCAGAAGATCGCCGTTGGTTCAACTCACTCGCACGGGTGAGATGCTGATCCGTGAATAGTTCTTGAGCCAAACGCACTCAAAGCGAGGGAGCGTGCTGACCCAGCCCGCATGGTGCAAAGAGGGCCCTCCTGATCCCGAGAATTCCTGAGGAAGGATGCCTACGATGCGAAAATGGGCGACAGCCTTCGCCGCGGTGGCGGTTCTTGTCGTGGTTGGGATTGTCTACTTGGTCCACCGATCCGATGAGAACGCCGCTTGCAGACCGGTTCTGGCGGTTCAAACGGCCCAAGCTCGACTCAACAGCGTGGGGACGCCACAACTTGTGGTGATCGGTGACAGCTATGCCGCGGGTGTTGGCCCCGCCTCCGTTTCTCAGTCCTGGCCGCGCCTCCTCACTGGGTGGCACGTCTACGTAATCGCCCATGGCGGTGCGGGGTTCACCAAGCCCGGGTGCGCCGGCGGCCAGTTCGGCAACGACGTCGCCCCTGCCATCGCACGTAAGCCGGAAAAGGTTGTCATCGAGGGTGGACTGAATGACAGGGCCGCACCGTCGTCTATTAAGGGCGACGCGGATGCGGTGCTCTCCCGCTTCCCGCGGGGTGGGGCTGTTGTGGTCGGTCCAGCGAGTCCGCCATCGTTACCCCTTGCGCCGCTGACGATCATTGATCGGGACCTGAAGTCTGCGGCAGCTGCCCATGGAGATACCTATGTAACACTCCTCGGTGTACTCAGCCCGTCGGACTTCAAATTCCTTCATCCAACCGCCGCGGGCGAGATCGTAATTGCCCAATTGGTCCAAGCCGCTCTGGGACGCTAAGCCGAGATTTGACCTCGACTGCATGTGCCACCGCAATTGCTTGGCGCCGTGGTGTCACTCCGATCAATTCGAGCAGCCTCGATCCGGGCCCATGGCAACTGCTGCCCGCGTTACTGGCTGGTCGCGTCGGACGGAGGAGTCTTCACCTACGGCGACGCTGCCTTCTACGGCTCGCACGGTGGATCGCCACTCAACCAACCGATTGTGGGCATCGCCACTGACCCGTCGGGATCCGGCTACTGGCTGGTCGCGTCGGACGGAGGAGTCTTCACCTACGGCGACGCTGCCTTCTACGGCTCCCACGGTGGATCGCCACTGAACCAACCGATTGTGGGCATGGCGTCCGCCGGCAGTGTGCAACCCGGATGACCGGTTAGCTGCCGATGTCCAAAATCGCTCCTGGGTGCAACGCGACGGTGCGGATCCAGGGGGGTCTCAATCGCGACAGTGACGGTGCCGCAGCGCAATAGGCCCGCCACGACACGGACAACGTCGAAATCCGGTTTCCTCATCGGGGACACAAGCGTGGACCGACCCGTTGCGGAGACAGCCGAGGACGAAGGCTGAAATCGCCGAAACGTGCCATCTCGCGACATCGGTCCGCACCGGGGCACGAGGTCGGACAGATGGTAAAATCACTGCCGGTGCTGACTCTGAAGGTGGCGAACGCACGTATCGTCGACGGCACAGGATCCACTCCCTATCACGGTGACGTTGGCGTGCGAGATGGGCGAATCGTCGCGGTCGGAACAGTGGACGAGCCGGCGATGAATACCATCGACGCCAGCGACCTCGTCGTCTGCCCGGGATTCGTCGACCCGCACACCCACTACGACGCACAGCTGTTCTGGGACCCTTACGCCCTCCCGTCGAGTACTCACGGCGTGACGAGTGTGATCGGTGGCAATTGCGGCTTTTCACTCGCTCCTCTGCTTGATCGCGACGCCGGCTATACCCGGCGCATGATGGCCAAGGTCGAGGGCATGTCGCTGACCTCGCTCGAGACCGGCCTTCCCTGGAATTGGCAGAGCTTCGGCGAGTTTCTCGAGTGTTTCGATGACTCCATCGCCGTCAATGCCGGCTTCTTGGTCGGTCATTGCGCACTGCGGCGTTTCGTCATGGCCGATGACGCCAACCAACGTTCCGCTACCGAATCCGAAGTGGCTGCCATGGTTGGTCTCCTCCACCAGTCGCTTCGCGCGGGTGGCCTCGGCCTTTCGACCAGCGCGTCGCCGACCCATGACGACGGCGATGGGGGTCCGGTGCCCAGTCGGGTTGCTGAACGGGCCGAGCAATTGGCGCTCTGCGATGTCGTGCGGCAACACCCGGGTACCACGTTGGAAGCGATTATCGAAGGCTGCCTTCGTCGGTTCAGCGAGGCCGACGTGGATCTGTTGGTCTCACTGAGCGCGGCGGCGCAGCGTCCGCTCAATTGGAACATCTTGGGGATCGAGGCCGCCGACCCTGACCGTCCTGCGCACCAGCTCGAAGCATCAGTCCGAGCCCGCGCCATGGGCGCGCGCATCGTCGCGCTCACCATGCCGGTTCTCGTCCCGATGACGATGAGCTTCGACAGTTTCTGCGCCCTGTGGCTTATCCCGGGTTGGGGGCACGTGCTCGATGCCGACGTGAGCGAGCGGATGCGACGCCTCTCGGATCCGGCCGTACGCGCCACCATGCTGGCGAGTGCCATCGCCTCGCCGCTTTCGTTCACGCGTCTGGCTAAGTTCGAGAACTACGTCATCGGCGATACATTCCATCCGGACAACGCCCAATTCACCGGCAAACGGGTGGAGGAGATCGCCCGGTCGCTGCATCAGGATCCATTTCAGTGTGTGGCCGACATCGTCGTCCGAGACCGGCTACGGACCGTCCTTTGGCCCCAGCCGACGAACGACACCGATGACGACTGGGAACTACGCCGCCAGGTCTGGCAGCATCCCGACGTGCTCCTGGGTGGCTCCGATGCCGGCGCGCATATCGACCGCTCCATCGGTGCTCCGTACACGACCCGCTTCCTCGCCGATGTGCTTCGAGGAAGGAGACTCGTCTCGCTCGAGCGCGCCGTCGCCCTCATGACGGATGCCCCGGCTCGACTGTTCGGCCTGCGCGAGAGGGGTCTGATTGCTGAGGGAGCGCACGCCGATTTCGTTCTCTTCGATCCCGATACCGTGGATGCAGCCGCCCCGACTTTGGCCAAGGACCTCCCCGGCGGCGGCACTCGCCTGGTCTCTGACGCCATCGGGATCGAGAGTGTTTTCGTGAACGGTGCCGAGATACTGCACGGTGGTAGTCCGACAGGAGCCCGGCCCGGGCGGGTGCTCCGCTCCGGCCGGGACACCGTCACGGTGGATACGCGGTGAGTGGCGAATGCTCTCGTGAGGATGCGGGTGGGCGCATCCCCAAAATCATCTCCGTGGACGATCATGTGGTTGAGCCACCCGATCTTTGGTCGAATCGGCTGCCGGCGCGCTATCGGGAGCGCGGGCCCCGCATCGTGCGAGAGCGAGGAGGCTTGCTGGGCGGTGAAGGCGGCGCGTGGCAGCAGTCTGGCGACGGAGAGTGGGCGGACATCTGGCATTACGACGGTCTGATCAAGCCAATAGCTCGCATGTCGGCTGCCGTTGGTCTCGGCGAGTTGCGCTGGGGCACCGTGACGTTCGATGAGATGCGGCCAGGCGCCTGGCAACAACACGAACGGCTCGCCGACATGGACGACAACCATGTGGAAGCCTCCATCTGCTTCCCGAACACCCTCCCGCGATTCTGCGGGCAGACCTTCGCCGAGCGGGAGGACAAGGATCTCTCGCTTCTGTGCGTCAGGGCCTACAACGACTGGATCATCGACGAGTGGTGCGCCGGTGAGGGCCGTGGACGCTTGATCCCGCTCACGATCCTTCCGCTGTGGAGCGTCGATCTCGCTGTGCGCGAGCTTGAGCGATGTGCGGATAAAGGCAGCCATGCGGTGACCTTTCCGGAGAATCCGTATGCATTGGGTCTCCCGTCGCTGTACACCCGGAGTTGGGACCCGCTGTTCCAGGCGTGTGTGGCCACCGAGACGGTTCTGTGCGCTCACATCGGTTCGTCGTCGCGGATGCCGCAAACGACACCCGATGCTCCCTTCATCGTCAGCTCCACACTGGCCTTTCAAAACACCATGCACTCCGTGCTCGATTTCGTCTTTTCCGGAACTTTGTCTCACTTCCCCGACCTGCGCGTCGCCTATGCCGAGGGCCAGGTCGGCTGGATGCCCTATCTGATCGAACGCGCCGATTCCCTCTGGAACGAGAGAACGGATAACTCTTTCGGCACCAACGGGATCCAACTGGACGAAGCCCCGTCTTCGTATGTGCGCCGGCAGATATTCGGCTGCATCTTCGATGACGCATCCGGCCTGGACCAGCGTCACCGCATCGGCATGTCGAACATTTGCTTCGAGGTCGACTACCCCCACGCGGACGGCACATTCCCGCACACCGAGAAGGTGGCCACCGCCCTCAGCGCCGCCGCCGGCCTGGACGACACCGAGACCTACGCCCTGCTGCGCGGCAACGCAATCGGCCTCTTCGGCCTACAACGATTCGGCATCGACCAATAGGTTGCTCGGACAACGCCTCATGCCCCGAGGCGGTTCATCTCCGGTGCCCAGAGCCGGTCGTCATCGCATGAGGCGTCTGAAGGTTGGGCTTTCGCTCGGCGCCCTGTCAGCCGAAGAGCAGGTGCCGCCGGCCACGGTCGGATGAGGGAGGCGTCAGCGTGGACGCTTACCGGCTACCAAGTCGACCAGGGGTTTCCGAGATGCGAGCCCTCCCGTATCAGCCAAAGATGTGGGAATTTCCCCGGACAATCGATGCGAAAGGAAGCAGGGCCATGTGCGACGACGCAGTCCGAGATCTTGGATCCTCGATCGACAACCGTCATCTTCTGCTGATCGGGGCCGGGCCCGGTCTTGGAATCGCCGTGGCCCGTCGCTTCGCAGAAGGCGGCTATCGAGTGACCTTGGTCGCTCGAAGCACGGACGGACTCGGCCAGCTCGCTGGCGGCCTGGCTGACACGGGAGCGCAGATCGGCACGATCGCAGCGGATGCCAGTGACCCTGAAGGTCTGGGAGCTCGAATCGGCGAGCTCTACAACGACCTTGGAGCGCCCGGAGTCATCATCTACAACGCAGTGATGGGGGCTCCGGACACACTCATGAGCTCGAGCGTCGAACACCTGCAGACGGCCTACGCAGTCGACGTCATCAGCGCCATTGTGGTGACACAGGTCGTCGCACCTGCCATGAGGGCGGCCGGCTCGGGCATCATCCTCGTGACGGGTGGGGGGTTCGCTGACTATCCGATTCCAGCCCTCGCCACCATTTCCCTGGGCAAAGCAGCGCTCCGATCCGCTGCCACCATGCTCGGAGCCGATTTGGAGCCCGATGGCATCCGCGTGGCGACATTGACGATCGCCGGGCAGATCGTTCCCGGCACTGCCTTCGATCCCGAGAACATCGCAAGACGCTATTGGGAAGTCGTCCATTCCGATGGTCCCTGGCAGGCAGAGTTTCGATTTACCGGCGAATGAGCGGTGAGGGCTGAGGGGTTGCCGTCGTGACCGCTGACCGGATTGGTCGAGAGCCTGATCGAGAGCGGCCGCTACCCGCTGCTGACCCGTGTCGTCTTCGACGCGCGCGCCCTCCACGATCCCGACCGCCTCGAGCATGGCTTCGACCTGGGGCTCGAACGAGTTCTCGACGGCCTGGCGAGGATCCTCCCCGAGGCCCGCGAAGGGGGAATCCGTGGGACCGAGGTCAGGCTCACAGCCAAATGTGAATACTTCGCAAGAGAAAAGACCTGGTCATCGCCAATAAATGGTCAACGGCTCTCAGCTGGAGACGGCTGTCCCTTCGTTTGCCCGCCTCTTCCGGTACCATTTCGCTGACTCACTCCACGCGAACGACCATGCCGGACGAGTTCCGGTGACTGGCCGCAAGCATGCACAGGGTCGGGGTGGGCGACGAGCAGCGTCTTGGAACTGCAAATTAGGGGGGACAATGAGATTCAAACGATTAGGTGCTTTGATGCTGAGCGCGGCGACGGTCTGCATAGGCCTCATTGCGAGCGGAGCGAGTACTCCGGCGTCGGCCGCGAGTAGCGCTCCGATCACGATCGGCGTTGTGTGCAGCTGCACGGGGGCTCTGGCCTCGAGCGTCGAGGTCGGTCCGCCGGCCTACAAAGCCTGGGCCGATTACCAGAACACCCATGGCGGCCTCAACGGCCATCAAATCAAGCTCATCATTAAGGATGATGCGGCGAACCCGGCCACTTCGCTCTCGGAAGTGACGAGCATGGTCACGAACGGCCATATCGCCGTGCTGGTCGACGATTCGAATGCCGATAGCTCATTCGCCAATTTCATCGACTCTCATCACATCCCGGTCATCGGCGGCGGTTCACAGGGAGACCTCCTGCTCACTGACGGGAACTTCTTCGCCCCGGGCCAGACAGTGGACGACTACTTCGTGAACTACATGGAGGCGGCCAAGAAGGTTGGGGCCACGAACATCGCCCAGCTCTATTGCGCCGAGTCGCCGATTTGTCAGAATGGTGTCGCCCCGTTCAAGGCCACCGCCAAGGCTGAAGGCATCACGCCGGGCTACGTCACGTCGATCTCCTTCTCAGCTCCCAGCTACACCGCTGAGTGTCTGGCCGCCAAGCAGGCCGGCGTGCAGATCATGAACGTGGCGGACGCCGTGACCGTCGTCCAGCATGTGGCCTCCGACTGCCTGAAGCAGGGCTATACGCCCTGGCAGCTGGCGCTCGACGGTGGCGTCTCGCAGTCTTTCGCCACATCGCCCGGGATTGAGAACAAGTTCATCGGCTCGGAGCCCGACATCCCGTTCTTCTCGCAGATCGCTGGCGTGAAGACCATGAACGCCGCCTTCAACAAGTACGCGAAGGCCCAGACCTTGGGCAACCCGAACTACAACGAAGAAGCGGTCCAGAACTGGGTTTCGGGCTTGTTGCTGGCCGATGCCGTCAAGAAGGCCAACGCGGGCAGCAGTGGGCCCATCACCTCGGCGGAGGTCTACAAGGGTCTCTACGCCATGCACAACGACACGCTCAATGGGATGGCGCCACCGCTGACCTTCAAGAAGGGCCAGCCGAACCCGGTGCATTGCTGGTTCTGGATCAAGATCCAGAACCACAAGTTCACCACGCCCTACGGCACGGCTCCGGTCTGCAAGGCGCCTGTAAAGACTTCCTGAGGAGCACGCAGCCCAGCGCTGTGGGCCTCAGGGCCAGCCGATCTTCGGCAGTCATCTGACAAAAACCAGCCCATGGGGCCGGTGTTGCTCTCGATCAGCGAGTGACACCGGCCTCGCTGGGTGGCGGGATGGCGGTGGTGATCACATGGTGTGGCTCGTACCCCGAGTGGCGCCATTGCGCCATTCACTGATCGGTGGCGATGGCTCCGATGAGCTCGAGAATTCTGCATGGCGGTAGGTGTTGCTCGGTGACTCGGACGTCCATGGGCGAAAGAGCGTCCTCGATGGCGTTGCAGAGAGTCGGCGGGGCGATGATCATTCCCCCCTCGCCCACACCCCGGAAATTGACATCTGCGTCGAGTGGAACGGTTTCGAGATGTTCGATCTCGATCCGGGGAATCTCCCACGCCGTGGGGAGGAGGTAGTCCATGAACGTGCTCGAGAGGAACTGACCGGTCTCCGGATCGTAGGCAGACCGCTCGAGCAAGACAGCACCGATGCCCTGGGCCACGCCACCTCTGACCTGTCCTTCGACGATTGCCGGGTTGATCAGGACGCCGCAGTCCTCCGCCACCAGGTAGCGGTCGATCCGCACCTGCCCGGTGTCCACATCCACCTCGACGATGGCGGCGTGGGTGCCGCCGGCCCAACCTCCTTCGCCGCCGTCGTATTCAGCGTTGACCTCGAGGTCGCCCTCGAACTCGGGTGGCACGCGCCCAGGTTGGTGAGCGGCCTGGGCGATTTCGCCCAACTGGAGAGTACGAGCCGGCACCCCCCTTACCGACACGGAGCCGGCGGAGAGCTCCATGTCTTCGGGGCTGGTCTCAAAAAGGTGGGCGGCCAACTCGAATACCTTGGCTCGCAGCGCCCGGGCACCGTGGAGCGACGCCCCGCCGGCCATTGTGGCCGACCGGCTCCCACCCGTTCCGAATCCCGCCGGTACCAGTTCGGTATCGCCCACGACTACTCGGACCTGATCGAAGGGCACACCGAACTCATCAGCTGCAATTTGGGCCAGGGTGGTTTGATGGCTCTGGCCGTGCGGCATTTGTGAGGTGAAGACCGTCACGGTGCCGTCATCTTCGAGCCGGAGTCGCATTTTCTCGGGACCGAGGACCCCGCCCGCACCCCCGGGTGTCCGGGGACCGGGGGCCGCCTCGATATACGTCGCGAGTCCCAGTCCGAGGTACCGCCCCTGCGTCCTGGCTTCAGCTTGTCGCCGGCGGAACGCCTCGACATCGACGAGTGTGGCGATGCGCTCGAGCGATTCTCTCGACGTGATGCCGACGAGACTGCGACCGGTAATCGTCTCGAGCGGAGGCTCGCCCCGCGTGACCACATTGCGCAGGCGCACCTCGACAGGTTCCATCGCGAGTTCCTTGGCGATCAGGTCGATGATCCGCTCCCGCACCCACGTCTCGGATGCCCACGGGCCGCGGTAGGCGATGTAACTGGCCTTGTTGGTGATCACCGCCGTGGACTCGAACGACAGCGCACCGATCTTGTACGGGCCGCAGATCATTGACTTCACCATTTCGGGCAGCATGCCGCCCATGCCGGGGTAAGCCCCGGTATCGATGGTCATCTTCACCCGTAGGCCGAGGATGTCGCCTTGATCCGAGATCGCCGCTTCAACCTCGAAGCTCTCGTCGCGGGCCTGACCGGATGCGGTCAGATTTTCTATTCGGTCCTCGATCCACCGGACCGGAGTACCCAGCAGGCGGGAGGCGGCGGCGCAGGCGATGTCCTCCCGTGCTGCGCCCAGCTTGAGCCCGAACGAGCCGCCGATGTCCCCGGCCAGGACCCTCACCTTCTCCAACGGCATGTCGAGCTGCGTGGCGAATCCCATGCGGGCGACGTGAACGCCCTGGGTGGCGGAGTGGACGGTGAGCTCTTCGGATTCGGGGTCGAAGCTGCACACCACTCCCCGACATTCCATCGGGACGTTCTGGTGGCGGTGCTGGCGCAGTTCGGCCCGCACGACCCGGTCGGCCCGGGCAAAGGCCCCCTCCACGTCGCCGAAGGTTGCCACTGGTGCGTGGATGAGGACGTTGCTCCCCAGGTCATCGAAGATGGGCGGCCCGGAGGAGTCGAGTGCTTGTTCCGGCGTGATGACGGCCGGCAGCTCGTCATAGTCCACTTCCACCAGCTCCCCTGCGTCCTCGGCGAGGTAGCGGCTCTCGGCCACGACCAGCACGACGGGGTCGCCGACCAAGCGGACCTTGTCGGTGGCCAGGAGACTGAAGGACGGCAGCGGCACGTTGCCCGCGAACATTCCGGCAGAACCCGGTCCCCGGACAGTGACCGTTTCGAGGTCCTCACCGGTGAGCACTGCGACGACCCCGGGTGCTTTGCGGGCTTCGGTGACGTCGATGCTTGTGATCCGGGCGTGCGCAAACGGGCTGCGCACGAAGCTGGCATGGAGCATGCCAGGAAGGCGGACATCGTCGACGTAGTGACCGGCCCCGGTCAGGATGCGGGGATCCTCCGAGCGCTTGACGCTCGCTCCGGTGAACCGCTCAGCGATGTTCTGCACGTTGTCGCTCCTGATTCGCTAGTGCTGTTGTTCAGAGGGCGAGCCGCTGTAGCCGGCCACTCGAAGCACGCCGTTGACGATGCTCTCGTAGCCGGTGCAGCGGCACAGGTTTCCCGACAGTGCCTCGCGGATCTCCTCCTCGGCCGGGTCCGGGTTCTCGGCCAGCAGGGCAGATATCTGCATGAGGAACCCCGGTGTGCAGAACCCGCACTGAAAACCGTGCGATTCCCACATCGCTTGTTGGAGGGGGTTCATCACGCCGTTTTTCGCGAGACCTTCGACGGTCAGGACGTCGGCTCCGCGTGCCTGTACGGCGAGCATGAGACACGACCGGGCCGGTTCGCCGTTGACCAGGACCGTACAGGCGCCGCAGACGCCGTGTTCGCAGCCCAGGTGGGTTCCGGTGAGCGCAAGGTCCTCCCGCAAGAAGTCGGCCAGGGTGCGGCGGGGCTCGACCGTCCCCTTCCGCAGCGTCCCGTTCACAGTGAGTTCGACCTCGAAGGTGCTCACGCTGCCTCCCGCGCTCGCTTTGTGGCGACCTTGAGCGTCCGCCGCATGAGCACTGCGGCGAGGTGACGGCGATATGCCGATGAGCCGTGGAGATCTGCCGGAGGCGAGAGAGCCCGTGCTGCTTCCTCGGCCGCCGTCGCGAAAGCCTCCTCGGTGGGCTCAGCACCACGCAGGATGCTCTCGACCTCAGTGGCGCGCACTGGCACGTCGCTGACGCCTGTCAGAGCAACGCTGGTCTCAGCGATGTGCCCATCCTCGAGGCGAACAACCGCCGCCGCTCCGACCATCGCGAAGTCGCCGTGCCGACGGGCAACCTCCTCGAAGGAGCTGCCAGTGCCGGGCCCGGGACGTGGGATCCGGACAGCCGTCAGGATCTCGTCCGGCTCAAGGGCGGTCGTGAAGAATCCGGAAAAGAAGTCAGCCGCCTTGATCGTCCGTGTGCCCCGTGCATGGCTCTGGGCCACCAGTTCGGCGCCGAGGAGCAATGCCACTGCCGGCAACTCGGCAGCAGGGTCGGCGTGGGCGAGACTGCCCCCGATCGTGCCCCGGCTCCGAATGGCGGGGTGGCCGATGAGGGGTAACGCTTGGGCGAGAAGTGGGGCAAGGCGGCGGACATCGTCATGGCGCTCGGCCGAGCGTTCCCTCACCATCGCCCCGATGACCAGATAGCTGCCCTCGACGACAATGGATCCCAACTCGCTGATGTCAGCCAGGTCGACCAGGTGCGAAGGTCGGGCCAGCCTGAGCGACATCAGCGGGATGAGGCTCTGCCCACCCGCAAGGGGTCTCGCATCCTCGCCGTGCTCCTGCAGCAGGAGCAACGCCTCGTCCAACGCCTTCGGTGCGCTGTACCCAAATGGCGGTGGTTTCACGGCTGCCGAACCTACGCTACGGATTCGCTCCCGGCAACGCCCTCCACTTTTCGTACCACGCTGCCACGCTGCCACGCTGCGGCAAGGGTTCGAATTCTCGGGCGCGCCTCTTGGCCGGGGGCCTGGTCGGCGGTCGTCTGGGAGTCCGTGCCCACACGAGTTCCAGGTGCGCCTGACGTGCGCAGAACGGGGGGAAGAGGAGGGGGCCTCGGGTGGATGCCCGAATATGGCAAGGTTTGTGAGTAGTGAGTGCACTCGACGGGCGTGTCGCTGTGGTGACTGGAGCCAGCCGTGGTATCGGTGCGGGTATTGCCGTCCGCTTGGCAGCGGAGGGAGCAAAGGTCGCGGTCGTTGCGCGCACCTTGAAGTCCGAACCATCGGCCGGGGACGCTTCACTCGAACGCACTGTCGAGGAGATCGAGGAGGTGGGTGGCCGGGGGATCCCGGTCGTCGCTGATCTCTCGGACGCGCGTGCGGTAGCGGGGATCGTCCCGGAGGTGGAGCGGTCGCTGGGGCCGGTAGACGTGCTGATCAACAATGCCGGCATCGCCGTCTACCGTCCGATCGACGAGCTCACGTCTGATCACCTCCGACGGGTGATGGAGATCAACTACTTGACACCGGTCGAGTTGGCGAAGGCGGTGATCCCGGGTATGCGGGAACACCGAAGGGGCTGGATCGTCAATATCTCAAGCGTCGTCGCCGCCCACGCAGGCTCGCCGCCCTACGACAATCTCGCACCCCTCTTCAAGGTGGGATGGCACTATGGGGCGACGAAAGCTGCGCTCGAGCGGTTCACGACAGGGCTCGCGTCGGAGCTGTACGCGGATGGCATCGCGGTCAACGCGCTTCTGCCTGTTGCCGGTGTGCGGACGTCGGGCTTCGACGAGCTCATGGGTCGGATAACCCAACGTCCGAATCTGCTCGAACCCGTTGAACAAATGGCAGAGGCAGCTCTCGCACTCGCATGCGGCGAGGCGGCGGTTCTGACCGGCCGGGTCATGACGAGTGCGGCTATCTTGACCGAGTTGGGCTTGGCAGTACACACCCTCGACGGCTCGTCCCTGCTCGCCGGGGCTGCGACGCCGGAAATGTGATGAGGCTCGCCAGAGTCATGAAAGAGGAGGAATGAGAGATGTCTGAACAGACGGGTCAGCTCGGCGATGTCGGCACCGCCCTGCTCTTCGAGAACGAGCGCGTCAAGGTGTGGGAGATGGACCTCCAACCAGGCCAGGAGTCCGATCTCCACACGCACAACCAGGACTACATCCTGGTCATCATCGAAGGGGATCGGATTGCCGGCGTCCCACCGGATGGGGTCGACTCCGAGAACTACATCGAGGCCGACGTCCAACCCGGCAAGGTCTACTACCAACGCTCTGGAGGAACCGAGACGGCCCGCAACGTCGGCGCACAGCGCTACTACGAGATCCTGATCGAACTCAAGGATTAACCTCGCCATTTTATGCCGTCTGCCGATCATTCGGCGGTCGACGGCAATTACCAAGTAAACCAATTCGGCCTTCGCTGCGTCATAGAGATGTGACCCTTCGCGTCATCGACTTGTAGTCCTCATCCCAACGCAGCCGTAGTGGAGGTCCTGTGCTCCATACCCTTGATCTGGCGCGCCCCGTGTCAGCATTTCGCGGGGGAAGCCCCCTGCCAAATGCAGGTGTCCTTCGACGGAGACGCGGCCGATGTCTCGCGGCTGCCGTCGCATGCTGTCTATTGCTTTGCGCCTGGTTCGCGTCTGTGGTCTTGGCTCCGAGTTCTGCTTCAGAGACGGAGAGACAGGGTGCGATCCTCATCATTGGCGACAGCCTGGTCTTGCAGGCGAGCAGTGCGCTTCGGTCCTGGAACCTCCCGTCGGTGCCGATCGTTGTCGACGGCGGTCTGGGCTCGGCCCCCTGCGACTGGGAGAACGGTTATACCGACCCACTCACCGGGAAGCATGTGATGTTCTCCGAAGCATTTCAAGAGACCCGGCCCGCCGCGGTGGTGTTCGCTTTCACCGGCAATCCAGGGCTGGAGTGGCACTCGACCGGTTGCGTCGACTCATCGGGAAAGTACTCCCTGTCGATGCTCCTTACGAGTTACGAACGCGCGCTGACGCAAATGGCTCGGTACGCAAGTGATCACGGTGCTCACGTGTTCATTTCGGCGAGCCCGCCTCGGAACCCGGCCACTCCGGGCGGTGCCTACATGGGCTCGGGGGGAACGCTGGAGTATGGATTCAACGGCGTGCCGGAGTTGAACCAGCTCTACGAGACGATGGCCCGTTCCGTGCTTGGTGAAACACTTCATTGGACTTACGATCCCTATCCAGCGCAATATGTCTCATCGTCGACCCTGAGCTGGCACTTGACCGAACGCTGTTTACCTTGGGACAGCGGTGAATGTGCGACGGGGGCCGTTCAGGTTCGCGCCGGCGGTCATGACGCCATTCACCTCGACACGAAGGGGGCCGGGGCGATTCTCTACGCTATCGGTCTGGTGGAGATGCCACTCGAGGACATGAAGGGATGGAGTCCTCCTCCTCCCCTCACGATCGCGCTTGGCACGACGTAACGCCTCCACCGAGAGATTCAAGACCGTTTCTGCTGACTCGTGCTCAGCGTGGTCGTTGATGTCGGGGTCGATGTCGTCGTTGATGTAGTGGTCGGTGCTGAAGTGGTCGAGACCGATTCCGTCGTCGTGGTGGTGGAGGACGCCTGCGCAGAGGTCGGTGTGGTAGCTGGCGGATTGACGGCGGTCGTCGGAACTGAGGTCGGCACGGGTGCCCCCGGCTCATCGGTCGAGACGCAGCCGGCTGGCGCCGGGCGCACCACAGGGTCCCCGGGCACAACAGTGCCCGCACAGCCGAAGTCGGAGTAGGTCTGATCTCCGACGACTGACGCGCCCGAAGCGAAGGTCACCGTCGACGTGATCTCCCGTATGTACCCGGCGCCGTCCACGGACACCATCTCTGACGTGCCCTTGTAGCCCTGCTGCTTCAGGAAGATCAAGGCCTGGTCAATCGTGCTCTGTTGCTCTGGACTGAGTCCTGCTTGGTTCGCCTCGTTCTCCACGTTGATCGTCACGGCGTATGTCGTGACCGGGGTCCCGTCGACCGTGCCTGTGCCGGTCTCGGTAGCGCCGGTGATCATGTTCTCTGCCAGGTCCAGGCGACCGTATGGATCGGCCAAGCCCATCATCGCCAACCCACCTTCGCCCGTGCCGATGCTGTTCTCGACCTCTCGGGCGAATTGCGACAGTGGATCTCCCGGACCAGTGTCCGACCCGGGGTTGACTCCCGCATTTCCGGCACCGAACTCCCACGCGTCCGAGTCATTGACCACGAGCGTCACGGCGCCGTAGCTGCTCGCAGAATTGGTCGTGGACAGAGTGACGTAGGGGTCGGTGTTGACGACGCCGTTTCCGTCGAATGTCAGCGTCGCCCCCGAAGAACTTAGAACCTGATTCTGGGTTCCTGAATCTGGCTGTCTCCCAGGGTTGTCCTGCCCCGAAAAGGTGAAGGCGAAGCTGCTCGAATCGGTGGTCGCCGAGACCGCTGCCGCCAGCAGCGAGATGTCCTTCTTCTGTACGGCGTGACGGGCACCGTGTAACCCGCCGCTTGAGCCCGTGTGCATGGCCGCGACGAGCACCCCCACAACGATGGCGGCGCAGATGACCGCAGCGCGTACGTATTTCCACACCGGATGACGTCGCCACGAAGAGTCAGGCCCGCTGGGCATCGCTCACCCCCCACCCGATCAGCCTCCGGACTGATCCCTACGAAGGATACACCTCACTTTTGCCTTCTGTTCGGGGCGATGGGTGCGCGCCGGAAGTGGCGTTTCACCATGGCTTCAAATCTCTGCGCGAGTGAGTACCCGCCTCATCCCGTCGCAGCCAGCGATCGTGGCGCCGCGGAAGCCCCTTCCAGCCCGCTCCGCCCATTCAGACTCGGCAATTGCGTCGGGTTCAGCCGGGAGATAGTGATTGAGAATGAGTTCGTGGACTCGCGCGCGTACACCAACGTCACCGACCTCGGTGACGTTGGTGTGAAGACCCGCCATTCGTTGGAGGTCCGAGCCGGTTATTCCATGTCGTTCGAGGTAGTCGAGGTCCGCCACCTGATGGATCAGGACATCGGCCTCCCGGGCGAGGGCGATCAAGTCTTCGTTGACGGTCGTATCACCAGAGAAGACGACAGAGCCGTCGGGGGTGTCGAAACGGTACGCGAGGGCGGGGTGCGCATGTCCATGCGTGACCGGGACTGCGGTGACCCGGACGATCCCATCTTCGAACACCGGGATCGGGGCGCCGAAGTCGCCAACGATTGGAGCATGCACTGGAATGTCGATGGCGCGGACCAGTCTGCCCGGGTCCGGCATATGGCAGTCCAGGGGCATGACATTCAAGTGGTAGGCGTAGCCGGCAAGAATGTGCTCAACCAGGTCCGTCGTACAGGGAAGGGTCGTTCCGGGTGGATCGTTGTTTCACGATGAAAAGTGGCATCACTGGTGTCCTTGCCGATGGTGATGGAGTCCGACCACACGGGAAGCGACCGGACTCTGACGTTGTCGTGAGTCGTCGCTCCTCGGCATGTGCGACAGCGGCAATATGCTCAATAGCTGTAGCCACCACCGGCCGAAGGCGTTGAAGTCTTCACTCTCGATGCATTGCCGATCAATTTGATGTGCGGCGTGGCGACGAAGAAGTTCGACACTCCCTGGCCGGTGACGTGACCGGGCGAGTCGTCAACGAACGTGTAGAGGAAGTGCCCGTTGTAGGCGACCTGGTGCCCGTTCGCCACCCTCAACGCGGTGAGCTTTCCCCCGGTGCCCGTAGCAGTCGGCTTCGTTGAAAGGAGGGGCGGCCAGAGTCGGGCCAGTTCACCGTTGACAAACGATTTCTTGGCTGTGTCGGCCTGGTAGTAGTACAAGGGCATTCCCTTGGCGGTGACCAGGATCGTCTCACTCTTTCCGTTCACGGTTCCCACTGCAGCGTGGAGCGTGGCAGGCTTCACTACGCTCTGCAAGCGGATCAGCGTCTTCATGGTGGGTGCACTCGACGCGCTCTGCATCGGTGAAACCGAGAGTGGCGCAGCCGTTGCGGCGTCGACGCCAACACCGAGGCCGATGAAAGAGGTGATAGCCGATGCTCCGCTGAAGATGGCCATGCGATGGTGCTTCATGATGAATCCTCCTGTGTGTTTGGTTTCGTTGACCAATACGACGGGGAGTTACAGCGGGCCGATCGGGGTGGGCGCACGTCTCCTGGCAATCGAAGGTGCGAGATCCTTCTGCACGTCAATGCTCAATCGGGTTCGGCGCAGGCTACGTTGGGCGCTCGCGATCAGTGGAGCGGATGATCGTGGACCGAGCACAGCATCGTCGGGTTGTAGATCGAGAGGTGGGTCCTACATCCTGACGCAGCACAGATTCGACCTCGTTCAAAGGTTGTCGATGGGCGACCGTGGACTAATTCGGTTCCCGTGATCCTGAGTGGACCCACCTCGGACTTCTTGACCCGCATTGTACGTTCACCTTTCCTTTCGTTCCGACGGGAGCACGACCATCTATCGCTCAATGGTTGTTGGAGGCCCTTCGTACGGTTCCTCCGGCGAGGTTCGTCAACATCTCTTCGAACCGGCGTTCTAGCCAGACGCCACCTACGAGAACGTGGCCAGCCAAGTCGATGACGAATTGGTCCAGCATTGACGGGGAGACAGGAGATGAGACGTTGGAGTCGCCCACAGACATTGAGCCCCTTTCACCGTGCACAGATTCCGCCCAGTGATAGGCCGACGTGTTACACCTCCTCCCCAACCCTGTGTGCGGTTCTCGCGATCAGCGCGCCTTCTCGATTGGGAGAACTCGATTTGAGCCGGCCGTCGTGGCGACGCGATTCGGGAGGGGTCAAGAAGGCCGGCGACCGATTCGAAGCGCGGGCTGCGGAAAATCAGGCAAAGGTTGCTGAGGCCAAAACGGCACCGGTGGACGTGAAGAGTCGTGCCCCTCGGAGCCGCTGAATGTCGACCGGGATGGATTTGGACAATGTCCCGCTCCCGTGGTGGAGCTTGATGAGGCCCGCCGCCACGATCGAGCCGTTGTCCAGCTGGAGCTTGCACATGATTGTGCCCTGGGACTGTCCGACGCCCACATCCATGTAGACCCAGGACGGATGCCCCTTGTAGGCAACGACCTGCCCCAGGACACTGCCTTGAGGCGTCTCGAATGTCCCCGTGCGCAGATCGCTTCCGCTCGGCGCTGACATGGGTGCCGTCGTCCCCGTCGAGGCGCTGAAACTCTCAGTTGCGAGGTACGTTCCGCCGACCAACGACACACTGGCAGCCACAGCCGCCAGGGCGACGCGGACACGTCGCGTGGCGAGGGGACGGATCGTGGCTGTGGGCGCGGGACGAGCCTGCTCCCGTAACTCTCGGTAGAGGTCCGAGACGAACTTGTCGTCGGGAGCCGAGTCACCCGGACGGGCGGCGCGCAAGGTAATAGCGGTTCGCAGAACCTCGGCATCTTCAGGAGTGGCTTGGAATCGCTTGGGTCGCCGACCGCCGGCCAGGGCATCGATGAAGGCAGAGACCGCTCGATCGCTCATTGTTCAAGCTCCAATCCGGCCTTGGCGGCCATGCGCAGGGCTCGATGCTGGAGGACCTTTGCGTTGCTGACACTGACGTTCATGGCCTTCGCCGCCTCCTTGATGGAGCATGCCTCGAGGAACCGCAGCTCGAGCACGCGGCGGTAGCGATCGGGCAGGCCAGCCAGGATTCTGCCGGCCCGTTGAGGCGCGTCACTCGGTTCTCTGGTCTGAGGCGGGTCGGCCAGAATGTCCAAATCAGCCTCCGGATCGATGGAGGTCACGGGCACTCCGAGCGTCCGGCGCCAATGCGAGGCGAGAACGGTCTGGGCCGTGGTCAAGAGATAGGACCGCACTTCACCCTTGGAAGACGACAATCGCAAAGGTCCGAGAGCGGTCCGGAAGACCTCCGACGTGAGATCTTCGGCATCGGGGCGGTTTCCCACTCGGGCGTACATCAACCGGTAGAGGCGCCCGACATTGTCGCGATATACGGCTTCCCAGTCCTCGTAGGAGGTTGCGTCAACCACTCGCAGGCGGGCAGGGTCGCCCGTGACAGGTCGTGAACCGGACACACTTCTGGCAGTGGGCGAGGGAGCAGGAGACATCGCATCTTAAAATAGGGATGAGGGTTACACCACCGTTCGGCGGGCCTGAGAGGGTATGCGGTCTCCTCTCAGGCCGAGGTACCGCTGAGCGGGTGCCCGAGCGCTCGGGGTGGTCGAAGGGCCCGGGGGGGAATAGCCCCCTGGGTTACGCCTCGGGACGGATTCCCCCGAGGTCGCCGGTTCGGGCACCTCCCGAAGCCGGAGAGGGCGCCACCGACACTCTGCACCGAATCGATATCCCTGCGAGCTCGTCGCGCGATATCTGCCGACGACCTCGGCTCCCGACCGTGGTCTCCGACCGTCCGGAATCGGCCGAGGTCCGTCTAATCTAACGGTCGTGGGAGTGGCCCGTGCTCCGTTGGTCTGGTCCTGATGGCCGAGACACGCATTGCAATTCTCACGGTTGATGACGATCCCGAAGTCTCCCGAGCCATTGCACGGGATCTGCGCCGCGCCTACGGAAAGGACTACCGGATCGTTCGGGCTGAATCAGGCGACCAGGGAATAGAGGCGCTCAGAGAACTGAAGCTGCGTGGCGATGTCGTGGCGCTGCTGCTGGCCGACTACCGCATGCCGCAAATGAACGGCATCGAATTCCTGGAGCAGGCGATGGACATCTTCCCTTCGGCGCGGCGCGTCCTCCTGACCGCGTATGCCGACACGAACGCCGCCATCGACGCCATCAACGTGGTCGATCTGGACCACTACCTGCTCAAGCCCTGGGATCCACCCGAGGAAAACCTTTATCCGGTCCTTGACGACCTCCTCAGCGCTTGGCACGCCATCGACCATAGGCCGGTACCGGAGACGAAGGTCGTAGGTCACCGTTGGTCGGCTCGGTCGTCGGGCGTGCGCGAGTTCCTCGGGCGCAATCAAGTTCCTTACCGCTGGTATCTCTCTGATGATGCTGAAGGAAAACGACTGCTCGACGCAGCCGGCGTCGACGCGCTGCGTCTCCCGGTCGTCATTACCTTCGACGGCGAAGTGCTCGTTGAGCCTACTGACGCGGAGCTGGCGGCGCGTGTCGGCCTCGAAACGACACCCTCTGAGCTCTTCTACGACCTCGTCGTGATCGGCGGCGGGCCAGCCGGGCTCGGCGCAGCGCTGTATGGAGCTTCGGAGGGGTTACGCACCATTCTGATCGAGCGAACAGCGACGGGTGGGCAGGCAGGCCAGAGCTCACGGATTGAGAACTATCTCGGCTTTCCCGATGGCGTCTCTGGGGCACAACTGACCGACCGGGCCCGCCGCCAGGCTGCCAAATTCGGCGCGGAGATTGTGACGGCCCGAGAAGTCGTGGCGATAGAAGTCAATGGATCTGCACGCACGGTTCGCTTCACCGATGGAGGAACAATCGACGCCCACGCCATCATTTTGGCTTCGGGCGTGTCGTATCGGCAGCTGACGGCCCCGGGCCTGGCCGAATTCTCGGGTCGGGGCGTGTACTACGGGTCAACCATGAGTGAGGCCTCCAACGCCGCCGGTCAGCACGTCTTCATCGTTGGCGGTGCCAACTCAGCCGGCCAAGCGGCGGTGTACTTCTCTCGACACGCAGACTTGGTGACGATTCTGGTACGGGGCAGTTCCCTGGAGGCGTCGATGTCCCACTATCTGGTGCAACAGATCGAGACGATTTCGAACATTGAGGTCCGGACGTGTACCGAAGTGGTCGCCGGGAGTGGGGACGAGCATCTGGAGACGCTCACACTTCGTGACAACACTTCTGGTGCAACCGAGGTGGTCGATGCCGAACTGCTCTTCGTGTTCATCGGTGCACTCCCTCGAACCGAATGGCTCGATGGCGTCGTGGTGCGAGACGAACGCGGATTCGTGATGACGGGTCCGGACTTGCCCTTGGTAGGGGACCGGCCGGCCGGCTGGATCGAGGAGCGGGTTCCCTATCACCTCGAAAGCAGTATCCCCGGTGTCTTCGTGGCGGGTGACGCCAGAGCTGAATCGGCCAAGCGGGTAGCTTCCGCCGTGGGTGAAGGAGCTATGGCCGTCATGCTCGTGCACCGGTATCTCGAAATGAGGTGATGCGACATGAGTGACGACCTCCCCTGTGATATCGACGAGATTCGGACCCTTTTCCTTTTTGAGAAACTGAACGAGGAGCAGCTGGATCGCCTTTGTCGAGAAGGGCACGTCGAGGAGGTAGAGCCGGGTTGGGTCCTCCGCGAGGGCGAACCAGCCGCATCGTTCTACGTTCTTTTGGAAGGGTCGGTCGCGCTGTTTCGCCGAGTCGGAACGGACGACGTTGAGATAACCCGAACCGATGACCGTGGCGTCTACGCCGGAGCATTTCAGGCGTACCTCGGAGATCGGATCCGGCAGGTGTACAACAACTCATTGCGGGCCAATACCAGGTCGAGGTTCTTCGTGCTCGGGGCGGATCACTTCGCACAGTTGATGCGGGAATGGTTCCCGATGGCGCTGCATCTCCTGGAAGGCCTTTTTTTCGGTACCCAGAGCACGCAGCAGGCCCTGCAGCAGCGCGAGCGCCTTCTTGCGCTGGGTTCCCTCTCGGCCGGGCTCACGCACGAACTGAACAATCCCGCGGCGGCGGCCGTGCGGGCCACATCTTCCTTGCGGGAAAGGCTGACCGAAATGCGTCATGCTTTGGCGACAGTCGCATCCGGATTTGATCGCGAGACCATGGCATCGCTGATGCGATTGGAGGATGAGGCCATCGAGGGAGTAAAGGAAGCACCGACCCTCAGCCCGATGGAGACCTCCGACCTCGAAGACCGTCTCGGTGAGTGGCTCGAGGAGCATCAGGTCGATGACGGTTGGGACCTAGCTCCTGTACTCGTGCAGGCCGGTCTGGCCGAGACCTATCTGGATCGCGTTGCCGAAGCTGTCGGCGGGACAAACCTGGAGAACGCTGTTCGTTGGCTTACCTGTGGCGTCGAAGCAGAGATTCTGATGGCTGAGATTCAAGACTCGACGACGCGAGTGTCGACGTTGATTGCTGCCGCCAAGCAGTACTCACAGATGGATCGCGCCCCCTATCAGATCGTCGACGTGCATGAGCTGCTGGACAGCACCCTCACGATGCTGGCGCCCAAACTCGGCGACGGTATTGAGGTGACGAGAGAGTACGACCGCTCCCTGCCCCCCATTCCCGCCTACGCCGCCGAGCTCAACCAGGTGTGGACGAACCTGATTGACAACGCCATCGGCGCGATGGGAGGGTCCGGCAGGCTGACGATCCGAACGTCGCGAGACGAGGACTTCCTCTCGATCCGGATCGGGGACAACGGACCCGGGATCCCTGAGGAGATCCGCTCGCGAATCTTCGAGCCCTTCTTCACGACCAAGCCGTTCGGCGAAGGAACGGGCCTTGGTCTCGACATTTCGTGGCGCATCGTCGTCAACAAGCACCACGGTGACCTGAAACTAGAATCCGTACCGGGGGAAACCTGGTTTGTGGTTCGGCTTCCCTTGGTCGAACCGGAGCCGCTCGAT
Source organism: uncultured Acidimicrobiaceae bacterium (assembly GCA_963706555.1). GTDB lineage: Bacteria > Actinomycetota > Acidimicrobiia > Acidimicrobiales > RAAP-2 > Bog-473. Next base: position 1,567,673 of record OY970164.1, read on the forward strand.
ATTCAAGAATCGTCCTGAGCTGGTTCTCACCGACCCGGTGAATTTTAAGAAAAGAGGCCCGTATGACCGCTGACTCGCCGCCACCCGATCACGCAATCAGATCTCTCAGCGCAGTCTTGAGCGAGGTCATCGACGTGGTCCAGGACGTCAAGCAGGCCTATCGAAAAGTACCGTCCAACAACGAAACACATGGTGAGCTCGACAGGCTTTTTGATGATCTCAGGGCGTGGGCCGGACTCCTTATGGCGGAAGAGGAGCGACTCGGCGCGTCCCCGCTCGGGAGCATGCCCAGCGTGGCTGGCCGAACGCCCGTGAACCTGTGGCCGGGAAACCCCACAGACGAAGAGGTTCGCCGCACCATGCTCGAGTATCTCACTCAGCTCTCCACGCATGTTCTTGTGGCCGAGGAGGACCAAGACGACGAAGGGACGCGTGCCCTTCTCGGGACAATCCGACAAGGACTCACGAGCCACATCCGCACGTTGCGCGGTCTGTAGTTCCGCCCGATCCAGGGGGGCTCGGGGCCGAGAACGCCCCTCCGCGAGTCGACCGAGAGTTCTCGAGTCGGCCGGTGCGCATCCCCGGCTTCATGAGCTCCCGAGATTTTGCGGCAATCCCAGCGCCATGTTTCGCTGGAGTGCGACAGGGTACGACTCTGAAGGCCAGCCCCCCGGTGAGATTCGAACTGGCCGGAGAACACAAAAGTCCATCTCTGAGAGGGTGAAATGACTGCCGTGACACCCGCCTTGCCGATGCCCAGGGGCCCAAGGAGCGCGCAGCTTCTTGCTGCTCTCCAACGCGGTCCCCATCAGTTGTCACTTCCGATGATGCCAAGAGGCGATGTTCTGCTCGATGAAGATGTCCAGCTCGCGCTGTACTGTTGCTACGAGTTGCACTACCGGGGTTTGGCCGGCGTCAGTGAGGACTGGGAGTGGGAGCCTTCGCTCGTGGCATTCCGCCGAGTGCTGGAGCGAGCATTCGAACGACAGTTGCGGATGGCGCTGCCGAAGCACCGGCACGTCAGTGCCGCGGATGTGCCCGGCGCTCTCTGGGACCTGACGCAAGGGGGGAAATTCTCGCTGTCGGAATGGCTGCTCGAACATGGAAGTCGCTTCCATGCGGCGGAGATCGCCATCCACCGATCCGGCTATCAGCTGAAGGAGGCCGATCCCCACACGTGGGGGATACCCCGTCTCGCTGGTCGGGCGAAAGCTGCGATGGTCCAGATCCAGTCCGACGAGTATGGGGGAGGTGTGTCCGAAGAAATGCACTCCTCCCTCTTCGCAGATGCGATGTCGGCTTTAGGCCTCGACTCGACCTACGGTGCGTATCTCGACCGCCTGCCTGCGGTCACGTTGGCCACGACGAACCTGATATCGATGTTCGGGCTGCATCGTCGTCTGAGGGGCGCTCTGATCGGGCATCTGGCGAGCTTCGAGATGACCTCGGTCGTCCCGATGGGCCGCTACAGCTCATGGCTCCAGTCGCTCGGCGTGCCTCCCAAAGGTCGGCGGTTCTACGATGTCCACGTCGAAGCTGACGAAGTGCACCAGTACGTCGCAGTCGACGAACTCGTAGGTGGATTCCTCGAGGCGGAGCCCGAGCAATCAGATGCCGTCATTTTCGGTGCCAGGGCTGCTGCGCTCGTCGAAAGCGCATTTGCGGCCCATCTCGTGTTGGCCTGGAAGAGCGATCGGAGTTCGTTGTGGTCCCATGAGATGGTGTGCTCGACCACCGGTGGATGGAGTCACGCGAAGTCGTAATGGCTGAGGTTGATGTCGTGTGTCCACTGGCGGTAGAGATCCAAGGGCCACGGTGACAGAGTGAAGACCTTGCCCGCCGGGTTCTTGTAGTGACTGTGCCGGATCGACGGATGCGACCACACCAGTTGGGCAATTTCGGCTTGGTAGTGATCCACGTACGCGGCGTGCGCCTCGCCCGTCACCTCGCAACTTCGTGAGCCCGACGCGAGGGTCTCGCGGATGAGTCCCATTGCGTGATGGACTTGGAATTCCGAATGGTAGAAGAGGCTGGCGCCGGACGCCAGATTCGTTCCGGGGCCGTAGATGCAGAACAAATTCGGAAAGTTCGGGATAGTGATGCCGAGGTAGGCAGTCGGTTCGTCCCCCCATTGTTCGCGGAGAGACGTCCCACCGCGACCGGTGATTTCCATGGATGCGAGGAACTCATTGTGGCGGAATCCCGTTGCGTAGCAGATGATGTCGGCGGGAAAGTGTTGGCCATCGACGGTCACGACACCGTCAGGTTCGATCCGGTCGATGGCCGTACGGATCAGCTGGACGTTCGACTGCTGCAGGCAGCGCAACCAGGACCCGTCGTCCTGCAGGACACGCTTGCCGAGGGCCGGGTAGTCGGGCACGACCTTGGCGACCAGGTCGGGCCGATCGGCAAGCAGAGTGGTCATCCATGAGAGAAGGGCATCAGCCCGCTTGGCGTGCATCGCATTGACTGACCGGTTCGTCGGGTCTTCGTAGGTCGGTTCAATTCGATAGGGGTCGTTGCCGGCGGCAATGCCCGCAAACGTCATGATGAACCGATACCACCGTCCGTAGAAGGGCAGGTGCCGCAAGGCCCACCGGTCTCCCGCCGGGACCGTCGCGTGATACAGCGGATTCGGGATGATCCACTGGGTAGTGCGCTGGAAGATGGTCAACTGCTCCACCTCGCCGGCGATGGTCGGACCAATCTGGAACCCACTCGCGCCGGCGCCCACAAGCGCGAATCGGCTGCCTGTCAGTGGGAGATCGTCGGGCCACCGCGCCGAGTGGAACGAAGGTCCGTTGAACGTCTCCATGCCCGCGATGTCCGGGAGTCTCGGGAGGTTCAGCGAACCGACCGCACTGAAGACGAATCGGGCGTGGACGTCCTCCTCGAGGCCATCGGGCCTATCGAGGGCGATGCTCCACGAAGAGTGCTCATCGTCCCATCGCATGCTGGTGACAGCGGTGTCGAATCTGCAATGTGGGCGCAGGTCGTACTTGTCGACGATGGCCGTGAAGTAGTCCCGCAGTTCCGGCTGCTGGCAGTAGAACTCGCTCCAGTGGTCGGCCGGCTCGAAGGAGTAGCAGTACTGGTGACTTCCGACGTCCACCCGGGCCCCCGGGTAACGGTTCTCCCACCACGTGCCACCAGGACCGGGGTTCTTCTCGACGATGACGAACGGCAGATCGGCCTGTTTCAGCCGGATGCCGGCGAGGATCCCGGCTAACCCACATCCGATGACGACGACCGGTGAGGCCGCCTTCATCTCATCGGAGATCTCGTCACCCCAAACGATGGCCCCCGTATCACCACCCTCGAACTGCAGGTCGTCGAAGAACAGGTCTGCGAGTCGCCCCTCATCCACCGGCCTGCAGCCGAGGAACGACATCATCTCCAACAGCAATTCACGGCTCAATTCACAAGGTACCGACCCGTTGTCCCGGTACGCCGCGATCGCCGGCAGTGCCTGACGCCGGATCTCCGCCCGCTCTTCTCCGGACATCCCGCATTGGATGTCGAGTGACATTGAGACCCGGGGCCGGATGTCACCACGGATCCACGTGGAATCGCCTGTCATATGGACGAGTGAGCACAGAAGGGCAGGAATGCTGCAATCCTCGAGCGCAGCCTCAATTGTCGCGTTCGAATCGGCAATGGGTTCACCGGCATGGGGGTTCCGCTTCATTCGTTCCTCCCTCTGGCGGGACATGCCGCTTCCGCATCGAACCGACATCCGCGAACGTCGACGAACTATATGACGACGACAAGGCGGACGATTCCGAACGGGTGTCCCCCACGCCGTCTGACGAGGTCCTTCTCCGGTCGCCCGTCCCGGCAGGGGGAGAGAACCATGGAGTGGGCATCTCGAGGGCCTGAGGGGCCGCCTGGATGCAGACGGCCAGGATCGACGCGTCGGGGATTAAGGTTTGGGCGGACCTATCGGATCTCTGAATCTCGAGACACTGCAGCAGGAGGGGAGCGCGACGAAAAATGACGCCCTACGTGCCGGTCCGTGGCCGCTACAAGTCGATGAGCTACCGACGTAGTGGTCGAAGTGGTCTGCTCTTGCCCAGCTTGTCACTCGGCCTCTGGCAGAACTTCGGCGACAGCCGGCCATTGGAAACCCAGCGCGCAATAGTACGACGAGCTTTCGACCTCGGAATTACCCACTTCGATCTGGCGAACAACTACGGGCCGCCCTACGGAAGCGCTGAATCCAATTTCGGGAGAATCCTACATTCCGACTTCGGGAGCTATCGGGACGAACTGACCGTCTCGACCAAAGCTGGTTGGGATATGTGGCCCGGCCCGTACGGGGACCTCGGCTCCCGCAAGTACCTCCTGGCCAGCTTGGACCAGAGCCTGCAACGCTTGGGGCTCGACTATGTGGACATCTACTACCACCATCGCTTCGATCCGGACACCCCGCTCGAAGAGTCGCTCGGGGCGCTGCACTCCGCCGTCCTGCAGGGCAAGGCACTCTACGTCGGCATTTCTTCGTACTCCGCAACACGTTCCGCGGAGGCCATCGCAATCCTCCGTGGTCTGGGTACTCCGTTACTGATCCATCAACCCTCTTACTCGATGCTCAATCGTTGGATCGAAGAGAGCCTCCTCGATCTTCTCGGGGCCGAAGGCGTCGGTTGCATCGGTTTCACACCCCTGGCGCAAGGTCTCCTCACCGACCGATACCTCGACGGCGTCCCCGAAGGTTCTCGTGCCTCGAGAGTCGGTTCTCTGACGCCCCAGATGCTGAGTCCCGAGAACCTCGCTCGCATCCGTGCCTTGCATGCGATCGCCCAACGGCGCGGGCAGACGCTCGCTCAGATGGCGCTCGCCTGGGCGCTTCGAGACCCGCGCGTGACATCGCTCGTGGTCGGAGCGAGTAGTGTCGCCCAACTGGAGGAGAACGTCGCCTCTCTCGACAACCTCGGGTTCTCCCCTGAGGAACTGGCGGAAATAGACCAGCATGCGGTCGAAGGCGGCGTCGACCTCTGGCGGGGTGTTGCAAGCAGTTGAGCCGTTCGTCGAGCCCGCCAACCCAGGGATCGGACACGCGCCAATCCCCTCAAGAATGGCGCGGTGGTGCGGATGGACCGTGCTCAGTCCGCGTCCGCTGGCTCACTGACCCAAGCCGAGAAGACGGGCATTTCGTGCCACTTGCTGAGGGCGCCGACCGGGCGGTTGTCCGAGACGGCGGCGACTGCGGCGAAAGGATGGCCGAAGCGGAGGGTGGCGATTCGCCGTCGTCCCGGACGGGTCACGGGGGCTGAGAGCGCAATAATGAGCTCAGCGACAGCCGCCGCTTCGAAGCCGACAGCGCTGTAGCGGGCCATTGTGGCCTGCTGCGCCGCAAGGACGAAGGTGTCGAGTTCGAGGGCCACCGCAAACCCGCGAGCGGTTGCGGGGAAGCCGAGGTTCTCATGGTCCAGGTCGAGATTCGTCTGCGCCCACCATGCCGGAAGTACGGCGTCGACCCATTCCTCGCGACCTTCGGGATCTTCGGTCTCCGCCGGTTCCTCGCTGACTGTCCAGATCTGTCCCGCGCCAAGAGGTAGGTCGAAGAGTGACTTCTGGTCCACCGACCTTGGTCGGCGCGCTTCGGCTGCCACGATCTCGTGGGCCGCCGCGAGCACGTCGCCCGAAGGGACGGTCGGGTCGGCGGCGATGACCGAGCCCACCAACAACCCGCCTCGGGCTCCCGTCAGGTGCACAGCGACGGTGCCGGCTCGTTCGGAATCGACGATGAACTGGCGGTGACGAGGATCACCCCGGGGGCTTTGCAGCACTCGCCGGAGTTGGCTGGCCCACGGGCTCGGGCCGAGGGCATTGCCATCGACCACCGCAAAGGGCACCTCCCAGGAGACCTTGGTGGCCAGAGCGGAGGCCAGGAGGCAGAGAACGTCGAGGGTGATCGAGATCGGGAAGCGCGTGATCAGGCCGAAGGTACGGTCCGCGGCCCAGGTATCGGCGTCCTCGGGGGTGGGGATGGCGCCCGTGTCGACGACCGCCCCGAGCGAGTCCCACCATCGTCGGATCCCGTCTGTTCCTCGCGTCGGCCGTAGCCAAAATCCGGCACCGGTGGCGACGAGCGGATGCGGATCAGCCAGCAACCCTGCAGCGAAGGTCGCGGCGGCGCCGGGCCCCCCTCCAAGAATGTCGGCCAACTCCTCTGGCTGTTGGTGCTCGACGACACTCGAGCAGAGTGCGAGCAGCATCCACGCACCGAGTGGCGATACGACGTGGTGACCGTTTCCCGCATGGGCATGCAGCCTCTCTGAGTACCGTCGGACCGCCGACGCCCAGCGCTCGTCGTTCACGTCACCATTCTGCCCATTCCGGGCCACGCAAACCGTTCAGGAACCAGGACCTGTTTAGTGGAAGACTGGACCGGCAAACTCGCTGAGAACGACCATCGAGGTAGACAGTGCGCGTCCAGCGCCAGCTCGATGGGCAACAGGAAGGACAGCCGTGGACCACAACGAGATGATCCTCATAAGCATTGACGACCACGTGATCGAGCCCCGCAACATGTTCGATGCCCACGTGCCGGCCCGCTGGAGGGACCGGGCACCACGCAGCGTGCTGAACGAACAAGGGATCGAGCGCTGGCAATTCGAGGGCATCGAAAGCGGCTCAGGCAGTCTGAATGCCGTGGTCGGGTGGCCCAAGGAGGATTGGGGGATGGATCCGACCACCTATTCCGAAATGCGGCCCGGCGCCTACGACATCCATGAGCGGGTGCGCGACATGAACCGCAACGGGATCCTGGCATCAATGTGTTTCCCGTCCTTCGTCGGGTTCAGTGGCGGGTTCTTCCAACGCAGCAATGACAAGGAGCTGGCGCTGGTGATGACCCAGGCCTACAACGACTGGCACATCGACGAGTGGGCGGCCTCGTACCCGGGACGGTTCATTCCCTTGGCCATTCCGCCCATTTGGGATCCGCAGGCCTTGGCTGATGAGGTCCATCGAGTGGCTGCCAAGGGATGTCGGGCCATGACGATGCCGGAGCTGCCGCATATGCAGGGACTGCCGAGCTACCACAACCTCGACTACTGGACGCCCTTTTTCAACGCAGCGTCCGAAGAACAGGTGGTGATGTGCCTCCACATCGGCCAAGGATTCTCCGCCATCAACTCTCCACCCGACGCCCCAATCGACAACCTGATAATCCTGGCCACCCAGGTCTCGACCTTGGCGGCACAGGATCTCCTCTGGGGTCCCGCCTTCAAGGAATTCCCTGATCTCAAGGTGGCCTGGTCCGAGGCGGGAATCGGGTGGATACCCTTCTACCTCAACCGGTGCGATCGGCACTACATGAACCAGACCTGGCTGGGCCACGACTTTGGCGACAAGCTTCCGAGCGATATCTTCCGGGACCACTCCTTGGCCTGTTACGTCACGGATCCGGCAGCCTTGAGGATTCGCGATGTCATCGGTGTCGACATCATTGCCTGGGAGTGCGATTACCCCCATTCGGACTCGATCTTCCCGAACGCCCCTGAGTTCGTACATGCCGAGTTGATCGCCGCCGGATGCAGCGATGAAGAGATGGACAAGATTACCTGGCAGAACACGTGTCGCTTCTTCGGCTACGAGCCCTTTGCGCACATCGACCAGGCGGCGTCGTCCGTGGGCGCGCTGCGTGAACTGGCCCTCGATGTCGACACGACGATTCGGACCAAGCATGAATGGCGGGACCTGTACGAAGCACAGGCCAGCTGAGACCGTTGAGGGATCGCATGCCTCGAGGTGACTGACGACGAGGTGAACGCAGAGGACATCGACGACATCGAGCTGCACACCATCGATCCGATGCCGGCTGAATCGTCACCTTTCGGGCCTGGGTCCGGCCAGATCTTTGTCCCGTCAAAGTCCACTCCGTTCGAAGAGGATGTCGTTGACACACAGATTCCGGCTTCCGCACTCTGGGCGATGAAATACCGCCGGCACCTCCGATTCGGGCGACGTGACGATGACCACTTCCGCAGCGTTCTCGGGGACGAGGTCGATCCCGTCTACGTTCTCGACGACGGTGCGACGCACTACATGATCTGCCGCGAAGTGGGTGTGGACGGGGCCAGCCTCTCCTTCTACCTGCTGGGCCGGATCACGCTCGATGTCTACTGGGAATTCACTGACGACGTTGCGGATGTCGTGGGCATTTTCGCGGAGGCCGACGACCTCTGTGTGTGCAGCGTGTACGAGGCCCCCGATGCGGTGTCCAATGTCTTCGTGGTCGAGGCCTACGGAGGCGACGATGTGCCCCTCGAGTACCTGTCCGCACATCCGAAGGTTCAGTTCCCCGACGAACCGGGTGGGGGCTAGTTTCCCGGTTCCCCGATCCAGATCGGGCGCGGAGACTTTCCGGCAGGTGACATGGACGTGGAGTCCCGGTGAACCTTTGGGGAACGACGCGCTGCGCGCATCGGGAGTGTCTCCACGTTCGGGCCCGAGCGAGCATGATGTGCGCATGGACACACGCGAGCGACTCCTGCCCCTGGCCGGTGCCAGCAATTTCCGGGACCTTGGTGGCTATCCCACGACCGACGGCGGCATGACCCGCTGGGGGCAGCTCTTTCGGAGCGACACGCTGCACGAGTTGACCGAGGCCGATCTCGAGGTCCTGCGCGACGTGGGGCTCGCCAGCGTCATCGACCTCCGCACGGCAACCGAACTTGGGCGCTCCGGGAGGGGCCTGCTCGGTCAAGAGCCGGTGGCCTACCTGCACGCCTCGGTGCTCCAGGAGGAGGGTGGAGAATCGGTTGCAATCCCCGCTCCGTCTGGCGATGATCCGGCAGAGCGCTACCTGTGGTACCTCGACGTCGGCCACGGCGCCCTTCGTGAAGCACTCACCATGGTCGCCGATCCGAAGAACCGTCCATTGGTCTTCCACTGCGCCGCGGGCAAGGATCGAACAGGGGTCCTGGCCGCACTGCTCCTGGACATACTGGGCGTGGAGCACACGGTGATCGTCGACGACTACGCCATTACGGCGACGCGCATGGAACTGATCCTGGAGCGTTTGCGGCGCGATCCGGTCTGGGGGAGCTCAATCGCGGAGATTCCCCCTGGGCGTGTGCATGCGGAGGCGACGACCATGGCTCGTTTCCTCGAACTGCTCTCCACGCGTCATGGCGGGGCACGCGAGTGGGCACTGGCAGCCGGGGTTCCCCCGGAGACCCTCAGACAAATGACCACACAGTTGGTAGAGCGGGTCACGCTGTCTGCGTAAGAAACGGCCGATCGGCGGACGCGTCAGTCCAATGCCCCGCCCGGTCACAGCACAACGGGTCGTCCCCCCCGCTACCCCTCGCCTGCTCCGGCGAGCACCGGCGTCCGTGCCGCGGCTTCGCGCTCGAAAGCCGCGTTGATCTCGCCGCCGAGCAGGATGGCGATTCCCGTCAAATAGAGCCAGAAGATCAGGATCGCCACCCCGGCAAAGGCTCCGTACGTCTTGACGTACGACCCGGAAATGGTTGTGTAGAAGGAGAATCCTATGGAGATGGCGGCCCATATGACCGTCCCGACGACTGCGCCTGGGGATATCCATTGCCAGTGCGGATGAGGCTTGTCAGGTGCGGCGTAGTAGAGGACGGAGAACAGCAGTCCCACGAGAGCGAGGGCAACGACCCATCGCACGACGGTCCACCCGACGAGAAATGCACTACCCCCAAAAGGAAGTGCATCCTCAATTTCTCGGCCGATAGATTGGCCGAAAACGACCAGCGCCGATGCTCCGCCACCGAGGATGGCGGCCGCCAGCAAGAGCGGAAGCGCTCGCAGACGTTTGGCAGCCGCGGAACGATCCTGCCCCACTCCGTACGCCATGTCGAGACCCTCTTCGACCTGCACCATGCCCGAGGTCGCACTCCAGATGGCGACAACTCCGGCGATGACGATCGCCACGATTGCCCCCGATGTGTGTCCTTCGGAATGATTGATCGCACCGGTGAAGACATCCGAGGCACCCTCGGGGAGCGCCTTCGTCGTTCCGTTGATCAGTGCCACGGTGACATGGCGGGGCACATTGACCAGGGAAGAGACTGCGAGAAGCGCGATGATGATCGGAAACAACGCCAAAAACCAACGGAAGGCAAAACTGCCTGCCGCCACGGTGATCCTGTCCGACTTCATGTGGGTCCCGGCGGAGGCCAGAGCCGCCTTCCAGTTTGCGATGAGACCTTGGTGGTCGTCGGGGGCTGCTTCGGGTGGGTTCGTCGTTGCCACGTGGGCTCGACCTCCGGTGCTCGTCGTCTGCGGTCTCTGTAGCTTCGCACCATTATTCTCAACTTCGATTGTGGGGTACGGCTGCGTCGTGCCGCGGGGACTTCCTGAAAGGAAGCATTATGAGAGCAGTTGGCCTGACCGAATTCGGAGGGCCGGAGGTCCTTCAGGTCTTCGACGTTGCTGAGCCCGTCCCCGGTCCGGGGGAACTGCGCATCCGTGTCCATGCTGCCGCAGTGAACCCGACGGACACGGGTTTCCGTGCCGGAGCTACCTCGGACCGCGCCTCGAAGGCCGCCCGAGACCCTATGTGCCCGGGATGGACGCGGCCGGTACCGTCGACATGATCGGGCCAGGCGTTGCGACCTCCTTGCAGGTCGGTGATCCCGTGATGGCGGTCGTCCTTCCGTATGGGCCGCACGGTGGGGCCTACGCCGAGCTCATCGTCGTTCCTGCGGACTCGGTCGTCCGTGCTCCGGCGGGCGTGGACCTTGCAGCCGCGTCAACTATTTTGATGAACGCCCTCACCGCTCGCCTCGCTCTTGACGACCTTGCGCCACGCAAGGGCGGGACAGTGGCGGTGACCGGCGCCGCGGGCGCATTCGGCGGCTACGCCGTGCAGCTGGCGAAGGCAGACGGACTCACCGTCATCGCCGATGCGTCGGCGGCAGACGATGAACTCGTCGCCGGGTTCGGGGCCGACGAGGTCGTTCGCCGGGGAGATGACGTCGCCGCGCGGATCCTGCAGTGCGCGCCTGGCGGTGTCGATGGTGTCATGGACGGCGCGTTGCTCCACGCACTGGTGCTACCCGCGATCCGCGACGGAGGTGGCTTGGCGGTCGTCCGCGGTTGGGAAGGACCGAGCGAGCGTGACATCACCATTTTTCCGATCTGGGTCAGGCGTGCGCTCACCGATACGCCCCGCTTGTCCGCGCTGAGAGACCTCGTGGAAGCGGGGCGACTCACAGCACGGGTGGCTGCGGTCCTTCCGGCCGATCAGGCCGCCGAGGCGCACCGTCGGCTCGAAGCCGGAGGGGTACGCGGTCGCATCGTCTTGGACTTCACCGCCTAGAAAGGCGTTGCTGGCCCACCAGGACGTGCAGGGGGAGGAGATCGGAGAGAAAGCGGAACGCATCATTGAGATGGGTGCACGTAGAGGTCCCCACGAACTCGGTGCGGACGTCCACCCGTAGCCGCTCCAATGGTTTGGCGACCATTCGAGCCGAGCTTCCGACAGCGGCCGGACATTCGACCCACGGAAGGACGCGCGCCTGCGTTCGGAGCTCCTCAATGCGGCTGACGGTCGGATCGAGCGATCCCTCGACGATGTACTCGTGGATAATGCTCTCCGTTCCATTCGCGTCCCCGTAGCTGTCGCGAAAGTGTGAGTCGAAGGTCCAGACGGCGGTGTCGTCCGGCGGCACCAGGTCCAGCCGCCTTCGGCGACGGGTGGCCTCGCAAGGGAGGTCTGCCATGGGATGCCAGGAGAGGGCGTCACCGGCGCGTTCGAGCACGGGAGCCTCTGGCCCCATGGCGATCGGCGACTGACCTTCCTTGCGGAAGGTCACCATGATGGTGGCGTCACTGGCCCACCCTGCACACATGTCCTCCGACGCATGGACATGTCGCTCGTACGCTTTTGCTGCGGGCTCATCGGGTGCCGGGCTGAGTGCCCGGTTCCGCTGCACGGCATAGCCGGAGACCAAGGTTGCGCCCGGCAAGTCGTCGAGCAGCGCGTGAAGAAGTGTCTGGTCGGCCACGTGGTCGGGAAGGAGCTCGGACATGCGGGCGCGAAAGCCCGGGCCGACAGATGCGCCCAACAGCTCGGTCAGGCGAGGTTCGAAGGGGTCGGTATCGATGGCGATGAGCTCGCGGTTCGGAGCGATCCGTGCCCGAAGGATCTGGTCGACTTGGAATCGTGCGGCCCCCGCCCGATCAGTCAGAAGATCGCGGGCACGAGCGTCGACGACGCTGTTGTCCTTGGGCCCGTTCGGCCTGCTGGTGTCGATGCTGGTCGTGCGGCGCCCTGATCCGGGGCGTCGCAACGGAGAGCCGGGTCGCGGATCAGCGGGACCGGCGCGTTCGGGAATGAGAAGCATCAGGCGTCGTGGGTCATCAGGCTGACCGCCCGATCGAACTCGGCTTCGATCAACGGCGCCAACGGCGTCGGGTCCGGAAGGTCGAGCCACTGGTCCACGGCGGTCCGGAGAACGGCGAAGCCGATGACGGCGGCGAGTCTGGCTTGGGGATCAGGCTCGTCCAATCGACGGCGGTCGGCCAATGCGCGCGCCATTCCCCGCTCGCCGATATTTCGCTGATCGAAGTCACGTCCACGGAGGGCCGCAGACGAGGAGAGCGCCTCACGCAACATTCGAATCCTGCCGAACGCCGGTTCGTTCGTTGGCGCCGTCGCCACGAGTGCGGCGCGGAGAGCCTCGATATCGCTCATCGACCTCGGCTGACTTCTGATGGCAGGGGCTGCGGCCAATGGTTCGTCGAATGGGAGAAGCACGTCCTCCTTCGAGTCGAAATGGCGGAAGAAGGTCCGAGGTGAGACTCCGGCCCGGTTGGCGATCTGCTCGACCGTCGTCGCCCCGTAGCCGTGGGTCGCGAACAACTCGATCGCCGCTTCTGCCAGCGCCTGCCTGGTCCGATCCCGATTCTGCGCGCGCCGGTCCGGCCGGGTGGCTTCCTGGTGTGCAGCGGCGAAGATGGGCGGCGTGTCGACCTTCATGGTGCTCCAGTTTGATTGACGGAGCCAGCTGGCAGCTCAGTGTCACTTGACACTCTACTGCCACAAGTCTAACTTGCCGCGGCGGAGGTCGTGAATGTCGAACAACGTGGAGCCCCTGACCCGCATGCTCGACGAGCACATCGAGGCGATGGATCGGGACGATCTTCGCTCCTACCAGGAGAATCGTCTCCTCGAGGCGCTCGCCTACGTCGAGCGCCATTCGCCGCTCTTCGCTGAGGCATGGGGATCGGTCGGACTCCGCGCATCAGACATCTCGTCGCTCGCTGACTTCCAGGCCCGGGTTCCGTTCGTCGACAAGGACACCGTGCGGGCCTATCGAACGGCGCACGGCGACCCGTTGGGCGGCCTTCGTCGCATGGCTGACGCCAGTGCCCTCTCCTCGACCACCGGGACGACCGGCGACCCTGTCGTGCTCCCCGTCGGCCACGGCGATGGTGTCGGCTTGGCTCGCGATTGGTGGGAGATCGGCGTGCGCCCCGGCGATGCCGTGGCGTTCATGCTGTTCACGTTTCGGGGGCCTGCGTGGCTGACCACGCACGCGCTCGGAGCTTCAGCCGTGCTCTTCGATCACCATCCATCGGAGTTCGATCGTTGGTGCCGTGCCTCGCTCGAGGTGGAGCCGACCCTTCTCTACCTCCTGAGCGGCCCTCTCATCATGGCCATGGCCCACATGGAACGGGCCGGCATGCTGCCCTACGCGTTGCACGAGGTGTTTGCGAGCTACAAGGGCGTGGTGATCGGTGGGGATCATCTCGGCATCGAGGCCCGCGGCGATCTGGAACGCTGGGGTGGCGAGCCCTTCCTCCACACGGCGGTGGGCGATTGCGGGAGCGCCACCGAATGCAGGGAGCACGATGGCCTGCACGCCGGTGAGGATTCCGTGCTCATCGAGATCCTCGATCCTGATGGTTCGTCCCCGGTGTCAGAAGGAGAAGTAGGCGAGTTGGTGGCGACCAACCTGGTACCCCGGAGCGGCAATCCCCTGGTGCGCTACCGGTCCGAGGACCTCGTGCGATGGAGCACCGCGCCATGCCGGTGCGGGCGTACCGGCATGCGATTGTGGCCGGTCGGCCGAAAGGGAGACGAGGTGGTGATCGACGGTCATTCGGTGCTGCCGATGGATATCTGGAGAGCGGTGGAGTCGGTTCCTGCGTCTTCCGCCGGCTACTTCCAACTGATCCGGACGGGACGAGAGATGGACGTGCTCAGGGTGCGGGTGGGCCACACCGCAGATCTCGGTGGGCGAAGCCTGCCGTCGGTGCGTGATGATCTGGTCGGCGCGATCGAGTCCGCGGTCGGGATCGCACCCGAGATCGAACTGGTCGACAACGACGTGTTGCTGCGATTGGGCCCGCCCCACAAGATCCCCCGGGTGGCGTCGTCGTGAGTGGGCCGAATTACTGGAAAGTGCCCCGGGTATCGGGGGCGGACACCTGGGGGTATGGCCGCTACGGCGACGACCAGCTGCTCCCGCTGAGTTTTGACGACATTGCGCACGACACCGCCGCCGCCATGACAGCGGTGTCGGCCCTGGGCCTTCCCGATCGCTCCATCGTGGTCGTGACGTCCACGGTGGCGGATGTCGGGTACTTCCATCCGCTGCAGAGCGCGGCGAAAGACATGGGCTTGATGGTGTGCAATGCCGATGCATCGGCCATGGATGTGGATCGCGTGGAGATGTTCGCCCGCCTCCTGAACGTCGCTGCCGTCATCGGTGTCAACGATGCGCTGGTCGACGGGATCCTCGAGCGAGGTCATGATCCCAGGTCCTTCTTCTCGGGTGTCCCGATGGTGATCGCCGGCGCGGGCGCCCATGGTCGACTTGTGGCAGCCGGGATCGACGCGTTGGCGTTCGACCTCCTGGGCCCCGTCCTGGCGATGTCGTGCCGCCACCGAAATCTCCACGTCGACGGACGCCAGTGGGCCATCGTCGAAAGAGGGGGCACGCTCCACGTCTCGAGCCGGGCCCGGCGAGCACTCCCCTTCGACCACTTCGATACCGGGATTGGGGGGCTCGTCCGTGACGATGTCTGTCTGTGTGGGCGCCGCGATCCCATTGTTGAGATCGCGGCGGCACGCGTCGTCGACAGGTCTGCATGACGACGGTCGCGGGGACGACCGAGGCCACGTTGCCGTCGCTCTTGGACGAGCATGCCCGCAGCCGACCCGAAGGATTGGCCGTTGTGTGTGGGGACCACCGGCTGACCTGGTCCGAGCTCGACGTCGAGGTGCGGCAACTGGCGGGTGCGCTGGCGGGTGCCGGCGTGGGTCGGGGCGACCGGGTCCTGTGGATGGGCCAGAACTGTCACCGTGTGCTCCAGGCTCTGGCGGCATGTGCCCATCTCGGTGCTGCCTTTTGCCCCGTCAACTGGCGCCAGTCGAGCGCCGAGCTCGCCTTTGTGCTCAATGACGCCGATCCCAAGCTGGTCTTCTGGCAAAAGGAGGAAGTGGGTGCGGCGATTCGTTCCGCCCGTGACGCAGCGTCGACGTCGGCGCGGTGGATTCAACACGATGGTGCCGCGTCGGACGACGAATCGTATGACGCCTTCATCGGAGAATCTGGCGCATTTGCCCATGACTCGCAGGCCGAGCCGCAGGCGGCCGCCCTGATGATCTACACCGGCGCGTTCGGAGGGCATCCCCACGGTGCGCTTCTCAGCAATCGCGCCTTGACGACCGTCGGCGTCGCCAATGCCATGGTGCGGGGGTTGCGCGCCGACGACGTGTTCCTCAACTCGGGCCCGCTGTTCCACCTCGGCACGTGGATGTGCACGCTGGCCACCTACGTGCTCGGGGCGACAAACGTCTTTGTGCCTCGCGTGGACGCCGAGCTTCTCTTGCGCGTCATCGCGGACAACCGCTGCACGGGAGCCTTCCTCATGCCGACGACGGTCAGCGACCTGGTCGCGCTGAACACCTCGGTGCAGTTGGACCTGAGGAGCCTGCGCTGGTCCACATCGACGCCGGAGTGGGATGCCATGGTCTCGCCCGACGACAGCCCGTGGGCACGGCGCCCCGGGGGTACGGGTCAAACGGAGGTCGGCGGCCTTGCGACGTTCGCCGCGCTGGGTGGAGAGGGTCTCCACGGCCGGCCGTTTCCACTCGTCGAGCTCCGCGTCGTGGATCCTGAGGGAATCGACGTGCCGCCGGACGAGGTCGGGGAGATGGTTCTGCGCGGTCCACTCGTCATGAACGGCTATCACAACCGTCCGGACCTCAATGCCGAGAAGTTCCGGGGCGGCTGGTATCACACGGGCGACCTGGCCCGGCGTCATGGCGACGGGTCGGTAACCTTCATCGCCCCCATGTCGCGGATGATCAAGTCGGCGGCCGAGAATATCTATCCGGCCGAGGTGGAAGCCTGCCTCCGCCAGCACCCGCAGGTGCGCGCCGCCGCGGTGATCGGCGTTCCCGATGACCGGTGGGCGCAGTCGGTCAAAGCCATCGTGGTGCTGGAGGAAGGCGCGCACGTGGACGAAGCGGCATTGATCGACCATTGCCGCGCCACGATCGCTTCCTACAAGAAGCCGCGGTACGTGACCTTCGTGGACGAGTTGCCCATGCTCGGCTTCGCCATCGACTATGACACCCTCGATGCCACGCACGGTGGCGGGGGCTATCCCGGAGGGGGAAATCGGAGTGCCTGACACCAATGGCCGGTCCATGCGAGATCAGACGGCAATCGTCGGCGTGGGAGCGACGCCGTACTACCGGCGGGGGGCCTCAGCCCCGCAGACCGTCCTCGAATTGGCCGGCAAGGCGATACTGGCGGCGTTGGAGGATGCAGGTCTGACGTGTGACGACGTCGATGGCTTCGCTCTCTACTCGGGGGGCGGCATCGATGCGGCGCTCTTGTCACAGTCTCTCGGCATACCCGACGTCCGTTTTACGGCCACCCTCACCGGGGGCGGGGGCGGGGCGGCCGGTGCCATCGGATTGGCTGCCGCTGCCATCGTGTCGGGACACGCCGATGTGGTCGTCAGCGTGATGGCGATCCAGCAGGTGGCCGCGGGTCGCTTCGGCTCGGCCTTCGCACGAAGGGCGCCCGGGGCCTATTCGGCCCCGCCGACCCCCGAATCCGACTTCATCACCCATTCCGGACTGATGGGACCCGGCCAGATGTTCGCCATCCTGACCCAACGCCATATGTACCAGTACGGGACCACGCGCGATCACCTGGCTGAGGTCGCGATCTCCACGAGGGAAAATGCACGCAATCGTCCTTCTGCGCTCATGCGGTCCCCGCTGACGCGGGAGGATTATTTCGCCGCCCGGATGATCTCGGAGCCCTTTTGCCTGTTCGACTACTGCCTCGAATGTGACGGTGCCGTGGCCGTGGTCACCACGTCGGCGGAGAGAGCACGTGACCTGCGCCAGCCGCCGGTGTACGTCACGGCGAGTGCACAGGGCGGAGCGGGGAGCTGGGGGCAGTCCATCACCTGGATGGGCATGCCCGATGAGATCTTTGCCTCGTCGGGTCATCGCCCCGTTGCGCAGGATCTCTATCGGCGAGCGGGCCTGGGTCCCGCCGACGTGGACGTGGCCCTCATTTACGACCACTTCACCGGGATGGTTCTCATGCAACTCGAGGACTACGGGTTCTGCCCCATCGGTGAGTCCGGTCCTTTCGTGGCGGACGGGAACATCCGCTATCTCGGGGGGACGATCCCGGTCAATACTCACGGCGGGAACCTGTCCGATGCCTACATCATCGGGTTCACCCATGTCGTCGAAGGTGTCGAACAGCTTCGCGGCACCGCGGTCAACCAAGTGGCCAACGCCGAGGTCGCTCTGGTGACCGGAGGGCCTGCGCCGCTGCCCGTGAGCGGTTTGATCTTGAGGAAGGAGGCGGCCGGTGTCTGACGTGCACGCAACAGGCTCACGCGACGTCGCTGTTGCGGCGCCGATCGGCATGGTGTCGCCGGCGCCCAACTCGTGGACCGAACCGTTCTGGGTGGCGGCCGGGCGGCATCAACTCGTGGTCCAGCGTTGCCGCAACTGCGGGACGGTCCGGCACCCGCCGGGCCCGTTCTGCCCCCGCTGTCGGACCCAGGAATCGGAATGGGTCGACCTGAACGGGCACGCGACGCTCTACAGCTTCACGGTCATCCGTCATGCCCTCGTCCCGCAGTTGCGCGACTACCTGCCGATGGTGATCGCCGTCGTTGAGCCCGAAGGGGCACCGAGCGCCCGCCTCGTGGCAAATCTGGTGGAGGTGGCCGTGGGAGATGTCGCCATCGGCATGCCGCTCGAGGTGGTCTGGGAGGATGCCGGCGATGGGGTCGCGGTCTATCGATTCCGACCAGCCGATGAGGCAGCACGCGCATGAGGACCCAGCGATGACCCAGCGAGGGAGCGAGACATGAACACCGAGACGTATCGTGGCGCAACGTTCATCTCCACCGACGCGCACGTCACCGAGCCGATTGCGCTTTATGCCGAACGCCTCGATGCAACCTTGCGTCCCCGGGCGCCGCGCATTGAGACGAGAGATGACTGGCGGGTCCTCGTCGTCGAGGGCCTCTCGTCCCGCAAGTTGATGACGGCCAGCCAGCTCGAGGTCGCCGTGGTCGGCGATTGGGACGTCGGGAAGCGGGTGAAGGACCAGGAGCGCGACGGGGTCAGCGCCGAGGTGGTCTTCCCCACCTTCGCCCTGCAGGCGTGCTTCGCCTCGGATGATCCCGCACTGCAGCTGGCTCTTTGCCGCGCCTACAATGGTTGGGCGGTGGAAGCCCTGGGAGGCCATCACCGCATCCTCCCCGTGGGACTGGTCCCGGCTGTCGACATCGACGATGCGATCCGGGAGGTGAAGTTGGTCGCTGAGGCCGGCTTCCGGGCCCTCTTTCTTCCGGCCCGGGTTCCCTCCCGGCCCTACAACGACGCCGCCTACGACCCGCTCTGGGCCGCGATCTCCGAGACGGGTCTTCCGGTCACCTTCCATTCGGGCACCGGCTATGAACCACGGGTGGTGCGCGGCCCCGGGGGAGCTGTCATCAATTACATATTGGGTGCGCAGCTCGACGGTCCCATGGTGCTCCTCAGCCTCGCCGCCGGTGGTGCATTGGACCGCTTCCCGGAGCTCCGGGTCGTCACAGTGGAGACGGGTGCGTCGTGGTTGGGCTGGATCATGACGCAAGCCGATCGAATCTATGAGGACCATGCGATGTACGCCCAGCCCAAGTTGTCGCTGAAGCCGAGCGAGTTGATGCAGCGTCAAGCACATGCCACGTTTATGTTCGACCCCGTCGCGGTCAACAATCGTCGGGTCACCGGTGTCAGCACCCTCATGTGGGGCAATGACTACCCGCATCCCGAGGGCACCTGGCCGGAATCCCGTTCGGCCTGCGAAGAGCAATTCGACGGCGTCAGCGACGAGGACTTCACCGCAATCGTCACGGGCAATGCGGCGGAGGTCTTCGGATTCGACCTGGCTGCGCTCGGGTAGCCCACTCCCGGGGGAGCTCAGCGAACGATTTCGATATGGCGATGTTCGAGCCGGCCGTCGGCGATGCGCAGTCGGCCGAACGTCCGGTGCGGTTGCGAGCGTCGTTGGGTGGGCGAACCCGGATTGAAAAGAATCTGGCCCTGCACCCCGAGCTCGTCGATCGGCACATGGCTGTGCCCGAAGATGATGAGCTCCGCGTCCGGAAACCGGCGGTGCAGGCGGGCGGGCCGACCAGTTCTGGGCCCGCTGTCGTGGACGAGGGCGATCCGAATCCCTTCGAGCTCGAAGAGCCGGTGTTTCGGGAGGAGCCCTGTCAGGTCGTGGTCGTTGTTCCCGAGCACGGCATAGGTGTCCACCGAGGCCTGCAGTTCCACGAGGGCCCGGCGTGAGGTGACGTCCCCGGCGTGGACGACAACGTCGGCCTGCGCCACTGCCCCGAGCACCTGATCGCCGAGAGTGCCGAATCCTCCGGAGAGGTGGGTGTCGGCAAGAACGATCACCTCCATGTCACGCAGCATGTCGATCCGGTCGTGCGCCGTCAACCCGAGGTGGCAGCGACGCGCAAGTGCCCCAGAGATGCAATCGGCTCGTTCTGCCTAATGTGTGGCCATGAGTGCTGATTCGAGCTTTGACCTGGTGGTGCGTGGAGGCCGTGTGGTGGACGGTACCGGTGTACCCGCCTATCTGGCCGACGTGGGGGTGCGCAACGGGCGGATCGCGCGGGTGGGGCGGATGTCGGCAGCTGAGCTGGGTGCAGCCGGGCGGGTGCTCGACGTCGAGGGGCACACGGTCATGCCCGGGTTCGTCGACATCCACACCCACTACGACGCACAGCTCCACTTCGAGCCGACCGCCTCGCCCGCTTCTTGGCATGGCGTCACGACAGTCGTGACGGGAAACTGCGGCTTTACGATCGCACCGGCACGTGACGGGGATGCAGCGTGGCTCCTCGAGATGCTGTCCCGCGTCGAGGGGATGTCCGCGCCCGCACTCCGGGAAGGTGTGCCGTTCCGCGGTGGCACCTTCGGCGACTTCCTCGACGGGCTCGAAGGCCGGATCGGCGTCAACGCGGCGGCGTATGTCGGTCATTCGGCTGTTCGTCGCTATGTCATGGGGGACGACGCCTCGGCACGTGCGGCCACCTCCGACGAGATCACCGCGATGCAGCAGGTGCTGCGCGAGGCGATGCAGGCCGGCGCGCATGGCTTCAGCACGTCCCAACTCGAGATCCACCAGGGCCACGACGGGCGGCCTGTCCCGTCGAACCTCGCGACCGACGAGGAGGTCATCGCTCTCTCCTCGGTCCTCGCCGAGTTCGACCGTGGTGCAATCGAGATCATCCCGCGCTCGTTCTCCGAGGGGTACGACGAGCGGGACCGCGTCCTGTTGCGCGCGATGTCCGAAGTGTCGGGAAAGCCGATGGATGTCAACCCCGTGGTGTGGTTCCCGAACATGCCCGACGGCTGGGTCCGCTCCATGGAATTCATCGAGGAGCAGGCGGCACAAGGCTTCCGTCTCTACCCGATGTACGGGACGCAGCAAGGTGGGGCGTATTTCTCGCTGGCTACCACGTTCCTCTTCGATGACATGCCCGCGTTCAGGGAACCGCTGCTCCTTCCCGAGCCTGCGCGCAGCACGGCATTGCGCGAGCCGGTGGTGCGCCAACGCATGCGGGAGGAGCTTGCCGGCCCACCGATGCCCTCGTTCCCCCTCAACTTCGACATCACGAGCGTCTACGCGGTCGACGATCCCGCGCTCTCGCCGTGGGTGGGTCGTTCCGTTGCCGAGCTGGTGCAGGCGCGCGGTGGGGATCCGTTGGACGCCTTCTTGGACATGTGCCTCGAGGACAATCTGAAGACGACGTTCTTTGTCACGCCCCTGTCCGAGCGCGGAGGTCGGATGGTGACCGAGGCCCTGGTCCGCAACCCGCTGGCGATGGCGGGGAGTAGCGACGGTGGGGCGCACCTGGCGTCGTTCGTCGGGGCCGACTACACGACGCGCCTCCTGACCGAGTGGGTCCCGAACCCGTTCTCGCTCGAAGAGGCCGTACGGCGGATCACCTCGATTCCTGCGGCCGTGCACGGGTTCTTTGACCGCGGCGTCGTGCGGCAAGGAGCGTGGGCGGATCTCGTCGTGGTGGATCTCGAGCAGCTCAAGGTAGGCCCGACCCATTGGGTGGAGGACATGCCGGCTGCATCCGGCCGATTCGTGGTCGATGCCGAGGGGTATCGCGCGGTCATCGTCAACGGCGAAATTCTTCTTGATCGCGGTGTCCCGACCGGAGCCGTGCCCGGCCACGTCATTCGGAGCTGACGGGGCGTCGCGGTCACCGCGGATGGCGGTGCCATACTGAAGCTCTTCTATCGGAGAGGCGAAAGATGCGTGTCGCCATTGCCGGGGCCTCTGGGTTCGTGGGGCAAGCTCTCAGTGAGCGGCTCCATGAGAGCGGGCATGACGTCGTCGCCCTCTCCCGGTCACCCTCCGCCTCTCCGTTCGCGAGAACCGTCGCCGTCGACGTGGCTGACGTGTCGGCTACCGCCGTGGCCTTGGCGGACGTTGCCGTGGCGTACTACCTGGTCCATTCGATGGCAGCGGGGGTGGGATTCCGTGCACTGGACCTCAGCCTCGCCACCGCGTTCGGTCAGGCCGCGATGCGAGCGGGCGTGTCCTCCATCGTCTACCTCGGAGCGCTCGGCAGTGCACCGAGCTCGACCCACCTCGCCAGCCGGCAGGAGGTAGGGGCGGCCCTCGCCGCGGCCGGGGTGGCGGTGGTCGAACTCCGCGCCGCGGTCGTCTTCGGGTCGGGCAGCATCTCCTTCGAGATGTTGCGTTGCCTGACCGAGCGACTGCCGGCAATGGTGTGCCCCCGGTGGGTGCGGACCCGGATCCAGCCGATCGGACTCGGCGACCTCCTCGACTACCTCGAGCAGTCGTTGGCGGTTGCACCGGGCGTGTACGAGATCGGCGGCGCCGACAGCACGACGTATCGCGACATGATCGCCGGGTACGCACGAGTGCGTGGCCTCCGGCCCCGACGCATCATCGACATTCCCTGGCTCACCCCGCACCTGTCGTCGTACTGGGTGGACCTCGTGACGCCGGTTGACGGAGCGGTCAGTCATGCGTTGATAGAGAGCCTGACGACCGAGGTGGTGGTCGTCGACGCAGACGCAACCCGCGAGGCATTCTCCGTGGAACCGATGGGTGTCGAGGAGGCGTTGGCCGCCGCACTCGACGATCAGGACGTCGCAGTGACCCGTTCGTTGCTCTCTCGTGGGGAAGGGATGGTCGACGGCGTGTACACGGTTGTCGTCGACCTACAGATCCCACCCGGGCGCAGCGAGCCCGTTGCCCGCGACCTGCAGACAATCGGCGGAGAGATCGCGTGGTACGGCGCGACGTGGGGTTGGGCCATTCGGATCGCCCTCGGGCACCTGGTGGGCGAACGCCTCCGCACCCGGCGGCAGGATCACCTGGTGGCCGGATCGGCAGTGGACTGGTGGCGCGTGGCGCACGCAGAGCCGGGCGAACTCGTGCTGCGCAGCGTGGGCTGGTTCCCCGGCGACGCCTGGCTGGGGTATCGAGTCAGCGGGCATGTCCTGCACCAGGTCGCCGCATTTCGCCCCCGCGGCATCCCCGGGTTCTTCTATTGGAAGCTCCTTGGTCCGGTGCACCACGTCGTGTTTCTTCGCATGGCCCGGCACCGCGTGGACCGGGCCATCAGCCCGCGTGGAGAGACCCGAGCGAGAAGGTGGCGGTGAATGCCCGGTGTTATTCTCGGGTCGACACGGCGCCGGGCCGCGGCGCGGCGGCCATTCGTTCCACTGTGCCGAGGGGGATCCGACGCGAGGGGGTACATCGATGACTGTTGTGCGCGAGCAGCGGGGAGTCGAGGACCTCCAGTGCGTGGGCTCGGACACGATTCCCAGGGGCCGCTTCACGTCGCGGGAGTTTCTCGAGTTGGAGTACGAGCGGCTGTGGCCGCACGTGTGGCAGATTGCGTGCCGCGTCGAGGAGCTCTCCGACCCGGGGTCGTTCGTCGAGTACTCGATCGGGCCGCGATCGTTGATCGTGGTGCGGGGCCAGTCGGGGGAGTTGCGCGCGTTTCTCAACACATGCCCGCACAGGGGCACGCGCTTGGCGGACGGGTCTGGGCGATTCTCCGGCGAGATTCGTTGCCGGTTCCACGGCTGGCGCTGGGATTTCGACGGGGCCAATACGTTCATTCTCGACCGCCACGAGTTCCCGCCGCTCAGTCCTGACGATGTTCGATTGGGGGAGGCCTCCGTCGACACCTGGGGTGGGTTCGTCTTCGTCCACTTCGACGAGAACCCCGAGCCTTTGCGCGAGTTCCTGGGGCCGATGCCCGCGATCCTCGATCCGTACCACCCTGAAAGGATGCGCCTCACCGGACACAAGGCGACCATTGTGCCGGCCAATTGGAAGGTCGTGGTCGACGCGTTCAACGAGGGGTACCACATAGCGGCCACCCATCCGGAGTTGCTCCGGTGGAAGGACGACACGGCACTGGAGTACAGGGTGTTCGACACCCATACGTTGTACGGAGGAGGCGGCGAGCCCAGACCGAGCCCCCGGCTGGAGATCGACCCCGAGGACGTCGACCAGAACCAACTCCTGGCCCTGAAGCTCCGCGACCTCGTCGAGAATCTGCCTGGGTACTTCGGCCCCGACGACCTGGCTGCATTGGAAGAGATCATGCACACGCCGCTCCCGGCCGGGACGAGCGCCGGGGACTTCTACCTGGCGCGGCGTCGCCAGGGTGCGGCGGACCGAGGATTGGACTGGTCGCATCTCGATGACGAGCAGGTCGTGGGTGGGGACGATCCACTCCTGTTCCCGAACCTTCTGGGCCCGATCGTCGCTGGGGGTTGGTTCGCCTATCGGTGCCGGCCCAATGGCGATGACCCCACCACCTCGTTCTTCGAGCTCTGGACGCTCCAGGAGTTCCCCGCTTCCGCACCACCGCATCCGGTGCCGCCCACCGAATGGATCGCCGATTGCCGATCACATGATTGGGGTCTCGTGGTCAACCAGGACCTGGCCAATTTCGAGGCGATCCAGCGTGGCCTCATGGTTCCTGAGGGCCCGGGCCTTCGGTGGAATCTCCGCCAGGAAATGGGCGTGCGGCGCTTTCACGAGGTGGTCGACCGCTACCTGTTCGCCGAAGGAAGGAACACATGATCCGCGCTATCGCAGCCGTCGACGACCGGCTCGGCATCGCCACCGATGCCGGGATCCCGTGGAAGGTCCCGGCCGATGTCGCGCATTTCCGGGAGCTGACGACGGGGTCCAGTGTCCTGATGGGCTTCGCCACCTATGCCGAGTTCTCCGCGCCGATGGCAGGGCGGACGAACTACGTCGCCACCGGGCGAACAGAGACGCTTCGAGACGGCTTCATTCCCGTCAAGGATCTTTCTTCCTTCTTCTCCGGACTCCGGGGGGATCTCTGGATCATCGGGGGGGCGACGCTCTATGCAACGACGCTCGATGTCGTGCAGGAGATCGCCCTCACGCGTGTCGCCGGCGACTTCGGCTGCACGAAGTTCTTTCCCGCGTTCGACACGATGTTCCGCCTCGCCGCCGACGAGGTGCCGCCACCGGTCGAGGGTGTGCCGGCGATCCGTTTTCAGAGATGGCAGCGCGACTCGCCCACGGCGTCGCCGTCGCGGTGAACCCTTCGGTGGCCTGCGATGACTTCCGCCGGGCGGCCCCGTCAACCATGCAGAGAGCCCCGACCGAAGGAGAATGCACCGTGGCCCGAGTCAGCACGTACCTGAATTTCATGGGAAACGCCGAAGAGGCGTTCGAGTTCTACCGGTCGGTGTTCGGCACCGAGTACCTCGGACCCATCCAGCGCCTGGGGGACGTCCCCGCAGGCCCCGATGGTCCCACGTTGACGGACGCCGAGCGGCAGATGGTGATGCACGTCGAGCTGCCGATTCTCAGTGGTCACGTGATCATGGCCACCGACATGGTGCAATCCATGGGGCAGCTGCGGATCGGCAACAACACCACGATAAACCTCGAACCGGACACCCGCGAAGAAACCCAGCGCCTCTTCGACGCGCTCTCGGAAGGTTCCACCGACTGTGCGCCACTGGCCGACATGTTCTGGGGTGCCACATGGGGCACCTGTCTCGACCGGTTCGGCGTGCGTTGGATGTTCAACTTCGCGCCGTAGACACTTGCGCCCGGGCCCTTCGTGCACTGACCCTCAGCGGACCTCGAAGCCGGCGTACCCCGCGGCTGCCACCTCGTTGCAGCGCACCTCGTAGTCGGGAAAGCCGAGAAGGGGCATGAAGACTCGCGCTTTGCCCGGAATGTTGGCTCCCAGGTACCACGAGTTGCACGTGGGGTAGAGGGTCTGTGCGGCGATCCCGTTGACGTGCTCGACCCATTGCTCGGCCGCCTCGTCCTTTGCTTCGATGGTGGCCAAGTCGTGGGTCCTCATGAACTCGATGCAGTCGATGATCCAATCCACGTGTTGCTCGGCCGCCAACACCATGTTGGTGAGCACGGACGGACTCCCGGGCCCGGCCACGATGAAGAGGTTGGGAAATTCGGGGACCCCGAGCCCGAGGTAGGTGATCGGCCCTCCGGCCCATGCCTCCTTCAAGGCCCGGCCGCCCCTGCCCCTTATGTCGATACCGGTGTAGGAGCCGGTCATGGCGTCGTAGCCGGTGGCCAGGACGAGCATGTCCACCTCGTAGTGCTCGCCGTCGACGGACAGCCCGGTGCTGTCGACATGTTCGATGGGGTGCTGCGAAATGTCGACCAACGTGACGTTCTCCCGATTGAACGTCTCGAAGTAGCCCGTATCCAGCGCCATGCGCTTGCAGCCGACCGGTTGTGCGGGGCAGAGCGCTTCTGCCACCGCGGGGTCGCGCACGATGCCCTTGATCTTGCGGCGGATGAAATCGGCCGCGAGGTCATTCGCAGCTTTGCTGACCGACGTATCGCCGAACGACCCGATGAACGCGAACCCGCCCCGCTGCCACCGTTCCTCGTACTGTGCGTCACGGTCTTCGTTGTTGTAGTCGAGGGCCGAGGCGGTGTTCCACCCGAGATCGGCGCCGAAACCCCCGGGCATGGCCCTGTTGCGAGCACGAAAGCCGGCATAATCCGCCTTGATGCGGGCCAGCTCCTCTGTCGAGAGTGGCGCGTTGCGGGCAGGGACGGAGTAGCTGGCGGTGCGTTGGAACACGATGAGCTGCGCTGCATCGCGCGCGATGATCGGAATGGCCTGAATGGCAGATGACCCGGTGCCGACCACCGCGACCCGCTGGCCCGAGAAGTCGACTGGTTCTCGTGGCCACCGACCCGTGTGGAGGACACGTCCCGAGAAGGTGCCGAGCCCGGGGATGTCGGGCACGTTGGCGGCCGAGAGACACCCTGTAGCGAGGACGAGGAAGCGGGCTGCGACCTGCTCCCCGTTCGACGTGGAGATCTTCCAGTCCATGGCGGCGTCGTCGTAGGTGGCTGACAGGACCCGCGTGCCGAAGGTGATGGCGTGGCGCAGGTTGAAGCGTTCGGCCACATGGCGGGCGTACCGTTGGAGCTCGGGCTGCCCGGCGTAGCGCTCGGACCACACCCACTCCTGCTGGAGGTCCTCGGAGAAGCCGTAGGAGTACTCGACCGACTCGACGTCGCAGCGGGCACCGGGGTAGCGGTTCCAGTACCACGTCCCGCCGACGTCATCACCACCCTCGAACGCCCGCACCGAAAGGCCCAACTGCTGGGCGCGATGGATGCCGTAGAGGCCGCCGAACCCTGCGCCCACGATGATGAGGTCGAGGACATCCGTCGCGCCCGACCTGTTCGTCTCGACTTCTTCTTGCGTGCTCATCGTTCCTCGCCCCCCGGAGTTCCCGGGCTCATCCGGCTCGCCCGCTGCAACGATATGGCATTCCCGCCGTCGCATCGACTTCGGGCCTGGAGCGTCCTCGCTCCCGGGGCCGATCGAGCGTGTCCTATTCGCCGACCGAACCGTCGATCAGTTCAACGACGACGTCGAGCTGCCCGAGGTGACGTGCGTACTCCTGGAGCAGGTGGAAGAGGGTGCGTTCGAGCGTCGGGGGATCCGCCCCGTTCCAGCGCGGGCCGGGTCGTCCGATGTCGGCCAGATCGTTCCCCAGAATGATCCCGCGGCTGTGCGCCCCCTGCGTCCGCAAAGCAGTCGCCAGCTGCTCCAGGGTCTCCTCGGCCGGCACGTGCCAGCGGTCAACCTCGAGATCACCCCACGGATTCGCCACCTCCTTGCCCTCGAAGCCCCAGACGAGCCACCGCAGCTCGACGAACGTCAGATGTTTGAGGAGTTGGAGGGGGGTCCACCCCGAGGGCAGCCGGCTCTCACGCAACACAGAGGCGGGCAACGCTTCGACCTTGTCGAGAACCCGTGACCGGAAGTACTCGAGGTAGTCGGCGAACACGTCGGCGCGCGACGCGGCGGGAACGGTCGGCTCGGGGAACGGCGTGGGCACCGTCCCAGCATGCTCCATGCCGGCTCGTCGAGGAACATCGAGATGATCCCCTCGGGTGGCACCGGGGCGTTGCACAATGGGGTCGTGACCCTGGCGGCGAGAGTTCTAGCGGTGTCCCACCTGACGGGGACGTTCGTCCTGCGCTCGGGGCGGACCGCAGATCGCTACTTTGACAAGTACCGCTTCGAGTCCGATCCTGCGCTTCTGGCGGAGATCGCAAAGGAGATGGTGCCGCTTGTGCCGCCCGGGATCGAGGGACTGGCCGGGCTCGAACTGGGCGGCATCCCACTTGCCACCATGCTCTCGGCGGCAACCGGCCTGCCGGCCTATTTCGTCCGCAAGGAGGCCAAGAAGTACGGGACGGAGCGCCTGTGTGAGGGGGGCGATATCGGAGGAAGGCGCCTGCTCATCATTGAGGACGTGGTGACAACGGGCGGCCAGATCCTGCTCTCGGCGCAAGACCTCCGCTCGGAGGGTGCGGTGGTTAGCCACGCCCTCTGCGTGATCGACCGGGAGGCCGGTGGCGCGGAGAGGCTCGCTGCAGAGGGAGTCGTGTTGCAGCACCTCTTCACCATGTCCGACCTCGAGGCAGCCGCAAATCCCGGGGTGCGACCATAGGGGAGGTTGACCGCGGCAACTGCGGTTGGAGAACCTGGCGATGCACTCTTAGCGGGTACCCAGGGAATCGGCGGCCAACCGCAATTCCTGCCGGTGCTCGGGATGGGCGATGTCGACGAGGGCGTGGGCTCGCTCACGCACCGTGAGACCCCGCAATTCGGCCGCGCCGAACTCCGTGACCACGACCCCGGTGTGATGGCGGGGAGTCGACACGATCGATCCTTCGGGCAGTTTTCCGACGATCCGTGACGTAGGCGTTCCGGTGACCTCGACGGTGGAGCGCAGACAGATCAGGGAGTGTGCGTCGGCGCGCAGTTCGGCTCCGGCGACGAAGTCCTCATGACCTCCCACGCCCGAGATCTGACGGCCGTCGATGGCGTCGGCCACGATCTGCCCGTAGAGGTCGACCGAAAGGGCCCCGTTGATGGAGACGAGGTCGGCATTGCGGCGTATCGTCGTGGGGTCGTTGACGACGTCAACATCCAGGAACGCAACCTGTTCGTTCTCGTCGAGCCACTGATAGAGCTCTGCGGTGCCCAGCGCGAATGTGGTGACGGACACGCCGTCGAAAATCCCCTTGGCAGAGTTGGTCACTTTTCCTGCTTGGTGCAGGCGCATCAACCCTGTCGTGAACATTTCCGAATGGATGCCGAGCCCGTCGAGAGGTCCCGCGGCCAGGCCGGCGGCAACCATGCTCGGAATCGTCCCGATTCCGGTCTGCAGGGTGGTCCCCGAGGTGATGAAGCGGAGAGCGTTTTGTGCGATGGCTTTGTCGACGTCGTCAGGTGGCGGCTCCTCCAGAGCGAAGGGAATCCCGTCCGCCTCCACGAGGACATCGATCAATTCGACCGGAATGGTGTTGTCGAAATCGGGGGACAGGCTCCTGGTGCGGGGGAGATGCGGGTTGACCTCAATGAGCAAGAGCCGGTTCGGGTCGCGGCCGGCCCGCAGGAGCTCGGGTCGTGTGGCTCCGTAGTGCAGGGAGAGATTGACCGTGCCACTCCTGTCGGGTGGCGCCGCTTGGGCAACCATCACTCGCGGGGCGAATTGGGAGAGGATCGGGGCGAACTGGCGGAACCCGCCCGGGACGTGTTCGATGCGGTGACCCTGGGAGAGAAGGAGCCGTTCAGCCGGACCGAAGAATCCGCAACGGTACGACACGCCGGGATGGGTAAGGACGTCGTAGTAGTTCAACAAGAGGGCCCCTCCCAGCACGAGATCGACCCAGTCGTCCCGTGTGCCCAGGGCGGTCAAGAATGCGTCGGGATTCGCCGGTCCGAGTCCGAAGCCGATCCGGTCGGTAGGCCGGATGTAGGAGACCGCTTCATCGGGGCTGCAGGTGACCGTCATGAGGTAGCAATAGTGCCCTACGCGCCGCGCGCGCAGCGCGGGCCGGCCGACCTGTTCCGTCCGCCTTCGCTTCGCGGTAGCTTCACCTCACCATGCGCGATCGTCGTTCGGCCGAAACCGAGGACGGATGATCCGGGGCCATGGCGGGTCGACTGGTGAGCGTCCCGCGTCAGGGGGGCGCCTGGTCGGGTGGGTCCGGCAGAAAGACCCGGGCCTGCTGGCCGTCAAACGATCGGTGCGGGCCGCCATCGTCATGCCGGCGGTGTTCGGACTCACCCATGCCCTCTTCTCCGATCCACAGGTCAGCCTTTTGGGCGCTCTGGGTTCCTTCTCCATCCTGCTGCTGGTGGACTTCCCGGGCCGCTTCCGGACACGCCTGCTCTCCTACGTCCTGCTCTGGCTCGTCGGAAGTGGCCTGATCGCCCTCGGAACGGTTGTCTCGACGCACAAGTGGGCGGCTGTTGGTGCCATCGCCCTCGTGGGATTCGTCGTGCTCTTCGCGGGAATCGTGTCGCCGCAAGCGGCTGCAGCGTCGACGGCGACGCTGCTCGTCTTCGTCTTGCCGGTCGCCGTGGCCCAGCCGGCATCGGCCGTCGGTCCGCGGCTCCTCGGCTGGGCGTTCGCGGGCGTGGCCTGCATCACCGCCTGCATGGCGCTGTGGCCCACGCCGTGGCATGACGATCTGCGCCGCCGATTGTCGGCGACCGTCGGCGCGGTGGCCAGACTGGCGGCGGCACACGCAGCAGGAGAAGGAGATCCTGCCGCGGTCGCCACCGTGCGGGAGGAGCTCACCGCGCTGCGGGACCAGTTCGCGGGCTCGCCGTACCCGCCCACCGGTGCGGCGGGAAGTGCGGTGGCGTTGGCCAAGCTCGTCGGTCGGGTGGAATGGGCCGCCAGCAATACCGCGCTGCTCGACGACGGGAGTACGGCGCGGCAGATGCCGCACGTGCAGACGATCATCCGTGTCGCCGCCGGGACGTTGCGCCGGAGCGCGGCACTCATCTGTGACGGCCGGGCGCGTCCGGTGGACGATCCTGAGCTCGTGCGCGCGCTGCGCGAGAGCATGCGCGAGCTCGACGATCTCGTCGGCCACGAGCTCGCCGCCGAAGTGTCCACGTTGATCGGGCCGGACCCCGAACGTGGTGATCACGGCCTTCTGCCAGAGCGTGGCGCGCTCGGTGGCGAGCACATGGAGGGCCTCGCGTCGTCGCTGGACCCCAGCTTCGGGGCCCGGGCCCTGGGCATCGCCACCTTGATGGTGGCCGACACCACCCTGGAGGCCGCCGGCACACATTCGGAGGGCACACAGCGCTGGAGCGCGGGAATCGATGCCGGAGCCCTCCAGGTGTGGCCCCGGATCCTCTCGCACCTTTCCTTTCGCTCCGTGTGGTTCCGCAACGCCGTGCGGGGCGCCGCCGGCCTGGCGTTAGCAGTGGCGGTCGTCGAGATCACCGACGTCGAGCATGGTTTCTGGGTGGTACTGGGCACGCTGTCCGTGCTGCGCTCCAATGCCCTGGGCACCGGTGCGACGGCGCTCCGGGCGATCGGGGGGACGGCCGTGGGCTTTGTCGTGGGCGCAGCGGTCACCATCGGGGTAGGGGGTCATCCCGTCGCGCTGTGGGTGCTGCTGCCGTTCGCGGTCCTGGTGTCGGGCGTGGCGCCGTCGATGATTTCGTTCGCCGCCGGCCAGGCCGCGTTCACCCTTGTGGTGATCATCCTGTTCAACATCATTCAGCCCACCGGCTGGAAGGTCGGCCTCACAAGGATCGAGGACGTAGCGATCGGGTGTGGGGTCAGTATCGTCGTCGGGCTGTTGTTCTGGCCCCGGGGGGCTATGGCAGCGCTCGGACGGGCGCTGTCCGACGCATTCGTCAGGAGCTCGAGCTACCTCGCCGACGCCGTCGTTCGCCTGACCAACCCCGAAGGTGCCGTCGATACGGCTCCGGGCCAACGGGCGTCGCATGCCGCCTATCTGCGACTCGACGACGCGTTCCGTCAGTTCTTGGCCGAACGCGGGGCGAAGGTCGTCCCGGTGGAGGTCGTCGCCAACCTCTTCACCGGATCGAACCGGATCCGGTTGGCTGCGTACACGCTGTCGTCCTTGCCCCTGGTCCCTCCTGAGGAGGGCAGACCCGAGCTCGAATCAGTCGCCGTCGCCGGCGCGGTCCTGCGGGACTCCTATGCGGCGAGCCATCGCTGGTATGAGGAGTTCGGCGAGGTCTTGCGCGGGCAGCGCGGCTCGCTGGACCGGGCGCCCGACCATGACCGGACGCTGCACGGTGTGCTCCGCAACGCGTTCGAGGATGCGCGCATCCGTCGCCGGGGTGACCAGCTCCGCACGATGTTGCAGATGCTCTGGGCCGACGAGCTCCTGGAGGCGCAGCGTCAGGTGCAGGCGGACCTGGCCGGATCGGTCGAGCTCTTCACGCGGGAACGGCACAAAGCCTTGCTGAGCTGAGTGCCCGTTCCTTTACTCGCTCTTGTCGGCTTTGCGGACGGCGCCATAGCCGCGGGACATGGCCGCGGTGATGATGGCCTCGAAGTCCTTGTCGCCGAGCACTCGTGGGGTGCCCATGGAAGAAGCGCGCCAGTACAACTCGGCCAGCCATTCAAGGAGCTCGAGGCGTTCCACGGCCTGATCCATGGTGCTGCCGTAGGCGATTGAGCCGTGGTTCTGCATCATGGCGGCGTTGCGACCGTCGAGCGCCTTGATGACATTTTGCGCCAGCTCCTCCGAGCCGAAGGTGGCATAGGCCGCCGTCCGCGGCGTGCCGCCCAGGCCGAGGCAGCTGTAGTGGAGCGCGGGCAGCTCATCGTGCGTGGTGGAGAGCGCGGTCGACGCCATGGCGTGGGCGTGGGTGATGGCCAGGGCATTGGTGGCGCGGTAGATGCCGGTGTGCAGTGGGACCTCGGAGGTGGGGGCGAGGTCGCCGTCCACTATTTCTCCATCGAGATTGATGACGGTCACCATGTCGGCCGTGACCTTGGCCAGGTCGGATCCGGTCGGGGTCACAGCGACCAGGTCTCCTTTGCGGGCGGAGATGTTGCCGGCCGTGCCGATGACGAGGCCTTCCTCGGCCAAGTGGCGGCTTGCGCTCGCGACTGCTTCTCGTTCTTCTGCCAGGAGCAGATCGCTCATTCTTCGTTTCCTCTCTGAAGTTTCAAGACTGCTCGGTACCGGTGCGACGCGGTCGAAGGCTAGATGCAGGGGCACCCGCCGTGCACTTCGGCTCTCGGGGGACACCCCGGACCTACTATCTGCACGATGAGCGTGAAGTTGAACCACACCATCGTGTGGTGCCGGGACAAGCGCCGCTCGGCGACGTTCCTCGCCGAGATCCTGGGCCTGCCGGCGCCGCAACCCTTCGGACCGTTTCTCGTGGCGGACCTCGACAACGGGGTGTCGCTCGATTTCCACGAAACCGGGGAGCCGATCGCGGGACAGCACTATGCCTTCCTCATCGGCGAGGACGAGTTTGACGAGATCTTCGGGCGCTTGACCGAGCGCGAGGTGGACTACTGGGCCGACCCCGGACTCCGCGGGGCCGGCCGGGTCAACCGGGCCGACGGTGGGCGGGGTGTCTACTTCCACGACCCCGACGGCCATCTGCTCGAGATCATCACCCGTCCCTACGGCAGTGGTTGAGGGCGGGATCCGCAGTGGCGGACGACCTGCGAGCGGCGACGCCCGCCGACCATGGCGCGCTCTTCGCGGCCTACGCGCAGATCGTCGATGCGGGTGAAGGGTTTCCTCACGCGTCCCCACTCTCGAGGGAGGAGTTCGACGAGTATTGGATCGCCCACACCGTGGCAGTCTGGATCGTCGCCGCCGAAGGAGCGCTGATCGGGGCCTACTACATCAAGCCGAATTTCGTCGGGAGAGCGGCGCACATCGCGAACGCGGGGTACTTCGTCCTCGGACCGCACCGGGGGAGGGGACTGGGCCGCCGGCTGGTAGAACATTCGCTGCACGAAGCGCGGCGGCTCGGATTCGACGCCATGCAGTTCAACCTGGTCGTTGCCTCCAATCCGGCGCGGCAGATGTACCGGAACCTGGGCTTCGCCGAAGTCGGCCGGATCCCGGTCGCAGTCGATGGAGAAGACGCCGTCATCTATTGGCGCAGCCTCGAGGAGGGCACATGACAGATGTTTCCATCGAGCGCGTGGACCACCACATCGCCGTGGTGTGCCTGCATCGCCCACCCAACAATTTCTTCGATACGGTGCTCCTCACGGCGCTGGCGGACGCCTATGAACAGCTGGCGGCCGCCGATGACTGCCGCGCCATCGTGCTTCGGTCAGAGGGGAGGCATTTCTGTGCCGGGCTCGACTTCGCCACGAACAAGGGCCAGGACATCGCGGCCCTCTATCGCAACGCGCTCCGCCTCTTCGCCGCCCCGCTTCCGGTCGTCGCCGCCGTCGGCGGCGGTGCCATCGGCGGCGGGCTCGGGCTCGCCCTCTCGGCCGACTTCCGCGTCGCCACGCCGGGGAGCCGTTTCAGTGCCAATTTCCGCGCCTGGGATTTCACCACGGGTTTGGCCTGACGGTGACCCTGCCCCGCATCGTCGGCGAGCAGCACGCGGCCGAGCTCCTCTATTCGGGACGTCGGGTGGCGGGCACCGAAGCGCGGGCCCTGGGCCTGTGTGACGAGTTGGTCGAAGAGGAGGGCGACCTCTTCCCGGCGGCCGTCGCCTTCGCGGGCACCATCGCCAGCTCGGGCCCATTGGCGGTGCGTTCCATCCGGGCCACGCTGCGCCAGGGTCTGGTCGACCGGCTCCGCCTGGCGATGGACCACGAGTGTGACGTGCAGGAGAGCCTGCGTCACTCGTCGGACTTCGCCGAGGGGATCGCCGCCAGCGCGGAGCGGCGGGAGCCCCGCTTCACCGGAACCTGAGCCGGGCGAGCCCGTCGGCCCCCCGAACATGGGCGGAGGCGTCGGGGGGAGGGCCCGAACCAACTGGCGTGCGGATGCGTCTATCTGGGCGAACACGCCGCGGCGTTCGAGTGGACGGAGCCCTTTCACATGCCAGACGAAAACGAAGACAGTCGCCAGGACCCGACGCCGCCGGACGAGAAGGGCGCGCGCCGCTGGTGGCTCTCCCTGCTTGTCGTCGGCGTGGTGGCCGCGGTGATCCTCGGCGCGATCGCGCTGGGCGCGGCCGCGGGAAAGTCCGGGGCGGCGGCCAGTCCACCGGCAAGCTGCGGACCCACATCGCCCAAGCTCACGGTGCACGGGACGGGTGACGCGGTGGCGACGCCGGATCTCCTCACCATCGTCGTGCAGGTCACGGCCACCGGACCCAACGCCACCGTGGCGTTGGCCACGGACAACACGAAGGCGACTGCGGTCGTGACGGCGCTCCGGAGCGGGGGTGCACAGGACAAGGACATCCAGACGTCCAACCTGTCCCTCCAACCCCAATTCTCATATCCGAAGGGCGTGCCGACGGTGACCGGGTATCAGGCGGTCAACGCGATCACTGCGACGCTGCACGACATCGCCCAGTCGGGATCGGTCATCGACGCCGTGGTCGGGGCCGGCGGGAACGCGGCGCAGATCGAGTCGCTCTCC
Source organism: uncultured Acidimicrobiaceae bacterium (assembly GCA_963706555.1). Lineage (GTDB taxonomy): Bacteria > Actinomycetota > Acidimicrobiia > Acidimicrobiales > RAAP-2 > Bog-473. The sequence goes on from OY970164.1 coordinate 1,603,147, forward strand.
TTCTCGACCAGCGACACCGGGGCGGTGGAGGCCCAGGCCCGCGCCCGGGCCACCACCCAGGCGGTGGTGCACGCCGGGGCGTTGGCCCATGCCGCGGGAAGGTCCCTCGGGCCCGTGTGCTCCCTGACGGACCAGTCCCAGGTGTCCGCGCTCGGTCAAGACACCAAAGGTCTCACGTTCGCCTCGAACGCCGCCGCCGCCCCCGACGTGCCGATCGAATCCGGTTCGCAGACCCAGACGGCGCAGGTGGCGCTCGTCTACGCGCTCGTCCCGCTCCACACAGGCCACCCCAAACCCAAACGCTGACCCCGGACGTCGACCCCGGTCCTGCCGGCGGCTCAGACGACCGGCGACAGGACCTTCACGTGCTCTTCGTCTGCGAGAGCCTTGGGTCCCCTGATGAGGGTGAATGCAGTGACCGCAGCGAGGGCCAGCATGATTGCACTGAAGGTGAAGGCGGTCGTGTAGCCGTGAATGGACCCGGCCTTCTCTGCCGCGGCTGAGGTGCCGTGGATCGCCAGGTAGGAGGCTGTCGCGCCGGTCGCGATGGTGTTGATGAGCGCGGCACCCAGCGAGCCACCTGTCTGCTGGGTGGCGTTGACGAGGGCGCTCGCCACCCCGGCGTCCTCGGGCTCCACCCCGAGCAACGACGTGCTGCTCATGGCGACGAAGGACATTCCCATGCCCACGCTGACGATGATGATCGCCGGCAACACGAGGTCGACATAGGTCGAGTTGACCCCGAGAAGGGTGAAGATCCCCAGGCCGACGGCGCTCAGGCAGAGCCCGGTCATGATGACGAAGCGGGGACCGTACCGCGGCAGTAGCCGGCTGGCCGTCGTCGCACCGGTGATGACGCCAATGGAGAAGGGCACGAAGGCCAAGCCGCTCTTCATGGCCGAATAGTGCAAGGTGCCCTGGAAGTAGTAGGTCAGGGAGAGGAACGTCCCCAACATGGCCGTTCCCACGAGGAGCGACGACAGGAAGGATCCTCCCCGGTTGCGGTCGAGAATGATCCGCAACGGCAGCAGCGGGTGCGAGGCACGGCGCTCGATGAGCACGAACGCTGTGAGCAGGACCGCGGCGATGCCGAAGAGGGCGAGCGTCGGCGTCGACGCCCAACCGTCCAGCCCCGCCTTGGTGAAGGCGTAGACGAGAGCGAGGAGTCCCCCGGTGACGGTGAGCGCTCCCGGGATGTCGTAGCCGTGCCGAACGGGACTCCTGCTCTCGGTCATGAAGCGTGTTGCGGCAATGGCCGTCACAATGGCGATGGGGACGTTGATCAGCAGCGTCCAGCGCCATGACGCGTACTGCGTCAGGACGCCGCCGAGGATGAGGCCGATGGCCGCACCCCCGCCGGCGATGCTGCCGTAGACGCCAAAGGCCCGGGCGCGCTCCTTGGGCTCGGTGAAGGCCACGGTGAGGAGGGAGAGGGCCGCCGGGGCCATGATGGCGGCGAATGCCCCTTGCAGGGCGCGGGCACCGAACAGCATGGCCGAGTTCTGCGCCAGACCACCCAGCGTGGAGGCAGCCGCAAATCCGATCAGGCTGATGGTGAACATCCGTTTGCGTCCCAGGTAGTCGGCGAGGCGTCCCCCCAGCAGGAGGAGACCGGCGAAAGCCAGGGTGTAGGCGGTCAACATCCATTGACGGTTGGCCGTCGAAATGTGCAACGAGCGTTGGGCCGACGGGAGGGCGATGATCACCACGGACGCGTCGAGGACGACCATCAACTGGGCCACGGCGATCACGCCCAGGGCCTTGAATCGCTTCGGGTCCAGAGCTGGTTGCGTCCCCTCTGCGAGGTCTTGGCGGTCGAGGGTGGTTGTCATGTGCGGCTCCTGCTGCTTGTGGTCGGCGGACCGCCCCCCGAGGGCGAGCGGGGCATTCCGGCGAGTTCCTCTCGCTTTGCGTGCCCTGCTGTCGTACAATCGGAGTGCTGGTTCCATTTAGACTATACGGAACGTAGGCTCCGTTTGTCAATCGGGGGGAGGAAGATTCCTGTGGATGTGAAGCCGGCTGTAGACGCGACACGTGAAGGCGACCTCTGTGAAGAAGGGTCGCGGCCGCTCCGGGCGGACGCGCTGCGCAATCGCGCCCGCGTCCTCGAGGCGGCTGAATCCGTGTTCGCCGCGGAGGGCATTTCCGTGCCCGTCGACGTCATCGCCGAGAAGGCGGGTGTCGGGGTGGGCACGCTCTATCGGCATTTCCCGACGAAGGAGAAACTCTTCGAGGCGATCCTGATCGACCGGATCGCCGCGATCGCCGCAGATGCACGGGCACGCATCGACTGTGAGGACCCCGGTGCGGCGTTCTTCGCGTTCCTCCAGCATCTGGTCGAGGAGAGCACGTTGAAGCGGGACCTGATTCAGGCGTTGCTCGGCGCCGGGGTCGAAATCGAGCAGGCGGCGGGTCCGGCGAAGCGCGATCTCGAAGCCGCCGTCAGTGAGCTCCTGGCCGTCGCGCAGAACGCGGGAGCAGTCCGGTCCGATGTCACGCCGGCCGTGGTGATCTCGCTGGTGGGGGCCACCTGCATCGCGTGCGAGCGCCCGAGCCCCGCCTCGCTTCCCGGCGAGCTCCTCGCGATCGTCTGCGACGGCCTCCGGCCGCCGACCACTGCCGCAGCCTCGACGTCGCCCGTTGTCGAGGCCGGTGCCTGAACGGCCCGGCCCGGGCTGATCGCAGAGGAAGCCCATGAAAGCAGCGGTGTACTACGAAACGGGAAGCCCCGATGTCTTCCGGTACGAGGAAGTGCCGGACCCCACACCGGGTCCGACCGAGATCCTGGTCCGGGTGGAGGCCATCAGCATCGAAGGTGGCGACACCCTCAACCGGCTGGGCGGGGAACTGCATGCGGTGCCACACGTCGTGGGGTACCAATGCGCAGGCACCGTGGCGGCCGTGGGCGCCGATGTCACCGGCTTCGCCGCGGGTGACCGCGTGGTTACCGTCGGCATCGACGGGTCGCATGCCGAGCTCCGGGCTGTCCCCGAGCCTTTCGCCTGGAAGATCCCCGATTCGCTCGCCACCGATGAGGCGGCTTGTGTGCCCGTGCCGTGGGGCACCGCTGACGATTGCCTGTTCGAGTTCGGCCGCCTCGTGGCAGGCGAGACGGCCCTGATCCATGCCGGCGGGAGCGGCGTCGGCATCGCCGCCATCCAGCTGGCGAAGCGTGCCGGTGCCCGCGTGCTCGCCACCGCCTCGAGCGACGACAAGCTGGAGCGGCTCAAAGAGCTCGGTCTCGACGAGGGGATCAATTACGCCAAAAGTGATTTCGTGGCCGAGTCGCGGCGCCTGACCGACGGCCGCGGGGTGGATGTCATCGTCGACTCCGTCGGTGGTGCCACGCTGCAGGGCAGCCTCCGCGCCCTGGCGTACAGGGGCCGCTGCGTGACAGTCGGCGATGCCGGGCGGTCGCCGGCCGAGCGCCTCGACATCTCGATGATGCGTGGGAACAACCAGACCCTCAGCGGCTACTTCCTGGGGGCCGAATTGCTGCTCTTCCCCCGGGCCCACGCACTGATCGCCGGCCACCTCGACGCCATCGCACACGGAGTGCTCCGCGTGATCATCGATCGGGCATTCCCCCTGGCCGAGGCGGCTGCTGCGCACGCCTATATCGAAAGCCGCCGGTCGTTCGGGAGGGTCCTGCTCATCCCCTGAGCGACCCGCTTGGCGTTCGCGCGATGCCCCTGCAAGGCTGGTGGGCATGGCGTGCTCGCAGAGACCGGTGCGATGACCGTCACGGTCGACTCCCGGGTGGCGCCGGAGACCACAGAAGTGTCGCTGCGCATCGGCGGCATGACCTGCGGCGCCTGCGCGGCCCGGATCGAACAGCGGCTCAATGCGCTGGACGGGGTGGAGGCACGGGTCAATTACGCGTCCGAGCGCGCCACGGCCGTGCTGCACGCCGACATCAGCGTGGAGCGGGTGATCGACGAGGTCGTTGCCGCCGGCTATTCAGCCGAGCTGCGGGTTGAGGGCCGGACAGAGGATGGTCCAGAAGAGATCGATGGCAAGGTCCGGGACTTACGGCGACGGCTGTTCGTGTCGGCCCTGCTCTTCATGCCGCTGTGCGACACGTCGATTGCATTCTCGGTGGCGCCCAATCTGCGGTTCCCGGGCTGGCAGTGGCTCATGGTCGCGCTGGCGGCCCCGGTCGTGACGTGGGCGGCCTGGCCGTTCTACCGGGCGGCCGTACGCGCGGCCCGACACCGCCTGTCCACCATGGACACCCTCGTCTCGTTGGGCATCATCTCCTCGACGCTCTGGTCGCTCTACGCCATGTTCCGGCGCGATTCGAGCCACGTGTCGCACTCGATGCTGTTCATGCTCGTGCACCGCTCCGCCGGCGCGATCTATCTCGACGTCGCGGCCGGTGTCACCACGTTCGTGCTCGCCGGGCGATATTTCGAAGCGTGGTCGCGCCAACGGTCGGGAAATGCGCTGCGCGCCTTGGCCGCAGTCGGCGCCAAGGACGTCGGGATCATCGACACCTCGGGATTCGAACGACGCCGCCCGGTGTCGGCGCTCGCGGTCGGTGACCGCTTCATCGTCCGACCCGGGGAGACCGTGGCCACAGACGGCGAGGTGGTCTTCGGGCAGTCGGCGGTCGACCGGAGCGTCCTCACCGGTGAATCGCAACCACTCGACGTGGGGCAGGGCGACGTCGTGGTCGGCGGGACGGTGTCGACCAGTGGGCGCCTCGTCGTGCGGGCGACGAAGGTAGGGCGCGACACGCAGTTGGCGCAGATGTTGCGCCTGGTCGAACATGCCCAGAACGAGAAGGCCGCCGTGCAGAGGTTGGCGGACCGGGTGTGCAACGTCTTCGTCCCTGCCGTCCTTCTGATCGCGCTGGGGACGCTGGCGGCCTGGCTCCTGCTCGGCCACTCCTCGGAGCAGGCGTTCACCGCGGCGCTCTCCGTCCTGGTCATCGCCTGCCCCTGTGCCCTCGGCCTGGCTACGCCGGCGGCGCTCTACGTGGCGGCGGGCGAAGGGGCGCGCTCGGGGATCTTCTTCAAGGGGTACCGCGCCCTGGAGGCGTCGAAGCAGGTCGACACCGTGGTGCTGGACAAGACCGGGACCCTGACGTCGGGAAAGATGAAGGTCATCGACCTCGCGTGCGGACCCGGGACGGATGCCACGACGCTGCTGCGGTGGGCCGGTGCGCTGGAGCAGGCTTCCGAACATCCGGTCGGTGTCGCCATCGCCGCCCGCGCCCGCGCCGTCGTCGGCGCCCTCCCCGAGGTGCTGTCCTTCGTCGCCACGCCGGGCCTGGGCGCTGAAGGCGTCGTCGAAGGCCACCGCATCACCATCGGACGCCGGGTGACGCCGGCGGATCCGCCCTCGTCCGACCTCGCGGAGCAGTACGCGCACTGGGAGCGTCAAGGGCGCACGGCGGTGCTGGTGTGGTGTGATGGCGCAGTCGTCGGTTCCCTCGCCGTGGCGGACACCATGCGCGAGTCGGCGGTGCCCGCCGTGCACCGGCTGCAGCAGCTCGGTTTGCGCTGCGTCCTCATGACAGGGGACAACGAGGTCACCGCGCGTGCTGTCGCCGACTCCCTGGGGATCACCGAAGTCGTTGCGGGCGCCTTGCCCTCGGACAAGGTGGACGTCATCCGCCGTCTGCAGGCCGAGGGCCGTTCGGTTGCCATGGTGGGTGACGGGGTGAACGACGGGCCCGCGCTGGTCGCGGCCGATCTGGGCCTGGCCGTGGGCTCGGGCACGGATGTGGCGATCAATGCCGCGGATCTCATCGTGGTGCGTGACGACCTGCGCGCCGTCGCATCGGCCATCGACCTGTCGCGTCGAACGTTGCGAACGATCCACGGCAACTTGACCTGGGCCTGTGTCTACAACCTGGCGGCCATTCCATTGGCGGCATTCGGCCTGCTCAATCCACTGATCGCCGCAGGCGCTATGGCGCTCTCCTCAGGCTTCGTGGTGTGGAACAGCTCACGGTTGCGCACCACGACGAGGCCTGTGCGCCAGCGCGTGCGTCCGAAGCCCACCCCGGGTGTGAGAACCGCGGCCACGCAGATTCCGACGGCCTGACCATGCGCGATCTCATCGTCCGCGTGCGACACTGAGGGCATGACGGAGGAGCGGTTGGAGGTCCAGCGCACCATTGCCGCCGGCCCGGCGGTGATCTTCGAGGTGCTGTGCGACCCCAAAGGACATGTCGCGATCGACAGTTCCGGCATGCTCATGTCGGCCACTGGTCCGCCCGTGACCGGCGTCGGGGACAGCTTCGTGGTGCATATGGACCGCGAAGCCCTCAATGACATGCCGTTGGGTCTCTATGACGTCACCGTGACCATCGCCACGTTCATCCCCGATCAGGAGATCTCCTGGAAGATCCTCGGCCAGATCCGTCCGCCGATCGGCCATGTCTACGGCTACGTGCTGGAGCCCACCGAGGGCGGAACGCTCGTCACGTCCTACTACGACTGGTCGGACATCGACCAGGTCTGGCGGGACGCGGGCATCTTCCCGGTCATCTCCGAAGGCGCGCTGCGGGCCACGCTCGGGATTTTGGCGAGGACTGTGATCACTCCCGCGCGCTGATACCTCGACGAAGAGCAGTTCGTGACGCCGCAAGGCGGCGCAGCGCGCGGGTCAACGCGCGCCGCGCCAGCGCCGCTCGAAGGGAAGGCGCCAGGTCCGGGGGGCGATGAGGTCGCGGATGGCGTCGGGTCCCCATGTTCCCGGCTCGTAGGGAAGGACCGGCGGGGGATTCTCGAGGAGGGGGGCGGAGACCTCCCACAGCCGCTCGATGCCCTCGGCGGTGTTGAACAGCGTGTGGTCGCCGATCATCGCATCGTGGATGAGCCGCTCGTAGGCCTCCAGGACGTCGGCGTCCTGGCCGGTCTCGTGCAGCGCGAACTGCAGGCTCAACTTTTCGAGGTTCATACCGGGGCCCGGCTTCTTGCCGTAGAACGACAGCGAGAGCTTCGAGGAGTCCGCCAAATCGAAGGTCAGGTGGTCGGGACCCTGCGACCCCACGCCCGAGCCGGCCGGGAACATGCTCTTGGGCGGCTCGCGAAAGGCGATGGAGATGATGCGCTCGCCCCCTCCGAGCCGCTTTCCGGTGCGGAGGAAGAAGGGGACACCGGCCCAGCGCCAGTTGTCGATTTCGCAACGCAGGGCGACGAACGTCTCGGTGTCCGATGCAGGCGCCACTCCCGGAACATCGCGATACCCGACGTACTGACCCCGCACGACCTGCGTCACGTCGAGCAGGCGCAGCGAGCGGAACACCTTGTTCTTCTCTTCGCTGATGGCGCCGGATTCGAGAGCGGTGGGTGGCTCCATCGCCATGAAACCCAGGATCTGGAAGAGGTGGGTCACCACCATGTCCTTGAACGCACCCGTCGCTTCGTAGAACTCGACGCGGTCGTCGACGGACAGCATCTCGGGTACATCGATCTGCACGTGGTCGATGTGGTCGCGATTCCAGATGGGCTCGAACAATCCGTTGGCGAAGCGAAAGGCCAGAATGTTCTGCGCCGCCTCCTTCCCGAGGAAGTGGTCGATGCGGAACACCTGTTCTTCGTCGAAAATCTGGTGCACCGTCGCATTGAGGGCTTTCGCACTCGCCAGATCGGTTCCGAAGGGCTTTTCCATGATCACCCGGGAGCGGTCGACCAGGTCGGCCTTGCCCAACATCTCGATGATGTCCGCCGCGGCGACGGGCGGGATGCTGAGATAGTGCAGCCGGCGGACCTCCCCGCCGATCGCCTCCTCCGCGGCCGCCACCGCTGCCGCGAGGCCGTCCGGTCCCGTGGTCTGTGACACGAAGCTCAGGTTCTTCTCGAATCCCGCCCATTGCAGGAGAGAGATCTTCCCGGTGGCGAACTGGTCGCACGCCTGGCGCGCCAGGTTGCGGAACTCCTCGTCGGTCAACTCGCTGCGGCCGACGCCGATGATCCGGTAGTCGGTCAGCATGCCCGATTGCGCGAGATGGAGGAGCCCGGGAAGGAGCTTGCGTGCCGCCAGGTCACCCGTCGCCCCGAAGAGGACGATGACATGCGGGGCCAGCCGTGCTGTCGACGGCCGTTCGGATTCTTCTTCGATCACTGTGGTCACCTTGCTGGTTGGAGCTCGTTGAGAAGGGATGCATTTTCGCCCATGATCTTGGCCACTGCGTCCGCGTCGAGCTTTTGGAGCTCGGTCATCCAGTCGGTCGGCTCGGGGAGACCCTCCACGTGTGGCCAGTCGGATCCGAAGATCACGCGATCGTCACCCATGAGGGCGACGATCTCCTTCACGTCGTCTTCCCAGAAGGGGTTGATCCACACATGGCGGCGGAACGTGACGACGGGGTCTTCCCGGAAGTACCCGGGCATCTTGCGGGCCGTGCTGGCCAGTTCACCGAACATGGGCGTCAGGAACTCTGACCCGTTCTCCACCGAGGCAATGCGCAGGTTCGGAAAACGGTCGAAGAGCCGCTCGAGGACCAGCGTGATCAAGAAGTCATGTGCTGCCCGGTCCATGGCGAACATCCGCACGCTCGGGGGCAGTCGTCCTTGACGGAAATTGGCCGCGAAGCCTTCGGTCGCATAGCCGTTGGTCGAAACGCCGGCATCACCCCCGTGGACGACAACGGTGATGCCTGCCTCGTTGACCCGGGCCCAGAAGGGATCGAACATCTCGGCCGCGGGGGAGTGAGGCCCCGTCACGCCGATCGGTGCGGCGGGCCGGAGCACCACCGTCCGTGCGCCCTGGTCCAGCGCCCACTCCAATTCGACGACGGCTTCGTCCACGTCGGCCAACGAGATGTAGGGAGAGGCGAAGATCCGATTCTTGTAGGCCATGCCCCAGTCTTCGGCCAGCCAGCGGTTGAACGCACGGAAGAGCAGGACGACCGCACCGGGGTCGTGCTTGAGGGCGTTCTCGTACATCATGCCGAGCGTCGGGAAGAGCCAGATTTTCTCCAGGCCCTGCCGGTCCATCACCTCGAGCCGGGCGTCCCGGTTTCGGTACTCGGGACGAATCGGCTCGGGCGTCCCCATCAACTCGACCGCAGACCGAGTGCCGGCGTTGCCCCGGAAGTAGTCGAAGAGAGAGCCTGCGGGTGCGATCGGGTCGAAGGTGGGGTTGGTCACGGCACCGTTGATGACGCCGCCGAGCGCGTGGTACTTCCTCCCGCCGATGTCGACCCATTGGATGACCCGGGACCCGTCCTCGGGGCGGAGATGGCGCGTAAAGGCATCCAGCGCTTCGTAGTAATGGTTGTCGGCGTCGAAGACCGATGACTCGACGATCTGCATGGTGTGCCTTCCCGTGTCGGGGCGGTGCGATCCAACACTGAAAACTTTAGGCGCCGGTCGGCCGAGCCGGGACGTCCCCGGCGTCGCCTCATCCGTCACGGTAGAGCGACGGCCGGCGCCCCTCCTCGAGGAGCGCGCCGATCCCGTCCCTCTGGTAGGCCAGCTGGAGGTCGATGCGCTGGACGAGCAGCTCGGGCGAATGCGTGCAGCCGGGGACGGCCCGGGTCGCCTCCGCCACGACGGTCCCCGTCGGCGCCACGATCCTACTGGCACCCAGCAGCGTGCTCGAGCCATGTGCACCGCATTGGTTCGCTTGGATCCACCACTGGCTGTTGGCCAACGCCAGTGCGGGGTAGAGGACGTCCCACGTCGTTGCCCCCTCGACCTCGTGCGCCGAGGGGGCGACCACGAGCCGCGCGCCGCGCAAGCCCATCGTCCGGGCCACCTCGGGGAAGTCCCCGTCGAAGGAGATGACGATGCCGACCATACCGAGCGTCGGGTCCTTGAAGGTGGTGAGGTGGTCACCGGGACGGAAAATGGACGGTTCCCCGGTCGGCGGGTAGAGGTGAGCTTTGCGGTGCGACGCCACCAGTTCGCCGTGCGGGTTGAACACGAGCGCGGTGTTGAACAGCGCGCCGTCGTCGCCCCATTCGGGGACGCTGCCTGCCACGAGCCACATATCCGCAGCGAGTGCGGCTTCTCCGAGGCGCCTGCACCGGGGGCCGTCGGCCGGCTCTGCGGCATGGCGCGCGTCGTCGGCCAGGGTGTCGGGGTCGTAGCCGCACGGCCAGAGCTCGGGGAGGACGAGGAGCTCGACGCCGCGCGACGCGGCCAGCTCGATCATGTCGAGCGCCACTTGTTGGTTCCGCTTGGGCCCGCCTGGGGCCGGCAGCCACTGCGCGATCCCGACCTGGAGGTCGCGCTTCATGTCGACACCTGGCCCGCCGTCACAAAAGGCTCCCTGTCATCGTGTGTTTCCACCGTAGGACGGGACCGTTCGAAGGCCGTTTCAGCTTCGTGAATGCACTGTGAAATCCGGCGTCACCGCAGGTGCAGCGGGTCACGCACCCAGACGGCGTGCCAGCAACGTGACGAGGTCATAGAGCACGTGCGCGGCGGCGATGGCCGTGATCTCGGCGTGATCGTAGGCCGGCGCGACCTCGACCACGTCGCCCCCGACGACGGACGCGCCGTCCAGGCCGCGGAGGAGCGCGAGGAGCTCCCGGCTGGTCAGACCTCCCGCTTCGGGTGTTCCCGTGCCCGGGGCGTGCGCCGGATCGAGGACGTCGATGTCCACCGAAATGTAGAGGGGAGCGTCACCGACGCGTTCGAGAAGCCGGGCGATCGTGGCGTCGGTGCCATCCCGGGCCACATCGTTGGACGAGATCTGCAAGAAACCCATCGAGGCGTCGTCGGTCAGGTCCGTGCTGGCGTAGAGGGGGCCGCGCAGTCCCACGTGTGCGCTGCGGTCCCGCAGGAGCAGGTTCTCCTCCCAGGCCCGGCGGAACGGCGTCCCGTGGGTGAACCGCTGATCGAAGTAGGTGTCCCACGTGTCGAGATGCGCGTCGAAGTGCACCAGGGCCAGCGGGCCGTGCTGTTTCGACGTCGCCCGCAGCAGCGGGAGGGCGATGGTGTGATCGCCGCCGACCGCCACCAGGCGGCCCCCTCCCTGAAGAAGCGCAGCGGCTCCGGCCTCGATCTGGGACACTGCTGTCCCGGGGTCGAACGGGGTGCAGCTGATGTCGCCCGCGTCGACCACCTGGGCCAGCTCGAACGGCAGGGTCTCCAGCTCGGGGTGGTAGGGACGGAGGAGGCGTGATCCCTGCCGCACGGCGCTCGGACCGAAGCGTGCACCCGGCCGGTACGTCGTCCCCCCGTCGAAGGGGATTCCGACCACGGCGATGTCCCACGTCGGCACCTGGTCGATCGTGGGGAGCCGGGCGAACGTGGAGAGGCCGGCGAAGCGGGGGGTGACCGTGGCGTCGGCTGGGCCCCGCCGAGGACCGGTCGCCGCCGGGTCAGTCATCGATCGCCTGGTACACCAGAGCCCGCAGCTGCGCCCGGATGGGATATGCCACCGAGGGGAGGAGCTGGGTCATGAACACCACGAAGAGGTCCTCTGCCGGATCGACCCAGAAGGCGGTGCTGGCTGCGCCACCCCAGTAGAAGTCGCCGGCCGAGCCGGCCATGGCCGTGGGCACAGGCCCGAGACCCACGGCGAAGCCCAGGCCGAACCCCACGCCGTCGAACCCGGCTTCGCCGAACCCGCCCACGGCCATGTCGGACAATGTCGCCCCGCCGGGCAGGTGGTTGGCCGTCATGAGCTCCAGGGTCTTGCGGCTGATGATGCGTCGACCGCCGAGCTGACCCCCGTTGAGAAGCATCCGACAGAAGGCGGTGTAGTCATGCGTCGTCGAAACCAGCCCTCCTGCCCCCGACAGGTACGAGCGCCGGCGCAGGTACGGGCTCTCCTGGCCCGTCTCGACCAGGGCCGGGGTCCGCGCCGGCTGGAATTGGTAGAGCGCAGTGAACCGCTCCGTCGACTCCGCCGGGACGAAGAACCCGGTGTCGGTCATCCCGAGGGGCTCGAAGATCTCCCGCTGCAGATAGTCGTCGAACGGGACATCGGCCATGATCTCCACCAGGCGCCCGACGATGTCAGAGGAGAGCCCGTAGTTCCAGTGTGCCCCCGGGTGGAATTTCAGCGGGTAGTGCGAGAGAAGGGACGTGACCTTCTCGAGCGTCAGCCCGTTCTTCCGTTCCTCGCGGGCCTGGGCGAACTCATCATCGATCGGGTGGCCCGGAAAGAGCCCACCGGGCAGGCCCGTCGTGTGCATGAGGACGTCGCGCACGTTCATCGGCCGGTTCGGCTTCACCTTGGTTACCGATCCGTCGGGTTGCACCTCACCGACCCTGAGGCCGCGCCACTCGGGGATGAAGCGGTGCACCGGATCGGTGAGCTGGAACATGCCGCGCTCGTAGAGCTGCATGAGCGCCACGGACGCGATCGGCTTGGTCATGGAGAAAATACGAAAGATCGCGTCGTCGCGCAGAGGACGTTCCTGCTCACGATCCATCAGTCCGAGGGACCGGTGGTAGGCCGTGTGCCCGCCGCGTACGACAGAGATCTGGCAGCCGGCGATCTTGCCCGGCGTCACGTAGTTCTGTTCGAAGTGGCGGGTGATCCGCTCCAGGCGGACTTCGCTCATCCCTGCCGCTTCGGCCTCGACTTTCACCGCGCCTCGTTCCTCTGCCCAGTCGGGTCGTCGCCCCACCCGCGGGGCCTGCCCCTGAGGGTACCCGCCGCTAAAGGTGCCTCAGGTGGTCGCGCGGTGCTCCCGCAGGTAGCCCGCTGTGTTCTCCATGAACGCGGGGACGTCCTGTGCCTTCGAGATGCAGATGTCGCGGAAGTACTCCGGCACGTAGACCTGGGCCGCCCCGGTCGCCAGGCCGCCGAGAACCGCGTCGACGGCGACCGAGACGGGCTCCGCCGTCACCGGCAGGTCGGGGACGTCGTTGTCGGGCAGGCTGAACAGAGGCGTGTCGATCACACCGGGATAGACGACCATGAGTTTGATCCCCGTTTCCCACAGGTCCATGGCCATTGCTTCGGAGAACGCCGTGAGCGCGGCCTTGGAGGCGTCGTAGGCCGCCTCGCCGGGTGCGCTCAGTTGGGCCGCGATGGACGAGACGTTCACGATGGTCCCCGAACCCCGCGCCAACATCTGCGGCAGAAGGGCCATGGTGAGGCGCATCGGCGAGAGGTAATTGATGTGCATGACCTGGGTGATGGTGTCGATGTTCAGCGCCGTGACATGGCGGCGCTTGGGGATGCCGGCGTTGTTCACCAGCAGGTCGATCCCGCCGAACGCGTCGAGCACGTCCACGCTCAATTGGTCGACGGCGTCGAAGTCGGCCAGGTCCACGGCCCACATGCGGCTTTCGGGCGAATGCTCCATGCAGCGATCGACCACCTGGGCCAGCAGTTCGCCGCGGCGGGCGCAGATACCGACAATGGCCCCCTGCGCGGCCAACCCCTCAGCCAGTCCGGCCCCGATGCCCGTGGATGCACCCGTGACCAGGGCGCGGCAACCCTTCAGTTCCAATCCCATCTCTGCACCCCCTGCGTCCTGTGGGCCTGCTCGCCCACGCGGCACCGTACCGTATCGACGACGGTCACTCTACGCAGCCGCGGCCCCCAGGGCCTATTGATACTTTGTTGACGCCGTCGACACGTCCGTTCACATCGGATTGACGCGGGGGCCAGCACGATGGCCCCATGGCAGATTTCCTCGCTGTAGTCAGTGTGGTCGCGTTCATCGCGGTCTTCTCGGGCCTCATCTGGGCGTTGGGGCGGGTATGAGCGCCGTCCAAGCCGTCCTGCTCACGATCTCGGGCCTCCTCTTCATCTACCTCGGCATCGCCATGTTCAAGCCGGAGTGGTTCTAGGTGGGCTTCTTCTGGACCATCGTCGTCCTTCTCGTCATCCTGGCGCTCGTCTGGCGCTACCTGGGCGCCTACATGGTGGCCGTCTTCGAAGGACGGGTGCACTACATGGGGTTCATCGAACGCCCCATCTACCGGCTCCTCGGCACCAGCCCGGAGAAGGAGCAGACCTGGAAGCGCTACGCCGGTTCCGTCGTTGTGTTCTCGGGTCTCTCCATCGGATTGACCTACGCCATACTGCGCCTCCAAGGGTCGTTGCCCCTGAACCCCCAACACTTCGGCGCCGTGCCTCCGGCGTTGTCGTGGAACACCGCCACCTCGTTCGTGACCAACACCAACTGGCAGAACTACGGCGGCGAAGAGACGATGTCGTATCTGTCGCAGATGATCGCGCTGACCGTGCAGCAGTTCGTGACTCCTGCGGTGGGCATCGGCGCCGCGCTCGTTCTCATCCGGGGCTTCTCCCGGAAGGGCTCACCGACGGTCGGCAACTTCTGGGTCGACATCGTGCGCGCGATGCTCTACGTCCTTCTCCCGATCGCCACCGTCGCCGGCCTGATCTTCGTCGGCCAAGGTGCCATCGACACCTTGGCCGGCCCGGTCCACATTCACAACGCCCTTAACGGCGTCACCCAGACCATTGCCCTCGGTCCGGTCGGTTTCATGGAGGCCATCAAACAGCTCGGCACCAACGGAGGTGGGTTCTTCAACGTCAACTCGGCCCATCCCTTCGAGAACCCGACAGGGCTCACCAACCTGCTCTCCATCGTCCTGCTTCTGGCCATTCCCGTCGCCCTCACCTACATGTTCGGCAAGATGGTCGGCGCGCTGCGCCAGGGTGTCGCCGTGTTGGCCGCCATGGCCATCATCTTCGGGGCCTGGACGGCCTTCGCCGTGGCGGCCGAGCATCAGCCCAACCCGGCCGTACAGGCGGCCGGCCTCGTCCATCAGCCGACGGGGAACACCGTCGGGAAGGAGACCCGCTTCGGCGTGCCGAGCGCGGCTCTCTTCGGGGTGTCGTCGACCCAGACCTCGACCGGCTCGGCCGACAGCGCGTACGACTCCTTCACCCCGATCGGCGGCGGTGCCCTCCTCACCGGGATGATGATCGGTGAGGTCACCCCCGGCGGTGTCGGCAGCGGGATGTACACGATCCTGATCTACGCCATCATCGCCGTGTTCCTGGGCGGGCTCATGGTGGGCCGAACGCCGGAGTATCTGGGGAAGAAGATTCAGGCCGCGGAGGTGAAGCTGGCCGGCCTGGGCACCCTCGTCATGCCGATTGCCGTGCTGGCGATCACCGCAATAGCCGTGTCGCTACACGCAGGCAGGGTGGCACCCGAGAACGGCGGTCCGCACGGCTTCACCGAGATCCTCTATGCCTTCACGTCGCAGGGCAACAACAACGGATCAGCCTTCGGCGGGCTGACCGGCGACACCACCTTCTACAACATCCTCGGCGGCATCGACATGCTGATCGGCCGCTTCGGGATCATGATCCCAGCCTTGGCCCTCGGCGGTGTGCTGGCGGCCAAACACCCCGTGCCGGCCGGAGCGGGCACGTTCCGCACCGACTCGCCGATGTTCATCGGACTTCTCATCGGCGTCATCCTCATCATCGGGGGACTCACGTTCTTCCCGGCAGTGTCACTCGGTCCGATCGTCGAGCAGTTCAGTCACGGAAAGTTCTTCTAATGACCATCGTCAGCGTTACCCCGAATGCCCCCCGTGAGGTGCCGCACGGTGTGGCCGAGTCCCGCGGCCTCTTCGACCGGGAGATCCTGAAGGAGGCGCTCGCCGGCTCCATCACCAAGTTGGACCCCCGGGTGCAGGTGAAGAACCCGGTCATGTTCGTGGTGCTCATCGGATCGATCGTCACCCTCATTGAGGCGATCGCCCATCCGGGCAAGTTCAACTGGTCGATCACCATCTGGCTGATCCTCACGGTGCTTTTCGCCAACTTCGCCGAAGCGATGGCCGAAGGGCGCGGCAAGGCGCAGGCCTTCGCCCTGCGCAAGATGCGCTCGGAGACTGTGGCGCGACGCCTCCTGCCCGATGGTGGCGAGGAATTGGTTCCCGCGGCCTCGTTGCACAAGGGTGACCGGGTGGTCTGTGAAGCAGGCGACCACATCCCCTCGGACGGCGAAATCATCGAGGGCGTGGCCTCGGTCGACGAGTCCGCCATCACCGGCGAGTCGGCCCCCGTCATCCGCGAGTCGGGCGGCGACCGCTCGGCGGTCACCGGCGGGACGACGGTCCTCTCCGACCGCATCGTGGTGGAGATCACGGCCGAGGCGGGCAAGACCTTCCTGGACCGCATGATTTCCCTGGTCGAGGGTGCCAACCGCCAGAAGACGCCGAACGAGATCGCACTGACGATCCTGTTGGCGGCGCTCACCATCGTGTTCATCCCGGTGGTGGTCACCCTCCAGCCCTTCGGCCATTACGCAGGCGCCACAGTCTCCGTCGTCGTCCTGGTCTCGCTCCTGGTGTGCCTCATCCCGACCACCATCGGCGCGCTCCTTTCCGCCATCGGCATCGCCGGCATGGACCGTCTGGTGCAGAAGAACGTGCTTGCCATGAGCGGGCGGGCGGTGGAGGCGGCGGGCGACGTGCAGACGCTGCTTCTGGACAAGACGGGGACCATCACGCTCGGCAATCGCATGGCGTCCGACTTCTTCCCAGCGGCCGGCCACACCGAGGAGGAGGTGGCTGACGCGGCTCAGCTGGCCTCGCTGGCCGACGAGACCCCCGAGGGCCGTTCCATCGTGGTGCTGGCGAAGGAGCGCTTCAACATCCGCGAGCGTGAGCTCTCGGGCGCGCACGCGTTCGTTCCCTTCACCGCCACCACGCGCATGTCGGGGCTCGACGTCGACGGTCGACAGATCCGCAAAGGGGCGGCGGACTCGGTGCGCCAATGGGTGGTGGACCAGGGCGGCTCGGTTCCCGACGGCTTTCAGGACATCGTCGACCGCATCGCCCGGGCCGGCTCGACGCCGTTGGTGGTGGCCGACGGCCCCACGATTCTCGGCGTCATCGAACTGAAGGACGTCGTCAAGGAAGGGATCAAGGAGCGCTTCGCCGAACTGCGTGCCTCGGGAATCCGCACCGTCATGATCACCGGGGACAACCCGCTCACCGCGGCCGCCATCGCACAGGAGGCCGGGGTCGACGACTTCCTCGCCGAGGCGACGCCCGAAGCCAAAATGGAATTGATCAAAGCGGAACAAGAGGGCGGCAAGCTCGTCGCCATGACCGGCGACGGCACCAACGACGCTCCTGCGTTGGCCCAAGCCGACGTCGGCGTGGCGATGAACACGGGAACCACAGCGGCCAAGGAGGCGGGGAACATGGTCGACCTCGACTCCAATCCGACCAAGCTGATCGACGTGGTCGAAATCGGCAAGCAGCTCCTCATCACCCGCGGGTCGCTGACGACGTTCTCCATCGCGAATGATGTGGCCAAGTACTTCGCCATCATCCCGGCGCTCTTCGTCATCACCTATCCGCAGATCAACTCTCTCAATATCCTGCACCTGCACAACGCGCAGAGTGCGGTGCTCTCGGCGGTGATCTTCAACGCGCTCGTTATCGTGGCGCTCATTCCGCTGGCCCTGCGCGGGGTGAAGTGGCGCCCCTCGGGCGCCGCGTCGATCCTGCGCCGCAACGTCTTCATTTACGGCGTGGGCGGGATCATCGTCCCCTTCGTCTTCATCAAGTTGATCGACCTCGTTCTCGTGGCGCTGCACGCCTACTAAGGAAGGACCATGCTCACCCAACTCCGACGTTCTGCCGTCCTCTGCCTGGTCTGCCTGGTCCTGTTCGGGCTGGTCTTTCCGCTTCTCGGTGTCGGCCTCTCCCAACTGTTCTTCAAGCACCAGGCGAACGGCTCCATCACCGCCAACGGCTCCACCCTGATCGGTCAGAACTGGGCCGCCACCAAGTGCCCCGGAGATCTCCCGGGAAGTTGTGTCTTCCAGGGCCGGCCCGACGACCTCGGGCCCTATTCGAATGCGAACGCGAAGACGCCCAGCCCGGCGGGCCACCCCGGGGACGATCCTCTGGTGGCCAACGGTGTGGCCGGCGAGTCGGGGGCGAGCAACCTCGGACCGCGTTCGGCGGAGCTTAAGAGCTACACGAAGATCCTCATCGCCTACTGGAAGAGCCGTGGTGTCAACCCGACGTCGAATCTGGTCACGACCTCGGGAAGCGGCATCGATCCCGATATCACGCCCACGGATGCAAAGGCCGAGATCCCGATGGTGGCGCGGGCGACGGGTCTCTCCGCCGCTACGCTCACGCAGCTGATCGACCAGCAGACGCAGGGCGCGCAGCTCGGGTTCCTGGGCTCGCCGTACGTCAATGTCCTTCAGCTCAACGAAGCGCTGGCCACCTTGAAGACGTGAGCGGGGTCGTGCAGTCCGGGGTCGTTCACTCGGCGTGCGGCTGGGCCACCAGTTGATATCCGATTCCCGGCACCGTCCGCAGGATCCGACCTTCGTCGTCGTTCATCTTCTTGCGCAACCGATGGATGTAGACGCGTACATAGTTGGACTCAGCGCCGTAGCCGGGTCCCCAGACGTCCTTGAGGATCATGTGGTGCGTGCAGACCTTTCCGGCGTAGCGGGCGAGATACGCCAGCACGTCGAACTCCCGGCTCGTCAGCGTGAGCTCGGTCCCGCCCATCGTCGCCATGTGGTGCACCATGTCGATCTCCAGCTCGCCGACCTGCATGGTCTCGGCCGGTACCGGCCCGCTGTTCTGACGCGCCGCGGCATGACGAATGGCGACGCGCAGGCGAGCCTCCAGCTCGGCCATGCCGAAGGGTTTGGTGATGAAGTCGTCCGCGCCGCCGTCGAGTGCCTCGACCTTGCGGTGCTCGTCGCCGTACGCCGACAGGACGACGATCGGGATGTCGGAGAACTCCCTGATACGTCGGCACACCTCCAGACCGTCGATATCCGGCAGACCCAGATCGAGGATCACGAGATCAGGATGGAACAGCGCGACCTGTGTGATGCCGTCGGTGCCCGAGTGTGCGGTGGCGACCTCGTCACCGCGCGCCGTGAGCCCGATGCGCAATGCCTTGAGCAACGCGAGATCGTCGTCGACCACCAGGACCTTGGTCATGCGCCGGCGCGACCCTCACCCATGGGGCGCTCCCGGTGCGGCCGCGGGAACAGTGAAGACGACGCGGGCGCCATGCGCTGTCGTGGGGTCTATCCAGATGGTGCCGCCGTGCGCCTCGACGAATGCCTTGGCGATGGCCAACCCGAGACCGGCCCTGGCGCCGCCGCTGTTCTGACTGAACATCTCGAAGACCCGCTCTCGTTCGTCCGGCGCGATTCCCGGACCCTCGTCGGCGACCGAAATCTCGACGAACGGCACCGTCGGCTCGCCCACGGCCCGGGCCCCGATGCGGATGGGGTGCTCGGGAGGCGAGAGGCGCGCCGCGTTCTCCAGCAGGTTGGCCAGAACCTGCCCGATCAGCACGTGATCGATTGCCAACATGGGCAGGCCCGCCACCGGCTCGAGGCACACACGACTTGGTGGGACCAGCCCGTCGACGGCGACCAGCGCTTCGGCCACCAGCTCGTCGAGAGGGATGAGCACCGGCCGTACGGCGAGCGCCCCCGACTCGATGCGCGTCATGTCGAGCAGGTTGGTGACGAGACGGGCCAGGCGATCAGATTGCTGCTCGATGAGCTCGAGGAGTTCGGCCTGATCCAGCGCGCTCAAGCCGGCATTGTTCTGTCGCAGGCTGGAAACAGCCGCCTTGATCGACGCCAGTGGTGTCCGCAGATCGTGCGACACCGCTCCCATCATCGCCCCACGCCAGCGGTCTATCTCCTCCAACAGGCGCGAGCGGATGGCTTGGTCCTGGAGCTGCGCCCGTTCGACCGCCAGGGCTGCCTGGTTGGCGAAGGTTCCGAGCAGGGCTCGGTCCTGCCGCGCGAAGTGGACCTCCTGGAGCACCAGGAGACCCACCGGTCGGTTGCTCGCCACCAGAGCCACCGCGATGCGACTGGCCGTCTCCCCGCCGGCCATGCCCAAGGACCGGGTTTGTGCACCGCCCGAAATGAGCGACGTCAATTCCTCGGGACTGATCGGTTGACCGGCGCGCGCCGCCACGAAGAGCTCGGGTCCGTCGGCGCCGCCCGGCGTCGTCTCCACGGGCAGGAGCAGGGCCGTCCAGCGCGGGGCGAAGACGGTCTGCACCGTCGAGGCGATGTGGTCGAGCAGTTCCGAAATCGTGAATTCTCCGATGAGGGCCTGGGAGAGCTCGAACAGCCGGCCGGCGTCCTGCTCGCGGCGACGGGCTTCGTCACGCGCCGCGTTGAGGTTGGTGACGACCTGGGCCACCAGCAGCGTCACGACGAGGTAGACGACGAGTGCCAACCAGTTCTCCCCGCCGCGGACCGTCAAGGTGCCGTAGGGCGGCAGGAAGAAGACGTCGTAGAGGACGAACCCGACGACCGAGGCCAATGCTCCAGCGGCAAAGCCGCCGGCCACGACGCCGACGACGACGGGAATGACGAAGGCCAGGGCCGCGGTCGCGATGCTCAGGTGGGTCCGGAAAGGAACCAGAACGGCCAGAAGGGCGCCTTGCGTGGCCAGAGCGAGGACGATGCCGGTGACAACCCTCCGGTGTGTTGCGTTCCGGGTCGGCATCGTTCGCAGTGCGTCAGTCATATCGTCCCGGAGATAGGTTTACCTGGGAAAGAGTGTAGTGACGAGCTTGTCGGCCGACGCGAAACGAGCGATCGATGACCTACACCGTTGACCCCCAGGATGCCGACGAGGTCCGCCCGACGGGTCGCTTCCGGGTGTACCTCGGCGCGGCCGCCGGCGTCGGCAAGACGGTGGCCATGCTCGACGAAGGGTGGCGCCGTTTCCAGCGTGGGGCGGACGTCGTCGTGGGGTACGTCGAAACGCACAATCGGCCGTACACAATCGCACAGCTGCGCGATCTCCCGATCGTGGCGAGAAAGAGCATCCGCTACCGGGATTCGGTCTGGGAGGAGATGGATCTGGACGCGGTCCTCGAGCGCCATCCCGAGGTGGTCCTCATCGATGAGTTGGCCCATACCAACGTGCCGGGCTCAGGGCCTCACGAGAAACGGTGGGAGGATGTGTTGGCCATCCTCGACGCCGGCATCGCGGTGATCACGACCGTCAACATTCAGCACATCGAGTCTCTCTCCGACGCCGTCGAGCGCATCACCGGCGTCGGCATCCGTGAGCGGGTCCCGGACTGGGTCGTCCGACGGGCCGATCAGATCGAGCTGATCGATTCATCGGCGGACCAATTGCGGCGCCGGATGGTGCACGGCAACATCTATCCACCTCCCAAGGTGCATGCCGCGCTCTCCGGTTTCTTCCGGATGGAGAACCTGGTGGCGTTGCGCGAGCTCTCGCTGCGCTTCGTGGCCGACGAGACAGAGGAGGAGCTTCTCGAATTCCTGCGCTCACGGGGGCCGTCCGCGTCCAGCGATGTATGGGACACGGCGGAGCGGATCCTGGTCGCGGTCACCGGGGCGCCCGGCAATGACACCGTCATCCGGCGGGCAGCCCGAATGGCCGCCCGCATGAAGGGGGACCTTCTGGTGCTGCACGTCGTCACCGGCGATGCCCAGGCGAAAACCGGCACCACCGAACGGCTCCAAGAGCTTGTGCGCGACGTCGGCGCGACCTGGGAGGTGGTGCACGGCGAGGACGTGGCGGCCACCATCATGCAGACGGCGATCGATCGTCAGATCACCCAGATCGTGTTGGGAACCTCGAAGCTCTCGCGCTGGCAGTCGCTCACACGCGGGTCGGTCATTCAGCAGATCCTGCGCATGGCGTCGGACGAATTCATCGACGTGCATGTCATCGCCCGCATGACCGAGCGCAACGGGCGCCCTCCGGCGGACGACGAGGACTAGCTCCGCCGCAGGTCGTCGAAGGCCGCCGCTGCGGCGGCGTTGGCAGCTGTTTCCATGCACCGGTTGAGGTGAGCCAACACCTTGGCCCGGCGCGGATCGCGCGCGAGGTATTTGCCGAGGGCGACCATGTCCGCCGAGCCGTCGGGCTTGCTCAGGGCGACGACAGCTTGATCGATCAGATTCTCGTCGGGGCGATCGCTGATGCCGCGGTACACGGACCACTCCACACCGGCCCGTTCGCACACCTCGGCCACACCGGCCGCCTCCATGTCCACGGCGCCGAACCCTGCTTCGAGAATGGGACGCCAGACCGCTTCGTCGGAGAACACGCCGTCGGTCGTCATAAGGCCGCCTCCCGCCGCGCGCGACGGGAGGGGGTGCGCGGCATAGGCCGGCCCGTCGGGGTACAGGCTGACCCGGCTCGGGACCAACAGGGCGCCGACGGGAAGCGCCGGGTCGAGCCCACCCGCGATGCCGACGACCATGACATGGTCGAACGGTCCGAGCGCGAGTATCCGTTCGGTGGCCTGGCGTGCCACTGCGGGGCCTATGCCGATCACGCCCGCCAGGACCGTCCATGCCCCGGCCCTCCCGGTGTGGGAGAACACGGCGTCGTTCTCGGTCCGGGCCAATGTCCCAGCTCGCACCACCGCCTTGAGTTCGGGTCGCATGGGCGCCAGTATGGCGATCCGCTTGGTTGGGTGATCGGGAACTGTCACCTCCCCATCATGGCTGACTACTCGGTAGCGTGGGAGGCGCAGCCCCACGCGGCTGCCCACCACAGCGAGCGAGTCGGAGGACGAAGATGGCGAGCGCCGAACAGGTCGTGCGGGACTTCTGTGCTGCAGTGCGGGAACGGAATCCGGACGCGTTACGGGCCTTCTTCTCCGATGATGTGGTGTACCACAACATCCCCTTGGAGCCGGCCGAGGGCATCGATGCCACCATGACAATGATGAACTCCTTCCTCGATATGTTCGAGGATCTGGAGTTCGAGGTCCATCATCTGGCGAGCGATGGTTCGACGGTGCTTACCGAGCGGACCGACCACTTCACCACCAACGGCAGGAAGCTGCCCCTCCCCGTCATGGGTGCCTTCCACGTCGTCGACGGGAAGATCACCGCATGGCGGGACTACTTCGATATGGGCCAGGTGACGGCCATTCTCGGCGGGGGCTGATCTACAAACCGCAGGCGTAGCGCGAGCTCCACGGGTGGAAGCCATAGCGCGCGTAGAGCTCCAGCGCGATTTTGTCCTGCACACTCGCCGGGGCCTGATAGGGCCAACCGGAGAGTCCGAACGAGCGCCATGTGCTGATCAAAATGCCATACGCGCCGGATGGTGCAGCCGAACTGTTGTAGCGGTCACCCGACTCGTGCACCCTGATACACATCCAGTCCGCGGTGGCGACGCTGCTGGCATCGGTCACCGGCACCGTGACAGCCGGCGCGGCAGGTGGTGTCGTCGTGGTGATTGCCGGCGCAACCGTTGGGGTCGTCACTTTTGGCGCCGTCACGATCGCCGGCTTCGGCGCCGTTGTCGGTGGTGTCGTTGTTGTCGGTGGTGTCGTTGTTGTCGGTGGTGCCGTGGTCGTGGGTGTCACGACCGGAAGGCTCAACGGCATGGCAAAACCTGCCATGGCCGAGGTGGGCAACTTCGTGTGCGCAACATGCGCACGTCCACTGGTGGTCCCTTGCGCCGAAGCAGCTTGCCGGGCTCCCAATGTGAAAATACCTGTTGTTAGTCCTGCTATCACGGCCAATGCCGTTGTGAGTGCAATGCGGATCCGCACGGCACCTCCCTTCGTCGGGCGCGCGAGGGCGCCAGGCTCTGCTCGGTGGGGGCGGGCTCCGGCCATTGCATACGCGCCCCGAACGGAGAGCGGGAAGGCATCGTCCGTTCTGGCATGGTTGCCGCAGGGTGTGCGGCCGGTTGTGTGAAGGCCCGGGGGTTGTCCTCGGTGTGTCCTCGCTTTGTCGAATTTTCAGGCCGGTCCAAGTGGACAGGCGTGCCAAGACCCCGACAGGTCTGTGGTAGGTCGGAACAGCATCACTTTCTGGGAAATTCTCGTTTTGACGGCTCCACCCATCGACCAGAAAGTTTGACTTCGTTTTGTGACGGGGACTGTAGCAGGAGGCTGTCACAACGCAAGCGCAGGCGGGAAAAAGCCATAGGACAAGGGATTATGTGGGCATTCCTTGTGAAGGTGTTCACAAACGTGTCCCGCCAGTGGGCGTATTTGCGTCAATGCGGGACCTTGGAACTGCCGTTTATTCCCTAAAGCAACCCCGAGGACGCCCGACGTGGATCTTCCGAATAGATCGTCACAAACGTCCCAGCGTGCGGCCGGTTTCCGGCGACGCCGCCAGAGCCTACGTGATCATCAGCGGCGGTGCTCGGCCGCAGAGAGAAGGGTCTCAGCCGAAGGTGAAGTCGTACGCCTGCACACCAGGACTGACGCGCATGTCCAGCTGGCCTGTTTGCAGTGTTTGTCCGGAGAACAAGGTGTAGAGCCGTGGGACCCCGCTCACCTTGATCCGGGAGAGATGCCTTCCGTTGAAAGAGACATCGACGGTTCCGGTTCCACCGATGACGAGGTACACGTCGTTGGCGACGAATTGAAGAGAGATCTGCGCATCCGGGCCTGCCGTCGCTTCCTGCTTGTGATCCGTCCATGTCCCATTCAGCGCAAACGTATTGATCGGCAAGGGACTGGGTGCTTTGTAGACGAGCGGCTTGTCGTGCACGAGCGCGGTCCCGGCAACGTCTTGGCTTTCTTCGTAGCCGATGTAACTCTCCGGTGTGATCTGGTTGACGGGAGTCTTGTCCGCCACATCCGTGCGCGCCGGCAGCGAGGTCACACCGTTGGCGCTGAGCAGCGCGCGGATGTCGCTCTCCATGGCGCCGTACCCACCCTCACCGAAGTCGTAGGCGCGGACTTCGCCCGTGGGATCGATCAGGTAGTCGGCCGGCCAGTACTCGTTGTTGTAGGCGTCCCAGGTGTCGTAGTTGTTGTCGATGGCGATGGGGTAGTCGACGCCGAGGTGGCTCGCTGCGCTCCGCACGTTGGAGACGACGTGTTCGAAGGCGAACTCGGGGGTACTGACACCGACGACGACGAGCCCGTCGTTCTTGTAGTCGTTGTACCAGCCCTCCACGTGCGGCAGCGAGCGCTGGCAATTGATGCAGGAATACGTCCAAAAGTCGACGAGCACCACCTTGCCCTTCAACTCGGTCAGGGAAAGAGGCTTGTCGTCGGGCGTGTTGAGCCAGCTCACGATGCCGGTGAAGTTGGGCGCCAGGCCCAGCTTCGGGAGGGTCGCCATTTTTGCCGTCGCGGCCGCTTTCTTGGCGAATTTGTTGGCATGCTCGCCGTCGATGGCCCGCAGCTGCTTGGCGACCGAATTCGAGCCCTCGATGTGGTTTTCGAGTGCCGAGGTGTACCCGGGGACGGCTCGTTGCAGCGGGTCCAACAGGCCGAATGCGATGACCAACGTCGTCACGAGAAGCACCGCCCCGGCGACCCGACGAATGACCGGCAGCTTCGTCCGCAGTCTCGACCAGCCGGTCGTTGCTCGTTGGGCGATCACGGCGAAAATGAGAAGGGGAAGCGAGGCCCCCACCGCGTAGAACAAGGTGACGAAAAACGATGATGCAGTGATGCGGTGGTTGGCGGCCGCAGCCGAAATGGCGGTGAGCACAGGGCCGGCGCAGGGGACGAAGACCATGCCGAGGCTCAGCCCGAGGACGAAGCCGCCCCCGGAGTCGGCGTAGCGTGAGCCGCCCAACCTCGTGAACGGCCGTTCGATCCATGTCCCGACGAAGGGGATCATGAGGCCCACCGCCAGCAGCAGGAGCAGGCTGATGCCCAACCACAAGAGGAAATCCTGGGGCAATCCGAGTGCGCTGAGGACCGTGCTGCCGACCAACTCGGTGAGGCTGAAGCTCACGACGAGTCCGGCGATGATGACGTAGGGGCGGGCCTTGCTTGTTCCGGCGGAGCCTCCAGCCACGACGACGGGGAGCACTGGGACGATGCAGGGCGAGAGCCCGGTGATCAGCCCCCCGAGGAAGGCAACGGCGAGCAGCTCAGCCATGAACGGCGATCGTCCCATGGCGGCCCAGCTGCATGGCTCTCCCTCCGGTTCTCCCGTGCGAGAAGCTACCGGCGGACGATGGCCGTGAATTGTCGCCCCGGTCACGGCGAGAGGCCCCGGGAGGCGGGGTGCGCACCGGGCTGATAGGAATTCCTCCTACAGCGTGACGACAACCAAGGAGCCGAGCGTGCCCACCGCCCACGTCAAGGAAGTCGATATCGAGTACGTGACGATGGGGAATCCAACGGATCCAGCCTTGCTCCTCGTCATGGGTCTGGGGGCGCAGCTGATCGCCTGGCCCGAGGTGTTCGTCGAGCGGTTGACCGCCCGTGGCTTCTTCACCATCCGCTTCGACAACCGGGATTCGGGACTCTCCACGAAGTTCGAAGGCACGCCTGACTTCATGGCCCTCTTCAGCGGCGACAAGAGCTCGGCACCGTACCTGGTGGAGGACATGGCCGAGGATGCGCTCGGCGTTCTGGACGAGTTGGGTGTCCCGCGGGCGCACGTCGTAGGCGTTTCGATGGGCGGCATGATCACCCAGGCCCTGGTCATCAATCACCCCTCGCGATTTCTGTCCGGGACATCCATCATGTCGACCACCGGCGACGTCAGCGTCGGTGCGCCGACCGGGGAGGCCGTGTCGGCCATGCTGCGTCCCGCCGCGGCCAACAGGGAGGAAGCGATCGCCGCCAGTCTGGCCTCGAGCAAGGTGATCAGCTCGCCAGGTTTTCCTTTTGACGTCGAGTTGGTGACCCGGCGGGCCGCGGCGGCGTATGACCGCTCCTATTGCCCCGAGGGAACGGGCCGCCAGTTGGGGGCGATCCTGGCTTCGCCCGACCGCACGGTTGGATTGCGGCAGGTGAAGATGCCGTTTCTCGTGGTGCACGGGGAGGAGGATCCTCTGGTCACCGTGAGCGGTGGCAGGGCCACCGCGGCGGCAGTCCCCGGTGCGGAGTTGATCCTGATCCCGGGGATGGGCCATGACCTGCCCGAAGCCACGTGGGACCAGATAATCGACGCCATCGTGGCCACCACCGCGCTGGCGTCGGTCTGAGCTGGCGTCGGTCTGAGCTGGCGTCGGTCTGAGCTGGCGTCGGTCTGAGCACGGCCTTCTCCGCCGGCCGACCCCGGCGTGCAAGGTATCGTGGCTGACAGTGTCGTCATACTCCTCGCCAGCGACCGATGACGCCCCGACACCGGCACGGGATCTCGACGGGACGACCGCTTCGCCGCTCCTGCGCGACGACGGGGCGTCGCGTGACGCCCCGATGGTCGAGGCCCACAACCTGGTAAAGCGCTTCGGCGACTTTGTCGCCGTCGACGGCGTCGATTTCACCATCGCCAAGGGCGAATCCTTCGGCTTCCTCGGTCCGAATGGTGCGGGCAAGACGTCGACCATGCGCATGATCTCGTGTATCAGCCCTGTGAGCGAAGGCACCCTGCGTGTGCTCGGCATGGACCCGGCGACCGAGGGCGCACAGATCCGAGCCCGGATGGGGCTGGTTCCACAGGAAGACTCGCTGGACCTCGACCTCACCGTGCTCGACAACCTCATGATCTACGGCCGCTATTTCGACATGCCGAAGAAAGTGATCCGGCAACGGGCCGACCAACTTCTGGAGTTCGCCCAACTCACCGAACGCGCCAATGACAGGGTGGACCCGCTCTCGGGCGGCATGAAGCGACGGCTCACCATCGCCCGGGCCCTCATCTCCGACCCGGACCTCCTGATCCTCGACGAGCCGACGACCGGCCTCGACCCTCAAGCGCGTCATCTCCTCTGGGATCGCCTGTACCGCTTGAAGCAACAGGGCGTGACGCTGGTGATCACGACGCACTACATGGATGAGGCCGAGCAGCTGTGCGACCGCCTGGTCGTCATGGACAAAGGTCGCTTCGCCGCGGAAGGAAGCCCGCGCCAGCTCATCGAGCAGCACGCCACCAAGGAGGTGGTCGAGCTGCGCTTCCAACCCGGCCAGCACGAGTCCATCGCGCTGCAGGTGGCAGGGCTCGCCGAACGGCACGAGGTCCTCCCCGACCGGATCCTGCTCTACACCGACGACGGGGATGCCGCGCTGGTCGCGGTCGCCGCCATGGGACTGGTCCCGCAGAGCACACTGGTGCGCCGCTCGACCCTGGAGGACGTCTTCCTCCGGTTGACCGGCCGCACGCTCGTCGACTGACGGCAACGAGCACACCGCGTATGTCGATCGCAGAACCCGCAATTTTCGAACACGGCCAGGTGGTGCGGCCGCGCCGCTTCACCACGCCGATGTGGTTGCGCGGCGCGCTGTACTGGGGCTACCAGTACAAGCGGACCTGGCGCAGCTCCATCTTCACCAGCTTCTTGATCCCCGTGCTCTACCTGACATCGATGGGGGTTGCCCTGGGCTCCCTCATCGACAAGCACTCGCACGGGGTGGACGGCGTCACCTACGTCGCCTATCTGGCGCCGGGGCTGCTCGCCGCCACCTGTATGCAGATCGGCGCCAACGACACCATGTGGCCGGTCATGGGGGCGATCAAGTGGACACGCGTCTACCTGGCCCAGCTGGCCGCACCACTGAGCATTTACGACGTGCTCCTGGGCCACCTGGCCTGGGTGGCGGCGCGCATCGGGATCGTCACCTCCATCTACCTGGCGGTGATGGCCGCCTTCGGGACCGTCCACTCCTGGTACGCCATCCTGGCCCTCCCGGCCGGCGTCCTGACCGGGATGGCCTTCGGCGCGCCCATGGCCGCCTTCTCGGCCACGCAGGACAAGGACACCTCGTTCTCGACGGTGTACCGCTTCGTGGTGATCCCTTTGTTCCTCTTCTCCGGCACCTTCTTCCCGATCTCCCAGCTGCCCCTTCTCCTGCAGTTCCTGGCCTATGTCACGCCGCTGTACCACGGGGTTGCGCTGTGTCGCGACCTCACGTTGGGGCACGTCGACGGCTGGGTCGACGTGGGACACGCCGCCTACCTGTCGCTCTGGGTCGGGGTGGGGTATGCCATCTGCCGCCGCACCTTTGCCAAGCGGCTGGTCGTATGACGGCGACCGATACCTCGACCCGGCTCGAACGGCCGGCCGTCGCCCTGCGGATCACGCCCCTCGCGTTCTTGGGCGGGCGTAACGCCGCCCGGGTGCTCGAGCGCAACATCATGGTGTACCGGCGGTCGTGGATCTTCATCGTCTCGGGCTTCTTCGAGCCGCTCTTCTACCTGCTCTCCATCGGTATCGGCCTCAGCCACCTCGTCGGGCCTATTCCCGTCAACGGACGTCTGGTCGCCTATACGGCCTTCGTCGCTCCGGGCCTTCTGGCCTCGTCGGCCATGAACGGCGCCATGCTCGACTCCACCTTCTTGGTCTTCATGAAACTGAAGATCGCCAAGACGTACGACGCGATGCTGGCCACCCCGCTGGCCGTGGGTGACATCGCCCTGGGCGAGCTCGGCTGGTGCGTGTTGCGGGGAGCCCTCTACTCGGGTGCGTTCCTCTGCATCATGGCCGTGCTGGGCTATGTAGTCTCACCGTGGGCCATCCTGTGCTGGCCCGCAGCCATTCTCATCAGCCTGGCTTTTGCCGCCGTGGGCATGGCCGGGACCACCTTCATGCGGACCTGGCAGGACTTCGACATCGTCTCGCTGGCCTTCATCCCGCTGTTCTTGTTCTCGGCCACGTTCTACCCGTTGACCGTCTTCCCGGGCTGGCTCCAGGCCGTGGTGCGCTGCACGCCGCTCTATCAGGGAGTGGTCCTTGTGCGTGCTTGCGACCTGGGGATCTTCGCCTGGTCACTCCTCATCCACATCGCGTATCTGACGGCGATGGCGGTCGGCGGCGTCATGGTCACCAGTCGGCGCCTCGGGCGTCTGCTGCTCCCTTAGGAACGGGGCACACGCGTTGGCTACCCTACGAGCGGAGGTCTTCGGGCAATGAACATTGTGGTGAGCAACGTCAAGGGTGGAGTGGGCAAGACGACCACCGCCGTCTACCTGGCCGGCGCTGCGGCGCAGCGCACCCGCGACGCCGTCTACCTGGTGGACGCCGACCGTCAGGCGTCTTCGGCCGAATGGTTCGAGACCATGCCCATCCCCGGGGTCGAGCTGGTGGAGGCGCCTTCGGAGCGCACGGTGGCAAAGGCCATGGAGCGCGGCGACGGTATCGCGGTGGTCGATACCCCGCCCGGTGACGAGCGCATCGTGCGTGCGGCGCTGGCCCGGGCCGACGCCCTCGTGATCCCGACGCGGGCCGGAGGCGTCGAACCGAATCGGGTCGTCGCCACCCTCGAGATGACCCCTTCCAACATTCCCGCCGGCGTCGTCATCTGCTCGGCCCGCCTGGGGACGCGGGACCTGGAGGCCACCGTCGAATGGTGGTCCGAGCTCGAGGTCCCGGTGTGGGGGATCATCCCCGAGCGGGTGTCCATCGCGAGTGGCCCGGCCGCCCGGCTCTCCTTCGAGGGTCTCGACCTCTACGGCCAGGTCCTCAAGAAGGCGATGGGCAAGCGCCGCTGACCTTTCAGGTCGACGCGGCCCGTTGCATCAACGCCCGGTGCTGCGGGCTCTCCGTCCAGGGGGTCGGTGGGTGTCCCCGTAGCTGGGCCACCAACTCGGAGAGGAACCACCGCCGCACCGCAACGCTTGCCGCCGAGGCCGGCAGGGTGAGCAACTGTGCCACCAGGCCGAATTGGTCCGCTTCGTCGAGCATGGCGTCATAGAGCAGGCAGGCGCGCGCGGCCGACTGCGGGAGTGCAAAGTGCCAGTCGTAGGTCGCAGCCTTGCGGTCCACGACCTCCTGCCAGCCCTCATCGACGCCGGGCCCGAGGCCGCTGAACCGCGTTCCGATCTCGGAGAGCAGCGCCGCCAGGCGCTCCGGCAGGGGGGAGTGGTTCGCTCCGCCATGCTCCTTCATCAGGCGGAGCTCGCGAAACAACGCCTCGTATTCCTCGCTGGCCTTTTGGAGCAACCCCACGGGCACGCCGATGAGGTCCACCGGGACCAGGGGTTGGATGTCCGCGCCGTCGTGCAACTCGGCCTGGACCACGCCGATGAGATCGAAGCGGAAGGCACCATCAGAGACGCCGTCGGGCGCGACGACATAGTCCACGGGCAGTTCGAACCAGACGATCTTGCCACCCATGACCGGCTGGACGCCCCAGTCCGAGGCCAGCGTGTTGAAGAGCGTGAGCCCCCGACCCGTGGCGGCGTCAGCGGCGTAGTCCTTCAGCGAGGGGGCAATGGGACTGCTGTCCGCCACGTCGACCCTGATGCGGTCGGCCATGAGATGCAGCGTGACCGTGAAAGGGGTCGCGGCATGCAGCACGGCGTTCGTCACCAACTCCGAGGTGAGGAGTGCAGCACACTCGCTGACCTCGGCCGGGACGTCGCGCAGCTGGTCGGCGATCCAATGGCGGGCCGTGGGGGTGCTCTCCACAATGGGGTCGAGGTGCAGCGTGGACATTCCAGCGAAGTCTGTACCCAGCATCGCCGATCCTCTATCCCCAACCGGCGGACCGAGGTAGCGCAGGGCGAGGACGACTACATCGTCGGCCGTCTCGTCATCGCCCAGCAACGTGGCGAGCTCGGCCGCCGCCCGTGCCGGCCAGCCCCCGGCGGCAACGGCGGTGGCGGCATCGGCCAATCGCTGCATCCCGACCGTGATGAGCTCGCTGCGCCGCTCGATGAGCCCGTCGGAGTACATGACGAGCGCGTCGCCCGGGGCGAGCACGACTTCGTACGCGGGCCGCTCGGGTCCCCCCAACCCGGCGGCGACCAGGAGCGAGCTCTGCACGGAGGAGAACGCAGCGCCACCGTCGCTCCGGACGATCAGCGGCGATGGGTGGCCGGCATTGGCGATGCAGACCGTTCCCGATTTCGGGTTGATCGACCCCACCACGACCGTGACCACGCGATCTTCCACCAGGACGTCGAAGAGGCGATCGAGCGAGGAGAGCACCTCGGAGGGGCTCTGGCCGGCCACTGCATAGGCGCGTACGGCGCTGCGGACCTGTCCCATCAGGGCGGCCGCCGGGGCACCTTTGCCCATGACGTCGCCCACGCTGAACACGACGTGGTCGTCGTCGAGTTGGAAGACGTCGTACCAGTCGCCGCCGACGTAGGTGCCGGCTGCGCCGGCGCGGTACTCGGCGTCGAGGTGAAGACCGCCGACGGTGGGGAGGAAATCCGGGAGTACGGCGCGCTGCAGGACTTCGGCCACGACGTGTTCGCGTTGGAACCGCGTCGCGTTCGAGAGCGCGACGCCGGTGCGGCTGGCGACCTCGGTGGCCAGGGAGACGTCGTCCGGCTCGAAGGTGCGACCCGGAGCGTCGAAGAACGTCATGACCCCGATGACCTGCCCGTTGGCGGTGAACGGCACCGCCAACGCGGCGCCCTCGTCCTCCCCACCCGCCGCCGTCGGTGCGAGGTGGATGCGGCCTGTCCGGTAGGCGATGGCAGCCGGCGCGTCGGCGTCGAACGGGATGTTGTCCGCGCCGATCAGGCGTGCTTCGGTTGGAGATTCGAACACCTCGCCTGCCCGCACATTTAGTCGTTGCAGCCCGTTGTCGCCCGGGACCTGCACCACGCAGGCGTCGGAGAGCCGGCCCACCACGAGGTTCATCGTGCGTTGGATCACCGTGGTCGGGTCCAGGCTGGAGCTCAGCAGACTGGTGACGTCCGAAAGCAATGACAGGCGTTCCCGTGCTGCCTCGGCGTCGCGCAGGGCTTGGCGCTCCTGCTCGAAGAGTTGGGCCCGCTCGAGTGCCTGTGCCGTCAGCCCGGCCAGCGTCGAAAGAAATCGCAGCTCGGGCTCACTCGGCTCGGGGCGACCCACGAAGGCGAGGGTGAGAACCCCCAGCGAGCCCAGGCTCCCCATGAGTGGTTCGGTCACGAGGGTCACTGGATGTCCCAGCGCCGCCATCACGGCGGGGACGAGCTCGGGCGACACGTCTGCGTCGAGGTGGGCCGACGCCCCCAGGCTCGTGGTGATCGTGCGGCCCGAGGTGAACGTGGATCCCGACGGGGTGTGGTCCACTGGGATCAGGCCGCAGGAAAGCAGCGCGGGGTGCCCACTGCTGGCCAGGCACGTGAGTGCCTGCCCCCCGGCGACGGGGACTCTGCAGGCCGCTGACTGCGCGCCAAGGGCACGAACCCCGCTGGCGATGGCCTCGCGGGCCACTTCGCCCGGCGTCGTTGCAGCGGCCAGCGCCGAGCTGAGGTCGCCGAGGTGTTGGCTGCGCTCGAGGTTGATGAACTCGGTGAGGGTCAAGCGGGCTCTCTCGACGGCCTGTGCCGCCGCCCCGGTGATAGTGAAGAGGAACCGTTTGTCGGACTCGGTGATCAACCTCGGCCTGACCCACAGCACGACGACCGCGCCCACCGCATGGTCGGAGACGACCAGGGGCACGACGGCGTAGGACTTGAACCGGCTGGTCTCCACCGAGGCCGTGATCAACGGCCGTTCTGCGCGCTGCTCGTCGATCGAATCGGCGAAGAAGCCCTGCCGTTGCGCGAAGACCTCGGCGAGCTCGCCGTCAGGTTCCATCGCAGCCACGAGCGGGTCCTCTGATTCACCTTCCTGGTAGCCGAACCGCCGATGCACGCACAACACGCCGCGTTCGTTCGTCGTGGCAAAGGCGGCCGCGTCGACACTCAGCTCGTCGCGCAGGGCGCCGAACACCGCGTCGGCAACCTGGGTCGGATCGGCCGACGTCGTCAGCGCCCTCGCCAGCGCCTGCATGCTCTGGGCGGTCTCGGCCGCCACGCGGCGACGGCGTTCGATGCGGGTCTCGGTACGGGCCGACCACAACTGCTGGTTGCGCTGCGTGCGGAGATAGGACATCCAGGTGGCCACGCCGGAGCTGGCAACCAGGGTGAAGACGCGGAGAAAATGGTTCAGCTGGTCGTACTGGCGCGGCGGCGTGCTCAGAATGAGCGAGTAGACGGTCGCATACAAGCCAACCAGTGCAGTTCGCCGCGGTCCGGCAAACGCGGCAGCGATGAAAGGACCAATCGCCAGAAAGCCGATGAGGCCGAACTTGCCGCCATAGATCGCATCGATGACGGCGATGACCGAGACCCAGAGGACGGCCACGGCGGTGGCGACCAGCTCCGTGCGGTCCCGCGGGGCAGCCGTCTCGGCCGGGTCTTGTCGTTCTGGTCCCGCCACGCCAATCCTCCCCCCGACACCCGGTCGTGGGCGTAGATGCCGACTCCAACGCTATTGCGCTCTCTCCCCCCTCAAAACTTGCAGCGGGGGTTGTAGGGTGATCTTCTACCCCGGTAGGGGCGGATGGAAACATCCTGAGGTTTACTTTTGGCCTCGTTGGCTATAGGTCCCCCTGATCAATCGCTATTGCAGCGCGCCCGTCGGCGCGTCAGGTCGCTACCGTCGAGAACGAGGACTGGGGTGTGATGGAGCAAGAGTTTCACATTGAGGAACGCACCGAGCGGGGTCTTCCGGTCATCGTCGTCGTCGGTGAGATCGATGTCGCCACGGCTCCGCAGCTGCGCGACGCCCTCCATCAGGTGATCGCGCAGGGCCACGCCACAGTCGTGCTCGACCTCCTCGGCGTTACCTTCCTCGACTCGACCGCCCTGGGCGTCCTCGTGGGAGGGCTCAAACGTTGTCGCGAGCTCGGCGGCGACCTCAACGTCGTGGTCACGGACGCCCGGATTAGGAAGATCTTCGAGATCACCGGTTTGCACAAGGTCTTCCCGATCGTCGACGCCCTGTCCGAGGTTGCTGCGCCATGATCGGAGACGCCGACTTCACAGGGAGTTCGACGCTCGGAGAGGGTGACCGGGTGGTGCTGACGTTTCCGGCCCGAGGCGACCTCGTGGTGCTGGCCCGCCTCGTCGCCTCCGCCATCTCCACCCGCGTCGGGTTCGATATCGAGGAGCTCGAGGACCTTCGCCTGGCAGTCGGCGAGCTCTGTCTCCTCGCCCTGCAGGGCAGTGACGCCCGGCACGGCGACCTTCACCTCGAATTCACGATTTCGTCCGCGGCCCTCGACATTGCCTGCACCCTGGTCGGCGCCGTGCCGGCCCCCGCCGACCGCGACGCGGACTTGGACGAGGCCGATGAGCTGAGCGAGCAGATCCTCGCGGCGCTGGTGGATGAGCATGGGCGTGAGCAAGCGGATGGATCGGTGCGGGCCTGGTTGCGCAAACGGAGGAAGGAACCTCTGGCGTGACCCGATGCGGTTCGAAGTCCCCGCCCCCTCCGACGAAGTGAACGAGGAGGAACAGCCCGAACAGCCCGCTTTCTCCGACGCGGAGCGGACAGCGATGATCACCGACAACCTCGGTCTGGCCCACCAGCTGGCGCGCCGCTTCCTACACCGGGGAGAGCCGTTGGACGATCTCGTGCAGGTGGCATCGGTGGCTCTCGTGAAGTCAGTGGACCGGTTCGATCCGGCCCGAGGGGTCGACTTCGCCGCCTTCGCCACCCGGACCATCATCGGAGAGCTCAAACGACACTTCCGGGACAAAGGATGGGCGGTGCGGGCCAGCCGCCGGGTCCAGGAGCTCTACCTCGAGCTGGGTCATGCCACCTCGACCCTCGTGCAGCAATTGGGGCGCAGCCCGACTGTGGCCGAATTGGCCGAAATGACCGGGTCCACCGAAGAGGCCGTCCTGGAGGCGATCGAGGCCGGGCAGGGCTACCGGGCGACCTCCATCGACGCCTCGGAGAACGAGGACGATCCGCTCTCGGCCCGCATGGGCGAGCGCGACGCGCGCTACGACTCGGTCGAGGAGCGGGCACTTCTGGCCCCGGCTCTGGCCAAGCTGGCGCCGCGCGAGCAGACGATCCTCCGCATGCGTTTCGTGCAGGGGCTGACGCAATCGGAGATTGCCGCGACGATCGGTGTCAGCCAGATGCACGTCTCGCGCCTGTTGGCCACCAGCCTCGAGGAGCTGCGGGTCCACATCGATCGCGAGGGTGTGGAGTGAGCCGCTCACTGGGCTGAAATGTCGAAGTCGTCGCAGACGAATCCGTTCGTCGAGAACGGAAATTTCAGCTGTAATCGACACCCCTGATGTCACGGGCGTTCAAGATCGACCAGCACCGCCAAAATTGAGAACGCATTCCTGACGGCGATTGGCTAGGGTACCTGCCACCAATCACCGAAAGGATCTCAATGACAGATCTGGCGGCGCCGGCGCAGAGCTCAGGTGACATCGGCGAGAAAGGGCTCAAGCACGGCGCGCTCGGGCTTGTCTCCTCCGTCGTGGTGGGGGTGGCCTCGACGGCACCGGCGTACAGCTTGGCCGCCACCCTCGGGTTCGTGGTGATCGCCATCAACGGGTTGCAG
Organism: uncultured Acidimicrobiaceae bacterium; assembly: GCA_963706555.1. Classification (GTDB taxonomy): domain Bacteria; phylum Actinomycetota; class Acidimicrobiia; order Acidimicrobiales; family RAAP-2; genus Bog-473. The sequence goes on from OY970164.1 coordinate 1,639,192, forward strand.
GCCCCGATCATCACCATCCTCGCCTTCGTCCCGATGCTGTTCGTCTCCTACGGCTACAAGGAGATGAACTACGCCGACCCCGACTGCGGCACCACGTTCACCTGGGGTGCCCGGGCTTTCGGGCCCAAGACCGGATGGCTCGGCGGCTGGGGCATCATCGCCGCCGACCTGCTCGTCATGGCGAGCTTGGCCCAGGTGGCCGGCCAGTACGTCTTCCTGTTGTTCAACGCCAAGGGGATCGGGGGCAACTCGAGCAGCGGCTGGGTGTTGCTGGTCGGCGTGATGTGGATCGTGGTGATGACGGCCATTTGTTACGTGGGCATCGAGATCTCGGCCAACTTCCAAAAGGTGCTGCTCAGCATCGAGCTCACCATGCTGCTCGTGCTCTCCATCGTGGCTCTCGTCAAGGTGGGCAACGGCACGGCACCGGCGGGGCACTTGACCCCCAGCTTGTCGTGGTTCAACCCGTTCCACGACTTCACCTTCTCCGGTTTCATGGTGGGGTTCACGCTCATGTTGTTCATCTACTGGGGCTGGGACAGCGCGGTATCGGTCAACGAAGAGACCAAGGACTCGCGGACCACACCGGGGCGTGCCGCCGTGTTGTCCACCGTCATTCTCCTCGCCACGTACGCCCTCGTCGTGCTCTCGACCCAGTCCTATGCCGGCATCGGGAAGACGGGGGTCGGACTCCAGAACCAGGCCAACGAGGGCGATGTGCTCTCGGTGCTCGGGAGTTCCATTTTCGGCACCTCGGGCTTTGCCAATGTACTGACCCATCTGCTCATCCTCATGGTGCTGAGCTCCGCCGCCGCCTCCACCCAGACGACGATCCTTCCGACTGCTCGTACGACGCTGTCCATGGCCGTCTACAAGGCAATACCCGGGGCGTTCGCCAAGATCCACAAGAAGTACCTGACGCCGACGGTGTCGACTCTGGCCATGGGGGGCGTCTCGATCGTCCTCTATGTGGCGATGAACTACCTCACGTCGGGCGGCGCCGTGATCGTCGACTCGGTGTCAGCACTCGGCGTGATGATCGCCTTCTATTACGGACTCACCGGGTTCACCTGCGTCTGGTACTACCGGTCCAGCTTGACCCAGAGCGCCCGGAACTTCTGGGTGCGCGGCGTCATCCCTCTCCTCGGTGGACTGATCCTCTGGTTCTGCATGATCTGGTGCTTCTGGTACTACTGGAACGCCGGCAACAGCGACACGCGGTGGAAGGTTCCCGGTACGGAGCGCTACATCGGCGGCGTCTTCACGCTCGATGTGGGCGTGCTGGTCCTCGGGATCGTCCTGATGTACGTCTACAAAGCCATGCGGCCGGCCTACTTCCGCGGTGAGGTGCTCAACCGCGATACGCCCACGCGGGTGCCCGAGGACATCGGTGTGCCGGTCGGCCTCTTCGGTATCGACGAGTTCGAAACGAAGACGACGGTGTAAGTGGACCTCGAGCTCACCGACAACGTCGTCCTGATCACCGGTGGCACCGACGGCCTCGGCCTGGCACTGGCGCGGCGGTTGGTGGCTGAGGGCGCCTCGGTCGCTGTGTGCGGACGCGACGAAGGACGTCTGGCGGCCGCCGAACACAGCCTGAGTGCCATGGGTGGCGACGTCCTCGCGCTGCGGGCTGATGTCGGGCACGCCCAGGACATTGCCCGCTTCGTCGACGCCGCGGTGGACCGGTGGGGAAAGATCGACGGGATCGTCCACAACGCAGGTCGTTCCGCCGCCGGTCCCTTGGCGGACAACGACGATGCGGTGTGGGAAGCGGATCTGCAGCTGAAATTGATGGGCGCCGTGCGGTTGACCCGCTTGGCGCAGCCGTACCTGCGGCAACGCAATGGTGCGGTGTTGTACACGTTGGCCATGGCGGCCAAGGCACCCGGCCCGGCGAGCGCGCCGAGCTCGGTCTCCCGGGCCGCCGGCATGGCGCTGATGAAGTCGCTCTCCAAGGAACTTGGCCCGGACGGGATCCGGGTCAATGCCATCCTGATCGGGCTCATCGAGAGCGGGCAGTGGGTGCGCGGCGCGGCGGCGTCGGGCGTCGAGCTTGCGACCTTCTACGAGCGCTTGGCGTCCAACACCGCGATCCCGCTCGGGCGCGTGGGGCGGGCGGAGGAATTCGCCGACCTGGCGTGCTTCATGCTGTCGGCGCGGGCGTCGTACCTCACGGGAACGGCCATCAACCTCGACGGCGGGCTCTCGCCGGCGGTGTAACCGTGGCGTGGAGCGGTGGGGGTCCTGTGCCGTCGGAACCTGTGCCGTCAGAACCTGTGCGTTTCGATCCCTGTGACCCTGAGGACGCGCCGGCGTCGGAGCTGCTGGCCGAAATGACGCTCGAGCTCAATGCCATGTACTGGACGTCGAGCCGGCTCGACCTTCCCGCGGTCCATGCGGACGAGTTGCGGCCACCCGATGGGGTCTATCTCGTGGGCTGGGAGGGCGAGCGTGCCGTCGCGGGTGGAGCGGTGCGACGGATGGACGAGAGCACCGGGGAGATCAAGCGCATGTTCGTACGCCCCGCCGCCCGCTCACGGGGCGTCGCCGGAGCACTCCTGGGGGCGCTCGAGACGACCGCCCTCTCGCTCGGCTACCGCCGCCTGCGGCTCGATACGGGGCCCGAACAGGTGCACGCGATCAGCCTCTACGCGCGGGCCGGCTACGTCCGGATCGATCCCTACAACGACAACCCGTTCGCTTCCTTCTGGGGCGAGAAGGAGTTGCCGCCACGGCCGTAGCGACAGCCCTCAGAGCAGCGCTGGTCGCAGGTATCCCGAAGGCGTGCCCGAGGCTCGGGGGGTCAGCGGAGCCCTTTGTAGACTGACGCGTGTGTCGGGGAACAGGATGACGGCGTGAGCACTCAAGTGACGATCATCGGTGGCGGGAGTTACCAGTGGGCACCCGAGCTCATGGCGGACCTCTTCGGTACCGCCGCCCTTGCCGGCATGCACCTGGTGCTCCAGGACATCGACCCGGCCCCCCTGCCCAAAATGGAGGCATTGGCCCACAGGCTGGCTGACGCCATGGAGGCCAAGGCGACCGTCGCGGTCACGACGGACCAGCGCGGGGCGCTGGCGGGGGCCGACTTCGTGCTGGTCTGCATCTCCACCGGCGGGTTCCGCTCCATGGCCGTGGATCTCGACGTCCCGGCCGCGCACGGCATCACCCAGACGGTCGGGGACAGCGTGGGCCCGGGGGGGATCAACCGGGCTCTGCGGAACATCCCGGTGCTGGTGGGCATCGGGCACGACATGGAAGAGATCTGTCCCGACGCCTGGCTCTTCAACATCACGAATCCCATGACGACGCTCACCCGTTCGGTGTGCCGCGAGACCAGTATCAAGACCGTCGGCCTCTGTCACGAGGTGGGCAACTTCACCATGGATCTGGCCATTGCCCTGCGCAAGCCTTGGGAGGCGGTGCGGCCCTCGGTCGTGGGGGTGAACCATTTCCCGGTGCTGACGGCGCTCGAGGTGGACGGCGAGGACGGGTTCTCGGTCATTCGCGACCTGGTCGAAGAGGTCGGTGGTCTGGCGTCGCTGGCGCCGCGGCCCGGGAGGGAGGAGGCCGAAAAGTTCTCGAAACTCGATTTCGCCCAGCGCCACGTCCTGAAGCTGACCCTGCTCGACCGCTGGGGCACGTTCCCGGCGGCCGGAGACCGGCATATCGCCGAGTTCCTCTCGTTCGCGCTCACCCCCGAGTCGGACTGGGGCGCGGCCTACAACATCGCGCTGACGCCGATCGCCCGCCGCGAGGAGAACGCCGCCCAGGACTTGGCCAATGTCGACGCCTGGTTGGACGGCTCGAAGCCCTTGCAGACGTGGCAATCGGGCGAGCTCCCCTCTCCGATGATCGAGGCCATGTTGACAGGCGTGCCGTTCGAGGCCCCCGTCAACACCCCCAACGCGGGCCAGGCCCCCGACCTGCCCGACGGCGTCGTCGTCGAATCGATGTGCGTCATAGACGGTGACGGCATCCGCGGTCGCGACGTCGCACGCCTTCCCAGTCCGTACGCCGAAATAGTGCGCAGGCACACCGCCACCCAGGAGCTCACGGTCGAAGCTGCGTTGCGCGGAGATCGGACCCTGGCGGCACAGGCCTTCGCCCTCGACCCCCTGGCCGGACGGGGCGACCTGGGCGAGATGGACGCCATGGTGGACGAGCTCCTGGCCGGCACGGCCGAGTGGCTTCCGCAGTTCGCGTAACGTCGCGCCGATCATCAGTTCCCGGAGGGACACCATGCGTATTGGATTCATCGGCCTCGGCGCCATGGGGCTACCGATGACCGGTCACCTCGTCAAAGCCGGTCATGAGGTGGCCGTGGCCTCGCGGCAGCAAGGGCCCGATCGACGCGGCGGTCGCTCTCGGGGCGCGCCACGCGGGCAGCCCGCGCCAGGTGGCCGAGGCGTCCGAGGTGATCTTCGTGTGCGTCCCCAACTCGCCCGAGGTCTGTGAGGTGATCGACGGCATGCTGGCTGCCCTCGGCCCGGGGAAGACGGTGGTGGACTGCTCGACCATCGATCCCGAGGTCGAGCGGGTCCAGCACGGCCGGGTCGCCGCGGCCGGCGCGCGCTATCTCGACGCGCCGCTCTCCGGTGGGACCGCCGGGGCGCGCAACGGCGTGCTGACGCTCATGGTCGGAGGCGATCCGGCGACGCTCGACGACGTCACACCGGTCCTCGACGCCTTCGCCGGGCTCATCGTCCACGTGGGCGGTCCGGGCATGGGCCAGGTGGTGAAGCTGTGCAACAACCTGATCTACGCAGCACAGATGACGGCGACGGCGGAGGCCACGGCGCTCGCGGTCAAGTCCGGCGTCGACATGCACAAGCTCTACGAGGTGATCACACACGCCACCGGGGACTGCGTGGCTGTGCGCACCCGCCTACCCGTGCCCGGCGTGGTGCCCGAGAGCCCGGCCTCGCACAATTGGGAGCCGGGGTTCATGACCGATCTGATGGCCAAGGATCTCGATCTGGCCCTGGGCTACGCCGCCAACGCAGGCGTTCCCCTGGCCACGACCGCGACGGCACGCCAGATGCTGACGGCGGCGCAGAGCGCGGGCTACGGGCGCGAGGACTTCTCGGCCGTGGCCAAGGTCGTCCTGTCGCTGTCCGGAGCGGAATGACGCATGCCGGCCCGCTGCCCACTCCCGCCGTCATTCTGGCGGCCGACCACCGTGCGCGCGGCGTAGTGACGACGGAGAACTACCGTGACTATGTCGCGCGCGCTCGCCGAGGCGCTTCCCTCGTGCGACGGGATACTGGCGACCGCGCAGCCGCTGAACGATCTCGCGGCGGCGGGCCATGTGACCCGGGCTCACCGCACCTATCTCTCGTTGAACCGCACGGGCCTGGCCGGTTCCGCCTTCGAGCTCGACGACCGCCTGGTGGCCACCGTTCCACGTGCCGAGACTGAAGGGTGGACCGGGGTGAAGCACATGACGAGGATCGACATGGCGGACCAGCAGACGGCCGCGGCGCTCGAACTGCTCGGGCGGGTGCTCGAGGAGGCTCGTGCGGCAGGCCTCGAGGCGCTCGTCGAGCCACTGGTGTGGCGCGAGGGGCGCGTCGCCCGTGACACCGACGCCATCGTGCTGGCCGCGGTGATCGCGCACGACATGGGTGCGCCCGTCCTCAAGGTCCCGATCCCCGCGGTGACGCCGGGTCAGGAACGCCGACGGGCCGTGGCCCGGGTGGTGGCCAGCGTCGGGGTGCCTGTCCTCTTTCTCGGCGGCCCGCTCGGTGACCGGGGCCGGGAGCCACTCCTCGAGGAGGTCCGCGATGTGATGGAGGGCGGCGGCAGCGGGATGGCCATCGGCCGCGCGGTGTACCAGGACCCCGATCCGGCCGAGATGGCCGGGCTCGTCGCCGGGCTGGTACACCGATGATGATCCTGACCATCGACTTCGGGACCACGGTGACCAAGGTCGGGCTGTGGAGCGACGAGGGGCTCGTGGCGTTGACCCGGGCCGTCATTACGACCGCGCACCCCCAGCCCGGGTGGGCTGAACAGGATCCGCTCCGTTGGTGGACCTCGGTGGTGATCGCGTGTGCCGAATCGAGGGCCCAGGCTCCCGCGGCTTTCGGGCGGGTCGACGTCATTGCCTGCTCCGGGGCGCGTCAGACGTTCGTTCCCGTGTCGCCCTCGGGTGAGCCGATCGGCAAGGGGATTCTCTGGTCCGACCGGCGCGGGGTGGCCGAGGCGCCGGTCCTGGCCGAGTTGCTCGGGGGCGAGGATATCAACCGGGCCCGGACCGGGATCCCGCTGGACGCCGGGGCGATGGCGGCCAAGCTGGCCTGGCTCACTGCACATCAGCCCGACCGGTTGGCCCTCAGCGACGTGATCCTTTCGCCACGGGACTTCGTGCTGCGGCGGATGACCGATGAGGTGGTCACCGACGCCAGCTTCGCCTCTCGCAGCGGCCTCTACGACTTCGACGGGAACGCCGTGCGCGAGTTGGCCGGCCCGGCGATGGGGAAGCTCCCGAGCGTCGTGCCGTCAGACACCGTCATCGGCTATCTCAAGCCGGTCCCGGGCGCCGAACTCGGCCTCCGTCCGGGCACCCCTGTGGTCGTCGGCGCCGGGGACCGCCAGTGCGAGGTCCTCGGATCGGGTGCGTCGGAGGACTGCCCGATGGTCAGCTGGGGGACGACCGCCAATGTCTCGGTGCCCGTCCATGAGCGGCCTGTCCCCTCTCCGGCCGGGGCCGTGGTCACAAGAGGGGCCAGCGAGGGGTGGCTGCTCGAGGGCGGGCTGTCCGCCGCCGGCTCGTTCCTGGCCTGGCTCGGCCGGCTGCTCGACCGCCCTGTTGACGAGTTGGCGACGCGGGCGGCCAAGAGCCCGCCCGGGGCCCGCGGCGTCACGGCGGTGCCGTGGCTCGACGGCGCCCGCGCGCCATGGTGGCGAGATGACGCCCGGGCCGGCTTCGTCGGTCTCGGCGCCATTCACGGCGCCGACGATCTGTCGAGGGCCGTGATCGAGTCCGTGGCGTGGGACGTCCTGCGCTGCATGGAAGTGGTCACGGCTGGCCGCCTGGGTGGGAGCACGGCTCAAGGCGTCACGCTGGGCGGTGCGGGAACCGGGCTCCCACTGTGGGTCGACGTGCTGACGTCGGTGCTGGGGATCCCCGCCGTGCGCCATCGCTCCGGCGAGGCGGCATCCGCCGGCGCCGCCCTCCTGGCCGGCCGCGCCCTCGGCATGGGATTGACGCTGGACCAACTCGATCCGGTGGAAGCCATCATCACCCCGGACGCGGCCACCGTCGAGCTCTACCGGCGTATGCGGCCCCACGTCGAGCACGTGGCGACGGCGGTCCTCGCCGCCACCGAGGAGTTCCCCGGGACTGACGGCGGCCTCGGCCGCTAGACCCATGTTGGTCAACCTGGCCTACGGCGTCGAGGGGCGGACGGTGGAGGTGCCGGACGACGCCACGGTGATCCTGCCGACCGAGCTCCCGGGGCTGCCCGACCAGCAGGGGGCCATCAGCCACGCGTTGGCGCATCCGCTCGCAGGTCCGTCGCTGGGGGAGCTTGTCCGCCCGCTCGTCCTCGGTGGCGCACCACGTGTCGCAGTCGTGTTCCCCGACCTCACGCGGCCGATGCCCAACCGCACCGTGCTCCCACCGCTCTTGGCCCTGCTCGCGCACTACGGCGTTCCCGACGACGCCATCACCTTGCTCTGTGCCACGGGGACGCATCGTCAAGCGACGCCGGCCGAGATGGAGGAGCTCGTCGGTCCGGAGATCGTCGCCCGCTACACCATCGTCGACCACAATTCCGGGTGCGACGCCCACGTCGCAGATGTGCGGAGTGCCGCCCACGTCGCGGTCGGCGAAGTTGACGGGACCCCGATCCTTCTGCAGCGCGAGTATGTCGAGGCCGACGTCCGCATCATCACAGGATTCGTCGAGCCCCATTTTTTTGCCGGCTTCAGCGGCGGCCCCAAGGCGGTCTGTCCGGGGTTGGCTGCCACCGAGACGATCCTCGAAGCCCACCACCCGCGTCGCATCGCCGACGCCGGGGCGACCTTCGGCACCCGACGGGGGAACCCGGTGCACGATTTCGTCCGTGCCGCAGTGGCCCTCGCTCCCCCGCACCTCTCGGTGGATGTGGCGATCAATGGGCAGCACGAGGTCACGGCGGTGTTCGCCGGCCCGCTCGACGTGGCGCACGACGCCGCCTGCGCGTTCGTCGAGGCGGCGTCGATGAAGCGGGTGGCCGCCCCGTTCGACGTGGTGGTCTCGACCAACAGCGGGCACCCGCTCGATCGCAACCTCTACCAAGCCGTCAAGGGCATGGCGGCGGCGGAACGGATCGTCCGTCCGGGGGGCATCATCGTGATGGCGGCCGCCTGTGGCGACGGCGTTCCGGGCGGCGGCGCGTTCGCCGAGGTTGTCGCGCGCTCCGCACACCCGATGACCTGATCGGCGCCGCGGGCGGCCCCGAGCTCGACCGCTGGCAGGCCCAGGTCCTCGGAAGGGTGCTGCAACGGGCCCAGGTCTGGCTCTACAGCGACGGGTTGACCGACGACGTGACAGCCGACGCGTTGCTCGTGCCCGTGCACGACCTGGCCACGGTGGTCGCCGCGGCGTTGGCTGCGCTCGGAGGAACGGGCAGCGTGGCGGTGCTGCCCGAAGGCCCGCTCACCGTGGTGACGGTGTCGCCCCAGGTGGGCTAACCAGTCCCTGACGTCCATGTCAGGGATAGAGTGCGGCCCAGTGAACGAAGAGCCGCTCTTCGACTTTGCCGTCCCCGACGATCTCCTGCGCGAAGCGGTGAAGCACGCGCGAGATCCCGAGGTGCTGGCCGATGTGGCGCTCATGCCCGGGACAGGCGACGGGAAGCCGCCGCAGTTGCTAGGGATCCTCCACACGTCGGGCTGGTCGCCCCTCGTCATGATGACGGTGGCCGCGCTGATCCCGGGCACCTTCGGGAACGGGATCAACCTCATCGGGCGTAACTTGCAGGACTCGTTCCACATGTCCAACGCCTCACTGGGTGCGGTGGCCTTCGTGGCGCAGGTGGCCCAGTTGCTCTGGGCCGTCCCACTGGCGTTATGGGCCGACCGCGGGAGCCGCAAGCTGGTCGCCGGCCTTTCCCTGATCATCTTCTCCATCTTCGGAACGGCCATGGCGTTCGCGCCCAACGTGTGGGCGTTCGCGTTCTTGTACCTGGTGGCGTCCGTCGGATTCGGGGTGAACAACACCGTCCACAACTCGTATCTCTCCGACGCCTATCCCGTCGAGGGCCGGGGGCGGGTGTTCAGCTGGCATCAATTGTCGGACCCGCTGTCGCAGACCATCGGCATTCTGATCTTCGGCTTCGTCGTCACCGTCGCGCACAGTTGGCGCTACGGACTTCTCATCGCGCTGGCCGGCATTCCCGTGGGCTTCGCGCTCTTCACGTTGCGGGAACCGGAGAAAGGAGCCAACGAGAGCAGCCACATCCTCAAGGCGTCGGGCATGGACCTGCAATCGCAGCAGGAGGCGGCGCCACGGGTCCTCCTCGGCTCCGCCATGACCAGGCTGTTGCGGATCCGTTCGCTCTACTACGAGCTGGTGGCGGTGGCCATCCTCGGCTTCGTGGGCACGGGTGCGCCCCTCTACGGCAATCTGTTCCTGATCGACAAGTTCCATCTCGACACGGCGAGCCGGAGCGAGTTCTATGCCATCGTCGGTCTGGCCGCCTTCCTCGGCCTCCCGATGGCCTATTTCTTCGGCGACCGGTTCTTCCGCAAGGCTCCCCAGCGCCCGTTGGTCGTCGCCGGGTTCTGCATCGCCGCCTACGGCTGCCTCTTCGTGGCCTCGCTGTACGTCCCGCAACTGTGGATGGTGGGGGGACTGCAATTCCTGGCCAATGCCGCGGTGGCGCCACTGGCGATCTGCATCTTCCTCACTCTGGCCGCGACCGCACCGCCTGAGATGCGGACGATCTGCTTCGCCATGTTCGGCGTCTACTCCCTCGTGTTCGGAGGGTTCGCGGGCTCGGTGGTCCTCGGCGCGGTCTCCGACGCCATCGGGGGGCTGCACGGCATTGTCGTGTCCCTCTCGATCATTGCGCCCGTGTCGATCGTGGGCGGGTTCCTGCTCATCCTCGGCTCGCACAGCGTGCGCCGCGACATCACCCTGGTGATCGAAGATGTGATCGAGCGCTACACCGAGGGCAAGCGTCGTCAGACAGGCGGGAAGATCCCCGCCCTCCAGGTGCACAACCTCGATTTCTATTACGGCACCAACCAGGTGCTCTTCGACCTCAACCTCGAGGTGGAGCAGGGCGAGATGGTGGCCCTGCTCGGGACCAACGGGGCCGGCAAATCCACGCTGCTCCGGGCCGTCTCGGGGCTCTCGCATCCGCATCGGGGCGTCGTGCGCATTTTCGGGATGAACTCGACGTATCTCGAACCCGAGCAGATCATCGAAGAGGGAGTGGCCCTGCTGGTCGGCGGGAAGATGACGTTCTCGGGGCTCTCGGTGCGCGACAACCTGCGCATCGGCGGCCACACGATGCGCCGGGACCGCGCCCGCTCCGCCCGCGCGCTCGAAGAAGCACTGGAGGCGTTCCCGGCTCTCAAGGCCCGCCTCGATCAGCCGGCAGGGACCCTCTCGGGCGGCGAGCAGCAGATGCTGGCTCTGGCCCGGGTCATGATGACCAGACCGCGGCTGCTCCTGATCGACGAGTTGGCGCTCGGCCTCGCTCCCATGACCGTGGACGCCCTGATGGCGATGGTCCGCCGCATCAACCAGGAGGGCACCACGGTGATCCTGGTCGAGCAGAGCGTCAACCGCGCCATCAGCCTCGCTGACCGGTGCTTCTTCATCGAGCGTGGCGAGCTCCGTTTTGACGGCCCGACAGTCGAGCTCCTCGAGCGGGACGACCTCCTCCGACCCGTGTTCCTCGGCTCCGCCGCCTCCGGACTGAGCTAGGTCGCCGGGTCGATGCTCGCCGTGTCGGCTCCGAACTTCGTCCTCCTCCAGGGCGTCATCATCGGTCTCGGCTACGGGCTCTTGGCCATGGGCCTCGTCCTGATCTACCGCACCAATCGGGTCCTCAACTTCGCCCAGGGGCAGGTCGGCGTCATCGCCGCGGTCTTCTTGGTCAAGCTCACCGCCGATTTCAAGTTCGAGTACTGGTTCGCGCTCGTCCTCTCCATCTCCCTCGCTGCCGCGGTCGGCGCGCTCTCCGAGCTGGTCCTCCGCCGCCTCTTCAACCGGCCGCGGGTGCTGGTGATGGTGGCCACCATCGGGTTGAGCCAGGTGCTCTTGGCGTTGACCGCGCTCCCGTTCATCCGCCCGCACAATCTCTACAAGCCGGTGCCGGTACCGTTCGACCTGTCGTTCACCCTGGGCACGACCATCTTCTCCCCGGGCGAAGTGCTGACCCTCATTGTGGCGCCGCTCGTGGCCGTGGCCTTGGCGCTGGCCGTGCGCTCCACGGGTTGGGGCCTCAACATGCGTGCGATGTCGGAGAACGCCGACTCGGCCCGACTCTCGGGCGTGTGGATACGCCGGACCTCCACGCTCACCTGGACGGTCGCCGGCGCGCTCTCCGCCTTCACGGCCATTCTCAATGCCCCGGGCCAGACCAGCGCGCTGACCCAGGTCCTGAGCCCCGACCTCCTCCTCTTCGCGCTCACCGCCGCGCTGGTCGGGGCCATGATCAACCTCACCGTGGCCTTCGTCGCCGGGATCGGCGTCGGGGTGCTCTACGAGTTGCTGCAGTGGAACATCTCGTCGACGGCCAACCAGCAACTGGTCCTGTTCATCGTGTTGCTCCTCGTGCTGCTGATCCGCGTTCGGGCGCTGCGCAAGGACAGCCGTTCGGCGGAGCGCTCGACGTGGCAGCACGGCGCGGTCACGGTGCGGGCCACCGCAGACGCCCTGCGGAACCGGATTTCGGTGTCGGGCATGTGGGCGGCCGCGCTGGGCGCGGCGATCCTGCCGCTTCTCCTTAACGTCGGGAACAACTATCTCTTCAGCCAGGTCTGTATCTATGCGGTGATCGCCCTCTCGCTCACGATCCTGACGGGGTGGGCCGGACAGGTCTCGTTAGGCCAATTCGGCCTGGTGGCGGTGGGGGCCCTGATGGCGGCGCACCTGGGCTCATCGATCCCGCTGCCGTTGCTGCTGCTCTTCGCCGGCGCGGTCACCGCCCTGGTCGCCATCATCGTCGGCCTGCCGGCGCTGCGCCTGCCGGGATTGTTCCTTGCCGTGACGACGCTGGCCTTTGCCATCTTCATGCAGGCCGCGGTCCTGGCGACACCGTGTTGGACCGTGCCGGGCCTCCACAAGATCCTCTGTACGGGCCTGCCGAACCCCGCATCCACGCTGATCAGCCGGCCCTCACTGTTCGGGCTCGGTCTGCATTCGGAGCGCACGTTTGCCTGGTTCTCCCTGGGCATCCTTCTGCTGACGATCCTCGCCGTGCGGACCTGGCGCGACAAGGGCGTGGCCCGCAGGCTGATCGCCGTGCGCGACAACGAGCTCGGTGCGGCGGCCATGGGCATTCCGGTGCTGCGCACGAAGTTATTGGCGTTCGGGCTCTCGGGGTTCATGGCCGGCTACGCCGGCGTTTGTCTCGCGTTCGCCACCCAGCGGTTCAGCACGGCCACCTTCGACCCGACGATTTCGTTCATCATCATCTCCATGGTCGTGATCGGCGGGCTGGGCTCCGTCGCCGGGGCGGTGCTCGGTGCGCTGTATCTCGAAGGCCTCCCTGCGCTCTTCGGTGCCAACCCGACCATTCAATTCCTCACCAGCGGCCTCGGTCTGATCGCGTTCATCCTCTACCTTCCCGGTGGCCTGGGTGAGCTCCTCCATCGCTCGGTGGACGTGTGCACCGTGGGTGTGCGGTTCGCCCAGGAGCGCTGGGCCTCCTCCCGTCCGGGGGGCTCTCCGCCGGGGACCGACACGGTGACCGCACCAACAGGACCCGAGCCCGGGACGCTGATGCCCGAGGTTGTCGAGTCGTGAGCGGGCCCGGGTCCCGCAGCCGTCCGGCTCGGCTCACGGTCGAGAACCTCGCCGTGACCTTCGGCGGGGTCCATGCGGTCGACGACGTCAGCTTCACAGCAGAGCCTGGCGCCATCGTCGGGCTGATCGGTGCCAACGGGTCGGGGAAGACCACCACGCTCGACATGGTGTCGGGCCTTGTCGCGCCGCTCCGGGGCACGGTGCGGCTCGACGGCACGGACCTGGCCGAGTACCTGCCCGAGGAACGGGAGCGCATCGGGATCGTCCGGTCGTTCCAGGACTGCCGCCTCTTCCCCGAGTTGTCGGTGCTCGACGTCTTGATGCTCTGTGAAGACGTCAAGCACGAGGTGGCCGTCGTGTCGACCACCCTGCAGCTGCCCTGGGCCCGGCGGGCGGAGAAGCGGAAGCGGGCTGCGGTCGACGAGGTCATCGGCGCATTCGGGCTGGAGCGCTTCCGCCATCACCGCACCGCTGAGCTCTCGACGGGCACGCGGCGCGTGGTCGATCTGGCGTCGATCATCCTCGCCGCGCCCCGCCTGCTCCTGCTGGACGAGCCCACGGCCGGCATCGCGCAGCGTGAAGCTGAGGCCTTCATTCCGTTGTTGCGCCGCCTGCACCAGGTTGCCGACACGACGATCGTGCTCGTCGAGCACGACGTCCCTCTTGTCTTCGAGTTGTGCACCAGCGTGGTGGTCATGGAGCTCGGGCGGGTGGTAGCCGACGGACCGCCCGACGTGGTGCGCGCTGACCCGCGTGCACTGGCGGCGTACCTTGGTGCGAGCGACGAAGCGATCTTTGCCTCGGGCCCGAGCGGGTCGAGTGCACAGGGCGTGCCCGGCAGACAACCGGACGTCGAGGGGGAGTAAGGATGGAGGCACCATGACAGCGTCCGCCCGGAGTGGATCGTTCCATGCACCCAACCCGCTGGCACCGCTCGGGCGCAGCTGGCGCCGCCTGCGCCGCCGCCCACTCCCCATGCAGCTGCGGACTGCGTCCATCGTGCTCGGGGTCGTCGTCGGGCTCGTCCTCTGGCTCGCCCTCGCCCCTTCGGCCGGCGCAGCCGAGGCGCCGACGCCGGTCAGCCAAGCCAGCACCAGCGCACGGGGCGTCACCGCGCACGCCATCAACGTGGTCTTCCCCGTGGTCGCCATCAACAGCGAGGCAGGGCAGCTGGGCTTCGCGGAGGACAAGGAGTACAACGAGCAGACCTACGCCATCCATCTTTACGTGAACCAGATCAATGCGGCAGGTGGGATCCACGGTCGCACGATCAACCCGATCATCGTCAGCTACGACCCCGCCAATGCAACCGAGATGCGTTCGCTCTGCCAACAGTGGACCCAGGGCAATCCGCCCGTGTTCGCCGTCATCGACGGGATCGGCACCTGGACGGGGGACAACGAGCTCTGCGTGACCCAGGAGGGGCACACGCCGATGATCGCGGCATGGACGACGACCACCAACTGGACCGATCAGGGTTCCCCGTATCTGTGGTGGACCGGGGCCGACCAGGCACCGGTGCTGAAGGCCACCGTGCAGTGGGGCGTCGCCTCGGGCCGTCTCGGCAAGGGCAAGAAGGTGGGCATCGTCGTGTCGGACCAGTCCGGCGACCAGGCCGCGCTTCATTCCTTTCTGTTGCCCGACCTCAAGGCGGTGGGGATCACCCCGCAGGTGTACACCGTCGCCGCCGGTCTCAACGAGACCGCGAGCACCGACTCCGACGCGCAGCTGGCCGTCGAGCGGCTCAAGGCGGCCGGTGTGCAATCGGTGATCCCCATGTTGCCCGAGAACGCCTTCTTCCCTTACATCGGGGCAGAGAACCAGCAGAAGTTCTTCCCCCAACTACTCCTGAGCGACTACCAGTCGAGCATCGAGGTGGCGCTGGGCCTCATCCCCGTGCCCTACGAGACCGCCCTCAACGGGCAAGAAGGCGTCACGACGGAGACATTGGGAGGCTTCGACGACGCACGGCCCGAGGCACAAGGCGGTTATGACCCCGGGGTGCGGTCCTGTTACGCCACGTGGCACAAGGCGCACCCCAAGCCGATCAAGGGGACCACGAGCTTCTACATCGAGGAACAGGGGCCGATCCAGGCCTGGTGCACCTCGATCCGGCTCTTTGCGGAGGCGGCGACGAAGGCCGGGTCAACGCTGAACCGGCGCACGTTCGTCACCGCTCTCTCCGACATCAAGGACTTTCCTGGTGGCCTGTCGCCGGTCCTGACCTTCGGCCCCGACAAGTTCTACGGCCCCACCAGCTACACCGTGGTGAAGATCCACAACAACGTGCCGCCGTCGTCGCAGTGCGACCTCAAAACCAACCACAAACCGCAAGGCACGTGTTGGGTCGTGGTGCAAAAGGGGAAGCCGCTGCCCGCATAGGCCCGTGAGACAACGGTCCGTGGCGCAGAGACCTGTTGGACAAGGGTCCGTGGTGCGCGCTCACAAGAGCGCGGAGAGTGTGCCTGCCTCAATCAGCACGAGGATGCCGATGACGCAGTACAGGACCGGCGTGGCCACGACGCCGATGGCCGTCATGGACCCGCGCACGCGGGGGTGCCGGCCGGCCCACAGGATGAAGAAGGTGAGAAGCACTTCGCACGCGGCGAAGATCAGCAGTGTGCCGACGGTGCCGCGGACGTGCGCCACCCGGAACAGCGGTATGTAGACAGCGAGGTTGTCCCCACCGGCGCCGATGGTCACGATCGCGGCCGCGAAGAATCCGCTCCCGATCGCGCGGTTCGCCACGCGGGCGCCGCTCTCGGCGTGCCGGAGCCCGATGAGCCCCCGGATCCCCAGCGCCAGCGGGACCAGGCCCAGGAGGCCGATCACCCGGGTGGAGATCTCGAACAAGAGGAGTGCCATGCCGAGGGCGGCGAGGACGAGTGCGGCGAATCCGACCACCTGACCCGCGGCGATCCGCCGTGCTCGTTCGGGCGGTGCCGTGGCCACCATGGCCACGGTCACCACCGCGTTGTCGATGTTCGTACTGGCGAACGCGCCCGCGGCAAGTCCGAGAACCGCCGGGAGACCGGCCGACATCCGATGCGGCTCGTCAGGCGTGGTTGGGGGCGGGCATGGCCGGACCGAAGGGGCGGTCGCCGCGGAGAGTGACGCGGTGGGCGTAGCGAGGGGCGTCACCGTAGTCGTCCAGTGCGTAGTGCAACGTGGCCCGGTTGTCCCAGAAGGCCACCGACCCCGCCTTCCAACGGAAGCGGCAGGTGAACTCCGGCTGGACGCAGTGGCGGTAGAGCATTTCGAGGATGGCGTTGCTCTCGTTTTTCGAGAGTCCGAGGAGCGCCTGGGTGAACTGCCCGTTGACGAAGAGCCCATTGCGCCCGTTCTCGGGATGCGTCCGGACGACCGGGTGCAGGGACGGCAACAACTTCTCACGCCACGTGCCGTTCCACTCGTAGCCGCCGCGGGCGTCGACGTCGGCGGCGAACCAGGGATCGTGGTGGATGGCGATGAGGCCGTCGCACATCGCGCGGACGACCGGCGCCAGGCCGTCGTAGGCGTCCTGCAGGCTGGCCCACATGGTGTCGCCGCCGACCTCGGGTGCCTCGAGCATGTAGAGGATCGATCCCATCGCCGGAGTCTCCAGAAAGGTCACATCGGTGTGCCACCAGCTGGCGCGGTCCACTTTGCCGTCGATGGCGAGGACCTCGGTACTCTCGTCGATGGCCGGGAGAACCGGGTGGGCCTCGGTCACCTCGCCGAATTGGCGCGCGAAGTCGGCCTCTTGCTGCGGGGTGAGGGACTGGTCGCGGAAGAAGATCACGTGGTGGGTGTTCAACGCCGCCCGCACCGCAGCGACCACTTCGGGTGTCAGCGCGACCGAGAGGTCGATGTCCCGGATCTCTGCACCGATAGTCGGAGAGAGAGGGTGCACGCTGAGACGAGTGGCGAGGGTCACGGGGCGAATTGTGCCCGAGATCCCGGACCACCTCAATCCGGTCCTCCCACGGGGCCTACATTGCATCGGGAGCACCGATGTTCGACGAGAGGGGTATGGATGAGTGGTGATGCACCAGGATCGGTCTTTCGCACCCCGAAACGGAACTATTCGTCGTGGTTTCAATGGATGACCCGATTGGCGGCCACGCCGCACGAGGATCCCCTGCCCGAGGACGACCCCTCCTCGATCCCGTTGTGGCGCGAGCGCCGGCGCGCCCGCTTGGTCGAGCTTCTGGGCCCCATGCCCACTCCTGTGCCGCTCAACGCGGGAACCCTCGAATCTGTGCAGTGCGACGGCTACCGCCGCGACCTGATCGTCTTCGACACCGAGGACACCATGTCGGTGCCGGCATACCTGCTGGTGCCGGAGAAGAGGGTCTCCGCCGGCGCAGCGGTGCTGGCCTGCCACGGACATGGGCCCGGCAAGTCGCAGGCGGTCGGGCTCGAGCACACCAACGCGCCCAACAGCGACTACGCGCTGCAGCTCGTGCAGCAGGGCTATGTGGTGCTGGCGCCGGACCTGCGGTGCTTCGGCGAACGGCTCGACTGGAATCCCGAGGATCACTACGCGTGTGACACCAACCTGGTCCATGCGGTCATGGCCGGATGGAACCCGCTGGCGCAGAACGTCTGGGACCTCTCGTGTGCCCTCGATGTCCTCAGCGCGCACCCGCTCGTGGACCCCTCGCGGATCGGCATGGTCGGGCTCTCGTACGGGGGGACCGTGACCCTGTTCACCGCCGCCTGCGACCAGCGGGTCGCGGCAGCTGTGGTGAGCGGCTATTTCTCCTCCTGGAAAGAGAGCCACAAAATGCCCTGGAACATGTGCGGATCGCAGGTCGTCTTCGGGATGCTGGGCCGCCTCGAGCACGAGGACCTCGCCGCCCTGATCTCCCCCCGCCCGCTTCTCATCGAGACCGGAACAGAAGACCCGCTCTTCCCGCTTGCGGCCGCGACCGAGTCGGTGCGCCGGACCCGCATCGTCTATGCCCACGACGGAGGAGCGGACCGACTGGAGCACGACATCTTCGAGGGCGACCATCAGTGGCACGGCGTCGCAGCCATCCCCTTCCTCAACCGCTGGCTCTCGCAGACGCCCGGGGGTGCGTAGAACGAGGGTCGGCCAGACCCGTCGGGGGGTTCTCTCGTAGGGTGGCTGCATGCACGATTCCGTGACCGTCCACATGGCTGCCTCCCCCGACAAGGTTTTCGAGCTGGTGAGCGATGTCACGAAGATCGGGCTCTACAGTCCCGAGACGTTCGAAGCGGAATGGTTGGAAGGGGCGACCGGACCCGCTGTCGGCGCCAAGTTCCGCGGGCATGTCAAGCGAAACGGCAAGGGGCCGACGTACTGGACCACCTGCACCGTGCTCGAATGCGAGCCCGCCCGCGTCTTCGCCTTCGGCGTCGGACCCGCTGACAAGCCCATCAATGTCTGGCGCTATCAGTTGGAGCAACAGGGGGACGGCACCGACGTCACCGAGTCCTTCCAGCTCGCCCAGACGGCATCGCTGCGGGTGTATTGGGCGCTTCTCGGGTGGGCCCGCGGCCGCACCAACCGCAACGGCATGCAGACCACCCTGGAGAAGATGAAGGCCCAGGTCGAGTAGCGGCCTGTCCATGGGTGCCGACAAGGACGTGCTGCGCCGGTCTTTCGGGGCCATTGCCGAGGGGTACGACCGCCTTCGGCCGGGCCCACCCGATGAAGCGGTGCGACTGGCCCTGCCCGACGATGCCGTCGAAGTCCTCGAACTCGGCGCCGGGACCGGGGGTTTGACCCGCCGACTCGTCCGCCGCCACCACCACGTGCGCGCAGTGGAGCCGGACGCACGCATGCGGGCGGTGCTCCTCGAGCGGGTGCCCGAGGCCGACGTGGTCGCTGGGAGCGCCGAGGAGATCCCGGCGGAGGACTCCAGGTACGACGCGGTGATCGGCGCGTCCATGTGGCACTGGGTGGACGAGGCGCGTGCGGTCCCCGAGGTGGCGCGGGTGCTCCGTCCGGGCGGGACGTTCGCGCTGCTCTGGAACGGCGTCGATCGCTCGGTCGACTGGGTGCGGGCGCTCTGGGCCGGCGGTGAGGAGCTGAACCCCCGGGAGCGTGCCGGGGTGGACGCGGTGCGACGAGCCCGCCACGAGGTGCACCTCGGTCCCGACCACCCGTTTCTCGAACCCGAGCGCCAGGTCCTCCGCTGGACCCGGCTCATGCAGCAGGACGATCTGGTCGCAATGGCAGGGACCTATAGCGCGGTCATCGTGATGGAACCCGTGGAGCGTCACCAGTACCTCGCCTCGATGGCACATTTCCTCGATACGCACGAGGTGCCGCGGTGCCGCGGCGCCATCGAGGTGCCGATGCGCTGCCTGTGTTGGCGCACGTCCCGTCGCTGAGGTCGCTCAGGAAAGGCGGCGGACGAGTGCATCGATCCGGTTGCTGACGATGGCGTCGACGCCTGCCGCCATGACCCGGGCCATCTGGCGGGGTTTGTCGACGGTCCACGTGGAGACCTTGAGCCCCAGGTCGTGCATGGCGGCCACCCGTTCGGGCGTGACGAGCCGGAACACCGGGTTCCAGTACTCGGCGCCGAGCTCGTGCAGGAGGTCGGTGGGAGGGGGATCCGGCGCAACCCAGGTGACGCCGATTCTGGCTTCGGGGGCCAGGCTCCGGAGACGGCGCAGAGCTCCGACGTTGCCCGTCACGAAGAGGGCACGCCCCATCGCGTCGGCTTCGCGGGCCGCCACGAGCGCCCCCTCGACGACCTCGGAGCCCGTGAAGTCCACCATCAGGGGGACCGTGACCTCGTGCAGCACCTGGCGCAGTGTGGGGATGCGCTCGCTCCCGCTCCCTAGCGCTTGTACGGCAGAGAGTCCCAGGTCAGCGACGTTTCGCTCGAGACCCCACAGCCGGGTGAGGGTCGGGTCGTGCAGGACGACGATCTCGCCGTCACCGGTACGGCGCAGGTCGATCTCGACCATGTCCGCCCGCTTTTGCACCGCAATGGCAAAGGCGGACAAAGTGTTCTCGCGGGCCGAGATCGGGTCGCCGCGGTGGGCGATGGCCAGAACCACGCCATTATCTGACACAAAATGTGCCCTATCCGCCACTCCAGCCCCCCGACCGCTCCCGACTACCCTCTCACGGGAGAAATCGACGTTCCTGTCTCTGGCCGCGCCGCGGGCGGTGCTGGAGACCATCGGGGGGTACGGGACATGCCGAGGAGGAAGGCTCTGCGCCTGGCCCTCGTTGCCGCGGGCGCGGGCATCCTCGCGGCAGTGGTCGTCACCCTCCTCCTGCACCTCACCACCCAGCCGGTGAAGCCGGCCCAACCCAGGCATACGGCGACCCCGGCAACGCCGGGCATCTCGATCGCCCAGGAGAATTTCGATCTTCCCGACCCGTTCATCTTCACCGACAAGAAGAAGTACTACCTCTACCTCTCGACGGCGTTCGGCAACACCACGCAGAACATACCGATGTTCAGCGGGAGCCCGGGCCACTGGAGCGCGAGGTCGATCGACGCGGTGCCCCAACTCCCGGCGTGGGCGATCCCCGGCCTGACGTGGGCACCGGCGGTGTACCGGTTCGGAGACCACTACGTAATGTACTTCTCTCCCTCGGTCGCCGGAACCAACCCCTTGCAGCACTGCATCGCCATCGCGACCGCACCGACGCCCAGTGTGCCGTTCGCCGTTCGACCCACCCCCTTCGTGTGTCAGCAGAACATCGGCGGGGACATCGACCCGCAGCTCTTCGTCGACCCCCATGGTCCGAACGGGTCGCGTCACCCCAACTATCTCGTCTGGAAGGGCGACAACAATTCGACCCCCGGAGACGGCGCGACGACCATTTGGTCCCAGTCTCTCAGCAACGACGGCCTCACGCTGGAAGGGCAACCTGTGCTCCTGCTTCATCCGACACGGCATTGGGAGCAGCCGATCCTCGAAGCGCCGCAGATGGCGCTCTCTCCCAGCTCGACCGTGTGGATCTTCTTCTCCGCCGGGTCTGGGTTCTTCAGTCCCCACTACGCCATGGGGGCGGTGAAGTGCGCCGGACCTCTCGGCCCCTGCAAAGACGTCTTGCGCCGTCCCCTCATCGCCTCGAACCAGCAGGGCTCGGGCCCGGGCGAAGAGACCTACTTCGTCGGTCCCGACGGCAGCGACTGGCTCCTCTACAGCCCCGTGCACACCGGATTTCTCCCTGAGCTCTTCCGCCCGGTCACGGCGACCCGCATCGGTTGGGGCAAGAAGGGCCCCTATGTGGCCCAGGCGGGACTCTTCCCCCGACCGTGAGTCAGGCGCGGCTTGCGTCTCCGGGGCGGAGGAGGCGGGCCGACTCGGGCTCGAGGTAGATGGTGGCGTGCCGGAGTGACCGCAGGATCGAGGCCGGGCAATCGGCCGACACGGGACCGGTCAGCGCGGCGCGCACCGGTGCGGCCTTGCGCGCCTCGGGAACAACCGCCATCACCTGCGACGCGCGCAACAGGGCGGGGATGGTCACGGTGATGGCGTGCGAGGGGACCGCCGACAGATCGGGGAAGTGACCCTCGTTGACCTGTTGCGCCCGGCACGCGGTGTCGAGCTCGACCACCTTGACATCGAGCGGGTCGTTGAAGTCGGCCACTCCCGGGTCGTTGAACGCCAGGTGCCCGTTCTCCCCGATCCCCAGGCAGCACAGGTCGAGGGGGTGCCGGGTCAGAAGCCCGGTATAGCGGGCGCATGCCGCCGCGGCGTCACCTTGCCCGTCGACGTAGTACGCCGCCCTCGGGTGTGCCGGTTCGACGATACGCTCCCTGATCCAGTTCTGGAATCCGGCCGGATGCGCGGGCCCGACGCCGACGTACTCGTCCATGTGGAAGACGATCGTGTCCGCCCAGGGGACATCTTCGGTCGCCGCCACGAGCGTCTCGATGAATGCGAGCTGCGAGTTTCCCGTCGCGAACATGACGTGCGCCACCCCGCGTTCCTGCACGGCGGCTCGCAGAGTGGTTGCCGCGTGGTCGGCGGCGGCGCGGGCCATCGTCGGTACGTCGTCACAGACAAGGACGGCGGCAGGGCCGAAATCGGAGCCGGAAGGGTACGACACACTGTGCAGCATGCCAGGTGCGAACTCGGACAGACTGGAGGCGGTGCGTGCCGTGACGAGACCCCAGGCATCGCATCACGCCGCGGCGTGGGACGTGGTGCGCCGCCACCTGGCGGTCACCCCGGTCGTACGGGCACCCCAACTCGGCCCGAATGTCTCGTTGAAGATCGAGACGTTCCAGCCCACCGGCGCGTTCAAGGTTCGGACTGGCTGCGGTGGCGGCCACGCTGCACGACGATCCCGGCCGGGACGTGGTGGGTGCGTCCGCTGGCAACCACGGTCTCGGCCTGGCCTACGCCGGGGCGACGCTCCACGCCAATGTCACGGTGATCGTCCCGCGCCTGGCGTCGGCCGCGAAGGTGTCCGCGCTCCAACAGTTCGACGTGCGGCTGGTCCTGCACGGCGAGGGGTACAGCGAGGCGGAGGCACACGCCCTCGACCTGGTGGCGCGAGAAGGCGGACGGTACGTCTCGCCGTACAACGACCCCGACGTCATCGCCGGCCAGGGGACGATGGCGCGTGAGCTGCTCGAGCAGGTGCCGAATCTGGGAACGGTCGTCGTCCCCGTCGGCGGAGGGGGATTGGTAGCGGGCATCAGCCTCGGCCTGCTGGGCACCGGCGTCCGCGTGATCGGTGTCGAGTCGGAGGCCTCGCCGTCGATGAGTGCAGCGGTGGCCGCCGGAACCATCGTGCCGATCACGGTCGAGCCGACGGTGGCCGACGGACTCGCCGGGAATCTCGAGGCCGGCGCCATCACCGTCGGCCTCCTCCTGGAGAACGGCGTCGACATCCTGACGGTGAGCGAGGCGGACATCCGATCCGCCATGGCGTTCTCCGCGCACAAGATGGGCCTGGTGCTCGAAGGCGCCGGGGCAGTGGGAGTGGCCGCGGTCCGGGCAGGCCTGATCCCCCGGGACGAGGACGGGCGCGAGACGGTCGTCATCCTTTCGGGTCGCAACGTCGCTCCCACGCTCCTCGACGAGGTGCTCCATTCCTGAGGTCGAGGTCCACGCGGGTGACGTCACGCTGCACGTCGACGTCACGGGCGAAGGCGAACCGCTGCTGCTCCTCGCGGGGTGTGGGCAACCGGCGATGGCCTGGCATCTCCGCGGGGTCCCTGCGCTCGTCGCAGCCGGCTATCAGGTGGCGACCTTCGATAACCGGGGCATTGCGCCGTCCTCCTCGCCACCCGCTCCCTACAGCGTGGAACAAATGACGCTGGACGCGCTGGCCGTCCTCGACCACTTGGGCTGGACCGATCCCGTACGGGTTGCCGGTCATTCGCTCGGAGGATGGATCGCCGAGACGCTGGTGCTCGATCATGACGAACGTGTGCGGTCGGCTGCCCTGATGGGGAGCGCCAACAAGCCCACGGCCTGGGAGATCGCCATCACCACGGTCGAGCGTGACCTGGCCCGACTCGACGTTGACCTCCCCTCGCTCTTCTATGCCACCCAGACGCTGCGCTACCTGCCGATCGCCGACATCCAAAACGATGACGTCGTCAGCACCTGGCTGTCCTTTACCGCCGATCTCCCGGCGTGGCCGAACCCGGGCCGGCTCGGGCAGTACGAGGCGGCGCTGGCCTGGTCGACCGATCCCCTGCGGACCACCCGATGGCCGGACATCACTGTGCCGTGCCTCGTCCTCGCCTTCGAGCACGACGTGGACTCGCCGCCGGAGAAGGCTCGTCGGGCCGCCTCGATCATCCCGCACTGCGAGTACCGCGAGATCGCTGGTTCTGGGCACATCGGCATCGTCACGCATGCCGACGAAGTGGCGGACTGTCTCATTGAATTCTTCGCCCGCCATTGAGCGCGTGAACGACGACGTCGCCGCTCAGGGATTGATGACGATGCGTTGCGTGGTCTCGATGTCGGTCCACGCCGAGGCAACATGTGCGAGCGCGACGGGCCGCGCGTCTATGCGCAGCGCGCCAGTGGGTCATGAGTGCCGCTAAGCCGGGGAGTTCGGCCACGATGTCGCCCACCCGTACCGAGCCTTGCCTACTGCCGACGATCTGAAGCCGTGCCGCCCGCAACACGGCGGAAGGGATAGCGGCGGTAGGGCCGGCGACCGAGCGCAGCTCGACCCAGGTGAGAGGGAGGCCGGGGTCGCTTCGGTGCATGGCGATGGCCCGCATGGCGTCGGCCGTCGGTTGTCCCCAGCAGTAATCAATGACAATGTCGACATCGCCGGCTGCCTCCCCCAGGCGGCGGGCCACGTCTTCGGGGCCTGCGCGATCGCAATCCGAAAATGGCTGACTGGCGACGTATCTGGGCTTGGACCGCTCGTCGGTGAGCGGGCTGATTGACCGCGCCACGCGACGCGGGCTCGTGCGCAGGGACACCAGTAGTGACGACGGAAGAGCGGTCCGCGTCAGCCTCCCCCCTGACGGGCACCGCCTGGCCCGCGAGATGACCGACGAAATCGGCAGCCTCATCATCCCGATGACCAGCAGCCTCGGGACGGCCGATCAGAAGCGACTGCGCGTCCTGCTGGACAGACTGTTTGCCTGAGTCGACGGGGCGGGAGGCGCGCCGGGACTTTCACCGACATACTGGGTCCATGGAGTCCGATCCGCTCGACGACGCGCTGACTGCGCTGGCCGCCACGGCGCCCGAGTATGGGCCATTCGGCTTGTCGAACCACGGACCCATGGCCGCCGAGGTCCTGGGGCAACTCGGCCACCGCGATGCCATCGCGGGGTGGGTGAAAACGTACAGCGAGCGGCTCGACGTCGCGCCGCCTCCGGCCGAGAGGGCGTTGAACGAGGTTGACTGGCCGACCGCCCTCGGGGTGGGTGCGAGTTTTCCTGCGTGGTTGGCCCTCTTCGAGACCGAGCTGGCCGATCGACCCATGGCTGCCGTCGCAGGCGAATGGATACCCCGCCTCGTTCCCGGCATCATCGGCGCGGCCGCGCATGGTCTTATCCGGACAGCGCATGGGCTGCGCGCCTTCGGCGAGGCCGCGACACTTCCCCGCCGGGTCGAGGTCGCCGCCGGGCTGGCGTATTGGGCGTCGCAGTATCAAGAGCTGCCCGGGCCCCCGTTGCTCATCGGCCACCAGGACGTGCCGCAGGCGCTCGCCGATCTCCCGTACTTGGCAGAGGAGACACCTGAGGCGTTTCTGATCAGCGACGTCGTGGCGCATATGGCCGACATCGCCGACGAATTCGAACAGGGTGTCGCCTCCCTCGGCCCCGGGGGAGATGCCGTCACCGTGCTCGATGCGCTGGCCGTCGGGGGAGCCCGCGCCTATCTGCGCAATGTCGACGACGGAAACGCCATTGCGCTCCTGCACTCAGTGACCGCGCCGTTGGCGCTCGAGCTCGTGCTGCCCTGGTTGGCCGTGGAGGACCACGACGCTGCCTTGGCCTACGCATGGCAAGCAGTCGCATCGTTGCATGTCGGCTACGACATTGCGCGCCATGGCGATGGCACGCCTGAAGGCGAGCCAGCGCCGAGGAGGGATGCCCTGATCGGCAAAGCACTGGAATCGGGCGACGCGCACGCACTCAAACTGACCGAAGCCGCGTTGCGCTGCTACGCCAGGACGAACGAGCCCGCCCTTCTGTTCGCTGCAGCGGATGCATCGGCCCGGCTGAGGGACTGAGCGGGGCGCCCACACGTACTGCGGAAACCGTGACTACCATCGGCCCAATGGAATTTCGCACGCTCGGCCGCACCGGTGTCAAAGTAAGCCCACTGTGTCTGGGGGCCATGATGTTCGGGGCCTGGGGAACGTCTGACCATGACGAGGCGATCCGCATCATCCACCGCGCGCTCGATGCGGGGATCAATTTCATCGACACGGCAGACGTCTACTCATTCGGCGAGTCCGAGGAGATCGTCGGCAAGGCTTTGTCGCAGAAGAATCGGGAGAAGGTGATTCTGGCGACCAAGGTGCACGGCGTCATGGGCAAGGACCCCAACGCACAGGGCAACTCGCGCCGTTGGATCATGGCGGGATGTGAGAACAGCCTGCGCCGCTTGGGCACCGACTACATCGACCTGTACCAGATCCACCGGCCATCGCCCGATACCGATATCGACGAGACCCTGGGTGCGCTGACCGATCTGGTGCGGGTGGGGAAGATCCGCTACTTCGGCAGCTCGACCTTTCCCGCCCACGAGATCGTTGAAGCGCAGTGGGTCGCGCAACGTCGGGCCCGCGAGAGGTTCGTCACGGAACAACCGCCCTATTCGATCCTCGTCCGGGGCATCGAGAAGGACGTGTTGCCGATGTGCCAGAAGTACGAGATGGGCGTGTTGCCGTGGAGCCCCTTGGCGGGCGGCTGGCTTTCGGGAGCGTTCGGAGAGGGCAAGGCGAACACGAGCCGGCGGTCTGCGATGGTGCCGCACCACTACGACATGGATCTGCCCGGCAATCGGCAGAAAGTCGAGGCGGTCACCGCCCTCAACACGCTGGCCGACGCATCCGGGTTGAGCCTGATCGATTTGGCGCTGGGATTCGTCCTCGAACACCCGGCGATCACGTCACCGATCATCGGGCCGCGCACGATGGAACATCTCGAGTCCCAATTGCCGGCACTCGAGTTGCGCCTTTCCAGCGACGTCATGGACCGCATCGACGAGATCGTGCCTCCCGGGATCGATCTCAACTCCACCGACGTCGGATGGGTGCCGGCGGCCATTGCGGAGCCGTCACTCCGACGGCGCCCCCGCTGAGAGCCGCGAGCCCCTCAGACCGTCAGCCTCGCCGCGCCCGGCCGGCCTCTTGCCGGGCCATGATCTGATGTTTCGGCACGGGGTATGCCGGTTTGTCGGCGGTGGCCTCCACGAGGTCGAGCGCAGTGCAGCCCTCTGCCTTGACGTCGGCCGGGAGATCCTTGGACGTCGAAGGGAGTGACGGGATCGACGCATCCTTGTGACGCATGTGCAGCGTCGAGGTCAGGTCGCCCACGTTGTCCCGTCGCCACTTCGAGAGGTTCGGCGCACGCACGCCGAATCGCTCTTCTAAGAAGCGGAGCTGTGAGGTGTGGTCGAAGACCTCGGACGCGACATAGCTGCCGCGGCTGAACGGCGAGATCACGAGCATGGGCACGCGGAAGCCCATGCCGA
Organism: uncultured Acidimicrobiaceae bacterium; assembly: GCA_963706555.1. Lineage (GTDB taxonomy): Bacteria > Actinomycetota > Acidimicrobiia > Acidimicrobiales > RAAP-2 > Bog-473. Next base: position 1,666,289 of record OY970164.1, read on the forward strand.
TGGGTCCTCGCACGCCATTGGCACCCGCGGGCAACGACGACACGGTCAGGTACTCACCGGCGGTGCCGGGGGGAGCGGTCGGCGGGGGCACATGGTCGAAGAATCCGTCGTTCTCGTCGTACATGTGGAACAGCACCGTCTTTGACCACACCTCGGGGTTGGACACCAAGGTCTTGAGCATCTGGTTCGTGAACCATTCACCCAGCGCCGGCGGCGCCGGCGGGTGCTCGTCGTAGCCGTCGGGCGGGAGGATCCAGCTGACGGCGGGCAGATTGCCGGAGGCGACATCAGCCACGAAGTCGCTCGGGTATTGCGGCAGGAAAGCCTTTTGGTAGAGCGAAGAGGTCGGATCCTTGTACTGGCTGAAATAGGGGAGGATGGCGTCACCGATCAGGAGCCCGTGCTGCTCGAAGAACTCCGGTGCGTACAACGCGCCCTCGGGGTTGTAGACCTTCCAGCTGATACCGGCGTCTTCGAGAACCTCCGGCATGGTGGGCCAACTCGCGCTCCAGATCGCACTGACGTCCTCGTTGGTGGCGATGACGGGGCCTCCGGCCTTTCCCGCGGGATCGATGGTCCCCGAAAGGGCCATGAGCCGGTTCGGATGTGTAGGCCCCATGACCGAGCAGTGGTAGTTGTCGCAGATGGTGAACGCATCAGCCAATGCGTAATAGAACGGAAGGTCCGCTCGTTTGTAGTAGCCCATGGTCATCACACCGTTCTGGGGCCCTTCGAACGCTGCGCTGGTGTGTGTCTTGACGAAGTCCGCGTTGTGTCCCGCGCCACGACTGAGGTGCTCGGCCTCCCACGTGTGGTTGAGGTCGTACGTGCATTCGCCCATCCCCGAGTCCGACTGGAGGTGGAAGGGAAGGAGATGCGAAGACGCGCCTCCGGGCCATGCTTGCGCGAACGCGCCGAGCGAGTCGTGCGGGTGATCATCGAAGCCGCGCACGCCTTTGTAGGCCCCGTAATAGTGGTCGAAGGAACGATTCTCCTGCATGAAGAAGATGACATGCTCGACCGCGCCCAGGTCCGAGCCCGCCGCCTTGGTCCTCGTCGCCGCACGGATGGTTGCCGCCCCGGCTCCGCCTCCACCCATGGCCGCGAGGAGGCCACCACCACCTGCGGCCAACGCCGCGGCGATGAAGGTGCGGCGATTCAGCTGCGGCGGTGATCCGGCTGGGTCGGGTGGCGTCATGGCGAGGTGTCGTCTCCTTTGGGTCGGGTCAGTCTGCCGCGGGGCGCGTCGCCGCGCTTGTCAGCGCTTCCCCGTGACCTCGGCCGTCGATGGGGAAGTCTCCCCGTGACTAGATTCTCCTACGTGAGGGCGAGAGGGGGGAACGCGGCCCACCTCCTCGTGCTTGTCGTCGCCGTGTTGACCGCGGGTACGGTCCTGTGCTGCGCGAGAGTCTCCGCTGCTTCGAAACTGCCCCACCGCTCGACCTCCGCGCATCCGGACTGTGACAAGCAACCGGGGCGACCGAGAGCGGTGATCGCCCCGATCGTCGGAGGCGCCACCTTTCCGATCGTTGCCGGCATCGATGCCAATGGCTGCAACTCCTGGCCGTATGAACTTGCTTCGAGCGCCGGAATCCCGCACACGTTCTTCGCCGGTCCCGGTTTTCGTACGGGTATCAGAGCTTTTGAGTACGGCACGCGGGAGACCACCACGTTAGTGAGGGGCGAGCAGCTGATCTCGGTCACCAATCCCACACGGGAATGGCGAAGGGTATACGCCGGCTACGACCTCTGCGACGACCAGACGGGGAAGACGGTCTGTGTGGCGCCAGCAGTGGATCCTCGGCCCGACGACCTGGTCTTGTACATACCGGTCGGTGTGCTGCTTGCCGCACTCGTGATCTTCGTCGTGCACTTTGTGCGCCCGGCGGGCCCGATTCGCCGCCGACGTCATTTCCACCATGCCCGATCTCTCATCGCAGAGGGTGTGGCGTCGAGCGAGGAGCCTGCGGCCGACGCAAGCAGCGACACGCCAATCGTCGTCAAGTCACTCGACGTCAGGCCGATCGACGTCAAGCAGCTCCGCCGCCGTTTGCGCCGCCTCGAGAAGTTTCTCAGTCCTGAGCTGTCCGAATCACAGCACAGATGGTTCTCCGGTCACCTCGCGAGTGGTCGTCACGGCTTGGCACTTGAATCCGTCACTCGGTGGCTCGGCGAGTCCCAGCTTCCGATACCTGACCACATCCGTGAGGAGGTCCTGTGGATCGCCTCGTCAATAGAAATTGAGCAGGTCGTGCGACCCATTCTGGATCACCACGTGCACCGGGAAAGGGCCGAATCAGCGACCAGCCCGAAGGTGAGCGAAGGGTTCGACCTCCCGTTGGAGCAGTTCGAGAACCTCGTGGCGGAGGCGGTGGATTCGTTGCCCGAGGCGTTCGGGCGGGCCATGACCAACGTTGCCATTACCGTCGAAGAGGAAGCGGAAGGACGTGACGCATACGGTGTGTACATCGGCCACCCGCTTTCAATGGCGCGCTTTCGGCAGTGGAGCATTCACCCCGACAAGATCATCATCTATCGAAAGACGATCTGTGAGAGCTGTCGCAGCGAAGAGGAAGTGAGGGCGCAAGTCTATCGAACGGTGATCCACGAGATCGCGCATCACTTCGGAATCGACGACCCGCGGCTGCGGGAGCTGGGCTGGTAGAGCGAGTCGTCGTTCTCCGTTACTTCGGTCGGAAATGGACGAAGACCCGGCCGAAATTGTGAGAGTCCTTCTCGACACGGTCATAGAGCGCCTTGATCTCCTTTTGATCAAGGAAGCGCAGGACGCGCTTCTTCAACTGGCCGCTTCCCTTCCCGGGGATGATCTCGACGAGGCGGATCTTTTTTTCCACCGCTTCGTCGATCACGGCCCGCAACGCGCGATCGATGTCACCGCCGCGGTTGTAGATGTCGTGTAAATCCAGTTTGAGCTTCACGAGTCCGCGAAGGGGTCCGCGGATTCAACTGGTGTAGTCAACCGGGTCCGCGCCTTCGATGCCGATGGCGAATGCCAGTCCGCGCAACGACGAGTTCTTGGTGACCGGCCAGAGCTGTGCACGGTATCGGGAGGGATCCGTATCAGGTCGCCCTGACCGACTTCGCGTTCCTCGTCGGCGATCTTCATGATGCCGCGCCCCGAAATGATGTAATAGAACTCGTGGGTGGGATGGGAGTGCGGGTCCACGAGCCCTCCTCCCGCCACCTCCCATTCGCTCACGAGTTCGAGGAATCCACCCTTTGTCGTTTCGTGGAGTTCACGCGGCTCAATCAGCCACCAGACCGGCACAGTGCCGGCGTGCTCGACAACGGGAGCCACATCTCGGGCTGAACGGACGTCCATGTCATTTCCCCTCGCCTCGTCGGTGTCCGACCGCGTGATACTACGGGCAGGCGGGCGGTTGGCCGGATGCTGGTGTCAGATGGATGCCACCAGATCGGCGTCGTTGTTGCGGACGTTTCCCACCCGTTGGCTGACGGGATGGTGCACGATGGTGCCAGCCGGCGCGGCGTGAACGAGCGCGGTCAGTTCGCTGATGTCGTGCAGGTCCGGATCGAGCCATACGTCGAATGTGTCGGGGTTGAGGATCACCGGCATGCGGTCATGAATGCCGTCCATGTCCTGACTCGCCGTTGTGGTGATGATGCTGCAGGAGTAGATGGGCGGCGCGTCGGCGGGCCCGTTCCTGTCGCGCCACCACTCCGAGATCCCGGCCATGGCTAACGGCGCACCGTCGGTCCGGGTGAAGTAGTGCGGCTGCTTGCTGCCGCTGTTCTGCTTGCGCCACTCGTAGAAGCCGTCAGCCGGGATGATGATGCGGTGGCTCTGGAAGGCCGAGCGGAAGGAGGCCTTGGTGGCCACGGTTTCGGCCCGGGCGTTGAAGAGGCGGCTCCCCGAGGCTGCGTCCTTGGCCCATGAGGGGATGAGTCCCCAGCGATACGGTCTGAGCGTTCGGGAGGGGTCGCTCTCCCCGGGTGAGCGTCGGGCGACGACGCCGAGTACCTGGTCGGTGGGTGCGACGTTCCAGCTGGGGTGTGGTTCGGGTTCCAAGTTGTCTCCCAAGCCGGCCTGGAAGTAGTGGGCCAGCCGGACCGGCGGGGTGATGAGGGCGAAGCGTCCACACATGAGGACTGCATTGTGACGTAACGACGCTCTTGTTCGAACATACCGACCCTGAACTGGTCTTTTAGTCCAATGGGCGACGCCGGCAGGTTCTCTGTAGAGTACGAACATATGTTCGCTTTCGGTCCTCAGAAGCGCCCCTCTTCCCGTTCCCGGGAGCTCCCGATCGGATTGGCCGACCGGGTTCGGCCGGCTACTCCGGTGGCCGGCCGGCTCCTGCCGGTGCCGGCCCCTCTGGTCCCGCTCTTCCCCGATGGGGCGCTGCGGCGGGGGACGACGACCACCGTGGCCGGGTTGCCCGGCCACGGTTCGACCACGTTGGCGTTGGCGCTCCTCGCCGCGGCATCGCAGGCGGGGAGCTGGTGCGCTGCAGTCGGCTTACCCGACCCCGGGGTGGTCGCGGCCGCTGAACTCGGCATCGACTTGCGCCGTGTGGTCTTCGTGCCGCACCCGGGCAGTGGATGGGCTGAAGCGGCCGGAGACCTGCTGCCCGGCGTGGACGTCGTCCTGGTACGGCCGCCCGGTCGAGCTCGCCACACCGCGGCCCGCCATTTGAGCGCCAAGGCCCGCGAGCGCCAGACGGCGCTGGTGGTGTTGGTGGATCACGGCAACGACTGGCCTGAGGGAGGCGACCTGGCCCTGTCGGTGGGAGCGATCGAGTGGGAAGGGGTCGGCCGTGGGTTCGGGCACCTGCAGGGGCGTCGTGCGGAAGTACGGGTGAGTGGTCGGCGGTCGGCGGGGCGGGTCATCGAGTGTTCCCTCTGGTTGCCCGCCGGCTCGGGGATGGTGGCGGCAACACGGGACGCGGTGGCACGGGGTGCGAACAGACCTGGGGTCGATCCCGATGACGGGCCCGAGGCGGCCTGAGGTGAGATGGATCTGGAACGGTTGGTCGTCATCTGGTGCCCCGAACTTCAGGAGGAGGGAGCACGCGGAGAGGAAGCCCGGCGCTTCGTGCAGGTGGTCGCTCGCGCCGGAGAACTGTGTCCCTGGACGCATCCCGTCCGGCTCGGGGTCTGCGCCCTGCCGGCTCGGGGGCCTTCCCGCTTTTTCGGCGGAGAGGAGATGGTTGTGTCCCGCCTGGTCGAGGCCGTGGGAGAGAACGCCCATGTCGGGGTGGCCGATGGGCTCTTCGCCGCCGTATTGGCCGCCCGTTCCGAACTGATCGTCCCGGCAGGAGAGGTACGTCAGTTCCTGGCGCCCTGGTCGGTCGCCACCCTGGCCCGGCCCGAGTTGGCGGTCACCTTGCAGCGGCTCGGTGTCACGACGTTGGGGCAGTTCGCGGCCTTGCCGTCTCCGCACGTCTCGGACCGTTTCGGCGCTGACGCGGCCAGCTGCCACAAGGTGGCCCGGGCTGAAACCGGCGAATTGGCCGGCATCCGGGATCGTTCCATCGAGCGGCGGCTGCGTGTGGCCCGGGGTGAGGATCCAGACCTGGGGCCCGAGCCTCCGCCCTATCAACCCGGTTTCTTCGGCGGGGCCTCGGCTGCCGACGCCCGGGCCGCCCTTTCCTTTGCCCGGGTCCAGGAGCGGTTCGGCATCGAGGCCGTGTTGCTCGGGAGGGTCCAAGGCGGGCGCGACCCGGCGGAGCAGGCGACGCTGGTGCCGTGGGGGAGCCCGGAGGCTGGGATCGCCGGAATGGGTGGTGCACCCTGGCCGGGCCGGCTGCCGCCTCCTTCTCCCACCCATGTGCTCCAGGTGCCCCAGAGGACCGAGGTGGTCGACGACATGGGTCGTGCCGTGGGGGTGAGCGGGCGGGGATTGCTCAGCAGTGAGCCCGCTCGGCTCTCGGTCGAGGGCGGACCGTGGCAATCCATCGCGGCCTGGGCCGGCCCCTGGCCGGTGACCGAACGTTGGTGGGCCGTGCGCCGGCGCCGGGCCCGGGTGCAGGCGGTGACGGCCGATGGGGTAGCCCGCCTCCTCTGTACCGAGCGGGCGCAGTGGTGGGTCGAGGCGCTCTATGACTGAACTCGGCACGGCTGAACTCGGCACGGCTGAATGCCGGCACGACGAAGTACCGGCATGACCGAGCGGCCGGTCTACGCCGAGCTCCATGCCCACTCGGGCTTCAGCTTCCTGGACGGCAGCAGCGATCCCGAGGAGTTGGTGGCCGAGGCCCACCGGCTGGGGTTGGCCGCGCTGGCGCTGACCGACCATCACGGCTTCTACGGCGTGGTGCGTTTCGCCGAGGCCGCCCGGGTCTGCGGCCTGCCGACCATCTTCGGGACCGAGGTGACCCTGGCTCCGGCCGGACCGCGCACCGGTGAGCCCGACCCGAGCGGAAGCCATCTCATTGTGCTGGCCCGGGATCCCGAGGGCTATGCCCGGTTGTCGACCCTCTTGGCCGAGGCCCACCTCGAGGGCGGGGAGAAGGGCCGGCCCATCTTCACCCTGGAGGCCTTGGCAACAGCGGCGCGGGAGCACTGGCTGGTACTCACCGGATGCCGGAAGGGAGCGGTGCCCGCCGCGTTGATGGAGGCGGGGCCACGGGCGGCCTCCCGGGAGGTGGGTCGCTTGGTGGAGGCGTTCGGGCGGGGCAATGTGGCGGTCGAGCTGTGGGACCACGGAGACCCCCTCGACACGGCGCGCAACGATGCCCTGGCGCTCTTGGCCGCCGAGTGGGGTGTCGACGCGGTGGCCACCAACAACGTGCACTACGCCACGCCGGCCGGGTTTCGCCTGGCCACCACCCTGGCCGCGATCCGGGCCCGGCGTCCGTTGGCCGAGCTGGAGGGTTGGCTCCCCTCGGCCCCGGCAGCCTGCCTGCGTGGGCCGGGGGAACAGCTCCGGCGCTTCGCCCGCTGGCCCGGTGTGGTCGAGCGGGCGGGCGAGTTGGGCCTGGGCTGTGCCTTCGATCTGCGCCTGGTGGCCCCCCGTCTTCCCGACTTCCCGGTCCCCGAGGGGATGGACGAGCAGGGCTACCTGCGCCAACTGGTGACCGAGGGGGCGCTCGAACGCTACGGGTCCCCGCACGACGAGCGGGTGCGGGGGGCCTGGACCCAGATCGAGCACGAGCTCGAGGTCATCGGGGGGCTGGGGTTCGCCGGCTACTTCCTGGTCGTCTGGGACATCGCCCGGGTCTGCCGCCAGCTCAACATCTACTGCCAGGGCCGGGGCTCGGCCGCCAACTCGGCCGTCTGTTACGCCCTCGGGGTGACCAACGTCGACGCCGTCGATCTCGGCCTCCTCTTCGAGCGCTTCTTGTCCCCGGCCCGCGACGGTCCGCCGGACATCGATGTCGACATCGAATCGAGCCGGCGCGAGGAAGTCATCCAGTACGTCTACGACCGGTACGGCCGTCGTCACGCGGCGCAGGTGGCCAACGTCATCACCTACCGCCCCCGCTCGGCCGTGCGCGACGTGGGGAAGGCCTTCGGGTTCACCCCCGAGCAGGTGGACGGGTGGGCGTCGGGGATCGACCGGGCCAACCGGGGGGCGGCCGCGGCGGAGGCGGTCGGAGCCGCCGTCGACGGTGACGGTGAGGGGATTCCCCCGTTGGTGGCCGAGCTGGCGGCCGAGGTGCTGGATCGCCCGCGCCACCTCGGCATCCACTCGGCCGGCATGGTGCTGTGCGACCGGCCGGTGATCGAGGTCTGCCCCGTGGAGTGGGGACGCATGCCCGGGCGCAGCGTGCTGCAGTGGGACAAGGACGACTGTGCCGCCATCGGGCTGGTGAAGTTCGACCTGCTCGGGCTGGGCATGCTCGAGGCGCTGCACCGCATGGTCGACCTGGTGGGCCAGTTCCACGGCGATGTCGTCGACTTGGCGCATCTGCCCCAGGAGCCCGCCGTGTACGACCTGTTGTGCCGGGCCGACACGGTCGGGGTCTTCCAGGTCGAGAGCCGGGCCCAGATGGGGACCCTGCCCCGGGTCGAGCCCCGTTGCTTCTACGACCTGGCCATCGAGGTGGCCCTCATCCGGCCCGGGCCCATTCAGGGCCACGCGGTCAATCCCTATATCCGGCGCCGGCGGGGGGAAGAGCCCGTCACGTACCTACACCCGTTGCTCGAGCCAATTCTGCGGCGGACGCTCGGCGTCCCACTTTTCCAGGAGCAACTGATGGAGATGGCCGTCGCTGTCGCCGGGTTCAGTGCGGCCGAGGCCGACGAACTGCGCCAGGCCATGGCGGCCAAACGCTCGGCCGCGCGCATGGAGAAGATGCGGGCCCGGCTCTACGCCGGCATGGCCGAGCGCGACGTCGCGGAGGAGGTGGCGGACCAGATCTTCGCCGCGCTGGCCGCCTTCGCCAACTTCGGCTTCCCCGAGTCGCACTCGGTGTCGTTCGCGCATCTCGTCTACGCGAGCAGCTGGCTCAAGCTGCACTATCCGGCGGCGTTCACCGCGGGCCTCCTCAACTCCCAACCCATGGGGTTCTGGTCCCCCCAGTCGCTGGTGGCTGATGCTCGCCGTCACGGGGTGATCGTGCGCCGGCCCCATGTGAACCGGTCGGAGGCCGGGGCCTCGTTGGAGGCGGACGTTGCGGACGTTGCGGACGAGGCGGACGTTGCGGACGCGGGCCCGGTGCTGCGACTGGGGCTGGCTTCGGTGCGCGGGGTGGGTGATGCGGTGGCGGAGCGGATCGTGGCCGGGCGGCCCTGGGCCGGGGGCGAGGATCTGGTGCGTCGGGCCGGGGTGTCGCGGGCACAGCTCGAGACGTTGGCGGCGGCAGGCGCACTCGATGCGGATGAGCACGCCACAGCGGCCTCTCGCCGGCGTCTGCTGTGGGCGGCCGGCGCCGCGGCGCAAGGTACTCCGGACCGCTTGCCGGGCATTGTGGTGGGGGCGCAAGCCCCGCCCCTGCCCGAGCCCAGCCGGTACGACTCGGTGGGCGATGACCTGTGGGCCCTGGGACTGGCACCCGAGCAGACCGCCATGCACCTGGCCCGGGAGCGGCTCGAGGCAATGGGCGTGGTGGTGGCCCGCGACCTCCCGGGGTGCACGGACGGGGACCGGGTATCGGTGGCCGGCGTGGTGACGCACCGGCAGCACCCCGAGACGGCGCACGGTGCGGTCTTCGTCAACCTCGAGGACGAGACCGGTCATGTGAACGTGGTCTTTTCCCGCGGCGCCTGGGCGCGCTGGAAGCCGGTGGCCCGCCATTCGCCGGTGCTCCTCATACGGGGCCGGCTCCAATTGGGGCAGGGGACGGTCAACCTGACGGCCGAGCGGGTGGAGGCATTGGCGGTGGGCACGTCCGTGCCGGCCAGCCGTGACTTCCGCTGAGCAACCCCGATCCGCTGACCGGACATTGCGAAGGTCCTCATCTACGTTGGGACGAGGGGAAAAGAAGAGGAGTCGTCGTCAGTTGACGCGCACCACAGCAACTCGTCTCGTAGGACTCGTCGCTCTGGGAGGCGTCGTTGCACTCGGTGGAAGCGCCGCGAGCGGAGCAAGCTCCACCGCCTCCTCCGCCCCCGCAGCGGACACCTCCGCCCCTCGCGGCACGGCCCCGGGCACGGCCCCGGGCACGGCCTCGGGCACCGCACATGCTGTGAGCACCGACATCGTCACCACGGTCTCGTTCGTCGTCGATCTGCGCACGCATCTCCCGGCACAACGCAACGTGCACCTGGTGGTGCACGGCCAAATGGACTTCGTCCACCACACCCTGACCGCCACCGTCACGGTCCCGACCTCGGCACTCGCTGCGTCGGCATCGTACGCCGGGACCCAGCCGGCGGCCGGCTCCATCACGCTGCACACGGAGTGGATCGATCACGTCGCCTACATGTCGGTTCCCCCCGTGTGGGCGGCGCTGGCCCACGGCGCGCGCACCGTCTCTCTCCCGACATCGCCATCGTTACGACGAACGGTGACGACGACGCTCACGCAATCCGCCGTCGCGCTGACCTATGCCAAGCTCCTTCTCGACGAGTTGACCGCCCACCAGACAGCTCGTCACCTCGGGTCTCGGAGCATCGATGGCGTCTCCGCCACCGGAACCGGAGTTGACCTCACGCTGACCCAACTTCTCAAGCTCGTGCCGGAGCTCTCACCCACCATGACCAAGGCCGCGGCACTCCTGGCCGACCAGAAGATCCCGGCCACCGTCTGGGTGGATCATCGGGGACGGCTGGTCGAGATACGCCTGGCCCCGCCGACGACCAAGGAGCACACGGCGTCGTCGGTGACCGGCACCATGCGTTTCTCTCGGTACGGCGCGCCAGCCTCGGCACCGGTGCCGCCGGCGGCGACGGTCAAGCCGATCCCGCACGCACTGCAGCAGATGCTGGGCGGGTGGTACTACTTCTGAAGGCCGGCGGCGGTCGACGCGACGTGGCCTTCTTGACGGCGGTGAGCGACAGGGGTGAGGGTGTTGTGCCATGAGCCGCACCCTTTCCAACCTCGACCCTGCGCTGCGGCACTGCTGGCATCCGGTGGCACGACCGGCTGAGGTGACCGAGCAACCGCGGAGGTTCGTGCTCCTGGGCGAGCCGTGGGTGCTGTACCGAGCCGACGGGAGGATCGTGGCGTTCGCCGACCGCTGCCCCCACCGCCGTACGCCGTTGTCGATCGGGCGCTGCGAGTCGGGGGTGCTCCAATGTGCCTATCACGGTTGGCGGTTCGATTCCTCTGGCGCCTGCGTCGAGATCCCTGCGCTCGGAGCGGGCGCGGCACTTCCTCCGGCTGCTCGGCTCTCGCCGCCGGCCGGACTCGCCGTGGCGCACGGCATGGTGTTCTTGGCTCCCGAGACGCCGTTGGCGCCGCTCGGCTCCATCCCCGAGGCCGACGATCCGTCGTTCGACACCGGGGAGCTGCCCACCTTTGACGTGCGAGCCTCGGCGGGACTGCTGGCCGACAACTTTCTCGACGTGGCGCATTTCCCCTTCGTGCACGCCGGCACGTTCGGAGCGGAGGAGGCAGCCGAGGTCCCGCAGTACACCGTGGTGCGTGACGGCTGGTCGTTCACCATGTCCTACGAGCACTCCTTCGCCAACCGGGAGGATCCCGGAGTGGCGACGGGCGTGCGCCCGCTGGTGCAGAATCGCCGCCTGACCTACCGACTCGATGCGCCATTCCACCTGACGCTGCGGATCGAGTTCATCGAGGCCGGCGGGACCAACGTGATCGGGTTCTTCCTGCAGCCCGAATCGGCAGATCGTTGCCGGATCTTCACCACGCTGTGGCGTGACGACCTTTGCGCCGACCCGGCACGAATGAAGGAGGCCGTGGACTTCGAGGTGGCGGTGTTGCGTGAGGATCTCGTCATCCAGGAGTCGTTCGACGAGCTCGTCCTGCCGCTCACCCCCACGGCAGAGGTCCACACCAGGGCCGACCGCACGACACTCGAGTTGCGGCGGGTGCTGTCCGATCTGCTCGCCGCAGCGCAAGGCGGTGACCGATGATGGGCGTCATGCTGCTTGACCACCCGGTGGTCGAACACCGGGTGGCGACGCTACGCGACAAGCGGACGGACGGGGACACGTTCCGCCAATTGATCTCGGAGATCTCGCAGTTCATGGCGTACGAGGCCCTCCGCGATCTGGGGACGGCCCCGGTCGTCGTCGACACGCCCGTCGCCGACGGTGCCCCAGGGCGCAAGGTGATCGAGAACGTCCTCATCGTGCCGATTCTTCGGGCCGGCCTGGGCATGGTGCACGCCATTCAAGAGGTCATACCGCTGACCGAGGTGGCCCACGTCGGGTTGCGCCGCGACGAGCAGACCCTCCGGTCGGAGGTCTACCTCAATCGCCTGCCCGCCGACCTCACCGCGCGCCGGGTCGTTGTCTGTGATCCCATGTTGGCCACCGGTGGGTCATTGGTCCAGGTGTGCGACCTGGCCCTCGAGCGAGGTGCCCGAGAAGTGGTGGTCCTGTGCATCATCGCGTCGGTTCCGGGGATCGCCACCTTTCAGGCCGCGCACCCCTCGATCCGGCTGTACTGCGCTGCCATCGACCCCATGCTGAACGAGGTCGGGTTCATCGTTCCCGGACTGGGCGACGCCGGGGACCGGTTGTTCGGTCCGCCGGATTGACCCCCGACCCCCCTGACTGAAATTGTCCTACAGCCCGATGTCCTCATGCCAGAGCTCGGGGCGTTCCGCGATGAAGGTGCGCAGCAGCTTGGTGCATCCCGGATCATCGAGGATGATGACTTCGGTGCCGTGCTCGGCCACCCAGTCGTGGCCGCCCACGAAGTTCTCCGCCTCACCGATCACGACCGCACCTATCTGGAATTGTCGGAGGAGGCCGCTGCAGTACCAGCAGGGCGAAAGGGTGGTCACCATCACACAGTCGGCGTAGTGCCGCCGCCGCCCGGCGTTGCGGAAGGCCGCCGTCTCGCCATGGGTCGAGGGGTCGCCGTCTTGGACCCGGCGGTTGTGCCCGCGCCCGAGCAGCGTCCCGTCGCGATGAAAAAGGGCGGCGCCGATAGGGATGCCGCCCTCGGCCAGACCGGCCTTGGCCTCTTCGAATGCAACCGCGAGGAAGTCACGGGCCAGTGCCTCCGTGAGCGGCTCATTTGCGGACATGGGCTGCTCCGGCGAGAGTCATGTGCATGACGCCAGATCGTACTTATGCCGCCATGGTCGGGAGCCAGGCGGTCGACCTGCCCCTGGTGCCGCTGTCCGACGACCTCACCATCGCCCTCCTGATCTGCGTCGATCATGGCGTGCACTTCGCGGAGGTGGCCGGGCGGGAGTTGGCCGACCTCATGCGGCCAGAGGCACCCGAGATCGTGGTGTCGGTGGCTACCATGGGCATACCGCTGGCCATCGAGGCCAGCCGTGCCCTCGGCCTTGACGACTACGTGATCTTGCACAAGACGCCGAAGATCCACCTCGGAGAGACGTGGTCCGAGCCGGTCACCTCCATCACCACCGAAAAGCCGCAACGGTTGCGCATGGACCCGGCTCGCGTGCACGCCGTGCGCGGGCGCCGGGTGGCCATCGTCGACGACATCATCTCCACCGGTGCTTCCACCCTGGCCGCGCTGCGGCTTGTCCGGCGCATCGGCGCCGAACCGGTGGTCATCGGCACGCTCATGACCGAGGGCACCGGCTGGCGCGCCGCGCTGGGTGCGGACGCCGCCAAGGTCCGGGCGCTTGGGTCGATGCCGCTCTTCCGGCCGGCCGACGACGAGAGCGGCGAGCTGGTCGAATTCTGGGAGTAGCTACAAGAGCCCTTCGGCCTTGAGCAGGACGTCCTGCTCGTCGGCCTGCTTGCGCACACTGCTGTACGCCAGGAGGAGGTACACCAGGCCTCCGACGACGAAGCCGAGGAACACGCTGAAGTCGGCGCCGAAGTCCTTCGGGTAGTTCGTCGTGTGGAAGGTGAGCTCGTTCAGCCAGTGCGGCAGTGTGAAGGTGGCGGAGAGAGCCGAGATGGCGGCGTACATGCCGACGACCTGCGCGATGAGTGCGGGCCAGAACACGCCACCCTTGCGCCAGTAGAGGCTGTCGCGACCGGTCTTCTGCAACTCGCCCGGCACGTAGCGGTAGCGGCGGAGGATCCAGTCCACCACGAAGATCGCCGACCATGGGGCGATCCAAACGATGACGACATCGACGAAGTCAGCTAGGTAGGTCGAGAACGACGAGTTGAAGACGGCGTACATCGTCACGCCTAGGGCGATGACACAATCGACGATCACCGCCTGCCAACGCTTGACCGGGACCCCGATGGCTTGCAGGGTCACGCCCGAGGAGTACATGTCGAGGCTGTTGATCGCGAACAGCTGGAGGGCAGCGAAGATCATGAAGACCACGACGAACCAGGCCGGGATGATGTTCTGGTGGGCCAAGGGCAAGAAGCCTCCGGTGCCCTGACCGATCCCGACAACGAAGGTCGCGACCGCCGCGCCCAACGTCATGATGAGAATCTCGGGAACCGCTGTGCCCAAGAAGACCCATCCCACGATGCCCTTCTTCGACGTGTCGGCGGGACAGTACCGGGTGTAGTCGTTGCCGCACTCGGTCCATCCGAGGCCGCTCAGAGCGATCACGAAGGCCAGTCCCTCGGTGAATGTTCTCCAGTCTGCGCTGTGCGCGCCATGGAAGTGCGCGTGGGGGATGGCGAATCCCAAGAGGATCGCGAAGAGGATGACGAACGGGATGACAAGGAAGCGGAGGGACTTGACGATGGTCGCATGCCCGAGAAACGGCAGGATTCCTTGAATGAGCACCGCACCGACGACCAGGATCACCTTGGCCGGGTCGCCGAACGAGAAGCCGGCCTTGGTGATGAGCACCAGACCGGCTCCGACGATGAGGATCAGGCCCTCGACCTCGAATCCGATCTGCGTGATCCAGTTGAAGAACGAGATGGGTCGCGAGCCGTTCGGTCCATAGCTGGCCCGATTGATGGCAAAGACGGTCGTTCCCGCCTGCGGACCCTGCAGCGAGCAGACCCCGAGCAAGAAATAGGAGAGGTTGCCGAGGACGATGAGCGCAACGGCCTGAATGAACGTGAACCGGAAGACGCTCATCAGGATGCAGCCGTAGATGAAGTATTCCACCTGCACGCTGGCCCCGGCCCACATGCCGAAAATGTCCCGTGGTCGGGCCCAACGCTCGCTGGGGGGAATGAAATCGACACCGTGCTGTTCGACGCGGAACGCCTGCGCCGACTGCGGGTCGTGAATTACTGCCAGGTCCTCAGCGATTGCCACCGCGTTGCCTCCCTCATGTCGCCTCGCTCTGCGCCCCGGTGCTCCGGGGCCCAGCCTCACCCAACTTCGTGTCGCCGACCGCCGACGGGTACCCGCCCGCGGACGCGCCCCCGCGTGCCCGTACGGCGTGCGACCGTGCATTTCAGCACGGACGCCTCCCTCGGTGTCGCCTCTGCATCCCGCCTGCCTGCTCCGGCGCGCGTGTCTGGTCCCCGCGGCCGAAGGTTTTTCGCCTTCACCTTGTTTGTTGTGACGTCCCGCGTCAAGTGCAATCTCGTGAACAGCGTGAGAACTCGCGCCGGGGACCGATCCAGAGCCATCTCACGGGGCGAGAGGCCCTGCACCAGAAGCCGCGCCCGAAGTCCTGCACTAGAAAAGGTCATGGCTCGGCGCGGCGCCCTCATGGTGTGTGGGACGACATCGGACGCGGGCAAGTCGACCGTCGTGGCGGGACTCTGCCGGCTCCTGGCCCGGGAGGGTGTGGCGGTGGCACCATTCAAGGGACAGAACATGTCGCTCAACTCGGTGGTCACGAACCAAGGGGCTGAGATCGGCCGCGCGCAGTGGCTGCAGGCGGTGGCGGCCGGCGCCGAGCCCGAGGCCGCCATGAACCCCGTCCTCCTCAAACCGACCGGGGAGCGATCGTCACAGGTCATTGTCATGGGCCGCACCCTCGAGACGCGGGAGGCCGCGGACTACCAACGATCGAAGGTCGATCTGGTCGAGATCGTGGACGGCGCCTTAGCCGACCTGCGCTCGCGCTTCGACGTGGTGATCTGCGAAGGGGCCGGAAGTCCGGCCGAGATCAACCTTCTCGACCATGACATCGTGAACCTGGGTCTTGCGGCGCGTGCCGGCATCCGGGCCGTCGTGATCGGCGACATTCACCGGGGGGGCGTCTTCGCCCACCTCTACGGCACCGTGGCCCTGCTGCCCGAGAACCTCCGCCGCTGTGTCAGGGCGTTCATCCTCAACATGTTCCGGGGCGATCCCGCGCTGCTCGGGAACGCGATGGAACAACTCGAGGAACGTTGCGGTGTCCCGACATTGGGGGTCCTGCCCTACTTGCCCGGACTGGTCCTCGACGCCGAGGACTCACTCCACCGGATGCTGGCGGAGCGCGTGGACGAGCCCCATGCCGCGTCGGCCGAACTGCTCGACGTGGTCGTGCTGCGGCTGCCTCGCTTGGCGAACTTCACCGACTTCGACCCCCTTGTGATCGAAGGCAACGTGGCGGTCCGGTTCGTGGACCACCCTTCGGCCGTGGGGGACCCCGACCTCATCGTCCTCCCAGGGACCAAGTCGACCACGGCCGATCTGGCGTGGTTGACGACAAGCGGGTTGCTCGACGTCGTGGTGGCGCGGCACCGTGCACCTTCGCCCCCGACGATCCTCGGTATCTGCGGTGGATTCCAGATGTTGGGCCACAGCATCGAGGATCCCGATGGAGTCGAGTCCACCGTGCCCATGGTTCGGGGCTTGGGCTGGTTGCCGCTGACGACCCGGTTCGAGACCGGGAAGATCACCCGCTTGCGGGCCGGGACCGGAAAGTCAGGCGCCCCTGTGCGCGGCTATGAGATCCGTCATGGCCGTTCCCGACCTCTCGCCGGATGGCGGGAGTGGCTGACCTTCGAGGACCGCGTGCCCGTTGCACGCGACGATCAGGTGGAGAGCGCATGCGAGCAGAGCAGCGAGGTGTACGGAACCTCGCTGCACGGCCTCTTCGAGGAGGACCGCTTCCGGGGGGAGTTCCTCAGTGCCGTCGCCCGCACCCGGGGAAAGACGTGGCGCCCGTCAGGTCGCTCCTTCGCCGCGGCGCGGGAACGGCAGATCGATCGGGTCGCCGACATGTGTGCGGCGCATCTCGACACCCATGCCCTGTGGCGACTCCTCGAAGGGACGTCGCTGCGCTGAGTCGCGGGGCGCTGAGTCGCGGGGCGCTGATTCGCGGGGCGCCGGGCGCCGTTCAGTGCCCGAGGAGGCGCTCCATGTGATGGGCCAAGCGGCTCGGTCGACCCTTGCGCTCCTCGGTCTGATCGGCCAGTTTCATCGTCCACAGCCCGGCGTTGACGCCGAGCCAGCGCAGCGGCTCGGGCTCCCACGGACGCGAGCGGTGGTTCACCCATGGGAGTTCGGTGAGCTCTGTGGCAGATCCGGTGATGAGATCGGCCAACGTGCGACCCGCGAGGTTGGTGGTGGCGACACCGTCGCCCACGTACCCCCCGGCCCAGGCGAGGCCGAGCTGAGGGTCGAAGCCGACCGAAGAATGCCAGTCGCGGGGAATGCCGAGTGGTCCACCCCATGCGTGGGTGAACTGGGAGACGTCGAGCGCGGGGAACAGGTCGATCACGGTTTCGCGCAGCAGCTTGTGGACAGCCGGTGTCGCATCGAAGGACGGCCGTACGTCGGAGCCGAAGTGGTAGGGCGCGCCGCGCCCGCCGAAGGCGATCCGGCCGTCAGCGGTGCGTTGCCCGTAAATGATCATGTGCCGGTAGTCGGTGAAGGTGGCCCGATGGTCAAGTCCCGCGTCGGCCCAGAAGGCGTCGCTCAACGGCTCGGTCGCCACCATGAGCGAGTACACCGGCACCAGCGTGCGTCGCTGGCCGGGCAGTGTCGAGGTCCAGGCCTCGACGGCGCGTACGACCACGTCGGCCTTGATTGCACCCGCGGTGGTGCGCACGAGGGGCGAGCGCCCCGGCCCGCCCGCGACGATGTCGATGACCTCGGTGTGTTCGTGAATCGTGACGCCCCGACGTTCGACCGCGTCCGCCAGGCCCCGGGCGAGGACCGCGGGCTGAATGGCGGCGCAGTGCGGGGTGAAGGTGGCGCCGAGCATGCCCTCGAGGCCGATGAGTGAGGCGGCGTCGCCGGCATCGAGCCAGCGCAGATCCTCCTCCCCGAAACCCAGGGCACGGGCCTGCTCCACGTCGGCCAGGGCCCGGGCCCTCTGGGCCGGGGTGCGAGCCGCATCGACCGTGCCGCCCTTCGCAAAGTGGCAGTCGATGCCCTCTTCGAGGGCGGCGGCGCCCACCTCGTCGACGGTGGACTGCATGGCCCGCCGCATCCGGCGCATCGCGTCGAGGCCGTAGAGCCGGGCCAGTGCGCTATCGGAGGTGGAGAACAGCGCCGAGCACCACCCGCCGTTGCGGCCTGAGGCGCCGAAGCCCACCACTTCCTTGTCCACCACGACAATGCGCAGGGCCGGGTCGGCCAGAGCCAACGCGCGTGCCGTCCATAGGCCGGTGAAGCCCGCGCCGACGATGCAGACGTCGGCCTCGAGGTCGCCGGCCAAAGGGGGGCGTGAGGGTAGCGGGCCCGGGATGGCGTCCCACCAGAGAGAGAGGTGGCGGTAGCCGTCCACTCCCTCTGGGCCGCTTACACCCGGCTCCACGCCTCAGTCAGTACCTCGCGCAGGGTGGTGACCATGAAGTCGATCTCCTCTTGCCCGCAGATGAGCGGTGGCGAGAGTTGCACCACCGGGTCGCCCCGATCGTCGGCCCGGCAGATGAGGCCGGCCTCGAACAGGGCACCGGAGAGAAAGCCCCGCAGGAGCCGCTCGGACTCCTCGTCGTCAAAGGACAGCCGTGTCGTCTTGTCCTTCACCAGCTCGATGCCGTAGAAGAATCCCGCGCCACGCACATTGCCCACGATCGGCAGGTCGTAGAGCGTCTCGAGTGCGGAGCGGAAGCCCGCTTCTGTCGACTGCACGTGCTGGAGGATCTGCTCTCCCTCGAACACATCGAGGTTGGCCAGGGCGACGGCGCAACTCACCGGGTGACCGGCAAACGTGAAGCCGTGGAGGAATGACGCGCCCTCTTTCAGGAACGGCTCCATCAGGCGGTCCGAGGCGATCATGGCTCCGAGAGGGGCGTACCCGGAGGTCAACCCCTTGGCCACCGTGATGATGTCCGGTTGGTACCCGAAGCGATCAGCCCCGAACCAGTAGCCGAGGCGACCGAAGGCGCAGATCACCTCGTCGGAGACCAGGAGCACGCCATGGCGATCGCAGATGTCACGCACCCGCTGGAAATATCCGGGCGGAGGGGGGAAGCAACCGCCGGCGTTCTGCACGGGCTCCAGATAGACCGCGGCAACGGTGTCCGCGCCCTCGCGGATGATCGCCCGCTCGATCTCGTCGGCGGCCCACCGCCCGAACGCCTCTTCGTCGTCGGCGAAGACCGGTGCCCGGTAGAAATTGGTGTTCGGGACCTTGATGGCCCCACCGACCAGCGGCTCGAACGGCGTCTTCAGGTCGGGGATGCCGGTGATGGACAGCGCACCCATGGTGGTCCCGTGGTACGCGATCTCGCGGCTGATGACCTTGGTGCGCTGCGGTTGGCCGGTGATACGGAAGTACTGTCGGACCAGCTTCCAGGCGGATTCGACCGCTTCGGAACCACCTGAGGTGAAGAAGATGCGATTGAGGTCACCGGGCGCGTAGCCGGCCAGGCGCTCGGCCAATTCGATGGCACGGGGGTGGGCGTAGGTCCACAGGGGGAAGTAGGCCAACGTGCTGGCCTGCTTGGCACCGGCCTCGGCCAGCTCGGTGCGTCCGTGGCCCAGCTGGGACGTGAAGAGTCCGGCCAGGCCGTCGAGGTAGCGCTTCCCGTGCTGGTCCCACACGTACGCGCCCTCGCCGCGCACCATCACCGGGACCTCATGGGTCTCGTAGGAGCCCATCCGGCTGAAGTGCATCCACAGGTGACGGCGCGCCCGTTCGCTCAGGTCGGAATTCTCGGGATTGCTGCTCATGATTCCTCCACTCGGATGGCTGTGACGGTGAGATCGGACCTCACCGCGTGCCCCATGTATATGTCTGCTTGGCCAGCTTCAGATAAAGAAACGTCTCGGTTGAGCGCACCCCGGCGATGGAGCGCACCGAATCGTTGAGCACGTGAAGAAGGCGTTCGTCGTCCTCGCAGACCACTTCGGCCAGGAGGTCGAAGGAACCGGCGCACATGACGACATAGTCGACCTCGGCCACGGCGGACAGCTTGTCGGCCACGACCCGCACGTCACCTTCGACGGTGATGCCGATCATGGCTTGGCGGGTGAAGCCGAGTTGGAGTGGATCCGTGACGGCGACGATCTGCATGATGCCGGTTTCACGCAGGCGCTGGACCCGGCGGCGCACGGCCGCTTCGGACAGACCCACCGCTTCGGCGATGGCCCCGTACGGTTGGCGCCCGTCACGCTGGAGGGCCTCGATGATGGCCCGGTTGGCCTCATCGAGCAGGGTCGTCCCGCCAGGACCCCCTTCGAGTTCAGTGGTGTTCAATTCCGTCGGCCCGTCCGTTTCGGACATGCGACTCCTCATAGCGATGGTCTCACCGTGGGTGGCTCGCAACCCCCGATGTGCAGAATTCTTTCATATGGACACTATCAGTCAAGCAGAATTCGGCGTTTCACGTTAGATTTCTTGCGGAATCGCTTGTTGCCATACGTCCGTTCTGTGATTCTCTAGTTGCGAGCCGATCCCGGAGACCACGAAGAAGAGGAAAGGGAGCCCACGTGCGCAGGTTGCAGAACTTCATTGGTGGCACCTATGTCGACGCCGAGGACGGTCCGACGGCCCCCTTGCTCAACCCCTCGACGGGTGAGCCCTTCGCCGAGGCCCCGGTCTCGGGCGCGGCCGACGTCGACCGGGCGCTCGAGGTGGCCGCGGAGGCGTTCACCTCATGGCGCCGCACGACTCCTTCCGAGCGGAGCCTGGCCCTGTTCCGTATCGCTGACGCCATCGAGTCGCGGGGGAGGAACTGGTCCGGGTCGAGTGCGAGAACACGGGGAAGCCGTTCCAGCTGACGATGGACGAAGAACTCCCGCCCGGGATGGACCAGATCCGCTTCTTCGCCGGCGCGGCGCGGCACCTGCAGGGACTCGCTGCGGCGGAGTACATGGCGGGGCACACCTCCTTCATACGGCGTGAGCCGATCGGGGTCTGCGGTGCGGTGACCCCGTGGAATTACCCGTTCATGATGGCCATCTGGAAATTCGCACCAGCGTTGGCGGCCGGCAACACCATGGTGCTGAAGCCCTCGGACACGACGCCGGTCAGCACACTGCTCATGGCCGAGATCATGGCGGAGTACCTCCCGCCCGGGGTCTTCAACGTGGTCTGTGGAGACCGCGACACCGGCCGGGCCCTCGTGGCCTCGTCCGTACCGGGCATGGTGTCGGTCACAGGTTCTGTGCGCGCCGGCATGGAAGTCGCCGCGACGGCGGCGCCCACCCTCAAGCGTGTTCATCTGGAGCTCGGGGGCAAGGCCCCGGTGATCGTCTTCGATGACGCCGACCTGACCGTGGCCGCCGCCGGCATTGCGGGTGCGGGCTACTTCAACGCCGGGCAGGACTGCACCGCAGCGACCCGGGTGTTGGCCGGGCCAGGCGTGCACGACGACTTCCTCGCGGCATTGGTGGAACAAGCCGAAGGGACCGTCGTCGGCGGCACCGACGTGGAAGACGCGGATTTCGGGCCTCTGAACAATCCCAACCAGCTCGAGCGAGTGAGCGGATTCATCGAGCGGACACCTTCCCACGCCTCGGTGCTGACGGGCGGCACAGCCGTGGGGGAGCGAGGGTACTGCTACGCGCCAACCGTTGTCGCTGGGCTGCGCCAGGACGACGAACTGGTGCAGTCCGAGGTGTTCGGCCCCGTGATCACCGTCCAGAAATTCAGCGACGAGGCGGAAGCACTGCGTTGGGCCAATGGCGTCGAGTACGGGCTGGCGTCCTCGGTCTGGACGCGCGACCACGGGCGCGCGATGCGCATGGCGCGGGATCTGGACTACGGCTGCGTGTGGATCAACACCCACATCCCGCTCGTCGCCGAGATGCCCCACGGCGGCTTCAAGCGCTCGGGTTACGGCAAGGACCTCTCTTCGTACGGGTTCGAGGACTACACCCGGGTCAAGCATGTGATGAGCAACATTGAGGAGTGAGCGGTGATCATCGGGATTCCCAAGGAAGTCAAGGACGACGAGTACCGGGTGGCGATCACGCCGGCCGGCGTGCGGGAACTGACCTCGGCCGGCCACACGGTCTACGTGGAAGAGGGCGCCGGGGTGGGCTCGTCCATGCCCGACGGGGAATTCGAGCGAACCGGTGCGCGCATCGTCCCTGAGGCCGACGACGTCTGGGCCGAGTCGGACCTGGTGTGCAAGGTGAAAGAGCCCGTGTCGTCGGAGTACAAGCGACTCGGGGCCCGCCAAGGGCAGACGCTCTTCACCTACCTCCACCTGGCCGCGTCCCGCGAATGCACCGACGCCCTCGTGGCGGGCGGCAATGTGGCGATTGCCTACGAGACGGTGCGCCTGCCCGACAACTCACTGCCGCTCCTGGCGCCGATGAGCGAGGTGGCGGGCCGGATGGCGCCGCTCATGGGCGCACACCATCTCATGCGCCCGGGCGGCGGCCGCGGGGTGCTGGTCGCGGGCGTTCCCGGCGTGCGGGCGGCGCGGGTCGTGATCCTCGGCGCCGGGGTATCGGGGATGGCGG
Organism: uncultured Acidimicrobiaceae bacterium; assembly: GCA_963706555.1. Classification (GTDB taxonomy): domain Bacteria; phylum Actinomycetota; class Acidimicrobiia; order Acidimicrobiales; family RAAP-2; genus Bog-473. Next base: position 1,688,514 of record OY970164.1, read on the forward strand.
CCGCCACGCTCGCGGTGGGTATGCACTCCGACGTCTACATCCTCGACCGCAACCTGGACCGTCTGCGCGACGTCGACCACCATTTCCGCGGCGCACTCGAGACCGTGGCGTCGTCCCAACATGCGATCGAAGAGGTCTGCATCGACGCCGACATCGTGATCGGCGCCGTACTCGTGGTCGGGGCCCGGGCGCCACGGCTGGTCTCCGACGCCCTGGTCGAACAGATGCGCGTCGGCTCGGTGCTGGTGGACATTTCGGTCGACCAGGGCGGTTGCTTCGAGTCGACCCGCCCGACGACGCACTCGAACCCCACCTTCGAGGTGAACGGTTCGATCTTCTACTGCGTGGCCAACATGCCGGGCGCGGTTCCCCACACCTCGACGCACGCCCTGGCCAACGCCACCCTGCCGTACACCCTGAGCATCGCCGCCCACGGCTGGAAGGATGCGGCGCGAGCCGATCAGGCCTTGGCCGAGGGTGTCAACGTGGCAGCAGGACATGTGGTGTACGAGCCGGTCGCCGAGGCGCACGGTCTCCCGTTCACGCCGTTGTCCACGTTGCTCGCATAGGGGCACATCGCAAAGGGGCGATCGGGGCACGTCCCCTCGCACGTGCGCGAACCTCTCGTCGAGCCGTGTAGCCTTGCTCCATGTCTCTTTGAGCCCCGCTTCTGCGTTCCTGCGCCCAATGGCGCAGTCGAACTGCCCGCGTGGTGCGCAAGCCGACCATCCGGCTCTGGCACTTCCTTCGCTATGCCCGTGCGCCCGTGTACGGCGCCGTCCACCCCTGAGCAGCACCGCGTTCCCCGCACGACAACCTTGATCAGAGATCCCCACATGCAACCCGACTCCACACACGCACAACGACCCGGCCGCCGCCTGCGGATTGCCACCGCGCTCCAGGTGGTGCTGGCGGCCGGGAACGGCCTGGCCTATGTCGCGCTCTCGCTGCGCGTCTATCAGGAGACGCACTCGACCTTGGCGGTCACGGTGGTGTTGCTCGCCGGCGGACTGCCCGTCGTCCTGCTCGCTCCGCTCTCGGGTCTTCTGCTCGACCGCATGCCCATGGGACGGCTATTGGTCGGCGCCGGCCTCCTCGTCGCGGCCGCCCTCACGGGATTGGCATTCGCCCACTCCTTGACCGCCACGGTGCTCCTCGTACTGGGGTTCGGCGTGGCGGACAGCATTCTGGAGCCGGGCCTCACCGCGGCTATTCCGCAACTGGCCGGTGACGTCCCGTTGGTGCGCGCCACCAGCCGGCTGCAAGGCGCGGCGATGGCCGGCACCGCGATCGGGCCACTCCTGGCCGGCCTCGTCGGGAGCACCGGCGGGACGACGACCGCCCTCCTCCTCGGCGCGGTGGTTTCCATCGTCTTCAGCGCCGGCATCTCGACGCTCGGCCTTCGCTCCACCCGGGCCCCTGTGCCGCATGGCGCCGACGACGGCGTCGCGGCGGGTGTTCGTTACCTCAGGCGGGACCGGCCCATGGGGCTGCTCGTTCTCGTGGTCTCGGCCGTCATTGCGTGCATGGGCGTCACCATGGTGGCCGAATTGTTCCTGGCCGAAAAGGTGTTGCACGGTGGGACCACCGGCTACGCCCTCCTCATCACGGCCTGGACGGGTGGCATGACCCTCGGTACCGTGATCGCCGGCCGCCTTCCGGCCCGCCTGCTTGCGCCGGGAATTGTGGCCGGCCTAGTGGTGCTCGGGCTCGGTGTCGCCGTCGGCGCACTCGCACCCACCATGTGGATCGCGATCGCGGCCTACGGGATCGGTGGCATCGGCGACGGGATGCAGGTGGTGGGTGCGCGCACGCTCCTCCTGCAGCGCGCGCCCGAGCACATCGCAGGACGCGCCTGCGCAGTGTTCATGGGCCTTACGTTCGGCGCTGTTTCCGTCGGCATGGCCCTCTCGGCACCCTTGGTCGCGCTCTTCGGCGTCCGGGGTGCGCTCTTCGCCGCCGGTGCTGCCAGCATTCTGGCGGCGCTCGTGGCGCTCGGGCTCCGGTTGCACCGTCTCCGGGGCGAACCCGTGCTCGAGATGCAGCCGATCGGCCATGCGATGCTGCCGGTAGCTTGAGCCGCGTGTCCGGAGCAGCCGTCACCCTGTCGGCGGACGAGGCCCGTCGGGTGACCCTCTTCGCACAAGGGCTGCTCGGGCCGCGGCTGCGCGGAGGACCGGCCATGACCGTGCGACGTCTCGGCGGCGTCCAGCTCGACACCATCTCCGTGCTGGCGCGCTCGCATGAACTGGTTGCCTACGCCCGCCACGGCGCGATTCCCCGCACGTCGATCGAGGCGGCGTACTGGGGACCCGAGAGCCGCACGTTCGAGTATTGGTCCCACGCAGCCTGCGTGCTTCCGCTCGAGGATTGGGCGTCGTACGGGTTCAGGCGCCGGGCCTTCTTGGCCCGGGGGCGTCGGTGGCACCACCTGCAAGATTCGGCAGCGAGCTGCGCCGATGTCCTGCGACGTCTGCGCAACGAGGGACCGCTGACGGCGCGCGAGCTCGGAGGTGCCAAGAAGGGCGGCACGTGGTGGGACTGGTCGGAGACCAAGATCGCCGCCGAGTGGTTGCTCGACACGGGCGAGCTCGTCTGCCGGGAGCGGCGTGGGTTCCAGCGGGTCTACGACCTGGCCGAAAGGGCCATTCCCATCGAATTAGCGCAGGCGGAGTGGACGGACGAGGAGTGTGCCATCAGGCTGGTGCAGGCAGCCGGGCGGTCGTTGGGCGTGGCCACCGCCGGTGACCTGGCCGTCTACAAGGGTCTGCCGGCGAAGTTGGTGCAACGTGTCCTCATCGACACGGACCTCGAACCGGTGGTCGTGCAGGGCTGGGACCGGCCCGCCTACGTCGCCCCGGGAGCCACCGATGTCCTCGCGCGACGGGTCGCGACCCGCAACGTGTTGCTCTCACCCTTCGATTCGTTGACGTGGGACAGGGCACGCACCGAACGGGTCTTCGGCTTTCACCACCGGCTCGAGGCCTACGTGCCGCGTCACAAGCGCCTGTACGGATATTTCGCCATGCCCGTGTTGGGCGGCAACAAACTGGTGGGACTGGTCGATCCGGGGCGGCGTGGGCACACGCTGGTCGCCAAGCAGATCACGCTGCACACGAAGAGCGCGGCACGGGTGACGGCGGCGGCACTCGTCGAAGCCGCGTCGTGGGTCGGTTGTCACGACATCGCCATCGAGCGTGTGGATCCCGTCGAGCGGACGGCTGAGGTCAAAGTGCTCGTCAATGCTGCGCACTGAGGATCAGCGGTCGCTCGCACCCTGGCGCGCCGCGAGCTCCTCGTAGACACCGAGTGATCCCCGGTAGGGCCCCGTCTGTTGCGGATGATGGAGCACCAGTTGGTCGAAGCCCAGTTCCTCATAGGGAGCGGCAAGCTCGTCGAACTGCGCCACGGAGGTGATGGCCGTCTCGACGGGTGTCCACAGCAGCACCTTGCCGATCGTCGCAGGGTCCCGCCCGTGCGCGGCGCAGGCGCTCTCGAGCGTTGTGGTCTGGGCGCGCACCGCGGCCAGCATCGTCCCGTCCGTGCGCGGGCCCGGGCCGGTCGCTCCGATCGTGACCCACTGCCGGCCGTAGAGCGCCGCCAGGTCGAGTCCACGTCGACCGCCCGCAGCGATCGTGAGGGGGAACGGGGTCTGGACGGCGCCCGGTGTGCTGGGTGTCCCGGCGGCGGCATAGTGGCGACCCGAGATGGTGGTGCGGGTGTCGGCCGCGCCATTAAGGATCGGGCGGAGGATCTGCAAGAACTCCTCGAACCGCTCCATACGTTCCTTCACGCTCCACTCGGCCTGCCCGAGTGCCGTGGCATCCGGACCGGCGCTCCCCGGTCCGACACCCAGGTCGAGGCGACCCTCGCTCAGGTCGTCCAGCGCCAACGCGTCTCTGGCCAGGGTCACCGGGTGACGGAAGTTCGGGGTGGCCACCAACGTCCCGATCCGTACCCGCCGGGTCACGCCGGCGGCAGCCGCCAGCACGGGAACGGCGGCATGCCACGGACCGTCGGGCATGCCGCCCCAACGGATGTGGTCATAGGTCCACGCCGTGGAGAAGCCGACCGCGTCGGCCCACTCCCATTGGCGCCGCGCCTCCTTCCAGCGATCGGACGGAAGAATCACCAGCCCTACGCGCACGCCGGTCAAGCTACTGCAGCGTCGGCGAGCCGAGGGGTGCAAGGGCGCCGGCGGACATCGTGATCACGGGCCGCGCCAATCGAGTTGCGCACCGTGCTCCTGGGTGAAGGCGAGCAACTGCGCCCGCCGCTGCCCCCGGTCGAAGACGATCGCGCCGAGCACATCCGACACGCCCTCGACCGTCTCGTGGTCGAGGTCCGTTTCTGCGAATGCCGCAACGGTGCCCGCGCCTTCGGCACTCACCCATGCGATCGGGCGTCGATGTGACGCCTCGTCGAGAAGCTGCACGAACGTCTCGCGATCGTCGATGGTCAGGTACGCGAAGGCCCATGTGGTCATGACGATGGCCGTCGTTCCTCCGGGCAGCTCACGCAACACCCCGGGGAGCACCGCGTTGGCATCGCCTCCGATGACCGTGGGCGGGTTGGCGCGTGCCTGGGCTATCGCGGCGGCGGTGTGCGCGAGGCGACCGGTGTCCGGCCAGACACACGCGAGCAGCCAGCGGGCGTCGTCGGGGTCACCGAGGTCGATCGGGGAGCGGTCGATCCCCGTCCGGGATGCGAACGAGGGGAGCTGCGCGGCGATCGGTGGACGGCCGCCGACGACCCGGCAGGAGAGTTGGACCGCCGCATCGGCGGGTCCGGTCGCCCCGTAGGGGCCGTAGTCGATGCGGTAGGCGTCGCACAGCAGGTTGAGGCCCGCGCTCGCGCCGACGTCGATCAGGGAGTACGGACCTTCGAGGTGCGATGCCACCCAGGTGATCCCGGGACCGATGACCGCGCTCCGGCCGCATTCGTTCGTCTGGATGTGCCGGACGGCGAGGATGGCCAGAACGTCAGCTTGGCGCGACCGGAAGAAGTCGAGGAAGAGCGGTCCCGGATCCGCATCGGAACGGCCGGCGTAGACCTCTGCCAGCGGGTGGTCGGTTCCTTCGAGAATGAGGTAGTGCACCGCGGCGAGCAAGGCCGGCGGCAGGTGGGCCGAGGGAGGTGCCGCCTGTACGAGCTCGAGGATCTCGTGGTCCCCGGCGACGGCGGCGGCGATGCGCTCGTAGAGCGGAGAGGTCGTGCGGCAGTGGGCGGAGAACCACTCCCACATGACGGCGAAGTCCTCGGTCGGGCTGCCCATGGCGACCTACAGGGAATGTAGCCGGGACAACGGCCAGAATCGGAGGTCGACCTTCCCGACGATCGACGACTCGAGGATGGGGCCCCAGTACCTGCTGTCGCAGGAGACCGTGCGATTGTCACCCATGACGTAGACCTGGCCGGATGGCACCGTGAACGGATGCCGCAACGCATAGGGCTTTTGCGACGGGCCGGGTGTGGTCGGCGGTTCCGCGCCGGCAGGGAACCACGACTCGTCCAGTAACTTGCCGTTGACGTAGATCCGCCCGTTGGCGAGCGAGACCGTGTCGCCGGGCAGACCGATGACGCGCTTGACGAGGTCGCTCACCGGTGGCCCGCCGCAATTCTCGGCGGGCGGCGTCGAGAACACGACGATGTCGCCCTGATGGACACCGTGCAGGTGGTAGCTGAGCTTGTCGACAATGATCCGATCGTTGATCATGAGCGTCGGTTCCATCGATCCCGACGGGATCAGATACGTCCCGACGACGAATGTGCGCAAGACGATTGCGATGATGACAGCCAGCGCGATGACGACCGAAGCCTGCAGGAGCACCCGGCTAATCGGGGTCTTGGGTTTGGGCGGTTTTTCGGCCGCGGCGGCTGGGCTCTGCGGCTCGCGCGGTTCTGTATCGATGCTCACGGTGCCACGCAGTCTTGCCGCGTCGTCGCCCCCACCCGGGTCACCGTGCGCCGAGTGGGGGTCGTCCGCGGGTGCGCCCGGCCCGCTCGGAGGGAGGCCGGGGTCGTCACCGGGCCCGCTCGAGGGGCCAGCCGTGAGCGCGCCCCACGAGAGAACGTTCGATCTGGCCCACCGTGGCGGCTCCGCAGAGTGCCATGGCCCGGCGTAGTTCGGATTCGTACCACTGCAAGAGCGACGCCACGCCATCGGCGCCGCCCGCGGCGAGGGCCCACAACGAGGGGCGGCCGATCAACACGGCCCGGGCGCCGAGTGCGAGGGCCTTGACGACGTCGGGCGCCCGCCGCACCCCACCGTCGACATACACCTCCGCCCGATCGGCGACGGCGTCGACCACGCCGCGCAGAATGTCCGCGGTAGGCGGCGCGTCGGCCAGCTGGCGGGCGCCGTGGTTCGAGACGACCAGGGCGGCGGCCCCGGCGTCGACGCAGCGCTCGGCGTCGTCGGCCCGCTGCACTCCCTTGACCACCACCGGCAGTGAGGTGAGGCCGGCCAGCCAGCCGATGTCGTCGGGCGTCAGGGCCGGCTCGAACTCGCGGGACACTGCCATGAACCCGCCCTCGTGGGCGCTCTCGGTGCCACCGCCGACGAGGTTCGGCAGCGCCAGATCGTGGGGGAGGTGGACGTCGCCCCGCAGCTCGCGGAGGCGGAGCCCCGGCACCGGGGCGTCGACGGTGAGGACGAGCGCGCCGTACCCGTGGGCCTCGGCGCGCTGGACGAGCTCGATCGTGCGGGCCCGCTCGCGCAGGATGTACACCTGCATCCAGCGGGTCCCCCCGGGCGCCCCGGCGGCCACCTCCTCGAGGGAGCACGTGGCCAGCGAGGAGAGCACCATCAGTGCTCCCTGGGTGGCCGCGCCTCGTGCCGTCGCCACCTCTCCGTCCACGTGCGCGAGACCCTGGATCGCCGTCGGCAGCGATCGCGACCGGCGAGCTCACTGCCGTTCCCAGCAACGTGGTGGACAGGTCGACGGACGAAATGCCGGCCAACACCTTGGGGTGGAGCTGCCAGTGCGCCCACGCGGCCACGTTCTGTTCGAGCAACCGCTCGTCGTCAGCCCCACCGGCGTAATAGGCGTAGGCCATCTCCCCGATGACGTGGCGCGCCTCCCGTTCCAGATCCTCGAGCGAGAGATCGAGGGCCAGTGGCACTCCGGCAGCCACGCGGGGCTCCCCCGTGAGCGGGTTGTGGCCGGCGTGTTCGCTGCTGGCAGGGTGAGCAGGCACGAGCCGCATGGTAGGCGTCAACGAGGCGCGATCCCAGTTTCCCCCTGACCGGGGGGCTCCGTGGCATCCTCGACGACCCTACGATGCCGGGTACGGACCCGAGCACCGCTCTGGATCGACAAGTAGCGGCCGCTTCAGTGAGGATGTCGGCGAGAATGCGTGCACGAGCGGTCGAGCGGAGGATGGTGGATTGTTGATGTCCGAACGAGTCATGGTGCGATCGGGGCTGTTCACCGATGGAGAGACCCCGGCACTCCTCGGGAGTCGTTGCACGGTCTGTGGGGCCCACCACTTCCCTCGCCACGACACCTGTCCGTACTGCTCGACTGAAGACCCGGTCCCGACGGAGCTCTCCGCTTCGGGGACGTTGTGGGCGTGGACGGCGGTCACCTCGGCGCCTCCCGGGTACCAGGGTGAGATCCCCTACGGTCTGGGCGTCGTGGAACTGCCCGAGGGAATTCGCGTCATCACGCGCTTGACCGAGGGCAATCCCGCTGCACTGGCGTTCGGCCAGGCCATGCGGCTTCGCATCGTCCCGTTACACACCGACCCCGACGGCAACGACGTGGTGACGTTCGCCTTCGCACCGCAGGACGCATCGTGACGGGCGTCGTCATCGCCGGAGTGGGGATGCATCCTTTCGGACGATTCGAGGGTGTCTCCACCACCGACATGGGGGTCCAGGCCGTACCGCGGCGTTGCGCGAAGCGGGGGTGGGCAAGGGAGGGTTCCAGGCCGCATTCTGCGGGACGGCGTACGGCGGCGTGGCCACCGGTCACAAGGTGCTGAGCCGCCTCGGGATGACGGGCATGCCGATCGTCGACGTGGAAGCCGGGTGCGCCAGTGGCGGCGCGGCGCTGATGTTGGCGGCCGGCGCGATCAAAGCCGGGCAGTACGACACTGTGCTGGTCTTCGGGACCGAGAAGATGCCGAAGGGCATCATTCGGTCGTCGTTCTTCGAACCGTGGCAGGAGGAGGCCGGGCTCGCGGCCACCCCGTCGTTCTTCGCGCTACGGGCCCAGCGCGTGACCGTGACGTCGGGAGTGACCAAGGACCATCTGGCGCAGGTCGTCGTGAAGAACCGCCGCCACGGCGCGGCGAACCCCGATGCCATGTACCAGAAGGAGATCTCCGCCGAGGAGGTCCTGGCCTCGCGGGTCATCTGCGAACCGCTCCATCTGTTCATGCTGTGCTCGCCCAACGAGGGCGCAGCGGCGGTCGTGCTCACCCGTGCCGACCGGGTCGCCGCGAGCTCCGTGTCACCGATCACCCTGGCCGGTGCCATCCTTCGTTCCCATCTGCCCGGCTCCGTGTTGAGCGAGTCCACCCCCTTGTCGGGTTTGACCGACGACACGGTTCCTGCCCCGACCACGCTGGCCGCCCGCGCTGCATTCGAAGAGGCCGGCCTCGGGCCGGACGATCTCGACGTGGTGGAGTGCCAGGACACTGATGCGGCCCGCGAGCTGATCTCCTACGAGGAGATCGGGTTGTGTGCTCCGGGGGGTTCGGCCGAATTGCTGGTCTCGGGTGCCACCACGCTCGGTGGACGGCTGCCGGTCAATCCCAGCGGAGGCCTTCTGTCCAAGGGTGAGCCGCTCGGCGCCTCGGCGTTGGGTCAGGTCGTCGAGCTGGTACGCCAACTCCGGGGCGAGTGCGGACCTCGACAGGTCGAAGGTGCGCGCGTGGCGCTCTCCCATACGGTGGGCCGCGGGGCCAACGCCGGTGTGGTCATCCTGACTCGCTGAGGAGGACAACCTTTCCCAACTTGCCGCCGGCGGTGAACCGGTCATAGGCGGCCCCGGCCTCGGACAGCGGGAACGTCGCGCAGACAGGAACGTGGACGCGACCGGCCACGAGGAGCGGGAGCACGTGGGTGGCCATTCCCGCGGCAACGTTGGCTTTCTCACGGCGGCTACGCCCTCGCAACGTTGCCCCACCGATCGTCGCCCGTGCTCCCATGAGCTGCAGCAGGTTGATCTCGACGTTCGCCCCCGAGCCCACGCCGATCACCATGACACGGGCGCCCGTCGCCAGGTGCGGCACGACGGTGGGTAGGCTGGCCGCCCCCACCAACTCGAGCACGACGTCATAGGGACCGTGGGCGGCCACATCGGCGGGGTCGATGACCGCGCTGGCACCCAGGAGCGCGACCTCGTCGTGGCGCGTCGCATCGCGCACCGTCGCCACCACCGACGCGCCGGCGGCTGCCGCCAGCTGGACGCCGGCTGTTCCGACGCCTCCGGCCGCGCCGGAGACCAGCACCCGCTCCCCCATGGACAGGTGCGCGTGGGAGAAGAGGGCGTCGAACGCGGTGGAGAACACCTCGGGGAATCCCCCGGCCTCGGCCCAGGAGAGGGAGTCGGGGACGGCCAGCGCATGGGACTCCTCGATCACGGCCATGGTCGCCTGCGCGCCTCCCCCCACGAGTCCCATAACTCGGTCACCCGGAGCGAAGCGGCTCGACCCGCGACCCCGCAGCCACCACTTCGCCGGCCAGTTCCATGCCGGGGATGTCGGCCGGGGCCCCGGGAGGGGCGGGATAGTGCCCTCGGCGCTGCATCATGTCGGCGCCGTTGAGCCCGGCCGCGCGCACGGCGACCAGCAACTCGGTATCGCCCGGCACCGGGGTCGGCCGTTCTTCCCAGTGGAGCTGGCTGTCCCGGATCACCACGGCGTACATGTCGATCACCCTAGACACCACCGGCCTATCGCCAGCCCCGGCGAGTCGCCTGACTCGACGAGTCGCGCCGCCCCGACGGCCGCTGCGCCCAGCCCGGCGGCTGCGACGTCGGGCCCGGGCGGGGATTTGCCGGTCCCGGTATCCTCGCAGGCATGGCCCTCTTCGATATTCCCGTCCACACGCTCCAGGGTGACGACTCGTCCCTTGGTGCCTACGCCGGCAAGACGCTCCTCGTGGTCAACGTGGCCTCGAAGTGCGGGCTCACCCCGCAGTACGAGGGTCTCGAGCGGCTCCAGCAGACCTACGCGGACCGCGGTTTCACCGTGGTCGGGTTCCCGAGCAATCAGTTCATGGGGCAGGAGCCGGGTACTCCCGAGGAGATCCAGCAGTTCTGCTCGACGACCTACGGAGTGAGCTTCCCGCTCTTCGAGAAGATCGACGTGAACGGCGACGAGCGCCATCCGATCTACGAGAAGCTGACGGCGGCGCCGGACGCCGACGGCAATGCGGGCGACATCACCTGGAACTTCGAGAAGTTCCTCGTCTCGGGGACCGGCGACGTCATCGGACGCTTCCGGCCCCAGGTCGAGCCCGAGGATCCAGCCATCATCGACGCCATCGAGGCTGCGCTGGCCGCTTGAGGGCCCCAACGCCCGGAGAAGGGTTTGCGGCGTCCATCTTCGACATGGACGGGCTGCTCCTCGACTCCGAAATCCTGTGGCACGAGGCCGAGATCGAGATCCTCGGCGGTCTCGGTGTGCCCCTGTCCGGCGACGGATGCCGCGGCACCAAAGGCATGTTCGTCGGTGAGGTGACCGAGTACTGGCACGCCCGCTACCCGTGGGCCGGGCCGACACCGGCCGAGGTGGCTGTGGAGATCGTCGATCGCGTCATCGCCCTGGTGCTCTCGAAAGGGGAGCTCAAACCCGGCGCCGAACACGCCATCGCACTGTGCGCAGAGCGCAACCTGCCGCTCGCCGTTGCCTCGTCGTCGCAGTACCGCCTCATCGATACGGCGTTGGCACACTTCGGCCTGCGCGAGCACTTCGTGCTCGTCCACTCGGCCGAGGACGAGCAGTGGGGAAAGCCGCACCCCGCGGTGTTCTTGACGGCGGCGGCCAAGCTGGGCGCGCCACCTCGCCGCTGCCTCGTCTGGGAGGACGCCCCGGCCGGCGTCTTGGCCGCAAAGGCGGCCTCCATGGCCTGCATCGCTGTGCCCGAGCACGGCGAAGAGCTGCATCCAGCCTTCGCGCTGGCCGATCTCGTCCTCGCCTCGCTCCTCGACATGGATGAGGAGCGCTTCGACGCGTTGTCGTCGACGGTGGGCTAGGAGAACAGGGGCCCAGTTCCAACGCCATTAGTCTGGCCCCCACGCCCCGGGCGCATCGCCCCGGGCGGACAACCATTGAGCGTGCGTGTTCACACCTGTCCCCCCCGACACTGACTTCGTTGCCCTCGAGCAGGCCGAGCTGGCCCGCTGGGCGGCCCACCGCGTCTTCGAACGTTCCGTGGAGCAGCGGGAGGGCGCGCCGAAATGGGTCTTCTACGAGGGCCCTCCCACGGCCAACGGGATGCCCGGGCTCCATCACGTCTGGGCCCGCGTCTACAAGGACCTCTTCTGCCGCTTCCACGCCATGCGGGGCTCCTATGTGGCGCGGCGCGGCGGATGGGACACCCATGGCCTACCCGTCGAGGTCGAGGTGGAGAAGAAACTCGGCATCACGGGGAAGAAGCAGATCGAGGATCAGGTCGGCATCGCCGAGTTCGTCCGCCTCTGCCGCGAGTCGGTCTATTCCTATGTCGACGAGTTCACCCGCCTGACGACGAGGATCGGCTACTGGCTCGATACGGATGCGGCCTACTGGACGTTGAGCCCGTCCTACATCGAGTCCGTCTGGTGGCACCTGCGCCAACTCTTCGATCAGGGCCTGCTCTACGAGGATCTCAAGGTCGTCCCCTACTGCCCGCGCTGCGGCACGGCCCTTTCGAGCCATGAACTGGGGCAGCCCGGCGTCTACACGGACGAGGAGGACGAGTCGGCGTACGTGCGCCTCCCGATCGTCGATCCAGACCCGGCACTCCTCGGCGATGCCACCGCGCTCGCCGTGTGGACCACCACCCCTTGGACGCTGCTGTCGAACACGGGCGTGGCGGTCAACCCGGGCCTGACCTATGCGGTGGTCGACGGGCTGATCGTGGCGGCAGACCTGGTCGACGACGTCCTCGGAGACGGCGCGTCGGCTCGCATCTCACGGCGCGTCAGCGGGGCCGCGCTGGTCGGCCTGCGGTATGTACGCCCCTTCGACGATCTGCCGGCGCCGAACAACGCGGACGGGTGGCGCGTGGTCCCCGCGGACTACGTGACCACCGAAGAAGGCACGGGCCTCGTGCACCTCGCCCCGGCGTTCGGCGAGATCGACCGCCAGATCGGCCGCGAGAACGGGCTGCCCTCCCTCAACCCGGTCGGTCCCGACGGGCGCTTCACCGACGAGATCGAGTGGTTGGCGGGGCAGGACGTGCGGGCGAGCAACACGATGATCAACGACCGGCTCGATGACGCCGGACTTCTGGTGCGCCGCTTTCCCTACGTGCACTCGTACCCGCACTGCTGGCGCTGCCGGACCCCGCTGATCTATTGGGGTAAGCCGAGTTGGTACATCGCGACCTCCACGCGCAAGGATCAGATGCTGGCCGAGAACGCCGGCATCGACTGGCACCCGGCGCACATCCGCGACGGCCGGTTCGGCGAATGGCTGTCCAACAACGTCGACTGGGCGCTCTCGCGTGACCGCTACTGGGGCACACCGCTGCCCATCTGGCGGTGTGGCCGGGGCCACCTGCACTGCATCAGCTCGCTGGCCGAGCTCTCCGCGCTCTGCGGCCGGGACGTCACGGGCATCGATCCCCACCGCCCGGTGATCGACGAGGTGGTGTTCGACTGCCCGACCTGCGCCGAAGCGGGAACGGGTGACGAAGACGCCGTCGCACGGCGGGTGGCGCCGGTGATCGACGCCTGGTTCGATTCCGGGTCGATGCCGGCGGCACAGGTCGGCTATCCCCACACGCCCGGATCCATAGAGGCCTTCAACTTCCCGGCGGACTTCATCTCCGAGGCCATCGACCAGACGCGGGGGTGGTTCTACTCGCTGCTGGCCATCAACACGTTGGTGTTCGGGGACAGCCCGTACAAGCATGTGGTTTGCCTCGGCCACATCATCGACGCCGACGGCCGGAAAATGTCCAAATCATTGGGGAATATCATCGATCCCTGGACGATCCTGGACACCCGAGGCGCCGACGCCCTCCGCTGGTGGATGTTCAGCCAGGGCTCGCCGTGGACACCGACCCGCGCCAGTCTGTCGGCCATCGACACGGCGCTGCGCGACATGTTGCTGAAGTTGTGGAACACCTTCAGCTTCTTCACGACCTATGCGTCGCTCAACGATTTCGACCCGGCGGATCCGGCGATCCCGGCGCCCGAAGATCGCGGCGCTCTGGACCGCTGGATCCTCTCGCGGCTGGCGACCACGGGGGTGACGGTCACCGGCGGGCTCGACGCCTACGAGCCCCTCGATGCCGCCTCGGCCCTCGCCGACCTGGTGGACGATCTCTCGAATTGGTACGTGCGCCGGAGCCGGCGCCGTTTCTGGCGCACCGATCCCGACGCTCCTGCGGGCGACACGCTGGCGGCGCAGGCCACGCTCCACGAGGTCCTCACCAGCATTTCGCGCGCTCCTCGCCCCGTTCTGCCCCTTCGTGGCCGACGCCATGTGGCGCGCGCTCAGCGGGGTCGACGAGACGCAGTCCGTGCACCTGGCCGACTGGCCCGTGCCGGACGAGGGCTCGATCGACCGCGTCCTCGAGGCGCAGATGGAGCTGGCCCGCAGGTTGACCTCACTGGGCCGGGCCGCGCGCAGCGAAGCCGGGGTCAAGGTGCGCCAGCCACTTTCCCGCGCGCTGGTGTTCCTCCCGTCGGATGCGCCGGCCATTCTCCACGACATGGTGGCCGAGGAGCTCAACGTCGACGAGATCGACGTGGCCGACGAGCTGAGTGAGGTGCTCGAGTTCGAGCTGGTCGCCAACTTCCGCACCCTCGGACCGCGCCTCGGTGAACAGGTGAAGGAGGTCAAGCCGGCGCTGGCCGCGCTCGACGGAGCCGAGGCGGCTGCGGCGCTCGAAGCGGGAGCATCCATCACGATCGTGCTCTCGGGCGGCCCGGTCGAGCTCGGTCCGGACGACGTGCAGCTGCGTGTGCGAGGGCAGCAGGGCTTCGCGGTGTCCCGGGAGGGGGGAGAGGTCGTCGCACTCGATCTCACCCTCGACGAGTCACTGCGCCACCGTGGTCTGGCGCGAGAGGTCGTCCGTCTGCTGCAGGACCTGCGCAAGAACAGCGGACTGGATGTCGCCGATCGCATCGTCCTGCACCTCGAGGGACTGGACATGCTCGACGGGTATTTCGACTACATCGGGCGTGAAGTGCTGGCCGTCTCCATCACGAAGGGGCCCGGGGAAGGCGCAGCGACGGTGCTGGAGCTCGAAACCGACGAAGGTCCGCTCCCCGCACGCGCCTGGTTGCACCGGGCGCAAGCATCGGGGTAATCGCCCGGGGCGGTCCTGACGCGGACGGTTCCCGACGTTGACATCGCCCCCGAGACGGGGTCGTTCAGCAGCCCTGCAGAAGTTTTGTCAACGCCAGGGCCAGGGCGGCACGATCGGTGTCGTCCAGGGGCGCGAACAGGTGGCGGTCGATGCCCTCGATGTGCTCGCCGATGGCCTGTCCCAGGGTGGACTCCCCGGCCGGGGTCAGCACGACGTGGACACTGCGACGATCGGACGGGCAATTCTGGCGGGCGACCAATCCGGCCTCGACCATGCGGTCCACCAGCCGGGTCACGCCGCCGGTGGTCAGTGCCACCTGCGTGCTCAGGTTGCTCATGGTCAGGCGGCCCTCTTCGGCGCCGCCGATGTGGATGAGCACGTCGAACCAGACCAGCGGGATGCCGACGGACTCCTCGAGCTCGCGTCCGAGCACGTCGGACAAGCGCCGGTGGGACCGCACGAGAAGGCCCATCAGCTGGAGCCGTTCGTCGTCGATGCTGCTCAGGACGCCACAGGTGCCGCCCGCAGTCTCGGGGGCAGCTTCCGCCTCAACGTCGTATTCGCCCTGCTCGGGGAATTTCACGATGCCCATAGTGCTCCCTCAATCATTCTCGACTCTACCAGGAACCGCCGTTTACCTGATTGACAAGTATCTGTATAGTCAGATACTATCTTGTCAGAGATACCAAACCGCCATAGGAGGCTCCCATGTCAACCGCAACAATCACCCTTCCGAAGCCGGGAACGTACACCGTCGACCCGACCCATGCTGAGGCCGGCTTTGTGGCCCGCCACCTGATCGGCACCAAGGTACGAGGCCGCTTCACTGAATTCTCCGGCACGTTCACCGTCGCCGAGAACCCCGAGGACTCGACGTTCGAGGCCGAGGCGAAGGTGGCCAGCATCGACACCAACCAGTCCATGCGCGACGACCACCTCCGCACGAACGATTTCTTCGACGCCGAGAACTACCCCACCATCACCATCAAGAGCACCGGGCTCACGCGGGTGACCGACGCCGAGTGGAAGCTGGCGACGGACCTGACCATTCGCGGCGTCACGAAGCCGGTGGTGTTCGACCTGGAGTATCTGGGAGAGGGTCCGGCGATGCAGGAAGGCAAGTCCGTCGTGGCCTTCTCCGCCTCGGCGGAGATCGACCGCCGCGACTTCGGCGTCAGCTTCAACCACTCGCTCCTCGATGGGAGCGTCGTGGTCGGGAACAAGGTCAAGATCGAGCTGGAAGCAGAAGCCGGCCTGGCGGAGTAACCGACGGAGCACGGCCCGGGTCGTGTGCGGACGACGGCGGTACGCTTCGCCGCGATGCGCACGACCCCGGGCCCGATCCTGCCCGAAGTGGACGCCATTCCCCTGCGGGACAGCCCGGCCGGCGCCGGCGGGCCGGGGTACGTCCTGGCCGTCGACCTGGGAACAGGCGGGCCCAAGGTCGCGGTGGTTGCAGCCGCCGGTCACATCGAGGCCCACGCGTTCGAGAAGGTCTCCCTGGTCGTAGGGGCCGACGGCGCGGCCGAGCAGGACCCCGAGGAATGGTGGCGCGCCATCGTCGGCGCAGCGCGGCGGGCTGTGGCCGACAGCGGCGTGGCGCCCGAGAAGATCGTGGGCGTCGGGTGCACGGCGCAATGGTCGGGGACGGTGGCCGTGGGCGCCGATGGGCGCGTCATCGGTCCTTCCATCATCTGGATGGACTCGCGCGGCGCCGCCGCCATCAGACGTGTGGTGCGCGGTGCGCTGAACGTCCAGGGTTACTCGGCGTCCAAGGCCCTCAGGTGGGTACGACGCAGCGGCGGCCTCCCGACCCTCTCGGGCAAGGACCCGGTGGGTCACATCCATTTCCTTCGTGAAGAGCGCCCGGAGGCCTACGCCGCCACCGCTGTCTTCCTCGAGCCGGTGGACTATCTCAATCTGCGCCTGACGGGTCTGGCGCGCGCGTCGCACGACTCGATCACTTTGCACTGGGTCACCGACACCCGCGACATCAACGCCGTGTCCTACGACGACGGCCTGATCGAGCTCGCGGGGCTCGAGCGGCGCACGCTGCCCGACCTCGTGCCGACCGGCAGCATCCTCGGGGGCGTGACGCCCGCCGCCGCGGCGGAGCTGGGCATCCTCGCGGGCACCCCGGTCATCGCCGGCACCGCCGATCTGCATTCGGCCGCTGTCGGATCGGGCGCGGTCGAGGACTTCGAAGGGCACCTCTACATCGGGACGTCGAGCTGGATCAGCTGCCACGTCCCCTTCAAGAAGACCGACGCCCGCACCAATATCGCCTCCATCCCCTCGGGCCTTCCCGGCCGCTACCTGGTCGCGGACGAGCACGAGACGGGGGGTGCCTGCCTCACCTGGTTCCGGGACAACCTGCTGTATCCCGGTGATGCGCTCGCCCCCGGCGCCACCGCGCCCCCCGACGTCTTCGCGACGCTGAACCACATGGCGGCCGAGGTCCAGCCCGGGGCCGGGGGTGTCCTCTTCACCCCGTGGCTCAACGGGGAGCGCTCCCCGGTCGACGATCACACCATCCGGGGGGGCTTCCACAACATGTCGCTGTCGACCACGCGCGCCGACATGGTGCGGGCGGTCTTCGAAGGCGTCGCGCTCGAATTCGGCGTGGTTGCTCGGGGCGGTCGAGAAGTTCACGAAGCGGCGGTTCGCCTCCCTCGCCTTTGTGGGCGGGGGAGCGAACTCCGACCTCTGGGCGCAGATCCACGCCGACGTCATGGGGTGCGCCATCCGCCAGATCGCCGAGCCGGTGCTGGCCAATGTGCGCGGCGTGGGGCTCCTCGCGCATCTGGCTCTCGGCCACATCACTGTGCACGACATCGCGGCCATGGTCGAGGTGAAGGCCGTCTATGTGCCCGACGCCGCGGCCGCGGCCGTGTACGCCCCGCTGCGCAAGGAGTTCGTCAACTTCTACGACCAGACGAAAGGCATCCACGAGCGACTGAATGGCCACCGTGTGAGCGGGCGGCGGACATGAAGTGGCTCAGTCGCCGCCATCGGAAGGGATGAGCAACAGGTCCTCGATCTGCAAAGGGTCGCCCCAGTTCTTCAAGAGCGCTGACGCCGTGATCGGGGGGTCCGGCTGGCCGGTCTCCCGGTTGAAGAGCGAAATCCGATACCCGAGCGACTCGAACCCGTCGAGGTACTCCTCCCCGCTGATGCCCGACACACGCGGCAACATTTCGAGGCTGAACTCGGAGGCCACGATCGGTCGGGACGTCGTGAGGATTCCCTGCGCCCCGGCGACGACCCGCCCTTCGGCCCCTTCCACGTCGATCTTCAGGAAGTCCACCCGCCCGTCGACCAGGTCGTCGAGCGGGAACGTGGGGACGATCTCGCTCCACCCTGCGGCCAGGCTCGACGGATCGGCGGCGACGAGGCCGCCGTTGGAACCGAAATGCCCTGAGAGGTTCGACCACCCACGTGCCCGGTCCAGGGCCAGGGGGAACAGGTCGACGTTGTCGACGTGATTGGCCTCGACCGAGAGGAGGATGAGCCGGCAATTCTCCGAGCTCGGCTCAATAGCCACGACACGGCCGGAGGGCCCGACGAGGGAGGAGGCGAGCAGCGTGTACAGCCCCACGTTGGCGCCGACGTCGACCACCGTCATGCCGGGACGGCAGAATTGCCTGAACGTCGGGACGAGGTGCGCCTCGTAGTCGCCGTTGAGGAGCGGCCGGCTCACCGCGCCGTCTTCACGGTCGAGGAAGATCGTCATGCCGTTGTCCAGCTGATGGGTGACGATGTCGGCGGGCCCGAAACGGATGCTCATGGGGGACGGGAAGAATTGCCGGTCGAACGTGGTGAGAAGCTGTCGCAGGCCATGCAGGTCAACGATCGAGTCGCCCACGAGTCCATAGGCGATCGCATGGAGATCGGACGGCTCCCTCGACGGATAGAGCATGGTGAGGGCGGCATCGAGCGCCAAACCGGCCCCGGGCCCATCGTCGGGCGCGTCGACCGGTGTCACCCCGCCGAGTAGCGCAACCATCTTTCGCCGGACGCGGTCGAGGTGGTGGTGCAGTGGGCGTGTGGCCGGAAGAGGGTCCGGCATCAGATCCTTTCGAAGTTGCGAGCGAGCTCCCAGTCCGAGACGTGGCGGTTGGCCGCCTCCCATTCCTGCTGCGCCGTGTTGAGAAGGTGGTGGTGCACGTCGGGGCCGAACGCCTCGGCCGCGACCTCGGAGTGCCGCAGCTCCTCGATGGCCTCGACCAGCGTGGAGGGGATCCGGGTCACGTCGGTGGCGTCGTAGGCGTTGCGCGGATAGGCGTCGGCGAGCTCGAGCTCGTGGTCGATGCCGTAGAGGCCGGCCGCGATGCACGCGGCGATGACCAGGTACGGGTTGACATCGGCCCCGGGAACGCGCGATTCGATGCGCCGCCCCGCGCCGTGGCCGACCACACGGAAGCCGCACGTGCGGTTGTCCTCCCCCCAGACCACTGCCGTCGGGGCCCAGCTCCCCGGCACGTAGCGCCGGTAGGAATTGAGTGTCGGGGCGGCACACCAGGCGAGTTGGCGCGCCGCGTGGAGCTGGCCGGCGAGGAACTGTCGACCCAGGGTCGACAGCCCGGTCGGGTGGGACGCGTCACCCATGAGCGGCTCGTCGGTCACGCTGTCCCAGAGGGAGTTGTGCACGTGGCACGAGGATCCGACATCGTCCATCGTCCACTTGGCCATGAACGTGGCCGCACGTCCCTCTTGTGCCGCGATCTCCTTGATCCCGTTCTTGAAGATGAGGTGGCGGTCAGCGGTGTCGAGCGCGCCGGCGTAGGTCACGTTGACCTCGTGCTGGCCGCGGCCGGCCTCGCCCTTGGAGAACTCCACCGGGATATCGGCGGCGCACATCTCCTGGCGGACGCGCTTGAGGATGTACTCCTCCCGCGACGTCTGGAGCAGTTGATAGTCCTCGATGGTCGACGAGTGCGGTGTCAGGCCCTTCCACGACTTCTTCTGCGCCTCTTCGTAGGTGTCGCGAAAGAGGAAGAACTCGAGCTCGGTGGCGCTGAGGACGCGGTAGCCGCGCTCGGCGGCGCGCGTGATCTGACGGCGCAGGATCTGCCGGGGGGAGACCTCGACCGGAACGCCATCGTCATCGGTGAGGTCCCCGATGACCATCGCGGTGCCCCGAAACCACGGGATGGCGCGGGCGGTGCCGTAGTCCGGCTGGCAGAGCATGTCGCCGTAGCCGAGGTCCCAGTTGGCGAAGCGGTACCCCGGGAGCGGATTCATGTCCACATCGACCGCCAACAGGTAGTCGCAGACCTCGATCCCATGGTCGGCCACGTGGTTGCTGAAAAAATCGGGGGTCACCCGCTTCCCCACCGGTCGGCCGTGCATATCGGGGAACGCCACGATCACGGTATCGATCGATCCGTCGGAGATCCCGTTGTCGATGAACTCACGTCCTGGCATGACGCATGATGGCGTGCCTGCGGGGTTCCGTCCAACCGCTTTGTACGCTGGTGGCGTGATCCCGCTCATCGGCATCTCGACCTATGCCGCCAAGGTCGCCTGGGGCGGCTGGGAACGCCCCTCCGCGGTGCTGCCCCAGTCGTACTACGAGCTTGTCGCATCGTCGGGCGGCCGCCCACTCCTGCTCCCGCCCTTGCGGACCGCTCCCACCGGGCCCAGTTTCGGCGCCGAAGAGGTGATTGCCCTACTCGACGGTTTGGTGCTGACCGGTGGTGGCGACGTCGACCCGGCCTCCTACCGGGAGACGGCCGCACCCGAAGTGGTGGGGGTCAACCCGATCCGCGACGAGAGCGAGCGCGCGCTCCTGGCGGCAGCGCTCAAGGTCGATATGCCCGTGCTCGCCATCTGCCGGGGCTGCCAGATCCTCAACGTCGAGCGTGGGGGCACGTTGCACCAGCACCTGCCCGACATCGTCGGCCACGACGACCACCGCCGCGCCCCCTTCGTGTTCGGCGAGGTGAAGGTCACGACCACCCCGGGGAGCCACGCGTCGTCGATCTTCGGGGCCGCCACGACCGTGCTCTGCTCCCATCACCAGGCCATCAAGGACCTCGGTGCCGGTCTGGTGCAGACAGCCAGCGCGGACGACGGTGTCGCCGAAGCGGTCGAGCTCACCGGGGCGCACTTCGTCCTGGGGGTGCAGTGGCACCCCGAAGAGGCCGGCGACCCGCGACCGTTTGCCGCCTTGGTGGCTGCCGCCGCCGCCTCCCGCCGAAGCTGAGGTACCGCCTGCTGCCCGTACGCGGGCAGTAGTCTGCCCCCATGGCAAAGAGCGGGGCCAAAAAAGTCGTGAAGCCGGTGGCGGCCACCGTCGGCATCTTGGGGACGATGGCGAGTATCTGGTGGTTCGCCCTCAAACCCCGGCGGAAGGCCAAGTCAGAGGGCGAGTAGCCGCTCGCCGGCGCGGCGCGGCGGGTTCACTCAGTGAAGATCGTGTCCCACGAGGCGGGGTCTTCGGGGTAGAACCACCGCTCGAGCTGCATCCCACCGCGGTAGTGGAAGATGCTGACGACCTGCGTTCGCACATCGACGCGCTGACGTCGTGCGCCCATAATGCTCAAGGCGCACACGTGCTCGTCATTGCCGAAGACGTCATGTTCAGTGAGCCAGAACCCTTTGGGTCCCAATTGCGTGAACCAGGCCAACAGCGCGTCCAACCCGTGGATGTCACCCGCCATCGGATGCGCACCCGGAACGTGCCAGATGACGTCGATGTCGACGAGTGAGGCCAACAGGGCCAGGTCCCCTGACCGGAACGCATCGGCGGTCCGGCGATAGGCGACGGCGTTCGGATGCTCGGCGCCCTCCACCTTGCGAGAGGTTACGCAGCAAACCGACGTGCCGTCAGTCCTCCCAGCGCAGCGTCCGTTCGATGTCCCAGAGGTGGTGCTGCGCATCGTGGGTGTTCGCCAGCACGACGTCGCGCAGGTCCATCTCACCGCGCTCAGGGTGGATGAGCACGGTGCCGTTGCTCCGTGCGGCCCCGATCGTCTTGCGCCACTCGGCGATCGAGAGCTGCAACGACCACAGGGCCGCCGGGAGCGGGATCGTCTCGTAGTTCCTGGCCACCGCCAGCTCGTTCTCGTCGTAGCTCCCCACACGGGCCGATGCCCCCGCCGCCACTCCCACGAGACGTTCGGTCCAGATGCGCACGTTGTCGGCGACGTGGCTGACGTAGGCCGCGGTCGACCACGAGAGGTCGGGGTGCTGTTCGCGCCCGGTGGCGCCGCGCAGCAGGTCCGGATAGGAGGTGGCGAGCTCAGCCATTCTCGACCCGGCGTCATCGAGCGCGAGGGTCCACTCGAACGCGCACTCCCGGCAGGGCTGGCCGTAGGTCGAGGGGCCCCAGTCGTTCATTGGGACCCGACCAACGCCGGCAACAGCTCGCTGATCGGGCCGTTGACGACGACATCGGCCAGCGGGTCCATGTCGGTGGGGGCGCCGTTGAGGATGATGACGGTTGCGCCCGCCCGGGAAGCAATCGGCACGAGGCCGGCCGCGGGGAACACGGCGAGCGTCGATCCCACGGCGAGCAGAAGGTCGCACGCCGCCGCTGCAGCTTCGGCCCGGCGCAGGTCGCTCGCGACGAGATTCTGGCCGAAGCTGATCGTGGCCGACTTCAGGATCCCACCGCACGTCGACCCGTCGGCGCGCACCTCCTCGCAGCTCGGGTCGGCTTCTCCCGCCCGCACGCGATCGTGCACAGGCTCCGCCGGCTGGCGATGGTCGCAGCGCAGGCAGACGATTTCGGACGAATTGCCGTGGATCTCGACGATGCGCGCCGGGTCTGATCCAGCCTTTTGATGGAGGCCGTCGATATTCTGGGTGACGAGGGTGTCGAGCCGGCCCGTGCGCTCGAGCGTGACCAGCGCGGCGTGGCCCTCGTTGGGCTCGGCCAGCCACAGGGGGGACGTCAACCGGTTCTGCCACGCGCGGCGGCGCACCGCGGGATCGTGCACGTAGGTGTCGAGGTTCGCCGCTTTCTCCGCCGCCGGATCTTTCGTCCAGACCCCGTTGGGCCCCCGGAAGTCGGGGATGCCCGAGTCGGTGGAGATGCCGGCGCCCGTCAGGACCACGATCCGCCGCGAGCGGGCGACGAGGACGCTCGCCATCTCCACGTCCGTGCGGGTCACGGTGCCATCGTGGCACGGGGAGCCGGCACGCCGGTCGGTACGCTGCGGGAGTGACCAGGGGCGCACCCACCGTGGAGGTGCTCGAGGCGGCCGACGCCGAGGACCGTCAGCGCCGGGTGGCGGGGGCGCTGCGCACCCATGGCTGCCGGGTGGGCGATCGTGTCGCGTTCTGCCTTCCGTCCTCGGCCGACCTGATCTGTGCCGTCCTCGGCGCGGCGCGCAGCGGGGTGCTCCCGGTCCTGCTCAACGCCACGCTCACCCAGTCCGAGCGCGATCTGCTCCTCGCCGACGCGCAACCGACCCTCGAGATTCTCGACCGGGGTGCGCTGTCGCGCCTGTTGGACGGACCGCCGGCGGAGTTGGCGCCCTACCCCTTGACCCGGCCGATGCACTACACCTCGGGCACCACCGGACGCCCAAAGGGTGTGACCACCGGGGTGTGGGACGAGCACACCGCACGAGCGGTCTTCGAGGACGAGGCTGCGGTCTGGCACTTCGACGCGCGCGATCTCCACCTGGTCTGCTCGCCGATGTACCACACGGTTTCGGTGCGGTTCTGTGCCGGCACGCTGCTCTCGGGCGGGTCCTTGGCCGTCCTCGGCCGCTTCGATGCCTCGACCGCGCTGGACGTGCTGCGCCGGCTGCGCCCGACCACCGCCTTCTTGGTCCCGACCCATCTCCAGCGGATTTTGCAGGCCCCCGAGCTGGGCCCGGACGAGGTGTTCGATGCCCTCCGACTCTTGGCCCACGCCGGGGCCCCGTGCCCGCCCTCGGTGAAGCGGGCGATCATGGCGCGTGTCAACCCGGGCACCGTGTGGGAGTTCTACGGGTCGACCGAGGCCCAGTTCACGGTCTGCGGTCCCGACGAATGGCTCGCCCACCCCGGGACGGTGGGCCGGGCCCGCCCGGGGCGACGACTGTTCATCCGGTCCGCTGACGACGGGGCCATCCGGTCCGGTGACGACGGGGCTCGGCAAGCCGACGAGGGTGCAGGCACCATCTGGTGCGATATGCCCGACTTCGCCCGTTTCAGCTATTGGCGGAACGAGGAAGCCACCCGTGAAGCGTGGCGTGGCGCGGCCTGCACGGTGGGCGATCTGGGCCGGCTCGATCAAGAGGGCTATCTCTACCTCTCCGGGCGCCGGCACGACCTCATCATCAGCGGAGGAGTCAATGTCTATCCGGCCGAGGTGGAGGCGGTGCTCTCCGGCGTGCCGGGACTCGTCCAGGTTGCCGTCTTCGGCGTACCCGATGCGCAGTGGGGTCAAAAGGTGTGCGTGGCCTTCGTCGCGGAGGGCAGCGGGGTCGAGGACGCGCTGCGCGCGGCCGCGGCGGTGCAGCTGGCGCCCTACAAGCGGCCCAAGGAGTACTTCGCCGTGGCGGACTTGCCGCACACCGCCACCGGGAAGCTGATCCGGCGCGCCATTCCCGGGCATCTGGGTCTGGGCGACACTTTGGGCCGGGGCGACCCGCTGGGTCTCGGCGACTGAGAAGAGGCCGGACTGCGGTAAGAATCGGTTATGCCCTACGCCACGATCAACCCCGCCACCGGCCAGACCGAGAAGACGTTTGCGGCGCACACCCCCGCCGAGGTGGAGGCGCTGTTGCAGCAGGCTTTCGACACCTTTCTCGAGTACCGCACCACCAGCTTCGCCGAGCGGGCCCGTCATCTCAGCAACGCCGCCGACCTCTTCGAGGGCGAGGGACCGGACATCGCGCGCATCGTGACCACCGAGATGGGCAAGACGTTTGCCGCCGCACGCGGGGAGGCGTCGAAGTGCGCCATGGGCCTACGCTGGTTCGCCGAGCACGCCGAGGCTCTGCTGGCCGACGAAGCGATCACCACGGGCGCGTCGCATTCCTATGTGCACTACCAACCGATCGGCCCGGTCCTGGCCATCATGCCGTGGAACTTCCCGCTGTGGCAGGTGGTGCGCTTTGCCGCGCCGGCACTGATGGTGGGCAATGTCGGCCTGCTCAAGCACGCGTCCAACGTCCCGCAGACCGCCCTCCTTCTGGAGGACATCTTTCGCCGGGCCGGCCTCCCCGCAGGTGCTTTCACCAACCTCTTCATCGAGAGCAAGGACATCGCCGCGCTCATCGAGGACCCGCGGATCGCCGCCGTCACCCTCACGGGGAGCGAGAAGGCTGGCATGTCGGTGGCGTCGACGGCCGGGCACGCCCTGAAGAAGAGCGTCCTCGAGCTCGGGGGCTCCGATCCGTTCATCGTGCTCGCCTCCGCCGACCTCGACGACGCCGTGCGGACAGCGGTGACGGCGCGGGTGCAGAACAACGGCCAGTCATGCATCGCGGCGAAGCGCTTCATCGTGGTCGAGCCGGTGGCGGACGAATTCCTGCAGCGGTTCACCGCGGCTATGGACGCGCTCGTGGTGGGAGATCCCTTCGATCCCGCCACGCAGGTGGGGCCGATCGTCTCGGAGGCGCAACGGGCCGAGTTACTGGGTCAGATCGAAGAGGCCCGCAGCCAGGGCGCCGTGGTGCACGGAGGGGGGGAACCGATGGAGGGGCCCGGGTGGTACCTCAAGCCGACCGTCCTCTCGGGCGTGACCTCGGACATGCCGGTGGCCAAGGAGGAGCTGTTCGGCCCGGTGGCCATCGTGGAGCGGGTCCCCGACCTCTCCACAGCGCTCGAGGTGGCCAATTCCACCAGCTTCGGGTTGGGTTCGAGTGTCTGGACGAATGACGAGGAGGAGCAGCGGCGCTGCATCGAGGAGCTCGAGGCTGGCGCGGTATTCGTCAATGCCATGGTCGTCTCCACGCCGGAGCTGCCCTTCGGCGGGATCAAGCGCTCGGGCTTCGGCCGCGAGCTCTCCGAACTCGGGTTGAAGGAGTTCACCAACGCCAAGACCGTCTGGATCACATGAGTGAGGTTGTCACGACGTATCTCGACCATGGAGCCACCACACCACTGCGGTCCGAGGTGGCCGAGGCCATGGCCGAGGCACGGTCGGTCCCGCTCGGCAATCCGACCGGGAGCCATCGCCCGGCCCAACGGGCCCGGCGCCTGCTCGAGGAATCCCGTGACGAGGTCGCGGCTGCGGTAGGGCGCGACCCGGGCGAGATCATCTTCACCTCCGGGGGCACGGAGTCGGCCAACCTTGCGGTGGCGGGCACGTTGGGTGCCGCTCGGGAGCGCGCCGGTGCAACGGGTGGCGGCGCAGTGTCGGTGTTGAGCGCAGCCGTCGAGCACCCCGCCGTGCGCGAGTCGTGCCGGGCCGCCGCGCGCACACCCGGGGTGCGCTGGCGTGAGGTGGCCGTCGACCAGGACGGAGTCGTCGATGTGGAGGGCCTGGCTGCGCAGATCGACGACACCACGGCGTTGGTGGCCGTCATGCTGGCCAACAACGAGACCGGTGCCGTGCAGCCGCTGGGCCCGGTCATCGAAGCGGTGCGCGCACACAGTGAGACCGCACGGGTTTTCACCGATGCCGTGCAGGCCGCCACGTTCATGGATCTTGCGGTGTGCACAGCCGGCGCTGACCTCGTCGCGCTCAGCGCCCACAAGGTGGGCGGACCGGTCGGGGTCGGCGTGCTCGCCGTGGGCGCATCCACCGCCATCGTGGCGCAGCTCGCGGGGGAGGCCAGGAGCGAGAGCGGCGCAGTGGCACGCAGGACGTGGTGGGGGCCGTGGGGCTGGCGATCGCCCTGCGGCTGACCGCGGCCGAACGGCAGGCGGCGGCGTGCCGGGTCGGCGCGTTGCGCGACCGGTTGGCCGCGGGCCTCCTGGCTTCTGTGGCCGGGGCTCACCGGACGGTTGCCGCCGAGGTGGTCACCCTCCCGGGCCACCTGCATCTGTGTTTCGCCGGCATCGAACGAGAGGAGCTCCTGGTGGCCCTGAGTGAACAGGGCATCTGCGCCTCGGGGGGATCGTCGTGCGCCAGCGGGGCCCTCGAGCCGAGCTACGTGCTGGCGGCCATGGGCGTGCCGGATGCGCTGGCCCGCGGCGCCATCCGGTTCACGCTCGGCCACGACTCCTCCGACGCGGACGTCGAGCGCGCCCTGGCCGTCGTCCCGGCGGTGATCGCCGCGTTGCGACATGACCCCTGAGAAGCGGTGGCACACTGGACGGATGCGAGTGCTGGTGGCCATGTCGGGAGGAGTGGACTCTTCGGTCGCGGCGGCGCTGCTGGTGGAGCAGGGGCACGACGTTGTGGGGGCGACGCTCAAGCTCTGGGGTGGCGAATCGGATTCGGGCTGTTGCTCGGTGGCCGATGTCGATGACGCCCGCCGCGTCGCCCAGCAACTCGGCATCGACCACCACGTCTTCAACCTGACCGAGGAGTTCGACCGCCAGGTCGTCGCGCCCTACGTCGAGGCGCATGCGCGGGGGAGGACGCCCAACCCCTGCATCGAGTGCAACCGCTCCATCAAGTTCGACCGGCTGCTCGAGCGGGTGGACCGGCTGGGCTTCGCCCGCCTCGCCACCGGCCACCACGCCCGGGTCACCCGCGACGCCGCGGACGTGGGCACGGAAGTGGGCAGGCTTCGCCTCCGGCGCGGCGCGGACACCGACAAGGACCAGTCCTACGTGCTGTCGATGCTGGGCCAGGCCGAGCTGGGCCGTGTGCTCTTCCCGGTGGGGGAGATGACCAAGGCCGACGTGCGGGCCCATGCCGTCCGCTTGGGCCTGCGCACGGCGGGCAAGCCCGACAGTCAGGACGTCTGCTTCATCGGAAGTGTCGAGGGCCGACAGGGCTTCCTGGCCGACAAGTTGGCGTTCCACCCGGCTGCGGTGACGAACAGCCGGGGTGAGAGGGTGGGGACGGTCGACGCGGTGGAGCTGGTGACCGTGGGCCAGCGCCGCGGCATGGGTCACGGGACCGATGGGGCCCGGCGTTACGTGATCGCCGTCGACGTCCCGACGCGCCGGGTCACGGTGGGCAGTGCGGCCGAGGCGATGACGGCCAGCGTGACCTTAGGCGACGCCACCCTCACCTGGGTGGACCGGCCCCTCGGGCCCGGTGACCGGGCCGTGGCCCAGGTCAGCGCGCACGGCCGTCCAGCGCCGTGCGCGCTGACCCGCACCGCCGCCGGCCTGGTCGTCCGATTCGACGCGCCCCAACGACCCGTCGCGCCCGGGCAGACGGTCGCCCTCTACGACGTCAGTGATCCGGACGCTGTGGTCGGCGCCGGCATCGCCGCCTGACCGTGGCCGCTGCCGACGCCCCGCCGGAGGGGGGCGACGTGCCGCCCGAGGCGGGAGCCCGGGCGGCCGAACTGCGTGAGGTGATCAAGTACCACAACGAGCGGTACAACGTGCTCGACTCGCCCGAGATCCCCGACGCCGAGTACGACCTCCTGGTGGTCGAGCTCCGCGAGCTCGAGGCCGCGCATCCAACCCTCGTCACTCCCGACTCACCGACGCAGACCGTGGGTGCTGCTCCCCTCGGGCTCTTCCAGCCCGTCCGGCACCGGGTCCCCATGATGAGCCTCGACAAC
The DNA here is from genome assembly GCA_963706555.1 of uncultured Acidimicrobiaceae bacterium. Taxonomy (GTDB): domain Bacteria; phylum Actinomycetota; class Acidimicrobiia; order Acidimicrobiales; family RAAP-2; genus Bog-473. The sequence continues at coordinate 1,716,573 of OY970164.1, forward strand.
GCCTTCGAAGAGGCGGACCTCCGGGCCTGGGCCGAGCGCCTGCGTCGCCAGGTGCCCGATCTGGACCTGGAGCATCTCGCCTTCTCGAGTGAGCCCAAGGTCGACGGCGTGGCCATGTCGCTCACCTACGAGCACGGGCGGTTCACCCAGGCCGCCACCAGGGGGGACGGGGTCACCGGCGAGGACGTCACGGCGAATGTGGCGACGGTCAGGGTGGTGCCGAAGACGCTCGACGCCAAGGCCGGCCCCTTCCCGGCTCTGCTCGAGATCCGGGGCGAGATCTACCTTCCGCTGGCTGACTTCGCCGCCATGAACAAGCGCCAGGAGGCCGCCGGTCTCCGGTTGTTCGTCAACCCCCGCAACGCCGCCGCCGGCGCGCTCCGTCAGAAGGACCCGGCGGTGACGGCCACCCGGCCCCTCTCGTTCTGGGCCTACCAGGTCGGCGAGGTGGAGGGGGCATCCGAAGGGAGCCACTGGCCTGCGGCCTCGCAGTCGGCCACCTTGGCCCTGCTCAGGAAGGCCGGGTTCCCGGTCAGCCCCGACGCGCTGCTGGTCACCGGGGTCGAGGAGGTCATCGCCCGCTGTCTCGAGCTGGCGCAGGCGCGCCACGACCTGGCGTACGAGATCGACGGGGTGGTGACCAAGGTCGACGACCTGGCGCTGCATGCCCGCCTGGGCGCGACCTCGCGCGCCCCCGCTGGGCCATGGCGTTCAAATTCCCGCCCGAGGAGCGGACGTCGAAGCTGATCGACATCATGGTGTCGATCGGGCGCACCGGCCGGGCGACGCCGTTCGGGCGCATGGAGCCCGTCTTCGTCGGCGGGTCGACCGTCGAGGTGGCAACGCTCCACAACGAGGACCAGGTGCGGATCAAGGACGTCCGTCCCGGTGACATCGTCATCGTCCGCAAGGCAGGCGACGTGATCCCCGAGATCGTGGGCCCTGTGCGGGCCGGCCCCGGTGTGCCCAAGCGGCGCAGGCCGCCCTGGAAGTTCCCGGCCGCCTGCCCCTCCTGCGGCCAGCCGCTGGTGCGCCTCGAGGGTGAGAGCGACACCTACTGCACCAACATCGACTGCCCGGCGCAGCGCGTGCAGCGCATCGTCCACTATGCATCGCGCTCTGCCATGGACATCGAAGGTCTGGGCGAGGAGCGGGTCGTCCAGCTCGTGGCGGCCGGGCTGATCGCCGACCCGGCCGACCTGTACGACCTGACCGTGCCGCAACTGTCCGCCCTCGAACGCTTCGCCGCCATTTCGGCCGCCAACCTGGTGGCGGGCATCGCCGCCTCGACGGCCCAACCGCTGAGCCGGGTACTGGTGGGGCTCGGGATCCGCCACTTGGGCCCGACGGGAGCCAGGGCGGTGGCCCGCGGCCTGGGCACCCTCGACACCATCATGGCCTCGACCGCGGACGAGTTGGCCGCCGTCGAGGGGATCGGCCCGGTCATCGCCGCGAGCATCGCCGAATTCCTGGCCATGCCCACCAACCAGGGCGTGATCGGGCGCCTGCGGGCAGCCGGGGTGACCCTGGAGGAGCCGGGAGCCGGAGGGACTGCAGGTGGCGGCCCTGGTGGCGGCCCGGGCGCTGGCCCAGGGGAAAGCGCCGCCGGTGGGGGCACCGGCCCGGCCCAGACCCTCGCCGGCCTCACCATCGTGGTCACGGGCACCGTACCCGGTTTCACCAGGGAGGAGGCCGAGGAGGCGATCCTGTCGCGAGGCGGGAAATCCCCGGGCAGCGTGTCCAAGAAGACCTTCGCCCTTGTCCTGGGCGACGCCCCCGGGGCCAGCAAGCTCAAGAAGGCCGAAGAGCTGGGCATTCCCATCCTCGCCGCGGAAGGGTTCGAGGCCCTGCTCGAGTCCGGGTCCCTCCCCGACCCGTAATGCACGACCCGCAATTGTCAGTTTGTGACCCGCAAATGGCGGGTGTCCACCGGAGACGCCCCGTAAGTCACTAGCCTACGGGGAGTCCCGATGCCCCTTATCTCTGATTCCATCGGCCGGGTCCTTGGGAAGCGGTACCGGCTGCTCTCCGCTTTGGGCACTGGCGCTTCGGCGCACGTCTATCTCGCCGAAGACGTGAGCTTGCAACGCTACGTCGCGGTCAAAGTGCTCCAGCCGGGATTGGCCAGCGACGAGGCCTTCCTGAAGCGCTTCCGGGCCGAGGCCCGATCGGTGGCCTCACTGAACCACCCCCACGTGTTGCGGGTGTTCGACTGGGGCGAGGACACCGATGGGCCGTACCTGGTCCTGGAGTATCTCGGCGGCGGGTCGCTGCGCGACCTCCTCGACCGGGGCGACCGTCTCACCCATTCCCAGGCCGCGCACCTGGGCACCGAAGTGGCACAGGGCTTGGCCTACGCCCACGCCCGGGGGTTGGTGCATCGCGACATCAAGCCGGCCAACCTCCTCTTCGACGAGGAGGGCCGCGTCCGCGTGGCCGATTTCGGCGTGGCCCGCGCCCTGGCCGAGGCGGCGTACACGGAGCCGGCGGGCGCAATGGTGGGAACAGCCCGCTACATCTCCCCCGAGTCCGCCGAGGGCAAGCCGCTGGACGGCCGGGCCGACGTCTACTCGTTGGCGTTGGTCCTCTACGAGGCGCTCTCGGGCACGGTGCCGTTCGTGTCCGATACCACCCAGGGCACGATCATGGCTCGCATCGGTTCTCCACTGCCGCCGAACGAGACCCTCGGCCCGCTCGATGACGTGCTGGCCCGCGCCGCCGCTCCCGAGGCCTCCGCCCGGCTCGACGCGGCAGGGTTCGAAGCCCGCCTGGGGGCACTGGCCAGCGCGCTCCCGACGCCGGAGCCCCTGACCCTGCACCCGCCCGACCACGTTGCACCCGCGCCCCTCAACGGGTTTCGGCCCCCCGACGTCTCCGAGCTGACCCAGGTCCCCCCCTCGCTCGGGAAGCCGACCAAGCCGGCTCCAGTCGGCACCAAGGCCGGGCCGGGCGAGCTCTTCGACGCCGAGCCCAGCTTGCAGGGCAAGAACGGGAAGAACGGCAAGGTCGCAGGCCCGGCAGAGGGCTCGGTCATCGCCATGCGCCGCAAGAGCCGTCGCAAGTGGGCCTGGATCATCGGGTCGGCCGTCCTCGTCCTGGCGTTGGTGGCGGGCGGGCTCGTCGCCTGGCAGAAGCAGATCTTCACCGCCTCGCACCCTGTCCCGCCGTTGAAGGGACTGAGCCTGGACCACGCCCGGGCGGCCGCGAACAAGGACCACTTCACGCTGCACGTCGCCAAAGGCGTGCAGTCGATCACGATCGGCATAGGCGTCGTCATTGCGCAGACTCCCACTGCGGGGAAGGTCCTCAAGGAGGGATCGACGCTCTCGGTCGTGCCGTCGCTCGGCCCGCCGTCGGTCGCCGTCCCGTCGCTCAGCGGTTTGACCTGCGGGCAGGCGGTGACGACGCTGAAGGCGGATCACCTCGAGGGCAACTGCGTCACGGCCGCGTACAACGACACGGTGCCGAACGGGATGCTCATCTCGTGGTCCTACAAGGGAGAGCAGACGCCGGCCAAGGCGCCCTACGGGTCCACCATCGACATGGTCCCCTCCATGGGCCACGGTCCGGTGCCGGTCCCGACCGCGATTTCGCAGTCGGACTCCTACAACGACGCGCTCGTCCTCCTGCAGGCGGCGGGTCTCGCCGGCAACGAGGCGTTCGCTCCGAGCTCCACGGTTTCGAAGGGCAATGTCATCTCGGTCAATCCCCGGAAGGGCACCGTCGTGCTCTGGGGGTCGACGGTGACGGTGACGGTGTCGACCGGGCCCCCCACGGTCCAGGTGCCCAACGTCATCGGGGAGACGGTCTCGCAGGCCACGACCACGCTCCAGAACCAGGGGTTGACGGTCGCCGGAGTGCAGGGCAACCCCAACGGCACCGCGGCCGGGACATCGCCTGCCACCAACACCACAGTGAACGCGGGGTCGTCCGTGACGATCCTGGCCCACTGACCAGACGCGACGAGGCGCCGGTGGCCCTCCCCTTCGACGCGTCCTGTGACCTCTGTGAGGCGGCCCACATCTCGCCGTGGCACCACGAGGACGACGTGTGCTGGGTGGCGGACTGCGAGATCTGCGACGTGCCCATGGTGGTCTGGAAGCACCACGGCGCGGTGCCGCCCGAAGCGGATGTCGAGCACATGCTGGGGCAGCTGCGCCGGGTGGCGAACGCACGTTTCGGCAACGGCGGCTGGTCGGTCGATCGGGTCATGCGCCAGATCCCCGGCCATTTCCACGCCCACGGGCGGGACCCGAACTGGTGGTCCCGCCGCTTCTCCTGACCAGGTACCGCGGCGCCGTCGTCCTCCAGCCGCACCGTTTTCCGCCGGCAGCGCGGGTTCGTGGGTCGCGGATGCTCGTGGGCCGCGGCCACCGGAGCACCCGAAAGGAGGGCCCTCGATGTAGGGCCCTCGATTCAGGGCCCTCACAGTAGGGTCCCCGGTAGGGCCCTCACAGTAGGGTCCCCGCGGTGGAGAACCCGCCCACCGAGCGCCCGGATCTCCTGCTCGACCCCAAAGCCGACCCTGGCGCCGCCGCCCTCGGGGCCAGCGGCGCCGAAGCGTCGGTAGCCCCGAGCTGGCCCGTCCTTCTTCGTCACCGCGTCGTCGGCCGGGCCGAGCGCAGTCCCCGCTACCGCTGGTGGGCCCTCGCCGCGCTGTTGGCCGGATTGCTCTCGCTCAACATCACCTTCACGGTCTTCGTCGTGGCACTCCCCACCGTCAGGGCGGAGTTCCACACCAACTTCTCGGTACTGACCTGGGTCTCGACCGGCCCGCTCCTGGCCTTTGGCATCGCGGCGCCGTTCTTCGGCAAGGCAGGCGACCTCTTCGGGCACCGGCGGCTCTATCTCTTCGGGTTGGGCGGGGCCATGGTGAGCGCCGTCCTCACGGCCACCGCGCCGACCGTGGGCGTGCTGATCTTCGCCCGCGCGCTCGATGGTGTGCAGGGCGCCGCGACAGGGACCGCGTCCATGGCCTTGATCCTGCAGTTGTTCGACCGGGAGGAGCGGGTCAAAGCACTGGGGTGGTGGTCTCTGGTCGCGGCGGGTGGTCCCGTCCTCGGCGTGACGCTGGGCTCGCCGGTGATCCAGTTCCTCGGGTGGCGTGCCCTGTTCTGGGGGCAGCTCATCCTCCTGGTCGTCGCCGCCTTGGTGGTCGCGCTCATTCTGCCGTCGCGGCACCGGGCCCATCGGGGGCCGGCCGTCGAGCCACCCGGCGAAGACGGCGCGGAGGCGGCCTGGGAGGGGATGGACTGGGTCGGCAGCTGGAGCCTGGCCGGTGCCGTGACGGCGGCGATGCTCGTGCTGAGCCTCGGTCCGATCGCCGGGTGGACGTCGGTGTGGGTGATCCTCTCGGGTCTCGGCGCCGTCGCCCTGAGCGTGCTGTTCGTGTGGCGCGAGCTCACGTTCGCCACCCCGCTCATCCCGACCAGGTACCTGCGCCGCCGCAACTTCGTGTTCCCCCTGGCCATGCAGGGATGCTCCAATTTCGCCTATTTTGGGGGGTTTTTCCTGTTTCCGTTGCTCATGGAGCAGGTCTACGGCTATTCCATCTCGGAGGTGGGGTTCGTCTCCGTGGCCCGCCCTCTCGTGTACGGGCTCAGCGCCCCGATCGCCGGCTATATGACGGTGCGAACAGGCGAACGGGTGGCCACCGTCGCCGGCGCCTCGTCGGTGCTGGTGTCCATGATCCTCTTCGCCACCCTTGCGCCCACATCGGGCCTGGGGATCATTGTGGTGGCGCTCGCCCTCTCGGGTCTCGGCATGGGCATCGCCCTGCCGGCGGCATCGTCGACCATGTCCAACGAAGTGGCGGAGGCGGAGTACGGGGTGATGAGCGCGGCCCAGCTGCTGGCTTCGCAGGTGGGCGAGGTCGCGGGTATCCAGGTGGTGTTGACACTTCAGGAGTCGTTCGCCCGCCATGCCGGTCTCGCCGACGTGCACCACTCCTCCAACCTCCTGCACAGCTTCCAGGTGGGCTTCTGGGTGGCCGCGTTCGTGGCCGCCCTCGGCGTCGTCGCGGCCACGTTCATCCGGCCCCTGGCCCGTGGCGCCAAGGCGACGGCCTTGAGCACCGCACCCCCCTGAGCACCGCGCTCCCCTGACGGGCGCACTCCCCTGAGCACCGCACCCCCGGTAGGCGGTCCTAGGAGGTGATCTCCTTGAGCCGGTTGGCCATTTCCGCCGCGCTCGAGTCGGCCCCGACCGGCGCCGTCTGCAGCGCCATCAGTTTGCCCATGTCCCCTTCGACCCGGACCTTGCCGGCCATGAAGGCCTGCATTCCCACCTGCGGATTGCCATCGATCAGGATCGCCTTGGCGGTGTCATAGTCGACGGTGACCTTGAGATCCTGGTTCTCGATGTGCCCGACGTCGAGGACGAGCTCGCCGCTCGAGGTGTCCATGTGGGCATCGATGTCCTTGTCCCCGAAGGGGACCGCGGTGACGACCAGGTTCATGCGGACCGGGTGGGGGAACGGAACCGCCTTTCCCTCGTAGTCGGCGCGGATGCGACGGGCTTCCTCCAACCACTCGTCACTCAAGAACGGGTACGGCATCGAGATGCTCCTTCGTCGGCGTCGTGATCTGACTGCATGGGGGACGGCCCGATCGGCACACAGGGCCTCCTTGCCCGGCGGAACGTTAGTCGGCTCCTCAGTAGGATGGTCGCGCGTGACTGCCCCCATTCTTCCTGGCGCTGAGCCTTATTCCGCCGTCGGCGACGCCCGCGGGGCGTTGGTCCTGCACGGGTTCACCGGCAATCCCCAGTCGATGCGCGGGCTGGCGGTGGCCCTGGCCGACGCCGGCCTGACAGTGGAGTTGCCGCTGCTTCCCGGGCACGGCACCGCCGTTGAGGACATGGTCCCCACCCGGTGGGAGGACTGGTCGGCCGCCGCCGAGGCGGGCTATGCCGAGTTGGCGGCGCGATGCGAGGCCGTCGTGGTCGTGGGCCTCTCCATGGGTGGCACCCTGAGTGTCTGGCTGGGGGAGCGGCACCCCGAGATCGCCGCACTCGTGCTCGTCAACCCCCTGATCGAGCCGCCCGATGCCGACACGGTGGCGTTCATCGACGCGCTGATCGACGGCGGCGACGAGCTGGCCCCCGGGGTCGGGTCCGACATCGCCCAGGAGGGTGCGGTCGAATCGGCGTACCCCGAATTGCCGCTCCGCGCCGCGCGCTCGCTCTTCGGGGCCGCCACCGCGATCTCCGCGGAGCTCGGCACGCTCACCTGCCCCATCCTGCTGTTCTCGAGCACCCAGGACCATGTGGTGGCGCCGGTCTCGGGCGACCGCCTGGTCGAAGGGGTCAGCGGACCGGTGGAGCGGATCGTGCTGGAGCGCAGCTTCCATGTGGCCACCCTCGACTACGACAAGGAGGAGATCGAGAAACGGACCGTGGCGTTCGTCAGCGACCTCCTCCCCCCGGCGGGGGCATGACCGGCGCTCCAGAGCCGGGCCACCACGACAGCGGGAGCCCCGGACACCTCAGCCGCGACGACGTGATCCATGTGGCCAACCTGGCCCGGCTGACCCTGCGCGAGGACGAGGTCGATCTCTTCACCGCGCAGCTGCGGACCGTGCTCGACCATGCGGCCGATGTCGCAGCGCTCGATCTGTCGCATCTCGCTCCCATGGCCCATCCGCTCCCGGTCGAGAACGTGCTGCGACCCGATGAACCGCGCCCGAGCCTGGACCGGGCCGAGGTGCTCGCGGCTGCACCATCGGTGGAAGACCACCGGTTCCGGGTGCCGCGGATCGGCGGTGAGGCACCGTGATGAGCGCACGGGCGACGGCGGAGGCCGTGCGGTCGGGTGAGCGCTCAGCGCGCGAGGTGACCGAGGAGGCCCTGGCGGCCGTGGCGGCACGCGACGGCGAGACCCACGCCTTCTTGGCGGTGCTGACGGACAATGCCCTGGCCGAGGCGGCCGCGGTCGACGGCGCCGTCGCGCGGGGGCGGGATCCGGGCCCATTGGCCGGGGTGCCGGTGGCGCTCAAGGACAACCTCTGCACACGGGGGATCCCGACCACGTGTGGGTCGAAGATCCTCGACGGCTGGCGTCCGCCCTATGACGCCACCGTGGTGGAACTGCTGCGGGCCGCCGGTGCGATCGCGCTGGGCAAGACGAACATGGATGAGTTCGCCATGGGGAGCTCGACGGAAAACTCCGCCTTCGGGCCGACCCGCAATCCGCGCGACAGCGACAAGGTGCCGGGCGGCAGCAGTGGCGGCTCGGCCGCTGCCGTCGCCGCGGGGTTCACGCCACTCGCCCTCGGATCCGATACCGGCGGATCGATCCGTCAACCGGCTGCGCTCTGCGGCGTCGTCGGCATGAAACCGACCTACGGACGGGTCTCGCGCTACGGGCTGGTGGCGTTCGCCAGTTCGCTCGACCAGATCGGGCCCTTTGCAAGCACGGTCGAAGATGCCGCACTGCTCTACGACGTCGTGGCGCAGCACGATCCCTGCGACACCACCTCCCTGCGCCTCGCTGCACCGTCGACCCTCGAGGTCGTGGGCGCCGGCGTGGACGGGGTGCGGATCGGCCTGTGCCCCGAGCTCATTGAGGGCTGCGCGCCCGACGTCAGCGCGCGTGTGTACGAAGCGGCGGAGGCGTTGGCGGCGGCAGGGGCAAAGGTGGAGGAGATCAGCGTCCCCGAGTTCGGCTTCGGCCTCTCGGCGTATTACATCATCGCTCCGGCTGAGGCCTCTTCGAACCTGGCCCGCTACGACGGGGTGCGGTACGGCCTGCGGGTCGAGGGCGACGACGCGGCGGCCATGAACCTGGCCACGAGGACCGCCGGTTTCGGGGACGAGGTGAAGCGCCGCATCATGCTGGGGACCTACGCGCTGTCGGCTGGCTACTACGACGCCTACTACGCCCAGGCGCAGCGCGTCCGGACTCTGGTCGTCCAGGCCTTCGAGCGGGCCTATGCGTCCGTCGACGTCCTGCTGGGCGCCACCGCTCCCACGACTGCGTTCGCGCTGGGCGACAAGGTGAACGACCCCATGGCCATGTACATGAACGACATCTGCACCATCCCGTCCAACCTGGCCGGCCACCCCGCGCTGTCGGTGCCCTTCGGGGTGGGGGCCGACGGCCTCCCGGTCGGCATCCAGGTCCTGGCCCCGGCGCTGGCCGAGCAGGTGCTCTTCCAGGTCGCCGGCGCGGTTGAGGCGGCCGCCCCGAGAACGGAGTGGTCCCTATGAGCACGCACACCGAAACGGGCACGGGCCCCGACACGGGCACGGGCAACGAGACGGGCACGGGCAACGAGACCGTCTGGGAGACGGTGATCGGCCTCGAGGTGCACTGCGAGTTGGCGACGACGACGAAGCTCTTCTGCGGCTGCCGCAACAAGTTCGGCGAAGAACCGAACACGAATATCTGCCCGGTCTGCCTCGGCCTCCCCGGATCGTTGCCCGTGCTCAACGCCCAGGCCGTGGAACTGGCCATGCGCATCGGGACGGCCCTGCACTGCGACATCCACGCCTCGAGCTTCGCCCGCAAAAACTACTTCTATCCCGATCAGGCCAAGGACTATCAGATCAGCCAGTACGACGAACCGATCAACCTCGGGGGCTGGCTCGAGCTGCCCGGAGGGTTCCGTGTCGGCGTCACGCGGGCCCATCTCGAAGAGGACACGGGGAAACTGACCCACGTCGGCGCGGGCGGCCGTATCGACTCGGCCCACCACGCCCTCGTCGACTACAACCGCTCCGGCGTCCCGCTGGTGGAGATCGTGAGCGAGCCCGACATCCGTTCGGCCGCGCAAGCGCGGGCCTATGCATCCGAGCTGCGCGGGATCCTCGTGGCCACGGGCGCATCGGATGGTCGCCTGGAGGAAGGGTCGATGCGGTTCGACGCCAACGTCTCGGTGCGTCCGCTGGGTGCGGCCTCGTTCGGGACGCGCTGCGAAATCAAGAACCTCAACTCGCTCCGCTCCCTCGGTCGCGCCATCGAGTACGAAGCACAGCGCCAGATTGCGTTGATCGAGAGCGGAGATTCGGTCAGTCAGGAGACGCGGCACTGGGACGAGGCAGCGGGTCGCACCCAGACGATGCGCTCGAAGGAGGAAGCAAACGACTACCGCTACTTCCCCGAGCCCGACCTGGTCCCACTGGTGCCCGACGCCGAGTGGCAGGAGCGGGTCCGCCTGGCCATGGGCCCCATGCCCGCCGACCGTCGAGCGGCCCTGGTCGAGCTGGTCGGTGGGTCGGCCAGTGACGCGGAATCGGACCAGATTCGCGCCGTGGTCGACCTCGGTCTGGACGAGCTGGTCGTCGAAGCCGTGCGGGGCGGCGCCCCGGTCCGGCTGGCGCTGGCCCGGGCCGCCAACGAGCTGGCGGCAGAGGGGGAGGCCGGCCTGGCGCTGCCGCGGTCCTCATTCGTCACGCTGCTCGAGATGGAGTCGAACGGCGAGTTGTCAGCCACGCAGTCCAAGGCCGTGCTGAGCGCGGCGGTCGCCAGGGTCGGGAGCGATCCCCGGGAGTTGGCGCGGGAGATGGGCTTCGAGGCGCTCGGCGCCGACGCCTTGACGGCCGTCGTGGCCGACGTGGTGGCGGCCCACCCCGAGGAGTGGGCCCGTTACGTCGACGGCAATGACAAGTTGTTCGGCTTCTTCACCGGGGCCGTCATGAAGGCGACGTCGGGCCAGGCCAACGGCAAAGAAGTGGCAGCGGAGCTCAGGCGGCTGCGCGGTTAGCTCAGTTCGTGTGCACCGGCCTCGACGGACGCGGCGCGGTCCTCCAACTCGCCGGCGCTGTAGCGGTCCAGCGTTGGCCCGGCCCAGCGACCGATGTCGGCGGGTGGGGCCGTCGAGAGTGGCGGGACGCGCAGGACGTACCTGGCGAACGCCAATCCGAGCAGCTGTGACGCCACGAGGCCCCGACGGACGTCGGAGGTTGCCTCGCTTTCGCCGGGGATCGCCCCGATCTGTTCCCAGACCCTCTCCTTGACGAACTGGCGGAAGGCATCGGCCACGGTCGGCGAAGCCGCCATCGCCCCGGCGCACGAGACGAACGACGACCCGGTGCCCTCGGCGAGATCCCACATGGTGAGGAAACCCTCCACAGTGGCGCCGCCGCTGAAGCCGGACGAGACGGTTTCCGAGCGGGCGGCGAGATGCACCTCGCGGGGTCGAATGGGAGTGCCATGGCCGCGATGAACAGGTCCGCCTTCCCGTCGAAGTAGTGGTGGACGAGGGCGGCGTCCACCCCCGCGGCCCGGGCTACCGCGCGCAGGCTGGCACCCTCGTACCCCTGGGCGGCGAAGGTCTCCCTGGCCGCCCGGACGATCTCCTCCCGCGCGTTGCCCTTGCCGGGACGCCGGCCGCCGGGGCTCATGGGGTCACGTCCCCCCGGTGGTTGCGCAGGATATATTCACCACTAGTGAATTCTATGCTAAAACTCATCAATGGTGAATCCTAGGGCGTCCGGTTGACCTCCGGGACGACGGCAGGGCGCCCCTCCGGGACGACGGTCGAACGTCCGTCCGGGTCGGCTCCCGGCGCGGCGCCCACGTCTGCGTTGGGCCGCTGGGCGGCTCGTTGTTACGACCACCGTCGGACCGTCCTCCTGGTGTGGATCCTCTTGATCATCGGCGTCACGGCCATTGCCCAGGTGGTCGGTACCCGCTTCCAGAACGACTTCACGGCCGGGGACACACCCTCACAGCAGGCCGCCGACATCCTGGCGGCGAGATTCCCGGCCCGGTCGGGTGACACCGCCGACGTCGTCTTTCACACCGCCGCCCCGGTCGGCTCGGCGGCGAACCGGGCCGCCATCGACGACGTGGTGCAACGTCTCAAGCCAATGTCGCACGTGGTCGGCGTGACCGGGCCGTTCTCTCCCGGTGCCGCGCGGCAAGTGGCGGCAAACGGGCACACCGCCTATGCCGTGGTCCAGTTCGACACGACGGCGGACCACCTGCCGGCGGCTTCGGTCAAGGCGGTCATCGCGTCGGCGGAGAGCGCCGCGCACAGCGGGTTCGAGGTCGCGTTGGGCGGAAACCCCATCTCCTCGGTGATCACGGCTGCGCCCGGGTCCAGCGAGGGCATCGGTATCACCGCGGCCATCCTCATCATGTTGCTCGCGTTCGGATCGGTCGTGGCCATGGGTCTGCCGATCATCACCGCTCTCTTCGGACTCGGGGTCGGTATCGCGCTCTTGGAATTGGTGACGCACCTCCTCGTTGTGCCGACGTTCGCGCCCGAGATGGCCGCCATGATCGGCATCGGCGTGGGCATCGATTACGCGTTGTTCATCGCGACGCGCTACCGCCAAGGGCTCTTCGAGGGGCGCGGGCCACGCGATGCAGTCATCGTGTCGCTCATGACGTCGGGGCGTTCGGTGCTTTTCGCCGGGAGCACGGTGGTGATCTCGCTCTTCGGTCTCTTCCTCATCGGCCAGGCCTACATGATCGGACTGGCCACCGCGTGCATCGTGGCCGTGCTCCTCGTCCTCCTGGCGGCGCTCACCTTGCTGCCCGCCTTGCTCGGCTTTGCCGGCGAAGCCATCGACAAGCTCCATGTCCCCGGCCTGTTGCAGAGCGGCGGCCCCCCGCCGCCCGACGGGTTCTGGTTCCGGTGGAGCCGCTTCGTGCAGCGGCGGGCGTGGGTGACCGGCACCGTGGCCGTGCTCGTGCTGGTGCTGTTGGCACTCCCGCTCTTCAGCATGCGGCTTGCGTTCACCGACGCCGGCAACGATCCACCGTCGCTGACGACCCGTCAGGCCTACGACCTGCTGGCGCAGGGGTTCGGCCCGGGATTCAACGGTCCGCTCGTGGTGGCGGTGTCGCTCCCCGGACCCGCGGCCGCCCCGACCGTTGCGCATCTGCGCGCCGCCATTGCGGACACGTCCGGCGTGGCCTACGTGGTGCCGCCCCAGTTCAACGCCACGAAGAGCGGAGCGGTTCTCGTGGCGTACCCGACGACGGCGCCGCAAGCGGCCGCCACCGAGGCGCTGGTGCGCACGTTGCGCAGCGACGTGATCCCCGCCGTGGTCAGCGGTACCCGCGTCGACGCGCAGGTCGGCGGTGAGACCGCGGTGAGCGTTGACGCTGCCACCTTCCTCGGGAACCGGCTACTGCTCGTGATCGGCGCCGTACTGGTCCTTTCGTTCCTCCTCCTCATGGCGGTCTTCCGCTCCGTCGTGCTGCCTCTCAAGGCCGTCGTTATGAACCTGCTCAGTGTGGGCGCGGCCTACGGCGTGATGGTGGCCGTCTTCCAGTGGGGCTGGTTGGGCAGCGTCGTGGGGATAGGCCGGACCGGGCCCATCGATCCGTGGATCCCGGTGACGATGTTCACCATCCTCTTCGGGTTGTCCATGGACTACGAGGTCTTCTTGTTGTCCCGCATCCGGGAAGGCTGGCTGCAGACGGGCGACAATTCCCTCGCCGTGGCCGACGGGTTGGCCGTGACCGGGCGCGTCATCACCGCCGCGGCGGCGATCATGTTCTGTGTCTTCGCGTCGTTCGTCATCAAGGATCCGCTGCACATCTTGAAGGTTTTCGGCTTCGGGCTCGCCGTCGCCGTGGCGCTCGACGTCACGTTGGTGCGCATGGTCCTCGTCCCGTCGTTGATGGAACTTCTCGGAGAGCGGAACTGGTGGATGCCGCGCTCCCTCCAGCGGCGCATTCCCACCCTCGGGGCCGAGGTGACGCCGCCGCCAGTGTCGGTCCACGCCTGGGAAGCCGAACCCGCGCACTAGTTTGGGTTCCGTGCGCAACGAATCGGAGACGTTCGTGTCCATCAACCCCGGGCGCGACGTGCAAAGGGTGGGCACGGCCGCCTTCCTCGGTGAGGACGTGGCGAAGATCCACGACCCGGTGTGGGCGGTGATCGGCAACCTCGGGGACAGCCAGTGCTATCTGGGCGTCCCCGAGAAGGTGGCGACACTCCAGGCCGCATTGTCACGTCGCATCGCCGCCGACGACCTGACGGTCAGGCTGATCCCGCCCGTGTTCACCCTCGGTGTCTCCGACGGCCAGCTCAACGGCACACCGCAGATGCGGTTCTCTCTCATCGGTCGGGAGCTCGTCCACGATGTCGCCGACGTCCACCTGGCGGCGAACAGCGTCGCGGGACTGGTCGCGGTCGTGGCCTGCGACAAGCCACCGGTCGGGACCGTCGCCGCCGTGCTGGAGAACAACACCCCTGCCGTCATCGTCTCCGACGGCCCGATCAGGCCCGGCATCGATCCGGAGACAGGTGACCGGATCGACCTGGTCTCGGCTTTCCAGGTGGCCGACCAGGACGCCGAGGTCCGGAACCGCTACGCGTTGCACGCATGTCCCGGGCAGGGCAGCTGCGGGGGCATGTTCACGTACAACACGATGCAGACCTTCATCGCGGTCCTCGGGCTCGAACCGCTGCACATGGTGTCCCCGCCGTCGGACGACCCGCGCCGTCTGACCGAGTTCCCCGATCAGACGGTCGACTGCCTGCTCGCCATGACCAAGGAGGGAATCGCGCCGCGCGACATCGTGACGCCCGCCGCGCTGCGCAACGCCCTTACGGTCACCATCGCCATGGGTGGGTCCACCAACGTGCTGTTGCACAGCGTCGAGATCGCTCGGGCCGCCGGTCTCGACCTCTGGGGCGACGTGCTGAGCCAACAGGAGTTCAACGACCTGGCCCGGCGACTGCCGGTGCTGGTCAACATGCGGCCGTTCGGCGAGTACTCCATGGTGGATGTCGACGCCAAAGGCGGTCTGCAGGTCATCGCCAACGAGCTTCTTCAGGCCGGATTCCTCGATGGCGACGCGATTTCCTGCACGGGCGAGACGCTGGCCCAACAGTTGCGGCGCCTCGACCCCCCCCGCCTGACGGCGAGGTGATCTTCCCGGTGGACAAGCCCTTCAAGGACACCGGGGGACTCCGTCTGCTGCGCGGCAACCTGGCGCCCGCCGGAGGGGCGATCCTCAAGATCGCCGGGGTCGAGGGCGGCATCAAGGACGGCGTGTTCACCGGCCGTGCCCGCGTCTTTAACGGCGAGCGCCCGCTGATCGAGGCTCTCGACGGCGACCCGGACAGCTTCATGGACAACGACATGGTGGTGATCCGCTACGAGGGTCCCCGTGGGGCGCCCGGCATGCCCGAGCTCCTCGACCCGACCTCGCGGATCACGGCCCTGTGCCGCCAGCGGCACATCACCATCGCGCTGATGACCGACGCCCGCTTCTCGGGAGGTTCGGTTGGTCTCGTCATCGGCCACGTCGCCCCCGAGGCGTTCCTCGGCGGGCCGATCGCCCTGGTCGAGGACGGTGACACGGTCGTGGTCGATCTGACGACCGATCGCCTCGACTGCGTGGAGTTCGAAGACGGCGACGCGGCGGAGCGACGTGCAGCCGCGTGGCAGACGGCGGCAGGAGGTAACGGCGGCATCCACCCTGACGTGGCGCCGGTCACCGACCGGGTGCTGGCCCGCATGCGGGCGACGGCGCTTCCCGCCCTCCTGGGCGGGGGGATGGCGACACCATGAACGGCCGCCGGACCCCCGGCACGGCATCACTCTTCGTGTGCGCTTCGTCGGCCGGCGGTGCGTCGGAGGGCAGCCATGGGGGACCCGGGGTTGTCGCGGCGGCGATGACGTGCCAGAATAAGTCCACTATGCAGACGAGCAGCCGCCGCGACCCTCGAATTCTGGTACTCGTCACGTAAGCGCGCGGCCACACTGCAACGCGCGCTTTACGACCTCCCAAACGGGGGGTCGTTTCATTTTCCGGACCAAGTCAGTACCAACCAGCCAACGTTGCACAAGCACCGAGAGAGAGACAGGGGAAGCAACGATGCAGCTCACCGGAGCACAGGCACTCATCAAGAGCCTCGAGATGCAGGGTGTCGACGTCATGTTCGGCTTGCCCGGCGGGGCCATCCTGCCCGTGTACGACCCGATCATCGACTCCTCGATCCGGCACGTCCTCGTCCGCCACGAGCAGGGCGCCGGGCACATGGCGGAGGGGTACGCCATGGTGACCGGCAAGCCCGGCGTGGCCATGGTGACCAGCGGGCCGGGAGCCACCAACATCGTGACGCCGCTGGCCAACGCCTACATGGACTCGACCCCGCTCGTCGTGGTCTCAGGCCAGGTGGCAACCGGCTCCATCGGCACCGACGCGTTCCAGGAGTGCGACATCACCGGGGTGACGATGGGCATCACCAAGCACAACTGGTTGATCAAGGATGTCAACGACATCCCAAGCGTGGTGGCCGCCGCCTTCCACGTCGCCACCACCGGCCGTCCCGGCCCGGTGCTTATCGACTTTCCCAAGGACATCGCCAATGCGACCATGGAGTGGTACTGGCCCTCGTCGGTGGACGAGCTGGATCTCCCCGGGTACCACCCGCACAGAGTGGGCGATCCCGCGCTTATCCGCCAAGCGGCCGCGCTGATCGCGCAGGCCCATCGCCCCGTGTTCTACGTGGGCGGCGGCGTGCTCAAGGCGCGGGCGGCCGAGGCACTGCGGGCCTTGGCCGAGCGCACGGGGATCCCGGTGGTCACCACCCTGATGGCGCGTGGCGCCTTCCCGGACTCACATCCCCAATGCCTGGGGATGCCCGGTATGCACGGCAACTACACCGCGGTGACCGCAATGCAGCGCAGCGATCTTCTCATCAGCCTCGGGGCGCGGTTCGACGACCGGGTGACTGGAAAGATCGATGCATTCGCGCCGGAGGCAAAGATCGTCCACGTCGATGTCGACCCGGCCGAATTGGGCAAGGTGCGGACCCCCGACGTCGGGATCGTCGGCGATTGCCGGCTGGTGATCGAGGAGCTCCTGTCCGCCATGAACGCCGACGGTGAGGCCCCCGCGGTCCAGGACCTGGAGCCGTGGTGGGCGCAGGTCCACCAGTGGCAGGAGCAGTTCCCGCTCTACTACGACCACGCTGAAGGTGGGGCGATCAAGCCGCAGATGGTGGTCGAGCAATTGCGCGACGCCGCACCCAGCGACGGCATCGTGGTGGCCGGCGTGGGCCAGCACCAGATGTGGGCGTCGCAGTACTGGCAGTTCGATCACCCCTACACGTGGGTGAACTCGGGGGGCGCCGGAACCATGGGCTTCGCCGTGCCGGCGTCCATCGGCGCCAAAGTGGGGCGTCCCGACCGCACCGTGTGGGCCATCGACGGCGACGGGTGCTTCCAGATGACGGCGCAGGAGCTCGTGACGGCCACGGCGGAGCAGATTCCGGTCAAGATCGCCATTCTGAACAACGCCTACCTGGGCATGGTGCGGCAGTGGCAGGAGATGTTCTATGAAGAGCGCTACTCGGAGGTCTATCTCTCGCCGGACCTGCCCGACTACGTGAAGTGGGCCGAGGCCATGGGATGTGTCGGCATCCGGGCCGAGTCACCCGAGGACGTGGGCCCGGCGATCGAGAAGGCCAACTCCATCGATGACCGGCCCGTCGTGGTGGACTTCCGCACCGACGCGTTCGAGAAGGTGTTCCCCATGGTGGCCGCCGGTCGCTCGAACGACGACATCGTCGTCCATCCCGATCAGGCTGCGTCCACCCGATGAGCGCGGCCAATGTGAGCCCGCTGCATCGCGGCAAAGCTGGCAAAGCTGGCAAACCGCGCCACCACATCCTCTCGGTGCTCGTTGAGAACAAAGCGGGCGTCCTCTCGCGGGTCGCGGGGCTCTTCAGCCGGCGCGGCTTCAACATCTATTCGTTGGCGGTCGCCCCGGCCGACGAGCACGAGCACTTCAGCCGGATCACCATCGTCGTGGACGTCGAGTCCGCGCCGCTCGAACAGGTGATCATGCAGTTGGACAAGCTGGTCAACGTGGTCTCAATCGGAGAGCTCTCACCGTCCGAGGCGGTTGAACGGGAGTTGCTCCTCGTGACCATCGCAGTCGGTCCCTCCGAACGCTCGCAGGTCATCCAGCTCGTGGGTGTGTTCGGCGGGGAAGTGGTCAGCGTGGGCGCAGAGCAGCTCACGGTCATGCTGGCCGGCCGGCCCGAGAAGATCGACGACTTCGAGGGCCTGTTGGAGCAGTACACGGTCGTCGAGCTCCAACGAACCGGGCGGGTGGCCCTGCCTAAGCTGGACCGTCACTGATTTTTGCCGCAGCAACCACACGTCATCGCAATCGAACGAGAGAAAGAGCACACCATGGCCACGATGTACTACGAATCCGACGCTGACCCCAGCCTGATCGCCGGCCGCAAGGTGGCGATCCTGGGCTACGGGTCACAGGGGCACGCTCATGCGCTCAACCTGCTCGAGTCGGGAGTCGATGTCCGCGTCGCCCTGCGTGAGGGATCGAGCAGCAAGCGCAAGGCGGAGGAGGCCGGGCTTCGGGTGACGACGCTGGCCGACGCCGCGGCCGAGGCGGACGTGATCATGATCCTGCTCCCCGATACCGAGCAGAAGGCGGCCTATGACGAGCACGTCGCGCCACACCTCAACGAGGGTGACTGCCTCATGTTCGCCCACGGCTTCAACATCCGTTTCGGCCAGATCGTCCCGCCGGCCGGCGTCGACGTGGCGATGGTGGCGCCAAAGGGCCCCGGACATCTCGTGCGCCGGACCTACACCGAAGGGGGCGGCGTGCCGTCGCTCATCGCGGTGCACCAGGATGCGACCGGGAAGGCCCGCCAGCTCGCCCTTTCCTATGCGCACGCCATCGGGGCGACACGCGCCGGCGTGCTCGACACCACGTTCGACGAGGAGACCGAGACCGACCTCTTCGGTGAGCAGGTCGTACTCTGCGGCGGGTTGACCGCTCTGGTGACCGCCGGGTTCGAGACGCTGGTCGATGCGGGCTACCAGCCCGAGTCCGCCTATTTCGAATGCCTGCACGAGCTCAAGCTGATCGTGGACCTCATGTACGAGCAGGGCATCGCCGGCATGCGCTACTCGATCTCCGACACCGCCGAGTACGGCGACGTCACCCGCGGGCCCCGCGTCATCAATGCGGCCGTGCGGGCCGAGATGCAGACGATCCTCGACGAGATCAAGAGCGGGGCCTTCGCCGAGGAGTGGATCGCCGAGAACAAGGCCGGACGTCCCAACTTCGAGGCCTTGCGCAAGGAAGGCCAGGCGCACCCCATCGAAAAAATCGGGCAGGAACTGCGCGGCATGATGCCCTTCATTTCCGCCGGCAAGACCCGGGTGCAGGACGCTTCAGGAGGGTAGCGACCTCCTCCCGTCTCGGATGCTCCCTGGTCGGATGACCATTTGGGGCTGCTGTTGCCTATGACATCACTGTGATGTCATACTGACACTATGAAGATGTCATTCGTAGTCGAGGGCCTGCGCTCCGACGTGGCCGCCGTCGGCGAGCTGGGCGACGAAACGGTGGCCGAAGTGGCCGACCGCATCGCGGCCATCGTGGCCCGTTCGGCGCCGAGCAGGATCCTCGACCTCGTGACCGAGGTGGCAGCGGAGGTGTCGGCCGAACTCCCCGAGGGGCGCGTCGAGATCCACCTCGTGGGCGACGACGTCGAGTTCGCCTATATCGACGAGCGCACCCATACGCCCGAGCCCGAGGCCGAGCAGTCCGCCCGCATCACCCTGCGTCTCTCCGACCACCTCAAGTCCCGGGTCGAGGAGAGTGCGGGGAGCGAAGGGCTCTCGGTCAACAGCTGGATCTTGCGCACCCTCGAACGGGGGACGTCAGCACCGAAGGTCCGCAGTGGCCGCGGCGGTTCGCGCCTGCGCGGCTACGGGACGAGTTGAGGGAAAGGAACCCCCATGGAAAAGACATTTGCCACACCAAATCCCGTGTTCGTGTTCGTCCACAATGACGTCGGCGTGACGGTCATCACGGGTCGCGAGGGCGATTCCTCCCAGGTGTCGCTCACGGCCGAGACAGCGGGAGGGCGGGAACTGGTGGGACGTGCCACCGTCGACGTCCGCCACAACGGGGGCCGCGACATCCTCGTGGTGAAGATCCCCCGGGTCCACGGGATGAAGTTCATCCGGCGCAACGGGATCGCCGTACGCGTCGACGTGCCCTCGGGCAGCGACGTGCGCGTGGTGTCGGCCTCGGCCGACGTCGAGCTCAACGGGTCATTGGGCCGGGCCAACGTCAAGACGGCCAGCGGGGCTCTCACGGCGGACGACCTGGCCGAACTGCGGGTCAAGACGGCCAGCGGCGATGTCGAAGTGGGCACGGTCAGCGGAGCGCTCCGGATGTACTCGGCCGCGGGTGACCTCCGCTGTGTACGGGTCGCGGGCCCGGCCTCGGTGACGACGGTCTCGAGCGACGTCGAGGTCGGCACGGCCACCGGCCCCTTGGACATCCGGGTCACCTCGGGCGATGTCCGGCTGGGCGACGTGTCGGGCGACGCCAAGGTCGTGGTGGTCTCGGGACGCGTCCAGGTGCTCTCGATCACCCGGGGGAATGCACAGATCCGGTCGGTCTCGGGGAAGATCGACGTGGGCATCGCCCGGGGAGCGACGTTGCTCGTGGACGCGGAGTCGGTGTCGGGCAGTGTCCATTCCGACATCCCTCTGGACGAGGCACCGACGGCCGAGCATGCGCAGCCGCGGATCGCCCTCACACTCAAGAGCGTGTCGGGCGATGTCCTCATCCAACGCGGTGTCGAGGCGTTCGTCCGCTGAGCCCGTTCGTTCGCTGAGCCCCGTTTACTCGCGATCGTGGTGGCACACCGCTTCGAGCATGAAACCGAAGGGGTCGAGCCAGAAGGTGGCGAAGTAGGGCGGCGGATACTGAGGGAACTCCTGGGGGACATGCAGGACCTCGCCGCCCAGTGCGACGACCCGTTGGTGCGCGCGGCGCACGGCGGTGCGGGTGGGGACCATGAACGCCAGGTGCTGGAGGCCGGGACGCTCACGCGAGTACGGGCCTGCGTGCGCGGCGGCGTAGAAGAAGAGGTAGACGCCTCGTTTGCCCTGCGCCGGCATGTAGGCGAAGCCGTCTTCCTCCGACAGGAACGGCTTATAGTCGAGGAGGGGCAGGACCTCGCCGTAGTACGAGCGCGCTGCTTCGATGTCAGGCACGTTGAGGCCGAGGTGACCGAGCACGTCTCCATTGTGGTGGACGGGATGGCCGGAGGCGGTTGGTAGGGTCGAAATGTCGAAGGGGACAGGAATGGCACTGACCAGGCTGGCTGAGTCGCCCGAGTACGCGGCGCGGCGCGAAGAGCTCAGGAGGGCCGAGGTCGAGCTCATGCGGCAACGCGAGCATGTCGCGGCGTTACGGCGAGAGCTTCCACCGGGCGTCGCGCTCGAGGACTACGTCTTCGAGGAAGGGCCTCGGGCGCTCGACGGCGGTGACACGCCGGTGACCAAGGTGCGGCTCAGCGAGCTGTTCACGTCGCCGCAACGGCCGCTGATCATCTACCACCTCATGTACGGCAAGCAACAGACCTCACCGTGCCCGATGTGCACCTGCTGGGTGGACGGCTTCAACGGCGTGGCGCAGCACCTGGCGCAGAACGTCGACTTCGCCGTGGTCGCCGCGGCCGATCCCGCCACGCTGCGGGCCCACGCGCGCGTCCGTGGATGGGACAAGCTGCGCCTGCTCAGTTGTGCCGACACCACGTTCCAGTTCGACCTGGGAGCTGAGGATGCCGAGGGGATCCAGGACTCCACCGTTTCGGTCTTCACCCTGGACGCCGACGGAACGCCTCGTCACTTCTACTCGGCCCATCCGAGAATGGCCACCGACGTCGATCAGCGCGGCATCGACCTCCTCAACCCGATCTGGCATCTCCTCGACCTCACGCCGCAGGGGCGCGGGGACTGGTTCGCCGAGCTGGACTACTGAGAATCCGGCTCAACCCCCCGTAATTCCGTTCCCGAGAACCGGGCGAACGGCCGTGGATGCCCCGCGCCGCTCCCGAGGGTCATAGCCTTGGTGCATGTGCCGAAATATCACGACCCTGAGAGGCCTCGAGCCCACCGCGACGCCCGAAGAGATTGAGGCAGCGGCGCGGCAGTACGTCCGCAAGGTCAGCGGCGTGCAGAAGACCGCGCCCCGTACAGAGGAGGCGTTCGAGCGGGCTGTGCGGCTGGTGACTGCGGCCACGGTGGAGCTCCTCGAAGACCTCCCGCCCCGTCAGCAGCCGCCACCGACGCTCCCACCGCTGCGGCGCATTGCCGCTCGCACCAGCTGACCGGGTTCGCGACCGATCTCAGGCGAGTGCGCCGACCACATAGGTGATGCAGGCGCAGAGCGACGCGACGTCGTCGGGCTCAATGGCGGGGAACATCGCGATGCGCAGCTGGTTGCGCCCGAGCTTGCGGTAGGGCTCGGTGTCGACGATGCCGTTGGCCCGCAAGATGGCTGCTATTGCAGTCGCGTCCACCGCGTCGACGAAGTCGATGGTCCCGATGACGTGGCTCCGTTGCAGGGGGTTCTCGACGAAGGGGCGCGCGAAACCGGACTGCTCGGCCCAGGTGTAGAGGATTTCGGCCGAGCGATCACAGCGCGAGGCGGTCCACTCCAGGCCGCCGTTGCCGTTCATCCAGTCGAGTTGCTCGGCCAGGAGGAAGATGGTGGCCAGCGCCGGCGTGTTGTAGGTCTGGTCGAGCAGCGAGTTGTCGACGGCGGTCTTGAGGTCGAGAAAGGTGGGGATCCAACGTCCCGACGCCGAGATCCGCTCGACGCGCTCGAGCGCGGCCGGCGACAGGAAGGCGATCCAGAGGCCCCCGTCGCTGGCGAAGCATTTTTGGGGGGCGAGGTAATAAACGTCGAACTCGCTGGCCTCGACCCGCAGCCCTCCTGCACCCGACGTGGCGTCCACCGCCACCAGGCCGCCCCCGTCGGCGGGAAGGTCCGCACCGACAGGCCGACGGATGGGCATGGCCACCCCGGTGGACGTCTCGTTGTGCGTGAGGGCGTAGAGGTCGACCGCGCCGTCGGCCACGGGCAGGGGGTGGGTGCCGACCTCGGAGGTGATGATCTGGGGGTCTTTGAGATGCGGGGCGGCGGCGGCGCACGCGGCGAACTTCGACGAGAACTCGCCGAAGCTGAGGTGCTGGCTCTGCGCCTCGATCAGCCCGAAGGTGGCGGCATCCCAGAAACAGGTCGTCCCCCCGTTGCCCAGCACGACCTCGTAGCCGTCGGGGAGGGAGAAGAGCTGGCGGAATCCGGCCCGGACCCGGCCGACCTGTGACTTGACGGTCTTCTGGCGATGGCTGGTCCCGAGGTACGTGGTCGTGACCTCGGACAACGCAGCCATCTGGGCGGGGCGCACTTTCGAGGGGCCGGCGCCGAAACGGCCGTCGCTGGGCCGCAGTTCGGCGGGAATCGTGATGTCAGGGGTAGCGGGCACGTATGGAATCATTACAGCCGTGACGACGACCCCCGACGCGCCGACCCAGCACCGCCGGATCTCACGACGAGCAGCCGCGGTCGCCCCGTCCGCCACCCTGGCCGTGGACGCCAAGGCCAAGGCCCTGCAAGCGGCCGGCGAGCACGTGATCGGCTTCGGGGCCGGCGAGCCCGACTTCCCGACACCGGCACACATCGTCGAGGCCGCCGTGGAGGCCTGCCGCGACCCGGCCAACCACCGGTACACCCCGACAGGCGGCATCCCGGCCCTGCGCGAAGCGTTGGCGGCCAAGACCCTGCGCGATTCCCACTTCTCGGTGACCCCGCAGCAGGTGCTCGTCACCAACGGCGGCAAGCAGGCCATTGCGAACGCATTCGCCGTGCTGTGCGACCCGGGCGACGAGATCATCGTCCTCGCCCCCTTCTGGACGACCTACCCCGAGTCGATCGCGCTGGCGGGCGGCGTGCCCGTCGTCGTGGCCTCCGACGAGCGCACGGGGTTCCGCTCGTCGGTCGAGGACCTCGAGGCGGCCCTCACGCCGCGGACCAAGGCGTTGCTCTTCGTGTCGCCGTCGAACCCGACCGGGGCCGTGTACCCGCGGGACGAGATCGAGGCGATCGGGCGGTGGGCCGTCGCGCGCGGCCTCTGGGTGTTGACCGACGAGATCTACGAGCACCTCGTCTACGGCGCGGCCGAGCACCATTCGATGCCCGTGTTGGTGCCCGAACTGGCCGACCGTTGCCTGGTTGTCAACGGGGTGGCCAAGACCTACGCCATGACCGGGTGGCGGGTGGGGTGGCTCATCGGGCCTCTCGATGCGATCACCGCCGCCACCAACATCCAGAGCCACGAGACCTCGAACGTCTCCAACGTGAGCCAACGCGCGGCGCTGGCGGCCGTCTCGGGTGGGCTGGAGGACGTGGTGACGATGCGTGCCGCCTTTGACCGCCGCCGCCAGACCATCCATCGCATGCTCAACGAGATCGATGGCGTGGTCTGCGTGGAGCCCCAAGGCGCGTTCTACGCGTTCCCGTCCGTCAAGGGACTTCTGGGCAAGTCCATCCGGGGCCGACGCCCCTCGACCAGTGCCGAGCTGGCCGAGCTCTGCATCGTCGAGGCCAAGGTGGCGGTCGTGCCCGGGGAGGCATTCGGCGCACCCGGGTATTTCCGGATGTCCTATGCCCTCGGTGACGACGACCTGGTGGAAGGCGTGACCCGTTTGGCTGATTTCTTTGCCGAAGCGCAAGACTGAACCAGAAGCAGCAATGGCCAGGGGGGTAGTGAGGAGACCACCGCGGTGGCACGAGTACTCGTAACCGAAAAGATCGCCCAGAGCGGCCTCGACCTGCTGGCCAAGGCCGGTCATGAGGTCAGCGTCCAGGAGGGGCTGAGCCCCGAGGAGCTGCTGGTCGCCATCGTGGGTGCGCAGGCCCTGATCATTCGTTCCTCCACCCAGGTGACGGCCGATGTCCTCGAGGCCGGCTCCTCGCTCGAGGTGGTCGGGCGGGCCGGCGTGGGTCTCGACAACGTCGACGTCAACGCAGCGACCGAACGAGGGGTCATGGTGGTCAATGCCCCGACCTCGAACATCCTTTCGGTGGCCGAGCAGGCCATGGCCCTTCTTCTGGCCCAGGCCCGCAATATCCCCCAGGCCCACGCCTCGTTGGTGGCGGGACGATGGGAACGCTCGAAGTGGGAGGGCGTCGAGCTCCACGGCAAGGTCCTGGGCGTGGTCGGGCTGGGACGGGCCGGCTCGCTGGTGGCCCAACGGGCCCACGCCTTCGGCATGGAGCTGATCGGCTACGACCCGTTCGTCTCGGCGGAGCGGGCCAAAGCCATGGGCATCCGACTGGTCGGCATCGAGGAGCTGGTGGGCGAGGCGGACTTCGTCTCCATCCACACCCCCAAGACACCCGAGACGATCGGCCTCTTCGGGCGCGACCTGCTGGCCAAGGCCAAGCCCGGTATCCGGATCATCAACACCGCCCGGGGTGGGATCGTGGACGAGGAGGCGCTGGCCGAGGCCATTCGCGATGGCATCGTGGCCGGGGCCGGGCTCGACGTCTTTGCCAAGGAGCCGTGCACCGAGTCCCCCTTGTTCTCGTTGCCCCAGGTGGTCGTGTCCCCGCACCTCGGGGCGTCGACCGAGGAGGCCCAGGACAAGGCCGGCGTGACGATCGCCGAGCAGGTGCTGCTCGCGCTTTCCGGCGACTTCGTCCCCTATGCCGTCAATGTCGCCGCCACGGACGTCTCGGACGTCGTGCGACCGTTCATGCCCCTCGCCGAGCAACTGGGTCGCTTCTTCGGCTGCCTGCACGACGGCCTGCCCGACGGCCTCGAGATCGAGTGCCAGGGGGAGCTGGCGGCGGTGAACACCGGCATCCTCACGCTGTCCGCGCTCAAGGGTGTGTTCGGCGGCTCGACCGAAGAGCCCGTCTCCTACGTGAACGCGCCGCAATTGGCCGAGCAGCGCGGGCTCGAGGTGCGCGAGATCTCGACCGCCACCTCGCGCGATTACAAGTCGCTCATCACGTTGCGTTCCAAGTCGCACTCGGTCGCGGGGACCCTGAGCTCGGCCGGGCACCGGAGCGAGCAGCCCCGCATCGTCATGGTCGACGACCACGTGGTGGAAGTGGCACCCGCTCCGCACATGCTGGTCGTGCGCAACGACGACCGTCCCGGCATGATCGGGATGATCGGCACCGCGCTGGGTGAGGCCGACATCTCCATCTCGTCCATGGCGGTCGGACCGAGTCCGAGTGCCGCGACGGCGATGATGGTCATCTCCACCGTGGGGTCGACACCTGATGCCGTCGTCGATCAGTTACGGGGCGAAGAGGGGATCCTCGACATCCACCGCGTCAGTCTGTAGGGCGTCGCGGCACCTCGGGCCACGTGTCGAGGCTGCCCACCAACGGTTGCGTCCCCTCAAGCGCGCGCCGCGGCGAGCGGTCCGCCAGCACGGCGCGCACCACACCGACCACAGCAGCCAGCAGGGCCAGGCGGAGGAGGAGGGAGAGGAGGCGGAGCATCGCACCAGGGTACTCAGTATCGTTGGCGCCCGTGCCCACCTTCCTCGCCATCGCTCCGATCCTGCCGACCGCCGACGTGCAGCGGCTGCAGGCGCACTACGAGTTGCTCGGCTTCGCGGTGAACCTCCACCAGAGCGGCTATGCCACTGCCATGCGCGACGACATCAAGCTGCACTTCCATCTTGTGGCCGGCCACGATCCCGCGACGATGGGTGGTGCGGTGTACATCTCCGTCGACGACGCCGACACGCTGCATGCCGAATGGGCGGCCGCAGGCGTCGGCGCACTGGACGATCTGTGGGATCCCGGCTTCGGCGTGTGGGAGGCGGCCCACACCGACCCTGACGGGAACAAGATCAGGTTCGGTTCGCCGGTACGTGACGGTGCCCGCCCTTGACGCTGGGCGCTCTCGATGGGAGAATCCAGACCACGATGGTGACTGCCACGACAACCAGCCTGCTGCTTACCTGACAGCGAACGCCACATCGCGTTCGTTCGCAACCTCCTGCGCCACATCGGCCAGGGGGTTTTTTGTTGGGCCGAGAGCAGCACGAAGAAGGAAAAGAGGGAGACCGCACAATGGCAACGGCACGGAGAGGGAGTGGTGACGACATGGAGCGGGGTCGCCTGGCCCTGCCCTGTGACCCGTCGCCGATGCACTTCGACAAATACCGCTCACACGTCCCCCTCGTCCTGACGGACCGGACCTGGGCCGACCGCCAGTTCACGCACGCGCCCCGCTGGGCCAGCGTCGACCTGCGCGACGGCAACCAGGCCCTCATCGATCCCATGGACTCGGAGCGCAAGCTGGCGTTGTTCCGGACGTTGATCGATGTGGGGTTCAAGGAGATCGAGGTCGGGTTCCCCTCGGCCTCACAGACCGACTACGACTTCCAGCGTCTCATCATCAACGAGGAGATGATTCCCGACGACGTCGAGATCCAGGTGCTCGTCCAGTGCCGGGAGGAACTGATCGAGCGGACGTTCGAGTCGCTGGTCGGTGCCCGACGGGCGGTGGTGCACTTCTACAACTCGGTCTCGGAGTTGCAACGGCGGGTCGTGTTCGGTCTCGACAAGGCCGGCATCATCGACATCGCGGTGAATGCGGCCATTCTCTGCAAGAAGTTCGAGCAGTCCGTTCCCGGGACGGAGATCCGTTACGAGTACTCACCGGAGAGCTTCACCGGAACCGAGCCGGAGTTCGCCGTCGAGATTTGCGAAGCGGTGATGGATGTCCTGGAGCCGACCAGCGAGAGGCCCATGATCCTCAACCTGCCGGCCACCGTCGAGATGTACAGCCCCAACGTCTACGCCGACGTGATCGAATGGTTCGGACGCACCATCAAGAACCGCGATGCCGTCGTGCTGAGCCTGCACCCCCACAACGACCGGGGCACTGCAGTGGCTGCGGCCGAGCTGGCCGTGCTCGCCGGGGCCGATCGCGTCGAGGGCACCTTGTTCGGCAACGGGGAACGGACGGGCAACGTCGACATCGTGACGCTGGCCATGAACCTGTTCTCCCAGGGGATCGATCCTGCTCTCGACTTCAGGGACATCGAGAAGGTGCGCCGGGTGGCCGAGTACGCCACGCGTCTTCCGGTGCACCCTCGTCACCCCTACGCCGGAGACCTGGTCTATACGGCGTTCTCGGGTTCGCACCAGGACGCCATCAAGAAGGGCATGAGCGCCATCGGCGACGACTACCACGAATGGGCGGTCCCCTATCTCCCCATCGATCCGAAGCACACCGGTCGTACCTACGAGGCCATCATTCAGGTCAACAGCCAGTCCGGGAAGGGCGGCGTGGCCTATCTGATGGATACCGAACACGGGCTCGACCTGCCCCGGCGGCTGCAGATCGAGTTCTCGAAGAAGGTGCAGGCGATCACCGAGGCCAGTGGGACCGTCATCGGCACCGGCGAAATGTGGAACGTGTTCTCCGAGGTCTATCTGCCCGAGGACGCCGGCCTCCGGCTTGTCGGGAGCGAGGTGTCGACGGGCGGGGGCCACACCAGGGTCACGGCGCAGCTCCTCGTCGACGGGCAACATCAGACCATCGTCGGCGAGGGGAACGGCCCGATCGACGCGCTCGTCTTTGCCATCCGCAATGAGCTCGGTATTCTCATAGAGGTGAAGGACTACTCGGAGCACGCCCTGACCGAGGGTTCGGGCGCATCGGCCGTGGCGTACGTCGAATGCGCCGGTCCCGACGGATCGACCTGGTGGGGGGTGGGCCGGGACTCCTCCATCCTCGACGCCTCACTGGGTGCCGTGGTGTCGGCCGCGAACCGGGCCCGCACCGGGTGATCCGACCGGCGACAGAAGAGGACCTGCCCGAGCTGCTGGCCATGATCCGAGAACTGGCCGAGTTCGAGAGCCTCTCGGACCAGTGCGTGTGCACCGAGGGCGATTTGCGTCGCGTCCTGTTCGAGCCGGGTGCCGTCGTGCGCGACACGTTGGCCCTTGCCGACGACGGTTCGGTCGTCGGCCACGCACTGTGGTTTCCCACCTTCTCCACCTTCATGGGGAAGTCGGGTATCTGGTTGGAGGACCTCTACGTGCGGCCGGCCCACCGCCGTCAGGGTCACGCAGGCACGCTCATGGCGGATCTCCGGGCGCGCACGGACGGCCGGGTCGAGTGGGAAGTGCTCGAGTGGAACGAAGAGGCGATCGACTTCTATCAACGGCTCGGTGCCCGGCCCATGGCCGGGTGGACGCGCTACCGCTGGGTGCCGCCGCAGCCGTAACCTGCTGCATGGCACGTGCCCCTGCTTCTCCCCACGTCCTGGCCGTCGCTCGCGGCCATGCGCCGGCCGATCTGCTCCTGCGGGGCGGACGGGTGCTCTCGCCGTCGAGCCGGGAGTGGGTGACGACCGACCTGGCGATCGCCGACGGTGTCGTCGCGGGCTGGGGCCCTAGGGACGCCCTCGAGGAGGTCGCCCTCGAGGGGGCGGCCGTGACGGCCGGCCTCGTGGACGCGCACATGCACCTCGAGTCGACGAAGTTGTGGATCGACGAGTTCGTGCGCACCGTGCTCCCGTTGGGGACGACGGCGGTTGCCGCCGATCCCCACGAGATAGCCAACGTGCTCGGGATCCCCGGCGTGGCGGCGCTCATCGCCGCGGCCGACCATCTGCCGTTCACGTTCGGCGTCTGTGCCAGCAGCTGCGTCCCGGCTTCTCCCTTCGAGAGCCCGGGAGCGGAATTGTTCGCACCCGACGTGGCCACGCTCCTGAACGAGTACGCGGCCATCGGGGTGGCCGAGGTCATGAACTTCCCCGGCGTCATCGCCGGCGACCCCGAAATGTTGGCGCGGATCGCCACGGCCGGCCGGCGCCGGGTCGACGGGCATGCACCCGGGCTCAGGGGTGCCCTGCTGGACGCGTACCTCGCGGCCGGCGTGGAGTCCGACCACGAGTGCACGGAGCTCGAAGAAGCCGAGGAGAAACGGCGTAAGGGGATGTGGGTCTTCATCCGCCAGGGATCCGCCAGCCAGAACCTGGGCGATCTCATCCCGATGGTCCTCGCCCGGGGGACCGATCACGTTGCGCTGTGCAGCGACGACCGCGAGCCGGACACACTCCTCGAGGTCGGGCACCTCGACGACTGCCTCCGCCTGGCCGTGGCGGCCGGCGTCAGCGAGATCGACGCATTGATCATGACCACCCTGAATCCGGCGGAGTACCACGGGTTCACCGAGTTGGGTGCGCTCGGGCCCGGCTATCAGGCTGACATCCTCTGCTTCGACGCGCTGTCGGGCTTCCACCCCTCGCTGGTCTTTCAGCGTGGCCGACTGGTGGCCAGAGAGGGTTCGTTGGTGCCGGGTGCGGTCGCGAGCCACCCGGCACCGGATTTCATGCGCCGGTCGGTGCACCTGTCAGCACCGCCTCCGGCCGAGGCCTTCGACAGCGGGGTGCGGCCCGGGGACCGGGTGCGGACCATCGGCATCCACGACGGTTCGCTCACCACTTCCTCCCTCGTCACCGATCCGTCCGACCCGGCTGTCGCGGTCGCCCGCCTGGCCGTGGTCGAGCGACATCGCGAGACGGGCCGGATCGGTCTCGGGTGGGCGCAGGGCTTCGGGCTGACCAACGGCGCGCTGGCCTCGACCGTCGGGCACGATGCGCACAACTGCATGGCCGTGGGTGCTCCGTCCCCTCACGGCCCCGTCGCCATGGCCGCCGCCGTGGCGCGCCTGGCGCACATCGGTGGGGGTCAGGTTGCGGTCGACGACGATGGCCGCGTCCTGGCCGAACTTCCACTGCCCATCGGAGGGTTGATGAGCGATCAGCCGGCACGCGTCGTGGCGGATGGCCTGCACCACCTGGTCGAGGCGGCACGGACCTTGGGGGTTTCGATCCAGGCCCCCTTCATGCATATGAGCTTCCTCGGTTTGTCGGTCCTGCCCGAGTTGCGCCTGACCGACAGGGGGCTGGTCGACGTGGAGAAGTTCGCGCTGATCCCGGTGGCGGTCGACTAGGCCGACGGCATGAACGCCGGGCGGTGCTGCTCGTACTCGGTGATGGCGTCGACGTGGCGGAGCGACAGCCCGATGTCGTCCCAGCCGTTCAGGAGGCGCTCCCGCGTGAACTCGTCCAGCGGGAAGGTGGCCGAGAGCCCGGCCGCCGGTGCCTCGAGAGTGCAGCGGGCGACGTCGATGGTGATCTCGAGGGTGGGGTCCTCTGCCACCGCGGCCAGCAGGGCGTGGTCGAACTCGGGCGTGACCTGGACGGGGAGCAGCCCTCCCTTGGTGCAGTTGTTGCGGAAGATGTCGGCGAAACGCGAGGAGACGACAGCCTCGAAGCCGTAGTCCATGAGGGCCCAGACGGCATGCTCGCGGGAGGAGCCGGTGCCGAAGTTGTGGCCCGCCACCAGAATATTGGCGCCGGCGTATTCGGCGTGGTTGAGGACGAAGTCACGGTCGTCGCGCCATTCCGAGAACAGTCCTGCGCCGAAGCCGGTGCGTTCGACCCGCTTGAGCCAGTCCGACGGAATGATCTGGTCTGTGTCGACGTCCGTGCGGTCGAGGGGGACCGCGCGACCGGTGACGACGATGACAGGCTTCATCGGTCGAGGTCCTCGGCGGTGGCGAAGGTGCCTGCGACCGCTGTGGCGGCGGCGACCGTCGGTGAGACCAGATGCGTACGACCACCGCGCCCCTGCCGACCCTCGAAATTCCGGTTCGAGGTCGAGGCACAACGTTCCCCCACGGCCAGCTTGTCCGGATTCATGGCCAGGCACATGGAGCATCCCGGCTCGCGCCATTCGAACCCGGCATCCAGGAAGATCTTGTCCAGGCCCTCGGCTTCGGCCTGGTTCTTGACCCGGTGTGACCCGGGCACCACGAGCGCCCGCAGGCCGGGGTGGACGTGGCGGCCGTCCAGGACAGCGGCAGCGGCGCGCAGGTCCTCGATGCGCGAGTTCGTGCACGAGCCCAGGAACACCGTGTCCACGCTGATCTCGCGCACGGGGGTGCCGGCCTTCAGGTCCATGTAGGCCAGGGCCCGTTCGGCCGCCTCCCGCTCACCGGGGTCCTCCATGGCCTCGGGATCGGGGATGGAGCCGCTGAGGGCGATCACCTGGGCCGGATTGGTGCCCCAGGTCACGTGGGGCGAGATACTCGCCGCGTCGATCACCACTTCCTTGTCGAACGAGGCGTCCTCGTCGGTAGTCAGCGTGTGCCAGTAGGCGAGCGCGGCATCCCATTCCTCGCCGGCGGGGGTGTGGTCCAATCCCTCGAGGTAGGCGAAGGTGGTCTCGTCTGGTGCCACCAGGCCGGCACGGGCCCCACCTTCGATGCTCATGTTGCACAGGGTCATGCGGCCTTCCATCGACAAGGAGCGGATGGCCGATCCCCGGTACTCGATCACGTGGCCGATACCGCCACCGGTCCCGATGGTCCCGATGATGGTCAGGGCCACATCTTTGGCGGTCACTCCCGGTGCCAGTTCTCCCTCCACGGTGACGGCCATGGTCGCCGGGCGCACCTGCGGCAGCGACTGGGTGGCGAGCACATGCTCGACCTCGCTCGTCCCGATGCCGAAGGCGAGCGCGCCGAACGCGCCATGGGTCGAGGTGTGGCTGTCGCCGCAGACGATCGTCATGCCGGGTTGCGTCCAGCCCTGCTCGGGGCCGATGACGTGGACGATCCCCTGGTTCGGGTCGCCCATCGGGTAGCAGGTGATCCCGAATTCCTCGCAATTCGCGTTGAGCACTTCGAGCTGCTTGGCCGAGATCGGGTCGGCCACCGGCTTGTCGATGTCGGTGGTCGGGACGTTGTGGTCCGCCGTGGCCACTGTCAGGTCGGGTCGCCGGACGGTCCGTCCCGCCAGCCGCAGCCCATCGAAGGCCTGCGGCGACGTGACCTCGTGGATCAGGTGCAGGTCGATGAAGATGAGGTCCGGCTCACCCTCGTGGGCGTAGACGACGTGGGCATCCCAGATCTTCTCGGCCAGCGTGCGCGGAGCGGTCATTGGTCCACCGCCACGATGGCCACGCGGAGGGTGCCGCCAGGGGCCTTGTACTCGACCGTGTCGCCCGCGCTCTTGCCGAGGAGAACCTGGCCCAGAGGGGCGCTCGGCGACAACACCGGCAGGTCGCCCTGGCGCTCTTCGATGGAGCCCACGAAGAACTGCTGGGTGTCGTCCTCGTCGTCACCTTCGTAGCGAAGGGTCACAGTGCTGCCCGTGGCCACACTGCCGTCCCCGGGCTCGGTTTCGTCCAGCACCTCGACATTCTTGAGGAGGGCCTGGAGCTGGCGGATGCGGGACTCCATCTTTCCCTGGAAGTCCTTGGCGGCGTGGTAGTCGCCGTTCTCACTCAGGTCCCCCAGGGCGCGGGCGGACTCGATCTGCTCGGCGATCTCGACCCGTCCCCGGGTCGTGAGGTCCTCGAGCTCGGCCACCAGGCGGTCGTACGTGCCCCGGGTGAGGTTCGCTGTCACGGTCTCGTCGTTGATTGATGGATTGGTCACCGCGTGTCCTTCGGATGGAGGGTGCCGGCGGCAAATTGCAGCTCGACGGCGGCCATAACGCTAATCGCCCCCGAGGTGGCGGGGCGACGTCCCGGGGACCGTGTGGTTGACGGGACTCCCCAGCCGCGGGAGACTGGTGGGGTCATGTACTCCTCCGAGCACTCTGTAGGCATTATTCACTAGGCGCGCCACATCCCCGCGCGCCGCTTGACCGTCCACTGCGTGGGCGGTTTTTCAATTCCCGGCACAACACGCCGTGTCGGGGTCGGCGGTGCCGGGGGCAGGGTTGCCGGGGAACGACCAGGGCAAGAGTCGCAGCAGGACGAAGACGCCGTAGGACCAAGAAGCAGCAGAACGAAGAAGCAGCAGGACGAAGACGCCGTAGGACGGAGAAAAGGACGAGGGCAGGATCAGTGAGCACAGGGACGGTCAAGAAGCGGGTTGCGGTCATCGGCGGCGATGGCATCGGGCCCGAGGTCTGCGCGGAGGCGCTCAAGGTGGTCGCCGCTGCAGGCGTCGACCTCGAGACCACGGAGTTCGATCTTGGCGCCGCCCGCTATCTGCGCGACGGCAGCATCCTCCCCGACGAGGTACTCGAGGAGCTCCGGGGCTACGACGCCATCCTGCTCGGCGCGGTCGGGCCGCCGGTGGGCGACACCTCCGTGCCGCCCGGCGCCCTCGAACGGGGTCTGCTTCTCCGCCTGCGGTTCTCCCTCGACCTCTACATCAACCTTCGTCCTTTCAAGGGCGTCCCGGGCTCGATCGCGCAGGGGACGGACTTCGTCGTCATTCGCGAGAACACCGAAGGGACCTATGCCGGTGAGGGCGGGTTCCTGCGCAAGGGGACCCCGGCTGAGGTGGCCACCCAGGGCTCGGTGAACACCCGCATGGGTGTCGAGCGGTGTGCGCGCTTCGCCTTCGAGCTGGCGGCTCGACGCCCGCGGCGCCACTTGACTCTGGTGCACAAGACGAACGTGCTCACCTTCGCCGGCGATCTGTGGCACCGCACCGTGACCGAGGTCTCGCCCGAGTTTCCCGACATCACATGGGACTACAACCACGTCGACGCCGCCTGCATCTACCTGGTGGAGCAGCCCGCCCGCTACGACGTCATCGTCACCGACAACCTCTTCGGGGACATCCTGACGGACCTGGCCGGGGCGGTCAGCGGGGGCATCGGCTTCGCCGCCTCCGCCAACCTCAACCCGGATCGAACGGGACCGTCGCTCTTCGAGCCCGTGCACGGCGCCGCGCACGACATCGCCGGGCAGGGGATTGCCAACCCGTTGGCTGCGATCCATTCCGCCGCCCTCATGCTCGAGCATCTCGGCGAGAACGACGCAGCACAGCGAATCCTCAAAGCGCTATCCGAACAGTCCGACGCCATGTCGGCCGCATCATCCGCTCCTCTGTCCACGACGGCCGTGGGCGACGCCATTGCAGAAAGGCTCTGAGAATGCCCATCACCCCGACCGAGAAGATTTGGATGGACGGCGAGCTCGTCGACTGGGCCGACGCCAAGGTGCACGTGCTCACCCACACCATGCACTACGGCTCCGGTGTGTTCGAGGGGATCCGGGCCTACCCGACCTCGAGCGGTGTGGCCGTGTTCCGCTTGGGCGACCACATTCGCCGGCTCTTCGCCTCGGCCAAGGTGTTCATGATCGACATCCCCTTCACGGTCGACGAAATCGTGGAGGCGGCCCGCGAAGTCGTCCGGGTCAACGGGCTCACCGACGGCTGCTATCTGCGTCCGCTCGTCTACCTCGGCTACGGCGAAATGGGACTGAACCCGTTGCCGTGCCCGACCAATGTGTCCATCGCGGCGTGGCCCTGGGGCACGTATCTGGGCGACGACGGCATTGCCAACGGCGTGACGTGCAAGGTGAGCTCGTGGCGTCGTCACGATCCCAACGCCGTCCCCACCGCGGCCAAGGGGACGGGGATGTACGTGAACTCCTCGTTGGCCAAGGTGGAGGCGATCAAGGCCGGGCTACGACGAAGCGATCCTTCTCGCACCCAACGGGACCGTGAGCGAGTGCACGGGAGAGAACATCTTCATCGTGCGTGACGGTGTCCTGCTGACCCCGCCGACGTCGGACGCCGGCGCACTCGACGGCATCACGCAGAGCTCGGTCGAGACCATTGCGGCCGACCTGGGCATCGAGGTCCGCCACGAGCAGATCATCCGCACTGACCTGTACCTGGCCGACGAGGCGTTCCTCACCGGGACAGCGGCGGAGGTCGTGCCCATCCGCGCCGTCGATGACCGCGAGGTCGGCAACGGGAAGCCGGGACCGATCACCGTCGAGGTGCAGCAGACCTACTTCGCCACCGTGCGGGGCGAGGTCGATCGCTACAAGAACTGGCTGGACCATGTCGACTGACGGCCATTCGCACGGCCCCGAAGGGGCCCATTCGCACGGCCCCGAGGGGGCCCATTCGCACGGCCCCGAAGGGGCCCATCGCACGGCCCCGAGGGCCATTCGCACACGCATGGTGCGTCCCATGGGCACTCGCACCTGGCCCACGACTACGAGGTGCCGGAGCTGCCGGAGTCGGTCGACATCTTCGACACGATCCTGCGTGACGGGAGCCAGCAAGAGGGGCTTTCCCTGACCGTGGCCGACAAGCTCCGCGTGGCCGAGCAGCTCGACCATCTGGGGGTCACGTTCATCGAGGGCGGATGGCCGGGCGCCAACCCCAAGGACATTGAGTTCTTCGCCCGGGCCCGTCAGGAGCTGAAGCTCTCCACGGCGACGTTGGTCGCCTTCGGCTCGACGCGCCGTGCCGGCGTGAAGCCCGAGGATGACGCCGTTCTGGCCAATCTCATCGAAGCGGGAGCGCCGGTCGCGTGCATTGTCGCCAAGACGTGGGACCGCCATGTCGTCGAAGCGCTCCGCACGTCGCTCGACGAAGCCGTCGACATGGTGCGTGACTCGGTGCGCTACCTCGTCGCCCATGACCTGCGCGTCTTCCTCGACGCCGAGCATTTCTTCGACGGGTACCGGAACAACCCGGACTTCGCGCTCTCCGTCCTGGCCGCAGCGGAGGAAGAGGGGGCCGAGGCGCTCGTCCTCTGTGACACCAACGGCGGATCGTTGCCCGACGCGGTCGGGCGGGCGGTGGCCGAAGTGCGTGCCCGTACCAGTGCCCAGCTCGGTATCCACTGCCACAACGATGCAGGGTGTGCGGTGGCCAATTCGCTGGTTGCCGTCCAGGCCGGGGTGACACAGGTCCAGGGGTGTATCAACGGGTACGGGGAGCGGGCCGGCAACACCGACCTCTCAGCGGCGATCCCCAACCTCTCCCTCAAGCTGCACATCCGGACGATCCCGACCGACCGTCTCGAGCGGCTGACGCCGGTATCCCACCACATCGCGGAACTGGTGAACATCGCGCCGAATCCCCAGCAGGCGTACGTCGGCAATTCGGTCTTCGCCCACAAGGGCGGTCTGCACGCCAGTGCCGTCGCGCGCAGCGCTGATCTCTACGAGCACGTCGTTCCGAGCTCGGTCGGGAATGGCACACGCGTGGTGGTCTCCGAAATGGCGGGGCGTTCGACGCTCGCCATGAAGGCGGCCGAGCTCGGGCTCGAACTGGACGGCGAGGTACTGGGTCGCGTCCTCGACGAGCTCAAGCGGCTCGAGCACGAGGGCTATCACTTCGAGGTGGCAGACGGGTCACTGGAGTTGCTCCTGCGGCGGGCGACCGGATGGACGTCGGACTTCTTCACCGTCGAGTCCTTCCGGATCATCACCGACCACGGCGAGAACGCCGAAGGGACCACGAGTGCGCCCTTTCGGCGTGACGACCGAAGCCACAGTGAAGGTACATGTCGGAGGGGAACGGATCGTCGCCACCGCCGAGGGGAACGGCCCGGTGAATGCCCTCGACGCCGCGTTGCGCGGCGCAATCGGGCCCAAGTTCCCGGTCCTCTCGTCGATCCACCTGACCGACTACCGGGTGCGGGTGCTCGATACGGGCAAGGGCACGGGGGCGGTCACCCGCGTGCTCGTGGACACCACCGACGGCGAGACGGTCTGGACGACGATCGGGGTCTCGGAGAACATCATCGAGGCCAGCTGGCAGGCGTTGTACGACTCGGTCGTCTTCGGACTCGTTCACGGGGCCTGACCCGGAGTAGCCTCCCCGCCTATGACCCAGCCGACCTTTGTCCCCATCACCGAGGCGGACCAGGTGCG
This sequence comes from uncultured Acidimicrobiaceae bacterium, assembly GCA_963706555.1. Lineage (GTDB taxonomy): Bacteria > Actinomycetota > Acidimicrobiia > Acidimicrobiales > RAAP-2 > Bog-473. The sequence continues at coordinate 1,754,032 of OY970164.1, forward strand.
GCCGGCCCGCCATCTCCACGTCCCGGGGGCCTGGACGACGAACCGCCCCGCCGAGCTCAGGACGCCAACCGCACCAAAAGGACCCGGCATCGGCACCCCCGGCACCGACGCCGGGTTCGCACTGCGATTGGCCGGGCGTTTCGCGCACGACCTGAAGCTCACAGAAGGCGAGACCGAACACGACGTCCTCCTGGGCAGTGCGCTGATTGCAGCACGCCGGGCTGCCCTCTACGGCCGGGGACCCAGCATCTACGACCTTCAAGTGGCACTGGCGTTGTGGGGATTTCTGGTCGACAACCCCCCCGATGATCTGGTCGCCGTGCGACGGCGGGTCTTTTCCTCGGTGTCCCACGACTACGTGGCCCAACGTCGCCTGGTCGACGCCATTCCCGACGAGAGCCTCCGGCTCACCCCCGCCCAGGCGCAGGCTCAGGCTCCAGCCAACTGGAGCTGCCCTCACGGACGCCGACGGGCCGGTTGCCACTGCCTGAGGGCCCTCGGCGACGAGAGGGTCACGGCAGGCCGCCGGTGTAGCCGATCAGCTCTGCGAGAATGAGAGGGTGAAGAACTCGACTTTTGCCCTGACCGATGAGCAACGACAGTTTCGCGACACCCTGCGCCAATTCGCGGAGGAGCGGATCGCTCCCCACGCAGCCGAGGTCGACCGCGAGGCGGTGTTCCCGTGGAAGTCATTCGCTGCGTGTGTGGAGATGGAGCTCCCCTCGCTCGGGATTCCCGAGGCCTACGGGGGTGCCGGGGCGGACATGGTGACCCAGGCCATTGTGGCCGAGGAGCTGGCCCGGGTCTGCGCCTCCACGTCGCTGACCATCCTCATCTCCAAGCTGGGCATGCTGCCGGTCATGAACTGGGGCTCCGAGGAGCTGAAGCAGCAGTATCTGCCCCGGGTGGCATCCGGGGAGCTGCAGGCAAGCTATTGCCTGTCGGAGGCCGATGCGGGGAGTGACGTCGCCTCCATGCGGACCCGGGCCGTACGTGATGGCGACGATTACATTTTGACGGGCTCGAAGTACTGGATCACCAACGCCGGGATCTCCGATCTGTACATCGTCTTCGCCAAGACCGACCCGAATGCCGGCGGGCGAGGCATCTCGTGCTTCCTGGTCGAGCGGGACTGGGGGATCACCATTGCGAAGCACGAGGACAAGCTGGGTATGCGCGGCAGCCCCACCGGGGAGGTCGTCCTCGACGAGGTGCGAGTGCCGGCGTCGCACCGCATCGGGGAGGAGGGGCAGGGCTTCACCATCGCCATGCACACGTTGGACCGGAGCCGTCCCACGATCGGCGCCCAAGCAGTTGGCATCGCGCAGGGAGCGATCGACTACTCGGCCGCCTACATGAAGCAGCGGCACGCCTTTGGCGCCCCGATTGCCGATCTGCAGGGGTTGCGGTTCATGCTGGCCGACATGGCTATGCGCAACGAGGCGGCCCGTGCGCTGATCTACCGTGCCTGCGCCATGGTGGACGACGACCCGACCAGCGAGCTCACCTTGTTCGGCGCCATGGCCAAGGCCTTCGCATCGGACACGTCCATGTCGGTCACGATCGACGCCGTCCAGCTGCTGGGCGGCTACGGCTACACCAAGGATTTCCCGGTGGAGCGATTTCTGCGCGACGCCAAGGTCACACAGATCTACGAGGGGACCAACCAGGTCCAGCGCGTGGTCATCGCCCGCGAGCTCCTGAAGAAGTTCTGAAGGCTCCGTGGCCGAGAACGGCAATCCCGTTTTGCCCTCTTGGCGCGTCATCCCTAGCCTGAGCAGGGTGCTGTTCGCCCCCGAAGGCGTCTGCGCAACGAAGTCGGAACAGGTCGGATCAGGTTCGCAGGGCCGGTGAGGCCCAGCCGGCCCGGCGCCGGACATGCAGGAGGAAGGACGACCATCATGGGGAAACCGGTCATCATCGAAGCAGTCCGCACGCCGATCGGGAAGCGCAACGGGTGGCTGTCGGGGTTGCGCCCCGCCGATTTGCTGGGTGCCGTGCAGGTCGAGGTGGTCAAGCGAGCGGGGATCGACCCGGCGCGGGTCGAGCAGGTGGTCGGGGGCGTCGTCACCCAGGTTGGGGAGCAGGCCTTCAACGTGACCCGCACGGCATGGTTGCTCAGCGGCCTCCCCTACGAAGTGGCGGCGACGACCATCGACTGCCAGTGCGGTTCCTCCCAGCAGTCCAACCACTTCGTCAACAACCTCATTGCCGCCGACGCGATCGACGTGGGCATCGCCTGCGGTTTGGAGGCGATGAGCCGGATCCCCCTGGGCGCCAACACCGGGAAGGGCCTCGGCCGGTCGATTCCTGCTGACCTGCCCTATGACATGCCTGATCAATTCACGGCCGCGGAGCGGATCTCGGAGAAGTACGGGATCACCCGCGACGACGTCGATTGGCTCGGGTTGGCCTCACAGCAGAAGGCGGCGGTGGCCGTGGCCGAGGATCGCTTCGCCCGGGAGATCGTGTCCGTCGAGGCACCGATCGTGGGCGAGGAGGGACCCCGGGGTGAGCATGTGGGCGAGCGCCAGGTGATCAGCAAGGACCAGGGTCCCCGAGAGACGACGGCCGAGGGGCTGGCCAAGCTCAAGGCGGTCCTGCCCTCCGGCATGCACCACGCGGGGAACTCGTCGCAGATCTCCGACGGCGCGGCGGCCGTGCTGTGGATGTCAGAGGAGATGGCGAAGGCCGAAGGCCTGCGCCCCCGGGCCCGCGTGGTGGCACAGGTGCTCGTCGGCTCAGATCCCTACTACCACCTCGACGGGCCGATTTCCGCCACGACAAGGGTTCTGCAAAAGGCGGGGATGACGATGGCCGACATCGATCTGTTCGAGGTCAACGAGGCCTTCGCGTCGGTCGTGATGAGCTGGGCCAAGGTCCACGACGCGGACATGGACAAGGTCAACGTCAATGGGGGGGCCATCGCCCTCGGGCACCCGGTCGGCGCCACCGGCAGCCGTCTGATCACGACGATCCTGCACGAGTTGGAACGACGGGACGCCACATACGGCCTTGTGTCCATGTGCTGTGGTGGCGCCCTGGCGACCGGAACGATCATCGAGCGGCTCTGATCATCACCCGCCGTCAGCCACGGTCGTTGACCGCACAATCCACCTTCGTCAGAGAATGAGCCAACCGCCACCATCGCATGCTCACGATGCTCTCGGCCGGCGCGGCGAGCCCACGTCGACCGGGGACGAGCCACTCAATCGGCTGGCTGCGGCCATCCGGCGCATCAGCGGCGTTGCGGTCGGTCATCCGATCCCCGATGACAAGATCGTGCGCGCATCGGAGTATCTCGAGCGGATCGCCGAGGGACTGGAGAACAGCGCGAACGTCTCACGGCGCGCCCGGACCGAGCCGAACCTGGCCGGACACCCGCAGGACTTCTTCCCGAGCAGTCCCATCATCGGATTCGCCAATCCGATCGCGCCGCCCGTCCAAGTCTGGCTGGGCGAGAACGAAGAAGGCCAACTCGAGATTCACGGCCGCGTCACGTTCGACTACCAGTACGAGGGGCCGCCGACATGCGTCCATGGTGGCGTCATCGCCGAGCTCTTCGACGAGTTGATGGGGGCGGCAAACGTCATTGCCGAAAAACCGTCGATGACAGGGACCTTGACGGTGCGGTACCGCAAACCCACACCCTTGCTGACTCCGTTGGATCTGGTTGCCCGCTGTCTGAAGAGCGAAGGTCGCAAGGTACACACCTGGGCCGCTATCTACCACCAGGGCGCGGTCACAGCTGAAGCCAACGGGCTCTTCATTGAGGTGAGGCCCGGTCACATGCTCGATGTCCTCACGACGAACGCCGCCTCGACCGATGACCCCGTGATCGATTCGGCGTTGGCCCGGAGCATCGCAGAGAACGCCCCGGACTGACCGCCTACTGCGCGTGGAGCTCCCGCAGCTTCTCGATCTGCAACAGCCGCGACTGCGCAACCAGCCACTGGCTCGAGCGTGCAACCTGGCTCGGATGCGGGGCGTGCTGCAAGCCCACCGGGCTGTCGGTCAGTGCGCCGCATTTGCGGCAGACCGACATTCTCCCGTTCGTTTCCGGCGCGTGGTGCTGATCGAGCTGCGCGCCAACAAGTGAAGACTCGGCTGAGGCCATGTTCCTCCGATCCATCGCCGAGCCCGGTTCGGTTCCGTTGCCGAGCCGGAAGGACGGCAACAGGCGCGAGTTGAGCGGGACGGTCCTTCGGTCCCTTCAGCTTACGCCGCGCGCCCGGGCCGCGCTCCCAGCGCGTGCTGAGGCGGATCGACATGGCGGTGTCAGGTCCACTGGGTCGAGACAGGCGGAGGGGCGGGGAGTTCGCCGGCCTCGACCGGCCCGAGTGACGGAGCACCGTCGGGCGACGGCGATCTGCCCTCGGGGGCGTGATGTGTCAGTCGCCACTCCCGCCAACGTGTACGGGTGCGGAACAGCACGACGGTGCCTCCCACAACGAGCAGGATCCCCGCGATCTGGACGAGGAGTGAACCGAGATGGCCGTCCTCGCCCAGCCACAGGTGCTCGTCCAGCGCACGCTCGATTCCCCAGAGCACCATCGCCGTCCCGATGACCGTGCCGGCCGGGTACCCGGTGCGGACCGATCCGTCGGGCCAACGGTTCAGCCGCCGTTCGATGAGGATCAGCACGACGTAGACAGTGAAGTCCTCAGCCGCTTGGAAGAGTGGAACCGGAAGGCGTCTGCCCTGCTGGCCGGCGTAGTACATGCCGAACCACTGGTGGGTCTGATGCCCCCCGCCCGCCACCATGAGCTGTGGTCCGAGCAGACGGCCCATGGCCCATGCGGCCATGAGCACGGGGGCGATGAGGTCGAGGGCTCGGACGAGCGGCAATTCGGGACAGCGCTTGCGGGTCAGTACGAGGCCGGTCGGCACGGCAAAGAGGAGCCCCCCGAACGAGGAGAGCCCCCCATGCCAGATCGCCAACACCTGGGCCGGATTGGTGTCGTAGTCGTGCAGGTTGGACAGCACGTGGAGCGCCCGCGCCCCGACGACAGCCGCCAGAATGATCCAGAGGAAGACGCCGACGAACCAGTCGGTGGGGTAGCCGTTCTTCTTCAGCCGCCGCTCGAAGTAGGTGAACGCGAACCAGAATGTGAGAGCCAGGCCGATGCCGTAGGTGTGGACCTGAATTGGTCCGATGTGGAAATCGACAGGAATCGGTTTCATGGCTTGCCCGCCGCGAGGTTACGACAGGGAAACGAAGCGGCGCGCGCGGCTGGCGTCAGGGACGGCCGGCGCCGACGAAGCCACCACCGAGCCGCAGACCAGTCAGATGGACGACCTGCCCGGTCTCGGGAGCCTCGATCATCGTACCGGCGCTCACGTACATGGCGACGTGCTCAGAACCGCCGGGGCCGTAGAAGAGCAGATCGCCCGGCTGCAGGTTGCTGAGCGGCACCGGGGTCGAATCGGCCATTTGGGCGCCCGAGAAATGCGGAAGTCCGACGCCTACTTGCCCCCAGGCGTAGGCCGTGAGTCCCGAGCAGTCGAATCCCGGATGCGCCGAACCTCTCGGGGACTCGGCGCCCCAGACGTACGGAACACCGATCTGGCTCTCGGCGGCCTGCACCGCTCCCGATCCACCGGGCGCGGTCGGCGGGGGGGCGAAGTTGCCGAGCCCCGGCGAGGTCCTTGTTCCGCTCGATGCGGTACTCGCCTTCGTCTGTGTCGCGGCCAGCCGGGCCCGCGCGACTTGGGCCGCCGCGGCCGCTGCTTCTGCGTCCTGTTGTTGCTTGATGAGCGTCTGGATCTTCCCGTTCTCCTGGGCCAGGGCACTCTGCTGGACCTGAATTTCACGGGCGTTCTGCGTGACCGCTACCTGCTCAGCGTTCAATGCCTGTGTGGCCTGTCCCTGCTGAGCTTCGAGCTGTGCTTGCTGGGCGCTGAGTGTGTTCTCCGCCGTGTGCAGGTTGGCCACAGCCAGATTGATGTCACCTTGTGCGATCAGGTTGTATTCCGTCGCGGCCCCGACGGTCTTCTCGTTGCCGCTGAAGATCGGGTTGTTGCTCGACGCCGCGCCGTCGGAGACGTAGTTGGCTATGGCTGCCTTCGAGAGGCGGGCCCGATCGGTCGACACCTGCTTTTGATCAGCGGCAATGGCGGATTTCGTGGTGTCGATGTTGGCGTTGATCTGTTTGAGCCGGTAAGCCGCAGCGTCGTACTGCTGGCTCAACGCAGACATCTTGTTCTGCGCCGACGTCAGTTGTGACTCGATGATCGCAGCCTCGGCTTTCGCGCTCGAGATTGAGTCACCTGCCGCTGGGCGCGTAGCCAGGAGCACAGTGCCGGGGAGCACTGTGACAATGGTCATAACGGGCAACATCACCCGCCGAAGCACCCGAGCGCTCCGAGCTGACCGGGGCGTGGAGTGGCTCCGAGGCCGCTCTACGTCAGTCACTATGGGGGACATTCTTACTTCGCCGTTCGGCGAGTTTCAAACACGTCTGTTCCGAAACGGCCATTTCGCTTGCTACCATAGGTAGGAAATGCCTGGTCACATGCTACAGCGCGAGAAGTATTGAATGTTGATGAAGCTATTGCCCTTTCAGGTGGGGCCAGGCGAGACTACGGTCGCCACATGGGCGAGATGATCGAGTTTCCGAGCAATGGATCGACGGCCGTGGGCTATCTGGCCAAACCAGAGGGCGGCAACGGTCCCGGCATCATCGTGATCCAGGAGTGGTGGGGTCTCGTCGATCACATACGCGACGTCTGTGATCGTTTCGCCGCGGCTGGTTTCGTGGCGCTGGCACCCGACCTGTACCACGGGATGACCGTGGCGGAGCCCGATGAGGCGGCGAAGGAGATGATGGCGCTGAAGATGGATCAGGCGGCCCGCGACATGAGCGGAGCCGTGGACGAGATGATCCGTCAGAGCGGAGCCCCCCACATCGGTGTCATCGGGTTCTGCATGGGAGGCGGATTGGCGTTGGTCCTGGCCACCCAACGGCCGGATGCAGTCAGTGCGGTGGTGCCCTGCTACGGCGTCATTCCCTGGCCGGATGCGCAACCTGACTACTCGTCGCTCTCGGCCGCCGTGCTGGGGCACTACGCCAGCGATGACGGCTTCTTCACACCCGCTGCCGCAGAAGCACTGGGGGAGCAGCTGCGGGCCATGGGCAAGGACGTCGAAATCATCGTCTACCCCGGTACCGATCACGCCTTCTTCAACGACACCCGTCCCGAGGTGTACGACGCGGAGGCGTCGAAGGCCTTGTGGGAACGCAGCCTTGCGTTCTTCCACGCCCACCTCGGTTAGCCGCTGATCCGGCACCCGGGCCGACCGGGTCCACCGGGCTGCCCCCCAGAAGGGGTTTGTTACCATTTGGCCATGTCCGCACGCTCTCGCGACCTGCCGCGCCGCTCCTGCCTCTCCACCCCGGGATCGAATGAGAAATTCCTGGCCAAAGCGCCGACCGTCCCGGCCGACATGACCTTCCTCGATCTCGAGGACGCCGTGGCCCCGCTCGAGAAAGAGGGCGCCGGCCCAAAGTGGTCGACGCCATCAAGAACCTGCCCTGGGACGATCGTGTGTTGTGCGTCCGGGTCAACGCGTGGGACACCGAGTGGACCTACGGGGACGTCATCGAAGTGGTCGGGAACGCGGGTGAGCGCTTGGACGAGATCATGTTGCCCAAAGTGCAGTCGGCGGCCGAGGTGGTGGCGTTGGATCTCTTGTTGACCCAGGTGGAGAAGAAGTCGGGTCTGCCGGTGGGCCACATCGGGATCGAGGCGCAGATCGAGACGGCGCGGGGTCTCATCAACGTCGACGAGATCTGTGCCGCTTCCCCCCGGCTCGAGGCGATCATCTTCGGCCCGGCGGACTTCGCGGCCAGCATCGAGATGCCCGTCCTCACCGGCGGGATCGAGATCCCCGAGTACCCGGGCGACCATTTCAACTACGTCTTCAGTCGGATCTTGATGGCAGGACGCGCCAACGGGCTCCAGGTCATCGACGGGCCGTTCCTCAAAGTCCGCGAGCTCAACGCGCTACGGCAATACTCCTTGCGCACGCGGATGCTGGGCTACGACGGCAAATGGGCGCTCACGCCCGACCAGGCGGGCGTGCTCAACGAGGTCTACTCACCGACCCAGGAGCAGTTCGACCGGGCCTTCGACATCCTCGACGCGTACCGTCAGGCCACCGAGGGCGACCGCAAGGGAGCGGTGATGTTCGGCGACGAGATGATCGACGAAGCCAGTCGCAAAATGGCCATCAAGTTCGTCAGCCGCGGCGAACGGGCCGGGTTGAGCCGAAGCTCCGGCTGATCCGCCGGCCACGACAGCCGTCGCGGTCGTCAGCCGTCAACCCATCAGGCGGCGGGCGATCACCTTGAGGGCCAACGTCTCATCGGCACCCTCGAAGATCGACAACACCCGGGCGTCCACGAAGTAGCGGCTGACCGGGAACTCCTCGGCGTAGCCCATCCCTCCGTGGATCTGCATGGCTTCACGGGTCACCCATTCCGCGGCCCGGCAGACGTATGCCTTGATCATGGAGGCCTCCAGCGCGCCGTCGCCCTGTGCCATGAGACGCGCCACGTGGTAGGAGGACTGCCGGGTGGCCGCGATGATCACGGCCATGCGACCGAGCTTGGCCTGGGTGAGCTGGTAGTCGCCGATCGGCGATCCGAAGACCTTGCGGTCGGCGGCGTAGGACGCGGCTGCTTCGTAGGCCGCCTGCATGACGCCGAGGGCGCGGGCCGCTGTCTGCAGCCGCCCGTTTTCGAACCCCTGCATCTGGAGATAGAAACCCTTCCCGAGGCCGTCGGCCCCGCCGACCAGGTTGGCCTCGGGCACGAACCAGTCCTCGAAGGAGAGCTCATACGAATGCATTCCCCGGTAGCCGAGAGTGTCGATCGGTCGCCCTTCGAGTCGTCCCGGGCCGGTCCCGGCGGGCCGCGTCCGGTCGTCCTGGGTGAACAGGAAACCGTGCCCGTCCCCTTGCGGCTTTTCGACGACGAACATCGAAAGTCCCCGGTGCGACAAGGAACGGTCCGGATCGGTGCGGGCGAGCAGCATCAGCACATCGGCCCGGGCGGCGAACGTGCACCACGTCTTGACGCCGTTGATGAGCCAGCCGCCTTCCACCGGCGTCGCCGACGTCACGATGCCGGCCACGTCGGAGCCGAAGTCGGGCTCGGTCACCGCCACCGCGGCGAGCACCTCGGCCGAAGCCAGTCTGGGCAGCCACTGCTTCTTCTGCGCTTCGGTCCCGCCGTAGACGAGCGCGCGGGTGAGGATCTCGGGACGCGTGATCAGCGACCCGCCGATACCGAGCGAGCCCCAGCTCAATTCCTCGGTGGCGACGACCATCCCCAGGTAGTCACTCTCGCCACCGGTGGCGAAGCCGTCGTACTCCTCGGGGACCGAGAGTCCGAACCCGCCCAGCTCGGCCAAGCCGCTGATGATCTCTTCGGGGATGTCGCCGTTGGTCCGGTGGACGTGCTCGGCATGGGGGCGCACCTTGTCCTCGGCGAAGCGGTGGAACGTCTCGCGGACGAGCTCGAAGTCGCTCCCGAGATGCCGCGGGGCCTCGACGTTGGCGAGCGCGGCCAAGGTGGCCGGGTCACGGCCTGCACGCAAGAAGTCCGCCGCCGGCGCGATCCAGCCGACCTCCGCCCCCCAAGCTGCTTCTCTCCCCGCCACGCGACCGACCAGATCGGCCAGGACGTCGGCGACAAAGGCGGTGGCAAGGCGCCCTTCGGTCTCCCCCAAGGCTCCGTAGGCGAGTGCGGCGCGTGCTGTGGCGACAGCCGCTGCGGCGTGTGCCACGTCGTAGGCCACGACCTGATTTGCGTCGACCCCGCCCCCGGCACGTACGGCGGCACAGCCCGCGTCGATTAGACGCTGTGCCAGCTCGACAGCCTCGGTCGCAGCGTCAGGGCGGGGTGCGTTCGATGCCGTCACGGCGTCCGACCCTACTGGCTTGCAACCCCATCCCCCGAGGCCTGATCCCCGGCTGACGGTCGGCGACCGATGACGGTGACCAACGGCGGGAGCACCACGGGATCGTCCTCGGGGTCGACGCCGGTCAACGACTCGAGGTAGCGGGCCACCGGACCCTCGCCCACCCCCGCAGGGGCCTCGGCCCATGCGTCGATGACATCCAGTCCGGCGTCGCGAACGAGTGAGGGGAGCAAGGCGCCGATGTCGGCATGGCGCGCGTCGGGCATGGAGAGGGGTGAGCCCGCGATGCGTCCGGCGGACGTGATCGGCTCTTGCGCGACCACCCATCCACCGGGTCTCACGACAGCGGCCATCCGCCGCACGACCACGGACGGGTCATGGACATGGAGGAGGAGGAAGCGGCAGAACGCCAGATCGACCTGTTCGGGGAGGATCAGGTCCTCTCCCGCCTGGGTGAGCGCAATAACCTGGGTGTGGGCCGCGGCCGTGCGGGCCACTTCGTCACGTGACAGGGGATCACTGTCCACGGCGTAGACCCTTCCCTCGCGCCCCACCATTTCGGCCAGGGCGACCGACACGTCGCCTCCGCCTGCTCCCACGTCGAGGCAACGCCAGCCCGGTCCCAGGCCCAGGCGCTCCAGGGCGGTGGCCAACGGCCGCCGGTAGACGTCGTCGCGGAGGCCGGTGAGCTCACTCACGGTCGAAATCCGAGGCCGGGCGCCATCCGTTCATGACCTTGCACTCTACGGTGGGTCGAGGCCGATATCCTCCAGTTCGTGAAGGTAACCATGTTGCTCTGCGACGCCGCCCAAGTGTCCGACGGAAAGCTTTACATTCTCGGTGGGGGATGGAGCATGACCGGCCCGGATCCCGTGCCTTCGGCCGTCGCGCTGAAAATCGATGTCGACTGGCACGAGGCAGAGACTTCGCACCACTGGGAGCTCTTCCTGGAGGACGCCGACGGGCAGCCGGTGCTGATGGAGACGCCTGACGGCACCCAGCCCGTCGAGGTGCGCGGCGAGTTCACGGTGAGCCAGCCGCCGGAGATTCCCGAGGGTTCGCCGATCGACGTCGCGCTCGCCGTGAACCTGGGACCGATTCCCCTGGCGCCCGCGACCCGGTTCGCATGGCGATTGACGATCGACGGCGAGTCCCTCCCCGGGGCTTCGTTGGGCTTCACCACCCGGCCCCGCCTTGGTGGAACGGAATAGACCACGCATGACGATCTACGACCGGCCGTTCGGTCGCTATCTCGAAGACTTCGTCCCGGGGGATGTGTACAGGCACTGGCCCGGCAAGACGATCACCGAAGCCGACGACCACCTTTTCTGCATGATCACCATGAACCATCACCCGCTGCACACCAACGCGTGGTTCGCCGAACACGAGACGGTGCAGGGCAAGAACGTGGTGGTCGGCAATCTGGTGTACTCGCTGGCGCTTGGGATGAGCGTGCCCGATGTGAGCGGATCGTGCATCGCCAATCTCGAGGTTGAATCGCTCCTCCATCGTTCGCCGACCTTTCACGGCGACACCATCTATGCCGAGACGCGTGTGCTCGAAGCAACGCCGTCGAAGTCGAAAGACGATCGAGGGATCGTGGCGGTAGAGACGAAGGCGTTCAACCAACGAGGCGAAGAAGTCTGCTACTTCCGCCGCAAGCTCATGGTGTGGAAGACGGCGCACGCGCCGGCGCGCCGTCGTCCCTACGACGACAACGTCTGGGGCTGAGTCGCTTTCGGCAGCCCGGGCCCGGCGGTTCCAGCGCCGAGTGCTCGAATGGGGTGCCGTCCATCGACGGGATCTGCCGTGGCGTGCGACCCGTGATCCATGGCGGATCCTGGTCAGCGAAGTGATGCTCCAACAGACACAGGTTGACCGCGTTGTTGGGTACTACGAGTCCTTTCTCGCTGCATTCCCCACGCCCGGGCACTGCGCCCGGGCTCGGACGGGGGACGTCGTGCGTCTCTGGTCGGGTCTGGGGTACAACCGGCGCGCGCTCAACCTCCACCGTGCAGCCCTGACGGTCGCGGAGGACCACGGGGGCAAGCTCCCTCACGATGAGCGGGCTCTCCGCGCGCTGGCCGGCGTGGGGCCCTACACGGCCCGAGCCGTGCAGGCCTTTGCCTTCGAGCTCGACGTGGCGCCCGTCGACACCAATGTGGTGCGCGTGCTGGCACGGTGCGTCGCGGGGACCCCGCTGACCCCCGGCGGGGCTCAAGAGGTGGCCGACCGCCTGCTTCCGGCCGGACGCTCCTGGGAGTTCAATCAAGCCATGTTCGATCTCGGGGCCACGATCTGCACCGCGGCCCGCCCGGGGTGCGGTGACTGTCCCCTCCGTCACCAATGTCGATGGAAGCGTCGCGGTCTGACGGATCCTGACCCGTGGCGGGCCAGCCCTTCGATGCGGACGCAATCGCAATTCGCCGGTTCGGACAGGGAAGGCCGGGGGCGTCTCGTCCACGCCCTGCGCCAGGGCGCAGTGACGCGCGAGATGTTGCCCGCAGCCTGCGGCTGGCCGCGCGACCGCGCCCGGGCCGAAAGGATTGCTGCGGCTCTCGTCGCCGAGGGTTTCGCCGCGTGGTCAACGGGTCGTTCGCCGCAGCTCCAGCTCCACTGAGGTGAACCCTCTCACCTGGTGTTTTCCTCCTGAAGGCTCACGCATTGCCTGAAGCACGGGTAACGTCGGCGGCGTGATCGTGACGTTCTACGGCGTGCGGGGGTCTTGTCCGTGCTCGGGGGATCGGTACCGGCGATATGGCGGGAATACGTCCTGCCTCTTGATCGAGATCGAGGGGGACGAGCCCCTGATCGTCGACCTCGGCACGGGGCTGCGGGCACTGGGCGATGTGTTCCTCGCGCAGCGCCGCGCCGCCGGTGTCCCCCTGCGGGCAACCGCACTGCTGACCCACCTTCACTTCGACCACATTCTCGGCCTTCCGTTCTTCGGCCCGCTCCAGGACCCGGGAACCAAGCTCACGGTCCATGGTCCGGCGCAGGCGCATGGCACTCTCAAAGACGCCCTACATGCGGCGGTGCAACCACCCGTGTTCCCCATTCATATGGATCAGTTCCGGGGGGAGATGGTCATGGTGGACACCCGGGACGAAGACTTCTCTATCGGATCGGCCAAGGTGATGGCCCGTTCGATTGCGCACAGCGGGATCACTCTTGGCTATCGCATCGAAGCCGAGGGACGCACGATCGCGTACTTGTCCGACCACCAGGCGCCGGTCGACCGCAGCACGATCTCCGATTCTGTCCTAGAGCTCTGCCACGACGTGGACCTGCTGCTTCACGACGGCCAGTACACCGAGGAGGAGTTCTCGGAGAAGGCCGACTGGGGCCACTCGACTGCGGCATACGCGGTCCATGTGGCGGCGGCATCGGGCGCGAAGAGACTCGTTCTCACCCACCACGACCCGTCGCACGAGGATTGCGATCTCGATCGCATCCTGTCGCACGCTCGGCACCTTCCCGAGGCGAAGGCAATCGACTATGTGTCCATGGCGCGCGAGTCGCAGTCCATAGACCTCGGGCGGGCGTAGATGTCGGGCCTCGACCAGGCCCGGTTTCGCGAGGTGCTCGGCCACTTCGCCACCGGCGTCACCATCGTGACGGCCACCGAAGAAGGGGAGCCGGTGGGATTCTCGTGCCAGTCGTTCTCGGCGCTCTCGCTCGATCCCCCGATGGTGATCCTGGCCCCGGCCAAAAGCTCCACAAGTTGGCCCCGCATCGCCCGGGCCGGAGCGTTCTGCGTCAATATTCTCGCTGAGCACCAAGAAGCACTGTGCCGGGCCTTTGCCGCCTCGGGCCGTAACAAGTTCGACGGGGTGGAGTGGAGTCCCGGGATCACGGGTGCCCCCCTCATCGCCGGTTGTCTCGCCGTCGTCGAGTGCACGCTCGGTGCCATCTACGAGGGCGGAGACCACGAGTTGGTGACGGGGCATGTGGTGACGATGGAGATCGGCGAGGGGTCGCCGCTGTTGTTCTACCGATCCGGGTTCGGCCGCTTCGTGGCGTAAGCGGGGCGCTGCTACCGTGCCTCGATGCCTGAACTGATCGCTTCTACGACCATCAACGACGTCGTGCTGGTCCGGCCGGACGTCCACGGTGACGAGCGAGGTCGCTTCGTCGAGACGTACCGGCGCAGCTGGTTCCCCCTGGGCCGGGAGATGGTCCAAGGCAACCGGTCCGAGAAGCAGGCCGGCGCATTGGTGGGTCTGCACTACCACCTGCACCAAGCCGACTACTGGTACGTCCTCCGTGGCCATGCCCGCGTCGTCTTGCATGATCTGCGCCAGGGCTCTGCCACCGACGGCGCGACCGAGCTGGTGGATCTCGACGGTGACATCGACCAGGGCCTGTTCATACCGCCCGGCGTAGCCCACGGCTTTGCCGCCTTGACCGATCTCCTTCTCTGGTACCTCGTTGACGGCTATTACAACGAATCCGACGAGCTCGGCCTGGCCTGGGACGACCCGACGGTGGCCGCCGAGTGGGGGCTGACCGACCCGGTGCTGTCCAATCGGGACAAGAGCAATCCGCGGCGCGACCACATTTCTGACGGATTGCGTCCCCGGATGACCATGCGCACATAGGCGCAGACACCAGGCGCGAACGCGCCGGCAATGTGTGTTGACGAGGGCTCGTAGAGCACGGGAGAATTTATTTTCCGCTGCGGTTCCTTCGACGTGGCGCGTCCTGTTGAATGGAGGTAATGCTCATTGGTGGGATCGTGGCGGCTGTGGTGGTGCTGGCGCTCGCTGCGGTCCTGCTCACAAGGAGAATGGGCCGCAACGACGTGCATTCGGTCGAGGGGTATCACCGCTCGATTCACACCCTCGAGAGCATCAACGCGCATCCGGCGGTCCCGAGCGTGGCCACCGAGTCCAGCCTCGGAGCAAAGTCGGCCTTCCCCGAAAGCGCGATTCGCGTGGGGGGGTCGGCCTCGGTCCGCGTCACCGATGCCAGGCCGGCCGTTCCGCCGGTGCCGCCACCTCCCGTGACGAACGCCGACACCCCGGTCACGTTCGACGATGCCGTGCCTCCGCCCCCCGTCTTGCACGAGCCCGTGGGCAATCGGGACAAGGCGATGGGCTCCATCAATCATCGGCCGCGGCGGCTGGCGGCACCGGCGGCCGCGGTAGCCGTTGTCATCGTCCTGGTGGTCGTGCTTCTCCTGACCGGGTCGCATACGGTGCCGCCCCGGCCGCGCCATCACAGTGGAACGAGCAGCAGGAACGTCAGACTGCCCAAAGTCGACCCCGGCCCGACAGTGACGAACACGACGTCGGCGCCTTCGCCGCAGGTCGTCGTCCCGCAGTCCGGAACCGCCCGCAGTGCGACGTACGGCGTCGGGAGCACCAACTACACCCTGACCTTTTCTGCCACCACCGGCCTGTGCTGGGTCGACGTGACGAACACCACGTCAGGCGCCACGCTCTTCGAGAAAACTCTGCAACCCGGCGAGCAGAGCTCTCTCGCCGTCTCCGGACCGGTCACGGTGGTGATCGGCGCACCCACGGTGTTGGGACTTCTGGTCAATGGGAGCGCTGTGGCGCTGCCTTCTGGCTTTCACACGCCCTACACCGTCAATTTCGTGACGACCCGCTGACCGGCTGACCCGCTGACCGGCTGACCCGCTGACCCGCTGACCCGCTACGGCAGCATGCCCAGTACGTCGAGCAGGAACGCGAAGACGAGCGCCTCTTCTTTCCACGCGTCGTAGCGCCCCGAGGGCCCCCCGTGGCCTGCGCCCATCTCGGTGCGGAGCAGCACATCTGTCGAAGGCGACAACGAGCGGATTTTCGCCACCCACTTGGCCGGCTCCCAATAGCTCACGCGTGGATCGTTGAGGCCGGCGGTCACCAGAAGTCGGGGGTAGGTGCGGGGCGAGCCATCGGGGTTCTGGCCGCTCACGTTGTCGTACGGCGAGTAGGAGAGCATGCGGTCGTAGGCCGTCCTGTCCTCGAGCGGGTTGCCCCATTCCTCCCACTCCCCGACGGTGAGGGGAAGGTCCGCGTCGAGCATGGTGGTCAGGACGTCGACGAAAGGGACCTGTGCCACCAGAGCCGCGAACAGGTCCGGGGCCGCATTGGCCACCGCCCCGACGAGCAGTCCGCCCGCGGATCCGCCCCGGCCGGCGATCGCTCCCGGTCTGGCGATGCCCTGCGCCACCAGATGCCTGGCGCAGGCGATGAAGTCGCTGAAGGTGTTGGCCTTGTGCTCCATTCGCCCGGCCTCGTACCAGGCCCGGCCCATTTCGCCACCGCCACGCACGTGGGCCACCGCGAAGACCATGCCGCGGTCGAGGAGCGAGAGCCGATGCGGGGAGAACGTCGGGTCGATGGAGATCTCGTAGGCGCCGTAGCCGTAGAGGAGGCAAGGGGCGGGCAGCGCAAGCCCCCGCCGGTGCACCAGCGAGATCGGCACACGCGTCCCGTCGTCTGCGTGCGCCCAGATCCGTCGCGTCGTGTAGTCAGCCGCATCGAATGCGCCGAGGACCGGCTCCTGCTTGAGCAGCGTCTCGGCTCGCGTGTCGAGCGCGATCTGCAGGACAGAGGTCGGCGTCACCATCGACGTGCGGCCGAACCTGAGCGACGTCACGTCGGGCTCGGGATTGGGGCCCAACCACGACGACGAGGGGCTTTCGCTCGAGGGGATGATCCAGCTGGCGGACAGGAGATCCCCGCCCAACGGATCATTGCCGTGCTGCAACGGCACGACCCGGACGAAGGTCTCGGCTTCGGACCGCTCGCTGAGAACGAGGACCGTCGAGAAGGCATCGACGTCTTCGATGCGGACGCCGGGTCGGTGCGCGATGACCTCGTTCCATCCGCCGTCATCGCCCAGGGCGTCATCGCTTGCGGCCAGGACCCGGAAGTCCCGCGCGTCCTCGTTGGTCAGGACGACGAACCAGCCGCGCTGATCGTCACCGCGGATGTGGTCGACGGAGTACTCGCGCCCTTCGCGCCGGGGGAGGACGACACGCGGTGCGGCCGTTGGGTCGTCGGCGGGTATGGCCAGCCATTCGGTGGTGTTGGTGCTGTGCACCGCGAGCAGCACGAAGGCGCCGTCACGGGTGCGCCCGGTGCCGAGAGAGAACCGTCGATCGGCCTCTTCGAAGACCAGGACGTCACCCGCTGGTTCGGTTCCGAGCTCGTGACGCCACAGCTGATAGGGACGCATCGCCTCGTCGAGCCGGGTGTAGAAGACCACCTCGGACCGCGTCGACCAGGCCAACCCGTACCCCGTGTCGGCCACCATTTCCGGCGCCCGGTCGGCGGGGTCGTTGGGAAGGAAGGACCTGAAGCGGAGCTCGTAACGCTCGTCGCCCTTGGTGTCTGTCCCGTAAGCGATCATCGAATGATCCGGGCTGACCACGGCCGTCCCCAGGGCGAAATACTCGTGGCCTTCGGCCAGCGTGTTCTCGTCGAGGAGGATCTGCTCCTCCTCACCCGGTTCTCCGGCCGGCGGGAGCTCGCCGGCCGGCCCGGCCGGTCGCCGGCAATGAATCGCATAGTCCCGTCCCTCTTGGGTGCGGCCGTAGTACCACCACGCGCCGCGACGGGAGGGAACGGACATGTCGGTCTCGAGGATGCGGGCCTTCATCTCCTCGAAAAGGGAGGTCCGGAGGCCCTCGAAGGGGGCGAGCACGGCATCGGTGTACGCGTTCTCGGCCTCCAGGTAGGAGACGACCTCGGAATTGTCCCGTTCTCGCAGCCAGTACCAGGGATCGACCCGTTCGTGGTCGAAGGCAACGAGTGTGTGGGGTCGCTGGATGGCCCGGGGCGGAGTTTCCATGGTCGGAGCCTGCCACGGCGGGACTACGGTCGGTACGCCAGTTGTGCGTTTCGGCTGGCCCGGGTAGTTGTTACTATCTACGTAGGGGAAATGTCTCCCCTGTGAGCTCAGGAGCCCTATGGCTACAACAGATCTCGATCTCGGTCGCTACCAGCTCGGATGGAGCGACGCCGAGGACTACATCTTCAAGCCCAAGAAGGGCTTGAACGAGTCCATCGTGCGGGAAATGTCGGAGATGAAGAACGAGCCCGAATGGATGAGGGACTTCCGGCTGAAGTCCCTGAAGTATTTCGAGCGCAAGCCGATGGCGTCCTGGTTCGCCGCGCACATGCCCGACCTGGACTTCAACGACATCTACTATTACATCAAGCCCACCGGTGGGCAGGTGGACGACTGGGAAGACCTGCCCGACGCCATCAAGAACACGTATGAGAAGTTGGGCATCCCCGAGGCAGAGCGCAAGTACCTGTCGGGCGTCACAGCTCAGTACGAGAGTGAGGTCGTCTTCCATCGCAACCGTGCCGACCTCGAGGCCCAGGGCGTCCTGTTCTGCGACATGGACACGGCCGTGCGCGAATACCCCGAGCACGTTCGCCGCTGGTTCGGAACGCTGATACCCCCCAACGACAACAAGTTCGCCGCACTCAACTCCGCCGTGTGGTCGGGCGGATCGTTCATCTATGTGCCGCCCGGCGTCAAGGTCGAAATGCCTCTGCAGGCGTACTTCAGGATCAACGCAGAGAACATGGGGCAATTCGAGCGGACGCTGATCATTGCCGACGAGGGCTCCCAGGTGCACTACATCGAGGGCTGCTCGGCTCCGGTGTACTCGACGGACTCGCTGCACTCGGCCGTGGTGGAGCTCGTCGCTCTCCAGGGTGCGCGGATCACCTATACGACCATCCAGAACTGGTCGACCAACGTGTACAACCTCGTCACCAAGCGAGCTCGTTGCGAAGCAGAAGCCCACGTCGAGTGGATCGACGGCAACATCGGCTCGCGCCTGACCATCAAGTACCCGTCGGTCTACCTCATGGGACCCAAGGCTTCCGGCGAGGTGCTTTCTGTCGCCTATGCCGGCGCGGGGCAGCATCAGGATGCCGGGGCCAAAATGTTCCACGTCGCGCCGGAGACGACTTCGACCATCGTCTCCAAGTCGATCTCCAAGGACGGCGGCATCACCACCTATCGAGGGAAGGTGCACGTCGATCCCGGAGCGACCGGGGCGAAATCGTTCGTCCGCTGTGACGCACTTCTCCTTGACGACGAGTCGACCTCGGAGACCAAGCCCTACATGGAAGTGGGCGAGCGGGACGCACGGATCGGCCATGAGGCCACGGTGTCGAAGGTCGGCGACGACCAGCTCTTCTACCTGATGAGCCGTGGTCTCTCCGAGAGCCAGGCGATGGGCATGATCGTCAACGGGTTCATCGAGCCGGTCACCCGGACCCTTCCCATGGAGTACGCAGTGGAATGGAGCCGTCTGATCGAGCTCCAGATGGAAGGTTCGGTCGGCTGATCGACCCGGTCCTGGGCGACGTGGCACCATAGACACGTGCCGATGCGCGAGGAATGCACCCACTTTCAAAGCAGGACCTACGCCTCAGGCGAGGCAGCACGCTTCTGCGTGCTCGACCTCGCCCCTGAAGCCCCCTGGCGCTGCCCGGAGAATTGCCCCTCTTATCACCGGCGGTTGGCGGATGTCGGCTGGGTCCACGGCAGCCTTGTCGAGCCGGCTCTCGAAGACGAGCCTGGTGCCGGGGGCCCCGAAGTGGCCGCGTTCTTGGATTCGGTGGAGGAGATCGTCAACGACGTCGCGCCCAGCGTGTTGGCTGAGGTCAGGGCCGAGGACGAGCGCAAGGAGCGCGCCGGGAATCGTTGGTGGCGCCGGAAACGCTGAGTAGTTACTAGCGTCCGGTGAAGGTGGGCGGGCGCCGTTCCATGAACGCCGTCACGGCCTCGACCAGATCGTCCGAGCCGAGCATGCCGGCATTCCACGTGGCGACATAGTCCAGGCCCTCGGCCACCGTCCGGCCTTCGTTCGCGG
Source organism: uncultured Acidimicrobiaceae bacterium (assembly GCA_963706555.1). Lineage (GTDB taxonomy): Bacteria > Actinomycetota > Acidimicrobiia > Acidimicrobiales > RAAP-2 > Bog-473. The sequence goes on from OY970164.1 coordinate 1,773,812, forward strand.
CCAAAATGGCCTTGGTGCCCTGCACGGCCAGCGGGGAGTTGCCCGCGATCTCGTGCGCCATCGCCAAGGCTTGGTCTTGTGCCCCTCCTGCGTCAGCGGCCACGTCATTGACCAGACCGATCTCTCTTGCCCGCGCGGCGGTGATGTCCTTGCCGGTGAACGCCAGTTCGGCCACGTGCCCGGCGCCGATGATGGAGGGGAGCCGTTGCAGACTGCCGAGGTCGGCCACAATGGCCACCTTGGCCTCTCTGACCGAGAAGACCGCATCGGCCGAAGCCAGGCGTATGTCGCACGCGGCGATCAGATCGACACCGCCGCCGATGCAGTACCCGTGGACTGCGGCGATCACCGGTTTCGGGCAAAGTGCCACCGCGGTGATGGAGGCCTGCAGGCGGAGAATGTCCCGACGCGCATGCTGCGCCTTTTGCGCCCCGGACGACCCTTGCGCCGGCGCGGCGCCGATCCCGCTCAGCGTCCCTCCCATCGCTTTGAGGTCGAGCCCCACGGAGAAGTGGGGCCCCTTGGCCGCGACGATGATGGCGCGCACGCCGGGGTCATCGCTGAGCACCTCCATAGCTTTGGGCAGGTCACGCCAGAGGTCTTCCCCCATGGCGTTCCGCGCCTCGGGGCGGTCGAGCCATAGCGTGGCCACGGCACCGGAGTGCTCAATGGAGAGCACCGGTGACGAAAACGTCGGGGAGTCGCCCATAGAGGCAGGCTACCGCCCCGGAAACAACTGTCCGGGGGGCCACTAGAGTGTGGGGGGCGACAGGTCCGCCCCCGGGCCGAAGCCGTAGGGATCCGTTGGAGAATCCCCTCGCCGGGCCCGCGCCAACCGTACGCCGCGCCGCTCCAGCAGCTGAAAGAGGTTCACCCTGCACACGTTCAACGCCGAGGGATCTGCCGCCTTCACGGGCCCCGCATGGCTGCGTGACCGGCGCGCCGCGGGGGTTGTGGCTTTTGAATCCTCCGTCATGCCCTCAGAAAGCGAAGAAGTCTGGCGCTACACGCCGATTGACGAGCTCAAGCTCGACGAGTTCTCTCCTGTTCTGACGTCGCCCGGGCCCTTACCCGAAGAGGGGGAGATCTTCCGGAAGCTCGTAGTGTCGACCATCGGTCATCTCTCGGCAGAGGCCGTGGTCCACAACGGCCACCCTCTCTCGTTCCAGGTCTCCGATGTGGAGAGCCCCCTGGGCTTCGGCGGCTGCAACGACGTCGCAGGCGGCTCGGAAATGGTCGGAGGGGCGCAGATCGGTGGCGATGCGCTGGTGCTCCTCAACGACGCGTTTTTGCCTGACGCCGTTCTCATCGACGTGCCGGCGGGCGTGGCCATCCCTGAGCCGATCCTTGTCGTCCACTGGTGTGAAAACGCAGCGGGTGCCGCTGCGGGCGCAGCGGTCCTTCCCCGCACGTGCATCCGCCTCGGTGATGGTGCGAGCGTCTCGGTGGTGGAGGTGTATGCCGGGCCGACCAATGCGGAGCGTGCGTTGGTGGTGCCCGTGACCGAGCTGATGGCCGGCGAGGGCGCCGCACTTTCCTATGTCTCGCTGCAGATCTTGAATGACGCGGCCTGGTCCATTGCCCGACTGGCCGCCCGCGGTGGAGCGGACTCGGTCATGCGCACCTTCACCATCGGACTCGGCGGCGACTACGACCGGGTGCGTGCCGACGTCTCGGTGGACGGTCGTGGCGCACGCAGCGAGATTCTTTCGACGTATCTCGGCCACGGGACGCAGGTGCACGACATCCGGACGTTGCAGGACCACGTGGCCCCGCGCACGAACAGCGAGCTCCTCTGCCAGGGGGCTGTCGCCGGCACCTCCCACTCCGTGTACAGCGGCCTGATCAGGGTGCACCGCGGCGCGGTGCGTTCTGACGCCCGGCAGACCAACCACAACCTCGTGCTCGACGAAGGTGCGCACGCGGACTCGGTTCCCAACTTGGACATCTTGGAGAACGATGTGAAGTGCTCGCACGCGTCGACGGTCGGGCCGATCGACGAGGATCAGCGTTACTACATCGAGTCACGGGGTGTGGCGCCCGACGTCGCGGAGGGTCTGATCGTGCAAGGGTTCTTCGACCACATCATCGATCGCGGCCCGATCCCCGCCGTGACGCCGCTCCTCAAACGCGAGGTCCACGCACGGCTCGATGCAGCGTTCGGCGATCGTCGGAAGGCCAAGGAGGGGGCGGATGTCTGAGACCGTCGTTCTCTGCCGTGTCGACGAGTTGTCGTCCGGCCAGGCCAGGCGGTTCGACGTCGCCGGTCAGCGCATCGCCCTTGTCCGCACGGACGACGAGTTCTATGCCGTCGGTGACCGCTGCAGCCACGAGAATTACTCGTTGGCTGAGGGTGAGGTGTGGGTCGAAGAACGCGAGATCGAGTGCCCGCGGCACGGCAGCACGTTCAGTTTGCTCACCGGAAGCCCCTGCTCGCTCCCGGCCACCCACGCGGTGGCCGTCTACGAGGTGGAGGTTGCCGACGGCAACGTCTCGGTGGTGCTCCCGTGACGACGCACACGTTCGTCGTCGAGGATCTTCACGCGTCGGTCGATGGGCGTGAGGTGCTCCATGGGGTCGATCTCGAGGTCAAGAGCGGGGAGGTGCACGTCGTGATGGGGCCGAACGGCTCCGGCAAGAGCACCTTGGCGCATGCTCTCATGGGTCGTCCCGGTACCACGGTCACTTCGGGCAGCATCAAGATGGACGGCGAGGAGCTGGTGCATCTCCCCGCATGGCAGCGCGCCCGCGCCGGACTGTTCCTCGCACTGCAGAATCCGGTGGAGGTGCCCGGGGTGGGTTTGCGGGCATTGCTCGACGCGGCAGCGCAGGGCCAGGACGAGGCCACCCTCGACGAGCGGCTGGGAGCGGAGGCCAAGGCCGTCGGCCTCGACCGGAGTCTTCTGACCAGGCCGCTGAATGTCGACCTCTCCGGAGGGGAGAAGAAGCGGACCGAAATGGTGCAACTCGGAGTCCTCCAACCGGCGTTGTGCATCCTCGACGAGATCGATTCGGGACTCGACGTCGACGCGCTGGGCGATGTGGCCCGACGGCTGCAGCGGGCCACCGTCGAATGGGAGGTCGGCATTCTCGCCATCACGCACTTCCACCGTTTCCTGGTCGAACTCGAGGCGGACATGGTGCACGTGCTGGTCGACGGGCGCATTGTGGCGCGTGGTGACGCCGACCTCGCCCTGCAACTGGAACAGACGGGCTACGCCGGCTACAGCACCTGAGAAGGGGCGGGGTGACCTGGTCCGGGAGTAGTTGCTTGGTACCGTAACGCCCCATGGCAAACAGTCGTCCACCGGACGACGGGTCCAGCCGTTCCCGCAGGAGACGCGACAAGGTCGCGAACGCGGACGGGCTCCAGGCCCTCGGCGAACAGATCGGCAACAGTGCCACCGCTGATGCGGTGGCCAACGAGTCCGGTCTGTCGGCACTCGGCGCCCGCATCGACCAATCGGGTGATCGCGGTGGTGGCGGGCGCAGCGGTGGTAGCGGGCGCAGCGGACGGCGCCGCACGCGCTGGAGCATACGACGCAAGGTCCTCACGGGTGTGGGTGCGGTCGTTGTCGTGGCCCTGCTGGTCGTCGGCGGCGGGTACGTCTTCTTGCAGAGGAGCATCGATTCGATCAACAAGCTCCATGTCAGCGACGAGGTCGCGGTGGAGAACGGGGCGCCGTTCACTGTCCTCGTCATCGGTTCGGACACCCGCGTCGGGCAGAACAGCCAGGCGTTCGGATCGTCGGCCTTGGTGACAGGACAGCGCAGTGACGTGGTGCAGCTCTGGCGCGTGACGCCGTCGAGCAAAGAGATCCAGGTCCTCTCCATTCCGCGTGACACCGTCGTCTCCCTCCTCGGTGCGAACGCCACTGAATTCGGCACCTTCAATCGGATCAACTCGGCCTTCGATACGGGGACGGACCAACTGGTCTCGACCATCACGGCCAACTTCGGTATTCCGATCAACCATGTGGCGGTGATCGACTTTTCGGGCTTCGAGGATGCGGTGAATGCGGTCGGCGGCGTCTACCTCAACTTCAACTACCCGGCCAGAGACGCCTATTCCGGCCTCGCCATCACCACTCCCGGATGCCAGTTGGTGAGCGGCGGCCAGGCGCTGGCAGTGGCCCGTTCGCGTCACTACCAGTACTTCGAGAACGGTGAGTGGCACTACGACGGGACGAGTGACTTCGGGCGGATCCAGCGCCAGGACGCGTTCCTCCGCTCCCTGATCACCGCCGTCAAGTCAAAGGAGACCAACCCCATCGCCCTGGCCAAGTTCGCCGGCTCGCTCCACGAGGGTCTGAATATCGATGACCGGTTCAGTGCCAGCGAATTGATCGGGTTGGCGGAGACGTACCGGTCCTTCGATGCCGGGGAACTGGCGGCACAGACGTTGCCGACCGAGGACAGCTCGGCCTTTCCGGGCCTCGGCGACGTGCTCGGTGCCCGCCCAGCCGGCCGCGCAACAGATGCTCGTGAACATCTTCGGGTCGTCCCTGGTCTCACCGACCAATCCGCCGCCCGACGTCAACGGCGTGGCCCAGCCACCGCCGAGTGTCACGCCGACGACTGCTCCAACTGGTCCGAAGACTGCCACGACGACGCCGACTACAACTGCGGTTCCCTCCTTTGACCCCACGCCGTGCACTCCGGCCTGATGGCTTCCACCGGGCCAGAAGCAACCGAATTGCACCCGGGTTGACGAAATTCGAGGTGCGTTTGGTCGTAGACTGCGCCTAGCTCACGATGAGCGAAGCGTCTTCGCTCTCGGAGACAAATGATTGGCGGTCCCCATGGGACGCAAGGGGAACGCAGTGCAGGACAAGGCCACTTGCCGAGCGGGGCTTCCGAGGCTCACCATTGCCGCCCACGAGTGCGGCAAGAGCGGCGGCATCCTGAAGATGCCCGCGCCGATGGCGGCCCTGCGCCATGCCGTCCCCGTCGTCCTGGAGGCCATCGTGGCCCCGCTGGCGCTCTTCTATCTGGTCTTGACCTTGTGGGGCTTCCGGTGCGCCCTGATCGCCGCGCTGGCCTGGTCGTTCCTCGCGCTGGCCCGCAGGTTGCACCGTGGGGAGCGCGTCTCCATGTTGTTGATGTTGGGCACATTGCTCCTCGTCCTGCGCACGACCGTCTCGTTCATCACCGGGAGCGCATTCATCTACTTCGCGCAGCCGATGGCCGGGACGATCGTGATCGCCTTCGTGCTGTTCGGCTCGGCGCTCATCAGGCGACCCTTCACACAGCGCTTCGCCGGAGACTTCTGCCCCATCGACCCCGAGATACTGGCCCGACCACTGGTGCACAGGTTCTTCGTGCGCATCTCGGTCCTGTGGGCCACCGTGCTCCTGCTCAATGCCCTCTTTGTGCTCTGGCTGCTCGTGACCTCATCGCTCCACGCATTCGTGCTCGAGCGAGCGGCCGTGACGTACTCCATGACGGCCCTGGCCATCTACCTCTCGATCAGGCAGTTCGTGGTGATGATGCGAAGCGACGGGATCACCGTGCAGTGGGGGGCCAACGTGGAAGCTGCGCTGCGCAAAGCCGAGGTGTAAGCACTGCCGCCGGTTCACTCGCCCCAGTTGGACTGCCGTTCGGTCCCGGTGTCGAAGAAGCCGTCCAGGTAGTCGTCGGACGCCAGCTCGCTGTCGCGGATGAGCGAGAACACCTCGGCGCCGCTCGTCGGGTGGCCGGGGAGCAGGTAGACCTGCGCCAGGTCGAGGTAGTCGACCTTGGCTGTTGCGGCGTACGTCGCGGCCTCCTTCTCGGCGAGCGCGATGGCATCGTCGAAGCTGTCGGTGTACCACAGCGTCATCCGCTCTTCGTAGGAGAAGCCCTCCCCACGAGGGGAAGAGGATCCGAACAGGCACCTGACCGTGTACCAGCTGGGTCCGGACGATTCATCGGGCATCTGCCAAGGGTAGATCGACTTCGGGCCGGGCCCGGACCGTCGGGTCAGCCGACCCTTGCGGGCCGGGGCGGATTGACCCGGGGCCGGGTGATCTCGAAGAAGCCCGGCTCGAGGGCGAGGACCGTGATGGCGTCCCACAGTTGGGCGGCAGCCTCACCCGTGGGGGCCGGCGCCATCACCGGACCCTTGAAGCCGTAGGGCGGCGTGGCGCGCACCACAATGGTCGGTGTCTGGGTCTTGGGACCTCCGAATGCGTAGGCCACTTCCATCGACGCCACGATCGGGGTGTCCCACTTCTCCTGGTCGGCGGCACCGATGAGGGCTGCGTCGAGCCCGCTCGCGGCAAGGCATTGCGCCAGGAGCGCGTCGCCCCCGCCGGGGGCCGTGTCGAAGTACAGCCGTCCCCACGCCGTGAAAAGCGCGTCCACTGCGGCCTCGCCGCTCTCGGCCCGCACCGCCTCGAAGATGCGCAGCATGCGGTGCGAGATGGCATGTGCGGCCAACGCGACCTCCCGCATGCGGGCCGGCACCGTCGGCGCAACGTCGTAGTCGTCGCGAATCTCGAGGCAGTACGACCGCCAGGTGAGGGTGAGGTCGCGTGCGGTGGCAACCTCCTTGGCCCATCGAGACGTGATCCACGCCCAGGGGCAACTCGGATCGACGAAGACCTCGACGTCGGTCACGTCAAGAGGCTTCCGCCGCGACTTCGTCGAGTCCCTGCGCCAGCGCGACCCAACTCAAGGTGGCGCACTTGATCCGCACCGGGAACTTCACGACGCCCTGCAACGCCGCCAGCTCGCCGAGCTTGGTGAGGTTGATCTCCTCGGGCTCCTCGGTCTCGCCGTCCTTGCCCAGGTGAGCCTCGTGGATCGACATCATGCCTTTGAACGTGTGAATGAGCTGGCGCACCTCGTCGAGAGCCTTGCCCTTGACTGCAGCGGACATCAGGGAGGCGGAAGACTGGCTGATGGAGCACCCCGAGCCGTCGATCTTGAGGTCCGCCAATTTCCCGTCCTCGACGAGAAGGCTGATCACGACCTCGTCGCCGCAGAGTGGGTTGAACCCCTCCACGCGGTGTGCCGGGGGGACTCGAGCTCACCCCGGTTACGCGGCGAGCGGTAGTGGTCAAGGATGATCTCCCGGTAGAGATCTTCGAAGTCGGAACTCACCCGAACAATCTACCGGCTTCCACCAAACCCTCAATCAACACTTCGATGTCGTGCTCGTCGCTGAACAGGGACAATGACGCACGGGCGGTGGCCTGGACCCCCAACTTGCGCATGAGCGGCTTGGCGCAGTGGTGCCCGGGACGCACGCAGACCCCGAACTGGTCCAGCACCTGCGCCAGGTCGTGGGCGTGGACGTCGCGGTAGGCGAGGGAGATCACCCCGCCCCGATCGTCGCCCGCGGGAGGCCCGAAGATCCGGCAGTCGCCGCCAAGCTTCTCCTCCAGGCGCGCCAGCGCGTAGTTGGTCAGATCGAGCTCGTGGGCCCGGATGCGGTCCATACCGATGTCGCTCAGGTACCCGACGGCGGTCGAGAGCCCCACAGCTTCGGCGATCGGCGGTGTGCCTGCCTCGAATCGCCCCGGAGGGGGCGCGGGGCGGAAGGAGTCGAGCTTGACGTCGAGGATCATGCCGCCGCCACCGAGGAACGGAGGCATGGAGTTGAGAAGCTCACGGCGGGCCCAGAGCACACCGATGCCGGTCGGCCCCATCATCTTGTGGCCGGAGAATGCGAGGAAGTCGGCTCCGAGCGCGGTGACGTCAACGGGGGCGTGGGGCACCAGCTGCGCACCATCGACCAGGACGAGGGCCCCGGCACTGTGGGCGACGCCTGCGATCTCGGCGATCGGATTGATGGTGCCGAGGACGTTCGACATGGCGGACACGCCCACCAACTTGACCCCGGCCACCAAGGTGGCCAGGTCGCTCAGGTCGAGGCGACCCTCTCCGTCGACGGGCAGGTAGCGAAGTTCGAGGCCGACCTCTTCGGCCAGCATGAGCCACGGCACGATGTTGGCGTGGTGCTCCATCTCGGTGAGCAGGATGCGATCGCCCGCCTTGAGATTGGCGCGGGCCCACGTATGCGCCACCAGGTTGATCGATTCGGTCGTGTTCTTGCTGAAGACGATCTCCTCGGCCGGCGCCGGTGCGCCGATGAAGCGGCCGACCACGACACGCGCCTGCTCGTAGAGGTGTGTCGCTTCCTCCGCCGTGGCATAGACGCCTCGGTGCACGTTGGCGTGCGTGGTCTCGTAGTAGCGGGCCATGGCATTGATGACGGCGTGTGGTTGCAATGCCGAAGAGGCCGAGTCGAGATAGACGATCGGGCGGTCGTGCACCGTCCTGGTCAGGAGGGGGAAGTCCTTGCGCAGTGCTTCGACGTTCAGCGGGGTCGTCGTCATCGCCACGCCTCGTAACCTTCTACCTCCACCCGCTTCGCAAGTTCGGCCCCGCCACTCAGCACGACCCGGCCGTCGACGAGGAGATGGACGACGTCGGGTACCAACTCGTCGAGCAGGCGCTGGTAGTGGGTGATGGCCAGCACGCCGAGCTCGGGACGCTCCTCGCGCACCGCGTGGACGCCCCGGCCCACCACGCGCAAGGCGTCGATGTCGAGACCGGAGTCGGTCTCGTCCAGCACAGCTACCCGTGGCTTGAGGAGCGCCATCTGCAGGATCTCGTTGCGCTTCTTCTCGCCGCCGCTGAAGCCCTGATTGAGGTGCCGGCTGGCGAACGAGGAGTCCATGCCGAGGCGTTGCATCCATTCGGTCATGAGGACGCGCACCTCGAGTGCCGAGACGTCATCGTCGGTGCGCGCCGCCATTGCCTGGCGCAGGAACTGGGTGACCGAGACACCCTCGATCGACTCGGGGTATTGGAACGCCAGAAACAGGCCAGCCTTGGAGCGCACGTCTGTGGGCCAGGCTGTGACATCTTCGCCGTCGAGGAGGATGGAGCCCGAGGTCACCGTGTAGGACGGGTGCCCCATCAGCGCGCCGGCCAGTGTCGACTTGCCCGCGCCGTTCGGACCCATGAGGGCGTGGACCTCTCCCGTTCCGACGGACAGGTCCACCCCTTTGAGGATCTCCTGCCCTTCGGCCGCCACGTGGAGGTCGCGGATCTCGAGCAAGGGGGTGGTCGTCACTTCTAAAAGTCTATCGTTTTGGTCAGGTATTGCGGACCGGCCTTCTTCTACCACCCACGATCAACCCATTCCTGCAGGTGGGGGGACTCGTTGCCCACGGTGGTGGCCACACCGTGGCCGGGGAGGATCACCGTCTCGGGTGCGAATTTCGCAAAAATGCGCCGATCGATCGAGGTGATGATCGACGCGAAGTCGCCACCGTCGAAGCCCGTATTGCCCGGTCCGCCCGGGAACAGGGTGTCCCCCGTGAAGAGAAGGGGGGTCCCGTCGACGGCGAAGCAGATTGATCCCGGCGTGTGTCCCGGTGTCGCCAACGTACGAATTCGCAGGTCACCCACGGTGAGCTCTTCCTCATCGGTGAGAATGAGGTCGTAGCTCGGCAGCATCCCGGCATCCGCCTGGGTCACGGCAACCGAAATCCCTGCGTCGCGCACGGCCGGCACCGCCTGGATGTGGTCCCAGTGCCCGTGGGTCTCCACCACCTGGTTCACACCCAGGTTGGTGCAGATCTCGAGCAGCGCCTCGTGTTCGTTGGCGGCGTCGATGAGCATCGCCTCGCCCGACCTCTTGCAACGGATCACGTAGACGTTGTTGTCCATGGGGCCGACCACTATCTGGTGGACCTCCGCCGCTGCATCGCTCCAAATCATCTCCAGCTGTCCCATACCTCCAGCGTCTCACAGCGAGAGGCCTTCTGGTCGCGGCAGCCCCGATTCTGGTAGACAGCCATCTGACGTAGTCGTGATCCGCCACCGCCCTCCGTCGGGCACCCGGGCCGCCGGGTAGCCGGTCCGCCGGCCCGCCGGGGGGAGATGCGCACAGAGGCAGAGGGAGCCACCGAATGAATTTCGCCTTCAGTGACGAGCAGGAAGAGCTGCGCACGTCGGTGCGCCGGTTCCTGGCCGAGAAGTCTCCCGAGACCGAGGTGCGGCGCCTGATGGAGACCACCGAGGGCTACGACCCGGCGGTGTGGAGCCAGATGGCCGACCAGTTGGGCCTGCAATCGTTGACGATTCCCGAGGAATACGGGGGCTCGGGGTTCTCCTACGTCGAACTGGTCGTCGTACTCGAGGAGATGGGGGCCGCGCTGCTGTGCGCGCCGTTCTTCTCCACCGTGGCCCTGGCCGCCAACGCGGTGATGACGTCCGGTGACGAGGATGCCAAGAAGTACCTCCTCCCCGGCCTCGCGTCCGGCGAGACGATCGGGACGCTCGCCATCACCGAGGACAACGGCAAGTGGGACTTCAGCGGGATCGAGTGCCAGGCCGAGCAGAGCGGGGACGGATGGGTCCTGAACGGCCACAAGATGTTCGTCATCGACGGGCACATCGCCGACCTGATCGTCGTGGCTGCCCGCACGAGCAAGGGTGTCTCGCTCTTCGGGGTCAAAGGTGACGCCGAGGGACTCACCCGGACGCCGCTGCCGACCATGGACCAGACGCGCAAGCAGGCCCGCCTCGAGTTCTCCGGAACTTCGGCCTGGCTGATCGGCACCGATGGCGGGGCCGAAGCCGGGCTCTCCAAGACGCTCGACCTGGCGGCGGTCGCCCTGGCGGCCGAGCAGGTGGGCGGAGCCCAGCGAGTGCTCGACGCGTCGGTGGAGTACGCCAAGACCCGGATCCAGTTCGGCCGGCCCATCGGGAGCTTCCAGGCCATCAAGCACAAGTGCGCCGACATGCTGCTCGAGGTCGAGTCGGCCAAGTCGGCCGCGTACTACGCCGCGTGGGCGGCAGCCGAGGACTCCGATGAGCTCCCCGTCGTCGCGAGCTTGTCGAAGTCGTACTGCTCGGAGGCCTACTTCCACGCAGCGGCGGAGAACATCCAGATCCACGGTGGTATCGGCTTTACCTGGGAGCATCCCGCCCACTTGTACTTCAAGCGGGCGAAGTCCTCGGAGCTCCTGCTCGGCGATCCCTCGTACCACCGCGAGCTTCTGGCACAGCGCATCGGTATTTAAGTGTCGGGGCCCTTCCGGCTCCAGCACGGGCCAGCGGGCGATCTCTGGTCCTACGCCAGCACCACCCCGCCGGGCGCGCCGGTGAGCGGCCACGTCGTCTTGTGCCACGACCTCCCGCGCGCCACGGGTTCGGCCAATGACGTGGCCCACACCTACCCGGCCCTGGCCGACCGGCTCACCCGTGAGACGGGCCAACGGGTCGTCACCGGCATTCTGCGGGGCGGCGGCGCCTCCGTCGGGGACTTCTCGGCCCAGGGCTGGTTGGAGGACCTGCGGTGGCTGATGGAGACCGAGGTGCCGGCGGAGGGGCGACGTTGGTTGGTCGGCTTCGGTTTCGGCGGCGTGCTCGCCCTCCGGGTTGCCGCAGACGACGACCGTGTGGCCGGAGTGGCGTGCCTCGGCACGCCGGCTGATCTCACCGCGCTCACCGCAGATCCCGAACAATTGGTCGAACGCTGCGTGCGGACGGGCGTGATCAGCACGCCCGGGTATCCCGCTTCTCTCGAGTCGTGGACGAAGGAACTCGCGGTCCTGCGACCGAAAGAGGATGCGGAGCTCTTGAAAGGGCGACCCCTCCTCGTGGTCCACGGCGCCGACGATCCCGACACTTCCGTCGACGACGCGCGCGCACTGTCCGAATCGGCCACCGGGCCGTCCGACCTCCGCGTCGTGTTCGGCGCGGGTCACTGGCTGCGGGCTGACCCCCGGGTCATCGCCATCCTGGTCGGGTTGGTTGGAGCGCCGTCGTTAGTCGCGGCGCGGCTCGCCTGGGCGCCGGTATTGCTCTGGCCCGGGGCTCAGCGCAGGGCCAAGGTGTCGTCGATCGCGCGTCGCAGGTCGCGTGCCGCCTGCTGCGGATCGTCAGCCTCCGTGAGGTAGCGCACGACGACGAAGTGGCGCGCCCCGGATCGGGCCAGCGTCGGGGATCTTCTCGGGCGTGACGCCACCGGTGACGAAGACGGGGACTGACGATTGCTCCGTGGCCATCTGCAGGTACCCGAGCCCGGTGCCGGGACGTCCCGGCTTCGTCGGCGTCGCTTCAACCGGTCCGGCGGAGATGTAGGAGACGTCCGGTCCGGACGGGCCGACGACCTCGGCCAGATCGGTGGCGCCGTGTGTCGACAGTCCGATGATCGCGTCCGGCCCGAGAATCCGGCGGGCGAGGGCAACCGGGGCATCGTCCTGGCCGACGTGGACGCCGTCGGCCTCCACCTCGAGCGCCAAGTCGGGTCGGTCGTTGAGGATGAAGGGCACCCCGTGCTCGCGGCAGATGGCGCGGAGGAGGCGGGCCCGTTCCGCAAGTGGCTTGGCAGCAAGATGCTTCTCACGCAGCTGGACGACGTCCACCCCGCCCGTGATGCACGACGCGACGAACTTCTCGAGGTCGGGTCGATCAGGCGTACAGAGATACAGGTGGCACTCCGCAATGGCGCCCAGCGCCCTCACGCTTTGGCTTGTGCCTTTGCCTTCGCCTTCATCGCCTGCTTGTATTCGCGCACCTTGGCAAGGCTCTCGGGCCCGGTGATGTCGGCCACGGACAGATACGACCCCTCCTCGCCGAAGGGTGAGGTGGCGGTGCGCCAGCCCTCGGGCTGAATCCCGCGTTGCTTCCCGAGCAGGGCGGCGAAAATGCGGGCCTTCTGCTGGCCGAACCCGGGGAGCGCGGTCAGGCGCTTGAGGAGCGTGGCAGCGTCAGGCACCTTGGTCCAGATGTTGCCGGCATTCCCGCCGTAGTCCTCGGTCACGATCCGGCAGACGGCCTGGACCCGGCCGGCCATGGCGCCGGGATAGCGGTGCAGCGCGGGCGTCTTCTTGAAGAGCTCCGCGAACTTTTCAGGGTCCATGGCGGCGATCTGCGCCGCATTGAGGGGCTGACCGAGTCGCCGGGCCAGTTCGGCCGGAGCCCAGAATGCCCGCTCCAGAGGAATCTGCTGGTCGAGCACCATGCCGATGAGGAGGGCCAGGGGATCCTTGGTGAGGAGGGCGTCAGCCTCCTTGTCACCGGACAAGCGGATGGGTGTTTTCGCCATGGAGGAATCTTGGCACGCCCGCCCGCGGTCGATGAGACGTGCCCTTTGGGGTCTGGCGGGGCAGAATCTCGATATGCACATCCCGGCCAAGGTGGACTACGGCATCCGCGCCCTGCTTGCACTCACCGCGGCCGGCGCTCCGCAGACCGCCGAATACCTGGCCGTGGAGCAGGGGCTTCCACCCCGATTCCTGGGGGCGATCCTGGCCGACCTGCGCCGTGCCGGCATCGTGGCCAGCCAGCGCGGCGCCGAAGGCGGGTACCGGCTGGCCCGTGATTCCAGCGAGATCACCATCGCCGACGTCATCCGCGCCCTCGACGGGCCCTTGGCCGAGGTGCGCGGGTATCGACCGGAGTTGACCAACTACGACGGGGCGGCCGAAAACCTGCAGCAGGTCTGGGTCGCGGTCCGGGCCAGCCTGCGCTCGGTCCTCGAGAAGGTCTCATTGGCCGACGTCATCGCCGGCACGCTGCCCGCCCACGTGAAGAAGATGACCGCCGACCCCGATTCCTGGGTGGCGCACTGACCTTTGGCCACTGTTGGCGAAAGCGAAAAGACCGCAACACGGCCACTTGCGCCATGAGGTCATCCCGGCGTCGTCGTGGCCGGTGCTACCTCCAACCCGGCGCCCGAAACATCGGGAGGGACGGGGAAGGCCAGCGTGGCGCTGGCACAATCGGTCGACGTCGAGCCCGTTGACGTCGTCACGTAGAGGTACAGCTGGTTGCCCGGCCATTGCCACACCACCAACTCCGGCGTCGGACTCACGGCCGACGACGACCCGAGCTCGGCGGACTGGTTGACGTTCTCCAGACAACTGAGCCCGGCATCGTTCTGCACCACCAACCCCGTGAGCAGGCCGGCCACAGTGGCTCCGGGAAACGGTGGCACCGACCCTGCGGGCGCAGTGGTCGAGGTCGAGACGCTGGCGGCGGGAGGCAGCGGCGCCGCGCTGGCGGCGGGAGGCAGCGGCGCCGCGCAGCCCGCGTTCGGAGTGGGCGCCATCGCCACGGCGCAGAGCGTGACGTCCTGGGCGCCCGAAGCCGGCGCCGAAGGTTGCGGATTGGCGTTTTCGATGGTGGCCAGCGTCCCCGCCTTGAACACCCCGACGATGGAGGCTGCGGCAGCGGGTGGAGAAGCCCCACCCCCCGTGATCGGGGCTCCGGAGGCACCCGTGCCGGCGCCGCCTGACGCGCCGGTGGTCGGCGTCTGCGCCTGCCCCTGCGTCTGCGTTTGCCCCTGCGTCTGCGGCACGGCGGCCGGCACGGTGGCGGTGGTCGACGGTACTCCGGGCGTTGCGTAGTGAACAGCCGGAAGGACGCCGTCCAACGCACTGACGACTGTCGGATTGTTCCCCTCCATGCCCAGGGCCCACGCCCCCACGCCGCTGAGCCCGTAGGAACGTGCGAGATGGGCGATCTGGTACAGCGAGGTCGGATCGTCGTAGAACGTCTCGTGCCACTGGGCACCGACTTGGTACGCCGTCCATGCCGTGTCGGTCACCGGGTCCCAGTACAGGGGGTGCCCGCTTCCCACAATCTGGCTCTCGGGCTGCGTCGTCGCGGGACCCGTCGCCGTGTCCGAGAGAGTGTTCCCGGTGGTCGGCCAGTCGACACCGAACAAGGGCGTTCCCAGGATCACCTTGTCGGCCGGGACGGCCGCCGTGTACTGCTCGACGGTGCTCAGATCGCTGAAGAGCGACGAGGTGAGCGGAGAACCGGCCTGTGCCGGGGCGGCAATGTTGGGTGAGTACTCCATGACGAAGAACGCATCGACCGCGCCCGCTAAAGCGGAAATGTTGTAGAAGCCGCCGGGATCGCCGGCGGAGGATGCATAGGTGTCCATCGTCACCTGCCAGTGCGCATTGACCCAATGCAGGGTGTTCGAGACCGTCGTCACGAGGGCGGTCAATCCGGCCTGGTCGGCACTCCCCGCACCTTCAAGGTCGAGGTTCACCCCGTCGAAGTTCTTCGCTTCGATCGCTCCCACCAGTGCCTTCGACAAGGTGGTGGCCGCGGTCGGGTTGGAGGTCAAGGCATTGAGGGAGGGCTGGTCGAAGTCGTTCACCGTGAGGACGACCCTTTTCCCTGCGGCGTGGGCTCGCGTGATGAGGGTGGACAGCGCCTGGCTCTCGTAGCCGTTCCAGCCCGCCCCGGATTCGTTCAAGGACCCATTGGCGTTGATGCCGACGGAGAAATAGGCAAGGGTGCTCAACGCGGCCCACATCGAATCCGGCGCTTTGGCCCAAGCTCCAGTAAGGGGCGAAGCCGAAGACTTCGCTCGGGGCCAGGGGAGCGGCGTTCGCAACCGATGTTGGGGCTGGTGCGGGAGGAACCGTGGCGGGGGCAAGGGAGACGGGTGTCTCGGGAGCCGCCCGGTTCCCGAACTGCGCTGATTGAGCGTTGGCGACCGGTTCCGAAGGGGGAGTGGGCACCTTCAGGGTGGCATGGGTGGATCTCAAGAGTCCGAAAGCGACGGCCGGCACCACGCAAACTGCGACCAATGCGATGCGCCCTTTCGCGCTCGAGGTGAATGATCGAACGCGGCCTTCTTTTGCGTGGCGCCCACGGTGATTCCAAGTCATGGTCGAATTCTCAGACCGGCCGGCGTGCAACCGCTGACGTATGGTTGGCGGCGTGTGAGCAGTTCGTTGGTCGGGGCGCAGAGCTGGAGGTCATTTTGGTGTGGACCCTCGAGACTGTAACGCAGGTGGGTCGGCCACCCATGAAGCGCAGTGGCAATCCTCCGCGCAATGCCGGTGTCACGCGGTGTCGGACGCGGGCCCGCGGCTGTCGAGGTTCGCGGTCATTTCTCGTGGCAGGGCTGCGCACCTCATGGCAACTGTCGACGTTCGTCGATGATCTTCACGTCAGTCGACCAACCCTGCCGCTCCCAGAGAGTCCTCAGATGTCGAAAGGCGCAGCGCGCGCGGCGTCGACACCGAGCTCGCCGATGGCCTTCTCGACCACTGACGCCTCTATCTTCCCGGTCCGGGCCAGCTCACTGAGCACGGCGAGCACGAGGTGCGCCGCGTCCACTTCGAAGTGCTCTCGCAGTGCGGCGCGTGCATCGGAACGGCCGAAGCCGTCGGTGCCCAGTGAGGTGTAGGGGCGGTCGATGAACCGGGCCACCTGGTCGGGCACCGCCCGCATGTAGTCCGTGATGGCGACCACGGGCTCGGACCCTGCACCGAGTGTGGTGGTCACCAGTGCTTGCCGCTGTTCTTCGGCGGGGTGGAGTCGATTCCAGCGCTCGGTCTCGATCGCGTCGTGGCGCAGTTGGCTCCACGACGTCACCGCCCAGGTATCGGCCGACACCCCCCAGCGTGAGGCCAGCATCTCCTGCGCCTCCTTGGCCACGCTCCACATGGGGCCCGAGAAGCACAGCGAGGCCAGCAGGTTCTTCTTGTTTTTGACCTCGGGAGCGGCCGAGAACCGGTAGATGCCGTCGATGATCCCCTTGGCGATGGCCTCCCCTTCGGTACCTTCGGGGAGGGCCGGCATCGGATAGGTCTCGTTGTAGAGGGTGAGGTACCAGAAGCGGTCTTCGGCGTTCGGACCCAGAATTCGGGTGATCGCATCGCGCATGATGATGGCCACCTCGTAGGCGAACGAGGCGTCGTAGATCATGGCGGCCGGGTTCACCGAAGCGAGCAGGGGGGAATGGCCGTCGTCGTGCTGGAGGCCCTCACCTTGGAGCGTCGTGCGCCCCGCGGTGCAGCCCGCCAGAATGCCCCGCCCCCGGATGTCGCCCAAGGCCCACGTGAGATCGCCCACCCGCTGGAACCCGAACATCGAATAGAACAGGAACACGGGGAGCATGGGGTAGCCCCAGGTGGCGTACGCCGTCGACAGGGCGGTGAATGCCGCCAGGGCACCGGCTTCGGTGATCCCTTCTTGGAGGACCTGGCCCGAGGTGCTCTCGGCATAGTGGAGTGGCAGGTCGGCGTCCACCGGCACGTAGTGCTGGCCTTCGGGGGCGTAGATCTTCGCCTCGGCGATGATCGACTCGAGACCGAACGTCCGCGCCTCGTCCGAGACGATCGGTGCCACCTGGGCCCCGATGGCGGGGTCGCGCACCAGGTTGCGCAGCAAGCGGGCAAAGACCATCGTGGTCGAGACCGATTGGTTGCCCGAGCCCGAGGCGAACTCCTCGAACACCTTGGCGTCGGGGAGGGCACCGCGGCTCGGGCGCACGACACGCACCGGTACCGGGCCAGCGAGGACGCGTCCCCTCGCCCGCAGGTACTCCATGGCATCGGAGCCCTCGGGCGGGCGTACGTAGGGCGGATCGCCCTCGAGTGCGGAGTCGGGGATGTCGTCGGTGAGGTAGAGCCGGTCGCGCAGTTTCATGAGCTGCGCCCGCGTCATCTTCTTGATCTGGTGGGTGGCGTTGCGCGACTCGATCTCCGGTCCGAGCGTCCACCCCTTGATGGTCTTCGCCAAGATCACAGTGGGCGCGCCCCGCTGCTCGGTGGCGAGCTTGTAGGCCGCGTAGAGCTTGCGGTAGTCGTGGCCGCCCCGGGGCAACGAGACAAGTTCGTCGTCGCTCAGGTCTTCGACCAGGCGGCGTAGCCGCGGGTCGGGCCCGAAGAAGTGCTCCCTGATGTAGGCCCCGGACTCGACCGACAGCTTCTGGTACTCGCCGTCCAGCGTGGTGTTCATCCGGTCGAGGAGGACCCCGTCGATGTCACGAGCGAGGAGGGCATCCCAGCGCGAGCCCCAGATCACCTTGATCACGTTCCAGCCCGCCCCCCGGTAGACGGCCTCGAGCTCCTGGATGATCTTGCCGTTGCCCCGCACCGGCCCGTCGAGACGCTGCAGGTTGCAGTTGACGACGAAGATCAGATTGTCGAGGTGCTCGCGTCCGGCCACGCCCAAGGCGCCGATGGACTCGGGCTCGTCCATTTCGCCGTCGCCCACGAAGCACCAGACCCGACTGGCACTGGTGTCGACCAGATGCCGGAGGTTCAGGTAGCGATTGATGTGGGCCTGGTAGATGGCGTTGATCGGGCCCAACCCCATCGACACCGTCGGGAACTCCCAGAAGTCGGGCATGGCCCGGGGATGGGGGTAGCTCGGCAGCCCGTTTCCGCCGACCTCGTGGCGGAAGTTATCGAGCTGGGCCTCGCTCAGGCGCCCCTCGAGGAAGGCGCGGGCGTAGATCCCCGGTGAGGCATGCCCCTGGATGAAGACCTGGTCGCCAAAGCCGCCGTCCGCCTTGCCCCGGAAGAAGTGGTTGAACCCCACCTCGTAGAGCGCGGCCGAGCTGGCATAGGTCGAAAGGTGCCCGCCGATGCCCTCGGTGCGCGTGTTGGCCCGGACGACCATGGCGGCCGCGTTCCAGCGGATGTAGGCCCGGATGCGACGCTCCTGGTACTCGTCGCCGGGAAACCACGGTTCGGCGTCGGCCGGGATGGTGTTCACATAGGGCGTCGAGACGGCGGCGGGGAAGTCGACCTGCTTGGTCATCGCCCGCTCGAGCAGCTTCATGAGCAGGTAGCGCGCCCGGGCCCGCCCCGCACGTCGACGATGGCGTCGAAGGAGTCAAGCCATTCCTGTGTCTCGCCCGGATCGGTGTCGGGCACCTGATGACTGATCCCGTCGAACAGCATGTACCTAACGGTACCGGTCGTGCGTGGGGTCCGGTGACCGTGGTGGACGGTGTTACACATAAGGCATGGACACCCCCGCCACCTCAGTGACCGTGTACACCGACGGAGCGTGCCGAGGGAATCCCGGGCCCGGCGGCTGGGCCTGGGCGGTGCCGGGCGGCCATTACGCCAGTGGGGCGGATCCGGCCACCACCAACCAGCGCATGGAGATCATGGCGGCCCTCGAGGCCCTGCGCTACTGGACGGCGCAACCGGTCTCGGAGATCGAGGTGGTCAGCGACTCGACGTACGTCGTGAACTGCTTCAAGGATCGCTGGTGGCAAGGGTGGCAGCGGAGGAACTGGCTGAACTCCCAGAAGAAGCCGGTGGCCAACCGCGACCTGTGGGAGCCCCTCATCGAGCTCGCAGTGGCCTCCGAAGCGCGGGTCGACTGGCGCTGGGTCAAGGGGCATTCAGGCGACCGATGGAACGACCGGGTCGACGAGCTCGCGACCACGGCGGCGGCTCGTGGCAAGGGAGAGAGCGATCTGGAGGCGTAGCTTGCCCATTCCCGTCGACGTGCTGCCCCCGAGTGGCTGGACATGCATGATGCAACTCATCGGACCAGTCCGAGTGGAGCCCTGAGTGCGTTGCGTGTCGCAACCCCGGAGTTGTCGAGGGGCCTGAACGGTAGGCTGGGACGAGCACCGGTAGGGGTGCGAATTCGCAGGCGTGACGGCGCGCACGGGGCAGTTCGGGGAGGGACCGGCCGCGCGGCAGACGGAAGGAAGAAGGGACGACGATGGCTACAGAGGACGAGTTCGACATCGTCGTGATTGGTGGCGGGCCAGGCGGGTACGCCACGGCGCTCTACGGAGCAGCCGCCGGAATGTCAGTGGCGATCGTCGAACGTGACAAGGTCGGCGGTACCTGCCTTCACCGCGGTTGCGTGCCGGCCAAGGAGTTCCTCGAGACAGCGGCCGTCTACCGGACCGTCAGCACTGCGGGGACCTTCGGCGTGAACGTGGCTGAACCCACGCTCGAGTTCTCGGTGAGCCAGGACAGGAAGAACGGGGTGGTCGACAAGCTCTTCAAGGGGCTCAGCGGTCTCCTGAAGGGTCGCAAAGTCACCATCTTCTCGGGCACGGGGATGCTCGAGGCCGATCGCCGCGTGCGGGTCATCGATGGTGAGGACGCCGGCCGGGAACTGATCGGGCGCAACGTCGTCCTTGCCGCGGGCTCGGTACCGCGGTCCCTCCCGGGTCTCGAGATCGATCAACGCTGGATCATGAGCTCCGACGAGTTCTTGGACCTCAAGGAGATCCCGGCCCGGGTCGCGGTCATCGGAGGCGGCGCCATCGGGTGCGAGTTTGCGTCGCTCCTCTCCGACCTGGGCGCCAAGGTCACCGTGCTCGAGGCGCTCGACTCCATCCTCGCCGGGTGCGACGAGGACATCGTCCGACTGATCGCCCGCTCCTTCAAGAAGCGCGGAATCGACGTCGTCACCGGAGTCCAGGTACAGGGCCACTCGCCGAAGAAGGACGGAAGTTGCACCACGGTCACCGCGGGCGACCTGACGCTGGACGTCGACGCGATCGTGGTTTCCGTCGGGCGCCGGCCGCGCAGCGAGGGTCTGGTGGCGCCCGGTGTCGCCGTGGAGATCGACGGCAGGGGATTTGTCGTGGCTGACGAATACCAGCGCACGGCCGTGCCAGGAGTGTGGGCCGTCGGTGACGTTGTCGCCGGGACGCCCCAGCTGGCCCACGTCGGCTTCGCGGAAGCCATCGTGGCGGTCAAGACCATGCTGGGGGAGACTGTCGTGCCCGTCGACTACGGCCGGGTGCCGTGGGCGATCTACTGCCATCCCGAGGTGGCCTTCTGCGGGATGACCGAGGCCCAGGCCAAGGCCAAGGGCATCGCGGTGGTCACCAAGAAAGACCCCTTCGGTGGGAACAGCAGGGCGCAGATCATCGGTGAGACCGAGGGCGTCGTCAAGATCGTCGCCGAGCAGCGGCCCGATGGAACTGCAGGCCGGATCCTCGGCGTGCACATGGCGGGGCCGTGGGTCACCGAGCAGTTGGGAGCCGGCTATCTCGCTGTCAATTGGGAGGCCCTGCCCGAAGAAGTGGCGTACTTCATTCAGCCGCACCCCTCGCTGTCCGAATCATTCGGTGAGACGATGCTGGCGTTGACCGGAAGGGGAATGCACATTGGCTGATGTCACGATGCCGCAGTTGGGCGAAACTGTGACCGAGGGGACCATCACCCGCTGGATGAAAGGCATCGGTGACACGGTCGCACGCGACGAGCCCCTCTTCGAGGTCTCCACCGACAAGGTCGACTCCGAGGTGCCTTCGCCGGCCGCTGGAGTTCTGACCGAGATCCTCGTCCCCGAAGGTGAGACGGTCGAAGTCGGTGTCCGGCTCGCCGTGATCGGCGACGACGCCTCCGCTGCGACTGCGCCCGCGGATGCCGCTCCGGCCGCCCCCGTCGCGGAGACGCCAACTGCTCCTGCTGCTGCTGCACCTGCACCTGCACCTGCACCTGCACCTGCTCCTGCTCCTGCTCCTGCGCCGCCAGCGTCAGCACCCGCCCCCACGTCAGTGCCGCCAGCACCCGCCCCCGCCCCCGCAGCACCGGTGGCCGAATCGGCGCCCGCGCCTGCACCGCCGCCAAGCCCGAAAGCCGACGTAGCTCCCGCGGCTGCGCCGAGCAGCGATGGAGCGGACCCGTTGGTCCTCTCTCCCGTGGTCCGGAAACTCTTGGCGGACAACGCGATCAAGGCCACAGACGTGACGGGCACCGGCGTGGGCGGTCGGATCACACGAGAAGACGTGCTCAAGGTGGTCGATGCCCGGCGTTCGGCAGCTCCAGCGACTTCGGCTCCGGCCCCGTCAGCGGCCCCGGCTCCGGCAGCGCCGCCGGTCACGCCAGTGCCTTCGGTCGCTCCGGCCGCCGCTCCGGTGGCGGCTGCACCACAGGCGCCGTCAGAGACGTTCCGGCGCGACGAGGACCAGATCGTGCCCTTCTCGAACATGCGTCGCCGTACGGCTGAGCACATGGTGCGCTCCAAAGCGACCTCACCGCACGCGTTCATCGCCTACGAGGTCGATTTCGAGAGCGTGGAGCGGGTCCGCAAGCAGTGGGGCGCCCGCTTCAAGGAAGAGGAGGGCTTCTCGCTCACCTACCTTCCGTTCATTGCTCGCGCCACGGTGGAGGCGTTGCGCGACTTTCCGCTGTTGAATGCCTCGGTGGTGGACCAGTCCCTCGTCGTGCACTCGCAGATCAATCTCGGGATCGCGGTGGACCTGGCGAACCAGGGCCTGATCGTGCCGGTGATCCACCAGGCCGAGGAAGTGACCCTGCGCGGGGTCGCCCGGCGTATTCGCGATCTGGCGGACCGGGCCCGGAACCGCAAGTTGAACGCGGACGACATCGCCGGCGGCACGTTCTCCATCACCAACGACGGCCCCTTCGGCACCTATTTCACGGTGCCGATCATCAATCAGCCCCAGGTGGCGATTCTTGCCACCGACGGTATCGCGCGCCGTCCGGTCGTCGTCACGCATGGCGATGGGTCAGAGTCCATTGCCATTCACTCGACGGGAATTCTCGGAGTGAGTTGGGACCACCGGGCCGTCGACGGTGCGTATGTCTCGTCCTTCTTGGCCCGGGTCTCGGATCTGCTGGTTGGTCGCAACTGGTCCGACGAGCTCTAGGCCGTCGGGCATGCTTCGCATCCGGAACCTGGGAACTGTTCCTTACCATGAGGCATTCGCGTTGCAACACGCGCTGGCTCACTGTGCAGGTGACGACTACTTGCTGGTGCTGCAGCACCCGCACGTTTTCACGCTGGGTGCGCATGCGGATCCCTCCAACGTATTGACCGCTCCCGAGTCGGTAGGTGCCACCTTGGAGAAGACGGACCGGGGTGGGGACGTGACGTACCACGGGCCCGGACAACTCGTGGCCTACCCGATCGTCTCGGTGCCCGATGCGCTGTCGTCGGGGACCGCGCACGTCCATCGACTCGAGCAGGTCGTCATCGCCACGTTGGCTGACATCGGGTTGCCGGGAGCGACGTGTGTGGAGCGGTATCCGGGCGTATGGATCGACGCCGACGGTCCGGCGCCGCGAAAGATCGCGGCGATCGGCGTGCGCACCGTGCGCGGCCTTTCGGGCTCGCGACGCACGCTGCACGGCGTCGCCCTCAATGTCGAGTGTGATCTCTCCATGTTCGACCACATCGTCCCCTGTGGCATCGACGACCGGGCGGTGACCTCACTTAGGGCGGAGGGCGTCGATGCGCCGATGGCCACCGTCGTCGAAGCCTTCATCACCCGGGCGATCGAAGCGTTCGGCACGGGCATCGTCGAGCGCCAAAATGTCATCACCGGTGTCGCGGGATCTCCCGGCAGCAGCACGGGAGAGATCGAACGGCCGCTCCTGCGCCGGCTGCGTCAGGCCGGGGTGACACCCGAGTCGGGGTTGGAGATCTCCCAGCGCAAGCCGGAGTGGTTACGCGTGCCGGTCCGCATGGGTAAGGAATACCTCTCGCTGGGGAAGACGGTGCACGACCTCGGATTAGCCACCGTCTGTGAGGAGGCGGGTTGTCCGAACATCTATGAATGCTGGTCGCAGGGGACGGCGACCTTCATGATCAACGGGGAGCGCTGCACCCGAGCGTGCGGGTTCTGCCAGGTCGACACCAGACATCCTCTTGCGCTCTCTCCCGACGAGCCGGATCGGGTAGCTCGGGCGGTCGAACGTATGGGGTTGGGACACGCCGTGGTGACCTGTGTGGCCCGCGACGACCTGCACGACGGGGGAGCCGGGGCCATGGCGGAAACCATCACGGCTATCCGGGAACGGGCACCCGGCACGACCGTCGAGGTGCTTATTTCCGACTGCCGGGGTGACACCGATTCGCTCGAGACGATCTACGCGGCGCGGCCGGATGTACTGAATCACAACATCGAGACCGTGGCCCGACTCCAGCGGGCGGTGCGTCCCTCCGCTGGCTACGCCCGCAGCCTGGCGGTCCTGGCCCAGGCCGGCGCCGCGGGACTGGTCACCAAGTCGGGGCTGATGGTCGGGCTGGGTGAGCACGAGGATGAGGTCGTCGCCACCATGGCCGATCTCCGTGCCGTAGGCGTTTCGATCATCACCATCGGCCAGTACCTACGCCCGAGCACCGCGCATCTCCCCGTCTCGCGGTACTGGTCACCCGAAGAGTTCGAACGCCTCAAGCAGGTCGGTGCCGAGTTGGGCGTGCCCCACGTGGAGGCGTCGCCGCTCACCCGGTCGAGCTACCACGCCCGCGACGCCGCTGCGGCGGCGAAGGTGACGGTCAGCGGGAATGTGAGCGGGAGTGTGAGCGGACACAGGCAGCCGGTTCGACTGACCTGATCTGGCCGCATCGATCGGACCGCGTCACTCTGGCCGCATCGAATTGGCCGAATTGAATTGGCCGAATTGAATTGGCCCGGATCGCTCGAGCCGGCGAGAGGCCGGCCCGGCAGGTCAGCCGGGCGGGGTCAGGCGACGAAGTACTTGGCCTCGGGGTGGTGGCAGATGATGGCATCGGTCGTCTGTTCGGGCTCCATCTGGAACCCTTCGCTCACCGTGACGCCGATGCGCTCGCCGCCGAGGAGCTCGACCACCTTCGCGTTGTCAGTGAGATCGGGACAAGCCGGGTAGCCCCACGAGTACCGACCGCCGCGGTATGTCTGGCGGAACAGGCCGGCCAGGGACGGTCCGTCCTCGTCGGCGAACCCGAGCTCTTCTCGCACCCGGTGATGCCAGTACTCCGCCGTCGCCTCGGCCATTTCGACGCCGAGCCCATGGAGGAACAGATAGTCGGTGTACCGGTTCTCGTCCTTGAGCCGTGCCGCCTCTTCTGAGGCACGGTGACCGATCGTGCACAGCATGAAGCTGGCGAAGTCCTCGTCGCCCGAGTCGGTGGAGCGGAAGAAGTCGGCGATGCACAGCCAGGGTTCCTTGCGTTGCCGCGGGAACGTGAAGCGCATCCACTCGGCGGTCCGGGACTCGTCCTTCCAGACGATGAGGTCGTTCACTTCGGCATTGGCGGCGAAGTGGCCGTAGGCGACCTGGGGAACGAGGAGGTCGCCCTCCTTGGCCTTGGCCATCTCCTCGCGCAGCGTGGCCCGCACCCGGGTCTTGAACTCGTTGTCGTCCTCACCGTTCTCCGGCCGGAAGCCCCATTGGTTGCGGAAGAGCGCGGTCAGGTTCAGGTACTCGGCGATGTCGTCGAGTGGGATGCCCTTGGCCACCCGGGTACCCACGAACGGCGGCACGAACAGCGGATTGTCGGCAGCCACGGCGGAACGCGCCGGTTGGCCTTCGACCGGCGTGGTGTCCTGCGGCTCGAGGCGGCTGCGCTTGGGCACGTTCTTGGCGGAGATCTCCCGGCCGAAGAGCGGGTCCTGTTCGCCTGACTTCTTGAGCTCGACGAGGCGGTCCATGGTCCGCAGACCTTCGAAGGCATCGCGCCCGTAGAAGAGCCGACCGTCGTAGATCTCGCGCAGGTCGCGCTCGACATAGGTCCGGGTGAGTGCGGCGCCCCCGAGGAGGATGGGGAATTCCGCCAGATCGCGTTGGTTGAGCTCGACCAGGTTCTCGCGCATGATCAGGGTGGACTTCACCAGGAGCCCGCTCATCCCGATGGCGTCGGCCTTGTGCTCCTGGGCGGCCACGATCATCTCGTTGATGCCGATCTTGATGCCGAGGTTGATCACCTCGTAGCCGTTGTTGGTCAAGATGATGTCCACGAGGTTCTTCCCGATGTCGTGCACATCTCCCTTGACGGTGGCCAGCACCACCGTGCCCTTGCCGCCCTGATCGGATTTCTCCATGTGCGGCTCGAGGTACGCCACGGCCGCCTTCATCGTCTCGGCCGACTGCAGGACGAAGGGGAGCTGCATCTCGCCGGAGGCAAAGCGCTCGCCGACGACCTTCATGCCTTCGAGGAGGACGTCGTTGACGATGGCCAACGCGCTCAGTCCGGTCGCGAGGGCCTCGGCCAGGTCGTCGTCGAGCCCGTTGCGGTTGCCGTCGATGATGCGCTGCGACAGGCGCTGGTCCACGGGCCAATCGAGATGGGCGTCTTCACTCCCCGCGTTGACCTTGACCCCGTCGAAGAGTGCGAGCAGTTCTTGCAACGGGTCATAGGAGTCGGTGCGCCGGTTGTACACCAGGTCGAGGCTGAGCTCCTTGGCCCGCTCCTCGATGCGCGACAGCGGGAGGATCTTCGACGCGTGCACGATGGCCGAGTCGAGTCCGGCCTCGACACATTCGTGGAGGAACACGGAGTTGAGCACCTGGCGTGCAGCGGGGTTCAGACCGAACGAGACGTTGGACAATCCGAGGATGGTGGAGACCCCGGGCAGTTCGGCCTTGATGGACCGGATGCCCTCGATCGTCTCGATCCCGTCGTTACGGCTCTCCTCCATGCCGGTGGAGAGCGGGAGTGCCAAGGGGTCGAAGAGCAGGTCCTCGGGGGCCAGGCCGTAGCGGTCCACCGCGATGTCGCGGATGTTGCGCGCGGCGCGCAGCTTCCACTCGGCCGTGCGCGCCTGCCCCTCCTCGTCGATGCAGGTGCACACCACCGCAGCGCCGAACTCGCGGGCGAGGCGCAAGAACGTGTCGAGCCGGGTGCCCGGCGCGTCGCCTTCCTCGAGGTTGACCGAGTTGAGGATGGGCCGCCCGCCGATCCATTCGAGGGCGGCCCGTGCCACGGGGCCCTCGGTCGAGTCGACCATGAGTGGCACGCTCGCCTGGGTGGCGAAGCGGCTGGCGATCTCGGTCATGTCCGCCACGCCGTCGGCGCCGGTGTAGTCGACGCAGACGTCGATCACGTGCGCGCCTTCCTTGATCTGATCGCGGGCCATGGCAACGCACGTGTCCCAATCGGCTTCGAGCATGGCTTCGCGGAAGCGCTTCGAGCCGTTGGCGTTGGTGCGCTCACCGACCACGAGGAACGAGGTGTCCTGGCGGAACGGGACGGAGGTGTAGATGGAGGCGGCAGAGGGTTCCTCCACCGGGTTGCGCACCGCCGGCGTGGCGTTGGCGCAGCGCTCGACGACCGCCGCCAGGTGAGCCGGGGTCGTGCCGCAACAGCCGCCGACCGCCGTGACGCCGAACTCGGTGACGAAGCGGTGGAGGTGATCGGCCAACTGTTCGGGCGTCAGGTCGTAGTGCATCTGGCCGTCGACCACCGAGGGGAGTCCCGCATTGGGGACGCAGGCGATGGGGACGAGGCTGGCCGAAGAAAGATGGCGGAGGGCCTCGCTCATCTCGACCGGCCCGGTGGCACAGTTGAGGCCGACGACGTCGACCTGCATGGCGCTCAGCACGGTGAGGGCCGCCGCGATCTCGGTGCCGGGCAACATGCGGCCGGTGAGCTCGATGGTGACCTGGACCTGAAGCGGCACGATCCTGTCGAGGGCGACCATGGCGCGGCGGGCACCGTTGATAGCGGACTTGGCCGAGAGGAGGTCGAAGACCGTCTCGATCAAGAGGAAGTCGACGCCACCTTCGAGGAGCCCCAAGGCCTGCTCCTCGTAGGCGTCGCGCAAGTCGGCGTAGGGAATCTGGCCGAGGGTCGGGAACTTGGTGCCGGGCCCCATGCTCCCGGCCACCCAGCGCGGACGCTCCGGGGTGGAGAACTCGGCCGCCACGGCTTTTGCGATCTCGGCGCCCGATCGACTGATCTCTCGGGCGCGATCGGCCAGTCCGTACTCGGCCAGCACGACGGAGGAGGAGCCGAATGTGCCGCTCTCGACGATGTCGCACCCGACCTCGAAGAACGAGCGGTGCACCTGGGCGATGAGGTCGGGCCGGGTGCTGATCAGGATCTCGTTGCAGCCCTCGAGGTCGGGGCCGCCGAAGTCCTCGGCGCTCAACCCCAGCAGCTGCAGGTTCGTCCCCATGGCGCCGTCGAAGATGAGCACCCTCTCCCGGAGCGCTTGGAGATAGGTGGATGCGGCGGGGTCGAGCCGGCCCAGCAGTTCCGGGGAGCGTGACATGGTGCCTCCCAGGATACCGGGGAGGCCTGGGGGCCTTGAACCGGCCCCGATAGCATCCTGGCCAGCGTGACTCCGAAGATCTATACCAAGACCGGCGACGACGGGACCACGGGCCTCTACTTCGGTGGGCGTGTGCGCAAGGATTCGGCCGCGATCGAGCTCAACGGCGTCGTCGACGAGGCGCAGGCGGCCCTGGGTGTGGCCCGGGCCGAAACGGTTGCAGGGTCCGAGGTCAACCAGCGCCTCACCGCCCTCGCCCGTGACCTCTATGTCCTGATGGCCGAAGTGGCGACGGCTCCGGCCAACCGCCGCAAGCTGGTGGCCGGCTCGACCCTGGTGACCGAGGAGATGGTCCTGTCCCTCGAGCAGGGGATCGACGACTTGCTGCAGCGGTTCGAAATGCCCAGCGACTTCGTGATCCCGGGTGAGAACCGTGTCGCGGCAGCCCTCGACCTGGCCCGCACCATCGTCCGCCGCGCTGAGCGGCTTGCGGTGGGGGCTCCGACGGAAGGGTCATTTGTCCTCGCCTACCTCAACCGCCTTTCGGACCTGCTGTGGGCGATGGCCCGCTGGCAGGAGGGACCGGAGCACAGGCTCTCCCGTGAGGCCTCGCCGGGGTCGCCGGGACCGGGCGGGTCGGGCGGGTAGCTCGGGTCGGAGACGTCGCCCGGGTCGGAGACGTCGCCCGGGTCGGAGGGATTGCCGGCTTGCCGGGGTCGGCATGACGCTTTTGCCGATAATGGATCGGAGCGCCCTGGAGCGGTCGCGCTGGCGGCAGGGTCGACGTATTCAACTAATTGGTTGCACACACTGAGGTTCGGGACTACTATTCAACCCAATGGTTGAAGAACAGAGGTCCGGTGTCGAAGTGGAGGAGCACACGCTGAGTGCCGTGTTCTCCGCCCTGGCCGATCCGACCCGGCGGGCCATCGTGAACCGGTTGGCTTCGGGTGAGGCCACGGTCGGCGAACTTGCGCAACCCTTCGCGATGAGCTTTCAGGCGGTCTCGAAGCACTTGCGGGTGTTGGAGCAGGCCGGACTGATCGACCGCAGTCGGAAGGCGCAGCAACGGCCGTGCCGGTTGCGACCCGAAGCCCTGGCCTCTGCGAGTGGCTGGCTCGGTGACTACCGCGAACTCTGGACATCCTCCTTCGACCGCCTCGACCAGCACCTCACGAACCGGGAAGGAACACCAACATGACAGACCCAGCCCCCCACATCTCGATCACTCGGATGTTCGACGCTTCGCCGAAGTCCGTGTTCGAGGCATGGACGGATCCCGCCCAATTCGGCCGCTGGTTCGGGACCGAAGGCACCGTCGTGGAAGACGTCAGCATGGACCTACGGGTCGGCGGCGCGTGGAGCGCACGGATGGTCCTCGGGGACGGGACCGAAATCGGTTGGCACGGTTCGTATCTCGAAGTCGAAGCCCCGCATCGACTCGTCCTGAGCTTGAGTGACCGCCCAGGCGATCAGTTCGAACGCGTGACAGTGGACCTCAAAGAGGTCGACGGCGGCACCGAGATGACGTTCTCCCAATCAGGTGGCCACATGCCCCCGGAGAACTACGCACAAGCCGAGGCAGGATGGCGGGCCTTCTTCGACGACCTGGCGAAGGGGCTCTGACCGGGCGGGCGAGGCGCAGCGCCGAGGGCAGGTGAAAGACTTCCCTTCACGGAACATGTGCGAGCACGTCGGACAAGCAGCAGGTTCGCCCGCCTCGCGTCATCTCATCGCGCGGTGTCGATACTCGTCGTTGCTCTTCTGGGACAGGGCGTCTTCCTCGTTCCGGCAGAAGCCTCGAAGGTCCCTCGGACCACTGCGAATCCCAAGGCGGAAGTCATCGATGGGGTTCCACTGGTCCCGGTGACGACATCGCAGCGAGCCGATTGCCAGAAGTTGGCCAACCACCTCAGGCGGCGGGTGCCGTGTCCGGGCCTTCTTCCGGTTCCGATACCTGTGTCGCTGACATCCGCCGCCGCTTCCTGCCTCGGCATCGTGGGGGAGACCGCGTGCGGCCCGGCGGCAGGACAGGTCATGGGCGACATCTTCTTATTGAGCCAATCGAACTTCGAGGTGCCCCCCGGCTATGTCGGCGTGACCTTTCAGCAGAACAACGGCTCCGTCGTCCCCGAACCCTCGGTGACCGGCGGACCGCTCGGGCACTTCGTGTTCATGGCCGGTCCACACCTTCAGGTATATCTGCGGGGCGAGGCCGGAAAGCACGGTCCTCCGGTACCTCGCTACTGCACTCCGTTGAAGGTGACCCCGGCCATCAACGTGCACGGCGCTGCCGCGAAGCCGTACCGATGCGCCGACGCCTCGAGTGGCCCCAACGAAGTGGAATTGCTCATGGGACACGACCTGTTGCAATGGAGCGACGCGGGCATCACCTGTGAGGTGAGCTTCCACGGGCACAGCCAAGTCAATCTGGACCTCGATGTCGCCGAAGCTGATGCCACGGTTCTGATTCCATCCACGAAAGGGTGAGCGACAGGCCCGCGTCGTCCGTGCCTCAGACGCGTGCAACCACCTCGCGGACCGTCAGGTCGAGAACAGCGACGCCCGGCATCGGAGGGACCGGGTACCGGGCGGCCTGCTCTGCATACTCCTTGGTCTCGAAGACCAGGACGGACGTTCCGATACCATCGATCGGCTCCAGCCAATAGCCGCACACGATGCCCGGTGCACGAGAAACAAGGGCCTCCCTCGCCTGCGGGAGGCGCAGTCGAGCTTCGTCAGGATTTTGAACCCTCACGTTGGTGACAATTGCGTGCACGTGTCCCTCCTCCGTTGTTCGTCCCCCGAGGGTGGAGTTTGACGCTCACCAGGAGCCACGGTGGACGCGACTGTTCGCCTCGGGGCGGGCCCGGTCCAACGAGCGTGACGGGTGGTCGTTCCCGTCGGGATGACCGAGGGTGACCGCGCAGAAGAGGCGCCACGTCGCCGGGACGGACAAGGCCCGCGCGAGCGCCTCCTCGCCCCGGAAATTGCCCAGGATGCACGCGCCGAGTCCGGCGTCCACTGCGGCCAACAGGACGGTCATGACCCCGAAGGCGGCGTCACCGGTCCAATACGGTACGGGCCAGGCCGCGCCGTCCTTGCCCAGGTGCGGATCCGCCTTGTCCGGTTCGGCGTAACGAGCGACGTACTCGTCGGCCGAGGCGTAGGCCAAGAGGATCACCGGGGCCCGCCGCAGACCGTCGGCCCGGGGGCTCGTCGTGCGCCAGGACTCGTCCGTCGTGGCCTCCCAGTAGCGGTCCGTTTCGGCGGGACCGGAGAGGATGACCCAAGAGGTGGCCGCGGTATTTCCGGCGCTCGGGGCACGGAGGGCGGCTGCCACGATGCGGTCGATCAGCGCCGGGTCGATCGGATCGGGGGCGTAGCTCCGGACCATGGCCCTGCGCCGGATGGCCTCGTGGAGATCCATGGGCGCAGTTTCCCAGGCTGCCTGGCTGCGGGCGAACCAACCGGCCGGCGGGTGAACCAACCGGCCGGCGGGTGAGCCAACGGGGAAGCCAACGGGGAAGCCAACGGGGAAGCCAACGGGGAATCCAATGGGAAGCCAACGGGGAATCCAACGGGGAATCCAACCGGGAAACCAGAGCGCGAACCAACAGGGAACCCAGACGGCGAACCCAGGAGGGAATGTTGACCCCGCTGGTAGTGTTTAAGCACTTGGAGGTAGAGAGTGCCGACACCACGAGATCTATTGAACGAAGCGAAGAAATCCATCCGAGAGGTGGACCAGCAGGACGCGGAGCAGATTCTGAGCGAGGGTGGCACGACCTTCCTCGATGTGCGCGAGCCCGACGAGTACGAGCAGGGCGCCATTCCCAACGCCGTCCACCTACCCCGCGGCCACCTGGAATTCCAGGTCGAGGGCAAGCTGCCCGACAAGAGCGGTCCCGTGGTGGTGTACTGCGCCGGTGGTGTGCGCTCCGCCTTCGCCGCCAAGACCATGGGTGAGCTCGGCTACACCGACGTCCAGTCCCTGGTCGGCGGTTTCAACAAGTGGAAGGACGACGGCCGCCCCTGGGCGGCGCCGCGTACCCTGACGCCGGCTCAGCGCAATCGCTATCAGCGCCACCTGCTCCTTCCCGAGATCGGCGAGACGGGCCAGCTGAAGCTGCTCGACTCCAAGGTGCTCCTGCTCGGTGCGGGCGGACTGGGTTCGCCCGCCGCGCTGTACCTGGCCGCGGCCGGCGTCGGCACCCTCGGCATCATCGACATGGACGTGGTCGACGAATCGAACCTGCAGCGCCAGATCCTGCACAACATGGATCGGGTCGGCGATCGCAAGGTCGACTCGGCCAAGAAGACGCTGACGGCATTGAACCCGGACGTGAACGTGGTCACCTATGACGTGCGCCTCGGTGCGGACAATGTTTTGGACGTGATCGACGGCTACGACGTGATCGTGGACGGGACGGACAATTTCCCGACGAGGTATCTCGTCAACGATGCCGCGCTGCTCAAGCGGATTCCGGTGGTGCACGGCTCCATCTTCCGCTTCGAGGGCCAGGCCACCGTCTTCGACCCCTACAACGGGCCGTGCTACCGCTGCCTGATTCCCGAGCCGCCGCCGGCCGAACTGGCGCCGTCGTGCTCAGAAGCGGGAGTGCTCGGCGTGCTCCCCGGAATCATCGGGTCGATCCAGGCCATCGAGGCGATCAAGATGCTGCTCGGCCTCGGCGACCCTCTCGTCGGCCGACTCCTCTCCTACGACGCCCTCGAGCAGTCGTTCCGCACCTTCAAGGTCCGGCGCGACCCGGCCTGCCCCGCCTGTGGGCCCGACGCCGGGGAGATCGTGATCGCGGAGTACGACGACCTCTGCATGCCGCACGCGCACTGATCGCAGCGCCGTGATGATCCCACGGCTTCCCGATCGCAACTGCTCCGTGCTCGCGCCGGCGCGGCTTCCCTCCGATGACTGACATCGGCGCGCCACAAGCCGGCGATCGCATCACGCTGGCCGGGTCCGACGTCGCTGTCTCGCCTCTTGGCGTGGGCACCTGGGCCTGGGGCGACAAGGGCACGTGGGGCATGGGCGGCTACGACAGCTCGTACAGCGAAGCGACGATCCGCGAGGCTTGGGACGCGTGCGTCGAGGCCGGCATCACCCTGTTCGACACGGCCGAGGTGTACGGGGGCGGCGAGAGCGAGCGCATCATCGGCCGCCTGCTGGCCCGCGAGCCTTCGGTGCGGTCCAAGGTGGCCATCGCCACCAAGTTCATGCCGATGCCGTGGAAACTGGCGGTCACCTCGGCGCTTGTCCGTTCTGCGAAAGCCTCGCTCGGACGTCTCGGGATCGACGCCATCGACCTCTACCAGATTCACGGTCCGATCTCCCTGCGCTCCCACAGCGCGCTGGCCGATGCCCTGGCAGCCGCCCACGCCCAAGGATTGATCAAGGCCATCGGCGTGTCGAACTACTCGGTGAAGGAGACCAGATCGACCGACGCCGCGCTCCGCCAACGGGGACTGCGCCTGGCCACCAACCAGATCGAGTTCTCGCTCCTCCGGTCGATGCCCGAGAAGGTCGGCCTGCTGGAGTGCTGCCGCGAGCTCGGGGTGATCCCGCTGGCGTATTCACCGATCGGCCAAGGCCGATTGACGGGCAAGTTCTCCGTCGACAACCCGCCTCCCAAGGCCCGGGACTTCTCGGCGCATCCGATGGAGGAGGTCGACAAGGTGGTCGGCGTGCTGCGCCGTATCGGCACAGCACACGGGGAGCGCACGCCGAGCCAGGTCGCCCTGGCCTGGATCATCGCCAAGGGAGCCGTCCCGATTCCCGGCGCCAAAAGCGCAAAGCAGGCCATCGACAACGCCGGCGCGCTGGGCTGGCGTCTGGACGATGCCGAGCTGGCCGAGCTCGATGCGGTCGCCCTCTACGGCACCCGGACCCTCAACCAACGACTCTGGCAACACGGCTGAGCTGACCTGGTGGCCCGAGAGGGGTCGCTGTACGGTGGACGCGCATGATGACCCTGCAGGCTGCCGCCTCGCTGCCGCCGTTGCAGGGGGGTCAGCTCCTCTCCACCACCTTCAACGCCATTCCCATTGTGCTGATCGTGGGCGCATTGGCGCTCTATCTCCGGGGTGTCCAGCGAGTCAATCGGCTCCGCCCGCGCCATCGGTGGTCCACCCTCAAGACGGCGGCCTTCATCGGCGGACTCCTGGCCACCGCCATTTCGGTCTTCACCTTCATCGGCGTGTACCAGCAGGAGTTGTTCTGGGACCACATGGTCCAACACCTGCTCCTGATCATGGTGGCCGCGCCCCTCTTCGCCATTTCCTCGCCCATCAGGCTGTTGTGGTCGGCCACGACCGGCACGGCGCATACACGCGTCAGTGCGGTGCTGCGCTCGCGTCCCGCCCGTCTCCTCGGGCACCCGGCCGTGGCGTTCGTCGCCTACGCCGTGCTGATCCCGATCACCCACTTGACGGTCTGGTACAACTACACGCTCGAGCACCCCGCGGTCGACAACGTCGAACATCTGCTCTTCCTCTTGTTGGGCTACATGTTCTGGCGACAGATCTTCGGTGACGATCCCAACTGCTACCGGCTCCACCCCGCGTTGAAGTTCGGCTACCTCTTCCTGGCCATTCCCATCGACACCTTCACGGGGCTCTCACTGGACCAACAGGTGAAGGAGTTGTTCCCGGCGTACCTCACCTTCCACCGCACGTGGGGCCCGTCGTTGGTCGACGACCTCCACATCGGCGGCGTCCTCATGTGGGTGGCCGGAGACACCCTGATGTTGTGGCCGATGATCCCGGTCGCCCTGGAATGGATGC
The DNA here is from genome assembly GCA_963706555.1 of uncultured Acidimicrobiaceae bacterium. Taxonomy (GTDB): domain Bacteria; phylum Actinomycetota; class Acidimicrobiia; order Acidimicrobiales; family RAAP-2; genus Bog-473. The sequence goes on from OY970164.1 coordinate 1,808,307, forward strand.
ACCTCGAAGAGCGCAAAGCGGTCCGCATCGATCGCCAGCTCGATGCAGCCGATGAGGCCGAGGAGGCCGAGCTGGCCCGGTTCCTGGCTGATCCGAGCGATCCGGTCGAGTCGTCGTAGGACGGCCGCCGAGCCGCCAGTCCCCGAGCCGCCAGTCTCCGAGGTGCCGGCCTCCGAGCCGCCAGTCTCCGAGGTGCCGGCTGGGCATCCTCTTGACATGTGACTAAATAGTCACCTATTGTGCCCACGTGGACGATGTCTTCAGGGCCCTCGCCGATCCGACGAGACGAAGCCTGCTCGACGAGCTCTTCGTCCGGGACGGGCAGACGTTGAGCGAGCTGGAGGGGCGCTTCGAAATGACGCGATTCGGTGTCATGAAGCACCTCAAGCTCCTCGAGGAGGCAGGGCTGGTGGTGACCCGGCGCAAAGGCCGGGAGAAGCTCCATTTTCTGAACCCCGTCCCGATCAGACTCGTCCACGACCGGTGGGTGAGCAAGTACGCCGAGCCCTGGGTGGCAGGGCTCAGCGACCTCAAGAAAGGACTGGAGCAACAGATGGAGAAGGTGTTCGAAATCTATATCCGGACCACGCCCGAGCGACTGTGGGAGGCGATCACCGACCCCGAGATCCGCAAGAAGTACAACTTCGGCGCAGGGGTCACATCGGACTGGAAGGTGGGCTCTCCGTTGCAGATGGGCGTGCCCGAAGTCGACCTGTTGCTCGGCGCAGGTGAAGTCCTCGAGGTCGACCCACCCCGACGTCTGGTGCACACCATGACCGCGCTGTGGGGTGACGATGTGAAGGCCGAAGGCGCCTCCCGGGTGACATGGCAGATAACGCAGGTCGAAGACTCCTGCCAGCTGACCGTCATCCATGATCAGTTACGTGAAGGCGCCAACGAACAGCTCTACGGCGGCTGGCCCATGATCCTCTCCGGCCTCAAGACGTGGTTGGAGACGGGGGAATTGCTGACGACACCGGGGTCGCTGATGTACGGCGGCTGATGTGGCGACCGCCCTCGTGTGGTCACCAGCTTCTCGACCACACGAGGGCGGTCAGCCCTCCAGGACTGTCGCGCCGCCCCTCAGGGACAAGCTTCCTCAAGGGGCGTGCACGGGGTCCAGCTCGTCCGCGTCATCCGCGTCGTCGGCAAACTCAGGGCGGCCGGCCTCGTTTGCAATGCGCAGTGTGGCGAGGACGGTCGAAATGAAGACCACGAACGTCAGCAGATGCACGGCCGTACACCACAAGCAGATGGCGTCGATCCTGAAGAGCTCCGTGGCGAGCAGGTAGACGACCGTACCCAGCCCGACGACTGACCACGCCACCCTGGCTCCGCGGATGAGGTGACTTGTCCGCCTCCACATGGCGGGCAGTTGGAGCACCAGCATCACGGTGAAGAAGACCAGGCCCAGAACGGCGACGGGCACTCCGACCACCATCGAGTAGACGCTGGTGGTCACGGCCAGGCAGTTGACGATGCCCTTGTCGGAGCACACGAGATTGCTCGAGCCGGTGTAGTGCTCATACGTCAGGTAGCCCGCGACCCCGAGGCCGGCGAGGCTGGCGGCTGTGCCCACCAGCCCCGCCCAGCGTGGAGCGCGGTACTGCGGCTCATCCATGGCTGACGGCGTTGCAGACCGCTGCCGGCTCGTCGTTGCTCAGCGTGCTGCAGATGGTCTGAATGAGCACCTTGGCCGACGCGTCGATATCGGCCCCGATCACCGTGGAATTGTTCCCGATGTCCTTGGCGATATCCGCGAACGACACACCTTCGAGCACCGTCGGGTCGTACTGCGCGTTGCTGAGCTCCATTTTGCCGCCGAAGTCGATCCATGGGAACGACTGGTCCGTATGGGACGCCCAGAGCTTCTGTTGGGCTGCGGTCGGCTTCTGGAGGGACACGTAGTAGTTCCCGTCAGGCTGGTTGGTCGTCGTTTCCACCGGGGTGAACGAGAAGTAGGGGCTCGCGTACGTCGAGTTGTAGAACGTCAACGTGGGAATGTCCCCGTCCCGCACCGCCGAGTGGATCTCGCCGGGCTGACGGCTGAAGGTGCCGAATTTGGACAGTGCCACATACATGGCCCACCGCTCGGTCGCGCAGACCGGGCAGAACTCGGCGCCGATGTAGAGCAGATCCGGCTTTCCGTCTGTAGTAAGCGGGGCGTCGCTGATCGGTGCCGGAGCCGCCACAATTCCGCTGGTCGGCGCGTTCGCCAGACTGCTCAGCGGGACCGATGCCAGTCTGCTCGTGATGGCGGCCGCGATCGGCGTGCCGCCGGCGGGCGATGTTTCGGAGGCACCGGTGGATCCGCCACCGCCACCTCCTCCCGCCCAGACGGCGACGAGCACGGCGACGACGATCACGGCCATGACGATGGATCCGAGCCCGAGGAGACGGTTCCTCCGCCGGCGAGATGCCAGCGCGGCGGCTCTTTCTTTGGCGGCCTGTCGGTTTGCGAATTTCTGACGGTTGTCGCCCGGTTTGCTCGCCGGACGGGTGTTCTCCGGCGGGCTGCCGGCGAGGGGCATGGGCGAATGGGGTGCGTTGGTGCGTCCGCGTGGACGCGAAGCGTCTTTCGACATGAGAGTTCTCCATGGTTGGTCAGCGGGCGCGATTGCGCGCCGCAAAAGGGTGAGGTGTGCGAGGACGGCGACCGCGACGGCGCGGTCCTCACGGGCAGGCGCGGCTGCTCAGGCAGCCTGAAGTGCGTGTGTGGAGAACTGCGGGGGATGGAACAACGACGAGGCGACGCCGCGAGGAAGCCTGTGGGCGAGCGTACGGATGCGGCGCGCCCAGCCTCCGCCCGAGGCCCGGAGGAGGACGCCCACGATTCCCGCTAAGGCGGCGATGGTGAGGACGGGAGTGGGCGCAGCCGGCGCGCCCTTGGTACAGGTGGTGCCGATGCACCCCGAAGGGAACGTGGGCGGACCCACGCGCGCGATCGCCGTCTGACCGGGGGCGGCATAGGTGCCTGTCAGGAGGGCTTGCGGCATGAAGCCTCCGAGCACGATGGCGGCCAGCACGACCACTGTCGAAAGGCGCGCACGGAGCGACATGGGGGCAATTCTATGAGGGCAGTAGCCGAATGGGGCGTCGGCCTCGCAGGTCCGCAGACCTCGCTTTCTGGCCGATCACGAGGTCTTGACCCTCCTCCTTTCGTGGTCTCGTAGGCTCATAGGTGTGACGCCCCAAATGAAGGACAGCCAAGAGCATCGGACGGATTCGGGAATTGAGATCCGGCCGGTCTACCGAGCGGAGAATCTCGCCGGTTGGGATCCCGAGACGAAGCTGGGCGAGCCCGGATCCTTTCCCTACACGCGTGGCGTGCACGCCGAGATGTACCGCTCGAAGCTCTGGACGATGCGCCAGTACGCCGGATTCGGTTCGGCCGAATCGACCAACGAGCGCTTCAAGTTCCTCCTCGACGCCGGCCAGACCGGACTTTCGTGTGCCTTCGACCTTCCCACCCAGATGGGCTACGACTCGGACCACCCCCGGGCCGAGGGTGAGGTGGGCAAGGTGGGTGTGGCCATCGACTCGCTGGCCGACATGCGGCTCCTCATGGCTGACCTGCCGATGGACAAGGTCACCACGTCGATGACCATCAACGCCACGGGCGCCATCCTGCTGCTCCTCTACGAATTGGTGGCGGAGGAACAAGGCGTCCCGGGCGAGAAAATTCGCGGCACCATACAGAACGACATCCTCAAGGAGTACATCGCACGGGGGACGTACATCTACCCACCCCGGCCCTCGATGCGGCTGATTGTCGACACCTTCTCGTACTGTGCCGCCAACTTGCCGAATTGGAACACCATCTCCATCTCCGGCTACCACATCCGCGAGGCCGGATCGACTGCGGTGCAGGAGATCGCCTTCACGTTGGCCAACGGCATCGCGTACGTGGATGCAGCGATCGCGGCCGGCATGGACATCGACGCGTTCGCCCCGCGGCTCTCGTTCTTCTGGAACGCGCACAACAACCTCTTCGAGGAGGTGGCGAAGTACAGGGCCGCTCGCCGCATGTGGGCACACATCATGACGGAACGCTTCGGCGCAAAGGACCCGCGCAGCAAGATGCTGCGCTTCCACACCCAGACCGGCGGTTCGACATTGACGGCGCAGCAGCCAGAGAACAACATCGTGCGCGTCACCCTCCAGTCCCTGGCCGCCGCCATGGGCGGCACGCAGAGCCTGCACACCAACGGCTTCGATGAGGCGCTCGGCCTCCCGACGACGCGCGCCGCGAAAATTGCCTTGCGCACCCAGCAGATCGTGGGCTTCGAATCAGGGGTCGCCGACACCGTCGATCCTTTTGCCGGCTCCTACTTCGTCGAGTCGCTCACCGACGAAGTCGAGAAGGCGGCCAATGAGTATCTCGAGCGTATCGACGCGTTGGGGGGCGCCGTGGCGGCCATTGAGGCCCGCTTCATGCAGGATGAGATCGAAAGCGCCGCCTACAGTTTTGCCAAGGCGGTCGACAGCGGAGAGAAGGTCGTCGTCGGGGTGAACCGCTTCACCGATGCGGAAAGTGAGCCGGCCGAGGTCTTCCCTATCGACGTCACCCTCCAACAGACGCAGATCGACCGCACGAAATCGGTGCGCGCCACACGCGACCAAGCAGCAGTCGACGCCGCGCTGTCAGATGTGGCGGTCACAGCGAGAGGTGACGGGAACCTCCTCGTGCCGATGAAGGCCGCCCTTTCCGTCATGGCGACACTGGGCGAGGTGGCTGACGTCCTGCGCGGAGAATTCGGGGTCTATTCACCAGGTGGCTGATCCACCGGACCTCACTCCGTACTGGCCTCTTTTCGGCCTCGTGGTTCGCACGCCGCGCCTCGAGGTGCGGGTGCCTAGGGACGACGATTTCGTTGGACTCATCGCATTGATCGACGAAGGGATCCACGATCCTGCGACAATGCCGTTCCTTCAGAATTTCACCGACACCCCACCGCCGCGCCGGGGACGCGACTCCCTGCAATTCTGGTGGCGCAAGCGTGCCGAGTGGTCGCCGGGCAACTGGTCCTACAACGGAGCGGTCTTCGTCAACGGCTGCGTGGCCGGCGTCCAGGCCATGGATGCCCACAACTTCGCATCTTTGCGCTCGGTCGAGACGGGTTCGTGGCTCGGTCGTGCCTTTCAGGGTCAGGGACTGGGCAAAGAGATGCGCCAAGCGGTTTTGCACCTGGCCTTCGAGGGTCTCGGCGCCGAGGAGGCCCACAGTGGTGCGTTCCATGACAACGTCCCCTCTCTCGCCACCTCCCATTCCGTCGGCTACGTGGAGAACGGCGAGGCTCTGGCTTTGCGGCGTGGTGTCCCCGACCGGATCAAAAGAGTCCGCATGGACCGGGCCACGTGGATGGCACGCCGTCGCGACGACATCGAGATCATCGGGCTCGACGCCTGCCTCGACATGTTCATCGCCTCGTGAGCGAAGTCGCCGGACGTTCTCCTCACGGACCTGAGAATTGACCGGCCTGACGTAGCGACGGGCCTGACCAATTGACCGGCCTGACGAATCGACGGGCCTGACGGACCTGACCGGTCCGGGCCTGGCTCTGCCTAGGCCGTGGTGACGGTCTCGAAGTGCTCGACCACAGGGAAGGGGTCGTAGAAGTGGTGGAGCAGCGCCCGCCATTCGCCGTACGCGTCCGAGTTGCGGAATCCCTCGGTGTGCGCTTCGAGCGACTCCCACTGGACCAGGAGGAGGAACGAGCTGGGTTGCTCGATGCAGCGTTCGACGCGCAGGGAGAGGAAGCCAGGGGCCGAGGCGATGATCGACTTGGCTCGTTCCATGGTCTCCATGAATTCGGCTTCTTGCCCGGGGATGACCGGGAGGATCGCGTGTTCGGTGATCATGGTCGTCCGGTGATCATGGTCGTCCGGTGATCATGCGCCGAGCAGCCGGTCGCGCAACGCCGGGTCGGTGGCGGCGTCGATGGCCGTCCAGGCGAGGGCCAAGGCGCCGTCGCGCACTGCGGCATCGGCCGAAGGGGTGATGCAGGCTGCTGCGAACTCGTGTTGGTGATTCACCGCTCCGCCCGTCTCGATGCCGATGAGGGGATGGATGGTGGGGACCGCCAGCGACACGTTCGCCATGTCGGTCGAGAATGTCGGGAGTGGGGTGTCGGCATCGTCAGCTTCGAAGGTGCGACCGAGTGCTTCGGCATTGGCTCGATACGCCGCCACCAGCCCCGGGTCGGCCTCCATGTGCGAGTAGTTGGGCGACAGGCTCTCGTAGCGCACGGTGCACCCCGAGGCCAACGCGCCGGCCTCGAAGCACGCCCGCACTCGCGGTTCGAGGGCCGAGAGCCCGTCGATGGTGCGCGACCGGACCATGTAGCGGCCGGTGACGGCGGCGGGGATGACGTTGGCCGCACCGCCACCGCGGGTGATCACCCCGTGCACCTGGTCCCCCGGTGGCAGCTGCTGGCGCAGGAGACCGAGGGACACCTGGGCGATGGTCATCGCATCGAGCGCGTTCACGCCTTCCCAGGGCGCAGCCGAGGCGTGCGCCTCCTTGCCGGTGAAGTGCACGTCGAAGTGGGCCACGGCGAGGCACGCGCCGGTCATGCGCTCGACGGGCCACGGGTGGACCATCATCGCCGCGTGGACATCGTCGAAGGCACCCCGCTCGAGCATGAAGATTTTGCCGCCTCCACCCTCCTCGGCCGGCGTGCCGAGGATCCGGACCTGCAGGCCGACCTCGTCGGCCACGGCGGCGAGGGCCAAGCCCGCACCGACGGCACTCGCCGCGATGATGTTGTGACCGCAGGCGTGTCCGACGTCGGGAAGGGCATCGTATTCGGCGCAGACCGCGACGACGAGCTCGCCACCACCTGCGCGTGACTCGAATGCCGTAGGGATGTCGTAGACGCCTTCGGTGACGGCGAGGCCACCGGCACGGATCGCCGACGCCACCGCATGGGCTGATCGGGTCTCTTCGAAGCAGAGTTCCGGCGTCGAGTGGACCGAGTGGCTGAGAGCCACCAGGGCAGGCAGGCGCTCGGAGATGACGGTGGCCGCTGTGTCTTTGGCCGCTCGTGCGCCCATCACGTCCCTCCGTCCGTCACGACACCTATTCGATCACAGCGACGACGTCGCCGGCGCCGACCGACGCCCCGGCGCTGACCCGCACCTCCTTGATGACGCCATCCTTCTCGGCGTTGACGGCATTCTCCATCTTCATAGCCTCGAGCAGACAGATGGTCTGTCCGACCTCCACCTTGTCGCCCACGGCGACGAGCACCTTGACGATGGTGCCCTGCATGGGTACCGCGACCTCGCCCGAGCCGGTCGCGGCCGCCGCAGACGTGGCCGAGCGTCGGGGCCGCGCCGTGCCGGCGGGGGCCGCCGATGTCGTTCCGAGGTCGGGCACCCAGAGTTTGACCGAGAACCGCCGGCCGTCCACTTCGGCGGTGACGTCGCGCTCCACGGTCGGCACCGCGTCGTCCTCGCCAGCCGGGGGAACATCGACCGGGGCCACGGTGAGCTGGCTCAGGTCCAGCACGTCCTCGACCCATTTGGTGGAGTGCTTGGCTTCGCGCGAAATCCGGATGTGTGAGGATGGCGACGTCGGCCGGAATCGTCGTGGCGATCCCCGAGATCTGCGTCTCGTCGAGCGCACGCAACATGCGGCGCCGGGCCGCCTCGCGGTCGGGGGCCCACACAATGAGCTTGGCCACGAGGTTGTCGTAGAACTGGCTGACGAGGTCGCCGGACTCGTAACCGGCATCGAGCCTGACGCCGGGGCCCGAGGGAGCCGTGAACTTCGTGATGGTGCCGGGTGAGGGGGAGAAGCGACCGCCGCTCGGGTCCTCCGCGTTGATGCGGACCTCGATGGCGTGGCCGTTGCGCTGGACGTCGCCCTGCCCGAAAGTCAGCTCCTCACCCGAGGCGATGCGGATCTGCCACGCCACGAGGTCGAGGCCCGTCACGAGTTCGGTCACCGGGTGCTCCACCTGCAGCCGCGTGTTCATCTCCAAGAAGAAGAACTCACCGTCCTGGAAGAGGAACTCGACCGTTCCCGCGTTGTAATACCCGCAGGCTTTCGAGACCTTCACCGCGGCTTCACCCATGGCCTGGCGCACGTCGTCGGGGAAGGCCGGTGCGGGGCTCTCCTCCACCAACTTCTGGTGGCGGCGTTGGGCCGAGCAGTCGCGCTCGCCCAACCACAGCGTGTTGCCGTGCGTGTCGCCGAGCACCTGCATCTCCACGTGGCGCGGCCAGCCGAGATAGCGCTCGACGTAGATCTCGGGCCGGCCGAAGTACGCCTGCGCCTCGCGGGCGGCCGACTCCATGGCCTCCGCCGCTTCGGAGGCGGACTCCACCACCTTCATGCCCCGACCGCCGCCGCCGTAGGCGGCCTTGATCGCCAACGGCCATCCGACCTCTTCGCCGAAGGCCACGACCTCATCGGGTGAGGTCAACGGCTCGGACCGGCCCGGGACGCCGGCCACGCCTGCCTTCTCGGCCGCGATGCGCGAGCTGATCTTGTCGCCCATCACCTCGATCGCTTCGGGGGGCGGACCGATGAACGTCACGCCGCGCTCGGTGATGGCCCGGGCGAAGTCGGTGTTCTCCGAGAAGAAGCCGTACCCGGGATGGACACCGTCGGCCCCGCTCTGCTCGATGGCGGCCAGAATCGCCTCGGTATTCAGATAGCTCTCCGCCGCCGTCTCCCCGCCCAATGCGTAGGCCTCGTCGGCCATGCGCACGTGCAGTGCTTCGCGATCGAGGTTGGAGTACACGGCAACCGTGCCGATGCCCATCTCGCGGCAGGTCCGTATGACACGGACGGCGATTTCTCCGCGGTTGGCGATGAGGATCTTCTTCAACACAAAGGGCCTTTCGACTCGGAAGGGGACTTCACAATTGCACGGACCCTAGGGTGTCTGCCATGTGGGGTGGGACCTGGGACGTGCGCCGGTTCGAGGAGATCGACTCGACCAACGCCTATCTGCGGAGCGAAGCCCGGAACGGCGCTCCCGAGGGAGCGGTGGCGGTGGCCGACCATCAGAGCGCCGGGCGAGGGCGCTTGGACCGCCGCTGGGAGTCGCCCCCGGGGGCGTCCTTGCTCGTCTCGGTGCTCTTCCGCCCCGACTTTGACGCCTCTGAACTGCATCTTTGTACCGCTGCCGTCGCATTGGCCGCGGCGGAGGGTTGCCGCCGGGCGGCGGGTGTCGGCCCGGTGATCAAGTGGCCCAACGACCTTGTCGTGGGGGACGCGAAGCTGGCGGGCGTCCTGGCTGAAGCGGAATTCCTTTCCGGATCTTGTGCCCTCGTGGTCGGGCTCGGCCTCAACGTCGAGTGGCCCGGTCCTGAGGGTGTCGGCGGCACCTGCCTGAACGATCTGAGCTCGACGCCGGTGGATCGAGACGCCCTCCTCGAGGCCATGCTCGAGGCGCTCTCCGCCCGGAGGGCTCTTCTGGACCACGCAGCGGGGCGGCTGGAGGTGGCCTCGGAGCTGCGCCAGCGTTGCGCCACGCTGGGACAGCGGGTAAGGGTCGAATTGGCCGCTGAAGCCGTGGTGGGCGTGGCCGTCGAGCTCGACGACGGGGGTCATCTCGTGGTGCAGACCGCGGAAGGACTGCGCACGGTCGCAGCGGGCGACGTCGTCCATCTCCGACCCGGCTGAGCAACCATTCGCCCAGTTGAAAGGGTTTTTTTTCACTCCGTCGCCCCGGTGCGGCGGGTGGACCCCTCACCGGGCAAACCGGCGATGGCGGCTACACTCTCGCCCTTATGCGCCTTCTCGTGACGGGAGGAGCCGGTTTCATCGGGTCGAACTTCGTCCGCTACTGGGTCGAACAGCACCCTGAGGACCACGTCGTCGCCTATGACGTGCTCACGTATGCCGGTAACCGACCGAACCTGGCTGATGTCGAAGATGCCATCGTCTTCGTAGAAGGTGACATCTGTGACGGCCCTTTGGCCGAGAAGACGCTGCGCGACGAGGAGATCGACACCATCGTCCACTTCGCGGCCGAGTCCCACAACAGCTTGGCCGTTCTCAACCCGGGACTGTTCTTCCGCACCAACGTGCTCGGGACCCAGACGCTGTTGGAGGCGGCCCGCCAGGTCGGCATCGAACGGTTCCACCACATCAGTACCTGTGAGGTCTACGGCGATCTGGCGCTCGACACAGACGAGGTCTTCACGGAGGACTCGCCGTATCGCCCCCGTACGCCCTACAACGCCAGCAAGGCCGGGGCCGACCACGCCGTGCGGGCCTACGGCGAGACCTACGGGCTGCCGATCACCATCACGAACTGCTCGAACAACTACGGCCCGTACCAGTTTCCCGAGAAGGTCATCCCCGTGTTCACGACGGCGGCCCTCGACGACAAGAACCTGACACTCTACGCCACCACGGAGAACCGCCGTGAGTGGCTCCACGTGCGCGACCACTGCACCGCCATCGAGGCCGTCCTCGAGCGGGGCGTCGTCGGGGAGACCTATCACGTCGGCAGCGGCGTCGAAGCGTCGATCATGGAGATCGCCGACCTCGTCCTCAAGACGTTGGGCAAGCCGGCCTCGCTCAAGGAGATTGTGCCGGATCGCCCCGGCCACGATCGCCGGTACCTGCTCGACTCGTCGAAGCTCCGGACCCGGCTCAGGTGGGCCCCTTCGGTCGCATGGGAAGACGGGTTGGCCGAAACGGTCGAGTGGTATGCGGCCAACCGCTCCTGGTGGGAGCCTCTTCGCGCCCGGGCACCGGTCGTCGAAGGCGGATGGGGCTCCGCCGGCTGAGGCCGGCTCCACGTATGCGAGTTCTTGTCACCGGCGCCGATGGGCAGCTCGGACGTGACCTGCTCGACGCGCTGCATGGGCGGGTGCCCGCCGGGGGGCGGCGGTGTCGCCTGCTGGGGCCGGACGGCCCCTTCGCCGGAGCCGACTATGAGGTGTTGGCGACGGACATCGGCACTATGCGCGTGGACGATCGGGATGCCGTGCACTATGTAGTCCGTGCCTTCAGGCCCGAGCTCGTCCTGCACGGGGGAGCGCTCACCGCGGTCGACGCCTGTGAGACCGATGTCGATCTCGCGTATGCGGTGAATGCCGTCGGGACCCGGAACGTGGCCGAAGCCGCCGCGGCGGTCGGCGCACACCTGCTCTACGTCTCCACCGACTACGTCTTCGACGGGACCTCGGCCCGGCCCTACCGCGAGTGGGACGCGCCCAATCCAAGGTCTGTCTACGGCGCCAGCAAGTTGGCCGGTGAGCGCGAATGCCCGCCCGGATCGACCATCGTGCGCACGTCGTGGGTCTGCGGCGCCCACGGCAACAATATGGTCAAGACCGTTCTCCGGCTCGCCGCTGGGACAGACCCGCTGCGCTTCGTCGATGATCAACACGGGTCGCCCACCTTCACTGCCGACCTGGCCGCGGCCATCGTGACCTTGGGGACGGACCGGCGTCCGGGCACCTTTCACGTCACCAATAGCGGGGCAACCACCTGGTGCGGATTTGTCCGGGCCATCATGGCGGCGGCCGGTGCCGACCCGGCCCGAGTGCAGGCGATCTCCACCGCCGACCTGGAGCCGTCGAAGTATCCCGCGCCCCGGCCGGCCAACTCGGTGCTCGACAACATGGCGCTCCGGCTCAGCGGGTTGCCGGCCCTCCCGGATTGGAGCGACGCACTGGAGCGGTTGGTGGGGGCGCTGCATGGTGCGGGGGACGCGCCATGACAGCGCGTGCAACCTCGAACAAGAACAAGAGAGCCACCGACCCGGAGTCTCGGGCCGTGGCCGTCATCGGCGCCGGCTACGTCGGTCTCCCCACCGCGGCCACGCTGGCCCACTTCGGCCACCGCGTCGTCCTGGCCGAGCGCGATCCGGCGCGGCTGGCTGCGCTGCGCAGCGGACGGATGCCGATCGTCGAGATTGGTCTCGACGAACTCGTGGCCGAAGGGGTCGCCACCGGCAACCTGCACTTCACCGCATCGGCCGCTGATGCCGTCGCCGGGGCGGCGTTCGTCTTTCTGTGCGTGCCCACGCCCCAGGGAGACGACGGCTCGGCCGATCTCTCCTTTGTGGAGGCTGCGGCCAATGAGGTGGGGCCTGTGCTCGAGCATGGCACCATCGTGGTCAACAAGTCGACGGTCCCGGTCGGTTCGGCCACTTTCGTCGAGCAGATCATCGGTCGTTCCGACGTCCGTGTCGTCTCCAATCCCGAGTTCTTGCGCGAAGGGAACGCAGTGCGCGACAGCCTCCACCCCGATCGCCTCGTCGTGGGCGCCGACGACGCCCAGGCGGCGGCTACGGTCGGTCGCCTGTTCGCCGGGACTGGGGCGCCGCTGATCGTCACCGATGCCACCACCTCGGAGACGATCAAGTACGCCTCCAACGCGTTCTTGGCCACGAAGTTGAGTTACGTCAACGCGGTCGCCGGGCTGTGCGAGGAAGTGGGCGCCGATGTGCGTGACGTGATGCTCGGCCTCGGGTACGACAAGCGCATCGGCTTCGAATTCTTGCACCCCGGACCGGGCTGGGGTGGATCGTGCCTGCCCAAGGACACCCGTGCCCTCCTCCATATCGCGCAGGCCGCAGGGTACGACTTCTCGCTGCTGGCCGGCGCCATCGCGAGCAACGAGCAGCAGTTGGCGCGGGTGGTGGCCAAGGTCGAGACCGCGTGCGGCGGTTCGGTCGACGGCGTGACGGTGGCCGTATGGGGGCTGACCTTCAAGGCGAATACCGACGACCGCCGGGACTCGCCGAGCCTGGAGATCGCCCATCGCCTGACCGCGTCAGGCGCGAGGGTCCAGGCGTTCGACCCCACCGTCCCGGTCGCAGCCGGCGACGAACAGGACGCTGTGCCCAATGACCTGTCCGGCCTTGTGGTGCGGGGAGATCCCTACGAGGCGGCCCAGGACGCATCGGTCGTCGTCGTGTTGACCGAGTGGGATGATTTCCGCTGGCTCGACTTCAGCCGCGTCCTGTCCATGATGGCGGCCCCCTCTATCGTCGATGCCCGGAACCTCCTGGATCCGGCCGCGGTGCGGCGCCTCGGTTTCGCCTACGCCGGGATCGGACGCCGGTGAGCCGCATCGTCGTCGCCGGAGGCGCGGGGTTCTTGGGCTCGCACTTGTGCGACCACCTGGTGGCCCGTGGCGATTCGGTCGTCTGCCTCGACGACCTGTCGACCGGAAGCCGGGACAATGTGGCGCACCTGCTCCATTCGGCCCGCTTCTCCTTCGTGGTCAGCGACGTCAGCGAGAAGGTGGAGCTCGAATCGAGTGCCAAGGTCGACGCCGTATGCAACCTGGCCAGCCCTGCGTCGCCTCCGGCGTATCTCGAGCATCCTCTCGAGACGCTCGCCGTCGGGAGTGAGGGCACGCGGCGGCTCTTGGAGCTGACGCACGTCCACGACGCGCGGTTCCTGATGGCCAGCACCAGCGAGATCTACGGCGACCCACTCGTCCATCCCCAGGTCGAGTCGTATCGGGGCAACGTGGATCCGACCGGACCGCGGAGCGTCTACGACGAGGCCAAGCGATTCGCCGAGAGCATCACCATGGCCATGCATCGCTTTCGCGGCGTCGACGTTGCCATCGCCCGCATCTTCAACACCTATGGCCCGCGCCTGGCTCCGGGGGACGGGCGGGTGGTGTCCAACTTCATCAGCCAGGCCCTGCGGGGTGAGCCGATCACGGTCTACGGGGACGGATCCCAAACGAGGAGCCTGTGTTACGTCGACGATGAGATCGCAGGTCTTGTCGCGCTGTTGGATTCTTCACTCACGGGGCCCGTCAACATCGGCAGTCCCGATGAGCGCACCGTGCTGGAGCTGGCACACCTCGTCGTGGAATTGTCAGGGTCGGATTCCCCTATTACCTTCGAACCCCTGCCCACCGACGACCCCACGCGCCGCTGCCCGGACATCACCTTGGCCAAGACGGCATTGGGCTGGTCCCCGCGCATCGACCTGCGAGAGGGCATCAGGCGGACGATGGAATACTTGGCGCCTCGGGTGCTGACCTCGTGACGGCCGCGGCAGTGACGCCGACTGGAGAGTCCCCCCGCCGCACCTACGAGACGCTGTCGGTGATCATGCCCGTCTTCAACGAGCGCACGACCGTCGCCGAGATCATCCGCCGTATGCGCGCCGTCGAACTGCCGCTCACCCTGCAGATCATCGTGGTGGACGACGGATCGTCCGACGGTTCGGACAAGGTCCTCGGCGCCCTTGAGGACTCGACCGTGCGGGTGATCACCCACGACCAGAACCAGGGAAAGGGTGCGGCGATCCGGACGGGCCTGGAGGCGGCGACCGGCGACCTGGTGCTCATTCAGGATGCCGACCTCGAGTACGACCCCGACGATTGGCCCCGGCTGCTCGATCCCATGCTCAAGGGCAAGGCCCGGGTCGTCTACGGCAGTCGCTTCACCGGGGAGCGCAAGAACATGCTCCCCTTGCACTGGTTTGCCAACCGGGTTCTCTCCTTTACGACCAACCTTCTCTATAGCTCGACGTTGTCGGACATGGAGACGTGTTACAAGCTGTTCGACGCGCAGGCGATCGCGGGGATCACCATCGTGTCGAACCACTTCGACTTCGAGCCCGAGATCACGGCCAAGGTCCTCCGTCGTGGGCACCGGATTTATGAGGTGCCGATCTCCTACGCCGGCCGGGAGGTGGACGAGGGCAAGAAGATCACCTGGCGCGATGGGTTCAGCGCGCTCGTGGCCCTCGTGCGGTTCCGCTTCACCAAGGACTACTGAGTTGCCGAGGAGCCCTGTGTCACGGAAGAGCCCTGTGTCACGGAAACGCCCTGTGCCGCGGAAGAAACCTGTACCCGCCGTGCCGGGACAGGTGGCGGCCGTCGTGGTGGATCACAACTCGGGGACCCTTTTGGGCGCCTGTGTGCGCTCACTCCTCGAGGACGGCGCAGCCCCTGTGGTCGTGGTGGAGAACGGCGCCGCGGGGAGCGTCGAGCGTGCGCTGGCCGCACTCCTTGCCGAAGACCCCGGGTCCCCGATCGTCGTGGTGCAGCCGGGGAAGAACGCCGGTTACGGCGCCGGCGTGAACCGGGGGCTGGCCGCCATCAGTGGTCTGTCGCCGGCGCCCCCCTGGGTGGTTGTCGCCAATCCCGATCTGCAGGTCCACCCCGGAGCCATCGACGAGTTGCGAGCGGTCCTCGAGGCGCGCCCGGCATGGGCCCTGGTCGGCCCGCGGATTTACGCCGATGATGGAACGGTCTATCCATCGGTGCGCCGATTTCCGTCGTACCTCGACGCGGGAGGCCATGCACTGCTTGCGCTGTTCAACCCGGAGAACCGCTTCACCAAGCGCTACAACCCCGGCACCCCAGAAGGGGCGGACGTGGTCGAGGCCGATTGGGTCTCGGGCTCCTGCTTTTTGGCCCGCCGGGGCGCGATCGAAGAGCTGGGCGGCTTCGACGAGGCGTACTTCATGTACCTCGAGGACACGGACCTGTGCTGGCGGGCCCACCGGGCGGGCTGGGGGATCGGGTTCACCGGTGGGGCCGGCGTCACGCACACGCAAGGAGTGAGCACGGCGAGGCATCCGTACAAGATGATGGCTGCGCATCATCGGTCGGCGTTGCGGTTCACCGTGCGGACCACTACGGGCTGGCGGCGCGCGATGCTGCCGTTGGCTGCGGTCGTCCTGGGTTTGCGCATGGGGATGGCCACGGCGCGGCTCGCCCTCCAGCAGGCCTAGATCATGCACCGGGTCGCCGGATCACTCGTCGCCTTCATGCTGGCGACCTCGCTGCTGGTTGGCGCACGGGTCACATCTCCGCAGCACCACCTCCGGGTCGAGCCGATCGTGAACTTCGCCCTCCCGTCCACTGCCGCCGGATGCGGCGGGGCCACGGTTCTGGCCGGGGGCGTCGAACGGATCCCGATCACCGTGAGCACCGTGGCGGGTCAGGTCTCCGAAATGGTCAACGTCTGCATCGGCGGCCATGGCCCCTATCCGTTCGTCCTCGATTCGGGGGCCGGCGAGTCGATCATCGATCGCAGGTTGGCGACCAAGCTGCAGTTGGCCCGTCATGGATCCCCCACTGAGTTCGGCGGCGTGGGCTGCACCGGGAGCGCACAGCCGGTCGCTGTGCCCGCATGGTCGGTGGCCGGTGTCACGTTGGCTCCGCAGGAAGTGACGGCGGCAACCCTTCCGGACTTCGGTGGTGCCGGACAACCCGTGGGGCTTTTGGGCTCTGACGTGTTGAGCCGTTTCGGGGCGGTGCGTCTGGACTTCACGGCGCAGACGCTGACGTTCGGCGGACCCGAAGGACCGATGCAGCAGGACAACGCGCCGGACGTGCACGGGCCGACTGGGCCCGAGCCGTCCGGGGTCTTGACGCAAGGCGAGGCGGGGACGACCGTACCGGTCACCGTCGTGCTCACGCCCGGCGATGTCTCGCTCAACGTCCGCTCGCAGTTCGGCCACGGGTCGGCCCGCACATTTGTCGTCGACACCGGCTCGTCCCAGTCGGTCGTGGCCAAGTCGTTGGTGAAGAGCGCGCATCTCGCCGCCACGAACCTCGCGCAGCGCCAACCCACCGTGTGCTCGGTCATCACGGCGCCGTTGGTGCACAGCGGTCAATGGTCGATTCCCGGCGTCACCCTCCACCCCCAATTGCTCGGTGCGGTGAGCTTCGGGCCTGTCAGTCTGGACGGAACGGACGGCTTGCTCGGTTCGGACCAGTTGCGACGCTTCGGGTGGGCGATCTTCGACTACAGCGGTGGGCGGTTGATCCTCGGGTCACCCTGAGTGGAGACGACCCGGTGGCCGCACCGGGAATTGCTCAGCCAGGCGCGGGCAGATGGCGCACCGGATGCCGGGGGACGACCGCGTCGAGGATGCCGAGGTGGACCACCCGGTACTCGTTGCCATGGGCGGTCAGGTATGCGGTGAAGGCAGCTTCGCTATAGCCCCCCGGACCGGGTTCGGGGTTGGAGAAGGCGGCTCCCGCCTCGGCCTCGCGTCCGGGGGCGAAGAAGAGCCACGCTTGTGGTCTGCCCCGGCGCACCGTGCGGGCCAGGCCGGCGGAACGCTGCACATCGAGGGGTGACGGACTGATCGCTACCGTGTGCGGGGCCAAGAAGTCCAGATCGTAGGCTGTCCAATAGTCGCCGTACGCGGTGCGGAGGTGATGTGCGGCCATGGACGCGATGACCTGGCGCGCTGCCTCGTTCGGATCCGACCATCCGGTGAAGAAGGCCCGGGGATGCGTCGGGACGCCGGCGGACTCGTGGGCGAGCACCACCGTCGAGAAGATGCCGGCGGCAAGCCCGATGCTGGCCAGAGCGACAGCGGCTTGTCCGGCGGAACCACGTCGCCTGACATGGGTCGGCGCCGGGGACGACGCCGTGGTCGACGCCGTTGACGTCGTGACCAGGCCGGGAAGCGACCAGATCGCGAGCAGGACGAGCAGCGGCGGCAGGTAGACGCCGTAGCGGGCGTCGGCCCAGTACCAGGACGTGGGGAAGTACGCAGATACGAAGGGGAAGGCCACCACGGCCACCCCGGCGGCCAGCACAGGAGCAGCGACGCGACCCGAGCCGGGCCGTCCACGCTGCACGGCCCAGCATGACCGCGAGCACGATGAGAAGGACCACGAAGAGCGTGTGCCCTACGGTGCTCCCTCCCACCCATGCGCCGCCCGGCACCGTCCGCAGACCCAGCTGCGTCGGGAGCACATTGTGGAAGAAGATCGACACGCGGGCTCCGTAGCCGAACCGTGCCGGCGCCGGATTGCCGAGATGCAACGAGGCGAAGCCGGTCCTCACGTTCGAGTACAGCCACGGGAGAGCGCCGACGATGACGCCGGCTGCGGTCAGTGCCAACGGGGTGACGTGCCATGGTGCCGACCAACGGCCGCCCGCTCCCGATGGCCCTGCGTAGAGGCGATCCCAACTCGCGACCAAAAGGACAACGGCCGGGATGACGAAGTAGGCGATCTCGGGTGAGGCCCACCATCCGACGCCCGCGGCCAGTCCCAGGAGCACGCGCGTGGCGGGGCCGGCACGATGCCGGTACACCCGCAGCGCGCAGAGCACAAGGAATAGCCCACAGGACAACGTGGCGCCCCGAAAACCGATTTCGCGTACCGAGTTCCATACGGCGGCGTAGGGCCAGACCCAGACCAGAGCTGCGCCCATGGCGGCCAGCCGTCGGTTGGTGTGACCGGTGCGGAGCACGAAGTAGACCAGGACGGAAGCCGCTGCGGCCAGGACGGCCGGGGTGCCATTGAGGCCCATCGGGCCCCCGTTGATCGATCCCAGCACGGCTGCGACCACGTAGGGCTCGGTCCCGCCGTAGTGCTGGCCCCAGTAGAAGGCATCGAGATGGCCGGCCAGGATGCCGCGCCCCATGAGTCCCACCACGGCCTCGTCCCCGAAGAGGGACATATGGGCGAGCAACCACACGCGGAGGAGAATTCCGTAGACCCCGGCCAAGGCCACGAGGATCCACGGCACGACGTTCGCCGCGGCAACGGCGGCGTTGCCCGCTTTCCTGGGGGGATTCACGCGCAGGAGGCCCAACGAGTTGGGACAGGTGGGGCGAGGACGTCGAGAACCAAGGAATGCGCGCTACTGCGGTCGCCGCAGCTGGAGCGTGGCGCGGATCCGGCGCTCAAGACGGCGCCGCAGGCGCTCTTCGGACCCGGCCAACTGTGCCTGCAACCATCGGGACTCCGCCTGGGCGCGCTCGAGCTCGAGCTCGAGCGCGGCAATCTTCGACTCCGCTGACCGGATGGTGGACCGGAGCTCTTCAACCCGGCTGACCGTGGTGTTGTACCGAATGTCGAGCTCCGAACTCGCCAAGGCGCCGTGGAAGAACCAGTCGTGGGCGCTGAGCACCGGCCGAACGGCGTCGGAAGCGTCGTACTCGACACACGTCACTGCGTCTTCGCCGAAGACGTCGACGAATGAGCTCACCAACACGGCGTTGTCGAAGCAGTAGATGTTGTCGGGGGTACTGAAGCGACCCTCTTGGGTCACGATGTGGGAGTACTCGGCGAAACTGACGTCGAGCCCGTAGCCCGCAAGGGTGATGTAGAGGGACTCGGCCACCTCGTCCGGGTCCCGCAGGACGAGGCAGATGTGAGGTGCGAAACCCGCTCCTTCGAGGCTCTTCTTGAGCCGGCCCAATTCTTCGGGCTGGTCGAAGAGGCAGGCGAACTCCTCCGAAGAAAGAAGCACCTTCGGACATTCCGAGGCCTCGATTTCTTCGATGAGCTGGTCCAGGGTCCCGCTCGCCGGGTCGAAATGGGCATGGCCGCGGAGTTCCCAGGCCACGTTGGTATGGCTGTCGATCTCGTCGGGGTTGGGGCGTACCCCGGTGAGCGGGTAGAGGATTCCTTGCTGCCGCAATTCGGCGCGATGTCGTGTGAACAGCGTCTGAAGTGAGGTGGACCCCGTCTTATGGGCTCCGACGTGGATCAGCGCAGTTCGGCTCATGCCGCGCGCCACGAGCCCGTGCGAAGCCGCAACCTGGGGTCCGTCCTCATCACGAGAGGACAGGCTACAGCCCCGGCTTCGGGATTCCGGTGCCGGTCCCGTCTCGGACACCCCGAAAGGAGGAGAAGGCCCCAAGGGGGGACGTGCTCCGTCGCCCGGCCGCTCACTGCATGGCGATGATCGCGTCGACCTCCTCTTCGGGATCGATGAAGGGCTCGCCGTCGACCTCGACGAAGAGCGAGTCGATGGTGCCACCGAAACAGAAGGGCGGCGCGAACTCGTCGGTCACGGGAAGGCCGTTGCTGTAGCCGCATGTGATGCCGGCCCCGGTCACTGAGAACCGCCCGGGGGTGAAGAACTCGATGGTCCCCTCTGCGACGACACGACGGTCGGCCACGAGCCGCGCTCGACCCCGGTGCTCACCGACCTTGGCGTAGTCGAAGGCGAGGGTGTGGGGGCCCGGGTCGAGGCGTACCTCACCGCGAAGGTGATCGGGCCGGGTCGCTGCCCGGTTGTGGACGTAGTGCAGCGCGCCACCGGCCACATAGAGGCACCAGCCTCCGAGCAACGAGCCCTGTGAGAGAAGCACGCCTTCGGCGCCGCCTTGCGGAATCGTGACCTCGGCCACCACGCGATGGGTGCGGTTCTTCACGTTCACGGCCACGAGCTCGGGAACCGGTGACGCACCTTGGTAATAGTCGTAGCGCTGTCGATGCGGCACGCTCAGCGGTCGTTCGGTGACGAGGACGGGCAATGGGCGCGGGTCGAGGGGCAGCACCTGGTAGCGACCCGCCTCGACCCACCAGCGCTCGACCATCTGCGCCAGGCGTGCCGGTTCCGCCCGCGCCAGGTCGTGGCACTCCGATGGGTCCACCGCAACGTGGTAAAGCTCCCATTCGTCGTCGTCAATGCCAGGGTCGATCTGCATGATCGGGTGGTAGGTCACGGCCTTCCAACCTTCGTGGTACAGGGCGCGGCAGCCGAACATCTCGTAGTACTGCGTGGTATGGGTATCCGGGGAAGCGGGATCTGCGATGGAGGCGAAGAAACTCGTCCCCTCGATCGGACGTTGGGTGACGCCACGGATCTCCTCGGGTGCGTCGATCCCCACGGCTTCCAGCACTGTCGGCACGATGTCGATCGCATGGACGTACTGGCGACGGAACCCCGCCCCACCCTGTGCCCCGCCCCGGGGCCAGTGCACGATCAGGGGGTCGGCCACCCCACCCTCGTGCACCTCGCGCTTCCAGCGGCGGAACGGCGTATTGCCGGCCACGGTCCAGCCCCAGGGGTAGTTGTTGTGCCAGCGGGGGCCGCCGATCTCGTCGATGTGCGCCAACGCTTCATCCAGCGTGGTCGTCACACCGTTCCACGGCCGCACGTCGTTCAGCGATCCGGTCGGGCCGCCTTCTGAGCTCGCGCCGTTGTCCGAGAGCACGAAGAGCAACGTGTTGTCGAGGTCGCCCGTATGGCGGAGGTACTCGACCAACCGTCCTATCTCATGATCTGTGTGCGAGAGGAAGCCGGCGAACGCCTCCATGAAGCGCGCGTACAGGCGGCGCTCGTCAGCGGACAGCGAGGTCCATGCGGGGACCCAGTCCGGTCGGGCCGAGAGCTCGGTGCCTTCGGGCAGGACACCCAGCTCGATCTGGCGACGGGCGGTGGCCTCGCGCCACTGGTCCCAGCCGTCGTCGAAGGCCCCGTGATAGCGCGCGATCCACTTCGACGGGGATTGGTGCGGTGAGTGGCAGGCGCCCGTGGCGAGATACACGAAGAACGGCTTGTCCGGATCGGTAGCCCGCAGGTCGCGCACGTTGCCGATCGCACGATCGACCAGGTCTGTCGTGAGGTGGTACCCCTCCTCGGGCCCGTACGGCGGGCTCACCAGGTGGTTGTCGTGGATCAGATTGGGGACGAACTGGTGGGTTTCCCCCGACATGAAGCCGTAGAACCGCTCGAAGCCACGGCCGAGCGGCCAACGGGCCCTGGAGGCCCCGGAGTGGCACTCGTCCTCAGGGGTGAGATGCCATTTGCCGATGGCGTACGCCGCGTACCCGGCCTCGACGAGGATCTCGGAGAGGAAACCGTTGGCGAACGGGATCCGCGAGTTGTAGCCCGGATAGCCGGCCGCAATCTCGATCACACGCCCCATGCCGTTCGAATGGTGGTTCCGGCCGGTCAACACGCACGAGCGCGTCGGGGAGCACAGCGCGGTGGTGTGAAAGTTGGAGTACCGCAGGCCCTCCTCGGCCAAGCGGTCGAAGGTGGGGGTGGCGATGTCCGACCCGAAGCAGCCGAGCTGCGCATACCCGACGTCGTCGAGAACGACGATGACCACGTTCGGCGCACCCGAGGGAGCCCTCGTCGGTTCGGGCCAGCTCGGCGTCGACTCGTCGAAGTAGCGCCCGATCACTCCGGCAAACGGTTCATCCCGCACTTCTCACCCCTTTCGCGCCCGTCGGGCGTGACTCTGAAGATTCTCCGCCCAACGTCAGCTCGGCATAGCGGAAGCAGTCCACCATGTGGTCGTTGACCAACCCGGCCGCCTGCATGTGCGCGTAACAAACGGTTGGTCCGACGAAACGGAAGCCACGTGCGCGCAGATCGGTGCTCAGGGCGTCTGAGATCGGGGTCGTGGCGGGGAGCTGCTCCATCCGCCGCCATTTGTTCACCTTCGGGCGTCCTCCGACGAACGACCACATGTAGGCGTCGAACGAGCCGAATTCTTTTTGGACGGCCAGGAAATGATTGGCGTTGCGTACCGTCGCCTCGACCTTGGCCCTGTTGCGGACGATACCGGGGTCCAGCAGGATCTTGTCGATCCGCTTCGGAGTGAAACGCGCCACCTTCTGCGCGTCGAAGTCGGCAAAGCGACGGCGGTAGCCGTCGCGCTTCTTGAGGATGGTGAGCCAGCTCAGCCCAGCTTGCGCCCCCTCGAGCACCAGGAACTCGAAGTGCGTGCGGTCGTCGTGCACGGGGACGCCCCACTCGGTGTCGTGATACGGGACGTTCCACGGTCCCTGGGCCCACTGACAGCGGGGACGGTCGTCGGCGATGAAGGCGTCAGGATCGATCGGGGCGGATTTCGCGGGGGTCACGGCTTGACACTATGTGCCGGCTGACCGGCGCTCCTCGCCCGACGTCGCCTCGCCACCCACCGACGCCCGGCGAGGCGCCCCGCCGAGGCGTTCTCACCCGGGGATCCCCCATTGCCGTTGCCGGGTCGCCATCGGCAATGATCAGAGCGTGGAGAATGAAGCGAGCGGCACAACCCTCGTCCGCAATCCCGCGACTGGTCAGGACATCACCCGGGTCCCCTCGCTCAGCGAGCCCGAGGTGGACGCAGCCATCGCCCGTGCCGCCACGGCCTTCGAGACGTGGCGACAGGTGGGACCCGGCGACCGTGCACGCTTGTTGCGCCGCTTCGCGGCCGCCGTGGACGCGCACTGCGAGGAACTGGCTTCGCTCGAGGTGGCGAACGCCGGCCACGTCATCGGGAATGCCCGCTGGGAGGCGGGCAATGTGCGCGACGTGCTCGAGTACTACGCAGCGGCGCCCGAACGGCACAGCGGGCTCCAGATACCGGTCCCCGGCGGCGTGGACCTGACGTTTCATGAGCCGCTGGGCGTGGTGGGGATCATTGTCCCCTGGAACTTCCCCATGGCCATCGCCGGTTGGGGCTTCGCCCCCGCGCTGGCCGCGGGCAACACGGTGGTACTCAAACCGGCCGAGCTCACCCCGCTCAGCGCCTTGCGCATAGGAGAATTGGCGCTGGAGGCAGGGCTCCCGGAGGGAGTGCTGCAGATGCTGCCGGGCAAGGGCAGTGTCGTGGGGCAGCGCTTCGTGACGCATCCGGCCGTCCGCAAAATCTGCTTCACCGGTTCGACGGAAGTCGGGCGGACCATAATGGCCGGTTGCGCCGAGCAGGTGAAACGGGTCACGCTCGAGCTCGGAGGCAAGAGCGCCAACATCGTCTTCGCCGATGCCGACGTCGCGTTGGCCGCGGCGCGTACCCCCTCCGGGGTCTTCGACAACGCCGGGCAGGACTGCTGCGCCCGTTCGCGCGTTCTGGTCCAGCGATCTGTCTACGAGGAGTTCCTGGCCCTCTTAGAGCCGGCGGTGGCCGGGGTGGTGGTGGGCGACCCCACAGAGGAGGCCACCGAGATGGGCCCGCTGATTTCGGAGGCTCACCTGGCCGCGGTCTCCTCCTTCGTGCCGGACGGAGCGCCCGTGGCATTCCGAGGATCGTGCCCCGAGGGCCGGGGAAACTGGTTCGCCCCCACCGTGCTGGCCCCGGTCGACCCGTGGGACCGTGCGGCGACCGAGGAGATCTTCGGGCCGGTCGTCGTCGTCATCCCCTTCGAGGACGAGGCCCACGCGGTACAGATGGCCAACGACACCCCTTACGGGCTGTCCGGGTCGCTCTGGACCCGCGACGTCGGTCGGGCGCTGCGCGTGGCGCGGGCGATCGAGACCGGGACGCTGTCGGTCAACTCGCACTCGTCGGTTCGCTACTGGACGCCTTTCGGTGGCGCCAAGCAGTCCGGTATCGGACGGGAGCTCGGGCCCGACGCCCTGGACGCATTCAGCGACGTGAAGAACGTCTTCATCAGTTCTGACTGACCGGAACAGCGCAGAGTGAGGAGTGCAATGAGACGCCCTATGTCAAGCCATAAGTCAAGCAACCTCTCTCGCGAGGCGCTGAAAGCCTCCGTGAAGTGTTGGGTCGTAGGGCACGCGATCCTGCCAACAGCGCCAGATGATCTGAGCCCAGGAACGAGCGAGGATCCGGGTGGCATGGGGATGGGTCTTGGTCTTGCGCAGCTCTCGATAACGGCGTTCGGCCCACGCGTTTCCTTGCCACGAGTCTCCGGCAAAGTCGCAGAGTGCGTCTCGGAGCTTTGCGTCGCTGCTCCAGCGGAACTCCACGATGCTCAAGCGTCCGGAGCGGCGAGTCGAAGGCGCCACCCCGGCCAGGCCGGCCAGACTCTCGGAGTCTGGGAAGCGGGCTCGGCAATCACCGATTTCAGCCAGGATGGTGGCGGCACGAATGACTCCGGCGCGGGGAAGCGACGTGAAGATCATTCCGTCGGGGTGGGCTTCGAGCTGCTCGGCGATACGCGCGGTGAGCTCGGTGATCTGGGCCCGGACGCTCTTGAGCACCTCGACGAGGGCCAGCGCCACAGCGCCAATGGCGGCCCCGCTGTCGCTCAGACCCGCCGGGGCTTCACTCAGGCGCCGGTAGAGCTCGCCCCCGCTGTAGCCGTTGGCCTTGAGCCACGCGGCGAGGCGTTTCTCCGAGAGCCAGGCCGCCTTGGGGGCCGAGGGGAACCGGGCCAAAAAGCGCAGGCTGATGGGGCTGTCGATGTCCTTGAACAGGCCGACGGCGCCGGGGAAGACCACCCGCAGGTGGGCTCGCAGCTGGTTGGCCAGGGCGACCCTGGTCTCGACCAGATCCTTCCTCGCCCGCACGGTGCTGCGCAGCGTGACGGTGGCCGGCGAGTCTGGTTCCAAGGAGCGCCAGCGGTGCCCGTCGGTGCGCAGGCTGTCGGCGAGGACGTAGGCATCACGGCGGTCGGACTTGTTGCCGGCCAGTCCGTAGCGCTCGCGCAGGGCCTTGACCGAGCGGCTTGCGACCACCACCACGTCGAAACCAGCGCCAAGCAGAGCCTCAACGACGGGCCCGTCGGGTCGTTCGATCGCCACCCGGTCGACGTGGTGGGTTACAAGCCGTTTGCACAGCTCCTCGAGGCCAGGGCCGCTGTGGTCCACCTCGAACTCGTCGACCCGCGTGCCTGCCTGGTCGACCACCGCTATTGCATGGGCGTCCGTCGCCCAGTCCACACCGCCGAAGCGGAACGTGTCATTCTCCATGTCAGCCTCCTCGCTGATAGCCCAGTGGGGAAGCACCCGGTGGTCCAAGGACGTGTCTGCCGGTCGCTCACTGATCGGCGCTCTGGGGCGCTCAGCCCTATTGCCAGTCGGCGCGTCCTGGGCCGCCGGTCCTCGCACGTCTCATTGTGGCGGTCGAACCGCAAGCGACAATGGCAATGGACCGGCGGTCACCAGGGGTGCATCGCCATCATCGGCGATCACACAATGGTGGTCCAGTGAGCGACAGCATGCCGTACGCCCACCGGCTGGTGGGCAAGGTGGCCGTGATCACCGGTGGAGCGAGCGGCATCGGCAGGGCCATGTGCGAGCGGTTCGCCGCCGAAGGAGCCAAGGTAGCGGTGGCCGACCTGGACCGGGCCGCCGGCACCGACCTGGCGGCGGCGCTCGACGGCATGTTCATCGAGATGGATGTGACCTCCGCAGAGGCGGTGGAGGGCCTCTACGACGCGGTGGCGGAGCGCTTCGGCGGAATTGACATCTGCTGCAACAACGCCGGTATCAGCCCGCCGGACGACGACTCGATCCTCGACACGGGCCTCGACGCCTGGCGGCGGGTGCAGGAAGTCAATCTCACGTCCGTCTACTTGTGCTGCAAGTTCGGGATTCCCCATCTGCTGACGCGGGGCGGGGGATCGGTCATCAACACGGCTTCCTTCGTGGCGGTCATGGGCGCTGCCACCAGCCAGATCAGCTACACCGCTAGTAAGGGCGGGGTGCTGGCTATGAGCCGCGAGCTCGGGGTGCAGTTCGCCCGCCAGGGAGTGCGGGTTAATGCACTCTGTCCCGGGCCGGTGAACACGCCGCTGCTCCAAGAGCTCTTCGGCGAGGACCCGGAGCGTGCGGCCCGCCGCCTGGTGCACATTCCCATGGGCCGCTTCGGCGAAGCCTCTGAAATCGCCGCCGCGGCGGCCTTCCTCGCTTCTGACGACTCGTCCTTCATGACTGCCTCGACGTTTCTCGTCGATGGTGGAATTTCGGGGGCATACGTCACCCCGCTTTGAGCTCGTCCGGCGCCGCTGTTCGATGCGACCGCCGCGTCATCACGCACGGAGCGGAGGGATGGGGAAGAGTTGGGGATTCACGAGACCCTGTTGGGGATGACTGAGGAAAAGGTGGGGAGAAGGTCTGGATTTCGCGAAAATGCATTGACCTTCTGCGACGCGAAGCGCAATGTTGCAGCAGTTCGGAGATGAAAGCCCGCCGAACCCCGAAGGAAAGCCGCAAGGCAGCACGGAGGGAAGCCGGAAGGGAAGCCGCAAGGCGGACTGGAAGGTGGCCGAGAGAAAGCCGCAAGGCCGGATCGAGGGTCGGCATTGAGTCCCGCAAGGGGCTCGCGGCCGGAGCGGGGGGAAGTTTCCGACAACAGGCGTACCGTGTGACGGAATGGTGACTTCCCTGGAGCCGCCGGACCAGGCCCGGGACGGGATTGTCCGACACGATCCCGGAACGGTGTCGACGGTGCGTCTCAGACGTAGCCCCGAGGAGCACGGGAGGCTTCGGCCGAACGGTTACTCGGGGTTGCGTCGCGTCTGGGCTCATGCCGGCGAACTCTGGCACTGACGCAGCCGCATGAAGACGCAGCCGCATGAAGACGCAGCCGCCTGACGCAGCCGCCTTACGCGCCCTCGGACTCGACCGGAGCCCACAGCGCGGCCGGGCGCTCGCCTTGGCTGACCTGGTGCGCCAGTTCGCCCTGTACCAACCCAAGGTCGTCTGGATGCGTGACCCCGATACACCGTCCGCTCGCCGCCAACACGGTGAAGGGTGAAGAATCCAAAGACTCGGCCACGACTTCGGGGAGGAGCACCTCGGCTTCTTCCGACGCTTCCGTGGCGGCCCCCATGGCCACCTGGAGGGTCTTGTGGAAGGACGGGGTGAAGCCCCACAGGTTCATCGAGACCCGAGCGTCGGGCGACAGCTCTGAGGGTTCCACCCCGTCGGCCGAGACGAACGTCCCATCGGGCTGGGCGGTGACCTGGCGCCGCTCGTCGACGCGCAGCAACTGCCCGTCGGGTCCCACCTCGCAGATGCCGCGGGTGACCGGGGCCTGCCCGATCACCGCGTCGGCCAGGCGGAACCCGACCAGGGCGTTGGTGGTGTCCAGGGCCTTGAGGTGCGCGGCCAGGAGGGCGCAGGCGGCCCGCCCGTAGATGTCGTCGGCGTTCCCGACACCATACGGGGTGTCGCCGACGTGGTCGGAGGCGCTCAGGACGGCATGGACCGTGCCGAGGGGCGCTTCTTGGAGGGCGAAGCGGACATCGACCTTCGACGGCCAGGTGTGTTCGACGTGGTAGCGGATCGCCGGTCCGGTGGTCGGGCCGAGCACGAGCACGATTGTCCCGAAGCCGGCGGCCAACGCGTCGCTGGCCACCAGGTCGATGACCGCTTCACCGCGCGGACCGACCGGCGCCAGAGGCTTGACGCCTCCGTAGCGGCGGGCTCGACCGGCGGCCAGGATGACGAGTGGCGGACCGGTCGACGAGGCGGCGCTCACGGGCCCCAGCGCAGTACCGCGCTGGCCCATGTCATGCCCCCGCCGAAGCCGGTGAGGAGGAGATTGTCACCGTCGTGGACCCGGTCGTTGCTGATGGCATCGTGCAGGGCCAGGGGAATGGACGCCGAGGAGGTGTTGCCGTAGCGGTCGATGACGACCACGGTGCGCTCCTCGGGAATCCCCAGTCGCTGGCATGCCGCCACAATGATGCGCAGGTTGGCCTGATGCGGTACCAGCAGTGACACGTCGTCGGGGCCGAGGCCGGCGTCGGCCATGGCCCGCTCGGCCGACTCGACCACCACGCGGACGGCCTTGCGGAAGACCTCTTTGCCGTCCATGTAGAGGGTTCCGCCGTGCTCGCAATAGAGCAGGTGGCGGAGCGATCCGTCGGAGTTCAGATTCCAGCTCAGGAGCTGCCCGGGACCCTCGACCGGCTCGACGACGACGGCGCCGGCGCCGTCGCCCACGATGATGGCAATGGCCCGATCGTCCATGTCGGTGATCTTCGAAAGGGTCTCCGACCCGATCAGCAGAATCGGGCCCGCGCCCGTCGCGATCAGGCCGGCCACGGTGACGAGGCCGTAGACGAAGCCCGAGCAGGCCGCATTGATGTCGAACGCGCCGCCCTTGATCCCCAGCGCGTTCTGGACGGTCGGTGCCGTGCCGGGGACGATGCCGTCGGGCGTGGTCGTGGCCAGCACGACGTGGTCGATCTCGGCTCCGGTGCGACCGGCGCAGCGGAGTGCGTTCTGCCCGGCCTCGATGGCGAGCCCCGAGGTCGTGCCCCCGATACGGCGCTCGCGGATGCCGGTGCGCTCGGTGATCCAGGTGTCGCTCGTGTCGAGGCTGGCCGCCATGTCGTCGTTGGTCACGATCTTGTCCGGCAGCGCGATGCCCCAGCCGGTGATGCGGATGCCGGTCATGCCGGCCCGGACCCGGCCCGGACGGCGTGGACGCCGACGAAGCCGGCGTCGCCTTCGATGATCCCACCCGTGTTCACGGCAAGACCCAGGCGGGCCCCGCTGATCTGGCGCGCCCCGGCGCGGCCCCGGATCTGCGTCGCCAGCTCGACCACTTGGGCCAGCCCGGTGGCGCCGAGGGGATGCCCGCGCCCGACCAGGCCGCCGCTCGAGTTGACCACCAGGCCGGGGCTGTCCATTCCGGTGAGGCCGGCCTCCGTGGCCGGCCCGGCCTGCCCCAGCCCGAAGAACCCGAGCGACTCGAGGGCGTAGATCTCCTCGGGTGCGGTGGCATCGTGCAACTTCGACCAGGTCGAAGTCGTCGGGCCCGAGACCCCACGCCTCCCATGCTGCATCGGCGGCCTGGGAAAGACGATCGTGGTAGTCGAGCAGTCCATTTCCGGAGCGGGCCACCGAACCGATAATACGGGGGGCGGAGGCGGGGGCCGAAATCGCCGCCCCGGACACGACGATGGCCGCGGCGCCGTCGGTGAAAGAGCTGCACATGAGGCGGGTCAGCACACCGGCCACCTGGGGCGACGCCAGCACCTCCTCCACGGTCGTCGTGCGCTGGCATTGGGCCAACGGGTTGCGCGCCGCATGGTCGAAGGCCTTGACGGCGGCCGAGGCCATCTGGCGTATCGTGACCCCCCGGTCGGCCATGAGGCGCTGGGCCCAGCCGTTGTTGAGCCCCATCAAGATGCTGCCAGCCGGGTTCGCGTCGGCGTGGCGCTGGTCGTGCAGGTCATGGCGGTAATCGGCCGGGAGCCCATCCTCGATCCCGGCCATGGTCTCGCCCCGGCTCCCCGTCCACATCTTCTCGACGCCGAGGGCCAGAACGGGACGGTCCGAGGTGGCCGCGACCATGGTGGCGAGATGCAGCGCCGAGCTCCCCCCGGCACAGGAGTTGTCGACGTTGACGATCGGCACGTCGCTCAGTCCGGCCTTGCGCAGCCATGACTGGCCGCGCACGCAGGCCTGGTCGTTCAGCCGCCCGGCCGTGGCGTTGCCGACGATGACGAGCCCGAGCTCGTCCGGCGAGAGACCGGCATCCGCCAGTGCCTCGTGGACGGCCTGGTAGGCCATCGTCTCGGGCGAGAGATCACGCCGGCTCATGTCGGTCATGCCGGTGCCCAGGATGGCGACGTCGGTCGCCGTCACAGAGCGCAGGCTGACGTGAGTGACCTCATGCGGAGACCTCGGCCGGGACGGGGTGGGTGCGGGCGACGAACGCGGACCGCAGCAATTCGAAGTGCCGCACGGCGCCGGTGCCGGCGACCATGACGATGATGTGGCGGGCCCCGGCTTCGACATAGTGCCCGAGAGCGGCGGCACACGTCTCCGGCTCTCCGGCGACCAGGTGGCGCTCGAACGCCTTGGGCGGGACGCCGTACATGTCGGACAGCCACTCCACGCCGCGGGCGGGAGCCTCGTCGTCGGGACCGACGCGGGCGAAGATCACCACCGCCGGCTCGACGGCGTCGGGATGCCGTCCGGCCTCTTCGGTCTCGCGGCGAAGCATCGCGAGGGCCGGCCCGTATTCGTCCGGGGTGACGAAGAGCGGCGCCCAGGCGTCACCCATCGCAGCCGCTCGTTTGCGTGCGGCGGGACTCGACCCCCCGATCCACAGGGGCACACGGGGAGAGGGCGGAAGTTGGCGATAGCGCATGGGGGATGTCCCCATGGTGCCATCGGCACCCGCCCAGGCCTCGTTCATTTTGGCAATGCCTTCGTCCATCAAACGGCCCCGCCGGTGGTAGTCGATGCCGGCTCGCACGTACTCATCGGGATGGCTGCCCACACCAACGCCCAAAATGAAGCGCCCACCCGAGAGGTGCTGGAGCGCCGTCGCCTGCTTGGCGACGGCCGGGGGGTGGCGCAGGGGAAGCTGCAGGATGCACGAACCGAGCGTGGGACGCCGGGTCGCGGCGGCGCCGATGGCGAGGGTGGTGAGACACTCGTTGATGGGGTGGGGCCAGTAGAGATGGTCGACCACCCACAAAGAGTCGGCGCCGGTCGCCTCAGCCCGCCGGAAGAGCTCGGCCAGGTTGGACGCGGTGCAGGGGGTATTACCAGAGGTACTACCATTTTCATCAGGGAGTTCTCCCTGCAAGGTGGCCGGGAGGATGAGTCCGAGCATGGGAGACGGTGCTCCCTTTCCTACCGGCGTCACACCGTCATGTTACGCCCGAGGATTGGGCCGCGCCTACTCGTTCTGGGCGGAGTTTCCGACGGCTCCGGTTGCTCCTCCGGGCCCGCCGAGCACGGCCAGCGTGCAGCGGGCGGCGCAAATCGGCCGATTTTGGTCGTCGGTCAGGGCGATGGACCAGACCTGGACGGTTCTGCCCACCCGTAGCGGGATGGCGGTTGCGGTGAGATGCCCGTCCTCCACCCCCCGCAAATGGCTGGCGTTGAGCTCGATGCCCACGACCTGGCGATCCCTCCCGGCGGCCAACGAGGCACCGAAGCTGGCGGCCGACTCGGCCAAGAGGGCGGACACCCCTCCGTGCAGGATGCCGTAGGGCTGGTGCACCTTCCACGTCACGGGCAAGCGGAGGACCACCTTCTCGGGACCTGCTTCGAGGACTTCGACGTCGAGCAACTCGTGGATGTCGCGCCGGCCACTCGGGAAGAGCCGGCGGTCATCGGCGTCGGGCGGGGGCGGCGTCGGCACGAGGTGATGCTACTGGCCGCATGGTTAGGCTCACGAGCGATGGCCCTGGTCGACCTGCGGAGTGACACCGTCACCCAACCGACACCGGACATGCGCCGCGCCATGGCGGCCGCGGTCGTGGGTGACGACGACTACGGGGAGGACCCGACGGTGCGGGCGTTGGAGGAGGCATTCGCCGCAGCGGGTCGGAAAGCCGGCGTCGCTTTTCGTGCCTTCGGGGACGATGGCCAATCAGATCGCCGTGCGGGTCCTGGCGACCGCCGGCACCGCCGTCGTCGCCGGACGGCGTCAGCACCTGGTCGCCTACGAGTACGGCGCCGCTGCACGTAACTCGGCCGTCCAGTTCCATGCGTTCGATGACGCGGACGGCATGCTCGAGCCCGCCGATGTCGCATGGGCCCGTGAGGCCTCGGCGTACCACTACCCCGCGGTCTCCCTTGTCAGTATCGAGAACACGCACATGGCGGCGTGCGGCGCCCCATGGTCGATGGAGCGCCTCCATGCCGTCGTCGCCGCCGCGGGCGATCTGCCCCTCCACCTTGACGGCGCACGTCTCTTCAACGCCGAAGCCGCGACCGGGGTGGTCGCATCGGCGTGGGCCGCCGCGGCCACCACCGTGATGTGCTGCCTGTCCAAGGGTCTTTGCGCGCCCGCCGGCTCGCTGCTGGCCGGGCCCGAGGCGGTGATCACACAGGCGCGCCTCGAGCGCAAGCGCCTGGGGGGAGGCATGCGCCAGGCCGGTGTCCTCGCAGCGCCCGGACTGGTAGCCCTGCGGGACATGGTCGAGCGCCTGCCCGAGGACCACGCTCGCGCCCGCCGCCTGGCCGAGGTCGTGGCGGATCGATGGCCGGCCAGCGGGCTCGACCCCGCCTCCGTGCGGACCAACATCGTGACCTTCAGCCATGCCGCCCCCGAGAAACTGCTGGCCTACCTCCGGGGCGAGGGCATTTTGGCCGGCACCATCGCTCCGGACACCGTGCGGTTGGTCACCCACCACGACGTGGACGATGCGGGCCTGGCGCAAGCCGTCGTCGCGCTGTCCGGTGCACCGGATTAATTGGGACGCCGAACGAAAGAGGGAGGGCGATGAAGATCCGGATCGGCATCAGTGCCGGGGGAGACGACCTGGGGCCCGACGCCATGGTGGCTCTGGGGCAGGCCGTCGCCGAGCACGGCTTCGACTCCGTGTGGCTGCCCGAGGTGCTCTCACGGCCCGGACCGGATCCCTTGGTGGGGTTGGCGTGGCTCTCGGGTGCCTGCCCGGGCCTCAAGATCGGCACCACCATGCTGCTCCCGGGACGGAACCTGGTCTGGCTGGCCAAGGCGATCGGTACCCTGGACCAGCTCTCTCGCGGCCGCTTCCTGCTGACCTTCGTGCCGGGCCTCTCGATCGGGGGTGAGCGCACCGCTGTCGGCATCCCGCCGTCGGAGCGGGGCGCGCTGATGGAGGAGGCGCTCCCCGTGTTACGCCGATTCTGGGCCGGAGAGTCGGTCAGCCACGAGGGCCCGTCCGGCTCGTTCACCGACGTGTCCGTCTCGCCCCGACCGGTCCAGGATCCCTTCGACGTCTGGCTCGGAGGAAACGCACCGGCGGCGCTCGATCGCTGCGGGCGGATTGGCGACGGGTGGATTCCCTCGCTGTGCACCCCGGGAGAGGCGGCCGAGGGAAAGAAGGTCATTGACGAGGTGGCCGCCGCGCACGGCCGCGCCATCAGCCCGGAGCACTTCGGGATCAGCGTCGCGTACGCACCGGCCGGCACCGAGTACCGCGGCGCGGCGATCTCCTCCCTGGCCCAGCGCGCCAAAGGGCGCCCCATGGAGCAGCTCCTGCCGGCGGGGCTGGACGCCCTGCGGGCATTGCTCGAAGCCTTCATCGATGTCGGTTTCTCCAAGTTCATCGTCCGGCCCATGGCGGCGCCAGGCGAGTGGCGTCGCGAGCTCGAGCTCCTCGCCGCCGGCGTGGGCGATCTGCAGACATGACGCAGACCACGGCCGATCGTCGCCGGGCGGTGATGGAGTTCCTGCGGGCCCACGGGACGGCCGGTACGCCGCACATCTTCGGGGACCTCCTGAGCCACCTGGTCGGTGTCGAGGCCCTCGTTCGTCGGTGGGGGGGCTCCGACCTCCTGGCCCTGGCCGCGCTGGGCCATGCCACCTACGGGACCGATGGTTTCGAGCCGTCCATCCTCGAGCTCGCCCAACGCGCAGAGCTCGTCGAGGCCATCGGCCCCGAAGCCGAGGCCTTCGTCTACTTCTACGCCGCCTGCGACCGGGGAGCGTTCTACCCCCAACTCATGTCGCCCGCCACGGACGTCGCGGCACTCTCCTTCCGCGACCGTTTCACGGGTGCGGTGACCGCGCCCAGCGCCGGGTACGTCACGCTCTTCGTCGATCTGACCTACGCCAACGAGGTCGAGTTGGCGTGCGCCTCGCCCGGCGGGCCGACCGAATGGACCTGGTTGGCGGACTTCTGCCGGGACACTGACCGCTGGGCCAGCCCGGAGTTCTCCGCCGGCGCGACGGCTCTCCTGCAACCGGCGAGCTGACCGTACCGTCCGGGGTCGAGGGTGGACCCCCTACGCTCGACCAGATGGCAGACCCCGTCCTCACGCTCATGGCCGTCCACGCCCATCCCGATGACGAGGCGCTCGGGACGGGTGGCATTCTGGCGCTGTACGCCGACGAAGGCGTGCGGACTGTGCTCGTGACCTGCACCAATGGTGAATTGGGTGATGCGCCGGGCGGGATCAAGCCGGGCGAGCCCGGCCACGACGAAGCAGTGGTCGTCCCTCTTCGCCTCCAAGAACTCGAGGCGAGCAGCAAGGTGCTCGGTGTTTCCCACCTCGAACTCCTGGGCTATCACGATTCGGGCATGGAGGGCTGGCCTCAGAACGTCGCACCCGGCGCGTTCTGGCAGACGCCCGTGGCGGAGGCGGGACATCGGTTGGCCGATCTGATGGAGAAATATCAGCCCCAGGTGGTCGTCACCTACGACGAGAACGGTTTCTACGGGCACCCCGACCACATCCAAGCGAACCGGATCACCCTGGCTGCCATCGCCGAGAGCAAGGTGCCTGCAAAGCTCTATTACACAGCAGTGGCGCGATCGGCCATCAAAGGCATGGGCGACCTGTTGGCGGAGGCCGGCATTGAGAGCCCGGCCGAAATTGAGGAGAGCCCCGACTTCGGCACGCCGGACGAATTGATCACCACCACCGTGGACTGTCGTTCGGTGGCGGACCGAAAGTTCGCGTCGCTGGCCGCACACGCCAGCCAGAGCGAGAACATCTTCTTCCTGAAGATGGGAGAGGAGCACTTCGCCACCATGATGGGAACGGAGAGCTTCGTCCGGGCGCAGGACTCGACCGGCGCGCCCACGCCCGAGGACGATCTCTTCGCCGGTTTGCGGTAGGACCTACCGGGCCGGCGACGCTCCGACGGGGGCAGAGGCCGTGCGGGTCGCTGGCGCGGCGCCGAGGACGCACAGGGCTCCGGCCACCAGTAACACGGCGATGGCGGCGATCTCGACGCTGAAAGCCAAGCCCGCGAATGGCGCGGCCCAGGACTCCTTGAAGTTGAAGAGACCCTTCGACAACCCCACGGTGAGAAGAAAGCCGACAGCGGTGGAGGCGGCGAAGCCGATACCGATGATGGCTGCCCACACCCGGCGGACGGCGACGACCACAATCGCCACGACCAGCCCACCAATGGCTTGGGCCAGGAACAACGGACCGATGGTGGCGATCTGGCGGTAGCCGTTGGTCTCGTCCCAGAGGTGGAAATGGATGTAGGCCGACCACAGGATCAGGAGCGCGCCGACCACGAACGCCACTGTGGCTGCGACGGCGACGGCCGCCGAGGCGCCGCCCGGCCCGGAGCCGAGCAGGCCGAGAGGGCCCTTCCTGGCTTCTTTCATGATGCTGGTGCGGTGCGGTGCGACACGGTGACCACGCTCCCTTCACAGAGGTATACGGAGTTCGGAGCCTCGTGGATTGATCAAATTCCGGCCCAGATGAATCTCAGGACCGCTCTCGTTCGTACAGCTGTCCATGGGAGAGTTGTTCGTGATCGATAGCGCGTCGACCGACGAGGCCCTCCTGGCCGGGATGGCCATGGGAGATCAGGCAGCTGCCGTCGTCTTCGTCCGGCGGTACCAGCGCCGGATTTTCGGTCTCGCCTATTCCATGACCAGCGACGCGTCAGTGTCCGAGGAGGTGGCCCAAGAAGCGCTGATCAGGGTCTGGCGCCACGCCCCGGTCTTCGACCATCGTCGGGGCTCGGTCACTTCCTGGGTGCTGACGATCACAAGGAACCTGACCATCGACGCCCTGCGCATGCGCAGGGCGGTGCCGACCGACCCCGATGACTTCGCAGCGTCCGCCATGATGAGCCTCGAGCACAACCCCGAAGACGCCATCGGGCGCGGCGACGTGAGCGACGTGATGCGGGCGGCTCTGGCAGAGCTCCCGGCCGAGCAACGGCGGGCTGTCGTGTTGGCCGCGGTCTACGGACGCACCGCGCTCGAGATCAGTGAAGAGGAGTCCATCCCGCTCGGGACGGCGAAGACGCGCATACGGACGGGGCTCATCCGGCTGCGCGCTGCAGTCGAGCACGTACGGCAGACAGAGGAAGAACGATGATCGACGGCCCACATCCCACTGCGTGCGACGAGCACGCCGATAACCTGCCCGAGCTCGCCCTCGGCATCCTGACCGGGCGCGAGCGGGCCACCACATTGGCCCACGTCGATTCCTGCCCGCGGTGCGCCGAGGAACTCGAGCAGTTGTCACACGCCGCGGATGCCGTGGTGAGTGTGGCCCCCGAGATCGAGCCGACGATGGGGTTCGAGGTCCGGCTGTTCGAGCGCATGGGGCTGGACGAAGCGCCGGCACCCTCGGCGGCACCCTCTGTGGCACCCCACGCCCGTTCGCGGACGTCTGGGCGGTGGAGCGAACGCGTGCCGCGCTGGGTCCTGGCGAGCGCGGCCGCGGTGATCGCCCTCGCTCTCGGGCTTGGCATCGGTTGGTCCACGGGCTCTGATCACGGCGGCCGGCCGGCACAACCCGGCCCAGCCGCCGGGGCGGAGATCGCTGCGGGCAACCTGACTGCGAACGGAAGCACGGTGGGCAGCGTCAACACCTACGGCGGGTCCAAGCCCTGGATGATCGTGACCCTGGCGGACTCGTGGACTGACGGAAAGGTCACCTGCAAGGTCGTCACCGATGACGGCGTCACCCACACGGTGGGCTCCTTCACTGCGACGGACGGGTACGGCGCCTGGGGCGCACCCCTTCGGGTGTCGCCCCAGGACGTCCATACGGCCGAGGTGGTCTCGTCCACCGGCAAGGTGATCGCCACCGCTTCGTTACGCGGCGTCTCCTGAGGCCCGCTTCTTAGAAGCGGACCGGGTTCCTGATATCCGGGTTCCTAATAGCGGTACGAGTCGGGCTTGTACGGCCCCTCGACCGGTACGCCGATGTAATCGGCCTGGTCCTGCGAGAGAACCGTGAGCTTGACGCCCAGCGCGTCGAGGTGCAGACGGGCCACCTTTTCGTCGAGGTGCTTGGGGAGCACGTAGACCTCGTTGACGTAGTCGCCGGTCTGGGTGAACAGCTCGAGCTGCGCCATCGTCTGGTTGGTGAAGGAGTTGGACATGACGAAGCTGGGATGTCCGGTGGCGTTCCCCAGGTTGAGCAGCCGTCCTTCGGAAAGGATGATCACCACGTGGCCGTCGGGGTAGACCCATTTGTCGACCTGCGGCTTTATGTTGATGCGCTCGATGCCCGGGGTCTTCATCAGCCCGGCCATGTCGATTTCGTTGTCGAAGTGACCGATGTTGCCGACGATCGCCTGATGCTTCATGGCGGCCATGTGCTTCGCCGTGATGATGTTCTTGTTGCCAGTCGTCGTGACGATGATGTCGGCCTGCGGGAGGATGTCCTCCAGGGTCGTCACCTGGTACCCCTCCATGGCAGCCTGCAGCGCACAAATGGGGTCCACTTCGGTCACCACGACCCGCGCTCCTTGGCCACTGAGTGATTGGGCGCAGCCCTTGCCGACGTCGCCGTACCCGCACACGACCGCCACCTTGCCGCCGATGAGCACATCTGTCGCCCGGTTGATCCCATCGATCAGGGAGTGACGGCAGCCGTACTTGTTGTCGAACTTGGACTTGGTCACCGAGTCGTTCACATTGATGGCCGGGAAGAGGAGCTCGCCGCGCTTTTGCATCTCGTAGAGCCGGTGCACGCCGGTCGTGGTCTCCTCGGTCACGCCGAGAATACCGTTGGCGATGGACGTCCAACGCTGGGGGTCCTGGGCGAGGCTGCGACCCAAGAGGGCCAGGACGAACTGGAATTCCTCCGAATCGGCGGTGGAAGGATCGGGAACGGCGCCCGCCTTCTCGAACTCGACGCCTTTGTGGACAAGGAGTGTGGCGTCCCCACCGTCATCGAGAATGAGGTTCGGTCCGCCCTCGCCCGGCCACAGCAGAGCCTGCTCGGTGCACCACCAGTATTCCTCGAGTGTCTCGCCCTTCCAGGCGAAGACAGGGATCCCCTTGGGGTCATCAGCGGTGCCGTCGGGACCGACTGCCACGGCGGCGGCGGCGTGATCCTGGGTGGAGAAGATGTTGCAGCTCGCCCAGCGCACGCGGGCTCCGAGTGCGGTCAGAGTCTCAATGAGCACGGCAGTCTGCACGGTCATGTGGAGCGAGCCGGTGATCCGCGCCCCGCGAGGGGCTGGCTCTGGGAGTACTCGGATCGCATGGCCATCAAGCCGGGCATTTCATGTTCGGCGAGGACGATCTCTTTGCGACCGAACTCGGCCGCAGTGAGGTCGGCGACCTTGAACGGGAGATTGGTTTCAGCAGCGGGCATGGCAACTCCTTCTTTCGTGGATGTCTGTGCGCGGGCGCGCAGGCCTTGGTACGGGCCATACGGCGGAAGCGCAACGCACCTGCCCCGACATCTGTCGGAGGCCGTTTACCCACTAAAAGGATAGATCGTGGCCCGAGCGCGGGCGAACACCGTCAAGAGACGTCTGAATTGTTAGGCATGATCACCCCTTTCGAAGTCGAGTTGTTAGCGTGACGGCCCATGCAAGGCGGAGGGTCCCCCCCGGACAGGCAGGACCCGGGGCCAGGGAGCCGGAATCCGGCCGCTCCTCGCCCGGTCGCCAACGAAGAAGGCCTGCGTGCACTGGGTGAGAGCGTCGCCGCAGCGCAACCGAGGGTGTCGACCCGTCGGCGACGCCTCAAATGGACGCTGGGCATCTTCGCCGCCGTCGTCGTTCTCATCGTGGTCGGCGTGGGCGGCTACGCCTGGTATCTGAACCACTTGGTGCACCGCATTCCGGTCAAGGGTCTGGCGGCCGGTGAGACGCATGGGACCGAGAGCGGGACCGAGAATATTCTGCTTGTCGGATCCACCGACCGGTGCGCCCTGAAAAAGCAGTACATCGGTTATGGGATCTGCAGCCAGGGAGTCAACGGCATCAACAGCGACGTCGTCATGATTCTCCATCTCGATCCGAAGGCCAAGACGGTGTCCATCCTCTCGATCCCGCGTGACCTCTTTGTTCCCAATGCGCGAGTGGAGGGCGCCAACAAAATCGACGCGGCCCTGTATCAGGGCCCGACCCAGCTCGTGGCGGCAATCCAGGAGGACTTCGGGATACCGGTGCAGCACTACGTCGAGCTGAACTTCGACAGTTTTGCCAGCGTGGTCGATGCACTGGG
Organism: uncultured Acidimicrobiaceae bacterium; assembly: GCA_963706555.1. GTDB lineage: Bacteria > Actinomycetota > Acidimicrobiia > Acidimicrobiales > RAAP-2 > Bog-473. The sequence continues at coordinate 1,847,503 of OY970164.1, forward strand.
GGGCATCAACATGTATTTCCCCGAGCCCGTCTACGACCCCCAGTCGGACCTCGACGTGCGGACGGTCGGTTGCCTCCACCTCAACGGCTTTCATGCGCTGCAAGTCGTGAGAGCGCGGCACATGGTGCACAAGGGTCCCGGGGTGACGTCGGCCAACCCTGCCAACTGGACGCCCGAAGGGCAGAGCGACCTGGCCCGGATCCGTCGGGACCATGAGTTCCTGCGCGTGCTCGCCACCGCGGTCGCCAAGAAGGGGTTGAGCAATCCTCTGACCGACCGCGACATCATCCAGGGGGTGGCGCCGGACCTCACCGTCGACGAGGGCCTGTCGGCGTCGCACATGCTCAACCTGGTGCTCACCTATCACTCGGTGAACGTCGACTCGGCTCCGCAGTTGACACTTCCGGTACGCGAGGACACGTTCGGGAGCTATCAGTACAAGGGGGGAAGCTACGGGGATATCGAGTTCCCGACCCAGCCCACCGACCAATCAGTGGTGAACACGTTCCTGGGAATTTCTTCGAAGACCAATTCCATGACGGGAACACCGCTGCCCAAGCCGGGTCAGGTGACCGTTTCGGTGGCCAACGGCACCGGCGTGACCAACCAGGCTGCGACCACTTCCGCTGCGCTGGGAGCACTGGGTTTCCACATGATGGAGCTCGGCGACACGTCCCCTGTGGGCCGCGAAGCCGAGACGGTCGTCTATTACGGGTCGAAGAAGCCGTCGGTCGTGGCGGCGGCGCAGATGGTGGCCCGCTCCATTTCGGGTTCCGTCATCCTCGGGTACAACCCCTCCGAGGTGCTGGGCGGCGCCGAGGTCACCGTCGACACCGGGACCAGCTTCTCGGTGAATGCCCCTCAGGCCACAGCCTCCACCTCCACGAGCGCCGCGACCTCGAACAGCACGACCACCAAGACCACCACGACGACAACGACTCCGGGCAATGCGCCGTTCGCGGCGGCGACCCCGGCGAACGAGACACTGGAGCCATGGGACCCCCGCTCGTGCACCTCATCCGGTGGGAAGGGGCCCTAACTTTGCAACGCGTGTGTGCCGCGACCTTTCGAAGGTCGCCGCAGGACGCGCACGATGTCCAATGAAGCGAAGACCCGGTCTGACAGTTCATATTCAGCTTCAATCGTCCCGCCATCATGGACGAGCGACCGTTCGTATTCTCGTCCGGGGATAGCCACCGTCACGACGACATTCTGTGTGCCGAGGCTGAGCTTGACCACCAGCGCGCCGTCACTGAGGAGATCGCTGGTGTGAATTTCGTCGGCGCAGAGGTCGAGGATTGCGGGGTCGGCCACGGGCGTAGGCGGCCCATGCGCCACAAGGCGAGGCGGGTTGGGTGTGCGGGCGATGACAACCTCCGGCCATTCAGCGGGTGAATTTTCCTGTGGATGCTCAAGTCAGCTCCTTTGACTCGAGGGCGTTTGCGAGAACGGTGGTCACAGCATCCTGGCTCTCGGATCGGCCCGAATGAGGGATACCGAGTTGACCGACATTGCCGGATCTGCTCGTCCCGCAATTCTCCGTGACCGTCTGTGTGACAGGATCGCATCGCCATGGACGCGCACTTCTCCGAAATCATCGGGCAGCCGCCGAATTCCGGTGATATCGCGCGCCACGATCGAGAGTATTCGGCATCGAGACGAGAACCAATCATATGATTCCCGTCTCACTCCAGCGCTGCCCCCGTAGCTCAGGGGATAGAGCATCGGTTTCCTAAACCGTGTGCGAAGGTTCGAATCCTTCCGGGGGCGCAAATTACCGGGGGCGGGGATCGGAGATAGAGGCGAGCCAAACGCCGCTAACCCGGTAGATTTGCCACCGTCCGCGAATCCGCATCCCGATGCTGCCCTACAGAGACCGCGAGAGCGGTGTAGCGAGTCGTCTGTTCTGCACGCGACTCACATCGTACCCGTCCAATATGGTGGTACCCATCGAGCCGACAATGGGCTCTTATTGCGGGCGGATTTACAATTGCCTGCTTTATCTCGGTTGGATCGCGAGAGGTGGCTTGACCCAGCGCGGGCGACGATCGACGATTCTCCTAAGTGGCACGTATAGCGTTCAAACCACACGGTCTCATTTTTTGTGTGCCATCAAAGGAGAGAAATCGGTGCCAATCAAATTCGGGCGACTAAGCAAGCTTCTCACCGCTGGGCTCGCCCTAGCGATCGTTGGAGTGGTCTTTGTGGGCAACCAAGCTCGACCGTCCGGCCACACCACCACCCTGTCGACCCGCTTGGCCTCGGCAACCCGAGTGGCGGAAATCTACAACGGAAGCGGCTATTGGTTGGTCGGATCTGACGGGGGTGTCTTCACGTATGGAGACGCTCAATTCTACGGCTCCATGGCCGGAAGACACCTGAACTCGCCGATCACGGGCATCGTCGCCACCGCTGACGCCAAGGGCTACTGGCTGGTAGCCAAGGACGGCGGCGTCTTCACATTTGGTGATGCCACGTTCCAGGGATCGATGGGCAACTCGGCTCTCGCTGCACCCGTCGTCGGTATGGCTTCGTCAACCGCAGCGAGCGCTGTCGGTTCTCCTGGTCCTGCGGGAGCTACGGGAGCCACCGGACCTCAGGGACCGGCAGGACCGCCTGACAGCACCGTCGCTGCAGATCTGATAACTGAAATGACTAGAGCTGAGGCCGCAGAAAGCGCTCTCAATAGTCAGATGACTGGGCTGCAGGGTTCTAACACTTCGGCCACTCTGACAAGTCTTTCTACCGCGCAAGCAGCTATTCAAAACGACGTTACCACGCTCCTTGGCCAGACAACTGGTCTTGCCACTGCTGCCAACCAGGCAACTGCTCAAACCACCCTTAACACGATTAATACCAACGTTGGAACTAGTGGCGTGGCGCTACAGTCGGTAGTCAACCAGCTCCCCGGCCAAATAACTACGAGTCAAACCGCCTTGGCGACAGCTATTACAAACGCCGTTAGCACGCTAGCTGGTGTTCCCGGTGGGACCACTCTGATAAGTCTTCTCAACCAGATAAATGCTCTTGCCTCTGGTACTAACTTGTCAGCTCTTCAAGCCGCACTCACTACCGCGATAACGAATAGTGCCGCTCCTCTTGCCACTGCTGCCAATATGTCAACTCTTCAAGCCACCGTGAACTCGCTCAACACCACCGTGAACACGATCAACACTAAGCTTGACACCCTCTGCGCTAAGGACGGAGCGTCTTGTTAGTGAACGCCTGCACCGAGGAGCTGGAGGGGGCGCCGACGGAGTGAGATCCCTTGAAGCGCATGGCGGTTCGCGCTTCGCCCAAGACCGGCGGCGTCAAGGTTTCGGTGCTCTGGCTTGATCCGCTCGATGCGGCGTTCCGGCGGTCTGACGGCCAAGAGCGAATCCGAGGCCAGTGGCTCAGAGGTTGGGCGCGCCAACCGAGTTCGCGGCGTTCTGCGGCCCGCTATTTCTTATCCCAATTGCCGGGGGCGCAAAGACGCCTTCACACGGGAAGAGACGCAGGCGACTGCGAAATACTCCTCAGGGCGGAGCGCCGAGCCGCCGCTGCCCATCCCGCCGTAGTGTTGGGAGGTTCGCCTTGCGTCGTCAGGGCGTCGACGACAGCGGCCCTCTGAGCGCCCAGAGTGGGAGCCGCTGGTCAACCAGCCAGGGGTACCGAACCGAAGAAGCCGGCGTCGCCGTAGGTAAAGATGCCGCCGTCGCCGCCGAGCAGCCAGTAGCCGTGGCCGGAAGGTGTCGGGGCCATGGCGAACACCGGTGCGGCGAGAGAGAGGCCACCCGCCGAGCCTTCGAAGGGGGCATCGCCGAAGCTGAATACCCCTCCGTCATAGGCCGCAAGCCAGTAGCCCCCACCGTCGGATGTCGCGGCCACGCCGACGACCGGCGCATTCAGGTGCACGCCGCCGAGCGAGCCGAAGAAGGCGGCATCACCGAAGGAAAAGACACCGCCGTCAGCGGCGACCAGCCAGTAGCCCCCACCGTCGGGCGTCGCGGCCACGCCGACGACCGGCGCATTCAGGTGCACGCCGCCGAGCGAGCCGAAGAAGGCGGCATCACCGAAGGAAAAGACACCGCCGTCAGCGGCGACCAGCCAGTAGCCCCCACCGTCGGGCGTCGCGGCCATGCCGACGACCGGCGCATTCAGGTGCACGCCGCCGAGCGAGCCGTGGAACGCCGCGCCGCCAAAGCTGAACACCCCTCCGTCGGCCGTGTCGATCCAGTAGCCCTGGCCAGTCGGGTCGGCCGTCATCCCTACGACGGGTCGGTTGAGAGGCGGCAAGAGCCCCGCAGTGACAGCGTCACCTTTGGCCACGACGTCCGCTCCACTGGCGTAGACGCCCCAGTACCCGTGGCCGTCGGTGGTGGCGGCCATCCCCACCGCCACGTACGCGTCCGCGAGATCGATGACGTCAAAGGCCAACGAAGATCTGCCGCCCAGGTCAGGGGAGCACGATGGCGCCGACTGCGGGCCGCTCGACGACGACTGGCCGTCCACGGTCAAGGTGAAGATCCCCGGCGTGACCGGGTCGGCGCAATGAGGGCTCCATTGCCAGAGGATTCCGAGCGGGAGGGGCCCACCCGTGAAGTCCAAAGTGAACGTCTCGCTCGACGGATCGCGGATCACGTTGGTGTAGCTGCCACCCGAGGCCGGACTGAGTGAAGCCCGAGCGGTCACCCGGACCTGGCACACCTGAGAGGGGTTGGCCGGGTAGACAGGGAACTCGAGCCCCGCCGACCCCGCCGAACCCGTCACCAGTGGCGCGCCCAGATGGAACCCGCACGTACCGCCAACGGTCGAGATGGCGGCAACTGCCGGCTCACCCCCCCCGAATCCGATAAGGCCGAAGGCGATGGAAGCCACCGCCAGCGTCTCGACCCCCAGCGACCGGGCGCATTTGTGAAATCGCCCTGACATCGAGGCGCTTCTCGTCATTGCAATCGTCCTCTCATGTGCTGTGCGTTTGCCGCTCCCAGCCCCAGGTTCCCACCGCCGATCGCTGGTGCCTGTGGCTGGGACCGGTGCACGTGGCTCACTCAGAGTCCAGGTACGAGCGCTCCTGGCGTTCGGTGCAAGCCACTAGAGCGCGTGTCTTGAACACGTCCCCATTCTTGCAGTCCACGGAGCTTCGACAGGCTCCGTTCGAGGGACCGCGGACGAAAGCGTCAACAAGAGCGAGTGAATCCCGCGTCCCGATTCCTCCACTGTTGGGTCTCGCGGGGGTTCGTACCGTCGCGCGTTGGCAGCTCTCCCGATCACCTGCATCTCGACCCGTGGCCGATCCTTCGCTGGGGTTTTGGCCAGGGGTGGTGCTGGCACACCCCGGAAGTTCGGTCTAGCACCCTGGGCATTGTCCTTTCAGCTTTCTAAGGTCCAACCATGGGATTTTCGCCGTGCTGAACGTTCTGGTGCCTCCGAGGCAGGCATAATCCTTGTCCTTTCATCGTCCAACGCCGATTCCCTCTTGTGGACCGAAACACCCGGACCCCTCTACGAACGTGAACCCAACAGTCATCAAACGCGTGATGTCGTCGGCGCCCCAGCCCCTTCGTCGGCGGCATCCGGACCGTCGGCCATGAGGGCCGTGGCCTTTCTCGTCGCGCACGATTTTCGGCGTCGATGGCGAAGTTGGACCCTGGTTCTGATCGTCCTGGCACTGAGCGCCGGCGTGGTCTTTACCGCCTTCGCCGGTGCGCGGCGGACGGACAGCGCGTTTCCGCACCTGTTGCAGTGGTCGCGCCCAGCAGACGTGCTCGTCGCTCCCCAAGGCTCAGGGCTGGGGTCCTACGACGTCGCAGTGGGGCAACTGCCAGGTGTCGAGGAGTCGGGGCCTGTCGTGGGCATCCAGGCGCTGCCCATCTCGCGCAGCGGAAGGCTCGACGCAGATGCCACAGTCGTCGCGCCCCTACAGTCAAATCTGCTCCGAACGTTTGATCGCCCGAAAGTTCTGGCTGGCAGGTTGCCGGGGCTCCGCCAGCCCAACGAGGTGGCGATAGATGTCGTGGCCGCCAAGCGTCTCCGTCTGGGCCTCGGGAGCGTGCTCAGACTGGGCGCGGTCGGCGCTCGCGGTCCACACCACATCCGTCGGCTCTCGGAGCGGGTCGTGGGCGTCGTCGTCACGCGAGAAAACGTCGTCCCGACTTCTGATTCCGATCAGTTCGGAACGGTCTACGCGACGCCGTCCCTCCTTTACGGATTAGGCCCTGATTGGCGCCAGTATCAGGCGTTCGACGGGACCTACGTAAGGTTGAAGCCAGGCACCTCGCCCGCCGCTTTCACGCGTGACGTGCAGAGCCTTGCGCGTCGATACCCCTCGACGGAGGGCACCGTCTTCGTCGATGACGAGTACCAACAGAGCGTGGCAGTTGAACGCGCGATACGCCCGGAGGCGATTGCCCTCGCCCTCTTCGGTCTTGTCGCGATGCTGACAATGTTCCTTCTCGTTGGGCAACTCGCGTCGCGCCAACTCTCCGCCACTGCCTCTGACTATCCACTGCTCGGGGCTCTCGGGATGACGAGGCGGGACCGAACCATCGCCGGAATGAGCCAGGTCGCGCTCGTCGCTTTCGCCGGAGCAGTCCTCGCCGCGGTGCTCGCGATCGCCGCGTCGCCCTTGATGCCCATCGGTCCGGCGCGGCTCGCCGACCTCCACCCGGGGGTGAACGTCGATGCCTTTGTGCTCGGTCTGGGTGTGCTCACCGTTGTTGTCGTGACGACGGCGCTGGTGTCCTGGCCCGCCTGGCGAAGGGCAGCGGGAAGACAGCTGAACGATTCCGATCTGTTGGCGGTAAATGCTCGCCGTCCGGGGTGGTTGGCTCCCACCTTCGGCCATTCGGGAGTTCCCCTGACGGCGTCGATCGGCCTACGTTGGGCCCTTGAAACTGGGCGCGGACGCAACAACGTGCCTCTGCGGACTGGGATCATCGGTACGGCACTCTCCGTCGCCACGGTTGCGGCCACGCTGACCTTCGGGGCGAACTTCGCTCATCTCGTCAACACCCCGCGCCTCTACGGGCAGACGTGGGACACGGCCGTTGACCTGCAGTTCGAAGGGATACCCAGCGGGATCGAGCACCAGCTTGCACATCGTCCCGGGCTCACCGCATTGACGCTCGGGGTGCACGGCAACATCGCCATTCGGGGTTCCGTTGTTCCTGCTGTCGGGCTGGCCGCAGAAGTCGGTCCGTTGCTGGCACCGGTGATTCTTGAAGGCCGGGTTCCACGCACGAGGGATGAATTGGCACTGGGAACGTCGACCCTGCGCCGGTTGCATCTGCAAGTCGGCGACGACGTCGCCACCACCGTCAACGGAAGACGAACGTCATTGCACATCGTCGGTCGGGCTGTGTTCCCGCACTTCGGCCAGGGAAGTTTCGCTGCAACCGATCTCGGCGAGGGCGCGTTGCTGACTGCGAAGGCGCTTTCACCTCCGGCATCGAGCGCGCGCCAGATCGCTCTGATGCGCTTCATTCCGGGGTCCATGCACAATCGGGATGTCACGGAGACCGAACGCTCACTCACCGGGTACTGCCGCGGGATCGACCAATCGACGTGCCTGGTGAGCAACCAACGACCGTCCGATATTGCAGATCTCGTACGCGTCGAGAAGACGCCCTTTGTCCTTGCCCTGGTACTCGGAGTGTTCGGTATCGCCGTCTTGGCGCAGCTGGTTGTCCTGTACTGCCGACGGCGGCGGCATGACCTCGCTGTGCTCAAGACACTGGGCGCAATTCGCCGTCAGGTGTTTGCCATCACGTGGTGGCAGACGTCCGCCTTGGCGGGTGTGTCGCTCCTGATCGGCCTTCCGCTCGGCATCGCGGTCGGCCGGTGGATATGGAATCTGTTCGCCGCCAATGTCGGCGTGGTGACCGACGCAACAATCCCGACCTGGACGATCCTGTTGTTGGTCCCGGTCCTGGTCGTCGTGGCCAACCTCGTCGCTGTGGTGCCAGGCCGGCGTAGCGCCAGCCTGCATCCCGCCGAGGTCCTCCGCAGCGAGTGACGTCGCCGGTCGAAGCGACGCCGCTCCGGTCGTTCAGATTCGCTGACGCCAGCGGGTGAAGACGTCTTCGAGCTCGGGGAGTTGCGGACGAGGCACGAGCACGAGGAGCCGATCACCGGGCTCTATCCGGGTGCTGCCCCGCGGCGGGATGGTCTCGGCACCTCGGGCGACAACGGCGATGAGGGCGTGGTGCGGGAGACCCAGTTCGCTGACTGCGACGCCGGCGATGGCGTGGTCGCCGGCCACGTCGAAGTGGGCAAGTTCGAGGGAGCCTGCGGCGTCGACCGCGAGAGGGTGAGGCACCGAGATCGGTCGGGGATCGACGAGGTGGAGTCTCCTGGCGAGCGGCTCGAGCGTCGTGCCCTGGAGCAGGGTCGAGGCCACGACGACGAAGAACACGGCGTTGAAGATCGTGTCTGCTTTGAAGATCTTGGCGGAGAGCGCCAGCGTCGCCAACACGATCGGGGCGGCACCTCGTAGTCCGGCCCAACCGAGCAGTATCCGCTCGCGTCGGGTGAAACGGTTCAGCACAGTGGAAAGGAACACGGCCAGGGGCCTGATCACCACAATGAGCAGTGCCGTCAAGGCCAGCGCCGGGCCAGCCACCGAACCGAGCTCATGGGGGAAGACGAGCAGCCCGAAGACGATGAACAAGGCGACTTGGGCCAGGAAGGCGAGCCCTTCGTGGAAGGTCACGATCTGGTGCCGGTAGCGCGACGGGGTACTGCCGATAGAGAGGCCGACGAGATATACGGCGACGAAGCCGCTCCCCCCGGCGATGTCTGTGGCACCGAACGCGAGCGCCGCCGCAGCGACCGAGGCTACCGGAGCGAATGCCCCGATGGACTCGGGGAGCCGGGCGAACAGCCACCCTGCTCCGACGGCGAAGGCCACGCCTATTGCGACGCCCAGTCCAAGCTGGCGCACCAATTCGACGACGAGCTGAGAGAAGCCGGACTCGGGATGTTGGATCCAGGTGATCAGCCCCAGAGTCAGGGCGATTGCTACCGGGTCGTTCAAGCCGGTCTCGGCCTCGAGGACGCGGGCCAAGCGGCGGCGGATATCGGTCGAGCGCAGGGTGGCAAAGACCGCGGCGGCGTCTGTCGATGACACGACAGCGCCCAGGAGGATCGACTGAAGCCACGGGAGATCGAACAGCAGGTGCGCCGCGAGTCCGGCAAGTCCTGCCGTCGCGGCAACGCCGACCGTGCTCAGCATCGAAGCGGGAAAGGCCACCTCGCGGAGGCGCCGCCACGAGGAGGACAAGCCGCCTTCGAAGAGGATTGCGGCCAATCCGACGATTCCGACGGTTCTGGCCAACTCGACGTTGTCGAAGGTGATCCCGCCCGGCCCATCTGACCCCAGGAACATGCCCAGCCCCAAGAAGACCACCAGGAATGGGACGCCCACGCGGGCCGCGCCCAGCGCAACCACCACGCTCACCGCCAGAATGCCACCAATTGCCAAGAGCAGCAGGCCTACATTCACCGGGCCATCATCGTCGCGACGCTCCCTGGAGGCGGGGCGCCCAGTTATCCGGATGCCGGGAGACCCCAAGTGCCGCCCTATGGGCGCGGGCGGGGAAGGCGCAGGATCGCGGCGGCTTGGTCGGGTGTGGCGACCGGTCTGGCCGATTTCTCGCAAAGTTCGACCGCCTCGGCAACCAGCTCGACGTTGGTAGGCGTGCGGTCGCCACCGTAGAACTCGAGGCCGATGTGAAGATGCCCGCCGCGCCCAAGTGCAAGCGGAGCAACCTCCGTGGCTACGACGTCACCCCCGTGGGCCGATACGGCCCACGGGAGATCGCACCCCTCGAGCAGTTCGAGGTACGCGTCAAGGGCCTTCGCCGTCGGGGGGAGCCCGAACGATGCGCCGAGTGGGCCCTGTGCGGCGGAAAAGTAGAGCTTCAGCATCGCACCTTCGGGGAGAAGCCCGGCCCGCCAGTAGGCCAAGGTGGCGCGCAGGAAGCCTGGCTCGTAGATGGCCAGGCTGGGACCGAGCTGCAGTTCTCGGCAGAGTGCGAACGCGCGGGCGATGTCGTCGAAGGAGTTGGCGTACACCAACCCGCCGATTGGCACACCCTGATCGTCGAGCCGTCCGAGGTTGACCGATCCGGGATCGGTCAGGCCGAGTCGTAGGAGTCCGCTCGCTGCAATTGGAGCGAGGTGTTGCAGGCTCATCGTTTTCCCGAAGTGGACCGTGGGGTACCACAGGGCGTCAGGTCGTTCGGCAAGCACCACCCGCCACGCCTCGAGGTACCGCTCCGCCGCTTGGTCCTCGCTGATCCCTGTCAGGTCAATGTGGTTGTGAATGATCGCCGCACCGGCCGCAAAGCAGGCGAGCGCGTTGGCCGCGATCTCATCCGGAGTGCGCGGCACATTCCGGTTGCGCTCCTTGGTGGTTGCCCCGTTGATAGCTACTTCGATGATCGCCGGTTGGGAGGCCATGAGCGGCACCGTAGCCGGTGATCCCTTGGGCGTGCGATCCCCACGCACTGCTCGACCGGCTCTTTCGCTGGCTCCATTTGAGCGAACGATGTCGGGGAAAGCCCAGTTCAGGCCCGATTGAAGCGACTGAGGCGGCCTGGCTGCGAGACTCCGGACAACCCTGAGGGCACGAGCCGGAGTGCGCAGCTGACACCCTGCGAGCCGTACCACAGTTATTCCGCTTCAAAGCAGCGGAATCACTTCTCGGCGTGCCACGAGCCGCGGGCGGCGCTGATCCCAGTCCACGCACGCAGTCGGATTTCAATAGAATCCATGCGTGCCCGACAACCGCATTGGCCTCTTGGGCGCTGGTCGTCAAGCTCTGGAAACGGCAGGGTATTGCAGAGAGGAAGGCTTCCAACCCGTTTTCTACGTCGAGGAGATGGCCCCCGAGTATGACCGGAACGGGAGGGAATTCGAGGGTGGGATTTTCCATTTCGACCAGGACCTCGGGGCATTGGCAGACCTCCCCGTTCTCTGTTCGGTGGGGCTGCCGGACACGCGCCGCCGACTGATCGAGCGTTGGCCGGGACGGAGGTACCTGACCGTGATTTCGAGCCGCGCGTGGGTCGCGAAGGACTGCACCATCGGAGAGGGCTGTCTTGTCGCTCCGATGGCTGTGGTGAATCGCCTTTGTCGTCTCGGGGACCATGTGTTGGTGAACGTGGGGGCGACCGTCAGCCACGATGTGACCGTTGGTGACTTCTCTGCAGTGAGCCCCGGATGCAACATCGGAGGCTGCGTCTCAATCGGGACACAGGTGTTCTTGGGTATCGGCTCCACCGTCCGGGATCGCGTGTCGGTAGGGGATGGATCATTCATCGCAGCCGGCGCGGTGGTTGTACGCGACGTTGAAGAGGGTCAGGTGGTGATGGGGGTACCGGCCAAGCCCCGAGAACGCAGGGATCACTCTTGGTAGAGCGGATTCCATTTCTGTCGCCGACATTTCCGCCCGTGGAGGAGGTGGCTGCTGACTACGCCGCCATCGTGGAGAGTGGGATCTACTCGAACGGCGGTTCCTTCGATCGGCGCTTCGCGCAAGCTCTCGGAAATTGGATGCGAAGCGACGTCTCGGTATCCCTCGTCGCCAGTGGGACAGCAGGACTTCAATTGGCAATCGCAGCCACCTTCGTTCGTGGCCGGACCTCTGCGCTCGTGGCCTCTTTTACTTTCGCCGCCGGTCCGCTCGCCCTCCGCTGGAGTGGATTCGAGCCAGCCTTCCTCGACATAGACCGCGAGTCATGGCAGCCGAGTCTCGAGGATGCCGAAGCGTTCCTGGAGGCCCAGGCTGAGAACACAGCAGGGATATTGCTCACGAATACCTTTGGCGTCGCCAACCAGAACATCCAAGCATGGGAATCTCTCGCCCAGCGATTCGGGGTTCCGTTGGTTGTGGATTCAGCTGCGGGGTTTGGATCGCAGTACCCGTCGGGTGAGTCGTTGGGAGCTCGGGGCACCTGTGAGGTGTTTTCCCTCCACGCGACCAAGACGCTCCCCGTGGGCGAGGGTGGTGCCGTGACCTCGAGAAATCACGACCTGATCTCGCGGATCGACCGGCTCAAGAACTTCGGTTTCGGCGAGAACCGAGACCCGACGATTCCAGGCACTAACGCGAAGCTCCCGGAACTGAGTTGTGCGATCGGGCTCCGACAACTGGCAATGCTCGACAAGCGACTGGAGATCCGCAGGGGTATCTATCACGATTATCGGGAACAACTCGCAGGCACAGAGATCGAATTCCAACTCCTGTCCGAAGCTTCAGCCGTTCCGTTTGTCTCTGGCCTGCTCCCGTCGAGCGTGCGCCGGGATGCAACGATGCGAGCTCTTGAGGAATCGGGAGTCGAGGTGCGGAAGTACTACAACCCGCCGGTCCAGGTGCAGTCCGGATTTGAGTTAAGTCTTCGAGCCTCCCCGACCATGGCGGCCACCACCGATATTGCGTCCAGGATCATCTCCCTTCCCATGAGCGACAAGCTCACCCCCTCTGACGTGAAGAGGGTCGCGGTCGTGGTCAGGGACGAGCTACGGCGCTCGTGAACCTCAGCCCCGAAAGTTTGAAAGCGCGACTGCGCGCGTTGCTATGGGAGTCCGTTGCAGAAGCGGTCGATCGGGGTAATGAGTCCCTCCGACGCGAGCTTTCCAACCTTGAAGCCGAGGTACGGCTGGTCCGGGAAGCCCAATCCGACTCGGAGCAGCGAATGGAGGTGCTGCGACAGATCGTCTCGGCCGAGTTCGACCAAATCCCGCACCTCGCCCAAGAATTGCACAAGGTTCGCCAGAGTGTCGAGTATGAAACGGCATTCGAAGTAGATGAGCCCCTGGTCTCAATACGGATAGCCACGTTCAACAGTCCGGATCTCCTCATCGACCGGGCCGTCGCTTCAATCCGAGCGCAAACCTACGAGCGGTTTGAAGTTGTCATCGTCGGTGATGCCTGCACTGACGACACCGAGAAGCGGGTTGCCGCGCTCGGCGATCCAAGAGTCCGATTCTTCAACTTGGCGAGCCGCGGCGCATATCCGGAAGATGCACGGAGCAGGTGGCTGTCCGCGGGATCCCCCGCGATGAACGTCGGCACACAGCTCTCGCGCGGTCTTTGGATCGCGCCGCTCGACCACGACGACGAGTTTCTGCCTCATCACGTCGAGACGCTTCTCCAAACGGCCCGCAGCAATCGGCTCGAGCTGGCATATGGAAAGTTGCTTGCTGTCACTCCGCCGGGCTACGACGATTGGGAGATCGGGACGTTTCCGCCTCGACTGGGTGAATTCGGTTTCCAGGGCGCCATATATCTCGCCGCGCTGCGGGCGTTCGAGTACAACCCCAAGTCCTGGATCCTCGAGGAACCGGGTGACTGGAATCTCTGCCGTCGGATGGTTGAGGCAGGTGTCCGCGTGGGGTGGATCGACGACATCGTGACCCGCTACTACCCAGGCCCGTTTGTGCTCGCGTCGAGGACTCGCCGAGCTCAAGCTGACACCGACTGAACGGGGCTGATCCTTCCATCGGGGCCGGAAAGGCCTTCCCTCTCGGATTCTCATGGTCAGGCCATAGGTAGGCACCTTGTTCGCTATCCTCCATCCGGTCGGGGACGACGGCCACCACCCGGGGCGATGGAGGGACTGTGAGCTTGAACGCCGGATCGGCTGTGGTGGATGCCGCACCCCCCACGATCTCTTGGCGGTATCGATGGCGCTCGGTGGCATTCGCCCCGGCGGGCAACGACATTCGCCGCCGGCGCGGCAGCGACGGCCTTCGGCTGGTGGCCGCCATCACGGCTCTGCTCATCTGCCTGCTGATGATCAGGTACGGCTACCGGGTCGACAGCGTCATTACGCGTGTGGTGCACCCTCCGCCAGCGAGTATCAGCTGGCTGGTGACCCTTGTGTACGACGCAGGCGCATTTGGCGTCACTGCCGTACTCGTCGTGTTGGCTGTCATTGCGCGACGCTTCGAAGTAGCCCGTGACATAGGCCTGAGCGTGATCGGGACGGGCGCGGTGTCCGGGCTTTTGGTGCTCGTGCTGGGCTCAGACGGCGGTCGCGGCCCGGGAACAGCGATCCACGGGTACAGCGTCCACTTCCCCGTCTTCCAGATTGCCGCCTTCATGGCGGTCGCCACCGCCAGCCTTCCGTATCTGGCCCGGACGCTGCAGCGATTGGTGGAGGCATTCGTCGCGTTGGTCGCCATGGCTTCAGTCGTCGGAGGCCACGGCTTGCCCCTCAACGTGTTGGGGAGCATGGCGATCGGCTGGGGGGTCACGGCCATCGTCCACCTGGTGTTCGGGTCACCCCTCGGTCTCCCATCGACCGACGACGTCGTGCTCCTTCTGCGCGAGCTCGGCGTTGACGCGGTCGACGTAAGGCCATCAGAAGTCCAGGTATGGGGGGTGGCGCACTACAGCGCGCACCTCGCATCGGCAACCGACGGATCATCGTCCCGCCTCGCGGTCTCGGTCCACGGGCGTGACGCGGCCGACGCCAAGCTGCTCTCGAAAGTGGGGCGGTTCCTGCTCTACCGTGACTCGGGGCCGACGCTCACTCTGACCCGCCTCCAGCAGGTTGAACGCGAGGCCTACCTCACGATGTGGGCCGGCCAGGCTGGGGCAGCCGTTCCCCGAGTCGTGCAAGCGGGCCGCACCGGGCCGGCAGGCGATGCCGTGCTTGTCTGCCAGCTTCCAGACGGGGACCGATTGTCCGTCGTCCAGCCGGAGGAGGTGACGGACGGTTTGCTCGACAAGCTCTTCGCCCAGCTGATGATTCTCCGGGCCGTGCGGTTGGCCCACGGCGAGATCAGCGGTGACACCGTGCTGGTCGATCCAACGACCGAGACTGCGTCGCTGGTCAATTTTCGCAGCGCTTCGGCTGGCGCGAGCGACGAACGCCTCGCTGCTGACCTTGCCGGAGCCATGGCGACGGCGGCCGTGGTCGTGGGCGCGGACCGTGCGGCTGAGTCGGCGGCCCGTTGCCTGACCGCCGAAATCCTCGCCCCGGCCCTCCGGCATCTGCGCAGCGCCGGGCTCGACCCTTTGCTCGTTCGGGCACTCCGCGGCCACAAGGGCCTGCTCGATCAAGTCCGGGAGAAGGCGGCGACCGCCAAATCGATCGAGGTGCCGAAGCTGGTCGAGCCCCGGCGCATAAGCATCGCCAACCTCGTGCTGGTCATCGGGACGGTGATCGGAGGCTGGGCGTTGATCGGCGTCCTGATCGATGTCACCAACTCATTCGACACCATCGTCGGAGCTGATTGGATCTGGGTGGCCGCCGTCTTTCTCTTGGCGAACGCGGCCTATGTCGGCACAGCGGTTGAGGATATGGGCAGTGTGGCCGGCGCGCTCCAATTCGTCCGCGTCCTCGCGCTGGAAGTGGGAAACAGCTTCAGTGGAATCGCCGGCGGAACGGCAATGATCTTTGCTACACGGGTGCGCTTCTTTCAACAACAGGGCTACAACGCGTCGTTGGCGGTTAGCTCGAGCGCAGTGGTCACGGCCAGCAGCTGGATCGTCAAAGCCCTCTTGTTCGGGATCTCCCTGCCGCTGGCCTGGAGCGCATTCGACTTTGGCGAACCAAACGAGGGCGGGAACTCCAACACCGTGTGGTTGATCCTCGTGGTCGTGGTCGTCGTGCTGGTCGTCGTCGGCCTGCTCCTCGCGGTGCCCAAGCTGCGGCGCCTCGCGGGCGCGAAGTTGCGTCCGAGAATCCAGGACGCATTGGGGAACATCCGGTCGGTGGCCTCGTCCCCCCTCAAAGTGGTGCAACTGATCGGTGGTTCCGTTTTCGGTCAACTGGCGGTGGCCTTGGCCCTTGCCGCATCGCTCCGCGCTTTCGGCGACCACCTCAGCCTTGCCACCCTGATCGTGGTGATCACCTTGGCCTCGATGATCGGCGGCGTTGCACCGATACCGGGCGGAGTCGGCGTGGTCGAGGCCGGGCTGATCTTGGGACTCACGGCAGCGGGGATCAATGAGAGTGATGCCACCGCGGCCGTCTTTGTCCAGCGGCTGTTCACCGCCTACCTCCCGCCGATCTGGGGATGGTTCTGCCTCTTATGGCTTCGCCGGCGCGAGTACATCTAACGTCTGTTGCCACGGGTAGGGAGTCAGGCCATCACCAGTGTCCCGCCGCCATGCGGTCGTGCAGTGGGTAGCGATCACCGCATGGGCTGCAGCGCGACGGCAGCTGAAGCAAAAGGGGCGCCCGGTGTGTCGTGAGTGACGGACTGACGGATTCCGGGAAGCCATCGTTCGTCACCAGGGTCGAAGATCAGAAGGGCCATCCCTTGGCCTGGAAGAAGGTCGTCAAGAACGCCGTTGTGGTGGCGATCGCCGGCGTCGCCATCTACTTGGTCCTTCCTTCAATTACCGAGGTTCTCGCGTCGTGGCCACGGTTGTCCACGCTCCAGCCAGTCTGGTTCGCGCTGGCTGTCGTCTTCGAGATCGGGCACTTCACTTGCACATTCGCCTTGCAACGCCTGGCCCTTCGGACCAAGGCCTGGTTCCCGGTCGTCACCTCCCAGCTGGCCAGCAACGCGGTCAGTTTGATCATGCCGGGCGGGGCCGCCATGGGCGCCGCCGTGCAGTTCCGGATGTTGGCCGCAAGCGGGCAGGAAACCGGGTCGACGGTTGGCGGACTCGCCGCGTTCTCTCTCCTGGGGGTGGGGGGACTCTTGGCGCTCCCGCTCTTTGCCCTCCCGGTCATCCTGATAGGCGCCCCCACGACCAGCCGAGGGTTGGTCAACGCGGCAATTCTCGGTGCGGTGGGGTTCATCCTCTTCGCCGGCTTCGGCGCCGTCGTCCTGGCGACCGATGCCCCTCTTCGATGGTCCGGACGGGTCGCCCAGCGACTCCGGAACTTGGTGCTGCGCATGCGCCCGCCGATCACCGACCTGGACAAGACGCTCATCGACCAACGCAACCTCATCCGAGGTGTCCTTGGCCGGCAGTGGTGGCAGGCAGTGCTGCTCTCGGCCGGACGTCTCGCCCTCGACTACCTCTGCCTGCTCGCCGCGCTGCGGGCTACGGGGAGTCACCCACGACCATCCTTGATCCTGGTGGCCTACGCGGTCGCCGGCATCGTCGGCATGATCCCGATCACACCGGGTGGTCTGGGCATCGTGGAGGCAAGTCTGACCGGGCTCCTGGTGTTGGCCGGCGTCACTTCCAGTGACGCCTTGCTCGCCACACTGGCCTACCGACTCGCCTCGTATTGGGTTCCATTGGCGACCGGGCCGATCGCGTACGGAGTCTTCCGAATCCGGTATCGGGGCCAGCCGTCGACACCCGATGAGGGAGTCTCTGCCGAGCCACCGCCGGCGGTCGCGTGAAACCGGAGAAGAGGAATGGTCAGACTCCGGTGTTGGCCACGATCCTCCCGTCGGCCGCCGCCGCCACCAGCGCGTTGAAGTCCCGTTCGTTCTGATCGGCATACGAGACCGCAAACTGTGTCACCGCGAGTTCGAAGCGCTCAGACTTCCCCAAGTAGGAGGCGATGGCAACGCGGTCTCCTGTCCGCGCATGCGCTCGCGCCAGCGTCCATCCGCACATCCTCCCCCACACGTCCATTCCGGCAGGCGTCATTCCTTCGACATCAACTGAGCCTTTCCAGTCCCGGAGCTGCCTGAAGTAGTAATCCCGTTCGCTCCCGTTCCACGCGGAACCTGACCCAACCGAGGAAAATGTCGCTCGTGGCCTGCATGAGACGCTGGCCCCTGACCACGCGCTCTCCGTGATTCGAGAATTCGCTCTCAGCGGTAAATCGCTCCAGGACCGAGGGCTGTGCCTCCTTCACTTGCAAGAAGAGGGGTGAGTCGTCCTCGAGGGCGAGGAAGAGCGCGATCCAGGCTTCGGTGCCGACGCTCCCGACCCCGACGACTTTGCGTGCCATGTGCGCGTACTCGTGTTGGGCCAGGAGGTGGCGAAGTTCGGGTTCCAAGGAGTCCGTGTAGGACCGCAAGATCCCGGTGAGCGCCTCTGCCGTGACGCTGGGATCAATTCCCGTAATGAAATGCTCGACGGGGACAATCAACGGAGGGTCATGGATAATTTTGGTTTCGCCATCCTGGTCGTAACAGAGCTTGCTGAAGGCCTGGTGGCTGTCGTGCGCACGTGCTTTGTTGATCGCCTTCCATACGTTTGGAGTCTTCTTGGGATGCAGCAGTGCACTGAAGCGCGGCAAAATCTGTTCGACATTCAGATGCGCGTACCACACCGAGAGCATCGAAACGGAAGCGAGCTCCTGCATCGTCTCGCGGTAGGAACGTAGCGCGTGACGTACGATCCGCTCTCTGACCTTCGGGAGATACCCGTTCTCCCGACCGGCGATCTCGATGCTCGCCGCCAACCTCTTGACGTCCCACTCCCACGGCCCCGGGGCAGTCTCATCGAAGTCGTTCAGATCGAAGATGAGATGGCGCTCGGGGGAGCCGAAAATGCCAAAATTCGACATGTGGGCATCGCCACAGAGCTGCACGTCTATTCCTGAGACCGGGGTTGTCGCCAGGTCCGCCGCCATGGGGAGCGCGGCACCCCGGAAGTAGGAGAACGGCGAGACCAACATCCGTCCATACCGAATCGGCACCAACTCGGGCACACGCGTCAGGGCCTGTTCCTCCAACAGGTCCAGCGGTGCCACGCGGTCGGCCGGGGGATTCCATCCGGCGTGGTCGGAGAATGGAACCTGGCGGCGAGCGTTCTTTCCCTTCTGCGCCCTTCCGTAGGTGGAGAGCCTCCGGAGCTCGCGTGAGGTGCGAAAGCTGGCGACCTCACTCTCTACCGTCATCGTCCACCTCCAGCGGAACCCCGCGCCGACCTCGAGTGCACATCCAGCCCGCCAGCGCCTTTTGTGCTGACTTTTGACTCTAGCGGACGCCCACTGTGGTCCACCAGGGCACATGAGGCCAATCGAGAGCACCTGCGCCTACTTGAGAATGTTCACGGCACGAGCCACGACGAGAATGGCGACGACAAGCGAGAGTATTTCCTCCAACATCATCGAGAGCTTGGCCCACGGCTTAATGGCGGAGACATCCGTCGGGCTGAATGCAGTTGCGGCGGTGAAGGAGAGATGGAAATAGTCGACGAACTTCGGGTACCAGTCCTTTTCCACGAACTGCGGATTGAGCATTTCGGGAAAGATGAAGGCCGGCGTCGCGGCTGAGCCCAGCGCCCGCGCGGCCGCCCCACCGCGGTCGGCCTCCCAGTACCACAGCGCGAACGCGATCACGTTGGAAAGCCAGATCGCACCTCCCGCGATGAGCAGCTGGTTGGCATCTTGGGTGAAGGGCCTCGTGCTGAGAATGCTGACGACCAGCCTCCCGCCCTGAACAAGGTTGTCGGCCGAAATCACGACGATGAGGAAGATGGTCATGGCTCGCAGCCAGTTCGATTGCTTGTCGATGCGTCCAGGGTCGCCGGCCATGAGCGCTCCCAGAAGGACGGCCACGGCCAGGAGATACCACCACCTGGCGTCGCCCAGAAGCTCGGGGGGCAGTTGTCGCAGCGGTGTGGGCAATGCCGCGTGCAGCGCTCCGGCGACCAGAACGGCGAGAGCCATCGGCCAGCGGGGCTCGCCGGTGGCCTTGAACATGTGATGCGGGGTGTGACTCGATCCGATCGGATCCGGTTCGATCACGGGTCAGAAGGTCCCGAGGCGAACGACCGGGCTCCCGCCGGGCAGCGACCGGTGAGCGTCATCTCCCGTGCAACGCTGCGGCCCGACTCGAAAGGAGGACGCCGGCACGCCGACGACGCCCTCGGGCGCCGACCGGGCCCGTCATTGCACCGTGCCCCCCTTTGGTCATGTGGCCAATCTACTCCTGGCCAAAACAGCAGGCATCTCCACATTCGGGCAGATGAGGCGCCCCCTACGCCGGGACGACCCTTGGACCACGGACGGCCACCTCGTCTAGATTCGAGTCCCATGGTCGACATCCGCAGGAGTGCACGTGGTGCCGGCGGCCCCATCGGCCGGGACTGCAGCAGAGCGAAACAGTGATGTCCGATTCCTACGGAGCCGATATCTACACAGAGGCGGTCGGCGACCCCGACACCTTGTCGAACCTGGGTCCCCTGGGTCCGATGGCGGGCACATGGGTGGGCGCAAAGGGTTCCGATCAGCATCCTGTCGCGGAAGGTACTGAGCACGACGTGTTCGTGGAGCATTACGACCTTCAGCCAATAGATTTCCAGACCAACGGGCCGCAGTTGTACTACGGATTGCGGTACCACACGCACATTCTGAAGCCGACCGAGGCAGCGACGTTCCATGACCAAGTGGGGTACTGGCTCTGGGAGCCGGCGGCGAACGCCGTGACACTCACTCTGGGAATCCCTCGGGGCCAGGTCCTCCTCGCCTCTGGCCCGGCAGAGGCCGATGCCAAAGAGTTCGAAGTGACGGCGTCGGTCGGTACGGAGTTGCACGGAATTTTGTCCAACCCCTTCCTCGACCGGGCATTTCGGACGAGGAGCTACCGCATGCACGTCACCGTCAACGACGATGGAACCTGGTCGTACGAAGAAGAGGGCGTGTTGGAGATCCCCGGAGTGGCGGAGCCTTTCTCGCACATCGACCGCAACACCCTGACGAGGATCGCCCCGCCTGTCCCGAACCCACTTTCGCGTTTGGCGGCCTCTGACCCGAGCTTGGGTATAGGAGGCTTGCGGAATATGGGCGGGAACATCTGAAGCGGAGCTGTCCCGAACGGAGCGGCTTCAGGTCCCCGTTCTGGCGGTCCGGGTCCCTCGATAGCATGCTCCTTGGCACGAGGATCAAGGAGCACCATGGACAACGAGAGGGCGAAGGAGTTGCTCGCCGCCGAGCGTCTCCGCGTTGAGCGACTTTTGACCGAAAAGGCCGAGGAGCGCGACGCCGACCGGACCGCGGCCGATCAGGACGGCGACATGTTCGATTCGGCTGAGCCCTTGACAGAACAGGGCACCGACGACTCCGTCGCCGCAGAACTTCGTCAACGGCTCGAGGCGATCGACAGGGCGGAGCAACGTGTTGCCGGCGGTACCTACGGCCGGTCGGTTCGAAGCGGGGCGGCCATTCCCGACGAGCGGCTCGAAGCCGATCCCGCCGCAGAGTTGACGGTAGAGGAAGCGCGCTCGATTTCGTAAGGTGGCGAAGCGCGAGGGTTCGCCGCAACCACATCTCTCCGCCGCCGTTGCTTCGCGCCCACGACACCCTGACGTGTCTGACGGGTTCCATCACTCGCTGCGTCGTCAGCCCGGGTGGCCGAGGTCCGAGACCCAACGGTTTGGTGGTGGTGAGTTGTCTCGCAGGCCTCAGTGACATCCATGTGACGTCGGTGAGCAAGGGCACAAGAAGCCGAGAACGTTGCTGCTCTCGTCCCTCCCAGACCTTTGCGCGCCGCGTCGGTGAACAGCGCGTGACTGAACACTGACGGGACGCGATGTCCGCCCATTCGAAGCGGGATGTCACGCAGAAATAGTCGTGTGTTCATTCGTCCGTCACCAGTGGACGTTGATTGTTCGCAGCCGGTCGGAATAAATGAAATGCATGAATCTTTACGCAACTCTTACGCGTCGAATCCGATCGGCACTGGTGGTGCTCTCCGCCGCGGTCGTCGTTGCGTTGTCAGCAATGGTGCCACTCGCCAGCGCACCGGCGTCCGCCACCAGCACCGGGCTCGCCCCCGGTTCCATTCAGCACGTGTGGCTGATCATCCTGGAAAATAAGTCGTTCGACGAAACCTTCACCGGTCTCAACAACAATTCCTACCTCTGGCAGACCCTCCCCGCTGAGGGGGCACTCCTGAAGAACTACTACGGCACCGGCCACTCGAGTATGGACAACTACATCTCGCTGGTCTCCGGGCAAGCGCCAGAGGAGGACACGCAGCAGGACTGCTCCGACGTCAATACCTCGGTGGGCTCGAACGCGAGCATCGTCACGACGGGCTCGGTGGGCGGCGCAACACCGAACTGGAACTTTGGGCAGCTCAGCTCGCTCCTCAACGCCAGCCAGCCGAGCGGGGCCAATGCGCCGATCGGTGCGACTGGATCGACGACGACCAACGGGTGCACCTATCCCAGCCAAGTGGCCACGCTCTTCGACCAGTTCAACCTGGCGGGCGTGAGCTGGAAGGGCTACGCCCAGGATCTCGGCGGGGCCCAGACGATCGGTTCGCCGACCTTCGTGAACGACAGCGTCCCTGGCCGCGAAGACGGCCCGTGTGGCGCGCCTGGCTCCGCGGCCGAGAACCCGGTCAGCAATCCCACGTTCCTCACGGCGAACGCGGCCCACCCGCTTCCCTCGGACGTGTCCAGTTACACCGCAGCCTCCCTGGTCAACGGCACGGGAACGACGAACAACCCTCAGTTCTCCGACGCGTACGTGGCGAAGCACTTCCCGTTCCCGTGGTTCGAGTCGCTGATCGGCAGCTACGACCCGACGACCGGCACTGCGGGTCCGGCCTTGACCGAGCCGTCAGCGTCAGCGGGCGGGGGCACGAACTGCGATGCGAATCACATCGCGAACCTTGACAGCCCGACCCACGGCCTCGTCGGGGACCTGCAGAACAACACGGTTCCGGCATTCAGCTGGATCACCCCCAACAATTGCAGCGATGCGCACGACACGACCTGCAAGGGCAACAACCTCTCGGGCGCATTCGGCACCAATCTCGACGGGACCGTCAACCTGAACGACCCGATCTACCACCCGGCAGGGCTGCCCGCCTTTGACCCCGAGGCGACCACGCCGAGGAACTTCACGGGCGGTTTGTACGCTTCTGATCTCTTCCTGGCCTACTACGTCCCGCTCATTGAGGATTCGGCGGCCTATGCCCACGGCCTCATCGACATCACGTTCGATGAGGGTGAGCCGTCCTTCACGTATTCGGGCAATAGTTTCAACAATGTCCAGACGACGGGGCCGAACGGGACGGGAACGACCGGGCCGCTCACGCCAGCCGACGCGCCCACCTTCGAATCGGCCGGGTCGACCGCTCCCGGTGCCAACTCGATCTACGGTGCCTACGGCATCTCGGCGGATGCAGCAGGCGAGAACATCAGCGGCGTGAACGTCGGCGTCGAGCCCTATGGTCCGAACTCGACTCTCGGCACGACGGCCGGTGGTGATCAGCTCTACCCCGGCCCCGGCAACAACGCCTTCATTGACCGCCCGCCGGTCTGCACGAGCCCGAATACTCCGGCGAACTGTGTGGCCGGGATCGTCCGCGGCGGCTCTGGTTCGAGCCCGAGCGCTCGCACCGACGGCGCCTCTGCGGGAGTTTCGGGCTCGACGTCCTCCTCGACGATTATCGACAACTCGATCATCGGCGACGACACCGGGCGAGGAGTGAGCGGTACAGGCATCCCCGGGAGCTCCTACGTCGGTGCGGTGACCGATAGCGGACCGCTCTTCCCGACCAACAGCGGCGGCGCCACCGTCGGAGGTTCGTTCCAGCTCGTCGACGCTGCAGGCAACCCAGTGCTGCCGACCGCACCGGTCACGAGCATCACGCTCAGCGCCGAGTGCGCCAATGCCACGAACGATCTGCCGACGAATTGCGCAGCCGGACAGACCGTGGATCCCCTCTACGACGCCATCGACTCGACGCCAGGTGGTGGAGACACGGGGAGCGTGCTCATTAGCCCGTACATCACTCCCGGCACCGTGTCGACCACCGACTACAACCACTACAGCTGGTTGCGGACGGTTGAGGACCTCTTCAATGTGTCCCAATGCGCTGGCACCGCGGCGGACATCACCCTTCCAGCGGGAACGGTGTGCGGCGGTCTCGACGGCTCCGGCCACCTGGGCTACGCGGCGCAGGTCGGGCTGACCGGATTCGGGACCGACGTCTTCACCGCACCCAACGGCAATGGCTTCCAGCAGGTGCAACCACCGAACGCTCTGCCCGAGGCGCCGTTGGTCATCGCCATTCCAGCGCTTGCCGGCCTCTTGTTCGTGGGCGGCTTCCTCCTCCGCCGGCGGCGCCCAGGGTTGGCGTCCTGATGGAGGCGTTTGTCCCGACGCAGGGTGCGACGAAACGGGGTGCAACGAAAGACCGGGCCGCAAGGCCCGGTCTTTCGGGGATACCGAACGGCTTGATCGCCGCGGTCTTCGTGGTGCTCCTCGCCGCGCTCGGCTTCGGGATCTACGGCCTCGCCGCGTCGCACCGGTCATCGCTGGGATATGTCGTGCCCCAGCACTCGGCGGACCGCACCCTCGTCGGCACCATCGAGCATCCGGCCCTCACGGTTGAGGGCGACTTCGTCCAAGTGCGCGCCGGAAAATTCTCGGCTCTGGCTGTGGTGAACGGCCCGGTGGTCCCCGGCGAAGGCCTGCCCGTCCAAACGAGTTCGACTACGTGCACATGGACGATTTCGCTTTCGCACGTCAAGGGACGCGTCCCGATCTCCGTTGCCGATTTCGACAGCATCGATCACAACGGAGCCGTCTACAAGCCGTATCTCGTTGCGGGGCAACCGAAACTACCCGCCGTGTTGGTGCCGGGCCACTCGCTCACCTTCCAGATCCGCTCCGTCATGCCCGTCGGTGAAGGGTTGCTGCGGTGGGCCCCCGACGGCGATCACATCATCGCCAAGTGGGACTACCAAGTCGAGAACGACTGAACGGCGTGAGGCGGTCAGCGGGTGCGAGCGCGTGGCATTGGGGTGGGCGTACCCTCGCCGTCGCGGCCATGGCCATGGCCGCGGTGACGCGGGCCGGTGCTGCGCCGTCGTCGGCGGCAAAACCCCTCATTGCGCCGAAGACGACTCCCGCCAAGGACAGTCAGTATCTCCTGGACGTGACGAAGGCGGACCCAGCACTGGGTACCTATGTACAGAACCACGGGAATGTGGCCCTGCGTGCGCTGTTGACCGATGGGGCCGCCTTCTGTGCCTTCTTACGGCGCGGGGGCGGGATCGACGCCGCATTGACGTCCGTCGCCGTCGGAGCAAAAAGCGTGGAGGCTCGCACCCACCTTCCCTTGAAAGTCGTGACGTTCAACACCATCGAGGGGGTCGCCCTCGTGACTCTCTGCCCCTCGGAACAGAGGCTGCTCCCCGCTTCGGACAGGTCGAAGATCCGTGCCTTGGGGGGTGCCCTGGCCAGGTAGGGGCCGAAGCGCTCACGGTTCCGTCGTACCGTAGAGCTCGACGCGGACGGCGACTTCGGGGTACACCTTGAGCATCAGCATGCTCGGCGGTTTCATGCGGAACTCGCGAATGTCGAACACCCGCTCGCCCTTCAACGCGATGGTGGACTCGCCGCCGACCTCGATGGTCATGTCATGTTCGAAGGTCCGCGTTTCACCGTGAAACGAAAGATCCCCGGCCACGCGGTAGCGGCCCGCCGTCTCGGTGTGCAGGACGCCGGTGATCTTTCCCAGGATCAACGGGTGATGGCGCGCATCAATGCGCCGTTTCAGCTCCCGGTCGTACAGCTGGTTGCCCGAGGAAAAGCGGTCAACGGCCACTTCGAGGCGCCCGTCCACGGGCTGCTCGAGATCGATGCTCCCGTCGGGTTGCACGGAGAGCTCGACCCAACCGTGGAGTCCCCGCGTCTGCGTGGTGATCGGGTGCAGGTTCGATCGCGCATCCACCCAGATGCACGATCGCACTGGGTCGAGGATGAATCGCAGGCGCCGTGGGATCACTGCGCAGTGGGTGTGGTGCGAGGTGGAAGGCCGAAGGCGTCATCCCGCTCCCGGACCGCCTGGCGCAGGCCGATCTCTCGGATCCGCGCCGAGAAGGCGGTTGCCTCCGGCGCCCGGTGGCCGACTGCATCGCTCATGGCCGCGAATTTCTGCAACTGCGATCGGCCCATGAGCTCCACGCCCATGTTGACGACGCGCTTGTTCCCGATGAGGAGGTCCCGCCCGATCAGGGCCATGCGGGAAGCCAGGTCGAGGACGACCTGATCGAGTTCCTGCGCCGGAGCGGTGGCCACCACGAGGCCGATCTCCTTGGCTTCGAGCCCGCTCACCGTGTCGCCGGTCAACAGGAGAAGTTTTGTCAGCTGCGGCCCGACGTTGTAGAGCCACATGTTCGTGGGTGGAACGCCCATCGACCGCACCGGGGGGAAGCCGATGCGGGCGTCCTCCGCTGCCACGACGACATCGCAGTGCAAGGCCAGATCTGTTCCACCAGCGAGGCAGTTCCCCTGCACCTGTGCGATGACGGGGATCGGGCAGTCCCAAATGCGGCCCCACCCTGCTCCGAGGCTGATCATCGCGGTGACGTCGTCTTCAATGGATCCGTCCTGTGCGAAGTCGCCCTCCTCGACGTCCTCGGCCACGTAGCCGTAGCCCGACGAGAACGAGCGGCCACTGCTCCTGATGATCACCACGCGGACCTGCGGATCGGCCGCCGCCATCTCGACGGCGCGCAGGATCTCGCGCATGCTGCGCGGGGTGAGCGGATTGTGATGTGCAGGCCGGTTCAACGTGATGCGCCGGATATGCCCTATCTCCTCCACGAGGAGCGTGGTGAATTCAGCGGTCACGACGCGCTGCTCGCGACATCGTCGGCCACCAGCTGGGCCTTGACCACCTTGCCCGCTTCGTTGCGCGGCAGGGCGTCGACGAATGTGTACCGGCGCGGCACCTTGTAATCGGCCAGGCGCTCGAGCAGGAAGGCACGCAATGCCTCTGGCGACGCCGTGGCGTCGCTGCGCAGCACGACCCACGCCGCGACGTCTTCACCCAACACCAGGTGGGGGATGGCCGCCACCGCCGCATCGGCGACCGCCGGGTGGGTGAAGAGTGCCGATTCGACCTCGCCGGGCATGATGTTGTGGCCCCCGCGAATGATCATCTCCTTCGATCTCCCCGAGATCCACAGGAAACCGTCGGCGTCGAGGTAGCCGAGATCGCCGCTCTTGAGCCAACCCTCCTTCCAGGTCCGCTCGGACTCCTCCGGCTGGTTGTAGTACTCCCGCGCCGGCCGTTCGCCGGTGATGAGGACTTCGCCCACCTCCCCCGTCGGCCGGTCGTTGCCGTCATCATCGACGATGCGCAAGGTCACCCCGGGCAGGGGTACCCCGACGGAGCCCAGATGCTTCCCGGCGTCGCCGAGCGGGAGCGCTGTCGCGGCGCCGAACTCAGTCATGCCGTAGCCGATCGTGATCTCGACGCCCGGGATACGCGCGCCGAACCGCCGCAGCGTTTCCGCGGTGACCGGTGCACTCCCGCAACTGACGACAGCCAAGCTGGAGAGGTCGGCGTGCTCGAAGTAAGGGTTGGCGACGAGCAGCGCCATCATCGCGGGCACGATCATCGCCACCGTCGGGCGTTCCGTCTCGACCAATCGGAGCCAGCCCTCGGGGTCGAACTTGGGGAGGAACCACCCGCTCATGCCCCCGCGCATGGGGCCGCAGACGAGGAGCGATCCCGTCGTCGTCGAGAAGGGGGAGCCCATGAGGAACCCGAGCCCGGTCCACTCCTCGGGGACGCGCTCGTTCGAGGAGAGGCCGCCGTGACGGACGACGACCCCCTTGGGAGCGCCCGTCGTCCCCGAGGTGTACATGATGTCGGCCACATCGTCGAGGTGCACACGGTGAGCGATGTCGGAGGGATCAGGGTCGAGAAGGTCGCTCCAGGCAACGCCCGAGGCCCCCACAGGGCCGGTGGTGGCGACCAGGGCCCCCAGGTGGGCCGTGCTCGAGGAATCGTCAAGGATGCCCTCGCTGGCCAGAATGATCTTCGCTTGGGCCAGGTCGAGGATGCGCAGGTGCTCGGGCCGGCTGAGGCGTGTGTTCAACGGAACACAGATAGCCCCTGTCTTGTGAATGGCCATATAGGAGGTGAGCCATTCCAGCGGTTGTCCGGGGGGGATGGCCAGGGCCACCCGGTCGCCCGGCTTGAGGCCGCGTGCCACCATGCCGCGGGCCAGCTGATTGGATCGGGCGTGCCACTCGCGCAGGAGGAGCTGGCGGCCGTCTGCCATGTTCTTCCAGGCCACGCCGTCGGGGAATTGCCCGGCCAGGTCAGCCAGAAGGTCGACTTGCACGAGGGTCATGGTGCGGTGGAGGGGACGCTGTCGTTGTTCAGTACGGCTCACCGCCTTCGAGGATCGTGCGTGGGTTCGTCACCAGCATGCACTCAATATCGGCCTCGCTGACACCGCGGTCGCGCATGACCGGTAACACGTCTGTCGAAATGTACGTCCAGCGCCAGTCCCGCAGTGCGTCCAGCATGGAGCGGGGGAACCAGTCCACGAAGCACATGGCATCGTGGGAGAGCACGATACGCTCGGCGTAACCCCGATCACACAGGCGCACCACGGCATCCACACGATCTTCGAGGGTGATGCCCGACATGCCGAAATGATCGAAGCCGATAAACGATCCGTTCTCGATCAGTGCCAGGTGGTAGTCGGTGTTCACGGTCCCGCCGCTGTGGCCGATGACGACACGCGAGAGGTCGACACCTTCCTCCTTGAAGATGCGTTGTTGCTCCAGGCCCCAGGGCTCAGGGGGTCGTGGAGTGTGCGTGGTGATGGGGACGCCCGTGGCCCGATGGGCCTGAGCGACGGCGCGCAGCACGCGTTCCACGCCGGATGTCATGCCAGGTTGATCGGTGGCACATTTGAGAATCCCCGCCCGCACGCCCGTTTCGGCGATGCCTTCGCGGATTTCCCTGATGAACATCTCCACCATTGGCTCTGGGCCACCGAGGATCGTTCCCGGTCCTTGGAAGTGGAAGAACATCGGCACGTCGTTATAGGTGTAGACACCGGTAGCGACGACGATGTTGATCTCGGGCACCAGCTCGGCGATCGCTTTGATGCGCGGGATGTACCGGCCCAATCCGATCACGGTGAGGTCGACCAGGGTGTCGATCCCTTGCCGCTTGAGCTCCTGGAGTTTGGCGACGGCCCCTGCCTGCTCCGCTTCTTCGTCCCACTCCTCGGCGGTCTTCTCGATCTCGGGGCTCAGGACGAAGATGTGCTCGTGCATGAGGGTCTGGCCCAGGGCGTTCCCCTCCATTGGCCCTCGCACCGTATTGACCTGCGTCATCGCCCACCCTTCCCCGTCCTGCTCACCGACCGCAGTGGCGGCGGGGCGATCGTACCGGGCGGCGGCGTGACTCTGCCGGGTGATGTGGGGCCGGACCCACCCCGGGCACTGGTGTACGCAGGTCCCGCGGGCGCGGGCGTCACAATGGGAAGATGGACACGTGTGCCGAATGTGGATTCACCTACGGCGCCACGCCCCGCTCGGAGCTCTCCTCTCGCCTGCGGGCGTCCGCCCGTAACTTCACAACCCCCATGACCGCACCAGCGGAGCAGCTCCGCCGGCGCAGTGCCCCCGGGGAGTGGTCGCCGTTGGAGTACGCGTGCCACGTCCGCGACTGGTGCTCGTACAGCGAGACCGGATTTTCGTGGCGTTGGTGAGAACGAGCCCTCCTTCACACCGATGTACCGCAACGAGCGGATCCTGTTGGATCGATACGACGCCCAGGTCCCCCGTGCCGTGGCGGAGCAGATCGTCACGGCGGCGGGCCTGTTGTCGCATACCTTCGATGGGCTCACCGAGAGACGTCGAGTGGGTGGGCACCACACCTTGCACGAGTTGACACACCACCTGGCGGATGTGGATCGCATCCTGCGCGGGATCGCGGTAGCGGACCTGTGAGTCCGGACGAACGCCCGCGTACAGTGTCGGTCCGGGTCGCGACCGAAGGGGACCTCCCCCGCATCGTGGAGCTCTTCGAGTACGGATCCCTCGTCGAGGGGAAGGAGGATCCGGCCGATCTGTCGCCCTACCGCGCCGCCCTTGGCGAAATCCTGCAAGGTGCGGGCGATGTCCTGGTGGCCGAGGTGGGGAATGAGGTGGTCGGCGTGTGCCAGCTCATCGTCTTCCGCCACCTCCAGTCCAAGGGCAAGCTGTGTGCCGAGGTTGAATCGGTGCATGTGCATCCGGACTGGCGCAGCCAGGGGATCGGCCGTGTCCTCATGGCAGCCGCCATCGACCGGGCGAGAGCCCTCGGGTGCTACCGCGTGCAGCTCACCTCGAACCACGCGCGGTCCGACGCCCATCGCTTCTATGCCGGCCTGGGTTTCAAGCCTTCCCACCAGGGCTTCAAGTTGTCACTGGACTGAGCCGGCTCAACGGGGCCAGTCGCCGGAGTTGGCGCCACCCCTCGGGCGCAAGTGCGTACTGGGAGACGGCACCGTCGGTGAAGAGGCGCCAGAGTCCGGGGTTGACCAGCATCATCACGATAGCGCCGACCGTTGGCCCAATCGTCCGCCAGTCCCGGCGCGTCGGCAACAGCTCTTCGACCGAGTCGGCATAGACGCCGCGGTGCGCGACACGGCGAACGATCTCGCCGAGCACGTGTCGTCGCCGCCCGGAGCGTTGCGCCGCACCGAGGATGGCCATCAGGAACTGGTGTGTGCGCACGCCGTTCTGCGAGGGTGGGACAGGAGCGACGTAGGTGCCCAACGCAACGGCGAGGAACGCCGCGACGAGATCAGTTCCTGCAGCGAGGGCGTTCGCCGGTTCGACGAGTCGTGCGTTGACGTCGATGACAAAGGATCGCCCGTCCATCACGATGGCATCCACCGAGAGTCCTCCATGCCACTCGAGGGCCCGACCCAGATGAGCCAGGTCGTCCCGAAGTCGCGGCATGTCGACGCTGACCTTCGCGGATGCGCTGCCGTTGGCTCCCTCCTGGGCGCGCTCGACTGCGTGAAATGCCACGAGTGTCCCAGCATCGAAGACACATTGCGCCATGACGAACATGCCCTGAAGCGCTTTCTGTACAAGAACGCCACCATCTTCGAGGGCTCCGTCGGCCTTGAAGCGGGAGAAGGCTGCGACCAGGGCGGGTGCGTCGGCCACCCGCGCCACGCCGGTCGACCCCGTCCCAACCGGTGCCTTCACGTACGCCGGGAAGGAGGTCCAGGACGCCAACTCCGACACGTCGTGGACGACGATGGACCGCGGCTGGGCTATGTCGAGCTTCTGGAGGGTGCGTCGAGCCGAGACCTTGTCCTGCACCTGGAGCAGGGAGGCGAACGGAGGCACCGCCGTGGCGAGGCCCGCCTCGACCAGGCGCGGGAGTTGATGCGAAAGCACGGCGACCTGTTCCTGGGTGGGGAAGACGACTTCGATCTGTGCCCGCCTGGCCTCCTCGAGCAGGTGATCGAACCAGGCCATGGGTCGCCGGCTGAAGGCGGGGACCGGCAGGAGTGCCCGAACATGACGGGTGAAACGGGCGAGGCACACGGGGTCCGACACGGCGACCGCGACATGGTGTCCCATGCCGTCCAGTTGGGTCGCCACCTGCCGGGACGTCAAGCCGGCCCCTTCGGTGAGGAGAATTCGCACGGAGTAAGTGTATCGCATATATATATGACAGATACAAATGTATTCCCTGTCTGCCTGGGAAGATGTGGGTTGCATTCCAGAAGTAAGTGTGTAATCTAGTAACTATGAAACCAGAGAACGCAGGATCACCAGGAGACGCACCATGGGCAGGCCGGCGGGGTGGCCGGCGCCGTTCCGGGGGCGCACCACCCTCGGGGCCAGAGCAGGAGCGGCTGATCGCCGCATGGTTCGCCGGACGAATCCCGGACGGCTGGTTCGAGGGACCGGCCACCATCGAGGTGGATCAGGACGAGTTGCAGGTGGTGGGGTCGCTGCCCTCACCCCAGTTGCCGGACGGCGCAAGCGATGAGGAAGTGCGTGTGGCCGAGCAGGCCCGCATCAGTGGCTTCCGCGAGGAGTCGCGTGGTGGCCGGATGCGCATCGCTGAAGAAGCACAGCCCGCCTTCGGCCGCACCGTGTCGTGGGGGGCGCAGTGCGGTGGATCCCGGGTCCTGTTCACCACTGCGGGTGTACCCGTCATGACCCGGCTGCGGTTGGCCGACCGTCGCGTGCTCGACACCTTGATCGATGCAGGAGTGGCCCGAAGCCGGAGCGAGGCCCTGGCATGGTGCGTGCGGCTCGTGGCGCAGCACGAGTCCGATTGGATCCAGGAGTTGCGCGACGCGATGGCCTCGGTCGAAGAGGTCCGGTCCCGCGGGCCGCGCGGAGCCGCCGCGCAGTGAACGATCAGCTGGGCGATACTGACCCCTGTGGGACGCCCCGCCCAGATTGATCGCACCGCCGTCCTGGCGGCAAGCCTGCGGTTGGCGGACGAGGAAGGGTTGGCCGCGGTCACCATGCAGGGGGTAGCCGAGCGCCTCGGCGTGACGCCCATGGCGCTTTATCGACACGTGGCGAACAAGGCCGACCTTCTCGACGGTGTGGTGGAGAGCATCCTGTTGGAGGTCGCCCTGCCCGCTCCGGACGACCCCTGGCCCGACCGCCTCGGCGCGTTGGCCCGAGGTACCCGGATGGCGGCACTCCGGCACCCGGAGGTCTTTCCTCTGCTCCTCCAGCGCGCCGCCGCCACCCCGGGTGCGCGGCGGACGCGCGACGTCGTCTACGCCGCGTTGCGTGAGGCGGGACTCGGCGAAGACGACGTCGTACAACTCGAACGCCTTTTGGCCACCGCCATCCTCGGCTTTGCGGCCAGCGAGGCGGGGGGAAGGTTCGCCGCCCACTCGGCCGCACAGTTGGAGGCGGACTTCGCCCTCCTCCAGGACATGTTGGGGGCGGCCGTCTCCCGCGCGATCGAAGCAACGGCCCACCTGCGCTGACGTGTCAGCATGAGCCATGGAACATTTTCATCAGATCACCGAGGATCTCAAGGCGCCGTACCGCGAGTTGGTCCAAGCGATTCCCGACGTCGTGGGCGGCTACGGCGCCATGCACAGGGCGGCGATGGTGGAGGGCGCGATTTCGTCGCGTATGAAGGAGCTCATCGCGTTGGCGATCTCCATCACCCGGGAGTGCGACGGGTGTATCTCAGCCCACGCGCGTGGTGCGGCCCATCGTGGGGCGACATTGGCTGAGGTCTCCGAGATGATCGGGGTGGCCATCCTGATGAACGGGGGACCGGGGTTGGTGTGGGGGCCGCGGGCCCTCGCCGCTTACCACGAGTTTGCCGATACTCCGGCCTGAGCCGGACCTGTCGCAGATGACCCCGGACGCCCGTCCGCCTAGTGGGCGCCTCGCGCCGGGGTGAACGTGCAGTCGAGATGCTTGATCCCGTTGATGAATGACGAACGGAGCCGGTCCGGTTCACCGTTCGCCGCGATGTCGGGGAGCCGCTCGAAGAGTTGCCGGAACATGACCCTGATCTCCTGCCGTGCGAGGTGGGCCCCGAGGCAGAAATGCGGACCGGCCGCGCCAAAACCGACATGCGGGTTGGGATTCCGTCGCACGTCGAAGCGGTAGGGGTCGTCGAAGACCTCCTCGTCCCGGTTGGCCGAGTTGTAATACAGGAGGAGCTTGTCGCCGGGCTGCAATTCCTGGTCACCCAGCACCGTCAGCTCCGCCACGGTGCGCCGCATCCAGATCACCGGAGAGCCCCAACGCACGATCTCCTCGACACCGGTGGTGGCAATGGCCGTAGGATCAGCTTGCCACAGGGCTCGTTGCTCAGGGTGCTCGGTGAGGGCAAGGAGCCCGTGGCTGATGGCATTGCGGGTCGTCTCGTTGCCGGCCACGACAAGAAGGATGAAGAAGGACGCCACCTCTGCCGCTGTGAGCGCCTCGCCGTCAATGTTGGTCGTGATCAAGGCCGACGTGACATCGTCGGTCGGGTGGACCCGCCGCTCCTCGGCGAGCTCCGACATGAGCATCGTGAGCTGTTGCCCCGCTTCCATGAAGGCCGCCAAGGGGTCGGTGCCCGCAGCGACGTACTCGGGGTCGCCTTGGCTGAGGATGACATTGGACGCGGTGAACACGGCATCGTAGTCCGTCGGTCCGATACCCATCATTTCGCAGATGATGGCGAGAGGCAGCCGACCCGCGACGTCGACGACGAAATCGCAACCGCCCTCCTCGGCCACGCGGTCGATGACATCACCGGCCACGAGCTCTATCTGTTCCTCGATGCGCTTGATCATCCGGGGGTTGAACGCGGCCGACACGATGCGACGCAACCGCGCATGACGGGGGTTGTCCGTACTGATCATGGACCCGAAGTAGTCGAGCATCTCCTCTGGCATATCCAAGATGCTGGTGGCGCCTTGCCCGGAACGGTAGATCTCCGGGTGCCGGCTGATCTCGGTGATGTGCGCGTGCCGGGTCACGGCGCGGTACCCGGGTCCCTTGGGGAGCAACTCCGCGAGCCTGCCGGTCAGCGCGGGCTCTTCGAAGAAGGCCAGGGGATGTGCGCGACGTAAGAGGCGGAACGCTCCCTCTCGCTCTTCCCACGGCCGGCTCCAGAAGGTGCTGTCGGACAGGTCGATCTGGTCGAACGCGAGGACCTCACGAGGTTCCACGAGTCTTCACCCTACTCAGGCTCCGTATGCTCGACCTCATGTGCGACACCCTGTGTGGTCCTGGTGCGGACGGGATGCTCTTCGCCAAGAACTCGGATCGGCCCGTCGGCGAGGTCCAGCTCGCCATGCCGTTCGGCCGTCGCCCGACAGCCGGTTGCACGTTGCGCACGCAGTACCTGTCCATCGGCGACACCGGCGCGCACGCGGCATTCCTCTCCTGTCCCACCTGGCTCTGGGGCCTGAGGTGTGAGTTTGACTACCTGACGGTATGCTGAGCGGATGGCTACCAAGAAGACCACTACCAGGGCAAACGTTAGATGCGCCGTCTACACGAGGATCAGTCGAGACAAAGAGGGTCTGGCACTCGGCGTAGAGAGACAACGCACCGACTGTCTGAGGCTGGCCGAAGGCAACGGCTGGACAATCGTCCACGATGGTGAGCACGACACTTTTAGCGACAACGACATCAGCGGTGCGAAGGACTTCACGAAGCGTGTGGCGTTCGGACGATTGCTCAAGGCGATTGAGGCAGGCAAGGTCGATGCGGTCGTTGCGTACTCACAGGCCAGGATCTACCGAGACACCAAACTCTTCTTGGAGTTCTGCGGGCGGTTGAAGGCTGCTGGTGTCGAGACCATTGCGCTTGTCACTGATGCCGACGTGAACCCAGGTGGCTCTCTGTTCTTGGCGACCGTCATTGCGGCAAAGGACGAGGAAGAGCGGCGACGTGTCTCGGAACTGGTCCAGCGCAAGATGCTTGAGAAGGCTGAGGCAGGTGAGCCGTCTGGCGGATCTCGTCCATTTGGCTACGGTCGCACACCGAAGAACGACTCACCAGAAGAGAAGGCGGCTGCACGAGCAACCATCAACGAGATCAATAAGGCTGAGGCGGCGCTGATCCGGAAAGCTGCTCAGAGGATCTTGGAAGGTCACAGCCTGCGATCCGTGACGATGGATTGGAACGAGCGAGGCATCCGTTCAACTCGTGGCAACGTGTTCTTCGACACTCAGGTCAAGAAGATTCTCACCTCTCCACGTGTGGCCGGTCTGCGTCAACACCAAGGCAAAGTCATCGGCAAGGCAGTGTGGCCCGCCATCCTGGACGAAGCCACATGGACTGGCGTTTGTACACGTCTCAACGACCCATCACGACGGATGCCGAGAGCGAGCAAGAACTATCCTCTCCGTGGAATCGTCACCTGTGCCTTGTGTGGTCAGTTCCTGCAAGCCAAGCCTCGTGCCGCTGGCAGACGCTACGGATGCCGCAAGGAAGGCGGCATTGGCTGTGGTGGCGTGTCCATCAACGCTGACATTGTCGAACGGTATGTGTTCTCCTTGATCTTGCCGATTTTGGATAGTCCGGACCTGCGAGACGCCATCCGAGCCAAGGATGAAGAAGGCGCTGAGGCTGCTCGTGAGATCGTCCTTGCCAAGGCTGCAGATGAGAAGAAGCTCCGACAGTACTCAGACGATTACGCCGATGGTGTATGTGAACGTCAGGAGTACCTGAGACAGTCACAGAGGCTACGGAAACGGATTGACGACTATGAGGCTCAGTTGGCTTCACAACACGGCAGATCGGCTCTCAGCAGCCTTGGAGGCAAGGTACAGAGCGGTTGGAACAAGATGAGTGCCGACGACAAGAGAGCCATCCTCAAGAGCGTCATCGAGCGTATTGAGGTGGCGAAGGCGCCGAACCTTGGCAGCCACAACTTCGATCCGGACCGGCTTCAGTTCAAGTTCGTGGACGAGTTGACCGGCACTCGATCCAACCGGGCCAAAGTTGCGTTTGCCGTGCTGGCTGATGCGATCAGGAATGCCAATAATCCGCCGACGCCACGGTTCATCAAGATCCCGGCCAAAGATCCGCTTAAGACGCCCTAGAAGCCCGTGTACGGCTCTGTGTGGATCAGGTGACGTATCTGGCTCAGGCATATCGGAACACGTCTCAGATCGAAGCACAGAGGCGTTATAAGCCAACGTCATTTCAACTCCGCCCGTGCTGTTCGACTCGTCAGCGTCACCGTACCCTTCACTACCGTTGTGGTCGTCAGGTGGAGTGAAGAAGTGGCGAGAATGTGACTCGAATCCGACCTTGGATCCCTTGGCATTCCACCTGGGGGGCGCACACGTTTAGGTTGCCGAATCGACCATCTTTTATCTTCCGGACCAACATCTTTTAGGTTGCTAAATCGACGAGCTACAAGGCTCTGTGAGCCTTCGTGTGGGCGGGGTGCGTATCTGTCCACCCACACGTCCACGACGGCTCCTGGGAAGCCTCAGGGGCCTGTGGGGTCGTCGTAGATGCTAAGGACGTTCTAGCTCAGAGCGGCACGGATGGAGTCGGCGGCTTGCTTGTCCTGTGTCGTCTTTGTCCAACCATAAAGCTCAAGATTGCTCTCCGGCGCTCGCAATCGCTCCGTTACGACTTTGGGTTGAAAACTTCTTTGATACACTAGAAACACGGCAGCAGAAAGGCGCTAGTTCGTCCCCGCTGAACCGCCTTGAATCTCTCTTGATCTCTCTTGAATCTGCTGAAGCCGGTCTCGTGACCGTGAGCTTCGCAATCTCACCTGGATGTTGTTCCGTCTGGCTTGACCACGTTCATGGATATCACCCCGTGGTCAAGCCAGACGGGGCCGCAT
The DNA here is from genome assembly GCA_963706555.1 of uncultured Acidimicrobiaceae bacterium. Classification (GTDB taxonomy): domain Bacteria; phylum Actinomycetota; class Acidimicrobiia; order Acidimicrobiales; family RAAP-2; genus Bog-473. Next base: position 1,884,448 of record OY970164.1, read on the forward strand.
CCTCGAACACGGAGTGATATCCAATGAAAACAAACCGTCCGTCCGCATCCCCCGACTTCTTCTCGGGTAGTGGGTCCAGCCCGCCACTGGAAGACCCCTTCCGTGGTGCCGCCGACGAGCATGAGTCTCTCAATGACGGGGAGACCATCCTCCACCTGACTCCGAAGGCGGTGCAGTCATGACCGCCCCGCTTGAAACCGCACCATTCCCAATGCCGAAGCTTCAGAAGGGCATTGGGAATCACAAGCCCCAGGACAACGATAGCCCGACTGCCACCCCGCCAGTTCCGCTACGGGAGCTACAGCCGATCGACATTTCACTGCGTAATGTCGAGTCCAGCCCGGTCTCAAATACTTCACAGAAGAAACCGGGCGGCGGAAAAGCTGGCGAGAAGGTACAGCTACATCCCGACGACGCTCGTGGTAAGAATCTCCCCGAGGAGTTCTACGCTGACCGTCCAGAGTTGAGGCAAGTCCAGCAGGCCGCATACAGCCGAATGGTCAGTCCCGATGCGGTGTTCCATTCGATCCTCGCCCGTATTGCCGGTGCGGTCCCTCACGAGTTGAAGCTCCCACCCATTGTCGGAGCGCCAGCACCCTTGTGCTACTTCGCCGCCGTGGCCGGTGCGTCCAATACGGGCAAGAGCAGTGCATGGGCAATCGCCCGTGAGCTTCTGCCGCTGCCCGAGTACGTGCTCGATGGTCTCCCGGTGGGATCCGGTGAAGGTCTGGCCGAGATCCTCTTCGACTGGGTCGATGATCCCGAGGGCGGCAAGAAGCAGGTCAAGCTCCAGGTTCACCACAATGCCGTTGTCTACATTGACGAGGGCGCAATGGTCAGCGAGATCGCCAAACGCTCGGGATCGACGTTGATGGCGACTCTTCGCCAGATATGGTCCGGGCAGACCTTCGGCCAGACCAACGCCGCCCAAGACCGCCTGTAAATCACGGTTGAAAACGGCAGCACCCAAGAAACAAGAAAAATGGTCGAAAACGGCAGCACCTAAATAATCCCCGGATCTGTTCGATCCCGCTTCAAGGCTTGGAGCCTGGACGGACGAGCAGAACGGGAGAAGGGTGCACACCGACATGGACCAATGGACCGAGATTCGACGGAAGGTACTGGTGGAAGGCGCGTCGAAGCGTTCGATCTATCGTGATTACGGGATCGGCCATCAAGCCCTCGCCAAGATTCTGGGCAACGTCGAACCTCCCGGCTATCAGATGGCCGAGGCGCGCCGAAAGCCCGTGCTCGGGCGTCACCTGGCCACCATCGATCAGATCCTGGCCGACGACAAGGAGGCCCCGCCCAAACAGCGCCACACGGCGCGGCGCATCTTTGACCGGCTCCGGGACGAGTACGGCTACACGGGGTGTTACTCCCAGGTGCAAAGGGCGGTGGCGCAAGCCAGGGCGTCTTCGAAGGAGGTGTTCGTCCCGCTGTCGCATCCGCCGGGACACGCCCAGTTCGACTTCGGAGAAGCCACGGTCGAGATCGCCGGCGAGCGGGTCAAAGCCGCGCTCGGTGTCATCACGCTGCCGTATTCGGACGCCTACTTCCTCTCGGCCTATCCGCGTGAGTGCACCGAGACCTTCCAGGCCGCGCACGTTGCCGGCTTCGCCTTCTTCGGCGGGGTGCCGGTGCGGATCTCCTATGACAACACCACCATCGCGGTGGCCAAGGTGATGGGCAAAGAGCGGGCGCTGACCAAAGGATTCATGACCCTCGAAAGCCATCATCTTTTCGACCACCACTTCTGCCGGGTGGGACGGGGCAACGAGAAGGGCCACGTGGAGAACCACGTCGGGTACTCGCGGCGCAACCTGTTGGTCCCGGTTCCGTCGTTCCCGTCATGGGCGGCGCTGAACAGGTACCTCGCCGCAGCGTGTTATGCCGACCTGTTCCGCAAGGTCCGGGGTAAGGCCGGCACCAAGGCGGAACGCCTGATTGAAGACCGCGCCGCCATGTTGGCCCTGCCGGCCGAAACCTTCGAACCCCGACGGGTGGTGCAGGGTCATGCCAACTCGCTCTCCCTCGTGCGTTTTGACCGCAACGACTACTCGGTGCCGACCGCGCATGCCCACCACGAAGTCAGCGTCATCGGCGGGATCGAAGAGGTGGCGATCTGCAGCGGGACCGACGTGGTCGCCCGCCACCCTCGCCACTGGGGCAAAGAGCGCATCTCCTTCGATCCGGTCCACTACCTGGCCCTCTTGGAGCGAAAGCCCGGTGCGCTCGACTTCGCCCGTCCCCTCGAGAACTGGGGCCTGCCCGATTGCTTCGCGCTGCTCCGCCGCCGCCTCGAGGCCGACCTCGGCGACAAAGGGACGCGCGAGTTCATCAAGGTGCTGCGGCTCTTGGAGAACGCCACGCTGCCCGCGCTGACCAAAGCGGTGGATGCGGCCATCACCATCGGGGCGACAGGATCCGACGCCATTGCCCTGATCCTGTTCCACCACGCCGAAGAACCGGTCGGGCTCTTCAGCCTCGACGGCCATCCGCACCTCAAGACGGTGGCCATCGACCCACCCGATCTCAGCGCTTATCAGGCCCTCACCGGACTGAGCGCATGAGCGATTACAGCCGCCAAATGAAAGGAGCAACACCATGAAAGCCACAGACACCAAGTCCACCGTGCTCTTGCACCACCACCTCAAGACACTCCGTCTCCCGACGGTGGCGGCCGAGTGCGAGAAGGTGGCCACCCAGGCCGCAGCAGACAACGCCGATCATCTGGCCTATCTCTTGCGCCTGACCGAGCTGGAGCTCTTAGAACGCGAGAAACGCTCGGCGGAGCGCAGGGTCAAGTTCGCGCGTTTTCCGACCATCAAGACGCTCGAGACCTTCGACTTCGCCGCCCGGCCCTCGGTCAACAAGGTGCTGGTCGCCGAGCTGATGCGCTGTGAGTACATCGACAAGAAGGAGAACATCTTGATGGTGGGCAATCCCGGCACCGGCAAGAGCCACTTGGCGACCGCGCTGGCCGCTCAGGCCTGCGCCAAGGGTTATCGGGTCCGCTTCATCCGCACCACCGAGTTGGTCACCGCCCTCATCGAGGCGAGAGACGAGCGCAGTTTCCTGCGCCTGAAGGGTCAGTTCGCCAAACTGGATCTGCTCGTCCTCGACGAACTGGGCTATGTGCCCGCTTCCAAGGTCGGCTCCGAGCTGCTCTTCGACGTCATCTCGACCGCCTATGAGCGCACGAGTCTGATTGTGACCACAAATCTACCCTTCGAGTCGTGGACCGAAGTGCTCGGATCCGAACGTCTCACGGGAGCAACCCTCGACCGGCTCACGCACCGTTGTCGCATCATCGAGACCAAAGGCGAGAGCTACCGGCTCCAAGACGCCAAGGCCCGCACGAGGCGCCAGAGCAAACCCGTCACCGAACCTGTGGACGAACCCACTCCCTCACGCTAACTTCACACAACCGAACTGCTGCCGTTTTCGACCATTTCGCGCTGCCGTTTTCGATCGTGATTCACACCGCCGCCGCATAGTGCAGGCCGGGAGGTACACCTACGGGTTGGTCATGGCGATCCAGTCCGAACTGGCCGGTCCGCTCCTGGATGACACCGCCGCAGGCACGCCCCAACGGTTCGCCTGGGCATCGAGTACCGACCCCAACATTCCCCGAGATGGCGTGCCCGAGTGGCCAGGTCCGCTCGATTGGACTCCACCGGCAGGAATCGGGTACCTCGAACTTCAGGTTGACCCGGAGATCCGGCTGGAGATCCGTGACTCACACCTGGCTCGGATGTTGGGCGAAGAGACCGAGGACTACGAAGCCCACGGGAAGCTAGTCCAACTCAAGATCGCCGGGCTGCTGGCCATCCTCAATGGTCGTCAGGATATCAACCTCGAAGACTGGGATCTTGCTCAGATCGTCTTCGACACGAGCATTGCCGTCAGGGACTCGGTTCAGGGAACTGTCGATGCGGCGGCTCAGGCCAAGGAAGACAAGACTTCGTATGTCATTGCTCAGCGGTCGGTAAAAAGCGCCAACGCCGTCGTGGACGATCTCATCGAGCGGACCGGCGAGAGGATACTCGACCTCCTCGAAAAGTCTGGCGGCACGGCAGTCGTGCGAGACATCCGGGGGCGGCTGAGTAAGCGCCAAAAGGAAGTCTTGGCCGAGGCGCTCGCCCTCGTCCTGTCCTCAGGACAAGCGACCGAGTATTACGAACCGAGCGGGGGAAACGCAGAGGACAAGCACTGCCTGGCGTTGGTCCAAGATGAGGCCTGAGGCTAGTGAGGGCGACCCTCACTTGGAGCACGACCCTCACTCGAATCCAGCCCCCTTGGAGCTGTGGACTGGGCGTTCGATGAGTCCTGATCCATGTGCGGGTCGTAATCCATGTGCGGGCGACCCTCACATGGAATGTCTGTCCGTTTCCAGAGGTAACTCTATCTTCTCTCTCTCTTTTCTTTTCTTATATATGTCCTGGTCGGCTAAAACGGGTCACTCGGTCATGTGCGGGCGACCCTCACAGCCCTCACATGGATTCAGCCCTCTCAGGCCGGTGTCATGACTACTTCCACCCGGCCACCTCTCAAGCTGAATCGCTCACCCCGGCCCAAGCTGAATCGGCCCCAGTTCAGCCTCGATGACCTGTCCGAGGATGAACGCCTAGAGCGATGCCTCTTCCTCTTTGAGGACATCGGGATAGATCCACCCAGGAATCCCGAGACCAACAGCGAGTGGCTGATGAACTGTCCCGATCCGAACCATGATGATCGCCATCCGTCATGCAGCCTCAACTGGACCAAACTCACGTATCACTGCCATGGCTGTGGTGAAGGTGGCGGCATCCTGAAGTTCATCATGGTCACCACTGGCCGGAGTATGTCTCAGGCGCTGAGCTTTCTAAAAGATGGTTGTGGCCATCCGGGCGCCAATGGCGTCCGCCTGCCACGGATCGAAGTCCCACAGACCTACCATCCGATGTCGGTACTAGACCCGTGGCGCTACATCCACCCTTACCTGACCGACCGGGGCATCGCTGAGGCCAACATCATTAAGCACGACGTTGGCTGGGACCGGTCATGCGACAAGATCGTGATCCCCGTCATCGAGCACGACGATGAGGGCCAGCGTGTCCTACTGGGATGGCAGACCCGGTCACCCGGCCCGGTAGATCCCGATACACCGAAGTACCAATGCTCACCGGGCCTACAGATCAGCAAACTCCTCTACAACGGCGTGGTCCGATCTCCAAAGACTGTGGTGGTCGAATCTCCCTTGTCCGTGGTGGCGAAGTCTCATCTGGATTCCGAATATGGCTTTGTAGCCACCTTCGGCGGCCCGAAGAAGAAGCAATACGATCTCTTGGCCCAATACGATCCGCTCATCCTGTGGTTCGACTCCGACGAGGCCGGATGGAAGGATGCCTACGATGTCGGGAAGGCCTTGCCAGGCAAGAACGTCCACGTGGTCAATCTCCCTTTTCGCTCGCCAGACATGGATGAGCTGGATGACGCCACGGTACTCAAGTTGCTCACTGAGGCAATCCCGTACAAAGACTGGATCAAAGAGAACCAGGGCCAGCTTCAGTGGATACGCCAGCCGCCAAGGCCAAAGGCACCGGAATGGCACCCATGGAACCACTGATCATGCTTCTCAGTCGGAACCATACTCACGGCGGACCAGATCGAGACCGGACACCCGTGACCGGACACCCGTGACAGATCAGATCGGGCCGGACTTCAGCGGCTAACCCGGCATCAACTCTTCGATTGGTTGGTCCACCCAGTGCAGGTGGCTACGGATGCTGCAAAGGGGTGATGACCTGTTTCTGCCCAACGCATTGCACATATTCCCAAGAAGCTTCAGACAGACGCTTCCCTGCCACGTTCATGGCGCTGATCAAGGACCAACAATCGAGTGGTGGCTGTTGGCTCTGGACGGGGCCTCGTCATTCGAGTGGTGCGGGCAGATTCCTCTGGCGAATAGAGGATGGGGGCAACGGCCGGTACATCTTGGTGCACCGCTTGTCGTACTACTTGAGCACTGGTGAGTGGCCGTCGTATCTGAGAAACCTGTGTGGGAATCGACTGTGCTGCCTCGCTTCTCATTGGCGAGCGAAGCCCTCGGCAAAATGGAAACGCAAAGCGATCCGAGGACGCATGCGGCAACTCACCGACGAAGAGATCCGCAACATCCGCCTGCTGTCCAGCCTCGGCAGTGATGAGGAGGAGATCGGGCGAACGGTGGGCCTTACGAAACGCCAAGTTGCAGCCATAGCACTCGGCCGTATCCGCCCCGAGGCAGGAGGCCGAATCCGATCATCCCGACACCTCGGAATCCGCCACTATCACGCTCAGTTCGAGCAGGAGCTTCTATCGCTGCGTCCCGACGAACCCGTGGTCGCCCCTTCCCCTGCTGACCTCGCACCTCACGTGGCTCCCACACCGAGCAGCAGTGCTATGAGTTGGCCTGTCCCTCGGGGTTACGGCCAGGTTCAAGGGCGACGCCTACCTCGAACTCGTCGTTGGTGAAACTGGGCAGATCCGGGTGACAGACTCAGATAGTTCAACAGGTCCAACACACCGGAGAGCATGACGAGGGGCGGAACGAACAGAGGAGAGTGGGATGCGTAAGCTGACGATGAGGGCCGTTGCGGCGGAGCGGCAGCCTTTCAGGCGTGGCGGGCGTTCGGGCCGTTTGCGGGCTTCTGTCGGTGCCGCAGTTTTGATCTCGCTCGGCTTACCCGTGTTCCAGGGCATTGCGTCCGCCTCGGTGCCGGTGATCACGTCGCCCTCCAAGGCCGTCCAGGCCAAGTTTATCAAGGCCGTCCACACTTGGGTCCCGTCCACAAAGCATGAGAAGAACCACTACCTTTTCACCACGGGCGAAGCCATCTGTCACAACCTGGGGCTATATCCGCAGGACCCTGGCGTTGTAGATGGCGACATTGGCGGGATTCCAACGGTGTTGGGAACATTCCAGGACGAAAACACCCGAGACGAAAACAACCAAGGCGTCACCCCCTTCACCAAAGCGCAGGTTGCTGACATTTTCGGCATGTCGGTGTTATTCCTGTGCCCGAGATACGGGCTTGGAGTCCAGCAGTTCAACCAGGCTGAAGGTGGCACCCAAGCAGCATCCGTGGGTGACTGGGTGCCCACGACGAAGACACCGCCACTACCTCAGCCCCCGTCTCAGCCCCCGGCGAGTGAATCGGAACCATCGGGCGCATGTGACCCGCAGATGACCTGCACGTCCGGCGCTGGCTACCAGCCCACGGCGAAGCAAAACGCAGTGTTCGCCAAGGACGCCAAGATCGTGCCCACCTTGGGGACCTTCGACGGGACGGGCAGTGAGTACGAAGTCACCTTTATGTCCGATGCAGTGTGTGAGGAGTTGGGCCAAGGCTTTGACCCCGGCCCCATCGACTCCGTTCTGCTGGAGAACCTACCTGCGCCGCTGTCCAACCGTGCTGCCACCACGATCATCATGGTGGCCACCGTCAACTTCTGCCCACAGTATGCGGGCGTGGTTGACCGGTGGTACAAGGCGACTCCTGGGAACCACAACCCCAAGGATGCTTTTAGTGCAGGGGCAGGGAGTGCGATCCCTGCGACTTTTCCGCCAGCACCTGCTGCACTCGTTCAGACGTACAACGCTTACGCCGCTTCTGAGGGCGCCACGTATGCACCGAGTGAGCTTGCGATTACCGCCTACGTGGATCCTAAGCACAAGTCGTGGGCGCTCTTCAGGGTTGGACCCGCACCTGGTTATGAGACCCAGGTTCAGGCGGGCGAGGGTATAGCCGTGTTGGTAGGCGGCAAATGGAAGATCGTTAACGGCGTAGCGTCCGCTCAGCTCGGCTGTGCGACTCCGACGCAGATTCCCGCCAACATCCGGGCGGATTTCCACATCGTGTGTGATGGGAAGTACTACGACCAGACCACGACGACCATTTCATCCCCACCTGTGGCAAGAGCTACATCCGATTCAGACCCTCTTCCGGGCATCGGTACTGCTTGGCAACCTGCTCCTCAGGCGTTGGTGAATGCCATAGATAGTTCTGCAGCCAACGATCCCAATGGGTCTTTCACATTCCCTGTTGGCGCCACGATGTGGACTTCACAGGACCCAAATGAGCCACAGTGGTACTACGTGGATGTTTTCATATCTCCCTCAGCTACCGCCAATGGAGATGACAACTCTGGAGTCGAAGAGAATGTGGACGGTAAATGGAAGATGGTGTCCGCTGTTGGCAGCCAGGCACCAGGTTGCTATGGACCGGAGTACCAGGATCTTCCGGCTGGTATCTCCTACGTGCCGAGCAACGTCCTGGCGGACTTTGGGCTGTCATGTTGACAGTCCCTCGTCTCGTCAACGATTCGTGCGCTGACTTCATCAGCGGAAACTGACTGCTCGAAACTCATTACCGTCCACGTGTCCGGCTCCTTGTCGATCTCATCGACTATCTGGACACACCATCCATCCCCTACCTGTCTGAATCCGACGATGATCGATAGGTAATCGACTTGGAGGTACTTGGCTGTGATCCGAAGTAGCGGATATGGCCCCCCTTTGGTGGCCAGGCTCCATCGGTACTGATCGCCTCGTCGCTCAACATAGATGTCATGGAACTTCTCGGTCGCCACTGAGATTGCCTCTCCGACTTCCTCAAGCGGGGACCACCGGAATACGCTCCGAGTTAGCCGCTCCCGCTCAGGATCGGGCGTGGTGACGCCCTCATCGGGATCGGACATTGCTCCTCCTCATCGGTCGGGCAGTTCCACCTTGTCTCTCGACAGGTTGCGAAGCGTCGCAGGGCCACGTCCCTCGGCTTCCTCGTGATGATTACGGTGTCATCGTACAGCGAGCGGGTGCCGATGAACTCTGAGGAAGATCCCCAAAATGCGTTTGCGCCTTCCGGGATGTCCACGGACCTCGGAATATACAAAGGCGCTTAGATCGAGCCACAGGTGGCTTGTGGGCCACATGCGAGGCAGGCTTACACCCAAGCGATAACCAGGAACCGGATAGGACTCGATGCAAGATGTTTGCTTACGAAGAGCAAGTGATTAGCGGACAGGACGGTCAACCACCGCTTCGTCCGGGCAAGCCGCTCAAGTTCGTTGTGGAGGATCCAGCAACGGGAAATCGCTCATCCACGTGGCGGATCTGGACGGGCAAGAGCGCAGACGATGTATTTATCTGTGAGACCGAGAGCGGTGGCGAGTGGAAGACGAGCCTTCATAACGATTGGGGAAAGTGGCGGATAGCAATGACAACCGAAGCAGCCGATCGTCGTAACATCGGCAGGGTGGTTCTTAGTGAACAAGAAAGGCCGGTTCCCGGCTCTGACGGCTGGACGGAGGGAACTGCACTGTTGATCTCGTGTTCCGATTTGCGAGCATCGTCCAGGAGCGTTTCGGATGATGTGGTTCGAGTGCCGACCTCTCCGTCGCATTCAGCGGTCGGCATACGCTTGCTGCTTCAGGAAGCCGGAAGTGGGATAACGACGAAGCTGGAAAACGCCTTCGGATTGGGCGTGCTGGAGCGACCCAATGGAGGAACACTGTATGTCGCCGCCCAGACCACTTCCCTGAGCAGTGAACTAATCACGAGCCTGGCAGCCATACGTGCCGACGTGCGAACCACCGCACCTGACGCTGGCCGCTACGTGGGGATCCTGGCTGGGGACGATCAGCGCATTCTGGTGGACCTGGCGCTTATCTAGATCGAGGACTGCCCTACCGATTCCGGTCAAGTGGCGAAATCCTGCCAAGGACTAATGACCGACTCAGATGCACATCTACGGCGTCAGGCTCGGGCGTGCCTCTTGAGATGGATAACAACGATTGCCCGTTTCGGCTCAGAATGTAGGGGTGGAACGTGGAACGTGCGTCTTCTGCGGTGTTGAGGGTGACCTGTCCGAAGAGGACCTCATCCCCAAGTGGGCGAATGTGATCCTTCGCCGGCTCGCAGGTGGCAACGATGTCCTCTATTCGACTCGACAGGTGGACGTTGCCAACGAGGGTGCCGTCCTCGGTTCGGTAAGTCGTCGGCGTCAGTCCTACAGTGCGGTGAAACTTCCAAAGTTCTGCGAACAGTGCAACAACACCTGGATGTCACGCATCGAGAACGACGCCAAGCCCTTGGTCGAGCCAATGATCTACGGCCAAAGAGTCGGGTTCACAGGACGGGATCTTCATGCTCTGGCCAAGTGGCTCGTCCTCAAGACTCTGGTCGCCGACCTGATAGATCACGGATACCCTACGGCTGGCGACGAGGAGTTCCAATGGTTCTATGAACACATGGACGTGCCCGAGGGGTTCGTCGCCCGAGTTGGGTATTTCGACCACTCCAAGCAGGACGTGTGCTTCTTCAACCTCGAACCTCTAACAGCCGGGCAGAATCTTGCGGGACTCAAGACTGGCGACCCCGTGGCACTTCAGTTCTCCTTGTCCTTTGGACCAGCTTGGTTCCAAGCTCTGCTCATTCGTCGAGCGGCAGCCGACTATCCCCGATTTGTCAATGACTGCCCTAATCCGTACTGGACGCAGCTTTGGCCACCTCGCAGCAACGTGAACTGGCCTCCACCGCTCAGATTCAAGCGGGAGAACCTTCCGGGCATTCTTTCCCAATGGCCCGAAGTCGATGCCTGGGTCAGAACTCATATCGGTGACGAATAGAACGGGTACCTCCCGCTTGCCGAACCCCGGCTGGTGCTACACGGCCCTCGATGCCTTCCTCTTCAGGGTCAGTCGGCGATACCTCCGTCACGGGCCAGGGCTAACCTCCTGACGTGAAGGCCGAGTCCCCGAGTCCCGGTAAGCCGTGTCCTGGCTTCATCGCTGAGCCGGGGCGCTGCTGGAAGATGATCTACAGCAGCCAGCTTCAAGCGACACACTGTCGTGAGAGTCCCACTTACACGGGACGATCGTTCTCGCCACGGGGTGACCGATGGTGGCGGGTATGGGCCTGTCCCGACCATCTCGAAGGATTGACCGGGCTTCGGCAGTTCGGTATGTCGAGTGGCCCTTAACCAGTCCCTGCTGAGCGCCAGTATTCACGGGGTCGGCTGACGTGGAACTCGTACAACGTGAAGGTCACGGCGAGCCTAGGGTCTTAGAGTCCTCCCGCATCATCTCCATGGCCTGATCAACGACAGCTTCCAGGTGATTCCAATCCCACAAAGTATTGGACTCTTCGTATGCGAGTTGACGGATCAGCGGGTACTTATTCTCGTCTCTGAAACATGCGAGATTCGCCTGGAGTCTCCTACGGAGATTCAACCGTTTGACTCCTTCAACCGAATGTCGTTCAGGCGTCGGATGCTTGTTTCCGTTGGCCACCCACTCCTCCGAGTAACAAGCCCGAATCTCCAGCACCGTATCCAGAAGGGCTTGCCTCCGCCTTACCCGGTAGTCCTTCATTGAGAACCAAATCGTTGTCCAACCGATGATGACGACCGCCACCAGACTCAGAATCGATATAAGTACATCCACCGCCCGATGTTGCCACACAGCAATGTTGTGGCGACCCACGCTGCTGTGGATGTAGCGCCAGTATCGCTCTGCTTGCGAGACTGACTTCCGGTTGGAGATGTGCGAGTCTGCCATTGTTATGCCAAGTCTCGTTCGCAACTTCTCTCACTGCCATTCGACGAGCCGTATGCTGATCACAACGACCACCTCCGCCATTACTGCCACTCAAACCGGTCGTCAGGAGGGAGGTTGTATTCCTCAAGTAGCGAGAATCGCTTCACCTCATTGTTGCCCCATAGCTTCCTCCGATGAGGCCTCGACTTTCGGGTCAGTTCATGATGAAGATTGAGTGACCACGTACCGCCCGCCACGTCCTGGAACAGGGCCATCGCCCACCAGCCGTCGTGGCCGGTCTCTCCGAACGGTTCGGTGCTCGGATCCTCGAAAGCAAGAGTGCGACCGGGAGCGACGGTTTCGAGTCTTCCGTCTAGAGCACGCTTCCCGTCTTGGCCAAATGCCCTGAGCCTCACGTCCATAATCTCCCTCTTGCCCGAGTTTGTGACGGACCTCGATCCTTTTGGTGACGGTCGGGTGATTCTCAACACGGACAGCCGATATCTCCAGGGTGACCTTGTAGGCCTCGTCCCATTGGGCGTCATCTTGCTGTTCTCGGCGCACTTGGCTGTTCTGCCGGACAGACACGCCCGTGAACGCCAATGCACCAACAGTGCCGACGGCGGCGAACCAGTCAGGGATGGTGCCCCAATCGAGATGCATGAGCGAAGATCGTAGGACGAGGTTGTCTTTGTAGGAGATTGACCCCACCCCCACCGGTATGGTGGGAGGGTGAAACAGGAGGAATCGGGAGACGACCTCGCAGAGTTGGTGCGGAGGGCCTTCAACGCCCCGGTTGATCCTATTGAGCAGTTTCAGAGAGACGTGTCGAGGACTCAGGCCGAGCGCCAAGCACGGGAGGATGAAGCCAACCAGGCGATGGCGGAACACACGCCGTTGATGGCCCAAGCGATCCTCGACCTAGTGGAAGAAAACAAGAGGCTGGTCAAGCAAGGCGACGACACGGCCAAGATGACGAGATGGGTCCTCATAGTCGCCCTCACCGCTCTGGTCGTCTCCTGCGTGGGGATCACCATCGGCGTTCTGTTCGGTTGAGGCGGGAGGGACAGCCGTGACCGAGGGGAACTGGATCGAACTGGTGGGCGACATGGTCGTGTTCGTCGCCCTGGTTCTTACCGCCACCATCTGGTTAGCGCAGCACAGCGGCACGATAAGGCGGGAAATCAACTCGACCTTGGAGCTGCTTCGATCCGTTCGGGACGGGGTGCGGGAGTGGGGCGGCAAGTACTTCGATGCCGACTACTCCGGGGAAAACGGGACTCGGCGTGCGCACATCGACTACGAGCGGATGATGAATCGGGATCCGGCCTCGAACTTCATGGTTCCGACAGACTCATTCGTAGTCCTGGTCCAACAGCCGGAGACAGGGCTACTCATCGAGCGACGAACCATCCAAGCGGCAAACGTCGCACTGGAGCGGATCGGCTCCTTCAACCAGTACGTGCAACAACAGACGGACTTTCTCGCTCTCCACATGGCTGAGATCAAGGACCCCTTGCTGCCCACCGAGAAGCTGGAACCGATCGCCTGGGCCGCCGAGCGCATCTCGCAGATGATCCACAGCGACGGGATACGTGACGGGACCTGGTACAGGGAGTTCTTCGACGCTCTCGAAGAGAACATCCGCAACCTTGAGGCACGCCTGCGGCGTCCGCAGCGGCCGAGGCGGGTCTTGATCCGGCGGCCGAGCCGCCCCGCTGCCTAGCTCACCGACGCCGCTCTCTCGGCCTGCCACGCTGGGGGCGTCCCCGTTGCCGATCATCCGGGGCGAGGGAGTCGTGGAGTCACCCGAATCCGTCATCAAGCTCCCTTAGCGATGCGGTCGGTCGTGGTAGCAAACGGTCCTTTGTGACTCATTGCGGGGGCAGTCTCCTCCGGCATGACGAAGCGTCCTGTCGGGTCCTCGGATGAGCGCCTCGGAGACCTGAATCGGTAGAGTCCAACGATACCTCGTGAGCGTGAGATCAATGCGGCAGCGGGGCAATGGTTCGGGCCTGGAGTGACCGGTATCGGCGGGGCGAGTTTCCTCGCTGATCTGGGTCACGAGATCCCGACTTCCCTTTTGCCGAGTTTGCTCACGAGTACGTTGCACGCACCGCCATCAGCCCTCGGTCTCATTGAAGGCTTCTCCGATGCTGCCGCTGGTCTCGCCCGCCTCGGCGGTGGCGCTCTGGCCGATGACCCCCAACGCCGTCGTGCGGTTGCGGTAGGTGGCTACACCACGACTGCGATCCTCTCCGCTTCGCTCGGCGCCGTCGTCGCTCCTTGGCAGGCTGGCCTCTTGCGTGCGTCAGCCTGGGGAGCCAGAGGTTTGCGGGTACCAGCCCGGAACGCTCTGCTCGCTGACATTGTCCCGCCTGGTCTCTATGGGCGGGCGTACGGCTTCGAGCGAATGATGGACAACTTGGGCGCTATCGGCGGCCCGCTACTTCCTATTGGACTTGTCTCTGCCGGTGGCATCAGAGGGGCGATTGGCCTCTCGGTCATTCCCGGACTTCTGGCCGCTGTCGCCATTGTCTACGCCATTAGGCATACCGAAGTCCCCCACAAGCGAGACCGCCAGCCGATCCGTATCCGTATCCGGCCAGTCATGCAGGGCGCCCTCGGGCGGTTGATGATCGGCATCACTGCCTTTGAGTTGGGAAACTGCGCCGCCACGTTGCTCATCCTGCGGGCCACTGAGCTGTTCCGCAGCGGCCATTCCGAGACTGGCGCTACCCAGCTCGCCCTCATCCTCTACGTGCTCTATAACGTGGCCGCTACCGTCATCAGCATTCCTGCGGGCCGACACGGTGATCGCACCCATCCGGTCCGGGTCATGGCGGCCGGGGCGGTCCTCTTCGGGGCTGGCTATGTATGGTTCGCTGTCGGTAGCCATCAGCCTGGAGTGCTGGCCCCAGCATTCGTGTTGATCGGTCTTGGGATCGGATGTGCCGAGACTGCCCAGTCGGCGGCGGTCGCAACTCTGGCCCCGAACGAACTGCGGGGGTTCGCCTTCGGGCTGCTGGCGAGCGCACAAGCAGCAGCCAATCTCGGTGCCAGCGCCATCGCTGGCATTCTCTGGACTGCGGTCTCCCCCGCCTCAGCGTTTGTCTTCCTGGCTTCAGCGAGTGTTGTGGCCGTTCCACTTATCCTGACGAGCCGGGCCAAGAGTCGGTAGGGCCGCTCCATCCCCAAGTCTGGACGGAGACAGTTCCATGGGGGTCGGTTGGTCAGTCGAAAACGTTCCTTTCTGACACGGGTCGGCTTTGGAGATCCTCGTGCCAAGCTCATCGTGTCGTAGCCCATGTGCGTAACCTCGGTGGGCGGAACCATGGAATCTCGCACTTGTTCGGGCTGCGGCACTGAGTTGACCACCCCGGCGCTGATCACTCCCAACGAGCCGGGCGAATCATGGTGGTGCGAGGAGTGCGTTCTCCGCACTCTCAAGGCGATCCAGGACTCAAGGGACGCTCCTGACGACTGAGTTGACCGTATCAATACCTTCAGATAATGTTACACAGCAGGTCAGGAGGTTTTTCGTGAGAATCGTGGGATATGTGAGGGTGAGCACCTCCACTCAGGTCGAGGACGGCTTCGGCTTGGCGATTCAGAAGTCAGCTGCCCGAGATTGGTGCAAGGCCAACGGCCACAAGCTCGTCACCATCCTCTGCGACGAGGGGATCTCCGGGGCGAAAGAGTTGGAGGACCGACCCGGACTGGCCGACGCTCTCGGAATGCTGCGGGGTAAGCAGGCTCAGGGGATCGTCGTTCCCCGGTTGGACCGGCTCGCTCGGGACCTCATTGTCCAGGAGACCGTCTTGGCGGAGATTAGGAGGATTGGTGGAGAAGTCTTCTCGACGAGTCCCGCAGAGGCCAGCTATCTGACCGACGACCCCGACGACCCGAGCCGCAAGATGATCCGCCAAGTACTTGGCGCTGTATCTGAGTACGAAAGGTCCATGGTGGTCCTCCGGTTGCGGAATGGGCGTCGTCGCAAGGCTCAGATGGGAGGCTACGCCTCAGGTGCGCCAGCGTATGGCTATGAAGCGAGAGACGGAGACCTTGTAGAGCTAGAGGAAGAACAGGTCACCGTAAAACGCATCTGGGATCTGCGTGCCTCTGGTGCATCACTGAGGGCAATCTGCTCCACCTTGGAAGCAGAAGGCCACCGAAGCAAGCGTAGAACCACGAAATGGCAGCCAATGGCGGTGAAACGAGTGCTGGACCGATTGGGCGATGCCGCATGATCACTGAGGTGAGACACGTAACGGAACGGGCGCAAGAGTCGTCGCTAGTCTGCTGGCGATGCCAGATTCGTACCTAATCGCAGGCGTGGCGAAGGTATCTGTCCACGTGCCTCCGGTCGGGATCAAACTAACGAAGAGCGACGCCAGGCCGTGGGAGGAGAAGTGGACTCTCATTCTTCACAACCGGGATCGACTCGAAGAGATCATCTATCGGGGTCAGATGACCGGAGCGGGAAACCTCGATGCCGAGAGCGCCGCAAATAACGTTTTCGTTGAATGCCACAACCTAAAAGACTGGCTGAAGTGGACCCTGTCAGGTGGGATTACAAAAAAGGCAGTGGACGACTTCTTTCGTGAATCGGGTCCGCTGACAGAGGCTGCGGCCCTCTCAAACAGTCATAAGCATCACACTCGGAATGACGGCGGCATGCTCGCAAGGATTCGACAGTACGAGTCGGACAGCGTCGGATCGGGTTGCAAGATGGAATGTGAGATGTACTGGGGTGATGAGAGTCGGAGCTACACCAAGGACGCCCTGGCTTTGGCTGACGAGTGCGTAGCTGAATGGCGGAGGTTCTTCCGCAAGCACAACATCTCTGAACCTTGAACTCCAATCACCGCTTCGGTCCATGGTGTTGTGGCTTCTGAGTGAACCAGAGCGAATCCGACTGGAACGGGTAGCCCGCTTCCAGGACTAATCGGATCGCCCCAGCGTGGAAGCTATCTCGGCGAACTCGGCCAAGGCGGCTTCGAGGTCCTCGACGATCTCGGCAGCGATGACTCCGGAGCAGGGAGGTTGTCGGTGTCCTCCAGCGACTCGTCGCGGAGCCAGAAGATGTCCAGGGACGCCTTGTCTCGCGCCTACCAGCTCGTCGTAGGTGAACGGCTTGAACCGCTCCGTCTCGGTGCGCTCGTGGCGGTTCGCGGGGTTGTAGCAGGCGACGAAGTCGTCGAGGTCGCTACGGACCAGAGCGCGGGTCTTCAGCGTGAAGTTCTGGTTGGTGCGGAAGTCGTAGATCCACAGCTTCTGCGTCCACGGGTTCTCCGACGGCGGCTTGCGGTCGAAGAACAGCACGTTCGCCTTCACGCCGCCTGCGTAGAAGATCCCGGTCGGCAGCCGCAGCAGGGTGTGCACATCGCACTGCTCCAGCAGTCGTCCGTCGGACCGTCTCGCCCGCGCCGCCCTCGAACAGCACGTTGTCGGGGACGACGATGGCCGCGCGGCCGTTGATCGTGAGCAGCGAGCGGACGTGCTGAAGGAAGTTGAGCTGCTTGTTCGACGTGGTCGCCCAGAAGTCCTCGCGCAGGTAGCTCATGGCCTCCGTCTCGGTCTCGCCCTCGGCGTTGATGACCTTGTAGGACGACTTCTTGCCGAACGGCGGGATTGGTCAGCACCATGTCGAAGTGGTCAGACGGTGCTGACCTGCAGCGCGTCGTCCACCGTGATGAGGCTGTCGCCCTCGGGCGTGCCGATGCCGTGCAGCAGCAGGTTCATCGCGCACAGCCGGGCCGTCGCGTCGACGATCTCCCAGCCCCGCAGCGCCTCGTCACGGAGGAACCGCTTCTCGTCGGGTCGAGGCTAGTCTGACTTCATGTGCTCGTAGGCGGCGAGCAGGAAGCCGCCGGTGCCGCGGCCGGGTCGCGACCCGCATTGGACGCCGTGGGCCGCATCACGTCCACGATCGCCTGGATCAGCGGGCGCGGCGTGAAGTACTGGCCCGCGCCGGCTTCACGTCCTCGGCGTTCTTGGCGAGCAGCCCCTCGTAGGCGTCGCCCTTCACGTCGGCATCGAGGGTCATCCACTGCTCGTGGTCGATCAGGTCGGAGACGAGCCGCTTGAGCTTCGCCGGGTCCTGGATCTTGTTCTGCGCCTTGCGGAAGATGACGCCGAGCGTGCCCGGCTGCTTCCCGAGTTCAGCCAGGATGTGCCGGTACTGGACCTCGAGGTCGTCGCCGTCGAGACGGACCAGCGACGCCCAGTCCAGCCCCTCGGGCACGATGGCGGGTCGGTTGAACGGTGGCTTGGTCTGCTCGTCGGCCATCTTCAGGAAGAGCAGGAAGGTGAGCTGCTCGATGTAGTCCTGGTAGGACAGGCCGTCATCGCGCAGGACGTTGCAGTAGTTCCAGAGCTTCTGAACGATCGTGGCGCTGTCGCTCATTGCGTTGAGCCTTCTCCCCATCGCAGCACGAGGATTGCGGGCACTGGTCTGCAACTTTCCGCTCGACGATTCTCTCGTACTCTTGATCCGTTCCAAAACTACGGAGCCCGATTGGTCTGCCGAGTCTTGCGGAACGAGTTGGCCAGAGAACGCTGCCGACAGAATGGCGGCTCTCAACCTTCGACTGCGTTCGATGGCTCGATTCACGACCTCTTGAACTCGATCTATCCAGTCTTCTGCCGATTTGATCTCCGATACAATCTGTAGCTGTACGTCATAGCTGGGCAACTGGATGGCGAACTTACGGACATCTTCGAGGTTCAAGGTCTTGCGGGCCACCTCATGCGATAGCGCCGTCAACTCATGTGTTGCACGATCCGTGCTCAAAACCGCAGCAACATAATGAGGGTCTACCCCGTCTTTGACCGGAATGACGGCTAGTGCACGAGCAACGTTTGCGCCGGAAAGCTCTGCGGGTACTACAGCCGTCCGACCAATCGTCCCCACCAGACTAAGAAGGACCTCAGCCCCTTCAAGCCGTGTCCGTGGATAACGAGCAGCGACCTGTGCTGCGATGTGATTCAAGGTGCTGGGGTTTACCGTGCGATGGCCCAAGTCGCCAACCCGAACGAATGGAACGCCTCCCTCGATGTTCTTTCCAGGAACTAGCACTCCATACGCAATCTTCCTACCCGGTGCTACCAGGTCCGCCAAAGGCAGCAACGTTGTCCCGAAGCCTTCACTTGAGGTCACAGCCGATTGCAACACTGCCGCTCGCATCTTCTTCAGGCGGCGCAACGATTGCTCTAGCAACGTCACCCCAGCATCGAGTCGAGAGAACTGCTCCTCGATGGCAGCGACGATGCGCTCTTGCTCTGCCAATGGTGCAAGACGCAGCGAGACTCGTTCTACAAGAACACCTGACGAGATGCTCGCTTGGTTGACGTGGTTGTTGATCAGGTGAGCGAGTTGTCCTGAGATCCATAGGTAGTGAAGCTGAATAGCGATAAACGCAGGGTCAATGCCAGGCCGAGTGCGCAACCTGGTCATGTGGTTCGAAAATCCGAACTCACCTGCTTTGGAAAATAGAGCGGTTTTGCCTACGAGTGCAGGGCTGTTCGTGTTATTGAAGAGGACATCTCCTGGCCGGAGTCGCCGATCGTTAGTTGCGGGATCGACATACTTCACCTCGCTCAAGTCAATCTCCCCAAGACGACTCACGTTCATTGGCCGTAGATGCGGGATGCCAGCACCCGTGGAGTTGTGGCGACCACTGGCGAACCCTGAGCGGACCTCGGTGGCGATTTCCTGCACTGTTGCCTCAGCCCATCCAGCTGGTAACTCAGTCACGCTGCCAACGCCTCGGTTAGCTCATCGAGCAGCGGTGATAGATGTTCACCAAAGACCTGTGTCGCCCTGCCAATGCCACCGTGCTCGGTGAACGGTGTGTAGTCGAACGACTCACTTGATAGTCCGAGATCGCTGGCGATGGCATCCTTCATCCATGTGAGCCACTGCAACTGCTCAGAGGTGAAGGACTCTCCCTTCAGATCCTGAGCACTCAGCCAAGCCGTGAACCGCTGTTCCACCTGCTCTCGAAAGGGCACGAGTTCATCTTCCTGCTGAAGTGTGAACCGCACCAAGGAGACGATGTCGGTCAGCATCCGACCTCCTGAGCCTCGGACCTTCGATTTGTCGAGCATCTCGTAGGCGTGCCACAACTTCTCGGGTGTCCATTGGCGAGGTGGCCGCTCGATTGCCTTCGCAAGCTCCTTGACTTCGCTGAACGTCAGTCGATCAGCGTAGGGGCGGTTGTAAAGGACCTGAAGTGCCCGGATGTCGTCCTTGTGCTCCTCGATGTACTCCCGGAAGGACGAGATCATCGCCGCTGCCTGTTCACGACCTGCCTCCGAATGTCCGGCGAAGACGACCTCGTCTTTGGAGACCTCGTCGATGGTCTGCTCGTAGGATCGTCGGACATCGAGGATGGCATTGCGAAGTTCGGGACTGTTGGACAGCGGTTCCATGGCCATGTTGAGAACGGTCGCCGCCACAGTGGAAATGGCAACTTCATCATCTGGCGAGTGGCCGGCAGCTTGGGCGGCGGCGACCTGTTGATCGGGATCTAGGGCATCCACAAGAACGTGAGCGATGGACCCGAGATCCTTGCCCCCTGCGATACGGGCGAGCATCTCTCGGTCATCCTGAGTCAGGTGCTTGTCGAGCCGTGCCAGGCGTCCCGCTATCGACGAGGCGACCTCGGGATCCCGGTTTCCGAAGGCCACGAGCTTGAAGAGGTCCTTCAAGCTCGTAGTCGGTTTCCGTTCAAGTGGATCGAGTCTCTCGACAAGCGATGTGTCCGTTACACCCACGGCATCGACAACTATGAACCGATCCTTTGACTTGGCATCATCGGTTACTGCTTGGAAGTCGGTGTCGTCGATTACACGGACCCCACGTCCAATCATCTGCTCGAAGTAGGTGCGGCTCTTGACACTTCGCATGAAGACGAGGCATTCCAACGGCTTTACGTCGGTGCCCGTGGCGATCATGTCCACCGTGACCACGATCCGTGGATACATCGAGTTGCGAAACTGCTGCAAGAGATCATCGGCCTTGCCATCGTGCGTTCGGTAAGTGATCTTGGTGGCGAACTGATTGCCCTTGCCGAACACGTCACGGACGATCTGGACGATGTCATCGGCGTGGGAATCGTCCTTGGCAAAGATCAGCGTCTTTGGGACGGTGCTCCGTCCGGGGAAGAGTTCAGTGAACAGCTTGTCTTTGAAGGTCTTGATGACGGTGCGGATCTGGTCCTCGGCCACGACAGCCCGGTCCAGTTGACCGGCTGAGTACTCGATGGGTTCATCCGCAGCATCCCAGCGGACACTCCGGGTCTGGCGGTCACGGAACCCCACGAACTCTCCAACCTCGATGGTGGACCCACCCTTGGTGATGGCCGTCTCAATCTTGTAGACCGTGAAGTCCACGTTCACGCCATCGGCAACCGCCATCTCATGGGAGTACTCCATGACCAGGTTCTGTTTGAAGAAGCCGAAGGTCTGTTTGGTAGGCGTGGCCGTCAAGCCGATGAGGTGAGCATCGAAGTACTCCAACACTTGCCTCCACAGGCCGTATATCGACCGATGACACTCGTCGATGATGATCACATCGAACTCATCGGGAGGAAGGGACGGGTTGTATCCCACCTCGACGGGTTCACTGGTCGGCAACTCGTAGATCGAGTGCTCGTCTGTCTCCTCGTCCAGATCGTGCTCGCCCTTCAAGATGGAGAAGATGCGTTGCACCGTTGAGATGCAGATCCGTGAGGTCGTGTCGATAGTGTTCGAGGTGAGGTGCTGGACGTTGTACTCAGCAGGGAACTTTCGCTGAGTCTCGGGGATGGTGAACTTGTCAAACTCCAACTTGGTCTGCTTCCCCAGATTGGATCGGTCAACAAGGAACAGGACCCGCTTCGCATCGGCGTGTTTGATGAGCCGATAGCAGAGGTTGGCAGCCGTGAATGTCTTCCCCGACCCGGTCGCCATCTGGACAAGAGACCGGGGGTGATCCTCGGCCAAGGACTGCTCGACATTTCGGATCGCATCGGCCTGCTTCCCCCAGAGTCCCTGTTCGTCGAGAGGCGGGAGTGCCTTCAGCCGTGCTCGAAACGTGGGAAGTGAAGGATCGGCGATGATCTGTCGTGACCACTCGATCAGCGTCTCTGGGCTGTGGAAGTTGAATACTCGACGACTCCGTGCGTCGGGGTCGTAGCCGTTCGTAAAGCGGGTCTCGGTACCCGTGGATTCGTAGATGAACGGCAACGGATATATGGGTGCCTGCATCCACTCGGGGAGGCCCTCCACATACTTGCCTGACTGATGCTCAACCTCAACCAAAGTGGTGCCCTGGGGCTTGGCCTCGATGACCCCGGCTGGCTGGCCGTTCAGGAAGAGGAGGTAATCGACCCTCCCATGGGGCTTCTCTAGAGTGAACTCCCTGACGGCGACACCGACCTCAGCACCCAGATTGAGCTTGTCCTGACTCTGGACGCTCCAACCTGCCGCTACTAGGTGCTTGTCGATCTCAATACGTGCCAGCGCCTCCTGGGCGAGGTAGCTGTGCTCATCAGGGGACTCGCCTGACGCCATAAGGCACCACAATAGAAGAAATGAGTGCTTTGCGACCGTGACCACGTCTTTCGATGTCTGAGACTCACACGTATCGACATCCCGTCACCAAAGGGCCGCTACCAGGAAATAGGGTTTACCTGTCTCTCGACGATTTAGACTCATCTTCGTGACTTCGGGACAAAATCGCTCAGAAGCGGAGCTTACGGAAGACGGGAGAGCGCTACTTGAGGCAGCGTATCGACGGTATTCTGCCGCTAGTTCTGCATACCAGCGGTTCGTGGGCACGGAACTGAGTGTCGGTAAACCGGTGCCAGTTCATGATGGGAAAGCGATGACGGAAGCTCAAGCCGAGGAGGAAGCCGCAAAGGACGATCTTTGGCAGCTCCGAGAGGACCTCCTTGGGTGGCGTCGTCCTACCTGATCTCGGAGCATGGATGCTTCAGGGGGACTTACGGGACGAGAGATTCTGCGGCTTGTTAACCGGTACATCGGCGTTTCTGGCGGGTATCTCGGGATTCCTGAGCGATTCAGCTACCGCACCCACAGTGACTTCTATGCCGAGTACTGCGATCTGGAGGTAAGTCTTTCCGGCTATCAAGGAACGACTCGGGAGACGTTCATCGAGGTATTGGGGTCGCTCTCGCCGAGGGATCAGGCCAAGGTTCTTCACGGAGTGATGGATCGGTTTCCACCCGAGGAAACCGGTAGTCCCGACACCCGTGCGGCTGCTTACGTAGAACTACTTGCACTCATCGAACGATTGGAATCTGGGCCGCTCATCGTTAGCCACACTCCCAGGATTACGAGCGAAGTGGTCCTCCGAGCTTTGGTCGATGCCGAGAACCTCATCCAATCCTCCGGCCCGACCAGTGCCGTGGACCGGGTCCACACCGTGCTTCACGGCTACCTCATTGCCGTTTGTGAAGAAGCCGGAATCCCCTATGGGGAGCGCCAAACTATGGTCGCTATCTTCCGGAAGCTCGAAGCGGAACACCCAAAGTTGGCGCACCTTGGTCCCCGTGCTCGGGACATCGAGAAGGTCCTGAACTCTTTCGCCAACATCCTGGACGCCCTCTTGCCTGTTCGGAACCAGGCAAGCGTCGCACACCCGAACCAAGTGCTCCTTGGAGAGCCTGAAGCAAAGCTTGTCATCAATGCTGGACGAACGATTCTTCGTTACCTGGACGACAAGCTTTCTTGACTCTGCGTTAGGGTGACTCGATGTCGGTGGTCGCCTTCACCATCGTCTGCAACAGCCCCGACTGCCCGTCCATCTTCGTTCTCGATTCTCACGAGCATCTCACGATTGGCTCCTTCGCAGTCGTCATGGGTGACCGCATGGAGGCGGCAGGATGGACCAAAGGCCAGCACGGGACTGACCTATGTCCAGATTGCTCGCCCAGGGCTCCGAGGCACAGAAACCCGAACTGAAGCCCCAAGATCAGGTTGCAATAGCGACCTCTCAAATGCCAGGACCGCCTTATCCAAGCCCGTACCGGTTAACTTGTTCCGTTGACGCCTAGTCGTCTGAGAGCGCACCCGACGAGCGGAATGCCAACGTTAAAGACGGATCGTCCCGTCCAGTTCTTAAAGGAGGATCCAACAGGCCGAGAACGAACAGATGAAGGCCGACTCACTAAATCGTCCTGTGAGAGATGCTCGACGGCGGCACCACGGCGTGTATTGCCGCTGAGCCGACTCAACAGGTCGAAGCACTCGTGTAGTAGTTCCATCACTTATTAGGTGGATGCGAACGTGAACGGCTCTGTCTCTCTGCCTGCGGATCTTCTGTTTCTGTCGGCGTGAAAGCTTTCGGGTCTTCGGCGGCGCAGAGAAGTACTGAGAAGCCTACGGGATGAAATCCTGCAGAAGCCAAGTCGGCGGGAACTTCGCAGGGCGAAGCGAAACTGAAGACCCCCGACCCGGTGGTGCCCGCCAGCTTGTGGGTCTGCGAAGGCCTCACCTGGCGGCCTGCCCTCGCCTCGCTCGAAAGTCCTCAAAACTCCCTGGGAGTAAACTCCAGCTGTGGAAGAACCCAAACAAGCGGTGCGAGCGACTTGGACACACGACGGGGACGAGTGTGTTGCAGTCGTGGGTGAACATCTCAAGTGGCGGTCGCCGGTGAAAGGGACGGTGCGATTCGACATGTGGCGGTACGGTGCAACTGTTGTCGCTATTGAGCCGAATGGGACGGTCTACCTCGACCCTGCCGAGCACCACGTCTGGAATGACATCGTTCAATGCCCTAGTAGCGTCAGAATCGAATACGAGAACGAATGAGCAACGGGCGCCCTAACTCGTTTGCGGACTCTCTAAAAGTCTCGCTTTCTGAGCGTTGAACTCTGCATCTGTCAGCAAGCCTTGGTCTCGCAGCTGTCCAAGTTTGGCGATTTCGTCCGCAACGCCGATTGGCGAAGGTTTGGCTACACCAACCGCATGGCGAGGAGCGCTGGGAGCGGGCTTTGGCAGGTGACGTGCCATCGAAGTCGTGAACTGTTCAGCCGACATTCCTTCGATCCTGAACTTTGCCGAGATGGTCGGATCTTCCTTGTCCGTTATGGTGACCCAGCACGAGTATCGCCCACCCCACTGTGTCGCTGGCGTGATCTGCATTGGGTACCTGCGGACGCCGCCATGTACGAACGGTTCGCCCTTTCCAAAGTGCAACTGCCACTGACCATCGACAAACTTGAGAGTGCCGTGCTTTTCGGGTGTGGGGTGAAAAGGAAAGCCGCCGTCGTAGTTGCTGAAGTGGAAGATACCCGAATCAGCCAGCGTTGGCCTAGCCGACCGATTCGCTTGATTCGTCGCTCGGTTCTGCGCCTCTAGCGCATTGGCAATCCGCTCTTTCTTAGAGTTGGCCTTGAATACCAGGCCGCTCGCCCCGCCCGTTGTTACCCACGTGGCCTTGCGCAGAAAGCCCATCCCGCACCCTTTCGCCCGATCTACCAAGAAGGTTGCGATGCAGTCTAATCTCCTGCCTGAGGGCGAGTCCGCTGCGTTACCCTGACTCGATGTCGATTGTCGGTTTCACCATCGTCTGTGACAGCCCCCCGACTGCCCGTATCACAGGGTCCGGCCATGCCCTCTAATCTGCGGTGGTAAGGGAGTAGGACATGACCAACCATCGACGGAGGAACTGGCTATTGGCAGCGGCCAGCTGCCTTGCCATCGTTGGGCTGGGGATTGCCGTGGCTGTGGTGGTCTCGACTGGTCCGAGTGCGGTCAATCGCACATCACACAACAGTTACAACGGCGCCCAGGATGCCTATTGGCAGGAAGCTCAGAACCTCATCTCTCAGGTCAATGCCATCGAGTATCAGCTTGCTGACGACCCTTCGATGCCGCAGTCACAAGTCTCGCAGCTCATGTCACAGAAGGCTGAGATCGTGACGCAGACATGCGGTGTTATCGCCCACACCAGAACGCCCACATCAGACGTAGCTCAGTTCGCTTCCTCGAACTGCTAACAAGACGTCCGGGCGTCTTGCGCAGGGAAAACGCTCAGGTGGTCAAAATCAAACTTGTGGGGGGCCGAGCACGGCGTGAACGAGTTCGGCGTGGCCATCGGGAACGAGCGGGTCAGCACGGTGCATGCACAGACGGCGGGGCGGCCCGGGCTGATCGGCATGGATCTGGTCCGCCTGGCTCTCGAGCGGGCACGCACCGCGCCGCACGCGCTCGAGCTCCTGATCGAGTTGCTCACCACCTACGGCCAAGGGGGGATCGCCGACGCGGCCCACAACGAGGCCTACGACTCCTCGTTCCTGATCGCCGACGCCACGGAGGCCTTCGTGCTCGATACGGCGGGCACCGAGTACGCGGCCGCCCCGGTCGCTCGTGGCACGGCGATCAGCAACCGTCTCACGGTGGGCACGCAATGGATGCAGGCCTCACCCGAGCTCGCGCCCGGCGACGACTTCGATCGATTCCGCGATTTTGATGCGCCCACGGCGTCGGCCGACGTGCGGCGGGAGGCGGGCCTCGACTTCCTACGCGCCCAACGTGACGAGGGCACCGGGCTCACCCCCGCCGCAATGGCCGCGCACCTGCGCGACCACGGCAGCGGATTGTGGGGAGCGCCGGGCAGCCGAGGACCGGCACTGCCACCCCCTGCCGGCCCGGTGGATCGATCCGGCCCGGTGGATCGATCCGGCCCGGTGGATCGACCCGGCCCGGTGGATCGATCCGGGGCCAGCGTCTGCATGCATGAGCCGCAGCGGAGCGTCACCGCCGCCTCGTTCATCGCGGTCCTCCCGAAGGACCTGGCCGAGGGAGCACCGCTCCGCGTCTTTGTGGCCCTGGGCAGCCCCTGCGCGAGCATCTATGTGCCGGCCTTCCCGCGCACGGCGGCAGGACCGCCCCCCTTCGTGCCGTTCGAGCTTTCCAGCGAGCCGATGTGGCGGGCCGCCGATGCCCTGCGGCAACGGGTGGATGCCGATCCCCTGGCCATCGAGCAGATCAGGGGTGTCCTGGACCCGGTCGAGGACGAGTTGTGGGCCGAGGCTGATCAGGTCGTCCACCGTCCGCAGGACTGGTCGGCGGTGGGGGCATCGTGGGGCGAGCGTGCCCTTCGTGCGCTGCTGTCGTGCGCGCCCTGATTGCCCGCTCCCCGACCCGCCTCTACTTTTAGCGCATGCGTCTGCTCAGCTTCTCCCCCCGCCCAACCTCGTCGGCCGACGTCTCGGGCGGGCCACGCCCGGGCCTCGTCGTCGGCGACGAAGTCGTCGACCTGAGCGACCCCGCTGTCGGTCTGCCCGCCGACATGGCCGCGCTGCTCTCCCTCGGCCCCGACGCCCTCGAGCGCGCCCGTCAGGCCCCTTCTGGCCTGGCCGCCCGTCACCCGCTCGACGTGGTGCGGCGGTATGCACCGGTTCCCGGCCCACCCAGCATCTTGGCCATCGGGATGAACTACCGGGCCCATGTGGCCGAGATGGGCCGTGAGCCCCCCGAGTACCAGTACTGGTTCAACAAGCAGCGGACGTCGATCGCCGGGCCGGGCGACCCGATCGTCCTGCCGACCGTGTCCACCATGGTCGACTACGAGGGCGAACTGGCCATGGTGATCGGCCGGCGCTGCCAGCACATCCCCGCCGCCCGGGCGATGGAGGTCGTGGCCGGCTTCACCATCATCAACGATGTCAGCGTCCGGGACTGGCAGTGGCGGACACCCACCTTCACCTTGGGCAAGTCGTTCGACTCCCACGCGCCCTGTGGCCCCTGTCTCGTCACCACCGATGAGCTCTCCGATCCCGGGAACCTGGCGCTGCGCACCTGGGTCAACGATGACCTGCGGCAGGACTCCTCGACGGCCGACCTCATCTTCGCTTGTGCCGCCCTGATCGAGTACCTGACCACGGCCTTCCCTCTCGAGCCCGGCACCGTGATCGCCACAGGCACACCGGCGGGGGTCGGCGCGGGGTTCGACCCGCCGCGCTTCTTGGCTGATGGCGACGTCGTCCGCATCGAGATCGAGGGGATCGGCGAGCTCAGCAACCCGGTTGTCCAGGGCTCGCCGCCGGTCCCTGTCGGCCTCATCTGAGCCACCCGCACGCCTTCGGGTCACGCCGGGCGTTCGACACGGCAGAATGGTGCCGTGCCAGAAACCGAGACTGCGTTGAGTGATGCCGAACGTGCCGACCGCCTGAGCAAGCTGCAGGGGATCATCGACCTGATGCGGCCGGCGGTGCAGGCTGACGGGGGAGACCTGGTCCTGATCAGGGCCGACGTGGACGCGGGCGTGGTCGAGGTGCAGCTCCAAGGGGCCTGCAGTTCGTGCGCCGTGAGCTCGGCCACCCTCTCGGAGGGCGTCGAGCGGATCCTCCGCGACCGCCTGTCCTGGGTGACCGAGGTCGTGGGCGGCTTGGACGATTCCCTGAGCATGGACGAGAGCTCGTCGCTCGGTAGCGGAGGGTACGTCCCGAACTTCTGAGCCCCGGCGACCCGGACCGGCTCTTTAGTTAGCAAAACTAACTATACTGGTGGCATGTCCGAGCCGCTGGAGACCCTGAGCCGAGAAGTCGCAGTCGCCGGGGTGTCAGAGGAGCTGGCCGGCCGGCTCCGCCTGTCGATCAACCGGCTCCACCGTCTCTTGCGTCAAGAGTCACTGGCCGGCCTCTCGCCGGCGCAGGCTTCTGCCCTGGGCGCCGTCAACCGCCTCGGGAGCCCCACACTGGGAGAGCTGGCTTCCATCGAGCAGGTGCAGCCCCCGACCATGACGAAGATCGTGGCGAGCTTGGCCGACGCCGGCATGGTGACGCGTGTCACCGATACCTCGGATCGCCGCAGTGCCCGCGTGCGCATCACGCCCGCCGGCAAAAAATCCATGGAGCGCATACGAACGCTCAAGAACGCATTCCTCACGCGGCGCCTAGCGGAGCTCAGTCCCGAGGAACAGGCCGGCGCGGCCGCTCTGGTGGACCTCCTCGAACATCTGGTGGGCCAATGAGCCGCTTGGCCCGAGCCAGCCAGCGCACCTTTCGCGCGCTCTCCGTTCGCAACTACCGCCTGTTCTTCACCGGTCAGGTCATCTCGGTTTCAGGGACCTGGATGCAAATGGTGGCGCAGACCTACCTCATCCTCTTCCCTCTCCACGGGACCGGCGTCGACGTGGCCATCGCAACGGGCTTGCAGTTCGTGCCCCTGCTTCTGCTCGGACCGTTCGGTGGCTTGATCGCCGACCGGCTCGACAAGCGCAAGGTCCTCTACGCCACCCAGTCAGCGGCCGCCGTCCTGGCGCTGCTCTTGGGACTGCTCGTCATCACGCACTCGATCCAGCTCTGGCAGGTGTTCGTGCTGTCGTCGCTGCTCGGCGTGGTCAACTTGTTCGACAATCCCGCACGCCAGTCCTTCGTCTCCGAAATGGTGGATCGAGACCTCCTGCCCAACGCAGTGAGCCTCAACAGCGTCGTCATGAACGGGGCCCGGGTCATCGGACCGGCGATCGGCGGGGTCCTCATCCTCACCCTCGGCGTCTCCACCTGTTTCATGGTCAACGCCGCCTCCTACATCGCGGTCATCGTGGCGCTCTCGAGAATGCGCGCCGCGGACCTGTACTCGATGCCGGGCGTCGGCCGGAGCAAGGGTCAGGTGCGCGAAGGTCTGCGCTACGTGTGGTCCACACCCGACCTGCGCTCGCCGCTCATCTCCATGGCCGTCGTCGGCGTTTTTGCCTTCAACTTCACGGTGACGTTGCCGCTTCTGTCCAAGGTCACGTTCCATGGCGGCGCCGGGCTCTACAGCGCGTTCCTGGCGGCCATGGGCGCGGGTGCGGTGGCCGGCGGACTCTTCACCGCGCATCGCAGCCGCCCCTCCACACACCTTCTAGCGGTGATCGGCATGTTCTTCGGCGCCTCTATCGTTGCGGTGGCGGTGGCACCCACCGAACAGGTGGCCATCCTCCTCCTGGTGTTGATGGGTGCGGGCAGCATCTCATTCGTGGCCACCAACAACGCGACGTTGCAACTGAGGGCGGATCCCGCCATGCGGGGCCGGGTCATGTCGCTGAACGCCATCGCCTTCTTGGGGAGCACCCCGATCGGGGCACCCTTGCTCGGTTACATCAGCGACGTCAGCAGTCCGCGGATAGCCCTTCTCGTCGGCGGCATCGCCACGTTGGGCGCCAGCGTGCCGCTCTTCTTCGTCGCCACCCGCCAGCGCGCGGCAGCCGCGCCTGCTGCGATTGCCGTCGTGGCGGATGAGGACTCAAATGTCGTGCCGCTCCCGTTGGCCCAAACCGGGGCGACGACGCGGCGCCCGAAGCGTCAGGCGGTGCAGTGAGCGAAGAGTGGGTGTTGCACGAGGATCGGCGCCGGGCCAGTTCGTTCGGAGATGATCCCGTTGCCTATGACCGGGTCCGACCCCCCTATCCGGCTGCGCTGATCGACGTGCTCGTGGCCGAGCAACCGCACACCGTGCTCGACGTGGGCTGCGGCACCGGAATTGTGGCCCGCCTGTTGACGGCCCGGGGTTGCGATGTCCTCGGGCTCGAGCCCGATGTCCGGATGGCCGAGGTCGCCCGACGTCACGGCGTGGTGGTCGACGCCGGCACTATCGAAGAATGGGACGCCGCCGGCCGGTGCTTCGACGCGCTGACAGCGGGTCAGGCCTGGCATTGGGTGGAGCCGCGCCGGGGAGCGGTGAAGGCGGCGCGAGTGCTGTCTCCGGGCGGGCGTATCGGGCTGTTCTGGAACCAGGCCCATCACGATCCACTGGTGCGACCCGCCCTCGACGCCGCGTATTCGCGCCACGCCCCTGAGCTGGCGCAGTCCTCGGTACTCCTGGGCCAGCGTCCGACATCGCTCTACGAATCGGTGGCCGAGTCCCTCCGGCACACGGGCGCCTTCGGCCCGGTTTCAGTAGAGACTTTCGAGCACGAGATCGTGTACTCGGGCCAAGAGTGGATCGACCTCGCCCGTACGCACAGCGACCATCACACACTTCCTCCTGCGCAGTTGACCGCGCTGCTCGAGGACATCGTGACGGAGGTCGACCGGGTGGGAGGCCGTGTACCTGTGCGGTACGAGGCCTCCCTGGTCACGGGGAGACGACTTTAGGGGCGCGGTTCCTTGGGGAGGCCCAGCACGCGCTCACCCACGATGTTGCGTTGGATCTCCGCCGCCCCGCCCCAGATCGTCTCGGAGCGGGAGAAGAAGAAGAGCGACTGCAGGTTGTCCACCGGGTAGTTGGCCGAGGCCCGCCGGGCGCCGGGAAGAAGGGCGTCCTGCCCTTCCTCACCGAGCAGCGTCTGGCCCCGCATGCCCAGGATGTCCATGCCCAACAGCAGCGTCTCTTGATGCGTCTCGGACCAGAACATTTTGTTGCACGCGCTCAAGGCAGCGGTGGTGTGCGTACCGCGCACCGCGTCGGTCAAGGTGCGGTAGCCGTTGATCTCCATGATCTTGATCTTCGACCACGCCAAGGCCAAGCGTTGCCGGATCAGCGGATCACCGGCGGCCCCGGACGACCGCGCCAGTTGGAGGATCTCGTTGAACTCCTTACGGAACCGCCGGTAACTGGTTGTCGCTGAGGTGCCGCGCTCGAAACCGAGCGTCGTCATCGCCACCTTCCACCCGTTGTGCAGGCCGCCGATCACGTTGCCCTTCGGGCAGCGCGCATTGGTCAGGAAGACCTCGTTGAATTCGGCCGAGCCGTCGATCTGCTGAATCGGGCGCACCTCAATCCCCGGTTGGCGCATCGGGACGAGGAGGTAGGAGATTCCGGCGTGCTTGGGCGCGTCGGGATCGGTGCGCGCCAGTAAGAAGATGTAGTCAGCGTGCTGCGCTTGGGTGGTCCACACCTTCTGGCCGTTGATGACCCATTCGTCACCATCGAGCGCCGCTTTGGTCTTGAGGCTGGCGAGGTCGGATCCGGCATCGGGCTCGCTGAAGCCTTGGCACCACGAGGTCTTGCCCGAAAGGATGCTCGGGATGAATTGTTTCTTCTGCTCCTCGGTGCCCCATTGCAGGAGCGTCGGCCCCACCAACGTGTCGCCGAAGAAGTCGCCGCGCAGTGGTGCCCCCACCCGGGCGAACTCTTCGTTGAGCACGACCTGCTGGAGGAGCGTCAGACCTTTGCCGCCGTAGTCGACCGGCCAGCTGGCACAGATCCAGCCGCCGGCGAAGAGCTTGGCCGTCCACTCGTCGTTGAACGCGACCCGCTCCTCGGGGGTCAAGGTGAGTTCCGGCGTACCCCAACCCTCTGGCAGATTCTCCTCGAGCCATGCGCTGATGACGCCGCGGAACTCTTCTGCCTCTGGGGGGTACGTCAGGTCCATGCCACGGCACGGTACCCGCCCTGCGATCCCTCGCAAAACCACCGCGGTCCCACCGTCACGAGACCACGAGGGGCAGCTCGGGGGCGGTACAATGGTGAGCAGCGAAGCGAGCGATGTGCGGCGCCCGGGGCGCGGCACGAATGGAAGGAGGTGTGGCCATGCGAAAGGACGAACCTCCCAGTAGCACTACCGGCACACCTCGCCCCGCCTGCGCCGGCTGAACGACTGGTCCGTCCAAACTGCCCGGACGTCATCGTAGGCGTCGGAATCGAGAAGGTGCTGGTCGCAGCCTTTTTCGGGTGCCGCATCCACAAGGCGCCTCTCCGTCCCTTCCGACCTGACCGCCTGATGGCGCCGCACAGGAGATAGCACCGTGACTCCATCCCCGCCGGCAGAACCGTCTGCCCGTTCCAATCTCTCCCTTTCCCGACGCCGCGAGACGCCCGAGCGACCGGCGCACCAACGGCGTCGGCGCACGCGCCGCATCCTCGCGTCCGAGGGCGTTTTCGACTCCATCGTGTCCCTGGCGGGAATTCTGGGGCGGCCCGTGACCAATCAGACCGGTCAAGAGATCGGCCGCCTCGACGACATCGTGGCCCGTTGGTCGGACGGGCAGACCTACCCGCCCGTGACGGGCCTGGTCATCAAGGTGGGGCGGCGGTTGGCCTTCGTCCCCGCATCGGCCATCGATCGCATCGCGCACGCCGAGGTCCTGCTGCGCTCGGCCCGGCTCGACTTGCGCGACGTCGTCCAGCGCCCGGGCGAGGTGCTCTTGGCCAAGGACGTCCTCGACCACCAGCTCGTGGACGTGGACGGCGTGCAGGTCATTCGGGCGGCGGACCTCTATCTGGCCGAAGTGCTCGGTCGTATTCGCCTCGTGGGGGCCGACGTGTCCACCTCCACGCTGCTCCGGCGACTGGGGCCGCGCCGCTGGCGCCCCCTGCCCACGCCTGACCGGGTCATCGACTGGGCTGCGATCCAGCCGTTCGGGGAGTCGAACGACTCCGTCGACGGGGCGACGCAGGTCCGTCTCAAGATGACCCACGAAGGCCTGCACCGCCTGCGCCCCGGCGAGCTGGCCGACCTGTTGGAGGACCTCCGCCGCGACGAGCGCCGGGAACTGTTGGCCGCGCTCGAGCGCGGATGAGGCGGCTGACGCACTCGAGGAGATGCAGCCCGACGACCTCGAGCAGTTGCTGCGCGAGTCGGATCCCGACGAAGCGGCGCGGCTCCTCGTCGCCATGGAACCCGATGAAGCAGTCGATGCCCTGCGCGATCTTCCGGCGACGACGAGAGGTGAGCTCCTGCGCAGGATGGCTCCCGCCGATGCGGCTGCGTTGCGCGAGCTCCTCGGCTATCCCGAGGACGAGGCGGGCGGCATCATGACATCCACCCTCGTCGTGGGGATCACCGACGACACCGTCACCGAAGTCGTCAACCGCCTGGCTGACGCACGCGGTCACGACGTCGATCTCGATGCGGTGGCCGTGGTCAACAAGGAGGGTTCGTTGGTGGGCGACATCACGCTGCTCAAGATCCTGTTGACCATGCAGACAGCCCCGGACTCGCGTCTCTCCTCGCTCCTCGTCGATGAAGATGTCGTCACGGTGCGGCCTCACGCGTCGGCGAACGAGGTGGCAGGGCAACTGGTTGAGGCGCGGCGGCTCTCGCTGGTCGTCGTCGACGACGATGGACGGCCGATGGGCCGGATTTTGGCGGACGACGTGCTCGACGCCCTCGTACCGACCAAGGGCCGCTTCCATTTCCCCAAGCTTCTGACGTGAAAGCCCCGCTCCACCGGAGGGGCCTGGTCTACCTGGCAGCCGCCGGTCCCGGCCTCATCGCGGCCGCGGCCGGCAATGATGCCGGCGGCATCGTCACGTACTCCTCGGCCGGCGCGGAATTCGTCTACCGCACCCTCTTCTTGATGGTGCTGATCACTATCGCCTACGTCGTGGTGCAGGAGATGGTGGCGCGGCTCGCCGTGCACACGGGAAAGGGCTTGGCCGCCCTCATCCGCGAGGAGTTCCCGTTGCGGATGACCGCGTTCGCGGTCACGGCCTTCGCCATCGCCAACATCGGGTTGATGGTCACCGAATTCGGCGGTATCGCGACGGCCTTCGACCTCTTCGGCGTCTCGCGGTATCTCTCCGTGCCGATCGCGGCGCTCGCCATCTGGTCCCTCGTCCTGTTCGGGTCCTACCGCTACGCCGAGCGGGTCTTTCTGCTGCTGACCCTCGTCTTCGTGGCGTACCCCATCGCCGCCGTGCTCGCCCACCCCAACTGGCACCAGGTCGCGGCGAACACCCTGTGGCCGCACTTCGTGCACAGCAAGTCCTTCCTTCTCATCTCGGTGGCGCTCATCGGCACCACCATCACCCCCTATATCCAGCTGTACGAAGCGGGCGCGGTGGTGGACAAGGGCGTCCAGCCGCAGGACTACAAGTTCCAGCGGGTCGACGCCATCATGGGGGCCTTGCTGGCGGCGTTCGTCGCGATGTCGATCATTGTTGCGACCGGTGCCACCATCGGGGGGACCGGTCCACTTACCTCGGCTTCGCACGCCGCCCACGCGTTGCGCCCGGTGGCCGGGCCGGCGGCCGAGGTGTTGTTCGGGCTGGGCCTTCTCGGCGCATCGGCGCTGGCGGCGGCCGTCGTGCCACTGTCCACGTCCTATGCCGTCGCGGAGGCAGTCGGCGTGGAGCGTTCGGTGTCCTCCAGCTTCCGCCAGGCCCCCCTCTTCCTGGGGCTGTTCACGGCCCAGATCCTCGTCGGTGCGGCGGTGGTGCTGGTGCCGGGCAACCTGATCACCCTTATTCTGAACACGCAGGTCCTCGAGGGTGTGATCACGCCGATGACCCTGGTGATGATCCTGGTCCTGGCCAACCGGCGGTCCCTTCTGGGCTCGGCGGCCAACGGGCCCCTGGCGAGGTGGCTCGGCGGGGCGTCGATTCTCTCGGTGGCGGCTGTGGCCTCGGTGTTCGTGGTCCTCACGGTCCTGGGGTGGTTCGGACTCAATTGACGATGGGAGAGGCACGGATATGACTGAGGTTTGCGTCGAGCAAGGGGTTCGGGGAGGCTATGCGGCCATGGTTGGATGTGTCGGAACACCTTGTGCCTAAATCGCCCAGAGAGAAATGGATCGAGGCCAAGGAGTCCTGGGAGCGCTCTCTCCACATTGAGATACCGCCCAGCATGCCTTCGGCACCCCCGCGACCAGGTGGTTTGCGGATCGCCTTCCTTATCTATCGTGGCAATCCGCGCTGCGGAGGGCAGGGGGTCTACACCCGCCATCTGACGCGGGAGCTGGTGGCACTGGGCCATTCGGTCGAGGTGTTCTCCGGGCCGCCGTGGCCCGATCTCGACCCGGGGGTGGGCTTCACCCCGGTGCCGGGCCTCGATCTGTACCGGGACCCGGACCCGTTCCGTGTCCCGCACCGGCGTGAATTCACCAGTCGTGAGGATTGGGCGGAATTCGGCATCATGTGCACCGCGGGGTTCGGTGAGCCCCTGGCATTCTCCACCCGCGTACGCAAGCTCCTGGCCCAGCGTCAGGGCGACTTCGACGTGGTCCACGACAACCAGTGCCTCGGGACCGGCATGTTGGGCATGGTCGCCGACGGCTGGCCGCTGCTCACGACGCTGCACCACCCGATCACCGTCGACCGCGAGCTGGCGCTCTCGCATGCGACCAACGCCTGGCAGCGCTTCACCACGCGCCGCTGGTTCGGCTTCTTGAGGATGCAGGTCAGGGTGGCGCGTGCGCTCCCCGCTGTCGTCACGGTCTCGCAGTCCTCCAGCAGGGACATCGCCGCGCAGATGCAGGTGCGTCCCGAACGCATGACCGTGGTACCCGTCGGCGTCGACCACACCGTGTTCCGCCCCCGGGAAGAAGTCACGCCGAAGCCGGGCCGGATCATGGTGACCTCGTCGAGCGACGTTCCCATGAAGGGATTGGTTCCCCTCCTCGAGGCCGTGGCCAAAATGCGCACCGAACGCGAGGTCGAGCTGACCGTCATCGGGCGTCCTCGCGAGGGCGGCCGCGTCGACCGGGCCATCACGCGACTGGGCCTCTCCGACGTCGTGCGCTGTGTGAGCGGCGTCAGCGACGACGAGCTCTCTGCGCTCTACGGGGAAGCCGAAGTCGCCGTGGTGCCCTCGCTGTACGAAGGATTCTCGCTGCCGGCGATCGAGGCCATGGCCTGCGGCGTGGCCGTCGTGGCGACAACGGGGGGCGCGTTGCCCGAAGTGGTGGGCGCCGACGGCGAGACAGGCCTGCTCGTGGCCCCCGACGACCCCGGCGCGTTGGCCGCCGCCATTTCCCGCCTCCTCGACGATCCGGTGTTGCGGGCACGGCTGGGTGCGGCGGGCCGCGAACGCGTGATCCATCGCTTCACATGGGAAGTGACGGCGGCGGGCACTGCGGCCTGTTACCGCGCCCTGCTGGCCGGAGAGCCGTTGCCCGGTGCGCCCCGCATCCAACCGGCCGCGGCTGCAGCCGTCGCGCCGGGAGGAGATCTCGCATGCTGACAGTGAACTACGACAAGCTCGGCGTGAAGCCGGGCGATCGGCTCTTGGACCTCGGTTGCGGATTCGGCCGTCATGCCTTCGAGGCGGCGCGGCGTGGCGCCTCGGTTGTGGCGCTCGACGCCGGGCCCGACGAAGTGGCGCAGGTGCGCGGCACCCTGGGGGCGATGGTGGAGGCGGGGGAGTTAGCCGCCGACCATCCGGCCGCGGCGGTGCAGGGTGACGCACTGGCGCTGCCGTTCGCCGATGCCACGTTCGACCGGGTCATTGCTTCGGAGGTGCTCGAGCACATACCCGACGACGTGGCGGCGATGACGGAGTTGGCGCGGGTGCTCCGCCCGGGCGGCACCATGGCCGTGACGGTTCCCCGCTGCGGTCCCGAGGCCGTGAACTGGGCCCTGTCGGACGAGTATCACGACAACCCCGGAGGCCATGTGCGCATCTACCGGCGATCAACGCTCGAACGCCGGCTCGCCTCGACCGGGCTGCAGCCGACCGGATTTCACCACGCCCACGGGCTCCATTCGCCGTACTGGTGGCTGCGGTGTGTCGTCGGCCCGAGCAACGACTCCAACCCGGCGGTCGAGGCGTACCACAAGGTGCTGGTGTGGGACATCGTCAAAGCCCCCTTCGTGACACGCGCCGCCGACCGCATGCTCAGCCCGCTGATCGGCAAGAGCCTTGTCGTGTATCTCACCAAACCGAAGGACGCGGTGGCCGGAATGCCCGAGACCAAGGCCGATGCCCCGCGGGGCGTCCCTGGCCGTCGGGGACCGACGACCAGGAACCACGGGGCCGCCGCATGACGACGGAGCACGTGCGTGCCGACGAAGGCACAATCCCCGAAGTGCCAGGCGTCCTGACGTCTTCGGACGTGCTGTCCACCGCCCGCGCCATCGCGGATGTGCAGCGGGCCGACGGGATGATCCCATGGTTCGACGGCGGCCATTGCGACCCATGGAACCACGTCGAGGCCGCGATGGCCCTTTCGGTGTGCGGGCTGATCCCCGAGGCGAAGGCCGCCTACCGGTGGCTCGTCGACAACCAACTACCCGACGGCAGCTGGTTCAACTACTACCAGGGCGCCGGGGTGAAGGATCAGCGACTCGACACCAACGTGTGCGCGTACCTTGCGGCGGGCGCCTGGCATCACCACCTCATCACCGGCGACGTGGAATTCCTCGGCGAGTTGTGGCCGACCATCCAACGCGGCATCGACTTCATCCTGCGCTGGCAACAGCCCGATGGATCGGTCCTCTGGTCCCTCGATCCCTCCGGGCGCGCCGAGGGGTACGCCCTCCTGACCGGCTCGTCCTCGATCTACCATTCCATGCGCTGCGCCGTTGCCGTGGCCGAATTTCTGGCCAAGGACCGCCCGGATTGGGAGCTGGCGGCGGGCCGTCTCGGTCACGCCGTGGCACACCACCCCACCGCCTTCGCCCCGAAGGTGGAGTTCGCCATGGACTGGTACTACCCCGTCTTGTCGGGGGCGTTGGAGGGGGAGGCCGGACGTCATCGCCTGGCCGACGGTTGGGACACGTTCGTCATGGAAGGCCTCGGCGTGCGGTGCGTCTCGACGGGGGACTGGGTGACGGCGGCAGAGACGGCCGAGTGCGTCCTGGCCCTCGACGCGCTCGGCATGCGCGACCGAGCCCGGGAGCTCTTCGTGGCCGGTCAGAACTTGCGACTCGGGGACGGCTCCTACTGGACGGGGATGGTCTATCCCGAGAAGGTCACCTTTCCCGAGAACGAGCGCACGACCTACACCTTCGGCGCCATGGTTCTGGCGGCCGACGCACTGTCGAATACGTCACCTGCGGCGGGCCTGTTCCGTGGCGAGTGCCTCCCGGCGGCGCTCGATCTGGCCGAACCGCATTGCGTCGGACCGGCCGCCGGGGATTGCACCGCCGGCTGAGATGATGGCGTCAGGCCGGCGTCAGGTCGCCGGCGGCGCCACACGGCGCAAGACGCGCAAGCTGCCGCATTCGCGGTCCTCGATGAATTCGGCCGAGGCGAGCGCGGCACAGAACAGTTCGTAGGGCGGACGCCCACCGTCGGCGGGGTCGGGAAACACGTCGTGGATAGCGAGCCAACCCCCAACTGCGACCCGCGGCGCCCAGCCCCGGAAGTCGGCCCACGCCGGTTCCGCCCCATGGCCGCCATCGATGAAGCAGAAGGCCAGCGGGTGGGTCCAGCGTGCGGCCACGGTGGACGAATCGCCGACGACGCCGACCACGGATCCCTCGAGGTCGGCCCCGCTCACGGCGCGGCGCCACTGCAGCAGCGTGTCGATCTGGCCCCGCTCCGGATCGACGAGGTCAGCCTCGTGATGTTCCCATCCCGGCTGATTCTCTTCGGAGCCACGGTGGTGATCGATGGAGAACAAGACGGCGCCGGTGGCCTCGGCTGCCGCTCCCAGGTAGAGCGATGACTTTCCGCACCAGGCCCCGATTTCGAGGAACGTCGTCGTGGGAGTGCCGTCCAGAGAGGCCCTCCCCGCGCGCAGTGCAGCTTGGAGGAGCGCCTCGCCCTCGTCGTCGGGCATGAACCCGCGAGTCTGGCGAGCGGAGGCGACGAGTGCCCGTAGCCGGGCATCGTCCGGTGCCCCCGCTGCGTGGGGCTTCCCCGCGGGCGGGCTCAAGCTGTGGTTGCCGCGGCGACTGCGGCCCGGAAGCTGTCACCCAACCGTGTCCGCTCGCGCTGGGCAAAGGCGACGTTGACGTTCAGGCGTTCCACCGACTGGGCCACGCGGCGGGGGCCCGACGCCAGAGGATGCTCGGCCAGGAATTGCACCACCGAGCGGGCGAAGTCGGCGTCGCCGCACAGGGAGGGAATGGCCTCGGCAATGCGTGCGTGCGCGTTCTTCGGGAACCGCTCGAGGATGGCGTCCCATGCCTCGGTGATGCGGAGCCAGATCGACTGGCCCGCAACCGGATTTGCCAGCAACGAAGAGATGACGAGCCACCCGTTCTGGCTGCGCACCTCGGTCATGGCGAGATCGAATGTGCGCTGGGCCAGGTCGATGCTCGGGAAGACCGAAAGGGCGCTGAGCGAACGCATTTCTTCCTGCGGCGTGGTGGCTGTCCTGTACCGCTGCAGGAGCGCGTCGTAGTCGCCGGGCCGCAGTAGCTGTGCCACCACCGCCAGCGTGGCAGCCTCGACATCGGCCGGGATCGGAGCACCGGTGCCACCCCCGAGTGGCGACTCGACGAAGAGCCGCAGTGCTTCTTCGCGCACCACGGGGTCCGCACCAACGGTACCCAGGAGGTTGATGGCCAGCGAACGGAGCGTCGGCGTGCGATCCCCTTCGCCCGGCCGGGACTCGAAACCGAGGTGCCGGAATTGCGGGCCCACGAGGGCAGCGACGGCCTCGTGCAGCGACGGAAGGTCGGCCTCGTCCACGATGCGCCGCGCCAGGTGGAACGCGGCGGAGACCGGAGCCCAGGGGGTCGGATCGGGCTCGAGCCCGAGTTTCGCCCCCACGATGAGGAATTCTTGGAGCGTGGAATGCCCGGCCAGGGTGGTGGCCCAGGTGTCGGCCAGAAGGTTGGCCCGCTCCAGAGGGGTGAGCTCGGAGAGGCGCGCCGCAAGCGCCAGGCGGTGTTCGGCGTCGTAGCCCACCCGGAACACGCCCCATCCACCGGCATTGACGACGGCCAATCCTTGCGCTGTCTCTTCGAGCTGGACGGGTGCCTTGTCGAGGACGAACTTGCTCGTGGGAGCCCCCGGCTTCCCATCGACAGCCAGGGCGCGCACGGCCACCGGGACGTTCCAGGCGTCACCGATCGCCGAGTCAATCCCGTCGGGGACCTCGCCGTAGGAGAACGGTTGCTGCTCCACGGTGTCGCCGCGTAGTGAGACCAGAGGATGGCCACCTTGGAGGATGAACGTGTTCATGACGTCGCGCACCGGTTCGCCGCTTGCCTCTTCGAGCGCGTCCCACAGGTCGGTGGTCACGGTGTTGGCGTAGGCGTGTGCCGTCAGATAGGTGCGCACACCATCGCGGAAGACCTCGGGCCCGATGTACTGCTCCAACATCCGCAAGACGGCCGCACCCTTTTCGTAGGTCAAGAGGTCGAACATGCCCTCGGCCTCTTTGGGCGGCCCGACCGGGTACTCGATGGGTCGGGTGGCATGGACGCCGTCGATCGTCAGGGCCGCTTCGCGCGAGGGGGCAAATCCCACCCAACGGTCCCAGGACGGCCGGAAGGCATCGACGCAGAGCATCTCCATGAACGTGGCGAATGCCTCGTTGAGCCAGATCCCCTCCCACCACCCCATGGTCACGAGGTCGCCGAACCACATG
Organism: uncultured Acidimicrobiaceae bacterium; assembly: GCA_963706555.1. GTDB lineage: Bacteria > Actinomycetota > Acidimicrobiia > Acidimicrobiales > RAAP-2 > Bog-473. The sequence continues at coordinate 1,925,160 of OY970164.1, forward strand.
TGTGCCATCTCGTGCGCTACCACATCGGCCACCCGTTCCAGCTCGGCCCGGGCCGCGCTGGTCGGATCGATCAGGAGGGCGGTGTCGCGGAACGTGATGCAGCCGAGGTTCTCCATGGCGCCGGCGGCAAAGTCGGGAATTGCGACCAGATCGACCTTGTCCCCCGGGTAGGGGATGCCGAAGTACTCGGTGAAGAAGCGGAGTGAAAAGGCGCCGATCGCCAACCCGAAGTCGGCCAACTTGCGTTTGCCCGGCGTGAAGACGACACGGAGCGGCACCCCGTCGACATCCATCGTCTCGGTCGTCTCGAGTTGACCGACGACGAAGGCGACCAGATAGGTCGACATCTTCATGGTCGGCGCGAAGCGCACCACACTCTTGTCGCCGACCCGGCGCACGTCGACGATGGGGGAATTGGAGAACGCGTCGTCATCCCGATCGATGGTCAGTGTCACCTCGAAAACGGCCTTGCGATCCGGCTCGTCCCAGCAGGGGAAGGCCCGGCGGGCGTCGACCGATTCGAGCTGTGTCGTCGCAATCGTGTGGGTCTCGCCGGCATCGTCGGTGTACGTGGACCGGTAGAACCCGCGCAACTTGTCATTGAGGGTGCCCGTGAACCGACACGTCACCGTGCAGGCCCCTGGCGCGAGGGGAGCCGGGGGGCGGAAGATGACCTGCTCGAGCTCGTCCTCGAAGGAGACGGTGCACCCGATGACGTCGCCCGTCGCGGTGCGGACCTCGACATCGCTGATGGCCAGCTCGGCCGCATTGAGCACGATCCGGTCGACAGATTCGTGCACCGTGACATCGATCGCCACAGTCCCCGAGAAGGTGGCCGAGCCGATGTCAGGCTCAATCTCCAGCCGGTAGACGTGCGGCTCCACGGTCCGAGGCAGACGAAACGCATCCTGGTGGGTCGTCGTTGGGGTCAATGGGGAAGATGACATTGTCGGGAAGGCTACCCGCCTCGCTCCGAGTAGGTTCTCGCTGCGTGGATGCGAATGAATCGACCGAAACCCCGGGAATCGACGACGCCAGCAGGTCTGAGCTGGACCTGGTGGCGATCGGATCACCATTGTTGGACGTCCTCGAGACGACGCACGACGAGGTACTGGCACAGGTGGGCTTGGTGAAGGGTTCCATGACCCTGATCGACCTGGACCAGGCCACTGCCATTCAGGGCATCATGGCGAACCCCCGCTTCGTCTCCGGGGGATCGGTGGCGAACACGGCGGTCGGGCTGGCCGAGCTCGGGGGACGGGCCGGGTTTGTCGGGGCGGTAGCCGACGACGCGGTCGGGCACACCTACGTGGAGGATCTCCGCGCTGCGGGTGTGTCGGTCGAGCCGCACTTCGGCGGCTCGGCCGAGGGCGATGCTCTGGGGACGGGCCGCTGCATGGTGCTGATCTCGGACGATGCAGAGCGGACGATGGGTACCTACCTCGGGGCGGCGTCCACCCTGACGGTGGCCGGGGTGTCGACGCCCTTCGTCGAGCGGGCCGCCGTGGTGCTGCTGGAGGGCTATCTGTGGGATGTGGCTGCGGCCAAGGAAGCAATGCGCCATGCCGCTGCCATTGCCCACGGGGCGGACGGCTCGGTCGCCCTGTCGCTCTCGGATGCGTTCTGCGTCGAACGACACCAGCGCGAATTCCTCGATCTCCTCGTCGACGACATCGACATACTGCTGGGGAACGAAGAGGAGATCACCATGCTGTTCGGGTCGGCCTCTCACACAGCTGCTCTCGAGGCGGCGGAGGAGACGGGTTTGCTCGTCGTCATGACCCGTGGTGCCGCCGGCTGCGTCGTCCTGACCGCCCACGGTCCGGTTGAGGTGCCTGCGGCGCCCGTCGGTCGCGTGATCGACACGACCGGGGCCGGGGACCTGTTCGCCGCGGGCATGCTCTACGGGTTGACGCATGGAATGGATCCGGTGCTCAGCGCGCGGCTCGGGGGCATCTGTGCCGCCGAGATCATCTCGCACACCGGCGCCCGTCCCGAGGCCGACCTGCGCGCGCTCGCCGCCGCGGCCGGCGTGCTCGCACCGTAGGCGGATCGGTGTCCCTCTCCATCGGCATCGTCGGGCTCCCCAACGTCGGCAAGTCGACGCTGTTCAACGCACTCACGAACAACGAGGTGCTGGCGGCCAACTACCCCTTCGCCACCATCGATCCGAACGTGGGCGTCGTCGCTGTCCCCGATCATCGGTTGGAGGAACTCGCCGCGCTCTATGACGGTGCGCCGATCGTGCCGGCGTCGGTGACGTTCGTCGACATCGCAGGCATCGTGCGGGGCGCGTCACAAGGGGAGGGGTTGGGGAACAAGTTCCTGGCCGCGATCCGGGAGAGCGACGCCATCTGCCAGGTGGTCCGCGTGTTTCACGACGACGACGTGATCCACGTCGACGGGCGGGTCGATCCCATGTCCGACATCGCCACCGTGAACACGGAGCTGATCCTGGCCGACCTGCAGACCGTCGAGAACCGGCTGCCGAAGTTGGCCAAAGAAGCGAGAGCCCACCCCGAGCTGCGTGCCGCCGCAGAGGCCGTGGCAGTGGCCCAGCGCGTCCTCGACGAAGGACGGACCATCTCGAGTGCGGCGGCACAGGGCGAGGTCGATGTCGATCTGCTGTACGACCTGCATCTGCTCACTGCCAAGCCGTTCATTTATGTCTTCAACGTCGACGAGGATGCGCTGACCGACACCGCGTTGGCGGAGCAGCTGGCCGGTGGCGTGGCGCCTGCCAGCTCCATCGTGCTCTGCGCACAGATCGAAGCAGAGCTGGCCGCGATGCCGGCAGACGACGCCCGTGAGCTGCTCGAGAGCTACGGCCTGCAGGAGTCGGGCTTGGAGCGGCTGATCCATGTGGGCTTTGCCACCCTGGGCCTGCAGACCTTCCTCACCGCTGGCCCCAAAGAGGCGCGGGCATGGACCATCCATGTCGGCGACACGGCACCCAAGGCGGCCGGTGTGATCCATACGGACTTCGAGAAGGGCTTCATCAAGGCTGAAGTGGTGAGCTTCGAGGATCTGGTGGAAATGAAGTCGGTGGTCGCGGCACGCGCCGCCGGGAGGGCGCGGATGGAAGGCAAGGACTACGTTATGCGTGACGGCGACGTGGTGGAATTCCGCTTCAACAATTAGAACCGGGCGTTTGGCCAGGTAGATGGGCTAGTCGGAGAGCTGGTATGTCGAGGCATGCCGGGAGCAGCTTTATACCGAGATCGTCCAGGCTGATTTCGCATGACCGGCCATGTCGTCAATCATCTCCACCGCCATGGGCAGCGATAGGTAAAAGCCCTGACAGAAATCGCTCAAGAGCGCTGTGACCTCGCGGTCCTGCTCAGCTGTCTCGACTCCTTCGCAGACGACCGTGAGATCGAGGAGGTGGGCCAACTCAATCGTCTTGGAGACGATGGCATGGCTCGCCTTGCTCTCGGTCACCCTCGCAATGAAGGTTTGGTCGATCTTGATGACGTCGACGGGATACTCCATCAAATAACTCAGTGACGAGTAGCCCGTCCCGAAGTCATCGAGCGCGAGCTGAATACCGATCGCTTTGAGCTCGGATAGGACCGCGAGAGCACGCTTGGCATCTTGGATGAATGCACTTTCGGTGATCTCAAGACACAGCTCTTTGGGGAGCGTATCGGTGAGCAAGAGTATGTTTCGGACCGCGAATAAGAAGCCGGGTGCCATGAGCTGATGCGCCGACACGTTGACGGACACCACCAGTGTCTCGTCTCCGGCCTTCGCTTCCCAGCGGTGTCGGTCGACACAGGCGTGTTCGAGCACCCACTGTCCGATCTCGACGATGTCACCAGACTGCTCTGCCATCGGAATCACAACGGTCGGTGGGATGAGCCCTCTACCAGGATGGTCCCATCGGAGGAGCGCCTCGACGCAGACGACTCGCCGATCGGTGGTGCGGATCACCGGCTGGTAGTCGAGCCGAAGTTCTTCCAACTCTGCGGCATGGCCCAAATCCCGCAGGAGCGAATCACTCGAGTCACTGCGGCGCTGCTCGTGGATGTCGATGACCTGATGAGTCCCGCCACCTTTGCGCTTGGCTTGGTACATGGCGATATCGGCGTTGTGGAGGAGTTCTTCGGGATCGTTACCCTGACCGGCAAAGGCAATGCCGATACTGGCCGACAGATTCACCGTGACTCCTTCCAGATCGTAGGGCTTTGCAATCGAGTCATCGAGGCGCCCAGCGAGACCCTCAACCTGACCTTCGTCGCTCAGGTCCTCGCACAAGATGACGAACTCGTCACCCGAAAGACGCGCCACGGTGTCGCCCGGGCGGAGCGTGTTCGTGAGCCGTGCACTGACGGCAACCAGGAGATCATCACCGGCCTGATGCCCTGATTTGTCGTTGACCCCCTTGAAGCCGTCGAGATCAATGAAAAGAAGCGCCACGAGTTTGCCCGAACGGCGGCGACTGAGAAGGGCGTGCTTGATGCGCTCAAGCAGAAGGTTGCGATTGGGCAGTCCGGTGAGCGCGTCATGCAACGCGATTGCCTGGGCGTGCGCAGCTGTATGCAACAGATCGGAGCGGGCTTGGGCATTGACGAGATACGCCGAGGTCACGTCGGCCAATGTCTGCGCCACGACCATCGACTTCCTTGAGAGCGCGCCCGGCGAGTCTCTATAGAGATCGAGGGCTCCGAGCTGGGAGTTCCCGTGGTGCAGAGGAAAGGTAAATACGGCTTCGAGTCCAGCTGCAAGCGCTTGGGACACAAAACGCGGGAACCGGTTCTCGTCCCTGAGAGCGGCAATGGTGACCGCCTCGCCTGTTTGATAGGCGATGATGCATGGTCCCTCGTCAAGGACAGTCTGCAACTCCTCGAACCTCAACGCCGCAGCGTCGGACGCAGCGACGTAGTGGGGACTCGTCGATTCGGAAATCAAGGTGACACCGGCTCCGGTGACGGGCATGATGTCGACCATCCGGCGCACCAGTTGATCCAAGATGCCCTGGATCGGGAAGTCGGTCAGCATCGTGCGAGCGAACTCGCTCAAGACGTCAGAGAGCTGCCGTTCGGTTGCAGTCATGCCGATCGGCAATTCGAGACGAACGCCGTGGCTTGCCGTGGAGGGAAATCGCACTCCTGGACCGGCATTTCGACAGTCGACATAGGGCTCTTGCCTTTAGATCGACAACCCTCACTGTAGAAGGTCTTCTCAGGTTAATCCAAGGCTTGCTGCAGTAGGGGGATGCTCCTGCGAGAGCAGAAGATCCAGGTGCGATTCCAGGGCGAGCGCGGACGCATGGCGCATGGTTGAAGCCGCTCCCTGGGCAGAATTGAAGTCGCCCCTCATGGATCTTCACGAAGCGGTCGCTATGGACCGGGACGACTCTCTGAGCACGTTCCGTGAATGGTGCGGTGACCACGAGCTCGAGATAAGGGTTCTGGCACGGCGTCTTCATCTACGCACCCTGTAACGCTCCCTTCGGGACACTCTGTCGCGTGCGATGACTTTAAGGGCACCCCGCCGTCGAGGCTAGAGATGATAGGGAGGCGAGATGGACAAGACGTTTAGAGCCGAGTTGCAAAAAAGTCCCAGCAAGGGTGGGTGGACTTATGTCGTGATGGATGGATCGGCCGAGTATTTCGGGACGAAGGGCTTGGTCAAAGTACGCGGGAACGGTTGACGGTCAACCGTTCCAGAGTTCTTTTATGGCTCTCGGCAATGGCACGCACAAGCTGCCAATCAAGGCGGACCTTCGCAAGAAGATAGGAAAGGCGAAAGGCGACACAGTGACGGTGCATCTCACCGAGCGGCTGTCGGGATAGTTTTCGTCCGGGAGGCGGAAGTGGTGGGCGCTCTACGGGGTGCCTTGCCGGCGGCAGCGGCTAGAACTCGACCTCAGGCGCCTCCGGGTTATCCGGCCATCGACTACCGCGGGGGCCTCTTCGGGCTCGTCGGGATCGTCTGTTGTGGTCGGGGGATCTTCGTGCTCCTCGCGAGGCCCCGTCGGATACCGGACCTCTGGGTCTTTGGGTTCGTCGTCGTGGTCGTCTTCGCGCTTGTTCCGCACTTCATCTGTCATGGAGCGAGAGTGCCAGACTGCCCAACGTCTCGCCGTACACTTTCACCGTGCCCGATCCGGCTACAGCGGTCCTCAGCGGGGCTGATGACACCGGGCATGGGCTCGCCGCTCACCTTCCTCGAGGACATCGTTCGCCGGCCGGCGTGGCAGCGGTACGGGGCGTGCCGTGGGGAGGACGTGGAAGCGTTCGTGCCAAGCGTTGGCGGCAACTTCAACCGGGCGAGGGAGCTCTGCCGAAGTTGCACTGTGCGTCAGGGTGCCTCAGCTTCGCCATGGCTGACGAGGATCTCGCTGGCATGTGGGCCGGGACGACGGCGCCGGAAAGACGCCAGATGAGGGTCAGCAGGGGAGTGGCTTAGCCGCCAGTACGGGTCAGTTTCGATTGGCGGACTCCGGGTAGAGGCTCGAGGTGACGATTCCCGAAGAATCCGCCCGCGGAGCCGAATTCACCGCAGAAGAAATCGCGGAGGAATACGAAGAGGATGCCACGTTGCCTGGGCCCGAAGAGGCGAAAAGCCTTCTGGTGAGGATCAGAAAGATTGAAGAACGATTGGCCACCATTGAGCAATATCTTGGGTCGCCGCCCCCTGAGGCCGGAACTCTAGAGGAACGGCTCTCAGGTGAGTGAGGGCCAGCGGGGAGTAGTGGCTTAGGACAGTCTCCCGCTTACGGGACAGGCGTAGCCGGCAGATCGTCCTCCAGAATTCGCTGGACGTTCGCCTCGTCCTCGTCGATCGGCTCGATGGGACCTCCGGGCACATCGGGTTGGTTTGGCTCAGGTTCGGGAGGCTCAATAGGGGTGGGGTCTCCGGGAACGGTCATGTGGCACCTACCCGACATGGGTGGGTCCAAAACGATGCCGTCTCGTGTTGGAAGCCAGGAGGGCACTGGCATGGTCCGCAAAAGGTCCGCAGCACAACCGCCGAAGGTCACCCAAGAGTCAAACGGGTATCAACGACATCGACCCTGGTCAACTCACACAGTCACCAACCGTCAATAAATACCGTCCATGCCTGAGCAGTTCCGCTTCAACAACTGAACCGCTTCAACAATTGCGCCGCTTCAACAACTGAGCAGGCGCCGTGCTCTTTGTTGGTCGTGATTCGGAGCTCGGAATCGGGCGCCGAATTTCGATGGCATTCACGCGGGTGTTCACCCGATCCTCCCTTGTTTCGCGTCTGGGGTTGGGCTCCCGAAAGGTGGACAACAGCCATCCTGACCTGCACCCGCGTAGATTTTGTCAGAACCGCCGTTTCTTTTGGGTTTTGAGGGGTAACCATCCTTCACCCTAAAAAGGAGGCAACACAATGGGGGTCAGTAGTGGTGGTTTAGTCACGAGCATCGTGGTGTTCGCGGTGGGGGCGATCCTGCGCTTAGCGGTGACCGTCAACACACTTCAACACGGATTCAATATCCACACGATCGGCGTCATCTTGATGATTGTTGGTGCGGTGGGAGCCGTGCTCTCGCTCATCGGCATGGCGATGTCGACGACGGGTCGGCGTCGAACCGTCGTCGATGACGGCCGAGGCAACGTTGTGCGTCGCGAAGACACTTACATCTAGGAGGAGAACCATGGTATTGCTACTTGCTCTTTTGTTAGTCCTGCTGTTTTTCGGGCTTGGGTTCACTGCACACTTTTTGTGGATCGTGGCCGTGGTGCTTCTCGTCCTTTGGGTCGCAGGAGCGGCGATAGGTCGAGGCGAGTCTGCGGGGAGTCACCGGTTCTACCGCTGGTAACCGCGAGGAAGACCAAAGGCCAACGACGGAGCGCCCTACGGGGCGCTTTGTCGCGAGTGGAACCAGATCCGCATGGAGCCGCTCGTGTCACCGCAGTGTCGTGCAGGTTCCGTCGTACTCTGTGCATTCACCGGCCGACACGTAAAAAGGTCATAAACCGACGGCCATTCGCGGATCACGCCGTGATTAATTGTTGACCGTCCGGGCCGGGCCCGTGGGATGGGGAAAGGGGGGTTTTGTGTGCCGCCACAATTCTGCATCCATGGGCTGCCCGGACACACCGCAGACGTGACGGGGTGCCATCGTGCCCCCTGGGCTCAGTCCTCGTCCTGGTCTGGGGGCAGGAAGGAAAAGGGCAGGTCTGCCAGTTGGATCAGAGTGGAGGAGATCCATCGCGTGAGTCCGGCGATCACAGGCACGATCTCACCTGGATCTTCGAGCTGCGCCTCGCTGAAGTGGACCGAACCCTCATAGGTCGCCTCGACGGCCCACCGCACGCCGCCGTCGGCATGGACCTGCTCGATGGTCGTCGCGGTCCGGAGGAGGGGGTCGACACCAAGGAGTGGATTGGCCTCGGGCAGCGCACGCAGGACCATGTCGGGGTCAGGCGCCTCGGCGAGACGCTGCACCCGAAGCGCCACTTCGACCACGATCTCGGGCAGCTCATCGGGTGGCTCCCCGATCGACCAACTCCTGTACGAGGTCTGGCTCCAGGTGGGCCAATCGACCGAGACATCGGCGCGCACACGGGGCGGCTGCTCTTCGCCGGGAAGGCTGTACGACGTCTCCCACGAGACATCCCCCAAGAACACGTCGACCTGGAACCGCTCCTCGACGGCTTGGCGTTGCAAGAGCGCCTGATCGAACGACCGCCGGATGGCGCTGATGATGTCGACGAGGATGTGATCGAGCACGGCGGGGAGAGGCTACTTGTGATCTGCCGGTACGATCATTTCGATGGACGACGGGTCGGTGTGGCTCCAGAGACGGCTGATCGCGTATGCCCATCAGGGAGGAGCGTGGGAGTCGCCCTCATCCACCATTTTTGCGATCACCCGGGCCTTGGCGGCCGGTGCCACGGCGATAGAGCTCGACGTGCACGCGACAGTCGACGGTGAGCTGGTCGTCTGTCACGACGCCACCGTCGACCGCACCACCCCTGCGACCGGGAACATCGCCAGCTTCACCCTGGCCGAGCTGCGGCAGCTCGACTTCTCCTACTGGTTCATTCCCGGAGCCGATGTCACACCGGATCGGCCCGAGGGCCACTATCCCTATCGCGGCCGGGCCCCCGATGATCCGACGTTCGGTATCGCGACGTTGCGCGAGGTGCTGGAACAGTTCCCGGGCGTCGTCCTCAATCTCGACATCAAGCAGACGGGCCCGACCGTCACGCCCTACGAGGAGTCGCTCGCGCAGCTCCTGTGTGAGTTCGAGCGCCGCGATGACGTGATCGTTGCCTCTTTCCTGGATCCGGCCACCGATGCCTTCCGAACGTTTGCGCCCGGCGTGCCGACGTCGGCCGGCACGATCGCCACGGCTGAGTTCTGGCGGGCGGTGCACGAGGGCGGGCCGATACCCGACAGTCCGGTCGCGGCCTACCAGGTGCCCGAGCGAATGGGCGATCTCGTGGTGGTCGACGCGGCGTTCGTGGATGCTGCCCATAGTCGAGGGAAAGCGGTCCACGTGTGGACGGTCAACGAGGCGGCTGCGATGGAGCGACTCGTGGGCTTGGGCGTCGACGGCATCATTTCCGACGTTCCCACCGCGCTGGTCAAAGTCCTCAGGGACAGAGGTGTCGCCTGGGACGGGAGATTGGGCTGAGCCTCGGCCCTGAGGTGGTGTTCTGGCGCTACCCGCGCCCGCAGTTCGGCTTCTTGCCGTGGTTCGCCTTTTTCTTCGCCCTGAGCTTGCGCTTCACCGTCCGCTTCGACATGGGGAGCCATGCTAGTTCGTGCGGGGAGCATCCTTTTCTCGGGCCCGTCCCGGGTGCGGCCCGAGAGCACACGTGGGGGTCCTGAACCGGTCGGGGTGTTCGCAGCGACCTATTAGCCTCTGACGCCTATGCGGTCCGGATGGCTGCTGCGTGACGGCGACGTGGTGTGCGCACTTGAGATGACCGACACGTTCGCGGAACGGGCCAGGGGTCTCCACGGCCGGGCGGGTTGCGAGGGTGCGCTGCACCTGGCCGGCGCCCGGGCCGTGCAGACGGCCGGCATGAAATTCGAGCTCGATGTGGCGTTCCTCTCGGCCGACCTCGTCGTCGTCCAACTGGTACGGGTCCCACCGTGGCGGGTCGCCCTGCCCCGAAAGGGCGCGCGGAGCGTGCTCCAGGCCGAGGGCGGTGCGCTGGCGCGCTGGGGCGTGCGGGTGGCCGATCGCCTAGAGATCCGCGAAGTGCAATGACGGTTGAGGAGAGGGGCCGGTCCGGGCGGTTGGTCCTCGTCGCCACCCCGATCGGGAACCTGGGCGATCTGTCCCCCCGGGCCCGCGAGGTCCTGGCCGCGGCCGATCTCCTCTGTTGTGAGGACACGCGTCGAACGAGAGCGCTTCTCTCCGCCATGGGCATCCCCGCCGGAGGAGCGCGCGGTGACCGGTTACTGTCTTTGCACGGGCACAACGAAGGGTCCCGGGTGCAACGAGTGCTCGCCTGTCTCGCTGGTGGGGGAACTGTGGCCGTAGTCAGCGATGCCGGCATGCCGGGTATCAGCGACCCGGGAGCGCTCCTCGTGGCGCGGGCGGTGGAAGCCGGTGAGACGGTGAGCGTCGTGCCCGGACCGACATCCGTCGTGGCCGCTCTGGCGGTCAGCGGGCTACCTGTCGATCGCTTCTCCGTGGAGGGATTCCTCCCCCGCAAGGGCGGCGAGCGCCGGGATCGCGTTGCCGCGCTGATGGCCGACGACAAGACGTCGGTGGTCCTCGAGGCGCCCGGGAGGGTCGCTGCCACGTTGGCCGATCTGGCGGCGTTGGACTCGGCTCGACGCGTCGCGGTGGTGCGTGAGCTGACCAAGGTGCACGAAGAGGTCTGGCGGGGCACCATGGCCGAGGCCGCCGCCTTGTTCGGCGAGCACCAGATCCGCGGTGAGGTGGTCCTGGTGATCGGGGGGCGCCCCCGCCCGGGCCCGTGAGCGACGAAGCGATCGACGAGGCCGTGACACGGCGATTGGGATCCGGCCAGGATCAGGGACCCCGGCAGATCTCCGACGCGGTGGCGGGCGAGCTCCGTGTACCCCGTCGAAAGGTCTACGAGGCGGTCCTCCGCCTGAGGGGTGAGGGCGAGGGTCGTTCGGGCGGGTGAGATGAGGTGGTCGGTGCCGCCGGTACGCTACCCCGGTGGCGCCCTATTACCTCACTACGCCGATCTACTACGTCAACGATGCGCCCCACGTGGGCACCGCCTACACGACGGTGAACGCCGACGCCCTGGCCCGCTGGCACCGCCTGCTGGGTGACGACGTCTTTTTCATGACCGGCACCGACGAACACGGGGCGAAGATCGTCGAAGCCGCCGAGGCCCATGACACCTCTCCGCTGGAGTGGACCGACCGCACCTCAGCCCGCTTTGTGGAGGCGTGGAAACGGCTCAATATCAGCTATGACGACTTCATCCGGACGACCGAGCCCCGGCACCACGCGGTCGTGCAGGAGTTCCTGCAGAGGATTTACGACAACGGCTTCATCGAGCTCGGTCAGTACACGGGCCTGTACTGCGTGTCCTGCGAGGACTACTACACCGCCGACCAACTCGTCGACGGCAAGTGTCCCGTGCACGGCCGGCCCGTGGTCGAGATGAAGGAGGACAACTACTTCTTCCGCCTGAGCGCGTTCGAACAACCGCTCCTCGACTACTACGAGAGCCATCCCGCCTTCGTCCGTCCGCACGCGAAGCGCAACGAGGCTCTGGGCTTCATCCGGGGCGGTCTCAACGACGTTTCCATCACCCGTACGTCCTTCCGGTGGGGCGTCCCGGTGCCGTGGGACGACGCCCATGTCTTCTACGTCTGGTACGACGCGCTGATCAACTACCTCACGGTGGCGTCCTATGGGAGTGACCCCGCGCGGTTCGCGTCGCTGTGGGGAGCGGCACACCACTTGATCGGCAAGGACATCTTGAAGTTCCACTGCGTGTGGTGGCCCGCCATGTGCATGGCCGCCGGTATCCATCCGCCGCAGGAGATCTTCGTCCACGGGTATCTGCTCATGGGCGGGCAGAAGCTGGGGAAGACGATGATCCAATCCGGTGTCACCGGACAGGGTGACGGGGCGCGCACGCTCAAGATCACCGAGGTCTCCCCTCTGGCACTCGCCGACGAGTTCGGGGTCGACCCGTTGCGCTACCACCTCCTGCGCGAGGTGGCGCTCGGGGGGGACGGCGACTTCTCCTACGAGGGGATCGTGGGGCGCTACAACGCCGACCTCGCCAACAACTTGGGCAATCTCGTCTCGAGGGTGGCAACCGTCGTCCATTCCAAGTGCGGTGGCATCGGGCCTGCTCCCGATCCGGACAGCCCCCTTGGCGTGGCCGCGGCAGAGGTGCTGGACGCGAGTGCCGACGCATGGGCCCGCTGGGCCCCTCATGAGGCCCTGGAGGCCACCTGGCGGCTCATCGGGGCGACGAACGCCGAGCTGGAGGCCACCGAGCCCTGGAAGATGGAGCCGGGACCTGCGGTGGACGCTGTGCTGGGCAACGCCCTCGAGGTGCTGCGGATCGTGGCCATCCTCATCTCTCCGGCCATGCCGGCCACGGCCACGGAGATCTGGCGGCGGATCGGGGTGGACGGCGACCCGACAGCGGTCAGGCTCCCCGAAGCGGCCGCATGGGGCGCCTATCCCGGGTGTGTTCCGGTGGTGAAGGGGGATCCCCTTTTCCCACGGCGCAAGGGATGAACGGTTGGTTCGACTCCCACTGCCATGTGCAGGAGGAGTACCTCGGGGGCGGCGAGAGGGGCAACAGCACGGACGATCTTTCCGTGGTCCTCGAGCGCGCCGGAGCGGCCGGCGTCGACCGTCTCGTCTGTATCGGCACCGACGCGTCGACGTCGGCCCAGGCGGTCGCCGTGGCGCGCAGCGTGCACAACGGCGGGACCGCACAGCGCGCCTGGGCCTCCATCGGGTTGCACCCGCACGAGGCGACGAACGGCATCGACAGCGTGGCTGCACTGCTCGCGCAAGAGATCGCTGTGGGTGACGGCGTCGTCGTCGCGGTCGGCGAGTGCGGGTTGGACTACTACTACGAGCACTCCCCGCGCGCCGTGCAGCGCACCGCGTTCGCCGCGCAGATTGCAGTGGCACAGGAGCGAGATCTCGCACTGGTGATTCACGCGCGCGATGCGTGGGACGACCTTTTCGATGTGCTCGCGGCGGAGGGAGTTCCCGAGCGCACGATCCTGCACTGCTTCACCGGCGGACCGGATGAACTCCAACGTTGCGTACGCGCCGGCATGTTCGTGTCCTTCAGCGGCATCATCACCTTCAAGAGCGCGTCTGCCATCCGGGAGGCGGCCGCGCTCTGCCCTCTTGACCGCTTGTTGGTGGAAACCGACAGTCCGTTCCTCGCGCCGGTGCCCCATCGCGGACGGGCCAACGAACCTTCGCTGCTGCCCTTGGTCGGGGCGACGGTGGCCGCCGTGAAGGAGTGTCCCGTGGACGCGATCGCCGAGAGCACGGCGGCGGCGGCCGCTGTCGCCTTTGCCATTCCGGCGTGATGCACGCGTTGTGCGTGGATCTTCAGAACCCCCTGAACTGGGGATATACCCAAGAAATCGAGGATAAATTGCCCTTGATCAGGTCATTCACGGAAATGCAACGCGAGAGTTGTGCTCTGACCTGGGGAAATGAAACTTCGATTGCGAGTGCCCTCCATTTTCATTTGCACAAGCGCCCGCGGAGTACCTATGTTCTCCCCGTCCCCCCCGCCGACCTGGTGTCGGCGCGGGTGCACTGTCCCCGGAGAAGGGTGGAGCCCTGCGGAAACAGAGCACTCAGGGGAGGCGCCTCGGCGTCGCCGCAGTCCTCTGCGGTGCCGTGTTCGTAGCGCCTCTCCTCTTGCTGCAGCACGGATCGGCACACGCAGCACGCGTGGCGACCGGAGGCAGCCGCGTGACGTCACATGACGCACCGGCGCGCGCGTCGTCCTACGGCGTCGTCCTCCCCTCGCAAGTGGTGAACTACGAAGCGACCGCGCCCGGGTCCACCACATCGACGTCTGTCGGCCCTCCGGTACCGACGACAGCACCGACGACCACGGCAACGACAGCTCCCGTCGCATTCGTCGCTCCGCAACAGACAGCGGCGAGAGAGCTCGCGGTTCCCGTGACGACGACGACCGTCGCGCCGAAGGTGGCGCCGCTTGCCGCGCCACCTGTTGCGGCAGCAACCAGTGAGCGGGGACAAGCCACGTGGTACTCCGCCGCCCCTCCGGGAAAGTGCGCCAGCCCGACACTTCCGTTCGGGACCGTGTTGACGGTGACGAATGTGGTGACGGGGGCCAGCACGACGTGCGTGGTCGACGATCGAGAGGAAGCCGGATATCCGAGGGTCGTTGACATGTCCCCGTCGGGCTTCGCGCAGTTGGCCTCACCCAGTCAGGGAGTGGTGAACGTCACAATCTCTTGGTGACCCATTCCGGAGCTGGCATCGCGTCGTTGCTGGCCGAACATGGGCTTCGCCCGAGTCGTGCCCTGGGGCAGAACTTCGTTGCCGATCCGAACACGGTCCGGCGCATCGCCCGGCTGGCTGAGGTCGGGCCGGGGTCGTCCGTCATCGAGTTCGGGGCTGGACTCGGCTCTTTGACCCTGGCCCTGGCTGAAACCGGCGCCCGGGTGGTCGCCGTCGAGCTTGATCGCCATCTCCTGCCGGTGCTGCGGAGCGTGGTCGAACCGGTCGGGGTCGAGGTGGTCGAAGCGGATGCGATGGTGCTCGATGTGGCCGGGCTCCTCGAGGAGAGGGGAGGAGGTTCCTGGTCACTCGTCGCCAATCTTCCCTACAACCTGGCCACTCCGCTCGTGCTCGGGACCCTCGTCCAGGTGCCGGCGATCGACCGTCTGCTGTTCATGGTGCAGCGAGAGGTCGGTGAACGCATGGCGGCCAAGGTGGGAGATCCGGCCTACGGTGCAGTCTCGGTGCGGGTGGCCTACTTTGCTCGATCGTCCGTCGTGGGCAAGGTTCCCGCTTCGGTGTTCATCCCCCGCCCGCGGGTGGAATCGGTGCTCGTGCGCATGGAGAGGCGGGCCGAGCCCGCCGTGCCGCTCGACGTCGTGTCCTACGAGCGTTTCGCTGCGGTGGTCAAGGCGGGGTTCGGGCAACGGCGAAAAATGCTCCGGAGCTCGCTGGCGGGAGTGGTCGATCCCGAGGCCTTCGCGCGCGCCGGCATCCGGCCAGAGGCGCGCGCCGAAGAGCTCGACGTCGAAGAATGGGGAAGATTGGCGCAATGAACCGGCTACTGGCTCCAGCCAAACTCACGCGTTGGCTCGCGGTGACGGGCGTGCGCGCCGACGGCTATCACGAGCTGCGATCCGAAATGGTCAGTTTGAGCTTGAGCGACGAGCTCACGTTCCAGGAGGGGAAGCGAGGCCTGACGATAGAGGCCGACTCCGGGACACGCGCCGACGCCCTGCCGGCGGACGAGGGCGACAACCTCATCACGCGGGCGTTGCTGGCCGTCGGCCGTCAGGCCTCCGTGCATGTGGTCAAACGGATCCCGTTGGGAGGCGGGCTGGGCGGAGGCTCGACCGACGCCGCCGCGGTGTTGCGGTGGGCGGGGTGCAACGATCTCGACATCGCCCGTTCCCTGGGATCCGACGTGCCGTTCAGCGTGGCCGGCGGGCGCGCCCTCGTCGAGGCGACGGGGGAGAAGGTCACCCCCCTCCCGTTCGAGGCGCGCGAGTTCCTCCTCCTGGTCCCGCCGTTCGGCGTCAACACTGCGCTGGTCTACCGCGCCTGGGACGAGATGACGAGAGCGGACGCCACCGCAGGAGTGGCCGGCGGGGCCGAGGGGGGCAATGCGCTCACCGACGCCGCGCTCGCGGTCGAGCCACGCCTCGCAGGGTGGCGTGACGGGCTACGCGAGCTCACCGGCCGCCAGCCGACGTTGGGCGGCAGCGGGTCCACCTGGTTCGTCGAACTCGATTCCTCCCCGGACCCCGACATGCCGCAGTGGATGACCCTGGGCGAGGAGCGGGCCCGCCTCATCCCGGCACGGACCGTGCCGGCGGGATGGGACGGAATCTGACGATTGGGCCTACTTACCCGCCCGGCGTTGCCAGCGGGTGGCCTTGAGCATTTTCTTGTGCTTCTTCTTGCGCATGCGCTTGCGGCGCTTCTTGATCAGTGATCCCATGTCGTGCGGCAGGCTAGCGGTCCGGTGAGCCGACTGCCAGGTCGGTCTGTGATCGGGGGAGGAGTGACGGCATGGGTTTTGGGGTGATCGGCCTCGACCACGTGCAGTTGGCCATGCCGAGAGGAGGCGAGCCGGCGGCGGAAGCCTTCTATGCGGGGCTGCTCGGACTGACCCGTCTCCCCAAGCCGGAGCCCCAGGCCAGCCGGGGCGGCTGCTGGTTCGCGTCGGGCTCCGTGGCGCTGCATCTGGGCGTGGAGGACGACTTCCGCCCGGCGAGAAAGGCACATCCGGCACTCCTGGTCCAGAATCTGGCGGAGCTCATTTCCGCCCTGGCGCAGGCCGCGATCACGACCACGCCCAACGCAAATCTTCCTCCGGGAGAGGGGTGGTACGTCGACGACCCTTTCGGGAACCGCCTCGAACTGATCGACGCAGGTTCGGTCCGGTCGGGTTCTACGAAGGCGTGAGCGCCGCCTCGTCAGGTGAGTCAGTCGGACGATCGATGGTCGGCAGCTGCATCGACATGCGGGTGCCGCCCTCGGGATCGGCCTCGGCCCGGATGGTGCCGCCCTCCGCCTTGACGACCTGAGCCACGATGGCCAGCCCCAATCCCGAACCGGGAAGGCCACGGGCGGCCGGAGCTCGATAAAAACGATCGAAGATGTGGGGGAGATCCTCGGGGGCGATTCCCGGCCCGCCGTCGCTGACCACGACGGCACCGTTGGCGCTCTTGACGGAGACGACCCCTTGGGCCGGGCTCCATTTGCGGGCATTGTCGAGCAGGTTGCCGACGGCACGGGAGAGGCGGTCCCCGTCGGCCGACACCCAGCATTCCTCGGAGACCAGGTCGAACGTCACGCCCTGCGTCCGCCCGTGCGTGGCGGCCACCGCGACCGCATCCTTCACGAGGAGGTCGAGCCGCAGAGGTTCCTTGCGCACCGGCATCTGGTCGCCACGGGCCAGTTCGGCCAGGTCCCCGACCAGGTCCGTCAACTCCTGGAGTTGGACGAGGACATCGTCGACCAGGACGGAGCGGTCCGCCTCGGAGAGCTCATCGACCCGACGGATCACCTCGAGGTTGGTGCGAAGGCTGGTGAGCGGGGTGCGCAGCTCATGGGAGGCGTCGAGGACGAGCTGACTCTGGGCGCGTCGGGAGAACTCGAGGGCCTCCAGCAATCGGTTGAAGGTGCGGCGCAACCGCCCGAGCTCGTCCGGCCCACCTGGCGAGAGGCGGCGGGTGACGTCGGTGGTCTCGGCCAGGTCCTCCACCGTGGCCGTGAGGGAATTGAGGGGTACCAACGCGGTCTGGGCCACCAGCCAGCCGAGCACGACGGCCAGCAGGACACCCGTCAGCGCCACTGCTCCCAGGACGATCCCCAGGCGATCGAGGACAGACCCGACGTTGAGCAACGTGGCGATTTGCAGGGCTCCGCCCTCCGCGAGGACCTCGGTCGCGACGGCTGTCCCGGCGGGGAGGGGCTCGACGTATTCACGCAGCTGGTCGCCTCCCACGGTGACCGTGGTGAAGTAGGCCGGGGCCAACCCGGCGGCCACCAGCCTCACCTGGGGCGTGACCGGGAGGGCGCCCCCCGAGACGACGTTGCCCGCGGAATCGATGACCTGGCCCAAGGTGGCGGTGGTCGCGCTGATCTGCTGCCCGGCGGTGATCTTCTTGGCGGCAGCCGTCAATGAGCTGTCGGCGGCCCCGAGCAACGAGTTGCGTGCGGCGAGAAAGGAGGCGGTCGAGGCCACGAGCACGGCGACGACCACGGCCACGGTGGTGGCCAAGACCAATCGTGTGCGAAAGGTCACGTGTCTCTGAGCACGTATCCCACGCCTCGCACGGTGTGAATGCAGCGCGGCTCGCCGCCGGCCTCCGTCTTGCGCCGCAGGTAACCGACGTACACGGCCAGTGAGTTGGTGCCCGAATCAAAGTCGAACCCCCACACACGGTTGAGGAGGACCTCCCGGGTGAGCACTTGGCGTGGGTGCCGCAAGAAGAGCTCGAGGAGGTCGAACTCGATCCGGGTCAGGACGAACGCCCGCGCACCGCGGTGCGCCTCCCGTGAGGCCAGATCCAACGTGAGCTCGCCGAAGCGGAGGAGGCCACCTTCACCTTCGAAGCGTCGGCGCAGCAGCGCGCGGAGGCGGGCCAAAAGCTCTTCCAGGGCGAACGGCTTGACCAGGTAGTCGTCCGCCCCGGCGTCGAGCCCCTGGACCCGGTCGTCGATGCCGTGGCGCGCCGTCAGCATGAGAATCGGGGTGTCGTCGCCGGCCTCGCGGATACGGCGGCACACCTGGAGCCCGTCCAGGTCGGGGAGTTGAAGGTCCAGCACGAGGGCGTCGGGAGAGTTCTGCGCCACCGTGTCCAGCGCTTCGTGCCCGGTGGCCACGGTGGCCACTTCGTAGCCCTCGAGACGCAGGGCCCTGTCGATGGATCGGCAGACTGCGAGATCGTCGTCCACCACCAAGATGCGCACGGGAACGGCAGCCTACTGCGGCGGGTTCGCCCGACGAGTGGACGCCGTGCCTCTAACCTCTAGCTGGCACGTGTCCCCGAATGGGCGACGCAGCAACGATCCGGGGTAGTTCAATCGGCAGAACGTCGGCCTTTGGAGCCGGATGTTGGAGGTTCGAGCCCTCCCCCCGGAGCTCACGCTCATCGCCACTGCTTCCGCTTGCCCCGGGTGGCCAGCGCCGAGAGGTACTCGTTGTACGCGTTCCGCTCTGCGGCATCGGGGTCGGCCGCGTCCGCCTTGGGCGTTGCCTGGCCGGCGCCGACGTGCGCCAGCGGTTCTGCTCCCACCGCGGCATCGCTCGACGCGGTATCGCCCGCGGCGGCCTGGGACGCTCCAGCGTGGAGCGTCGGGGCGACGGGGGCTGTCCTCGGTGGTTCGTGCACGAAGCGCCACCACATGTAGATGGCGTAGCCGGCGAAGAACGGCCACTCGAAGACGTAGGCCCAACTCAGCCCGTTACCGTCGAGCGCGCGGTGGAGCTGCCACAGGCAGAGTGCGGCGAAGGTGGGGACCACGATGAGGATCACCACGTGGAGGCCGATGGCTCGGCGCGACCACCACGTCTGCTTCACGGTGGCGCGCTACCCGGCGTTCGGGAACAGGAAGTCGGACAGAATGGAGGCCAGCTCCAACGGTCGATCTCCCTGGATGCTGTGGCCGGCGCCTTCGACGCCCACCACCTTGCACGTGGGCTGGCGCCGGAGAAGCTCGGCGACGTCGGCGTCGTCGACCACCGACCAGGCCAATCCGAGGACGAGCATCATCGGCATGGTGAAATCCGAGACTGCACTCCAGAGGTCACCGAACTCGGTGGCCCGGTCCTTTTGTTCGGTCCGAAAGCGCGCGTAGCGCCAGACCCAGCTTCCGTCTTCGCGTTGCACAGCGTTGTGTAGGATGCCGCGGCGCAGCGACGACTCCGAGCGCGTCGGGTTGTGCTCCATGGTGCGAGCCAGAAGCTCGTCGAAATCGGCGAAGCTCGCCGGACCGTCGACGAAGGCTGCGATGGGGGCGGACTTCTCGCGGTTCACGCCGGGCGTCACGTCGACGAGGACGAGGGCGCGGACCAGGTCGGGTGCGTGCGCGGCGAGTGCGATGGAGGAGAGACCGCCCAACGACATACCGACGACGCCGACTGCATCGGGAGCCAGCACGGCGATCGCCGCCGCAAGATCCTCGCCGTTGCTGGCGACTGACAGCGCCCCGTTGGGGCCGCCGTCGGAGTGGCCATGCCCGGGGAGATCTATGGCGACCAGCGGCCGGTCGAGCGCCATGGCGACCGTGTCCCACGTGTGGGCGTTCTGAGCCCCGCCGTGAATCAGCACGAGCTCGGGGGCCGAGGTCCCCCAGAGCAGGCTGCTCACCTTGCGCCCAGGTGCGACTTCGACCTCGACCCGCCGCACGGCCGGAGGCCCTGCGTAGGGGAGGCCGAACTCCGCCGCATTCTCCGAAAAGAGGCCGAACTCGTCGTAGGCCGTCACGCCCCTGCAGCGTAATCGGACCTCGTGTCCCCCGACGACCCCCCGGAGGCGTTAAGAATGGCCGTATGGAACAACGCCGGCTTTCCGCCGTGGTGCTCGCCGCCGGGGAGGGCATCCGGATGCACTCGGAGCGGCCGAAACCGCTGCATCTCCTGTGTGGCCGCCCGATGATCCTGCACGTGCTCGATGCCATGGCCGAGGTGGATGTGACCCGGGTCGTGGTGGTGGTGGGACACCGGGCGGAGTGGGTCACCAAGACGCTGGTGCAGCACGCGCCCTCGGCCATGCAGATCGAGTTCGTGGAGCAGGAGACCCAGTCGGGCACGGGCGACGCGTTGGCCGTGGGGCTCACCGGCCTGCCCGATGACGACGACGAAGAGGAAGACGTCGTGGTCTTGCCCGGCGACACCCCGCTGTTGCGCCCCCAGACCCTGGCCGCGTTGGTGCGCTACCACCGTGCCGGTGACGCCGGGGCGACGTTGCTCACGGCGCACGTGCAGGACCCGCGCGGCTACGCGCGTGTGGTGCACGGCAAGGACGAGGTCGTGACCCATGTCGTCGAGGAAGCAGACGCCACCGATGAAGAGCAGTACATCACCGAGGTCAACACGTCGATCTACTGCTTTCGTCGAAGCATCCTGGCGC
Source organism: uncultured Acidimicrobiaceae bacterium (assembly GCA_963706555.1). Classification (GTDB taxonomy): domain Bacteria; phylum Actinomycetota; class Acidimicrobiia; order Acidimicrobiales; family RAAP-2; genus Bog-473. Next base: position 1,945,935 of record OY970164.1, read on the forward strand.
CTGCGCTCCGCCGCTTGACGCCCGCCAACGCGTACGGGGAGTACTTCTTGACCGATGCCGTGCGCGTGCTCTCCAGCGCGGGGTACCGGGTGCAGTCACTGGTCCTGCCCGATCCGATGGAGGCCGCCGGCGTCAACGATCGGGCGCAGTTGGCGGTGGCCGAAGCAGAATTGCGTGATCGGATCAACGAGCGCTGGATGCGACGCGGCGTGACGATGTGGGATCCCGAGCGCACCTATGTCGACGCCGAGGTGCGGCTGGCGCCCGACGTCTCCCTTCTGCCGGGCGTCATCCTGCGCGGTCGCTGCAGCATCGGCGAGGGCAGCGAGATCGGTCCTAACTGCATCCTGACGGACACGAGCGTGGGCCGCCACGCCACGGTCTCGGAGAGCGTGTGTGACCGGGCGACCATCGGCCACGGGGCCGAAGTGGGCCCGTTCTGCGTGGTGCGACCGGGTGCGGAGGTGCCCGACGGGGCCGTCGTGGCGCCACACCGTGTGATCGAGGCCGCCGAGTCCTGACCAGCTCAGAGACGGGCCCGCTCCGGAGGCAGTAGCGTTGAGGGGGTGGAGCTCATCCCGCATCGCCGGCTCGAGCTGATTTCCGGCCGTTCTCACCCGAAATTGGCGCAGGACATCGCCCGGCATCTCGGCGTCGAACTGGGCGAGGCGAATCTGCGCGAGTTCGCCAACGGCGAGATCCATTGCAAGTACGACATCTCCATCCGCGGCTGTGACGTCTTCATCATCCAGACCCACAGCGGCCCGGTGAACGACTCGCTCATGGAGCACCTGATCATGATCGACGCGGCCAAGCGCGCCTCGGCCAAGCGGATCACCGCCGTCTGCCCGTACTACGGCTACTCGCGCCAGGACCGCAAGACGACGGGCCGCGAGCCCATCACGGCCAAGCTCGTGGCCGACATGCTCTCCGCCGCCGGCGCCGACCGGGTAGTGAGCGTGGACCTGCACTCGGGGCAGATCCAGGGTTTCTTCAACACGCCCTTCGATCATCTCGTCGCGTTCCCGGTGCTCGAGGCGTACATGAAGGAACACCTCGGAGGGGACGTCGTCGTGGTGGCTCCCGATGCCGGGCGGGTGAAGGTGGCGGAACGCTACAGCCAGCATCTCGGCGTCGATCTCGCCCTGGTCCACAAGACACGACCGCGCGGGTCGCACAACGAGGTCAAGGCACTCCACATCGTGGGTGACGTCGAGGGCCGGCACTGCGTGCTCATCGACGACATGATCGACACGGCGGGCACCATCTGCGCCGCCGCCGAGCTCCTGGCCGAGGCCGGGGCGGCCGAAATCTCGGTCATGGCCACCCACGCCCTGCTCTCGGACCCAGCAGTGGACCGCCTCAAGGCGGCCCCGATCTCCCGGGTCGTGGTCACCGACACCCTCCCGGTGGCCGAGGACCGCTATTTCGACAAGCTCGAGATCCTCTCGGTGGCCAAGATCATCGCCGACGCCATCGACGCCGTGTTCGAGGACACCTCTGTCTCGGAGCTGTTCGGTGGAGACAACCTGGTCTAGGGGCCTGCCGGGGCCCGTTGGTCACCGGCCCGAATTGGCGGCTACGCTGGTGGGCCGTTCGCCGGAGGCCCTCGTGCTGTCCGCGCGCCACCGTTCTGCACCATTTTGAGGAGACCCGTTATGGCCGATGTCACCCTTGCCGCCGAAGTGGGGCGCACCCTTGGCTCGCGCGCCACGCGCCGCTTGCGCCGTGAAGGGAAGATCCCCGGCGTGATCTACGGGCACGGCACCGACCCGGTGTCGGTCGCCGTCGCCGCCCGCGAGCTCCGGATCGCCCTCAACGGCGAGGCCGGAGCCAACCAGCTGCTCTCGCTCGAGACCGGGACCACGACGTATCTCGCCCTGGCCCGTGAGATGCAGCGTCACCCGATCGCACAGACCGTGACACACGTCGACTTCCAGATCGTGCGGCGCGACGAGGTCATCGCGGCGGATGTGCCCATCGTCCTGGTGGGTGAGGCCCTCGAGGTGCACCACGGGGACGGCCTTGTCGACCAGCAGATGTTCACCCTCGCCATCAGGGCCCGACCCGCTGACATCCCGACCTCGCTCGAGGTGGACATCAGCGAGCTCACCATCGGTGCCCAGCTGCGGATCTCGGACCTCACGATGCCGCCCGGTGTCACGACTGACATCGATCCCGAAACCGCGATCGCCATCGGGCAACCGCCGCGCGTGGTCACGCTCGAAGCAGAAGCCGAAGAGGGCGAAGAAGGTGCCACGGCGGAGGCGGCGGCTCCCGCTGCCGACGCGCCGGCCGACGAAGGCTGAGCCCTGCGCGGCATCTTCCCCCGCTCCGAGCGACGGGGCACTGCAGCCGACCTGCTGGTCGTCGGGCTGGGAAATCCAGGGCGCGAATTTGCCGGCACGCTCCACAACGTCGGCGCTGAGGCAGTCGAGCTCCTGGCTGTTAGGGCGGGCGCCAGCCTGCGTGCCGAGAAGGGCGTGCAAGCCCGGGCGACGCTGACCTCGCTGTGCACCCCCGCCACGAAGGTGGCGCTCGCCGTCCCCACGACCTACATGAACGAGTCGGGGTTGGCGGTCCGCGGTCTGGCCAAGCGCTACGGGATCGAGGAGCCGTCCTCCATCATCATCGTCCACGACGAGCTCGACCTTCCCCCGGGCACGGTCAGGGTGAAAGCGGGGGGCGGCCTCGCTGGTCACAACGGACTGCGGTCCTTGCAGGCACATCTGCATTCGACCGACTTCGTACGGGTGCGCATCGGCGTGGGCAAGCCGCCCAGTGCCACGCAGGGCGCGGCGCATGTGCTCAATCGTCCCCCCAAGGGCGTCCGCACCCTGCTCGAGTCCTCAGTGGCCTTGGCGGCGGAAACGGTGGAGCACATCGCGTGCGACGGGGTCGAGGCCGCCATGCAGTGGTGCCACTCCTTACCCTGATGAGCCTGTGACCCTGATGAGCCTGTGACCCTGATGAGCCTGTGCCCCCGATGAGCCTGTGCCCCCGATGAGCCTGTGACCCTGATGAGCCTGAAGGACGCGCCGGTAGTGTGGACCGGGTGACCGGCGACCCCCCTCGGCGCGCGTACCCGGAATCCTTCCTCACTTGACCGGTCCGCGCCCCGGCGCGCTCAGCGCCATCGCCTCGCTCCTCCGCACCGACCCGGTCCTCCCCACTCTCCTCGGCTCGGCCGATGCCACCTTGGCCGTCGCGTTGCCGGCCCAGGCCGTGCTCGTGGCCGCACTGGCGAACTTCACCGAGCGGGCGCCGATCGTCGTCGTCACGGCCACCGGCGTGGATGCCGACCGGGTGGCCGACGACCTGGCCTGCCTGCTCCCTCGACGAGACGATGAGGGCGCGCCCTCCGAGGCCACCGTCGGGGCGGTGGGAGGGTCGGTCGCGGTCTTGCCGGCCTGGGAGACATTGCCCTTCGAGCGGGTGAGCCCAGAAGTCGAGACGATGGGCCGCCGCCTGGCGCTGCTCTGGGGTCTCCGGCATCCCGTGGACGACCCGATGTTCGCCCCGCCCCGGGTGATCGTGGCGCCGATCCGCTCCCTCCTCCAGAGGCTCGGCCCCATCCCCCCGGATGCGCCGCTGGTCGTGCGCCCCGGCCAGGAGCTTTCGGCCGACGAGCTCCTCGCCAGTCTGGTCGGTGCCGGCTACCGGCGCGAGCATCAAGTCGAGCACCGAGGAGAGATCGCCGTACGCGGTGGCATCATCGACGTGTTCCCACCCACCTCCGACGTGCCGGTGCGCATCGACCTCTGGGGTGACGAGGTCGACCGGCTGACCGCCTTCGCGGTCAACGATCAGCGTTCGCAGACGGACCTCGACGCCGCGGTGTTCTTCGGCTGCCGCGAGCTCGTGCCGACCGCCGAGGTCAGGTCAGCCGCGGCCTCGTTGGTGCGCAGCCAGCCCTGGGGGGTCGGCCAATGGGATCGGCTGGCCGAGGGCGAGACGTTCGACGGCATGGAGTCATGGCTGCCCTACGTCCACCCGCACGACGACCTTCTGCCTGACCTGCTTGCGCCAGGCGCACAGGTGGTGCTCGTCGAGCCCCGCCGGATCCGTGATCGCGCCCTCCAGCTGCTCGACGAGGAGGCGGCACTGGCGGAGACGCTGGCCCTGACCTGGGGGGTGGGCGACGGCTCGCACGAGGCGTTCCCCCGCCTCCACCTTCCCTTCGAGCGGCTCTTGGAGCACTGCAAGGCGGGCGTGTTGGCCGTCCCGTCGGCCCCGGAGGGACCGGGCACGCAGGCCTTGACGGTACGGAGTTTCAGTCCTGTCGCCGGGGACCCGGGCCGCCTGGCGGCCCAGGTGTCGCAGCTGGTCGGCGACGGCTACGCCGTGACGCTCTGCGCCGCCACGACGGCGGGTGCGACGCGGTTGTCGACCGTGCTCGCTGAAGAAGGAGTGCATGCCCCGGTCGCCGACGAACGTGGCAACACACCCGGTGCCTTCGTGGTGACAGCACCGCTGTCGAGCGGGTTCATCCTTCCCGACTGCAAGGTCGCCGTCCTCTCCGAATCCGACATCACGGGTCGGCGCCTGCCCCATCGACGGGCGCGACCCGTGGCGCGCGCCACCGATGGCTTCTTCGACGACCTCGCCGTGGGGAGCTTCGTGGTCCATCGCCAGCACGGCGTCGCCCGGTTCGAAGGCGTCACGTCCAGGACGATGGGCGGGACGACCCGCGACTATCTGATCCTCCAGTATCGAGGGAGCGATCGGCTCTATCTCCCGGTCGATCAGATCGAGGCCATCACGGCGTACAGCGGGGGCGAGACCCCGACCCTTTCGAAAATGGGGGGAGCCGACTGGCAACGCACCCGGGCCAAGGCGAGGGCGGCGGCCGGCGAGGTGGCCGATGAGTTGGTCGAGCTCTACCGGCGTCGCCTCGCGGTGGAGGGGCATGCCTTCGGGCCCGACACCCCGTGGCAGGCCGAGATGGAGGGCTCCTTCGGATTCGTCGAGACCGAGGACCAGCTCAAGGCCATCGCCGACGTGAAGGCGGACATGGAGGAGCCCCGGCCGATGGATCGCCTGATCTGTGGTGACGTGGGATTCGGGAAGACCGAGGTATCGGTGCGGGCGGTCTTCAAGGCGGTGCAGGACGGGGCGCAAGCGGCCGTCCTGGCGCCGACGACGCTGCTGGCCAGCCAGCACGCACAGACGTTCGCCGACCGTTACGCCCCGTATCCGGTCCGCGTCGAGCTCTTGAGCCGGTTCCTTTCGCCGGCCCAGCAGAAGAAAGTGGTCGAGGGGCTCGCCGACGGGAGTATCGACGTCGTGATCGGTACCCACCGGTTGCTGGGTTCCGATGTGGTGTTCAAGCGGCTCGGCCTTCTCGTCGTCGACGAAGAGCAACGTTTCGGTGTCACCCATAAGGAGGCGGTGAAGCGGTTGGCCGAAGGTGTCGACGTACTGACCCTCACAGCCAGTCCCATCCCGCGCACTCTCGAGATGGCACTCACGGGGATCCGTGACCTTTCGATGGTCAACACCCCGCCTGCGGACCGGCGGCCGATCCTCACGTACGTCGGCGAGCATGATCCGGCCGCGATCAGCGAAGCGCTCCGGCGAGAGCTCTTCCGCGAGGGGCAAGCCTTCTACGTGCACAACCGGGTGTCGGACATCGACGCGGTGGCGCGTCAGGTCCACAGTCTGGTGCCCGAGGCCCGCGTGGCCGTCGCGCACGGGCAGATGGACGAGGGCAGCCTCGAGACGGTGGTCCTGGACTTCTGGGCGCGTCGCTACGACGTGCTCGTCTGTACGACCATCATCGAGTCCGGCATCGACATGCCCTCGGTCAACACTCTGATCGTCGACCGGGCCGACCTGTTGGGGCTCGGCCAGTTGCATCAGATCAGAGGCCGGGTCGGCCGCGGTGGCCAGCGGGCGTACGCCTACCTCTTTCACCCCGCCGATCGGGTGCTCAGCGAACAGGCCTACGAACGGCTGCGGACGATCGGCGAGCACACCGAGCTCGGGTCGGGATTCAAGATCGCCATGCGTGACCTGGAGATTCGTGGGTCGGGCAACCTTCTCGGGGCGGATCAATCAGGGCACATCGCCGCCGTCGGGTACGACCTCTACGTCCAGCTGGTCGCCGAAGCGGTGGCCGAGGCGCGGGGCGAGGCCCGCCCCACGCCGCCCACGGTGGCGCTCGATGTCCCGGGTGACGCCCATCTGCCCAAGGAGTACGTGACGGCCGAAGACGCCAGGCTCGAGGCGTACCGCCGTCTGGCGTCGGTGTCGTCGGATGCCGACGTCGAGGACATCGGGGCGGAGTGGGCCGACCGCTACGGACCCCTCCCTCCTCCCGCCCTGGGGCTCCTGGCCCTGGCCCGCCTGCGGGTGGCGGCAATGGCGCGCGGTATCCGCGAGGTCACCATGAGCAGCGTGCGCCCCGGCGGCTCGAAGCAACCCGTGGCGCGGGTGGTGCCGGTGCACCTCGCCGCCAGCGCGGAAGTCCGGTTGCGGCGTCTCGTGCCCGGCGCCGTCTACCGGGAGGACCAGTCCCAGCTCCTGATTCCAATTCGCCCCGGCGAGCTTCCCGCTGACGTGTTGCGCGGTCTCCTCGAGGAATTAATCCCCCCGGATGACACCGGGTCTCGTCCGGACAGCTTGTAACATGCGCGGCGCGTGAAGCGACTCATTGCTCTTCTCATTGTTCTGGCCGGCGGGCTCGCGGCAGCGGCATTCGCCGTGCCGTCGAATGCCGCAACCGTCAACGGCGCTGCTATCTCCCAGGACGAGGTGAACTCCGACCTCTCGGCGCTTGCGAACAGTCAGGATTACCAATGCTTTCTCAACGCGGAAGAATTGGTCGGGACCCAGGGCCAGACGGGCCTGCCCCCCGTTGACGGGGTCGGGCGGCCTACCGGAACCGACGAACACCCGACGGCGAGCACCGCGTTCGCGTCGAACTACGTCGACACGCTGATCGGTCACCAGCTGGTGACCCAGCTGGCTGCGAAGGAGAGCCTGGAGGTCACCTCGCAGGACGTGAAGACGGCACGCACCCAGTTGGAGGCCCAGATCACCACGATCCTCCAGGACGTGGCCGGGTCCGCCTACGCCTGCGGCACGGGACCGACGGCTCTCACCGCCGCCGAGATCCTGCGCACCATGCCGAGCTCGTTCATCGAAAGGACCCTGAAGTTCGACGCGATCGTGGCGCTGTTCGAAGAACACCAGGCCGGGGTGGGTCCGACGACCGCTGATCTCGAGCGCTACTTCACCGCACACGCGGACCAGTTCGACAAGGCCTGTTTCACGGTGGCCGAGTACAGCAGCGAGGCCGATGCCCAGGCCGCGGCGGCACAAGTGGCCGCCGGCACGCCGTTCTCCCAGGTCGCATCCCAAGTGGCGGGCGGTGGACCACAGGGATGCGAGATCCTCTACGGGGTGGCTTCGTCGTTGCCTGCGGGGTCGAACCTCCAGGACCTGCCCCTGAACACCCTTTCGAGCCCGATTGCCGTCAACGGCAACTACCTCCTGATCGAGATGACCAAGCGGACCCCCACGTCGTTCGACAAAGCGAAGACCGAGGTCCGCGCCGCCGCGGTGCGGGCGGGGGCGGACAAGGCACGATCGGCGATCAACGCGGCAGAGAGAGTCTCGACGGTGAACGTTGATCCCCGCTATGGCGCTTGGGCGCCGGTGAAGGCTGAGGTGCTCGTCCCTCCCTCCCCGCCCGTGAGCGACGTGCTCAACGCGGCGGCCAACAAACCGGGCTCTGCGCCGGCCGCGAGCAGCTCGGCGTCGAGCGGGCTGACCCCGTAGCGGGTGGGACGGAGCCGTCCCCGCATCACAGTGGTGGGGCTCGGGCCTGCCGGGCCGGCCTTGCTGACCAACGAAGCGCTCGACGCTGTGGCCGGCGCCGCGCAGACGTTCCTGCGTACGGCGCGCCATCCGGCGGCCGCGAGCGTGCCGTCGTTCGTGGCGCTGGATCATCTCTATGAGGCGGCCTCGACGTTCGCCGAGGTCTACGCGACGATCGAAGAGACGTTGGTCGCGGCGGCGATCGCGCACGCCCCCGCGGCGGTCGTCTACGCCGTACCGGGTTCGCCGCTGATCGCTGAACGCACCGTCGAGCTGTTGCGTGACGATCCGCGGGTGGATCTCACCATCGTTCCCGCTCTGTCGTTTCTCGACCTGGCATGGGAGCGGCTCGGTATCGACCCGCTCAGCGCGGGGGTCCGGCTGGTCGACGCCGAACAGTTCGTGCCCCAGGTCTCGACCGGGCGCGGGCCTTTTCTGGTCGCCCAGTGCTGGGCGCGTCAGGTGCTCTCCGACATCAAGCTGTCGCCGCTCTATGACGGGGACGGTCCGGTGCCCGAAGTGGTGATCCTGCACCACCTCGGCCTGCAGGACGAACAAGTACTCCGCGTCGGGTGGTGGGACCTCGATCGCGCGGTCGAGCCCGATCACCTGACCTCCCTGTTCATTCCCGAGCTCCCCGCGCGGGCCGCGTTGGACCACGAGATGGCCCGCCTGGAGCTTCTGGTGGCGACCCTGCGCGCGGAGTGTCCCTGGGACCGCGCCCAGACCCACAGCTCGCTCATGCCGCATCTGCTCGAAGAGTCCTACGAGGTCCTCGACGCCCTGCGCGAGCTCGCCGTGACTCCTGCCGCGGGCATGGCCGAGGCCGCACAGGGCGATCATCTGGCCGAAGAGCTGGGTGACCTCCTCTTTCAGATCGTCTTCCACGCCCGGCTCGCCGAGGAGGAGGGCCTCTTCACGTTGGCTGACGTGGCCCGCGGGGTCCACGACAAGTTGGTCCACCGGCACCCGCACGTCTTCGCCGACACCGACGCGGCCAGCGCCGAGCAGGTGGTGGCGAACTGGGAGGAGATCAAGAAGGAGGAAAAGGGTCGGGCCAGCGTGACCGAGGGCATACCCACAGATTTGCCTGCACTGCTGCTCTCCACCAAGTTGCAACGCAAGGCGGTGTCCGTCGGTCTGCCCGGGCTGGCGGTGACCCCGCCCGATCTCGAGGCGCGCGTCGCCGCACTGACCCGACTGGAGGCAGACCCCGCGGCCGGCAGCGCAGACGCAACGCTGCGTGGCGAAGGTGGCGGCGGGGAGAATGAGCAACGGGTCGGTGCGGTGCTCTTCGATGTCGCCAATCTGGCGCGTCGTCTCGGCATTGATCCCGAACTGGCGTTGCGCTGGCGGGCCCTCGCGCTGCGCGACGCGGTGGTGGCACGCGAAACGGCGCCGACGGCCCTCCACATACCCGACACGCGCACCCACTAGTCTGGTGACCCGGTGTCCTACCAGGGCCGACACCGAGGGAGTGACGTTGTGAGCGCCATTGAGCACGTGATCGGGCGGGAAGTCCTCGACTCGCGCGGCAACCCGACCGTCGAAGCCGAGGTCTTCCTCGACTCCGGGGCGCGGGGCCGCGCGATAGCCCCGTCGGGCGCTTCAACTGGGATGCACGAAGCCGTCGAGTTGCGGGACGGTGGTGGCCGTTTCGGCGGCAAGGGTGTCCTCCGGGCGGTGGCCAACGTCAACGGGGACATCGCCGATGCGCTCGAGGGATTGGACGCACTCGACCAGCGCGGTGTCGATTTCACCCTGATCGATCTGGACGGGACACCGGACAAGGGCAGATTGGGTGCCAACGCGCTGCTCGCGGTGTCCCTGGCCAATGCCAAGGCGGTCGCGGACGAGCTCGCGCTCCCTCTCTTCCGTTCGATCGGTGGGACCAACGCGCACGCGTTGCCGGTGCCGATGTTGAACGTGCTGAACGGCGGTGCACACGCGCGCAACTCGATCGACTTCCAGGAGTTCATGTTCATGCCCGTCGGCGCTGCGTCCTTCAGCGAGGCCCTGCGCTGGGGCACCGAGACGTACCACGCCCTGCGGGCCGTCCTGGCCGAGCGCGGCCTGGCCACCGCCGTCGGGGACGAGGGTGGATTCGCCCCGGACCTTCCGGCCAACGAGGATGCCGTCAAGCTACTGGTCGAGGCCATCGAGCTGGCCGGCCGCGTCCCGGGCGAAGAGGTGGCGCTCGCCATGGATCCGGCGACGAGCGAGCTGTGGGACGAGGGCTCCTACGTGTTGGCGGGGGAAGGGCGCACGCTGAGTTCGGCCGAGATGGTCGACTATTGGGTGGACCTGGTCGGGCGATTCCCCATCGTTTCCATTGAGGACGGTATGGCCGAAGAGGACTGGGACGGGTGGGCCGCGCTCACCAAGGCACTCGGGCACAAGGTCCAGCTGGTGGGCGACGACGTGTTCGTGACCAATGTGACCTTGCTGGAGCGGGGGATACGGGAGGGCGTGGCGAACGCGGTGCTCATCAAGCTCAATCAGATCGGCACCCTGACCGAGACGCTCGAGACGGTTTCGTTGGCCAACCGTTCGTCGTACCGCGCGGTGATTTCGCATCGTTCGGGCGAGACAGAGGACACGACGATCGCTGATCTCGCCGTGGCCGTCAACGCCGGTCAGATCAAGGCCGGCGCACCGGCGCGGTCGGATCGGGTGGCGAAGTACAACCAGTTGCTGCGCATCGAAGAGGACCTCGGTGAGTCGGCCACGTTCCCGGGTCGGGCCGCTCTGGCCGCGACCAGTGGTGATCTCGGTGTCTCCGGGTAAGGGCTCACCCCGAGACACGCAGCCGCGCGCCAAGCACCGGCGCTCCCGAGAGGCGCGGCGCTCCCGGTTCCTCCTGATCGGTGGGGCGTTGCTGTCGGCCATCATCCTCGGGGCTTGGTTCCCCGCGAACGCGCTGTATCACCAGCACGCGAGCCTGACCAGTGCGAACGCACAACTGAACGAGATCCATGCGCAGGACAACGCGTTGGCCAAGGAGCGCAAGAACCTCAGCAAATCGGCGGAGATCGCCCGTATCGCCCGCGAGAAGGACCAGTTGGTCACCCCGGGTCAGCAGGCACTCCAGGTGCTCCCTCCCACCGGCTCGGCCAAAGCCGACGCTCCCTACGCCGGTGATCCGGCGCGCACCGCACCGGTCGCGCCCTCATCGGCCTCTGCACTCCCTCCGGGGTCTGCGACGACGACGACGCAACACACAGCCACGACGACACCTGCGGCCTCGTCCGGTGGCAGCGCGAAGGCGCAGCACTCCACTGGTTCGAGCGGGATGCTGGGTCGCATGGTCTCCTCGCTCGAATTCTGGCGTTGACCGCGAACGGCGAAGCGCGTTCCGTTCCCTTCGCAACCGATCTCGCGACGGTCACGGGTCTGCTGGGCCGGGTGCCCAGCGGGGAGTTCGTCGTCGTGGTGCGGCGCAAGGCAGGCCAGCCCGTGGTTATCGCCAACGCACCGCACCTGCGAGACGGAGCGCCGATGCCCACCCGGTACTGGCTGGTCGATCCGGACATCAGAGCCCGGGTCAGTCGCCTGGAGTCGAACGGCGGCGTCCGGCAGGCCGAACACGACGTCGACCCTGACCTGTTGCGTGCGGCGCACACGCGCTACGCCGAAGCACGAGATGCACTGATCCCGATCGACTGGCAGGGACCGCGCCCGCAGGGTGGCGTGGGCGGGACGCGTCACGGTGTCAAATGCCTGCATGCGCACGTGGCCTGGTGGCTGGCAGGGGGTGACGACCCGGTGGGCCGCTGGGTGAGCGAACAGGTGGAGATCCCCGTCGGGGACCTCGTCGCGTCATGACGGCATCGCCGCTGTCGCCGGCCGTCGCGGCGATCGACTGTGGAACGAATTCGACTCGCCTGCTGGTGGCCGACGGCGCCGGGCGCGAACTCGTGCGGCTCATGCGCATCACCAGGCTGGGGCAGGGCGTCGACCGGGAGAACGCGCTCGCCCCCGACGCAATCGCCCGGACGGTGGCCGTGCTCGCGGAGTACCGCCGGTCCATGGACCGCTTCGGGGTGGAGCGCACCCGCATGGTGGCGACGTCGGCCGTCCGGGACGCGGAGAACGGCGCGGTGTTCACCGAGGCCGCGATGGCGGCAATCGGCGTCGAGCCCGAAGTCCTCAGCGGCACGGAGGAAGGCGTCCTGGCCTTTCGCGGGGCCAGCGCAGACCTCGATCCCTTCGAGGGCGACACCCTCGTCGTGGACATCGGCGGTGGCTCGACCGAGATCACCCTGGGCCGGGCGGGCTCCGTGTCCTCGGTCTCCCTGCAGCTCGGCTGCGTGCGATTGACCGAGCGTTTCCTCGCAGGCGATCCCCCGACTGGCGCGGAGGTGGCAGCGACGCGGTCGGCGATAGCCGATGCACTGCGCGGTGGGGAGGAGAAATTGCCGGCGCTGGAGGACCTTGCTCCGGCCCGGCGCATGATCGGCCTGGCCGGGACGGTGTCGACCCTGGCCTCCCTCAAACTGGGAATCGCCGACTACGACGCCGAGAAGCTGCACCATGTGACGATCACGCTCGAGGAAATCGAGGGGATGTGTGCAGAGCTCTCCTCGCTCTCGAATCGTGACCGGAGCGGACTGGTCGGTATGGTCCCCGGGCGTGAAGACGTACTCCTCGGGGGGGCGCTGGTTCTGGCCGAGGTGGCCGCCCGCTATCACTGTGACCAGGTAATCTCCTCGGAAAAGGACATCCTGGACGGTATCGTCCTCAGCATGCTCTGAGCCCCCTCCATGCCGCTGTGCTCATAATGCACGTGCGATGCCGACAAATGATCCGACCGGCACGGGTGACGTCCCCGAGCCTCCAGCCGACGATCACGAGACCCTCCGGCGCCTCCGGCTGGCTGAGGCGACGATCGAGTCGTTGCTCCATGCGTTCCGCCACCAGGAGATCCTGGTCAACGATCTCACTGCGGCGTCGGAAGCCTGGGTGCAGGCACGACAGGACTTGGCGAGAACCGAGCAGGAGCTCGAGGCGGCGCGGCGCGCTGCGGGATGGCTCGGCAGTCCGCGTGCCGCAAAACAGTGGCTGCGCCAACTGTTGTCGGGGAAACAGCCTGCACCGGCAAGCCATCGGGTCGACCCGGTGGCGCCGATTCAGCCGGACGCGGAATCGGTCTGGGACGATCCGCACTACGCGCGATGGATAGAGCGCTACGACACGATCGACGAATCACGTCGGCAGTCGTTGCTGGCACGGCTGGCGCAGGTCGAGGCGCAGCCTCTGATCTCTGTGATCCTCCCGGTCTACAACCCACCGGAGGCCTTCCTGCGCCAGGCGATCGACTCGGTCCGGGCGCAGCTCTACACGAATTGGGAGCTCTGTATCGCCGACGACTGCTCGACACTGCCGCATGTGGCGAAAGTGCTCGACGAGTACGTCGCGCTCGATGACCGGATCCACGTGCAGCGCAGAGCGACCAACGGGCACATCTCGGAATGCTCGAACTCCGCGGTCGCGCAGGCCAGCGGCACATGGCTCTGCCTCATGGATCACGATGATCTGGTGGCCGAGCACACGCTCGCCATGGCGGTCCTGGCTCTGGCGGAGAATCCCGACGCAGCAATTCTGTACAGCGATGAGGACCACATCGATGCGGCCGGGACGAGGCGTGCGCCTTACTTCAAGCCTGATTTCGACCCCCTCTTGATCCTGGGCCAGAATTACTTCGCGCACTTGTGCCTGCTGCGCACGGATCTGGTCGAACTGGTCGGCCGCTTTCGGCTTGGCTACGAAGGCAGCCAGGACTGGGATCTCGTGCTCAGGGTGCTCGAACACGTCCGGCCCGCACAGGTCGTCCATCTTCCCCACATCCTGTACCACTGGAGGGCGCACGCCGGCTCGACAGCGTCGTCCGTCGAGGCCAAGCCGTATGTGGTCGAGACGGCGCGTCTCGTCGTCGCGGAGCACCTCACACGCATCGGGGTCGAGGCCGACGTCACCACGGTGTGGGGCACCAACTACAACTGGGTCCAGTGGTCCCTTCCGCAAGTCCCTCCCAAAGTCAGCGTCATCATCCTGCCCCGCACGGCTGCACGACTCCGCGGGTGCATCGAGAGCATCCGTATCCTGACCCCGTACCCCGAGACCGAGATCATCGTCCTCGACGACGGCGTCTTCCGGCCACCCCTGCGACGGCTGTTCTACGAGCGGATGGAGTGGTTGACGGTCATTGAGGATGCGGGGGACCTCAGCGACTCGGCGCAACGAAATGTTGCGGCCGCGGCGGCCAGCGGGGAGGTGCTGTGCTTCGTGGCCGACGACATCGAAGGGCTGGGTGCTTCGTGGCTGCACGAGATCGTCGGCACCCTCGGCTACCCGGGGATCGGCTGCGTCGGGGTCAAGCTCCTCTACCCGGACCTGCGGCTGCAGCATGCGGGATTCGTCATCGGCATGGCGGGAACCGTCGGCCACCCACACCGCCTCGCGGCAGACCGGCTGGCCCTCGGCTATTCGGGTCAGCTGCGCCTGGCGCATTGCCCGTCTGCCGTCAGCTGGGGCTGCCTCGCCGTCCGGCGGGAGGCGTTCGACCAGGTCGGGGGCTTCTCGGAGGATCACTTCACAGGGGTCTTCGGCGACGTCGATCTCTGCCTCCGCCTGTCCGAGGCCGGGTGGCGGACCGGTTGGACCCCCCACGCCGAATTGATCCGGCACGTCGGTGACGACGAAGGCCGACCGCTCGAGGGTGCCGATGCCGTGCGCTTCGATCGTGACATTCGTTACCTCCACCAACGCTGGGGTGCATGGGTCGAGAACGACCCGGCCTACAACCCCAACCTCTCGTTGGCGCAGGAGGCCCTCGCGTTGGCCTGGCCCCCCAGGGCGTCGCTTGATTGAGCCGCGTGTGACCAGAGCACAGGACTGGCCCGGCATCCGGGCACAGATCTGCGCGGCGCGGGCTTGGTGGCGATGACGGAGGAGCCGTTCAGCTTGGCGGCACTCGTGCTCTGCCGGACCGCCGAGACACAGCGTGTCGCCGAGACACTCGGTTCACTTGCTGCGCAGACGTACTCCGACTTCGAAATCCACGTCATCGTGGCCGAGGGTGAATCATCGCAGATGGGCGAGATGACGGAACTGGGGGCGTTCGACGAAGCATTCGCGCGCCGGGTCAACGTCGTCGATCGCACCCAGATCGGGTCGCAGACCCCGTTCGGAGCGGGTGTGGCGCGGTCACGGGCCTCCTATGTGGCCGCCCTCTCTCCCGGTGACGTGGTGGTGGCACATTGGGCGGAGACCTTCGCCCGCCACGGTCGGCGCGCCGGTGGGCGGGCCTTGTCGTCCCGGGTGGCTACCCGGCAGGCCGAAGAATCGGACCGGGGGAGTGGACCGGATGCGACAACTGTGCGGGGGCCCGGCGACTCGGCCTCCATGGGATTCGACCTCATGGAGCACATGGCCTCACCGCCCCTGGACCTCGGAGGGCTGGCACTGCCCCGTCTGACCGCGCAGCGGGTCGTCGTCCAGCCGATGCCCCTCGTGGCAGAAGGGTGGGCGCTGCGCCTGGCGGCGGGCCTCAGTTGCGGCATCGTCGAGATCGGGGAGGTGACGCAGCTCAGGCGCGTGGCGCCCGCCACTGCATGCCATGCCTTCGACGAAGCACAGTGGGCCGACGACCGCAGAGCGGCGCTGCAGGCACTCGGCCGCTGCGGCCTGGCCATTGGACCCGATTTCTTCCCCACCCTGGAGGCTTCTGTCGCCACGCGTGCCCAGCTCGACGAGGAAGTGGGTCTCCTCCGCGTGCAGCTGCGGCGAACCGAGGAGCGTGCCGCGGCGCACGCCGAGGCCGAACGCCGGGCGCGCGAGCACGTTGCACAGGTCCTCTCCTCGCCCAGTTGGCGCGCCGCAGCGCCACTGCGGGCTCTGGGCGAGGCCGCCCGACGACGAGGCAGGTTCACGAAGTAACTGTCACTCGCCTCGCCGGCGTGTTCCCGAAGGTCCCGGGATGAACCGGGCAGTCCGGGCGCGCGCCTCCTCGAGGCGTTTGGTTCCCCGACTCAGCGCGCGCTCGTGATCGGGGCCCCGAGGGCGCTCGCCACGCCGTCGACAAAGAAACTCTGGCTGCCATAGTGCGCGTCGGCATAGCTCTGTCCCGTCGCCGACATGCCGGCGCGTCTCGTCTCGTCGCACAGGTGTGCGACGCCGGCCAGAAGCTCGGGCACCGTGGCGAACGTGAAGCCTCCTCCGGCGTCTGCGTGCGGCTGTGCGGCACTCTGCTCGGGAACGATGATGGGCGTCCCGAACCGGAGTGACTCGATGCACTCGCGGGCGATGATGGGGCCGGGCGCCAGGTCGATGGTCACACGGGCATGTGCCAACAGTCGCCACAGGTCGGTCCGGGTGAAGACCGGGATCACGCCGCGCAGGACGCGTCCGCGCCAGACTGCGGCTGTCGCATCCTCTATGACCACGATCTCCATGGTGGGGAACCGTGCGGTCAGCCAGGCCGCCATGGCGGTCGGAGGGTTGACGTCCGGTGCGCCGACCCGGTCCGACAGGACGAGGAGGTAGCCGGTGAAGCCGAGCCCACTGTGCCGGTGCGTCGCGGCGAGCGGATTGACCGGCACGTGCAGGCCGATGAAGTCCGGCTCGCCCCCCTGCGCAGCGTCTGCGAATCGCAACGAGGAGATCGGGCCTTGATCGCCGGCCGAAGGTGCAATTGCGTGGACGGCGCATTCGGGAGCGTAGAGGCCGAGGAGGGCCAGCGCCGCCTGATCGGGCTCGTCGACAATGACGGTGGTCGCCGGCGGGAGGGCGGTCGGCCACGCCGCGTCGCGCGGCGCGGGCCACGACCCGTCGCGACCGACACCGGCGCCGAACAGGTCGAACGCACCGTCAGCCTCGGTCGGCCCGGCGGCCGAAGGGACGACGACGGTCACCGGGCTCAGCCGGGATGCGGCCCCGGCCATCGCCCGCGTCACGAACGACAGTTCGGAGCCGGAATCCTTCCAGGCCCGACTGAGGAAGAGTGTGGTGGTGTCGGCGGTCACGTCAGTCCTGGTGCGACGAGGAGGGAAGGGCAGTGCCCGCATCGTCGGCGACGAGTGGTCCCGATGCTGCCCGGACGCGCGTGACTTCCTCCCCGAGAATGGTGACGGCGTCATCGAGGACGATGCGTTGATGCTCGAGACGATCGGCCAGTTCATCGCAGCGCAACGCGAGTGCGTCGATGGCTCTGATGACGTCGGCGATGATCTCCCGATCGACGCTCTGCCACCGGTTCAACACCCGGCGCACCACGCGGATGCCCCGTTGACCGGTGGTAGGTTTTTTCGGCGGCACGATCCTGATGAGCCATTCGCGATGCAGCTTGGCGATATCCGTGCCGTGGCGCAGCGCCTGAAGGCCATCAGCGAGATCGGCCGACCGTCTGAACATTCGTGGCGTCGCGTCATTTGACGGCGCGCCCGGGGGGAGGTGGTCGCTCAATTTTTCGTGTAGTCCGCGTACCATTGCCGCCACCATTGTTCTTCGTTGGGACCGCGCAGCGCGCACGAGCGGTCCATTCGTGTGAGATGCGGATTCAGGTAGGGATCGCCCGACAGGATTGACGCCTTCCAGCGCTCGATGAACTTGATGATGTCCCTGGTGCTCCCGGCGAAGCCGCGGCTCGGCGACTCGTGGTGGATGAGCTCGGCGTTCGCTTCGTACAGGACCTGCAAACCGCTGCGTTGGGCCCGCAAGCAGTAGTCGATGTCATTGAGGTCCACCCCCAGTGCGTCGTCGAACCCACCCAGGGTCTCGAACACGGAGCGCCGTGTGGCCAGGCACGCCCCGGTGACCGAGGCAACTTCCCGCGTCGAGGTGGCCATGCGGAGATAGCCCGCCTCACCGACGTCGAGACCGGCGAGGACATGATCGGCCGCGCCTCCCATGCCGATGACCACACCACAATGCTGCAGTCGCTGATCGGGGTAGAGCAGGCGGGCGCCGACTGCGCCGACTTCTGGACGCATAGCCTGCGCCGCGAGGAGGTCGATCCAACCGACCTGGTTCGCCTCGATGTCGTTGTTGAGAAAGAGGAACACGTCCCCGGTGGCAAGACTGGCGGCAGCGTTGTTCAGCTCGGACCAATTGAACGGCCGTGCGTCGGGCAGCACTACGACGTCGTCCCTCTGGGCCAGCCGCTCCATCAACGTCTGTGTCTCGGACTGCACCGATCCGTTGTCGACCAGTACGAAGTCGACGTGGCCGATGCCCCTGGTGGCATCAATCGACTCGATACAGGTCCGCAAGAAGCGCGGTTCGTCGCGAAAGGGAATGATGATGGTGGTGCTCGGCGCACCAGAGGAGTGGCGCCGGACCTGATACGTGCCACGGGCGGGACCGGGAATCACCACCGCTGCCTCACCCCTGCGCTCGAGTGCGTCGGTGACGTGCGCGACGTCGTGCCCGGTGTCGCTCGAGGAATCCGGAGGGGGGAGCAGGCGGTGGCAGAGGACCTCGGGCAGATGGACGACTGCTTCTGCCACCTCGCACGCCCGCAGCGCGAGATCGTGCTCCAGGTCGGCGAAGCTCCCGGTCAGCGCCCCCAGGCGCGGCACGATCTCGGAACCGAGAGCGAGTGGCCTTCCCATATAGGAGGAAGAGAGGAGGAATTCGGGGGAGTACGCCGGCTTGAGGCGTGGGTCGACATGCGCACCCGACGGGGTGACCGTGTCCTCATCGGCGTAGACGACCGAGGAGGAGGAAAGCGAGCTGGCGAGTTGCGCCACGGCATCGGGGGCCCAGACGTCCCCGGGGAAGAGCAGGGAGACGTTGGACCCGCCGTTGGCGCCGAGCCCGAGGTGGAGCAGGTGCGCCGGTGCAGATGCGTCAGGCGCGATCTCGACCCGTACCCGCTGGCTGCTCCGTTGCAGGCCGGACACGCTCAAAAGGGCGGTAAAGGCTGTCTGCCAGGAATTTTCGATGACCACCGTGAGTTTCCAGTCGGTGGACGTCTGGAGCTGCAGCGCGTGCAGTGACCGGACCGTCTCGGGCGGGGGCTCCCCGGCGATGGTCATGACGAGGTGGAGTGCCGCAGCGTCCGGGCGGGCGACGAACTGCAGGGGCCGTCGTTCCTCACGGCGTTGCACCCATTCCTCGTAGGGGGCCGGCTCGTGGTGTACATCGGGGGGGAGCGGGGGAAGTACGCGGTGCGCAAAGAGAACCCGGTCCACGCAGGCAATCTAGTGCAAGACCCGGTTTGACCCAGGGCGCGTTGGCGCAGGCGAGCAAGGTTCTGCCACGATGCGCCGGTGCCGATTGCCGACCGTCTGTTGATGGGCCCGGGTCCCTCCAATCCGTACCCCGAGGTCGCCCAGGCTCTGGCCGGACCGGTCCTGGGGCACCTCGACCCTGATTTCTTGGCCATTCTCGACGCGACCAACGAGCGCCTCCGCCACGTCTTCGCCACGGAGAACCCGCTGACCTTGCCGGTGAGCGGGACGGGTTCGGCCGGCATGGAAACCTCCTTCGTCAACTTCGTCCGCGCGGGAGACCCCGTCGTGGTGGGGGTCAACGGTGTCTTCGGCGAGCGCATGTGCGAGGTGGCGGACCGGCTGGGGGCCCAGGTGATCCGGGTGGATGCCCCCTGGGGCACGCCGATCTCGCCCGACGACCTTCTGGCCGCCCATCCCGATCCTTCCATCATCGCCGTGGTGCACGCCGAGACCTCCACCGGAGTGCGCAACGACATCGCTGCGTTGGGTGCGCAGAAGGGGAACGCCCTTCTTCTGGTCGACATGGTGACGTCACTGGGGGGCATCGAGGTCCTGGTCGACGGGTGGAGCGTCGACATCGCGTACAGCGGGACGCAGAAGTGCCTCGGCGTCCCGCCCGGCCTCTCGCCCCTGACCGTGTCGGAGCGGGCCCGGGAACGGATGGTCGAGCGCCCTTCGAGTTGGTACCTGGACCTCAACCTGCTCTCGCGCTACGTCCAGAACGGTGAAGGCGGGAGGGTCTACCACCACACCGCACCGGTGACCATGATCGCTGCGCTCCACGCCGGCTTGGGCGCGATCCTCGAGGAGGGCCTCGACGCCGCCCGGGTCCGCCATGCCGAATGCGGGCAGCTGCTGCAGGACGGTCTCGAGACGCTCGGGCTGAAGCTGTTCGCGCAAGCCGATCATCGATTGCCGCAACTCACGACGGTCGAAGTTCCGTCCCGCCTGCCCGACGGCATGTACGAGGCGGAGTGCCGGCGCATCCTGTTGGGCCGCTACGGCATCGAGATCGGTGCCGGGGCGGGGCAGTTGGCCGGCAAGGTGTGGCGGATCGGTTGCATGGGGCATACGGCGCGGCGTCGGAACGTCCTGGCCTTGCTCGGTGCTTTGGAGGAGGTGCTCGACGGATGAATGCGGCGAGAGCGGTGCGTCATGCTCCCCTACAACTGCACGGGCAGCGCGTCATGTTGCGGCCTCTCACCGAGCATGACTTCGACGAGTGGCACGAGGTGCGGACCCGCTGCGGCGCATGGCTCCTCCGCTGGGAGCCTCGCCCGAAGGGGGCACCGCAGCCATCGGAGGACCGACCGAGCTTCGCCGCACGCTGTGGCATCCGCGAGCGGGAACGACACCTCGGAAGCGGCTACGGGTTCGGTATCTTCGTGGGCGAACGCTTCGCCGGCGAAGTGACGTTGTCGTCCATTCAGCGGGGGCCGTTCCAGAGCGGGTGCATCGGTTACTGGATCGATGAGGCGTTGGCCGGGCGAGGATTCGTCCCCGAGTCCGTGGTAATCACGCTCCGGTTCGCCTTCGAGGCGATCTCGCTGCACCGGGTGGAGATCTCGATCATCCCGCGCAACACGGCGAGCCGCCGCGTCGTCGAGAAGCTGGGGATCCGCCAGGAGGGGATCGCCGAGCGCTTCCTCGAGATCGACGGCGTGTGGGAGGACCATGTGCGCTACGGCATCACCTCCGAGGAATGGGCGGTCCGTGAGCCGGAGCTGGCGCGGGAGTGGCTGCTCCCCTCGAACAGTTAGCCCTCGGACCGTCCGAGTACCGATGGTGAATGGGCGAAGAACTGTTCGACGTCGTGCTCGTAGGTATAGGTCGATCCGGCCCTGCCGGCAGCGCGGCGCAACCGGCGCTCGGCGATGAAGCTCTCGACCGCCCCGACACTGGTGGCCCGGTAGGCGAAGCCGGTGGCGGTCAGCCGGCTGGTGTCGACACCGCGTCCGTACCGCAGGAGATCCTCGAGCTCGGGTGGGAGATCGAACAGGCGCGCCAGGGGGCGAATCTTCAAAGGTCGGTAGGGGGAGAGCGGCCAGCGATGGGTGCCGCAGATGGCGGCCACCTCGCTCCACGGCAACCGACCCTCTCCCGCCACGTTGTAGAGGCCGGGGATGCCGCCACGGGTGACATGGAGGAGCGCCCGTACGACATCCGCTTCCTCGACGAACTGCACGAGCGGGTCGAAGCCGAAGATGGAGGGGCACAAGGGTCGTGAGAGGTTCCGGCTGATGGCGGTGCTCAGATGCGGTCCGAGCACATTGGCGAAGCGCAGCACAGTGATCAGCGTGGACGGATTGTCATCGGCGAAGTCCCGGACCAGGCCTTCGGCCTCGAGGAGCGTTCGTTCGACGTCGTGGCGGACCGGGCTCGCACGCGGCGTGTCCTCGTGGAACGTGTTGGGGTCCCGGGCCGACGAGCCGTACACGAGCGTCGAGGACTTCACGACGATGTGCCGCACCGAAGAGCCGCTGGCACCGGCTGCAGCGAGGAGGTTCATCGTCCCGATGACGTTGGTCTCGTGGAGGGCGCGGGCAGAGAGGCGCTTCGAATTCGTCACCATGAAGGTGTGGATGATCGTGTCGACCCGTGTCGCCTTCACGATGCGATTGAGGATCGAGTAGTTCGCGTCGGCGCGCACGAACTCCGCCCGCTCGAAGGGCACGGTCGGGGCGTGCGCACCCATGCCGAGGATCACCGCCATGCTGGGATCCTGTTCGAGGGCCTGGATCATCCGGCCGCCCCAGAACGTGTCGGCGCCGGTCACGAGAACGCGATGCTGCACGGCTCGGTCGCCCTCAGCCGAACCACACGCTGCGGCGGACGCGCAGCATGTCGTAGACGGTCTGTTGGATCAGGTCGCGGATTCGTTCGCTTTCCTCCATCACCCGGCTCTTCGAGTAGCGCTCTTGGTCAGGCGGCACATCGAACGAGATGGGATCGAGGACCCGCAGGTTGAACTTCGCCGGCAGGGGCACCACGTAGCCGAGTGGGCCGGCGACCATGACGTTGGCGGTGACCGGGAAGTACGGGAGCCCGAGCACCTTGGCGAGGGCGGGCAGGCGGAAGAGGATCGGCATCGTCTCTTCCGAACCTGTCACGGCGATGGGCACCACGGGCACCCCGGCGCGCATGGCGATCTCGACGAAGCCACCGCGGCCGAAGCGACGGAGCTGGTAGCGATCGCTGAACGATTTGGAGGTCCCCTTGGTGCCTTCGGGAAAGTCGAGCACCAGTTGGGCCTGCTCTTTGAGGAGACGGTACGCGTTCGCCGGTCGAGCCGAGACGCCCCCGCCGCGGGCCCAGAGGGTGCCGACGACGGGCAGTGTGCGGAAGAAATGGTCGGCCAGACCGTAGACGGGGCGACCGAGCTCCTTTTCGATCCCATGCATGATCACCGGTGCATCCGAAGGGATGGCCCCGGCGTGGTTCCCCACGAGGAGCGCGCCACCGTGTGCGGGGATTTTCTCCAACCCTTCCCACTCGACGCGGAACCACTTCGAGTAGACCGGTTCGTACACGGATCTGGCCAACGAACGAAAGCGCTCCGAGCGGCCCCACTCGTCCACATCGGAGAGCCTGACGTTTTCCTTCCCAAGGTGCTCGCCGGGGATCCGGATCGGCACCACGGCCGTGCTCCTCTTCGCCTCCGCGGTCACCGGACTGTGGTCGGTCACCGCGCCATGGTAGCGAGGCTCAGCTCCTGGGCCTTTTTGCGGCGACGGCGACCGGAGGTGCCACCCGGATCTCAGGGTCGACGAGGTCGCCCCGGCACCACACGCGCAAGGGGGCCATTTCGGACAGCTGCGTCACGGTGAGCGCGGAGCGTTCGGGTATCGCCCCCTCGCAGTAAGAGGTGATCCAGCTCGTGGCCGCCTCAATCTGCGCCTCGCTCATCTGCGGGCACAACACCAGGAGCCGCCCGTCGTCCGTCTCGAGGACGGGAAACCATGGAGCGAGGGTCGTGCAGAGGATGTCGAGCGACGGCGGCCTGCCTGCGCCCGGGACTGGCGCGGCGGACAGCGTGACCGTGAGGGTCGGAACCGGAGGCGCCCACGCCGCGCCCCGGCCGGCCCGGACCACGTCGCGCGCCATGGAGCGAGCGTCCTTCAACGGCCGTATCTGGCTTCCCTTGACGCGCATCCACCGGACGGGGATCTCTGCGATGCTGAAGCCGAGTCGGCGAGCGAGGGACAAGACCTCGACGTCGAAGGCGAAGCGTTCGGTGACAGAACAGTGGAAGAGCAACTTGGCCACCGGCGCACGGAAGGCTTTGAAGCCGCACTGGGTATCGTCGAGCGACACTCGGGTAAGGGTGTTCACCAATCGGTTGAAGGCCCGGTTCATGATCGAACGTCGGAGACTGGGGCGATTCACTGACGCACCCAGTGCGGAGCGAGAGCCGATGGCGATGCTCGACTCGTGCAGGGCGCGCGTGAACCGGGGTGTCTGCGCGGGGTCGATCGCCATGTCGGCGTCGGCGAACGCTATGAGCGGAGCGCCGGCCGCGGCCACTCCCGCCCGCACGGCTCCGCCCTTCCCACGGTTCTGCGTCAGCCTGATGTGCTGGACGTGGGGAAAGGGGGCGAAGAGGGTCCGGGCGACCGGGGTCGTGTCATCGGTGCTGCCGTCGTCGACCACGACGAACTCGGTGGTCTCCACGTCGATGGCGCCACCGTCAATGGCGTCGAGAAGACGGGAGACTCCGGCCTCGAGGCGCGTCGCTTCGTTGTACGCGGGAATGACGACGGAGAGCTTCAAGTGGGTCGACCACAGGGTGGAGGAGCCGACAGCCTCCTCGCTCCCGTTCATGCACCCATTCTCCACTGCCCGTCCCTGTTTTACGAGTCGGGCTCGGCGGGGCGCTTACGGACGGCCGGCACCGATGAGCCCGGTCGTGAAGATGGGCGAATACGAGACCGTCGCCCCGGTGAACGGGGCTTGGATCACTGTGGCGGTGCCGTAAGGGCCGGATCCGGCGTACATCACGACGTGGTCGACCTGGTCGTCAGCGTCGAGGTTGTAGTAGAAGAGCAGGTCACCGGGTTCGAGCGCACCCAATGAGACGTGGGTCAGGGCCGGCCACTGCACCTCGGTGGTGCGCGGGATGGACACTCCCGCCTGCCGCCAGGCCCATTGGACGAGGCCCGAGCAGTCGAACCCTTGCGACGGGCTGGCGCCTCCGAAGACGTAGGGCACGCCCAGCTGCGACTCTGCGGCACGGACGACCGCCAGCTGTTGCGCAGTCCCTGCGCCCGTGCCGCCGACCGTGCCCGAGTAGTTCGTGGGCCCTCCCGCCTGGTTGGCGGCGGTGGTCGCAGCCGCACCACTCGCCGCTCCGCCGACAGTCTGGGCCACCGTGGTCGCGGCCTGCGCGGCTGCGGCGGCTCTCTGGCGCTGCGCGGCGGTTGCGGCCTGCGCGGCCGCACGTGCCTCCTGCGCTGCTTCTTCCACTGCAGCCTGTGCCACTTCCTGTGCCAGCTGGCCCTGGACCTGGCTCAGTGTCGACTTGGTGGCGGCAGCCTCCTGCTGGTTGGCCGCGGCCAGCGCCTTGGCCTGTGAGGCCTGACTCTGGGCCTGGGACGCGAGGGTCTCCTCTTGGGTCTTCTGCGAAACGAGGCTGGCCTCGGAGGTTCGCAACGCGTCTCTGGCCTTGGCGAGGTTGCCGACGATCTGCAGGGTGTACTGGTTCCGCGCCGCGCCCATCGTGGCGGACGAGGAGAAGAGCGCGGCGTAGTTCGATTGTGGCGTGCCATAGATGTAGGCCTTGACCGCGTCATTGGCCAGGTGCTTGCGGTCTATCGCCACTTGTGCCTTGGTCTGTGTGATCTTCGTGGTGATCGTCTGCAGAGCGCTCTGCGCGTTCTGCAAGTTCTGGACCGCGGTGTCGTACTGATCGTCAAGGGCCGATGTCGCTTGCTCCTCCTTGTTCAGTGTGGCTTCGATCGCGGCCACCTTCGACTTCGCGGCGTTGATCTGGGATTGATTCGGGGCCGGTCCTGGAGTGGTCGTCGGCGTTGTCGATCCGACAGCTCCTGCCGCGGTCGCGGAGAATTCGGCGAACCCGAGCATGGTGACGACAAGCGCGCCACGAGCGAAGAGCCCGCGTCGAGTTGGGCGTCCAGTGTTCCGACAATGCACTGATGACACAGGAGAAACAGTAACCCCTTGGTTGCAGCGACAGGGAACACGATGTTCGGTTCGCGGTTGCGACACGGTTGCACGTGGCGCCAATTCGGCTACCGATACTCCGGGTTGTGGTTGACCCCGACCGGAAACACTTCATATGGTGCTACGGATGGATGGCGTCGTCACGGTGGGCGGAGGGCGGATCCGCGGGGTGTGGCGAGAAGATCAGTGGTCATTCTCAGGGATCCCGTACGCCCGGGCACCGGAGGGACCTTTGCGATGGCGACCCCCGCAACCCCCGCTGCCGTGGGAAGGCGTGCGCGATGCGTCCTCGTTCGGGCCGATCGCGCCCCAGATCGTGGCAGCCGGCGGCATTGCGAGCCCTTCGGACCCGGAGGCTGGAGATGTACGGAGCGAAGACTGCCTGACGCTCAACATCTGGAGCCGTGCCATTCCCGAGAATCCCACGGTGACGCCAGGACTCGGGCGTCCTGTCATGGTGTGGCTCCACGGCGGTGGATTCACGTCGGGCAGCGGGTCCGTCTTCCTGTACCGGGGCGATCATCTGGTTCGCAACGGCGACGTCGTTGTCGTCACGATCAACTACCGCCTGGGTGCGCTCGGGTTTCTCGGGCACCGGGCGTTGGATGACCCGAGCGGTTACATCGGGAACTGGGGGCTCCACGACCAGATCGCCGCGTTGCAGTGGGTGCACGACAACATCGCGCAGTTCGGGGGTGACGCCGCCAACGTCACCCTGTTCGGTGAGTCAGCAGGTGGATTCAGCGTCGCGGCACTGATGGGAGCGCCCTCGTCGGCCGGCCTGTTCCACCGCGCCATCGTGCAGAGCGGTGGTGTGCATGTGCACTCCGTCGACGAAGCCGAGCGTGTCGCTGATCGCCTGGCCGCGGCGCTCGGCGTGACGGCGTGCACGCGCGAGGCATTGGAACCCGTTCCCTTCGCGGACCTCCTGGCGGCGACAGAAGAGATAGCGAAGCGCCGGCCCGATCCCGGCTTGATCCCCTTGCCGTTCCTTCCGGTCGTCGACGGCGCCTTCTTCCCGCGGCACCCACTCGACGCAGTGGGTTGCGGCGAGGCTGCGGGCATCGATCTGCTCGTCGGCACGAACCGTGACGAGTTGGCACTCTTCGGGCTCGGGCGGCCCGAACTCTCCGCGCTCGATGACGAAAGCCTGGTGCGCTGGGTGAGCAATGCTGCGCCGGACATCCCGAGCGGTGCCGTGATCGGACAGTATCGAAGCGTTCGAGAGACCCGGTCCGAAGGGGTCGATCCCCGGTCGCTCATGATCGCCCTCGGGAGTGACGGCGTCTTCCGTTGGCCCAGCCTCCAGCTTGCCGCGGCCCAAGCGGCACAAGGTGCCCGCGCGTACGTCTATCTCTTCGAGTGGGAATCCCCCGCCTTCGGCGGGGTGTTGGGTGCTTGCCATGCGCTCGAGCTCCCGTTCGTCTTCGGAGTGGTGGACGTCCCGGCCGTGCAGATGTTCACGGGGCCGGGCATCGAGGTGGAGCAGCTGTCGGTCCAGATGCAGCAGGCGTGGCTCGCCTTCGCTGCGACGGGGGATCCGACCCGGGCCGAGCTGGAATGGCCGCGGTGGGAGCCAGCCCAGCGGTCCACCATGGTCTTCGGCCCGCGGACCGCCGCCGTCGACGGACCCCGCAACGAGGAGTTGTCGATCTGGGAGCGGTACCGGCCGTTACGCGCCACGTCGCCTGCCTGAGGACTGCTCAGGGCCGCTGGCAGAAGACGTGCCACCCGACGAGCCACCAGGCCGCCACGAAGAGAAACCGCGACAACCACGAAGAAAGGACCCACCGGACGACGTTCCCCGGACCGACGAGTGGCCGAGCGGAGACGGCCAGGACCGACAGCCATCCGAGCGCGCCGGCCGCGATCACCCACCACACGACCAGACCAGGTTCGATCGCGAGGGTCCTCATCGGCGCGGCTCGTTGCGCCACCCGGCCACTGCGTACGCTCCCACCACCAGCCATGCGGCGAAGAGGAGGCCTCGGCCAACGGGGTGACGGGTCACATGGCCGACCAGAGTGCTCAGCGTGGGGAACGAAGGTGACTGGACGACGAAACTACACAGGTCCCAACCGATGACTCCTGCGATGACGACCGACCACGCAAGAAGGGAGATGCGGTCCTCCCCTGATCGGCCTCGCCACCCCCGCGCGACCCGGAGCGTTCCCGCGGCCCAGGCACGCGTGGTCCGCCGTTGACGTCGCCAACCGAGGACGAACATGGTCGCGACGGCACCTGCCCCAATCAGTTTGACGCTCAGGTGCGCCCCCAGGGAATCGCGCGACAGCTCCCCTTGCCAGACGGAGAGCCAGATGGCAGCGGCGCAAAGAAGTGCGGCCACGGCGAAGGAGAGGCGCCTCGCCTTCCGGAGCCGGCGATCGTCCGAGTCACAACTGTGGAGGAGAAGTGGAGCTACACCATCAGCGTACCGAGGGAGGGGCGTCGGTGCGCGATCAGCGGCTTATGATCTCGTCACCACAGAGCAGTCTCGGGGGCGTAGCCCAATTGGCAGAGGCAGGGCGCTTAAACCGCCTCCAGTGAGGGTTCGAGTCCCTCCGTCCCCACTTCAAACCTCCGTCACCACCACATTGTGTCGGTCCCCGACGCAGGACTGCTCCGGCATGGACGAGACGGAACCCTTTCTGCAGAAGGCTCGTGATCGGCACCATGGTGCACCCGGGTCCGCGGTTGCGGGGAGGTGGCAGGTTGGGAGCTCACCGCGGGGTGGACGAAACCACGGTCGAGCTGTCGCCCGAAGGGCGGCCTCGGGACCGTCGGCAGCAGAGCCGCCGGATTTTGCCCAAATTGCGGTATTTCGGGTGGCCCGGCGAGCGCTGGGTGAACCACGGTCCTTCGTGACACGTGCCGTCACGGTCACGATTCGGGAGTGTGGAGGAACCCGGGCCCGGTTGCGACGCGGTTGCAGTTTGGTTGGCGTCGGCAGGGACCTGCAACAGCCCTTGACTTGTGACATGCAAAAGATCAGTGTCAATTTTCGGAAGCAATCGAAGAGGCAAACCGCTCGTGAGAGTGGGACGCAAAGCTACGGAACTCACTGAGTTCGCCGGGCCGCCGAAAGAACGCGATCTGCAGCACTGACTTTCCGCGCCCCGTTTCTCGGCGGTTGAAAGGGCAACATGCGGCAGTCGGGTTCGCTCCAGCCAGTGCACGGGTCATCGTCGGGGGACGAGGTGACGAGTCGCAACCGACCGGGCATCGGCGGCGGCCGCCGAGCGATGCCGTTCGCTGTGTGCACGTTGACGACATGGCGCGTCACCCATCTGCTCGTCGAAGAGGATGGCCCTGCCGATCTGGTGGTGCGCCTGCGCCGGGCCGCCGGATCCGGCGCGCTCGGACAACTCATGGATTGCTTCTATTGCGCAAGTTTGTGGGTCGCTCTCCCGCTCGTCGTGATGATCACGGGGGAGCGACCGCCCGACGTTGCTGCGCGACGTGGGGGTACGTCTCGCCGGGCGCTCTCGCTCGAGCGGGTCGTGACGTGGCTTGCGCTCTCCGGTGCCGCTTGCCTGCTGGAGCGGTCCACAGGTTCGCGCTCGGGCGTTGGCGGGCCAGGCTTGCTGCAGCAAGCCCCGGGCACCGCGGGCGAGAGGTGGCGTGGTCGTGCGGAGTCGGCGGCATGAGCTGTTGTGGCCGAGGCAGGAGGGCCCTCGCGCAGTCGCAACGCGGCGAACGCGCCGGCCTGAACGGCACGGGGCCGCTCAGGCGCGCAGCCACGCCTGCTTCTCCGACGAGCGGGGGCCCGAGACCGACGGCGGCTTCACCGGGTGCGGCGGCCGGTCGTGCCCTCTGGCGTGCCCTGGCGAAGCGCAATTCCTCGAGATGACTCCCACACGACAACGAAAGCAAGGTGAGCGCGACATGGAAAAGAGCGCACCAACCCCCGACGAGCGCCCGCTCGTCCCTCTCCAAGCCGCACGGCTGTCGGCGCTTACCGGGCTCCCGGCGTCGGAATTCGAGAACCACGCACCAGCGGCTCTTGCGGAACGTCTGCGCTGGGTCATCGACCCCGAGCTCTGGCTCTTCCGGCGCGTGTGCGGACAGGTCGTCAAGACCGATCCGGCGACCGGCGCCGATCTCCCCGTCGCCAACGCCACGGTAGAGGTGTTCGACACCGTCTGTGATTACTGGGGGTTCTTCCCCGAACCATGGCCGTGGGGGTGGCTCTTTCCCGTCCGTTGCGACAGGGAGCTCATCGCCACCGTGACGACCGACGCGTGCGGCAACTTCTGCTTCTGGATCCCCCGCTTCGAGATCGAATGGATCCTGCGGTGGCGTGAGGAACGCCTGTGCTTCGCTGAGCTCTTCACGAAGCCGTCGATCTCGGATCTTTTTGCTCCTCACGTGCCAACGCCGAACCCGCCGGACCCGGCGACACTGGTCAGTCGGCTCCGTCCAGGGGGAGATCTCGCGGCGACCTTGGGTGCTCGAGCCGGAGCCGTGCTGCACGCAGCGCGTCGTTCGTTCGGATTCGGTGACAACGTGCGGGGGTTGGCCGATCTTCTCGAGGCCCCCGCGTTCACGCAACGGGTGGCGCCACCGCTGCCCACCCTTCTCGGCGGAAACGAGGACATCCACGCCAACGCGCTCGGCCAGATCGACCCCAATCGTTATTTCGGGCCCTTCCTCCGCTGCATCGACGTCATGGTCCCCGAGTGGTACGAGATTCTCGAGGCACCCGATATCAGCATCGTCGTGACGCAGGCGCTCGCCGGCGGGGTGCAGACGATCTACGACGGCGCCTTCGACATCGACTGGGGCACAAATCCGATTCCGTCGGTGACGCTGCACGCGTCCCCGAGAGCCCTGGCGTCGCAAGTGCCGTGTCCTCCACCCCAGACCGATCCGCGCGAGCTCGGATTTCAATACGTCGGCTTGCTGCCGGTGTCAGCTCCCTACGCGGGG
The DNA here is from genome assembly GCA_963706555.1 of uncultured Acidimicrobiaceae bacterium. Classification (GTDB taxonomy): domain Bacteria; phylum Actinomycetota; class Acidimicrobiia; order Acidimicrobiales; family RAAP-2; genus Bog-473. The sequence continues at coordinate 1,976,102 of OY970164.1, forward strand.
GGTGGCACGTTCGACGGCGCTACCGGATTCGCCACGCGGGTCAATCAACCCCACCCGGCCGTCCCGCCGCTGGGAGGATGCACCTGCGACCAGATAGATCTCACGCACGCGCCATCGTGTCCGGCCACGGCGCCCTTCTACGGTGAGTTATATCTGTACGGCGGGGTCTCCTATCCGGGCGCCGTGTACTACCGGATCATGGCGCAGCACGCATCCGGTTCGGGGATCCCCACACCGGGGTCCTTCGGCGCCGCCTCCCCGATCCTCGATTCGTGGTCGGTCCCCCAGCCGTTCCCCGCGCTCCCCGTCGTGATCCAGCCGGTTAACCCCGGCGGTTGGTACGAGATCTCCGCCCTGGCGACCGAGTCGGGGCCGTACACCGACATGCTCATGGACTGGAGCGATGCCAAAGCCGACGGCGTCTATCTCTTGACCCTCGAGCTCGCGGATGGGTCGCTGAACCCGATCCCATTGAGTCCCGCCCCGACGTTGCTGTTGGTCATCGATGGTTCGGCGCCCTTGGCCGCGAGCCCCCTCACCGTGAACTGGCAGATGACCTCAGGGGTAGGCGGTCCCATCGACCCGTTTGGCTGGACGGCGGCCTATCCGCCGACGTCGGGCTGTGCGCTCATCGACACGGCGGGCAGCGCGATCGCACTGCAGTTCACGGCCAGTGTGAGCTCGCCGCATCTCCGTCAGGCGTGGGTCAGCGCGGAGGGTTGTGGCGGTGTGACCCCGATCCCCGCAGCCACAAATCCTCCGGACGCGCAGTGGTACACCGGGAGTACCGACCCCTCGGCCACGTCGTACAGCTTCAGCGGGGTCTACTACTTGCCGGCCGGGGCGCCTGCAGGGTGTTACAGCTTCGGGCTGTACGCCGACACCCGGGCGTTCAATTCGGCGGGCGGCTCCACGTCCGACCCGGTACACACCGGGTGGTGCGGCGACGAGCCGGGAACGCCGTACACCGACGTGGTGATCACCGTGGCCATCGTCTGATCCCCGCCAATCCCGCATCGACCCATTTGCGACGAAAAAGGAGTTTCCATGCCTGACACACCACCTTTCGACCCTACCGACGGGACCACGCCCGTGACGTTGCCCACGCAAGACGCATGCTGCCAGAGCCCCTGCGATCCGGCATGGCTCGCCAAGCCCGGTTGCGTGACCTATACAGAGACCAAGACCACTGTGGTGAGTCTCGCCGGCAAGCCGGCCGCGACTGACGTCGGTCGGGGATTCGTGCGCGTCAACGTGACCTACACCCACACGCTGTGCCTGGTCGGGAAGCAGCACGGCCCGTTGGCCTACACCCTCACGCTTCTGCCGGGCGAGAAGATGACCCTGTTCCAGAGCGATCGGTACCGTCGAACGACGTCGGACACCGAGCGGTACTCGGTGCAGACGACCTTTTCCCAGTTCCTGTCCGCGCTGTACCAGCAGCAGAAATCGAGTGACTCGAGCGCACTGGTGCAGGTCTTGAACAACCAGTCCCAGAGCTCCAGTGCTTCGGGTGGCGGCGGCGTGAACATTCTCGGCTTCAGTCTGGGCGGCAGCGGTGGCAGCGAACAAACTTCGGGATCCAGTTCGGCCGTTGATCTCTCGACCCAGGCGAGCGCCGATCAATTCGTGTCGCTGGCCCAGCAGGCCGCGCAATACACCGATCTCCAACGCTCGATCACGATAAGCAGTTACGAGGATTCGGAGACGGTGGCCACCACCCAGAGGACTCTGGTCAACAACAACCTCTGCTACGCAGTCAACTATTTCGTCCGCAAGGTGCTCGACGTGTACGCGAGCACGACGAAGGTCACCGCGGTGACGTACCAGGTGAGCGTCGGCAACTACGTGTCAGCCGTCTTGACCCCTGCTGAGATAGCGCAGGTCGAGGCGGAGTACCGGGCCGCAGTGAAGGCGATCATCTCGGGTCTCCCCGCAGTGGGCGAGGTGGTCCAGCATCCCACCGTTCTGTCTGTGCCCACCGACGGCGTGGTGTACGACCCCGAGCTTGCCCACTGCTGTGCCCTCGATCCTGAACTGGATCAAGCCGCGTTGATCAAGCTCGAGCGCGAACAGGCCGAGGCCCAGAGGGTCGGCCTCCAGGTGCAGCTGATGGCGTTGGAGGTCCAACGTCGGCAGGCACTGCTGGCTGCAGGCACTCTCGATCCGTTTGAGCCGGCGGCGACCACCACGGTCGTCGCCTGAGCCGTCCCCGACTGTTCGTCGTTCCACGCGGGCATCACATCCACAGAACAGAAAGGCATGACTGCGATGACTGAAACCATGGCCGAGACCGACAAGGATCTCGCAGCGTACGACATCTCGGGGCTCAAGCTCGGGAAAGGGGATGCCGTGCGCCCCGTCGGGCTGCACGATCTCATGACGTACACGCCGTCGGGGTTCCCTGCGCCTCCCGCCACCTTCGGCACCTTGGAGAAGTTGCAGAAGATTCCCTGGGGCATGGACGGGAACGACACGCTGGGTGACTGCACGATCGCCGGAGCGGATCATGTGATCGCCACGGGGAACGCCCTCCTCGGCACGAAGGACGCACGACCCGCGCGCAATGTCCTCGAGGAGCAGTACAAGGTGCTCTCTCCGAAAGACCAGGGATGTGTGATGGCCACGGTCCTGCAGAACTGGCGGCGCGAAGGTCTGTTCCGGATGCCCCAAGGACCAAACAAGATCAGCCAGTACGCGCCGTTCGATCAGCGGAACAAGGACGAGTTCCTCCAGGTGATTGCCTTCACCGGCAACGCCTACCTCGGCATCGCCTGTCCGGAGTCAGCGCAACGACAGTTCGCGAAGCAAGCCCAAACGGGCACGCTCGTCCCCTGGACGGTCGTGAAGGGCTCACCGATCGCAGGGGGGCACTGCATTGTTGCTGTCGGGTACACGTCGCAGGGCCTCTTGTGCGTGACCTGGGGTGGGGTGGTGCTCGTGACATGGGCCTTTGTGACGAAATATTGCGACGAGGGCTGGGCGATCATCACGCAGGAACTCTCTGAGAAGGGCGGCGATACTCTCGGACTCGACATCGCTCAACTCGACGCGGACCTGGACTCGCTGCCCCCGGCAACGTCGTAATCCCGGGGCATCCCTCCCCGAGGGGGGTCATTCCAGCCCGAAGAACCTCATGGTGGCATCGATGGCCCCGAAGTCGGAGGGAGTGGCGAAATGGTCGACACCGGGCAACGTCACGAGAGTGGCTGCGGGCAGCGCGGCCACCAGGCGGTCGGCGCTCTTGACCATGTCGCGATCTCCGAGGACGACGAGCACGGGAAAGGCGAGCGTTGCAAGCTCCTCCTCCTTGAGTGGGCGCCGCTCTCTTCGCATGAACGCGGCGAGGGCCGCGGGGTCGTTGCCGGTCGAGCGTGCCAACCGGTGGAACAGGCGGGCCTGGACGTCTTCGGGTTCCGCTTCCGACGTCAACGTGCTGACGAGTGGGCCGGTGTCGCCGAGCTCGAATACGGAATCCCCCACGCCGAGAAGGGCGATCCTTTCGAATGAAGCGGGGTGTGCAATGGCCAAGCGCAGGAGAAGGTCGGCCCCCGCGGAGAATCCCGTGGCGGACATCGGTGCGGCTGTAGGGAGGGCGGCGAAGACCTCGGCCTCGACGTCCGCGTAGGCTCCGGGCTCAGTGTCCCGGCGCGACGAGCCGTGGCCCGGGAGGTCGATGTCGGGGGCCTCGCACCCGAAGTCGGCGAGGATGTCCACCCAGCCCGTCTGTCGCCAATTGTGGTCGAACGTGGAGGCGAAGCCGTGCAGCAGCACCATCGAGGTGGGCGGCTGCGTCATGGTGCCTCCTGCGCTCTCGCCTTGAGTCGCCCGAGGGCCATCAGACCCGCACGCAACCCGGCCATTTCTGCTTCCGTCAGCATCTGGGCCAATTCGGCGTCGATCTCCTTCACCCCGGCGCGCACCGCCGCCGCGGCGCCGCGTCCCCGCTCGGTGAGCTCGACGGTCATCCGACGCCGATCCTCGGGATTCAGGCGCCGGGTGAGGTAACCCCGCAGCACGAGGGTGTCGATCAGCTGGCTCGCGGCCTGCTTCGTGACGCCGAGGCCGCGGATCATGTCCACCGCCGATCCACCGTGATAGTTCATGCCGCTGAGCACGAAGCCACCATTGCGGGGGAGGTCCTCGAAACCCGCCTCGGCGAGGTGCGCGCCGATGGCGTGCGAATAGCTGCCGCGTGCGGCGCGCAGGAGCGCGGGGATCACGACCTCCTCGTCGACGGACGTGCGCGCCATGCCCGGAGGGTAACCCCCCGCCACCCGGTAGTCAATGAAGTTGACAGTCAAGGACATGGACCGGTGCGCAATCCGTCCCGCCGTCTCGTACGTAGTCCATCTAAGTTAAGGGGGCATCTCGCGTCCTGAACGACCCAGAGGGAGTTCGTTGAGAATTCGCAGACGGCCGCACCAGAGCAGGTCGAACGGCAGCACCGGGGGGCCTGCATGACCACGGTGACCCAGCAGGCCCGCCAGGTCAGCGATTGGTTTCGCTCGACCCGCGATCTCCCCATCTCGCGCGATGTCGCGCTCCTGGGAGGACGCATTGCCCTGGCGTGGGTCTTCATCTACCACGGCGCGGGCACGCTCTTCGGTGCCTTCGACCGTGGAGGCATTCACCCCCAAGCGGTGTACTTCGCTCACGTTGCCCACCTCCATCCCGGAGCGTTCTTCGCCGTCCTCGGCGGCATCATCGAGTTTTTCGGTGGCATCGCGGTCGGGGTCGGGATCTTCGGTCGGCTGGGTGCCGCCGGGCTTTTCGGTGACATGGTCATGGCGATGATCACGGTGACGTTCGGGAACGGGCTCATCGGGCCCGGTGGTTCGGGCTATGAGCTCAACCTCGCCCTCGCCGCGCTTGCCCTCATCATCTTCCTTCTGGGCACCGGGCGCTTCTCGCTCGACGTCGCACTCCACAAGCTCCTGCGGCGATAGGCGGCGCCCGCGCGCCTCTTCGCGTCGACCGTTCCCCCGTATGTCCCTCTTGGCGTACGAGCGGTCCTGGTGCCCTCCATCTGCGAACGGCGGTCCGGAGATCGAAGTGGCCGTCCTGGGGCCGGTCGAGATCCGGGGTGCAGCCCGGCCCTTTTGTCGGAGCAGCTCCCGCGAACTGGTCGTCTATCTGGCTTTCCACCGCCAAGGAGCCTGGAACGACGTCTGGGCCGCGGCCCTTTGGACGGATCGGTGCATTGCGGCATCGACCCTTCACTCGACGGCCTCGGTGGCCCGCAGCGCCCTCGGTCGATCGGGGAGCGGAACCGACCACCTGCCGCGCGGCGGACGCCGCTTGCGGTTGGCGGACACGGTCAGCACCGACGTGGAGCGATTCACCTGCGCCGCCGCGGAGCCTGATCCGACCAGTTGGAAGGATGCGCTCGCCCTGGTGCGGGGTCGTCCCTTCGAGGGGTTGCACCTCGCCGATTGGGCCGTGCTGGACGGCACCCAGGCCCAGGTGGAGGCCATGGTCGTCGACACCGCCTTGAAGGCGGCCGAACATTTCCTGGACCGGGGCTGCGGTGCCGAGGCTGCGTGGATGATTCGCCGGGGATTGCGGGCCAACCCCTACGACGAACGCCTGTACCGGGGACTCCTCTGGGCCACCGAGATCATGGGGAACCGAGCGGGACTGCAGACGACCATGGCCGAATTGCTCAGTCTGGCCACCGACGGCGCCGCCCGCGCCGCGGGACCCGGACCAGGGCCGCTGCGCCAGATCGCCGCGTCGCCGGTGCACCCCGAGACGGTGGCGCTCTTCCGTGCACTGAGCCAACGGGAATCGCCCGCAACCAGGGGGGACCCGTTGAGGCTGTAGGGTTTCGTCCCGCCATGGCCAGAAGCTCAACGGGAAAGTCGGTCGCACGCGCCGCAGCTACTGGGGGCGGCACCTCCTACCGCGGACAAATGCCGATCAACTGGTATGCGGCGCTCGTGGTGATCGTGCTCTTGGGCATCGCATCGATCGCCGTAGCCCGGTACCACTATGTCAAGACACCCACGGCCGTGCAGCCTTTCGTGGGACAGACCTGGCACGCCGGCCTGGCGGTCGATATCTGCGGCAAAGAGGAGCCTGTGCTCCCGCCCACCGCCTCGGGCTCGGGCCAGGGTCTCAGCTCGGCGGGCAACGGGGTGCTGTTGATCGCGCCGAAGACCGCCAGCGAGGCCGGGAACAACGCGACGCTCGGGAAATTCGCCAAGGAGAACGGGACACTGGTGCTGACCAACACCTCGATCCAATACCCCGGGGGTGTGGCGTACAAGAACGGCCAGAAGTGCGCCGCGGGGACCCCTGATGCCGGGCAGGTCGGCGTGGTGCGGGCACGCTGGTGGATCCTGAACGGGGGCAAGCAGGTGGGCGGCTCCTACACGTCGGCGCCCGCCAGCCTCAAGTTTCGCAACAGCCAATTGATCACGCTCGGGTTCGGGCCATCCAGCGCAACGCTGCCCCAGGTCCCGGCCTCGACCCAAAAGGCCCTGCAGCAAGTCATCAACGGGACGTCAGCTCCCCTGACGACGACCACGACCGCACCGACAACCACGACGACGACTGCGGCGTCCGGTACGACGACCACCACCAAGTCATCCGGCTAATGAAGGCAGTTGTCCTCGTGGGTGGCGAGGGGACCAGGCTCCGTCCCCTCACGTTGTCGACACCCAAGCAGATGTTGCCGATCGTCGGGGTGCCGATGATCGAGCGGGTGCTGGCCCATCTGGCGTCGCACGGCGTCGAAGAGGCGGTTCTCTCCTTGGGCTATCTGCCGGACGCGTTCAAGGTGGCGTATCCCGAGGGGCACGCGGCGGGGGTCCGTCTCACGTATGCCGTCGAGCCCCAGCCACTCGACACGGCCGGGGCTGTGCGATTCGCGGCCACGCACGCCGGCGTCGACGAGACCTTCGTCGTCGTCAACGGGGACGTCCTCACCGACCTCGACCTTGGCGCTCTCGTGGCATTCCATCGGCAGAGTGGCGCCGAGGGCACGATCGCGCTCCATCCGGTACCCGACCCGTCGGCCTTCGGCGTCGTGCCGACCGACAGCGACGGACGGGTCACCGCGTTCGTCGAGAAGCCCCCTCGCGACGATGCGCCGACGAACGAGATCAACGCGGGCACCTACGTGTTCGAGCCATCGGTGCTGGAGCGGATCCCGACCTCGGGGCGCGTCTCGATCGAGCGGGAGACCTTTCCCGCCATGGTGCGCAGCGGGGTGCTCTTTGCCCGGTCCGACGACGGCTACTGGCTCGATACGGGGACGCCCGCGGCCTACTTGCAGGCCAACCGTGACCTGGTGGCAGGGCAGCGCAAGGCCGTGCCGGTTCCGGGCCTCGATCGCGGTGATGGGGTCTTCGTCGACGGTGAGAGCACGATCGCAGGAGAAGTCGTCGGGCCCTCCGTGATCCTCGCGGGGTGCTCCGTGGCTGCGGGCGCTCGCGTGGAGCGCTCGGTGGTCGGCGCCGGATCGGTGATCGAGGCCGGTGCGGTGGTCGTCGACTCCGTGCTCATGGACGGCAGCCATGTGGCGGCGAACGCCAGCGTGGCCGGCTCGGTGCTGGGCCCGCATGCCATAGTCGGCCAGCGCGCCGATGTCCGTCCGATTTCGGTGTTGGGGGAAGGTGCAGTGGTCGCCTCCGGAACACTGGTCGACGGAGAACGAGTGGAAGGCTAGGAATCTCAGATGCGAACGATGGTGACGGGAGGAGCCGGGTTCATCGGCTCGACATTGGTGGATCGACTCCTCGTGGAGGGACATGAGGTCGACGTCATCGACGATTTTTCGACCGGCTCGCTCTCCAACCTTGCCAATGCGCGGGGGAGCGCCGGGCGGGCACTGACCATTCACCACCTCGACATCACCGCGCCGGCGGTCATCGACCTCATGGTCCGCCGCCGACCCGAACTGGTCTTTCATCTGGCGGCCCAGGCCGACGTCCGCGTCTCTGTGGCCCGACCGGCGTTCGATGCCGAAGTGAACATCGTCGGTTCCCTGCATGTCCTCGAGGGGGCGCGTCAGGCCGAGACCGAGCGGGTGATCTTTGCCGCCAGCGGCGGCACCCTCTACGGCGAGCCGGCACCCGAAGATCTCCCGGTGCGTGAGGCGCATCCCCATCAGCCGCTCTCCCCGTACGGGGTGGCGAAGAAGTCCGTGCTCGACTACCTCGTGGCGTACCGCGAGCTGCACGCGCTCGAATTCTCCGCGCTGGCCCTAGCCAACGTCTACGGACCCCGCCAGAATCCGCACGGCGAGGCGGGCGTCGTGGCCATTTTCGCCGATCGCCTTTTGCGAGGCGAGCCTCTCACGATCTTCGGGGACGGCGGCCAGACGCGCGATTTCGTCTACGTCGACGATGTCGTCGACGCCTTCGTGCGCGCGTCGACGCGCGGGGGAGGGCTCACCTGCAACATCGGGACAGGCACCGAGACCTCGGTGAACGAGCTCTACACCACCATGGCCGAGCAGGCCGGCGTCGAACCCACCATCGTGATGGCTCCGTTGCGTCCGGGCGAGCTCCTTCGATCGAGTCTCGACATCGAACGCGCCGGGATCCAGCTCGGGTGGCGTCCCTGGACGCAGTTGGCCGACGGTACCCGTGCGGTGCTGGAGTTCGTGCGCCAACAGACTTCCTGAACGGCGTTCAACGGAAGAGGTCTTCGGCCGGCGGGCGCACGATTTCGTCATGCACCGACGCACGGCGTAACCACCCCTCGGGAACGCCACGGACGATCGCCGCGGGGATACCCCGATCCTTTCCCATGACCAGCTCTGCGGCCGACGCCAGCTCGTCGGCGACGCACACTTCCGTCGCGACGAGCTCTCGACCGTTGGCGTCCGGCGTCCCGCGCAGGTCGATCACGGCGGCCACGCCGGCACAGCCGATGGCCACGTCGGTGACACCCCGGCGCCATGTGCGGCCGAAGGTGTCGGAAATGATCACGCCGACATCTACGGCGAGGAGTGCCCGGAGGCCGGCCCGGATGCGCCGTGCCGAGCGGTCGGAGTCCTCGGGAAGCAAGGCCGCCGTCCCGACCGCGACGTTCGACAGGTCGATGCCGGCGTTGGCGCAGATGAACCCGTGCCGGGTCTCGCTGATGATGAGATCACCGCGACGGCGCACGATGCGCACGGACTCCTGTTCGACCAGCGCGGTCTTGGCCTCCGGATCCTCGGGATCGATGTCGACCATGCGGCCCTCGGCCTTGGACACGACCTTCTGCGTGATGACGATCACGTCGCCCGCACACAACGTGGGCCCGTCTGGCGTCTGCGGGGCCAGCGCGCCCGCCACCATGTGGGCCAGGTCCGTTCCCGCGGTGATCTCACCGATGCCGCGCAACGGAATGAGCGAAATGTCGTCAGCCACCGGCGTCGATCACTGTCCGGGCCAGCGCAGCCGCCCGATCGGGGGAGTCCATGACCGTCGGCGCGACGACGCAGCGCACCCCTTCGGCCTCGACATCGGCCACGCGGTGCCGGTCCGCCTCGTCAATGACGAGGGTGCCGACCCAGGGCGCGTAGAGCCGCGCCACACCGGCGACCGAGGGTTCGGTTCCCAGTTCCAGCATCAACCTGTCGGCCGGGCCCTTCAGCGCGGCGCCGGCGATGATGGGCGACACCGCGATGACGTCCTCTCGCCGCGCGGTGAGAACGGACAGAATGCCCGGGATGCCGAGGAGAGGCCCGATCGAGACGATGGGGTTGGACGGGCAGACCACGATCCGCTCGGCCTCCCGCAGAGCTTCGAGCACCTGGGTCGTGGGCCGTGCCGCAGCGGCCCCGGCGAACCGGACTGCGCTGACGGCGACCTCGTGGTGCAGCCGGACGAAGTAATCCTGAAAGGCCACCTCTGTGCCGGCGGGCCCGAGCGCGGTGGCGGCCGTCAGGGTGAGCATGGTGGCAACGGGGTCGTCGGTGACCGGCAGCAGCCGTACGCCGATCTGGCGCCGTGCCGCCAGCGAGGCGGTCACTTCGGTGAGCGAGTCCCCCGCCCGCAGGCGCTCCGTGCGGTACAGGTGCGTCGCCAGGTCACGGTCCCCGAGGCGGAACCAGCTCTCGCCGCCGAGGTGCGCCAGCTCGTCCATCACCGTCCAGGTCTCCCCGACGATGCCCCAACCGGTCTCGCGGTTGTCCATGCCGGCCAACGTGTAGGTGATCGTGTCGAGGTCGGGGCTGATGTGCAGGCCGTGCAGGACGGTGTCGTCGCCCACGTTGACGATGCCCGTGACCGAGGACGGAGGAACCACGCGTACGATCCCGGACAGCATGCGGGCAGCTCCGACGCCGCCGCAGAGGGTGACAAGCACGGTGCGAGCATAGAAGCCCGATCGCCGGTCCGGACCGGGCCCGACGCGTCCTCGAGCGCCGGATCCCTCCTCCCGATTGGCGGAGCCATCGCAGCCTGAGCCATGTGCAAGGCTCCATCGGTGCCGAGGACGCCGACGACATGAGCGCCGTGGCCGGTTCGGCGCGCCTCACCGTGGCGCTCGACGCCACCCCTCTTCTCGGTCATCGCACCGGCGTCGGCGTGTTCTGCCTCGGCGCATTGGGTGCGTTGGGGCGACGAGCTGATCTCGACGTGCACGCGTTCGCCGTCAGTTGGCGCAAACGGGCGGGGATCGACGACGTGCTGCCACCCAATGTGTCGGCGGCGCAGCGGCCGATGCCGGCCCGGCCGTTGCACGCCCTGTGGGGACGCGGCGCGACGCCGCCGATCGAGTGGTTCATCGGGGACGTCGACGTGGTGCACGGGACCAACTTTGTTGTGCCGCCGTCCCGACGGGCCGGCGCGGTCGTGTCCGTGCACGACCTCACGCCCCTCCATCATCCCGAGCTCTGCAACCAGGCCACGTTGGGCTACCCCGGGTTGATTCGCCGGGCGCTCGGGCGCGGGGCCTGGGTGCATACGGACTCCGCGTTCGTCGCCGCGGAGGTGATCGAGGCCTTCGGGGTGGACCCGGCCCGCGTCCGCGTGGTCGCACCCGGCGTACCACCACCGACCGGGACCGTCGGGGCGACGACGCGGGCGGTGGCCACCGCGTTCCTCCCTGCCGGGGTTGGTCGCTACGTGCTCGCTGTCGGCACGGCCGAGCCGCGCAAGGATCTCCCCGGCCTGGTACGAGCCTTCGACGAGTTGGCGGGTCGGCACCCTGATCTTGCGCTCGTGCTGGCGGGCCCACCCGGGTGGGGCGAACAAGAACTGGAGGCGGCCATTGCGCGGCTCGCGGGCGGCGGCGAGAGTGGTGCGCACCGGCTGGCTCGAGCAGTCGTCACTGGATGCGCTCCTGAGGGAGGCTGCCGTGTTGGCGTTTCCCTCTCTCTACGAAGGATTCGGGTTCCCTCCCCTCGAGGCGATGGCCGCCGGTGTCCCCGTCGTCGCGACGCGCGCCGGATCGTTGCCCGAGGTGCTGGGGGACGGAGCCTCGATGATCGACGTCGGTGACCACGACGGGCTGGTCGAGGCGTTGGACGACGTCCTCACCGATCCCGAGCTCCGGGGGCGGCTGATCCGGGCGGGGGCCGAGAGAGCAGCGCTGTTCAGCTGGGATCGCTGTGGCGAGGGCTTGGCCCGGTTGTACCGCGACGTCAGCGAGGGTGGCCGTGGCTGACGGCGCCGGACCGAGGGTGGTGATGGCCGTCGAACAATTGCGCAGGGCCGTCCCCGGTGGCATCGGCGCTTACGCCCGAGGGTTGTTGGGCGGCCTCGCGCAATGCGCCGCTGCCGGCGCGGACATCGACCTCACCCTGCTGGCCAGCCGTGCTCCAGGACCGCCCCTCTCGCGTGCGAAGGACGGGGCGGATCCGTTGGCGCGCTTCGCACGTCCCGTCCGCCTGTCACATCTGCCCGGACCGCTGCTGACGCGGGCCTGGGATCACGGGTGGTTGCGCGCGCCGGCCGGCTTCGACGTCGTGCACTCGGTCTCATTGGCCGCCCCGCCGACCAGGAGGAGGGACCCGGTCCGCCACGTCGTCACGGTGCACGACGTCGCATGGCGCCGGCATCCCGAGGCCACCACGCCGCGAGGCGCACGATGGCACGAGGCGGCGCTGTGCCGGGCCCGCGACTCCGACGCCGCCTTGATCGTGACGTCCAAGTTCGTGGCGGCCGACCTGCGGGCCGACGGCGTGGCGAGCGACCGCATCACCATGGTGCACGGGGGCAGCGATCACCTCGTCCCCGAGGATCCGGAGCAGACCGAGGCCTTGCTCCGCAGATTGGGCGTGCGCCGTGACTTCCTCCTGACCGTGAGCACGCTGGAGCCTCGCAAGAACGTCGACCGTCTGCTCCAGGCGTACGGGCAGGTCCGTCCCACCCTCCCTGAGCCATGGCCGCTGCTGGTCGTGGGGCCGAGCGGGTGGGGACCGGGACTCTCGGGGCCCGAGGATCAGCGAGGGGTGGCCTTCGCCGGGGCGGTCAGCGACGCCGTCCTCACGGGTCTCTACCGCCGCGCCCGGGCGTTCGCCTACGTTCCCCTGACCGAGGGCTACGGCCTGCCCCCCCTGGAGGCGATGCGGTCGGGCACGCCCTCGGTCATCGCCAACGAGGTCCCGAGTGTGGTCGATCTCGAGGAGACCGGTTCTCCTCCGGCGCGTATCGTCGACCCCTTCGACGTCGACGACATAGCGGCCGGGCTGACCGCGGTCCTGACCGACGACGCGCTGCGTGCCGACTTGGCCGTGCGCGGAGAGGCGCACGCGCGCTCTCGCACGTGGAAGGCGGCGGCACGCCAGCACATCGAGCTCTGGAAGGCACTGGTGTGACCTCCAGACTGGCGCTCTCGCTGGACGTGTCCGCCGTCCCGGTTCGTCCGGGTGGCGCCGGCTACTACACAATGGCCGTTGCGAAGGGGCTGTCGGGCCGCGAGGACATTGCGTTGACGATGGTCGCCCGCCGTGGGGATGAGGAACGCTGGAGCACCGCGGGCCCGGGTCCGGCACAGGTCGTCGGCGTCGTACCCGGCTCCCGCCCGGCCCGCCTCGCCTTCGAACAGGTGCGCTTCCCCCGTCTGCTCGACGAACTCGGGGTGGAAGTCCACCACGGGCCGCACTACACCATGCCGGCACGCACGCCGGTGCCCTGTGTGGTGACGATCCACGACTGCACATTCTTCGACCACCCCGAATGGCACGTGCGATCCAAAGCGCTCTTCTTCCGCCGCGCGATCCGCCAGGCGGCGGCGCACGCCGCGGCACTCGTCTGCGTGAGTGAGGTCACCGCGGCGCGACTGCGTGCCTGCTGCGAAGTGCGGGCACCGATCGTGGTGGCACCCCATGGAGTGGACCATGCCCGCTTCACGCCTCTCGAGCCGTCGCCCGGCGCCGATCGGTCGCTCCTCGAAGAGAACGGCGTGCCCCCGGACCGGCCGCTGGTGGCCTTCGTGGGGACGTTGGAGCCCCGCAAGGGGGTGGCATCGCTGATCGCTGCCTTCGACCGCGTGGCCGACGGCCAGAAGGACGCGCTCCTCGTCCTCTGCGGGCAGACCGGTTGGGGGTTGGCCGAGACCGAGCAGGCCCTGGCACGGGCGTGCCACGGCGACCGGATCCTGCGGGTGGGCTACCTGCCGCACGATGCCGTGCCGGCCCTCCTGCGCCTGGCCACGGTCGTCGCCTACCCGGCACTGGAGGAGGGGTTCGGACTGCCGGCCCTCGAAGCTCTGGCCTGCGGCGCTCCGCTGATCACGACGGAAGGGACGGCCATGGCCGAAATGGCCCAGGACGCGGCCTGCCTCGTCCCTCCCGGCGACGATGCCGCCCTGGCCGACGCCCTCGGATCGGCACTTGCACAGGGTAAATCGGCAGCTGACGCGCTGCGGCGACGGGAGGTCGGGTTGCTGCGTGCGTCGCGTTTCACCTGGTCAGCGAGCATCGACATCCACGTCAGCGCCTTTCAGGTGGCCCGCACTGCCTCGCAGTAGGGTTCACTGATGCGCGCGTTGATCACGGGGGGCAAGGGGTTCGTGGGCCACTGGCTGGCCGCGCACCTCAAGGACTCCGGCGACGAGGTCGTGCCGATCGACATCGAGACGGACATCTCCGACGGACCGGCCTTGCGCAAGGTCGTGGCGAAGGCCGCGCCGGAGGCGATCTACCACCTGGCGGCCATGACGCACGTGGGCGAGAGCTGGGAGAACCCGAGTCAGGTACTCAAGGTCAACGTGCTGGGCACGGCGGAGTTGCTGGCCGCGGCCCGCGACCTGGCGAAGCCGCCGGTCGTGCTGGTGGTCAGCTCGGCCGAGGTCTACGGCGTCGTCAGCCCGTCACAGCTTCCCCTGCGCGAGGACACGCCGACAGCTCCGGCCACCCCGTACGCGGCGAGCAAGCTGGCGGCCGAGGCCGTCGCGCTGCAGGCATGGCGGGGCTACGGCCAGCCGGTGATCGTCGTGCGGCCCTTCAACCACATCGGGCCCGGACAGTCACCGAATTTCGCCGTACCGGCTCTCGCCAAGCGCATCGTGGAGGCGCGCAAGGCCGGGACCCGCTCCCTCCGTGTCGGCACGCTGACCACGAGGCGCGACTTCACCGACGTGCGTGACGTCGTGGTCGCCTACCGATCACTCATCCTCAAGGGTGTGGCGGGGACGACGTACAACGTCTGTTCCGGCGTCGACGTGGCGATTTCCGATGTGGCGGACCAGCTCCTCGCCCTGGCAAAGGCCGAGCTCGAGCTCGTGATCGATCCCGATCTGGTGCGCCCGGTCGACGTGCCCGTGCTGCGCGGCGACGCCACCCTGTTGCAGACGACGACCGGGTGGTCGCCCTCCATCCCGCTGGCGACGACGCTCGCCGACGTCCTGGCCTCGTGGGAGACGGAGTAGGGCAGAAGGCAGCGCGGCATGCAGTGCTGCTGGTGGCGGAGGACCGCTCAGTCGGCAGCGACCCGCAGGAGGATCTGGCTCCGTACCCCACGGCTCTGGTCGAACGCCTTGGTGCGCAACTCGGTGACCACGGCGGGAAGCTGCGCCTCCAGGGGCTGCAGGCTGCTCTCGACGAACTGGGTGGCGTTCTCCAACAAGCCGTCGAGCTGCTTGGCACCTTTCGTCAATTCGCCGCGCACGCTGTGCAGCTGTCCGTCTAAGGAGTCCTTTGAGAGGCGGTTCTGGAGCTCCACGCGCTGCACCTGCACGCGCTGGAAGCTCAACACGCCAAATCCCACGATGACGTAGGCCGCATCGCGGGCCAGGTCGGTGACGCTCTTCGAAATAACGCTGACGTTGGCAACTTCAGGCATGTGGTCTCCTGATCATCGGGTCGGTTTCGGCACGGTCACGCAGCGGGGAGCACTCCGGGCAACGCCGGTTTTACTCCCGGGGGCTGCGTGAAATCGTTACAAGAGTATCACTTCTGATAAACAGTTGCAAGCACATTTGCCCCCAGAGCAGCACGGATCACGGACCTTGGAACGGTTAGCCTCAAACACCTGATGGACGCCCAGGTTCCGGCAGTGGTTGCGGTCTTGGTGACCACCGGGGCGAATCCGTGGCTCGACGATGCGCTGGCCTCCCTGGCCGCCCAGCAGTACGAGGAGCTCTCCGTCCTGGTCCTCGTGACCGACGATCAGCCCGACGTGTCGGTCCGCGTGGCCGACCTCCTCCCGGAGGCATTTGTGCGCTACCTGCCAGGTCACCCCGGCTACGCCGCAGCCAGCAACGAAGCCCTCGGCATGGTCGAGGGGGCCGCGTTCTTCCTCCTCTGCCACGACGATTGTGCGCTCGATCCGGACGCGGTGCACAACCTGGTGGAGGAATCGTTCCGCTCCAACGCCGGCGTCGTGTCACCCAAGTACGTCAACTGGTTCGACCCGTCGATCCTGCTCCACGTGGGCGAAAATTGCGACAAGACCGGAGCGGTCGTGGATCGGATCCAGGACGGCGAGGTCGACCATGGCCAGCACGATGCGGTGCGCGACGTCTTCGTGGCTCCCGGCGGCTGCATCCTCATCCGGGCCGACCTGTGGCGTGAGCTCGACGGGTTCGACCCGGCCATCGTGGCGATGGGAGAGGACCTCGATCTTTCGTGGCGCAGCCAGGTCGCCGGGTCCCGCGTCGTCGTGGCCCCCGATGCGCGCGTCCGCCATCGGGAGGCGGTGGCCAGCGGGGCGTCACCGCTCACGGTGGTCGGCGTCGAGATCGACCCGCACCACGTCACCTTGCAGGCGCTGCAGCGCCGTCACGAGCTCCGCATCGTCTTGAAGTGCTACACCTGGTTCCACCTGGTGCGGGTCCTCCCGCAGGCCGCGCTGCTCGCGTTCGGCGAAGTCGTCGTGGCCATCTTCGCCCGGGATCGGCAGCGGGCGAAGGCGGTGGCCGGCGCCTGGCTGTGGAACGCGCAGCATCTCGGTGAGTTGCGGGCACCGCGCCGGGAGTTGGCCGCGCTGCGGCTGTTCCCCGATGCCGAGGTCCGACGCCTGCAGCTGCGGGGGAGTGCCCGCCTCACGAGCTACTTCTCACGCCTTTCCCATCAGGGCTTCGACGTGGCGAATGCGGTGGTGTCCTCGCGCGCCGTTGCCGCCCGCGACGAGCGGCCGGTGCTCACCGGCAGCGTGGGCACGGCATTCAGTGAGGACGCCGACTTCGACGAGCTCGACGACCTCGGCCATCGCTCGGGGCGGGACCGATTCGGTCGCCCGGTCCGGCGGTCGTTTCTGAGCACGGGGCGCCAGCGCGCCGCGGCCGGGATCATCGCGGCCCTGGTCGTGATCGTGGGCACCCGGGGAATCCTCTTCGGGTCCCTTCCGACGGTGGGTCAGCTCGCGCCGCTGCTGCCGTGGTCGGGCACCTGGCACCATTTCTTCGCCGGATGGCAGCCCGCGGGTGTGGGGACGACTGCCCCCGCCACCTCGGCGTTCGGCCTCCTGGGCCTGACCGGAACCGTGCTCCTCGGCGCCATGGGACTGACCCAGAAGGTCCTCCTGTTGGGTTGCCTCCCGCTCGGCGCCTGGGGCCTCTCACGGTTCATGCGACCGCTCGTGTCCCCGCGAGCCCGGGTGGTGGCCGCTGTCTGCTACCTCGGCCTTCCGCTGCCCTACGGGGCATTGGGGACAGGCCGTTGGGACGGCGTGGTGGCCTACGCCGCCCTCCCCTTCATCGTGGCGCGGCTGGCCCGCGCCGCGGCCATCTCGCCCTTTGACAACGTCGTCGGGCGTGGGTGGCGGGCCACCCCGTTGGGTCAGACGGCGGTGCTCGGCGCCATCATCGCGGTCGCCACGGCATTCGCCCCGGCGGTCGCACCGATGGCGCTGGCCGTCGCCATTGCCGTCGCACTCGGCTCGGTGCTGGCCGGGCAGCCGCAGCACGCATGGCGCATCATCATCGAAGCGGTGAAGGCGGTGGTCGCGGCGCTCGTGCTGTGCGCACCCTGGGTCGTCGGGACCGTCCTGGCCGGCAAGGATGCCGTGGAGATCTTCGGCCTGCCCATCTCCGCCGCCACCGCGCCGGGGTGGGGAGAGGTGACCCGTTTCGCAATCGGCCCGACCGTGCGCTCCCCGATCGTCTGGGCGTTGGTCGCGGGTGCGGCGCTGCCGCTCCTGATCGGCAAGGGCGTCCGCCTGGTGTGGGCCGCCCGCTTGTGGGTGGTGGCCGCCATGTCGTGGGCCCTCGCCTACGCCGCCACACACGGCTGGAGCGGACGTTTTGCGCCGTCCGAATCGGTTGTCCTGGTGCCGGCCGCGATCGCAGTCGCCGGTGGGATCGGCCTCGGGGTCTCGTCGTTCGAGAACGATCTGGCCGGCATGGCCTTCGGTTGGCGCCAAGTCGTCAGCGGGCTGGCGGTGGCGGCGGTCACGGTCGGTCTGCTGCCGGTCTTCGCGGGAGCGGCCAATGGGCGTTGGGGCTTGCCCGTGACCGGGGTGGAGCAACCGTTGAACTTCCTCACCAAAACCCCCACCCCTGCCTTCTACCGGACCTTGTGGCTGGGCGACCCCCGTGCGGTCCCGGTCGGCGGGTGGTCGGTGGAGCCGGGGCTGTCCTACGCGCTGACGGGCCAGGATCTTCCCGACGCCGGCAATGTCTTCACGCCGGCGGGGCCCGGACCGGCCGACAGGGTGGCAGAAGCGATCCGGCTCGCCATCTCGGGCGGCACCGTCCACATGGGCCAGCTGCTCGCTGCCCAGAGTGTGCAGTACATCGTGATCGTCGACGGCCTCGCTCCCTCCGACGGCGGCGTCGCCGAATCGGTGCAAGCGCCGCCCCCTCCAGGGCTGCAGCAGGCGCTGTTGGACCAGGACGACCTGCAGAGCGTGCCCGGCGCCCTCGGCGTCCAGGTGTTCAGGAACCCCGATGCGATTCCCGTCACCGCCCAGCGGGCGCGACCCGTGGCGTCCGCCGCGCACGCGGCGTGGGCCGGCCCGCTCGACGTCGTGGGATGGCAGCCCGTCCTCAGCGCTCTGGCGGGGCACACTGAGGCCACAGGCGTCGTCGCCGCCGGCACCGTCTTCGCCGGTTACGCCCCGGCCGGGAGCTTCTCGCTGACCCAGGGTGGCCGATCGCTCGCCGGGCAATCGGTGTTCGGATGGGCCCGGCAGTATCCCCACGTCCCGGCAGGATCGGCCACCTTCTCGTTGCGGAGATTCCCCTACGGCCCATTGGCGGTGCTCGTCGAGCTGCTGGCATGGCTGGCACTGACGCTGGCCCTCGTCGGCTGGTCGCGCACCCGTCCGCGCCGCAGCGCCCCGAAGGCCGGCGCATTATGAGCCCGGACCACAGTGCGGGGCAGCGCCGATGGGTGGTGATCGTCGCGGTGATCGCGGTGCTCGCCGGCGTCGCCGTCGCTGCCCGCTCGCCCGGAGAGATCCCACCGGGCGGCCCCCCGGTCGAGCCGGCGTCCGTCGTGGCTGCCCCCGACGCTGAGTCATCGGCCTGGTACTGCACCGGTCAGACGACTGCGGCGGGCCGGTTGGCCCCTGGTGCGGTCGTGCTCACGAATACCGGGCCACGGACGGTGACCGGGACGATTCGGGGCGTGACGGACACCGGCGCCAGCGTGCACGTTCCGGTCTCGGTGGCCGGGCACGGGCAGGACACGGTGCAGGTGCCCGCGCCCACGTCGGGGACGTGGCTCTCCGAAGCAGTTACCTTGGCCGGGGGTGGCGTGGCCGTCACGCAGGCGGTGCACGGACCGTCGGGCTGGGCCGAGTCCCCGTGCCAGAGCAGCACGTCGCAGCAGTGGTACTTCCCGAGCGGCGTGACGACAGGATCGAATGCCTTGTTCGTCGCGCTCTTCAATCCGACCTCGACCCCCGATGTGGTCGATGTCAGCTTCGTCACCCTCAAAGGTGTCGTCCACCCCATCAATTTCCAGGGCCTCGTCCTGAGTCCGGGTGCGATGCAAGTCGAGCCCGTGAGCCCGTATGTGCAGGAGGAGGCGAGCGTCGCCACCATCGTGGAGACGAGGACGGGCCGGCTGGTCGCCAGCGAGCTCCAGCTGTTCTCAGGGGGCGGCACGGGTCTGGCCCTCGTGCCCGGATCGCCCCATGCAGAACGCCACTGGACGATTCCGCAGAGCGAGGACATCGCCCAGGGGTCCTCCTCCATCGACGTGTTCAACCCTGGTCCGGCGACGCAGGAGGTCACCGTGCTGGCCCGGCTCGGCTCGGGTCCTTTGGCGCCCTTCCGGGCCCGGGTGTTTCCCGACACCACCTGGGTCCTCTCGACGGGAGGGGAGACCCGCATCCCCAAGGGCGACCCCTACTCGGCAGTCGTCGAGTCGAGTGGCGGGTCAGGGGTGATCGTCGGGCGGACGGTTGCCGCGCCGAGCGCGTCGCAAGCGCCCCAAGACGGAACGGCGATCGCCGTGGGCGCGCTGACTGCCGACGCACCCGGTCGACGGTGGGTGGTGCCGTCCCCCGGCTCGGGGTCGCAGCCCGCCCTGCCCGGAGCGGTGCCGCGGTTTCTGGCCGTGACCAACGTGTCCGGGCACGACGAGACGTACGTGATCGAGGTCATGACGCCCACGCGATCCCCCACGCTCGCCTCGGGAGTCCTCCGCTCCTCGACGACCCTCTTTCTCCGCCAGGCTGTCCTGGCCCGGGCGGGGCTCAATCCGCTGATCGTCTCCGCCAATGGACCGGTGGCGGTGAGCCAGGATCTGGGGCCGACCGGGAGCATCGGCGTGGCGACGATACCCGGCATTCCGATGACGCTCGCCGGAGGCGGCTAGCCCTCAGAGATTGTGGCGCTGCAGCCGACGCAACGTCACCCGGCCGCCGAGCACGAGCGCGGCCAGCAAGAGCAGCGCGAACAACAGAGGGCCGGCCAAGCGGATGATGCCGTCGACTCCGACGGCAAAGCCGTGCAGGCTATCGTGCCAGGCTTTGGTGACGCCCGATGCCGCCGGGGCCGGGGCGTGGTGGTGGGCTCCGGGTTCGCGTAAGGCCACGATCAGCGTCGAATAGGCCGTGTCGCTGTCGAGCACCGCGAGCTGGCCCTGCAGCTGCTCGATCTGTGACTGCAGGTTGTCCAGCTGGGCCTGTACGGCCAGCACGTCACCCACCGACGAGGCCTTCGTCATGATGGTGAGGTACTGCTGACGGCTGGCCTCGAGGGCGTCGATCCGCGCTTGCAGATCGACGTACTGCCCCGTCACGTCGGTGGCTTTGGTGGTCACCGCCGAGGGTTTCCCGAGGGACTTCGCTTCCGCCAGGAGGGCTGCGAAGTTGGCGACGGGAACCTGCAGCGTCACCGAGCCGCTCGGCGGGCCGTCGCTCGAGCCGCTCGCCGCGGTCGTGCCGGCCGCACCGGTCGTGCCACTCGCACCGCTCGACTGGGTCTGCGAGTTGGCCACGAAGCCGCCATAGGCGGACGCCAGCGCGGTCAGCTTGTTCATGGTCGACGTCAGTGCGCCCCGCGCCACGGTGAGATCGAGAGAGCCCGTCTGCTCAATCCGCGCCGCCTGCCCGACCGCTCCGGCCGGGAGCGAGGATGTACCTGTGGCCGCGCCGCCCCTGGTTGTGGTCTTGGCCCCGCTGGACGCGGCCAATCCTTGTGAAGACGGGGCATTTGCGCTGAAACTCTTGCCCGGCGCCGGGGTCGCCGCCCGGTTCTCTTGGGGAATGGTCGTCGTGGTGGTCATCGGCTGAGGTGTCGGTCCGGCGTGGCGCGATGCGACGGCGGCCCGGCTGGCGTGCGATGAACGTCCCAAGATCGCCGCGCCACCGGCCAGTGCCAGCAGCAGGATCACCGTGGCGGCGACCGTCAGCACCAGGTGCGTGCGGAGCATCCCCCTGATCGTGCGCGGTGCCGGTTCGTCTCCTGTGGCGAACTCCGGATTCCAGGGGTCCGTGGCGGCCCGCTCGTCGTCGTCCCGTTCGTCATCACCGCGCCGGACGCGGCGCAGCGTGTCGGCGGCACCAGAGGCGGGCACCACGAAGGAGTCGCCGAGCTCGTGCAGGAGGGCGGAGAGGGTTTCGTCGTCGAGCATCGTCATGGTCAGGCCTCCACCGAATCGTCGACGGCGCCATCGCCGGCGAGGGTCACCAGGCTTGGGTCGTTCGACAGCCGGAGGCGGGCCTCGTGCAGCCGGGACTTGACCGTGCCCTGGCGGCGCCCGATGGCCACCGCGATGTCGCGCTCACTCAGGTCGGCGTAGTAGCGCAGCACGACGGGCACGCGGAGCGACACGGGGAGCCGTTGCAGTGCCGCCAGGACGGTGTTCGCCACCTCGGCCCGCTGTGCGAACACGGCGGGATCGCTGTCGCGGGAGGCGAGGGAGCTCAAGGCGGCATCGTCGGCCCGCCGATCGCGGTGGGGGATCTCCTGGCGCAGCTTGGAATAACAGGAGTTCACGACCACACGGTAGAGCCACGGCTTGACACTCGGCACCGACGTCAACGAGTCACGAAATCGCCAGGCGCGCAAGAACGCCTCCTGGACGGCCTCCTCCGCGTCCGCCTGGTTGCCCAGGATGAGGCAGGCGGTGCGGTAGGACACCGCGTACCCCTCCTCGAGCCAGTCTTCGAGCCGTTCTTCCACCATCCCCCTCTATGACGCAGCGGGGGGCGCATTGGTTCGCGCCCTTGGTGCTCCAGGGTGTGGGTGTCGGGGCCGGGTGCCCCTCAGGGCGTGGTCGGTGCCGGGTCCTCGGGAGGTGTCGTTGCGGGAGGCTCCGCAGGCTGGGGCCATTGGGGAGCCGGCCATTGCTGCGCCGCCGCCTCCGGCTGCTGCGGGGTCGCGGACACAACGGCCGGCTGAGGTGCCGGGTGGGGCTCATTGCCGTTCCCGTTGGACAATGAGCCGTTCACGAACTGCGGGACGGCCTTGGCCCCTTCGGTGTGCACCGGTTCGCCGTAGGCCTCGTCGACCAGCCTGCCGACTTCCCGTCCGTCGATGATCTCGTTGTCCAGGAGCGCACGGGCGATCGCGTTCAACCCGCCACGATGCTTGCTGAGCACCTCCATGGCCCGCTCCTCTTCGGCCCGGAGGATGCGCTCGACCTCATCGTCAATGATCTTCGAGGTGTCCTCGGAGTAATCCCGCGTGTGCATCAGGTCCTCGCCGAGGAAGACCTGGCCCTGCGAGCCCCAGGCCATCGGTCCGATGGCCTCGCTCATGCCCCATTCCCGGACCATCTTGCGGGCCAACTCGGTGTTGCCGACCAGGTCGTTGGCGGCCCCGGTCGACAGGTCGCCGTAGACCAGGAGCTCGGCCACCCGACCGCCCATGCGGACGCAGAGGGCATCCTCGATGTACTGGCGGGGGTGGATGTGGCGCTCTTCCATCGGGAGCTGGTGGGTGACGCCGAGCGCCATTCCCGTCGGCAGGATCGTCACTTTGTGGACGGGGTCCGCGTGCTCGAGCACGTAGGCCAGTACGGCGTGCCCACCCTCGTGGTACGCGATCCGTTCCTTTTCTGCGTCGGACAGCACCATGCTCTCGCGGCGCTGTCCGAGCAGGACGCGGTCCCGCGCCGACTCGAAGTCCTGCATGGCGATGTCGAGGCTGCCTCGGCGCACCGCGTGCAGGGCAGCCTCGTTGACCAGGTTGGCCAGGTCGGCGCCGCTCATGCCGGGCGTGCCGCGGGCCACGACGTTGAGGTCGACGTCGGAGGCCATGCGCTTGCCCTTGCAGTGGACCTGCAGGATGGGCAGGCGCTCCTCGAGATCGGGCAGCGGCACCACGATCTGGCGGTCGAACCGTCCCGGCCGCAGGAGGGCGGGGTCCAAGATGTCGGGCCGGTTTGTGGCCGCGATCATCACGACACCTTCGGACGTGTCGAAACCGTCCATCTCCGAGAGCATCTGGTTCAACGTCTGCTCGCGCTCGTCGTGTCCTCCGCCGAGGCCGGCGCCGCGCTTGCGGCCGATGGAGTCGATCTCGTCCACGAAGACGATGGCGGGCGCCTGCTTACGGGCCGTCTGGAACAGGTCACGCACCCGGCTGGCGCCGACGCCGACGAACATCTCCATGAAGTCCGATCCGCTGACCGACATGAAGGGCACGCCGGCTTCCCCGGCCACCGCCCGTGCCAACAGCGTCTTTCCTGTGCCGGGAGGGCCGACCAGCAGCACACCCTTGGGGATTTTGGCCCCGATCTCCTTGAAGCGGGCCGGCGTCTTCAAGAAGTCGACGACCTCACTGATCTCCTGCTTGACGCCTGCGTACCCGGCCACGTCCTCGAAGGTGGTCGAAGGGCGGTCGCTGCTGAAGGTCTTGGCCTTGGAGCGGCCGATCGACATGATCCCGCTCATCTGGCCCTTGGTCTGGCGACCGATGAAGAAGATGAACGCCGCACCGATGGCGATGAAGAAGATGTAGGGGAGAAGCTCGCTCAGCAGGTTCGTCGTGGGCGTCGGGAAACTCACCGACACACCGTCGTTGCGCATTTTGGTTACGTCGTTGGGCAACGAGGGGCTCGGGCCCTGCACGGTGTAACTGACGCCGTTCTTGAGCTTTCCGGTGATCTCACCGGTGCCGTTGCTGATCTGGGCCGTGTCGACCTGCTTGGCCCCCACCTCCTGGAGGAACTTGGTGTAGCTGAGCGACTTGGAGTTCGTCGTCTTGAAGGAGGAGACGGCGAGCAGGATAGCGATGACGCCGATCACCGCCACCCCCCACAGCCACCGCCAGTTCTGGCCCTGGGGCGGGCCTCCCGCCGGCGCGTTCCCATCACCTGACGGCGTGTTTGGTGGGGCGGGGGAACGATCAGGACGTTGCGGACTCACCGGACCAGCCTATTCGGACGTTTCGATTGACGGTGACCACCCCCCGGCTGCAGGTAATTGGGCTCGGGGAGGCCAGTAACGTCTGGCCGTGGCCGACATCGACCCCGCGACCGGGCGCCTTGACGGAGGGGCGGCGCCGGCAGGCCCCCCGGGTCCGCAACCCGAAGGAATCGTCCCGTCGGATCGGACCGCGGCCCCCGTTCCCCCTGCTCCTTCACGGCGGCCCTTTCCCTCTGTTTCACCTGTTCACGACGATGGCAGTGGTCCCTTTTTGGACCGCCCCGGCGTACCTCCCACGACCAAATCGGCGGCCTGGCGCTGGCTCTTCTACGCCCTGTGCGGGTTCCTGGTGGGCCAGATCGTCGCCACTCTCTTCGGGATGGTGGCCGGCGAGGTGGCCGGCAAGTCCACAGCGCAAATGTCTGTCATCACGTCGGCGGCCGTCCCACCCGAGTGGTACGTCATCTCGACGCTGCTCGGTCTGTGGGTGGGCTTTTTCGGGGCTCCCTGGTTGGCCAGCCGGACGCACGGCACCCGTCACTTCTTCTCCGACCTCGGCGTGCGATTCCGTTGGGTCGACCTCTGGGGCCTCGCCATCGGGGTGGGGGCGCAGTACGTCATCGCCTTGCTCTACGCCCCGTTCCAGCACCACATCCATAATTTCGACGCGCCGAGCAAGAAACTGACCGGTGGCGCGCACGGCGGAGGGATCGCCCTCGTCGTCGTAGCCACCGTGCTCCTGGCCCCCGCCATGGAGGAGTTGTTCTTCCGGGGGCTTCTGTTCAAAGGGCTGGCCCGCTTGTTCACGCCGCTCGGCCCGGGCACCACCAGTGCCCGGGGCGTCGGGGTCGTCCTCGCCGTGGTCGTCGACGGGCTGCTCTTCGGCCTGGCGCACGGCGAGTGGGTCCAACTGCCCGGCCTGGCCCTCCTCGGAGCTGCCCTGGCCGCGATCTCGTACCGGACGGGACGCCTGGGTATGAACATGGTGGCGCACTCGGCCTTCAACCTCGTCGCCGTTCTGACGATCCTCAACCAACCCGGCGGCCTGCTCCCGGGCGGACTGATCCATTGACGGCCACCGTCGAGAGCGTCGAGGCCGGGCCCGAATCACCTTCACCGGACCGGCCGCCCGAGAGCCGCAAGCACCGCAGGAAGAGCTCGACGTCGGCTGCCGCCACGTGGGTGCCGCGTGCGGCCACGGTCCTCTGCATCGTCTCGGTCATCGCCGTCGTGCTCTGGCGCCTCCACCCCAGCCTGTTGCTCTCGACGTCGATCCCGACGGGCGGCGACAACGGGGGCCACTACGCCATGCCCGCGTTCTTGAAGTCGAACCTGTTGCACCACGGGCAACTCACGGGGTGGGATCCGGGATGGTACGACGGGTTCCCTCTCTACACCTATTACTTCGTCCTGTCGGACCTCATCGGCGCATTGCTCAGCTACATCGTTCCGTACGCGCTGGCGTTCAAGTGGATCACCGTGCTCGGATCGCTCCTGCTCCCGGTCGCGGCGTGGGCCATGGGGCGCCTCTTCGGTTTGCGCCGTGCATTTCCGGGAGCGTTGGCCGCTCTCACCTTGTGCTATCTGTTCGACTACACCTACACGATCTACGGGGGAAACCTCTTCTCCACGTTGGCCGGCGAATACGCGTATTCGCTGAGCATCGCCCTGGCCCTCGTATTCCTCGGGCTCATGGCGAGGGGACTGCGCACCGGCCGGCACCGGGGGTGGGGCGCCCTCACCTTGGCGGCGTGCATTCTGGCCCATATCATTCCGGCCCTTTTCGCCATCGTCGGCGCGCTGCTCCTCATCGGCATGGAGATGCTGCCGGCACGGATCAGGCCCAGGGACCAGTGGCATGCCCATCCCAGCGACGACGTCATCGCGCAGGTGCTGACCCGGCCCCAAGCTCTGTGGTGGGGAGCCTCGACCATGGGCATCGGCGTCCTGCTCGTGGGGTTCTGGTGGGTGCCGTTCGGCATCGATCAGCCGTATGCCACGTCGTTGGGCTACCAGAACATCCACACCTATGTCACTCTCTTGTTCCCGCAGGCTGACTGGTGGGCTCTCATCCTGGCGGGGATCTCGACCGTGGCCGCCTTTGCGCTCCGCAGTCGCTTCGGCATCCTCATGGCGCTGCTGGCCGGGGTGTTCGCCGCCGCGGTGATCTTCGATCCGCAGGCCAGTCTGTTCAACACCCGTTTCCTTCCGCTCTGGTTCCTTCCCGTCTACCTGCAGGTCGGCTGGGGCGTGGCCACGGCCGTGACCGGCGCCGTCGACCTGTGGGACTGGTGGTGGCGAAGGAGGGAAGCCGCCCGGCTCGTCGACGCTCCCGCGCCGCACGTCCGGCGGCGATCGTGGCCCGCCGCCGCTGTCGCCGGCCCTCTGGTTGCGCTCGCAGTGGCCCTGGGCGTTGTCGCCACCCCGTTCGTGCTCTCGGCCTCCGCCATTTCGTCGATCGGCATCACGCCGGGCCCCAACCAGGTGACCAACTGGTCGTCGTTCAACTACATGGGCTACCAGGCGCAGGCGGCATATCCGGAATATCGGGCCCTCGTCCTGAAGATGGAGCACCTCGGGGCGACCGATGGCTGCGGGCAGGCGATGTGGCAGTACGACCCCAGTCTCAACCGCTTCGGCACGACCCAGGCCCTGATGTTGTTGCCGTACTGGTCGAACGGTTGCATCGGCTCGATGGAGGGCCTCCTCTTCGAGTCGGCTGCCACGACGCCGTACCACTTCCTCAACCAGGCCGAACTCTCCGTGACGCCCTCCGAGGCGATGAACAACCTGGACTACTCGACGCTCAACGTCCCCGCGGGGATTCGGCACCTGCAGCTTCTCGGTGTCCGCTATTTCATGGCGTCGAGCACCCAGGTCCAGGCAGCCGCCTCGGCCGATCCCTCCTTGCGGCTGGTGGCCACGTCGGGTCCCTGGACGTCGAGTCAGGCGGGCGTCTCGACGACGACCACGTGGAAGATCTACGAAGTCCTGAAGTCGCCGCTCGTGACGGGGTTGGCCAACGAGCCCGCGGTGCAGGTCGGTGTGGGGGCGGCCCAGTCCTCGTGGCTGGCCCCATCGGAGAGCTGGTACAACAATCCGTCCCGCTGGGACGTCTTCCTGGCCCAGAGCGGACCGGCTTCCTGGCCCCGCGTGCCGATCGGGGATCCCTCGCCGCCCCGGCACAAGGTGCCCAGGACGCGGGTGACCCGGGTGGTCGAGACGGACAACACCGTGAGCTTCCATGTCTCGAAGATCGGCACGCCCGTGCTGGTCAAGGTCTCCTACTTCCCCAACTGGCAGGTCGCCGGGGCCACGGGGCCGTATCGGGTCACCCCCAACCTCATGGTCGTGGTGCCGACGGCGCACAACGTGGTCCTCCACTACGGGGCCACCGCGGCCAACCGGGTGGGCCAGGGACTGTCCATCCTCGGCGTCGCTGCGTTGTGCACGCTCGCCGTGTGGGCCCGCTCCAGGAGCCGGGCGGAACGAAGGCGCACGAGCAGACGGAAGGATGACCTTTCGCCCGCCACCTAAGGTTGTGGCCTCATGACTCGAATGGACCAGGTATTCAAGGCCTACGACGTGCGCGGGACAGTGCCCGACCAGCTGGACGCGACGATGTGCCGGGCCATCGGTCGGGCCATGGCCCGCTTCGCCGGGGCGCCCGACATCCTGATGGCCCGCGACATGCGGGCCTCGGGGGTGGAGCTGTCCGAGGCGTTCTCCGACGGGGTGCGCTCCGAAGGGGTGAATGTCACGGATCTGGGCATGGCCTCCACCGACTTCCTCTACTTCGCCGCGGGGCGTCTCGACGCGCCGGGGGCGATGTTCACCGCTTCCCACAACCCGGCGCAGTACAACGGGATCAAACTCTGTCTCTCGGGTGCCCGCCCGATCGGCCGTGACACCGGCCTGGCGGAGATCGAGGCGACAGCCGAGAGCCTGTTGGGCGAGCCCCTGGGCCCCCTGACCGGGTCCTGGCGCGAGCTCAACCTGCTCGACGAGTGGGCCGAGCACGTGATCTCCTTCGTCGACCGGGACGTCCTACGGCCCCTCAAGGTCGTCGCTGACACCGCGAACGGCATGGGCGGGCTCGTCGTGCCGACGGTGTTCTCCCGTCTTCCTTTCTCCGTCGACGTCCTCTTCCCCGAGCTCGACGGCAACTTTCCCAATCATCCGGCCGACCCCATCCAGCCCGAGAACCTGGTCGACCTCAAGGCGGCCGTGCTGGCGGAGGGAGCCGACATCGGGTTGGCCTTCGACGGCGATGCCGACCGGGTCTTCCTGGTCGACGAGCGGGCGGAGCCGGTCTCGGGGTCGCTGACCACGGCGCTCGTGGCCGCATCGATGTTGCAGAAGCATCCCGGCGGGACGATCCTCTACAACCTCATCTGCTCGCATGTCGTGCCCGAAGTGGTGACCGAGCTCGGCGGCACGCCGATCCGCACCCAGGTCGGGCACTCGATCATCAAGCAGGTGATGGCCGAGACCAATGCCATCTTCGGGGGCGAACACTCGGGCCACTACTACTACCGTGACAATTTCCGCGCGGATTCCGGCATCATTACCGCGCTCCTCGTCCTGGAGCTCTTGAGCGTGAGCGACAAACCGCTTTCCGAGCTCCTGCAGCCGTTCCAGCGCTACAGCGATTCTGGGGAGATCAACACCGAAGTGCGCAATCCTGCGGCAACGGTGGAGGCGATCGCCGATTACGAGAATGCCACCGGGGCGATCGTCGACCGGTTGGACGGGTTGACGATCGACCACGGCGACTGGTGGTACAACCTGCGACCGTCGAACACCGAGCCGTTGCTCCGCCTCAACGTCGAGGCGAAGACGCCGCAACGCTGCGCTGACCACGTGGCAGAAGTGCAGCGGCTCATCGCCAAGCACGCCGCCGCGAACTAGGTGCCGGCGAACGAAGTGCTGCACGAGGGAGTGAAGGTGAGGAACGAACATGGTGCTTGATCCGCTTTTGCTGGACGTCTTGGCGTGTCCGATCGACAAGGAGCCCTTGTTGTGGTTCCCCGACGAGGCGATCCTCTACAACCCGCGCCTGCGCAAGAGCTACCCCGTCGTCGACGGGGTGCCCGTTCTTCTCGTGGACGAGGCTTCGGACGTCGCGGAGAGTGAGCACGAACGGCTGACCGCGAAGGCGGAGAAGGAGGGCGTGCGCGCGACCGGGCCCGTGCCGGGGTGAACGGAGCGGTGTATCTCGACACCGCAGGCATCTGGGACGCCACCGTGTCCGCACCCGAACAGGCGCGTGCCGCCGTAGGGCACGCGTCCGACGTGCTCGACGGTGCCGTCCTCCCTCGGCCCGACGCCATCGGGTCCGTCATCGTCTTCGGCATGGGGACCAGTGCGACGGCGGCCCAGTTGGTTGCGGCCGTCGGAGCTGCAACTGCCTCCGTGCCGGTTGTTGCCTGTCACGGATACGCGCCGCCCTCGTTCGTCGGTCCACGCACACTCGCCTTCGCGCTGTCGTTCGGAGGGGACACCGAAGAGACGTGCGCCACCGCCATCGCCGTGGCCGAGCGGGGAGCCCACACGGTGATCGTCGCCGGAGGCGGCGAGCTCGCCCGCATGGCGATCACGTCGGACCTCACGCTGTTCGGGGTTCCGACCGACCTGCCCGCAGCGCGTGTCGCACTGGGCTCGCTGGCCGTCCCGGTGCTGCTGACCCTCTCGCGGATGGGGATCCTCCCCGTTGCCAGGCCGGCGCTCGACGCCGTGTTCTCCACATTGCAACGGAGAAGGGACGCGCTCGTGGTGGCTGCGAGCCCGGTGGAGGACGTCGCCCGGCGTATCGGCCGCACCATCCCCCTTGTGTACGGATCGACCGGCGTCACCGCGGTTGCGGCGCGTCGCTGGAAGACGCAGATCAACGAGAACGCCAAGACCCCCGCCTTCTTCGCGGTCCAACCCGAGCTCTCCCACAATGAGGTCGCCGGCTGGGGTCAGCACGGGGACGTGACCCGTCAGGTGCTGACGCTCGTCACGCTGCGCCATGGGGGAGAACACCCACAGGTGGCGCGCCGATTCGAGCTGGTCGTCGAAGCCACCGACGAGGTGATGGCGAATGTGATCCCGGTGTGGGCCGAGGGCGACGATGATCTCGCTCGTTTCTTCGACCTGGCGCTCTTCGGCGACTTGGTTTCGTTGCACGTGGCCGGTCGCGAGGGGATCGATCCGGGCCCGGTCCCGGCGCTGAGCGATGTGGAGTCGGCGATTCGCCGCTGACTTAGCCGGCACGAGAAAACAGCGGTACGTTCTGCCGGTGATGCCTTCGACGCGGTCATCGCGGACAGCGGAACTGCAGCGGCAGCTGCGGGAGCGCACGAACACGGTGACGCAGATTCTCGAGTCGCTCACCGGGAAACCGATCGTGGCGGACATCGTGCGCCAGCACCCGATGGCGGCGGCAGCCGACAACGCGCTCGGCCTGGCGGTGGGACACTCCCTGATCCACCGGAGTGCCGTGCTCAGAGGCGGCGCCGGCACGCGGCCGTTTGTCTACGCGGAATCGACGTTCGCACCCGACCGGCTGCCTGAGAGGGTGCAGGAGGAATTGGCCGGGACGAGCAAGCCCATCGGCCGCATTTTGGCGGGCCACGGATTCGCCCTTGCCCGAGCTGCGTCTCCCTCCCTCGCCGATCCCGAACAGGCTCCGGCGGTCACCGTGGGCGATGGAGCCAACGAGGTGATCCTGGCACGTGCCTATCTCCTCCTGCTCAATGATCTCCCGGTCTTCGCCATCCGGGAGTGGTTCTTCGACGCGGTCCTCGACCTGTTCGACCAGCCCGGCCCTGCGTGACCCTCGGCTGCGCGGTGTCCCGCCCGGGCCGCCGACGTTCCCCCCAGCGCGGTGCGGGGCGGAGCAACTAGCGTCGAGCGCGAGCACAGCACCAG
This sequence comes from uncultured Acidimicrobiaceae bacterium, assembly GCA_963706555.1. GTDB lineage: Bacteria > Actinomycetota > Acidimicrobiia > Acidimicrobiales > RAAP-2 > Bog-473. The sequence continues at coordinate 2,007,172 of OY970164.1, forward strand.
CGTCGGTCGTTCATTCGCGCCGCCGTTGTTCCGTTGTGGCGCGCAGAGTCATCGTCAATCGAGAACCGGCGCGGCCCGGGAGGGCCCACCAAAGGAGGATCACGTGGTCATTGTCGGAGGGTCATTCGAGGTCGAGCCCGACCAACGCGAGGAGTTCCTGGCGGGACGCCGGGAAGCCATTCGCTCCGCACGGGCCGAGGCGGGCTGTCTCGAGTATGCGGTGACGGCCGACCCGATCGAACCGGACCGGGTGGTGCTCTATGAGCGGTGGGCCGATCAAGCGTCGCTCGACGCACACCTCGCCGCCTCGCGCCAGGCTCCGCCACCGCCGCCCGGTGGCGTCGCGCCGAAGTCGGCGACCGTCGTCGTCTATGACATCTCCGGAGAGCGGAAGCTCGTCGGCTGACCGCCGGGCGTTAGCTCAGCCGTTCGACGATCATGGCCATGCCCTGGCCGCCACCGACGCACATGGACTCGAGCCCGTAGGTCTTGCCCGTGTCCTCGAGGGCATTGAGGAGCGTGGTCATGATGCGCGCCCCGGTCTGGCCGAAGGGGTGCCCGAGGGCGATCGCGCCACCTTTGACGTTCAACTTGTCCCAGCTGATGCCCAAATGCTTGGCCGATGGGATCACCTGGGCCGCAAAGGCCTCGTTGATCTCGACGAGGTCGATGTCGTCGATCGTCATGTTGGCGCGCGTGAGGACCTGACGACAGGCTTCCACCGGTCCTAGTCCCATGATCTCGGGATTCAATCCCGTGACGCCGCTCGCCACGATCCGGGCCAGAGGCGTGATGCCCAGTTCCTTGGCCTTGCGATCACTCATCACGATGACGGCGGCTGCACCGTCGTTCAGGGGGCAGGCGTTGCCGGCGGTGACGGTGCCCCCCTCGCGAAAGACGGGCCTGAGGTTCGAGAGTCTTTCGAGCGTCGTCCCGGCCCGCGGCCCGTCGTCCTTGCTGATCACCGTGCCGTCGGCCAGGGTCACGGGGATGATCTCTCGCTCGAAGAAGCCGTTCTCCTGGTTTGCCACCGCACGCGTTTGTGAGAGCACGGCGAACTCGTCCATTTCGCCCCTGCTCACGTGTTCGAACTCGGCGACGTTCTCGGCCGTCTGGCCCATGGCGATGTAGACGTCGGGCAGGCTTCCCGCCAGGGGGGACCAGGGTTCGGTGACGGCTGGTGTCCGGGCTTGTGTGCGCTCCTCGGCCGAAGCGAACGCGGTGTTGTGGGGTCCCGTGTCCGATGCGCCGTGCATGTAACGGCTGACGGTCTCGACGCCGGCCGCGATGAACACGTCACCCTCGCCCGCCCGGATGGCATGCGCCGCCATGCGGATCGTCTGCAGCGACGACGAGCAGTAGCGGTTGACCGTCACGCCGGGGACGTTTTCCAGGCCGGCCAGGATCGAGGCCACCCGGGCGATGTTGTAGCCCGCCTCGCCCGCCGGCTGACCGCACCCGAGGAGCACGTCTTCCACGTCGCTCGGGCGCAGTTGCGGGACCTTCTCCAAAACGGTCCTGATGACCAATGCGCTCAGGTCGTCGGGTCGGCACTCGACCAGAGAGCCCTTGACGGCCCGCCCGATCGGGGTGCGACCGGTGGCGACGATGACTGCTTCAGGCATGGTGAAAGCTCCTCAGTTCGGTCTTCCTCGGGATCACCCCGCAACGCCAGCAGGTTACCGGGTGGTAGGACGACGCCCACCGACGCACCCAGTGACCGTTCGAAGGGGTCGGACTGTAACCTCTTCTGCGAGTCGCCCAATCGGTCCCGCATCCGTCGGCGTGCGGCGCCACAAGGCGCGACACAGGGGCTCGACGCAGCGAAACGGCCCGGGAGGAACAGCATGGAGATCGCCTACAGCGAGGAACAGCAGGCGCTCAAGAGTGAGTTGCGGGCCTACTACGAGAACCTGCTCACGCCCGAGGTGGAGGCGGAGCTCTCCGAGGCTGCCGGCATCGGGCCGACCGTGCGACGGGTGGTCAAGCAGATGGCGACCGACGGTTGGCTCGGCATCGGGTGGCCGAAGGAGTGGGGCGGCGAGGGTCGCTCGGCCATCGAGCAGTTCATCTTCTTCGACGAATCGATGCGCAGCGGGGCTCCCGTGCCGATGCTCACCATTAACACGGTGGGGCCGACCATCATGGAGTTCGGGTCGCAGGAGCAAAAGGAATTCTTCCTGCCGAAGATCCTGGCGGGCGACATCCATTTTTGCATCGGCTACACCGAAGCCAACTCAGGCACAGACCTGGCCTCGCTGCAAACGCGTGCCGTCCGCGACGGCGAGGAGTACGTCATCAACGGCGCAAAGATCTACACCAGCTTGGCCGGCGGCGCCGACTACATATGGTTGGCGGCGCGGACAGATCCTAACGTCGCCAAACACAAGGGAATTTCGCTGTTCCTCGTCCCCATGGACACGCCGGGTGTCCGTGTCGTCCCCATGGACCTCATGAGTGAGCACAACATCAACTCCACGTTCTACGAGGACGTGCGTGTGCCGGCTTCGGCGCTCGTGGGCGGTGAGAACGAGGGTTGGAAACTGATCACGAACCAGCTCAACCACGAACGCGTGACTCTTTGTGCTCCGGGCATCATCGAGCGCGTGCTGAACGACGTGAGAGCCTGGGCGCAGGTGACCAAGCTGCCCGACGGTCGACGCGTCGTCGACCAGGAATGGGTGCAGGAACATTTGGCCCGGGTGCATGCCGAACTCGAGTTCCTGCGTCTCATCAACTGGAAAGTGGCGTGGCAATCGACGCGGGGACAACTCGACGCGGCGGATGCGTCGACCATCAAAGTCTTCGGGACGGAGCTCTATCTCCGCTCATTCCGCTCGTTGATGGAAGTTCTCGGGCAAGCGGGATACCTGAGCGAAGGTGCACCGGCCGCTGTCCTCGCCGGGCGCCTCGAGAGGTACGCCCGCAACATGATCCTCTTGACCTTCGGTGGCGGCACCAACGAGGTCCAGCGAGACCTGATCGCCATCTTCGGGCTCGGCATGCCGCGGTCGCGCTGAACGACCACAAGCCGAGCGACCACAGCCGAGCGACCACAAGCCGAGCGACCACAGCCGAGCGACCACAAGCCGAGCGACCACAAGCCGAGCGACCACAAAGGAGTACACCCCGCATGGATTTCAGCTACAGCGAAGAGCAGGATGCGGTCCGTGAGTTGGCCGATCGGATCTTCAGTGAGCGCTCCACCAACGAGCGCCTCAAGGAGATTGAGGTTGCAGCCGGCGAAGAGGGCCCCATCGACCGCGCTCTCTACAGGGAGTTGGCGGGAGCCGGCCTTCTCGGCATACATCTCAGTGAGGACGACGGTGGAGGCGGCCTCAATTTCGTCGCGGCCTGCCTCGTGATCGAGGCAGCCGGGCGTACCGCGGCCTACGTGCCTGTGATCGAGACGATGGTCTACGGGGCCGCTCCCATTGCGCGCTTCGGCACCTCGGCGCAGCGGCAGATCTGGCTGCCCGGAGTCCACCGCGGCGACGTCATTCTCACCGCGGCTTTGGCGGAGTTGGTGGGCGAGGTCATCGTTCCCGGCGGCACGAGTCCCGCCACGAGGGCGATCGCACGGGACGACGGCACGTGGGTGTTGCACGGGACCAAGGCTTGTGTACCGGCGGCGATGGTGGCCGATGCTGTCCTGATCCCTGCGACATGCACCGCACCCGACGGCTCGAGCGGCGGGTGCGGCGTGTTCATCGTCGATGTCGGCACCGACGGCCTCGCCCGGACTCGGCAGATGACGGCATCGGGTCGACCCGAGGCAGTGCTTGATCTGACCGGCGTCGTGGTTGGTGCTGATCGACTCTTGGGCGGAGGGGCAGTGGACGGTGCGGCCATCGTCACCTTCATCACCGAGCTCGCGACGACTGCTCTTTGCATCATGGAGGCTGGCGTCTGCGCTACTGCGCTGGCCCTTACGAGCGAGTTCACCAAGACGAGAGTGCAGTTCGAGAGGCCGATCGCAACGTTTCAGGCGGTCGGGCAGCGCGCCGCGGATGCGTACATCGACACTGAAGGGATCCGTCTTACGGCGTGGCAGGCGGCGTCACGCCTGTCGGCTGGGCTGCCGGCTGCATCCGAAGTCGCTGTCGCCAAGTACTGGGCGGCCGAGGCCGGACAGCGGGTGGTGCATGCGGCAGCACACTTGCACGGAGGGGTCAGCGTGGATCGCGACTACCCCCTCCACCGCTACTTCCTCTTGACGGAGCACATCGAATTGACCCTGGGTGGTGCGAACGAGAGCCTGCGCCGCCTCGGCCGGATTCTGGCTGTCGAGCCGGCATAGCTCCCCGCCTTCGAAAGGAAACCGCCGGGAGAAGGCGAGCTGATCGCCGGGTCGTACGATTGGGAGGTGCCCGATGCAACGCCAACGGGGTCTCTCGAGAGCACTCTCACCAGAGCATTGCTGCTCCGAGACTCCGCCCAGACCGACGAGGAGTGGGATGAGCTTTGGCGTTTGCTGCGCGCGCTACGACCTCTCGGGAGGGCGGCGTTCGACCGCGCCCTGCGTCTTTTGGCATCAGCGGACGGTCGCGCCCTCGGATGCGACCTGTTGGGAGTGCTGTGTGACCCCGATGAGGAAGGTTGGAGCCACGAGGCGGCCGAGGCGTTGGTCAGGGTCGCCGACAGAAATGACGACATCGGCGTCGTCTGGTCCATCGCCGCAGCTTTCGGCCAGGTCGCAGACCCGATTGGGGTCCCCGTGCTTGCTCGCTACGCCAGACATTCGGACAAGGACGTCCGACTCCTCGCCGCGCAAGGAATCCCCTTCTGTCGGACGCATGAGGAAGGGGAGAGTGCCGAGGACATCTGTGCGGTGCTTCTTCCGCTGACCGAGGACGAGGATGGTGATGTCAGGGATTGGGCCACCTTTGGAGTGGGTCGTCTTCTCGAGTCCGACGGGGTGCACGTCCGTCGTGCCCTGGGCGATCGATTGCATGATGCGCACGGCGACACGCATTGGGAGGCAGTGCTCGGTCTGGCCCGCCGCCATGACGGCCGGGCGTACGAGCTCGTCAGGGAGGGACTCCTCGGTGAGACGGTGCCGAAGCTCGCCGTTGAGGCGGCGTCGTGGCTCGGTGACACTCGCCTCCTCCCGCCCCTGCAGGGGCTGGTTCCATGGTGGACCGATTGGACGGAGGTGTTGGAGACAGCACTCGATCGATGCGATCCCGAGGAACAGGAGCGTCGCTGGATCAACGAGGCGCTGTTCCTGAGATCCTTTGAAGAGGCTGTCAACAAGGGGAGGGTCCCGACCGGTTTCGGCGTGGCCGTCTCATGTCCGCGCGTCGGCATCAGCGAGGATGACGTAGATCTCGACCTCACGCGGGATGCGCAGGCCACTCTTCACTGGGGACTCCACTACCTGATTGACAACGTGTGCGGCGGCGACCCCACTGCCGCTGTCGTCGCGGTCATTGCGGAAATCCCGCAGTAGGTGGCCGAACCCAACTCTTCCATGCGCCGTGCGGCGGCCCCGGCAGGCCATGGGATGCCACATTGACTGGGTCTACCGGTAGAACACCTAGGCCGGGGGTGCCGCCAGACCCAACCCGTAGCCAGCCAGAAAGATCCCGGCCTCGTCGTGGCGCCGGTAGCCATTGGCCAGTTGGTGAAATGCGGGGGAGTGATTGGGGTGGACCAGGTGAGCTAACTCGTGGACCAGCACGGCGTCGAGCACCCACTCGGGCACCGCGCGGAGACGGTGCGAGAGACGGATCTCCCCCGAGTGGAAGGAGCAGGAGCCCCACCGCGCCGACTGATTGGTGACCCAACGCACGGACGTCGGACGGGCCCCGATCCGGTAGCGGTCGGCCAAGGCAAGAGCCCGGGTCATGAGCTCGGCGTCGCCGAGCGCGCTGCGCATGGGATGCTTGGCCACCAGCCGATCGACGAGCCAGGCAATCGTTTTCTCCCGTGCTTCCTGCGAGAGGTGGGCCGGTACTGAGACGACGATCCGGCCGCCGACCCAACGGGCTTCCGAGGTCTTGCGCCGGCGGGAGCTCACCCGCACTTCGACGTCGGGCCACCCAGATGCCTGTGTCGAAGCAGCTGCCGCCGGTTCTTCCTCGTCAGCGGGGGGCTCCACCGGCGACGGTGCGGGCGACGCGACGATGTCGTCGTCGAAGGCGGTGGGTTCAAATGCGTCGAAGAGGCTCACCCGGTCATTCTGGCGCAGCCATGTGACAGGGCGAGGACACCGGCCGGGGGTCCCTGAATGACCAGGTGCCGGGCCTTGCAGTCCGCGGCCTCGGGGGGAACGATGGAGCGCGCGACGGGTCAAAGGGCGAGAACCGGGCCATAGGGTGGGTCGATGTCGAGTGACGAGGCCATGTTGGCCAACCGCCGCGTGCGGCGCATCGGATTCGGAGCCATGCAGCTTCCCGGGCCCGGGGTGTTCGGACCGCCGAAGGATCGCGATCTGGCCCTCGCTCTTCTCCGTCGTGCCGTCGAGAGGGGCGTGAACCACATCGACACGGCGCAGTTCTACGGGCCCGACGTCGCCAACGACCTGATTCACGCGGCGCTCCACCCGTACCCGGCGGACCTCGTCCTCGTCTCGAAGGTGGGTGCCGCACGCAGCCAGACCGGTGCATGGTTCCCTGCACAGAGGCCGGATGAGTTGCGGGCCGGCGTCGAGGCCAACCTGACGTCGTTGGAGCTCGAGCAGGTGCCCGTGGTCAATCTGCGCCGGCACCCCGACTCCGACGTGCCGTTCGCCGAGCAGATCGAGGCGATGATCGCCTTTCGGGATGAAGGGCTCATCGGCGGCATCGGCCTGAGCAATGTCGGCCTCGAGGAGTACCTTGCGGCGCGCCAGCGCACCGACGTTGCATGCGTCCAGAACGCGTACAGCGTTGCTGACCGCTCGGACCAGCCCCTCTTCGATGTCTGCGGGAGTGACGGCGTGCCGTACGTGCCGTTTTTCCCGCTCGGCTCGGCCTTTCATCCCGAGAACCCGGTGCTCGGTGCGCCCGCGGTGCGCGACACGGCGGCGCGCCTCGGGGTAACGCCGGCCCAGGTGGCCTTGGCCTGGTTGTTGCACCTGGCGCCGACCGTTCTCCTGATTTCCGGGACGTCATCGCTCGCCCACCTCGACGCCAATGTCGCGGCCGGCACGCTCGTCCTCGATCAGGTAGCCCTCGAGGCGCTTTCGCGCTGAGCTCCGCAGTCTCACTGTCACCCGCAACCGAACTGCACCCAAATTACGAGACTCGATTGTTAGGTTGCGTTCCTCATCGCGGATCGGCGAGCTCGCTGTCCGCGCAACTGCTTCAGTATCGGCGGCGATCCCGCGAGGCATCGGCAAGGCGGCACTGAACGAGGAGGCGGAACAGAGATGTCGGGACTTTTGTCGGGTGTGTTGCGGGCGGGCGGCGCCGGATGGCCGTCAGATGGTGGCGAGGCGTGACGGGGAGAAGGATCTCCCGGCTCGTGCTCGGCGTCGCTCTCGTCGTCGCCCTCGGCGGTATGGGTGTGGCATCCCTGGCCGGTGCGAGCACGCCCGGTGCGGCGCCTCCATCGCCCGTGTCGAATGCCCTGGGAAGTCGTGACTCGTCGTCCCCGACCGGGCCACTCTCGACCAACTTCTGGTTGGCCAGCGCGCAAGGCAACGTGTGGAGTTTCGGCAAAGCCGTCTCCTACGGATCCGCGGCCGGTCTGCCACTCGCCCACCCCATCGTCACGATCGCGCCGACCCCCGATGGGAAGGGCTACTGGCTCGTCGCCAGCGACGGGGGTGTGTTCACGTACGGCGATGCCGCGTTCTACGGCTCGACCGGAGCCATCACGCTGAACAAGCCGATCGTCGCAATGGCCCCGACCCCCGACGGGAAGGGTTACTGGCTCGTCGCCAGCGACGGCGGCATCTTCACGTTCGGTGATGCCGCGTTCTACGGCTCGACCGGCGCCATCGCACTGAACAAGCCGATCGTCGCTCTTGCGCCCACCCCGGACGGCAAGGGCTACTGGCTCGTCGCCAGCGACGGTGGCATCTTCACGTTCGGTGATGCCGCGTTCTACGGCTCGACCGGCGCCATCACGCTGAACAAGCCCATCGTGTCCATGGCCGCGACGCCTGACGGCCGTGGCTACTGGCTGTTTGCCAGCGACGGCGGGATCTTCACCTTCGGTGATGCCCCCTATGCCGGCTCGTCCGGCGGCGCTCCTTCCGCAGATCCGGCGGAGAAGATGGTGCCGAGTATTTCGGGCAACGGCTACTGGATCGAAGATCAGAACGGATCTGTGCAGACATTCGGAGACGCACAAGGAGCGCCTCCGGTCGCCGCGTTGATGTTCCAACCGGTCACCCCCGGCGACAAGGCAGTGCTCTATGCCTTCTCGCAGCTCGGGAAGCCGTACGTCTGGGGCGGCAACGGCCCGGCCGGCTACGACTGCTCGGGGCTCGCCCTTGCCTCCTGGCAGCACGGCGCCGGAGTCAGCTTCGCCCGCGTGTCCGATGATCAGTACCACACGGCGGGCCAACCGGTGGCTTCGGGCGCCCTTGCCGCCGGTGATCTCGTGTTCTGGGGGACGAGCCCGACTGATTGGACGAGCGTGTACCACACCGCCATTTATGTCGGGGGCAACAAGATCGTCGAATCAACCGACGGCGGCGTGCAGCTCAACTCACTGGGCCAGTGGGGGCAGAGCGATATCATGCCGCTGGGTCGTCGCCCTTAGGCAACCCTGGTCCTCACTGCGCTGTCGCGGCGCGGTGTGACCGTATGGTCCATCAGCGCGCGTGGATCACTCCACACGTAGGGTTGCCGTCAATGTCGAACGTCGGCGGGGAGGACTCCCCCTCGGAAGAGTGGCAACCTCCCGCCGAATGGGACCCACCCCCTTCGCCTCCGGCGGCACCTCCCGTCGGGCCGACGATGGCGATGCCGCCGAATCCTTCCCCCGTCAACGGGTTTGCCGTTCCGGCGGGCCAGTTCGGGCCGCCACCGACCGCAATCGTCCACCTCCAGCCGACGACGAGGAAGGTCCTGGTCTGGGAGACCAGGTTCGTCATGCTGGCCTTTCTCTTCCCAGCGGTCATGGGCGCCGTCGTGCTCTTGGCCCAGCACGTGAACGGCGTCGGGTCGGTGACGCGCTTCCCGGTAATTCTTCAGGACAATCCGGTGGCCAATTTGATCGTCGGGATCTTCTACTACCTGCCCGTCGCCGTCATGGTGCCGGTGGCGCTCCACCTCTTGTGGCGCACCGGGCAGACGCCGCGCATGCTGGGGCTCGTCCGCCCCACCTTCCGTTATGACGTGTGGCCGGCGCTCGGCCTGTTGGGCGCATCGTTCGGATCGGAGATCGTCCTCGCGATCATCGTGTCACCCCTCCTTGTGCACCACCCCGCGCTACTGAGCAAGACCGCGGTCGGGAACGTGCCGGCGTACTACGTGATCTACGGCATCGCGATCTCGGCGACAACGGCCGTGGCGGAAGAGGTTCTGGTCAATGGGTACCTTCTCGTGCGCCTGGAACAATTGGGTTGGTCGCCCCGACGGGCACTCATCTTGAGCCTCGCTCTGCGCACCAGCTATCACGTGTACTACGGCCTCGGGTTCCTCTTCACGGTGCCCTTCGGCTACTTCTTGACGCGATCGTTCCAGAAGAATCGACGCCTGACCCGACCGATCGTGGCGCACTTCCTCTGGGATGCCGCGCTGTTCTGCATCGCAATTTTGGCCTAGTCGGTCCGACCGGTGCGCGCCGCCGTGCGTCCGGCTGCGCAGGCAATGCAGGTGCTCGTCGCGGGTCGTGCCGCCAGGCGCTCCGGTGTGATGGATGCACCGCAGCGTGCGCAGTCCCCGTAGGTGCCGTCGTTGAGGCGGGCGAGGGCACAGTCCAGATCGTGGAGGTGGGAGCGCGCGTCGAGAAGCAGGGCCCAGACCTGCGCTCTTTCGAATGCGATCGTGGATCCTTCGGGATCGTGTTCGTCGTCGCCGTTGGACCCGGCAACAGCGGCCAGAATCTCTTCGAACTCCGAGGTCATGGCGTCGAGACGGGCGAGCGTCGTTGCCCGTTCCGCGTCGAGGGCCGCTCGGACGGCGGCTGATTCAGTACTCATTCGGCGCATGCACCGTCGTCTGTCGCCCACATCGGTTCATCCGGATCCTCCCGCTACGTGAAGAGAACCGAGACGCTTTCGCGGTGAGCAATGCGACGGATGGCCTCGCCGAACAATTCGGCAACCGAGACCACCTCGACCTTGGACGACAGCGCAGCGGGTTGCGTCTCCACGCTGTCGGTCATGAACAAGCACTGAATCGGACTCGCATCGAGTCGCTCGACGGCTGATTCGGTGAGCAGACCATGACTCACGACGGCGTACACCGACGAGGCACCTCGCTCGGTCAACACGCGGGATGCGTCGACCAAGGTGCCCGCCGAAATGGTGAAGTCATCGACGATAAGTGCTGTACGTCCCTCGACGGATCCGATCAGGTCGATGATCTCGGCGGATTCGGAGTGGTCCACCCGCCGCTTGTCGGCGATGGCCAGGGGCGCATGGAGTCGTTCGGACCACTGGCGAGCCTTTTTGGCAAAGCCGGCGTCGGGGGCGACGACGACGATGTCCTCCAGGCCCTTGGCGGCAATGGCGTCGCAGAGGACGGGGAGCGCGTAGAGATCGTCGACGGGAACCTTGAAGAAGCCCTGGACCTGGGGGGCATGGAGATCGAGGGTGATGACACGGTCGACGCCCGCGGCTTCGATCGCGTCTGCACACACGCGGGCACGGATCGAGACGCGGGGCTCGTCCTTCTTGTCGCCTTTGGCGTAACTGAAATAGGGCATGACGGCAGTGACGGACGCGGCGCTGGCCCGTTTGAACGCGTCGATCCAAAACAGCAGTTCCATGAAGTTGTCGTTGGCCGGAAACCCGGTTCCCTGGACAATGTAGACATCGCGTCCCCGCACGTTCTCCAGCACGCGTACGAAGAGATTGCCTTCCGAGAACTTCAGCGTCTCACTTTGTCCGAGAGGGCAGCCCAGGTAGTCAGCGATGGCGCCGCCGAGATTGCGGCTGGCCGATCCGGCGAAGAGCAGCAACTCCTCGGACATGGGGAAAACCTACTTCGCGGCGGCGGGGCAGCGGTGCCTCCGTGGATCCGGGCCCCTGCCCAGCTCCTGCCGTTCAGGCCGCCGTGCGGGCCGGCGATCCGGCCGCCACCGAGCCGCCCGGCCAATTACTGGGATCAGAGGAGCAGTTGGCCATTGGTGCAGGAGCGGTAGATCTCCTCGGCGATCTCTTCGGGTGGGCGCTCGGCGACATCGATGCGATGACGGGCTTCGAGTCCGTGTGCCTCGAACATCATCCACAGGTCCTCGACGACCGTCTCGTCCGCCAGGGCGCCGGCGTGCTGCGGTTCGGTCCGACGCGACTGGACGCGGGAAAGCACGACCGAGAGCGGCGCGCGCAGGACGGCGTAGTTGAGCTCGATCCCCAGTGGCTTGCAGGCGTCGACGAAGAGGTCGAGCATGAACGGGTACAGGATGCCGTCGGCCACGGTGAAGTACCCGCCGGCGGTGAAGGTGGCGACGGCAGACGCCGCGGCGGAGAGCACGACCCTGTTCTGTTGATGGGCCTCGCCTCGCCACGGTTCGAGCGCGCCGGAACGAAGCTTGCCGAAGAACCAGTCCAGATCAAGGCAGACCGACAATGGCGCGCGATCGGCGACGAGGGGGGCAATCGTGGTTTTCCCGCACCCGGGTGACCCGGTGAGGAGGAGAAGCTGACCGGGTGGCATACAGCATCATCGCGTGAGATGCCGACGGTGTGGACGATGTCGTGCCCGCCGTGACCTGAGGCCACGCAACTATCCTCTCGCTGTGACGTATCCCACAGCTGAATTCCGCCCGATTGCGGCCCCGGCTCAGAGAGTGTGGTCGTTGGTGTCCGACCTTCCCCGGATGGGTGAATGGTCGCCGGAAAACGTGGGCGGCGCGTGGGCCAATGGGGCCACCGGTCCGGCCATGGGTGCCACCTTCACCGGCAAGAACAGGAACGGGTTCCGCAAGTGGACGACGACCGCCACGGTCGTGGCGTGTGAGCCGGGGCAGGTGTTCGAAATCGCCGTGTCGACCGGTCGCCTTCCCGTGGCGCGCTGGCGCTACGAGTTCGAGCCCACGCCCGAGGGTTGCCTGGTCACCGAGTCCTGGTTGGACCAGCGCAATCTCCTCATCAAGGTGACCGGCCGGGTGCTGGGCGCGCACGACGCAGCCCACACCAGCGAGGAGATGGCGGCGACGTTGGCCAATCTGGCGGGCGCGGCCGAAAGGTAGGAGATCAGTCGGGCCCGGCAGCCATTCGCCGCAGCACGTGACCGGCGGCGGCCGCATCGCCGGGTCCTTGTCGTGCATGGAGGTGATCGACCACGGCGAGGCGATGGGCCTCGTCGACGTTGCCGCCGTACTTGAACTTCGCCGAAACCTTGTCGATGGCGATGCTGATGCCCAGGATGGTGAGCACCTTGCGGGGATGGGCAACCGAGGGGTCGGCGACCGCGATCTCGGGTTGGAGATGCTGCAACTGGTGCCGCAGGACGGCGGCCACACTCCCGGGAGCGTCGCGCTCGTCGTGCACCGTCGCAATGCCGATCAGCTGTACCGCGCCGTAATACGTCGTCGGGATCCCGAGGGCGGGATCCTCGTCGCCGATCGTCTTCCACGCCGAGGGGATGAAGGCCCAGTCTCCCGCCACGCTGAGCACCACGCGGGGGTTCTCGGCCAGCGCCGCGAACAGGGGGTTCTTGCGGACAAGGTGCAGCCGGACGGTGTGCTCCTCCAGCACGAACTGCGTCGGTACGACGACGGGAACGTCGCGGTGACGACCGGCGGCGACGAGGTGGCCGAAGCTGTTGGCTTCGACGAAGGGACGCCATTCCGCCTCACCGAGGGTGGCGTCAACCGGGGCGGTGTACATCCCAAAAGTGTGGCATCAGGTCGCGGGCTCGAGTTCCTCGATCGATTCGGCCCGATGGCGGTTGTAGTCGACCTTGCCATTCGGAGCGCGGCCGATGGTGTCGACCACACGCACGCGGCGAGGGGCCTTGTAGCTGGCGAGCCGCTCTTTGACGTGATTGATGATGTCGACCTCAGCGGGCGGCGGCGGCGCAGCGCCATCGGGGTCCATGCCCGCCAGCTCGATCACACCCACGATCTGCTCCCCGTACACGGGGTGCGGGATGCCGACCACGACTGCGTCGCGCACTGACTCGTGGGTCTTGAGCACCTCCTCCACCTCTTCGGGGAAGATCTTCTCGCCGCCCGAGTTGATACACACCGAGCCGCGTCCGAGGAGACGGATCGTCCCGTCTGTGTCGACTTGCGCGAAGTCCCCGGGAATGGAGTACCGCTCCCCGTCGACCACCCTGAACGTACGTGCGGATTTCTCGTCGTCCTTGTAATAGCCCAGCGGATTGCGGCCGCCGAGCGCCAGGACGCCGATCTCGTCTGATCCGGGCGTGACCTGCCCGCCGTCCTCTTTGAGCACCTTGACGTCCGGGGCCAGCGTGAACGTCGCCGTGGCCGCGGCATTACCCGCGCCCGAGATCGACATGCCCATCCCGACCGCCTCCGACGAGCTGAAGGCGTCCACCAGGAGCATGCCGGGGTGGTGTGCCAGCAGGCTCTGCTTGATCGACTCGCTCCACATCGCACCGGACGAGACCATCATGACGAGCGAGCTCAGGTCCCAGTGACCGGGTTGCTCATCGAGCGCGGCCAGGAGTGGTCGTGCAAAGGGGTCGCCGACGATGATGACGCCGTTCACCTTTTGGCGTTCCACCGTATCGAGCAGCTCGACCGGGTCGTACTTGCGGCTCTCGAGGAGCACGATCTGTCCGCCCTCGGCCAGCGCGGTGTTGGCGGTGAACCACCCCGTTCCGTGCATGAGCGGGCATGCCGGCATGAGGGTGAGAGCGCTCGGCGTTGCCAGGATCGATTGGCGCACCGCCTCGATCCCTCCGTCGAGTGGGTATTTGCGGACGCCGCCGGCGATGAGGCGGGCGAAGACGTCGTCTTGGCGCCACATGACACCCTTGGGCATGCCCGTGGTCCCGCCGGTGTAGATCATGATGAGGTCGTCGCCGCTGCGGCCCCACGGGGCGACGGTGCGGGTCGGGGCTGCCGCTGCAGCGTCGTCGTACGGGGTGGCCCAGTCGGGGCAGGGACCCGAATTGTCGTCGACCCAGAGCCAACCCCGCACGCCGGGCACGCGGCCGCGAATGCGTTCGATGCGTTCGGTGAACAGACCGTGGAACACCACTGCGACGGCGTCGGCATTGGTCCAGAGGTAACTGAGCTCGTCGTCGCCGTAGCGGTAGTTAGTGTTGACCGGCACCAGTCCGACCTTCATCGTGGCAAAGGCAGCCTGGAGGTACTCGGGGCAGTTGAAGAGGTAAATGGCAACCTTGTCCTGTTGCACCACGCCGAGGTCCAAGAGGTACCGGGCGACCCCGTCCGCGCCCTGGTCGAATGCGCGCCAGCTCACCAGGCGGTCGCCCTGAACGACGGCCGGGGCCTCAGGCTGCATATCCGCCACGGTCTCCCACACATCCCCGTAGTTCCAGTTCGTCATTTCGACTTTCCGTTCCCCTCTCCGTTCGTGCGCTTCGGCCAGTGCGGACGCGCTCTGGTGCATTCGCTCTCGTGAGGCAGGCCCCCGCCTTCCTCGCCGCCCCGCTGTCCCGCTCATCCCGCCACGGCGGACGGCACCGGGCAGCCTACGCTTCTCGAAGTGGACCTAGGGCTATCCGGAGAAGATGGTCCCCGCCGGATCCGGGTCCGGGTGCGCTCGGCGCGAGACCTGTGCCAGCCGGGATCCGCACTCGCCGAGGTGGCCATCCAAGGGGAGTTGCGGGTGCGGGCGCTGCCCTGCACGTTTGGGACATTCTCATGATTCTCCAAGATACTTGTGACCAGCCGTACAGAAACCTGAGGCAGGATGTTCGTACATGGCCGCACAATTGACTGAGCCGAAGCTCCTGCCGGCTGACGCTCTCGGTGGCCTCGCCCCCGGCCCCGGTTTCGGGTCCGGCCGCCGTCGGGGAACCAGCCTCCGGGCCGGTGCGGGCTCGGGCGCGGGTTCGGGTTCGGGTTCGGGTTCGGCAGATGCCGGTTACCTCACCATGTTCGACCTCTTCCGGGTCGTGGCCTGTGCCTGCGTCTTGGGGCAGCACTCCCTCCTCTGGGCGGACATGTCGAACAACGTCGTGGGAACTGCGTTCATCACGATGCTCCACTTCACCCGCAACTCCTTCTTCTTCCTCTCCGGGCTGGTCGTCTGTTACGCCCAGATAACCCGCCCGCGCACCGTCTGGGGATTCTGGGTCCGCAGGTATGTGCAGATCGGCATCCCGTATCTCGCATGGACGGGCATCTATCTGCTGTTCACCATCCTGCGGCCGGGTGGCACGTGGGGTCAGTGGGGAACGTATCTCTGGAGCGATCTGCGGCTCGGCTATTACCAGCTGTACGTCATAGTCGTGCTCTTCCAGTTCTACTTGGTCTTCCCGTTCCTCTTGAAGTTGCTGAAGTCGACGTCCACGCGCCAGCACGTGCTGATCATGTCGATCAGCGTCGCCATAGCCCTCTTCATCGGTACCGATCTTCACTACCATCCGTCGATCGGTGTGATCGGCCACTACGTCCACGACATCGGAGCGAAGTGGGTGTGGTCCCGCAACCTGATCAGTTACCAGATGTACTTCATTGCCGGCATGGTGGTGGCGTACCATTTCGAAGCGGTGTTCAATTTTGTGCGGCGGTGGTCCCGATGGATCCTGGTCGGCGTCGCAATCGTGGGCGCGGGGACCGCACTCTGGTACGCGGTCGTCATTGCACTGGGCGCAACGACCGGGTCGGCTTCGGACATCTACGAGCCGATCGCGGTGGCGTGGTCCCTCGCGACGATCGCCGGACTGTTCGCACTGAGCGTGCAATGGAGGGAGAGGCAGTCCGACGCCGTCGGCGGCACCGACGCGGCGGGGACCAACGGGGCCAACGGGGCCAACGGGGCCAACGGGGCAGATGGTTCTGCGGCGGCCATCGGGGGAGCCGCATCGACAGAGTCCGCGATCGTCCCCTCTATCTCGCCGGCGCAACGTGGCGCACGTTCCCACGTCGGGATCGGCCGGCTGCGTCCTCCATCGATCACCTTCTTGGCGGGACTCACTGGCGGCTTCTATCTGTGCCACGTCCTCTTCATCAACATGGTCCGCGCCGCCCTCTATTCGAATTTCGTCGGCGGGGCGCACCTTCCCTGGCCGATCAGGTCGGCGATCTTCTATGTCGGGACGGCCGTTGTGGCCGCGACGTTCGTGGCTTGTATCTTGCGCACGCCACTGCGGTGGGTACTGGGTGGCCCGGTGCGATCGGAACAACGGGTCCGGGACAACGAGGAGTACGCGGCCTTGCGGGCAGCTCGTGTAGCCAGCAACGGGCACTCAGCGGGCGAGGCGGTCGCGGGGCCGCCCGCCGGCGGGCAAGGGGTCCTGGCGCCGTAACGGTTAGATCTTCAGGGGTCCCGCGTCCCCGAATCCCTGACGAACGCCCTGACCGGCCCGGGCGACGAGCTTCTCGGGTTCGTAGAGCATGAGGTAGGCATTGATGGCGTGATCCCGCGAGCGGTTCTTGAAGACTGACGCCAGGATCGCCGGATCGTCCGACTCGTCCTCGTGAACGAACACCTCCAAAATCGGAGTGTTCGTCATCAACTGTGCCGTCATGATCCCGGTCGAAGCTTCGTGCGCACACACTTTGTCGACCGCCTCCTTGCCCGGCATGCCCAGCGCCACGATGATGCGACAGCCTTCTTCTTCGATGAGCTTCTTGGCGGCCACCGCCAGATCCTTGAAGCCCGGAACGGTGCGTCGAATCGTCGTGAAGCGGGTGCCGTAGCCCGGACACTGCTTCAAGGCATCGAGAGCTTCCCCTCCCATGTCATAGCGGGCGAACATGGTGTCAACCACGCCGATCAGGTCCATACCTCATTCTCGCGCAGTGATCCCGCGGCTGGAACAGCCGACGGCCGACCCCGGAACGGCGCCCAACGCCGGCGCCCAACCGCCTGCGCCGGACCACGACGCCCTCTCTGCGCGTCCTCGGATGGAGGAGGGTGTAATGCTGAGCAGCGGTCAGGGGATGCCCTGGGCCTTTGCGGTTGGTCCGTCGTGTGGGCCAGTTCGGTACCTCCGAGACCGTCGGCTCGCATCGTGCCGCCGGTGCACCCTGCCTCTTCAGCGCGCGGTGTAGCCGCCGTCCACCCCGAACCAGGCGCCGGTGCAGAAGCTGGCTGCCTCCGACGCGAGGAACGCCACCATTTCGGCCACTTCCCATGCCTCCCCGAGCCGCTGGATCGAGGCCAGTGATGCAACGTAGTCCTTCGCCTGGTCCCCGCCCCCGCGGGCAAACGCCGCCTGTGACATGGGCGTGTCCATGTTGCCCGGACCGATGCAGTTGATCCGGATGCCCTGACCGCCGTAGGCCAGCGCGGCGGAACGCGTGAGGCCGAGAACCCCATGTTTCGAGCTCGTATACGCCGCCGCTCCGGCGATCCCGGTGACCGAATGGATGGAGCCGATGTTGATGATGGACCCGCGCCCGCCTGCGAGCATGGGCGGAATTTCAGCTTTCATGCAGTAAAAGACGCCGTCGAGGTTGATCGAGAGAATGCGCCGCCAGTGCTCGACCGTCGTGTCGATGAACGGGATCCCCTCGCCATCGACCACGCCGGCAGAGTTCACTGCGACGTCGAGTCCCCCGAATCGTTCCAACGCGGCCGCGACCATGGCTTCGCATTCGTCAGGCTGGGTGACGTCCATGTGGAAAGGCGCCGCGGCGTCACCGATGTCTTTGGCCACGGTGATCGCCAATTCCTCGTTGCGGTCGGCGATGAGGACCTTCGCGCCACGTTCGGCCATGAGGCGTGCCGAGGACTCGCCCATGCCCGACGCGCCACCTGTGACGATGGCGACCTGGCCCGAGAGGTCCAATCTTCCTAAGGCTGTCATGCGTGCCCCCCTTCCGGCGTCGCGAGGATAGGGCAGAGAGGCTTGTCGTGTCCGCCCGAGCCCCGCTGAGCCCGCCGTCTTCTGCCCGACGCCGTGGCCCGACGCCGATGTGCCTCGACGAGGCCTCTTTCATGAGGCCGAATGGAATGGAGCGTGGTCACGGCATCGGGCAACCCACCCGGTTGGAATCACGCTGACCGTCATGCGGCGCCCGCACTCGGGGCAGAACCTCGGCGGGTCGAGAGCGCGATCGCACCCGGCGCATGCGGAGGTCGGTTGGCCGCAACCCGTGCAGAAGGAGGCGGCGGCTGGGGCATCGCCCATCGTTCAGATGGCGGCCGTGAGCGCCCCGATAGGCATCCGCAGATCGGCCAGCATCTGGAAATCCTCGTCGGAGGACCGCCCGAGGGTGGTCAGATAGTTGCCGACGATGAGGGCGTTGATGCCCGCCGTCATCCCGATGGCCTGAAGGTCCCGCAGAGTGACCTCGCGGCCGCCGGCATAGCGGAGGATCACCGAGGGAAGGGCGAGACGGAAGAGGGCGATCCAACGGACGGCCTCCCATGCGTCCACAACCGGACGGTCGCCGAGGGGTGTGCCGGGACGGGGATTCAGAAAGTTGAGGGGGACTTCGGTCGGATCGAGCTCTTGGAGTTGTATGAGAAGCTCGATCCGTTGTGCCTGGCTCTCTCCCATGCCGATGAGGGCGCCGCAGCAGAGCTCCATGCCGTGCTCTCGGACGAGTCGGCAGGTGGCAGCCCGTTCGTCCCACGAATGGGTCGTGACGACGGCCGGGAAATAGGAGCGTGACGTCTCGACATTGTGGTTGTACCGGTGGACGCCACCTTCAGCGAGGCGCTTCGCTTGCTCTTGCGTCAGGACGCCGGCACTCACCGCCACATTGAGCCCGGTCTCCTCCGCCACGAGCGGCACCAGCTCCAAGAGGCGCTGCATGATGCGCTCGTCGGGTCCACGCACGGCCAACACGATGCAGAACTCCGAGGCTCCGAGCGCTGCGGTCTCGCGGGCAGCCTCAAGCACGTCCTCGGTCTTCAGGAATGGCGTGGCCTTCACGGGAGTGTCGAACCGTGACGATTGGGAGCAGAAATGGCAGTCCTCCGGGCATCCCCCGGTCTTCGCCGAGAGGATCCCTTCGATCTCCACCTCGGGCCCGCACCAGGCGAGCCGCACCTGGTGGGCCAGGGAGGCAAGCGCCATGACCGCGCCGTCGGGCAGTGCGGCCAGCGCAGTGAGCTCCTCAGCCGTCAAGAGACGACGATCGTCCAGCAGGGCCTGCTCGGCGGCCGCGATAACTCCTCGTTCGGCCGCGCTCAGAGGAGCTTGGGGCGGGGCGGAGGCAGACGGGGCCCGGTCAGACGGGGCTGGGACAGCTGCGGATCTTTGGCGGAGGGTCAGAGGGACGGGGGTGGGCACGGCAACACGGTAGTGGCATGGTGCTGCCCGCCGGTAGCTGGCAGATGGCCTGCTGGCGACGGAGTGCTAAACCGGAGCTTCCCGGACTGGCACCCACCAACCGCGACCGACCGACAACATCACGAAAGAAGAATCGATGGCCTGGGACTTTTCGACGGAGCCCGAATTCGAGGAGAAGCTCGAGTGGATGCGCACCTTCGTGCGCCAGGAGGTCTTCCCACTCGAGACCCTCTCGCTCACGTACGACCAGGTCCGCGTGGTCATTCGACCCCTTCAGGAGCAGGTCAAGGACCAGGGCCTCTGGGCCGCCCACCTGTCGCCTGACCTCGGCGGCATGGGATTCGGGCAGGTCCGTCTGGGACTCATGCACGAGATCCTCGGGCAGTCCCCCCTCGCCCCCGTGGTCTTCGGCAACAACGCGCCCGATTCGGGCAATGCCGAGCTTCTCGCTGTCGGGATCGAGACCACCGGGAACGACGAGCAGCGACGCCGCTGGCTCCAGCCGTTGCTGAACGGCGATCTCCGCAGCGCCTTTTCCATGACGGAGCCCAACACGGCCGGTTCCGATCCGACCTTGCTCACGACGTCGGCTGTCCGTGACGGCGACGAGTACGTCCTCAACGGTCACAAGTGGTTCACCACCAATGGTTCGGTGGCGGACTTCCTCATCGTCATGGCCGTCACCAACCCCGATGTCCACCCGTACCAAGGGTCATCGATGCTCATCGTCCCGGTGGAGTCCGAGGGCGTGGACATCGTGCGAGACGTCGCCACGATGGAAGATCCCGACACGCCGTACGGCCGGTTCGGCAACCACGCGGAGATCATCTACCGAGATGTGCGCATTCCCGTCGACAACCTCGTCGGCCGCGAGGGCGACGGGTTCCAACTGGCGCAGAAGCGACTCGGGCCTGGCCGCATCCATCACTGCATGCGATGGCTGGGCCAATCGCGCCGGGCGTTCGACATGCTCTGCGAGCGGGCCGTTTCCCGCTATGCCCACGGGTCGGTGCTGGCCGAGAAGCAGACGATCCAGAACTGGGTGGCCGATTCATTGGCCGAGATGCAGGCCGCCAGGCTCATGACGCTCCACGCGGCCTGGAAGATGGACCAGGAAGGTCAGGCGGCCGCCCGGGTGGAGATCGCGATGATCAAGTACTACGGAGCCGCCGTGCTCTACAACGTCATCGATCGGGCGCTCCAGGTGCATGGCTCACTCGGGTATTCCTCCGACCTGCCGCTGGAGTCGATGTACCGGGCGGCGCGGGCCGCCCGCCTCTACGACGGGCCCGACGAGGTGCACCGCCAGACCGTGGCGCGGCGTGTCCTCAAGGGCTACACGCCCACCGAGGTGCCGACCGAGCACATTCCGACCCGACGGATTGAGGCGCAGCGCCAATTCGCCGACTTGCTCGAATCGCTGACCATCGACACCTGACCATCGACACCTGACCATCGACACCTGGCCATCGACACCTGGCCATCGACACCTGGCCATCGGCAGGTGGCCGGCGGTGAGGTGGCCGGAAGGCGGACGTGACGGCTACACGGGAGCGAGCACCTCGAACCCCCGCGCCGCATCGAGCGCGGCCTCGAGCGCGGCGGCAGCACGCAGGACGACCAGGTCGGCATGCTGCGGCCCGACGAGTTGCAACCCGACCGGGAGGCCGCCCGCGGTGAGACCGGCACACACCGTGGCCGCGGGCGAGCGGGTCATGTTGAACGGATAGGTGAAATACAGCCAGTTCCCCGTCACCTCGCCATCGATCGTGCTCTGTCCCGTGCCGATGAAGGGCGCCACGCCGGCCATCGTCGGTGTGACAAGAATCCGCACCTCATGGAAGAGGTCGACCAGGTCCAGGTTCATGGTGTGGCAGCGATCGATTGCCCGGACCAACTGCTCGGCAGTGATCGATTGGGCCGCGTCGACGAGTGCCCGTAGCGAAGGGTCGATATCGTCCCACCGCGGATGTTCCATGAACGGGCGCATCGTGCGCAGCTGGCACGCACCCATGATCGTGACGAAGTCGCTAACCGGTTCAGGGTCGAACACCGTCTCGAGCACGGTGACCTCGGCGCCGATCGACTCGAGGACCTCGACGGCGCGCTCGCAGATGGCGAGCACCTCCGGGTCGACGGTGCCGTAGCCGAGGGTGGGTGCCCACGCCACGCGCACGGGGACGTGGGCGTTCTCGACAGCCGCCAGCCACGATGCTTCCGGGCGGGGCAGTGAGCGGAGGTCCGTCGGGTCCGGCCCCACCGCGACATCGAGCGCCGTGACGACGTCGACGATCCGGCGTGCCATCGGGCCGCTCGTCGACAGATCGATCCAGCTCAGCGGGGTGGGGCCGCCCCCGGGGATCCGGCCGAGCGACGGCTTCATGCCCGAGAGCCCGCAGCACGCCGACGGGAGGCGTATCGAGCCGCCGCCGTCCGATCCGGTGGCCAAGGGCACCATGCCCGCGGCGAGGGCCGCCGCAGAGCCGCCCGACGATCCGCCCGGGCCGTGCGCGGTGTTGAACGGATTTGCTGTCGGGCCGAACACGGCATTCGAGGTGTTCGACGACCATGCGAACTCCGGCATGTTCGTCTTGCCGACGACGATGCACCCCGCAGCCCGCAGGCGGGCGACGAAGGGGCTGTCGGCGGTGGCCAGCGGCGCATCTGCCAGCACCGGTGCGCCGTGCGTGGTGCGAAAGCCCACGGCATCATGGTTGTCCTTGACCGCGAGCGGGATCCCTGCGAGCGCTCCGGGATTGCCGCCGTTGGCGATGACCACATCGAGTGCGGCGGCGTCCGCCATTGCCTGTTCCGGGTGCACGTCGACGAAGGCGTTGTAGCGCGGGTTGAGGGCGGCGATGCGATCCAGAGCAATCGTCGTGACCTCGCGCGCGCTCATGTGGCGGGTGCGAACGGCGTTGGCCAGGTCCGTCAGGGATGTGGTGCGGAAGTCCATCGGGGCGCTCGCGGGGCCCGACTAGAACGCCGACGGCGAGAGAGCGGTCAGCGTCTGATCGAGGTCGACGCCGAAGGGCAGGATGGCGAGGGCGGGAATGGTCACACCGTTGTCCATGTAGCGCTTGATCTTCGCCCGGCACTGCGCATACGAGCCGTGGACGACGAGCTCATCGACGACTTCGTCCGGGATGGCAGCGAGAGCGCCCTTGCGATCGCCTGCGTCCCACGCGTCCCACATCGCCTGGAGTGCGGGGCCCCGACCCAGCCAGCGTTGGAACTCGGCGTAGGCGTGCACGTTCAAATACGTCGTGATCATGCGGCGGGCAAAGGTGCGGACCTTGTCGGTGTCCTCCGAGGGGATGACGAAGATGCGCGCTGCGACTTCCTTGCCCTTGCCCCCGGCCGACTCGAGCTCGGCCACGGAGGTGGGGACGTCGTCGGGGCTCAACCAGTTGAGGATCACGCCGTCTGCCTCCTTGCCGCCGAGATGCAACATGCCGGGCCGCAATGCGGCCACGTAGAGGTCAGGTTGTTGTTCGGGTACCCGGCTCAGGCGGAATCCGTTCACCGAGAACCCCTCATAGGACTGGGTGATCTTTTCGCCGGTGAGGGCCAGGCGGAGGAAGCGCAGGGTGTCGCGCACACGTTTGTACTGGTTTTCGAAGGCCAATCCGTTCCAGCCGGCGACAATGACCTCCGACGACGCCCCCAGGCCGAACGCGAACTGGCCGGGTGCCGCATCGGCGATGGAGGCGACGCTCTGGGCCAGGGTGGCGGGGCCACGCGTGTAGGCGGGGGTGATGGCAACGCCCAGCTTGAACGAAGGCTCCCACGCGGCCGCGAGCGCGAGGGGTGTGAAGCCGTCCGAGCCGTCCACCTCGGCCGACCACAGATCCGTGTAGCCCAACGCACGCAGGCGTCCGTACCAGCGCTTGTGCTCGTGCAGGGGGACTCCGTCGAAGGGAATCGTGATGCCGTAGCGGGCGCCGCGCAACCCCCCGGTGGAGCCGTCATCGGGAGCGCCGACACTGCCGGCAGCATTGGCGCCCGCGGCAGGGGGATTCCGGTCTGCATCACTCATGTGACGGGCCTCGCATCTCAGGTGTGGGCAGAGTCTTGGGCCGCGGATCGGCCATTCGGAGACGCCGCCACCGCAGCGGGCGGCCCGCCGTTTGCCTGCACCGCATTGAGGTCGGGACCGCTGCCATCGGCGCTCCGGCGGTCGGGACCGCCGCCATCGGGACTGTCGCCATCGGCGCTATCGCTCTCTCCGTCAGACTGGAATTCGGCGTCGTCGAAGGCCAGGGCCGCCTGCGTCCGCTGCTCCTCTTCGTCGTCGGGCGACGGTACCTCGATATCCCAACGAGCCATCCCTTCCTCCATGCGCCGGATGACGGTCTCGATGACTTCGACACGACCGTTGCGCTTGTTCTCCGAGGAGATCACGTCCCAGTGCGCCAAGGGCCCGTCGGTGAGGCGCAGCATGTCGGACACCGCCTCGTTGTACTGGCCGCGCTTCTCGCGGTTCCTCCAGTCCTCGTCGGTGAGCTTCCACGACTTGAGCGGGTCATCACGTCGTCGTTCGAAGCGTCGGAGCTGCTCCTCGTGGGACATGTGCAACCAGAGTTTGATCACGACCATGCCCTCTTCGGCCAGCGAGTGCTCGAAGTCGTTGATCTCGTCGTAGGCGCGTCGCCACTGCACCTCGGTGGCCAGGTTCTCGACCCGTTCGACCAGGACCCGGCCGTACCAGCTGCGGTCGAAGATCGTCATGCCGCCCCATCCGGGTAGTGGCGGCCAGAAGCGCCACAGGAAGTGATGTCGGAGCTCGTCGGGAGTGGGAGCGGCGAAGGGAGCGATGTGGACGTGGCGCGGATCGAGGGGCTCGACCAGTCGCTTGATCGCCCCTCCCTTTCCGGCCGCATCCCATCCCTCGAAGACGATGCAGACGGGAGGGCCCAGCTTGCCCCCCGTGAGCTGGCCGCCATTCATCAGGCGGAGGTGCAGCACCCGGAGTTGCGCCTTGGTCAGCCGTTTGGCCTCTTCGTCCTTCGACATGCGAGCGGAGAGATCGGCGTCCTCCAACCGTGCGTAGTGGTCGTCAGCGGTTGTCACGACGCCTATTGAAGCCGATCCTCGCCGCGGGTGTCGGGACCATTCGCCGCGCCCCGGGCTGTCGTGCCCCGGGCCGTGGTGTTCCCGGCAGCAGCGCGGGCGCCGCCTCGCTCCGGCGACCTGCGGCGCACAACTCCCGACGTGCTCCCCATGCGACCGACCGCCTTGACAACGTGGCGGACCAACGCCTCTTCGCCCGCAATGACCAGGAGCTCCTGATTGGAGAGGTGCGACACCCGGCCTACTTTCACGCCCGACGGGTCGAAGATCCCGATCCGGGCTCCCACGTAACGTGCCGAGTCAAAGGCCAATGTCGCCACCGAGCGCCCCTGGCCGCACAAAGTCTCGAGCTCCTCGACGGCGAGCCAGGACTCGTCGTTGTAGGAGAGCACGAGCAGTTCGCAGTCGACACGGCTCACCACGGAGCGCAGGGCATCGGGCATGGTCCGCTTGGAGTTGAACGCGCTCCTGGTGGCGGGGTCACGCGCGTCGATCCTCTTGCGCGCCACGCCGTACGGCTCGGGCGCATCCCATGCCACGAGGGTCTCCCACACGTGGTAGTTCGTAAAGTAGCGATGTTGGTTGTACGGCGGGTCGAGATACGCCAAGTCGAACGACCCCAACGTGCTCGCCACCTCCAGGGCATCCCCGAGCACGGCGTGCCCCCGGCCCGGCAGGAGCTCGGGCAGGCGCAACGTCAAGGGGTTGGCCGACCGTGGCGCCCACTGCTTCACGTAGGCCATCTGCACGCCGGTGGTCGAATCCACCCGGTCGGCCGCTTCGATGAGGCTCGTCAACAGAATCGGGTACAGCGCCGACCCCGCATAGTCACGGGCGATGACGTCTCGGGCGGCATCTATCCGTGCCGCGTTGAACGGTTGGAAGAAGCGGGCTTCTTTGCTGAACGTGTCGTGCACGTAGCCGGGTGTGCCTTCGAGCCCGTTGAGATGGGCGATGGCTTTGTTGAGTGCCGACATGTCGACCGTGCCGGCGTCGGCCTCTATGTAGCACTGGGCAAAGACGTGGGCATAGCGCGCCGTGTCGACGGCGGTGACCTCCACGCCCTGCGCCTTGAAGGCCTGGGCGACACGGGTCGTGCCGGTGAAGAGATCGAGCGCGGTGCGCGCGCCGGAGGCCGTACAGATCTCGGCGAGCACCGGAACGAGTCTGCGCTTCGATCCTAGGTACTTGATCACCCGCCCACCCTACGATGACGCGATGTCCGAGTCGGGGAGTGCCGATCGTGATTCCGCCGGTCAACCGACGAGCGAGACCCCCTTCGAGCCGGATGCGGCGCATTGGGTCCGCTGGCACGAGACCTACGAGGATCCCGACTCACCGCTCTCCCTCCGTCTTCGCATTGTCCAGGCCGGAGTGCTTGCGGCACTCGACGGGCAGGCGGCGGGAGCGATCTCCGTCGTGAGCATGTGCGCCGGGCAGGGGCGCGACGTGATCGACACGGTGGCCGCCCATCGTCGGCGCGACGAGGTGCGCGCCCTCCTGGTCGAGCGCGAGCCTGCCCTCGTGACGTCTGCCCGGCTGCGTGCGGCTGCGTGCGGCGTGACTCCTCAGGTCGTGGTCGCCGAAGCTGACGCGTCCTTGGTCGGCTCCTACGCGAGCTTCCTCCCGGCTGATCTCGTACTGATCTGCGGCGTCTTCGGGAACGTGGGCGAGGAGGACATTCGCGCCACCGTCGGGAGGATGCCGTCGTTCTGCGCACCGGGGGGAACGGTGATCTGGACCCGCCATCGGCGCCCGCCGGACCTGACGCTATCCATCCGTGCCTGGTTCGCTGACGCCGGGTTCGAGGAGGTGTCATTCGTTGCGCCTCCCGGCACCGTGCTCAGCGTCGGGTGCCACCGCCTGGTCGGGTCTGCTGGGGCCGGGGGACCACTCGATCCGGGCCTCCGTCTCTTCGATTTCGTCGGGGACGGTTCGCTCCCGGCGTGAGGCGGGCGCACGGCGCGCCCCGTGGTTGGCGGGCGCACGGCGCGCCGCGTCGTGGGCGGGCGGGAGCGGGGCGGTGGCGTCAGTCGGCGCCGTGGTGCTTGTACATCGTCTGGATGCCGACCCGACCCGGACCGTGGAGCTCGGCCAGGTAGAGATCGTGGCTCAGCAGGCAGGTGCGCACCTTTTGTTGGGACGTCTCGAGGGCCACCGAGGAGTCCTTGTAGAGGAATGCCCCGGGCTCGACCAGGATCGTCTCGCCGGCGGCCAAGGTGCGTTGGAAGACGTTCCCGCCGCCGTGCAGGAGCAACAGGCCGGTCTCGGCATTGGCGATGAAGCGATCCATGAACATCCCGTCCCCGCCATGGAGGATGTTGGTCAAGCCCTTCAGGCGCACGAACGAGTAGTCGAGGGAGTGGGTGCCGGCCAGGAAGGCATGGCCGCGCACGTCGATCTCCATCCCCGGGTCGAGCGGGAGGACGACCAACTCGCCTGCAGAGTCGCGCGAGACCGCCAATCGTCCGGGGCCCGTCGCGAACATTGAGGATCCGCGGCATCCCTCCGACCAGGCGCTTGATGCCGCCGCCGGTGTCCATCACCGACATCGCCAGGCTCGGCTCCTTCCACAGAACGACGTGGTGCTCGAAGAACACGGCGTTCCCCTCGGCGAGGGCCAGCTCCGCCACCGGGACGATCCCGCCGTCGATCTGACACGTCGAGTTGGAGAAGCTGAAGCGGGTGAGATCCCGGAGCTGGGGCACCTCGACCCATCCGGCGTCAGTGACCTTGTACTGCTCATCCAGCGGGGCACCACAGGTGTCGCACGTGGACCGCCCGGGCTCGCTCTGGGCCTTGCACCACTGGCACTCGATCAGATCCATGATCCCGTCCGTCTCAATGGCCCGGGGTCGGGCCGTGCTCGACCAACAGTCGCACCGGGGCTACGCGACCGCGGTGCCGCAGGAATCGCAGAACCGCGCTCCTGGCCGCAGCTCGGCTTGGCAACCGGCGCACTGTGCCTGCATTTTGGTGCCGCAGGAATCGCAGAACTTGGCTCCCTCCCGGACCTGAGCCTGGCAACCGGGGCACGCGACGGTCGCCGGTGCCGCGGGCTGGGCTTCGGCAGCCGGTGCCGCGGGCGCAGCCGCCGGGGCCGCGGCAGCGGCCGGATACCCTCCGCCGGCGACCGGGGCACCCGCGAAGTTCGGCGCGTCGGGCGTCCCGTAGGGGGCCTGCCCGGGGGCGGCGGCCACCTGGCCGGCCATCCCCATGCCCATGCCGACGATCATCGGATTGGCCGCGCCGCCGCCTTCGGCCATGCCCTGTCCCATCCCCTGGAGGGCCTCGGCCTGGGCCGCTTGCAGGAACCCGCCTGCCAGCTTGGAGTAGGCGTAGTCGTTGGCCAGCTTCTTCAGCTTCGAGCTGTCCTCCTCGGACAGGTTGACGTCGAGGTTGCCGAACCGGCAGATGGACACGCCGTAGTCGGCGAGCTGGACATTGGCAGCCGGCATTGTCGCCGCCTCGATGTCGGGGCTGTGCTGGGAAAGGCCGAGGATGGGCCACGCGCCCGACGCCAGCTGCGTGGTCACCGAGGTGCGGGTGACCTTGAGCAATTGTTGGGCCACCCAGCCGGTGATGGCATCGTTGTCCGACACGTCCACCGTGCCCACCAGGTTCAAAATGAGCTTCGTCGGGTCATCCACCTTGAGCGCGTACTCACCGAACGCCCGCATGGTGACGATCAAGCCGGACATGGGGTCCTGGATGTCGTCCAGCCGGCCGCCGAAGCGCATGTTCGGGTATTCGCGCGTCCCGACGAAGTAGAGCTCCGCCTTGAAGGCGTTGCCGGCCGAGGCCCAGTCGATGAACATGCCCAGGAAGGGCAGCTCTGAGGCGTCAAGGGTGTGCTGGCCCGGCGGCAGGACTCCCATCACCTTGCCCTGGCTCATGAAGACCGCCTGCGCATCGGGCTCGACGATGGCTCGCGAGAATTTGCGGATGTTGTCGTCAGGCCACTTGTAGACGATCTGGCCCTTCGAGGTGTCCGGTGCGGCAATGAATTCCCGTCGTGACTCGTTGAGTAATCCCATCGGAAACACCCCTTCCTACCGTCGGTAAGCTCATGGTAGATGCGTTTTTGCTCCGGTGTCGCCAAGGGGAGGTGCGGTGAGCGCTGGTGAGGGCGAACAGTTCCCGGTGACCGACGGGGAGCGCGACGCCGCTCTTGCCGTCCTGGTGCGTGCCACCGGAGCCGGCCAACTGAGCCTGGAGGAGTTCGATCGGCGGACGGACCTCGTCCTCTCGACACCCTCGCGCACCGAATTCGCCGCCGCGACGGGCGGGCTCGAGGTGATCCAACCGGGCCGGACCAAGCGGCGCTGGTTCGTCCCGTTCGGAAATCGACTCGTGCGGGGACGGTTCTTCCTCGGCGAACGGACCACTGCGTTCGTGGCGCTGGCCGAGATCCATCTGGACCTCCGGGGGGCCGTCTTCCTCGCGCCGCAGCCGAGGATCACGGTCATGGCGCTGGCCGGCAACCTCCGGGTGCTCGTCCCGAGCGGGGTCCAGGTGGTGGTGGATCAGCGGTCCCTGTTCGGCGGGCGCAAGATCACCACGTACGGCCCACCGGCGACCGCCAGCCGGCCGCGGTTGGAGATCTCGATGCTCGACGTCCTCGGGAGCGTCAAGGTCACCAACGACGAGGCGACATGGAGCCCGTCGCTCATGGCCCGGGGATGACGGCACGGGGAGGCGTCCGGTCCCGAAACTGTGGCACGCTTGCCCCGGACCACTGGGGTGGGCGGAGCCCACGACGCGCGAGGGCGCAGAAGGCCTTGGGGGGTGCTCGTGACTGACGTCGGACAACGGGTCGAGTGCCAGTGGTGCCATGCCCACAACCTCACGGAGGCTCGAAGCTGTGACCGCTGCGGCGCGCCACTCGACCAACGCGATCGGGTGAGCGACGCCGGGTGGCGCCAGGCCCCCCGCATCAGGGACCTGACCGAAATCCACTTCGGGTCGAGCACCGTGCAGATCGACGGCGACATGGTCCCGGTCGCGGAGTTGGCACTCGACCCCGCCGACTCGGTGTTCTTCGAGCACCACGCCATGCTCTGGAAGGACGAGACCGTCCCCATGTCGGTGATGGACACCCCCGGTGGCGCGAAGCGCCTTCTCGGGGACATGCCATTCGTCCTGAGCGTGGCCCACGGGCCGGGTCACCTCGCGCTCTCACGGGACGCGGCCGGTGAGCTCGTGGTCCTGCCTGTTGACAGCGCCACGGTCGTCGAACTGCGCGGTCACGCGCTGTTGGTCGCCTCGGGCACCATGACCTACTCGTTCTCCAAGGTGCCGGGTCTCAAGACCGCGCTCTTGGCCGGCACCGGGCTGTATCTCGACCGATTCGAGGCCACGGGCGAGCCGGGCGTCATCGTGGTGCACGGTTTCGGCAACGTCTTCGAGCGCACCCTGGCCGAGGGCGAGATGATCCACGTCGAGCCGGGCGGGTTCTTGTACAAGGACGCGTCGGTCTCGATCGAGGTGGTGTCGGTCGATCTCGCCGGCTCGGTCGAGGGCGACAGCAAGGCGACCCAAGGGGTCAAGGCGGCCAAGGACATGGCCGGGCGCGGGTTCCGGGGGTTGAAAGCGGCCAGGGCGCTGATGAAGGACGGGGTCGCCGGTGCGGCGGCCCAGGTGCTCGGTGGGGGCGGAACCGCCGCGATAGGCGATGCGCTGTCCTCGAGCCGCGCCGCCTCCTTCATGGCGCTGACGGGTCCGGGGCGCGTCGGCATCCAGTCGATGTACTACGACCGGCCGACGGACTGACTGCGCCGGTGCGACAGAGCGAGGACCGACAACCATGACCGACACCATGACGTACACGTGCCCCTACTGCCGACAGTCGTCGACCGGGGGCACGGAGAGCTGCCCGAACTGCGGTGCACCCCTCGACATCACGCTGCGGACGACCGCAGGCGGCTGGACGGAGCTGCCGCCCATCGCCGACATGGCGCGGATCCAGGTCGGTCATTCCCAGGTGGAGGTGAGCGGCCGGTCGGTGCCGGCCGCCGATTGGAACCTGGCTGCCGACGAGGGGGTCTATTTCCCCCATCACGTCCTGCTCTGGCAGGAGCCCTCGGTCCAGCTGTCGCCGATGTCGATGCGCCGGGCATGGACCCGGATGCGGGCCGGCCTGCCACTCGTCATGCTGATGGCCCGGGGTCCGGGTCGGATCGCTTTCTCGCATGACACGGCGGGCGAGGTCATTGCCCTGCCGATCGAGCCGGGGGCTTCCATCGACGTGTGCGAGGGCCGTCTCCTGACGGCGAGCGAAGGCGTCGACTACGACTGGCAGGACTCCAACATCTGGTACTCGACGTCGGGTGGGACCGACGCGGCGGACACCGGCGCCGGCCTGAGTGTTCTCAAGATCGGGCTCAACCTGGCCGGGATGGCTGATGAAAAGCGCGATGACCGCCGGAACCAGACCGAGTGGCACTACCCCCTCGGGCGCTACGTGGACCACTTCACGGCGGGGGAGCGGCCCGGCGTGGTCATGATCGCCGCGGGCGGCGCAGCGTTCATCCGCGATCTCGCCGAGGGCGAGTCGCTGTTGGTCAAGCCGCCGGCGCTCTTGTTCAAGGACCCCACCGTCGCGATGCAGCTCCACGTCGAGTACCCCAAGGCCGGTATGAAGCTGTGGCGGTCGTGGGGCAACCGGTACCTGTGGCTCCGGCTCTACGGCCCGGGCCGGGTCGGGGTCGAGTCCTGCTACCTGGCGGAGGATGACCCGGGCACCGATTTCCACGACACGTCGGGGGCAACCCAGCACCTCTGGTAGTCCCCAGTGGCCACTTCCCCTGCGGCCGGTTCCCCAGTGGCCGGTTCCCCAACGGCGCCCGTGCGCCGCAGATCGTCCGGGGTCGGCCCCGCACGTCGGTCGAACGGGACAGGCGTCCGCGCCATCCAATCCCCCTGAGGGTCCCGGCCGTAGTACTGCCGACCCGAGGAAAGGACGTGGAGATGGCGGTACGGACTGGACGTGAGGGAACGTGGCGCGCGGCACTGGTGGCCGGAGGCACGGTGGCCGCCGTCGCGCTCGGCGTTGGAGCGCTGAGCGCCGGCACACTCGCGGTGTCCTCTCCCGCCTCGGCCGCCGGCTCCTCGGGAAAGCCGCTGACGATCACCACACAGCGGGTGGCGAAGGTCGGGACCGTTCTCGCCACGAAGTCAGGGCTGACGCTGTACCGCTATTCGGTGGACCCCGCCGGGACCGTGACGTGTACCGGAGCCTGCGCCAAGGTGTGGCCGCCGCTCCTGCTGCCCAAGGGGAGCACGCATGTCAAGGCACCCCACGGCGTCAAGGGCCTCTCCGTCATCCATGTGGCGGGTGGCCGGCTCCAGGTCTTCTTCCACCATCAGGCGCTCTATACGTTCATCAGTGACAAGAAGAGAGGCCAAGCCAGCGGGCAGGGTGTCGAGAACGACTGGTTCGCCGTGCTCTCGAGCGGGAAGTCGTCGGCACCGGTCGCACCGCCGACGACGACGACCTCGACCCCGACGACCACACCCGTGACCCAGCCCACCCCGCTTCCGCCACCGAGGCGGGCCCCGGTGACCGCAACGACACAGCCACCGGCCACGACGACGACGGTGCCCTCCGGGGGCGGGGTTGCGTTCTAGCGTGTGCGGCGTTGCATCAGGTCGTCCGTCGGCTCAACCACCACAGGCTGAACCCGACGAGTCCGATCGCCGCAGCGATGAAGATTGCTGATTCGTACAGCTGGAACGGCCAGTAGCGACTTATCGGCTGATACGTCACGATCTGGCGCAGGTCGTAGTGGCGGGCGCAGGCCGACACGATCCTGCTCAGTGTGTCCGACGGGACAGGTGAATGGGTGTGGTGTATGCCACTCCCGGCGAGTCCATTCTTCGGCTGTCCGGAGCGAAAAAGAGGACCCGTCGCCCTGCCCGGGCATGGGCCCACGCCCGACAGCGAGACCCTGCCGCTCGAGGTCACGCTCACTTCCCCCGTGTTGGGCCCGATGTTGCCATTCTGCGAAAGGACGCGACCTGCCCCGTTGATGGTTTCTTGCGAGATCATTTGGTCAGATGCGCGCACGACGTTCGTGCTCACGCCAGGATTCAATGGGTTGAACGAGGAGGTCGACGTCAACGGAGCCATGTAGTGCGGCCGCAGATAATCCTCGACCACGTAGCGCAGTCCGATGAAGCCGAACAGAGTCACCGCCATCGCCGGCAGGGTGCGCCGTATGAGGAGTCCGGCGGTCACCCCCAGGGCGTAGGCGAACAATGCGTACGCCACCGGCACCAGGTCGCGCCGGTCAAAGGTGGAGGGCGTCAGTGAGTTGTTGTTGAACGCGTCGAGAGGCCGGAACCACCATGTCGTCATCAGGCTCAAGAGGCCGACCGCCATGACCGTGACGAGGCAACCGAAACCGAGCTTGGCGACGAGCCAGTGCTGTCGCGACACGCTTTGGGACCAGATCAAGCGGAACGTGTTGTTCTCGAGTTCCCGGGCGACCAGTGGCGCGCCCCAGAACATCCCGACCAGGGCCGGTGAGATCAGAAGCAGCAGGCTAACGGCCTGTAAGAAGCGGTACTGGTTCGAGAAAGACCCCACACCGCCGCAGTCGCTCCGCGCTGCGCATGGTTTGATGACCGTGTCGTACATGTGCACAAGGTGCGGACCGGTGACGACCAAGGCGATGCCGATGGCAAGCAACACGCACACAACGACGGCCACCTGGCTCCGCATCTGACGCCATGCCAGCCAGATCACTTGACGAGTCCGATCACCGGATGGGACTGGCGAGCCGCAGTCTTTGCCTGACCCATGTACGCCAACACGAGATCTTCCAGCCCGATCTCCTCAACGGTCCACGAGGGATCCAAGATCGGATCTTCCGTCTGCACGACCAGGGTGCTCTGACGATCGGTGTGGCGAGACTCGATGACCACCTGGTTGCCGGGAAGTGTTGCCAGGTCTCGCCGCGGTCCGATGAGCCGCCGGTGTGTCGCGAGGAGGTCGTCCACCGGACCGGCAAGCTGCACCCGAGAGGCGACCAGCACCACGAGGTAGTCGCAAACCCGCTCCAGGTCGGCCATCAGATGAGAGGAGAGCACCACGCTTACCTCGTCCTCGGCCACTGTCTCCATGAGCGCCTGCAGAAACTCTCGTCGGGCGAGGGGGTCGAGACTGGCCACCGGCTCATCGAGCAGCAACACCTCCGGTCGCTTGGCGATGGCCATCGTCAAGGCCAGCTGCGCTCGCTGACCACCCGAGAGCCTGCCGGACTTCTGGGACGGGTCCAGGCCCAACTGGGTGATGCGGGCCTCGGCCGCCTGGCGGTCCCAACGGGGATTGGCGCGGGCGCCCAACTCCAGGTGATCCGCCACGCTGAGCGCGGCGTACGTCGGAGTGTCCTGGGCCACGAAACCGAGTCGCCCGAGGTGGTCTGCATCATCCGTCGGAGGACTTCCCAAGACTGCGAGTTTTCCCGACGTCGGCTTCAGAAGACCGACGGCCAAGTTGAGAAGCGTTGATTTTCCGGCTCCGTTCGGACCCACGAGCCCGACCACGTGGCCGGACGGGATGCGCAAGGTGCAATCGGCGAGGGCCCACGTGCGGCCGTAACGCTTACCGAGTCCATTGGCTTCGAGGACGGCGCTCACGCTATGCCCTTTTCGAGGGTGGACCGAAAGCAATCCCGAAAGAGCGCCTCAATGCTCTCGTCGTCGAGGCCGGCGATGCGGGCCTTCGCCAACCAGCGCTGCAGGTCTTGACGCAATGGCCCATGCGCCGCCAGCGACGAATCACTCAAGGTCCGGGTCACGAACGTGCCGACGCCGGGTCGAGCCGACACCAGACCGTCGTGCTCGAGCTCGCGGTAAGCCTTGAGCACGGTGTTGGGATTAATGGCCACTAGAGCGACGACCTCCTTCACTGTGGGCAATTGGTCGCCCTCGTGCAGAAGTCCGAGCCGAAGCGCCCTGCGCACTTGCTGCACGATCTGCAGGTACGGGGCAACGCCCGAGTGCGTGTCGAGGTGAAATTCGATCACCATGCCTCTATTCATCTAGGAGACTAGTTATATAGAACACGCGTCCTCCTTTGTCAATGTCGTTCGCACGCGTCGGCCGATGTCGTTCTGGTGACTGCGGTCAGCTGGTGGGATCGGCAACGGGAGTGAAAGACGGAAATCCCCTGGATACGGGGCTATCGTGACGCCCGATGCCTGCCTCCAAACCGGCAATGGACCGCCGAGCGTTCCTGCGCCGGGCCGGTGTCGTCGCAGGCGGGGTCGGCGCTACAGCACTGGTCGGAAGCGTCGCTGCGTGCTCGAGCGACTCGGGTCACTCCCATGCGGGTGGGTCGACGACAAGTACGACCAGCCACTCCGGCGGTCCTCCGCAGTGGAGCGCGCTGGCGGGGATGCTCAGCGGAACCCTGGTCGTCCCCGGTGACGCGTCGTACGCCAATGACGCGCTGCTCTTCAACGAACTGATCACGTCGCCGCAGCCGTCGGCCATCGCCTACTGCGCCAACGCGGCGGACGTGCAACGGTGCGTGGCCTTCGCCCGCGCCCACGACGTGCCGTTGGCGGCTCGCTCCGGTGGTCATAGCTACGCCGGCTACTCCTCCAGTACCGGGCTGGTGATCGACGTCTCGTCCCTCAACGGCGTGTCCGTGGCGTCCGGCATGCAATTGGCCACGGTCGGGGCGGGCGTGCAGTTGATCGACATCTACAACCAACTGGGATCCTCGGGTCGCCTCCTTCCCGGCGGGTCGTGTCCCACCGTCGGCATCGCCGGCCTGGCGCTGGGCGGAGGGATCGGTGTCTTCGGACGGGCCTACGGCATGACGTGCGACAACATCGCGTCGCTGGACATCGTGACAGCGGACGGCTCCCTGCGCCGGTGCACCCCCCGCAGCAACAGCGACCTCTATTGGGCGAGCCGGGGCGGTGGCGGCGGCAATTTCGGCATCGTCACGTCGTTCACGTTCACCGTCCATCCCATTCCGAGCGTGACGCTGTTCACCCTCGACTGGCCCTGGGGCGAGGCGGCGACGGTGCTCGACGCCTTTCTGCAGTGGATTCCTTCTGCGCCGAACGAGCTGTGGGCGAACTGCCAGCTGGCCGCGAACGGCAGCGGTGGGACCGGATTTCTGAAGGTGACCGGGGTATTCGCCGGATCGACGGCAGCCTGTGCGAGCGCCCTGGCTCCCTTGCTCGCCGCCGTCGGTGCGGCGCCCTCCTCCCGATTCGTCGGACCCGAGAACTACCTGCAGGCCATGCTGATCGAGGCGGGATGTGAGAACTTGACCGTCGCGCAATGCCACTTGCCCTCGCGCAACCCCGGCGGAACGTTGTCCAGATCGCCCTTCACCGCGAAGTCCACGTACGTGAACAAGGCGTTTCCTGCGGCGGGGACGACGGCCATGATCGACGCAGTGGAGGCACTGGGAAACGATGTGCCCGGAGTCGGGGGCGGCATCACCTTCGACAGCTATGGGGGTGTCATCAGCCAGCTGGCCGCCGGGGACACTGCGTTCGTGCATCGAGACGCCATCGCGTCGCGCGCAGTATTCGGTCACCTACGGCAGCGCGAACCCCTCACCTTCACTGGTCGCCGGTGCGACGAGCTGGTTGGATCACACGCAGACCAGCTTCGCCCCCTACGCGCAGGGCTCCTATCAGAACTACATCGATCCGACGCTGCCGAATTGGGCCCAGGCGTACTACGGGACGAACCTGCCCCGGCTGATGCAGGTGAAGAAGGCGTACGACCCCGGCAACGTCTTCCACTTCGCGCAGTCGATTCCGCTGCCCTCTCACTGATCGTCGGGCCATCGGTCCCCTGGGCGCGATCTGCTGGCCCCATGCGGGGACGGACCCGGGTCGGCCTGCTCGTCACCGTGAGGGTGCTCGGTCACCACGGTGACGGTGCGCGGCAGCACTGATCCCTGGCCCCGGACGCAGAAAGGCGCTGGGTATTCCCGCAGGTCGGGCAGTACTATGCGAGAGATGACGATGGAGCCGGCCGACGGTGATGGCGGCGACAGGACCGATGCCGACGGGAATGCCTTCGATCTCTCGATGGCGATCTCATCGTTGCAGTCCAACAGCACCGATTCCCGCATCATGCTCAAGCTGCTGGTGGCGCAGCTCACCGAGGTCCTGGGCGGCCGTATCTCGGTCGAGCGGGCCGGGGGACGCTTTCGGAAGTCCGACGAGATCAAATCCGTGCAGATCGTCCTCGGCGACGACACCCTGCGGGCTGATGTCGACGGCGCCACGGTACGGTGCAACATCGGCCACGCCTCAGGGGGCATCCGGATCCGCAGCGAGCAGGTGAGCATGGACGCCTGGCTGACTCGCCTCCTCACCATCCTGCACGACGAAGCGTCCCATAGTGAGCAGACTCGGCTCGCCTTAGAGAACATTGTGATCGGAGAGTCGTCATGACTCAGTCTCAGCCGCAGTCTCAGCCCCAGGGCCCCCCCAAGGACCTGCCCAAGGACGCCGCCCACCGTCTCGAAGAGCTCGAACACGGGCTCTTCACCTCGGACCTCTCGGTCAACGAGTTCCTCTTGGTCAAGGAAGCGGGTTTCCATCCCCTGGGCTTCGTGATGGGGTCTTCGATCTATCACATCGGTCTGCAGACCCGGAAATGGGGAGAGAGCCAGGAGCTCACCAAGTTGACCGAGGCCATGTACACCGCCCGCGAGTTGGCGATGAACCGCATGGAGGAGGAGGCGGAGGAGCTCGGCGCGGATGGAGTGGTCGGCGTCCGTCTCGACGTCAACTACTACGAATGGGGTAACGACTCGGCGGAGTTCATTGCGTTCGGCACTGCCGTCAAAGCCGAGGATGGCACCTCCTATCGCAACGCGCAGGGAAAGCCCTTCACCTCGGATCTCTCGGGTCAGGATTTCTGGACGCTGATGCAGACCGGCTACGTGCCGCAGGGCCTCGTGATGGGTACCTGCGTCTACCACATCGCACATCGCAAGCTCAGCCAGGCGCTCGGCTCGGTCGGGCAGAACGTGGAGCTGCCGAATTTCACCCAGGCGCTCTACGAAGCACGAGAGTTGGCGATGACCCGCATGCAGGACGAGGCCGGTCAGCTGAACGCCGGGGGGATCGTCGGCGTACGACTCGAGGAGAAATCGCACCAATGGGGCTCCCACACCATCGAGTTCCTGGCCCTGGGAACGGCCGTGACCAAGACAGCCGGTGAGGTCACGTTGCCCAAGCCGATCACGATCATTTCGCTCGACAACTGATGAGCGACGCCGCGACCGACCTTCCTGAGGCGGCCGTTCGCCGTATCGAGGCCTCCTCCTTCTCTTCGGGGCTCTCCGTGCCCGATTTCGCGGCGTGTCTCGATCTGGGCCTGCAGCCGGTCGGGCTCGTCCAGGGGTTCTGCGTCATGCGCTGGGGTTGGTACGGAGCCGGCTCGGGCTACATGCGGGGGATGAATCCGTACTCGAGCACCGGGCAGGGCGACGGATCGTACGTGGAGACCTACCGCTGCCCGCACGGCTACGTGTCGAACGAGCACCGCATGTGGGGCCAGAACGTGGAACAGACCTGGGTCGAAGCGGCGTGGTCGCAGGGGTATGGATCGGCCTATACCCGCATGCTCGAAGAAGCCACCGCATTCGGGGCGCACGGAGTCATCGGGGTCGTCGACCGCGTCACCAACCTGGCGGACACGGGAACGACCGAATTCCACTTCCTCGGTACCGCCATCAGAGTGGAGGGCGGCCCTCCACCTGCAGGCGGCGTGCCCTGGACGACGTACCTGGCGGGCCAGCGGCTGACCAAGTCGATCGAGGCCGGGTTCATGCCGGTCAGCGTGGCGGCCTCCATGGCGTCGGTGCGGGTGTGGGCCTATTGCATGACCGAGTACTTCATGGAGGGGAGCCGGAGCTGGGGTGGCCCGTCCTCGCCCTACGAAGTTGACCAGGTGAGCAAGGCCCACATGGCCTCCATACAGCTCGCCCGCAAGCACGTGCGCCAGCAACTTTCGGGCGACCTGCTGCATGGCGCGACCATCGAGGTGGTCAAGCGCGAGTTGTCCCAGGGCGACGAAGTGATCGACTGCACCCTGCGGGGGAATCGCATGAGACGCTTCAAGGACTTCGACGTCGTGCCGCCGCCCCGCCCCACGGTGCGGCTCACATGAGCGAGAGCCCACCGATCGACGCCCGCGCGGAAATGCTGAGTGGGGCCATGTCGCTCGCCACCGCAGCACCGCCCTCCACGGCCCGTGGGGTGACGTCGGATCTGTCCATCGACGAGGCCCTGCTCCTGCACGGGGCCGGCTGGGAACCGGTCGATCTGGTGTGCGGCGTGTCCGTTGTCTCGGTGCCAGTCGGGGTGTGGAATTGGGGGCAGGGGGAGATAAGCGTTGCTTCGGTGGCCCACAACGCTGCCGTCAAGGGAGCGTCGGATCATCTCCAGAACGAATGCATCAAGGTCCACGGCCATGGAGTTGTGGGTGTGCGGGTCAACGTCGAAGTCCACACGCATCACATCGATGTGGAGTTGGTCGGGACGGCAATTCGACCGCTTGGCGGAGGGGCGCATCCTTCGGCGCCGTTCGTCTCGGACCTCTCGGCGCGTGACTTCACCCTGCTCCAAGGCGCAGGATGGATGCCGGTCGGCCTGGCCTTCGGCGCCAGTTTCGCCTACGCCCCGCGCCGTTCGGCCGGGGATGCGATGAAGCAGAAGACCCAGAATATTGAGCTCACCAACTTCACCGAAGCCATGTATTCGGCCCGGGAGTCAGCCATGGAGCGCATGCAGCGTTCCGCTCTCGATGTGGGTGGACAGGGCGTGGTCCAGGTCAAGGTGACCGAAGGTCCGATGCACTTCGCGCGCCACGCTGTCGGTTTCACCGCCTGGGGGACGGCGGTGCGTCTGGTGGCCGAATCCCATCAATTCGTGCAGCCCGACGTGATCCTTCCTCTTGACGACGCCGTCGTGACCTTCGCCGCACAAAGCCTCAGGGGCGGGTAGGGATCCCCTTCATCAATTCAACCCGCAATCGGATCGAACGGAATTGCCACCACAAGCGTGCGTCGTCCCGAATACTGCGAGCAGGGTGACAAGGAGGATGAAGATCCCGATGATGCTGAATCCCACGATGATCCCCGCCAAGGCCAGCCCGCCCCCTCCCTGTGCGCCGTGCGATCGTTTGATCTGGCTTCGTGAGACGAATCCGAAGATCACGCCGAGAAGACACGGCACCACGAAGAGAAACGGAACGATCCCTACGCAAGAACAGACGATCGATGCGATCGCGAGCCCATTGGTCGGGCGGGGAGGGGCCCATGGCGCGCCCGGCGCGAGAGATCCGCTCGCCGGATATGACGGCAGTCCGGGTTGACCCGGGAATTGGGACGGTTGGTACAGCACCTGGGATTGGTACGGCATTTGCCCGATTTGCGGAGGAGGCCCGGTCCACGCCTCAGGCGGGTACCACTTGCCGTCGGAAGCCAGCCACCATCCGTGACCCTGTGATGTATCGCTCATCCCCGCACCGCTGCCCGCCCGTTCGCCTCGCCGTGAACGAGCATAAGCCGCGACCGGGGATAGGTGCCTTCTCTGCCAGGTCGGTGGCTCTCTCGGGCGCGACGGTTACGTCAGGTACGGGCAGTGCCGGCATCCGGAACTACAGCAGCTACCTCTCTCGGCGAGGAACGCTGCCGTAAGTACCGACAATCCCGTGAGGGGATCGTCATAACTCGACGCCCCCCGCTCGAGCGCGGCGCAATGCGCGCCAAGGATCGCTTGATATGTCGGGAGCGCAGGCGACAGCCGGCTCTGGTGGGGCTGTGTGAGCGGTCGGTCCGCGAGCGGGTCACTCATGCGGACCGATTCGCCACTCCAGCTTGGACCGCCATGGCCAAGCTGGAGTGGGAAAGGCTCAACAGATCAACGAGCTCGCTTGACGGCCTTCTTGGCCGGGGCACGACGCACAACCTTCTTGGCGGCCGGGGCCTTCTTGGCCGGGGCACGACGCACGACCTTCTTGGCGGCCGGGGCCTTCTTGGCCGGGGCACGACGCACAACCTTCTTGGCGGCCGGGGCCTTTCGGACCGGGGCCTTGGCGACAGTGGCTCTGACCGGGGCGACGGCGGCCGCCTTGCCCGCCGCGGCAACCGCTGCGGGATCGATCGGGTAGGCGCCCTTCTTCAACTTGGGGGCGGTGGACGGGGCCAGGACGGCGTCCTTGAACGCCTTCACCGGCGTAATACGGGCCTTCTTGGATGCCTTGATCCGAATGGACTCTCCCGTGGCGGGGTTGCGGCCCATGCGGGCGGCACGGTCGACCTTGACGAATTTGGCAAACCCGGGGATTGCCACCGGCTCGCCCTTGGACACGACGGCGGTCACCACATCGGTGAACCCATCAAGGACTGCGACCACCGTCTTCAGATCGACATCGGCCTGTACGGCTACGGACTTTGCTAGTTCTCGCTTGTTCATAGGGACATTCTTGCTGAACGGAGCACCGTTGTGCACGTTCTGAAGCGAAAAGTTTCATTTTCAGCCTTGAAATTCAGTGATTTTGTCCCCTGCTGCGCTGAGAGAGGACTGAATTCAGGTCAACGCTGTGCTTTTTGACGCACGGAAGGCGGCAAACTTCTCATTTTTCGCCGCCTGTCCGGCCGCGAAAATGGAACTGTTCGCATTGGCGTTCACGACGACGCCGCGCGATCGGAGCCGTTCAATTCTCGTTGTTGTTGCGCTCTACGGCCGTCTGGATCGGATCGCAACGATGTCGGGCCGAGCAAACCGGGCGATGCTCAGGCGGCGCGCAACGGGACCCGATCCCTCGCCGCGTCGCAGATCGATCCCGGTGCGTCGCCATTTTTCGCACCGGGGATGACTCGCGGTACGTCCCGGCGGAGCGACCGGTCGATGGCCCCGGATCGGGCAGGAGCTCAGCGGGCACGGTCCGCCGAATTCGCCGGGCGCCGCGATGGCGACC
Source organism: uncultured Acidimicrobiaceae bacterium (assembly GCA_963706555.1). Lineage (GTDB taxonomy): Bacteria > Actinomycetota > Acidimicrobiia > Acidimicrobiales > RAAP-2 > Bog-473. The sequence goes on from OY970164.1 coordinate 2,048,682, forward strand.
CCGGACGAAACCTGCGAACCGGCCCACGAGAAAAGTGCGCATTCTCCGAATAACCTTGCGCGGCGCAAGGTGGGGCACCGCGTTGCCCGGAAGCACCGGCAAGGAGATGGCGGCGTGAAGGCGCGGAGAGGACGGGCCGCGAGAAAAGGATAAGTTGACTAACTACGTCAGGTTTGTGAAGATTGAACCCCCGAGGGCTGTTCTCGACGCTCGGGCCGAACGAAGGAGACAACTCCATGGCTGATTGGGGTTTTGAAACTCGCCAGATCCACTCCGGCGCCGTGCCCGACCCGACGACCGGCGCCCGCGCCGTTCCCATCTATCAGACCACCAGCTACACCTTCCGCGACACGGCGCACGCTGCCGCCCTCTTCGGGTTGGAAGAGCTCGGCAACATCTATACGCGGATCATGAACCCCACGCAGGCCGTGTTCGAGGAGCGGATGGCCGCCCTCGAAGGTGGCGTCGCCGCCCTCGCGGTGGCGAGCGGGCAGGCGGCGGAGACACTCGCGCTGTTGAACCTGGCGGAGAACGGGGGCCACATCGTGTCGTCGGCCTCTCTGTACGGCGGTACCTACAACCTGTTCCACTACACCCTGCCGAAGTTGGGGATTGAGACCACGTTCATCGCCGATCCTGATGATCTCGGGGCGTGGCGCGCCGCTATCCGACCCAACACCAAGGCTTTCTACGCCGAGACACTCGGCAATCCGAAGGGTGACGTGCTCGATTTCGAGGGCGTGTCGGCGGTCGCCCACGAGAACGGCATTCCGCTCGTGGTCGACAACACCCTGGCGACCCCGTACCTGGCGCAGCCGCTGCAGCATGGCGCCGACATCGTCGTTCATTCGGCGACGAAGTTCATCGGCGGGCACGGCACATCCATCGGCGGCGTCATCGTGGACGGTGGGACGTTCGACTACGAGGGCAGCGGACGGTTCCCCGCATTCACCGAGCCCGATCCCAGCTACCACGGCCTTGTCTTCGGGCAGCTTCCCGAAGCCCTCTTCCCGGCCCGGTTCGTCCTCAAGGTACGTCTGCAGTACCTGCGCGACATCGGAGCTTCGATCGCTCCGCTCAACTCGTTCCTCTTCTTGCAGGGGCTCGAGACGTTGAGCCTGCGCATGGAGCGGCACGTGCAGAACGCAGAGGCCGTGGCCGCATGGCTGGAGGCGCGCGAGGAGGTGACGTGGGTCACCTATCCCGGGTTGGCCTCGAGCCCGTGGCACGAGCGTCAGCAGCGCTATCTGCCCAAGGGCGGCGGCTCCATCATCGCTTTCGGGATTGCCGGTGGTGCCGAGGCGGGCCGCAAATTCATCGAGAGCCTCGAGCTCTTCAGCCACCTCGCCAACGTGGGAGACGTCCGGAGCCTTGCGATCCACCCGGCGTCGACGACGCATTCCCAGTTGACCGAGGCGGAGCAGACGACGACCGGTGTCACGCCGGACCTGGTCCGGTTGTCGGTAGGTCTCGAGTCGATCGAGGACATCCTCGCCGACCTCGAAGCCGGGTTCCGAGCCGCCAAGGGAGCATGACGCAGGAGGCCATCGCCGGCGTGTGGCTGCCCGGTCTCGATCCGGGTCGGCGGCAGTTCGTCCAGCTCCGCGGTGAAGCCGGGGGTGGTATCGCGCTGGAGGGCGGTGGCATTCTCCCCGAGGTCACCGTGGCCTACGAGACGTGGGGTACGCCGAACGCGGCGCGGAGCAACGGAATTCTGGTGCTCCACGCCCTCACCGGAGACTCCCATGCGACGGGCCCGACGGCGCCCGGCCATGTGACCTCGGGCTGGTGGGACGGTCTTATCGGGCCGGGCGCCGCGCTCGACACGGATCGCTATTTCGTGGTGTGCCCGAATGTGCTCGGCGGCTGCCAAGGAACGACCGGACCCTCGTCGCGTGGCCCTGACGGGACGCACTACGGCTCGAAATTCCCGTTGATCACCATTCGCGATCAGGTCGGCGTGGAGGCCGGCCTGGCCGACGCGCTCGGCATCGGGACGTGGGCGTGTGTGGTCGGGGGGTCCATGGGCGGAATGCGCGTGCTCGAGTGGTGTGTCGGCTATCCCGAGAGAGTCCGTCGTGCCGTCGTGCTGGCCGTCGGGGCGGCCGCGACAGCCGATCAGATCGCACTTTGCTCATTGCAGATCCGCGCCATACGCCAGGACCCTGCGTTCGCTGGTGGCGACTACTACGGGACGGGTGCCCGTCCGGTCGACGGGCTGGCCATTGCGCGAGGGATCGGGCAGGTGAGCTATCGGACCGGCGCGGAATTCGAGAGCCGGTTCGGGCGGCATCCCCAGGCCGAGGAAGATCCCCTCAAGGGCGGTCGCTACGCCGTGGAGTCCTACCTGGAGTATCACGGGGACAAGTTGGCGAAGCGCTTTGACGCGAACTCCTATGTCGTCTTGAGCGAGGCCATGAACCACCACGATGTGGGCCGAGGTCGCGGCGGCCTGGAGCGGGCGCTCGGCCACGTCCGCGCCGAGGTGACGGTGGCGGGCATCGTCTCGGATCGGCTGTATCCCCTCGAACTCCAACTCGAGCTGGGGCGGCTCCTCCCCGGGGACCGCCCGGTCGCCATCGTCGAGTCGCAATTCGGCCATGACGGCTTCCTCCTCGAGGTCCAGCAGATCGGCAACATCGTGGCGAGCGCCCTGGATTCCTAACGGGCAGCCGAGCGGCTCCGGCGTCCAGCTACCCGCGCCGGACTTCATCGTCGGACCCGAATGCCGCGGCATGGAGGGCACGGAACAGGTCGGTCATTTCGGGCAGTTGGTAGTGGGCCTGGAGGCCACTCGGGTTGGGAAGCAACCACACTCTCGCCGGTCCGACGTTCTCCGGCTGCTCGCCGATAGCTGCGTGGGGGCGTCGATAGGCCGTGCGGTACGCCTGGAGTCCCAGGACCGCGATGAAACGGGGCCGCAGGCGGAGGGCTTTTGCATCCAGATCGCGCGCGCCGACCCGCAGTTCCTCGTTGGTGAGCTCACTTGCGGCCGCTGTCGTTCGTTCGACGAGATTCGTGATGCCGATGCCCATGCTGGGGAGTGTCGCCTGCTCTGACGGGAGGAGCACGCGATCGGTGAAACCGCCGGCGTGCAGCAACTTCCAGAATCGGTTCCCCGACCGGGCGAAATGAAGGCCGAGCTCGCCCGAGAGCCGCCCCGGATTGATCCCGCAGAAGAGCACACGCAACCCGGGCCCGACGAGGTCGGGAATTCCGTTCGTCACGCTCGAGGTGCGTCGCTGCTCATGCGCCAGCGCGCGCGGTGCCCGTCGCGGGGCGGTTCATCTGGTCTGTAGGGTGTGGTGCAGAGAGAGTGAGACCCACCACTCCTGCGTGGGCTCGCCGCTTTCCCCGGCCTCATCTCCAGGCCCGACCTCGCCCCCGGCACGACCACCGTCTCCCGGTTCGAGTCGGTGCCCTTCCCGGCGGATAAAGGAAAACCGGCTCACGGTCTGCTGGCCGCCTTCATGGTCGAGATAGAGCAGGTCGATCGTCACCGCCCCCTCGGCCACGCCGGCGGCAACCGCCTGTTGCAATGGGTCCGACTCGTCGCGCAATGCCCCCTGCCAGAAGGCCACGTCGTTGGGGGCGATCCACAGCGCGCGGGTCTGCGGCCGAAAATCCTCAGGCACCCCCCACGGATCGTCGCCCTTCTTCTGTCCGGGGAAGGGCTCCCAGGCGCTGATGATCGCCATCCCGTTTCCGACGTTCCGCACCATCATGGCCAGGTAGACGACACCGTCCACCACTTCGACGACCGCCCGGCCGCCTTCGAGCTTCACCCAATGGCGGTCCCCGAACATGACTTTTTGCGGCGGGTCCTCCAGCCGCGACGGCGCCAGGATCGGACGTAGCCCGATTTGAAAGGATCTTTCCGCAATCCGGGCCGATCTGTTCGCCGAGCGCACGGCGGCGAAGGTGGCCACTCCGAGGACGAGCGTCCCGCCTGCCGTGGCCAGCGAGGAGATGGTGGTGGCGTCCCAGGTGCTCACGCGACGGAGCCTAGTGAGACCCGGCACCGGGCTCTCGAGGTGAGGAGCGCAGAGGGGCGGCGGAGCGATTGCAATGGGGGCGAGAAAGAGGGAGCATCTCGGGTACACCGACGGCTCCTTTGGGGGGATACATATGGCAGAGTGGGACTACACGACAGATTTCGTTTCCATCGGTAGCGGGGGCGGGGGTCTTTCGAGCGCCCTTGCGGTCAATTCGAAGGGATACGACGCGCTTGTCCTGGAGAAGCGCGAGGTCATCGGAGGATCCACGGCGATGTCCGGAGGGGTGCTGTGGATCCCCAACAACCCCCTCATGGTGGCCGAAGGGGTCGACGACTCCCATGAGGACGCGATGGCCTATTTCGAGGATGTCGTCGGCGATGTCGGCCCAGCCTCCTCCTACGAGCGCCGAGAGGCCTACATCACACGCGGACCCGAGATGGTCTCGTTCCTCCAGAGCCTGGGGCTGTCCTTTCGGCGTTGTGACGGCTATTCGGACTACTACCCCGACGCAAAGGGCGGAAAGGCCCGCGGACGATCGATAGAGGGGACCGTCTTCGACGGCCACCGCCTCGGGCCATGGTTCGACAAGCTCCAGCGCGGCTTCCTCTTCGAAATGTCCGGTTTGGCCGCCTATACAGGTGACGCGGCCAAATTGATGAACTACAACCGGAGCGCGAAGGCCCTGGCTGCATCGGCCAGGTCGTATGCCCGCACGAAGTCGGCGTTCGCCCGTGGGCAGGCTCCCATGACATCGGGCTGGTCCTTCATCGGCCAGATGCTCTACGTGGCCCTCGACAACGAAATCCCGGTATGGACCAACGCTGCGGTGCGCGACATCGTCATCGAGGACGGCAAGGCGGCTGGCGTGGTGGTGGAGCGCGAGGGGAAAGAAGTCCGCGTGCTCGCCCGACGTGGCGTCTTGATTTCGTCCGGCGGGTTCTCGCACAACACGGACATGCGGAAGAAATACCTCGATGCGGCAGCGACGACCGACCACTTCTCGTTCTCGAACCCCGGCGACACGGGGGAAATGATCGAACTGGCGATGAGCCTCGGCGCCGCGACCGATCTGATGGATGAGGTCGTGTGGAATCCCTGCAAGGAGATCAACGGCTTCGCCGTCTTCGAATCAGATCGCCAGCGGCCCGGCTCGATCTACGTGGATGCCGCCGGAAAGCGCTTCGTGAACGAGGCCAGCTCGTATCTGGAGGTTTGCAAGGCGCAACTCGAGCGCAACCACACGACGAAGGCAGTGCCGGCGTGGGTCATTTTCGACGACGACTTCCGCCGGCGTTACATCTTCACCAAGGGCCGCCCGGGCGCCATTCCCAAAGAGTGGTTCGATTCGGGCGATTACAAGAAGGCCGACACCACCGATGAGCTCGCGGCGATGTGCGGGATCGACCCGGTTGGTTTGCGCGAGACCCTGGATCGTTTCAATCCCAATGCGAAGCAGGGCGTCGACCCCGAGTTCCACACGGGTGAGGGGGCGTACAACCAGTATCTCGGCGACCCGAAGTGGAAGCCGAACAACTGCCTGGCGCCGATCGAGAAGGGTCCCTTCTACGCCTCTGCGGTCTACCCGGGTGATGTCGGCACATGCGGCGGGGTCCTCACCGATGAGAACGCCCGGGTGCTCAAGGCCTCCGGAGAGTCGATCCCTCTTCTCTACGCAACGGGCAATGCCACGGCCAGTGTGATGGGGCGGAAGTACCTCGGAGCCGGGGCGAGCATCGGCAACAGTGCAGTGTTCGGGTATCTGGCCGGACTGCACGCCTGCAAGGACTGAAGAGGGGTCGGGGCTCGGGCGGATTGGGTCACGGGCCGCGCCCGGTCCGCACGAGAGCTTCAGCCAGATGGCGGCGGAGCTTCCGTCGCTCTCTGGCGTACGCCCGGTTTGCGGACGGTGATGGTCCCGACCAGGTCAACCCGGGCCTGGCACGCCAACCGCCGCCCGGAGCCGTTGCGGAGAGGTAACGAACGCAACCGGGCCACCTCCAAGGGTTCCGGGGTGGACAGCAATTCCTTCCCCTCGAGGATCTCCATGGCGCAGGCCCCGCATTCGGCCTGTCCCCAGCACGTCGTCGGCCACTGGTACCCCGCGCGCAACGCTGCCTGCATGAACGACTCACCGGGGCGCACCTCGAAATGGGCCCCTCCGGGTTCGACGTGGACCTCGCGTCGGGGTTGGGCGGGGGAGGCTGCCGCGGTCGACATATGTCGGGAGGAGACCCCGCTGATCCCCTTAGCGCGCGCCGTCGATGTAGCGGTCGACCTCGCGGTGCAGGTTGGAGATCGCCCCTTCCCACTCTGTCGCCAGACGCGACGCCTTGAAGCTGTCAGAGTGGAGTCCTCTCTGCTGGCGCTCCATGTTGCTGAAGTCCTGTCTCGGGATCAGGCCCCAATTCTCCGCATCGTCTTGGGCGAAGCGGCCCTTGAGAGAGGCCCGTCCGGGGTCGTGGTCTTCGGGGTACAGGGTGAGCGACCAGACCTCGAAAAGGCACTTCTCCGGGTTGTCGTCGTAGGGCCGGCAGCGGTAGCTCAGCGCGTTCCCGTACTGTGGCAGCACGAAGAAGTTCGGGAACAGGAACACCTCGCCACCCCACTGTCCCATCTGCTCGGGTGTGAGTTGGGGCAAAGGTATGCCGGCACCCGCGGAGTATTCGTAGAGCGCGGCGATGGCGATCGGAGCTGCGTTTTCCTGTGCGTCGGGCCGATGGCGGATTCCTTCGAAGACCCGCACGTCGCGCTCGAGCGTCATGGCGTCCTGGCCCTCCCACAGAATCCGGGCGAACTCGATGAACATCTCCGCGCTCATGGGCTCGTCCGAGGGCTTCGACCAGAAGCGTGAGTGGCCGTGCTCGAATGTCTCGTAGAGGATCGACTCCGCCGGCCAGTCCTCCCCGGCGCCCATGGTCAGCTGCGTGTGCGTTCTCATGGTGTGGTAACCCTCGAGGAACGCCTCCATTGCCATCTTCCAATTGACGTCGAGGACGATCTCCTTCCACCACCAGACCTTCATGTCGGCGAGTCCGAGCGGTTCGAGAATCGCAGCGGCCGGTGCGAGCATCTCCTGGAGAGGTGCGGCGTCGGGATCCAGGTTGATCCAGACGCAACCCCCCCAGACGTCGGAGAGGCATTCCTGCAGCTTGATGTCGTCGGGCTTCAAGCACTCGGCGGCGAATGCCTCGGCACCGTAGACGAATGAGCTCGAACCGTCCGAGTTCCAACGCCAGCCGTGGAACGGGCAGACGATCTGGCCTCCGAGAAGGGTCCCCGAACCCTTCAGCAACTCGGTCGCCCGATGGCGGCACGCATTGTAGAAGGCACGGATCCGATCCTCACGCTCGCGCACGACGATGATCGACTGATCGCAGATGACGTACTCGGTGAAGTCCCCGACTTCAGGGATCTCCTCGAGCCGGCAGGCCATCTGCCAGGTGTGGCGCCAGAGGTGCTCCTTCTCCAACTCGAAGAATTCACGGTCGTAGTAGCGCTCGCGGGGAACGAAAAGCGGATCTTGCATCGGGAACGGATTCGTGCGTGTTCCGTTGCGACGCTCGTTCGTGACAGTCATTGCACGCTCCTCCCGGACGAACCTTGGCGCCGCCCCCGCGACCCAGGTTCCCACTTGACACTACCCCTTGTCCACCATATTTTGGACCGAGCAGAACAAGGCCACGATGTCGTGAGCGGGTGCTTTCATTTGTGGAAAGTGACGCTGCCGTGGCCGGCGCAGCACAGCCGTGTGCGCAACTTGCACAGCGCAGCAACTTGCACGGGCAATGGGACGTGCCACGGTCCATTGTGCAGTGGGACGGCCATGCGGTCAGAGGGGGCTATCGGATGATGGTGAGACGGCCATGATGTTCAGACGCTTTGGTGCCGGAGTTCTCGGGGCAACGATCATCACGGCCGGACTCCTGACGGTCGGACCTTCCGCCGGTGCGACCACAGCCGCCACGAAGGCGCCCATCGTCATCGGGGACATCTGCAGCTGCACCGGACCGGAGGCGTCCTCGGTCGCCCAGACGACCCCCACGATCCAGGCGTGGGCGAAGTATGTCAGTGCCCACGGTGGCATCGGGGGCCACCCGGTGAGCATCATCGTCAAGGACGACGGCTACAACCCGACCACCTCGCTCGCTGCGGCCCAAACGCTGGTCGGCGCCGACCACGTGGTGGCGATCGTCGACAACAGCGACGTGGACACATCGTGGGGGCCGTACGTCAAGGAGCAGGGCGTGGCGGTGGTCGGTGGTTCCGAGAGCGACGAGGGGTACGACAACCCCGACTGGTTCGTGCCCGGCGCCACCTACAACAACTTCACCGCCGGAATCGCCTACGCCGCCAAGAAGTTGAAGGTCAAGAAGATGGCCGACGTCTATTGCGCCGAGGTTGCGGTGTGTGCGCAGTCGAGCGTGACCTTGAAGACGGCCTTGACCAAGCTGGACATCGACCTGGCCTACACCTCGGCCATCAGCTTTTCCGCCCCGAGCTACACCGCCTACTGCCTGGCAGCCAAGCAGTCGGGCGCCACCGCCCTCCTCGTGGGTGACGCCACGGCCATCGTGAACAAGTTCGTGGAGAACTGCACGTCGCAGGGCTACAACCCCGTCGAGATAAGCGGCGACGGCACGGTGGCCATCTCGTGGCTCAAGATTCCTGGCTTCGAGGGCAACGTTGATGCGCAGCCGGACATCTCCTTCTTCGTCCACAATGCGGCCACCAAGCCCATGTACGACGCGTTGGCCAAGTACGCGCCTGGAGTGACGACGGGGCCGAACTTCGGAGAGATCGTCATCGAGACCTGGGCGGCCGGCGTCGAGCTCCAGACGGCCGGCGACGCAGCACACCTGAGCGCGCATCCGACCGCGGCGGAGATGCACGCGGGCTTTTACGCCATGCCCAAGGGCACCACGCTCGGCGGGCTATCGTCCCCGTTGACCTTCACGAAAGGCAAGACTTTCAACAATGCGTGCTACTTCCTCATGGGGATCAAGAATCAGAAATTCGTCTCCCTCAACGGGTCCAAGGACTTCTGCGTAAAACTATGACCATGTCGACCCTTGATCCCAAAGCGTCCCCTGAGAAGCAGCAGCAGATGTTCGAGGTGATGGCCCTCGCCAAGGCCTGTGACGAACGCCTCCGCAAGGGAATCGGCACCGGCGAGTTCCTCACGGTCTACTGGCCGTCTCGGGGACAGGAGGCGATCGCCGCCGGGTTCGCGGCAACTCTGCGCAGCGACGACCGCCTGGTCACGACCTACCGGGGTCTGCACGACCTGATCGGCAAGGGGGTCTCCCTGGTCGAGATCCTCGGAGAGATGCTGGGACGCCAGGCGGGGGCCTGCCGCGGCAAAGGTGGCACCATGCACATCGCCGATCCGAGCGTGGGTCTGATGGTCTCCACCGGCATCGTCGGTGCCGGCATCCCGGTTGCCGTCGGCCTGGCACTGGCCGCGAGGGCACAGAAGTCCGATCGGGTGGCTGCTGTGAGCTTCGGAGACGGAGCGACCAACACGGGATCCTTCCACGAAGGTGCGAACTTGGCCGCGACCTGGCAGTTGCCGCTGGTACTGGTCTGCCAGAACAATGGCTACGCCGAAATGACTCCGACTATCGACACCATGCACGTCGAGCACGTCGCCGACAGGGCTGCCGGCTACAACATGCCGGGGGTGACGGTGGACGGCAACGACCCGGTCGAGGTCTACGGGGCGCTGGCGACTGCGGTGAACCGGGCCCGCTCGGGAGGTGGACCGACCCTCGTCGAGTGCGTGACCTACCGATTCTTCGGACACTTCTTCGGCGATCAGATGACCTACATCCCACCCGACGAGCTCGAGGCGGCGAAGGCGGCGGATCCGGTACCCCGCTTCGCGGATCGGCTGGTCGATGATGGCGTGCTGAGCCGCGCACAAGTGGAAGAGATCGAAGAACGCGGGCGGCAACAGGTCGAGGACGCGCTCGTCGAGGTGCTGGCGAGTCCGGCACCGACGCTGGACGAGTTGCACCGCGACGTGTATGCCACATCTGAGGGGCGCTGAATGAGCATCGACACCGAAACCGAGATGACGGTCAGGGACGCACTTGCGCTGGCCCTCGACCAGGCCATGGCCGGGGACAACCGTGTCCTCTTGATGGGCGAGGACATCGCTGATCCGGCGGGAGGCGTCAGCGGCGTCACGGCTGGGCTCTCGACCAAGTACGGCGCCGAGCGGGTGCTCGACACGCCGATCTCCGAGGGGGCCATCGTGGGGGCGGCCATCGGTGCGGCCCTCGAGGGAATGCTGGTCGTGCCGGAGATCATGATCATGGACTTCATCGGGATCGCGATCGACCAGATCGTGAACCACGCCGCCAAGTTGCGCTTCATGTCGGGTGGCCGCACCACATGCCCGATCACCGTTCGCACGGCCGTGTTCGGGGGTCTCGGTTCCGGCGCGACCCACTCGCAGTCCCTCGAGGCATGGTTCATGCACATACCCGGGCTCAAGGTCATCGTCCCGAGCACCCCTCGGGACGCCAAGGGCCTCTTGACCACGGCCATCTTCGACCCGGATCCGTGCGTGTTCATGGAGACCGTCCTCACGTACGGCGCACGCGGCCTCGTGCCCGACGACCCCGGCTTCTCTATACCGCTCGGCGAAGCGGATGTGAAGCGGGAAGGCAAAGATGTGACCGTCGTCACCTACGGACGTGGCGTCTTCGATGCGCTGACCGCAGCCGATCAGCTGGCCGGCGAGGGCATTGATGTCGAGGTCCTCGACCTGCGGACGTTGGTGCCACTCGACACGGACCGGATTCTGGAGTCGGTGGGCAAGACGAAGCGGGCGGTCGTGGCGCACTCTGCGACGACCTTCGCCGGTCCGGGGGCTGAGGTGGCCGCCACCATTGCCGAAGGTCTCTTCGGCGAACTGCTGGCTCCCGTGCAGCGAGTGGGGGCGGCGTTCACCCCCATCCCCTCGGCCCAGGTGCTCGAGGCAGCAACGCTTCCCTCGGCCTCCTCGATCACCGATGCGGTACGCCGGACGCTTGCGGGCACGCATGGGTGAACGGACGCCCGTCCGGATCCCGAAACTCTCGTTGGCAACCTCCGAAGCGGGCCTCGTCGAGTGGCTCGTCGCCGACGGAGCAACAGTGACCGAGGGTGAGGCGCTCTACGTCATAGAGACCGAAAAGGTCGAGACAGAGATTGAGGCTGCCACCAGTGGCGTGATCCACCATGGTGCCGAGGCAGGTCAGACGTATCCGGTGGGCACCGAGATCGCCACCATCGAGGGGACTTCGTAGGCAGTCGCCGCTCGGCTCAGAGGAAGAGCTGATTGGTGCCGTCCTCACCCGACCGCAATTCCACACGGCGGCCCACGCCTTCGGAAACGGACAGAAGCTCGAGAATGTCTGCGTCTCGCGTCTGTGCGTAGCAGCGGCTGTCGTCGGGGAGACGGCAGACAGCAACCGCCATCTCGTTGTCTCCGCCGTACTCGCAGGCGACAGCGTAGGCCTCCAGGAGCGCAGAGCCCCTTGCCTCGTCCACGATGCGCCGACGTGGTCCGCTCTGCTCGCGCTCGGACGAGCGCCCGAATCCTTTCGGGTCGCCGCCACCGGGACACGTGCTCAACACGGAGACAGCGTGCGTCGCCATCTGGGCGCTGAGCCCGCTCACCAGGCCCGCGGCACCTTCGTTCTCGCGCAAGACCCGCGTCATGGACGCCATTGCGTGTGTGACATAGCCGCTGCCGGGCGCCCCGGCGTAGGGCATGCCACCGGTCACGGTGACACCACGCGGATCGTCGAGCCGACGCCCGAGTGCGTCGGTGCAGAATCGCAGGGAGCTCGGGAAGCAACTGTAAAGATCGAAGGAGTCGACATCGTCGACCTGGAGCGCAGCGCGTTCGAGTGCCTCACGTGCTGCGACCTCCATGGCGCGTGAGCGCCAGAGGTCTTTGTTCTCGGCCACGTAGGGAGAGTCGCGCGCCGAAGACCACCCCCGGACGTACACCCGTCGATCAGCGGGCACGCCGAGGTCGTCGGCCGTGGCGTGGCTCATGACGAGCAGCGCCGCGGCCTGGTTCACCTTCGGTGACGCCATCATCAGCTTGGGATACGGGCGCACGGGCATCCGATTGGCCGCGTTGACGTCGAGGATCTCGTCCGCGCTCTGGGACGATTGATGCCACGCGTACGGATTGGTGGCTGCCACTTCGGACATCGCCGCATAGGTGGAGGCCGGCGCACGTGCGTACGCCTCGGGGTCGTCCCCCCGATAGGCGCGCCGCGCCGAGTCGCGCAGTGCGAAGCTCCGCATGATGGGCAGCATCCCGTGGCGCACCTCACTGTCGTGGAAGAAGTCGCCGATGTCGAGGGGTGGGGGCGCGGGAGCCGGATGACTCCACCCCGGCTTTTCCCCCGCACGGGTCACGACGTCGAGGGTGTGCAGCGCTTCTCCGCTGACGATGAGGCCGAGATCCATGCGCCCAGCGGCAATGTCGTCGCACACCGAGTGGAGGAGCTGCTGCGGTTGACAACCGCCCAGCGGAGAATCCTCGAACTGGCGCGGCGAAAGGTTGAGGCGCTGCGCCAACCGGCGGGCCGGCTCGTCGTAGGACCAGCTGTCACAGCGGACCACCGCCACGCGGTCCACGGCGCGTACACCACGTGCGCTCCGGGTGTCAGCAACGGCGAGCGCGCAGGCCTGGGCCCAGAGCTCGAGTGGCTCCGTGTCGCCAGGATCACTGGAATGCGACACCACCTGGCCCACCCCGACCACGCACGGCGCCCGACCTGAAGGAGCGTCAGATGTGGATGTCATCGGTGCCTGAGGATCACCGAGCCGGGAGCGGCGTACTGAGGGCGTCGGCATTGTCATGCACCAATCGACGCCGCACGCCCTCGTCGAGGGCGTTGATCTCGTCGAGATACTGGATGGGCTGTGGCAGTCCCTCCACGTGCGGCCAGTCGGACCCGAACAGCACACGATCCGGTCCGACCAGCTCGATCACGTCCTCGATGCGCTCCTCCCAGAACGGGCTGATCCAGATATGGCGCCGGAAGGTCTCGACGGGATCCTGGGCAAAGTGGCCGGGTAGCTTGCGGTCAAGCCCGCGCATGCGGGCGAAAAGGCCGGACAGATACCCCGAGCCGTTCTCGATCGATGCCAGGCGGAGGTTCGGAAACCGCTCGAAGACCCGGTCGCAGATCATCGCGGCGAGATAGTCCATGATCGGTCGTTCGATGTTGACCTCGTCGAGCAACAGTTTCAGCGGCGACAGCCGGCCGGCGAAGACCTCCATCCCGTCGGGGGCATAGCCGTGCGACGAGTAGCCGGTCTCTCCGCCATGGACGGCGATCGTAATTCCCGCCTCGTTGGCCCGGGCCCAGAAGGGGTCGAAACGGGGATCGCCGGGTGAACATGTCCCGTCGACGCAGGTCGGTGCGACCGGACGCACGCACACGACCCGAGCCCCCCGGTCGAGGGCCCATTCCAGTTCTGCGACGGCCCAGGCCACGTCGGCGAACGAAATGTAGGGAGCCGCCAGGATCCGTCCGCCGTAGTCAAGACCCCAGTCCTCGTCGAGCCAGCGGTTGAAGGCCCGAAAGGCAACGCCGACCGCTTCGGGATCCTGTTTGAGCGCCTCCTCGTACATGACGCCGAGAGTGGGGAACAGCCATGCGGCGTCGATCTGCTGGGAGTCCATGGCGGCAAGCCGGGCCGCAGGCTCACGGTACTCGGCCCGGATCGGTTCAGCATCGGCAAGGAGTTCGCGCAGACCCCTGCCGTCCGGGTTTCCCCGAAAGTAGGCGTACAGCGCCCCCGGTTTGCTCACGGGGTCGAACGTGGGATTCGTCACGGCGTGGTTCAGCTTTCCGCCGATGAGGTGCCGCACTCTGCCGTTGACGGTCACCTCCATGACCGTTCGTTCTGCCATACGCGGCGGCAGGTGTCGAGTGAAGGCGTCGCGCGCCTCGTAGTAGTGGTTGTCGGCGTCGAAGAGGGGAAGGCGCACCGCTCCATCATCCGCCATTCCCCACCCCCTCTGCCCGGACTCCTCGTCACGATCGACATCGCAACGGCAGTTAGTGTAATCCCCAGGCTTGGGCTGGAATGAGTGGGGGCGCGCGACAGTGGACGAGAATTGGGCCACGTTGTGGGAATCCGTGGCCGACGCAATGCCCGAGGGTCTGGCGGTCGTGCGGGGCCGGCGTCGATTGCGCTGGGCCGAGCTCGACGAACGGGCCTCGAGACTGGCCGCAGCGCTTCAAGAAGTCGGCCTGGGCCCAGAGTCGAAGGTGGCGATCGTGGCGTACAACACGCCCGAGCATCTGGAGGCCGTGTTCGCTGCGTACAAGCTCCGGGCCTGCCCGATCAACCTCAACTTCCGCTACCGAGCCGAAGAGCTGGCAGAAGTGCTCGAGGATTCCGAGTCCGAGGTACTCGTCTTCCACGGCAGCTTGGGCGCACAGGTGGCAATGGCCCGCGACGCATCGGCTGGGCTACGCGCCGTCGTGCAGATTGACGACGGGTCGCCACTCCTCGAGGGAGCACTGCGCTTCGAAGATCTGATCCGGGCCCACGCCCCTGCGCCCCGGATCCATCGATCGGGGGACGACATTCAACTGCTCTATACGGGTGGGACCACTGGTCACCCACGGGGCGTGATGTACCGTCATGCCGACGCGGTCGAAATGAACGCGTTCGCGGCGTATTCATTGGCCGGTCTCGCGATTCCGGACGACGCCGCCGCAGCTGCCCGCTGCGCGTTGGCACTGCGGGAGCAGGGTGACACCCCCACCGTCCTCCCGGCCTCCCCCTTGGTGCACGGCACTGCCCTGAATTTGAGTGCGGCGGCATGGCTGCTCGGAGGGACCGTTGTGTTTCTCGAGAGCCGTTCGTTCGACGCCCACGAGCTCTGGCGGGCCGTGGAGCGAGAAGGCGTGACGCAGATCGGCATCGTGGGGGATGCCTTCGCAGGACCGATGGTCGAGGCACTGGAAGCGGCGGAGGCCAAAGGCCGGCCGTATGACGTGTCCACGGTCGAGCGAGTGTTGAGCTCGGGTGCCCCGTGGTCGCTCAGGCTCAAGCAGGGGCTGGTCGAGCGGGGATCGATGACGCTGGTGGAGACCATCGGTGCCAGCGAAGGGGGACCGACTGCGGTCGCGGTGGTTCCTCCCGGGACCAGGGCCGAAGACGCTCGCTTCGTCCTCGGCGAGCGAGCACGACTGTTGACCGAGGACGGCACCGAATTGCCGGCGGGATCGACCGAGGCCGGCCTGTTGGCGATGATGCCCCCGATCCCGTTCGCGTACTTCAAGGACCCGGAGCGCTCGGCCCGGGTGTTTCGGCTGGTCCGAGGACAGCGGTACTCCATCTGCGGTGACTACGCCAGACTGAACGCCGACGGAAGCGTTGTTTTCCTCGGGCGCGGTTCGCTCTGCATCAATACGGCCGGCGAGAAGGTCTACCCCGAAGAGGTCGAAGCGGCACTGCGGGCACATCCGTCGGTGCTCGATGCGAATGTCGTAGGGCTCGACGACGAGGTCTGGCAGCAAGCGGTGACGGCGATCGTCGCGCTGCGACCCGGCTGGAGCACGACCGAGGACGAATTGAAAGCGACTGTCCGAGCCCGCCTCGCAGGTTACAAGGTGCCCAAGCGAGTGGTCTTCGTGCCGGACATCCCCCGCAGTCCCGCCGGCAAGGCGCAGTACGAGTGGGCCCGGCGCGTTGCGACGGGAGCCCTCTCGGGACCTGCCGTTCGATCAGCCGGATCCCTGGGAGCGGTGCCGGCGCTGGAGGACGAACCAGCCCAAGAGTAGGAGGAAGGCGACGAACAGGATCACCGGAAGGATGAACGTGGTCCACGAGGAGTGTTCGTTCGCGGCGACGTGCGCGGGGGCGAGGAGCGCGGGGTCGTTCGGGACCACAATGATGTGAAGCTGATGGCCGGTGTCGTACTGGGCCGAACCGGGGATCGCTTCGGAGTACTGATGGCCGTTGAGGGTGAAGGTGCCCCGGCACGAGGCACCCGCTGCCGTGCTCCCGCTCCCGCCGAGCAACACCGCGCACCGGGTGACCGTCATGACCGCAGGTACTCCCTGGTTGCGCAACGTCGATACCTGGTTGTTGCGGTGGATGCCCGCCACGAGAAAGACAATGGCGAGCACGAGAAGCGTGACCAAGGTCAGGACCAGGATCACCTGGCCCACCCGGTGCGTATCGACCTTCCCGACACTGGAGCCACGCAGGGTCGTCATCGCCTCCGAAGGCGCGTCGGCCCTCTCGGTCCGCGGCGTGTCTGCGGTCGGGCCCTGACGACTGGTTGGCTGCGAGGCACTCATCTGCATAACCTTCCCTCAGCCTTGGGGCTGCCCGCCACTTGACCGCCGCCTACCAGGAGTTGTGGAGCGCCGGGGCCGCGCTCCCGGTCGACCGGTGGGTGCGGTTCACTAACATCGTCGCTGTGGCTCTCACAGCGACGGTTCCAGGGGATCGAACGTCGGGATGCCCGAGCGTGTGCCGGCCCCAACCGGCGGGTCAACGGCCGGATCGATAGAGGGATGCCGCCGCCGCACGTGGACGTGTTGCTGGTGGTCGACCCAGATCCCGCACCCCACATTCTCGCGGCCCGGGCCGGTCGGGTGGTGCGGATCCCCCCTGGGCACACCTCGCCGTCGCTGATCGCTGAGCTCCGGGGCAGCATCCCTCGTCTGGTCGGGGTGTACGGCTGCGATCCGGTCCAGACCGTGGAGATCGCAGGCGAGCTGCGTCGGGCAGGCCTGCCGACGGTGCTCTTCGCCGACGGTCCACTTGTCGCTCCCGAAGGGGTCGATGTGTATCCCGTGACCGACTCCGGGGCGCCGATGGACGCGCGGGACAGCGTGCTCGATCTCATCGGTAACACCCCACTCGTCCGTCTCGACCGGATCGGGCGCGATGTCCCATGCCACCTCCTGGCGAAGCTCGAGTACCTGAACCCCGGGGGAAGTGTGAAGGATCGTCCGGCGATCGAGATGATCGACGCCGCAGAGCGCGAAGGACTGCTCCGGCGCGGGAGCACGATCGTCGAGCCGACGTCGGGCAATACGGGCGTCGCGTTGGCCATGGTGGCAGCACAACGCGGCTACCACTGCATCTTCACCATGCCCGACAAGATCGCCGAGGAGAAACGCCAGCTGCTGCGCGCGTTCGGAGCCAAGGTCGTGATCTGTCCGACCGCCGTGTCGCCCGAACACCCTGAGTCCTATTATTCGGTCGCCAACCGGATCACTGCGTCCACGCCGGATGCCTTTCAGCCGAACCAGTACCACAACCCGCAGAACCCGAGAGCCCACGAGACCTCCACCGGGCCCGAGATCTGGCGACAGACCGCCGGTCGGATCACGCATTTCGTGGCCGGCGTCGGTACGGGTGGGACGATCAGTGGGGTCGGACGGTACCTCAAAGCGCAGAATCCGGCGGTGGAGGTCATCGCGGCCGATCCGCAAGGTTCGATCTACTCGGGGGGAGGTGGCCGGCCCTATCTCGTCGAAGGGATCGGAGAGGACTTCTGGCCGACGACGTATGACCCGGCAACCGTCGACCGGGTGATCGCCGTGTCAGACCAGGATTCCTTCCGCACCGCGCGCCGGGTGACGCGCGAGGAGGGGATCCTCGTCGGAGGTTCGACGGGGACCGCGGTGTGGGCGGCTCTCGAAGTCGGCCGCACGTTGGGACCTGATGACGTCGTGGTCGTGCTCGTCCCTGATTCGGGGAGGGGATATCTCTCCAAGCTCTACGACGACGGGTGGATGTCCGATCATGGGTTCTTGCGGGCCCGGGGCAGCACGGTCGAAGCGGTGCTCGCCCGCAAAGGGGATCGGCTGCCGCCCCTGGTGCACGTCCACCCCGATGAGACGGTGCGGGTGGCCATCGCCATCCTCGATGAATTCGGTGTCTCCCAGGTACCTGTGGTCAAGGCGGAGCCGCCGCTCGCCCTGGCCGAAGTCGTCGGATCGGTGACTGACCGCTTACTCCTGCAGCACAGCCTCCATCATCCCGAGGTCTTCGACCAGCCGGTCGAGGCGGTCATGGCACCACCATTGGCCACCGTGGGCCTGGGGGAGACCGTCGACGAAGTCGCGGACCGCCTGCAAGAGTCCCCGGCCGTCCTGGTGCTCGACGGGGGGCATCCGGTCGGCATCCTCACGCGGTCGGATCTCCTCTCGTTCCTGGAGCGGACGTAATGGCGGATGACGACGGACGGCTCGGGTTCGAGACGCTCGCGATTCATGCCGGACAGACGCCCGACCAGACCACCGGCGCAGTCGTCACCCCGATCTTTGCCACCTCCACCTTCAGCCAGTCGAGTGTCGGCGAGCACAAGGGCTTCGAATACAGCCGCACCGGGAACCCGACGCGCACCGCTCTGGAGACCTGCTTGGCTGCCCTGGAGGCATCGGCGTACGGACGCGCGTTCTCGAGCGGGATGTCGGCCATCGACGCCGTCCTGCGGCTTCTGCATCCGGGCGATCACGTGCTCGTCGGGAACGACGTCTATGGCGGTACGTACCGCCTGCTCTCCCAAGTGCACGCACGCGCCGGTCTCCGGTTCGATGCGATCTCCTTCGAGGATCCCGGAGTCGTGGCTGCCGCCTTGCAGCCCACCACACGGATGGTGTGGGTGGAATCGCCCTCGAACCCCATGCTGCGGATCGCGGACATTGCGGCGCTGGCCGAGGTCGCTCACGCGAACGACGCGTTCCTTGTCGTCGACAATACGTTCGCGACGCCGTACCTCCAACAACCGCTCGTGCTAGGGGCGGACATCGTCGTCCACTCGACGACGAAGTACCTGGGCGGGCACAGTGACGTGGTCGGGGGATTCGTCGCGACATCCCACCATGAAGTGTCCGAACGCATCACGTTCCTGCAGAATGCCGTCGGTGCCGTCCCGAGCCCGTTCGATTGCTTCCTCGTGCTCCGCGGTGTCAAGACGCTCGCGGTCAGGATGGAGCGGCATTGCGCGAACGCGGCTCGGGTGGCTGAGGCCCTCGGTGCGCATCCGAATGTGGACCGAGTCTTCTACCCGGGCCTGCCGGAGCACCGCGGCCACGCCACGGCGCGTGCGCAAATGCGAGGATTCGGCGGAATGGTCTCGTTCACCGTGCGCGGCGGCGAGGCATGTTCGCTCAAGGTGGCCTCCTCCACTTCAATCTTCACCCTGGCCGAGTCCCTCGGCGCCGTCGAGTCGCTCATTGAGCACCCTCACCGGATGACCCACGCGTCGTTGTCCCATTCGACCCTCGCCGTTGACCCCTCGCTGCTGAGGCTCTCGGTAGGACTCGAAGACGTCAATGATCTGGTGGCCGATCTGCAGTCGGCCCTGCGCACAGCCTTCGCCGACTGAGGACCAGCGACGCTCGAATCAGCGTCACTCTTCGCAACGGAGGCTGAATCGCCCGGCCGAGCGGACGGCCGCCCCGGTCACGCAATTGGAGCGACGACATAGGTACTTTGTCCCCTAGCGGTCGAGGCGGCGGGAGGTCATCATGGCCTTCGACTCCCACGCTCTGCGGGCCACATCTGGCCGGGGTTGTGGAGTGACGGAATCGGGCTCACATTCCGTCGAGTTCGAAAGAGGCAGGTCATGTACCGAGGTCCGAACCGCAGGTGGCGATGCATCGAGAAATCGGGGCTGGCCCGCCCGGGATGGGCCGTGTCGCTGCTCGCAGTTCTGGCCATCGGCGCATGGGCCGGTACCGCCGGCGCCGAGGCCCCGATTCCGGCGCCATCGCCCGGACAGCCGCCCGCGACGATCCTTTCACTCAACTTCGAGGGCCTCGACACCATCGCCCCTTCGGTGGCTGTGCCGGTCGGTACCGCAGTCACGCCCGCCGCCACCCTCGCCGGGGTAAGCGCATCCCAGGCGACCGGCACCGTGACCTACTCCGTCTACCTCGACAGCAAGTGCCAGATCGCGGCGGCCGCCCCGGTCGTCGAATCACTCGTCACGCCCGGTGTCGTGCCACCGGCGCCAGCGGTTGTCCTCGGGGCTGGAAACTATTACTGGAGAGCCAGTTTTGTTTCCAGCGGGCAATTCCAAGAACTGAACCAGTCCTCTTCGACGTCGTGCGGGATGGCCGGTCAGCCGAATCTGACGGTATCGAGCACTGCCGGCCCGCTCCCGAGACCATCCCCGGGTCAACCGCCCGGGACGGTCGTCACGGTCAATTTCACGGGACTCGACACCATTGCCACCACCGTTGCCGTTCCCGTCGGGACCGCAGTCACCGCGGCGGCGACGTTGGCCGGTGTCAATGCGTCGCGTGCGGGCGGGACGGTGACCTACGGGGTCTACACCGATAGCCAGTGCCACCACGCAGCAGTCGCGCCCATGGTCGCGTCGATTACCTCACCGGGGGTCATGCCGCCAGCGCCGTCCGTCGTGCTCGGAGTGGGGACCTACTATTGGAAGGTCGACTTCACCTCCGGCGGTACCTTCCAGGAACTGAACCTCTCGTCGTCTTCCAGCTGCGGGATCGCAGGCCAACCGAACGTCACGGTGGGATCGCCGCTCCCGGTCACCATCACCGCCTCACTGACCGGTGGTGGCCGATCGGGCACCATCATCACCGTCCCCGTCGGCACCGCTGTCACCGCGGTGGCCACACTGCATGGTCCTCATGCCGCAATCGCGACAGGATGGGTCGAGTACAGCCTGTACGACAACAAGGCCTCACACTGCACGGGTTCGTCGCTTTCGGACGAGATGATCACCGCACAGGGTGTCCTGCCCCCGTCGCCGGCCGTCACCGCAACCAGTCCTGGTACCTACTACTGGGGTCTGCGCTACTCGGGTGATGCGTTCAACGCAGGGTCTCATTCCGGCTGCATTGCAGTTGAAATAGTGGTGAGCCCGGGCTTCAGTCCCCCGACGTCCACGCCGACTCCGACGCCCGTCGCAGCCCTTCACCAGAAACGCTGGTTCTCATAACCTGCAAGCCTTCCGCGCGTTGCGCGTTCGCCGATGCACACACTCTGTGCACTGGCGGTTCGAAGGGAACGTCGCCGAGCGTCACGTCTATCCTTTGGTCGACGCGGAGCAGGCGTGGATCGGGGAGGTCCTCATGGTGGCCGAAGACTTGTTGGCATCGTGGCACGACACCGCCACGCGGCAACAGATCGTCGACTTTGTCGAAACGGTGACGAACGAGGATTCTCCGGGGTACGTGTCGCCAGCTGACCGGGTGGCCGTCTTCGACAACGACGGGACGCTCTGGCCCGAAAAACCGATCCCTATCCAGCTCGATTTTACGCTGCACCGGATGGCCGAGCTCGCCGAGGCAAACCCGGCCCTCGCTGAACGCCAGCCGTACCGGGCCGCAGTGGAGGGTGACTACCACTGGCTTTCGGAGGCGATGATCAAGCACTACCACGGCGACGACGCCGATCTCGGTCTGCTGATGGCCGCCGTGGAGTCGGCTTTCGAAGGCATGCACGTTGAGGCCTTCAGCGACGATGTCCTGGCATGGCTGCGTGAAGCTGTGCACCCGCAACTGCGCCGACCGTACTTGTCGTGTGCGTTCAGCCCTATGGTCGAATTGCTCCGGTACCTGGAGTCCAACGGCTTCGTCACGTATATCGCTTCGGGAGGCGATCGGGACTTCATGCGGCCCTTTGCCGAGCAGCTCTACGGGATCCCGCCGGAACGGGTGATCGGAAGTGCGCTGGGGCTCGAATTCACAGCAGGTGACACGGAGACCGACCTCCTGTACAAATCCAAGATCGAGTTCTTCGATGACGGGCCCGAGAAGCCGTCCCGCATCTGGAGCAGGATCGGCCGACGGCCACTCCTCGCCGGGGGCAACTCCAACGGGGACATTCCCATGCTGCGGTTCGCGCATACCGAGCATCGAAAGGCCTTGCGCCTGTTGGTGCTGCACGACGACGCGGAGCGAGAGTTCGACTATGTCGCCGGAGCGGAGGATGCGTTGGAGCGGGCGAACGACCGCGGATGGACGGTGGTCAGTATCAAGAGCGACTGGTCCCGGGTCTTCACCGAGGACCGCGACGACCCGTCGCGAACAGCCGCGGCCGGGTTCTCATCGCCCGGGAGGCCGTAGTCTGGCCGTCATGCAGTCCGCGGACATGACGCGCGTTCCCGGGGGTGCCTTTCAGATGGGTTCCATCGGCTTCTACCCCGAGGAACGCCCGGAGCGCCCTGCCGACGTCGATGCGCTCTGGTTCGATGACCATCCGGTGACCAACGACCAGTTTCGCAGGTTCGTCGCCGAGACGGGGTATGTCACGGTCGCCGAGCAGACGCCCGACGCAGAAGACTTCCCCGATGCCGACCCGGCCCTCCTCGTTCCTGGTTCGCAAGTCTTCGTGCCGACATCGGGCCCGGTCGCCCTCAACGACTGGACGCGATGGTGGCACTGGGTGCCAGGCGCGGACTGGGAGCATCCCGAAGGCCCCGCATCCACCGTGGTCGGCAAGGACCATCACCCGGTTGTGCACGTCGGTCTCGAGGACGCACGCGCCTACGCAGAGTGGGCCGAGAAGCGGTTGCCCACAGAGGCGGAGTGGGAGCACGCCGCACGTGGTGGTCTCGAAGGAGCTCTCTACGCGTGGGGAGACGATTTCATGCCCGACGGCCGGGTCATGGCCAACACGTGGCACGGAACGTTTCCCTTCGAGAACCGACACCCACACGGCTTTACACGGACCTCTCCGGTACGGCACTTCCCGCCGAACGGCTACGGGCTCTACGACGTCACGGGGAACGTCTGGGAGTGGACGACGACCCGTTGGACCCCCGACCACTCTGCGGACAATGGATCCGCCGGCCAGACGGCGCAGGAAGGATCTTGTTGTGGCCCGGGTGCACCCGTGCATGAGACCGACCGCTTCGTCATCAAAGGCGGATCGCATCTCTGCGCCTCCTCGTACTGTCGTCGTTACCGGCCCGCGGCCCGTCAAGCGCAGGGTCCACGGGACACCGCCAGTCACCTCGGATTCCGCTGTGTTCGGGCCTGCTGATGCCGTGCAGCAGCAGGTTTGGCGGGATCATTCGCTGACGTCGCTGCTACGCTGACGCCGACGGGAAGGGGGCGGAATGGCTATTCACGGGTGGTTGGTCGCCGACAGCGACATGCACGTCATGGAGCCGGGCAATCTGTGGCAGCGCTACATGGATCCGAAGTGGGGCCTCCTGACGCCGATCGGTCTGGAGGACTCCGTTCGTGACATGCGGGTCAAGCTGAAGAGCGTGATCCAGCCGCAGCGGGGCTCGGTGACGACCGCCGGCAATCCGTACAACCCGGCACAGGAGGCAGCGCTCCGCGAGTCCGAGGACCGGGGCTGGGATGCCCGGTCCCAGGTGCTGGCCATGGAGGCCGAGCACCTCGACTCGACGGTGCTCTTCCCGAGCCGGGGCCTCTTCGTCATTTCCCTCCCGAGCACGCACCACGTCGGGCCGAAGGGCCTCGAGCCGGGTCTCGCCACGGCCATCGCGGCGGCCTACAACGACTGGATGGCCGACTTCGTGGACGAGTGCGAACGGCCGGGCCAGGTTTTCGGAGCGGCGATGCTGGCGCCGCATGACGTCCCCGCTGCAGTCGACGAACTGGCCCGCAACGTCGAGCGCGGCTTCAAGGCCGCTTTCATCAGCCCCGGGCTTGTGGACAGCCGTCCGTGGCACGACCCGGTGTACGAACCGATCTGGCGGGAGGCCATCCGGCTTGGGGTGCCGGTCTGCTTCCATGGGGGCGGGGTGACGCAGCCGGACTTCTCTTTCGGGGAGCATCTCGACAAGATGATGCTCTGGCATCCGTTCAACCAGCCGCTGGGGATCATGTTCGTGACAACATCGATGACGTCCGGCGGGGTGCTGGAACGCTTCCCCGAGCTCAAGGTCGGCCTCTTGGAGGGGAACTGCTCCTGGGCCCCGTTCTGGCTGTACCGGCTCGATGAACACTGGGAGTGGACGGGCAGGTACGAGGCCCCGCAACTGCAGCGCAAGCCATCGGAGTACTTCCTCGAGAACTGCTTCGTCTCGTGTGAGGCTGACGAGGAGCCGGCGAAGTACTACTTCGATGCCTTCGGAGACGACAACGTGGTCTATTCGACCGACTACCCGCACGCCGACTCGAAGTACCCGCATGCGACGAAGTCGTTCCTCGAGCTGCCCTTCGCCGAAGCGACGAAGCGGAAGGTCCTGTGGGACAACTACGCCCGGCTCTACAATTTGGAGCCACCAGTCGCGGCCGCTGGCTAATCTGACGTTCCCGCCGACGAATCTCGGCGGCGAGGTCGTCGAGAGGTGGGGGTATCCGCAATGACCATGCGCGGGAATGTAGCCGCCCGGCCGGTGGAGTTCGGTACGACGGGCTTCTATCCGCCGTTCACCGGCGCCGGCATGGCGCGGCGCTCAGAGGAACTCGGGTTCGACTTCCAGATGTTCAGCGAGAATCACACCAGGGTGCCGGATTGCCTCGGCGAAATGCGCGACGCCGCCGGTGCGACAGAGCGCATCAAACTGCTGTGCGGACCCCTCAACTTCGTTACCCGCAATCCCGGTGTCGTCGCATCGGGGATCGTGCCGCTCCAGTTGCTGAGTGGCGGTCGCGCCATCTGCGGCGTGGCGAGTGGCGATTCGGCCGTGGCGGTTGTCGGCAAAGGTCCTCAGCGCATCAAGGATTTCGAACTCGATCTCAACCTCCTCCGCTCCTACCTGCACCGTCAGGATGTGACCTTCGGCGACCTGGTGAGCCGGCTCGAATGGGCCGCGGATCTCACGTTCGACCCTGTGCCCATCCAGATGGTCTGCAGCGGGCCGCGTGCCATCGCGGTCGCCGCCCGACTGGCCGACCGGATCGGGCTCAGTGTCGGCGCCAACCCGGACCGGATCTCCTGGGCCTTGAAGATCATCGATGAGGCATTGGACGAGGCGGGGCGACCTCGGGACGAGATCAGTGTCGGTGCCTTCCTGCCGGTGGCCGTCACCCCTGACCGGGCGACCGGTCGCCAGGCGATCCGACCGAGGACAGCCGGATGGGCGCACATGTCGTCGTTCAAGGGGAACGACCTGTCGCAGCAGCCCGAGATCATGCGCCGAGTGACCTCGGTCCTCCGGGGGACCTACGACTACAAGTTCCACCACCCCGGCGCGCCGAGGCAGAACTCGAACGAGGCGGTCTGCGACGAGGAGTTCGGCGATTGGTTCGGGATCGGTGGCCCGCCGTCCTACATCGTCGAACGTATCGGCGAGATGGTCGAGCTCGGACTCGACTTCTTCGTGACGGCGCTCCCGGAAGCCGAACGCGAGCAGTACGCCGCCGAGGTCATGCCGCCGCTACGCGCTCTGAGGAGCTGATGGCCGCCGCGAGCGGCAGTCTCACGACACCCGACTCCGTCAGTGTCTGATTTGAACGACCTGCTGTGCCGTGTTGGCGTTGCACTTGGTGAAGAAGACTGTCGCTCCTTGGGCCGCCGTCGCGAACTGGAGACACCAATTGCCTGCTCGAGTCTCGAACTGACCGGTCGGGTCGTAGAGGAAATGCTCGTCTCCGTTGAAGGTGCACCGGCCGCTGATGATGGTCTGCGACCTCCTGCATCAGTTGTACGAGTAGGTCGCTATCCAGTACAGGGATGCGGTCAAGGGTGACGAGGCGGGAACTGAACCGTCTTGTCCCATGTCCTGAATCTGCATCGCCGGTATGTGGGGAGTCGACGGTACGCCCACCGTCGGCGGAGCAATCGCAATGAGCCTCCCGTCCAGATAGAAGCTGTCGCCGGTGACCGGGTTCCACAGGACGGTGACCGCATGCAACCCACTTCCAAGGCCGGCGGGCCAGTTCGACTGCCAGACGACTTTGCAGGGATTGCTCGTCGCATTGCACCCGCCAACCTGGACCACAACGATCCCGGGTTGGGGGGAGCACCCGCGAGAAAATCGATCTCGCCTTCTTGCCATACCTGGTCGGCTGGCCACACTTCAAAGAGGGCGGCGACATTCTGCCAGTTGCTTCCGGACAACGAGAAGCAGTAGGTGAATCCGCCGTACACGTTGACCCGATCGTTCCCGATGTTCATTCCCGCTCCGGTGACGCCGGGGTGGGCGGGGTCGCTGTACCCCAGTTCTTCAATGGCGTTGCTGGTCACGACGAGGTGACTCGCTTCTATCCATCCCGAAGGCGCCAAGATGTGATCTCCGCTCGCGCCGTAATTGTTGTAGCCGTCGTTGCTGGCATTCGTCACGATTTGTGGGCCGGTCATGGCGTTTTGTAGCGAGTACCCCGAATAGGTGGAGCCTGTCGGCGGCGTCGGGTTCGAGGATCCGCTGCACGTGCCCCCGGGATTGAGCGTCGGCGCGACCGCCGTGCCATCGGACTCGACCAGGGTATAGGCCGAGGATGGGGTGACGATGATGCCTATGGATCCGTAGCCGCCGCTTCCCTCGAACGTGGCATTCCCGAAGGTGAAAATGCCACCGTCGCTGGCGACGAGCCAGTAGCCCCCTCCATCGGGTGTCGCGGCCATGCCGATGACGGGCTCGTTGAGATGCAGAGCACCGGTCGATCCGTGGTAACCGGCATCGCCGAAGGTGAAGATGCCGCCGTCACTGCCGACGAGCCAGTAGCCCCCTCCGTCGGGCGTCGCCGCCATGCCCATCACGGGTTGGTTGAGATGCAGGGAGCCCGTCGATCCGTAGTACCCCGCGTCGCCGAAGGTGAAGATGCCGCCGTCACTGCCGACGAGCCAGTAGCCCCGTCCGTCCGGCGTCGCCGCCATGCCGACGACTGGTTGGTTCAGATGCGATGCTCCCGTCGATCCGTAGTACCCCGCGTCGCCGTAGGTGAAGATGCCGCCGTCACTGCCGACGAGCCAGTAACCCCGTCCGTCCGGAGTCGCCGCCATGCCGATGATCGGCCTGGAGACTCTCAGTCCAGAGAGGAGCGGAGAGCCGAACGAGGCAGCGCCACCGTGCGCTGTGACCGCACCGATCCAAATTGACGGTCCAGTACCCACCAGTTGGATCAGCAGCCAGGAGTTCGCCGCCGCTGTAAGGGTGTGTCGTCTTGGCCGAACCTGAGAGGGCCTCGCTTGCGCTTGCCGACTTGTTAGCCGTGGCGGAAGGACCACTGACCCCAAGGGCGACGATCGAGGCGACAACGCCGAGCAAGGCCGTAAGAAATGCGATCCGCCACAGTGTCCGTGCCGACGATCCGGAGTGGTCAACCTCGCGCATTTTCTCCTTAGTTCTGAAGTTCTGAGCAGCCGCTATCGATGGGTGGGCTGTCAGGTGCCAACTGCAGCAGCTCGGCGACGTAGGAAGTCCCGAGACTCTGCGTTCCACTCCGACCAGAGGTCCGCAGTGCTTGGTCGGGAAAGGCTGGCCGATCTTGCTCGCCAAGTCAAGTTCGCGGTCTCGTTGTCCTTACTTTCTCACCCGATCGCAACTCGAATGAAATGCGGATCGTCTGAGACTGCTGGACCCCGCGCTGAGATCAACCTGGGTGGACCTGGCGGTCCTCGGTGGTCTACGTGGACATTTTCACGTCGCCGTGAACGCAGCAGAGATGGGTCCTCGCCATCAGCAAAAGCTTGCAGACGGGACAGCACTCAGAGGAAGCGCTTGCATCTGTGGGAGATTCCGGAGAATCGAAGCACTCGAACCCAACGAACATCCTGGCTGCAGAACCAATTTGGGGTTGCGTGGCGCTGATCAAAGTCGCTACAGGCGCTGTACCAGGACTTTCTCTTGATGCCCCGGCAAAGCGGTCCGGAAGGGCCTGGCGCCGGTTTAGGAACGGACACGCGGTGGCCATCCCTGCTGTCCTTGCGTTCGGGGTTGTCGCATTTGGGTCGCTGCACTATTCGGGGCTGGGGAAACCCGACACGCCAAGCGCACGATCGTGCTCGGGCACGGCGGCTGGGACAACTCGGCGGCCCGGGCGTTGCGATGTACTTGCACCCAGACCACGTCGTAGACGTCATCCACGATGCGGCGACTTCCATTGAGCTGCCATGGGTTCGCCTCAGCGGCCTTGTCCCCCGGGTGGGGGGGCGGGGGACGACCTCTGGTTTGCCGGGACGGGATCGCCAACGAGGCGAGAAGCCACGTTGGAGTCTTCATCGAGCGCATCCTCGAACTGCAACTTGCGTGCGCTTGGTCGTCGATCCGGCTCATAATTCACCAGAGAAACCCAAATGATTAAGGAGACTCCATGCCTATTGACCAAGTCGCAAAGCCGTGGGCCATCCGTTCCTCGCTGATCGTTGTGGCCGAACTTGATCGATCGGTGGGCTTCTACCGGGAAATCGGACCATTCGAGGAGATCGTCCGCCTTGACGCAGTTTCAGTGATAGGCGATGTGTCGCCCGCGTCCATCGTCCTGATTCTCCGTGAAGCGCGGAGCATCCACGCTCACCGTGGGCAGCAGTCGTTGGGTCTTCGGTCGATTACCTTCAACGTCGGATCGCTCAGCGAACTGGATCGGATCGAGACCGTATTGCGAGGCCGCGATCTCTTCACCTCCCGTCATTCCGTTGCCGACGGCGCATCCGAACTCTTATGGGGACGGGATCCGGACAACTTGCCTCTGGTGTTTGTCTGCTACGCCGAAGGTGAAACGCTCGGACCTGACTATTACCGGTCGGTTGCCACTTTCGCATACTCACTGGATGTCTGAGATGCCCGCATTGGGTCCGAAGGGTGTTGGGATACGGTCGCGATATTCGCCCAAACGGCTCGGAAGGCGATTCCACCCTGGGGCCGGTCGACAATGCGCTGCTCAATTCCTCAGAGCGCGCGTGACGACGGTCACGTCCTCATTGCCGAGCCCCAGATCGACCAGCTGCCCCCACTCTCGAGCAAGCTGGGCGAGAACAGAAAAACGCTCCGGATCGGCCTCCTCGAGAGCAAGGTGGACGTCTTTAAGAGCCAACACCAAAGGGAATTCGGGCGAATAGTTATCGTTCTCTATCCGCGAGATTTTGCCGGCCTCCCATGGGGAAAGGAGCGGCCCACCCTCGAATGTGTCGAGGACGCTACGAACGCCGAGTCCCAGTTGCCGTGCCAGGGCAAGCGAGTTGGCCACGCCTTCGGCGCTGAATGCGAGCAACGTGTTGTTGACAAGTTTCATACGCGAACCCTCCCCAACCGGCCCGAGCCAGACCGTGCGTTGACCGATGGCGTTGAAGACGGGTTCGACGACGGGTCGAGCTTGCTTGGACCCCGAGGCAAAAATAACAAGGTTCCCCTCTTCGGCCGGGATCTTGCTCCCCGAGACGGGCGCGTCGAGGAAGAGGACATCTGGCCGTTGCTTGTTGACGAGCTCGCTGACCGACGCTGTGCCTTTGACTCCGATCGTGCTCATCTGCGCCCACACGGCGCCACTGGGAAGGGCGTCCATCATGCCGAGATTCACGGCAATCGAGGTGACAGCCTCGGCGTCAGTGACCATGGTAATGACAACGTCGACACCTTTCACTGCGTCGACTACCGACAGAGCAACCTCAGCTCCCTGATCGGCCATCTGCCGGGCAACATCGAGATCGCGATTCCATACGACCGTAGAGATGCCGTTACGCACTGCGGAGCTGGCGATCCCCCGACCCATCGTGCCAAGTCCGAGCACCGCGAGTATCGGTCTTGCTTCCATGATCACGACCTCCTGGATCTGTACGCCGATGGCGAACGAGGCTGTTCTGGATCGATCGGACTGCTGGGCCGCGTTCTGCGGCGCCCACTGTCGGCGCCCACTGTCGCCGCCTGGTGCTGGCGAGGCACACCTTGCTGTTACTCGCCTCAGTGTATCGGCCGCTTCCATCATTTACACGAAGACAACATGGTCGGGGTGACGGACGGTCGAGCAGGCTCGGCCTAGGCAGTCCGCGAGGCAGCGCTCGCGAATCTCGAATCAAGATCAGCCGGGTATGAGAGAGCGCCTCTTTTACGTCAATGGTGAGCTCGGTCAGCGAAGTGGACGCGCCGTACGGAACTCCGTCGAAGTTCGCTATCCCGGGTATGTCCGTGTCGGGACGGCTCCATGTCCGGTGCGTCCGGGTTGAACCGCCGGGATCCATCACGGACGGCAGGAGTGCGTCGGCGCAATGATGATCGGGATCAATGGCAAGGCGCAGCACACCCGAGGGTATTCTGGATCCGTGCCAGACCAGCGCTTCATCGCAGTGAGCGGAATAGGGGTCGCTAGCGGCACCCCCGACCAGTGCAAGGTGCGGGTGGCCCTGAGCTGCATGACGGACAGCGCGGCCGATGCGCTCTCGCGGTGTGCGGAAATGGCCTCCATGGCCATCGCTGCCATCGGTGAGATCGACATCGAGCAACTGGATGTGCAGACGACCGGGATCTCAGTGCAGGACTTCTCCGACCGTAGCAAACTGCGCGGGACCGCAAAGGTGGGGACGTACCAACTAGAAGTCATCGTCGCGCCCATAGACGGGGTTGGAAGTGTCCTGGCTGCTCTTGGCTCGGTCGCAGGCGACGCCCTTCAGGTACACGGAATCCAACTGACCGTCCGAGATCCTGAACCACTGAAGAGTGAGGCACGGCGGTTAGCGGTCGAAGACGCCCAGAAGAAGGCGGGAGAGTTGTCGCGAGCTGCGGGATTCCGATTGGGCGCGATCTTGACACTGGAAGACGGCAATGCTCAGTCGCGTGGCCCCCAGTTGCACTACGCCAGAGTCATGGCCGCTAGCTCCGCTGGTCCCACCGTCCCGATAGAGCCAGGAGAAGTTTCAGCGGTCAGCACGATCACGATGACCTACGCGATCGAGGCTTGAGGAACGTCATGGGCGAATATCGTCGGGGTGGCCAACGCCACCCTGCTCGGCCTGGCATTGGGCGTTGTATAGCGTCCGGTTGCGGAACTGGAACATCACCAGCCGGTTCTATCGAGATACTCGGGGTAGCGTCACAGAAATGAGACTCAGCGCGAGGAACCAACTTGAGGGCACCATCGTTCGGGTCGAGCACGGTGCTGTCATGTCGACTGTTGTCATCCGTCTAATAGGAGGACAGGAAGTGGTCTCGGTCATCACCAAGGACTCGGCCACCGAACTGGATCTTGCCGAGGGGGATGCGGTGAAAGCCGTCATTAAGTCCACCGAGGTAATGATCGGCAAAGAGTGAACTAGAGGAACAGCTCGGCAGTGTTGTTCCGGCCGCGTCACGCCGACTTCGGTGACCAACCTGATCCGCTGACCGCCGCAGCCTTTGACCTGCACCTACGGGTGGAGGCGATGGTCCTCGAACCCACGAACCTCCTGACTGCCAGGCTACTGATGGTCAAATGCTCCAGACCGATTCAACCGGGTTTTTCATCGTCCCCGTGATCATGTAGCGCTGCCTGGGCTTGGTCTGGAGAAATCGCTTGTCGAATTACTTGCCCTGAGCCGTGGAGCATCACGTTCCCCAGGAATTCAAGTCCGCCGGAGATAATCCGAAAGTCGAACGTCCCCACCGTCTGCCCCCAATGCCTCGAGGAGCTCGGTCAGGGCCGAGAACCCCGCATGTCCCAGCCGGTCCGTCATCTCGCGCTCGATTCGCCGAGCGGACCTGCGCTGAGCCTGGAGGTACTCGACCCCCCGGTTGGTGAGAGTCACGGACTTCTCGCGCCGGTTGGTTGTTGAATCGGCAACAGCCACATAGCCACAGTCGGCGAGGTGGCTCACGACCTTGGTTGCACCCTGCCGGGTGATACCGATCTCTCGCCCTATGGCCGAGATCGTCGAGCCGTCAGATGTCGAGCACAGTCGCAGCACGCGCCCGTCAGGGAATCGGCGTTCGCCGAATCCCGCAGCCTCCATCGACTGATCCAGTCGGATCTGGTAACCGATCCACGCCCGGCGAAGCGCAGGCCCGAGGCTGATCGGATTCACTTCGAAAGCGCTGAGGTCCTGGACATCGTCGGCAGCTGAAAGGTGGCCGTCCTCCATGGCTGGACGTTAGCAGATTGTCAACCTGGTTGACAATGGCTGGCTCGTGATCACATACTGCAGAGATGATTCGGGCTCCTTGGTTGAAGGTATGGCATCTGTTGGTAGCGCTGCTGCTCGTTGCGAATCTCATCGTTGTCGGTTTCGAGCACTCCAGCGGCGCCTCGACGCCACCATCGCGGACCATCGTGTATCGGTTCGGTGTGGTCGGGAACAAAGGAGCACTCACCCAGCTCCAGCTCGACCGACCGACGCCGGTCACGGGGATAAGGGGCGGGGTCGTCCAGATCGCCAGCTCCAACTCCGACGGCTACGCCCTGACCTCGGATGGAACGGTCTGGGCGTGGGGGGTGGCCAGCTACGGGGAGCTCGGCAATGGGGCTAACGCTTCCTACTCGACTTCAGCGGTCAAGGTCGAATTCCCAGCCGGCGTCCGCATCGTGACCTTGGCCAACCCAATGCCATTCGACGGAGCGTTGGCCATTGACGCAAGTGGACACGCCTGGGGCTGGGGTCTGAATGCCCTCGGCGACTTGTGCCTGTCAGGGCTCATAGAGCTCACACCCAAAGAGCTCCCGTTGCGCAACGTCACCCGCGTGACCGGGGCGCGGACGCATTCCCTCCTTGACTCTGAGGGCACGGTCTATGCCTGCGGCAGTGGCGAAGATGGCGTGCTCGGTACCGGGTCCACCACGAGCAGCGCCGGTCCCGTTCCCGTCCCTGGCCTGCCGAGCACGGCGCAGGTGACGGCGCTCACCTCCTCTTGGGAGGGGTCGGGGGCACTCCTCGCCAATGGGACCTACTACGACTGGGGCTACGACGCCGCCGGCCAGCTCGGCGACGGCACCATGCTTGAGAGCAGCGTCCCGGTGCGCGTGTCGTTGCCAGGGCCCGTGCGCCAGGTGTTCCAGGGCGGCAGTGGACCCACCAACGGCCAGACGGTGGTCATCCTCCGCAGCGGCTCGGTGTGGGCCTGGGGAAACAACCAAGGTGGCCAGCTCGGTAATGGCACCAGAGTCAGCTCAAATGTACCGGTGCGCGTGGACGTCCCACGCGGGGTGCGCTTCGTGAAGGTCAGCTCTGGTGGGTTTGCCAGCTACGCCATTGACCGTACGGGACGGCTCTGGGCCTGGGGTGAGAACAAGAAGGGTCAACTGGGAACCGGAAGCACCACCTTCGTCGCCACAAAGCCGACGAAGGTGGAGATCGCGCTGAGCCAGATTTCCTCGACTGCGCAGAACGTGGTCGGTCTACAGGGCGGCGCTAGAAAGTCATGAGGGGCGTTCCGGTTGGGAGGAAGATCTGAAATGGGCGTCGTCGCAACAGCTCTCATGTTTCGTCGGCAACTAGTGCGGCCGGGTTGGCGAGGCCGCGAGTTCTACGGTCAGATCATTCCGGATGTAACGGTGGGCAAGATCGAACTGACTGCTGGCCCGAGAGATCCGTCGGTCGCGTTGAGTTCAGCATCGGCGCAACGCCCGTCATCGCGCTTGATGGTGCTGCCTCATAACTTCACCTTCACACCGGCGATGTCGATTTGGATTGACCATGAGTCCGAGAAAGAGCTCGAGCGGGTCCTTGACACGTTTCTCAAGGCGGGATCACGCGCATGGTTCATCCAGAGTTTCGGCGTGGGTGGATCACCGGTTCGGCGTTTCGTGGCAGCTCAATCTCCTATTCTGAGGGCACCGCGCAAGGCCTGGGGGCGACGTTCGCGGCGTTGTGGTCAGATTCATCTCTCAGGGCTAACGACACGTGGGTGCGTCCCTGGGTCGGGCGTAGCCCTGTCGTCGAAATGACACGGCAGCGTGCAAGGCTGCCAGGGTGATCGAGGCCCGTGGTCTCTCAAAGCGGTTCGGTAACGTGCTGGCGGTTGACGACCTGTCTTTTGACGTCCGCCCCGGGACCGTGACCGGATTCCTCGGCCCAAATGGGTCGGGAAAGTCGACCACCATGCGCATGATCATGGGCCTCGACTCGCCGGCCTCTGGATCAGTCGTCGTGTCAGGTCGGCGCTATCGGGATCTACCGTGGCCGATGCGCGAAGTGGGCGGGCTGCTCGAAGCGCGATCCATCCATCCTGGGCGCTCCGCTCGTGCCCACCTGCTCACCATGGCGCGAAGCAATGCCATTCCTCGAAGACGCGTCGAGGAGGTACTGGAGTTCGTGGGTCTCGGCTCGGTGGCAGGCAAACGAGTAGGCAAGTTTTCACTCGGGATGGGCCAGCGACTGGGTATTGCCGCCGCCCTGCTCGGCGACCCGGGGGTTTTGCTCTTCGATGAGCCCGTGAACGGCCTTGACCCCGAGGGCATCCGGTGGGTGCGCACGCTGTGTAAAGCGCTGGCCGGCGAAGGCCGCACCGTGTTCGTGTCGAGCCACCTCATGGCCGAGATGGCGCTCACCGCCAACCATCTCGTGGTCATCGGCAAAGGCAAGCTGATCGCCGAAACCTCGGTCACTGACTTCGTAAGCGGCAGCTCGCGACGATCGGTAAAGGTTCGCACGCCGGCGCCGCACCAACTGTCCGACGCCGTGACCAACGCTGGCGGGAGGGTCATCCCCGATGCGGACGGCTCCATGAACGTCACTGGCCTTGCGGCGTCCGAGGTAGGTGACCTTGCCGCGTCGATAGGCGTCGCTGTTCACGAACTCACCCCGGTCGCGTCACTGGAGGATGCTTTCATGGAGTTGACCGACGAGGCCGTCGAATTCCGAGGGGGATCGTGACGACGGTGCTTGTGGCTCCGACACCATTTGCCATCGAACAACCGTCGGGCCGCGTCGGTCTGCGCCGAGCCATGGCGGCCGAGTGGACCAAGCTGTGGTCGGTCCGCTCGACGACATTTACTCTCATTGCCACGGCGGCGGCTGTCGTTGGGCTGTGCATACTGGGTACTGCCACGGTGAGACCCTCGGAAATAATCGACGATCCGACCCGTCGGAGCCTGATCGGCGTCTTCCTCGGACAGCTGATCTTCGGGGTCCTCGGTGTCCTGGTCATGAGCGCGGAGTACGGAACAGGCACCATCCGTGCCACGTTGGCGGCCATACCCCGACGGCCCGTCGTGCTCAGCGCCAAAGTCCTTGTATTCGGAGCGGTGGCGCTAGTGGTGAGCGAGGTCCTCACTTTCAGTGCCTTTGCCATTGGCCAGGCGATCTTGTCGGCCAAGCACGCCGTCGGCACGAAGGCGTTGGCGGCGCAGCGCGCGCGGCAACTCGGGCTGAAGATCCCTCATGAACTCAAGCCGCTCTTGTCAAACGGATCCGCATCGTTGGGACAGGTGGGCGTCCTTCGAGCGGTTGTCGGTGCCGGTCTCTATCTGACCGTGCTCGGGCTGTTGGCACTGGGACTGGCCACCATCATCCGGCACACCGCCGGCGCCATTTCGGCTTTCGTCGGAGTGGTGCTGGTCCTGCCGATCATCGTCGAAGCGTTACCCGCGGGTCTGAGCAACGCCATGGCCCGCTATTTGCCGGCCAACATCGGTCTGGTCATGTTCTCCACCCAAGGTGTGCCGGGGCGAGTTGCCTCCGCCTTCAGCCCCTGGATGGGATTCGCCCTGCTCGTGCTGTATGCGGTGATTACCCTTGGAGTCGGTTGTTTGGTTCTCGTACGTCGCGACGCCTAAGACTTCTCGATGGTGCTGCACGGTTCCGGCCCCAACGATGTCGAGTTCGTCGTCTCGCTGCTCGACCGATGCGTAGCACGTATCGAGATCGGCTTGAAGAGTGGTGGCATTGCCCGCCACGGTTCGGGCGATCAGAGCAGGGCTGGCTCTGGGTGCTCCGTCTCCGACAGATCCACCGCAGGCCCGCTCGGCGAGATCGGGCGGCTTCCCCGGGGCGGAGCGGCCGTTCCCCGGGAGGCGGCCCGCTCGGTCCAGATGTCGAGCACGAGCAGGCTCAGGTTCGAGACGACCGCCGCACAGATGATCGTCGTGATCAACGCCATGAGCCCGCTGGTCGCGTGGAAACCGAGTGCGGCTCCGACCACCGCACCGACACCCGAGGCACCGATGCCCTTGGTCCGCATCGCCTTCGGCGTGTCGGTGCAGACCCAGCCGGCGTAGACCCCGAGCCAGATCGGCACGGCGATTGAGACCACTGCGAGCAGCTGGTCGGGGAGCGCCCGGCTCGGCCAGAACCGCAGTACCAGCAGTTCGCCGAGGAACAATCCGCCGAGTCCGAACACGATCGGACCGGCCGAACGGATCCATGCGCCCGTCTTGCGCCCAGTACCGCCTCGGCGGCGGATCCGGATCGCCAACACGACGAGCCAGATCACTGCCAACAAGGCGAAGCCGACCATAAACCCAAGGATGTCCTTGGCAATCGCTGCCTGCGATTGCGGTGTGGCGAAGCTGACAACGTTCGGGTTGTAGCGGGACGTATCGACCCGGCCGGTGGCGTAGAACGTGGTCAGCAGCTGCGTGCTGGCGCTCGGCTCGTAGGCGTCGAAGTCGTCCACGTGCCCGAGCCCGGACAAGATGACCTGATGCCCGTTGGAGAGGTGCGGCAACAGCTCCTTCGTGGCGTTCTCGGCCGGTGTCTCGAAGTCGAGCGTCCCGCCGATGAGCAGCGTCGGGACACTCGAGTTCTGCACGCTGGTGTACTTGCTCTCACCCGGGTTGGCCGGCCAGGCGTGAGCCATGCCTCCTGCACCCCACAAGAACTCCCCGAGGGGATTGCCGATGATCGAGCCCCGGTCCGCGCCGGAGCTGAAGTAGCGCTCGACGGGCTGCGCGTCGGCCATCCCTATGCTTGCAAACTCACCCCAGGTGAACGACTGGGGGAGGACGACACCGGACAGCCACGAGAGCAGCCACACGCCGCTCGGATCGCCGTGCGCGGCGGAGATCCACGAGTCGAGGGTCATCGGCCCGGACAGTGGCGAACCGGTCGCCTCCGTGAGCCCGAGGAACGTCCCGACCAGGGCGTTGCCCGGCTTGATCGGCAGGGAGAACCAACTGCTCGGCATGTGTCCCGCCGTGTGCTTCATGCTCGCGGCGAGGTTTTTGGTGCGGGCGCGGCAGACAGGCTGCTCCGCGCACAGCGCCGAATAACGCTCGATCCCCTGATCGATCTCGGCTCCGCTGTAAATGAAGTTTCCGGGCGGGTTGACCCCGACCATCACCGAGCGGTCGACACTGTTCGGGTGCCGCCACTGGTAGATCATCCCGAGACGGGTCCCCGCACTCTCGCTGAGCAGGTCGATGCGCTTGTAGCCGAGCGCGACGCGAGCGGCCTCCATGTCGTCAGCCTGCTCGGCCAGCGTGTAGCCGGCGAGTTCTACGCCGGATCGCTCAAGCCGCTTCGCGCACGAGGCGAAGGCCTGGGAGTACGCGCTCAACGACGCTTTGCCGAGGTAATCAGCGGAGTTCTCCAGCGCCGCCGTCACCTCGGGACAGTTCAGCACCGAAGAGCCGTCGACGCCGCGGTAGCCGACCATGACGACATCGTGCTGGGCGGTCAGGCGGCTCGCTTGTGGAAACGTCATGTTGGTTATGCCCGGGCCGCCGTTGAGATGGAAGATTGGCGCCAACGGATGGGATGAGCGAGCCAGGACCCGGGTCACCGGCAGCGCGATCAGGCGCGACTTCGAACTCGCTCGGTTCTCCGGCACGACCAACGTGCCGCAGTCCGCGGGCATCGCACCCCGCTCGGTCGCGTAAGTGCACGGGTGCATGGTCACCTGGCCGGCGTGCGCCCCCTGAGGGACCGAGACCGCGGCGTCGCCGGGTGCGAACCGGATGTACACCAGGCCGAACAACATCACCCCGATGACCACCAGGGCAACGATCCGAATGGGGCTGTAGATCCCCTTTGCCTTCATACTGGTCATGTCTGAGCTCCTTCGTCCTGAGCGGGGAGAGTTCCGGCGCTATGTGGACGGTACGAAGAGATGTGGTGACCAGACATCACCAGGTGATGTGACCGAGCTGGTGGTTGCGCATCGGACCTGGTCAAGGGGGTTGCTTCAGGGCCGCCTCGGTTCTGCGTCAGGCGTTGTGGGTCCTCGACGACAGGTTCAGTTCCTGGGCCCGGCGAAGTGCCGCCCGACGGTTGTTCACGCCAAGCTTCATGTAGATGCTCTTCGTGTGCGTCCGCAAGGTGTTGAGGGACACCATGAGCTCGCGAGCGATGTCCGGGCCGCTTAGGTCGGACCCAAGGAGCCGAAGCACGTCCAGCTCCCGTGCGCTGAGCGGGTCGACGAGACCCTGTGTCTTCGCAAGATGGGGCGACGGCGGCTCCCCGGCCGCCAAAAGTTCTTCGATGTAACCAGTGGTGATGCCACGCCGGGATGCGTCTCGGAGCAGCGTCGTCATGGCTTGGCCTTCATCGACGAACAGGCGGACGTAGCCCTCGGGCTCTGCTGCCGTTAACGCCTGCTCGAGCGAAGCAATGGCCGATCCGCCATCGCCTCGGTCTGCAGCGGCGAGCGCCTCGAGGATCATGATCTCGATGAGGGTGCCCGTCCTGGTTCCCGTTTCGGCGTCCTCCCGGAGACGACCGAGCAGGCCCACGGCCTGCGCCCGGGACTCCTCCGCCCCAGTGTTGGTTTTCCCAACCGCGAGGAGCAGCCTAGCCAGGGTGATGTGCTCGTATTCGCCCAGATAACTGAGGTCGCCCTCCGGCGACAGCCCCGCCTCACGGGCCCACCCACGGGCTTCTCGTAGGCGGCCCATGACGATCCAGATGCGAGCTCGCAATGCCGCAAGCGGGCTGACATCAGGGAAGAAGTCGCTTACGTAGAGGCGCTCGGCCTCTTCCAGCAGAGCGAGCGCCTCCTGGGCACCTCCTTCGGCCTGACGCAGCCGTGCCATGGCGACGCGCCAGCGATAGGGATGCTGGGTCATCGTCGCATGCTCACCGAGTTCCTGGCTCTTGAGTAGGTGGCGCCGGGCACCCTCCAGATCGTTTCGCTCCCGCAAGACGTCGCTCATCCCGACGTACATGTCGGCTGGCCCTCGCACGAGGGCCCGGCTCTGCTCGGGCACGAGGAGAAGCGCGTGCTCGTAGGTGCGCAGGGCATCGCCGAGGCGCCCCTGAATTATGCAGATGTCACCCAAGGCCTGGGTGGCCCCAAGTGCGTCGGAAAGGTAACCCGCCTGCTCGAGCCGCGCCACGCACTCGCTCCATGCCCGATGCGCGGCTTCGAGGTCGCCACCGGTCCAGAAGGCGATGCCGAGAAACCCGGCAGCCCCCGCCCGCACCACGTGGTCCTCTTCGAGGGCCAGCTCCATAGCCCGCTGCGCGTGCTCGACCGTGGCGGGCACATCTCCTCGAATCTGAGCCAACGCCGCCCGGTGCACCTCGATGTCCCCCCGGAGCCGTCGCAGTTCACCCTCATC
The DNA here is from genome assembly GCA_963706555.1 of uncultured Acidimicrobiaceae bacterium. Taxonomy (GTDB): domain Bacteria; phylum Actinomycetota; class Acidimicrobiia; order Acidimicrobiales; family RAAP-2; genus Bog-473. The sequence continues at coordinate 2,087,974 of OY970164.1, forward strand.
GCCAACTCCGGATCCGGGCGACGCGTCGATCCGTCGCTCGGCGTCGTCCAGGCGGCCCTCAACTCCAGCAAGCTCTCCGCTCAGCAGTAACGCCCCGGCGAAAGTTACAGCGAGGACCGGACGACGACGGACCACCTCGTCGGGCAGCGGTTCCACCCACGCCCGCAATTGCATCTCGTGCCTCGCTTTGCGCATCTCAGGGAGCGCAGATTCGACCAGCTCCGCTGTTCGCTCGACGTCTCCACCAGCGAGTGCGTGGCGGATGGCCTCGGAGCGTTCCCCTTGCTGCCCATACCACTCGCTCGCCCGAGCGTGCAGGTCTGGGATCTGCTCGGCCTGCTCCTCTTCGAGGTGGGCGCGAAGGACGTCGGCGAACAGGTGGTGGTAGCGGTACCATTGGCGCCGGTCGTCGAGCGGGATGACAAAGAGGTTGGCTCGCTCGAGCCGCTCCAACATGCCCTTTCCACCAGCGCATCCGGTTACTGCGTCGCACAGCGGCCCGCTGAGCTGGTCCAGGATGCTCGTGCGTAGGAGAAAGAATCGGATCTCGTCGGGCTGTCGGGCGAGTACCTCCTCCACCAGGTAATCGACGATGTAGCGGTCGTTGCCGGTAAAACCGGCGATGAAGTGGGCACTGTCGTCGCGTCCTTGTATCGAAAGCGCTGCGAGCTGCAGGGCGGCGATCCAGCCTTCCGTGCGGGTTTCGAGTGCACTAACGGCCTCGGGCCGTAAGTCGAGACCCATGACATCGTTGAGGTACGTCGAGGCCTCCTCGGGAGTGAAGCGCAAATCAGCGGCGCGGATCTCCGTCAGATCTCCTCGTGCGCGAAGCAGCGGCAGCGGCAGCGGTGGGTCGGCGCGAGTTGTGATGAGCAGGTGGGCGTGGGCTGGGAGGTGCTCCAGCAGAAAGATAACGCCCTCTTGGATGCCCTGGTCATCGATGAGGTGGTAATCGTCGAGCACCAAGTACAACTCGGTTGACAGCGCGTCAAGCTCATTGACTAGGGCGGTGAGCACTCCCTCGGTCGTGGACCCGCTTGCTTCGAGGAGCGGGAGCAGGCCGGCGCCGAACCCAGGCACGGCGGTGTTGACGGCGGCAACGAGATGAGGCCAGAAGGTATGGACTCTGTTGTCGCTTTGGTCGAGGGCCAGCCAAGCGACGGTGTGGCCGTGGCCTGCAACCGCCGCGAGCCACTGGGTGAGTAGGGATGTCTTGCCGAACCCGGCCGGCGCCGAAACAAGGACCAGTTTCGACGCCAACCCACGCTCCAGTCGATCAATCAACCTCGCCCGCCCGATGAGTCCCGACCGCGGTGCCGGCACATGCAACTTGGTCGCAACCAACACGCTTTCCACGGGCGTCTCCCCCTCTCGAGTCGGCCGGTGGATGATCCGGGCAACCAATCCTGTCAGACACGCCTCTTGACGAGGCTGGACCGCCCTCCCACCCGGCAACTCGGCTCCCTGGCGCAACAGAGTCACACCCGTCATAGAAGGCCTCCATCGCCCGTTTGCACGCCCAACGACCAATCCACCGTGTTTCACCAGGTGAATCACCTCATGTGGTGAGGACTAGTCACCACATTGGCTCATACCTTTCCATCAGCGAGCGAGAGATTCGCAAGCGGCCAGAACAAGGGAGGAACGCCATGAGCCAAACACCCTCGGGGGCTAGCAGACAGCAAGAGGCCGGGTTCTACGAGATCCGACTGCGAGGTCATCTCGCTCCGCGCTGGGCGAGCCAACTCGAGGTCTTGAGCCTCACCAATGAAGGTGACGGCACCACGACAATCCGCGCTCGGGCGATCGATCAGGCCGCCTTGCACGGCTTGCTCCACAGGATCCGCGACCTCGGCCTGACGCTGATCTCGGTCGCGGCCCTGGACCGGACTGGCCCAGACGAATCACCCATCGTTGCCCAGTAGCCACGCCTTACACACCCACATAGCCCATCAAGGAAAGGAAGCACCATGATCGAGGCAACGCACCTCACCAAGCGCTACGGGAAGACCGTAGCGGTCAACCAGGTCTCCTTCATCGTCAAGCCCGGGCAGGTGACCGGATTCCTCGGGCCCAACGGGGCCGGCAAGTCGACCACCATGCGCATGATCCTGGGCCTCGACGCCCCGACTTCAGGCGAAGTCCGTGTGGACGGCAGGCCCTACCGCCAACTGACCGACCCACTCCGGTCAGTCGGAGCTCTCCTGGATGCCAAAGCCGTTGTCGGCGGCCGCAGTGCTGCTAACCACCTCATGTGGCTCGCCGACAGCAATGGCATCCCACGCCGACGGGTGGCCGAAGTGCTCGACATCGTCGGCCTCAGCGACGTGGCAGGAAAGCGGGTCGGGACATTCTCGCTCGGCATGAACCAGCGGCTCGGCATCGCCGGCGCACTCCTCGGCGACCCCGCGACGGTGATGTTCGACGAGCCGATCAACGGCCTCGACCCCGAGGGCATCCTCTGGATCCGCAACCTGATGAAGTCCCTGGCATCACAAGGACGCACGGTGTTCCTCTCGAGCCATCTCATGAGCGAGATGGCCCAGACCGCGGATCACCTGATCGTGATCGGCAGGGGTCGCATCATCGCCGACGCCGGGACCGATGAGTTCATCAGCCGGCACACGGCCTCGAGTGTCCGGGTCCGGGCCGTAGAGCAGGCCGACCTGGCCGAGACCCTGACCCAACGAGGCGCGCTGATCGACTGTGGATCTGACGGCGCCATGGTCGTGACCGGAATGGACTCCGCGACGATCGGTGCAGCCGCTCGTTCCCACGACATCACCCTGGTCGAGCTCGCCCCACTTGGGTCGACGCTCGAAGAGGCCTATTTCGACCTGACCAAGGACCAAACCGACTTTCACGCCGGCCAGCTGGTCGACGCAACCAAAGGAGCCTGACATGAGCACTGCGACACCCACCATCGACGCGATTCGGTTCACATCCACGGCATCACCCGCCCGGACCCCGAAGACCAGGCGTGCTCTGAAGGCCGAGTGGACCAAGCTCCGCACCCTGCCCTCGACGTGGCGGACGGTTGTCATGGCCACGGTCATATCGATCGCCTTAGGAACAATCCTCTGCGTCTCTCAGGTCCATGCCTGGTCCACCATGACAGCCCAACAGCGCCAGATCTTCGACCCGACCGCCTGCTCGCTGTTCGGCGTCGTCTTCGTCGGCGCCGTGCTTCTCGCTGCACTCGGAGTCCGGACCGTCACGGCCGAGTACGTGACGGGGATGATCCGGTCCACCTTCACCGCCACGCCCACCAGACGCCTGGTGCTGACGGCCAAAGCTGCGGTCACTGCTGCGTTCGTGTTCCCCGTGGCGCTGCTGACTGCCGTGGTCAGCTTTGAAGTCGGCCAGCGGGTCTTCACCGGCAAGCACCTCGAGGTGACCCTGGGGCATCCGGGTGTCCTCCAAGCGGTGGTCTTCGGCGCCTTGGCAGTGAGCCTTATCGCCGTTATCGGGGTCGGGCTCGGCGGCCTCGTCCGACACACCGCGGCAGCGACCACAGCACTGGTGCTGGTCATCGTGGGAGGCGTCACGCTCGGCCAGTTGCTTCCGGCCGGCCTTCGTCAGTACGTACCTGGGACAGCGCTCGAGGCCGCCGTCACGGTCAACCACTCGGCCGGACTCCTGAGGCCAGGCACAGCCGTCGTGGTCCTCGGCGTCTATGCCGCAGTCGCTCTGGCGGCAGCCTCGATCCGGATATCCCACCGGGACGCCTGACTCCGTGGTTTTGCCCCAGTCATCCCACGAACTATCTCTCTATCTCCAGTGGAGAGATAACAGCGACAACCGGCATTCAAACCTAGGACAAGAAGGAGACATTTGATGACCGCAACAGATGAGCGGACGTGGCGAGGCTATCTGTAGCACGTCGTCGTCAGCCCATAGGGAGTCGTGAACACGCCCCCCTGGAGCCTCATCCAGAACCAACAGTCGACGGGATGCGGTGCACCTTTCTTAAAGGTCAACGGCGGAGCCATGCCGTCGAGAGTGTCTCCGTGGAGTGAATACAGACCAGTTTTGATTTCGGCAGACGTCACGGCTTCACTGGACCTTATGTGAGCGGCCTTGACAGCCGCAACGAGAAGTTGACCTGATACCCACTGGAACACGATCGTCTCGCCAAACGAAGGAGAGGTGAGGACCGACGGGGCGTACTTATGCAGAGCGACTCTCATTGCCTTCATTCCTGGGGTCGCCTTCACCGAGAATGGAATGTCCGACTGGATGGCGAGCAGGTTGTTTCTCAGACCCGGCGTCGACGTGTCGCTCAGAGCGACGGCACTCCCGTCCACCACGTCGATCGGGGTGTAGCCCTGCTTTGCACAGTCCGCCACCGCGTGTTGAACGACAAGAGCAGCCTCGACCACAATCAGAGCTTGGGCCCCACTCTGTTTGGCCGCAAGGCACTGCGCTACGTAGTTCGGTGCTCCATAGGCGATTGCCGTGGTGTAGACCAAGGGCGTCTTGAGCGTCGTCGCCAATTTTCTTATGTACGGTACGCTTTCGGCGCAGCCAGGCGTTTCGGCACAATAGAAGAAGGCGGTGCTCTTGGCGCCTCCCTTTTTGACCGCGATGACGACTGAAGCTTCCAGCGCATTGACAGTCTGACCCTCTGGGAACCAATCGGGATCCGTATTAAAGATCGTCCCCCCCAGACCTCCGCCAACGACGGGAATATTGTGCTGATTGACAAAGGACTCCCACGCAGTGTCAACACCACTATCGTCCAGGATGGCGACCACATGATCCGCTGTGATCATCGTCTCAACTTCGTTACGTGAGACGCCCGGGTTGCTAAGGTCGTCGGAAAAGATCACATCGACCTTGTGCCCGTTGATTCCGCCTGCTGCGTTGGTGGCACTCGCCCAAGCTTTGTATGTCGCTTCATCGCCGACCAAGCTCGACGCATATGGTCCCGTGCAGCTGCAAACCAACCCCACGATTATAGGCGACACAGTGGAGGCAGAGGCCGGTCCGGAGCCAGGAAGCAGGAAACTGACCACGGACGCGCTCAGCATCGAGACCAAAAGCGAGACCTTACGACCCATGCCGTCGCCCCCCCTCGAAACTCGATCACTGAGTGGCGTTTGACTCTATCCCGAAGTAGCGCTCGAAGATCTAGTTCTCCTTGAGCTCATCGGCCGCTCCCGTGAACACCCACCTCACCGCGGTTGAGAGGCAGGCCGAGTCGGCCACGGCTGAGGGTGCGGGCGAAGCACTGCTCCACCAGGAGAACCGACACCGCTGTGGCAGCGATCTCATTCAAGGACTCGAAGACGCGGTCCACGACGATGGGGGCGAGTCCGAGGGAGGGGTCGTAGGTGCCGGCATCGCGGGACGGGGATCATTGTTGAGCTCCGTCGTCGTACGACGGCCGTGCTCCGGGACCTCCTGGGGGGAGGGACACCTGCGCCAGCTGCGATCGGAGGGGGAGTCCATGGACGACGACTGGGTGGTTGCCAACGCTCTGGAGGTCATCGACAAGGTCCGGGCAAGAGGGCTCGCTCTAGGGGGTAGGTGGATTCGAAGGTCGAGCAGGGTCGACCTTCTTGGCGCGCAACGTTGTCGGCGTCACTACTCAGCCGATTTCGGCGACTCACTACGACTTATACGGGCTCAGGACACGGATGGTCAGGCAGCGTTGCGCGGCTCTCGCCCCCGTCGGTGAGCTACGTATTCGGTATAGACCTCGTTCACATCAACCGACTCCAGGCCATCCCTCATGCGTGTATTCGCGTTATCCAAATATTGCCTGTGGAGCCGGGGCCTCTTTCGTATCAGATACTCATCACGTCACCCTACGTATCACTCTTCAGGAGTCGATGCAGAGGGCAACGGCGCTATCCGGTGTGACGTATAAGGAACTCTGGCGCCCGTCATTACCCAACCTGAACAAGGTAGCGAACTCACCGTGGAAATGGTTCCTTATGCCACGATGTCGGACCTCCGCGTTCTCGCGTCCTCACAAGAGTATGGATTATTCGGACCGCGTGATAATGGCGACTCTGCATTGGAATTGGACTCCAGCTAGACGGCTACAACGTCGATCGACGGATATTGGGGTGTCACCCCGGAAGCCCGCTTCCGCCTCCGGCGCTCTTTGGCATTGCATCATTTGTGAGCACTGGTGAACCGGATGCGCGAGACTGCAGCGCACGGGAGCTCGGATGGACCGGGCTGAGAGGGCGCCTCAGTGGTGCCGACCGTTGAACCTGCTCCGGGTAATGCCGGCGAAGGGAGGGAGAAGTGATGGTCGATACAGCAGATGACCTTCATGCGAGTGCGGGCCGCAGTGCGTCCAGTGTCTTTAGCGGTGTTCGTCCCACCCTGAGCGGTGACCTCGTCGTAGAAAGCCACGGGATGGCCCCGATCCCCGAGGACGAACGCTACGGGAGTTCAGCGCGGAGCTTCAGCGTGTGGTTCGCCCCCAACATGGAGCTATCCGGGGTTTTCACGGGCACGTTGGCGTTCACCCTTGGGTTGGGGTTATGGCCTGGTCTCTTGGCGATATTGATTGGCGTGGTTCTGGGCGCACTCCCGGTCGCCTATTTGGCCACTTGGGGCCCCAAGACCGGAATGGGACAGTTGCCGCTCGCTCGCCTCCCCTTCGGCAAGAGCATCGCTCTGCCCGCACTCGTGCAATGGGTGAGCGCTATCGCCTGGGACGGCCTGGTCGGGCTCTTTGGTGCCGAAGGAGTCCAAGCTCTATTCCATATTCCTTTCGCGCTGGGTGCGCTTGTCGTGCTCGCACTCGAGGGGCTGGTCGGATTTGTGGGTTATGAGCTGATTCATCAACTGGACAAGTGGGGGAGCGCCATTTTGGCCGTCCTCTTTGCCGTCCTGTCGGTGCGCATCCTCCAGCACGGTGCTATCCCACTCCATGACACGGTGGATGCGGGAGCAGCAGTTGGCGCCTTCGTCCTCATGTCAACAATTGCCTTCGGTGGAGCGTTTAGTTGGGCCAGCTACGCGGCCGACTACACCCGCTACCAGGAAAAGGATACGCCGTCGCGCCCGATCTTCCTTTGGACTTTTGGCGGACTCTGTGCCTCGTACGTCTGGACCTATGCGATCGGTTTGGCTGGTGCTAGAGCGCTCAGTGACCAGACTGCGGCGGGCGTACGCACGCTCGTCGGCGGCGGTGTCTTGGGCACGTTGGCCTTGGTTACAGTCATCTTCGGGGCGATCACCAGCAATGCGATGAACGACTATTCAGGATCCCTCGCCCTGCAGGCGGCCGGCGTGAAACTAAAGCGCCATTGGAGCGCTGCACTCGGCACCGTGATCGCCTTTTGCCTCATCCTCTGGATCCATCAGGGCAACACGGCGGGCAGGTTCCAAAGCGTGCTGCTCTTCAGTGCGTACTGGATAGCCCCCTTTCTGGCGATCATCCTCATCGACTGGCACGACCGAAAGGAAACCACTACCTACGCCGAACTGTCGGCCCTCATGGATCGAAAGAACCTCCCGACGGGCTGGCCCGCTCTCGCGAGCCTGGTTCTCGGGTTCTGCGCCATGGTGCCCTTCATGAATACAAGCGTGCTGGAGGGACCCATGGCCAGGACATTGGATGGGGCGGATCTCTCGTTTTATGTGGGGTTCGTCGTGGCCAGCGTCCTCTATTTGCCGCTGCGCAACTCGGCGTAGCGACGACTCGTCAACGGCGTGTCGTTCTACTCAACCCATCCAGGCTGAACCAATCCGGACTCGTATGCGAATACGACAAGTTGGGACCGGTCGCGGGCGCCGAACTTGGTCATCGCCCGAGTGGCATGCGTCTTCGCGGTCGATACGGATACGTAGAGCTTGTCGGCGATCTCTTTGTTCGAGAGCCCATGCGCGACGAGGACCATCACCTCGCGTTCGCGTGAGGTCAGTCCAGCGGGGACCCGCCGATTGCTCAGACCACGACTGTGGGAGGCGAACTCGCCGATCAGGCGCCGGGTGACACTCGGCGACAGCAGTGCGTCTCCTCCCGTCACGACCCGGACCGCCCACCTATCGGCGGGCCGGGGTCGTACCGTTTGGATTGCGTGGGGTCACCGGTGGGAGGGCCCGAGCACTAGCGCGACAAGATCCGCTGCCCGACCGGGATCGAACGGACCGGCCGACATCAATCTCGAGTAGATGATCGGGCCCAATAGAGCCAAGGTTGCCAACTCGGGATCAGTTGAAGAGGGGAACTCGCCGTCGGCGATTCCCTCTGCAATGACATCCATGAGGCTCTGGCGCCGTTCCGCTGTATAGGTGTGGTGGAACTTCCGCAACCCTGCGTCTCGTTCTGCCCCTTCGATCAGGGCCGGTATGCAGACAGAGAAGGTGGAGTCGATGAACAACTCGGCCACGTGCCGCACCATTGCCTCCACGTTCTCGCGTGGCGACCCGGTGTCGGGTTTTGGCGACATCTGCACGTGGAAGGTTTCGAACGCGTCGGCAATGAGGGCGAGCTTGTCGGTCCAGTGCCTATAGATCGTGGACTTACCGACGCCGGCACGAGCTGCCACGGACTCGATTCTGAATGTCCCGTAGCCGACCTCACCGAGCTCATCGAGTGCGGCCTGCAATATGACCCGGCGCGATCGCTCCACGCGGGGGTCGAGGGCGCTCCTCGGTGTGCGACTGGCTGTTGGCATGGCCTCCTATCCACGGACAACGGGCTGCGCGGTCCGATACGTTGACGTATCGCTGTGAAACGGTTACGTTTCATTCTAGTTCGCACCCGAATCGAGGAAAGCCATGGCCACAGTGAGCGTCCGCTACATCGTCAACGACGTCGACGAGTCCATCTCGTTTTACTGTCAACGCCTGGGCTTTGAAGAGATTATGCATCCTGCACCGACATTCGCCATGCTCTCTCACGGGGATCTTCGTCTTGTCCTCAGCGCAACCGGTGGCGGACCCGGCGGTGGTCAGGCGATGCCTGATGGGACTATGCCTGAGCCTGGAGGATGGAATCGATTCAGCCTTGAGGTGTCCGATCTCGCCGGCACCGTTGAAGAGCTGCGTGGCCTCGGTGCGCGGTTCCGCAATGACATCGTCACTGGTGTGGGAGGAATGCAGATTCTGCTCGAAGATCCTTCTGGCAATCCGATCGAGTTGTTCGAGCCCCTCCTGCCAGAAGCATCACTGCGGCCTTAGTGACATCACGACCCTCTGCAAGCTGATTCTCAGAGGGGCTGATTCGGGTAGCCCAGTATCGCGACGACCCGAATCAACAGGGCCGTTCTGGGAAGCGCCCGCCAGTGCGGTTCCGTTCGGCTCGCAACACGCCGAAACGACCTTTGAATCGCGAACTTCAGATCAAAAAGTCAATCGGTGCGTCGGGGTTAGGTCAGCGGACGGGCAGTCCCACATTTGAAGCAGCCGCCGCGCGCCGCAGTTCGACGGCATCGGCAGGGAGGATGAAGCCTGAGGCCTGGTCCCTGTCAATCGCGCGAGACCAGGCTGAGACGAACTGGTTATGGGACTTGTAGAGGGTTGCGATGTGGGCCGCGCTGTACGGTACGGTGGAGCCGAAGAGGAAACAGAAGCCTCCGCTGTTGCCTTGACTGCCCAAGGACGCGATCGGCGCGTCGACCTGAGGGGTCCGCACGCCGCCGATGGCGTTTCCATGTGTGTCGAGCTTGTACACCACCGGTGAGACATGGCTCGTCGCCAAGAGGGGCGCCCGAGGAGGGGGCGTGCCATCGACAACCCACCTGTCGAGCCAACGCACGGCAGCGTCGAGTGCCCAGTGCGTTCCTCCCGTGTTGATGGGAATGGCACAGCTGAACCCGCCCGCAGGGGTGCGCGTCGGGTTCTCCATGGCAGCCAGATTCTCTACGGCGCCCTGACCGTTACCCGTGTCGTTGGGACCAATGGCAAGACCGTAGTAGTCGTAGTGCGAGCTGCCTGCGACCTCCCAGAGGCGGAACCACTTTGGATTGCCGTAGTGCAACCGGTCACTCAGGTTGCTGCTAAAGACATCGGTTTCGGTCTCGAACTCGATAACCGGAACGCCGAGGTCACTGCGGATCGTCGTCGGGGTCGGGGCAGCGTAGTAGGTCTGGGGCGCTTGAGAGAGGGGGGCGCCGGTCCCGAATTGGCTGTGTACGAGAAAACCCTGGAAGACCTTTGCCGTCGGCTGAACGGCGTCGATATACGTCATGAGGCGTCCAGCCGACTGCGACTCACCGGCTGCAATCAGCCTGTGCGGCCGCAAACCACCAAGGATCCTCGCGGCGTCGTCCCGAATCGCGTCGCCGGCCTGTGAAAATATGTCGTATGAGAAGCTGTCGCCTGGGTGCGAGAGCGACGAGTAGTCGGTGGGATCGGCGGATTTGGCTGCGTTGACACCGACTTGCTGGGCCGACACCCCTACCCAGGCGAAGCCGTCGCGAACGAGTTCGTTGTGAGACAGCGTCCAGTCAGGAGCGTCATCGGAACCACCGCTCACATTGAGCCACTCGACGACGACGGTCCCATTGAACCTCTTCGGGTTGATGGGACGGTAAACGGCTATCCGTGTCTTATACGGCGCGCTCGCACCAACCATGATCTTCCACTTCCCATCGCTCGTGAGGGGCTTCGCTGGCCCGTAGGAGTGGGCGGTACCCGAGAGGAAGAACTGGGACTTCTCGTAGCCGACCTTTGACAGGTCGAAATTATTGCCATACAGGGTCTTGTTGAATGTGGGAGAACCGATTCGGACGGGCCCGATTACAGTGACTCGAGGCGAGCCAGGTAAAGGATTCGTCGATGTCGTACTGCCGACGTACACGAACGAAGCGGAGCTTGATACGCCTCCGCACACCATGAGAAGGATGCTCATGGTGAGGACTGCGGCCGCACTCCGTGCCGTATGCCGATAGCCGCCCCTTCTGGTGCCGACTCGACCGTCGATCCCCTTTGGCGACATGAACTCCCTTTCGTCGGAGCCCTATCCAAGTCTCTGGTGATGGTTGACTCTTTATAGTTGACCACACTGCTCGAGGCTCAAGTGCCCCCAAGTGGGCTGCGGCATGGGCGGCTCCCGGCCGAAGAGGCGATCACCCCTAAGGCTCTAGAGACTCCCGCTGGTGGTCGGGGCGGCTTGAGTGACCAAAGGTCGAGACCCTTACCGGCTATCGGCCTCGAGAGCGGCGGTGATCTTGAGATCGTCCGGCGGCGCAATCCCGCTCGCCTTCATCCCCTTGGCCAGCGGGCCTCTGCGAAGCCCTGCCAGGCCTCGGCGCTGGGCCAAAAATCCACGAGCGCTACCTGATTGTCGACGTCGTGAGCTGCGTGAAAGAGCATCCCCGCCGGAATCGCCAACCCGAGCATGTGATCGTGCATACTCCGGTACGTGTGGACTCGCTCTTCAGGTGAACGTGACCATGACCGCCATTTGGTGCCCCACCTCCATGGATTGGAAATTCAGACGTTACTCGGGATGATCTTTGTCGCTAGGGTCCCGCTTATCGTGGGGTAGGCGCCAGAAGCCTTCGAAGGCGACCCCCGATGGGGATCCACTGCCCAAGGGATGTCGTGCATTTCGACCGCCGCTCAGGCCGTGTCTCAGCCGATTTGTAGTCGTTGGCCTACAGATCCTCCAGTCCGACTGGGCGGTGCCGATGGGGTTGGGGTGCCCTCGTGCATTGCTGAGGTTGGGTGGGTGACCACCGGGCGTACCCACTGTGTCGCAGACCCCGTCACCGTCACGCCGAGCTTGGTCAGGATCCTAGACGGGCAGTCAATGAACGGTAGTACTTACGTCACAAAGATTGCATGAGTCTCCTGAAGGGTTTGCAATTACAGCGCCTTCACTCCGCGACCGTCCTCGGCATCGCAGGGTCGGCCCTCGATTCGACACTGCTCAACGACGCTTTCGGCCCCTAGGACACCATCGCCCCATTTCGTGTGACCATCCACGGGTGCGTCGGTTGTTCGCAGTTCCGCGTGGTCAGGCCGCGCCGAAGAACGCGGCATCACCGAAGGAGAAGATCCCTCCGTCAGAAGCGACTTCCCAGTAGCCCTTGCCATCAGGGGTAGCGGCCATGCCCACGACCGGCTTGTTGAGGACCATGCCGCCCGTCGAGCCGAAGAACGCGGCATCACCGAAGGAGAAGATCCCTCCGTCAGAAGCGACTTCCCAGTAGCCCTTGCCATCAGGGGTAGCGGCCATGCCCACGACCGGCTTGTTGAGGACCATGCCGCCCGTCGAGCCGAAGAACGCGGCATCACCGAAGGAGAAGATCCCTCCGTCAGAAGCGACTTCCCAGTAGCCCTTGCCATCAGGGGTAGCGGCCATGCCCACGACCGGCTTGTTGAGGACCATGCCGCCCGTCGAGCCGAAGAACGCGGCATCACCGAAGGAGAAGATCCCTCCGTCAGAAGCGACTTCCCAGTAGCCCTTGCCATCAGGGGTAGCGGCCATGCCCACGACCGGCTTGTTGAGGACCATGCCGCCCGTCGAGCCGAAGAACGCGGCATCACCGAAGGAGAAGATCCCTCCGTCAGAAGCGACTTCCCAGTAGCCCTTGCCATCAGGGGTAGCGGCCATGCCCACGACCGGCTTGTTGAGGACCATGCCGCCCGTCGAGCCGAAGAACGCGGCATCACCGAAGGAGAAGATCCCTCCGTCAGAAGCGACTTCCCAGTAGCCCTTGCCATCAGGGGTAGCGGCCATGCCCACGACCGGCTTGTTGAGGGAAACCGTGGTAGGAGACGCCACGGTCACCACCTGGAACGTGCCGCCGAAGGCGACGATGCCGTTACCGTTGGCGTCCGCCGAGGAGTGGTCGTTGACAAACGTGTAGAGAGGAGCACCTTCGAAGGTGACGGCCGTTCCGTTGGCGTTCGAGGTAGTGCCAAGTCCGGTGACGCCTGCGGGTCCAGTGACCGGGGTCCCCGAAGCAACGGTGAGAGGTGGCCACGCTACAGCGCACGCTCCCGTGCACAGAACGGGCTGGCCATTATTCATCAGGGTGTACAGGGTCATGCCCGAACTGTCGGCCAGGATCGTGCCGAGTGTCGGATTGCTCTTGGCGGTTACGACTGTGGCAGCCGGGGTTGGGGACGCCGCGCCCGCCGTCGCTACTGAGACAGACAGCGTGCTCGCGGCGATCACGATGAGCCCCGAGAGCACCCCCACCATCGCGGTGCGCCACCGATTCCATCGGGACCGGAGTGGAGACTCCAACCGGACAGACTGATTTGGATATGTCACTTGTAAGCCTCCGAGGGTCGGGGAAGTGGTTAAACGCTAGGGATACGATCACGGTCAGCTGAGAGATTGATTATTCTTGAGATTGGTTATTTTTTGTTTTGACGCCGCCACCGGCATCACCGTGACCGCAGGAACAGCTGGTGGGCGGGTCCTGCCGCAGCAACCGCCTCCGGCCACTCAGCTCCCAGTCTTTGACCAGATCCCGGCCTATGAGCAGCACCGTCTAGGACTGCTTGGCAGTCGGTTGGGCACTCCTTCTCACCCGAGGCATTCGCCGTGGGGAGTTATGCGGGCTCCGTTGGGACGCGGTCGATCTCGATGGTGGAACGATCAGGATTCTCTCCACAAGGGTTGTCGTCGATGCGAAGGCGATCACGTCAGCGCCAAAAACGAATGCGGGCAAGCGATCCCTTCCACTTGATGTCTCGCTTGTCACTCTGCTGACGTCCCATCAAACTCGCGAGCGGGCTGAGAAGCTCAAGGCGGGAAAAGCGTACAAAGACAGCGGTTACGTCCTCGAAGACGAGATTGGCCTGCCATACCACCAAGACACCATCTCCAGCCGCTTTGAGCGTCTGGTGACGGCAGCCAGGCTGCCCCGTATCCGCTTGCACGACACGCGGCACACGGCCGCATCGCTCATGCTCGCGTCGGGAGTCCCGACGAAGATCGTCAGTGAGCTCCTCGGGCACTCTTCTCCTACCGTCACACGTTCGATCTACGCCCACGTGATCCCTGGCATGGCTGAGGATGCGGGAGCAGACTTGTCGGCGTCGCTGTTGGGGTGAGTGGTGACATTTGGTGACAAGCCGCCACGCAACCGTCTGTCACCACGAGCGAAGAGCCCTCTGACCTGCGAAGAAGGGTGGAGGCGATGGGACTCGAACCCACGAACCTCCTGACTGCCAGATAACAACGGGGTTCCTGGTCAACGACGTTTGTCCTGCGTAGAGCCTCCAAACAACTCCCGTCACCTCCCATCAACTACGGTCAAACCGCGCCAAACCGCGCCAGAACCGCGCCAAGAATCAGGGAGAGGACCACATGGCTACCCGACGGGGCAACCACCAGGGCAGCATCACCTACGACGCCAAGAACGACCGGTACCGCGGCGGGGTGACCATGACGGACGGGTCGCGGCGCTGGGTCTCGGGCCAGACCGAGGCGGACGTGGCGCAGAAGATGCGCGCCCTCCAAGGAGCTGCTGCCTCGGGCGCGGTCTCACCCAAGGGCGACATGACGCTGCGCGTGGTCATGGCCCACTGGCGCGACTACGCCCTGCCCTCCCGCCAGCTCCGTCCGTCGACAGTCAGCCAGTACGGCTGGGCGCTCGACTGGCTCGATGAGGGCCTCGGTTCGGTCCGCCTGGTGGCGCTCACCCCCGAGCGGGTCGAACGCTTCTATGCCCAGCTCGCCGCGCAGGGCTACGCCCGCAACTCCATCCGGCTGGTGCGCACCACGCTCTCCCAGGTCCTCGCTGAAGCCGAACGCCGTGGGCAAGTCGCCCGCAACGTCGCAGCGCTCACCCATCTGCCCGCCGACGCCGAGCCTCCCGTCGAGCGCCGCGCGCTCGACCCGCCCCGAGATTGCCCGCCTCCTCGACGCCGCCAAGGGCGACCGGCTCGAGGCGCTCTGGATCCTCGCCATCGCCACAGGCGCACGCCGGGGCGAGCTGCTCGGGCTTGCGTGGCGCGAGGTCGACATCAGCGCGGGCACGGTCTCGATCCGCCAGGCGCTCAGTCGCAAGGACGGCGGCGGCTACGAGCTGGGTGCGCCCAAGACCAAGGCCTCGATCCGTACGGTGCACATCGGGCCTCGGGCGGTCTCCGCGCTGAACGCTCATGCCAAACGACAGAAAGCCGAGCACCTGGCGGCGAAGCGCTGGATCGACTCGGGCCTCGTCTTCACCAGCCCGATCGGCACCTTCCTCGATCCCTCCCACGTCAGGAAGCGCTGGGACGCGGCTGTGCAAGCGGGCCAAGGTCGACGCCGTGTTCCATGAGCTGCGGCACACCGTCGGCTCGTATGCGGTCGAGGACGACGTGCCGCTCGCTCGGGTAGCCGACCAGCTCGGGCATGCCAACGTGACGATGCTTGCCCGCACGTACCGCCACCGGGTCTCCGACGCGGTCGATGTGTCCGCTACGACCGAGGAGCTGCTCGCCCCTCCGCAGCGTCCCCGGCGCAAGCGGTCCCGAACCACCCCCTGAGCGGGCGCAGGAGCGGAGCAGGCCGCGTCGCGGGGGTAGCGGACCCTCCCCGCGCTCTGAGCCGACAGGCGCCTGTGCAGAGGGAGGAAGGTGGGTCTCCGGATAAGCGGAGATGCTCGCCCGGGCGTACGCTCCCCGGTCGTGCCGTCTCGAACGTGCCGCCGCTGCAACGCACCTATCGAGAACCGCCCGCCCTGGGCGAAGTTCTGCTCCGAGTCGTGCCTCCACATCGAGGGTGTTGAGCGACAACGTGCACGGCGCCACGCTCTTGCGAGACAACGTGTTGCGTTCTGCCGGTGGTGCGAGGCGTTGCTCGATGACAAGCGATCGAACGCCATCTACTGTTCGCAGGAGTGCGCTGACTCTTGGCGGAACGCACAGGTGCGTGAGCAGCGCCGAGAGCGCACTGGGCGCCCTCGCATCAGCGAGCGTGAACGGGAGGTGCGTGCGTGGCTGG
The DNA here is from genome assembly GCA_963706555.1 of uncultured Acidimicrobiaceae bacterium. Lineage (GTDB taxonomy): Bacteria > Actinomycetota > Acidimicrobiia > Acidimicrobiales > RAAP-2 > Bog-473. The sequence goes on from OY970164.1 coordinate 2,103,842, forward strand.
GCTGAACAGGCGACCCGAACGACCCGAGCGCGGCACCGAGGAGCTGCCGGTCCACATGCGCTACCTGGCCGACGACGTGGACGAAGCGCAGCACGAGCTCGAGGCCAGCCCTGCGGTGCGTGCCCAGGACCGGCTGGTAAGCGAGACCGGCGCCGAGGGCACCTTCTGCGTGGTCGATCAGATCGACCTCACCGGCCTGCGGCGCATCGAGGACGAGTTCGGGTTCGGCCGCTGGGTGCCCATCGACTCGCCCCAGGGCGCAGAGGGCGACGATCAGTCGTAACGTGGCACCCGCGTCGGTTGTCCCGGCGCTGTGGTGAAGCGCCGGCAGTCCCGGCGTGAGTGAGTAGGACCGGAGCCAGCGGAATCTGGCGATGCTCGGAGCCAGCGGGCGAACACTCTGGCGGTTGGTCCGGAGCCAGCGGGCGAACGTTCTGGCGTCTCACTCGTAGGCGCTCGCGCCACTCACCACAAGGAGCTTCACCATGGTTGACACCGGCTCGTTCGAGCAAGTTTTCTGGCCCCCCGAGGTCTTGAACCAGATCTGGATCACGACGCTCGTCGGCGCACCCTTCACCCAGTCTCTGACGCAACTTTCTTCCGACACTGGCTCTGTAGCGTTCCCGACCGCTGCGCCCAGTGGGGCCGCCTTCATCAGGGAACTGGACCCGATACCCGAAGCCGTCATGGGGGACGGGGCCCTGATCGTGAAATGCCAAAAAGCAGCAGTGATCGAGAAACTGTCGAATGAGTCGCTGGCGGACTCCTCTCTGGATGTGGCTCTGCTGGCCAGCAACGCCATTCGTGCCGACCTCGGGGCGATAGTCGAGCACGAGCTGCTGTACGGGACGGGAGCAGATCCCAACCCCGACGGGGTGATGAACCACGCCACCGCCGCTGCCGCAGGGGCCGACTTCCGGGCGGCCGCCATCAATGCCTGGGCCGAACTGGCCGCTGCCGGTTCAATCGTGACCAGCATCGTGGTCTTCGCGAACCCGATCGAGGTCGGTAAGGAGTGGAGCAGGGTCGACACAGTGGGGCGCCCTCTGCATGGCGACTCACCCAGCGGCGTCCTGACCATCGGCCCTGGCATCGTTGTCATCCCAGTCCCCAGCCTGCTGCCAGCCGATGTCTTAGTGGCCGATGTCTCGCAGGTGTACCGCGTGGAGACGGGCCAACCGCTGGCCGTCGAGACGGACCGGAGCTACTACTTCAACCTTGATGCCACGGCAGTCAGGGTCAAGGCTCGTGTCAACGTCGGCGCTCCCACGCCGCTCAAGTCGCTGCGCAAGGCGACCATCACTCCTGGCGGCACTGGCACGCAGAGTGCGCCCGAGAGCGCGGAGGACCGCAGCTCCGAGCGCAACGGTGAGCGCAAGGACGACGAGCGCACCGAGGAGGCACGAGCGGCCAAGCGGTAGCAGCATGGTCTGACCGGCGCCGGGGTCTGATGTCATGGACTCAATCAGGGCACGTGTACGTGGCCCCGGCGCCGGTCGGTCAGTCGAGGAGGACGCGCCGCATATGCGGCACCGGCTTCCGCTGACCAGGGCATCATCGAACCCGAGTGCCGCATATGCGGAACCGCCCTCGTTCGTTCGGCACGCACACCCAACTGAGGCGGGCGTACCGAGGAGGCGGGCACGGCACGCCGTCGGTCTCGTCTTGGCGCGGTGACGCGCGCCGCGCGGCTACTGGGGTGCCGGGGGGCATCCCCCCCTAGCGGGTCAAGTCGCCGGTCCCGGTGAGCACGGTCGAGCTGCGGCCCCCCGAGTTTCCCGTTTTCTGGCAGACGCGGCGGAACCCCAGGTCCAGCCCCTCCCTGCTCCTCCTGCAGCGCCCTGTGCGGGCTTCCCTGGCGGAGTGGGGTCCGAGAACCCGTACCCGAGGAAGGCCCCCGCACGCGGCACTACCTGGGAGGGTCCGAGACCCTGCTCCTGGACCCCCGAACACCGCCCTGCTACCGCGGTGGTCGTGCAGTCACCTCGTCCTCGAGCAGCGACATCATCCGGTGCGTCCTACTGAGGCCAGCCTGCCCACCGTACCGGCAGCGTTAGGGAATAGCGGCTTCGTGCAACGAGCCGGTCACGCTCGTCGACCAGGTGAGGTTCAGTGGCGGTTGCGAGTGTTCCTCTCGGCGCGTAGGGCGACTCGTCGTGGCTCGTAGAAGGGTCGCTGCCAGCTAATCCCGAGATGGGTAAGGGCGAACTGCTCAATGGCCTTCGGAAGTCGGCCGTCATGAACGTACGTGTGGCCGCACGAGCAGGACATCTCGAAGGTGTGAGGGGCCACACGCTTCATACCGACAAGACGGTGGTCACCGTCCGCGCTCGCCAGCTCGAACCTTTCGCCTCCCGGAACATCGCCAGCAATCGCAGCTTCCACAAGCTGTTCCCATCCGCCGAGCTGCTCAGCAAGGTTACGGACGTCGAACCACTCTCCAGTTCTCCACCACGGGGACAGGGCGCGGTGCACCAGGAACTCGTCAACCAACATCCTCTCGATCGGCACTGGTCGGCAGAGCAGGTACTCCATCTCACGCCAGTTGGCACCCTGGTACGCAGCGAGACGTTGTCGAGGTGGCTTGGTGGTCACGCCGATCTTGACCGGCGTCTGCTCACCCACCTCACCCACGACGTAGAGGTAGGGCTGTTCCTCGGTCATTGCTGACCGGTCTGGCGACCGTTTGGTCAAGTCGAGTTGCGGCGGTTACGGATCTGGGCGATATACGGGCCAAGCTGATTGTTGACCTTCGCAGTATTGGTGTAATGGAGGTCGAACATCAAATGTTCGCTGGGCGTATCCACGACGAGATCCACCCTGTCGGCGTTGATGGTCGACCCGGCGAAGTTCTTGGTCTCCGGCTGAATGATGTCGATGTTGGTGACATCGGCCCAGTGGACCAGGTAGTGGTTGTCCGACCAAATCCGCTCGCTGGTCGACTTCGACCAGAATCCGTTCGTCTTGGTGCGTTTTACGTGCGAGGACCCGGCGATGGCGATGCCAGTGTCGTCCGCGATGAGCTTGCCCTTGTGACCGTTGGCATTCCATTTGTGTTTTAGGACTACGCCGGATGGCTCACTACTTTCAGTCATGGCAGATCGCTCCTTTGCTCGCGATTGATTTCTCCCCGCTCAGTGCCTCAGGTTGTACTGGGATCTATTGGATTCCGTGGGGGTTCTCTGCGTAGCAGCCACTATCACTTGGCCGTCATGACGACTTGGCTAATGCCCGAAATCGAGATCACGTCATTTTTGGACAGATTGACGTTGACCGATGGCACCTCACTCAACGAGGTGTCGGAACCAAGGATCTCGTTAACGCTGTTGCCGAAGAAGCTCTTTCCCCGCACGCTGAAGTTTCCGCTTTGTCCCGGACCAGGTGTCGCCACATAGCGGCCTGGACCGATATCCCGATTGACGACCCACGTTCCCGCTCCCAAGGTGATCGTGCTGTGCGACGTCACATACGGTGTCATCACCGGCGTGAAGGTCACGGCGCTGAGACCCGAGATCGAGATCTTGTCTCCCTTGGAGATCTGCGCCCGTACCGACGGCACGCCTAAGCCCTCCGCCGTGCCCAAGATCTCGTTGTAGCTATACGGGCTCAGCGATTTCATCGGGGTAGTGGAGAAGTTGCCACTTTGACCCGGGCCAGGTGTCACGTCGTAAAGCCCGGCCTTCACGTCGGAGCCGCCAAGAAATGACCCAGCACCGAGTGTCACGAGCGTTCCGGTCACCTTGCGAGCATTTGACGCAGTCTTGGGCACCTTGATCTTGGCCTTCTTGCACGCCGCGATCTGTATGCGCGTCAACGGTTTCTTGCTCGCGATCGCTTTGTTGCACACGGTCTGGGCCGGGGTAGCTGCGCTCGCAAAGGAGCCGTTGGAAACGAAGAACGTTGTCGCTCCCAACAACGCAACGGCTCCGTGCAGAGCCATGCTCCTTTTTACTACGAAGCGATGGTGGCCTCGCTCGTAACGTCGTCCCCGATCTACGGTGTAGTTCTTGGGCATAGGTTCCTTCCGCTTAATCGGATGTGGACCTGTGGGCCGGGAGTGGCTGCTCCCGGCCTTTTGCCCATCTTAGGCTTGCCATATGTCAGATCGCTTTGATTACGCCAAAGCATGCACCGAAACACGGTGCCGGTGGGCGGCTCTTGGCGTAGTCAGAAGTGGACTCAGCCTGATTGGCGAACATCTCGGCACGCTCGTGCTCGTTCGTTTCTTGTCCCTTCACTTCCTCCTTCGCTTGGTGCCGGCGCTAACCCGGCTTGGTGGCGGTACTGCGGTCAGAACGCATCGGGGTCCTCGTCTGGGTCGATCCCGGCAGCGAGGAGCGCAGCGCGTTCGCTCTCGGAGAGGTCCTGTCCGGCTTCGTAGCGAGCCAGCGCCATGCGGAGCAGACCAGGTTCATCGGAGGTCTCGGCCTCGGGCACGTCCTCTCCGAAGATGCCCAGATTCTCCCGAAGATGTTCATGTTTTTTATTGGGCACCTTGGGGTTTTTTTGAGCACCTTGGGGGAGGTGCCACTGCCATCCCTGGACCTCATCCTTGGGTTTCCCGATCTTCAGAGCGGCCACCTTGAGGTCGTCTTTCGCACGCCGGACGGTGCTCCACGAGAAACCGGCATCCTTGGCGTTGTCCTTCACGTCCTTCACCCAGAGATCGCCGTCGCTCAGCAGCTCGACAAGGAACGCCTTGGCCGCCGACAGGGCGGTCGCCCTCTCCTCGTTCTCCCTCGGCTGGATCGTGACCATCTGATCGGCGGTCGTGTCGACCGGACCGAGCCATTCGATCCGCACCACGCCGCCGTAAGGGACGAGCTGGTAGGCCAGCGTCGGGGCCTGGGCGGCGATGTTGCACTTCGACACCGCCAGGAGACGGCGGGAGGGATCGGATGGGTCTTCGCCCACCACCCAGCCAAGCCGGGCCAGGGCGATGAAGCCGACCGAGCCTCCGCCCCGGTGGATCGCCCTGCCCGATCCACCCTTCGTGAAGTGCCGGATGCAGAGAACGGCGCACCCGGTGTCCGCAGCCATTCTCGACAGCGGGTACAGCGCCCGACGCACCTTTTGGTCCTTGTAGCTGTCGACCTCGTCGGAGAGGAAGTGCAGGAGCGGGTCGATGATGACAAGGCCGACGTCGTACTGCTCGATGGCCTCCCTCAAGGCCGGCACGTCCTGCGGAAGCGACATCAGGTCGGGCCCGTCGAGCTCCACGATGTGCACCAGGTCGAGGTCCGCACCCGCTACCTCGAGCCTCGGGCGGATCGTGTCGCCAGGGTCATCCTCCGCGCTGGCGATGATGACGTGACGAGGTCCGCACAGATGCTCGCCGTCAGGCATCGGGCGTCCCTGGGAGATCCGTGCCGCAAGATCGATGGTGATGCACGACTTGCCGAGGTCCGGGTCCCCGTCGAGCAACGCGACCTTGCCGAGCGCCAGCCGACCGGTCCACACCCAGCGCACCGGCTTGGTCATGACATCAGAAGCCGTGACCATTCGGAGCGGCTGCCACAACGGCTTCCCGTCCTCATCGAACCGGGCGTCGAACGCCTCCTCCTCGGCTTCGGTGCTCCTGCCGTCGCTGCGCGGATCGCCCAGCTTCGCGACCTTGCGCCTGGCGATCTGGGAGACCTCCACCTCCCCGTCCTCGTTGTAGTGGCGCTCGTCTGCCCACTCGGTAAGGACTGCGAGCTTCTCCTCGTTGCTCAGGTCATCCCAGCCCGGCACGGTCACTGGATCACCACTCTCAGCGGGACGCGGCACTAGGCTCGAACTTGCTCTTGTCCGAGCTGGCCGCGTCCCCTTCTTCGGAGGGGGCGTTGTCATTTCTGACCCTGGACGCTCTTGCGATTGGGTCCACGCCGCCGAGGAGCTGCCTTCGTCACCTCAGCGGGCTTGGCCGGTGCCGCCTTCTTGCGAGGTCGTCGTGGTGGCGGTGCCTCAGCGACCTCTGCCGGTTCCACCTTCCTGCGCCGCCGTCGTGGTGGTGGGTCCGTTGCGGGCCCTTGATCGGTGATGTGGCTCTCGATCCATGCGTCGAGGTCGCGGGGGCGCACGTAGCGCCGCTTGCCGATCTTGGCCGAGATCAGCCGCCCCGACTTCAGCTCCGCGTACAGCTTGGAGTACGACAGGTCGGGGACCTGGCGTAGGACCTCCTCGAGCGTGAGGACGAGTGGTGCGGCTGTGTAGACGGAGCGGTCCACGGTGGTCTCCACCGCGCTGTGTGCTGCTCTCGCCATCGGAATGCCTCCTTGTGGTCATGCAACGTGCGCATGACAGGAGGAATCGATGTGCCCTTTCGGGAGGCGGAGGGCACGCAATCCCTCCGGTCGACACGCACGACGCGTCGAATGAAATGGGAACTGCGTGCCGGTTTCGGGGGCTTGTCAGCTTCCCCCGGGTCGTCTACTTCGGCCCTTCCGGCGTCCGGGGCAATAAATAGGTAGTGGCTCTCTACCAGGGCCGCGGACCCTTCGCAAATAACGGGAGGTGTGCATATTGACCGCGTCCGAGAAGCGCGCCAACCGCGCCAGAACCGCGCCAACGGTTCGGGGCGGTTCAGGAGGGTATGCCCTCTCGCCAGGGCGAATGTGGTGGAGGCGATGGGACTCGAACCCACGAACCTCCTGACTGCCAGTCAGGCGCTCTACCAGCTGAGCTACGCCCCCGTAGCGAAACAATCCCAGGTCACGGGTGGTATTTCGGCTACCGCACCCTGGGCCGAACCCTCTTGGAAAGCCCCGCAGTACGCCACAGCGCTGCGGGGCACCCTCTCAGGTCCGGAGCTAGACCTTAGCTTCTGCAGCGAGGGGGCTTCCTGACATCTCGATCGAGGGAGTCACGGTGGCCGGACAGGCGAAGATGTCTTCCGGCAATGGGGAGGTGGCCCTGGGTACCTGTGCCCCCATCCCGGTTCGACCCACAGCCATTAGGGTCCATTTGCGTTCCCGATCGCCGGTGTGCCCCGGCCCCTCCCGCCATGATCCCTCCCACATGACCAGCATCACGAACCGCGCCAAGGGAGGCGACCGCGACGACAGCGGCCGGGGCGACGAGCACTCCGAGCACGCCGGGCACCTCGTCGCTCCCACACAGGTCCCCCGTGGATGGCGGCTCGTGCTCATCGTCGGCGGGTTGACGATCTTCGGCCCGTTGTGCATCGACATGTATCTCCCGGCACTGCCTCGCATCAGCGCGGATCTCCACGCCAGCACGTCCGCCGTCCAGCTCTCGGTGACGGGGTGCCTCGTCGGCATTGCCGTCGGCCAGTTGGTCATCGGGCCCATCAGCGACCGCAAAGGGAGGCGGCGGCCCCTCTTCTTCGGGCTTGTTCTCTTCATCGTCTCGTCCGTGGCCTGCAGTACGGCTTCGTCGGTGTTCGTGCTCGACGGTTTCCGCTTCCTCCAGGGGGTCGGCGGTGCTGCCGGCGTCGTGATCTCCCGAGCCATCGTCCGCGACCTGTTCGAAGGCCCGACCGCGGCGCGATTCTTCTCGACCCTCATGTTGGTGACCGGTCTGGGACCGATCATTGCGCCGCAGATCGGAGCGGTGATCCTCCGGTTCACTTCCTGGCGTGGCATCTTCCTGGCCCTGGCGATCGCCGGGTCGGTCCTTCTCGTCGTCTCGTTCTTGAAGGTCCCTGAGACACTTCCCGTGGAACGGCGACATTCAGGCGGACTGCGATCGATCGTGGGCACGATGGTCGAGGTCGGACGCGACCCGACGTTCGTAGGCTATGCGGCCGTCGTCACCCTGGGATTTGGCGCGATCCTGGCCTACATCGCAGGGTCCTCGTTCATCCTCCAGGGGATTTACGGCATCTCCCCTCAGCTCTTCGGCACGATCTTCGGCATCAACGCCGCCGGAATGGTGGTGGGCGCCCAGATCAACGGGCACTACGTCCACCGGCTCGGAAGCGGTCCGCTGCTGAGCATCGGCCTCGCCTGCATGTCGACAGGCAGCCTGTTTTTCCTTGTCTCCGTGGCCACGAACTGGGGTGGGCTGGCTGTCATATTGCCCTCGTTCTTCTTGGTGTTGTTCGGATTGGGATTTGTCGGCCCGAACGCGACGGCGCTCGCTCTCCAGAACCACCCGAATTCGGCCGGGGCAGCGTCGGCCCTGATGGGAAGTGCGCAGTTCCTCTTCGGCGCCGCTCTCGCCCCTCTAGCGGGGATCGGAGGCACCCATGACGCACTTCCGATGGCCGTCCTCATGATGTCGTTGGCCGGTGGCGCCACGGTAGTGCGTGTGACGCTGTCCCGGGCCAAGACCAAGTCCGCCCCGTCCTTGCAGTCGGCACCGATCAGCGGCGTGTAACAGCCACCGAACCGTCCTCCCGACCTGCGTGCGCCCGCTTCCCGAACGAACCGGTGCCCCGCCTCCCTCGCCTACCCTGGTGGGATGGCCAGGGCGTACAACGTCGAAGGAATCGAAAAGAAGTGGCAACGCCACTGGGAAGAAGCGGGGACGTATCAGATCGACAACGACGACCCGCGGGAAAAGTTCTATGCGCTCTGCATGTACCCCTACCCTTCAGGGGCGGCGCACCAAGGCCATGTGCGCAACTACACCTTCGGTGACCTGGCCGTTCGCTATCAGACCATGCTGGGCAAGGGCGTGCTCAGCCCTTTCGGCTTCGACTCGTTCGGCCTCCCCGCCGAGAACGCGGCCATCAAGACGGGGACGCATCCCCGGACGTTCACCGAAGCGCGCATCAAGGAGCTGAAATCGTCGCTGGTCCGGCTGGGGGCCGTCTACGACTGGCGTCGCGAGGTGCGGAGCCACGACCCCTCGTATATGCGCTGGACCCAGCTGATCTTCCTCAAGTTGTGGGAAGCAGGCCTGGCCTACCGGGCGATGGCCCTCGTCAACTGGTGCCCCGGGTGCCAGACCGTGCTGGCCAACGAGCAGGTCCTCCCCGACGGAACCTGCGACCGCTCAGGGGATGTCGTGATCAAGCGCAATCTCGAGCAGTGGTTCTTCCGGATCACGGCCTACGCCGACGAGCTCCTCGAAGGTTTGGACAGCCTGGAGTGGCCTGAGCGCGTCAAAACGATGCAACGCCACTGGATCGGCCGATCAGAAGGCGCCGAGTTCAATTTGCCCGTCGAGGGCAAGGAGCACCTGAACTTGCGGGTGTTCACCACGAGGCCGGACACGAGTTTCGGCATGACCTATTGCGTCGTCGCACCCGAGCACCCCTTGCTCGATGCGCTGACGACCGAGGCCCAACGCGGCGCGGTCGACGAGCTCCGCACGCGGGCCGCGGCCGAGACCGAGATTGAGCGCAGCGCCACCGGAGACGCGGCGGCGCTCGACAAGCGCGGGGCGTTCACGGGCAGCAGCGTGCGGAACCCCTTCACCGGCAAGTCCGTGCCCGTCTACGTGGCTGACTACGTCCTCATGGGCTACGGGACGGGTGCCATCATGGCCGTTCCGGCTGAGGACCAACGGGACTGGGACTTCGCGCAACTCCATGGGCTCGACATTGTCCGCACGGTGCAGCCGCCAGCCGATTGGGAGACGAGCGGCGGCGCGGCATACACCGGCGAAGGGGAGAAGATCAACAGCGAGTTCCTGAACGGACTCGATATCACCACGGCGAAGGCCCGCGCCATCGAATGGCTCGAGGAGAAGGGGATCGGCGAGCGTCACGTCAACTACCGGCTGCGCGATTGGCTGGTCTCGCGGCAGCGGTTCTGGGGCTGTCCGATTCCGGTGGTCTACTGCCCCGAACACGGAGCGGTGCCTGTACCCGAGGACCAATTGCCGGTCGTCGCGCCTGATGACGTCCAATTCCTCCCGACGGGACAATCTCCACTGGCGTTTCACGAAGGATTCCTCCACACGACCTGCCCTCTCTGCGGCGGTCCCGCTCGGCGCGAGACCGACACCATGGACACGTTCGTGGATTCTTCGTGGTACTTCCTGCGCTACTGCGATCCGTGGAGCGACGACCGGCCGTTCGACCCGGTGGCAGCGCGCCGCTGGATGCCCGTCGACCAGTACATCGGCGGCATCGAGCACGCCATCTTGCACTTGCTCTACGCGCGCTTCTTCACCCGCGCCCTGATCGACGTGGGCCTTGCCGCCGGCATACCCCGTGAGCCGTTCAAGAGGTATCTCGCGCAGGGGATGATCCGCATGGACGGCACCAAGATGTCCAAGTCCAAAGGCAACCTCATCGCACCCGAGCATTATTACGAGACGGTCGGAGCTGATGGGCTGCGCCTCTTCCATCTCTTCGTGGGACCGCCATTCGACGACATGGATTGGACCCAGCAGACCGAGCAGGTGATCGAAGGGTGCGGCCGCTTCCTCGACCGCCTCTGGCGCACGTTCGCGCCGGGCCAGAGTGAAGATGCACCGACGTTCCGCTCCGGGTCAGAGACCGATGCTGACCGCGAAGTGCGACAGGCGACGCACCGCACGATTGCCGCCGTGACCGAAGACCTCGAGCGCTGGTCGTACAACACGGCGGTGGCCCATTGCATGGAGCAGCTCAATCTCCTCCAGAAGTATGCGCGGAGCGAGGGCGGCCCGCAGCAGGTCGTGTGGGACGAGGCAGCGGATGCGCTGCTCTCCCTGCTCGCTCCGTTGACGCCGCACCTCACAGCGGAGATCTGGGAGCGGCGCCACCCCGGCGAGCCGTCGGTGCACCTTCAGCCCTGGCCCCCGTTCGACCCTGATCTGGTCCGGGCGGAGACGGTCACCATGGTGGTGCAGGTGAACGGCAAGCTGCGCGACAAAGTCGAGGTCACCCCTGACATCGCGGAAAGCGAAGCGGAGCGGATCGCGTTGGCCTCACCCAAGGTGGTGGAGGCCCTCGCCGGGCGTGCGCCGCAACGGGTGGTCGTGCGACCGCCCCGTCTGGTCAACGTCGTCGTTTAGCGGAACCCCGCCAGGATCGCCTTCCACTCGGCGGGTTCCACCTTGTACGGCGTGTAGAAGCTGAAGCGATCGATCACATCTCCGAAGCGGGCCTTCACCTGCGCCGCCACGTCCCCGATCGGGGCCACCACCGCGAAGGCCTCCAGAACGGAATCGTCGATGAGCTCGCCCATCTTCACCCATTCGCCTCGCTTGGAGAGGGTGTTGAGCTCTGTCTGCAGGTCGCCCCAACCGTGTAACTCCAGGACCGGTCGATACGCCGGCGTGGAGCCGTAGAAGGCGATCTGCTGGCGGACGGCATCAGTGGCCGCCGCCACGTCCGCATCGGTCGCTCCCGTGACCACGAATCCTGGATACGACACCGTCAGATCCGCCCGAGACTTGCCCGCCTTGGCCGCGCCGCGCTCGAGGGCGGGCAGGGTGACCTCGCGGATGTACCGCTCGGTGGAGAAGCCGTGGACCAGCAGTCCATCTCCCACTTCGCCAGCGACTTCGGTCATCAGCTCGCCGACCGCGGCCAGCAAGATCTTCGGATTGCCGTACGGGTTCTTCTCGGGGACGAAGAACGGTGTCATCAGCGTGTGCGTGTAGAACTCGCCGCGGAAGTCGAGCTTCTCACCGGTCTCCCACGTGGCCCAGACGGCGCGGATCGCCATGATCATTTCGCGCATGCGCGGCGCCGGGTGCGACCATGGCATGGAGAAGCGTTTGGTGATGTGCGGCTTGATCTGGCTGCCCAGACCCAGCATGAACCGGCCCTTGGTCAGATGCTGCAGGTCGTTGGCCAGCACGGCGAGGTTCATGGGGTTGCGGGCGAAGGCGACCGCGATCCCGGTCCCGAACTCCAGTTTCTCCGTCGCGGCGGCGCCGATGGCGATGGGCAAGAACGGATCGTGCGACGTCTCCGCGGTCCAGACACCGTCGTAGCCGTTCGCCTCTGCAAGGCGCGCCGCCTCGGCGATACCCGTCGGGCTGAAGCCAATGCCGCCGTCAATCTTCATGTGTGTCGCACCTCTCCTTGCTCACGGTCCGTCGGCCCACTTGTTCCCTGCTTGCTTCTCTGTGTCTACTGCTCTTCGCCCCGCAGGAACTTCTCGAGTTCCGCCGCGATCTCATCCCCTGAAGGCACCTCTTCGACACCCATCGCATTCCCCTCGGAGGCGTCGATGTTCTCCTCGAGCTTGCGCACCATGGCCCGGTGCTCGATGTTGTCGGCAATGAGTTGGTCGACTTGGCGGCGCGAGCTGTCCGCCGCGTGGCGCAACGCCGAGGAGTCGAGTCGAAGGGCGGCCACATCAGCCAGCCCCTCGACCAGTGCGGCACTGGCTTCGGGGAAGGGCATGCCGGCCACATAGTGCGGCACGCGTGCCCACAGAGTGACGGCGGGGATGCCGATGTCGGCAAACGCGAGCTCGAGCACCGACATCACGCCCGCGGGCACTTCGAGCTCGCCCTGGACGATGCCGATGCGCTCCACGAGGTCGGCTGACGCCGGAGGAGCCGTGGCGGCCAGCTTCACCGGACGCGTATGCGGTGCGGGGGCCGGAAAGGCACCGAGGCCCACCACCATCCGCACCCGCCAGGACCGGGACAATCCGACGACGGCATCGGTGAAGGCCCGCCAGTGGAAATCGGGCTCGGGCCCGACCAGGTACAGCACATCTGCCCCGACCTCGTCGTGGCCGTGCCGCACGACGGTGTGGGGCCAGGTGAGATCCGTCGTGACGCCGTTGACGATGTGGGCCACCGGCCGACGCGCCCGCTGGTCGAGGAAGTGTTCGCCGTTGAACGTGACCACGGGCGAGGTCTCACCTTGGCCGAGAAGGGAGGCGATGGCCGTCGTGGCGCCCAATCCGGCGTCGACCCAACCTTCGAGCGCGACGACCAGGACCGGCCGGTTCAGGTCCGGCTCCTCGTGGACCGAGAAGATCTCTGTCAGTCCGTCCGGGCTCATGGGGTGGCCGCCAGGGCCTCGGAGGCCATGTCGGCGAGGCGGACGACCTGTGCGGGGAACGCGTCGACGCTGCCGCGATCGCCCGCTCCGGCACCTGCGACGTAACGGGCGTACACGCCCTGGAGGATGCAGGCCAACTTCCAGTAGCCGAAGGCGCAGTAATACCCGATCTGTGTGAGGTCGAGGTCCGAGACGGTGCCGTAGTGCTCCATCACCTGCATGCGGGTCGAGAACCCCGGCGCCGTCGTGGGCGCATGACCGAGCACCGACATGGCGTCACCCGCGTCGGTCCAGTAGTCCATGAGCAGGCCGAGGTCGGCCAAGGGATCGCCCAGCGTGCACAGTTCCCAATCGAGGATGGCCCGGACCTCACCTTCGTCGTTGAGGACGACATTGTCCATCCGGTAGTCCCCGTGGACGATCGACGTGCGCTGCTGCGGCGGAACCCGGCGAGCCAGTTCTTCTCCGACGCGCTCAACGATCCCTCCGTGATCCACGCCGTCGACGCGCATTTTGGCGAATTGCTCGCTCCACCGCTTGAGTTGCCGCTCGATGTAGCCCTCGTGCCGTCCCAGGTCACCCAGACCGACCGACTCCGGGTCGACGTCGTGCAACGCGGAGAGGGTCTCCGCCATGTGGTTCCCGACGCCCGCTCTGGTGGCGATGTCGAAGGCCAGTTCGACATCGGGCGCATCGCGCAGGATGTGGCCCTCGACGAATTCCATGACGAAGAAGGGCCGATCGTTGACGGCCTCGTCGGTGCAGAGGCCGAGGGTCTTCGGCACGGGAATGCCCGAGGGGGCGAGCGAGCTCATGAGCCGGTGCTCGCGCACCATGTCGTGTGCCGTGGGGAGGACGTGGTGCACCGGCGGCCTGCGCAGGACCCACGCGCGCCCTTCGGCGTCCTCGACGCGGAAAGTGAGGTTCGAGCGGCCGCCTGCGATCAAGGTGAAGCTCAGGGGGACGGTCACGTCGGGCACATGGTCCAAGAACCACTTCGTGACGCTGTCCGCACGGATACCTTCCACCGGGTCTGCCACGGATAGTGACGCTAATCGGTGGCGCGGGTTCCGCCCATCCGACCACTGACGGGGGCTCCCCAGCGGCTCCCGGCGGTCTCCTTCGCCCCGGACCTGGCCCCGCACCCGGCCCCGCTCCTGTTCCCGCACCTGGCCCTGCCCTTCCCGGCAGCCGGTCCGGTTGGTCGCAGCTATTAACCTCAACAGGCGATGGACGTCACCGACAGCACCTTTCAGACAGATGTACTGGCTCGTAGCACCGAGGTACCGGTCATCGTGGATCTCTGGGCCCCGTGGTGCGGCCCCTGCACGACGCTCGGGCCGATGCTCGAAAGGGCGGTGGCGGCCACCGAGGGTGCCGTTGAACTGGCCAAAGTCAATGTGGACGACAATCCGCGTATCGCCCAGTCCTTCGGTGTGCAGTCGATCCCGGCCGTCTTCGCCATCCACGACGGCAAGGTGGTCGACCAGTTCGTCGGTGCTCTGCCCGAACCCCAGGTCACAGCCTTCGTGCAGAAGCTGCTCCCCGCCCTGAGTGAGGCGGACACGCTGGTGGCCAACGGCGACGAGGCCTCTCTGCGCCAGGCGCTCGAGCTCGAACCGGGGCATCAAGGTGCCACCGAGGCACTGGCTGAGCTGCTGATCGGCCGGGGGGAGACTGCTGATGCGCTGGCTCTCTTGGCACGTGTTCCCGAGACGCCGAAAGGTCGGACGTTGGCCGCCCAGGCCCGCTTGGTGGACGGCGGCGTGGACGTCGAAGTCACCGACGATGCGGCAGTGGAAGCGCGCCTGCATGCGCTGCTCGAGAGGGTGCGCGAGGACGACTCGGCCCGTCAGGAGTTCGTCGACCTGCTCGAGACCCTCGGGCCGGACGATCCGCGTACGGGGACGTTCCGCCGGTCCCTGGCCACGCGCCTCTATTGATGGCCGCAGGCCCACCCGTGATCTCGACGCCCGCCGCGAGCTCACGCGGCAGGTGAACAGTCTCGACCTCGGGGGTCAGCGGCACGACCTCACCCACCGGGGCTTGGTCATGGGCATTCTCAACCGTACGCCCGACTCGTTCTACGACAAGGGCGCCACGTTCGCACTCGATGCGTTCTACGCCCGAGCCGAAGCGCTCGTGGCCGAGGGGGCGGACATACTCGACGTCGGCGGCGTCAAGGCCGGACCGGGGCCCGAAGTGACCGAGGCCGAAGAGATGGACCGGGTCGTGGCCGCGATCGCCGGACTGGCCGCGCGCTTCCCGACGCCGATTTCTGTCGACACCTGGCGTGCCTCCGTCGCCCGGGCCTCCTACGAGGCGGGCGCGGTGATGGGCAATGACATCAGCGGGTTCGCCGACCCCGAGTACCTTGCTGCGGCGGCCGAGTGCGGCGCCGCCGTCGTGGCCACGCACATCCGGCTGGCGCCCCGCGTGGCCGATCCCGATCCGCATTACGACGACGTGGTGGTCGACGTGGGCAGCTTCCTCACGGAGCGGGCGGAATGCGCTCGCGCCGCCGGTATCCCACCCGAACGGATCGTGCTCGATGCCGGCCTCGATCTCGGCAAGACCGCCGCGCAGTCGCTCACCCTCCTGCGGGCTTCGTCGACCTTGGCCGCGCTCGGGTATCCGCTGTTGCTGTCCGCCTCCAACAAGACCTTCCTCGGCGTCACGCTCGATCTCGAGCTGACCGAGCGCGGCCCCGCATCGCTCGGCGCGGCGGCACTCGGCCTCGCCTGGGGTTGCCGCATTCTGCGCGTGCACGACGTCAGGGGCACATGCCGGGTACGCGACGCTGCGGCAGCCGTGAGCTACGCCGCATGAGCGTCTCTTCGTATCTGGTCAAGGGCGACGATGCGTCGCTGGTCGCCCAGGAAGTCCGTTCGTTGTTGGCCGAGGTGGTGGGGGACCGAGATCACACGTTGGTGGTGGAGGAGATCGGCGGCGGCCCCGGCGACGATATAAATGTCGGTGCGGTTGTGGATGCCTGCCTCACTCCGCCCTTCCTCATCGATCGGCGAGTGGTGGTCGTCCGCGATGCCGGCCGACTCCTCACCGCCGACGTGCCCCGATTGGTCGACGTCGTCAAAGACCCCCTGCCGTCGACCGTCCTGATCCTCGTCGGCGGGGGTGGCACGGTGCCGGCCCCGCTGGTCAAAGCGGTCACGGCGGGCGGAAAGGTGATCGACGTCGCTGTCAGCCGCCCCGGAGATCGCAAGGCATGGCTGCAGGAGCATCTCCGTCACGCACCGGTCAAGCTGGAGCCCCAGGCCGCACAGCTATTGGGCCAGCACGTCGGGGAGGATCTCGGTCGGGTCGAAGGCCTCCTGGGAGCACTTGCGGCGGCGTATGGCGCCGGGGCGCGAGTTTCCGTCGAGGATCTCGAGCCGTATCTGGGCGAAGCCGGCAACGTCGCCCGCTATGAGCTCACCGACGCCATCGACCGGGGCGATCCGGCCAAGGCCCTCGGTGTGTTGCATCGCATGACCGACGCCGGCGGCCTGAGCGCCGTCGAGGTGCTGTTCTCCCTTCACCGGCATTACGCCAACATGCTGGCGCTCGACGGGGCGACGATCTCGAGTGGCGAGGAGGCGGCCCAGCTGCTCGCGGTGAACAGCGCGTTTGTCGGGAAGAAAGCGCTGGAACAGTCCCGCCGGCTCGGCAGCGCACGCATCGGCGAAGCCATCGAGTTGTTGGCCGATGCCGACCTCGACGTCAAAGGGGCCACCGGCCTGCCGGCCGAGCTCGTCGTCGAAATTCTGGTGGCCCGGTTGAGCCGGCAGACCCGGCAGAGCCGCCCGCGAGCCGGCTCGTCCCGACGATAGGTCGGTCGGACACCCCGGCACCCCCGCAACCTCCCGCACACCCCCGCAACCTCCAGCACGCACCGAACACCCGCGTGCTGAAATCGCGCACATGCACGAGACCCCCGATGAACTGCAGCGCCTGCAGCAGCTGCTCGACACCGGCGCAGCCGACGCCGGACCGCACCTCAAGACGATGCTGCGCAACGAGCACCGCATCGATGCGGCAACCCTCGCCGGGACGCTGTCGGGGATGCGGCTCTTGGTCGTGACCACCGTGACGGCTGATGGCCGTCCCCTGAGCGGGCCCGTCGACGGCTACTTCCTCCACGGCACCTTCTGGTTCGGCTCAGGCCGCAACTCGGTGCGCATGCGGCACCTGGCGGCTCGCCCCGCGGTGAGCGCGACGTATCTCCCGGGCCAGGAGCTCTCCGTCACCGTGCACGGCCGGGCCGAGCTGTTCGATCTCCTCGATCCCGCACGCGGCGAGCTCCGCCAGGCGATGCTCGACTATTACCTCCCGACCCAGGGACCTGACTTCGAGACGTGGTTGCGCAAGGAGAACCCGATCGGGGCCCGGATCGCACCGGAGAAGATCATCGCTCTTTCGTTTCCGTCCTGACGCTCGTCGTGGCGAGCGGGACCATGGAACGAGCTACTCGGCGGCCTCGGCTGTGGCTGCCTCGAGGGCGGCGACACGACGGACGAGGCGGGACTTGTGGTTGGCCGCGGTGTTCTTGTGAATGACGCCGCGGGCGGCCGCCTTGTCGATCCTCTTCACGGCCAGACGAAGCTGCTCTGCGCTGTCCTCGGCCCCGGTCTCGGCGGCCGCGACGGCGTTCTTGGTGCGGGTGCGCAGTTCGGCGCGCACCGACTTGTTGCGCAGCCGGCGCTTCTCGTTCTGGCGGTTCCGCTTGATCTGGCTGGCAATATTGGCCACGTGAGAATCCTCGATGCTTTCGAATGGGGTGCAGGGCGAACGTCGCGGCGGGCGTCAGCTCACCGGTGCGGGAAGCAACCATAGCAGGTCGCAGCACCAAATTCATCCAGCAGCGACCTGGGGCGTGGCCTGGACGGACGGCCTGGGCCGGTACGATCGACGGACCGTGTCACTCCCTCTCACCGCCAGTGGTCCCGTTGCCCTGGGTGACATCCGCAATTTCTCGATCATCAGCCATGTCGACCACGGCAAGTCGACCTTGTCGGATCGCATCCTCGAGATCACCGGGGCCGTGGATCCCCGCCAGATGCGCGAGCAGTACCTCGATTCGATGGATATCGAGCGCGAACGGGGCATCACCATCAAGGCCCAGAACGTCCGTGTCCTCTACAACGACCATGTCCTGCACCTCATCGACACCCCCGGTCATGTCGACTTCGGCTACGAGGTGAGCCGCTCGCTGGCCGCGTGCGAAGGGGCTGTCCTCCTGGTGGACGCCTCGCAGGGCATTCAGGCGCAGACACTGGCCAACTGCTACCAGGCCATGGAGAACGACCTCGAGATCGTGGCCGTGCTGAACAAGATCGACCTGCCGGCGGCGGATCCCGAGCGCTGCGCCCTCGAGATTGAGCACGTCCTCGGGCTGGCGGCCGAAGAGGTGTTGCAGATCTCCGCCAAGACGGGGGCCGGTGTGCCCGAGCTCCTCCAGGCGATCATCGACCGGATCCCTGCGCCCGTGGGCGACCCCGAGGCGGCTTTGCGGGCGCTCATCTTCGATTCGTCGTACGACCAGTATCGAGGCGTCGTGAGCTCCATCCGGATCGTCGACGGCACGTTGCACGCCGATGCCCGTCTCCGCTTCATGCAGGCCAATGCCGTGCATGACATGGAGGAGGTGGGCGTGCGCACGCCGGTGGGAGTCCCGGTCAAGGTGCTCGGCCCCGGCGAGGTCGGCTACCTCATCGCCGGGATCAAGGACGTCGGCGAGGCCCGTTCGGGTGAGACGGTGACGACCGCGGTGCACGGGGCCACCGAGGCCCTCGCCGGCTATCAGGACCCCAAGCCGATGGTCTTCTGCGGGCTCTACCCGGTCGACGGCGACGAGTTGCCCGACCTGCGTGACGCGCTCGAGAAGTTGAAGCTCAATGACGCCAGCTTCACGTTCGAGCCCGAGTCGTCCCACGCGTTGGGCATCGGGTTTCGTTGCGGGTTCCTCGGCTTGCTGCACATGGAGATCGTGCGGGAACGCCTCGAGCGCGAGTTCGACCTCTCGCTCATCGCGACCGCGCCCAGCGTGGCCTACCGCGCCTTCCTCACCGACGGCTCCGAGATCGACGTCGACAACCCGACGGAGTTGCCCGACGCCAGCCGCATCGACCACATCGACGAGCCCATGCTGACGGCCACGATCCTCACGCCTTCGGAGTACACCGGCACCGTGATGGAGCTGTGCCAGAGCAAGCGGGCCGAGATGACCCGCATGGAATACCTCTCACCCGAGCGCGTCGAGCTCGTGTACACCATCCCCCTGGCCGAGGTGGTGCTCGATTTCTTCGATCAGCTGAAGAGCCGGACCAAGGGGTACGCCAGCCTCGACTACGAGCCGCAGGGCTACGCCACGAACAACCTGGTGCGAGTCGACATCCTGATCAACCACGCCCCGTGCGACGCCTTCTCCACCATCGTGCACCGCTCGTCGGCCGACAACTACGGCCGGCGGATGGCCGACAAGCTGCGCGAGCTCATTCCCCGGCAGCTCTTCGACGTCCCGATCCAAGCGGCCATCGGCGGTCGCATCGTGGCCCGTGAGACGGTCAAGGCCAAGCGCAAGGACGTGCTGGCCAAGTGCTACGGCGGTGACATCACCCGCAAGCGCAAGCTCCTCGAGAAGCAGAAAGAGGGCAAGAAGCGGATGAAGAACATCGGGCGGGTCGAGGTGCCCCAGGAGGCGTTCATCTCCGCCCTGCGCCTTGACGACTGAGCGACAGCACGACCGGGGCGACCGGGCGACCGACCAGCTCGATGGCCTCGCGACCGAGGTGGGACGGGTGCCCGGGGGAGAGTCCCTGGCACTCAGTACACTTGAGTGCCAGGCACTCATATGACCCCTCACGCCAGACACACCGGACTCGTCGACCCCCATGCTGAGGGGCGCGCCCTGAACGATCGCCAGGCGGCCATTCTCGAAGCCGTCGTGACCGAGTACATCGGGAGCGCCGAGCCCGTCGGCTCGTCGCACGTGGCCAGCGCCCCCGGGGTGCAGGTCTCCTCTGCCACCGTGCGGTCCGAAATGGTGGCGCTGGAGCGCGACGGGTATCTCGTGCAGCCCCATACCAGTGCGGGGCGCATCCCGACGGACAAGGGCTACCGCTTCTTCGTCGACCACCTGACGCAACCCGGGGTGCTGGGGCCGACCCAGCACAGGCAGGTGTGCTCCTTCTTCGATCAGGTGCACGGGGAAATGGAGGACATGCTCGAGCGGGCCACCGGACTGCTCTCCGAGCTGACGTCGTACGCCGCTGTGGTGGTCGGGCCCTCGCACGACTCGGCGACGATCCGCTCCGTCCAGGTCGTCGGTCTCGCGCCTCGTGTCGCCCTGCTGGTGGTCGTCCTGTCCGACGGCGCGGTGGAGAAGCGGACGATCGACCTCGACCTCGACGTGGATCCCTCCGACGAGGCGCTGAGCCAGGCCGAGCGCGCTGCTCAACACGCATCTCGTCGGGCGCACGTCCTCCTCGAGCTGGTCCGTGCCGCGCACCGGGAGCGCGGTCGTCGATCGGGTGGTGGCCGCGGCGGGAACCGCCTTCGGGCTCATCGAGCGCTCCATGGAATCGGACCAGGTCTTCGTCGGCGGCCCCTCGCGGCTGGCGCAGTCCTTCGATGCCGTTGAGACCGTGCGCTCGGTGTTGGGCATCCTCGAGCAACAGCTCGTCGTGGTGACCCTCCTGCGCGACGTCCTCAACCGTGGGCTCTCCGTGGCCATCGGTGCCGAGCACGGGTACGAGCCACTCGCCTCCTGCGCCGTCGTCGTGGCGCCGGTGGCCATCGACGGGCACGAGCTGGGAGCGGTCGGCCTGTTCGGTCCGACCCGGATGGACTACCCGCGGGCACTGGCCGCGGCGCATGTGGTCGGGGAACGACTGGGAGAACGGTTGGGGGAAACCGGGCGGGGCGGGGCGCCTGGCGGATCAGGGAGCGGGAGCAGCCATGGCGGGAATTGAGGGGTTGAGCGACCTGTACGGGCTCTTGGGAGTCCGGCCGGAAGCAACCGACGACGAAATCAAGAAGGCCTACCGGGCCCGCGCCCGGGAGCTGCACCCGGACAACAACCCGGGCGACGATGTCGCCGAAGCGAAGTTCAAAGAGGTGACGCTGGCCTACGAGGTGCTGCGCGACCCCGAGAAGCGAGCCCGTTACGACCGCTTCGGGCCCGAGGGCGTCTTCGGCAATCAGGCCGGCGGCGCGGGCGGATTCGGCTTCGAGGGTGGGCTGGGTGACATTTTCGAGGCCTTCTTCGGCCAGATGTCGGGTGGCGGTGGCCGGCGCCGTGGGCCGGCACCCGGGTCCGATGCCGAGGTCAGGATCAGCCTCGAGTTCGCAGAAGCAGTCTTCGGGTGCCGCCGGGAGATCTCGGTGCGCCTGCCCATCACCTGTGCGGCGTGTGCCGGCGGCGGCGCGGCGCCCGGGACCGAGCCGGTCACCTGTGTCGACTGCCAGGGGGCAGGCGAAGTACGCCGTGTGCGCCAATCGCTGTTGGGCCAGGTCGTCACCAGTGCGCCTTGTGGGACGTGCGGCGGTCTCGGTGAGACGATCCCGCACCCGTGCGCAGAGTGCGGCGGGGACGGGCGCCGGACCGAGGAGAGCACGTTCACGGTCGAGATCCCGGCCGGTGTGGACAACGGCTCGACGCTCCGGCTGGCGGGGCGGGGTGCCGCGGGCCAGCGCGGGGGCTCCACGGGATCGCTCTTCGTGCACCTGATGGTGACGCCGGACCCGCGCTTCGAACGCGAGAGCGACAACCTCCACACCACCTTGACCATCGGGGTGGCCCAGGCGGCGTTGGGCACAGAGGTCGATGTGGACACGCTCGAGAGCACGCACTCGGTGACAGTGAAGGCGGGGACCCAGCACGGCCACGTCGAGCGCATCCGGGGCGAGGGCGTGCCCCACCTGCGCGGCCGGGGCCGTGGCGATCTCTTCGTGCACGTGCTGGTGGAGACGCCCGCGGGGCTCACCGACGCCGAAGAAGACCTCCTCCGGCAGTTCGCTGCAGCCCGAGGTGAGAACGTGTTGCCGCCCGGTGGGGGCGGCGACGGCGTGTTCTCACGCCTTCGCTCCGCTTTTGGCTAGCTCGGGTTCATCCGAATTCGCCGCAATTGCGGTCCGCGCCGCCGCGGCGGCGCAGGTGTTCGTCGACGACGTGGCGCACCCGGTCCTGTCGGCGGACGACCTGCATCATGTCGGTCGCGTGCTCCGGCTGCGGGCCGGCGAGGAGCTCATCGTCAGTGACGGTGCCGGACGGTGGGCCCGTGCCCGCTGGCAGGGCACTGACACCGGCGGCGATGCCGCCGCCGACGCCCTCGCTCCCGTGCACGACGGCGCAGGCCCGGGGGGCGACGGCAGCGTGCAATTCGAACTGGCACCGGCCCCTCCCCTGACGGTGGCGTTCGCCCCGACCAAAGGGGAACGCCCCGAGTGGGTCGTCCAGAAGCTCACCGAGTTGGGCATCGACCGCATCGTGCCGTTGGCGAGCGAGCGCACGGTGGTGCGCTGGGAGGGCGCGCGGCGCCAAAGTGCCGTGGCCCGGCTCCGCCGGGTCGCCCGGGAAGCGGCCGCACAATGCCGGCGGGTGTGGCTGCCCGAGGTGAGCGACGTCGTGGCCTTCGCCGACCTCGGGAGTCTCGGTGGTCCGGGCGAAGTCGTGCTGGCACAACTCAGCGGGGACCGTCCGCGGCTCACCCAACGAGTGGTGGCGGTCGGGCCCGAAGGCGGGTGGAGCGCGGCCGAGCTGGAGTCGGGATTGCCGACCGTCGGGTTCGGCTTGAGCGTGTTGCGGGCCGAGACGGCAGCGGTGACGGCGGGAGCGCTGATGGCCTCGTTGCGCACGGGTACGGTGGCCCCGGTGGCTCCCATGGGAGAATCCTCGTAGTGGCCGAAGAGACCGACTGGCTCGGGACCAAGGATGCCTCGGCCCGCCTGGGTGTCACGCTGCGGAGCCTCTACCGCTTCATCGACGAGGGCGACCTGCCGGCCTATAAGTTCGGTCGGGTGATCCGCATCAAGGTGGCCGACATCGACCGCTTCATCGAGTCGTGCCGTATCCGGCCGGGCCAACTCGAGCACCTCTACCCGCCGTTGAAGGGCGCCGAAGGGGACGAGGGTGCCGGGGACAGCGGGGACACCGGGGACAACGAACCATGACCACCGTCATCCCGACCACCGTCATCCCGACGGTGGTCACACCGAGCGAGCGGAGCGGAACCGACCAGTGACTGATTGCTTATTCTGCGGCATCGTGGCGGGCGACGTGCCCTCCGAGATCGTGTACAGCACCGACACCATCGTCGCCTTCAAGGACATCTCTCCGGCGTCGCCGCTGCACGTCCTGGTGGTGCCGCGCCGGCACATCGCCGATGCGTCGGAGATCACCGCCGCCGACGGTCCCCTGTTGGCCGACATGCTCATGGCCGCACGCGCCGTGGCGGACGCCGCAGGTGTGGCGGGCCCCGACCGGGGCTACCGGCTCATCTTCAACATCGGACCAGATGCCATGAATTCCGTTCCCCACCTTCACCTCCACGTGCTCGGTGGCCAACCCCTCAAAGGACACTTCGCACTCGCATGACGACCACCATCCACGCTGAATGCCTCGTACCCGGAAACCATCTGATGGCGGGCCTGCTCGGTACCCGCGACGAGCTCCTGCGACAAGTCGAACAGGCGTTCCCCGACGAGAAGATCGCCGTGCAGGGCAACCGCATCACGGTCGAGGGTCCCGACGCGGACCGTGTGGTGCGGCTCTTCGACGAGGCCGTGCTCCTGCTGCAGGCGGGGCAGAGCCTGGACAACTCCACCATGGCGCGCACCATCGACATGGTGCGCGACGACGTGCGGCCGAGCGAGATCATGCGGGCCGAGGTGGTACGCGCCGCCGGCGGCAAGACCATCCGGCCGAACACGGCCGGCCAGAAGCGCTACACCGATGCCATCAGCCAGAACATCATCACCTTCGGGATCGGCCCCGCAGGGACGGGAAAGTCGTATCTCGCCGTGGCGCAGGCCGTCCACGCCCTGCAGACCCGGCAGGTGGCGCGCATCATTTTGACGCGGCCGGCGGTCGAGGCCGGTGAACGGCTCGGTTTCCTCCCCGGGGACCTGATGGCCAAGGTGGACCCCTACCTGCGCCCGCTCTACGACGCGCTCTACGACCTTCTCGAGCCCGAGGGGGCGCAGCGGCTCCTGGACCGGGGCACGATCGAGGTGGCACCGCTGGCCTTCATGCGGGGTCGCACGTTGAACAACTCGTTCATCATCCTCGACGAGGCCCAGAACACCACGCCCGAGCAGATGAAGATGTTCCTCACCCGCATCGGCTTCGGCTCACGGTGCGTGGTGACGGGTGATGTCACGCAGATCGACGTGCCGGGCGGCCGTTCGGGCCTGATCGGGTTGGAGCCCGTGCTCGGCGCGGTGGAGGACATCGCCTTCGTGCACCTCACCCGACGCGATGTGGTGCGCCACAAAATTGTGGCGGACATCGTTGACGCCTACGAAGTCGCAGAAGGGCGGGCGGGATCCACCCAGTGAGCATCGACGTCTTTGCTGCCGATGAACAGGCGGACCATCCGATCGAGGTGGCCCGCTGGGCGAGGCTGAGCCAGAGGGTGCTGACGGCACGGGGCGTGAAGGGGGAGACCGAGGTCTCACTGCTCTTCGTCGACGAGGACGCCATCGCCGCGCTGAACGAGCAGTTCCTGGGGAAGAGCGGCCCGACCGATGTCCTGTCGTTCCCCATCGAGGACGAGCCGGGACCGACCGGCCGTTCGCCCGATCTGGGGGGGAGCGGGCCCGGCACCTCGCCCGAGGAGGGAACGCTCACCCTGCTCGGCGACGTCGTGATCTGCCCGGCCGTGGCGGCGCGCAACGCCGTCGAGCACGAGGTGTCGCTCGAGGACGAGGTGGCCCTCCTCGTCGTGCACGGCCTGCTCCATCTGCTGGGGATGGACCACGAGGAGGACGCCGAAGCCGAGCGCATGGAGGCCCTCGAGCAGGAGCTGCTGACCCGCTACTACCGGACCGAGGTGCCCGGGCGTTGATCGCCGCCGAGGGATTTCAGGCCCAGGACGGCATCCTCGTCGTCGTCATCTTCGTTCTGCTCGCGGCGTCGGGCCTGTTGGCGTTGGCCGAGACCAGCCTCGTGCGCATGAATCGGATCAAGGCGAAGGCGTTGGTGGACGAGAAGCGACGGGGGGCACGCCAGCTGGCGCGGCTGATCGAGAATCCCGAACGGTTCCTCAACGTCATCCTGCTGCTTGTGCTGATCTGCCAACTGGTCTCGGCCACCCTCGTCGGTGTGGTGGCCGAGCACATCCTCGGCGGCATCGGCGTGCTCGTCGGCGCCGCCTTCGAAGTGGTCGTCATCTTCGTGCTCTTCGAGGCGGTCCCGAAGAACTGGGCCGTGCACAATCCCGACCGGGCCGCGCTCTTCAGCGCGCCGATCGTGTCGGTCATAGTGGCCTTCCCTCCGATCCGATTCATCTCGTCGCTCCTGATCGGACTGGCCAACCTGATCATCGGGCATCAGAGCGACAGCGAGGACGGGATCCGGCCGTCGTACATCACCGACTCCGAGCTCAAGGCCATGGCCGATGTGGCGCACGAGGAGCACGTGATCGAGCACGAGGAGCGAGCCTTCATCCACTCGATCATCGACTTCGGCGACACGGTGGCCCGCGAGGTGATGGTGCCGCGCCCGGATATGGTGACGGTCGAACGCGACAAGACCATCACCGAGGCACTCGAGACGGCGTTGGCCGCCGGTTTCAGCCGGATCCCCGTCCACGACGGGCAGATCGACGACATTGAGGGCATCGCGTACACGAAGGACCTCATGCGGGCCGAACGGGTGGGCCGCGGCAATGAGCCCGTCCGCGACAGTGCACGGCTCGCCGTCTTCGTGCCCGAGTCCAAGGAGGTCTCGTCCCTGCTGCGCCAGATGCAGGAGGAGAAGATCCACATGGCGATCGTGGTGGACGAATACGGGGGCACGGCGGGACTGGTCACGTTGGAGGACCTGCTCGAGGAACTGGTCGGGGAGATCGTCGACGAGTTCGACGTGGAGGAGCCGACGGTCGAGCAGAATCCCGACGGGTCGGTCGTCCTCAGTGGCCGCTACGCCGTCGATGACGCCGACGAGTTGCTCGGAGCCGAGCTGCCCCACGGAGCCTGGGACACGGTGGGCGGCCTCATGCTCGATGTGGCCGGCCGGGTGCCCGACGTCGGCGATTCGGTGGAGGTCGACGGTTTCCGCCTCACCGCGCTCGAGGTGCGCGGGCGGAGGATCGGGCGGGTGCGGATCGAGCCCACCGGACCTTCCAAGCCGGACGCCGACGACGAGGATGGCTGAGGTGGCTGACGTGGCTGAGGTGGCTGAGACCCCGATGCGCTCTGGTTTCGTGGCGGTCGTGGGCCGGCCCAACGTCGGCAAGTCCACGCTGGTGAACCAGATGGTCGGCACCAAGGTCTCCATTACCTCGTCGCGGCCGAACACCACGCGGCACCGCATTCTCGGCGTCCTGCACCGGCCCGACGTGCAGGTCGTCTTCGTCGACACACCCGGACTGCACCGCCCACGCAGCGTGCTCGGGGCACGCCTCAACGAGACGGCGACCAGCGCGCTGACCGATGTCGACATGATCCTGGTCCTGGTCGATGCCACCGCGGCCGTCGGTCCCGGGGACCGCACGGTCCTCGAGCGCTCGCTGCGCGAGGTCCAGCGGGGTGACGACCCGCCAAAGTTGGTCGTCGTGATCAACAAGATCGACAAGGCCTCGGGGGATCAGATCCTCGAGCGTCTGCTTTCGGCCAAGGCGGCCGTGGAGGCGATTTTCGACCCGGAGTCGGTCGAGTACTTCCCCGTTTCGGCCCGCAGCGGGCAGGGGGTCGAGGCGCTGACGTCCTATGTCATCGACTCGCTCGAGGAGGGGCCGCCCTTCTTCCCCGATGACGTCGTGACCGACACCCCCGAGGCCTTGTGGGTGGCCGAGCTCGTGCGCGAGCAGTTGCTGGCCAAGACGCACGACGAGCTGCCCCACTCGATCTCGTGCCGGGTCACGGAGTGGGACTGGCCGCACATCCGCTGCGAAATCATCGTCGAGCGCGACTCACAGAAGGGCATCGTCATCGGCAAGGGGGGCGAAGTCCTCAAGGCAGTGGGCACCGCGGTGCGGGCGACACTCCCCGAAGGGGCCTACCTGGAGCTGCACGTCAAGGTCGAAAAGCACTGGCAGGACCGCGACGAAATGCTCAACCGGCTCGGGTACTGAGCCCGCCGCCAGGTCCGGGCCCGGGCTGCGACGGAGGTCGTTACCCGGCCAACGCGTCGCGCAGGAATTCCTCGACCTCGAAGCGGTCGACGGAGCGGCGCATCGGCGGAAGGGTGGCCAGCAACACGCCACGGTAGGTGGCGGTGGCCAGGCGCGAATCGAGCACGGCCACCACGCCGCGGTCATCGGCCGAGCGGATCAGCCGGCCTGCGCCCTGCGCCAGCAGGGTGGCCGCCCGGGGCAGGTCGACCACCGAGAAGGCGCGGCTGCCCGCGCGGGCCCGTCGCGCCTGGAGCAGCGGGTCGTCGGGGCGGGGGAACGGCAGCCGGTCCAACGTCACCAGGGACAGTGACCGACCGGGGATGTCGACGCCCTGCCAGAAACCGAGCGTGGCGAAGAGACACGACGTCTCGTCCTGTGCGAACTCTTCCAACAGACGACCCTTGGGCAACTCCCCCTGGAGCAGCAGCTGGAAGGGGAGATCGGGCGCCAGGGCGGCGGCGGCCTCCTCGGTGGCCCGGCGGCTGGTGAACAGGGCCAACGTCCGCCCTCCGGCCGCGGCGATCAGGAGGGCGAGTTCGCCATGGAGGGCGGTCTCGGCCTGCGGGGACCGCCGGTCGGGCAGATGACGCGCCACGTAGAGGAGCGAGTGGGCTCGATAGTCGAAGGGGCTCCCCACATTCAGCTGGTTGGTCTCGAAGCCTTCGAGCCCGACCCGTTCCACCAGGAACGGCGGCACCGTGGCGCTCGTCAACACTGCGGTCACCTCGCCCCAGAGGGCGGACAGGACCGGCCCGACGTCGATCGGGGAGAGCCGCAGCCGGACGTTGCGCCGCGTCCCGTCGACCCACGCCACCTCGCCCTCACTGCGCGCCAGCAGGCGGTGCAGATCGTCGGTCAGGTGACTGGCGGCGCTGATGACCCGCGTCTTGTGCGCACCGAGGTCGCCGCTCCCGCCGCTCCCGCCGCTCCCGCCACTACCCCCGGCGCTGTCCTCGCCCAGTAGGGAACCCTGCAGGTTGCTGCGGCGCACGGCGTCGGTCACGCGGCCGGCCAACTCGGCCGTACGGCCGAGCAGCTCCGCCAGCTCCCGATCGTCGACCGGCGGCTGGGCAGCGTCGTGCAGGACCCGGGTCCCGATCCGGTCGGCGAGGAGGTCGCCGATCTGATCGCCCAGCGACAGGAGCGAGGACAGCAGGTTGGCTTCGTTCTCGGTCACCAGCGAACGGGCGGACAACGCCAGCGCGCGGAACCGGCCGGGGGTGATCTCGACCCCCAGGCACGAGGTCATGACCTCCTCGAGCTCGTGGGTCTCGTCGAAGACCACCACGTCGTGCTCGGGCAGGACGGCCCTGCCACTGGCCAGGTGCGCCCCGTAGAGGTGGGTGTTGACCACGACCACGTCGGCCGCCGCTGCGGCGTCCCGGGCGGCCTCGGCGAAGCAGCTGTTCCCCGAGGGGCAGTGGAACGCTCCCGGGCACTCCCGTGGGCCCACGCTGACCATGCTCCAGGCCCTCGGACTGGGCTCGAAGCTCAGATCGGCCCGGTCGCCGGTCCGGGTCGAATCGGCCCACGCCAGCAGGGTACGCACCTCGTTGACCAGGCCTTCGGGAGGGCTCTCGGACCGGCTCTCCGCCTGGCTCTCGGAACGCTCGAAGGAGTCGGTCTCGCCGCCGGCATGCACACTCAGCTCGGGCTGGATGCCCCCGTTCCCGACCTCGTTCACCCGCTGGCGGCAGATGTAGTTGCCCCGCCCTTTGAGCACGGCGTAGGAGAAGGTGAGACCCAGCCCGCGGTCGACGAGGGGTAGGTCCTTGTCGGCGAGCTGGTCCTGCAGGGCCTTGGTGGCGGTGGCCACGACCACTTTCTTTCCGCTGAGCACGGCGGGCACGAGGTAGGCCAGGGACTTTCCCGTCCCCGTGCCGGCCTGCACGACGAGATGCGTGCCCGTTACGACTGCCTCTCCCACGGCACGGCACATCTCCTGCTGCTCGGGGCGCTGCTCCCCGTTCGCCATGCCGGCGGTGACCTTGGCCAGCGCTTCGACGGCGTCGTCCCCGGCCTGACGGGCCTGCTCCGCCGTGCCCGGGGGCGCACCCGAACCGGCATCGGTCGGGGCGTCCGCCAGCTCGTCCAAAAGAGCGTCCGCTTCCTCGTCCCACTCCATCTCCACCTCCTGATCATGCCCGCACGTGGTGACAAGGTCGGCGCGGTAGGTTCATCTGAGTGGCAACCCCCCCGACCGAACAGGGCGTCGATCCCGTTCCGGCCGCCCTCGACCGCACCCGCGTGCCCGCGCACGTCGCCTGCGTCATGGACGGCAACGGGCGTTGGGCCAGCGCACGGGGCCTGCCCCGCACCGAGGGGCACACCATGGGGGAGACGGCGCTGTTCGATGTGGTCAAGGGTGCCCTCGAGATCGGGATCGGTTGGCTGACGGTGTATGCCTTCTCTACAGAGAACTGGCGCCGGCCCGCCGACGAGGTGCGCTTTTTGATGGGATTCAACGAGAACCTCCTCATGCGCCGGGCCGATGAGCTCAACGAGCTCGACGTGCAGATCCGCTTCGCCGGCCGCCGGGATTGGCGCGTCCCCGGCGCGTCCTGCGCAGGATGGACGACTCGGTCGAGCTCACTAAGAAGAACCGCACGATGAAGCTGACCCTGGCCTTCAACTACGGCGGGCGGGCCGAGATCGTCGACGCCGTCAAAGCCCTGGTCGCGGAGGGGATCTCGCCCGACAAGGTCGACGAGAAGGCGATCCGACGCCATCTCTACTACCCGGACATGCCCGATCCGGACCTGGTGATCCGGACGTCGGGGGAGACCCGGATTTCCAACTTCTTGCTCTGGGAGATCGCCTACAGCGAGTTGTTCTTCCCCGAGGTCCTCTGGCCGGACGTGCGCCGGCGGCATCTCTACGAGGCCGTGATCGAGTACCAGCGGCGGGTGCGCCGCTTCGGCGCCGTCAATCCATGAGACTGGGTGCATGACGCTCACCCGTTTCGCCCTCGGCGCCGGCGTCCTCCTGATCGTGGCCTTCGCCGTCGTGATGGCCATCGCCGTCGGGGGAGCATTCACCCCGGTGGTGGCATTCGCCGCGCTGTTCGCCCTCATCGGGGGCGGCAACCTGCTCTACGGGAGGCACTCGCACGGCGCGGCGGCCGCGGCCCGGCGCCGCCCGGCCCAAGAGGAACAGAACCGGGCCATCGACGAGGCGCAGGCCCGGGTCCGCGAGGAACGTGAGCAGGCCCGCCAGCAACGGGCGCAAGCTCGTGGGAGCCGGCGCCACGGCAACGGGGACGTCACGGCGTGAGCCTGTTCCGAGATACGGGTGTGGTGCTTCGCACCTATCGCCTCGGCGAAGCGGACCGCATCATCGTGCTCATGACCGAAGAGCACGGCAAGGTGCGCGCGGTGGCCAAAGGCGTGCGTCGTACCTCGAGCAAGTTCGGGGCCCGGTTGGAGCCGCTGACCCACGTGGACCTGTTGCTGTGGCAAGGCCGCAGCGACCTTGACATCATCAACCAGGTCGAGGTGATCGAGACGTTCCGCCACGTGCGCGAGGACCTCGGGCGCGTGGCCAAGGGCCTGTCCCTGCTGGAGGTGACCGACCAGATCGCGCAGGAGCGGCACCCGGACCGGCGCCTGTTCACCATGCTGGTGGGCGCGTTGCGCGCCCTGTCGGACAACAACGCCGATCCGACGCTGTTGGCGCCGTCGTTCTTCCTCAAGGCGCTCGCACTCGAGGGGGCTACCCCTGTGCTCGATGCGTGCGCCTCGTGCGGCGAGGCGGACGGCGACGTCGAGCTGGTCGCGTTCGATCTGGTCGAAGGGGGGACGCTGTGCCGCCGCTGTCGCCGGGGACGCCCGATGAGTACGGCTGCGCTCGTCCTGTTGCGCCGCATCCTCGGTGGCGATCTGGCCGCCGTTCTGGCCGGGCCGCCTCCCGAGGGCGCCGACGAGGTGTCCGAGCTGGCGACCGAAGCCATGGAGGTGCACCTCGACCGCCGTATCCGCTCGGTGCGGTCGGCAGTCGGACTTTGAGCACTGCTCCACTCTCGGGCCTCGGCCCGGGTTCGGGCGCCAGCTTCGGCGTCTACGTCCACGTCCCCTTCTGTCGTGCGCGCTGTGACTATTGCGCCTTTGCCACCTACACCGACCGTGACCATCTCATGGAGCGCTACGCCGACGCCTGCGTGACCGAGGTGCAGCGTCGCATCGCGACGGGTGGCCTCGTCCCCGCCACCAGTGTCTTCTTCGGAGGCGGGACCCCGTCGCGCCTGCACCCCGAGACGCTCTGCCGCATCCTTTCGGCCATTCCCCGCACCGCGGACGCCGAGGTGACGGTGGAGTGCAATCCAGAGGACGCGGACGAGGAGCACCTTTCCACCTATCGTCGGGCCGGGGTCAACCGGGTCTCCTTCGGCCTGCAGTCCACCAACGCCCACGTCCTGGCGGGCCTGGGCCGGCGCCATGTGCCCGATGCCGCAGGGCGTATCGCCGCCGCGGTGCAGGAGGCGGGCTTCGACAACTGGAACCTCGACCTGATCTTCGGTGGCGCCGGGGAGACCGACGATGATTGGCGCGGGACGTTGGCCAGCATTTTGGAACTGCCCCATCCGCCCCCGCACATCAGCGCCTATGCCTTGACCGTCGAGCCCGGAACACCGCTCGCCCGTGCCCGCGACCGGCATCCTGATGACGACACGCTGGCCGTGCGCTACGGAGTCACCGACGACGTCCTCACCGGGGCGGGCTACTGCTGGGAGGAGATTTCGAACTGGGCCCTTCGGGGGCATCGGTGCCGGCACAACCACCTCTACTGGGAACAGGGCGACTATGCGGGCATCGGCTCGGCGGCCCACAGTCACCTCGCCGGGGCGCGCTGGTGGAACGTGCGCACCCCTGAGCGCTACATCGACGCCATCGACGCGGGCCGCTCGCCCGAAGCCGGTCGCGAGATGCTCACGACCGAGCAGCGGGACTTCGAGGCCTTGTCGCTCTCGCTCCGCACGCCCCGCGGCATACCGTGGGACGACGTGTCGCGCACCGACGAGCTCGCCGGCCTCATTGAGCAGCGCCACGGCCGCGCGGTCCTCACGGTCCGGGGGCGGCTCCTGGCCAACGAGGTCACCACGAGAATTGCCTCCGATAGTCTTCACTGATGTCCCAAGACGCCCAGGGCGACAGCGACCTGCCCGAGAACGATCCGCCAGAGAACGATCTGCCAGAGAACGATCTGCCAGAGAACGATCTGCCAGAGAACGATCTGCCAGAGAACGATCTGCCAGAGAACGATCTAATGGAACGCGTCGTGCGCCTGTGCCGGCACCGCGGCTTCATCTTCCCGTCGGCCGAGATCTACGGCGGTTTCCGCTCCACCTACGACTACGGGCCGCTCGGGGTCAACATGCTCCGGAACGTGAAGAATGCCTGGTGGCGGTCGATGGTGCAGCTGCGTGACGATGTCGTCGGCCTCGACGCCGCCATTCTGTCGCCCCCCGCCGTCTGGGCTGCCTCGGGCCACCTCGCCACCTTCACCGACCCCCTCGTGGATTGTCGCAACTGCCACGAGCGCTGGCGCGAGGACAAGATCGCCGGTGTCTGCCCCAACTGCGGGTCGACCGACCTTACCGAAGCGCGCGCGTTCAACCTGATGTTCAAGACGCACGCCGGCCCGGTCGAAGACGAGGGCCACGTGGCGTACCTGCGGCCCGAGACGGCCCAAGGCATGTTCATCAATTTCGCCAACGTGCTCAACACCACACGCAAGAAGCCGCCCTTCGGCATCGCCCAGGTGGGCAAGTCGTTCCGCAACGAGATCACGCCGCAGAACTTTGTCTTCCGCACCCGTGAGTTCGAGCAGATGGAAATGGAGTACTTCGTGCCGCCGGCCGAGAGCCAGCAGTGGTTCGACTACTGGCTGGCCGAGCGGTTCCGCTGGTATCTCGACCTCGGAATTCCCGAGGACAAGCTGCGCCTGCGCCATCACGAGGAGAGTGAGCTGTCGCACTACTCACGCGGCACGGCCGACGTCGAGTTCCTCTTCCCGTGGGGGTGGGACGAGCTCGAGGGCATTGCGAATCGGGGAGACTTCGACCTGACCGCCCACGCCAAGGCCTCGGGGGAGCGCCTCGACTACTTCGACCCCCAGACCAACGAGCGGTACGTGCCGCACGTGATCGAACCGGCCGCCGGCGCCACGCGTACGATGATGGCCTTCTTGATCTCGGCGTTCGACGAGGACGAAGTGAGCGGCGAGCCGCGCAGCGTGCTGCGCCTCAACTGGCGGCTTGCTCCCTACCAGGTGGCGGTCCTCCCTCTGTCGAAGAAGGAGCCTCTCGAGCCGCTCGCCCGCCAGGTGTTGGCGCGCCTGCAGCCGCACTTCATGTGTGACTACGACACGACGCAGGGCATCGGCAAGCGCTACAGGCGCCAGGACGAGGTCGGGACGCCGTGGTGCGTCACGGTCGACTTCGAATCCCTCGAGGACGACGCAGTCACCGTGCGCGATCGCGACAGTACCGAGCAGGTGCGGGTACCCATCAAGGATCTGGTGCGCGAGCTCCGCAGTCGCTCCGGCGAGGAATAACCGCTAACTAGTCTTGCGGTAGCGCCACACGCCGAGCGGCACCAGTACGGCGAGCAACCCGACGATCCACAACAGCGCGAACAGGACCGAACTCGTGGAGTGGTAGTAGCCGCCGACCATCAGTGACCGTGAGGCGTCGACGACGACCGAAACCGGTTGTACGCGCACGAAGGCCTGGAGCCAGCCGGGCATCGTCGTGATGGGTACGAACGCGGTGGACGCGAACGTGAGCGGCATCAGGATCGGGAAGGCCATGACCTGCGCCGTCTCGCTGTTCGGCGCGGCCAGCCCGATGGCCGCAAAGCCCCAACTCATCGCGTAGGCGAACGCCAGCAGGATCAGCGCCCCTGCGATGAAGTCGGGGACCCCGGCGCCGATGCGAAAGCCGACGGCGAACCCCACGATCGTCATGATGATGATCACGAGGACGTTGCGGACCGCGTCTGCGGTCGTCCTCCCGGCCAAGACGGCGGACCGC
This sequence comes from uncultured Acidimicrobiaceae bacterium, assembly GCA_963706555.1. Taxonomy (GTDB): domain Bacteria; phylum Actinomycetota; class Acidimicrobiia; order Acidimicrobiales; family RAAP-2; genus Bog-473. The sequence continues at coordinate 2,138,058 of OY970164.1, forward strand.
GCCATCGGCAGGGCACGGAAGCGTTCGATCAGACCCTTCTGGAGATCCTCGGCCAATCCGACGGCGGTCGCCACCGCTCCGAACATGACGGTCTGGACGAAGATGCCCGGCATCATGTAGTCGACGTAGGGCACACCGCCGGGGATCGGGATCGCTCCGCCGAACACGTAGCGGAACAGAAGGACGAACATGATGGGCTGGAGCGTCGAGAAGAAGAGAGCCTCGGGAATCCGCGTATAGGCCTTCAGGTTGCGCCACGTGACGGTAAGGCCGTCGGCGATCGCCCACCGCAGGCGATGGCCCGAGGGCGCAGGCGACGTGATCGTCGTCGGGATCGTGATTGTGGTCATGCGGCATCCCTTCCGTCTGTCTCCGAGTCGCCCGGGGCGCGCTCGGCCCTTTGCCCGTGCGCACCATGCGCTGCTCCTCTGTCTCCGCCTCGGACTTGTGGCCGGTGAGACTCAGGAAGACGTCGTCCAGGCTGGGCTCACGCAGCGCCAACCCACCGATCGGGATCCCCGCCGCATCGAGCGTGCGCAGGACGTCGGCGCCGACCTTGGGCCCGTTCTCGACCGTCAGCTCGACGATGTTGCGATCGATGAGCGGGGGATTGCCGGAGAGCGAGGCCACCAAGGTTGCCGCCTTTTGCGCCGTCTCGTTGTCGCTCAGTGTGACAGCGACGACCGACGTGCCGAGGTTGGCCTTCAGCTCGGCCGGGGTGCCTTCGGCGATGACCCGCCCGTGGTCGACCACAATGATGTTGTTGGCCAAACGGTCGGCCTCTTCGAGGTACTGGGTCGTGAGGAGCACGGTGGTGCCACCGGCCACCAGGTTCTCGATCACACCCCAGAGGTCTTGGCGGCTCTGAGGATCGAGACCGGTGGTGGGCTCGTCCAAGAACAACACCGGAGGCTGCGCCACGAGAGCGGCGGCCAGGTCGAGCCGCCGCCGCATACCTCCCGAATAGGTCTTGAGGACCCGGTCGCCGGCGTTGGTGAGCCCGAACGCGTCGAGGAGCTCGTTGGCGCGAGCCGACGACGCCTTGCGGCTCATATGCGAGAGCCGCCCGACCATGTAGATGTTCTCCCGTCCGGTCAGGTTCTCATCGACGGCGGCGTACTGCCCCGCGAGCCCGATGATCCGACGGACCGTCTCGGCCTCCTTCACCACGTCGTGACCGAGGATGGTGGCGGAGCCCGAGTCCGGCGCCAGAATGGTGGACAGGATGCGCACGGCCGTCGTCTTGCCCGCGCCGTTTGGGCCGAGCAACCCGAGGATGGTCCCCTCCTCGACCGTGAGCGACACCCCATCGAGCGCGCGCACAAGGCCCCGAGGGAAGACTTTGACGAGATCGTGCGCCTCGACGGCGAACGAAGAAGAATTACTCATTGCCAAAGAAACTTAGTGATAAAGTTATTTACGTGTCAAGGCAATGGTCCCGGAGCGACCTCATCGCGCAATTGCGATCGGAGATCGTCGGCTACTTCGGCGCGGCCAGTGACTTCGACGAGCGTGTGGCCAAGAAGTTCAAGCTGAGCCGGACCGACATGCGGTGTCTGGACCTCCTCGGACGCATGGGCCCCATGACCGCCGGGCAGCTCTCCGAAGAGAGCGGGTTGACCACGGGCGCGGTGACGTTCCTCCTCGACCGGCTCGAGCTGGCCGGCATGGTGAAGCGTCGCCGGGACACCGATGACCGGCGACGGGTGTGGGTGGAGCTGGTGCCGTCGGCGCAGAAGAAGCTGCAACACGCGCAGCAGCCCATCGTCGAGGAGATGAAGCAGGTGACCCAGCGTTTCAAGGCCGAGGAGCTGGCGATCGTCCGCGACTTCATGCGGGAGGCCAAGGAAGTCTTCGAGCGCCAGGTCGGCGGAGCCGCCCCCTTTCAAAAGAGGCCCCCCAGGGACCACTGAGGGTGGTGGCGGGCCGGTAGGCTGTCGCTTTCGCGCTCCAAGTGGGCGGAATGACCACCCAATGACCGCCGCACCCCGCGGTTCGCCATGCCAGGGCAAGGAGGCCCGATGCCGTACGTCTTCGACTTCGACCACACCCACGCACAGCCGCCCATGGAGCTCAAGGATCTTCTGGGCGGCAAGGGCGCCAACCTGGCCGAAATGACGTCGGTACTCACCTTGCCCGTTCCCCCGGGCTTCACCATCTCGACCGACGCCTGCCGGGACTACATGGCCGGCGGATGGCCCCAGAGCCTGGACGCCGAAGTGGCCGAGGCCCGCACGCGCCTCGAAGGAGCCATGGGCAAGGTGATCGGTGACGCCGACGATCCCCTCCTGGTCTCGGTGCGCTCCGGTGCCAAGTTCTCCATGCCCGGGATGATGGACACGGTGCTCAACCTCGGCCTGAACGACCGTTCGGTCGAGGGCCTGGCCAAGCAGACCGGGGACGAGCGGTTCGCTTTCGACTCGTACCGCCGCTTCATCGCCATGTACGGCCGGATCGTGCTCGACCTCCCGGGAGAGGAGTTCGACTCCCTCTTCGACGCCGCCAAGGAGTTGGCCGGCACCACCTCGGACGCCAAGGTGCCGACCGAGCTCTTGCGCTACCTGGTCGACTCCTACCAGCAGATCGTCGAGCGCCACACCAAGGAGCCCTTCCCCCAGGACCCCGCGGCCCAGCTCCGTGGCGCCATCGAAGCAGTCTTCCGCAGCTGGAACGGTCCCCGGGCCATCGCGTACCGCAACCGCGAGCGCATCTCGCACGAGCTGGGGACGGCGGTCAACGTCCAGGCGATGGTGTTCGGCAACCGCGACGACAACTCCGGCACCGGGGTCGGTTTCACCCGTGACCCGGCCACGGGGGCCAAGGGTGCCTACGGGGACTTCCTGGTCAACGCCCAGGGCGAAGACGTCGTGGCGGGCATCCGCAATACCGAGCCGATCTCGGAGCTCAAGAAGCAGTTCCCCGAGGTCCACGGCGAGCTCCTGGCTATTTTCGATCGTCTCGAAGGCCACTACCACGACATGTGCGACACCGAATTCACCATTGACCAGGGCAAGCTGTGGATGCTGCAGACCCGGGTGGGCAAGCGCACCGGCACGGCGGCCCTCCAGATGGCGGTCGACATGGTGCGCCCCGAGGACCTGGGCATCTCCAAGGCCGAGGCCGTCTCGCGGATCACCGAGGACCACCTCGACGCGGTGCTGCACCCCCAGTTCGCCGGGTCCGGCTACTCGGTGTGGGCCAAGGGCCTCGGCGCCAGCCCCGGCGCCGCGGTGGGTCGTATCTACTTCACGGCTGACGACGCAGCGGCGGCAGCGGAGCGCGGGGAAAAGGTCATTTTGGTGCGTAGCGAGACCTCTCCCGAGGACGTGCACGGCATGTTGGCCTCCGAAGGCATCCTCACCGCCCGGGGCGGTCTGGTCAGTCACGCGGCCGTGGTGGCCCGGGGTTGGGGCAAGCCGGCAGTGGTCGGGGCCGAAGTCCTCCGTCTCGCCGCGCACTCGGTGACCGTCGACGGCGTCACCCTCGACGAGGGCGACTGGGTCTCGCTCGACGGCGGGGCCGGCATCGTGGTGGCCGGCCAGGTGCCCCTCACCGCGGCGTCGCCACCGCCGGCGTTCGCCACCGTGCTCTCGTGGGCCGACGACATCCGGGCGGGCCACCTGGCCGTGCGGGCCAATGCCGACACCGGCGAGGACGCCGCCAACGCGCGCAACCTCGGGGCCGAGGGCATCGGGCTGTGCCGGACCGAGCACATGTTCCTGGGTGAGGACCGGTTGCCGGTGGTCCGTCGGATGATCCTGGCCGACACGCCCGAGGAGGAGACCGCCGCCCTGGAGGAGCTGCGCCAGGTCCAGCGCGAGGACTTCATCGACATCCTCGAGGCGATGGACGGGCTCCCCGTCACCGTGCGCCTGCTGGACCCGCCACTGCACGAGTTCCTGCCCAGCACCGAGGAGATGGCGATCAAGGAAGCCACGGTCGGGCTCACCCCCGAGGAGCAGCGGCTCTACGCCGCCGCGTTGTCGTGGAAAGAGGCCAACCCGATGCTCGGTACCCGCGGCGTGCGCCTCGGCGTGGTCAAGCCCGGGCTCTACGCCATGCAGGTGCGGGCCCTGATGGAGGCGGCCCGCCAGCGCGTGGTCGACGGCGGGCACCCGATCGTCGAGATCATGATCCCGCTCACCGTCAGCCGCGAAGAGCTCGCGCTGGCCCGCAGCTGGGTCGAAGAGGCTGTGGCCGAGGACACCGACGAGGAGGCGCCGAGCCCTTCCAAGGGGGCCAAGAAGGCCAAGGACAGCAAGGGCAAGCTCGAGGTGACCATCGGCACCATGATCGAGACACCACGGGCCGCCCTCTTGGCGGGCGAAATCGCCGAAGAGGCCGATTTCTTCTCCTTCGGCACCAACGACCTGACGCAGATGACCTTCGGCTTCAGTCGCGACGACGTGGAGGGCCGGATGATGGCGGCCTATCTGGAGCTGGGGCTCTTGAAGCGCAATCCCTTCGACGTGGTCGATGCCGACGGGGTCGGCGAACTGGTGCGCCTCGGCACCCAACGGGGGCGGGCCACCCGGCCGTCGCTCAAGGTCGGTGTCTGCGGAGAGCACGGCGGCGACCCCGAGTCCATCGCGCTGTTCTACGACGCCGGGCTCGACTACGTCAGCTGCTCGCCGTTCCGGGTTCCCGTGGCTCGTCTCGCCGCGGCGCAGGCCGTCCTGGCCGGGGAGCCCGACGCGCAAAAGGCCAGCTGACCTCCGAAGCGGTTGCCGACGGTTCCGGCGCGAGCATCGCCGCGGTACCGTGCTCGGATGGGCATTCCCGACGAGGACGTGGCCCAGGTGCGGGCGGCGACCGACATCGTCGCGCTGATCGGTGAGCACGCGGCGCTCAAGCGCGTGGGCCGCCGCTGGACCGGCCTGTGCCCGTTCCACACCGAAAAGAGCCCTTCGTTCAGCGTCAACGCGGAGGAGGGCTTCTACTACTGCTTCGGCTGCCAGGCCTCAGGCGATGCCATCACCTTCGTCCGTGCCACCGAGCACCTCGATTTCGTCGATGCCGTGCGGCTCCTGGCGGACAAGGCCGGGGTCGCGCTGCACGAGGACGCCGAGATCGGCAAGGACCGCAAGCGCCGGACGGAACTGCTCGACGCCGTGGAGAAGGCTGTGGTCTGGTACCACGAGAGGCTCCTGCGCTCGCCCGATGCGGGACGGGCCCGGGACTACCTCCGCTCGCGTGGCTATGACGGCGACGTCGTGCGCCGGTTCCGGCTCGGGTGGGCGCCCGACGAGTGGGACGCACTGAGCAAAGCGCTCAAGTTGCCCGAACGGGTGCTGACCGATTCGGGCCTCGGCTTCGTCAATCGCCGGGGCCGGGCGCAGGACGCGTTCCGGGCCCGCGTGCTGTTCCCGATCTGCGACCCCTCAGGACGCCCGGTGGCATTGGGCGGACGGATCCTCCCGCCCGTTGCCGGCCAACCGCCGTCGGATCGTCCGGAGCCGAAGTACAAGAATTCGCAGGAGTCCCCGATCTACGCGAAGCGCCGCACGCTCTACGCGCTCAACTGGGCCAAACAGGACGTCATCGCGAAAGGTGAGGTCGTCGTCTGCGAGGGCTACACCGACGTCATCGGGTTCTTCCAGGCCGGGGTGCCACGCGCCGTCGCCACGTGTGGCACTGCGCTGGCCGAAGAGCACTTCACGCTGCTGCGCAATTTCGGCCGACGGATCGTGTTGGCGTATGACGCGGACGGGGCCGGTCAGAATGCCACCTCGCGCGTCTACGAATGGGAACGCCGGCACGAGGTCGACGTCGTGGTGGCCGACCTGCCCAAGGGGAGCGACCCCGGCGACCTCTCGCGCAGCGATCCCGAGGCGCTCGCTCGGGCCGTGGCAGAAGCAAGGCCCTTCCTTCAATTCAGGGTCGACCGCATGCTGAGCGCCGGTGACCTCACGACGGCTGAAGGTCGGGCCCGGGCCGCCGAATCGGCATTGACCGCTGTCGCCGAGCATCCCGACGACCTTGTGCGCGACCAGTACGTCATGCAACTCTCGGATCGCTGTCGACTCGATGCGTCCCGTCTGCGCGAGCGCCTCGAGCACCTGCGCGCCAACCCACCGGCTGCAACGAGTTCTCCGAAGCCGGCAACGCACCGCTCTGCGCACTACGGAGATCCCGGCGAGTTGCGGGACCACGACGACGGCGACGCGATGGAGTGGGACGACGGAGTCGAGCGATTCGGGGCCACGGCCCAGAAGGATGGTCCGGGACTCGAGGCTCTGAAGTTGGCGGTCCATCGGCCCGAGGAAGTTGCTGATCGGTTGCAACCGGTTCTCTTTGTCGATGCGTTGCAGCGCGATGCCTTCGTCGCGTTGGTCGAGCACGACAATCTTCACGAAGCGATCGCGACGGCGTCACCCGACGTTGCAGCACTCCTGCGTCGGGTCACTGTGGAGGAGCCGCTGAAAGGAGACGCTGACTTCGGCGACCCCGTCGACCTGGTCGTGGGTGTGCTCTTGCGCGAGGCCGTGCGGCGCGAACTCTCCGAAGTGGAAAAGGCATCGCGTGGCCTGGGAGAATCGTGGCAGGAGGGCGCGGCTGTGACCGCGCAGGTACGTCGCTGGCTGGCAGAACTCGAAGATCCGGGCTCTGTACGCGCCGCGGCGGATCGATTGGTAGCGTGGCTCATGGAGCGGGAGCCGAAAGAGAGATGACCGAGCAGGAATGGCGCAGGTGAACGAGGACTCGGCGATGGCGGTCGACGAAGCGAGAACAGGCGTTTCCTCCGCGCCCGCCTCCGTCCTCGTCGCGGTGAAGGACGATCTTCCCGCGGGTGTGTCGCAGATCGACTTTGATGCTGCCCTCGAAGCAGGACGCGCGAAGGGTGCACTCTCGCCGGACGAGTTGATCGATGTGCTGCACAACGTCGAGCTGACGCCCGAAGTGCTGGTTGCCCTTCTTTCTCGCATCAATGCCGAGGGCGTGCCTCTGGTTGACGACGATGTCGACGCGCTGGCCGTGGGGATCGCAGAACGCGTCCAGTCACGCACCGCAGCGCGCAGTGAGGCTAACGACAGCGGGCAGCGGCGCAAGGCGAACGGGAAGCGCCCGACGGCAGCAGAATCCTCGGGCAGCGCAGAGGATCCAGTCCACACCTATCTGAAAGAGATCGGTCGCGTTCCTCTCCTCAATGCGGCGTTGGAGGTGGAGATCGCGCAGGCCATCGAGGTCGGCAATGAGGCGGCAGCGCGAATTACCGCGCACGAGTTGGCCGAGCGAGGGGAGGGCCCGGAAGAGGATCTGCTGGGTCCCGAGCTGTCGCGCAATCGCCGCCTGGTGCGAAGGGGGCAGCAGGCCAAGGACGACCTGATCGAGGCCAACCTGCGCCTGGTCGTCTCCATTGCCAAGCGCTATCGCAACCGCGGCTTGGCCTTCCTCGACCTGATCCAGGAGGGCAACCTCGGGCTCATGCGCGCGGTCGACAAGTTCGACCACACCAAGGGCTTCAAATTCTCGACCTACGCCACCTGGTGGATCCGGCAGGCGATCACCAGAGCCATTGCCGACCAGGCGCGGACCATCCGCATCCCCGTGCACATGGTCGAGACCATCAACAAGGTGGTCTGGGCGCAGCGACAGCTGTTGCAGGAGCTCGGACGTGAGCCGACCATCGAAGAGGTCTCTCAGCGCGTCGAGTTCCCCATCGATCGCATCAGGGAGATCCTCCGCATCAACCAGGACACGGTGTCGTTGGAACAACCAGTGGGCGACGAAGACGACTTCAACCTCTCCGACCTCATTGAGGACCGGGGGGCAGTGGTCCCCGACGATGCCGCCACGCGCTCCCTACTCGACGTCGCCGTCCGCGAGGCATTGGCGCATCTTTCCGAACGCGAGCAGGACGTCGTGCGCCTCCGCTTCGGGCTCGACGACGGAAAGATCCGCACCCTCGAAGAGGTCGGCAAGGAGTTCGGCGTCACCCGGGAACGCGTGCGCCAGATCGAATCCAAGACATTGGCCAAGCTGCGCCGGCCCGACGCCGCGCACCTCCTCCGGGACTACCTCGAAGAGTCCTGACCACCCGGCGGGCCAACGACGACCCGCCCCAACCCCCGCCGCCCCGCTGATATCGTTCGGGGGCTGCAACGCAGTCCCTTCCGGGGTAGCTCAATGGCAGAGCAAGCGGCTGTTAACCGCTAGGTTGAGAGTTCGAGTCTCTCCCCCGGAGCTTTTTTCCAGCTCAGAGGCTCACGGAAGCCCACGCTTCACGCTCGAGCGGATAACGCGGAGGTCCTCAGCGGGCCATGCCTACTACGTCGTCGATCCCGGTTGCTCCCAGGCTCCCGAAGAACGGGGAATCGCCGTAGGAGAAGACACCACCGTCGGACGCGGTGAACCAGTAGCCCTTGCCGTCAGGTGTGGTCGCCATGCCGACAATGGGCTGGTTCAGATGGATGGCGCCCGTGGAACCGAAGAACGCGGCGTCACCGAAAGTGAAGATGCCCCCGTCAGAGGCCACCAGCCAGTAGCCCTTGCCGTCAGGTGTGGTCGCCATGCCGACAATGGGCTGGTTCAGATGGATGGCGCCCGTGGAACCGAAGAACGCGGCGTCACCGAAAGTGAAGATGCCCCCGTCAGAGGCCACCAGCCAGTAGCCCTTGCCGTCAGGTGTGGTCGCCATGCCGACAATGGGCTGGTTCAGATGGATGGCGCCCGTGGAACCGAAGAACGCGGCGTCACCGAAAGTGAAGATGCCCCCGTCAGAGGCCACCAGCCAGTAGCCCTTGCCGTCAGGTGTGGTCGCCATGCCGACAATGGGCTGGTTCAGATGGATGGCGCCCGTGGAACCGAAGAACGCGGCGTCACCGAAAGTGAAGATGCCCCCGTCAGAGGCCACCAGCCAGTAGCCCTTGCCGTCAGGTGTGGTCGCCATGCCGACAATGGGCTGGTTCAGATGGATGGCGCCCGTGGAACCGAAGAACGCGGCGTCACCGAAAGTGAAGATGCCCCCGTCAGAGGCCACCAACCGGTAGCCGTCATTGGCGCCGGATACGTTGAAGGCGGCCGAGGTTGCCGCGCTGTACGTGGGCGAGCTCGAGGCTGTCAGCGTGTAGCCGGTACCAGCCATGTTGAGGGAGAGACCCGAGAAGGTGGCGATGCCCGAGGACACCGTGACGGTCGAGCCGCCACTGAGAGTCCCACCGGCGGGGTTGGTCCCGATGGCCAGCGTTATCTGGGTGGTGTTGTCGTAGGTCTCGATGTGGCCGTTGGCGTCCTCGACCGCCACCTTCACCGCCGGGGTGATGGTCGCACCGGCGGTGGTGCCCGAGGGACCGTGGACGAAGGCCAGCTTGGCTGCGGGCGTCTGGTTCACCGTGAGCGCGTAGAGGTTGCCCGACATGTCACCTTCGTAGAGGGTGCCGTCCGCGATGGACGGAGGACCCCAGAACGTGCCGTTGCCGGCGTAGGTGAACAGCGATCCTCCGGTCGCCGCTGAGAGGACCGCGATGTTGCTGCCTTCGCCCATCGCGATGACGCCGCCGGAAGTGCTGGTCACTCCGCCGAGCACGAAGCCGCCGTCTGTGAAGCAGCGCTGCCAGATGAAAGCGCCCGTCGATGGATTCAAGGCATTCATGGAACCGGAACAGCCGTTCGTGGCATCACCGCCGACGTACAGCGTCGTGCCGTCAAACGCTGCAGACGCGACATCTCCGTGTCCGACCGGTGGATCGCCGCCGCCAAACGCGATCTTGGTGCTCCAGACAGGTCCGGAAGGGAGTGCATCGCGCTCGAACGCGTAGAAGGTGCCGTTCTTATTGATCACACCGACAAGAGACTGCGATTGCCCTCCGATGACGCCGTTGAACAGCGTCGGTGTCGCGCCGAAGTCGCTGTCGTCTCCCTGCTGCGCTGGGGGTACCGCCCACGAGCCCACCAAGCTCAGGTCCGAGGCGCGCACCTCGACCACTGCCGGGGTGAGGGGTTCGCCGCTGGTGCAGCTGCCAGCGTTGCCCGTGTCGAAGTAGATGGTGCCCGCGGCTGCATCAACCGTCGGTGAGCCCCACACGCCGCCGCCCGTGCAGCCATCGGGAACAACGTCAAATGCGTTCTGCAGTGCTCCCGTGACACGGTTGAGCTGAAGAAGCTGACCCTGCACCAATGGACAGTCACCGAACGAGGAGACACCGATATAGACGCTGTTGCCTAATACCGCCGGCGACGACCATACGAAATAGTCCGAGTTCGGTCCGACCGTGTACGACCAGAGCACCGCGCCGGTCGCTGCATTCAAGGCGTACACCTTCGCGTCGCCGCCGCCGACATACAGGACCGACGTCGCCGTTCCAACCGGAACGTCCGTCGTGAGCGTCGGAGTGCTCGCGATACCGGCTGAAGAGGGGTCGGTGCAGGCTGGAGGGCTCGTAGTTCCCAAGTTCGTCTGCCACACGAGATTCCCGGACGTCGTGGTCGCTCGCTCGTTGCCGTCGAATGAACCCCAGTACACCAATCCGTTCGACACGATCGGTTGCGAGAACACGCCGTGGGCCGGCCCGGCATCATTGGTCTGCCACGCCAGTCCCAGATTCGGGACGGACGCCAGATTGAACCCGCTTTCACCACTGGCAAATCCGCTGCGGTCATTGCCCTGCAAATACGTCGTCCAGTCCGACGACGTAGTGACGTTGAAGGCGGCCGAGGTGGCCGCGCTGTACGTGGGCGAGCTCGAGGCTGTCAGCGTGTAGCCGGTACCAGCCATGTTGAGGGAGAGACCCGAGAAGGTGGCGATGCCCGAGGACACCGTGACGGTCGAGCCGCCACTGAGAGTCCCACCGGCGGGGTTGGTCCCGATGGCCAGCGTCACCTGGGTGGTGTTGTCAGAGGTCTCGATGTTGCCGTTGGCGTCCTCGACGGCGACCTTCACCGCCGGGGTGATGATCGTACCCGCGCCGGTATTGGAGGGGTCCTGGACGAAGCCCAGCTTGGCAGGTGGCGGCGAGGCTGCTGACGCAAGTGAGGGCGCCACAATGCTGAGCATGGCGGCGGCGAAGATGAGGGTGCCGAGCGTCACGTAGTGAATGGCCCGAAAATCCCGCGCCTTCACTTTGAACCCCTCCCGCAGGTCCAGCTGTGTTGCGGCGGGGGCACGATGGTCTTTCCACGGGGCGCCGGCGCGGTCGGAGGGCGACTTGCTCTACGCGGACCATTGCTCCTACGTGTGGTTGCAGCTGTGTCCACTAAGGCGGCGAGCATTGGGCTCCTTATCCGTTTCCCTGAGAAAATGTCATAGATACAAGGCTCACTATCACCGCTTATGACATTGGTGTTATCCAGAGGATTACGTCTCTCGCATCCGACAAGTTAACAGTCTCGATAGGGTTCGGCGGACCGATCCTCTGCCGCTTGTGATCCACCTATGTCCTGATCACGTTGCTTTACTTCATCGGGAGGGGCACTCATCCTGCGCCCAATGGCGTTTCAACATCCCCGCCCCGCGATTGTCCCCGAAGAGGGATCCGTTGCGACGCGCCGTTCTTGACGAATCCGATAGGCCTCTGCCGGCGTTTTTCCAATGGTAAGGCGGCGAAGCATTTGGGGACAGTCACTTTTGCCCTCCTCCGACGGAGTCACATTCCCGATCGACCCGACTCACGACTGACGATCGGGATAGCCGCCGCTGTGACACTGCATGCGAACAGCATCTATTGTCATTGAAGTGTGACGTGGACCGGCCTCGGTGCGACGACGGACCAATCGAGTGTGTAAGGAGGCCTCTATGACCCCAATCAGATGTGGCGCCATGAACCATGTCAATGCTGTCATCGATGACTTTGACCAGACAGTGGACTTGTTCACCGAGGTGTACGGCGCTCAGTTTTTGATTGACATGCCTCGAGACGAATGGCACGGCTGCCTCATCGCTATCGGCCGTGTCATCTTCCAGTTGTTCTCCCCCCACGATGATTTGCTTCATGCCCGTTTTGGTCCGCACTACGTCGGCATCGAATATACGGTTCCTGACGTAGGCGAAGCCCGGGACGCGACGAATGCGAGAGGCATTCGTATCGCACGCGAGTTGGGATCCGCGTTCCACATTCATCCTCTCGACGCCTTCGGCGTGTCCTTCGAGTTCTACGACCAGGATTTCCATGCGGTGCCGTCTCCGGTCCCATACCTCGAACCAATCCACCCGATCGAATTTTGGCGGGACGACCATCCGCTTGGTATCTCCGGTCTGGAGCGCTATCGCGTCGTGGTCTCGGATCTTGACGGCGCGAAGCGCTTCCTCTGTGACTACGTCGACGGAACCGTCATTTACGAAGTTGAGAGGGAGGCACCGCCGGCCAGTGTAGTAGGGATCGAACTCGGAGACACGGCGGTGGAGCTTTTGAGCCCAACCGAGCAGGGACCGCTCGAACGGTTCTTGGCTCGCAACGGCGATGGGATCCGATCAGTCGTGTTCGGCACCACCAACGTTGACCAGGCCCGTTCGCACTTCGCATCACATGGGGTCGAGATATTGCCCGGCGACGACGAAGAGAGCTTCGCCGTACGTCCAGTCGACAACGCCGGACTCCTCTTCGAATTCACTGAGGCCGCCACCGATTGAAGGTAGAGGTCAGTCAGTCGGAACCAGTCGATGGATGACTCGGCACCGTGAGGCGGGCTTGCCCGAGGGGAGAATGAGTTCGCCCTCGAGGGTGCAGAATCTGGTGGTCATGGCAACCACCCGCGCCACGGCCTGAATCGGCTCGGGGGCGACCATCGCTGGGCGCACGTAGTTGATGTTGAACGAAATTGGGACTTGCTCGACGTTCGGCGGCGACATGGCGATAGCGGCGTAGCGCATCGCCCGGGTAATCAGGAGCCCGATCGCCCCTCCATGGAGGGAGCCGTAGCCGGAGGACCACCCTGTGTCGAGCTGCGAGGTGTAGATCGCGCCTCCCTCGACCAGCCTGAGACCACCCTTGAGGTACACATCGATAGGCGCAGGAGGCAGGTCGCTCTCCCACGGGAAGGAGACGTGGTCGACCTGGGGCAGCTCGTAGAGTGTCTCTGATCCGTGACCCGCCACCATGGGTCGGCCGGGAACCGTCACGCTGGTGCTCTGACACTGACCGAAGGGTCCCTCGTCGTCGAGCATGATGCCCTGCGAGATTCCCATCAGCTCGTTGTACGCCGAGTTGGAGCTTCGGACCTCCACCGTCCCCCGGGCCCCGCGTGAGGTCTGGTAGGCGACCTCGATCAGAATGGAGCCGTCTTCCCAATTGGCGGAGTTGATATTGGCCATCGCGTTGTTGTTGTCGGCAATAGCCGCAAGACTGCCGAACGGCACGCTGCCATCGGCCTCCGTCTGTTCGGGCAAGAGACGGATCGTGGCGTTGGCCTGGCCGTCCTTCCATGACGAGACCCCCATCCCCAGGTTCATTGCGAGGTTACGTGTGCCATCCGATGGGATGTCCAGGGGGATGTGGTCTCTCGATCGGTCGCTTATCAAGCTTGCTCTCTCCTGTGGGACCTCTGCGTAATGATCCCGCCAAGTCTCGTTGCCCAATCTCCGCCGCGCCAATCGCCGTCTGGCGGATCTCCCTGAGCGAGCTCCCAAAGGATGTAGCTCTCTACGCTGACTCACGCAACACGTCTGACCTTTGCAAGAGCCGAAGGTCACGTGTTGCCGTTCGGGTTACGAGGCGAGCCCTGACCTGAGCGCTGCAACATCGTGCGCAGTGAATCTGTGACTGTATCCGTTCCGGCGTGACATCCCGATGATCGCTTTGCCGCTGCAGACGGATGGCACGGCAAGCTGCCATGAGGAGTCAGTGCGGTCCCATTTGGCTGTCGGAAGGTCGTCATCGAGAGCGCGCTGGGCAACTTGGGGCAACGGCTCATAGCCCACCCCCAACACGTCGGGGCACAGCCGAGGAGCCGGCTGGGGAGAAGCCATTTCTTCCCATGAACTGAGCACTTCGATATGGGACACGGCCTCATCTACGGCAGAGGCCAGTCGTGACGGGTGGGGAGCGATTCCATTCGTGTCGCCAAGCTGAAGCTCAATGATCACGTTGTTGCCCTCAATCTCTTGGAACTCCGCTCGGACGTGCAGGCTAACGGCAGACTCGATATCAGAACAGGCAATATCGATCGCATGGGCCTCGTCCTGCATGGCGACACGGAGCATATTCTTCGCGGTCATTTGTACCTCCATCGTGAACTGCGTTCGTACTGAATGCGGTTCGTTCGTGACACGCTTCACACTAAGGGATGAAGGTAAACGAACTCTGATCGCAGCGTTACGGTCGCGTAAGATTTGAGCGGTTCGTTCGCTTTCGAGTTGTGGAACGCCTGTGTAAGGCACCCGAGCCTTGGGGATGTGTCACAGATCGATGAAGCTGAACCAGGAGCATCACGGGTCGAGGCTCTCGTGCCCTCCTGGGGATCGCTCGTGTGACCTGCGGTTGCGGTGGTGAACCGCCCGGAACTAGCTCACCGCTGCGCCGAAGAAGCCGGAGCTGCCGAAGTCGAAGACGCCCCCGTCGGACGCCACGAATCTGTAGCCAGAGCCGGGAGCGTTTGACTCCATAGCGCCCTCCTGGTACCGGGCACTGACCTGAATGCGCTGCTTGAGCTGCTCCAGGCTCCTGTTTCGATCGGCACGCAGCAGCAGTGCCTCTGCCAGCTTCATTTTCCTCTTCCTCCTTCTTCCTTGGTTTGTTTCGATCGGGGACCTCACGTCCCCTTGAGGTTCACCACCTGATGCAGCTCGTGGACAATTTCGACCAGGTCGGCCTGGTCGGCCATTACCTGTGCGATTGGCTTGTAGGCGTCGGGGTGCTCGTCGACGAGCTGCTCGGCCATAGTGTCGTCCCATGCCCGACCCGCCATCGCGCTGCGGAGCGATTCGGTGGTCAGCTGGCGAATCGCCGCCTTGCGACCGAGCCGCCGACCGGCACCGTGTGAACTCGACTCGTACGACGCCCCATTGCCCTTGCCGCGGACGATGAACGATGACGCGCCCATCGAACCTGGGATGACTCCCATGTCCGACAGACCGGCCCGGATGGCACCCTTACGGGTGATCCACACCTCCTCGCCCAGGTGCGTCTCCTTGACGGCGTAGTTGTGATGGCAGTTGATCCGCTCGGTCTCGACAGCGTGCGGCGCGATCGAGCGAAGAGCAGCCAGCGCGGCGTCCATCATCTGCTCGCGGTTGCCCCAGGCGTAGCGCTGGGCCCACAGCATGTCCGCCACGTAGGCATCGAACTCCGGGCGGCCCTCCGCCAGCCAGGCGAGATCGCGGTCCTCGAGGACCTGTCCCTCGTCGTGGGCGACCAGGCGAGCGGTCTTGATGTGAGCCGTGGCCAACTGGTTGCCGATGCCCCGACTGCCCGAGTGCAGCACGATCCAGACGCGGTCGCGCTCGTCGAGGCAGACCTCGACGAAGTGATTGCCACTGCCAAGGGAGCCGAACTGGTCGGCGATGGTCGTGAGTTGGCGCTCGGAGAGCTCGGATGCCGAGCCAGGCGGGAGACCCAGAGCCTCGAGCGCCGGCGGCACGTTCGTCCCCAGACGCTCGTGACCCTTTCCGACGCCCGCCGGAATCCGCTCGCGGAGCAAGCCGTGGAGCGCGTTGAGGTCGTCGGGCAGCTCGGCCGCCGTCAGGCTCGTCTCGGCCGCCACCATGCCGCAGCCGATGTCGACGCCCACCGCCGAGGGCAGGAGTGCATTCTTGGTTGCGACGACGCTGCCGACCGTCGCCCCCAGGCCGAAGTGCGCGTCGGCCATCAGACAGACGGGTCCGGCGAGGATGGGCAGCCGCGAGGTGCGCAAGGCCTGCTCGAGGGCGTTGTCGTCCAGCTCGCTGGCCCAAGAGGTCAGGTTCGGGTTTATCCTGTTCGGCATCGTGTTCGCTCTCCATTTCTGTGGACAGTGACAACCAAATAGTGCGCCAGATCGGGGCAAAGATGACAGACCCGCGAGTAGGCGTCGGGCCCTGTCGTTCGAATGGGCATCCGGGTCCTCACGCTGCATCGCCGCCGTTCGAATCACAGCGTGTGCAAGCACGCGGCGGCCCAAAGAGAGCCGGTGGAGAGTGTCGAACTCTCGCGCTCCCGCGTACGAAGCGGGCGCTCAGCCACCCGAGCATCACCGGCGCAGTACCCCCGACACGATTCGAACGTGCACTCGCTGGGTTTGGGCCAGCCGCCTCTTCCTTTGGGCTACGGGGGTCAGATGGTTGGGGCCCCGGGTGCTGACCCCGACGCGGATGGTTGATAAGACCGTCCTGGGCGACCGGCCCGGCCCCAGTCGCAGCGCTCCGTACTGACCGGAGATCTTCGGGCGTATGAGACCCGTGAGGTCACCATCCCTCCCCGCTGCGTTGCGCGACGGGTCCGAAGACCCAGGGTGAATGAGGAGAATCGAACTCCCTGCTAGGTGGGTCACGACCACCCGCCTCTCCATCCGGCTCCATCCACCAGGCGGGCGGTGTGCGCCCAGCTGCAATCGGGAGGTGCTCGCCCTCCGACTCTCACGGCGCGAGCGTGATGCTCTGCCATTGAGCCACCTCTGCGACGAGTGCTGCCCGGGCTCCGGCCGCCGGCTCCTCGGGCAATGGTCACGCGCGGTCGGCCCGCCTCGTGTCGAACGAAGCCTTCCGCTGTAGCAGAGCGGCGTCGTCACCGGCTGACTCGGGGCGGTACGTGTTCTGGTGGACACAGGGCATTTCGGAAGCCCGACCTCCGGCGTGTCGTGCCGGCGCTCTGCCGCTGAGCTATGTGTCCGGGGTGGTCATGGGTGGTTTCGATCCACCGCCTCGCGTGTTTCAGACGCGCGCTCTCCCGACTGAGCTACACGACCCTGGAGCCGGCCCCGGGGCTCGAACCCGGATCAACTGGGTTACAAATCCAGTGCCGATCCCGTTGGGCCCGGCCGGCAATCGACGACGGGTGCTCACGCGGCGTCATCAGGCGGCGCTCCTTCATCTGTGTCCACTAGGCGCAGCCGCGACGGGCCCGGACGCAGGATGGATGGGACAGCAGGCAACTCCGTCGTGTCGTTGGTCGCCTTCGTCGCACTGTTCTCTGGATCGACGAGTTTCAGTCGATTGTGTCGCATGGAATGCACCTCCTTTCGATGGTTCGGGAGGAAGGTGTCGAACCCTCATCTCAAGGATCAAAACCTTGCGTCCTGCCATTGGACGACTCCCGAGCGGTTGATTTGTTGGAGGGGTCAATGGGTACCGCCCCCATTACTCGTGGGTGGAAGCCACGCGTGTATCTGTCAACACCTTGACCCCGAAGCACAGCAGGCGGGGGGTACCTACTCCGTGGCCTTCTCGTTGCCACCGGGCCGCATACCCTCTGAGCTACACCTGCGATGGAGGCACCGGCTGGATTTTCACCAGCGTGGCCCGGGTTGCAATCGGGTACCTCAATCCTCGGTCACGGTGCCAGGGCTGCGGAGGAGGGCATCGAACCCCCGACGACGGTGGTTAACGGCCACCCGCTCTTCCGCTGAGCTACTCCGCACTGCACGGGGCAAGTGGTTGTTGCCCACGTACCGCCACGGGGTACCGACCCCCGGCCGCCGGGCTGAGAACCCGGCGGACTTCCTTTATCCGATGGCGGCTTCGTGACGCAGGTCGGTTTCGATCCGACGTCCTCCGAGTTGAAGGCCCGGCGTGCTTCCACTGCACCACTGCGCCAGAGCGGAAGGTAGAGGTGTCGAACCCCCACGGCAGAACCGCGTCACTGTTTTCGAAACAGGGTGCCCCAGCCAACGAGGCATACCTTCCCAGGCGGAGGGGCAGCGAATCGAACGCTGGCGAGGTTGCCCTCGGCCATCGCTTAGCAAGCGAGCACCTTTCCTCTCGGTCAACCCTCCAATGTACGAACTCGGCGTCGTCGCACTCCTGCAAGAAGCGCCCCCGGCTCGATTCGAACGAGCACCCTTCGGTGTAGGAGACCGTTGCGCGTCCAGTCGCGCCACGGGGGCAAAGAGGACCCGGATCGGTCCAGAGCCGCCACCCGGAGTCGACCCGGGGACCTCAGCCGTACCGGGGCTGCGCTCTTCCGACTGAGCTATGGCGGCGCGGCCTCGTCGACTGGACTCGAACCAGTGGCCTCTGCCTTCGGACGGCAGCGCTCTCGTCCATCTGAGCTACGACGAGATGGCACCCCGGCCAGGACTCGAACCCGGAACTGGAGATTCGTAGTCTCCTGTGATCTTCCGTTTCACCACCAGGGTTTGGCGCCACAGACGGGTTTCGATCCCGTTGCCTCCGCCGTGACAAGGCGGCGCTCTCCCGAGTGAGCTACTGCGGCATGAGGAGCATTGAGCGGACCTGCTCGTGCTCGGGAAGATGGACTCGAACCACCGTCTCTCGGTCCAGGGCCGAGCGTCCATTCCGCTGGACCACTCCCGAATGCTGCGGTGTGCGATCACCGCTCGTCTGGTTGAACGGACTCGAACCGCTGACCCCCCGGCTCCGAACCGGGTGCTCTTTCCAAACTGAGCTACAACCAGTTGTCAGGACCGGATGTATCCGGCCGAGTGCGCCTCGAGGGGCTCGAACCCCCGACGACATGGATTAAGAGTCCATCGCTCTACCAACTGAGCTAGAGGCGCATGGTGCGGGCGGAGAGGGTCGAACTCTCACGGGCGTGTGCCCACCGGATTCTGAGTCCGGCGCGTCTTCCATTTCCGCCACGCCCGCATGGTGGACCCAGCCGGGCTCGAACCGGCACGCGTCTCGCTGCAAACGAGGTGCACTGCCACTCGTGCTCTGGGCCCAGGGTCCCGGTGGGTCGAATCGAACGACCGTAGGCACAATGCCGCGCGGTTTACAGCCGCGTTCCTCTAACCAGCAGAGGTCACCGGGGCGGGATCGGTCGGTGTGACCGCGTCAATGGACGTGGTCCCGATCCCCAATCTGGCCTACTATTTAGTTGTCAATGTGCGGTGATTTTTCGCCTATTTAGGCAAAATGGGCAAGGCTTCGCCCAGCAGGGGTGGCAGGAGTCGAACCCACGTCCGCCGGGTTGGAGCCGGCTGTCCGTACCGCTGGACTACACCCCTTCATGTGATTGATGGATTGCTTGTGCATTCGGCCCAGGAACACAAAAGAGCCGCCCCCTTTCGGAAGCGGCTCCTCAACGAACTGGACGTATGTAAGTCCGAGTTATCCCGTTGAGGGCACCTCCTGGGGGTCAGCGCTGACCATAGAGAACGATTGGACGTTCGATATCTGGGTCGTGGCACGCCCGCGCGACATCAGAAGGCCTCCGAGGTCTTCTGGGTGCCGGTTCGTCCGGCAACTTTCCGCGTAGACGTGCTTCATGGTGACAAGAATACATCCATCGACTTGTCTCATGGGGAAACTTTCACATTTCCATCGAGCTTTGAGATTCTCGATTTGGATATATGCGTAAACCCTCATTCTTCTCTCCCGATGCGCGACAAACCCGCGGTTCGATTTGCTCCTTGTGAACATGGAGCATCAGGTTCCCGTCGTCGATTTCCTCGATGCCCTTCAGTGCGGAGCATGATGGAGCGGTGGACATTCCGCCCCTCCCGTCCGGGACAATTCTTTTGGTCGAAGTTGGTTCGACAGCTCATGGCACGGGCCTGCCCGGTGGCGAGGACCCGGACGAGACAGCGATCGTCGTCGAGAGCCCTGTACAGGTTCTCGGTCTCGATCCACGCGGCCCGTCGACGATCATGCAGCGCGCCCAACCAGAAGGCATGAAGTCGGGTCCCGGTGACATCGACAGAACCATTCATCCATTGCGTCGGTTCCTCTCCTTGGCTGCCTCTGGCAACCCGTCCGTGCTCATGTCACTGTGGGCACCGGTCCTCGAAGCGACACCTCAGGGTCTCGAGTTGCAGAGCATGGGTCATCTCTTCGTCGGGCGCCATATCATCCCGCGCTATCGCGGGTACATGGAGTCCCAAGCCGTGCGCCTGCTGGGTACCAGGGGTGACCGACACGGCAAAAGGGGAGGAGCCCCGCGAGAACACCTCAATGCCGCCGTCGGTTATGACACCAAGTACGCCATGCACTGCGCCCGACTGGGCTTCCAGGGCTTGGAGTTACTTCGGTCGGGCCGTATCAACCTGCCGATCCAGGGTGAAGCGGCCGAATGGCTACTTGCGGTCCGCCGAGGCGAGGTCGCATTCGAGGAATGGTGGAGTCGATCGCTCCAACTCGACGCTGACTTGGAGGCCATGGCAGAAGACGATTCGATCCCCCCGGGCCAGATCGGGGAGCGATCGAGGCATGGTCGGTCCGGACGCACCTCGAATTCTGGCGGCGGAATTCTTCTTCCTGAGGGCTGCACCCGGAGGCGCGATGGAGGTCGCCGCATGCAGAGGCGTCTCAGTCCAATGTGGCGAATGTTCCACCTCGTGTCGGATTCGGGGGCAGTGACAATCGTCGGGCATACACCGCGAAAGGAGCGTCCTGCCTCACGTTGCTACCGAGTTCTGGAGACTCTCGAGACTGACGGCCCCCGCTGGCTTCACCGGGTGGACGGCAACACCATACGATCCGAAGGTGAGCGTGGCTGTGGCTCCCGCCTCACTTCCTTGCACTTTCACAATGGAATGGGTGCCGCTTGTCGCAACGTACATGGTGCCTGGACCGTCGGACATGACGCCGATCGTTCGCTTGCCGTTGACCACTTTTGTCGAGCTCTTCGTGTAGGGGCCGTGATCAGTGCCGAAGAACGACTTTATGAAGGTCTTGGGACTGAAGAATGAGCGGAAGCCCGAAAAGAGCGAGTTGGAGATTGGCGCATAGATCCACTTGCCCGCGTAGACCTGCGCGGCTGCGGCACTGGCGCTCTTCGTCCAGAACGCTGTATCGCCTTTGAAGTAGCCCGTCCCGTCGATCTCCTTGATTTCGACATTTGCCCCATTGATCGACAGCGTTCCCTCTGACATTCCTGATGCGCTCAACGAGAGATTGATTGTGAGGTTCATCTTTGGTTGAAGAATGGCCCCACGGACCGAGAACGAGCTTGCGGCAGCAGAACTCGCAACGGCAGCCTTGAATATTTGTGCTGCGCCTTTGGAGGAGAACCCCTCGGCCCCCGCGAGAGATGGCGCGACCAGTGAGGACACGCCAAGAAACAGCACGGTCGAGATCATGATCATCGGACTCAGGCGGTGGCTATGGCCCTGAGCCTGTTTACGAGAAGACATCGTTTTCCTTCCGACAGAGAAAAATGCAGATCCGGCGGATCCCGGTCCGCCTCGTCCGTAGGGACAAGCATTGCCCAAATATCCTGGTGATCGACAGAGTCGAAAGTCCTACTCCGCTGCGTAAGCAATGCTGGTCGCCGTTCGGTCTCGGCGGATCGCCGAAGGGCTGCTCAATGAGCCTTGTCGGCGTCTAAACGACGGGCGATGCGGTCTCCGGCCATGGACCGAACTCGCACCGGATGCGCCGCTGTCTCCTCGTGCTCACTCCTCCTCGTGGTCCCTGCTTTGCGGCGGTACCGCTCGGCCAGAGGAGATGCCGACAGGCCGTGGGCGACCACGCTCAGGGTGACCGTGATGCTGACGACCGAGAGAACTCGTCCGGCATCAGGCGCGGCCAGGGCGTCGTAGGCGATGAGCCCGAAGACGACCGAGGCCAGTCCCCGGGGCCCGAACCAACCGACGAAGAGGACCGCGGCACGGTCGAGTCCCGACCGGAAAGAGGCCAGTGCCACGGGGACCATGCGGATCAGGGTCAGGGCCAGGACGGCGAAGACGTAGTCCTGCCAGGTGGCGTGCTCGAATCCGGGGACAATCATGAGCGCGCCGAAGGCCAACCACACCAGAAGTGACAGCAATTCCCCGGCGTCCTCGGTGAAGGCCATTGTCGACGCCGGGTCTCCGCCGACAACGCTGCCGAAGGCCATGCCGGCAACGAACGACGCCACGAAGCCGTTCGCCCCGGCTTCGACGGACGCTGTGTAGGAAAGGATCGCCAAGGCAAGGGCTCCCATCGGACGGAAAGCGTTCGCACTCCACCCTCGCAGCGTCGCGGTCCGCAACAACCATCCGCCCACGAAACCAACACCGATACCGACGCCTGCGCCGACCAGGAGCTCGCGGGCAGCACCGAGCGCGGTGGTCTGGTGCGCCACCTCGGTAGCCACGGCACCGGCCAGAAAGAGGTTGACGAACGGCGTGGCGATGCCGTCGTTGAGCCCGCTCTCGACGTTGAGAAGGCGCCGGACTCGCGACGGCACCCGCTGGTCCTCCATGATCGTGGCGCCCAGGGCGGCGTCGGTCGGGGCGACGATGGCAGCGATGGTTGCGGCGACCCACAGTCCGATCCCCGGGATGATGCCGAAAGCCACCACCGTCCCCAGACCGATGGTCAGGGGTAGGCCGATGGCCAGGAGCCGCACCGGAGGGCCCAGATCCCGACGAAGCGAGTGGATATTGACCCGGGAGGCGTCCGAGAACAAAACCAAGGCCAGGGTTACCTCAGCCAGCGACCGAACAGTGGTGGAACGGAGATTGAGGTGGATGAGCTGGAGGGGTTGGTGGTTGATGGCCAGACCCATCACCACGAATGCGAGGGGCGCACTGATGAAGATTCGCTCGAGCCGGCCCGACACCAGGACCCAGAGGACGAAGCAGCCGGCGACGACGGCGATCGTCGCTGTGTTCAGTCCGTTCTCCATGGCCACCATTATGTGGGCACGCTCCATGCCGGCCCGGTTCCCCGCCGAGAATCACCCATCGACGCCTACTGGCGCGCCATCGAAACCCGCCACCGTTCGTCCGGGGAGATCAGGTGGTCCGCGTTGTCGGCACCCACTTCGATCTGGACCCGGTTGACGGTGCCCGGAAAGCGATTGTCCGTCTGGCCGTACTCATCGCTCACGGTCGAGCCGCCGTCGGATCCTACATCGGTGGTCTCGTCGTAGCAGTACACGAGCGGCGTGGAACGCTCGAGCCGCGCGTTTCCGACGGGTGTACCGTCGACGAAAAGGGTGAGGTCAGCCCCAGCCCCGAGCCCGCCGTCGTAGGCGAATTCAGACCGGACCTGGTGGTGACCGGGGCCGACCCGTTCGTCGCCGCGCACGAAGGTCCGCTGTATGCCAAAGAGGTTGTAACAGTACGTCGGCCGCCCGTCGATCAGATAGAGGGACCAGCCGCCGAATGCGCCGCCTTGGGCGACGAGTACTCCAGTCGTCTCGGTGGACGACACGACGACGTCCGCCGTCACGCTGTGTGAGACGTTCTTGGTGCTGATGACCGAGCTCTCACTCAGCCGCGACATGCCGCCGAACAGGAGCTGTGAGGTTCCGGTGATCAGCTCCTTCGCGTCGTAGGTGGTGACCCCGACGTGCTGGGGATCGGGGATGGGGAGATGGGTGCGTGGGCGCTGCGATGCCATTGCTGAGCCCCTTACTCGGGGAGCGGGATCACGCGCACTCGGACGCCTTGCACTCCGGATGCACATCGAATCACCTGCCCCTGATCTCAAGGTGGGGCCTATGCTTCACCCGCGGCAATAGGGGTTGTCAAGAAGAGATAGTTGATCACATGTTCAATTAAGAGTCAAATGTTCACTCATTCGATAAGGTTGGCGGTGTGCGAACGATCTCGGGGGCACCACGCACTACACGCCCCACCGGCGAGGTCACCAAGGAACGACTCCTGTCTGCGGCCAAGGAACTCTTCTCGGTGTACGGGTATGAGGGAACGTCGACTCGGGCCGTCGCGATGCGGGCCGGTGTGGGACAGCCCCTCTTGAACTACCACTTCCGCAACAAGGACGGACTCTGGCGTGCTGCCGTTGGATCCCTTTTTGACGACTTCAGCCAGCTCCTTCACGCTCGGGTCGACGGACTGCGCGGTGTGGACGACGAGACAGTGTTGAAACTGATCATCAGGGAATTCAATTCTTTCTCCGCCCGACAGCCCCAACTCCATCGGATCATGATGCAAGAGTGCGCCATCGATGGGGAACGGGTGAGCTGGCTCGTCGAGCACCATGTGCGGCCGATATTCGAACTGATGATCAGCTACATCGAGCGGCTCACCGGAACGGGTGCACTCCCGCAACTGCCTGCCGTCCACATCTACTACATCCTCGTCGGTGCGGGCCCGACTTCTTCGCGCTCGCACCTGAATGCGCACGCCTGACCGGCATCGATCCGGTCAACGCCGACACCATCGAGGCCCACAGCGACGCCGTTCTCTCGCTTCTCTTTCGGGCGGAGGTGCCCCCGCAGGGGTGATCGCCCCGCTTGGGAGCCTTCGGACGGAGCGCCCGGCCGAGGCCAACTACGGACACCCACTGGACGACTGGCACCCAGCGCTACCAGGATGGAGCGTTCGTTCGACAAAAGGAGGGGAGTTTCGGGGGATACTCAGGAACATGATGCGTCGGCTCATCCGACCTCTCATCAGGACAAAAAACTACAAGGAGTTCGATCAGAATGTTGGCAAACAATTACCCTCTCCTCGACATCTTCTGGACGATGTTGGAGATATTCGTATTCGTCATCTGGATCTGGCTACTCATCATCGTCTTCAGCGATATCTTCCGAAGCCACGACATGGGCGGAGGGTCCAAGGCCCTGTGGGTGATCTTCGTCGTGATCCTCCCCTACATCGGAGTGCTCGTCTACCTCATCGCCCGCGGTGGGAAGATGCACGAGCGTGCCGAAGCACAAGCCAAACAGGCGCAAAGTCAATTTGATGCCTACGTGAAGCAGGCGGCTGGGACGAGTGGAAGCAGCAGTGCCGATCAGCTCACGAAGCTCGCCGACCTGAAGGCCAAGGGCATCATCACCGACGCCGAGTTCGAGGCGGAAAAGGCCAAGGTACTCGGGTAACTGTTGCTCGGGTGACTGTGCTCGGGTAACAACGACTGGCCCGGCAGGGTGGGCGTCACGCGGCGCCCACCCTGTTGGCGACCAGTCACCTGCTCTCTCCGGAGCACACGTGGTCTGGGGGCTGATGGCACCCATCGGACTCTTTCGCGCCACTGCGGGGAACGGGTCATCGGTCCACTACCTTTGCTGAAGTGCCGATCGACGTACGAGCGGCGAAGGAATGGGGCGAACGGTGACGTACTGCTTGGCGATGCGGCTCGACGAGGGCCTGGTCTTCCTCGCCGATACACGGACCAACGCCGGCGTCGACAACATCGGCTCCTACCGAAAACTTCACCTCCTTACGCCAGCTCCCGACAGGGTCTTCGTGATCGAGTCCGCGGGAAGCCTCGCGACCACCCAAGAGGTGCTTGACCGGATCGACCGCGACCTGGGGGCGAGTGATGTCGGCGAAAGTTTGGCGTCGGTCAAGCATCTCTTCGAGGCAGCGCTGTACCTGGGACGCTTGAGTCGAGAAGTTGCCGCGGAACATAGGGAAGCCCTGCACGAAGTGGGAGTTGACGGTACGGCCACCTTCATCCTGGGCGGACAGGTGGGCACTGAACCCGCCGACATCCTGCTCGTCTACCCAGAGGGGAACTACATCAGGGCCTCAGAGGAGCGACCGTTCCTGCAGATCGGAGAAAGCAAGTACGGCAAGTTCATGTTGGAGTTGGCCGTCCAGGCAAATGTCGACATCGACACTGCGACGTCGATTGCCCTCGGATCGATGATGAGCACCGCGGGAGCCAACCTGTCGGTCGGTCCGCCGTACGACGGCTGCATCTATCTGAAGGACTCCCTCAAGCCGATGGAGTTCCGCCTCCAGAGCGACTCCCCGCTCCTGGAGGAGTTGCGAGAAGCCTGGGAGCGCCAGATGAGAAACGCGTTGACTGAGATACAGCGCATTTCGTGGGCCGATCAGACGATCAGCGTCCTGACGCGCCCGTCGGAGAATCAGGCGTAACTGCCGGTTTTGAAGCGAAGACGTTCAGCCCCAGTTTCTCGGACAGGTGTCGGGTGAGCCGTTGCCCTCGCACGCTGTTCCCGGCCTCGTCGAGCGGCGGCGAGAAGGTCCCCAAGCCGCCCTTTCCCGGAGAGATCGTGACGATCCCGCCGCTGACACCGCTCTTGCCCGGCAAGCCGACCTGATAGAGCCAGTCACCGGAGTGCTCATAGAGACCGGCCGTCGCCATCGCGGCGAGAACATGCTTGCAGGTGAATGATTCGACGACCTTTCGACCGGTGAGAGGATTCACCCCGCCGTCGGCAAGTGTGGCTCCCATGACCGCTAGATCGTGGGCACTCACGAGAAGTGAGCACTGGCGGGTATAGACGTCAGTGGTCTCATCGGGGTCTGCGTACAGCCGGCCATAGCTCTGCAACAAATGGGCAATGCCCTGGTTACGCAGATTTGTAGCCGACTCCGACGCGTACACCTCGGGATCGAGGTCGAGTGGCCGACCGGCGAATTGCGAGAGGCCGTGCACGATGAACTCCCATCTGTCTTCCTTGGTGGCGCCGGGCACCAGACTGGTCGTTGCCATCGCTCCCGCGTTGACCATGGGGTTCATCGTGCGTTCCTCATTCAGTTCAATGGCCATTACTGAATTGAACGCCAGCCCGGTCGCGTTGACGCCGAGCATTTTCCGGGCTTCTTCATGGCCGATCGCATCGCAGACCAAGGCGAACACGAACGCCTTTGAGATGCTCTGTAGCGAGAAGAGGTGCGAGGCGTCCCCAATGGAGAAACTCCTACCAGCGACGCCAACGATGCTGGCTCCAAAGAGGGTCGGGTCAGTCGCGGCGAGTGCGGGGATGTAGTCGGCGACCGCGCCCTCATCGACTGAGCGGTAGAGCTCGAATGCCTCGACGAGGAGTTCAGCGACGACCTCGAGGGTCGGCAGCTCACCCGTGGAGACGGCTGCCGTTGTGGTCGTTTCGTGAAATGGCAGCGGAATGTGCACTGCGATCTGCCTTTCTTGCTCAGGAGGAACGGGAGGTCGGTGTGCGATCCCGTCGCGAGGGGTTGAGAACACCCGGCACGCTGTGCGCCATCGGCCTATCCGGGGCCCGCCGTTAATCGGTGCCGTCTGCCCTCTCACCCGTAGTGCGTCCGTGGCGAGTCAGGCGATGGCCGTGGCCCCGTCAGGGGCTCTCCCGATCTGCGGGTCGACGTGGGCGACGCGTTCCCACCATGTCGGTCGAAACACGGAGGACGTCCTACCTTCGCGTTGCCCCGGACGCGGATCAGTTCGTTGAGGTGCGGTTCCCGGTGACCTTGGAGGCGGGGATCATTGGTGCCTTCGAGGTGCCCGTCATCGTGTCGCCTTCTACGGTGACCTCGAACTTCAGCGTGAGTTTCATCGGCGTCGTGACTTCTTGGGTCCACGAGAGTTGATTCCCATCGGCGACGGGGTCGAGGAAGTCCACGGTCTCATCATCTGAACGCGCGGTACCGTGAATCGCACCGTTGTCGTCGGTGATGTCAAAGACGACTGCGAGCTTACCGATGGGCGTGTCGATCGTGACGTCCCATGAGCCTGCGAAAGTACTCAAAATCGGTCTCCTTTGGTGATCGTCTGTCCGGGGGCGAACGGAGCGATCGCACGCGTGCGTTCGCCCGTGACCGTCAGGCACCCACAGTACCCCGGTCACTGACCGCGTCCCATGATCATTCCGGCGCAGGGCAAACTAGTGACGTGGACACCACCTCATTTCCGCCGGGATTCTTCGAAAGAGCCGACGACTCCGCCGACGAGATTTTCTACTCGTGGCCTCGGCTGGTCACCCACATCGATGACGACGCCATAGCGGCGGTCGGTGCCCTCTACGAAGAGCTCGGGATCGCCGGGGAAGTGCTGGATCTGATGAGCTCTTGGGTATCGCATTTCCTCACACCGCCCGAGCATCTCACCGTCCTCGGGATGAGTGTTCATGAGCTTCGGGCCAATCGGTCTGCCGAAGCCGTCGTTGTGCACGACCTCAACGCGGAACCGCAACTGCCTTTCGGCGAAGCATCGTTCGACGCTGCGGTCTGTTGCGTCTCCGTCGACTACCTCACTCGACCGCTGGAGGTATTCGCCGAGGTGGCCCGCGTCCTTCGTCCCAGCGGACCCTTCGTGTGCACGTTCTCGAACCAATAGCGCACTATGGTAAATCAGTATGACGAGGAAACAGAGTGCACCAGCCCCCATCATCCGTGCCGTTGGCTACGTCCGCATCAGTGTCGACCGGGAGGACGAGACCTCGACCGAGACCCAGGAGGCGAGCGTGCGGGACTACTGCGCTTCACGTCATTGGGACGTCGTCGAGGTCGTCGTGGACGCTGGCCGGTCGGCCTATAAATCGTCGAGGGAGAATCGCCCGGGGCTGCGTAAGGCCCGCCAGCTGATCGACGCCGGGGCGGCCAACGTCCTGGTGACGTGGAAGCTCGACCGAGCGGGCCGCAACGCCGAGGACATCTTGCGTTTGGACCGAGAGCTGCGAGAGGTCGGGGCACGGTTCGTCTCGGTTAGTGAAGGGTTCGACACCGGCACGCCCACCGGAAAAATGATGCTGACGATGTTGTCGGGCCTGGCCGAGATGGAGTCCGCCACGAAGTCCGACCGGGTGCAGGTGTGGCAGGACCAACGCCGGACCAAGGGGCGCACGCCGACCGGGCCTCGACCGTTTGGCTACCGAAGGGAGCGCAACGAGCTGCACATCGACAAGGACGAGGCCGCAGTGATCCGCTCCGCTGCACGCAAGGTGCTCGCTGGCAAGTCGCTGCGCTCCGTCGTGGGCGACCTCAACGCAGCCGGGAAGGTCAACAAAGACGGGCGACCGTTTCAACGTCGAGGACTGGCAGCGACGCTCACCGGCCCAACGATTGCCGGGTGCCGAGAGGTCGACGGGGTTTTCGTGCCGTCGACCGAGTGGCGACCGATCCTCGACCGAGTCACCTGGGACAAGGTGCGCTCGATCCTCAACGATCCTGCTCGGCGCAGCGGCCCGGGCAATGCTCGACGCTGGCTGCTCTCGGGGATCGCTACGTGCGGGCGCTGCGACACGACGAAACCCATGCAGATCAAGGGCAATAACGCCGGACCTCGGTATACCTGCGTGGAGTGCGGGTGCTCCGTCGAGGCGGCCAAAGCCGACGAGGTCGTGACGGCGAACCTGCTCGGCCTGTTGGATCGAAAGACGTGGGGGCGCCTGCGTCGAGGCCGACCGACAACGCAGTCGGACACGTCCGGTTTCGACGAGGCAATGGCTGCACTCGTCGAGCGTTTCACGGCGGGCGATATCAGTGGCGAAGAGATGGGGCGAGTGGCCGACGAGCTGCGTCGTCAACAGGAGATCGAGACCACGACGGAACACGTCGCACTCCCCGACGTCCCCGACCTGGCCAAGGCGTGGCCGTCGTTCACCATCGAGCAAAAGCGGCTCGTCGTCATGACGGCGACTGCGTCGCTCTCGATCCTTCCGGCCCAACCGGGGACCAATCGTTTCGACGACCGGCGCATCGCCTGGGTGGCGGTCGACTAATCGGCCTCGTTGAGGAGGTCCATCGCATCGACCTCGTCGAGGCGGGCGATCAGACTCGCCCGGTCGAGGGCTGCCATTTGATTGGCAAAGGACGTCAGGTGCTCGGCCCGTCCCTCTGCTCGCTTGCGATCCGTTGGCGTGTCCCGCTCGTTGTAGGACCGATGGCCCTGACGGCGCTGCTGCGCCAGTACCCAAGGCGTAAGGACCTCACGCTGCCAGACGTCGAGCTGCGCCAGGTCGGCGCCAGGGGGTGATGTGGGCATGGGATTGTGCGCTGCGTCGTTAGGCATTCGCCTTGAACCTATCAAGGGGCTAACGTCCCGGGCCGAAGTTCCGTGCCCATGTGGACGGATCCGGCCCGCCATCGGCGCAGCTCCGGTCAAGCAGCCTCGACACTTCCTGAGTGGCGAAGCTCGACATGATCGAGGGAGCAAGCGCAGTGGACGCAACGAAGCCCAAAGAGGGCACCCCATTACGGGCCATCGCCGGTCGCAAGAGGGCGACGGCCGCACGATTGGAGCAACGGGCCGCAGCATTCCGCCAGGAGGCCGACGAGTACGACCGGGCGGCCGAGCGCCAAGAGTCCCCGAGTCGACGTCTCATGCGAGGCCAGGCCAAGGCCAAGGCGGCCAAGGGTGAGCGCCGGAGGTCGGCATGACCGACGCCGAGCACGCCGTGCGCATTGCTGCGATCAAGGCGCAACGGGCGGCCGCTGGCAAGGCGCCCACCATCCAATCCGAGAGTGTCTACCGGCTGCTTTCCGCAGTGGTCGACGCCAACGCCCACAAACGCTAACGGGCCACCCCGAAGGGTGGCCCGTTAGCAACCTGCTCGTCTCGACCTGACGAGAGTGACGATAGCTGCTCTTGGGTGTGACCTCCGAAACAGGAGATAACCCCATGAAAACCCACGTTCCGCCGAGCCGAGAAGTCCTGCGCCACCACGCCACCTTGCACGACGATCAATGCCCCGAGGGCTTCGTGATCGAGGTCGAGTGCCCATGCGGGGAGTCGGCGGCGCTCTGCTGCTCGTCCTGCGGACACCCCGTGTTTATGGACGTCGTCGACGACTCCGCCTGGTGCATCCACGCCCGCCAGCTTTGGGCCTGGGTTGCGAGGTCCCGAGCATGAGCGACGACGACCTGTCCGACCTGTCCGACCTGTTCGACGACGTCGAGCTGTCCACCATCGCAGCTGCTCGGTTCGCTGCGGCGGGCATGTCGATTTTCCCTGTCGACATGCGCCCGGGTGAGAGGTTCAAGCAGCCGCTGTACGGCTATCTCTGGAAGCACCGGGCCAGCTCGGACCTGGCTACCGTCATTGACGATTTCGTGCAGGCAGAGCTCAAAATCGGGAGCGAGTTCGTCGGCATTGGGTGGGCGCTCGGCCTCGACGGCAAGTGCGCATGTGACCTCGACGTCTCCGATCCGCCCAACTGGTGGGCCAAGTTGGGGGAGACGGCCCTCAACGTGACGAAGCGGGGCAAGCACCTGATATTCGACATGCCCGATGGGCGGCGCACCGGCAACAGTACCGACGCCTTCCCCTCGCAGGACTGGGGCGAGATGCGGGGGGCGGGGGGCTACGTCATCATCTGGTGGCCTGGCGACCGGCCGGGGTTCGACGTGGCCGACCTCGAGCGAGTCGTGGTGTTCCCACACCCGGAATGGCTGATCGACGCCGACGACGCAGCGGCGGGCGTGACCGACACGGCGCTCGATGCGTTCAAGGCACTGCACGCCACGGGCGACATGCCATGGCGGGCCAAGGGATTCGCCACGGCGCTGGACGCCCGCCCGCCCGGATCGAGCCGCAACTATCACGCCTTCAAGATCGCCTGTTGGATTGCCCGAGAGGTCGAGGCGGGCCTGGTCGGGGGAGCTGAGGCGTTCGGCATTTTGGAGGCCTGGTGGGCCGATCTAGCGGCCTCTGTCGACCTCGACCCAGACGGACGCCCCAAGGCCCGGAAGCTGACCAAGCGGGAGCTACAGCGGATCGAGCGCCATGCCGTGGGCAACCTCAAGCCAGGGCGGGCGGCGCAGGACCGTGCCAAAGCCGAGGCCGAGCTGGCAGCGCATCGAGAGGCCAAGCGACAGGAGGCCGACGCCATGTTCGGAAGTGCCAACGCCAACGCCGGGGGCGACGAGAAGGGCGACGACGAGGGCGACGAGTGGACCGAGGGGCGCAGCTTTGAGCGGGTGGACCTCACCCCGTACCTCGACGGGACCGCCACTCGGATCGTGGCCGATATCTGCGAGATGACGGACGGTCGCTCGCTTTTGCACGCAGGGCGCCTCAATGGGGTCCACGGGGACTCGGGGGCGGGCAAAAGCTGGCTGATGGCCTTTCTCATGGCCGAGCAGATCAACGCCGGAAACACGATCATGGTGGTCGATCTGGAGGACACCCCGGACCCGACCGTCGAGCGCCTGCGCCAGCTCGGACTGGCCGACCGGGCGATCCGTGACCGACTCGTTTTCCTCGGTCCTGACGAGGCGTTCACTGAGGACAACGTCGGGCGCATCATGCGCCAGGTCGTCGAGTATGGCGTGACGCACATCATCCTCGACTCATTGGGCGAAGCGTTCTCGCTGGAAGGGTTGAACGAGGATCGAGACGTCGAGGTCGCCCCGTGGCTGCGCCGGGTGTGCCGTCGCATCATCGGCCAGACTGCGGTCGGTATCACGCTGATCGACCACGGGACGAAGTCGTCGGACAAGCCACTCGATGCGTCCGGGTCCAAGCGCAAGCGGGCAGCTTTCACGGGGACGTCGTGGCTGATGGTGGCGGTCACTCCGTTTGACCGGGCGAGCGGGGGCGTGGCGCAGCTGCGCTCGGCCAAGGATCGACACGGGTGGTTCAAGCGGGGCGAGACCGTGGGGGCTCTCATCATGGGAGCGGTCGACCCACTCGGGCACTCGAAGTTGCGCCTCGATCCGGTGGACCGTCCGGCTGGCGTCGCTCCGCCCACGCCCGACCTCGACGCCGTCTGCGCCGTCCTCGACGACATGCATCCGCAGTGGGTGCCCATGCGAGCAGTGTTCGCCGAGGTCCGCCATCGGGGCATGAAGCGACAGGACAGCCAGCTGCGGGGAGCGGTCGAGCTGGCCGTCCTCAGGGACCGGGCCGAGGAATCCAAGGGTCCCCACGGCGCTCGATTGTTCCGGTCGAAGAGGGTCCCATGAAACCTCAAACGGACGTTGCGACGTCGGCGGCCGACCTAGTCGCTCCGCCGAGGTCCGCCGAGGACGTGCGCCGAGGACGAGCTGCTCAACGTCGGCGGGAAACGGGACGAGGACGAAAGTCCCCCCCAACAGGGTTTTCAGTGCGGATTACTCGTCCTCGGCGCACGTCGGCGGACCTCGTCCGACGAGGACGGGCCACAAGGTCGTCCCGTTGTGCCCCCCCTTACGTAAGTAAGGGGCAACGGACGGCCTTGCTGAGGTCGCAGGCATGACCCAACAGAGACCAAAAGCAAGTCCTCCGCTCCCCACGTTGGTCGCTGAGTTTCGGCTCGTCGTGGACTTGCCAGGCGGGCAGCTCGTCATCGGCTGCGACTCCGAGGAGGAGGCTCGATGGCGTTGGGCACGGATCGTCTGCGCTCAACCGGGTGCCACGTCGAGGATCGAGCAGCGACACGTCTCGGCCTGGCGTGCCGTGTCTCCTCCGCAGGGCGTCCCCGTCGACGTCGACGCTGGCATGAGGCAGCGGCGCAAGCGATGATGTGGGGCGTGACGGTCTCGATCATCGGGCAGGTGTGCACTACCAGAGGGCTGTGCCAGGAGATCGACGGGCTGGGCGATCCGATCCCTTACGAAACCCAGGCCGTGCGCTACTTGCGAGCGCAGCCCAACCCGATCCCCATCCACGTCAACCACGCCAAGGACTGGAAGCTGGGCGAGGTCGTCCACCTTGAGCGCAGCGCCCGGGACGGACTCCTGGCCGTGGCCGTGCTCGATGCCGACGTCGAGGAGTACCTGAGCGACCATACGTGGCACTACAGCGACGGCATTTCCTGTCGCAGCTCGGGAGCGGGGGGCATGGACAAGATCGGCATTCGGTTGCGGGAGTTGTCCCTTGTGAGTCGGACTGCCAACCTCTCGACGAAGCGGGTGTATACGAGTCGTGGCGACATCGCCCAAGGCGCAGGCGCACCGGCCGGACTGCCGCTCTTCTGGTATGAGACCTGGCAGCGAGCAGGCGAGCGGGCCAGCCTGGCTCGCTACCGGCTACGGCCTGAGACGTTGCTGATCCACGACGTCGACAGGTTGGCGCTCGTTGACGAAGCGCTCACCGATCCGAACGGGGACATCGCCCGAATGTGGATCGGCTCGCCGCCACCTGCGCCAGTGCTGCCCATGGCTCGGACGAAGAGATCGGACGAGGACGCAGGCAAGGTGTTCCGCCACGCCTACCCGGCCACGGTCGCCATGGCGGACGTCGAGGCCTAAGCGTTCACCATCGCCGAGACGGCGCTGGGATGCGTCGTGGCGTGGTTTGCCCGTTGGCGAGCATCGCCCCTTGCGTGTTCTGACAGGTCCTGCACGCTGGACGCAGCCGACAGCAGCCTGAGCCTGCGACGTGAGCGTGCTGACTGAGTGGCGGATCGTGGTCGGCACTGTCGGACGGGGCGCCGTCGCAGGCGAGCCGGAGCTGACAGGGCAGGCCGAGCAGTCCCCGTCGTTCTCGCTGGTAGTTCCTTCCGTAGGGGTACCGCTCCACCCCCCGCACGGTAGCCCTGGTTTTTTGGTGGAAAGTTTGGCTGTCGACCGCTGTTGAGCGTCTATGGCCCCGAGGCCAGGAAAAAAACGCCATAATCGGCATCATGGGCGCTCGACCGGTCACGAATGCCGCCATTTTGGAACGAACGCTGCGCCGTTTGCGCCGGGATGGCCGCCTGGACGAGCTGGCCGAGATGTTGGCGGTGTTGGCCGGGGCCTCCGCCCGCTTGGTCGACGCCACCTGCACGCCTGATTCGGGCGTGGCCGCCTACGCCCAGGCCGCAAGTCTGCGGGCGCATATGGCCGTGCTCGCTGAGTTGTCGGGCCGCATCGCTCCGGTCTCGACCGACGAAGAGGACCCGTGGGAGAGAATCGCAGCCGAGCTGGAGGCCAGTAGCGCCGAGGCGTTCCCCACGTAGCTATTGGGGTTGATAGTTTTCCGCAGTCCCGCCTCTCGACGAATCTCTCTTACCGGTGAGACGCCAAGGTCTAAGGAGGTATCCCTAAACCGGCGCATGGGGACACCTGGACTCGGCACCACGATCGGCCGCGTGAGAGACTCCCATTCAGGTTCAGGGTCGTCTTTCAGTTATGAACAATCTCGGTTAAAAATGTGAAATGTCGGGCCTGATGCCGGAGATGAGCTAGGTGTGGAACCAAGCTCGCGTCCCACCGTTGCCGGAATGGCCAGTCAGAGGGCCCGATTTCGGACCCTCTACGAGGCAAGCTTCACCAAGATGTACGCCTTCGCCGTCCGAGCCCTGCCTCATGATCGTTCGTTGGTTGATGACATCGTCGCCGATATCTTTCTCACGGTCTGGCGCCGAATCGATGATGTTCCGATGCCGCCCGAGGATTCCCTATGGCTGTATGGCGTCGCTCGCAATGTCATTGCTCGCCACCAACGGACAGAGTCACGCAGGGTGCGCCTGCTGCACCGTCTGAACCAAGAGCGCCCGCCAGCGGCATCCCAAGAGAACGACCTTCACCAACAAGTAGCACAGGCAGTCGACAATCTTCCCCGGCGAGATCGTGAAGCGGTTCGGTTGGTGCTCTGGGAGAACCTGACACAGCGAGAAGCGGCAGAGGTCCTCGGCTGTTCGGAAAACGCAGTCCGCATCCGTCTGCATCGCGCTAGGAAGCGGCTAGCGGAGCGCTTCCACATTGTCGACCCCGCCGAGATGTCCGACCTCGGTCCCCTTCACTTCGATTTAGGGAGTTCCACATGACAACTGATCTTGATTCTCTCGTCCGCGAGGCTGATCCTGCACTCAGCGGGATTCCGTCGGCGCACTCCAAGGAGGCAGACTGGATCTGGTCCCGCGTCGATCCCGTGACTCATGCAACCCACAGGAGCCGACGGAAAGGCATCGCCGTGTCGGTATCGATCATCGCCATCGCCGCAGTGGTGGTCGCGTTCGTGGTCTTCCAGGTCGCACCATCACCCTTAACACCGTCTGCAGCCGCACTCGACCGCCTCGCCCAGGTTGCTGGCGATCAGCCGCCTCCGGTTCTCGGTGCAGGCCAATGGTTGCATTCGACCTACGGTGCTTCCGTTGATGTTTCCCTCTTCGCGAGTGGTGGGACGCAGGCGCCAGATTCGACGGCAACCGTTCCCGTTACTTTTGGCGTCTGGGTTTCCACTGATCGGACCTGTATGGAGGCAACTTTCGGAAACCCGCGATTCGCCTCGACCGTCGATCAGCAAGCTTGGGAGGCGGCAGACCTTGCCGTGCAGCCCGACGTCAACGACTCACCCATATGCGTAAGTGGAGACGGAGGAGCCCTCGGGGCGATCGATGTCTCGAGCCTTCCTACTGACCCGCCGACCCTGGCCAAGGAACTTGAGACCGGAACGACCGGCATTGCCGCGCTTGACACTGTCGCATCAGGGGCGTCGGGAGGCAATCCAGGATTTGAACGGGCGGTGTATCTCCTGGTCGGGCCGACCATTGGAGCAACAGCGCAGTTTCGTTCGGCGCTGCTGAGATCAATGGCAGACATGCCAGGGATTTCGTCGCTTGGGGATCAGGCGACACGGTCAGCAGGCAACGGTATGGGTTTTGCCGCCACCAACGAGACGGGTCAATCCACGGAGGTGATCTTGTCGCCCACGTCCGGAGCGATCCTTGAAGCGCGTGGACTGAACGACCTGCCCTATCTGCCGATCGAAATGTCGCTGTGGTCATCGTTCACGCAGGGTCGGCCCGCTCCCGAAAACAAGGTGACAATGCAATGGCTCGACCCAACGAGCAGCCCAGCGGTGATCGACACCCCTCCGCCAGGGTTCTCCGGTGGCCTCGCACCGCCCGCAGTTCAACGCTGAGCGCCAGACTCAATTGCCTACTGCGAGACGCAGGATGACTTGTATCCGTCGGGTGCAATTGGCTGCGACTACATCAGTCATGGCTGGCCTGCTGGCCCTTGCTCCGTTGTCGAGTGCGAATGCAACGTCAGGCGCTCGATTCCTCGCTCTACCGTCTGACGGTTGGACCTCTGGTCCAAGCTTGGCGGCGCGCTTTCAGGGGACCCTCCACGTCTCAGTATCGAAGCAAGGTGCTTGCGCATGGCTCGGCAAATCTGAAATCCCTATGGAGTGGCCGAAAGGCTTCCGAGTTAGAGCGCGAACGCACGCGTTAATCGGGCCGAGTGGCCGAGAAATCGCGAGACCGGGAACAGTTCTTGCATTTGGGGGTGGCGTGGCTCCAAGCGATTTTGTCCCGAAGGCTTCCGATCAGAGATGCTCTGTGTCGGGTATGGCATGGGTTCTGATCATGGCGGGACCGGTGAAGGTGGTGAAAGTGCCTCATCGTTGACATTGATACCAAGGTCGCCTCTTTGGTCAGCGGTATTTCGAATAGTGAAGGGAGGGTGGCCGCGCTCCGTACCGGCGTTATACATGTAATCCGTGTCAAGCCGACGCCTCGCTCACTCGGTTGACCAGGTCTTCGAAGAGTTGGGCTCGTTCGTCCTGACCATGTTTCCGGGCGTGATCTCGCTGGCGAAGTAGCACGGGCACGAACTCTGGTCCGGTGCGGAAATAGGCACAGGTCTCGCACACTGACTCCATGCGGCAGTCCAGTTCGGCGGGACGGGTGCACATCCCATTGCCGAGCATGCGGGCGTGCGATTCTTTACGCAGTCGGGTCATCGCTGCCGTCTCGATCTCGGCAGGAAGAGCGCCTGGAACGCCGGCCGTCTTGTAGAGGCGGTCGATCTGCTCGCAGACAGATGCGTACTCATCGGCCACCACGCGGTTGGTGATGCGGGCATAGGTCAATGTCATCTCCATTGAGCGATGCCCGAGCAGAGCTGCAATGGCTTCGAGTCGCATGCCGCGATTGATGGCCTGAGTGGCGAAAGTGTGACGGAGCTGATGGGGATGGACGGTGCCGATGTCGGCCTTCTTGGCCGTGGTGGCCACGATGCGGTGAACAGTTCGACGGTCAAGGAGTTCGTGCTCGTCGGCCATCAGCCTTCCTTTAGACCTGATGTACTCGGAGTTGGTAGCTGTCCATTCGGCCAGCAGTTCGACACACTCTGGGTGCAGTGGGATCATGCGGTCGTTGCGCAGCTTGCCGACGGGGATTCGGAGCCAGTACTCGTTGCCGAGCAGGTTGACCGAGTCCGCCGCCAGGTCGCAGAGTTCGCTCGCCCGCATGCCGGTCCAGATCAACATGATGACGACCAGGCGATAGCGGGGCAGCCGATGGGCCCGAGCGGCGGCGATGAGCTTGGTGGCGTCTCGGTCGTTCAAGAACTTGGGCAAGGGATCGGTCCGCGGCGGGATGTCACCGTGAAGGATCGGGTTGCGCCCCGGCGCGTCGGGCCAATCCCATTCGATGAGCCGTTCGAGGAAGATGCGAATCATCCGCAGTCGCTGGCGTTGGGTGTTCTTGGCCATGGTCGGGCCTTTGACGCCAGGTTGAGCAGCCAACCAGACCTTGTAGTCCTCGATGTGGGTCCTCGTGATGTCACAGACCACGGTGACGTCGGTCTCCGCCACCAGCCAGCGCGCCAGTTGGCGCAAGCATTGATCCGCTGCTTCGACACTGCGGGGAGCCAAGAACGTAGTCAGTTGGATGAGATAGCGGCGCATCGTCGCCACCAGCTGGGGCACCTCCGTGCTCAATTGCGCCCATTCACGATTCGATTCATCCTCAGGGACCCAGGCCATGACCTTGGCTCGGGCGGCGCTCATTGGGCCAGCTCCTCTATGGCCGAGAGTTCGGCGGCGTAGGTGGCGTCGATCAGCTCGGACGCTCTGCGGTACTCAGCGGCCAGCCAGTCGTTGGTCAGATGCAGATAGATCCGAGTCGACTCGATGGAACGGTGACCGGCCTGAGCCTGGACGGCTTCGAGGGCCATGCCGGCTTCTCGCAGGCGAGTCAGACAGGTGTGACGGAGCTGGTGACAGGTCGCTCTTCTGAGGCCCGCTCTCTCTTTGGCACTGAGCAAGATGGTCTCGAGCCCCTGGGCGCTCAACCCGTGTCCGCGGCTGGGTCCCTTCAAGGTGACGAACACGCGCTCTGTCGGTGCACCCGCGGGTCGTTCGGTGTGCAGGTAGTCACCGACCTCAGAGAAGAACACGTTCGAGATCGGCACAACACGCTGATGACCACCTTTGCCGTCGACCACGAACAGGGAGCGCTCGGCGACGTTCACGTCCGCGAGCCGCAGCCCGAGCACTTCGCAGCGGCGCAGACCCCCTAGCAGCATGGCAAAGACCATCGCTCGGTCGCGATGCGTGCGCAGAGCGCCGACAAGAGCATCGACGTCGTCGGGTGAGAGGATCTTCGGCAATGTGCGGGGCACGCGCACCAACGGCACTGTGCGAGACCGTCCTCCATTCCTTCTCGTCGAAAGTCCCTTGGGGACAGGGTTCGTCTGCACCGTCGTGTCGGCACGAGCGACGACGTACGCATAGAACCCCGAGACAGAGGACAACCGGCGGGCGATGGTTCGGGCCGACAAACCCGACTCACCGTCGGAGATGCGCACCACCTTTCGATCCCCGCGCTGGTGGGCCAAGAAGTCGAATACATCGGCCGCAACAACGTCGACCGGATGTTTGTCGACGACCGTGAAGAACGCTTTGAGGTCGAAGGCGACCGCACGCAACGTGTTGGGTCTCGTCCGCCCGGCCACGAACTCCAAGTGGGAATCGACAAGCGGATCACCCAGTGCGAAACGGGTCTCTCCGGCCGGCGACAGTGAGCGAATCAGGTCAGGGAATTTGGTCATCCTCGGATGCTTCCAGCCCCGGATGAAAAACACTGAGATACCAAATGGATCACATGTGTATTAAGCGAACTGGGCTAGCCCCGAGGACTAACTATCGGCCGCCGTCATCATTTTGGGCCCAGACTCCGAAGAGTGGGTCGCCCGCCTGAAAGCTCGCAGTGCACCGGCGGAGGGAGGGCTCGCCCCATTGTCCCGCTTCCCTGAAATAGGACTGAACGATGGCGCACCGTTGCTCATCGTTGGCTTGCAGCCAGCCCCGGATCGCCTTGTTCGGGAAAACACGATTGGAGAACGTGCAAAGGAAGAGTCCTCCTGGCCGGACGACCCGGGCGACGTCTCGGAACACTTCGACCGGCGAGGTCAGGTAGTCCACGGAGACACAGCACACTGCGTTGTCGAACGAGTCGTCGAGAAAGGGAAGGATCGGGTCGACGTTCAGGTCGTGGACGACTCTCGCCTGCGCATTGGGATTGGCTTCAAGCTCGGATCGGTTCATGCCGAGCACGGTGAGCCGACGTGGAGGGCGGCGGAAGTGCGAGACCCAGGAGGACATGAGATCGAGGACCTCACCGTCGATGCCGAGTTCCTCATAGAGCGCTCCGACTGCTGCGATGGCGCCCTCGTCGATGTGGGTCACCAGCCTGGGGCTGGCGTAAAAGTGCCGATCCGGCGTGGGGTCCATGCGATCAAAGAACCCAGGCGGCCACTCCATCGTGTGATGATCTCACGATCCGCTTCCTGAGGGCAGATAGTCGTCTACATTTCCGACTGAACGTTATTAGAACCGGTGTTTTCCGACGAAGGCCATTCGAGGCTGGCTCTACGCGAACGACGAGGAGCGGTGCGACATCGTGAGCCGATATTTCCGCGCCACCTCGGACTTTGAGGAACCCCATCAACAACGCCGTACGCCGGCATCTCATCGCGGCGACCCGTTGTTGGCGGTCTGGGCCTACCCGCGTAGCCGCAGACCGCAGGCACGCTGGGCTGGCTATGACGTGGCCGGTGCCTTCACGCCCCCGTTGACCCACAGCGTCTGGCCGGAACAGTAACTCGCTGCATCCGAGGCAAGGAAGAGCACGGGGTAGGCGATCTCCTCCGGCTGACCGATCCGACCTATGGCGTTACCTGGCCCGAGGACGACCTCGTCGGATTGTTGCGCCTGTTTGGTCGACTTGTTGTAGCCCTCGGTCTTTATCGCACCGCAGGCAACAGCATTCACGCGGACGCCGCCACCTGTCCACGCGGCGGCCAGCGATCGCGTCAGGCTGTTGATGCCGGCTTTCGCAGCACCATAAGGCGCAACCATCGGCAACGCGAGAAAGCTCGCTCCGGAGGAAATATTGACGATGGCGCCGCGTCCCTGCTCGAGCATGGGTGGTGCCACTAGCCGGGACATGAACCACACGCTGGCCAGATTCGTGTCGATGATCTGATGCCACTCGGCGACCGTCCATTCCTCGGGCGTCTTGTTGATGCTCCCACCGGCGTTGTTCACCAAAATGTCGACGTGCCCGTACTCGTCCATCGTCGCCCGGACGAGGCGCGCACAGGCCTCGGAGTCGGTGACGTCGGTGGGCACGGCGAGCGCGCGACGCCCGAGCTCCCGAATGCTCGCCGCAGTCTGTTCGATCAACTCGGCCCGCCGGCCGGCAACAACGATGTCGGCGCCGTGTTGCGCCAACACCTTTGCCGTGGCCCGACCAATGCCGGTGCCGCTGCCCGTGACGATCGCCACTCGTCCTTCTAGTGAGAACATTTCGCCCGCCATGACCCCTCCCGCGTTTCGCCCCGCCTGACGCTATAGCGCACCCGGTGTTCCTGCACCGGCTCCCGGAGCGACGGCCGGAACCTTCAGGGAACGTGGCGGGACCTTTTCAGCCTCGACAGCGTGAAGAGGCACGCCAGCATCCAGATGAGGGCGATACCGGCAAAGATCAACTTGTCGTCCACGAGGAAGTCGATCGCCAACGCGATGCCGAGGACGAGCATGAAGCGCCAGAACCAAGGCCTGCTCCGGGATCGATTCACGGACAACGGGGCTGCCCGTCGAGCATCATTCCCGGTCCTCTTGGGGGAGGGTCGAGATTGGGCTTTGAGCTGGGCATTCACGCACATTACCCCCGGCAATGCCTCGCATTTGACCCCTGCGGGCGCCAAACGCGCACCACTTGCCCGGTGGTGGGCACAGCGGCTGCTGAGGGATCCTCTAAACCCAAATCACATGAATGTATTCTGGACGTTGTCGGAGCGAGGAGAGGAGACACAGATGGTGATTACCGAGTTTCGGAGCCATGCCGAGGAGTCCCTTGTCGCCGATGAAGTCGCCTCGCCTGCTGCTGTCGTCGAGGATCGGCCGAGGGACGCCCTAGGCCACTGTTGGGATGGACACACGTGCGACCACCCCGACCACGACATGTACGCCACCATCCATTTCATCCGCTGACGTCGAGTCTGTTCTGGTCGGCGGCACCCGAAGCTCGCTGACGCGCCGCTGATGTTTTCCGCCGGGGAAGTTTCCCACGGTCCTTGCACGTTCGGTCTCACCCCACAGCTTCGAGGAATTTCCGGGCCAACCTATAGTTGAGCGACAGCAACGCTGAGGTTGGGGGGACACGAGGCCATGGGTGCAACCGTCGATCGACTGTTGGAGGGACGTACCGCGTGGGTGACCGGAGCGGCCGGCGGCATCGGACGAGCGGTGGCGCGGCGCTTGGCGGCAAGTGGGGCAGTTGTCGCCGGTCTGGATATCGACACGCGTGGGCTCAGCAATGTGTTCGGGGACGACGACT
Organism: uncultured Acidimicrobiaceae bacterium; assembly: GCA_963706555.1. Taxonomy (GTDB): domain Bacteria; phylum Actinomycetota; class Acidimicrobiia; order Acidimicrobiales; family RAAP-2; genus Bog-473. The sequence goes on from OY970164.1 coordinate 2,180,186, forward strand.
GGGTCTTTGCCACTGTCGACGTACGGGACGCGGCGGCCGTCGGAGATGCGGCGGCCAACTTGACCGAACGCACCGGTCCCCCTGACATCCTCGTCAACTCAGCCGGCATTTCCGCATCGGCCTCGATCCGGTCACATGATCTCGCGCTATGGAACGACATTCTGGCGACGAACCTGTCGGGTTCGTTCAATTTGATCCGAACGCTCATCGGCGGAATGTGCGAGCGAGGGTTCGGGAGGATCGTCAATGTGTCATCGGGCTCGGGATTTCGGGTCGCCGCGCTCCACGCGGCGTACGGGGCGTCCAAAGCGGGCGTCGTGGCGCTGACCAAGGCGGTAGCCGGCGAGGGGGCGCCCCACGGCGTGACGGCCAATGTCGTCGCGCCCGGTTTCGTCGACACGCCGATGACCCGCAAGCTGTTCCCAACCGATGAGGAGATGAACAGCGTGGCGGTGGCGTCGCCGATCGCCAATCCGATGGGGCGGCCACTCCGCGCCGAGGAACTCGCCCACGCGATCTGGTTCCTCACGCTTCCCGACAGTGGCGCGATCACAGGCCAGACGATCCACGTCAACAACGGCGGCCTGATGATCTAGTCCCGCTGCGGCTCCCCCTCCCGGGTGACCCGCCTACGCCGTGGTCAGAGGTCGGTGCTCCACAGTGCCGGGGTCTCTCGTGCCGGAGTTGAGATAGAGCAGGAGATCAACGACGAAGGCGAGCACGGTCAAGGCAGCGGCCAGGAAGAATGTTCCGGCAATGACGCCGATGGCGATGCTGGTAAAGGCACCGGCTGGCGCACCGGAGAAACGGATATTGCCGAACCAAATAGCGGTTTCTGCCGCTCCGGCGAGCAGAAGAATGAAGGCGAAGCGTCGCAATCCTGCGACCGCACCTGCGAGAGGATGGGTCTGCCCCACCGAAGCGGCCGAGTCCGGAAGATCAGTTCCCAGGTTCTCCATGCGACCTCGTTCTCTCGTGTCGGGCTCGTCTCGAAGCTGCCAGGCCTGGCTGCCCTTTTCAGCCATTAAACATCCGGGAACGGCCGAATATCAGGGTCAAAAGTCCCAAAACCTCACATTCGAGGGCGCCAGGGTCGAGTGTTCCCGGTCGCCCTGGTCGCAATCGGCTCCCGTCGGGTGCACGCGTGTGTGTCGTGGAGCGCCCGTGCGGCGCGCTGTTCAGAGATTGTTGAGGATGGCGGCCAACTGGAGAGGCTGGCTGATCATCGCCATGTGTCCCGCGTCCAGATCGGCGATCTTCACCGCACCGAGGTTGGCGATCATCGCGTTCTGCGCATCGAGGGTGATACTCGCGTCGCGGGCCAAGCGGACGTACGTCCGAGGTATCGGATGGCGCAGGCCGGTGAGGTCCGTGGGATCGGAGAGAACCTTGAACGACTCCGGGACACGGCGTGCCAGGGTCGATGCTGTCTGGCGTTCGTCCATGTCGTTGCAGAACATCGCGATGAACAAGTCGGGATGGAGCCCGCCTTCGCTGTCAACGACATCGTCGCCGATCCTCGCCGCAACTTCGTGGACCGCCGGGCTGAGATCCCCGAGCACATCGGTCAGGGGGGTGCCATGGGGCGGGACCGCGCAGGACACGAAGGCGAGGTGCGTGAGCCGATCGGGAATGCGCTCGGCGACTCCCGGCAGGGTGATGCCGGCCATCGAGTGTCCCACGAGCGTGACATCGTGCAGATCCCGCGCCACGATGTCGTCGGTCACCGTCTCGACGAAATCAGCACTCGTCACCGATGCCAAGTCCCGGGGATGGGAACCGCGCCCCGGAAGGTCGACCGCGAGGACCGTTCCCGACAGCAGTGGCACCAATTCGTCCCAGCACGATCCCGCGAAGCCGCCTCCATGGACCAGAACAAATGTCATATCGGTAGATTGGCATATCCGGTACGTCGGGGGAGGGTCGCATGTTGGACTTCGGGTTGGAGGGGAAGGTCGCCCTTGTCGCGGGCTCGGGGCCCGGCTTGGGCCGCTCGTGTGCGTTGGGGTTGGCCGAAGCAGGGGCTGTCGTGGCGTGCGTGGACCTCGACGGCGACCGAGCTTCTGCGCTGGTCGGCGAAATCCACTCACTGGGGGGTCGAGCAGCGGCATTCCGAAGTGATCTTCGACGGATGGCGGACGCCGACAAGGTGGTGGCCGATGTCGTCGAGGAATTCGGCAGCCTTTTTGCGGTCGTCGACGTCATCGGGGAGATCCGGTACGGACGAGCGGTCGATCTCTCCGACGATGACTGGGAGTACAGCCTCGATGCGGTGCTCCGGCAGTTCTTCAACCTGGGTCGGGCGGCGGGTCGTTACCTCACGGAACAGGGTGACGGAGGCAGTCTCGTCTCGATCTCTTCGGTCAGTGGTGTCGCCGGTGCCCCATTTCATGCTCCGTACGGAGCGGCCAAGGCAGGGCTCATTTCGCTGACGAGGTCACTGGCGATCGAGTTGGCTCCTGCCGGCATCCGGGTGAACAACGTCGCGCCCGGGGCGGTCGCTACACCACGGGTCGTGCATCGTCTCGGCGGCCGTTCTCCCGACGGCTTGCCCCTGCGGAGTCGGGCCCCGCTCGGCCGGATGGGAGAACCCGACGAGATCGCCAAGGTCGTCGTCTTCTTGTCCTCGGACCTCGCAAGCTATGTCAGCGGCCAAACCGTCATTGTTGACGGCGGCGCAACGGCTGAGTTCGCCTTGGGCGCAATGGATCCCGACCAGATACCTGACAACGCTTCGTTGGAGCAGCCTCCATGATCCACCAGGGGGAGGCTGCCCCGGCGCCGCCTCTCGGCTACCGCAAGGCGCGCAGCCAGGGCCCGACGATGTCGGCGACCTCTGCTTCACGCTTCCGCAGGGAATGATCTCCGTCGACGAGGACGAGTGACACCGGGCCCGGGATGGCTGCGGTCTCCCTTTCGAGCTCGTCCGGCGTGGCGAAGGCATCGCGCCGACCGGAAACGAAGAGGCAGGGCAGGTGCAATTGGGGGAAATGGTCGATACGGAGTCGATCGGGTCGTCCGGGAGGATGCAGCGGGTAACTGATCAGGACGAGGGCGGCCGCTTCGAGACCCTCGGCCACGGCCATGGAGCACATCCGCCCCCCCATCGACCGGCCACCCAAGGCCAGGCGTTGCGGACCGACGCCGAGCCGCGAAGCCAACTCCCTCGAGGCGTCCCGGATTGTCTGGATGCACACGGCTGGTGGATCCGGCCGGCGCTTGCCGGCGGCCTGGCTCGGGAACTCGATGCGTTCGACCACGATCCCGGAGGCCGTGACGACGTCGTCCACCGCCAATAACCCCGGGTGGTCCCGTCGCGCACTGCTGCCGGGCGTCAGGATGAGGCCGGCTGGGCTTCCTCGGGTCATGGGGCATCATTGCTCATGGCTCGGCCTCGGAACGAGGCAAGCGCTCCGGGTACTGGTGGATCAAGGCCCGGGGAATACGGCGGGGAAGGCTTCGCCGAACGCGAGATCGCCCGTCACGCGTGGTGCGTGTCGCAATGGGCGGCCGAGCAACAGGGCGAGGAGGTCCCGAGAGGTCGCTTCGAGCACGACTCTCGACGGGGAATGCAGATCGGTAGGGACCGACGCGACGACGCCCTGCGTCACGCTGACCCGATAGATCGGCCCATCTGCGGCAACGAGCAGCCAGGCCCCCTCGATGTTGGCGTCGATCCGGCGCAGGTCCGGTGTGTGGTTGTTGAGCGCCTCGAGACGCATCGGAAGAGTGGCCTCGATGAACGTCGAGCTCCAGTCGGGCAGATCCAACCCGAGGTCCGAACCATGCACCTCCACCTCGGTCAGCCGGAGCAACGGGAGCCGTGAGAGAGAAACGCGTCCGAGATCCGGGTTGTCACTCGGTTCGACGACCTCGCGCTTCCAACTGTCAGGTGGGACCGCGGACCACGACCGGCTGAGCCGTTCGCTGCCTGTCGCCAGGGAGTCGAGCACGTCGTGCGCCACTTCTCCGTCGGCAGGCTGCAGAGTGCCTGGCCGTTGCCGGGCGCGACCCCCGGGGTAGTAGGAGGTCGTGCGCCCGTGCAACGTGGCATCGGTCATTGTGCGCAGCGCCTCGGCGCCGTAGCGGAGGTGGCAGGCGATCGTCAGCCGGCTCCAGCCGGGAAGCTCACTGGGAGCAGTGAGATCCCCGTCGCCGAGATCGGAGAGGGCCCCGACGATGTGAGTTGTTCTTTCGACGATTCGTGTCAGGACCTCGTGTGACTGGTCTTCGATGGCCACGCCCCAGTATGGGCGCGGCGCCGGTCAGAATCCCGTGCCCGCGATGATCGACCCGTTGAGACGCGTGCCGTTCATGCCGCCGTCGTAGGGCGCGTCGCCGAACGTGAAGATGGCACCGGTGGCGGAGGAGACCCAGTAGCCCCCGCCGTCCGAGGTGGAAAAGATGGCGGTGGCCGGGTTGAGGCCTCCCGTCTGGCTGCCCGGCCCGCCGAGGTTCTCCGCATCGCCGAAGGCATCGACGGATCCGTTCGCCAGAAGGATCCAGTAGCCGTTGCCGTCAGGAGTGCGTGTGGCCGATGTGACAGGGGAACCCTGCGATCCGGGTGCACCGAACGTCGCGGCGTCGCCGAAGGCATAGACATTGCCGGACCCGGTCACCAGCCAATACCCGTTCCCGCTGGCGTCCGGCATGACCGTCACCGCCGCGCCCGAGCATCCCCCGATGCCGGGGCAGGATCCCTCGAATTTGGCGTCACCGAAGGCAAAGACGCCGCCGTCGGCCCCAACCATGAAATAGCCCCCTCCGTCGGAGGAGGGCACCATGCCGACGATCGGTGCATTCAGCTCCTTGGTGCCGACTCCGCTCCCCGCTGGGGCGATTCCCAGGCCGGGAATGGAGCCATAGAAATTTGCATCGCCGAAGGAGAAGACGCCCCCATCCGCGGCCACGAGCCAGTAGCCCGAGCGGTCACCCGTGACGGTCATTCCGACGACAGGGCGTTGCAGGGTGAGTGCTCCCGTGGAGCCGTAGAACGGAGCCGCGCCAAAGGTGAAGATCCCACCGTCGGAGCCGACCAGCCAGTAGCCGTGTGGTCCTGGCGTCGGAGCCGCACCCTGCCCGTCGTAGGTGATGGCAAAGGAGCCGTTCGCCAATGGGCCGGGCGACGCGACGACGGCATTGCTGCTGTTGACCATGTAGACGGGCGTGTGCGTCACCGACGCTGGACCTGTAGTTCCCTCGCCCATATTCGTGAATTGCGCGCTGCCGTAGTTGGCCAAGGTCGACTGTTGGCCGTTGACGGTCGGCGCCTCTTCGATCCATTCGGCGGAGCTCCCGGGACCGTCGTACTGGACCTGCTGCGTCGACGACAGGTGCGAGGTCACATCGGTGATGCTGATGGTCCATGCTGTGCTCCCGGGGGAATTCTGCTGCACCGAGGCCGCCATGTGATCGCCCGGTGCGACGGACCAGAGGTAGGTGGCGTTGGCCGGGAGGATCTCGTACCAGGCGTAGTAGTCCGTGGAGCCGCCCGACGTCTCCTGCGCCGTACCCGTCTGGATGAGATTCATGTTCGACGCGCCGTCGACACCGACCCATGTTGCCGAGAATTGTGCTGATTGCGAAGGCTGCACAGCGGGCACCACCCATTGAGCGCTTGCACCTGTGAACGTTGGCCCGAAGTCGACGTCGCCGGACCAGTTGTGGGACTCGACTGTTTCCTTGTCCCCCGCGGCGTGAGGCCGGGGACCCGTCACCCAGTGTGCGGACTCGCTCTGCGCCAGACCGACGAATGACGAGTGAGAGATTGCTGCGCCCTTTGAGGTGACAACCGACGTCGCGCCTTGCGCGCGCTGCGCCACGGTGCTGCATGCTCCGGTCAGGAGCAGCGCGACTCCGAGTGACCACAACAACCGCGTTGGATTGTGCATCGGGCCTCCCGGCGCTCCGACGTCGACACTTCACCGTTGCCCGGGGCTCCGTGCGCATGCGCGCGAAGTTCGACGTCCTTATCAGTGTGACGATGTACCGACCCTATATGCGGCTCTGGGAACGGAGGTCGCAGGGATGCCCCAAATACCTCTTTCGCAACCGTCGAGCGATCCGCCTGCAACCTTTGAGGACGATACTCAGAATATGCATTCGGCACTGCCAGGTGGTGCTCTCGCGGCGCGGGAGGATACGGCGAACGCGACAGCGCGGCGGTCTTCCCTGTCGCCGCGCCGTTCTCCGCGCGGCGGTGCCGCACGCCGGGCTGCGAGGAGTTGACCGGGCATGGTGATGACGGCGAGGGAGCAGACGGTTCCCGTGCCCTTCGAGGCGGATGCGGGTGATGTGATCTCGCAGTTCCTGTTCGAGTATCTCCAGCAGAACACGCCGGAAGGAACGCTCGAAGAGGTGTATCGCGTGGCGGAAGAGTCGCGCAGGGCCTCGGCGCAGGGGGCCGGCGGTTTGTGGACCCCCTACGCACGGCGACGCAGCCTGCTCGAAGCTGCAGGTGTGGTGTTGGGGGGTGGGCCAGACGCGTTGCGAGAGGTCGGTCGCTGTGTCTTCGACGCCATTCGCCGGCCCGAGCGGTTGGAGATCTTCCAGGCGCTCGGCTCACCCGCGGCGGTGTACGAGGCGCTGCCTGGTTTCCTGGAAACCTACGGACCCTCCTTCCGCTTGAAGACCGTCATGATCGGGGACTACGGGTGCCGGGTCGAGATCCAGATGCGAGAGGACAACGAGCCGTTCCCCGAGATGTCCGCGTTCAGCATCTCCCTTCTTTCCACGGTGCCTCAGCTCTTCGGCTATCCGGTGGCGGAGATCCTGGAGGAATCATGCCGGTGTGATGGCGCCGCGTCCTGTTCCGCCCTGCTGCAGTGGGACCCGGTCGATGCCGAGAAGGCCAACGAAGGTCGGGCCGAGATGCGTGTGCGGCTTTTGGAGGCCAGACTCGGCGAGTTACAGCGCACGCTGGCCGAGCTCGGCTCTGGTGACGGGCTGCAGCCTCTGCTGAAGCGGGTCTTGGCCGGAGCGATGCGCGCGGTGCAGGCGCCTTCCTACATCCTCGACATCAAGCAGAGCGCGTTCTCCAACCATTTCATTCGCACCGAAGGAATCGGGGAGGCCGAAGGCAGTCTGGTGACGTTGGGCCTGCGCGAGTCACGGGGAGGGGACGTGCCCGACAACGTCCTGCCGTGTGACGTCGTCTCCGACCGCTCCCGTTACGGGCACCTGGTCGCCATCCGCCCCGAGGGTTCGTCCTTCGACCCGCACGATCGCTTCGTCCTCGATTCGTACGCCCGTCTCGCCGCAGCGGCCCTCGACTCAGAGGCTGCGGTGGTCGAGGCTCGACGTCAGGCGACAACCGCCCAGGCCCTGTTGGCTCTTTCGGGCAATTTGGCCGATATGACGACGAGCGAGGAGATGGCAGCACACCTCTGCTGCACGGTTCCCTCGGTCATCGATTGCGATCGGGTGATCGTTGCGCTGGCGGCGAGTGGAGGTCAGGGCGGATGGGTGTACGCCACCCATGGCTTCGACCGCGAGACCGCGGCTGCACTGACCTCGCTTGCGCCGAACACCTTCGCCGGGACGGTGGACTCCTGGGTGTACCGGCACCCGGTGCAGGCTCCCGCGGGCGGCATCAGCGCTGCCTTGGCCCACGCCGGTTCCCTGGCCGCTCGTTCCCTGGGCATCACCTCGAACGGCGAGTTGTTCGGGTGGATCACCATCGACGTCACCGAGCATCCCGAGCGGTTGGACGACGACATCGATATCGCCGAACGGCTGCGGGGGCTGGCTGGTCAAGCGGCGATCGCACTGCACAACGCGCGTCTGCTGGAGGAGATCCGCTACCAGGCTCTCCATGACAGCCTGACCGGGCTGCCCAACCGGGTCCTCATTATGGACCGGGTGGATCAGGCCATGGCCCGGGCCCGCCGGGACCACGTCGAGATTGCGTTGCTGTTCATCGACCTCGACGGCTTCAAGGACGTCAATGACAACATGGGCCACACCGTCGGTGACGACCTTCTCCGCTCGGTCGCCTCACGCTTCTCCGGGACGCTTCGCGAATCCGACACAGTGGCCCGACTCGGCGGCGACGAGTTCGTCGTGCTGGTCGAGGGGATCTCGCTCGTTGCCGGCCCCGAACTCGTCGCCGAGCGGCTCCTGAAGGTGCTTGCCGAGCCGTTCCCTCTGGGCGGCGAGAACGATCCACAGGCGTCGGTCTCGGTCTCTGCCTCCATCGGCATCGCCGCCGGCCTGCGCGAAACGAGCGAAGAGCTCTTCCGTGACGCCGACGTCGCGCTCTACCGGGCGAAGGAGTCGGGAAAGAGCTGTTACGTGCTTTTTGAGTCCGAGATGTACAAAGCCATGCACAGCCGGCACGAACTCGAGATGGACCTGCAGGCCGCAGTAGGTTCGGATCAATTCTTCCTGCAGTACCAGCCGATCTTCCATCTCTCCGACATGGAGCTCATCGGCGTCGAGGCGTTGCTGCGCTGGACCCATCCCGACAAGGGGGTCCTCCAGCCCGACGCGTTCATTCCCGCCCTCGAAGCATCGGGACTCATCATCCCGGTCGGTCGCTGGGTCATCACCGAGGCGTGCCGACAGGGAATGGCGTGGAAGGCCCTCGGCCGCGACATGAAGATGTCGATCAACGTCTCTGCCCGCCAGCTCGATGCGGAGACGCTGCTCGACGATGTCTGTTTCGGTCTCGAGAGCTCAGGCTTCCCCCCGGAGATGCTGATCGTGGAGATCACCGAGACGTGCTTGATGCGCGACGCCAGGAGCGCCCTCCTGCAACTGAACGCCCTGAAGTCACTCGGCGTGCGGATCGCCATCGACGACTTCGGGACCGGCTACTCCTCTTTGGCCTACCTGCAGCAGTTCCCCGTGGACTCGCTGAAAATAGACCGTACGTTCATCTCGGGGATGGGCAAGTCGCGCGAGGGGGACTCTCTCATCCACACCCTGATACAGCTGGGCAAGGCCTTGAACCTGGAGACTCTGGCTGAAGGGATCGAAGAGGACGAGCAGCTGGCACAGCTGCGTGGGGAGAAGTGTGACGTCGGCCAGGGGTATCTCTTCGCCCGTCCCGTGGGACCACGGGAGATCGAGATGCAATTCATGGCCGCGGCCGCTTCAGCGCTGGTCTGATCGACTCCGGCATTCCTTCTGTGAGGGTCCCGGTCTACGTGTAGCGCGCCGCGCGCGTTCCGGGCGGATTGTGGACCCCGGGCACGAGGTCGGGATTCTCGACGCAGACCTCGCACTCGAGACCGTCGGGATCCCGGAAGAAGAGGCTGAGCATCGGCCCGAAGTCGGTGACGAAGTCGTCGGCCGCCCCCCGGGCCATGAGCCGGTCACGGATGGCGTCGAAGGCCTCGAGCGACGCGGCCTGAACCGCCAGGTGGTCGATCCGCCCGCGCCCGAACATCGGTGTCTGATGGTCGGCCTGCGTGTTGCCCTCGATCTGGAAGACATTGAGCTCCGACCAGTCGCCGATCTTGATGATGGTGAGACGCGGTCCCTTGCCCTCGGGGAACTCCGAGCCGTCACGGAGGACTTCTGCCTCGAACACCTCTTGGTAGAACGCGATCAGCCGCGCCGCATCGTTGGTGATCGTGGCAACGTGGTTGAGGCCTTTGAGCAACATTGACTGCACTGTACGCGGTGCGCAGGCCCGCCGTGCCGCCGGACTGCCCGCACCCCGCCAGCCCGTATCCTCCGAAAGCCCGCTCCCCGGAGAGCCCGCGCCCCCCGAGCGGCGGCGTGTGAGGCCCGATAGCGTCCTCGCCGAACAGACCAAGTGGGAGAAGGCGGAGCGGGCATGGATATTCGGCGGGTGGTGACCGGGCATGACAAGGACGGGAAGGCGATCGTCGTCGATGACCAGATGGTGGCCCCGGTGGTGCTGTCACTTGTTCCCGACAGCGAGTTCCATCGCCTCTGGGGCGCCGATTCGGTCCGCTCCTTCCCCGACGACGGGTCGCGGCCTCCGTCGGGGGACTACTTTCCGCCCGTCGGTGGGTTCCGGTTCGGGTTCTTCACCATCCCACCCGAGGGCGGGCCCGGACTACCGCCCGACATCGACTTCGAGGCGGCGCTGGCGGAATTCGAGGAACAACTGCCCGGGATGGGCAAGTACGTCGAGCCCGATGAGCCGGGCATGCACACCACGGCCACCGTGGACTACGGCATCGTCATCTCGGGCCAGGCCACTCTCGAACTCGACGACGGCGCCAAAGTCATCCTCAACCCGGGTGATACCTACATCCAGAACGGGACACGTCATCGCTGGTCGAACAGCGGCGACGTCCCGGCCGTGATGGCCATCACTCTCATCGGCGCCGAGCACCAGAAGGTGCAGTGAGCCCTTCTAGGAAACGCCCAAGCGCTGGTTGTAGTTGGAGATGGTGGCGTTCACGGCCTTCGAAGCATTATTGAGCGCCTTGGCCGGTTTCACGCCTGACGTGAACATCGACTCCTCCGCGTTCAAGATGTCGATGCGGACGTCGCCGTAGGGGCCGATGACCGAACCGGACGTGGCCGCATCGTTGACGCCGTTGTTGATTTCGTCGTACGCCACTTTGTACCCAGGATTCGTGGCCCACAGCTGCTGGACCTGGGGCGTTTTCGCCGAGGATTTGCGCACCGGGATGTAGCCGGTGCCGGCGGCCCATGTGGCCTGCGTCTGCGGGTTGCAGAGGTAGGAAAGGAAGACCCAGGATGCCGCCTGGTCAAGTGCGGGCACCTTGGAGGAGATGTAGACGCCGGAACCGCCGGGCTCGATCGCGCCCTTCGCGGATGCGCTCAGCGCGGGGAAGGCGCTGATCCCCAATTTCACGTTCGGGTACTGGCCACCGCTCAGGACCTGCGTGACGGTCCCGAGCGCGGCTGACGTGTCGATCGTCATCCCGTATTTCCCGCTCCCGATGCCCAGCAGGTTGTCGAATGCACTCGGGCCGGTCGCGGGGTTGGTGGTGGCGCCGGCTGTCGTCACCAACTTGCTGAGGTTGGCGAAGATCTGCAGTCCCGTCTTGGATTGGAAGGTCCCCTTGGTGGCTCTCGCCTTCCTGCCGTTGCTGTTGTTCACGAACAACCGGTTGGCCGTGGACAACCAGGTCTCGAGATGCCACGAATCGAGTTTGAGGGCCGTGCCGATGCCCTTGGTCTTCAGCGCGTTGGCGTCGGTCACGTACTCGGGCAGCGTTGTCGGGGGCGCGGTCGGGTTCAGCCCCGCCTTGGTGAAGGCGAGCTGGTTGTAGAAGAGGATCGGAGCCGAGACCGCGAACGGCAGTGCTTCTTGGACGCCATTGACCCTCCAGTAGGCGAGCGGCCGCGGGAGGTAGTCGGCGGTGGAGTAATGGGCCGCGTTCATGCAGGACTGCACCGGGAGGAACGACTGGGTGTCAATCGCTGCCTGAGTCCGCTGGTCCTCGAGTTGCACCGCATCGGGCAGCTGGCCGTTGGAGAGTCCTGCTTCGTATTTCTGCCAGGTGTCGTCATAGCTCGCCTGGTTGACCAGCGTCACATGGACCTTGGACTGCGAGGCGTTGAACGTCTTCGCAATGGCGGCCAGCGTGGTGGCGTTGGCGTTGGTCGCCGAATTCCAGAAGGTGATGTTGACGACGCCTTTGTGTTTGGCCAACGCCGAGAGGTTGCACGTGGGCAGCTTGGTGGCCGCACCCGCCGGTGCGCCCTGTGCCGTGCTGAGGGCGGCCGCCGCGACGGTGGAGCTCGTGACGATGGCAACGGCTGCGCCGACTTTGCTGAGCACGCGTAGGAATCTCATAGCGCATTGCCTACCACTACGGAACCCCTACTTGACGGCACCTGCCGTGAGGCTCCGCACGAGTTGTTTCTGGAACACGATCAGCAAGATCACGAGAGGCACGAAGGCGATTACCGCGCCGGCCAAGGCAACCGGGATGGAGTCGGCCTGCGTGCCGAGGAGTTGCTTGAGCCCGATCTGGACGGTGTCGAGGGGTTTGGTCCCCCCGGTTGACAGCAAGGGCCACAGATACTGGTTCCAAGCGCCGAGGAAGGAGAAGACGCCCAATGCGGCCAGCGAGGGTCGGGCCAGCGGAACCGCCACCCTGGTCATGAACCGCCAGTGGCCGTACCCGTCGAGCCTGGCCGCCTCCTGGAGGTCCTTCGGAATTTGCAGGAACGCCTGGCGCAGGAGGAAGATCCCGAACCCTGTGGCCAAGAACGGCACGGCCAGTCCTTCGTAGGTGTTGAACCACCCGAGGGAGGACACCGTGTCCAGGTTGGTGATGAACGTGACTTCGAGCGGGATCATGAGCGTGGCGAGGCAGAGCAGGAAGAGCGTGCGTTTGAAGGGGAACCGGAGGAACGCGAAGGCATATGCGGCGAGCACGGAGGTGACGAGCTGTCCGGCCACGATGATGGCGGTCATGACGGCCGAATTGAACATGTAGCGCGACAGCTGACCCTCGTTCCATGCCATCGAATAGTTGTGCCACTGCGGGTCGCTCGGATACAGGGGCGGCGGCTGGTGCGCCAGCTGATCCGGTCGCAAGAGCGAGTTGACGATGGTGAAGTAGATCGGGACGAGGACGACGAAGGCGCCGAACGTCAGCAGTGCGTAGGTCCCCGCCTTGCGGAGCCATCTGGACCGGCGATCGGCTGATCGCTTACGCGCCATAGTGGACCCGTCGTTCGAGGAACCGCATCTGCAGGACTGTGAGTCCCAGCGTGATGAGGAAGAGGACGGTCGCCATGATGGCGGCCGCACCGGGATTGTTCTGCACCTGCAACGTGTTCACAATTTCGTAGATGAGGACATTGGTATGGAGGTGCGCCGCGTTCTGATAGCCGATGAGGATGTCGACGGCACCGAACGCCTGGAAGGCGTAAATCGTGCTGACGATCACGGCAAAGAAGATCGTGGGGGAGAGCAACGGCACGGTCATGCGCCAGAAACGGGTCCACGCCGACGCGCCGTCGATCTGCGCTGCCTCCATGAGGTCGTCGGGGACGGACTGCAGACCGGCCAACATGATGATGAACGAGAGCCCGAGGAACTGCCAGATCGTGATCAGGGCGACCGACGGAAGGGCCCAGGTCGTGCTCTCGAGGGCGGGTGGTGTCGGGTTGATCCCCAACCACGGCAGGATGCCCACGACCGGATTCAAAAGGGTGCCGAAGACCACCGAGGCCACGGCGACCGAGCTCACAACGGTGGAAGAGAAGATCATGCGATAGACGGCCATGCCCCTGAGCTTCCGGTGCGCCGCGACGGCCAGGGCCAATCCCAGAATGAGGCTGATGGGCACGACGAGGACCACGAAGACGAGGGTGGTCAGAAGGCTCTGCGTGAACTGGGTCGAGCTGAGGACGGGACCGATCTGGTGCAGGCCGACGTAGTGCGCGGGCAACCCGGGCACGGGTGGCGTCTGGTAGAGCATCAGCTTGAAGTTGCGGAGGAAGGGATAGAACGTGAAGACGCCGAAGACCGCGAGCGCCGGCAGCAGCAGGAGATAGGCCAGACCAGCTTCGCGGCGGTGGCGGGTGCGAAGGCCGGCGGCGCGGGACGCAGCGTCAGCCAGTGTCGCGTCGGCGGTGATGGTCATGACGCGGCCAGACGCTCGGTCGTTGCGGCGTCGAAGACGTGGAGCGACGCAGGATCGGGGTCCACCGCGATCCGCACCGGCTCATTCTGCGAAGGACGGGGCGCCTGTGCGCTCTGGCGCACGATCAATCGGGATCCGTCGGGTGTCCGGCAGATCACGTGGGTCTCTGCGCCGAGCAGTTCGACGATGGTCACCTCGGCCCGCAGCGGGCCGGTGGCGTCGATGCGCAACGCTTCAGGGCGCAGACCGAGGACGACATCACCGGTCACGGCCTCCGCCGCCCGGCGCAGCTCTGCGGGCAAGGGGAGTGCGCCGGCCGAGACCTCGACGTGCACGACGTCGCTCGTGCTGTCGCCGGGACGGTCCGGCGTGCCACTTCCGGGTCCGTCTGGCGTGCCATTTCCGAGGCCGCGGGTCAGGTGGCCGGGGAGAAGGTTCATGCCCGGGCTGCCGAGGAACCCGGCCACAAAGGTGTTGGCCGGGCGGGCGTAGAGGTCCTCGGGCGCTGCGACCTGTTGCAGCACCCCGTGGCTCATGACCGCGATGCGGTCGCCCATCGTCATGGCCTCGACCTGGTCGTGGGTGACGTACAGGGTGGTCGTGCCCAGACGATCCTGGAGGGCGACAATGTCGGCCCGCGTCTGGATGCGAAGTGCGGCGTCGAGGTTGGACAGCGGCTCGTCCATCAAGAAGACCTGCGGCTCCCGGACGATGGCCCGGGCCAGCGCGACACGCTGACGCTGCCCGCCCGAGAGCTGGGCCGGCTTGCGGTCGAGCATGGTCTCGAGCCCGAGCGTGGCGGCGGCCTCCTTGACCTTGACCGCGCGCTGGTCCTTGGCCATGCCCCGCTGGCGCAAGGGGAAATCGATGTTCTTGGCCACGGTCAGGTGCGGGTACAGGGCGTAGCTCTGGAAGACCATGGCCACGTCGCGGTCCTTCGGGTCGATGTCGTTGACGACGCGGGAGCCGATCGAGATCTGGCCCTCCGTCGCCTCCTCGAACCCGGCCACCAGCCGCAGGGCGGTCGTCTTGCCGCATCCCGACGAGCCCAGCAGCACCAGGAGCTCGCCATCGGGGATGGTCAGGCTCAGTACGTCGACAGCCACGGTGTCGCCGAACCGCTTGGTGACGCCCTCAAAGCTGACCTGTGCCAACGTGCCCCCTCGGTGCAGTGGTGCCCGGCGCTAATTCGCCGGGAGCTTCCAGCCCATGGACTGGGCGATCTCCTTACACGTCGGGCACAGGCCGTAGCGCTGGGGGTTCCGGCCCGGCACCCATTCCTTGCCGCACAGGGCACGCACGGCGGTGCCGTTGACGATCCCCTCGACGACGCTCGGGCCGGTGGAGATGAACTTCCCCTGCTTCCGGCCCTTGGTGGGCGTATAGCCCTCCAGCACGATGTGGGACATCCGGTCGTGGTCCCCCTCGTCGAGCTCCTGGTCGGGACGGGCCGGGGCCAGCGTCGTCCCTCCCTCGCCCTCGGGCGACAGGGAGGCCGAGGCCCAGTTCCGTGAGGCCCAGTTCCGTGAGGACCTGTTTCGTGAGGCCCAGTTCCCGGAGGTCGGGGTCGCAGAGGTCCAGGTCCCTGAGGCCCTGTGTTTGGCTCGTTGCACGGTGGTTCCCATGGGCTCAGCGTATGCCCCATCGGCGCCGTGCTGAGGGTGGCGTTGCAGGAGCTCACCTCCCTGGTCGCCGGCCCGGGAATCAGATCCGACCGGTGATTGTTGACTAGTCAGACAAGTAATACGGACCCAGAGGGGACAACCCATGTCGAATGAAAATGTGACACTTCCATTGTTGCCGTTGAAGTCGGGCGTCGTTCTGCCCGGAATGGTCTTCACCATGGCGCTGGAGTCCGACGAGGCTCGCGTCGCAGTAGAGGCCGCACAGTCAGCCGGCGGGAAGCTGTTGCTGGTGCCGCACATCGAGGGACGTTACGCCAGCGTCGGTGTGATCGCCGCAATAACCGAAGAAGGGGCACTCCCGGGCGGCCTCCAGGCCGTCGCCATACAGGGTGACCAGCGGGCCACCATCGGCACCGCTGTGCCCGGGACCGGTGCCGCGCTGTGGGTGGAGGCAGAGCCCCTCTCTGAGGGCGAGCCGACTCCCGCCGTCGCAGAATTGGCCCGGGAATACCGGGCGGTTCTCGAGAACATCCTGCTCAGCAGGGGCGCGGGCCGGATCGCCACTCAGTTGCGCGACATCACCGAGCCGGGCCGGCTGGCCGACGTGGCGGGCTACTCGCCCGACCTCACGTTGTCCCAGAAGGTCCAGGTCCTCGAGACGATCGAGGTCGAGGAGCGCTTGCGCCTGGTCCTCGGTTGGGCGCGTGACACGTTGGCGGATCTGACCCTGCGGGAACGGATCAAGACCGATGTCGAGGAGGGCATGGAGAAGACGCAACGCGAGTTCTTGCTCCGCCGTCAGCTCGAGGCCATCCGCAAGGAGCTGGGACAGCTCAGCGGCGCCGAGGGCGACGAGTCCGATCCCGATGACTACCGGGCCAAGTTGGCCGAGCGGGACCTGCCCGAACATGTCCGGGTCGCGGTCCAACGCGAGGTCGACAAGCTCGAGCGCACCAATGAGCAGAGTCCCGAGACAGGCTGGATCCGCACCTGGCTCGACACAGTCTTCGAGCTCCCCTGGGGCGTGGAGTCCGACGACAGCCTCGAAGTGGTCGAGGCCGCCCGCATTCTGGACGCCGACCACGACGGCTTGACGGACGTCAAGGAGCGGATCCTCGAGCATCTCGCCGTGCGCAAGCTGCAGGCCGAACGTGGCCTGGTGCCGGTGGACGGCCGCGGTTCGGGAGCCATTCTCGCCCTCGTCGGTCCCCCCGGCGTCGGCAAGACGTCGCTCGGCGAATCGGTTGCCCGCGCCATGGGACGCAAGTTCGTCCGGGTGGCCCTGGGTGGTGTGCGTGACGAGGCCGAGATCCGTGGTCACCGTCGTACCTATGTCGGGGCCCAGCCCGGACGCTTGGTGCGTGCCCTGCGTGAAGCAGGGACCATGAACCCGGTCATCGTGCTCGACGAGGTCGACAAGATCGGCGCGGACTTCCGCGGCGATCCCTCCTCGGCCTTGCTCGAAGTGCTCGACCCGGCGCAGAACCACACGTTCCGTGACCACTACCTCGAGGTGGACCTCGACCTCTCACGGGTCTTGTTCATCGCCACGGCCAATGTGATCGACACGATCCCCGGCCCGCTACTCGACCGGATGGAAGTCATCCGTCTGGACGGGTACACGGAGTCCGAGAAGGTGTCGATCGCCCGCCACCACTTGGTGGGGCGTCAGCTCGGCCGGGCCGCATTGCGCGACGACGAGGTGGAGATCAGCGACGACGCTCTGCGGAGCATCGTGGCGGACTACACCCGTGAAGCGGGTGTGCGTTCGCTCGAGCGTGAGCTGGGTCGGCTTCTCCGCAAGGTGGCGACCAAGTTGGCCGCCGGCGAGCGGGAGGCTCCGGTCGTCGTGGATGCACCGGATGTGCGCAGTTGGCTCGGGCGGCCCCACTTCTACTTCGAAGCGGCCGAGCGGACCAGTGTGCCCGGTGTCGTGACCGGCCTCGCTGTGACAGGTGCCGGTGGCGACGTGCTCTTCGTCGAGGCGAGCATGTCCGACGGCCCGGAAGGATTGACCTTGACCGGTCAACTCGGGGACGTGATGAAGGAGTCGGCGGAGATCGCACTGTCCTATGTGCGCTCGCATGCCGAGGAGCTCGGCATCGATCCGAAGATCTTCTCCGGGAAGCGGTTCCACGTGCACGTCCCGGCGGGCGCAGTGCCCAAGGACGGGCCTTCGGCCGGCGTCACAATGACGACGGCGTTGGTCAGCCTGCTCCGTGACATTCCGGTCCGCTCCATTGTGGGGATGACCGGCGAGGTCACCCTGCAGGGCCGGGTGCTCCCCATCGGTGGGGTCAAGCAGAAGGTGCTTGCCGCACACCGGGCGGGGCTCAAGGAAGTCGTCCTTCCGGTGCGCAACGGATCCGACCTCGAAGATGTGCCCGAGGAGGTCCGGGACGTCATGACGTTCCACTTGGCCACAACCATCGCTGATGTCCTTGCTCCGGCCCTGTCCGGAGGGGACGCGGCGGCGGTTGACGACGAGACCGACCTGGCCGCCGTAGCCTGACGGTAGGTCACAGCGCTGGCCCGCTCCCGATAGCCCGGGGGCGGGCCAGTGTGTGTTCACAAGAGTGCAGCGGATCAACGAATGGAGAGTCAGATGGACGACAAGGAGATCCTCGCCCAAATCAACAAACTGGCCGAGGAGGAACAGCGCCTCGAAGAGGGTCACGTCGGCGACGGGCTCTCAGAGGAGGAGCATGCCCGTCTCCACACGATCGAGGTGACGCTGGATCAGCTCTGGGACGTGCTCCGTCAGCGCCGGGCGAAGCGGAACGCCGGGGGAGATCCCGATGCGGCGACGCCACGCCCGGCCGGAGTGGTCGAGAGTTACCTCCAGTAACGAGCCCGCAGCGGTTGGGCGGCCTTGGGCCGGCTCCAGCGGGACTCCCGTGGCGGGACCCGGGTCGCTCCGGCCTACGGGTTGTTGCCGGCTACTTGTTCCGACGTGCTTGAAACGCCGGCACAGCCAAGGGGAACACGGCGACGACTGATGCGACGAGTGCCACGAAGGCACCCCAGTCCCATCCCACTCCGTGGCCGCCCGGCTTGAAAAGGAAGGCGATCAGCACGAGCACGAAGTTGATCGCAGTCGCGATGAGGAGGAGCTGCTCGCGACCGGCCGGTGAGGTACTCGGTAACTTCCAAAGGCCCAACGCCTCGACGATCACGAAGGCAACAATCGCGATGCACAAGATGAGCGTGATGTACAGGTAGCCGTGTATCGAAAGGCCGCTCGCACTCGCCGTGCCGAAGGTGAAGTCGACCTTGAACCAGGGCAGGAACAGTGCGATGAAGAGGACGAGCGTCCCACCCCCCGCAAGGCGATCCGCGTGGCCGATCGACTTCCAGTCGAAAGCCACCTGCGGCTTGGAGGACGCGGCCGACGGTGCTCCGGCCGACGGTGCTCCGGTCGGCGGTGGTGAGCCAGGGGGTGGCGAGGGGGGCGGGGTGGACGCCGCCTGCGCGACTCCTGACAGACCGTTCCCACAACCGGGGCAAAAGGCGGTTCCTTCAGCGGATACCGTCTGGCAATTCGGGCACGTTATCGAAGCCATGAGCACACCTCGATCATGTTCGTAGGGCTACTGCGTCGGCAGGATAGCTGGTCAACCGGCGTGTCGCTCGGATGAGGTCATCCTTGACGGGCGCTCACCCAGATCGCGGCCGGACGGTCCCCGCCGCCTCTTCGGACCGGAATCTCGTTCCGGTCGGCCCGGCGTCAGCTCTGGGCGGTTGCGGTCCCGGGGATGTACGTCCCGCACACCGGCTGGTTGGAGACCGTGACGAACCCGTTCTTTTTCGCCTGTAGGTACCAGGCACACTGCTTGGGCAGGTTGTGGCCGAAGATGGTCGAGAAGTTGATGGTCTGCGGGAGTAGACCGTTCCCGTTGTAGGACGTGATCCCCCGGAGGGCCTTGACGACCGAGGCCCGGGTGGGACTGCCCCCGGCCTTTTGCAGCCCCTTGATCATGAGGTCGGCGCCGAGCCAGGACTCATCGACGACGTACGTCGGGAAGTTGGCCGGCGAGCGGTGCTGGTACTTCTGCAGGGCGCTGACCAGCTGGCGGGTGCCGGCGTTGGGCAGGACGGTCGGTCGGAACGAGGCGCTGAAGTACATCCCCTGCAGCGACTTCCAGGCCGGGGTGTGGATCACCGCAGCCTCGTAGCCCGTGGGGAAGACCACGGCCTTGAGCTTGACCCCGGCTTGTTCGAAGGCGGTGGCTAGGGCGAAGTTCTGGTTGTTCCCCATGCCGGTGAACACGGCATTGACGTTCTTGGATTTGGCCATCAGCGCGGCGGAGGTGAAGTCGACCGAGCCGTAAGGGACGGAGGTGTCGAGCACCCCCACTTTGCCGCCCGCGTGCTTGAACGAAATGCCCGTCCCGATCGCCGACTGGATCGACGATGGCGAAATGCCGATGCCGTAGGTGCCGATGATCGTCCCGCCGTGGGCTTTGAGGAACGCGCCGAGGGCGGTGTTGGCCGGGTACTTGGGGTCGATGCTCCCGGTGTCGGAGGCGAACATGTTGGTGTTGGGCTGCTCGCCCCATTCCGGGCCGTCGAGGCTGCTGCCGGTGACGGGCACCCCGTCCTGCTGGGCGAACTTGTACCCGCCGTAGAAGAGGGAGCTGTCGTTCACGATGCCGATCGCGCCGCGCGAGATCGCCAACTGGACGCCGGTGGCGTCAAGGCTGGGATTGGTCTGGTCGTTGATGACCAGTGGCACCAGCTTGTGGCCGTTCACCCCGCCCTCGGCGTTCTGGAGGGCGATGCGGGCGAGAAACCCTTGCGGCGCCTCTTGGAAGAGTGGTGCCGCCAGACCGGTCGTGGAGGTGACGAGGGCGATGGTTAGCGGCGCTTTCGAGCCGCCGCCCCCGCTCGCCGAAACGGCCGCTCCTGCGGGCCCGGCGGCCATCAGTGGTCCGGACAGAACCGCCGTCGCCGTCAGTATCCCGGCCATCACTCCAAGTGCCTTGCGCATACTTCCCCCCTTGCTCGACGCAGTTGAGCGTATGCCCTTGTCAACCTGCTTGTGGCGCGCCACTTGTCGACGGACAGCGGCGTGCGTCCGAGTGCCTGCGTCCGAGTGGGGTTATCTGCCTCGTGATTCCGAATGGCGCTGGGTGCGGGCGACGATCACTCGGGAAACGGTCAGCAACACCAGCACGATGATCACGAGCAGCAATGCGGCGTCGTAGGCCAGGTTGTGGGCTTCGGCACCGGGCTGGTTGTAGAAGGTGTAGACGGGATAGGTGAGGTAGGGAAAGCCTTGGGTGTGGGTGAGCTGCAGGCTCGGAATGGCATCGGTGAAGCCTGCCGTATAGATCAACGGTGCGGTTTCCCCGACGGCAATGGCCAGCGCAATGAGGAGGCCGGTGACGATGCCGGGGAAAGCGGTCTTCAGCACGATTTTGCGCATTGAATATCCCATGGACATACCGAGCGCCGCTGCGCCCTCGCGGTACCCATCCGGCACCTGGCGTAGGGCGGACTCGGTGGACTTCGCGATGTAGGGAATCACCATGATCGACAGGATGATGAGAGCGGGCAGCAGCGAGAATCCCCAGTGGAGGCCCACCACCAGCGCCACGTAGCCGCAGTAGCCGAGGACGATGGAGGGAAAGCCCGAGAGTACGTCAGAGCAGGTGCGGAGAAACCCTCCGCTCCGTTTGCCGTTGCGCCGCGTCTTGGCCAACTCGGAGAGATGGATGCCCGCCATCACGCCGATGGAACCGGCCATGATCAGGACGCCACCCATCAGGATCAACGTTCCGATGATGGCGTTCTGCAGTCCACCCGTCGTGCCCTTCGTGGGGGTGGTCAGAACGCTCCACTGCCAATTCGGCACCGCGCGCACCACGACCCCGACCAGAATCCACACGGCCGGACCGATGATGAGGGCGAGTGCCACGTACGTGCCGATGCGAAACGCTATTCCGGCGACCGTGCGCCGCCGCCCGCCGGGCATCGACTGGGTGTCAGCCATCCCTCTCTCCCTAGTTGGGGCCCACGGAGGGGCCGAGATTGCTGCCGGCACGGCGAGTGATGGCCCGGGCGATCAGGTTCACTCCGACGGAGATGACGGCGAGGACGAGGCCGAGTTCGGCCAAGGTCGCCACGGCGAAGCCCGTCCCGTCGGTCTCCGCCCCGTCGAGTTGCGTCAGGATCGTGGCGGCAATGGTGGTCATCGACCCGTAGATGTTGGGGGCGAAGTGGATAATGGAGCCGCCGATCAGGGCGACCGCCACTGTCTCGCCCAACGCGCGCCCCAGGCCCAGCACGGTTGCGCCGATGATGCCCGAACGGACCCAGGGCAGGGTGATCTTGTGCGCCACTTCCCAGTCGGTCATGCCGAGTGCCTCCGCCCCTTCCTTCGGCAAGGGAGGGACCTGGTCGAACAGGTCACGGGTCGTGGAGGCGATGATGGGGATGATCATCAATCCGAGGACCAACCCGGCTGTGAGGAGGCCTTCCCCGGTCCCGGTGGGATTGCGGAAGTAGCGCAAGATCGGCACATCGGGCATGCGATCCGCCACGATGGGGTAGACGTCGCGGGCGAGGATGGGGCCGAGGGTCAGCAGGCCCCACAGTCCGATTACGACGCTGGGGATGCCCGCCAGCACCTCAATGAAGAATCCGAGTGGCCGGGAGATCCACGTGGGCATCCGCTCGGTGAGGGCGAACGCAGCGCCGATCGATATCGGCAGGGCAAAAATGAGGGCGATCGCCGAGGACTGCAGCGTCCCCACGATGATCGCGAGGGCTCCGAACGAGGCACCGGCCGGGTGGGCCACGCCGTCGGTATGGACAGTGGCACCGTAGCTGCTCCCGTAGGTCCACTCAGTGCCGGTGATGAAGTTCCAGCCGTTGACCCGGATCGCCGGGTACGCCTTGATGATCAGGACGGTGAGCGTGAAGACAAGAGCAGCCAAGGGCATGAGCACCCCCACCCGCCCGCCGATCCGCCACGCGGTCTCCTCGTGGGTGCGAGCCCCGTTGGCGAACCGCCGCAGTACGGAGACCCGCGGGCCGGCGGGCGACGTCACCGGCGCGACGGGACCCTCTCCCGCCGCGCCGCTCGTGACGGTCACTACTTGATTTTGCTGATCTGCTTCAGTGATTGCTTCACGACACTGGCCGGCAGAGGTTGGAAGTTCACCTGCGCCAGATAGCTCGCGTTATTGCCGTTCGTCGGGTTCACGGCCCATTCGAGGACGGAGCGGATGTTCTTGGCCGTGCTCGAGCTCGACTGCTTGCCGTTCACGATCGCGTACTCGTAGTTCACGATCGGGTAGCCGCCCGCAGCGTTGCCGTAGATGAGCGAGATCGTCCCGTTGGCCGGTGTCTTCTTCGTGAAGGCAGCTGCTTCGAGGGCGACGCTCGCCGGTGCCGGCAACACGAACTGCTTCTTGGCGTTCTGCAGTTGGGCGTACGCCAGGCCGGACTGGATGGCCTGCGTCAGGTAGCTGATGCCGACGTAGGCGATGCAACCGGGGGAGGACTTGCAACCGGCGACCATGCCCGAGTTGCCCATCTCACCCAATGCGCCCGGGGCATCGGGGAAGGTCAGGGTGGTGTTGAAGCCGACGCTCTTGCCCCAGCCGTTGGGGTCGGTGGCGGAAAGGAACGAGCTGAACAAGAACGTGTCCCCGCTGCTGTCGGAACGGTGCAGGGTGACGATCGGGAGATTGGGGAGTGTCACCCCTGGATTGAGCGCCGAGATGGCGGACGCGTTCCAGTTCGTGACTTTGCCCTGATAGATGCTCGAGATCAACTTGCCCGTCAACTTCAGGTGTGCCGTCACCCCGGGAATGTTGTAGGTGATGAGCTGGGCCGAAATGGCGAGCGGGATGTTGAGCAGGCTGGGGGACGCGGTCAGCTCCGAGGGTGACAGGTAGGCGTCAGATGCGCCGATGTCGGCTGTCCCGTTCGTCGCGTCCGTGATGCCGGTGCCCGATCCCGTCCCGGCGGTCTGGACGGTCACCGACGGAAATTGGGTGCTGTAGCCAGACGACCACAGGTTGAAGAGTGGGTAGAGCAAGGTGCTGCCCGTCTCGCTCACCGTTCCCCCCGAAGGCTTCTCCACCACTGGCTTTTTTGCTCCAGCGGTGCCGCTCGCGGCCACGATGGGCACGAGGGCCAGGGATGTAGCTATCAGGCACGCTGGTGCCAGACGCTTGAAACGGGACGTGCGCATTAAAGGTATTCCTCCTGGTGGTTTGCTGGGTGTTTGTTTCGGTGAACTGCGGTGACGAAAAGCGGGGAAGGTCAGCCGATCCTGCCCGTGACGTAACGCTCGGTGCTGGGGTTCTGCGGCTGTTCGAAAAGCTGATTTGTCTCGCCGTGCTCAATGAGCTGACCGTCGTAGAAGAACATCGTGTTGTGCGACACGCGGCGGGCTTGCGCGAGGTTGTGGGTCACGATGATGAGGGTGAGTGCAGGCACCAACGTGCTCAACAGGGCTTCGATGTACTCGGTCGAAATCGGATCCAACGCGGAGGTCGGCTCGTCGAGTAGAAGGACCTCGGGACCGACCGCAAGGGCCCGGGCCAAGCACAACAGTTGCTGTTGGCCACCCGAGAGTCGGAACGGGGAATCGTTGAGCCGATCCTTCACCGCGTCCCACAAGCCGACTTCGCGCAGGCGCTGTTCTGCCACCACATCGAGCTGCTTGCCCTTGGCGATGCGATGGGCCTTGACCCCGGCGACCACATTGTCCCGGATCGACATGGGGAAGGGGTTCGGGCGCTGGAAGAGCATGCCGATCCGCCGGCGGAGCGTCAACAGGTTGTGGTGCGATGACCAAATGCTCTGTTCGTCGAACGTGATGTCGCCGTCATGGTGGAAGCCGGCGACCTTGTCGTTCATGCGGTTGACGGTGCGGAGGAAGGTCGACTTGCCCGAACCTGTCGGACCGATGAGCGCAGTGATGGTGCCCCGTCGGAACGAGATGTCGACACCGGAAATGACCTTCTTGCTGCCGAAGCTGAGGGACAGTTCACGAGAGCACACGACGGCGTCGGGCCGACCACGGTCCGGATCGAGCGCCGAGAGAACCTGGTCGATCGGGTCGACGATCGCCCCCGGGTCGGTGCGGCTGGGGTTGGTGACATTGATTCCGTCTTGATCAGGCATTGCTTCCGATCCGCTGCATTGACTGTCCAGTCCGCTGGTGTGCAATCGGACCGTAACAATGGCAAGTGAACGGAGGTTGAACGTGAGATGACACCGACCGAAACCTTCGGTGAATTTGCCGAGGGATCCCGCGGGCCCGGCTCGTGTCCTTCCCAGCCACTCCCCATTGCAACCCCTATTGAGACGTCATGTGCGGGACTGGCGACGGTCGCTCGTCCTCGTCTGCACGCCAGCACCGCCCGGATTGCCGGGGCCCGCACTGATCGCGACGCCCCCGAGGGACGCCCAGCTTCCCCGCCGCGCGGGATCGGCGTGGTTGGGGGCTCCGTGGCGCGTACTGTGGCGACTCGCCGCCACGATCAGGTGGAGCAAGCCCAGCGAGGCAAGGTCGGAACACGCAGGGTGAACAACAAGCGAAGGGGCTGTAGCTCAGTGGTTAGAGCAGGGGACTCATAATCCCTCGGTCGTGGGTTCGATCCCCACCAGCCCCACGGGTTCGGGATCCCTCTCGCCAGCGGCTCGCGCCATGGCGACTCCTTAGGGTGGGTGGATGGACCGCATGCCCGCCCCGGGCGACCTCATCACAGGGTTCAGTCCTCAGCCCGGTCGCTGCTTCCGGATGGTCTACAGCGAGCAACTCCAGGCGACCCACTGCCATGCGCAGCCAGCATGGACAGGGTTCTGGAAGGATCGCAATGGGAAGCGGTGGTCCGTCGAGGCGTGCCCGATGCATGCGCCGACCTCGAGGGAAGCCCGATGAGCATCGGCGTCACGATCTACGGAGTGTGCGCCGTCTCCTTCATGATGGCGATGTACGCCTTGGAAAAACGGGGCAGGGGCTTCATTCTTGCGTTTGCAGCCGGTTGCCTGCTTTCGCGCATCGACGGATTCCTGTCGGGGGCTTGGCCCTTCGGGGTCGTCGAGGTGATCTGGTCCGGCATTGCCGTGCGCCGGTATGCAGGGACGGGCGTCCGCAGTCAGTAAACCGGCGTCTCCGCAGGAAGTACTGCGTCGGCAGATGCCGCGGCGAGGAGGGTCAGCCCGGTCCGGGCTCGGTAGCCGCCCACGCGGCGGCTCCGCCGGTCAGGTTCTCGGCTGTCCAGCCAGCTTCGCTGAGAGCGGTCGCCGCCTTGGCTGAACGAACCCCGGCGGCGCATGCCACGACGATGGTCCTTCCCTCCGGGAGCTCACCCACCCGATCGCCGAGCTGCCCGAGCGGGATGTTCACCCCGATCGGGTAGGCCCAATCGGCGACTTCGTCGGGCTCGCGCACATCGAGCAGGAAGACGTCCTCGCCCCGCGACAGCCGGGCGCGGATTTCGTCGGGGGCTACTTCGGCATACGGCATGGCCCCAGGCTACTGCTGGTCCCGCCGGTCGACTTCCGGACCGCCGATTGCGTGGCAGCGTCCCCATGGGGGTCGCAACTACTCTCAAGAGCGTGGCGCTCCCGCGGAGGTACCTCAACGACGACGAGGACATGCTCGTCCAGTTGCGCCCCCACTGGGTCTTTTTTGCCGGCCCACTCGCCGTCACCGTGGCGGCGGTGGCGATCGTGATCACCATCATCGTCGCCGAGCCGTCGCTCCCGCACTGGCTGGCCGACGGATTGTGGATTCTCGCTGCGATCCCCGGGGTGTGGCTCCTCGGACGCCTCGCCCGATGGAGGCTGTATACCTTCGCGTTGACCACGACGCGGATTTTGGTGCGCCGTAACGTGTTCGATCGTGACATCGTCCAGATCCGCCTCCAGCGGATCACCGGGCTCAACCTGTCCCAGACGCTGTGGGAACGCGCGCTGTCCACCGGGCGCCTGGTCGTCAACGTGCAGGGCGAGGACGACGCGGTCGTTCTTCCCTTCATCCGCAAGCCGATCATCCTCCAACGCGTCATCAACGGTCAGGTCAACGAGCTCGTGGGTGGCGGCAGCGCGGAGCCCATCCCCGCCGAGCTGCGCAGCATCGATCTGGGCTTCTCGCAGTCGAGGGACGGCGAAGAGGACGACGGGCCCGAGACGCCGCCATTCGGCGTTCCTCCGGTCACGGCTGACGTCGATGAGGACGTCCCTCACGACGTCGCGCCGCCAACGCCGCCGATGCCCGTCGCGCCGCCCACGCCCGTTGCGCCGGCGACAGGTCCCCCTGCTCACGGGTCGGGGCCGGCCGAAATTCGGGACCGGCTCATTGAGCTCGACGATCTGCGCCAGCGGGGAATCATTTCGCAAGAGGAGTTCGCGGCCAAGAAGGCCGAGCTTCTCAGCCGTATCTAGCCTGCCGGGGCACCCTTTTGGCGGCGACTACCGTGGAGGGGGTGGAAACCCCTCGGTACAGGTGCGACAGCTGCGGCAACGTGACCCGCTTCGACGTCACGACGTCGCAGACGACGAAGGCCTTCCACCACTACACAGTCGGGGGCGAGCTCGAGATCGAAGAGGCCACTGTGCTCTCGCTCCATGTGGACGACGTCATCTGCCGCTGGTGCGGCCACGGTCGCAACGTGGTGGAGACCGGCGACGACGAGTTGCAGCGCGGGGAACCGGGAACACCATCGCGCACCCTGTGAACGACCCGTCACCGGCGGAGATCCTGCGCCGAGTGAGGCCTATCCCGACCTACCGGGATCACCCCGCGACGTCGCCGGTCGACATCGAAGGCGTGACGCCCGGTGGAGACCCTCTGTCGGTGACCATCGTGAACGCGGTCGACCCGGTGCTGCTCGTCTTCGTCTCGTCGTCGTGCCTGGGTTGTCTCGACTTGTGGGAAGGGACAGCGGAGCTGCGAAGGTCCCTGCCCGACGGGGTGCACATCGTGCTGGTGACCAGAGGACCCGAGCACGAGGATGCCGGGGCGATCGCAGCCCTTGATCCGGGGGATACCCCCATCGTGATGAGCTCGCAGGCCTTTCGCGACTATCGAGTGGGCGGTCCACCCTTCCTTTCCGTCGTGGCTGATGGCGAAGTCCGAACAGAGGGTGTGGCCTGGGGCATCGAAGAGACCGTGCGGGCCACACGCCAAGGCCTCGGGGCGAACAGGTGAAGGCATTGGCGCGTCCTCGCGGCATGTATGTCACAACCCTCCGCAATGCTCTGGGCAAAGAAGGAGGGCCGCCATCATGCCCGAACGACACCCGTTCAGCCCGGCCACGTCGGGACCGCTCACGATCGATTGCGAGTGCTGCGAGCTCCAAGGCACCTCTGCATGTGACGATTGCGTCGTCACGTTCCTCCTCGGACGCGAGCCCGATGACGCAGTCGTCATCGACGCCGACGAAGTCCGAGCCATGCGCATGCTCGAACGGGCCGGTCTCGTCCCGTCACTGCGCTTCAGCAATCGGGCGGGCTAGGCCACATCCATCGTTGCGGTCGCGGTCACACGCCGGATGGCCCGGGCTCAGCCCGTGAGTCGTCACCTGCTGGTCACAAATGATTTCCCACCCAAGGTGGGGGGAATCCAGAGCTACCTCTGGGAGTTGTGGAAACGCCTCGATCCGGAGTCATTCGTCGTGCTCACGGCGTCCTCACATCCCGACGCACTCGCGTTCGATGCCGAACAGGAGGAGCGCGGGATCCATATCGAGCGCGTGCCCGAATCGATCCTTTACTTCCCGACGCCCGGCGCGCTGGCACGAGTGCGCCGCTGCATCGCTGAGCACGACATCGACCTCGTCCTTTTGGACCCGGTTCTTCCGCTCGGTCTTCTGGGTCCGCGCCTTGGCATTCCCTACGGCGTCGTTCTCCACGGGGCCGAGGTCACGGTGCCGGGCCGGGTGCCCGGGTCGCGGGCCGCGCTCGCACACGTGGTGCGCGGGGCGTCGGTCGTCGTCTCGGCCGGCAGCTACCCGGCCGGGGAGGGCCGCCGGGCCGCAGGTGACATCACTGCCCCGGTGGTCGAGGTGCCGCCCGGTGTGGACACGTCGGCCATCACTCCGCTGCTCGCGGCGCAGCGCCGGGCGGCGCGGGCCCGCTTGGGGCTGCCGGCCGCCGGGCCGCTCATCGTGAGCCTGAGCCGGCTGGTCCCACGCAAGGGCATGGACGTCCTCATCGCCGCGGCCGAACGGTTGGCCCCTTCCTACCCGGACCTGGTGGTTGCCATCGGGGGCGCGGGCCGGGAGCTGGAGCGGCTCCGCCGTCTGGCCGCCGCGAGCCCGGTCTCGGTGTCGGTCCTCGGTCGCGTCAGCGACGACGACCGGGCGGCGCTCCTGGGTGCAGCCGACATCTTCGTCATGGCATGCCACAACCGCTGGCTGGGGCTGGAGCAAGAGGGGTTCGGCATCGTCTTTCTCGAGGCCGCGGCCGCGGGTGTGCCCCAGATAGCCGGGGACAGCGGCGGAGCTGCCGAGGCCGTGGTCCACGGCCAGACCGGCCTGGTCGTCCGTCATCCGGAGGACCCGGGACGGGTGGCCGAGGCCCTTCGCACCCTGTTGGCCGAGCCCAAGCTACGAAAACGCATGGGCCGGGCTGCTCGGGCCCGGGCTCAGGCATCCTTCGACTATGACGTTCTCGCTTCTAGGCTGGCCAGCACCCTGGCGGAAGTGGCAGGCTGACGCTCCCTGTCCGATCCCGAAGTCAGGTCGACAAGAGAGGAACACGAGATCGTGGCCGATCAAGCCACCGAACACATGTCGGTGTCGGCATCGCCTGAGCGATGCTTCTCTGTCGTCGCGGATATCGAGCGGTACCCCGAATGGGCCGCCGACATCAAAGAGATCATCGTCGACGAGCGCGACGATCAGGGCCGTCCGGTGCTGGTCACGTTTCGCGCCGCCGCCTTCGGGCGCAGTACGAGCTACACCTTGCGCTACGACTTCTCTGAGGCGCCGCGCGTGCTGTCGTGGGTACTCACCAAGGGCGACATCACCTCCAAGTTGGACGGGAGCTACATCTTCGATGCCGGCGAGGGCTCCGGAACCGACGTCACGTACCACCTGGAGGCCGAGCTGCGGGTGCCGATTCCCGGTTTCATCAAAATGCGCGCCCAGAGCCGCATCATGTCGACGGCCATGCGGGAGCTGAAGG
This sequence comes from uncultured Acidimicrobiaceae bacterium, assembly GCA_963706555.1. Taxonomy (GTDB): domain Bacteria; phylum Actinomycetota; class Acidimicrobiia; order Acidimicrobiales; family RAAP-2; genus Bog-473. The sequence continues at coordinate 2,209,521 of OY970164.1, forward strand.
CACGGGTCGAGTCTTCGGCATGAGCTCGGACGCCGGCACGTCGGCGCGGGCCGACGTGGCGTTCGGTGTCGACATCGGTGGCACGAAAGTTCTGGGCATCGCGCTCGACGGCGCCAGCAACGTGGTGGCCGAGGCGCGGGTGGCGACCCCGAGGGGCAAAGGCCGGGGGGAAGGGGCCGAGGTGGCTGACGCGGTCGTCGAAGTCGTGGCGCAGCTCGATGCGGCGACGGGCACGGGGTCGGCGGGACCTCCCGTCGGCGTGGGCGCTCCCGGCATGGTGGACCGTGAGGGCCGGTTGCGCTTCTCGCCCAATCTCCCCCAGGGGCAAGGTGTGGACTGGAGACTCCTGATCGGCGAGCGACTCACCGGCCGGAAGGTCGTGATCGAGAACGATGCCAATTTCGCCGATGTTGGCCGAACACCGCCTCGGTGCGGCGAAGGGGTATCGCCACGTCGTGATGGTGACCTTGGGGACCGGGATCGGCGGCGGACTTGTCGTCGACGGACGGGTGCAGGTGGGTGCCCATGGATTTGCCGGCGAAATCGGCCACATGGTCGTCGACCCGGCCGGCCCCCCGTGCCCGTGCGGGCGACGGGGCTGCTGGGAGCGGTATGCCTCGGGAGGCGGACTCGGCCTTCTGGCGCGTGAGGCCGCGCTGGCCGGCAAGCTGCCGGGCGTCGTCGCCCTCTCCGGAGGCGACCCCGAGAGCGTGCGCGGTGAGGACGTGACCGCGGCCGCCCTCTCGGGGGATGCCGACGCGCGACGTGTAGTGGAAGAGGTCGGGTGGTGGGTCGGGTTCGGCCTGGCCAACCTGGCGTGCGTGCTGGACCCTGAGTGCTTTGTGCTCGGAGGCGGGCTGGTCGGCGCCGGAGACCTCCTGCTGCACGCCACCCGTCGCGCCTACGCCGAGCTTGTCGAGGGTGGGTCGACGCGACCCGAGACGGTCATCGTCCCCGCTGTGCTCGGAGAACGCGCCGGTGCGGTGGGTGCCGCGCTCGGCGGGCGCGTCGGCGGGCTCGAGAGGCCCGGGTGATCCGTACCGGGGTCATCGTGCCCACGTTCCGGGACACCCCCGAGGAGGCACTCGAAGCGGCTCGCCGGGCCTTCGCCGCCGGTGTGGACGGAGTGTTCTGCTACGACCATCTGTGGCCGATCGGCGAACCGGACCGGCCGGCACTGGCCCCGTTCCCGATATTGGCGACCCTGGCCGCGTCGCCCATCGGCGGGCCGTCGCCCGGCGGCGGACCATTCTTCGGGCCGCTGGTGGCGCGGACGGGTCTCGTGCCCAATGCAGTGCTGGTCAACCAATTCGCAGCGCTGGCCGCGCTGGCTCCGGGCCGGGTCATTGCCGGCTTGGGCACGGGGGATCGGCTCAGCGAAGCCGAGAACCTGGCCTATGGCATACCGTTCGGGCCGGCGGACGAACGGCGGAGTGACATGGTCGATGTGGCGCGTGCACTGCGCGGACGCGGTCTCACCGTGTGGTTAGCCGGTGGCCCGGCAGGGCGGATCGAGGAATCGCTCGAGGCCGGCGCAGCTCTCAATGTGTGGGACGCCGACCCGACGTTGGTGGCTGCACGCTCGCAGGGCCCCGTTGCCGTCGAAGTGACCTGGGGCGGCGCCCCGCCCAAAGAGGAATCCGTCGTGGGCGAGATAGTCCGGGATCTGGCCCTCGCCGGCGCCACCTGGGTGATCTTCGCCTCGCCGATCGACCCCCCGGTGCTGGTGGCCGCGGCACGCGACGCCGGGGCATTGTCGGCCGGGCCCGAGGCCGGGTCGTAGACTTCCTCAATGGAGTTCCGCCGGATCAACGGTCTGCCGCCTTACGTCTTCGCCACCATCAACACGATGAGGGATGACGCGCGGCGAGCCGGGCTCGACGTGATCGACCTCGGATTCGGCAATCCGGACCTGCCCTCGCCCGATGTCGCCGTGGAGAAGCTGGCCGAAGCGGCCCACAACCCCCGCAATCATCGCTACTCGGCCTCGCGTGGGATACCCAAGCTGCGCAGCGCGATCACTGATCTCTACCTGCGCAAGTTCGGCGTGGAACTCGACCCCGACACCGAGGTGGTCACCACGATCGGGGCCAAGGAAGGGTTCTCACATCTGATGTGGGTCCTCGTCGGCCCGGGCGACACCGCGTTGGTGCCGTCCCCGTCGTACCCGATCCATATTTGGGGCCCGCTCTTCGCCGGTGCCGACGTGCGCCAAGTGCCGCTCAACGGGCCCTCCGTCGATGTCGACGGAACGGGCGCGCCCGATCCGGGCGATGATTTCTTTGACGGCTTGATGCACGCGTGGGAGGAGTCGTGGCCCAAGCCACGGGTCATCGTGCTCTCGTTCCCCCACAATCCGACCACGGCCTGCGTCGACCTCTCCTTCATGGAGCGTCTCGTGGCGTTCGCCCGGGAGCACGAGGTCATCCTCGTGCACGACTTCGCCTACGCCGACATCGGGTTCGACGGCTACGAGCCACCCTCGATCCTGCAGGTGCCCGGAGCCAAGGACGTCGCGGTCGAGCTCTACACGATGACGAAGTCCTTCTCCATGGCCGGCTGGCGTGTCGGCTTCGTGGTGGGCAATCGCGAGATCGTGCAGGCATTGACCAAGCTGAAGACGTATCTCGACTACGGGACCTTCCAGCCCATTCAGATCGCCGCGATCGTGGCCATGAACGAAGCACCGGACTATCCCAAAGTCATCAACAAGATCTACAAGTCGCGTCGCGACACATTGTGCGACGGCCTCAATCGCATCGGCTGGCGCCTCGTCCCCCCGAAGGGGACGATGTTCGTCTGGGCGCCGATTCCCGAGCCCTATCGCGAGATGGGCTCACTGGAATTCGCCAAATATCTGGTCAAGGAGGCCGATGTCGCGACGTCACCGGGTGTGGGGTTCGGCCCCGGCGGTGATGGTCATGTGCGCTTCGCGCTCATCGAGAACGAGCAACGCATCAGCCAGGCCGTGCGCAACCTGCGCGGCGCGCTCACCAAGCTGGGCTGAGGTCACCCTGACGAACGGGTGGCCGCGCGGCGACTGCGGTGTGATGACATCACACTCGGGCGGCATCGGACACAGTTAGCCTCACGAGCGTGAGTGAGGTCGCCGACGAGGTCGATGACGAGCTAACCGAAATGGCGCGCACGGCATGGAACCTGGCGGAGATCGTGGCGGTCGCTCTCGTGGCGATCCTGTTCATCTTTCTCGTGACGTCGGTCATCGGGGCGATCACGTCGCCGCACCTGTTCGACGTCGCGAGCGGCTTCGCCTCCAGCCAGCTGGGATTCGCACTCGAACAAGCGGGAGAATGGGCGGCTCCGCAATCGGCCGCCATCTTGTTGTTGGGTTCCTTGGGTCTGGCCTGGTGGCAGATCGAATCGTGGACGAACGACGACGGTGATCCCTTCAACGAAGAGGCGCTCGTCCACCTCTGGCGGGCCGCCATCGTGACTCGCATCGACCTCGTCTACTCGCTCTTGACCATCGTCGGAGGCGTGCTCATCGCAGTGGGGTCATCACTCCGGCAGTCGCCCAGCGAGGATTGGAGCACGTTTTCGGTGAACCTCGGGCTCGCGCTCGGAGCCATCGTGCTTGGCGTCGTCGGTGTGGTCGCCGCCTTCCGCCTCCTGGCCAGCGGGCGGGCCGCAGAAGCCACGTGGCACGCGTCGCCTGCGCCCACTTGAGCGTCACGTACCGGCGCCCTTACGGCAGACCGGCCCCCGGGACCGTCGTGCGCGCCGTCTCGATACAGCCCGTGCGCTTCTCCTGGGCCTTCACCTGATCACTGGTCGCGGCAGTGACCATGAAGAGCGTCAGGCGGTCCTCGCCGCCGAGCATGCAGGCGAAGCTGCCCAGACCGCTCGCCGTCGGGATGCGTTCGAGGATGTCGCCCCCTTCGGCCACCCGCACGAATTCGGACCCGAGCGCATTGGCCACCCAGATGGTGTCGTCGGCACAGAGGCAGATCCCATCGGGCGCGACGCCTTGCGGCAGCGCGGCCCACTCGCGGCGACCTGACAGTGTGCCGTCGGGACTGCGGTCGAAGGCGGTGAGGCAGCCGCCCATGCTCTCTGCGACGACGAGCGTGGCCCCGTCGGCGCTGATCACCGTGCCGTTGGGGAAGGCCAGATTGTCAGCCGCTTCGTAGCTGGTCCCGTCGGGGTCGACCCGCACCAGCGAGGTCGGGCCGATGTTCCCGCGCTTCACCGTTCCGTCGAACTCCTGGGCCAGTTCGAAGCCGAAGTTTCCGGCATAGGCCTGGCCGTTGCTCGCGACGACCATGTCATTGGCGTGACCTTGCGCCCACGGTGTCAGCTCCCCGTGGCGCACGAGCGTCCCGTCGGGCTCGCGGCGTATGACGGCGCGGTCGAGGCGCGAGTTGATGAGGAGCCGTCCGTCGGGCAGCCAGCCCAGACCGGCCGGCTCGCCTTCGAATTCGACCTCGGTGCGCTTGTCCCCCCCAGGCGAGACGGAGAAGACGCCGTGGTCGTAGAAGTCCGAATACCACAGACGGCCCTCGTGCCAGCGGGGGCACTCGCCGAAGTAGAGCCCGGATAGGAACGGCTCGGCAACGCTTGACTGCTCGGGCATGATGGCCACCTCCTCGGGCCCCCCTGGCCCGGGCTGCAGTTCACCACACCGCTCGCCCCGCTGTCGCACCCGGCACCCGGCACCCGCACCCGGCACCGGCGCCGCTCGTGCACCCCGGCGGCTCACGGGGGTCGGGACTACGTTTGACCTGTGGCGTACTGGGTGCTCAAGGTGATCCTCAGTCCGATCTTCTTCATCCTCTGGCGGATCAAGGTCGAGGGGAGGGAGAACATCCCCAAGAAGGGGCCGGCCGTCCTGGCCGCCAATCACCAGTCGTTCTGCGATTCGTTGTTCATCCCGCTGGTGGTGACCCGCAGGGTGACCTACTTGGCCAAGGCCGAATATTTCGATTCCAAGAAGACCGCGTGGTTCTTCCGTGCCGCCGGCCAGATCCCGATTCACCGCGGCGGGGGGAGTGCCAGTGAGCGCGCCCTGGAGACGGCCCGGACAGAGGTGCTCAGGAAGGGTCGCATCCTCTGCCTCTATCCCGAAGGAACACGCACGCTCGACCCGTACGTGCACAAGGGCCGTACCGGAGTGACCCGACTCTCGCGTGAGTGCGGGGTGCCGATCATTCCCGTGGGCGTCGTGGGCACGGTGGAGGTGCAGCCGGTGAATTCGAGGATCATGCGCCCGTTCAAGCACGTGACCATCCGGTTCGGAAAGCCCATGGAAATGCCGCCGCCGATGAATCCGGACGATCCGCTCGAGGGGCATGACCACACTGAGTGCCGCGCCTTCACGGATTCCCTCATGCGGGAGATCTCCAGGCTCTCGGAGAGGGAGTACGTGGACGAATACGTGCCTGCCCGCGCCACCACGGCGCTCTGAAACAGGCTGTTTACATTGATCGCCTAGCCTCTGCGCCATGCCCGGATACAACGTTCGTATCGCCTTGCCCGATCGCCCGGGCGCGTTGGGATTGGTCGCCAGCCGTATCGGTGCGGTGGGCGGGGACATCGTCGCCATCCACATCCTCGAGCGCGTGGACGGCAATGCGGTGGACGAATTCGTGATCGAGCTCGGTGGCGGGCACCTCGTCGAGCTCCTGCGCAACGAGATCCACGAAGTTGACGGCGCCGTCGTGCTCGGCATCGCGCCGATGGCGCCTACGTCGTAACGGGGGTAATGCGGTAGGCGCACACATGCGCGCCGTCCATGAGGTGAGCGACCCGCTCCACTGTGGCGCCGGGCATGGCCTCGCGAATGAACGAGAGCTCGCTCGAGCACGCCTGGGAGAAACCGTGCGCCACCGTGAGGATGGCGCAGTTGTGCTCGATGATGAGCCAGCTCCCGTCCTCCTGCTCTGTCGCGTCGGCCAGGTAGCCGTCTTCGTCCAGAATGGCGGTGAGCGCGGCGACCTGCTCCTTGAAGGAGAGGTGGGCCAAACGGGGGCGGGCACCGTCGACCCGACGTTGACGGCGGCGCTCGAAGAGCTCGTCGACCTGTTCGCCGTCGGGACCACCCAAGTAGCCGAGCAGTTCGGTGGTGAGATCGCCGTAGCGCTTGGGGTAGAGGGCTTCCGCAGCGGACGTGAGCGTGTAGCGGTGCGCCGGCCGCCCCCGGCGTTGCGCATCTGCCGGCGCGTCGTCGCGCACCGGGGTGTCGTCGTGCACCAACAGGCCGTCCTCTTCGAGGCGGACGAGTTGCATGCGCACGGCGGCCGGCGTGAGGCTCAGGGCCTGCGCCACCTCGTTGGCCCCCAACGGCCCCTGGCGCTTGAGCAGGTTGAGAATGGCCCGGCGCGTGGTCGGCAACGTGTCGAGCGGAGAGTTGGTCATGGCAGGATCAGGTGCACGTCGCCGAATTCGTGCCACAGGTAACCCTGGTCGAGGGCGGCCGCGTACGAGGCCTCGAGGAGCGGTCGCCCCGCGATGGCTTCGAGCATGGCCAGGTGCGACGCTTCCGGTTCGTGCCATCCGGTCAGGAAGGCGTCGATCGAACGCACGGGGTGCTGCGGCGAGACCACGGTTTGCGTCCAACCTTCACTGGGATGCACGTGGCCGTGCTCGTCCACCACCGATTCGAGCGCACGGACCACGGTGGTGCCGATGGCCACCACGCGCCCGCCCCGCCGGTGGGTGTCGTTGACCCGGTGTGCAGTGGCCGAGGACACTTTGAAGTACTCGGCGTAAGGGGGCTCGCTGGCCTCGAGGGACGCCACGCCGGTGTGCAGCAGGAGCGGCGCCACGCCCACGCCCTTGGCCACCAGTCGGGTCAGGACCTCGGGGGTGAACGGCCGGCCTGCGCTCGGCATTTCGGCCGACCCCGGCTCGGTGACATAGACGTTCTGGTAGGTCGTAAGGGGAAAGTCTCCCTTCACGTAGCCGTAGCGGATGGGGCGTCCGTAGCGGGCCAGGTAGGTGTGGAGCGTCTCGGGTGTCTCGAGGGAGGAGACCCACAAGCGCACACCTCTCGCGGCCGGACCGGGGGAGTACGGCGTGAGCAGTCGGAGGCATCCACCACCCGCCAACTCGATGTTGATCCCCGCCTCCGCGTCAAGGAAGGCCTCGCCTCCCTTGCGCACCTCCACCGTCCACAAACCCGCGGGGAGTTGGGTCGACAGATGGAGCTGCAGATGCTGGCCCTCAGTGTCGACCCCGTCGATTTCTGCCGCCAACGTGCCCGACGTGTTGAGCACGACGAGGTCGCCTTCGTCCAGAAAGCGGGGCAGCTCTGAGAAGTGCGAGTGCACGAGGGTGCCGTCGGACTTGTACGCGACCAGCATGCGCACGGAGTCACGAGTCATGCCGCGGGCCTCGGGCGGTGATGGCGCCTCCAGCTCGGGCGGCAGCGTGAAGGAGAGCGGTTGCAAATTCGGCAGTGTGGCGTGCGGGCCGCCGGTCATCAGTGAACTGGTTGCGATTGCGGTTGCCGTTGCGGCAGCGGCTTCGTTTCCGGCCGCCGGACGCACAGGGGCGGTTGCCGTGCCGCCGGCCGGCGTCATGACCGCACCTCGGCACCGACAAGCTCGCTGGCCCGGTAGCGCCCGCTCGGGCGACTGCTGTTGATCAGCGCCAGGAAGGCGGGCACGACGGTGGCCGGCTCGGGCCTGTCCGAGATGTCCTCTCCCGGGTACGCCGCTTGATGCATCACCGTGCGGAGATCGCCGGGGTCGACCGACCACACCGCCACGGAGGGGTATTCGACGGCGAGCACAGCACCGAGGTGTTCGAGCGCCGCCTTGCCTGCGCCGTAGCCACCCCAGCCCTCGTAGGCCTCGACGGCGGCGTCCGAGGTGATGTTGAGCAGACGGGGGTGCGGCGATGCGGCCAGGAGGGGTAGGGCCGCCTGGGTGACGCCCAGTGGTGCCACGACATTGACTTCGAGTGTCACCCGCAGGTCGTCGAGGGGGTAAACACCAAGTGTCGGGAGGGGTGAGGCCCCGAGCGTCCCGGCATTGTTGACGAGGAGGTCGAGGCCGCCGAGCTCGGAGGCCGCGCCGACGAGGGCTCGGCGGTGCGCCGGGTCGGTGATGTCACCGGCCACCGCCCGTACTGCGCTCCCGGGTGCCAGCAACGGGGCCAACTGCGCCGCAGCTTCCTCGAGGGCTGCCGGATGCCGCCCGTCGATGACGAGTGACCAGCCCTCCGCGGCCAGCCCTTCGGCCAGCGCCTGCCCGAGCCCACGGGATGCACCTGTGACGATCGCCACGCTCATGGTGTCCTCCATTCCCGAACGAAAGTCTCCGTTCCTAGAGGATTATAACAAGAGTTTCCTTGTTTTATTCAGATTTTCCGGAGAAAGTTCGCAGCAGCCCGGTCACGCCTCGGCGACCGCCCAGCCCCGGGAGCGATCGACCGCCCGGCGCCAGACGGCGTAGAGCGCGTCGGGCAACTCCACGGGCAACTCGGGCTCGAACTGGCTCGATGCGCTCCAGAGCCCGCTCAGCTCGTCCAACGAGCCCCAGACCCCTTCGACCAGTCCGGCCAGGGTGGCGGCGCCCAGAGCGGTGGACTCGGTGGACCGTGGGCGGGCGACGGGCATCCGGCTCTGCTCGGCCTGGAGGCGCAGGAGCAGGTCCATGGCGGCCGCACCCCCGTCAGCCCGCAGGGAGGACAGGGGGTAGGCCGAGGCGCCCCCATGGCATCGGTCATGTCACGCACCTGGAAGGCGATCGCCTCGATGCAGGCCCGCACGATCTGGGCCCTTCCCGCGCCCCGGGTGAGCCCGGTGATGATGCCGCGCGCGGCGGGGTCCCACCACGGGCTTCCGAGGCCGGTCAGGGCGGGCACGAAGGTGACGCCCCCGCTGTCGCCGACCGATTCGGCCAGGGGGCCGGCCTCCGCCGCGTCGGCGATGATCCCGAGGCCGTCGCGCAACCACTGGATGGCGGCGCCCGAGACGAAGGTTGACCCCTCGAGCGCATAGGCCACGGCCGCCGGCTCGGGCCCGGCCGGCGTGCTGCCTCCATTTGCGCCCGCTGGCACAGGGCCTTCCGCCGTGCTGCCTCCATTTGCGCCCGCCGGCACGGGGCCGGCCGGCGCCCTGCGGCGGCCGTGCGGGCCGAGATCCCATGCCACGCTGACCGTCAGGCCATCGGGTGCCGCCGGACGTTCCGGCCCGGCATTGGCCAGCACGAAGCTGCCCGTGCCGTACGTCACCTTGACCATGCCGGGGTCGAAGCAGCACTGCCCGAAGAGCGCCGCCTGCTGGTCGCCCAGCACACCTGAGATCGGGAGGCCGTCGAGCACGGCGCTGGCGGGCCCGAGGTCGAGCAGACGCGCCGTGCCGAAGCTCCCGGCCGAGGGCCGTACCTCGGGCAAAGTGTGCCGGGGTACGCCGAACAGCGCGCACAGGTCGTCGGACCAGGCGAGGGTCGCCGTATCGAGCAGCATCGTGCGGCTGGCGTTCGAGGGGTCCGTGGCGAACTCGCCCCCCTTCGTCCCCCCGGTCAGGTTCCACAGCAGCCAGCTGTCGACCGTCCCGAAGGCGAGGTCGGCGGACTCGGGGCCGAGGGCGAGCGCCCCGTGCCGCAGGAGCCAGGTGATCTTCGTGGCGGTGAAATACGAGTCGAGCATCAGCCCCGTCCTCGCTCGCACCATCGGGAGATGCCCTGCGCGCCCGAACTCGGCGCAGATGTTCGCCGTGCGCCGGTCCTGCCACACGATCGCCCGGTGCAACGGCTGCCCGCTGGAGCGGTCGAACGCCACCAGGGTCTCGCGCTGATTCGTGATGCCGATGGCCGCCACCGCCCGGCCCGCACCGGCGAGGCGGCCTCCCACCTCGGCCAGGGTGGCGCACACGGCCTCCCAGATCTCGGTGGCGCTGTGCTCGACCCACCCCGGACGTGGGAAGTACTGCGTGAGCTCGCGGTAGGCCACGTCGACCACCTGCGCCTGCTCGTCGACGACGAGAGCCCGCACGCCGGTCGTTCCAGCATCGATGGCGACCACGTACCCCACGGGCCCGACGCTAGTGAAACCGGCTCCGTCGGGACCGTGCCTGGGGAACCGGGGTGCTCGAAGGGCCTTTGGGCGGCCCGACGCGCTAATCATCGCGAGCGCCCTTTGACCTGCCACGATGTCGTCACTCTTTCGTTGACAAGGACGTAACTACAGTGCTGTAATGAACACAGCATCTCGTGTCTCTCCGGCGGGTGAACCACTACATCTTGTGGTTAAGCTGTAACTACCCTTCACGAGCACAGGATGAGAAGTACGCCGGGAGACGCCTGTTCCGCACCTTGGGGGATGGCGCCGCTGTCGGCGCAGACCGAAAAAACGAGGAGGATCCCAGCACTATGGCCATCGCCCCCCAGCGATCCGAAATTGGAATCAGGCGCCACTTCACCACTGCAGGTGTGCACCCCTACGACGAAGTGCGTTGGGAGCGACGTGACGCCCGGATCACCAACTACCGGGACGGCAAAGTGGCTTTCGAACAGCTGGACGTCGAGGTCCCCGAATTCTGGAGCCTGAACGCCACCAACATCCTGGCGCAGAAGTACTTCCGGGGAACGCTGAACACCGGCGAACGCGAATGGTCGCTCAAGCAGGTGGCCGACCGCGTGGCCGACACGCTCACGGCATGGGGACTGAAGGACGGCTACTTCGTCGACGGCGAAGAGGCCCAGATCTTCAACCACGAGCTCAAGCATCTGATCATCCACCAGAAGGCGGCCTTCAACTCCCCGGTGTGGTTCAACATCGGGGTGCCCGGCGTGCCGCAGCAGGGGTCGGCCTGTTTCATCCTGGCCGTCGAGGACCAGATGGACTCCATCCTCAACTGGTACATGGAGGAGGGCACCATCTTCAAGGGAGGGTCCGGCGCCGGGGTGAACCTCTCGAAGATCCGCTCGTCGCACGAACTGCTCAAGGGCGGCGGCACCGCGTCGGGCCCGGTGAGCTTCATGCGTGGTGCCGACGCCTCGGCCGGCACCATCAAGTCCGGCGGCAAGACTCGCCGCGCCGCCAAAATGGTGATTCTCGATGTCGACCACCCCGACGTGGAGGACTTCATCTGGTGCAAGGCCATCGAGGAGCGCAAGGCACGCGTCCTGCGCGACGCCGGCTTCGACATGGACCTCGACGGGGCGGACAGCCACTCGACGCAGTACCAGAACGCCAACAACTCGGTGCGGGTCACCGACGAATTCATGGAAGCGGTTGTCGACGGCCGGGACTGGGACCTGACCGCCCGCACCGACGGCTCGGTCATCCGCACCGTGCCCGCCCGTGACCTGTTCCGTCAGATCGCCCATTCGGCGTGGGAGTGCGCGGATCCGGGACTGCAGTACGACACCACCATCAACCGCTGGCACACAGCCCCATTGGCGGGGAAGATCAACGGAAGCAACCCCTGTTCCGAGTACGTCCACCTCGACAACTCAGCCTGCAATCTGGCCTCCATGAATTTGCTCAAATTCCTTAATGAAAACGACGAATTCGACGTCGAAGGATTCAAAGCCGGCGTCGCGGTCATGTTCACCGGACAGGAGATCATCGTCGGCAATGCCGACTACCCGACCGTGAAGATCGGGGAGACGACGCGGGCCTTCCGCGAGCTCGGTATCGGCTACGCCAACCTCGGCGCGTTGCTCATGGCGCAAGGGCTGCCGTACGACTCGGACGCCGGACGGGCGTGGGCCGCGGCCATCACGGCGTTGCTGACGGGTCACGCGTATGCGACGTCCGCCCGCACTGCGGCCCGCATGGGGCCGTTCGCCGGATTCCACGACAACTCCGAAGCGATGATCAAGGTCCTGCGCATGCACCAGGCGGAAGCGTCACGCATTGATGAGGAAGTCGTGCCACCCGAATTGCTCTCGGCCGCCCAGGAATCATGGGATGACGCGGTGGAATTGGCCGAGCAGTACGGGGTGCGCAACTCGCAGGCCTCGGTGTTGGCCCCCACGGGAACTATCGGGTTGCTCATGGACTGTGACACCACGGGCGTCGAGCCGGACCTGGGTCTCGTGAAGACCAAGAAGCTGGTCGGTGGCGGCACGATGTCGATCGTCAACCAGACGATTCCCCGTGCGCTGGAGAAGCTCGGCTACGGGCCGGACCAGGTGTCCGAAATCGTCATGTACATCAACGAGAACATGTCGATCCTCGGTGCGCCGCACATCGCCCCCGAGCACCTGCCGGTCTTCGCCTGCTCCATGGGCGACAACACCATCCACTATTCGGGCCACATCCGCATGATGGGAGCGGTGCAGCCGTTCATCAGCGGCGCCATCTCCAAGACGGTCAACATGCCCGAGGACGTCTCGGTCGAAGACGTGGAGCAACTGCACATCGATGCCTGGAGATTGGGGATCAAGGCGGTGGCCATCTACCGTGACAACTGCAAGGTGGCCCAGCCGCTCTCGACCACCAAAATGGCCAGCACGGAGACGGACGCCGCCGTGACCATGGGTGGCGACGTCGCTCCTCCGGGGTCGGCGGCGGAAGCCAAGGACCGCGCCGTGGCTGCTCGTATCGCCGAGCTCGAGGCGGCACTCCTGCACGAACAGGAGCGCAAGACCGAGTCCGTCGTCGTGGGCGCGATCAGGGAGCGCCTGCCCCGGCGCCGGAACTCCAAGACGTTCGCCTTCAGGGTGGCCGACTGTGAGGGTTATGTCACCGTGGGCGAGTACGAGGACGGTCGCCCCGGCGAGGTCTTCATCAACGTCTCGAAGCAGGGGTCGACGTTGGCGGGGATCATGGATGCCTTCTCCATCTCGTTGAGTCTGGGCCTGCAGCATCAAGTGCCCCTGGCCACCTACGTGCGCAAGTACACGAATATGAAGTTCGAGCCCGCCGGTATCACCGACGACCCCGAACTGCGGATCGCGACCAGCTTGGTGGACTACATCTTCCGCCGCATCGCCCTGGACTACCTGTCCCCCGAGGAGCGGGCCGACCTCGGCATCCTTTCCACGTCGGAGCGCATGCAGCCCACGCTCCCCGGCGTCGAAGAGTCGGCGACGCCTTCGGTCGGCCTGGTCGATGACGGCTTAGGCGCAGGATCCGGCGTTGGGCCAGGTGCTGCTGCACCGGCACCGACCAGCCAGCCGGCGTCCGCACCCATCGTTGGCACAAGTGCCTACCCCCTGGCGCGGGCCGAACAGCGTGACGCCCCGTACTGCTACAGCTGCGGCAACGCCATGCAACGGGCCGGCTCGTGCTACGTCTGCGGCAGCTGCGGGACGACCAGCGGCTGTTCGTAGTGTCGACGCCCGGCGAGTGCCCTGGGTGAGGGGTCAGCAAAGTCCCGGAACGGTCGCGCTCGACGCTGCTGTTCGCTGATATCCGGATCAGGTCGTGGCGCCGATGGTGATCACTAGGAGCCCCTCCTGAGGAACCATCACGCTGGATCGGCGCCGACAGAGGCTGTGGAGCGTCACTCCGCGTCTGAGGACATCGCAGGCGGATTCCCAATGGAGGGGAGAATTGGTTCGGTTGTCGCAGGGTTCTCCAGCCGCGCAATGACGACGTCCGCCGCAACGTGTCCGCTCTGGAGCTCGTGCTCGCGGAGACGGTCGTCGCCATAGCGGACGCGCTGGTAGAGGGAAGTGAGGATATGGAGTGAGGCGGACGCGTCACCCTCAGCGCTGATGTCGAAGCCATGGGAAAGGCGCCGTTCGAACTCACGGGCCGTTTCCGCTGGCCCGCGGGGTGATTCCCTTTGGCGCGCCGCGACAAGTACCCGGCGATACGCGGTCCTGATGTCTTCGAAGGAGCCCAGCCAGTTCTCTTGCGCCTCGACCCGTATGGTCGATCCAGGCGCGGTTTGGGTCCGGTGTCGCAACCGGCGGAGGCGGCCGAGCAACCGACGCAGCGTGAGGTGGAGTTGCCCGATGAGGTGCGACCATGTGAAGACCGAATCGCGCTCCTCGTCAACCTCGGAACTGTCGTCGTGTGCTCGTCGCAACCAGCGCGGACGAAGGTAGCGGAGGGCCAGCCAGATCACCGCCGCAATGCTCAGTGCACCGACAACCTCCCACGCCACAATCGGAATCTCGCCCGAAAGTCTGAGGGACGGGTGGGCGACGCGCGACGGCGTGCGGATGGGGAGCGGGGGCTTCTGCGCCGGTCGTCGCGCTTGCCCGCCACCGGGCACGAGGTGCCCCAGCTCGGTGACGACCCAGCGGATGGCCCTCACGACGGCGAGAGCGGCGCGTCCGGCCAACCGGACCAGCGGTCCGCCGCCCACGGCGACCAGCAATGAGACGCCGGCGATAAGTGTCAGCGGTGCGGTGAGGACGCCCAACCATCCGAACCCTGGCCCCGCTGACGAGCCGTGCAGAACCTCCCGCTCGATCTCTCGCTGACGGATCAGGGCCAAGGCGGCACCTGTCAGCAAGAAGAAGGCGAGGAAGAGCGCGCCGGCGTCCCTCGTCGTAGCCCGGAAGCCGATATCGCCGTGAGCAGCACGTCCGACGAAGATCCCGATGAAGGCGATGGTGGAAAGTCCTGCTGACCACGCCGCGTGCCGGAATGAGGGGCGGATGGTGCCCAGCCACGTTCCTCGTGTCCACGCCACGATGGCGACGAACCAGGCGGCTCCAGCGACCACGACCGCACGATGATCCTGGCTGCTCCATGGGTGGCTCGCCACACGCCATACCGACCCGGCGACGCTCAACTCGCTGATGACTCCGGCCGTGAGTGCCGCGCCAACCACTGCGATGGGGGCAATGAGCAACGCGCGCTGCCACCACCGCCAGCGAAGGCGTGCCGTGGCTGCGATCGCGACGACCGCAGCGACAGCCGGAACAGCGAACGCCAAGAAGGGCAATTGGACAGGTGGACCATGTCCGCCGTTCCATGAGGAATTGACGAGCAGGCTCACCCATGTTGCCTCGCCCACCACCAGGCAGGCGGGCACGACGACGTCAGCGAGCCAACTCCACCGTGGTGCGCTGCTTCCAATCCTCGACGTAGGCCACCTCCTCCCGGGCATCAACGGTGCCGGACGGTGGTGGCGCGCCTGCGTCGTTGCCCACCCAGACCGACGTCACCGGCAGTCGACGTCGAAGATCGGCCATTGCGGCAAGTGTCCGTTCCGGAAAGTGAGGTGCGATGACGACGACACTGATCCCGCTGCGAAACCGCCCGCACTCAGAGGCGAGCACGTCGGCAATCGATCTGGTCGCATACGGTGACACCCGGGCCAGCATCTCCATCATGTCGGCCAGGGCAGAGGGCGACGTGCTCGGGGCATGGGCTAAGGGATTCCCGTCCATCGTCCCGGTCGAATAGAGGCCGACCCCGATTCCCCGGGCGCTGAGATCGGTGACGACCGATGCACCGAGAGCCACCGTGAATTCGGTGAGGTCGAGGAACGGCACCGTCCCTCGGGCCGGCGGCGCGTGGAGGTCGACGAAAATTGCGACGCGCGGGCTGGTTGTCGGTTCGTAGACCCGGACCAACAACGACGGTGAGCGGGCGCTCGCCCGCCAGTCGACATGGCGGAGTGGATCACCCGGCCGGTAGTCGCGCACCCCGGCCACGCGACTCGGATCGCCGAGGTGAATGGATGACGAGCGTTGCTCTCCGAGGAGCATACGTGAGGCCATGTTCGGAGGCTCCAACGCGAACACCTTGGGATAGACGAGCAGACGGTCGACGTCAGTCAGCCTCGCGATGCGCCGGCCGTATCCGATTGGGTCCCCGGACTCCAGCCGCACCGGCCCGAAACTGTAGGTACCTCGCCGGTCGCACACGATGGTCAGACGGCGTCGAACGCGCCCGAACGGCAGGAGCGGGAGCAGGAGGTGAAGGACGGCATCGCGACGTGACACGGCATCGTCGATGGTCCCACCCCGGATCGTCAGTGACGTGGGAACGATGTCCTCGACGTGCAGCCACATCAGTGGCAGGAGCTTGTCGTTGACGATTTCGATCCCCAAGGAGATCTCCTCGCCGAACGTGGCCCGGACCTGGCTGATCGTGCGCCTGTAGGTGAGGTTGGTGAGGCACTCTCGCTGCCATACCCATCCGGCGAGAACGGTGATCGCGCCGAGGGTTCCCGCCAGCGCCAGGGGCACCGAATGGATCGCCCATCCGACCGCGGCAAGGGCGACGAGAAGGGATGCCGCCCACCAATAGGCGGTCACCCGGCGATTCACCCGGCGTCGTCCTCCACCGGTACGGGAATTCCGTCGAGGATCTGGGCGATGACGTCGCCGGGTGCATCTCCTCGCAGACGGGACTTGGCTGTCACGATCAGGCGGTGGGCGAGGACGGGGACGGCCAATGCCTTGACGTCGTCGGGGATGGTGAACGACCGGCCCTCGAGGAGGGCTCGTGCTTGGATGGCGCGGTGCAGGGAGAGGGCGCCGCGAGGGCTCACGCCCAGAGCGACCCGTTCGTCGTCACGCGTGGCACGGACGAGCTCCACCAGGTACCCGCGGACGGGGTCGCTCACGGTCACTTCCCCACGCTGGCGTTGAAGTCCGACGACCTCTTCTGCCGTGATGACCGGGGAGAGCCGGCTGAAGGGATCGTCGTCTTCGAACCGCAAGAGGATCGCGTGCTCGTCGTCCACGCTCGGATATCCGAGCGTGACACGGATCAAGAAACGGTCGAGTTGGGCTTCGGGGAGCGGAAACGTGCCCTCGAGCTCGATCGGGTTCTGTGTGGCCAGGACGAGGAAGGGCTCCGGGAGCACCGTCGTCTGGCCATCGACGGTGACCTGGTGTTCTTCCATCGCTTCGAGCAGGGCCGACTGCGTACGCGGCGTGGCCCGGTTGATCTCGTCGGCCAGGAGCACCTGGGTGAACACCGGACCCGGACGGAACTCGAAGTCCGTCGTGTGCTGGTTGTACACGCTCGAGCCGGTGATGTCGGAGGGAAGCACATCAGGCGTGAATTGGATCCGCCGGAAGCTGCAGCCCATTGCGGCTGCCAGTGAACGCGCTAGCAACGTTTTGCCGACGCCCGGGACGTCCTCGACGAGGGCGTGGCTCTGGCACAGCAATGCGACCAAGAGCTGTTCCAAAGCTTCTCCGTGGCCCACGACCACGGAGCCGACCGCAGCTCGGACACGGCTCACCGGTCCCTCACCGGACGGTGTTTCGAGTGGCCGTTGGCGGGTTGCCGGAGGCGGAGTTTCCCCTCTGCCACCTCCACCACCTCCACCACCGGCGGGCTCTGATCGAGCTCCGCTCACGGGTCCGCCCTCGTCCAGGGATGCCATCACGCGGGCCTAGGCCAGGGATTTGACGAGGGCGACCACGGGGCGTCACCGTAGCCCACCAAGGTCGCACCTCGACTGATCCAACGTCGATGACTTCGACGCATCCGGGCGCACGTGGGCGTCGGGCAGAGCCGACGAGCGCGTCGTACGCTTGCGCCTTGGACGGAGAGAGGCGACGATCGGGGTTGGCGATGGGGACGCAACTGGCCGCGAACCACACCTTTGAGACTCCTCGTCGAAGGCCGCCGGGACTCCGCCGACGCCTGTGACGGTGATGCCATGATCGATCTGCAGCCGGGCGATCCCGAGAGCATCGGGAACTACCGCCTCCACGCCCGTATCGGCGCAGGGGGCATGGGCGTCGTCTACCTGGCGTCGGACCGTTCGGGGCGCAAGGTGGCGCTCAAGCTGATACGTGACGACTTGGCCGCGCAGGCCGGCTTCCGGGCTCGCTTCGCCCGGGAGGTCAGCGCAGGCCGGCAGGTGGGTGGCGAGCGCACTGCCCACATTCTCGATGCTGACGTAGAAGCGGCCCGCCCCTATCTGGTCAGCGAGTATGTCCCGGGCGGCAACCTCGCCACCTTCGTGGCCGCCCATGGGCCCGTCAATGGGGATTCCATGATCGGCCTCGCAGCCGGCCTGGCCGAGGGTCTCGTGGCAATGGGTGCAGTCGGGGTCATCCACCGGGACCTCAAGCCGTCCAATGTCCTCATGGCTGAGCACGGTCCCAAAATCATCGACTTCGGGATCTCGGTGGCGGCCGACGGCACCTCGTTGACCCAGTCCGGAGCGGTGATCGGTTCGCCCTCATGGATGGCGCCCGAGCAGGCCCAGGGCCGCGAGGCGACGGCAGCCGTCGACGTGTTCTCGTGGGGTGCGACCCTCGCGTTCGCCGCGACGGGGCGCCATCCTTTCGGGGAGGGCAGGCCTGACGCGATTCTCTACCGGGTCGTCCATGAGGAGCCTGAGCTGACCGGGATGGACCCGCGACTTGTCCCACTCGTGCGATCGGCACTGCAGAAGGATCCGACAGGACGGCCGAGCCCTGAGGCCCTGCTGCGCTCTTTGCGCAATTTGGGCGCGCCCGGCGCCTCGTCGGCCGCGGGAGCCGTCGCAAAGGCTGACGCCACTCAGGTCATCGAGCGGACATGGGTCTCACCGAAGTCTCGAAAGCCTCATCGTCGGGGCCGCGAATTCGCGCTCGTTGGAGCCGCACTCGTGGTGATGGCTGCCTTCATCGCCGGAGCGCTCTACATTGCGCACGTCAGCACCAAATCGGCGAACAACGCAGCGCTCACTCATCACGGCAATGCCTCAGCTCCCGGTTCCGACACGAAGACGTCGACGACCGGAGCGGTCACGACGACGTCACTCAGCGCGGCGACTGACCCCACCGCGGACATCACCGCATCACTTGCCGTCGTTGCATGCCCGACGTCGTACGCCGTGAACTTGCCGCCCGTGTCGAGGCACTTACCTTCGACGGTGCAAGCCAGTGTCCCCCCGGACCTGGCGTCGCAGTTGAGCGTGTACGCCGACGAGGCCGGCGACATGGGACTGCTCGCACCCAGCGGTTGGCACTGTACGGCGAGCTTCGGGGCCGACGGGTCCAGCGAGGAGTCGGTGACCCCGCGCGGCGAGGTGCTCCCGCAAGGGGGCGAGTTGCCATCTGGTTCACATGTCGAGGCGATCGTGGGAACTCAGAACGGTGGTTGCCAGGGCTGTGCCGCAAGCCAGGCGTGCCCATTCTTCTCTTCCGCCGAGCAGGCCGACCCGTTCGATTGCATGAATGCATCCCCTCGTTCGAAGGAAGAGGTGACGCGTCTCGCCTCGAACATCGTCGCCTTTGAGGATCCACCGGGCTTTGCCGGCGACGCCAATCCGTCCGGCGGTGCATACCCGGCGAACGCAGTCATGACCTACACCCACGATCCAGGCGGATCGTCCGGCGACTTCTGGTCGAGCTGGCTCGAGACGTGCACGCTTCCCACCAACCAGCATGCGTTGTGCACGACCGTGCTCAACGACTTCGCATCGCGCTACAAGGACAGCTGAGGCTGGCCCGTCTCCTCCGGTAGTGACGCACGAACGCCGTGCGATTGAGTGCGATCGGTTGCCGGCGCGGTCGCGCCGTGTCGAGGCAGGTGATTCAAAGCCTCGAACGTTCCAGGCGGACGTTCTCGGCGACCGCTCCCCGGGCGAGGTGCTTCATCGTGCTGAAGATGTCCGTCGGGATGGCACCGAGCTCACGGGCCACCCGGAATGATTCGGAGAGCAACATCTCGGGGTCAGCGACGACCTCGTCGAGCAGGCCGGCGCTGATCGCCTGCTGGGGGGCGAACGTGGTGCCCGAGATGATCGACTCGAACCACGGCATGGGCATGCGATAGCGCGCCAGCTCAATGGTGGCTTGGGAAATGGTGACCCCCACGCTCGCTTCGTTGAAACCCACCTTGAAGTCGCCGTCCAAGCCGACGCGGCGGTCTGCAACCACCAGAAGGGCGGCCCCCGCACCCAATGCGTGGCCTGTGCAGGCGATCACGACCGGCTTCTCGGATTCGAAGAGACGGAGCACGAAGTCAATGAACTGACGGCGTAGCGCCAGGGCGCCCTCCGGATCGCGAATCTCGGCCAGGTTGAACCCCGCGCAGAACTTTCCCTCACGCCCGGAAAGGACGATGGCGGTCGCGTCATCCTTCTCCGCCTGGTCGAGCTGCTCTCCCAAGGTGGTCAGTGATGCCGTGCCCAGAGCGTTCACCTTTCCGTCGTCCATGGAGAGATGCGCCACGCCTTCTTGCAGTTGGTACTCGCTCATCGGTCGTGTCGGCTCCTTGGAATGACGTCACTGTCGTGCTCCGGCGGTGCCAAAGCTAACCCGTGGACCGAAGGTCCTTCGTCCGCCAGACGTTGTGAACAGTCGCACGGCAAAGTAGGGCCCTCGCCCCACCGGTGGGTCGAGGGCCCTCAAGTAAGCTGCGGAACGACCCGATCAGCGGAAGGCGGATTCATCATGCTGCGACGAGCCAGGCTCGGAATGGGAATGCTTGCTCTTGGACTGACTTTGGCCCTTCTGCCTGCGGTGACGGCCTCCGCCACCGTGGAGAAGTCGTCGCTCTGTAAGGCCTATCAGACAGAAGTGACGAAGCAGACCAAAGCGTCGGGCACGGTGGCCAAGGAAATGGAATCGGGGAAGTGGTCCTCCATCAAGAAGGCGTTGCTGTCCACGTTCAACAGCGAGGCCAACTCGGAGAAGCAATTCAATTCCCTGCTGAATGGCGCTTCGGCCAAGGTGAAGGCGGCTGCCGCGGTCGCCCTCCAGCTCGACAGCACCTTCAAGAAGGTGATTCAGAAGTCGACGAGTTTGCAGCAGTTCGAGAGCGGTATCACTGCGGCCGAATCGACGCCCAAAGTGACTGCCGCACTGAAGGTGCTGGACAACTACTCCAAGAGCATCTGTAAGTGAGGCACCCGGTCTGCGCGGTCGAGCTCGGGAAGCGGCGCAAGGGGTCGAGCCCTCGGCCGTCGAGCCTCACCGGTTGAGCTCAGGAGTCCAGCTCGGACAGCACTTGGCCGATGATCTTGGTGGTCTGGTGAGCCGAGAGCGTTTCGCCGCCTTCGGCCTCAGCCACCTCGGCTGCAAAGTCCTCTACGGAATGGACCCCGCCCACGAGGACGTGTCGTAACGCCTCACCACTCGCTTCGGGATCGTCGAGCGCCTCGACGGCCGGCGCCACGGGCTCATCGGGTGAGGTGGCCACGGTGTGGACGAGGGACATCGCCTCCTGGCGGCCGCTCACGGTCGAGATGGCCGGCTCGCGATCGGGATTCTGTTGGAGGTCCCACTCGGAGAGCGCTTCGTCGTAGCCGCCTTCGCCGGGATGGAGTGTCCGCGTGGTTACGGCGACGTTCGGCGCGCCGGCACCTTCGCCTGCGCCGCCCTCCGCCGCGACACCGTCGTCGGATTCGTGGTGACGTGCCGGCGCAATAGGGACGACCAGGGTGCCGTCGTCGTTCCGAACGATGTCCATATGGGGGATCTCCTTGGGTGGGACGCCTCTGAAGGCGCCTACACCTCCTCATACCCAACGTCGGCCCCCGTTATCCCTCCCGGCAGGTGAAGGCGCGCGACAGGGCAGCGTGCGGGGATGATTTTCTTTTCGTCGCTCCCTATAGTGGGCCCATGTCTCCAGAGAAAACATACGAGCCGAGCCCGATGGACTACGTGAGGAACCAGGTCGCCGAGTACGAGAGTTCGGGCGGGACCAAGGCCAACACGCTTCCCGGTACGGACATGCCGATCATTGTGATCACGACCGTCGGCAACAAGACCGGCAAAATCCGCAAGACCCCGCTGATGAGGGTCGAGCACGACGGGGAGTATGCCTTGGTCGCATCGCAGGGAGGGGCTCCTACCCACCCTGTCTGGTATCACAACCTGGTCGCCGCTCCGGATTCCGTCGCATTGCAGGACGGGCCGACACCCTTCGACGTGACCGTCAGAGAGGTCACCGGCGACGAGAAGGCGACCTGGTGGAAGCGTGCGGTCGCCGCGTACCCGCCCTACGCCGAATACCAGGAGAAAACCGACCGCCAGATTCCGCTGTTCGTCGCAACTCGGAAGTGAGCGACACCGCGGCGCGGTAGGCCGGCTTCGGCCACCCGGCCCGACCGTTCAGCCGGCGAAGTCCCAGCTCTCACCCTTCTCGTAGTGGTGCAGCACGTTCTTGGCGATAAGGATGCGATGCACCTCGTCAGGTCCGTCGGCGATGCGCAACGTGCGCGCGGTGAGGTACATGGTGGCCAACGGCAGGTCGTTGGACACGCCCGCCGCACCCCACACCTGTATGGCGCGATCGACCACGCGTGAATATGCGGCCGGGACGAAGACCTTGATGGACGAGATCTCGGTCCGGGCCTGGGGGTCGCCCGCGTCCACCTTCTCGGCGGCGTGAATCGTCATGAGCCGGGCAGATTGCAGATCCATGTAGCTGTCGGCGACGAACCCCTGCATGAACTGCTTGTCCTTCAGCAGTCCTCCGTGGACCTCCCGGTTGAGCATGCGTTCGACCATCAGGTCGAAGGCGCGCCACATCTGGCCGACCGAATTCATGCAGTGGAAGATGCGCCCCGCACCGAGCCGGTCCTGCGCGGCGCGGTGGCCGTCTCCCACCTGGCCCAGGACGTTCTCCGCCGGAACCCGGACGTTCTCGTAGCGGACCTCGCAGTGGTCCGAGGAGAGGCTGCCCCAGATGCCGATGCTCCGCACGATGGTGACTCCCGGCGTGGAGGTGGGCACGATGACCTGCATCATGCGACCCGGGCGGTCGTCGTCGCCGGCCTCGGCGGCCCGGCACATGACGATGAAGAAGTCCGCGGCCAGACCGTTGGAGGTGAACCACTTGTGCCCGTTGATCACCCACTCGTCGCCCTCCCGTACGGCACTGGTGCGGATGGAGCGCGGGTCCGAGCCGGCATTCTCGGGCTCGGTCATGGAAAACCCCGATTGCAGGGTCCCTTCGACCAGGGGGAGGAGCCACTTCTCCTTTTGCTCACTCGTCCCGTACTTCGCCAGGATCGTCTGGTTCCCCGAGTTGGGGGCCACCACGCCGAAGAGCGAGGCTGCACCCACGGCGTAGGCCAGGATCTCGTTCATGTACGCGTGCGCCATGAAGTCGATCCCCATTCCGCCGTACTCGGGCGGCAGGTGCGGGGCCCACAGCCCTTCGGACTTGACCCTCGCCTGAATCTTCTCCCGTAGGGCTTTGGCCTCCGCCCGCGCCTCGTCGCTGATCTCACCACGCCGTCCGGCCCATAGGACCGTCTCGTTCGGCAGGATCTCCTCGTTGACGATGCGCGCCGTGCGGAGACGAATGTCGTTGATGTGGTCGCTCAGCCCGGAAATGGGCGTCACGTTGATCGGCATGGCGTTTCCTCGCTTCCCCCGTGCGGTGTGGCCGGAGCCTACGCAGAATCAGATGGGCCATTCTGGTCGACCACCCACGTCCCGGTCAGTGCCCGCTCGTAGCGGCCCTTGCCGAGGAAGCTGATGGTCCAACGGGCCAGCGCGGCGAATCTGTTCTTGAAGCCGGTGAGAAACGTCACGTGGACGACAAGCCACAACAGCCAACCGATGAACCCACCGATCTGCAGCGGCCCCACCTTGGCCACCGCCCGGAACCGCGAGATCACCGCGAGGGTTCCCAAGTCGCGATAGCGGAACAGTTTCGTACGAGTGTCGCCGCGCAGGCGACGTTCGATGGTGTGGGCCGCGTGCGCACCCGACTGCATCGCCACCTCGGCCACGCCGGGCAGGTCGTTGAGGGCCATGAGATCGCCGACAACGAATATTTCCGGATAGCCGGGCACCGAACAGTCCGGTTCGACCTCGACGCGTCCGGTGCGATCGAGTTTCGCCCCGGTGGCGCTGGCGACCTTGGCCCCCAACGGCGAGGCCCGGGTCCCGGCGGCCCACACCTTGGTGCTCGCCTCTATGCGCAGGTGATTGCCATCGGCCTGCGTCAACTCGACGCCATCGGCGTCGACGCCGGTCACCATGGCCCCGAGATGCAGCTCGATCCCCATGCGCTCCAGATCCCGGGCTGTCATCTTCGAAAGGCGCGTGCCCATGGTCGACACCAGCCCGGGGCCGCCCTCGATCAACACGACGCGCGTCATGTGCGGATCGATCCTCCGGTAATTGTGTTGGAGGGCCCTTCGTGACAGCTCCTTGAGCTGTCCGGCCATCTCCACACCGGTCGGTCCACCGCCGATCACCACGAATGTCATGAGGGAGCGGCGGCGCTCCTCGTCGTCCTCTGCCTCGGCCTGCTCGAAGGCGCCGAAGATCTGACCCCGTAGGTAGAGCGCATCGTTGAGGGATTTCATCCCCGACGCCCAATGACGGAATTCGTCGTGTCCGTAGTACGAAGTCACCGCGCCCGCCGCCACGATCAAGCTGTCGTAGCCGATGGCGACCTTACGACCGCTGAGCTCGGTGGTGGCGACGGTGTGGGCTGCCGGATCGATGTCGGTCACTTCGCCGAGCACGACCCGTGCCGACGGGTTGTGGCGGAGCACGTCGCGGATCGGTGGCGCGATCTGGCCTTCTGAAAGTATTCCCGTCGCCACCTGATAAAGCAGCGGTTGAAACAGGTGGTGGTTCGTGCGATCGATCACCGTCAGATCCACCGGGGCCCGCCGGAGGGCCTTGGCGGCGAACAGCCCGCCGAAACCCGAGCCGATGATGACGACGCGATGGCGGGGAGTGCCCGATGCGGAGGTCACAGGAATTTCGCCACCACTTCCCTTACGTAGCGCGCCAGCGGGAGTTCGGCCAGCTCGCCCTTGGTGAACCACTGGATCGCGTCCGTCGTTCCCTCCAACTCGGCCCGAAGGCTGCCGGTCCACGAGGCCACGCCGTAGATCATCCTTACAGTGTGCAGGCTTGTGCCGTCGGGCATGACGCGTACGTCGGAGAGGACATCAAGGAGGGGGCCGAGCTCCACTGTCAGCCCCGACTCCTCCTTGATCTCCCTCCGTAATGCGTCAGTCGGATGCTCGCCGTGGTCAACCCCGCCCCCGGGCAGGAACCAACGGCCGCTGATGGTCAGCCACGGCGCGGCCCGGGCCAGGAGGAGCCGACCTTCCGCATCGAGGCAGACGCCATAGGCCGCGATCCGCTGGCGCTCGGGCATAGAGGATTCCGCTTCAGCGGCTAGGGCCGCGGGTTGGGGCTGAAAGTGAAGCCCGGGTCGAAGAGCGTCGTCGGCTCCAGCGCCTTCTCGATCGCCTCCACGAAGTCCGGTTCCAACTCGATGTCGAGTGCCTTGATGTTTTCCGTGATCTGCTCGGGCCTCGAGGCCCCGATGATCGCGCTGCTGACATTCTCGTTCTGCAGCACCCACGCGAGTGCCACCGAGGCCGGGGTGTAACCCGCTTGGCGGCAAATGTCGGCGTACTCCTGGACCGGGGTGAGGATTTCGTCACGCAAGAGCCAGCTCATCTCCTCGGCCTCGACGCCGGTGGCTCGCGACCCTTGCAGAGGGGCAGCGCCCGGCAGGTACTTCCCCGTGAGGACACCCTGTGCCAATGGCGACCAGACGATCTGACCTATCCCTTCTTGCTGACACAAAGGGACGATCTCAGCCTCTATCACCCGCCAGATGAGGGAGTACTGCGGCTGGTTGGAGACGATGCGGTCGAATCCCATGTCGTCGGCCAGCCGCAGTGCCTCCGCTATCTGCTCGGCCGTCCATTCCGAGACCCCGATGTAGTGGACCTTGCCCTGGCGCACGAGGTCGTCGAAGGCGCGCAAGGTCTCCTCGAGTGGCGCCTCGTAGTCGAACCGGTGGGCCTGGAGAAGATCGACGTGATCTGTCTGGAGCCGCTCGAGCGATCCGTGGAGCGCCTCCATAATGTGCTTGCGCGACAGTCCGCGGTTATTGGGGTTGAAGCCGGTCGGCCAATAGACCTTGGTGAAGATCTCGATGGAGTCGCGTTGCACGCCCTTCAGGGCCCGGCCCAAGACTGACTCCGCTCTGCCCCACGCATAGACATCCGCCGTGTCGAACGTCGTGATGCCCGCGTCCAGCGAAGCCTTCACGCACGCCGTCGCGGCATCCTCCTCAATCTGGCTCCCGTGGGTGATCCAGTTGCCGTATGCGAGGGAGGAAACGAGCATGCCCGATTTTCCGAGGTGGCGATAGTCCATGAGCCCGGACTGTACCCGGTGGTCGTACGCTCCCCTTGTGGCACCCGACGACCTGCACCCCGAGCCTGCCGCCACTCCCGACCGTCCAGCCCAAACCGTCGCTGCACGAGCCGCCGGGGCAGCACAACCCGCTCCCGCTCCCGCTCCCGCACCGGCACCCGCACCCGCACCCGCATCGGCGCCCGCACCCGCACCCGCACCCGGCGCCACACTGCGCGTCACCAAGTCGCTGACGATCCCGATGAGTGAGATCACCTGGCGGGCCACCACGTCCGGCGGACCGGGCGGACAGCACGCCAACCGCACGCTGAGCCGGGTCGAGGTCCAATTCGACGTCGCTGCGTCCTCCGCGCTCGGCCCTCGGCAGCGGGCGCGCCTCTTGGAGCGGTTCGGCCCCGTCGTTCGGGCGGCCGCCGCCGATTCACGATCGCAATCACGCAATCGGCAACTGGCGCTCGAGCGTCTCGCAGCGAGGCTCGCTGATGGACTGCGGGTCGATCCGACCAGGCGACCCACCAAGCCAACCAAGGGATCGCAGATCAGGCGGGTCGAACAAAAGCGCCACCGGTCAGAGACCAAGCGCCGCCGCCGGGCCCCGAACGAAAACGACGATTAGGAACCTCCCGCCAACCCACTTCCGACCCACTTCCGACTACTTCCGCTCCGCCCCGTTCCCCCACCGACGACTTCGGATCCCCCGAGCGCCCTTGCGGACCGGGTGTTACCTTCAACCGAGTGGCGCCACTCAAGGACATGGATGGCTACCTGGCCAGAATCGGTCTTGCCGCGCCCTCAGCGCCAGGTGCTTCGTCCGCCCTCCCCACGCCGGCTGAGGTTCATCGGGCCCACGCCACGTCGATCGCGTTCGAGAATTTCGACTCAGCGTCCGGACGTGCGGTGAAACTTGATCCGGACTGGCTGGAGAACAAGTTGATATCCCGAAGGCGCGGCGGCTACTGCTTCGAGCAGAACCTGCTCCTCGCGTCGGCGCTCGAGACCCTCGGTGTGCGCCAGGTCGATCCCATGTTGGCCCGGGTCCGCATCGGCCCTGAAGGTCCCCCACGCCGCGCTCAATCACCTTTTGCTGCGCGTCGTTGTCGACGGCTCTCCCTGGCTGGCCGACGTGGGATTCGGCGGCGGCGGCCTCCTCGATCCCGTTCCCTTCGAGGTCGGGGTGGAGAGCGATCAGTCCGGGTGGCGCTACCGGCTCATGGAGGATGGGAACGAGCTCGTCCTTCAGGTCTTTCAAGACGGCGGTTGGACCGACATGTACGGATTCGTTCCCGAACCGGTTCCGGCTGTCGACATTGAGGTGAACAACTGGTTCACCTCTACCCACCCCGAGTCGTCCTTCGTGACCGGCCTCATGGTCGGTTTCCGCCAAATCGATCGGTGCCTTTCGGTATTCGTCAACGAGAACGCGGTGTTGGTCGAGCGTCCAGTGGGCGGCAGTTCGTCCGTCACCGAAGTCCCGCTCGACGACGTGCCAGCGCTCCTGGCCGACCGTTTCGGTATGGAGCGGGTGGTCCGGTCGCCCGATGGGCGCTTCGGCCTTACTGAAGAGGCCCGCGAGTCCAGCTTGCCTCACTGAACCCTCCGACCGCAGCCCGGAAGGTCCCGCGCCGGCCCGCGCTTCAGCCAGCCATCCCCAGCGGTGCGATGACCGCGGCCAGGCCCTCGTCGAGCAACCGCAGCAATGCCGGCTCGTCGTCGGAACGCGGCCCGCGCAGTGCCGTGAGGGCGGCGTAGCCCTGGGCGACCAGCGTGGCGTCCTCGCCCGGATCGGCCATACCCATGTCGCCGCCCTGGGGGAAAGGGGAGCCCACGTTGAGGGTGATCTCGCCCTTCTCGGCTGGTCCGTCGTCGATGACCGCAAGCGCCGCTT
The DNA here is from genome assembly GCA_963706555.1 of uncultured Acidimicrobiaceae bacterium. GTDB lineage: Bacteria > Actinomycetota > Acidimicrobiia > Acidimicrobiales > RAAP-2 > Bog-473. Next base: position 2,237,340 of record OY970164.1, read on the forward strand.
CCGCGGCGGCTGGTCCCTCCATCTCGGGGCGGTTCGGCGCGTCCCAGGCATCGTTGGCCGCCTTGATGAGCCCGGTCCCGCCGACCCGGGCCCACCGGAGCCCGAGAATTTCGTGGAGGGGCATCGAGGGGACGTTCAGGTTGAGCACGGTCCCGATCGGCGCACCGACAACCACGGGAATCAGGGCCACTGCGAGGTCGGCCGCCGATTCCCACCAGTCCTCACTCATTCCGGCCCGCATCGACACCGCGATGGCGCTTATACCCACTTGCGACGCCGTCAACGCGGCGCCGACTGTCCCCGAATGGAGGACCGAGCGGCCGACGTTGACGCCGTGGTTGATGCCGGAGAGCACAAGGTCCGGCTTTGGCCCCACCGCCCCCAGTGCACCCGCGATCACCGAAAGCGCAGGCGACGCATCGAGCCCGTAGGCGTCCACCTCTTCGGCGCCGCTCACCCGGGCGCGGTAGTAGGGAATCTTCGTGCCGTCGGTGACCGACCCCACCGCAGCGCTCGCACCGCTGTAGTTCGAGCTGGGCGCAACCACGACGATCTCGTGGGGCTGGGCCCCCGCGGCGACCGCTTCTTTGGTCCAACGCACGAGAGCCCTGGTCAGGGCGGCTAATCCGGGCGCGCTGACCCCGTCGTCATTGGTTACGAGGATCCTCACGTGAGGTGACCCTAGCGGCCGTACGACGCCCTTCCGGACCCCGGTGCCCCGCGTCACCTCACGTTTGCCACCCGATTACCGCCCCGTCACTGTGCCCACCACCATGCCCGCCACATGCCCGCACCCGCCCCGTCACTGTGCCCGCACCCTCCTGCCGCTGCCCACCGCGCAGAGCCTCAACGTTGCGGGGCTCCGGGTCTGCTTCAATTCACTGCGCCATGCCCTTTCCCTCGCCCCGGATCTCAGTCGCTTCCCCGACAGGCCAGCAGTGGCGCATCGGCCATGGCGAGCAAGATGTGGTCATCTGCGAAGTAGGGGCCACACTGCGCACCTACAACGTGGGGGATACCCGGGTCATCGACGGCTTCGGGCCGCAGGAGTGGTCGCACAGCGGCAGGGGACAGGTGCTCGCCCCTTGGCCGAACCGGCTGGCCGACGGGCGCTACGAGTTCAACGGGGTGCAGGCGCAGGCGGCGCTCGACGAACCGGAGCGCCGCAACGCCATTCACGGTCTGGTGCGATGGCTGCCCTGGACGCTGCAGACGCGGCACCAGAATCAGCTTTCGTTGCGTCTGCAGCTGCATCCCTCGCCGGGGTATCCGTTCTCCCTGCTCCTCGAAATGGAGTACCACGTGGGGCGCTCAGGCCTCACCGTCACCACGACGGCGCACAGTACGGACAGCGGCCCGGTGCCATTCGGTCTCGGTTTCCACCCGTATCTGGCTACCGGTCCCGAAACGATCGACGGCGCGATCCTCCAGCTTCCGGCCCACCACACGTTGGACCTCGATGACAGGGGACTGCCCACAGGGGCGCTGACGCCGGTGGCCGGCACCGAGCGCGACTTCACAACGGCACGCTTCATCGGCCCGACCGTGCTCGATACTGCCTTCACTTCCTTGGACCGTGACAGCGACGGCCGCGCCTGGGCCGGCCTCGACGCACCTGACGGCACGTTCGGCGCCGCCCTGTGGGCCGAAGCGGGCTTCGGGTACTTGATGGTGTACACGGGTGACACGCTCGGGCAGGTGGAGCGACGCAGGCATGCGGTCGCGATAGAGCCGATGACGTGCCCCCCGAACGCGCTGCGCACCGGGAAGGACCTGCTCTCGCTCGAACCTGGTCAGAAGTGGTCGGCCAGTTGGGGCATCGTCCCGCGATGAACTGCTCGCCCGAGATGAACTGTTCGCGATGAGCCCGCACGCCGCCGTGACGGGCTCGAGCGCCCCGGGACTCATCGACACGCCCTGGACCGCGGACTGGGGCTTTGCTCGCGGGATGGTCGAGCAGGTGGCGCCGCTCAAGCGGGTGGGCCAACCTGGGGATGTCGGCGAGGTCGTGCTCGCCTTGGCCCGGTCGTCGTACGTGACCGGTCAGGTCGTGGCGATCGACGGGGGGCTTTCTCTCGCAGTCTGAGGTGTCGCAACCCAGCGCAACGCGGCGCACAGCGCGCGGGCGGCGGGGATGACCGCCGCGGTATCGACCAGGAGGTCGGCGGCAGGGCGAGTCGAGAGGTTGAGCTCGGTGCGCGCCCATTCCGGCAGAATGCTCACCGCGCCGGCATGGAGCATCGAGAACACCGCCTGCTCGTTGGGACGCCGCCGCACACCGTTGCGCAACCAGTCGAGCGCCTGGTGCGCCTGTTCTGTCGCGTAGAGCTCGGGCCGCATGCGACGGAAGTAGTCGTCCACATCGGCGCTTGACCGCGGTACCCAATCGGCCCCGAGGGCGGTCGCAATCGGAGCGAGCTCTTCGTAATACTCATTGCACTGCTCGGTGGAAAGATCCCGTGGACCGAAGCGACGTGACGACTCCAGGAAACTCCAGACCTCGGCCACATGGATGAACGTGACCAGCTCGGGATCGTCGGCGGAATAGCGTCGCCCGTCCGGGGCGATGCCGTTTACACGTCGGTGGACTCGTCGAACTTGCGCGATCGCCTCTTCGGCTTGTCCGACGGTGCCGAATGTCGTGGTGCCGACGAAAATGGCGGTCCGGCGCAACCGGCCCAAAGGGTCCGCCTGGTAGTTGGAGTGTTCCGCCACTCCCGCCATGGCCAGCGGATGGAGGGTCTGCAGCAATAAGGCGCTGATCCCGCCGATCAGCATCGAGGGCAGATCGCCGTGGACCATCCGGGCCACGCCGTCGGGCGGAAGATAGGACACAGACGGATCCTTCGAGATGGCGATTGGCGCTGGGCCCAGCCCAACTGCCCGGCGCACATTCTTGGCCAGGTCGGCCCGAAGCGGAGTGGCCAGACCCTGCAAGAGTCGCTGGGGCATGTCGGCCGCGACTGCACCAAGGGCAAACGCGTGCACGATTGGGTTGAACGAAGCCACCCGCAAAGCCTGGCATGCCGTGGCGTGGCAAAGTGCCGCATGCGGTTTGTCGTATTCGGTGCCGGTGCGATCGGCGGGGTCGTCGGAGCCCGCCTCTTTCAACACGGGGCGGATGTCACCCTCATTGCCGCGCGGTGACCACGCGCGGGCCATGGCCTCCGGGCTGGTGCTCGAAGCGCCCGACGCAACGGTGACCCTGCCGATACCGGTGGTCACCGAGGCGCAGGGCGTGACGTGGTCCGGGGACACCGTTGTCCTGTTGGGGGTGAAGGGCCAGCACACCGAGGACGCGTTGGCACAACTGGTGCAGGTCGCTCCGCCGGAGACGCCGGTCGTCTGCATGCAGAACGGGGTCGAGAACGAGCGCCGGGTGCTCCGGCGCTTTCCCCGTACGTACGCGATGTGCGTCATGTGTCCTGCCACCCACCTCAGGCCGGGCGTTGTCCAGGCACACTCGGCACCGGTGAGCGGTCTGCTCGATCTGGGCCGCTATCCGACCGGTGTCGACGAGACGGCGCACGCCATCGCCGACGCCCTCGACGCCGCCACCTTCCAGTCGGTGGCTCGGTCAGACATCATGCGATGGAAATACCGCAAGCTTCTGATGAACCTCGCCAATGCGGGAGAGGCACTGTGCGGACCGGCGGCCCGCGGGAGCGCCTTGTCCCTCGAGGCCCAGCGCGAAGGCGGTGCTGTCCTCGAAGCTGCCGGCATCGCCGTCGCGTCGGCCGAGGAGGACCGAGTCCGTCGGGGCGACCATCTCAAAATGCGCGGCACGACTTCGGGCGAGTGGAGCGGAGGTTCAAGCTGGCAGAGCTTGGTGCGGGGCACGGGATCCATCGAAGCCGAATTCCTCAACGGCGAGATCTGCCTTCTTGGTGCGCTCCACGGCGTGGCCACCCCGGTCAACGCACTGCTGCAGCGACTGGCGGTGGAAGCGGCCGTCAACGGGAGCCCACCCGGCACGTGGAGCTTGGAGGAGTTGGGTGCGGCCGCCGGACTGACGATGCACGATGAAGCGTAGGGCGGTGAACGTGGGCGGTGAGCGGCCCGGCCGTCAATCGCCGTGCAGGGCGGCGCGCACTTCGTCATCGAGTCGGGGCACTGGCGCGCCGGGGGTCTCGATGCTGACGAAGTGGACGACGCCCGAGAACCTCCCGGGCGTCGCGTAGCGCCGGGAGACGGGAAAGCCGCTGTCGTAGCCGAGCCGCAAGCCCGCCCCGCCGTGTTGGATCGCGAGGGGCAATGTGCCTGCCACCGATGTGGTGTCGATGACGACGTCGTCAACCGCGAGCTCCATGACCCCCGGGGCCCCACCGTGACCGACGGCGTAGGACACCCTGAGGGTGTGCCGACCTGGCAGCAGTGGGGACGCATGCTCGAGGTGCAAGGCGTCAGCGGCACGCGAGAACGTGAAGTTGACGACGCCGTCCACGACGTAGAGGGCGTACCCTCCGAACCAGTCACCCAGGGCACAGACCACGCCTTCGGTCTCGGGTCCGATCGCATCGACGTCGGCGGTGAGCACGAACCCTCCCCACAAAAGCGGCACCGACTCGTCGTGGACCGGACCGCTCTCGGGAAGAAAGGTACGGGAAGACCCCGCCGGCCACGTGGGCGGGATGAGGCCGGTCAACCGGTCCAGCATGCCGTCGGAAACGGGGAGCACCTGGTTGCGTTCGGCCTCCGATCTCCACAGATCGGTCAGCTGTTGTAACAGTGCGGGTTCCTCGTCGGCGCGGTCGACCGCCTCGGAGAAGTCCTCCGTCAGGTTGAAGAGCTCCCAGCGGTCATCGGCGAAGTCCCGGCTCCCGAGGGCGGACTCCTCTTCATCGAGCACGCCGGTGCTGATGTGGTTGGTCGTCGCTTTCCATCCTTCGTGGAAGATCGACCGTGAGCCGAGCATCTCGAAGTACTGCGTGGCGTGGACCTCCGGCGCAGCAGCATCGGCGAGCGCAGGCAGAAGGCTCGTCCCGTCTATCCGCTGTTGCTCGACTCCGTCGACCATGGAAGGCGGCGCCATTCCCGCGGCAGCCAGAATGGTGGGCATCAGATCGATCACGTGGGTGAACTGGGTACGGACGGCTCCAGGTGCGGCCACGCGTCCGGGCCAGTGCACGATGAGCGGGGTGCGGGTTCCTCCGAGCCAGGTGTAGCGCTTCCACAACTTGTGCGGGGTATTGCCGGCCCAAGCCCAGGCCCACGAGTAGTGGTTGTAGGTACTGAAGCCGCCCCAGTCCTCATACGCCGCCAGGTTGTCAGCCAGCGACTCGCGCACATGCGCCGTGAAGCGGTGCTCGTTCACGCTCCCCTCCTTGCCGCCTTCGGCACTGGCGCCGTTGTCGGAGAACACGAGCACGAGTGTGTTCTCGAGGAGGCCGGACATCTCCAACGAGTGCAGGACACGCCCGATCTGGGCATCGGTGTGCGTGAGGAATCCGGCGAAGACCTCCTGTTGGCGCGCGTGCATGCGTCGCTGGTCGTTCGACAGGTCTGCCCACGCGGTCACCCACTCCGGACGCTCGGTGAGGATTGTGCCCGAAGGGATCAGGCCGTCGCTGATCTGCCGGTCAAAGACTTCCTGTCGCCAGGCGTCCCAGCCGCGGTCGAACGTTCCTCTGTACGGCTCCACCCATTCCGGAGCGACGTGATGGGGGGAATGCATCGCGCCCAGCGCGAAGTACATGAAGAACGGCTTTCCGGGTGCGCCCTGCTGCTGGTCGCGGACCATGCGGATGGCTGTGTCGGCGAGATCCTCACTGAGGTGGTACCCCTCCTCGGGTCGTCGTGGCGCTTCCACATAGTGGTTGTCGCACACGAGGTTCGGGGCCCAATGATTGGTGTCGCCCTGGAGGAATCCGTAGTGACGCTCGAAGCCCATCCCGAGCGGCCAGCTGTCGAAGGGCCCGGCGGCCGAGCGCTGCCAGCGCGGGGTGAGGTGCCACTTCCCGACGCCCAGGGTGGAGTAGCCCGCGTCCCGCAGGATGCGGGGCAATGGTGCTGCCGATTTCGGGAGACGGGCCGAGTAGCCCGGGTAGGCCAGGGGTATGTCGGCCAGGAAGCCCATCCCGACGGCATGGTGATTGCGTCCGGTGAAGAAGGAGGCCCGCGTGGGCGAGCAGAGCGACGTGACGTGGAAGCGATTGAAACGGGCGCCGTTGGCGGCGAGCGCATCCATGTGGGGCGTGGCGATATCCGATCCGAAGCAGCCCAACTGGCCGAACCCCGTGTCGTCGAGCACGATCGCCAAGACGTTGGGCGATCCTGGTGACGGTTTGGCGACGTGGGGGAACTGAGGAGTCGACTCCGCCGCGGTGAAGCCGATGCGAGGTTCGTTCGGGCTCATGTGGGCAGCATGCCCGGAATCGACACCGCAAGGAAAGGAAGCATGGGCGACAGGGTAGGCGCAATGCCCTCTTGCGCGGCGCGGGCGAGCGCGGCGCGCGTCTATCCTCGTAGCCATGCAGGGTCACCTGCCAGTTCCACCGCAGCCGCATGTGCCGATCGGGCTCGCTCCGGTTATCGGGTACATAGCCACCCGCGAGCCGCAACCACTCGACGCGTTGACACCGGTTGCACGCGAATGGTGGGAGATCGATGACGAGGAGGACGTCGAGTGGGACTCACGTCGTCCGGCGATCGTGAAGGTGACGGCGATCGTGGTCTCGGTCTCGCTGCTCCTGGCGGGACTCGGCACCGTCCTCGACGTCATCCTTTCGGCGCGCTGACCCGGTAGGGAGGCGCGGCGCACCAGGCGGGCGAGGACGCCGGGCCGTTCCCCCAACGATCACTGTGGTGCAGCCGGCGGACGGCGCGGACGCCCTGCGGATGTTGGCGGGTCGGCGAGATCCGTGCCAGCCTGAATGGCGTGACAGCCTCCCTGCAACTTGTGGTCTGCGACGGTGACGAGACGGGGCAGGAGCTCCTGGACGAGGCACTCCGCGTGCTCGATCCCACCTTGCTCGGCTTCGAATGCTCGCTGATCCGTTTCGACCTCTCCCTCGAGCACCGTCGGTTCACCAAGAACGCCGTCGTCCAGGAGGCGGCCGAGGCGATGCGCGCCTGCGGACTCGGCTTGAAAGCGGCGACGATCACGCCCGAGAAGATCGGCGATGTGGGGAGTCCCAACCGGATATTGCGCGAAGGCATCGGAGGTTCGGTCATCGTCCGCACGGGACGACGGATCCCCGGCGTCTCTCCCTTGGCGCCGGTGGTGCACCCGATCGTGGTCGTCCGCATGGCGGTGGGTGATGCCTACGGTGCGCAAGAAGGTCGCACCGGGACGCCGGGAGGATCGGACGAGCAGGCGTGGCGGACCGAGAAGATCGAGCGCAAAATCTGTCGAGAGGTGGCCGAGTTCTCGTTTCAGACGGCCGCAGCGCGCGCCGCGTGCGTCTACGGGGGTCCGAAGTGGACGGTCTCTGCGGTCTACGAGGGAATGCTGAAGGAGGAGATGGATGCCGCTGCGGCTCGGCATCCGGAGGTCACGTACCGGCCTACCCTCATCGACGCGGCGTATGCCGGGATCCTGACTGAGGCGGGCCACCAGGGTCTGGTCGTCCCCGCTTTGAACAGGGACGGCGACTGCTTGTCAGACCTCGTGCTGGCGATGTTCGGCTCCATTGCCGGAGCCGAATCGGTCCTGCTGGCGCTCGACGAGCACCTCCGGCCGACCGTGGCCATGGCCGAAGCGCCGCACGGGACTGCACCGTCGTTGGCCGGGAAGAACGTCGCCAACCCCATGGCGATGCTCCTGGCGTGCGCCGCGGTCCTGGATCATGCGGCGGCGCACGGAGACGCTGTCATCGCGCGCGCCGCGCGGGCCATTCGCCACACCACGCTGAGCGTTGCCGCCGCAGGGATTCGCACGTTCGACCTCGGCGGAGAGTCCTCGACCTCCGAGGTCGTCGATGAGGTGCTCCGCCGGCTTCCGGCAGAGATCGCCTCGGCCTAATACCTCTCGAGGGGTGCGAACCTAAAGCTTGAACGCACAACCGTCCCAGGAGGCGACGGGATGGCGCCTCAGCAACCCCCGAAGTTCAATGACGAGCCGGTGCGGCTGCCCGCTGTCGCCGCCCGAGAATCTGACCCCGACCGCACCGGTGTCGAACTTCTGGAAGCCGGCGGCATCGACGCGGAGCGTCGTGCTGCAGTCGAGCAGGGTCAGCGCCCCGGTGCAGCAGCCATGCGCATGCGAGCGCACGAAGATCGTGCCGCCATGGTCGACGATGTACCTCTCGGCCGCGTGTGAGATGACCACCTCCATGCGCCCGTCACTGTATCGGTGGGCCTCCCCGCGACCCTGTCGGCCTTTGTGCGAAGGCACCGAGAGGCCAACTCCAGTGATTAGCGTGCCATCTGTGCCCGAACGACGACGTCTGCCGTTCGATCCGATCGCCGAGGCACATCGCCAATGGGAGGCGCACGGATGGGTACCCGAAGCGCCGGCGATGGCCACGGTCACGTCGATCATGCGGTTGCAGCAGGTCTTCTTGGCCCAGGCTGATGTCGTCCTGCGACCGTTCGGGCTCACCTTCGCCCGCTACGAGGTCGTGATGCTGCTCTCGTTCTCGACCAAGGGCTCCTTGCCACTGGGCAAAATAGGGGAGCGGCTCCAGGTCAACCCCGCCAGCGTGACCAACGCCGTCGACCGCCTCGAGGCACAGGGTCTGGTGGTCCGCCGGCCCAACCCCCGGGACGGGCGCGGCACCCTGGCGGCCATCACCGCCAAGGGGCGCAAACTGGCTGCTCGGGCCACCATCGCCATGAATGCCCAGGTGTTCTCCGACGTCGGGCTCGACCCCGCGGCCCTCGAAACCCTTTTCGCCGCTCTGGGCCAGCTCCGGCGGTCTGCCGGGGACTTCGACTGACGGGTTCGACTGACTGCTTGGATTTACTTCGACGTCAAAGTAGTGTGGTCCTATGGCCGATCGCACCGTCTGGCAGGAATCCTTCGACCGTTCGGCCAAGCGGCCGGCGCAATTCGAGACCATGTCGGGGGTGCCGCTCGAGCCCGTGTACGGGCCGGACGACGCGGAGCTGCCCGGCCAGTTCCCCTACACCCGGGGCCCGTACGCCTCCATGTACCGTTCGCGCCTTTGGACCATGCGCCAGTTCGCCGGCTTCGGGACCGCAGCGGACACCAACAGTCGCTTCAAGGAGCTGCTGCGCTCGGGGGGTGACGGCCTGTCGACCGCCTTCGACATGCCCACCCTGCTCGGGCGCGATTCCGACGACCCACTGGCCAAGGGCGAGGTGGGACGGGCCGGCGTGGCGGTCGACACGCTGGCCGACATGGAGACGCTGTTCGCGGGCATCGACCTCGGTGCCGTCAGCACCTCGATGACCATCAACTCCCCGGCTGCGGTCATCATGGCCATGTACGTCGGAGTGGCCGACAAGACCGGGGTGGAGCGGGCCGCGCTCTCGGGCACCATTCAAAACGACATCCTCAAGGAGTACCAGGCCCAGAAGGAGTTCGTCTTCCCGCCCCGGCCGAGCATGCGCCTGGTCACCGACCTCATGGCCTTCGCCGCGGCCGAGCTGCCGCGGTGGCACCCGGTGTCGGTCTCGGGCTACCACATCAGGGAAGCCGGCTCGACGGCGGCCCAGGAGCTGGCCTTCACGCTGGCCAACGGTTTCGCCTACGTGGAATCGGCGCTCGGAGCCGGCATGGCGGTCGACGACTTCGCCCCCCGCCTGTCCTTTTTCTTCAACGCCCATATGGACTTCTTCGAGGAGATCGCCAAGTACCGCGCGGCGCGGCGCATCTGGGCCCGTTGGCTGCGCGATCGCTACGGGGCGAGCGACGGCCGCTCCCTCCAGCTGCGGTTCCACACGCAGACGGCTGGGGTCTCGTTGACGGCCCAGCAACCAGAGGTGAACCTGGTGCGTGTGGCCATCGAAGCCCTGGCCGGAGTGCTCGGGGGGACCCAGAGCCTGCACACGGACTCCTTCGACGAGGCGCTGGCGCTGCCGACCGAGCACGCGGTGCGCCTGGCGCTGCGCACCCAGCAGGTCATCGCCGAAGAGACCGGTGTGGTCCATGTCGCCGATCCCTTGGGCGGGTCATGGTTCGTCGAAGAGCTCACCGACGAGATGGAGCGCCAGGCCGAGGAGATCTTCGCCCACATCGAGCAGGCGGGCTCGGGCTCCATGCTCGAAGGGGCCTTCGCCTGTATCGAAGACGGCTGGTTCGTGGCCGAGATCGCCGACGCCTCCTACCGCTTCCAGACCAAGCTGGCCAAGGGGGAATGGATCCAGGTGGGCGTCAACGGCTACACCCAGGGCGACGACACCATCCCGCCGACGTTGTACATAGACCCCGCCGTCGAGACGGCGCAGCTGGCCAGCTTGGCGCAGGTCAAGCAGTCCCGCGACGACGATGCGGTCAACAGAGCGCTCGACCGGCTGGGGCGCGAGGCGGCCGACTCCACCATCAACCTGATGCCCGCCCTCGTCGAGGCGGCCCGGGCCCACGTCACCGTGGGCGAGTCGATGAACGCCCTCGAGGCGGTCTTCGGCACCTGGTACGAACGATCCGTGGTCTGAACATGGGCGAAGAGCGGCCACTTCGGGTGCTCGTGGCCAAGGTCGGTCTGGACGGCCACGACCGGGGACTGCGCATCGTGGCGCGGCATCCTGCGCGACGCCGGCTGCGAGGTGATCTACGCCGGCTTGCGCCAGTCCACGGCCACGATCACGGCCATGACGATCGAAGAGGATGTTGACATCGTCGGTGTCTCCATGCACAACGGCGCGCATCTGACCCTGGCGCCGGCGGTCGTCGAGGCCCTGCGTGCCGCCGGGCTCGACACGCCCGTCATCGTCGGGGGCATCGTGCCCCCGGCCGACATCCCGATCCTCAAGGCGGCCGGGATCGCCGCCGTTCTCGGGCCGGGGGCCTCCAACGACGAGGTGGTGGCCTCGGTACGGGCCGCAGCAGCGTCGGTCTCGCGAACCTGATCGACCACCACCGGCGCGTGAGAGCCGCGGACGGCGCGCCAGCGTACGCTTGGGCCGTCAAGGTCGGTGACGCCACCCGGAGTCTTCGTGTCCACGGACGCGGGCGTCGAACATGAGCAACGATGGAGACGCAGATGCCGAGTGACGCAAGTGGCGAGGAGGCGAGCCCGCATTCGCGCCCGAATGAGAAGTCCGGCGATATCAGGCTCGAACGGATCCTCGCCGGATCCCTGCGGTTGGCCTACATCCCCATCGTGGTGCTGCTCCTCGCCGCCCTCGGCGCGTTCGTCTACGGCACGTACTACTTCATCCATTCGGTTGACCAAATCGCCGACCACCCGATCCCCGTGGGACATCAGATCGGCGAGTTCCTTCTGGACGTCGACCTCTTCCTGATCGGCGCCACCCTGCTGATTTCCGCGGTTGGTTTCTACGAGCTGTTCGTGCGCGAGATCGAGTTCGGGAAGGCGACGCACATACCGGCATGGCTCGAGATGCGGGATTTGAACGACCTCAAGGGCCGGATCATCGCGATGATCGTGCTCGTGCTCTCGGTCAGCTTCGCCGAAGTCGTGGTGGATATGTACAGCGGGCGTCATGCCCTGGAGCTCGGCGGCGGCATCGCCCTCGTCATCGCTGCCCTGACCGTCTTCCTGCGCTTCGGCGGCCATGGGAATGAGAGGAATTAGTCCCGGCAACCCCCAGTGGCAACACTGGGACGGCGCGCCAACAGTTTGGTGTGCATCCCGGGTCGAAACGGCGGTTGGCTTCCGACGACTACACGACGGCACTGCGATAGAGGTGAATTCAGGTGTAGGTTGCAGGGAGGCCGGGTGAAACAGTCGCCCGTTGCGGACATCTACGATTTCCTCTTTTAGCTGCTCTCAGATCCGACCGATTGTGAAGCGCATCGCATGCCCTCTGAAAGTCTTCCGGTTCCCGCACCTCCCTTCCGTGTCGGCGTGAGTCGGTCAGATGACCGTGTCGTCGTCGCGGTGGAGGGCGAGCTCGACCTGGCCACTGCGCCGCAGCTGCGAGACCGCCTCGTCGCCTTGTCCGAGGAGGGACAGGTGCAGATCGTCCTTGATCTGACCCATCTGCTCTTCATCGATTCGACGGGCCTGTCCGTCCTCGTCATGGCCCACAACCGGGCCCGGGCCGACGGTGGGTCGATTCTGATCCGGAACCCATCGCAGTCGGTGCTGAGGATTCTGGAGATCACGGCCCTGGTCTCGGTGTTCACCATCGAGAGCAAAGACGCCGTTCCCTCTGCCGGTGCCTAGCGACGTGGCATGACCACAGGCCTGCAGCGTGTGTGACCCCGCTCCATGACGTTCCGGGTTGCGGAGCGTCCGCCCGTGTGTCCGGGCTGCGGCGGCCTTCGGGTCGACGAATACACGCACTACGAGTGCCCGCCGGGCATATCGCCGGATCACCGGCACTGGGTCTGCGTCACTTGTGAGCACGAGTGGATCGATACGGCTGAGTAGCCGGGATTTCTCGTCCGCCATCTGAGGAGGAACGAGAAATGCAGGCCTGCCTCGCATTTTGGGCCATATCGGGGTAGACAATCGCCGATGACCTCAAACGGGACCGGCACCGCTGAAGATCAGATCGCCCGACCGCAACCGACCCTGACGGACGCGCCCGGCCGCCGTTCGACGGTAAAGACGGCACAGCTCCCCGAAAACCTGAATTATCGGGTGAAGCGTTTCCTTCTCGGTCCCCCCTTGGTGAACGATCAGCTCCAGGGTCAGCGCCTCGGCAAACCGACCGCACTGGCGGTCCTCTCTTCAGACGTCATGTCGTCGTCCGCGTACGCCAGCGAGGAGATCCTCCGAATCCTCGTCCCCGTCGCGGGCCTCGTCGCGTTCTCCCTCGTGACGCCGATCACCGGTGCGATCCTGGCGGTGTTGGCGCTGGTCACGATCTGTTATCGCGACGTCGTCCGCTCGTATCCGAAGGCCGGGGGTTCCTACGTCGTCAGCCGGGACAACTTCGGACCCAACGTGGCCCAAGTGGCTGGGGCGGCCCTGCTCATCAGCTACACCATCACGGTGGCGGTCTCCGTCGCCGCGGGTGCGGACGCGATCATCTCGGCCGTCCCCGCTGTGGGTCATGACGCACTGCCTCTCTCCATCGCGTTCGTCGTCCTCCTGGCGTTCGGGAATCTGCGGGGCATCCGCGAAGCGGGAAAGGTCTTCGCACTGCCCACGTATTTCTTCATTGCCAACATGGTGGTGCTGATCGTGGCCGGATTCGTGCAAGAGGCCATGGGAACGCTGCACCACGCACCGCAAAGCGATGCGAACATGCCCCTGGGCCACGCCGCCAGCGGCGGCCTGATCCTCGGTGTCTCCGCGTTCTACCTGTTGCGCGCGTTCGCCAACGGGAGCTCGGCCATGACCGGAACCGAAGCCATCTCGAACGGCGTGAGTATCTTCCGGGAACCGCAAGCGCGCAATGCGCGGACGACGCTCGTCCTGATGAGCACCATTCTGGGGACGATGTTCCTGGGGGTGTCCATCCTCGCTGCTTTCACCCACGCCGTCCCCTTCATTTCGGGAACTCCCACAGTGGTCTCGGAAATCGGGAAGCTGGTGTACGGGTCGAGCACACTCGGCCATCTCCTCTTCTACATGTTGCAAACGGCGACGGCCCTGATCCTCATTCTGGCCGCCAACACGAGCTTTACCGGGTTCCCCTTCCTGGTCAGCTTCGTGGCCGAGGATTCGTTCCTCCCGCGCAAGCTGACGGTGCGTGGGCATCGCCTGGTCTTCTCCAACGGGATCCTGCTGCTGGCGGGTGCATCGATTGCCCTTCTCATCGCGACCAACGCCAAGGTGTCCGCCCTGATCCCCATGTACGCCATCGGTGTCTTCACCGGGTTCACGATGGCCGGTGCCGGCATGGTGAAGCACCACCTCGCCAACAAGGACGCCCACTGGAAGTCCCACGTCGCCGTCAATGCCGTCGCCGCAGTCGTCTGCGCTGTCGTCGTGGTCGTTTTCGCCGTTGCCGAATTCACCCAGGGAGCGTGGGTCGTCGTCGTGGTGATGCCGCTGCTCGTCTATGCCCTGGTGCGCACCAACCGGCAGTATCGGGCCGAGGACACAGTGTTGGAAGAAGGGGCCGCGGTCCAGGCGTGTGAGGCCCGGATCCTGCACCGCCATGTGGTCGTGATCCTGATCGACCGGATTGATCTCGCGGCAGCGCGGGCGATCCAGTACGCCCGGACGCTGATGCCCGATGATCTCCGCGCTGTCCACTTCAACATCGATGATCACCGGGCGCAGATTCTGATGGAACGCTGGCAGCGCATCGGCCTCTCCCGGCTGACACTCGATGTCATCGACTGCCCGGATCGGCGCCTGGGGAGGGCGGCCCTCGAGCTCGCGGCAGAGTTGGCCGACGGCGAGACCGAAGTGAGCATGCTGTTGCCCCGTCGTTCCTACGGCAAGGCACTGCGAAGGATTCTGCACGATCAGACGGCCGACTACATCGTTGACGTCGTCAGTCAGCTTTCCCACGTCAATGCCACCATCGTCCCCTTCATGGTCGCCCCGGGGATAGAACGACAAGAGGAGGCCGTCGTGGCCGCGCTCGCCCCGAAGAACGGCCGCGAGCACCGACCCCCACGACAGGCTGCGGTCGAGACCTCCCCGATGTCGTTGCCCACCATTGAGGGGGTCACGCCGATCGCTGCGTTGCAGTGGCGTCAGACGGCGCGTATTGCCGGCCGGGTGAAGACGTTGCGTGTCCAGCCCTGGTCGGGCGTCCCGACCCTGGAGTGCATTCTGGTGGACAACAGCGGCGAGTCCATCGTGTTGGTATTTCTCGGTCGGCGATCCATCCCCGGGATAAGCAGCGGAACGCTCATGGCCGTCGAAGCCTCGGTGGGGAAGCACAAGGGCATGCTGGCCATGATCAATCCTCTCTACGAGCTGCTCTCCGTCTCCACGCAGGGTGACCGGGAATGAGAACCCGCAATCGGCCCGGGGCTGCGGAGCACCATGTGGCGGCGCGTTGGTTGCACCACCCGGTGGTGACCTGGCTGGTCCCCGTGCTGGGGCCATTGTGCGCCGCGCTGCTCCTGATCCCGAGCCGGGGCCACCTCGACTCCGCTGACGATGCCCTCGTGCTCGTCCTGGTCACGGTGGCCGTCGCATCGCGCGGCAACCGCGCCGCCGCCGCACTGTGCGCGCTGGTCTCGGCTGTGTCGTTCGACTTCTTCCTCACCGTTCCCTACCAGTCGTTCAGGATCAGTGGCAACCGGGACCTCACGACCGAGATCCTCTTCGTCGTCGTCGGCCTTCTCGTGGGTGACCTGGCGGCGCGCGGCCAGCGTCATCGGCGCGCGGCCGCCGAGGGACGCGACGAATTGAGCCGCATCCACAACGTGGCCGAACAGATCGCCGGGGGTGAAGAGCCCGATTTCGTCCTTATGGCCGTGGCAGCCGAACTCCGAGATCTCCTGTCCCTCCAGGATTGTCGGTTTGTCTGGGACCCCCCGTCAGAAAAGGGGGCCCGTATCGATCCTGACGGCACGGTCCGGCTCAATCCTCTGCAATGGCCCACGTCGTCCGCCGGCTTGCCGACCAGGCAGGTGCAGCTTCCGGTTCGCGGAGGCGGGAGGAATGTCGGCACATTCCTCTTGACGCCCACCCCGTCCTTTCCGATTTCGCAGGAACGTTGTGTCGTCGCGGTCGCGCTCGCCGATCAGCTGGGCTCCATCCTCTCGGGCGCCGGCCAGCCTGGCGAATGGGACGATCTCTAACGACTTCGAGGAGTTCGCCTGCGGTCAGCGCGGTGTCGGCTACCTCGCGCCGGCAGCATCCGGCGTCGGCGACACTCCGCGCAGGACCTGGCCCGGAAGGGCGCCCGTGTGTTTGCCCTCTTGCATCATCACCGTGCCGTTGACCACGGTGGCCACGTAGCCCTCGGCGTCGATCACGAACCGACCACTGTTGGCCGGAAAGTCGGTCACATAGCGAGGCGGACAGGTCGCAAGGCGCGTGCGATCGATCACATTGAGATCGGCAGCGGCCCCTACCTTGACCACGCCGCGGTCGTGGAGGCCGTACAATTGCGCCGGCATGCTGGACAGGCGGCTCACCGCCTCCTCGAAGGAGAGAACGTGGGGAACCCACTCGGTCAGCAAGCGGGTGGTGTAGTCCACGCCACAGAAGGAAAGGAGGTGGGCTCCGGCATCAGAGGCACCAGCCGTGATGATCTCGGACCGGATGAGCTCCTCGATCGCGTCCGTCCGGCTCTTGTCCGGCGGGGCGGCCTGTACGAACTGGGTTTGGAGCCCTTCGGCCAACGACACGTCGAGGAAGGCGTCGAGCGGGTCGCAACCCATCTCGGCTGCCATCTCCGAAATGGTCATTCCCACGTAGCGCTCGTGCTCCGGCGTGTGCACGATCTCCACCCGCAACACCTGGGGCCGGAACGTGAAGGACTTGTTCCCGACGTCGGCGAGCTCCACGCGCAGCGCGGCGCGGAACTCCTCCGACCGCATTGTGGCTTCACGCACCGCCGGCGGCGAGGTGAGCGCAGCCCGCAGCGTCAGGTATTCGTCGAACAGGAATGTCGAAGCGAGTGCAAAGTGGACCCCCTGATGGTTCGAGGCGAACATGGGATGGATCTGGGCTCCCTCGTTCGCCAGGGCCTCGGAGGCGAAGTCCAGGGACCGTTTCCAACCGTCGGGGGCTTGCGGGAGCTGGGTGAGGGTATTGAGATGGACGGGTTTCCCCGATACCCGCCACAGCTGCATGATCAAGTCGCGGTCTTCGGCTGAATAGCCCTCGAGAAATGTCTTGGGGATGAACTCGATGGAACCGAAGCCGAATTCGGCCAGCACGGAGGCAAGTGCCACCAGTTCTTCGGGCGTGGCCAGATTCGAAGGGACGGGGCGACCATCGTGCGCCTGGTGCAATTCGAGCTGCGATGACGTGAAGCCGATTGCCCCGTCGGCCAACGCGTCACGCAGGAGCTCCTGCATCTGCGCGATCTCGGTTGCTGTCGCCTCGCGTTCGGAAGCCGCATTCCCCATGACGAACCGGCGCAACGCACAGTGCCCGACGTTGGCGCCGACGTTGACCCCGATCTGACCCTCGAACCCTTGGAGGTAGTCGGCGAACGACCCTCCGGAGAACGTCACGGCCTGCTGCAGCGCTTCGGGGGACATGCCTTCGACGCGGGAAAGCATCTGGAGGAGCCACGGCAGGTCGTCGGGCTTGGCGGGGGCGAAGGTGAAGCCGCAGTTGCCGATGAAGACCGTCGTCGTTCCGTGCCAGGACGATGGGGACGCGGTCGGCTCGAAATGCAGCTGTGCGTCATAGTGCGTGTGGATGTCGACGAATCCGGGCGTCACCCAGAGGCCGTCGGCCTCAATGACCTGCACCGCAGCAGAAGGGTCCACCGGTCCGATCGCCACGATGGTGCCGTCGCGCACGGCGATGTCGGCCACGTACGAAGGCGCGCCGGTGCCATCGCAGACGTGGCCGCCGCGAATCACCAGGTCGTAGGTCATCTCCTTGCGGCGTCGGCCATCGACTCGATCCGGTACAGCGCGAGCCGCGTTGGTGCCGACGAGCCCGGCCCGATCCGCGTCTGTCATGCCCTCGCTGTGTTCGAGCAACTCGTCGACGACGCCCGGGTACTTGGCGTCGTTGTGCGGGAAGTCACTGGCCCAGATGAACGTGTGCGCGCCCGCGAAGTCGGCCAGGAGCTTGTGCGTGTGCTCACCCGGGTCGAACGACACCACGCACTGGCGCTGGAAGTACTCGCTGGGCTTCAACGAGATCGGGGCGGCCGCCCACTTGTAGCTGTCATGGAATTCGTTCAAGCGGTCCATCCAGTGCCCGATCCAACCACCTCCACATTCGAGGACGGCCACCTTCAGGTCCGGGTGTCGTTCGAGCACGCCGGCGTACACGAGATTCGACAGGGTCATGTACTGATCGAAGAGCAGGATCACCGCGTGCTGTGTTCCCGGCGCCATCAATTCAGTCATCCGCAGGGCGGTGCCGTCCATGTCGGACACGCCTGCGGGGTGAAAGGCGAGCGGGAGGTCGGCCTCCTCGAGCGCCGACCAGACCGGGTCGAACACGGGCGAGTGTAAGGGCTCCCCCCCATGGGGATTCGGCCGGCAGAACCCAGCGACGAGGCCAAGGTCCTTGATCCGGGCGACTTCCTGCACGGACGCGACGGGATCCTGGAGCGGGAGGGCGCCGACGCCGGCCAGGCGGGTTGGCGCAGCGCAGGGCATAGTCGGCGATCCAGTCGTTGTAGACCTTGCAGGACTCGACCGCGAGGGCCGGGTCGCGCAGACCACCGAGCTTCAAGCCGAGACCGGGGTACAGCACCGAGATGTGGATGCCTTCGGCGTCAAGCACCTTGATCCGTTTTGCCGGGTCGAATCCCGCGGGATTGAGATCCTCATAGTGGGTACCCTGCCCGAAGTTCTCGAAGGACAGCCCAGCGTTGCCGAGGCCCGGCAAGCCACGGTTGACCAGGATGCGGCCCTCGGCCCAGCACTCGTCCCACCCCGAGTCGGCATTCCAGCGCAGAGTGATGCCGTCCTCCCGCATGGAGGGCGGCAGGTTCGCGCTCCACAGGTCCGGCGGTTCGCACACGTGGCCATCGGCGTCAACAACGAGCATGTCGGTCATGGACAAAGGCTGCGCCCCCAGAACAGTGCGGTCAAGGCCCAGGTAGTTATCGCATGTCAGACTTCAGGCGTGTCGAGTCCCAACACCGAACGGGCCTACCGCTCAGACTGGGCGGACTTCTCGGCCTGGTGTGCCGAACAAGGTGTCAGCGCGCTCCCGTCTACGCCGGCCGATGTGACCGCTTACGTGGCCGATCGGGCGACGAAATGGCGGGCGACCACGGTCCGGCGCCGGCTGGCCGCCATCGCCGCACGCCATCGGGCGATGGGGTTGTCCTCGCCTACGGCCGACCCGGCCGTGAAAGTCGGGATTGCCAGGGCGGAGCGCGACCTGCGTGGCCGCACACACCCGACCGAACCGCTCGGTCGCGACGAGCTCCGGGCGTTGGTGGATGCGCTTCCGGGCACCGTGGCGGGCGCTCGCGATCGGGCCATGATCCTGTTGGGGATCGGGGCCGGACTTCGACGCTCCGAGATCGCCGGGCTCGAGGTCGGTGACGTCGAGTCCCGGGCGGGCGCCTTGTTCGTGAGGATTCGCGATGTTCGGGGAAGTGTGGTGCGCACGGCGTCCATTCCTCCGGGTTCATCGCTCGCCACGGACGCGCCTTGTGCGTGGGCGGCATGGCTCAGCGCCTCGGGCCTGCGGACGGGCCCGGCGTTTCGCGCCGTCGACCGCCATGGCAACATCGGTGCGGGAAGGATGTCGGACTCGGCTCCCGCAGCGATCGTGAAGCGGTCCTTGCTCGCCGCAGGTCTTGACCCGAGCCGCTACGGAGTGGGCTCGCTGCGGCGTGGGTTGGTCTTCATCGCGGCGAGAGCAGGTCTGGCCGATCGTGGGATCGCGGCGCAGACCGGGCACAGGACATTGGCGCTCGTGCGAGAGTACATGCGGCGAGACGACCTGCAGCAACCGGATCGAATGACGACGGTTTGAACGAAGGAGGGCACGGACCTATGCATACCAATGACGACGGGTCTCGTTGGTCGTACCGCTCGCAGAACTCGGTCCTCTGCATCGGATCAAAGAACTCGGTGCTGTCGATCGGCTCCATCGGGTCGGTCCTGTCGATTGGCTCCATCGGGTCGGCGGGTTCGGTCCTCTCCGTGGCCTCGTTCCTCTCGGCCGGATGCCTCATGTCGGGCCTGTCGCTGTGGTCGATCATGTCGTGGCGGGCCACGCGGTCGATCGGCACGTCTGCGGGGGAGTGAGGGGTCCGGGTAGCCTGCGACCATGTCCTCTCATTGGCCGACGATCTCCTACGGTGACTGGAGCGAGACGTGCGACACGCTCCACGCCCACACACAGGTCCTGGGCAAACTTGCGGTGAAGCTTGCGCCGCCGGAGCCGCAGTTACAGCATGCGGCGCTCCGTTTGACGGCGCGAGGGTGGGAGACCGGTCCACTGCCTGCACCGGACGGCTCGGGGACGTTCGTCGTCCTGCTGGACCTGCGGAGCCACGACGTCGTGGTGGAGGCAAGCAAAGGAGCCGTCGATCGCATTCCCCTTGGGCCTGATCGCGCGGTGGGGGTCGTCACGAGGGATGTTCTGGCGGCGATCGAAGGTCTGGTCGGCCCCGTGGCCATCGATCCGAGACCGCAGGAAGTTCCATGGGGCGCGTTGCTCACCGAGGACGAGGAACACTCGCGGTACGACACGCAACAGGTCGAGCTCTATTTCACGGTCGCAACCTATGCGTCAATGATTCTCGCCGCGTTCCGTGCCCCGTATCGGGGGCGCTCGACGCCGGTGAATGCCTGGTGGGGCTCGTTCGATCTTGCGGTGAGCCTGTTCTCGGGCCACCCCGCCACTCCACCCTCGGACGATTTCATCATGCGCAATGCCATGGATGCGCAGGAAGTGGCGATCGGGTGGTGGCCAGGTGACCGGAATTACGGGAAGGCCGCGTTCTACGCCTATGCCCACCCGGCGCGCGATGGGTTCTCCGGCGCAACCCTCCCACCGTCGCCCACTCGTTGGGACGCCGCACTCGGCGAATACATCCTCGACTGGGAGGACGTCTGTGCGAGCAACGACCCGCAGGCCACGGCCCTCGAGTTTGCGCACTCGGTGTTTCGCCATGCGTGTGAGGTCTGCGAGTGGGACATGTCGCTGCTGGCGAGCGTGGAAGGACAACCACCGCCAGTCGTCTGACAAAAGTCCAGGCCAGTGAGGGAGAGTTTCCACGCACCCCGCAAAGTGGCCCGGCGGGACCACGGGCCACTTTCACAGTGGGCCCACAGAGGGGCTTGAGCGTGAGGCGAGGCTGACCCGCTTCAATGGAGTGCATGCCCACCCGAGACCCCGAGGAGCCGAACACCCCTGAGGCCCGCGGACGTGCGCACTCCCGTCTCCGCGTGCTGACTCGAACGGCAATCCTCGTTGCCACGGGAGCCACGGCGTTGATCGGTGTGGCTGTGTCCAAGGAACACCCGGGTGCGAGCGGGGCCTCGGATGCGTCCCAGACGAACTCCACCGGCTCGTCGTCGTCCGATGCGACCAGTACGCCATCTTCGACGTCGGGTTCCTCGGGGAGCAGCGACAGCGCGACGACAACGACAACAACGACGCCCACTTCGCACCCCAGGACCACGACGACGACTCCGGTCGTCACGTCAGGGGGCTCGTCGCGGTGACCGCCACCATGACGTCGCCGCATCCCCCGTTCGCACAGCGGACCTTCCGGGCCATCGGCACGTCCGCCACGGTCGTCGTTGCGCAGGACGTTGACGCCGACCGGGCGCGGTCGATCCTGCACGACGAGATTGCGGCCGTCGACCTTGCGTGCAGCCGCTTCCGGCCCGACTCGGAGATCGAGGCGCTCCATCGCCAATCGGGTCGCGCCGTCGTGGTCTCACGCCTGCTGTTCGAGGCACTCGACGTCGCGATCGCCGTCGCGGAGCGGACGCACGGGGCGGTCGACCCCACGGTCGGAAACGCGATGTCGACCCTCGGGTATGACCGTGATTTCGACCAGGTCGGCGATCGACCGCCGCTTCCACCCTCCGCGCTGGGCCCTGTCGTCGGCTTCGGCCACGTCCACCTCTGCGCCCGGACGCGACAGGTGCGCATTCCGAGCGGCGTTCGGCTCGACCTGGGCGCATCGGCCAAGGCGTTCGTGGCTGACCGGTCCGCCGCCCGTATAGCCGATGAGCTCGGTGCCGGGGTCCTGGTGAGCATCGGCGGTGACGTCGCCGTCGCGGGCCCTGCGCCGCAGCAAGGCTGGCCCATCGGTATCGCCGTCGAATCCTCGACTGCGGCTGACGACGTGGACCAGGTCGTGGCGATCCGGCACGGCGGACTCGCCAGTTCGAGCACGGTTGTGCGGAGCTGGTACGTCGGCGCAGAACGTGTGCACCACATCATCGATCCCATGACCGGCTACTCGTCGGCGCCCTATTGGAGATTGGTCTCCGCCAGCGGGAAGTCCTGCGTCGACGCCAATGCGCTCTCCACGGCTGCCATCGTGTGGGGTAGTGCGGCACCGGGCCGCTTGGGGGAATTCGATCAGCCGGTTCGGCTCGTACGCCGGGACGGGGAGATCTTCACGCTCGGTGGTTGGCCCGCGGATGGTGCGGCGTGAGCTCCACCTCGCTCTGGTATGCGACGCGAGCCAGCGGGATCGTGTCCCTGGTCCTCTTGACGCTGACCATGGTCCTCGGCGTGGCCACGACGAACCGGATGCGAGCGCGTCACTGGCCCGGATTCGCGCAACAGGAGCTTCACCGTCGGATGTCCATTCTGGCGGTGGTCTTCGTGGCGATCCACGTCCTCACGAGCGTCCTCGATACGTTCGTTCACATCGGGTGGCTGGCGATCGCGGTGCCCTTCACTTCACCCTACAGCAGATTCTGGGTCGGCATCGGCACTGTCTCCCTCGATCTGATGCTCGCCGTCTTTGTCTCCAGCCTGCTCCGCTCCCGCATCAAACCTGGCACGTGGCGGGCCCTGCACTGGTTGGCCTACGGGTCCTGGCCGGTCGCGGTCGCACACACCTTCGGCATGGGGACCGATGCCGGAGAGCATTGGGTGATCGCGCTCGGGGTTCTCTGCGTTCTCTCGGTGGTCATCGCGTTGCTCTGGCGCCTCCGCGTCGCGGCTCAGCAGAAGCAGGCACTGGCACGGGCCAACGTCTCCGAGGTTCCCCTGACACGCCTGGCCCTCGTCCCACACCGGAGGAGCAGATCGACATGACGCCTCGCGTGAGTGAGGCGCCGCCTCTGGATGCGTTGCATCGCCTGCTCGGCCATCCGAGCGATCTTGCCGGGCACGTTGCCGCCCACGGTCCGCTGCAGGTGTCACTCGGGCGTCACCAGTCGTGGCAGGACGCCCTGGCGGCCGGCCTTGAGCAGTCCGGGTTGACGGGGAGGGGTGGCGGCGGTTTTCTCGCCTCCCTCAAGTCGGAGGTGGCCCGCGCCGCCGGCAACGGCGGAACGCTGCTCGTCAACGGCATGGAGAGCGAACCGGCCAGCGACAAGGACAAGTTGTTGTTGCTCAGGTCGCCCCACCTGGTGCTCGACGGGGCGCAATATCTGGCCGCGCTCTGTCAGGCCGCGCGCATCGTGGTGTGCATCCCCGTCGGCCGCGACGGTGTCGCTGCTGCAGTGTCGGAGGCCATCATGCAACGACGTGCAGCAAACTATTCGAGAGTGAGCGAGGCAGTCGTGCGCCCACCTGACCGGTTCGTAGCCGGAGAGGAATCAGCACTGGCGAATTTCGTCGAGAACGGGCTTTCTCTCCCGGTCTTCCGTACCGACAAGAGTCACACGCTCCGGATCGGGAAACGACCCGCGCTGGTCCACAACGTCGAGACGTTGGCCCACATCGCCCTCATCGCCCGGCACGGACCGGGGCCGTTTCGAGCCCGGGGGACGGCGGAGGAACCAGGAACATGTCTCGTGACGATCGGCGGAACGGTGACCCAACCCGGCGTGGTCGAAGTGGACCGGGGTACGCCGCTCCGTGACATCGCGGCCCTGGGACGGCCTCTCGAGCCCGCCAAGGCGCTCCTTGTCGGTGGCTATGGAGGGGCCTGGGTGGGGCCGGAGCACTTCTCCACCCCGTATGCCTCCCTGCCGCTGCGGACCATCGGTGCGTCCGCCGGCGTGGGGGTGATCGTCGTGCTCGGGACAGATGCGTGCGGCATTGCCGAGTCAGCACGCATCGCCCGCTACTTGGCCGGCCAGAGTGCCGGGCAGTGCGGACCGTGTGTCTTCGGGCTTCCCGCCATTGCCGATGACCTGATCCTGCTCGCTCGGGGCCACGTGGACGCCGGCCTTCTGCCGCGTCTCCTTCGACGGCTGGGGGAAGTCAGCGGCCGCGGCGCGTGCCGGCACCCCGACGGCGCAGTGAACGTCGTGCGGAGCGCCTTGCGCGTGTTCGCCACCGATGTCGCAGCGCACGAGCAAGGGATGCCATGTGCCCACGCGCAGACACCGACCGTCCTGCGCCTTCCTCAACCGACCGCACTCTGAGGTGACGACAATGCGCATCACCATCGATCCGGTGGCCTGTGACGCCTATGGCTTCTGCGCCGAGCTCCTGCCTGAGGCGATTGCCGTAGACGAATGGGGGTATCCGATGGTCGACGGGACGCCCCTGCCGCCCGAACTCGTCGCACAAGCCAAGCGTGCGGTCCGGGACTGCCCCAAGCGGGCGATCACCCTGCGAGAAAGGAAGCCCGCTCCGTAGGAGCAGGCACATGGAACGGCATCAGGTCAGCCAGTCGTTCACCGAGGCGGCGCCTTGCCCGCCGGATTAAAGCGTTCGATCGCATCGACGAGCCCGAATTGGCCGAAAGAACAGAGTTCATTGACTGATTGGAACGATCGCATTCTGGTTGCAAAACGGTTTGCTACCATTTTTACTAGTGGAGCGTAGAAAAGGACTAAGCGATTACGGTCCTCAAGGGAGCGACTTTCAAAGTAGCGCTGCCAGAGGGGTTCGCTTGCCGGTGCATCTGGCCCATCTACCCTGATTGATCCCGCCGAACTGACTCTGCACCGACACTGCCAAGCCACTCCCTCCTCTGGTCGTACCCGACGGTACGAGCGCCTTTTCCCGAAGTAGTGGCACTGTGGATAATGCTTCCAACAGGAACTTTACACCAAGAAGGGGTCGCGCAACAGAGGTTTCCAACTCTTTGAGGGTGAGGTAATCTCCGCGTCACACAGCGTTATCGAATTGCCCGTCCCTAAGGGGGAGTCTAAGCCTCGAGATTTACGGATGGCGCCTATCGGAACAAGGGGGAATTGGTAAGAACCGTCATCATTTCTTGGGCTTCTTTACGGCCTTGTTCAGTTTGACGAGCTCCGTACGGATATCTGCCAATTGGTCGCCCAGACCTACCGGTTCCTCAGGCCCGAGATCGGCTTCGAGCCCGGCCACGCGCTCTATGAGTTCGTCCACCACATCGGCGAGTGCAATGCACGCTACGAGGGCCAATGCCGCACCGGCCTGGGCCTGCTCCACTCGGTTCGTGCCGCCGGCGATCGTTGCCTTGCCGGCGTCGATGAGCTCCTGAATCCGGTCCCGTGTCGTCATGGGACGAGTCTGCCCGACGGTGCACGCCGAGCTCCGCATCTTCGAGGGGCAACTACCCTAACGGGGCGGCGCTCCTGAAAGAAGGTGGCATGGCTCCTCCCTCCATCCGCATGCTGTTGGCCGACGTGGACGGAACGCTGGTGACGCAGGACAAGGTCCTTACGGCGCAGGCCGTCGCCGCGGTGGACCAGCTGCGGCACGCGGGGATCCTCTTCGCAGTGACGAGCGGACGTCCCCCGCGCGGGATGGAGATGCTGATCGCGCCGCTGGACCTTCAGACGCCCATTGCCGCCTTCAACGGAGGGCTCATCGTTGACCGCGAGATGACGGTCATGGAGGAGCGGGTCCTCCCCGAAGAACTGGTTGTCCCGCTACGCGACGAAATGACCTCCTTCGGACTTTCGGTGTGGGTCTACCGCGGCGCCGACTGGTACGTGCCCGACCCCAAGGGCCCTCATGTCGAGCGGGAAGCGTGGACGGTGAAGTTCGAGCCCAAGGTGATGGACAGCCTCGACGGGCTCACCGACCGTGTGGCCAAACTGGTCGGGGTGAGCGACGACCGTGACGCCGTCTCCAAGGCCTCGAAGGAGATGCAGCAGAAGTTCGGGGCCCAGGTGACCGCCGCGGCCTCCCAGCCTTATTACCTCGACATCACCCACCCCGATGCCAACAAGGGGTCGGTGGTCACCTACCTGGCCCGGCGTTACCAACTCTCGAATGAGGAAATCGCCACCATCGGGGATATGCCGAACGACATGTTGATGTTCGCCGCCTCGGGGGTGAGCATCGCCATGGGAAACGCCGATCAACAGGTGCAGCAGGCGGCTCGCTACGTCACCGACACCAACGAGAACGAGGGCTTCGCCTCTGCCGTGCGCCGCTTCATCCTTCCCGAGGGATGAGCAATCGCATCCCCGTGTGCGGGATGGAGCCCGAGCCCTCGTTGACGCAGATCCGGGACCGTCGCCAGGCGCGCCGTCAAAGAGG
The DNA here is from genome assembly GCA_963706555.1 of uncultured Acidimicrobiaceae bacterium. Lineage (GTDB taxonomy): Bacteria > Actinomycetota > Acidimicrobiia > Acidimicrobiales > RAAP-2 > Bog-473. The sequence goes on from OY970164.1 coordinate 2,263,517, forward strand.
AGGCTCAGTGCCCTCGGACGAGCCTCTCGCCGTCGTCGTCTGCACCTCGCGTACGAGGCCTGAGATCAACGCCTGGGCGGCGGACTGCATTGCAACAAGGTGCAGATCCACTTCCCGGTGCAGCCACTGCGGATCGCCGCCTCCGGAGTGGACACGCACCTCTTCGTACTCGGGAACCAGCGCCCACTCGGCCACCGTGGACGAGTTCACCTCGAGGTGGAATTGCACGCCCCATGCCCTGGGCCCGACGCGGAGGGCCTGGGCCGCACAGGCCTCGTTCGAGGCAAGAATCACGCCGTCGGGCGGCAACGCCACGACCTGGGCGTGGTGCCACTCGAGGCAGGGGATCTCCACGGGCAGCGGCGAGAAGACGGGGTCCGTCCGAGCCTGGGAGGTCAGCGTGACGAGCGGCAGCCCTATCTCGGGGGATGGCATCTTTGCGACCGAGCCTCCCAGTGCGTCGGCCAGCAGCTGATGTCCCAAGCAGACGCCGAGGTAGGGACGGCGGAGCACGGACACCCACGACCGGATCGCAGCCTTCTCGGTCACCAACCAGGGGTGTTCGTCCTCCTCCCAGACGTCCATCGGTCCGCCCATGACGAGGAGGAGGTCGAAGGCTTCGAGGTCGGGAATCTCCGCTCCTTCGTCCAGTTCGACCGTGGTCAGACGCATCCCGGCGTCGACGAGCAGGGTCCCCAGTGCGCCCGGATCTTCCGCCGCGAGATGCTGCAGCACCAGGACGTCACCGCCACGGCGTCGGGTGGTGTCCGTTGCGAGCGGTCTCGACGGATCCCGTTGTGGCGTTCGGTCGTCCAATCGCATCAGTGAAGTATGTCGGTGTCCACCACACGGTCAAGTGTCTTCGCGTGCACAGCATTGCAATCTTTCTATAAAAAATGATATTGTCAAACTCTTCCTTTTGTCGACGACCAGCGTGTCGGGGAGGTCGCAATTCTCCGCGGAGCGGCGTTCTTGTGGCCCCTGCTCGCGAAAGTGTGATCCACTTACGATCGGAGGTGTTGCCGACCTGCTCGGGGTCGTCAGATGAGCAGAACAGGAAGGATCCAGGGTGACGGAAGCGCCGCAATTCAAGCGAACCAAATTGTCACGCAGCGGGACGACAGCTGTACTCGCGCTCGCAAGTGACAAGGTGAACGCGTTGGATCGGGAGGTGTTGGGGGAAATCTCGACGTTCGTCGACTACTGCGAACAGGATCCCGGGGTTGCCGCCCTGGTGCTGACCGGAGAAGGTTCCGTCTTCTCGGCCGGACTGAATGTGAACGAGGTCCTGAGCAATGGGACCACCTACACCGACGACCTCCTCACGGCGTTGGACGACGCGCTGGTGCGTCTGTTCCGCTGCCCGAAGCCGACGGTCGTGGCGATCAACGGCGCGGCGATCGCCGGCGGATGCATCCTCGCGGCTGCCTTCGACAAGAGACTCATCGCAGAGGAAGCACGGATCGGGGTCACCGAACTCAAGGTGGGCGTCTCGTTTCCCATCGTGGCTATCGAATTGCTGCGGCACGCCTGCGGTGCTCGTGCTGAACAGCTGATCTTCGATGCCGGACTGCTCAACGCCGAAGCAGCGCGTCAGAGTGGCATCGCACATCAGAGTTTCCCGCGGGATGAGTTGCAGGCAGCTGCGCTCGCAGCGGCGGAGCAGCTCGCCTCGCTCGACGCGGGGGCATATGCGTTGGCGAAGGCGTCGACTCGACGCGCTGCGCTCGTCGCGATGGAGGACGCTGGTGCCCGCGCGCTGGATCACGACGTCCGCAACCAGTGGAAAGACGATCAGACGCGGTCCAATCTGGAGCAGCTGCTCAAGCCGAAGGCCTGACCCCCCTCAACCTCTTGGCGCTCTACAAAGTCATCCGAGGCGTCCTCAGAACAGGTTGATGCTGCATTCGGTCTGGGCCTGGGGGGCCATGCCCGCGACGACACAGGTGCCGTTCTTGCCGGTCATGGTGAGGGCGCCCTCCATGAGGTCCCCGTACATGATGCTCGGGACCAAGATCACCGCATCGGCTGGGGCGGCGGCGCGACGGTAGCGTTGGCATATGGACGGTCCGACGATGCGTCGTCGAGTGAGCGAGGCTCGCGTGGCGCGTCTTGCCACCGTGCGTTCCGACGGCCGGCCGCACATCGTCCCGTGTTGCTTCGCCATGGAGGGCGACAAGGCCTATTCGGTCGTTGACGCGAAACCCAAGTCATCGCTTGCCCTGCGCCGCCTCGAGAACATACGCCTGACACCCTCGGTCGCGCTGCTGATCGACCACTACACCGAGGACTGGACGGCCCTGTGGTGGATTCGCCTCGATGGAACTGCGCTGGTGGTGGAGTCCGACGACGTGCGCGACCACGCGCTCGAACGACTCCGCGCAAAGTACGACCAGTACGTGCAGGATCCACCACCGGGCCCGGTCATCTCGATCAGCGTCAGTTCGTGGAGCGCGTGGCCATAGTCCCAGGCCGGCAGGGCCTCGGGCATCGACGGATGCCGCCCATTGCAGATCTGTGGATTTTCGCGACGTCCGTGGTCAAAACCATGAGAACGTGAGATACTCGCTTGGTGAGTGTCATTCATGCTGTTGATACCTCGGCCGGCACCGAGTTCCTGCTGCCGGACCCTGAGCCCCGCGAGGTGCTCTACACGGTGGTCTCGGTCGACGACCATCTGGTGGAGCCCCCCGACATGTTCGAGGGGCGGCTGCCCGCTCGGCTTCAACCCTTCGCGCCCAAAGTCATCGAGACCCCGGAGGGTCACGAGGTCTGGGAGTTCGACGGGAATCTCTACACCCAACCTGGCGCCAACGCCGTCGCGGGCCGCCGGCCCGAGACGGTCACGCCCGAGCCCTACCGCTTTGAACAGATGCGGCCCGGTTGTTGGGACATCGACGCCCGGATCAGGGATATGGACATCAACGGGGTGTGGGCATCGCTCAACTTCCCATCGATGATCACGGGGTTCTCCGGTCGGGTGTACTCGTCGGCCAAGGACCAGGACCTCGGACTGGCGGTCACCAAGGCATTCAATGACTGGGTGTACGAGTGTTGGTGGCAGCCCCACCCTGAACGGATCATTCCTCTGGGCATCACGTACCTTGCGGACCCCGAGGAGGCGGCGGCCGAAGTTCGCCGCAACGCGGCGCGTGGGTTTCGTTCCCTGACACTGCCCGAGCGTCCGCACCGCATCGGGCTCCCCAGCATCTTCACCGACTATTGGGACCCGGTGCTCACCGCGTGCCAGGAGACCGACACGGTCATCTCCCTCCATGTCGGATCATCGGGACTTCCGTCCGATTTTGCGCCAGAGGCCAAGTCCGCCGGGCTGTCGGCCAGCCTGTTCGGCCAATTGTCGTTGACCGCGTGCGCCGAGTGGATCTGGTCAGGTGTGCCCGCGCGGTTTCCCGGCATCAAAATTGCGCTGAGTGAGGGTGGGATCGGCTGGGTCGCAATGCTCTTGGATCGCCTCGAGACGATTCACCAGCGCTCGGGATACGGGAAGGACTACCCGGGTGATCTCACCCCGGCCGAAACCCTCCGTCGGAATTTCTGGTTCTGCACGATCGACGACCCCAAGACCATCGTGACGAGGGGGGCGATCGGCGTCGAGAACATCATGGTCGAGGTGGACTACCCCCACGGCGACTCGACGTGGCCGAACACCCAAGCCGTCATCCAGAGCGTGTGGGGTCACCTGCCGGCGGATGAATTGCGCCTGATGACTCACGTGAACGCGGCCGAGCTCTACCGTTGGGCGCTTCCGGAGACGACACTTCCCTGACGCGCACCGCTCCGCCGGTGAAGCTGGCGGTGCCCGACGCCGTCGAGGGCCCGGTCCCGGGTCGCTGAGCCGGCGCGCTCAGGTGCGCTTGAGGCGAAGGCCGAGGGCGGGCCAGGCGAAGCGCAGGATCTGGGTCTTGACGATCGAACGCTTGGGCAGGCGGCCGCGGTGGTGCACGTCGAGGGCGGCGTGCACCAGGGCGTGGATGCAGTAGGCGTCGGCCTCGGGGGTCGACGATTTCAAGACCCCGGCCCGCTGCCCGGCCCGCAGCGCCTTGATGAGCGGGGGGCAGAACATGCGCTGCATCTCGGGCAAGGACGTGGCGAGGGTGTAGGAGGCCATGACCGAGGGGGCGGTGAAGATGGCGGTGGTCGGGGCGATCTCGGGGTTGTAGAGCAGGTCCAAGAAGGCGTCGATCCAGGCCTCGACGGCGGCGAGGGGACCTTCGGCGCTCTTGGCCGCCTGCTCGAGGTGATGCGCCACCCGGTCCCGCTCGCGCTCGATCAGGGCGGTCAGGAGCGCTTGCTTGGAATCGAACTGGCGGTAGAACGCCCGCGTGGACAGTCCGGCCTCTTCGAGGATGTCGTTGACCGAGGTCCCGTCATAGCCGTTCTCCGACATCACCCGCACGGACGCGTCCAAGAGGAGCTGGCGCTCGGTGTGCGAGCTGAATCGGCGCGGCCGACCCCGTCGCGGGGCCTCGGTCTCCTCCACAAGTTGCACCATGGACCCATTAGAGCAGAGAACCGCTGTCGCTCAGTCCATTCTCATAGTCGACAGGAGGTGGTGGAGAGCGCCTTCTTGCCCCGCGCCGGTGCGGTCGTTGTTCAGATCCGGGCAATCACGTCGTCGGCGTAGCGTTGCAAAGCCGGCAAGGGATCGCTCCCGAACATGCCCGCCGGGATGAGGATTCGGGACGCCCCGAGTCCCTCGAGCGTCTTCACTTCGGTCAAGGCCTCCTCACCGCTCGTCACGAAGCTGTCCATCGTGACCTCCAGCGACGACGGGTCCCGGCCGGCTTCTGCGGCGCTCTCGCGCACGATGTCGAGGAGGGCCGGCGTCTCGCTTCTCGTGACGCCGAAAGGAAAGAACCCGTCGCCGATGCGGCCTGCACGCCTCGCTGCGGTCTGGCTGTGACCCCCGATATGGATCGGGATCGTCCCATTGACCGGTTGGGGCCGCAGATAGCAATCGGTGAAGGTCGCGGTTGTCCCCGCAAAGCTGGCCCGATCCTCGGACCACAGGGCGCGCATGGCGCCGATGGACTCCTCGCCCCGTCGCCCGCGCCCTTCCCAGGGCACCCCCAATGCCTCATATTCCTCCTTGAGCCAGCCGATGCCGACCCCGAGGATGACCCGGCCGCCGGAGAGATAGTCCAGGGTGGCCAATTCTTTGGCCAACACGACGGGATTGCGCTCGGGCAGGATGAGGATGGCAGTGCCCAACCGCAAGGTGGAGGTCGCCGCCGCAATGTAGGTCAGCCAGATCAGCGGGTCGGGGAAGTTCGTGTCGTCGGGACCTATGCGCCCCGAGGGGTCGTAGGGGTAGACCGACCGGTACTCGGCGGGGATGACGACGTGATCCACCGCCCACACGGACTCGAAACCCGCCCCTTCAGCCGCTTGCGCCAGCTTCGTGGCCGCTGTCGGCCCGGCAAAGGGCTCGATGTTGGAGAATGCCAGACCGAATTTCATGTCCTGCCGACCCCCTCTTCTGGCGCCTCCACGGCGTTATTCGTGCCACCCGTTTTCAATGAGGGCAACGCAATGGTAAACACATCGTGACGGCTGCGTCTAGCAGCGCCCAGGGCGCGACTTCACCGCGTCTGTCGCGGGGAAGGAGCAGAGCTCACTTCAGACAACAGCTGATCGGGGAGACCGGTCTTGATGACTATGATCCCGGGAGGCAATGGGCCTTTGGCCCCGCAGGGCCAAAGGAGCAAAGTGTTCCTTCGGCGTCGGATGGAGGAGGGGGAGCTCGGTTGAGGTCGTATTGGTGCATCTCCTCAGGAGAAATTGAGCAGGTTTTGGTAGGTTGGAATTCGTGAACGACGCTCATGAGACGCCGCACTTCGATCCGGATGCAGTCCACGCCAAGTACCTCGAGGAGCGCGACAAGCGCCTGATCGAGGGCCGGGCAGCCATCAGGGACCTGAACCAGGACAGCGTGTTCTCGAAGTACCGCGAGGACCCGTTCACTCCCTTTGTGCAACGTGATGCCATCACTGATGACGTCGATGTGGCGATCGTCGGAGCCGGTATGTCGGGTGTCGTGGCAGGGGCCGAACTGCGCAAGGCCGGAGTGAAGCGGATCAGGGTCATCGATTCCGCCGGAGGGGTCGGCGGCACGTGGTATTGGAACCGCTACCCAGGAGCGATGTGCGACGTGCAGTCCTACGTCTACATGCCGATGCTCGAGGAGATGGACTACATCCCCACTCGTCGGTACGCGTTCGGTGACGAACTTCGCGAACACTTCGAGGCAATCGCGCGGAAGTTCGACCTGCTGGACGATGCGCTCTTCCACACCGGCGTCGAGACCACGGAATGGGACGAGGACAGCGCACGGTGGATCATCCGCACCGACCGTGGCGACGTGATCACGGCGCACCACGTCGTGATGGCCGTCGGCATCCTCAACCTGATGAAATTGCCGGCGATACCCGGGATGGAGTCGTTCAAGGGCAAGTCGTTCCACTCCGGGCGCTGGGACTACGAGTACACCGGTGGCGACATCCACGGGAATCTGAGCAACCTGGCCGACAAGGTGGTCGGTGTCATCGGGACAGGGGCCAGCGCGATCCAGCTCATCCCCGCCCTTGCCGAATCGTCGAAGCACCTCTTTGTCTTCCAGCGGACCCCGTCTGCTGTCGGCGTTCGTGGCAACCGCCCGACACCTGATGACTTCAAGAGTGATCTGAGGCCGGGCTGGCATCGGGACCGCATGGTCAACTTCCAAGCCAGTCTGGACGGGCTTCCCGTGGAGACCGATCTGATCGATGACGGGTGGACCCATCACTTGGCCAAGGTCTGGAACCCCCGGATGGAACCGGGTATGTCGATCGACGAGTTCATGCTGCGCGCGGAGGAGGAGGACTTCGCCATCATGGAGGAGCACCGGTCCCGCGTCGACGAGATCGTCTCGGATCCCGCGATCGCCGAAGTCCTCAAGCCGTACTACCGCTACCTGTGTAAGCGGCCGTGTTTCCACGACGAGTACCTGCCCATCTTCAACCGCTCGAACGTGACGCTGGTCGATTGTCCGTCCGGCATCGAGCGGGTGACCGAGAAGGGCCTGATCTGCAATGGCCAGGAGTTCGAATTCGACTTGCTCGTCTACGCCACCGGATGGGAGGCGGAGGTCACCCCCTTCCCCCGGCGGGCGGGACACGACATCATCGGTCGAGGTGGCGTGCGCATGGCCGACAAGTGGGCGCCCGGAGTCGCCACCCTGCACGGCATGATGACGAGCGGGTTCCCGAACATGTTCATCATGCCGGCACCCGGCCAGCAGGCGGTCATCACCGCCAACATCACGCTCATCAACACCGAAGGTGCCGCCCACATCGGGGCGACGGTCAAGCTGCTCGAAGAGCGCGGTGTCCGGATCTTCGACGTGAAGCAGGAAGCAGAGGACGAGTACGTCGAGGAGATCGTCAGCCACTATGTGGATGCGAGCTCGGTCATGGCGGCGTGCACCCCGTCACGGCTCAATTTCGAGGGCGACCCCGGTTCGATGAATCCTCGCAGTGGCGCCTATGGCGGCGGACGAGGCGACTTCTTGGGCTTCATCGATATGCTGGCCAAATGGCGGGCGGAAGGCGACTTTGCCGGGCTCGACATTGAAGTAGGTCCAACGGCGTCCGAGGGCGCGACCACGAAATGACAAGGAAAGTGACAGGGGGGGAGTGCGGTGGCGAACTCTAAGCAGCGGGTTGTTGTCGTAACCGGTGGAGCGGCCGGGATTGGTGCCGCAATCGCCGAAGAGCTCGGTCGAGTGGGCGCCTTCGTGGTGACACTGGACCCTGTCGTCAATGTGGACGGTTCGAGTCGCATCGAAGACGCGGAACAAACGACGGCACAAAAGATCGTCGATGCCGGAGGAACGGCGCGGGCGTCGAACACGTCGGTGACCGACCACGAGGCCGTGCAAGCTCTCTTCACCGCGTTGGTGGAGGAGTTCGGTTCGCTCGACGCCGTCGTGAACGTCGCGGGCATCAGCCGACCCACCGACTTCGCGTCGGGAACCGAAGAAGACTGGGCTGCCGTGCTGAGCGTCCACCTCGACGGGTACCTCAACGTCCTCCGAGCCGCGCTCCCGATCATGACCAAGGCAGGGCACGGCCAGATCCTGGGCGTGACCTCGGGTTCGGGATGGCGACCTGCAAACGTGGGGGCCTACGGGTGCGCCAAACGCGCGGGTCGCGGCGCTCACATGGCAGATCGGGCAGGCGACGCCCTCTGGCGTGACCGTCAACGCCCTCTCTCCCATCGCTGCGACCAGGATGGTCACCGGTGGGCTCGCGAGGCCGCCGGCGGGGTCCCGCCCCGGCGGGTCGACGACGGACACCGGTGGGTTGAACCTCGGTTCCATGCCGCCCCCGGAGAATCTCGGACCTGTGGGCGCCTACCTGGCCAGTGAGGAGTTCTCCTGGTGTCGAGGGCAGATCATCTTTTCGGGCGGATCCGAATTGGCATTGCTCGGACCACCACGCCTTCTCGAAGTCAGCCGGAGCGCAGACGTCACGTCCCTGCCGCATGCGCTCGAGACCGTCATTCCGGTCGCCTTCGCGACAGCCGAGGCAGCGCAAGCAACGAATGGGGGCAGCAACCCCCGCTTCGGCCCGGTCTTCAAAGAGCCGGCAGAGTCCCAGGGCCAGGCGGATCACGTCCGCACGTGTGCGATCGTCACTGACGACGACGTCTGGGGCGCCGCTCTTGGTGAGGCTCTCGTCGCGCGGGGGGTCAAGAGTGTCACGGTGGCAGCTCAACCAGTCGCAGCGTCGGCGCAGAAGTTCGGCGCGGCCGCGGAGCAATTGGCACAGGCCGCGCGCGACGCCGGGCCAATCGATGCCGTCGTGGTGGCCCTTGTCGGAGGTGGCGGGCCTTCGAACGCAGGCGACGCCTGGCAGCAGGTCCTCGACGAGCATGCGGGGATTGCGGAGGGCGTTCGCACCGATGCCGGCTGGGTCCGTGCAGTCTCGGACTATTCGGCGGAGACCGAGCGGACGGTCCGGGTCGTGACCGTCACCAACGCGGTGGCCGCGGGGGGGCGAAGCAGGGCGCAGTCGGCGGCACAGCTGGCTCGAGCTGCCCACATGGCGTCTTCAGAGCGTATCGACGCCTTCGCGATCAGTGTCGAGACCGCTGAGGAGTCCGAGCGCCAGACCGTCGCAGACCTGGTCGCCCATCTCGTCGGGCATGCCGACAGCGGTGCCCTGTCGGGAGCGGAGTTGGTTGTTTCCACGGGGTGGTTCGGCCTGCGCAGTCATCCGAGTCCGGCCGCGACCATCTCCTTTGGAGGCCCGGCGATACCGGAGTGGCTCGACGGCACCCTACGCACCATCGTCACCGCAAGCCACGGCTAGCTCACGACCGGCGTTTCCGACGCGTCGTCGGCCGCCACGAAGGAGGAACTGATGTCAACGGAAATCGAACGTATTGTCGATGCTCACGTCCACTTGTGGGATCCGGCGCGGACCGACTGGTATCCCTACCTCACCGGCCTGCGCGAACTCGACATGGGCGACATCTCAGGGTGGGCCCGCTACTTCGACCAGCCGATGTACTTCTCCGAGTCAGCGAAGTGGAACGTGCAGAAGTTCGTGCACGTCGCGGCGGCCCAGGAGTTCGTGGCCGAGACGATGGAGAAGGAGGAGGAAGCGCAGCGCACGGGTCATCCCGATGCCATCATCGGGGGTGTCGACGGGAATCTGCCTGTGGCCGAGGCCATCGATCAGCTCGACCAGCAAATGGCCGCGAGCCGGTTCCGCGGGGTTCGGCCGATGGGCAGTGAGCTGAAGGGTGCGGTCCTCAACAATGACATCCTTCGGGCGCTCCAAGAGCGGAACTTGGTGTTCGATGTCATGGCTCACTCGGACGAGCTCGAAGGAGCGACGAAGCTCCTGGCAGACTGGGGCGATCTGACCATCGTGCTCGAGCACACGGGCTGGCCCCGGTCGAATTCGGAGGACGAATTCAAAATGTGGAAGGCCGGCATTTCCGGACTGGCCTCTCTCGGCCCCAATGTCCACTGCAAGCTCTCCGGCCTCGCCATGCCCCTCGGCACGACCGACGCGGAGGTCTTCAAGCCTTGGATCACGCACGCACTCGAGGCATTCGGGGTTGACCGCTGCTTTTTCGCCAGCAACTTCCCGCCCGACAGCGGCCATTCGACCTTCGACGAGCTCTACACCACGTACGCCACGCTGACCGCCGATCTGGGACCCGATGATCGCGAGAAGCTCTTCGCCTCCAACGCGGAGCGCGTCTATCGCTGCTGACGGCACCGGGACCCTCACCGAATTCGCAACCGGTTCCTGGAGCGTCGCTCAAGGCGAAACTTTGGGATTGCCGTTAGTATAAATCGGAAACCCGGAGGTGGGGAGGGCACAATGACCGACACGGATGCCTTTGTGGAGTCCAGGGACTTCTTCTCGGACGAAGAGCTCTTCATTGACCCCCACCCGTACTACGAGGACATCCGGGCCCGGTGTCCCGTGATGCGGGAGCCCTTTCATGACGTGGTCATGGTCACCGGCTTCGACGAAGCGCTCGAGATCTATTCCAACCCGACCACGTGGTCGTCGTGTAACACGGTTGCCGGCCCTGGCTTTCCGGTCCCGCTCGAGGGCGACGATGTCGGCGACCTGATCGACGCGCACCGAGACGAGCTGCCCTTCAGCGACCAGCTGCCCTCGTTCGACCCGCCGAATCACACGGTCCAGCGCGGACTCCTCATGCGCCTGATCACCCCCAAGCGGATGAAGGAGAACGAAGAATTCATGTGGGGGCTGGCTGATCGCCAGATCGACGAGTTCCTCGCTAATGGCGAATGTGAGTTCGTCAAGGAGTACGCCGCCCCGTACACGTTGTTGGTCGTGGCCGACCTCCTGGGCGTCCCTCAGGCCGATTTCGCCACCATCCGCTCCCGCATGACGACCCGGCCGGCCGAACGGTCTCTCGGCGAGCACGACCACAAACCGCTCGAGTACCTCTATGACCAGTTCACGGCGTACATCGAGGATCGACGACGCACCCCCCAAAGCGATGTCATGACCGCCATGGCCACTGCAACGTTCCCCGACGGGACCACGCCTTCGGTCCACGACGTGGCCTTGATCGCGGCCAACCTCTTTACGGCCGGCCAGGAGACAACCGTGCGCCTGCTCACAGCCTCGCTGCGGATGATCGGCGAATCTCCCGAACTCCAACAGCAGCTGCGTGAAGAGCGGCGGCGAATTCCCAACTTCATTGAGGAGATGCTCCGGCTCGAAACCCCGATTCAGGGCTCGTTCCGACTGGCCCGGCGCACGACGTCGGTCGGCGGGGTCGAGCTTCGCGCCGGCACGACGGTGTTCGTGGCTCCCGGTGCGGCCAACCGTGATCCCCGACAATTCGAGAACCCCGACGAATTCGAGTTTGACCGGCCCAACGGGCGCCAGCACCTCGCGTTCGGCCACGGTATCCACACCTGTGCCGGGGCCCCGTTGGCGCGGGCCGAGGCCCGGGTGACCATTGAGCGATTCCTGGATCGCATGGACGACATCAGGATCTCCGAATCCGCGCACGGGCCCGCTGGGCAACGACGCTACGACTACATCAACACCTACTTCCTCCAGGGCGTGACCAGTCTTCACCTCGAATTCACTCCGACCTCTTGAGACACAGAGGAAAAGTGCGAGACGTCACGCCTCCTCGTCGATCGCGAGCCGGGAAGTGAACCTGCAGTTCGACAACCGGGTCGCCGTCATCACGGGCGGCGGCCACGGATTGGGCCGGACCTACGCCCTCGAGCTGGCCCGCAGGGGCGCGGCCGTGGTGATCAACGATATCGGCCGTACGCCCGACGGTCAGAGCACGGCAGAAGCCGTGGCCGCGGAGATCTCCTCATCGGGTGGCAGGGCCTCGGCGCATCAAGGATCCATTGCGGATCCCGCTGTCGGCCGGGCGTTGATCGAAGAGGCTGCGGACCGGCACGGGCGTATCGACATCCTCGTCAACAACGCCGGATTCACGACCATGACGGACGTGGCATCGCACAGCATCGCTGATCTCGATGATTTGTTGGACGTCCACCTGCGGGGACCGTTTGCCGCCACGCAGGAAGCCTTTGTGCATATGAAGAGGAACAACTACGGGCGCATCGTGTTGACGAGCTCGTCGGCCGGCATCTTCGGTCGAGCCGGCGGCGGCGGGTATGCCATTGCGAAGATGGCGCTCCTCGGCCTGATGAACATCGTCTCCCTGGAAGGAAGGGAGTCCGGGATACTCGCGAATGTCCTTCTTCCCAGTGGCAAGACGGGGATAGAGGTCCGGGGCGGAGCACATGTGCCGGCGAGCGATCGGCTCCGGGAGACGTTCGGCCTCTTGGAGCCCTTCCTCCATCCCGAATTCGTGACGCCCCTGCTCGTCTATTTGTGCAGCCAGGAGTGTGAGGTGTCGCACCGGATCTACTCGGCGATCGGCGGCCGGTACGCGCGCGTGTTCGTCGGCGTCACCGAAGGCTGGGTGTCCGACAGCACGACGCCGCCGACTGCGGAGGAACTGGTGGGCCACCTGACGGCGATCGACGCGCTCGAGCGGTGGACGCTTCCGCTCAGCGCGGAAGACGAGCTCATGGACGTCGCAGAGCGCCGGCGGATCATCCCGCGGCCGTAACGACGGCCGAGAGGCCGACTCGCGCCGGTAGTCTCAGCCCTTCTTCAGGAGTTGTTGCATCTGGTCGGGTGGCGGACCGGCCGCAGTCGCCCCGTCGACCGGGATCATTGCGCCTGACACCTGGGCGGACAAATCGCTGGCGAGGTAGACGACGGCATTCGCCACGTCGACCACTGACCCTTGGCGTGGGAAAGGCTGCGTGAAGCGAATGACCGGCTCCATGTCGTAGTTCGTGATCTCCGTCGGGATGTGCCCCGGGGCGATGGCATTGACGCGAATGTTGAACGGGCCCAGGTCGCATGCGATCGACTTGCTGATGTGCGCGACCGCAGCCTTGGCGCAGCGGTAGACCGTGACACCGCCGCCGCCCATGATCCCGGCAATCGAAGAGTTGTTGATGATCGAACCCCCGCCGTTCTCCTTCATGTGGCGTCCTGCGTACTGACAGCCGATCAGGACCCCATAGAGGTTGACGTCCATCACCCGCCGGAAATCGCCGAGGTCGATGTCGAGGAATGCGCCGAGCTTGGACCCGATCCCGGCGTTGTTGAACATCACGTGGAGCCCGCCGAAATGCTCGACGGCGAAGTCGACGACGGCCTGGACATCTTCGGGGCTCGAGACATCCGTCCTCTTGAAGGCCACCGACTGCCCCAGCTGCTCAGCGATCTTCTCCCCCCGCTCCGCGTCAACGTCGGCGATGACAACCTGGGCTCCCTCTTCGACGAAGCGGTCGACCGTTCCCCGTCCGATACCGGCAACGCCCCCGGTGATGATCGCGACCTTCCCTGTCAACAGTGTCCCCACAGCCCGTCCTCCTCGATTCGGTCAGTTCGGCACATTCTGTCGGACCTACGCCAAGTCCGCGTGCACGCCGGGAAGCCGCTCGAGGTCGAGGTCGAGCTGCACTTCGTCCTTGCGGATCGACTCCCCGTTGACCAGTACGTGTCGCACGCCGCTCGGCGTCTCTGCCGTCAAGCGCTCACCATTCGCGGGGAGGTCACGCAGTCGCCGGAGCGCACCTGGTGCCACCGTGTCGGGATCGAAGACGCAGACATCTGCAAAGTACCCCTCGCGCAGATAGCCGCGCTGGGAGAAGTCGAACATGTCGGCAGGTTCGCCGGTCAACTTCCGGACAGCCCTCTCGAGCGGCATCGTGCCCCGCTCGCGCACCCAGTTCCCAAGTAGATCCGTGGGGAGGGGAGCGTCGCACAGCTGATCCACATGGGCACCGGCGTCGGTCAGGCCGAGCACGGTGTGCTTCTCGTTGAGCAGCAGACCGACAGCCTCGGGGTCATCGTTCGCGATGTACGCCCGGAAGCGGGTCTTCAGGTCTTCGGCCAGCGAGAGCTCGCACATCACGTCGAAGGCCGAGAGACCCCGCTCCTTGGCGATATCTTCGACACGCCGACCCAGCAGCTCGGGGAACATCTCGGACTCGGACACTTCGAACGTCTCCCAGCGTGGCTTCATCCCGGTGGTGCTCGCCGCGAAGTCCTCGTCGGCGCGGGCGCGCCATTCGGGATCGCGGAAGGCAGCTTTGCGGACTTCGCGGCTCACCTTGATCAGTTCTCCGAAGACCTCACCCGTGTTGAGGTTGTAGGCGTCGGCGAGGGTGAATTGCATGGTCAAGGGCCTGGGGGTGACTTGTGGCCACACGTTGGCCCCATTGGCGTTGCCCTCCTGGAGGAGTTTGACGATGTCGAGGTGCTGGCCGCCGGCGGAGCTGAAAAGGGGACACGTGAACGGTCGGCCGACCTTCGGCTGCCACTTCCAGACATCGGGGTATTCGCACTGCCATCCCGGCGTCGTGAGGACGACTCCCTTGCCCGTCGCGCCCGCCGCCATGAAGAGTGCCTCGACTTCGTCCATTTCGGCGAAGCGGCTGGGAACGGGCTTGCCGTCCACGCCACGATGCGCGAACGAGAAGCTGGTCGAGAACCCGGCGGCACCGATGCCGATCGCCTCGGTCACCAGCCGACACATCGTGTCGATCTCTTCGGGGGTGGCGGCGCGTTCATAGGCGGCATCTCCCATGACGTAGAGCCGCAGTGCGCTATGGCCGATGTAGGCCGTGAAGTTGAGTGCCGTCCCTCGTTGCGCGACGAGCTCGAGGTAGTCGGGGAAGGTCTCGAAATCCCAGATGATCCCGGCTGTCAAGGAGTTGGCATCCATCCCTTCGACACCTTCGAGCGTCCGCACGATCACGTCGTGGTGCTCGGGACGGCACGGAGCAATCGTGAAGCCGCAGTTTCCGGCGACGACCGTCGTGACCCCGTGGTAGGACGAGGGCTTCAACTCGCGATCCCAGAATACCTGGGCGTCGAAGTGCGTGTGGATGTCGATGAACCCGGGTGCGACGGCGCAACCCGACGCATCCAGCTCGGTCTTCCCCTTCAAGTTGGGGCCGATCTCCTCGATCACCCCATTGCTGATCGCCACGTCGGCGACCCGTCCCGGCTCGCCACTCCCGTCATAGACCGTTCCACCGCGAATCACGACATCAGCTGACACGTGCCCCATCCTCCAAGTAGCTCAAGAATTCCAAAAGGTTGCCATCCGGGTCACGCACATAGACGCTCGAACCAGCCGCTTGACGGCCGCCCTCGCGTTCCACGGGACCTTCTTCCACTTGCGCTCCAGCTCGTTCGAGCAGACGCTGCAGTGCATCTGCGGATCCGTTCCACACGAAGCAGAGATCACCGCAGGGTGGTCTCGCAGCAGGCGCTCGAAGTGAGAATTCCCGCTGCCAGACCTCCGGGCGATGAAAATTGATCATCTGATTTCCAATATACACCTGGACCAGATAATCGTTCTCCCTGACCTCCAAGCCGAGGGCGCTGTAGAACGCGACCGTCGCTTCGGGGTCTTGCATCGGGAGGGCGACATGGTCGAAGCCAACGACGGCCCCCGCGTCCTCCTCAGGCGACATACTCGAACCCGTATAGACGGGCGCAGTTGAGCGCAGTCACGTTTCGACGGTCCTCATCCGGCAGCGCCCCCAGAGTTTCGTCGATCGCCCGCTGCGATTCGGGAAACGTGCTGTCGGTATGAGGGTAGTCCGCCGCCCACATACAGACGTCGGAGCCAATGAGCGGAATCGCGTGCAAGGCCAGTTCCTCTTCCTCGAAGGTGGTGATGATCTGATTCCGGAAGACCTCGCTCGGCGGGATACTCGGCGCATAGTCGATTGCGTCCTTGAGGTTGTTCCACTCCATGTCCATACGGCTCAGGTAGTAGGGGATCCATCCGACGCCCGCCTCGGCCAGCACCAGCCTGAAGCCTGGATGCCGCTCGAGCGCTCCGGAGAAGATCATGATGGCGAGGGCTTCATCCAGCTGCAACGGCAGGAGGGACGCGAATGCGGCCGATTGCCACTTGCCGATCTGGTAGCTGAGCCTGGGTGAGGCCCCACCCTTGATGTGGAAACTGAGCGGGAGCCCCGTGCTGGCGGCGGCCGCCCACAGTCGGTCCCACTTCTTTTCGGTCGCGTCGATCTCGAAGACGTCGAGGATCGCGCCACGATGCCCCAACCCGGCGACGCGCTCGAGCTCGGCCACGGCGGCCTCTGGCGAGTGGTTGGGCAAGAAGGCCAGCGCGCACAGGCGATCGGGCGCAGCTGCGTTGAACTCCTCAATGGCCCAATCGTTCCACGCCGCATAGCAGACGTCCTGGAGGTCGGGCTCGGGGATCGACAGGGTCAGCGGCATGGGCCCATAGATGACGGAGGCCCAAATTCCGTCCCGGTCCATGTCCTCCAGACGCAACTTCGGGGTACCGGCCCGGTACCCGTCGTCTTCGATGCCGGCTCTCCCGATGGCACTGAGCGACTTCATCTTGTCCGTGTCAGCGCCCGGGGGCCTCCCGCTCCGGCCATGGACGCGATCCCCCGAGACCCACGTGGCGGCTCCGTCGCGTTCTACGACATGCGGGCCCCGTTCGACGAGTGCCTTTGGAAGCCGGGACGACCACACTTCCCGCGGCACTGCATTGAGATCGAGGTGATCGTCACAGGAATAGATACTTGCTGTGTCCATTTTGCATCGTCTCCTTCTACGCCGGGCTCAGCCACGCCTTCGGTGCCTGAGGTGTCTCTCGGTGGCGCCCTGGCCCCACCATTTCGCTTCGTCTGCTCCTAGACCAACGTGTACCGAAGAGGCAGGTGCTTGATCGCCTCGTTGACTGATGCATTCATACGCTCCATCGGGCCCGACTGCTCGAACCAGGTCATCCGCGACGTCAGGAGGCTGAACATGTGTTCGAGCTCGACCCGGGCGAGGTGCGCCCCCATGCACAGGTGCGGGCCGAACCCAAACACGAGGTGCTGATTGGGTCGACGGTCGATGCGGAACTCGAACGGGTCCTCGAACACCTCCTCGTCGCGGTTCCCCGAAGCCCAGAAGAGGATCACTTTGTCGCCGGCGTGAATGGTCTGGCCACGCAGCTCGTAGTCTTGCGTGGCCGTGCGCACGAAGTAGTTGATGGGGGTCACCCAGCGGAGGATCTCCTCGACCGCATCGGCCAACAGCTCGGGATGGGCCTTCAACTTCTCCCATTGCGCAGGGAACTCGCAGAAGGCCTGCATTGCGCCGGCAATGGCGTCCCGAGTGGTCTCGTTGCCGGCCTCGACCAGGAGCTCGCAATAGCCGGTCAGCTGTTCGAGTGTCAGCGGTACGTCGTCGATCGTGCTCAACACGAGAAGCGTGACGAGATCCTGTTGGGGGTTGCGGCGTCGATCCTCGATCATGCCCCGAAAGTACGTGTGCATCTCGATCTGGGCCCGCATCTGTGCCTCGTCCGGGCTCTCGCCGGGTAACCGGAACTCGGGGTCTTCCTTTCCGATGACGGTGTCGGTGGCCCGGAGCAATCGTTCCCAATCAGGCTGAGGGACGCCGAGTACCCAGGCGATGACCTCGAGGGGCAGACGTGTAGCGAAGGTACTCACGAAGTCGCACTCCGCCACCTGTCCGCCCGTCGCTGCGTCATTGACAATCTCGGTGGCTATCCGGCCGATGTCATCGAAGCGCGCCCGCACCCGACTCCGCAGGAACTCTTTGTTGGCGAGGCTGCGTACAGGTCCGTGCCGTGGCGGATCGAGGAAGACGATCATCTCATAGGTCGCCATGGCCTCTGCTATTTCCTCGGCGCCCCGGTCGAGCGTGATTCCCTTCGCGCTGGAGAAGATCAATGGTTGCGAGGCGACGGCCGTGAGGTCCGCGTGCTTCGTGATCGCCCAGAAGGGCGGATATCCAGGTGGTTCGAAGTAGGACACCGGGGCCTCTGCTCGCAACTGCGCCCACAGCTGATGGGGGCGGCCGTGGCGCTGATAGTGCATCGGATCGACGAGATCGAGCGGATCGATGCCGAGCGTCATTGCCATCTGCGACTCCCTCTCATGCAGCGCGGCATCTGGTGCTCTCTGATATTCGGCCGAAAACCTTGGTGAGGAAGCGATAGACCAGGTTGCCCGATGGCCATTGGGTCACGATTTTGCCGGTCGCGGACTTGAAGTAGTTGTTGCTCATCGTCCATGACGTCCCCTCCATCTTCGACTGGAGCCAGGCGTACCAGATGGCCTCGTGCAACGATTTGACTTCGATGGCGCTGACTCGTTCGCGCCGCATACGCTTGACGGCACGGACGGCATATTCGCCTTGGGATTCCAACGTCATCACGAGCTCTCCGCCATTCGTGCCGGGTCCGTACAGCATGAAGAAGTTGGGAAACCCCGGCACGGTGATGCCGAGGAACGCCCGGGGCTCACCGGCCCAATGGTCCTGGAGGGTCTTCCCGTGGCGTCCGGTGATCTCCATCCGGCCCAGATAGTTCGCGGCCTGGAATCCGGTCGCCATAGCGATGACGTCGACCGGTCGCTCCACGCCCTCGTCGTCGACGATCCCGGTCTTGGTCACACGAGAGACTGCGCGTGGGACGAGTTCGACGTTCTCCTTCTTGAGCGCGGGGTAGTAGGTGCTGGCCAGAATTGGACGCTTCCCGGGATAGGGGTAGGTGGGTGTGACCGCCCGGCGTAGATCGGGGCGGTCGGCGAACTCGTGTGCGATGTACTCCAAGCAGCCCTGTTCCCGCAGATTGTTGAGCTTGGTGCCGGGTCGGAACATCGCCGCGCCCCACAAGCTCATTTCGACGTAGACCCGCAATTTCGCCCGATCGAGAGCGCGTCGCCAGGGCTTCGCGAACAGTTGGCGCTCGGCCTCGGACAGGTCCCGCTCTCCTTTGGGCATGACCCAGCCGGGTTCACGCTGGAACACGTACAACTTCTTCACGATCGGCTGAATGGAGGGGACGATCTGCGCCGCGGTGGAACCCGTCCCGACGAGGGCGACGACCTTGTCCGAAAGGTCGTGCTGGTGCTCCCAGCGCGAGGTGTGGAATTTCGGGCCGGCGAAGTCCGTGAGCCCCGGCCACCCGGGGTAGCGGGGAATGTTCAAGAATCCCACGGCACTGACCAGCACGTGGCATTCGTCGACCGCCCCCGAGTCGAGGGTGACGGTCCAGACATGGCGCTCGTCGTCCCACGCGGCGGCTGCAACCCCGACACCGAGCTGCAGGTGGCTCCGAAGTGCGAACTCGTCGACCGTCTCCTCCAGATACTTCTGCAGCTCGGACTGCTGGGCGTGCGTACGGGTCCACTCCTGGGACTTGAACGAAAAGCAGTAGAGATTCGAGTTCACATCTACTTCAGCGCCCGGGTAGGTGTTGTCCCACCATGTACCGCCCACGCCGAGGGACGACTCGTAAATCGTGAATGTGTCGATTCCCGCCTTCTTCAGCTTCACCCCGACACCGATGCCGCCAAAGCCGGCTCCGACCACGATGACCCGGGGAGTGCCGCTGGCACCGAAGAGCTCTTGGCGACTCATGTGGGCTGCGTCCCCTCCCCCGCCTATTTTCGCAATTCCCATTCTCTATAGTTTGCCACGCCCGCTCGCGTGTGTCACCTGAAGGCGTTGCGGCCGAGAATCCGGGGCACGGCGGACCGGATGGTCGGGTCTCCACAAGACCCGGGCCGCGAACGGGACCAGGTGTCCGGCTCGAGC
The DNA here is from genome assembly GCA_963706555.1 of uncultured Acidimicrobiaceae bacterium. Taxonomy (GTDB): domain Bacteria; phylum Actinomycetota; class Acidimicrobiia; order Acidimicrobiales; family RAAP-2; genus Bog-473. The sequence goes on from OY970164.1 coordinate 2,283,241, forward strand.
CGAAGGCCTGACCCCCCTCAGCCGAGGGTGAGGACGCCTCGGATGTTCACTCCGTCGAGCATGTCCTGGTAGCCCTGGTTGATCTGGTCGAGCGGGTAGGAGCGGGTGATCAGCTCGTCGAGCTTGAGCTTGCCCTCTTTGTAGAGCGCCAAGAGGTTGGGGATGTCAAAGCGGGGGTTGGCGGCGCCGAAGACCACGCCCCTGACCTCTTTTTGCCACATGGCCAGTTCGAACAGGTTGATGCTGCATTCGGTCTGGGCCTGGGGGGCCATGCCCGTGACGACACAGGTGCCGTTCTTGCCGGTCATGGTGAGGGCGCCCTCCATGAGGTCCCCGTACATAATGCTCGGGACCAAGATCACCGCATCGGCCATCTCGCCCCGGGTGAGGTCGCGCACCAAGGGGATGGCCTCGTCGATCGACCCTGCGCTGTGGGTGGCCCCGAAGTCAAGCGCGGCCTTCTGCTTGAACTCGACGGGGTCCACGGCAACGACGTACTTGGCCCCGACCATGGCCGCCCCCTGGACGGCGTTGATGCCCACGCCGCCCACCCCGATCACGACCACGGTCTCGCCTGGCTTGACCTCGGCCCGGTAGACGGCCGAGCCCCATCCCGTGGTCACCCCGCACGACACCAGGGCCACGACGTTGAGGGGGAGGTCCGCATCGACTTTGACCAGCGAAGCCTCGTGGACCACGCTGTGCTCGGCGAAGGTACCGACCTTGGCCATGACGTTGAGGTCCTCACCCTTGAGGTGGTAGCGCATGGTGCCGTCGGTGATCTGCCCGGGCAAAAAGGTCGACGCACCCATGTCGCAGAGGTTGGAGTGCCCGGTGATGCACATTTTGCAGTGCCCGCAGATGGGGAAGAAGCTGGCCGCCACGTGGTCGCCCACGGCCACGCTACGCACGCCCGGGCCGACTTCGAGCACCACTCCGCCACCTTCGTGACCCCCGACGATGGGGAAGAGGCCGCCGACGGCCTGCTGGGGGGCCTCTTGGGTCTCCTGTTCCCCGACGTCGCTCCCCCGCAGGTGCTGGTCCGAATGGCACAGACCGGCCGCTTCCCACTTGACCAGGACCTCGAACTGGCGCGGCGGGTCGATGTCGATCTCTTCGATCTGCCAATCCTGGCCCCGGCCATAGAGGACGGCTGCGTGCGTTTTCATGTCGACACCCCCTGCGTGATGGCGGCCCGATCCTGGGCCGCCTAGGAAGTGTGCCACCGATCAGGCGGAAAGGACAGGCCTACGTCGTATTTTCGCGCCGTCTATTTCCCAATGCCGCGCCATCGGCCCCGTCCGACCGGGGGAAGGCCGTTGCCGGCGCAAGGGCATCGTGGAGATGCCGAGGATGGGCGGCGGCGTAATTTGGTCTATGGACTACACGCCACGTCGAGGGATGGCTACGCTGCCCGGGAGGAGCGAACCGCACCTCTCCACCAGGATTCACGAGGGAGGACCCAGGTGAGTGTGACCAACGAAGCCACCGCGCCGATTCAGCATGCCGATCGGTTTTTTATCGATGGCAAATGGGCTGAGCCGTCGTCTACCAGCACCATCGACGTCATCGACTCCGGTACCGAAGAGGTCTACTTCCGGGTTGCTGAAGCACAGGCGGCCGACATGGACAGTGCGGTCACCGCCGCTCGTCGGGCCTTCGACGAAGGGCCCTGGCCCATGATGCGCCACGAGGAGCGGGCCGAGTTCCTGCGAGGCATCGCCGGCGGCATCCGCGAACGAGCCGAGGACATCGGTCAGATCTGGCCACGCGAGTCGGGCGTTCTGCACCTCATTGCCCGCTACGGGTCCGAGAGCATCGCTGGCGGATTCGACTACTACGCCGACCTGGCGAAGACCTTTCCATTTGAGGAAGAGGCGAAGCCGTCGATGGGCGAATTCGGGCTTCTCGTCCGGGAGCCGGTCGGTGTCGTGGGCGCGATCATCCCGTGGAATGCCCCGATCGGTCTTCTCACGTACAAGATCGCTCCTGCGTTGTTGGCCGGCTGCACGGTCGTCCTGAAAGCCTCACCCGAAGCACCCGGCGAGGCCTATATCGTCGCCGAGATCGCCGAATCCCTGGGTCTCCCGCCTGGGGTCCTGAACGTCGTCACGGCCGACAGGGAAGTGTCCGAACTCCTGGTGCGGGATCACCGGGTCGACAAGATCACCTTCACCGGGTCGACCGCGGCCGGCCGGAAGATCGCTTCGATCTGCGGTGAGCGCATTGCCCGCTGCACGCTCGAATTGGGCGGGAAGTCGGCTGCCGTCATCCTCGACGACATGGATCTCGGTGCGGCCGCTGCCACCCTTGCCGGGGCCGAGTGTGCCCTCACCGGGCAGGTGTGCTCCTCTCTTACCCGGATCATCGTCAACCGAAGTCGGCACGATGAATTCGTCGACGCATTGTCCGCTGCCTTCTCGCAGGTCCGGGTGGGTGACCCGTTCGATCCGGCCTCACAGATGGGCCCATTGGTCTCCGCCCGTCAGCGCGACCGTGTCGAGGGTTACATCGCCACGGGCACGCAACAGGGCGCGACTCTTGCGACCGGAGGCGGTCGGCCCAAGGGACTCGACCGCGGGTACTACGTCGAGCCGACGGTCTTCGGCAACGTGGACAATGCCTCGACGATCGCCCAGGAGGAGATCTTCGGACCGGTGCTCTCGGTGATCCCGGCGGACAACGAGGAACAGGCCATAAGAATCGCGAATGACACGATCTACGGGCTGAACGCCTCCGTCTTCACCCAGGACGTCGACCGAGCCCGACAGGTTGCCCGACGATTGCGGTCAGGAACAGTGGGTCACAACGCGTTCCACACCGACTTCGGTATCGCATTCGGCGGCTTCAAGCAGTCGGGAATTGGGCGCGAGGGCGGCACGGAAGGCTTGCTGCCGTTCCTCGAGACCAAGACGGTGATCCTCGAGGGCCCTCCTGCCGAGTATCGATGAGGGGCGCTGCCCCTCGTCGATGTGACCCCGCTAGTCGACGACTGCCGACGGGTCACCTGTGAGGTCGACGGTGATGAGTCGGTCGGCGAAGCGCCATGCTCCGCCGACCTTCTCGAACTGGTCGGTGTACTGCCCCGAAAGTATGACGCTGATAGGGCTCCCCGGCGCCGCGTTCTGGAGGACGGTCCAGTAACAGTGGGCAGAGGCGGTGCTTGCTCCCTGCTCGACGTCGACTGTCAGGTTTGTGAGCAGGTGCTTCGTGCGGGGACTTCCCTCAGGGGCCTCCAACTGCTCGTAGACCGGCCTTATCTCATCAATGCCGCGCAACACCCGGCCGTTCGGATCTGACCGCCAGGTCGAATGGGCAAAGAGCGCCGTCACTGCGTCCGTGTCGCCCCCGTCGAGGAGGATGGCATACGAGTTCACCAGCGCGGTTATCTCACCCAGGTCCGACATGCGCGGCTTCCCCCTCTCGTGTACCTCCCTGGTGGGAGGCCATTTTTTGGGAGTGTACCACTCTGGATTCGCTTTTGAAAGGCTGACTCTCAGTGCGGTCTGCACTTCCCCTTCGGGCTACCGCACGGTGCCGAAGAAGCGCCTCACGTCCTCAACGAACAGCTCGGGCTGTTCCATGGCCGCGAAGTGTCCACCTCGGGGCATGGGGGTCCAATGCGTCAGGTTGTACTGATACTCGACCCACGAGCGGGGCCAGCGCAGGATCTCTTTGGGAAAGCGTGCCACCCCCGTGGGCACCTCGAGAAAGGGGAGGGGCTCAGCGAGGGCGCCCCCCTGCATGGTCTCGCGGTACAGTCGGGCCGAAGAGGCGATCGTCTCCGTGGCCCAGTAGAGCATCACATTGGTGATGAGTTGGTCCTTCGTGAACGTCGTCTCGGGATCACCATTGCAGTCGCTCCACCCCCGGAATTTCTCGACGATCCAACCCAGGAGGCCTGCGGGGGAGTCGTTGAGTCCCACACCGAGCGTCTGCGGCTTGGTGCCCTGCTCGTTGGCGTAACCGGATTCGAGCTTTTGGAACTCCGCCATGTCTGCCAGATCAGCTTGCTCCTCATCGCTCAGTGGACCCCGCTCCGGCGGTGGGCTGCCGATCGGCATGTTGAGGTGGAGTCCCACACAATGCTGCGGATCGTACGCAGCGATCCGGGTCGAGACCTGGGCACCCCAGTCCCCGCCTTGCGCTCCGTAGCGAGAGTAGCCGAGGACGCTCATGAGCTCGGCGAATGCGTGCGCGATACGACGGACATCCCACCCCGGAGTTCGTGGCGGTTCGGAGAACCCGTAGCCGGGCAGGGATGGCGCAATCACGTGAAACGCGTTTGAAGATCCCGCTCCGTGTGCGTCCGGATGTGTGAGCATCGGGATCGAATCCTGGAATTCGACGATGGAACCGGGCCAGCCGTGGATGAGGAGTAACGGGAATGCGTCGGGGTCGGGGGAGCGGGAGTGGACGAAATGGATCGATTGCCCATCGATGGTGGCGCGAAAGTGATCGAGCTGGTTCAGCCGAGCCTCTTCGGCTCGCCAGTCGTAGGACTGGAGCCAATAGTCAACGAGCTCACGTAGGTAATCGATCGGAATCCCGTAGTCCCAACCGGTGCCCTCGATCTGATCGGGGAACCGGGTTCTCCTCAGACGGTCCCGCAGGTCGTCGAGGAGCCCATCGTCAACATTGACCGTGAATGGTTCGATCGCGTCAGTCATCTCCACACCCTTTCACCGGGAGGGTCTTTCGCCGCCCCTCGCATGCTGTTCTGCTCTTGCCACACGATCCGAGATCGTCGACGATCGCGGTTCGCCTATGTGTCGATGATGGTGATGGCCGAGGTCGGGCAGTTCACCATGGCCACGCGTACCGGCTCCTCGTTTCCGGCGAGGTCACCGTGGACGATGGCGATTCCGTCATCGTCAATATCGAAGACGTCCGGAGCCCAGTAGACGCAATTGCCCGAACCCATACAGGCTTCACGATCGACGACGACCTTCCCGCCGACAGTCGGGGTGTCTGCGGGCGGTGTTCCCTGTTCGGTCACTGCTTCGGCCGGTTGCGCGGCAATCCCAGGCGGCCTTCGGCGATGATCTCGCGTTGGATCTCGCTGGCTCCTCCGTAGATGGTGCCGACCACCGTCGAGCGGAAGTGGTGCTCGAGCTCACCCTCCAGAGGCGCCCTGCCCGATTCGGGGCGCAACACCCCCTCCGGCCCGAGCATGTCGACGAGCTCGCTGTAGTGGCGCAGGTCCGCCTCGCTCGAGAAGAGCTTGGTCATGGACCCTTCAACCCCGGGGAGTTCGCCGTTTTCGTTCATCCAGCGGACCCGCATCCCAAGTAGACGAGCGACCTCTTCGTCGATGGCGATGCGCGCCAAACGCTCCTTGTTCCGTGGGTCGTCGTAGTAGGTCTCGCTGTCGGTACGGTCCGTCGACATGGCCCATGTGGCTACCCGCTCGGCCAGGGTGGGTCCCGAAGAGGTGCGGCCGCCGCCGCCACGCTCGTAGACCAGGGCGACGCGCATCACCCGCCAGCCTTCGTCGACCCCGCCAATGCGCATGGAGTCGGGGATCCGTACGTCGCTGTAGAAGGTCGCGTTCGTGCGTTGTCCTCCCAGCGTGTAGATCGGCTGAAGGTCGAAGCCCTCGAGGTCAGTGGGGACCAAGAACATGGTCAGGCCTTTGTGCTTGGGTACGTCGAGATTGGTGCGGGCGAGGACGAAGACGTGTGAACAGGACTGCGCCGTACTCGTGAACATTTTTTGGCCGCTGATCACCCACTCGTCACCGTCGAGTACCGCGCGCGTCTTTGCCGCAGCGACGTCGGAGCCCGAGTCGGGCTCCGAATAGCCCAGAGCGATCAGTATCTCCCCTCTGAGCGCGCCCCCGATGATCTCCTTCTTCTGCTCTTCCGTCCCGACATGGCGGACGGTTCGGAGGACCATGTTCGTGGTGGCCCAACCGTCTGTGTAGAGATCAGCATCGGCGACGGCATCGAGGACGGCCCGGGCGTAGCCGGGGTCAGTGTCACTCCCGCCGTACTCGAGTGGCCAACCGGCGCCGAGAATGCCATCGTTGGCGAGCTGTGCATGGAGCTCGGGGGTGTGGTGGGTGCCCGATGTGTACTGCTCCCAGGCCCAGCCCGGTTGCACGATCTTCTCCACCCACTGTTGGGCCGCCTCGCGGTGCTCGGCCAGGCTGTCGACTGTGGTGAAGTTCATTTCAGCGCTCCTCGTGTTCGAATAGCTGAGCCGCAAGCGAACCGTATCCGTCCTTCGGGTCGCCGTAGGCCAGCGGCCAGGCTTTGGCCCGACGGAAGTACAGCTGGATGTCGTACTCGAGTGTGTAGCCGTAGCCCCCGTGCAGATGCAGACTGTCGGCTGCCACGCGAAAGGCCATCTCGGAGCTGAACAAGAAGGCCATTGAAGCCAGGGCCGAGGCGTTGTCGAGCCCCTCGTCGGCCGCCCATGCCGCCTCGTACGTCAGGAGCCGGGCCCCTTCGAGAGAGGTGATGTCATCGGCAAGGCGGTGTTGGACCGTCTGGAACCAGGCGATCAGCACCCCGAATGCATGCCGTTGCTGGGCGTAGTCGGCGCCCATCTCGATTGCGGTCTGGGCCAGGCCGACCATGGTCCCCGCCATGAGCAGCTGCCACTCCTGACGAGCCTGTTCGTACGCGGCCACCGCCTCGGGACCCGAGGCGAGGACGACCCGGGCATCAACGCCGGCGCCCCGGTCGGCCAGAGGGGCGGTCCCGAGGTTCGACGGGACCATGAGCGGCGAGCGGGGACTGACAGCAGACGATCGGAAGGCGACGACGTCGTCGCCGTCCAGGGCGAGCACAGCATCGGCCACGGCCCCGGCAGGAACCAGCCGGGCCACCCCTGCGAGAAGGGGATTGAGGGCCACGCTGACCAGGGTGTCACCAGCGACAGCATCGGCGAGGAGCTGGCCGGCGCTCTCTGAGCCCGTGGTGGCGCTGAGCCGTCCGAGCAGGTTCGTCGCCGCGACCGCTTCGATCAGCGGTGCCGGCGGGATTCTCTTCCCGAACTCTTCAGCGGTGAGCACGAGGTCGAGCGCCGTCGCTCCACCCCCGCCGAGCTCCTCGGCGACGGCCATGGCGGGAAGGCCCATGGCGCTGATCTTGTCCCAGAGCTCGACGTCGAATCCGCTGGGCTCGGCTGCTCGTACCCGTTCGGGCGTGGACTCCTTCGAGAAGAAACTCGAGAGGTTCTCCCGCAGATGCTGCTGTTCGTCGCTATATGAAAGGTCCATTTTCGTCCTCCGCCCCGAGCGTACCGTCACGAGGCGTTTGCCGCGCAATCGGCGCCTGATGCTACCCGTAGTGACGCTATGGCTTGGGTGGCAGGTTCGAGCGGTAGGCCTCGGGGAGCAGCTCGAGGAGTTGTCCGTCCGGGTCGCGAATGAAGAGGGCCATACCCAGGTCGCTCTCCTCAATGATCTCGGCGCCATACTCGACGGCCTTGGTCGCGGTCTCGCGAACGTCCTCCACCGAAATCGAGAGGTGTGTCAGCCCCGGCTCGTTCATGGTGCGCGTCCTGAAGGGCGCGGCGGCCCCTGCCACCGAATAGTGCATGAGCTCGAGCACGAAGCCATCAAGGACAAGGTACGAAGCGGTGATCCCCAGCGGAGGTTCCAGGCAATTGAGCTTGGCGGTTGCTTCGTCGGGCGGTTGGATTTCGTACCAGAACTTGAAACCGAACACCTCTTGGTAGAAGCGCTTCGCCCGCTCGAGGTCGGTGACGACCTGCCCGGTGTGGTTGTAGGTTCCCATGTTGTCCCCTCCGATGTGGTCCGGCATCACCCTGTGAGCGCGCGTCATGGTAAGTCATCGGCGGTCCAAGTGCTACCGGCGCGCGAGGACCGTAGGAGGGTCCGTACCGGTTCGACATAGTTTTGAGAACCAAGGTTCCGTTATCGTGTCGACGAAACCAGGAAAGGATGACCGACATGCCCGAGTACGAGTTCGTGAAGTACGAGAGCCTCGAAGGGGGCAGGATCGTCCGGATCCTCTTGAACCGGCCCGACACGCGCAACGCACAGAACCGGGGGATGCTGGTCGAGCTGGACGACGCCTTCCGCACGGCCGAGAAGGATGACGAGGTCCGCGTTGTCATCTTGGGTGGAGTCGGGCCACTTTTCTCCTCCGGTCACGACATGGGCTCCAAGCTCTCCCAGAGCGAGCGGGAGACCCACCCCAGCTTCAAGGGGGATGGGGCCACTCGCAAGGGCGCTGAATCGTTGATGCTCCAGGAGTGGCACTACTACTTCTCGAATACCTTGCGCTGGAGGAACCTCCGCAAGATCACGATCGCCCAGGTGCAGGGGACCGTCTATGCGGCCGGCCTGATGCTGATGTGGGCCTGTGACTTGATCGTGGCCGCGGACAACGCGTATTTCGCCGATGTCGTCGGTGCCCGCCTCGGCATGTGCGGGGTGGAGTACTTCGGCCACCCATGGGAGCTCGGCCCTCGACGGGCCAAAGAGCTGCTGCTCACCAGTGACGCCATCGACGTCGAGGAGGCGCATCGTCTCGGCATGGTCTCGAAGATCTTCCCGACCGACGCACTCGAGGAGCGCACACTCGCGTACGCCAAGAGAATCGCAGAATTGCCGACCGTGACTGCCCTCTTGATCAAGGAGTCCGTCAATCAGACGGTTGACAATATGGGCTTCTACAATTCCCTCAAGGCCTGCTTTACCCTGCACGAGCTCAATCACGCCCATTGGGCCGAGATCCATGAGAACAGGTACCCGGCGGCGCTCGCCGAGGACGGGATCGCCGACTGGCGCACCGCTCCGCCGGTGAAGCTGGCGGTGCCCGACGCCGTCGAGGGCCCGGTCCCGGGTCGCTGAGCCGGCGCGCTCAGGTGCGCTTGAGGCGAAGGCCGAGGGCGGGCCAGGCGAAGCGCAGGATCTGGGTCTTGACGATCGAACGCTTGGGCAGGCGGCCGCGGTGGTGCACGTCGAGGGCGGCGTGCACCAGGGCGTGGATGCAGTAGGCGTCGGCCTCGGGGGTCGACGATTTCAAGACCCCGGCCCGCTGCCCGGCCCGCAGCGCCTTGATGAGCGGGGGGCAGAACATGCGCTGCATCTCGGGCAAGGACGTGGCGAGGGTGTAGGAGGCCATGACCGAGGGGGCGGTGAAGATGGCGGTGGTCGGGGCGATCTCGGGGTTGTAGAGCAGGTCCAAGAAGGCGTCGATCCAGGCCTCGACGGCGGCGAGGGGACCTTCGGCGCTCTTGGCCGCCTGCTCGAGGTGATGCGCCACCCGGTCCCGCTCGCGCTCGATCAGGGCGGTCAGGAGCGCTTGCTTGGAATCGAACTGGCGGTAGAACGCCCGCGTGGACAGTCCGGCCTCTTCGAGGATGTCGTTGACCGAGGTCCCGTCATAGCCGTTCTCCGACATCACCCGCACGGACGCGTCCAAGAGGAGCTGGCGCTCGGTGTGCGAGCTGAATCGGCGCGGCCGACCCCGTCGCGGGGCCTCGGTCTCCTCCACAAGTTGCACCATGGACCCATTAGAGCAGAGAACCGCTGTCGCTCAGTCCATTCTCATAGTCGACAGGCTGGGTCGACGACTCCTCGTCGCTCCCCCCGTGCACCTTCGGCATCACGAACTGATCGGCGTGGATCGTGATGACGACCCGCCGCACGCGTCGTGGTTCATAGGGGTAGTCGTCGCGGCCCATATGGGTCCGTGCCATCCAGTCCACGAAGGCACGGTCGGTGTCGGGTGCCACGTCCGCTGTGCCGCGAATCATCACGTAACGACGGCTGTCGTCCGGATCGGTCACGCATACGCTTACTTGTGGATTCGCCTGAAGGTTCCGGACTTTCCTGGTCGCCAACGGGCTACTCACCCGCAGCTGGTCGTCGTGCACCATGACGCCGACCGGCACCACGGCGAGGTGACCGTCGGGGCGAATGGTCGCCATGTAGCCGATCCGCAGGGAGCCGTCGAAGAACTCCCGGACCGGCTGGGGGATCGGTGGATCGTGGCCTGGGCCTGTTGTCATCTACCGCCTCTCATCCTTGCGGTCGAACTCCGGACAGTATGGCGCCGACGCTGCGGGGGTTGCGCCCGACGGAGAATCGCGGGTCACGCTTTCAAAAGAAAATGACCCGTGTTACGGTTTTTCACGTGGGGGACACTACCGTTCTGCGAGTCGCCACCGCCGGGCACGCTCTGATCACGCTCTGTACCCGCCCGGCCTCCCAGTGGCTCGCCCAAGCCGTCGGATTGTGACGAGTCGATAGCGTGAACCGTCATGGGTGATGAGCGAGTTCGGATGGAGGCTCGAGGTGCACTCTGCGTCTTGACCTTGAACCGGCCCGACAAATTGAACGCGGCCGACTTGTCGATGCAGCGGTCGTTGGTGGAGTGTTGGCAAGCCATCGAGGAGGATGACCGGGTGCGTGCGGTCGTGCTCACTGGCACAGGTCGGGCCTTCTGTGCCGGTGGCGACCTGTCGTTGGTTGATCAGCTAGCGGCCGGGAACGAGGCGCTCCAAGAAGAGCTCTCCCTGATCCATCGGGAGCTTCTTACTGCGATGCTCGAGACGGCGCTTCCGGTTATTGCCGCGGTCAGGGGTGCGGCAGTCGGCTTCGGCGCCGAGCTGTTGGCACTCTGTGACATCGTCGTCATGGCCGAAGGTGCGTTCTTGTCGGATCCGCACGTGGCCTACGGCCTGAATCCCTCTCCGGCCTGTCAGTTGCTGTGGCCGCATCTGACATCGGTCGCGGTCGCTAAGGAACTTCTCATGTCGGGCCGCCGGGTTGAGGCAGCCGAGGCTCTGTCGTTGGGGCTGGCCAACCGGATAACACCGCGGGGAGAAGAGCTGACCGTGGCAGTCCGCATGGCCGAGGAGTTGGCGGCATTTCCGGTCTCCGGCATCGTCGCGACCAAGAGAGCGTGCAACCGGCCCTTCGTCGAGCAGTACCGCCGCGACATTGCCGATCACCGTGGCTGACAGAGTGGCTGTCCTCTCGGCACGCCCGCGTCGATGACCCAGTCCATGCAGGTGACGGAGACGTCCATCGACCCGACGTACGGGGAGCCCTACGTCGCCGTGAACGAACTACGGGACGAACCGGTACTGCACCGCTACATGCACGGTGGTTTCGAGGGCACAGATGCGCGCTTCTCGATCTATTTCCCACCGGATGCTCTCTACCAAGGGCGTTTTTTCCACAACACCTATCCGATGGCGTTGACGTCGGATGTCGGGCCCTTTCCGATCGCCTTCGAGGTGGCGACCGGTGATCTCGGTTTCACGCTGGCCAGTGGCGCTTACTATCTGCAGACGAATCTCGGTGGAGCTGATCGGGCTCCTCCTGCCGATCCGGCGATCGGCGCCTATCGGGTGAATGCCGCAGCGGCGAAGTATTCCCGAATTGTCGCAGCCGAGCTCTACGGTGAGCACCGCCCCTACGGATACCTCTTCGGTGGGAGCGGCGGCTCCTATCAGGTGATGGGCGCAGCTGAGAACACGACTGGAGTGTGGGACGGGTTCCTCCCCTTCGTGCTGGGTACCCCGAATTCCATCCCCAGCATGTTCACCGTCCGCATGCACGCGCTCCGAGTGCTCAAGCGGCGGAACAAGTTTCCCGGAATTATGGATGCGATCAATCCCGGCGGGAGCGGCGACCCCTATGCCGGTCTTGACGATGAAGAGCGGGGTGCCCTGGAAGAGGCGTCGCTGCTGGGGTACCCGCTGCGGGGTTGGTGGAATTACGAGACGCTCACGAGTGGGTATTTCTCCAATGTGGCCGATCGGGTCCCGGCGATCGATCCGTCCTACGTGACGGATTTCTGGAGCGAGCCCGGGTACCTCGGCGGCGATCCCACCTCCTCCATCCACGACGCCCGGTCGGCATACGAGACGACCGTCGCGGCAGTGATGGACAGTTTTCCGATGCAGATGGAACTGGCCAGCGTGCCGGATTGGGACATCACGAATGCCCACCTCGTCGCCATGAGCGGCGCCGCTGTCGGGCGCAGCGTCCCGGTGGCGTGGGTCAACGGCACCACGGTCGGTTTCGCTTACTCCACCAATCCGGTCGTGGTGCACAGAATGGCCCCCGGCGATCAGCTCCGGATCGACAACTCTTGGCCTCTGGCGTTGGAGACCTACCAGCGCCATCAGGTTCCGACGCCCGACATGTACGGCTGGAATCAGTTCCGCGACGCCGACGGGCGCCCGATCTATCCCCAACGCAATGTCCTGGTCGGGTTGGAGGCCACCGTCAACACTGTTGGATCGATGCCCGAAGGTCGCATCTCCGCGAAGACACTCGTGATCGAAGTGCTGATGGACATCGATGCACTTCCATGGCAGGCGGATTGGTACCGGACAAAGGTGCAGCAGGCGCTGGGTCCGCGTTTCGAGGATCAGTTCGCCCTCTGGTTCATCGATCACGCCCAGCATGACAATCCCGCGACAACCGACGCCCACGCGCAGTGTGTCAGCTACGGAGGCGCCCTCCAGCAGGGGTTACGTGATCTCAGTGCCTGGGTCGAGAAAGGCAACAAGCCGCCGGACACCGTGTATGACATCGTCGACTCGCAAGTCCGCGTGCCCGGGGATGCCGCGGACCGCAAAGGTATCCAGCCCGTCGTCGAGTTGAAGGTCAACGGCGGCACAATGACCGAGGTCGCGGTGGGCGAGCAGGTGCGTCTGGACGCGACGATCGAAGTTCCGCCGAATGCCGGTGACGTGATCGCGGCAGAATGGGACTTCGAGGGTCTCGGCACCTACCCGTTCAGTGCGGAACTGGGTCGTCCACAACCAAAAGTCGTGGTGTCGGCCATCCACACCTACCGGGAGCCCGGTACGTACTTCCCCGTCATGCGCGCCGCGTCGCAGCGAGAGGGCAATGTCGCGACGCCCTATGGACGAGTGCAAAATCTGGCTCGGGCGCGAGTGGTCGTCAACTGATCCATTGGACGTCAAGGGGAAGTATCAGCGGGCCCTCCGCACTCGCGCGATCAGGCGTCTGAGTGAGCCTTGGAGGAGGAGAGCCAGAAGCGCCCAGAGGCCGATCGCCGGGACGGTCACCGCCAAGACCAGCGCCACTGCCATGAGGAAGACGTACGCGGCGTAGTCGTCGATCGTCATGGTCCCGCGGCGCTCTTCGTGTTGCAGTTCGGGGTGTCGCACGGCCGCTGCTTGTTGGAGTAATCCGGCGATCGCTATGAACAGCAACGTCCCGATGTAGAGCCCATGGACCGCCCTGCCCCCGACCTGCTCCGAGCCCAGGAGCTCCGTCGGAAAGGGGAGAAACACGATGCCGAAGACCCAGAGGAACATTCCGGCAACGAGCACATTGTCGTACGACTGCAAGCGCTCGAACGTGAGGTGTTGAGTCCACCAGAACCTTCCGATCACGACAAAACTCAGAACGAATCCGAGAAGCTTGGGGCGGTTCTCAGCCAAGAAATGCCCCAGTCCGTCACTTCCGGTGTTGTTCGCCGCATCGACGAGAGGGAGGATCAGGAGCGTAATGGCGATTGCAACGACCGCGTCGCTGAAATTGACGACTCGCCGGAAGCCCGCTTCGCTGTGCATGTTCCATTGTTTCAGGTATCACCGGATTGTCCGGACGGCAGATGACCTTGTCGGCGTGCGCTGCCTGGAACTCAACCTGTTTCGCGGGGGACTGGCGTCGGTGTCGTCAATGGAAAATTCGCGGTCGCCCCGCCGTCGACGAGCAAGGTCTGGCCCGTGATGAACGAAGCCAACGGGGAGGCCAGGAAGACGACGGCATTGGCGATGTCCTCCGGCGTCGCCCAGCGTTGAAGGGGAGCTGAGGTGTTGCCGCTCACCCGGTCTGCCACGGCGGGCGTGGCGACGCTCCCCGGGGCCACCGCGTTGAACCGTATCTGGTCGGGACCGTACTCCACGGCCAGCGTCCGGGTGAGGTTGGTCAGACCCGCTTTCGCGGCGCCGTACGCGGTGTGGTGAGGGGCACTCGTCTCACCGCTGATCGACGCGATGTTGACCACCGAACCACCGGTGCCGGCCGCCAGCAGTGGACGGAGCATCGCCCGGGTCGTGAGAAACACGTAGCGGAGGTTTCGGTCGACGATTTCATCCCAGGTGTCCTCGTCCCAGTCTCCCAGCCGACGCCATGGGGCGTACGCATGCATCCCACCGGCCACGTTGACGAGCACGTGGACGCCGCCGAACGCGGCCACTGCGCTGTCGATCGCCGATTCTACCTGTTGTGCATCGCGAAGCTCGGCGTGGACGGCCATTGCCCGGCCGCCCGATGCGGTGATTTCCTCGACGACGCCTGCTGCGCGGTCGATCTCAACGTCGATGACACACACCGCGGCGCCCGCGCGTGCGAGTGCATGCGCCACAGCGGCACCAATTCCTCGTCCGCCTCCCGCCACCACAGCAGCCTGACGGGCGAGGAGATCCGGATGCCAGCTCATGTGAGTTGCACGACGGGAAGCGCACGCACGGATCGCACCATAGCGCCGCCTCTCCGCCAGAGCCCAGACGTCAGGCCAGGTCTTCGAATGGATCACCTGGTGCGTCGAGCCGGCGGGCCAGGTCGAGCACGAAGATGAATTGGAAGCTGGCCAGTCCGGCGAAGTGGGCGTCGACGTGGGTGTCGCCGACGTGGATGTAGCGATCGGAGGCGAAGCGCTCCCGAACAGAATCCAGCCGGTTTTTCACGACGACGAAGTCCGGCACGATGTCGACGGCGTCCCACATCGCCGACTGTTCCCGGACCGTTCGGTCCGAGCAGCTGCCGATCAGGCTGCCACTCTGCTGCGTGCGACGGACGAAGTCGGCGCTCAACGGACCGGGCGGATCGCCCATCTCGAGCGTTCCGTCGATATCGAAACTGACGAGCATCAGGGTGTCGCCACCATCAGTGGGCTTGGGACGAGAAGGCGAGGCATGATCCGGCAGGCACGAGCGGTGAAGGTAGCAGGTTCCCGGGAACTCTCTTGCTGTGCGGGGGGTCCGAGGGGCCGGTTTGGGCTCCCTGGTCGCAAATGGCGCGTCGGGCTCGGTGACGGGACCTACTCTGAGTGCTCTGATCGATCCGGAATCACAACGACGTCGCTACGACAGCCCCTTGCGCCGCCAACAGGTCGCCGAGACCCGTGAGCGCATTATCTCCGCGGGCGCGGAGTTGCTGCATGGGTTTCCGATATGGAACTGGCGTGCACTCACGGTCCGAGCGGTGGCCGAACGGGCCAACCTGAACGAGCGGACCGTGTACCGCTACTTCCCAAGCGAGAGAGAATTGCGTGACGCCGTCCTGGAACGGCTCGAAGAAGAGGCAGGCGTTCACCTCGAAGGTCTGACGCTGGAAACTCTCGGTGAGGTGACCGCCCGGATCCTGCAGTATGCGTCGAAGTTCCGGCTCGAACCGCGCACCGAACGGGACGCGACGGTCGCTGCCGCGAATGAGCGCCAGCGGGAAGCCATTCTCGCTGCCCTCGAGCCGTACACGGGCCATTGGCCGACGACCGACCGCGCCGTTGCGGCTGCCATGTTCGACGTGTTGTGGGGCGTTGTGTCGTACGAAAAGCTCGTCGTCGACTGGGGACTCGAACCGAATGAAGCGATCAGTGGGCTCACATGGGTCATCGGCCTCGTTGGAGACGCGATTCGAGAGGGGCGCCGACCCCTCTCGTAGGCGTCGTCCCGGTCGGCGGAGGTCTGCGACCCTTTGCTGGCACATGTTTGACCAGGTCAACCCCGAAATGCTAAGCATTCGCTCAGCATTCGCCGCGCGTGGATTGGAGAGCCCACAATGTCCGCCTATGACGCAATCGACTTCTTCTCAGACCAGTCGATGGTTGAGGACCCCTACCCCTATTTCGACTACCTGCGGTCGCAATGCCCGGTATTGCCAACCGAGAATCTCGGCGTGGTCGCAGTGTCGGGATACGACGAAGCGATGGAAATTTACCTAAATCCTGAGACGTTCTCCTCGTGCAATTCCGTGATCGGCCCGTTTGCGACGTTCCCTGTTCCGCTCGAGGGCGACGACGTCGGCGAGATCATCGACGGCTACCGGGACCAGTTGCCGATGAACGAGCACATGGTGACCATGGACGCACCGGCTCATACGCAAGAGCGCGCGTTGATCATGCGACTGCTCACGCCGAAGCGCCTCAAGGAGAACGAGGAGTTCATGTGGAGTTTGGCGGACCGGCAGATCGACGAGTTTGTTGCTGACGGCCAGTGCGAATTCATCGGCGCGTACACGCAGCCGTTCGCGATGCTCGTGGTCGCGGACGTCCTCGGGGTACCCGAAGTCGACCACCAGCGGTTCCGCGAATTCTTCGGTCTCAGCCCTGCGCCCGGTGAAGTGGGTGGGGACGCGGACATCGGGCTGAACTCGCTCGGAGGGCTGGACGAGTGGTTTGGGCGGTACATCGAGGATCGCCGTCGCGAACCTCGCGATGATGTGCTGACCCAATTGGCATTGGGGAAATACCCCGACGGGACCACGCCCGAGGTGACATCGGTCGTGCGGACGGCGACCTTCCTTTTTGCGGCGGGCCAGGAGACCACCGCCCGCCTTCTCGCGGTCGGATTGAAGTACCTCTGCGAGTACCCCGAGCTCCAGGACGAGCTCCGCGCGCACCATGACCGCATCCCCAATTTCATCGAGGAGGCCCTGCGCATCGAGAGCCCGGTCAAGTCGGATTTCCGCCTGGCCCGTCGCTCGACCACGGTGGCCGGGGTCGATATTGCCGCGGGGACACCGGTGATGTTGTTGAACGGCGCGGCGAACCGCGACCCGCGGATCTTCGAGTGTCCGGCCGAGTTCCGCCTTGACCGCCCCAACGCCAAGGCACACATCGCTTTCGGGCGAGGCGCCCACTCTTGCCCGGGAGGCCCCCTGGCCAGGGTGGAGGGGCGTGTCAGCATCGAGCGCATCCTCGAGCGCATGCGTGACATCCGGCTCTCTGAGGAGCACCACGGCCCGCCGTCGGCACGTCATTTCGACTACGAGCCCACCTGGGTTCTCCGGGGCCTGCACGAGCTGCACATCGAATGGACCCCGGCCGAAGCGGCCAGATGACGGCGCGGGTAGCCGTCGTGACGGGCGCGGCGTCGGGAATCGGCCTCGGCATCGCCTGGCAGTTGGCCGTCGATGGTCACGCCGTCGCGCTGCTCGATCGCGATGGCGACCTCGTTCGCAAGGCTGTGGACGACCTCACGGCCGAGGGGCACCGCGCGACTGCCTACGAGGTCGATGTGGCCGATCGCACTGCCCTCGCCGAAGTGTTCTCGTCCATTCGTGGCGCAGTGGGGCCGGTCGCCATTGCCGTCACCAGTGCAGGCATCGAGTCGTTCGACTCGGTGATCGACATCACGCCGGAAAAGTGGGATCGGATTCTGGCGGTGAACCTGACAGGTACGTTCACCTGCATCCAATTGGCGGTTCCGGACATGATCGCGGCCCAATGGGGGAGGATCGTGACCATCTCGTCGTCGAGCGCTCAGTCCGGTGCGCCCAACATGGCGCACTATGTGGCATCGAAGGGCGGCGTCATTGGATTGACGAAGGCGCTGGCGCGGGAGCTGGCCGGTCACGGGGTCACCGCCAACACGATTCCTCCGACGCTCGTGGACACACCGATGGCAAGGAAGGCGGAGGCGGTCGGCGACGTCCCGAGCATCGACACCATGGGTGGAATGGTCCCCCTCGGGCGGGCGGGGACCCCCGAGGACGTCGCGGCCACCTGCGGGTTCTTGTGCTCTGACCGGGCCGGGTACATCACCGGCCAGGTGATCGGCGTCAATGGGGGGATGTACATCTGAGCGCGCTGAGCGGCCCCACGAACACGCCGCGTCGCATCGGCACCGAAACCTCGAAGACCCGCGGCATCTTGCTCGAGGCGGCCGAGAAGCTCATGCTCGAAGATGGCTATGCCGCGGTCACGTCCCGGCGCGTCGCAGCCAAGGCGGGATTGAAGCCGCAGCTGGTCCACTACTACTTCCGGACCATGGACGATCTTTTTCTGGCTCTCTTTCAGCGCCGTGCCGCGCAGGGACTCGAACGGCAGGCGCAGGCGTTGGCCTCGGCGCAACCGCTCTGGGCGCTGTGGGAGATCAGCCGTGATCCGCGGGGTACCGCCCTCACGATGGAGTTCATCGCATTGGCCAATCATCGCAAGGCCATTCGCGCGGAGATCGCGTCAGCTGCTGAGCGCTTCCGCGCCGATCAGCTCGAGGGTGTCGAGGCCGTCCTCGAGCGGTACGGAATCGGTGCCGACCTTTGCCCGCCGATTGTGTTCACGGTGCTCTTGTCCAGCATCTCGCGGTTTCTCGTCATCGAGCGCGAGAGCCTCGGCATGTCGACCGGCCATGAGGAGACGGTCGCATTCGTGGAAGATTTTCTCTTCCGCATGGAGGGAAAGCGCACGGCATAGTCGAGATCGAGGCCCGACGACAATGTCCCGGCCCAGGCGGCCTCCGAAGATCGACCCTCAGATTTTCGGGGCCAGCACGGTGAACGCAATGGTCGACACCGCGGCCAACTTGTTGTCCCGTCCGACGTCGGTCACGTCGACGTGCAGCACGAACTTCGACGTTCCGCGCCGGAGTACCCGCGCCTCGGCACGGGCAGGCCCAACCACAACGGGAGAGAGGAAATGGACGGTGAGGTCCGAGGTGGCCGTGCTGTAGCCATTTTCGTTGTCGCACAGTTCGTAGGCCAGGCGTCCGGCACAGACATCGATGAGCACCGTGATCAGCCCACCCTGGAGGGCTCCACGAACATTGGCGTACTCCGGGCGAATTTCCATTTCAATAGCGAGATGCCCTTCGGGTGATGGGGCATCGCGCGTGCCGAGTTGCTGGAACAGGTGCTCGCCGCGGGCAAGCTTTTCGGCATATGCCTGGGTCATCTCGGTAGTGGTGGGAAGGATCGTCATGTGGCACCAATGTACCAACGAACGATCTGCCTGCACTCCTCGTCCATCAGAGAAACTCGCGAGGCGTGCAGGCGATGACCGCAGTCGTGAACAAACGCTGTGTTCGTGTCGCACGTTGGTCGTCGACGCAACTGCCGATCGTCGTGCCCCTCCGCCTTCGGACCCTTCTTTTCAGACCGTTGCGATAGGCGTCAATGGACTGCCCATCGTGCCGGGCAGTCGCAATGGGGGTGCGGTGAGGAGGAACCGGGTGCGCTTGTGCTCCCGCAGCCAGGTTGCGAGTTCGTCGAGGTACCACATCTCCCCGAGGGGAATGCCGAGCTTGAAAAGACAGAGGTGATGGATCGGGAGGAGCGTGTGCGGGTTTCGATTCCTCTGCGGAACCAGCCCTTCCACGGCGTAATTGTCCGCTACCAGCGCCGAGATCTGAGATTCGGTGATCCACTCGAGCAGAGACTCGTCGTGTGAGTCGAGGTAGGGATGCATTTTGTGGATCTTTACCGGATCGGGGTTTCGGTCCCAGGCCAGAATCTGGGTGGCGAAGCCGGTGTGGATGAGCAGCATGTCGCCGGGCTCAACAACGACGCCGTCCTCGGCCATGATCCTCTCGAGGGTCTTCAGGTTGACGGGCTGCCAGTCACTGCCGAGGTGATGGGCCACGTCGACCAGGACGCCTCGGCCCTGGACCCCGTGGGCGGCCATGTGCTCCAGACCGAGATGCCGGGCGAAGCTGACGCTGCCGCTGCCGTCGCCTTTGGCGTCGGGCTGGGGACCGATGACGTCCTCTCCGGGACGAAATCCGTTGTAATAGCGCGGTTCGTCGACCCCGTCGCCATCTGCGTCGAACTCGGCGCCCTGATGGGCGAGGGCGTCCCACTGGGTTGAATACTGCAGCCAAAGAGTCACTGCGTCGTCCGCCCACACGTCGATCAGCGACGGGTCGATCGTCTCGCGCGCGATGACGTTATAGAACGTGTCGGGTTTGTACTCCAAGTCCTCGGTGGGCCTGAGGATGGGTGGGTATCGCCGCTGGTTCAAGGCCGATCCCCCGGGGAAATCCAGTGGCAAGCTCAAACAGAAGCTGATCCCCGCCTCGACTTCTCGGACGCCCTGCAGAACCTTTTCCCGCGTGATCAGGTTGATGCGCCCGAGTTCGTCGTCCTCGCCCCAATCACCCCATGTCGAACCAGGCGGGCGTTGCGTCCACCGCTTTGTCATGAGGTCCCCCTTCTGGTCATTTCACCCTCACGACCGCATACTAATTTTCTTGTACCGATCGGTCAATTCTTTGCGCAGGTGCGCCCGCCGATGCCCGGCTGCAGCTGCTCACGCCACCCGAAGTGGATGTGTACCGACCGGTCTCCTAACCTCGCTTGCATGGACCTCTCGCTGACCGAAGCCGAACGTGACCTGGTTGACCTTTGCCGTCAGTTCGCCAGCAACGAGATAGCTCGACGAGCTCCTGCCGCCTGGGAGCGGGCGGAATGTCCGACGGACCTCCTGCGGGAGATGGGCCAACTGGGGCTCCTGGGCATGTTGATCCCCGAGCATTGGGGCGGGATTGGCATGTCAACGGTTGGATTCGTCGCGGCGATGGAGCAGATAGGACTGGCGGATCAGTCCGTGGCGGCGGCGTGGCAGGCTCACGTGACGATTGGGTCGCTGCCGTTGTACCTGTTCGGCAATGACACCCAGCGCGAGCGGTGGTTGCGGCCGCTCGCGGAAGGGCGTGTCCTTGGTGCATTCGGGCTGACCGAGCCGGACGCCGGATCCGACACGCGCAGCATCACCACGCGGGCAGTGCGTCGCGACGGCGGTTGGGTGATCAACGGTCGCAAGGCCTTCATCTCCAACGCCGGCACCGATATGTCGTTCGGGGTGACGCTCCTGGCCCGTGCGGAACCAGCGGGAGAGGATCCTCGCTTCGGGAGCTTCGTGGTGGAGAAGGGGACGCCGGGCTTCACCATGGGACCGAAGATGCGCGGCATCGGCTGGCGAGGGCTCGACACGCGTGAGTTGTATCTCGATGATGTCTGGGTGCCTGACGATCACCTCGTTGGCAATCCGGATCTGGGGTTGGGCCAGTTTCTCGCCACGCTCGAGGTTGGCCGGATTTCGATCGCCGCCCTCTCTCTCAGCCTGACCCAAGCGGTCCTGAACATGGCGACGGACTACGCCCGGGAGCGCCAACAGTTCGGTCGGCCCATTTCGAAGTTCCAGGCGGTGCAGTTCAAACTGGCCGACATCGCCACGGAGTTGGAGGCCGCTCGATGGCTGACGTATCGCGCTGCGTACTTGCGCGATAGCGGACAGCCTTTCTTGAAGGAAGCGTCAATGGCGAAACTGAAAGCAAGCCGGGTGGCAACCACCGCTGCTTCAGAGGCCGTCCAGATACATGGCGGGGTCGGCTACATGCTCGATTCTCCCGTTGCCCGCTTCTACTGTGATTCGAAGGTTCTCGAGATCGGGGAAGGGACGAACGAGATTCAACACGTTGTGATTGCCCGAGCGTTGGGCTGTTGAGGTGCGCACGCCGAAGAAAGCAACCTCTGCACCGTGGCCCACATGCGAAAATGGTGCGCGGTCACTCCGGCATTCACCAAGTTGGTGCCTGCTACAGTGGAGTTACGGTGACCAGCCGAGGCAAGGCTAGAAATGCCACAGGATAAGAACGAATCCCGGCGCAGCGCGAAGTGGCACTTGCGGCGCGAGGCCATCATCGACCTCTCGGCGAACGTCTTCGCCCAACGGGGATACCACGCCACGAGCACGATCGAACTCTGTGAGGCCAACCAGCTCGGAAAAGGCGCCCTCTACTACTACATCGGTTCCAAGGAGGAGCTTCTCGCTGCGATCCACGATCGGGTCATGGACGAGGTCTTACTTGGTGCAGACCGCGTGTCGCTCGCCGGCGGAACGCCACCCGAGCAATTGGCTCTGCTCGGCCAAGAGTTACTCGATGTCATCGTCCGGTACCCCGATCACGTGTGGGTATTCCTGCACGAGTTCCATGCGCTCACGGGAGAGCGTGCTGAGCAATTCCGAAAGCGTCGAAGGGAGTACGAGCGGCGGGTCGAAACGGTGTTTGAGGCCGGCTCCCGGTCGGGGCACTTCCGACCGCGTGACCCACGACTGTCGGCGCGTGCGTGGCTCGGCATGCACAACTACACCTACCTCTGGTTGAAGGCCGACGGACGTCTTTCGGCGCAGGAGATCGCCGCCTCGTTCGCAGACATCTTCATATGGGGCATGGCCGACCCGTCAGGTGTGGAGCCGCTGGCCATCGGCGACGGGGAGCCGCGAGCCTTCGCGGACACCTGATCGGCCAGCTGCGTCAAACCACGGGCGTCTAGGGCGCCGAGTAGCCCCCGTCGACGACGATGGCCGAGCCTGTCGTCCAGCGGGAAGCGTCACTCGCCAGATAGGAGTACGCCCCGACGAGGTCATTGGGTGAACCCAGCCCAAGGGGATGCTTCTCGCCGATCGCCTCAAGCGCAGCGGGTGGGAGATCGGCATGCATCTGCGAAAGGAACGTGCCGGGGCACACGCAGTTGACGCGTATCCCGTCACGGGCGTATTCCACGGCTGCCACCTTTGCGAGGTGGATCACGCCGGCTTTCGTCACGCAGTACGGGGAAGCGTGCGACCATGCGGTGAGGCCCGAGACGGAGGCGGTGAGGATGACCGAGCCACTTTTCTGCGCGCGCATCGGGACAACCGCGGCGCGGATGGCATTGACCGGACCCATGACGTTGACCTTGAACGAACGCTCCCAGTCCTCCGTCGTCAAATTGTGAATTCGGCCATTCGGCGAAAGCACGCCGGCGTTGCTGATCAGCACGTCGAGGCGGCCGAAGCGTTCCACGGCGCGGGCGACAACCGCTTCGACCTGGTCGAATTCGCTGACGTCAGCGAGCGCTGTTTCGATCGGGACTTCGTGGTCGGGCATTCCGTCGATGGTGGCATCGAGGGACGGCCCGCTGATGTCGCTGAGCACCAGACCGGCGAGGGATTCACCGGCCAGTTGCTGCGAAATAGCAGCGCCCAGCGAACCGCCGGCGCCCAGTACGGCGATGACTCTTTCTTGGCTACCCATCACACTCCTCACATCTCTGACCGGACTCTGCTTCTCCGTCGACATCATGCTCACGGACGCGCCGGCGCGTATTGCCTCGACTGACCGGTCGGTCTAGAATCCGCATCATACAGCGACGAAGAGGGGAAACGCCGTGCCAATTCTCGGGAGCAGCCGCCGTTCGGCACGACGACGTCGGCATCACGGATCAGAGAAGCATCGATGAACGTGTCGCCGCGGATTGGGCCCCGGCCACCGGGCGAGTGGCCCGCAGCAATGTCCGACGCTCTCGCCGCGTTCCGACCAGCCGCACGTGGTGTGGCTCCTGCGCCCCACCAGCAGCGGCGGCCGAACCCAGGGAACCTACTTGGCACCTTCGCCTGCTATCCGGAGCTGGCGAAGGCGTATCTCACCTTCAATGGTCACGTCCTCTTCACGTCCAGCCTGTCCGCACGTGCGCGCGAGATCCTGGTCCTTCGGGTCGCGGTGCGCACGAGGTGCGAGTACGAGTGGGCCCAGCACGTACGACTCGGCAGCGTCGCTGGCCTGACGGCCGAGGAAATCAGCTTGATCGCCGAAGGTCCGGAACCTCCGGAATGGGACATGTTCGATCGCTCCTTGCTCCGGGCCGTCGACGAACTCATCGCCGGTGTCCGCATAAGCGACGGTACCTGGGCGAACCTGGCGCAAACCCTCGACGAGCGCCAACTGATGGATCTCGTCTTTACCGTGGGTGCCTATGCGACACTGGCGATGGCCATCCGGTCCTTTGGGGTGGAGGCAGATGTCGATATCGTCCCAGACCTTCCCACCACGACGGGGGCCTGGGATGGACATGTCGTTCACTACGAAGGGACCACGTGATGCACGTTGCTGTCGTTACCGGAGGGGGCTCGGGGATGGGGCGTTCCATCGCGCAACACCTGGCCCGACGGGGGGATGCTGTCGCTGTGGTGGACGTGAACGGCGAGGCGGCCGAACAGGTCGCGGAGGAACTGCGGGAGGACGGTGGGCGCGCTGTCGCGAGTCAGGCCGACGTCAGCGACCGCGCCGACGTCGATCGCGCGCTGCAGGTGGCGCGGAGCGAACTCGGACCCGTGGGGATTTTGGTGACCAGTGCCGGAGTTGCGAAATTCGAGCGATTTGGCGACATCACATTGGAGTCATGGAACCGTGTGCTCGCGATCAACCTGACCGGCACCTTCCACTGTGTGCAAGCTGCACTTCCGGACATGGAAGAAGCACAGTGGGGGCGTGTCGTCCTGATCTCATCGTCCAGTGCACAGCGTGGCGCCCGCCGCATGGCGCACTACGCGTCCTCCAAGGGCGGCGTCATCGCGCTGGCGAGGACACTGGCCCTGGAATACGCGGCTTCTGGTATAACCGTCAACAACATCGCGCCGTCGAGTATCGATACCCCGATGGTCCACGAATGGCAAGCTTCCGGCGCGGTGGGTGGTGTTGATGCCATGGCCCGGAATATCCCCGTGGGACGCGTGGGGACGGGTGACGACATCGCGGCGGCGTGTGCCTTCTTGTGTTCGGAGGAAGCGAGCTACATCACGGGGCAGACCGTGAGCGTCAACGGTGGCACCTATGTCACCTGAGCCAGGGAAGGGACGACGATGCGCACGTTGACGCTCAACAGATTGACGAACGACGTCGGGGCGGAAGTGGTGGGGTTGGATCCGAACCGTCTCTTGGACGACGAATCGCTGGCGCACCAGATCCTCGTTGCCCTCGAGGACAAAGGGGTGCTCGTGTTCCCGGGCCTGCACCTCGGTGCGGAGGCCCAGGTAGCGCTCTGCCAGCGCCTCGGAAATGTCGACTACTCGGTCGGGAGGGGCGCCGTTCCGGGCATCATGCTGGTCACGCTTGACCCTTCGAAGAGCCTTTCGGCCGAGTACCTGCGAGGAACATTCTCGTGGCACATTGACGGGTGCACCCTGCCGGAGGGCCAGAATCCGCAAGCGGCGACTGTTCTCTCTACAGTGGCGCTAGCAGAAGATGGCGGCCAAACGGAGTTTGCGAGCACGTACGCGGCGTACGACCGGCTGACGTCGGAGGAGAGGGAACGCTTCGGGAAGCTCCGCGTGCGTCACACCATCGGCGCCACCCAGCGGCTGGTGACGTCGAACCCGACGCCGGAGCAGAAGGCGAGTTGGACGAGAGGACTTGTCAGGGAGCATCCCCTGGTCTGGCGACACCGGTCGGGCCGCAACTCGCTGGTGCTCGGCGCGACGACGGAGAGCGTCGTCGGGATGGACCCGGTTGCGGGGAGGGCATTGTTGGACGATCTCCTTGAGCGGTCGACAACCCCCGAGTCCGTATATCGCCACGAATGGCGCCTTGGGGACACCGTGATCTGGGACAACCGTGGTGTGTTGCACCGTGTTGAGCCGTACCGCGCGGACTCGCCGCGAGAGATGATCCGAACCAGTCTCCTCGGTGACGAGCCGATCGAATAGTCCCGATGCCCCTGAGATCCTGCGGCTCCCCGACGCAGCGATGCACTGTCGACCCACGAATGCGGAGAACCTGATGCCCCAACGGATGGAGATACCCGACGTGCTCCCGAGCGTGGGGGGCGTCAGGGACAAGCGGGTGGTGATCACCGGTGCCTCACGGGGCCTGGGTGAGTTGCTCGCGCACGCCTTCTCGCGGGCGGGGGCGAAGGTGGCGCTGGTGGCGCGGACCGAGAGCGATCTCAAATCCGTGGCGGCGACACTCCCGGGACCCACCCTGGTTCTGAGCGGCGACGTGCGCGAGGCGGAGTTCAACGAGGCGGTGGCCGATGCCACCGTGGCGGAGTGGGGCGGGGTGGACGTGTGGATATCCAATGCCGGAGTCTCGCCGATCGTGGCCGGTCCGCTCGCCACGGAGCCGGGGGTCTTCCGCGAGGTGATCGACGTGAATCTCACCGGAGCCTTTCTCGGGGCCCGGGCGGCGGCGCGGGTAATGGGTGAGGGCGGCAGGCTGATCTTCACGGGTTCTGTGCTCGGAGAGCGACCGGGCAAGGGCCTAGCCGCCTACAGCGCATCCAAGGCCGGGTTGGTCGGTCTGGCGAAGGGGCTGGCGCTCGATCTGGCCCCGGCGGGGATCACTGTCAACGTGGTGGCGCCGGGTTGGTTCGACTCGCCTTTGGCCCATGCCTTCACCAGCAACGACCACCTCTCAGAGATAGTTATGGAGCACACTGCCCTCAAGCGCTGGGGGCGCTCCGCTGACCTGGTCGGCGCCTTCCAGTTTCTCGCCTCGGATGCGGCCGCCTTCGTGACGGGAACCGTCCTCAACGTCGACGGGGGGTACCTTCTCGTATGACCGGGGACCAGGTGGAAGACCCCCGGTCGATGCTGCGGCCAGACATGAATTGGTTCGGCGTGCTCGAGCATCACGCCAACCGCACGCCGGACAAACCCCTCGTCGTCTTCGGGGACGTCATCGTCACCTTTGAGGGGATGGTCGAGAGGTCGGCCGCCCTGGCCGCTGGACTCCGTGCCCGGGGCGTCAGCCCCGGCGACGTCGTCGGTCTGCTCTCGTACAACAACATCGAGTTCCTGACCACGATCTTCGGGAGCAACTACCTCGGGGCGATCGTGATGCCGCTCAATTGGCGGCTCGCGCCCGCAGAGCTACGGTTCATTCTCGAGCATTCCGATGCTCATACCCTGGTCTGCGATGGCGAATTGGTCGAACCGGCGAACGAAGCGACGATGGGGTTCGACAGCCTGGTCCGGGTCTGTATCTCCCCGACGAGCGCGCAAGGTTGGGAGCCGTTCTCCGCGCTCCTCGAGGCTTCGGGTCCCGCACGACAGGCGCATGCCGACGGCGACGACATCCACCGGCTGATGTATACGTCGGGTACGACCGGGCGGCCCAAAGGCGTGATGATCACGCACGCCAATCTGGCCTGGAAGAACTATGCGCACATCGCCGAGTTCGGATTCACTGAGGCCGACATCGGGCTGGCGTGCGGGCCGTTGTACCACGTCGGCGCGTTGGACCTGACAACGACGTCGTTGGTCGCGGCCGGGGCAACGACGATTCTCCACTCCACATTCGACGCCGAGCACGTCGTCGCCGAGATTGAGCGATCCCGTGTGACCACCGTGTGGATGGCACCTTCCATGGTCCGGGCCGTCCTGGATCTGCCGCGCATTGAGCAACGAGACCTTTCTTCGGTGCGGCTCCTTATCGGCGGTGGCGAGAAGATGCCGATCCCGTTCATCGAGCGCCTCCAGAGTGCGTTTTCGTCAGCGTGGTTCGCCGATGCCTACGGACTGACCGAAACCGTGTCAGGTGACACCTTTCTCGACCGTGCAAGTACCCGGTCCAAAGTGGGGAGTGTCGGGAAGCCGTGTCAATACCTCGAGGTCGGCATCTGGGACGAGGCCGGAGCACCACTGCCGCCGGGTGAGCGGGGGGAGGTCGTTCTTCGTGGTCCGAAGGTCTTCAAGGGCTATTGGCGTGATGCCGACGCGACGAGTGCCGCGTTCGCAGGCGGATGGTTCCACACCGGGGACATCGGGCTGCAGGATGAGGACGGCTACCTTTACATCGTCGATCGACTCAAGGACATGATCGTGTCCGGCGGCGAGAATATCGCCAGTTCCGAGATCGAACGCGTGCTCTACGAGCACGAGTCTGTGCTCGAGGCCGCCGTGATCGGCCGCAGCGACGCCCGTTGGGGCGAGGTTCCCATCGCGTACGTCGTGGTGAGCCCCGCCTCGACCACGACACCTGAAGAGTTGCTCGACCATTGCCGGACGCAACTCGCGCGGTTCAAGATCCCGAAGGACGTCGTCCTCATCGACGCCCTGCCGCGGAACCCTTCGGGAAAAGTCCTCAAACGCGAGCTTCGTGCACGATCGTGAAGGACCAGTTTCCTCTCTCGGAGGGCTGGAGTAAAGTTTGGACCGTCCAGTCGGTACATGCTCTGTCGAGACTGCTTCGGAGCGAAGACCGCAGTCACCTTGGAGGGGAACGTGAGTGAAGAGAAGACGTGGCCGCATCATGAGCTCGGCAAGGAGCTGAACAACTGGGGCCGGTGGGGTGACGACGACGAGATCGGGACACTCAACTTCGTGACACCGGAGAAGCGCGTGCAGGCAGCCACGTTGGTGAAGACCGGAAAGAACTTCGACCTCGGGATGCCGTTCGACAAGGACGGGCCGTTTCTGCCCGGAGGGTTCCGGATCAACCCCGTCCACGTGATGACATTCCTGCCTTCGGACACCGCTGGTGCACCCGACGGGATGATGTCCGCTGACGACATGGTGATCATGGGGCTTCAGGCCGCGACCCAATGGGACAGCCTGGCGCACGTGGGATACGGAGGGTTCTTCTACAACAATGTGCCGGCACGCGCGGTCAACAACATGGCCGGTGCCACCCGGAACTCCTTCGCCAAGGCCGTGGAACACTTGATCTCACGCGGCGTCCTGCTCGACATTGCCAGGTTGAAGGGGGTCGATCGGCTCGAGGACTCGTACGAGATCACCTCCGCTGACTTGTCGGCGGCCGAGGAGCGCCAGGGCGTACGGATCGAGTCCGGGGACATCCTGCTCGTACGGACGGGCTCGTACCAATGGTTCCTCGAGGGCGACAAGGCGCACTTCATGGGCGACGAACCGGGTCCGGGCCTCGACAGTTGCCGCTGGCTCTACGAGCGCGAAGTGGCTGCGCTCGCGCTCGACAACTGGGCGTGTGAGGTCTGGCCCAGTCCGGTCGGCGGCAGCATCCCGTTCCACCAGGTGACGATCCGCGACATGGGCCTGACCCTGGGCGAGATGTTCAACTTCGAGGACCTGGCGGCCGATTGCGAGCAGGACGGCGTCTGGGAGTTCCTCTTCTGCGCCCCGGGGCTCAAGGTCACCGGCTCGGTCGGTTCCCCCATTACGCCGATGGCGCTGAAATGAGGAGCTGAAGTGAGGATGAGGATTTCGTCGCGTTGACCCACGACCCGCATCCGAGGTTCAGTCGGTCGACCAGTGTGACATGTAGTGGGCGGACCAGTCCATGAGGTCGGCCGGGACGTAATAGCCGGTCTCGTCGTTAATTGCTTCCCAGTTCTCGGCGATGTCCTCGACCGACGTGTGCGCAGGCTGCGGCGGGAGGAAGCCCTGCGTCGCGGCGATGAAGAGGCGGGCGAACCGCCCACCGCCGGCCAGGTAAATCTCACCGCTGACATTGCACGCTTCGTGGGCGAGGAATGCGACCATGGGTGCGACCCACTCTGGCTCCATCTGTGTCGGCGTCGACTGCGTCGGCGTCTCCTCTGCCCCTGCCATCCGCGTCCATGCACTCGGGGCAATGAGATTGATCTTGATGCCATGCGGGCGGCCGGCGACGGTGAGGCTGCGGGCCATCCCGACGACGGCCGCCTTTGCCGTGGCATAGCCGAGGTTCTCGGCGAGGCCGAACATACCCGTTGAAGTCGTCATCACCACACGCCCGTACGCTTGCTCCAACATGTGCGGCCACGCAGCCCGGGTCGTGTTGAACGAGCCGCCGACATGCACAGCGAGGTGGCTCTCGAGATTGCCGGCATCAGCTTCGGGGAGTCCAGCCCACCTGATGATGCCGGCGTTGTTGACAACGATGTCGATCCGGCCGTACTCGCCGACGGCGGCGTCGATGAGAGCCTGACCGCCGGCAACGGTGGACACGTCGCTGGTGTCGGGTATCGCAGTACCACCTGCCCCGACGATCTCCTTGACGACGCTTTGCGCTGGCCCCGCGTCGCTCCCATCGCCTTGCATGGTGCCCCCGAGGTCGTTGACCACGACACGAGCTCCGCGCTCGGCCAAAAGATGCGCGTGGGCCCGTCCAATGCCTCGTCCCGCGCCTGTCACGACTGCGACACGCCCGTCGAAATTGTACGTGTTCATGTTCGTCACCTCATCTGTGTCGAGTGCGCCGTGGGATCTCCGCTGCCCCGTGGAGTCGCTCACGCACTGGATCGGGGGTCGCCTGGTTTCAGGCTGCTCGTAAATCCCCACGGGACGCCGAGACTGGTGGCGGGATCCGTGATGAGCGTGTCATCCGAGCGCGCCGCGATCCGGACACCGTGTGCCAGAAGATGACGCTCCGCTCGTTCGAGGTCCGCGACCTTCCAGGTGATCGAGTGATACGTATCGTTCGGGTCGTCCTTGGCCCAGTCCTCATGCGCCGGAGTCCCGGGGTCCGGCACGGCGTATTCGAGGATGGAGCCGCCCAGGTCGACGTAGGTCCCGGTTGTGCCGCGGAGCTCGTCGCGACCTTCGTGGACGATCGCGCCACCGAGCACGTCGACGATGAGCCGCAGAGCCCGTTCCGGGCGTCCCGTGAGCACGGTGTGGTGGGAGCAACGCTCAATCCCGAGGGGATCATCGTCTGTGACCGGTGGCAGGGTCCAGCCCGGTGCAATCCGAGGATCGAGGGGAAAGGGGATCGCGGGAAAGAATTCGTAGCGCAAGCCGGCGTCCTCGGGGACAGAGAAGAACAGAGGCATGGCCGAACCCGCGGCTGACGGCGGGTCAGAACCCTCGGCGAGCTCGTCGACCTGGCTGATGACCTTAAATCCGTTGCGTTTGAGCGCTTGGTAGAGCTCGGTCATCCCCTCGAAGTACCATCCGAAGCCCTTCAGGTGCGGCTGTTGCACAGTCGGGTAGCGCTGCACGTCAAGGAGTACGTAGCGCTTCGGGTCGATGGTGTCGAACAAGACGTCGCGTATCGGGGTGAAGGTCGAGTAGTCGTTCGGATACCCAGGCCGCGGGGGAGCGCCTCGCGACAGCGAGGCGAGGCTTGTACTGGGGCGACCGAAGACACGTTCGAACCAGTTCTCCGCCTCCGCGAGATCGGGGACATGGTGACTCGGGTGGTACATCATCGTGACGTGAAAGTCGCGCATGCCGACCGGATCCTTCTGGGAGGGGCTCATGTTGTCGGGCATCGGCACTTGTCCTTTCCACCCGTGTGCGCAAACTGAAGGCCCCAAGAGACAACACGCCCGCCGTAGGCCAAGCCCGTCCCCCATTCAGCAATCGAGAGGGTCAGACGCCGGCCGGAACTTTCTTCACGCTCTTGTCGAAGCCCACGATGCCGGCCAGGGTTCCACCCAATATCGCGGCCCGTTCGTCGGCGGGAACTCCCACGAAGTTCTCGGCGATGCACTGCTTGCTGGAACCGAAAGTTCCTTCAGCATGCGGATAGTCGTTGCCCCACATGATCGTCGACAATCCGGTGATGTTGCGGGCGGCGACGGCCACGGGGTCGTCGGCGAACTGGACGTGGATCTGGCGGCGCACGTAGTCGCTCGGCTTGAGTGGCCAGGGCCACATGTCGTTCACATTGAAGAGCCGCCCCATGTAGGGCTGGTCGTTGGGCGGACGGCTGTCGTCCCAGAAACCGAGCCACCAGTCCTTGTCCTGCCCCGTCCCCGTTTTCCAGGCCTTGTCCATGGCCCCCATGTACGAGACCAGCCATCCGGCGCTGAACTCGATCAAGTTGAAATGAAGATCCGGGAACCGCTCGCAGACCCCCGAACTCACGAGGTGGGCGATGATGCGCTGCGGACTGGCCCCTCCGGGAGGCCCGGCGGCCATGGACCGGCTGGCGAGCCCGCTTTCGTCCAGGGCGTTCTGCCCCATGTTGACCGCTTCCATCATTCCCTTGACCACGCTGGCTGTCCGGGACTGTCCCTCGCTCACCTTCACGCCGCCGGTCGCCACGTGGATGAAGACCGGTGTCCCGTTTGCCTGCGCGGCAGCCCAGACCGGGTCGTACAGCGGTGAGTAGTAGGGCACCGGTGGCAGCTCGGGCAACAGGATGGCTCCGAGACCGGTGCGCGCGATCCGCTCGATTTCGGCCACCGCATCGTCGATGTCGGTGAGGGGGATGGCCGCGGTGGGGCGCATCCGGTCCTTGTAGGGAAGATACCGCTCGGCGACGTAGTCGTTGTACACGCGTGCGTGCGCGATCGACAGCTCATGGTCGTCCGTGAAGAGCACGAAGAGCGACAAGTTCGGAAACATCACAGAAGCGTCAACCCCTTCGGCGTCCATGTCCCGGAGGATGTGCGCGGGATCGCCGTCAGGGGTGGGCCCGGGGAACTGCCGATACTTCGAGACGGTCCAGCCGTCGAACCCGGCTGTGTGCAATTTCTTGAACTCTGTGTGCCCGCCCGGCACGAGCGGCTCGTCGAGGGTGAATTCCTCTTCCCAGAGTGCCCGATCCCGAAGATTCTTGGGGAGACGGGTCTTGAAGAGATCGACGGGCTCGATGATGTGCGTGTCCCCCGAAACGACAAATTCCTCTGACATTGCGGTGTCTCCCTTGTCCCGTGGCCGTGCTTCACGTGAAGCGTACGCAAGCTCTCCGAGTCGGTGACGCCAGACCACGACGCCCCCCTCCTCGCCTCATCACCGGGGACAGCATCCGAGAATGGCCCCGTGGCGACGAACCCAAACGTTATACTGACCGACCGGTACATGCAACCTCATGGAGGACGCATGGGCCCCGCTTCTCGCTCCTGATTCAGACGGCGGCGAGCTGCCGGAACGCGATGGTGATGTCCTCGCGGTCGGGCAACCAGACCTTCTCGAGATTCGGGGCATACGGAGGAGGCGTGGCTGCTGCGCCAATGCGGACAATCGGCGCGTCGAGATCCCAGAAGCCCTCCCGGGCCACCGTCGCAGCGATCTCCGCGCCGATCCCGAAGGGGACAACGGCTTCGTGGGCGATCAGGAGCCGGCCGGTCTTGTGCACAGACTCGAGGATGGGTGCCATGTCGAGTGGTGCCACGGTCCGCAGATCGATGACCTCGACCGAGATGCCTTCGGCGGCGACGGCTTGTGCAGCCGCCCGTGCTTCATGCACCATTCGTGATACCGACACAACGGTGATGTCCGTTCCGGTCCGCACCACCTTCGATGTCCCGATCGGGACGATGTACTCCGTGGGCGGCTGTGGGCCCTTTTGGCCGTAGAGGAGCCGGTTCTCAATGAAGATCACCGGATTCGGATCCTGAATCGCCGCCCGCAAGAGCCCATAGGTGTCGGCCGGCGTCGAGGGCATGACGACGCTCAGACCCGGAATGTGCGCGAGGAGTGCCTCGAGGCTCTGTGAGTGTTGACTCCCTGAAGACCGCCCGGCACCGAACTGCGTGCGAACCGTCAGCGACATCTGCGCGGACCCGCCCGTCATGAACGGCATCTTTGCTGCTTGGTTCAGCAACTGGTCGAGGCACACGCCGATGAAGTCGAGGTACATCACCTCGACGACCGGCCGCATGCCGGCCAT
This sequence comes from uncultured Acidimicrobiaceae bacterium, assembly GCA_963706555.1. Lineage (GTDB taxonomy): Bacteria > Actinomycetota > Acidimicrobiia > Acidimicrobiales > RAAP-2 > Bog-473. Next base: position 2,316,493 of record OY970164.1, read on the forward strand.
CGCCGCACCGACGCCGAGCCCCAAGATCGCGGTCTCCGAAATGGGGGTGTCGCGGACACGGTCCCCGAATTTGTCGTGGAGCCCCCGCATCAGGCCGAACACGTTGCCCCCATCGGCGACGTCGATACCGGCGATGAACACGCGGTCGTCGTGGGCAAGCTCCACTTCCAGCGCGAGGTGGATGGCGTCCATGGTGCGGAACAGCGGTGCGTCGTCGGCCGGTGGTACCGGCTCGGAAAAGTCCGGGCGTCGTCGTGTGACGAAGTGGCCGAGCGTTGCGGTTTCTGGTGGGGCGAGCACGCGGGCCGCCTCGACGGCCTCGTCGAGCTCCTTGGCCACCGACGATTCCAGGGCGGCGACCTTCTCGGCACTGATCCCTGCTGACGCGAGGCGCTTCGCATGTACCACGATCGGGTCCTGGTCCTTCCAAGCCTCGACCTCTGCCGCAGGCCGGTACCGCTGGGGATCCCCCTCGTAGTGGCCGTGCCAACGGTACGTGGTGGCTTCGACAATGAAGGGACCTCCTCCGTCGCGGACCCCTTCGACGACGCGTTGCATGACTGCGGCAGTGGCGGCGACATCGTTGCCGTCAACGCCGACCCAGTCGATGTCGTACCCTGCGGCCCGCCGCTCGAGGCTGGCCGTGTACTGCGTCGCCGCCGGCGAGAACTCGGCGTAGCCATTGTTCTCGCACCAGAAGACCACGGGGAGCCGCCACACCGCGGCCAGGTTCACCGCTTCGTGGAATGCGCCCTGCGCGAGGGCGCCATCCCCGAAGAACGAAACTGCGATACCACCGTCGGCACGAAGTTGGGACGCTGCAGCTGCGCCTACCGCGATCGGCAGGCCGGCCGCGACGATGCCATTCGCCCCGAAAATGCCGATACTGGGATCGGCGATGTGCATGGAGCCGCCACGACCCCGGTTGGTCCCGGCGTCCTTCCCCATGAGCTCGGCGAACATGCCGAGCGGCGCAAGTCCTTTCGCGAGGCAGTGTCCGTGGCCCCGATGCGTCGAGGTGATGACATCGGCCGGGCGTAGCGGCCAGCAGGCACCGACGGCCGACGCCTCCTGGCCCGTGGAGAGATGGACGAATCCGGGTACCTCGCTGTCGCGGTACAGGGCCGCCACCCGGTCTTCGAAGCCGCGAATCACCAGCATGCGACGGTGCATCTCGAGAAGGTCCGCGTCCGAGAAGGCGACCTCTTGCGATTGGTCCTTGCGCACACCCTGCACTGTACTGGTCGGTACAGGTCTGTACGAATGCAGGCTGACGCCGGCGCTCAGCGCATGAACCCCTTGTAGTCGTTCTCGACGACTTCGGCCATCATCTTCAGAAGCTTGGGGCGTCCGCCGGGGTTGATGAGGAACCGGTGGGGTTTACCGGGGATGTTGGATCCGTAGTACGAGGTACTCAGTATGAAGGGGGACAAGGAAGCGTTGGTATCGACCATGGTGGTCCACGCTTCCTCGGAAGCCTCCGGGACCTCAATGATGCTGTACCCGTGCTCGCGCGCGTACAGGAGCAATTCGTGGATGAAGTCCGATTGGTCCCCCGCGTACCTCGGGTTGTTACCCGCAGCGCCGTGCGGCCCACCCGGGAAGAAGAAATTCGGGAACCCATGGCACATGATCCCCAGGAACGTGGAAGGCCCATCGACCCAGTACTCGTTGAGGGCGAGCCCATCGCGGCCGCGGATCCCCATGCGTGACAGCGCGCCGGTGCCGAAGTCGAAGCCTGTGGCCCACACGATGATGTCGAACTCCTGCACGCCTTCTTCTGTCTCGATTCCCGTCTCGGTCACACGCGCGATCGGCGTCTCTGCGATATCGATCAGTGAGACTTTGGGGTTGTTGTAGGCCTCGAAATAGCGGGTCACGAACGGGGGACGCTTCCCGGAATAGCCGTGGTCCTTCGGAATCAGCTTCTCCGCCGTCTCGGGGTCCCTGACGATGCCCCGGATCTTCTCCGCAATGAATTCGCACCACTCCGCATTCGCGCTCATGTCCGTCGTCATGTCGGTGTAATTGCTGGTCAACTTCGAGAACCCGAGGCTCTTCCACATCTTTTCGTAGTGCGCCCAGCGCTCTTCCTTGGAGTCATCGAAGGTCTTTCGATCGTGGTGAACGTGGAGAAATCCGCTGAGCGAATTGTTCAGCGTCTCACGCATCTCCTCAAATCCGGCTTTGAGTTGCGCTTGCTCCTCCGGCGTGATCGGTGAGTTGTTGAGTGGTGTGCACCAGTTGGGGCTGCGTTGGTAGACCGTCAGCGAGGCGACCTCGTCGGCGATGGCCGGAATCAGCTGCACGCCACTGGCGCCGGTACCGATGACGGCCACGCGCTTGCCGGCAAAATCGACCGGCGTCGTCGGCCAAAGACCAGTGTGGAACGACTCACCGCGAAAATCCGTGCGCCCAGGTACCTCTGGGAAGTACGGCACCGAAAGGACCCCCGTGGCGCAGACGAGGAAGTGCGTGCGGAGTTCGGTGCCATCGCTGGTGCGGACGGTCCACCTCCCCGATGCATCGTCATAGACCGCCGAGGTGACCTTGGCGTCGAGCTGTATGTGGCGACGAAGGTCGAACCGGTCGACCACGTAGTTGAGGTACCGCTCGATCTCGGGTTGCCCCGCGAAATGCTCTTCCCACTCCCACTCCTCGAAGAGCTCCTTCGAGAACAGGTACGCATAGGTGTAACTCTCAGAGTCGAAGCGTGCCTCGGGATAGCGGTTCCAGTACCACGTCCCCCCGACACCGCCGCCTGCCTCCAGCACCCTGGCGGAGTAGCCCGCCTCGAGGGCGCGATAGAGCTGGTAGATGCCGACGATGCCTGCGCCGACCACCAGGACGTCGACGTCGGGTGGACGCGAGCTCTGGTCAATTGCAGATTCGGGCGATTCCATGGGTCCCCATTTTGTTGCGCAGCGCAGCACACCGCGTACCGAACACGAGCGAGGCGAGAATAGACCAACCGGTCAGTATAGGCAATCGACCATGCGTCACGTAGCTAACATAGTTAGCCTTGATGTCCCAGATGATCTAGGTTGGAAAATCGTGCAAGCTAGGGGGAGCACGTGGGGGCAGCGGCGCGGCCGAGTTCTCCATGTGGTCAGTGCCCGATCCGTAGGTAACCAGCATGGAGGTGCGCTCATGACAACGACGGAGGAGCGAAGGTCCGCTCTCGATCTCGAAATACCCGAACGTTGGCGACTCGGACCGTCCTACGTCCCGAAGGGGCGTTATACGGACCCTGCATTCCTGCAGCTCGAGATGGAGCGCCTGTTCCCGAAGACCTGGCTGAATGCCTGTCGCTTCGACGAGGTCGAGCGGGTCGGGGACTACGTGGATTTTGAAATCTGCGGCCAGTCGATCGTGGTGGTCCGCACCGAACAGGGGCTACGGGCCTACTTCAACGCCTGCCGGCATCGCGGGACGAGGCTCGTCCAGGGGCAGGGACGGATCGGCGAGTTCCGATGCCCGTTCCACTCCTGGCGTTGGAATCTCGACGGCTCGCTCAAGTACCTGGCGGATGAGGAGAACTTCGATCCTCGCCCGGCGAGCGAGCTCTGCCTTCCCCAGGTGAAGGTCGACACGTGGGGGGGCTGGGTCTTCATCAACATGGATCCCGACGCCGAGCCGTTGCTCGACTACCTCGGCCCGCTGCCATCGAGGATGGAGGGGTACAAGCTCGAGGACATGCGGATCGCCTGGTACAAATCGGTCATCGTCGCCGCGAATTGGAAGACCGGTCTTGACGCCTTCGTCGAGAGCTGGCACGTTCCGGGGACGCACCCTCAGCTGCTGAGGACCGACAAGCAGAGCACGCCGCCGACCGTCGCCGAGTGTGACGCCTACGGCGCGACCTTCAACGAGTTGTTCCGCTACCACTCGCGCCACGCCGATGTCTTCCGCTACGGCGCCGAGGGCGACTCAAAGCGGTTGCGCCCCGAGTACGGCGTCAATCCCGACGTCGTCTACGACAACGTCGTCTACAACCTGCGTGAGCTCCGCACGCTCTACCTGCCGACCGACCTCGGCGCGGCGGCAGAGCTCCGCACCGTCCCTGAGGCCCGCGGACCCGAGGGCAACGCCATCTACCAGGAACTGCGCAAGAAGCACGCCCGAGCCGCCGGCGTGGATTACCCCGAACTCAGTGAGGAGCAGCTCAAGGGAGGCATGTACGACTGGCACGTCTTCCCGAACACAGTGTTCCTGGTGGACTTCGGAACCGCAATTTCCTACCGGACCCGGCCCTACGGCAATGACCCCGACAAGTGCATCTTCGACGTGCTCGGCCTCTGGCTCCCGCCGAAAGAAGGCATCACGGCGGCGAAGCCCGAGCACTACGACGACTGGCGGGTGGCGGACATGGGCGCCATTCTCGAACAGGACTTCTCCAACATGTCCGAGGTCCAAGTGGGCCTGCATTCCAGCGGTTTCGACGGCTACCACCTGAACCGGACGCAGGAGATGACGATTTTGAACTACCACCAGGGCATCGACGAGTTCCTGTTCGGGTCGTGAACGACCCGAAGTTCGGATGGCTCTCTCCTGCTGCCTCGCACGCGGGGAGCGACTTCAAACCGATCACGGTGTACCAGGCCGAGCACATCTTTCCTTCGGTGCTACCGCATTTCGACTCGGTGTGGGTCGCAGACCACTTCTACGGGTTCGACGCCGCCAAGAAGGAAGGGTTCCTCGAGGCATGGACCACCTTGACGTGGCTCGCGGCCAAGTTCGACAACGTCGACGTTGCCCACCACGTACTCGGCCACGGATACCGGAACCCGGCACTTACGGCAAAAATGGCGTCGTCGCTGCAGGTCCTGACAGGGGGACGCTTCATCCTGGGTATCGGCGGAGCCTGGCGGGAAGAGGAATTCAAGGCCTACGGGTATGAGTTCCCGCCGGCTGCGGTCCGGCTGCACCAGCTCGAAGAAGTCGTGCAGATCTGTCGCAAAATGTGGACCGACGAGCACCCGACATTCGCCGGGGAGTACTTCACGATCGAAGATGCCGCGGCGACGCCCCGACCCGACGCCGCGCCGCGGATCTGCATCGGAAGCTCCGGTGAGTCCATCGGATTGCGAATCGTGGGCCGCCGCGCCGATATGTGGAACACCTTTTTCGGGGACGACACGTCGTGGAAGCGCAAGCGCGACATCGTCGACGAGGCTGCCACTGCTTTCGGTCGCGACAGCGACGATATAGAAAGTTGTGCCACCGTGGAGGGAGCCTTGCCGACGACCGACAATGACTCCGAACAATGGTTGCAGCGGTTGGGGGCGCTGAGGGACCTCGGTATCAGCTATTTCGTCCTCGACTTCGGCCACCCGCTCGACCCTGAGCCGGCCCTGCGCTTCGCCGAACAGGTCATCGCGCCGATGAAGCGGGGCTCGGTGCTCCCGCGTCGCCGCTCCGGCGTCCTCAGTCGAGAACGCCGGGGTCGTGACGAATGACCCGGCGCGCCGCAGCGGCGAACCAGTTGTCGAAGTTTCCGTTCGCCACGGATGCGTTGATCCGGGTGCCGAACTCTGTTGCGGTCGCATCGTGCATCGGTACGCCGGAGCCGAGAGCTTCTACGTGCCAGGCCTGGCGGCACCGCCACTCGAAGACTGCAGCCCGGAAGTACGCCTCGCGCACGTTGTTTCCGATGATGAGCACGCCGTGGTTCACCATGAGGGCCACATCGGCGTCCCCCAAGGCCTCGACGACCTCGAGGGCGTTGGCCGTTTGGTTCACTGCTCCCTGGTAGGCGGCATCGATGGCGATCTTCCCCCCGTACATGGCACTGGTCTGGTCGTAAATGGGCGGTAGGCGGTGGCTATCGGCCCATATCGTTCCCCAGCGCGGGTGGTTGTGAATGACAACCCCGGCGTTGTGGCGGTGCTGATGCAGCACGACGTGCAGTTGCACGGCCGGTGAGATGGTCCAGGGACTTCGAGGTGGTTGCCCTCACCATCCATTCTCGCGATGTCGCTCGCACGGAGCTCGTCCCAACTGAGGCCGAGGGGATTGACGAAGAAGGTGCCGTCGGGCTGGCGGGAGGTGATGTGCCCGGCCAGGTGGTCGTCATATCCCTCGCCGTAGAGAATCCGGGCCATGAGTGCCAGTTCTTGGCGCGGCGTGGCGTCGAGAACAGGAAAGGGGCTCGGTTTCGTCGGGAGCGTCGATGCAGTCACTGGGTTCCTCCTTCGGGCGAATCGCCTACGAGTCAGCTGCCAATGCAACATAGTTAGCCTAGCTAACCTCTCGAGGCGGACCATCGGGATCCGCGCCGATCGCGGGCAGAATGAGTCTCGACATGGGGATCGCGGACGGCTGGCATCTGCCTCCATTCCCAGGTTGGAGGAGCAAGACGGGGTGGAATGCCCGAGCCCACGAAAGAAAGCTAGTAAAGCTAACGTTCCTCTCCGACGCGGTGATGAAGGGATAGTCTCACGACGTGACTGACGTCGCCGGGGAAACAGATCCTCCTTCCGACACCTACGGTCAGCTGGCACAGCCCCTCCGGCTGCCGAAGATGGCAGAGGTCGTGGCTGAGTACATCCGGCGTGACATCGTCACGGGAGTCCTCAAGGAAGGGAAGTCGCTTCCGACGGCCGCCGTGCTCATCGAGCGTTTCGGGGTATCGAAGCCCACAATTCGAGAGGCACTGCGGATCCTCGAGTCCGAGACACTCATCGAAGTTCGTCGTGGCGCGGCGGGGCCCGCGTGCGGTTGCCGAACGAAGCGGCAGCGGGCCGTTCGGTCGGCATCCTCCTGCAGCTCGATCAGACGACGCTGGCGGACGTCTCGCAGGCCCGCATCACCTTCGAGCCTCCGCTGGCGGGGGCCTTGGCCAGGTCCTGGGAGGACGAGGATATGGCGAAGTTGCACGCGGGCATCGAAAGGAGCCGCAGCGCGCTCGCCGATCCCCTCGCGTTCGCCGAGAGCCAGTCCGACTTCCACCAGCTCGTTGTGATGCTGGCGGGCAATCGAACCCTCGCACTGATGGCGCGGCTCCTCAACGAAGTCATCCGGCGCCACGAGACGGCGGTCAACAAGGACAGCGAGCACGATCCGTTGCGGGTAGCGGCACTCGAAGAGCACATCGAGTTCGTCAAGCTCCTCGAAGAGCGCCGGGATGTCGACGCCGAGGCATTCTGGCGGGATCATCTCCGGACCAACGCGCAAAATCTGCTCAGTGGCGCCGGTCCGCACACGGTGCTCGACCTGTACAACGACATCGGGGTGCACCAGGAATTGCGGCTTCGCCTCTAGGGAGCAGGCCCTTTCAGGAGTCACGGCCGAGTGGGGTATTCTCCCGAGCGAAGAATTCAATTCTCCACATTTCGTGCGGGTCTGGCGGCCCGGCACGGAAAGGACTGCTCATGAGCGACTTCGATAGCATCGACTTCTTCCGGGGCAACGAATTGGTCGTTGATCCGTACCCCTACTTCGACCACCTCCGTGCCCAGTGTCCCGTGTTGCGCGAGCCACATCACGGGGTGGTGATGGTGACCGGCTACGACGAGGCGCTGAAGGTCTACACGGACACGGCCACGTTCTCCTCGTGCAACTCGGTGACGGGCCCGTTCCCGGGCTTTCCCGTCCCGCTCGTGGGGGACGACGTCAGCGACCTCATTGAGCAGCACCGCGACGAGCTGCCCTTCAGCGACCAGATCACCACCTTCGACCCTCCCAAGCACAAGGCCCACCGCGGCATGTTGATGCGCCTTCTCACGCCGAAGCGTCTGAGGGAGAACGAAGAATTCATGTGGCGCCACGCCGATCGACAGATCGACGAGTTCGTCGCACGGGGGGAATGTGAGTTCATCAAGGACTTCGCCGCTCCATTCACCCTGTACGTCATCGCCGATCTTCTCGGCGTCCCCGAGTCCGATCACGAGATGTTCCGAGAGGAACTCCAGGGTGGCCACCGACCCGCACAGGCGGTCGGCAGCACGGGGTCCGCGTCGCTCGGGCACAGCCCTCTCGAGTTCCTTTATGACCGCTTTTCGGCCTATGTCGAGGACCGACGGAGCCAACCACGCGACGACGTGCTCACCGGCCTGGCGACGGCGACATTTCCCGACGGATCCACACCAGAGGTGATCGACGTGGTCCGGGTGGCGGCGAACCTGTTCTCCGCGGGCCAGGAGACGACCGTTCGCCTCCTGGCTGCTGCGTTCCAGCTGATAGGAGAGCGCGAGGACCTGCAACAACTGCTCCGGGACGACAGTGAGCGGATCCCCGATTTCGTCGAGGAGTGCCTGCGGATCGAAAGCCCCGTGAAGGGCGACTTCCGGTTGTCCCGCCGGGCGACAACGGTCGGCGGTGTCGAGATTCCAGCCGGGACGACGCTCATGGTGCTCAACGGTGCGGCGGGGCGCGATCCAAGGCGTTTCGAGGATCCTGCGGAGTTCCAGGTAGACCGGGCAAACGCGCGCGAACATCTGGCATTCGGCCGGGGTCCGCACACTTGCCCCGGAGGCCCGTTGGCCCGGGCCGAGGCCCGGATCAGCATCGAGCGGATCCTCGCCCGGATGTTGGACATACGAATTTCGGAGTCGGCGCACGGCGCAGCGGGAGCTCGGCACTACGAGTACGCCCCGACCTACATTCTCCGTGGCCTCCAGCGTCTCCAGCTCGACTTCACCCCGGCCGGCTGAGCGACGCACGATCGACCAGGTGAAGCATTAATTCTGGGAGCGCGACAAGTAAGCTCTCTTTTTCTGTTATATCGTCTTCTGCTGAAAACGGGTGGGGCTTCTTCGAACCCTCCCCGGGCGGCTGACTTGAGGCGGCAAAGGCGAGTGCGATACTTTTTGGACCGAATGGTCACTCAAATTTTGCCCTCCGCCGGGTCGAGATCTGCGGTCGGAGCCACTAGGGAGGAAAAATGATCGTCCACCGGATGATGAGCAAGGTCTTCTTGACGTTTGCCATATTCCTGTCACTCATCACGTTCGGGATAACGACGGGTCAGGCGTCGGCAGCTCCGGCGCCGATCACCATCGCGTACATCACCGACCTGACCGGGCCCGGTGCCTCCGAGAACTCCAATTCGCCGGCGGGCTTCGACGCGCGGCATCGCGTTGCAGAACGCGCAAGGCGGCGTCAACGGCCACAAGATCGTCCCCCTCGTCATCGACGACCAGACGAGCCCGACGCAGATCACCACTGCGGTGCAGAGCGCGATCTCCAAAGGCGTCTTCGGCATCGTCTCGCAGAGCCCGCTTTTCTTCGAGGCGGCCAAGTACCCCCAGCAAGCCGGAATACCGGTGACCGGTTCCTACTCCGACGGGCCTGAGTGGGGTGAGCAGCCGTACACGAACATGTTCGCCTCGGACAACGGGAGTGTCGACCCGAAGTATCCGGTCAATACGTTGTCGGGAAGTTTCATCAAGTCGCACGGAGGGACGGTCCTCGGCTCTTACGGCTACGGCATTTCGCCTGCGTCGTCCCGATCGGCCATCAGTACCGCGAGGTCCTTCGAGAAAGCTGGAGGCAAGGTCGGCGTGCTCGACACTTCAGTTCCCTTCGGCGGCGTCGCCTTCTCGAGCGAGGCGCTCGCCGCCAAGCAGAAGGGTGTCAACGCAATGGTGCCCGCCATGGACAACAACTCCAACTACGCGCTGGCAACGGCCCTCGAGCAGAACGGGGTGAAGCTCAAGGCCGTTGTCTTTGCGACCGGGTATGAGCCCGATGTCATCAAGTCACCGGCATGGGCCACCCTGCAGGGCGACTACTTCCTTTCATTGTTCCGTCCGTTCTCGCTGCCCAACGCGGGCACGAAGCAGATGGCAGCCGCGCTACAGAAGTACGCGCATTTCACCAAGAGCCAGTTCCCGACGTTCGGCCAGTACGAGGCGTGGGCGGGAGCCGACCTGATGATCAAGGGTCTCCAGATGGCAGGGAAGAACCCGACCCGGGCCGCTGTCATCAAGGACCTGCGTGGCCTGAAGACCTACAACGTGAACGGACTTCTGCCGCAGAACCTCGACTACTCCACGAACTTCGGGAAGGATCCGGCCAAAGAGTGCACGTGGATGATGAGGGCCGAAAAGAACGGTTTTGCGGTGGTCTCGCCGAAGCCGTTCTGCGGGACGGACATCCCCGGCACGACCACCGCCAGTTCGTAGACCGCGCGCGCCGAGGGGCGTCTTTGGGACATCGATACAGGGCACGATCTGATGATCACCGAGCCGCAATGGGTGGCTGATGCGCTGCTCGAGATCGCCTCGGACTGAAGACGTCGAGCAGCAGCCTCACCGATCACCGCGAGAGTTCGCTCCTGACCTCGGTGAAGGCGTCGAGTGCCGTCGGGTCGGCCAACGAGGCCACGCGGACGACGTCGTCCGGTGACTGGCCGAGGAGGATGCGCTTGATCGGCACTTCGAGCTTCTTGCCTGAGTGGGTTCTCGGGATCGCAGGCACCTGTCGAATCTCATCGGGCACGTGGCGCGGGGAGAGTGTCGATCGGAGCGCGGCCGAGATCTGCCGGCGAAGCTCGTCGTCGAGGGTGCCCTGTTCGAGCACGACGAAGAGAAGCAGACGCCCGATCCCGCCGTGCTCGCCTTCGAGGTGCACGACCAGGCTGTCGCGGATGCCGGGTATGCCCTCCACGATCGCATAGAACTCGCTGGTGCCCATGCGGACGCCACCGCGGTTCAATGTCGCGTCGGATCGCCCGGAGATGATGCATGAGCCACGCTCGGTGATCGTGATCCAGTCACCGTGGCACCACACCCCCGGGAAGCGGGAGAAATAGGCGTCGTGAAACCGGGTGCCGTCGTCGTCGCCCCAGAAGCGCAGCGGCATGGACGGAAGGGGCCGCGTGACGACGAGCTCACCTTGAGCCCCGGTGATCGCCTGACCCGCCTCGTCGAACGCTTCGACACTGGCGCCGAGAAACCGGCAGCTGATCTCACCGGCAAGGACCGGGACGAGCGGGCTCCCGCCGACAAATGCGGTGCAGACGTCGGTCCCCCCGCTGACCGACGCCAGCCAGACCTCGGGAAGTTGTGCGTAGACCCACTCGAAGCCTTCGACCGCGAGAGGTGCTCCGGTCGAGCCGACCGCGCGGAGGGACGAGAGGTCACCACAAGCGGCAGGGGAGACGCCGGCACTGCGACACGACAGCAAGAACGGGGCGCTGACGCCGAACACGGTGATGCCGGTCTCCGCAGCCAGACGCCAGAGTGCACCGAGGTCGGGCCATCCCGGGTCCCCGTCGAACAACACGATCGTCGCCCCGAGGCAGAGGCCCGAGACGAGAAGGTTCCACATCATCCAGCCGGTGGTGGTGAACCAGAAGAAGCGGTCGCCCGGTCCGAGGTCATGATGGAGGCCCAATGCCTTGAGATGCTCGAGCAGGATCCCCCCGTGGCCATGCACGATTGCCTTGGGATGACCAGTGGTACCCGAAGAGAACAGGACATAGAGGGGATGGTCGAACGGCAGCTGTTCGAAGATGAGCTCTGCCTCATCCGACAGGAGGTCCTCCCAGTCGCGGTCGATATCGACCACCGTCCTCACGGTCGGGAGGGCGTCGACAATGACGCGCACCTCGTCCGCGCGGTCAATCGACTTGTTGCCATACCGGTACCCCCGCGTCGTGAAGAGCACGACCGGTTCGAGCTGGGCGAACCGGTCGATCACACTGTGCGACCCGAACTCCGGTGGACACGAAGCCCACACGGCCCCGAGGCTGGCCGCGGCGAGAAACGCCACCAGCGCTTCAGGCCCGTTGGGCAGGTACGCCACGACGCGGTCACCCCGTCGCACCCCCAACCGGACCAGCCCGCTCCGGCAACGTGCCACAAGATGGCGGAGCTCGTCCCAGCTGTACTGTTCTTCGTCGCGGGCCTGGGACCGGGCGACCACGGCGATCCCGCTGCCCGTCGTGGCCAACGCCCGTTCGGCATAGTTCAGCTGGGCTCCCGAGAACCAGGTGGTGCCGGGCATCGTCGTCCCCGAGACGACGCGGTCGTACGGTGTCGAGCTCTGCACCTCGAAGAACGACCACACTGACGACCAGAACCCGCGCACGTCGTCCACCGACCAACGCCACAGGTCCTCGTAGGTCGCGAATTCGAGACCGCGCCGGTCGTGCAGCCATGACAGGTACCGGCCGACGATCGTCGACGTCCGCACATCCTCGGGCGGGGCCCACAAGACGTGGGGCTGCTCGGGGATCACGGATCCTCGTCTGCAGCGATGATGGCGCGAGCACGAGCCGCCACGACTTCGTCGACCATCAAACCCTCGAAGGCGATGGTTGCTCCCGCAGCATCGTCGAACGCGGTCAGGAGTCGACGGGCCCACTCTCGTTCTTCGAGCGAGGGGCGGAACGCGGTGTTGGCCAGTTTGACCTGCTCCGGATGGATGCACATCTTGCCGCTGTAGCCGAGCGCCCGTGCCGCGTGGGCCTCCCGGATGAATCGTTCGTCGTCGCCGAAGTCGAGGGTGATCATGTCAAGTGCCGGGATGCCGGCCATACGTGCTGCCATGGCCACCAACGACCGCGCGACGATCACCTCCTCATTGGAGTCGGTCCTGACCCCTCCGAGGTCGGCAACATAGTCCTCGGCCCCGAAGTAGCAACCCATCACCGGCGGATCCAGCAGCATGCGGGCGTCGGCGACACCACGCACGGTCTCGAGGCCGGCGATCACGGGCCGCCCGCCGAGCGCCTGCGAGACCTCCCGGCATTCGTCGACCGATGTCAGCTTGGGAACGACGATGGCAGCCAGTCCTTCAGGTAGGCATCCGACGTCGTCCGCGAACCAGGGTGTGGCGGGCGGATTGACCCGGACACACACCGGCACGAGCCCCACGAGACCGCCGGCGGCCTCGCGCACCATGGCGCGGGCCTCGATCTTTCCGGGAGGAGGCACAGCGTCCTCGAGGTCGAGCACGACCACGCCGGGTGTCGAGCGCGGTGCCTTGACCGCCAGGTCTGGCCGGTTGCCGGGGACGAACAGCATGCTTCTCCAACGCGTGCTCACTCCGGTCGGCACAGCATGAGGGCTGCCCTTTTGCATGTCGCGACGAGCGTGCCGTGCTGATTGAAGGCCCTGTGTTCGAAGACGACGACTCCTTGCGTCGGCCGGCTCGACGAGCGGCGATGCGAGACCACCTCGGTCTGGGCGCGGATCGAGTCCCCTTGGTAGACCGGCGCCGGAAAGGTCGTCTCCTCGAAGCCGAGGTTCGCCACCGTCGTTCCATGTGTCGTCTCGTAGACCGAGAGGCCGATCAGGAGCGAGAGGGTCAGGAGGCTATTCACCAAGCGCGTCCCGAACTCCGTCGTTTGCGCGAAGGACTCATCGAGGTGAAGCGGCTGTGGGTTCATCGTCATCACCGAGAACAGCGTGTTGTCGGATTCGGTGATCGTGCGGGTGATGGCGTGGTCGATGACCAAGCCGACGGGCAGATCTTCGAACCACCGGCCCAGATGGGGCCGGGGCCGGTCCGACGGTGTTTCCTGAGGTGACACTGAACAAACGCCTCCCTGGTCGGCTTCAATCGGGATGGTGCACACGGATGCGGCGACGCGATCGACGCGGTCAACGCAGTCAACGCAGTCAACGCAGTCAACGCAGGACGATCACATCCGTCCCAGAAGGAAGTTGACGGCGGGCGTGGCCGGAGGGAAGACCTCGGTCATCCCGGCGGCGAAGTACCCGCTATCGGTAATGAGGGTGATCCCGTTTATGGAACTCGCGGCGGAGCTGCAGAGAAAGACGAGGGCAGACGCCTGCTCCATCGGGGTCAGGACGTCCACACCCACCTCGCTGCGAAAGTCAGCACCGAAGCCAAGCCACGTCTCTTCGTTGGCCCGGGCCAACGGTGTGTCCGTCGGACCCGGGCAAATGGCGTTGATCCGGATCCCACGCTGTATGAGTGGAAAGGCGTGTGTCGCGACATACGCGCAGATCGCCTGTTTGGTCGAGAGGTAGTCCGCGCCGCCGTTGGCGGCCACCCACGCCACCGCGCTGTCGAAGTCGGGCGTTGCAAGGTACTCCTTGATCCGCGGAAGATTCGCTTCCCAGCCGAGACCGGCGGCGGACGAAATGAAGCCGATGGCCGATCCCCTGGGGAGCATGTCTGCCGCCAGCAACCGATCGACGATATGACGGTGGCCGATGAAGTTGATCTTCTCTATCCCGGCCGTCCCGTCGGCCACACCGGCGCACGAGAACAATGCGTGCACAGGGCCGCCGCACTGCTCGAGGGCAGCGTCGATCGAGGCGCGCTCGGCCAGGTCCATGGTGATCGCCGTGACCCCTGACAGGGAGATCTCCGCATTGTCCATGACCACGACCTCGGCGCCCGCCGACAGCAGAACTTCAGCCGTCGCCGCGCCCATTCCCGTCGCTCCTCCGACGACCAGCGCCCTTTTTCCGTCATAGCGAAATCCATCAAATGGCGTCACGTGCCTTCTCCTGAGATGTCCTAGGGTGGGGTGCTTCTCGGTACGAGGTCTTAGCAGGTGGCGCCGGTCCGGGCGCCGGTACCTTTCACCCGGGCACATCGAGTTGGGCCAGGAGGTGGCGAGCGGCGGCGACGCATCGGGCGAGACGATCATGAGGGCCGACTCCGGATTGGGCCTGGGAACGAATTGGTACCTCGAGCCCGATGACCAGATCCCTCGGGACTGCCGCGAGGAGGTCGAGCAAGGGCAGCTCGCCCGTGCCGGGCACCATCCGTTCGCACATTGCCTCCTCGTAGTACGGGGAGGACCCGTCGGCGTGCCGCGGTGCGTCACTGAGCTGGATGTAGCCGATGGTGGCTGGGTCGAGTGCGGACAGGTCGGCGGCGGTGGCACCTCCGCGCACGATGTGCATCGTGTCGACGAGGAGTCGGAAGTCGGGCCGGTGCACCGCAGCGAGTACTTCGACAGCGGTGGGCAGGTCAGGGGGGAAGAAGCCGGGACTGGTCTCGACGGTGGTCTCGACCCCGACAGCGGAGGCCAGCTCGGCCAGAACGCCGAACTGATCGATGCTGCGGTTCGGGTCGGGATCGAGGGACAACGTGTTGATCCGCCGTATGCCGAGCTCGAGCATGATGTCGAGATCCGTTGCGAAGTCACGCACATCTGCGCCAGGGCGGACCAACATGCCTTCTCCCAGTGAGATAGAGACGTCGCGCTCGCGCAGCACCGCGATCATCTCGTCCCGCAAGACCGGATCATCCCGGAGGGAGAACGTCGGGTAGGTCGGGGGGTCATACGGAGCGGGCGTCAACCCGGTCGAGATATGGCGGCACCCCAGGTCGGCCGCGAGGTGCACGAACTCGACAGGCGGCAGCCCGAACACACTGAGGAACTCGATTCCCAGTCGCTCCATGGTGCTCTCGCTTCCCAGCACGCTCGGCGGAGGCGTGCCTCATGAGAAAGAGGAGGTTCTGCAACGGTACTCTCTCAATGTAACAATGTCGTTCTCAGCCGAGAGGGAGGCGCCCGAAAACCATGCGAGCACTCGGGATCCCCGACGATCGGGGCGACGTCAAGTGAGCCGATGACCGGCGTCCCCACCAGTGGGTGGAAAAGCATTTCTTCGATGATCGATGCCGCGGCCGACCGGTTCGGGACGAGACCGGCGCTCATCGATGGTGGGACCCGCATGACCTATGTGGAGCTCGCGGAACAGGCCCGCCTGTTCGGCGCCGCCCTGGTGGGTTCCGGAATTGAACCGGGTGACCCCGTGTCCATCTGGGCCGTCAACAGCGCCGAGTGGGTCGTTGCCGCGCTCGGGCTCTGGCGGGCCGGTTCGGTGTTGGTCCCCATCAACACGAGGTTCAAAGGCGGGGAGGCCGCCGACATTCTGTTGCGCGGTCGGGCGAGGGTCCTGGTGGCCATGACCGATTTTCTCGGGACGGACTACGTGGCGATGCTCAAGGACACGGGGGTCGAACTCCCCGATCTGACCACGACCGTCATCGCGCGCGGTCCCGCAATCGGGGGAACCGTCGGGTGGAGCGAATTCCTGTCGTCGCGCCACCGATGTCGCCATAGCCGAAGTCGACCGGCGGACCGATGCGGCAAAGCCCGACGATCCCTCTGACATCTTGTTCACTTCGGGCACGACCGGCTTTCCCAAGGGCGTGGTACAGACCCACAGTCGGACCCTCCGCGTGGCCACTGACTGGGTGGCGATGACGGGGCTGCATGCCGACGATCGCTACCTGATGGTGAATCCTTACTTCCACATGTTCGGATTGAAGGCGGGGATCCTCCCCTCGGTGTGCGCCGGAGCCACCATGCTCCCGCAGGCCGTGTTCGATGTCGATGCCGTGCTCTCGCTCGTCGGGGAGGAGAAGGTGACCGTGTTGCCGGGCCCACCCACGTTGTATCAAGGCCTCCTCGACCACCCCGATCGCGACCGCTTCGACCTCTCGACCCTGCGCGTGGCTGTCACCGGCTCAGCCGACATACCGGTCGAGCTCATCCGGCGGATCGACAGCGAACTGCCCTTCTCCCGGATCATCACCGGCTACGGGCTCACCGAGACCGGCACGGCGGCGGCGACGTTGCCCGACGACGACGTAGAGACGATTGCCACAACCGTGGGCTGTCCGCGTCCGGGTTTCGAACTTCGGATCGTCGATGGCGCAGGCTCCGAGGTGCGGCGGGGCGAGGCTGGTGAGGTGCTCTTGCGGGGTGGGAGTGTCATGTCACACTACCTCGACGATCCGGCGGGAACGGCCCTGGCCCTCTCGTCGGACGGGTGGCTGCGGACCGGTGATCTCGGGACCGTCGATGCCGCGGGCTATCTGAGGATTGTCGGCCGCTCGAAGGACATGTACATCGTCGGAGGCTTCAACGCCTATCCGGCGGAGATAGAGAATGCCCTGCTCCGCCACCCCCACATCCGCCAAGCGGCCGTTATCGGCATTCCCGACGAGCGCCTGGGCGAAGTCGGGATGGCGTTCGTTGTGCTGCACCCCGGCTCCGCGGAGACCGAAGAGGACATCATCGAATGGAGCCGGGCCCAGATGGCCAATTTCAAGGTGCCCAGGGTCGTGGAATTCGTCGACGATCTTCCGCTCACCGCCACCGGCAAGGTCGTGAAGGACGACCTCAGACAACGTGGGGAACAACGCCGGCGCGGTAACTCGGCGTGAGCGGCGACCAGTCATTCGGACTGTCGGCTCTCGCAGACTTGCGGGTGGTCGAACTCGGGGTGTGGGTGGCCGCACCCTCGGCCGCGGCCCTTCTTGCCGACTGGGGCGCCGAGGTCATCAAGGTCGAAGCTCCGACCGGCGATCCGATGCGCAACGTCTTCGGCTCCATCGGGATCGGCGATGACCTGCCAAACCCGGGGTTCGCCCTTGACAACCGCGGAAAGCGAAGCGTCGTCCTCGATCTGCGTGAGCCCGGCGACCGCCAGCACCTCGAAGAGCTCTTGGCGACGGCGGACGTCTTCGTCAGCAACCTCCGCCCCGACGCCCTCGACAAGCTCGACCTCGACCCGGAGGAGACGTTGCGCCGCCACCCCCACATCGTCTACTGCAGCGTCAGCGGCTACGGCCTGCGCGGTGAGGACCGGAATCGCCCGACCTATGACATCGGGGCATTCTGGGCCCGCTCGGGTCTCTCGAGTCAGATGGCGGGCGGTGACGGTGCCCCGCTGAACGCCCGCGGGGGAGTCGGTGACCACATCACGGGCCTCGCCGCGCTTGCCGGCATTCTGGCTGCCGTTATCCAGCAACGTGCGACAGGCGTCGGCCGAGTGGTCGAGGTGTCCCTGCTCCGCACCGGCGCGTACGTCCTTGGTTGGGACCTGGGGTTACAGATGGAGTTGGGGAAGGTCGCCGGAGCCGAACGCCGCGATCGCAACCAGTCGCCGTTGATGAATCCGTACCGGGCCGCCGACGGGAAGTGGTTCTTCTTCACCGGCCTGGAGGCCGCTCGCCACATTGGGGCGGTCTGTCGGGCACTCGGGCATCCCGAGTTGCTCGATGACGAACGATTCTCCAGTGCGCGCGCGCTACGCAAGAACCGGGTCGAGGTCATCGCCCTCTTCGACGAGATCATTGCCGAACGGCCGCTTTCGCAGTGGCGGGAGCGATTCGACCGCGAGGGCGTGTGGTGGGCCCCCGTGCACACTCCGGCCGACGTCGTCGTCGACCCGCAATTGCTCGCCAATGACGGCATCGTGGAGGTCGAGCACGGGGCGATGCGATCCGTCAACGGCCCCGTCACCTTCTCCGGTGTGGCCGCCAACCCTGCGATCGCGATACCCAAGCTCGGGGACGACACGGCCGAGGTTCTCGAAGAGCTGTCCCGCGGCACCGTCCGCCGCCGGAGTGGTTCCGAATCCGAGCCGGATGTCGGGGAGGTCTGAGCTAAGAGCCCGCCGCGCGCGCCCGTGCGAGCAAGCCCCGGGCGATGACCAACCGTTGGATCTCGTTGGTTCCCTCGCCGATGACCATGAGTGGAGCGTCGCGGTAGTAGCGCTCTACAGGCAGGTCGGTCGTGTAGCCCACGCCCCCGTGGATCCGCATGCACTCGGTGGCGAGCTCGAGGGCGGTCTCGCTGGCGAAGAGCTTGGCCATGCCGGCCTCCACGTCACAACGCAGTCCGGCCATCTTTCGCTCTGCCGCATCCCTCGTGAGGAGCCGCGCGGCCTGCAGCCTGGTGGCCATGTCGGCCAGCTTCAGCTGAATGGCCTGGTGCTCGCCGATGGGCTTGCCGAAGGTCTCGCGTTCTTGGGCGTAGTGCAACGCGGCGTCGAATGCCGCCCGCGCGACTCCCACCGCGCGTGCCGCGATATTGATACGCCCCAGCTCGAGGACTCCCAGGATCTGGGGAAGTCCTCGCCCCAGTTCGCCGATGAGGTTGGCCGCCGGAATCCGGTGGTCGACGTAGGACATCTCGACGGTCTCGACCCCCTTGTAGCCGAGCTTGCTGACGTTCTTGCTGATCGTGATCCCCTCGAACATCGGCCCCGGTTCCTTCTCCACGATGAACGCGGAGATTCCCTCTTCGGTGCGAGCCGCCAACGCAACCAAACTGGAACGCTCGCCGTTCGTGACCCAGGCTTTCGTGCCGTTCACCACGTACTCGTCGCCGTCGCGGGCGGCGCGACAGGAGATGTTGCGGGTGTCGCTGCCGGCGTCGGGCTCGGACAGGGAGAGCGCCCCTCTGCGGTCCCCTGAGGCCAGGACGGGCAGCCAGCGCTCCTTCTGTTCGTCGTTGCCGTGCACCATGATCAACGTGGCCGCCATGGTGTGGGTGTTCACGATGCCGGTCAGGCTCATCCAGCCGTAGGCCAGCTCCTCGATGACACCGATGTACGTCAACAGGTCGAGGCCCAAGCCCCCGTAGTCCCCGGGAATGGTCACGCCGAAGAGTCCGAGTTCACGCATCTGGTCGACGATGTCGGTCGGGAAAGTATCCTGATGCTCCAACCCGGAGGCGACAGGGGTGACCTCGTTGGCGACGAACCGCCGCACGGTGTCGATGATCTCCTGGCGCACGTCAGGATCAGTGGGACCTGCGAGTATGGGGGAGTTCACCTTCTCGGTCATGGAGAGAACCTTACATTCTCTCAATGTTGACGTCGATCTCAGAAACGAGAAGAATGTTTCCATGCCGGCGACCTTGCTCCATCACTATCTCGAGCGCGCCGCGAATGAATTCGGTGAGCGCGACGCCGTCTGGGCAGGCGACGAGACGTGGTCGTTCCGACGCCTCGACGACCTGAGCAGTTCCTTCGGCCGATATCTCGTTGCCCGGGGCATTCGCCCCGGCGATCGCGTGGCGTTGATGCTCTCGAATCGGCCGGAATTCGTCGTGGCCGTCTACGCGGTCAGCAAGATCGGCGCTGCTTCGGTGCTCCTCAGCCCGTCGTGGAAGGTAGGTGAGATCGGGCACGCGCTGGCGCTGACGGAACCGGTGCACGCGGTGGCGGACGGGCAGTCCACGGCGTTGCTGGCTGAGCTGTTCGGGGAGCGCAGCGTGACCGACGTCGACGACTGGTCGGGAAGTGGCCCCTCGGCTGGTCCGACCGGCGATGTGGTCGGGTCGAGCGATACCGACGAGGCGGTTCTGGTATTCAGCTCGGGCACCACCGGTCTTCCGAAGGCCGTTCGCCATACTCATCGTTCGATGGGCCACGGAACTGCGCACTGGTGTCAGACACTGGGCCTCGGTCCGACCGACCGCTTCCAGGTCGCGACGCCGCCTTCTCACATCCTCGGCCTCCTGAATCTGCTGGCTGCGGCGAACGCAGGTGCCACGGTGCGGCTGCATCGTCGATTCGA
This sequence comes from uncultured Acidimicrobiaceae bacterium, assembly GCA_963706555.1. Classification (GTDB taxonomy): domain Bacteria; phylum Actinomycetota; class Acidimicrobiia; order Acidimicrobiales; family RAAP-2; genus Bog-473. The sequence goes on from OY970164.1 coordinate 2,336,749, forward strand.
CCTGGACGACGTGCTCCATTTCATTGAGGCGGACAAAATGACCCTCGAGATGGCGGTGGCGCCGATCGCGCTGGCGATGGCCAACCACCCCGATCTCGAGAAGTTCGACCTGTCGTCGCTGCGCTACATCATGTGGGGGGCGACCCCGGTGAGCGAGGCCGTGGCCAGACGCGTTTCCGAGCGCACCGGCGTGCGCTGGCTTCCGGCCTACGGAGCGAGTGAAGTGCCGGTCATCGCGGTCAATCCGGTCGATCGACCATCGGAGTGGCGGCTCGACTCTGCGGGGTTGCCGCCAACAGGGGTCACGTTGCGCGTGGCTGATCTGGAGAGCGGTGCCATCCTGGCGCCCGGGGAGATCGGGGAGATTCAAGTTCTGAGCCCCTCGGCGATGGTCGGCTACCTCCCCACCGAGGCGACTGCGGAGGCTTTCGCCGACGGCTGGTATCGAACAGGCGACGTCGGCTGGCTCGAACCGCAGGGGTGGGTCCATCTCACTGACCGCTCGAAGGAGATGATCAAGGTCAAGGGCTTCCAAGTCGCTCCCGCCGAGATCGAGGGAGTCCTGCACGGTCATCCTTCCGTTCTCGACTGCGCCGTCTTCGGACTGGTCGACGAGCGTGCGGGCGAAGTCCCCGTTGCCGTTGTGCAGCTGGATCCCGAGCACCCGGCCACAGAAGAAGAGCTCCAACAATTTGTGGCCGCTTCCCTGGCGACGTACAAGCAGGTCCGATGGGTCGTCTTCGTCGATGCGATCCCGCGACTGCCCTCGGGAAAGGTGCTTCGCCGCACGCTCCGCGATGAATGGACGCCGCGTCTGCTCAGCGAGGGCGAGGAGGTCTGATGGACGTCCGGCTCTCGTCGGTCCAAGAGGCGCTCCGTGAGTCGGTGGCGGTCGTCGTCGACCGGCTCGGGCCCGCGCCGTGGGCCAGCTCAATGATCTCGAAAGATCGGAGAAATTGGAAGCCGCTATCGTCGCTTCGGGCTGGCGGGAACTTCGTGCCGATGAGGCCGATGGCGCGCCGCTCGCGTCGGGGGTCGAGCCTGCCATCGTCGCCGAGGAGTTGGGACGCGGTCTGGCCGATGCGCCGTTCCTGGGCCCGACACTCGCAACGGAACTGAGGCGAATTGCCGGAGCACCTCCTGCCACGGTCGCCGAGACCATCGTCCTCGCCCGCTCACTGTCCGACCTCGCGGTGGCTATCGATGGCAAGACGCCCGAAGCCGCCGTGGCCATTGACACTGAGGGCGCTGACGCAGCGCTCCTCCTGGTGCGTGAGCGGGACGGTTTCGTCGTCGCCTCCGTGCGCCTCGGGTCGACTGCAGGCGGGGTCGACCTGACTCGCCCCACCACGGTTGTTGATGCGTCGTCGCCCGCCACCGAGACCTTCCACCACGGACGGCTCCTGGCTCCCGACGACCTGGCGAGATGGTGCGCGCTGGGGCTGGCGTTGACCAGCGCCGATCTGGTCGGGGTGATGCGAGGGGCAATTGACCTTTCCTGCAACTACGCCACCTCACGTCAACAATTCGGGCGGCCGGTCGGTTCCTTTCAGGCCATTCAGCACCTTCTCGCCGATGCGCTGGTCCTCATGGAGGGCTCACGCAGTGTGGCCCGCCACGCCGCATGGGCGGTCGACGCACTCGCGGCGGACGACGCACTCGCGGCGGCGGCGGCGGCCAAGGCCTACTGCGCCAGATCGGCGCGTACGGTCTGCGAGACCTCGATTCAGGTCCACGGGGGCATTGGCAACACGTGGGAGTGTCTGGCGCACGTCCATCTGCGCCGGGCCCTTCTTTCGAGCGAGATCCTCGGTGGGGTGGACGTCAACATGGGGCGGGTCTTGGCGCACCACGGGATCGGAGGCACCGATGGACTTCGGTGATGCGCCCGAAGAGGCGGCGTTTCGGTTGCGTCTCCGGGAGTGGTTGGAGGAGAACAACCCGAAGTTGCCGGCCTCCTCGACGGATGACGACTACTGGGCCGGCCAGCGTGCCTGGCATCAATCGCTCTATGACGGTGGTTTCTTCGGCACGACCTGGCCGAAAGAGATTGGTGGCCAGGACCTGACGAGCGTCTACGACGTCATTGTCGACGAGGAGCTGGCCGCCGCCGCCGCCCCCCCTCGCCCGAGTCTCGGCTACCTCGTCGAAGGCATCCTCGAACACGGAAGCGTCGACATCAAGCAACGGTTCTTACCGGGAATCGTCAATGGGCGTGATCGATGGTGCCAAGGTTTCAGCGAACCAGATGCCGGCTCGGACCTGGCATCGCTGCGCACCCGGGCTGACCGCCAGGGCGATGAGTACATCCTCGCCGGTCACAAGGTCTGGACGAGTTACTCCGACGACGCCGAGTGGTGCCTCGTGCTCGCCCGGACCGACCCCGATGTCGCCAAGCACAAAGGCATCTCAGCCTTTGCGGTGCCGATGGACCAGCCGGGAATTCAGCAGCGACCTCTGCCCATGATCAACGGGATCACCAAGGAGTTCGGAGAGGTGCTCTTCGATGGAGCCCGGGTACCCGCCGCCAACATGATCGGCGTGCCGGGAGAAGGCTGGTCCCTGGCCATGACCGTCGTCAGCCACGAGCGAGAACCCCAACAGCTCGGATTTGCCGGTCGTTACAAGAAGCTGGTCAAGGATCTGGTGGAGCAGGTGCAACGAGAGCCGTCGCGCTACACCTCCGGGCAGATGCGCGACCTCGGATGGGCGATCGTCGAGGCGGACATGTTGCGATTGCACGTCTGCCGGCGGCTCTCCGAGCGCCTGGACGGTGTGACGCATGGTCCAGAGGGCTCGATCGACAAGCTGCTCATGACCTCGACGGAGCAGACCGTCGGGAACGCCGCGCTCTCGGTCGGCGGCATCAGCCCGGCCGAGGATGACACCGGGCTGAAGGTCTACCTCTACGCACGGGCGCAGAGCGTCATGGGGGGAACCTCGCAGATCCAGCGCAACCTGGTCGCCGGGCGCATCCTGCGGTTGCCCGCATCATGAGGAGCGACGTGCTCGGAGTGGCGTCCGCCGCAAGGTAACCTCTGCACGGATATGAGGTTTTCGCTGATGGACAAAGACGCTCTCACCGGCCTGGGCCAGGAATCCGTTCCGTGGTGAAGAAATCCACGGCCGAGGCGGACTCGACGAAGGCAGATCCGGCGGTCAGCCGGCGGGAGCTGGCGGTCGCCCGCTCGCTCGATTCGGCTCGCGCCCGTGCCGAGAGCCGCCTGCAGCGGTTTCTCGACGCCGCCCTCGAGCTGATGAACGAGGGGGAGCCACACAAGGACTTCACCGTCCAGGAGGTCGTCGAGCGCTCCGGGCAGTCCCTACGCCTCTTCTACCAGTACTTCAGCGGGAAGCACGAGTTGCTCCTGGCTCTCTTCGAGGAGACGGTTCGTTCCAGCACGGAATTCCTGCGTGGCAAGATCGCCGCCGAAGAGGACGCACTCGGGCGCCTTCATCGCTTCGTGGTGGAGTACTACCGCCTCTGCCGTCCCGCGCCCGGAGGCGACCCCGTGGAGTGGAGCCCGACCGCACCGGTGCTCGTCGACTTCGCGCAGCAGCTCCTCACCCGGCATCCCACCGAGGCAGCGCAGGCCTTCGTCCCGCTCGTGACCTTGTGCAACGAAGTCCTGGACGACGCCACGGAGGCGGGGGCGCTCCGTGCCGGACTCCGGCGGGCCACGATCACCGGCATGGTGCTCGAGGCGATCATGTTCAACACGTTCTCGGCGACCATCGGCGGGATGTCCATCCGGGCGGAAACGGCTGATCCGGCGGAAGAGCTCTGGGACCTCATCTTCAACGGGGTGGGGGCGCCGGGCAGCTCGTAGGAGACCACCGGCTTGCAGGCCCTGGGGACGCCGACCGCCCCTGTCCTGCTCACGATTTCGTTCAGCGGCCGGGGCTCTCGCTCGCGAACTGCGCGGGGATCCAGTTGGGCGATCGCTTCTCCATGAACGCCTGCATCCCCTCCCGCGGCTCGGGAGAGCTCGCCAGCGAGGCGAACATCGTCTGGTAGTCGATCAGTCCGTACCGGTCGTTGAGCATCCGCTTGACGTGCATGCGCGCCAACGGCCCCGTCTGGAGGATTTCACCCACGGCCTGGACCGCCGCCTCACGGAGCTGTTCGTGAGGCGCGACTCTCGTGATCACGCCCAGGCGGACGGCTTCTTCGGCGTCGAACCGGCGGGCGGAGAGCAACAGATCGCGGGCAACGGCGATGCCGACATGTGCCGGCAGGACCGACGCATACGTGGCGTCGACGATCCCCCGCAACAGCTCGGGAACCCGAAACACCGCTCGATCGCTGGCCACGGCGATGTCGGACATCATGGCGACCAGGAGGCCGCCGGCCTGACAGATCCCGTTCACGGCGGACACCACCGGCGCCCGGCTGTCCCGGATGGTGAGGAATGGCAGGATCTCGTGCCCGATGTCGGGTACCGGCAGATCGCCCGGCCCGGTCCGCCCACCGAGATCGCCGCCCGGAGCGAAGACATCACCGGTCCCGGTGATGATGAGGGCCTCCAGTTCGGGATCATTGTTCACCAGGTGCACGGCCCGCTTGATCCCGAAGTACATGGCCGGCGTGAATGCGTTCCTCGCTTCGGGCCGGTCGATGGTGCACCATCCGATGACGCCGTCCCGTTCGAACCTGAGCCCCGCCGCGCCGAGATCATCCGTCATGTCGCCCTCCCTGTCGTCCGACAACGTAGCTGGGTGCGAGGAACATGAACGACCTTGACTGGTTGCGCCAGTTCTGGAAGCGTCTGCCACATGTCCGGCCGAGGAGTCACTGACAGCGAGTGTGCGGAGGGGGAGACCTGGTGAGCGACGAGGGGGTTCTCGACCCTTGGGTGGCCGAATGGATGGCGGCGAACCCTGAGAGGGCCACTCCATTCGCAGATCTCTCTCCGGAGATCCTCGAGTTGGCCCGTGGACCCGTCGGATTTCCGCCGACGCGCGAGATCGCCCACATTGTCGACGAACTGGTCGGAGACGTCCCGATCCGCATCTATCAGGACCAGGATGCACCCACGGGTCTGGTCGTCTACTTCCACGGCGGAGGCTTCGTGATCGGCAGTATCGGCTTGATGGACAACGTCGCGCGCGAACTGGCACACAGCTCGGGGGCAATCGTCGTCTCCGTGGGCTACCGGCTGGCACCTGAGAACCCATTCCCGGCCGGCCTGGACGACTGCGAGGCTGTCACCCGTTGGGCCATTGCCGGCGCCGGGCGTTTCAAAGTGCCGCCCTCGGCCGTGGCCGTCGCCGGGGAGAGCGCCGGGGGGAACATGGCTGCTGCGGTGTCGCTCCGCATGCGCGATGCCGACGGCCCGCAGCCAATAGGACAGGCGCTGATCTACCCCGCACTTGGGGGCAGGCTCACGTATCCGTCGGCGACGGAGTTTGACGGGCTCATCATCAGCCGGGAGGGTGGAGAGGCGTTCTGGGCGGCGTACAGCGGTCCGGACGATATCGATGACAACCCGTACGCCGCTCCTCTTCGCGGTGTCGACTCTGGCCGGGCTCCCGCACGCCCTCGTCCTCCTGGGCGGCTGCGACCTCCTCCGGGACGAGGGGCGGGCGTACGCCGAACGGCTGCGCCAGGACGGCGTCGATGTGGACGAGGTCTGTTACGCGGGCCAGCCCCACGGCTTCATCAACTTCGACTTTCCCGCCGCGGCCGCTGCCCATGAGCACATCGGCGCCTGGCTCCGGCGAACGTTTGGGCGTGCCCGTGCTGAGCCGAAGTCCGGGTAGCGATCCCGGCACGTCGCGGGATTCGTCCGCGAGAGATCAGAGCGCCAGTAACGGTGGGAGCCGGGAGTCGCGGAGGATCTGCTCGCCGAGGATCTTGGTGAGTGACACCGCAGGGCCGAACAACCCGTCGAGCAGGAGCGTGCGCTGCACGTAGAGGTGCAGCCGATGCTCGGTGGTGAAGCCGATCCCGGCCAGCACCTGTTGGCAATGGCGAGCGGTGACCCGCGCCTGGCGCCCGGCCACGGCCTTTGCCATCGCAGCGGTGCTCTCTGTCATGTCGAGCCAGGCGGAATCCAACATCGCCTCGGCCATCTCGATGGCGACGAGCGTCTCCGCCAGACGGTGACGGATGGCCTGGAACGAACTGATGGGACGACCGAACTGGATGCGTGCCAGTGCATGCTCGCGGGCAAGGTCGAGCATCGCCCGTGAGGCCCCGACAAGCTCGTGGGCGAGGGCCACACGTCCCAGAGCGACTGCTGCAGTCCATTGGGCAGCGGCAGGGCCCACGTCGGGAGTGGCTTCGATGTCAGTGCCCGTCACCCGCGACAAGCCGCACTGTGGATCGATGCCGTGGACGGGATCGAACGTGAGTGACGCAGTGGGCACACCGAACGCAGCATCGCCGCGTTCGGTCCCTGCGAGGACGACAACGGACTCCCGATCGCGCCAGGCGGCCGGGGACAGGCCGTTCACCTGAAGGCCGCGGTCCTTCACTGTCCCCGGCCGGTGCCACTGTCCGATGGCCGGGAGGACGACGCATGCCCCAGGGTTGTCGTCCAGTCCGAGGGCATGCGCGACCACGTGGCCGAGGGCGGAGGAGGTGGTGTGGGCCGCACCTTGGAATTCGAAGAGCGTCGCGATGGCGGCGCGCGGATCGATGGTCAACGCGTCGTGCCAGCCGACATCCTCGAGCGCGGCGTCGAGTGCCGGCCCCGAACGCGCCTGTGTGGCATTCCGGATGCTCCGCTCGAAGAGCGCGAGGTCCTCACCGTCCATCAGCGGTCATTCCCCAAGTCGAGGAGACGGCGAGCGATGATGTTGCGCTGGATCTCGGCGCTCCCGCCGTAAATCGTCGCAGCACGCGAGTAAAGGAAATCGGTGCGCCACCGCTCACTCTCGGCGTCGTCGCCGATCGTCAGCTCGGCCGTCAACGTGTCGGCGGCAAGGTCGAAGATGGCCTGTTCGGCCGTCGCGAGGAGGATCTTGTCGAGAGAGGTTTCAGGACCGAGCCTCTCCTTGTTCGCCATTCGATGCTGGGTGGCACGGGACCGGGCGCGGAATGCGTACAACAGTTGGGTCACCTCGCCCAGTTGCTGCGGATCGAGCGCGCCGACCGGCGCCACGCGCACGAGGTCCTGCAGCCGCCGGTGCAGGAATGCCCCCCGGTGCCACAGCGCCGTGCTGCGTTCATACGGCAACAGGTCCATTGCGACGGCCCAACCACCGTTCACCTCGCCCAGGGTGCGGGCCAGCGGAACCTCGACGCCGTCGAAGAAGACCTCTGAGAACTCCTCGGCCCCGTGCATGGTCTCGATCGGACGAACGGTGATGCCGGGTGCATCCATGTCGACGAAGAGGGCGGTGATCCCTTTGTGGGCTGACTCGGGGGTGCCGGTTCGGGTGAGCAGCACGCAGCGCTGCGCGTACTGGGCCAGGCTGGTCCACACCTTTTGGCCAGTGACCTGCCACCCTTCTCCGGCGGGCTCGGCCCGGCAGGAGAGCGATGCCAGGTTGCTCCCGGTGCCGGGCTCTGAGAACCCCTGGCACCACATTTCGTCGCCACACAGCAATTTGGGCACCATGCTGGCCGCCAACTCCGGCGCTGCGTAGTCGATCAGGGTTGGGGCGAGCACTTCGGTCATGGAGTACAGCCCAGGTTCGACGAAGTCACGGGTGGTGAGAGCCTCGCCCAGGTAGGCGCGGATGAGGGTCGATCCTCCGAGTCCACCGACGCGTTCGGGCCAGCCGCGGCGCATGAAGCCGGCGTCATAGGCGAGGCGCTTGACCTTGGTCAAATGAGCCATCTGCTGGTCGAGCGTCCCACTGCCTCTGTAGTCAGGTGCAAGCCTGCCCTTGTTCTCGTCGAGCCAGGACTCGACGGAGGATCGGAAGGCGTCGAGGTCTGACGCCGCTGTGTCGGTCATGTGGAGGGCTGGGGGCGGGTCGGGTCATGAGCCCGACCCGAGTCGCGGGCACCGCTCTTGCGCAGGAACGTCATGGCGCGGGTGGCGAGACGCCATCCGTCGGGCGTTCGGCGATAGGTGTCGGTGTAGTACCCGATGCGCATGTCGTGGCTCAGCTGCTCGACGAAGCAGAGAGGTTGCTCACCCCGGCCCGTGTCCCCGTCGAGCTCGAACACCGGTGGCCCGACCATGAACAACCCTTTGGGGGCCGCCTCGACGAGTGCCGGGAAATCGACGAGGTGGTAGGTGTCGCCGAAGGCGCTGTACGTGCCGTCGGGGGTGAAGACCTCGACCACCGCATCGACGTCATTCTTGGTCATGCCGACGGCGTAGCGGCCGAGGAGCTGCTCGAGTTCGATGACGTCTGCAATTGGGAGGTCGCCCATGTTCAGCCCTTCTCGTGATCGGGCCGCCGGCTGCGGAGGCCAGGCCACACTCCGGTCAAGGGTGACGCGGCCTGCGGCATAGCGACGATAATCAAGTTCTCCAAAATCGGCAATGACGATGTTCTAGTATGAGGCGGATCCCCCTCTTCGCCGAGGATCGGTCTCCCGCCAGGGGAATGGCCGCGGCGCGGATGCCCGCTGCGGGAGCGAGACGGGGGAAGGGAGAGCCGTATGACGACGCTGACCACGCAAACGCTCGGCGAGACCGTTGGCGCAACCGTTGCCGGCGTCGACCGCGAGCGGCTCCTCAACGATGACCACCTGCCGCGGTGGTGCCTCGAAGCGCTCGAGGAGGGGCGACCGAATTCGCCAGCTCGTACGTGGCCTATGCGGCGCTTTCGGACCAAGAAAAGGAACGCGCCGACTCGGTGCGCGTCGTGCATACCTTCGAGGCCGCGGAGCGCCTGGTCAACGACGACCCGACACCAGAGGAACTTGCGATGTGGCGCAACCGTCCGTCCAAGGAGCATCCGCTGGTTTGGAAACACCGGTCAGGACGCCGGTCGCTCGTGCTCGGCGCCACCGCGTCGCATGTGGTCGGGATGGACCTCGGCGACGGGCGGGCCCTGCTGGCTGACCTTCTTGCCCGCTCGACGGTGCCCGAGCGGGTCTACCACCACGTGTGGCAGGTCGGCGACATGGTGATCTGGGACAACCGCGGGGTCCTGCACCGCGCCACGCCCTACGACCCGGCATCTCCCCGCGACATGCACCGGTGCACGCTGGCCGGTGACGAGGCGATCCAATGAGCCCCGACCCAAAATCTGAGCGCCCCCGCATCACCCCGCTGCCCCCGGGCGAGTGGCCGGCGGAGATGCGCGAGGCGCTCGCTGCCATCCGACCGCCGAACCCACGCCATCCGCTTCCGAGCAGGGAGCCCGGCCGCCCGAAGGGCCTGAACGTGCTCGGCATGCTGGCGCGGTACCCGGCCCTGGCCCAAGCGTTCAACACCTTCAACGGCCATATCCTCTTCGCCACGTCGCTCTCGCCTCGCCAGCGGGAGCTGCTCGTCCTCCGGGTGGCGGCGGTGCGCCAGGCGATCTACGAGTGGAAACAACACGTCGTGCTGGCCGCCGACGCGGGCATCACGGCCGAGGAGGTCGACCGGATCGAGGGGGGTCCCGACGCGGCCGGTTGGTCGCCACTCGAGGCGGCCATGCTCCGTGCCGTGGACGAACTGCTGCGCGACGCCATGATCACCGACGCCACGTGGGAGGTTCTGGCCGCTGGGCTCGACGTCGAGCAGCAGATGGACCTCGTCTTCACGGTCGGCGCCTACGACGCCCTGGCCATGGCATTCCGGAGCTTTGCCATCCCGCTCGACGACGACCTGGGCTGAGAACGCTCTTCTCTTTTACAGAGACTACTGATATCATGGGCGGCACCCGCCCGACAGGAGGACCAACCACATGGCGCACTTCCCCAAGCCAGTTGAGGGGAGCTGGACGGAGCACTACCCCGAGCTGGGTACGAGCACCGTGAACTATGAGGATTCGATCTCGCCCGAGTTCTACGAGCTCGAGCGCAAGGCCATCTTCAACCGGACCTGGCTGAACGTCGGCCGGGTCGAGGAGGTCCCCCGCACCGGCAGCTACTTCACCAAGGAACTCCAGTGCGCGGGGACGTCGGTGATCGTCGTGCGCGACAAGGAGGGCGTCGTTCGGGGGTTCCACAACATCTGCCGGCATCGCGGGAACAAGCTCGTCTGGAACGACTTCCCCCGGGAAGAGACCAGGGGAAGCTGCCGTCAATTCACCTGCAAGTACCACGGCTGGCGCTACGACCTGGACGGCGCACTGAACTTCGTGCAGCAGGAGTCGGAGTTCTTCGATCTCGACAAGGCGGATTTCGGTCTCGTCCCGGTCCAGACCGAGGTGTGGCAGGGGTTCATCTTCGTCAACCTTGACGCCGACAACACCACGTCCGTGGCTGACTACCTCGGGGAACTGGGCGCGGGCCTCGAGGGCTACCCATTCGGCGAGATGACCCAGGTGTACAAGTACCGGGCGAACGTCGGCAGCAACTGGAAGCTCTTCATCGACGCCTTCGCCGAGTTCTACCATGCACCCGTTCTGCACGCACGGCAAGCGCTCGGTGAGGAGTCGCGCAAGCTCCAGGGCTACGGGTACGAGGCGCTCTCCTATGGGATCGACGGGCCGCACGGCATGGTTTCTTCGTGGGGAGGCATGTCGCCCCCCAAGGACCCGAGCATCGTCAAGCCGATCGAGCGCGTCCTGCGCAGCGGGCTCTTCGGACCATGGGACCGGCCCGACATCGAGGGCCTCGAAGAGCTCCCCCCGGGCCTCAACCCGGCGCGCAGCGCGGCGTGGGGCATCGATTCCTTCGTGTTCTTCCCCAACTTCATGTTGCTCGTCTGGGCCCCGGGCTGGTACCTGACCTACCACTACTGGCCGACGTCGCACAACAGCCACATTTTCGAGGGCACGCTGTATTTCGTCCCGCCCAAGAACGCCACCGAGCGCCTGCGTCAGGAGCTCGCCGCCGTCACCTTCAAGGAATTCGCCTTACAGGACGGGAACACCCTCGAAGCGACGCAGTCGATGCTCGAGTCCCGTGCGGTGACCCAGTTTCCTCTCAACGACCAGGAGATCCTGCTCCGCCATCTCCACAAGACGGCGGGAAGGTATGTCGCCGACCACAGAGAGACTTCGACCCCCGTCGCCGTACCGGCCGGACGTTGAGCGAGGAGACCCGATGACCACTTCATTGCCTCCCGAGTTCGCCGACCTCGAGCCGTTCGCCGATTGGTGCCTCGCGACCGAAGCCGAGCGGTTCGGCAAGCGGCTGGCGAGTTCCATGGACGACATGCAAGCCTTTTACGACGCTGCGTTTCCTCGGCTCGAAGACATGCTCGCGTACCTCGACAAGTTCGAGCTCTCTGCCCTTCCCGACGACGCCGGCCGATTGCTCACGTTGACCTACTCCTTGGTCAACGTCTCGTTCCCCGTCGAGGTGTGGCGGCAGGCGAGGGTGCCCGACAGCGGTGCAGCCAGCATCGACGTCGTTGTCGAGCCAGCTGTCTGAACTGATCTCCCGCTCCTTCTCGTGAGCCGAAAGGAAGAGTACACGTGCGGATCGGGGTGATGGCGGGGCCCGAGCGTGGCCGCTACGCCACAAAAGTCGAGCGCCTGTTGGCTGATGCGCAATGGGCGGAAGACGCCGGATTCGCGTCCGTCTGGGTTCCCCAGATCCCCGATGACTTCGACGCCCTGACTGCGGCCACGCTGATCGGCACGCGGACCAGCCGCATCGAGATCGGGACGGCGGTGGTGCCGGTGCAGCCCAGGCATCCGATCGCGTTGGCCCACCAGGCCCTTTCGGTGCAAGCGGTGTGCCAAGGCCGCTTGACGCTGGGAGTCGGTGTGTCGCACCACTGGGTGATCGACGAGATGCTGGGTCTTCCCTACGAACGTCTGGCCGCGACTATGAGCGCCTATCTCGACGTGCTCGAACCGGCGTTGGCGGGACCTGGAATGGTCGAGGTCGAGAACGAGATGTTCCGGGTGCACAATCCGCTGGACATCACGGACATTGTGCCGACGCCGGTGATGATCGCCGCGCTGGGGCCGATGATGCTCCGCCTGGCGGGAGAACGGACTGACGGCACCATTCTCTGGTTGGCCGACGAGCGGGCGATCGGCTCGCACGTGGCACCCACGATCACCGCGGCCGCTGAGGCGGCCGGCCGGCGGCCGCCGCGGATCGTGGCCGGCGTCCCCGTGTGCCTCTGTCGCGAGGACGAGGTCGAAGCGGCGGTGAGCCGCACCAACCGGATCCTCTCGGAATCCGACGTGTCGCCGAACTACCAGAAGTTGCTCGACCGCGGCGACGCCCGCACGGTGGGCGACATCCTCGCTGCGGGCAGCGAAGCCTCGATCGCCCGACGATTGCAGTCCTTTGCCGATGCCGGAACGACGGACCTCTCGGTGCGGATCGTGCCCATAGGCGACACACGCGACGAGAAGCTGGCCTCCGCGCGGCGCACGCGCGACTACCTGGCGTCTATCGCGCGCTCGAGCTGAACGTCGGCAGGCTCCGTCACCCAAGGAGGACCAATGGACGAATCCGAGCAACTCGAGGCGGCGCGCGCCATGCGTCGGGCCATTCTCGGTGACGCCTATGTCGACGCGATGATCGCCGATGACGACCCGGTCGCGGTCGAGTTCCAGGACTATGTGACCTCCATGGCCTGGGGTGTCTGGGCTCGCGGCGGGCCTCTTTCGCCGCGCGATCGGAGCCTGCTGGTCATGGCCATGACGGCGGCACTCGGGCGCATGCAGGAGTTCAGACTGCACGCCAGTGCGCAATTGCAGACCGGGGTCACCGATGAGGAGCTCGATGAGCTCCTGTTCCAGATCGCCGCCTACTGCGGCGCGCCGGCGGCGCTCGCGGCACGTCGGGAGATCCAGGCTCTCCGACGTGAACGGGATGTCTGATCGTGGCGCGCGAGACGATCGGGTGCATCGGTATGGGCCATATGGGGCGTGTGCTGGCGGCCAACCTCGTGCAGGCGGGCTACGGCGTCGTGGCTCATGATGCAGCCGGACCCGGTGGTGCGCCAGAGGGGTCGACGAGTGTGGCCGAGGTGGCGGAGGTGGCCCGCCGGGTCGAGGTGATCGTGCTCAGCCTGCCCGACGGAGCGGCTTCCGAGAACGTGTGCGGGCAGATCGTTCGTGCCGATGATTCGAGAGTGACGCTCGTGATCGACACCTCGACGATCGGAGTGGACGCGGCCACCACGGTGTGCGCCCTGCTTGCGCGCGCCGGTGTGGGCTACGTCGATGCGCCGGTGTCGGGCGGTGTCGCCGGCGCCCGCGCCCGCACGCTCATGGTGATGCATGCCGGCTCCGACCGCGCCGTTCTCCGCGCCGAGCCGGTGTTCGCCGGACTGAGTGACCGGCGGCGTCGGGTGGGTGATCGCCCCGGGATGGCCCAGGCCATGAAGTTGGCCAACAACTTCCTTTCCGCAGCTGCGCTCGCCGCAGCCAGCGAAGCCATCGCCTACGGGCTCTCAGTGGGCCTCGACATGGCCACCATGTTGGACGTGCTCGACACGTCGAGTGGCCAGAGTGCGGCCACGAGCGACAAATTTCAGAACCACGTGCTTACGGGCTCGTACTCCTCGGGGTTCTCGAACTCGTTGATGGCGAAGGACGTGCGGCTCTACCTTCGCGAAGCAGGAGAGCGGGGATTGTCCACCGCATTGGGCCAGGCTGCAGCCGAGGTGTGGGAGCGGTTCGCAACCAGCGAGCCCGGCATGGACTTCACCCGGATCTACCCGTTCGTCGCGGGCGGGTGAGCGCAGGCGCATGCGGTCTACGGTTGGTCCGCGCAATGACGAGAGGGAGGGTGTGGCATGAGTGAGGGTGATCGGGTCGTCGTGGTGACCGGCATCGGTGGCATGGGACTGGCCATCGCCAGACGGCTCGGCGGCGGATCGACGCTGCTGCTGGCCGATGTCAAACCTTCCACGCTCGGCGAAGCGGCCGAGCTGCTCCGGGTCGAGGGTCACTTCGTGGTCGAGCAGGTGACGGACGTGTCGGACGCGACGTCGGTGGCCGCCCTGGCGTCGGCCGCCGCCGACCTCGGGCGCATCGATGTGCTGGTGCATACCGCCGGACTGTCGCCGGTGCAGGCTTCGGTCGGTGCCATTCTCCGCGTGGACCTCCTTGGCGCGGCGCTCATGCTGGACGCCTTCGGCGCGGTCATCGCACCCGGTGGCGCCGGAGTCTTCATCGCGTCGAGCGCGGGATCGATGATGCCCCAAGATGCCGATTTCGAACGCCGGCTCGCGACGACGCCGACGGCGACGCTGCTCGATCTGCCCGAGCTCGCGGACAGCGCGATCGCCGAGCCGGGGTTTGCCTACGGGATCGCCAAGCGTGCCAATCAGGTTCGCGTCCGGGCCGCGTCGGTCCCCTGGGGACGCCGCCGGGCACGGGTCAACTCCATCTCTCCGGGCGTCATCTCGACACCGATGGGTGTCGCCGAGCTCAACGGCCCCAGCGGCGAGTTCATGCAGTCGATGGTGTCGGGGAGCGGCACGGGACGGCTGGGGACGCCCGACGACATCGCAGCCGCGGCGGAGTTCTTGTGCGGGCCGCAGGCGAGCTTCGTCACCGGTACGGATCTCCTTGTCGACGGCGGTGCGGTCGCCGGCGTCTTGTTCCCCGGCTGAGGAGCCGGGTCAGGCGAGCGCTGCGGCAAGAGCTGCTGTCTGCGCGGTGCGAAACGCCCGTGCCACACCCGCGTTCGGCCGGATGACGTCGAACCCGTGGAATGCACCTTGGACCACATCGAGAGCGCAGGCCACTCCGGCTGCGTTGAGACGCTCGGCGTAGGCCACGTCCTCCTCGTAGAAGAGGTCCGCGGTCCCGACGCCGATCCATGCCGGCGGCAAGTGCGCCAGGTCGTCGGCGCGTGCGGGTGCGGCCAACCCGTCGACGTCACCGCCTCCGGGCGCTCGGCCCAGGTAGGACTGCCAGCCAAATCGGTTCGACGCGTTGCTCCACAATCTGCGCTTCCTGGCTCCACTGTCGACGCGGGTTGCTGTGCGGTCGTCGAGCATCGGGTAGGAGAGGAGTTGAAAGGCGAGGCGCACCTCCCCGCGCCGGCGGGCGAGCAGGGCCAACCCGGCGGCGAGCCCGCCACCGGCGCTCGCTCCGCCGACGACGATGCGGGTCGTGTCCACGCCGGGCTGGTGGGCGAGCCAGCGCAGCGCGTCATGACAATCGTCAAGGGGGACCGGAAAGGGATGTTCCGGCGCGAGCCGATAGTCGACGGCGGCCACCGTGATCCCGAGCTCCTCGGAGAAATGACGACAGATTGCGTCGTCCTGCGCCGCCGTGCCCATCACCATGCCTCCCCCGTGGATCCACAGCATGGCCGGTTGCGGCTCTCCCGGGGGGGTGGCCGGTGCACCCGCACCGAGACGTCGGCCACCGGCGTCACCTCGACGGACGTCGTCGCGGTTCTGGACTGCAGTCCGGTGAGCAACCGGATCGGTTTCAGTGTCCGAGCGCCGATGCCACCCCGCGGCAGGAAGCGGGCGACGCTGCGCAGATCAGGGTGAAAGTCCTCGGCGGCCATGGTTCAGACGCCGTCATCTTGGCGGTAGATCTGGCCGCCCTTCATGACGAAGCGCACCGACTCGGTGACAGTGATGTCGGAGAGCGGGTCGCCAGGGACGGCGATGATGTCGGCCAGGAGACCCTCTTCGAGGCGGCCACGGTCGTCGACGTCGATGAGCTCGGCCGAGACCAGGGTGGCGGCGCGGAGCGCTTGCAGGGGAGTCATGCCCCGGTTGACCAGGGCGACGAGCTCCTTGGCGTTGCGGCCATGGGGGATGGCGGGGGCGTCGGTTCCGCATGCGATGCGAGCCCCCTTCTTGATCGCCTTGCTGATGGTCTCCCTCGCCCGGGGGAACACTTCGGCCGCTTTGGCCTGGAGTTCGGGGGCGGCATGGGAGACGTCCATCCCGTCGGCCAGGTAGGTGGTGGCGACCAGGAAGGTGTTGCGCGCGATGAACAGGTCCATGGTCTCGTCGCTCATGAGCGAGCCGTGTTCGATGCAGTCGATGCCGCACTCGACCGCCACCCGTATCGCCTCGTCGCCATGACAGTGCGCCGCAACCTTGAGGCCGGCGCGGTGGGCCTCGTCGACGATGGCCTCGAGTTCCTCCGTGGAGTACTGCCGCGCCCCGGCTGGTCCCGTGTGCGACATGACACCCCCCGACGCACTCACCTTGATCACCTTGGCGCCGTACTTGATCTGGTAGCGGACGGCCTTGCGGACCTCGGGCACCCCGTTCGCGATGCCTTCTTCGACGGTGAGCGGAAGGACATGCGGCGCGAGCGCCTGGAACATCGTGGGGTCGAGGTGGCCTCCTGTTGGACTGATGGCGTGGCCTGCCGGGACGATGCGGGGGCCGTCGACCCAGCCCATGTCGATGGCCTTCATGAGGGCGACATCGAGCAGGAGGCCGCCCGTCTGCACGAACAGACCGAGATTGCGCACCGTCGTGAAGCCGGCCCGGAGGGTACGGCGTGCGTTCGCAACGGCCCGCAACATGCGCAACGCCGGATCCTCCTGCACGGGGATCAGGGGGCTGGCATGGTTCGGTCCCCCCATGACCAGGTTGACCTCCATGTCCATCAAGCCCGGAAGCATGGTGACGTCCCCGAGGTCGATCTCGACCGCATCATGAGGCACCGACGTGGGGGAGACCCCGGTGATGCGATCGCCCTCGACGAGCAGGCCGCCGGGTGCGACCAATTCGCCACTGGTGATGTCGAGCATGTGGGCACTGACGAGATGAACGGGAGGCTGCGGCGTGCGTGGTCGTGCCATGTCGACTCCTTTTGCAGGGGATAGCGACATTGTCGCCTGATCGCCATGTCATTATCGAATGACGTAACGTCCGTTATCGTATCAAAACCCCAGGAGCGGGCCGGGGTGTCGACAGGCCTCCGGACCGGGGTTGAATATCCCCGTGGGGAGCACTCCTACGCGAGAATGTAATTCTCAGGTCGCTGCTAGAATCGGGACGATGAGGGCAAGCTCGGTTCTCAGTGGCAGTTCGACGCCGGCGTGACCGGGCACGATGACGCCGTGCAACGGCACGGGTATCGCCGACTCCGGGTCAAGAGGGTCGTGCAGGAGACCGAGGACGCCCGCTCGTTCGTTCTCGACGTGCCGCCCCAACTCCGCGAGACGTTCCGGTACGAGCCAGGGCAGTTCTGCTCCTTCCGGGTCGGCACGGGTGAGGACGAGCATGCCCGCTGTTACTCCATGTCGAGTGCGCCGGACGTCGATGTCGATCTCACCGTCACGGTCAAGCGGGTCCCCGGTGGATTCGTCTCCAATTGGCTCATCGACCACGTCGCCGAAAGTGATCTCCTCGACGTCACCAGCCCCTCGGGCTCGTTCCTCGTGCGAAGTGGCGACCGTCCGCTCATCGCGTTCTGCGGGGGGAGTGGCATCACTCCCGTGATGTCCATCGCCAAGAGCGTGCTTGCCACGTCGGCGCGGCCGGTCAGTCTCCTGTACGCCAACAGGGACGCCGGTTCCGTCATTTTCGACGAGGCGCTCGCCACCCTGCAGCGCGAGAACTCCGAACGTTTCGAGGTCCGGCACCACCTCGACACAGAACGTGGCTTCCTCGACGCCGCGTCGATCCGCGATTTCACTGGCTGCCGCGTCGACGCCGACTTCTACATCTGCGGGCCCGGACCATTCATGGACCTCGTCGAAGGCACTCTCCTCGAGTTCGGCGTCGACGCCGGCGACATCTTCATCGAGCGTTTCACGATCCCGGCCCAAGCCGGGTCCCCGCCGGTGGTCGACCCGGGGGGCACCGCCACCCCGGAGGCAATCGCCATCATCCTGCGGGGCAAGCGGCACGACGTTCCCTACCGCGCTGGCGACACGGTACTCGACACTGCTCGCCGGGCCAGCCTGCAGGCCCCTTACTCGTGCGAAGCCGGCAACTGCGCCACGTGCATGGCATTCCTCAAGGAGGGCACCGTCACTATGCGGGTGAACGATGCCCTGAGCCCTGAAGAAGTGGAGGAGGGGTGGGTGCTGACGTGCCAGTCACTGCCTACGAGCACCTCGCTCACCGTCGAGTACGAACCCCTCTGACGCTCGTCGGTGGTCCAACGGGGCCGGGTCAAGGGATGGAAACAAGGTTCTCTTGACGGAAGAACTATGTCTTCATAGGATGCGAGGTCGCGTCGGTGCCGCTCTGGCCGCCGCGTGATCGAAACGGAGGACGAATGACCGCCAGTATCGCCGAGCCCCCAGCCCTGTCCCATGAGGACCGGTTCGATGACGACCTGGTCGATCGTCACGTCTCGTCGAACCACTCCGAACGGGCACCGATGCAGCGCGAGGTATCCGTCGTATGACGAGCCGTGGCGTCGCCATCGTGACCGGCGGTGGCTCTGGCATCGGGAGGGCCATCGCGATCCGTCTGGCCGAGGACGGCTTTGCGGTCGTCGTACTCGATCTGGACTCCGGAGCGGCCGAGTCCGTGACCGGAGAGCTGGCAGCGCGTGGACTGGAGGGTTTCGCCTTCGGCGGTGTCGATGTGTCGGATCGGGCCCAGGTGAACGTGGCGGTGCAGCGGGTCCGGACCGAGGTCGGTCCGCCTGTCGTCCTCGTCAACAATGCGGGAATTCCGGGTTTCAAGGAGTTCCTCAGCATTACCGATGACAAGTGGAACCGGATCATGGAAGTCAATCTGAACGGCCCGTTCTACTTCTGCCAAGCCGTGGTGCCCGACATGATCGAAGCGGGCTGGGGCCGGATCGTCAACATCTCGTCGTCGAGCGCGCAGTCCGGCCAGCCGTACATGGTGCACTACGTCACCTCGAAGGCCGGCCTCATCGGGTTCACCAAAGCCCTCGCGCTCGAGCTCGCACCCAAGGGGATCACGGTCAACACGATCCCCCCGGGGTTCATCGACACGCCCATGCTGCGTGGATCGGAGCGCCGGGGCCTCCTGGGCCGCTCCGTGGAGGAGAATGCCGAGCTCACCCCGGTCCGGCGTGCGGGCACGCCGGAGGACATCGCGCACGCGTGCTCGTTCCTCGTCTCGCAAGGGGCCGGGTACATCACGGGACAGGTGATCGGTGTGAACGGAGGCCGCAATACCTGATCCATCGTGGACGTGCCGCCGGCGGTCGCGTGTGCCTCGGTGAAGTTCCGTAGTCCCAAGAATCGAAGAGAGCCAGGGTGAGTTGCGGTGAAGCAGATGTCGTTGGTCGGGTTCATGCAGGCGGGGAACGCCACCGTGTACGCGGGGTCGTGGCGCCATCCGGCGACCGAACACGGCTTCCTGACGTCGAGCTACTACCAGAAGCTCGGACGCACCCTCGAAGAGGGCTGTTTCGACATGATGTTCTTCGACGATCGCCTCGCCATGCCCGGTATCTACGGCGGTTCGGTGGCCGAAGCGGTCCGCTATGGCGCACGCCCGGTCAAGATCGATCTGAGCATCGTGCTCGGGGTCATCGCCGGTGCGACCCGGTCCATCGGCCTCGGTGCCACCTATTCGACGACCTACTACTCCCCGTTCCACGTGGCCCGAACCTTTGCCACGCTCGACCACCTGACCGGTGGCCGGGCGGCCTGGAACATCGTGACGTCGGTCAACGACAGCGAGGCACAGAATTTCGGCGTGGACCAAGTGCTCGACCACGACGAGCGCTATGACCGGGCCGACGAGTTCCTCGAGGCCACAACCGGTCTCTGGGACACCTGGGAGGACGATGCACTGGTGCTCGATCGTGTCGGCGGTGTGTTCGCTGACCCGGAGAAGGTGCATGAGCTGAACCACTCGGGCCAGTGGTTCTCCGTCCGCGGCCCGTTGACGGTTCCCCGCTCTCCTCAGGGGCGACCCGTATTGCTGCAGGCTGGTTCGTCGGGCCGGGGCCGGGACTTCGCTTCCCGATGGGCCGAGGTGATCTTCACCGGCGATCCCAGCATTGAGGTGGCACGGAATCACTACAAGGACCAGAAGGAGCGCATCGGCGAGGGGGGCCGCGACCCCGATTCGGTGAAGATGCTGCCGATGGCGTACACGGTGGTGGGGGAGTCGACGGCTCAGGCGCAGGAGCGCGAGCAGATGTTCCTCCACGATTTCGTCGACCCCATGGCCTCACTGACCCTGCTCTCCGAGCTGATGAACTACGACTTTGCCGGTCTCGACCTCGACGCGCCGATCACCGACGAGCTCATCGCGTCGGTCTCGGGCATCCGGGGCCTCGTGCAGAACCTGCGCGGCGCACATCGGTGGAGACACCGTGACCCTGGCGGACCTGGCCGGCCATCGGGCCACCCTCCTCCAGGGCCCCCGGTTCGTGGGGACCGGTGCCGAGGTCGCGGATCAGATGGAGGAGTGGTTCACCAGTGGGGCCTGTGACGGTTTCGTCATCGCCGCCACCCATTCGCCAGGTGCCTACGAGGACATGGTGCGACTGGTCGTTCCCGAGCTCCAGCGTCGTGGAGTGTTTCGCGACCACTACGCCGGGACGACGCTGCGCGAGAACCTCGGGCTGTCCCGGCCCGAGTGCGCCGACCATGGGTGAGGCGCCGCATGCGGTTTCCCGAATCCACGTGCTGACGAGCTACGGAAAACACCGGATGTCAGGAGAGCCGAGATGACCGATGTGACTGCACACCTGCCGACCTACCGCGTCGCGCAATGGGCCACCGGCAACATAGGGACGCGCTCGCTGAGAGCCGTGATCGAGCATCCTCAGATGACGCTGGTCGGGCTCCATGTGCATTCGCCGGAGAAGGAGGGGCTCGATGCGGGCGAACTCTGCGGGCTCGCCCCGACCGGCGTCTTGGCGACGCGGGACATCCGCGACATTCTGAAGGCGAAGCCGGACTGCGTGCTCTATATGCAACAAGGTATGGACATCGATGCCATCTGTTCGTTGCTCGAAGCAGGAGCGAACGTGGTGGCAACCTGCGGCGAGTTCCATCACCCCGGGAGCATGGACCCGGCCGTGCGGTCGCGTGTCGAGGACGCATGCCGGCGGGGCGACTCGTCGATTCACAGTACCGGGATCAGTCCCGGGTTCATCTCCGAGGCCATGCCGATCGTCCTGACGTCGATCCAGCGCAGGCTCGACCGCCTGCAGATCGACGAGTTCGCCGACCTGTCGAGCCGCAACTCTCCCGAAATGCTGTTCCAATTGATGGGGTTCGGAAAGGATCCCTCCGCGTTCGATCCCCGGCGTTGGTCCCATGGCGCGGCCTCGTTCGGCCCGTCACTCCGCCTCATCGGCGAGGCGATCGGGCTCCCCCTCGACTCGGTCGATTCGTCGGGTGAGGTCGCCGTAGCGACCCGGGACCTCGAGATCGCGGCCGGCACCGTGCCGGCCGGGACCGTTGCGGCCCAAAAAATGACAGTGGCGGGTCGTCACCACGGGGAGGTGTTGCTGGCCTTCAGCGCGACCTGGTACTGCTCGACGGACATCGACGCTGACTGGACGCTCCGTGACGGTGGCTGGCGGGTGACGGTCGAGGGTGATTGCCCCCTGGAACTCGACATCCGATTGGCCATCCCGTTGGAGAGGATGGCGGAGACAACCCCGGGCTACACCGCGCACCGCGCCGTCAATGCCGTGCCGGTGGTCTGCGAGGCAAGTCCGGGAATCCGGACGACGGTCGACCTTCCACAGGTGATCGCCCACCTCGGAGCTGTGCCCTCCTGACAGGGGCAGCGGGACCTCAGGCGCTGGCGCGGCTCTCGGGCTGCTGGTACCTGGTGGCGATCTCGCGAAGGATGGCCGCGAGTTGCTGAGGCGCGGAGCGGGCGACATTGTGGCCGACATCGAGCGGGACAATCTCATGGGCGTGCATGGCGGCTGCCAGCCGTTGCTGTGCATCGGGCAGATAGAGGCGGCCTCGCAGGGGCTGGATGTAGGTGCAAGGGAGCTCGGGCGCGACACCCTCCCAGGAGGTCGGAGTGCACCCGAGGTTCAGCGAATCGATCCGGGCCAGGGCACCGCGATCGCCGGTCGCACGAAGCCCCGCAGGCAGTGCCGAGGCGTCATCGGCCCAGGTGGTCCCACGCAACTCCTTTCGTAAGGCATCGGCCTCGGCGAGTAGGTGGTCGACGAACTCCAGCGAAGCGACTGCGAGGGGCATCTCGCCCTCGGCTGCCGCGACAGCCGCGATATGGACCGGGTGGACGATTCGTTTGCCGAGTTGGGCGAGGATGCCCGGGGAGACTGCGCCTCCCATGGAATGTGCGACGAGCACAATCGGGCCCGAGGTCAGTTCGACGATATCGGTGACGGCCCGGCGCACCGCGAGATCCACGGTGACGCGGCTGAGGTCGGACGGGTTCTGCCCCCTACCGGGGAGGTCGAGGGCAAGGGAGAGGACGGGGAGTGCGAGCTGAACCTCGTTCCGGACAGCGGCAGTGTCCCCCGCACCGTGCACAAAGACCATCGTGACCATGTCTTCCTCGTCCTTCGTCGGACCACCTGGCCAAGGAGCAACTGGTCTCGGATAGTGAGCCGGTCACGATGTTCGGAGAAGCGTAACTCGTCGGGGTTCCCTGAGAACCGAGCATCCCGGGTTCCCATGAAACGGCACGTGTCTAGGTAGGACGCGGTTCCCGCGGGAGGCCGAGTGCTCGTTCTGCGATCGTGTTCCGTTGAATTTCATCGCTTCCACCAGCAATGCGAAGTCCGGGGGCGAAGAGAAATCGGTTCTGCCAGTCGGTCGTGGCCGATTCACTTTCGTCGAGGGGGCCAGCGACCGCGGCCGCACCCAGCAAATCCAACGCGGCGGACGTCATACGGCGGGCGTGTTCCGAATACATCAGTTTGAGCAAGCCACCCACCCGTGCGTGGCCTTGTGCCTGTGCTCGCTGAATCGACCATTGCAGGATTGCGGCATCAGAGTAGAGAGAGGCAAGACGGTTACGGACCAGCGCATCTTCGGCCCGGTTGATCTTTCGTGCTAGTTCGATCAGTTCTTCCGGCGTCCCCGCAGATGTGCCGCCGCCGAGCGAAGCACGCTCATTCATGAGCATGGTGGTCGCCACATCCCAGCCTCGGCCAAGTTCGCCGATCAATGACTCGCGGGGAATGAAGACGTCGTTGAGGAACACTTCGTTGAAGTGATAGGCGCCGGAGATCTGACGCAAGGGTCGTACCTCGACGCCTGGCGAAGACATGTCAACAATGAAGGCGGAAATTCCGGCATGACGAGGCTTGGACGGATCGGTCCGAGCGAGCGCCAAACCAAAGTCACTGCAGGATGCGCCAGATGTCCACACCTTTTGCCCATTGAGATTCCAGCCGTTGTCCGTCTCTGATGCGGCGGTCCGCAGTGACGGAAGGTCGGATCCGGCATCCGGCTCAGAGAACAGTTGGCACCACACCTCATCTCCTCGACGAAGGGGTGCGAGATAGCGTTGCAGTTGACCCGTCGTCCCGAACGAGATGAGCGTCGGCCCGACCATTTCGACACCGACAGAGAGGGGCTTGGTGGTCACCCCTACCAGCGCCTGCTCCTCAGCAAAGATCTTCCGGTGAGCCTCGCTGATGCCTCCGTACTCGGGCGGCCAACCAAGCGCCCCCCAGCCCACGTCGTCGAGGGATCGCTGCCACGAAACAATTCGATCGCATGTTCACGGCCAGTTGTCGTTCGTACGATTCGTAATTGTCGGCCCGCTCGGTGTGGGCGGTGGAGAAGTCGTCGGGCGCGCCTTTGCGCGGTGCGGCGCTCCTGAGCCACGTTCGGACCTCAGCGCGGAAGTCCTCTAGATCCTCGGTACCGGGAGATGCCTCCATGCCGTCCCTTCGTCCGGTCATTTTCCGAGTGGCATGCTAACATTGATGTCGACATTGAAGGAGTGGAGGGACCTTGCGGAATCAGACGTTGGCTCGCTCGCTCGCTTCCAATGAAGGCGTCGAGGTGGGGGATGGATCTCTGCGTTTTGCCCGCGGCCTGGGAATCCAAGGGCTCAGTCTGGGCCTGAGATGGTGCAGTGGCCGCGACGCTCGCCTTCGGGCAACCGGTTCCTTTATGGAATTGTCTGGCTGCGGACGGGCCTGGAGTCGGCCTTTTCTTCCTGACTACGATGCGCCACACCATGGGTGAGACCTTCGCTGAGGCACTTCTCGCACACGAGACGGACGAGGGCCCGGCGCTCTTGTTCGAGGATCAGTCCTGGTCGTGGGCCGCGTTCTTCGAAGAGTGCAGGCGGAGGGTGTCGGTCTGGCAGGAAATGCGGGACCCTTCTCTCCCTCCTCATATCGGCGTGCTCCTGGACAACGTGCCCGACTATCTCTTCTGGCTCGGTGCCGGTGCGTTGGCTGGTGCAACCATCGTCGGCATCAACTCGACGTACCGTGGGAGCGAACTTGCTCGACTGATCGACCACACCGATTGCCAGGTCCTCGTCACCGAAGACCGCCACCGGCCACTTGTGGATGGGCTCAAGCTGCACATGTCGGCATCTCGCGTGCTGCAGATCGACGAACCGCAGTACGCCGAGACGCTGCGTACGGTTACCCCGGCCTGGCCGGCCGAGGCGATCGATCCGCAGACGCTGCAACTGCTTATTTTCACGTCAGGATCCACGGCGGCGCCCAAGGCGGTTCGTTGCACCCAGGGCCGACTGGCGAGAACCGGGAAGCACGTCGCTGGAATTGCCGATCTGAGCAAGGACGACGTGGTGTATCCACCGCTTCCATTGTTCCACTCGAGTGCCCTCTTTACGGCCTGGTCGTCCGCCGTGCATGTTGGCGCACCGATGGCCCTTCGTCGGAAGTTCTCCGCCTCGGGGTTTCTCCCTGATGTCCGTCGCTATGGCGTGACGTTCATCGCTTATACGGGGAAGGTTCTCCAGTACGTGATGACAACCCCCGAGGCCGAGGATGACGGGGAGAACCCGCCGCGCCTCGCGGTGGGCAATGAAGCGAGCCTGGCCGACATCCAGGGTTTTGCCCGTCGATTCGATTGCGAGGTCCGCGACAGCTACGGCTCGACCGAGGGGCTGATCATCATTCGCCGATCATCGGATATGCCGGCGCTCGCCTTGGGAAAGGGCGGCGACGGTGTGCGCGTCTTCGATCCCGAGACGGGTTCCGAGACAATGGATGCCGAGTTCGACGCGAACGGTCACCTCGCCAATGAGGACAGCGCCATCGGGGAGCTGGTGCAAATCGATCCCGGACAGTCATTCGAGGGGTACTACCGCAACCCGGAGGCTGACAGGCTCCGATTTCGCGATGGGATCTTTTGGTCAGGTGACCTCGCATATCGCGATGCCGATGGATGGATCTATTTTGTAGGGCGAGACAATGACTGGATCCGGGTTGACGGCGAGAATTTTGCTGCACGGCCGGTGGAGAGACTCGTCAGCGAATATCGCGCAGTGCGGACGTCCGCTGCGTACGCGGTGCCCGATCCGGCAGTTGGCGACCGCGTCATGGTCGCGGTGGAACTGAACACGGGATTCGACTTCGATCCTGCAGAGTTCGATCAGTTCCTCGCTGATCATCCCGACATGGGCCCGAAGTGGCAGCCCAGCTTCGTAAGGGTGATGGAAGCCCTGCCGGTGTTGGCGAGCCTCAAGATCGACAAGCGAACACTCCGGCGGGAGGCGTGGGAATGTGACGATCCAGTCTGGTGGAGACGCGGTCGAGCCGAGCCGCTCACCATGCTCGGCCCGGAGGACGTTGCCGACATGAGTGCCCTCCTCCATCGCCCAGAGCCGTCGGCGCCACTGCCGGAGCCGTGAGAATCCAGTGACGGCGGCAAACGCATTCGTCGGACGTCGCGCGCTGATTACGGGTGCGGCGCGGGGTCAAGGCCGCGCGATCGCTGATCGGTTTCTTCAGTCCGGTGCCTTCGTTGTTGCGAGCGATCTCAAAATGCCGGACGAAGCCTGGCATGAAAATCTGATCCTTTGTGAATTGGATGTCACGAGCGAGGAGTCGTGGGATCGAGTCGCAAACCTTGTCGTTGAGCGTCTCGGCGGCCTCGACATCTTGGTGAACAATGCCGGGATACTCCGGACTGAGCGCTTGGTTGACGAGTCTCCCGATGCGTTCGAACAGACGTGGCGTGTCAACTGCCTCGGTCCTTTTTTGGGGATGCGTGCGTGCGCTCGGCTTCTGCGGGTGGGCACTCAGCCCGCCATCGTCAATATCGAATCCACCGCTGCTGCGCATGCGTGGCCCCATCACGCGTCGTACGTCTCTTCGAAGTGGGCCTTGCGGGGATTGACGCATGTTGCGGCGTTGGACTTCTCGCCATATGGCATTCGGGTGAACGCTGTCCTGCCTGGTCCGATAGCCACCCCGATGATGTTGCCCGGAGACGACCGGGACGCTGATGTGCACTCGAGATTCGGCGGCCTCCCGCTTGGTCGGATGGGGGAGGCCGGTGAGGTGGCAGAAGCCGTGTTGTTCCTCGCCAGCGAGCAGGCTTCGTATATCACCGGTTCCGAACTGATCGTCGACGGAGGTCAGCTCACCGGCACGCCTGCTCCACACGAGGATCGGATTGTTCCATGAATCCTTTACCGGGTTGTGCGTGAGGTGTTCCTCCGATGAGTGCGGTGCGATCCATGCGGCATCATCCACTGCAACTCTTCGGGAAGCGCGTCACGCTTCGACCGCTCAAAGACGGGGACTTTGAGCAATGGCATGAGGTCCGGACTCGGTGCAGTGCCTGGTTGTTGCCGTGGGAACCTCGCCAGAGAGGGGCTCCGGCTCCTTTGGAGGACAGGCCGAACTTCGCCCACCGCTGCACTATCCGCGAGCGGGAACGGAATCTCGGAATTGGCTACGGGTTCGGAATCTTCATCGGGGAGCGGTTCGGGGGTGAAGTCACTCTTTCGTCGATCCAGCGGGGCCCCTCCCAGTGCGGTTCGATCGGCTACTGGATCGACGAGGCATTGGCTGGCCGAAGCCTGGTACCCGAAGCGGTTGTCGTCACGCTCGGCTTTGCATTCGAATCCATTTCCTTGCATCGGGTCGAGATCTCCATCATCCCCAGGAATATGGCGAGTCGCCGTGTCGTCGACAAGCTCGGGATCCGCCAGGAGGGCGTGGCCGAGCGATTCCTCGAGATCGATGGCATGTGGGAAGACCATGCGCGCTATGCGATGACTTCCGAAGAGTGGGCGACCCGCAAGCTGGATCTCGGCCGGATGTGGCTTCCTGAGTGATCCGCGGGACCGGGTGCAAGGTCATGGCTGGTCTGTAACGAACTGCGGCAGTGCACGAGAACGGCCACCATGGGGAACCTCCCGGCTGACTGTCTGTCCGGGCGACATATGGGTAAAACGCCTGGAAATCCAACCAAAAATGTGGGCCTCGGCGCTCGACATCGATGTCAACCTTGTGTTACGGTATCGTTGCAAATGAAAGGCGGCAGGTTGCCGCAAAGGGGGGTCACTGTGGGAAAAATTCGGAGAATTGCCGCGAGCTTCGTGGCTGGCTTGATGATGCTGGGCGGGGCGGTCACAGCCCTCAGCGTGTCGACATCGGCCGCCGGCGCGACCGGGGCGCCGATCAAGATCGGTCTTGTCTGCGGCTGTACAGGTCCTCTTGCGGCGGGCGTCCAGGACGTCCCAGCGGTGTACAAGGCATGGGTGGCCTCGGTCAACGCCACTGGCGGGATCAATGGTCACAAGCTCGACCTCATCTACAAGGACGACACGAGCAACCCGGCCACGTCGGTGTCCATCGTCCACAACTTCGTCGAATCAGATCATGTGCTGGCCATCGTCGACGCGACGTCCAACGATGAGGCGTGGGCCGCCTACGTACAGCAGAACGGCGTTCCGGTCGTCGGTATGGACACATCGGCCCAGCCGTACTACACGAACCCCGATTTCTATGCGGAAGGCCAGACCGAGGACTCTTTGTTCTATGGCATCACCGACGCAGTCAAGCAGGCGGGTGGAACGAAGTTCGCTCTCTTCTACTGCGCTGAAGCCGTCCAATGCCAGGAGGGAATAGCGCCCCT
Organism: uncultured Acidimicrobiaceae bacterium; assembly: GCA_963706555.1. Classification (GTDB taxonomy): domain Bacteria; phylum Actinomycetota; class Acidimicrobiia; order Acidimicrobiales; family RAAP-2; genus Bog-473. The sequence goes on from OY970164.1 coordinate 2,364,680, forward strand.
GGTCGCGCAGGCCAAGACCGTCGGTGAGGATGTGGTATCGACGCTCCAGGTGTCAGCCAGCGCTCCGAACTACACGGCGCAATGCCTAGAGGCGAAGCAAGCCGGGGCCACCGTCATCTTCACGGCAGATGCGCAGACGGTTGACGAGAAGATCATCCAGGACTGCTACGCACAGGGCTACAAGCCAAAGGTCGTGATCGACGGTGAGGTACTCCTTCCTTCCTTCACCACGACGCCGGGAATAAATCAGGCGACCTACTTCACCGTTCCTAACTTCCCGTATTTCGTCAACTCGCCTGCCATCAAGACGATGAACAAGGCGATCGACAAGTACGCCCCAGGCACACGGAAGGATGTCAACTACGGAGAACTGCCGGTTGAGGCGTGGATTGCCGGAAAGATGCTCCAGGCAGGGGCGCAGGCCGGGGGCATGGGTGCAAACGGCAAGGCTCCCACGAGCGCTCAATTGACGAAGGGTTTGAACTCCCTCCATGGGACGACCCTCGGCGGCTTGGCTCCGGCGCTCACCTTCACGGCCAGTAAGCCCCACCCGGTCGACTGCTGGTATTACGCCCTGCTGAAGAACGGGAAATACTCCACCCCGCTTGGGTTGAAGCCGACATGCGCTCCGAAGAAGTGACGAGGGTCGTTGGCTAGTCCGACATCACCAGCGGACCGGTAGTTGTCGCGATGACGGACCGAGCTTGCTGCGCACGGGCGCAGCAAGCTCGGTCCTCGTGCGTTCTATGGGTTGAGACGACGCGCCGAGCGGACCTGTCAGTGCACGCTTCGGGGATGGCTGTGATCAGTCCGCTTCGACCGTTCGCTGCGCCGTGCTGTTCAGTCCTATCGCGTTGGCCCAGAGAAGGGTAAGTTGCTCAACGACGAAATCAATATCGACGGGTACGTCCCGCGAAACGATTTGATCTGAGACGAATGCGACCATTCCGCCCAGCGCATTTGCGGCAAACCAAGCGTTGATTTGAGTGTCCGCCAGTCCTTGGTTCTGATAGTCCCTTGTGCGACGCTCAATGGCGTGTGCGAGAGCATCTTGATGTCGGATTCTCGTCTGCCGGACCTCCTCATCGAAAGTCGCGACCTGCTGAATGACCCGGAGGATTGCTGCATTGTTGCGGTAGGTCTCCAGATAGTGGCGATTGGCGGACCTGATGCGGTCGATTGGCTCCGCATCCTCTGCGATCGGGTCAATTCTCAAGAGATCGATTTCGATCGAGTCGACCAGCTCCTGGAAGATCTCCTCCTTCGAGACAAAATAGGTGTAAAAGCTCCCGTGCGACATGCCGGCCTCATCACAGATGTCGGCGATCCGCGCCCGCAAAAATCCGTCCCGCTCGAAGACCGTTCTGGCGGCGGAGATCAGCTGCTGTCGTGATTGGCGACCACGGACAGTCCTGCCCGTACCACGGCGCTTTTCGGCGGGGGCGGACTGAGCACCGTCGTGGTTGCGTCTACTGGCGTTCGGCATGCGTACCGGCTGCTGCACTCGCACATTATGGCACCTGAGGAGAGGTAGCCTTTACTATGCGAATTCTTCGTTTGCGGCGTTGGGGGTGGGACGTTGTCACACATCGGTCGTCACACATCGATCGCTCCTCTGCGCGTTGTTGCACGTCGCGAGGCCACGGCGACCCAGGTGATTGAGCGCGAAGCCTCTCATGTCGGCGACATACGTCGAATGGCCGGATCGGAATGGTAAGCGCCGATGGACCGCCAATGACTGCGGGCGCCGGCGAGCTGGCGGGTCTGTCGATTCTCGTAACCGGTGGCGGTACGGGGATCGGTGCGGGGATCGCACTGCGAATTGCGCGTGAGGGTGGCTGGGTCACGATCTGCGGCCGCACGGAGGACACGTTGCGATCCACGGCGCAGCGGATCGACGCAGAAGTGGGCCGCGAGGCCGTGCGCTGGCGGCTGGCAGACGTGACGGAAGAATCCGATGTCCAGGCACTGCTCGCGGACGCTGCCACCTGGAAAGGCGGTTTGGACGGTTTGGTGGCCAACGCCGGCGGCGGGGGCGCTCTCATGCCGATGCACCTCCAGGACGTCACGCACTACGAGCGCGTCCTCAAATTGAACATCATCGGTACGCTGCTGCTGACCAAGTACTCGGTCCCGATCTTCGCACGCAGGGAGGGTGGTGGTTCCTTCGTGGCGATCTCGTCGATCGCGGGACACCTCACACACCCGTTCTTCGGCGCCTATCCGGTGTCGAAGGCTGCGGTGGAGGAGCTCGTGCGCAACGCCGCCGACGAATATGGCGAAGCCAACATCCGCTTCAATGCGGTCAGGCCCGGGCTGACGCTCACCGACAGCATGGCCTTCGTGACTCCGGAGTCACCCGTCTACCAAAGCTACGACGTGAATACCCCGATGGGCGACGGCTCCGATGTCGACGATGTCGCACAACTTGTCAGCTTCCTCCTTTCTCGCCGCGCCCGTCGCATGACCGGCCAGGTCATCAATGTCGATGGTGGCCTGTGCCTGCGCCGGGGACCGGACTGGTCAACAATGGTCGAACCTCGCATCGGTGGGCACGAGGTTGCCCTTGGTCGCCGGGATCCCGAGAGTTGATCGCTTCGTCGCGAGACGGTGGGATCGTCGAGGGGACGATCTGATTCCCCACCGAGCCCTGCAGCCGGTGGGCGCTTGACGCTCACCGCGTTCAGCTGGGACGGTAGTGGATGCTCTCGTCGCTCGATGTCACGTCGGTTTCGCCGTACGCCCTTGCGCCTTACGAGTGGGTCGTGGCGACCGCGTCATTTGCCGTCAATCCCCGCGGCTACCAGAACAGGCGGATCGTCGACCTGGGCCTGACGCCCCGTGACTCGGAGGGTCTGGTGCGGTTCGACGCTGATGTGCGATTGCTGCGGCCCCGGCAAGGTGCGAACGGGCGGCTCCTCGTCGTCGTGCCGAACCGGGGCCTCACGGGTGGTGTCCCGTTCAGTCTCGATGCCCCCCTGGTGTTGGATCCGGCCGGTGTGCCACACCCGGGGGACGGGTTTCTCCTCGAGCGCGGCTGGACGATCGCATGGTGTGGGTGGCAGTGGGACGTCTTGCGCGCACAGGGCCTCCTCGGCCTGAGCGCCCCCGTGGCGGAGGTCGAGCCAGGCTGGCTGCGAGTGGAATTCCGCCCGGACGAGCAGACTGCAGGGCACAGCGCTGAGCGACTCCATGTTGTTCTTCCGATTCACCGACATCCCCACGGCTGACGTGGCCGATCCGGATGCGATCCTGACCGTGCGCACGACGCCGCTGGGCAAGAAGGAGTTGATCCCGAGGGACGAGTGGAGGTTCAGCAGCTCCACCCAGGTCGAATTGGATGGCGGTTTCCAGCCTTTCCACTGGTACGAGCTCGTCTATCGCAGCTGTTTCGCTCCAGTCGTGGGCGCCGGACTACTTGCTGTACGCGATTTCGCGTCCTCCTTACGGGTCGGCTATGACGCTGCTTTCGCCTACGGCGTGTCACAATCGGGCCGCTTCTTGCGCCAATTCCTCTTCGAAGGTCTCAATGTGGACGAGGACGACCGCAAGGTTTTCGATGGGGTCTTCAGCCATATCGCGAGCGCGCGTCGAGGTGAGTTCAACATGCGTTTCGGCCAGCCTTCGCTCACGCATCCGCTGACTCCCCCGTACGGACCTCCGTATGACACGACCTCGCTGCTCGCCCGGCAGCGGGAACTTGGAGCGGTCCCAAGGATCTTCTTCACCAACAGCGCATGGGAGTACTGGCGCGGCGACGGCTCACTCGTGCACCAGGACGCCGAAACCGGTGAGGACCTGCCCGAAGATCCGGACGCCCGTACGTACCTGATTAGTGGGACGGACCATATCGGGGCGGCACCGATCAAGGAGATGTTCCCGGTAGCGAATCCGGTGCACGTGCTCGATCCAATCCCGGTGTTGCGCGCTTTGCTCGTCCAGCTAGAGGGGTGGGTGTGCAACGACGTCGAACCTCCGGCCAGTCGGATACCGCGTCGCAGCGACGGTACTGCCGTGACGCGCGACCATGTCCTTCAGACGTTCAAGACCGGCTTTCTTCCCGACCCTGCCGCACTGCCCTGGACGCCGGATCTCGACCCCGACCGCTTCGTGTGGCCCCTCGAGCTGGGCGAGCCTCGTCCGGGGTTGGTGAGTGCGGTCGATGCCGACGGGAACGAGGTTGCAGGCATCCGACTGCCAGAGGTTGCAGTGCCGGTGGCGGCCTACACGGGTTGGAATCCCCGCCGTCACGTGGATGGCCTGCCCGATGTCCTCTACGAATTCGTCGGCAGCCGCTTGCCGTTGCAGTCCGGTGGAACCAGGATGGACCAGGAGGCCCGTGATTGTGCGACTCGGGCCGCCGCCGCTGACCTGGTGGCGGAGCGGTTCCTCCTTCCCGATGACCTTCAGCGCGTGCTCACCGGGGTCCTGCGTGCCCCGATGGTTCAGGACGCAGACTTGGTACCGGGTAGGTCGTGACCGCACGACGGGGCCGTCGTGGTCGGCACGAAGCCCTTCTGCTCGGCCTTCATGTACCACCCGCAGAGTTGCGGGAGGTCGTGGCCGAAAATGGTCGAATAGTTGATCGACTGCGGGAGGAGGCCGTTGCCGTTGTAGGACTTGACGTTGCGGAGGTCCTTGATCACGTTGGCCCGGGTCGGGTTGGCGCCGGCGAGCTGAAGGCCCTTGATCATCAGATCTGCGCCGAGCCAGCTCTCGTAGACATTGAAGTCGGGGAACTGTGACGGCGGCCGTCCTCCGTACTTCGACAGCGCCGAGACCAGTTGTCGCGTCCCGGCATTGGGGAGCTGCACCGGATGGAACGTGGTGTCGAAGTAGTCGCCCTGCAGTGACTGCCAGGCCGGCGACTTCACGACCCCGGGCAGGAATCCGGTCGGGAAGACGACGGTCTTGAGCTTGACCCCGGCCTGCTTGAGTGCGGTGGCGAGGGCGAAGTTGGAGTTGTTGTCCATACCGGCATAGATGGCATCGACCTTCTTCTGCTTGGCAAACAGCGCTGCCGAGGTGAAGGCGACGCTCCCGAAGGGGACGGACGTGTCCAGCACTCCGCTCTTCCCGCCGGCGTGCTCGAACGATTTGACGGTCCCTTCCGCTGACCGGGCGGATGAGGGCGAGATCCCGTAGCCGTACGAGGCGATCGTCGTGCCGCCGTGGGCCTTCAGGAATTGTCCGATGCCGGTACTGACCGGATAGTTCGGATCGACGCTGCCGGTGTCCGCCGCAAACATGTTGGTGTAGGGCTGCTGGCCCCATTCCGGCCCGTCGAAACTCCCTCCGGTGACGGGGATTCCCGCTTGTTGCGGGTACTTGGCTGCTTCGAAGAACAGAGGAGTGGCCGAGACGATGCCGAAGGCGCCCTTCGAGATCGCGTCCTGGACCGCAGTCGTCACTTCTGTCGGGCTGGTCTGATCGTCGATGATGAGGGGGATGATTTTGTGGCCGTTCACGCCACCTTCGGCATTCTGCAGCCCGATGCGGGCCTTGAATCCCTCCGGCGTGTCGGCGAACTGTGGCCCGGCCGCACCCGTCAAGGATGTAATGAGGGCGAGCGTGATCGGCGCCTTGGCGGTGGCACCAGAGGCCTGAGCAGGCGTGATGGCAGCGAGCGAGCCTGTTCCAACAACACAGGCCATGAAAGCGGCTGTCATGAGCTTTCCGGTGCGACCGGCCATGGTTCCCCCCAAAGTCGACGTTGACATCACGTGCGTATCGGGAACCTTATGGATCATTCACCCCCAATACAAGTCAGCCTCCGATCATTTCTCTGGGATTTCTGGGATTTCTGGGGTCGCGGGCCCGGCAACGACCCAGGATTTCTCGGCTCACCCGGCCCGTGGGGAGGCGAGGTCACCGCGACCCGTGGCGCTGGCGTTTCCCCCGTGGTCCGCGCCGGGCGGTACCCTGGTGCACCCGATCGAGCGGCCCGTCGAGACGGAAATGAGGGTGCGATGAGTCGTCTGGTGTTTACCAACGTCAACTTGCTCGACGGGGACGCTCCGGCCGCTCCCAACCGGACGATCGTCATCGACGGCCAGCGCATCGTCTCGGTCGGAACCGACTCCCACGTTGTCGAATCCGGCGACCGTCTCGTCGACCTCCGGGGGCGCACGGTGATGCCCGGCATGGCCACGTGCCACTATCACGCGACCATGTCCTCGGGCACGCAGGGAGGTTTTGCGCCGTACGGGTACGAGTTCCCCGCGGCGTATCAGGCGCTTATCGCGCACCGCAATCTGATGACCGCGCTCGAGCAGGGGTACACGATCGTTGTCGGCGCCGGGTCGGCTCGGGAAATAGATCCCGGGATCAAGCAGGCCATTGAAGACGGATTCGTCCCGGGACCTCGCTTCACGCCGAGTGGGCGCGAGCTCAGCACGACGGGCCACGCCAATGACACGACAGTGCCGTGGCATTGGGGATTGCCCGCGTTGGGCGCGGCGCGGAACTGTGACGGCGCTGACGCATTCAGATACGCCGTCCGCGACGAAGTCAAAAAAGGCGTCGAAGTGATCAAGCTTTTCGTCACCCGAGGCCACCTCGTACCAGGCGCCAATGACAGTATGGAGATGACGCCGGCTGAAATGGCTGCGGCCATCGAGACTGCCCATGAGCGGGGGGTTCTGATCCGCGCCCACTTGGCGGGCAAACGGGCGATCATGCTGGCCGTCGAACTCGGTATCGACATCGTCGATCATTGCGACGAGATGGACGACGAGGTGATCGCCGCATTGGTGGAAACGGGCACGTTTGTGGTGCCGAGCATCCACTACATCAAGCTTTTCGCCAACTCGGATGCGAGAGGGCCTGCGGTGCGTGCGGAGTCCATGAGGAACGTCGAGTTCATGCGTGACGCGCTCCCCAAGGCAGAGGCGGCCGGCGTCCGGCTGCTCCTCGGCGACGACTACGGAGGCGTGAGCCTGCGCCACGGCCAGTACGGCGACGAGTTGCGCACGTACATCCACGACGTCGGCCTTTCGCCGCTAGCCGTGATCCGGTGGGCCACCCGCAACGGTGCAGATCTTATTCGTCGAGGTGACGATCTCGGAACTGTCGAGGCCGGCAAGCTGGCCGACCTCCTCGTCATTGAGGGCGACCCCTCTCTCGACATACGCGTCCTCGCCGACCAGAAGCCGTTGGCTGTCCTGAAGGCGGGCGAAGTCGTATGTGGTGCCCTGCCCGACGAGGCGAAGGAGGCACATGTCTGAGCGTCTCTTGGTCGTGTCCGCTGACTGTCATGCCGGTGCACCGTTGTACGGGTACCGGGAATATCTGCCGCGGCATTGGCATCGGGAGTTCGACGCGTGGGCCGAGTCCTTCAGTGATCCCTGGGTGGAGGTCGAGGAGCGCGACATCAAATTCGGAGTGTCAAGTTTCGACTCCCAGATCAGTTGGGATTCTGCCTACCGTCAGAAGGTCTTGGAGGCTGATGGCATCGTCGGCGAGGTGCTGTTTCCGAACACAGCGCCGCCGTTTTTTCCGAGTGGCGTTCTGAGTGTTTCGGTCCCGCAGACACTGCCGGACTACGAGCGACGGATGGCGGGTATCCGTGCGCACAACACCTGGCTCGCTGAATTCTGCAACGATCTTCCGGGGCGCCGGGTCGGCGTGGCGCAGGTGTTCTTGAACAACATCGACGACACACTGGCCGAGGTGGAGCGGATCAGGAAGCTGGGTCTGAACTCGGTTCTCCTCCCCACGGACACCCCCGGGGGCCTGGTGCCGTTGTACCTGCCGCGGTTGGAGCCGCTGTGGGAGTTGTGCGAGGACCTCGAAATCGTCGTGCACAAGCACGCGAACTTCGCCGGCGATCCCAACACCGACGAGTTCGGGGTCGGGGCGGGGGCGATCGGCAAGATCGAGGGAATGACCTGGAATCGACGGGGCCTCGCCCATCTGATCATGGCGGGCGTGTTCGAGCGGTACCCGCGTTTGAAGTTCGTGATGACCGAGACGATGGCCGAGTGGGTCCCGGACTACCTCGCAGTGTGTGACCGCTTGTACGAAGGGGCGAAGGTTCCCGGCAGCTCTGAGGAATTCTTCGCTGGACCGTCCGTGCAGCACCTTCCGAAACGGCCCAGCGAGTATTTTGCGACGAACTGCTGGATCGGCGCGTCGTTCATGAGCGCAGCGGAGTCGGCCCGGCGTCATGAGATCGGGCTGGATCGCCTCATGTGGGGATCGGACCTCCCGCACTCGGAGGGAACGTATCCGCACACGCTGGAGGCTTTGCGTGTGGTGTTCGCCTCGATTCCTCTGGAGGAGACGAAGTTGATCCTGTCGGAGACGCCGGCGGTGGTCTATGGATTCGATCTGGAGGAGTTGCAGAGGTTGGCGGACACCATCGGGCCCTTGGTCCGCGACGTCCAGACGCCCCTGGCCGCCGACGAGTGGCCGAAAGTGCCAGGGGAGTCACTGTGCTCTACCTTCGCCGTCATGCTCCCTTCTCGCGTCCAGCGTTCAGGCGCGCACCCGTGATCGAATGAGTGCCGTGACTCGAGGTGCCCCCGAGGGATCAGCGGGGTGGCCGGTGAGTGCCTTGGGGGAGATGTACCACGTCGGTCTCCGTGTGCCCGACATTGATGTGGCCAAAGCTGAATTGAGCGCCTCGATGGGACTGCAGTGGGCTCCGCCGCAGCAGTTCGACATGAAGCCGTGGGTACCCGGCGAGGGCTACAAGGAATTCGAACTGAATTTGACCGAGTCCGTGGAAGGTCCCGTGCATGTGGAACTGTCCCAGGGTACTCCGGGCAGCATCTGGGACTCCAACTTCGGTATCGGATTGCATCATTTCGGGGTGTGGGTCGACGACGTCGGCGGAACAGTCAGCGCGTTGGTCCTCGAGGGGTGGACCGTCGAGATGGCAGCGCTCGCCCCCGAGGAAGGCTACGGACACTTCGCCTATGTCCGCTCACCGTCGGGGATCGTGTTCGAACCCGTCGCCGCGGCTTCGAAGGAGAAGCACGAACGGTGGTGGGCCGGGGGTAGCTTCGCCTAGCCGAACGTTGTCCGGATGGCTATCGGGTGACATGGACGAGGTCCGGTGCGACGGACGTGATGTCGGTGACGCCGCACAAGGCCATCACTCGCGCCAGATCGACCGCGAGTTGGTCGAGGACGGCTGCTGCTCCGGTTTCGCCGTCGATGGCGAGGCCCCAGAGCACGGGCCGGCCGACCATCACCGCCGTCGCCCCCAAGGCGAGAGCCCGCAGCACGTCAGTGCCGGTGCGGATCCCTCCGTCGACGTAGACGTCGGCTCGTCCGGCAACGGCGGCGAGCACCTCCGGAAGGGCCTCCGCGGTCGGAATGCACCCGGGGACCTGGCGGCCGCCGTGGTTCGAAACTGCAATGGCGTCGGCCCCCGCATCGACACATCGTGCCGCGTCGTCACCTCGAAGGATGCCCTTGACCACCAGAGGGAGGCCGGTCCAACTCCGCACTTCCGCCAGATCGTCAAAGGTCATATCGGTGGCGTAGTCGGCGGCGACGGTGAGGACATCGGGTTGGTCCTGGTCTGGCGCAAGGTTCGGCAGTGGGAGGCCGCGATTCAAGGATGGGCCGGTCTGGGGCTGGTACGAGGGGATGCCGGGGGAGTCCACGGTCAACACCACCGCGTGACAGCCGGCGGCGGCTGCCCGCTCGAGAGCGGCACGGGTTATTCCGCGGTCGCGCCGCATGTACGCCTGCATCCAATGCCGGCCTGTCGGGGCGACGTGAGCGATCTCCTCGATCGAGGTGGTGGCAGCCATTGAGACGACATACGTGACACCCGACCGTGCTGCGGCGCGGGCGGTGGCAAGCTCCCCCTCGGGACACGCGAGTCGGTGCATGGCTGTTGGCGCAATCATGATCGGTACCGGGACCCGGTCACCGAGGACCGTCGTGGCCGTGGAGACGTCTGTGACGTCCCGGAGCAAACGAGGCTTGAGGCGAAGTGTTTCCCATGCCGCCGTGTTGGCGGCAACAGAATCTCCCGCGCCGCGGCCGATGTAGGCGTGGATCGCCGGGTCAAGGTTTCCCGCGGCATTTGCCTCGAGGGTGAGCAGGTCGATTGTCGCGGTCCGGCTCCGGAGCCAATCATTGGAATCAGTCATGGCTCCCCACCCCCTCCACTGCGGTGTCGCAGCCGACACGCAAGCGCAATGTACACGCTTGCTTCGCCCTGCCCATGTGCCGATCCAGATGACGAGCGCGTTGACAGTGCGAACCCCTCTGCCGTACCTTCGCACGGAATGCCGCTCACTTCGAAACGGGCTGTCAGGCGTGATGCTCCCCGCGCGTGGGTCAGCCGCAACGTCGGGAGAGCGACGCGCCCCGTCGCGGCATGGAGCAGGCTGGCGCCATGAGCCCGGAGACCGTCGTCGACGACGACGCAACGAAATCTGCGCTGGGCCACATCACCGTCTGTGACCTCAGCGGACAGCTGGCCGGTGCCGGGTCGACCCGTTACCTCGCCGCCTTCGGTGCCCGGGTCATCCGGGTGGAGGATCCCGTCCGCCAGGGCCGCTGGGACATCATCAGGGGGACGATCCCTCACGTCGACGAGCGTCGGGGCATTGAGCTCGGCGGCGGGTTCAACAACCACAACGTCGAGAAGCTCGGGGTGACCATCAACCTCAGGCTGGAGTCCGGCCGGGACCTCTTCCGCCGCCTGGTCGGGGTATCTGACGTGGTGACCGAGAACTTCGCCGCCGGGGTCATGACCAAGCTGGGTTTCCCCTACGAGGAGTTGCGCCGGATCAACCCGGACCTGATCTACGTCTCCAACTCCGGATTCGGCAGCGACGGACCGTACGCCGGTTTCAAGACGTTCGGCCCGGTCGTGCAGGCGGTCTGTGGGCTGACCTTCGGCGTCGGCCAGGCCGACGGCCCTCCTGCCGGGTGGGGGTTCTCCTACATGGACCATATGGGAGCCAACCTCATGGCCCTGGCGGTGCTGGCCGGGCTCGCGCATCGGCACCGCACCGGGGAGGGGCAATGGATCGACATGTCCTGCACCGAGGCGGGACTCGGTCTCACCGGACCGGATCTTCTCGACTACACGGTCAACGAGCGTCCGCTGCGGAGGCCGGGGATGCCGGACTCCAATCACAGCGACGACCCGGCGATGGCCCCGCACAACATCTACCCGACCTCCGAGGCCGATCGTTGGGTGGCCATCGCCTGCCGGGACGATGAGGACTGGTCGTCGTTCGTCGCAGCGTGTGGTGAGGCCTGGGCCGACGATCCCCGCTTCGCGACCGCCGCGGGGCGCTCCGAGTCGCAGGAGGAGCTCGACGGCCTCGTTGCGGCGTGGACCTCGACCCGAGACCGCCACCAGGTGGCCGCTGACCTGCGAACGGCAGGCGTCCCCGCCGCCGCCGTGGCCATGTCGGAGGATCGCATCGACCACGATCCGGACAACGCGGCGTGGGGCATGTTCCCCGTCAGCCATCATCCCGAGATCGGCGACGTGCGGGTCGACGGGATCCCGGTCCACCTCTCCGAGACCGATTGGAGCATCGTCCGCGGTGCGCCACTCCTGGGACAGCACAACCGCGAGGTCTTCTGCGACCTGCTCGGTCTGAGCGAGCGCGAGTTCCACGACCTTGAGGAAGAAGGCGTGCTGTGAGCGGCCCGCTGCACGGGGTCAGGGTCATCGAGCTCGCCAGCCTCCTGAGCGCATGGGCCGGCCGCACGCTGGCTGACCTGGGGGCCGAGGTGATCGTGGTCGAACCTCCCGGTGGCCATTTCACGCGGACGTTCGGCCCTTTCGTCGACGACCTGCCACACCCCGACCGCAGCCTCTGGTGGTGGTACTACAACGCATCGAAGAAGAGTGTCGTGATCGACATCGCCGCCAGCGAGGGCGGCGAGGAACTACGCCGGCTGATTGCTTCGGCCGACATCGTGCTGGAGGGGGAGCGGCCCGGCCGGTTGGCGGCCCTCGGACTCGACCACTCCGAATGCCGGTCCCGTCACCGGGACCTGGTGTGGACCTCGGTCACGAGCCACGGACAGGCCAGCGATCGATCCTCACAGCCGTGGACCGACCTCACTCTTTCGGCCGCGTCCGGGCTGGCATGGCTCAACGGGTACGACGATCACACCCTGCCGCCGATGCGGGGCCGCGGGAGTCAGACGCTGCAGATCGCCGGGGTACACGCCGCCCTGGGGACCCTCACCGCCCTGGCGCACCGCGACATCACCGGCGTCGGTCAGCACGTCGATGCCAGCGCGTACGCGGCCTGCAACGTGACGACCGAGAGCGGGACCTTCTTCTACCTCGTGGCGGGCCAGACGCCGCAGCGCCAGACCGGTCGCCACGCCGCCGTGCAGCCGACGATGGAGGTCCAGGTGCGGGCGGGCGACGGCCGCTACGTCACGACCGGGTTCCCTCCGCACGAGGCGGAGGACTTCCGGGTGCTGCTGGAGTGGCTCGACGAACTCGGACTGCGGGAGAGCTGCCCCGAGGCGTTCTTCCTCCAGATCGGCATCGATCGTGGCGGTATCGATCTCGTCAACGAGTGGAGTGATCCGGAGGTGATCGCGATCTTCGGTGCGGTCAGGACCGCACTTGTGCACATTGCCGAGAACATTTCGGCGCTCGATTTCTTCGAAGGGGCCCAGCGCCGGGACTTCCAGTGCGGGATTGTGTTCTCGCCCGACGAAGCGTTCGAGAACCCGCACTTCCTGGCACGGGGCTTCCAGACGCCGGTCGCGCACGAGGAGCTGGGCCGGGAGATCCGCTACCCCGGGGCACCCTTCAAAATGAGCGCCTCGCCATGGGCGATAGGCCGTCGCCCGCCATTGGTCGGCGAGCACACCGAGGAGCTCCTGACGTAGTGGGGGCGGGCGACATTCGGCTAGGTTGCCCCAAATGACGGATGTGGAGCCGTGCGTCCTGACCGAACGGCGCGGTGCGGTGTTGATCGTCACCCTCAACCGGCCCGGCCGGCGCAACGGCATCACCACTGAGATGTGCCAGCAGCTCTACGACGTTCTGCGCGAGGTCCCGGCGAGCGACGCCCAGGTCGTGGTGCTCCGCGGTGCAGGTAACGACTTCTCGGTGGGCGCGGACCTGACCGCACACGGATCAACCGGGCTACCGTCCTTCGAGCAGTTGCGGCCGACGTACCATGCGGCAACGCTGCTCCACACGATGCCGCAGGTGACGATCGCTTCCATCGACGGCGGGTGTGCCGGTGCCGCTCTCGGGTGGGCCTGCGCCTGTGATTTCCGGTTCGCGTCCGACCGGGCCAAGTTTGCGACTGCATTCTTGAAGGTCGGCGTGTCCGGCGACATGGGGCTGGTGTGGTCGCTGCCACGGTTGGTGGGCGCGGCACGCGCCCGGGAGCTGCTCTTGTTTCCCGAGAAGATCTCAGCCGACGAAGCCCTGGCGCTGGGGTTGGTTACCCGCACGTTCGAAGCCGGCGATCTCCACGACCGGGTGCTCACGTTGGCCGAGACGCTCGCTGGAAACCACCCTTTCCCGTTGCGGATGATGAAAGCCAACATCTTGTCGGCGGAGAGGATGGACATGGAGGAGTACATCGAGGTCGAATCGGCCCGACATCTGCATGTGGCCGCCAGCCCCTCCATGCGGGCGGGCATCGACGCGTTCGTGAAGGGTCGTGCCGATCCGCCGACCTGACTAGGACGACGTGTCGCGCAAGTCGGCCAGCCGCTCTTCGACGAATTCCCTGGCCTGCGCTCGTCGCGTCGGCAGGTGTTCGGTCGGCCAGAGACCGGGCGCCGAAGAGTAGTTCTTGAGCACCCGCCGCGCCACCGTTGCCTTGTGCACCTCGCTCGGCCCATCGGAGAATCCGACGGCATATTGCATGAGGAACAAACGTCCGAGGTCGAGCTCGTTCGAGATGCCGAGCGCTCCGTGTACCTGGATCGCCCGCCCGACGATTTCGTTGATGAGCTTCGGTGCAGCGGCCTTGATCGCCGCGATGTCCTCGCGAACGCGTTGGTAGTCCTGATAACGGTCGATCTTCCAGGCGGTCCGCAGGACCAGGAGCCGGAATTGTTCGAGCTCGATCCATGAATCCGCGATGTACCCCTGCACATACTGCTTGTCGGCGAGCAGGGACCCCTTGGTGGACCGGCTGAGGACTCGCTCGCACATCATGTCGAAGGCGCGTTGACAGATGCCGACTGACCGCATGGCGTGATGCACCCTGCCGCCGCCCAGCCGTGTCTGTGCCACAGCGAAGCCCTCTCCTTCGGGGCCGAGCAGGTTTGTGGCGGGGATCCGCACGTCCTCGTAGTGCACGAGTCCGTGTGCGCCTTCCTCCTGGGCTTCCCATGCGAGTCCGATGTTGCGCACGATGTTGACACCGGGTGTCGCCCGGGGAACGAGGAACATGGACATTCCCCGGTACGGCATCGCGTCCGGATCCGTCACCGCCATCACGATCAGGAATTCGGCCCAGCGCGCGTGGGACGAGAAGAATTTCCACCCGTTGATCACCCACTCTTCCCCGTCCTTGACCGCACGGGTCAAGAAGCCTCCAGGGTCGGAACCGCCTTGGGGTTCGGTCATCGAGTAACACGAGACGATGTCACCCTCCAGCAGGGGAGCGAGATACTGCTCCTTCTGCGCGGGGGTCCCGTAGTGCGCCAAAATCTCCGCGTTTCCCGTGTCGGGTGCCTGGGTCCCGAAGACCCGGGGCCCCCACTGTGATCGACCGAGGATCTCGTTCATCAGGGCAAGTTTCAATTGCCCGAAGCCCTGTCCGCCCAGGTTGGGGCCGAGGTGGGCCGCCCACAGCCCCCGCGCCCGTACCTGGTCCTTCAGGGGGCGCAGCAGGACCTTGATGTCCTCGCGCTGCGGTTGCCGGTACACCTCATCGGGCCACAGCAGATCGAGAGGCTCGACTTCCTCCTTGACGAATTGCCGTATCCATTGCAGCTGAGCTTCGAACTCAGCATCGGTTTCAAAGTCCCAGCTCACGTGTGCCTGCTTCCGGGCCTTACCGGCGACGCCCCGTATAGGTGCTGGACGCAGCCAGGTCCGCGGCCCGGGCCATGAGATCGAGGATCAGCGGCCCGAAGGCCTCGAGCTTCGGGTCACCCGCGGCGCGCTGGAACCCTTGCTCGAGGACGATGGCCAGTTTCCAGCGGGCGAGGACGAGGTAGTAGTCGAAGTCGTCGACCTGGCGCCCCGAACGCTCGGCGTAGAAGGCGAGCAGCTCACTGCGCCCTGGCATGCCGGTGAGGTCCACGTAGCTGCCCTCGGAGGCTTCTTGCGACGTATCTTCGGGCCAGCCCTGGAGGGCCCAGGCCAGATCGATCTTGGGATCGCCGACCGTGCCCATTTCCCAGTCGATGATTGCGGCGAGGCGTGCCGGTGTGCCGTGGCGGAACATGACGTTGGCGAATTGGTAATCACCGTGCATGATGCCGGGCACGAAGTCGAGAGGACGGTGCGACGCCAGCCATGCAGTCGTCTCGTCGAGCCCGGGTATCTCACGGCCTTTGATCCGCTCGAGGAACCGGGTCCATCGCTCCACCTGGCGATCGTGATAGCCGTCGGGACGCCCGAGGTCGCCGAGCCCCCGGGCCTTCCAGTCCACCTTTCCCATCTCGACGATCCCGTCAACGAGTTGGTAGGCGAGCCCGCGGCGTTCCTGTGGGTCGGTGTCATAGGGAGGTGCCCAGCCATGGAGGGCCATGGGCGACCATCCGTCGACGAAACCCATGATGTAAAAGGGCCGGCCGAGAACGCTTGCGTCCCGACAGACGGCGATCGCCTCGGTGTGCGGCACATCGGTTTCCGAGAGTGCCTCGATGATGCGCCACTCCCGCAGGATCCCCTCGTCGCGAGCAGCGGGTGCGGAGAGGGGGGGCATACGGAGCGCCCCATGCAGCTCACCGCGGCGAACCTGGAAGATTTCGTTCTGACTGCCCCCGGAGATGAAGGACGCCTCCACGGGCAGTCCGACTCCGGACAATCCCTCCTGGTCCATCCACGCGGCGAGTGAAGCGGTGTCGATGGTCGGCTCCTCGAGTGCCTCGGCGGTCATTGGCGGTCTCCCTCCCCTTGCGGGCTCTACGCGGGTCCACGGATACCTCGGACCGTGCGGAGACGCTATCGCAAGGCCCTGTCCGCCTCACCGCTGCGCGGGCGGCCCCACCGATCTGCGCAAGGCCACGAGTGAGGGGTGCGTACCCCGGCTGATGAAGGAGACCCGGTCGACGACCCCGGCACAGCGCGTGACAAGGCGCGCCGGCACCTCATCGAGGGGGGCCACGACGGCGAACGCCTCGAGGACCTCATCGTCGATGAGCTCCGGCATCTCCGTCCACCGTCCCTCCTTGGAGAGGCGGGTGAGTTCGGGCCCCAGGTCGCCCCAACCGTGAAGGTCGAGGAGCGGTTTGTACGCCGGTGTCGACGCGTAGAAGGCGAGCTGCGAGCGTATGGCGGCAACCCCTTCTTCGATCTCGGCGTCGGTCCCGGTGGCGAGGAAGACTGCGGCCTTCACGCTGAACCCCTCCATCGGCTTGCCGGCCCGTCGCCGGCCCTCCGTCAGCGCCGGAACCGTGCGCTCACGGATCCATCGCCCGGTGGTGAAGCCATGGCAGAGAAAACCGTCGGCGACTTCGCCCGCCACACGCGTCATTCCGTCGCCGACCCCCGCCACGTAGACCGCCGGCGGTCCGAACCCGTGTCGGGCCGGCATGAAGAGAGGCGGCATCAGCGTGTGCCGGTAGTACTCGCCCTCGAAGCTGAGAGGTTCCTCGTTGGACCAACAGGCCCACGCGGCGCGCATGGCCAGCACGAATTCGCGCATCTGCGCGGCAGGGCGACCCCATGGCATGGAGAAGCGACGAGTGATGTGCGCCTTTACCTGCGACCCCAGACCCAGCACCAGGCGTCCAGCGGAGAAACGCTGGAGGTCGTGCGCCGTGTACGCAAGCGACATGGGGGACCGCGCGAACGCCACGGCAATCGACGTCCCGATGTCGATTCGCTCTGTCGCGCCCGCCACCAGCGCGAGTGGCAGGAACGGGTCGCTGTTGACCTCTCCGGTGAAGACCCCGTCGTACCCGGCAGCCTCAGCGGCCGCAGCCGCGGTGGCGGCCGACTCCAGCCCACCCAGCGTGGTGTCGATCAGCATCAGGACGTCTGCGAGCGGCCGCGCGCCATGACGTCGGCGCGGCGCTCGGCGACGCTGCTCGCACCCAACTGCCACTTCTCGGCCATGTAGCCCTCGATCAGGTGCGCTTCGTCGAGCGTGGCCGCGTTGGCCATCTGCCGGTAGTGCGCCAGGAGGTGGCGGACGCTGCGCTGGTCGTTGTGGACGATGTCACCCGCCAGGCGCCACGCGAACGGCAGCAGCTCCTCGTGAGGAACGACGTGGTTGACCAATCCGTACCGGAGGGCATCGTCGGCGGTGAGGAAGTTCCCCGTCAGCGAGAGCTCGATGGCGCGTCGCAGCCCGATCGACTGGGCCATGAGGACGGTGATCCCCCCACCGGGCATGATCCCGACGCGGGCGTGCGTGTCGGCGAAGCGCGCCCGCTCCGATGCCACGAGGAACGTGCATTGCAGCGCGATCTCCAGCCCTCCCGTCACGGCGACACCGTTGACGGCGCCGATGACCGGTTTGGCGATCACGGGGAGGAAACGGAAGAGGCCGTTCGCTGCACGCTCGGGACCCTGCCCCGCTTCGCGGGGATCGGCGGAGGGCGGCTCCTCACCGGACACCTCCTTGAGGTCGACGCCGGCCGAGAACGCAGGGTCCGAGCCCGTCAGGACGACGGCGTCCACCTCCGGATCGTCCCCCGCATCTCCGACCGCATCCCACAGGGCGTACATGAGCGCCCGGTTCAGCGCGTTGCGCGCTCGCGGCCGGTGCATCGTCAGCGTCGCCACGCGGTCTTCGACCTCGACGATGACGAGTTGCTCATCCTCCACCGCGCACCTCTGTCATTTCTCGATGGCTCGCTCTCATTGCCGCCATAGCGGATCGTGGCGTACCGGACACGTACGGTAGCGTCCTCGTTGGCGCGTCGCCCTGTCAAGTGTCACCCCCAACGTGGGCCATGGCTCGTCCGTGTGCGCTTCGTCATCGGGTGGCTTCAGGGTGCAATGATGGGCGGCGGCATGTCGCTGACGATCGAAGAACCTGTGCCGGCTCCCCACCCGTTCGACGGTCTGCGCCTCCTCGACCTGACAACGACGTTCGGCGGAAGCCTGGCTTCGATGCACATCGCCGATTTCGGTGGCGATGTCGTGCGGGTCGACGCTGTGTCGCACCGCACGACTCCCGAACAGATCGTCGCATCGCGTGGGAAACGATTCGTCGACCTGCACGGTTCCTCGTCGGACCGCAGCGCTGCGATCGGTGAGCTTGCTCGACGGGCTGATGTCGTGGTGATCGATGCCTCACCCGCGAAACTCCGGACATCACGTCTCGATGCCGCAACCCTTCGCCGCCAGAATCCGCGCCTGATCCACGTGTGGATGCCTCCCCACGCCACGAAAGGCGCAATGGCCGAGCTCCCCGCCGACGAGCTCCTTCTCTCAGCCTGGACGGGCGTGGCGGACCAGCAGCCCGGCGCCCTCGACCAGCCGGTCGCGCCCGTCGTGAGCATCGCCGCCTATGAGCGCGGAGCCCTGGGGGCCACGGCGATCGCGGCGGGGCTCTTGAGGAGGCAGACGACAGGGCTCGGGCGCGGGATCACGGTGTCGGGACTCCACGCCGTTGCGGCACTGAACGTGTCGACGATGGTGGATCTGCCCGGAATTCTGCGGCCATTCGCGGGAGAGAAATCGACCACGTGGGGCCCACCGAACTACCGCGTGTACCGCTGTGGCGACAACACCTGGCTCTACCTGGCTGCACTCACCGCCCCCTTCTTCATCGCCGCACTGGACGCGATGGACATGATGGACGTGATGCTCATGCCCGGCGTCGATGGCGAGTTCTTGAACGTCTTCCTGCCGGACATCAAGCCAGTCGTCGCCGGACGCCTCACGAGCCGGTTCATGGAGCGCAGCGGTGCGGCGTGGCACGAGCTTCTGAATTCGGCGCGGGTCCCCAACGCCCTCGTGCAATCGCGTGAGGAGTGGGCAGCGAGCGAGACGGTGTCGGCGGGGAAGATGCTCGTCGAGGTGGCGCATGAGACGCTGGGCGACGTCGTGCTCCCCGGGCCATCCGTCGAGCTCTGTGCCTCACCGGCGAAGGCGCAATGGCTTACTGATTGCGACGCGCTCGTTGACCCCGGCGACGTCTGGGCCGACGAGCGTCACGCCGGAGGAGAAGGAGACACCCGGATCGATGACAAGCTCCCGCTTCACGGGCTCCGCATCCTCGATGTGAGCTCTTTCATCGCGGGACCGTTCACCTCGAGCGTGCTCGAGAATTTCGGGGCGACGGTGTGCAAGGTCGAGCAAAGCACCGGGGACCCTTTCGGCCAGGTCGCCCGCGCCACCTATGCCTCGTTGAACCGCGGCAAATCGCGAGTTGTCCTGGACTTGAAGGCGGCGGATGGCATTCGGTCGTTCCACGCGCTCGCACAAGAGTGCGACGCGGTGATCGACAACATGAGTTTCGGATCGGCGGAGAAATTAGGGATCGACTTCGAGACCCTGGCTCGCAGTAATCCCCAAATCGTCGTGTGCAGCATCAGCGCATGGGGGAACGGACCCCTCAAGTTCACCCCTGGCTTCGATCCCGTCCTGCAGGCTCGGAGCGGGCTGATGGCAGCCCAAGGAGGGGATGGCGAACCGATTATTCAGGCTGTCCCCGTGACCGACATCGGCACGGGGACTCTCAGCGCGTTCGGGATCCTCACGGCGCTTTTCGCACGTGAGCGTCTCGGCAGGGGTCAGCAAGTCCGTGCGTCGTTGGCGCGCACCTCACTGGCCTTCCAGGCGGCGGAGTTCACGACCTTTGCCGGCCGGTCCCGGCCGATCGTGGGTGATCCGGCATTCCTGGGTGAAAGCGCGCGCCATCGGCTCTACCTGTGTGCGGACGGGTGGATTGCGCTCAGCGCAGACGAGCACAATTTCGAGACAGCGGTCGCCCTGGTGCGCAAGCTTGCGCGGGTCGAAGGTCCCACTGACGACCCCGAGTCCGCAGTTCGTGCGCTCACGGTGCACCAAACGCTCGCCGCAATGGGCGAAGCAGGAGTTCCTGCCGTCGCCGCACTCGGTCGCAATCAGCTGTTCGGCGACCCTTTCTTGAGAGAAAACGACTTCTTCTTCCACATTGACGATGCCGACCTCGGTCCGGTGACGGCTGTCAGGGCCTACGCAGAATGGGAAGGTGTCGTGAGCCCGGATGTGGCGCGTACCCACGGCCTGGGCGAGGACACGGCGCACGTCCTTGCCAGTGGATGGCCTCCACGCGACGCCTGAGATACCGAGGTCCGCCGAGCGGTCGGGCGGGTCACCGCACGTGGACGGGCCGGTCCCTTAGCTGCTCGCCGTACTGGTCCCCGGAAGGTCGGTGCCACAGGTCGGTTGGCTCGAGACGGGAACGAACCCGTTCGCCTTGGCCTGCAGGATCCAGCCACAACTCTTGGGGAGGTCGTGGCCGAAGATCGTCGTGTAATTGATGGGGTTCGCCTCGAGCCCGTTGGCGTTGTAGGACGTGATGCCGCGCAACGCCTTGATCGTGGAAGCTGATGTCGGGTTCTTTCCAGCCGCCTGGAGGCCCTTGATCATCAGGTCGGCCCCCACCCACGCCTCGTACTGCTCACCGGTCGGGAACTGTGACTTGGTGAAGTGGTCGTACTTGATGAGCGCCGCCTGCATTTGCTGGGTCCCGGCATTCGGCAGTGAGAACGGTCGGAATTGAGAGTCGAAATACATGCCCTGCAGGTACTTCCAGGCGGAGGAGTGGATCGCCGAAGGTTCGTAACCCGTCGGGAAGAGGACCGCCTTGAGCTTGACCCCGGCCTGCTTCAGGGCCGTGGCGAGGGCGAAATTGGAGTTGTCGTCCATACCGGCGTACACCGCGTTGATCTTCGCCGACTTGGCCGCCAGGGCTTCGGGCCCGTAGGCGACACTGCCGAAGGGAACTGAGGTGTCGAGGATCCCCTGCTTGCCTCCGGCATGGATGACGGAGAGACCGGTGCCGATCGCCGAGCGGCTCGACGAGGGTGAGATGCCGTAGCCGTACGACGCAACATTGTTGCCACCATGGGAGACGAGGAACTTCCCGATGTTGGTGTTGACCGGATACTTAGGGTCGATGCTGCCGGTATCGGCCGCGAACATGTTCGTATACGGCTGCTGGCCCCACTCCGGACCGTCCTGGGATGAGCCGGTGACCGGCACCCCCGCCTGCTGGGGGAATTTGGCGCCTTCGAAGAACAGGGCACCGACGGAGACCAGACCGATGGCACCTTTGGACAATGCGGTCTGGATCGCCGTGGGTGCAACCGATGGGCTGGTCTGGTCGTCCTCAATGATGCCGACGAGCTTGTGGCCGTTGACACCGCCCGCGGCGTTCTGCGCGTCGATCCTCGCTTGGAAGATCCCCTGGACGCCTTGGTATTCCGGCGCGCCCGCGCCTGAACACGTGCACACCATGGCGATCTTGAGCGGGGCCGGAGCGGCGGAGCTCGCGGACTCCGTCGCGAGGCCAACCGCCGCGAGCGTCCCGACGACAGTGGTGGCCGAAAGCGCGAGCCGGATGAGCTTGGCCGAACCCCTTGGCCGGTTTCTCCGTGATGAACGAGACATTTGCCCCCCTAGTTGTACAAGGCGTGATGAAATGCGACTCTGGTCGACCACACAGGTCGTGTCGCTACCGATCTCAATCTACCCCGCCCCGCCGGACCTGCCGTGGCGGTTTTCATAAGAAGTTCCTCGGAATCGACTCTTCTGCTGCCGCGCCATCCAGCTTCGCCACCGCCTCGGAAGGAGCGTTCGCTCCTGCGACCTACCGACCCACGATGGTGGCGTCCGCAATTGCCTTGGCCAACCACATGCCCGCGGAGTGTGGTGTTGCAGGGAGCGCTCGAAGTACTCCGGTCAGCTCAGTCGCGGGTGACGTTGAAAGGAAAACACCAGTTTCCCCACCTCGCCCCCGACCCGCCCGTCAGCGGCGCCGTCGCGTGCGGTGCCGACTTCGGTCCCTCAGCTTGCCCCGGTGAAATCGAGTGCCGGCAGGCGGGGCACCGCCGCCACCGAAGGGATGCTGGCGCTGGCTCCGGTGCGCAAGATGGCATCCACCAGCCCGACGAGCACGTCGACCTCCATGAGCGTGCCCGAGAGTAGGCCGCGGGCCATCCAGACCGGGAACAACTTCGTGAGCAACTCGGTGTCCCAGCCGTCCATGAAATGCGATGCGGCCACGCCCTCGCCGCCCCCGCAGTCGCCGACGACGACCCGGGTGAACCCGACTTCGGGGTGCTCGCTGCGCCACGCTTCGACGAGCTTGTCGAGGGCCGCTTTTGTCACGTTGTACGCCGCAAGCCCGGGCCAGGGCGGCGTCATCGATGCGCTGATCGAAGAGAGGTACGCGACGGCCCCACCGCTTTCGACGAGATGGGGGAGCGCTGCCGCGGTGAACGAGTTCGCCCCGACGACGTTGGTGCCGAAAAGACGGTGCCACGTCTCGGGGTCCAGGTCTTCGACCAGGCTGAGGGCACCGACACCACTGGCGTAGACGACGCCGTCAATGCCGCCGAGCGCGCTGACCGCCTCGGCGACCGCGGCACGGCACGAGGCCGGATCGGTGACGTCGCAGACAATGGCCCGGGCATCAGGCCCAGCCTCCGCCGCGGCTTCGGCCAGAAGGTCCTGCCGCCGTGCCATCAATGCGACCTTTGCCCCCCGCTGGGCCAGGCCGATGCCGATGCAGCGGCCCAGGCCCGTGGACGCCCCGACAACCACCGTCCTCATGCTGGGATTCCGACGAGTGAGCACAGATTGAGCGATGTCACTGATTCCTCCTGGTCTGACATTGAATTCGACGTCGATGCTACTCAGTAGCACGAGCAAGCCCCGGACGAAGACCCCACCGCCCAGGGGGCCGGCTCAGAAGCCCTGGTGCACTCGTCCACGGCACGCCGGACGAGCCCTCGTCGTTTCGCCACCGTTCAGCCAGGGAGGACGCACTACGGTGGGCCAACCGTCGCGTACCGGGACAACATGGCGTCGGAGGTCTCTTGATGGACGATATGGCCGACCCTCCTCCGGATGGACTCCACCGCGCCGCCCGCAACATGAGCGCTGGACGCACCCCGTGAAACGCACGCCCATCGGCGCCCTCGAGGTCTCGGTCGTAGGTCTCGGTGGGAACAGTTTCGGCACCGACTTCTTCGGCGCGCGGTGCGAGCAACGAGAGGTCACGCGCATCGTCAACGCCGCCCTTGATGCCGGTATCAATCTCATCGACACCGCGGAGGAGTACAGCATCACCTCGTTCCTCGGCGAGGGTCACTCTGAGGAGCTCATCGGGGTGGCACTGGCAAGCAGGCGCGACGAGGCTGTCGTTGCCACCAAGTTCTTGAACAAGGACGAGCACGACCCCGCAGCGCGGGGAGCGACCCGCATTGTCGCCGCCGTCGAGGCCAGCCTGCGCCGGCTCGGGACCGACCGGATCGATCTGTTCCAACAGCACCAACCCGATCCGGGGCTTCCCTTGGACGAAGTCCTCGCAGCGCTCGATGCGCTCGTCCGGGACGGCAAGGTGCGGGAGGTCGGTTGTTGCAACTTCACCGCCCCGATGCTCGACGAGGCAAGCGGGGCGGCTGTCCGCTCGGGGGCGCAGCCGTACCGCTCGTGTCAGCTGCAGTACAGCGTCCTCGAGCGACCGCCCGCCGACCTGCTGGCGGCGGCCGAGCGCAACGAGATATCGGTCCTCGCCTACTTCCCGCTCGCGAGCGGTCTGCTCACCGGCAAGTACAGACGGGGTCAGCCGCCGCCGGCAGACTCACGGCTGGGAGCCGACGGTGTCGTGAGCACCATGCTCCGCCAGGGGATCATGGCGCGGCGGCCGCCCCTGTCCGACGAGAGGTTCACGACGATCGAACGGCTCACCGCCGTCGCGGCGGCTCACGGCCATTCCCTCCTCGACCTCGCCGTCTCGTGGCTGGCGATGCAACCGATCGTCGGCTCGGTGATCACCGGGGTGACGAAGTGCGAACAAGTGCTGGTCAATGCCGGTGCGGCAGACTGGGAGATCTCGTCCGACACGTTGGACGAGATCGATGGCATTGTGGCAGAGGAGCTCTGAATGTTGGCGACGACCGGAAGGACTCAGGGATGACCTTGACGAACGACAGCGATATTTACTACGACCCGTACGACTTCGAGATCGATGCGAATCCGTACCCGCTCTGGAAGCGCATGCGGGAGGAAGCGCCGCTCTACTACAACGAAAAGCATGACTTTTTTGCCGTGACCCGCTTCGATGATGTCGAGCGTGGCCTCAAGGACTGGGACACGTATCGCTCGGGGCGCGGTTCGGTCCTCGAGTTCATCAAGGCGAACCTCGAGACGGGCTTCGAAATGCCATCGGGCGTCATCCTCATGGAAGACCCTCCGATCCATGACCTTCACCGCGGCCTCCTCTCGCGCGTCTTCACTCCCAAGAAAATGAATGCGCTCGAGCCGAAGGTGCGTGCGTTCTGTGCGCGCAACCTCGATCCTCTCGTGGGCACCGGCCAGTTCGACTTCATCAAGGACCTCGGTGCCCAAATGCCCATGCGCACCATCGGCATGCTGCTCGGTATTCCCGAGCAGGATCAAGAGGCGATCCGCGACCAGCTCGACGAAAGCCTGCGCCTCGAGGAAGGGCAGGAGGTCCAGGTGAATATCGATGACCTTCTCGGCGGCGAAGCGTTCGGTGACTACATCGATTGGCGTGCCGGCAATCCCTCGGACGATCTGATGACCGAACTTCTGAACGCCGAATTCGACGACGAGACCGGCACCACGCGGCGGCTCACCCGCCAGGAGATCCTGACGTATGTCAGCCTGCTCGCCGGCGCCGGCAACGAGACCACGACGCGTCTGATCGGCTGGACGGGCAAGCTGCTGGCCGAGCACCCCGACCAGCGTGCGCAACTCGTCAAGGACCGCACGCTGGTGCCCAAGGCGATCGAGGAGATCCTCCGCTATGAGGCACCGTCGCCGGTCCAGGCCCGCTATGTCAGCCGCGACGTCGAGCATCAGGGCCAGACCATCGCCGAGGGCAGCATCATGCTGCTCCTGAACGGCTCGGGGAATCGGGACGATCGTCAGTTTCCCGACGGGGACACCTTCGACATCCACCGCAACATCACGCATCACCTGAGTTTCGGCTACGGCCTCCACTTCTGCCTCGGGGCCGCGCTGGCTCGGCTGGAGGGCCGGGTGGCACTCGATGAGGTCCTCAATCGTTTCCCGACATGGGACGTCGACTGGGACAATGCGCAACAAGCACGGACGTCGACGGTCCGCGGTTGGGAGAGGTTGCCCGTGTTCACGGGCTGAGAGCAAGCCTGCGGGCGAACGCGGGCTCGTTCGTCCCGCTCAGACCTCTTCGGATCCAGAGCGGCGGGCCGCCGCGATCACCTTGGTCAGGGCTGCATGCAGGGACTCAAGCTCGGGGATCGCCATGCCGAGCTCGGCCACGACAGCCGGGGGGATCTTCGTCGCCTCCTGGCGCAGGTCCCGGCCCCGCTGGGTGAGGTCGATGTCCACTTGTCGCTCGTCGTCGCCGTTCCGACGCCGGGTGATCAGCCCGGCTGATTCCAACCGCTTGAGGAGAGGCGAGAGGGTGGGGGAGTCCAGCTGCAGCAACGCGCCGATCTCGCGCACCGACAGCGGTGCATCTCCCCACAGCGCCAGCAGCACCAGATACTGGGGATGGGTGAGGCCGAGGGGCTCGAGCAGCGGCCGATAGACCGAGAGCACACTGCGTGAGGCCACTACCAACGCGAAGCACACCTGGCGCTCCAGCGCCAGCGGGTCGTCGGTCGGGAGGCTGATGTCGTGGTGTGGGCTCTCGCTGGCGCTCCGGTGCATGGTCACCACCTTCCTCGACACTGTTGCCTCACGGACCATTCGTCATCTGCTGCGATCGGCCCCCGACTGACGATCACTCTCGGAGCCACCACGTCCGCCCGGATCCGCTTAAGTGGGCACGATTGATTCGTACACGAACTAATAGTACACTAAGTACAACGAACGAGGAGCCATCATGGAATTGTCTGCACTACGGCAGTTGGCCCAGGACCTGCACCCGGTACGACTCGCCGCCGCCACCTCCAAGGTCGTGACCGTGCATACGCCGTCGATGACCCCGGGCCGTTGGATCTTCCTCGTCGTCCTGGCCGTCTTCTTCTGCAGCCTTTTCACGGGCGTGTACGTCTGGATGCGGCGCCCGACGTTCAGCGAGGACGTCGCCCCGAGGGGCAACACCACAGCCTTCGACGGGACGATTTCCGAAGACGGGCGGCCGATGCTCGTCCGGACGGCCACCCAGAGGGCGAGGACGGCCACCCAGGAGGCGAGCGCCGCCGGCGTGCCGGACCGGCCATCACCCTGAGGGCTCGGCACTGTCGGTTCTCTCCCTTGGCGACGAGCCCGCCCCGAAGTGGTCCTTGACCAATCGGGCAGACCCGAGGGGATCCTCGAACCAAGGCGCGTGGCCCCCGGGCACCTTGTGCAGTGTGCCACGAAGGATTTTGTCCACTGAAGGTTGCGCCCGTTCCGGTGACAGATACCGATCGTCGCGACCCCAGCAGAGGAGCGTCGGCACACGGATCTGCCCCAGCTCGTCATCAGTCATGACGCTCTCAGGACGCGGGCGCCGGAACGTGTTGATGGCGTGCATCAGCGACGCCACGCTGCGGGCATTGTCGCGCCGCGTGCCCGCAAGCCGCAACACGTCGACTAGTTCGTCGACCATGGCGTTGGCGGCAGCGCGACTGAGGCCCCGGCCGAGGAGCAGGCGATAGACCGCGCGTGGCGAGGGCGACGAGAGCACCGCCGGCCCGAGGCCTCGCACTGTCATGATCGAGAGCGGCATCTTCACCCGCACACCGGGCAACGCGACAGCGGGATCACCGATCGCCACGAGCGAGCCGATCCTCCCCGGTCGTGCTGCCGCGTGCCACAGAGCGAACATTCCTGCGAGGGAGTGGCCGATCACCGATGGGGCCTCGAGCTCGAGCGCATCGAACAGCTCGTCGAGGAGCGTGACAGCGTGCTTCCGCACGGCACCGACCCGATAGGTCACCGGATCCGAGAGCCCATGCCCGGGGAGTTCGACGAGATGGGCCCGGTACCCCATGAATTCGCTCAGCCAAGGCACCCAGACGGCTGCGGCGAGGCTTACGCCATGGAGAAACACGAGGTCGGGTCCGGAACCCACCGACAACACGCGGAGGCGCACCTTGGACGCAGACAGCTCGACGTATCGCTCGTCGACAGCGAGGCCATAGCGAACGAAGAGCGAGCTCTCGGCCTCCCGGATTCGATTCTCCAGGGGCATGCGTGGGGGCATGTGCGTGTCCCTCCTCTACCGACGGGCTACCCGCGGCGCTGGGCGCACCGCGTGCACAGTTGGGGTTTCGAGCCACTGCGACACTCTCCCGGCCGCACCGACGCCGGAACTGCCGACCAGGTCGGCCAGGGAGGTGGAGGCCAGCTCGGCGAGCCACGCGTGCTCGGCCCGGTCCATCAGCCTCGCTATGCCACAGGGCGTCCGGCAGGCCGCGCCGGTGAGTGGGACCGGGCCCTGCTGGCGGATCTCGGTACACACGAACATCGGGCCGCGGCCTTCGACCGCCTCGACGATGTCTGCCGCCGTGATCTGCGTGGCGGGTCGAGCCAGCCGGAACCCTCCCTGTGGTCCGCTGGTGGCGGTGAACAAGCCGGCGCGCACCAGGGAGTTGAGCACCTTGGTCAGATAGGGGGCCGGGAGATCGTAGAACTCGGCCAGTCGTCGTGCCGACAATGCTTCGCCGGGAGGGACGGCGGCCAGCAACCAACTGCAGTGCAGCGCCCACTCCACGCCTTTTGGCATCTTCATATCGTAGATATTAACTATCCATAATATCTCTGACAAGTCAGGCCGGCCCGGCGGGCCTGGCCAGCGCCAGCTCAGCCTCAGGCCAACTCCAGCTCCAACTCCAGCTCCAACTCCAGCGCCGGCTCCGGCTCCAACTCCAGCGCCGGCTCCGGCTCCAACTCCAGCGCCGGCTCCGGCCGGCTCAGCTCAGCTCCGTGGGGACGACGACGACATCGATTGTCGAGTTGTCCCGGAGGATGCGAAGGGTCACGGGTCGGCCGATGACGTCGGGGCCCATGAGCCGCTGCAGGTCACCGCTGCTCTCCGTGCGATTCCCCTCGATGGCCAAAATGGTGTCGGTGGGTCGGAGGCCGGCCGCCTCGGCGGGGCTGCCCGCGGCGATCTCGGAGATGCCGACCCCGGCGCGCTGGTCGACGGCATCGATCTGGCGCGGGGCCAGCGGGCGTCCTCCGCCGACGACGCCAAGATACGCGCGCCGTACCCGTCCGTCACGGAGCAGCGCGCCGACGATGCCGAGCGTGGTCGAATTGATCGGCACCGCCAGTCCGAGGCCGAAACCCGCCAATGCGGTGTTCACGCCGATTAGACGGGCCCGCGAATCGACGAGTGCCCCACCCGAGTTGCCGGGGTTCAGGGCGGCGTCGGTCTGGATCACATTTTCCACCACCCGACCACCGGCGGGCAGGGATCGACCGAGCGCGCTCACCACACCGGCGGTCACCGAGCCGGCCAGACCTCTCGGGTTGCCGACGGCAACGACGAGCTGTCCCACCCTGATCTGATTCGCGTCGCCGAGGTCCACGCGGGGAAGGCCCGTGAGATTGGTCCGCACGACAGCCAGGTCCGAGAGTCGATCGCTGCCGACCACCTCGAAGTCGGACTCTCGACCGTCGGCGAAGGCCGCTCTGCCGTGTCTCGCACCCGAAACGACGTGGGCCGACGTGACCATGTAGCCGTCCGCGCTCAGGATCACTCCGCTTCCCGCCCCTTCCTGGCCGCGCCGGCCGATCCGAAGCGCCGCCACGGAAGGAACGACCCGCTCCGCCACCGAGGTGACGACCGTCGAGTAGGCGTCGAGCGCTTCCGTGTCGGTCGGTGGGCTGTCAGTGAGCAGTTCGGTCATAGCAGTGTCGGTCCTTCGGTACGGACCCGCTCGACGCCGACCAGGGCATCACGGAGGTCCTCCAACCATTCGGCTTGGTGCCGTCCCACCAACTTCACGCACCAGGCCAATGCCTCGCTGCGGCTGTGGGCGATACCCGAGCTGATCAGTGTGTCGAGGACGGCCCGTTCCTGCAGGCGAAGCCTGGTCATGACCGGTGTCGCCAGGGTGGTGAACAGCGTGGTGCGCCCGTCCAGCTCGACGCCCCACGAGACCGATCGGTGAAAGCGGGCTTCGGCTTCGGTGGCAATGGAGATGCGGTCCGCCCGGGTCACCTCGCGGAAGTCCTCCACGACCGAGCCGGCGGGCAGCACCCCGACGCAAACGATCTCCTCGTCATCCTGCTCGACCCTCGGCTGGCTGGAAAACCACGCCGCAGGGGTCTTCTGCTCGAAGAACTCTTGGATCTCGGTAGTCATATTACGAGATTACAGGATTACAAAAAACTTGGAGCGCGTGTGGTGACGAGCCTGACCAGCGAGAGCCGCTCTTTCCCGCAGGGCGGGCCTGCGTGTCAACCTTGAGAAGATGGATCTGGCTGAGCTCCTCACCCTGCCCGGCGTGGAAGAGGAGTGCATCCTGCGTTCGAGGGTCGGCTTCATGGCCCTGCACGGCGGATCGCAGGATCGGGGCACCGATCAGATGGCGCGCCGGGCAGCGGCTCTCGCCGGGGCGTCCTATTACGCCATCGTCCAACCTGCAGGGCTCCGGGTCCATCTCACCTCACGCCGGCACGACCCCGACCACTCGGCGCGCCTGCAGGCGTTCCTCCAGCACGTCGGCATCGCCATCTCGGTGCACGGGTTCGGGCGCGACAGCTTCAGCCTGTGGATCGATCCCGAGCGCGGCCCCATCGTCGAGCCGTACGGGCCGGCGACGCGTGGGAGCCAGTCCGGACCTCTCCGCGGGATCATTGTGGGAGGGCTGAACGCGGAGCTTCTGGAGGCGGCCCGCACGCTCCTCGCCGGTCGCTTCGAGGGCTACCACGTCGCGGACGAACGGGTGCGGCTCGGATTCCATCCCGACAACCCGGTCAATTTGCCGGTAGGGCGAGGCATCCAGATCGAGCTGCCGCCGGGGCTGCGCGGGATCGGGGAGTTCGGCGAGCAGCTGGTGCCCGGTCAGGATGGTGTCGTCACCGCGATGGTCACCGCACTGGTCGAACTGGCGGACAGAGCCGTCGGGCTCTTGGCGTCGCCCGCTTCCTCGATGCCGTGAGGTGCGCCCGCGTCGAGGACGACATCGTCCGCTCCGGCCCTGTTCAGGCGACGTGGATCGGAAGCTTCGCGTAGCCCCTTACCGCACTCCCGGTATGGACGATCTCACATCCCTGCCGGTCGACATCCCACTCCGGGAACCGGGCCACCGTTTCTTCGAGCGCGATGCGGGCTTCGAGGCGGGCCAGGGGAGCACCGAGGCAGACGTGTGGACCGAAGCCGAAGGAAAGAAGACGCTCGATCCTCCGCTCGACATCGAGGTGGTCGGGATGGCGGAACTGGCGGGGATCGCGTCCCGTGGCTGCCTGAATGAAGATCACGACCCCGCCCTCGGGAACCACCTCCCCGTGCAGGGTGACATCGCGCCGCGCGACGCGGGCCAGACACAGTGCAGGGGGTTCGTAGCGCAGGATCTCCTCGATTGCGTTCGGGATGAGCTCTCGCTGCTTGACCAGCTTGGCTCGCTCGCCGGGGAATTCGGCCAGGCTCGAGCCGATCCAACCGATGAGTTTGGCCGTCGTCTCGTTGCCGGCACTCGACAGCAGCTTGATGAATGCGACAGCTTCGGGATCCGTCAGCTTGCGCGTCGACCCGTCGTCCTCGGTGATCTCCGCGGCCAGAAGGGCGCTCATCATGTCGTCGCGCGGTTTCTTGCGGCGCTCGGCCAGCTGTCCTGCGTAGTAATTCACGAGTTCAGCGGCCACCCGGTGGTGTCGTTCCATGTCCCGTTCCCCGGGCTCTCGGTGCAACTGTTCATCCGTGGAGCGGCGGACGTAGTCGCGGTCACTCTCGGGGATGCCGAGCATGGCCGCGATCACCATCCCCGGGAGACGGCTCCCGAAGTCCTCCACATAGTCGAACGTCGTCGTACCCGAGTGCTCGTCGAGCAGCTCTTGGCTGAACCGGCGGATGACTGGCTCCAGATCGCTGACACTGCGCGGCGTGAAGGCTCGGCTCAGCAGACGTCGCAGTGACGTGTGGTAGGGCGCGTCGTTGAAAATGATCGAGTTCTGAGAATCAGGGATGGCGCCACCGCGGATGACCTCGAGCTGGTCCCCCTGGGCGGACGAGAAGGTTTTCCAATCGACAAGACCGGCGAGGACGTCGTCGAAACGGGTCATGGCCCAGAAGTCGAGCGGTTCGTTGCGATAGAGAGGTGCTTGCGCCATCATCCTGCCCCAGACAGGGTGGGGATCACGATGGAGGTCGTAGTCGTAGGGATCCCAATACAGCTCATTCGCCTTCATTCGGGTTCTCCACTGGCCGGGTTAAATTCGTTGACCGGACAAGGGTATCCATCTCGACCGATTTTGGCGAGAGGCTCCTTGGACGCGTCGAGCACGAGGAGCAGGCAGATGGAATTGCCGTCAAAGAAGATCTTGACGTTGGAACTTGCCAAGCGGATCGCCGGCGTTTGCACGGAGTTTGCCCATCAGAAGGGCTTCGCAATCGATCTCGCAATCGTTGATGCAGGTGGCTACCTCGTCTATTTCGAACGCGAGGACGGCGTGTCGGTCGGTACCGTGCAAGTTGCGATCATGAAGGCGCAGAGCTCGGCCGTCTTCCGTCGACCTTCGAAGCAGTTCGAGATCAGCGTCGATGAAGGGCTCATCGGAATGGTCGCCTTGCCGGGCATGGCTCCCTTCGAGGGGGCGGTGCCCATCGCCGTCGGGGGCGACGTCATCGGTGCAGTTGCGGTGAGCGGTGTCACCAAGGAGGTGGACGGTGAAATTGCCCAAGCCGGGGCGGACGCCGTCGCAGGCATTCTGGCCGAGAAGTAGAGGATCCCTCGCCGACTGCAGTGCCGCACCCCGTTTGAAGCGGCCGACTGCAGCCCGACCGGTCCGCCCCGAATCAGGCTGCGACGATCTTTTCCTGAGGATCGCACTGCATCAGGACGGACAGCGTCCCGCCCATGATCTTGGCCTTGTCCACATCGGACAGGGGCTCAATCTCGTCCACGAATGACAGGGGTTCGGAGAGCCCTTCGGGGTGCGGGTAGTCCGAGCCGAACACGACGTTGTCCGCTCCGACGAGTTCGACGATGTTGAGGACGTCCTCCTCGAAGAAGGGGTGGATGATGATCGACCGCTTGAACGTCACCATCGGGTCCTCGTCGAACCCGCGTGGGCTGCGGTCGTAGAGCTTCTGGAATTGCTTGATGGCGGTCGGGACCCACTGGCTCCCGTTCTCGACCGGCATGAACCGCAAATCAGGGAACCGGGTGGCCAGACCGTGGCCGATGATCGAATACACCGTGTCCCGGATGTTGCGGTACTCGCTGTCCACCAGCTGGGAGAACATGCTCTTGCCGGTGAACGCAGTGAACTCTGAGAGCAGACCGTCCCACTCGTTGATGTAGCGCTGCGATCCGTCGTCGGAGGAATGCATGCCGACCAGGACACCGGATTCCTGGACGCGCTTCCAGAACGGGTCGTACTCCGGCAGGGCGAGGGAGCGGCGCCGCCCGCCGTAGTCGGGCACCGGCGCAGGGCGGATCAGGATCGCCCGTGCGCCCCGCTCGACGACGTAGTCCAATTCGCGGATCGCTTCGTCGAGGATCGAGAGGTTGATGACCGGAGTGGCAAAGATCCGGTTGTCGAAGTTGAAGGTCCAGTGCTCGTGCATCCACTCGTTCAGTGCATGCACGACGACGGCAGTGGCCTTGGGGTCGTCCGCCAGGCGCTCCTCGAGCAGGCTGGCCAGGGTGGGCCACATCATGGCCCGGTCGACTCCCAGTTCGTCCATCAGGACGACCCGGTCTTCGGGGTTGAAGAACGCCGCCGGCGATTCGATGTACCGGGGCGGCATGCCAGGCAGACGCGGCTCGTGCTTGGACTTCGTGTCAAGCCCGGCCGTCGTGCCGACTGAGTGCTTCGACGACGGGTTCTTGATCCGGAATTCCAACTCCTGGGCGCCGGGAGGGGCCACCTTGTTGAACGTCGGGTTCGGGATGTAATTGCTGATCACATTCTTCAGCGCGATCTTCGTCCGGCCGTTCACCTCCACGAACTTCACGAGCCCCGAGTAGTCCGCCGGCAGGTACTTGGTGAACGCGTCGGTCGTCTCGTACATGTGGTTGTCGGCATCGAAAACCGGGTAACTCACACGGTTCGGCATGGTGATCCTCCTCTGGCTGGACCTGGGAATTCGTCCAAGAATTTACCGCAGCGTCGATGCTATCCCCCTTGGGGCTCGACCGTCAGAGATCGCCCGATCGTGTCCGGTGGCCGTGCTGGTCGAGTGGCTGTGCTGCTCCGAGTGGACCCTCGGGAGCTACTTCTTCACGTACGCCGTGAAGAAGTCCGGGTACGCGGTGACACCGGGGAAGACCGTCACGATCCCCCCGACACGGCTGCTGTTGTACGCGATCACGGTCGGCAGCCACACGGCCCATACCGCCAAGGCGTTCTTGACGATCAGTTCCTGCGCCTTCTTCCACAGCGCGATGTACTGGGGATCGTTCGGAGCCAGACCGCTCATCTGGGTCACCATGGCATCAAGGGTCGGGTTGTCGTAGCCGCACAGATCGCCGAGATGCCCGGGGGTGTAGATGAAGGAGATCGCATCCAAGCCGTTGCGCACCACATCGGCGTCGGTCAGGTTGTAGAGGTGGTTCACAAAGACGTCTTGCACGTATGACGCGGGGCTCGTGTTCGTGAGTTGCAGAGTGACGCCGATCTTCTTCCACTCCTGTTGGGCGATCTCGGCCATCTGCTGGAGGTCGGTACTCACGCCAGGAGCCATCGTCAGCGTCAAGCCCTTGGCGTACCCGGCCTGGGCCAAAAGCTTCTTGGCCTTCGCCGGATTGTACGCGTAGTAGTTGTCGAGGTCGGAGGGAAAGAGATTGCTCGACGCCGGAACGAGCGCCCATGCGAGTTCGCCCTTGCCGCCGACGAGCGCGTGGTCGATGGCTTTGCGGTCCAGCCCGTAACTGAGGGCTTGACGCACGCGCAGATTCTGTAGCGGGCCCTTGGTGGCACAAAGAGGGAAATAGAGCTTGGACGTCGTGCTGGCAGCGATCGACGTCTTGATGTCCCCGCCGGTCAGGGCCCCTACCGAGGTGATGTTCGAGGTGATCGCGTCAACCGTCCCGGCCCTGAGCGCGTTGATGGGCGAGGGGGTGTTGCTCGCTTCGCTGACGAAGTCGATGCTGCCCAGCTTGATGTTCTTGGCGTTCCAGTAGGTCTTGTTCTTGACCAGGGTCAGCGTCTGATTGGGCACGTACTGCTTGACCCGGAACGGCCCGGCGCCCAGTGGGTTGGTGACCGGATCGGTGTCGTTCTTGGCCACCGCGGTGGGCGACAACGGCATGGTCGAGATGTCGGCCAAGAGCGGGTAGAAGGCTCCGGCTTCAGGTTTTGACAGGTGGATCGTGAGGCCGAGGTTGCCGGTCAGATCGATCGAGGACACGTCGTGGATGGGGGCCGGGAACGCGACACTGGTTGTGGCGCTGTTCCGGAGGATGGTGAACTTGACCGCTGCCGCGTTCAGCGGTGTCCCGTCTTGGAACCGGACACCGGGCCGGAGCTTCACCGATATCGTCTGTGGGTCGACGATGGTGGCTGCGATCGCCAATTCCGGCGCGAGACTGCCATCGGGTTGCGGTCTGAAGAGTGAGTCGTCCAAGAGCTGACCGAGCATGTTCCCCGTGTCATCGATGGTTGCCTTCACAGGATCGAATGCGATCGGCAGGCTCAAGTCGAGCGCGTACTTCATGACACCGTTCGGGTCGTAGGCAGCGGCTGAGGTCGATCTCTCGCTCGCTCCACTCGAAGGGGATGCAAGGACCCCGAGCAGGGGAAGCAACAACAGAGCGCAGACGAGCGGCCGGTAGCGACTCATCATCTTCATGGACGACCTCCCGTGGTCGATAGAGAACCTGAAGCTGGCATTGCGTCGGCCCGTTGGGCCGTCACTGCCGAGCTCACGCGGTTCACCGTAGAGATGCCGGACAGTACCACTATTCTTGACCTAGTCGATCAGAGTTACATTGAATCGTTGTTCTGACAACCTGTATCCTTTCACGGGAACGGAACGTCCTGTCGAACAAAAGGCATGGGAGGGGGATTGTGACGAATGATCTGACTGGTGGCCTGAGCGATGAACTGGAGTTCGTCTTCGCCGAGCAGCCTGCGAATCCCGAAATGCGAGAGTCCGTCAACGCGTGGATATGGGACGAGGGTGCGGAGCTCGGATTACCACGAATCGGTGTCGAGGCCGTCGCCGATCAGTGGGAGACGCACGACGTCCAGGTCAATGTGGCGTTTGCCGATGGCCGTGTCTTCAACATCTTCGGCCCGGGTCCGGTTCACGACCCTTTGGGGGCGGACGGGAAACCGCGTCTCCTCGGTGCAGGACCCCTGTCGTTCGAGCTCGTTGCGCCGTATGGTCACCTCCGTCTGCGCGTCGACGGCGCCGCAACAGCGAGCTCGGCCCAGGCCCAGATAGACGGCGCCCTGCCGGGGCAAGGAGCATCGGTCCCGATCCACCTCGAGGTCGATATCAGGCCGGCCGCGCCTCCGTGGACGAACGGCGCGTTGCTCGACGACGCCAAGCGGGTGTTGGACACCCAGGAAGAGGGTGACCTGATGGGTCATCCCTGGCGTTTCGAGCAGCTTTGTCGAGCAACCGGCACGCTCCGCGTCGGCGACGAGACGTACGAGATCGACGGAGGCGCAAACCGGATCCGCCGACAGAGCATTCGCCGCGTGGCCAAGTTGCGTGGCCACGCCTGGCAGGCCGGGCTCTTCCCGAGTGGCCGCGGGTTCGCGTACATCGCCTACCCGCCGCGCGACGACGGCAAGGACACCTACAACGAGGGCTACATCTTCGAGGGTGACGGTCCTCTCATCCCCGCACGCGTCGTGGAAGCACCGTGGCTTCGCACGCTCGTTCCCAATGGCGAGGATGTGCCGTGTGTCCTGCAGACCGAGAAGGGCGAGGAGGTGGCGATCGGCGCCACGACGGTCGTGTCGACGTTCCACGTCATGCCGCCCGACGTCGGCGGTGGCCTGCAACTCCAACAGGCCATCGCCCGGTACACCTGGGATGGCGAGGTCGGGACCGGCATGCTGGAGCGTTCGACGGCCCCGAAGAATTTGGCTTGACGACCCTCCCGTTCGACCGCGAGGCGACGGCCGAGCAGGTGGCTCGGGCCAGTGATCTCACCGGTCGCGTCGCCGTCGTCACCGGAGCATCCTCGGGTATCGGCGTCGAGACCGCGCGCGGTCTTGCGATCGCCGGTG
The DNA here is from genome assembly GCA_963706555.1 of uncultured Acidimicrobiaceae bacterium. Classification (GTDB taxonomy): domain Bacteria; phylum Actinomycetota; class Acidimicrobiia; order Acidimicrobiales; family RAAP-2; genus Bog-473. Next base: position 2,401,299 of record OY970164.1, read on the forward strand.
CCGACGTCATCCTCGCCGTGCGGGACGTCGCGTCCGGCGAGGTCGTCGCGCGCGCGATCGCCCCGGAGGCACGCGGTGAGCTCGAGGTCCGCTACCTGGACCTGCGAGACCTCGAATCTGTTCGCACATTCGCTGCGGGTGTTTCCGGGCCGTTGGACCTCCTCATCGCCAATGCCGGTGTCTCGAATACCCCCGACTCGCATTTGCGCAACGGCCTCGAGGTCCGTTTCGCCACGAATCATCTCGGTCACTTTCTCCTGGCCCAGTTGTTGCACGACCAGATGGTCGACCGCTGTGCACGCATCGTCGTCGTGAGCTCGGCGGCCCACAAGGGAAACCCCGTCCACCTCGACGATCTGCAGTGGAAGGCCCGGGAGCACTCCTGGGGCCAGGCGTACGGCGAGTCGAAGAGTGCGAACATCCTCTTCGCGCGGGAAGCGACGCGGCGCTGGTGTCCCGAACGCATCACGGCCAACGCGGTGCTCCCAGGCTCGGCGTTGACCGGACTTCAGCGGTATCACGGCGAGGAGCTGAAGCGGATGATCGGGTTCATGGACGAGGACGGTCGTCCCAATCCCATGCTCAAGACAGTGGCCCAGGCGGCGGCCACGACAGTGTGGGCGGCGACGTCACCCGACCTCGAGGGCCGCGGCGGCCTCGTCCTCGAGGACTGCACCGAGGCCGTCGCTGCCGGTCCCGACGTCCATCTCTGGTCGGGCTTCGACGCGTCCGTTGCCGATCCTGACACGGCCCGCCGTCTTTGGGAGTTGTCGATCGCGATGGTCGGGGAATCGAGATCCCCTTCGGTGTAGGGGCGGTCAGGTGCCTATGGCGCTCGAGGAGGGCCCGGCCTCCGAGCCGGCCAGCGCAGGCGTCCCCGGCACGATGTCCGAGGCGAATTGGCCCAGGACCTTGACCAGCTCCGGATACTGCTCTGGAGACCACCCGTCCAGAAGGCCCTCGAGTCGTTGGCGCACGGCGTCGATCAACTGATCGGCCACGACCGCGCCACTCGGGGTGAGCGCCACTTGAGGAGTCCCGACGGTGTCGGCCTCGCGCGTCGTGTCGGTGACCAGACCTCGCTCGACAAGGTTGGCGAGTGCTCCGTCCATGACGTCTGCGGGGATCTTCTGGGTGCGCGCCAGTTGCGACAGATCCACCGTCGGGCTCCGTCGCAACTGGACCAGGACCCATCCGTCGGCAAGGGGCAGGTCGGATCCGGCTTCGAGCGCGACCCGCTGGAGCCACTGCCGCATCTGCTGGCGGCCGACCAGCACACTGAGCGCCCGCAGGATCTCACCGAGCGAGTCGCCGGAGCCGGGTGCGCCGAACGCACCCCCGAGGTTCTCCGTGGTCGTTGTGGTGCGCATCGGGAGTTCCTTGATGAACCACGAGGCGATGAAGGCGAGGATGGAGACGAATCCGGCCACTTTGAATGCCGTGTCCAGCGACCCGGCAAAGGCGGCAAGGTAGGTCGCGTGCACCGAGGGCGGCAGGTGGGCCAAGGTGGCCGAGTTCAAGTGTGACGTGTTGATCTGGGACGCTGACGCGTGCGGGAAGTCCGCGCGAAGACGGCTGGCGAGCTCGGTGGCGAAAATGGTGCCGACGACCGCGGTACCCACCGAGCTGCCGATATTGCGGAACAGCGTGTTGCCCGAGGTTGCCACGCCGAGATCCTCGTACCCGACGGCGTTCTGCACCGCGACGACCAAGACCTGCATGACCAGGCCGATCCCGCAGCCCGTCACGAACATGAACCCGGCTGCCGTCAGGGTGGACGTGTCGGGAGACAGATGCGACAGGAGGAACAGCCCCAGGGTCATGATCGCCGTGCCGACGATCGGGAACACCCTGTACCTGCCGGTGCGAGAGACGATCTGGCCTCCCACGATCGAGGTGATCAGGAGCCCGGCCATCAGAGGGAGCAGGTCCAGACCGGAGCCCGTGGGCGAGGCGCCCTTGACCTCCTGGAAGTACAGAGGGAGGAACGTGATGGTCCCGAACATGGCGAATCCCAGCAAGAGCGCGACGATGCCTGCAGTCACGAAGACTTGGTTCTTGAGCAGTGTCAGTGGGAGTACCGGTTCGGCGGCCCGACGCTCGGCGATCACGAAGCCGCCCAGCGCAACGAGGCTGACGGCACCCAGGCCGAGCACCTGGGCGGAGGACCACGGGTAGGTGGTGCCGCCGAGACTGACCATGAGCACCAGGGCGGCCAGGGCCAGAGCCAGCAGTCCGGCGCCGGAGTAGTCGATCCGGTGCTTCACGCGGGTTGCCACCGAGGGAAAGGTCACCGCGAGCACGACCAGGGCCACGGCCCCGATCGGCAGGTTGATGTAGAAGATCCAGCGCCACGAGAGGTTGGTCGTCAACGCGCCCCCCAGGAGAGGACCGATCACGGTGGCCAGCCCGAAGACGGCACCGAAGAGGCCCTGGTACCGACCGCGCCGGCGAGGCGGAACGACGTCGCCGATGGCTGCCTGCGCACTGACCGTCAGCCCACCCCCGCCCAACCCCTGGAGTGCTCTGAACGCGATGAGCTCTGGAAAGTTCTGGCTGAGACCGCACAGCGCGGATCCGACGAGGAAGATCACCAGACCGACCTGGAGGACGATCCGGCGCCCGTACTGATCGCCGAGTTTGCCGTAGAGCGGCGTGACAACGGTCTGGGCCAGGAGATAGGCCGTGGTCACCCATGAGATGTGGTTCAGACCGCCGAGATCACCCGCGATGGTGGGCAGCGCGGTGGCGACGATCGTGGCGTCCAACGCCGCCATGAGCATGACGAGGAGCAACCCCGAGAAGACCAGGGCGAGCTTGCGGCCGTGGAGGTCCTGGGGTCCGTCCATTGCGACCAACCCTGCGCTCCCTCCGATCCCGGTGTGCGGTCCGACCGTTGCCGCCCGTGTCAGCCTATGTACTGCGGCATCGTCGTGCTCGCCGATCGAAGCACGGCCGGTGTACTGCCGTCACATGTGGGTGGATGGCAAGGTTCACACGCGAACGCGCAATAGCTCGTTTCGTGGCGATCTCAGCGGTTGTCCCGGGCGTCGTCCGGCGGCTCGTCGGGGGTGAGCCGCAGTGCATTGGCCCACAGGAGGCTCAACTGATCCACCACCTCGTCGAAGTCGTATTCTCGGTAGCCCTGCGTCAACCACAACTCCGCGAAGCGGCCGATCATCGCACCCAACGCATCGGCAGCGAGCGCCGGATTCACTCTGGGGTCGGCTCGGCCCTCGCTCTGCAATCGCTTGATAGAACGTTCCGAGCGTTGTGCAAAGCTCCTCTGGCTGGCCATTCGTTCAGCGTTGACGTGTGGGTCGTAGCGGGAGGCCTGTTCGATGACACGCATGAGGCGAGTCTCGGCGCGATAGCGCTCAAGGTAGCGGCGATTCGCATCGCGGATGTTTTCTTCGGTTGAGCCACGACGACGACCCTGCTCGGTCTCGTCGGGCGGGGCGCTCAACCTCTTCTCCTGGGCTGACGCAACCTCGCGAAAGATCTGTTCCTTGGTGTCGAAATAGTGATAGAACGCGCCGTACGACAACTTGGCCCGCTTGGCGATGTCGGAAATTCGTGCGTCGAACATTCCGTCTTGCTCGAAGATCTCCTTCGCCGCCTTGACCAGGCGTGCTCGCGTCTGCTCACCCTTGGCCGAGCGAGGATGGTGGTTGGGAGCCACCTTGTCGTTCGCCCGGGCTTTCGGCACTGAGATGGTCCTTTCGGTCGTTGCGCGCCAGCATGAGAACCTCTCACCCCACAGGTCGTCATGCCCAGTCGGCCAGCGATTCTGGGGTATCGGTATCGACGAGGAGATTGTTGACACCGACATCGGCCTCTCGGCCAAGGGTACCATCGACACCACCGATTTCATGACATTGTCAGGGCAAGTTCCCATTCCGAGGGACCAGGCCCGCGGGCTCAGTCCCGTGCGTCAGAAGTCATGCGACTTCCCACGTTGTCACGAGCAGCGAGACCGTCCCCCACCCGCCGCAGCCAGGCAGAAGAACCAGACGTCGTCGCCGAGCGTCGCCATCGCGGGATCGTCGGATTGGAATGCATAGTGGTGGTAGGCGCCGATGACGGTCTTCGTCATCAGCCAAGCGTCCCGCTCTGGATTGCGTGGCGAGAGGGTTCCGATCGACCGTCCCGCCTCGAGTTCGTCCCGGATGAGATCGCTGACCGGCTGCGTGGCCGCCCACACCTCCTCCGGGCGTGTCTGGTGCAGGCGCCAGTGTTCGGCGGTGATGAACCTTGCCGAGGCCAGTCCCTCGGGGACATACAGCGGCGCCAGCGTCGTTCGGATATACATCTCGAGTCGTGCCACCGGGTCACCCAAGGGTCGCGCCATCTCCTCGAGGGCGAGGCAGTGCTCCCTGATGAGCTGGCCGATGAGCGCGAGCAACAGCTGATCCTTACTGCCGAAGCAGCGGTAGAACGTCTGGAGGGCGACGCCGGCTTCCCGTATGACCTCCTGTGTCGTGAAGCCCGATCCTTTTGAGAAGATGAGCAGCCGACCGGCCGCAAGAATTTTCGGCGCGTGGACTGTTGGCAAGCCCGGCTCGCGATTCTGTTGCGCGTTCATCGAGCTTTGGTGTTGTCGAAACCATGGAATTCAGCCTAGAACGCTGTCGTCATTGTGCACCATTGCACCACCAATGCGAGGCGGCGAAGCGGCCCCGTCCGGCCCACGACCGGGTGTCGGGGAGCAGTTCACGGGATGACGGAAGCGTCCTGCAGGCGCGTGATGTCTTCCCAGTCATAACCGAGTTCCAGCAGGATGGCCTCGGTGTGTTCACCGTGTTCGGGTGCCGGCCGCAAGTCGGGGGGCTGCTCGTCGAACTGCACGGGCACCGTTGGCAACCGGTACGCCGGCTTTCCCTCGACCACGACCTCGCCCAGATAGTCGTTCGCGAGCACCTGCGGGTCGGAGAGGAGTTCTTCCACCGCCTGCACCGGTGCCCATGGCGCGTCGAGTTCCCCCAAGAGGTCCTTCCACTCCTCAAAAGTGCGGCGGGCAAAGACATCGTCGAGTGCGGCGGCGCATTCGTCTCGGTTGGCATCTCGGGCGCGATGGTCAGCGAAGCGCGGGTCGTCACGGAGATCCGGACGATCGACAAGGTCGCACAGTGGAGCCCAGTAGCGGTCGGATTCCAAGAACACCAGCTGGATATGCCGGCCGTCAGCCGTGCGGTACGTATTGACGAGCGGATTGAAGACAGGGCGGCCGGCCGCAGCCCGGGGTTCGGCACCTTGCAAAGCTGACAGGAGGTCGGAGGACAGCGTCCACATCGCCGTGGCGAGGAGGGACACATCGACCACCGAGCCCTTGCCGGTGCGGGACCGTTTCAGGAGCGCACTGGCGATACCGAAGGCCAGCGCCATCCCCCCGTTACGGTCACCCATCGCTCCCCGCGGCGTGATCGGATGCTCGCGATCTGCTGGCGTCAGGACATGTGCGACCCCGCCTCTCGCCCAGAATGCCGAAGCGTCGTACCCCGCCATCCCGGCGTCGGGGCCCCGGACGCCATAGCCGTTGCCACGCGCATAGACGAGCGACGGGTAACGCTCGCGCAGTGTGTCGGCGTCCAATCCGAGCCGAGTCAGCGCATCGGGCCGGAAGCTCGTCAGGAAGACGTCGGCATTCTCGAGGAGGCGGTGCAGCACCCGCTGTCCTTCCTCGGTCTGCAGATTGAGAGCGACCGAGCGCTTCCCTCGGTTGGCCAGGGCCACCGACAGGTTCACCCCCCCGCTGTCCGTGCCGATCCCCTGTGTGGCGAGACCCCGGTAGGGATCACCTTCGAGACGATCAATGCGGACGACATCGGCACCCCAGTCAGCCAGGAGGGCGCCCGCGACCGGGACGAAGACCCATTGCGCGAGCTCGACAACTCTGATGCCGTCGTATGCGCCCTCAGGCATCTGTGCTGGTTGGCGTCAACACGACGACGGGTATCACGCGTTCGGTGCGTGACTGGTAGACGTCGTAGTTGGGCCAGGCGTCACGGACGATCGACCAGAGACGAGGTTTTTCGTCCGGTGATGCCGTCCGGGCGATGACCGGGATGACGTCCGCTTTCACCTGGACCTCCGCATTCGGGTTCGCCATCAGGTTTCGGTACCACTGAGGGTGGTCCGGCGCACCGCCCATAGAAGCCACAACGAGGTAGTCGTCAGCGTCCGGGGCGAAGATGAGCGCCGTGGTCCGGGGTTGGCCTGTGCGACGCCCCGTCGTGGTCAGCAGGAGCGTCGGCACGCCGTTCCAGATGTAGCCGACCTCGCCACCCGTCTCCCTGTAGGCCCGAATGTGATCCTCACCGAGGAGCGTCGTGTCTGGTGGGACGTAGCTCTCCTCGCTCATGCGTCGAACACCACCGGGATTTCCATAACGCCCCTTTCGTAGAAGCCAACTGGACTTGGTGGCTGGGCCTCGGAGTCCAGCCGGAGATTGGGCAATCGGTCGAGGAGCGCCCCGATGCCCACGGACATTTCCGCCCGCGCCACGTGCATGCCGAGACAGACGTGCGGGCCACCGCCGAAGCCGAATGCAGGCTTCACGGGGCGGAGCGGGTCGTACTCGTCGGGCCGCTCCCATCGCTCGGGATCGCGGTTAGCGGCGCCAATGCACAGATGGAGCACCGATCCCTTCGGCAGGTGGACGCCGTAGAAGTCGATGTCTTCGGCCACCCAGCGGGAGAACATCGGATCGGTTGGCATCCAGCGCAGCGACTCCTCAATCGCCTTTTTGAGGAGGGCCCGGTCCGTGCGGACGGCGTCAAGGAGGGCTGGGCGCTGCAACAGGGCGGCGATGGTGATCCCCATCTGTTTCCATGTGGTGCCAGAGCCAGCCATCAAGAGGAGGAGGGCGAAGGAGTAGATCTCGGGGTCTGACAGACGGTGCTTGCTGCCGTCCTCCTCGGTGATCTCCGCTTGGACGAGCACGCTGATGAGGTCGTCGCGGGGCTCCTCGCGGCGCGCAGCGACGATCGGACCCAGGCGTTCGACCACGGACAACGGGTTCGAGAGGGAGGCCCGAATCTCGAGCGCTTCGTCGACGGGGACGCCGAAGCTGCCCGTAATGGTCAGGACGGGGATGGCGGCGCAGAAGTCGACGTTCAGCTCAGCGCGCCCCTCGTGCAAGATGGCGTCGATCAGAGTGTCGACCGTCTCCTCAATCCAATTCTGGATCCACCATTGCGCTCTGGCCGGGACGAATGAGGGTTGCACCAAAGACCTGTAGCGGCGGTGCTTCGTGCCACCCATCATGAGGAGGCTGTGCTCGAACCCGACGTCGTCGACCGACCCGTCGGCGGCACCCGGCGACGACGCGAAGACAGCCTGGTTGCGATAGGCGGCGTCGCAGGCGGCGTAGGAGAACGCCGAGAAATGCGGTCGCTCCGGGAACGGCAGGCCGTGGAACATCGCCTCGCCTTGATAGCCCGTCAGCTGGTGGACGGTACCGGGGTGCACGGGGGCGCGGGACCGTAGCTCCTGCCAGATGGGGTACGGGTCATCGGTGTAGGCACCGCCCGCGACCAGGTTGACATTGCTGCGCAGGTCGAAGAGCTCGCGGATGCGGTCACGGTCGAGCGGCGGTGTGTGGATGCCTGTCATCGCGCGACATACCCGCCATCGACGGGGAGCAGCACGCCAGTAATGTTGGCGGCCTCGTCGCTGCACAGGAAGACCGCTGCCTCGGCGCAATCCTCTGCAGTAATGGGTCGTCCCAACGGGTGGCCCGAACCAACCCGCTCGCCGACCTCCTGTCTCGCCTCCGGGGCGAGTGCGGCCAATCCTCCGGCGGCGAAGAAATTCGTATAGGGCATTCCGGCCGGGCAGATTGCGTTCACCCGAATGCCGAACGGCGCTGCCTCGATGGCCACCGCCTTCGTCAGGAGATGCACACCGCCCTTGGTGGCGCCGTAGACAGCGCCACCCCACCCGACGAGACCCGCCACCGAACCCGTGTTCAGGATCACCCCGCCGCTGCCTTGCGCTTTAAACCGCCGGACTGCGTGCTTCGAACCGAGGAACACGCCCCCGAGATTGACGCCGACCAGGCGCTGGAAGTCTTCCACCGTGTGATCCTCGAAGACCATGCCCAGACGAGGAGTGGGAATGCCGACGTTGTTGAAGACGATGTCGAGTGGCCCGAATTGCTCAACGGCGACGTCGAGCATTCTCACGACGTCGTCCTCGATCGATACATCCGCATCAACCGAAACCGCCGTGCCGCCGGCTTCTTCGATGAGCGTGACCGATTCCTTGGCACGCCCTGCGTCGAGGTCTGCGCACACGACGCGAGCTCCCTCTTCAGCGAACCGGAGTGCCGAGGCCCGCCCGACGCCGGACCCTGCTCCCGTGACTACGGCGTTCTTTCCTTCAAGCCTCATTGGATCGATTCCCCTTCCTGGGAGGTGCGTTGTATCGGTGGCGCGGACGTCATCGACGTCACGCCCCGATGGGCTTCACCGCGGGCGGCGTGGCCGGCGTGAACCGGTAGAGCCGCTCGGCGTTGCCGCGTAAGAGCTTGTACTGGAGCTCGGGGGACAGGTCCTTGATGACGCGCTTCGCCGTGCCGATGCAGTCGGGCCAGGTCGAGTCGGAGTGTGGATAATCCGTCTCACACATAATGTTGTCCTCTCCGATCTCTTGGATACTCGCGACGCCGTGGTGATCTTCGATGAAACACCCGAAGATGTGCTCACGGAACGACGCCCGGATGTCCAGCCGGTCGAAGTCGACGTCACTCGTGGCGTGGTCGCCGAACTGCTGACCTCGCAGAACCCAGTACCGTTGCTTGTCCAGCACCTGCTCTGCACGCTCGAGGAAGTACGGGATCCAACCGATCTCCCCTTCCGAAAGTGCGATCTTGATGTTCGGAAATCTCTGGAAGATGCCGCTGAAGAGCCAGGCCAACATCGTCCCTGACGTGCGTGTGGCACCCCAGGTGAGGTTGGCCATGAACGGCGCGTCCTTGGCGATTTGGGGCAGGGTCGAGGACGAGCCGACGTGCATGCAGACGACCATCTCAAGCTCGTTGGCTGCGGTCATCACGGGGTCCCAGTAACGATCTGCGTCGTGAATCGTGGGCAGGCCGAGCGGCTCGGGGTTCTCAGAGAAGGCAAACGCGGTGACGCCTTTGGCCGCCATGCGCTCCATCTCCTTCGCGGCGAGTGACGGATCCCACATGGGGATCAGCATCAACGGGATGTAACGACCGGGTGCCGCACCGCACCACTCCTCGACGAGCCAGTCGTTGTAGTGCTGGAGGCACTCGTACCCGAATTCGCGGTCGCTCGCCTCCATGAAGAGTTGGCCGCAGAAGCGGGTGATCGTGGGGAAGCACAGGGATGCGAGGATGCCGGCGCGATCCATGTCCTCGAGGCGGGCCTTTGCGTCGTAGCACCCGGGACGCATTTCCGAATAGGGGAGGGGCATGGGGCTGAACTCCTCCTTCGTCCTCCCGACCACGGCGCTCAGACCGACGGTGGGGAATCGCTTGCCGTCGTAGAGCCAGTACTCGATGCCGTCGATCGTCTCCATGTGCGGGGCGCGTTCCTGGTCCTTCGCCGCGACACGGTCGAGCCACAACCGTGGCGGCTCGAGAATGTGGTCGTCGACTGAGATGAGCCAGTCGAGGTCGGGGGTATCGGTCATCGCAGCTCTCCGATCGCTAAGTGCTTCACTTCTTGGAATTCACGGATGCCATCGGGCCCCCGCTCGCGACCGAGGCCGCTTTGCTTGAAGCCCCCGCCCGGAGCGTAGGCGCTGAACACGCCGGCGTTCACGCTGACCGCTCCGGCCCGAATCCGTCGCGCCACCGACGTCGCAGTGGCCACGTCCGCGCCATACACCTGGCCTGCCAAGCCGTACGGGCTGTCGTTGGCGATATGCACCGCGTCATCCAGATCCTTGTAGCCCAGAATTCCGATGACCGGGCCGAAGATCTCATCTCTTGCGGCGGGGTTCGAGTTATCGGGCAGGTCGAGGACGGTTGGCTCCATGTAGTACCCCTTGGCGAGACCGGTGGGGCGGCCACCGCCACAGGCAATTTTGGCCCCGTTCTCTTCGGCGAGGGCGATGTAGCGTTCGCAACGTTCCCTTTGTCCGGCACTGATCAGGGGGCCCATCAGATTCGTTGGATCTGTCGGATCGCCAACGGCAATCATTTTGTAGGTGGCACAGACGGACTCGATGACTTCGGCTTTGCGTTCGTTCGGAACCAGCATCCGCGTGGCGGCGACACACGCCTGTCCCGAGGTGATGGCGACCACCGCCATTGCGCCCGCTCCCACTCTCCCGACGGCGTCGTCCAGATATATCTGCGCCGATTTCCCCCCGAGCTCGAGGGAGACGCGCTTTATGGTGGGTGCGGCCTGCGCCAGAATCTGCCGTCCGACGGTCGTCGAACCCGTGAACGACACCATATCGACGGACGGATCGGTCGTGAGAAGTTCTGCGCCCTCGGCCCCATCCTCGATGACGACGCTCAAGACGCCGGCCGGGAGACCGGCGACATCGGCTGCGGTTCCAAAGACGAGCGAGGAGAGAGGGGTGAGCGGGCTCGGCCGCAGGATCACGGAGTTGCCCGCCATGAGCGCCGGGATCAGCTTTTGGAAGGCCATGATGATGGCGCCGTTGTAGGGGGTAATCGCGCTCACGACGCCGATCGGTTCATGGCGGCGGATGCTCAAGAGCACCCGACCGCGCAGAAGGTCGTCGACCGGGACCGGATTTGCTTCCTCGTGCGACATCGACTGGTAGAGGTCGATCGTTTGCCGACCGAGGGCCAGGCCCATCGTCACCTGCGCGCCTTCCGCCATGAGCCGCGGCTGCCCCGCCTCGCCCATGACAGTGTCGATCAGCTCCTCGCGGGATTTTTCGATGTGATCGAGGAAGGTATGGAGGACCCTGGCCCGTTCGGGGACCGGGAGATTCGCCCACACACCCTGGTCGAATGACCTCCGTGCCTCCGAGATTGCCCGCTGCACCTCCGGCAGGGGCGTCGCCCCAGCTTCGGCGAAGCAGGATTCGTCCGCCGGGTTCTCGACTTCGAACGACCTCTCACCCTCGACCCAATGGCCTGCGATGTAGGACCGTCGACCGTCGATTATTTGCATGCGCCCCCTATCAGAACGTCGTTCTACCTACTAAACCGTAAAGCGGTGTCGATGTCAACTTTCGACGCTGATGTCGGCCTTCTTCGGCTCCTCGTGAAGAGAGACGAGGCGGTGCTCTACGTCGGCAGAGGCTGTTTTTCGGCTCGAGCGACCATTGTCGCAGCGTCGTCAGCGAGGATCACCCTGACGCGGGCTCTGGCTCGCAGCGAAGACGAGGCTCAGACCACCCGGTACGCCGTGCCCTGGATAACACGGGGAGGCCACCGATCGAAGTGCTCTTCGCTGAACCCGGCCTTGGGGTCGTACCGCTCTCCGACGGTGGGGAGGAGCGAGGGGAATGTGAGATCGGCGAAGCCATTGATGACCCAGGCCGTCGGAGTAATCGGCTCGCGAACCCGATTCTGGATATACCAGCGCTGCATCCCCCGGGCTTCCATCTCCTTGCGGTTGGCACGGCTCTCGTCAGTTTCGGCTTCCTGCCCGTCCGGGTGCCCTCCGTGGATGTACCAGTTACGGCTGTAGAACTCGGGCGTGACGCCGTCGATGCGCTGATTCATCCAGAGGAACTGCACGAACGGTGAAGGCTTCCCGAGTGCGACTTGCGGACTGGCGTCGTCCATCGTCGTGGGCTTCACGCGCCACCCCTGCACATGCCCGCAATTGGCGGCGAGTACGGCGTTGACCGGATCGGTCGCCACGTACGAGTCCGCCGAGATCACCTGGACCACGGCATCGACCCGGCGGTCGGTGTCACCGATTTTCACAAGCGCCCCGGAGAACGCGTGACGCTCCTGGAGCGTCACCCTGACCTGCGTGGTCCCGGGTACCAAGCGGCCGGCGGCCATGGCCAGATCTTCGACCACGTACCGCTGGAAGTCCGTGAAATCCGTGCCCTCCGGCCGTACGAGCGTCCACACGAGCTTGTCTCCCACAGCGGCCGGTGACGCGTGCCCACCTCCCCCCGCATCGGAAGCAGATACCGAAGGCGAATCCGAACCGTCCTCTTCTTTCGCCACAGGTCGTGCCCCCGTTCGAACGTCGACCGCGAGGTGCCGACACATACCGGTTGCCCTCGTTCGCGTCGGGTGTTGAGGATAGCGGTTCAGTGAAACGGGAGCACCAACCCTCTTGCCAACCCTGCGGATCAGGCAGGATCGCCCCAGCACGGCGTCTCCGTACAACAACTGTTCGACGCCAACAGTTGTAGGCCTCGGTCGTCGGTCCTTCAGGACGCCCTCCTGGCCAGCAACTAACGTGAAATCGTATGGTGCGCCTCAGAGCAACTCCTGTCCCTCGGAACGGTCGGGCTGCACGGAAGGTGCTCGTGGATCTGGGTAGCAGTGATCGGACAATTGCGGGACAGTCGGTCCACGTCGACGCCTAGGGGGTAGATGCAGAATGAGCTCAACGTCGTTCCAATTGGCGGTCGGGTCACCCATAGTGACGCGCACCGGTGCGCCGTGGGCGGACGAGGGCTCTATCGAGGACCTCGCTCGAATCGCCGAGACTGCGGACCGCCTCGGCTACCACCACCTCACGTGCAGCGAACACATCGCCCTGCCGTCCTCCGAACTCAGCCGCCGAGGTTCGCTCTACTGGGACCCGCTCGCCACATTCGGGTACCTCGCCGCTCGTACCGAACACATCCGTTTCGCAACCTCCGTGCTGGTGCTGGCGTACCACCATCCTCTCGAGATTGCCAAACGTTATGGAACCCTTGACAAGGTCAGCAATGGCCGGGTGATCCTCGGTGTCGGCGTCGGCACGTTGAAAGAGGAATTCGACCTTATCGGCGCTCCCTTCGAGGACCGAGGAGCACGTGGCGAGGACGCGTTGAAGGCGCTGCGGGCCTCCCTTTCCAAACGCCTGCCGGAGTATCATGGTCCGTTCTACGACTTCGAAGCACTCGTTGTTGATCCGTGCGCCGTCCAGGACCACGTGCCGATCTGGGTAGGAGGACGGACGCTGCGCTCACTCCGTCGTGCGGTCAAACTCACAGATGGATGGTGTCCGTTCGCCGTCACACCGAGCCAGGCTGCGCAATGGCTCAAGCTTGTGGATGTCCCGTCGGATTTCGAGGTGGTGCTTCCCCCGACCGAGCGCCTCGACCCGGTCAATGAACCCTCGAAGACTCAGGAGATTCTGGCCGAGACGGCTTCATTGGGGGCAACGATCATCATGGCCGGGTTCGCCAGTGGAACATTGGAGGACTACCTCGAAAAGCTCGAAGCGCTCGCCGCTATCCGGACATCGATGTAACGAGACTCGGGGCGTTCCACCGGTCAACAGCGGCGTCATCCTGCCCTGTTCGCTATCCCACCTCCATGAGACGGGCAAGGTTGCCACCCATTACCGCTCGCTGGTCCTCAAGCGGCAGCGACGCGATGTCATCGGAGAATGCGAGGGGGTCGCGCAGGCCTTCGGGATGCGGGAAGTCCGATCCGAACATGCTGTTGGCAACGCCGAGCATGCCAATGAGCTCCACGGGGTTGGGGTCGCGGAAGATGTGGATCCAGACGTTCCTACGCAGCACCTCGAGTGGATCCTCCTCGAACAGGGTGGGTGCGCGCTCGTAGGTCTCGGCAAAGTGGTTCAGCATTGGGCGGGTCCACTCGTTGAAGTGTTCGACGATTACGACCTTCAGTCGCGGGAAGCGAGAGAGCATGCCGTGCCCAATCATCGATGCGATGAGATCGCTCGTCTGCGAGCGAGGCGTTGCAAGCGCGCGGAACGGAGCCGAAGCACCCCAGGGTCGTTCGAAGTAACCGCCTGTCTCCCGAGATCCGTCGAGCTCGGCCAGGTCGACGGGGTAACGCATGTTCACCGTGTTGTGAAGCCCTACGACGACGCCCTTTTCCTGCATAGCCTCCCAGAACGGGTCGAACTCTGGAAGTGCGAAGGACCGGGGGCCGCCAAATCCGAAGACCGGCGCCGGGCGGATGTAGACGATCCGCGCGCCGCGGTCGGTCACCCACTCGAGCTCCTTGATGGCGCGATCAACCACGGACAACCCGATCGCAGGCGTCGCGAAGACGGCGTTCTCATAGCCGAACGTCCAGTGTTCGTACATCCACTCGTTGAGGGCATGGAGGACGACATGCGTCGCCAGCGGATCCTCCGGCATCGCCTGTTCAATGACGCTGGCCAGCGTGGGCCACATCAATGATCGAGAAATACCGAATTCCTGCATCAGCTTGTACCGAGGTTCGACATCGAAAAAGGCATCGAGACCTGGGATCGATCGGCGCTGGAGGGGGTCGTCACTCTGGCCTCCGGGGGGCGCCACGCGTTGGAACGTCGGGTTCGGGATGGCGCGGCTGATTCGGTCCTTCACAGTGAGTTTGGTCCGGTTGCCTTCCTCGATGTACTTCACGATGCCCTGGTACTCCGACGGAATGAACTTCGTGAACGCGTCCGTGTTCTCGTACATATGGTTGTCGGAATCAAAGACCGGGTATGCCAGTTGTCGCTCCCGAATGAAGAAAAGCTCGTCATCGGCCATTTCGCAGTTCCCCTCGCACGGGTTCATTATCCGAGGTCGATGCCTCGTGGTGTTCCGCGCTTCCTATTGTACGGAGGGGGGCGGCGTCCAGCAATGGCGACTACCGCGGGGAGGCCTGCCTCTCGTGCGGCGATCAGCGGCCGTGCGATCCGACGGCTCTGTCGCGTTGATCAAGTTTCGGCGACGAACTGAATTTCACATCCAACCACAACGACTCAGCGCGCGGACGGACCACGAGGGATGTCACGGAACGGCACGTCTCGGTCGACCGTGGTTTCTCTCGGCATTCCGAGGAGCCGCTCGCTCACGACGTTTCGTGACATCTCGAGAGTGCCTCCCGCGATCTGCCCCGACTGACGGACGAGAAACGCCGTCCCTCGCTCTCCTGCTGCCTTGTTTTCCTCCGTCCATGCCGCCGCAGACGACCCGGTCAGTTGCAGCGAAATGTTGGACTGACGGATGCCGAGCGTTCCACCGATGATTTTGGTGAGACCGGCCGCCTGGTTGCTCAGCTTCCCGGTGGCCATCGCCTTTCCGATTCTCGTCATGCCCGCGCTGGACGCCAGGCTGAGCGCGTGGGCTTCGCCGATGAGCTCGCGGGTCGCTGCGTCCTGAAGCCGTCCGGCCCTCCGGGCCTGGCCGACATAGGCCGCGCCGATGCTTCCTGTTCGGAAGCCACCACTGGCTTCGACACCCGAAGGCGGGGTCGGCCGGGTGGTGAAGGGCAACATCCCGAAACTCTTCTCGTAGAACATCCATCTGGTGCCCACGGTCCAGCCCTGGTCGACCTCACCGATCCTGTCGGTGTCCGGGACGCGCACGTCGGACAGGAACTCCTGGCAGAACTCACGCGATCCGTTGAGCATCTCGATCCGGTGGACCTCGATGTCCGGCTGGTGCAGGGGCAGGATGAAGACGGTCAGGCCGCGATGCTTCGGCACGTCCCAGTTCGAGCGCGCCAGGCAGAGTCCCCAGTCCGCCCACCATGCCCCGGTCGTCCAGATTTTCGAACCATTGAGCACCCATTCGTCGCCGTCGCGCATGGCAGTGGTTTGCGCTCCGGCGACATCGGATCCACCGGTCGGTTCGGACAAAAGCTGCATCCAGATCTCCTCGCCGGAAAGAATGGCCGGGAGGTGCTGTCGCTTTTGCTCCTCTGTTCCATAGTCGAGAAGCACGGTGGCACACGGCTGCAGTGTCGGCACCTGGAAGCGAAACGGGTATTCGTAGGGCCAGATCTCCTGGTCGAAGGCATGTTGATGGGCAGGAGTCAGTCCCTGACCTCCGTACTCCTTCGGGAAGCAGATCCCGGCGAACCCGGCGCCGAAGAGCCGACGTTGCAGGTCTCTGTGGTGCGCGACTTCCTTAAGTTCTTCGTCATCGCTGAGCTGACCCTGGGTCATGCCCATTCCCCAGCCCGGACGCTCGGCGCGCGGCATCTCTTCCCCGAGCCATGTGTGGAGTCGGCTCCGGAAGTCTTCTACTGGCTCGACGCTGGCCTCAGACATGTGCTTCCGCTTTCTCCTTCTCTTCCAATAGGTCGGTGAGCCGCTGACGGTGATCGGAGACCGTCCCGAACAGCAGCGAGTTGACGACCACCCGGCGGAGATAGAGATGCATGTCGTGGTCGAAGGTCACGCCGATGCCGCCATGCATCTGGACGCAATCCTGCACGACGTCAACCCCGTAGACGCCCAAGTAGGCCTTGCCGGCGCTCGTGTACTCGCCCGCTCGGTCGTCCCGGTCTTGCACGTGGAGGGTGGCGGCGTCTGCGATGCCATGCCCGACCTCGATCCACGCTTTCATGTCGGCGGTGCGGTGCTTCAGCTCCTGGTACGACGCCAGCGGTCGGCCGAATGAGTACCGGTTGAACAACCACTCCAGAGTGATCTCGAACGCCTTTTCCATTGCGCCGACCATCTCGTGCATCTGCATCAGGTTGGCGAGTTGCAACTGCCATTCGATGTCATCGAGAACCCTCGGCGGGTCGCCGAGGAGTGCTGCACGGGGCACTCGCACGTCCTCGAAGTGGATTTCGGCGTACCGCCGCGTGAGATCGAGGCCTTGCGCGGCGATCACGGTGACGCCGGGGGTCCCGGCTGGCAGCAAGAACTGCAGCGGAGACCCTTCGGCGTGAGCTGTCACCAGGAGGTGATCCGCTTGGGCGCCGGCCTCCACCGGACCCTTTCGACCGTTCAGGACGTAGCCGACATCGGTGACCGACGCCGTCATCGCGACATGCCCCAATCGGTCGTTCGGTGGCGGTTCCGCCCAGCACCATGCGCCGACGGACTCACCGCCCAAGAGGCCCGGGAGGACGTGGGCCTTCTGCTCCGGTGAACCTCGCAGTGACACGGCGGCGGCGACGATATTGGTAGGCAAAAGCGGGCCTGGCGCCGCGTAGCGACCGAATTGGTGCGCCACCAAGGCCAGATCGTTCACCCCGCCGCCGCTGATGCTGCCGCCGCCGTCTTCCTCGGAGACGAGCAGCGACGTCCAACCCAACTCCGCTCCCTGCCGCCAGTAGGTCGACGAGAAACCTGTCGGGTCATGCCGGAGGGCCCGCAAATCCGTGGGGCTGGCCTGATCATCGAGGAACTTGGTGGTTGTCTGGGCGAAGACCTCTTGATCGGCCGTCAGTTCTAGTTCCATGCTCCATGTCCTCGGTTTCGGTTGCGTTCGGTCACGAGTCGCAACGTGCTGTACAGACGAAGGTTCGCACAGCGACCTCGACCGGCGTCAACTCCAACACGGCGAACTGCCGGCGCACGACCGACGAAGCCCGCACTGACAAGTGTGGCCGTCAACGCGTCTGCATCCAATTCCACCTTGCGAGGTGGTGCGTGTGTCGGTGAAGGTAAGTCTCGACGATCGATCCGCTGCCACCGCTCACGCCACCTCTGCGTCCCGCACGCTGAGCGTCATTCTAACTTGCTTTGCAGACAGCAAGCGATTACGGTGACGGGGCACTCGGCCATGCGATAGAGGCGGGGGGCCTCGAAATTACGGACGTACCTTCATAGCGGCTTTGGAGTTCCGGAAGTGGGCTAAACCGAAACTCCGACCATGGGAACTGGTTGGGGGACCGTGCTTCAATTCATTGTTGCGGGGCTCGTCTTAGGCGGGATCTATGCGATCTCGGCCACGGGGCTGGTGGTGACCTACCAGTCGGCGGGCATCTTGAACTTCGCCTTCGGAGCGATCGCGTTCACCGTCGCGCGCTTTTACTACTTCTTGAACAGCGAGCACGCATGGCCGATCTTGTACGCGGCACTGCTCTCGATTCTGGGCCTCGGTCCGGCTCTCGGTTTGGTCCTCTATTTCGGCCTGTTCCGCTATATGCGCCTGTCGTCCACCCTCATCAAGGTTCTTGCCACAATCGGGATCTCAGTGGCGTTGCCGGCGATCGATACCGTCATTTTCGGAAATCAGGAGATCTTGAGTGCACCCGGCCTGGCGCCCCAGCCCGTTCGCGTGTTTCATGTCATCGGCGTACCGGTGACCCTCGATCAGGTCATCGTCTACGGCTGCGTGATTGCGATCTTGCTGGTCGGTTTTCTTGTTCTTCGCTACACCGACGTCGGTCTGCAGATTCGGGCCCTCGTGGACTCGCCTGCGATGACGTCGCTGTCGGGGACCAATCCCGGCAGGATGTCGGCGGCGGTCTGGGCGGTAAGCACGACGTTGGCAGGGCTTTCCGGAGTACTTGTTGCGCCCATCATCGGTCTCGATGCTGGCGATATCAGCCTGGTGATGGTGGCTGCCTTTGCGGCGGTCATCGCGGCCAAGTTGCGGAGTCTTCCGATTGCCGCGGGCGTCGGTCTCGCCATGGGCATCGTGAGCGCCCTGTTTCAGTATTGGTTGCCTCCCGCGAGCATTTACACCGCCGATCTGTTATCGGCGATCCCTTTCTTGGTTATCGCCATCTCACTGACGTACTTCATCGCCCGATCCGGATCGATCGACGAGGTCCAAGGCGTCGGCGGGGTGCTGGACAAAGCCATCACACCACACGGCAGCGAGGCGTCCAGCGCTGGGTCGGGTCAGGCTGGGTTGGGTGCCATGAGTTGGAAACCATCGGCGTTTGCCTTCGCCGCCCTGTTGGCGTTGCCGTTGTTCTTGCACAGCTTCTGGCTCGGACTCCTGGGCCAGGGCGTCGCCTATGGCGTCATCTTCTTGTCGTTCAGCCTGGTGACCGGTGAGGGCGGCATGATCTGGCTCTGCCAAGCGACTTTCGCCGGGGCGGGCGGAATGGCCACCGGGCTTCTGACCGCCGATCACGGCATACCCATTCTCCTCTCGGTGCTCATCGGGGGCCTGATCGCGGTGCCTTTTGGTCTCATCATCGGATGGCTCACCATCCGGATGGGCGACCTCTACGTAGCTTTGGTGACACTGACGTTCGGTCTTCTCGTCGAAAACGTCGTGTTCAACCGGGCGCTCTTCTTCAACAATGGCATCGGCACCCCGGTCTCCCCCCCACAATGGGCTTCGGGCGACCGGGCCCTCGTCTACCTCATGATTGTCTTCTTCGCGGTGATCGCTGTCTTCATCGTGAACTTACGGCGGTCGACCACCGGAATGGGCATGACCGCTGTCCGCTTCAGCACCATCGGAGCCAAATCCTTGGGCATCAGCGTGGTCCGCATGAAGATCATGATGGCGGGCCTGGCCGCGTTCGTCGCCGGCATTGGTG
The DNA here is from genome assembly GCA_963706555.1 of uncultured Acidimicrobiaceae bacterium. Classification (GTDB taxonomy): domain Bacteria; phylum Actinomycetota; class Acidimicrobiia; order Acidimicrobiales; family RAAP-2; genus Bog-473. Next base: position 2,420,620 of record OY970164.1, read on the forward strand.
GTGGGTTGCTGGCCATCACGCTCGGGAGTGCGCTGACCAGCAACTATTCGACGCTGGGCGGGGAAGTCTGGCTGGTGATATTGGTCACCTACGGCATCCGCTCGAATGGTGCTGCTGTCTACGCTGGTCTCTCATTGACCCTGCTCAGCGGTGTGTCCCTCGTGTACCTCCCCAAGGTTTTCGATAACTTCGTTGTCATCGGTTTCGGGTTGGGAGCCATAAGCATCGTAAAGTTCCCCGACGGTGTGCTCACCTTCCAGGCTCGGCAGGTGCGCGCCACGATGGCCCAGTTCCGCTCGTACTCCCCGCAGGCCTACAGCAAGCTCAAGATCGCCGGGGCCGTAGGTCTCGTCGCGGTCGTGGCACTGATCATCGGGGTTCGCAACCTGTGGTGGCTCTGGCTGCTGATCGCCCTCGTCCTCGTAGCCAGTGTGTTGGGTTACGTCGCCTATAGAAACAGGCAGCAGCCCACCTCCGATCTCGTCGCGGACGAGGAGACTCTGCGGTCCGGGATGCTCGAGCCGGTGGACGTCGGGTGAGCACGGACAGCAGAATGCGTATTCGCACGTTGCGGGTAGTGGTGGCGACACGCACGGAAGAGGGAGCACAATGACCCTCACCGATCCCGCCGCCGGCAACGGCACCGCGCCATTGCCTGTCCTGTCGGCGCACGGCGTGACCGTCCGCTTCGGCGGGCTGACTGCCCTTTCGGAAGTGGACATCAGCATTCCGGCCGGCGCCCTCGTGGGTCTCGTTGGACCCAACGGTGCAGGAAAGACAACCCTTTTTGGAGTGATGTCAGGCATCCTTCATCCCAACAAGGGTCGTGTAATGCTGCTCGGGACGGACGTGACCAAAACGAGCTCCGAGAGTCGCGCGCAGCTGGGCCTGGCTCGCACATTTCAACAACCGGAGCTTTTTCTGGATCTGACGGTGCGCGAGCACTTGGTCCTCGCCTACCGGGTACGTCACTCCCGGAGCCGACTGTGGAAGGACCTGTTCACCGCTGGCTGCCTCAAGCGCCCCGATGCCGCAGAGACGGAGCGGGTCGATTCGTTGCTCGAACTCCTTTCGCTCACCGAGGTGGCGCACCAGCCGGCGCGGGTGCTGCCATTGGGCACCAGCCGCCTCGTCGAGGTCGGTCGAGCACTCGCGACGGCGCCGGCCATCGTGCTGTTGGACGAACCGTCCGCCGGTCTTGACGGACACGAGACGGATCGGCTCTCCGGGGCGCTGCGGCGGACCGTTGTCGAGGAGAAGGTGTCGCTCCTCCTCGTTGAGCACGACGTGGGCATGGTCCTCGGTCTCTCGAGTGAGATCTACGTGCTCGACTTCGGCTCGGTTATTGCGCAGGGGCCTCCTGCGGAGATTCGGGACAACCCTGAGGTCCGGGCGGCATATCTCGGTGACGAGGATATTGCGGTTGCACCAAGCTGAGGGCCCCGCAGGCACTGAGTGGAGGCCCATGGCGACTCAGGGCAGCAAGGACATCACACGCAGATTGTCCAGCCGGCCATTCGTCCCCACCGCGCGGATGGGTCCGATAAGGCGCTCTGAGGATTAAGGCGAAGTTGCGATAGTATTTCAACCGAGTGACGGGTTCCGGCCCCCGAGTGAGGTTATATTTCACTTGCGTTGCAATCAGCAAGTATCTGAACTAGAAAACACCTGGGAATAAAAGGGGGGATTTGAACATGCGCACGAGTGCGATCGGTGCGACACGCATCGCTGTTGCCATTCTTTCGTTGGCAGGGGTCATCACTGGCCTGTCGGCGGCAGGTGCCTCCGCCAGCACGACGAAGGCACCGATCACCATCGGCTTCATCTCCGACGAAACCGGTCCTTCGTCATCGTCGTACATCAATGCCCTACAGGGCGCACAGGCCCGGATCGACGCGCAAAACGCTGCGGGCGGGGTGAACGGCCACAAACTCGTCCTCGTGGCCGAGGACGACACGGGGACACCGAGCGGCTACTCGACCGCGGCCCACCTTCTGGTGAGCAAAGGCGTCTTCGGCATTATCTCGGACGCCTCGGTGACGTTCGGAGGGTCCAAGTATCTCCAGCAGCAGGGGATACCGGTTGTCGGCGCCGCCGTCGACGGGCCGGAGTGGGGCCAGCAACCGAATTCCAACATGTTCGCCATCGCCGACCTCTACTCCACGTCGCCGTTCAACGGGTACTTCTACACGTATACCTTCACCGGGGCCCAAATGAAGGCTCTCCACATCACCAAGCTGGCCCAGATCGTCTTCAACGTTCCCGCGGCAATTGACGCGGCAAATACGATCTTCCAGCAAGCCCAGTCCGCCGGCGCCAGCAAATGTCTGGACGCACTGGTCCCGAGCAACGGCAACTTGAACCCGACGGTGCTGCAGATGAAGAACCTGGGCTGTAACGGCGTCGAAGTGCTCAGTACTCTTTCAACTTGCATCACGCTGGCCACCGACCTCAAGCAGGCCGACCTCAAGACCAAGTTGATTTGCTCCACTGGGTACGATCAGACGCTTCTCGATCAGCCCACTGCCCTGGCCGCGATGCAAGGTACCTATACGACCTCGGCTCTCAACGTCCTCGGGAATGATGTGAATCCTGCGACCAAGCTCTTTCTCAGCAGGCTCAAGAAATACACGAGCTGGGCCGGTGGTATTCCTAGCGAAAACATCGATTACGCCTATGAGTCCGCTGACGTCATGATCAACGGGCTGCAGGCCGCCGGGCCGACTCCGACTCGCAAGGCGTTCATCGCGGCCGAGCGCAAAGTGTCGGACTACACCGTCGAGGGCATGTACACGACGCCCTTCATCTTCAGCCATTTCGGTACTCTGGGGATGCTCCCCAAGAAGTCCTGTGCGCCGCTGCTCGAGGTCAAGGGCAAGAGTTTCGTCCCTGCCTACAACACCTGCGGCACTCTGGTGCGAGGCGCCAAAGCGTAGATGCGATTCGCCGGGCGATGCCATCGGATGACCAACATCGACGAGTGAGATAGACGTAAGGGGGGTTAGGCGTGCGCACAGGTGCGATACGTATCGCGGTTGCAGTGCTTTCAGTGGCGGGGGCTATCACCGGACTCTCGGCGGCGCCAGCTTCCGCGAGTAGCAAAGCGCCCATCATCATCGGCTACATCACAGACGAAACCGGTGCGGCCTCTTCGACCTATATCAATGCCATACAGGGGGCAGAGGCCCGGATCGACGCGCAGAACGCCGTCGGCGGGGTGAACGGCCACAAACTCGAGCTCGTGGCCGAAGACGACCAATCCACGCCGACGGGCAACTCGACGGCCGCCCACCTTTTGGTGAGCAAAGGTGCGTTCGGCATCATCCAGGTCGACTCTGGCGCGTTCGGGTCGTCGCGTTACCTCCAGCAGGAGGGGATTCCGGTTGTCGGGGCCTCGGTCGACGGCGCCGAATGGGGCCAGCAGCCGAATACCAACATGTTCTCGATAGCGGACCTCTATGCCACGACGCCATTCAATGGGTACTACTACACCTACAGCAGCACCGGAGCAGAATTCAAAGCCCTCCACGTGACCAAGTTGGCCCAGGTCGTCTTCAATATCTCCTCTGCCATCAACGCGGCAAACACGATCTTTGCCCAGGCAAAGAGTGCCGGTGTGAGTAAATGCCTCGACGCCCTTCTTCCGAGCAGCGGCAACTTGAACCCGACGATTCTCCAGATAAAGAAGCTCGGTTGCAACGGAGTCGAAGTGCTCAGTGTGCTGTCAACCTGCACCACGGTGGCCGAGGACCTCAAGCAGGCCAACGTGAACGCCAAGTTGGTCTGCGCCACCTCGTATGACCAGTCGCTCCTCAACCAGCCCGCAGCGTTGGCCGCAATGCAAGGTACGTACACGACGGCGGCTATCAACGTGCTGGCGAAGAATCCGCCCCCTCCCGTGAAGCTCTTCTTGGACCGGCTCAAGAAGTACACCTCGTTCGCCGGAGGTATCCCGAGCGGGAACATCGAAAACTCCTACTTGTCCGCTGACGTGATGATCAACGGGTTGGAGCACGCGGGGGCCAACCCGTCTCGTTCGGCATTCATCTCGAACCTCCGAAAAGTGTCGAACTACACCGCTGAGGGTCTGCTTTCGACTCCCATCATCTTTAGTCACTTCGGTACTCTGGGCATGTTTCCGAAGAAGGCCTGTGGCCCGCTCCTCGAGATCAAGGGCAAGGACTTCGTTCCCGCCTTCAACGTCTGCGGCAGCCTGGTCAAGGGATCGAAGGCCTAGGTGCGCAGCACTGGCTTCTCTACAAGAGGTCGACGCGCAGGCGCAGGCGACCCTGAGCCCAAAGGGGGACGATGAAGACGCGCGATGAACATCGCTTAATCACTTGCGTGACAACCAGCAAGTATCTACGCTATGCCCAAGTTGGGTGCGTAAGGGGGATCGGTATGCGGGGAACCAGGACTCGTGCGATAGGAATCGCTGTGGCGACGTTGTCGCTGTGTGGAGCGATCACCGGACTCGCAGCAGGGCCAGCATCGGCCAGCGGATCGAAGGCACCGATCATCATCGGCATGATCTCCGACCAAACCGGGGCAGCGTCATCGAATTATATCGGTGCCACCGAGGGGGCAGAGGCCCGAATCGATGCACAGAACGCTGCCGGGGGGGTCAACGGCCACAAGCTGGTCCTCGTTTCTGAAGACGGCACGTCGACGCCGAGTGGCAACTCGACGGCCGCCCACCTGTTGGTGAGCAAGGGCGCCTTCGGCATCATCCAGGACGACTCTGAGGCGTTCGGATCGTCCGCCTATCTCCACCAGGCGGGGATACCCGTCGTCGGCCCCCCCGTCGACGGCCCTGAATGGGGCCAGCAACCGAATACCAACATGTTCGCCATAGGCCCGACGCTCTACGCCACCACGCCGATCGACGGGTATTTCTACACGTATACCAGCAGTGGTGCCGTACTGAAAGCCCTCAAAATCACCAAGTTGGCCCAGGTCGTCTTCAACGTTCCCTCAGCTATTGACGCGGCAAATTCAATTTTTGCGCAAGCGAAGTCATATGGCGTCAGCAAGTGTCTCGACGCGCTGCTGCCCAACAGCGGTGACCTGAATCCGACAGTCCTCCAGATGAAGAACCTCGGCTGCAATGGCGTGGAGGTGCTCAGCGTCCTTTCGACATGCATCACGCTCGCCAACGACCTCAAGCAGGCCGACCTGAAGATCAAGTTGATTTGTGCTTCCTCTTACGATCAGTCTCTTCTGAGCCAGCCGTCTGCTTTGGCAGCGATGCAAGGTACGTATACAGGGGTCCCTGTCTTCAACGTCATTGGAAACAAATTGCCCCCTGCGGTCGACCTCTTTCTGAGCAGGCTCAAGAAATACACAAGCTTTGCTGGTGGTATTCCTAGTCAAAACATTGATTACTCGTACATGTCCGCTGATGCGATGATCAAGGGTCTGGAACTCGCCGGGCCAACCCTACCCGCGCGGCGTTCATCTCGAAGATGCGCCAGGTCTCGAACTACACCGTCGAGGGTCTGGTCACGACTCCCATGATCTTCAGTCATTTCGGTACGTTGGGTATGTTCCCGAAGAAGGCCTGCGGGCCGGAACTTGAGATCGAGGGCAAAAACTTCGTCCCGGTTGTCAACGCGTGTGGCAACCTGGTCAAGGGCGCCAAGGCATAGGTGCGAAGAGGCTGTCCTTTGGTTGAGCGCAATTGCGTGCCCGAGCGAAGTGATCCGCAGGTCGTTGCTTCAGTGTGATGCCGCTGCCGAGAAATGGTTCTTCCGCGGCGTCCCTCACGTGGGGCAGTCCGGTCATCAGTTGATCGATGTCGAGGAGGAGGAAGGCCTGGGTGCTGCACTCTTGCGCGGCTCTCGTCCGGGTGGCATGATTTCGATATCGAAGTCAACCTTGAGGTGCTCGCTGCGAGCAGCGGTCTCCTGCGTGGATTCCGATGCCGCGGCGAGGGTCTTCCGGCCGACACGCGAGAGGCCCATCGAGATGGGGGAGTGCGAGTGAAGCAAGTTCTGATAGCAGAGGGCCTCTTTTCGTGGCCGGCTGACGATCCTCGGCTCTTTGGCTCTCGTTGCGACGCATGTGACGCGTACGCATTTCCGTCACAGGACGGATGCCCGAGGTGCAGCGCCGAAATGGAGCGCGTGGAGCTTGCTCCCACGGGAAAAATCTGGACCTGGACCAGTCAGGAATTCTTGCCGAAGGCCCCTCCCTACGCCGGTGAGGAAACGGCGGAGACCTTCCAGCCTTATTACGTCGGATACGTGGAACTCGAGGGTCAACTACGGGTCGAATCGAGGCTGGTCGGCTTTGCCGACGGGCCTCCTCGCATCGGCCAGCCCGTGCAGATGGTCGTCCTGCCGTTCAGGACCGACGAGGAAGGACGCGAGGTCATGTCGTATGCCTTTGCCCCGTCAGACGAAGGAGGAAGCAAGTGAGCGACGTCGCCATCATCGGAGTCGGGCTCCACCCCTTCGGCCGCTTCCCCGGCAAGTCGGCGATCGAAATGGGTGCTGACGCCATCAGGGCTGCACTGCTGGACGCCGGCCTCCAATGGGGGGACGTGCAATTCGCCTTCGGCGGAAGCTATGAGGTCGACAACCCCGATGCGGTCGTGAACCTCCTCGGCCTCACCGGGCTTCCGTTCACCGACGTCTACAACGGTTGTGCCACAGCGGCCAGTGCTATCAGCCTCGCGGCGCAGACCATTCAGCTGGGGGCATACGACATCGGGGTCGCTGTCGGCATGGACAAACACCCTGTAGGGGCTTTCTCGGCCGATCCGGTGCAGTACAGCCTTCCGAGTTGGTACGGAGAGGTGGGTCTCTTCCTCACCCCGAAATTCTTTGCCATGAAGATTCAGCGCTATATGTACGACCACGGCATCACGCGGCAGTGCCTCGCGGCCGTCGCGGCCAAGGCGTATCGAAACGGGGCGAGAAACCCCAATGCTTTTCGCAAGTCGGCGATCCCCGCCGAGCAGATCGCGGAGTCCCGAATGGTGAATGACCCGCTGACGCAGTACATGTTCTGCAGTCCGGACGAGGGAGCGGCGGCGATCGTTCTCTGCCGGGCGGACATCGCGCACCGGTACACAGCGAATCCCATTCTCCTGAGAGCGTCCGAGGTGCGGACGCGGCGCTACGGCGCTTTCGAGGTGCACAGCCCCTCAACGCCGCTCCTCAGGGGGAACGCTCCGACGACCGATGCATCGAACGCGGCGTACGAACGCGCCGGACTGGGCCCAGAGGATGTCGATGTGATCCAGCTGCAGGACACCGATGTCGGTGCTGAGATCATCCATATGGCAGAAAACGGCTTCTGCAAGGACGGCGAGCAGGAGCAGTTGATCGCGGACGGCGCCACGGAGATCGACGGCCCGTTGCCGGTGAACACGGACGGTGGCCTCCTGGCGAACGGCGAACCGATCGGTGCCTCCGGCTTGCGGCAGATTCACGAGTTGGTCCTCCAATTGCGCGGGGACGGCGGCGATCGACAGGTGCCGGGAAAGCCGAGGGTGGGCTATGCCCAGCTCTACGGTGCGCCTGGGACGGCCGGCGTCACCATTGTTTCGCGCTGAGTCCGGGTGGACCTCCCTGCGGACGGAATGCGGCTTTACGCTGAGGCACGCGGGGTCGATGCGGGGCTGGTGAATGGCGGAGTGATTCTCGACGTCGCAGGTCTGACCGGGTGATGTCCTGCACCATCCTGCGGTGGAGACGCGGCACGGACACCGTCGCGACAACGTGATCGCCGGTCGCGCTGTGATCTGCGGGGTCGGCGAGATACCTCCACGCCGAGACACCGGCGACCAGACGACGGTCGAACTCGTCAGCCGCGTCGCTGATCTCACCGTCCGCGACGCTGGGATCTCCCTACGCGACGTGGACGGCCTCGTGGTCCACCAGATCCGCTCCATGTCCATGGGGGCGGTGGCGTTGGTCGAGATGCTCGGGTTGCAAGCAAGTTTCGTCGACCGAGTCGATCATGGCGGCGCTACGGGCGCCGCCATGATCGCCAGAGCTGCGATGGCCGTCGCCACCGGGGCTTGCACGACCTGCCTGTGCCTCACCGCATCGGCCCGTCCGCCCGGGGCACCCGGTCTCCGCGTTGCCGACCAGTCGCCCACCGCAGAGTTCGAGGAGCCGTACGGCGGCATCGGGGCGAACTACGGATATGCCCTGATCGCCCGCCGTTACATGCACGAGTACGGGGCGACTCCCGAGCAGCTGGCGAATGTTGCGGTCCAGCAGCGAGCGAACGCGTGCGTGAACCCTGATGCGATCTTCTACGGCCAGCCGTTGACGCTCGACAACGTGCTGTCATCGCCCATGATTCTCGATCCTCTCCATTTGCTCGAGATCGTGATGCCGACCGGAGGTGCCGCCGGTGTCCTCGTGACGACGACCGAGCGGGCCAGGGATCTCCGCCAGCCTCCGGTTCGCGTCCTCGGTGTGGGAGAACACCTCAGCCATTGGTCGGCGACGTACGCACCAAACCTGAGCACCTCAGCCGTGAAACCAGCCGCCGCACGCGCCTTCGCCATGGCCGGCGTGATCCCCGCCGATATCGGTCTGGTGTCGGCCTACGACTGCTACACGATCACTGTTCTTCTCACCCTCGAAGACGCCGGATTCTGCCCGAAAGGGGAGGCGGGCCGTTTCGTCGAGCAGCACGACCTGCGGTGGAACGGGGACTTCCCACTGAACACGCACGGCGGGCAGCTCTCCTACGGCCAGTCGGGTATCGCCGGCGGAATGAGTCACGTCACGGAGGCGGTCCGCCAGTTACAAGGCCGCGCCGCCGGCCGGACTGTGCCGGGCCTCGAGCTGGCATTCGTTCACGGGAACGGCGGGATCATGGGCGAACAGGTGAGTCTCGTACTGGGTGCGACTCGGTGACAACGCGCCCGCTACCCCATCCCTCGCCACTGACCCAGCCGTTCTGGGCTGCCGCCAAAGCGCGCGAGCTCCGCATCCAGCGCTGTCGCGCGTGTGGAACGCACCTCTTCTATCCTCGGTACCTCTGCACGGCCTGCGGCAGCGACGACCTGCGGTGGTGTCCGGTGTCAGGACGGGCCACCGTGTTCACCTTCACGGTGGCCCGCCGCCCCACGCATCCCGGCCTGGCTGACCGCGTTCCGTACGTCATTGCGGTCGTCGAGCTCGAGGAAGGTCCGAAGCTCACAGCTAACCTGGTCGGGATTGATCCCGACGATGTCGAGATCGGCCTGTCGGTCGAGGTGGCCTTCGAAGACGTCGGCGACACGACCCTCGTCCAGTTCCGCCCGACAAATGCAGAGCGATAACGTGCCGACCACCTTGCGCTGGGTTCCGGGTCCTGCTTTCGGGCCCGAACGACGCCAGGCGATGATGGGGCCGGGCGCTCCCTTTGAGATCGTCGAGCAAGAGGCAATGGGCACCCGTCACGAGGTGTTCGCGCAACGCTATCCACATCTCCGGGCACTCTTCGAGGACGGCACGACCCGCAATAGCTCCCGTCCGTATCTTGTGCACGGCGAGCATACGATCACGTTTGCCCAGTCGAGGAAATTGGTCGCGGCGGCCGCGGCAGCCCTCCGCCGCGAGCACGGCATCGGCCGAGGGGATCGCGTCGCCATTGCGTCGGCCAACCGCTACGAATTTGTCATAGTGGCGTGGGCCGTCATCGTTCTCGGCGGGGTCGTCGTGGCACTGAATGGTTGGTGGACCGGCCCAGAACTCGAGTACGGCATCGGCCTCACGCGGCCTACGTTGCTGATCGGCGACGAGGAACGTCTGGCCCGTCTCACGGACCTCGTCCCGGACTTGCCCCGGCGTGATCTCGACGACGCCACCTCGACCTGGTTCGAGGGTGACGATCCCCTTCCGGTCGTGGCCATCGATGAGGACGACCCGTTCGTGATCCTCTTCACGAGCGGCACCACAGGACGCCCCAAAGGAGCCGTGCTCACGCATCGCAACAACATTCATTGGGCGCAGTCCATTGCTCTGCGCGGAGCGGCATCGGGCGCCATGGCCAGCGAGTCTTGTGAGATCGCCGCGCTTCCCTTGTTCCACATCTCCGGGCTCAACTGCCAGGCCATCTCGTCCGTGGCGACGGGGACGAAGCTCGTCTACATGCCGCCGCCCGGCCGGTGGTCGCCGGAGAGCCAGCTCGCACTCACCGAGCAGCAGGGCGTGACGACCTGGCGGTTGGTGCCGACGCAGGCCTGGCGGCTCCTGGAATATGCGCGTGTGGACGACTACGACGTCTCGAGTCTGCGCTCCATCGTCGGTGGCGGTTCCCTCTGGTCACCGAATCTGCTCGAGCGACTGGCTGAGCAATGGCCCCAAGCCCGCTCGGGCCTGGTGGTGGGGCTCGGGATGACCGAGACGAACGGCACCGGTGCCACAGCGGTCATGCCCGGCCTTCTCGATGTTCCGGGCAACGTGGGGGGACCGCCCCCCGCGGCGCACGTCCGGGTGTGTCAACTGGCCTCCGATGTGCAGGTGGAAGATGGCGTCGTCGGAGAGGTGCAAGTTCGTCAGCGCGTCCGTGTTCGTCGGCTACGACGGCGACCCGGCGGCAAGCGAAGCTGCGCTCGGAAAGGACCGCTGGTACCGCACCGGTGACTTTGGCCGCGTAGAAAAGGATCTGTTGTTCCTCGAGGGTCGCCGCTCCGATCTCATCCTCCGTGGAGGCGAGAACATCTACCCGGCGGAGATCGAGGATCGGCTGCACGAGCACCCGGCAATCACCGATGTCGTCGTCGTTGGCGTACCCGATCGGGTGCTCGGCGAACTGGTCAAAGCGGTCGTCGTCCTCCATCCCGGGTCGACCCTGGAGGCCGACGAAGTCCGGGCCTGGGCAGCAGCAACCCTGGCACCGTTCAAGGTTCCCGCGCTCGTCGAATTTCGTGACAGTCTTCCCCGAAATGTGACGGGAAAAGTCATGAAGCACCTTCTGGATTCGACCGATCCGGTGCCCTTCGCGGAGGAGTAATCCCACAGACGTCGATCACGGAACTCCGGGCAGTCCGGCTGAAGGCGGTGTTTGACGCCGCAGCTCGTGCGCCGGTAATCTGACATCGACGTCAAGCTCGATTGTGTCGACGTGAGTATCGGCACCGAGTGAGGGGTGTGGACGTGAGTCCAGGGGGGTTCGACCATGTCGATTCGAGCGCAACGGGTTGTCACACCCCGCGTGGAGCGCACGGCCAAGGCAACAGTCGCAGAGGCACAGAATGGCCTGTGTTCGCGCCACTGGTTCCGGCGTGGTCTTCTCGCAATGGTGGGCCTTGTGATGGCCTTCCCACTGGTGTGGGTGGCCTCCCCATCTGGAGCCAGTGCCACTGCACTGACGCCGTGGCCGGGAGGAACCTGGCAACCGGACCCGGCGACCTACGGGATGACCGTCGTGCACAATATTCCGTTGCGAATGAGTGACGGCGTCACGCTCATCGCGAACGTTGGCTATCCGTCCGACCCTGCGACGGGGAATCGAGCGGCGGGGACTTTTCCGGTCTTGCTGACACAGGATCCGTATCCAGCCGAGGATCAACCAGACAGCTTCTATGTAACCCGGGGATACATCAACGCGGTGGTCGAGGTACGAGGCACCATTGACACCCATGGCCCGGGTGGCAAGGAAGACGTGTCGGACTTTTTCGGCCCTCGTCAGACGAAGGACAGTGTCGCCCTGGTGCAGTGGGCCGCCCACACGCTCACCGGATCCAATGGCGTGGTGGGTCTGGACGGGTGTTCGTTTCTCGGCATCGACCAGATCTTCACCGCGGCCGCACTCGGTCCGAATTCACCCGTCAAAGAGATCCTTCCGGCCTGTGCCTCCAACGACTACAGCACCTACTTCGCCGGTGGCATACCGAGTCAGGTGGCAGGGCTCTTCGCGAGCCCCTTGGCTGAAACGCTCGACGGCACGAAGAACGAGGCCGTAAACCATGCCGAGGACCTCGCACTGGAGCATCAGTTTCTCACCGGCGGTTCAGCAGCGTACAACGGTACGTTTTGGCAGCAGCGCACGACGTACAACGTTGCGTCCAACATTGTGAAGAACAACATCCCGGCGCTCCTGTGGAGCGGTTGGTATCCCACCGACGGTCCCGGGTCGCTTCTCGAGTATGCGATCTTCCAGAACGTCTACGCCCACCGACCAGCCTTTGGCCCGATGCGCCCGGGTCAGAAGACGACCGGCCGCTATCAAATAGTCATCGGCCCGTGGCAGCACGGTCAAGGCCTTGACCAGACCATTCAACTCGAATGGTACGACACCTGGTTGAAGGGAGAGCACACCGGCATGACGACCACGCAAACCCCGATGCATCTGTACGAATTGCAGTCAGAAAAATGGGTCAATGCCACGACGTACCCGATGACCGACGACTACACCGCGTATCATCTGGCATCGGACGGTAGCTTGACCACCAGCTCCTCCGCTTCGGGATCGGCCACGCTGCATTGGGGCCAGCCGACGCAGGAAGGCACGACGCTCACCTTCAATGCGCAACCCATGGCCAATCAGGAAGTGATCGGCGGCCCAATTGCCGCCACCATTTATGCGAGGTCGAGCAATCGCAATCTTGAATTGAACGGAACTTTGTTCGACGTGTCGCCATCGGGTCAAAGCACGCAGATCGCTACCGGAACGGTTCTGGGAAGTCTTCGGGCAGTGGACAAGAGCCGCTCTTGGTACGACAAGAACCACCTGCTTGTTCGGCCCGAGCATCCGTACGTGAAAGACAGCTACGCCCCCGCCAATTCCCTGCAGCAATATGACATCGGATTGACACCGACCCTCTACGGAGTTCCCGCCGGAGACCACCTGCAGTTCGTGCTGACAACGCAGGCACCGGATGCCAAATGCAAGGGCGCGGGCGCACTGCTCTCTGCGTTGACGACCCCGCTGCCATGTCTACCCAGTACACCGCAGAAGAGGTCTCTTCCGGGCGGTGTGTACAAAGTCGTCTGGGGCCCCTCCACGCCATCGTCGGTGAACGTTCCGCTGCTTCCTGACGGAGCGGTGCAGGACTCCTCCAGCGGCGCAACGCCAACCAGCAACGGGTTGACCGAGCCCCTCAGTTGGAACGGCAGCTGACCGGTTTGCCAGGAGGCTCGATCCGTCCTCGCCTGCCGTTCGCGCCGACTCATCATTGCACCCGGTTGGGGCAGGGTTCGCGACGCGGCGGACTCGACAATGACGTCGACATATGGTAGAACGACATGTGTTAGACACACAACGTACACATAACTGACAAATCTGTAGACGGGGACGACATCATGAGGAATGTTTTTCGCAGTGTGGCCGCGATAACGGCGACAGTACTGATGGCCGGAGGGTTGGTGGCCACGACTGCGCTCGCCACGCCGCAGGCCGCCGGGGCGAGCGGATCCAAGGCACCGATCAAGATCGGGCTGGTCTGTGGCTGCACGGGGCCGTTGGCCGCCGCCGTCGTCGACGTGCCGCCCATCTACGAGGCCTGGGCGGCTTCGGTCAATGCCGCTGGTGGTATCAACGGCCACAAGATCGACGTCATCTCCAAAGACGACAATTCCAACCCGACGACGTCGACCACCATCGTCCACAACTTCGTCGAGAGCGACCACGTGGTGGCCATCGTCGACGCGTCGAACAACGACGCGGTGTGGGCCGATTACGTGAAGCAGGCGGGCGTGCCCGTCGTCGGCATGGACACTTCAGCCTCGCCCTACTACACGAACTCTGACTTCTACCCCGAGGGCCAGACCGAGGACTCACTGTTCGCGGGAATCATCGATGCCGTCAAGCAGGCGGGGGCCACCAAATTCGCCCTCATCTACTGTGCCGAGGCCGTCCAGTGTCAAGAGGGGATCGCCCCGCTGCAGGCTGCGGCCAAGGGGGCTGGCCTCTCCGTCGTGGCCACCGAGGAGGTCTCGGCCAGCGCTCCCAACTACACCGCGCAGTGCCTGGCGGCCAAGCAGGCCGGGGCCCAGGTGCTCTTCACGGCCGACGCCCAGACCGTGGACGAGAAGGTCATCCAGGACTGCTACGCCCAGGGTTACAAGCCCAAGGTGGTCATCGACGGCGAAATCCTTCTCCCCAGCCTGACGACGACCCCGGCCATCAATCAGGCCACGTACTTCACCGTGCCCAACCTGCCCTACTTCGCGAAGAACGCGCAGATCACGGCCATGAACAACGCCCTCAAGAAGTACGCCCCGAAAGTGCTCAAAGACGTCAACTACGGCGAGCTGCCCATGGAGACCTGGGTGGCGGGCAAAATGTTCCAGGCGGCAGCCGTAGCCGGGCACCTCGGCGCCAACGGACCCGCGACCTCGGCCCAGCTGGTCAAAGGCCTCGACACCTTGAACGGCAACACCTTGGGTGGCCTCGCTCCTGCGCTGACCTTTACCGCAGGCCAGCCCCACCCGGTCGACTGCTGGTACTACGCCCTGCTGAAGAACGGCAAGTACTCGACCCCGTACGGCCTCAAGCCGACGTGCGAGAAGAAGACCGCGTCGTAAGGAAAGGCGCGGGCGTCCTCAGCGCCGAAACGGCTCGCCCCTGGGGACGTGCCATTGCAATTCGATGTGTTGGCCAAAGGCCAGGAGCCCCGACGCCACCACGTCCGTCTTCACGAAGGCCTGGATCATGTTCGGGGCATACGCACCGGGCTCGTCGGGGAAGTAGACCCCGCTGAGTAGTAAGCGTCCTGCGAGCTCAGGCTCGGCCGTCGCATCCCGAATGCGATCGAGCGCCGCCTCAAAATCGTCCCGCCTGTAGTAGCGGATCCCGAAGTGGAATGTTCGCTGTGGCTCGTCATGGATGCGGCGAAGGTAGTCCCGCGCCACCCTTCCGAGGTCTGTCCCCACAGAAGGCCCATCGTTCTCGACGCCGGAGGTGAGACCTGAGGAGGCGGTCATTACGGCGTCGAGGGCGTGCTCGAGGGCCAACTGCTCGGGAGTGACCTCCGAGGCGTAGCATGCGTTGTTCGCGTAATCATCGACGTTCGAGTCGACGAATGCGTACAGCCATTCCCCACCTGTATCAACGACTCGCATTCCGAGAAGCTCGAACACCCGACACGCCAGTGCTCTCTCGCCGGGTCGGTACAACATCTCCATGTGGTTCAGTCGTCTGAGAGTGTCGCTGTTGGTTGCACTCATCGTCCGCCCCTCCGTTTCATTCGCCTCACACGCACTTTCTCCAGAGCGCCAGAATGTGATCATTGGGGCTCTCCTTCATCTCAGATTCCATGTCGAAGACCATGGTGGGTCGTGCGTCGGACCTACACGGTGGCCATTCCGGCAATCCGTCTGCCGAGGGAGACCCGTCTCGTGCGAAGCTGACCCAGGCTTCCTGGACGCGTGCGGCGAGCCCGTCCGTCTCTGACCGAGGCCGCCCGAGAAAGTCGGCGGCTCCCGGAGCATCAAATGTGTTGAACACAAAGGGTATCTCCACGGTGTGTGCCGACCCGTAAATACCGCCACATGCTCCCGAGCTCCAGTTGAAGAGATAGGTCCAGGTCGGCGCCAGATTCTTGACTCGCTTATCGATGAAGCTGGCCGTCGGCAACCCGAAGATGCGGTCCGAGGCGACGGCATCCCAAACGTCATCCGGCGTGGCATCGGGGTACCTCGATCGATACGCGGCAAGGACGTCATCACTGAGGGGGCCACACAACGCCGCAAGATGATCCGCAAGCTGCTGCAGGTCCAGGCCCGGCCGTTCCGGGAAGAGCACCCTCATGATTCGCATTTCGTCTCGGGTCGTCCCGATGAGCACGGGCACTCTCGAAGTGGCTCCAGTTTCCATCGGGTCGCCATGAACGACCACACCGTCCATGACCGGGGACCATGGGAATGCCCCATCGTCGCCGGTCGAGATGGCCATTTTTCGTTGTGCTATCTGCGCGGCGACGTTGAGGATGTCTTCCGCCGCCAGCGTCTTCAAGCTCGCCAATCCGGCGTCATCGCGGCTGAGTTGGAGTTCGGCAAACAAATCGTTGGTGGTGTTTGCCGCTCCCTCCGCAGGTTGCGCCACCGGCGTGCCGCTCTGGAGGATCGCCCGATGGAATTTGCCTTCGGCCGCAGGCGTCGCCAACAGAGTTCCGGTACTCATGGCCCCGGCGGACTCACCCACGATACATACCCGGTCCGGGTCGCCTCCGAATGCCGCGATGTTCTCCTGAATCCACGACAACGCCGCAACTTGGTCGAGCAGTCCCAAGTTGCCGGATTTTTCGTAGAGCCCGCCCCCGAATTCCGCCAGTGAGAGATAGCCGAAGACGCCGAGTCGATAGTTGATCGTGACGATGACGACGTCGCCGCGTGCGGCCAGAGAAGATCCGTCGTACCAGGGAATGGCCCCTGAGCCATTGATGAACGATCCTCCGTGAATCCACACCATCACCGGAGGCGCAGGTGCGGGGTTCCCGGACACGTCGGGGGTCCAGATGTTCAAAGAGAGGCAGTCCTCCGACATGATGGTCGGAAGTCCCCGCTCGGTCTCCAGCACCGTCGGAATCTGCATGGCAACGGGTCCGAAGGAGGTCGCATCGCGCACCCCGGCCCAGGTGTCCGGAGGCTCGGGCGGCATGAACCTCCTCGGGCCGACTGGAGGTCGTGCGAAGGGGACACCTCGAAACACGCAATACTCCGGGTGTCGCTCACCCCGTAGCGCGCCTTGCCGAGTGTGTCCGATGACCTCATCCATTGTTCCCCCTCAATGGCCGTCTGCACTGATATTCCGCGACTTCTTTACCATATGCACCCATTCCCGACAGCACTGACCGGCTGGTCAAGGTTGGTGGACTGTCGCGGGGGTACAGTTCCGCACCGGGACAGCAGGGACCTACGCGCGAGTGAGCTCGCGGGCGTTCTGATACATGATACGGCGCTGGTCCTCGATCGAAAAGTTAGCGACGTTCTCGAAGAAGTCCTTGGGTTGCGAATAACCCTCTCCGTGTGGCCAGTCCGATCCGAACAGGATCCGTTCCACTGGCAGGTGTCGGGCCAGCTCGTCCACGCTCTCCTCCACGAACGGAGCTACCCAACAGTGCTCGATGAACGTCTCTTTTGGCGAGGGCCGGTACTCGCCGCCGTGGCCGAGGTACTCCAACGCGTGGAAAAGTGGGGGCACCCATGCGGAGCCATTCTCGATGAAGGCAACCTTCAGCCGTGGAAACCTCTCGAAGAGCCGTTGGGCGACCAGAAAGTAGGCGAAGTCGTGGACGCTCCGATGCTTCATGAGCGCTCCGATTGCCGTGCCGCTTCCCATCATCTTCATGTTGTCGCCGGTCGCCCTCACCTCGATCGGGTTCGCTTCTCCCCATACCCGGCTCAAGAGTGCGTACATTTCGCCGTACGTGTTGTCCGAGCCGTCATGGGAGGACACCACGACGCCGGACTCCTGGGCGAGCCCCCAGAAGCGGTCGAACATCGGGTCCGCCGGAGAGCGAAAGCCATCAGCGGTAATGCACGAACCGTGGCGGATGGCGATGACCCGGGCACCGTGATCCAGGCACCACTCGAGCTCCTCGGTCGCCCTGTCCGGGTCTGAAAGGTTCAGGAACGGCACACCGAAGATCCGGTCCTCGTAGGCAAAGCCCCAGTCTTCTTCGATCCAGCGGTTGAACGCCCGCATGATCTCGATGGTTGCCTCGACGTCGGTGTCGAGCATCGGCGCCTCGAGGACGACCCCTTGCGAGGGAAACAACCAAAGGCCCTCCACTCCCTGCTCGTCCATCACCTTCAATCGCTGCTCACGGTTGTACCACTCGGGATGCGCTGAAGGGGCGACATTGAATGAGGCAGCGAAATCCTCCCGGGAAAGCTTTCCCACGAAGTAGTCCATGAAGGATCCCGGCGCGGGTCGCGGGTGGACATCGGCAGGGCCCGGCAGCCACTCGAAGACCTCACCGTCCAGGACGTACCGCTGAAGGCCGTCGACTTCCTTCACCTGGACTCCGCGGTCGGCAAATTTCGGGTCACGATGCCGCGTGAACGCGTCGCTCGTCTCCCAATAGTGATTGTCGGCGTCAAAGATCGTCGTGATCGCTTCGCTTCCGGTGGTCATGTCGTCCTCCCTATTCGCTGCCATGTCGCAGCAGGCAACCTGGGATTGCCTCGGTGCATTCGCCGTCGATGAATGTGGTCTGGCCGTTGACGATGATGCGGTCGTAGCCCTTGGCCTTCTGGACGAGTCGCCATTCCCCGGCCGGGTAGTCGTAGAGCCGTTCCTGCGGTAGTGCATCGAGAGTGTCGGGGTCATAGATGATGACGTCGGCCGCCTTCCCCTCGGTGAGGTGGCCACGGTCCTTCATGCCCACGGCCATGGCCGGGTAGGCCGAGAGCCGCCAGTGGGCCTCCTCGCTCGACATGATGTCGTTGTCGCGCACCCAGTGTGCGAGCAATTCGGTGGCGAACCGCGCTGTGGTCACGAATTTCGTGTGGGCGCCCCCGTCACTGATGCCGGGCAACGCCATTGACGATGTGCCCACTTCTTTCACTGCCTGGGGGTCCATCTCGATGGTCGTCGTGCCGAACCCGACGTTGAGGTTGCCGGCGACGGCTATGTCGAGCATGGCGTCGAGGAGATCCTTGTCCTCCCGGGCCGCGATCTCCCCAATCGTGAATCCCTCGTAGCGCTCCTTGAGCTGGAGAGCGTTCGGCGCATCGCTGGATATCCAGTTCACCGTGATCTCGTTCAACCGGTAACCGGCGGCACCGAAGCCACCACCGAGTAGGTCGATCGCCTCCTTCAATGCCGGGCGGCGACCCGGGTCGCCGAACTTGGCGATCTTCTCTTCGAGCGTCCCGAGGCTGGCCTCCATCCAGGCGGGGAAGATATCCATGAGGTTGTAATCCTCCAGGACGATCTCCGACTTGAAGCGCACGATCTGTGCGGATGCGAAGACCCGTGCGCCCTCTTCCTGATTCAGTTCGTCCAGCCGAGCGATGGTGTCGAGGTGCGGGTAGCGGGCCTCGCCGTGCTGATTGACCGAACCAGTGGGCGCCAGAGCGTTCCAGATGATCGGTCGCCCGCTTTCTCGTGCGATCAATCCTGCGATCTCGAGGCTCCCCGTGATCTGTGTCGTGCCACGACCGATCTTTCGGAGGACCCGTGAGAATGCGATGATTTCTCGCTCCGTCATCTGGTCTGTGACCATCGGCGTGCCGTCGTAGTCGCGCTGCACGTTGCCGATGTCGCCGGAGATCTGCGAGCTCCAGCCGCATCCACCGGCCTCCATGGCGACGCCGACCAGCCGACACATCTCGTCGAGCTCCTCATCCGAGGCGCGGAACTCCTTGGCCTTGTCGACGCCAACGACGTAGGTGTACAGCGGTGCCAGCGGCACCAGCGACATCACATTCACGCCTTTTGGTGTCCGATCGACGCTGTCGAGGAACTCCGGGAATGTCTCCCAGTCCCACGGCATGCCGGCACGCATCGTCTTCAGAGGCACCGCCTCATTGCGGGACAGGCTGAGCATCGTCCGGTCCTGGTCCTGCGGCCGGCATGGCGCGAATCCAAATCCACAATTGCCGATCACCACGCTGGTGACGCCGTGCCAGCCCGACATCGTGCACCACGGGTCCCAGAAGAGCTGGCTGTCGTAGTGGGTGTGCAGGTCGACCACTCCGGGAGCCACGATCTTGCCTGACGCGTCGACAACCTCGGTCCCCTCGGACGCGTCGACAGAGCCGATCATGGCGATCTTTCCGTCCTTGATGGCCACGTCGCCTTTGAACCGCGGCGTCCGGAGCCCGTCGATGATTGTGCCCGCCTTGATCACAATGTCATATGTCGACAATGTTCCCCCTTCTCTGTGATGGATGACCTGGATCGGGACCTTGCCTCTTAGGTGAAGGTCAATTCCCGAGCGTTCTCAACCATGATTTTGCGCTGATCCTCGTCAGAGAACGATGCCACGTTGGCAAAGAAGTCCCTGGGTTGGGCGAGCCCCTCGGCGTGCGGCCAGTCCGATCCGAAGAGGATCCGGTCGACCGGCAGGTACTGGGCCAGCTTCGCCACGTCGTCCTCGACGAACGGCGCCACCCAACAGTGCTCGATGAACTGATCAACGGGATTTGACGTGAACATCCCGGGGTTCTGACCGGCCAGCATTTCGAGTGAGTGGAGGAGGCGAGGCACCCAGTCCGCGCCATTCTCGATGTAGGCCACTCGAAGGCGAGGGAAACGCTCGAACAGCTTGTGGGCCACCAGGACGGTGGCGAAGTCCTCGATGAGGCGGTGTTTCATGAGTTGCGCCGTCAACGACGCCCAGCCGCCTGCTGCGTCGGTGCCTTCCAGGATCGATTGCCCACCGGCGAGTCCCCACGTTCGGGCCACCGCCTCCGCGACGTCGACGTAACCGTCTTCGAAACCGGCATGCGCCGTCACTACGACGCCAGCTTCCTGCACCCTGGCCCAGAACGGGTCGAAGACCGGGTCGGCCGGAGAGCGGAGCCCGTCGGCAGTGAAGGCTGGGCCGTTGCGGATCGTGATCACGCGGGCGCCATGATCCACGCACCACTCGAATTCGCGCACGGCCAAGTCCAGGTCCGAGAGCGTGAGGAATGGCACTCCAAAGATCCGGTCCTCGTACGCGAAGCCCCAATCGTCTTCGAGCCACCGATTGAAGGCGCGCAGGACTTCGATCGAAGCCTCGATGTCCGGCTGCATCGGACCCTCCATGCAGACGCCCTGTGAGGGGAACAACCATGCCGCCTCGACACCCTGACGATCCATGCACTGCAGACGGGCATCGCGGTTGAACCACTCGGGATGCTCGCTCGGCGTCTCACAAGCGAGCTCGTTGCCCACTCGTGCCTTGCTGCTTCTTCCTTGAAAATATTCGTAGAGCGCTCCGGGACGGGGGCGTGCATGCAGATCACCCGGACCAGGGATGATCGGGTGGGCGCGCTCTCCGAAGTAGTAGCGGAGCTGTCCGTCCACTTCCTTGAGCTGCACGCCCCGGTCCTTGAACTTGGGATCGCGGTACCGCGTGAAGGCGTCGCTCGGCTCCCAGTAGTGGTTGTCAGCATCGAATATCGTAGAAATCTCCGGGGCGGGGGCCATCTCGACTTCCTCTCAGTCCGTTCCGTGCCGCAGCAGCTTGCCGGGCGTGGCCTGGGTGCATGCATCTTCGATGAAGGTTGTTTGGCCGTTGACGATGATGCGGTCATACCCCTTGGCCCTCTGAATAAGACGCCACTCGCCGGCGGGGTAGTCCCAGACTCGCTCTTGGGGCAGCGAGTCGAGGGTGTTGAAGTCGTAGACGATCACATCAGCCGGTGCCCCTTCGGCCAAGAAGCCCCGCCCCTTGAGTCCCGCGGCCTGCGCCGGATAGGCGGACAGGCGCCAATGTGCCTGTTCGAGGGACATGATCTCGTGTTCGCGCACCCAGTAGGCGATCAAGTCGGTTGGGAACCGCGCCGTCGTGACGAACTTGGTGTGCGCCCCCCCATCGCTCACCCCGGGGAGGGCGAACGGCGAGGTGGCGATCTCCTTCATGGATTCAGGAGGGGTCATCATCATGAGCGTGGCGAAACCGACCTGGAGTTGCCCGGCCACAGCGACGTCGAGGAACGCATCGATCTCGTGCTTGCCTTCACGGGCCGCCACTTCGCCGATGGTGAATCCCTCGTAGGTGTCCTTGATCTTCCTCGCGTCGGGTACGTCACTGGAGATCCAGTGGATCTTTATCTCGCTCAGGTCGTAGCCGGCCCCGAAGAGGCCACCACGCGCATCGTGGACTTCCTTCATGGCCCGCCTGCGCTCGGGATCGGCGAACTTGACGAGCTTCTCCTCGACGCTCCCGAGGCAGGCCTCTTTCCAGCAGGGGATCATGTCGGCCAGGTTGTAATCCTCCAGCGTGAACTCCGAGACAAAGTTCGTCGTCAGCGCCTGGGCGAAGACCCTCAGGCCCTCCTCTTCGTTGAGGTAGGCAAGTTGCTTCAGCGCATCGCGGGCCGAGTATTCACCCTTCCCGTGTTGGTTGAGAGCGCCGTCCGCCAGCAGGGCGTTCCAAATGATCGGGCGGCCGCTCTGGCGGGCCATCAGGGCGGCAATTTCAAGAGAGCCCGTGAGTTGGGCGACGCCTCGCCTGAGCGAGCCGAGAGCCCGTGAGAACGCGGTCACCTCACGGTCGGTCATGCAGTCGGTGACCATCGGGGTCCCGTCGTAATCGAGTTGGACGTTCCCCAATTCACCTGCGACCTGAGCGCTGAAGCCGCAGGCTCCGGCAGTCATGCCCTCGACGAGGAGCGCGCACATGCGCTCCAGCTGTTCGTCGGTGACCCGGTGGGCCTTCGCGTTGTCCACACCAGCCACGTAGGCGTAGAGGGGCGCGAGCGGCACAAAGGACATGACGTTGACACCCTTTGGGGTGCGGTCGACGCTGTCGAGGAACTCCGGGAAGGTGACCCAGTCCCACGGCATACCAGCCTGCATCGTCTTCAGCGGCACAGCCTCGTTGCGCGAGAGCGAGAGCATGGCCCGGTCGCGATCCTCGGGCTTACAGGGGGCGAACCCGAAGCCACAGTTGCCGATCACCACACTGGTGACACCGTGCCAGCCCGACATCGTGCACCAGGGATCCCAGAACACCTGGCTGTCGTAGTGAGTGTGGAGGTCGACCACCCCCGGGGCGACAATCTTCCCAGAGGCGTCGACCACCTCCTTACCCTCGGAGGAGCTGATGCGACCGATCTGCTCGATCTTGCCGTCCCGAATCCCTACATCCGCCTTGTACCGCGGCGTCTGGAGTCCGTCGAGAACAGTTCCGCCCTTGAGCACCAAGTCGAATTGCGACATGCCAAAGTCCTCCCCTTGTACCCCGCTGGACGGGATGCGCCCGGACGGGCGACCACAGCAAACCACGGAGTTCCGGAGACCTCCACTGGAGCCGAAGCTTACTACTTGTTGGGCGATCAGCAAATGGTAGATTGGCAAAGTGCCTGGTCACGGAGCAGGCCGCAGCGGCCAGGGATCCCCCGCCCGGTCCCACGGCGCCGAGCGGTGCCCACGGGGTGACGCGCAGTACTCAGATGGCGCCAGCGCCAGAGCGAAGGGGAGTGCCGCAAAGTGATGAACGAGGGGATGGAGGCGGCAAACCTTGTCGTCGTCAAGCAGCTTTGTTCAGAATGGCCAGTGCTCACACGAGAGAGCTTCCACGAACTCCTTGCGCCGGAATGCCTCTATGTCAATGTTCCGTGGCCGAACCATCCCCGCATCGGGCCTGACCGAGCGTATGACGCGCTGAGCCGGTATCGGAACGGGTGGCATGTCGAACTGCGCATTCTCCACGTCGTCGCGGAGGGGGACGTCGTGCTCGCTGAACGGCTCGAGCGTTTTCAAAAGCCGGGCGACACCACGATCCACGATCTGTACGTGATGGGTGCGTTCGAATTGAGAAACGGCAAGATAGAGAAGTGGCGTGACTACTTCGATTCGAAGCACGTCGAGCCGTTCCTCTAGGTCAGATCACTCCGAGTCTGCGGAAGGTGTCGTGGTCGGTCAGGGCGGCGGCGAGACGTGGGTATATGGACCAGCACCACGGCTCGCGAGCTGATTTGGGTGATGACCCAGAGGAAGTAGCCGTAGGAAAAGCTGAGCGTGTAGCTCTCCCAAGCCTCGTCCCACCCCGGAGCAGTGATCCCGCTCGACTCCAGCTCTCGCAGGTAGTGACGGAGCAGCTCCTCCTCGTGGGCTCGCCGGGTCTCGATGTCAAGCACGGTCGCCAAGTGATAGCTGATGTCTGTGGCCCAGTTGCCGTGCTGGACGCACTGCCAGTCGAGCCAGCTGGAGCGCCCTTGGCGATCGAGGTAGACGTTGCCCGAGTGCGTGTCCCCATGGATCACGCAGGTGATCTCGTGATCAGCGGTGCGTTGGAGCGCCGCGATCAGGTTCTTCGCATCGCGAAGCTCTGGAGCGACGTCGGGTCCGCGACCGTCGTCGAGGAGCGTCTGGAGAAGCGCGATGGGATAGACGTCGGCCATTGGGGCGATGCGCGGCGTCAGCCAGTCCATGCCAGCGGTTCGAGCGCCACCCCACGTCGATGCATGGAGACGAGCCAGCTGGCCCAGCGAGTCTCGTGTGGTGTCGAGGGAGTAGGGACTGTGCGCGCTCAAGAACCGACCGCCCATATCGACGACGTCGTCCATGATGATCATCGCTTCGCCCGCCGCCTCATCGATACCCGTGTAGTACGCGCGTGGCGTGCGGACATTGAGGATGGGGGCCAGTTCGCGGTAGAAGCGTGCTTCAAACAGAAGGGTGTTGCGGGACGACCCGTCAAGGTGCGCCTTGGTGCAGTAGGACCTCACGCCCCGCTGCCCGTCGGCTCCCTCGACCGTGACCCGGAACCGCACCTTTTCGGCCAGGGTTTTCGACGAATCGACTGCCTCGACGGTCACGATGCGGTCGTCACCAGTGATGTCATCGAGTGCGCCGGTCAGCCATTCGACGTCGAGAAACTCTTCAAGCGTGGTGGGGACTGAAGCGTTCGGCACGAGCGTCAACTTAGGGCACGCCCGGTGTGCGGTCCAATGTCTGGTGCAGACGAGATCCGCTGCCAAGAACTCGCGGACGCTACGCTACGACGACGATCAAGGATGGTTGTGGTGTGTGACCGAAATGGCGGGGAGTGATGGACGACCGGGGCGGGTTGCAGTCGATCGGTCAGTTCGGCTCCGGCCCGAGGGGGAGGGTCGGGTGACCGGTCAGAGCGGTTCTTCGAAGGGAGCACTGGCCGGGTGGCGGGTTCTGGAGATCGCCGACGGCGTGGCCGCTTCATTCTGCGCAAAGGTCATGGGTGACCTCGGGGCCGATGTCGTGAAAGTTGGAGCCTCCCGGCGGCCACCCGTCTCGCATGTGGGGACCGCGACGAGGCGATGCCGCGCTCGGCGAGCCCGGAGGCAGGTTCCTGTACCTGAATACCGGTAAGACAAGCATGGTCGTGCCGCACGAGCCCGAAGGGCTCCTGCATCGTCAGGAGCTGGCGGCGGGGTTCGACATGGTGGTGACTGACGATGCCACCTGGTATGAGCAGGAGGGATTGGACGAAGCCACGTCCGTCGTGGTCATCACACCGTTCGGTCTCACCGGGCCGTACGCCCACCACCGTGCGAACCACCTCATCTCCTTCCACTCGGGAGGCGAAGGGTCCATTCTTCCGAGCGGTCCAGGTTTGAAGCTGTTTCCGGACCGACCCCCGATCCAAGCCGGCGCCGACCTCGCTGAGTATGACGCCGGTTGGAATGCCGCCGTCGCTGCACTGGCGGCGATGTACGACAGCCTTCGAACGGGGCGAGGGCAACGCGTGGACGTGTCTGTCCAGGAATCGGAGCTGACCCTCAATCGCACGCGTCTCAGTCGCTTCAACAACGACGGCGTTGTCATGCATCGCGACGGTGGCCGGTACGGGGCCATGGGCATGATCCGGTGCCGGGACGGATGGGTGCAGCTCGTGGGCATGACACCGGATCAGTGGGATGCCTTGGCGGCCTCACCGGAGGCAGGGGAGCTCGCCGATACTCGGATCGCGACCGCCGCCGCACGGATCGAGAACTCGGAACTTGCCGCGGCTGCGATACAGACATGGTGCGGAGGGCACGACAAGGCCGACGTGGTGGGGATACTCGCCCCGCTCGGCGCCCCCGTCGGGGCATATGCGACGCCGACAGATCTCCTTGCGTCGCCGCAGCTTCTTCATCGCGGGTTCTTCCGCGAGATCGACGATGGCAGGGGGGGAGGATGCTCATACCCGGGCCGCCCTACCGCTTCTCGGGAACACCTCTCGAAATCAGGTCGGCGCCGGGGGTTGGTGGCGCCGAAGGGTTCTCCGGTCAGGAGACGGCCAAGCCCCGTCTTCCCCCCGGCCGAGCGTTGGAAGGGATCCGAATCCTCGACTTCACCTGGGCGGCCGCCGGACCGTACGGGACGTGTCTGCTCGCCTTCCTCGGGGCCGACGTGATAAAGGTCGAATCGACCCGCCGCCCCGACCCGGCGCGACGTGGATTCTTGGCCGACTACGGGGGCATCAACCGCTCTCCCAATTTCAACGAGCTCAATCTTGCCAAGCGGTCCTTCCAGGTCGACCTCTCCCGGCCGGAAGGACTGGCGCTGGCCCACCGGCTTGTCGATCAGGTCGATATCGTCGTCGACAACTTCCGTCCGGGTGTCATGACGAGGTTCGGGCTCGACGCCGCAAGTCTCCTGGCGAAGCATCCTGAGCTGGTCGTGATCTCCTCGTCGGCGAACGGCGCCACGGGACCGGACGCGATGGCCGCTGGTCTGGCCAGCATCTTCGGCGCGACGGGCGGTCTCTCGGAGCAGACGGGGTACGTCGACGGCCCGCCGACCGAGATCGGTGAGTCCACTGATTTTCGGAGCGGCAGTGCGCTCGCGGTGGCAGCGCTCGCGGCGCTTGCTGCATCGGGCCCGGACCGGAGAGGGTCAGCACATCGACCTTGCGTCGCGTGAGGTCGCAGCCGCATCCTCGCCAGATGCGTTTCTCGCCGAGCAGCTCGCCGTTCCATGGGAGATCCGGGTGGGCAATGGCCATCGCGAGCACGTCCCACACGATGTCTATCCTGCCGCCGGAGATGACGACTGGGTTGCCGTGGCGATCACGGACGACGCCGAATGGAAGGCCCTCTGCTCGGTCATCGACCGTGACGGCTGGGTGCAGCGTTTTCCCACAGCGGCCTCCCGGCGTGTGGCACGTTCCGAGATCGACGAAGCCATTGCAGCTTGGAGCTCGCAGCGGGGATCGCGCACGGCGTTCGAGACGCTTCAGGCCGCGGGCGTTCCAGCGATGGCGGTGATGACGAACGAGGTATTGGCGGGCGATCCGCACCTCGCTGCACGCGGGGTCTTCGTGGAGATTGAGCACCCCGAAATCGGACGAACCCGCGTGATGCGGCAACCATGGTTGTTCTCCGACCTCGACATCGAGGTTCGTCCCGGGCCGCTCATGGGCCAGGACAACGACACCGTCTTGGACACGATCCTCGGGCTGTCGTCCAGGCGAACGTGAGCAACTCGGGGAGGTGCTCCGTTGACCGGGCTTGATTCCCAAATCCGGGTCGGTATCGTCGCAGCCGGCGATGCGCGGGAGGCTCACGAGCTCGAGGCCCGTGAGCTCGACTCTCTTTGGGTGGGCGGTCACATCGCGTCGCGCAACCCGAGCCCTGAAGTCATCATCGGTCTGACGCGGCTCGCAACGGTCACCGAGCGTGTCACTGTCGGCAGTTCCATTCTCCTCCTCCCGCTCTATCCGCCGGCGCTCGTGGCCAAGCAGATCGCTGACCTCGATCGCGCGACCGGTGGGCGGGTGGTGCTCGGTGTCGGGATCGGTGGTGAGTATCCGCAGGAGTTCCGAGCCGTCGGCGTCCCTCTGGAGGAACGCGGCCGCCGGACAAATGAGATCATTCCGCTTCTCCGCGAGTTGTGGACGGCCGAAGAGATCACCTACGAGGGTCGCTACTACGCGATGAGCGAGGTGAAGATCCATCCGGCTCCCGTCCAGCCCGGCGGGCCGCCGATCGTGGTGGCCGGGCGCAAGGAACCAGCGATGCGACGGGCCGCGACACTTGGCGATGGCTGGTTCCCCTACATGTATTCGCCCCGTCGCTACGCCGAATCGGTGACCGTGATCAGGAGCACAGCTGAGGAATCGGGGCGCGACCTCGCAGGATTCGCCTGGTGTGTGTGGGTGTTCCTCAACATCAATCCTGACGGTGACATAGCCCGAGAGGAGGCCGCCCGCACCATGGGGGGCACCTACAACCAGGACTTCAGCCGTATGATCGACAGCGTCGCCGCCGCAGGTACCGCAGCGGAGGTGACGGCCAAACTCCGTGCGTTCTACGACGCAGGTGCCCGCCATTTCGTGTTCCATGCGGCAACTGCAGGCGCAGACCAGCGTCCGGTGCTCGACCGTCTGTTCGCCGAGGTCATGCCGGCGTTGCGGGAATATGCTGCGCAGGCCGTTTGATCTCTCGAGGCCGGACCCGCCGCGCGCAGGGACTTGACGAGGAAACGATCCCCTGTTTGAGTAGAAGCATGCTCTACCACCGTGATGGTGCGTGAAACATGTACCGGACTTGCGAACGGGCCATTCGGCCGGGGCGGCATTTCGACAACTGAATGACCTGGAAATCGGTGAGCTCTCCGGTTGAACTCTCCGCATGACACGTAAGGGGAGACCAATGGCACCTGACCAATCTCTGGACTGGCTCATCTCGGTTGACGATCACGTCCTCGAGCCACCGAACGTCTGGGTTGACCGGGTCCCAGCGAAGGATCGAGACCGCGCACCGCATATGGTGATCGAGGCGGATATGGAGTTCTGGGTGTATGACGGGAAGCGTTTTCCCAGTTCAGGACTTAGCGCCGTCGCCGGAAAATCCAAGGAGGAGTTCAGCCCCGAAGCGGTGACCTACGCCGAAATGCGACCCGGGTGCTACGACGCCAAAGCCCGCATCGACGACATGAATCGAGCTGGCATCCTGGCGTCACTGTGTTTCCCGACCCTCACTCGGTTCTGCGGGCAGCTCTTCATGGAAGTGAGTGACCGCGAATTCGGGTTCGTGTGTCTGCAGGCGTATAACGACTGGATGCTCGAAGAGTGGTGTGGAGCAGCCCCGGGACGCTATATCCCGCTGGTCCTCATCCCCATGTGGGATCCTGCGCTGGCTTCAAAGGAGATGGAGCGTTGCGCTGCGAAGGGCGCAACCGCGTTCGCCTTTTCGGAGAACCCTGCGCCGCTGGGCCTCCCGACCATCCATGACAAAGGCGGCTACTGGGACCCCGTGATGTCGACTGCATCCGAGACCCAGATGGTGGCTTGTATGCACGTTGGGTCGTCGTCGACGATGCCCCAGATATCGCCGGACTCACCATTCATGGCCAACCTGGCGTGGGGGGCGGTCCGTACCTCGGGTGCCATGCTGGCTTGGTTGTTCAGTGGCATGTTCACCCGGTTCCCCGGGTTGAAGATCGCACTGTCAGAGGGCGAGATCGGATGGATGCCGTACTTCTTGGAGCGGGCAGAACAGGTCCTCGACAAGCAGCGTTTCTGGGTACAGCGCGGCGTGCAGTTTCAAGGTCACGCCACCACGGAGGTAGACCTCAATACGCTCGATATCCGGGGCCTCTTTCGTGATCACGTCTTCGGCTGCTTCATTGACGATGCCCATGGAATCGCCAGCATCGACGAGATCGGTGTGGACAACATCATGTGCGAAACTGACTATCCCCACTCGGATTCCACGTGGCCCAATTGCATCTCCGTGGTCAAGAAGCAGATCGGTCATCTCTCCCCTGAGGTTCAGTACAAGATCTTGCGTGGCAACGCAGAGAAGCTGTATCGCTTCACGCCGGCGGAGATCCCGGTCCTCACGGATGCCTGATGCCGGCGGCGTGCTGAGGATTTCGATCGACCGAGACGTCTGCATCGGCAGTGGTGTGTGCCTCGTTTACGCCGCGGGAACCTTTACCCATGACGGCGATTCGAAGGCAGTGCTCATCGATCCCATCACAGACTCGGTCGAGGACATTCGCATCGCGGTGGAGGCATGTCCAACCGGGGCGCTCAGCATCTCGACCGACGAAGAAGGAGGCTGATCGCACGATGTCGAGCCAGTCCCAGCTACCAATCCCTCTCGGCACGAGATGACTGACGCCAGCCAGGTTCTCGATGTGGAACGAGTTCGAGAGCTTTTCGACCTCCGGGCCAACTACAACGCCATGTTCGGCGGTGGTTACGAGGACGATCCCTACCCGGTGTGGGCGGGCCTGCGCGAACGGGCCCCCGTGCACCCGGGTGTCGTTCACGAGCTCACCGGTTTCGAGGGACCGGCCTTCTTTCACGGGCTGCCCTTTCCGGACCGTCCGCACTTCTCGGCGTTCAGCTATGCCGCATGCGACAGCGTCTATCGCGATGACAAGGTCTTTGCCTCATCCCCCGAAGCGTTCGAGCTCTCGACGGACGATATAGGTCCTCTCAACAGCATGCTCTCGATGGGGGGCAACCAGCATCGTCGCTATCGGTCCCTCGTCCAGCCCTCATTTGTGCCGGCACGAGCACAGTGGTGGATCAGGAACTGGATTGAGACGACAGTGGAGATTCTCATCGACAGCTTCCAAGGCAGAGGAAGTGCGGAACTCAACGTGGACTTCTGCGCGGCAATTCCCGTGCTGACCATCACCGGCAGCTTCGGCGTTCCCGTGGAACAGGCACTCGATATCCGAGCTTCACTCGGGGACCCATCGAAAGTGGTGGAGATAATTAAGCCGATTGTCGCGGCCCGGCGTGCGTCACCGGAGGACGATCTCATCAGCATCCTCGTCGAGGCAGAGATCAAGGACGAAGACGGGACGACCCACCGCCTCACGGACGCCGAGATCTACTCGTTCACCATCCTCCTCCTCACAGCGGGATCGGGAACGACGTGGAAGCAAATGGGAATCACCTTGGCCGCGCTTCTCCAGCGTCCCGAGATGCTCCGGTCAGTCCGGGACGACCGAGCGCTCCTGAAGCCCGCCATTGAGGAGTCTCTCCGCTGGATGCCGACAGACCCCATGTTCTCGCGTTGGGTCACTGAGGACATCGACTTTCATGGCGTCCACGTGCCCAAGGATTCGGTGCTCCACATCTGCCTCGGTGCGGCAAACCGCGACCCGGCCCGCTGGGAACGGCCCGATGAGTTCGAGATTACTCGACCCCTCAAGCCAAGCCTGGCCTTCGGAAACGGAGCACACATCTGTCTCGGCATGCACGTCGCTCGGGCCGAGATGACCGTCGGCATCAACGCCCTCCTCGACCGGCTACCTAACCTCCGGCTTGACCCTGATGCCGAACCGCCCCGCTACATCGGGTTCTACGAGCGTGGCGCCACTGCGATCCCGGTCCTCTTCGGATAGGGGCACGGCGACGCGTGGACGAAGTGCCGGTCCTCAGAATCCTCATTTGTGGAAATCGGTGACCGCGACGTGACCGAACTACACCGTGAAGTAAAGACGTACCGACCGAGTGATTCCCCTCGTCGTGCTCGATCCGAGCACATGAGCGGCGCGTAGGCCGCTGCGCTCACCATGAAGAACACTGCACGCTCTCAACGAGAGCGAAACGCTGAAACCGAACGACTCTCGGCTGGCCGAAGCGGGGGGCCTCCGAGGAGGAAGGCAACGCATGAGTAAGGGTGCATTCGAAGGAATCCGAGTGGTGGAGTTGGCGCAGTGGGTCTTTGTGCCCGTTGCCGGTGCCCTCCTGGCCGATTGGGGGGCCGATGTGGTGCATATCGAACACCTCAAGGGAGATCCATACCGCGGTCTTGCTTCTCAAGGTATCGGAAGCGATCGAGACGGCGTCAATCTGTCAATGGCGTTGGCCAACCGTGGCAAGCGGTCCATCGCACTGGACGTCCAGCAGGAAGAGGGATTGGCGGTGCTCCATCAGCTGTTGGCATCTGCTGACGTCTTCCTCACGAACTTGCGGCCTGCTGCATTGGGTCGTCTCGGCCTCGATGCCGACTCTCTCAGGGACAAATATCCCGCCCTCGTCTACGCACGCGGCAATGGCTACGGTGTCCGAGGTCCCGACGCCAATCAGGCGGGTTACGACGCCTCGGCATTCTTTGCGCGAGGCGGACTCGCATATATTCTCACGCCACCCGACCGTGACCAGCCGATTGGTCAGCGCGGCGCCATGGGCGATCGCAACGGAGCGATGGCCCTGGCCTTCGGCATTTCGGCTGCCTTGCTCGAGCGGACCCGAACAGGCGCAGGCTCCATCGTTGATGTCTCCTTGCTCGCTACTGCAATGTGGACGCTCTCGTCCGACCTTTTGGCCGCTCTCGGGGGGGACGACCCGGCGCCAGCGCCGGCAGAGAGTCGTCGAGCGTCTTTCAACCCACTTGTTGGTTCCTATCGCACGAAGGACCTCCGTCATATCCAACTCGTCTTTCTGGAAGCTGATCGCTACTGGTCTGATTTCTGCCAGCTCATCGGTCGGCCGGATCTGGCTGAAGATCCGCGCTTTGTCGACATGGGGGCCCGGCGATCAAATGCCGCCGAGTGCGTCGCTCTGCTGGACGAGGAGTTCGGGCGGAGGACGTTTACCGAATGGAAGGAGCTGCTCAAAGGGCTCGATGCTCCGTGGGCACCCGTTCAGTCCATCACCGAACTCCTCGAGGATCCCCAGGTTGCGGCCAACGGGTACATCGGCGACGTCGTGATTGACGGAGAGCCGATGTACCGACTGCCGGCGGTCCCCGTGCAATTCAACGAATCACCACCCGAGCTGCGGCGCGCGCCTGAGCACGGTGAGCACACCGAGACCGTACTGGCCGAACTCGGCTACACCTGGGACGACATCTCGAGACTCCATGAAGCGGGGGTTATACCATGACCGCAGCTCCTCGGCTCACGCCGATTCCGGACGATCGCAGCGCGCCGTATTGGACCGCAGCGAGCCAGCACATCCTCACCGTGGCGCAGTGCTCGGTCTGTCGCGCGCTCACCCACCCCCCCGGGACGGTCTGCCCGCATTGTGGAAGTACTGAACCCGGATTCACGTTCGTGCCGATCAGCGGCAGGGGGGTGGTCAGGTCGTGGACGATGGTGCGGCAATCCTTCCTACCGGGATTCGAGGTGCCGTTCCTTCTGGTGGATGTCGAAATCGTCGAGCAAGCCGACCTTCGCCTCATCGGCCGCCTGCTCGACGCCCCCGAAGAGGCACTTCGCGTCGGGAGTCCCGTTCTCGTGGCCTTCGAGGACATTGCGCCGGGCGTCGCTGTGCCGGCATTCGTACTGGAGGACCAGCGTTGAGCCCATTCTTTACGTCGAAAAACCGTGTTGCCGTGGTCGGTTATGCCCAGAGCCCCATCGTGAAGCACGACACGAGATCGCTGGGTGCCTTGACAGTGGAGACTGCTCGTCGCGCCATTCATGACGCCGGACTCGACGTCGACATGGTGGACGGGTTCGTCACGGGCAGCCTCTTTCCGTCTGCCGGCTCCCACAGTGCCGAGGACGGAGTCAGCTTGGTCTCGGCGAATTGGTTGGCACAGAGTCTGGGCATCAACCCGCGCTACGCCGCCGGATTCCAAGGCTTCGGTCAGATTCCGGGGGCGGTGGCCTTGGCTGTCAATGCCATTGCGAGCGGCGCAGCGAACTATGTGGTGATGCACCGCGCTCTGCACAATCCGACAGGTTCGTATCACGGCAACGTCATGCGGGAGGCAGGGGGCGCGCAGCAGTGGACAGCGCCCCAGGGCTACTTCGGACCCATTTCCATGATCGCCTTTCCGTACAACGAGTACCTTCAGCGCTACGGAGCGAGCAGGGAGGCGATGGCAAACGTCCTTGTCGAGGCACGAAAGAACGGCGCACGGATCCCTTGGTCCTACTGGTACGAAAAGCCACTCTCGCGAGAGGAGTATCTCTCGGCTCCAATGATCAGTGATCCGATCTGCCGCTACGACTGCGACATCCCCGTGGATGGCGCGGCAGTTTTCGTTTTCACCTCGGCAGATCGGGCCCGCGATATGCCGCACCGGCCGGTCTATGTGTCCGGCTATGCGACTGGTGCCCCGACGACGGCACGGCTGCCCCTGCACTGGCCGCTCGACGACATCATGGGGGTTGGAGCTGAGACGGCCCGTCGTCTGTGGAATTGCTCGGGCCTCGGACCGGGAGACGTCGACCTCCCCCAGCTCTACGATGGATTCTCTCCGTTCGTTTATTTCTGGCTCGAGGCGTTGGGTCTGTGCCCGGAGGGAGAAGCCCACCGTTTCGTCGAGGATGGCGGTATCGATAGCGATCGTCCGGGCGGTCTGCCGGTGCTGTCCGGCGGTGGGGCGCTGGGAAACGGGCGAATGCACGGTATTCCGCAGATGCTCGAGTGCTACCTGCAGCTTTCCCGGCGAGCCGGTGATCGCCAGCGAGAGCAAGCTTCGATCGGACTGGCCTGCCATTCGTCGCCGCACTTCGGGGGCGCCGTGATCTACAGCGCCGATCAGTGAGCACGCACATTTCCTGAGTTCGTCTATGGATCGTTTATCACTCTTTCGAAACCAAAGAAGCAATCTTTCGTGAGATTGCCGAGGGAATAGGCCATTGCGCTCGTTCCGGGCGGAGGGGCGTCGCGAGGTTCAAAGGAATAGCCGTCAGCGCCCCAGGGCCTCGCTCGTCGATCATCTTCGAGTGAGGTGTTCGGGTCACTTCCATCGGGGACGTCTTCGTGTGCACCGGTTAACGGTGTAACCCCCCATGTGGCCCGGGCCACCTGGGCTGTGGCGGCGGTCAGTCGCTTCATGACGACCGGAATTTCCTGGGAGGTGAGTTGATCCCGGAATGCCACGACGGTCAAAACGAGCCGGACGGTGCCTTCGGGGTCGAACACCGGTGCGGCGATGTGCGCAACGGGGAGGCGTTGGGTCTCACGTAGGTCGAAGAGGAGATAGTCGTCAACGTCGCTGGTACCTCGGGGTTGCTCGCCAACGCCCTTGCCGATGGCGACCGAATAGCCTCGTTCACGCACTACCGCCAGAGCGTCGAGATAGCGGTCGCGCTTTTGGGGCGTTACCTTTGTGTCGAGGCCGGCAAGCCAATGTTGTACCCGATCCCGGCTTGCCCAGGCGAGGAAGACGGTACCGATCGGAGGTACCAGGGGAAACCGGGAACCGACGCGCATGTTGATGCCGAAGGAACCCGGGGACGGCGTGTGGGCGAGTATGACGATTTCGGAGCCTACGACGCTGCTCGCAACGCAGTCGAGGTTGAGTTCGCGGGCCAAGTTTGTCATTTCGACGCGTGCAAAGGGCAGTGCATTCTGGTCGTGCAGGAAGCTGTTGGCGATCGGCAACATCCCGGGACCGAGCGAGTAGGTCTTGTCCGCGTGGCGGATGAGGTAGTTGCGGTCGGCGAGCAAGGTGAGCGTCGCGTGGCAACTCGCCTTGTTCATATCGAGCGTGCGGGCGACCTCCGAGAGACCGAGAAGTTCCGGAGTGCGGTCAGCGAGGAGCTCGAGGATCTCGAGTGCCCGCTCCACCGCAGGGACGTGACGACCCACGCCGACTAGCTACTTCTCGCTCTGACTGCTCGCAGGCGGTCGGCTCGCGAGAGGCGATCGATGATCATATTTTGGCCTGAGCCTCCACCGATTCGTCGCTCGCCGTCGCCTCACAATGAAATTCTCAACTGACCCGTTGTTCGAGCTTCGGAATCACGTGTTTGCCGAGCATCTCGATTGACTCCATGACCTCGTGATGTTGGAGTTGGCCGAATTGCACATAACAGATGACCGAATCACAGCCGATGGCCTCGTAGCGAGCCAGCTTTTCGAGGCACTGCTCAGGATCACCGACGATGACCATGTCCTGGTCATTGAAGAATTTCGGGTCGACCTTGCCGGCCTGTGTCTCCCGGAGGCGAGGGAAGAGCTTCTCGATCTCTTCCGCGGACACGTTGGGAGGGAGCTCCCAGTCGATAAGGAATTGGGCCATGTGGTCGTACCACCAACCCACGGAATCCCATATGCCATAGGAGTCAGCGCGCTCCATGTCTTCGGCACAGTGCACAAGAGTGTATGGCGCGACCTTGGTGTTCTTCACTCGAGTCAACGGTTCGGTGCAATGCGCCGACGCCTCGCGGTAGATCTTGATGCGCCTTGCGAGCTCGTCGACCGGTTGCATGATCGTCAGCGCGAGCATGCCGAGACCGAGTTGGCCGGCCAGCTCCACGCTGCCAGGGCTCACGGCCGCCATCCACGCCGGCGGATGCGGGTCTTGGTAAGGCTTGGGCGTGATCGAGCGTGTATCGCCTTCGTAGGACGGGAATTCGGGGAACTTCATGAACTCGGAGTCCCAGCTGAACTTCTCCTGTTCCCACATCGCAACTACCGCTTCAATGGCATCCTTCCAGGACTCACGGCTGGTCGCCGGGTCCACACCGAAGGCCTTTTGCTCGTGTGGTATCGAACGTCCTGTGCCCCACTCGACACGTCCGCGGCTCAGGAGATCGACCGCGGCGACGGATTCTGCGGTGTGAACCGGGTGCCGAAACTTACTCGGCGTGAGTGTCACGCCGAAACCGAGGCGGATCTGGTCGGTGACCTGTGACAAAGCGGCGAGGAACACGTCGTTCACCGGCATGTGCGACCGCTCGATCCGGAAGTGGTGCTCCACGACCCAGACGGTGCCGAACCCGAGCTTGTCGGCCAGTTTGATCTGCTCGATCGCCTCGAAGTACGCGGCCTGCTCCGCCTCCCGTTGATTGTACGGATACGGCTTGTCCGGCCAAGGTTTGGGGGCTTGCACTTCGTAGAGCAGGTCGAGCTTCACGTCGGTCTCCTGTCGAGTGTGGCGAATGGTGCCTGAGGTTGCCGAGGGATGGGATGGCACGGATGGGCGTTGCCGGTCGCCGGCTATGTCCCGATCCCGAAGGCGTCGACAACGGCAGCGGCTACCTCCAAGGTCAGACCCGAACGACTGGTCGTCCCTCCCTGCTCAGCTTCACCATTCCCCTGGGGCTATGGTCGCTTAAGCGATTTCTAATTTCTTCTGCAGAACGATAGTCAAGGGGTTGCTCTGCCGTCAAGAGGCTCACAGGTAAGTGGGCTGGATATCTTCACGAGTAAAATGCGAGATCGGTCGCTCCACCGACCGTCGGGTTGAGTAAGCGGCGGCCAGGGCGCGGCGAGAGGATGATCCCAGGGATTGCGAAGCCTCCACGAGACCAATTGAGGCGATCCCCACGTCGTTCAGAGGAGAAGCATGCTCGACTATCTGATTGAGGGTGGGACAGTCGTCGACGGGAGTGGTGGCACGCCATTTGTGGCCGATGTCGGCATTCGCAATGGCCGCATTATCGAGTGCCGCGACGTCAGCCGTGCTCGGAAAGTTCTCGACGCCTCTGGATTGCTCGTCACGCCTGGGTTCATCGATCCGCACACCCACTACGACGCCCAGCTGTACTGGGATGGCTGGGCGACGCCGTCGAGCCTGCATGGTGTGACCACCGTGATTGCCGGCAACTGCGGATTCACGCTTGCGCCGCTCAACGACGAGGATGCCGTCTACACCCAGCGCATGATGGCGCGGGTTGAGGGGATGCCGATCGAGTCGTTACGCGATGGACCCCCATGGGACTGGCACAGTTTCGGTGACTTCCTCGACGGTCTCGAAGGCAAGGTCGCCGTCAATGCCGGATTCCTCGTCGGTCACTGCGCGCTCCGGCGCTATGTACTCGGTGAGGACGCGGTGGTGCGGGCATCGACCGAGGACGAGATCCTTGCCATCGCCGCTCTGCTCGAACGGTCACTGGCTGCAGGTGGACTCGGCCTCTCGCTCTCCCGTTCGTACACCCACACTGACGGCGACGGGCATCCCGTGCCGAGCCGTCTCGCCTCCGAAGACGAAGTCCTGAGGCTGTGTGAGATCGTCGGTCGCTTCGACGGCACGTCGCTCGAGGCCATCACCGATGGATGCATCCGCGGCTTCGACGATGAGAGTGCCGAGTTCATGGCACGAATGAGCGCGCGGGCCCACCGCCCCCTCAACTGGAATCTTCTTCCTCTCGCGTCCGGGATGGCGCCCTATGTCGACAATCAGCTACGACCGGCGACACGGGCCCGTGAACTCGGTGGGCGGGTCGTCGCCCTCTCGATGCCGGTTGCGAGCGACAGCTGCGTGACGCTCGGTTCCTATTGCATCTGGTGGATGGCGCCAGGCTGGGACCAAGTGCTCAGCCTGGCGGTGGCTGAGAAGAAGGAGAAGCTCGCCGACCCCGAGGTCCGCGCGCGTCTCCTGGAGTCGGCGCAACGGCCTGACGCAGGTGTCGGTGGGTCAGCCGGTCGAATGGGGACCTATCGCTTCGGGACCACCAAAGCGCACGAGAACCAAGGGCTTGAAGGGCGTCTCGTGGCCGAGGTTGCCGCCGAGCGCGGTCTCGACGATTTCGCCTGCGTCGTGGAGGCATCCATCGCAGAGGAGTTCGACCTCGACTTTTGGCCGGAACACCCGACCGACCCTCACGACGATCCGTCCTATCGCGTCCGGTTATGGGAGAGCCCCGACATCCTCATCGGCGGCTCTGACGCCGGTGCACACCTTGACCATCTGCTCGGGTCTGCGTACCCGACACGGTTCCTGGCGGACGTCGTGCGCGGGAGCCAGATACTGGCAGTTGAACGGGCGGTGCGCCTTATGACCGACGTGCCAGCCCGCCTTTTCGGCCTGCGCGACCGCGGTCGAATCGCACCCGGGTGGTGGGCTGACCTTGTCGTACTCGACCCAACGACAGTTGGCAGCGGCCCGGTCGGGCGTCGTTACGATCTCCCCGGCGGCGGCTACCGCCTCATGGCTCCGTCAGAAGGTGTCGTGCGGGTCTTCGTGAATGGGGTTGAGACGATCAGGGACGGCGTGCCCACCGCAGCCAGGGCTGGCACCATCCTTCGTTCCGGGCGCGACACTACATCCACGGCGACGAATTGAGCCCCCGCATTGAGAGGCGCTCGGTGACGGATGCATCATCCGAATCGGGGACCGTTCAGTAAGGGTTGCCGTGGCGATCCAGGTAGTCGTTCGTCGCGACTCCCTCCGCAATCAGCCGCTTGTATTCGGCGTCGTCGAGACCAAGAATGTCCTTGAACACGTACTCGTTGTCCTGGCCGAGCGTCGGCGCCCCTCGTTCCCACGCCATGGGGATTCCGCGGAATGCGTGTCCCAAATGGTTGTAGGTACCGACGTCAAGGCTCGACAGCGGCCGAATCCATTGCCGGGCTGCGATCTGGAGGTCCGCCGCCAGCATGGCATCGGACCCGCATGGCGCTGCAGCCACGCCAGCCTCCTGGAGTGCGTGGAACGCAGCGTCTGCCGTAACCGTTGCCGTCCATGCGACGATCGCATCGTCAATCTCGTCGTGTGCCGCTTGCCTTCCAGCAACGTCGGCGAACCGTTCGTCCTGAGCGAGATCAGCTCTTCCGAGCACGCGTGTAAGACCGTGCCACGCGTGATCATCGTGGACCGTAATCCCTAACCATCCGCCTTCGGCGCAGAGGTACATGCCCTGCGGCGCACGATAGGGATCGCGATTTCCGAACTTCTGCGGCACTGTTCCGAGCTGCAGGTTCACGAACACATCACCGAGTTCGGTCAACAAATTCTCGCTCTGTGCGAGCTCGATGACCTG
Source organism: uncultured Acidimicrobiaceae bacterium (assembly GCA_963706555.1). Classification (GTDB taxonomy): domain Bacteria; phylum Actinomycetota; class Acidimicrobiia; order Acidimicrobiales; family RAAP-2; genus Bog-473. The sequence goes on from OY970164.1 coordinate 2,459,779, forward strand.
CCCCCGCCCGGTTGCGCCGCGGTAGTGCAACGCAGCCAGTGTCGCAAACGCCCCCGCGGGACCGGTGACGCTGTCCATGTGCTGCGTGGAAGGCGATTCTGTGAGCGATGTACCCCGATGCCCGATGAGGGTGGTCAGACTGGTGAGACCGTCGAATTGGCCACCGAATCCCGTGTAGTGGGCCCAGTCGCCGCTGAGGCCCGCCGGCGGAAGTCTGAGAACGATTACCCGCGGATTGACCTTCAACAGTTCCGTCTCGTGGATTCCCATCTGGTGCAATGTGGTTGATTTGAGGTTCTCGACGACGACGTCGCTCACGGCCACGAGGCGCATGAACATCTCACGCTGCTCGGCAATGCGGACGTCAAGCGTGCAAGAGTACTTGCCCCGTGCCAGCGAATTGTTCATGGCGTGGCGGTTGTAGGGCCGGTCCTCTCGGCCTGGGGCAAGCGGTCCGTACAGTCGCGCCGAGCGCGCCGAGCACCATGTTTGCCTCAGGACGCGGGACATATCCCTTCGTCGTCGGTGGGAACACATGTGGCGTTTCAACGCGGATGACCTCGGCACCAAGGTCAGCGAGGAGGGAAGTGAGGTAGGGGCCCGACCACACTGTGGTGAGGTCTATGACGCGGACATCCCGAAGTGGCGGGATTTCGGGGTCGCGTACGCCGACCGGCGGCGGTGGCGGCTGCACATCGCCTGCCCACGGCAGTGCCTCGTGCTGCCCGAGATGTGGCGCCGTTCGCCGTAACGTCCAACCACCCTCGGTGAGCCGGTATGGTGCCCCGGGAAGGAGCAACGGGCCCAGCCTCGGATCCGTACTGTGCACCCAGAAGCCGCGCTGGTGGAGATGGTCTGCCACCAGCAATTCATCTGGCTGGTTGACGGGGGTGACAGGCCAGCCCGCGGCCTGTGCCAGGTCCGTGATCTCCTGTCGCGTGCGCTCGAGGAGCCAGGGGTAGAGCACGCCGTCGAGGATCTCCTTGGTCTCGGTCCGCATGAAGGCGTCTGGCCTCGCGAATGCCGTCACGAGCTCTTCGCTCCCGAGCACGGCCAGCATCTCGGGAAGCTGTTGCGTCGTCATCATCATTGCCACATAGCCGTCGGCGCACGGAAAGACCCCGAGTGGCAGGAGGGTGTCGCTGCTCGTGGGGGCGGGCTGGTGGGACTCGGCCCGATTGCTGTACTCCCACCCCAAGAAGCGCGAGACGCGCGCCGGGCTGGCCGCCAACGCCTCGACGGCCGCACAGTCGAGCAGGGCGCCGATGCCGGTGGAGCGGGCACGCTCCACTGCAGCGAGGGCGCCAAGGGCTGCGGTGTGACCTACCGCGGCTTCGCCGAGCGACATCGGCAACTTGATGGGACCCTGTCGGTCCATGACGATGGTGCCACTGAATGCCTGAGCGATGAGGTCGCTCCACCCGTAGCGGGCATACGGGCCTGTGGCTCCGAAACCGGTGATCGCGAGCACCGTGAGGGTGCGCGTACTCTCCATGAGTTCGTCGCGGCTGATGCCCCAGTCGGCGAGGCTGCGGTATCCGGGTGTCTCGATAACGAGATCGACTCCGTCGAGGACTTCGCGGAGTGACGCCGCACTCGCGGGCGCGACATCGATGACAACACTCCGCTTATTGGTGTTCAAGTGGGCAAACATCCCGCGGTCGGCGCGGAGCGCGTCACCGTCGGGTGGTTCTACCTTCAGCACGTCGGCGCCGAGGTCGGCGAAGGCCTTGCCACACCAGCCGGCCGCGACACCTACCCCGAGCTCGACAATTCTCAGATCGCTCAGTGCTTGGCGCACGATGCCTCCGTCCCCGATCCGGCATATGTCCGGAGCACAAATGTGTCCACGAGGATAATCGCGCATCGGACACCACGACCGTGCGTCTGATCAAGAGGAGGGATCCTGATTGGCGGGTTCTGTGCGCGGCCTCCACGAGGCGGTCGACGGTAGCCGGGGAAGCGGGACGGAGAATCAGCGTCGGCTCCTTGGGGGATACGAAGCGCGATTCGTGGCAACATGCGTCGGACGAGGTTGCGGTGACTGGAGGGCACATGAGCACGGGTGTGGATGACATCGCCGCTTTTGAGGTCGTCTTCGACCCGATCGAGGTGGACGATCTTCGCCGACGGTTGCGGAGCACTCGCTGGGCAGAGCGGGAGACCGTTGACGATTGGTCACAGGGCGTCCCCCTCGAGTTCGTGCGCGACCTGGCTGCCTACTGGCTGGACGGTTACGACTTTGACGCCGCCGCGGGCCGGATGAACACGTGGCCTCAGTTCACGACTCGCATTGATGACCTCGACATCCACTTCGTCCACGCCCGTTCACCTGAGCCCGAGGCGCTCCCACTCGTGATCACCCACGGTTGGCCGGGAACATACGTCGAGTTCCTCGACGTGATCGGGCCCCTCACCGACCCCGCCGCTCACGGGGGTGACCCACAGGACGCATTCCACGTCGTGTGCCCGTCGCTGCCGGGCTACGGGTTCAGCGACAAGCCGGCAAGTCGGGGGCACGGGGTGCCGTGGATTGCCGGGGCGTGGGCCACCTTGATGAACCGGCTGGGGTACGAACGCTACGGTGCCCAGGGCGGTGACTGGGGCTCAGCAGTGACGAGTGTGCTCGGCCAGACGCATCAGGACCAGGTCGTCGGCATCCATCTCAACATGCCGACAGTCATGCTCGGACCGTTGACCGACGACGCCACGGCCCAAGAGCGCGCGTCCTACGAAGACTTCGAATGGCACACCCGATGGGGGACCGGCTACCAACAACAGCAGTCCACCCGGCCCCAGACGCTCGGCTACGGGTTGGTCGATTCGCCGGTGGGCCAGCTCGCCTGGGCCGTGGAGAAGTTCTGGGCCTGGACGGACTGTGAAGGCGACCCGTACAACGTCTTCACGAAGGACCAGCTGCTCGACAACGCGACCGTCTACTGGTTCACTGCCACAGGGGCCTCATCGGGTCGCCTCTACTGGGAGAGCGCAGGTCCGGCGGCGTTGGCGGAGCCCGCGTCCCTGGCCTTGCAAATGGGTCCGGTGACCGTGCCGACCGGTTGCTCGATCTTCCCACGGGAAATCCGGCGCCCGTCGCGGCGCTGGGCCGAGAAGCGCTTCACCAACATCCATTGGTGGAACGAACCGGCGAAGGGCGGACACTTCGCAGCATTTGAGCAGCCAGATCTCTTCGTTGAGGAAGTTCGATCGTCGTTCCTGCCCTTGCGGGCGGCGAGGTGACAACGTGAGGAGGAGCGCGAGTCCGAGGCCGGCGCCTCGGTCACCCCACTGGCGGAGCGAGCGCTGCGGCCAGCCACGTGTCGACAGTCTGGCGGGCGCGCAGCGCATCTTTCCGATCGGACTGGGTGAGCAGTACCGCGGCCACGCCGCGCATCAAACCTTGCAGGACGATGGCGGCGACGCCAGCCTCCACATCCGATCGGATGGAACCCTCCACCTGCCCCCGCGCAATCAGCTCCGCCCAACCGTCATACGCCCGTTGATCTGCATCGACCATCCCCTCGAGCGAGGCCTCCGACGGGAACGTGGAGCCCCACATCACGATCAGGGCACGTTCATCGGCTGTCGGATGTTCGAACAGCTCGAGGTAGGTGTCGACGGTTGCCCGTAGCAACTCGAGGGCGGACAAGTCGTCGACATCACGATGGGCTCGTTCGAGCGCAGCCACCGTCTCGGCGACGATGCGGTCTTGGGCGCTGTTGGCGACCTGCGAGACAAGAGCGTCCTTGGTACCGAAATGGTGGGTGGGCAGACCCCGGCTTGTACCGGCGCGCTCGCTGATACTGGCAAGGGAGGCACCAGCGATCCCCCGTTCGGCAATGATCTCCGCTGCAGCGACGAGCAGGGCACGTTCGGACTCCTGGCGCCGCTCGACCTGCGTGCGTCGGGGTCTAACCGGCGCTGACACCCTGCTCAGCATACATAATTCGCCTGTAGAGAGCAATTGACCACTTGTTGTACGATCGACTACCAAGTACCGCCTGTTTCGCTCAGCTGGCTGCCGCGGCTGACTTGTCCTCACCCAGGTAGCGATCCAGCACCTCGGCCCCCGCATCCGCAGCCGGACCGGCCCACCCGACCCGGCCCCTGGACAGGATCACGCATTGGTTGGCGAGGGCAAGGGCCCGATGGACGAACTGTTCGATCAAGAGCACAGAGATGCCGGCGTCCCGCACCTGCTCCAGACTCTGGAAAACCGCCTCGACGACGATCGGTGCAAGGCCGAGAGACATCTCGTCCGCGATGAGCAGCTTTGGTTCGACCGCGAGCGCCCGGCCCAACGAAAGCATCTGCTGTTCCCCTCCGGACAAGCTTCCCGCTCGTTGGCGAGTTCTCGTCCCGAGGATTGGAAACAGAGTGATGGCTCGTTCAACAGCCGCATCCCGTTCGGAACGTCCTCCGGCTCGCCGGGCGGCCATCTTCAGGTTGTCGAGCACTGACAGGCCGGGGAAGATTCCGCGTCCCTCGGGAATGTACGTCAATCCAGATGTTTGCCGTCGGTGGGCTGGCATCTTGGAGATGTCCCGACCATTGAATCGAACCGAGCCTGAGGTGAGCGGGACGAGCCCGGACAGCGCACGGGCGAAGGTGCTCTTGCCGGCTCCATTGGGGCCGAGGAGCGCGACGACTTGGCCTGCTGGGATGTCCACGGACACGTCGAACAGGGCTCGGGACGCCCCGTACCGGACGTCGAGAGAATCAGCTCGGAGCAGAATCTCAGGTGTCCCCACGCTCCCTACAATGCCACAGAGTTGGGTTGCAACGCCTGAGGTATGGCGAGCCGCCAGGGATACCTCCGTTGAGCGCTTGGACCGTTCTGCGGACCGATTTGAAATCCTACTTGCAAATAGTTCGGACCGTCGATACGCTCTGGTCCCGACCAGAGGAGGGCCCTGTCCGTGGCAGCGACAGAACAAGCGGACGGGCCGCTCGCTGGCATGCGCGTCGTGGACCTGTCGCCCGACCGTGTGGGTGCCCAGGTGAGCCAGACGTTGGCGGATTACGGCGCAGATGTCGTCTGGGTCGAGCGGCCGGGCGGAAACCGACTGCGTCAACAGCGGGCGTTTCCCCTCTACGGGCGGGGCAAGCACAGTGTCGTTGCAGACCTCGGCACGCAGGAGGGTATCGATCGGGTCCGGTCGCTCGCCGCAGGAGCCGACGTGTTCATCGAGACATTCCGCCCTGGTGTCGCGGATCGGCTGGGACTGGGTTTCGAGGCTCTGGAGGCTGCCAATCCCGGACTGGTCTATGCGTCGGTCACAGGTTTCGGCCGGCAGGGTCCATGGGCAAACCTCAAAGGATATGAGGGAGTGGTGGCCTCGGTCCTCGGGATCTACGGATCGTTCAGTGGCATGAACCCCGGTGGGCGCCCCCCCTTTGTGACGATGCCGTGGTGCACGTTCGCGGCGACCCACGGAGCGCTCCAGGGGATCCTCTCGGCGGTGTTCGAACGCGGACGCAGTGGCCGCGGGCAGTGGGTCGAGACAAACCTGGCCCAGGCTGTGACGATCCACGAGGGAGCGTCCTCGTCTTGGTACACCTATCTGGTCAGCACGCGGTGGCCCGACGCATTCGTGACCGCGCCAACCACTTCGCACCACTTTGTGTTCCGGCTGTTGGTGGGCCAGACGAAGGACGGGCGATGGTTGCAGTTCGCGCAGAATCGCCCGCATCTTTTCGAGTCGTTCATGCGGGTACTGGACCTGGACTGGATGCTGACCGATCCGAAATGGGAGGGCATTCCGATCCTGGAGGACGAGGCGCAGCGCGAAGAGTTGCTGCACCGGATGCTCGAAGGGGTGCGCGACCGGACCCTGGCCGAGTGGCAGGCGGTCTTCGAGGCCGATCACGACGTGTGCGCAGAGCTGTACCGAGACGGCCCCGAGGCGCTCGATCATCCGCAACTCCTTCATGATGGTGCCATCATCGAGCTCGTCAGCCCTCAGTCCGGAGCGGTGCGCCAACCGGGCCCGCAATTCGACATGACAGCCACTCCCGGCGCGGTCCGAGCTCCGGCGCCGACGCTCGGCGATGCAACGGACGAGGCCTGGCAACCGCGCCCTGCGGAGAACGGGGTCGAAGGGGGAATCCGGGCGCCCTTGGAGGGTGTGACGGTCCTTGAGCTCGCGGTCCAGTACGCGGCGCCGTACGGACCGACGATGCTGGCCGATCTCGGGGCGCGGGTGATCAAGGTCGAGCAGTTGGAGGGAGACTCAATCCGGCGCCAGGTGCCTCAGTTTCCCGAGATCGGTGGCGGCAAGGTGATGCAGGGTAAGGAGAGCGTCGCGGTCGACATCCGCACGCCGGAGGGCCGCGAGATCCTGCACAAGCTGGCGGCGAGAGCGGACGTGGTGGTGAACGGGTTCCGGGCCGGCGCGGCAGAACGAGGCGCGTTCGACTTTGCGACGCTGCGGAAGATCAATCCCGATATCGTCTACGTGAACGGGGCGGGATACGGCACCAGCGGACCATACGGCGATCGCGGCTTCGTTCGCACCCAGCTTCGGCGCTGCGGGCGGTATCGCGGCAGCACATCTCGGTGGCCCCGGCCCACAGGATCCCTCGATCAGCTTCGACGAGGTCGTGGCCCGCAGCATGCTCCTGCGTTCGGCAAGCGCGACGAAGTATGCGTCGGCTGACGGCATCGGGGCACTCGGCGTGGCGACGGCGGCCCTCCTGGGACTCCTGGCACGCCAGCGCGGCGCCGGTGGGCAGCAGGTAGTGGCGTCGATGCTCCTCTCGACAGCCCATGCCATGGCGGACCATGTCATCGAAGTTCCCGACGCCCCCGGTGGTTTGACCGCGGGCCCGGAGATGCGTGGCCCGGTGGCGCGGTACCGCATCTACGACGCTGCCGACGGGTGGGTATTCCTGGCGGCTCCGCAGCCGGGCGAGTGGGACGAGCTCGTCGAGGCGCTCGCGCCCTATGCCGATCTCCGACCCGACCCCCGCTTCGCCACCGAGAGCGATCGCCAGGTCAATGACGACGTTCTCGGCGAGGTTCTGGCTGGCATCTTCGTCCAGCGAGGCAAGGACGAGTGGCAGCGGGATATGACAGCAGCCGACGTCGCCTGTGTCGCGATCACCACCGGTCCCGTCGAGGGCCTCTTGATGAGCGACGACTACGGACGGGCAAGCGGCTATCTGGTCGACGTGACACACCCGATATTCGACGACCACCCGCGGTTGGCGCCTATCGTTCGGTTTTCGCGCTCGACCGTGCAGGCGAAGGCGGGAGTTCTCTGCGGCAACGCGACCGATGCGGTGCTCGACGAGCTCGGCTACACCCGCGAGCAGATCACCGACCTGCGGGTGAAAGAGGTCATCGGATGACCGCCGTGCAGTGGAACAGGAAGGACTGACAACCAATGACGACAGTGCGTCACGCGTCGGGGAGGCTCTAACAATGACGATGAAGGATCAAGCGGCGGTTGTGGGTGTGGGCGGAACCCAGTACTACAAGCGCGGGCAGTCGTACCCGCAGGAGTCAGAGCTGAGCCTTGTTTGTAAAGCAATTCTGGCCGCCCTCGACGACGCGGGACTCACGATCAAAGATGTCGACGGGTTCGCGCTCTACGCGAGTTCGTTCGAGCCGGCCGAGGTCGCGGCGGCACTCGGTGTGCCGGAGGTTCGGTACACCGCAACCACGACGGGGGGTGGCGGGGCTTCCGGCGCGTCTGATCGGCTTGGCCGCGTCGGCTATCCACGCCGGCATGGCCACGTGCGTCGTGACGGCATACCCCGTGCAGCAGGCGCACCGTCGCCTCGGCGGCAGTGCTGTCGCGACAGAGAACGGACCTCAGCTGACCTATGGCACCGCCGGCCTTGGTATCGCGTCGCCGTATATGGGCTTCACGGCCAACGACGGACTGTTGGGCCCCGGCCACGCGGCGGCACTGATCGCGAAGCGTCACATGCACAAATACGGCACGACGCGCGAGCATTTTGCTGAGATTGCGATCTCGACGCGAGAGAACGCGATCAGGCGCCCGAAGGCGATCAAGAAGACCCCGTTGACGCGTGACGACTATTTCAACGCTCGGATGATCGCCGAACCTCTCTGCCTCTTCGACTTCACATTGGAGACTGACGGCTGCGTGGCTGCGATCACGGTGTCAGCCGACCGAGCCAAGGATCTGCGTCACCCTCCGGTGTACGTCATGGGCTCGGCACACGGCGGTCCAGGGCGCACCGGACCGCTCAATTGGAAATGGCTCCAGATGGCCGAGGACGACCTTGTGTCATCAGGGTCGAGGTACCCTGCTCGCCGGCTGTACGAGATGGCCGGGGTAGGGCCGCAAGATGTCGACGTTGCGTTGATCTACGACAACTTCGTGCCGATGGTTCTCATGCAGCTCGAGGACTACGGATTCTGTCCCAGGGGTGAGGGCGGGCCCTTCGTCGCCGACGGCAACATTCGGTGGAAGACCGGCTCTCTCCCGGTGAACACCCACGGGGGGAACCTGTCGGAGGCGTATCTCCTCGGCATGAGCCACATCATGGAGGCGGTTGAGCAACTGCGCGGCACGGCCATAAATCAAGTCGACGGAGCCGAGATCGCCCTCGTCACCGGCGGAACTTCGCTGCTGCCCATGGGCGGCACACTCCTACGGAGGTAGGCACACACATGACGACAACCAGTTCCTTCGGCGAGCTTCGCAAGGGAGTATTCCCGACCATGCAGAAGCAGACCTTCGCCGACCCGACGACGCAACCCTTCTGGGACGCGGCGCGCGAGGACCGTCTGGTCGTGCCGCGCTGCACGAACTGCGGCACGTTCCGGCTGCCGCCGTACCCCATCTGCTACGCCTGCCAGAGCTTCGACCTCGAGTGGGTGGAGCTCTCGGGCCTGGGCACGGTGTACAGCTATACGGTCGTGCACCATCCGCTGCACCCCGACCTGGCCGCAGTCGTTCCCTACGTGTCGGGGATCGTCGAGCTTGATGGGACCCAGGGTGAAGGCGCCCGGATACTTGTGAACATCATCGACTGCGAGCCCGAAGAGATCAAAATCGGCTCACGGGTCCGCATCGTGTTCGAACACGTCAACGAAGACATGTCGACACCGCGGTTCCGTCCGGTCAGGGACGACGACAAGGAGTGACCATGGAGAAGAAGATCTGGGCCAACTCGGCGGACTCCCACCTGATGGAGCCTTTCGAATTGTTCAAGGAGAACCTGCCTCCTGACTTGGCCGACCGCATGCCGCATGCAGTGCGCGACGACGATGGGCAGTTTGAGACGATCTACGTCGACGGCCAGGAGTTCCGTCGAAAGGTTCCCTTTGCGAAACGGCCGATGGTCGATCCCGAGACCGGTTTGGGCGTCGTAGAACGGGCGCCGGGGCAGAACGACAAGCGATTGCGGCTCAAGGACCTCAACCAGGAGGGAGTCTGGGGTGAGCTCGTATACACCTCGGTCGGGATGTGGATGCACTCGATGCGTGACCCGCAGCTCATGCTTGCCGGGTGCCAGGTCATCAATGATTGGGCCATTGAGTACCAGCGGTTCTCGCCCCGTTACGTGTGCACGGCCATGATCCCGACGCTGAGCGTGGAGACGGCGGTGTCGGAAGTCGAACGCACCGCTGGCATGGGCTTCAAGATCGCCATGCTCCCCACGTCGCCGACCATCAGTGGGCCGAACTGGCACAGGGACGACTGGCATCCACTCTGGGCAGTGATGGCCGAGGCCGGGATGCATGTGGGATTCCACGCCGGTAGCGATCCCCATGAGGCGGACACCTTCAACGGCACCTACCACGGGGGCCCGGCGGCCACCTGATGAACTACTACGAGGCCAGTTACCACATGCAGCTCGCCGCGGCGAAGTTGGTGGCGAGCGGCGTCTTCGACCGGCATCCCACGCTCAAGTGCGTGGTGTCCGAGGGGGGTGCCACATGGGTGCCCGTTCATGGCGGACCGCCTTGACGAGGCCTACCGTCAGCACGTCAATCAGGTGTGGCCGAAATTCAAACGCCTCCCCAGTGAGTACCTCTTCGAGAACGTCTATGCGTCGTTCCAGCACGATCGCTCCGCGCCGCAGGCCTTGGCGGCCATGGGCTACCAGAATGTGTGTTGGGGCAGCGATTACCCGCACCTCGAAGGCACGTTCGGGCATACGCAAAAGACGCTCCATGAACTCGTCGACGATCTGACGCCCGCGCAGCGGGAACGGATGACGAAGGGCGCATTCCAGGAGCTCTTCCCGCACGTCCCGCCAGCGCCTGCAGACGGTACCGAGATTCCCGAGGAGGCCTGATCGTTACCATCCCTTACGTCAGCGAGCTCGAGGCGAGCTACGGCGAGGCGGTTCGCGTCTCGCCCCTTGTCCGGCGTGTGCTCGCCGAGAACCCAGGGCCGTTCACGTACCTCGGGACGGGAACATACCTGATCGGCCACGGCGAGGTCGCGGTCGTCGACCCAGGGCCCGCTCGACGACACGCATGTGGAACGGGTGTTGGCCGCGCTCGATCCGGGCGAGCGGATCACCCACCTGTTGATCACGCACACCCACAGTGACCACTCGCCGGCATCGGAGCCGCTGCAGGCGCGCACCGGTGCCGTCACGTATGGTTTCGGGCCTCAGCGGGTGGCGCCCGATCTCTCCACGCTGGCCGACGATGCTGTGGTCTTCGGGGATCTTGAAGCCGACGGCAACCCGCTGGCCGATCTTCCCCTGAAAGCCGATGGCACCGCACAGGCGATGCCCACGCTTGGCGGCGACCAGTCGTTCGAGCCCGACGTGGTCCTGCGAGATGGCGATGTCGTCGAGGGCGACGGATGGACGTTTGATGCGGTCTACACGCCGGGGCACGCGTCGAATCATCTCTGCTACTTCCTCCGGGAAGAGAACACGCTGTGTTCGGGTGACCATGTCATGGGCTGGTCCACGACAGTCGTCTCCCCGCCCGACGGCGATCTGGGCGAATACCAGGACAGCCTCGAGAAGCTTCTCGGTCGGGAACAGGACCGTCGGTACCTTCCGACCCACGGTCCACCGGTAGAGGAGCCACACGCGCTCGTGCGCGCCTTCCTCGCCCATCGCAGCGAGCGCGGCCAACAGCTCCTCGCTGCGCTCGACGCCGGACCGGCGACGATCGCCGAGCTCGTACCCCGCGTCTATGCCCTGACAAGCAAGAAGCTTTGGAGGGGAGCGGCAGGCTCCATGTACGCGCACCTCCTCTATCTCCGTGATGCCGGCCTCGTCGAGGTCGAGGACGACGCGCCGAGGAGGACCTCGGCCTGGGCGAGGCGTCGCTCGTGAGGTCCCGCGCTCTCAGGCGACAGGCGACGAATCCGGCTGCGATCGGAGCTCGTTACGAGGAGGCAGGCGTCAGGCCCAGCTCGCGACAGCATCTCTTCTCTACGACGGAGTCAGCAGCGGTCCGATGTGGGAAGTGGACGATCGTGCCGCCGTCAACGACCAGGGTCTGGCCCGTCATATAGGAGGACATGTCGGAGAGAAGGAAGAGAAGTGGTCCGGCAAGTTCGTGGGTACGGCCGAATCGTCGCAACGGTACGCCCTCGCTGACCGCCATTGCATCGAAGCGAGCGAGAGCCTGCTCCTCCGGCTCAGGCATGTTTTCGAGGAGGCGCGGTACCGCAGTGATGTCAGGTGCAATGCAGTTGATGCGGATGCCGTGCGGACCCCATTCGTCAGCGAGGGTGCGGGCGAGCGACATGACTCCCGCCTTGGCTGCCCCGTACGCTGCTTGGTTCCGTGCGCCGTAGAGGCCGCTGACCGACGCAACCATTGCGATGGCTCCACCCCCCTCTGCGACCATATGGCGACCCGCAGCGTGACAAATGAACCATTGCGACCAGAGGTTCAGCCGCAGCTGTGCGTCCCAATGCTCTGTATCGCTGTCGAGGAACGGCCGAGGGTTGACGAGCCCGACGATATTCGCGACGCGAGTCAGACCGCCGAGACGGGCATGGGCCTCATCCACGGCAGCGTCAGCACCGGATGCAGTGGTGACGTCGGCGACGATGGCGTGTCCACCGATCTCGGCGGCCACGCTGTGGGCCCGCTCGGCATTGATGTCGACGATGGCGACGGATGCGCCAGCCTCGGCGAGGAGCTGGGCGAGCAGCCGCCCGCTCCCGTATCCACCCCCGACCACCAGCGCTTGCTGACCGTCAAAGCCGAAGAGATCCTTCACGGTATGCCCCTTTCGAGAGTGTCACGGCATGAGCCGGAGTGCCGGCCAGGCGTACCGCACGACATGCGCTTTGGTTTCTGCGCGATCGAGATCTCCAGAATCGCTCGCGTGCATGCTGGCGACCACCAGATCGTGAATGCTGTAGGCGTCGGCTTCAGGCCGGGGTGAGTGAAGGGTGCCGAGGTCATTTCCGGCACGGAGAGCCCCGACGAGTGGTCGGCAGGCGATCTCACGCAGTCGGATCATCATCTCGGCGCTCGGGCCGGACGAGCGAGTCGCGGCGGCGGCCAACATCGCCGCCCGCCTCGCACGTCGGGGCACGAAGAACACATCGAGGAAGCGATCAAGCCAGGCTTCAACGGCAGCGGCAGGGTCCTTCGCTGCGGCCACGACACGTCCGAGGGACCGACCTACCGATTCCGCCTCGTGCAACAAGAAGGTATCCAACAAGGCCTCTTTTGAGTCATAATGGCGATAGAAGGCCCGGGTGGACAGGCCGGCCTCCGCCAGGATCTCGCCTACCGACATGTCGGAGTAGTCGTTGCGCTCCATGACGCGGATTGCGGCTTCAATCAAGAGGCGACGTTCGGTCTCGTCGTCGAATCTTCGGGGTCGTCCAACTGGCGTCGTGTCTGTCGACTTGCGCAAGCCCTACTCCTGGTCGATGGCCGCGGTGTGCGACAACGAACAGTCCATCGGCAGGCCCGACGCCACCATGGATGGGATGTCCGCTTCCATCCCTAGAATTGAGGGTCGGAGATCCGTACGATCTCGACCTCGTTCGACGAGAGATCGACCACAGCATAGGAAACTGCGGGTCCGGTTCCGGAATCGTAGGATTCGCCGAGCGAGCCCGGATTGACGACGATCGTACGGCCAACTCTCTTCACCATCGGCACGTGGGTGTGACCGGTAATCAGAAATCCGTGCCGAGTTCCTCGCAGCGGCTCCATTCCGGGTCGTATGCGTTGAGATAGCGGTCGTAAGGGGGCCACGGGCTCGCGTGGACCATGGTGATGGATCGCCCACCGACGTGGCATTCGACGTTGGATGGGCGCTCAGAGACGAATCGGACATCATCGGGATCCACTCCGGGAGCGAGAAGCGCTCGCTCGCCGCCACGAGCCAGTATCCCCATCTCGTGGTTCCCAAGGACATAGGGAAAGCCGCCGCGCCGGATCATCCCGATCACCTCGCTCGAGAACCGGTAGTCGTAGACGGCATCGCCGGCAACGAAGACTTCGTCGACCTGGCCCTCGAGATCGCGCAGAGCCGCCGCGAACGTCTGCGCATTGCAGTGAATGTCGGAGACCACGCCGATCTTCATGGGACGAGGATACTCACCGGCAGCCGTTCTCGGAGCTGCTGGACGTCAATCCAACTTTGCCGTACGATTTGGAAAGCAATTCTCGATTGCCGAGGCGAGCAGTGATTCCCCAGGGTTGCCCGCTGAAATGGACGAGATGCCCATCGGGCCGCTCGCGAATCGAAAGGACACGCACAGATGGGCGAGACAGGTCGAGTACGAGGCAAGGTCGCATTCATCACTGGGGCAGCGAGGGGCCAGGGTCGCTCCCATGCCCAGGTCCTCGCGCGAGAGGGCGCCGACATCGTGGCCTTGGACATTGCAGAGCAGATCGACTCGATCTCCTACCCGATGGCCAACAAGGAGGATCTGAACGAAACGGTGAGGTTGGTGGAGGAGGCCGGCGGACGGTGCCTCCCGATCGTTGCGGACGTGCGTGACATCCATGCCATGGAAACGGCAGTGAAGGAGACCCTGGCGGAGTTCGGACGCCTTGACATCGTTCTCGCGAATGCAGGGATCCTTCACATCTCGGGCGGGGGGGAGACGCTGGACCAATCCGCCCTGCGCTGGGCCGACGCCCTTGGTGTCATGCTGACTGGCGTCTACAACACGATTCGTGTGGTGCAGCAACCGTTGATCGATCAGGGCCAGGGGGGGAGCATCGTGATCACCAGCTCGACCGCCGGGCTGAGTGGTATGCATGATGGCAGCGGGGGAATAGCGGCTTACTGTGCAGCGAAGCACGGAGTCGTCGGTCTCATGAGGGGTTATGCCAAGCTCCTTGGGCCGCACAACATCAGGGTGAACACCGTCCACCCCATGGGTGTGGCCACCCCCATGGTTGTCAACGAACAGTTTCAGAAGTATCACTCCGACCATGCGGATGTGCTGGAGATCTCCCCTCGACTTCTGCCGATTACGCTGCTCGACCCCAAAGACGTCAGCGACGCCATCTTGTTTCTCGTATCCGACGAGGCTCGTGCGATCACCGGCATCACGCTGCCCGTCGACTCCGGGGTCACGTGCCCTTAAGCCGTTGACCTCCGGACTGAGAGGCCGCCATTCGGTATAAGGGCTGCGGATGCGAGGACGGTGGCCCACATTTGAGAATGCAGACGAGGAGCGAGAGTACGAGGTGGCGAGCCTTGACGTTGACCGCGGGGTCCGGTCCACGACGGGTTGATGCCGAGTTGTTCGGGTTCAAGGGGTAGGGAGGAGCTCAGGTGGCGATTGAGAGCACGTCGCAGGCCGACAGGTTCAAGGAACTCTATGACGTCGAGCGCCATGTCAGGGCGACCGACGGCGGGATTCTGGTCGAGGACCCTTACCCGGTGTGGGCCGAGTTGCGAGACGCTTCCCCCGTGCACAGAGGCACAGTTCGAGAGCTTATGGGCTACGACTCGCGGGGTGGCCTGGGCGGGGCCCATAACCGCCCGGTCTACTCAGCCTTCAGCTTCCAAGCGAATGACATCGCATTTCGCGATAACGAAGTCTTCTCCTCCACCTTCTACGCCGGGATGACCACAAGGACAATGGGCAAGAGCATGCTCGAGATGGTGGGGGCCGAGCATCGGCGGTACCGGGCGCTGGCACAGCCGGCGTTCACGCCCAAGCGAGCGCAGTGGTGGATCGACAAGTGGATCCAGTGGCTGGTCGACGAGGCGATGTCGGGCTTCGAGCTTCGGGGGAAGGCCGAGCTGAACGCCGAATACTGCTCGCGGATACCGCTCCAGACGATCACATCGAGTTTCGGGTTGACTCGTGACGAGGCCCTCGACTTTCGAGAGGGCGCCGAAGGTGGCATGGTGCACAGCGCGCAGGAGGGAGCCGACACCGCCAAGGATCGTGCGGACAGGACCACCGCCATGCTCAAGCGCGTGATCGAGGAGCGGCGTGCCGAGCCCCGCGACGATGTCATCACGATGCTGGTACAGAGCGAGATCGAAGAAGATGGTCGGCGCCACTTCCTCACCAACGACGAGATCTACGGGTTCGCCCGGCTCATCCTCACCGCCGGTTCAGGTACGACCTGGCGCCAACTCGGTATTCTGCTCGTCGCGCTGCTCCGACAGCCCGCCCTCCTCGACGCGGTCCGCCGAGAGAGGGAGACGTTGAGGGGTGCAATCGAAGAAGTCCTCCGATGGGAGCCCACGGCAACGATCATTCGCCGCCTCGTCGTCCGGGACGTCGAACTGTGCGGCGTGAAGATCCCGTCCGGCTCGGTGATCGAACTGAACATGGGAGCCGCGAACCGGGACCCTACGCGGTGGCAGGACCCTGATCGCTTCGACCCGTACCGCAACGTTGAGCCCAATCTGGCTTTCATCAGTGGACCACACGTCTGCCTCGGGATGCATGTTGCTCGAGCCGAGATGACCGTGGCCATGAACGCCGTCCTCGACCGCCTCCCGAAGCTCCGGTTCGATGCGGACGCTCCCGAAGCACGCGTCATAGGCCTGGAGCATCGAGGCGTGAATGGCGTGCCTGTCGTCTTTGGCTGAATTGGTTGTTTTCGGGTTACGGTTTGAGAGGGTAGTTGCAAATCACGGGATGCTCGCCGAGAATGTCGCTCCAGCACTGGCGGGGCCTTGAGCAGAGGCGGGAGTTGGACAGATCTTCGCCCAAGGGAGTCATATGACCTCAGTTACAACTGGTCCTGAGCCTGACCTTTCCTTTCTCGAAGGCGGGGCGAAGAAGTTACTTATCGGCGATCGGTGGGTGGAGGCCACTTCCGGTCGGACGATGCCAAGTCTGAATCCTTCGACGGGGCAGGTGCTCGCCGACATTGCCGACGCAGGTGCCGACGACGTATCGCGAGCTGTGGCGGCCGCCCGGGCGGCCTTCGAAGGTCCGTGGCGTACGACATCTCCTGCGGCCCGGCAGCGGCTCCTCTGGAAGATCGCTGACGTCCTCGAGGCGAACTACGCCGAGCTCAAGGTGCTCACGGCCGTCGATATGGGCACCCCGGTCGGTCCTGATCCACGACTCGGCGCAGAAGGCATTATCGACATGATCAGGTATATGGCCGGATGGGCAACGAAGATCAGCGGTGACACCCTGCCGAATTCCGTGCTCGGGATGTTCACGTACACCCGCAAGGAGCCGATCGGTGTCGTGGGCGCCTACATTCCGTACAACAGCCCCTTCACACAGTTCGTCAAGAAACTCGGCGCCGTATTGGCAACTGGTTGCACAATGCTGGCC
Organism: uncultured Acidimicrobiaceae bacterium; assembly: GCA_963706555.1. Lineage (GTDB taxonomy): Bacteria > Actinomycetota > Acidimicrobiia > Acidimicrobiales > RAAP-2 > Bog-473. Next base: position 2,476,476 of record OY970164.1, read on the forward strand.
AAACCGGCCGACGATGCCAGCCTGACCATTCTCCGGACTGCTGAGTTGTGCCTCGAAGCCGGCGTGCCCGAGGGCGTTCTCAACATCGTCACCGGAGGTCCGGAGGCGGGGATCGCCATCGCCGAGAACCCCGACGTCGATAGCATCGTGTTCACCGGATCCACCACGGTGGGCCAGGAGCTCATCCGTTCGGCTGCCGGCAATTTGAAGAGGCTCACCCTTGAACTCGGCGGCAAGTCGCCACACATCCTTTTCGCTGACAGCGATATCGATCGCGCCGTGGCGACTGCGGCCCTCATGGTGTTTGCCAACTCCGGCCAGGGCTGCTCCAACGGCACTCGGCTCTTCGTCGAGCGTCCCATCTACGAGGAAGTGGTTCAACGGTTGGCCGAGTCGGCGGGTGCATTGAAGGTGGGGAATAGTCTCGACCCGGAGACCACCCATGGCCCTGTCATTACGGAGAAGCACCTTGGTCGCGTGCTGGGCTACGTCCAAAGCGGGCAGGACGAGGGCGCACGGCTCGTCGCTGGGGGCAGCCGGGTCGTGGAAGGAGAGCTGGCCGAAGGGTATTTCATGGAGCCGACGGTATTCGCCGATGTCCAGGACTCCATGCGCATCGCCCGCGAAGAGATCTTCGGTCCGGTGGCGTCCATTCTGCCCTTCGACTCCTTCGACGAAGTTGTTGCGCGAGCGAACGCAACCAGTTTCGGCTTGGCTGGCGGCGTATGGACGCGTGACATAGGAACGGCCCACCGAATGGCGGACGCCCTACAGGCTGGCACTGTGTGGGTCAACACCTACAACATGCTCGACCCCGGCGTTCCGTTCGGTGGTTACAAAGCGAGTGGATGGGGCAAGGAGGCGGGCGCAGAATCGCTGGAGGGATTTCTCAACACCAAGTCCGTCTGGATCAATACGCAATGAGGTTGTGGCCTACAGTTTCCTTCTAGGCTCAGTCGCCTCGTGAAAGGTTCTTACCCGGGCTCTTCCTGGGCCACGTCGAACCGCTCGATGTAGTCCTTGAATGCACTTCGGATCCCGCTCTTGGTGAGGCCGTACTCTTCGGCCGAGTAGTGGTGCTGACCCCTGGCTCCGGGTCGGTTGGCCGCCGACCATTCGACCATGGCGGTGCGGGTGGAATTGTCCATCTCGAGGCCCAGGAATCCATAGATCCGCTGGGCCGTTCCGATTGCATCCGCATCGAGCTGCCGTTGGGTGACGTCGAGGAACCGATGCTCGCCGATGGCGTCACGGTCAGCCATGGCGCGCCCGATGCCTTCGACGAGGTGCTCCAAGAGGAACGACCCGAGTGCGACCGGATCGGGAGGATGCTGCGGCAAGGCGTTGCGTTGCGCCGTCGCGACCGTGCTGCACGCGGACGGGAAAGAAACCGCCGGATCGCGATGGGCCATCACGAACCGAGCATCGGGGTAGTGAGCGGCCAGTTCGTCGAGGTGGAAGTTGTGGTACGGCGCCTTGACGACCCATGTGTAGGGCGGCCGCCCGGTATGGAGCAATCGAAGGAAGCGTTCGTGATAGATGTACGTCGTTCTCAGGCTGCTGCCTCGCCACCAGCGGGTATAAGTCGGCAGCGGTAGTCCGAGCTCCTGATTGTGGAAGTCGAGGCCGAGGACGACGTTGTCGTCTACCGGTCCGTCCAGTTCCGATATGTGCTGCGCTGAACCCGACATGGCCGTCTGACCCTGTTCGACCGCTGCACGGCGACGCTCGTCATCGGCGTCGGAGGTGGCGCCGGGGGGTCGTAGGGGACTCCCGACCTCCCACCGCCTCTGGTAGCGAAATTCGGGCCCCTGGGCGAGCAGATAGTGGAGGGCGGTTGTCGCGGTGCGGGGCAGGCCGTGGATGACCACGAGCCCCTCCAGGGGTGGTGGCTCCGTGGCGCGCGTGCGATACCAATCCTCTATGAGGAGGCGGTTGGTCAGCCGTCCATGAATCGTTCTTTCGAGCCGGGCTGCCGCGGCGTCGTCCAACGTGAGGTCTGTGGTTGCGGCCCCCAACAGGTGCTCCAGTCCGTCCTGCCAGCCGTCCGGGCCGAAGTCGGAGAGGCCGGTCGAGGAGCGGGCTCCCTCGATCAGGTTTTCGGCGTCGGGAATCACGTTGCAGAGTCCTTTCCATCGGCGCTGGCGACTGGTGCTACAGCGTTCAGGGTGGATCGATCGCAGAGGTCGAATACGACCAGCGGGTCGTCAATGGAACCGCGAGACGCCTGGCCACTGCTTCGCGGCGCCGGTCGAGCGTGTGCGCCCGCTCAACTCTTCCGACCCGACGAGTGTCCGGCAGGACCGAGGTGAGCTCAGCAAAGGGGACAATTCTTGTTCGCGGCTGCGGCCGGTGGCTCACCATGACCCAGCGCAGGATCACGACACCCTGTTTGTGGCCGAGCGTATCGAGCCAATTCGGTAGCCCCGGATCTCGGTGGGCGATGACGACGCGGCAGACACCGTCGGCGTCCAGTTCCACCTGGTGGCCATTGAGGCTCGTCTGGTGATGTGAGTAGTCGAAGGTCCGGTACCACATGTCGCCCACCGAGATGCTCCAGAAAAGTCCCTCTGGCGGGGTGAATTCGACGAGGAGAGCATCGGCTGCAGGCAACACGAAGTACCCCTTCACCGACGAACGGGAGTCGTTCATTCCTGTAGACGGAAGTGGGCGCGGGGCCGGGATCACGTTGTCGCCTTCGTCGCGGAACGAGTGGACCATGTCGACCCAGTAGTCAGCGTTGGTCGCCACAAGAGTCCCCAATGCGTCGAGTTGCTCTCCTACTTCTGCGGCAGTGGGCGTGCGGAGGCATTGCGGCAGTAGCTCCGGATCTGCGCCGACCCGCTCGATCGAGAGATGGGGGACCTCCTCGGAATCCCAGTCGTAGGCCGCCCTCCGCACGAGCACGGAGTTGGCACCTGGCGGCAATTCGATCCAATTGCCGGGCATCGGGTCGCGAGAAAGAGCTACGTGGAACTGCCCGTCCGTGTCGACATCGAATTCGTCGAGGTTGCGCATGATGGGACGCCCGCTGCCTGAAATCACGAACTCCAGCATCCGTATCGACCCGACCACGCCGAAGATACGGAAGACGCCGTCTTCACTGAGCGGAGCGGACATCAGGGCACCATCCGGGTTATCCATGCCCACCTTGACGACGTCGGTCTGAACGCGCAGGAAGGCCGGCTTGGCGGCATCTGTGCGGTAGAGCTCGCGTTCGACGAGGCTGTGGACGAGCCCCAGCAGGTACTGGTAGCCCTCTGCCAAATCAGCGTCCGAGTCCGCCTCCTCGGATCGCAAGATGGAGCGCCCAGCCGATCGAAGGCCCTCGCAGAACCGTTCCCATGCCTCGCCGCTGGCCAACGCTGCGGTGAAGTTGGCTGCCTGTTCTCGCAGGCGCTGTTCGCCGGTCGAGCGAGGACCCGGGCATCGGCGGCGTGGAGTCCTTGGTAAACGTGTAGACAGCCACGGCTCTCCTCAGGTCGCGTCGAATCTCAAGTCGCCGGCCCTTTTCGGCGAGGGCACGCCACCGTACTTCCCATCCTCCCCGGGTGTTGAGATATTGGCGTCGAGGCATGGACGAGCGTTCGGTCTCCCGGCGTAGCGGGGCATGTTCATGAAGGCAGGACTCGCTCTCACCGTCGTGCTCATGCCAAGGAGGGTGTCGCTGTGTCGCGCCCGGACCGCAAGATCGCACCTTTCCGGGCGTGGGTCAATTCGCCGCTTGCCACCAGTGTCTCGCCATGGACGAGCACCTGCTCGATTCCGACGCCCTCGCAGTAGAGGCGCCCCGCCCCGCCGGGCAGGTCGAACTTCGACCGTACCTGGTCGTGGCCGATCGTCTCTTCGTCGAAGACGACGATGTCGGCGACGGAGCCCTCGTGCAGCGTTCCGCGATCGACGAGGCCGTAGAGTCCTGCCGGCTCCGAAGTGAGTAATCGGACCGCTTCCTCCATTGTGATGAGCCCGCGCTCACGCACGCCGACCGACAGCAGGTCCGTGGCGAAGCTGAACGTCGACAGCATGTCGAGATGGGCACCGGCGTCGGAACCGCCCACGACTGTCCGCGGGTCGAGCCACAATTCGCGCCTGACGTCCCAGTCAGCGGGGTCATCGCTCTCGAGGCCGTAGGTGAACCCCGTCCGCAGGTCATCGGCCACCACAATGTCGACCAGGGCGTCGAACGCCGACCTGCCCATCTCGCGTGCAATGTCGGCCACCAGCCTGCCCTCGTACTTCTTGGTCTCCGGTGCGAACGTCTCGAGGATCCGCTTGGCACCCCAGTCAGCGAGCGCGACCCGTCGCGGGTCGCCGGCGGCCAGCTCGGCGAGCCCGTCCCTTGTTGCCTGGTCGGCCAGGAGGCGAAGTTTCTCGGCGGGTGGCAGGGTCATTGCCTCGCCCCACCCTTCAAAGCTGTCGAGGATGAACCCGCTGTAAAAGGACATGCGGAACTGGGACACGAATGGGATGACGAGGCCGACAATCTTCCCGCCCGCAGCGCGCGCCACGTCCGAGAGCTCGAGCTGACGGTAGGCCGCTTCGCGGCCGCGGGCACTCGGGGCGAGGAGGTTCCAGTTGAGCGGCCGCCGGGCCGCCACGGTCATATCGACCATCACCTGGCGCCGGGCATCGTCCCACTCCTGACCGGCGACGAACTCGAGCGATGTCCCCGGGAACTCACCGCAGACGGCGGCGAGTGTGACCAGTTCGTCAGCGGCGGCATGCCGGGAGGGGACGGGGTGGCCGCTCGCGTCGTTATGTGTGATCGACCATGTCGAGGAGAAGCCGAGGCCGCCGGCCCGAATGCCGGCTCGCAGGAGGCCACACATCGCTTCGATCTCCTCCGGGGTGGCTGGCCGCTCGGTGGCCGCCTCCCTCATCACCACCCTCCGCAGAGCGCAGTGACCGACCATGAACCCGGCATTGATGGCCAGAGTCCCGTCCAGGCGGTCGAGGTAGTCGGCGGTCGAGGTCCAGTCCCACGGGACACCCAACTCGAGCGAGGTCACCGGCATGCCTTCCACGCGGGAAAGCATCGGGAGCAAGTAGGCAGCGGCGTCGGCGTCCAACGGGGCAACGCTGAAGCCGCAATTTCCCCCGACGACTGTCGTCACCCCGTGCAGCGGCGAGGGAGTAAGCGCCGGGTCCCAGAAGCCTTGGACATCGAGGTGCGTGTGCACATCGATGAACCCGGGAGACACGATCAGTCCGTCCGCGTCAATGGTTCGTCGGCCCGTCCCCACGTCCCGGCCGATGGCGATGATCCGACCGCCCTTGATCGCCACGTCGGCGGTACGCCTTGGCGCCCCCGTCCCGTCGATGACGGACCCACCGCAAATCACGACGTCATGCACTCCGACCTCCCCCTTCCCACCGGCGAAGCGCCAGCTTGGGCCCGTCACCGACCGAACGTACCAGATGGGGTTCGGGCTTCCCAGGCCCCATCGGTCGTCGCCCAACGCTTTGTGGGCATGACAGGGTCCTCTCGGGGCCCATTCACCGCCTTCGGGCCGATAGGGTCGCGCATCGTGGACCAAATGGTGGACTGGGTGGAGCCGTGAACGCCTCGGCTGTTCGTTGTCGCACGTCATGAAGGCGCTTTCAGACGCGGTAACGGTTGACGCCTTCCTCGAAGCCAGCTGGCACGCGGGCGCCGTCCTCGCTTCTGAGCAGGTTCGGCTCGCCTGGGCGGATCAGAGTGCACTGGAGAAGATGAGCGTCGGGGACATCTGCGGTCACCTGTTCCTGATAGTCCGTCGTGTGGGCAAGCGCCTCGAGAGTGCCGAGAAAGCCGATCGCCAGCCCCTCACGGCGGAACCCGCGGCATGGACGTGGTTGCGCGTCAAGACTGCGACGGATCTTGCTTTACCTGAGCACGATCAGGTGAGGCAGGACGGAGCCCATGTGGCCGCGTGGGGATGGGAGGGGGTACGCAGCGCGTACGACGCTCGGGTTCGACATGTCGGCGAGCTTCTCCAACAGGGACTGCCCGCAGCGACCGACGTGTCGGGGCGAAGTCTTTTCTTCTCCGCATACCTGGCGACACGTGTCGTCGAATTGGTGGTCCACGCGGACGATCTTGCGTGCAGTGTGGGGCTGACAAACACGCCTCCCAAGCTTGCGCTCACCGCCGCCCTCGACGCGCTTTTCGAAGGATCTCGCACGGTGCACGGCGACATGGCCGTGTTGCGGGCGCTCTCGCGAGCCGAGCGCTGCCGCCGGCGGCATCAGTGTGTTCTAGGGCATCAGCGTGTTCTCGCCGGTGCGGTTTCGCTGGCACGGCGGCCTGTTCGAGGTACTCCTCACGGCTCTAGGCGGAATGCCCGCGCAACGTTGGCGCCCAAGATGTTGTTCCGATCTTCCTCCGAGATACGAGCCGACTCGAGCTGTGCGAGAAGGGCGGGCTTGGCCACGGCCCCGCCCGGCCCGTAGCTGCCGCCCGTGCTGAAGCAAAGTGTCGTTGAGCCGTTCCGCTCCACCCACTCCTCGGCGGACACGTAACACACCGGCCCCCCCATGTCCCAGATCACGTTTGGAGTACTCCGGGCCGTGATCAAAGCGTGTCGAGCGCGTTCATATGTCCAGAGGCCGTCCATGGCCAGAAAGGTGAGTCGGGGGAAGTCGATGGCCAGACGCTGCAGGCGCCATTGGGCCTCCATGCTCGACTCTGCGTTTACGTGGACGAGCGGGACGAGCCCGAGTGCAGCCATCCGGTCCAGTGTGGGCCACATCCACCTGGAGTCGATGAAGCATCCCTGAAAGCGATGGTGCCACGCGATGCCTTTCAGCCCCAGATGATGGATGCGGTCAACCTCCTCGACACCGTGTTGGCCGTGCATCGGCTCGGTCGTACCGAGTACACAGAAGCGATCCGGAGCATGGTCGCGATAGCGAGTCATCCGGTCGTTCACTCTCTGCGTCGCGGCCAGACCATCGGTCCTCGAGTAGCCGTGCGAAGGCTGCAGAACGGCCCACCTGACACCCAGCTCGTCCATGTGGGCCAGTCGGGCCTCGGCATCCTCGCCAACATCAACTTGCCTGATGGGTTCCCTGCCGTCGTACGACAGCGCGTCAGCCAGGTCACCGACATGTTGATGAGCATCAATGATCACCGAGATGCAGTCCTGCTCCATGGCTCGCTGGCCTTCACCGGGCGTCTCGCCATCCCCCGTGGACACATGGCCGCCAGGCTAGCGGTCGCCAGATCCCGCGGCTGGCTTGCCAAGCCCCCGGCTGGAAAACGGAGCCCTTGGCGCTCCCCTCCATTTCGGAACACTGGACACGTCCACGAGTCGTTCCGTAGGCCGCAGATTACTGTACGAAAGCGACCGCCAACCTTGGCCGCGGTAATCCGACAGGAGGGAATACGTGGGCGCACGTCTCGATGGGAAGATCGTCCTGATTTCGGGTGGGGCCAGAGGGCAGGGGGAGGCTGAGGCGCGTCTGTTCGCGGCGGAGGGCGCCAGGGTCGTCGTCTGCGATGTGCGCGAAGTCGAGGGAAGGGCGTTAGCGGAGGACTTGGGGGATCGAGCGTTCTTCCAACCTCTCGATGTGACGTCGCCCGAGCAATGGAACCGAGCGGTGACGTCCGCAGTAGAGCGATTCGGGGGGCTCCACGTCCTCGTCAACAACGCTGGAATAGGTGCCGTCGGCACACTCGATGGAATGTCGCTCGAGGAGCACGCCCAGATCATCGACGTCAACCTCAACGGGGTCTACTACGGGATGAGATTCGCCAAACCGGTGCTGGTGGCGAGCGGCAATGGCTCGATCATCAACATCTCGTCCATCGACGGTCTTGCTGGAATGCTCGGGATGACGAGCTATGTAGCCAGCAAGTTCGCGGTCACCGGAATGACCAAGTCCGCTGCGATCGAACTTGGCCCATTGGGAGTGAGGGTCAACTCCATTCATCCGGGGGTGATCGACACCCCGATGCTCGGAGGGCCGGACAGCCCAGCGCGTCCTCGATTGGAGCGACTGATGCAGCTCCAACCGATCCGTCGCATGGGCCGACCCGAGGAGGTTGCTTCCGTCGCCCTGTTTCTTGCGAGCGACGAGTCCAGTTACGTCACAGGAGCCGCCATCCCGGTTGACGGCGGCCACCTCGCAGGGCCATTTCGAGAGGCCATCAGCGACGAGTTGGCTTGAGGTGTTCGGATGTCTGGGCTGACACTGGCGCGGGTCTCAGCGCGTGGAGGTCCCTCTACGGGCCGCCGATGCCGGAGCTGTCCCAACGACGACCGTCGCCCTTGCGGTTGATTCTCGACGGCGACATACTGCAAAAGCGACCAAGCGTGGTCGCTCGTGCAAAGAGGGTGATGCGTTGGAACTGTCCCCCGATGTGATCAGCGGATTCTCCTTGGAGGGGAGGACGGCGGTGGTGACCGGTGCCGCCTCTGGGATCGGCCGAGAGACCGCCATCATGTTCGCACGGGCGGGTGCTCGGGTCGTCATCGCCGACCGAGCAAAGGAAGGCCTTGAAGACACTGCCTCCCTCATTGAAGGCGGGGTACCCGTGCACACAGACGTTTCGGTCAAGGCGGAGGTGGACGAGTTGGCTCGTCAAGCGATGCGATACGGAGACCGCATCGACGTTTGGGCCAACGTGGCCGGCATACTCCGGTACTCCACGGTTGTCGAAACGACCGAAGAGGACCTCGACGCGGTAGTGGCGGTCAACCTCAAGGGGGTGTACTGGGGGTGCGCGGCAGCGGGACGAGTCATGTCGGAGGCCGGAAGGGGGTCCATTATCAACGTCGCATCTGCTGGCGGTGAGATCCCGGCGCCGACGCTTTCGGTATACGGGATGACCAAGGCTGCCGTCATGCAGCTCACACGCGTGCTCGCGGTCGAGCTCGGCCCTCGGGGAGTCCGCGCCAACGCAGTCGCTCCCGGATTCATAGAAACACCCATGACATCGCAACGATGGTCAGGTCCCGATGGTTCTCCCGACGCGCGGCAGCGAGAGCAGTATTTGGCCAGCCTCAAAGCCCAATCTCCGCTGCGCGTCATCGGGACTCCCACGGACATCGCGTGGGCGATGCTCTTCTTGGCGGCTGATGCATCCGGGTACATGACCGGTCAGGTGATCCGGCCCAATGGCGGCGTGGTCATGGCGTGACTGCGGGACCGATGGACTCCGAGCCGTCGCTGCTGGATCGGGGTAGCGTCAAGATGTGGCGGTGGGAGGAGTGAAGTGATTGATCTCGGACTGAGTGGCAAACGAGTTGTCGTTTCCGGCGCCGGTTACATTCCGGAACGGGCGGGGCACGGGCGTCTGACTTCCCTGCGATTTGCCGAGGCGGGCGCGACGGTTGCGTGCGTCGACATCGACGAGGGGCGAGCGCAGGGCACCGTCGACGCCGTCATGGCGATCGGGGGAAAGGCGTACCCGATCGTTGCGGACATGACCGACTCGGCCCAGGTCGAGCGCGCGCTGGACGAGGCCGTCTCAAAGCTCGGCGGGATCGATGTCTGCGTCGACATCATCGGAAGGACCATCTGGGAGGAAGCACAAAAGACGAGCGATCAGGACTGGGATTGGGTCATCGCGAACAACCTCACACACGTCTTCTACCTGTTCCGCTCCGCCGGTAGACGGATGATCGAGCAGGGCACCGGGGGCGCGCTGGCTGCCCTCGCGTCCGTTGATGGCATCGGTGCGTCGGCATTCCACCTGCACTACGGGGCAGCGAAGGCGGGCGTGATCTCTCTCGTCAGGACATTTGCTGACGAATACGGCCATTGGGGCATCCGAGCTAATGCCGTGGCGCCAGGCAACGTAGGTGGAGGGAACGAGGATCAACCCGAGGGCGAGTACGACGTCAACGGGATCAACCCGCTCGCTGCTCCGCGTTCCCGTGACATTGCGAACGCCGTCCTCTTTCTTTGTTCAGACTTGGCTGCCCGGGTCACTGGCCAGACCCTTGCCGTGGACGGTGGGGCGACCGTGCACTCCTACTGGGGATTCACCCGCGAACATCTCAAAGGACTGCCCGAGTGAAGGCTGGCTGGCCGGCACCGTGGATCGGCCGCCCTTCTGTTGCTGCTGGACGTCGGTCGATCGGGGCTTAGGAACCACCTGGAGCTTTGGCCTCTTCGGGACTTCCGATCTTCAGCATCAACGCCGGTTTCGGTACATCGTTCGATGCACCTGCGCTCTCGCGGTGCAGCCGTGATCACACCGGCCCACGGGTCATCTTCGAGCACGATGGCTGAACGACCAAGGCCGTCGGCTACGACGTGCCGCCTGAAGGTACGCCCTGGTCGTGGCCCGCCGAACCGGGGTAGTCTCGCACTGCGTCTCTTCTTCGGGGGGCGGGTGTCGTCACCCGAACCCGGTGAGGAAGATGAACGACCCTCGATGAGGAGGAAAAAGACGTGAGAACACTCTTTAGCGCTGACGATCACATCGTCGAGCCTGCCGACGTTTGGTCCAAGCGGGTGCCCCGAAAGTTTCTCGACGACGCCCCCCACGTGATCGACGACGGCGAGATGGAGTTCTGGGTCGTCGAAGGAACGAAGATGCCGACGATTGGGCTGAACGCAGTGGCCGGGAAGCCTGAAGAGGAATGGAGTTTCGATCCGGTCCGCTTCGCCGACATGATTCCCGGTTGCTACGACCCCAAGGCGCGTGCCGAGGATCTCCGGGCAGAGGGAATCATGGCAAGCCTCAATTTTCCGACGCTTCCACGGTTTGGAGGAGCCCTCTTCCCCGAGTTCAAGGACCGCCAGCTGGCGGACGTCTGCGTGAAGGCGTGGAACGACTTCATGGTCGACGAGTGGTGCGCCGCCGCCCCGGAGATGTTCGTGCCAATGGCCATCGTTCAGCTCTGGGACGCCAACCTGGCGACGAAGGAGATTGAACGGAATCTCGGGAGAGGCCTGCGGGCTATCTCAATCCCCGAAGAGACCAGCCTCTTGGGGCTGCCCTCCTATTACGACAGCTACTGGGATCCTGTCTGGGACATTTGCGAGCAGTCGGAGACAGCCGTTTGCATGCATATCGGGTCGAGTGGTTGGCGGCCCTACACGCCGCCCGAGGCGAATCCCAGCCTGAATGTTGCTCTAGGTTTCGTCCCCACCATCACACATGCCTTGGGCATGATGTACAGCCCTGTGCCCCGCAAGTTCCCGGACATCAAGATCGTCTACTCGGAGGGCGGGATCAACTGGGTACCCGGTGCGCTCGAGCGCGCTGACCGAATGTACAAGCGGCACAAATACTGGAGTGGGACGGACGATGTCCTGCCCTCCGACGTTTGCCGTCGAAACATGTGGTTCTGCCTCATCGAGGAGCCCTATGGGCTCAGAGTCCGCCACGAGATCGGTATCGATCGGATCCTGTGGGAGTGCGATTATCCGCACTCCAGCTGCGTATGGCCCAACACGCAGAAGGTCGTCGACGAACTGTTCGCGGATGTGCCTTCCGACGAAGCCGAGATGATCACGGTGCGCAACGCTGAGCACCTGTTCAACTGGAACTGTTCGCGGGCGCAGGCAGCCACATCGTAAAGGGGGTCAACCGGCATGATCGATGTGGTGATCTCGGGCGGACGCGTTGTGGACGGCACCGGGTCGGAACCGGTGAGGGCGGACGTTGCCGTGCGGGGGGGACGAGTGGTTGCGGTCGGGGTGATCGACGAACCGGCCGCGAAGAGGGTGGACGCGGATGGACTCGTGGTATGCCCGGGCTTTGTCGATCCGCACACTCACTACGACGCCCAGCTTTTCTGGGACCCATTGGCAAGCCCGTCGAGTTGGCACGGCGTGACGACCGTGATCGGTGGAAACTGCGGATTCACCCTGGCCCCCTTGAAAGAGAGGGACGCGGACTACACCCGGCGGATGATGGCGCAGGTCGAGGGTATGCCGTTGACGGCTCTCGAGCTCGGCGTGCCGTGGAGTTGGGACTCCTTTGGAGAGTTTTTGGATGCTCTGGACGGCTCAATAGCCGTGAACGCTGGCTTCATGGTGGGTCATTCGGCGTTGCGGCGCTATGTGATGGGAGAAGATTTCGCGAGGGAGGCCACGCCTGAGGAGCTCGAACGGATCGTGACGTTGTTCGAACAATCCGTCGATGCCGGTGGCCTCGGACTTTCGACGTCGCGGTCGTCGACCCATATCGACGGCGATGGTCAACCGGTGCCGAGCCGGTGGGCGTCGGAGGTCGAGCTGCTTCGTCTGTGCGGAGTGCTCGCCGACCGGGATGGGACTTCGCTGGAACTGATCACCGAGGGGTGTATCGGTCGGTTCAGCGACGATGAAGTCGAGTTCCTCGCGGAAATGAGCACGCTGGCTGACAGTCCGCTCAACTGGAACGTGCTCTCGGCGAGTGCCGCTGAAGCCGAGCGGGTCGAGCACCAGCTCGGCCCTTCGCGGCGCGCCCGCGAGGTTGGCGGCCGCGTGGTGGCTCTGACCATGCCCGTCTTCGCCGATCAGAACATGAGTTTTCTCACGTACTGTGCGTTGTGGATACTCCCTGGTTGGCGGGACATCTTGCACGTGGAGGTGTCCGAGCGGATCCGCCGCTTGCGTGACCGGGAGGTCAGGGCACGCATGCTGGCTTCGGCCGAAGGATCGATCCTGGAACGCCTGGCCGATTTCTCGAACTACATGATCGGGGATGTCTTCAGCGAGGTGAATGAGCCGTACCGCAACCGCGTCGTAGGGCAGATCGCCGCGGAAAGAGGCGAGGATCCCTTCACGACGATTGTCGACATTGTCGCGGCCGACGAGCTTCGCACGGTGCTGTGGCCGTTGCCCGGCTCCGACTCGGCAGCTGATTGGCAACTCCGCCAGGGGTTGTGGGGTGACCCCGACGTGCTGCTGGGCGGCTCGGACGCAGGGGCCCACCTGGACCGAATGCTCGGTTCGGCGTACCCGACTCGGTTTCTCGCTGACTGCCTGCGCGGCCGTCGCCTGGTGAGCCTGCCCAGGGCAGTTCAGTTGATGAGCGACATTCCCGCGCGGTTGTTCGGGCTCACTGGCCGGGGTCGTATCGCCGAGGGCTACCAAGCCGACCTGGTGCTCTTCGATCCCGAGACGGTGGGGTCATCGCCAACCCGGACCGCCTTCGACCTCCCGGGGGACAACAAGCGTCTCCTGGCAGATCCCGTCGGGATCAAGACCGTGCTGGTCAACGGTGTCCAGACGCTCACCGACGGCAAACCCACGGGAGATTCGCCCGGGATCATCCTGCGCGCAGGACGGCACACCGGCAACACCACCGTTCATAATGGTTCGTCGCAGCAAAGGGGGAGTCGTGATGCAGACGCCTAAGAAACACCGCTCAGTGTTCTTCGACGTGCGACAGAGTTCGGAGGACGAGAAGATCGCGCCACTCGATCCCGATCCCACGGGTGGCAGCCGGCCACCTGGTGGGGCGGGGTACTTCGCCGGGCGGGCGGGCCGCAGGGTCATGGTCTCCAATCCCGACACTGACGGATTGAGTCTCACCATCGTGACGTTGGCTCCGGGCACACTCCTCCCTCCTCATCGCCATGATGTGGACTACATAGAGTTCATTCTCGAGGGCGAAGTGCACCACGGAAACCGAGTGCTGAAGGTCGGAGAGGGCGTCTATCGCAGCGCCGGCACGCCGTATTCCTTCTGGGCCGGCCCCGATGGTGCTTCCATCGCCGATTTCCGGGCCCATACGTTCTACAAGACGGACTACGTCGATCCACCGGAAAAGTGGCCACCGCACAAGTTGCCATTGGTGGAGTCCTGAGAGGTCGGGGGCCTCTCGCGTGCTCGTGCCGGATTGAGGCCGGGTAGAGAGTCAGATGCGTGCGGGGGTCAGGGGAACCCCGGCCACGCCGACCCGCGTCCGGTACACCCCGCCTGATCGCTCAGCGTCGTAGGGATCCCCACCGAATGTAACGACATACAGGTCAAGGGCGTCTGCGCCACCGAAGCACGCTGACGCCACCCATTTGCTCGGCGTCTCGAGGGCGAAGTCCTCGTTGCCGTCAGGAGCGATACGAACCAACTTGCCGGAGGTGATGGCCGCGACCCATATGCATCCGGCTTCGTCTATGGCCATCCCGTCTGGCGAGCCGTACTGAAGTTCGTGAAAGAGGCGCCGGTTGACCGGCATGCCGTCCTCATCGATGTCGCTGACCCAGACGACCTTCGCCACGGTGTCATTGTGATAGAGGCGGTCGCCTTGTGGGGAAACCCCCAACCCGTTTGTCAAGCCTATGCCGTCATAACAGCAGCTGAACTGCCCATCCGGTCCGATTCGCCATAGGGAGGCGCTGACGTTCGGTGGCGCTGCCGCCGGTCGCTCGCCGTGCATCCCTACGAAAACGTTCCCCGCCGAATCAGTGGTCAGGTCGTTGAATCCCCACCCGCCAACGGGTTCGCGCACGAGCGTCTCCTCGCCGTCCTGTTGCAGAGTTGCCACCGTGTGACCTGTTGCCACCAGGCCCCCCGAGATATGCGGCACGAGGCCTCCGACGTGCTCGCGCGAGGCCAAATGTGTGACGTTGCCGTCAGGATCGAGCCGGTAGATCGCGCCGGGCGGTCGCATGTCTGAGAAATAGAAGTTTCCGGCCGAATCAAAGCACGGTCCCTCCAACCGGCCGAAGCCCTCAAGAACTGTTTCCCACCTCCCCGGCGCCATGCCGGCCAAGTTAGCCTCCGCCGTGGTCCACCAACAGGGTCAGCGAGCGCCATGTGCGTCATGCCATCCCGTTCGTCACGAGGGGTGGGTACGGGGATCTGACTCCGTCAGATCGGGAAAATTTACGACGACTTCGCACGAATTGAGGCGTATGATGGCTGCAGAGAGGCTTGCGGAAGGAGGGCGCTTTGGAGGCCAATGCACCCGAATTGGATTGGCTTGTGTCGGTCGACGATCATGTGATCGAGCCGCCGAACGTCTGGGTCGATCGGCTGCCATCAAAGTACCGAGACGTTGGCCCTCGACTGCTCGACGACGATTCGTGGGTGTACGAGGACAAGAAGGTTCCAACCTCGGGGTTGTCCGTGACGGTGGGAAAGCGTAAGGAGGAATTCTCCCCGGACCCGGTGCCTTACTCGGAGATGCATCCCGGAGCCTACGACCCGATCGAGCGAGTCAAGGACATGGACCGTGCCGGAATTCTCGGCTCGTTGTGCTTCCCGTCATTCCCCCGCTTCTGCGGTCAGATCTTCTGGGAGGCCAACGACAAGGAGCTGGCGCTTCTCTGCGTCAAGGCGTACAACGATTGGATGATCGATGAGTGGAGTGGGTCCGCTCCCGGTCGTTTCATCCCGTTGATCATCATTCCGCTCTGGGATCCTCCGGCCGCCGCCAAGGAGATCGAGCGTTGTGCGGCGAAGGGCGCCACCGCTTTCGCGTTTTCCGAGAACCCCGAGCCGCTGGGGCTTCCGACTATCCACGATCCCGGTCGGTACTGGGACCCGGTCATGGCGGCTGCGCAAGAGACCGGATCTGTGGTGTGCATGCACGTGGGTTCGTCATCCACCATGCCCGTCATCTCGTCCGACGCGCCTGGTTTGGCCAATCTGACCTTTGGCGCGGTTCGTGCGGCCGGGACCATGCTGGCCTGGATATTCAGTGACTACTTCGAGCGCATGCCCGGCCTCAAGATCGCCCTGTCGGAGGGCAATATCGGTTGGATGCCCTACTTCATCGAGCGAGCCGAGCAGGTGATCGACAAACAGCGTCATTGGGCGAAGAAATCGTCGGCCGCCTTCTACAACAACGCCGTGGAAACGGACCAGGTCATGGCTGACCTAGACCGGCTCGACGTCCGATCCGCTATCCGCGAGCATGTCTACGGCTGCTTCATCGAGGAGTCCTCTGGCCTGCGGTCTCTCGACATCATCGGCGAGGACAACGTGATGCTCGAGACCGATTACCCCCACAGCGATACGACCTGGCCGGACTGCATCGCCGTGGCGAAGAAGCTCCTGTCCGGTCTTCCGCCGGAGACGCAGTACAAGATCCAACGAGGCAACGCGGAAAGGCTCTATCGGTTCACGCCCGCCAATCCGCCGGGCACCTGACCCCCGCGGGCTGGCTGCGTGGTCTCACAGCAATGACTTGAGATCGTTCTCCACGGCCGTTCCGGCGAAGAAGTCTGGATTGACCGACGTCAGCATCGTGGCGACGTTCGTACAAGCGAATTCCTGGAATTGTTCCTCGTCGATCCGACCGTCTTCGACGAGCTCCCACGCCTCTTCGAGAACAAAGCGCATGTCGGGGACGTCCCAATGACCAATGTCTGAGGCGAAAATCGGCTTCATGCGACTCCCGGAGGGCAAGAGGTCCGACCGGTAGGCCAGCGAGGTGAGGGGGTCATCGGCTTCGCACCCGAAATGGAACTGCCGGGTGAACATGTCGATGATGTCCGGATCCGACGTGATGAGCGACTCTTTGAAATCGTCCACGTCGTCGAGTGAAACGGTCCCCGCGGATCCCGAGAGCGGGCGAAGCGTCGCCTCGAAGTCCGATCGGAACGGCTGCATCCGTTCGGATGGATAATTGTCAAAGAGCTCCAGCATGAGGGGCACATCGATGTTGGACGGATCGCAATTCGACATGGCCGAGCGCTTGCGCTTCTCGAAGTGGCTCAGCATGTCGGAAAAGAGCTGACAGCCCCAGCTGACACCGCCTTCCAGGAAGGCGAAGGGTAGATCCGGGAAGCGCAGTGGTGTGCCGGCGAAGATGAGTGATCGGCAGACCGCCTCCTGCGCCCAGGCGAAGTGGCCCAGGTGGTTGTAGACGTAGTTGGTGCGCGATGTCCGTGATGCGAGCCCCCGGCCGGGCGTGTGGAAGGTCGGCACCACTCCGAGCGCCCTGCATCGTTCCCACACGGGGTCGTAGTCGTACGGGCTACCGTGGCCGAGGCTGCGTAGCATCATCTCTCCCGATGGCCCACGCTCCGAGATGACCCCTTCCAGAACGACTGCTTTCAGCCCTCGCTCGCCCACGGCGTAGTCGAGCTCGTCGAGCGCCTCTTCGGGTGTGAACGTCGGTATGGCCGCAACCGCGAGCATCCGATCGCTATACGGACCGAAGACGTCGGCGTAATACATGTTTGCGGCTCGAGCCACAGCACGGCGGATCTCTTCGTCCTGCATGCCGAGCATCACCAGCGGCAGGCCTGGATAGAGAAGCGCGAAGTCGATGCCGAATTGCTCGAGCCGCTGGCTGAGGAGTTCGGGAAGCAGCGACGTTGCACGATCAACGGTGTTCTTGGTCGGTGTACCCCACGACGTGGAGGCTGGCCGCTTCTCGTCGCGTTCCAGCGTCAGTTTTCGGACGTGGCGCGCTATCTCCGGCCCGGCGCATTCCCGTACGTAATCCAACAGCAAGGGGACGAACTCCACCAGGTGGCCGTCGCCATCGATGATCGGATGATTGATGCGCTCCCGGATAGCGGCGACTGCATCGATCTGTGGGAACTTCTCTGACAATGCGCACCTCCCCTCCTCAGCCCGACTCTTCGGATCGAGCTTACTTGTCAGCGATCATGTGTGCCTGACCGGCGGGTCAGTCGCCGCGACCTTGGCGGGCGAAAGCGCCATCGGCGAAATCAAGATCTCGCGAGTGGGTGGGCCCGGAGGAACGCGACGAGGTGGGCCGCGACGACATCGGGCTGCTCCGGCAGAATCGCGTGTCCGCAATTGGGGACCTCCACGTAGGTGGCACGATCACGCAGTGCGAGGGCAACCTCGTGCCCAACTGCTGTGGGCGCCATGGCGTCGTCGAGCGGTTGAAGAATAAGGATTGGGGCGGTTCCGGCTCGCCACCATTCGTCGGGCCGTTGTGCCGTCACGGCGCCGAATGACGAGGCAGGCCACCACCCATCGAGCCACGAACGGGGATCGTTGCCTTGTGCGAAGAACGCCACACGCAGCGCCTCGAGCCGCACGTCGTCAGGGAGCCTCTCATCATGGCAACGCTGGAAGGCGGTGAGCACGTCGCCACTGACGGGGTATGCGTCGAGGCTGTGGCCTCCGCAGGGCATCACGCTGACTGTACCCGTGACCTCGGGCCGGTAGCTCGCTGTCGCTCGCACGACGACGTTGCCGAGGGCGTGACCGACCAGGTGCGCGTATCCACCGCCGAGTTCTTCGACGACGAGCGCGACGTCGTCGGCGAGGTCGCGAAGAGAAATGTCAGGCGGCGGTGGAGTGCTCTCTCCGGCACCTCGAGGATTCACCGCGAGCGAGCAATAGCCACTTTCTGCAAGCAATGTCTGTATGGCCATGAAGTCGGCTGCGCCGCGCATCGCGGAGGGCAGGAGCACTACCGGTTCGCCGTCCCCTTCCACGAGCACCTCCAACCGGAGGAAGCGGCCTGGATCCTCTACATACGTCGTGGCCGTCATCACTGGGCATTATTGCGCATCGTGTCGGCGAGGCCGGCAAGGCCGGCAAGGGCAGGATGCGCCGGATGTCGCCGTCAAACCGCTCTTCTCGTCACCGCAAGCCGAAAGCGCCTTTGCTCTCGTCACTGGTGTGCTCGAGTAACCTGTCGGCGTCCGTGGGAATGTGGCTGAAGTGCCCGTAGGCAGGCACGAAGGGTATTTCATCGGGCATGGGCAAATACTCCTTTCGACCCATCGCCGCCGCGATTGCAGGTGCCAGCCGTTCCGCTTTCTCGGCGTCTCGGCGATGCTCGCCCTCGAGGAATTCGGGCATCACTTCGGCCGCGAACAGCTCAAGTGATCGGCAGTTGGCGTCATGATCGAGTCGGCCGGCTTGGTGCAGGAGCAACACCTGGTCCACGCCGGCCGTTTGCAAGGCACGCATGTGCTCTCGGATCATCCCAGGGGTGCCTATGGCGCTCGTCGGGCTGTCTCCCATATCGGGCAGTTTGCCTCTGACGGCGAGGAACTCCTCCCATGAGTTGCCGCGCCCCGGCTGCACGCTGCCGTTGAGGTAGTACTTGCCGATTGAATAGCCGAAGAACCTGAGGTTCTCGCCGTTGCGCAGGGCAATTTCGGCATCTCGGTGGCAGTGCATTGTGGCGAGCACCGCGATGTTCGGGTTGACTGCGTGCCCGATCGGTCTACAGCTTGCGGCGAGGGTTTTATAGTACTGGTCGACGAGAATCTTGGCCTGCCTTCCGCCGACGACATTGAAGCCGAGGCAGCCCACGCCGAGTTGGGCGGCCAGATCCGGCTTGCCGGCGACCCAGACGGGCGGATGTGGCCTCTGGACCGGTTTTGGCACCACGTTTCGGCACGGCATTGTGAAGTAGTCGCCATTGAATCCCGGGTAAGGGGTCATCACCATCATGTTGCAGACTTGCTCGACTGCCTCCAGGTACGCTTCCCGCTTCGTCACCACGTCGACGCCATAGCCCTCCAGTTCCATGCGCGACGAGCTCTCGCCCGTGCCGAACTCGACCCTCCCTCCTGAAATTTGATCCAGGGTCGAGATCCTTTCGGCGATGTGAGCCGGGTGCATGAATCCTGGCGGCATACAGGCTATTCCATGGCCGATCCGGATCCGCTTCGTGCGGACTGCAGCAGCAGCCAGCCACACTTCGGGGGCCGATGAGAGTGAATGATCCTCTAAGAAGTGGTGTTCGACACCCCAGATGTAATCAAAGCCAAGCCGGTCGGCCAGCTCGACGTGCTCCAGCGCCTCCTGGAAACACGCCTGTTCATCGCCTTCTTGGTGCGGGAATGGCAGCTGAATCTCGTAGAACACGCCGAACTTCATGGTTTCCTACCTTCTCGTGTGATGGTTGAGGCGACCCCTGGGCATTCCATGACCACTCGGAGCGGCATCGTCTGGTCAGGTAGTCGGCACGCGGCGCGGTGAAGGACCCCAATTCGGATATCGCATGTAGTGGTCGCCCCGGACCAGGATCTCGAAGATGCCGTGGCCAGTCATCCCGGATAGCTCGAACTCCATCAGTTGGTCAATGGCAAGAAGATTGGACTCGACCTCGTCAAGGTCGGTCGGATCAGTGCTATCCCATTTGTAAAAGGACACTCCGTCGCTCGCGTGGCGCCGAGACAGGCCTGCACCGTAATTGGCGTTGACATCCTGGTGTTTCGCATGTGCGGTCACGCGGAACGTCTCACCGTCTTCGTCGACGAAGACGATATCGGCATGCAGCGGACGTTTGTGCGCTCCGTCAAAAGTTACATCGTGTCGGAAGGCGACGAAGCGCTTCGAGAGGGTGCCGTCGTCAAAGGTGAAGCCCCCGTCCACATACTGGACAGTTCCATCGGACGATTCCCATACCCACGCCTCGACCGCCCGATCTTCGAACACGGCCTCGAACCAGAGCCAGAAATCGACTTCCTCCGAAGCACGGACGCCGAATGTCCGGTCGCGTCCTCCGGTGAATCCGTCTACGGAGATGCGCTCTCCTTCAATGCTGACCCAACCCGTGTAGCGAGCGGGCTGCTTGATGTGAAACATATCTACAATGACGCGCCCACCCTTGCGGATCGTGATCGGCAGCAGTTCCCACATCGGGGCCCGGGACTCATAATCCAACTCCCATTCGATATTCGACTTGTTGGGCCCGAGTTCGAGCTTCCAACGCCTGAGTGGCTCGATGCACGTCCACCGCAGCGGACCTGCGAAGAGATCGCCGCGGTCGGTCGTACTCTTCCGCACCGCGTCGAGATCCCAGTGTCGACCGTCGGCGAGGCTCACCTTCGCATAGCCGTGGGCGCTCTGCGTATTGGGGTTATTGCCGTAACCCGTGACGAGAAGGACTCCGCCGTCTGCTGAGTGAGCATTGAAATAACATCGGTCCGACCAGCTCTTCTCAGAGTCGTTGACGTGGTCCAACGGACGTGGCAACTGGTGGATGAAATACTCATCCCACGGGCCGTACGGCATATGTGGTCCTTTCTAGACGATTCGTTGAGATTGGGGAGACGCCGGTCGGTTCGGTGGATGTGGTCATCGCAGATCGACGCAGATTCAACTCGGCTTCATTTGTCATTCTCGGTCGAGAAGTCGAGGAGCGACCGCAAGCGCTCAATGGACGGTGCGGTTTCCTTCGGGAGCGAGGTCGTCACAGTCGCTGCAACGTCCATGTACGCCACCTCGGATGCCATGAGCCCACCGACGGCATAACGGATGAAGAACGCAAGGGGGAAGGACGTGACGGTCGACGCATCCGAGCGGAAGGTGTGCAGCAGGCCATCACCCGCGACGACGTCAGAGTCAGCGACAAGATGGGCGAGTTGCACCCAGAGCATCACACCGGTTTCGCCCTGGCGCTTGATCCCCTCGACCATGTCCCGACCGGAAACGGTGGAGGCAGGTCCGCCCGTACGCGTGACGAGCGCAAAGGTTGGAGCGAGCGTCGCCGCGACGCGTTGGTCATCGCCCAACAATTCCCCGGCGAGACGTTCACGCAAGGTATGGAGCGGCGCGGCCGGGGCGCCACCCGCCAACCGCTCACCGATTATTTGAAAAGCCTGAAGCACCTGATTGTCGTGCAGCGGTGCAGTGTCGTCAGGTCTTTGTTGGCTCACGTTCCCACTCATCTCAGGCTCCTCTGGTGCTGCGCACCTCGCGGGTTGTTTGCTACTTCGGGGGGAACCGCAGAGCGGCATCGAGCCGGATGACTTCACCGTTCAAGTACGAATTCCGGAAGATCATCTCCACGGCCAGTGCGAATTCCTCCGGCTGCCCCATCCGCTTTGGAAACACGACGTCGCCGACGAGGCGTTGCTTCAAGGCCTCTGGGGCGTTCTGGAACACTGGCGTCGCCATGGTGCCCGGTGCGATGGCACAGACACGGATGCCAAGGGGGGCCAGGTCCCGGGCCATGGGCAGCGTCATTCCCGCGATCGCTGCCTTGGCTGCCGCGTACGCCAACTGACCGGCTTGGCCTTCGAGCCCCGCGAGCGACGAAGTATTGACGATAACGCCGCGTTGGCCGTCAGCGTCCGGCGCGCTGGCGGCCATGGCTGCAGCCACCAAGCGACTGACATTGAAGGTACCGGCGGCATTGATCGCCATGGTGTACGTGAAGGCGTCCTTGTCGTGGGGAGTCCCGTCCCTGGAGACCATTCGCTGACTCTTGACGCCCCCGCCTGCAATATTCACGAGGAGGGCTATCGGGCCCATGTCTCGAGCCACTCGGATGGCGGTGGTGACATCCATATCGTCGTTGACGTCGCCGCCCACAGCGAGTGTTCCGTGACCGATCTCCCCTGCGAGTGCGTTCGCTCCGTCGGCGTTCCGATCGAAGATCACCACGTGCAGACCGAGATCCACGAGGTGGCGGACAGTGGCGGCGCCAAGGCCGCCGGCGCCACCGGTGACGATCGCGGAACCGTCAGTGGGCTCCACGTGCATCAGTGAACAAGCCGGTCACTGCCGGCCCAATAGCGAGCACGGAGCGCCTTCTTGTCTGGCTTGCCGAGTGGGCTCATCGGGATCGAGTCCACGATCTCCACAGATTTGGGCGCATGGTGGGAGCCCTTCTTCTCTTTGACGAGGGCGATCAGCTCATCGATGTCGAGTGTTTCTCCCTGGCGGGGGACGATCACGGCCGTCACGGCCTCGCCCCACTTCTCGTCCGGAGTGCCGATGACGGCGACGGCAGCGACGCCCGGATGGGTCGAGATGACGTCTTCGATCTCACGGGGAAAAACGTTGAAACCACCCGAAACGATCATGTCCTTCTTGCGATCGACGATCGTAAGAAAGCCGTTCTCATCCTCGCGGGCAACGTCACCAGTGTGAAGCCAGTCAGCTTCGAGGGCCTGGCTTGTCTCCTGCGGCTTGTTCCAATAGCCCTTCATCACGAGGGATCCACGCACACACAGCTCGCCGGGCTGCCCCTTGGGGACTTCGAGACCGTTGTCGTCGAGCAGGCCGACACGAACCCATGGCACCGGTCGACCGCATGATGCCAGTCGGTCGAGATCATCGGGATCGTGGTCCTCTTTGCGAAGGACGCAGACCGTCTGAGGGCACTCGGTCTGGCCGTAGAACTGGAAGAAGATGGAGCCGAGCTTGCCGATCGCCTCTCGCAGCCGCGCCGGTGACATCGGCGATGCACCGTAGAAGATGGTCTGCAGGCTGGAGAGATCGGTCTGCGCGAAGCGGGGGTGGTCGAGCAGGGCGTAGATCATGGAGGGCACCAGCATCGTCGTGGTGATTCGATGCTGTTCGATTGCCTCGAGGACGGCGCCGGCTTCAAAACCGGGGACCACAACCATGGAGCCCCCGCGCAACAACAGGGGAACGAACAAGGATGATCCCGCGTGACTGAGGGGCGTGCAGACGAGGTGGCGGACCTCGTCGGGCCACTGCCACTCCGACACCATGATCTGAGCCATGGTGGCGCTGCCGCGGTACGTATTCATCACCCCTTTTGGTTTGCCCGTCGTCCCGCCGGTGTAGGCGAGCGCGGAGAGATCCTCCGGGTCGACGTGCGGCCCGACAAGTCGTTGGGGTTCGAACGTGGCGGCGAGGGCCACCAGGTTCTCGCCGAAATCGGCCTCACCGTAGGAAAGCAACGTCTTGAGGACAGGTACACGCGCTCGTAGCTCTTCAGCCCGTTCGGCGAATACCGGATCGAAGATCAGCGTTTCGATTGCGGCGTCTTCGAGGACGTAGGCGTGATCCTCGAGGGAGCCGAGGGGGTGCAGCGGAGTATTCCGGTAACCGCCGACCATGATGGCCCCCATGGAGCAGAGCACCTCCGGTCGGTTCTTCGAAAGTGTCGCGATGCCCTTGCCCTGAGTGATCCCGAGGGACCGAACCGCCTGTACATAGCAACTGATCTGGTCACGCATCTGCGCTGCGGTCATCACGTCACCATCGATAGAGAGGCAGGGACGTTCGCCGTTGCGATCCAGTGCAGCGATCAACAAATCGGGAAGGAACCGCGGACGGTAGAGTTCGTTCATCGCTTCAGTGTGCCATCTGGGCCTGGCGGATCCGCTCCGGGCGAGGCAACACCGGTCCCGGCTCGAGAGGCTCGTCGATCCCCAATTCGCGAAGGGCCGCACTCGTGAGCGGTTCAATGGCATAGGTCATCTCCATGAATCGCACATCGTCGGAATAGCCAGCGTCGAAAAGATGGCCTCCCACCAACAGGATGATCGCCATCTTCATCCCCTGAAAGGCCCGGTACCACGGCCGACTATGGGATGCCAAGCCGGTGAGCTCTTCCCAGCGGGCGACGAACTCGTCGACGGTCAGCGCACCGGGTCGGGAGGTGAACGAACCGGGCACCGCCCAGAGCACTTCGGCCCAACCGATATCGGCGAGTGGATCTCCGACAGTCGCCATCTCCCAGTCGAACACGGCACTGACCTCGGAACCTTCGAAGGCAAAGTTTCCAGGCTTGGCATCACCGTGGACGAGCGTGGGCGTCGGGCTCTGCGCCGGTCGATGCTTCCGTACCAGATCCACCAACCGCTCCAGTGCGGGCAATGGTCCGCGCTGGACGCGCCGCATCTCTCGGGACCAGTGCTCAAGCTCACGTTCGAGATATTCCCGCCCCTCCGCGATCGTTGCGAGACCGGTTGCGTGCAGGTCGACGGTATGGATAGCGGCAATCTGCTCGACCATGCCCTCACACATTCGATGGATGCGGCGCGGGTCGTTCGCCAATTCGCTGGGCACGGTCCGCTCATACACGACACCGGGTAGGCGCTCCATCACATAAAATTCCTGGCCAAGGACTTGGCCCGACGGTTCGAGCCAGTACGCCCGGGGGGCACGCACCGGTGTGCTCTCGAGTCCCCGCAGCACGTCGAATTGTCGCGTGAGGTCGTAGGGCTCGAGGAGACCCGGTGCGGGCGGGCGTATCCGGACGGCGACGTCCTCTCGGTGGTCACCGGCTTGGTCCGTCCAGCTCAACGTCAAGAGCAGGGTTTCGGCCGAATGGCCCATCTCGACACGATCGAGCCCGTCAATGCGAACTGCGTGGGCACCCAGGGTCTTGGTGATCCACGACGTGAAGCGGTCTTCGATGTCCATCAGCTAGGTGTGAACCGAATACGGATCCGGTCGAACGCCCGGGCGAATGTCGCAGGAATGATCTTCGGTTCTTCCGGATCGACCAACTCCCAATCGGGCATTCGTCGGAGGATCTCCTCGAACATGACCCGGATCTCGAGGCGGGCCAGGTGCGCACCCAGGCAGAAGTGCGCACCGAATCCGAAGGCGACGTGGCGGTTGCCGGTTCTGGTCACGTCAAACAGATCGGGTTCGTCAAAGACCCGAGGATCACGGTTCGCCGAGGGGTAAAGCAAAAGGATCTCGTCACCGGAGCGGATCAGTTGGCCATGCAGCTCGTGATCCACTGTCGCAGTGCGGCGCATGTTGAGGATGGGGGACACCCAACGGATGAACTCTTCAACCGCTGTCGTGGCGAGGAGGTCCGGATGGTCGAGCAGGGCTTTTCGTTTGTCGGGCTGTAGCGCCAACTCACGAATTATCGAGCCGATCACCGTTCGCGTCGTTTCCGCTCCGCCGTCCAGGACGAGGACCGTCTCGTCGAGGACGTGCTTGGTCGTCCACCCCTCGGAGACCCAACGCGACATCAAGTCGTCCTGAGGATCGACGCGACGTCGCTCTATCAACGCCACCGTGACTTCCGCCCAGTCCTCCATGACCGGGATGATCTCAGGCGGGGTGACATGCGGGGGACCGTCGGGTGACGTCTGCCCAGCCAACATCATCACCTGTTCCGACCAGTAGCGGACACGTTCCCACATCTCGGGCGGGTAGCCGAGTAGTTCGCAAATCACCATCGCCGGTAGGCGGGACGCAATCGCTTCGATCGCCTCACACTCTCCCAGGGGTACCACGACGTCGAGGATCTCAGTGGCAATCTGGCGAATGTGGTCCTCGTGGTTCCGCACCGCCCGAGGTGTGAAGCCGCGGGACACCAAATTACGCTGCGCCTGATGGTCAGGATCATCGCGGTTGATCATGGACTCGTCGGAGGATTGATCGAGGTGAGGGCGAGAACCGGGGAAGGACGAGTACCGTGCGCCGTCACGCTCCACCGTAAGGATGTCGTCATAACGCGAGATCACCCAGATCCTCTGGATCGGATCCCAGAACACCGGCGCTTCGTCCCTGAGCCAGCGATAACTCTTCCATGGATCGACGTAGAACTCGGGATCGAGCACATTGACGATCGGCCGGTTTTCGAGCTCCGTCATGCGTGTGTGACCCCCCGATCGGATTCCGCGGTCAACCCGAACTCGGGCCACTCGCCGGTGATGATGCTCTCCATTATTCCGTATCCGACGGAGTCGCCTTCCTGAACCCTGATCGGAGTATCTCGAAACTGTCCTAGTCGACCCAGGTGCTCGTCGTCCCAGCAGTCGACTATGTGTTCGCCGTCGAGATGCATGGGGCCCATCCACGACCCGTGAATGTGACCGTTCCAGGAGCCGTAGCCGGCAGTCTTGAGAAAGAACCCCGATTGCCCGAGCGTTTCAACCTCGATGACTCGGTCCTCGCCACTTTCCATGACAAGGTGCAGTGTGCCACCAAGAACGAAGCGAGTGTGAGGGTCGTACCGCATGTGCGGCTCGACCGAGCGCACCCGCTGTTGCGTTCCGTCGCCGTCGTTGATGTACGCCGACATGTACTTCCAAGTGCCGCCTGTGATGAAGATGGCGGTCTCGTAGTAGCTGCCGTCAGGCCGTCGAAAAAATGACGGTGTCCACTTCATGATGCCCGGTGGGGCACCAGCGCTGCGATCGATGGCCGCGGCCATCCCGATGAGGTCGGTCGGAGCGGCCCCCACACCCTGACGGATACCCCACGAGTGGTCCCGAAAGCCGAAGGCATTCTCATCCCCGAGGGCGTACGTTTCGTCATTGACGGTGATTGTGCCTCTGGCCCAGCCACCTTGGTGATAACGAATCACGTTCACGTCCACCCGGTTCGTGGCGCCGTTCCGGACCAGATTGCGCTCTTCGAAGAACGGCGGCGTCACGCCGGAAAGCGTCACATCGAAAGAGATCGGTTGCACGTCATTCGGTTCGAGCCGCACCCGTACCTGCCCCAGCGGTTGCACGACCTCGTAGACGATCGGTCCGATAGCGGTCGCTTCCGGTGCCGACCGAAGCTCTCGACTGCCACGCACCGTCCACTGTTCGCGCCCACGGGAAACCCCGGCGAAGCCGTCGATGACCCCCCGGTTGTGGTATTTGCCCAGCCCCAAGTCCAGCTGCACCGATCCGTCCGTCCGGGAGATCGACACCCAAATCTTCTCGGTCCATGAATAGTCGGATTCGGCAACAGTCGAGAAGGTGTCAACGATCTGATGATGCAGTGCCTCGTCAGCTCCACGTAATGGTCCGATATCGCGAATGGCCATGCTGCTACGCCTGCCGGGTCGGCACTGTCCGGGGCAGATGACCTATCGCCGCCCCGAGCCGCTTCTCACTGATTGCTACGAAAACCAAGGTGGAGAGCACCTCCATCCATTGCGATCCATCCAGGCCCGGGTCGTCCAACCACTGCCTGAAATCTAGTATGACATCGATTTCAACTTTGATCGAGAGTCAGATGAAGATCCACGGTCGCACAATGATCTGCCCAGCTTGGAGGTTGAACGGGCAGGGGCCTCGCCGGGATGACTATGCGGTAGCACCGTTGCCGGGCAGATGACGAGACCAGTCAAACGGCACGAGCGTATGGAATGGGGCGGCCAGAAGCCCTTCGGCGTCAGTGGACGCCCAGCGCTGGCGCAGAGTTTCGCCCAGTCGCTCGGCGGTGGCGACCGGATCATCATCCAGATAGCAGTACGTGATCTGGAGTCCGCTGTTATCTGTCGAATATGGTTCTGGAGCTATTGCGCCGTGGTACCACCAGATGCCGGCAACTCCTGGGACCTGCACCAGGGAGTCAACGGGGACCTCACCTGCTTCGACGATGAGGTAGACCCCCTGCGCCGGGCGCCATGGGATGACATCTGCGCCCGCGACGGCATGCGGAGCGGCCACCTTTCCCGCCAAGTCGGCGGTCATGAACTCGACAGTGGGAAGGCGCAGTGGCATGCGGCCGCCCTGGTGAAGCGCCCCGCCCAGATCGCTGAAGAAGGGTAGCGCCCCCGGGTCGCTGAACAGATAGGTCATGACATGGTCGACCGCGTCAAAACGTTCGTGACTTGCAGCCCGTGCCGCCCGGCACGATGGGGTCGAGACGAGCCGAAGGGAGTTGCGGAGTCCGGCCAGCCGGTACTGTTCGGGCCGGTGGTCGAGGGAGTGCCAGGTGATGTACTCGGCGTCCCGACCCTCTGGCTCGCGGGCCGACATTGAAATAAACGCGAGCCGTATGTCCGTTGAGCCCGTGGCGAGGACATCGGGCAGTTCGTCGGTGGGTGTTCCCTCGAGGTGCATCACAAAACCCTAACCGAACATTGCCGATATCGATATTGACATCGGAGGCATGGCGACCCTGGTGCGGGAAGATTAGTTGACATCAATATCGATCCTGATAGCCTGCGCTCGAAGCACCTGGCGCAGCATCGGCGCTTCGCAGGATCCGGTGCGATGATCGAGGGGAGGGTGGAAGAGTTGGCCACGAACGAAATCGAAGAACTGCGGTCGAGCGTTCGCCGACTAGAGGACGAAGCCGCCATCAGCCGCCTGATCTTGTCGTACGGACCAGCGGCCGACGGCAGACTGGCGTCGTTTGCCGGCTCGTTGTGGCTGGAGGACGGTGTCTATGACTGGGACGCAGACGGAAGTCCCCATGAAGGCAGCGCCGGCGTCGAGGCGATGCTCCAAGCCGACCAACATCGAGGGCTCGTCGCGGAGGGTGTGGCGCATTTCGCCGGCCCTCCACTGATCGATCTCGAAGAAGACCGCGCGACCGTGCTCACATACTCGTTGATCATGCGCCGAGAGGGCGATCGGCACTATCTCTGGCGGGTCAGCGCAGTGCGCTGGGACGTCGAACGGGCTGAGGGGCGATGGCGGATACGGCGCCGCACCAATCGCCTTCTGGACGCGTCCGGCGCGGGACACCGTCTGTTTCGCGAGTCCATGCAGGAGCTGTTCGAGGATGCTTCGCGATGAGTGGACGGCTGGAAGGCAAGGTCGCGATCATCACGGGGGCGAGTACAGGACTAGGTCCGGTGATGGCGTCAATGTTCGTGCGGGAGGGAGCGCAAGTACTGCTGGCAGCCCGTCGCGAGGATCTGGTGCGGGAAGCGGCGGTCGCTGCGGGAGGTGGTGCAATCGCCATGCGGGCCGATGTCACCAACGAAGAGGATGTCGAGGCGATGGTGGCGCGCACCGTGGAGGAGTTCGGACACGTCGATGTCATGTGTAACAACGCGGCGGCACCGGGGACCGACTTGTGGGTCTGGGAACAGACGCTCGACAACTGGTACGACACCATCGCTGTCGACGTCACGGCGGCGATGCTATGCACCCGTGAAGTCCTGAAGCAGTCAATGTTGGAGCGGCGTTCGGGCGTGATCCTGAACTTCTCCTCAACGGCTGGGTATAACGGAATGGTTCGCAAGTCCCACTACGTGACGGCGAAGGCCTCTTTGCGGGCTTTCACCAAGGTTGTTGCGCTCGAGGTCGGCCAGTACGGCATCCGGTGTAACTGCATCGTTCCCGGAAGTATCGACACCGAACTGTGGCAGAACTGGGTCAAACGGATGGCGAACGAACACGAGGTCGATTTCGAGACTGAACGTGCCCGCAATCTCCAAGGTGTCGCGCTGCGCGACATCTCCTCTACGGAGGATGTGGCAAATCTGGCGTTGTTCTTGGCCAGCGATGAGGCTCGGACCATTACGGGGCAATCGGTCCCGGTCGACGCCGGCGGCTACATGCAGGGTTGATGGCCTAAGGGTTGTCGACGATCCACTGCGCCAAGAACGAGCGCGTTACCGAGCGCTCTTGAGGGGTAGAGGCGAGGTCGTTGGCGAGCAGTTCGGTCACTCCACTCGCTCGAAACCTCTCCAGCCCTGCTGCAACCTGTTGCCGGGTGCCGACGAGAGCGATGTCGGCGATAGAGGCGACGTTCTCACGTTCTAAGGCAGCCCGATAGGAGGGCATCGTTTCAAACGTTCCGAACTGCCGTGCAATCCGATCACGCGCAGCTGCTTCATCGCCCGTTACGACAATGGGCACGCCAAGAACGATCCGACAGGGAGTCGCTCGTCCCGCTGCAGCTGCACTCTTTTGAAGGGTTGGCACTGTCAGCTGCGACACCGTGTTCGGGCCTACCGTCCAGAGGACCACGCCGTCCGAAAGCCTTCCGGCAATTTCGAGTGTTTTTGGGCCGAGAGCAGCACAGAGCACCGGGACCGGCTGTTCTGTGCTGATCCGGATCGTCGAGGAGGACGCGTCAGGCGGGATTTCTGTCATCTCACACATCTCGCTCAGTTCCGAGAGATAGTGGTCCAGATAGGCGACCGGAGAAGCCGGCCACGGCTGCAGGATGTTCTCAACGAGTGGGCGATGAGAGAGACCGATACCGAGGTGCAATCGATGACCCACCGCAGAATGAACAGTCCGAGCCTGTTGTGCGAGGACCCGTGGGTGACGCCCGAAGATCGGAACGACCGCCGTTCCCAAGGCGATCGTGGGAACCTCCCGGCCAACGACAGTCAGCGTGGTGAGCGCGTCCAGGCCGAAGAAGTTGGGAACCCAGAAGCTCGCAACCCCGATTTCACTGGCTTGCTGTGCTGCAAGAACCACGTCGGAGAGGCCGCCCCTGTTGACCGTCATGTCGAGAACGCCAAGTTTCATGAAATCCCCGCTTCTCTGTGAGATGTTCCTGCGTCGAGCAAGGCAAAACCGCGGTACCCACTTGCGGAAACCTCGTCTGCCTCGACGCATCGGATGCGTCGCCCTTGTACGTGCAATCGATAGGTTGGGTACAGTCCGGCCAATCCCGCCCCGGCGACGAGGGCGTCGACGTCGGGGGAAGGTGGTTTTTGCTCGATCATGCCTCTCCGAGCGAAGCCGCGAGTTGGTCGAGGCTGAACAGGGGCGGGACCGTGCCGCTCTGCCGCGCTGCTGCGCCGATCTCACGCTGCAGTTCGGCGGAGGATCCTCCGACGCCATTGAGTGCCAGGACCCTTCTATTGTGGCCTGGGTGGTCATGCGGGGCGGTAAACGCGATTGCGCCAGTTGCCTGCAGCGTCAGCTGAGCGATTCGAAGTCCACACGTGCCGGCCAAAGACTTCGCAACGGCAGCTAATTCGATCTCGGGCGATCGCAAGGGCTGGAGCGACCAGCAGCAGGACAGTAGCTCCCTCAATTGGTGCCGTTCAGTCGCCGCCCACGCGAGTATGTCGCGTATCGATTGGAAGCTTGCGATCGTTTTTCCAAACTGCGTACGAGCCTGCGTGTAGATCACGGCATCTTCGAGCATGCGATCAGATGCGCCGAGGATCTCCGCGGCGGCGCCGTAGCGAAAGCGGGCCGTCATCGCCGGCCTCAGGGACTTCATCTGAGGTTCAGGAAGGAGGACACTGCCGGCAGCGGAATCGAGTTGCACCACGTGTGCGTAGGTATCGCTGAGAAGCGCACTCCTGGCGCCGGGAACCAATGAGCATGGCGCGTGCACAAGACCTCGCTCGGGGATATCCACGATGACTTCGCTGGGTGGCGGTCCGAACACCATCCAAGCCTCAGACCGGGTTCCCGCCAATGGAAGGGCGAGCGACAATGTCCCGCGGCCATCGATTGCGTCATGAATGGTGGGGTCAGTCAAGGCGATCCGAGAGAGAGCAGCGGTCGTCGCTCCCGAGAAGCCCTGCGCCTCAAGGAACGCGTACCCCGCAAACTCAGCCTCTGGGCTGTCGGTGTCGCGCAGGAGCTCATCGAGCCCGAGTTCTTCGAATGCTTGTTCCGGGCGCTCGGTCAGGATACTCCGGGCCACCTCGACAAAGGCCAAATAGTCATTCACGTCAGGTTGCCAACTTCAACACCCGGTTGGCCAGGGTCATAAGTTGCATTTGTTCGGTGCCGCCATAGATCGTGACGACCCGTGAGAATAGGTACTCCTGATGAAGCAGCTGATCATCCGCATTCCCGACGCCGAAGCCCATACGCTCCCCGTTTATGCGAAGCAGCACGTCGTAGAGTTGTTGCTCGAGTCGCGTCATGAGCAGCTTGGTGAAGGCTGCCGTTGGGCCCAGGGATCCCCCGGCTGCGTCGACCGCCAACTGTCGGCCAGCTGTGGCACGCAGTCCGGCGAGCTGCACGATTGCGGCTCCGAGGCATCCATCCTCGACAGGAGTGGATGCCGCAGCACCCTGAGCCAGACGCTGACGAAAGTGATTGTGTCGGAACCAGGCGAGGGTGCCTCTCTCGTGGGCCAACAGATGCATCGCCACTGCCCAGCCCCCATTGATCTCCCCGACGATCTGATCCAATGGGACTCGGACTTCGTGAAAGAACACTTCGGCGAGTTCATAAGTGCCATTGGCCTGTTGGATCGGCCGAACGTCCACTCCTGGCGCTTCCAGATCGACGGCGACCATCGTCAGCCCGCGGTGGCGCTCCTCGACCGAGCCGGTTCGCACCAACACGAGGCAGCTATGGCCCCACTTCGCCCAGCTGGTCCAGATCTTTTGTCCGGTGATGACGACACAGCTGTCGTCAATCACGCCGCGGGTGCGCAGCGATGCGAGGTCCGACCCCGCATCGGGTTCGGAGAATCCCTGAACCCAGGAACGAGTGCCGTCGAGAAAGCCGGAGAATCTGTCGGCGACGAAATCGGTGTCGCCGAACTCGAGCAACGTGGGGGCGATGATCTCGAGGTGTTCGAAGATGGCGGGTCCATGCCATCCGATTCTGCTGAGCTCTTCGTAGACGATTCCCCTGTGGAGCGCGCTTCCGCCCAGGCCACCCACCCAGGTGGGCCATCCGAACCTGGACCAGCCGGCGTCGAACAGCAAGCGTTGCAACGACCGCGCGGCGACGACACGTGCCTCGTAGTCCGGGTGGGGGACCAGAAGCAGCGCAAGTTCGTCAGTATTGGCCCGGCACCATGTCTGCAACTCCGACCTGAACGTTGCCAGGGGAGCAGAGCTCAGCGGGTGGCGGTCGATGGGCGGAGGGGCCGGATCGCGACCCTGTGTCGAGATTGACATCGACGTCAGTTTAAGCGTAATCTTTGGACTATTACAACAAGGGTGGGGAACCTGGTCCAGCGTACACGGACAATGGTGGATCGATGATCCCCGACGCACATCGGGGCCGTACGGCACCACGCCCTTCGTTGACGCCGAGGCTGACAGTGTCATGGTGGAGTCTCTCAAAGGCCGTCACGCTTGCCGAAGGTGCGGGGCATCTGGTCCCCGCCGCGAGATTGAAGCTGGAAGAATTTGAATCTCAGATTGCGGCCGTGATGTCTCGCAAGGAAGGCTCAAATGAACATCTGTATTGAGAAGAACGTACCCGTCACGATGCGTGACGGCGTGAAACTCTTCGCCGATGTCTATCGTCCGGACACCATGGCGGGGTATCCGGTCCTGTTGACACGCCTTCCTTACAACAAGGAGCTCCAAAAGCTTGTCAACTTCAGCTTCGACGTGCTGCGAGCGGTCCAGTCGGGATACGTCGTTGTCGTTCAGGATACGCGGGGCCGATTTGCATCAGAGGGTGCCTTCCGACCGTTCTTCGACGAAGCCGAGGATGGCGCAGACACCATCGCCTGGGCGGCTGCACAGCCTTGGTCGACGGGTGCAGTGGGCATGTTCGGTGGTTCCTATTTGGGGGTGACCCAGTGGACGGCGGCGTCTCAAGCTCCGCCGGCCCTCGGGGCCATCGCGCCGTTCTTGACGACTGACCAGTACTACGACGGCTGGGCGTATCAGGGGGGCGCATTCCACTTGGGATTCAACCTCCTTTGGACGCTCTCCTCCCTCGCGTTCGGAGAGTTGGGGCGGCGGGTCGGCCTCGGCGATGCCGGACCTGAGGAAATCGAAGCCCTCGTCGCCACAGTCGACAATATCGAGGAGCTCTACACGCGCGACCCCGCTGAGTGGATAGCGCAGATGGGAACCCTGGCGCCTTTCTTCGAGGAGTGGTTGCATCACCCCAGCTACGACGAGTATTGGAAGACAACGGCACCACGGGAGTCCTTCGGGGACATTGTCACTCCTGCACTCAACATCGGTGGTTGGTACGACCTGTTCCTCAAAGGGACCTTGGCCAACTATGTCGGGATGAAAGCGGACGGCGGGAGTGACGACGCCCGACGACGTCAACGATTGGTTGTCGGCCCATGGTCGCACGGGGCGTTCGTCGGGGCATTTCCGGAACGCTCTTTTGGTTTGCTCGCCGGAACGGACGCTTTCGACATCACCGGACTGCAACTTCGTTGGTTTGATTGGCTCCTGAAGGGCATCGACAATGGGGTGGCGGACGAGAAACCAGTGCAACTCTTTGTCATGGGCATCAACCAGTGGGTCAGTGTTGACGATTGGCCCCTCCCTGAAACCACCTACTTCGACTTTTTTCTGCACAGCGACGGCCAGGCAAATTCAGCCGCCGGGAACGGCGGCCTTTCCCTCGAGCCCCCCGACGACGAACCGGAAGACGTCTACTTGTACGACCCCCGCAATCCGGTCCCGACGACCGGAGGTCCTACATACCTTCCGGGTTTGAATGTTGCCGCGAACGCCGGGCCTCGAGGTCAGGAACTTCCTGAAAGGCGCCCAGATGTCCTCTGCTATACCTCTGAGCCCCTGGCAGCGACTCTCTCGGTCATCGGGCCCATCCAGCTGGTGCTCAATGTTTCCTCGTCGGAGCGCGACACCGACTTCACCGGGAAGTTGGTCGATGTGTGGCCCGACGGACGAACCGTGAACTTGACCGAAGGCATCCTCCGCGCCAGCTACCGTGAATCGATGTCGGAACCCTCTTGCATCGAACCCGGTCGGATCTATGAGATAGCGATAAACCTTGTTGCAACGGCAAATGTCTTTGCTGCAGGGCATCGAATCCGGCTCGAAGTGTCGAGCAGCAATTTCCCACGCTTTGATCGCAACACCAACACGGGAGAATCGATTGCAACCGGCGACCAGGTCCGCATGCGTCAGGCTGTCAATCGCGTCTACCACTGCCGGGCATTTTCGTCCAGGTTGGTCCTGCCGATCCTCGAGACCAACGCTGGCTGGAAGTGACTGCGACCGAGGAGGAGGGAACGCAATGATCACAAGTCCAGTCCCAACAGGCTCGGATGGCTCAGGCGACGATCCGGTCCTGGTCGAACGAAGGGGGGCCGTGATGATCATCACCATCAACCGGCCGAACGTTCGCAATGCGGTCAACCTGACGGTGTCCGTCGCTATCGGGGATGCTCTTGCCGAGGCCGAGGCAGATCGAGACGTGTGGGCAGTCGTCCTCACGGGAACAGGCGACAAGGCGTTTTGTGCGGGGGCGGACCTCAAGGCGTTGGCCGACGGAGAACGGACCATTTCGGAAGATCCCACGCGGGCAGCCTGGGGGTTTGCGGGCTACGTGAACCACCACATCAGCAAGCCAACCATTGCGGCAGTGAACGGAATGGCCCTGGGCGGTGGTACGGAGCTCGTGCTCGCGAGCGACCTCGCGGTAGCCGCTGATGAGGCAGCATTTGGATTGCCCGAGGTGAAGCGGGGAATCTTGGCCGGGGCGGGAGGCTTGTTTCGACTTCCTGTGCAGATTCCCCAGAAGGTGGCGATGGCCATGATCTTGACCGGTGAACCGATCACCGCGGCGACGGCACTGGAGCTCCATCTCATCAATGCAGTCGTGCGCCAAGGCGACGTTCTCGACCGCGCACTGAACTTGGCAGATCGAATTCGTGCCAATTCCCCGCTTGCCGTTCAGCACAGCAAGCGTGTCGCAAAAGGCATCATCGACGAAAGGATCGACGCTGAAGCCGCGGCGTGGGACCTTTCAGCGAGGGAGTTGAAGGATCTTATGAAGAGCAGCGACGCGCGGGAGGGCCCGAAAGCGTTCGCCGAGGGAAGGGCGCCAGTATGGAGCGCCGGGTGAACGCATTCGGGCGGATGGATGCAGGTTCAGGATCGGTGGGCTTCACCGGCCCCAAAGCTTCGAGATAGCTTCCAGGTCATCGAGGTTCGTCGGTTCCAGGATCATCGTGGTCACGGGACCTTCTCGCCAGGCGTCGAGTTGGTCCCTGATCCTTCCGACGGGTCCCACGAGGGCCAAGTCGTCCACCAGGCTGTCGCTCACTGCGGCCCGTGCCGCTTTTCGGTCACCGGAGAGGTAGAGGTCCTGGATTGTGGCCGCCTCCCTCTCATATCCGTACCGGGCAATGAGGTCCTTGTAGAAGTTCTTGTTCCGGCTACCCATTCCGCCAATGTGCAACGCAATCCGGGGCCTCAGGGCATCGCGGCACGCCTCGAGATCGTCGCCCATGGAGACGAAGACAGTCGGCGCCACCACAAAGCCGCTTGGGGCAGCGGCGAGGGTCTCACCCCAAGCCTCCTTCCAACGCGTAGGACTCCACAGGTACGGCAACAATCCATCAGCGACTTCTGCTGCCAATGCAACATTTCGAGGTCCAATAGCAGCGATGAGGATCGAGGTTTCGGGGTGGCCCGCCAGTGATGAGCGGAGTGGCTTGCCGAGTCCGGTCGCCCCCGGGCCCTGATAGGGCACCGAATAGATCGAACCTGCGATCTCCACCGGATGATCGGCGGCCAGCATGGCGCGCAGTATCGCGACGTATTCGCGGGTGGCGACCAGCGGTCGGGCGAATGAAGCTCCGTGCCAACCTTCCACCACCTGAGGGCCCGAAACACCCAATCCAAGGTCGACACGCCCGCCGGACAATTCCTGGAGCGTGAGGACCGTCATAGCAGTCGCACCAGGAGTGCGGGCGCTTATCTGCGCAATTGCGGTACCGAGCCGGATCCGGCGTGTCACTGCGGCGATCGCTCCCAGCGGCGTGAACGCGTCATGCCCCCACGCCTCCGAGGTCCAGACGGAATCGAAGTTGAGCTGTTCAGCGGCAACCGCCGCACCCACCATGTCAGCGGTGGAGCGGATACCGCCGAGGCAGAGCCCCAAGGACAATTCGTTCCCTCGATCAGTTGTGCTCATCGGCGCGGACGGTAAGGTTGCAGGTGGGCACCGCGTTCTGGTCCTAGGATTGACATTGATATCGATGTTATCGTATGTACACCGTGATTGACGCAGACCTCATCGACCTTCTTCGGACGACTGCAAGAGGGGTATTTGGAGATTCGCCGTCGATGGCGGCGATGGCGGATCTCGGTTGGCTGGGTCTGCTTGCTCCTCCTGAGCATGGGGGCGCGGGGTGGAATGTCGTCGAAGCATGCATCCTGGCCGAGGAGACTGGTCGCGCCCTTTGTCCGGTCAATTGGACCGGTAGTGCGCTCGCAGCTGCCGCGTTGGCTTCCTCTGCGTCAACGTCGGATCTGGCCTCCGCCGTCGTGGCTGGAGAGTCGCAGGGACTGTTCGTGACGGGCGGGCTCAACGACGACGAAGGGGTTGTGCGGCCGTCGGAGACCTGGGTAGTGGGAGCGCTAGACGGCGTGGCCGGCACGATCGTCGTCGCCTCCGAAGAAAATGGCCTTCTCGGGGCCTTCATCGATTCACCCACTCGACGGGTGACGGCGGATCCTCGAGCTTTCGACACGACGAGACGTACGCAGCGCATTGGTCTCGGCGAGACGGCTGCTCAACTCCTAGAAACCGACGAACTTCCGTGGTTTATCGGCGTCGCCGTTCTGTTGTCGTGCGCTGACACTCTCGGAGCACTTGGACGTGCTATCGACACAGTGACTGACCATCTGACGAATCGTGAGGCATTCGGTTCCCCGCTGGCCAGTTTCCAGGTACTTCAACATCGCCTCGTTGACTTGGACCTCTTGTTGGTCAGCGCGCAAGCGCTTGTTCTCCAAGCCGCCGTTGCATCCGCCGCTCGCACTCCCGACGCCCTCGGGTTTATTGACGCCGCGCATGTGTATGTGCAGGGACGAGCGGTAGCCGCACTCGACGACTGCATCCAACTTGCTGGCGGCGTCGGCTTTACATGGGAGTTTCCAATTCATCATTGTCTGCGGCGGGCCCTCGTGAATGGCAGCGCAATTCGTCCGAGCGGGGCGAGCCGCAAGCGGTTGGCATTCTCAGCGGCCGGTAGCTCGGCACTGACGTGGAGTGACCCCGCTATCGAACAGTATCGACTGGATGTGCGCACGATGATCGCCAACCATCGGCCGTCGGATGAGAGTCGAGAGGGACATCGGGCGCCACGTGATGAGAACGAGGAACTTGAGCTTCGGACCTGGTACCAGGCGCTCTACGAGCACGGACTTGCGGGAGCGAGTTGGCCGGTGGAGTGGGGCGGGAGCCCGCACCATCAGTTGGTCCACGAGGTCGTGGTTACCGAAGAGCTGATCAGGGCCCGAGCCCCTCGCCCTCTTGATCAGGTGCAGCTGGCCAGTCATCTGCTTCTCCAGTTCGGGACACCCGAGCAGAAGGCGACGTATCTACCGAAGATCCGTTCGGGAGAGCACGTGTGGTGCCAGCTGTTCAGCGAGCCCGATGTCGGCAGCGACCTTGCCGGCGTAAAATGCCGGGGGAGAAGCGTCTCGAGTGGCGGATGGGTGTTGCGTGGTCAAAAAACCTGGACGACGGACGGCCACTGGGCGGATATGGGAATGGCGCTGGTCAGGACAACCGAGGAGGGGCCTCGGCACCAGGCGTTGACCATGTTCTTGGTCCCCATGAAGACGCCCGGAGTGGTCGTCAGGCCCTTGATCACAATCGGAGGTGCTCACGAATTCAACGAGGTATTTCTTGACGATGTCCGTCTCGAAGAGGGGGCGGTACTCGGTGAGTCAGGCGGTGGGTGGGGTGTCGCCATGGCCGGTCTGGAAACCGAACGGTTCGGGGTAGGTGGGAATGTCCTCCTTCTTGATCTCCTCCTCCAGGACGTCACGACTGTCGCAGAACACATCTTGATTGAGGGGAAATCGGCGATCACAGACAGCGAAGTGAGGACGCGGTTGGCCGAATTCAGGGCCGAAGCCGCGGCCGCCACCGCCTTTGTCAGCGATCACATCCTCCGCGCCATCGAAGGCCGACACATCGAAGGCGACGCTTCCGTTGCGAAGCTTCTGTACTCTGAGGCGTACAACCGGATCGCTCGGTTTGGCGTACAGCTCATCAACGACCACTCGCTTCCTGGCGATTCGGCGGGATCGAAAGCAGCCGCTCGACTTTACGACGCTTGGCTCTGGTCGCGAGCGCTGACGATCTCGGGCGGAAGTTCCGAAATCATGCGCAACATACTGGCCAAGCGTCGATTGCACCTGCCCTCTGCGGCGTCGCGCCGAATGGCTCCGGCCGCAACACCTCGGAGTGCTCTCCGATGAATGTTTCCCTTCGGGTTCCGACTTCTTCGGATCTGGCATTGCGCTATCACGATGCCGGATGGTGGAACGAGCTTGGACTCAGAGAAGGATTGGAGGCGATCGCCGAGCGAGACGGGAACCGCATCGCCGTCGTTGACAACGTCGGGACGTGGACGTACGCCATGGTGCGTGAGGCAGTTGAACGTGCCGTGCACACGTTCCAAACCGCGGGTGTCGAACCCGGGGACTCCGTCCTCCTCGTCTCGCCGAATAGTCTCGACGGTGTTGTCGCGTTCCTTTCGATCCTCCGATGCTCGGCGGTGGCCGTCGCGCTCGATCGCCGGTGTGGTGCTTCTGACGTCGCCCACGCCGTCGAAGCGACAGTTCCTCGCATCATCGTGATGCCTGCGAATCTGGTGACTGGCCTCCGGGTCGCCGAGCACAATGTGAGAGTTGTGACGTTCGATGAACTTCACTCCGCGACCGACAGCACCGAGGACTGGACGGAACCCGACAAATCCGCTCCGGCCATCGTCCTTTTCACCTCGGGAACGACGTCCAAACCGAAAGGCGTGATCCACTCCCTTCATTCGTTTCTCTCTGGGGTCCGAAATTTGGCGACTGCGTTCGACTTCGCTGACGAAGACGGTCCCTTCCTTTCGAGCCCGGTGGCCAGCATCACCGGGCTGAGCCAGGTTCAAATGGCCCTCTCTGGTGGCCACATCGTCCTGGAGGATAAGTTCGATGCTGTCGCATCGTTGGACCATCTGGAGAGAGGTGGAGCGACGGTGCTCGGCGGCGCACCGGTCATCGCCGAAATGCTGCTCAACGAGTGTGCTCGGCGGGAGCGGACGGCGACAACGCTGCGGGTGATCGCCCTCGGCGGCTCCATGATCCCCCGGCCTCTCCTCGAGATGGCGACAGATCGGTTCTCCATCCGACCAGTGCGGGTCTATGGGTCTTCGGAAGCGCCCATCCACACCGGAAGTCGCACCGGGGATTCTCTCAGCGAGTGCATGGCCAACGACGGGAGTCCGATGGTTGGCGCGGAAATTGCCCTCGGTACTCCGAACGACGAACTCGAATTGAGGGTTCGAGGTCCGAATCTCTTTCAGGGATATCTCAGCGACGCCGAGAATGAGCAGTCCTTTGTGGACGGTTGGTTCTGCACGGGGGACAAGGCTCAGGTCGAAGGTGGGCGCCTCTTGATCCTGGGTCGCCTCAAGGAAGTGGTGGCCCGCAAGGGTTTGAAGATTTCGCTTCCGGAGATCGACGAAGCAGTTCGCGGATTTCCCACGGCATTGGAGTCAGCAACGTATTCGGTTCCTGACACCGAAACGGGCGAGCGGCTCGTGCTGGCAATACGAACCGAAACGAGCCAGAGTGTGTCGTACGAGGTTGTCTCCGACTTCCTCCTTACGGCAGGGCTGGCTCGTTGGAAGCTTCCCGAACAGATCGTGATGTGGGAGGAGCCGCTCCCGCGCACGGCGTCGGGCAAAATTTTGCGAGACCGGCTGGCGACGGACGGGGCGGCCAAACCCACGATCTACGCCCCCCGGTTGCGGCAGAAGACCTGATTCTGAGATCCGCGACCAGAGCGCCGAGCGATGAGGCAACGCCCCCCTTTCCGAGAATTATTGATGTCGACGTCGACATTGATGGGTTAGTAAGGTTTCCCACATGACCGACGACGCTCCAACCGCTCCCCTCCTGATTGACGCCGATGGACCAGTGCGGATCGTGCGGCTCAATCGACCGGATGCCCTCAATGCTGCGGACGAAGCCCTCCACGCGCGGCTCGCTTCGGTTTGGGACGAGTTGGCCGAAGACGATGAGTGCAGGGCCGTCGTTCTTACCGGGCAAGGCCGAGCGTTTTCTGCCGGAGGTGATTTCGGGGTTCTCACCAAAATGAATGAATCGGAGACCTATCGCCGGAAAATACTTGACGAGGGTGCTCGCATCGTGCGTTCGATGGCTGGGTTTCCTTTGCCGGTCGTTGCCGCCGTGAATGGTCCGGCAGTCGGTCTGGGATGCAGTCTGGCTGGTCTCTGCGACATTGTGCTGATTGAGTCGAGTGCCTACCTTGCCGATCCTCATGTGTCGGTCGGACTTGTCGCCGGTGACGGCGGCGCCATCACCTGGCCTGCCCTCATGAGTCTGTTGAAGGCCAAGGAGTACCTCTTCTTGGGGGATCGGATTTCTTCGGACGTGGCCGTAGAACTTGGACTGGCCAACCGGGTTGTTGCTGACGGAACCAGTGTGGACGAGGCGCTGGCGCTTGCGCGCCGGCTGGCAAAACAGCCGGCGCAGGCGCTTCGTGACACCAAACGTGCCGTCAACCGACACGTGCAACTGTCGATTCACGCGGTACTTGATTATGCGCTGTCGGCCGAAGCGATCTCGAGTGCGAGTGCCGAGCACCGCGCGATCGTCGATCGAATGTCCGCACCTCGCGAAGGTTGACCTCACCCACGACCGGAGGAACGAGCGATGACCGAACACAGCGATGATCTTTCGAGTATCAACGAACTTCTTGCCCTCTATACGAATCGACTTGATCGAAGCGACCATCACGGATGGGCTGACCTGTTTACCCCCGACGGAAGATTCGAGGTCTACGGACGCGCGTTCGAAGGAACTGAGGGGCTCGTCGCCATGTCGGAAGCCGCTCCAAGTGGACTCCATTTGAGCGGTGCTCCGGTCATACACGTTGAGGGCGACCACGCGAGCGTGGAGCAAAGCTTTCTTTTTGTGGACCAGGTCACTCGAGAATCGCGGATCGGCTTCTATGACGACCAGCTGGTGCGCACGCCGAGCGGTTGGCGGTTTGCCGTTCGTCGCTCGACGTTTCTCACACCTCACGGAGCTTCGGATCGGCCATGAAGGATCCTGCACTTCACCGAGCCGATTCACGCGACGACGACAAGCCACGTATTTCGTCCTTGGACTGCACCACATTGACGGCCCAGACCCGCAATTCGAGACTGAAGGGAGCAGATCGTTGCCTGAGTTCATGCTTTTCGATTTCGACAGCCATTACTACGAGGCCTTGGACGCGTTCACACGCTATGTCGACCCGTCGCTGGGCTCGAGGGGCGCCCGCTTTGAAGTAATCGACGGCAAGACGCGCTTTGTCGTCGGTGGGAAGATAAATCGCTATATCGCCAATCCCACGTTTGATCCAGTGGCCAAACCAGGAATATTGCATTCTTGGTACCGAGGTAATCCGGAGCAAAAGTCATTGCGAGATGCCTTCGGGTCCCTTGAGCCGATTCGGCCGGAGTACCGCGACCGAGACGCCCGTCTCGCAGTGATGGATCGGCAGGGCGTAGGGGCTACATTGCTCTTCCCGACTCTGGGAGTCGGCATGGAAGAGGCGCTCAGGGACGATCCTGATGCAGCCTGCAAAGTCTTTTCCGGGTTCAATCAATGGCTCAATGATGACTGGGGTTTTCACTATCAAAATCGTATTTTTGCCGTCCCGAATATTCCATTGCTCGATCCCGAGTTCGCCCATCGTGAGCTTCTCCGTGTAATCGATCAGGGTGCACCGGTTGTCAACATTCGCAATGCACCCGTGCCGACACCTTCGGGGTTTCGTTCGCCGTTCGACCCGAGCTACGACAGATTTTGGG
The DNA here is from genome assembly GCA_963706555.1 of uncultured Acidimicrobiaceae bacterium. Classification (GTDB taxonomy): domain Bacteria; phylum Actinomycetota; class Acidimicrobiia; order Acidimicrobiales; family RAAP-2; genus Bog-473. The sequence goes on from OY970164.1 coordinate 2,519,418, forward strand.
GTTTGGCTGCCGAGAGCGGCACGGTCGTGGCAACCCATGCCGGCCTGGAGGGATATGACGCCATCGTCAACATGTGGGAGGACAGCGCGGAGAGCTCGGTGTTTCGATCTCCCCTCCGTGGAGTCATCACCAAGGGTCGAGCGGTCTCCGACTTTTATGGCGCAGCGATATGCCAGCTCATCTTCGAACGTTTTCCGGACTTGAAGTTAGCCAGTGTCGAAAACGGTGCGTCGTGGGTACTCGATCTACTCCACCGATTAAAGGACGCAGCGAATCGGAACCCTGGCTATTTTACGCTTGATCCGATCGACTCCTTTGTGCATCACGTCTGGTTGACCCCATTTTGGGAGGATGACGTGGAAGCTATCAGTGGGGAGATACCGATCGGACAACTCCTGCTCGGTTCGGATTGGCCACACGCAGAAGGCGTCGTCGCACCGGTTGACTTCATCAACGATGCGCTGCAATGGGCGGATCCATCGACCATGCGTCGTATTGGTCGTGACAATGCCGCGGAGCTCTTAGGCGTGGAGATGATCGATCAATGATGGTTGATCGATGAGGCCGAGGCCGGAGATTGGGGCGATCGACACCATGATCGGCTTCCCCCACGTGGACCTTCGCGGCAGCTATCGGGAAATGCTCGGTCAGATCCGCGATCAGCAGACGCATGAAGAGTTCGAGATGCCGGTCGAGTACATGTTCAAAGGAGTTCCCGAGAAGGGTTACGGTGAAAGCGGCGACCGCGATCCGGTCCTCTACACGTTGTCGGAGATGGATCGATGGGGAGTAGAGGTCGGCCTCGTGAGCGTGGGGAAGGGGGATGCCGCTGATGCTGCGGTGGCGCGCTTTCCAGAGCGCTTCGTCGGGTCGTTCGCGCCAAATCCCAACGAGGGCGTTGAGGCCATTCGCAAGATTCGAGCGGCCCATGAACTGTACGGACTTCGGGCTCTCACCTTTTTTCCAGCCGGCTTCTCACCGCAGGTCCCTATCGATCACCGGCTCATGTACCCCATCTATTCGGTGTGCGTGGAACTTGGACTACCCGTCTTTGTGACGGCCGGTATCGCCGGTCCACGGGTCCCGAGTTCCTGTCAACATGTCGAACTGGTCGAGCAAGTGCTCTACGACTTCCCGGAGTTGACGTTCGTACTTCGACATGGGGCCGAGCCGTGGGCGGACCTGGCCATAAAGTTGATGGTGAAATGGCCCAATCTCCACTATTCGACGAGCGCGTTCTCGCCCCGTTACTACCCGAAAGCGGTGATCGACTATGCCAACAGCCGGGGTGCTGATCGATTGATATACGGGGGGTACTTTCCGATGGGGCTCTCTCTCGAGCGGATCATGACCGAAATGTCCGATGTGCCTCTCCGCGATGAGGTGTGGCCTCGGTTTCTGCGTGACAATGCTGCGCGCGTTCTCGGCATCGATCGTTTATGAAACCGAGCCAGCGCGTAAGCGAGGGCGCGAAGATAGTTAGGGAATGCCGGCTCCCGGAACGGCAACGGCCATCGTATGAATCTGCCCCTCCCGAGTCCAGCGAGAGCTGTCGGGTCGCGTCGACAGAACTTCTCCATCCCAGCGGAGGATTACCGCTTCGAGCATCGAGACGATGGCAGGTCTCCGTTTGGCAGGAATCCGAGACCCAAAGGCCGCCGCCCGGGAAGGTCGAGCACCTTGGTGCGATTGCCGGACAGATCCACGGTCCACACGGACTCGCCGTGCATGTCCGAGAACCACAGGACACCTCCCCGCCAGCGCGGGCCCTCACCGAAAACAAGGTCGTCGGTCAGGAGCTGTGGGAGCTGTCGAGGTTCTGCCATCTCCATCGTCCTCCCGAGTGCCACGGATCGAAATCCGTCGAGCTGCGCCACCTCCAATAATGCTCGATGACGACGTCGATGTCGATAGTGTGGCCGTGGACAGTCCCGCACGCGGTGAGGGTGCGGCCCGAAGTGATCGGAGGCGACATATGGACGTGGTGCGGACAAATGAGCTCACCGAAGAAACAGTAGACAGTCCGCATTTCACCGGGCCGGTACGAATGCGATCTCATCGTCCGGGAGAAGGATGGAACGTCGGCGTCGTGCACTTTGCCGACGGGGTGCGGAACCGGTTCCATACCCATTCGAGCGATCAGATCCTCATCGTGACCGGTGGAGCAGGCGTCGTTGCCACCGAAGAGGAAGAAGTACGCGTCGGGCCCGGCGACGTCGTCGTCAGCCCTGGAGACGTGCCGCATTGGCATGGCGCGGAACCTGGACAGGAATTCACCCACATCACACTTTTGAAGGTAGGCACGACGACCGTTTTTCACGAAGAGCCTTCGTGAGATCGAACCAGCGATTCGAACGGGGTGAAAGTGAGTTCGGGTCGAGCGGAACATGGGCGACCGCAGCCCGGTACTGAGACAGGGTCTCGCCGACCGACCCGCCTTGCCGCCTATCTTCGCGGGATCCCAGTGCACGGAGGATCATGAAACTGCCGCCATTCGAATACCGCCTTGCCGGTTCCGTGGAGGAGGTCATTGCGCTGCTCGCGGAGTGGGGCGATGAGGCGAAAGTGCTTGCCGGTGGCCAGAGTCTCGTCCCGCTGATGAGCTTCCGGCTCGCTCGTCCCGCCTACCTCATCGACGTCAACTCCCTTGTGGAACTGTCCCAGATCAGTGGCGGGACTGAAGTTGAGATTGGGGCGACGGTACGCCAAAGAGAGGCAGAATGCTCCACCGTGGTTCTCGCCGAGGCTCCATTGATTGCGGCTGCCATCCGCTTTATCGGCCATGTCGCCATCCGGAATCGGGGGACCGTCGGTGGCAGCGTGGCCCACGCTGACCCAGCCGCGGAGTTGCCCACCGTGCTCACCGCACTCGGCGGAGAGGTCCTGGCAAAAAGCACACGTGGCACACGGACCATTGGTATGGATTCGTTCTTTCAGGGCTTCCTCACGACGACGCTCGAAGCCGACGAGCTTCTCATCGGAATCCGCTGCCCGCCCTGGACACGGTCGACCGGGTGGGCATTCAACGAGTTCAGCCGACGGAGTGGTGACTTCGCCATCTGCGGGGTGGCGACGGTACTCGGTCTGGCACCCGACGACCGGGTTCGGGATGCCGCCCTCGTCTTCTCCGGGGTCGGTGGCACTCCGGTGCGTGCGGTCGAGGCTGAACGCACCCTGGTCGGACAGATGCCATCCCTCGAACTGTGGGCGAGCGCGGCAGAGCAGGCCGCGGCGAGCATTGATCCCCCGTCCGATCTGCATGGTTCGGCGGCCTACCGGCGCCAACTTGCTCGAGTTTTGGCCCGTCGATCGCTTCACGAGGCGTTCGAGCGTGCGAGGAGCTTCCAATGACGACCGAAGTTCTCAGGTTGACAGTCAACGGGAAAACCCGGGAGGCGCTCGCCGAACCCCGCAAGACGTTGGTTGATTTCCTCCGTGAAGATCTTCACCTGACCGGGACCCATATTGGTTGCGAGCACGGAGTCTGTGGTGCCTGCACGGTGCTCGTTGACGGTGTCACCGTTCGATCCTGCCTCATGCTCGCCGTTCAAGCCAGGGGAGCGAGTGTGACGACCATCGAAGGCTTGGAATCCGAGGGAAACCTCCATCCCCTCCAAGAGGCGTTTCGCGAGAGCCACAGCTTCCAGTGCGGGTTCTGCACTCCGGGATTCGTCATGACGGCACTCGCGTTTCTCGACGAGAATCTCACCTTCGACGAAGAGGAGTTGCGTGAGCACCTCTCGGGCAACCTGTGCCGGTGTACCGGCTACCAGTCCATCGTCGACGGCGTCCTCTTGGCGGTTGAGAAGCTGGCGCAGGGTAAAGCGTCGGCGGGAGGCGAAACAATCACTGGGGTCACCGCCGCGCCCGGAGAGACCGCGTCGTGAGGTACGTCGGAGCGAGGGTCCAGCGGGTCGAAGACCGTCGTATCCTGACCGGTAGGGGTCACTACATCGATGACGTACAACTGCCGGACATGCTGCACGCTGCCTTCCTGCGCAGTTCGGATCCCCACGCGGTGATCGTGAGCATCGACGTCGCAGAGGCGAGCCTCGCCCCTGGAGTTGTGGCTGTCTTCACTGGCGAGGACATCAAAGCGGTGACGAAGCCGCTCGAGGGTGGCATTGCGCTGCCCGGTTTGAGGACACCGGAGTTTTACGCCCTCGCTACCGACAGGGTGCGCTTTGTCGGGGACCCGTTGGCCGTGGTGGTCGCGCAGAGCCGAGCCCTCGCGGAGGACGCCACGGAACTGATCAGCGTGGAATATGACCCGCTTCCGCCGGTGGCAACCTACGACGCGGCACTGGACCCGTCGGCGCCCACCCTGTTCGACGACTTGGACGACAATGTCGTCTACCGTGTCGCCAGAGCCTACGGCGACCTTGACGGCGCGTTCGGCGAAGCGGACCGGGTGCTGCGCGAGACGTTCAGTCAACACCGGCTTGCCAATGTTCCAATGGAGACGCGGGGAGCAGTTGCCTCCTACGATGTCGGCTCAGGTGAGTTCACCTACCATGCGTCCACGCAGTCGCCGCAAGGCCTTCGTCACTTCCTCTCGAGCCTGATCGGCGTCCCGATGGAGCGGATGCGCGTGCTGTGCGGTGATGTGGGCGGGGCGTTCGGTCTCAAGGGCTATGTGCACCGCGAGGACGTTGCTCTAGCCGCCGTCGGCAAACTTCTCGGACGGCCGGTGAAGTGGATCGAGGACCGCAACGAGCACCTCTTGGGGTCGGGACAGGCCAGGCAGGAGACCGTTGAAATAGAAGCGGCGGTCAATGACGACGGCACCCTGCTCGGCTTACGCGTCAAGCTGATCATGGACCAAGGTGCCTACCCGGGCGTGCCCTTCCCAGCATCGCTGTTCACGGGCACGATCAGCCACTTGTTTCCTGGTCCTTATCACCTGAAAGGGTATTCCTTCGACGGAACGGTGGTCGCGACCAACAAGTGTTGCTACGTCGCGTATCGAGGCCCGTGGGAGGTGGAGACATGGGTTCGAGAGCGTTTTCTCGACGTGATAGCGAGGGAGCTCGGTCTCGACCCGGCGGACATCCGTCGGAAGAACATGGTGTACGGGGACAGCGGTGACCGCCTCATCACCGGTGCGAGTTTGGCCGACGTGTCGTCGCGTCGGTCATTCGAACGGGCCCTTGAGCTGGCTGATTATAACCAGTTCCGCGCAAAGCAGCGGGTCGCCCGGGCTGCGGGTCGCTACCTGGGGATCGGGTTCGCCACGTTCATCGAAGGGGCGCCGGGTCCAGTCGACATGCGGGCCGGGCCCTTCGCCAACGAGAGGGCCCGGGTGCGCCTCGAAGCAGACGGTCACCTCCTCGTCATCACCGCACAGGCTCCGCACGGACAGGGCCATGAGACGACGCTGGCGCAGATCGCGGCCGACGAGATGGGCGTGCCGTTCGAGCACGTGCGGGTTGTCCACGGCGACACACAACTCACTCCGTTCAGCCTCATCGGAACCGGTGGCAGCCGGTCCGCCACGTGGGCCAGTGGCGCCGTTCTCCACACCACGCGCACGGTCAAGGGAAAAGTGCTGGCGATCGCAGCGGAGATGCTCGAGGTGAGCCCCGAGGATCTCGACATCGCCGACGGTGTCATCAGCCCGAGAGGGGTACCTCAAAAGTCGCTTCCTCTCGCGCAGATTGCAAAGCAGGCCTATATGGCGCCTACAACGTTCCCCGCCGGCACTGACGGGTTCCTCGAGGCCAGTGAGATCTACACCGGCGCGGATATAACCGGGAGTGGATGGTCCGGTGGCACACACATCTGTTGTGTCGAGGTGGACATCGAGACAGGCGCAGTCAGGATCCTCCGCTGGATTGCAGTCGCGGACTGCGGGCGAGTTATCAACCCAGCGATTGTCGAAGGCCAGATCAGGGGCGGAGTCGCGCAGGGCATCGGAGGCGTGCTGTACGAACACTCTGCGTACGACGACGTGGGCCAGCCCCTCGCCACGACGTTCATGGACTATCTCGTCCCCACGGCAGTTGAGATCCCGACAATCGAGATCGAGCATTTGGAGACAGAACCGACCGGGGGTATCGATTTCCGTGGGGTGGGTGAGGCCGGGGCTGTTGTGGCACCGGCGACGCTCACCAATGCGATTGAGGACGGTCTGGCGCCGCTCGGGGTGCGCATCCGGGAGCAACATCTGCCCCCCTCGCGGTTGTTGGAACTTGCGGGCGTCATCGATGCACGAGCGTAAATGCCCGACCGCCGACCTGGCGTAGGCATGGCGTACGACAGGTCGGTGGGTGCCGGCGGCTGCTTTTTCCCTGCGTAGCTCAGGTGGTGGCGGGGATGAGCGGCTCTCCCTCGATCTCAATGCGGTGAATCACCCGCCGCTCGTCGCCGTAGTCATCGATGGCGTGGTGAAGCACGAAGTGGTTGTCCCATATCCCGATGTCGCCGGGACTCCACTTCCATCGGCAGATGGACTCTGGTTGAAGCACCCGGTCGACGAGCAGAGCGAGTACCGCATCGCTCTCGTTCTCGTCGAGCTCGACGATCCGCGTTGTGTTCGAGGGGGACACGTACAACGCGAGCTCCCCGCTGACGGGATGACGTTGTACGAGCGGATGGATCGCGGAAACGTCGCCAGTCCTCGAGATCCGTTTGAATTCGGCGGTAAGCGACATGACGAACTCGCGCATCGGCGGCGAGAGCCGTTGATACGCGGCGATCTGGCTGGCCCACATCGTGTCTCCGCCGCCGTCGGGTCCCTCCTGGAAGTGCAGTACCGAATAGCGGGGCGGGTTCGGTGTCCAGGGCACGTCTGTATGCCACGTGCCTGCGCCTCTACCCCCTCCGCTCTCCGAGACAATCACCCCGATGTCCGGGTATCCATCGTCGCGGAGGCTCGGGAAGAAATCAGGTGGCATGCGTATGTCACCGAGCGACCGGGCGAAGTCGCGGTGGCCATCGGGTCCGATCTTCTGCGAAGCGAAGAACACGACGCCACGCTCGGCGAGTAGCTCGTGCAAGGCCTGCACCTGCTCGTCGCTCAATCCGTCGCTCAGGTCGAGGGTCCGCACGACGGCACCGACACGCCCAGCAACCGGCCAGGCCCCGAGCCGTAGCGGTCCGGTCTCCATCGCCCTCCCTCCTCTGCTGGGTCTTCCGGCCCTCGCCCCGTCAACCGTGGCATGGCGACATTCGATCGACAGTCGACGGATCCGCTTCGCACAGGCACAATAGCTGGCCTCCCTTGCGGGTGCGTCGTGCCGGATCGCCGCGCCGCCGGCGCCGCTCTACCCGTCCGTCTTGGCGGTCGCCGTCGCTGCCATGCCTACGACACCGTCAGTCCGGGTGGCGGTCATTGTGGCCGTATCGCCGTTGGGGCTCGCGGCGACAACGCCATCGATGCGCACGGGTTGATCGACGAAGAACGGGCTTGCGGCGCGGTAGGCGAACGACCGTAGTGGCTTGCCGACGTGGCGTGACGCTGATGCGGCGAGCAGCATCGCGGTGAGCGGACCGTGCACGACGAGCCCCGGGTAGCCCTCGACGCTGGTCGCGTAGTCCCGGTCGTAGTGGATCCGATGGCTGTTGAATGTCACCGCGGAGAAGCGGAAGAGCAGCGTCGATGTGGGCTGAACTGTTTCCCGCCACCCCTCCGTCGGAGACGGCATCACGGCGGGACCTGTCGGCGGGGTGACGCCACCCGCCGGGCGATAGATGACGTCCTGGCGTTCGACGACGACGGTACGATCGCCCTGCTCGATGGTGTGTTCCAGGGTCACGACCAGCAGCTCCCCGGTGGAGCCCTGCTTGCGGGCGTGGCTGAGCAATCGGGTGCGACGCACGGAAACGACGTCGGTCCGCAAGGGGCCCTCGGAGCGAACCTCACCGCCGACCCACATGCGGCGTGGAAAGTCGACGATCAGCGGGCTCTCTCGCCGGGGATGGCCGTCGGGCCCCAGTCCGGCCGTCCCGACAGCAGGGTTGAAGTAGGCCCAGTGCCACAGCAGCGGAAGCGCCAAGGTCGGGTCGAATGCGACGTCTAATGTCGCCGCCAGCATTTGGGCGTGCTCGGCGGGTAGCGCCGAGGTCTGCTCACTCGTGAGGCCGAGGTCGGCGAGGGTGAGCTCGCTCATCGGTCGCCCGTTGGCCCGGCGACAATACGGGCATCGTGCAGCGCGCCAATCTCGGCCGAGCTCAGCCCCAGTTCCTCGGCGAGGATCTCATCGGTGTGCTCGCCCAACAGCGGGGCAGGCAGCGGTGCCTGGCGCGGCGAGGCTCTGAATGCGACCGGGGTCCCGGGTGTACGTAGCATGCCGATCCCCGGCTGGTCGATGTCGGTGAACATCGGGTTAGCCTCGCTGCACCGCCAGTCTTCTTCCACCAGCTGGGTGAACGTCTGGTACGGCCCCCAGCACACGCCGTGGCCGTCGAACACCTCGGCCACCTCGGCAAGGGCGCGCTTTGCCACCCAGGGGGCAATGAGTGCGGCCAGCGCATCACGGCCCGCGAAGCGGTCGCCCTCCAAGCAGAAGTCGAGCCCTAGCGCAGTCTCGATGGCGGGCAGGTGGGGGTTGATTTCCGTGGCGCTCGCGAGCGCCTGCCACTGCCGCAGGCTGATCGCCACGACCATGACGCGGCGGTCATCCGCAGTGGGGAAGTCCCGGCCGAAAGCACCGTACATGTCGTTGCCGATAGGTGGCCGACCTTCATGGAGCACCTGCGCCTGGGCCACGTAGCCGAGATTGGCCACCATGGCGAACGCCACATCCGCCAGGGAGATCGTGACCAGCCCGCCGCGCCCGGTCCGGGTGCGGAGTCGCTCGGCGGCGAGGAGGCTGGTGGCAGCGGTGAGCCCCGTGGCGACGTCCCAGGCGGGAAGGACGTGGTTGGTCGGGTTCGACGAACCGGCCGGCCCGGTGGCGTAGGCGAAGCCTGACGAGGGGTTCACGGTGTAATCCACGGCAGTGGAACCATCGGGGTTGCCGATGATGTTGACGTAGATCAGGTCGGCTCGTTTGGCGCGCAAGCGGTCGTCGGACAGCCACCCGGTCGCGGGGAAGTTGGACAAGAATATTCCTGCGTCTTCGCCCTTCCCGCAGATAAGTGCGGTCACAAGCTCCTGGCCTTCCTGCCGGCGGACGTCGACGGCGAGCGAGCGCTTGCCCTTGTTCATTCCGGCCCAGAACAGGCTGGTGCCAGCGGGCGTCACCGGCCATCGGTGGAAGTCGATGCCTCCGCCGATGGCGTCGAATCGGATGACGTCGGCTCCCAGTTGGGCCAGCGTCATCCCACCGAGCGGTGCGGCCACGAAGGCCGACCCTTCGATGACCCGCAACCCGTCGAGTACGCCCATCACTTCACCATTCACGTCGTCTTCCCCTCCTCATGCCCCTGGCCGGCGAGAAGCTGCCGGGCTCGCCGGACGACGGCCTCGTCGACCATCCTGCCCTGATCATCCGTGACTGCGCCTTGCCCACGCGCCAACGCCTCGTCGTAGAAAGCAACGACCATTGTCGCCGCCGCCAGCTCATCGGCTGATGGGCGGAATGCAACATTGATCACCGGAACCTGGGACGGGTGGATCGCCGGACGTCCCGCGAAACCGAGACGTGCCAACCGGGTCGAGTCTGCAGTGAACCCCTCGAGGTCGCCGAAGGCAGGGTAGACCCCGCCGATGGGAGGAAGGATCCCGGCCGCAGCTGATGCATAGACAAGCTCGGCGTGTGCGTAACCGAGGAGCTGCGGTCCAGCGTCGGCGTGCGCGCCCAGATCGGCGAGCAAGTCGATTTCGCCCAGGTGGCACTGCGTCACCCGGGGGTGGGCACACAACGCATCGAGCCGCCGGAGGCCGAGCGCAGACTCGATCAGGGGCGAAAGGGGGATGGACGGGGGAATGGTCGAGGCGATCTCGTCCAGCCAGTCCAGGTCGTCGCACTTGGAAATGACCAACCCGCCAAGGTGCGCAGTCTGGGTCGCCAGGGCGGCGGTATCAGCCCGACCGATCTCGCCCGTGTTGATCCTGACCCACACTGCTGGGCCTTGGCGGGATCGGCTTCGCAAGGTGTCAACGGCCACGAGGCGGGCGGTCTCCTTGGCGGAAATCGCTACGGAATCCTCGAGATCGATCAGTACCGCATCGCTTCCGGTGCTGAGCGCGTTGTTCACACGGTCCCTGCGATCTCCGGGAACGTAGAGGAACGAATGGAGCAGAGGGCGTGCTGTCACGGAGGTGAGTTTCTCACCAATGCGTCGGGGAGGAGTGGTCCCTCTCCCTCCCGGTCGAAGAAGAAGTCACAGCAGGCCGGTCGATGCGGGTTTCGTCAGTCGGGTGCACCGAGGTAGGGACGCACCGCGTCGGCCACCGCTGTGCCATCGAAGAAGCGGGGGTTCATGCTGGTGAGCATCCGCACTACGTTGCCGCAGGTGAACTGTGCGAAATCCTGCTCGGTCAGATGACCGTCCTCGACGAGCTCCCAAGCCTCGGGGAGCACCCCGCGCACGTCGGGCACGTCCCAGTGGCCGATGTCCGAGGCGAACATTGCGTTCAGTGTCGCGCCACGGGGAAGCATCTTGTTGTTGAACGCCAGACCATTCAACGGGTCATCGGCCTCGCAGCCGAAAGCGAGTTGGCGCGTGAAGATCTCGACAATGTCCTCGGGACCAGTGATCCGAGATTCCGCGAAGTCATCGATACCGTACAGCGAGGCTTGAGGATCGCCTAACGGCTTGGCCCCCTCTTCAATGCGGTCGGCGTAACCACGGAGGGAGCCCGTGGCGAACTCGGCGAAAAGCTCTCCCGCCTGTTCGACGTCGAAGTGCGCCGGGTCGAACATCTGCACCGCGTCTTTGTTGCGCTTCTCATAGTGGCCGAGGAGATCGGCATAGAGCTGCGCCGCCCATGCGACGCCCCCTTCGAGGAAGAAGAGGCGCAGGTCCGGGTGGCGCTCAGGTACTCCTCCCATGACGAGTGAACGACAGACCGCCTCTTGTGCGGACGCGAAATTGCCGAGATGGTTGTAGACGTAGTTCCGCGGCGACACCCGGCTGCCCCATCCGTAGCCGATCCCGTGAAATGACGGCACAACGCCCAGCTCGACACACCTTTTCCACAGCGGCTCGTAGTCGTGGAGGCTGTCATGGCCCAACGTGTCGATCCAAGACGCGGTCGAGCCATCCGGTCGTACGCTCCGCGGCACCACCCCGCTCATGACAATTGCCTTAAACCCGAGCACGCCGATGGCGTACTCGAGCTCGGCTACCGCTTCGTCGGGCGTGAACGTGGGGATGACGGCAACAGGCTCGAGACGGTCGCGGTAGTCCGCAAAGACTCTTGCGTAGTACATGTTCAGCGCTCGGGCGGCGGCCTGGCGAAGCTCGTCGTCCGGGTTGCTCAAGACCGAGAGGCCTGAGGTCGGGTAGAGAAGTGCGAAATCAATTCCGACCTCCTCGAGACGCCGGTAGAACAGCTGGGGCAGTAGGACGGTCATTCGGTCAAGCCCGAGGGGATTGCCGAAGAAGACCCGCGTGGGGAGGTAGCCTCCGCCTGTGGTGAACGGCGAACGCCGATACTGGATGAAGCGCTCCGCGACGGCGTTGCCGGCGACTTCGCGCATGCAGTCGATGACCATCGGCATGAACTCGACGAGGTGACCGTCGGCATCGATGATGGGATGGGAGAGACGACGACGTATTTCCGAGACCCGATCGCTCGGCCCGAAGCGAGAAGCCACCGCTACCGGCCCAACTGACGCGAGTACTGCATGAGGAGGATGTACATGTTCACCTGAAGCGAGCCACCCGTTCTGCACTGTCGGCGATCTCATAGGTGACGTCCGCTTCGTACGCGAGCCCGTCTGACAACGGGTGTTCGAGCGCGGTCCGGTAGAGATCCTTGTAGGCGGCGATGGAACCCGGGCTGTTTGCTGCAATGTCGGCCACCATTTCGGCGACGGTTGCATCAAGGTTCGCCAAAGGAACAGCACGCACAGCCAGTCCCAGTGCCGCCGCCTCGACGCCGGTGAAGGTCCGGGCGGTATAGGAGAGCTCGCGGGCCCGGGCGATTCCGACCATTCGTGGGAGCCGTTGGCTCATTCCCCACGTCGGGCGAAGTCCCCACTTGGCGTGCGTGTCGCCGAAGACCGCCTCATTGGCGGCGACAATGAGGTCGCAAGCCAATGCCAGCTCGAGTGCTCCCGTGAAGCAGTGACCGTTGACCTTGGCTATCACGACCTGCGGGATCGTCGTCAGGTGTCGAAGCACTGATCGGGCGGGGCTGTTGAGAAGATCGCCCACCGAGCCGTGTGCGACTCGAAGTTCATTCAGGGCCTTCAGGTCGACTCCAGCGCTGAACGCGCGCCCAGCGCCGGTGAGGACGATCGTCCGGACCGAAGTGTCCTTGCCGACGGCGTCGAGGACCTCGTCGATCTGGTGCAACATCTCCAGCGTTATCGCGTTGAGAACCTCTGGTCGAGACAACGTGATGGTGACCGAGTGCTCGGTCCGCTGGACTGCGATGTGGTCTTCGTCGGTCAAGGGTTCACCTCCGCACCCCCGGGGTTGGTCCGCCACCCACGTGGATGCGTTGAGTCAGCGGACGACATGGTCACCGAGTTCCACGGCCTGGGTCATTTTCCAGTAGTCGACGAGTCGCCACGGGCAGAGAAGGTAGACCTTGCCATCGGCCGACTTGTACCAGGAGTGCTCGATCGTGGGGTGACCCCACATCATGGTCTCCACTTCCGCCTGCAATTCTTCCTTGTAGCGGTTGTACCCGGAGGGGGTGGGCTCGATCGAGCGATGGTGGCCCTCGAGGAGCGTCCTCAGGGCGTCGCCGATGTACCGCATCTGGCACTCGGTTGTGAAGATGATGCTCCCGGCGTGCGCCAAGCCGGTGCCCGGTCCGCCCAGCATGAAGAAGTTGGGGAAGCCTGGAACCGAGATCCCGCGGTAGGCCGCCGGTTTGCCGTCCCACGTCTCAGCCATCGTGATCCCGTCCCGGCCCACGACGTCCAACGGATAGAGGACCTCACTGGCCCGGAAGCCGGTAGCCAAGACGATCACGTCCACGTCGTAACGATGATCAGCGGTGGCCAGTGAGGACTCGCCGATCTCCACTATCGGCTTGTTCACGAGTTCGACGTTCGGTTGCTTGAGGCACTGGAGCCAACTCCCGTTGTCCTGGAGCATCCGCTTCGACATGGGCGGATACTGAGGCATCACCTTTGCCAATAACTCAGGATCGTCCCCGACGTTCTGCTCTATCCATCTTACGAACACCTCGCGCCGTTGCGCGCTGAACGCATTCGCTGTGCGGGGGAAGTCGGCCCAGTCCTGGTCGATGCGGACGAGTTCAAGAAGTTTGTCGCTCGACTGCCACATGAGCATGAACCGGAACCATCGTCCGTAGCCGGGCAAGTGCCGGAGCGCCCAGTGCTCGCCCGCCTTGACCGACGCGTGGTAACGGGGATTGGGCGCCATCCATTGCGGTGTCCGCTGGAAGACGATGAGCTGCTCGACGTCGTCAACGATGGCTGGACCGATTTGGAAGCCGCTTGCACCAGCTCCGACGAGCGCGACGCGCTTGCCGCGCAGATCGACGGAATGATCCCACCGGGCCGAATGGAAGACCGGGCCGCCGAACCTTTCGAGATTCGGGAGGTCCGGAATCAGGGGTCGGTTGAGGATGCCCACGCCCGAAATCACCGCATTGGCTGATCTCGTCCGGACTTTCTCATCGGGGCCTCGGAAGGTGACGTTCCATCGCGCAGAGGCTTCATCCCACACCACCCGCTCGACCTCGGACCGCCAGCGGACGTGTTCGGCGATCCCGTGGTCTTCGAGAAGGCGGGAGAAGTATCGGAAAAGTTCCGGCTGCCGGGCGTAGTACTCGCCGAACTCATCATTCCGCCCGAATGAGTAGCTGTAGTAGTGGCTTGCGACATCGACGCGGGCGCCCGGATAGGTGTTTTCCAGCCACGTCCCCCCCACGTCATCGTTCTTCTCAATGATCTCAAAGCGGATACCGGCCTCTTTGAGTCGGATGGCGGCAAGGAGCCCGGCCTCCCCGCAACCGATGATGAGGACAACGAAGTCGAGTTCAGGCGTTCGTGCATCGGCAGAGCTCCCCGGTATTGCTCGCGGGTTGTCTCCTGCCAGGTCGAGCTCTTCGATATACATCTGCGCGTACTCGTCCGGCACGTGCTCGCAAGCGATCCAGTCCATGATTTCCCGGATCAGCTCGTTATCGGGAGGTTCGGGCTGAGGGCAACCAGCGTCCCGCCACGCGCAGATCACCTCGAGCGCAACGAGGCGGAGCTCGTCTTTGTCCTCCTCGCGCATTTTGCCCTGAAACTCGTTCATGATGAACTCTCGTGGACGGATCGCGCCTCGGATGAGGGATGGGTCACCGCCGATCTGGACGATCGATGCCACGAGTGCCGGCACCGAAGTTTCAGCGAGCGCCGCAGCTATCGCGTCGTCGTCATCGGTGAAGGGTTCTATCTCCAGGTGCTGCAATGAGGAGCTCATGGATTCTGCATGGTGTTGGCGACAAGCTCGACGACTTCGCGGCTCCCGAGTGGGATGGAATCGTCCATTGTGAGGAAGGCACGGATGTGGCAGCTACGCGGACGGTCGTCGACCGACACACGATCCCGGACCGGTGGCAGTGACCTTCTCACGCTCGCGTAGGCCACGGGCCGCACCTCTCTCACTTGTGTCACCTTTAAGTGACTATCATGGCACTTTAGAGTGTCAATCTGCTAGAGTCCAGTCGTGGCGATCACGACGGGGACGCTCGCTGAGGCGAAACGCCATGCCGCCAGCGAGCACATTCTGACTGCCTCCCGGCAGTGGGTACTGGCCAATGGCCTCGACGCCACCATGGAGCAATTGGCGGTCGCTGCCGGTGTGAGCCGCCGAACGCTGTTCCGACTCTTCGGCACCCGCGAGCGGTTGCTCGCCTCGGCGTTCGCAGCCGGTATGGCGGAGTACCAGCAGGAGTTGCCCGTGTACGAGGGTGACCCCGACGAGTGGCTGCGCGGCGACGTGTGTGGCTGCGCACCGGATGAACAGACCGGCCGGTCCTGGTTTCTGGGAGCTGACCTCGCGCCCTGACCTGCCCCCTGATCTGGCCGCGACCGAGCGGGACCGGCGTCGAAGGATCCGTGGGACGATGGCTGCCATCGCCTGTCTGCTCTGGCAATCGAGTGGCGGCAGCGGAGATGCGCCCGAGGAGCTCGTGGCCACCGTCGGCGCACACCTCAGCCCCCACTTCACTGCGGCGGTCCAGGTCGACCTTGGCTCGAGCTGGCAGACCGCCAGCACAATGGCGTACGACTCGATTATGCATGTGTTGCGCAAGCTGACGGACGTCGCTCCCGTCGTCCGGAGCAACTGATCGACACCCTCGGTTCGATCGAAAGATAGAAGGTACCTGCGGCAAACCGGATCTTGAGGATTGCAGTCATGCCAGAGCGCGTCCATGAGCTCGGACCGTGCTGCTGCGATCCGGCGCGGGTGCCAGCCCCGGCGTGCCGTCTCGCCGGAGAAAGTGAATCCCGATAAGGACGGTGTGACTATGTGGAACGATGCCTCGCGAAGGGGATAGCCCAACATGAAGACGACTTTTCATGACCCGCTCGAATTCGAGGTTGTCGCCGACAACCTCGGCTTTCCCGAAGGTCCGGTCATTCTTCCGGACGGAGCGATCCTCGCAGTGGACATCGACGGCGGTTGGGTGATTCGAGCGGATGCGGGCGGCGTGTCGGTCGTCGCCAGTCCCGGGGGCGGTCCGAATGGCCTTGCCCTCGCAGATCCGAGAACCGCCGTCGTCGCCAACAATGGCGGTTTTCTCTGGTCGACTGTGAACGGGATCAGGATCCCGATCGACCACGCCACACACACCAATGAGCCCCCGGGATTTACCGGGGGCTGGATAGAGAGCATTGACGTGCACTCGGGCGAGGTCACCCGGCTGTACGACAGTTTCGAGGGTCAACCGCTTCGAGGACCCAACGATCTGGTCGTTGACGCAGCGGGTGGACTCTGGTTCACCGATCATGGGAAAGGCCGGTACGAGAGTGTCGATCGAGGCGCTCTGTACTATGCACCCCCCGGGGGAGGGGCGCTGACGCAGGCGGCTTTTCCACTGCTCGGTCCGAATGGTGTGGGTCTTTCTCCGGGAGACGACACCGTCTACGTGGCAGAGACCCACACGGGACGACTTTGGGCATGGGACCTGTCGGGACCCGGTGAGGTCAGACCCTCGGCCGGATCCTTGGCAGTACGTCACGGAGGCCGCTGCGTGGCGGCCACGCCGTTCTCATTCGACTCGCTTGCTGTCGAGGCAGATGGCCGCGTCGCGATCGGGGCCATCGGTGATGGGATAGTCGTGGTGTCGCCGGACGGGGAGCAGATCGATGTTCATCCCATTCCGGGGGATGTGACGACGAATATCGCATTCGGGGGCACGGACATGAGGACTGCTGTCATCACGCTCTCGCGTTCGGGACGATTGGTGAGGTGCCGCTGGCCCCGCCCCGGTCTCGCCCTGCACCAGCAACCATGAACTTGAGTGGAGCCGGGTGGGCGGCTCCACTTCGCCAAAAAACACCATCTGCTCCCGAGGTCGAACCACGAACTCTCGGTTGACGTCGTGGGAACGCGCTACCGCAACCCGCGGAAGAAGGTTGCGACGTCTGCGGCGAAAAGCTCCGGCTGCTCGTATGCTGCGAAGTGCGACTAACGCTTCCTCGGCCCGGAGCTGGGCATCCCTAGCGCTCTCGCCTGAAACAGTCTTTGTGAAGGTGTCGCGTTTCCCGGCGGCATCCTTCAACGTGATCTGCCCGCACGATGGGCTCGGTCTCCTTCTCGCTGATCGACCATGGCTTGTCGTCGCTCTTTCCGAATGCCATCGTGCCCAGACAGATCCGGGAGACCCGGAGGCCGGACCTTCCAAAATTGGCGTACGCCACTTCTGGCCCTCTCTGCTCTCAGCCGCCCCCGGCGGCGTCTGCCCACGGCTTACAAAAGAGAAAGTCGTAATGCGTGGCATCCATGGGACCCGCCTACCTCGGACGGAGGACGAGGCGATCAACGCATATGTTCGGTGACGATGACGAACCGGTCGTCTTCTGGGGCTGAGAAGACGTCACGCTCGACCTGGTAGACGGTGTCGGCGATGACGGCTAGCTGCCCGTCAATCCGTGATCAACACCCCAAGAGCGGCAGGCGCCGCGTTGGGACGTCAGGTCCTGCTGATCAGTGGAAACTCGGGCGTATCTGATGAGTAGCGCCGACATGGTGCACCTCGTCGTCGGCTATAGCCCGTGTCAAAGGACCGACCCGCTGGACGCACCGGCGCCAGATGAGGATCCTGGGGCGGCGAGGTAGTCGCCACCCACATCGCCCGGGCTGCCTGCGGTTCTCGTGTGGGCCGTGGTGGTCGTGCGTCTGCCCGCCAAGTGACTTCGGCGGAACCCCCTCGGTTGGACACTGAGATCATCCCCGGACATGCTGGTCGGATGACCAGTATCTCTTACGACCCATACGACGTTGAGATCGACAAGGACCCTTATCCTCTCTGGCAGCGGATGCGGGACGAGGTGCCGCTGTACCGCAACGACGAGCATGGGTTCTGGGCGCTGAGCCGGTTCGACGACGTCCAGGCGGCGTCGGTCGCGTGGCAGACCTACCTGTCGGGACGGGGCTCGGTGCTCGAGGTGATCAAGAGCGGCGGCCCGCCCATGCGCGGGAACATCCTCTGGGAGGATCCTCCGCTGCACGACCTCCACCGCGGGCTGTTGAGCCGGGTCTTCACGCCGAGGCGGATGCTCGAGATCGAGCCGCAGGTGCGTCGGTTCTGCGCCGAGACGCTCGATCCGTTGGTCGGCCAAGGCCGCTTCGATTTCATCCGCCACCTTGGCGCGGTCATGCCGATGAAGACCATCGGCATGATGCTGGGGATCCCCGAGACCGACCAGGAGGCCGCCCGCGATGGCGAAGGCATCGAGGTGCTCCTCGACGAGGACGGCAACCCCACCGCGGACCCGAATGCCTATTTGTTCAGCGCCTTCGGGCGATTCAACGAGTACATCGAGTGGCGCGAGACGCATCCGTCGGACGATCTCATGACGGACCTCCTGCGCGCCGAATTCGAGGATGAGACCGGCGCCACCCGACGGCTCACCCGCGAGGAGATCCTCGGCTACCTCATCCTGATCGCCGGGGCCGGCAACGAGACGACAACACGCCTCATCGGGTGGACCGGCAAGGTGCTGGCCGAGCACCCGGACCAGCGGGCCGAGCTGCAGGCCGACCGCGGGCTGATCCCAAACGCCATTGAGGAGCTGCTCCGCTATGAGCCCCCGTCGCCCGTACAGGCCCGCACCATCAGCGAAGACGTGGCGTGGCATGGCCAGTCCATCCCCGCGGGCGACATCATGCTGCTCCTCACCGGCTCGGCCGGCCGGGACGAGCGAAGGTTCGGGCCCACCGCAGACGAGTTCGACATCCACCGGGATATCGGCCAACACCTCACCTTCGGCTACGGGATTCACTTCTGTCTCGGCAGCCACCTCGCACGGCTCGAAGGTCGAGTCGCCCTTGACGAGGTACTGAACCGTTTTCCCCGTTGGGAGATCGACTGGGAGAACGCCGTCCAGGCCCACACGAGCACCACTCGGGGCTGGCTGTCGCTGCCCGCGGTCGTCGTCTGACGTGGCGCGCTGGACGAGCGGGGTTGGCAAAGGGACGACCTGGTCCGTCGCCGACATCCCCGACCTGCACGGTCACACCGCCGTCGTGACCGGCGCCAACACGGGTATCGGACTCGAAACGGCCGCGGCACTCGCAGGTGCTGGTGCCACGGTGGTGCTGGCCTGTCGTAACTTGCAGAAGGCGACGGCGGCCAAGACAGCGATCGAGGCCAGGCGGGTGTCCGGTGCGGTTGAGTTGCTCCAGCTCGACCTCGCAGACCAGCGCCAGATTGCTGCCGCCGGCGACGAAGCCCTCGAGCGGTTCGGGCGTGTCGACCGGCTCATCAACAATGCCGGCGTCATGGCGATCCCCTTCTCCCGGACAGTTGACGGTTTCGAGACGGTCTTCGGCACAAATCATCTCGGCCACTTCGCGTTCGCCGGGCGGCTCCTTCCAGCCCTTCTCGCGAGCCCACGAGCGAGAGTCGTCACGGTGTCGAGCATGTCGGCCCGTGTGGGCCGCATCCGATGGGACGACCTGTCCGGTGAGCGCTCCTACAACAAGGCCCGGGCTTACGCCCAGTCCAAGCTGGCCAACTTGCTCTTCGCCTTCGAGCTTCAGGCGCGCTTCACGGCGGTCGGTGCGGATGCGATCTCCCTCGCCGCTCATCCCGGCTTCGCCTCCACCGAGATTGGCGCGACGAGGTCTGGTGACGCCGGGCGCGAGCGCGGCACCCGCACCGGCGTGGGGACCCGTCTCATTCCCACCGCTGCCGAAGCGGCCCGTCCGTCGTTGCGAGCGGCCACGAGCTACGACGCCTACGGCGGCCAGTATTACGGCCCCGGTGGCACCGGCGGCATCAAGGGCGCCCCCGTGGCCCTACCGCCGCCGCGACGTGCCCTCGACGAACCCGCCCGCCAGCTCTTGTGGGAACGCTCGGTCGAGCTCACCGGGGTGGATTTTTCGCTCCTCAGTCCCGGGCACGTCAGGGTGGGCAGAGAGCAATAGCTCGGATTCGGAGGCGACCTTGGAAACGGTGTGTGTCATTTCGGGCGGCGCAGGCGGGCTGGGGCTGGCGACTGCGAAGATCGTCGGGCAAAGCCACGGTGTACTCATTTGCGACGTGCGGCAGAGGCGTTTGGACGCCGCGGCAGCGGAGCTTCGGGCCCTCGGCGTCGAGTGCGAGATCCTCATGTGCGACGTGACCGACAGGCGCTCGGGGCATGAGATGGCGACGCAAGCCCAGCGGCTCGGCAAAGTTGTCTCGGTGGTCCACACTGCGGGAGTGAGCCCCCAGATGGGAACGCCGGAGCATATCGTGACGGTCAACGCGCTGGGGACGGTTCACGTCAACGAGGCATTTGTCCCCCTTGCCCACGAGGGGGTCGCGATCGTCAATGTCGCCTCCGCTGCTGCCTTCCTTCCGGCCGCCTTCCCTGTCCCGAGGCGGAGCTACAAGCTCGCCGTGTCCGACCCGGATCGCTTCCTCAGCAAGGTGCTCGGCCGAGTCGATCTCGTTCCCAGGAAGCTCCGGCCGGGTCTCGCGTACGCGGTCAGTAAGAACTTCGTGATCTGGTACTCGAAGTCACTCGCAAAAGGGCTGGGTCAACGCGGCGCTCGCATCTTGTCGGTGTCGCCGGGCTCGATCGATACCGACATGGGCAGGCTCGAGGAGGCCGCCGGCGCGGGTGCACTCGCCAGAAAGTCGGCGCTCGGACGGTTCGGAAGGGTCGAGGAGATCGCCGAGGTGCTGTCTTTCTGCGCGAGCGGAAAGCCCGGCTATCTCACGGGGACGGATGTCCTGGTGGACGGTGGCGGCCGTGTGAACTCCCGCTCGTAGGCTTTGTCCGGCGTCTGGCAACAATCGACCAGCTCGCGGTTGAACTGGATGGCTTCACGGAGGCGACATCGAGCGCCCGGAACGCAGGAGTGGCCATCACCTTCGACCGCAGATCGTCGAGTTCTGGCACGAGCGGAACCACCGGCGCCACAATCGACTCCGGTATTGCCTGGTTGAGACGGACTGGAAGGATGAGCGATTATCCCCATGATCCGTGATTGTTATGGAGCTGGCTTCCTGTGCGGTTCGATGCTGTGGAGAGCCGACACGCAACGCCCGGGTTCCTCTCGCAGCCTGGTCCCGCCGCAGGGCGTGCCACCGTCGTCATGGTCCCTCGAGCCGTCTGCCGACCCGCGGGGCTTTTACCCGGAGGCACACCAAGTCGGACCATCTCGACTACAAACTCCTCGCCTCCGGACGTGTCGTGGCAACCCCGAGCGTCTTCACCGGCTCGAGCACTGTCGGTCCCTCCGAGCCGCTCCACCGGGCGACGAGGTTGCGTTCGAGCCTCGTCAAGCGTCGCCCGAAGGTGATCGGTCGTATCGACGCCCTGCTCGAAGTCCTCGGACCGCACTACACCGCGCCTGGATTCGCTGGCCGGACACTGATCCACGTTCGATGTTGCGACCGGAGGTGTACCTACTGCTGTGCGCTGATGGAGTGAACCGCTCCAGTGCATCTCTCCCGCACCGCGTGACGCGTTCCTGAATAGGTTGCTGACGAATAACCGATCGGGCTTGGTTGCCCGGGGCACCCAAACGAGGGCGCCCCAAGCGAGATAAACGCTATGTGGGAACCCACGCGTCGAGGACCTGGTCTTCGTGGTGTGAGGCTTCGTGATAAAAACACGACCGGAAGCGCTGTCGCTTGCTATTGCGAGGCGGATTTCGGACAGGGGAGGCCTTCTTGGCTACGTTCACAGGCAAGGTTGATGGAACTCCGATGGGCTCAGTGGCGTCCGCCATCGAGAAGGTTGGCGGCGTCGAAGAGGAGTGGTTTTTCGAGGGCGACGCAAGCAGCTTCCGCCTCGTCGGTGGCGGCTCCGAGTACCCGTCGGACGGCCAGTGGACGGCGGAGCGTTCGGAGCAGCGGCCGTTTCTCACGCGCATGCTGGTCGTGCGCCCGTCGGAGGCGGCGCGGTTCAACGGGACCGTGGTCGTCAACTGGAACAACGTGTCGGCGGGTGAGAGTTTCGAGCCTCCTCAGAGCGCGGCTCGCCTGGTGGAGGATGGGTTCGTCCTGGTGGGCGTTTCGGCTCAGCGCGTCGGTGTCGAGGGGGCTGACGTCGGGGGACTGCCGGGGTTCGAGATGCCGGCGCTCAAGACCGGGGACGCGCGGCGTTATGGCTCGTTGGCGCATCCCGGTGATGATTTTTCGTTCGACATCTTCACCCAGGCGGGGCGTCTCGTGGCCCGCAGGGGTCGTGGCGCTGCCGGTCCGTTGGAGGGCTTCGCCGTTAAGCACGTGATCGCCACGGGCGGGTCGCAGTCCGCCGCCCGTCTCATGGCCTACTTCAACGGCGTGCACCCGCTCGAATCAGTTTTCGACGCGTTCCTCTTGACGGTTTTCCCGGGCGCACCGTGCGCCCTCAATGCGGCATCGGCTGCTGAGACACTTCCCCGGATGGGCGGTCCCAACCCGTTCGCACTGATCGACTGGAACGGGCACATGCTCCGACTCGACCTCGAGACGCCGTGCATCATCCTAAATTCCGAGGCCGAGGCCGCCGACTGCTACCCGAACGTGCAGCCCGACGGCGATCGGCTGCGCGTCTGGGAGATCCCCGGTGCCGGCCATGCAGGTGCCGTCTCGTCGGCAGAGTTCGCCAAGCTTGGCCCTATCGCCGGCCTCCCGCACTCCGAGGTCTGCTTCGGGCCCGCCAAGCGCGCTGCGCTCCACCTGTTGACTCAATGGGCCGACGGCGCGCCACCGCCCCCGCTCTGGCAGCGCATCACCCGAGGTGACGACCCCGCAACGCTCGCCCGTGATGCGAATGGCAACGCCATCGGCGGTATCCGCTGGCCCGACCTCGAGGCGCCACTTGCGACCCACAGAGCCGAAGCCGAGCCTGGTGGTTTTCCTTTCGGTTTGGGTCAGACCACGCCGTTTGGTTCCGACAAGATCCGGGCGCTCTGCCCCGATCACGCGTCCTGGTTTGCCAAGTACAAGGCTGCCGTCGAACGTTTGGTGCACGGCAAAGTGATTCTCACTGACGACGCTGCGGCCATGCTCGCCGCCGCCCAAGCGGCCGACATTTTCGCCTGAAGCGCCGCCGCGTCCCTTTATCGGACATGCCCAACCGATCCACCACAGTGAGGCGCAGATTCGTTGCTTGAAGGCGACCGCATGAAGTCAGCAGTGATGCAGTGAGTTCTGGCTCCGGCGCCGGGATCCGGCTAGGGAATTCCTGCTCCCGGAACACTTACGTTGATGGTGTGAATCTGCGCTTCTCGGGTGCCGGCGAGAGCTACTGGATCATGATCCAGGGCTGTAAAGAGAAACAGCGTCTTGCGATCTGGACCTCCAAGTGCGCAGGCAATGGCCATTCGGCCGTCAATGGCTACAGAATCGACAATCTCGCCCCCAGGCCTGATCCGCTGAAACTCTCGAGCGAGCGGCATAGCCGCCCAGACTGCACCTTCTTCGTCGAGACAGATGCCATCGGGACCGCGCTCCGGACACTCGGCGTAGACGCGACGATTTGAGAGATCTCCGTCCGGTTCGATGTCAAAGGCTGTAAGGCGTCGCCCCAGCGATTCCGCCACGATCAAGATCGCTCCATCTGGGCTGATTACCGAACCATTCGGAATGACGACTTCGTCCGCCACGATTCGCGCAGACCCATCCGGGTCCACAGCGACGAGGCGGCCGACCGGACCCTCAACGTCGGGAAAAGAGCCCACGTAGGCACGTCCATTCACGTCGACAACCATGTCGTTGCACCCCTTTTCGAAGAAGCGCGTCAAATCGGCGTAGGTGGACACATCAGTGCCATCCCAACGGAGTATCTCCGCTTCAAGCATCGAGACGATCAGCAGATCGCCATTTGGGAGAAATCCAAGACCAGAAGGCCGTCGGCCAGGAACGTCAAAAACCTTGGTGCGTCTGGAGGACAAATCGACGGTCCAAACCGACTCACCGTGCATGTCAGAAAACCACAAGGCCCCATTGCGCCAGCGAGGACCCTCGCCAAAAACGAGATCACCGCTCAAGAATGTAGGTGCTCCTTGTCGTGCCGACATTTCAGCTATTCTCCCCGTGTTGTGGAGGCCGATCTCACAGGTCTGCCCTGGCCGCCTGTTCCGACCGTAATCCCTTGTGCGACCGAGTGGCGGACGACGAGGAATCGAGACCAAACCGCCTGGCGGCTATTGCCCGGGAATCTGGTCGTTACTCTGGCGATTCTGCGCTACATCCAGCCCTAGGCAATATCTCATGTCGGCGGACATGCGTTGCCTCACTTCAACGGCGCAAGGCCGCGGAATAGTTCCACTCGCACTCGGAGCGCCTCGGGCGCAGCCATTGGATCAGTGGCGGTAGAATCCAAGAAGTCCTGGCGCTCGCCAAGAAATCGTGATCCTCGTCAGCAGAACGGGTGCCATGCGCTGCGCATTCGCGAAATCCTGTCGATCGGGCCTGGGTGCGGATCCCGGAAGATCCTGGAGAACTACCTGGTCAAAGAGTCAGGAGTTCCATACGTGGTCAGGAAGACGTCGATCTGGGCCGGTGGCAAAGACCGCTGAGGTCGACATGGTTCGCGGTGACGGTTCCGTCGGACGCTACTACGGCCTCTTGCGCGGAGCGGAGGCAATTTCGCCAGGCTCTCCGACGAATCGGCAGCCGATCGGTAGTGTGGAGCACGAGGTGCCGTTCGCGCAAGGCGACCCGGGAAGGGCTCACGATGTTGGATGTTGCGATCGTCGGGGGTGACATCATCGACGGAACCGGTGCTCCGCGCCGCCGCGCCGACGTCGGCATCAGAGACGGCCGGATAGTGGCAGTCGGCACGCTCGGCGAAACGGCGCGTCGGCATGTGCATGCCGAAGGCAAAGTGGTGACTCCCGGTTTCATCGACGTGCACACGCATTTCGATGCCCAGGTCGTTTGGGATCCTTACCTGACGCCGAGTCCGCTTCACGGTGTCACGACGGCGATCGCTGGAAACTGCGGATTCACCTTGGCGCCGATGGAGGCACACGCAGCGGACTATCTGACCGAAATGCTGGCGAGGGTCGAAGGCATTCCGCTCGCGACCATCCAAGCAGGGGTCGACATCACGTGGCGGACCTTCGAGGAGTACCTGGCCCGCATGGATGGCAACGTGGCGATCAACGTCGGCTTTCTTGTCGGGCACTCGACAGTACGGCGCGTCGTGATGGGGGACGACTTCCGTCGCACCGCCAGCGACGAGGAAATTGGGCGGATGGAACGCCTCGTCGACGAGAGCCTTGCAGCGGGGGCGCTGGGGTTCTCGTCATCGCTTTCGGACACGCACAACGATGGGAACAATGAGCCTGTTCCATCTCGGTTTGCCACCGACGACGAGATCCTCCGCCTGTGCGCGGTCCTTCGGCAGCATCCGGGAACCTGGCTCGAGTTCCTTCCCTGGGCGACGGGCCCGTTTCCCGAGGACCGGGCGATGCTGATGGCGAAGATGTCCACCACGGCAGCGCGACCGCTGAACTGGAACCTCCTCACTGTGCGCTCCGACATGGCGGAGATCAATGAGAACAGGCTCGCTGCCTCCGATCTCGCCGCCGTCCATGGGGGTCTGGTCCAAGCGCTCACTCTCCCGGTACCGATGACGATGTGGATCAACCTTGACTCAGGGGTCCTCTTCGACGCCCTGCCGGCCTGGGCCGACCTGATCGCACACGCGCCGGCTGACAGAATTCGTCTGCTCTCGGATCCCGAGGTTCGGCGGCGCCTCGCCGACGAGACGGTGGGTTCGGGACGCATTTGGTACGACGTGGAACGGCTCCGGTTCGACCACGTCGACACGCCGGCCTTCGCCGATGTCATGGGGCATACCGTCGCGGATGCCGCTCGGGTGCGTGGGGTCGATCCGTTCGAGCTCATGTTCGATGTCGTCCTCGCCGACGAACTCCGTACCACATTTGTCGTACCACCTCAGGGTGACGATTCTGACTCGTGGCGTCGTCGTGTCGAGGCCTGGCAAGATCCCAGAACCCTCGTCGGTGGGTCCGATGCCGGTGCCCATCTCGACATGCTTGACGGCTTCGCGTTCTTCACCGACTTCGTCGGTCCCAGTGTGCGTGACCGGCAGCTCCTTCCGCTTGAGACCGCTGTCCGGATGGTCACGGATGATGTCGCCCGCGCCTTTGGTATCACCGGTCATGGTCGCCTGGACATCGGCTACGCCGCCGACATCGTGGTTTTCGACGAGGCGGAAGTGGCTGGATCACCCGTGGAGGTGCGAGGCGACCTGCCTGGCAACGGCAGCCGTCTCTATTCCGCCGCGGTGGGAATCGATGTGGTGCTCGTGAACGGTGAAATAATCGTCGAACAGGGCGAGTTCACCGGCGCCCAGCCGGGAACCGTCCTTCGGTCCGGTCACGACACCGTCGCTGTACCGATCGTTTGACCGACCCGGTCCGACCAATGTCGCACTGCCCCGAAGGGCACGCTCTCAGGTCGGAAATGACGAACTGCAGGGAACCTTTCGGTACGCGCGGTTGCCTCAACCGCCGTTCATTCCGGTCAGTACTGATGCGACTACGCCGCCATCGACCAAAAGATCGGTGCCAGTGATGAAAGTGGAATTGGGCCCGCAAGAAATTCGACAGCGGAGGCGATGTCCTGTGGCGTGCCGAGGCGTCCAGTGGGGCTCATATCCACCATCTGACGCATGTAGTCACCGTGGGGGCCGCTCAGCTCTGCCGCCCCCATGGGTGTCGAGATGACCCCTGGCGAAATGGAATTCACCCGGGCACCTCGTTGCCCCCAGGCTACCGACGCGGACCGCACCCGGAGTTGGTTGGCCCGCTTTGCGAGCCCATAGGCGGTCCCAGGATCGGTGACGGCCTCCGGAGCCAGTTCGGCGAGGGCGAGCAATTCCGAGGTCGCAGTAGTCGCCAGCCGTCGTTCGAGATCGGGGTTTTGTGGAAAGAACGTGCCCGCCATCGAAGCGATGAAGACACCCGCCCCGCCGTTTGCGATCGTTGACGCGAAGGCATCGAGCATGAGGGCTGTTCCCAGCAAGTCCACTTGCAGGATTGCTTCGACAGACGCCTGCACCGGGGAAACCCCGGCCGTATGGACGAGGACCTCCACCCTTCCGAGTCCAGACGCCCTTCTTGCCAGAGAAGCGACCGCTGATTCGTCCGACACGTCGGCTTGGTGTTCGACCACACGGTAACCCTCAGCGCGGACTTCGACTGCCGCAGCCTCCAACGTCGCGGCATTGAAATCGGCCAGCACCAATGTCGAGCCGGGCCCCAGTCTTTTTGCGACGGCCAAACCCATTCCTCCGAGCCCGACCACGACGACAATCCGACCGTCAGCACTCACGCGGAGCATCCCTTCATCTCAGAGCTACGAATGTGTTTCATATGAAGTGCCGACGCTACTGGCCGCCCATTGCCTTCGTCACGCTCCACCGCGCGGGTACCTCGTCGTTGTCACTTTCCCGGTAGGCAAATACGGCCCGGAGGCGCAGAGCGAGCGCTTGCGTACCCTTCAGCCGCCGGTTCCGGCACATCGTCGCAGAGTTTCATGCTCGTCGTGGGTCAAGCACGGCCCTGCAGCCTGGTCCACGCGTGCAGCCATTGACATCGAGCGGTAACACGACTACCTTCGGTAGTAACACGACTACTGCAGAAATGTCCCTTCTCGGGACACTGGCACGCTGGGATTGGGGGGATTGCCATGGCGGGTCCGATGATCACGACGGATTGTCATATCGCACCGCCATTTTCCCTGGTGGATGAGCTTCCAGAGTCGTATCAGCGATACTTCGCTCGTCTGAAAAGACATGATGAAGGCGCCCACATCGTCCGACCGGTGCCTCGCGCGGCAATGGCGCTGATGGGTGGCGATTCCGAACTGGACTCGTCGATGGAGCTGCCGGTCGAAGACGAACCGCTTGCTCTGGCCCGGGCAGCGGTGGGCAACGTGTGCCCCGAGGCCGTACCGAGTTTCGATCCATCCGCCCAGCTGGCCGATCTCGAGCGCGATGGCGTCCATGGAGCCGTGCTGATCGGGCGGATCTCGGCATTCGAAGACGACACGCCCGCCGAGGTGGATGTCGCCTATTGCCAGTTGGTCAATGACTGGCTGGCGGAAACGTGGCGTCCTTTCTTGGATCGAGTGGCGCCAGCTATTTATCTTCCATTCAGGGACGTGGCGGCGTCGGTACGCGAGCTGGAACGGGCCGCCGCAATGGGATTGCGTCCGGCGCTCCTTCCCGACGGCATCTTTGACCGTCCGTATCATCTCGCCGAATGGGAACCATTGTGGGAGGCCGCCAACGCGCTCAAGGTTCCGCTCTCGATGCACGTCGGCGGCCTGCGCTCCGCTCCGACCCCGTATCCGGTGTACCCCGGTGTGGCGGACGTTGCTTGGTACAACCTCTGTTGCGGCATGGGGGAGACCCTGGGATGGCTGACCTACAGCGGGGTCTTTGCCCGGTATCCGGATCTGCACGTCGTCATGACGGAGGGTTACGCAGGATGGCTGGCATTTGCGATTCAATTCTTCGATCATCACTGGAACGACAGCCGCCTGCACGCCCTCGGAATTGGCTCCGGACCGGCGGCGCCGAAGATTGATGCTCCCCCGAGCTACTACCTCAAGCGTCAGGCGCATGCGACGTTCATGTGGGACCCCGCGGCGATCCGTCTTCGGGACATCACCGGGCTCGATTGTCTGATGTGGGGCAACGACTATCCGCACAACGAGGGTTCGTTTCCCTACTCCGCCGAGTGGGTCGAAAAGCAGTTCGCGGATGTACCTGAGGCAGAGGTAGATGCAATGGTGCGCGGTAACGCAGCGCGGATCTTCGGAATCTCTATTTGATCGGGAGAGAGGGCTCGATCTGTTAGTCAGCGGTGCGCGAGTCGAGTGAACGTCGAAGGGGGAAGGGTTGCATTCGGATTTGGTTGAGACAGCGAGTGGCACTATTCGTGGCGCCTACGGAAGTGGCGTCTGGGCGTTCAAGGGAGTGCCGTACGGGGCTGACACTGGAGGAGAGGGCCGTTTCCTGCCGGCACGCCCGCCGGTGCCGTGGACCGGCATCCGCGACTGCCTAACCTATGGCCCCTCGTGCCCGCAGATGACGATCGAGCAGATGACGGGAGTGTCCATGCCCCCCGAGGTGGAGTCGATGATGGGCGTCCTGACCAGCGAGCCGTCGATGAGCGAAGACTGTCTGGTCTTGAACGTGTGGACGCCGACTTTGGAGGCCGCCGACAAGCTGCCGGTCCTGATCTGGCTGCACGGCGGTGGGTTGAGCACGGGATCGGCTTCTTGGCCACTCTACGATTTCACCAACCTGGCCCACCGCGACCGGGTCGTCATGGTCGGAATTAACCACCGGCTGGGGATTCTTGGCTTCTTGGACTTATCCCAATTTGGAGACGAGTTTGCTGATTCGGGTAATGTCGGAATGCTCGACGTGGTGGCGGCGCTCGGTTGGGTGAAGCAAAATATTCGTGGCTTTGGCGGAGATCCGAACAACGTGACGGTTTTCGGAGAGTCCGGGGGTGGAGCAAAGACGACCGCCCTGCTGGCCATGCCTGCTGCGAGCGGACTTTTCCATAAGGCGTTCCCCATGAGCGGCTCGATGCTGGCGGCGCAATCAGCCGAGCAGGGGAATTCCACCGCCGAAGTGTCCCTGCAGCAACTTGGGTCCGGTACAGATCTCAAAAAGCTTCAAACGGTCGAAGTCGGCCGACTCATTGAGACAGAGTTTGCACTGCAGGGATCGGGGCTGTTGGGCGCCGGAAGGGGGCGAAGCTTTGGTCCGGTCCTAGGCCCCAGCCTTCCTCAGCATCCCGAGCAGGCTATTGGGCTCGGAGCTTCGGCGAATGTTCCGCTGGTGTCCGGCTGCACCACGGACGAAATGATGGCATTCCTCATCGGCGACCCAGAGTTCTGGTCCATAACCGAGGAAGGTCTCCGAGACCGAGTTGAAATGTTTCTCGGCGAGAACGCGGACCCGATCATTGCGGGCTACCGGGACATTCATCCACACGACACTCCGACGTCTCTCTTGATCGCGATTACTACCGACGCCACAATGCGCATACCGCACATTCGGCTGAGCGAGGCGAAGCTCGCAGGGGGTGGTGCCCCATCCTGGATGTACTTGTTCGCATGGGGACATCCCGATCCAACGGGGCGGGTGCGGTCGGGCCATGGGGGTGACATGCCCTACTTCTTCGATAACGTCGACAAAGCTTCGATCGCCGCAGGACCTCATGCAGAGCAGCTCACCTCCGACACGAGCCGCGCTCTTACTGCCTTCGCCCATAGCGGCGACCCTCACCACGACGAACTACCCCGGTGGCCCGCGTATGCCCTGGAGGATCGCTCGACCATGCGCTTCGACGCGCCCTCATCCGTCGAGCGCGATCCCCGCGGGGCCGAGCGCCTCTGTTGGGACGGGGTCTCACTCGGAGGTCTTTAGGTGGCCGTGATTGCTAAAACCTCACAGCTGCGTACCGATCCTGCCGTGATTCTCGACGTCGTCGCCGCATTGTTGGAGTCCAACGGGTACGACAAGTGGCAGCTCGACGATGTGGCCGAGGGTGCGAGGGTGTCGTTGGCGACCATCTACAAGCACTTCCCTTCCCGAGGCGAGCTAACTGTGGCGGCACTCGAGCGTTGGATGGAAATACACGCGTACGGCCCAATCGAGGGCCGTGCCCCAGGAGAACCGCTTTTCGATGCGCTCATCCGTATGCTGCGGACGATCTTCGAACCCTGGGAGGAGCACCCGGAGATGCTGGACGCGTTCATGCGCGCCCGGTGGGCCGTAGGGGGAGAGCGCTTGCGTGCGCAAGGCGACGCTTCCGTGGGGGCGATGAGAGAAGCCTTCGACGGACTCGATCCTTCTGACGCCGCCGATCTGGGGGATATTTTGGCAAACGTCACCTTGGGCGCCTTGTCGAGGTACGTCTCTGGGGAAGTCCACGTGAAGGAGATTGTGCCAGCGATCGAGCGGGCGCTGTCGTGGCTGACGGAGCCGACCGAACGTATCTCTCGCCGGTCGGGCCGTTCGCGTGCAGGTTCGGCAGGCTGAAGGGGAGTGCTCATGCGCTCTGAAATTCTTGGATTGTTGCTTATGGGGGGGTCGTGAGGTCACATCCAGACAATGACGTAAGCTGTAGCCCGAGCCGTCACTCGACCGTCCATTCCGGCGCGCATCGGTTCTCGGGCCCTTCAAGATGGAGTACCGGATTCTTATCGACGAATGGGCCACGAAGATCGCTTGGAATCTCCGTTGGATCAGCCGGTCAGCCTTGCTGCGTCAGCGGCACCATTTCGAAGTCTCTCAAAGTTCTCGGTTCGATCCCCGGGGATTGCCTCCGGCGAGTCTGCCAGCCCGTCAGCTCTTGCGTGACTGCGGCTGTGAGGTTATTCGCTGGGTCCACCGCAACGCCAAGGTGGAGCTGACACGCTGTGACCTCGGGCACACTTGTTCTCGGCTTCCTCAATGGGCTGATCATCAGCCTGCTCGCCGTCGGCTTCGTGCTGGTCTACAAAGCGAACCGATTTCTTAACCTTGCTGGGGCCAGCTGGGCGTGCTCTCGGCCGTCCTATTGTTGAAGGTCGTCAACGACTGGGGCTGGAACTGGTGGGGATCGTTCGTCGGCTGCGTCGCCGTGGGGATCGCCACGGGGCTGTTGGTAGAGCGCTTCTTCGTGGGGCCGGTGCGGCGCAAGACCAAGGCCCCCGTACGCCTTTTGATCCTGACGATTGGTGTGAGCCAGGTATTGCTCGCGCTCACCTACATTCCGGGGTTGACCCCAACATCGCAGGCACCGTTCCCTCAGCCTTTCACCTCGCACCTCCAGATCGGGGGCGTCGTGCTGAGCGGAATGTCGGTGCTGACGATGATCCTCGTTCCCGTTCTGCTGTTGTTGCTGTGGGTGTTTCTGGAATTCAGCTCGACCGGTAAGCAGATCCGTGCTGCTGCGGGGAACCCTGACGCAGCACGGCTGTGCGGGATCTCGGTGAATCGGGTCAGCCTGATCACGTGGGGGATCGCCGGCGGCTTGTCGGCCTTTGCGGCGGTGCTGAATGGACCGACCACGACGTCGTTCAACGCACAGGCGGCCGGTCCGTATCTGTTGATGTTGACGATGGGGGCAGCCGCCTTCGGCGCCTTCGTGTCGTTCCCGGTGGCGGTAGCCGGCGGGATCGGCCTGGGTTTGGTCTACCAGGTGGTGGCGGCTGAGACGAACAATGCGGGTACGGCCGAGTTGGCCGTGTTCGGCGTGATCCTCCTGGCGATCTTCGTCCGCGGCCGGGCCATCGGTCGGGCATTCGCGGCCGAAGGAGCAGCGGTGCCCGAGCGCCCCGGTCTCAGAGTGCCCGAGGTGCTCAAGAACTCGATGCTGCTACGTCACGGGATGAAGTGGCTTATCGGGGTGTCGTTGGTGGTCGCACTGGTCTTCCCCTTGCTGCCGTACTTCAAGTCCAACCAGTTCCTCTTGGTGCTGGTGCTGGTGTACGCGCTGGTCGGGGTGTCGCTGACCATGCTGGTGGGCTGGTCAGGACAGGTCAGCCTGGGCCATTTCGCCCTAGTGGGGATCGCCGCCTATTTGACCGCCCGCTGGGCAGGAGAGGCCGGCTGGAGCGTCGTCGAGTTGTTAGTGGTGACGGGCATCGTCGGCGCGGCGGTCATGGTGGCGATCGGCTTGCCTGCACTGCGGGTGCGGGGTCTAACCCTCGCCGTCACCACGCTCGGCCTGGCAGTCATCGCCCCGGACTGGCTCTATCTGCAGTCCTGGGTGGGTGGGGCCACGCCCTTCACCACCCCGGTGCAGGTGACGTCCGTGCTCCCGGGCGGCCTTGGACACATCGGCTCGCAGCTCTACCTCTATTACGTGGTCTTGGTCGTGCTCGTTGTGGTCGTGGCCGCAGCGGCGACGCTGCGCCGATCGTCGGTCGGCCGGATCGTCATCGCGGTGCGGGACAACGAGCGGGCTAGCGCGGCGTTCGGGATCAAGCCGGCCACGGTCAAGCTGCGCGTCTTGGCCCTTTCGGGCTTTGTGGCGGCCACAGCCGGAGTCTTCTGGGCACTCGATTGGCAGAGCGTGTCACCCTCGCAGTTCACGGCAGACATCTCGATCGCAGTCTTGGCCATCCCGGTGATCGGCGGTCTGGGGTCGTTGGGCGGTGCGGTCGCGGCCGCGGTGCTGTTGTACATGGGCACCTTTTTTATCGGGCCCCACTTGAGCGGACTCTTGGGCTCCTTCGGGCAGAACGTGGGGTTCTTGCTGTTCTTCAGCGGCATTGGCGTGGTCGGCTCGATGAACGCGTTCCCCAATGGCATCGCCGGCCAGGTCCAAGATTCGTGGCAGACCTACCTCAACCGCCGGGCGGCACGGGTGAAGGCGAGCGAGGGGGGAGCCGTGACTGCGCCGAGGTTGGCGGTTCAAGGAGTACCGGCCGGTATTTCCTTCGCGACGATTGGCACACGCAACTCAGACAGTCGCACGGCAACGCCGCCCGTGGGAGGCGCGCCACCACTGATGGTTGAAAATTTGGCGGTGCACTTTGGCGGCATCAAGGCCCTCGACGGGGCGGGGATTGTCGTGGGTTCCGGGGAGATCGTGGGCCTGATCGGTCCAAACGGGGCGGGCAAGACGACGTTGATGAACGCCATCAGTGGGGTATTGCGACCCCAACAAGGCTCAGTACGGCTATTCGGCCACGAGGTCGCCGGTCGACCGGCCGAGGTGCGGGCGCGCTACGGACTGGCGCGGAGCTTCCAAGACGCGTCCCTCTTCGCCGGGTTGACCGTGACCGAGACCGTCCAGGTGGCAACCTCGCAGCACGCCAAGACCCACCTCCTACCGGCACTGGTCGGCGCGCCGTGGGTTCGGACGGGGGAGCGCGATAGCCGTCGACGGGCACTAGAGATCGTCGACGCCTTCGGTCTCGGGCCGTGGGCTGACGCGCTGACGTCCGAACTGTCCACTGGCATGCGTCGGATCTGCGATCTCGCCGCACAGGTCGCGTCCGAGCCGCGTCTGTTATTGCTCGACGAGCCGACCGCAGGCGTGGCCCAGCGCGAAGCCGAGGCATTCGGGCCCCTGGTACGCCGCATCCGCGACGAGTTGGGGTGTTCGATCCTCGTCATCGAGCACGACATGCCCGTGCTCATGGGCCTGTGCGACCGGATCTATGCCATGGACGCAGGCCGGGTCATCGCCGAGGGAATCCCCGCCCAGGTCCGCGACAACCCAACTGTGATCGCCAGCTATCTGGGCACCGACGATACGGCGATCACCCGTTCTGGCAATCAGTCAGTCCACAGGCCCGGCCGAGCCGGGACCGTCCAAATCAAAGGAGAAGCATCGTGACCCATTCCAATTCCCTCAGGACGGGGCGGCTTCGGACGGCATCGGTGTGCGTCGCCCTCCTGACGGTAGTGACCGCTTTGGTGGTCGGAACTCCTGATTTGGGAGGGGGTGTCGGCCCATCCGCCGGAGCAGCCACCGCCAGCGCCAGCGCTTCTACAGGCCACTGCCCGTCTGGTTCGGCCCCCGGTATCACGTCGGGTCAAGTCAAGGTGGCGGCTTCGATCATCGACGTCTCCAGTGGGTCGCTGACCAATGCCACGGTGGGTGTTCCGTCGACCAAACAACAAGAAGCCGACTACAACTTGGTGGCGAAAAAGATAAACAGTGAAGGCGGGGCCGGATGCCGCAAGATCGTGATGAGTTTCTACGACGTGAACCCTGTCGATGCTGCGAACGCACAGCAATCCTGTTTGAGCATTGCCTCGGCGCAGCCCTACATCGTGCTCGACAGTGGCGCACTCACCGAGGTGGGCGCGGCAAGCTGCATCCCGCAACATCACATCCTGCTTGCCTCGTCGTACTTGACCCCTGACGATCTGACGGTCTACCACCCGTACGCCCTCGCGATCGGGGGAACGCGCAGGCGGCATTCCGCACCGGGATCCTGGCGCTGCACCGACTCGGGTACTTCAGCGCAGCCAAGGGGTTCAAGAAGCTCGGCGTGCTGTACCACACGTGCGCCACGGGAACCCAGAGCCTCGAGCAATCGGCACTCACCGCAGCGAAAGTCCCTTCTAGTGCTGTGGACTACTTCAGCATGGGATGTCCCGCAGGTCAGACGGACACCTCTGCATCCATGGAGCAGGCGGTTCTCTCGTTCAAGAACGCCAAGGTGACGGACGTAACCGAGGTGGGTTTGGGCGATTGGGGTCTTTTTACGCAAGTGGCGCAGCAACAGGGCTACACCCCCCACTACGTGTTCACGGACAGCGCTGCGGCTGCGTCGAACTTCAGCGGCCCCGACGCACCCGACCCGACAAACTTCGATGGGACGGTGAACATCGTCGAGGGTGGATACGGTGAGGCGACGACGCCTGGGTACAAGCCTACGGCGGCCACCAAGGCCTGCAATGCCATCTATGCCGCGGGTGGCCAGCCGAGCCTCTATAAGCAGCCTGACGGCTACGGCGGTGTCGTGTGCGATTACCTGTGGTTCGTACAAGCATTGCTGAATCACGCTTCGACGGTTTCCTCCACTCAACAGATCTCGTCTATGCACAAGGTTGGGACGGTTCAGTTCGCCTATCCCTTCGCGCCGATTGATTTCTCGGCTTCGCCGGCCGGGTCGGCTTACGGTCTGAGCGAGTGGCGCGCCATCTACTACCACGCTTCGTGCAAGTGCTGGCAGGTTCCTGATCCGGCGTTCAACAAGTCATCGTGACGTACCCAAGCAGCCACCCGGTTGCATTGCAAGTCAGCGATCTCGACTTTTCCTACGGGCAGCTCCAGGTACTGTTCGGGGTATCGCTCGAGGTCCACCAAGGGGAAGCGTTGGCCTTGCTCGGCACCAACGGTGCCGGCAAGTCCACGCTCCTCAAGGTAATCGCTGGCTTGGAAAAGGCCAGCGGGGGGACCGTCACCTACTTCGGGTCCGACGTCACAGGCGTTTCGGCTGAAAGGTTGGTGGCCCAGCGACTGTTGCTCGTGGTCGGTGGACGGGCTGTATTTACTGATATGACCATCGAAGAGAACCTGGAGATGCAGGCGCTCACCGCCAAGATGGACAAGTCACGCCTGAAGGAACGGCGCCAGGTCGTTTACGAGACCTTCCCGTCCTTGGCTGGGCGACGACGCCAAAAAGCGGGCACCCTTTCGGGCGGTGAGCAACAGCAGGTCGCCATGGCGAAAGCGCTCTTGCTAGATCCAAAGGTACTCTGCATCGACGAGTTGTCGCTGGGACTCGCGCCGATCGTGGTCGGTGAGCTGTTAGAGGTAGTCCGGCGTATACATGCCACCGGGGTAACGCTGGTAGTCGTTGAGCAGAGCCTCAACATTGCCGCGGAACTTTGTGAGCGGTCTATCTTTTTGGAAAAGGGCCAGGTCCGGTTCGAGGGATTGACCCGAGATCTCCTGGCCCGCGACGACATTGCCAGGGCCGTCTTCCTCGGGTCCGCTCCTCCGAGCTCGCGCGAACATGCCACGTAGGCCGTTGCGGAAGTCACAGCCGGTGAGCCAAGCCGGAGTGGAAGCAGAGCCTATCGTCCCACCCTCCGGAGCGAAAGGGAGGAACTATGGACCGACATAGCCGGCGGGGGACGACGAAGGCGTTCTTGCGCGATGGGAGAGACCCTGGCGCTAAGACGGTGGTGGTATGCGTAGGTGACAGTATTACCGAGGGCGTCGGCAGTGCTGACTGGGTTGCAATGTTGGGCGAACGGGTGGGGGCGCACGGCATCCAGGCCGTGAACGCCGGCGTCGCTGGTGACTTGGCATGGAATGTGCTGCAGCGTATCGATACGGTTATCAAGTGCGATCCCGACATCGTTACTCTCATGGTCGGCACCAATGATGTGGCCCTCGCCCCCGTTTCATCCATGAGCCGCTGGACCTTGCGCATGAAGGGGATACGGCAGACGCCGACGCTGGAGTGGTTTACCGAGAACGTGTCGGCGATCCTGCGGCGGCTCCGAGCTGAGACCCACGCACGAATCGCCGTTATAGAGATTCCCATGCTTGGCGAAGATCTCAACAGTACGACCAACGAGCGAGTCGACAAGTACAACGAGGCGCTGCGCTTAATTGCAGCGGAGCAGGCAGTGAACTGCTTGCCGTTGCACGACCGCCTCGTGGAGCTCCTGCCGCCCGGACATGTCCCGCCTCCATATGAGATAAAGATCGGCCTGACGATGAAGTCCCAACTCCAGCACCATGTCCTTCGTCATAGTTGGGATGCAGTCAGCGCCAGCAACGGCCTTGTACTTCTATCGGACAACACTCACCTCAGCGAACGCGCCGCCCGAGTGGTGGCAGACCTCGTCGCTGATTTCGTCACTTCCTCATGACCCCTGGACGCCGTTCAGCCAGAGGGAACGGACACGCATCGAAGCAATTGACATGGCCACGAGAGACGCGAATCGCCAAGAGCCGCCGGTACGTGTCCTGCTCGATTCCCTGTTCCCAGCCGATGTCGTCGATCCAAATTCGGGAGGCGGACCCGGTCGAGCCGGTCGTGCAGGTCGGCGAGGTCTGCTTCGGGCACATCTACTCGGAAAGGTTGGATGTCGATCCATTCTGCTACCGCCGCATGAGCTCACACGCGTTTTCGCACATGATCCGGTGCTGATCGTGGTCAGAGATCCCACTGAGCAGTGAAAGAAAATGTTTGGGCTCCGCGAAACCCTCGGCGTGTGGATAGTCCGAGCCGAACAGGACCCGTTCGACCGGGACATGCTGCAGGAGTGCGGGGACGTCGTCATCGGTAAAGGGTGTGACCCACACATGTTCGTGGAACAGGTCGACGAGCCCGGTGCCCGCCGTCCCGAAGGCGCCGGGACCGGACAGCCGCCGCAGCGTCCTGATCGCCTCTGGCACCCAGCCGACGCCGTTTTCGATGCTGGCGAAGCGAAGTCCAGGATGGCGGTCGAACAAGCCGTGCGCCACAATCACCACCATGTAGTCGTGGATCAGACGTTGGCCCATGAGGGCGCCGACGAGCGGCTCGTAGAAGTTGAGCGATGAGACGGAGCCCGGCTTGCGGCGACTCTCATAACCCCAGGCTCGCGCCACCGCGTTCTCAACGTCACGGTAGCCGTCATCAAATCCGGGATGCGCCGCCACGATGAGACGGGCCTCGGCGATGCGCGCCCAGAACGCATCGAACATCGGGTCTGCCGGCGACTTCCACCCCTCCGGAGTGAACACGGGACCGGGGCGCAAGGCCACGATGCGCGCCCCGCGGCCCAACACCCTTTCCAGTTCCGCAATGGCGGCATCCATGTCCGACAACGTCAGATAGGGCGTCGCAAAGATCCGGTCCTTGTAGGCGTAGCCCCACTCGTCGTCGAGCCAGCGGTTGAAGCTCCGGAAGATGTCGACGATGGCCCCGATATCGGGCTGCATGACGCCCTCCATGCAGACGCCCTGGGACGGGAACATCCAGCATGCCTCGACCCCTTGGGCATCCATGATCGGCAACCGGGCGTCACGTTGGAACCACTCGGGGTGTTGTGCGGGGTCTTCGGAGGTGAGCATCTCCACAATGGATCGGCCGCTTCTGTCAAGAAATGCGCCCGGCTGTGGACGCGGATTCGCGTCACCTGGACCGGGGATCCAGGGGTGAAGGTCGCCGTGCACCATGTAGCGCATGCGTCCGTCAATCTCCCGCACCTGTACGCCGCGCTCGGCGAACTCCGGGCTGCGGTAGCGGGTGAACGCGTCGCTCGTCTCCCAGTAATGGTTGTCGGCGTCGAATACCATCGTCAGCTCGTCAGTCATGTCCTTGCCGTGCCCCTCTCCTCAGTCCGATCCGTGACAGAGAGGCGCGCCTTCCTTGGCCCGGCATCGGAGGTAGATGACGACTTCGCCGGCCATCGTCGTTCATCTCACCTCCGCTCTCCGCGACATCCGCAGCAATCGCACTGATAGGAACGATAGAGCGTTGCAGAGCTTTTTTCGAACAGGTCCGATGAGGTACCGCTGCCTTCGAAGCGGTCGGCAAAGGTGATCTGCGTACTGTGGCAGCAGAATGGGCAGCGAGCCCTCCCGACGCCGCTCGATCGGTGCGAGCAATGGTACCGTCGTTGGCTGGCAGTACCTGAGCCGGAAAGGTCGTGGGATGGAGCTGACTATTGACGATGCCGCGAGGGTCTTCACCGATCCGTCGGCCTACGCAGACGAGCCCAGGTTCTATGCCGCGTGTGCGTTGTTACGACGAGAGTCCCCCGTGGCCTACGTGGATGCGGAGGGCTTCGCGCCCTTTTGGGCCCTGACCCGTCATGAGGATGTCATGGCGGTCGAGCGGGCTCCGGCTCTCTGGGTCAATGCGCCGCGTGCGGCATTGGCCCCGAAGTCGCAGGTGAGCGCCGACATCCCGGTGCGCACGCTGGTCCAGATGGACGCTCCGGACCATACCGTCTACCGCAAGATCAGCGTCGACTGGTTCAAGCAGAGCAGTATCTCCCGGCTCGCCGATCGATCGGCGGAGTTGGCGAAACGAGCCGTGGACCACATGGCGGACCTCGGGGGTGAGTGCGACTTCTTCACCGACGTCGCTGTGGACTACCCGCTCTACATCATTTTGGCGCTGCTCGGACTGCCCGAAGAGGACTTTCCCCGCATGCTCAAGCTCACACAGGAGATGTTCGGCCGGGACGACCCCGAGTTGGCCCGCGAGAGCGAAGGCGACTCGCTGATGGCGAGCCTCCTGGAATTCTTCGAGTACTTCGAGGGCCTCATCGCGGACCGCCGGGCCAACCCCCGCGACGACCTGGCGTCGGTGATCGCCAACGCCGAGGTCGACGGCGAGCCGATCGGTGTCCTCGAGGCCGTCGGCTACTACGTGATCATCGCCACGGCGGGCCACGACACCACGAGTGCGGCCATCAGCGGTGGGTTTGCCGCCCTGCTCGCCCACCCTGACCAGCTACAACGCCTGAGGAGCGACCCCGCGCTCGTGCCGAGCGCCGTGGAGGAGATGTTCCGCTACGTGTCGCCGGTGAAGCAGTTCATGCGCACGGCGACGAGCGAGCAGGTCATCGGCGGCGTCACCATCCCCGAAGGGGGAGCGGTCCTGCTGTCGTTTCCGGCGGCCAACCGGGACGAGGCCGTCTTCACGAGTCCAGACGAATTCGATGTCGCCCGTGACCCGAATCGCCACGTCGCCTTCGGGTTCGGCGCCCATTACTGTCTCGGGACCCACCTCGCCCGGCTGGAGACACGTGCCTTCTACAACGAGTTGATCCCGCGGCTGGACTTCGCCGAATTGGCCGGCCAACCCGAGTTCATGCAGACGTTGTTCGTGGGCGGGCCCAAACACGTCCCGGTGCGGTACCGCATGCGGTGACGTCCAGGCCGGCTCGGGGGGAGCGAGCCGGAACGCCCGAGGCTAGACCCGCCCGCCCGTTGCCGGTTGGTTGGTCTCGAGTACCACACCGTGCCCGATGAGGTGGTCAATGTCGTTGTCGCCATAGCCGAGTCCTCGCAGGATCTCGCGGGAGTGCTGGCCGACCAGGGGAGCCGGTCCTTGGACGACGCCCGGAGTCTGTTCGAAATCGAACAACAGCCCGAAGACGTCCATGTGGCCGACCGAGCCATGCTCGTACGAGGTGACCCAGCCCTTCTCTCTCAGCTCGGGATCGTCGAAGAGCGTCATGACGAAGTCGGGGTCGGACACCTCGCACGGCACACCGGCTGCGTCCAGCAACCTGAACCACTCAACTGCGCGTCGCTCGGCAAACGCCGGCTCGAGTTGGGAGGCCAGGGCATCGGCATTCGCCTTTCGCGCCGGTAGATCGGCGAACCTCGGGTCGGCCACCAGATGCGGGCGCTCGATAACATCGCACAACATTGACCATTGGGCGGCGGTGATGACTGCGATGCAAACCCACCCATCGCTCGTCCGGTAGAGCCGGCACAGCGGGCCCCATCCGTAGTGCATCTGGTCGAGGCTGGGTCGCGCACCGGAGCGCGCCCCGTCCGGAGTGATCCAGGACATCGACGTGTTGAGCAGGTGTGCGTAGAGGATCGAGGTGTCGATGAACTGGCCGACGCCGGTGCGGTCCCGGTGATAGACGGCCTGCACCGTGGCAATAGCGGAGAGAAACCCGCAGCCGGTGTCACCGAGAGAGCACACGGTCCATAAACCCCGGCCGCCGTTCTCGACGGCGCCGTCGAGGAAGGTGGTTCCGGCCAGGGCGGCACCGGTCTGGTCGTTGCCCGGGAGGCCGTCGCGCGGCCCGTGCTCGAAGCCACGCGTATGGCAGTAGATCAGCTCGGGCTTAATGGCCTTGAGCGTCGCATAGTCGACCCGCAGACGCTGGGCGGCGTCGTAGCGCATGTTGTGGTGGACCACATCAGCCGTGCGGACGAGCGCTTCCAGTGCGGCATAGCCCTCGGGGTCCTTGAGATTGAGTGAGATGCTCCGCTTCCCCCGGTTGCATGCCATCGCCAGATGCGAACCGAACCAGTAGCCGTCGGTCAGGGTGTTCACCTTGATGACGTCCGCGCCGAGGTCGGCCAGGAGCTGGGCGCCGAATGGCCCGGCCACGGCGAGACCCAGGTCCAGGACGCGTACTCCGTCCAGCGGCGGCGAATGGCGGGAACGCGCCGGCGCCGGCATTCGTGCCGGTGCCGGTCGTGCTGCCTCTGCGATCACCTCCTGGGTGTGAGCGCCCGTCAGGGCCGGCGATGCGGGTGGGTCGGGCGCACATTCCGAGAGCGCATAGACCCGCCCAACTTGGCGCACCGTCCCGTATTCGGGGTGCGCAACCTCTCTGACGCACCCGTCGGTGACCAGCAGATCGTCGAGCAGCGCCTCCTCGGGCGAGCGGACTATCTGCAGGGGGACGCCCACCTCGGCTGCAATGCGGGCCCATTCGTCAGCGGGGAACTTGGCGATGGCCGCACGGAGTTGGGGGTCGAACTCGTGGAGGATGACCATATTCTCCTCGGCCATGCCGATGCGCAGGTGCATGTCCCGTGGCCGGGCTACCTGCCATTGGCTGTCGGGGGAGGGTACCTCCAGCTTGTCGCCTTGGGAGACGCCGAGGACGAACGTCGGCAGCATGACCCATTGGTGCACCAAGCGCCCGTCGGCAGCTTTGTAGATCGCCTTCGGAGCTCGCGGATCGATCAGCCACGATTGATAGTTCACGCTTCGGAAGCGCTCGGTGCGCTGCCAAGGGCCGATCGTGGTGGCGAGGACACCTTGCAGGTGTGATGTGGAAACCATCTGCCCGCTCCCGCTCAACTCTCGCTCGCGCAGGGCTGCGCTGATGGCCAGCGTGGCCAGATAAGCCGTCGCCATGCTGGCCCAGGGCACGCCGGATGCGAGGGGGCCGTCGCGGGGGGGTCCGACCCAACTGTCTTCGTCGGGGGGCTCCAGGCCGGGCATGATCCCTTCTCCGCCGGCCAGCCTCTCGATCGTTCCGCCGACAACCCCCCGGTGCTCCCATTGCTGCCCTGTGCGTGCGGCTACCAGCATGTCGTAGCCCGGTCGCTCGGCGTGCCGACCGTCCGCCCCGTAGCCAGTAATTGAGCAATAGACGAGTCGTTCGTTTCCGGCACTGAGCGTCTCATAGTCAATGCCGAGACGCCTTGTCGTGCCCGGGGCGAAGCTCTCGACGACCACGTCCGCACGCTGAGCCAACTCGATGAATACGTCGCGTTGGCCGGCTTCGGTCAGGTCGAGCACCGCGCTTCGTTTGCCCCGCGCCCACACGTCCGATCCGGAGATGGACCCGAACGGGGCCCCGCCGGGTGGCTCGATGCGGGTGACCCGGGCGCCGTGATCGGCCAACAACATGGTGGCGACCGGTCCGGCCACACCCCACGAAAGATCCAAGACGGTGACACCGGCGAGCACTCCAGCCATTGCCTCGGAGCGTACAAGCGAATTGATATCGACGTCGATTACGCTTACGGGATTCCATGAGGTATCCGGGAGGCCCGTTATGCCCACTGCCCAACTTCAGCGCCTGTTCTCGTCGGATGATCACGCCGACCTGACGCAAGACCAGGTCAAGCGGCATCTCGACCCAAGACATCACGACAGTTACGACGCGGCAGTCGCCCAAGTCGAAGCTGAACTTCGGGGTCGCAACAACGTCGAGGTCAACCGGCGTTGGCGCGAACAGCAAAATCTTGCGCCCACCGACACCAAAGGCTTCGGGGGCAACGAGCGGCACCCGGCGTTTGGGCGGCCAGGCCACACGGACCCCGTCGAGCGGCTCAAGGATATGGATGCAGACGGAGTAGAGGCGTCCGCAAGCTATTGCGAGGTCAGCGCCTTCCGCTATCTCTACCTTGTCAAGGACGGGGCGGCCGAGGCCACGCGCGCCTTCAACACTGCGTTGGCTGAGTTCGCGTCGGTCGATCCGAAGCGCCTGATCGTTTCGTACCAGATCCCGATTCACGATATCGCCATGGCCGTCAACGAGGTGCGCTGGGCGGCAGCGAACGGGTGCAAGTCGCTGCAACTGCCCGTTTTCCCCACCGAACTCGGGCTGCCGGACTACTGGGATGGTCGCTACGACCCCCTCTGGAGCGCAATCCAGGATGCAGACCTTCCCGTCTGCCTCCACATCGGGCTGAAGCTCAGCATGGAGGACCTCGCCCAGCGGGACCCGACCCCCAGCGCGCCATCTTCACGTCGATGGTTCCCATGTCGGCGGCAGAGGCACTCGGCATGTGGCTCCTCACCGGCATCCTCGAACGGCACCCCCACCTCAAGGTTGTCTTCGTGGAGCCGGGTATCGGCTGGGTCACGTGGTGGCTGACGACGGCCGACGACATGGCGGCGCGGCAGGGGTACGAATTCCCCAGCCTCAAGCACGCTCCGAGTGACTACTTTCACCGCAACGTCCACCTCACCTTCATCGACGAGCCCAACGTTGTGCGCCAGGCGCACGAGTGCCTCGGCATCCACAACGTCATGTGGTCGTCCGACTACCCGCACCCGGTATCCAGCTGGCCGAATTCGCGACCGACCATCGAACGGATCTTTGCCGACATCTCCGAGGAGGACCGCGATCTTGTCTGTTATGCCAACGCGGCGCGGGTCTGGAACATCTGAACCGTGCGTGGAGAGCCACCGGTCGTCGTGGACGAGGACCGATTCTTCTGGGACGGCATAGGCCAGGGTCTCCTTCTCCTGCGCCAGTGCGCACGCTGCGGTCGGCTGCAGCACCCACCGTCACCCATGTGCCCAGGGTGCGGATCGCTGGAGTGGTCGGTTCGGCAGATGTCTGGTCGCGGCACGGTGCACAGCTGGATCGTCTCGCACCATCCCAGCGACCCTGACGACGCCCCCCGCATTGCGGCGCTCATCGACCTCGAGGAGGGCCCGAGATTCGTGTCCAACCTGATCGACTGCGAACCTGACGGCGTCGTCAACGATATGCCCGTAGAGGTGGTCTTCGTCGACGTTGACTCGGTCCGCCTTCCCCAGTTTCGACCCGTGTCGACGTGACGGCAGATACGCGGGTCGCCGTGGTCGGTATTGGACAGACCGAGTTCTCCAAGGACTCGGGTCGCAGCGAGTTGCAGCTGGCCTGCGAGGCAGCGAAGGCGGCGATCGACGATGCCGGACTGGTGCCAGCGGACATAGACGGCACGGTGACGTTCACGCTCGATACCAACGACGAACTAGCGCTCATTCGCAGCCTCGGCATCGACGAATTGCGTTGGACCTCGCGCACACCGTTCGGCGGTGCTGGAGCGTCTGCGACCCTCCAGCACGCAGCGGCCGCCGTCGTGAGCGGCGCCGCCGAGGCGGTGCTGATCTACCGCGCATTCAACGAGCGTTCCGGGCAC
The DNA here is from genome assembly GCA_963706555.1 of uncultured Acidimicrobiaceae bacterium. Classification (GTDB taxonomy): domain Bacteria; phylum Actinomycetota; class Acidimicrobiia; order Acidimicrobiales; family RAAP-2; genus Bog-473. Next base: position 2,563,959 of record OY970164.1, read on the forward strand.
CGGTTCGGGCAGCCGATGCAGCGGACGCCCTCGGCCCGGACGAACATGCACGAGCCCTACGGTCTGCGTACCCCACCTCAGGTGTACGCGCTGTGGTTCCAGCGCTACATGCACGTCTACGGCCTGACGAACGCGGATTTCGGTCTGTATTCCGTCGTCGCACGTAGGAACGCCGCCACAAACCCGAACGCCTGGTTTTTCGACCGTCCCATCACGATCGACGACCACCAGCAGTCACGTTGGATTGTAGAGCCAGTGCTGCGGCTTCTCGATTGCTGCCAGGAAAGCGACGGCGGTGTGGCCCTCGTGGTCACGTCAGAGGAGCGGGCCCGGGACCTGCGCCACCCGGTCGTGGCCATCGAGGGAGTGGCCCAGAGCAGCATCCGTGACGGCGACATGTCCTTCAATTATTACGGCGACGACCTCACCCGCTTCGTGGAGGCCGAGCGCACTGCCCGGCAATTGTGGCAGACCACGGGCCTCGTGGCGGCCGACGTCGACGTCGCCATGATCTACGAGAACAGCAGTCCCGTCGTCTTCTACCAGCTCGAGGCCTATGGGTTCTGTGGGCCGGGCGAAAGCCGGGACTTCATCGCCGAGGGACACATCGATCTCCAGGGCACGATCCCGGTCAACCCCCATGGTGGCTTGCTCGGCGAGGCGTACATCCACGGGATGAACAACATCTTGGAGGCCGTTCGTCAGCTACGGGGCTCCTCGTGCAATCAGGTGCAGGGAGCGGAGAAGGTGCTGGTTGCCGCTGGACGTAGCGCAGCCATACTGGGTCGAGGCTAATGGTCCAAAGGCTCGACGAGTGAACGAATCCAGGAAACAAATGCGGCCCTGAAATTTCGCCGCAAAATTGCGTGGGCCGTTTCTTGGTTCGCGTGGACGCCATCACAAACTCGCTATACGATCAACAAAGAAGCCAAGAGGGTGTGTGTGGGTGGAGATGGCATCACGGTGACCGCATGGGACGAGCTTGTTGCCGGCGACGCAGTTTGTATCGGGAACACATCTGGAACGAGTGTGAGTTCGTAGCCGACGGTAGGAACATGAAGGGGGAGGCATGGAGGGAACAGGCAGAGCGGAAGGCATGTCTGACATTGAGTGGCTTGTTGCGCTGGAGGAGATCCGGCTTCTCAAGGCACAGACGCGATAGTTACGCCGACGCCCACGATTGGGAGGCCTACGAGGCATTGCACGCGCCGGACCACGTCTCGCACAACGACGGGTACGAGCCGTGGACGTCGTCGAAGGAGATGATCGAGAACGTGAGCGGGATTATGAACGACATGATCACGGTGCACCACTCCTACGACCCGGAAATCATCTTCGACTCGCCGACCCAGGCCCGCGGAATCTGGGCCATGAGCGGTGGAGGTATTTCCAAGCAGGGCGACAGCGCCACCTGGACCCACGACTACGGCTACTACTACGAATCCTACGAGAAGCGTGATGGCCGATGGATGTTCACGACCCGTCGTTGGCACAGATACTTCGGAAATAGTTCGGACGGAGTGAACTTCCCCAAAGATGCCCCGAAAGGCTCGAATGCGTTTGACGGCCGCAACTTCGACGGCGCCCCGTCATGACACCGACGGGTTCATCCACACGTCGAGATGATCCGAGCCGAGACGCCGGAATCGTTCGGGCAGAAGACGGCGGCGATCGAACAGCCCCGTCCCCGATCGAGGACAAGTGCGTGTGGACACTCGTACGGCCGGAGGGTACAGGCTTCGCCGCGTTCCGGCACTACGTTCTCGAGGATCTGGGCAAAGCAGTGGGTCGTCTGTTGCCGAGCGCAACAGGCGTCATGGTCACCTTCCAAGAGCCCAACGCCTTCTCGGGGGCCACAGTAAGACTCCGGGAGGCTGATCGCCGCATCGACGCCGTGCTTCAGGTCACTGTCGTCGGGGCCCTATGTCGCGACCGACCCGGTCAACTCGGTCCTGAGTGGGAACTGCGACCACGTGCAAGGGTGGCGTGTCCATCCGACGACGATCTTCGACGAGAGCGTCCAGGTGCCGCCCGGCACGCAGATCCCTTACAAGCAGATGCTCTGGATCAACCAGCGCATCGACGGCACCACCCCAGAGTTCTACAACCGGAACTGGTATATCCACGCCGGACACCTCGATGGCGAGGAAGCGGAGAGCGAGGACTCACGCCGGGTCCATCAGCAGCGAGGAGAACAGGCAAAGGGCCACTGGTACATCCAGAACCGGGTGCTCGAGCCCATCACACCGACGGCCTGGGTGGTGAATGGGTTCAGCGACTATCTGTCGAATGAGTTCTTGCCCGGGCCCGGGGAGCGGTATGACCCCACGGCGGGGCTGGGCGAGCAAAGTTTCGACAAATGGCCACCCCGGCTCGTCCAGGGATCCTCATACCGAGTTCTGTGATGGAGCAGGAATCAAGGGCACGAAGAACCGAGTCGCCAACCCAAGGAGAGCAGATGGCATCGAAAATCGTAGACAGTAGGCAGTCGTACGTAGACGGGCGATTCGTCTCTGGCGAGGGCGAGCCCCTCGCAGTCGTGAATCCCTACTCCGAAGAAGTCATCGCTGAGGTCGAGACCCTGTCGCTTGCGCAAGTGGATGGGGCCATCCTTGCCGCCCGTCGCGCGTTTGACAGCGGTGTGTGGAGCGGTCTCCGGCGCGAGGAACGGATCGACGCCGTGCTCGCCCTCGGCGAGTACCTCGCCGGGCGCTCAGAAGAACTTGGGGCGACGCTTACCGCCGAAGCAGGATCCACGGTCTCGATGCTCGGGGCACAGGTCGGTATGCCCTTGGCCCATCTGAAGGCCGCATGCGACATCTACCGCTCCATGCCCGATGTCGAGTTCACTCCTCGCCCGCCGCAGGAGGTGATTCAGGGCAATCGGGTGACGGCAAGCATGATGCGATACGAGCCGATCGGGGTCGTCGGCGCGATCGCTGCGTATAACTTCCCGCTGCAGACCCCGCTCTGGAAGTTCGTGCCTGCTCTGCTCACGGGCAGCACCGTCATCGTTCGGCCGAGCCCGCTCACGCCGATTGCCACGCTCGTGATCGGGGAGGCGGCCGAGGCGGTCGGTCTGCCTGCGGGTGTCCTCAATGTCGTGGTCGAGGGCGGGGTCGAAGGCGGACAACTCCTGTCTTCGCATCCTGCGGTTGATTGCGTCAGCTTCACGGGCTCCACAGCTGTCGGGAAGTTGATCATGGCCCAGGCCGCAGCGACGGTGAAGCGGGTGCTGCTCGAGCTAGGCGGGAAGTCGGTGCAGCTGTACCTGGCTGATGCCGTGGACCGGGCGCCGATGGGTTGCGCCAGTGTGTTCGCGGCGCACTCCGGCAGGCGTGCGTGGCCCCGACGCGGATGCTCGTTCCCGAGGAACGCAAAGCCGAGGTGTTGGAAAAGGCAGCGGGCGTCGCCGCCATGTTCAAGCTGGGCGACCCGAGCGACCCCTCAACAATGCTTGGCCCCTTGATCTCGGCCGCGCAGCGCGAGCGCTGCGAGCACTATGTCGCAGCGGCGGTCGAGGCCGGCGCAACTGTCGTGGCCGGCGGCGAGAGGCCACCTGACCAGCCTCGCGGCTACTTCTTCCAACCGACTGTCCTTGACGTGCCGGACAACTCGAACCCCGCGGCCCAGGACGAGATTTTCGGACCGGTGATCTGCGTGCTGGGCTACCGCGACATCGATGACGCGGTCGACATCGCCAATGATTCGGTCTTTGGTTTGTCGGGGCAGGTGTTCGGCGGTGATCTCGCGACAGCGATGAACGTCGCTGAACGGATCCGCGCCGGTGCGGTGCAGGTCAACGGCGGCTACGGCGGCGCCTATGCCTCCTCCGGTGGCTACAAGCAAAGTGGTATCGGTCGAGAGCGCGGTGTGGACGGGATTCGATCATTCCAACAGGTAAAGCACTGTCGGTCGGCAGCCCGTGACGGTCGTCGGACTGATCGAAAGTCCTCCTCCAGGAGGGTCTCTGAAATTGCAAAGCAACTGACGCCACAAGGAGGACAGAAGTGAGAGAGTACCGACTGATCTCCTCGGATTCGCACGTGACCATGCCCGACGAGGCGTGGCAGGAGTATCTCGACCCCGAGTTCCGCGACCGGGCACCGCGGATCGAGCGCACCGACGAGGGCGACTTCCGCGTCTTCGAGGGCAAGCGGACGCCGATCATGACCCTCGACAACCTGGCAGGGAAGAAGCCCGAGGAGTTCTCCCTCAACGTCCGCAAGCTCGAACGAGCAGCGCGGCGGGCGCATGGGATCCCGCCGAGCGGATCAAGGACATGGACATCGACGGCGTCGACGCCGAGGTGCTCTACGTCGGCGGGCCCTTGATGTCGTCGGATCCGGCCCTGCGCCTCAACAGCGTCCGCGGGTACAACCGTTGGCTGTCCGACTACGCGTCCTACGCGCCGGGTCGGCTGCTCGGCGTCGCCGCGATCCCGATCGACACGCCCGAGCGTGCCGCCGAGGAGATTCGCTGGGCTGCCGCGCAGCCCGGCCTCGCCGAGCGGGTACATCCCGCTGTTCCCACCCGAGGGCGACTACGGCGACGAGCGGTGGGATCCCATGTGGGAGGCGTTCCGCGACACCGGCATCCCGATCGGCCTGCACGTCGGCGGTCGCCGCCCCGGCACGCCCGATCGTCGGCATGTACGACAGCGCGCCGCGATTCATGACCGGCCTCGTGATGAGCAAGCTCACGATGGCGGAGTCGGTCTCCGAGCTCATCCACGGGCTCGTCATGCAGCGCTACCCCGAGCTGAAGTTCGTCGCGGTCGAGGGCCAGATCGGTTGGATCTCGTTCTTCCTGTACTACTCCGACCACCTGTGGGAGAAGCACCGGTTCTGGACCAAGAGCGAGCTGATCGAGCCGCCGAGCCACTATTTCCGCCGCCAGGTCTTCGGCACCTTCATGGAGGACCCGGTCGGGCTGCGCGAGCGTGACCACATCGGGATCGACAACATCATGTGGGCGAGCGACTACCCGCACTCGGAGACGACCTGGCCCAACTCCAAGTCCCTCACCGACGAGTGGTTCACCCCGTTCGGCGACGAGGACAAGGCCAAGATCCTCTGGAAGAACTGCGCCAAGCTCTACGGACTCGTCTGAGAGGCGAATCGGCGCCCCATTTTCTTTGCCGGGCAGCAGTTCCGAGTCGACTGAGGTGGCTCTCAAGTTCGATTGCGTTGCCTGATGGGCCCGCGATTTGCGTTGGAAACTGCGGTAGGTTCGTGAGGCGATGCCGGACTGTGCCGGACAGCGAACGGAGACCACCATGCGCATGAATGACATGATCCTTGTCAGCGTCGACGACCACTCGATCGAGCCTCCCGACATGTACGAACGGCACCTGCCCGGAGAAATACAAGAGCACAGGCTCCAAAGATCGTTCGCAATGATCAGGGGCGTCGATCTAGTGGGTCTTCCAGGATCAGGAGACCTCCACGCCGTTCGGAATGGCGGCGACCGTCGGGTGGCCCCACGATGAATGGGGCTTCAATCCCGGTAGCCTTCACTGAGCTGCGGCCGGGGTGCTTCGACATCCACGAGCGGGTCCGGGACATGAATGCCAACGGCGTGCTGGCTTCCATGTGCTTCCCGACGATGGCAGGGATTCAACGCCCGGACCTTTACCGAGGCGGGCGACAAGGACATTTCCCTGGTGATGCTCCAGGCCTACAACGACTGGCACATCGATGAGTGGTGTGCCACCTACCCCGGGCGCTTCATCCCGCTCGGCATCGTGCCCATGTGGGACATCGACCTGGCGGTGCGACGAGGTGCACCGCATCGCAAAGAAGGGATGTCGGGCCATAAGCTTTCTCGAGGCGCCACACTCGCAGGGATATCCAAGCTTCCTCTCGGGGCATTGGGACCCGATGCTCGCAGGCGCTCGTCGACGAGAACATGGTGCTGTGCCTGCACATCGGCGGCGCTTCCGGCCTGGTCACGCTAGCCACCGGAGGCGCCGATCGACCACATGATCGTGCTTCCGACGCAAGTCACGATGCTGATGGCACAGGACCTGCTCTTCGGTCCGACCCTCCGGAAGTTCCCCGGCCTTAGGGTCGCACTGTCCGAGGGTGGGATCGGGTGGATCCCATTTTACCTCGACCGGGTCGATCGTCACTTTCAAGAACCAGACGCTGGCTTCACAACGACTTCGGCGGCAAGTTGCCTTCTGAGGTGTTCCGCGAGCACATTCTGGCCTGCTTCATCACCGACCCGTCCGGGCTCAGACTGCGCGGCATCGCATCGGTGTGGAGATCGCTGGCGTGGGAGTGTGACTACCCTCATACGGACACGACGTGGCCGGAGTCGCCGGAATTCTTATGGCGCGAGTTCCAGGATGCGCGGGCGACCGACGAGGAGATCGACAAGATCACCTGGCAGAACGCCGCTCCGCTTCTTTGACTGGGACCCCTTCGTGCACATCCCGAAGGAGCAATCCAGCGTGGGTGCCCTCCGCGCGCATGCCACCGATGTCGACACGACGCGCATGTCCAAAGAGGAGTGGCGCGTGCAAAACGAAGAGGCTGGGATCGGGCTCGTGCCGAGCGCTTGACTATCGGTTTCCGTCCCACGACCCCCCGTGACCCTTGCGACAGCTTCAGCCAGGCCACCCTCCGTCGGGTACTGCTTTTCGGAAGCTCTCGAGCAGCTGGATATGGTTGTCGACGCCCCGCACACCGCCGGTCATCGTGTTGATCGTCAGATGCGTTGCACCGAGCGCGTTCCATTGGGCCACCTCAGGCGCCCAGTCTCCCTCGGACCCCGGGCGGAGGTGCATCCTGACTTCTAGGCCGATTGCGTCCGGGTTTCGCCCATACTCCCGACAGAATGTCCGGAATCGACCCAGCAGTTCCAGGGTGCGTTCACTCGTCGGGTCTACGAACTGCGGAATCCAACCGTCGGCCAACCGCGCAATTCTCCGCAAGACCTTCTCTCGGGCAGGCTGGTTTCCGAACGCCGGCCGATCGCTACCCCCGCCGAACCAGATGGGTACGGGTCGCTGCAAAGGCATCGGGCAGAGCCCGACATCGGGAATCGAATGGTAGTCGCCTGAAAAAGTGAGTGACTCTTGGCTCAACAGCCCACGAAGTACGGCGACTTGCTCTTCGATCATTCGGCCGCGTGCTTTGAACGGCGCTCCGAGCGCCTCGTATTCGAGCTCGTTCCAACCGGTGCCGATCCCGAGACGGAAGCGGCCTCCGCACAGCACATCGAGGCACGCAGTCTGCTTTGCGACGAGCGCGGTCTGGCGCTGAGGCAGGATCAATATTCCTGTGATGAAACCGAGCTTGGTCGTGACGGCCGAGAGGAACGAAAAGAGCACAAACGGGTCATGAAACTGGGACGCGAGGTCATACGGTTTGTCCCAGCCTGGACGCGAGGCGACGTTGGCGCCGACAACGTGATCGAAGGCCAGAATGTGGCCAAAGCCCAACTCTTCGACGGCGTTCCCGTAGGAGCGCACGGCCCCAGGATCAGCTTCGATGTGAGTCTGCGGATAGATGGTCCCGATTTGCATGACGACGCCTCAGCTCTCTACGTGTCTTCTGAATCTGTTTCAGGAAGGGTCAGCCGTCGATGAACCCGTCCCGACCACTCCTGAGCCTCACTTCGGCGAATCCGGGGCGAGCCTATCGAGCAGTTCGGAAGTTCGCGCTCTTACTAGGGCCGAGGCGAAGCCAGGTACGCGTTGAAGTCCGTCCTCAGGATTGAGGCGTTGTGAAGTCGACGTGCAGGCGGGTCAATCTCGAAGACTTGATCTTCCACTCGCCTGCCACCTGCTCATAGGTCTCGTGATAGTGGCCGTAGCCCTCCATGCGGGTCCCGTCGGGCCACACGATGGTGTCCTGGAGCGCCCAGATTCCCCTGGCAGTGGAGGGTCCGGAGATCTCGATCTCCGGCATGTGCCCATGGTGAACGGTGATGGCCTCGTGCAGGGCCGGCCGCAAGAAAGCGAGGAACTCGTCGGCGCCGGCAATGACATCCCCGCCGGCGGCGCTTGTGTCCATGACGACGTCGTCGGTGAAGACCTGACGCATGCCCGACCAGTCCTTGGTGTCCATCGTCCGGAAATAGCGGGCCTTGAGCTGCTTGATCGCTTCGATATCGTCCATGCCGTCTCCTTCGATGTCAGCCGGTCTTCGCGTCCGACCTTCTCCTGGCGAGTTTGGCCTCGTTGGCTCTCACCATAGATATCTGGAGGGCATCGAGTCATCCAGCCGCGCATTCCACAGAGACCGCCGTGGCCGGAACCCCGCTTCCTCTTCGCCCGGCAGATGGTGTGCGGTCGTTCGCTGAGGCCCAAGTCGTCGTCGGTGCCGGCACATATAGTTCAGCCATGATGTTCGGACTCCGCTACGACTTTCGCAATCCGGCGTTCGCCGGGACCTCCATGGCCGACCGCTACTCGGCAGCCCTCGAGATGGCTGCATGGGCTGATGCGCTCGGCTGCGCGGCCATTTCGGTCTCCGAGCATCACGGCTCGGACGACGGCTATCTCCCGAGCCCGATCCCGATGGTGGCTGCAATGGCGGCGCGGACAGAGAACGTTCGCTTCATGGTCGCTGCCCTCATTGCCCCTTTTTATGACCCGCTCCGGCTGGCCGAAGACATGGTGGTCCTCGACAACCTGAGCCGGGGCCGCGTCGACCTCATCGTCGCCGGTGGCTATGTGCACGAGGAGTTCGACATGTTCGGTGTACCGATGAATGAGCGGGGCAAGCGTGTCAACGAGGTCGTGGCGACGCTCAGGGCAGCCTTTTCTGGTGAGCCGTTTGAGTACCGTGGTCGGACGGTCCAGGTGACCCCGGCTCCGTTTCGGCCAGGGGGACCCGGCCTGATGCTCGGGGGCAGCTCCCAACCTGCTGCGGAACGCGCGGCGCGAATCGGTGATGGATTCCTGCCCAGTGACGCGTCAGTCTGGCAGTACTACGTCGACGAGATGCTGCATCTCGGTAAGCCAGATCCGGGTCCCTGTCCCGTCGGCGACATCGTGACTGTGGCGTTGGCCGAGGATGCAGAGCTCGGCTGGGAGCACATGGCGCCCTACTTCATGCACGAAATGAACGGCTACGGGATATGGCAGGCCCAGGATGACCTGGCGAGTCCGTACCGGACCGTTGCGGATCTCGACGAATTGCGGGCAAGCGGCAACTACCGGGTGATCACCCCCGACGAGATGATCGACGAGCAGAAGGCTTCGTCCTTTCCATTCGTCATGTTCCACCCGCTGTGCGGGGGGATGCCGATCGACCTTGCTTGGTCAAGTCTCAAACTCTTCGAGGAAAAAGTCCGGCCGGCCTTCACCTAGTGGCTGGAACCATAAAGGAAGCATCTTGCACGCCGCCGGAGTGAACTCGTCCGTCTGAATTGGTATTCTCGCAACGGTGACGCCTGCGCATCGGAGACCTCCGCTATCAAATCGACGCGAGTTGTAGGGCTGACGAGGAAGCCGCGAAGCACACGTACCTCGCATCAATGCTTTTGTGATCAGAGTCGGAGGAAGGTGGTAGGCAAATGACCCCTATGAAGAGACAGAGGGTGGATGCATGACGCCTAAGCCAATGAGCGGTGTCAGAGTTATCGAAGTGGCGCAGTTCACATTCACACCGGCTGCCGGCGCGGTGCTGGCGGACTGGGGCGCCGACGTGATCAAGATCGAGCATGCAGAACGAGGGGACGCACAACGGGGGCTGATGACAGGTCTGGGTGGCACGGCAGAGGGAAGATTCCACCCTCTTATGGAGCACCCGAACAGGGGTAAGCGCAGCATCGGGTTGGCCCTGGAGACGCCGGGTGGGCAGGAGATCTTGGCCGAACTCCTGACGCGACGCCGACGTCTTTATCGTCAACTTCCTGCCTGACACGCGTCGCCGTCTGCACCTTGAGGTCGAGGACATCCGGGCTATCAACCCCGCCATTATCTATGCCCGGGGGAGCGGCCACGGCCAAAGAGGGCCGGACGCGGAGAAAGGAGGGTACGACGGGTCGACGTTCTGGTGCCGGATGGGCAGTGCATGGTCAGTGACGCCCTCCGACATGCCTCGAGTGATCAACCAACCCGCTGGCGCATATGGCGACTCGATCGGGGGTATGACCATTGCCGGCGGGATAGCGGGCGCCCTCTTCGCAAGGGAGCGCACCGGTGAGACGTCCATCGTTGATGTATCGCTGATGAGCGTCGGCGCCTGGATGATGGGCCTCAGTCTGGGCACCGCGATGCTCACCAATTCGGTGATACCACCGCAACCGATCGACTCACCGATGAACGTCATGTTCAACCCCACGATCGGTATGTTCCGGACCTCTGACGACCGGTTTATCAACCTGACGATGTTGCAGCCCGGTCGATATTTCGCTGACGTGTGTCGTCACCTCGGCATCGAGCACCTCCTCGACGACGAGCGCTTCAGCACAGCCGAGGGACTGATGGCCAACGCCTCCGAAGCCGGGCGAGCGGTCACGGACAACGTTCCGGAAGCAACCGTATGCCTACTGGGTGAAGCATCTCCAGACAATGGAAAGCCAGTGGGCACCGGTGCAGAACCCGCTTGAGATTGTCGAGGACCCCCAGATGGAGCCGAACGGCTACATACTCCCGGTCACGGATGCAGAAGGTAACGAACGGCGGCTCGTTGCGAGTCCGGTCCAGTTCGACGACACCCCACCACAGCTGACCCGGGCGCCACAGTTCGCCGAACATACCGATGAACTCTTGCGGGAACTGGGTAAGTCGGAAGACGAGATCCTCCAGCTCAAGATAGAGGGTGCGTGCACCTGAGTAACGGTGCAGCGGGCCTCACCGTCGGCAATACTCATTTCCGATATAGATATCAAAGTCCGAGCTAGCAATGAGTTCCGGAGAGAACAGATTGGCACGATGTGCAACATAGATCGGCGTCACAGACAAGCAGGGGGCGTTGGAATGTGGGCCGTCACCCTCTCTGAGGGCCATGCGTAGGCCAGGTCGGGACCGAGTGAGCGTCTGATAGAGCAGCGGGCTCATTGATAACGCCCCTTTGACCGGGTTCTTCTTCGGCCGGTTCAGTTGAGCGGGATGCAAGTGGCGGCTAGACGAAGACAGAGCGACTTGGGTGCGGTTCTAAAGGAGGACGAAGATGACGACGCAGGGTGAGCAACGGATGCTGATCGACGGCGAGCTGGTGCTGGCGGATTCGGGCGGCGATGTTCGAGAACGTCAACCCGGCCACGGAGGAGGTGCTGGGCGAGGTCGCCGATGGGTCGAGTCGCCGAGATGCGCCGGGCGATCGACGCGGCACGGCGAGCATTCGACGAGACGGACGTGGTCGACGGACCACGCGTTCCGCCAGCGTTGTCTCGAGCAGCTGCAGGAAGCGCTCGAGTCGGAGCAGAGAGGCAGTTCCGGGAGGAGCTAATCCTGGAGGTCGGCTGCCCGCGGATGACCACCTATGGGCCCCCAGCTGGATGCGCCCCGTCACGCGACGCGATCAGATGGCCCGGCCAAGCAGATCGACGAGTTCGCCTGGGAGCGCTCGATCTACCGGACGGCACCGATGAGGCGGGCCGGGTCAGCGCTCAGGCAGGTCTGGCAGCGAACCGGTGGGCGTCGTTGGGGCGATCACGCCGTGGAACTTCCCGCTCGAGGTGACCCTGAACAAGCTGGGCCAGGCGCTGGCCACTGGCAATACCGTCGTACTCAAGCCGGCACCGGACACACCGTTCAACGCGACCCGACTGGGCCGCCTGATCGCCGAGCGCACCGATATCCCGGCCGGCGTTGTCAACATCGTCACCTCGTCGGATCACCTCGTGGGCGAGGAGCTCACGATCTCACCGAAGGTCGACCTGATCTCTTTCACCGGCTCGACCGTCGGTCGGCAAGCGGATCATGGAGAAGGGGGCGGCCACGCATGAAGCGGCTGTTCCTGGAGCTCGGCGGCAAGTCGGCCACCATCGTGCTCGACGACGCCGACTTCGACGACTGGCTGTCATGGACGGGATGGGCGTGTGCTTTCACGCCGGGCAGGGCTGCGCGATCCAGACCCGGATGCTCCTCCCTCGATCCCGCTACGAGGAGGGCGTGGAGATTCTCAGAAGGCCATGCTGCGGAGCGGTTCCCTACGGGGACCCGCAGCGGCCTGACGTGCATGATGGGCCCGGTGGTCTCAGCGCCAAGCAGCGCGAACGCATCCTCGGGCTACATCCAGAAGGGCGTCGACGAAGGGGCGACCCTCGCTCTGGGTGGCGGCCGCCCGCAACACCCGACCGGGGCTGGTTCCTCGAGCCCACCCTGTTCACCGACGTCGACAACTCCATGTCGATCGCCCAGGAGGAAATCTTCGGCCTGTGCTCGTGGTGATCCCACACGACGACGACGACGACGCTGTGCGCATCGCCAACGACAGCGCATACGGCCTTGTCCGGTGGTGTCGTGTCTCGGCGTCGACCGAGCGGGCCTTGGCTGTGGCCCGCCGCATCCGGACGGGTTCGATCGGCGTGAACGGGGGCAACACCTACGGCCCCGACATGCCCTTCGGTGGCTACAAGGACAGCGGCATCGGTCGCCAGAACGGTACCTTCGGCTTCGAGCAGTACCTCGAGACCAAGGCGATCGCCTGGCCCAAGGGATGAGGGCCAACATGATGACAACTGACCCGAACCAGCCGGAGATCTACTACGACCCGTTCGACATCGAGATCGACAAAGACCCTCATCCGATCTGGCGTCGGATGAGGGAGGAAGCCCCACTCTGGTACAACGAGAAGCTCAACTTCCACGCGCTGAGCCGCTTTGAGGACGTGGAGCGGGCGATGGTCGATTGGGACACCTATCGCTCCGGGCGGGGTTCCATCCTCGAAGTCCTCCTCGCCGACATCGAGCTACCGCCCGGGATGATTCTCATGGAGGATCCCCCGGGACACGATGTGCACCGCGGCTTAATGTCGCGGGTGTTCACTCCCAAGAAGATGAACTTGCTGGAACCCAAGGTCCGGGAGTTCTGCGCTCGCACCCTCGATCCGCTGGTCGGCAGCGGGGGGTTCGACTTCGTCGCCGACCTCGGTGCGCAGATGCCGATGCGAACCATCGGAATGCTGCTCGGGATTCCTGAGAAGGACCAGGAGGCGATCCGTGACCAGCTCGACGAGGGCATGCGGCTCGATGAGAACGGCGAGGGTCGGGTGTTCGAAGGCTACGACTCTGACGAAAGCCAGTTTGCCGAGTACATCGATTGGCGGGAGAAGAACCCGTCGGACGATCTGATGACCGAGTTGCTCAACGCAGAGTTCGTGGACGAGACCGGCACAACGCGGCGTCTCACCCGCACTGAGGTGTTGACCTACGTGGGCTTGATCGCCGGAGCTGGCAACGAGACCTCCACACGGCTGATCGGGTGGACGGGCAAGCTCCTCGCCGAGCATCCGGATCAGCGGCGGGAGCTGGCGTCTGACCGCAGCCTCATTCCGAACGCGATCGAGGAGCTCCTCCGCTACGAGGCCCCGTCACCGGTCCAGGGTCGATGGGTCACCAAGGACGTGGAGCACTACGGACAGGTGGTACCCGCGAACAGCATCCTGGTCCTGCTGAACGGTTCGGCCAACCGCGATGACCGCCAGTTCGCTGAAGGCGACCGGTTCGACATCCATCGCAACATCGGGCACCACCTGAGCTTCGGCTACGGCATCCACTTCTGCCTCGGCGCGGCCTTGGCTCGCCTCGAAGGCCGGGTGGCCCTCGATGAGGTCCTGAACCGTTTCCCTGATTGGGAGGTCGACTGGGACCGTGCCGTGCAAGCCCATACGCGCACTGTCCGAGGTTGGGAACGAATGCCCGTGATTACAGGCTAAGAAGTGCCGCAGCTTGTTGCGGCTCTCGTCAAAACCGACTGGAGTACCGTCCAGCGTTCAGTCGCCTCCGCGGCCCGGCCAGGTAGAAGAGTGCGACGATTGCTCCGAAGGCCCCGAAGAGGAACCACGCACCGATCATCCCCGCAATCCAGAGTGCCTTCCATTTCGGGGCGAGTGCCAACGTCGGACGTCGTGCCACGTCGACAACTCCCCAGACGACCACCGCGAGCGACGCAATGCTGACGAAGACCAACATGGTTCCTCTTTCTCGTGAAGTGCGGAGCGTTTGTACGTCCCGAAGACCACTTCGTTCCTCAAATGACAGTCTTGTCGCTGAATTTCTGAGCACTGTCAGAACTTCATAAATTTCTCATCAGAAAGCACCGTTGCGGCGAACCAAGCCCCGTTGCCGGGACGGTCGCCCGTGTGCTCCGGGGGTTCGTCAGGAGAGGGACGTGATGACCTCGTGGCCGAACGCGGCGATGGTCCGGGGTTGTGCGAAGTCGCAGAACCAGACGTACGCGCGCTCGACCCCGCCTTCTGCGAGGTGTCCGAAGTGGTCGATGAGCTCCGGGGCCGTGCCGACGACCGGCGACCGCCCGAACCGGCGTCGCGTCGTGTCAGTGACCTCCACCCGGTCGGCCTCCGAGTGCACGAAGGCGACCTGGACTTGGAGCGAGAGCCTGGCGTTGCCGGCCAGGGAGCGCATTGCCTCGACCCTGTCGAGGAGGCCGACATGGACGTTCCACCAATCGGCGTACTCGGCGACCAGTTGCATGGTCTTGCGCCCGGCCCCTCCGATGACGATCGGTATGTGCCCCAGGGGCCGGGGCGCTTGGCGGGCTTCCTGGAGCACAAAGTGCTCACCTTTGTGATCCACCGTCTCGCCGGCCCAGAGCGCCGTCACGATCTCGAGTGTCTCCTTCATTCGGGCGACCCGGATCGACGGTTCGACCGGGCCGACCCCGAACGTCGCCAACTCTTCGGGGACCGAGCCCCAACCGAGGCCGAGATCGAAGCGCCCACCGGAGGCGTGGTCGATCGAGACGGCCTCCCGGGCCAGCATCGCCGGGTGCCGGAAGGAGTCGCACAGCACCAGAGAACCGACCCGCAGCCGTTGCGTGTGGGCAGCGATCCAGGTCGTGGTCACCATCGCCTCGTACATCGGCTGCTCGAGGGCAAGGGGTGGGGCGAGGTGGTCCATGCCGGTGAGCCCGGCGAACCCGGCGGCCTCAGCCGCCCGGGCCTTTTCGACCAGCTCCGGCATGGGTAGCCGCATCTGGGGCAAGAACAGGTAGAACTCCATGACTCCCTCTCTCAAGGCGGGTTGACGAGTGTGCCAGATGCGCTCTCGTCGTGCTGGGGCGTGAGCCGTTCGCGAAGCTCTCGTTTGAGCACCTTTCCGCTGGCATTGAGCGGGAGCGCGGCAACGATCTCCACGCGGCGAGGAACCTTGAAGTTGGCCATCCGACCCCGGCACCACTGCACCAGCGCGGCCGGATCGGGCCGGCGGTCAACCCGGGGAACGACGAACGCTGCCGTCACCTCTCCGAGCCGGGGGTCGGACATGGCGACCACAGCGGCTTGGGCGATGTCCGGGTGCTCCAAGAGCATGGCTTCGACCTCGGCTGAGGAGACATTGAAGCCGCCGACGATCACGATGTCCTTCTTGCGGTCGACGATGCGGAGGTAGCCGTCCGTACCCAGGAACCCGACATCGCCGCTGTGCAACCATCCCTCGGGGTCGATTGTTCGTCGGGTTCCATCGGCATCCTCGAAGTACTCCGTCATCACGTTGAAGCCGCGGATGAGGACCTCGCCGGCCACCTCGGCCGGCTGCTCGGCACCGCTGTCGTCCACGATCCGCAGTTCCA
Organism: uncultured Acidimicrobiaceae bacterium; assembly: GCA_963706555.1. Classification (GTDB taxonomy): domain Bacteria; phylum Actinomycetota; class Acidimicrobiia; order Acidimicrobiales; family RAAP-2; genus Bog-473. Next base: position 2,579,674 of record OY970164.1, read on the forward strand.
GACCCTCGAGGGGGTGTCCGACCGTTGTCGCAATCGTCTCGATCGGGTCGTTCTGCTCGCAGATCGTCGCGGTGCCATGGGTCTCGGTCAGGCCATAGGCGGTGACGACAGACTCGAGGTCCATGCGCGTCCGCATCTGGGCGATCAGCTCGACCGGGACCACGGCGGCTCCCGTCACCGACAGCCGAAGCGTCCCGAGAGGAAACGACGCGAAGTCCGGGTGCGCCAGGATCGACTGGAACACCGAGGGTGGCCCGGGGAGCACCGTGATGTGCTCTTCCTCGACCCGGGCGACCACGGAGGCGACGTCGAACACCGGGTGGGTCACCAGGGTGCATCCCACCAGGAAGGAGGCGAGGATGCAGGACTTGAGGCCCGCCGTATGGAAGAAGGGGTAGACCACGAGCATCCGGTCCCCCCGTTCCAGGCCGACCCCGCGCGACCATTGCCGGTAGGTCTCGACGCTGGCGCCCTGGCGCAGAAGGGCCCCTTTGGGAAGGCCGGTCGTCCCGGAGGTGAAGATGATGTCGCTCGGGTCGTCGACCTCGACTCCGTTCGCCCGGTCCTCCGCTTCCTCGCTGCCCACGTCTTCGCCCCGCTCGAGGAAGGTCGACCACGCAACGGTGCCGTCGCCGGCCCGCCCGCTCACCACGATCGTCTCGGGACGCCTCCCCTCCGGCAGGGCATCATCGAGGAGTTGGAGGTAGTCCACGCCGAGGAAGTCGGTCACGGTGAAGAGCAGCGTGACGCCTGCGGTCTCGAGGAGGTGTGCCGCCTCCTGCCCTTTGTAGCGGGTATTGATCGGCACCAGGACGGCGCCGACGCCGTAGACGGCGAAGGAGATGATCACCCAGTCGAGGCCGTTCGGGGCCCAGACGGCCACCCGATCACCGGGGCGGATTCCCGACCCGATGAGTGCGCGTGCGGTTCCATCGACCGCCTCGAGTACGCCGGCGAAGGTCATCCGTCGTTCGCCATCGACGATCGCCTCGAGCTCGCCGAACCGGCCGGCCGCGTCCCGGAGCACGGCCGGGATGGTCCGGGCGGCCATCGCTCAGGCCGGTTCGGGGGCGAGCCAGTTCGGCGGTCGCTTCTCGGCAAAGGCGAGGGGACCCTCACTCTGGTCGGGATGACCCCACATGGAGACCAGTTCGCTCGCCCCGGCTTTGCAGGCGTCGGTCAGGCCCATCTCGAAGGCGCCCCACAATGCACGTTTGGTTGCCGCCATTGCGGCCGGCGAGTTCCGGGCGATCTTCTCGGCCAGTTCTTGTGCCGCCTCCCGCAGTTGATCCGGAGGATCGACGATCTGACTGATCATGCCGAGCTCGAGCGCTCTGCGGGCATCCATCCGTTCATGGCGACCGACGAGGGCCATCCGCATCACCGCTTCGGCCGGCATCTTGCGGAGGAGCCCGATGGCCTCGATGGCCACGACCTGTCCCACCGACACGTGGGGATCGAAGAACGTGGCATCCGAGGCGGCGACCACGATGTCGGCATCGGCCACCCAATGCAGCCCGCCACCGGCGCAGATGCCGTTCACTGCGGTGATGACCGGCTTCCAGACCTTCTGATGCCAGGCCGTGAAATGAATGTCGAGGTCTTCGAGGCCCTCTCGGTACCGCTGCATTCCGAGGCCGTCACTGGCGATCTCGGTCACATCCACCCCCGTCTGGAAGTCCCGGCCTTCGCCCGTGTGGACGATCACCCGGACGTCGGGATCGTCACGCAGCTCGACCCAGGCCAGGGCAAACTCGTCCCGCATTGCCGCGTTCATTGCGTTGAGCTGTTGCGGTCTGTTGTTGATCAGCCAGCCGACCGGTCCACGCCGCTCGACCTTGAGATGCCGGTAGTCCATGATCTCCCCTCGGCGACGTGACCGCTATTCCCAGGGTTCGAAGAGCCCCTCGAACTCCAACGTAGCGTTCTGCACCCGCCCGTAGAGGAGCCAGTCGCCGCGGAACATGCCGTGCTCGTGAGGGAGCACGCGATGTGTGTGTGGGGTCCGCCGGTCGTGCTCGGCATGAACCGGATGCGCTCCAAGCCGGCCTTCAGGCCCTCGCCACTCAGGATGGGGGCGCGGAGCAGACCCTCGACGAGCACCCGCGCCGTGTCGTAGGCCAGAACCGGAACGGCGTTGGGCCACAGGGGCGGATCCTCCCCGTAGCGCGTCGACGTAGCGTCGGTGGAAGTTCTGGACCAGGGGGTTCTGCGGGTCCAGTTGGTCGATGCCCACCCACCCCTCGAACTTCTCGAAGCCCATGAGGTAGAACATGAAGGCCGTGGTCATGATCCGCGGGGGATCCCAGCCCAGCTCGTCCAGTGACGCGCGGAGGAGGCCCTTGGCGGCCAACATCCCGTATCCCATGTAGACGAGCGCATCGGGCTCGATCTGGCGCAGATTGCGAAGGTTGGCCGTCAAATCGGTGGGCGTCTGGGAGACGGTCTCGACTGCGGCCACCGCGATGCCGCGCCGCCGGCACTCTTGGCGGAAGTAGCGGAAGTACTCCTCGCCGTTGGGCGAGATCTCGCTGAGCACTGCCACCCGCTCGTGGCCGTGCCGCTTCAGCCAGGCCACGATCAGCGTGGCGTCACCTCCGCAGTCACCATTGCCCAGCCGGAAGTTGTAGTCGCCATGGAACTGTTCCGTGCCACACCAGCTGATGAGCGGCACATGCAGCTCGTTGGCGAGGGGGCCCACGGTGATGGCGTTGTCCGAGCTGTAGGCGCCGGCGACACCGATGCACCCTTCGTCAACCAGCCATTGAAAGCCGTCCGTTGCGTTCTTGGCGGACCCCTGGGGCAGACCGTTCTCCGGGTGGAGGACGAATTCCACCGGGCGTTCCAACAGGCCCTGCTCAGTCGCCTCGTCGAAGGCCATCCGATGGATCTTGTCGTAACCCCCGCCCGGCCCGTCAAGGGCCGATCCGAGCCAACCAATCTTGATTGCGTCCATCGTGACTCTCCTTCTGTCGTGCGCCGGTCCGGGCGTCGGGAATGCGATGGTCAGGCCCGCGGCGACAAGGGTCCCCCCCGCATGGCACGGGAGTACCCTAGAACGGGATTCTCATTCTTGCAAGGGATCGCGCCGCTTCCCGGCTTCGAGGGCCCGCCATACGGCGGCTTTGGTGGCCGCGAGCGCTTCGGGGGAGTGCTGTGCGATCCCCTCGGCCAGTCTTTGCGCTTCCGCCCGCAGCTGTTCGGGCGGATCGACGATCTGGCTCACCATGCCCAGCGTGTACGCCCGGCGGGCCGATAGTCGTTCCCCCCGGCCGAGGAGCGCCATGCGGATCACCGGCTCGGCCGGCATTTTGAACAGGAGGCCGATCGGTTCGTAGGCGCTCACCTGTCCGACGCTCACATGCGGATCGAGGAAGCTGGCGTCGCTGGCGGCGATCACCACATCGGCGTCGGCCACGAAATGGAGTCCTCCGCCTGCGCACGTGCCGTTGATCGCCGCGATGACGGGCTTGGACACCTCGTTGTGCCACGCGGTCAACCGCAACTCGGCCCGCTTGGTCCGTCTCGACTGCTCGCGCAGGCTGTCCGGCTCCTGTGCGAGCGCCACCATGTCCAGGCCCGTCTGGAAGTTGGGGCCGGCCCCCGTGTTGACGATGACCCGGACGGCGGGGTCCCGGTCCAACTCGGTCCAGGCCTCCTCGAGGGCACCCAGCATCCCCGCGTCCATCGCGTTGCCGGCCTCGGGGCGGTTGAAGATCAGCCAGCCGACCGGCCCGTGGTGTTCGATGAGGAGCGTGGTGTCGCGCGCTGCGCCCATCATTCCTCGATGAAGTCGTTGCCGGCGTCCCCTTCGAGAAGGAGATGCTTGAGCACCTTGCCCGACGCGTTGTGCGGCAACAGATCGACGAATGCAACGTATTCGGGAACCTTGAAGGCGGCCAGCGTGGTCCCGGCAAAGGAGCGGATCTCCGCGGCGGAGGCGGTGTGGCCCTCGCGGAGGACGAGAAAGGCCTTGACCTGTTGTCCCAACGTGTGGTGCGGCACCCCGACGACGGCCGCTTCGGCCACGGCGGGATGCTCAAAGAGGCGGTTCTCCACCTCGACCGGAGAGATGTTCTCCCCGCCTCGGATGATGAGGTCGCGTCGCCGGCCGGCGAGGTAGACGAATCCGTCACGGTGAGAACCGAGATCACCGGTGTGGTACCAGCCGTCTTCGATGACGGCCCGGGTTGCAGCCGGGTCACGCCAGTACCCGGCAAACGTACTGGCCGAGCGCAAGGCGATCTCCCCGACGACCCCTTCGCCCACGGAGAGCCGACTGACGGGATCACGGATCTCGAGTTCCACGGTGGGCGACGGGCGGCCGATCGAGTCCGGGTGCAGAAAGCTCTCGGGGCCACCCAGGCTGGTGCCGAGCCCGTTCGTTTCGGTCATGCCGTAGCCGAGGCCCAACGCCGGGCGGACCCACGGGAGTCGTTCCTGGAGTCTTCGCAAGAGTCCCGGCGCCCAGACCGCGCCACCGCCCGCCACCGTCCGGAGCGCCGTGAGGTCGTAGCGAGCGAGATCGGGCCACTCCAGGAGGCGCCAGAGCTGCGTGGGCACGAGCGACCACCCCGAGACCCGGTGCTGCTCGCTCAGGGCGAGGTGGACCTCTTCGCGCCAGCGGCCGACTGGCGGGTAGACGAGCGTGAGGCCGTTCATCGGCGCCGGCACCATGGTGCAGGTGAGTCCCGAGACGTGGAACATCGGACTGGTGTTGAGCGCACAGGGGAGTGGCGCCGTCGGTGTGGTGGAGCCGGCGCGAGCCCGGAGCTCGGCTCCCCGCAGCTGGTTGGCCAGCGCGAAATGGATGACATTGCGATGACTGATCGGGACACCCTTGGGCCGGCCGGTCGTCCCGCTGGTGAACAGGATCACCACGGGATCGTCCTCGTGTGACGAGATCTCCGGGAAGGATGCCCCTGCGCCCTCCGCCTCGAGGGCGGACACCGTCTCCTCGAGCGGGCAGACGGTCGAGGAGAGGTCGAACGGAGCCAACCGCTCCATGCGCCGCCCGTCGGCGAACACGACGCGCGGCTCGGTCAGCGCAATCGCGGAGGCCAGCTCCGATCCGGTCCACCAACCGTTGAGCCCGACCGTCGTGTCGCCGAGCGCCGTGACGGCCCAGAACAAGAGCGCGTACTCCACACGGTTGGCCGCAGCGACGGCGATGCGGTCACCGGGTTGGACGCCGAAGCGCGACCGCAAGCCGATCGCCAGGTGAGCCATCGCGTCCACCACCGACGCGAACGTCAGCGTCCGCTCGGGAAAGACGAGGTACGGACGGTCCCTATAGCGGTCCGCTCCTGTCGTGAGCACGTCCACCACCGATGTCGGCCGATGAGTGAAGACGCGTACCGCGGACCCGGACCTGTCCTCCACCGTGAGCTCGAAGGGACCCCCTGGTCCCATCAGATGCGCGACCGCCTCGACAGGCAGATCCTCGCCGGTCCAGGTCAACCGGTGCTCCTTCTGGCGGTTGCTGCGGGCGGACGAGGGCATCGATGACGACCTTGACCCGCTCAGCTCGAGCGAGTGGAGGCGACGTGGGCGTCCACATCGCGTCGGCCCGTCTGTTCCCGGTAGGTGAACAACACCTGCAATGATGCTTCGATGCGGCGGGCCGCCTCCTCGAGAGAGCGACGCTCGAGCGCCCATGCCCGCATTTCGGCCCCCAGAATGTCGAGGGTGGCCCGCAGCAGGTGCTGGGCCGTCTCGGGGTCCGTGTTGCGAATCGCCTCTCCGTACGTATCCGCCGTCGCCCGCGCCATCACCTCGTAGAGCTCGCGCGCCACCGGGTCCTTGGTGGACTCCAGCATCATCAGGACACGGTAGAACTGCGGGCTCGTCTTGAAGGAGCGGACAGATCGCCGCAAGACGTCGAGAAGTCGCTCGAGGTCCGAGTCTCCCTGTAAGCCACGTTGCGTAACCCGCCGGTGCAACCGCTCGACCCACTCCAGCTGCACCGCGGCGAAGAGCTGCTCCTTCGACGGAAAGTAGCGGTAGAGCGTGGCCAGCGCCACGTCGGACCGTTCGGCGACGTCGCGCATCTGGATGTCGTCATAGTCGGACGCGGACAACATGTCCAAGGCCGTGCGGATGATCCGATTCCGACGCTCCGCCCTGGACGCCGGGAGTGCAGAAGAGGCCCTGTCCTGCGCACGCTGCTCCGCCACCTCCAACCGTCCCTTCGCTGCGGCTCCTCCGAGCCTCGCCGTCCCAATTGCCTTGCAATTGCCTGCCCAATTACACGGTCCAGTTGCGAAAACGAGAATCTGATTCTAGGATATCAGACGGCGCTCAACGGAAGGGCTGTTCCTTTGGTCGATTTCCCGGTTTTCGACGCAGACAACCACTACTACGAGGCACTGGACGCCTTCACCCGTTACATCGATCCGGCAATGCGAAAGCGGGCGATGCAGTGGGCCACCATCGACGGCAAGGAGCGACTTCTGGTCGGCGGTCGAGTCAACCGGTTCATTCCGAACCCGACGTTCGAGAACGTGTCACGGCCCGGGGCATTGTCGGAGTACTTTCGGGCGAAGTCCGGGGTCGGCGACATGCGGAGCGCCTTCGGAGAGCTCGAACCGATCTCCTCACGTCCGGAGTATCGCGATCGACAGGCGCGCGTGCGTCTCATGGACAGGCAGGGTCTCGAGGCCTGCATCATGCTGCCCACGATCGGCGTCGGCATGGAGGCTGCCCTGGAGCATGATCAGGAGGCGTGCACCGCAGTCTTCACCGCCTTCAACCGCTGGTTGGACGAGGACTGGGGTCTCAACTTCGAGGACCGGATCTACGGGGCCCCCTATGTGAGTCTCATCGACCTCGACTGGGCCGTCGCCGAGCTGGAGTGGGCCCTGGACCACGACGTCCGGGTCGTGCTCATGCGACCCGGTTCGGTCAACACCCGGTTCGGTCGTCGGACGCCCGGCGACCCGGCGCACGACCCGTTCTGGGCGCGCCTGAACGAGGCCGGGGTGACCCTGGCGATCCACGGAGGCGACTCCGGCTACCGGGAGTACGAGCAGATCTGGGGTTTGACCGCCGAGATGGAGGCGTTCCGACAGCCTCCGCTCAAGCATCTGCTCTCGGCCAGCCCGATTCACGACATGATGGCTTCGCTCATGGCGGACCGGCTCTTCGAACGTTTTCCCAACCTTCGCGTGGCCACCATCGAGACGGGATCGGGCTGGGTGTCGCCGCTCCTCCAACGGCTGCGCAAGACCGCCATCCAGCTTCCGCATGCCTTCGGCGCCGACCCGTACGAGTTGTTCATGGAGCACGTGTGGGTTTCACCGTTCTTCGAGGACAACGTGGAGGACCTCGTGCGCCGGGTTGGCGCCGAGCGGGTCCTGTTCGGCTCTGACTATCCACATGCCGAAGGACTGTCCGATCCTCTTTCCTTCGAGAAGGAGTTGCAGGGGTTCTCCGACGAGGATGTACGCCTGATCATGCACGACAATGCCCGGGCACTCGTCACGCCCCGACCGGCGTGATCGCCAGAGGAAAGGACGGCTCATGCTGAAGGACATACGGACGACATCGGGCGAGGAGCACTGGGAAGAGCTCCGCCGCCGATGGACGAGCCTGCTCAGCTACCGCTATCTCGGCCGGAATCATTCGAATCTCAATAGCGGTCCGGCCGACCCCACCATGAAACTGCGTCATGACATGCGCAACGCGTCCGGAGGGATCATGGCCGCCCCCCTCTGCATCGCGTCGCCCGAAGGCGGCGGCATCAGCGACGAAGTCGCCGTACCCAATCCGGTGATCCATAGCCTGCAGATCCTCGACGACGCCCGCGACGTGCGGCGCATCGAGGTCGTTCCCGAAGTCCTGAAGCAGGGCCAGCGCATGGGGTTCAGCCGCTCACTGATCATTGACGCAGACAACCGTGATCGGGTCATCGCACTCACTGCGGGCCAAGGGGTCAGTCTCGGTGACGTGCCGCCGGGCTTCGAAAAGATGGAAGAAGAGAAGATCGTCGTCGAAGACTCGCCCGATCTGCCTCCCCTGCACAAGGTCTTCGGGGCGTCGCGTCGCGACGACGGGCACTGGATCCTCCCGGAGTTGGCGATCGAATTGGCCTCGCCCGACGCGGCGCTCCACCTCGGCCCCCAGCACATACTGCTCGAGACAGCGGCCACCGAGCTCGCTGCGGAATGGTCCGATGACGATCGCCTGCAGATCGAGAGCTGGCATGTCATGTTTCTCGCCAGAGGCAAGGTGGGTCCGTTCCGGGTGGAAGGTGAGGCCTTCGACGGCGCCGGCCGGATCGGGGTTCGCCTCACGTTGCACGATGAGGGGAACAACGACCGCTCCATCACTGCCGCGTCGGCGGTCTTCCGGCCGGCCCACTGACGAAGGGAGAGAAGCATGAGCAATCGACTCGGGTTCCCGGTCTTCGACGCCGACAACCATCTCTACGAGACCAGTGACGCCCTGACGAAGTACCTCCCCGAAAACCGGCGCGGTGCGATTGACTTCGTCGAGGTCCACGGGCGGACCAAAATTATGGTCAGCGGGCAGGTCAGCAACTACATCCCCAACCCCACGTTCGACCGGGTGGGCCGGCCCGGCGCCCAAGAAGAATATTTCAAAGTCGGCAACCCCGACGGCAAGTCGTACCGGGAGATCATCGGCCGGGGTATCGACTGCCCGCCGGCTTTCCGCGAGGCTGGGCCGCGCCTCGAACTCATGGACGAGCAGGGCGTCGACTACGCCATGATGTACCCGACCTTGGCCAGCCTCGTCGAGGAACGCATGAAGGACGACCCCGACCTCTGCGCGGATGCCATCCATGCCCTCAACCAGTGGATGACCGAGACATGGCCGTATACGTTCGAGCACCGCATCTTCTCGACACCGGTCATCGCCACCGGACTGCCCGACCGAGCGATGCGGGAGCTGGATTTCGCGGTGGAGCACGGGGCCCGGGCGATCTTGCTGCGGCCGGCGCCCGCCTGGGGGTATCGGGGTCCTCGTTCCTTCGCGCTGGCCGAGTTCGACCCTTTCTGGCGGAACGTCGAGGAGTCGGGCGTCCTCGTGGTCCTCCACGCGTCGGACAGTGGCTACAACCGTTACACCAATGAATGGGAAGGCGCGCACGGCGAGGCCCTGGCGTTCGGGGAGCCCAGTCTCTTCTCGCTGACCGTGGAAGGGGATTACCGGGCCGTCCGCGACGCCGCGACATCTCTCATCTGCCACGGGGCACTCCAGCGGTTCCCCAAGCTGCGGATCGCGCTCGTCGAGAACGGTGGTGGCTGGGTGCCCCACTTCCTCGAGCAGCTCGACCATGCCTACGAGAAGGCGCCGCACCGCTACGAAGAGCAACCCTCGGCGACCTTCAAGCGCCACTTCTGGATGCATCCGTTCCATGAGGAGGACCCACGCGAGCTCGTGCATCTCCTCGGGGCGGACCACGTCATATTCGGATCGGACTTCCCGCACATCGAAGGGCTCGCCGACCCCCTGTCGTGGGCCGCAGAGCTGCATGGCCTGCCCGACGATGAGCTCCGTCTCGTCATGGGCGGCAACATGCTGCAGCTCCTCGGCATCTCGGCCTGATTCGAAGGTCGGGTTTCGTGGGGTGGGAGCGGCCGGTTGACCGCCGCTCTTTGTCATGAGCGTCCCGGTCGATGCGGAGTCCATGAATCTGGCTGCGCTCCTGGTCGAGCATCCCTTCGCGGACGACCAGCTCCTCCTCCACGGTTCGGGCCAGGCCCTCACGGCGGGTGCCGCCAGAGCCCGGGCCCGCGCTCGCGACGAATCTTGTGGCGGCGGGGGTGGACACCGGTCACGGCGTGGGCCTCAGGTTGGCCAACGGTCCCGAGTACGTCGTGGCCATGACGGCCATCTGGCTGGCAGGCGGAGTCCTGATCCCGATCAACGATCGGCTCCCTGAGCACGGCCTCCGAGCGCTCCTCGATGCTACACACCCCGCTGTCCTCATCGAACCCGGCGGGATTCGGCCACTGGGCTCCTCCCGTACGTTCGATCCGGACGTGGCCTTCGTGATGTGGACGTCGGGCACGACCGGGGCACCCAAGGCGATCCTGCACACCCATAGTGCGTATCTCGAGCTTCTCGATCGGGTCTTGGTCCCCCTGCGCGGGGGCTCCCAGCGCGCGCCACGCACGCCGTCCCCGAATTTGATCCCAGTCTCGCTGGCCTTGAACGCAGGCATCTACAACGCTCTGTTCGGACTGAGAGCTGGTGCGCCGCTGGTGATCATGGATCGCTTTACGACGGCCGAGTTCGCTCGGCTGGTCCACACCTTCGAAATTCGCTCTACCGTCCTTCCCCCCGCTGCCATCGCCATGCTGAACGACGACTCCGCAATTGGGGACCTTGCTCCGTTGCGGTTCGTCCGCAGCATCACGGCCCCGCTGTCACCGCTTCAGGCCCGGCGCTTCATGGATCGCTTCGGCGTCTTCGTGCTCAACAGTTATGGCCAGGCCGAGATGGGCGAGGTCATCGGGTGGACGGCGTCCGACGCCAAGGAGCACCCCGAAAAGGTGGGCGCAGCCGGCCGGCCACACCCGGGTGTCGCGATCAAGCTCGTCGATGAGGCATCACGCGGGTCCGGAGACGTGGGCGAGCTCTACGTACGGCCGCCGAGAATGGCAGCGGGCTACGCTGCCGGTGGATCCCTCGACGATCGGACGGACGATGGCGGATTCGTTGCGACGGGCGACCTGGCCCGGCTCGACCCGGACGGATTCGTATGGATCGAAGGACGGGTGGGCGACCTCATCAACCGGGGCGGCAACAAGGTCTTTCCCGAGGAGGTCGAAGAGGTGTTGATGCTCGGTCCCGGGGTGAGGGACGCCGCCGTGGTGGGGATCCCCGACGATCGTCTCGGTGAAGTGCCGGTGGCATTCGTCGTGATGGACGCGGAGCTGGACGTTGGCGCCCTCCGCGTGCTCTGCCGGGCCCGCCTGGTGCCCTACAAAGTGCCGGTCGACTTCATCCCGATCACCGCGCTGCCGCGTACCGAGGTGGGCAAACTCCAGCGAGGCGAATTGCGGGCCGTCTACGAGGCGCGGCCCAAGGAGGACATGTCGTGAGCGCGGACGGGACGATTACGGACGAGGCGATCGGCCGGTTGCGCCAACGAATCGGCATTCCGGAGCCGCATCCTGTCGCCCCGCACTACGTGTGCCCGGATGTTGACGCGTTCCGTCACGTCGCGCAAGCCTATGGCGATGACAATCGGCTCTGGTCGGACGAGCCCTATGCTGCCGCGAGTCCGTGGGGCAGCGTGATCGCACCGCCGCCACTCGTCGGTGGTGACTCGCTGATCGGCGAGGACGAGGTGACCGAGGTGGCACCGCAGTGGCGTGACCTCATGCGCGGTGACCCTTTGCGCGGCGTCCACGCCTTCTATGCGGCGAGCGCGAGGGAATGGTGGAGGCCACTGCGCCCGGGCAGGCGGGTGCGTCGGCGTAATGCGCTGGTCGGGGTGTTCGACAAGGCCAGCGAATTCGCGGGCAGAGCGGTGCATGAATGGACAGGCCAAGTCTTCCAGGAAGAAGACGGGGACATCCTCTCGGCCCAGTACCGGTTGATGGTCCGGACCGAACGCGCCGAGGCGAAGAAGAAGAGGAAGTACGACGCAGTCGAGGTGTCTCCGTACACCGATGAAGAGATCGACCGGATTGACGCCCAGTACGGGTCGGAGTCGCCATTGGGAGCGACCCCGCGCTATTGGGAAGACGTGCACGTGGGGGATCGGGTGGGGCCGATGGTCAAGGGTCCGCTGACGGTCACGGACATGATCTGCTGGCACGTGGGCATGGGCATGGGCCTGTACGGGGTGAAACCGCTCCGGCTCGGCTATCAGAATCGTCAACGGATCCCACGTTTTTTCCATCGCGACGACCTCAACATCCCTGACGTGATGCAAAGGGTCCATTGGGACCCTGCGTTCGCTCAGCGCGCGGGAAACCCGACGACCTTCGACTATGGACGCATGCGTGAGACATGGTTGATCCACCTCTGCACGGATTGGATGGGTGATGCCGGGTGGCTCTGGAAGCTTGATTGCGAATTCCGCGGGTTCAACTTCGTTGGAGACACCCAGTGGCTCACCGGCGTGATCACCCGCAAGTTCCTCACCGCCAACGGGGGTCATGCTGTCGACCTCGACGTGCAGACCGAGAACCAGCGCGGCGAAGTCACCACACCCGGGCATGCCACGATCATCCTTCCCGGTCGCCAGGGCGGCGATGTCGTCCTCCCGGATCCACCGGGAGGCGCGCGCAACCTCACCGATGCACTTGCTGCCATCGCTGAGGCGTTCGCCGACGAAACAGCGGCTCCGCTGCGATGACCGTCAAGAGCGATCGATCCGTGCCCGGTCTCACGGTCGCCCAGCGCGGCGCCGTCCTCACGTTGCGCCTGGAACGTCCCGAGCAGCGCAACGCGATCGACGACGTCATGATGACCGGCCTGATCGAAGCCATCGATCTGGCGGGTCGGGACGAGAGCGTCCGTGCGATCCTTCTCACTGGAGCGGGCGAGCACTTCTGCGGTGGAGCCGATGTCATTGCCCGCAACGCCGACACCGGTAGCCGGCCGAGGGCCGGGTCTATCCAACGGCGCCTTCCCTCATTGGCCCATCGACTCATCCCGCTTCTTTGCGAAGTCCAAGTGCCCGTTGTCTGCGCGGTAAAGGGCTGGGCTGTCGGCATCGGGCTTCAGCTGGCTGCGGCGGCCGACTTCACGGTCACTTCGACGGACGCCACATTCTGGGCGCCGTTCTCGGAGCGGGGGTTTTCTCCTGACAGCGGCGCAACCTGGCTGCTCCCGCGTCTCGTCGGTCTGGCCCGTGCCCGAGAACTCCTGCTGCTCGGCCGACGGATCAATGGAGACGAAGCCGCTGCGTGGGGACTTGTGCACCAGTCGGTTCCGCGCGAGGACGTCGACAGCGTTGCCGAAGAGCTGGTCGATCGGTTGGCCGCCGGGCCGACCGTCTCGCTCGGGCTCACGAAGTGGCTTCTCCTCTCGGGCGACGCGCTGCCGTTGGACGGGCACTTGCGGAATGAAGCATTCGCTTTGGAGATCTCGTCGCGTAGCGAAGACTTTCGTGAAGGGCTCGGCGCGTTGAAGGAGCGCCGGAATCCTGAATTCAAGGGTCGCTAGTGGCTGCGCCCTCTCCTTTTGTGGCGGGCCTCGAGCCCGAGGTGTTGCGGACGCGGGTTCGCCGGTGGCTCGAGGAAGCCCTTCCTCGAGCATGGCGAGAGGCCGCAGAGCGAGGTGGCACCCGGGCCCTTCGCGAAGTGCGCTCGAGGGCCGAGTACGAGGAGTGGTACCCGGTGTTCGCTGCGACGGGGTTGGTGGCCGCCACCTGGCCGGTCGAGTACGGAGGGGCTGGGTTGAGTGCCGCAGAGGCGCGTGTGGTCGAAGCCGAGCTGGCGCCTTTCAATCTCGGTCGGCTCAACCCTCTGGGCCTCAACCTGGCCGCGCCCGCTCTGTTCGCTCACGGTACCGAAGAGCAGCGGCGACGGTTCCTGCCCCCGATCGTCGCCAACGAAGAGGTCTGGTGCCAGCTTTTCAGCGAGCCGGGCGCCGGCTCCGACTTGGCCTCGCTCTCCACGAGGGGCATCCGGGAAGGTGACGACTGGGTGGTCACAGGGCAGAAAGTGTGGAGCACGTGGGCCCATCTGGCCGACTTCGGTGTGCTTCTGGCCCGGACAGATCCAGATGTGCCCAAGCGCCGTGGCCTCACCTATTTCCTGGTGGACATGCACGCTGCCGGCATCGATGTTCGCCCGTTGCGCCACATCACAGGGGACGTCGATTTCAACGAGGTTTTCCTGGACGCGGTCCGCATCCCTGACACACGCCGCGTGGGAGCCCACAACGAAGGGTGGTCCGTCGCCAACGCGACGCTGTCGGGCGAACGGCAGATGGTCGCAGGGTCGGGCTCGGGCGGCGTCGACCGGATCGGCGGCGGGGGAGCGGACCGGTTGCTTTCGTTGGCCCGGACCAGTGGTGGCGGGGGGCGCACCACATGGGATGACGCGGTGACGCGCCAACGTCTGACCTCTCTGTGGTCCGAGGACAGGATCCGCAACTGGACGAACCATCGGGTCAGGGCCGGCCGAAATTCCGGGCGCCCCCTTGGTCCAGAAAGCTCCATCGGAAAGGTCCACCAGGGCGATCTCAACCAGCGAATGCAGATCGCAGCGGTGGATCAGCTCGGTGCGGGGGCGACCGCGTGGGTCGACCCGGCCGGTGCACGGCGCGGGGCCCGGTCACACCCGATCGGTACAGCGAAGACCTCCCCTACGAGGTGATGGGCATGCTCCGCAGCCGGGCCAATACGATCGAGGGAGGCACCACCGAAATAAACAAGAACGTGGTGGCCGAGCGTGTGCTCGGACTTCCCCGGGAGCCCGATGCGTGGAGGGATGTCGCGTGGAGGGATGTTCCCCGCAGCTGAGTGCGCCGCGGCCAGGGTGGCCCGAGGTGGAGTCAGAACCGCACGAGAGGGTCAGAACGGCACTAGAGGAGGCGGTAGCGGATGGGGAGGTGTTTGATTGCCCCGTTCACCGACGAGTTCAGCCGTTCGATCGGACCGGCCTGCTCGAACCACGTCATCCGGGACGGGAGGAGGTTGAGCATCTGCTCGAGCTCAGCCCGTGCGAGATGGGCTCCCATGCACAGATGGGGCCGAAGCCGAAGACCACGTGCTGGCTTGCTTGGCGGTCGATGCGGAACTCGGAAGGGTCGTCGAAGACCTCCTCATCACGGTTCGCCGAGACCCAGAAGAGGACGACACGGTCCCCTGCGTTGATCTGTTGTCCTGCGAGCTCGCAGTCCTGGGTCGCGGTGCGCTTGAAGTAGTTGATCGGGCTGACCCACCTGAGGATCTCCTCGACGGCGTTGGGCAAAAGCTCAGGACGTCGGCGAAGTCGCTCCCACTCGTCGGGATACTGGAGGAAGGTCTCCATGGCGGACGCAATGGCGTCCCGAGTGGTCTCATTGCCCGCTTCGAGCAGGAGCTCACAGTAGGAGACGATTTGCTTCTGGGTCAGAGGGACCCCATCGATCTCGCTCCGTGTGAGCAACGTGACGATGTCGTCCTGCGGCTCCTGGCGACGATTCTCCCCCATGGCGTCGAAGTACTGATGGAGATCGATCCGGGCTCGGAGGCTCGCCTGTTCGGGAGATTCCCCGGGAAGGCGGAACTCAGCGTCCTCCTTGCCGATGATGGTGTCGCTGGCCCGAAGAAGCCGGTCCCAATCCTCCCGTGGCACGCCGAGGACCCACGCGATGACCTCGACGGGGAGCCGCCCGGCGAAGGTTGGCACGAAATCGCACTCGCCCACCTCTCCGCCCGTCGACGCGTCATCGACGATCCGCCGCGCGATGCGTCCGATGTCGTCGAAACGAGCTCGGACGGCGCTTCTCAGGAACTCCTTGTTGGCAACCTGTCGCATTTTGGTGTGGCGGGGCGGATCCATCATGACCAGGCTCTCGAACCCCTCCATGGAGGCCGCGCTCTCTTCGCCCTGGTCGAGGGTGATGCCCTTGGCGCTGGAGAAGAGCTGGGGACGGGACGCCGCGTAGACAATGTCCGCATGCCTGGTGACCGCCCAGAACGGGGGGAATCCCGGGGGCTCGAAATAGGTCACGGGGGACAAGGCTCGAAGCCGGGCCAGTTGCTCGTGGGGCACCCCGTTGCGCTGGTGGCGCTCGGGATCGACGAGATCAAGCGGGTCGATGTCAAGGGTGGCGGGCAAGGTTGACTCCTTCAGCGACGTAGACGACGGACGAGCAGGGAAGAGATCCGGGTACGTCGATCATACGGAACGCGGCACCCCGGTGCCCGTACAACGACTGCGGCAATCAGCTGCGCCGGTTGGCGACGTCACTTCGTGCCCCGGCCGCCGCGCCTGACCCACGAGCGCCGTGCCAACCAATTCTGCAACGCTCCCTTTCGAATCCACCCCGGAAGGGGCGAATGACCAGGACTTCTGGAAATGGGTCTCGAATTCAGGTTTGTGCGGATTCGATGCGCATTACTTCGAAGATGATCCCCCCGACCTCCGCGAAGAAGAATCGAATCGTGCCCTCGCCCCACCGTGAGACGGTGGGCTCGGTGCACGGGATGTCGTGTGCGCGGCAGCGCTCGTAGGCGCGCTCGAGGTGACGGGTACCGATGGCAACGGCCCAGACGTGGGGCTTGTCACCATGAAAAATCTGGAACTGACGGCTCTCGGTCGAGCCGGTGATCATGCCCCCCAGGCCGCTACCTCCGCGGAATGCCATGACCGATTCGGCCGTGAAGGAACCATCCTCGTTCCGGGCCGGCGAGGTAGTCGCAGTCGGCGCTGACGGGAGGTCCCCGAGCGGCCATCCCTCGGGGATATCAACCACCTCGCGAAGAAAGCGGTCGATCGCCCCGGGATCGGGCGTGACGATCTTGACGTGCTGCAAGCGATCCATGCGGGCCCCCTTCTCCGAGTGTCCGGACCTTACCCGGGCACCCGGGCCCCGAGGTAGTGGGGCATCCGCGGTGTGGTACGGCTGCCCAACTCTCGCGTTGAAGTGACGGAGGTCGCGGTCGTCCGGCGATCGGTCAGCGGGGCGTCGTCCCGGGTCCGCAATCATACAACTGCGGAATGACGTCCTCGGCAAAGCGGGCGAGGTTGTCGTGGCATTCCGCCGCGCTCGTGCCCGGGGCGGACATGCTGAATCCCGTGGCGCCGGCTTCGATGTAACGCCCGAGATTCTCAACGACTCGATCTGTGCCTGCGCGCACGTCCGCGGTGCCCCCAGCCATCACGACGACCTTCAGGTCAGTGAGGTCCCGCGGGGAGTCCGTCGCTGACTCTCTTATGTAGTCGACACCCTTGCGCAGGAGTTCTGGCGTGGTGCCCCCGGTTTGCATGCTGTCGGTGAACGCCTGCTCGTGAGAGGCGAAGTACGCCTCGTCCACCGGTTCGAAGCCCAGCGGGTGCCACACATCACCGAACTCCGCGACCCGCCTCATCGCATTTCTCGAGCTACCACCCACCCAGATGGGCACATGCGGACGCCGGACACATTTGGGCTTGATGCTGATGTTGTCGCAGGTGTAGTAGGTGCCGTGATACGTGGCCGAATCGTTCGTCCATAGTTCGATCATGATGCGCACGAACTCATTTGTCATCTTCCCCCGTTCTTCGCGGGGAAGTCCGAAGGTATGGAATTCCTCTTTGAGGTAGCCGGGGACGACGCCCAAATTGAATCGGCCCCGTGACAGCTGATCGACGGCGGCGACCGTCTTTGCGGTCGCGAACGGCTGTCGATACGGCGCCACCAGGCACGCAAGGACCAGTTCGATCCGAGATGTCCGCGCCGCCAGGAAACTGAACAACGTGAAGGGCTCGAAGAAGATGTCCCCGATGAGCGCAGCCCAGTAGGGAGGCACGAACACGTGGTCAGCGGCGACGACAAAATCGTACCCGAGCTTCTCGACGCCGGCGATGATGCCGGCGTAGCCATCAGCGTCAAAGTTCCCCAGTGCGTCCATCGCCAGCTTGTGGTTGACGCTGACGCCAAATGCGATGTCCCCGGCCACGCCGTCTCTCCTTCTCGAGGTCCTGCTCCAATCCCGCGGCTCGATCGTTCGGGCCGCGGTACGGCAGCTTTAGGCAGGCCAATCCGGCAGCAGGTTGAGTTCCTTGCAAATGTCCTGAGCCTCGAAGTTGCGGCCGTCAGGTTCCACATGCTCCTCGGCTGCGGCCGGATCGGTGACGATCCAGGTCACCACTGCGGCCACGACGTCCGGTGGAGCCCCAGTGGAGGAGTCGAATCCGAAGCTGCCCATGTCCTGGGCCATCCGCTCGGTGGCGATGAACCCCGGCTGGACGTTGTAGGCCCGGATGCCCTTGGGGGCCAACTCGAGGTTCAAGATGCCCGCAATACGGTGCATGGCGCCCTTGCTGAACGCATAGCCCAGGCCCCATCCCCCCTCACCCGCTGCTGCCGGAGGATCGTGGTAGCCCGCACCGGAGGTGATATTCACGATGGTGCCCGAACCCCGCTCCACCATGCCCGGGATGAACTCCTTGGCCAGGGCGAGCGGGGCCATCGCGTTGGCCTCGATATGCCGGTCCAGGAGGTCGAGCGGAGTGTCCTCGAAGCGGTCCATGTGGCCAGGCCCGATATAGCGGCCGTTATTCACCAGGACATCGACACGACCCCATTCCTCGAGGACCCGGTCGGCGGCGGCAATCATCGAAGGACGGTCTGTCAGATCGGCCTGCACCACGAGGCACCGCACCCCGGCTTCCTCCACCAGCTTGGACGTTGAGGTCAACGAACCAGGCAACGGCGTCGTGTCGGATCTGGACAGGGTGGACGAGTGCTCCCGCCCCTCTCCGTCCTGGACGGTCCGGGCCGTGATCGCGATGTCGTAGCCGGCCCGCGCCAGGTGCACGGCGATCGCCTTCCCGATTCCTCGACTGGCTCCTGTGACGAATGCGGTGGGCATGGTGCTCCTCCATTTGATGGCCGTGGTGAGACTTCAGTAGTGCATTGTGGTCAAAAGAGCAACTGTCCCGCGGAGATCTGGTGATCCCGGTGGTGAAACGTCGAGATCCGACCTGGTCAGGGAACCGAGCCCAGCGTCACTTGGTGGCGTGACTCCGGATGGGCTTCGTTGCTCCATGGCCCTTCTTGCTGCGGTCCCCCTCGAGCGACCGGATCTGCGCCTCAATCAGGTTGATCGTCTCTGCATGGCCGATATCGACCTCGAACGCCTCTTCCATCAGCAGGAATCGCGAAATTCCCGAGAGGACAAGGACGACGGAGGAGGCTGGCCACTGACTGGGGTCGAGGCGGTACCCGGTGAGCACGGAGGAGAGCGTTTCGAGTTGTGCCCTTCGAAACTTCCGGGAGTACTCGGCGATCACTTTCCGAATGCTCTTCCGGTGGTTGGCCAAAGCGATGAACTCCATCGTCAGGGCGGAGCCCGATCGATCATGGATCATCTCCCAGAAGCCCCACAGCGGTTGTTCGGAGGTCAAAGCGGTTTGTAGACGCTCGAAACTGCTCTCTGCGCCGCGCTGGAACAATGCGATGAAGAGACCATCCATCGTTTGGAAGTAATAGAAGACCAGGGCACTGTTGACGTGAGCCTTCGTGGCGACACGTCGGGCCGTGACGGCGGCGTAACCCTCATCGAGCATCAGCTGCTGGGCTGCATCGAGGAGCGCCGAACGGGCGGTGGGGTCACCGACGTTTCCTCGGCGAGCAGCCATCTCTCCTGCCTCCCATCCGATGGGGGGTTGCCCTGATCGACCTGCCGGTTGCCACGGGACCCTGGATATGTTAATCATACGATGAACTCAAAGAGCAACATCATCGTGCAGGAGGGGCACGTGCGCGACCTGCATGGCCCGAGTGACTGAAGGGTGCGTCATGATGCGCAACAACGAGGCATTGGCCCTGAAGGATGTGGGGAAGGGCCGGTGGTGTCCCCCCACCCTGAGCCGGCGTTGCCGACGGTCTGCGTCGTAGGGGGCGCGTGACTACTGGCAACGAGCAGAAGCGATCTCGGGTGGCCGTCGTCACCGGTGGTGCGTCGGGAATCGGTGAGGCGACGTGCCACCAGTTGGCGTTCGCAGGCCACAGCATCGGGGTACTCGACATTGACGGCGAAGGGGCTCGGCGGGTCGCCGGGCAATTGCGAGCCGGTGGCACCGAGGCTCTGGGCCTCTCCGTTGATGTCGCTGATCGTGCGAGCGTCGATGAGGCGTTCGCGAGGATCAGATCGGAACTCGGAGCGACCCAGGTGCTGGCGACCTGTGCCGGAATGATCGCATTCGATGAGTTTGCAGATATCACCCCCGAATCATGGAACCGGATCATCGATGTCAATCTCACCGGCACGTTCCACTGCTGCCAGGCAGCGCTGCCGGACATGGTGGAGGCCGGATGGGGAAGAATCGTCACAATCTCGTCGTCGAGTGCGCAGCGGGGTTCACCCCTCAACGCCCATTATGCAGCAGCGAAGGGAGGCGTGATCGTGCTGACCAAGTCCATAGCCCGGGCCTATGCAGCCCATGGCATCACGGCCAATTCCATCCCGCCATCGGGCATCGAGACGCCGATGCAGCACCGATTTCAAGAAGAAGGCGATCTCCCTTCGAACGACAAGATGGCAGCAACCATTCCGATGGGGCATCTCGGTACGCCCGATGATATTGCCGCGGCGACGGCGTTTCTGGCGTCCGATGCGGCCGGGTTCATCTCGGGGCAGGTCCTCGGCGTCAACGGAGGATCGGTGCTGTGACCAACGCCGCTTCGCCCCGGCTGGAACCGCTGGCAGCGGAGGAGTGGGGGCCCGAGGCACGGGAAATGCTTCGTGGGCGACTCGCGGTCGCCGACAAGTACCTTTCAGGACTCCCCGATGCTCCGCCGCTGCCGGGGATACTCGGACTCTTCGGGCATCATCCGAGCCTCGCCGCCAACTGGCTGGCCTTCAGCGCGGGACTCATCGAGAACCCCGTGCTTGCACCGTGCGACCGCGAGCTGTTGATCCTCCGGGTGAGCTGGAGGACGCAGTGCCACTACGAGTGGGCGCAGCACGTCGGCATGGCAGAGAACGCGGGGCTCACACCGCTGCACGTGGCCGCCGTCGCCGGTGACGCCGGGGCAACCGTGTGGTCGGACCGCCAGAGCGACATGCTGTCGGCGACGGATCAGATGGTCGAAGACCACCGGATCGACGACGCAACGTGGCGCCGGTTGGCTCGCTACTTCGACGAGCAGCAGTTGCTCGAGTTCTTGTTCGTCGTGGGAAGCTATTTGTGCCTTGCTCTCGTCCTGAATTGTGCGGGTCTGGGGCCGGATCGAGACGCTGACGGCGGGTCGGTTGCCCTTCCGGGATCGGAGAAATAACGAATGCAGAGAATCTGGCCGAAACCAGCGGAGGGCTCGTGGACCGAGCACTACCCCGAGCTTGGCACCGATCCGATCTCCTTCGAAGATTCCGTCTCGCCCGAGTTCTACGAACTCGAGGGTGAAGCAATATTCAAACGAGCGTGGCTGAACGTCGGACGGATCGAAGACCTGCCTCGAAACGGTTCGTACTTCACAAAGGAGATCGAGATCGCCACTGCCTCGGTCCTCGTCGTGCGAGGGCTCGACGAACAGATTCGAGCTTTCCACAACGTGTGCCGTCACCGCGGCAACAAATTGGTCTGGAACAACTTCCCACGCGCGGAGGCCGACGGGGTGTGCCGGCAATTCACCTGCAAGTACCACGGGTGGTGGTACGACCTCGAAGGCGAGGTGACGTTTGTCCAGCAGGAGGGGGAATTCTTCGATCTCGACAAAGACGCGTCAGGCTTGGCCGGCGTTCATTGCGACGTGTGGAATGGATTCATCTTCATCAACCTCGCCGCCGAGCCACCGCAGACGCTCCGGGAGTTTCTCGGCCCGATGATCACCGCACTCGATGACTACCCGTTCGGACGCATCACCGAACGCTATGACTTCGTCGGCGACAACAACAGCAACTGGAAGCTCTTCGCCGATGCGTTCCAGGAGTACTACCACGTGCCCTCCCTGCACCCTCAACAGGTTCCTCGCGCGGTGCGCGATCCTGGGGCTGGTTTCGTATGCGCCCACTTTCAGTGCGACGGTCCTCACCGCGTGGTCAGCACGGCGGGTGCCCGACGATGGACGCAGCCCCCCGAATCCATGTACCCAATTGAGCGAGCCACGCGAAGTGGGCTGGTCGGACCATGGGAGAGTCCCGACCTGGGCGAGCTTCCGGCCGGACTCAATCCTGGTGGGGTGGAGCCATGGGGCATCAGCAACTTCCAGATCTTCCCGAATATCGAGATCCTGGTGTACGGAGGTTGGTATCTGCTCTACCGCTATTGGCCGACATCGCCGAGCTCGCATCGGTTCGAGGCCACCCTGACCTTCCAGCCCGCGACGTCGGTTCGTGAGCGCGTGGAGCACGAGGTGGCGAGCGTCGTCTTCAAGGAGTTCGCTCTCCAGGACGCCGGCATGTTGGGAGGGACCCAAGCTGCGCTCGAGACCAGCGTTGTGAAGGAGTTTCCCCTCAGTGACCAGGAGGTCCTGGTGCGTCATTTCCACAAGGTCGTCGGCGACTGGGTGGCCGATCACTGCCGGGCCACGACGGAGATCGTGGCGTGCCGATGACCCTCCCCACAGGATTCGGCGACCTTCAGCCCTTCGCTGCGCGGTGGTGCCTGGCGACTGAATCGGAGCGTTGGGACCAGCGGATGTCCAGTTCGATGGAAGAGCTGCTCGCTTTCTACGATGTGGCGTTCCCACGACTCGAAGCGGCAATCGACTACTGCGACCAGTATCCCCTCGACGTCCTCCCCGACGAAGTGACGAACCTGCTGCGACTCGTCTATTCCCTGGTCCTTGTGGCCATGGCCGTGGAGATCTTCGGCCAGCCCAAGACGGTTGACTCGGCCGATGCCGTTCTCCGCCGCGTCCGGGAGCCTTTGCCGTGACGCGGGGCACGACCATTTCGCTGCAGCGCCTGACCGAGACGATCGGTGCCGAAGTCATCGGTCTCGAAGCCGCTGCACTGCTGAGAGAGGATGAATTGGCTTCTGAAGTCCTCCGCGCTGTCGGCGTGTTTGGCGTCTTGGTGTTCCGCGACTTTGCCCTCGAGCCGGAAATGCAGGTCGCTCTGTGCGCCAAGTGGGGCGACGTCGACGATGCGCCCGGCCACCATCCGGTACCCGGCATCTATCGGGTGACCCTGGACGCGAACAAGAACACGGCGGCTGACTACCTGCACGGGACGTTTCATTGGCACATCGACGGATGCAACGGCCAGGGGGACGAATGTCCACAGATGGCCACAATGTTGACGGCCGTCGCCGTTGCCACCCAGGGGGGCGACACTGAGTTCGCCAGCACGTACGCCGCCTACGAGGATCTCAGCGGGGCGGAACGACAGCGGGTCATGGCCCTGCGGGTGGTTCATTCGCTTGACGCGTCCCAACGGAAGGCGCACCCGGATCCGACGGCTGAAGAAATTGCCCGCTGGCGAGCCAGGCCGACGTCCGAGCACCCACTCGTCTGGACCCACCGGGATGGTCGCCGTTCGTTGGTGCTCGGTGCCTCCGCTGACCATGTCGTCGGCATGGACGTCGATGAGGGGCGGAACCTGCTGGCCGAGTTGCTCGATCGATCGACGACGTCGGATCGTGTGTACCGGCACGAGTGGTCGGTCGGCGACACCGTCCTTTGGGATAACCGCGGGGTTCTGCACCGCGCTGACCACTATCCACCCACGTCTCCCAGAGAAATGCTCCGCACGACCATTTTGGGCGACGAGCCAATCCAATGAAACAATCGTCCCATCAATCGGAGGAAGAGCGTGTCACGTTTCCCCAAACCGGCTGAAGGCAGCTGGACCGAACATTTTCCGGACCTCGACACGATGCCGGTGTCGTATGAGGATTCAACGTCGCCGGAGTTCTACGAGAGAGAGCGCACGGCCATTTTCCGGCGCGCGTGGCTCAACGTAGGCCGCGTGGAGCAGGTCCCTCGAGCGGGAAGCTACTTCACCAAGGAACTCGCCGTCGTGAACGCATCAGTCATCATCGTGCGTGGCAACGACCAAGAAGTGCGTGCCTTCCACAACGTCTGCCGTCACCGAGGAAACAAGCTCGTCTGGAACGACTATCCGCGTGAGGAGACCAGCGGCATGTGCCGCCAGTTCACCTGCAAGTACCACGGTTGGCGCTACGACCTCGAGGGCGCGTTGGCGTTCGTCCAGCAAAAGAGTGAGTTCTTCGATCTCGACGAGAGCCGCTACGGGTTGGTGCCCGTGCACTGCGAGGTCTGGGCGGGTTTCATCTTTGTGAACGTGGCCGAAGAACCTGATCAGTCACTTCTTGAATTCCTCGGGCCGATGGTGACCGCCTTGGAGGGCTATCCATTCGAACGAATGACTGCTCGTTTTGGTTATCGCACGACCGTTGCCGCCAACTGGAAGCTCTTCATGGACGCCTTCGCCGAGTTCTACCACGCACCGGTGCTGCACGCGAAACAATCGCCGGAGAAGTACTCCTCGATGGCGCGTCAGGCCGGCTTCGAGGCGCCGTATTACGGAATCGACGGACCGCACCGCGTGGTCAGTACCTCCGGTGTCCGTTTCTGGGAGATGGACCCGGAGTTGGTCAAGCCCATGGAGAACATCACCCGCAGCGGACTTTTCGGTCCGTGGGACACCGTTGACCTCGGCGAAATGCCTCCGGGGATAAATCCTGCTCGATGCGATCCCTGGGGCTTGGATTCCTTTCAGCTATTTCCCAACTTCGTCATGTTGTTCTGGAGCCAGGGTTGGTATCTCACCTATCACTACTGGCCGACGTCGCACAACACCCATGTGTTCGAGGGAAACGTCTACTTTCTCCCCGCCTCGAGCGCGCGAGAGCGCGTTGCGCAGGAGATGGCCGCCGTCACCTTCAAGGAGTTCGCCCTGCAAGATGCCAATACCCTCGAGGCCACCCAGATGGGCATTGAGTCCGGTTACGTCCAGCGGTTCCACCTGAACGATCAGGAAGTCCTCTGCCGACATCTCCACAAGGTGGTTGCCGACTGGGTCGCGGAGGCCGAAACAGTGGCGGGGGAGGTGGGGCGTTGATGCCGTCACTCCCGTCCGAATTCGCCGATTTGCAGCCGTTCGCCGAACAATGGTGCCTGGCCACCGAGCCGGAACGCTATGAAATGCGCCTCGGTACCCCGATGCCCGATCTCCAGGTGTTCTACGACGCCGTCGCGCCCAGGGCGGAGGCCGCGACGGCCTACTGCGACCAGTTCCCCTATCCGGATCTCCCCGAAGAGGCCCTCAACCTCCTGCACCTTCTGTATTCGATGATCATGGTCTCGTTTCCCGTCGAGGCTTGGGGACAGCAACGGGTCCCTGACACGGGGTCTGCCTCGTTCGATTGTTTCGTGGAGCCGGTCCCGTGACCCGACGGTTGTTGACTGGGGCGGAGATGCCTCAACGGGGCAGCGGGCCCCTCTGCCGGGGATTGTGCGAGACTGACATTTACGACAAAGACCCTCGTTTTCCAAAGGAGCTGAACGATGCCAATCGATCGGCAGGACTCCCCCTACCGCCGGGGAAACCGCTTCAACGTGATGCCCATCCCGATGGTGCCAGACCACTGCATCAGCGTCGACGCCGGAGCAGTCCAGTTCGTCGTCGAGTCCCGCAAGCTGACCAACGAGATCATCAAGGATGCCTATCACGGCGGAAGCGAAAAGGACATGGACTTCGATGATTTCGGCGCCACCCTGCACGTCTGTGGGACGGCCGACGGTCTTGAGTACCTGCGCTTCGATTGCTTCGAGAACGAGCCGCATTATCACTACATCCAGCAGGCAGACGGGGCCAATGTCGTCGTGCGCATCGACGAACTGGCCGTCGGCGACCCGATTGAGTTCTCGCTCGCCTGTGTGGTGGACCACCTGCCCGACATGCTCAGGAACTGTGGCGTCAGCGAGTTAGCCGACGAGGTCGCGGGTCAGCTCGACACCGTCAGGGCCGGGGTCGACATGGTCCGGGACCTGATGGCCAAGGCGCGTCAGCCGGTGGCATAGGAGGTTGCCCGGCCCCGCCGTCACGGCACGGCACGGCACGGCTTGACACCACTGGAGAAGGGCACGTCGGCGCACCGCCGGACTGCGTCTCCACCCGGAGTTTGATCCCGAGAGAGCGGTGTGCCGTCCGACAGGGCAGACTGGTGCCCTGTGGGTGATGCTGTCACGTTCCGACTCGATGGCCATGTGGCCACCATCACCTACAATCGACCCGCCGCGCTCAACGCAATCAACGCTGAAATGCGACGTGACCTCAATGACGCGTTCTCGCGGTTTCGCGACGATGAGGACGCGTGGGTGGCAATCGTCACGGGTGCGGGGCGGGCATTCTGCGCCGGCGGAGATCTGCGCGACGGGGCCGGGTCGGTGGGTGAATTCGCAGGAACGTTCTGGGAGAAGCCGACTCTGAATTCCTTTGAGAGCGGGTGGGAGATCTTCAAGCCTGTCATCGCCGCAGTGAACGGGTACTGCCTGGGTTACGGACTCACGCTTGCCACCTGGTGCGACTTCGTCCTCGCGAGTGATCGGGCAGAATTCGGCCTTCCCGAGGTGAGCCTCGGCGTACCGGCAATTGTGGCGTCGATTCGCCTGCCGCAACGAATCAACTGGGCCGATGCGATGGAGCTGTTGCTTACGGGGGAGCGCATCGATGCGGAGCGCGCGCACGCCATCGGTCTGGTCTGGAGAGTCGTCCCTCACGACGCTCTCCTCGAAGAGGCCAATGCGCTGGCCGGCCGCCTTCTCAACGGAGCGCCGTTGGCTCAGCGAGCCATGAAGGAGATGGCGATGCGGACTCGCCACCTGGCCTCACTGGAGGCCATCCGCTTCGGGGAGACCATGCGCCATGTCGCTAGTGGGACCCAAGACGCCGTCGAGGGCCGCCGGGCCGCCGCAGAACAGCGACCGCCTCGTTGGACAGGTCGATGACGCACGGCTGCCTTCGCCGTCGTTCGCTTCTTGGGACTCCCGTTACTGCGAGCGAACCGGGTGGCAGATGATCTGGTCGGACGCCGTCACCCAGGCGCGGGCCATTCGTCAGGGGGCGACCTCGGCCCTCGAGTTGACAGAAGAATACCTGCGGAGGATCGAGCGACTCGATCCCCTCCTGCGCTCCTACGTGACGGTCGACGTTGATCGTGCAACCGCATCGGCGAGGCGGGCCGACCAATTCCTCCGATCACATGGGGCAGATGCCCTGCCTCCCTTCCACGGAGTCCCATTGTCCGTCAAAGATGTCGTCGACGTCGAGGGAATGGCCACCACGCATTCATCCAAAGCTCTGGCGGACAACGTGGCCGGTTCGGACGCCCCAATCGTCTCCCGCTGGCGGAAGGCAGGATTCGTCATTCTCGGCAAGACAAATGTGCCCGAGTTCTGCACGAGTATGACGTCGTCGGAGCTCAATGGCGTGTGCCGAAACCCCTGGGATACCGGACGGACGCCGGGCGGTTCCAGCGGAGGCGCCGCCGCAGCTCTGGCAGCCGGTCTCTGTGCCGTGTCCCATGGGACAGATGGTGCCGGATCGATCCGAGTTCCGGCATCGTTCTGCGGTCTCGTGGGGATGAAGCCGACACGCGGGCTTGTGACGTTCGGCCCTGAGGAGGGCACGCAGTACTTTGGCACGAGCGTGCACGGTGCATTGACCCGCTCCGTGCGTGACGCCGCAGGCGTGCTCGACATTCTGGTGGGAACTGATGACCCGGCCTCCCGATGGTCGCCATGCCCGGCCCGTCCTTACGCGGCTGGGCTCGACGCGCCGCTCGGACCATTGCGTATTGCCGTCACATCCACGCCACCGTATGGCGTCACCGATGAGCAGTGCGCCGCGTTCACTCGTGCGATCGGACAGACACTGGAGGATCTCGGACATCACGTCGAGTGGGATACCCCGGCCTGGAATGACATCCTTGCCGCCGCATTGGGCCCGATGGAGGTCCCGGGAGCCGCAGCCCTGGTCGAGGCGGACTCATATGCGTTGCTGGAGCCTCGCAATCGGCCGATGGTGGCTTCGTTGGCTGCGCTGACTGTGGTCGCCCACGCGCGGTGGGTCGACCAGGTACATCGGGCTTCGCGCAAGTTCCTCACCTTCTGGGAACGATATGACGTCCTGGTGTCACCTACCGTGGGGATGTTGCCACCTTCGGTGGAATGGGCGCCCTGGGATCAAGAGCCCGATGAGCACAGTGCAACTTTCGCGAGGATGCCTAACTTCGCGCAACCCTTCAATCTGTCGGGTCAACCGGCCATCAGCCTTCCGCTGGCCTGGAGCGACGAGGGTCTGCCAGTTGGGATGCAGATCGCCGGAAGACGGCAGGAAGAATCCATGCTCCTCGGACTTGCCGGTCAACTCGAGGCTGCTCTCCCGTGGTCGGACCGGTACCCTCCGACGTTCGCATCGTAAGGAGGCGTAGCGGTAGGCGACCCCATGCCTGCTCTCGAATTTTCCGGCCGGGCAGCTCCGGGTCTGGGGCAAACACGTTCGTCAGCGCGGAGCGAGGCGCCTCCAGGCGTCGAGAGGCAGTGGGCTCCCCGGCGCCGTGATGACTTGGATGCAGACGTGGTCGGCTCCTGCTTCTCGGTGGGCCTCGATTCTCTGCGCTATGCCGTTTTCGTCACCACACGCAATAAGGGCGTCGATGAGACGGTCACTGCCCGATGAGACATCGTCGTCGGAAAAGCCGAGGCGCTTCCAGTTGTTCGCGTAGTTCGGAAGTCCGCCATAGCCCTTGACGACGGCGCGGCCGATGTCGCGGGCTGCCGCCGCATCCCTCTCGAGGATCACGCCCTGCTCCACCGCAAGAAGGCCGTTACCGAGTGCGGCACGGGCAATTGCGGTGTGTTCCGGCGTGACGAGGTACGGGTGTGCACCCGCGGTGCGGCTCTTGGCGAGCTCGAGCATCTTGGGTCCGAGCGCCGCCAAGCAGACCTGACTGAGCGGGACCCCCGACGACTCGAGCCCATCGAGGTAGGCGGTCATCGTGGCGAGGGGTCGACCCCATTTCTCACCGACGACGAGGCCGTGGCTGACGCCGATTCCCAACAACAACCGCCCTCGATGATCCTCCGGCAGCGAGTGCCACCATCTCCCCACGTCGCTCGGATCGTGTTGCCAGATGTTGAGGATGCCGGTCGCAATCGTCACCGTGGTCGTCGCCTTGAGGAGCCGGTCGAGGTCCTCGAACAGCGGCCCTCCGACATCGGGCACCCAAAGCGCGGTGTAACCGAGCGATTCCAGTTCAGCTGCAGCGTCGACGATCTGTGCTGCCTCCCCGAAGCGCAGCTCGGAGGACCACACGCCGCGCCCGCTGAGACTTTTCGTCATTGTCGACCTCCAGGTGTTTGCGTAGCAAGAGCTTTCCAGGTCTTCGACCAATGTCGCTGCGAAGCGCAGCCGAGTGTGCAACTCACGCCGCGCGTTGCCTGGTCAGGTAGTGATCCGGGTGACCCGGGACGTCAGCCCTCCAAGTGAGCCTTGAGATTGCTCAACGTGTTCGCGATGTCTCCTGCGAACCATCCCGGCATGCCCTTCCATGCTTCTTCCCCTAGATTCACCAGCGCGTCGTATTCATGAAGGATTCGCCATGTCTCTTCGACTTTGGTCCCCCCGTCTACGGGTTCAAAGGTGTAGCCCCACCGGGAAAAGGACGTCCCGTCCCAACCGATTGCTCCGATGTTCTCCCAGGCGAACTCACGGGGGCGATCAGCGACGACCACCCGCATGAGTGCCTGCCATTGGTTCCCGCCCATGTCATTTGAACCGAGGAAGAGCGCACCGACCCCGCGTTCTTCGCTCTGCCACTCACCGCCGACACACTGGGAGCTGATAGTCCCCATCGCTGCCATGTCGGCAATGAAGTCGAAGACGACGTCCGGAGGGACATCGATGACGATGCTCCCGGAGGCATGAAGTGGACCGATATCCATCGTGAGAGCCTGCCACATTTGTCCGAATCGAGAATAGATCGACCCGCACCCACCTCAGCGAGAAGGTGCCGGAGCCGACCTCAGGCGACTTTGAGCGCCTCGGCCAAGTTGCCGCCCATGATCTTCCGAATTTCTACGTCGGAGAAGGTTCCGTCGAGCTCCGAGGCATAGGAGACGGGGTCGGCGAGCCCCTCTGGGTGCGGGAAATCGGAGCCGAAAACCACTCGGTCCGTGCCAATGGCCTTGATGAGGCCAACCGGGTCCTCCTCGAAGAAGGGGTGGATCCAGATGTTCCGACGCATGACCTCGACGGGGTCCTCAGGGAAGGACTTCGGAAATCTCGCGTAGATCTCGCCTAAGGCGTCGATGAGAGGGAGCACCCAACTCGAGCCGTTCTCGACAGGGAGGATCCGCAGGTCGGGGAACCGCGAAAGCATGCCGTGGGTGACCGCCGAGCACATCGCGTCGAAAATGCCACGGCTCATCGCGTGCTGCACGGCCTGGAACAGCGATTGTCCGGCGAACGGCAACATCTCGTCGAAGTGGCCCTCCCACTGGTTGTAGTAGCGGGTCATGCCATCGTCGGACGCATGCATCCCGACAGCGACGTCGTACTCTTGGACCTTCTTCCAGAAGGGGTCGAACTCGGGCAGGGCGAAGGAGCGGAAACCGCGCAGGCTCGGCACCGGAGCGGGACGGATCAGTATGACTTTGGCGCCACGCTCGACGATCCAGTCGAGCTCACGGATCGCCGCATCGACGATGGGAAGCGTGACCACGGGCGTCGCGAAGATGCGACCCTCGTAGTCGAACGTCCACTCCTCGTACATCCACTGGTTGAAGGCGTGGATGACAGCGTGCGTTGCCTCGGGATCGCTGGCGAGACGTTCCTCGAGCACGCTGGCCAGAGTGGGCCACATGATGGCGCGATCCACGCCCTGCTCATCCATCATCTGGAGTCGAGGCTCAGGTCTGAAGAAGGCGTCTGGTGACACAATCGGCTTGCCGAGCATCTCCCGGCGGCTCTTTCCTTCAGGGTTGCCGTTCTTGAAGTACTCGGCCTGGGCTCCGGGAGCTGCCACTTTGGCGAACGTCGGGTTGGGGATGTACTCCGAGATCTGGCCCTTGATGGCGAGCTTGTCGCGGCCGTTGACCTGCACGTACTGGATGACGTTCTTGTACTCGTCGGGCAGGTAGCGAGTGAATGCATCCTTTTGCTCGTACATGTGGTTGTCGGCGTCGAAGACCGGGTAGACGAGGCGGCGGTTCATCGGTTCCCCTTTGATGCATAGTTGACGTACATGATTCGATTTCCCTGCTATTGCCTTGAAAGTCGCTCGTTGCAGGCGTCGACACGGATGGTTCGTTGGCTGTCTGTCACGACCCGAAAAATGATCTCCGATCCCATGTCAACCATCCATCGAACTGGCAGTATGACCGCAGCCAACGGTACCAGTTATTGACATCATTGTCGAGATTGGATTTCATTGTCCCCTCCGGATCGTCGGGTCGCTGCTTCGGATCGGTATCGAGGGCTCGCCGAGACGGCGACAGCACATGGGTATTCCCAATCCTCTGGCGAGAACCGATCTAGGGCCGAGAACGGATCTGGTCGAAGGATGACACTCCGCACCTTCTGAAGGTTCGACGCATTTGCCCAACTCTCGCACTGTCGAGATCGGGCCACGTGGGGTCGGCGCCGAGAGAGAGGGGATCGAAGAACCTCCCGCACGCTCCGCTGTTCACTGTTCACTGTTGACTGATGAGGGGAACCCTTGTCACATCACGCTGATGTTGCTCGCATCGCGCTGGGCTATTCTCGTCCTCGCCGGTCGGGCTCTGGTCACGGCCTTTGGTCGTGTTCGATCAAGCGAGCGTCATTCGCGAGAGTGAGGGTGCGACTCCCGCATCACGCACGCGGAATGCAGGAGAGGGGAGACTTCGTGGAGAGCGAGGATTTCGAAGGGATCCGCTCTGTGGTGAGGGATTTCGTGCGCACCACCGTGGTGCCGGTGGAGAATGACATCGACGAGCGCGACGAAGTCCCCACCGCAATCCGTGAGGCCGCCAAAACGATGGGCCTCTTCGGCTTTGCCCTGCCCGAAACCTACGGCGGGCTGGGGCTCTCGATGGAAGAGGAGAGCCGGATCGTGATCGAGCTCGGCTATACGACGCCAGCGCTCCGGTCGATGTTCGGCACCAACAACGGTATTGCGGGACACGTACTGATGGAGGGGGGCACGGCGAGCCAGAAAGAGGAGTGGTTGCCCAGAATCGCCTCTGGAGAGGCAGTTGCTTCCTTCGCCCTCACCGAGTCTGATGCAGGGTCTGATCCATCGGGGATGACGACCACCGCTATCTCCGACGGGAACGAGTGGGTAATCAACGGGTCGAAGCGCTACATCACCAACGCACCGTTGGCTGATGTCTTCATGGTGTTCGCCCGCACGGACGCAGCGGCCCGGGCCTCTCGTGGCATTTCCACCTTCCTGGTACCGCGGGGAACCCCGGGTCTCTCCGTGGGACCGCGCGACCACAAGATGGGGCAGTTCGGGGCGTGGACAGCGGACGTCAACTTTGACGATGTGCGGGTCCCTGCTTCCGCGCTGGTCGGTGAGGAGGCAGGTCAGAACACCGGATGGGCCACGGCGATGCGATGTCTGGCTCACGGACGAATTCACATCGCCGCCCTCTGCGTCGGCATGGCCGAGCGCCTGGTCGACGAGTCGGTTGAGTACGCCCGCACGCGCAAGCAGTCCGGACGGCCGATTGCCGGCTTTCAGCTGATTCAGGGCCTCATCGCCGATTCCGTCACGGAGTACCAGGCCGGGCGCAGCTTGGTCCTGGCCTCTGCCCGGGCCTTCGACGACGGGTCCGACCGCAAGGTGGGGCCGTCGACCGCCAAGTACTTCTGCAGCGAAATGGTCGGGCGTGTGGCGGACCGCGCCGTCCAGATCCATGGGGGCGCCGGCTACATGCGGGGTGTCGCGGTCGAGCGGTTCTTCCGTGACGCCCGGCTCTTCCGGATCTACGAGGGGACGAGTCAGATCCAACAGGTGATCATCGCGCGCCACGTGATCGGCGACGCGGTGGACGGGTAACCATTTGGTTCATCAGTCGACGGCTTCGAATATCGCGGTGAGGCCCTGACCGCCGCCGATGCACATGGTCTCGAGACCCAAGGAGGCTCCTCGTCGGTCCATTTCCCTGAGCAACGTGGCCAGAATACGTCCCCCAGTAGCGCCCACCGGATGGCCGAGCGAAATGCCCGATCCGTGCACATTGAGGCGATCGAAGTCCGAAGCCTTGAAGTCCCACTCCCGGGTGCAGGCCAGCACCTGGGAGGCGAACGCCTCGTTGAGCTCGATCAAGGGGATATCGGCCAGCGACAGGCCGGCCCGATCGAGAGCTTTGGCCGTGGCCGGGACGGGCCCGATGCCCATGCGCTCCGGTTCCACTCCGGCGACGGCCCATGACCGCAATCGGGCCAGCGGACGCAGCCCGAGTTCGGCTGCCTTCTCGGGGAAGGTAACGAGGCAGACCGACGCGCCGTCGTTCTGGCCGCTCGAGTTGCCCGCGGTCACGGTGGAGTCGGCATCTTGCCGGAGCATCACCGGCCGTAGTGCGGCGAGGGATTCGAGTGTGGTGTCCGGGCGTGGGTGCTCATCGGCGCTGACGACCCGGTCACCCTTGCCGCGGTGCACGGTGAACGGGACGATCTCCTCGTCGAACAGCCCCTTCTCCTGTGCTGCCACCGCACGTTGATGGGACCGCAGCGCGAATTCGTCCTGCTCCTCCCGTGGGATCGCGGTACTCCCGCCGCAGGTTCTCCGCGGTCTCGATCATCCCTCCGGGCACGGGGTAGTTGAGGCCGCCCGACGTCACTCGACCACGCGCCAGACGGTCGTACATCACGGTGTTCTCCGACCCGGCCCCCCATCGCATGGCGGTTGTATAGAACTCGGACTGGCTCATGCTCTCGACGCCGCCGGCCAGGACGATCTCGCTGGCTCCGGTCTGCACTTGCATCGCGGCGTTGATGATGGTCTGCAGTCCGGAGCCACAGCGTCGGTCGAGCTGGTAGCCGGTCACCGAAATAGGCAGGTCGGCGTCGAGGGCGGCCACGCGGCCGATACCCGGAGCCTCACCGTTGGGGTAACACTGCCCGAGGAGCACGTCGTCGATCTGCTCGGGTGCGACCCCGGTCCGCGCCACGAGGGCGCGGATCAGGGCGGCGGCGAGGTCGGCGGCCGGCACATCGCGGAAAACCCCGCCGTAACGTCCGACCGGGGTGCGCAGCGGTTCGCAGATGACAGCATTTCTCATCGTTTCGGACCCTTTCTTACATGTACCGGCCACCGGTCACTTCGAGCACTGTGCCGGTGATGTACGCGGAGAGCTTCGAGGCCAAGAACAGCGCCGCGTCGGCTACCTCGGAGACCTCGCCGGCCCGGGCCATGGGGATCTCCGCCAGCTTCTGCTCCCATATGTCAGGTCGCATGGCCTCAGTCATGGCGGTGCGGATGAGGCCGGGTTGAATCGCATTGACGCGTACGCCGACGTGCGCCAGTTCTTTTGCCGACGCTTTGGTGAGGCCGACGAGGCCGGCTTTGGCCGTACTGTAATTCGTCTGGCCGATGTTGCCGACCTTGCCCGAGATCGACGACATGTTGACAATGGAGCCGCTCTGCTGTTCCCGCATGACGGCTGCGGCGGCCCGGGTGCCGAGCCAGGCACCCTGCAAATGCACGTCGATGACGGTCCGGAAGTCCTCGAGGGTCATGCGGCGCAGCGTCGCATCACGGGTCACGCCCGCGTTGTTCACGATGATGTCGAGCCTCCCGAGCTCGGCCACGCAGCGGCCCACCATGGCCTCGACCTCGGACTCTGAAGTGACGTCGCAGCGCACGGCCAGGGCGCGTGACCCGCCCGCAACGAGCTCCGCCGCGGCTTGTTCTGCGGCATCGAGATTCACATCGCCGATGACAATTGCTGCACCCTCGCGGGCAAAGGTCTCGACGATGGCCCGTCCGATTCCCTGTGCCGCGCCCGTGACGACGGCGGTCTTGTCATCCAACAAACCCATGAACATCGCCCCTGTGATTGTGCGTGGCGCTAGCTGCGCGACGGCCCGATACCACGGTGCTCATACCACCGCGTCATTGCGGAGCAGAGCAATTTCGTCCGAAGAATACCCGAGTTCGCCCAGTATCGAATCCGTGTGCTGGCCCAGCGCGGGCACGGCGTCCAGCCGCTGGTGCCAGTCGTCCGATTCGGGCGGTGCGAGCAGGGAGGGGAGTGACCCGACGGGTGAGTCCACTTGTTGCCAACGACCGCGCTGCTCGAGTTGGGCATGACCGATGACGTCCTTCACCGTGTTGTACCTCGAGTTGCCGATCCCGGCCGCGTCGGCGACCGACTGAATTTCGGCCAACGGGAGCTGGCGCGTCCACGCGGTGATGGCCTCGTCGATGACGTCGCGTTCGGCGCAACGTGCGACGTTGGTGGCGAATTTCGGGTCGGCGGCGAGATCTGGTCTTTCGATCATCTGGAGCGCGAGCCGCTGCCATTCGCGGTCATTTGTCGTGCCGAGCACGACCGTCTGTCCGTCGCTGGTGGGGTAGCCACCGTAAGGAGCGACCATCGGTGTGCTCATGCCGTTGGGCTGGCGCTCCTCGCCGGTGTGCCGGGTGTACTGCAGGGCGAATCCCATGAACTCGGAGATGACGTCGAACATGCTGATGCTGATGGCCGCACCGACCCCGGTCCGCTCTCGTGCGAACAACGCGGCGAGCACGCTGGTTAAGCAATAGAGGCCTGTGCCCATGTCGGCGACCGGTGGGCCCGCTTTGGCCGGAGCTCCCGGGAGACCCGTGATGGAGCACAACCCTCCCTCGGCCTGAATGAGCAAGTCGTACGCCCGCTTCTCGTCGTAAGGACCGCCGACGCCGTACCCCGATATGTCCACGCCGATCGCTCTCGGGAAACGGGCCACGATGTCGGCGGCGGCGATGCCCAAACGGTGGGCGGATCCGGGCGCCAGGTTCTGGATCACGACGTCCGTCTGGGTCAGCAATCGGGTCAGGATCTCATGGGCGGCGGGGTGTTTGATGTCGAGGGTAAGGGACTCCTTGTTGCGGTTCAGCCAGACGAAGTACGACGCCATGCCGTGCACTGCATCGTCGTAGGCGCGGGTGAAGTCCCCCCCTACCCGGTGTTCCACCTTGATCACCCGTGCGCCGAGATCTCCCAGGTGTCGGCTGCAAAATGGCGCGGCTACCGCCTGTTCGAACGAGACCACCGTGAGCCCGGTCAGGGGGAGCGTCAATGTGCAACCTTTCCGATGTTCTGTCTCCGCTGAGGCGGAGGCCCCTCATGTATCTGAGCTGGGGTTTTGCGTATCGCTTGGTATCGACTGCCTCGTGCTCGCGCTCGACCATAGCTGTGATTGTTCTTGGCCAGCTAGGACGACTTTGGAGGTGGAGGCCTTCGTGGAAACGAGGTGGCCAGGCGAATGATCGATGCTCGTCGGCAATAGTCCGTCCCGTTGCAGGACTTGATGCCGCGAAGGTCCTTGTCGATCCGGAGGCCTGATCCGTTGACAAATCGGGAACGAGGTTGTTACGGTTCGGGCTGCAGTATTTTGATATCAATATCAATATAAATTGAGGGGGCGCAAAGCGTCACGACTATTCGGCGCGCAACGGTCGGCTGGCCCCGGTTGGAAATTGCCCGACTCAGCCTTCCGGTGAGCAAGTCACCAATCCAATCTCGGGAGCGCAGCACAGAACGGCAGACGAACCAGCGGATGGAGGCGGGCCGGGCACGGATTGAAGAGTGCGTCCGCTGCGGGGAGGGAAAATGGCGAGGATCGTCCAGAAGCTCGGGCACGACGGCTCTGGTGGGCCGTTCGAGTCGGTCGCCGACGAGGTCACCACGGTGGGGGGCGTCGAAGAGGAGTTCATTTTCGAAGGCGTTGCGACCCAGTTCGGGTTGACGGGCGGATCCAGCGAGTATCCCGCCGATGGGCGCTGGGACGCCGAACCTATGAGCGAACGACCGTTTCGATCTCGCTTCGTTCTGCTCCGGCCCGCGGATGCCACTCGCTTCAATGGGGTAGTGATCGCCCAGTGGAACAACGTCTCGGGCGGTCAGGACAAGTTCATCGGCCCCTCCCTCGCGTCGCAGTTGATCGAGGATGGTTTCGCCGTGGTCGGCGTGACGACACAGCATGTCGGTGTCCACGGCATCCCCAACACGGGCGAGGTGAGTGAGTACTTCGGCACCGTCATCACAAACCCGCCCGGTCTCCGAAACTTCGATCCTGACCGCTATGGCACGTTGGAGCATCCTGGGGATGGCTTCTGCTACGACATCTTCAGGCAGGCCGCAGAGCTTCTCGGGCGGGATCGAGCTCGCGACCCGCGACCCGCTCGCGGGATTCGACGTCCGTCACGTCGTCGCCACCGGTGGCTCCCAGTCGGCTTGCAGACTGGCGAGTTACATCGACGCGGTGGCGCCGCTGAACTCCGCCATCGACGGGTACCTCCTGACCGTCTATGCGGGCAACCCCTGCGCCCTCGACCCGGCGACCGCGCCTGCTCGCCTCGAAGAGACCGGCGACAACCGGTCCGTGAACATACTGCCTTTCCGGAAGTACAAGGTCCGGGAAGACCTGCTGGTGCCGGTGCTCATCCTCAACTCCGAGACCGAAGCCGGGCAATGCCACCCGAACACACAACCGGACTCGGACCTCATCCACTGGTGGGAGGTCGCAGGAACCAGCCACGTCGGGCTCCTCCCCGCAGACCAGCTGGACTCCATGTTCGGAGGCGCCGGCCTTGCTGAAGCATTGGTTCCTCCCGGCATCTGCCGAGTGTCCTTCGCCGAGATGAACCGTGCGGCACTCCACGCGCTACGCCGTTGGGTGGAAGTTGGCGAGGCGCCGCCGAAGCAGCCGCGGCTCTTCAAGCAGGGCGATCCGCCGTCACTTCCGCGAGACGAGCACGGGAACGCGGTCGGCGGTATCCGTTGGCCGGAAGTTGAGGCGCCGACCGCCACACACGTCGGCGAAAGCCCGACGGAGGGCTTCATTAACTTGATGGGCAGTACGACGCCGTTCTTGCCCGAGAAGATCACATCGCTTTACCGAGATCGAAAGGACTGGCTGGACCGGTACGACAAGGCGACGCAACGCCTGGTCGAGGTGCAATTGCTGCTTCCCGATGACGGAGCGCGGATCGTGGCGCGGGCATCGACGCGCGAGTTGCCCTTCTGAGGATCTTCTCTCCGATGCCCAGAAGGCAGCGGCGCTTTCATGCCATTGATCACTGACGAAAAGAGGGGGACATGATCAGAAGAAAAGTACGGATCACGCTGAGCTCGGCCCTGATCGCCATGGGGGGACTTGTCGGGATCACTGCGGCAAGTGGCGGGGCGGCCGAAGCAAGCCCTGCTCCGATCACGATCGGCGTCATTATCTCTTTGAGCGGCGCTGTGTCGGCGAATGTGCCCGCGAGTAAGGCCCTGGGTGGCCTGATCGCTCGGGTCAACGTGCAGAACGCGCAAGGAGGAGTGAACGGCCACCAGATCAAGCTCAAGGTCGTTGATGACCAGTCCACTTCGACAGGCAATCAGCTCGCAGCGAAAGTCCTTGTTGACAACGATCACGTCTTCGCCGTCATGGACGAGTCGACGCTGGCGTTCGGCGGAGCGAAGTATTTGCAAGAGAAGGGAATCCCTGTCGTCGGAGCAGGCGTCGACGGGCCAGAGTGGGGTGAACAGCCCTATACCAATATGTTTACGACCGAGAGCCTTGTTTCAACCCCGTTCAACGGTATCTACTACACCTATTCCACGCTCGGGAATTTCTTCAAGTCTATTGGCATCACAAAGCTCGCCGGAGTCGGCTATAGCATTCCAGCGGCAGTGCAGGCGCAAAAGGCGATGTTCGATGCTGCCACGGCAGCCGGAATAAAGAAGTGCTACGACGACAGCAGTGTCCCCCTGGGGGGCGTCAACTTCACGACGACAGCACTGG
Organism: uncultured Acidimicrobiaceae bacterium; assembly: GCA_963706555.1. Classification (GTDB taxonomy): domain Bacteria; phylum Actinomycetota; class Acidimicrobiia; order Acidimicrobiales; family RAAP-2; genus Bog-473. Next base: position 2,618,252 of record OY970164.1, read on the forward strand.
CGATCAAAGCAGCAGGCTGCAATGGCGCAGTCGGCACTACGACGATTCAGTCGACGGTTGCGCTGAGCGAAGCTCTCAAGCAGGCCGGCGCAACTACCAAGCAGTTCTTCTATGAGGGGTACACCCAGGCATCACTAGAACAACCACAAGCAATGAAACAGTACGATGGGGCATACTTCATATCAACCTTCCCCACTCAGAACCCAAACAGTGCAACCAAGACGATGCTGGCAGCACTGAAAAGGTATGCGGGCTACAAAGGTGGCATTCCGGACGCTGCACCGCAATACGTAGACGGGGATCTGATGATTAAGGGTTTGGAGGGCGCCGGGAAGAATCCGACGCGGGCAGCCTTTATCTCCAATCTTCGGAAGGTCGGGAACTACACAGCAGGTGGCCTCCTTCCAAGCGCGATCACCTTCCAACACTTCGGAACGCTCGGCATGTTGCCGAAGGTGGAATGCGAGACATTCGCGCGTGCACAAGGCGACGCGTTCGTCCCAGTCGACGGAGGGAAGCCCGTGTGCGGCAAGCGCATTCCCATCAGGTGATTTCAAAAATCCTTCCGGAGCGGTTCACGAAGGTTCTCGCACGAAAAGGTTATAGACAGTCGAAAGCCCATTGAAGAGATGCGGGCCCATAGCACGGAGAGCTCATGGCAAGAATCGTTGCGCAGGTAGACGGAACACCGATGAACTCGGTCGCGGACGGCGTCGCGAAGGTCGGCGGGGCCGAGAAGGAATATTTCTTCGAGGGCACGGCGACGCGCTATCGACTCGCGGAGGGTGTCACGGAGTACCCGACGGATGGTCGATGGAATGCGGAGCCAACCGACGAGCAGCCGTTCCGCACGCGGATGTTAGTGCTGCGTCCCGACGATCCAACCCGATTCAACGGCACGGTGATCGTCGAATGGAACAACGTTTCGGCCGGCGAGAATTTCTTCCTGAGCCGCAGTGCCCCCGAACTCCTCAAAGACGGCTTCGCCGTCGTTGGTGTTTCCGCCCAGTTGCTGGGAGTGGAAGGGGTACCGGACACGCCGATCCCGTCTCTGAAGAGTGACAACCCGCAGCGCTACGGGTCGATGAGCCACCCATCGGACGACTACTCCTACGATATGTTCGCCCAAGCGGGTGGGCTCCTCGGTCCGAATCGACCTCATGATATCGACCCTCTCGAGGGGCTGGAGGTTCGCCACCTCATAGCGGTCGGCGTTTCGCAGTCAAGCGCCCGGTTGGCCGGGTATGTCAATGGGGTTCATGCCGTGACGTCGGTCTACGACGCCTTCCTCCTGGTCGTCTACCCGAACAGTCCCTGCGCACTCAACAGTGCTTCTGCACCCGCCGAGTTGCCACAGACGTTCGGCCCCAACGGATTTCATCTTCTCGAGTGGTATCGGCACGTCCTCCGAGACGATCTCGAAGTGCCAATCATCGTGTTGAACTCTGAATCTGAAGCGTCGGAATGCCATCCAAACAGCCAGCCCGACACCGACTTGTTGCGGTGGTGGGAGATTGCGGGGACGAGCCATACCAGCGTGGGCACGTTTGAGGAGTTGGAAGCGATGGGGTTTGCCGTGGGGACCAGGGTGTCGTTCGCACCGGCCTTGCGTGGCGCATTCCACGCACTGCAGCGTTGGCTCGTCTCGGGGAGAGCGCCGCAGCACCAGCCGCGGCTCTTGAAGGAGGGCACACCCCCGCGCTTCCGCCGCGATGAGCACGGAAACGCCATTGACGGCATCCAATGGCCCGACCTCGCAGCGCCGCTCGCCACTCATGCCGCCGAACGAATCGAAGGCGACGGCAGCAGCCTCTTGCGGGGTTCGAGTATTCCGTTTCCGGCTGAAAAGGTCAACGAGCTCTATCCCGATCACGCCGCCTGGTTTGCCAAATACCAGGTGGCGGTCGAGCAACTCGTACAAGCGGGCGTCATCCTCCCGGACGACGGCGCCTCCCTGCTGGCGAAAGCCGAGGGACGACCGCTGCCCTCCTAGGGTCCGTGCGCGAGCTCGGCGTATGGCCTTGATCCGCATGACCGTCGAAGGGTGTCCGTGTAGAGTCGCTGCGCAGTGGGGGCGCTCGACGGTTTCCGAGTGGTGGAGGCTGGCCTGAACGTCCAGGGGCCACAGGCTGCGGCGATCCTTCGAGACTGGGGCGCCGACGTTATCAAGGTTGAGCTCCCTGGGGTGGGCGATCAGAGCCGCTCGCTGCCTGCGGCTCCTCATGACGAACGCTCGGGATATTTCATCGCATGCAATCGAGGGAAACGGAGCGTCACGGTTGACTTGCGCCTCCCGGCCGGAGCAGAGGTGTTCCTTCGACTGGCCGAAACAGCAGATGTTGTGATTGCAAACTTCAAACCGGGAACGATGGATTCCTGGGGCCTGGGTTACGAAGTTCTGGCCGCGAGGAACTCGGGTCTGATCTACGGGATGGGGTCGACATTCGGCTCCCGAGGTCCCGACGCCTTACGGGAAGGGACCGATCTGAGTGGTCAAGCTGCCGGGGGGTTGATTTCCACGACCGGTGTCGACGGCGGCGAACCTACCCCGGTCGGCGCGACCGTCGCTGATCACATTGCATCTCTCAATCTGGCAGCCGGGGTTCTCGCTGCGCTTCTTGCCCGGTCTCGAACCCAACGAGGCCAGAGGGTGGAGGCTTCGCTGATCGGTGGTCAGATCTGGGCTCAAGCCAGTGAGATTACCGCATTTCTCCTCTCGGGTTCCGTTCCAGGGAGGGCCAACCGCGGCAACGCACTCGTCCCCGGCCTCTACAGCCTGTTTCCGACCGCTGACGGCTGGATCGCAATTTCCGGTGTGCGCGGTCCCCAGCGAGCCGTCTTCTTCGACTTGATGGGTAGTCCCGATCTCTTGGAACGGCACGGTACGGGGTTGTATTCGACCTCCGACAAGCAGACGATCTATGCGCAGCTATCGCCGTTGTTCCAGGCGCGCCCCACTGCGGAATGGTGCAAGATCCTGCAGGAAGCCGGCATCCGTCATGCCGCGGTTCGTGACTACCAGCAGATCGTCGAGGATCCAGGGGTCTGGGAGAACGAGTATCTGGTCCGATCACCCTCCGGTCAGGCGATGGTCGGAACCCCGGTCCTTTTCAGCGACACCCCAGGTGCACCTGCGGCGGAGGCACCTCACCTGGGCCAGCACACCGAAGAGCTCCTTCTGGAGTTTGGTTACTCATGGGCTGAGATAGCAGACCTGTCAGCCATCGGGGCGATCTGATCCGCTCCGCGACTCAGCCCGGTGCAACCGGCGGGAGCCGGACTTCCTCGACCCGGGGTCAGCGGTCGAGCGACGGTGTGGTACCCGGACCAGCAAAAGCTTGCGCGATGCCAAGCCATTGGGTCGCGACCGGGCCAGTCGCCTGCACGCTGGTGCGGCTGTGATGCCGACGTTGCGTGAAGATCAGAGCCACTTCGATCGCTTCACCTGTGATCTGATCGGCCGCGTCCTCGGGCCCCCATATCCATTCGGCTCCGTCGGGTCCTCTCACCCGCAGTCGTACGGCATCGCCAGGATCGTCGACTCCGTGGGAAGCGAAGGCATATGCCCTCGCCGAGTACCCGATGTGGCAGATGTGACGTAAACGTGATGTGGGAACTGTCGGTACCCCGAACGCGTCTCGAATATCGGTACCGTGCGCCCACGTTTCCATGATCCGTGCCGTCGTAAAACTGGCTGGACTCATCGAAAGCCTGTACCACGGCACACGAGACGTGGGGGGTACTTTCGAAATAGCCTCGATGAAGTTCCTCCGACCGCGCTGCCAGCGATCGAGAAGCTCCTGCGGATCGTCCATTGACCGCCCCAATGCGGTGTCGACCTCGTTGCGGGCACGGAATTCCAGATGCAGTTGATGCTTGTGAATCTCGAACGCTTCAGGATCGGACGCGGCCAGCGCAGCCGTTTCGTCGAAGTAGCACAGGTGGCTCAGGCTGTCGCGTACGTCCCACCCGACGGCAGGGGTTGACGTCGCCCACTGGTCTTCGGCCAGATCGTTCAGGAACGACCGCAGGACTTCGTGTTCCCCCTCCAGGTCCTGACAAAGTTCTTGCACCGTCGTCACGCGCGTCTCCTTCCCGCGAGGCCCGTAGGCGCCCTCCACGCGTCGTTCGGGCCGCTCGACGTTCATATTCCATCATGTGGATGATTGTCGTGCTGCCATCGTGCGCCGTTCCCAGCGTTTCAGAGACTGCGCGCGGGACGTGACGAGCTACACGATAAGTCATTGATTTGTGTCAGTTTGCTCGGATCCCCCGGATTGATCTCCACGCCGCAAGGCACCAAACAAATTTTGAACATGCATGTTGGAAATGCGCGGGGCAGCGCCATGCCGCTGGTCTTCGCGAGAGACGAGGGAACGATGCAGACCGAAGAACACCGAAGTAACTTGGAGAAACTGAAGCCAAAGAGTTAGGAAGAGGTGCAGGCGCGAGCAGCGCGTGGGCGCAGGGACCTGCATCGGACAGTTCGGGTCGACGAAACCGGCGTAGGAGCGCCCTGCACAGTGATAGTTTTTGGGATCACCCAGAAATAGCGGACATCGCCCTCGGGGGCTGGCCCTTTCTCTGGGACTGTGATCGCTTAGCAAGGGGAGTCCGCCCATGAATCTCGAAGACATGATTCTGGTCAGCATCGACGACCACATGATCGAGCCCCCGCACATGTTCGAGAACCACGTCCCAAAGAAATGGCTGGCCGACGCTCCGAAGGTCGTCAATGAAGAGGGCATTGACCAATGGGTCTTTCAGGGCGAGAAGACGAGTACCTCGTTCGGGATGGCCGCAACCGTCGGCTGGCCGTCGGAGGAGTGGGGCTTCAACCCCGGGACGTACACGGAGCTCCGTCCCGGTTGCTTTGACGTGCATGAGCGAGTGCGCGACATGAATGCCAACGGCGTTCTCGGCTCCATGTGTTTCCCGACGATGGCCGGCTGGAACGCACGGACATTCGCGGAATCACGTGACAAGGAAATCGCCCTCATCATGCTCCAGGCCTATAACGATTGGGCCATCGACGAGTGGTGCGGTTCGTACCCAGGTCGTTTCATCCCGCTCGGCATTGTTCCCATGTGGGACGTCGATGCGGCGGCTGCCGAGGTTCGCCGCTTGGCGAAGAAGGGGTGTCGGTCGATCAGCTTTCTCGAGACGCCACACGTGCAGGGGTTCCCCAGCTTCCTCTCTGGCTACTGGGATCCAATGCTGGCAGCGCTGAGCGAGGAGAATATGGTGCTGTCTCTCCACATCGGGGCTGGCTTCGCGGTGATCAGGAGGCCGGATGAGGCGCCGGTTGACCACCTGATGGTCCTGGCATGCCAGATCAGCGCCATCACCGCGCAGGATCTGCTATTTGGGCCGACGCTACGCCGATTTCCGGACCTGAAAGTTGCCCTGTCAGAGGGGGGAATCGGCTGGATCCCCTTTTATTTCGACCGAATCGATCGCCATTTCAAGAATCAGGAATGGCTGCACAGTGATTTCGGCGGGAAGCTTCCTTCGGAGGTATTCCGCGACCACATCTTGGCGTGCTACATCACCGACCCCTCCGGCCTCCTGCTGCGTGACCGCATCGGCATCGATGGAATTGCCTGGGAGTGCGACTATCCGCACACTGACACGACTTGGCCGGAGTCTCCGGAGTTTGCCTGGGGGGAGTTCCAAGAGTCGGGGTGCACCGACGAGGAGATCCATAAGATCACCTGGGAGAACGCCTGCCGTTTCTATGGCTGGGACCCATTCGCACATACACTCAAGTCCGAAGCCACCGTTGGGTCACTGCGTTCTCACGCCGGCGACGTCGATGTGGCCCGCATGTCGCGTGACGACTGGCGTTCTCGGAATGAGGCTGCAGGGATAGGAACTCTCTAGTCGCAACGGCGAGAACCGGGGCATTCTGACGCAGGCGGGGAGCTCGTACGTTCGTTCCGGGCAGAGGAGCGTCATCTGCCTCACGACTTCAGCTGCAGGCCAAGAGTTCGGACGACAGATCCCACAGGTGGCTTGCGTGGTCGGGGTCCAGGGCGTAGCTGGCGACCGAGACCGCGCTCCGGTCTGCAGTTTCAGCCTCGTTGCAGTCGACGAAGTAGCGACCGCCCACGCCTTCGAGGAGCGGCGAGCACGCGACGAAGACTGACGTCGCTGCTCCTTGCTCCAGCGTTTTCCACTCTGCGCCCGCTGCCATCTGGGCCATCTGCTCCGCCGGGACATGGCGCTGCAGTCTGGTATGGATGTTTCCGGGCATGAGGGAGTTGGCCGTGATGCCGTCGTCAGCCCACCGGCTGCTCGCGGCCACAGCGAAGAGAATGTTCGCCGTCTTTGACTGGCCATAGGCGGACCAGGGATCGTAGGGGCGCCGATCGAACTGAATGTCGTCAAAGACGACCGGAGAGAAGAAGTGGCCTGCGGAGCTCACGGCGACGATGCGAGCACCCTGAGCCTGCGACAGTGCCGGTCTGAGGGCGGTTGCCAACGCGAAGTGACCAATGTGGTTCGTCGCAAACTGCATCTCCCAACCCTCTCGAGTGCGCAGGAGTGGGGTGGCCATGATCCCGGCATTGTTGATCAGGATGTGAAGTGGGCCATCCCATGATGTTGCAAATGCTTGCACTGACGCTGCCTGGGCGACGTCGAGTTCCGCAACCGACACTCGTGCCCCTGGGTCATCCTTTACGATGTCCGATGCCACCCGCTGTCCTGCATCAGGGTCGCGCACGGCAAGAGTGACGTCTGCACCGGCGCTCGCCAACGAACGTGCTGTCTCAATCCCGATGCCCGAAGATCCGCCCGTCACGATGGCGCGACGACCGCGCAGGTCCACCCCGGCAACCACTTCTGATGCAGTGGATTCAGCATTGAAGCGTGTGGTGATCATGGAGCTCCCTTGTCTTCGTGCCGCAAAAGTGCGACTGAGCCGGTAGTCCGTTGCTGCTAACCGGCTTCATCAATCAGTTCAACCGCGAGTGGCCGAACATACGACACGTCGTTTACGTCATGACTCACGAGGACGGCCGGTTCCACCGAGGGGGTACCGCGATCGGGGAGCTTCGACTGAGGGGTGGTCCGCCATTCGGCCGTTCCCACGCGTCTCGAGATTGCCCAGATTCCTGATCTGCGTTCGAATCGGTCCACATATCTTCCGCCTGCGAAAATCAGAGGGGTTGCACGATCTGGGTAACGGCCGACGAACAGGTAGTAGGACTCGCTGTGGGCGCCGTCCCCGTCCAGCTCGATGGTGACGTTGGTGACGTAGTGCTGATGGTGCAACTGTTCCGCATGATAGGCAAAGGCCCAGTCGATGAAATCTTCGACTTCGAAGGCTTTCGAGCCGTGCACGTCGACCGCATCGGAGTGGTAGACGGACCTGACCATGTCACGATCGTGGCGATCCATCCCGCGGGCGTATCTGTGCAGGCAGTCAGTGATAGCTGACCGATCGAGCAGGGTACGTATCTCGGCTGCGAACGAATCACTGTCATGCATAGGACGTCTCCCAGTTCTGCGGGGCTAGAGCGACGGGCCGTCAAAGCGGTCCACTACCGCGACCTCCCCGATCGGGCGTCGCGGAGCCGGCCTGAACACCTGGCCCGCGCGCAGCCGTCCGACCGGCAGAAGGCAACCCTGCACGCAGTTCTCGGGTATGCCGAGCAACTCACGAAACTGTCGCTCGTAGTGAAGGTGCAACGTGGTGATGCACGTCCCGTAGCCCCGGGAGTGCAGGGCGAGTTGAAAGTTCCATACCGCGGGAAAGATCGAGCCATAGACCGTCGCTGTCGAGAACGTATCCGCCGTCTCGTCCGGTAGGTACGGCTCGTAACAAGGAATGACGTGAAGTGGTACCTCGCCCAGGTGGGCGACCAGCCATTCCGTCGATGTCATGATCTTCCCGAGAGGAGTCGGACGAAACGGGCTCAGACCTACGTCCTCCCGACCCGTTCGCGCCAGATACGCCGCCTTGTACAGTTCGGAGATCTGACGACGAAGATCGGGATCGCTCACCACAACCCAGCGCCACGTTTGCATATTCGTCCCGTTGGCAGCCTGACAGGCAATGCGCAAGCAGTCACGGATCTCGTCCAGTTCGACTGGCGCCTGAACATCGAGGAGCCGACGCACGGACCGGGTGGAAGTCAAGAGGTAGTCGATATCCATAGGCAATCCTGATCTTCTGCGCCATGGACCGAGCTGCGCCCGGCGTGTGCTGACTGGCGAGGAGTGGCTGGTTCGCTCGAATGGTAGCTATTTCAGCGCCTACAATTCTCGAGATGTCGGCGTCGGAGCAACCAACTGCGGAGACGGGCAGAACGACGTCATAGAAGAGGTTGGGCGTCGGAGCGCCAGGGCCTCAAGGTGACCGGCCGCTCTGCCCGCAGCGCTCGGGATCATGCGGGCGCAGAGTCCCGTCCTTCGAATCGGGCGTGATGTCAGCGAATGCAACATCGAAATACCCAGGTCATAATGCAATTCTTGCTGCGCACGACCTCCGCGTGGAACAGATCCCCGACGCGCGGTCAAGGTGGCTTGCGGTCACTCGGCACCGACGAACTGAACCGATGGTTGGTACGGTCGTTCAAATGCCCCGTACATTTGCGTCAGATACACCGGTCGACCGTGCAGGTTTGGAGGAGTTCATTCGACCCCGGCATCACGCCATCCTCAGTACCCAGCGGGGCGACGGAAGTCCCCAGATGTCTCCGGTCACGATGGGTGTCGATCCCGACGGAGCGATTCTCGTCGCGAGTTACCCGGAACGGGCCAAAGTACGCAACTTACGGTTGCACGCCCAGGCGACAGTCTGCGTGCTGTCGAATGAATTCGGTGGCGAATGGGTCCAAGTGTCGGGGAGCGCCGTTGTGGTCGACCTTCCCGAAGCAATGGAAGGCCTCGTGACCTACTTTCGTTCCATCAGTGGAGAGCACCCTGATTGGAATGAATACCGCCGAGCCATGCATGATCAAGGGAAGGTCCTGATTCGGATGGACGTCGAAACATGGGGTCCGATCAGCAAAGGTGGCTTCCCGCCTCGGCTTGCCCAATCCTGATCGATTCGGAGGACGGGACGAAGATTCCTACTTGGCGTCCGTGTTCAAGGCTTCCGTAATGTCGTCGATCGCCGCCTGTTCCAACTCGCTCACTTCTTGACCATCCTCACGGTGAGCGGCTGCGACCTTGTGGGACAGCGTGACAATGAACTGGCGGTATTCGTCGACCTCTTCGGCAGCGGCTTTGCTCTGAAGCAGCGCGACCGAATCACGGAGGTACTGCAGTCCGTGTTGCTTCAGTTCTTCGGGGGAGTGATAGTGCGTATGGTCTCGTTCAGGTTTGGCCGCGACGATCGCATCGAGAAGTTCGCTCTTCCCGTGTTGTTGGCGCGCTTCGACATAGGCTTTCGCCATTGCGATCGTCTCGCGAAACGAACCACCTCGTTGGGCGGTGACCACGATCATTCCGGCGCTTGGCGGCGCCTCCAGGATCAGCTGCCATTCCTCCGCCGTGAAATCAGATTTCGAGGTCATCGCCAGTCTCCCATCTCCACCATGCCAATTCGTTCTCCCGTACGGACCGTAGTGCCCTGTCGCGATTGGATGTGACTTCGGGCACTCCGAGTCGTCGGTTCACGCGTCGTTCCTGCTCTGCTATGCCCGACGTTACCCCCGACACTCCATCGGGGCACCCCGGGCAGAACTTGGACCGAAGAAGACCCCGAGGGCGGCGCTGACTCCGCACGTCCCGATCTCCTGCCAAAATGAGCAACGCAACCTTCTCGTACATCGGCTTGCTCTCGAAGGGGTCCATAGTGCTCGAGCCATTCAGCGTCGACATCGACCAGAAGCGCTTGGACCTGTTACGCCGGCGGCTCTCGACGACGGTTTGGGCGGAAGACCTCGCTCCCGCTGATGACTGGCGCTATGGCGTCTCGGCCGGCTATCTCCGAGAGCTGGTTGACTACTGGCTCGACGGATTTGACTGGCGCGCGCAGGAAGGGGCGATGAACCGCTTCGAGCATCTGCGTGGCGAAATTGACGGAGTCACACTTCATGCACTTCGCGCGCGTGGCTCGGGGAGGAACCCGCTCCCACTCGTGCTCACCCACGGCTGGCCCTGGACCTTCTGGGACTTCGCCGAAGTCATCGAACCCCTCGCGCACCCTGAACGCTTCGGCGGGGACCCGAAAGACAGCTTCGACGTCATCGTGCCCTCACTCCCGGGCTCAGTCTTCTCGACGCCCTCGCCCCCAGGGATCGGATTCCGTCAAACGGCAGGGCTCTGGGTGAAACTGATGGCCGAGCTCGGCTACGACCGATTCGGGGCACATGGCGGTGACTCCGGTGCGTTCGTGAGCGCCCAGCTGGCGCACGAGTTCCCGGAGCGGATCATCGGCGCACATCTCAGCTTTCCGGCTCTGCTCGGCTTCGAGACGGGTCGGCTCCAGCGGGATGATTTCACCCTGGAAGAGGTCGACGTTTTCGACGCGCAACGGCCCTCGGCGCTCAATCTCACTCACTTCCTCACCCACACTTTCGAGCCGCAGACCCTGGCCTGGGCCATGCAGGATTCCCCGACGGGAATGGCGGCCTGGATGCTCGAGCGGCGACGGGGATGGAGCGACTGTGCGGGGCAGGTCGAGCGCCGCTTCAGCAAGGACCAACTCCTCACGAGCTTCTCGCTGTACTGGCTCACGGGCAGTTTCGGGAGCTCGGTCAGGTTCTACGCCGATTCCTTCTCGACGCCCTGGAAGCCCTCGCATGATCGACGGCCAACCCTGGAGGCCCCTATCGGTATCGCCGTGTTTCCCCGTGAACTGGTGCATGTCCCACGCGCGCTCGCCGAGCGCGAGGCCAATCTCGTGCATTGGACCCGTATGGAGTCCGGTGGACACTTCGCGGCGGCCGAGGAGCCCACACTGGTCGTCGATGACCTGCGCCGCTTCTTCAGGCTGTTCCGAACCAACGTACCTCGTGTCGTTCTCTAATGGACGGAGTCCACTCAGGGACGACGCCGAGCTGATTCTGCCAAGGGGCGGACTGACTCGTGGCCGTGTCACACCTGAGGCCAACGGACGTGCTCTACCCTGGTTGAGCGGATCCCTACCACCCACACCCGATAGAGGAGCTCTCGATGACCGTCACCTACGAAGTGCGCGAAGGAATCGCCTACATCGCGTTCGACCGGCGGGAGAAGCACAATGCGCTGCGAGACGAGGACATCGAGGCGCTCTGTGCAGCTCTTCTGAGGCTCGATGGCGACGAAACCGCGAACATGGCGATCTTGTCGGGAAACGGTCGGTCCTTCTCGAGCGGCGGCGATTTGCAGGAGCGATTGCAGAAATCGGTGGAGGAGGGCTCTACGTCGGGCCGCGCTTCTGAGCAGGATGCGTTCCTCATGGCCGCGTCATGGAAACCGATCATCGCTGCAGTGCACGGCTATTGCCTGGGTCATGCTTTTGCCACCGCGCTTCTCTGTGATCACCTGATCGCGACGCGGAGCGCCACGTTCCAGGTGACGGAGACAAAGATCGGCCTCGCGATGCCGGCCCTGCTGCCGAGACTGGGGCACCCCACGTTCGCAAACGATGTCGCCATGACTGGTCGCATGTTCAGCGCCGAGGAAGCATGGGCCGGTGGAATGCTCACCCGCTTGGTCGAGGATGACGCCCACATCACGTCCGCTGAGGCGCTTGCCCGCCAGATCCTCGAGAACCCGCAGACTCCCGTTCGAGAGTACGTCCACGTCCGCAGAACCCTGATCAAGCAGGACACGGCGCGATACCGGGAGATCACCGGAGACTTCGATTGGGCGAACAACGCTGAGGCAAAGGTCGCACTTGCCGGCCACCTACGCGGGAGCAGCTCGTCGTAGCTTTATCCGAGCCGGGCCAGAGGACGCAGGCCTTCTGGCAGCCCGACGCGGTTTCGTGAGGATCGATTTCCATTCCAAAGTTCGAGGAGGCGCCGTGGACGAGGGCCAGGAGAACGACCCGATCCCTGTTTCTCGTGGGATCGGGGGCGAGGCGGGCGGTGACCCGCAGTCACCCCAGGACGCCCAACCGTTTCCTGCTCCTGCTGTGGGTCCGCTGCCTGGACCACCCCCGATGCTGTCCTCTGATCGTGTCTACGGCGCCTGGTCGCACCGACGTGAGACGGATTACATCTTCAGTTACTGGACGGCGCTCGGCTGGACATTCCTTACGTTCGGAATCTTCGGGCTGTACGTCTTCTACCAGCTGGTCCGGCGCATGCGCGACCACAATTCGCGCAGAATCGAATTTCTTGATGCCTCCCTTGTCTTCGCGTGGGAGGAAGCGGGCCGGCGGGGACTCCAAGAGGAGCTGACGCCATCCTTCCAACGCGCCAGCGCCCACATGGATGTCCTCAGGCGCATGTCCGGGGACTTCCGCGATCCCGTCATCTGGCTGGTGTTGGCCATCGTCGTACGCGGCATCGCGGAAATTGTCGCCTTTGTGCTGTTGGACAAAGATCTGGTAACCCACGATCGCGCCGAGGTGGGCGTGGAGTACGAGCTGTCACTGATCTTCCGTCGCTTCGGCCAATCGGTGCCCGAACCTGAACAGACTCGGGTAAAGGGGGAGAACAACTACGTCGGACGAATTGTGGCCACTATCTTTTCGTTTGGCATCTATCTCTTCTGGTGGTATCACAACCAGATGACCGACCCGAACCGTCACTTCGAGGGTAACTGGCTCCAGGAAGACGCCGTCGTCGCCGCCATAGGAGCGCTGCGCGATCCCGCACAGCCACCATCCCCGCCGGAGCGAGGCATCTAAGGTCCGTTCTCGTTGCTCTTTCCCGGCAGCTTCTGTGACACCGGCGAAGGCGTTCCGAGACCGGACGGGTTCCTGTCCCCCCTTTGGAGCGGTCGACTACTCAGTTGTACCGCGCATTGGATGCCTTTTCCGATGTGGCCAGATCGATGGGTTCGAGGACCGGCCTGACCTCTCCCCCAACCGGAGGTCCGCCTTCCTCACGCGTCACCTTGGTGCGGGTGAGATTGTCCCAGGGAGCTCTGCGAGGTTCGCGGAAGAGGTTCTCGGGTGCAGAGGCGCCGAATACGAAGGAAATGCCGATCATGGCGCACACCACGACCGTCGGCACCAGCAAGAGGCAACAGGTACCGCTCCGAATGATCGATCTCCCCAGAGGTATCGGTTGCCCATCTGACAACCGGACAACATGGAGCTTCAGGACCCGATAGCTCGGGGTCCGGCCGTTTCGCCATTCGAAAACGCACCAGACCATCCAGCCGATCCCGAGCGTGACCACGCAGAGCAGGGGGGCGAGAGCGAACGCCTCGAGGCGCTTGGCAAAGCTCGCCTCGGGCTCGTTTCCAGCCATGAGATCATGCTAATCACGTTGATCTCACCATCACACCGGGGCACTTCCCACCGCGCCCGGGGTCGACGGATCCCAGACCGACCACGGGATCCCATCGATCCGGGAGATCGGTGGATCCGGTCAGGAGGGGCAGGAATCACTCCTCCCCACCGAGAAGCCGATGGAAGTCCCTGCCTCGGGGAGGACCGCACGCTTCGGCGGTGCGGCAACGCGTACGGGCATGCCGTACTCGGAGAACGTCAGTGTGGCGACCGTGGTCGTGGGTCCATGGGGAAAGCCGTCGAGGGTGGTCGGGATCTTCAGGCCGCGAGGGAGGCGGCCGCTGAAATGGAGCGTGCTTTGTACTCGGACGAGGCGGCCCGCGCCGTCGAGCCACACGCGGCTCGGGCGTTGGGTCAACGCCTGCGGCGCCTGGTGTGGTGCGCAGACGTGCAGCGGTGCGTAGGTGACTTCGTACTGTGTGGTGGCAACGCCTTCTACATTCGCCGGACCGAGATCGGTCACCGATGCCACAGCATTGGGCCCTCGCAATGAGTCGAGAGCGACCGACGCATTGAGGGCCAGTGAGAGGCCGCGCTGAGCGCGCGGGAGCGTGGGAAACGGGAGTACCCGGTACTTTCCGGTGAACGCCAGCCCCGGTATCGGATTGGCCTGATACACGGTCCCCCCGATCACGATCGCGTCCGTGGCGCTGGTTGAGGAAACCGGGCGCAGAGGTTGGTTGCCCGAAGAGCTGAAGCTGATGTCCCGATCAACCTCGGAGACGCGCACGTCGTCGGTGGTGAAGTCCACCTCCCCGTGGCCCGACAGCGAACCTCGGAGCTCGGGATTGGGACTCGAGGTGACATGGGCGTACGAGAAGTGGGCGCTCCCCGCACCCTCGGTCGCCGCAATCACAGCAGCGATCCACTGGGTGGGGGACGGTGCTGAGGAACCTTGCGCGACGGCGAGCGCGGCGCCGGCAACTGTCCCTACGAGCAAGATGGAAAGCAGCAACCACGGAGCCAGGCGACGCACGGAGGGAATTGTGCCTCACGCGGAGGCCGTCGCCGTGATCACCTGGAGAGGCCGTAACGCCTTCGCCGTCCCAGTAGCCACTGCGACAACGCCGGTCAGAGCTGGGATCAGGAACAGGGCGGTGTGCAGCGTCGTCAGTGACGCGATAGCGCCTATCAGGACTGGTCCCGAGACGAAACCGGCCCAACCGCAGCCAGCAACCGCGGCCACGGCTCGTCCAGTGTCCACGTTTCCCACTGTTCCCGCTGCACTCAGGACTATCGGGACTACTCCTCCTAGTCCGGCGCCGAGCATGGCGAACCCGACCAATGCGGACACCGGACGGGCGATGACGAGACCAGCTGCGAACCCGAGAGTGGCAAGAGTGGCCAGAAGCGGCAGCACACGATGGGCGGGGAACCTGGTGAACAGCCGATTGCCCGAGAACCGGACTGCCAGCATGGCGAGGGCGTAGTCGGCATACGCAAGTCCGGCCATCAGGGGCACAGCGTGCAGGGAGTTGCGGAGATAGACAGCGGCCCAGTCGGCCGCGGCACCCTCACAAAGCATGTCGGCGAAAGCGATGCACCCAAGCACGATGACCGTTCCTTGAAGGACACCACTGCGCTCGTGTGCAATGTGCTCTGAAGATGCGGATGCGGTGCCCGCTGGTCGGTCGATGATCATTCGGGTCGAAAGCCAGCCGACGACCAGGAGGCATGGAACGGACAGGACGAGCATCTGCTCGCTCAGGGAGATCCCCAGTGCCACCGCAGCCGCGCCGGTGACCGCCCCGACGAGAGCGCCTGTACTCCATGACCCATGGAAGCCCGGCATCAGCACACGCCCCGAGAGCCGCTCGACAGCGATTGCCTGGGTGTTCATGGCTACGTCGAGCATTCCCTGAAAGAAGCCCCACAGGAGGAACGCGACAAAGAACGTTTCGAATGAACCGGTGAGTGCGATGAACGGGCCCGAGACGCAATAACCGACGAGGGCCACGCGTACGACGCGCCGACTCCCCAGTTTCGGCAGGAGGCGGCCCGCCACAACCATTGCAAGGACGGAACCAAGGGGAGCTCCCAGCAGAGCGATCCCGAGTTCGCCGATGCGCAGGCCGAGACGTTGTTGCAGGTGAGGGATGTGGGCTGTCCAGGAGGCGAACAGGAAGCCGTGTACGAAAAAGACGGCGATGACGGCAAAGCGCGGCCACCGGTCCGAGGTTGACGGATCGCGTTGGTTCGAACCTGGGAGAAGCGTCAGACGCAGCGAACGTCGACCCCAGCGTTCCGCAACTCGTCCACGATCTGCTGGTTAGCTCGCAAATCGGTGAGCACAATGTCGATCGCGTCGAGATCGCAGACATGGCCGAACGCCACTCGGCCCAGCTTCGAGGAGTCGGCCACTGCGATGACCCGTTGCGAGGCCTTGGCGGCGGACCGCTTCACCGCAGTCTCGGCGAGAAGGTGGGTTGTGATGCCGGCCTTGGGGTCGATACCGCAGGGCCCCATCACGCACGTGTCGAACCGGAGCAGCGAGAACGAATGCTCGGCGAGGCCTCCCGCCAACGACAGCTCCCCCGGGCGGACCTCACCTCCTGGGAGGAGAAGTTTGATGCCCGGACACTCGTGCAATTCGAAAATGGGCCTCAGAGCGAGTGGCATGACGGTCAATCGCCGGTTTCGCAGCGCTCGAGCGACCTCCATCGCCGTCGTTCCGCCGTCGAGGATTACCGTCTCCCCATCGGAGAGGAGATTGGCGCAGGCTTCGCCTATCGCCAACTTGGCTTCCCGGGAATCGAGAGCCCGAATGCCGTAAGGGGATTCCTCGGCACTAAGGAAAACCCTCGTCGCCCCGCCGTGCACCCGGCGCAGGCCTCCGCTGCGCTCCAGGGACTCGAGGTCGCGCCGCACCGTCATCTCAGAGCAATCCAGTACGGCGGCCAGCTCGCCGACCAACACCGGGCTGCGTTCACGGAGTGCCTGCATGATCAACTGCTGACGTGTTTGCACATCCACGCCGGTGATTCTAACATTAATCATGTGAGTTCGCACAGAAAAAATGTTCGTCCACCGGTCGAGGCCGTGATCTTCGATGTGGGAGGCGTGCTGCTCGATTGGAACCCCCGGCACCTGTATCGCACGCTGATCGGGGACGAAGCGACGATGGAGCGGTTCCTTGCAGAAGTCTGTACGCCGGCCTGGCACGCCAACCACGACCGGGGCGTTTCGACCGCGGCGTCATGCGCCGAACTCTCCTCCAGCTATCCCGACTTTTCCGAGTGGATCTGGGCATGGTCGAGGCGCAGCGAGGAGATGATCGGTGGTGTCGACACCGGATCGGTAGACGTCCTGCGGGCGGTCAAAGAAACCGGGCTGCCCTGCTATGCACTCACCAACATGGAAGCGGAAACCTATCCGCTCCGCTTCCGGCGATTCCCGTTCCTTCGTTGGTTTGACGGCACCGTCGTTTCGGGCAGGGAAGGCGTGGCAAAGCCAGAGCCAGAGATCTTCACGCGGATGCTCGACCGCTTCGGTCTGACGGCCCGAACAACGTTGATGATCGACGACACGGAGGAGAACCTCGACACGGCCGGCAAGCTGGGGATGAAGACCGTCCTGTTCCTCTCGTCGGGCCAACTCCGGGCGCAACTCGAGGCCGCCGGGGTCCTGCACCCAACCAGCCCGCGGCATGGAGAGCCTTCACATTCATGGACTCCTCGCGGCTCGTCATTTCTTCGGCTTCCTCCGGCTCGTCGGGAGCTTGCAGGCACCGACAAGCTGGAGGGGCCATGACCCTGACCGGTGGATACCCAACCAGGAGGAGCGCAGCCTCAGCGAGCCCGTATTTCAGTGAGCGTTACACGCCGGCTTCCGTGAGCGCCGCGACACTCGGGCACCCGGGCCACGACATACTCCGGTCACCAGCGGTATCGCCCAATGGTGCTCGCTGACGTTGGGCGAGCGCAAGAAGCTGACTTCGAAGCTGTGGGAGGCACCGGTCAGTGGGCCGTGGTTGCAGGCGCTGACTCCACATCGGAGGTAAAGCGGTCCGGCTCGACCAGTACCCAGTGCTCGGCGTGGCTGCGCGCTATATGCTGATTATATGTTGTACAAATGCTCGTGCATCGCTCTGGCCAGAAGCGCGGATACGTGCGGCGCCGGAGCCGAGGCCCGAACAGAAGATGCCATGGCTCGACGCAGAGTCCCAAAAGGGCCCGTCAGCATTTGGGCCCACGGTGTGGGGAGGCCTCCGTGTCCGCGATGATGGGAGGCGGTGCCCGCTTTGTCGGGCAGCGAGTGACCCGCAAGGAGGATGCGCGCTTCCTTACCGGTCATGGCCAGTTCGTCGACGACGTCGTCGTACCGGGGACCCTTCATGCTGCATTCGTGCGGAGTGACGTGGCTCGTGGTCGGATCGTTTCGATCGACACGGAGGAAGCTGCAGCCATTCCGGGGGTTCGCGCCGTGTGCACCGCTGACGACCTCGCTCCGTTCGTGTGCGATTACCTCGTCGACGACGAGCACGACGCGAGCCGGCCTTGGCGGGTCCTGGCCCGTGGAGACGTCCGGTGTGTGGGTGAGCCCATCGTCATGGTGATTGCGGACTCGCGGTACGTGGCCGAAGACGGGATGGAAGCGGTTGTTGTCGAGATCGAGCCCGAGGAGCCCCTGGTCGATTTTGTCGAGGCTCTGTCCGCTGGAGCTCCGCTCGTGCATCCTGAGCGAGACTCGAACATCTGGACGGACATGCCGGCACCCGAGAATGCCGGGCTGGCCGCGGTCCTGGATTCCGCGCCGCTCGTAATGACCGAGACGTTCCGCCAGCACCGCTATGCGACCGTCCCTATGGAGACACGGGGCATTCTCGCTGCTTGGGACCGCTACCGCGCCGAGCTCACCGTGTGGATCTCCACGCAGGGGCCGCACGGGGCGCGGAGCTTGTTCTCCCGTCTCCTGGGGCTCGACGACTCCCGCGTCCGCGTCATCATGCCTGATGTCGGGGGATCGTTCGGACTCAAGATGAACGCCCGATCAGAGGAGTTGGCCGTCGTCTTGGCCAGCTTCAAGCTGTCACGCCCGGTGAAGTGGATCCAGGACCGTCACGAGAACCTTCTGGCCGACGATCACGCGGGGAAGATTTGGCCACCGTCACCATGGCCGCTGACGAGAAGGGCCTGCTCCTGGCCGAAAAGGCCCACTTCGTCGAGAGCGTGGGCGCCTTCCCCGCAGCGATGTCGAGCGCCGCAATGCTCTCGACGATGATCTTCCCCGGCCCGTACCGGGTGGCACATTTCGGAGCGAGCGCCCAGTCCGTCTTCACCAACCTCATGGGCCGAGGGTCGTACAGAGGCCCGTGGATGTTCGAGACTGTTGCGCGCGAGCAGATGATCGATTGTGTGGCCGCTCGCCTCGGACTCGACCCGCTCGAGTTCCGCCGCCGGAACGTCGTTCGGTCCGAGGACCTGCCCTACACGATGGCCACAGGTGTGATTTTCGATCAGATCACGGCCGCCGAGACCCTCGAGCAGGCAGCCGAGGTGATCGGCTATGACCAGTGGCGCTCCGAGCAGCAGGCGGCACGCGACGATGGACGCCTCCTCGGAATCGGAATGAGCTTGTTGGCGGAGCCGACCGCGATGGCCTTCGGGTGGATGAGTACCGACGCCGCGACGGTCCGCATCGGGCGCAATGGACGGGTCGACGTGTTCGCGAGCACGGCGAGCCATGGCCAGGGTTACGAGACCACGATCGCCCAGGTTGTCGCAGATGAGCTGGGCGTGGACCTCGAGGATGTCCGGGTCATCCAGGGTGGCGACACCTCCGCGACGCCGCTGGGCCCGGGTACGGGCGGCAGCCGGAGCATGATCCCGATGACCGCGGCCCGCCTGGCCTGCCGTGAGCTGCGGTCGCGGATGCTGGCCATCGTCGCCAAGACGCTCGAAGCCTCCGAGGAGGACCTCGAGCTCGTCGACGGCCGCGTCCAGGTCGTGGGGGTGCCCACGAAAGGCATGACCATTTCAGAAGTAGCGGCCATTGCATACACGCAACCGGCCGCGCTGCCCGATGGAGTCCCACTGGGCCTGGAGGCGCAGAACCGCTTCAGCCCGAGCACCTTCACGACGTGGTCCAACGCCTGCCACATGTGCACGGTCGAGGTCGATCCCGACACGGGGGCGGTGACCATCCTGCGCTACGTGGTGAGCGAGGACTGCGGCGTGATGATCAACCCGAACGTGGTCGAGGGCCAGATCGCCGGCGGCGTCGTACAGGGCATCGGTGGCGTGCTCTACGAGAACCTCCAACACGACGAGGCGGGCAACCCGCTCGCCACGACGTTCCTCGACTACCTTCTGCCGACCTCGACCGAAGTACCCGAGATCGAGTACGCCCACATAGAGACTCCGGCACCGAGCAATCCGGGAGGCCACAAGGGGCTGGGGGAAGGTGGCGCGATCGGCGCGCCGCCGGCGGTCATCAATGCGGTGGCCGATGCACTTCGCCACCTGGGGGTGCAGATTCGGGCCCAACCTCTCGGGCCGGCCGACATCATTGCGCTCATTGAAGCAGCCGAGCAAGAACCATGAGGAGCCCAAGTCCGGCCGCCTCGGTCGAGGGGTGGGGGGAGGCGTGAAGCCCTCCTCCTTTGAGTACCACGCACCTGCAACGGTCGACGAGGCACTCGAGATCCTTGCCCAGTACGGCGAGAGCGCGAAAATCCTTGCCGGCGGCCAGAGCCTCATCCCGATGCTCGCACTTCGCCTTACGTCGTTCGCGCATCTCGTCGACCTACGTCGCATAGTCGGACTGGACAGCATCGATCGCCGAGACGGCATGGTGCGGGTGGGCGCCAGGGTGACGGAATCGGCCGTGGAGCGCAGCGACGAAATGGCAGCGGCGGCTCCGTTGGTCACCCGGGCCACCCCACTCATCGGTCACTTCCAGATCCGAAACAGAGGGACGTTGTGTGGGTCGATCGCGCATGCCGACCCATCTGCTGAATACCCTGCCGTTGCCGTCGCTCTCGGTGCGGAAATGGAAATTGTCTCGCGCCGCGGATCCCGGACGGTCTCCGCCGAGGACTTCTTCGTTGGGTTTTGGACCACCACGCTACGTGCCGACGAACTTCTTGCCGCGGTGGCGTTCCCTGTGTGGAAGGGCCGGTGCGGATTCGGCTTCCAGGAGTTCGCCCGGCGCCACGGCGACTTCGCTCTCTCGGGAGCGGCGATCGGGATCGAAGCCGATGCGGACGATCGGATCACCGGGTGCAGGATCGCCCTCATGGGCATGGGTCTGATTCCAGAGCGTGCTCGAGCGGCGGAATCGGCTGCACTGCACTCGAAAATCGGGGAGATATCAGCGAAGGAACTCGGTCAGATCGCGAATTCTGAACTTGAGTCAATTCCCAGCGATGTCCACGGCTCGGCCGCTTACCGCAAGCGGATCGGAGCCGCAATGGTCGAGCGAGCTTGGCAAGAAGCCCGAAGTGAGGTGATGAATGACTGACATGGAGTTGACGGCGACCATCAACGGCGAACCTCGGCACGCCAGCGTGGAGCCACGCTTGACCTTGGCGGATTTTCTGCGTGAACACTGCGCCCTTACCGGGACACACCTGGGATGCGAACACGGAGTCTGCGGGGCGTGCACCGTACTGGTGGACGGGGAGGCCGTACGGTCGTGTCTGATGTTCGCCGTACAGGCGGACGGGACCGAAGTCACGACCATCGAGGGATTGGTCGGCCCCGAGGGTGGACTCACGGAGGTGCAGGAGGCCTTCAGGCAGTGTCACGGGCTGCAGTGCGGGTTCTGCACCCCAGGCTTCATCGTCTCGGTGACGGCGTTCGTGCGGGACCATCCGTCTGCGGACGACAAGGAGATCCGAGAGGCCCTGTCGGGGAACCTCTGCCGATGCACCGGCTATCAGGGAATCCTCAAGGCCGTTCGGACTCTCTGCCGCGGCGACGCCGATAGGTGAGCCGCCGATCGCTTCGTCCGTGCGTCGTCGGCGCGTGAAACGAGTTGGGTCGTTCAGCCGCTGAACTCCTGGGCGTCATCAAAGGCTTTGAGTATCTGCCTGAACCGGTTTTCGACGGGCGGCCGGGTCTCGGGGTGGGTGAAGATGTAGAAGTGGCCTTCGCGGATCGCCCTGACGACTCTCGCTGCGCACTCGGATGGCTCGCGCTCAAATGCCTCCCGTGACGAGGCCGACTTCTCTTTGAGGTTTCCTCCGGTCGCATCGATCTCCTTCTTCGTCATCGGGCCGCCGAAACTCTCCGGTCGGTAGCGGGCCGAGTTTTCCCAGATTCGGGTGTGCTCGTGGTGAGCAGGGCACAGCACCGAGACCCCGATAGGCGTGTCGCGCAGATCTCCCGCCAACGTCTCCGAAATCGCCACCACGGCGTGCTTGGTCGCCAGGTAGCCGTACATGGCGCCGAAATGCGGCTTGCTATCGCCAGTATGCATGCGGTTGTCCGTTGTCCCGGCGCCACCTATCACCCCGGCGAGAGATGCCACGTTGAGAACATGGCCCTCGCGTCCGCTGTCGAGCATCCGGGGAAGAAACGTCTGCAAACCGTACACAACACCGAACAGGTTGACCTCGACGATCCAGCGCCAGCCCTTCTCCTCAGGCTCAAGGACTGGGCTGTACGACACGACGCCGGCGTTGTTCACGAGGATGCTGGTTCCGCCTACGTCGGCATCGACCCGGTCGGCCATGGCCTCCAACGAGTCCCGGTCGGTGACATCGACCTCGAGGGGAACAGCCCTGCCGCCGTGGTCGATGATCTGTTCCGCCACCAGCCGTGCTTCGGAAAAGCGGTTGTCCGCAATCACGACCGTCATTCCCTCTTGCGCGAAACGCTCGGCCATCCCTCGGCCAAGGCCGCTCGCCGAGCCGGTGATGACGGCAACCTTGCCCGCGAGCTGATCCATTTGCCATACCCCCACTCTGGTCAGCCCCGCGAGAATATCTCCAGTCGCCGGATACCGTCGCCGTCCACCTCGAACAAATCGAGTGCCCGATGATGACGGCCCTCCGCCGGCACGTCAACGATCGCCACGAATCGCGGTGGCTCCTCCAAGACCGCCTCTACTTGTGGTTGGGGGGATATCGCCTCAAAGGTCCGGACGTAAAAGGCCCGTATCTCCTCGCGGCCGACGGCCCTGCCGCTCTGGCCGTAGAGGATGACGGCATCCTCGGCGTACAGTTCAGCCACTGTCGGATCTGCGTTGCGCACACGGGCAAACACCTCTCGCACCCGGTCCGCACCCCGAAACTCCGGTTCGTTCAGCGTCACGATCAGATCACCAACCCGGCACTCGTGTGGAGGATCTGCCCGGTCATCTGCCGGCTGGCAGCGAGACAGAGGAACAGGATCACCGCGGCGACGTCCTCAGCTTCGGATGGCCGGTGCAGGAGGTTCTCCAGGGGACCTGAACTCACGATTGCGTTGTACGACTCGTCATCACCTATCCCTGCAGTCATCGGCGTTTTCGTCATTCCCGGTGCGACGGCGTTCACGTTTATGTCGTAGGGCCCGAGGTCGGCGGCCGCGGCACGAGTCAGGCCGCAAATGGCCGCTTTCGATGCTGCGTAGACAGCAGGGGACAATTGAGCCCTGAAAGCAGCGCTTGAACTGAGGCTCACGATCCGGCCGCCACCGCCCCTGCTCACCATGTGGTTGCCGACTTCTCGTACGAGCAGGAACGCCGCTCGCACGTTGACTGCGAAGACCTCATTGAAGGTGTCTTCCGTGAAATCGAGAGAAGAGTGGCGCCCCCCGCTGGTGCCGGCAGAATTCACGAGAACGTCGATACGCCCGAAATGATGCAGGACGTCTTCTACCAATCTGATGACCGCCGGCGTCTCGGTCAGGTCGACCGCAAAAGAACGGGCGTCGACGCCCGTTCGGCTCGTTTCCTCCGCTACCTCCGCGGCTCCATCTGCATCGCGGTCAACCACCGCTATCGCGGCTCCTTCGCGGGCGAGTGCTCCGACTGTGGCGCGGCCAATTCCGGACGCGCCGCCCGTGACGATCGCGACGTGGCCGATAAGTTGCCGTACCCCGACCTGCTCGCCCATGCTCGACGATTCCGCGGTCGACATGACTTGGATCTCCTCCTCGCCGTCCTGGCAAATCGTTCTGACGCTATCTGGAATCGCCGAGGCGTCTGAAGTGCAATTCATGTCGGGGAACGTGGACGACCGGACGTCCGCACTTCGGGAATGCGGGGAAGGCCGTCCCTTAACTGTCCATGCCCTTTCTTGCAAGGCAATGGGGCCGAGAGTACGTTCCGGAGTGGGCGCCCCCGTCATGGTGGGCGCGCGCCCGAGGAGGCGAAGTGACGGATCTGCGCGAGTATCGGAATCTCATTGGCGGGGAGCTTCGGCCCGCAGAGTCGGGCAGTCTTCTCGACTCGATAAATCCGGCCACGGGCGAGGTGTGGGCACACATTCCGGCGAGTGACCGGGCTGATGCAAATGCCGCCGTCGAGGCCGCTTCGGCTGCCTTTCCGGCCTGGGCTGCGCTCTCGCCCACGGCTCGTGCAGAATATCTGGAGAGGGCCGCGGCGGTCTTCGTCGAGCACGGCGAGGAGTTGGCTCGTCTCGAGACGACGGACAACGGGAACCTTCTCAAGGTAAACCGGGCGGTGAACGGGGCGGGTATGACCACTCTCTGGAACCGGGCGGCCCACGAAACCCTCTCGGCGGTCACCGGTCAGACTGTCGTCCTGGACCCGAACACTCTGGGGCTCACGCGACGTGAGCCGTACGGTGTCGTGGCCGCGATCATTCCGTTCAACATGCCGATCGGCATGTTCTGCAACAAGGCGGCATCGGCCCTCGCAGGAGGCAATACCGTCGTCGCGAAGCCACCCGAACAGGCGGCAGTCGGGATCCTTCGCCTCGGCGAGCTTCTTGCAGACGTCTTTCCTCCCGGCGTCTTGAACATCGTCTCGGGTGAGGGCGAAGTCGGCGATGCATTCGTGCGTCACGTCGACGTCGCGAAGGTGACCATGACGGGTTCTTCCCCTACGGCGAAAAAGATCCAGGCAGCTGCTGCAGACACCCTCACTCCGAGTGTCTTCGAGTTGGGTGGTAAGTCGCCGAACATCGTGTTCGCCGATGCCGATCTCGACGCCGCAGCAATCGGCGTCACGTTCATGTCGGTGTTCAACTTCAATGCTGGACAGGCATGCGTGGCTGGTTCACGGATTCTGGTGCAGCGCCCGATCCTCGACGAGATGGTGCAGCGCATCAAAGCCATGTGCGAGTTCATCGTGATCGGAGATCCGTTCGACCCGGCCACCACCATGGGTCCGATCATTTCGGAGGAGCAGCTGGAACGTGTGGTCCGCTATATCGAGATCGGCAAGAAGGAAGCGGAACTCGTGTTCGGCGGACGCCATGGCGTTGAGGTCGCGCCGCATCTGCCGGGAGGCTACTGGGTTGAGCCCACGCTGTTCATGAGCTCCGACACTACGATTCAGATCTGCCGTGACGAGATATTCGGTCCGGTCGCCGTGGTCATCCCGTTCGACACCGACGAGGAGGCGATCGCCATCGCCAACGACTCACGCTTCGGGCTGGCGTCAGGCGTCTGGACGCAGAACCTCCATCGGGTCCATCGGATGATTCGAGACATCGAGTCCGGCAATGTCTGGGTCAACACCTTTATGCAGACGCGGTTCGAGCTTCCTTTCGGCGGGATCAAGGAGAGCGGCTACGGTCACGATTCCGTGCTCGACTTCACCCGAGAGAAGGCGGCGGTCATTTCGTTGGCGGACCAGGTGCTCGGCGCGGCAATTGGCGGCTCGGTTCCTCCCACCGAATAGGCGCTACGTGAGCCGCATCCGACCTCTCACACGTGCCGAGTTGAACGAGAAGCAGCTTTCGATTTGGGACGAGCTCGTTGCATCCAGAGGACCTGGTGCAATCACACCAGACGGGTGTCTGCAGGGACCGCTCGACATCTGGCTCCACGCCCCGGCCCTCGGACTGACCGCATCCTCCCTCGGTGGAATCATCCGGTCGGAGGCGTCGCTCGATCGGAAGTTGCAGGAAATCGTGATCCTGACCGCGGTCGCGCACTGGAAGGGGGAGTACAACTGGTGGGCCCACGCAGTGTTCGCTCACCAGCTTGGCGTGACCGAGGACGTGCTCGAGGCCATCGCCAGCGGTGTGGACCCAGACCTGGACTCGGAGAAGGAACGGTCAGCGTATGTCGCGGCGCGCCGACTTCTGACGACCGGTCACCTCGACGACGAGCTGTTCGGCACGTGCGTCCAGCTGTTCGGGGAGGTAGGTACCGTGGAGCTGTCGATAATCTGCGGTTATTACTCGCTCGTTTCCTTCGCGCTCAATGTGGCGACCGTCCGGCTCCCCGAGGGGCGTCTCGCCCCGCTGGGCCGAGAATGACAGCTCGTAGGTTCCGGACAACGACCATCTGCGGTCCTCCGCACTTAGGCGACAGGGCGAGAAACGAGACTCCGAATGGGGTTCGTTGGGGCTCTGTTCGGAGCGTTTTCCGCCAGGGTCGACGAGTCGAAGGAGATGCCGGATGACGAACATTGTGATCGGAGCTGCGTCGGGAATGGGTGCCGAGGTGGCGCGGCAAATGGCAGGCCGAGGACCGCTCCTCATCGTCGATCAGAATATTGAGGGTGTCGAAAAGCTTGCCGGAGAGCTGGGCTCTGCAGTTCGAGTAGCGGAATGCGACGTGACGGACCAGGTTCAGGTCGACGCGCTCTTTTCTGACCTTGACGACATCGCTTCTCTGGTCAACAGCGCCGGGGTGTCGGGAACGATGGCGCCGGGCCGACGCGTTCTCGAGATCAACCTGCTTGGCACAGCGAGGCTGCTCAAGGCTGCGGAGCCCCTCCTTCGACCCGGCTCGGTGGCGGTGTGTTTCGCTTCGCAATCGGGGTACATGGTGCCTGAGGTACCACCACTTCTGACCCTGCTGGAGGAGCCTCTTGCCCAGAACTTTTTCGAAGAGATCGGCAAGTATTTCGACATCGACAACGCTGCACTCGCGTACCAGGTGTCCAAGCGGGGAGTGCAGCGGTTGGTCCGGAGAACCGCCTTCGCCTGGGGCGCGCGAGGTGCCCGGGTCCTCTCTGTGTCGCCGGGGATCAACGACACTCCTATGAACCGCGCCGATGAGGCAAAGCACCCGATCATGCAGGACATCATCAAGAACAGCCCGCTCGGGCGTCGCGGCAATCCCGTAGAGGTGGCGAATGTCGTCTCGTTCCTGGTCTCCGATGCAGCCTCGTACATGACTGGTAGCGACGTGTTGGTCGACGGCGGAATGGTGACGGTTCTTCCCAATGCGTGGGAAACCAGTCTCCCGACGCCGCCGTCATCGCCAACACCCGAGGGCTGAACTCGGCATGTGCGTCGGGCTCGTGGACGGCTCTGTCCCTCACGGTCCAACGAAAGAGGGGTGACGGACGGCAGACGGGCTGCGCGCCTTCCCGCTGGTGTCGTGCCGTTTCGACAGCGTAAAGTAAGCGCTGTTCGCAGAGGTCCCGACACCAGGAGGTTCGCGGATGGCCGCTTTCGAATTCCAGGAATTGCATCCGGAGTTGGGCGTGGAAATCGCCGGCCTCGACCTTTCTGAAGAATTGGATGCCGAGAGCGTCGCCACGTTGCGGGATCTATTCGACCGTCGTGGACTTCTTCTCCTTCGTGGTGCCGGAATCACTGCTGACGAGCAGGCCTATCTGGTCGGTGTCGTGATCGGGAAGACCGCCCCAACGGATAGAGCAGCTGCGATCGCGCAGACCCACGCCTACGCCAATTACGTGACCAACAAGGATGAGGACGGCTACGCCCGATTCGGTGAGTTGCTCTTCCATTGCGACATGATGTGGGCGGAGACCCCGATAGAGGTCATATCCCTCTATGGCCACCGAGTCGATCCGCCGACCGTACCGACCAGGTTCGCCAGCATGGCCAGTGCCTTCGCCAGGCTGCCGGCCGATCTGCGTACCCGGGTCGCCAAGCTCGAAGCCGTCCACGAGACCGGCCAGCAGCGACGGGGAGCCCACAAGGACCAACTTGTTGTGCCTCAGCACGAAGTGCACCGTTCGACCATGAAGCCCGTGGTCTGGCGCCATCCGAGAACGGGAGGGGAATTGCTCTACGTGTCGCAGCAGATGACCACGCGTATCGAAGGGCTTGACCCAGCAGAAAGTGAGGAATTGTTGGAGGAACTCTTCCTCCACCTGTATCGGGAAGAGGCCGTACTCGATCACGAGTGGCAGCAGGGCGACTTGGTAGTTTGGGACAACCTCGCGTTGCAACACGCTCGAGGCAACGTGGAGATCGAAGGGCCCGAGCGTACGTTGCGAAAGGTCATCGGACCCAAACCCACTCATAGCGGAATCGCGAAGCCGACAATGGTGCGAGCCGGAGCGCGATAGACGTGCTGTTCGATACTGAGGGAGGGAGCCCATGTGTGAGGGTCCGCGTGAGAGAGCCCGCCGAGTCCGAGAGGGCGTCCTGCAGCCGAGAGACGCACTCTTGGCCGGGGTTCGCGCAGTGGCCGAACTGCCTCAGATTGTGGATTTGATCACGTCGGGTGCCGGTCGTTGACCGGGGCTGGAAGTCCACTCGCCGGCATCCGGGTACTCGACCTTGGTCGATTCCCGCCTTCGGCCTATTGCACACGGCTCCTTGCCCAGCAGGGTGCTGCGGTGTGCCGGGTCGACACGCCGGGTTCGGATCCTGCCATGTTCGGGATTGGAACCGGGCTCGGTGCCCGCAAGCGGTCGATAGCTCTTGACACCCGTCACCCACGTCGCATCGAGGTCCTCCGGAAACTCTGTGATTGGGCCGATGTCGTCGTCGACAACAGCCGGCCCGGCGACCTCGAAGAGCGCGGCTTCGGCTACCGTCAGGCCTCGGGGGAACACCCTGAGCTCGTGTGGTGTTCCATCACCGGCTTCGGCCAGGATGGCCCCTACGCGCTGTGGCCCGGGCACGACCTCACCTATACCGCCCATTCCGGGCTGCTGGGTTCGCTCGACTCCGAAATGCCCTGGCATCCCCAGATGATGCTGTCGGTCCCGATAGGGGCCACCATGGCCGTCGTGGGAATCGTCTCGGCGCTTGTCGCCCGCCACGCGAGCGGAATGGGCTGCCAACTCGACATCAGCTTGTCGGAGTCGGCGACGTGGGTGTTGTCGGGGTTCGACGCTTTGATAAACGACACTGGGTTCAGCATTCCCACATCACCTGACCGCCGCCTCTATCGCTGTGGCGACGGCAGGTACGTCAGCGTGGCCGCGGCAGATCCCCGTACCTGGGACGCGCTTTGTGCGGGCCTCGGTCTGGTGGACTTGGCGAAGCAGAGGGTCCCGGTGGACGAATGGCCGGAGACAACTGAGCGCATAGCGAGCGTCTTCTTGCAACGATCAGCAGCTGAGTGGGTGGCGGAGCTCGGTCCTCGAGGGGCCGCCATCGGGCCCGTGAATATCGGCGCCGATCTCCTTTCGGACCCGCAGGTCGCGGCTCGACGCAGTTTGGAAGATGTCGACGGCGTGGTGGTGCCGGCCAACCCGATCCGCACCGTCCCGGTGTCGGAAGGACACGGTCAAGCCCAAGGAGGCGTTCCCGCTGTGGGAGAGCACACACGGGTGATCCTTCTCGAGGTGGGTTTCAACTCCTCCGAGGTTGACCGCCTTCTCGACGAGGGTGTGGTGGGAGAGTGAGCATGCGTCAGGCGTCGCGGTCGCGGGAAACTCCGCGACTGTCCATCGTCTACGGATTGTACCGTGTGAGCAAGCAGCACTTTGCGCTCTCGAAGGGGGAATCAGGTGCACACCGTTGATGCCGCGCTTCGCACGCGAGAGTTGATGCCCAACATCGGGACCTTGGTGGAGGCTACTCCCGGCAAACTACTCAGCGGAACGGCAGCCGGGGACCTACGCGCCCTCTTCGAGGAGCGGAGCGTCCTCGTGTTTCCCGAGATCGACCTTAATGACGAGCGACAGATCGCGTTCACGCAGACACTCGGGGTCCAGGCGTTCGAGAACAACGGGGTGCCCCAACCGGATGGCGAGAAGCAGGCGATCTTCAAGGTCAGCCTGGACCCCGCAGTCAATCCAATCGGCGAATACCTCAAGACGTCGTTCTTCTGGCACCTCGATGGAACGATGCACGATGTCCCGATTCTGGCGTCTCTGCTCAGCGCTCGGTATCTCCCCCCCGAAGGCGGGACAACGGAGTGGGCGAACACGTATGCCGCGTACGACGCCCTTCCGGAGTCAGACAAGGCGGCGCTCGAAGGCCTCAGGGTTGTGCACGCCAACTGGGCGCTTCAGCGGTTCGTGAATCCCGAGCCTTCCCACGAGGCATTTGTTGGGGCGAGAAACGTGCCGGCCCGGGAACACCCGCTCGTGTGGAAGCATCGCTCCGGGCGAAAATCCCTCGTGATCGGCTCGACGGCGGCCTACGTCGTCGGCATGGAACCAGCTGACAGCATGGAGTTGCTGATCCGACTACGTGACTGGGCCACCCAGCCGGAGTTCGTCTACCGCCATGAATGGAAGCTCGGTGATCTGGTCATGTGGGACAACACCGGCACCCTTCACCGGGCTATCCCGTATGACGCGGCCAGCGGCCGCCTGCTGCACCGGACCATGCTGCAAGGCGAAGAACCTATTGCCTGAACGGAGGGTGCGGCATTGACCGCCACCGCGCTACATGGCGTTCGACTCAACGTCGCCAACCTCGAGCGGGCCGAACAGTTCTACACCGGACTCGGCATGATCGAAGACATCGGCATGCGCCGGGTCGATGTGCCCGATGGTGTGACGTCAGTGTTGGCCGCGAACGACCCGGCTCACAACTCGAACAATCGATCCGTTTCTCTGCGCTGGCCCTGCGATCCGTATATGCACGTGCATCTCGTCGCGTGCGACCCGGATGGAGCGCGGCAAGGGTGGCCGAAGTCGGTCGACCAGGTAGGGTCGACCGTACTGACCGTCCTCGTGGCGGACCTCGACGCAGAGATGCACCAGCTGAGAGACAGCCGGGCCAACATCCGCGTCGAAGCGGCTGCGACTGCGCGATTGAGTGGCTCCACGCGATCCGCGTACGTCGAGGATCCGGACGGGAATGTCGTCGAACTTCTCGAATCCTTCCCGGACCGCGGTTGGGACTACACGGCATGCACGGTGGCCGGAGCACCGGCGACGTTTCTCCATCTCCAACTCAACACGTACGACTTCGAAGCGATGTCCCGGTTCTATGCCGGTTTGGGATTCGCCCCGGACCCCCTGAGCATGGGACGGCCGAACGTCGACTACAGAAAGCTCATCGATATGAGCCGGCCTAATCCGTATGTGGAGGCCTTCGGCCGGCCGCTGAACAACAAGGTCACCAACGGTGTCACCCTGTTCCAACTCGGCGAGGACCACTCCGACATGCATCTCGAGATCATGGGTTGGGGTGCCGAGAACCTGGTCGTTCCTGGGCCAGAGTCGACGTTTCACCAGCTCGGCATCATGCGGTACTGCTTCAAGACCGTCGATCACTTGGAGAAGCTCGCGGAGCTCAAGCGCCATGGCGTGCGCGTCCTCATGGAGAACCAGCTCGGGGCCTACAACTGGGGTGATTCCGAGTGGTTTTACTTCGCGGATCCTGACGGCAACATCCTGTGTTTCGAAGAGTGGTTCCCCGCCGGACATTGGGGGAGAAGGTGTGATCGCGCGCCGATCATCGAAGTGCCGGGAGAACCTCACTTCCGTACCATTCGATGACTTTGAGCACGGAGGCGGCATCGGCCGCGCGAATCCCGGCCTTCATATGGGAAACGCCCAGCGATGCGTACATGGCGAGGGCATCCACCACCCGGTGGGCCTGTTCCTTGAGGTCGGTTGCTTCGGAATCGAGCTGTACCTCCGATCGCTCGCCGTTGACGATCTGGAGCGCATCGGGGTTGCGTCCGGCCCGGTCGCATGCGGAGCGGAGGCGGTCCAATGCACCTTTGAGGCGCTCGGGACCCATGCCGGCGGCAATCCAACCATCACCCAATCGGGCCGCCCGGTCTAACGCCGCATCGCTGTGGCCGCCGATCAGGATCGGTATGGGTCGTTGCAGGGGCCTCGGGTCGGGGGAGATGGGGGGGATGTCGTAGAACTCACCCGCAAACTCCACAGTCTCTCCAGTAGCGCTCCACAGAGTCCGTAGCAAAGAGATCTGCTCGTCGACTCTCCGTCCGCGCCGGTCCCACGGCATCGCCATGGCTTCGGCCTCTTCTCGGAGCCAGCCAACCCCAACGCCGTACAGCACGCGTCCGCCCGAGTAGAGATCGATACTGGCGAGCTGCCTCGCGTTCAGCACGGGATTGCGGATCGGGAGGACTGCGATCCCCGTACAAAGTTTTACCCGCTGGGTCACTGCGGACGCGACGGCGAGGGTGGTGTTCATCTCTAGGTTCAACCCCATGGTTGCCTGCAGGTCGGCAAACCCGATCCGCTTGGGCGTGGCCGGCAGGACATATTCCGACGCGAACTGGGCCGGGACCACGACGTGGTCCGCAGCCCATAGCGAATCGAAACCGGCGGACTCAGCGGATCGACAGAAGGCAATGACGAATTCGGGGGACGCCAGCGGCCCGAAGTGAGGGATGGTGATACCTACGTCCATGGGCGTCCTCCGCGGTCACTGCGTGATCCGGTCGACGAACCGGCCTGTCAACCGATGGTGATCAGCCGGCGATGTAGACGCCAATGGCCATCGACGAATCGGAAATCGTCATGATAATGGCCCACGTTGAAGATGGTCGGGTTGGTCGTCGTCTGGCGGAAAAAGATGAAATAGGAGTCCGCCACAGCGTGGTCCTGACCGGTCACCTCTACGGCGAGGGTGGTGATGACATGACGCGAGGCGCTTCCGGGACCGGTGAGGCCGGCCCGGCGCCTTTCTTCCGCGCCGGCCCTGATGTCGGCCCGGCCCCGCCGAGGCGCTTCGGGCATCTCCCACGAGGCGTCCTCAGTGAAGAATTCGATGTACTCGTCAAGTGCACCGTGGTCGGCGGCGTGCGCAAGTTTGGCCACCTGGTTTCTGATTGCGAGTTCGTCAGATTCGGCCCGATGTACGTCAGGAGAATTCATCGGCGCTCGTTCAACGTCTGAAGAGCCCAGGCAGTCGAAGAGGTCGTTCCGGCATCGACGGACAGCTCGATGCCGGTGATCCAGCGGCTCTCGTCCGACGTCAGGAAGACAGCGGGCCACGCGACATCCCAGGCCAGCCCTTCGGTGGGGAGCAGACCGGCCCGGCGCCGTCGCTCACGGATCTCCTCGCCGCCCTGATCTCCCATCGGGGTGAAGACGTGACCGGGAAGGATGCAATTCACCCTGATGCCGTCGCGGCCCAGCAGGTAGGCCCAATCCCTGGTCAGGCCCAACAGGGCGGATTTCGAAGCGGCGTAGGCGCCCGAGCCGAAGCCGCGGATCGCCGCGATCGACGAGATGTTGAGGATGGACCCACTTCCGGCAGCTATCAGATGGGGAGCGGTGTGGCGGGTCGTCAGGAGGGGGGCGCGAAGGTTGACCCTCATGACCTGGTCCCACGCGTCGAGGTTCAGAGTGGCCGGACTCCCTCCGCCCCCGGACAGGGCGACGTTGTTGACGAGCGTGTCCAACCCTCCGAAGGTATCCACCGCCATCTGTACACATTTTGCGTTGTCGGCCTCATCGGTGAGATCACCCACCGCGACAATGGCATCACCTCCGAGTTTGTCGATCAATTCCTTGGTCGCCTCGGCCCGCTGGCGTGAGATGTCACCGATCGCCACCCGCGCGCCTTGCAAAGCGAAGAGGATGGCGATGGACTCGCCGATACCGAAGAGTTCCCCGTCCGGTGATGTTCCGGCGCCGCTGACGAAAGCGCGTTTTCCGAGCAGCCTTTGCCCATGGTCGACGCCGCGGTTCCACTCCTGCGCGGAGGTTGGGGCCGTTGGCGGCTCAGTCGTGTTGGTCACCGTCGCTATCGTAGGTGACCCGTCCAGTTCTCTTCTCGGTTGTGTGCCCTGCCAAACTGTCCGCGATGTCCGCGCCACGAGAGGTTGCCGACAGATACGTCGAGATCGCCACAGCGGACGGCAAGGCCGCATTAGCCACCCTGTTCGCTTCGGACGCCACTTTTCATGCTCCCGACGGATCTGTGTACCGGGGCAGGGAGCAGATCGCCGCTTTCTATGCCCGCCATCTGGCTGTGGTGGTGCCACAGTTTCACATTCACCGTGCCGTGGAGACGGACCGGGAGTGCTGGGTGGAGCTCGCGAACCCTCCCCTCGATGATCCCGCGCTCCTGTGCAGCAACCACTTCACCCTGGACGACGACGGGCTCATCGCCCGCTTGGCGGTGTTTCTTCGTCCCCGCTGAGCGACGATGCGAGCTGCGGCTACGAGCTGCGGGTCCTCGGTACCGATCGCGGATCACCGGGCAGCAGTCCCTCGATCACCATCAGAGGCACCTCCCCTGTTTCTTCGGGATCGATGAAGATGGCCTCGCCGGTGCGCCGTCGTATGGCGACGCCGGCGTCACGTAACGCGCCGTAGGCCGACTCCAACGAGGGGACTCCCAACCCGAGGACATGACACCGGGCTCGGGTGTGCACCGTGCTCCAATACTCGGCACTCGTTGCGGGCGTGAGGCGGAAGAGGGCGAGGACGCAGTCAGGCGCGGCGAGGCACACGACTGGCTGGTCGGGGTCGGCCTGCGGGTCACGGAACGTCTCGACGAGCCCGAACAACTCGCCGAAGTCGTCCGCCCACTCGGACGGCTCAGGTACCAGGGCGCCTATGAAGGCGTGTGTGCGTACGTCGAGCACCGGCTGCTCGCCGGAGGGCGGTTCTGGTGCTCCGATCCTCGGATCCTCGGGGATCGTGAAGTCCGACCATTCGAACAGGAGTCCACCGGTGTGTCGTGGATCCGTGAAGCAAAAGCCGGCCTCTGGGCGCACCCCGACTTCGATCCCGCGGCGCCCGAGGTGCGCAATGGTTGCGTCGAGATTCTCGACTTGGAAGGCGCACGAATGCAATCCGGGCCCGAAGCGCTCCAGGAAGCGCGCCGCCGCGTGGCCAGGGACGATGGGCTCAGCCACCTCGATCGAACCGTCGCCGACCCAGGTCATGCCGCCCCGGCGGCCGATTGCCGGGGCCTCGCTGTACTCGAGCACGCGCAACCCGGCAACGCGTCGCAGTGCGGCCACGGTGCGGTCATAGCTGTTGACCATGCAGGTCGAATGGAAGGTCCGCACGATCCGATGGGGCATAGGTGACAGCTTCTCTCGTGGTGTCCCGACCAGAAGTTCGACCCAGCCGGTTTGTCCTGTGCAAAATCGCCGGGATTCGCTATTATAGGGCGTATAGTAGAACTGAGGCAGCCCCTCGGCTGCCGTGAAATGAGGGAGGGTCATGGCCGACCGAGTCATCGTCGTTTCGTCCGACTCACATGCAGGGATGCCCAAGGACCTGTGGGCCGAGTATCTCGAGAGCCGATTCCACAATCTGCTTCCCGGCTTGCGCGAGGACAATGAGATCTACCCACTCGCAATTGCCCTTCTCGGCTCCAAGCACCAGTTCAACGTCTATCCCGAACATGAGGAGATCCACCGTACGGGATGGCATGGACTGCACGACCCGGTGTTGCGGATGGCTGACATGGATCGCGAGGGAGTGGCCGCGGAGCTTATCTACCTCGGCGACTCCCGTCTCGGGGACCTCTTCCACAACGTGACGAACCGCGAGTTCTCCTTGGACGCGTGGGAAGCCGGAGCACGGGCCTGGAACCGCTGGGCGGCGGACAACTTCGGGTTCGCCATGGACCGGTTCCTTGTGACAGCAGCTATCGGACCGTGTGTCGACATTGACACGACGGTGAAAGAACTGGAGTGGGTATCGGACCACGGCTTCACCGGTACCTACGGCCCGGGCTACCTCCACCATGCGGGGATGCCGCCCCTTTTCGACCCCTACTGGAATCCTTTCTGGGCGGCGTGCGAAGAGCGAAACCTGGCTGTCATCGTTCACGCCGGCTTTGGGACCGAACAAGGCGCCGTGTTCCCTGAGGTGGAGCGGATCTACAACGATGTGGTGAAGGCGGCCAACTCGACAGACGTCGACGAGCTGTTCGCCCACGCGGGTGCGGTTTCCGACGAGTCGCTCGAGTTCTTCAGCAATTTCCTCAACCGCAGCGTGGACGCGCGGCGCCCCATGTGGCAGTTGATGCTGGGCGGGGTCTTCGACCGTTTTCCGGGACTGCGCTACATGCCCACCGAGATCCGGCTCGATTGGATTCCCGCGACGCTCGCCTATCTGGACCGGTTTTACGAGAAGCACCGAGAGGATCTGCCGGCCACGCGCAAACCGAGTGAGTACTGGAAATCCAACTGCATGGCCGGAGCATCGTTCATCCACAAGGCCGAGGTGGAGATGCGCCACGAGATCGGGATCGAGACGATGCTGTTCGGTCGGGACTATCCGCACCCTGAAAGCACTTGGCCCAACACACGCGCCTGGTGGAGGGATGCCTTCGTCGGAGTGCCCGAGGACGAGCTGCGCCTGATCCTGGGCGAGAATGCCATCCGGTTCCTGAATCTGGACCGGGACCGCTTGGGCGAGATCGCCCGACGCATCGGACCGACGGTCGACGAGATCCACGCCGGCGAACCCGTCGAAGGAGCGCTCCTCGAGAGCTTCGCACTGCGCGGGGGGTATCTGAAGCCGCCGGAGGGCGACAGCCAGATTCCGCTGGTCGCCAAGGTGGTCGAGGAGGATTTTGCCGGGCTGGCCGCCGCCCGCGTCTGATCTCTCCCCCCCGAGAGAAGAGAGAGACCCCGGTGGCCCAGCCATCGGGGTCTCTCGCTGTTCAGGGCGCGCTACGGATCGTTCCTCCGTCAACGGGTAGGACGACGCCAGTGATCCACGACGCCCGCTCGGAGCAGAGGAAGACGACCGCGGCGGCGACTTCGGTTGCCGTGCCCATCCGGCCCACATCGATGGGCGCTCGCCGGAGCATGCTCTCGACCAATGCGTCTTCGGAGCGGCCGGTGGCGGCCATGGCCTCTCCGAAGACGGATGCCGCTCCTTCTGTGTAAGTGAGCCCCGGGAGCACGCAGTTGGCACACACACCCTCCGACCCGTAGGCCCGGGAGAGATTCCGGGTCACATTCACCAGCGCTGCTTTCGCCGCGGAATACGGGGCGCAGAATGGTTCGGGGACGCGTGCCGTGTACGACGACACGTTGACGATCCGTCCCCAGCGTTGCTCGCGCATGTGCGGAAGGAGCACCCGCGTCAACCGCACGCCGCTGACCACGTTGAGCTGGTAAGCGTCATCCCAGTCCGTATCGGAGAGCTGGTCGAAGGGCAGGTGACCGCTCTCACCGCCGGCGTTGTTGACCAGAATGTCGGCGCCCCCGAGTTCGGCGGCGGCCTCTTCGATCGCCGTGGTCGTTCTGGCGTCGGTGGCATCTCCCACCACAGCAAGAACAGTGGCCTCACCCGGTACGGTCGAGCGCTCGCGCAGCTCTTCGACGGCTCGGTGGAGATCCTCGGCCCCACGGGCTGAGAGAACGACCTTGACTCCGCTGCGAACGAGCTCGTCGGCGACCGCCCGACCGATACCCCGGCTGGCCCCGGTCACGACGGCCACTTTGCCGGTCAGGCCGAGGTCCATGAAGCGAGCCTCAGCTCGCGCAAGCCACCTTGGTCCCGTATGGCATCACGAACTTATTGTTCTTGGTGGCAGCCCAGAACCAGCACTTGTTCTCCTGCGCCTTTCCTGCCGTGAATGTCTCGGTGGGGATCATCCCGCCGAGGTTGGTCGAGTGCAGGGCGTACATGCCCGCGAGCAACGCCGCCGCAGAGATGGGGTGGGTTGTGCCGACTCCTCCCGCCTTCGCGCCGGCCGCGATGAGCAGCCCCGTCGTCCACTGGTTGGTCGCCAAGTCACCGTAGCCGTCCATTTTGGTGAGGCCTGGATCGTATTTGTTGAAGGCATTGGTCATGGTCTTGATGCCAGGGAAGCTGGTCTCGAAGAACGGCATCGTAGATTCGAAGGAGATCAGGCCGTTCAACCCCGGCGCGCCGGCGAAGTTGCGCTGGATGTTGAGACCGTCGGTGATCTCGTGAGGCGTGTAGCCCTGTTGGGCGCAGTTAGCCGCCACCTTTAGAATAATCTGGGATGCGTCCGCTACCTCCAGGGAAGTGGCGTTATGCCCCTTGGCAGTGACGCACTGGGCCGTGAAGTTCGGGGCACTTCCGAGGATCGAGGAACTGAAGGGCACGTTGACGCCGATCTTCTTGCCCGCCCCGGCCAGGGCCGGCACCGCCTGCGCGCACTGGGGGATCTCGGCGCAGTAGAACACGGCCATGTCCTTGCTTCCGGCCTTCTTCGCCGCAGCGACGATGGCCGCCGGAGTGGAGAACAGGGACACCTGGGTGCTGAAGTTGACGGGGCTGGTGGCCAAGTTGACACTGCCACTGGTCGCTTCGAAGGTGGGGATGCCGTCCTTGGTGACCAAACTGACCCACGACGACTCGTCCGAGGTGTCGTCGGTGACGAGGGCGACGATTCCCTGACTAATCATGTTCTGGACGTCAGTCAGCGCGATTCCGGGGTTCGACGGTTCGCGTTGGACGATCACCTGGATCGGATGGCCGCCGATGCCTCCGTTGGCGTTCTGCCACTTCGCCCAGGCCTGGAATGCCGGAATGGTGTAAGGGTTATTGGCACCCGCCCCAAGCGAGACAGCCTCTTCGATGTAGCCGATCTTGACCGGCTTACCGCTGGTCGCGGCGACCTCCTGAAAACTCACATCTTTCGACGACAGGTGCGTTCCGGCTCCGCTCCCACCTCTGGTTGTTGACGATGCGACGCCGTAACCGGCAACGGCAGCTATCACGGCCATTGAAAGTGCAGCGATCGTTCGTCGATTCCGTCTCGAGTGCGCCATTGTGTCCTGCCCCCCTTGCCTCGTGCGGCATACATGTTCCCCAGACCGAGCCCTTCACCCAAAGCGACGGAGCAGCGGCCAGTAGAGGAGATGATACGGGCACGTCGAGTTCGTCGGGGGTCGGTTGTCCAGGCTTCTCCTGATCGACCCCCCAAGGGCACCTGGACGCAAAGGGGCTCAGCGTTAGGATTGCTCGTCCCCAGAGCCGGGAGGCAATTGGTGCAAACACCCGTCTACCCAGAAACCCTCTGGGACCTGTTGGTGGCAAGAGCGCGGGCAACCCCTGGTGGTGTCCTCATCGAGGACGATCAGGACCGCTTCCTCACCGCGACGCAATGGGTGGAGTGGGCCGAGCGCGTGGCGGCGGGCCTGCAGGCAATGGGAGTCAAAACTGACACGGTGGTCAGCTGGCAGCTGCCGACGGTGATCGAGTCGTGCGTCTTGATGCTGGCCATCTCCAGACTCGGGGGAATATCCAATCCGGTGCTCCCACTTCTTCGCGTCCGGGAGGTCGGCTTCATCGTCGCCCAGACGGGGTCGGAGCTCCTGGTGACCCCCCGCAGATGGCGCAACTTCAACTACGCAGACATGGCAATGGAGATTTCGCGTACGACCGGCGTGCAGACTTTGCTGCTCGACGACGGCTTGCCCGAATCCGATCCCGCGAATCTGCCGGCACCGCCGAGCGCCGAGGGCCACCCTGTCCGACACATCTATTACACGTCGGGCTCCACGGCCGACCCCAAGGGAGCGCTGCATTCGGATGCCTCGGCGATGAATGGCGCGACGGGGCCCATTCTGGGCTGGGCTTTGGGTGAGGACGACCGCATCGCGATTCCGTATCCGTACACCCACATCGGCGGTTTCTGTGTGACGGTTGCCGCCATGTACACGGGAGCGCAGCTGCTTTTCACCGACATCTTCGACTCCGTGCACTCACCTCTCGTGATGAGCAAAAAGGAAGCCACCCTCCTCGGGAGCGCTGTGCCGTTTTACAATGCGTACTTGAAGGCTCAGCTCGAGCACGGAGCCGAGCCGCTCTACCCGCGGTTGAAAGCGTTCAACGGCGGCGGTGCGCCAAAGCCACCGGAGCTCTACTACGAACTCAAGCGGGTGTTCGGCGTCGGCATCGTCTCGACCTGGGGGCTGAGCGAATTTCCTTCTGCCAGTTCAGGGACGCTCGAGGACACCGACGAGGACCTGGCGCTCACCGAAGGGCGGGTAAGTCCCGGTGTGGACATCAGGGTCGTGGGCCCCGACGGAAGGGATGTCGAACAGGGAGAGGAGGGGGAACTCCGACTGCGTGGGCCGCAGTGCTACAAGGGGTACGTCGACAGTGCACTCGATGCCGCCGCCTTCGATGAGCAAGGGTATTTCTGCACCGGTGACCTCGGAATTCTGGGGCCCCGGGGACACGTCCAGATCACGGGGCGCTCCAAGGATGTGATCATCCGGAATGCAGAGAACATTTCGGCCCAAGAGGTGGAGAATCTCCTCTACGAACACCCGACGATCGCCGAGGTGGCCGTCGTGGGTGTCCCACATCCGTCAACGGGGGAACGGGCCTGTGCGGTGGTCGTGCTGAAGGCGGGGGAGACCCGGCTTTCTCTCAGTGATCTCGCTGACTTCTGCCGTCTACGTGGATTGGCGAACCAAAAGATCCCCGAACGGATCGAAATCGTGGAGGCGCTGCCTCGCAATGCGCTCGGGAAGGTCTTGAAGCGCGAACTCAGGGCCAGGTACGGCTAATGGTCCACGAGACCCGGGACGGGGGCACCGGCCACGTACGGGGAGTGTTCGAATCCTCCTCCGAGTTGATCACGTACCGCTACGTCGGCTGCTCATCGGTGCTGATCGACCGGCATCATGCGCAGGGCCGGATGTCGATCCGGCGGGATATGCGTTTGCCCGGAGGGGCACTGCTGACGGCGCCTCTTGCCATCGCCATGCTGGACACTGCGGGCATCACTATCGATCCCTACTACCACGCTGCCTGCACGCACATCGACGTCCACCTGTGGGATCCGGGCCGCGATGTCGACGGGATCCAGATCCTCGGTACCGTCCGCCGGGAGGCCCGAACCGCGGTCTTCACCGAGGCACTCTTCGTTGACGCGGCTCAGCCCGAACGTCTCCTGGGTGCGGGGACCGTCGGTTGGTCCGTCATCGGTCCCACGCCACCCGGCTTCGCCTATCGCGATCCGGGCCGCGGTCTGCCCGACTCCGCCGACCTCCCCACGCTGGTCGCCGGCTTTGGCGCCGAAGAGACGGCGGGCGGCTGTTTCGCGCTCGGTGGGCTCTCCACCCTCGTCGGCACCGAAGTGCTCCATCACGGACCGATCCTCGTCATGTCGGAGGCTGCCGCGTCGGCCTCGGCCCAGTCCCGGGGAGCGCCGGCCGGCCTGTGGATTTCGACCGCTTCGCTCCGCCTGGTGCGGGCCGGCAAACGCGGCCCCTTCGAGGTCTCACCAGCGCCCCTCGGCGGGCACAATCCACCGGCCGTGGCGACCCGATTGGTGGATCAGGGCGCAGATGGCGCAGAAATCGCAATCGGCTTGTTCCGTTTCAGCACGTAGCTCAGCTGTCCAACTGAGGAAAATCCGAAGATGGAAGGATGGCGCCGTGCGCACCTCGCATCCCCACGTGGCGAGCCCGAAGTCTGATTCGTTCATCTACCGCGATACCGAGGAAGCGCGAGCGCTCCGCACTCGAATCCGCGCGCTCATCGAGACGCACCTGCCAGCGCATTGGCTCGGCCCCTTCACCGAAGATCCAGCGGACCTGGCAATCAGCAATCGATTCTGCGAGCTCCTCGCGGAGGAGGGGCTGCTCGTTCCGAACTGGCCGGCCCGTTATGGCGGCCAGGATCTGGACCTGGCTTCTTCTGTCGTCATACGTGAGGAGATGTGGGCCCATTTCGAGCCGCGAGGCGGCCAGTATTACGGTCCCAACTGGGTCGGGCCGTCGATCTTCGACTACGGGACGGACGATCAGAAGAGGCTGCACCTGCCGCTCATCGCATCGGGGAAGGCCATCTGGTGCCAGGGTTTCAGCGAACCTGATGCTGGCTCGGATCTGGCCAATCTCAAGACCAGAGCGGTCCCCGACGGTGATGGTTTCCGCATCACGGGACAGAAGATCTGGACCTCCTGGGCCCTTTGGGCCGAATGGTGCTACTTGCTCGCACGTATTGACGGTTCACCGGTCGGTACGTCAGAGGGGGTCACGGTATTCCTCATTCCGATGAACCGCGAGGGAGTGACAGTCCGCGGGCTGGACGGCATCCCCGGTCCACACCATCTCAACGAGGTGTTTCTCGATGACGTGTGGGCGTCCCGCTCGGAGGTGCTCGGAGAGGTCGGCGATGGGTGGAAGGTCATGCGCGATGCCCTCTCGAACGAGCGGGTGGGCATCGCCCGGTATGCCCGCGACGACCGCTTGATCTCCAGGGTATTGCGCGACCCGGCGAGAGCATCAGCGTTGCCGCCGGGACGGTGGCTCCAGGTGCGCATCCGGAATCGCATGTCCCGTCTCATGTGCCGGCGCGCCCTTTGGTTCCAGCGCGACGGAGGTTCCCATGACTTCATCGTCTCAGCCGCTCGGATGATCACGACCCGCACCAATCTGCTCACGGCTGACGCGCTCGCTGAAGCTATGGGTGACGAATTCTTTGACGACCGGCACACTCCCGACGCGCCCGTCGACGGGGCGGTCGAATTCTTCTGGAGGTACATGCAGGCTGGGCCGATTGCCTCGGGAACCACGGAGATGCTCCAGCGCCATCTCTCGCGGACGATGTTCCGAGGTGAGCGCATACGGGTCACCGAGGACGGGGCCGAAATGCGCGCCGTCTTCGAGCGGGTGATGAAGGACGTAGGTTCGGTCGACGCGGCGCGCATGGCAATGGCGGACCCGGCGTCCCGTTCGGACCTTCTGGCCCTCGTCGAACCGGTGCTGCAGTCTTTAGACCCACGAAACGGGCAATTCGAGGGGTCTGCGGCCGCTGAAATATGCCGAAGTGCAGGTGCCGTGGTGCTCCCGCTTCCGATCGAGGCCATGTTGCTGAGGCGACCTTCGGGTCGGCCGCTCGCCCTCCTCTCCGCCCACGGAAGACTCGAGCACGTCGACCTCTTTCCCGAATGGGAGGCGTCCGCGGGAGAGGGGAGGACGGAGGTGGTCACATCGTCCGCCGACCTGATCGGTTCGAAAGTGGGACCGTTCGTCAACCGGATTCGCCCCATCCGTGTCGCGGATGCAGAGCCACTCAGCCTGTTGGAGCACGCCCTCTTCCATGTCCTGAGTTCGTGGTACATCTTCGGAGCTTTGGAGAAGGCGCTTGATCTGGCCACTTCCTATGCCACTGATCGAGTTGCCTTTGGATCGCCCATCGCGGCGTACCAGGGCGTCGCGTTCCCGCTGGCCGACGCCTGTTCCGAACTCCAGGCCCTCTATGAGCTCGCGTTGTACAGCCTGCACAGCGTGTACCAATCGCAAGAGTCGTCGCTGGCCGACGCCCTGGCCCTCAAGTGGGCGATCGCGGACACCGGACCGAGGATCCTCAGGATCGCGCACCAGGTGTTGGGAGCAGTCGGACAATGCGATGAGCACGACCTGAGCATCATCACCCTCGCGTTGCAGGCACGGTTCCGGTTGCCGTTCGGGACCGAGGAATGCCTCAAACAGCTGGCGACCGAAGTGGGGCACTCGGGCTTCGACAGCCTCTTTCCCCCCGATGGCGGCCCGATTACCTGATCACGTGCAGGCCGTGACCCCGGTCCAGATCCATCGAACCGTAGAGCCCGGGGTCCGCCTCGCAAAGGAAAGGGACTGCGTTGATCGCCGGCGCGGTCGTCATGAGGTAGGCGCCGAGCTGGGGGCTCTGACGTGCGAAGCCCCTCGTCTGGGTCGAGGTCTCGCGTTGGCCGACCAGGTTCAGGTCGCAGCAGATCGAGAGAGAACCCTCGACCTCAATCCGGTAGCAGCCGGTACGCGACCCCTCGGGAGCCGGCCAGTCCGGCCCCGCCGAGTTGTCGTAGCGGGTGACGAACTCCAGTTCGATAACCGACCTTCCGCGGGCGTGACCCTCTGTGATGTGACGCACCGCGCCCACGGTTCCAGGTTCGATGATCAGGCTCTCGACGTGCACCCGTTGCTGTGCCGGGGCGACATTGACCCCACCCGTGCGGATCTCGTCGATCTGCACGCCGAGGCGCTCGGCCAGGTGGAGGATGGCCGGGCTCACCAGTTCCTTCGTCCCCGCGGCGACCCGACGAGCCCTTTCCAGACCGGACTCGAGGGATTCGCCGATCCCGCTCAGTCTCGCCTCGTCCGCACCGTAGTACTCCAGGTAATTGAGCATCTCGGTGATCCTGATCCGCTCGACCCGTTCGCATCCGGCCAGCAAGGCCATCGGTATGACGTCACTCATGACCCCGGGAAAGACCCCGGTTCCGTAGCAACTCGAGCCGCCGCTTCGACATGCCGCCGCAACCTGATCGCGCATCGCAACGGGAGCGAACTCCGGGTAGTAGAGCGGCACGATCGAGGTCTGGCTGACGTTCTGCCCGGCTTCGAGGATGGTGCAGATCCGCTCGACGACCGCAGCGGCGGTACGGGGCCGGTGACCGAGCAGCATCACCAGATGACAGTCGACCTGCAGGTCCATGATCTGATCGACGTCTGATGTGGCGAGCAGGCCTATCGGAGGGATACCGGCAAGCTCGCCGACGTCGCGTCCGTCCTTGTCGGCGCTGGTCACATAGGTACCGGCCAGCTCCAGATCAGGGTGGCCCAAAATGCCGGGGATGGCCTGCCGGCCCGCCCAACCAGTACCCCACAGGGCGACCCGATACGTCATGAGCGGGCGCCCCGTTGCGTGGAGTCGCCGTTGGGATGCACGACGATGCGCGGCGGGCCTTGGGCGCGCCTCACCTCGT
The DNA here is from genome assembly GCA_963706555.1 of uncultured Acidimicrobiaceae bacterium. Lineage (GTDB taxonomy): Bacteria > Actinomycetota > Acidimicrobiia > Acidimicrobiales > RAAP-2 > Bog-473. The sequence goes on from OY970164.1 coordinate 2,662,531, forward strand.
CGAGCGCCGCAGGGACGGCTTCGAGGTCGATCACGCGCCCGACACTTGGCAGCGGGTCCAGCCTGCCCGTGCACACCGCGTCGAGCGTGCGGTCCCAGTCGACTGTCCGGGCCCCCCGGCGAATTGGATCATCAAGCCCTTCTTCGACGCCGCCGTCACGTTGATCGTGTCGTTGGTGTACCACCCCCCCGCGGCGTAGATCCGGCTGCCCGGTTCGCACGAATCGATCAGCTGCTGCATCAGTCCCGGAGCCCCCACGCACTCGAACACGGTGGGTGGTTTGCGGATCCCCATGGCGTGTGCGGTGTCGCGCCAGGCCTCGAAGGGGAACGGCGTGATGTTCGCATCGACCAGCACGTCGGCTCCGAACGATCGGGCCAGCTCCCGGCGGTCAGCGCGACGATCCGAAACGATTATCGGGTGCACCTCCCGAGCCGCGAGTGACGCTACGGCCGAGAGTCCGACGGCACCGGCACCGAGGACGATCGGGATCACGCCCGGTCCGATCTTGGATTTCTCGACGTAGAACTCGCCGACCGCGAATGCATCGACGACCGCGATGGCATCGTCCGACACTCCTTCTGGCACCCGACGCGTGAACGTCTCGGATACGACGAGGCGCTCGGCGAAACTCCCTTGGGCTTCGGGATGCTGGCCGATGATCCGAATCGCGGGACCACCGTCGACGAGCCGCATGGAGATCGACGTCACCCGGCTACCGACCGGAAACTGGTCGGTACAGGCTGGTCCGTGGCCGATCACCTCGCCGACGAACTCGTGGCCCAAAATGATGTCGCGATCTTCGTCGTACAACGATTGGCCGGTGGGGTCGTCACGGCCGACCTCGGGATGATCCATGAAGTGCACGTCCGAGGCGCACATGCCGGTGCTGAGTGTACGGAGGAGCAACTCGCCGGGACCCGGTTGCGGCTCGTCGGTCTCCCGAACCTCTACCCGGCCCTGTCGTAGTACGGCCGCCCTCACGGGACGGAGCGACGTTTCGGGAGAATGCGCTGCGTCATGCTCAGACCTGGGCGGCCTGCAGATCGCGGGCCTCCTGAATCTCTATCGCCCTGCCCGACCAGGAGGACGGTCTGCTCAGCATCCATAGGATGATCCTCCCGCATTCCTCAGGAGTCACCATGTCGTCCTCGGCGAGGCCCCCTCGGGCGACGGCCTCCCCCTGCCGCTCGAGGGCCAGTCGATAGGCATCGGTCGGAACGATCTTGTCTATTCGAAACGTGTTGAACGAGACACCGTGGCCACCCCACTCGAAGTCGAGGAACTCGATCATCCGCTCCCCGGCCAATTTGGTGATCCCGTAGAGGCCCATGTTCGGCAGGATCACCGAAGCGGCCCTGGTCCCCACGTTGAGCACACGCCCTCGTTCACGCTCCACCATGCCCGGAACGAAGGCCTGACACAGTTGGAGTGAGGTCACCACCTGAGCCTGGAACCCAAGGTGCCAGCGGTGGGCCGGGACACCGAGAATCGGCCCGTTCGATGCGTACGCCACATTGTTGACCAGGACATCGCACCGGCCGCGCCAGGCCAGCGTTTTGGCAACGACGGCGTCCACCTGCTCCGCGACGGTGAGATCGGCCTGCACGCCGAGTGCGTCGATCCCGTCGGCCGCCAGTTCCTCCACGACGTCCTCGAGCGTTCCCGCCGCGAACTTGTCGGGACGGTCGCGTGTACTCCTTCCCACGACGACGACTGCAGCGCCGGCCCGCCCGAGCGCATCGGCCGTTGCCCGTCCGATCCCCCTTGTGGCCCCAGTGACGACGGCAACCGCACCCTGAAGAGAGAAAGACGAGGATTCATCAGCCATATGATTGATTTAATCAGTCGGTGGGCGTCGAACCTCGAGGCCAGTCGTCCAGTCACCGGAGGATTTCCGAGTTGAGCCAGCAATCGCCCAAGGTCACGTTGCCCGAGTACCGCGCGTCCGTCCGGGCCTGGGCGGAGGCGAATCTGACCCCGGCCGTCGGAGTCGAAGCAGAGGATTACGAGGCCGAGCTGGTGCGGATCACCGAGGAAAGGGCCATTCAAGCCAAGCTCCACGAAGCCGGCTTCGCGGGTTTCACGTTGCCGCCCGAGTACGGAGGCCAGGGATTGACCCTCGACCACGAACGCATCTTCGCCGAGGAGGCACGGCCGTATCGGATCCCGGGAGGGAACCTCGGGGTCTCCATCAATATCCTCGGCGCCACTCTTGCCGCCTTCGGCACGCACGAACAGAAGCTTGCACACCTACCGAAGATCCTGTCGGGCGCCGAAATCTGGCTGCAGCTCCTCTCCGAGCCGACCGGTGGATCGGACCTGGGCGGACTGATGACAGGTGCGATCCGAGATGGTGATTACTTCGTCGTCAATGGGCAGAAGACCTGGAGCACCGGTGCCTACGCCTCTGACTTTGCCCTGTGTCCTGTACGCACCCGGTGGGACGTCCCGAAGCACAAAGGCATCTCGATGCTGATCCTCGACCTGAAGACGCCGGGCATCGAAGTCCGCCGGATCAGACAGTTGAACGGTGGAGCAGAGTTCTGCGAGGAGTTCTTCACTGATGTGATGGTTCCGGCCGAGAACCTTGTGGGTGACGAGAACGAAGGCTGGCGCGTGGCGAGGGGCCTGCTCGAGATCGAACACGCCTGGGTTGGGAGGGGAGGTGCCCCGAGCACCGCTCCGAAGGGCGTCGACCGGATCGTCTCTTTGGTTTCCGCCCGGGGTCTCGGCGGGGACGCGGGTGTGCGCCGCGACGTCGCGGCTATGCATGTCGCATCGACCGCACAGCAACTTGTGTCGGCCCGGGTGTCTGATGGAGTGGCCAGTGGCAAGCTGGCGCCCGGCTACGGCAGTCTCCTCAAATTGGGGAATGACACTCTCGCCCAAAGGGAGTCGGAGCTGGCTTTGCGACTGGCCGGGAGCGGAGGTGTCACATGGAGACCCGATCAACACGAGAGCCGAGAATGGTCGGATCAGTTCCTCTCGCTCAGAAGCACGACAATCGCCGGTGGCACGTCGGAGATCCAGCGCAACAACGTGAGTGAGCGTGTGCTGGGGCTCCCGCGGGAGCCTGCGTTCGACCGGGACATTCCCTTCAACGAAGTACCCCATAACTAGGGGTTTCTCCGTCGAGGGGTGAGGGGAGGCTACGTGACGATTGATGCTGGCTATCGGCGATCAGCGGAGGACACGCTGGCGATCCTCGACGTGGTGGGTCGTTACGGCTTCGTCGTCGACGATCGGGATTGGGACGGATTCGAGCAGGTGTTCACTGAGGACGCGGTGTTTGACTCCAGAGATCACGATCGCGACCCACCGCGAGGTTTCGCCCCGATCAAGGGGCGTCAAGGGATCGTCGAGGCTTTCCGCGACCTCTACATCCACCCTCTGCAGCACATGATCGTGACCAGCGTCATCGACAACGTCTCTCCCGATGAGGTGATCGTGCGCTCGAAAGGAATCTTCCCGATACCGGACTTTCAGTTCTTCGAGGGCGTCTACACCGACGTCGTCGTGAAGACGGACGGCGGATGGCGGATCCGGCACAAGACCTTCAAACGCTTCGGTCAGGGGGCCACGCTGTGGATGCGGGAGTCGGTGCGTGAAGCGCTCCGCCGTGGGGCGATCCTCGAATAGCCGTCAGCTTGCTGTGGGTTCGCGCTCGCGATCGACGTAGATCTCTGTGCCCTGGACCTCGACGTGGTACTTCGCCAACCGACAACCCGGCTGGGTGAGCCCGTCTCCCGTGATCACATCGAAACACCACGAATGGCCGGCGCACACGAGCACGTCCTCGTCGAGTTCCCCGTAGACCAGCGGGTACTCCTCGTGCGGACAGATGCCATCGAGCGCATGGAGGTCGCCCTGGTCGTCCCGAATGACGAGGATCTCCCAACCTTCGACAAAAAAGGCGGCCATCTGGCCCTTGGCCAGGTCGTTGGTTTCGCACACCCTCGTCAGAGCCATGGATGACCACAGTACGGTTCGCCCCGTTGGTCGGCGCCGTTGGACGGGTGCATCGTCGAGCCGATCGAAAGGGTCGCCTGACATTCGTCAGGCGTCATGAACGGACCGGTCAGGGGATGCTCACGGGAAGCGATTCGTAGCCCCGCTGGTCGGCGATGTACATGAATGAGGACCGGTCGAGGTCGACTTCCCAATGCGGAAAACGCTTCAGGACTTCCTCGAAGACCACGCGGCCTTCGAGTCTCGCTAACGCCTGGCCGAGGCAGTAATGGGATCCGAAGCCGAATGAGAGGTGCCGGTCGATCTTGCGCGTGACGTCGAACCGGTCGGGGTCGGCAAAAAGTCGGTCGTCGCGATTTCCCGATGGCGTCAGTGTGGCGAGGATGCTGCCTTCAGGGACCACTTGGCCGCAGATCTCGACGTCTCGAGCGACATATCTGCAGTTCTGCAAGGTGTTGGGCTCGCACCGCAGACTTTCCTCGATCGCATTGCGGATGAGCGCCGGGTTCTCGACCAACAGTCGGCGCTGGTCGGGGTTCTGAGCCAGCAGCAGGCCGGTCCAGCCGATCAGCAGGCGCGTCGTTTCGTTCCCTGCTGCCGCCACGATATTGACGTACGCCAGAAGCTCTTCGCGGGTCAACCGGCGCGTCACCCCGTCTTCATCTTTGAATTCCGTGTACAGCAGCTGGGTCATGATGTCGTCGGACGGATGGTCCAACCGCCAATCGATGTAGTCACCGAATATGTCGCCCGAGAGCGAGTTCTCACCGGCCGGGTCCGACGACCGCTGCCCGTAGAAATGGTCCCGAACCGACTCCTGGTCGGACTCCGGGATGCCCACAAGCATGCCTATGACCTTCATCGGTACCAACATGCCCAGGTCACCGACGAAGTCGAAGCCTCCGGAGCCGATGAGGGGGTCCAGGAGCGACGCGCAGAGTCGCCGCACGCCCTCCTCGAGAGAGGACACTCCCTTGGGGGTGAACATGCGTGACAAAAGGGCGCGGTGGATATCGTGTTCGGGAGGATCCTCGAAGATGACCGTCCCCTTGGGGATTTCCCAGTCGGATTTCAATATGTCGAGCGTCACGCCCTTCCGGGAGATGAACACATCCCTGTTCACCAGCGTGCGCTCAATGTCTTCGAATCGACTGATCGCGTAGAAGTCGAACTCCTCGCTGTAGAAAAGCGGAGCCTCCTCCCGCATCCTGCGGAAGAGCGGATGTGGGTTGAGGATCGTGTCGTGGTCGTAGGGGTTGTACATCACATCGGCGGACGTCGTTGTCATGCTCCACGCCTTTCTCGTTCTAAGCAAGGGAGTTGCAGGGCCGCTTCGCCCCTCCCTTCGCCTCCTCAACCCTGCGCCTTCGGTCCACGCCGGGATAGGCCTACCAGCGAACCGTCGCAACGGTTCTGGGCAAGCTCGCTGGTTGCGACGTGCCCAATGTTTTGTGCAGTATACAAGGTATAGCTCCCAGCGTGGGGGCCTAGGTCGAGGAGGGGAAGACGAGTGGGAATCGAGTTGGACGGGAAGGTCGCGATCGTCACCGGAGCGGCACGTGGAATCGGCAAAGGGATGGCGACGGCCCTGCTCAAAGCGGGTGCTGCAGTCACCATCACCGATATCCGGCAAGAGACGCTGAATGAGACGAGCGCAGCGTTCGACAAGATCGAGGGGAGCAGGCATCTCGCCCTGATGGCCGACGGCACCAAGGATGACGAGGTGAACGAGGCGGTGCGCAGGACCGCCGAGGCTTTCGGGCGGATCGACGTCCTGATCAACAACGCGCAGACCGCCGTCACGGGCATCAACATCGAGGACCAGACGGTGGCCGACGTCATGAACGGGATCGACACCGGGTTCCTGGCCTCGTTCCGCTACATGAAGGCGTGTTTTCCCTATCTGAAGGAGGCCCAGGGCACGGTCGTCAACTTTGCCTCGCAGGCGGGTCTTCTCGGCAACGTCGGAATGGTGGGCTACAACGCAGCGAAGGAAGCCAACCGGGCGTTAACCCGCACGGCCGCTCGGGAATGGGCCCAGTACAACATCACAGTCAACACGATCATCCCCGGGATGCTCACCGAGGGGTCCAAGGAGTTCTTCGACGCCAACCCCGAGCACCTCAAGTACTCGTTGGCCAACATCCCTCTCGGTCGCCTGGGGGACCCCGAGAACGATGCCGGCGCCCTGGCCGTGTTCCTTGCCTCCGACGGCGCCCACTACCTCACCGGCGACACGTTCAACATCGACGGTGGCCGCTGTATGCGGCCCTGACCCCACCACGGCCAACCGCCCGCTCGTTTGGCAATCCGGCCCTGGCCTTCAGGGCCGGATTGATCAGCTACCCGAGACCTTGCTGAAGGTCGGCCTGGCCCGCTCGGCCTCGGACAGGAACATCGGACCCACGACTTTCCTCAACGTGCGGGCGGGACCCTCGAGATCGACCGTACCGCGCGGCGTGTTGGAGGAGACGGTTGTCCCACACGACCAGATCACCCTCCTGCCACTCGTGGCGAAGGACGCCGGGCGAGTTGTAGAGATGGTCGAACAGGACTTCGAGGGTCTCCTCGTTGTCCTGTTCGCTCAGCCCCAGGATCTCGATGGTGGCTTGTTGGGAGACATAGAGCAGGGTCCGTCCGGTGCGCGGGTGGTGATGCACGACCGGGGTCACCGTTGAACGAGGCTCTTCGTAGTACGAATCGATCACGTTCTCGTCGCCGCCCCGGTTGGGGTAGGCGTGGTCGAAGCCATGACGCGCCTCGAGTCCCTCGACGCGCGCGCGGAGATCGTCGGGCAGCGTGTCCCATCCGTAGCCCATATTTATGAACATGGTGGGCACCGTCGGCTGCTCGACCTCGATTCCGTACAGAGATATGACCGGTTGTGGGCGCTCGGCCCACATCGCGTCACAGTGGTAGAGCAGCCGGCCATAGGGCGCTCCGCCGCCGTCCTCCCGGTTCGATACGAAGTACGACGGTGGCGGCTCCTCGCCCATATCTGGCCCCGCCGTCATGGGCGCTTCTTCCCCGATCAATGTGTAGACGAGGTAGCGCTGAAACTGCTCATCGATGTCCAGATTGCGAAAGACGATGACCCCTCGCTCGTCAAAGAGGTTACGTAGTACGCGGATCGTTTCGTCGTCGAGAGGCTGCGTCGGCTCCAGCCCCGACACCTCGGCGCCCAACGCTGGATTGAGATCCCTTACCGTCAGCGCAGTCATCCGAATGCCCTCCTGTCAAGTGCGTCGCAGAAATCCGTCCCCCGCAGTCCCGAACCCTTGCACTCACGCTATCCCTGCGGTGGGGGAGTGGTAGCGAGAAATCTCCGCACTTGGGCGCGAACCACCGATGGTCCCTCTGGGCCAACGACATGCGAATACTACAATTTCCCCAAATCGGGGTCCGTTATTGTCATGGTGCATCCAACACCAACGTGCGCGAGGAAGTGATGCAGCATGGGTCGTAGCTGCGAGGGTCGAGTAGCGCTTGTCACCGGCGCCAGTCGGGGCGGGACCGGGCGCGCTGTCGCCGTCCGTCTGGCCGCCGAAGGGGCCAAGGTGGCGATCACGGCCCGCTCGGCCGAAGGTCTGGAAGAAACGGCACGGATGATCGAGGAGCTCGGGGGTCAGGTCCTGGTCATGCGGGCTGATCTTGGCGACCCCGCCGGTGGCCGCGCCACACTGGTGGAGCGGACAGCAGAAGCGTTCGGGCCACCCGACATCCTTGTGAACAACGCGGTGGCCCACACCCTCAAGCGGGTCGACGAGTTCTCTATCGAGGAGCTCGAAGGTTATGCACAGGTAAATCTGTGGGCGCCGTGGCTGCTCATGTCGCAGGTACTCCCCGGTATGCGGGAGCGTGGTCGGGGCTGGATCCTCAATCTGACGAGCTTCAGTGGCGAGCTGCCGCCCGGGCCGCCGTTCGCCCTCAAAGCCAAGGATGGAAGCGCGATGTACGGGGCCACCAAGGCGGCGCTGAACCGGCTTACGGTCGCCGCGGCTGGCGAGAACGAAGGTCTCGGGATCGCCGTCAATGCGCTCACTCCCCAGATCGCCATCCTCACCCCGCATGTCGTCGCCGGCCCGATCGTGAGCAACTATGACGTGTGTGAGCCCGTGGAGACGATGGCAGAAGCGGCCCTGGCCCTCTGCACGGGCGACCCGGACGTCCTCACCGGGCGTATCGCCTACAGCCTCCAGCTCTTACTCGAGCTCGGCCGCCCGGTGTGCAACCTGCAAGGGCAAGAGCTGGTCGACGGATGGCAGCCGGAGGACCTGGCGGAGCGTCTGCGCGTCAGGGAAGAGTTCCATGCCGGGAACGGCTGGCCCAATCCCTTCGAGTTCTCCCGGGTGCATACCCCGTACCCCGATGTGTTGAGAACGTGACACAGGAGATCCCTTGACAGAATCGGCGAGAGATGCCGGGGAAGAGTGGAAGTCGGACGACTGGCCAGCTCTGTCCGACTGCGGATAACGCCCCGTCGAAGCCGGCCGTAACCTTTAGCACGGTAGATCGCGATTTGACCTAGGAGTACGCAGACATGACCTTGACCACCGAGAATGTGTACTTCGACATGTACGACCGCGATATCTACGCGGACCCGTACCCGACCTACCGGAGGCTCCGCGACGAAGCGCCGCTCTACTTCAACGAGGAAATGGGTTTCTACGCTGTCAGCCGGTTCGAGGACGCGGAGCGCGTGATGGTCGATCGGGAGACCTTCGTCTCCTCCAAGGGCATGGTCTACAACATCATGCCCTACGTCATCGGGGGGGACGTCGCCATCCCCAACGGCCTTTTCATATGTGAGGACGCACCGGTCCACACCATGCATCGGTCCTTGGTGTCGCGGGTGTTCACGCCGAAGCGGGTGAACCTCATTGAGCCGGAGATCCGAGCCTTCTGCGCCGGGGTCGTCGACCGCCTAATCGGAGTTGATCGGTTCGACTGGGCCAAGGACGTCGCGGCGCAGGTGCCGATGCGGGTCATCGGAATGCTTGTCGGCATCCCCGAAGAGGATCAAGTGAAGATCCGGGACCACTTCAACGAGCTGCTCAACGAAGGAACACTCGATTCCACCAAGTCCCCGTTCGAGGCGTTGGCCCAATCGGAAGGACTTTTCGGCGCGCACCTCGACCGGCGGATCAGCCAGCCTTCTGACGACCTGATGACGCAACTGCTGACCATCGAGTTCGAGGACGATACGGGTGCCAGGCGCAATCTGCGGAGGGAAGAGATCCTCACCTTCTTGAACCTGATAGCGAGCGCAGGAACCGACACAACGAGCCGGCTCATTGGATGGACCGGCAAAATTCTGGCCGAATACCCGGATCAGCGGCGCAGGTTGGTCGAAGACCCGTCGCTGATTCCGAACGCCATCGAGGAGATACTCCGCCTCGAGCCTCCTCCGTACCACTTCGGCCGCTACGTGACCAAGGACGTGGAGATCCACGGTCAGACAGTGCCGGCCGGCAGCATCATGGTCGTCCTGCCCGGATCGGCGAATCACGACGAACGCCGATTCTCCGACCCTGATCGTTTTGACATAGACCGCGACATCAGCCGCATCCTCAGTTTTGGCTTCGGCGCGCACCTCTGCCTCGGCGCCAATTTGGCCCGCATCGAGGGTCGAATAGTGCTCGAGGAGGTCCTCAAACGGATTCCGGAGTGGTCGGTCGACCCCGACCAGGGCGAACTCACGCAAGGGATAGATACACGTGGATGGGAATCGCTGCCGGTGAGCGTCTGAACGGCGGGCGTGCCCGTATTCGAAATGTAACGCCTAGTACTCAAGGGAGATGTGGATGACGAACGAGTTGCGGTTCGATGGACGCTCGGTGATCGTGACCGGGGGTGGACGCGGGTTCGGGCGCTGTCACGCGCTTCTGCTCGCTTCGCGCGGTGCTCGGGTAGTGGTTGCCGACTACGGCGTCGAGCTCGACGGGAGCGGTTCGTCGCCCGAGCCGGCCGAACAGGTCGTCAAGGAAATCGAGTCCGCCGGGGGCGAGGCGGTCGCCTGTTTCGCCAACGTCGCCGACGAGGCGGGTGCCCGGGAGATCGTGGACACCGCCCTCCAAACTTTCGGTCGGTTGGACGTGGTGGTCAACAACGCCGGCATTTATGCCGGGGATTGGTTCGACGGTGTCGACAATGCTCAGTTCCGGAGGATGGTCGACTACCACTACCTGGGCACCGTCTTCGTGTCGAAGGCGGCCTGGCCGCATCTGAAGTCGGCTGAACACGGGTGCATCGTGAACACGAGCTCCGAGGCCGTTGTCGGGCATATTCCGAAGAGCCCGGATTACGCGGGAGCGAAAGGCGCGGTATTTGCGTTCACGAAGGCGTTGGCTCTCAACGGCAAGCTGCACGGGGTGCGGGTCAATGCCGTGGCGCCCCGGGGGAACACCAGGATGTCGGGTCCCGACATCCTGTCCAAGACGTTCGACGAGCCCGAGGAGAACTTCATCAATGAGTTCTTCGACAAAATGCAGCCCGAGTACGTGTCACCGGCCGTGGCCTTCCTGGCCCACGACTCCTGCACATTGACGGGCGAGGTGATCGTCTGTGGTGGCCTTCAGGCGATGCGATTGGCGTTGATCGAGACGATCGGGTTGACCTTCGAGAACAACATCACGCCGGAAGATCTGGCCGAGAACGTCGACCGACTGATGGACACCAAAGATGCTCACGTGATGGGGCTCGATCTCTGGGGCTAGCGGGTTCGCCGCCCTCGGGTAGCTGATCCGTTCCGTTCCGTTGCTCGGTGTGGTCGTCTGGCAGCATGGTCAGATGTTCGATCTGAGCGGCAGGACTGCGGTGGTGACCGGTGGAGGTCGCGGTATCGGCCGCGGTATTGCCAGAGCCCTGGCCACATCCGGCGCCGATGTTGTCGTGGCAGGCCGTTCTCCCGAGCCGCTCCGCGACACCGTGTCGGAGTTGCGCGGTCTCGGCGTTCGGGCACTGGACGTGCCGACCGACATCACACGGGTCGAAGAAGTCGACGCACTGATCAACCGAGTCGTCGACGCCATGGGCGGTTTCGACATCTGGGTCAACAACGCTGGGAGTGCCAGGAATGAGGACTCCGGACCATTGATCGACCTGACCGAGCAGCAATGGGATGTTGTCGTCGATCTGAACCTCAAATGGACGTTCTTCGCCGCGCAAGCGGCGGCTCGTGCCATGAAAGGGAGTGGCGGGTCCATCATCAACATCTCGTCCAGAAGCGGGTCACAGCCCAATCCGATGACGGGTCATTATGGCGCTGCCAAGGCGGGCGTGGACAATCTCACCGCGACGATGGCGGTGGAGTGGGCGCACCTGGGAATCAGGGTCAATGCAGTTGCTCCCGGTGCGGTTCTCACCGAGGAGCCTGTTGCCGCGATGGACCGACCGAGTCGTCGAAGGCGACAGGCCGAGTCCATCCCGCTGCGTCGTCTGGGCGTGGTTGACGACATCGGACCGCTGTGCGTGTACCTCGCTTCCGGGGAGGCCGCTTGGGTCACCGGCGAGGTCATCCACGTCACCGGTGGCAGCCGAATTCCGGTTGGGTACCTGAACTACCTGCATCGAGTGAATGAGCGCCTCGGACCACCGGCGGGCTCTGAGGACGATGAGGGGTCGGGGCGTGTGTGAGGGCACGTGCCGGCTGATGGGGGAGAGCCGTCAGTGCGAGCGAGCCACCGCCCCGCCGTCCACCGGCACCATGACCCCGGTGAGGTAGCGCCCATCCGGCCCGGCCAGGAAGAGCGCAGCGCGGGCGATGTCCCATGCGTCGCCCTCGTGGGGCAGCGAGACTTTGAAGGTGAGGTCGAGTGTGCCCGGATCCACCCCGGCCATCTGCATCGCCTGATTACGCATCGGGGTGTCGATCAGGCCGGGCGCGATGCAGTTGACCCGGATCCCGTCCTTGCCGTAGGAGTCGGCCACGTCGTTCATCAGTCCTTCCAGGCCGGCCTTGGCCGAGGCATATGCGGCTTGACCACCGCCCCCCTGCCCGCGGAGAGCGGCTATGGAGGAAATGTTCACAATGGAGCCACCACCGCCCGCGCGCATGACGGGGACAACCGCCTTGGTCAGCATGAATGGCGCCGCCAGATTCACCGTCAGTACCGACTGGAGAAGTTCCACGCTGGTGTCCAGCAGGCTGGTGGAGGACGCGATGGCGGCGTTGTTGACCAAGATGTCCACCGTGCCGTAGTGGGAGACGGCAGCCTCCACAATGCGCGGGGCTTCGGACAGATCGCCGAGGTCGGCGGTGACGATGAACGCTTCTCCGCCTTCAGACTGAATCATGTTCAGTGTTTCTTGGGCCCGCTCCTCGAATTTGTCGACGAGCACCACCCGGGCGCCTTCACGGGCAAACAGCACTGCCATGGCCCGGCCCGTCCCGAGGCCCGGTCCGCTCGAGCCTGCGCCCGTGACGATCGCGACCTTACCTTGGAGTTTCCCTGAAGATTCCATCGAATTCCTTCCCACACGATGCTTACGATCGCACCGTGGCGCACGATGCCCTCTCGTCAGTGACGAGCGACGTACGAGAGTATGACAGTGCGTTCAGGATGCTTTTATGTCCAGGTGCGGACGAGCCCGGTCCTCCGTTGACGATTGCGCGAGTACCTCGTCGTGGGAGCAGTGTCAGCCGCGACTGGCGACGGCCAAAATGTCCTTGCGGAGCATGTCATCGACGATCGGGAGCCGCTCCTCGCCCTCGGCGGGCTTGAGGTAGCCCCCCCGGGCGGCGAAGCTGGCGAGAAGCTCATCGGCGAGGGGGGTCCGGTCGCCGATGATGTCGGCGATGTTCGGCCCGATCTTGTCGGCGATGGTCGCGAGCCGTGTCCGATCGAGGCCCAGAAAACGAACCGCGTTCTCGCCCAACATCTTTCTGACCTCGTCCTCGGGAACTCCGCCGAAGGCGTCACGCAGCCAGTCTTTCGTGTTCGGCCAGGTGCCTTCGGGGTGCGGGTAATCCCTCCCGAAGGCGATCGTGTCAACGCCGATCTCGTGGCGCATCGCGACCTCCGCCTTGTGGATGAACGAGGCGCCGGCCAGACAATTGCTGCGCCAGTAGTCGCTCGGTCGTCTGACGGCAGCGAGGTCGGAGCGATTCTCCTCGTACACCTTGTCCAGATGGTGCAGGGTCGCAGGAATCCAGTCGGCGCGAACCTCTGTAAGGAGCAACTTCAACTCCGGGTGACGGTCGAAGACGCCGCTCAGCATCAGCTGCCACATCGCTCTCCTGGGACGCGGGCTGCTGGAGAATTCGTGGAAGAACTCCAATCCCTCAGGTCCGACCGCGTCGGCATGCGTCAACATGCTGTCGCGATCTGTGCTGCCGGCCGCGTCCGCGGCTTGCGCGTAGATCCGCTTCAGATGTGGGAACGCAGATCCTTGCTCCCAACCGAACCCGGCATGGACGACCAATGCCAATCCGAGATCGTCACAGGTTGACCAGAAAGGCTCCCAGTACTCATCGAAGAGCGGTGGCAGGTCTGGGTGGGTCATGTAGCCGGGCGCGTACGTCCCCACGAATCCATGATCCGCGATCCACCGCAACTCGGCGACCGTCGCCTCCATGTCGGTGCATGGTCCGATTGTTCCCACAGCGAGGAACCGATCTCGGGCAGAGCTGAAGTTGTCGGCGGCCCAGTGATTCCAGGCGCAGGAGCCGGCGTGCCACGCATCGAGGGGGAACTTGTCGTTGGTGTTGTTGTGGAACATGTCACCGAGCCGGAAGTCGCCGTGGTAGATCAGCTCGGCGGCAACCCCCTCGCGATCCATGTCGGCGAGGCGCAGCGTGGCATCGTGAAGGCCGTGGTATCCATTGTTGTGGGCCTCCAACACCTCGGGTAATTGCGTGGCGCGCGATTTGGCACCGATGAGGAAGATCGCCGTCGGGTAGATCTCGTTGTCCTCGCGGAGCTTGGGCAACAGATTGTGGAACTGACTGTCGAGGTAGTCGGTCCACAGTTCCTTCGGAACGCCGGCATGTGAGTCGGACGAGACGAACAACACCTTTTCCACGGCATTCCTCCTGAATCTTTCCCACCTTGTCGACGGGCCTCCACCGACGATACCCCCGCCGGTGCGCTGCCCTCGGGTCCGTCCGACACGGTCCAACTGCGGAGTCTCTGGTCCCGAACGGGGATCTCCACTGAGAAATCCGCATTTGGCGGGCCGGGCCGGGCGCGAGTCGGTGATACTGGTGGCGTCGTGCTCGTTGGCGCACCCGGAAACAAAGATTGCAAAAGGAGCAGTTCCTATGGCGGGTCGGATGGACGGTAAGAAGGCAGTCGTGGTCGGGGCCGGTCAGCTGCCGAGCACGCTGACGGGTATTGGTCGAGCCATCTCGGAGCTCTTCGCTCGTGAGGGAGCAGAGGTCTGCGTCGTCGACTTCTTCCTCGACCGGGCTGAAGCCACCGTCAAGGCGATCGTCGATGCCGGCGGTCGGGCCCACGCCATTGCGGCCGACGTGGGCGTACCCGGCGACTGCGCCGGCCTCATCGATGAGGCGCACCGCACCATGGGCCGCGTCGATGCGCTCGTGAACAATGTTGCCACCGAGGAGGGGGATAGCGATCCACTGACTCTGGCAGTAGAGGGATGGCAGCGGGTCATGGACGTGAACTACCGGGCCATGTGGCTCACTTGTCAGGCGGTGATTCCACTGATGCAGGAGCAGGGAGGAGGGACAATCGTCAGTACGTCCTCCGCCGGGTCGCGCACGGGTGGGGGGAACCTTTTCGCCTACGGACTGTCGAAAGCCGGGGTGGATGCCATGACGCACAAACTGGCCATGGCGTTTGCCCCGTGGGGAATTCGTTGCACTTCGGTCCTCCCGGCTTGGGTGGCGACGCAGCACTCGATGGATGGCCTGATCCAGGCGGGCGTGGTGGAGAACGAAGACCAGGTCGAGGAATTGGCTCGCCGTTCTAATCCTCTCGGTCGTTTCGGCACGGCCTGGGACGTTGCCAACGCCGTACTCTTCCTCTCGAGCGACGAGTCCGCGCACATCACCGGCATCAGTTTGCCGGTCGACGGCGGCATGCTGGGCAGCATTGGCGCCTACCAGCGGCCGCGCAACGCTCCGTAGTCCGAGCAGATAAGCGTTCGGGGATGTGGTCCGATCGACGGATGCGAGAAGGAGTCACATGGCCGCAAGTGATGAAGCAATCCTCTATCCGGTGATCGTTGACCAGCGCCTGGACGTTGATCCGGTCTTCAGGGACTTCCAAAGGGACGGACTGGTCAGGGTGCAGCTTCCTTACGGTGAACCCTGCTGGTTGGCGACGCGCTACGACCACGTCAGAAGCGTCTACGGCGATCGACGTTTCAGCCGAGCAGCGGGCTTCGAGCACGATGTTCCCCGAGTGTGGCCCGGAAACGCCCTGATCGACCCATCCATGCCTTTGGCCATGGATGGGTCGAGGCACACCCGGCTGCGTCGTCTCACCGCGGGTGCGTTCTCGCCCAGGCGCGTACGGCATCTGCGTTCGTGGGTGCAGGCAGAGGTCGACGACCTCCTGGATCACATGGAAGAGCAGGGCCCTCCAGCGGATTTCGTGGCCCACTTCGCCTGGGACCTTCCCATCCGGGTCCTCGCCCGCATCATGGGCGTGCCGAGAGACGATGCAAAGCGCTTCCGGCACTGGGTCGAGACTGGAACCGGCGTGCTCACCCCTCCCGACGCGAGGGCGGAGGCGCACGCGCAGCTCGACGCCTACGTGATCGAGCTGATCGCCGACCGTCGCGCCGAGCCGCAGGACGATCTGCTCAGCGACCTCGTGCACGCCACAGATCACGAAGACCGGCTGAACGAAGCGGAGCTACTGGGCCTGATCACATCGTTGCTGGCCGGCGGCTTCGAGACGACGGCGTGGCAGCTGGGCGCGACGGTCTACGCCCTCATGGATCATCCCGAGCACTGGCAGCAACTGGTCGACGATCCAGATTTGCTTCCCAATGCGCTCGAGGAGCTCTGGCGCTGGATACCGAGCTTCAAATACGGCACGAATTTTGTCCGTTGGGCATCGACCGATGTGGAGTTGAGCCCCGGCGCGCTCGTGCGCGCCGGCGAGGCAATTCTCCCCGAGCAGGCCGTGGCCAATCGGGATGAGTCCGTCTTCCCCCACGGGTGGGAACTGGACTTTCACCGGGCGAGTCCGAGGCCGCACCTTTCACTCGGCTTTGGGGAGCATTTTTGCATGGGCGCGAACCTGGCCAACCTGCAGCTCGCACTGTCGGTGGAGACGCTTGCCCGCCGCTATCCCCAGCTACGGTGTGGCGTCCCGTCCGAAGAAGTGACGTGGTCGGAGAGCTCGTTCATGCGCAGCGTCGAGCTTCTCCCACTGGTTTGGTAGCCGACGATGCGTGCGATGACTGAGGAACCTTTTGTCGGCGCGGTGCAGTTCCGTGGGACCGATCGGGGTCGGAGGGAGTAGGGCGATGAGCCGACTGGGTGAATGGAATCCGCAGGACCTGGCAGAAAAGGTGGAACGCCTCGAATCGTTGGCCGAAATCCGTCAGCTCCCCCCGCGGTATGGCCTGGCGGTTGATTCGCGTGACCTCGATGCCCTGGTTTCCCTGTTCGTGCCGGACGTGCGAGTGGGCCGGGACCACTCCGGCCGGGCGGCCCTCAAGGACTGGTTTGTCGAATCGCTGAGCCGTATGAGGGCGACCGTGCACTTCGTTGGCAATCATGTGATCGACTTCGACTCCGCCGACCTGGCCCACGGGGTGGTGTACTGCCGCGACGAGCTCGAACGTCCGGATCGGGGCGAGTGGGAGGTCGGCATGCTCCAGTACCGGGACACCTACCGTCGCATCGCGGGCGAGTGGTATTTCGAGCGCCGCAAGTTTTCCAGGTGGTACCTGGGCGATGCCCTCACCCGGCCCGCCCTCGGGTTCGGTGCCGATCCCGGTCACCTCACGACCAGCCAATTGCCTGACGCCTTTCCCACGTGGGCCGCGTTCTGGGACCGGGGTGGCTGATACCTGGAACCCCGATGTGAGCCGGTGAGGGGCCCCTGCATCCCCGTACCCCTTGACGAACTGTTGTACCACGTATAATGTACCTTGTATAGCGAGTCCTCGATGGACGCTGTCCGTAAGCGCTAGGAGCGGGGGAATTCGATGTCTGTTGCCTTTGAAACGCCGGTCAGCTTCGGGGTGGGTGGCCACGAAGACCTGTTGATCTCCGAACTCCGTGTCGGCGAGGGGATCCGCTCGGGAGGCCTGGACGAGCGCCATGTCGAACTACTCATGGAGTGCGTCGACACGTGGCCGCCGATCGTCGTCTGGGGAGAAGACCTGGTCGTCGTCGTCGACGGTTGCCACCGGGTGGAGGCGGCTCGCCGCCTCGGTCATCAGAGTGTGGTGGGCCTGCGTTTTCTGGGTTCACCTGAGGAGGCCTTCATCGAGGCGATCCGCCGCAACGTGAGCCATGGACTACCACTCAGTGTCGCAGATCGTCGTCGGGCGGCGAGGCGGGTGCTCTTGCGCAACCCCAATTGGTCCGATCGCCGAATTGCCTCTCTGTGCGGCCTCTCTGACAAGACGGTCGGGAGAATTCGACGCGTCGGGTCGTTGGGCATCGTGGCGGTCGACCGTCGGGTCGGGAGAGACGGCAAGGTGCGCCCAGTGCAGCCGGGCGAGGTACGCGATCGTGTCCGTCAGGCCCTGGAGGAGAACCCTGCGGGCTCATTGCGCGCCATAGCCGCCGTGGCCGGAGCCTCGCCCGAGACTGTCCGATCTGTACGGGCCCGTCTCCAGATGAGTGATCTGGATCTCCACGAGGCCGTCAGGCCGCCGGTGGTGAGCACGTCGTCACAGACGAGAGCCATGTCGGGCCTTTCCGTGTTCGCCGAACCGGAGAACCGCAGTGTCCGGAAGCCAAGTGAAAAGGAATGGACGGCTGATCAGGCTCTTAGTGCCTGCAGCGAGTTCACCGAGTGGTTCTCCTCCACGAATGTGAGCGGGGATTGGCATGACTTCCTCTGGACCATCCCGATTGGGAGGGTGTACGAGGTCGTCGACGAGGCCCGTCGGAGGGCCGCCGTCTGGACATCTTTTGCCAGTCTGCTCGAGGCTCGAACCCGCTGAGCAGCGGCTGATCCAGGTGGAACCTGTCCTTTGCGCGGCTCTTTGCGCCAACATATAGTTACATAACTTTGGTAACTAGTTTAGGATGAACGCATGTGCCCGACGAAATCAGCGCCCACCGAGCATTCACCGGATCTGGTGCGCATAGAGCAGGGGCTGGGCAAGATCTCCTACCTGATCAATAGAGTGCGGCGGCACGAGTGGATTCGAACGTCCTCGGGGGTTCCGGTGGATCGCGCCGCCGCCGTCATCCTTCGGCGCCTCGAGGAGTCGGAACCTCTCCGACCGAGCGAATTGGCGGCTCAACTCGAAGTCGAGGCTCCCCATGTGACCCGACAGGTCCAAGGACTGGAGGACCTCGGCTACGTAAGCAAGGTCGCCGACGCCGGGGACCGGCGGGCGCACCTGATCGGCCTGACCCCTTCGGGGCGAGATGCGGCACGTCGGATACGGCATGCGAGCAGATCGGCACTGGCCGGCGCGCTCGAAGGTTGGTCCGAAGCCGAACTCAACGACTTGGCGGATCTCTTGACCAGGATGGCCGATGACTACCTGGCGTATGCCGATCAGAACATAAGGAGGACATCACCATGATCTACAAGGCCATTTCGGCGGACGGCCATGTCAATGAGCCGCCCAACCTGTTCGAGGACCGGCTCCCGGCCAAGTTCAAGGAGCGGGGTCCCCGAGTGATCGAGACCCCCAACTCGAAGGGCCATGCCTGGGTGATGGAGGGCCAGAGTCGGCCTTCGGTGCTCGGCTTCGCGTGCATGTACTTCCGTTCGTCCAAACGGGGCGACCGGGCTTCTCTCATCGACACCTTCAAGAACATCAAGGACCGTGGCGTGCGGTTCGAAGACATGTTCGAAGGGTCGTGGGACCCGGCGGCCCGGGCGAAGGAGATCACCGATGATCAGATTGACGCCGAGGTGATCTTCAACGGTGTCGGGACCGTCTGGAACGGGATCAAACTGATGAAGGACAAGGAGCTGAGTCTGGCCTGCTTCCGGGTCTACAACGACTGGATGGCCGAGTTTCAGGGTTACGCGCCCGAGCGCTTCATCTGCAACGCCACGTTGCCTAGCACGGGGATCGATGACTGCCTCAACGAGTTGGGGCGGTGCGTCGCAATGGGATTGCGGACGGTCCAACTCGAGGCCTACCCGAGCGGATCGTTCACGGAGCCTTCAGCTGCGGACGACCGGTTCTGGGCGGCCGCCGTCGAGCTGGACATGCCGGTCAACGTGCACACGGAGTTCTTCTTCCCGGCGGGGGACCTCGGTTCGAAGATTACGGCCGACGGCGTGCCGGACACCAAGCTCCGGGCCCAGAGCCTCGGTATCGACCTCGACGCCGGAAAGTTCCCGGTGATTCTCTACAAGATGATCTGTGCGGGCGTTTTCGAACGATTCCCGACCGTCAAGTTCATCGGGACCGAGGTCCACCTCGGTTGGATTCCTTACTACCTCGAAAAATTTGACGAATCAGTTCTGCGGAATCGCCAAGAATGGAAGCTGCCACTGCTGCCGAGCGAGTACTTCCACCGCAACGTCTCCGTCGTGTACATCGTTGACGAAGCAGGAGCCGCCGACCGTTACGACATCGGCGTGGGCAACATCATGTGGGGCCCGGACTTTCCCCACTCGTCCAGCAACTGGCCCGTCGATTACGAACTCGGCCACGAGATTCTGCAGCGGGCCGGTGCAACCCCTTCGGAGATCGAACGGATCATGTGGCGCAATGCTGCGGACATGTACCAGCTGTCGTACGACGAGCCCTCGTTGGTGGGTGCCACCGCAGAGGGTTCGCGTGCTTGACATGTCCGGTTGCCGCCTGATCTCCGCTGACAGCCACATCATTGAGCCACCCGACCTGTTCGCGACCCGGTTACCGGCGAAGCTGCGCGACCGGGCACCCCGACTCGATACGGCGAGCGGAGTCTGCCGTTGGTCCGTCGAAGGGGAGTCAGCCCTCTTGCCCGAGTCCGTGGTGAGCGGGTCCGGTTGGCGCCGGCCGCCGCATGGGCCGCGAAGCTTCGAGGATGTCCTCCCTGCGCTGTGGGATCCGGCGCAGCGGTTGGTCGCCCAGGACGCCGACGGGGTGGCGGCCGAGGTCCTCTATCCCTTTCCCGGCCTCTGGGACGCCATCCGGGCTACGGCCGACCGCGAGCTGATCCTCGGTTGCGTGCGGGCCTACAACGACTGGATCGCCGAATTCAGTGCGCACCGCCCGGATCGGCTCATCGGGCTGGGTCGTATTCCGATGACCGGCTACGACGACGCCCGCGAGGAACTGCTGCGGTGCGTCGGAGAACTCGGCCTACCGGGGGTCATCATCGACGCCTGGCCCGCCCTTGGTCCGGCGCCCGGCCGGGGGGACGACGGGTTCTGGGAGGTTGTCGACGAGACAGCTGTGCCCGTGAGCATCCACTACACGCTGGGTGGTTCGTCCAGCAGCACTCCGGCGGCCGGCATCGGTCCCGGCCTGCGCCCTCCGATGGCGGATGCTGCGCTGCCGCTCGTGGCGGCCGGGATCTTCGACCGTTTCCCCAATGTGCGATTCGTGCTGGCCCATGGCGACGCTGGATGGGCGATGCACTGGCTGGAGTTCACCGATATCAATTTCGTGAGGAATCGGCATCTGTCGCAGTACGAACTGCAGAACCAGGAACTGCTCCCGAGCGAGTACCTCCGTCGCCATTTCTGGTTCACCGTCCACCAGGACCGGTCCGCGGTGAAGAACCGCCACAAGTTGGGACGTACCCATCTCCTGTGGTCGAGCCACTTTCCTCTGGACGGTGCCGACTGGCCCGATGACCGACGGCAGGCCATAGCGTTGTCCGAAGCGCTTCCGATCGAGGAGAGGGCCGACATTCTGGGGAAGAATGTGGCCCGCCTCTACCGCCTCCCCGGCTTTGAGGATGGTTTCGCCGGTGTCGAGGAGGAACCCATGGCGCGGCTGGTGCATTTCTGAGACACGCCGGGCCGAGCATGTCGGCTCAGCGGCCGGCGGCCGCCTGTGCTGCCGTATCGATCGACGTTCCGGAGAAGAAGTCGGGGTTCATCGAGGCGTAGAAGCGGACTGGGTTGGCGAAGACGAAGTCCTCGAACTCGTCCTCTCCCAGTATCTGACGCTCCACCAACTCGTACGCCTCCTTGAGGGGCTCATCGAACTCCGGTACGTCCCAGTGACCCAGATCTGAGGCGAAGAAGGCGCGGATCCTGGCCCCCAGGGGCAGGATCCTGGAATCGAAGGCGAGGCCGACGAGCGGGTCATCCGCCTCGCAGCCCCAGGAGAACGGGGTGCAGAACAGATCCCGGACATCCTCGAGTGACCTGATCCCGACCGCTTCGAAATCGTCACGCGGTATCTTCATCGATCCCTGCCACTTCAGCTCTTCGGCGGTGTAGCGCGAGAGCCGGGGATCGCTTTGCGTAAGGAGCTTGTAGAGCAGGTCTGCGTCGATGTTGTCGGGATTGAGTGCCCGGATGGCGGGCCCGCCGCGCTTCTGCCACGTAGAGGACAAGCCGAGAAACGTCTCCACGCCGACGGCGGCGCCCCCTTCGAGCATGGCTACCCGCAGTTCGGGGAAACGCCGGGTGACACCACCGAGGAAGAGGGACTTGGCCAGTGCTGCCCCCGACGCAGCGAAATGCCCAATCTGGTTGTAGACGAAGTTCGTGACGGATGCCCGGTCGCTGAAGCCGATGCCGGCCGTGTGCGCGGCCAGGGGCATCTGTAACGCCACCGCCTTGGCCCACACAGGATCGTAGTTGTAGGCGCTGTCGATACCGAACGTATCGATCCAGCCGTTGACTTCCCATTCGGCGATGCGCAGGGCGGCCCAATCGTCATCGGGAGGCCACGTCTGGCCGGGCACGCCGCGGTGGACGTGGCTGGCGATGAGTCCGACCTTGCTCCCGAGGGTTTTGGCGTGTTCCAGGGCGGCGATGGCCTCTTGGGGGGAGTTCATGGGAATCAGCGCAGCGACCGCGAAGCGGTCGCCGTACGCCCGGTACTGATCGGCCATGAACTCGTTGTAGAGGCGACACAACGTCGTCCGTACTTCATCGTCCAGTACCTGCAGCATGGCGATGCCCATGGTGGGGTAAAGCACGGCGAAGTCGATCCCCGCCTCGCCCAGCCGCTCGTGGTAGCGAGCGGGCGAGCTGACCGTCGCGTAGTACTCCGTACTGGACGGTACGTGCCAGGAGGATGGGAGGAGTCCGCCGCGTCGCCGCTCGTCTGCCGTCATTTCGTCGGATGGCCCGCGTCCGCGTGAAATGGAGTCCAACGCGGGACCGCCACCGTGATCGCGCACGAAGTCGGAGAAGACGGGGAACAGCTCGACGATATGACCATCGCCGTCGAGTACCGGATGACCCAATTGCTCGCGTATCCGCGCTGAGCGCGAGGCTCTGTATGCGGTCATGGACGGACCTCCCTTGAAGCGTCCAGGCGATCCAGATCCTATGTTGGGCGGCAAGTGCGCCTGTGGTGGCGTCCAGCGATCTGGGACGCAACTGCTGCGTCATTGGCGACCGGGGAGGTTCCGAATGGCTTTTCGAATGGACGGCAAGGTAGCGATCGTGACGGGTGGCGGCACTTCCCTGCCAGGGATCGGCATCGGGTGCGCGGTCGCGACGGTATTGGCCCGGGAGGGGGCTTCGGTCCTCGTCGTGGACCGGGATGAGGACAACGCGAAGGCCACCGTCGATCTGCTCGAGAAGGAGGGAGGGCTGGGCGCCATCTGCAGGGCTGACGTCTCGAGCGAAGCGGATTGCGAGACCATGGTTCGTACTGCCCTCGAGACATTTGGCGGGCTCGACGTACTAGTCAACAACGCGGGCATCAGCCTGCACGCGCCCATCACGGAGACGACCCTCGATCTGTACGAGCAGATCATGGCGGTCAATCTCCGGGGGACCTTCATGGCTTGCAAGCACGCGATCCCTGCGCTGATCGAGCGAGGTGGTGGTTCGTTGGTCAACATCGGTTCGGTGGTGGCCATCCGTGACGCGGGAGTCACGCATCCCGCGTACGCCGCTTCCAAGGGCGGCGTCCTGGCTCTGACCGTGGATCTGGCCGGAGAGTACGGGCGACGCAACGTCCGGGTCAACGCCGTGTTACCGGGGATGATCGCCAGCCCGATGCAAGCCTCCATCGGCACGCCCAGTCCCGAGATACAGAAGCGGATGAACATGCTGGGCCGCATGGGGGACGTGTGGGATGTCGCCCACACCGTCGGGTTTCTCTGCAGCGACGAAGCCTCCTACATCACGGCTCAGGTCTTCTCGGTGTGTGGCGGGGCTACCCAGGGGATGCCGGCCTCGTCGGGCCGCGCCGATCGCACCTGATGACGCTGTTCGCTCAGGGCGTCGGGACGTGCCAGTCGGGGTGGATACCTATCGACACCATGGTCCGCGGCTCGGTGCCGATGTCGGTGGTGTAGTGACCCTTGGTGTCGACGTCATCGGCCAGGAGGCAGTCGCCGGCGCGCAGGACGAGACGATCGCCGGACGTCGTCCTGATCTCGGTCTCGCCGCGAAGGAACACCAGAAGGCGTCGTGCTGGCGCCGGGTGCAGGTCCTGGGAGGGGGTCGGCTCGAGAAGTTCGACCACGCCGGCACTGGTCGCCGGGATGTCGATGAGACCACGGAGCCGGGCGACACCTTCGGAGTGCACATCGAGGACCGGGAGCTCGATGGTCGCCAAGTGAGTTTCGCCGGCTTCGTCTCCGTACACTCGGTAGAGGGCCATGTGGCTGACTCTATGAGGTCTGACGGCCAACCGTCAGAGGATGACACCCCAGAGCGGAGGTATCCGGAGTGACAAGGGTGGGGTTTATCGGTCTGGGTAATCAAGGCGCTCCGATGGCCCGCCGGATCGCGGACGCCGGACACCCGCTGACGATATGGGCCCGGCGATCGTCCTCGGTCGATCCGTTCCGCGACAGCACGGCACAGGTCGTCGCGACGCCGGCGGATCTGGGGGCCAGGAGCGACGTCGTCGGCATCTGCGTGTTCTCCGATGAGGACGTAGAAGACGTCGTGCTGCGAACCGACGGGGTTCTCGCGGGAATGTCGGCCGGCGGAGTAGTGGCCATCCATTCGACGGTGCATCCGAGGACCTGTCATCGGGTGGCCGAACGGGCGGCGGAACGGGGGGTGCGCGTGGTGGACGCTCCCGTCAGCGGGTCGGGAGTGGCTGCGCTCGAACGGCGGTTGCTCGTCATGATGGGGGGAGATGAACCCGACGTGGCCATGTGCCGACCGATCTTCGAGTCTTTCGGGAATCCGGTGATCCACGTCGGTCCTCTGGGTTCCGGCCAGATCGCCAAGGTGATCAACAACCTGCTGCTTGCCGCGCATATGTCCCTGGCCATCGATACGTTCGAGTTCGCCCGCTCGCTCGGCCTCGACCAGTCAGCCATGGCGAGCGTCCTGGCTCACGGCACGGGCGCGAGCACTGCGGCGGCATTGGTGGCGGCGGGGGCCGGGTTCGACGGCCAGGCGCTGCGGAGGGGCGCGACGCCCTATTTCGTCAAGGACATCGCGATCGTGCGGGATATTGCCGCCGAAGATTCGGTCGATCCGCCCGAATCGATGATGGGGCTCGCAGAACGGGCAGTAGTGACGTAGGCGCTGGACCGGCGGCCTTGACGGCGGCCTCATCGCGGTTGGATGCGGCGGTGTCAGAGTCCGATCGCCGGTGCCAACCGGTCGTAGTGGAAGTCCGCGCCGCCGTAGATGGCCGCGTTTGTCTCGACCCGCCGCAGGTAGAGGTGGAGGTCGTGTTCCCAGGTGTACCCGATCCCTCCGTGGAGCTGGAGGCATTCACGCAAGATCACCGGGCAACGGTCGGCGACGTACGCCTTGGCCAGACTCGCCGCGTTGCTGGCGTCCGCATCGAGTTGGACGGCCTTGAGGGCCGCCTCCGTCACGGCCTTCGCTGATTCCAACCAGAGCAGCATGTCGGCCAGGCGGTGTTTCAATGCTTGATAGGAGCCGATGGGACGCCCGAAGGCCTTGCGGTCCTTCATGTACTGAAGGGTCACTTCGTACATCCGGTCCGTGGCGCCCACGGTCTCAGCGCATTGAAGGCTCAACGCCAAGGCGAGCTGGGTTTCCAGTTCGTTCGCGTCGGGACTGAACTCCCCGGCGATCGTCGATGCGGGCACCTCGACCCCCTCGAACACGACGCGTGCGAAGCGTCGGGTGAGGTCCATGCTCTCGAGCGGGTGCACGGTGACACCATTCGTCGATGCGGGCACGAGGAACTGGAGCAACCCGCTCCCGGTCGTCGCCGAAACCAACAGTTGATCGGCGACGTGTGCGTCCTGAATCGGGGTCTTGACGCCGGTCAGCCGGTAGCCGTCGCTGGTGCGGACCGCTTTGACCGAACCGGACCGGGCCAGCCAGTCGTCATTCTCCTCCGACACGGCCCAGGCGGCGGTCTCCTGGCCGGCAGCGAACTTCGGCAGATGCTCCTTGGCCAGCTCCTCAGAGCCATTGCGCGCCAAGGCGTCGGCCACGATGTTCGTTGGCAGCACCGGCCCGGCGAAGAGGGAGCGACCAAGGAGCTCGGCGATAATGCCCAGGTCACGGACGCCCTCGCCCGAGATCGTTCCACCGCCGAACTCCTCGGGGACGAGCATGGAGGTCCAACCGAGCTCGGCCCCTCTGTCCCATGTGTCGCGCGCACTCCCGATCGGGTCGCCGATCAGTTGGCGTACCTCGGCCATGGTCCAATTCGCGGCGAGGAACCTGCCCGTGGTTTCGCTGAACAGCTCTTGATCGCTCGAAAGATCGAGGTCCACTCTGTCCCTCCTTCTGCCGGGGCCAACATCATGGACGATGGCATCGATGACTATGTGCCATCCCTGCAGATCGTGCAACATCAGCGATGGACGTCCTTACGCCGAAGCACCCGGTGCATCTACAGTTTCCCCCTTGCTTGAGCACAACGACGGTGGGGCCGCCAATGGCGGAAGGGGCGACGAGCGTTGGATGACGACGGGCCACCTCCTCACTGACGCCGCGGGACGGTGGGGGGAGCGCAACGCGATTGTCGATGTGGACCGGACCCTCACGTATGCGCAGTTGGCGGCTGACGCAGAAACGGTCAGCTCGGCATTGCTGCAGCGCGGCGTGGAAACGGGAGATGCGGTCGCCATCTGGGCGCCGAACAGTTGGCGCTGGGTCGTTTTCGCGCTGGGTGCGCAAATGGCCGGCGCGGCCATTGTGCCGTTGAATACCCGCTACCGGGCTCGGGAGGCTTCCCACATCGTGGGCACCACGCGGCCAAGAGCCCTTTTCGTCCACCAGGGCTTCCTCGACAACGACTACCTGGGCATGCTCCGTTCCGAAGGCATCGACGGCGAAATGGTGCCGATCATCGTGACCGCGGGAACCGAAGCGGAGTGCCCCTGGGATGACTTCGTGCACGAGGGGGGAGCCGGGGCCGGCGTGGCTGCGCGACTGTCGTCTCTCCGGGGCTCGACTGTCAGCGACGTGATGTTCACTTCCGGGACGACCGGGGTTCCCAAGGGTGTGATCACCACCCATTCTCAGAACCTGCGGGCTTACTACGACTGGTCCCGCTTTGCCGGATTCAAGGCCGCCGAACGGTATGCCATCGTCAATCCGTTCTTCCATGCTTTCGGCTACAAAGCGGGCTGGTTGACCTCTTTGATGCACGGACTGACCATCTATCCGCACCGGGTGCTGAGCGCCGAACCGCTGCTCGAGCAGATCGAGCGCGAGCAGATTCAGGTCCTTCCGGGTCCACCGGCCCTCTACGCCACTC
This sequence comes from uncultured Acidimicrobiaceae bacterium, assembly GCA_963706555.1. Classification (GTDB taxonomy): domain Bacteria; phylum Actinomycetota; class Acidimicrobiia; order Acidimicrobiales; family RAAP-2; genus Bog-473. The sequence continues at coordinate 2,689,411 of OY970164.1, forward strand.
TGCTCGCCAGCCCACAGATGAGGCGTCGGGACCTGTCGTCCCTGCGACTGGCCATCACGGGCGCGGCGTCGATTCCACCCGTGCTGATTCGGCGCCTGTTCTCCGACTTCGGGTTCGAGCGGGTCTCGACCTGCTACGGAATGACCGAGTGCTCAGCCGTAGCTACCGTGTCGAGGTCTGATGACGACAGAGAAACCCTGACCTCCACGTCTGGACGGGCCGTGCCCGGCGTCGAGGTCGTCGTCATGACCGAAGAGGGCGCGGCGGCGCCACCCGGAGGACTGGGCGAGGTGTGGATCCGCGGGTACAACGTCATGCAGGGGTACCTCGAGGCGCCGGAGGAGACGGCTCGGCGGATCGACCCTGCCGGTTGGTTGCGCACGGGTGACATCGGGCGCTTGGACGCGCAAGGCAATCTGGCCGTCGTCGACCGCAAGGGCGACATGTTCATCGTCGGTGGATTCAATGCGTACCCTGCTGAGATAGAGGCACTCCTGGCCGAACACCCCACCGTCGGGGAAGTGGCCGTGATCGGCGTGCCCGATGAGCGTCTCGGCGAGGTGGGTGCGGCGTTCGTCGTGCCGGCCGCCAACCACAGCGCCGAACCGGAGGAGCTCGTTGCCTGGACGCGGGAGCGCCTGGCCAATTTCAAGGTGCCCCGGGTGATCTGGGTCGTGGAGGCCCTCCCTCGGAACGCAACCGGCAAGGTCCTCAAGGGCGAACTCCGGAGCATGGCCGAAAGCCTCACCCGCGGCATGTCGTGAAGTCAGTGGGCCGTCCATCCGCCGTCGACGACCAGTCGTTGACCGGTGATGTAACGGCCGGCGTCGCTGGCGAGAAGAAGGAGGGCGCCATCGAAATCTGCGGGCTGGCCGTGGCGGGGGAGCAGGGTGTTGCGGAGGATCCATTCTTGGATTTTCTCGATGTGGATGATCGGCGCGGTCGTCTCCGTCTCTATGAACCCCGGCACAAGGCTATTGACCCGGATGCCGTAGCGGCTCCACTGAGCGGCCCACTCCCTGGTGATGGCTTCCAGCCCACCTTTCGAGGCGGCGTACACCGCCTGGGGTAGCCGGCCGATCCCGCCCGTGGCCACGATCGACCCCACGTTGATGATCGAACCGCTTCCCGCGGCACGCATGCCCGGATAGAAGGCCTGGGCCAGCAGGATGGGCGCCTCGAGGTTGACGGCCAGAGTCTGGCGGATGTTCTCGTAGGACTCGTCCTCTGCCTTCACTCCGCCGGCCAGGAAGGCGGCGTTGTTCACGAGGATGTCAATTCGCCCACCGAGTGCCTCGAGACTGGCCCGTGCCGCGTCGGCGACCTGATCACGCTGTTCCAGATCGACGTTCATCGGGATCAACTCCCCGGGCGGGGACGACGGGAGGTCGACGTGGGTCGTGCGGCGCGCCATGGCCACCACTCGGGCTCCGGCCAGGACGAGGGTGCGGGCGAGGCGGCCTCCGATACCGGCACTGGTCCCGGTGACCACCGCCGTCTTTCCTTTGAGGCTGAACAGTTCTGCGATTTCGTTCATTTGATTCGGCATTTCTTGTCGGGGAAGCGCACTATAGAGTGCGGGTGTCGGCCCCTGTAGCTTCCACTCGGCGCGGTGATGAGGTGAGAGATGACATTGAATTTCCGCGAGTCGCCTGAGGCGGAGTCACTGCGGGATCAGCTGCGAACAATGATCACCGAACTGCTTCCCGAGAAATTCATTGGCGGGTTCACAGACGACCCGGCGGACATGGAGACGACCAAGGCGTTCTGTCGTGAACTGGGCTCTCGTGGGCTGATCTCCCTTATGTGGCCAGCGGAATACGGAGGCCAAGAGCGGAGCACGTGGGAGCAGATGGCGCTGCGTGAGGAGATGTGGGCCAACTACGAACCAAGGGGCGCGCAGTACATGAACGTCAATTGGGTGGCCCCCGCCCTGATGCGTTTCGGGTCGCAGGAACAGAGGGAGAGGCACCTACCGGCGATTGCCGCGGGACAGGAGATCTGGTGCCAGGGTTTCTCGGAGCCTGAGGCCGGTTCCGACCTGGCTTCGCTGCGCACAGCGGCCAAGCCCACCGTCGACGGATGGGAGATATCGGGGCAGAAGGTGTGGACGTCGTATGCAACGGTGGCGCAGTGGATCTTCCTGCTGGCTCGCACGGATCCGGCCGCCGAGAAGCACCATGGGATCACCGTCTTCGTCCTCCCCTTGGACCGCCCCGGCATCGAGGTGAGGCCGATCCGCTCCATGGTCGGCCCCCACCACCTGAATGAAGTCTTCTTCGACGGGGTCGCGGCCGGGCCCGAGGATGTGATGGGGGAAGTCAATGACGGCTGGCGCGTCGTGCGCGAGACCCTCGCCTTCGAACGAGTCGGGATTGCCCGATACGCCCGCTGCGAGCGCCTCTTACTCCAGGCGCCGACGGCGTTGACGGACTGCTGGTCGGCGTTGCCGCTCACCTTGACCGCGAGATGGGCGATGGCCCTGGTGCACACCAGACTGGCGAGGACGCTCGCCTACCGCGTCATCGACACTCAATCGTCGGGGAGGGTTGATCCCGGCGACGTGGCCGCCTACCGAATTGTGGTCACCAAGCTCGAACAGGAGGTGGGCGAAATCCTGATGGACATGCTCGGCGAACTGTCGCCGAGTGGTTCCGCCGACGTTCCGTCGAAATTCGAGCGCTTCGCCGAGGAGCATTGGCGTTACGCCCAGGCGTCGACGGTGGCCTCGGGATCCATCGAGATGCAGAGGATCCTCATGGCCCGCTCCATGGATCTGGTTCGGAGATGAACACCGAACTGGCGTCGGAAGCGGTCGAGTTCGAGCGTGTCGTCTCTGCCTCGTTGTTGGCCACGGGAGGATTCGAGCACGTGCGGCAGGCGGTACGCGACCCCGGGCATCGAGACTGGGTCGGCGACCACCTCGGCGGATTGGGCTTGTGGGATATCGATGTCAGCGAGGAGACCCAGATCGAGGCAGCGGCCCTGGCCTGTCGGGCCGCCGGTCGACTGGCGTTGCCCTACCCGGTCGCCGAGCGACTGGCTGCGATCGGGCTGCAGGGAACGGATGCAGTCGGAGTGGTCGCCTACGACGAGCCACTACTGGCGCACGCCGATCTCGCACTGCGCTGGAGCGCTATTTCCTTGGACGGGCGGACGGCCCGGGTAGTGCGCGCCCGCCGCGCTGGTCCGGCGAACCTCGGTCCTTTCGTCTGTCGGATCGAGATGGCACCGTGGGAAGCCCGGGTGGAGGCGGGACCATTGGTGGTCGTCCTCCAGTGCTGGACCCTCCTCGGCATGCTGCAGGCAGCCCAGGCAATGACCGTCAATTACGTTCGGGACCGGAGGCAATTCGGGCAATCGCTGGCCGAATTCCAATCCGTCCAGTTCGCGCTGACGGATGTGGCCGTCGCCACCCAGGGGCTCGAGGAACTCTGCAAGTACAGCACGTGGGCCATCGGGAACCGGCCGGCGGAAGCGCTCACGGACGCCATAGCACTCCGGTCCGCTTCGCTCGAGGCGGCGGAGACGACCTTTCGGATCGCCCACCAGTTGCACGGCGCCATCGGTTTCTGCGACGAGTCCGATCTCTCCTGGCTGTCGCGTCACAGTCAGGCATTGCGGCGCCTCCCTTTCGGACGGTCGCAGACGGAAGCGGCCCTTGTCCGGCTGATCGCACAGACGGGCTTTTACACCCCGGTCACCACTGCAGGCTGAGAGACTCCGCGCCGTCAGGGCTGGTCGAGGTTGTCAAGGCGCAAGCGGACATTCCGCTTCGAACTGATACGCCACGCGCCGTCGGGGCCCTTTCGGTAGGTTTCGAAGTAGTGGCCGTACCCCTGGATCTTCACCGGACCTGACGGGAGTTCTGCGTCCACATAGTCGAACATCGCCCATATCCCCTCGGCCTCGGTGTCGCTCAGAAGTGTGATCTCCGGCATATGTCCATGATGGACGGTGACACCCCGGCCGAGCTGTACTTTCATGTCGCGCAGGTACTCGTCGTTGGTGATGGCCGTCTTGGCGGACTCCTGCGGAAGGTGGTGCACACAGTCTTCCGTGAACAGCTGGGAGAACGCATCCCAGTCCTTGGTGTCGATGTACCGGAAGTATCGGGCTTTCAGCTGCTTGATCGCCTCAATGTCCCATAGCTGTTCGATCGTCGGTTTCACGTCTCTCCTCCCAGTGACGAGGCGGCGATGCCGAGGAGGCCCAAGTCGACCTTGCGGGCTCGGGCCACATCCCGAATCGTTGCAATGTCCTTTTCGATGAACCGTCCGGCCTGCTCGAGCAATTTCTCTGACGAGCCCATCTGCGAGGCGATACGCAGAGCGCGGCTGTCTCCGCTGCAATGCGTCAGCGCCTCAAGCGCTTTTTCCAGAGGGAGCCCCACGGCGGACAGGGCCCGTTCGGCCTCCCGGACCATGGTCAAGTTGGCGGCGAGGAGGGCGTTGTTGACCAGCTTCATCCATTGGCCGTCTCCGATCCGACCGACCAGGACGACGGGATCTGCGTAGCACCCCAACACCGGTCCGATCCGCCGCAGCACCGCTTCGCGCCCGCCCACGAGGAGCGTCAGTTTCGCGTCAGCTATGTCTGCGGGACTACCACTGAGTGCTGCGTCGAGGAAGTGCACCCGCCGTACACGGGCGTGCCGGCTGAGGAGCCGCGCCGTGGCGGGGTCGCCGGTCGTGTGGTTGACGAGTATCGAACCGGGATGCATGTTGGCGATGACGCCCTCTTCTCCCAGGCAGACGTCTTTGACGTCATCATCGTCGTAGACGCAGATGATCACGACGTCGCTGTTGTCAGCCACGCCGGCCAATGATTTGCCGTCAACTGCCCCCAAAGCGACCAGCTCAGAAGAGACCTCGGGTCTGCGCGCGTAGAAGGTCACCGGATGATCCTCGGCGAGGAGCCTCTGGACGATGGGCAAGCCCATCTGGCCTACGCCAACCATCCCTATGCGTCGCGTGGCAACCATGCTCGGCATTTCCGCAGTTGGGCGAGCGTGACCGGCAAAGGGCGATGGTGATGCAGGAGTGCTCCGACTGCCATATCGACCCCCCATCGTTCGGCCACTGCCGAGGTGAGTTTACAGACACGTGCAAACACGGTTCCGAATCGCTGGAGGTGTGCGAACAGGACAGGTCGCCCGACCACGATCTGGCGCGGTGATCGCCCTGCCGTCCCCGTTGCGTCCGGAGTATCGTTGCGTTGGCACGAGGAAAGGACGGTGGATGAAGGCGATCGACACTGATCCGACGTTTCTCCGCCAGCTTGGGGAAACCACGGCGCACAGCTATGAGCAATCGATCACGCACATAGAAGCGGAGATGAAGGGTGTCATTCCTGAGTTGATGGAAACCCTCACGGAACATGGACCGTATGGCTACACGATCACCCCCGAGGTGCTTGCGGAGGGGGGCGTGCGACTTCCCGTCATTTCCACGAGGGACGGCATCGAAGAGATCTACAAGATGGTCCGGGGAAGGAGTGACCTCCTCGCAGTCAACCCGCTGACGGAAATACGGGGCACCTGGTACACCTTCCAGGACGCCATCTCCTATGGCCAGCTCAAGGGCACCGACCAGCGCGGGGCGCACGAGACGCTCGGCCTCTTCCCGTCCGCCACGGGCAAGGGCATCACGGGCGAGCTCGTCTGGGTACGCGTGCCCCGCTCGGCCCTCGGTGGGGGCGATCCCGCGGCCGACACGCCCACCGATGAGATGCACTTGCGGGAGCAGGTTTTCCAGCAGCACGATCGCTTTCTTCAGGCACTCCTGATGGGTGATCTCGACGGAGTACTCGGCACGATCCACGACCTCGCGTCATCGGCGGTCCGCGACTACGTCGAGGACACCGGGACCCTGACCTCTCTGGTCGGCCTGAAGGCCCACGCCGACTACTTCGGGGCATTCTTCGACCAGTTCGAGGTGGTCTCGGTGGAACCGCTTTATCGAGTCGCCGAGGACTGGTACGTGTTTGCCGAGGTTCGTGTGACTGCGGTGGCGAAGAGTGGTTCGTCGGCTGGTCAATCCGTCGCCTTCCACACTGCCGAGTTCCACATTCCCGCTCAGGACGGAAGGTTCATCGCACGTATCGGACACGGGACGGACCTGGCGTAATCCGAATCGGGTCCCCCGTGCCCTGCCGTTGGTTGGCGACGACGAGGCGCTATCGCTCGTCAGCCTCCCAACTGAGTTCGCCTATCTGATCGGTGAGGGGTTGCATGCGAGCCCGCACCCTGAGGCCCTGGTAGAGGTCGACGCGTGATCCGAACTGGCCGGGTATCAGGATGTCGGACTGTTCGTCGAGGCGGACCAGCACCGTCGTGTAGGGCACCAACTGGGCGAACGCAGCCGAGTAGACGTTGTGGGTCGTCACCCAGCTGTGCACCTCGCCCGTGCCGGCGACTTCCTGCCACGACAGGTGCTCACTCTGACAGAACGAGCAGATCGGTCGTGGAGGCCAGGTCCAATGACCGCAGTCCAGGCACTGTTGGAGCTCAAAGCGCCCCGAAGCGAGGGCGGCCCAGTACGGTTCGGAGTCTCGGTCCGGGATCGGGAGCATCGCCGGCGCGCTCATCGGGCACCTTCGAGGACCAGGGCGGAGGAGTAGCCGCTGACATATCCCAGTTGGCCCGTCACCAAGGCGGTGTCATGGCGCTCGATCTGTCGCGCCCCGGCCGAACCTCTGATCTGCTCGACCGCCTCGAAAACGTGGTTCATCCCGTGGAGGTATCCCTCTGACAGGAGTCCCCCCGCCGTGTTGACCGGGAGAGAGCCGTCCCGGTCGAACGATCCTTCGAGCAGGCGGGCCGGGACCTCGCCGGTATCGCAGAGCGAATACCCTTCGATCTGCGAGAGCAGCGTGTAGGTGAAGCAGTCGTAGAGCTCGGCGAAATCGATGTCGGACGCCCCCAATCCGGCAGCACTGTACAGGCGATCAGCGATCAGCTTGGCCGGCGAATCAGCCAGGTCGGTGTGCCCGTTATTGAGAAGGTTCACGCCCCCGCCCCAGGCCGCTCCCCGAACCATCACCGGGCGGTGCGGCAGGTCCTTGGCCCGGTCGGCGTTGACCACCGCGATGGCGACGGCTCCGTCGGTCTCGAGGCAGCAATCGAAGAGCCTGAAAGGTTCTACGATCCACCGGCTCTCGATGTAGTCCTCCATGGTGAGCGGCTTGCGCATCATCGCTCGTTCGTTGTCCATCGCATTGTTCCGGCAAAGGATGGCCAGGCGTCCCAGGTCCTCAGACGTCGTGCCGTAGCGCAACATGTGCGCCTTGGCGGCCATGGCGATCTCCTGAGCCGGAACGATGTAGCCGGTCGACGCCTTGAACTGCATGTCCCACGGCGGCCGTTGCACGAATGCCCCCGATCCGTTCATGCGGGCACCCGAGCGCCCGTTGAGGGCGCGGTAGCAGACGACGCACTCGGCCACACCCGCGCTCACGGCCAGGGCCGCTTGGCCGAGTATCGACATGGAGACACTGCCACCCAGGAACTGGTCCACATACCAACTCATGCTCTTGAGGCCGAGGGCAGGACCCAGAAGATTCGGTGCCACCGAGTCATTGGGCCCGAATGTCGCCAATCCGTCGATGTCTTTGACCTCGAGTCCTGCGTCCGCGACCGCAGCCTTCACCGCTCGAGCCGCCAACGAGAACACGCTGGCCCCGGAGTCCTTGGAAAACTCAGTGGCGCCGATGCCTGCAATCGCCGCCTGGTTGCGAGGAAATTTAGTGGTCACTCTTGCGATGTCCTCCACAGTCTGCGGTCGTGGTGGTCTGCCTGATCGGAGCGTAGCGTGACGTAGGGTTTCGGGAGTCGGTCAACGCGGTTCGGTGCGCCTCAGGGCGCCGCCCACGTTCGGATCCTTGTCCAAGTGCGTCCGGTCCCATTTCGGGATCCGTTAGAGGGCGAAGGAATAGCCGCCGTTGACCGGATAGGTCTGGCCGGTGATCCACGAAGCCGACGGACCGGCGAGGAATCCCACCAGACCGGCAACGTCTTCGGGTTCTCCTTTCCGCCTGATGACGTACTTCTTGAGTTGCTGCTGCTCGCGCTCGAGGCGCGCCGGCGAGTCGTCGTCGGCTTGCGTCGTGGTCGGCGTCCGTATGGTGCCCAAGGCCACGCAGTTGACCGTGATGTTGTAGCGCCCGACCTCTCTGGCAATCGAGCGACAGAAGCCGGCCGCACCGGCCTTGGCCGCCGCATAGGGCGCCAAGAATGCGTCGCCGTAGCGGGCCGCGTCTGACACGATCGTGACGATCCGACCACCGTTCCGGCCGATCATCGACGGGAGGGCGGCCCTGGTGCAGTTCATGACGCCGAAGAGATTGACGCGGATGTACCGATCCCACTCGGCTGGGTCCGATTCGACGAAGGGGCGGAGGGCGGAGAAGCCGTCCACCCCGGCGTTCCCGGCGTTGTTGACCAGAATCCCGACGCCTCCCAGTCGATCCACTGCGGCATGGACGGAATCCCAATCGGTCACGTCGAACGGGGCGCTCTCCGCATGGCCGCCTCGTTCTCGGATTTCGTCCCTGACTTCGTCCGCTCGCGATTCGACCACGTCGTTGATTGCGACGTCGGCACCGGCATCGGCAAGGGTGAGAGCAATGGCTCGGCCGACTCCCTGGCCAGCTCCTGTGACCAGCGCAGGCCAACCTTCGAGATCAAGTTCGGGGGACACGGGCTCAAGCTAGCCCCTCCTACGGTAGACAACTCACCTTGGCCTCAAGATCGCAGCGGTACATTGGCACGGAGGCAACCCGGTCCCAAATAATTGAGAAAGGGACGACATTGAACGTCGACGACATGATCATCGTGAGCATCGATGATCACCTGATAGAGCCCCCGAACATGTTCGACGCCCACGTGCCGGACCGCTACCGGAGCCTGGCCCCTCGGCTGGTGAGGAACGGCGACGGCAAGGACGAGTGGATCTTCGAGGACCAGATCATGGGCATGGTCGGTCTCAACGCCGTGGTGACGTGGCCCAAGGAGCAGTGGGGGATGAACCCGTCAGCGTTGGCCGAGATGCGACCCGGGGCCTACGACATCCACGAGCGGGTACGCGACATGAACCGAAACGGTGTCCTGGCTTCAATGTGCTTTCCCAGCATGGCGGGATTCAGTGGGCGCACCTTCCAGGAGGCCAATGACAAGGACCTCTCCCTCGTGATGCTCAAGGCCTACAACGATTGGCACATCGACGAATGGTGCGCCGCCTATCCGGGCCGCTTCATGCCGTTGTCGATCTTGCCGCTGTGGGACATGGATGCCGTGGTCGAAGAGCTCAAGAGGGTGGCGGCCAAGGGAGCCTGCGCCGTGACGATGCCTGAGTTGCCCCATCTGCAGGGCTATCCCACCTACCAGTCGGATTGGTGGGATCCCTTCTTCACGGCGATGTGCGATCTCGACGTGGTCATGTGTCTGCACATCGGCCAGGGTCTCAACGCGATCAACATGCCGGACATCAATTTCGACGAATTCATGGTCCTCTCCACCCAGGTTTCGGTCCTCGCCGTCCAAGACCTCCTGTGGGGACCGGCCTTTCGCAAGTACCCCGGCCTCAAGGTGGCGTTCTCGGAGGGCGGGATCGGATGGATCCCGTTCATGCTCGACCGCGTCGACCGGCATTACGAGAACCAGACCTGGACGGGACAGGACTTCGGTTCGAAGAAGCCGTCGGAGGTATTCCGGGAGCACTCCCTCGCGTGTTTCATCGCCGACCCCACCTCCCTGAAACTCCATCATGAGATAGGCGAGGACATCCTCGCCTTCGAGACCGACTACCCGCACTCGGACTCTCTTTGGCCGGATGCTCCAGAAGCGCTGCTGGCACAGTGCGAGGGTGCGGGCTGCTCCGACGAGGTGATCGACAAGATCAGCTGGCAGAACGCCAGCCGATTCTGCGGGTGGGATACGTTTGCGCACATCCCCCGCCACGAGGCCACTGTTGGGGCGCTGCGCGCCCAGTCGCCCGACGTCGACGCGTCGACCGTCACCCGCGAGGAGAGGCGGGAGCGTTACGAGGCGGATCCGCCCTACGTACTTGCCACCGCCTGAAACTCGATCTGCCGGCGGGCGAACTGTCCGGTGCAATCCGGCTCCGCCGGGCCTTCTGCCGACTGGAGGGAGAACCGTGCCGTTTCACGGCGCCATTCCGGAGGGCTGGCTCGACCCGGGTTGTAGTGCGACCGTCTCGGTGGACGGAAGGCCGGTCGCTCTCGCCAACGTCGACGGCTCGTACTACGCATTCCAGCGCCTGTGTCCCCACCAGGGAACGTCACTCGGTGGGCGCCCCGTCGTCGACGGCCACATCGAATGTGCACAGCATTCGAGTCGTGACGACGTGATGACGGGTCGATGCGTCCAACCATCGATTCCGGACGGTTTCAACCAGAATCTGATGACATTCGCCACCCGGGTGATCGGCGGAGTCGTCCAGGTCCAGCTTTAGAGGGAAGCGCGCAGAGAGGGGCGTGTCCGACCCCGGTCCGTCCGCAGTTTGACATGCCCCCGGGCCCGAGGCCCCCTCTTCGGTTCGGACCGGCGGTGTTATTGTACGGGGTAAGGTAAGGACCTCAGGGAGGCGCGAATGCAGTACAGAGCGATTTCAGCAGACGGGCACATCAACGAGCCGCCGAACCTGTGGGTGGAGAATCTCCCGAAGAAATACCGGGATCGGGGCCCCCATGTCATCGAGACCCCCAACACGAAGGGTCACGCCTGGATGATGGAGGATCAGACCCGACCGGCGGTGATGGGATTCAGTTCCTTCTACTTCAAGTCGTCGAAGCGCTACGACCGCGCCAGCATCATTGAGGGATTCAAGAACATCAAGGACCGCGGCATTCGCTACGAGGACCTCTTCCCTGGCTCGTACGACGCCGCGTCCAGGGTGAAGGAAATGGCAGAGGGCGAAACTGACGCCGAGGTGATCTTCAACGGCGTCAGCACGGTCTGGAACGGCATCAAGCTCATGAAGGACAAGGCCCTGAGCCTGGCGTGCTACAAGGTGTACAACGACTGGATGGTGGAGTTCCAGTCGTACGCTCCGGAGCGATTCGTCTGTAACGCCACCCTTCCCACGACGGGCATAGATGACTGCATCGCCGAGTTGCACCGTTGCGCCGACATGGGTCTGCGAACGGCCCAGCTCGAGGCCTATCCGAGCGGGAACTTCAGTGAACCGACGGCCGAGGACGACCGGTTCTGGGCTGCTGCAGTGGAGCTCGGCATGCCGATCAACGTGCACCAGCAGTTCTTCTTCCCCGTGGGCGACCTCGGCTCGGTTGTCAACGCTGACGGAGTTCCCGGCCGCGACAAGAGGGCCAAGGCCCTCGGACTCGACATCGCGGCCGGCGAGTTCCAGGTGATCCTCTCGAAGTTGATCACGACCGGCGTCTTCGAGCGTTTCCCTGACCTCAAGTTCATCGGGACCGAGAGCTATGCGGGGTGGGTTCCCTACTACCTGGAACGTTTCGACGAATCCGTCCGGCGTAACCGGCGTCACTGGACACTTCCGATGCTGCCGAGTGAGTACTTCCACCGCAACGCGCTGGTCGTCTACATCATCGACGAAGTCGGTCTGCTGGAGCGATACGACGTAGGTGTGGGCAACATCATGTGGGGCCCTGACTTCCCACACTCAACGAGCAGTTGGCCCGTGGACTTTCAGCTCGGGAAGGAATTCCTCGAGCGGGCCGGAGCGACTCCTTCGGAGATTGAGCGAATCATGTGGCGTACGGCGGCCGACCTTTACAAGCTCCCCTACGACGATCCGTCCTCACTCAAAGTCGCCGCCTAACTACACGACTCAGGGGGATGCGGATGTCGGGAGCATGTGCAGGTCTTCGGGTCCTTGATTTCACGCGGGGCCGGGCCGGTCCCATGGCGACCATGGTCCTCGCCGATTTCGGTGCAGAGGTCGTACGTGTCGAGACGCCCGGCGGCGATCCGGCCCGGGAAGCCTCCATCGATCTCGTCGTCAACCGGGGAAAGCGGAGCATCGAGCTTGATCTCGAGACGACGGAGGGCCGACAGGAGCTCCAGCGACTGATCGAATGGTCAGACGTCATGATCGAGAGCCTGGGTGGCACCGAAACGAAGCGGCTGGGGATCGACTATCCGACGATATCCCGCAGCAAGCCCAGTTTGGTGTACTTCTCCCTGACCGGCTACGGGCCGACCGGCCCGTTTGCCGAGGTCGACGCCGACGACGGGCTGGCCATGGCCAAAGCCGGCATTTTCAAAGACCAGGACGGGTGGTTCCAGGACGGGAAGCGGCCTGTCTTCAGAGCACCCAAGGACGCCTCCTATTTCGCCGGCATGCTGGCCGTGCAGGGCATCCTCGCCGCACTCCGGGCCCGGGATCTCACCGGCAAGGGTCAGCTCGTCGAGACCGACTTCCTGCGGGCCTTGACCTGCCGACAGAACCCGAAGGTCCGTTGGATCCTGCGGGACGGTGAGCCGCTTCCACCCGACGCGACGGCGAAGACCGGCCAACCGCAGGACGATGCGCACACCTTGGCCCATCATCAGGACCCAAGGCAGCTCAACCTGATCGGCTTGATGGTCGAGTGCAAGGACGGGCGGTGGATCACGCACTCACTCACCGAGCCTCACTTTTTCCCCGCGTGGATCAGTGTCATCGGGTTCGACTGGATCTGGGAGGACGAGCGCTACAAGGGTGCACCCTTCCAGTTCTCCGATCCGGCGGACAAGGATGAGCTCATCCGGCGCGTGCAGGAGCGAATGAGGGAACGAACAGCGGACGAGTGGATGGCCGCCTACCTCGAGAACGGGAATGTGTGTGGCGACACGATCCAGACCACCCAGATGGCGTTGGAGCATCCACAGGTGGTCGAGGCCGGCTATCTGGCCGAGCTGGACGATCCCCGGGTCGGACACATGATCCAGATCGGTGCTCTCGTCAATCTTCCGGGCGCTCCTGCGTCGATCGCCAGACCGGCGCCGCGTCCGGGTGAGCACACAAAAGAGGTGCTGGAGGGTGAGCTGGCTTCCCGGGCGCCTTCAGCGCCTTCAGAACGTTCATTGAAGGGCCCACTCGACGGCATCACCATCGTGGAGGCCGCCTACTACTACGCCACCCCATTTGCCACCGCTCTCCTGGCTGAGCTGGGCGCCAGGGTGATCAAGATCGAACGCATCCAGGGTGACCCGTACCGCGCCCTCAACGGAGACCCCTATGGCATGCAGGGCGGCAACGTCACTGACCCGCTCCTGAACCTCGGCCAGAACAACATGGTGCGCGCCATGCAGGGCAAGGAATGTATAGCGCTCAACTTGAAAGACCCTCGGGGCAGGGAGATTCTCCACCGATTGGTCGCCGAAGCCGATGCGTTTATTCACAGTTTTCGAGCCGGCGTGCCGGAGTCGCTCGGAATCGATTACCCCACGCTGCAAAAGATCAACCCGAATTTGGTCTACCACTACGCCGCGTCGTACGGGTCGGTCGGTCCGTACCGTCGTCAGCCTGCCATCGACCCGATCATCGCGGCGTTCGCCGGTACGACGGCGTACCAGAGCGGGGAGGGGCATCCTCCACTGCGCGAGGCCGGTGCTGATCCCATCGCGGCTGTCGGTCACGCGACGAGCCTGATGCTCGGGCTCTTCGCTCACCATCGGTCGGGACAGGGCCACTACGTCGAGTCGGCGATGATCCAGTCCAACCTGTACCTGAATCTCGAGGACGCCTTCTCGTTCGCCGGAAAGGAACCACGGCCGTCGGTCGACTACCGGCAACTCGGGACCGGGGCCACCTACCGTCTCTACGAGACGGCGCCGATGGCTCAGGGCACGGAGCGTCAGACCTACGAGAACCCGGACCCTCGCTGGGTCTTCTTTTCGGCCGTCTCCGACGAGGAGTTCGCCCGGTTCTGCCAGGTCGCGGGAGTGGATCTGACCTCGGATCCCCGGTATGCGACGGTCGGGGCCAGGCGGGAGAACCGGTCGGATCTGGAGCAGCGACTGGAACAGGTGTTTTCGTCTCGGTCAGCCCTGGAGTGGGAGAGCGGCCTCCTCGCCGCGGGCGTCGGCTGTGTGGTTGCCGACGGCATGTCGCACTTCGCATTTCTCTACGAGGACCGTCAGGCCCAGGCCGATGAGCTGATGGTCCGGACCGAACATCCCAGCTTGGGTGGTCGGTACTGGCGCTACGCCCCGGTGATCCGGTTCTCGGATACGCCCGGGCAGGCGCTGCCGTACTGCGACAAGGGAGAACACACCCGGCAGATCCTGAGCAGTCTGGGGTTGAGCGAAGACGACATGACCCGGCTGAAGGACGATGGTGTCGTCACGTGGCCGGACCCGGAGCAATCGATCGCATCGCCGGTCGCCTGACCGGCGACGTGCAAACTACGACGGAAGGTAAGTGTGAACGACAAGATTGATTACAGCCTGATTTCGGCGGACTCCCACGTGTTCGAGCCGGCGGACCTGTTCGAGACGAGGCTGCCCGCCCGACTGCGAGATCGCGCTCCGCAGGTGCGCGAGTCCAACGGTGGCAGCGCCTGGTTCGTGGAGAATGTCGTGCCGGTACCGTTCCCTGCCTCAGCGGTGACGGGCTCGGGGTACCGGTTCTCCGACCTCACCGACCCGGACCGACCGGTGACCTTCGACGAAATAATGCCGGCCTTGCATGATCCGGGCGAACGGATCAAGGCCCAGGACGCGGACAGCGTCGACGCCGAAGTCCTGTACGCGTCACCCCATCTCTGGGATGCCATCAAGCAGGTCGAGGACGCCGAATTACGTCTCGAGTGCGCCCGGGCCTACAACGACTGGATATCCGAATTCTGCTCGTACAACCCCGATCGCCTGATCGGCATCGGCAAACTCCCAACTTCCAGCGTCGAGGACGCCCGTACAGAGCTGGTCCGTATCGTCGGCGACCCGGTGCTACGGGGCGCCGTGATCGACGCGTGGCCGTCGGGGAGCAAGGGTCCGACCGATGCGGCCCTCGATCCGCTCTGGGACGTCGCCAACGAGGCCGGACTCCCGATAAGCCTGCACTACGGCTTGGGCGACGCTCCCAGTGCGCCGACCACAGCCATCACGCCCGGCCTGAAGCCTCCGGTTGCGACGGCGCTCCTCCCGCTGGTGGCCGCAGGCGTGTTCGATCGTTTCCCGAACCTGAGAATGGTGGTGGCGCACGCCGATGCCGGGTGGTCCTTCCATTGGATGGAGTTCCTCGACAACACCTACCTCCGGCAACGGCACCTGGAGCGTTTCAAGCTCGACCGGGAGGACTCGTATCCCAGCGAATACATGCGCCGTCATTTCTGGTTCACGATTCAGCAGGACAGGACCACCGTGAAGCATCGCGATCTCATCGGAGCCGAACATCTCCTCTGGGCCAGCCATTTTCCGCTGGACGCGGCGAACTGGCCCGACGACCGCCAGCAGGCCATGCGCGTCAGCGAGGAGCTCCCCACGGAGGACAAGCAGGCGCTACTCGCTGGCAACACTGCCCGCCTGTACCGTCTGCCCGGCTACGAAGAAGGGGTCCAACCCACCCCCTTCGAGTCGGTCGAGCGGCTCGTGCACATCTAACGAGATCGGTCGCCGTACATGCCCGAGGAGGTTTGATGGACGCCGATTGGGAGACCATCACCAGCGGCCGACTCGTAACCCGCGAGTTGGCGGAATGGGTGGCCGGTCTCGAATTCGAAGACCTTCCTGAACCCGCCGTCGAAGAAGCCGGACGGGTAATGGCCGACTACCTGGGTGAATCGTTGTTCGTCGGGGCCACCAAACCCTGGGGCCAGTCGATCGCCGCGTTCTGCGCCGCCCAAGGCGGCGGTCAACCCGAAGCCACGATCATCGCCACGGGGAAGAAAACGCTCGCCTCGAGGGCGGCCCTCGCGAACGGCACGATGGCGCTCGGGTTCGAGTATGCCGACTTCAACGGATTCGGTCGGCCCTATCCGTTTGCGGTGACCGCGCCCCTCGCCCTCGCCGAGGCTCGTCAACGCTCGGGCCGGGAACTCGTTCTCTCGATCGTCATCGGGTACGAGGTGATCAGTCGCATCACCAGGGCAACCCTTGGTGGCAGTGGATCCCCGTTCTACGTGCCGGCCCTCTACGGCACTTTCGGGGCCGCGGCCGGCTCCGCCCGACTGCTCGGCCTCAGTCCCCTCTTCACCAATTACGCCCTCGGACTCGCCGCGGCGTTCACGGGTGGAACGTTCCAGGGCCACGAGGAGGGCGCCTGGCAGAGGTCGCTCAACGGCGGTATGGCCAGCGAGCGCGGGGTGACCGCGGCCGAGCTCGCCGAGACCGGGTTTCGGGCGACGGAGCTCGGGCTCGAAGGAATTCAGGCCTTCGCCAAGATGTACTCCGACGGCCGCTTGGATGTCGAGGTGTTACTCGACGGCCTGGGCGAATCCTTTGAGATCACCCGGCGTTGGGCCAAGGCCTATCCCATGAACCTGACCCTGCATGCCCCGGTGGAGGCCCTGCTCAAGATCATGCAGGAGAACGACCTGCAACACACCGACATCGAGCAGATCGATGCGGCCTGGCAGAAGGTCGAACCCTTTCTCGCCAAGCACAAGGTCTCGACGGTCGTGTCCGCTCAGGCCAGCCTGCCGTTCGCCCTGTCCGTGGCCGCCGTTCGGGGCTGCATCACGGTCGACGAGTTCACGGAGGAAACGGTCGGCGACCCGGTGATCCAGGCGATGATTCCGAAGACGACCGTTCACCAGGACGACGAGCTCTACGGCCGGGTCACCTTCAGTATGCCGGGCCGGGTCACCGTCCGGACCAAGGACGGCCGCCAGTACACCGACGAGGTGCTCTATCCGAAGGGCAATCCATCGAATCCAATGACCGAAGACGAGTTCCGGAACAAGTTTATGAACATGGCCGGAAGGGTGCTCGGTGAGGGACAGAGCGACCAGCTCTACGACCAAGCCCGCCGATTGGAACGCATTGGTAACGTCGCGGACCTGGCCGCATTATTCAGCCCGAAGTAACAACGTTGTGAAGGGGGGTTTCCCATGGGAATGACAACAGTCGAGAAGATTTTGGCCAACCACTCGGACCAGTCGAAGGTCTCACCGGGCGACGTCGTCGTCGTAGACGTGGATGTCGCCGTGTTCTTCGACTGGATGCGGCCCGACGTGCTGAAGGTATTCGACCCGGACCGGCTGGTCCTGCTCCACGACCATCAGGTGCCCGCTCCCACGGTACGTGCCGCCAACATGGCCAAGGAGATGAGGGCGTTCGTCGAGAAGTTCAAGGTGAAGCACTACTTCCCAGTCGGTCAGCACGGCATCTCCCACGTGTTGGTGGCCCAGGAGGGTCTGGCACTCCCGGGTCAGATACTGGCCAATCCCGACTCCCATACGTGCTCGTCGGGCGCACTCAACTGCTTGGCCCGCGGCATGGGCCCATCGGAGATGACCTACATCCTCTGCAAAGGCAAGACCTGGTTCATGGTGGGTCCGACCACCAAGGTGAACCTGGAAGGCAAACTGCCCGAGCGGGTCTACGCGCGGGACATCATCCACTACATCCCGGGTCAATACGGCGATTTCGCCGGACGAAACCTGGAGTGGCACGGAGATGGGCTCGCCAGCGTGGGGATGGACGGGCGCCTGACGATGGCCACCATCTCCGCCGAGCTCTCCGCCGAATTCTCACTCTTCCCGTACGACGACGTTCTGGCGGAGTACCTCGAAGGCCGGGCGAAATGGGACTACGAGCCCGCCTATCCCGACGCCGACGCGGAGTACGAGGCCGTGATCACCGTGGATCTCTCGTCCCTCGAGCCCCAGGTCGTCAAGCCGGGGCGGGTCGCCTGGAATTCGGGCAGTGTCGGCGAAGTGGCGGGCCAGAAGGTCGATCAGGCATTCATAGGCTCCTGCGCCAACGGGCGGCTCAGTGATTTCGCCGTCGCCGCCGAAATGGTGAAGGGACACAAAGTCGCTCCCGGCGTGCGCTTCATCGTGACACCCGGAAGTCAGGAGATCCTGAAGCAGGCTGTCAAGGCCGGCTACGTCGAGACCCTCATGGAGGCGGGAGCAGTCGTGACCAGCTCAACCTGCGGCGCATGCTTCGGGGGACACATGGGACTGCTAGCCGACGGCGAAGTCTGCATCACGGCATCGACCCGCAACTTCAAGGGCCGCATGGGGAGCGCGGAAGCGGACATCTTCATGGGTTCGCCGGCCACGGTTGCCGCCTCCGCCGTGCGGGGTGTCATCACCGATCCCCGCGACCTGTAGGCATTGGGAACGAGAGGACAGGAGAGACAATGGCCAGCACCTTCAGCGGCCGGGTGTGGAAGTTCGGTGACGACATCAATACCGATCTGATCATCCCGGGTTATGCGCTCTTCATGCCCCCCGAAGAGCAGCGGCGCCAGTGTTTTTCGGCCAACCGGCCGGGTTGGGTGGACGAGGTGCGTCCCGGCGACGTCCTGATCGCGGGCCGGAACTTCGGCGTCGGGTCCGCTCGGGCCATCGGGGACATCTTCCGTGGGTTCGAAATGGCGGGCATCGTCGCCGAGTCGTTCAACGGACTCGGTCTGCGCAACTGCGTCAACGTCGGGATGCCGGTTCTCCCCTGCGCCGGTGTCAGCGATCTCTTCGAGGAGGGCGACGTGGCCACCGTGAACTGGCACTCCGGGCATGTCGAGAACACGACCAAGGGCACGAGCATCGAAGGCGTTCCCGTGCATCAGGCTCTTCGGGACATCGTCGAAGCCGGGGGAGTCGAGGACATGCTTCGCAGGGAGGGATACCTCGCTCCGGCGAAATAGATGATGGCGACATGAACCGTCGCCCCACGGAAGGAAGATGACAGTGACAGCGTCGGTGACTGAACAGCTGGCTGAGTGGATCGTCAAAGCGCAGTACGAAGACGTTCCAGATCCCGGGGCCTTGCGCGTCAAGGAGCGGTTCATCGACTCGCTCGGCGTGCAATTCGCCGGACTGTCCGTCTCGACCGGTCAGATCATCAGCCAATGGGTCCGGGCGCAGGGAGCGAAGGAGGAATCCAGCCTCGTGGGGTCCGGCTTCAAGAGCACGGCGTCCTTGGCCACCCTCGCCAATGCCACGGCCGGCCACGCTCTCGAGTTCGACGACATCGCGCTGTTCAGTGGTCACTACGCCAATCCGCTGACCGCGGCCGCCCTCGCCGTCGGAGAGAAGCTCGGCGCGTCCGGACGGGAGGTGATCCTGGCCTGGCACGTCGGGTACGAGGTGATCTTCCAGACCGCAAAGCCCTGCATGGACGGGGCGCGCAACACTCTGCTGTGGCGCGGTTGGTTCAACCAGGGATTCCAACCCGTGCTTGGCGTGGCCGCCCTGACGGCGAAATTAATGGGACTTGACGTGACGCAGACCCGCATGGCGCTCGGCAATGCGGCGTCGGCCATGGCCGGGGTGATGAAGAACCGGGGAAGCGACACCAAATCGTTCAGCGCCGGGAGCGCAGCCATGCACGGCGTGATTGCGGCCGAGCTGATCAGCCTCGGTTTCACAGCCAACGAGAACATCATCGACGGTGACGACGGGGTGGCCAGGTTGCTCGGACTGGAGGTCGGGGATCCCCAAAGGGTGCTGCAAGGACTGGGCGATTGGGAAATGGCAACACGAGGGTCCACCTTGCGGTTGCACGCGTCGTGCGGCGCCGGGCACTGGGGGCAGGACGCGCTCCAGAAGATCATCCGGCGCCAGCCCATCGATCCTTCCGAGATCGATTCCATCACCGTGTCGTTCCCGGCCTTCTTGACCGAGATGATGCCCTACCACGACCCGAAGACCGGCCTGGAGGGCAAATACAGCATCGAGTACGACCTTGCGGCGATCGCTCTCGACGGACGAGCCGGGATGTACCAATACACCGACGAGGCCGTGCAACGCCCAGAAGCCCGCGAGATGATGAGCAGGGTCAGCTACATCCCGGTCGACGGCGATATGGCCAACGTGAAGTTGGAGAGCCGGGTGGAACTGACGCTCAAATCGGGAGAGGCATTCGACGAGACCGTGACCCTCTCCCACGGAAGGCCGGAGGACCCACTGACCGACGACGAGCTCCTCGGCAAATTCCACGAATGCGCGGAGGCGTTGGTGCCGCTGAAAGAGCGCGAACAGATCATCGATCTGTGCTGGCGCCTGGACGAGCTCGACGACGTCAGCGAGCTGGCCGAGGCCGTTGGATCCGCGACGACGACCGACCGCTAGTACCCGTCATCGCCTCGCAGTGAGCTCAGGCGACGCCGCTCGGCACGGAATCGAGCGTCTTCAGGATGGCCTCGGCCAGCTGCCGCGCCGATTCCGAGCTGAGCTCCACTGCGGTACGCATGGACGGTCCGGCTTCGCCATTGAGGAAGTCGATGTTCAGAGAATGTACGAAAGGCGCGTGGACCGGGTGGTCGAAGTAGACCGTCGCGGTGGTCACGTCGAACCAACCCGAAGGCCCCTTGGCCGACCCCCGCATCGACACGTGCTCGGTCTCGTAGGTGCACATCAGGCCAGGTGCTCCTCGAAGAAGGCCCAGATCGTGGCCCACCCGGCATTGGCTGCTTCCACGCGGTAGCTGGGCCGGTCCGTCGCGAAGAATGCATGTCCGGCGTTCTCGAAACTGTGGATCTCGTACGCCTTGCCGTTCTCCTTCAGAGCCGCCTCGAGCTGGGCCACCTCATCGGGGGAGGGGTACCCGTCCTCGGCTCCGAACAAGCCGAGAAGGGGGGCGGAAAGCTGTGGAGTCAGGTGAAGGAGAGGCTCCATTGACGATCCCTGTGGTGGCGTCGCCACGACGAAGGCGCCGTAGCAGTCGACGACCGCGTCGAGCTGGAGGCTGCACCCGGCGAGGAACGACTGGCGGCCGCCCGAGCAGTACCCGATGACGGCAACTTTGCCATTGGAATTCGAGAGCGACCTCAGGTAGCGCGCCGCGCCGTCCACATCGCCGACCAAGCGATCGTCGGGCACGCCTCCTGCGGCCCGGGCCGTCGCGGCCGCATCGTCGGGTGAGGCTCCGGGGGCCTCCCGAAAGTAGAGATTGGGGCAGATGGCGAGGTATCCGTGTGCAGCGAAGCGTCGGGTGATCTCCTTGGTCGCCTCGTCGTAGCCCGGCATGTGGTGGATCACGACGACCCCGCCGTACTGGCCGACCGCGAGAGGTTGCGCGAGGTAAGCCTCGATCTCGTCGCCCCCCGCTCCGGTGATGGTCATCGTCTCAGCTTTCATCGCCACGTCCATGTGCGCCACGATAGGGCGACCGCTCCCGGCCACTACGAGAACTCGGATGGACACTCGTCCGGAACCTTCGGGTGGACCGGGCTGCCTCTTCCACGTGGCCCCGAGAGGACCCTGTAAGGCAGCAATGGTGGTCTGCCCCGGGGGTTCCCGGTCGCACCCTCGGTACTATACGGTGTCGAGTGACAGGGTCGAATGGCCCGGAAAGGGAGGCTGGTACCGATGGCGACGACGAGCGAGATCATCGAGTACCCCGTCGTCACAGATGCGGCCTTGGACGTAGACCCCATCTACAAGGAACTGCAGGAAAAGGGTCCGATCAAGGTGCAGCTGCCCTTCGGCGAGCCCTGCTGGTTGGCCACCCGTTACGAGGATGTCCGCGCCGTGTACGGCGATCGCCGTTTCGGCCGGGTGCTCGGTATTCCTCGCGACGCGCCTGGGGTCTGGATCGGTGCTGTCATGGCCAAGGACCCCACCATGTTGGTGAACATGGATCCTCCCGAGCAGTCCCGTCTCCGCCGGCTCACCTCCGGCGCCTTCTCGCCACGCCGGATCAGTTCCCTCCGCGACCAGGTCCAGGCCATGGTCTCCGATCTTTTGGACGAGATGGCCGATCAGGACGGGGTCGTCGACTTCGTCTCCATGTTCGGGCGACAGCTACCGCCGCGGGTGCTGACGTTGATCCTCGGCGTTCCGGTCTCCGAGGCGCAGCAGTTCCGGTTGTGGGTGGACACGCTCACCGGATTCGACACCGAGCCCGATGCCCGTCACGCCGCTGAGGAAACCGTGCACGACTACGTGACGGGGCTGATCGCCAAGCGTCGGTCCGAGGAGACCGACGATCTTCTCCACGTTCTGGTTCACGCACACGACGACGACGACCGGCTGGACGAAGAAGAGCTGTACAACCTGGCGATGGCCGTGTGGCTCGGAGGGTTGGAGACCACCGTGAACCAACTGGGGACGACCCTGTTCGCCCTGATGACCCACCGTGGCCACTGGCAGGAATTGGTCGATGACCGAGACCTGCTCCCGGCGGCACTCGAGGAACTGTGGCGGTGGATTCCGAGTTTCAAGTACGGGGTCCCGTTCGTGCGCTGGGCCAGTGAGGATGTCGAGCTGAGCGGAGGCGTCGTCGTGAAAGCCGGGGAGCCGGTCCTTCCCGAACACTCGGTGGCGAACCGCGACGAGTCGGTCTTTCCGAACGGATGGGAACTCGACTTCCACCGAAGCGCTCCGAGGCCCCACTTGTCGCTGGCGTTCGGGGCCCACCGGTGTATGGGCGCCCACCTCGCGCATCTGGAGATGCAGGCCGCATTCGAGGGCCTGCTCAGTCGGTTCCCCGGACTTGATCTCGCGGTTCCAGCCGATGAGATCTCCTGGTCGGGGTCGACTTTCATGCGCAGCGTCGAGGCCCTTCCCATCACGTTGCGATAGGGAGAAGCGCCGCGCACCGGTGGAGGTTTCAGAGCACCTGACCGGCGAGGGCGCCCGTTGACTCTCCCTGGTCGCTGACAACCACGCCGTTGACGACCGTCTGATAGATCCCCTTCGGCTCGGTGACGAATCGTTCGCTGTTCGCCGGCAGGTCGTTCACCATGTAGGGCATTCCGGCGCCGATCTCATTGATGTCGAAGACGCAGATGTCGGCTGCCATCCCCGGGGCCAGGACGCCCCGCCCCTCGAGTCCGAACACCTTGGCCAATCGTCCCGTGAAGCCGTGGACGACCTCTTCGAGTGACAGCACGCCCTGCTCGCGTACCCGAAGTGCCAGGGCCCGGCTTGGCAAGGGCTCGTTCGACATGAAGTCGAGATGCGCTCCGGCGTCGGACCCGCCGAAGACGACATCCTCGTGGTGGGTGAGCTCCTGCATGGCCTCGTTCGCGGCAGGACCGGAGGGAGTGACATTGTCATTCATGAAGACGGTGTCCAGATGGTCACGGACGGCAAGGTCGAGCATGGTGTCCATGGGGTCGCTGCCTTCCTGGGCCGCAATGGAGCCGACCGTCCGGCCGAGATACTTTTCGTTCGCCTCGTCCGACACGGTCGCGACGGTGAGCATGGGCCACATTTTCCGCAGGTGGGCTGTCAGGTGACCCAAGGTGGTGTCGTCCTCGAAGTCAGCTTTCAGGTTGCGCCGGACGTCCTCCCGCTGCAGAGCCTCGCAGCGCTCGTCGATCGACAACCGCAGGATCTCCTTCCAATGAGGCAGAGACTCGAACAGGAATCCGCTGCGGAGGTCGACGCGCGTCGGGCCCGGTGGCCCCGGGTTGTAGACGCCGACCACTCGAGCTCCGGCGGCTCGGGCTTCAGCAGAAACCTCCAGTGTCCGCGCAGAGAGGTCGGGAAACGCCTCGGAGTACACCAGGGGGTTCCAGTGGACGACCGCCCCGCTCTGCGTCGCCATTCCCACCATCAGCGATCGCTCGTCAGGGTTGATCCCGACGAACTTCGACCCCGGTGAGATGCCGATGAGAGGGTGGCGTGAGCCTCGGAGGGCTCCAGCCAGGCTGAGGAACTCCTCTTTCTCCGCGAGTCGGCTCGGCACCGGTCGCCCGAAGCTGTCGTTGTGCGTGGGCGACGTCGACGTCGAGAATCCACGGGCGCCCGCGTGCACAGCCTCGCCGAGGAGGCTCCGCATGGTCGCCACCTCGTCCTCCGTCGCCGCCCTCTCGAACGCGGCATCTCCCATGGCATACCGCCTGAGGGTGGAATGGCCGATCTGGGGCAGGTAGTTGACCCCTACCCGGTTGCGCAGGCGATCGACGTACTCGCCGAAACTCTCCCATTCCCAGTTCAGGCCCGCTTCGAGGGCGTCGGCCGGCATACCCTCCACGCGTGCCAGCATCTGAATGATGAAATCGCCGTCGCCCGGCTTGACCGGAGACACGGTGAACCCGCAGTTGCCCGCCACGACCGATGTAATGCCGTGCCTCACTGTCGAAGTGAGCGCCGGATCCCACAGAACCTGCGCGTCGAAATGCGTGTGAATGTCGATGAATCCCGGCGCGACGATCCGACCTTCGGCATCGATCACGCGGTTGGCGGTGCCAGAGATGTCCGGTTCCACGGCGACGATCTTTCCCTCGGATACCGCCACATCGGCCCGGAACCCGGCCTTGCCTGTCCCGTCGACCACATGTCCATCTCGCACCAGAAGATCAAAAGTCACGCTTGTTCACATCCAATCCCAGGTAGTGCGGAAATTCCTCAATTCATACAGTGTAGAACGTAAGGCCCCGGTGCTGCACTGTCAAGCGACCGTCATCGGTGCTACGTACACGCGCCCTCGATTTTCAGTTGGATGATCTCGTCGTCTGTCTTGCCCAGTTGCCGAAGAACCTCGTCGGTGTGCTCCGCAAAGAGTGGGGCGCGGGTGAGCACGGGAGGTTGCTCGTCGAACTGCACCGGATTTGCGACAAGTCGGCGTTCCTGTCCCTCGCTGTCGATGACGGAGCAGATGTAGCCGTTTGCGGCCATTTGAGGGTCGTTCGAGATTTCGAGCGGGGACTGCACAGGCGCCCACGGACCCTCCATGGTAGCGAGCTTCTCCATCCAGTGGGCGTAGGGCTGCGCCCCGATGGCTTCGGCTATGTACGCGCCGGCTTCGGAGGCATTCGCCATGAGATCCTCGGCGGTGCCGAAGCGCGGATCCTCAATGAGCTCGTCCAAGCCGAGATGTCGGCACACGTCAGCGAAATAGCGGCCCGGTTGCAGCATGGTGAAGTTGATCCAGCGCCCATCGGACGTGCGGAAGGTGCCGATCAACGGATTGACTGCGATGAACATGGGAGCATCCGCCGGGGGCGGGGGTGTGTCTTCTCCGACCAGCATGGCATTGCCGATTGAGAGCGCCATGGCCCAGGAACCGATGCTCATAAGCGATACGTCCACCACGGAGGGGGAGCCAGTTCGTTCCCGGGCCAGAAGAGCCGCAGCGATGCCACCCGCGATCGTCATGCCTCCCATGGAATCGCCGTAGGCACCGGCGGGCATCCCCGTGACTCTGGGGCTCCCAGGGGAGGTAGCGCCCCACGCGCTGCCCATTCGGCACCAGAAGGTGGACCCGTCATATCCCCCTTTTTCGGCCTCGGGACCTCGTTGACCGTGGCTACTCCCGCGCACGTAGATGATGTTGGGGTTGGCGGCTCGAATGTCGTCCACCTCCAGGTGCAACCGGCGCCGGGCAGCCCCGAGGAAGTTGATCAAGAAAACGTCCGCCTCGCGCACCAGGTCCATCAGCACGGCATGACCCCCGGGCGTCGCAAGCGCGAGCCCGACGCTGCGCTTGCCCCGGTTCGGGTGCTCCATAAGGGGCTGAAACGTTCCAATAGCAGCGCCCCCGGTGCCGATCCGCAGCCCGCGTTGGGCGTCGCCGTTCTCCGCGTGTTCGACTTTGATGACGTCGGCACCCCAATCTGCCAACACGGCTCCCGCCGCGGGAGTGAAGGTGTACTGAGCTACTTCGACGACTCTTATCCCTTGCATGGGTTGATAGACCAATGGTTGCTCCTCGACGTCGTACGATCTGTCGTGGGCACAGTACCGGGGGAGTCCAACCTCGGAATGTGGTCACATGGACTGGTCTGAAGTCTCGAACCGCTTCCGGTCAGGCATGACCTCCAACCCCGTCCGGGTTCCTCAGCCGGCCGAATGGGACCGGTGACGCGTTACGGCCCCGTGGGCGCCACCGGCCTGCCGTTGGCCGCTTCGAGCAGAAGGCACGTCTCGAGGAAACTGAGAACCTTGAGGTGGTACCCGCGCGCCGCCCACCCGAGACTCAGGTTGTGGCCTCCGTCAGGCTCGATGTCGATGGAACAAGGAACGTGCGTGAACAGACTTCGCAGTTGGGTGACCTCGTCCTCGTCCGTCCGCCAGATTCCATCGTGCCGTCCGAACGTGATCCGTAGGGGCACCCGGATCTTGGGGGCCATGGCGCGGAGGTCGGACGGCCAACTCGCGCCCTCACCGTCCTTGACGGCGGGGCCTTCGTTCAATGGAAGGAGCTCCCGCCTCAACGTGGCGGGCGGGTAGAGATCCGCTGGTCCCCACACCTCGTCCCTTGCGCTCAGTCGTGGGCGGTCTCCGCCTTGCGCCTGGCGTTCGGCCCAGTCGAAGGCATAGTGCAATCCCGCGCCGGATCCCTCGACTCCGAGGAGACGGTCCCGCGTGTCGATGGCGGCCATGGTCCATCCGACCTTCAGGCCATACGAGTGGCCCACCAGCAACACCCGCCTGTCGACGCCGTACTTCTGTCTGAACGTGTCGATAGCCTCGAGCATGATCTCCGCCTGCTCCGTGGTGGAGAGGCGTCGCTGGCTGAGTTCGCGGCTGGCTCCGACCCCAGGTCGATCGGGAGCCCAGGCCAAGTAGCCGGCTGAGCTCGCGAGGTGCAGAAGTGACAGTCCCGGAGCGTTTTGAGCATCAAAGTACCCAGCATGCATACCCGCCCCGTGGATGGCAACGATGAGCGCGCGCGGCTCCTCGTGGACAGGCGACGCGACCAGCCCCGACAGATGGATGCTGCCCACCCCGACCACGACCTCCTCTACCGATGACCCGGCTGCAGGGCGTCGGGGAAGGGCACCGTCCATTGTCAGAGCTTGTTCGTGAATCCGGCATCGACGGGCAGAGCCACGCCGGTGATCCACTTCGCATCATCGGAAGCCAGAAAGGCCACGGCCCCCGACACGTCTTCGGGCTCGAGCATGTCCACCGGCATCGGGTTCTCCAGGTGCGTCGAACCCCCACCAGGGTGTTGCGCGAGCCACTCCAGCATCGTCTCATTGACCACCATCGTCGTGCGGACGCCGGTGGGGTGGATCGTGTTCACCCGTATTTGGTGGGGGGCGAGGTAGTTGGCCAGGCTGTGCATCAAGCCGACCATTCCGTGCTTGGACGCCGAATAGCCGAGAAGGCTCCCGGCTTCGCCGGCAAACCCGCGGAGACCTGCCGTCGAGCTGGTGAAGATGATGGACCCTCCGCGTCCACCGGCCAGGAGGTGCGGGATGGACGCTTTGGCAGTGTGGAACGCTCCGGTCATATTCACGGCCACGACGTCCGCCCAGTGTTCGAGGTCCTCCTCGACGGTGGTTCGTCGCACGCCCATCGGGGCGATACCGGCGTTGGCGCAGACGATGTCCAGCCGGCCCAGCTCACGCACACCGACCTCCAGCGAGTCGCGTACCGCGTCGTAGTCCCTTACGTCGGCGATGCGTGCCACCATCCGGCGGTCCTTCGCCTCCACCAAGGAGCGTGTCTCGTCCAGGTCGTCGGGCGTGGCCAGCGGGTAGTTCACGGACGCGATATCTGCACAAATGTCGATTCCTATGATGTCGGCGCCCTCGTTGGCCAGCCGTACCGCATGGCTCCGCCCTTGGCCGCGTGCCACCCCGGTGATGAAAGCAACCTTGCCCTCAAGTGTCATCGACGGCCCTCCCACTGCATCGGGGGAGCATCGTAGTGATCCATCGCTCAGTGTCGAGAGGCCCCCACCCGTGGACGATGCTCGGCGCGGGCGGCGCGCACCGGACGTCGCAATTCTACGCTGGCAAAATTTGCAGTCTACGGTGGGGGGCGGTTTCGCCTCCTCGTGGGCGCGGCGTGCCACTACTTCCATCCACTGATACGGACTTTCTATGACACACGAATCAGGTACGTCAGGGAGCGACTCGGGCGTCACGTACGATCTGCCGCCTGAGTTGGTCGTCACCGCCTCTGGCGCAATTCGCATCCTGACCATCAACCGCCCCGAACAACTGAACGCCGTCAACCCCGCACTCCACTGGGCGCTCGCGAATGTGTGGCGCCAACTATCTGCTGATCGTGAGGCCCGGGTGGTCATCCTCACGGGAGCGGGGAGGACCTTCTGCGCCGGCGGCGACTTCGACTGGCTGAGCCGGTTCCCGATCGATCCGGTGGCCCGTTATGAAAGCCTGAGGGAGGGCGCCGAGATCATTGAGGAGATGATTCGCTTCCCACTACCGGTGATCGCCGCCTTGAACGGCGCCGCAGTGGGGCTCGGATGCAACATCGCCGTCCTCTGCGACGTGGTGCTGATGTCAGAGAAAGCCCACCTTGCCGATCCCCACATTTCGGTGGGTCTCGTTGCCGGTGACGGCGGTGCTGCTTTCTGGCCCTTGCTCACCAACATCATGAGGTCGCGCGAGTTCCTTCTTACGGGTGAGCGTATCTCCGCGAGCAAAGCCGTCGAGCTGGGACTGGCAACCCGGACGACGACTCCCGACGCGCTCATGGATGAAGCCATGAACCTTGCGCGGAAACTGGCTGATCTGCCCCCGTTGGCGGTGCAGGGCACGAAGCGAATTTTGAACATGCACGTCGCCAGTGCGCTCAGCGGGGCAATGCCGATGGGCTTCGTATTGGAAGAGGGAACGATGCAGACCGAAGAGCACAAGAACATCTTGGAGCGCTTGAAACCGAAATTAGAGGAATAGCTCAGCTCAGGGCGCCGCTCGCGCAGGCGGCCAGAAGTCGAGCGGTCTCGGCCGGTCGGCTGAGGAAGGGTGAGTGCGACGAGAGGACGCTCATGCACACGCTCAATCCCAAACGTCGCATGAACTCGTTGTCGGATGCAGCCGTGTGGGAGTGGTCCTCCGTGCAGAGGATGTAATCGCGGGGGATGGCGGCGGTCCAGAAGCGAGGAAGAACGAATGGCTCGAGGGTGGGGCCAAGCGGAAGGGGGGTGAGATGCCGAAAAGCCCAGGCCTGATCGGCCGGATCGCAGTCGTGGTAGAAGAGGTCGTTTGCGGCGGATGGTTCGGTGATCGCGACGCAGGGTCCCTGCCCGGGGACGTCCACCAGTGTCATGAAGTCCTCAGCAGGCATGCCGATCGTTTCGGGCCAAAGCTCGGTGCTTCCCACGGTCGCGGCGCCCATCGGCTCTCCTTCGATGGGGACGGCAGCCGAGAGGTACACCAACCGGCCTACTTTCTCGGGTAGCTCGTCGGCCGCGAGGGAGATGGCGAACCCCCCCTGCGAGTGCCCGACGAGCACGTCCCCATTTTTCACGACGTCTCGGAAGGCGGCTCGCCAAGAGGCATGATCTGCCTTCTCCGCCATCCGTTCGCCTGAACCGGGGAGGTCGATCGCGAGGGCTTCGTGTCCCAGAGCCTCGAGCTCCGGGACCAACTTGTCCCAGCACCACGCTCCGTGGAAACCCCCGTGGATGAGGACGAAACGCACTCGGGTCCGTCAGTCGTCCGGGTGAATTCGCATGCGGGGGAATTCGTCCAGCAGTTCTTCCATGCGTGACAGGACGTAATGCTGACCCTGAATATCCATTGTGATGTCTGCGGCGCGCTTGGCTTGCCGGAGAGGAACGGGGTCAGCTTCCGCGATCTCGTGAGCGAAGAGCAGGGTATCGGAATGAAGCGTCTCGACGTCCGCGTACATCCGGTTCACCTGGCCCATTTCGTAGAGCCGGCGAGCGGGTAGTCGCATGCCCGAGTAGATCATCTCTTTGGCCAGCCGGGGTCCGTAGAACCAGGTGTGCAGGTGGGATTGAATACCACCGATACCCATTCTCGCGGTGGGATCACGGAAGAAGGCGTCTTCGGTGCAGAACAGGAGGTCACAGGGCCAGACCATTCGTTGACCGCCCCCGATGCAGCCACCCTGCACGGCAGCGATCGTGGGCTTCATGACCGACTTGATCAGCCGGATCTCGTCCCATGCCGGTAGTACCGTCGTCCCCTCCGGGGCTGGCAGAGGATTTTTGAGCTCGGCTCCGGCACAGAAGTGCCGACCCTTCGCCAACATGACGACGACGCGGCTGTCATCGGATTTAGCTTTCGTCCAAGCGGCCTGAAATTCCGTGTCAAATGCGCCGTCATAGGTGTTCAACGGTGCGCGGGCGAGGGTGATGATGCCGACAGCGCCATCTCGTTCGTAGGAGACGAATGATGGCTGGGCCATGGGGGTGAGTCTAAGTCCGACGTTGCGTCCCGGCGTTGGGCGTCCAACGCCGTACTGCTCGGTCAGGCCGCGTGGTTACGAGGCGGTGCCGAGGTACTGCGCGAACAACTGATCCTGCTTGACCTCATCGGCTCGACCGGAAAAGACGACCTCTCCCTTGTTCAGCATGTACACCCGATCGGCAAAGTCGAGGGCACGGGTGACGTACTGCTCCACGAGGATTACCGCGGTTCCGGTGGCGACGATGCGCTGCAGAATTTCGTACACATGGCTGACGACCAGGGGAGAAAGACCGAGCGATGCCTCGTCAACCGCAACGAGCCGCGCGTCGTTCATCATCGCTCGGGCCAAAGCCAGCATCTGCTGTTCACCGCCGCTCATGCTGCCGGCTATCTGCCGCAGACGCCCACGCAGAGCGGGAAGCACTTCGACGGTCCGGTCTATGGCGTCATTGCGTGCATCCCTCCCCTTTGTACAGGCCAGGATGAGATTCTCCCGGACCGACAACGAGGGAAAGATTCCCCGTCCCTCAGGGACAAGGCAGAAACCGCGAACGCGTGAGTGCATGCGGGGCGCTTCCGGTGACGTTCTCGCCGTCGAGCAGGATCCGTCCTCCGTCCGGCTTGACGAGGCCCGTTGCGGTCCTGAGAAGCGTCGTCTTGCCGGCGCCATTCGGTCCCAGAATGGCCACCACGGAGGAAGGTTGAACCGTCAGATTGATATTGCGCAGAACGGTGACCGCCCCATAGCCGGCGGTGACGCCGTCGAGCTCCAGCAAATTGTGCGGTACATGTCCGTTCGTCTGAGCGCTCACGGCCGTTGTATCGCTTCCTCACCGACCAGAGCAGCGCCGACGTCCTCCCCGAGATATGCGACACGCACCAGGTCGCTCGTCAACATGTCATCGGGTGTGCCCTCGAAGATCATCTGCCCGAACTCAAGGACGTAAATTTTCTCACACACCCGCCTTACGAGGCTCAGGTCGTGCTCCACGATCAGTATGCCCAAGCCTTTTTGGTCGGCGACGTGTCGAAGTATTTCGCCCATCCGGGCCGTCTCGTCGCTATCGAGCCCGGCTGAGGGCTCGTCGAGCATGATGAGGCTGAATTCTCCGGCCAGTACGCGGCCCAGTTCGACCAGCCGGCGCTGGCCCGTGGTGAGAAGTCCCGCCTGCCGGTCGGCCAGTTCTTCGATGCCTGCCAGGAAGATCGCCTCATCAACCGCTTGGCGGATTTTGTGCTCGTCGCCCTTCTTCGATGCGAGTTGGCGTAGCGGACTACTGCCGGCCAAGCCCGCTTCGCGGCCGACGGCGATGTTTTCCCGCACCGTGAGCGAGTCGAACAACTCGGTCCGTTGGAAGCTTCGACCCAATCCCCTTTGGGCCCGACGGGGCCTGCTGAGAGAAGTGATGTCCTCGCCGTTGAAGAGAACACGACCGGACGTCGGCCGGAGCATGCCGGAACAGGTGTTGAACAGCGTCGTCTTCCCTGCGCCGTTCGGGCCGATAAGACCCGTGACCTGACCGACCTTCGCCGTGAGCGAAACATCGTTGAGGGCCAGGACCCCGCCGTAGCTGACCTTGATCTGACGGGCTTCGAGCCCTTCCTGGACGGGAACCACCGCAGTTGGACGGATTTGGAGATCAGCCAGGTCCGTTTCGAATGGAGCGAGGTGGTTGGCCAAAGCGGGAACCGGCGCCTTCGGACGACGGCCGAGGGCCGCAAAGCGCTGGTCGAGGCGTACCGCGACCTCGCGTACCCCCTGGGGGACTTGGGCGAAGCGCCCTTTGTGTGCGCCGTAGACGTAGGCGATGGTCCCGACCCCGAATGCGATACTCAACCAGGCACCGGTGTTCGGTGAGGTGACGTAGCCCGACACCAACCCCTCAGCGCCGGCGGCCATCAGCGCGTACCACGGGGTCCCTCCGACGACGATGATGACCAGAGCGACGATCTGGACGGAGCTGAACCACTGGAACTGGTTGGCGAGGGCGTACTGGTATTGCGCTCCGATGAGGACGCCGACCACCGCCGCCATGGCTGACGAGATGCAGAAGACCACGGTCCGGGTGACATTGACGTTCAGGCCTCCAACTTCGAGGACGGTCGGAGAGTCCCCTAGGGCCCTGAGCATTCGCCCCATGCGGCTTCTCTCGATCGCGATGACGAGGATGGTGGCAGCCAATGCAAATGCGACGACGAGGTAGTAGTAGCCGTTGGTGGAACTGAGTTGGAGTCCGAAGATGCTTATGTTCGGTCGCGGCGTCTGGACTCCCGAGGATGTGACGCCGAACATCCAGCCGGTTGGATAGAGGACATTGTCTACGAAGATGGCCAATCCGAGAGTTGCGACGGCGAGAAATACCCCGGAAAGACGAATGGCCGGAATCGCGACGAGCGCACCGACGGGCACGGCCACGAGGGCCGCCAGAAGAACAGCGAGGAGCCACGGGATGTGCCAGTCGCTCGCGAAGTGGCCGAAGGCGACGGCTCCAATCGCACAAAAGGTGTATTGACACAGAGAGATCAGTCCGGATGTCCGAGCGAGGAGACCCACGGACAAGAAGAGCGGGATATCGATGACGGCGCTCGTCCACGCGGTGATATTCAGGCCGGCAAGGGGTGGAATCACGACGAAGGCGATCAGCGTAAGTGCCCCAGCGAGCAGACGGACACGCACGGGAGCGTTCCATGACCGGGGGACCGGCAAGGCGTGACGTGGGCGCCGATCGGCCAGCTTTCGGGCGGGCATGAAGATCAGCACGAGGAAGAGGACGATGAAAGGGATACCACCCGGCAGTCCACTGAGCCACGACACGTCGACGCTGTACTCGGCTCCGAAAGAGGCCAGCAAGCCAATCACCAGGCCGCCGAGGAACGTCAGGGGCAGACTCGAGAAGTAGCCGATCGCTGCCGCCCCGAATGCCTGTACGACTAGCAGGGTGATGACGGTGGCATCAAGTCCCAGACTTGGTGAGATGAGCAGTCCCGCGACGGTGGCGAACACGGTGCCGATGATCCACGCCCAGCGCCTCACTCTTGTCGGATTCTCACCGTTGAGGTCCACGAGTTCGGGAACATCAACGATGCCCCGCATCGCCATTCCGAGCCGGAAGGTCCGGAAGAAGACGTACAGGCCCATGGCTCCCACGACCGCAACCACGAGGACGATCACCTGGCCCCAGGTCACGTTGACACCGCCCAGGGAGAACTGTGAAGCAGGGAGGTACTGTGGGACCGTCGCTCCGGACAGGCCGCCGTACCACAGGCCTCCCACACCTAAGACGATCAGAAGTAGGCCAATGGTGGCCACGACCTTTGCGGCGGTTCCCTGGTTCTCGAGGATTCTGCCCAGCAATTCCAGGAGCAGACCTTCAATTGGGGCAACGACGAGCACGACGATGGCTGCCGCCAACCCCCACGGAAGCTTTTCGTCAACGTTGAGCCAATAGAAGACGAACACGCCCATGGCGGCGATGGACCCGTAGGCAAAGTTGAAGATCCCCGTCGTTTTGTAGGTGAGGACGAGGCCCGTGGCTGCCAGGCCGTACACCGCACCGGTCACGAGCCCTGTAACGAAGTAGAGAAGGAAAGTGTGCATTTAGCGCTCTGAAACCTGAAGCGTCTTTATCGCCATACGGCTGCGCCTCCCCCTATTGGTCCCCTTGAGGCGGTCCTGTGCGTTCCTTCTGTCCGAGCTCTTAACCGATCAAATCCGGCCGACCGAATCGCGCTTTTCGTCCTGTCACCGACTACCAACGAAGGGTCCCCTCCCGGCGTCGCCGACGTTGTACCGAACCTGCCATTGCGGTCTTCCGCTCGGGAGGCAGGATACCGCCGTGACTGCCCAGCCGCTCGGAGGCCGCGTCCAACCTCGGCACCCACGGGAGAGGGGTGGGGGTCGGCGATTTCCCCGCGATCGTTGCGCTTTCGAGGACGTGCCGCTGTTCGCCCGTAGCCGTCGGCGCACGAGGACTTCCACGTCGTCGTGTTGTTCACGTCATCGGATGCCGTCCCTCGAAGGACCCCTCCCGAGTCCCTCCTCGTCACCAGACTGCACCGGTATGGTTTCTCCACCATCATCGAAAGGGCATGCGCATGGGATACGAAACCGTGGTGGTCGAACGGTCGTCAGGAGGTGTCTTGACGGTCACCCTCAACCGGCCCGAGAAACTCAACTCCTTCAACGAGAGGATGGAGGACGAGTTCGCCGAGTTGTGGGCCGAAGTGAGGACGGACGACGACATCAGGGCAGTCGTGCTGACCGGCGCTGGAGAACGCGCATTCTGTTCCGGGGTGGATGTCTCCGAGCGCCTTGACTCCCCGAATCCGTTTCTCGATCCAAAGCATCCGTGGGCAGAACACGAGGATCCCGGACGGAAGCTGAGTCCGAGGCGGAACGAGGTGTGGAAGCCGGTGATCGCCGCGGTCAACGGCATGTGCGCCGGCGGTGCCTTCTACTGGGTTGCCGATTGCGACATCGTCATCTGTACCCCCGAGGCGACGTTTTTCGACCCGCATGTGACGTACGGCTTCGTTGCCGCACTGGAGCCGATCGCGCTGCGCTTCCGTATGCCGTTCTCCGATGTCATGAGAATGGCGCTTCTGGGACTCCATGAGCGCATGACGGCCGAGCGGGCCCAGGTGGCGGGACTGGTCACCGAGATCGTCCCCTTCCCCTCGCTGGTCGCCCGAGCCCAGGAACTCGCCACGGTCATTGCCGGCCAACCACCGGCGGCAGTCCAAGGCACGGTAAAAGCTCTCTGGCAGTCGCTGGACCTCGCACGCGGCCAAGCGTTGGCGAGCGCCTTGATGTACACCCAGATCGGTAATCCGCTGGGCGTGGCTGACCTCGACCGCGCTGCGGTGAAGCCGGCCAAGCCGTGGATCCGATGATGTCAGCGTTCCCGCGAGCGCGACAACGACTCCCCGAAGGGGAGGTCGCGGTCGACCTGAGGCTCCTTCGGTAGTCCGAGAACCCGTTCTCCCAAGATGTTCATCTGGATCTGCTCGCTCCCGCCCTGGATGCCGTGGCAGGGCACCGTGAGAACCGTCAGAGAGATCTCCCCTCCGTTCGGCGACTCCGGACCGGTCAGGAGTCCGGCGGGTCCAGCCATCTCTACGGCCAAGTCGCGAATCAGCCTGAGCAGCCGCACCCCGCCGACGTACCCGATCGAACTCTCCGCGCCGGGTTGGCGGCCCACCGCCTCCGCCGCCTCCGCTCTTTCCGCAGTCCACCGTAACGCTCCCGCCATGGCGTAGACGTGGGCCAGCCGCTGCCGGAGGATGGGGTCGCGGTTTCTTCCCCATTCCCGCGCCAATTCGACCAGACGCTCCGCAGTATGGATCGGGGGAGTGTTCGCCTCATCGAGTTCATCGCGCCGGGCGTCCTCCATCACTTCACCCGCCTGCCGCATCAGGTAGCCACCCTTGTTACCCGGGGCCACGATCACCAGGGGGTATTCCCGGCTCCCGGCGAAGTCATGCCGTTCGTTGCTCAGGGTCGTGAGGGCCGCTCGCCAACCGCCCCCTTCTGAGCCCACCAAGCCCTCGAGTTCGACTCGCGCCTGGTTGAAGAAAGCCTCGTTGAACTCGGTTCGTCCGTTCATCTGCCGTATCGGTCTCACCTCGATCTCGGGCTGGTCGACATCGATGACGAAGAATGACAATCCTCGGTGCTTCGGCAGCTCCGGATCTGTCCGGGCCAGAAGTATCCCCCGGTCGGCCGTCAGAGTCCCCGAGTTCCACACCTTTTGTCCGCTGACCAACCAGCCGTTCCCATCACTGACGGCCCGTGTCCGGACGCCGGCCAGATCGGATCCGGCATCGGGCTCGCTGAAGAACTGGCACCAACGCTCCTGTCCCGTGGCGAGCGCAGGGAGCCATCGAGCACGTTGATCTTCCGAACCGTGCGCAAAAAGGACGGGGGCAGCCATCGACGTTCCCACGCCGAGAGGCGGTCCCAATACCCGTGCGGTGGCCATCTCATTTCTGACAGTTGCGGCTTCGAGACTGGACATCGACTTTCCGAACCATTCCGTCGGCCAGTGCGGAAACCCGTACCCGCTCTGGGCCAACCTTCCCCACCACTCCTTGACGGTGATGTCCGGATCCCAGGCCTCGGCCAGCCACCCGCGGACCTCCGCACCGAGTTCGTCTTCCGTCGCGCCCATAGCAGCGCAAGCTAATCCCCATTTGGTGGCACCGGGGTTCCCGAGCTTGCCGGAGGAGACTCGACCAGATCCGGTTTTTCCGCAGTTGGGCGCCGCCGGGTCTGCGTCAGAGTCGCGAAGAGATCGCGGGCCGCCGCCTTGTCGACCTTTCCCATAGCGGACCGAGGAATCTCGGGGACCAGCACGAGCTGCTTGGGCACTTTGTAGGCGGCAATCGCTCGGCGACAGAACGAGATCAGACTCTCGGGCGTGGTGTCCTCATCGAGAGTGGATACCAGGCCGACGAGCCGTTCACCCATCTCGTCGTCCGGGCGACCGAAGACTGCGACGTCCTTCACAGCGGGATGTGAACTGAGGATTCGTTCGCACTCCGCCGGATAGATGTTCACCCCACCCGAAATCACCATGTCGATCACGCGGCCGGTGATGTGGAGGAACCCGTCGGCGTCGACGTGACCCAGGTCGCCGAGCGTGAACACGCCTGGTCGGAGGTGGGCGGCTTCCGTCTTCTCCGGATCGTTGTGATAGCGGATGCCCCGGCCAGTGGCATCTTCGAAGTACAACTGACCATTTTGGCCGGGCGGGCATGGCGAACCGTGCTCGTCGAGGACGAGCGCGTGGAAGGGCGCCTGTACCTGTCCGACCGAGCCGGGATGCGACAGCCAGTCGTCGGAGGTGATGTAGCTGATGATTCCGCTCTCGCTGCCACCGTATGCCTCGCGTACGACAGGGCCGAACCATTCGATCATTGCCTTTTTGACCGGGAACGGACAGATGGCGCCGGTAAGCGCCACCATGCGGAGCGATGACACGTCGGCTCGTTGCCTCTTGTCTTC
This sequence comes from uncultured Acidimicrobiaceae bacterium, assembly GCA_963706555.1. GTDB lineage: Bacteria > Actinomycetota > Acidimicrobiia > Acidimicrobiales > RAAP-2 > Bog-473. The sequence goes on from OY970164.1 coordinate 2,726,602, forward strand.
GGGCAGTGAGAGAAGACGTATGAGGTGTGTCGGAACCATGACCGTCGTGGCGATCCGGTGCGTTTCGATCGCTGTCAGCGCATCCTCGGCATCGAAATGCCCCATGAGGACGACCGGGCTTCCCGTGAGGAGAAGGCCGACGGCGGCATGGGGACCGGCATGGTAGAGCGGCCCCGACACCAGGCGGGGTCCGAGTCCTGTCATATGGTGCCGAGCCACGATTTCCATGCGGTCCCGCACGGTCGGGGCCGGTTGGGATGGGATCTCGACACCCTTTGGCCGTCCGGTGGTGCCAGAGGTGTAGATGAGGTCTGTCGTGGCCAGCAGGGTGATCGCTGGTGGAGTGCGCAGCAAGCCGAGTCGAGCGGTCCACGCCTCGGGCCCGTCGTCAGAGAGGACAGGTATGCCGAGACGTGACGCTGCTTGGTGCGCAATCGGGAGGCAGTCCGACGACGCCCAGATCGCAGTCGCGCCGCCGTCCACGAGGAGGTAGCTCACCTCATCTGCGGTCGAGTGGTAGTTGACGAGTATCACTCCTACGCCGGCCAGACGAGCGGAGGCGTAGGCGATGACCGTTGCGGCGCAGTTCGATCCCAGAACGGCCAGACGTCCGTGTTGGAAGCCAATGTCAAGGAGAGCGTGTGCGGCTGTGCAGATCCGACGCGAGACCTCGTCCCATGTGAATCGCCCGCCTCGATCGACGAGCGCGAGAGCATCGGGCGCCTGTTCCACCCTGTCGAACATGCCTCGGTCTGCAGATGCCGTCATTGGGCCGAGTTCCCCTCGTATGGATAGGGCATCGGTCACCGGCTGAAGTGTGCCCTCACCTCGCACCTCCCCAGGCGGTCGTCAGGTGCTCAGGGAGCTGGCCGCAGGCCCACGAGGCGTCAGGGCCAGGTGAGGAAGTTCTCCAGGTTGTCTCGCATGATCCGCCGCTGTTCGTCGGCGCTGAAGCTGGCGAGTTGTGCGTCGACATAACGGTCCGGATAGGCGAGGCCTTCACCGTGAGGGAAGTCCGAGCCGAAGACGATGGGATCGATACCGATCTCGTCGACGATGCGTCGAACGTTCTCCTCGGGGTAGGGGGCGACGATGAAGTGCTGGCGAAAGATCTCGGAGGGTCGCTGGTCGAGGCGCCCGGTGGGGGACCATTTCGCCTTGCGGCCCATCAAGAATGAATGATCCATCTTGCGCAGGGTGTACGGGAGCCAGACGGTACCCATCTCTGAGAGACAGACCTTGATGTTCGGGAAGCGGCCGAAGAAGTTGTGGAGGATGAGACCGGCGGTGATCTCCATGGCCGGGCGATCTCCCCAGTACATGACCCACTGAAAGGCATCAAAATCGCCGAAGACAGCCTCTGGGTCTTCCGACCAATCGGCGCCGGACTTCTGGTAGTCGGTACCCCCGAGGTGTACCGCCAGGCGGATCCCGGCTTCGTTGACTATGGACCAGAACCGGTCGTAGACGGGGTCGGCCGGGGAACGACCACCGAACGGGTTGTCAGCACCCCCGTGGGCGTGTCCAGATTTTGTCTGGATCATGGTGGTGCCATCAGCGATGACTCGTTGGAGTTCCTTGATGGCCAGGTCGGGGTCGGCCAGGGCGATGTAGGGGGGCAGGAACATCCGGTTTTCGACGTTGTACCCGACTTCCTCGAGCATCCAACGGTTGAACGCCCGGATGTTGGCGTAGAGGGCGGGGATGTTGTCGGCGAACTCGTATTCGATGTCATGGGCAGCGGCGGGGAACATGAGGGCCTTCTCGATGCCTTGTTCGTCCATGAGGAGCAGGCGCAAGTCTCGGTTTCCGAATGCCTCGGACTTATGCCGGAACTCGGAGATGAAGGCTTTGCGCTGCGCTTCGTCCATGCCCTTCAGCGGGTTCAATCGATTGAGCAGCATGCCGGGGATGACGTCGAGTGCGGGTTCTCCGGCCTGTTGGGGCACGTTGCCTCGCCTGGTGCCGACATTCGTGGTGTCACCGAGCAATTTCTGGAGCTCCTCGGCGGAGAAGGTGACCTGGCGGGAGTGAAACTTGGAGGGCTGACCGGCGAACAGCTGCATCGGATGGCCCTCGGGGTCGGTCACGCTGCGAATGGCCAGATCCGCGTCTTTCGGGTCGATATAGCGTTCGAAGCAGTCCGGTGGCTCGTTGAAATGATTGTCCGCGTCGTTGATCCAGTACCCGAGCTCGGTCGGCGAAGCTGTGGCGGTCATGGTGCTCCTTCTGAAAAGCTAAGACTTTACGCTGTAGAATACAGGAGAACAGGTCCCTACACAATCCTTCTATTTTCGAGAGGTCCGCCGGACGCGCACAGTTCACTTCGGACGCCATTGGGGGTTCGCGCCTTTGGGCATTCTGCGCCGGAGACGTGCGCTTAGTCCTCGACACCTGTTCCACTCGATAAAGCTCATTTGCCGGGGGGTATTTGAGAGTTCGGCATGGAAGTTGTCCTCGGGCGGCCTCGCTGAGTTACATTCCCACGGGGGCACCCGATGTCGCCGAATGGCTGTTCGGGCGCACACGCCAAGGTGGGAGGAACGTCGTGACCGAAATGGGGATCGAGAGCCCTGAGCTTGGGGATTACCGGCTCCGGGCGCGCGCATGGCTGGCCGACAACGTCGAGCGTGTGGACGGGCGGGGAGCGGAGATCCACGATGATCCGCGGCTGGAGAAGTTGCAGGAGTTCAAGGATCTCCAGATGAGGATCCATGAGGCGGGGTACGCCGGTATCTCGTTTCCCACGGAGTACGGGGGGCAGGGCCTGACGCTGGACCATGAGCGAACGTTCCATGAGGAGACGATGGGCTACGTGATGCCTCCGACGAATTTCGGCGTCTCGATCAACATCCTGGCGGCAACGCTCATCGAGTTCGGAACACACGAACAGAAGTTGGCGCACGTTCCGAACATCCTTTCGGGGAAGGAGTTGTGGCTCCAGTTGCTCTCCGAACCGAGCGGCGGATCCGATCTCGCCGGCCTGCTCACCAGCGCGACCCGCGACGGCGACTCCTTTGTCGTCAACGGGCAGAAGACGTGGAGCACATCTGCCCATCTATCCGATTTCGCGCTGTGCCCGGTACGAACGCGCTGGGACGTTCCGAAGCACAAAGGCATATCGGTCCTGATCATCGACCTGAAGTCTCCCGGTCTCGAAATCCGGCGCATCAAACAGATCGACGGCGGATCAGAGTTCTGCGAAGAGTTCTTCACCGACATGATCGTCCCGGCTGCGAATCTCGTGGGAGAGGAGAACGAGGGATGGCGTGTGGCCCGCGGATTGCTCGAGATCGAGCACGCCTGGGTCGGGCGAGGCGGAGCGAGCACTGGACCACGGGATCCGATGTCCGATCTGGTCTCTCTGGCGACGGAGCGCGCCCTCACCGGCGATCTGGGAGTCCGTCGGCAGATTGTCGGGCTCCACGTTGCCATTGAGGCTCAGAAGTTGGTCGCCGCTCGCGTGTCTTCCGCCGTCGCCAATGGAAAGCTCGCCCACGGCTATGGGAGCCTGCTCAAGCTCGGTGACGACGTCGTCGCCAAGCGAGGGACCGAACTGTCGCTCACATTGGCGGGCGCCGCCGGCGTCACATGGGATCCGGGTGCGGCAGAGAAGGAGAAGTGGGCCCGTCAGTTTCTCAATTCCCGGAGCCTCTCGATTGCCGGTGGTACTGACGAGATCCAGCGGAACAACGTCAGCGAACGGGTCCTCGGCCTCCCGAGGGAGCCGGCATTCGACAGGGATGTTCCGTTCAACCAGGTTCTGCACAACTAACGCGGTGGCCGGTTTCGACAACTTGACGATGATCCGCCGGATCGACGTCCTGGGCTCCCTTGGCTGACACGGGGGAGGACACCGTGGAGGGCGGAGCCGACCCCATCGACGGACCCCTCGCAGGGTGCCGCGTCCTGGATCTCGCCGGTCCGATCGGGGCCTACTGCACGAAGCTCCTAGCGGACCTCGGGTGCGACGTTGTCAAGGTCGAACCGCCGGAGGGCGACGCCATGCGGAATAGCCCCCCGTTCGTCGGCGATGCCGGCGCTGCCGAAAGTGCGATATTCGCGTCGTACCACGCCAACAAGCGGGGGATCAGCCTCGACGTCGGTCGGGTCGAGGCGGGACCGTTGCTGAAGGCTCTCGCCGAGGACCGGGATGTGGTCGTGATCTCGCCGACACGGAGGACTCCTGTTGCCGGTTTCGATCGGTGTGCGCGCAATCTGGAGTGGGTCCCCACCGACTGCATCGTCGCCTCCATAACCCCGTTCGGGCTGGACGGACCGATGACGGACATGAGGGTCACTCCTTTTCTCTCCTTCGCGATCGGCGGCGCCATGCACTGGGTGGGGGCGAAAGACGGTCCACCACTCGCCGCCCCCGGTCAGTTGGCCTGGGACGAAGCCGGGCTCGATGCCGCATTCGGAATCGTCTCGGCTCTGTTCGGTCGTGAGCGTGTCGGAGGGCAGTTCCTCGATCTGTCCGTCCATGAGGTCCAGGCGGGCAAGGATATGGTGCTCGAGCGCTATGACGTGAGCCGACCCGGTGAGTGGGGCGGAAGGTTCGCAGGAGTCGGTGTGCCCCCGACCGGCCGTTGGCAATGCGTCGACGGCCTCTTCGGAATTGCGGCCTTTCAGGAGCATCACTGGCAGAACTTCCTCACGATGATGGACCATCCCGAAGATCTGGCCGCACCCTCGCTGAACGATCCCGTGGTGCGAAGGCTGATATTCGACGGTTTGGAGGATGTGATTCATGACCTGATGGCGGAACGCAGCCGATTGGACCTCTTCGCCCGGGGTCAGGCGGCCGGAGTCCCGTGCGCACCGGTCAATTCCCCCGCGACTTCGTGGAAGATCCTCAACCGGTGGCCCGCGGGTTGTTCGCGTCACCAGTCGCGGACGGAAGACCTCCTGTCACGATCCCGTGGCGGTGGTGCGCCGCGAAACCGGAGCTCATCCACCTGCGGCGTCCCGCCCCCACACTCGGAGAGCACAACATCGAGGTCTATGTCGACGAGCTCGGGTTCTCGGAAGCTCAAGTGACGAACTGGAAAGCAGATCGCCTTGTCTGAGCGTGCCGGGTTATTGGCGGGAGTACGGGTCCTGAGCTTTGGCGCGTTCGTCGCCGGGAACTCAGCGGCCTGCATGCTCGCCAGCCTCGGTGCCGACGTGGTGAAGATCGAAGCCCGGGCACGACCAGAAGTACTCCGCACACCTCTCTACGCCATAGGTGATATGGCCACTGAACCCTCGGGGGTGCCGAACACCGTCATGTATGCGTCGCTGACGCGTGGACTGCGCAACCTGTCATTGGACATGACCCAGCCTGCGGGAAGGTCGGTGTTCCACCGCCTTGTCTCCGTGACCGACGTCGTCATCGAGAACTTCGGGGGCTCTGTACTCGACCGTTGGGGCTGTAGCTACGAGAAGCTTCTCGATGACAAACCGGACCTTGTCATGCTGTCCCTCTCCGGCTACGGGCGAGGCGGCCCGCGGGCCAACTATCTCGCGTACGCCTCGACCATCGCCTCCTACATCGGGTTGGCAGCGTCCTGGGGATACACGCACGGCACGCTGACCGACTACGTGTCGGGCGCGGCCGGGGCGCTCGCCACGGTGGCCGCACTGGGGGAGGCCCGTCGGAGCGGGACCTCCCGATATCTCGATCTGGCTCAGATCGACGTCATGGCCCCGATTCTCACCGAGCTTTACGCCGCTCCACTGAATCACCTCGCTGCGTCACCGTGGCGCGCCAACCACGTCCCCGGCTCGTGGCTCTCGGGCATCGTCCCCTGCAGTGGGTTCGACGAGTGGTTGGCCATAGACATTGAGGACGGTGATGACTGGAGCACTCTCTGCACCTTCCTCGAGCGACGAGATCTGGAAGCGGAGAACCTGGAGAAGTCCCAGCTTCTCGAACCTCAGCTGTTCGAAGCGCTCCGGTCGTGGACCGCCGGTTACAGCTCCTACGGAGCGATGCACCATCTTCAGAGGTCCGGGTTGGCTGCGGTGGCGGTGCAGGACGCCGAAGCTCTCTACCGGGATCTGCAACTCCGCACCAGGGGATTCACCGAAATGGTCGACCAGGCGGACGTTGGGCCGGTGCGCTACCCCACTTCGCCCCAGCGCTGGAGCAAGACTCCGGGAGCCACCCCGGTGCCGCCGGCCCGGCTCGGCGAACACACCCGGGACGTCCTGAGTCGGTGGTTGGCCCTTCCCGACGCGGAGATGAACGCCGTCGAAGAGGAGGGGGCGATCTTCTCGGCGTAGGGACAAAGGTCGACGACCTCTGGAATGCGTCCGACCCCGACCGGTCCGCAGTTTGACACTCGAGCCATGCCTGGGTGTGCGGCCCAGGTGTTCGTCCGAGCTATACAGGGCGGATGCAAGCCGAGATGGAGACGCTGCAAGTCGACGCGGCGGATGGCGTCGCCATCGTCCGTCTCAATCGTCCTCCTGTCAATGCCGTCAACACGGTGATGATGCAGGAGTTGCGCCGCTGCTTCGACGCGCTGTCACAGGACCGGAGCGTGGGAGCGGTCGTCCTTGCGGCGTGCGGCGACCGGGCCTTCTGTGGCGGAATCGAGTTAAAGGAGGAGGACTCGCGTACGGTCGATGAGGTTGGTGACGTGCGTGCATTCCTCGATCCGTTTTGGGAATGGAGGCAGGCGCAATACGCCATTCTCCAGTGCTCCGTACCGGTCGTCGCGGCCGTCGAACGTCCGGCGATTGGCGCCGGGTTCGGTCTGGTCGGATCGTGCGACATGGTGATCGCCGGAGAGTCGGCAACCTTCGGCCTCACCGAGATCAACGTCGGCGTCCTCGGCGGGGCCAGCAAAGCCCTGCGCATGCTCGGTCCGTCGAAGGCCCGACGGATGCTATTCCTCGGTGAACTCCTCCCTGCTCACGAGCTGTACCGTCTCGGCGGCATCGAAGAGGTGGTGCCGGCGGGTCAGGCGGAGTCGGGCGCTATGGACCTGGCCCGACAGATGGCTACGAAGAGTCCCATCGGACTGAGACTGGCCAAAGAGTCGATCCTGCGCATCGAAGCCGACGAGATGATGCAGCGTTACCGGATCGAGAACGACTACACCACCCGGCTCCGTTCCTTTGCCGATTCCAAAGAGGCCCTCGATGCCTTCGTCGAGAAGCGCCCGCCTACGTGGAACTGGTCTTGAGCGGTTGGGCAGTACCGTATCAACGACCGGGGGGAGGCCAGGGGAGTGGGTCCCGCTTCAGATCCGGACCCATCTCATTGGAGACCCGCTCGAATAAGGAGCCGAGTTCCCAAGGACCGTCACTCGTCATGGTGCGGTCGTATGACAGGTCAGCCAGACGGTCGATCTGGTAGCCCACGGCCCGGAACACCTGACCATTCACCTCCCGGGCAGCGTCACTCAAGAGGTAGATCACGATCGGGGCGACGTTGGCGGGATCCCGATAGGTCCCGCCCGCGAAATCACTGCGGACAGTCTCGCCCGCCTGGTCGTTGAGGGGTATGTAATCGCCGAGGGTCTTGTCCGACATCCGGGTGGCGGCGCTCGGCACGACGCAGTTGGTGGTGATGCCGTGCGGAAAGAGCGCCGACGCGGAACTCCAGGTGAAACCCAGGATCCCCGCTTTGGCCGCGGAGTAGCTCGGCTGGCTCGCAATCCCTGCGTAGGACCCGCTCGAGATGAAGACCATTCGGCCCGACCCCTGCGGCATCATCACACGGGCGGCGGCCTGGGCACAGCTGAAGTGCCCCTTCAGGTGGACCGCGATCACGTCGTCCCAATCCTTCTCATCCATTTCCCACAGGTACTTCTGCACCATGATCCCGGCGCAACACACCATCCCATCGAGGTGCCCGAAATTGTCGATCGCCGCTTGTACGACTCGCTGGCCTCCTTCCATGCTGGAGACATCCTCAGCGCAGGAGACGGCCTCTCCCCCAAGTGCCTTGATCTCGGTCACGACTTCGTCGGCCGGTTCCGACGAACCCTTTTGGCGAGCATCGAGGGCGCCCCCATAATCGGCGACCACGACGCGGGCGCCCTCTGCGGCCAAGCCCAGTGCGATGGCGCGGCCTATGCCCCGGCCCGCCCCCGTGACGACCTCGACCTTGCCTTCCAGGCATCCGCCCATTTCAAGCCTCCCCGGATCGTCCGACAGCAGTGCGCCGGTCGAGTCGCTACCGGCAGAGAATCGTCGCGTCACTATAACGGGGCGGGTTCCGCGGACGATTGCTCGGGCCGACCGTTGCAGACGCTCGTTTGGTACCGTACGCCGAACGTGTGTTCAGGAGGAGAGTGCGCGGATGAAGATTGGTCTCCACCTGTGCGAACAGTTGATTGGCTCCGACCCCGGTGTCATCCGTGACTACGCGGTTCTCGCCGACGAGCTCGGCTTCGATCACATCACCTGTGTCGACCACGTGCTCGGCACCGAGCACGCCAACCGCACCCCGCTGTTCGCAGCGGACGGTATCTACACTGAGGACAGCGAGTTCCACGAGCCGCTGACGCTTTTTGCCTTCTGGGCCGCAGTGACATCGCGGATCGAGTTCTGCACGAGCGTGATGGTCTTGCCGCAGAGACAGACCGCGCTGCTGGCCAAGCAGACCGCGGAGATCGCCCTCCTTTCGAACCACCGGCTCCGACTCGGTGTCGGCACCGGCTGGAACTACGTCGAGTACGAGGCCCTGGGCGGCAATTTCGAAACGCGCGGTCGGATGCAGGAGGAGCAGGTGCAAATTCTCCGGCGCCTCTGGACAGAGAAGATTCTCGACGTCGACACGGACCTGCACAGGATCGACCGTGCCGGCATCAACCCGCGGCTCGCCCGACCGGTGCCGATCTGGTTCGGCGGATTCAGCAAGGTCCAAATGGACCGCTGCGCCCGCATAGGCGACGGGATGCTCTGGGCGCGCGACAGCTCGTACGCCCGCAGGAACAACGAGGTCATCCTGCAACGGGCGGCCGAGGTGGGTCGCGAGCCCGGGTCGATCGGGCTCCAGGCGCCGATGGCTCCGAAGGCTGGGCAGTCGCTCGCCGACGCCCTGGGGCAGTGGGAGCAGGCCGGAGGGACGCACGCAGCGGTCGGTGGTCCTCACCGCGAGGAGGGTCCGCGTGGACGGGATCTCCTCGCCGAGCTCCCGTACCTGCGCGAGGAGGTCGGCGACCTCATCGCGGACCCCGACCGGGGGCCTGCCGGGAAACTATGAAGACAGGAACGATTGTCCACCGACGACGAGGGGGAACCGCATGGCGACTGCGTCCGAGAACGAGGCCCTGATCCGCGAGTACATCGAGTCGGCGCGTGCCGCGAGTGACGACCCCGAGGCCGGCGCCACCCACGCGGCACGTTGGTACCACCCCGAGATGGTGTGCGAGTGGACGGGCCGCAGCCCCTTCGCCGGTATCTACCGAGGGCGCGAGTTCTTCGAGGAGTGGGCACCGAGATGGCGCGCCTACGACGTGACGGTGGGTGAGGTCATCGACGTGCTGGCCAGCGACCAGCGCGTGGCGGTCCTCGTGGTGGAGGAGTACAAGCACCGGGAGAGCGGTGAGGTCCTCCGGATCGACCGGCTCTCGATGTACGAGGTGGAGGACGGCAAGCTCAAGTCGATGACCGTCCGCGACAGGGACCAGTATGCCAGCGACGAGTTCTGGACCCGTACCGCTTCGTGAGAGCCTCGTCACTACCTGATGTGCTCGCGCCGGCGGCGCAGAGCCAGTTCCCGCATCGGGCACGCGGACTGCTCGGACTCTTTGCTGTTCCGGGTGCGTCGCTCGACACGCTCGAGACCGGTCTGAGCGGCTGGCGGCGAGAGCGCAGCGCTCTGCAGCAGCAGCCCGCCGAGCTGCTCCGCGTGGGGGTGCGGATGGCGGGTACGGAGGGGGCCCTGCAGGAGTCGGTCGGCTCCTACTTCGGCGAGACGGTCGCGCCGCTCGACGCATTCGTCACCCTCGACGTCGACGTCGACCAACCGGGCCTGGAGGATTTCGACACACTGGTGGCGCGGCTCGTGAGTGTCGGCGATCAACTGCCCGGCGTCGTCGACCGCGGGCGCTCGTTCGCGCTGGCCGGCCTGGTGAACCTCGTTCTCGCCGCCGACGGACCGTTCGCCATGATGCTGGTCTGCACGCACCACCCTGACGTTGCGTTGATCGACGCGCACGCGTGGTGGTGCTCGTTCGGTGAGGTGGTCCACGCGGCGTCCGCCCAGAGCCACACGCTTGGCTACCACCAGGTCCAGTGCGCCCCCGAACTCTCCAGCCGCGCTGCGACAGGCGCCGGCCTCTCCACCACGTCGCTCGACCTGGGCGACCTGGTGTATCTCCGCGATGTGGAGGAGTTCATCGCCGCCGCCCGTCCGCAGGCGCGCTCGGCGGTGGATCCCGGACCGCCCGTCAATCAACGAGACGAATTCATTACCTTCCGGGGCTCAGTCGGCGCGTTCTGCTCGATGCTCCGCGGCTGACACCCACCGAGCGCCTACAGGCTGCGCCGGGGATCCAGAGCGCCCTCCGTCTGGCGCGCCATCGCGTCCTGATGGAATGTCGACACAAGGGTGCCGTCTTCGGCGAATACCGTGCCCGATCCACCGACCCGGCCGTTGCCGGCGAAGGTCGCTTCCTGCGTGAGGAGGAACCATCTGCTGACGTCTGCGCCTTCGTGGAAGTGCGCGGTGTGAGAGATCACCCCGGTCGAGATCGAACGGTGCGCCTCGCGAATGTCTGCCATGACGCGATGCGGGCGCAGGGCGAGTTCGATGATGAACCCGGGTTGACACCAGGCCGTGATCGCTTGATTGACGGCAACTGAGTCGAAACCGGCCGGCATCCGAAGCCAGAGGTGCCTCAGAGGCGCGCCATCGGCCGTCACGGGATCGATGAGATCCACTTCGCGCGCTTCGATGCCGGGGAAGAGCACGGGCCGCTCGATCGGGACGCATTCCTCGGGTCCGGGCAGATCGGGCATGGTCGCTGCGTGACGGATCAGATCGGGCTCGATCGCGTTGAGCAGCACGAGGCCCCGCGCGAGCAACCGGTCACCCTGGTACGCCGTAATGGTGTCGCTGGCCCACGCCCGGCCCTCGTGCATCGATTCGAGTTCCAGTTCCATGGGTCCTGCGCTGTAGGCACCGGTGCGGATGAAGATCCCGTGGATCGACTTCACAACTTTCCGCTGCGCGGACGCGGCGTCGGCCGCCATAATCATTTGCGCCAGGATTTGGCCGCTGAAGATAACGTCACGGCCTTCGGGGTCCGTGGCGGGGTTCGGCGCTGACCACCGCTCCCCACCGAGGTCCTCAATCATCAACGTCGTCGGCAACTCGCTCATTGGGCTCCTTGCTGCACTCGTCCAAACTTGCTGAAATGAGAACCCCGGGAGGTGTCGAAGACGATGGCGTCAAAGCCAGGTTAGACGACGCACCGCGTGTGAGAGCGTCGAAAGTGTGCATCAGTCGTGGAGCCGGGTGAGCACGATCGTGCTTGGCGCGGTCGGCCCGGTATACACGGTGTTTGTCGCGCCCGCGTGGTAGCTCACGTCAAAGGCGCGCGCCAGGTGGCCGGCACCTCGCACCGGGTCCTCGAAGCCGCCCGGCCCTTCGACCGGCTTGATGTCGACGCGCAGCCGGCGGCCGACGCCGATCTCCACGCTGACGGCGGCGAGTTCGACGGCCAGCTGGGTCGGCGCACCGGGTTGGAGCGGTTCGACGTCGCCCAAACCGTGCAGGTGCCATGGGCGATCGAGGCGCGATCGCTCGGCGTCGAGTGCCCGGTGCGACGCCTTGAGGCAGCCCGAGGTGATGGGTGTGCGGGGATTTCCCCCGACGTGGAAGAAGATGGGCTGGCCATCCGTATCGACGACGTCGATTGATACGAACACGTCGGCGTCGTACGAGGACGACGAGAGCACGAGATGGGCCGCAATATTTCCGACGAGGAGCACGTTGGCTTCGAATGGTGGCGTGAGGAACGAGATCCCCGACCGCTGTCGGGTCCTGATCGTCGGCGGCGTAGGTGGACACGGCGTCCTCCCCCGGTGGCTCGTGCCGGGCGGCCCCCGTCGAGGCGTCGAGGTGGAGTACCAGTTGCTCCGTGCCAGGCGGCGGCCACGTAGGTGCCTCGCGCCAGGCGAACTTGCCGTGTCCCGTGAGGAGGGCGTAGCGGACACGCGGTCGCTCGGCGATCGCCCGCACGTCGTCCTTCAGCCAGTGGTCGAAAAAGGCGACGAGATCGTCAAGGCACCACTCGAAGAAGAACGGGTAGTAGTGCGAGTCGACGACGAGGAGTCGCTTGTCGGATGACGGGCACTGGCGGAATGCTTCGAAACCGCCTCGGGAGTGGAGCGTCGCATTCTGGCTGACCGCGGTCAGAAAGGGTACGTCGATGTCGTCCAGCACGGCGCTGATCGGACCGTTGCCGTCGGGACCGTAGAAGCTTTCGTCATAGAAGGGATGCTCGCGTAGCGCCTGTACAAAATCCGGAGCGACCTCACCCGGCGTCACATTTGAGGAGACCGCGTCCCACCACCACGTGCGATAGCCCTCATGGAGGATGCCACCGGGGTACGCGAGCTCGCGGTAAGAGTCGGTATCACCCGCCCAGGGGATCATCGCACGCAGGCTCGGTGGGCGGAGCCGCGCCACGTTCCATTGAATCGTCGCCCCGTAGGAGGCGGCGGCCAGCCCTACGGCGCCCGTGCACCAGTCTTGCGCCGCCACCCATTCGATGGTGTCGTAGTAGTCGAGCGCCTCCTGATGCGAGAACGGCAGGAGGGTACCGTGGGTACCGCCGGTGCCGCGCTCTTCGACGCGTACCACGGCGTAGCCGCGTGGCACCCATGAGAACGCATCAACCGACGTGAGGTTTTCGCCGTACGCTGCGGTGCCCGCACCCGTCGAGTGGTCCTCGAACCAGGCGGTCTCTCGTCGTTCCGAGCGCTGACGCTCTTCGTCGGTGACGAGAGGGCCGAATCCGAACGCGCGGCCATACGGCCCCATGCGCAGTACGGCGGGCATTGGCCGTCCCGCTGATGACAGGAAGACGTCGGCGAGCAGCGTCGATCCGTCCCGCAAAGGCACTGAGACGTCGCCGCGCTTCTTGATGCCGTGGGCGCTGCGCCGTAGGTGGTTTCTGGCCCAGTGTTCGCTCCGTAGCTCGATGCCGAGTGCATCCACGAGCGCGCGAACGGATGGGTCGAAGCCGAAGTCTCCCGGCGGGAGGTCGAAGTCGATCCTCTCTGTGAACTCGCCCGCGGCAGCCCGGTGCGCGTCCGTGACGGTGACACCGTTCACCAGATCGGGGTCGGTGCCGAGGCTCTGGATCAGTCGGGCGACGTTCGTCGCACGGTTGCCGGCCCGCAAGCGAGTGCTCGACATGTCGAGGTTGATCGACGTCATCGCCGCCGCCGCGGGGCCGCTGCCGAGGACGAGTTCGCCCAGCGACAACGTGACCCGTTCGCCGGGTTGGGCCGAAATGAATCCGCCGGCTCTCGACCGCGAGCGGCCGTCGGGACCGGTGCAATCGAGGCCTCTCACAGGCCCGTCGACGTACGCTGCCACGTCGATGAGCGGCCCCGGCTCGCCGGCAAGTGCCATCGGGGGAATCTCAGTCGCGCCGCGACTCGATGCGCAACTACCCGGACAATCCCCGTCCAGCGCATTGCCGGCGACGTTGGCCGAGGCGGCCTGGACTGCCCGGCAGGCAGGTACCCCGCCTTCAGACCCCCCGCACCGACTGGACCCTTTCCTGCCAATCCTCCGGGTGGGCTGGCCCCGCTCGGTAGGATGATGAGCCATGGCTCGACCCAAGCGGACCACCGCGCTCACGAGAGACGCAATCGTCGATGAAGCTATCGATATTGTCGGCACCGAAGGACTCTCGGCTCTGACGATGCGCGCCGTGGCCGCTCGGCTCGGCGTGACCCCTATGGCGGCCTATTACTACGTTGCGGACAAAGACGAGCTCATGACGCTGATGTCCCAGCGGATCGCTAGTTCGTCCGGGACGCTCGCTCTCCTGCCTGGGGAGGACTGGGAGATGACTCTCAAAGCCCACCTGCTCAAGCTGTGGGAGGTGTCGACCAAGTACCCGGGGCTCGGGTCCTATCTCATCAACCAGCCCGATCTGGGAGTGACAGCAGAACGACTGGAATCCGGTGTCCGCTTTTTCGAGGAGATCGGATTCAGCCCCAAGCGGGCCGGGCTGGCATGGTCGTTCGCATTGACCTACATTCACGGCCGGATCAGCGTGGATGCGCACCTGGCCCACCAGCCGGCCGCTCCGCGACGCACCGGCTTACGGGCCCGCGATTACGCCGAATTCGGGGTCAACGCCGTCGTCATCGCCTTGCGCGTCATGCTCGAGTCCGATACGGAGGCCTCCGCCGCATCTGACAATGGCTTGCAACCCGTGCCATCCCGGAAGGTCGCCACCCGGACCGGCCAATCGGGCTGAGGCAATCCAACGGGCTCGGATGGGCGCGGGTTATCTGGTCGCACGCCAACTCGAGCCAGAGTTTGGCAAGTCCCGTCTCGACGGCCGTTTCGGCGATCCGTGAGTCGCGAGTTTGCGTGCGGGTGGGTCTGGAGGCGGGCCGCGCCGGGCTTTGAAACAACCATGCACCAGGTCTCGGAGACCAGGCATCGGTTGTCGTCTCGTTCATGCAAAGGACCTGGACGGCGCCGTTGTTGCGAACTCTGCGGGCGATGGGGTCGGCTAGCTTCTGTGTGAAGGGTCCGATGAACCGCAATACAGAGGAGCCAGTGGATGACCTACGACCTGGTTGTCAAGGATGCCCTGATCGTCGACGGGACGGGCAAGAAAGCGTATGCGGGCGACGTTGCAGTCGAGAACGGCAACATCGTCGCAGTAGGCAAAGTCGATGGCGGAGCGGCCCGAACGATAGAGGCCGAGGGACAGGTGGTGGCGCCCGGATTCATCGACGCCCATACGCACTACGACGCGCAGCTTCTTTGGGATCCGTCCGCGAATCCCTCGACGGCGCACGGCGTGACGTCGGTCCTCATGGGCAACTGCGGCTACACCCTGGCGCCGGTCAAGGGCGGGGACCAGGACTACCTGATGGGATTGTTCAGCGCGGCCGAAGAGGTTCCGAAGGCAGCCCTGAAGAAATTCGCCCCGTTCGGATGGCAGACCTTCCCGGAGTACCTGGCATGGCTGGGGCGCAGTCCGCTCGGCCTGAACGTCCTCACGCAGGTGGGCCACAGTGCAGTGCGCCGTTATGTCATGGGCCAAGAGGCGCTCGAGCGCCCCGCGAGCGGCGACGAAATTGCGTCTATCGTGAGGATCGTCGAGGAGGCACTGCAGGCGGGCGCGGCAGGGATCAGCTCGAGCCAGGCTCCGCACCAGGTCGGCGAGCTCGGTGAGCACATCCCGTCGTACTTCGCGAGCGACCACGAGATCGAGGCGCTGGCAGCCGCGGTGCGGCGAAAGGGAAAGCGGCTCCTGTCGATCAATCCGCGCTCCAAGCGCGACGGGCTCTCCGAGGAGGACCGCTCGCTCCTGGCTACTTTGGCGCAGATCTCGGGAGCGGTGGTTTCGTGGAACGACTTCGGTATGAGTTCCCCTGAGTGGGAAAGCTCTCTCGATTACATGGAGGCCGAACATCGTCGCGGGCATCAAATCTACGCAATCGCGCGCTGCCAGCGACCCGAGACGCGCTTCACGCTCAAGAAGATCTCGGCAATCTTTGCTTCGTCGGAGCCTTGGCTCGACTATTCGCGGCTCGATGCACGCGAGAAGATCGCAGCGCTAGGCGACCCGGGCTGGCGCGCGCGCCTGTCGGAGTTCTGGGAGACCACCCGCTACATGGGCATGGTTTCGGTCGAGAAAGGGGCCAGCCCCGCGACCAAGGTGCTCGAGGGGCGCTCGTTAGTCGACATCGCTGGGGAACGCGGCGGCGCCCCGGCGGATGTGATGTTCGACGTGGCAGCCGAGGACGACCTGCAAACGTTCTTTCGGATTTCGGGACCGGTGACCGTCGACGAGTCGAATCTCGAGAGGATCTTGAAGAGCCCGGCTACCCTGGTCGGGATATCAGACGGCGGAGCGCACCTCCAGACGTTTGCCGGCGGCGACTATACGAGCTACTTCCTCGAGCACTGGGTGAGGGAGAAGGGAGCCTTCTCCCTCGAAGAGGGGGTCGGCGCACTGACGTCGAAGGTCGCGGAATTCCTCGGCCTCACTGATCGCGGCACGCTCGAGGCGGGGAAGGCCGCCGACCTCGTGATTTTCGACCCTGAGACCGTTGGGCCTCTGGCGCTGCAGACCCTCGACGACATCCCGGGCGGCGGGACCCGGATGACTAAGGGCGCACGCTCCGTGAATTGGGTAGTTGTCAACGGGAACCCGGTGGTGGAAGACGGGAAGCCTACAGGCGAGGTCCCGGGCCGTGTGCTCGGAATGCCCCGGAGCTGAAGTACCCATCCGCTGTCTCGCCGAAGGGGTGGCTGCGCGAGCGAGCAACTCGCAACCATCGAGACGCGACTCCTCGGCGCGGGCCAGCGGTGAAGTCGGGATATTCGCTTTCCTACTAGCATCAGCGTGTTTCGACGGGGAGGATTGCCATGCCTGGTGCATCGGAGGCTCGCAGCTGGGTTCGCGATGGTGGGCTACGCGGTATCGGTGATTCGCTGTATACGCCGTTTAGCGGTCCGGATGGCGACGAGATCGACTACGACGCGTACAGACAGTTGGTCCGGTACTGCGTCGGCGACCTGGGCCACGACATGCTCTGGCTCACCAGCGGTATCGCCGAATGGTGGTCGCTGACGATGGACGAGCGTAAGAAGCTCACCGAGATCGCCATCGAAGAGGCCCGTTCTACCTCTGCCACTACGGTGATCCAGGCCTGCACCACAGCCAACTCTGCGAAGGAGGCCCTGGAACTCACCCGTCACGCTCAGGAGTCCGGCGCAGACATCTGCTACCTGCAGACACCGCCGATGGAGTTGCACGGAGGCGAGGGGGTGCTGCGCTTCGTGAAGTACATCGCTGACCGCACTGACATCGCGATCGGACTGTTCAACTCGGGCTCATCAGGCTATGAGATGTCCCCGCAGGAAGTCGCCCTCATCGCCGAGGCAGTCCCTGCCGTTTGCGCGATCAAGGAAGGCACCTTTCACACCGCGCGTAGTAAGGCGATACACCAGCTCGCTCCGGACATTCAGGTGTGGGAGTGCGACCTCATCGTGTACCGCGCTGGCTGGTATCAGGAGGGGATCGTCGGCGCCGCTCAGCTCGGCACCTGCGGCTACCTGTACGAGCGTCCTGGCGACATGCGCTATACCGAGTACTTCACCCTCATTTGGGACGGGCAGCTGGCGCAGGCCATCGCGTTCGCAAAGGATCACAAGATCGATCAGCTCAGCCAAGATATCGGTTCCTGGTTTACGAGCTACCCGGGCCGACCCGGATACTTCACGCACTGGGGATCTGCCTTCCGTTATGCGGCCGCGGTGATGGGCCTGCCGCAAGGCGACTACCACGAATCACGACCTCCCCAAGGCATCCTTCCCGACGCCGCGAAGCAACAGATCGAGCGAGCCTTCAAGCGCGCCGGACTTACCCGCGAATTTGCACCAGCTGGGTGACGTAGGAGCCTGGAGTGCCTCGTGACATCAGCGAGAAGATGCCGCCACACGCGGTGTGGGCCATCTCGAGTTGTTGGCCACCATGCTGAACGCCGAGGTCGATGCCACCCGCCAGCTCGTCGACTTGGTGCTCGGACGTACCCGAGCGCACCATCTTCGGGTGTGCAGGCCCGAAACGACCAGCGCGACCACGACTCAGACGAGTCCGTAGAGTTGCGCGCAGTTTCGCCAAAGGATCTTCTCTTTGTCCTCATCGCCCAGCGGAGCAAACCATTCATCGGTCAACGCCTTCGAGTTGGGCCATGTGGTTTCAGAATGGGGGTAGTCGCTCGCCCACATGATGTTGTCGATGCCGATGTGGCGCCGCTCGCGAAGCCCCACCGGGTCTTCCATGAACGTGGCGAAAACCTGACGCTTGAAGTAGAAGCTCGGCGGTTCGGTCAGCTCGCTCTTGGTCCAGTACCGGTGCTTCTCCCAGATGTGATCGGCGTAGTACTGAAAAAAGGAGATCCAGCCGATCTGACCCTCGACGGCCACGAACTTGAGGTCAGGGTAGCGCTGCATGACGAGACCATGGATCAGCTCGGACACCGACTCTGCCATCGTGAGTTTGCTCATCACGAGGCCCGTCATGAACCTGGGCGCACTCTCGTAGAGGTTCGCAGTCGGAGTTCCTGGACGACGCCCCCCAACGTGCAGGCCGATCGGCAAGTTGGCCTCGATGAACGCCTCCCACATCGGGTTCCACTTGGCGTCGCCGTAGTCGCCCTCGGACGGGAACAGCGGAATATACCCGCTGTACAGGCCACGCTGAGACGCTGCGAACCTGATTTCCTGAACCGCCAGCTCCGGCGTGTCGATCGGAATGGCCGCCACTCCCAGGAGCCGGCCCGGTGCATGTGACGCGAAGTCGGAGAGCCAGCGGTTGTAGCCGCGGACGCTATTGAGCTGCAGGGCAGCGTCAGATGTGGCCAACGGCCCACCGACGTAGAGAACCTCTGCGTCGACGCCGTCGATGTCCATGTCATTGATGCGTTCGGCCGGATCAGATGCGCCGCCACGCTGCTCGTCAAGCTTGCGGACATTGAGCTTGAACTCCTCCGGCTTCTTTCCAGCCAAGTTGTTCAGCGTCAAGATAGGCGTGCGCCGGCCCTCGAAAACACGGACATCGCCCTCGTCCCCATGCTCGATATACGGAGCGCGCTCACGAAACTCGGGGTCGAGGTACGTTTGCCATGCCTCGTCGGGCATCGTCACGTGGGAGTCGGATGAAATAAGCCTGTAGTGGGTCACTCTGCCTCCTCTTGTGACATCAGGAGATGATGCCGTTCTCTTTGAGTTTGATGATGTCGTCCCAGCCGTACCCGAGGGAGAGAAGGACCTCTTCGGTATGTTCGCCCTGCTCGGGTCCTCGGCGGATGGAGGCTGGCTGTTCGTCGAACTGGACTGCTCCGGCGGGGATCCGGAAGCTGCCCGCATCGTGTTCGATCTCGGCGATGTAGCCGTTGGCGATCACCTGGGGATCCTCGAGTAACTCCGGGACGTCGGCGTAGGGCGCCCATGGGAACCGAGCACCCAGAAAGGTCTCCCGCCACTCTGCCAATGACTTTGTACGAAAGAGCGGCTCGAGGATGTCCACCATGTCCGCCGGATGGTCCAAGAGCGCCTTGCCTGTTGCGAATGCGGGGTCGTTCAGCAAGTCTTCGCGGCCGAGAGCTCGAGCCAGTTCGGGCCAATGTCTGTCGGGCTGCAAGAGGAGGAGGCTGACGAAGCGCCCCTCCTTCGTCTCGTAGGTATTTGCCAGCGGATTGGGTGACATCCGCGCCGGCTGCCCGGCCGTGGGAGCGGCCGCCCAATTGCCTTGGAGACCTGACAGAACGTCGGAGGCGAGCAGCCACACTGCGGTGCTCAGGAGCGAGACGTCCACCACTGACGGTTCGCCGCTTCGCTCGCGGCGGAAAAGGGCACCTGCGATGCCGTAGGCCAGATTGACCGCGGCCGTGCGATCCCCAAATCCGCCGCGCTGTCCTATCGGCCGCTCCAGGCTGGGTGGCGTCAATGTGGCGCCGACCGCGCCACGGGCCCAGAACGCTGTGGCGTCGTAAGCCGGCATGTTGGCATCGGGGCCTCGGACGCCGTGTCCGTGGCCCCGGGCGTAAATGATCTTGGGGTTCACTGCCCGCAGGTCGTCTACGTCGAGGCGCCACTTCGCCAGCGCGGAGGGCAGGAAGTTCGTCAGGAACACGTCAGCCGACTCGACCAGCTTGAGCAGCAGCTCTCGACCCTCGGGCGAGGCAACGTCGAGGCCAAGGCTGCGCTTGCCCCGGTTATGCATCTCCATGTTCTGGTTGATGCCAGTGGCGGATGTCCGAATGATTCCCTGGCTGACCAGCGCTCGATACCCGTCCCCCGTCACGGGATGCTCAATCTTCACGACGTCGGCGCCCCAGTCAGCGAGAAGTGCGCCCGCAGCCGGAACAAAAACGAACTGTGCCAGCTCAATGATACGGACACCGTCGAAGACCGCGGCCGACGGTGCCTCGGCGGTCGTCACGACGGGCACCCAATGCTGAACTCCGATTCCGGTTGCTCCATCCCCACTAATTGGTCAGCTTCGATTGCCATCGCCCCTCCCACCAATGTCTCACCCTGCCACCAGTGGATCACCATTCTCCCGAGTACCGGATGAATGCAGGCCGATCAAACCCAATCACCTCGGACCCGACTGGCGGGTAAGGGCCTCGATTTCGCTATCGTGAAATCCTTTCGGCGGTCAATTCAGGCTCGGACAACTGGCGGCAGGTCTCTCTCATTCGGTCGAAGCTGACGTCGACCCGCTCTCCGAGATCGCCGTCGCAGCCCTCGGCAATCCAAGACTCGACCGCCGAGGCCAAGGCTCCGAGTCCAACCCTTGCTGCAAGTGAGCACCGTTCGTCGCGCGGTTCGAGGCCGTTTCGCTGCGCGAGGGCTTCGCAAAGGGCAGCGAGCCACCGTTGGCCACTGTGGTAACTCAGACCAGTGAGAAGACCAGAGGTTGCAACGATGCGGGCCTTTCGTGCTGTGCGCTCAGAATTGACTTCCGCTACCCATTCCGCCTGGATCGCCTGCCAGATCGCCACCAGGTCGTTTTCCTCCGCTGGTCGATCGACGATCGCTTGACGAATTGCCGGGAGCTGCACGCCGTGATCTCCCAACAACACATCGGCCTTGGTGGGAAAATATCGGAAGAACGTGGTTGTCGAAACTTCAGCTCGGGCCGCGATCTCGTCAACCGTCGTAGCCTCGTAGCCCCGTTCCTCGAAGAGAGCGAGGGCCTCATCCTCGATGGCCAGTCGAGTCTTCACTTTTTTGCGTTCTCGGAGGCCGTTCCTTGGGATCGAATCCGATACCACTTGTGTCGCGATCATGCTCAGAGTACCATCAACACCCAAGTGATAGTGACTATTATTTTTGTCTTACTCCCTTTTGTGCGCAGCCTGTTACCCGAGTGTTTGGCCATCCCAGCAAGTGACGGGCCGCCAGGATGGGCCGAGCGATTCGCCTCGAGGATCCCTTACCACCCGGATCGTGGCTGTCAGTGGTTCGCCGCAAGGAAAAAGGAATGTGATGAGCACAGTGCAAAATCGTCGACAGATCTTGTTTTCTACAGATGGCCACGCCGGCGCCGACGTCCTTGCCTACAAGCCCTACCTCGAACAGCGCTACCACCAGCGTTTCGATGAATGGGCAGCCACCTATCACGACGCTTGGCTTGAAGGACTTGACCGAAATCGCGACCCTAACGATCGGATCGGAGTTGCATCGGCCGAGGCTCCGGCTAATTGGGATGCCAACCTGCGACTGAAGCTTCTCGACGGGCAGGGCATCGCCGCCGAGGTGTTGTTTCCGAATACCTCGCCGCCCTTTTATCCGTCGGGGGCAGTGACGGCACCCGGGCCCCGTACCCCCGAAGAGTACGAACTGCGTTTCGCTGGGATTAAGGCGCAT
The DNA here is from genome assembly GCA_963706555.1 of uncultured Acidimicrobiaceae bacterium. Lineage (GTDB taxonomy): Bacteria > Actinomycetota > Acidimicrobiia > Acidimicrobiales > RAAP-2 > Bog-473. The sequence goes on from OY970164.1 coordinate 2,748,194, forward strand.
AACAGGTGGCTTGCCGACTTCTGCAGTGAGGCACCAACGCGGTGGGCCGGCTTCGCGCAGCTCCTCCTTGAAGACGTCGACGCTGCCATTGCTGAAGTTCGTCGGGCGAAAGAGGCGGGACTCCGTGGTGTGCTCTTGCCCAATGATCACGTCCTGCGAATGGCGAACCTCTACTACCCGCGCTACGACCCACTGTGGACTGCGTGCGCCGAGGTCGGATTGCCAGTGCATCGGCACACAAATTTTCCTACCGAGTCCGTCGACGAGGGTGGTCCTGCGTCAGCACTCGTTGGCATGACGGAGATGCAGTTCTACGCGATGCGCTCCATCGGCCACATGATCCTTTCGGGTGTCTTTGAGAGGCATCCGAGTTTGAGATTCGTTGTCACTGAGATCACGTCAGCCTCGCAAGTACTGTCCTACTTGGGTGGACTCGACATAATGTTGACGGTGACCAACCTCGGTGAGCATTCGCCGATGCATGAGCACATCACCGATGCCGTCCGCACCCTCAAGGCCTCGCCGAGTGAATACTTCGCACGCAACTGTTTTTTGGCCGGACCCACTCACGACCTGCGACAAGCCCTTGATCTGGGCGTTCCCAACCTCATGTGGGGCGCTGACATTCCGCACTCAGAAGGTACCCACCCCTTCACCGTCGAAGCCATCCGGGTGCTGCTCTGGGACCTGCCAGAAAATTACCGAAATGAGCTTCTGGCTACCCGAGCAGCATCCCTGTACGGATTTGAGCTCGCGGTTTTGCAGGGCGTTGCCGACCGCGTCGGCCCAACCGTTGATGAGCTGGCGACTCCTCTCGCACCCGAGGACTACCCGGTCTATCCAGACCAAACGCGCTGCACCATCTTCAACACCGGGCTCGCGCGGATGGCCACGACAGGTTGAGTGGAGAGATCAAAATGGTGAAGCCAACTATGACTTGGGGGGGATGAAAATGGACGAGCTGCGATTCGACGGTCGCTCTGTGATCGTGACGGGTGCTGGTCGCGGATTCGGGCGAAGCCACGCGCTTCTCCTGGCCTCAAGAGGGGCCCGAGTCGTCGTGGCCGACTTCGGGGTCAATCTGGACGGGACCGGATCCTCGTCGGAGCCGGCAGAACAGGTCGCCAAAGAGATCGAGGCGGCAGGTGGTGAAGCAGTAGCATGCTTTGCCTCCGTGGCCGAAGAGACGGGTGCCGCCAAGATCGTGCAGACGGCAGTGGACGCCTTCGGCGGTCTCGATGTTCTGATCAACAACGCGGGGGTGGCCGATCCCGACTGGTTCGAGGACACCGACATGGAACGGTTCCGACAAATGAACTATCACCAATACTTCGGCACCGCGTACATGTGTAAGGAAGCATGGCCGCACCTCAAGGCCGCCAAGAACGGATGCATCGTGAACACGGCGTCGGAGGCTGTTACTGGCTTCGTGCCGAAATGTGTGAGCTACAGCGGAGCCAAAGGCGGCGTATTCTCTTTGACGCGCGCGCTCGCTTTCGATGCCAGGCGGCTCGGACTGAGAGTAAATGCAGTTGCTCCCCGCGGGAATACCCGAATGAATGCGCCCGAGGTTATGGGCTACTTCTACGACGTGCCGCCCGAGACTTTCGATGGCGCGTTTGACGAAATGAAGAATGAGTACGTGTCACCCGCTGTCGCCTATCTGGCCCACGAGTCATGCCCGCTCAACGGGGAGACCCTCATAAGCGGGGGTCTCGGAGTCTTCAGGCTGGCCATGATCCAGACGAAGGGGTTCCACGCGAATGGCTCTATTTCCCCTGAAGACGTCGCTGCGAATCTCGACGCAATCATGGACACGACCAACGCAGCGCTCAGGGATTTGGAGAATCCTCCCCACTAGATCTCCTCGGAATCGCGCAGGGGAGCGACTTCCTCATCGGCCCGGTCACCACTTTGGCGAGGTCGTTTGCCGATGCGTTGACGCTCGCCGTCCGTACGGGCGGTGTAGCCGTCTTTCGCCGATAGGAGGCGGGCCCACCGGGGGGGTCCGCTTAGTCGTCGGTGAACAACGAGTCGAGGCGTACGGTCTCGTACTGCTCTCGGTCGAAAGTGAAGGTGCCGATCGCGATTGCGCGGTCATGGGTGGCCGAACGAAAGTCGTTCCACATCACTGTGTCCGGATGGAAGGTGACGCGGGCGAATCCTCCCCCGCACCCGAAAATGCCGCAGCTACAGGTGGCGACGGGCACGAACCCGCGTGGCACTTCCGCCACCGGCCCCGGAGAAGGGGGTGGGTCTGCTCTCTGTGCGAGCTCGATCCTCGGGAGTCGCCGTCAGTAGCTCGCCTGCCCCGAGGGCAACCGTACGCACGGTATGGTCCATGGGCGTGGATCCACTGGTCGCTCACGAGCGGGCGCAGGGCACCTTCGCCGATGTGCTTGTCAACGTGACACCCGAGCAGCTGTCGTTACCTACGCCGTGTCCTGAATGGGATGTCAAGGCCCTCATCGATCACGTCATAGCGGGCAACCAGCGAGTCATAGTGCGAACCGGCGGCCACGCGGCGCCACTCCCCGAAGATCTCGGCGCCGCCCACCGCGCCTCTGCCAGTGCGGCACAGGAGATCTTCGCTGCGCCCGGGCCCTGACCCGCACCTACCAATTGCCAATCGGAGAACTTCGCGGCACTGCATTCATCGAGGTGCGGACGAGTGACCTTGTCGTCCACGCTTGGGATCTCGCAATCGCGACCGGTCAGCCGACCGACCTTGACCCCGAACTGGCGGAACACATACTCGGGTTCTCGAAGCAGATGATGAGCCGCCCTGGGCTCCGCGGCAGTGGTCGTCCATATGGTGAGGAACAGCCGTGCGGCGATGAGCGCCCAGCGGCGGACCGAGTCGCGGCGTTCCTCGGCCGCAAGTTGAGCTGAGTGGGAGATCGATGGTTCGCCCCACCAAGGCGCTCTAGATAGCCCGACGAAGAGTCAGACCGGTGGGGCAGCCGAAGCGGGCTTCAGCCAGAAAGGGCTCGACGAGTTCCAGCAGCGGGGGTTGATCGAGAAGTCTGACGGTCGCATCCCGGACCGGCGCCAGGTGACGCTCTGGTCTCACCCTTAGACTCGCCAGGTGGCTGTCAGAATGGACAACGTCGGCATCGTCGTCGAGGACCTCGCAGTGGCGATCGAGTTCTTTCGTGAGCTCGGCCTCGAGCTCGAGGGCCGAGCCTTGGTCGAGGGCGAGTGGGCAGGGCGTGTTACTGGCCTGGGGGACCAACGCGTCGAGATCGCCATGATGCGCACGCCGGACGGCCACGGCAGGCTCGAACTCTCGCGCTTCCTTGCGCCGCAGGTGGTCGCAGATCACCGGAATGCCCCGGTGAACGCCCTGGGTTACCTCCGAGTGATGTTCGCAGTGGACGACATCGACGACACCCTCGACCGGCTGGTCGACCACGGTGCGCATCTCGTCAGCAGTGAGGTTGTCCAGTACGAGACCGCATACCGGCTTTGCTACGTCCGTGGGCCTGAAGGCATCCTCATCGGGCTCGCCCAAGAACTCGGTTGAGCATGCGTAGCTGGCTTTACCAAAGGGGTTGGAAGATCATAAAGTCCCGCTCTTCATCGGGGGGCTCCGGCTTCACGTCGAAGGTCACTTCCAAGTCCCCGGCGGTGTGAAATCCACCGACGCTTTGTCGATGCCCGACTATCCGGGCGGCGAGATCCTGATTGACCCCTGGTAGATGAGGTAGGTAGGACTCTCGAACGTGATTGACGTCCAGCAATCCGCCATCGTTGAAGTTCCTGCGCAGATCCGGCCGCCCGATCCCGAGTTCGTCGGCAAGCCGGGGGTTTCGTTTGGCAAATCCGGCGCGCCTTATCCCGCATCCGAATTCGATTCTTTGATTCGGTCCAGATTGAAAAGCGATGTTACGGTTCGAGGTGGGAAAATCCTTCGCTTGACGCTGGCCTAGCCCAGAACTGCCCGTGTACGGACAGGGCAGCGGGTGCTCAAGGACCATCTGGAAGATTTCGATCGACGCGAATCGTGTCACCCGTATGAAAGGTAGGCAACGGTCCACAATGGAAACGGCAATCTGTCCGAGATCGTCTGGTTGACCCCGGCAATCCGCAGGAGACGGACCACGGTTGCGTCTCGGCAATCCGTTGCGGTCAGTAGCTGAAGGTCGTGGCGCCGTCGCCGATCCATTCCCAGAGCTGGACTGTTCCACTGAGATGCGCGCTCTCCACAAGCTGCGCCTCATCGAGCGCCTTGGCGTTGAAGCAAATGGGGCACACCATGAGAGTCCCCCCGGCGTTGGAGTAACGACCGAGAAGATCCGCCAGCGAGGGACATCCGTCGCATGCGACACCGATTGCCACCCCGTCGATGGCGAGACGCACTGCTTCTTTGGTGAGGAACATCGCCGTAGGGAGACCCTGCTCTGCGGCGCCGACTGCGACGAGAAAGGCCACAGTCACTTTCTCGGGATCTTCGAGGCCCGTTGTGAGGCTGATGGCGGCTTTGTTGGACATGATTGATCGTGCTCCTTCGTGAAGAACGGTGTAATCATCCTTGGAGGCTGGAGCCTCCGCGGCTAGTGCAAATTCTGAAGTGGGCGGCTATCGTCTTCTTCTGTGTCCGGTTAAAGGCACCTCTGTGAAACGGGTTTGAGTGTGGCCATCCTCTCGACACCTCCGGAATGAATCGATCCGGATTGGCGTGTCCACACCCGACGCGGGCGAGATCGACAGAGGGACTCCTTGATGCTCAGCTGGGATTCAAAACCGTGGCGTATCAGCCTCTGACTCGACGCTGAGCGAGGCCGAACCCACCATGAGTGGTCGCACGACCGGACTGATCCAGCGAAGACGGTGGTGTGTCACCTCTCCGACGTGGAAAGGGGTCGCTCGTAGTGCGGAGATGGTGTCACGGTTGCATTGACAGCCACACGCATACCAACTCCACGGGGTATTGACCCTGTCTTGCCACCGTGCGGCCCGGGGTGACGCTGACCGGACGTGCTCGGCAAAGAGAAACGAGCCGTCAGGACGCAGGACTCTCGCAACCTCGGCGAGTGCCTGGTGTGGATTCTGGACGGTGCAGAGAACCAGGGTCGACACTACGGTATCGACACTGGCGTCGTCGAAGGGAAGCTCCTCTGCTGATGCCTGTACGACCCTGGCATCCAGTGACAACAAGGCCGCCCGCTTCCGAAGCTTCGCCGCCATGTGCGGATCAGGTTCGGTCAAAAGGAGTTCCGAGACGTCCTCCGGATAGTGGATCAGGTTCAGTCCCGTTCCGGCGCCGAGTTCGACAAGGCGTCCCTTCGATTGGGCTACGAGGTCCTTGCGCACCTCTCGGAGCCCCCGACGCTCCGCGAGGACGAAGGCCGCGTCGTAGACGTGAGCAAACACACGGCCCCACGTGGCCTCATAGAGAGGCCTGCCATCTGTCCTCCCTCTACGCGAGACATCCATTTCGGAAAAATGCCGGGCAGCCTGCCTCGCTCTGGCCGAGCTGCTGGTGCCAGAGCCCCACCATGGCAGCCCGATGAATTCGGTTTTGTTGGGCATGCCTTCATTCTGGAGATGCAATGGCCGATTGTCAGGCGTAGAACTACCTCAATTTGGGGCATTCGATGCCAACCACCATGTAGCGATCTGCGCACGGGAACGAACCCCGAGCTTGTTCCGGATTCGCTCGACGTGCCCTTCGGCGGACCGCTCATTGATCCCGAGTTGTTGCGCGATGTCTCGATTCGTCAGACCCTCGCTCACGAGGTCCGCCACCTCTCTCTGTCTCTTGGTGAGGGTGGGAACGGCAGTCTTGCGGAGAATGGGAAGGCCGAGGAAGCGGCGGATCTCACCGACCAAGGTATCGACATCCCCGATGTAGGGGAGATGCGATCGTCCGGGTAGTTCGACCAGACGCGCATCTCCGATACGCGACGCAATGAGCTGGCTCTGTTCCAAGGGAGCGGCACGGTCTTCTTCGCGGTGCAGCACCAGCGTAGGAGCGGTGACCTCTTTGAGGCGATCGACCACGTCAACCTTGTAGCAGGCGAGGAGGAGTTCGGCCGCCGTTTCCGCCGACGATGCCTGGCGTTGATAATTTGCTAGGACTGCTCGCGTCCCCGCTGATGCGTCCGGAGCAAAAATCTCGGTCAAGACTTCCGATCCCAGACCCCAGTGGCTGCGGATGAGTCCTACGACGTGCTCACGCATTTGCGGAGCTGCAACATCCTCGCCTCGGGCCCAGCCCCCATAGAGGACGAGTCGATCGACGGTGTCAGGACGTCGTGCGGCCCAGTCGATCGCAATCGGCACACCAAGCGAGCTTCCAACAAGGTCGAATCTGGAAGCACCGATGGCTGCCACGACGGTGTCAAGGGTCTCCCGTTCTCGTGCAAGCGACCACTCGACATTTATCGAGCGATCCGACAACCCACAGCCAAGTCGGTCGTAGCGCACCAGGGTTCTCCCGCGGGCGAGCGCCTCGAGAAAGGAGCGTTCAGCGAGAAGCGCCCAGCTCAACTCGAGATGGCTCAACCAGCCACCCACAAAGAGGAGGGGAGGTCCCATCCCAGTCGTCGCGTAGGCCACTGATGTCCAATCGGACAACTCGACCGAACCAACGGTTTGCTCCACTTTCAAGTCCCCTATCCGAACGCGCCAGGCCCATCGTCTTGCTCGCATGTCATACCGAGCCACGGTAGCCCGCCACTCAGAGAGATTTCTCCCCCGTTTCGCGATTACATCAGCAAGGAGTTGCGCCACTACGAGTGTGCCCGGATCGGGCCGTTCCGGTGGCGGTCGATCGTTGTAGGCCCCGGTTCCCTCGTGGCGACTCTTGGTGGCTCCGATACCCTGTTATCGGCTTTCAGATCGTGGCCGAGGGAACGGCATTTGTCCGCAATGCTCGACTACCTGGGCGCCGAACTCTTGACGCCGTCATATTGGGGTGGGCGTGACGCCGATGTGCCCTACGGGGACAGGGCACCGGGTGCTCGAGGACTTGGGAAAGTTCGTATGCCCCTGGCTCGACGCATCGCTCTTCGTGGGTCGAACGGGCCAGCCACTGCGAGCCCGCGTATCGAGGAAGCATGGGGGTCGGCTCGAGGAGATCGGATTGCCCGATATGCGCTTCCACGACCTGCGGCACTTTTCCGGAACGATGGCGGCAGCGGCAGGCGCTTCGACCAAAGAGGTCATGGCTTGAGGCGGATGGTTCTCACCGCACATGGCGCTGCGCTACGAGCATGCGACACTCCATCGTGGGCTTGACCCGCTTTGACGGACAGATTGATTATGCCGCTTGAGTGTCGCTGTCGTCGGAGAGCCTCCTCCTTCTTTCTTCGTAGACGGCCGGGGTGAGTTTCCCTAGTGAGCTGTGCCGGCGTCGGCGGTTGTAGAACACCTCGATGAATTCGAAGATTGCCCGCTTGGCCATGGCCCGCGTCGGCCATCCCTGTCGGTAGATCAGTTCTTCTTTCAAGGTGGCAAACCAGCTTTCGGCCACCGCGTTGTCCCAACATTGGCGGGGCCGCGAGAGCGACTGGACAACGTGGTGGTGGGCCAGGAGCTGGCGAAACTGCGCTGACGTGTATTGGGATCCTCTGTCGGCGTGAAATATCAGCCCCGATGCGGGCTGACGATGGGCAATGGCCATCTCCAAGGCATCACAAACCAGGTCGGTCCGCATGTGATCGGCCATGGCGAAGCCGACCACCCGCCGGCTGGCCAGGTCGATGACGGTGGCCAGATAGAGCCAGCCCTCCCAGGTGCGGATGTAGGTGATGTCCCCGCACCACGCCATGTCGAGCTCGTGGGACTCGGGCGAGAAGGCTCGCTTGATCAGGTCCGGAGCGAGCGAGGTGGCGTTGGGGTCAGGGGTGGTCGTTACCTTGAAGCGGCGCTTGCAGCGCCCGATCGAGGTCCCGACGCACCATGAGGCGGGCCACCCGCTTTTGCCCGACACAGACGCCGACTCGGCCAGCTCGGTGATGATCCTCGGTGCCCCATAGGTCCCTCGGCTCTTGGTGAAGATGTCGACGATCTTGTCGCCGAGTTCGGCGTCGGAGAGATCCCGAGCCGAAGGGACGTGCTTGGACCATTCGTAGTAGGCGGAACGGGAGACCTCGAGCAGGGCGCACGCCATGGCGATGTTGGCGTCCTGCTCAGCCTTCTCCGCCTCGATGAACGGGTACACGTTCATCGGGTCTCCTTGGCGAAGAAAACTGTGGCTCTTTTCAAGATGTCACGCTCTTCGCGCAAGACCCGGTTCTCTTTTCGAAGTTGGACCAGCTCAGCATGCTCTTCGCTGGTCATGCCCGGCCGACGACCGGCGTCGATGTCAGCCTGGGCCACCCAGCGCCGCACCGCACTGACCGTCAGGCCGAGGTCACCGGCCACCTCGGCGATCGACTTACCGCTGGTGCGACACAGCTCGACCACCTCGGCTTTGTACTCATCGGAGAACGACCGCCGTGGCCGCTTCCGTTTCTCTTCCATGGTCTCCATTTTGGACATCCTTCCGGGGCTTTGCAGCCCGATCGTGGATGTCCGTCAAAGCGGGGGAAGGCCAAACGAGACCGCTCTATAGCTGAGGTCTTTGTGACTTTCGACCTTATCGACGGCTTCCTGACCCTGCGTACGATTTGTTTGAACCGATCCGCTGGAGGTCGTCGGGGATCGACCTGGGTGCCAGGTCCTTGGTCAGAGAGCAGGTTCGAGCACATGTCGGATGTCAGTCAGGGACCGGGCTGGTGGATCGCATCAGATGGAAATTGGTACCCGCCGCACCTTCACCCCTCGGTCGCCGAGCTGGCGCCATCCCAGTCCAACGTACCGTCCCAACCGCCGCTCGCTCAGCGCGCCTGGGACCTGCAGCCAACAGGCGCCCCGTCGTGGGGCTCGCCACCGGCGTACACGCCCTATCCGCCGGGATACGGGCCGCCGCCGGGAATGCCGCCTATGGGGGGCGTCTCCTATCAGCACCCCAGGGTTCGTGTAGACGGAGTGCTCCACCTTGCGCTGGCTCCGTGGTGGAAACGGTTCTTGGCCCTCTTGATCGACAGCATGGCCCTTGGCACCGCTGTCTTCATCTTCTTGGTAATTGTCGGAGCGGCGACCCGCAACTCCACTGCGTCGACCACCAACAACCCGCCTTTGAGTCCAGGACAGGCCGTGGTGGGCTTCTTCGTGCTGTTCGTGCTGGCCTCCATCCCCTTTGCGCTCTATTTCGGCATCATGAATGGCTCGAGGCGCGGCCAGACGCTCGGGAAGATGGCCATGGGAATCGCCGTACGCGACGCCCGTACCGGCGGCCCCATCGGGTTCTGGCGCGGCGTCGGGCGCTACGCCATCACCATCGTCTTCTATGCGGCCTTTGTGATCCCCTACATCATCGACAACCTGTCGCCACTGTGGGACAGCAGGCGTCAGGCGTGGCACGACCATGTGGTCCACTCCGTGGTCGTCGAACGCAACCCCTGATATGTCCGTGGTCACTCAGTCCACACCCGAAGCCGACTGGTCACCGACTCGGGAGTTCCCCGCCAACTGGTACCCCGACCCCTGGAGCATCGCTCCGTGGCGGTGGTGGAACGGAACGCAGTGGACGTCCGTCATTTACGGCCCCTACGGCGAGGCCTGGCCGACGCAGATGTTGCGCACTCCTCCCTTCGTACCGAAAGGTCAAGGGATCAAGGGAGGCGGCGCGGGAGCAGTCGGTGCCGGTGTCGGGCTCGTCGGCACCATTGCGGTGGCCATAGCCTTTGCCGTCGCGACAGGGGGCCAGTTCGACGGAAACGACCCCTGGTACCTCTTGGTCAGCCAACTGGCTCTCTGGGTCGGCTTTGTCGGCGCCGTGGTGGTTGCTTCGCAGATGAATGGCACGGGCAGCCTGGCCGCCGACTTCGGGCTGTCTTGGCCCCGACTCAAGGATCTGTGGCTGGGACTCGTTGGCGCCGTCGTGGGCCGCGTCCTGCCGCTACTCGTGCTGATTTGTATCGTCCTCGCCGGCTCGGGTTTCGGCGCTCCCAATGCAGCGGCCCCGCGCATTGTGGGGATCACTCCCTCGGGCACTGCTAGCTGGGTGGTCGTGGTCTTACTGACGGTCGTTGGGGCGCCGGTCGTGGAGGAACTCTTCTTTCGGGGGCTGCTGCAAGGGGCATTCACCCGCCGAATCGGGGCGATCCCGGCCCTCTTCGTCACGGCGATCATCTTCAGCTTCGCCCACGTGCTCAACGAGGGCCCATTGGCCCCCCTCGTGCTCTTCCCCATGGCTCTGGTTCTGGGGTACCTCCGACACCGAACCGGCAAGCTCGCGGCAGGCATGGTCGCCCATGCCTTCTTCAATGCAATGCTCTTCATATTGATCTTGGTGCCGGCCTTCCGCTGACGGGCCGCGCCAGACCGCTTGGCAACGGGCGATCGAGATGTCCCCCTCAAACGCCGTACCCGCGTGACAACCTATCCAGAGCGTTCGGTGAATCCCGATCCCCGCACACCGTCGAGCTCGAACGCGGCGAGCGACTGGCTCATCAACGTGGCTGCGTTGGGCAGACGGCCTAGTCCCATCGTCTGCTCCTCAGCCATCGGCTGGCCACTCACTCCGCCCAGGCCACGCGTTCCCATCGTGAACCACGAAACCCGAGTGTCATGACCGGTGATCCGGGTGAGCCCGAGCTCGTCACATGCGAGCTCGATCAAGAACTCGGCATATGGATCTTCGCTTGCTATCCGCGGCGCGTAGACGATGCGGTTCGGGTAGACCTTGCCGTCTTTCCAGATGAACGCCTCGCTGAACGCATATCCCTGCCCGCCGTAGACGTCCGAGCAGTGGGCTTGGATGCCGAAGGCCAACCCACTGTCCGGGAACACCGCTTCCATCCACGCATGCGAGCGGAAGTGGTACATTTTGCGTACGCCACGGACGTGGCCTCGCAGGCCATGGCCGACAAACGAGCGGCTTTCGCCGTCGACCGTGATGGTGCCGGTTGCCGACAACGCCTGATCGTAACGGAAGGCCGACGGGACGAGGCCAGCGTTGACGCGGCCCGCGATCCAAAACCCGGGGAAGTCCCGCATCGCCTCCTGCGCCTCCGGAAGCAGGGTTCCCTGGATCCATACCGGTGTCACCGTCGTGGCATCGAGGCTGAGTGAAACCTTCGCAGTCGTTGTCGGCACGACAGTGCCGGGTTGTGGTCCTCATCAGTGTTGACGAAAAGATTCCAGTCGTCGATGAAGTACTCCCACCTTCGGTACGGTTCGACGCACCGGTACTTAAGATTTTCCGCCTCGGGGGCGTCGCCGCGGGTGATCTGTTTCGAGTTCGGCGTGGCCTGCAAGATCCGGCCGTCTGTCCAGTAGACCGTCGCACGCCCCTCGGCGACGCCGTCCTTGGCATGGAGGCGTAGCTCGACACCAATGTCTTGGTCGGGATCGTTGAGCCAGACCGCCATGGTTTCGCCGACCTCGGGGTCGTCGGGATGCGGGCCGGTGAGCAGGTAGTCCTGTTCGGGGGTGAGGTCGGCAGACCACAAGTCAGCGGTTCCGGGCTTGTGACTGAACATGATGCCTCCCGCAGGCTGTCGAGGAATAATTCAATCGCGACGGGTTGTCGCAAGTTAAGGGGACACCCTCCCGCATGGGCCTGGCGTCCGAGGGGGACGAAGTTATCAGGGCGATGATCACGAAAGTCGGTCGAGACCATCTTGAGCCAGTTCTTCAGCACTGCGTATCCCAGCCAGTAGTCGATGGGGTTCGGCACCACCGTCTTGAAGGTCAGCGGTGGCGCCATCCCGCCCAGCGTTGCTCGCGCCGTCGTGTCGCCGCGAGCAACCAGGTATGAGTACGTTTCCGATCGACCTGGCCCAGCGCAGCCGCTGACTTCACGATGTAGCTTAAGCAATCCAACGCCGGATCAGCCGCAACAGAACCAAGGAGGATGCGCGTGGCCGAGCTGACCCCACAGGAGATCAAGGACTTCATTTACAAGCAATGCGAACGGTGGAATGCCCACGACAAAGAGGGCTACACCAAGCTCTGGCAGTCAGTCGGGCCCGAACTGATCAGCTTCGAGGACCCGGTTGGTACTGTGCCGAAGACCGGTTGGGACTTGTGGTCTGACATGTGGGACCGATTCAACCCGCAGTCCCAAGAGCAGCGGGTCGAGCACCTTGCCGTGTGCGGCAACGAAGCCGCAATGCACCTGTATTTTCGGTCGGAGGAGGACGGTCAGATCGTTGAGACCCGCAACATTGAGATCTGGAAGTTCGAGTCCGGCAAACTCTACGCGCGGGCCTTTTGGGAGATTCCTGAAGGCGGCCCGAAGGATGCGTCCATGGCCGAGTACGTAAACCTAGGTGAGAAATAGTCCAACGCTACGATTGGACTCGCAGCGTAAGTTGGCCCCCTGAAATCGTTGTAGACATCGCTTGCGACCAAAGAGACCCTTCCCCCATGGGCGTGACAGGACCACGTTGGTAGGGCCTTGGTGGGGGACATCGATGTCCGCCATCACCAATTGGCATGGAGCCTCCGCATCAATCCCGAATTGCTCCAGGTTTCATGACTGCTCTGGCTATTGGGGAAACCGCCTTGAGTGAATCGAACTGCGAGAGGCGGGACTGCTGGCAGGCCTGGTTTAGTCGTATCGATTAAGTGGGTCACGATCCGATCCGTCGTGAGTGTCACCTAACCATGCGCGAAAAGCCGCTTTGGCCTGGGCTTTCCCCCCGCTGAAGTGCGCCCCTCGGGATTCGAACCCGAAACCTGCGGATTAAGAGTCCGTTGCTCTGCCGTTGAGCTAGAGGCGCGCCCCAGAGTGTAGGCCAATGATCCGGAGGTGTTCGGACCCTCCTCGATGCGGAATTGGTGCCGAGTATCGTGGCGGCCATGTCCGGAGACGACATCCCCGAAATCCAGTTCGATCGGCCGCTGCGGATTGCCGCCCTCATCAAGCAGATTCCTGTGGGGGAGTCGATGACGCTGGGGGAGGACGGCCGGCTCATTCGAGAGGGGATCGAGCTCGAAATGAACGCCTACTGCAGGCGAGCCGTCTCCAAGGGGGTCGAGTGGGCCCGGGAGAGTGGCGGGTCGTGCACCGTGTTCACTTTGGGCCCGCCTTCGGCTGACGACGTCCTGCGTGAAGCCATTGCGTGGGGTGCGGACCGAGGCGTCCATCTCTGTGATCCGGCGTTCGGTGGCTCCGACACCTTGGCCACCGGACGCTCACTGGCGGCGGCCCTGGAGCTCGAAGGTGGGTTCGATCTCGTGTTGGTCGGGCGCAACTCCCTCGATGGAGATACCGGTCAGGTCGGGCCCGAGGTCGCGCAGTTGGCTGGACTGCCCTTTGCTGCGGGCGTGCGCGAAATGAGTCTCGAGGGTGAGGTCTTGTCGCTGACCCTCGAGCACGACGATGGATGGGAAGAAGTGGAGGTAGCCCTTCCAGCGCTCTTGTCGGTAGCTGAGCGACTTTGCGAACCCTCCAAGGTTCCTCCGCCCCAACGGGCCGAGGTCTCAGCCGACCGCATCGGGCTCCTGTCGGCGGCCGAGTTGGGCGATGGCCCCTGGGGCCAAGCGGGGAGTCCCACCAGCGTCGGTGCGACGCGGGTGATGCACCACGACCGGATGGGAAAGATCCTCAACGGGACGGCGGCGGAGCAAGCGGCCGAGGCGGTGGCGTTGCTTGCGGAGCGGGGTGCGTTGACGTCCATTTCCCCCGACCTCACCACTCGGGTGGCCACGCCGTCCACTGCGGTCGGGTCGTCGATCAACGGAGTGATCGCCGTGCTCATCGAGCCGGATCGCCCGCAAGTCGGGCTCGAATTGCTCGGTGCTGCGTCGGAGCTCGCAACGTCCCTCGGCGGGCGTGTGCACGCACTGGCGTTCGAGGGTGCGCCTATTAGTTCGCTGGGGGCGGCCGGAGCCGATGCTGTCACGACGTTCACCGGGACGCCCGTGGCAGAAGACGTGGCAGCGGCGATCGTCGAATGGTCGGCAGAGAACCCGCTCTGGGCTGTGCTCGGACCGAGCACAGCCTTTGGCCGGGAAGTGCTCGGTCGGACAGCAGCAGCCATGGGTGGAGGTCTGGTCGGCGACGCCATCGGCCTCGCCATTACTGACGGCGAACTCGTCGCCGCCAAACCCGCATTCTCGGGTGCCCTGGTGGCCGACATCTTCTGCACCTCGGAGGTGCGGCTGGTCACCGTCCGACCCGGCGTGCTGCCGCTCCTCCCGCTCCGTGAGCACACACCCGACGTCACATCGTGGGCCATGACGCCACGAAGCCGCGTTCGCCTCGTCTCGCAGCGCCGTGATGACGACGTCGAGGTACTGGCGCGGGCCGAAGCAGTGATCGGTATAGGCGCCGCCGTGCGTCCCGACGACTACGAGGACCTGTCGCCATTGGCCGCACTCTTGGGCGCGGAGTTGGCCGCCACCCGCAAAGTGACAGACAAGGGATGGGCCCCGCGGGCGCGCCAGGTCGGCATCACCGGTCGGAGCATTGCACCGCGGCTGTATGTCGCGCTCGGCCTGAGCGGCAAGTTCAATCACATGGTCGGGGTGCGCGCCGCGGGGACGATCCTCGCGGTCAACAACGATCCGGGTGCGTTGGTCTTCGCGCAGTGCGACATCGGCATCGTGGGTGACTGGCACGAAGTCGTTCCGGCGCTTGCGACGGCACTGCGGGAGGCGGACCTCCGGGCGTCAAGCGGCAAGGCCTGAGGCCGAGCCGCTGCGGCCCCCGTTGTCGCCGGCCCGAAGCTTGGCCACGGGCCGGCGACCCCCCCGAGGGGCCACCCCGAAGGGTGACGCATCCACTGAGATGCGCCGCTCAAGGTAGCACGGAGGTCGGGCAAAATGTCGAATGGAGATTCCTATGAAATTGGGTGAATTAGGCGTAAAACATGCCTGACACGCACGTCAGGTTCCCTGCGCAACCCGCCTCAGACGAGGCGCAGCTGCCCAGGCGCTAGAAAGAGGCGTTCCCAGTTACGTCCGTCGAGGAGGAGCGAGTCATGAGCGAAGATCGAGAGGAAGGCCTGTCGGCCCTTCTGCACGAAACCCGATCGTTCCCTCCGCCCGAAGCGCTGGCCAAACGGGCCAACGCGCAGCCTGAGATTTACGAGGAAGCCAACGCCGACCCTCTCGCTTTTTGGGCCGCGCAAGCCGAGCGGCTCACGTGGGCCACGCCATGGACCGAGGTGTTGGACTGGAGCGACGCGCCGTTCGCCAAGTGGTTCGTGGGTGGCCGACTCAACGTGGCGGTCAACTGTGTCGACCGCCACGTTGCGGCCGGCTTGGGCGACCGCGTCGCGTTCCACTGGGAGGGAGAGCCCGGTGACACCCGCGCCATCACCTATCGCGACCTTCTGGGATTGGTGAGTCAGGCCGCCAATGCGCTGACCGAGTTGGGCGTGCGCGCGGGTGACAAGGTCGCCATCTACATGCCGATGATCCCCGAGACTGTGGTGGCCATGTTGGCCTGTGCCCGTCTGGGTGCACCCCACACCGTGGTCTTCGGTGGCTTCTCGTCCGATGCGCTTCGTGGACGCATCCTCGACTGTGACGCGCACTTCGTCATCACCGCGGACGGCGGGTACCGGCGGGGGGCGGCCAGCCCGTTGAAGGCGGCTGTCGATGAAGCCCTCGGCGGCTGCCCCGCGGTGGAGAAGGTTCTCGTCGTGCGCCGCACCGGGCAGGACGTGGCGTGGACCGACGGGCGCGATCTTTGGTGGCACGACGTCGTCGACCGCCAGAGCGACACGCATCAGGCAGAGGACTTCGACGCCGAGCACCCGCTCTACATCATGTACACCAGCGGCACGACGGCCAAGCCGAAGGGAATTCTGCATACCTCGGGCGGCTATCTGACACATGTGTCCGCGACCCATCGCCTGATCTTCGATATCAAGCCCGAGGAAGACGTCTACTGGACCGGTGCCGACATCGGCTGGGTGACGGGCCACAGCTACATCGTCTACGGCCCGTTGGCCAACGCAACGACTTCGGTGATGTACGAGGGGACGCCGGACACGCCGGCGCGCGACCGTTGGTGGCAGTTGATCGAGAAGTACAAGGTGAACATCCTCTACACCGCGCCGACCACGATCCGCACCTTCATGAAGTGGGGCGAGCATCTGCCCGAGTCGCACGACCTCACCAGCCTGCGGCTGCTGGGATCGGTGGGGGAGCCCATCAATCCGGAGGCGTGGATCTGGTACCGCACGCACATCGGCGGTGAGCGCTGCCCGATCGTCGACACGTGGTGGCAGACCGAGACCGGCGGCGTCCTCATCACCCCGCTGCCCGGCATCACGGCCACCAAGCCCGGTGCGGCCATGACGGCGTTCCCCGGCATCGCGGTCGATGTGATCGACAACGACGGACGATCGGTCGGCAACGACGAAGGGGGTTACCTGGTCATCACCGAACCCTGGCCCGGCATGCTGCGGGGCATCTGGGGCGACGACGAGCGGTACAAGGAGACCTACTGGGCGCGCTTCCCCGGGCGCTATTTCGCCGGTGACGGTGCCAAGCGGGATCAGGACGGTGACATCTGGCTGCTGGGCCGGGTGGATGATGTCATGAACATTTCGGGCCACCGGATATCGACGACCGAAATTGAGCATGCCCTCGTCAGTCATCCCGCTGTCGCCGAGGCGGCGGTGGTCGGGGCCAGCGACGCCACGACAGGTCAGGCGATCGTGGCGTTCGTCACGGTCAAGGGGACAGGATTCGAGAATGCCGCCGATGGGGAGGCGTTCGTCCAAGAACTGCGCGACCACGTGGCCCATGAGATCGGCCCGATCGCCAAACCCCGTCAGATCATGCTGACGCCCGAGTTGCCCAAGACCCGGAGCGGGAAGATCATGCGCCGCTTGCTCCAAGATGTGGCCGAGAACCGTCAGTTGGGCGACGTCACCACGCTGATGGATCCGACCGTGGTCAACGCGATCAAGGACGGCATGGCGTCAGGGGCCGAGGACAAGGAGTAGCGCGGCCCCTCAGGCGCGGACGAAGACCGGGATCGTGAAGTCGTCGGAGATAGGGCGGAAGATGACCTGCAGGGCCATACCCACTTGGAGCTCGTCAAAGGGACATTCGACGACGTTGGTCGTCATGCGTGGGCCTTCGGCCAGATCCACGATGGCGGCGACGTAGGGCACCCGATCCTTGAATGGCGGCATGTCGTTGCTGTAGATGACCGACCAGGTGTAGAGCGTGCCCTTCCCACTGGCTTCGACCCACTCGACGTCCTCGCTCCAGCACTTCGGGCAGAACGGCCTGGGGTAATAGGAGTAGGCGTCGCACGCGGTGCAATGCCGGATGAGCAGCCGCTCCTCTTTGGCCGCCTCCCAGAACTCGATGGTGTCGCCCTCAGGAGTCGGGAGGTCGAAGCGAACCGTCGTCATCTGTGCCTGCCCCTTGGTCGTGCCCGGCGCCACGCTCGAGATTGACCCCCGCCCGGGCATCGGCCATGCTGCAACGAACCTGCTGCCGGCGTCAATTTTGGTCGCCGGAGAACCACTTCTGGGGAGTTGCCACGTTGCTGATCGACGACCACCTGCGCCGCATGGCCGAGACCTTTCCCGATGAGACGGCCTACACGGTCGTCGATGTCGGTGCCTTGACATTCGCCGAGTGGGACGGAATGGCGAACGCCATGGCCCGGGGACTGGTGGCGGGGGGACTCAAGCCGGGAGATCGGGTCGGTCTGTATCTGCATCCCGAGTCAGCCTTGCGATGGCTTGTCTCCTATACGGCGGCACATCGAGCCGGAGGCGTCGCGGTCCCCATGAATCCACGTCTGGCCCTGGCCGAGGTGGGGCGGATGCTGGCGCATTCGGGTGCCACGGTCGTTGTGGCAGACGGGGCATTGATTGCCACGGCCCTCGGCGCCGCGAACCAGACCCTCTCCTTGGTCGTCGACGCCACTTCCGGGGCCACCGCACGCTCGTCGGGGCATGTAATGAGCTGGTCTGAAATCACCTCGGGCGACCGGGACGCCATGCAGGTGCCGCGGGACGACGACGATCTGGCTGACATTCTCTACACCTCGGGAACGACCGGACGGCCCAAGGGTGTGGCCATCCGCCATTCCAACGGTTCGATGATCGGCGACGTGCCGCCCTCGTGGAGCGGCGGCGGCTGGATGCATGCCAGCCCCATGTTCACCTTCGCCGGCATTGCGTTCGTGTACACGCCCATGAAGCTCGGGTTGCGCGGGATCTACCTACCGAAATTCGATGCTGATCGTTGGCTCAAGGTCGTAGAGGACGAACGTCCGGTCGCGGTCTTTCTTGTCCCGGCCATGGCCCACCTTCTCCTTGACCACCCCGACTTCGACACCGTTGACCTCTCGTCGGTTTCGATCTGTTCGATCGGGAGCGCGCCACTCGCGCCCTTTGTCGTCGAACGGCTGCAAGAGCGGATGCCGGATGCGATGGTGTCGAACAATTACCGGCATGACCGAGGCGGGCTCGGCCTACTGCACCATGCCGAAGGGGGAGGCGACCAAGCATCCCGGTTCGGTGGGACGCATCAACCCTCCTGCGGAGGTGCGCATCGTGGACGCCGACGAGGAGCCGATGCCGCCCAACGAGGTCGGTGAGGTTCGGATGCAACTCCCCGGACGTCAACGTGAGTACTTCGGGGATCCCGAGGCAACGTCCGAAATGTGGAAGGACGGATGGATCGTCACGGGTGATCTGGGGAAGCTGGACGACGAGGGTTACCTGTACATCGTCGGACGGAGCAAAGACGTGATCATCCGGGGCGGGAACAACATCCATGCGACCGACGTGGAGCACGTGCTCGTGCAGCATCCGGCGGTGGCTGAAGTCGCAGTGGTGGGCGCGCCGCATGCGGTGTTGGGGGAGGACGTGGTTGCGTTCGTCGTCGTGCACAGCGGTAGCGACGTGGGCGATGATGTCCTGCGCGCCTACGCCCTCGAGCAACTCGCGGACTAC
The DNA here is from genome assembly GCA_963706555.1 of uncultured Acidimicrobiaceae bacterium. Classification (GTDB taxonomy): domain Bacteria; phylum Actinomycetota; class Acidimicrobiia; order Acidimicrobiales; family RAAP-2; genus Bog-473. Next base: position 2,767,135 of record OY970164.1, read on the forward strand.
AAAGTGCCGCGCCGGTACTTCTTCGTCGACGAGCTTCCGCGGAACCCGACCGGCAAAGTGGTGAAGGCCGACCTGCGCGCTCGGGTAGCCGAAGTAGCCGGTTGAGTCCCGTGCTCGGGTCGCGGCGGGGAGAGACCGATCGGGCGTGACGATGAAGACTCACCACGCCGCGCTGGTGGTGCTGGCGATCCTCTCGGCGCTTACGGTCATGGGTGTCGGAGCGCCCTACGTTGCGGCGGCACCGTCGCCCACCGTCGTGGCGTGCCCGACGCACGGTCAGGTGGCATGCGTCGACCGGAGCGACGGGGGTCGAACCGTGCACGTGCGCCTGGGGCACGTCCTCAAGGTGGCACTGGGTGGCACGACGTTGCGATGGAGCGGATTGCACCAGGTGGGCCCCTCGCTCTTGCGACGTTCTGGACGGATCGTGTCGCGCGACGGGGGGATCATGGCGTCGTACACGGCGGTCAAGACCGGCCACACGACGTTGCAGGCCGGTGGCGCGCCCAAGTCCGCGCCAGGACGGGCCTGCCCGCAATTCGTCCTCCTCTGGCAGGTGCGTGTGGTGGTGGGCTGAACGTTCAGGGGCCGATGCGGGGGGCGACGTCGACCATCGCCGCCATCTGCTCGCAGTAATGGTGCAGCGACTGATGCGCGAAGCGGAGACAGAACCCCGTGGCGCCGAGCGCGACGTACGAGGCGAGGAACGCAACGGTGCCTTCGGGATCCCCGAGCGGGTCTACCGGAGGTTCGGGAGCGAGGATCACCTCGAGGGGACCGCCGTGCGTCGCGGCGTAGTCCTGGCGCGCCTGGTTGAGCGTGTCGTCGTCGAGGAGGGCGGCGAGGTCGTCGAGCTTTCCCCCGAAGGGAACCCCACGCGTCCCCCAATTCGAGCGCCCGGCGCAATGAACGCCGCGTGCGGCCACCCACCCAGATCGGCACCGCCCGGGGGAGCCCCGAGGGCTCGACGACGAAACCCTCGAAGTCGTAGTGGGACCCGTGGTACTCCGGAACCCGGTTGCCCCACGCAGCGCGGATGGCCCTGATGGCGTCGTCCGACTGTTCCCCCCGACCCTCGAACGTGTGCCCCAATACGTCGAACTCAGGCTGCAACGAGCCGACGCCGACACCGACGATGACCCGGCCCTGGCTGAGGATGTCGAGCGTGCCGAGGCGCTTCACCAGCTCGAGCGGGTGGTGATAGGGCAGCACAGCCACGTGGGTCAGAAGACCGATCCGTTCGGTATGGGCCGCCAGATACCCCAGCGTGGAGAAGGGATCCCAGTACCGCCCGCCGCGGACTGTCGGACCACCGGCGGGGACTGCGATGTGCTCCGAGCATCCGATCCAATCGAAGCCGAGCTCCTCCGCCTTCCTCACTACGGTCACCACGTCGCCGACGGTGGCGGTCGTCTCCCAGGCCGGAGGGTCGAAGCGCGGATTCATGTGCAGGACCGGCGTGATGATGCCGAGGGCGAGGGCCATGGAGGGTGACCGTAGCGCCCGCCGGCTGCTGCGCCGAAGCCAGGGCCGTCCACCGAAGCCGCAGCGGCCACCTGTTCGCAGAGCCACGCTCTCGGCCAATATAGGCCATGGACTTCGACGTCGACGCCACCTTCGGGGACGACTATCTGTACTTCTACGCCGAGTTCACCGACGATGCGTATTCGGACAAGGACACCGCGGAGATCGTGGGACGCCTCGGTCTGCCGCCGGGGTCCCGCATTCTCGATGTTCCCTGCGGCCTCGGCCGGATCTCCCGCCGCCTCGCCTCCGCCGGCTACGACGTCACCGGCATCGATCGCTCGGAACGTTTCGTCGCCCTGGCCGCGGCGGAGCCCGTCGGGCCGGCCGGCCATGTCTCCTACCACCAGGGCGACATGCGCCGGCTGCCCGTGGTGGATCCCTTCGATGCCGTCGTGTGCTGGTTCACCTCCTTCGGCTATCACGACGACGACGACTGTCGACGGGTCCTGGCCGAGTTCCACCGGGTCCTGCGCCCCGGCGGCACCGTGCTGATCGAGACCATGCATCACGACGGCGTCGTCCGGCATTACACGGGGGCGCCGGACGCGACCGTCGAGTGGCGGGGCGAGGACGCGCAGGTCGACGTCTCCCGCTTCGACCCGCTGACCGGACGGATGGTGACGGATCGCACTGTGTATCGAGGCGGCGAGGTCCGGCGCACCTCACACTTCATCCGGCTCCCCACGCCCCCCGAATGGACGCAGTGGCTGGAAGGGGCCGGATTCAGCGACGTGCGGTGCTCGGCGGGCGGGGGAGGGACGCTCGACGTCGACAGCTGGGTGATGGTGGTGGAGGCGACGGCGTAGGGCTGGGTGGTGCCGGGCGGATCGCGGCGGGTCGGGCGGGGTCCCTTCGCGATCGGCTCACAGGGTGTCGGTGTAAAGTGGAGGGTCGGAGGTCAGCCATCATTTCGTCCATATCGCCTGGTAGGGCGATCGGGAGGCGATTGGGTCGGTGGGCGATCGGGAAGGCACTGCGAGGTTGACGTGAGAGCATCGGCACGACCCCGAGAAGGCGCCGGGACGGAAGGGCGGAGATGACTGCTGGCATCGTGACATGGGGGACCTACCTGCCGTACTGGCGGCTGCAACGGTCCGCCATCGCGCAGGTCTTGGGCTCGGGCCCTCCCAAGGGCACCCGTGCCGTGGCCTCGTACGACGAGGACACCACCACCATGGGCGTCGAAGCGGGCCGTCGGGCCCTCGCCGTGGGCCCGGCGCTGCCGGACGACCTGCTGTTCTCCACGCCGGCGCCCGGCTACCTCGACAAGACCAGCGCCACCACGCTGCACGCCGCCCTGGGTCTCGATCGGGCCTGCGCGGCATATGACTTCTCCGGGGCGCCGCGCTCGGCTCTGGGCTCTCTGCTGATGGCGCTCCAGGCTGCGCCGTCGCGGCGGACGCTGGCCATTGCCGCCGATCTCCGAACCGGCTTGGCCGGCGGGGCCGAAGAGCGAGATGCCGGGGACGGCGCCGCTGCCTTCCTGTGCGGCACCGACGGTGCGGTGGCCGAACTGGTCGGGCGGGGCTCGGCCAGTGACGAATTCCTCGACCGCTGGCGCGTGCCCGGCGAGACGGACTCCCACGTCTGGGAGGAGCGCTTCGGCGAGGAGATGTACGTCCCGCTGGCCCGCGAGGCCTTCGCCGATGCCCTCAAGGACGCGGGTGCCACCGAGAGCGATATCCACCACGCCATCGTGACGGGACTGCACCTGCGTGCGGTCAAGGCTGTTTCCGGCCGACTCGGGGTACCGGCCGGCGCCCTCGCTCCCGACCTTCTGGCGTCGATCGGCAACCTCGGGGCGGCCCAGGCCGGGGTCGCCCTGGCCGATGTACTCGAGCGTGCCGAGCCGGGCCAACTCATTGTGGTGCTGTCCCTGGCCGACGGCGCCGACGCCCTCGTCCTGCGCACGACCGACGCCCTTCCCGCCGCCCAGGCCTCCCGGCGTGCGGCTGAAGTCCCGACGGTGGCCGAGCAAGTGGCCGCTGGCCGCGACGACCTGTCCTACGCTGCCTTCTTGGCTTGGCGAGGCCAGCTGCACCGCGAGCCGCCACGGCGCCCGGATCCCGAGCGCCCGGGGGCACCGATCGTGCACCGCTCCGAGGAATGGAAATACGCCTTCGCCGCCAGTCGTTGTCAGGTATGTGGTTTCCGTCACCTGCCCCCGACCCGCGTCTGCCTGGAGTGTCACTCCATCGACCAGATGCAGCCCGAACGGTTGGCCGACGTGCGGGGCACGATCGCGACGTTCACGGTCGACCACCTCGCCTACAGCCTCTCGCCGCCCGTGGTGGGCGTCATCGTCGACTTCGACGGCGGTGGGCGCTACCGGTGCGAGATGACCGACGTCAGCGTTCCCGAGATCGCCATCGGCGGTCGGGTCGAAATGACGTTCCGTCGCATCTACACCGCACTCGGCGTGCACAATTACTTTTGGAAGGCCCGTCCCCTACAGGGTGCCCCGGCGGCGCCCGAACCGGCAAGCACACCGGCAAGCACAGAGGAGTAGACCATGGCGAGCAGAGGTATCCGCGACCGTGTGGCCATCATCGGGATGGGCTGCACCAAATTCGGCGAGCTGTGGGACAAAGGGATCGACGATCTCCTGACCGACGCCGCCGTCGAGGCCTCGGCGTCGGCCGGGCTGCCGATCCACGACATCGATGCGTTCTGGCTGGGGACCATGACCTCCTCGGTGTCGGGCATCACGCTCTCGCGCCCGCTCAAGCTCGACTACAAGCCGGTGACCCGGGTCGAGAACTTCTGCGCCACGGGCTCAGAGGCGTTCCGCAACGCCTGCTACGCCGTGGCGTCGGGCGCCTACGACACCGCGATGGCCATCGGGGTCGAGAAGCTCAAGGACACCGGCTACTCGGGCCTGACCGGCATCCGCGCCGTGGGGGACGGGACGGACCCCGGCCTCTCGTCGCCCGCTGCCTTCTCGTTCCTCGCTCCCTCCTACGGCCACAAGTACGGAGTCGACAAGGCCGAGATGAAGGAAGTGATGAGCCGCATCGCGTACAAGAACCACCAGAACGGGGCCCGTAACCCGCGGGCGCAGTTCCAAAAGGAGATCTCCATGGAGACCATCTCCAAGGCCCCGCTGGTGGCGGGAGAGCTCGGCGTGTTCGACTGCAGCGGCGTGAGCGACGGCGCGGCCGCCGCCATCATCTGCCGGGTCGAAGATGCCCACAAGTACTGCTCCAACCCTCTCTACGTGAAGGCCCTCAGCTTCGTGGCCGGGCCCGCCGCGGGCCCGATCGATCCCGGGTACGACTACACCACCTTCCCCGAAGTGGTGCGCTCGGCTGAGGACGCCTATCAGCAGGCGGGGATCACCGATCCCCGGGCCCAGCTGGCGATGGCAGAGGTGCACGACTGCTTCACGCCGACCGAGTTGGTCCTCATGGAGGACATGGGGTTCGCCACCCGAGGCACAGCATGGAAAGAGGTGCTGGCGGGCACGTTCGACCGTGAGGGCGAGTTACCGGTTAACCCCGACGGTGGGCTTAAGAGCTTCGGCCACCCCATCGGCGCATCGGGACTCCGGATGCTCTTCGAGTGCTGGCTGCAGCTGCGCGGTGAGGCTCCGGACGACCGCCAGATCGCCACGGTGAGCCAGGGCCGGACCCTCGGCCTGACCCACAACCTGGGTGGCGCCCCGGGCGAGTGTGTGAGCTTCGTGGGGATCGTCGGCAGCGAGCTCGGCGACTGATGAGCGGCGGGGCATCGGGCGTCGATCTGCTGGCCGAAACTGAGGACCAATCGGCGCTGCGCCAGCTGGCGCGCGATGTGGCGCTGCGCGAGGTGGCGCCCCGGGCCTCGCAGGGTGACGAGACAGGTGAGATCCCACCCGAGGTCCGCAAGGCCTTGGCCAGTGCCGACCTCCTCCGGATCACGATCGGGGAGAAGTACGGGGGCATGGGCTTGGGGGACGTCGAGGCCTCCATCGTCCTCGAGGAGATCGCCCGGGCGGACGTCTCGTCCGCCATCTGCTGCCAGCTGACCTTCAACGGCCCGCCACGGGGCATCGAGCACCTGGGACCCGAGGCCATGAAGGAGCGCTGGCTGCCCGCCGCAGCGGACGGCGATGCGATCGTCAGCATCGGGATCACCGAGCCCGACGCCGGCTCGGCGGTCCAGAACATGCGGGCCGCCTTGACCGAGGATGGTCCCGGTCGTTGGCGCCTCAACGCCTACAAGAACTACTCCACCCTCGGGCACGTGGCCCAGGGGGTGCTGGTGTGGTGCCGCTGGCCGGGCGGCGAGGGAGCCAAGGGCATCGGCGCGGTCATCGTGCCGACCGACCGCGAGGGCGTCTCCATCACCGGTCGCCACAAGGGAATGGGGATCCACGCCGCGACGGAGGCCGAGTTGGCCTTCGACGGAGTGGAGATCCGAGAAGAGGATATCTTGCTGGCGGGCGACCCTTCGTCGACCAATGCCTTCAAGGTGCTCCTGTCGCATCTCAACCACGAACGGTGCGGGAATGCCGCCATGTGCGTCGGGGCCGCCCAGGGCGCCATGGAGCACGCCGTGCGCTACATGCAGGAGCGGGTCATCGGCGGGCGACCGCTGGCCGACCTCCAGGGCCTGCAGTGGAAGCTGGCCGACATGGCCGTGCAGTTGGAGGGCGCCCGGTTGCTGCTGGGCCGCGCCGTGCGCCTGGCCGGCGAGGGCGGAACCCCGCCACCACTCGAGACAGCGCTGGCCAAGACCGCCGCCAACCTGGCGGCGAAGTTCGTCTGTGACGAGGCCATGCAGATCCACGGGGGGTACGGCTTCAGCCGGGAATACCCCCTGGAGCGCGGCCTACCGCGACATCCGCGGCCTGTGCTTCGGTGCCGGCACCGTGGAAGCCCAACGCAACTTCATCGGGTTGCGGGTCGCGGCGGGCGGCCACACCGGCTCACCCGGTTGGCGTAATCCGCTGGGCTAGCGCCGCACGAGCGCTGGATTGGCGCTGCGGCTCGCGCTGCGACTAGCGCTGCATCGACTTTGTCTCGACGAACTCCTCGAGGCCGTAGCGGCCGCGCTCGCGACCGATCCCGGACTGCTTGTAGCCGCCGAAAGGTGCGCTCGGATTGAAGGCGCCGCCGTTGATGTCGACCTGACCGGTACGAAGCCGCCGGGCCACCTTTTCTGCTCGGGCCGGGTCGCCGCTCCACACCGCGCCGGCGAGACCGTACGGGGTGTCGTTGGCGATGTCGATCGCCTCTTCTTCGGTGTCGTAGGGGATGATCGAGAGGACTGGTCCGAATATCTCTTCCCGGGCGATCGTCATGTCGCGGGTGACGTCCGAGAAGATCGTCGGCTGTACGAAGAAGCCCTTTTCCAGCCCGTCGGGAGCCTCGGCGCCGCCGGTGACCAGCTTGGCGCCTTCCTCGATGCCCTTGTTGATATAGGCACGCACCCGGTCGCGCTGCACCGAGGAGACGAGCGGTCCGAGCAGTTTCCCTTCTTCGAAGGGGTTACCCGGGGTGAAGCCGGCTGTGCCCTCGAGGGCCAGCTTCTCCACTTCGGCGAGGCGGTTGCGGGGGACGAGCATCCGGGTGAGGGCGGAGCAGGTCTGCCCGGAGTTCATGTAGCAGGCGAATAGACCGGCCGGCACCGCCGTGGCGAAGTCGGTGTCGTCCAACATGATGTTGGCGGACTTCCCGCCCAGCTCGAGCGACACGCGCTTGATGCTGTTCGAGGCCAGCTCCATGACCCGCTTGCCGGCACGGGTCGAGCCGGTGAACGACACCATGTCGACCTTGGGGTGCGATGCGATGGCCTCGCCCACCACGGGCCCGACGCCGGTGACCAGGTTGAAGACGCCGGCGGGCAGTCCCACCTCGTCGATGACCTCGGCCAGGGCGAAGGCGTTGAGAGGGGCGACTTCACTGGGCTTGAGCACCACGGTGCAACCGGCGGCCAGGGCCGGTGCGACCTTGAGCACGATCTGGAAGAGCGGGTAGTTCCACGGCGTGATGGCGCCGACGACGCCGACCGGCTCGCGGACCACGAGTGAGTTGCCCATCTCCTCTTCCCAGGGGAAGGTCTCTGCGGCGTGGGCCGCGTCGGCGAACGCGCCGGCGGGGAGGCCGACCTGGATCATTCCCGAAAGTGAGCGGGGCATGCCGAGCTCGTGCGTGATGGTGTCGGCGATCTCGTCGGTGCGGGCACCCAGGGCTTCGCCGATGCGGAGCAGCGTCTTGGCCCGCTCCTCACGGGATGTGGCCGCCCATGCGGGGAAGGCGGCGGCAGCCGCCTCGACCGCCTTGTCGACATCTTCGGGCGTCCCTTCGGGGATGGTGGCGAGGACCTCTTCGGTCGTGGAGTCGATGACATCGAGGGTGCCGGTCCCGGTCGATGGAACCCAGGCTCCGTTGATGTAGATCTTGTCGCGAACATCCATGATGCCCTCCCTTGCCGTGTGCTCGCTAACGACCCTACCTCCGGCTGGGCACAGTCCGCCCACCGGAGTGCGTGGCGCCGGACACTCAGGCGCCGACCAGCGGGCGCAAGACGACCGATCAGCGGCCCGGGCGCCCGCAGGCAGACAGGCAGACCGCCGGACAGACAGGCAGACCGCCGGACAGACAGGCAGACCGCCGGACAGTTAGGCAGACCGCCGGACAGACAGGCAGGCAGACCGCCGCCGCCGGCCGACCGGCCGTCTGGCGTCAAGCGCCCGGGGTCAGTCCTTCTTGCCCAAGAGGGGGTGGTTGCCCATCCCTACGGGTTGGAGGTGCTGGCCGAGTACCTCGTGGAAGTGATCTGCGACTTCTTGGGGTGTCCAACCACCGTCGGCCCACATGGTGGCGATCTGACGTGGCGTCTGGAAGAGCGTGTAGGCAAACCCTGTCCGGCCGAGCACCTGCCCGTTGACGTAGGAGGCACCCTCGCTTGCCAAGAAGGCGACCAGCGGCGCGTTCAAAGCGGGGTCCTGGTCCGCCGGCGCCTCGGCCCCGGCGTAGAGGCTCTCGGTCATACGGGTCAGACCGGCCGGCGCCATTGCGTTGACGGTGATGCCGTACTTGCCCAATTCCACGGCCCAGACGAAGGTCATGCCCATGATCGCCGCCTTGGCCGCGCCGTAGTTGGTCTGCCCGAAGTTGCCCCGGAGGCCCGCCGACGAGGTCATGTTCACAATGCGCCCGTAGCCGGCCTCCTTCATGATCGGTGCGGCGTGACGGACGGTGTTGAACGTGCCCTTCTGGTGGACAGCGATGACGGCGTCGTAGTCCGACTCGTCCATCTTGACGATGGTCTTGTCCCGCACAATCCCGGCGTTGTTCACCAGGATGTCGATGGAGCCGAACGATTCGACCGCCGTGGCAATGATGCGGCCCGCGCCCTCGAAGTCGCTCACTGAGTCGTGATTGGGCACTGCGTTGCCTCCGGCGGCCTCAATCTCCTTACACACATCGGCGGCCGGGTCCTCACCTGTCCCGTCGCCGCCCAAGGACACGCCGACGTCGTTCACCACGACCTTCGCCCCTTCGGCGGCCAGGCATCGCGCGATGTCGCGGCCGATCCCGCGCCCCGCTCCGGTCACCACTGCTACTCGATCATTGAGAAGTCCCATGCGGGCGACACTACCCCGACACCTGCCTGCCCTGACAGCTGAGGGGAGCGTGCGGCGGGTCCCTGAAGGACGCAGTGGCTCGTCCGGGAGGCGCTGTGGGGCAGTACCATCCACCGGGCGAGCGCCCACTGCTGTGTTGCGCGAAGCATCGGGCCGCACGCAGGCACAGGCCGCAACGTCGCGTACGCACCGCACGCGACGCGCGGGACGGACGGGCCGCCCGGGACGGACGGGCCGTACGGGACGCACCGGAAAAAGAACAAGGAGCCCCACACTGATGGCAGAAGGAACGATCACCGCGCGGCTGGCCGCGTTGGGCCTCACGCTCCATGGTCCGCACCCACCCCACGACCCGCTCGACGCCGTCGTCATCCACAACGGGACGGCGCGCACGTCGGGCCAACTCCCGCGCATCGAAGGCCAGCTCACGTGTCTGGGGCGTCTGGGCGACACCGTCACCGTCGAGGCGGGCAGGGAGGCGGCCGCGGTATGCGCTCTCAACGCTCTCGCCGTGTTGCAGGAGGCTCTCGGCTCGCTCGACCGGATAGAGCGTGTGCTCACCGTCACCGGATTCGTCTCGTCCGCCCCCGACTTCCACGAGCAGCCAGCCGTCGTCGACGGCGCGAGCAACGTGTTGGCCGACGTCTTCGGTGACGCGGGTCGTCATACGCGTTCGGCCGTAGGCGTCGCCGCGTTGCCCCGCAACGGCGCCGTCGAGGTCGAGGTGACGGTCGCGCTCAAGGACTGAGTTCTCGACGCCTCGCCGCTCGGCGTCCCGGCGCTCGACGGCCGGGTTGGGGACGACCGCTGGAATTGGCCGCCGCTCAGCGGCTGAAGGCGTCGCGTACGGCGCGGTTGCCTCTTTTGGTCAGTTCCCAGTACCCGTAGGTTCCGGCATCCCGTAGCTCGGTGGCCGCATCGACGAGTGCGCCGTACGCCGCAACGGCGAAGGCGCCGCCGACCGAAATCCGACTCACGCCCAACGCCGACAACTCGGCCACGTTCGGGGCGTTGGGTCCGGCAAGCACGCTGACCGGCACGTCCAGGGCGCCGACCAGCTTGTGGAGCTCGCCGGGATCGTCCACCCGCGGCGCAAACACTACGTCCGCGCCCGCCGCTTGGTAGGCCTGCAGCCGTGCGATGGTGTCCGCAAGGTCCGGACGTCCGTGGAGGTAGTTCTCGGCTCGTGCGGTGACCACAATGTGCCGTTCGCCATCGTGTGCCGCCTCGCACGCGGCCCGCACCCTCTCCGCCGCCAGCCCGAGCTCGTAGATCGGATCGTCCCCGTTGCCGGTGAAGTCCTCCACCGAGAACCCGGCGACGCCGGCTTCGAGAGCGGCGCGTGCCGTCGCGGCGACACCCTCGGGTTCGTGGGCGAAGCAGTTCTCGAGGTCCGCCGAAAGGGGCAGCGCCGTGGCTGCAGCCAGTTCCTGTGCGTGGGCGAGCACTTCATCACGGGACATGGCGCCATCAGGCCGTCCCCTGCTCGCCGCAAAGCCTCCACTGGTGGTGGCGAGCGCCTCGAAACCCAGGGCTGCCAGCAGGACGGCGGACCCCACGTCCCACGCGTTCGGCATGAGGAGGGGAGTGCCCGGAGTATGGAGGCGGAGGAACTGGGCCGCCAGCTCGGCCTGACTGGGTGCTGCTTCCTGTTGTGCCATCGGGTGCTACGAAGCGAATTCCCAGTACTGGAACTCACAGGTCATCGGGAGGATGTAGTGGACGTAGAGCGAGTGGATCTTGACGACGCCCTGATCGTCGACATGGAGGTCGATGAGGTCGAGCCGGTCGTCATTCTTGCGGAACGCTTCGGCCCGATCCTGAATGCCTCGGAGCTCGTCAAGCGATCCCACCGAGAAGCCGTAGTGGTCCATGTGCGGGCACTTCATCGGGTCATCCTCGGCCACCAGGAAGATGAACTGGTCCCAATGGACACAGCCCAGGATCATGCGCCGACGGTCTTCGGTCATGGTCGGCATCTCCTCGAAGCCGAGCACCTCTTCGAAGAAACCGAGGATCTCTTTGCGGCTTTCCTCGCCGAGGAGGTCGGCGGGAAGCGACATGGCGACGTGGTTGAACCGGGGCGGCCCCGAAGGGTAGAAGCGGTGGCTCGGGGGGTTGATGAGATTCGTCATGCGCTGTGCACCTCCGGTATCACCAAGACGGCGAGGTATCTCTGTCCGCTACCGATGGCCAGGTTAGGCGCGCTCTTGTAACCAGGCGAGGCCCCCGGCCAGATGCCGGAGGTAGGCCGGGGTCTCCCATGCGCCCGGGAAGTGACCGAGGGCGCTGTAGAACGTCCGTCCCTTCTCCTCACCGTGGCACCAGGCCAGCGGGAACCCGCAGTCGGGCACCCTTCCGCCAGGCACGGAGAGGTCGACCTGGCCTTCGCCGAGACGCAGGAGCACCCGTGCGTCGGGGCGCAGCGAGCGAAAGAGGTAGATCTCGTCGTGCCATTGCCAGGTCGCCCCGAGATGCGCCGTGGCCGGGTGCTCCGCGTCCACGATGTCGATGGTGAACGACTGTGTCCACGGGTGGCCGTCGAATCGCGCACCGACGATGGAGCCGTAGTCGGGCCACGAATGACAGGCGTCGGTCGCCGAGTGGACGCCCAGCACGTTGAGTCGACCGGCATGCCACGAGTCGAGGAGTGCCGCCCTTTGTGCGGCGGAGAACGGCGTCTCGCCGATCGTGAAAAGTGCGATCACCCCTGTGGCGCCGAGCTGGTCGGGCGAGAGATCCCGCACGTCGTCGACGACGACCGGGGTGAGGCCGGCTATCTCGGCCAGCTGGCACAGTGCGGTCGTGGCCTGCGCCAGCACGCCGTGCACACCCGCCGGCCCGTCGACGTAGGGGGCAACCTGGGTCACTATCAACATCGGCTCGGACACGAGATGGAGTGTACGGCTGGTGCGGAGGCCCCGCGGGATGCTCCAATGCACGCACGATGTTCGGCGCACGCTCGCGGCGACGTCCCGAAGGAGGCCCACATGAGCACCGAAAGCCCGCAAGAGATCTCCGCAGCCCTGCTGCGCCTGGGATCGGCCACGCTGGGTGAGTCCGGTGGGCTGGCCACCCATCGACGCCTGAAGCCGGCGTGGTCCGGCGCCTCCGTGGCCGCGCCGGCGTATCCGGTCGGCTGCACGCCTGGGGACAATCTCGCTGTCCATGTTGCCGTGACGACCGCACCTGCGGGCAGCGTGCTCGTGGTCGACGTGGGAGAAGTGCCCGACCGCGGGTATTGGGGGGAGGTGCTGACGACGGCGGCCGAGGCGGGGGGAATGGTCGGGTTGGTGATCGATGGCGGCGTGCGCGACGTGGCCGCGTTGCAAGCGCATGGGTTTCCCGTGTTCTCCTCGACCATTGCCCTCCCGGGGGCCAGCAAGAATCTGCCAGGGACGGTCGGTGCTCCCGTGCGCGTGGGTGGCGTCGTGGTGCACCAGGGTGACTGGGTGGTCGGCGATGTCGACGGCGTCACGGTGGTCCCGGCCGCATCACTCGAGGCGGTTCGGGCGGCCGGTCAGGCCCGCGAATCCAAGGAGGCGGGATTCTTCACCGCGCTGCGCGCCGGGACGACGACTGTCGAGCTCCTCAATCTCGATGCGTCACTGATCGCCGTGAGTGGGGACCGCCGCTGATCGGGTGGCCGATGGCCGATTAATAGCAATTCTTCCCTCGCCTATGTGCAGTCCGCGCAACGTCCGAGCATGGCGAAGTGGTGGGGATCGATCGTGAACCCGAACTGCGCCTTGGCCTCTTTGGCCAGACTCTTGAAGAGGAGATCGGGGGCTTCGATCATCTTTCCGCATTCCTCGCAGACCAGGTGTCCGTGAGCCGTGGCCGCGAGGTGGTACGTCGCCGGGCCATGGCCAAGATCCGCGTGCACGATCACCCCGAGCTTTTCGAGCTCATCGAGGTTGCGGTAGATCGTCGAGAGGTGGACGTCGGGAGCTTGCTCCTGCACCACTGCGGCCAGGTCCTCCGCTGTACGGTGCCCGTTGCCCTCGAACAGGGCGCGGAGTAGGAGGCGTCGCGAAGAGGTGATCCTCCCGCCTTGCTTGCGGACGATCTCGAGCACGCCTTCGACGGTCGTCGCGTCGCCCCAGTCAGCGATAGCTGGACCCTGAGGCTTGCTCATGGTCCCATTCTATTGACCTGGCCTCTCGTCGGCGTGACGTGGTCGCAATCAGGTCAGACGAGGTTCGGCGGAGTCCGGCCCGCCAGCACGTCGCAGACTCCTTGGCAGGCCAGGCGCGCCATCTGTGTGCGCGTGGCGACCGTCGCGCTGCCGATGTGGGGCAGCAGCGTGATGCGGGGTGCGTCGAGCAAGCGCGGGTTGAGTGCGGGTTCGCCCTCGAACACATCGAGCCCGGCGCCGTGAATGGTGCCGGCGTGGAGGGCATCGACGAGGGCGTTCTCATCGACAACCGGACCCCGGGCCGTATTGACGAGGACGGCGGTCGGCTTCATGAGGGCCAGTGCCGCCGCGTCGATGAGATGGTGGGTGGACTCGGTCAATGGGACATGAAGACTCACGATGTCCGCGCGCGCCAGCAGCTCGCCCAACTCGGCCACGTACCCGGGCAGTCCCGTGTCGTGGCGCGACGTGTGCAGGACTTCCATATCGAACCCCGCTGCACGTTGCGCCACGGCGCGGGCGATGCGCCCGTACCCGACGAGACCCAGCGTGACGCCATGCACGTCGTGGGCCAAGTGGGTGTTGAACCCCCAGCCGGTCCAGCGCCCGTGGCGGAGATCGTCCTCGGCCTGGGTCGAGTCGCGGGTGGCCGCGAGGATCAGGAGGAAGGCAAGGTCGGCCGTCGTCGCATCGAGCACGCCCGGGGTGTTGCACACGGCGATGCCGAGCGAGTGGGCTTTGGCCACATCGATGTTGTCGTAGCCCACAGCGGCGTTGCCGACGACGCGAAGGCGGCCACGGTTGCCGGCTTCGAGGACCTCCGCATCGATGCGGTCAGTGAGTAAGCAGACAATGCCGTCGCACTCGGCCGCCTGGGCCGTCAACTCCGCCGCGCTGAGCGGGACGTCGTCGTCGGTCGTGACGATTTCGTGTCCCGCGCTGAGGAGAGGATCTGTCCCTCCGTCGGTCAAGCGGCGGGTGACGAGTACCCGCGCCACCTAATGGGTTGTGTAGTTGATTTCGCCCGCGCCCTTGACGCCAATGGCAAAGCAGAAGCAGTGAATTGGCGCATGGTCGCTCACCGGTCGCAGCGAGTGCACCTTGTCCGGCGGAATGTAGACGAGGTCGCCCTGGGCGATCGGACGGTCTTCGCCATCGATCGTCATGATGCCTCGGCCGTTCATCACGTAGTAGAACTCGTGCGTCGGGTGGGAGTGGGGGTCCACCAACCCGCCGCCGGGAACCTCGAACTCGTTGACCAGCTCGAGGAATCCGCCGTCGGTGATGTCCTTGAACTCCCGGGATTCGATCATCCACCAGACCGGGACGGTGCCGTTGTGCTCGACGACCGGTGCCTTTTCCTCAATGCTGCGCACGTCCATTCTCGTGTCCCTCTTTCCCTACCTAGACTGACTACCGCGTCAGGATAGATGCGGCGCGAGGGAATTGCAGATTGAGCGAGCGAAGCGAGGCGAAGGCGTGTCCAACGAGCGGCGGAAGATCGGTCCCGAGCCCCTCTCTGAGGTTGCCTGGGCGCCCTTTGGATGGCTCCCGGTCGCCGACACCGACCCTCGAGACGGCGAGCATCGCCTCTCCTTCGCCTGGGACGACGTGCACGTCAACATCATTGGGCACGCCCGAGCCGAGGTCCCCGAGACGACCGACGGCTTGCGTTGCCAGATGCTCTTCCGGCACGACACCCACACCCAGAGCGTGATGTCGCTTGACGTGACGGCGGTCATCACCGTGGCGCCGGCCTCCGTCGATTTCTCGAAACCGACGGATGTCGACGCCATTCACGTCTTCCGGCTCGAGCCATTGGAGCCACTGGTGCTGAGCCGGGGCACATGGCACTGGGGCCCTTTCCCGATTGCCGACGAACACGTCCGGCTCTTCAACGTCCAGGGGTTGCGCTACGCCGAGGACAACACCTGCATCGACCTGGCCGAGCTGGGCCTCGATGTCGACGTACAGCTGGCGTGACAAGTTCTCTCCGTGCCGACTGAGCCCTGTGTGGACTGAGGCCCGTGTGGACTGAGGAGGACGAGTTCGCGGGCGGGAGCTTGTCCGAGCTCATTGACGGCATCGTGGCGAAACCAGTCGGGGAGGGCCGCTCGAGCGTATCGAGCGCTCAGGGGCCCTCGACCTTCGTCACCACGTCACCGGATTGGTGGGGTGGCGAGCGGACGTTCGGCGGCATGGTGGTGGCGCAGGCGCTTTCAGCCGCGGCCCGGACCGTGAGCGAGGACCTCGACATCCACTCGCTCCACGGGTACTTCCTTCGTCCGTCGATACCTGGGACACCCTCCACGCACCAGGTAGAGCGTCTCCGTGACGGTCGATCATTCAGCACGAGGGAGGTCGTCTCTGAAGTGGAGGGACGCGAGACGTTTCGGATGGCGTGCTCGTTTCATCGAGCCGAGGCGGGGGACGAGTACCAGTTGCCGATGGCCGGCGACGTCCCTTCTCCCGAGGCAATCGCTGTCGATGACGGCAAGGTGCCCTCGCGCTTTCCTTCGGGTGCCGGCGCCGGTGCTGCCGCTGGCGCTGCCGCCACGCCGCCGCCTTCTCCATTCGACGTCAGGGATCTGCGCTCCACCGAGCGGCGGGAGGACGGGACGTATCTTTCAACTCGCCGCTGTTGGTTCCGCACCCGTGGGCGCTTGTCCGACGATCCGGCAATCCACGCGTGCGTGCTGGCGTATCTCTCGGACATGACGGGTGCCGCGTTCCGCCCTCTCAGTCTCGATTCGTGGAGCGGGTACACCGACGCAAGCCTTGATCACGCCGTATGGTTCCACCGCCCGCGTCGTGCCGACGTGTGGAATCTGTTCGATTTCCAGGCTCTCCTGAACGCATCTGGGCGTTCGACGATCCGGGGCACCATGTACGGCGAGGACGGGGTGTTGTATCTCAGCATGGCTCAGGAATTGCTGATCCGGAAGCTCTGATTTCCTGGCTTCGAGGCGCGGCACCGGAGGTTTCAGGTAGGAAGTGTGCGACGGTGACGTATTGATGAGTCGTCAAGCGTCGTCAAGAGAGAGGACAGAAGCGATGGGACTGCTTGACGGGAAGAAGGCGGTCGTGACGGGCGGGGGGTCCGGTATCGGAAGAGCCACATGTCGCCGCATGGCCGAAGAGGGGGCCAGCGTCGCCGTGCTCGACCTCGATGGCGACGCCGCCGCACTCGTCGCCAAGGAAATCGACGGGGTGTCATTCCCCGTCGATGTCGGCGATCCCGATGCATTGCGCCAGGTCGTTGACGCCGCCGTGGCCTCGTTGGGCGGCCTGAGCTTGCTCTACAACAACGCCGGCGTTGGGAGCTTCAGCCGGCTCGAGGATTGGGAGCCCGCCGAGTGGGACCGGCTTGTCCGCGTCAACCTGACAGGCGTATGGGCAGGGTTCCGTGCAGCCATTCCGCACATGAGGGCTGGTGGAGGAGGCTCCATCGTGAGCACGGCTTCCATCAGCGGGACCAGGCCGGCCGCTGGCGAGGGTCCGTACGCTGCGAGCAAGGCAGCGGTGGCCGCGCTCACTGCATCGGCCGCGCTCGAGTACGGGCCCGACATAAGGGTGAACGCCGTGTCACCCGGAATGATTCGCACCAAAATGACGAAACCGTGGTTCGAGATCTTTCCGGACCAGGAAGGACGATTCCAGAGGGATACGCCGGCGGGCCGCATAGGCGACCCAGAGGACATCGCTGACGTGGTGATCTTCCTTTGCTCGAACCTGTCGCGTTTCGTGACAGGTCAGAACATCGTGGTGGACGGCGGCCTCACTCTGCACGGATCGGGCGTTGACGGCCTGTTCGATCTGATCTACCCCGCCGAAGGGAAGGGCTGAGGTCGGCACTCGACTGTGGGGAAGTGCGCGGCTCCGGAGAGTGTGGGGTGTGGAGTGCGACCGCCCGGGTGCGACAGTGCGACAGCGACTTAAGGATTCGCCGGTGCCACGCCGATGGCCAAGTCGGTGTGTACCTGACCCCGTCGTGATTCGTCGAAGAGGGCTCGATACACCATTGTCGTCAGCGTGTCCAAGGCCACGTCGTCCACCGGTTGACGCACGAATCCCCGGACGTCGTGGAACCTGTCCAACATGGCCAGTACCCCCACGGCGGCGGCTTGCGGGTCGATCTTGTGGTCTGCGTCGTCGGAACTGATCTGGCGAGCCAGCGCGTCGGACATCACGGTGAAGATTTCTCGAAGGGTGCTGGTCAGCCCCGGGTCGATTCTCGCCAAGTCGGTCCAGGCCCGGAAAAGGGCGGCGTGGCGCATCCAAAGGTCCGAGTACAGCGTGACCCAGCCGCGCACGTCCTCCCATTGGGGTGCGCCTCCCGACGTCGGCGGCCTGTTGAGGGCATCGGCGACATGCTGCGCTGCGGTCCCTGCCTCGCCCACGAGGGCCCGCAGAAGGTCCTCCTTGTTGGAGAAGTAGAGATAGAAGGTGCCGTGCGACGTCTTGGCGATCTTCACGACGTCGTTCACCCGGGTGTCGTAGTAGCCGCGCTCGTCGAAGCAGATCATGGCGGCGTCCAGCAGCCTCCGCATGGTGCGCCGCCCTTGACTCCGCAAGACCCGCTTGCTGGCGGGCAGCCCTATCCCTCCGGTCTCCCCTCCGGTCCCGTCGCCGACCCCGTTGGCGATGCCTTTGGCCGCCCCGTCGAGCCCCGGGTCGGCCGTCCCGGCGACCGTTCCATCGGGTCTCCCGCCGAACGTTCCCTCGGGTGCACCGTCGAGCGGCGGGTTGCTCTCGGCTGATGAGGGCTTCGTCGGCTCGTTCGCCGACCCGGGAGCTGATTTGGAGGTTTTCGTCATCTGCGGGCCCACCTGGGGGCTTGCCACGACAGGTTGGACGGGAGGCGGCGCCATGCCTTCGGCATCGTAGTGCCCGAGTTGGTTGAAATGACTAACCTGACACCGTGGTCAGGTTCGAGAGGGGACAGGAATGAGGCGGGACCAGGGGGTTTCGGGCGTCATAGTGCTCGGGGCCCCACCAAGGTGACCCCATCCTCCCCGGCGGTCCCGGGCTCTCCGCTCACGAGCCTCGAGGACGCGATCGCCACCAATGTGCGTCCCGGAGACGTCGTCCACGTCATGCTCGGCCACAGTCGATGGACGGCTGGGGCCCGCGAGGTGGCACGCCAATTCTGGGGAAAGGACCCCGGGTTCACCCTCGTCATGACCAGCCTGGGGGCACTCGGCGGCATCTTCTTCCAAGGGGGGCTCCTCCAGAAGGTCGTGACGGCCTACTCGGGCAACAGCTTTCCGACCTACAACCCGAACCCGATCTTCCGCAAGGCTTACGAGTCCGGCGCGGTCGAGGTCGAGCATTGGTCGATTCTGACGATGTCCCAGCGGATGGAAGCGGCAGCCCGGGGTCTGCCGGCCATGGTGACCGGCTCGCTGGCGGGCTCCTCCATGGCGGCCAATGAGGGGTTCACCGAAATCGATTCGCCGTTCGGCCCCCTTGGGCTTCTTTCGCCGCTGGCGCCTGATGTTGCGCTCGTCCATGCCGCTGTGGCAGACCGCGCGGGAAACCTCGCCTTCTCCGACCCCCTGCTCGAGGGCGTGTGGGGTGCTTTGGCTGCACGACGCGGCGTCGTGGCCACGGTGGAAAAGGTTGTCGACAATCTGCATGGTCTGGGTCATCGGGTGCGCGTGCCGGGCCATCGGGTCCTGGCCGTGGTGGAGGCCCCATTCGGGGCGCACCCCGGTGGTTGTTATGCACCTGGGCTCCCTGTGCGCAGCTACGGCGAGGATATTGCGCACTGGAGCCTGGCCGCGGAGGCGGCCGCAAAAGGAACCTTCGAAGGGTTCGCAGAAAAATGGGTGCTGGGCCCATCCACCCATGACGATTACCTCCGGCTCCTCGGTGATGATCACCTCCGGTGGCTCGAGGGACGCTCGGATCCCACGTCGTGGAAGGCTGATGCCGAAGCCACCCCGGTTCCGAACGATCCGGCCTTCTCGGCGTGGGAACACGCAGCGGCCTTTGGCGCGCGTGAGGTCGAACGAGTCGTCGTCGACGTCGGCGCGGACGCGGTGTTGGCAGGTGCAGGGGCAGCGAACCTTGCGGCGTGGGTCGCGGTGGGACGGGCGCGTGCAGGGGGAAGCCGGGTCATGTTGACCGCCGAGCTCGGGTTGTTTGGCTACGAGCCGACGCCGGCCGATCCCTACATCTTCAACCACCGGGTGTTTCCTGACACCCCGTACCTCTCCGATGCGTCATCCGTCTTGGGCATGGTGATCGGCGGGCCCGGCACCCGCACTGTGGGATGCCTCGGTGCAGCCGAAGTCGATTCCCGCGGGTGCCTCAATTCGACCGAACTCGCCGGCGGTCGATTCCTGGTGGGTTCAGGTGGCGCCAACGATGTGGCGAGCCGCGCCGAGGCGTGCGTCGTCATCACGCTTGCCCGTCCGGAACGACTGCCCGAATCAGTGGCCTACGTGACGTCGCCCGGGCATCGAGTTGTGAGCGTGGTGACCGACAAGGGCGTCCTCCGGCGTCACGACGGGGTCCTGCGCGTGGCAGCCGTTCCCGCCGGAGCGGGAACGCTCGAAGATCGCACACGAGCGTTCGTCGAGGCGTGCGGCTATCAACCCGATGTCGCACGCGACGTCGAGGAACTCGCGCCACTCTTGCCGGGTGAGGTGGCCGCCCTGAGGGAATTTGACCGTCAACGGCTGTTTCTCAAGTAGATAACGATTTCTGAAGGCAATGCCCACACTGGCCCCTGAGCGAGATGCCGGCCCTGATGCAAATGCTCCCCTGAAGTAAATACGAAAGGTATTGATGCTACGAATGGAACGTCTGGTGAAGAGAGTTGGCCGTCACGGTGAAACGCATCCAAGGGGGATGCAACGGTCAGAGGTACAAGGGGGGATCGTTGTGCGAACGAGTACGCCGCAGATGTCTCGACGTCAGCGCATGAGTCACCGGCGACGCGGGGGAACGCTCGCCAAATTAGCCCTCGGCGGAGCGACGTTGGCCTCGGCCGTCGTGACACTGGGCCTCCCTTCGGGTTCGGCGGGAGCCGCCACCAGCGCCGCCCCGGGGGTGACCAAGAATTCCATCACGGTCGGAACGATTTCGACCCAGACCGGGACCCTCGCCGGAGGCTTCTCGTCCCTCATTTACGGGGAGAAGGCCTACTTCGACTACATCAATTCTCAAGGTGGCGTGAACGGTCGCAAGATCGACTACAAGTACCAACTCGACGACGGCGGCAACCCGAGTCAGTTCAACCAGCTCGCTTCGACTCTCATCAACCAGGATCACGTCTTTGCTGTCACCGGCGTTGCCACTGCGTTCTTTTCGCCGAACCTGTTCGTTGAGGCGAAAATCCCCACCTATGGCTACAACGTCTCGAACAACTGGGCGGGTCCGAACAACCTCTTCGCCGCGGGTGGCGGTGGCTCGGTGCAGTACCTGCCGGGTGGGACTCCCGAGATTGCCTACCTGGTCAACAAGGTCCACGCCAAGTCGGTGGCCATTCTGGCGTACGGCGTCGCCGCTTCGGCGGCATCGTGTCAGGCGGATGCCAAAGGTCTCACCGCTGCTGGCATCAAGGTGAGTTACACCGATTACAAAATCCCTTACCCGGGAACGACCGTGGCGACGGACGTGCAGCGCATGAAGCAAGCCGGTGCTGACTTCGTGTTGAGCTGCATGGACGTCCAGGGCAATGTCACGATGGCGCGGGCCATCAAGCAGTACGGGCTGAAGGCCACGCAATTCTGGCTCAGTGGCAACGACCAGTCGACGTTGAATCAGAACCAGAGCCTCATGCAGGGCGTGTATTTCTACATCGCCCACGTGCCGTTCCTTGCTTCGCAGACGATCTATCCCGGTCTCAAGCAGTACCTCGCCGTGATGAAGAAGTACGAGCCCAAGTACGCCACCGACGAAGTGGCCATTCAGGGATGGGAGTCCGCCGCCCTCTTCGTCCAGGGCGTCAAAATGGCAGGCAACAATCTCACCCAGGCAAATGTCATCAACCAGACGAATACGCTCACGGCCTACAACGCGGGTGGATTGACCACCCCGACGAACTGGAAGAGCGCCGGCCATAGCGGCCACGCGCCGCCGTATTGCGCGTCCTACATCCAGGCGCAGGGCACCAAGTACGTGCCGGTCCTCAACACCGACAAGAAGAACGTGTTCGTCTGCTTCGCCAGCACGAGCGGGAAGAATCCCAAGCCCCTCAAGAAGCTGCCGCCGGGCACGCCACCTAATCGCCAGGGCACGCCACCCAATTAGCCCACGTCGATTCCCGACACGGTTACCCCCGCATAGTCACGAATGGAACAGTTCTTCGGATTCGCGATTCCCGGTATCCCTTACGGGTGTACCTATGCCATCGTGGCGGTGGGGCTGGTGCTCACCTATCAGGCGACCGGCGTCTTCAACTTCGCCTTCGGCGCGCAAGCCTTTGCGGCGGCATTCGTGTTCACCATCCTCACCCAGAACGACCATTGGGGGGGATTCCCGGCCTTCATCGTGTCGGTGGTGGTCATGTCCCCCTTGATCGGCCTCGCCTTCGACCGGTTCTTGTTCCGGAAAATTCCCAACTCCAACACGACGGCGAAGTTGGTTATTTCGATCGCCTTGCTGGTCGGCATACCCTCCCTTCTGCCGGTCATTTTCGGGGCGCAGAATCTGGACGACACGGCCACGATCTTTCCCTTCTTCAATCCGAATGTCGTCTATGCCACAGTGCTCGGAACGCCGATCAACGGCATCTACCTGGCCGTCATCAGCGTGACCGTCGTGGTCCTGGTGTTGCTGACGGTGCTGTTGAGATTCACGAACTTGGGTCTCCAGATGCGAGGTGCGGTGGAGAGCCGTCGATTGGTCCAACTCGACGGCGTCAACTCAGGCGGAGTGGTGGCGTTGGCCTGGGCCATTTCGAGCTTCATGGCAGGCTTGGCCGGCGTCATCCTCGCCCCGATTTACGGGGCGTTCCAGGCGAATACCTATGCCACCCTGGTGGTGGCCGCCATTGCCGCCGCGGCATGGGGCCTCCTGCGCTCCATTCCCATCGCGGCCGGTGTAGGGGTGCTCATCGGAGTGGTGAGCACCATTCTCCAGGGCTACTTGCCGACGGGCAGCATCCTCTTCTCGGCCGTTCTCCCTTCACTTCCGTTCTTCGTCCTGGTGGCCGCGCTCCTCATTCTCCCGGGCATGAGATCGCTCGATCTGAACCGCGATCCACTGGCCACCATCGATCCGCCACCGCCACCCATCGCCGCCTCGTCGCGAGCACCCACGATGGACCGGATCATCCGGAGTCTGTGGTGGGTCGTCCTCGCCGTCTTCATCGTCTCGATGTTGACGTGGATCCCCAAGACCTGGGCGGGAGTCTTCAACTCGGGGATCGCCCTTTCCACGGTTCTCCTGTCCATCACGCTCATCACCGGCATGGCGGGTCAGCTTTCGCTCTGCCAGGGCACCTTGGCCGGTGTGGGCGCATTCACGGCGGCACAGCTGGCAAACCACCTCGGACTGAACATGTTGGTCGGGGGCTTGGTGGGTGCGGCGTTGGCTGCAGTCGTTGCGGTGATTCTTGCTCTGTTGTCGTTGCGGCTACGCGGCCTGGGACTGGCATTGATGACATTGGCCGCGGCATTGCTCTTCGACAACACGTTCTTCAACGACGTGTCGATTAGCGGGGGAGGGTCAGGTGTAAGCCTCAAGTCGCGTTGGCTCGGCACATCGGCCTTCTTTGATTTCAACGGGCACGCGTTCTTCGTCCTCAGCCTCGTGGTACTCACGGCCTGTGTGGGCATCGTTCTCCAAGTCCGTAAGGGCACCGTGGGCCGCAATTTGGCGGCGATGCGCGGAAGTGAGACGGCGGCCGCCGGATTGGGCATCAATCTGACCTGGCAACGCATCGTGGTGTTCGCCCTGGCGGGGGCCATTGCCGGCATAGGTGGCGTGTTGGTCACCATTCAGCAGCAAGTAGCAAATTCGGCCCAATGGAACTACAGCTTCTCGCTGGTCTTCATCGTCTTGGTGGTGACAACGGGTGTCGGCACGGTGGAAGGGGCCATTCAGGCCGGGATCGGATTCTTCGTCATCAATCAGCTCTTGACGTATCTTCCGGCGCGTGTGGGTGGAGGAAGCCTGGTCGTCGCGCTCTTTGCCTTCGGATCGCTGCAGTACGCGCAGCATCCCGAGGGGATTCTCGAGTTTCAGAAGAGGCGTTCCAACCAATGGTTCGAGAAACGCTTCTTCCCCAAGGAGTACTCCGCCATGCATCCGACCGAGGCGTTGCCGGCCGTCGTGACGGCGACGGGTGTGTCGCCCGCCGACGAAGGGCCGGCCGAAGTGGTGCCAGAGGCTCATGGCTGACGTCCCGCTGCTCTCGCTCCGCAATGTGTCCAAATACTTCGGAGGGATCCATGCGGTCCATGACATCTCCTTCGATGTGGGCGCGGGGGAGAGCGTCGGTCTCGTCGGGCCCAACGGGGCCGGCAAGACGACTCTCTTCAACTGTGTGTGTGGACAGCTGCGCAACGACGAGGGCGACATACTCTTCCGTGGTGCGTCGTTGAGCGCCCTGCCCACCTTCAAGCGGGCACGGCTCGGCATCGGCCGCACGTATCAAAAGGTGGAGATGTTCACCGACATGAGCGTCCGGGACCATCTGCTGGTGGCGGAACGCTCTCGCCGTGGAGAGGGTCGTCTGTGGAAGGACATCTTGAACATGAGCAGCGTCACCAAGGAGGAGTCGGCCAACGTCGAGACGACCTTGGAGCTGGTGGGCATCTCCCGGTTTTCCGACACGTCGGTGAACGCGCTCGGCCTTGGGCACTGCCGTCTCGTCGAGCTGGCCCGAGCATTGGTGGCCGAGCCGCGGATCCTTTTGGCGGACGAGCCCTCCTCGGGTCTCGACATCCACGAGACGGCGGAGGTCGCAGCCGTGCTCCGCACCGTCCAACGCGAGCGTGGCACCGCCATCCTGCTGGTCGAGCACGACCTGGCGATGGTGGGTGAGGTCGTGGATCGGACCGTGGTGATGGACCTCGGTTCGATGTTGGCCGAGGGCGCCTTCGACGACGTGATGGCCGATCCGGTCGTGCGGAAGGCATATCTCGGCCAGATGGGCGTGTCATGACCGCCGCCGACCTGGCCGTTGAGGGCGGCGACGTCCTGATTCTCGAGCACGTCAGCGCCGCGGACGGCCCCTATCGTGCGCTGTTCGACGTGTCGTTCCGTGTCCCGGCGGGTGGGATCGTGGCCCTCGTAGGTTCCAACGGGGCGGGGAAGTCCACCGTCGCCCGCACGGTCACCGGTCTGGTGAGCGCAACCAACGGCAAAGTCACCTTTTCCGGCCACGACGTCACCCAATTGGCCGCCTACAAGATTGCGCGACTGGGCATGGCCCATGTCGTCGAGGGGAGAGGCGTCTTCTCGAGCCTTACCGTTGAGGAGAACCTGACCTTGGCCTTCCGTCAACGGGCCGGTCGGCAATTGTTGTCTGCCAATTTGGACCGGGCCTACACCGCTTTTCCGATTCTGGGAGAGAGGCGGCGGCAGATGGCGGGAACTCTGTCAGGAGGACAACAGCGACTGCTTTCGTTGGCCAAGGTGTTGGTTGTCCCACCGAAGGTTCTCGTCGCCGATGAGCTGTCGTTGGGGTTGGCGCCCGTGGTCGTCGATTCTGTGTATGAGGGCTTGCGGGAGATCAACGCGAACGGGACTGCGTTGGTCGTGGTGGAACAGCAGGTTTCGCGGGTGCTCGAGTTGGCCGGCAAGGCGGTGGTCCTCGACCGGGGATCGGTGGCGTACGACGGCGACACAGCTGGCGCGAGCAGGGCGGTCGAGGCGCTGATGGCCCGTCGCGAAGAGGCCGCCGCCACGGCTGTCGGTCAGGCTGAAGAACTGAATCCCTGACCTCAGGTTTGCGGAGCCGCACGCCTGGGCCGATATCCGCTGCTGATCGGGGCCAGTTCGGCTCGGGATCGATGCAGGTCGGGATTCGGTCAGGTGGTCACCGGGGAGGTCTCAACCGCCGCCTCGGACGCGAGAAGCGGTTGGATCTTGCGGGTGACGACCCACCACTCGACGACGAAGGTCAGTCCCGGGAGCAGTCCCGCACCGCACATGATGAGGACCCACAGGATGTTGAGCCGCGTCTTGAACGACAGGATGCCAACCGTGATGAGGTAGACGATGTAGAGGTAGCCGTGGAGAACCCCGAATATCTCGACCTCCAGCTTGCAATGTCCGGTGGCCAGCTTGATGCCGGTGAAGATGAAAAGCGGAATGATGAGCGTTCCGACAATGTTGGCCATCAGTTGGTAGCGAAAAAGAGCACCCTTGAGGCCTCGTTCGGTGAGGCGCCTCACTGAGGCCTGCGAGCGATGGGAGTCTCGGGCTTCCTCCAGGTTTTCCCACCGCTGGTCGACAAGGCGGCGAGTCGGGCGTTGTAGGCCGCCAGTTCAGGGTCCTCGTCCTCGACCGACGTGGGTGCGATGCGCGACGTGGATGCGATAGCCGACCTGGATGGACCGGCAGGGGAAACGGTCGCCAGCGGCGTCGCCGACTGAAGGGGCTGTGCGGGGTCACTGTCGACGTCGGTAGGTGCGTCGCCCGCCTGGTTCCGCATGCCCTTGAGGCCTACGACGTCGTAGTCAGTGTGCAAGAACTGCCACCAGAAGTAGATCCCGACGACGGCGAACACGGGCCACTCGAACGTGTAGAGGTAGCTCAGACCGTTGCCATCCTCGGCCCGAGTTATCTGCCACCACGTCGCGGCAATGCAGAAAGGCACGAAGAGCAGGCACGCGAGGTGCAAGAACACGGCTCGTCTGGACAGCCACCGCTCACGCACGGTCCGATGTTACCGGGCAGTGCATTGCAATGGAATTCGCCGTTGGCCTGGGCTGTTGCTGCCCGCTGCCTCCGCTCGGGCCAGCCGAGGTGCGCCGTGGCCGTGTCACCGCAGGAGCGTCAGGACCTGACGGCTCTCACCCCTTGGTCTCTGCCGCCTCCGCCTCCGCCTCCGCCACCGTCTTTGCCGCTTGCTTCTCTCGTTTCTTCCCACGTCGCGTGGCGATACGCAGTTGCGTGGTCCGAGCGACGCCGACCGCAAGGACCAGGAACGCCCCGGCGAGAGCCGCCCCGAGCAGCGCAACGGCGACGGGCATCTGGCCGTTCGCTCCGAAGAACTCGACACGGACCGAACGGGTGTTCTGGACGATGAAGTCGATCAGCGCAACGCCCAGCACGACAGCCACCGCCACGGCTACCCATGCGCCCCCGATGCGGGTGTGATGGATGCCGTCGCCACCGGAATTTCGATGACCTCGTCGGTCAGCACGCGAGCGGGGGACATCGGCCGGTTCGCTCGTCACCGGTTGCTCGCCGGACTGCGATTCAATGATGGACACATCCCTTCCTTACCCAATTGAACCCAGGTTGTAACGGGGTCCGTGTCGTCACCCACTTCGGGCCATCGTCAGATGGTTCGATAGACGAACTATCTCGGTATCCTGGAGCCGTGACGAGTGACGCGGCAAAAGTCGGCAACCAAGAAGAAGAAGCCCCGTGCAGCCCAAACGTCGCGGGAAGTCGAAGCCGTGCGGGCCCTGGCCCGGGCCACTCGTGTCCTCGAACGTGCGTCAGGGGAGCTCAGCCTCGCGCACTACAGGGTCCTCTCGGCCGTCGCCTCAGGTGACGAGCGGGCGTCACGTGTCGCCCATCGACTCGCGGTCGGCAAACCTACGGTGAGCGCCGCCGTCGACGCCCTGGTCCAGCGAGGACTGCTCGTCCGGACGGCGGTCGACGTGGATCATCGCGTCGTCGCGCTGCATCTGACCTCCGAGGGCGTGGCTCTCCTTTCTCGGGTCGAGGCCGAAATGATCCGCCGGATCGAGGACCTGAGTGCCCGGACGCCGGACGGCAACCAGCTGATGGAGTCGCTCGTATGGCTCGGTGTCGCGATCGACGACGTGCACGCCCAGCGTGTGGCAGAGCGGAGAGAGTTGTAGTGCCCGCAGACATCCCCGCTGCGACGACGGCGGATGCCGAGTGGGTACGGCGCCTGTGGGGCTTCATGATGCGGCATCGCCGCGACGTGAAACTGGCCGTGAGTGCGGCATTGCTCGGGAGCGTCTGTCAGACCGTTATTCCGCTCGTCGAGCGTCAGATCGTCGACGGGGTGGTCGTTGCGCAGAATTCGTCGTTGTGGCCGTGGCTCGTGCTCCTCGTTGCGCTCGCACTTGCTTCGTTCGGGTTTCTCTATGTGCGCCGTTACCGCGGCGGACGTGTGGCGCTCAGCGTGCAATACGACCTGCGAAACGCAATGCACAGCCACCTCCAGGTGATGGATTTCGACAATCTCGACCGAATGCCCACTGGGCAAGTGGTGGCCCGCGCCAACTCGGATTCGGCGCTCGTGCAGGGACTGCTCAGCCTCTTCCCCATCATGAGCGGCAACATCCTTTTGATGCTGTTCTCGCTCGGCGTCATGATCTACCTGTCGCCCCTGCTCTCCGTCGTCAGCCTGATCATCGCTCCGACATTGCTCTTCGTTTCCTATCGGATGCGACGGCAGATCTTTCCCGCCACGTGGGACGGTCAGCAGCGAGAAGGCGACGTAATCCAAATCGTGGACGAGGACGTCAACGGTGTTCGGGTCGTCAAGGCGTTCGGCCAGGAGCAGCGCGAGCTCGAGCGGGTCGCCGGCGCGTCGCAGACACTCTATGGATCGCAGATGCGGGCAGTGCGCCTGCAGTCCCGTTACCAGCCGATGCTCGAGGCGATTCCCACTATCGGTCAGGTTGCGATCCTGGCGTTCGGAGGTTGGCTCGCTCTGCAGCACGAGATCACCTTGGGAACCTTCCTCGCCTTCTCCACCTACATCGTGCAGCTCGTCGCTCCCGCCCGCCAGCTGGCCGGCGTCATGACAGTGGGTCAGCAGGCCCGTGCCGGCATTGAGCGGATCTTTCAACTTCTGGACCTGAAGCCTTCCATCATCGACCAGCCCGACGCCGTGGAACTGCCGCTTTTGAGGGGTGACGTCACCTTCTCGGATGTGCATTTCGCCTACGGCGAGGGTGCACCGGTGCTGCAGGGCGTGGACTTGAAAATCGGTGCGGGGGAGCGGGTGGCCATTGTCGGCCCGAGCGGGAGCGGCAAGTCGACCGTCGCCATGTTGGTCTCACGGTTCTACGAACCCGACCAGGGATCGGTCCTGGTCGACGGGCACGATGTACGACGGGTCACACTCGATTCACTGCGCCGCCAGATCGCCATTGTGTTCGATGACAGCTTCTTGTTCTCCGACACCGTTCGCTCCAACATCGCTTATGGACGTCCCGACGCGTCGGGGGAGGAGATCGAAGCCGCGGCGCGTGTGGCGCAGGCCCATGAGTTCATCCTCGAGCTCCCACGTGACTACGACACCGTCGTCGGGGAACGTGGCCTGACACTTTCGGGTGGCCAGCGCCAACGTATCGCCCTGGCCCGCGCCATTGTTGCGGACCCTCGCATCCTCATCCTTGACGATGCCACGAGTGCCATCGACTCGAAGGTCGAAGAAGCGATTCACGAAGGCCTTCGGACCGTGATGGCCGAGAGGACCACACTTCTCATTGCGAATCGGCAATCCACCCTGCATCTGGCTGATCGGATCGTGGTCCTGGTCCAAGGTCGGGTGATCGACGAGGGGACGCACGACGAGCTCGTCGCCCGCAGCGCGGTCTACAGAACCTTGCTCTCGGGGATCGAAGAAGATCTGGCGCAGGACGTCGGCGACAGCATCGAATTGCTCGCCGCCCTCGAGTCGTCGTCAGGGGAGGATGGCATCCGTCGCCCCAGCGGTGCCGGGAGTGACGGCACAACCCCTTCGGCTTGGAGCGCTCTGGCATCGGGCACAGCGCAGACCCCGACAGCGACGCGGACGATCGCCCCTCCGAGTATCGGCGCCGGCCTCGGCCGAAGCAGCGGTGGTGGTGGCTCGTGGCGACTCAACCTCCCCCCGACGCCCGAGCTCTTGGCGCGTGTGGCGGCGCTCCCACCGGTGCGGGACAGCGCCCCGGTGGACCTGGAGGCGGAGTCGCGTCACGACCGGGACTTCAACCTGTCGCGGCTGCTCGAGCGCGTTCCGCCGGCCCCTCCTCCTCGGCCTCGTGCTCGTGGTCATCGACGCCCTCGCCAGTCTGTTGGGACCTGTCTTGATCAAGACCGGTATCGACAACGGCGTCGCGCAGGGGTCCAACGAGGTCCTCTTCGTCGCGTCCGCCATTTTCCTGCTCGTCGTTCTCGTCGATCTCATCGATCAGATCGCTGAGACATTCGTGACCGGCAGGGCGGCGGAGCGGATAATGCTCTCGCTGCGAATCAGCATCTGGGCCCAGCTGCAGCGCCTCTCATTGGACTACTACGAACGTGAGATGGCTGGCCGCATCATGACCCGGATGACCACGGACGTCGACCAGTTCGAGGCGCTCGTCGAGAACGGCCTCCTCTCCGCCCTGGTCTCTTTCGTTACCTTCGTGGGCGTCGGGTGCGCGCTCCTCGCGATAAATCTCGAGCTCGGACTGTGCACACTCACGGTCGTCGTTCCGCTCGCCGTGGCGACCGTGATCTTCCGGCGCAAGGCGGCACGACTCTATGACCTGTCGCGAGAGCGCATCGCCATCGTCAACGCTGACTTCCAGGAGAGCCTTTCAGGGGTGCGAGTCGCGCAGGCCTTCGCGCACCAGGCGGAGACCATCAAGCGGTTTGCGGGCCTGGGGGGCGACTACCTCGAGTCGCGCGATCGCGGCCCAACGACTCGTGGCCATCTATTTCCCCTTTGTGCAGTTTCTCTCGGGCATCGCCGACGCCATCGTGCTCGGAGTGGGTGCGGGGCTCATCGCGTCCGGGCAGCTCACGTCCGGCGCACTGATCGCGTTCATCCTCTACATCGACCTGTTCTTCTCGCCCATCCAGCAGCTCTCTCAGGTCTTCGACTCCTGGCAACAGACCCGTGTCTCGGTTGGTCGCATCGCCGAATTGATGAAGCTGGAGCCGCTGACCCCCGCGGCGGAGAATGCGATCGTGCCCGGGCGACTGCGGGGCGAGATCACCCTCGAGAACCTCCGATTCTCCTATCCGTCCGCAGCGGCCCGGCCAGGAATCGGCCGAGCGGCTCTCGTCGAGCGACGGGGACCGAACGATCCAAGAATCCTGGTGTCGTCCGATGTTCTTGGCTACAAGCCACCCGAAGCGCTGCGCGGCATTGATCTGCACATCGAAGCGGGTGAAACGGTGGCACTGGTCGGGCAGACGGGAGCAGGAAAATCGACCGTCATGAAGATGGTTGCCCGGTTCTACGATCCCGATGAGGGCGCGGTGAGGGTGGACGGTCTGGATCTGCGAACCATCGATCTCCTCGGATACCGACGCCAGCTCGGGTACGTCCCCCAAGAGGCGTTTCTCTTCACCGGAAGCATCCGTGACAACATCGCCTACGGTCGCCCGCAAGCGGGTAACGATGAGGTGGAGGCTGCGGCCCGCGCCGTCGGCGCACATCAGTTCATCGCCCAATTGCCGGGCGGTTACCACCACGAATTGTTGGAGCGAGGGCGATCACTCTCGGCTGGTCAGCGTCAACTCATCGCGCTGGCGCGCGCCGAATTGGTGGACCCGGTCGTCCTGCTCTTGGACGAGGCCACCTCGAACCTCGACCTCGCCACCGAGGCTCGGGTCGCTGAGGCGATGCAACGAGTGTCGGCGAATCGAACCACACTCGTCATTGCCCACCGTCTGCAAACCGCGAGATCGGCCAACCGCATTGTGGTGCTCCACCAGGGTGTGATCACCGAGGTCGGATCGCACGAGGAGTTGCGCGCTCGCGGGGGACGCTATGCCTCCATGTGGGATGCCTTTGAACAGGCGGGTCAGCGAGTTGCCGCGACGGCGACCGTGACCGGGACTGCGAGCGTGACCGGGACGACCGGGGTCACCGGTACGAGAGGCGCCTAGTGCCTCAGGGGAGTGACGGCGTTGTCGTCGTCACCGTGCCGCAAATGCTTCCGAAATAGTTGGCGAGCGTTTGGGCATCGGACCGCACCGCACTGTTCGTCCCGAGGGACTCCATCGATGTGCCGAGTTGCTCCAGACTGGTCGCGTTTGCCACGTCCGACTTGAGGGTGTTGAAGAAGGCAAAGATCCCCTTGCCTGCAGCTTGGACGTTCGCGGGGGCCGAGCGTAGTTCGGCCTCGAATGGTGCCTCGTACTTCTCCACCGTGTTGAAGTAGGTGATGAAGGCTTGCTGCACTCCGGCAAAACCACTTCCTGCGTTCTCCATTGCCTTCTGCAATGCCGTCCCCAGGCCACTCGAGCCCTTCTCCGTATTGAGGAAGTTCTTGCACTCGGCGCTCCCACTGGTGAAGGTGGCCTTCTTCGAGGGGTGGTGCTTTGGCGCCTTGTGGTGTTTCTTCGGTTGGGTCTTGGCCGAAGCCAGTGTCATGGGAGCGCACGCGAGACCGACACCCAGGACAGCGACGCTAAATCCTTGCAAAAGCCGCCGATTCTGCATTCCGTGACCTCCGGGTCCGAGCTTGACCTGGGTAGGATACCGGACGGTCGGGGAGGGCGGAAGGCACCCACACCGCGAATGGTGGCGAGTCGATCGCAGGACGGTTGCCGCTGGTTCCCGCCTCCCGCCTCCCGTAGGGCGTTAGGGCGTTTGGCGCGTCATCGCCACACAGCGAACCGTCAGTTCTTGCCCGCACTCCCGACGTAGCGCTCGAACCACTCGAGGGTACGGCTCCACGCTGCGGCGGCAGCGGTCACATTGAAGACCGCCGGGCGGTCGTTGCAGTTGAATCCGTGGTCGGCCTCTGGATACTGGACGATCTCGGTCGGCACGTTCGCCGCTGCGGCAACCTTGCGCAGCTGATCGACGTCGGCGGAAGGGATGCCCTGATCGATATCGCCGTACAAGCCGAGCCACGGTGTCTGGAGCTGAGGTGCCTGCTCAATGAGGGAGGGCAGGCCGAATCGTCCTTCGGCCACACCACCCCCGTAGAAGGTCACGGCGGCGCCCAGTGGGCGGAGCGTCGCGGCATAGAACGTGACGCTGCCGCCCATGCAGAATCCGACGACGCCCGTCTGCGCGGCCGAAAACCCTGCCTCGGTGAGATACGCAAACGAGGCGAGCAGGTCGGTGGTGATCCCGCCGGGATTGAGCTCCATCATGACGGGCATGACGGCACTCAGATCGTCATACGCGATGACCGGCGAGCCCTGACGATGAAAGAACGCCGGTGCGATGGCGCGCCACCCGGCGTCGGCGAGGCGGGTGCAGATGTGCTCAATGTGGGTCGTGACGCCGAACGCCTCTTGGACCACGACGATGCCGCCTTTTGCGTCGGCGTCGGGCGAAGCCTCGAACGCGGGCATCGGTCCGTCCGCGGTGTCAATGGTGATGTGGGACTCGGTCGTCATCGAGATACTCCTTTGGCTGTGAGCGAAGGCTCGGCATCAATCGGGCCTTCATCTTCTTCGGGGAACGGCAGGTCGGGATCGAACCCTTCGTCGACGGCGTGGACGTCTGAGTAGACATAGCGCGAACCCCGCGTCCACGACGCGGCCGCGGCGAGAAGGCTCATCACGATGGAGAAGTCGAGGGCGGTGTGCAGGCCGTCGCGGAAGGGCACCGCGATGAGACTGGGGAAGAAACCCCGCCCCGTGAGTGTGGCCTGCTGGGCTGCGGTCAGGTGGGACAGGACCTGCGGGCCGACAAGGTGCTGCACCGGGTTGTACCCCAAGAAGGCCGCAAAGAGCGTGGAGACCGGAGGGAGGTGCGAGATGCGAGTTGCATCGCTGTGCGAGACCCCGTGCGCCACGAGGCCGTGATACAGGCTTGCCGGAAGCGCCGAGGACAGTCCTGCGATCAGCAGGGTGAAAAAGATCCCGATCGAAAGGACCTGCGCCGTGTTCATGGCCGTTGTGGCCATGCCCGAGCCGGCACCGCGATGTTCGGGAGGCAGGCTGCTCATGATCGCCGCCCGGTTCGGTGAGCCGAACATGGACATGGTCAGACCGGTGAGAAGGAGGACGGCGCCAAAGACCCAGTACGGGAAATCGATCGGCAGGAGCTCGAGGAGCCCGAAGCTGAAGGCGGCGCCGATCATCCCACCGGTGGCGAAGGGTCGCGCGCCGTAACGGTCCGAGAGGTAGCCCGAGACAGGCCCGGCAATCAGGAAGCCGGCGGTGAGCGGGAGCATGGCCAGTCCGGCCCACAAGGGCGTCCGGGCGAAGTCGTAGCCGTGGAGGGGCAACCAGATCCCCTGCAGCCAGATGATGAGCATGAACATGAGGCCGCCGCGGGCCATGGCGGCAAGGAAGCTGGCGATGAGTCCCGCAGTGAACGCGCGTATCTTGAAGAGTTGCAGACGGAACATCGGCTGTTCGACCCTGGTCTCGATGACGCCGAAGGCAATCAGCATGAGAACGCCGAAGAAGAGCGATCCCATGACGCGCGGATTGGTCCACCCCATCGTGTGCTGCCGGTAAGGCTCAATGCCGTAGGTGATGCCGATCATCACGAGGATCAGACCCAGTGCAAAGGTGATGTTGCCCGGCCAGTCGATCTTGGCCGGTCGCCGTGGGCTGAGCTCGCGTAGATTCTTGTACCCGTAGATGGTGGCGAAGAGCCCGATCGGCACTGAGACCAAGAAGATGAGGCGCCAGCTGATGGGGGCCAAGAGCCCGCCCAGGACCAGTCCGATGAACACGCCACTGAACGCAGCGGCAGAGTTGATGCCCATCGCCATGCCCCGCTCTTCCGCGGGGAACGCGTCCGTCAGGATGGCAGACGAATTCGCCATCAACATGGCCGCGCCGACGGCCTGGAAGATCCGCATGACGATCAGCCAAATGCCTGCGATATGGCCGGTCATCCAGGTGATGGTGAGGAGGAGCGAGAAGAACGTGTAGACGGCAAAGCCGAGGTTGTAGGTGCGGACGCGCCCGTAAATATCGCCTAAGCGACCCAGTGTGGTCACCAGCACACTCGTCACGACGAGGAAGCCCAAGATCATCCACAGGAGGTAGAAACTGTTGCCGGGTTGCAGGGGGTCGATCCCAATTCCCCGGAAGATATCGGGGAGTGCGATGAGGACGATGGAGCCGTCGATCGTCGCCATCAGCATACCGAGGGTCGAGACGAACAAGGCGGTCCACTTGTAGTTGTCGGGAAGCGGCTCGCCGATGCCCGGTCGCGTCATGTGCGCCCGGGGCGGGACGGCGGAATTGCGAACGGAGAGACTCATACCGCGGGCTTCGCCGATCGTGCGGGTCGCAGCATCGTCCTATTCATCGTCCACATCGGAAGGCTGACCCTCGAGGGCCCGGCTGAGGAGTCGTTGCAGGACGCATCGTTCCTCTGCGCTGAGGGCCCCGAGCACCTCGTCCTCGACGCTGCTCTGGGCGAGCTCAGCCCGCTCGAGTGCCGTCCTGCCCTTCGGCGTGAGCTCGACGAGATGCCGCCGACGATCTTCGGGGTCCCGGCGCCGTTCGACGTACTCCAATGCTTCGAGTTCGTTGAGCAGCAGCACGCAGTTATTGGCGTCGAGGGAAATCGCCTTGCTCAGCGCGTGTTGCGTCGCCGGATGATGGTCGCGAAGGTAGGCCAGGGCACCGAGCTCCCGGATGCGCATCCCCACCAGTTCGACGGTGCTCCGGCGATACACGACGCGAGCCAGCCTGGTCAGCAGGACAATCGGGCCCGTGGTGGTCTGCGTTTCCATCTCTGGGCTGAACACTACCCCAAACAAGGATCATCCCACAAGGCTGGATACTCCCTGCTATAGGGATTATTTCCTCCGAGGTGGGAGATCGACTCCTCCCACGTCGGCGCGGCCCGCAACCACCGGTCCCCGCCTATACTCAATACCGGTAGGGAGTATAAGGAACGGGAGCGAGGCAAAGATGGCAGATCCGGGATACGTCGACCAGAAAGACGCTGTCCAGAAGCGGTTGCGGCGCATCGAGGGGCAGGTCAGGGGGCTGCAGCGCATGGTCGACGAGGACCGCTACTGCATCGACGTGCTCGAGCAGGTGTCGGCTGCGACCCGTGCCCTGCAGTCCGTGGCGCTGCAATTGCTCAACGACCACATGGCGCACTGTGTCGCCGATGCCGTCAAGAGTGGCGGGGACGAGGCCAAGGCGAAGCTGGACGAGGCATCGGCCGCCATCGCCCGATTGGTGCAGTCATGATTCACGCGTCGGGATGACGATCGTTGACGCCATCGGAAGAAGCCTCCGGGAAGGCTTCTTCATGTTCTGGGAGACGCTCTGGCCGCTCATCCTCGGGTTCGCCCTCTCGGGTGTGGTGCAGGCGTTCGTCAGCCACGAGGCCATGCAGCGCAAGTTGGGAGATCACAAGCCACGTGCGGTCGTGCGGGCGACTGGCTACGGCATGGTCTCGTCGTCGTGCTCGTATGCGGCATCCGCCATGTCCAAGTCGCTCTTCGTCAAGGGGGCTGACTTCGTCGCGTCGTTGGTGTTCATGGTGGCCTCGACCAACCTGGTCATCGAGTTGGGGATCGTGCTCGTCGTTTTGATGGGGTGGCAATTCGCCGCAAGTGAATTCGTCGGTGGCGTGATCATGATCACGCTGCTGGTGACGTTTGGGGGCCTGTGGTTCAGGGGCAAGGTGGTGGCCCAAGCTCGCGACCACGTGAACAGCGAGTCGATGTCCGACGATGGTCACATCCAAGCGCCGCCGGAGAACACCGCCCTCCAACGTGAGAGCTGGCGCAAGAAGCTGCGAGCAAAGGGTGGTTGGGCCGACGCCGCCACCTACACCATGTCCGACCTCACCATGCTGCGCCGTGAGCTCGCGATCGGCTACGTCGTGGCGGGCTTCCTGACAATCATCGTGCCGACCTCTGTGTGGAACGTCGTCTTTCTCCACGGCCACGGATTCTGGACGAGTGTGGAGAACGTCATCGTCGGTCCCTTCATCGCCATCATCAGCTTTGTGTGCTCCATCGGTAACGTCCCCTTGGCCGCCGCCCTCTGGCAGGGCGGAATCTCGTTCGGCGGCGTCGTGTCGTTCATTTTCGCCGACCTCATCACGTTCCCGCTGCTGCTCGTCTATCGCCGCTACTACGGAACCCGTGTCATGTTGCGAATGCTCGCGTTGCTCTGGGCCGTCATGTCCATTGCGGGGCTGCTGACAGAAGGAATCTTCCGCGGCGCCGGGCTCATTCCTGCGACACGCCCGACCCAGATCGCGCCGGACCGTTTCTCATGGGACTACACGACCTATCTCAACCTCGTCTTCCTCGTGGTGTTCGGCGTCCTCTATTGGGCGTACCGCAACCGGGAACGCCTCGGCGGTGGGCGCGGAACGGCGCTCGACCCGGTCTGCGGCATGCAGGTCACGACCTCCAACGCTCCCGCATCACTTGTCTACGCGGGGGATCGCTATTCCTTCTGCTCAGACCGGTGCAAGGAGCATTTCGAGGAATCACCGACCCGCTTCGCCGTCACCGATGCCATCGCCGGCCGACTTGAGGTCAGCGCTGAGTAATCAGGGGAGCACTTCTGGCGGGAGCGGCCAGCGGAACAGCTTCGCCGCGTTCTCGTGGGTCATCTTGCGCAGGTCCTCCACGGGGAGATGGCCCCAGTAACGCTTGATCACCTCTTGGGTGTCGGGCCACGTCGAGTCGCCGTGCGGGTAGTCGACTTCCACCATGATGTGATCGACGCCGATCCGCTCGCGGGTGTTGATTGTGGACGGGTCGTCGATGGTGCAGAACCAGAAGTTCCGCGCCAGGACCTCGGCCGGGCGGAGTCCCGTGGCGTCGTAGTCCCGACCGTAGCCCGAGCGATCGACGATGTTGTCGAGACGGTCGAGCAGCATCGCGACCCAGCCGATCCCGCCTTCGCTCATAGCGATCTTGATGTTGCTGAACCGCGAGGGCAGCCCCGACCACAGCCACTCCGCGCACGCCGACAACGACATCTGACCGAAGAGGGTGGCGACGAGCGGGACCATCGGGCTGTCGTCGGCCACGTCGGCCATGCCCGAGGACCCGACGTGGAGCGAGATCACCGTGTCGGTCTCTTCGCACGCCGCAACGATCGGATCCCAGTAGCCGGAGAACAAGCTCGGCAGATTGATCCGATGCGGCCGCTCGGGCAGCGTCACCGATCGGAACCCGCGCGCTGCGTTGCGCCGGATCTCGTCCGCGCCGAGCTCGGGGTCGGACAGGAACGTGATCCCGCAGGGAATGATGCGGTCCGGGTACGGCTGCCACCATGCCTCGTAGAGCCAGTCGTTCCACGCCTTGGTGACGGCCAACCCCAACTCGGGATCACGTGCGGCCGAGAAGACCTTGCCGCAGAACCCGGTGATCATCGACGGAAAGTTGAGCGACGCCCAGATCCCGTTGATGTCCATATCGGCGATGCGGTCATCGATGTTCCAGCAGCCACGCCGCATATCTTCGAACCGCGTCGGCTCCACTTTGATGTCCTCGGGGCGGCGTCCGGCGACCGCATTCATCCCGACCTGGGTGTAGACCGCGCCGTCGAACTCCCACACCTGGTGGCCCTGGGCGTTCTCGATGATCTTGGGGGCGCGGTCAGCAAACCGACTCGACAGCCGACCCTCGAACATGTCGGGCGGTTCGACGAGATGGTCGTCGACGGAGATCACCGTGTAGTGCACGGGACGCGGCTCGGGGTCCGGAAGCAACATTTCGTGCCGTGTGGCGATGGTGGTCATAGCTCGATTCTGTCAGGCAGGACAGCGCCGTGCCTGCGAGTGGTCTAGCGACTCGCGGTCCCTGCGCAGGGGCTGCGTGGGTCGGCCGCACCGACCAAGTGCCGCGAGCCGTCTTCGTCGTGGACGACGGCGATGATCTGGCAGCCGCCGACGGCGTTGGGTTCGAAGGCGGTGACGGGAATGACCCGATGCCCCCGATCCCGCAGCCCGGCCACCCATTCCGGCGGTGCGTGGCCCTCCACACAGATCTGGAGGTCGTCGCCCCACCAAAGCCGGAACGGCCCGGCCCCCGGCGCCACGAGCGAGACGCGGGCCGATGCGACGGCTGTCCCCGGGTCTTCGCCCGCATGGAGCATCCGGGCCAGGACCTGTTGGAGGATCTGCGGTTGGGCGTCGCCCCCCATGGCGCCGACGACGTGCGAGAGCCCCCCGTCGGGATTCGTGGCCAGCATCGGGGACAGGGTGTGCGGCGGTCGTGTCCGGGGCGCGAGCTCGGCCGGATGCCCGGCCACGAGAGAGAAGCCGACCCCGCGGTTGTGGAGGAAGATCCCCGTCGAGCCAGCGACCAGATGCGAGCCGAAGTCGAGGGCGTTGGACTGTGTCAGGGAGATCCCGAGGCCATCGGCGTCCACCGCGCACAAGTGGGTGGTGTCCCCGTCGGCGACGCGCTGGATGCCGGCGCTCGGATCATCCGGCGCGCCCGGGCGGACATCCGACGGCGCGGCCCGGTCATCGCGGATGCGTGCGGCGGCGGCGGACAGCCGTTCTTCGCTGAGGAGAAATGAAGCCTCCGCTCCGTCGTAGAGGACGGCCGGTCGATCGTGTCCCGCCGCCCGGGATGCCTCGACGATGAGGTGGGCCCAGCGCGGGTCCGACGGGTCGGTCCCGAGGCCGACCCGTTCCGCGATTGAGGAGCTGGCGAGCGTGAGGTAGCCCTGGGAGGGCGCGGGAACGGTCCACAGATCGTGGCCCCAGACCCGTAGGCGGGACGGCTCGCACCACTGGGCGAAGTCGTGGGCCAGATCGTCCTCCACGTAGACGCCCTTGCCCAACGCGACCAATTCCCGACCGAATTCGCCGCCGTAGAAGCCCTCCCGCCCGTCGTCGACAATGGCCCGCAGCGTGCGCGCCACGGACGGAAGGCGTACTCGGGCCTCGAGGGGGAGCGGGCCGTCGGGGCACAACTCTTGCGCTCCAGGGACCTGGGAGACGAGATGACTCGCCAACGACAGCATCAACGACGCCACGAACCCGTC
This sequence comes from uncultured Acidimicrobiaceae bacterium, assembly GCA_963706555.1. Classification (GTDB taxonomy): domain Bacteria; phylum Actinomycetota; class Acidimicrobiia; order Acidimicrobiales; family RAAP-2; genus Bog-473. Next base: position 2,806,374 of record OY970164.1, read on the forward strand.
CTCCGCCAATTCGATCGCAGGGCCGAACACGTCGGCCAAGGCGAGGCGGCCGAAGCGCGCATGAAGGGCGAGCCATCCATCGACCGCACCCGGTACGGGCACCGTCCGGAAGTCGCTCCGCACGGGCATGATGGAATGGCCCTCGGCGCGCAGCGTCGCAGCGTCGACACCCGATCCGGCGCGCCCTGTCGCAAGGAGCGCGATCGGTGAATCGCCCGGCACGCTGACCACCGCCAGCATGTCGCCACCCATGCCGCAGAGATACGGACTGGTGACAGCCATCACCGCCGCGGCGCCGACCGCAGCGTCAGCCGCCGAACCACCGCGTGCCAGGAGGCCGATGCCCGCCGTCGACGCCAGGTGATCCGCTGCACTGACCATGCCGCGCAGGCCGGTGATCGGAGCGAACGGAGCCAGGGGATACGCCATGGGCATGGCATATCACGATCACGATCAGGTCGACTTCTCGGTGCCCTCCTCGATACGCTCCTCGGACTCCTCGAGGATCACCTCGGCCTGATGCTCCGGATCCTCGCTCGATGCTTCCTCGGGCGGACGTCCGCTCGCGCGCGACATGACCGCCTCGTGCGACGGCTCCTCTTCCAGTTCGTGGTGGCTCATGGCCTCACCATTCCCAATCCGCCTACCCGCCTAACCATCCCGCCCGCCTAACCGATCACGACGACCGAGCGCAGCACCTCGCCCCGCTGCATCCGGTTGAAAGCCTCTTCCACCTCGTCGAGGGCGATGGTCTCGCTGACGAAGAGGTCCAGATCGAGGCGCCCGGCCAGGTAGAGGTCGACCAACTTGGGGAAATCCCGATCGGGCAGGCAGTCGCCGTACCAACTCGGCTTGAGGGCCCCGCCCCGACCGAAGAAGTCGATCATGGGCAGATCGATGCGCATCTCGGGCGTCGGCACTCCCACTTGTACGAGTGTCCCGGCGAGGTCCCGGGCGTAGAACGCCTGCTCCATCACCTTCGGATTCCCGACCGCCTCGATACAGACGTCCGCCCCGTTCCCACCCGTCAAGCTCTGGACCGCCGCCACCGGATCGACCGAGCTCGCGTCGATGACATCGGTTGCGCCGAACTGCTTCGCCTGCGCGAGCTTGCGCGCATCGAGATCGATGGCGATGATCGTGGTCGCCCCCGCCAACTTCGCACCCGCGATCGCCGCACATCCGACGCCGCCGCAGCCGAAGACCGCCACAGAGTCGCCGAGCCCGACCGCACCGGTGAACATGGCCGAACCGATCCCCGCCATCACGCCGCACCCGAGCAGTCCCACCGCCTCGGGCCGCGCCGAAGGATCGACCTTGGTGCACTGTCCGGCCGCCACTAACGTCTTGTCCGCGAACGCGCCGATGCCCAGTGCGGGCGACAGCGGCGTCCCGTCCGCCAACGTCATCTTCTGCGTCGCGTTGTGTGTGGCGAAGCAGTACCACGGCCGCCCCCGTCGGCACGCCCGGCACTCGCCGCACACCGCCCGCCAGTTCAACACGACGAAATCCCCCGGCGCGACGGACGTCACGCCGGGGCCGACCGCGTCGACGATCCCGGCCGCCTCGTGCCCGAGCAGAAACGGGAAGTCGTCGTTGATGCCGCCCTCCCGGTAGTGCAGATCCGTGTGGCACACCCCGCACGCCTTCACCGCCACGACGGCCTCGCCCGGCCCGGGGTCCGGAACGACGATCTCCTCGAGCGTGACCGGCGCACCCTTGGCCCGTGCCACCACGCCGCGCACCGTCGTGGCCATCCGGTTAGGCCGCCCTCTCCAAAATGTGAATCCCACAGGCGGATCCGAGTCCGATGACGTGCGTCATCCCAACCTTGGCGCCGGCGATCTGACGATCGCCTGCCTCGCCACGCAGATGCGTGGTCACTTCCCAGACGTTGGCGATCCCCGTCGCTGCGATCGGGTGACCCTTGGACTCGAGGCCCCCTGAGACGTTGACCGGCGTGGTCCCGTCGCGCCACGTTGCGCCTGAGTTGAAGAAGTCGACCGCGCCGCCCTGTTCGCAGAGCATCAGGTTGTCGTAGTGCACCAACTCGGCCGTGGCGAAGCAGTCGTGCAACTCCACGAGGTCGAGATCCGAGGGCCCGACGCCCGCTTGCTCGTAGGCCTGCGTGACCGCGTTGCGTGTCAACGTGTTGACGTCAGGGAGTATCTGGCACGCCTCCTCCCACGGGTCGGTGGTCAGGATCGAGGCCGAAATCTTCACGGCGCGCTTCTGCTGCTCGAGCGACAGGGACTTGAGCTTGGACCCGCTCACCACGACGGCCGCCGCTGCGCCGTCGCAGTTGGCTGAGCACATGGGGCGCGTGTTGGGGTAGGCGATCATGACGTCGCCCATGATCTCCTCGAGGCTCATCCGTTTGGTGTATGCCGCCAGCGGGTTGAGGGTGGAGTGGGCGTGGTTCTTCTCGCTGATCTTGGCGAAGAGCTCGAAGCTCGTGCCCCCGTACTTGTGCCCGTATTCCATGCCGATCTGGGCGAAGACGCCCGGCATGATCTCGGTGCCGATGCGGCCGTCGACCGCGGCGACCGCACCGTAGCGACCTGACGGCGTCCATGTGCCGTCGTCCTCCTTGCGTGTGCCGCCGGCCAGGAGTCCCGCACCCGACAGCTTCTCCACCCCGAAGGCCAGGCCCATGTCGCATTCCCCGGCCTTGATCGCCATCACGGCGACCCGCAGGGCGGTGGCACCTGTCGCGCAGGCGTTGGCGACGTTGTAGACGGGAATGCCGGTCTGGCCGAGCTGCTTCTGCAGCACCTGTCCCGTGGCTCCACCGAGGAGGTTGCCCGCCCCGATGACGCCGATGTCCTTCATCGTCACGCCGGCGTCGCCGAGGGCGCCCAGCACCGCCTCGGAGGCCAGGTCGATAAGGTCCCTGTCGGGGTGCTTGCCGAATTTGGTCATGTGGATGCCCAGGACCCAGACGTCGTCGCTTGCCATGTCGCTCAACCTCCCAGGGGTTCGAAGCCGAACCCGATTGCCTCGGTGCCATTGTCGTCGGTGCCAACTCCCAACGTGGCCAGTCGGACCTTCATTCCGAGGCTGACGTGCTCGGGGTCGGGGTCGACGTTGATCAGGTTGGCCCGGACGCTCGTGCCTTCGCAGTCGACCACGGCCGCCACGTAGGGCACAGGGACCCCCGGGGCGGCGAACGTCACGATGGTGAAGGCCCGCACCTCGCCGTTGGTGGCGATATCGGCCTTGGTGAACTCGGTCTTGCCGCAATTGGCGCAGGCATTGCGGCGATCGAAGAAGCGGGCGCCGCAGGAGGTGCACTCGTTCGCCACGAGGTGTGGGGAATCCCCGAGCACCAGATAATCGACTAGCGGAACTTGCGCAGCCATCTTCCCCCTCACGTCGGAGTTATCCCGTCACCGTAGCGGTCGGGACAAAACGGGCGCTACTTCGGACGCCGGACGCCGGACCCATCTAGACGACTGTCACGCCGGACTCATCTAGACGACTGTCCCGCCGCACCCGTCTTGACGACTGTCCCGCCGCACCCGTCTTGACGACTGTCCGAGCCGACGCGTCTGGATGAGAGTCCCGCTACGTTGGCCTCCATGCACTTCACCAATCTCGGTCGTACCGGTCTCAGCGTCAGTCGCCTGTGCCTCGGCACCATGAACTTCGGTCCCCAAACCGACGAGCCGACCTCGTTTGCCATCATGGACAAGGCCCACGAGGTGGGCATCAACTTTTTCGACTCTGCCAACGCCTACGGGCGCCGGGGCGCTACCGAGGAGATCGTCGGTCGCTGGTTTGCCCAGGGAGGGGGGCGCCGGGAGCGGACGGTCATGGCCACCAAGCTCTATATCGACATGGGGCAGTGGCCGAACGAAGGAAAGTTATCGGCCCTGAATATCCGGCGTGCCTGCGACGCCTCTCTCAAGCGCATGCAGACGGACTACATCGACCTCTACCAGATGCATCACGTCGACCGCGCGACGGGATGGGACGAAATCTGGGAGGCCATGGAGGTCCTGCGGAACCAGGGCAAGATCCTCTACGTCGGCTCATCCAATTTCGCCGGCTGGCACATCGCCAAAGCCCAGGCGGCGGCGGCCGAGCGCCATTTCATGGGATTGGTGAGTGAGCAATCGATCTACAACCTCTTGGTCCGCGACGTCGAGCGGGAGCTGCTCCCGGCAGCCGAGGACTTCGGGCTCGGCGTCATTCCCTGGTCGCCGTTGCAGGGTGGCCTCCTCGGCGGCGTCGTGCGCAAGGAACGTGAGGGGATCCGCCGTCACCAGGGTCGGGCAGCCCAATCCATTGAGACGCACCGCCCCCAGCTCGAGCGCTACGAAGAGCTCTGCGACGAGATCGGGCACGAGCCATCGGTTGTTGCCCTGGCGTGGTTGCTGACCCGACCAGCTGTCACAGCTCCGATCATCGGGCCCCGGACCATCGAGCAGCTCGACGGCGCCCTCGATGCCGTCGACATCAACCTCGACGACAAGGTGCTGACCGAGCTCGACGAGCTCTTTCCCGGGCACAAGACAGCTCCCGAGGATTACGCCTGGTAGTTCGGCTGTCCCGCTGTCAGACCAGTTCAGGGTCCGGCATATGGGGCGCCGCCGGGAGCGTTTCCAGGTCTTTCTCCTCGACCGAGAGCCGGGGCAGAATCCGGTCCAGGCTCTTCGGGAACCACCAGTTGGCCTTGCCCAGCAGCATCATCAGTGACGGGACCACGGCCATGCGGATCAAGACCGCATCGACGAGAACGCCTCCGGCCAACCCGATCCCGAACTCCTTGATGACGGGCTGACCGCCGAGGACGAAGGAAGCGAAGACCAGGATCATGATCAACGCCGCCGCGGTGATCGTCTTGCCGGTGGTGGCGAGGCCGTTGCGCACGGCGGTCCGATTGTCACCCGACTTGATGTACTCCTCGTGCATGCGGCTGACGAGGAAGACCTGGTAGTCCATGGACAGCCCGAAGAGGATGGCGAACAGCAACACCGGAATGAAGGACTCCACCGGTCCGGTGCGATCGATGCCGAACAGCTTGTCGACATATCCCCATTGGTACACCGCCACCAGAATGCCGAACGCCGCGCCGATGGAGAGCAGGTTCATGACGGCCGCCGTGGCCGGGATCACGAAACTCCGGAACACGATCGCCAGCAGAATGAAGGACAGGATCACCACCAGGGCAATGAAAAGCGGGAGTTTGGACGACAGGACGTGGGCGAAGTCCACGAAGATGGCGGTATCGCCCCCGACCAGGACCTTCACTCCGCTGTTCCCTACCGCTTGAGGGATCGTTTCGTCCCGTAGCTGATGGATGAGTTCGGTTGTCGCCGCGTCCTGGGGCGCAGTCTTCGGAAAGACGTTGACGAGCACCACTTCGGAGCCGTCGCCCGACTTGCTGGGGATGTAGACCGGGGCGGCCACGGTCGCCACGTCGGACTGCTTGGCCACGTCGGCCGCCACCTGGTTGATCACCTCCTTCTGCTCCGGCGTCGACACGACGGAGACCAGCTGGAGCGGCCCGTTGAATCCCGGCCCGAAGCCCTTGGCCAACAGGTTGTAGGCCGTGCGTGTCGTCGTTCCGGTCGGGTCGCTGCCCTGGTCCGTGGAGCCGAGCCGCAACGAGAAGAACGGGAGGGCGATGATGACGATGATGAGCAGCGCGATCGTGCCGTAGAAGGCGGGACGACGCTGGATCCGGTCGGCCCAGCGAGGCCAGAACCCGGTGGTGCCGACGCCGACGATGCGCGGGCCGTTCTCCGCCAAGCCGCGTCTTCTGCTTGCGGCTCATGACCTTGGGGCCGATGAAGCCCAACATTGCCGGTAGCAGCGTCAGGGCAGAGATCATGGTGAAGAGCACCCCGATCGCCGCCGACACCGCGAGGCCGTAGAGGAAGCTGACTCCCAGGGCGAACATGCCGAGGAGGGCGATACAGACGATGATCCCGGCGAACATGACGGCTCGGCCCGATGTGTTCACCGCGTTGATGATCGATGCCTCGATCGGCTGCCCGGCGACCAGGCCCTGGCGGTGGCGGGTGACGATGAACAGCGCGTAGTCGACCCCGACTCCCAATCCGATGAGGAGTACCAGGATCGGCGAGATCGACGGCATCTTGAGGACATGCGTGAGCAGACCGATGACGCCGATGGCGGTGCCCAGGGCAAAGAGCGCGGAGACGATGGGGAGTATCGCGGCGAAGAACGATCCGAAGACGAGTATCAGCACGACGAAGGCGAGGAGCACTCCCACCCCCGTCCCGCTGAAGGACTGCGGGTTCGTCAATTCAGCCAATTGGCCTGAGACCGCCACCTGAAGATGAGGCCCTTCGGCCGACCTTGCCGTGGCGACGAATTGCTTCGCCTCGGACTCGGTCAGCAAATTCTGTTGCCGGTTCAGCGTGACGGGGATGAACGCCACGGTTTGGTCGTCGCTGATCTGCGTCGCCCCCTCGGGGGTGTACGGGCTCGCCACCCGGCCGACGTGGGGGAGTTTCTGGATCTCACCCATCATCTTTTCGATGCTCGCCTTTACATCGGGGTCCGTCACCTTGGCGCCACCCGACGTGGCAAAGACGATCTGTTCGCTGTCGCCCGAATCCTTGGGGGCGGATGCCTGCAGAAGCTTGATGGCGTCAAACGACTCGGTCTTGGGGAAGTTGAACGAGTTCGAGTAGGCGGTCCCAACCGCATTCGACAGTCCCAGGGAAACGACAAGGACAATTGCCCAGATAAGGAGCACGAGACGGCGGTGATTGACACACCACCCGGCCAGGGTGCGCATATGTGAATCTCTCCTGAGGGTTCGCTGGGGCTGGGGGCGGCTGTGGTTCCAGCGCTGGACTCGACGCTAGCTGCCCCAGCTGGCGCAAAGATCACCAGGTCAGGGGCACTGAGTCTCGACCATGTTAGTGACTGGCGTGGGGTGGTCCATGTCAACGGACCTGTGGATTTCCGGTCGTCCGACCCAACCCTCCCGATCCCGCTGTCCGTCCCTCCCTGTCCGACTCAGTCGTGGCTGTGGCGGTGGCGCCCCGCTCGATGCCAGAGGAAGAAGGCGATCGCGGCCACCAGAAGCCACGGGATCTGCAGTGCGTGCCACAGGGAGACGGTCGAGCCGGCCGCGATGGCGAGGAACGCCAGCAGGACAACGAACGGGACCAGCCGTCGACGGCGGGACGGTGGTGGAGCGGGTTCGTTGGCCAAGGGTGGCAGGTCGTCGAAAAGGCCGACGAGATCACCTTGCGTCTTGGCGGACATTGCCGCATCGAGGCGTTCTTTGAACTCGGTCTGATCCAGCCGGCCGTCGGAGAAGTGCCGAGACAGCTTGTCGGCCACCTCGTTGCGTTCGGCATCCGAAACGCGCAGGTTGGCGGTGGAGGCCGGCGATGTCCAGCGGGCAGCGTCGGGGCGAAGGCGCATCATGTGTCCTTTCGGGTGGAAGTAGCTCAGCAGGTACTCGATATCGGCGTCGATCGATCGACGGGCCCTGTCAGCGGATTCGTTCACGGGCCAGCAACTCCTCGGCAACCGATTGCTCGGCACCCTGCTCGGGAATAAGCAGCCATCCGGCCAGGTACAGCGGGACGGCCAGTCCACCGAGGAGGGACAGGGCCACGAATCCCACGCGGACCAGGGTCGGGTCGATATCGAAATAGTCGGCAAGTCCTACGGCGACGCCGGCGACCATTCGACCCGGCCCTCCCCGGTGGAGGCTGTCCCCACTCGGATTCGTCGAGTCCGACCCGTCTGACGAGGACGCCGTCAATGTGGCGGCTCCCAGTTCAGGAGGTCCGGTCCCGCTCCCGGTCCCGGTTTCACGGGCTTCTGATGATGCAGCTGGAGTAGTCATGCCGCCAGCCTGAGCGCTCCGGCGCAAAAACAACATCCGGCACGACCCGGGTCGTACCCTGACTTCCGCCCTGGCCTCTCAGGGTTCTCCCTGATGGTCGCCCGGGTCCCGGCGCGCGATCATCGTGGTATCCCCGAATCGACTGATCCCTCCACCCATCCGCCTGAAGGCGTCACGACAGAGCCTTCGCCCGGCGACGGCGGTTCCGCTCCCTGGCGGCACCCTCAGTCCCCGCCCCCGCCGCCCCCGCCGTGGTCCCGGCGCCAGTCCCCGCCCCAGTCCCAGTCCTCGCAACCATCCCGCGGGTGGCGTCCCCATGGCCGCCGTCCCCGCCACCATCACCTGCGCAACATGCGCCGCTCGTCAGACGCGAGAGTCCTGGCGGGCATTTGCGGCGGGCTGTCCCAGGTCACCGGCATCGACGTCACGATCCTCAGGATCGGTTTCGTTCTCATCGGGTTGGCCAGCGGCATCCCCGTACTCGTCTACGCGTTGGCGTGGCTGATCGTGCCCCTGCAGGGCGAGTCGACCAACATCTTCTCCAGAGCGATCAACGATCGCCGCGGCATACGCCTGCGTCGTCGCCGTCATCCCGGTCGTCATCGTCACGCAGATCGTCGTCTCGGCGCTCCACATCGGTTTCCTCGGGATCTTCAGCTGGCCCGTATTCCTGGCCGTGGGTCTCGTCATCCTCATTTGGCGCAACGCCAGTGATGCGGAGCGCGTCTGGATGAACGACGACCTCGTTCCGATGCTCAGCATCGGGAGCGAAGGTGGCCGGCACTGGAAGGTGGTCCTGCGTGTCAGCGTCGGCGCGCTCCTGGCTGCCGGCGGCATCGTCGTGCTTATCATCGGGCACACGAGCACAGCGGCGTTACGACCACTCGGCGGCGCGCTGCTGGTCATCGCCGCCATCGTGGTGATCTTCGGCCCCTGGTGGCTCAGCCTCGCCCGCGACCTCATGGCGGAGCGAGAAGCGCGTGCATTGGCCGAAGAGCGGTCGCAGATGGCGGCACACGTCCACGACTCGGTGCTGCAGACGCTCGCCCTGATCCAGCGCTCGTCCGATGATCCCCAGAACGTCGTCCGTCTGGCGAGGGCGCAGGAACGAGAGCTCCGGGCCTGGCTCTTCGAGGGGAAGGCGCCCGGGACGATCAGTGAGGATGCCACGATGCTGGCCGAAGGCGTCGGGTTGCTCCAGCGCCACATCGAGGCCGATCACGGGATCACGGTCCAGGTCGTGCTGGTGGGCGACTGCGAGCTCACCGAGGGCCTCCGCGCCCTCCTCGATGCGGCGCGGGAAGCCACCGTCAACGCCGCCAAATGGTCCGGAGCCCCCCAGGTCTCGCTCTACGCCGAGGTCGAGCCCCAGACCGTCATGCTCTATGTGCGGGACCGGGGACAGGGTTTCGACCCCGAGAACGTCCCGCCCGGCCGCCAGGGCATCGAGCAGTCCATCAGGGCCCGCATGGCTCGCTACGGTGGCACGGTGGCCATCCGATCGGCACCCGGCCAAGGCACCGACGTCGAGCTGTCCATGCCCCGATGATGACCGACGCAGCCCGTCACGGCGGTGGTGGCCGGCCCAGGATCTTCCTGGTCGAGGACCACGCCGTCTTCCGGGCCGGAGTGCGGGCCGAGCTGGGCGACGCGGTCGACGTCGTCGGCGAGGCGGACGAGGTGGCCGCCGCCATCGAGCTCATTGGAGAACGCCTACCCGATGTCGTCCTCCTCGACGTCCATCTCCCCGGCGGCGGCGGCCAAGCCGTCCTCCGCGGTGTCCTGCCGCAGCATCCCGGGGTGCAGTTTCTCGCCCTGTCGGTGTCGGATGCTCCCGAGGATGTCATCGCCGTGATCCGTGCCGGAGCCCGCGGCTACATCACCAAGACCATTTCCGGCGGCGAACTGTTGCAGGCGGTCTACCGGGTCGCGGCAGGTGATGCCGTCTTCTCGCCGCGCTTGGCCGGCTTCGTCCTCGATGCGTTCGCCCAGGGAAACGTCGGCCCCGCGGACCGGGGCGGGGACCGGCAGTCCTGGCTTCGACCCCGAGCTCGACCAGCTTTCGCCGCGGGAACGCGAAGTCCTGCGCCTCATCGCCCGGGGCTACACGTACAAAGAGGTGGCTCGGGACCTCACGATCTCGGCCAAGACGGTCGAGTCGCATGTTTCGTCGGTCCTGCGCAAGCTCCAGCTCTCGACCCGGCACGAGCTCACCCGGTGGGCAACCGACCGCCGACTCGTCTAGAGACGATCAGACGTCCGGCTAGACATTGGAGTTCCAAGAGCGGGAAAGGGGAGTCGTGGATCTCACTGCCGAGCACCGTGACGCGGCTGCCCTGGCCACGATGGCGGGTCGGGCCTTGCTGGAGTTGAGAGACGGGCCGTCCGCCGGGAGGGGCGTGGGTGCGGCCGGAGATCGGCTGGCGCACCACCTGCTCGTCAAAGAGCTGAATCGCCTGTATCCAGACGACGATGTGCGGTCCGAGGAGGGGCTCGAGCATGTCTCGGGCAACGGGCGGCTCTGGATCATCGACCCCCTGGACGGAACCCGTGAGTTCGGGCAGCCCGGGCGCCCGGACTGGGCCGTCCATGTCGCCATGGCCGTCAGCGGGGTGGCCGTGGTCGGGGCGGTGGCGTTGCCGGCTATCGAGGTGACCCTTTCGACCGCAGCCCCGCTCGAGCTCGCGCCGTTCGACGACGCCGCCCCGCCCCGGGTCGTCGTCAGTCGGAGCCGACCGCCCGAGGTGGCCTACGAAGTCGCCGACCGGATCGGCGGCACCATGATCCCCATGGGCTCGGCCGGCGCCAAAATCGGCGCCGTCATCATGGGCCTCGCCGACGTCTACATCCACGCCGGGGGACAGTACGAGTGGGACTCATGCGCTCCGGTGGCGGTGGCGGAGGCGAGCGGGTTGCACGCATCTCGGCTGAATGGCGATCCGTTGCGCTATGGGGCCCCCGATGCGTGGTTACCCGATCTCATGGTCTGCCGGCCAGAGTTGGCCGAGGCCGTTCTGGGCGTCACCACCCGGGACTACCGGCCTTACTACTGACGGCTGCCCGGTGCAGGGCCCCGGCCGCGGGCTCGCAGGCCCATACACCAGTCAGGGCCCCCGCTCGCAGTGGAGAGAGGGCCCTGATAGCTGGCTGTTCTGTTGCCGATCTCGTCGGCTACTCGGGATCAGATGGCGCGCACGTTCGCGGCCTGCAGCCCCTTGGGGCCTTGGTTGGTCTCGAACTCAACCTTCTGTCCTTCTTCGAGGTTGCGGTACCCCGTACCGGAGATCGCGCTCGAAATGCACGAATACGTCGGGGCCGCCACCGTCCTGAGTGATGAAGCCGAAGCCCTTCTCACCGTTAAACCACTTCACGGAACCAGTTGCCATTGAAAATCCACTCCTTCCCTGGCCAGATTTGACCCCTTATTCGGTGGTCATGGCCGGTGACTCTCTCGAGCCAGAGGGATTTCCAAATCTGTAATGGTGGTGCCCTCAGGGACAACAATAGCGCGCTGCGCTGCTGAAACGGAGATCGAAGGCGAAAAATCCGAATCCGGCCCTCGGATCGTGCCTGGCCTGGGCCTACGCCAACTCTTCCGTCTGCCCTCTCGCCCGGCCCCGACCGACCCCGGCCGGCCCCGGCCGGCCCCGGCCCACCGACCAGCTCCCGCCAGACCGGGCCCACCGAGGTCCCGCCAGAGCGGGCCCATCGACCGGTCCCCGCCAACCCCTGCCTGACTTCCCCAGCCGCTCGTCGCCCGGACCGCCATCCGCCATGTCCCCTACCGCCTATCCGTCAGCGAGGCCGGCCTCCCATTCCCGTACGAGTCGGGCCGGCGCCAGGAGGCAGTAGCTCTCATAGATGATCTCGGCCATCTCCTCCCAGTCCGGCGGGTGGGGCAGGTCGATGTGCACACCTACCCACCCTTTGCTCCCGACGTACTTGGGGACGAAGAATCGGTCCGGGTCGGAGTTCACGAGGATCCCCTGGACGCCCTTCGGAGCCTTGACGGTCATCGACGTCTGATCCTCGGAAACGACGACGAACATCTTGTCGCGCACCCGAAATGCCGGGGACGTGTGGCCGCCGAAAGGCTTCTCCGTGGCCTCGGGCAACTCCATGCAGATGGCCCTGATCCGGGCCACCGCTGACTTGGGCCCTGTGTTTGCCCGCGGCCCAGCCATCAGACGGTCCGATCACGGGGGCGGCCGCCGGCGAGCATCAGTTCACTTCCGCTTGCCACCCATGTTCGCATTGGGAGCTGCCTTGGCCACCAGGTCGGGGACGATCTTGCCCAGCTCGGCCGGGTCCCATCGGTCGCCTTTGTCGGCAGCCGGACCCTCGACCCATCCCTCGGCCACGCTGATGTGGTCACCTTGTACGTTGAAGACGCGGCCGGTGATCGATGCCGACTCCGGGCTGCCGAGCCAGACCACCAGGGGGGCGATATTGCCCGGGGCCAGCGGGTCGAACTGCTCGGGCTTCTTGGCCGACTCGTCGAATCCGCCCAGATTCTCGGTCATGCGGGTCAGTGCCGCCGGTGCGATTGCGTTCACGGTGACGCCGTAGCGGCCGAGCTCCATGGCCGAAATGACGGTGAAGGAGGCGATCCCCGCTTTGGCCGCTCCATAGTTCGTCTGCCCCACATTGCCGTAGATACCCGAGGGCGACGTCGTGTTGATGACACGGGCATCGTTCGTCTCGCCGGCCTTTGTCCTGTTCCGCCAGTACTCAGCGGCGTGACGGGTCGGGGCGAACGTGCCCCGTAGATGGACTCGGATCACGGCGTCCCACTCGTCGATGGTCATGTTGACGAGCATCCGGTCGCGGAGGATCCCGGCGTTGTTGACCAGGACGTCAATGGTTCCGAACGTGTCGATCGCCGTCTGAATGAGCCGGCCGGCGCCCTCGTAGTCCGAGACGTCGTCGCCATTGGCCACAGCTTCGCCACCCATGCCGCGGATCTCGTTGACGACCTCGCCGGCGGGTCCGGCCGAGCTCCCGGTCCCATCGATCTCCGCACCTAGGTCATTGACGACGATCTTGGCCCCCTGGCTGGCGAACTCGAGGGCGTGCTCACGCCCGATGCCCCGCCCCGCCCCGGTGATGACGACGACGCGCCCGTCACAAATACCCATGGTTGCTTTCTCCTTAATGTTCGCGATGTCCTGTGTCACGCCCGGGCTCGATACCGGCCCGGCAAGAGGTCCTCGTATCCTCGCGCGAGAGCGGCGGGGTGAAATCTAGGTTGCGTGGGCGCTAGAGGTGGGCCACCGCTCCGCCCACTGCCCGCCCTGAGCCGCGCCCGACCCGCCTGCCTCCCCGCCTGCCTCCCCGCCTGCCTCCCCGCCTGCAGCGCCAGCCCCCATCGCCCCCTTGGCCGGAAGCCGCCTCCGTCAGGCGTTCTTCGGCAGCTCGGAGAACGGCGTCACCCGATCGTTGTTCGGCTCCTTGGGGAGCCCCAGCACGCGCTCACCGATGATGTTGCGTTGTACCTGGTCAGTGCCGCCATAGATAGACGGAGCCTGCGCAAACAGCGCCATCTCCGTGATGCCCCCGACGAAAGGATTCCCGACGATCTTGGCCAAGCCAGCCTTCTCGTCGGTCTCGTAGGCATGCAGCATCCCGGCCGGGCCGGCAATCCGCAGCCCGAGATCACGGGTCAGCCTCACGATCTGGCTCATCGACAGCTTCGCCACATTCGGCATGCCCGGGATGTCACCACCCCTTTCCTTGATCGCTTTGACCCGTAGTCCGTTGAACCGCCCCAGCTCGCCCAAGGTGTACAGGCGGACCAGATCCTGTCGGACGCCGGCATCCTTGTTGGCCCCGTTGAACTGGGCCATGCGGATAAGGAGACCCGCCCCACCCCGCATCACGCTCATCAGGCCGCCGCCGTCCTCGCCACCATCCTTCGCGGTTTCGCTCCGCTTTGCGGCCCGGGGGCGCTTCCTCTCGACGAAGTCGCCTACCCGCTTTCCCAGAGCGCCGGCCACGGTTCCGGGCTGTGCCGAATCGCCGCCCGCTGCGTTGCCCCCACCCGACCCCAATCCGGCCCGCTCGTTCATCAATGTCGTGTTCGCAGCTGCCCATCCGTTGTTGACCCCGCCGATGAGCGCGGAGTCAGCGACCCGAGCGTCGGTGAGGAAGACCTCGTTGAAGAGCGCGTGACCGGTCATCTCTCTCAGGGGACGTACGTCGACACCGTCTTGGAGCATCTCGAACGCGAAATAGGAGATGCCCGCGTGCTTGGGCACACTGGAGTCGGTGCGGGCTAACAACATGCCCAGATCCGCAGACTGTCCGCCCGAGGTCCACACCTTTTGGCCGTTGATGATCCACTCGTCGCCGTCCCGCACCGCCCTCGTCTGCAGGCCGGCCAGGTCGGATCCCGCCTGTGGTTCGCTGAAGAGTTGGCACCAGCCTTTTTGTCCGGTGACGATCTCGCGGACGTACTTTTCGACCTGCTCCTGGGTGCCATGGGTGGCAATTGTCGGAGCGGCGAGGAGGAGGCCCAGCCCCGCCGGAGCCCCGAGTGCCCCGAAACTTGAAATTTCCTGGGCGACCAGCACCGCGTCGGCGCGGGCCATGCCTCTCCCGTATGCGTTCTCAGGGAGCCCGGGTGCGGACCAGCCCGCGAGGCCCAGGCGATCCCACCATTCGCTGACGGTGAGGTCCGGATCCCAGTTCTTGTCCAACCAGGCCCTCAGCTCACTTAGGAGCTCGTCCGTCGATAGATCGATGGTCTCGGTCATGTTCGGTCCTCCCAGATAATGCTGCGAAACTATCGGGTGCGTCCCCGTTCGGGCGACTCGGTACACATCGGTGCCCGCGCCGCCTCACGTCGGTCAGCGACAAGAATTGTCGTCGGCGGTCCGTCGATGAGAGTGGAGAATGGCCCGGTGACCTTCACTGTGGACGACATCGAGCGCCTGTTAGCTTCAGGAGCGGTTCGGCCGGTTGAGGTCGGGTTGGGGGGACGTTCGACGATGCCCTACTCGCAGCTCGATCACGCTCTTCAGACGGCGTCAGTCTTGCGGGCGCAGGCGCCCGAGGACGAGGAGCTTGCCGTGGCCGGGTTGGTGCACGACGTCGGCCACCTGGTGGCGGGGGTGGGCGATGCCGAGCACGCCGAAGCTGGTGCGGCAGCAGTGCGGGCGGCGTTGGGGGAGCGGGTAGCCGGGTTGGTGGGACTGCACGTTGAGGCGAAGCGGTATCTCGTGGCGCGCCATGAGGCGTACGGGGGAACGCTGGCCGCGGACAGCGTTGCGTCGCTGGGGCTCCAGGGCGGACCTATGCAACCGATCGAGCAGATCGCGTTCGAACGGTTGCCATACGCGGAAGATGCGCTCGTCCTCCGCCGGGCCGACGAGAGCGGGAAGGTTGACGGGCTCGCCGTCCTAGGACTGAGTGACTGGATGCCGATCGTGCGTCGTGTATCGCAGTCGGCGCGCGGAGCCCCGGCTACTGAGACATCGGCGGTGCGGCGCTGTCGTTGGCTCAGCTGGTCTTTCGCCTCGTCCACAACGGCGAGGGACGCGAGGCCATCACGCGACCGCTCGGCCCGAGGAATCGCAGAATCCCATTGGCGTTCCCCTTCACCTGCCATTTTCCCTCATGGACTCGATGATGGTGATGGTCGCACAGCGTCACCAGATTGGAGAGATCGGTCGTTCCTTGGTCAGCCCAATGCACGATGTGGTGGACATCGGTGAAGGTGTTGTTGGAGCAACTGGGGAATCTGCACCGTCGATCGCGCCGCTGGACTTCATGCCGCTGTGCCTGAGTGGCGAACCGCTTGGAGCGACCCTCGAACATTGTGTGACCGAATGCATCATCGAGCGCCAAGGCGACAGAGGCGTCGCAACCGATGCGTCGGATGGCCTCACCGCTCAGGAGACCCATCCGCTCGATCTCGGCCCGGCCGGTGCCGCCCTGCAGGAGGGCGAGATCCGTGTGGGCGATCACAAGGAATTTCGACCCGGATCGGAACGGCGACGGTCGGGGTTCGTCTCCGTCTCCGTCTCCGCCCACGCCGTCGTCGCCCGACACGGATCCGCTTCGGCGACGGCCGCCGCGCGTCCGACAGAGGTCCACGAGCGCATCAGCCAGGCGCTGGTCATAGCGGGTCTCACCGTCCGAGGGGAAGGCGTGAGCTCGATCGGCGATTGCAGCACGCACCAGGGCGTACGCATCCTCGGTCAGCTGCGCGGTGATCGAACGCCGGACATCGTTGAATCGCAGGTACCGGTTCTCGTGTCGAGACTCAGACTCCTCGTCACCCGGCTCCCGGTCGGCGCGGACGAGGTCGGCAATCTGACGAACCGTGCACTCCTCGGCCTGTCGGAGGATGGATGCGTCCGTCTCGGGTGTGGCGATCTCGACCGCAGCCCGAACCTTGTCGAAGCTGAGCGCGCCCACGCGAAGGCCTTGGGCCAGGTGCGGGAGGTCCCACAGCTTCTCAGCCACATGAGACCAGACCCGACCGGTCCCCTCGGCGACGCCGAGGCGCTGGGCGACCCAGGCGCCGGACGACGTTGCTCCTTCAGCTCGCCACGCCCCTCGGCGATCCAGCTCTCCGACGGCCGACAGCAGGGTCCCCAGTGCCGATGCGATCACGCGGCCGAGCCGTTCGGCCTCGTCCATCAGGTCGGCCGTCGATGTCTTTTCAACTACGAGCTCCATGCCAAGGAAAGGTTGCGCCTTGACCAGGAATGTGCGATGCCGGCCGATCGATCTGCCGGTCAGCCGGTTTGGATGGTCAGCTGGCTTGGCTCACCGAGCTCATGTTGAAGTCGGGGATGCGGAGCGGCGGCATGATGCACCGGTTGAGGTACTCGCCCAGCTCCCGACCCAGCGCACGCACGCTCGTCCCGACCTCGGTAACCCGTGCCAACAGGTCGACCGGGCTCTCATTGAATCGAAAGTTGTTGGCTGCCCCTACGACCGCTCCGTTTTCGATCACGTAGACGCCGTCTCGCGTCAGACCGGTGAGCAGCGCCGTGGCCGGGTCAACTTCTCGGATGTACCACAGGCAGGTCAATAGAAGTCCCCGTTCGGTGCGGGCCACCATGTCGTCGACCGTCCCACCGCCACCACCGCCGCCGCCCGTCCGCAATATCAGGTTGTCGATGTACGGGGCGACGTCGACGCCCGAACGGGCAGCTCCGGCGCGGTGATAGCGAAGGTGGGCGAGATACCCATCCTCGATCCACGCCACCCGTTCCAACGGCAGCGCGTTGTCGAAGACAGACGACTCCGAGTCCGACGATCCGGCGGCGACGAACGGCAGGCACTCGACGCCGGACTCGAACGGATCGCTGTAGAGCGTGAATGGCACATCGCTCAGCCGCTCGCCGACTTTCGTGCGACCGCCTGCGCCTGCGCCCGCGTCTGCGTCTGCCGCCGCCGAGGCGGAAAACACCGTTCGACCGTCTTCAGCATCCTGGCCGCCCATTCCGTAGAAGAAGAGCGAGCCCATCATGTCGGCGACGCCCGACGGCGGAAGGATCACCTCGTAGCGTCCGGCGTCGAGCGAAATCGAGCGCGACGCCCACGCCAGTCGTCGCCACAATTCTTCTTCCATCTCGCCGAAAGAGATCCCGCCGATCTGTTCGGCGCCCACGCCGGTCCACGCCGAACGGACTCCGTCACGTGATCGCCCGACCAGGTTGACGGCGCCGGTCGGCTGCGCGTACGACATGCGCACCCCGGTCGAGCTTCCGAGATACAGCGTCGACACCCCGTATTCCGCAAACCCCGCCAGCACCACGTCGTCCGCCGCCGCCCGCCGGAATGCGGACGACAGTCCCGAGAGCACGTCGCCCAACACCGACAGGTCTGTCTCGACCGGTGCACGTCCGTAGGCCAACGACGCCGCGCCCCCGCCCGCACGTGCGGCGCCCATCCCGTCGACCAATGTGGACGCATCTTCGGCTGGCGGCGCTCCGCGCGCATCCGTCAACGCGGCCGACACCATCTGTTCCACATCGACCACACCACTGCGCCGTGACACCCCGACTGATGGTGACGACCCAGGCGCGACAACGACCAATGCGATGACGGTGACTGAACGGTCCCGGCGAACTCCATTGGTCGTCGTCGTGTTCAGCGCGAAGCGCACATCGGCGTGACTCGTCTCGTCGACCAGCACGATGCAGCCGTCGGCTCCATCGCGCGCGGCAGTGGCAAGCGCCAGCTCGACCACCGCCTGCGCCTCGATCATCGTCCCGCCTCTTCACGCGCGTTGAGCACGCGCACGCCACGGACGAGAACCGACGGACACCCGTGGCTTACTGGCGCCACCTGTCCCGGTTGTCCCTTGCCGCAGTTGAATGCGCCGCCGAGGACGTAGGTCGAACGGCCGCCGACGGCCTCCATCGATCCCCAAAATTCGGTCGTCGTGGCTTGATACGCCACGTCCTTCACCTGCCCTGCCAGCTTGCCACCCTCGATCTTGAAGAACCGTTGGCCGGTGAACTGGAAGTTGTAGCGCTGCATGTCGATGGACCAACTCTTGTCGCCCACGATGTACAGCCCACGCTCGACGCCGCTGATCAGCTCGTCCGTCGTCGGCCCATCGCCGCTGTTGCCGCTGCTTTTGCCGCTGCCCTTGCCGGTCGCAGGCGCCAACGAGACATTCGCCATCCGCTGGATCGGCACGTGCAGCGGCGAGTCGGCGAAGGCACATCCGTTGGACGGCCCCAATTTCATGCTGGCAGCGATGGAGCGGTCGAGCTGATATCCCACGAGCACGCCGTCACGGACAAGATCGAAGGACTGTCCCGCCACACCTTCGCTGTCGATCGCGACCGTCGCCAGTCCATGCGCAACCGTGCGATCACCTGTCACGTGCATGACCGGCGAGCCGTAGACGAGCGTACCCAACTGATCGAATGTGGCGAAGGACGTGCCGGCATACGCCGCCTCGTACCCGACGGCGCGGTCGAGCTCGGTCGCATGGCCGATCGACTCGTGAATGGTCAGCCACAGATTGGAGGGATCAATGACGAGGTCGTACGTGCCCGCATCGACCGAAGGGGAGCGCAACTTCTCGGCCAGGTATTCGGGCATGCGGGCCAACTCGTCATCCCAGTCCCATCCGCCACCGTCCGCGCCGCCGCCGCCGCCACTGACACGGCCGTCGTCGCCACCGCCAGCCGATCCCGTCAGGTATTCCCACCCACGCCCGACGGGTGGGGCCAACGAACGCATGGTCTCGAAGCCGTCGTCGCCGAGGGCGAGCGCCTCCATCTGCGGGTGCAACCGGACGCGCCGCTGCGTGGCGCGTGTCCCGCTCAGGTCGGCCAGGTACGTCTCCTCACCCACGCTGAGCACCTGCGCGGTGACGTGCGAGACGGCTTCGTGCGCCAGCAGTCGGCGGCTCCACTCCTCGAGCAGCGCCACCTTGTCCGCCAGCGGCACCGTGACCGGATCGATGGCGAACGCACTCGTCCACGTGACCTCGCCGTGCGAGGGCTCGGGGGCAAGTTCGATCCGCCCACCGCCGGCGCGCGCCGTCACCCCGCGGTGTCTATGGCGCTTCGGACGAGGTTGGCCGCCTCAGTGGGGCTGACGTCGACCGTGGCGGCGAACCCGACTGCGCCATCGACCACCACGCGCACGCCCATGCCGAATTCGGTGTCGTCAGAGGAGCCCTCGGGCGCGGCATCGCGGAGCCGCACGCGTTGGGAGCGGATGCGCTCGACCCGCAGCTCTGCGTTCGTGCACCCGCCGGCGCTCGCCGTCGAGAGCGCGGCGTCGGTCAGTGCGGCCAGGTCGTCGGCGGGAAGTGGCATCAGCCCGGGACCTCAGTCGGTTGGCGGATGGGAAGGCCGGCCGCCACGTAGGTCGCATCGATGAGCTCCATGGTGCGGATGGCGTCGACCGCGGTCGTCGGGAACGGCGCACCGTCCTCGACGGCGGCAGCGAAGGCCTCGAGTTGATAGTCGTACGTGGCGCGCCGCGAGAACTTCTCGCGCCGCGTGCCCGACGCCGTCTCGATCCGGACGCGATGGCCGTACTGCGGCGCGAACGGGTTGAAGACCTTGAGCGTCCCCTCGCTCCCGACGACCTCGGCGTGCATGCGGAGCACCGAGGACGAGAACATCGAGCATCGCACGTGGGCCGTGCCGCCTTCGGGGAGGGAGAAACGCGCATCCATGGCGCGGTCGACGCCAGGGGACGACAGCTTGGCCGACGCGCTGGTCACCCTCGGCCCCGCGGCCAAAAGGCGCAACAGCGAAATCGGGTAGCAGCCCATATCCATCATGGCCCCGCCGGCCAGATCGAGCTGGTAGCGGATGTCGCCCCGTTTGGCCATGGGCGCAGCGAAGGCGATCTCGATCTCCTTGATGATGCCGAGCTCGCCCGACTGCACGATCTCCACCAGTCGCCGCGTCAGCGGGTGGTACTCATAGTGGAACGCTTCCATCACGACGAGTCCCGGGTGGGCCGCTGCCGCCTCGGCCACGTGTCGCGCCTCATCTGCGTTGGCCGTGAACGGCTTTTCGCACAGCACATGCTTGCCCGCATTGAGCGACGCGATCGTCCAGTGGCCATGCAGACCGTTCGGGAGGGGGTTGTAGATCGCATCGACCTCGGGGTCGGCCAGCAGGTCCTCGTAGGAGTCGGCGACGCGTCGAATCTTGTGTTTCTTGGCGAAGGATCGAGCCCGCTCGCTGTCGCGGGCCGCCACCGAGACGACCTCGACCCGACCGGTCCGGTGCGCCGGCTTGATCGAGCGCGCCCGGGGCGATGTTGGCGGCCCCGAGGACCCCGATCCTCAGCATGCAGCTGCCGCGGTCATCAGTGCGGCCGATTTCATCGTCAGCACGGCGGATCGCCGGGGCCATCGGCCTGGCCGACGCTGTGTCCGGTCATCATTCAACGCACGGCCCCTGAGAGGTCGATGGCGGCCGAATCGAGAGGGATCTTGCGGCTGAACATGGTCACGGACGCTAACGCAGCTGGGGGGGTCCCCGTCCCCGATGGCGCCCACCGTGTCGATCTGCCAGCATCAGCGCCATGAGCGTCCGCCGAGCGACACAGGCCGACGTGGATCCGATGGCAGCCCAGCTCTGCCGCGCCTTCTTCGACGACCCTGTCATCGGGCACGTCTTTCGCAATGAAGCTCGCCGTACCGAGGGCATGCGGAGATATTTCACCACCCAGATGCGGGGCGACTATTTCCCCTACGGCGGCTGCTACACCACCGACGACCACAAAGGTGCGGCGATCTGGGGTCCCCCGGGCAAGCCGCTGCTCAAGGGGCTGGCCGGCATCGCCAACATGGTCTCCGTGGTGCCCTACATGGCCGCCCGCCTCAAGGCCACGCTGCAAATGCTGAATCTGATCGAGTCGATGCATCCGTCGGAGCCTCACTGGTATCTGGCCACCTTGGGCACCGATCCCGAGTTCCAGGGGAAGGGCATCGGCTCGTCGCTCATGCGTCCGGTGCTGGACCATTGTGATGCCGAGGGCTGGCCGGCCTACCTCGAATCTTCGAAGGAGCGCAACGTCCCCTTCTACTCCCGACACGGCTTCGAGGTCGTCCGCGAAGTTTCCCTGCCTGGCGGCGGCCCCAGGATCTGGACGATGTGGCGTGAGCCCCGCCCACCCGGTTTTTAGGAGGGACCTATCGCCGTCAGGTGGGGTGAATCCCCTCGGGCATGGCGAGCGGGTCGCTGACCACCAGCCCCAGAATGTCGATGACCGCCCGTACGGGAGCTGACGGCAGGCCGCGCCGGCGTTGTGCGATGCCCACCCGGCGCCGGGGGAAGCCTTCGAGGGGGACGACGGCGAAGCGTTCCCGCAGGTGGCCGGGCACGGCGGTGGCGGGGAGTATGGCCGGGCCGTAGCCGTCGAAGGCGAGGGACGCGATCATGCGGACACCATCGAGCTCCATGGCGGGCCGCAGCACCACCCGGGCCGGTCCGATGGCGCTGTCGATCTCGGCCCGGAGGGCCGTGCCGGGTGCCGGGAGCAGGAGTTCCAATTCGGCCAGTCGGGCCAGGGGGAGTGATCGCTCCTCAGCCAAAGGATGCTCCTTGGGCACCACGAGCACCAGGTCCTCGTCGAAGAGGTGGGCCACGATCACCTCGTCGCCGCTCAGCGGGAGCGTGACCACGGCCAGATCGAGCTGTCCCGTGCCCAGTTGGAGCTCGAGCTGGGTGCTTCCTCCCTCGCCGACGTTGAGGTGGATGTGGGGGTGGCGCTCCCGCAGGACGTCAAAGAGCTGGGGGACCAACCAACGTCCCGTGGTGCCGATCATGCCGAGCCGTACGGTTCCGACCACCTCCTGGCGGAGTGCGGTGACGTCGGCCACCATGTCGGAGAGCTCGTTCATGACCCGGCGGGCCCGCCCCACGACGACCTCACCCTCCTCGGTGAGGCGGCCGGAGGCCCGGTCGACCAGTTGCACATCGAGCTCGCGCTCGAGGCGGGCGATATGGGCCGAGACGTTCGACTGCACCGTGCCGATCGTGGTGGCCGCGGCCGAGAAGCTACCTGTGTCGGCGATGCCCAGGAGTGCTTGCAAGTGTTTCAGTTCCATGACAACACTTCCTTCCCGGGAATAACATCGAATGCTCGCGGCAGTTACGATATTGATCAGATTATCAGATGATAGATATCTTGTGGAGCTGCTTGACAGATTACGCCGGGGGGAGCAAACTAGACACAGACCACAGGGAATGGAACCCCCCCTCCAGCACCTGGTGAGTCTCGAGAAGGGATCGCCACCCCCCCGGCGATCCCTTCTCCTTTTTCCGGGGCAGTATTCATTTGCTCCGAAGATGGTCCCGCAGCGACATGCGATGTCCGCCGGGCCATCCGGCCCGCTCGATCCCCGATGGCCGCCGATCTTCGGTCGAGTTGGGCTTTTGCCGACCATCAACGCTAGGTTGAACAGGTGCTCTACCAGGCATACCAGTCGCAGCGGGACTTCACCGCACCGGCACGGGCCCTCGCCGGTCTCGCGCACTGGTCGCTGGGCGAACTGCCGACCGAATGGACCGACAATTGCTTCGTACGCCGGATGTCCGCCGGCTACGAGATGATCGAGCGCTCCCGCCTCACCCACGAACGGCCGCCGTTCGGAATTGCGCAGGTGATCGTGGCCGGGGAGTTGACACCGGTCCGTGAAGAGGTCGTCATGTCCACCCCCTTCTCGTCACTCCTGCATTTCGCCAAGGACATCGGCGAGCCCCAGCCCAGGGTGCTCCTGGTGGCGGCCCTGGCTGGACACTTCTCCACCCTGCTCCGGGCAACGGTGCGCACGCTGCTACCCGACCATGACGTCTACGTCACCGACTGGCACAACGCCCGTGACGTCGGGATCGAGCACGGGAGCTTCGGCTTCGACGATTACATCGCCCAGGTGATCGCCGACCTGGAGTACATCGGGCCGGGCGTGCACATGCTGTCGGTCTGCCAGCCCTGCCCAGCCGCCCTGGCCGCGACGGCACTGATGGCCTCGGACGACAACCCGGCGCAGCCGAGGACCCTCACCCTCATGGCGGGCCCGGTCGATACCAGGGTGAACCCGACGAAGGTCAACGACCTGGCCCACTCCAAGCCGCTCAGCTGGTTCGAACACAACGTCATCACGACGGTGCCCCTGCGGTATCCGGGGGCGTTCAGACGCGTCTACCCGGGCTTCCTCCAGGTGACGGGGTTCGTGAGCATGAACCTGGAGCGCCACATCCGTCAGCATGTGAGCCTGTACAACCATCTCGTCCGGGGGGACGACGCGGAGGCCGAGGTGATCGCCGAGTTCTACGACGAGTACTTCGCCGTCCTCGACATCGCGGCCGAGTTCTACCTCGAGACGATCGACCGGGTCTTTCAGCGTGACCTGCTGGCCCAGGGAGAGCTGGTGTGGAGAGGGCGGCCGGTGGAGCTGGGGGCTATCCGGAGCACTGCCCTACTGACGGTCGAAGGGGAGAGGGACGACATCTGCGGGGTCGGCCAGACCTTGGCCGCCCAGGACCTCTGCACCGGGATCAAGCCATCCAAGAAGCGCCATCACCTGCAGCCCGGCGTCGGCCACTATGGGGTGTTCAGCGGGACTCGCTGGGAACGCCAGATCTATCCGATCCTGCGCAATTTCATTCTGGCCAATCCGTGACGCCGGCCGGCGACGGGCCGGTCGGTCAGAACTCCATTTCGAGTTCTTCGACGTCGTCGGGCTCGAGTTGCGCGGCAGCAGTCCATTCGGCCATCTCCGGCGTCGCCAACATCGTCTCGGCGTACTCGCTGGCCACCGCTCCCGTCTTGACGTCGTAGCTCCGAAACCGCGTGCAGACGGGCGCGTACATCGCGTCTGCCACCGTCGGGCTCTGGCCGAAGAGGAACGGGCCTCCCGACGCGGCAAGACAATCGTTCCAGAGGGTCTCGATGCGGTCGATGTCAGCCTGGGCTCCGGCCCAGACGGGGAACTCCGGGTGGTATGTCTTGATGTTCATCGGCAGCGCCGAGCGCAAGTTGGCAAAGCCCGAGTGGATCTCGCCCGACACCGAGCGGCACCAAGCCTTCGCTTTGGGATCGTCGGGGAGCAGCGAGCTGCTCTGTGACTCATGGAGGTATTCCCCGATGGCAAGGGTGTCCCAGATCACGAGGTCACCGTGCCGGAGCCGGGGTACCAGGAATGACGGCGACAGGAGTAGGAGTTCGGCCCGGACGTCCGGGTCGTGGCTGTCGACAACTTCGACCGTGAAATCCAGCCCGGCGAATTTGCACAACAACCAGCCCCGGAGCGACCACGCGCCGTAGTTGCGACTGTTGATCGTGAGAATGGCCTGCGACACAGTGGGCTCCTTGGGCACTGCGGGGCCGATTCGCCGCGGTGCCTCCCGCGACAAATTACGTCATGGCCGGCGATTGCACCAAAGGACGTTGTACTGGGTCAGAAAAGGGAAGCGGCCCAGCCGCCCCACTCAGATCTTCTTGGCGACGGTGGCTGTCACCTTGGGCGCGGGAGGTGTGTAGACCTCGACGACGCCGGTCAGGAAGGTGTGCTGGGCGTCAAGGAGTTTGCCCCAGAAGGCGAATGCGACGTCGAGCGTCTCGGTGGCGGTGGGCACCTTGTCGGCGAAAGGCACAAGCGAGGGATCGGGCTTGATCCCGTCGAAGGCCGATACGGTCGAGCGCATCGCGCCGAGCGTCCAGGCCTGGCTGGTCTCGACGGCCTTGAGCACGCCGCCTTGGACCTTCTCCGTCATCTCGAGAGCGTTCATGTGCAGCCTTTCTGTTGCGTGGTGTGAGGGGGATTGGGATTGTTGATGGTGCTGCATACTATACCAAGCGCACCATCCCGGCGCAAGTGACGCAACGGCTGCCGAATGCCGCCATCCGTGCCGATGACCGATGCGCCGGATGTGACGGATGTGACCGACGCGACTGATGCGACAGATGCGACGGCTGTCAGACGAAGCGGGCCCGCAAAACCTTCTTGTCGAACTTGCCGACGGATGTGCGGGGCACGGCCTCGATCACCTCGACGCGCGCCGGCAGCTGCCAGCGGGCGAAGCCCCCGGTCAGCAGATGCTCGTGCAACTCGTCCACCGATACGTCCGCACCGGGTTTGAGCACGAGACAGACCATGGGGCGCTCCTGCCACTTGGGGTCCGGCACGGCGATGACGGCCGCCTCGAGGACCGCGTCCATCTGCATGACCCGATCCTCCATGTCCACCGAAGAGATCCACTCGCCGCCGGACTTGATGAGGTCCTTGGTGCGGTCGGCGATGACGAAGTACCCGCTGGCCGAGCGGATCGCCACGTCCCCGGTCTTGAACCACCCGTCCGCGGTGAAGTTCTCGACGCCCTGCCCGTGCAGATAGCCGTCGACGACCCACGGACCGCGTACGGTGAGGTCGCCCATCGAGGCTCCGTCGGCCGGGACCTCGTCGCCGGACTCGTCCACGATGGAGATTTCGACGCCGGGTAGGGGGAGACCGGCCTTGGTCCACACCGCCGTGGTGACGTCTTCTTCCGTCCAGTCCCTCATGTGCTCCTGGGGCCAGGCCACCGACGCCAGCGGCGACGTTTCGGTCATGCCCCAGGCCTGCACGATGCGGATGCCGAACTCGCGTGCATAGCGCTCGATCATCGAGCGGGGCGGCTGTGACCCGCCGCAGATGATGTGGCGGAGCTCGGGGAGTCGTTCGCCGCGCCGGACCAGCTCGTCGGCGATGCCGAGCCACACCGTGGGCACACCTGCGGCCACCGTCACCTTCTCGTTCGCCAGCAAGTCGACGAACGCCGAAGCTTCGAGCGGGCCGGCGAAATAGATCTGCTTGGCCCCGACAGCGGCCGCTGCGTACGGCATACCCCAGGCGTTGGCGTGGAACATCGGCACCTGGGGGAGCACGGCATCGCCCGGTCCGATCGACATGCCGGCGTGTGAGGTGACGGCCAGGGCGTGCAGAAAGGTGGAGCGATGGGTGTAGAGCACCCCTTTTGGTCGGCCCGTGGTTCCCGACGTGTAACACAGCCCCATCGGCTGCAGCTCGTCGATATGCGGCCTCGGGTAGTGGGTGGACTCGCCCGACAGGAGGTCCTCATAGGCGATGACACCGCTGAGCGACGTCTCGGGCACCTTGGCGCCGAGGACGATGACGTGGGCGGGCGGCGACGGGACCAGCGCGAAAGCCTGCTCGAGGAGCGGCAGAAGATCGGGGTCGACCAGCACGGCGCGGTCGTCGGCGTCCTGGAGGAGAAAGGCCAGCTCCTCGGCCGACACCCGGATATTGAGCGTGTGCAGGACGCGTCCGGTGCACGGGATGGCGAAGTACGCCTCCAGGTGGCGGGCGCTGTTCCATGCCAGCGTGGCCACGCGGTCCCCCGGCCCGAGTCCAAGATGCTCGAGGGCGTGCATCAGCTGCTGGCTCCGGCGGCCGAACTCGGCGTACGTCACGCGCTCGATACCACCCGAGGGCGAGCGGCTGACAAGCTCGGCCTCGGGTGCGTGGTTCGGCGCGTGTTCGAAGAGGAGCCACGCGTTCAGCGGTGTCTCCATCATCGGACAGTTCCGGCCCCGGTTCGCGCTCCGACTCGTGGCCCGACTCGTGCTCGTGCTCGTGCTCGTGCACGTGCACGTGCACGAGCAGCCCGACGGCCTCTCAAGACGCCAGCACGTAGGTTCCGGGCGCAGCGTCGCCGGGCGGGTGCGCCGCACTTCCGATGGAGGTCGGTGCAGGGCGGCTGTCACCAGAACGGGTCGCGGCCCACTCCGACCACGGCTCCCACCACGATCCGGTGACCGGCGAAGCCTTGGTCAGCCATTGGTCCGGGTCGGCCTCGGTGGCCTCCGCCGTGGCCACGGTCATTCTCGGGTTTCCAGGGGGATTGACGAGGCTCTGGATATGACCCGATGACGAAAGGGCGAACTGGCTCGTCCCACCCATGAGCTGGGTCGTGGCGTAACAGGCTTTCCAGGAGGTGAGATGGTCGTTGCGCGCCCCCACGACGAACGAGTCGCACTCGACCTTGCTCAGGTCGACAGGAGCCCCGTGCACCAAGAGGGTGCGGGAGGCCAATGAATTGTGCAGGAAGAGGTCGAGAAAATCGGCGTGGAGCGCGGCGGGCAGGCGGGTGGAATCGGAATTCCAGGCGAGCACATCAAAGGTGGGTGGCTCCTCACCCATCAGGTTGTTGCGGACCCAGTAGTTCCAGATGAGGTCATTCGGGCGCAGCATGGAGAAGAGTGCGGCCGCGGAGCGCCCGGGGAACACACCGCCCCGTTTGGTGGAGCGCAGCGAATTGTCGACGATGGCGGGACTGGCCAGGAGTCCGATCATGGTCGGCACGGTGAAGTCGAGCAGGGTCACGGCGAAGGTGGCGCAATTGATCAGCGCGTCCTGCATCGACGCGAGATGTCCCAGCAGAGCGGCAGTCGTGATGCCACCCGCGCACAGTGACACGGTGTTGACGTGGTCGGTCCCTGTGATCTCGGACGCGGCCTGCAGGGCTTCATGGATGGCGTCGACATAGGAGTCGAGTCCCCAGTCCCTGTGCTCCTCGGTCGGGTTACGCCAACTGACGACGAACATCTGGAATCCGCGCTGCACGCAGAACTCGACGAAGCTCCGACCGGGAGCCATGTCCATGAAATAGAACTTGTTGATCTGCGGGGGGATCAAGACCATGGGAATGGCGTTGACCCTTTCGGTTGACGGCGAGTACTGCAAGAGCTCGCACACCTCGTTGCGAAAGACGACCGCACCGGGGGAGAGTGCGAGGTCGCGACCCACCACCAAGGCGTCCCGGTTGACCGAACGGGGAAAGCCCTTGTTGGTCCGGATGTCACGCGAGATATTCCCCAGGCCTCTGACGACGCTCCGGCCACCCGTCTCATACGCGCGCTCGACGACATCGGGGTTGAGCGGCGGGACGTTCGTCGGCGCCAAGGCCGCAGTCACGAGGATCGTTGCCAGCTTGGCCCGTTCTTCCGTCCGCCATTCGAGGTGGGCGTCATCGACCAGATCGAGCGCAGTGCGCGACCAGGCCAGGTAGGCCTGGCACACGCGGTGATAGAGCGGGTTCTCCTTCCAGGCCCGGTTCTCGAAGCGCCAGTCCTTGGGTTCGGGCGCGATCGTTGACCGTCCCACGGCGACCTTCGCCATCTCGAAGCTGAGGCCGGCCATACGCCGGGGCAGCGCGCCCGTAGCGGTGCGCGCACCCACTTGCGCCAGGGACCCGGCGAGTCCGAGCGGATCAATCCGCCCGAGCATGCAGCGAGGACTCAGGGCCGCCCCGACCCGCTCGAAGAAAAACCGTTTCGGCATGGTCACCACCTTCAATTCGCCACCAACGCCATTGTCTGGCGATACCCGGAGGCTCCTTGTCAGTCAAGCACACGGTCACGCCGAACGGAACCGAAGGGAAGGGTGAAATCTCCTCATTTGTGCGCCAGTTCACACAGTCGCAATAAAGACGGCCGCGAGAAGCCACGAGAACGACTGCCGCAGGCACGTCCGGCGTCGGCGCGCCCGGGCCGCTGCACCCAGCTGCCATCGCTAGAGTTTCGCGGTGGACGAGAAGGCGCCGGACGGAGGACCGTGGGATGCGTTCGGGACCTATCTCCGCACGCAACGGCATCTCGCACAGCTGAGCCTGCGGCAGCTGGCCGATCTCACGAACGTCTCCAACCCCTATCTGAGCCAGATCGAACGTGGACTGCACCAGCCGTCGATCGCCATCGTCAAGGCATTGGCGGAAGCGCTCAATCTGTCCGTGAGCGACCTCTTGGCCCATGCCGCCGACATCGACTCGGACGACGTCCCGTCGACGAGCACTCCCGCCGCCATCCGCAACGACCCACTGCTCAACGAGACGCAGAAGGGCGCACTGCTCGCCGTGTACCGGTCCATGGTCGATCCCGCTCCCGATTGAGGAACCTGCGTCCTCCCACAGCCCCGTCCGGCCCCGCCGAGACTCACGCCCAACCGCCCCGGCCCCAGCCCCGCCGGGGGGCGGGTGCCTTAGGCTGACGCACCATGGCCAAGAGCGCGGTGTTCATCGATCTCGACCGCACGCTCCTCTGCCGTGCCTCGGGGCAGGCGCTCAACAAGGCCCTCGTGGAGGAAGGGGTCCTGCCCCAGGGGCGCGCGATTGCCGGGGGATAAGTTCCTCTATGCCGTCAATGACCGCCTCGGTGAGAACCTCTTCTCCATGGGCCTCGTCAGGGCGGCGGCCCGGGTTGCCAAGGGATGGGACCAGAGCCAGGTGCAGGCAGCGGGCAGGAGGGCGGTCGCCGACCTGACGCAGCTGGTGGTCCCCTTCGCCCCCCAATATCTCGAGGCGTTCCGGGCCGATGGTCACCTGCTCGTGCTGGCCACCACCACGCCGGCGGACATGGTCGCACCGTTCGCCGAGGCGATGGGGTTCGACGCGGTCGTCGCCACGACGTATGAGACGAAGGAGGGGCGTTACACCGGGCGTCTCTACGACGGGTTCGTCTGGGGGACCGGCAAGCTCAAAGCGGTGCGGGCCTGGTGCAAGGAGGAGTCCGTCGACCTCGACGAGTGCCACGCCTGCAGCGATAGCGTGTTCGACGTCCCCCTGTTGGCCAGCGTCGGCATCCCGCACGCCGTCAACCCGGACCCGTCGCTGACGATCATCGCCAGCGCTCGGCGCTGGCCCATCGAACATTGGGACCGGCCGCCGGGCGTGCCGAGTGTGGTCGGGCTCGAGCCGTACCACCTGCTGCGGCCGTTCGTCCGGCCGGCATCGTTCCCCTACGCGCGCTTCGACATCTCCGGGCTCGAGAACATCCCGCTGAAGGGGCCCGTCCTGTTGGCCGCCAACCATCGAAGTTACTTCGACGTCGCGGCACTCGCCCTCGTCGCCGCCCGGGTGGGCCGCCCCGTTCGCTTCCTGGGCAAGAAGGAGATTTTCGACGCTCCCGTGGTGGGCATCGTGGCGCGGTCCATCGGTGGCATCTCGGTGGACCGGGGCCACGGGTCGGACCAGCCGCTGCGCGCGGCCGAAGCCGCCTTGCGCGCCGGTGAAGTCGTCGTCGTGCTGCCGCAGGGCACGATCCCGCGTGGAGCCGACTTCTTCGACCCCGCGCTCAAAGGGAAGACCGGGACGGCACGACTGGCGGCATCGACGGGTGCGGTCGTGGTCCCGATCGGGCTGTGGGGGACCGAGAAGGTCTGGCCCCGGTCGGCCCGGATGCCCGACGTCACCCTCGTCCGGCACCCGCCGAAGGTCACGGTCCGGGTCGGTCAGCCGCTGTCGCTCTCTCTCGCCGACGCGGTGGCGGACACCGCGACGATCATGGCTGCGATTTCGGACCTGCTGCCCGAGGAGTCCAAAGAGACGCACGATCCCACCGCCGAGGAACTGGCGCGGACCAAACCCCCTTCGTGAGGTTTCGTCTCGCCATCCTCACCACGCGCGCCGTCAACGCAACGTCGCGCCGCCTCGGTCGGGGACAGGGCACCGTCGCCGGCGGACGGTCGGGGCTCAAGGTCGATCCGCGCCTGCTGCAGCACCTCACCGCCGGCCGTGCGGTGTCCTTGGTCACCGGCACCAACGGCAAGACGACCACGACGCGGTTGCTCGCCGTCGCGCTCGGTGCCGACGGCGAGCGCGTGGTCAGCAACGAGACCGGGTCCAACATGCCGCCGGGTCACGTGGCCGCCCTCGCCGCTGACCGGGCCGCCACGAAGGCGGTGCTCGAGGTCGACGAGATCTATCTTCCTCGCGTCCTCTCCGCCACGAACGCCACGAGCGTGGTGCTGCTCAACCTCTCACGCGACCAGCTCGACCGCACCAACGAGGTGCGCATGGTCGCGGGCAACTGGCGGGCCGCCCTGGCCGCGGCGCCGCATGCCACGGTGGTGGCCAACGCCGACGACCCGCTGGTGGTCTGGGCCGCGGGAGCGGCGGCCAAGGTGCGTTGGGTCGCCGTCGGCTTGGGCTGGCAGCTCGATGCGGTGGGCTGCCCCTCCTGCGAGGGCCGCATCGCCTTTGCCGCAGACGGCTCGTGGGCCTGCGTGACCGGCTGCGGCTTCAGTCGGCCCGTCCCCGCCGCCACGTTGGTCGCCACCGATCACGGGACGACGTTCCACGCCGTCTGGCTGGACGGCCGGACGCAGCGGATCTCGCTGGCCCTGCCCGGCCGGTTCAATTACGCCAATGCGCTGATGGCGGCGATAGCGGCCGAGGCTCAGGGCATCGATGTCGCGGCGGCTCTGGGCGCCATGGCGTTGGTGGGTGAGGTGGCGGGCCGGTTCACCACCCGCGTCGTGGGAGGGGTGACATCCCGACTCATGCTGGCCAAGAACCCGGCCGGGTGGAGCGAGCTCCTCGACCTGGTGGGGGAGGAGGACCGGCCGCTCGTGATCAGTATCAATGCGAGAACCGCAGACGGCGCCGACCCGAGCTGGTTGTGGGATGTCCCCTTCGAACGTCTGGCCGCCCGCACGGTGGTGGCCACCGGGGACCGCTGCCGCGATCTTTCGGTGCGCCTCCGTTACGCCGGTGTGGCCCACGTGATGGAGCCCGACCCGCTCGCGGCCGTGCGGATGGCCGCGTCGGGGGATGACGGAGGTGGCGGCAACGAGCGCGATGCCGACGGCGAGCCGCGCCGCGATGTGCGCGTCGACGTCATCGGGAATTACACGGCATTCGGCGAGCTTCTCGGAGCCGGGGCATGACCGCACGCTTGCGCATCGCGGTGGTGTACCCCGATCTCCTGGGCACCTACGGCGACGGTGGGAACGGACTGATCCTGGCCCGCCGGGCGCAGTGGCGTGGGGTCGAGGTGGAGCTCCTACAGGCGTCCTCGGACATCGGATTGCCCGAGGCCCACATCTACTGTCTCGGTGGCGGCGAGGACGGTCCGCAGGTGCGGGCCGCCCGGTCGCTCATCGACGACGGGGTGCTGGGTCGCCGCGCCGCCGAAGGCGCAGCGATTCTGGCGGTCTGCGCCGGCTACCAGATCGTCGGGAAGAGCTTCCCGGGTGCGGACGGCGCGCTCCATGAGGGGGTCGGGCTTCTCGACATCGCGACCGTCAAAGGCAGCGGGGCCCGCGCCGTGGGCGAAGTCGTGGCGGAGGTGACCGGTGCTGCCCTCCCCGACTTGACCGGCTTCGAGAACCACGGGGGAACAACGACACTGGCCCCTGACGCCGTTCCCCTGGCAAGCGTCAGCGCGGGGATCGGCAACGGCGACGGCTTCGGTACCGAAGGCGCCGTCGCGGGCCATGTCCTTGGCACGTACCTGCATGGCCCGGTGCTGGCGCGCAACCCGGCGTTGGCCGACCTCTTGCTGTGCTGGGCGCTCGACACCGAAGAGCTCGCGCCGCTTGACGACAGCGCCGAGGAAGCGCTGCGCCAAGAGCGCCTCGGCACGGCTGGCACCTCGCACCGAGGCATCCGGCGGGTACGCCCGCGACGCCGCAGCTAGCACGGCATCCCTGCGCGTCTATTGCGACCTCACGCCCACGCTGGCTCACGCGACGACGCCGACGTGGGCTCAGCCGACGCCGCCGCCCGCGGGCTAGCGCGTGAGCAACATGCAACCGGCGATGGGCCCTCCGCCGACGGTGGCCACTGCCACTTCGGCGTCGGCCACCTGGCGCCCCCCCGCCTGATGGCGCAACTGGAGCACGGCCTCGTGAAGGATCCAGTAGCCGTGCATGCGGCCTGCCGACAATTGGCCGCCGTAGGTGTTGAGCGGGAGCTCTCCTCCGAGTGAGATGCGGGTCCCGCCCTCGATGAAAGGCCCCGACTCACCATCGCCACAGATGCCGAGTGCCTCGAGCCAGGCCAGCGTGAGGAACGTGAAGCCGTCGTAGAGCTCGGCGACGTCGATGTCGCGCGGGGTCAGGTCGGTGTGACGCCACATCTCCGCGGCGGCCTCCTCCGAGGCCATTTTCGGGTAGTCGGGCCGTTGGTCCCAGCTCCCTTCGCCCGAGGCTCCGCCGTATGCCTCGACCCGGACGACCGGACTCTTGGCGTCGTCGGCGAAGTCCGAGGCCGAAATCACCAGGGCGATGGAGCCGTCGATCGGCACGTCACAGTCGAAGAGCCCGAAGGGGTCCGAGATCATTCGAGCGCTGAAGTAGTCCTCGAGCGTGAGCGGCTCCCGATAGGCCGCGTCCGGGTTGAGGCCGGCGTTACGGCGGCTATTGACCGCGAGCCAGCCCAGCTGTTCCCTGGTCGTCCCATAGAGATGCATGTGACGTCGACAGTGCATGGCGAGCCAATTGGCGGCCGAATAGGCGTGCATCGTGAGCAGTGGGCCCATCCACTCCAAGCCGGGAAAGGAAGGGGGACCATCGGAGGCCGGCGAGGGGGCACCACCCCCACCGTTGCCGGCGCCGCCTTCGGGCATGATGCTCCCGCCCATCATCAGGACGGTCCGGTAGACGAGCACGTGACGGGCTTCGCCGTTCGCCACGGCACGGCACGCCGCCAGGACGGGAGCGAGCAGGCCGCCAGTGGCCAGACCCTTGTCGCTCCAGCGTGCGTTCACACCGAGCCGCCCGGCGATCCCCGGGATCTCACCGCCACCCACGGTGGTGATGGCGTCGAGTTGTGCCGCCTCGAGACCGGCATCGGCGATGGCTGCCTGCGCCGCGCTCGTGGTCAGGTCGCTCCCGGAGATCCCGGTACGTCGACCGATCTTCGACATTCCGATGCCCGAGATGATGGCACTGCGCCCCCGACCGCTCACGACCTCTCAAGCTAGCGCGCTGTGTGCATACGATGGCGGGGTGGACGACACACCCCCGCCGCGCATACCTCCGCCGATCACCGATCTGAACCGCGCCTTCTGGACGGGCGGGGCGGAGGGAGCGCTGCGTATCGGACGGTGCGCGTCATGTCAGCAATGGGCCCATCCGATGGGCGCCGAGTGCGGGCAGTGCGGGGGCGTGCTGGTTCCGCAGCCGGTCAGCGGCCGTGGGACCGTCTTCACCTTCACCATCAATCGTCATCCCTACAATCCGGCCGTCCCCCTCCCGTACGTCATCGCCATCGTGGAACTGGTCGAGCAGGTCGGCCTCCGGTTCACGACGGACCTCGTCGATGTCGCGGTCGACGAGGTGTACATCGGGATGCCTGTCGTGGTGACGTTCGAGCAGGCCGGAGAGGCCTGGGTGCCGCTGTTCCGGCCGGACCGGGAACTGGACCGGACCGGGAACTGACAGCGGGCAACTCGCCTGAACCGACAGTCAGGACGGGCAAGCCGTAGGCAGACGCGCGCCGCTGAGGCTTTCAGCCGATCTGACCTTCGTACGGATTGTTGAGGTGGAACGGCACCTCGGCGAAGTGCGCCGCCTGGGTCCTCAGCTCATCGATGGTCCAGAGTCCGTTCTTCTCGACCTTGTCGATGATGGCGAACGGCTGGAAAAGATGGACCTGCCCGCCCGCGACCAGGAAGACCCTCCCGTGGATGGGGCAGTCCTCGGTGGCCAGATAGGCCACGAACGGCGCGATGTTGGCCGGGTCCATCGGCGACCACTCATCCGCTGCCACAACCGGCCGTTCGACTGCGACGGTCGCGGTGAGGCGCGTGGCGGCGGCGGGCGCGATTGCGTTGACGCGCACCCCGTAGCGGGCGAGCTCGTTGTCGGCGATCATCGAGAACGTGGCGATGCCGGTTTTGGCAGCTCCATAGTTGGTCTGGCCGACATTGCCGAACAGCCCCGAGGTCGACGAGGTATTGATCACGGACCTCTTGTCGTTCCTGCCCCCCTTGGACTCCTCGCGCCAGTACGCCGCCGCCCACCGGGTGGTGCAGAAGTGGCCTCGCAGGTGCACCTTCATGATCGCGTCCCATTCGTCGGGGGACATGTTGATGAGCATGCGGTCACGCAAGATACCGGCATTGTTGACCAGGACATGAAGGTTGCCGAAGGTAGTCACCGCTTGATCGATCAGGCGCTGTGCACCGACCCAATCCGAAACGTCGTCATGGTTGGCGACCGCGGTCCCACCCGCCGCGGTGATCTCCTCGACGACCTGCTGAGCGGGGGAGTCGTCCGCACCGGTCCCGTCGGTCTCACCGCCGAGGTCGTTCACCACCACCTTGG
Source organism: uncultured Acidimicrobiaceae bacterium (assembly GCA_963706555.1). Lineage (GTDB taxonomy): Bacteria > Actinomycetota > Acidimicrobiia > Acidimicrobiales > RAAP-2 > Bog-473. Next base: position 2,841,770 of record OY970164.1, read on the forward strand.
CCCCTTCTGCGGCAAAAAGCAGCGCGTGTTCGCGCCCGATGCCCCGACCGGCCCCGGTGATGATGGCCACCCTTCCCTCTAACTCGCTCATGGTCGCTCGCACCTCTCTGGAGATCGGAATGGCCGAACTCTGACGGCCGGGTGCCAGGTTATTCGTCCGCGCAGCGCTCGTCCGGCACATTCTCAGGCAGTCGCCCAAGCTTTGGGGGCTCCCGCTCGTTAGGATCGGGGCAACCGTGGCGGACGGTGCCCAAAATGATCGACCCGAGGGAGCACGATGTCAGACGCGTCAGAGAGCCAGGACGGGCCCACGGCGGTGTTCCGCGGCGACGAGGAGGGGCTCGACGACCTCTTCGACCTGGCCGAGCCCCAGCCCAAGTACAGCGCCATTCTCGAAAAGGGCGGGATCATCTCCCCCGCTGAAGGCTTTGTCGTCGCCGCGAGTCGTGCCGCCGTCGACGAGGTGCTGCGCCATCCGGAGAGCTACACCTCGCGGGACCTGGTGCAGCTGGGCAACGTCCGCCCCCTCATCCCGCTCAGCGTCGACCCCCCCGAGCATCTGAAGTATCGCAAGATCCTCGATCCGCTCTTCGCTCCCAAAAAGATGGACGCCATAGAAGACGACGTCGCCCGCCGGATGAATCACTTCATCGACGCCTTCGTCGACCGTGGCAGTTGCAATTTCACCGAAGAACTCGCGGTGTTGTTTCCTTCCGCGGTCTTTCTCGGTTTGATGGGCTTGCCCTGGGACGAGCTCGACACGCTCCTCCGGCTCAAGGACGGCATCATGCGTCCTCCGGGGGACCCGACCGAGCAGATGCACTTCCGAGAGCAGATCGGTCAGGAGATCTACGTGTATTTCGACGCCATATTGGATGAGCGCCAGAAGAAACCCGAAGCCGACATCCTCACGGAGTTCCTGGGGGCAGAAGTCGACGGGGAGAAGCTGAGCCGCGAAGAGATCCTCGACATCTGTTTCCTCTTCTTGATCGCCGGGCTTGACACGGTCACCGATTCACTGACCCTGTTCTTCGCCTACCTGGCACGGCACGCCGAGCATCGGCGCCAGATCGTGGCGGACCCATCAGTCATCCCCCGGGCCGTGGAAGAACTCCTGCGGTGGGAGACACCGGTCGCCGGCACCGCGCGGGCGGCCACGGGTGAATCCGTGGTCGCCGGCTGTCCGATCTCCGCCGGCAGCATCGTCTTCGTCTCGATCGGCGCCGCCAACGTCGACCCGGCCGTGTTCGGCGACCCCTTCGATGTGCGGTTCGACCGGGAAGAGAATCGGCACCTGGGCTTCGGCGGCGGGGTCCACCGATGTCTCGGCTCTCACCTCGCCCGTCGGGAGCTCCGCATCGCATTGCGCGAGTGGCATCGCCGCATCCCTGAATATGAGCTGAAGCCCGGGATCGAGCTGCACTATCCACCCGGGCTGCGGTCGATCCAGAACCTCGAGCTGGTCTGGCCGACCTCGTGAACGGCGCGATCCCCACCGATTAGCCTCGGCTTCCTGGCCGGGAGGGGGGGCATTGCGACAGCTGCTGAGCGGCATCAAGGTGGTGGAGCTGGCAGAAGGTGTCGCTGGCAGCTATTGCGGGAAGCTGTTCGCCGACCTCGGGGCTGATGTGGTGAAGGTGGAGAGCCCGTCCGGGGACGAGCTGCGCCATCGTGAGAGCGTCTCGAGGGATGCGGATGGCACATTCCGGGGCGGGGCGTTCCTGCACCTCAACACCAACAAGCGCAGCACAGTCCTCGACCCGGCAACGGTCAGTGGCCGAGAACGCGTGGGCGCGCTCATCGATCGCAGCGATTTGATCATCGAGGCCACCGGTCTGGGCCGGCTCGAGACGTGGGGCTACACGTGGAACGCCGTGCACGAGCGGGCGCCGGGTGCCTCGGTGGTGCGGATCAGCGGGTTTGGCGCCACCGGGCCCTACGCCGGCTATCAGTGGGACGACCTGATCGTGCAGGCCGTCAGCAACAACATGATCCATGACCGTACGAACGAGGCTCCGGTCCGCTTTCCCGGCCAACTCGGTCTTTGCATTGTGGCCAACCTGGCCGCGCTCGGCGCGCTCGGGTGCGGTGCTGAACGCCGAGTCCACCGGCCTTGGATCTTTCGTCGACTGCTCGGCCACCGAAGCCCTGGCCACTATTCCGGCCCGGGCGACCACACTTCTCTCGTATCGGTATCGCAATGGCGCGCACGCGCCCAACCTCTATGCCAGTGGGCGTGAATCGCTCCTTCCTCTTGGGGTGTATCCGTGCGGAGACGGGTACGTGGCGATGATGTCCACGCCCCAGCAACTCGACGCAGATGCTCGAAGTCCTCGACGACGAGGATCTCTACGCTGCATTCGATCGCCCGGACGCATTCGAGCGCGGTGAGACCAAAGAGGCGATCGATGCGGCTCTCTATCCGTGGCTTTTGTCGCGCACGCGCGCCGAGGCGACTGCCGAGGCGCAACGGGTCGGGTGGCCGCTGGCGGGCGTGAACGAGCCGAGCGAAGTCATCGAGGCCGACCACCTGGCGCAGCGCGGGTTCTGGGTCCGTGCCGATGACCCAGGAGCAGGACACATCAAGGTGCCCGGAGCCCCGTATCGTTTCGCAGAGGGTGGATGGTCATTGCGACAGCCTCGCCCCGCATCTCGGGGAGCACGACGCTGACGTGGCCGCGGAATTGGGTCTCCCGGTGGCCGAGCGCAGGAGCAAGACAGTGGCGCGGCCTGTGTCAGACAGCATGCCGTCGCCCACCTCTCCACCGCTCCGCGGGATCCGGGTGCTCGATCTGACCACGGTGTGGTCGGGTCCTTTCGCCACGATGCTGCTCGCCGACCTCGGCGCAGAGGTCATCCGGGTGGAGAACCCCTGGATATTGCCCCCGACGACCAAGGGCTACACGGCGCGCCCCGACCCTTTTGGATCCGGGATTTCTCGGATCCCTCTACGGAGACCCGGTCCCTGATCGGCCGGACCGTCCGTGGAACCGCCACGCCATGAACAACGCCATCGCGCGGAACAAGCTCTCGTGCACCATCGACAATCGACGGCCCGAGGGTCGAGAGCTCCTCATGCGGCTCGTGGAATGTTCCGACGTGTTCATCGAGAACTTCAGGACCAGTGGCTTGGCCCGCATCGGCGTCTACACGAGCGAACTGCAGGCGCGCAATCCTCGGCTGATCATCGTGCGCATGCCACCGACGGGCACCTCCGGCGACTGGTCGGACTATACGGGTTTCGGCGCACAGTTCGATGGACTCACCGGCATGGCATGGCTCTGCGGTCATCGGGACACCGAACTCGTGACAACTCCGGGGACGACGTACATGGATGCGGCTTCGCGGGCCCGCGACCGCCTTCGCCACGGTCGCCGCCTTGCGCTATCGGGCACAGACCGGCCGGGGGCAGCTGGTCGAGGTCGACCAGAGCGAGAACATCCTGAACCATCTCGGGGACATCTTCATCGACTGTCAGCTCGGGGTGGAGCCGAGACGATGGGGCAACCGGGACCGTTGGCAGGCGCCACAGGGGCTGTACCGGTGCCGGGGTGAGGCGGAGTGGCTCGCCATCTCGGTCACCGACGATGCAGCGTGGCGCGCCTTGGCCGAGGCCATGGGGCGGGGGGACCTCGGACGGGACCCCCGCTTGCTGATCTGGCCGGGCGGCAGAACCACCACGACGAGCTGGACTGCTCATTGGTGCGTGGGCGGCCGAGCAAACGGCGCAAAGCGCCTTTCACGAACTCCAACGGGCCGGAGTCGCCGCCGGCCCGATCCTCGAGGACGAGTACTTCGCGGGCGATCCGCATTTCAGGGCGCGGGAATGGCAGCAACCACTCCGCAGCCTCGACGTGGGCACCCACCTTCATCCTGGGCCGCCGTACCGCGGTGTCCCACAGGAGTGGCGCCGTGGTTCGCCGGTTCTCGGTGAGGACAACGAGTACGTCTACAAGAAGGTGCTCGGCGTCTCGGACGCCGACTATGCGCGCTACCGCGAGGAGAAGATTCTCGCCGACGATTATCTGGATCGACTCGGCGAGCCGTACTGAGAACCGACTCGTCTGCTGAGGCGTCAGTCGGCTGACCCGCTGGGCGCGGCGTCACGAGCGGCACCTTTCGTGGTGCGGCGCACGACATCGATGTCCATCTCTCCGAGGACATCGGGGTCGGCGATCATCTCGATGCGGCTCACCTTGTCTGCGGTGAACGTGAAATCGAAGGCCACCTTCACCGAGCCGCCCTGTGCCCACACCAGCCCAGCGAGCCCGTCCAGGAGGGCGATGCGGGCCGCTTTCGCGCCTCCGGAGAATCTTGTTGCGACGTCGTTCGGTCCGAGAAGTCTCGCGGGCGCACCCATGGCGATTGCGGCTGCATCAGCGACGAGTTCGGCGTCGGGGCTGAGGAGCGCGAGCAGCAACTCGAAGTCCCCGGACTTCGCCGCGGCGAGGAACGCGTCGACGGCCTCGCGCTGCCGCTGCGGATCAGAAGTCGGTTCCTCTGTGAGTCGAACCCGCCGGCGTGCCCTGCTCGCAAGCTGGCGACAAGCCTCCTCTGACTTCCCGAGGATTCGGGCGATCTCGTCATAAGAGACGGAGAACATGTCGTGGAGGACGAAGCAGATCCGCTCGGCCGGGTTGAGTCTGTCGAGCACGATGAGGAGCGCATGGCCCATCGAGTCAGCGAGAATCGCTTGATCCTCGGGCGTCACCGCCGCTCGCAAGAAGGGCGCTTCAACGTCGGCTGCCTCTTCGATGGACGCGGGAGACCGGCGTTGCCGACTCCGCAACATATTGAGGCAAATCCGCGAGACAACCGTGGTCAGCCAGCCCCCGAGATTCTCGATCTCGTCCGCATCCGATGTCGACAGGCGGAGCCAGGCCTCTTGAAGGGCATCGTCAGCATCTTCGGCGTTGCCGAGGATCCGGAATGCCAGGGCACGAAGATGGGGCCGGTTGGCTTCGAATTGGTCCGGCAATGAAATCGTCTGGTCCACGTGTCACATTCTCCTGTGCTTCGGTGTCAACTACATTGACCCACGAGTGTGGTGAAACGTGACAAGAGGAGATCTCATGGAAGTTCAATGCAATACCGTGCTCTACCCTGTGAGGGATCCCGAGAAGGCGAAGGCCGTCTTTGCCGCTCTTTTCGGTGCTGCTCCCCATGTCGACTCGCCCTTCTATGTCGGCTTCTCGGTCAACGGTGCCGAGATCGGCCTCGTTCCCAATGGGCACGATCAGGGTATGACGGGGCCTGTGCCGTTCTACGACGTCGATGACATCGCCGCCACGCTCGGCGCCCTCCAGAACGCCGGAGCGAGCTTGGTGCAAGAGCCGACCGACGTTGGCGGCGGGATGCTGGTCGCGAAGGTCGCCGACGCCGACGGCAACGAAATCGGAGTGCGGCAACCGCCGAAGGGCGCATAGCGGCAGGCCGACGAGCGCCCGGGCGGTTGCCGTCGGCTATCCGGCGACCAGGGCGTCCGTGAGCGCGTCGATCCCGCGGAGATTGGCCACGAGCTCGGGGCTGAGGCCATACCGTTGGGCCAGGGCGTCCGATGAGACATACGAGATCTTGGTCTGTCCCTCGTCGGACCAGATCAGCACCTTGAGGGGAAGATCCAGCGCCGACAGAGGTGATGCCTCCATCACCGGGGTGCCACCAGCCGGGTTACCGAAGACGACCAGTACCGTGTCTCGTAGCTGCAATCCAACCAGCCGGGCTTCGGCACTTTGATCGATCACATCGAAGATTTTCAAGTCCTTGCTGATCAGCAATGTTGTGAACGCCGACACGGTCTCAGGGACGGATCGGGGACTGATCTTCGTCACCACGTCGCTCTCCCGGCGCCCCGGGTCGCGAGGGTGGTTGCCGAACGAAGAGGGATCGGGCATGGACAGGAAGGGTCCCTATCAGCGCGGGCGGCCCGAGGGCTCGGGTCCCCGCATCATTCGGGCCACCGGGCACGGCCGCTCGACGGCGGCGCGTCGAGGGCCCAGGCCCGGCGCCAGGCGGGCGCATCCGGCCCTCGATGTGCGTGCTCCGCGCCTTCACTGGGGTCGGCCGTGCTCACCGCCCGGCGTGCCTGCCACCAGTCGGCATGCACTTCACGTGAGAGGTTGGCGACCGCAGCTTCGATACGGTCGGAGAAGCGATGGGCGTTCTCGCCTTCGTCGGGTGAGAGTGGCGCACCGAAGAGGACCGAAATAGGGGAGCGTCGCAGCTGGCCACCGCGTCGGCTCTCGGTACCTGAGCCGCCCGGCGCTCGCGAGCGCTCGTCGGAAACCTTGGGCAGGACGTGGCGGGTGCCGTGGAGGTAGACCGGGACGACGGGACGGCCGGTGCGCCGGGCCAGATAGGCGGCAACCCCGCCGAAGGGCTGCGTCCAACCGTCCGGCGAGCGTCCACCCTCGGGGAAGATGACCAGGCTCCAGCCGTCTTCGAGCAACTCGGAGAGCGTGTCGACCGACTTGCGGCTCACCTTTCTTCTCTCGAATGGGATCGCGGCCAGGGCGAACGACCAGAGCATCGATTTCCAGGTGCGGTCGAAGAAGTAGTCGGACGCGGCCGCCACCACGGTGTGGTGGCGGAACTCGAGGGGCAGGTTGGTCAGCAGGAGCGGGGTGTCGACGTGGCTGGCGTGGTTGGCGGCGAAGATGACCGGACCTTCCACGTGGCGGAGGTGCTCCAGGCCGCGGAGAGTGGATGGGGCGATGACGCGTGCGACCGGGCGGGCCAGATTGTCCATGACCATGGCCCGAGCCAGACGGGCCGGATAGCGGCGAGACCACTCGTGGTCGTACTCGAGTCCCAGCTTGCGCTCGGGGTCCGGCCGCTCCACGGTCGCCGGCCACGAAGGTGCGGCGAGCGGGAAGCGGATCGCCCGCGCCCGGCTGACCAGACGTTGCGCCTGTGCGCCGACGCCCACCGCACCACCCCCGGCACCCCCGGCACCCCCGCCCCCCGACCGCGCCATCAGTGCACGTCCGCCATCATGAGCGGGGGCGCGTGCAGGTGGGTCAGAGTGGGCGAGGGTCCCACGACGTCGCTCGCGATTTCCAATGCGTCGTTCAACGACGACGCCGGCGAGAACCCGAGACGACGTACGGCCTTTGCGTCGCCGCCGACGATGATGACGCGCCCGAGATGCTCGAGCGCATGGGCACACCAGTACCACATGTAGAAGGGATGGACGCCGTGATACGCGTGACCCGTACGGTAGAGGTGGATGTACCACGGATCGGTGGCGAAGGATTCTTCGAACTGCTTGTGGATGGCGACGGGGTCGACGGTCTGGGTGAGGACCTGTTCGTAGAAATCGATGTAACTGGGGTGATGACCGGGGTGGAACTCGGGCCGCGTCGGGTGACGCAGGATGAGCACGCCTCCCTCACGCACGAGGGGCTTCCCCCGGTAAAGGTTGAAGAAGTACCCCAAGCCGAGACAGGCCACCAGGATCGGATTCATGATCGAGTTGACGTTGTAGGGGCAGATGTACGGCAGCCCCAACGTGAGGATGTCGGTCTGGCCCTGCACGTCGACCCCCTGCTGCTTCCACACGTTCTCCGTGGTGATGGCGTGGACGGCTTCGACTTCGCCGGCCTGGACCGAGGTCATGGCATGGGGCGACTCGATCGAATGGAAGATCTGGCGCGCCAGGCGAGGTGGTACCCCCTTGAGCGAGCGGCTGGTGGCCGCGAAGGTGGCGCGGTCGCGCAGGTTCCACTCCCACTCGCGCTTTTGCAGGAAGGAGAAGGAGGACGGGAACGTATCGGTATTGAGCGTGGTCTCGATCTGGAAGATCTTCACCCCGGCTTCGGCGATGAATCGCCCCATGCGCCAGTTCGAGCTGTGCAGCTCCGAAGCGGGGGCGTCCATGAACGAGCGGGAATGCTGCATGGTCTGGGGATTGTGGTGATGGCGGAGCGACTTGTAGCTGGCCAGTCCGGTGGCGACGCTCTTGTGCCCGCCGTCCATGGCCACCAGGTTGATGTTGACGTAGACCAAGAGGTCCGACGTTGCGGCCCGCTTGTTGATCTCGATGTCCTCACCCGATTCCGTCTGTCCGAGATGGATGAGGTTGTCGGGGTCCTCGGCATCGTGTTGGGTGAGGAGCCCGTGGGGGGCGAAGGCGTCATAGACCCGGTCGCCCAACGCGTGGCGCAATTCGTCCTCGGTCATCCGCCGGTGCAGTGCCAGGGCGGCGATGAGCATGACGTCATCGACCCCGGCATCGGCTGCCATGTCCAGCACGGTCTCGATGACCATCTGGCGGATGTCCGGTGCCTCCATCGGGGGGAGCGGGAGCGAGATGTCGTCGAAGCAGATCGTCAACTTCATTCCCGCGTGGAGCAACGCCGGCAACGGGTCGCGATCCCCGACGGGGTGCAGCAGCGCATGGCGTATGGCGCCGTACGGATCGTCGAGCGCCTTCATGGGCTCGGGCGCGTAGATCACTCGACTGCCCTCGGGGAGGGTCTCGAGCGTGAAACCCTCGCCGTTCCAAAACAGGGTCGGCGGCGTGGATTTGTCCACCTCGAGCACGAAACCGGGACGGCGGCTCATCGGGTGTGTCCTTTCGTGATGTCGAAGGCGATCTTCACGGCCCCGCGCCTCCCGGCCGCGCCGGCGTGGGCCACGGCCTCCTCGAAGCGGGCGAGAGGGTAGGTGGCCGACACGAGGCGTCCGGTCGACGCCGCAGCCACCACGTCGAACGCCAGGGCGAACGTCGACAGCTGTGTGGTGCCCACCTCTGTCGCAGCCGTGGCCGCGACGGTCGTGGCCGTCTTGGTTCCGCCGGCAGCCCTGGGCTTGGCTGCGGTCTTCTTCCTCGCCCCGGTGGCGGCAGCCCCCGACGGCGCGCTCCCACCCGGGACGGACTCCGTCCCGTACGCGTATGCACCGGCCAGGCGTACCTCGCGGTGCCACAACGGAGCGAGGTCGATCGTCACCTTGCCGGGCATCCCGACGAGCGCCACGGTGCCGCGGGGCCGGACCATGGAGAGCGACTGGCTGATCGACTCCGCGCTGCCCACGCAATCGATCACCACGTCGGCCCCACCGGACAGTGTCGCCGTCTCGCCGGCCACGCCGCCGAAGGAGAGCGAGTGGGTGTGGCGCCGCACGGCGCGCGCCAGTTGGTCGGCCGGCAAGGCCTCGGTGGCCCCGAATTCGCGGGCCAGCCGCTGCTGGTGGGCGTACTTGGCACCGACCAAGAGGGAGCGCGGTACGGGGCAGCGCCCGGTGGCGGCCAGGTGGGCCAGCGCAGCCGTGACCGTGAGGCCCAAGGTGCCGGCGCCGAGTACAGCCACGACGTCCCCGTCGCGGATGCCGGCGCCCAACACGGCGTGCACGGCACAAGCCACCGGTTCGATCGTCACGGCGTCTGCGTCGCTGAAGCCCTCGGGCACGGCGAAGAGCTGGCTCGAATGTGCCACCAGGCCACTGGTGGACCATCCGCCACCGGTGTCGGCGCAGAAGCCGGTCTGCAGGCCCGGCCGGATATGCCCGAAGGCGAGATACCCGCAGTTCCCCACGTGCCCGGCCTGGCAGGCCGCACAAGGAGCGTCGATGCCGCGTGCCGCACAGCCGAGAACGGGTTGGAGCACGACACGGGTCCCTGCCACCAAGACCGATCCGTTCGCACCGACAGCATCGGCGGACAGCAATCCGACCACTTCGTGCCCCGGCACGAAGGGAAACGACACGATCTCTTCGAAGTAGCGGGAGCTTCGCCCGTCCAACGTCGAAAGGTCCGAGCCGCAGATGCCCGCCAGTACAGGGTCGACATGGACCCACCCCTCGCCGGGCAGCGACGGCGCCTCCTGGTCGACCAGCCGGAGCGGCCCGACGCCGGCGCCCCGTCCCGAGCCGAAGGTCGACGCGATGCGAGCGGCCGCGAAACGCGGCAGCGAGCGTTCGAAGAGGAGTGTGCTCATTTGGCGATCACCGCTTTGGGGGACTTCACGTCGAAGGGCCCCAAAGGCAAAGGCCGGTGTGAGCCGCCTTGCGCTTTGGACCAGTGCTCCACGTGCCAGCCTCGGCGGCGGGCGATGGCAGCCAGCCGGGCCTCGGGATTGACGGCAACGGGGAAGCCGACCGCTTCGAGCATGGCCAGGTCGCTCGACGAATCAGCGTAGGCCACCGATTCCTCCAGCGAGAGATCGTGCGCCTCGGCGTAGTCCGTCAGGACGAGGGCGCGGGCTTCGCCGATCGGTGGGAGGTTGGTGAGGTGACCGGTGAGGAGGCCGTTGCGTACGTCCATGCGGGCGCAGACGATGTCGTCGAACAACGGCCGTACCGGCTCAATGATGAAGTCGAGCGCTCCGGTGATCAGCAAGGTGCGGTGACCCAGGGCGCGGTGTGCGCGCACCCGGGCGAAGCCCTCGGGGAACGAGCGGGTCAGGAGCTGGCGGTGGAACAACTCCCACGAGTCGGCGCGCAGCTGGGCGATCGGCGCATTCTCGAAGCGGCGGTAGAACGATCGCAGGAAGTCGCCCCGGTCGCGCCGGTCGAGCGCCAGTAACGACGGCGCTTGGCGCACGAGGTCGGCCACGAACTTGGCCCGGCGTCCCATGGGCAGGTGACGGCTGGCCAACCAGGCGTAGGTGTCCACCACGTTGGAGGCCATCAGCGTGTGCTCGAGGTCGAAGACCGCCAGGTGCCGGTCGGCCGACAGGATCGCCCGACGGGCCCGTTCGGGACGCTTCTCCACGACCGAGCGCCCGGCCGTGGTGCGGACACGGGCGTGTTCGATCACGGATGGGAGATGCACGTTATGGACGTAGTGGTCCCAGTCGATGACGGCCGGATCGAAGCAGAACGCCTCGTGGTCCTCTTCGTCGAAGGTGTCCCACAACTCGAGCAGGCGATCGACGCGGTAACGGGCGTCGGTTTCGGTGTAGGCGCCGTAGAGCTCGACGTAGCCGAGGGCGCGCTTGGCCAACGCGTGACGGTCCTCGATCCGCGCCGCGAGCTCGGCCTGCTTCCCCCGCACGGGGAGCGTGGTCAACAGACGCTCGACGATGGTCATGACCTGATCGGCCCGGCGCAGTTGGCGCTGCACCCGCCCACGACCGGGGAACGACCATTCGGGCACGCTGATCGGCTGTCCCCGCTCGTCATAGAGCGGGTTGCGGCTGAACCAGTCCTCGGACAGATCGACCAGATGCCCGTAGGGGAGTGGGTTGCGCACACCGGAGGCCACGTGGAAGACACACGGACCGTCGGGGTCCGGGCCGTGGGCGGCGACGGCGAGAATGGCCGCCACGACGAGATCCACCGGGATGACGTCGATGATGCCTTCGGGGACTCCGGGAAACTCACGCAGCAAGCCGCGGGCGTACGACACGATGATCGGCTCTGCCATCCGGAAACCGCGGATCCAACCAGGCCGTGGCTCCAAAAGTGCGGACTCGATGATCGAAGGCCGGACGAAGGTGATCGGGAGTTTTCCGGCCCACTGTTCGACGAGGACGCGCTCGCCCATGGCCTTGGTGAAGGGGTAGGCGTCCGGCCACCCGAGCGACAGGGCGCGGGCGGTGCCGGCCTCGACCAGCTCGGTGCGCACCCACTCCTCGCGGATCTTCTCCGCCCGGGTGGCGATCAGATGATCTCCGGCGCCGCCGATCTCGCCCCGGGCTTGCTTGGTGAAGGCGGTGAGGCGATCAGGTTGGCGCGACGCCGCCTGCAGGTCGTCGCGCAGGCGACGGGCGGCTTTGACCTCTTCCCGCCAGTCGACGTCCAAAGTGAACCGGTTCTCGGAGAGCAACTCCTCCTTGGCCTCGCCCTGATGGGTGCTGGCGACATAGGCGGTGGACACGGAGATCAGATGGGCGTGCGATCCCGAGACGGCCATGGCCTCGGCCACCCGGGCCGGGCCGAGCAGATTGATCTCGACTGCCTGGGTCAGCGGGGCGTCGAAAGAGACGGTGGCGGCCGAGTGAATGACGACATCGCTGCCGGCGAGGGCGGCCCGTCCCGCCTCGTCGAGGCCCAGGCCGTCCTGGCCCACGTCGCCCGCCACGGCCTTGATGCGCCGGGCCACCTCGGGAGCGAACTCGTCGCCCAACTCGGATCGGAGGCGGTCAAAGCAGTCGTTGCGAATGATTTCTCGGGCTAATCGGGTCCCCGGATCCGCCCTCCGGCCCGGGCGGACCAGTACGGTTATCTCGGCGTCGGGGATGCAGCGCAGCACGCGTTCGACCAGCGCAGTGCCCAAAAATCCGGTGGCACCGGTAATGAAGAAGCGCTTTGCACGGAGGTCCTGGCCGATTGGCACCGGAATTGTTTACCATCCGTCGCCGAATCTGTCTACCATTTGGTAAGTGAGCACTGCAACGAGGTCTGGCCAGGCCCCCGGCGAACGATCCCCGGACCGCTCCGCCGATGGCGCCTCCGCGGATGGCGCCTCAGCCGAACACGTTCCGACCCTCTCCACCCCCGGTTCTGTGGCAAGGTCGCCCGCACGCGACGCCAACCCTTCGACGAGCGACCGCATCCTCAACGCTGCCCTGGCCTCCTTCGCCACCCGGGGCTACGAAGCCACCTCGCTGGACGCGCTGGCCAAGGGCCTCGAGATCACAAAGCAGAGCATCCTCTACTGGTTCCCTTCGAAGGACGCGGTGCTCGAGGCGGTCATTGCGCGCAGCGCAGGGGACTTGTCCGAGGCGCTCGAGTCCGCACTGCGTGGCGCAGGCATCGGGTGGGTCCGGGTCGAGGCCGTGGTCCGGTCCGTCTTCCGGCTGGCCGCCAGACAGCCTGAACTTCTGGGACTGCTGCGGGAAGTATCGAGGCTCGGTCCCCCTGCTGCGACACAGATGACGCTCGCGCTCGAGCCCTTGGTGCGGCGCGCCTCGTCGTTCCTGGAGGCTGAGATGGATGCCGGGACGATGCGTCGGCATGACCCACGGCTTCTCCTCCTCGCCATCTACTCCACGGTGATCGGCATGGTCACCGAAGTAGAAGTCCTGCGCGCGTTGGGGGAGGAGCCCACCGCCCGTTCGCTGGTGCGAAGGAGGAGCGACGTGTTGGCCCTCCTTCGTTCTGCGCTCGTCATTCCCGAAGGCGAGCAGCTTCAGGTCAAGCCGGGCTGACCTACTCGGCTGGTTTCGCCACCTTTTCAGTAGGTTTGACCACTTTCTTGCGGGGCGGCGCCTTCGGTGTATAGCGCTTGTTGGCAGTGGGCGGTTTGTAGGCCGCTGGCGCGGAAGTTGTACCGGAGGCCTTCTTACGCTCTTTGCGTGGAGGACGATTGCCTGCCTCTTTGGCGGCCAACTTCGCATTAGCGGTGCCGAACTTCTGTATGCGATATGCGCGCAGCAACAACCAGGCGCCCAGAAGAATCAGGGCAAATCCGAGTGGGGCGAAGATCAAGGTGAAGGAGAAGCCGGTCACGAAGAACGAGAACACCACGAGGGAACGCTTCCGTCGCCGCAGTGCGATGAATCCGAGCCCGCAAAACACCAGGACGATGGCGCCCAGCAACAGCCACGTGCCCGAGATCGGGACCTCCCCCTTGATCTTCTTGCCGTGGCGGATGATGGTCTCGGTCCGTGTGCGATGCGCCGAGCTCAAGTACAGCGTCAGGACGATGCCCAGACCGGTAGCCAGAATGAGGCCACCCTTGGACCACTTGACCTCGACGGCACTGAGACCGCTCATGGCCTCTTTGCGCTCGTCGGGCCCGAGCACACGGTCTGGCTCTTCGGGCGGCGCCTCCTTGGGCTTGGCCGGGCGGAGGAACATCGGAGATAGCCGCTCGGTCAGCTTCGGTGGTCTCGTTCCATCACCGTTCGTAGAAGGCGCCATTTGCCCCACAGGGTACCTGGCCCATCGGTGATGCCCAAATCACTGGGCTATCCTCGGTGGTCCCGGTTCATGTCCACGCGGCACATCTGCATGCAAGCGGGCGCTTAGCTCAGCTGGTTAGAGCGCAGCCTTCACACGGCTGAGGTCGTGGGTTCGAGTCCCGCAGCGCCCACCAGTTCAGAGGCACTTTTCGGAGTTTCGCCGAGAGTGTTGCCCCACAGATGCGCCACAAACCCCAGAAATGGGCGTACGGTGGGCTATGCGAACAGCCGCATTCCGTGCTCCTCTCCGGGCAGATGGTTGATGCCATCGAGAGCGGGCCAAAGCAGACCGGGAACGATGCGCGAACGGTCGGCCGGCCACTGGGAGCTGCGGGCCTTCTCCGGCAACGATCCGGTCACCGGCAAACCCACCCGAGCGACCGAGACATTTATAGGGACGGAGAAGGACGCCGGGAAGGCACTGTCGGCGCTCGTCGCCAAGGTGAACGCTGGCAAGTTCAATCGATCTACGGCCACGGTGGGTCAGCTGCTCGACAAGTGGCTCGAGGCGACCGAACCGCACCAGCGACCCCGGACCGTCTACGAGAACAAGCGCAAGATCGAGGCTCGGATCCGTCCGAAGCTCGGCAGTGTCCGGCTCGGTAAACTCGGTGCAGACACCCTCGATGCGGCCTACCGCCAATGGCTCGACGAGGGGCTGTCGGCGGCCACGGTCCACAAGTATCACTCCATCTTGTCGGCCGCCTGCCGGCAGGCGGTCAAGTGGGGATGGATCGATGCGGCCCCCACGGCCCGGGCCACGCCACCCTCGGTCATGCGCAAGGAAATGGTGGTGCCCACGCCCGACCAGCTCTCCAAGCTCGTCAGGGCCGCCGACGCTATCGATCCGGTGATCGCCTGCGCCACGGCACTCGCTGCGCTCACGGGCGCACGGCGCGGTGAGCTCGTGGCCCTGAAGTGGTCTGACATCGACCTGGTGATCGGACGAGTCCGTATTGCCCGATCCCTGACAGTTGCCAATGGTGAACAGCACACGGGATCAACCAAAACACACGCGGCTCGTGAGCTGGCTCTCGACCCGGTCGCTGTCGAGGTCCTCAAGCGCCGATGGGCCTACGTCGGTGACCTCTCGAGGCGTGCCGATTCGCCCCTCGTGGCCGATCCCTACGTGTTGTCCTACAACGCCAATGGCGCCCTGCCGGTCAATCCGGACACTCTTACGCATGGGTTCACAAAGGTGTGCGTGGCTATGGAGAAACCGGCCCTGGACAAGTTGCGTGACACCAAGCCGAAGGCCAAACGATCAGATCTACCGGAAGGGCAGAGGTGGCCGTTTCGGTTCCACGATCTTCGGCATTTTTCAGTGACCACATTGATCGCCGCCGGCGTCGACGTCCGGACCGTCGCAGAGCGCCACGGCCACGCCCGAGCGACAATGACGCTCGACCGGTATGCCCACGCTCTTCCAGAGCGGGACCGCGAAGCAGCGGGGCTGCTGGGTGCCACCCTGAAGCTCTATTGATCACTTTGTTAACCCCCTTATGAGGGGTACATCGAAGTTATATCCGCCAATCAGTGCTTCACAACGCCCCTATTTAGGGGTATAATGAAGTGTGCCACGACTTTCGGTCCTCCCACGGCTCCAGGAGGTTGCCCAGGAGCAATGGGGGCTTCTCACACGACGTCAGATTGAGAAGGCAGGGATCGGGTCGACTTCCCTGGAACGCCTGACCGCTGAGGGGGGGCTCCTCGAACGGGTTGCGAACGGCGTGTACCGGGTGATCGCCGCCCCCATTCCCGACCACCTGGACCTGCGGGCAGCCTGGCTCCAACTCGCTCCCGACCTCCCGGCGTGGGAGCGGAGAGCCGAGCAGGGTGTCGTCTCCCACCGGTCGGCGGCGGCGGTTTACGCCCTGGGGCACCTCCCCGCTGACCGCCACGAGTTCACGCTCGCCAAGCGTCGTCAGACTCGCCGTCCGGACGTCCGCATTCACGTTCGGCCACTCGAGGACCGAGAATGGATAGGTCTCCGCGGCCTCCCAGTCACTCGACCCTCTCGCATCGCTTCGGACCTTCTCTGGGATCATGAGGACCCTGAAGCGGTGGCCCGCCTGATCGCCGACGCCATCCGTCCTGTTTTCGACTACCCGGGCACGTTCGCGGACAGCGTCGCGCCCCACGCGGCCCGATTCGGATTACGAAAGGGAGACGGACTCGCACTCCTGCGCTGGTTGCTAGACACGACCGGGGACCCCGAAACGGACCGATGGCTGGATGAGGCCCGCACGCACGTCGATCGCACTGCCCAGGCCACGACGTGAGTGCGGGTGATCGTTACGCGACTCCGGCGGCCTTCCGTCGCGGACTGACAGACCGGCTCAAGGTGGCGGCCAGGGAAGGCCGGTGGACGTTACAACAGCTGCAGCGCCAGGTTGCTTACGACCGTCTGCTCGAACGGCTCTACCTCATCGACGACGGATGGATCGTCAAGGGGGCGACCGCACTTCTCGCCCGTAACATTGGCGTGCGAGGAAGCCTCGACGTCGATCTCTATCGCGAGGCAGCCAGGGAGGTGGCGGAAGAGGAACTGCGCCGTGCCTCCGCGGCGGACATCGGCGACTGGTTCCAATTCGAGATCGGCGGTGGAAGAGCGGTCGGCGACAACACCGTCCGGCTTTCCATCAACGCTGTCGTTGGAGCGACGAGCTGGGTCGAGTTCCACGTCGACCTCGCGGGGTCGGATATTCGGATGACCGGGCAGCCCGAGGATGTGCCACCGCTGGCACGCGGGGTGATCCCCGAGGTCGAACAACGTGGCTACCGGGCCTATCCGCTGGTGGACCATGTCGCCGACAAGGTGGCGGCGACGTATGAGCGCCACGGCGAGAATCGCCGGCCATCGACGCGGTTCCGCGATTTGGTTGATCTGGTGGCCATCGTTGGCGGCGCTTCGGTGGACGCGAGTGCACAAGCGGCGGCGCTGCAATCGGAGTTCGAACGGCGGGGACTCATGCTGCCGCCGAGCTTCGACGTGCCGGATCGGGCGCTGTGGGAGCCGGGGTATGCGGCCGAAGCCCGGCGTTCGCTCTTGGATACCGCACAGACGTTGGACGAGGCGTTGGCAGTCATCCGCGCCTTCCTCAATCCGCTCCTGGATGCAACTGCTTCCGGTTCCTGGAGGCCCGGACCGCGGCGATGGGCGTGATATTCGGGAGACGGCGCGGGCGAGGATCGGACTGGATGGCACCAGAGTCTGCGACAGCCATTAGGAGTCGACGGCAGTTTTGAGTAAGTCAGGATCGGGCTCGGTGTTGGAGCCAGTCTCATCCCCGTGGAGGTAGCGATCCAGGCGTGGTACTGAGACCCTCCACCCTCGACCGATCTGGATGGCCGGGGGGAACTGTCCGGTGCGGCACAGCCGATAGAGGGTGTCGGCATGGACGCCGATGCGGCGAGCGGTTTCAGGGATCGACAGCAGATCAACGGATCCGTCGGTAAGGGCCGTTGAGGCAGCCCCGCGAGCCTGCCGTTGGGATCGGATCTGCTGGATGGTGGAGACGTTCATACCGACCACGATGAACGGCAAGGTTCATGAAAACCTTCATCAAAACCTTCATGATTGGAAGAAATCCGAGACGTTCTCGGTGAACGCCAACCTCCCCGGGTCAAGAGGCATTCATCTCGAAACGCATAAAACCGCAGTTGGAAGGGTTCATCATTGCGATCATGAACCTGTAAATCACGGTTGAAAACGGCAGCACCCAAGAAACAAGAAAAATGGTCGAAAACGGCAGCACCTAAATAATCCCCGGATCTGTTCGATCCCGCTTCAAGGCTTGGAGCCTGGACGGACGAGCAGAACGGGAGAAGGGTGCACACCGACATGGACCAATGGACCGAGATTCGACGGAAGGTACTGGTGGAAGGCGCGTCGAAGCGTTCGATCTATCGTGATTACGGGATCGGCCATCAAGCCCTCGCCAAGATTCTGGGCAACGTCGAACCTCCCGGCTATCAGATGGCCGAGGCGCGCCGAAAGCCCGTGCTCGGGCGTCATCTGGCCACCATCGATCAGATCCTGGCCGACGACAAGGAGGCCCCGCCCAAACAGCGCCACACGGCGCGGCGCATCTTTGACCGGCTCCGGGACGAGTACGGCTACACGGGGTGTTACTCCCAGGTGCAAAGGGCGGTGGCGCAAGCCAGGGCGTCTTCGAAGGAGGTGTTCGTCCCGCTGTCGCATCCGCCGGGACACGCCCAGTTCGACTTCGGAGAAGCCACGGTCGAGATCGCCGGCGAGCGGGTCAAAGCCGCGCTCGGTGTCATCACGCTGCCGTATTCGGACGCCTACTTCCTCTCGGCCTATCCGCGTGACTGCACCGAGACCTTCCAGGCCGCGCACGTTGCCGGCTTCGCCTTCTTCGGCGGGGTGCCGGTGCGGATCTCCTATGACAACACCACCATCGCGGTGGCCAAGGTGATGGGCAAAGAGCGGGCGCTGACCAAAGGATTCATGACCCTCGAAAGCCATCATCTTTTCGACCACCACTTCTGCCGGGTGGGACGGGGCAACGAGAAGGGCCACGTGGAGAACCACGTCGGGTACTCGCGGCGCAACCTGTTGGTCCCGGTTCCGTCGTTCCCGTCATGGGCGGCGCTGAACAGGTACCTCGCCGCAGCGTGTTATGCCGACCTGTTCCGCAAGGTCCGGGGTAAGGCCGGCACCAAGGCGGAACGCCTGATTGAAGACCGCGCCGCCATGTTGGCCCTGCCGGCCGAAACCTTCGAACCCCGACGCGTCGTGCAGGGTCATGCCAACTCGCTCTCCCTCGTGCGTTTTGACCGCAACGACTACTCGGTGCCGACCGCGCATGCCCACCACGAAGTCAGCGTCATCGGCGGGATCGAAGAGGTGGCGATCTGCAGCGGGACCGACGTGGTCGCCCGCCACCCTCGCCACTGGGGCAAAGAGCGCATCTCCTTCGATCCGGTCCACTACCTGGCCCTCTTGGAGCGAAAGCCCGGTGCGCTCGACTTCGCCCGTCCCCTCGAGAACTGGGGCCTGCCCGATTGCTTCGCGCTGCTCCGCCGCCGCCTCGAGGCCGACCTCGGCGACAAAGGGACGCGCGAGTTCATCAAGGTGCTGCGGCTCTTGGAGAACGCCACGCTGCCCGCGCTGACCAAAGCGGTGGATGCGGCCATCACCATCGGGGCGACAGGATCCGACGCCATTGCCCTGATCCTGTTCCACCACGCCGAAGAACCGGTCGGGCTCTTCAGCCTCGACGGCCATCCGCACCTCAAAGCCGTGGCCATCGACCCACCCGATCTCAGCGCTTATCAGGCCCTCACCGGACTGAGCGCATGAGCGATGACAGCCGCCAAATGAAAGGAGCAACACCATGAAAGCCACAGACACCAAGTCCACCGTGCTCTTGCACCACCACCTCAAGACACTCCGTCTCCCGACGGTGGCGGCCGAGTGCGAGAAGGTGGCCACCCAGGCCGCAGCAGACAACGCCGATCATCTGGCCTATCTCTTGCGCCTGACCGAGCTGGAGCTCTTAGAACGCGAGAAACGCTCGGCGGAGCGCAGGGTCAAGTTCGCGCGTTTTCCGACCATCAAGACGCTCGAGACCTTCGACTTCGCCGCCCGGCCCTCGGTCAACAAGGTGCTGGTCGCCGAGCTGATGCGCTGTGAGTACATCGACAAGAAGGAGAACATCTTGATGGTGGGCAATCCCGGCACCGGCAAGAGCCACTTGGCGACCGCGCTGGCCGCTCAGGCCTGCGCCAAGGGTTATCGGGTCCGCTTCATCCGCACCACCGAGTTGGTCACCGCCCTCATCGAGGCGAGAGACGAGCGCAGTTTCCTGCGCCTGAAGGGTCAGTTCGCCAAACTGGATCTGCTCGTCCTCGACGAACTGGGCTATGTGCCCGCTTCCAAGGTCGGCTCCGAGCTGCTCTTCGACGTCATCTCGACCGCCTATGAGCGCACGAGTCTGATTGTGACCACAAATCTACCCTTCGAGTCGTGGACCGAAGTGCTCGGATCCGAACGTCTCACGGGAGCAACCCTCGACCGGCTCACGCACCGTTGTCGCATCATCGAGACCAAAGGCGAGAGCTACCGGCTCCAAGACGCCAAGGCCCGCACGAGGCGCCAGAGCAAACCCGTCACCGAACCTGTGGACGAACCCACTCCCTCACGCTAACTTCACACAACCGAACTGCTGCCGTTTTCGACCATTTCGCGCTGCCGTTTTCGATCGTGATTCACACGGACCGACGCATGGACCTACAACACCGACAATCAGGTCGCGACCACGTCCCAACTCGGGAAGTTCTCGACGTCGTCGTCGAGTCCGAACGCCTACAACCAGTTCAAGCAGGTAGCCACCGCCACCAATCCGAACGCGGCCGGAACCGCACTGCCGGCGGACACCTACCAGTATTTGGCCAACGGTTCGATCACCAGCGATCAGCAGGGTACTTCGACTCCCACCAAGTCGACGTACGACGCAGCCGGCGAGCTGTGCTGGTCACAGCAGACTACCTCGTCGAATTCGTGCACGTCTCCCCCAACGGGATCGACCACCTACAGCTTCAACGCCAACGGCCAGCGCACGGGGTCATCGTCCTCGGCGGCGACGACTGCCTACGGCTGGAACGCATTTGGGCAGTTGTGCTGGTCCGAGCAGTCCGCGGCGTCAGGCTCGTGCAGCGCGGCCCCCTCGGGTTCGACCACCTATGGCTACGACGGCAACGGACTGCGCAGCTCGGCCACAACAGGCGCGACGAACAAGGCGTTCACCTGGGACACCGTGGACGGGGGAACCATCCCGCTCGACGTCGACGACGGCACCAACGCCTACATCTACGGGCCGCTCCTCTTCGGCGGGACGGCTCCGGTCGAGCAGATACCGCTCAGCGGAACGCAGAACCCGAGCTACCTGGCCTCGACGCCTTCGGGAGTACAGACGGTGTTCGGCAACTCGACGCTGACCAGCCCGACATCTTCGGCTGACAAGTTCACCTACGGCTCGGGTACGACTGGAACCATCTCGGCCGTCGGATCTCTTCACACCGCCTCGGGGACTGCGCTCACGACCCTTTCGGTTAGTCCGGCCACCGTGGGTGACTTGTTGACGGTGTCCATATTGGCCACC
This sequence comes from uncultured Acidimicrobiaceae bacterium, assembly GCA_963706555.1. Taxonomy (GTDB): domain Bacteria; phylum Actinomycetota; class Acidimicrobiia; order Acidimicrobiales; family RAAP-2; genus Bog-473. Next base: position 2,862,750 of record OY970164.1, read on the forward strand.
GGACCGGTCACGGTCTCGTCGCTGTCGGGTGGGGGAGTGAGCACGTGGACCAAAGCGGTCGGCGGCGGTTCGGGATTCGACGACGAGACGTGGTACGGCAAGGTCACAACGGCAGGAGCATCGACCATCACGGCGACTTGGTCGGGCTCCATCGCGAGCGACGTCACCGAGTACTCCGCTCAAGAGTTCGCCGCCAGCACCGGATCGGGCACCACGTGGAGTGTCGATCACACGGGCACGCAAAACAACACGACCTCGAGCAGCACCATCACCTATCCGAACCTCAGTCCGACTGGGTCCAGTGAGCTCTACCTGGGCTTCGCCACCGACAACAACGCCACCGGCGGATCCACGTCGGGCTTCACCTACGCCAACACGGCGACGAACAACCAGGTGACCTACAACCCGAGCGTCTCGTCCCCGAGCGCCTACCAACCGACCGGCACCCAGACACCAGCGGGTACTTCCTTTGCCCTGGGCACGTTGTTCGTGGCGACGGGGTCGGGCGGCGGCACCACGGGCACCATCTCGGCGGTTGGATCTCTTCACACCGCCTCGGGCACGGCGCTCACGACCTTGTCGGTCAGTCCGAGCACCGTGGGCGACATGTTGGCCGTCACGGTGATGAACACGAGCACCAGCGTCACGGTCTCGTCGCTCTCGGGTGGCGGGGTCACGACGTGGACCAAAGCCGCTGGGTTCGCCGGCTCGGTCGGAACGGACGAAGAAATCTGGTACGGAAAAGTCACGACGGCGGGAGCGTCCACGATCACCGCGACGTGGTCCGGATCGATCGCGGGCGATACCACCGAGTACTCCGCGCAGGAGTTCAGCGCCAGCACTGGATCGGGCACGACCTGGGCCGTCGACCATACCGGCACCCTCAACAATGCCTCGTCGTCCACCACGACGTATCCGAGTCTCAGCCCGACGGGCAGCAGCGAGCTGTACTTCGGCTACATGATCGATGCAACCGCCACGGGTGGCTCGACGACCGGTTTCACGTACGCCACCACGTCCGCGAGCAACCAGGTGGCCTACAACCCGAGTGTCTCTTCACCCAGTGCCTATCAGCCGACTGGCACCCAGACGCCCGCCAGCACCTCCTCGGCGGTGGCAGCCACCTTCACGGCTACCGGCTCGGGCGGGAGCTGTCCGACCGGGTCGGGCTCAGGGTCGGGACCGATCGTGACGAACGTGACACCCTGTAGCGGATCCACCGGCGGCGGTACGGCGGTGACCATTACCGGGGCCAATCTCACGGGCGCCACGGCGGTCAAATTCGGATCGACGCCGGCTACGAGCTACTCCGTCACAAGTAGTACCTCGATCTCCGCGGTCGCGCCGGCTGGGTCGAGTGGTCCAGTGGACGTGACGGTTACGACGCCGAACACGGCACCGGCGGAAGTGGCCGCCTACTCCACATATGGGGTGCAGGCAATCCAGGGGGGAACGGATGTCAGCCCCTTCGGCTTCCAAGGGTCCTACACCGACCCCTCCGGATTGATATATCTCATTGGCCGCTACTACGACCCCTCGACGGACCAGTTCCTGAGCGTCGATCCGGATCTGATGGAGACCGGGCAGCCGTATGCGTTCACCGGGGATGATCCCCTGAATGCGACCGATCCGCTTGGATTGGATAAGGTTTACATTCACTTCGACGCACAAGGCCGACCTAAGTACGTAGGGAGATCAAAAGACCCAGAAACACGGAAGCGGGCCCATATAAATAACAAAAAGCTGAATGAAGATGACGGCGATTATCAAGAAGTACTTGATACGCAGGACTTGACTACTGAGGCGGCCGCAGGCCTGGAAAACAGGGTCGTTAAGTACCTGGGTCTCAAAAATCTAACAAACAAAATAATGCCCATCGGATCCAAGAGCAAGTCGGCACGCTGGTCTGAGTCCACGGCCGAGAACGAAGCTAATATCGCGATAAGCGAGGATCCAGATGTAGTCGACCAAATCACGGCAGCGGGGAAGGCACTTGGCATCAAGGAACCCTTCCGGGTACCGCCCTTAGAGGAATCTGTGCTTATTCAGGAGGAGGGCACGATTGGGGCAGATCTCCTCGGCGGCGGTCGTGGACTGGGGGCCGTAGACGACGACTTTGCCGACTGAAGGATCTCCGGCGCCGAACGTGACGTCCTTGCTGAACAAATCCGCTCTGGTCACGGGTGGATTCGACGGAAGATCTCACTGAGAATGAAGTTGGTGGAGAGCCATTTGGATTCTCCCTCGATAGGTAGTGTGGAGAGGCGTGGGGAGGTCAGGTGTCGCCGCGACGAAAGCTCGAGTTCGGTTCGATCGTCGAGGTTTTGCTCCCCTCGAGTAGGTTTGCTTACGCCCAGACGCTGGTTACTTGTTCTGAGATGGTGACATCGCGTGTGTTTCAAGGCCTCTACTCTTCGCCGCTTTCCCCAGAGGGCGTAAGAATGCTCAATCTTGGCCCTACCCAATTCGTGGTTCGATACGATCTTCTCGAGCTAGTTCTCGATCGTGGTGCACGAGTGTGTGACGTTCTCACACCTCCGGAGGAATACCGGAGGTGCCCGCCTTTCCGGGTCTTCGTAGTGGAGTCCGAAAGAAATCCCGATGGGTGGTACATCCACGAGTCCGACGGCACCCACTGCGATGCAAGACGCTATGGCGAGCTTCACCCCGAAGTTGACCAGAAGGATCTTCCGGTCTGGAGCGCCCCGTTCACTCCGCTGTTCCTAAGGATGATCGAGATCGGCTGGCAACATTGTATGGCGACCCGTCAGGCGCTCGGAGTTCCCTTTGAAAGTGACAGCGGTGGACATGCCGAATCCCTGGGAACGCCCGAGGAGACGACTTTCTTCCTGACCTTTGCGAATGAGGATACTGCGACGGCCGCTGCAGCCGCTATGAGGCAAGCTGGTTGTGAATCCACGAATCTGACGCACTTTGGCGAAAGTGAAAGAGGATCGTGGCTCGTAACTGGCACGATTCGTGGCGTTCGAGCTACGGAGTGGGACCGCGTAATGCTCGACATCGCAGAGAGATTTGACGGAGACTACGATGGCGACGAGATTGGCCCGTTCTGAACCCAGCGCGAACTAAGACTCAGCTGTGCTGCCCGAAATTGCTCAGCCATGTGGTCAAGCGGGACGGAGTAGCTCGGCGAAGATTCGATTGCACGCGCTGCGTGTCGCGCACTTGAAGAACTACTGGCAACGCAGGCTTGCACGTGCGCCGTTGGCTCGCAATCGAACTCACCCACGGAGCTGACACATGTTGATGGAGAGCGTTCTCGCTCGCATGTGGATATGGTCTTAATAGCGCCCCCAACGTGGTCCCACAAAGGGTGTGCGTACACGCCTCCCAATGGGGGCGACCGACTTGAAGCGGTCAATGAGCGCGTCACGGCCGAATCACGCGCCAGGGACGAGCCGGCACAGTTCGTCCGCCATGGCCACGTCGAGCCCGGCGGCCGGATGGCTGACGGCGTGTACGGCCCGGAGGCGATCGATGCTGACGCGGGTATAGCGCTGTGTCGTCTCGAGCCGCGCATGACCGAGCATCTCGGCCACGTAACGGATGTCGGCCCCGCCCTCGAGCATGAGGGTGGCGACGCTGTGGCGCAGGAGGTGACAACTGCCCTTCTTGTTGATGCCGGAGCGCACCAAGCAGGCGCGAATCTTACGACCGAGCCAGTCCGCACAGATGGGTGTGCCCACCGAGGAGAGGAAGAGGTGATGAGGATAGGCCTCACCCACGAAGTTCGGTCGAACGGTCCCAAGGTAGAGTCGCACCCAGAAGAGGGCCCGCTCGCCAATGGGGACATAGCGATCCTTCGATCCCTTCCCGCAACGGATGAACACCGTTCCTCGATCGAAGTCGACGTCTTTGACCCAGAGGGTGATCAGCTCGTTGCGTCGCATGCCACAGGAATAGAACACCTCGAGGATGGCCCGATCTCGTAGGCCCAGCGGTGTGGCGACATCGGGCACGGCGAGGATCTTGGCCATCTCAGCGGCACTGAGGGTGGCCTCGGGCAACTTGCGGTCGGGCCGGGGCATGAGCAGGTCGGCCGCCGGGTTGGCATTTATCCGATGCTCACGCCGGAGCCAGGTGAAGAACTGGGTCACCGGGACCAGGCGCTGGACCTGGGTGCCGAATGTCAAGGGGAGCCCGTCACGCTTGCGGTGCTCGAAGAGCTGTTGCTGGTAGGAGAGTAGGCATTCGAACGTCACGAGGCTGGGATCGTCGACGCCCCGGCAGTGTGTGAACTCCAAGAAGTAGTCGAGATAGCGGCGCCGGTTCTCTATCGTGGTGCGGGCGTAGTTGTGCACCTCCATCCAAGACAGGTACTCGCGGATCTCTCCTGCAATGTTGGCCATGACGTGGTCCTCCTTTGGCAGCCGGCGAATCGCCACATCTTCACCGGATCCGGCTGCGACGTGTACCGGCACAAGGCAATTCCAAGGCCGAGCCTTACGACCAAAGCGAGACCGATCAAGATCCGATCAAGATCCGATCAAACTCCACGCGCACAACGCGTCGGACGGCCCGCCTCGTGACCCCACGGGGGGGAACTCCACACAGCCATTCGAGCGCGTAGCGAGGTGGTCGATGACTCGGCGGATCCATGCGGGACAGCACGCTGTCGCCGCCGTGGGACTCTGACAAGAAATCGCGTCGAGCAGGCACTTCCGGTCATCGTGGTGCCGAGCGAATCCCGAGCCCCTCTTCAAAATGCGCGCACTTTGCTCCAGGCACACATGATGGAATTGCAGCCGCAATTCGCTCTTCGCCCCGTCGCTACTGGGCCGCTACTACGACCCCTCGACCGACCAGTTCCTGAGCGTCGATCCGGACGCGGCCGATACGGGCCAGGCGTATGCCTTCACCGGGGACGATCCTTTGAATTCGACTGATCCGTTGGGGCTAAAGAAATGCAAACAAGGACATTCGTGCCCCAAGCCAAAGGCCAAGCCAAAGGCAAAGTCAAAGCCGAAAGCAAAGAGGGTTCTGGCTAGTTCCCCATACAGTGGGCCATCCGTCAGGCAGGCTGGGCCGACTGAAGTCATTCCTGCGGGCGCACTTGTATTCACTATCACCAGTAGCGTTACGGTTTACGGAAGCGGTGCAGATCCCGATGTCTCCATCGGAACTGATGGAAGTATTGAAGTCGAAGGACCTGGATATTCAACCTCTGTGTCTCCTGAGGGAGCTGAATTGGGACTTGTTGGCCCAAGTGGAGTCTCGGTTTGTACTGACGGGGGAGGTGGTCTTTGTTACACAGCACCGCCTGTCGAGGTAGGGCTGAATGCGGAAATCACGATAACGGCAGAGTTGGGCCCGCCAAAGCCGCCAAGCCCAGGCGAGGCTCTCAAAGAGTTAGGTCTAACCGCCGGTATCACCGCGCTCGGCGTGGGTTGCGGGCTTGCCTCTATCGCAACCGATAGTGACGAATGTCCTACATTCGCACCGGCAAGAGGGTAAAATAAGTCGTGAAACTGCGCCTGCGCGACAGATTGTCTGCATACATCGCATCTCTCCGTTTCGCCGCGGCCTATATGGGATTCGATCCCAGTCACCAACCGATGTTCGACATTCTGATGGGTCGCGACGACTTGACGGACCCAACTGGTTGGGTTGTATCCATGCAGCGCTCAATAAAGATGGGGTACGGAAGGCGCCGGAGCGAATTGATTCAGCGCGCGCGCGACGCTGGAGGTGTCGCGGCGTTACGCGTGCTTCATGAAAAGCGGCTACGTCGTTCAGTAACCTTTAGCGTCTATCCGTACGCTTCCCCAGCTGATGCGCAATCGTCGCTTTCGAGCTATCTGGGGTCGACGACCCGCAGACCGTTTTCGAAGTTTATTCTCCTAGAGGCCAGAATTGTCGATCAGGACGTTCCAGGGATCTCTGAAGTCCTAGCCTACGAGGAGCGATCCGCTGGTCCCAAAGGGTTGCAAGGGACAAGGCTCATTGCAGGTACCCTGGGAAACATTGTTTTTTCTGTAAAGTGCTACGCACTGGGCGAAGCGTGGGCGTGGGCGTGGGAAGAGGTTATCGAGCTCGCGGCCGCGCAAGTGAGCAAAATCAATAGATCGCAGTCGAAGCAGTCAACTTCAAATAGTGAAGAATAGTCGATCGCTGGGCTACCGCCCATCGACTTTTGACAGCCATTCCGGTTCGATTAGCTGCGCGAGATTGACGCGATGTAAGTGGAAACCACCGATTGGGTCTGAAACGCGAACCAATTTATACCGCGGAACTCCACCTCGATGCCCTGGTGTTGTTTGGAGCACTGTCCACCAGGGAGGCGCTGACACAGTTCTTCACGGGCCACGGCAGCTTCGTCGAGTTTTGGAGGTCGATGGGTATCGCCCGAGTTTTTGCCCTGCCCCGTAGAGGTGGGTTGGTTGTGAGGCTATGACAATGGGACCGCGCCACCCTGCTATTCCTAGACACGTCGAGGCGAAATGATGCCGACGATTCCGCGGCCATCTCTGGGCGTCGACGATGCGTTCATTGCCTCGTCCCTAGTAGCCCCCAACTGACGGCGCGACGCACGCGAGCGACCGAATCAATTCGCCGCACACGGCGAGGACGACGTCGTTGACGTGAATCGCTGACGCGCAGGGCGCGTCGTCCAGGCGGTTTCGTCACTAAGCGCGAATCGAACGCGGCACACGCCTCGAGTTCGCCGGAGCGCGAACCCCGCTTTTGCAGCGCAATTCGCGGGTTGTGTAGCGGGTTGGTTGGCCGCTACTACGACCCATCGACGGACCAGTTTCTGAGCGTCGATCCGGACCTGATGGAAACCGGCCAGCCGTATGCGTACACCGGAGACGACCCGCTCAATGCGACGGATCCGCTTGGGCTAGATTCGGTCTACGTCTTGCTGAATGCGAAAGGCGTGCCCTACTACGTTGGTCGGTCAAAATATAGTCCTGCAGTGCTGCGAAAGCGGGTTCATGTTCGCTCGGGAAGGCTAGGTCCGAACGATAAAATGCAAACCCTGGAAACGGGGAAGCTCACGACACGTCAGGCTGCGGAGGTCGAGGAATATACAATGGGCCGCTTAGGTACTTGCGCAGGGCCCGGCTCATTCCCCATGAATCAACGTCATGAAATCAGTCCTAAAGACCCTCACTATCAGGCCAAGATGTTCGATGCGATCGACGTGTTGAAGAGCTCCCCGGAGAACCCGCTGAATCAGATTTCTCGGCTGCATGCGAGTCTCGCGAGTGCGGCGCAATCCGATCATTCATACGTACAACAATTTTTTCGTTCACAGTTTTGGTCGCCCGCCGGCCCAAACACGATGCCAAACTACTTATCCTGACCATGGCGAAATCACCCAAGGTTGGCACTGTAATCGAGTTTCCCATTGGAGAGGGTAGCCATTGCTATCTCCACTACGTCGGGTTCGGCATTTATGGTGACACCGTAAGAGTCTTAGATGGGCTCTATTCAGAATCGCTAACCGCGGAGCAACTGACGACCTTGGCGTGCGAGCCTGAGCAGTTGGTTGAACAGACCTATGTAGGTAGCGTCTTGGAGGTGCCCGGGGCTCGTGCAATGATCGTTACTGACACGCCGACTATCGAGCAGATGTATCGCTGGTGGGTTGTATCACCGTTTCCAGTCAAATTTGAGGACCGCCGGGTTGTCAGCATCGATCGACGCGAGGGGTTCGCAATGCGAGACTTCATAACAGAGTATCCGGATATCAATCCCGAAATGATCCCTGAGACCGGGGTCGTTGGCGAAGGTCAGCTGAGAGACATGATTCGTTTGGGTTGGAAGCCAGGATATGGGGACTTTGCCCTTTGGCGAGATTCTAATGAATAGCGCCGAGGCAATCTAGACAATCGATCTGCTTCCCATGCCTCGTGTGCACTTGGAGGGCGATGAACGAAGCGAGCAGCTAGGTAAGAGATCATCAGCGATGCTGTGACGAACTACGGTTTCCGCTTTCTACCGAGTTATCGGTTAATGGTGGGGCCGCCGACGAAAGGTACACGATAGAACCCATAAGTTGGAGAAGGCGAAACCTCTTCCCGTGGGTGCCGCTCGTAGTGCTGATCGCGGTCACGGTGATATCTGCGATCGTCGCGCTGCTGGCAAATAAAAGTGTGTCGCCCACCATTCAAACTGCCACGTCGGCCGCGAAAGTGATCGGCCTCAATTCTGGACTTGGCGGTTACACCTGGAAGGGCGACGTCCAGCAGGTCTCGGCCGAATGGGCTGTACCGCGAATTGTTGGCAACGACGGCATTGGTGGTCAAGAAAGCACATGGATCGGCGTGCAAGGCGGTGGAATCAATCAAGCCCATTCACCCTTCATACAGATTGGGACCGCCGGCGTAGAAGACGCCGGGACTTCAACATATGGAGTGTTTTGGTCCGATACGGCAGATAGTTTCCAACCGACTTTTTTGTCCGTACTTCTCGATCCAGGCGACATGATGGACTTTGGGATCACCAGGATCTCGCGAGGCTGGCTTCTGCGAGTGAGCGATCTTACGACTAGATGGACCCACACGGTGTCCCTGAGCTACGGTAAGAATGACTCGTTCTCTCAGGCTGAGTGGGTTCAAGAAGATCCTACGGCGTCGATGACAGTGCCTGCGAATACGGGGTACGCAAGTACCACCCCCATCACAATTCGGGAACTTCGTGTCAATGGAGTACTCCCTAAGCTCACATTTGCGGACCGTCACACCCTTTCATCTCCCAATGACATCTATCTTGTCCCTTCGGCTGCGAGTCAAGGCAGCTTCTCCTTTGTCCATCCGACGGGTTACGCGCTCCAGTATCTCGAAGATACGGAGAGATTCAATGTCGAACTAGATCCGCTTGAGGTGCAGACCCTTTCATGGAGAGGCAACCCAAGTCGGGTCAAGGTTCAGCGTGTCGACCAACTTGCTCGACTCTTCAGTTTGGAGGCCCATACCTTGACGGCCCAGTCTTGGCCCGTAAAGGTGGATCACTTCGTGAACGAATGGGCTCAAGAGGCATCCAATGTACAACGCAGACTTGCAGTTTGGATGAATGGATCGCTGCACTCGACAGGGGATTTGGGGCGAATCATCTCTTCAGCGGACATCAGTACAAATCCTGACCAGATAAGGCGATCGCTAGGACTTCCGCCCGCCTGAGGCCGAAGGGTCAGGCTACTGAACAGCTACGGTCGCGCAATCGGTAGCAGGGGGCTTGGCTCCGAACTCACCTCCCTGTCACCCGCACAGATATGAGATGTCGACGGACGCTGGGCCCGTGCGCCCAGCCCTTGCACTGGTCGCAGTGAGTCCCTAGTAGCCCCCAACTCCCTGCCGTAGCGTGCAGTGCTCTCGTGGCCCGTGACTGGGTCAGAAACTTGACGTGTATCCGGCTGGCAAGACTGACGACAGCGTCAGCAACGTGCCCAAAGTCGCTCCCCTCATCGAGGTAGATGCCTACACCGGCCACCTACCTATTTTTCGTGCACGCTGCTTGCGAAGATGGCCTTCGTGGGTGGTCACAATCTCGGGCGATTTTCGGGTGGGCAATCCGCCCTCCCACGCTGGCCGAACATCTGGACTGGCTGGAGACTAGCCCATCCCTACAAAATCCCTACTTTGAGTCGTTCTCGTGCTACGCAGTTGTTCCTGGCCAGAGAGGAAAGTAGCCCAGAGGTCCAGCTGAGAGTCGATTTGGAAGATTGAGAACTACGGGTTCAACGCCTATGGACCGTCAAGAACGGGCTCATAACCCCTCTCGATTCGTCCGTCGAGTGGGTCCGCCTCAAGCATGCGTCGAATTCCTTAACGCAGCGCCCTTCTGCTACGAGGTTCGCATTTTGGACGGAGAAAAACAAAAGCTATTTGACCTCGGGCCGACTCACCGGCCGTAGGATTTCTTCGTGGACATGTCCTCTGCATGGTGGCGACGATTCAGGCGGTCCTTCAGCGTCCCCGATCTACTCACCGATGAACACGCACGTTCGATCATCGTCGCAGTTCTAAGTCCCGGCATTGGAAACAGTGGCACGGCAGTTTTGGACCCAACACAAGCAATCAATGCCATTCTGGCGTCCACCCTTGAATTGGCTGTCAGCGGACAACTGGATGACCTTCTGTTGCCCAGCTCGCAAGTGGTACTCGAACTAGGGGGCTCACCTCGAACAAGGATCATCCAGATCGCTACCTCACGTAATGACTGGCCCAGGGATCCGATATCACATGGGGCCATGCAAATGTCCAACGCAATCGTTTCAGCAGTGGACGAATTGCTTGATCGTCTATCAAAGAGTCTCAGGGCGCTGCCGTTCGAAGACGCCGAAGGTCATTATTTCACCTCACGCTCGGACGATTCATCGAACGGAAACGACACCAAGGTGGCACCGGTTGACGAACCGTGATGCAATGCGAGGCATCGACCGTATCCACCTGCGTCGATCGAAATCGCACATCAGCGTCTTGGCGTCGTAACCACCGATCGGCTTGCGGCGCCAAGGTCGTTCTCGTCGACTTGGTCCGATGACTTGGGCGGAGAAAGGCGTAATCTACAAGCGCCATGGGCTGTTTACTACGGATGGAAGCAATGCGAACGATGTGGCTGATCCGGATGGCGTTGATCCGTGTTCAGGCCGACGGGTTTGCTGAAGTATCGCCTTCAATTGCGTGTTCGACCGGGTCTTGATTCTGGTATCGACGCGCTGGCATCCAGCCGAGTTGAAGCTGACGATGCCCGTAAGTGTTGCGGCCCCAATCTAAATCTCGTGATGTGGTCGACGCCTCGTCGGCCTACTAGTTCTTCGACAATCAACAAGAGCGCGATCTGTTCGAATGAATCCTCCGATAGGCGCAGGTTGGCGATAGAGCGCAGAGGGTTCTCAGCACCGACGAGGAACGACATATATCCCAAAGGGTTGGGCTCCCCAAGCAGGGTGACGCGGATGGCGAGCTCCGTTAGTTCTTCCGGAGAGTGGCCCTCATACGCCACTTCAAGGTGAGTCGAACGAACCTCGGGTAGGCGATTTCCGACGATGGTCATTGTTCTTGATTGAGTCGACGTGGTTTCGCTGGTGACGGACGCGACCCGGACCGGCGACGTCCCCCCCGGCCAAGTAATACGAGTCTCGGAGTGCCTGCCGTATCCGTTGCCCGGCCTGCGCGCTTCCAGATTTGCGGCCACCGTATTGTCTCTAATCCGAGCCTTCACCGTGATCTGGAGACCGTCATCGTGAACTGAAGTGACGCGGAGGATCGCATTCCCTACCTTTGCCCAAGGGGCAATCGCTTCTGCCGCAATTACTCGTAGCCTTCTTTCAACCCCCAGCGCGAGGTCTTCAGGCGAGCTATAGCTGCCTGTGGTGTGGAATACCCTGACCTCTTCGAGGAAGTCCTGTTGGCGACCGTCCAGTTCGCCGGCCGAATTCCAGATGCTTATTCGGCGTCCTCGGGTCATCGCCTCGTCGTATTCGGCATGGGTTGCGCTGTACCCGGATTTGAGTGGTTTTCCGTAGCGCTGTCCCAAGGTCCCCAGGTAGATGTCGGAGTTCTCTACGTGGCCCAGATAAGCATCCTCGGGATCATCGTCCATTCCGCCGAAGGCCTCAAAAAAAACGGGCATGGCGCCCATGGCTGCGATGCCTTGAGCGCATGCTTTCCGCTCGCGCTCCATGCCCGTTATCACGCTCGAGACAAACACAGACCGCCCTGACGCCCAAGCGCGCACTTCAGCCTCATCTGGGGGAGAGGCCGGAGATAGATCGACCAGCAGTCGTTCGGGTGATGGATCAAGCATTTGGCTCGATTCTAGAAAAGGTTGCGTCGAACAACGCCTCCAGGAAAGGAATCCCCTCCCTTGCCGTGGGCATGCTTGTTTAGAGCGCTGGCCATTCGGCCACGAGCGCGTCTTGGTGGTCACAGGATGGCGCTCGAACATAGGCCCCAGAACGACGTTGAATCTCTGGCAGCTGATCTGGCATCAGCCAACGACCGCAACTCAGCTTCCAGGCCCCGCTCATGGGATGGCTACCCGACTCAATGTTCAGCGCCTCTTGGGGAATCGAGGTGAGAACGAACGTGCCATTGCCCGTCGGTCGGTAGCCAAGTATTGGCAAATGCCCATGGCCTGGAAAGTCTGCAGCGCGGCCTACCCACTGCCTCGCTTCCTGCTCCGTATTGGCTATCCAGACCATGCGCCCGGACTTCACTGACCAATCAGATATGTCTTTCCAGGCCCAGGCTGGGCGACCCGAAACCGTCCATCGAGGCTCGGGGAAGCCGAGCTGAGGGCGCCGGCGCCACTGCACGATCGTGTCCGGCCTCACTCCAAGGAAGCGCGGAATTTCAATCGAACCTAAGGGTTCCATGAGTCGCTCTTCGGTGACCACCCAATCAGTGTACGTGTTCCCCGTACATCTGTCAATCCACCCCGTACATGAGCGACGGTGGGCCAGATGGACAAGAGGATGGACAACAACCCGGCCCTCGGATCGCAGTCGAGCGGCCCGCGTGCTCGGACAGGTCGTCGGACGACGGACCTGTTTCGAGGGGTCTCTTTGGCCTTGGTCGACAAGAATGATCTGGCTGTACTCGGTGAAAGTGGCCGTAGCTTGTGGACGGCCGCATTAGCTCGACTAGGACTGATGTAGCTCAACGCGATCCCCTCGACACCCCTGTTCGGACTCTCAAGGTGGCACCTGTCGGTCGCGCTCTCTCGTGACGGATTCCCGGAACGGGATCCACCTGGACAGGCTGGCGGGGCTGAGCGAGATGCTTGCCTCGATGATCGGTCCGAGTGCGCTGACGAGATCCCTGGCGGCGTTTCCTCGAGCGAGTCGGGCGAGTGTTCCGTATTCTGCGAGGGCATCGGACCGGCATGTCATCGTGGGTGCTTTCTGCCAACGAGAGAGTGGTCGAGGCCGGAGAATGGTCCTCCTTGTGAGGGGACCGACGGCAACGACCCGGGCAAATGCCTGCGGTTACTTGCCCCACAAAATGCTCCACAACTCGACCCGTCTGCCATGGTCGGGTCGCTACTCATGTCTTGATCATCCCTGCTCAGGCCGTCGCACGCCGTCGAGAACCACCCAATCCGCGTGCCCAAATCGGATTCACACGGCTGAGGTCGTGGGTTCGAGTCCCGCAGCGCCCACCGATGTTTTACCTGGTCAGAGGCCATTTCCGGCTCCTCTTGTACGGGTTCCCGTAGCCTTCATTGCGTCCATCGCGCCGAGCGATTCACGCCCACTGCCCGGCTGTGCCGTGTCCGCAGCCACCTGGCACTCGTTGGTCTAGGTTCAGAGTCGCTGCGTACTGGCTTTCGGCCGGTGCACCTCGGCTCGAATGTGAGTCCGGCCCAGCCGGCGCGCGGCCTCGACCCGATGATTTCCGTTGGCCACCGTCATGTGGCCTGGACTCAGGTAGACCACGATCGGATCCTCGCTGTCCAGGATTTCATGTAGCAGACCTACACACTCTTCGCAGAGGTCGGACCGTCTGTTGGTCACCGATTCGAATGCGATCAGGGTCACGTCCGCTTGGTCACCTTCCTTCGCTTCACTGTGGGCCGAAACATCTCCCCAACGAGATCGGAGCCTCACTTGCCGGAGCGTCCGACGCCTGTGCGCGCGCTCCGTGCGCGCTCGAAACTGGTCCTGGTCTGCTCCGATCCAACGTTCCGTCGGAAGCACAGCGTGGATCGATCAGCCGACGATTGTCCCGTACATGTTGTTGAGGGGGTAAGAGAGCAGCTCAAGGCGCTCGCCGTCTGGCCCCGAAAAGTAAGCCGACTCATCCTTCACAATATGAGTTTCGATACCGGCCCCCTGCAACTTGGCAACGAGGCGCTCCCACTGTTCGCGAGTGACGGAGATGGCGATGTGATGCAGGCCACCGAGTACCTCGCGGTACTCCCCGAGGTCGAGCCCGGGGAAGTCGAAGTAGGCGAGATAGTTGTCGTGTCCGACATCGAAGAAGAAGTGCGTGGAACCGCGGTAGTCCCGGTTCTCGAACATTTCGACCAGCGGGAACTCGAGGAGGTCCTGGAAGAAGGTAATCGTTCGTTCGACATCGCTGGAGAGTAAGGCGAAGTGGTGCAAACCCTGACCGGACGACGTCGGTCGTGTGTCGAGGGGTCGAAGGTGGCGGGCCTTCACGTCCTCCCACTCCTCACTCCGGTCGAGGTCGCTCCCATGCTCGGTCATTCGTCTGCTCCCTTCGTTTCATTGTACCCATGGAGGTTGTCAGGCAACGAAGCGTTCCGGCTCGCCTGCGTCGTCCGGATCGGGAAGTCTGCCGGTCCACGGAGCGTGGTCTTGGTGCACCTTCGCTCTTCGCGTGGACGCCGCGGCGGTCTTGATGAAGCGGGTCTGCGTCGGTAACTTCAACCCCTCACGAGTGCGTCAAGGCTGGGCGCTCGAGGCTCGGCAACCTGGGTCGGTGCCATGCGCCCATACGCGGTTGGTCGAAACGTGTGCGGCCGTCCTCAATCGGTGCCGGTTCGGCGTCCTCCGGCGCCGCTTCTCGTTCCGTACCGAGATCTTGTGTGCGCTGCTCTTCTGCGCTATCATACAACCAAATGGTTGTAGATCAGGTATCGGACGCTGACGTAGACCGCATCTTTCACGCCCTTGCTGACGGCACTCGGCGCGACATCGTCGTGCTGGCCGTCGGGGGCAGGTACAGCGTGTCGGCGTTGGCGGAGCGGTACCCGATGAGCTTCGCCGCCGTGCAGAAGCATGTCGCGGTGCTCGAAGGTGCCGGGCTCATCACAAAGGAGCGGCGGGGGCGCGAGCGTCTCGTGCGCACCAACGTCGTCACCGTCCAGAGGGCCCGGGTGCTCCTGGACGGCATCGAGGAGCTATGGCGGGCGCGGCTGGACCGGATCGACGACCTTTTGGCAACCGAGAAGCGGACCACTGGAGGAAAGCAATGAGCGTGACCAGCGTAGAAAAGGACCAAGAATTCCTGACCATGACGATCACAGCGGACCTCGATGCCAACGTCGAGCGGGCATGGCAGCTGTGGGCCGACCCCCGCCAGTTCGAGCAGTGGTGGGGACCCCCCGGCTACCCGGTCACCGTGGTCGACCACGACCTGCGGGCCGGCGGGCGCATCACGTTCTTCATGGTCGGGAACGAGGGCGAGCGCCACGACAGCACGTGGGAAGTGATCGCCGCCGACCCGCCGCGCCAGCTTGAGCTGCGCGATGCCGACGTCGACGACGATGGCATCCCGAACGACGGGAACGCGATGACGGCCCTGATCATCACCGTCGGCGAGCGCGACGGCGGGGGCGCTGTCATGACGATCCGCATCCACTTCGGCTCGGAGGCGGGCATGGAGGAAGTGCTCGCCATGGGGATCGAAGAAGGCATGCGCACTGTCTTCTCGCAAATCGACACGGTCCTCTCCGGCACGCCTGCGTAAGGGGATGACAGGCTGGCCGAAATAGGAACCCGGCCTCTACCTCCGGTCGAGCGGCGCTGGGCCGAACGCTCGATGCGTGACGACCGCGCCCGAGGAGGTCAGCCCTTCAAGGTGTCGGCGCCCGGATGCTGGGGAGTGGCCACGTCTTCGAGGGTGTGATCCAGCTTGACGTGCGCATTGCTGAGAAAGCGGCCTACCGCTGTGCGGGGAGGGCGGGGTCGTTCGGAAGCGCTCCGGAATGTGTGGACGACGTCTTCGACGAGCTCACTGCGTTCTTCGGACCCGAGTCCCTCCATGAGGATCGATATTTCACGATCTTCTGTCCTGAGAAGAGCTTGGAGGTCAACGACGACGAGTTCGAGGGTGTCCTCAAATCCTTGACCGTCTGCGGCATGCACATTCCTCGGATCGATGCCCATAGTCCGTCGGTGGATTTCTTCCATGGCTTCTCGAAGGCGAACTCGGTCCCGGCGCATTCCGTCGAGCACGTCTTGTGACGATCCCCCCAAGCGGGGGAGGAGAGCTCGCTCGAACGTGTCTTCGTAACGAGACGCGGAACGCACGAGCTCGCTCCCGAGGTCCGCTCGTTCGATCAGATCCTCAGTGACATCGAGTCTGGCCGTGATCCGTTCGATGCGCGCTCGTTCCTCGGAGAAGGGCCCAAAGTCGATCTCCCCACCCTCCTCCTGGGCCTGTGACGCCGCGTCTCCTGCCGATTCTGGTTGCACGATCGGCCTCCTTCTCTCCTCACCAATAGGTGCCCACTGACCATTCGTATGAAACGTGGCACGCCGTTCGCTGAGCCGTACCTGCACGCGGTCCTGATCAAGGGGCGGCTCAGCCGGAGACCGAAACCCGCCCGTGCGTCGGCCTACAATCAGCGCACCGTGGTCCCGGTTCGAGATTCCCTACGACGACTGCGTTCGAATCCGAGCACTCTGCCGCTGGCACTCATCGGTGTGGCGATTCTGGTCGTGAACCTGCCAACCCTGCTGGATCTTGTGACCAGAAATCCGGTGCAGTTGTTCGCGTATCTTCAATCCACCTCCGGACATCAGACGCTTCCAGGGTCCTCCATCATCGATCCGAATGCCGGGTACATCACGATGGCCATGGGCCATCTGGCAGCAATGGACTGGCTCCACGGGCACATTCCATGGTGGAATCCGTATGAGGGTCTGGGAGCTCCGCTCGCAGGGGAGATGCAGGCAGGCGCGTTCTTCCCGCTCGTTCTCCTTCTCCAGGGAGCTCTGGGCTTCGTCGTGTTCCACATCGCGCTGGAGCTCACCGCGGGTTACGCCACGTATTTCCTCCTCCGGCGTCTGGATCTCGGCCGGGCTGCATCGACGGCCGGTGGAGTCGCGTTCGGGCTGTGCGGCACGCTGGCCTGGTTCGAGCACGCCACGGCCAATCCCGTTGCCTTCCTGCCCCTCGCGCTGCTCGGCGTCGAGCGAGCCCGAGCGGCCTCAGTCGAAATGCGGGCCAACGGTTGGCGTCTTCTCGCCGTCGCACTGGCCCTCTCGATCGTGGCCGGGTTCCCCGAGGTGGCATACCTCGACGGGCTTCTCGTGGCGATCTGGGCAGCAGTGCGGCTGCTCTCGCTTCCGGTGCGACGCCAGTTCATGCTTGCGAAACTCGCGGTGGGCTGCGCCGTCGGTCTCCTCTTGAGCGCCCCGGCGTTGGTGGCCTTCATCGACTACCTACCGCACGGAAACGTCGGCAATCATGGGGGGGCGTTCGCCAACGGTTTCCTGGTGATCCAAAACCTCGGGCAGACAGTCCTCCCTTACAGCTTTGGGCCCATCTTCGGATTGCAGGCTGGGGGAAACTCGTCGCTCCTGACGTTGGTATGGGGGAACGCCGGCGGGTACCTCGATGCGACCCTCATCGTCTGTGCACTGATCGGCCTTCTCGGGAGTCGACTACGTGCTCTGCGCGTCGCGTTGGCCGTCTGGATATTCCTCGCAATGAGCAAGACCTTCGGCGTCGCCGCCGTCAGCCATCTCCTCAACCACTTTCCGGGGATTCACTCCACCGCGTTCTACCGCTATTCCCAGGCCTCATGGGAATTCGCGGTTGTCGTCCTCGCCGCCTTGGGTATCGATGACATGGCCCATCGGCGTGTCCGTGTGGTCGGCATCGTGGGCGCAGGGGCGCTTACCCTGGGTGCCATCGCGTGGGCAGGGTGGCTGGCATGGCCCGTCTTGTCATCGGCCACCGGGTACGGCCACCGCCATGCTTTCGCCGTGGCCAGCATTGCACTTGCCGTCGTGGGCGTGGCAGTAGTGGTTACCGGAGGCCTGCTGGCACGGTCTCGTGGGCCAACAGGGGCTACCCCGAAACCGAGAATCGGAGTTCTTCTCGTCGCAGCCGCCATTACCGTTGAAGCGGCGCTGCTGTTCGCTGCGCCGCTCCTGTCAGCCCCGCGCCCGGAGAAGGCTGATGCGGCTCTGGTCCACTACCTCCAAGGCCACATGGGTCTCTCCCGATTCGCCACTTTGGGGCCGTTGCAGCCCAATTTCGGTTCTTTCTACGACCTCGCCGAGATCAACGTGAACGACCTACCCGTCCCCAAGGCGTTTTCGGGCTACATAACCCGTTCTCTCGACGACAACGTCGATCCGCTGATTTTCACGGGCGCTGCAGTCACCGACCCCAGTGGTCCCACGCCGGCGGACGAAATGGCGACTCATCTCGCGGCCTATGAGGCAGCAGGGGTCAAGTTCGTCGTGACCGCGGCAACTGCGTCCGACTCTCCCTGGCCGGCGACCGAGGCACCCGCCCCGCGTCGCGTCTATGCGGACTCGTTCGCTGATGTCTGGCAGCTTCCCGTCACGACGCCCTTCTTCTCGACGAGCGGAGCACAATGTCATGTCCAACCCCGAGGGATCTCTGTCGCTCAGGTGACATGCTCCGGCCCGGCAACCTTGCGTCGGCTGGAACTCCACATGCCGGGCTGGCACGCCCGGGATGGCTCGACGCCCCTCACCGTTCGCGCGTCGGGACCGTTTCAATCGGTCCGCATCGGCGCCGGAACCCACGTGATCCAATTTTCGTTCACGCCCCGTTTCGGGGCCCTCTCTTTGCTCGCCACTCTGATTGGGCTCGCCTGCATCGTCGTATCCACTTTGCTGAGTCGATCACGAAGGCGGCGGTCGGAGGTCGTTTCCGAGCCGTCGTCCGCGAGTTGAACATGGGCCGTGTTGGCCGGGTTGGCCGGGTGCTCTGGGCGCCGGCTATGCGATCATGGCGCCATGGAGCAACGCATCAGCCTCGTGACCCTCGGGGTCAACGACCTGGCAATTGCCCGCGCATTCTACGAAGCGCTCGGTTGGGCCGGGGCTCAGCAACCTGACGACGAGGTCTGTTTCTTCCAGGTGGGAGGAATGGTCTTCGGACTCTGGACTGCCCTCGGTGGACATGGCGCACCCGGGATCGAACTGGCCTACAACGTTCGCTCACCAGAAGAAGTCGACGCGATCCTCTCGGAGGCAGCGCGAGCAGGAGGAACGATTGTCCGGGCGGCCGCTCGGGCGGAATGGGGCGGCATAACGGGTGCATTCGCCGATCCTGATGGCTACGTCTGGGAGGTCGCACATAATTCGGCGTGGACCCTCGACAGTGACGGGACTGTGCACCTGTAGCCGTGTGCTGACTCCGTTCGGTTGAAGTCGTGCGTTAGGGTTCCACGGCGCCCAGCAGGGATTTGGGTGCAACGAGGTCGTAGGTAGGAACGCACTAAGGTCCGTCTCTGGATTTCTCCGGTCAAACGTCCGGAGGTAGTTTGAGGCGATCTCGCGAGGCAGGGCTCGCATGGGCCGATTCTGCCTTCAGGGTTCGCAGACAAAGGGTTACCGCAAAGGGGAGGGCAATGCGCTCAGTTCGAAAAGTGTTTGTGATGGCGGCCGCGGTGTTCGCCATGACACTCACTCCAATTACGATCGCCGCATCGACAGCGTCAGCTGCGTCGGCGCCGATCAAGATCGCGCTCATCTCATCTCTCACGGGTCCGGCCGCGAGTGAATTCTCAACGGCGGCGGTGGGTTTCAACGCACGGATCGCCCTTCAGAATGCGATGGGAGGGGTGAACGGGCACAAACTCCAGGGAATCGTGATCGATGACCAGACAAGCCCCACCGCGGATCCGACGGCGGTGAAGGATGCAATCTCAAAGGGCGTGACGGGCATCGTGTCGGTCTCGCCGCTCTTCTTTGAAGGGGCAAAGTACGCACAACAAGCCGGAATCCCGGTCACCGGCGGTTTCTTCGACGGCCCTGAGTGGGGTGAGAAGCCCTACACGAATATGTTTGCCTCCGATGCGGGGAGTGTCGACCCGAAATATCCCGTGAGCTCCCTTTACGGGAACATCGTCAAGAAGTACGGCGGCACGGTAGTGGGATCGTACGGCTACGGGATCTCGCCGAGTGCGGTGCGCTCAGCGACCGGATTTGCCGAGTCGTCGCAACGCCAGGGACTGAAGGTGGGCGTGCTCGACGTTTCCGTGCCATATGGCAGTGTTGCCTTTGGGACCGAGGCCTTGGCGGCCAAACAGAAGGGAGTCAACGTCGTATGGCCCAGCATGGACGACAACTCGGACTTCGCCCTCGTGACCGCAATGAAGCAGGCCGGGGTCAAGCTCAAGACCGTCATTCTGCCGACCGGCTATGAGCCGTCGGTAGTGAAATCCCCGGCATGGCCCGATCTGCAGGGTGCCTATTTCTTCTCCGGGTTTCGACCTCTCAGCCTCCCGAACGCGGGGACGAAGCAGATGGCGTCCGCCCTGCAGAAGTACGAGCACCGATCACCTTCGGACTTTCCGACCTACGACATCTACCAGGCGTGGGTTGGCGCCGACCTCATGATCAAGGGTCTTGAACTTGCAGGAAAGAACCCGACCAGTGCCGGAGTGATCAAGTCGCTGCGGGGAGTGACGTCATATGACGCCAACGGCCTGCTCCCTGTGCCGATCAACTACACGACCATCTTCGGTCACGACGAGCCAAAGAACTGCCAATGGATCCTGCAAGCCAAGAAGTCCGGGTTCGTGCTCACCAGTAAGCAGCCTGTCTGCGGGAGCGATATACCGGGCACCTCGACCGAGTCAGGTTCTTAACTCCGAAGAGCGGCGATCCGGACGTGGACGGCAGGCAACAGGACACGGATTGCTCCGTGTCCTGTTGATCCCGCTGAACGCGTCGATCCTCCTGAATTGGGAGAGCATTGAGACTCAATTGTCGATGGCGTGTTCCACGCGGCTGTAGCTTGATAACTCCATCTGCCGTGGTCGGTGGCATACGTCGTGGCCACCGACGTGAATGGAGCCGTTGGACCGGAGAGTTGAGGTAGCAATGCCATTCATTGGGGCGACAATGCGTCAGAGGCTCCCCGGCTGGTTCCGGAGGGAACTCCGCCACGCGAGTTTGGCATTGATCGGGCTTTTCGGAGCTCTGCTCCTCACGCTGGCGAGCGTCTCGATGGCTACGACCACCGTCGCCGCGAGCACTCGCACCAATGTCGCCAAATACGGGATCTCCTTCGACCTACCCAAGAATTGGACCCAGGTGTCCCTCAGCCCTAGCGATATCGGCGGGCTCTTGGGTAGCGCGTCAAAGGCAAACGCAAAGCTGAAGAGTTTTCTCGCAACCCAGGCGGCGGCAGCCGCCAAGAAGGGTCTGAAGTTCTTCGCCGTCAATCCCGGCGGGAGTGCGAGCGTCAACATTGGCGTCTTCGGCGGTGCGGGTTCTGTTGCCGAACTCGATGCCGCCGCCAAGCTCGGCATGAGCTCGATTGGCGCCACACAGGTTCAGACCAAGGTGGTCCATTTCAAATTCGGCAGTGCGATCCAAGTTACCTACGAGCTACCCGTTGCCGGATCGACAACCGTCTACGGAACACAGTTTTACGCCTCTCACAAGAACAAGTCCTACATCACGACATTCTCGTCGCAGGATAGGGCCGTGGAGAAAGCGGCGGCATCTACGATGATGCCAACGTGGCGCTTCTCATCCTGAGTTGCACGGCTGACCCCCGCGACCATTTGCCCGTCCCGTACCGCTGCAAGAAACACCAGATCCCGGCAAAATGGAGATTGCAGGTCGGCTAGGGCGAGCTCAGCACCGTCCATTTCCCTTTGAGGTAGAGAGATCCGAGAGGCGTTTGCCAGCGCAAGGCGATCGTTTTCCCGGGTGGAACCTTTACCTCGATTTCTGAGTCACCCATATGCCGCAAGTAGACGTAGGGGACGAAGCAGCGCACTTTGTGGGGGCCGGGCGATGTAGGGATGAAATTGTCGCCCCAACGGACTCTCTCCGGCCTGTTGCCGTCGATGCCGATTCTGGGTTTGGAGAAATACAACAACGGATTGAGGGCCCTGAAGTTCGTCAGCACGCTGATTCCCGTTCGCTCTGTCTCCGGGACGGGTGGATTCGTCATGGGCAGACGTTAGATCCTCAGTCGTCACGTCCCCGGAATTTGGTCACCTGGCTGCTCGCCCGCGAGGGGCTGCAGCACGTGTGTGCCGACCGTCTCAACGGGGGAAGCTCGCGACCGGGGTGCGGCGCCAACCGGGCGTTTACGCAGCGGCCGGAACGGGTACCTGCAGGGGATGTGCCCGCAACGGGCAACCGATGAAGCCGCCCGCGACGAGACGGTCCAGTGGTATATGCGGGCTCGGTCTTCATGCGAGCCCGTCATGTTTGCAGCGGCACGCTTTCGGACCCCGTGGGTGGATGACGAATTTGCCGCGACCATTCGCACCGCACGGCAATGGCTCAGTGACAACCCGTGCCCAGACGGGACGCTCGGTCAGCACTTCGTGGGGATGCTCGGGGCGTACGCCGAAATGACGAGTGCGAGACCGTGGCTCGAGTCATGGAGTTGCGGGTCGACATCGAGGACCACGTCACTTCGCTCGATCGGTGGAAGGCTGAGAACATGAAAGCGGTGGATGCGTCCACCATGGACGGTGGAGCGCATGTGGTGCGCGAGAGGCGGGCGACGGTGAGGGTCCCTGTCGAAGGCCGCACCGGCTAGGTCCCTACAACCTAGGGCGAGGCGTCCTCGCGGCCCTTCAATTCCAAGGAAGTGCGGCCCGCTCAGTCCAGTACGTCTCGGCATCTTCGTGAAGAGTTTCGAAGCGTTCGAGCACGGCTGGCCCGAACCTGACGTTCAGTGCAACCAAATTGCTGGAGAGCTCGGCCACGGTGGCGGCGCCGCTGAGGACGACGTCGACCCACGGTTGTGCGAGCACCACGCCCAAGGCCAGTGCATCCGGGGTGCATTCTGCTTGGCGGGCCATCTCGGCGAGCGCGGGGATCCGCCCACGGCTGGTGAGCCTTCCGTTCGCCAGTGCCTCCTTGATGATGACGCCCACCCCGGCGGCGTGTGCGGCTGCGAGCGCTGGACCTGCTGAGGTCTCGAGCAGATTCCACGTAGCCTGCACGGCATCGAATCCACCAACCTCGAGCGCCCGCTCGATGGTTCTCGCTTGGCCCGGACCTGTCACCGAGAGTCCAATGGACACTCCGCCCGCCCGAACATGAGCGAGCTCGTCGAGGACGGCACGATCGTCCAACACCCCACTTTCGAGAGTGGCTGAATGGATCTGGTAGAGGCACAGGTGTGGTCCGAGGAGCTCCTGGGTCTGAGCCAGTTGGCGACGGAGATTGACAAGAGAAAGCTCTTTGACTTCGTGGACGGGGGCATCCACCCGCCAGTCCGCGGTATAGGTATAGCCCCATTTCGACCCTACTGTGACGTCCGATGACGTGAGTCCTCGTAGCCTGAGCCAATCGGACAAGAATGCTTCCGCGCGCCCGTAGGAACGGGCAGCGTCGAAATACCGGATGCCCGACGCATAGGCGGCATCGAACACGGCATGCGCTCCCCGCTCCATCGAGACCTCATCGGTGCGCCGGGCCAAGTCGGTTCCATGGCCCAGATTGATATAGCCCGGTCTCCCCAGAGCGGCGAGGCCGAGCCCCATCCGACTTGCCGCGAACAGCCTGCTGATATCTATGGGTGCACTACTCACCCCGGCTCCTCATCGCTTTTCGCTGTCGGACGGTCGTTCCCGCGTACTTCGGGCCACCGGCGCTGACGGTGTGGCGGGAACCCGACCATCGTGTGTGGCTACGCTGGCTTCGCTGCATTCCGAATCGGGCCCTTCGGCGTCATGCAAGGGGGCCCCACGGAGGCAGTTGAAGGTGTCCACTATCTCGGGGAAGAGCTGCGGAGACGAACATGGCTGATGAAGTGAACATACGGGAAATCTGGGGCGTTATCGATCCGACCGTCCTCCATCGAATAGTGGTCGTTTCTCCGCATTTCGACGACGCAGCGCTTGGCGCGGCCCATCTTCTCGCGATGTACCCCGGCAGCACCGTTATCACCGTTCTCGGGGGACAGCCGCCTGCGTACCCCGAACATGTCACGCCATGGGACGAAGCGGGGGGCTTCATGACCGGCGACGACGTCGTGTCGGCACGACGTGAGGAAGACCGTCAAGCCATGGCGTTCGTCAAGGCCACGCCGGTCTGGCTGGAGTTTCCGGACCATCAGTACCTGGCCGTTGAAGAGCGGCCGACGGCATCCGAAGTGGGGCCGGCTCTGGAGCAGGCCATCGTTGACGCCAACCCGACTGCGGTCTTCTTGCCGATGGGCATCGCCAATCCTGATCATGTCGTGACGCATGAGGCGGGTCTCATGGCTCGCCGAGAATTGATCGGGAAAGGGAGCAAGGCCGTGTGGTTCTGCTACGAGGATCACGGTTACAAACATCTGCCGGGGAATCTCGCCTGGAGAATCTCGAAACTGTTCCGCGCCGGCATCTGGCCCACGCCATCGATCGTACCGATCGACATTGATATGAACCAGAAACGGGCGCTGATCGCGATCTACAAGACGCAGGTTGCGCCACTGGAGCAGGATCACATGCTGAAGGAGCGTCTCGACGCGAACGTCCCCGAGCAGTACTGGCGCCTTTCTGCGCCGGTGCCCGTGATTGCGTCGATGCTGTTGAGTGACGAATAGTCACCTGCGGCCCGGCCTTCGCGGTCGGGCTTCCTATGAGAGGGACGCCGGATCGACGCCAACGCCGCCTTCGGCACTACTGGCGTAGGCGGCGAGGGCGAAGCGGAGGACGTTCACCGCCTCGCCCGCGCTCCAAAGAAGTGGGCCTTCGCCCGTGTGGAGCCAACGAAGCCAGTGACGCCCTGAATCCCGGAAGCTGCTGGCCCAGTCGTCGTCCAGGGCGTGGTATGAGCGCATTTCCCCTTCCGCGTAGACGTCGAGGCTCGGCTGTTGGATGCCCCGACCCGTGCAGCGGTTGACTCGGGCATAGCCCTGGTGCCCGGTCACCTCCCACCGCTCGTCGTTCGTGTAGTAGTCAGAGCGCAGGTACATGGCGGGTGCGAGCGTGATATCCCATACCCCCCGGATCCCGTTTGCGTGCTCCCAGAGGATCGTCGTCGGGGCATCAACCTCGATGGTCGGTATGACCTCGGTCGTGCCGATCCAGGCCCGAACCTCTTTGATGGGCCCGAAGAGCCACAGCGCGGTCGCCAACTTGTGCCATCCGTCATCGAAGACCAGGACACCCCGCCCGTTCCTCATCTGCTGGAATTGCCACTCGTAACTGCTGGCGGGGACGTCCCATCCGCCTCGGCCGCTTCCCACCATCTTCATGTGGTAGCCACTGACCTCACCCAGGACTCCTGACTCGACCGTCTCCTTGAGTTTCCGGAGTGGCTCGTAGAAGAGATAGTTCTCCATTACTCGGAAGACCCGGTCGTTGGCGCGGGCCGCGCCCAGCATTTTCTCTGCGCTCGCGATGTCGTTGCACATCGGCTTCTGCAAGTTGACGTGCCAACCGTTGTCGAGGAGTTCTATGACACCGTCGACGTGGAGGGGGATTGGGAGCAACGCCTCGACAGCGTCCACTTCGAGCCCGCTCGCTGCGAGCTCCGCCGTCGACCCGAAGGTGCGGGCCCCGGGCCAGTCCGCCTGACGTTGTGCGCGACGTTCTTCACTGGGGTCGACCAGCGCCACGACCTCCACGTCGGGATTGTCGATGTAGCCACGCACGTTCAGGTCATAGATCCGGCCGAGTCCGATAATTGCCGCTCGGACGGGGCGGTCGTATGGCTGAAATGTCATGAGTTGTTCGCTTCCATTCGGGCCGGGCCGGGTGAAGGCCCTATTGATCTGATCATTGCATCGGGTACGTCGGCGCACGTTGACGCTGGAGGAGCAGACTCAGACGGCAAGATTCCCTCCCTCTGGGACCCTATCCTGGCCGTCGAGGAGCTGTCCAAGAGACCGGGCGGGTTGCTCGAGCGGTCCGATCCCGGGGGCGGAAGACTGAGTTGGCGGCATCCTGCTCGCGTCTGCACTCTGCGCCGTCGCGATGCTTCACCGTGTAGTTTGAGGCGGGTCGGTCCGAGGAGACGGCTGGTCCGGATGGAGGGAAATCAGTGAGCGAAGAGCGACCAGTTGTCGCGTTCGACCATCACTCGCCTGAATTTGCAGCCGATCCGGTCGGCGCCCTTGCCGCTCTCCGCGACACATGTCCGGTCGCGTGGTCAGAGTCGTATGGTGGCTTCTGGGTCCTCACGCGCTACGAGGATGTGAGCAACGTATTGAGCGATGCCACGGTCTTCTCCTCGCGTCACGACCTCGAGGCCGGGAGCGCCTATCAAGGAGCATCAATACCGCCCCCACCGATGCGCTTCGTCCCCCTCGAGCTCGACCCCCCTTTTTTTCTGCCCTATCGCCGACTCTTGAACCCAAGCTTCTCGCCGGCTGCCGTGGCCCGTCAACGATCGTTGGTCGTGAGAGTGACGGATTGGTGCATCGACCAGGTGAAGGAGACCGGCAGTATCGACTTCGTGGACGATCTCGCGAGCCCGGTTCCCGCCATGGTGACGCTGAGTTTGTTGGGACTGCCGATTGAGGATTGGCCACGACATGCGGCGGCATGGCACGGATCGGTCGCACATCCTCCCGAGAGCCCCGCACATGCAGAGGCGGTCGCGGCGCAGATGTCCATTCGGGAGGACTTGGCGACGGACGTCGAGAGGCGACGGGCGCAGCCGAAGCGGGAGCGCTCCGGCCTCATCGACGTCTGCGTCGACGCGGAGATCAACGGTGCTCCCATCGACCAGAAGACGTTGGTTGATATCTTCGTGCTCGTTCTGGCGGGCGGCGTCGACACGACCACAGGTGCAGCCGCCGGCGCCTTGGCGTATCTGAGCGAACACCACGCTGACCGCGCCCGATTGGTCGCGGAGCCCGATCTGATCGTGCCGGCGTGCGAAGAGTTTCTTCGTTGGATCACGCCATCGCCGGTCCTCGGCCGCACGGTGAACGTGGCGACCGAAATCGGGGGACGGTCCATTGCCCGAGAAGAACGGGTCATGGCGAATCTCTTCGCCGCGAACCGTGATCCTGTCGCATTCGAACGACCCGAAGAGGTCGAGTTCGACCGGCCGAACAATCGTCATGCCGCGTTCGGGTTCGGCATCCACCGGTGTATCGGGGCGAATTTGGCGCGGATGGAGATACAGACGATGATCAGTCGGGTGCTGGCGCGCATGCCCGACTACGAGGTCGATGTCGACCATGTCGAGCGATATCACACAGCAGGGATCCAGAACGGCTACATCTCGGTGCCGGCGACGTTCTCCCCCTTTGACAACTGAGCCCTGCCTCCATCTTCTGACGTGACCGCCGCGGGCCCCGCGGCGCCATATCAGTGCTCAGGCAGTGTCCAGCGGAACTGTGGGTCGGTGGTTCTGGGTCGAGGCCTGTGTGCGCAGTCGCGAGCCTTCGGTCGGTCCGGGCGGCTCCTCTGGGACGTGGGGCAGTGCGAGGCCTCGTCGGGCCAACTCCTTTTCGAGCCTGTTCATCAGGTTGGCCTTGGTCGCAGGGCGTGGTGTCCAGAGCTGCGCCGGATCGGCCATTAGGGGTAGATCGGGCAGCTGACGCTCCACGGAGAAATGGGCACCGTCTGTCGTCGGCGTGACCTGACCGACAAAGGTTCCTCTGCCGGAGAAGCACAGCGATGCGGGACCGATGGACTTCCAGGGTGCTCCTTTTGGAACATCGAGGGTGAACCCGTCGTCCACGAGGGAGGCGGCGCGCATCGGGAATGGGAGCGGAAACCCATCGGGATCGCAGACGGTCAGATGTCCGTTGAGTCGCTGTTCGAGGACTTCGTTGGCCCGCGGCCGCCAGTCTGAGGCTATGGGCCACGCCGAGGGTGAGGTGGGGGGTCCGACGGGTGCTGGATCCGACTGCGGAAACTCAGTGTCTGCCGAGGCGCTCCAGCGCTCGGGCTCGACATCCAGCTGGTCGACGCTGGGCCACCATGCGATGTGGGACGGCGTGGTCGCAACGATGATGCGTGCCCAGTACCAAACGGCCTGGCGCACGGTCGACCAGGGCAGACCGCCGGAGGTGACGGGTAGGCGGGCCGCAGTCTCGGCGAGGTAGCGCTCTATGTTGGCCTGAATGTCCGAGTCGCGGACTGCTCCGAATCCTGCGACCGAGACAACCGGATCCCCCGGGGTCCCGTTGCCCTCCAGGAGAAGTCCCACTTTCGGGTTGCGCCGCACACGATTGGCCTTGGCGGGGTAGGCGAGCCCTGTCGCCACATCAATCGTCCCGCCGTCCGGTTCGACGAATGCGAAGAGCGGCGTGTCAAGCGGGATCCCCTTGGTTGTGAGGGATCCGAACTCCGTGTAGAGCGAAGTGGTCAAGACGTCGGCTACGTCTTGGGGGAGTTCCGGGAACGCCCGCCGGGCCAGTGACAGCGACATAAAGGTCTCCTTGCTCCCTACCACTACTCGAGTCAACTGATCCTCGACTCCGTGGACATCTTCCGCGTTGCTACTGGTCGCTCACCGGCAACCGTCCCGGGGAAAACGTTTGCATGTCTCTCGTATCTCGGTTGGGATGCTCGACCTTGAGAAGTCGAGAAAGGTAGACGGACGCGATGCGCCATTCGTCGTCTCTTCTGTACTCCTCGTAGTAGTGACCGTACCCGGTGAAGGACGAGAGAGGGTGTCCGAGCGGGCGCTCCAGGAGATCGGTCATCGGCCAGATGCCGGTCGCTGTCCGTGGGTCGCTGAGCGTGATCTCGGGGGTGTGTCCGTGATGGACCGATGTCACGCCGCCGAGAATCACCTCGAGGCCCCGCACGAAGTCATCGACCGACTCATATCGTGAAACCTGGCCGGGAACGACCCCTTCGAAACCGAACGTGCAGTCATCCGTGAACACGCTCGGAAGGAGGTCCCATTGCTTGGTGTCGACGTATCGGAAGTAGCGCGCTTTGAGCTGCTTGATTTCCTCAATGGCGAGGAGTGTCTCGAGCCCACCAACGTCGGTCATTGCGTCACCTCTCGTGCGATGCAGGAGCGACTCCACAGTATCCGGGCCCCTTTTTGGGATCGATGGCCGGGTCCGTTTCGCGGACCCATTGGCTTCGTGCTGCTCCACCAACCGGCCTTTTTTTGCAACGGGCGGCGCCTTGTGGAGGCGCCCCGATCCTCGAGACGCTCCGGAGCGCACTCGCCTACATTCTCCCCGGCTGTGGGCAAAACCTGATGTGGCTGCCCACCTGCGGAGGCGGCCGCCGCATTCCATGCTCAAATAGGGAGCGCGGCTAGGGTGCCAGGGACATGGAGCCCGGCCAGAGGGGCCCCTCATCATGCTGGACACCATGCTGGTACAAGGTGGCAGGCAATGGCGGTGCACCTCGTCGGTTCACCGCGATTTCACGCGGCCCGACCCCATTTCGCTTTTTGCCGGCCAGCCTTTATACGCTAGGACCCGAGAGTCGGATCGCTGCGTGTCGCACTGGAGGACTGAAGACGTGGAGGTGAGCCCTGGGGAACGCTGTTGCGTGCGGCGCGGCGGGCAGCCATCACCGCAGCGGGACGCCAAGAAGAAGACTGCGCATGTCTAGCCAGAATCCGGGTATTTCTGCCGCGGGCAGGGCTCTGGGGAGGACGGCGCTCAATCCAGCCTCCGGACCGGCCGCCATCGGGGGAATGCTTCAGGCCGGACACCTCGAAGGGGATGCCTGGGAGGGCGAGCTGTCGGACGTCCGATCGAGGCTCTCCAGGGCGATCTCCGATATCACGAAGCTCGCCAATGCCATGGAGGCACTGTCGGTGAAGGTCATGCCGGAGACGGACGAATTGGAACGAGACGCTCGAAAGCCGGACATCGGTGGGTACCTTCCAGAGAGAGTGGGTCACCAGGAGGCGAGCTGAGCCAAGGTGGCCGAGCGAGGCGCTGCCGGCTCCCAACGTCATCTTGGTCTCCTCTGTGGACCAGGGCACCGTGGACCAGGGCGCCGTGTAAGCGCGCGAAGCTGGGAAACCGGATAGGCAGGCAGAGTGTTCGTGAATTGGAGATCCGCGTGCTGATCGAGCCATTCGCATGACCGGGCCTATTGCGGGTCTTCGGGTCGTCGACTGCTCGCATGGCACCGCGGGTCCTCGCCTCACCGGGATGCTGGCCGACTATGGGGCAGATGTCGTCTGGGTCGAACCACCCGGGGGAGACTCCCTCCGGCGCCTAATGCCTGCCGCTGCTGCGGTGTTCAATCGCGGCAAGCGCAGCGTCACGCTCCAGCTCGACAACGCCTCGGAACGTGACCAATTACTGGATCTCATTGCTCGCGCCGACGTCTTTGTGCAGAGCTGGCGCCCCGGCGTTGCCGATCGCTTCGGACTGGGCTTCGAAACGTTGGCCGAAGTGAATTCTCACCTGGTGTATTGCTCCATCTCGGGGTTCGGGCAGCACGGATCACACGCCGACACGCAAGGCTATGAAGCCCTGGTACATGCCGTCGCCGGCACCATGGCCGAGCAAGCCGGGTTGCGGGAGGGCCCCATTTACCAAGGGCTGCCATTCGCCGCGATCGGCGCGGCATACCTCGGAGCTATCGGCGTGCTGTCAGCGCTCTACCGACGTGCCACAGATGGGAAATTCCGCCACGTTGAGACCTCGCTCTTCGACGGAGCATTGGCGTATCGATCCGGGAGTCTCGGTGAGAGCGACCTCTCGGTCGCAACAATGGCAGCGAGCGGTAGGGAGCGCCCGCCGACAACCCAGGGTACGCGAATCGTGACGCGGTCTTTCGAATGCGCAGATGGCGAATACGTAGGCATCCATACCGGTGCCGTTGGGGCTTTCGGCCGGCTCATGAAGGTGCTCGGTCTCGAGGATCGGGTTCCCCCGAGTGTGTCGGGACTTGATCTCGGAGTTCCTCTCGAAGCCCATCAGGAGGGAATTCTGACCGACGAGATCCCGCGCATCATCGCGTCGAAGCCGCGCAGCTACTGGGTCGATCAGCTCATGAGCGCCGACGTGTGCGTCGTCGAACACCTCCATCCGACTGAGGCCTACGACACACCGCAGGTCCGCTACAACAACATGGTCCTGGAGATCGATGATCCGGTTCTCGGAGTGGTCAGCCAGATTGCACCCGCGGCGAAGTTCAGCTCGAGTTCCCGTACCCTGTGGACACCGGCGCCACGCACCGGAGAACATAACGCTGACGTGCTGGACAACACCGAGTGGTGGCCCGAGCGGGGAGCACCTGGGCCCCATGCTGGGGAACCCGAGGCGTTGCTCGAAGGAGTGCGGATCCTCGACCTCGGTGCGTATTTCGCCGGTCCCTTTTCGTCACGTCTGTTGGCGGACCTCGGGGCCGATGTGATCAAGCTGGAGCCGGTGCAGGGCGATCCGATGAGAGGATTCGTCACCACGTTCAATGTGGCCCAAGCAGGCAAACGCGGCCTGGCGATCGACTTGAAGGATCCTTCGCTCGCGCCGGCCTTGGCGCAGTTGATCAAATGGGCTGACGTCGTGCATCACAATCTTCGCCCGGGAGCTGCTGAGCGACTCGGTGTTGACTACGAGACGGTCAGCCGCCTCCATCCCAAGGTGATCTATCTCTATGCACCGGGTTGGGGCGCGCAGGGTCCGTTCGCCATGCGCCAGAGTTTTGCCCCGATGCTTTCTGGCTATGCCGGCGTCACGTATGAGGTCGCCGGGAGATTCAACGTCCCCCTGCCGCCGGTCGCTCATGAGGACCCGGGCAATGGCCTGCTGGGGGCGGTTGCGATGCTACTGGCCCTTTTGCAGCGGCAGGCGACCGGTGCCGGGTGCTACGTGGAGAACCCTCAATTGAATGCGACGCTGGCGCACACGGCCCATATCGTACGGAAGAATGATGGCGAGGTCGTCGGCGCCGAGTGGCTTGACCCGGTGCAGTTCGGGATCGGAATTTTCGACCGCCTCTACCAGACATCGGATGGATGGGTATGCATCACGGTGCCGGATACCCCCGCGCAAGCAGCACTGTGCGACCTCCTCCATGTGCCGATGACGGACAACGAGGACCTGATGGAAAACGCGTTGACGAGCGCGTTCGCCGGTGGTGCGACGTCAGCCCTCCTCCGGGAGCTCGAGGCGGCGGGGGTGGCGGCCGTCGAGCCAGCCGGCCATTCCATCCACGCACTTTTGAACGATCCCGAGCAACGACGGATCGGTCGGACCGTCGAATACGAGAGCGCCCAGCTCGGAAAGGTGAGGGAGATGGGGAGGCTCGTGCGCATCAGCGACACACAGGAGCCGTCCCATGTGCCGGCTCCCGAGCTCGGCCAGCACACGGTCGAGATCCTCTCTTGGCTCGGCTACAGCGATGGTGAGATCGCCGAGCTTCAGGCCAGGAGCGCGGTCCGATGACGACGCACCGATTGTCGGGTAGTTAGAAGACCGGAAACACCCCGTCGATGCTTCGCTCACGGCGGGCGAGTGTCCGCAGTACAGCGAGGTCGCCGTGACGGCGGCGTGCGACGTCGGTCAAGCAGGCGATGACCAGGTCGTACGCCATTTTCGGCATTTCGGGGGTCGGGATCGAGATGCTCGCGGCCAGGTCGTCGGCATGGGCGAGGAGCTCGACCAACCGAGTAACGAGAAACCCGTCCAACGTCATGTCGAACTTGCCGAGAACCAGAACCCTGCGACCTTCTGCCTGCTCGGGCAGGGAGCGCGCAAGCCCCGAAACGGCGGATGCCGCGTCGGAGGCCAGGGATGCGGCGCCCCGCAGCGACCCGGCCTGGGCTCTTTCGCGGACATCCGCATGGCCCTCGTGGTCGAGGTCGAGGGTCTGCCCCGAGAAATAGCGCGAAGGTTCGAGTGTCCGAGTACCTGGCGGCTCATCCTCCTCGAGGCACGAGACGAGCATTTCGATGCCCGAGCCGACGAGATGGGCTGCGATGGCACCGACCGTCATGCCGCGGGATTCCCCGGGGTCTTCCCACTGGGCCCCCACGTCGGGGAGAGCGACGAGCTCTGCCGCGACCGTTGCTGCCTCGACATATGCCGTGCGGGTCTGATTCATCCCTCGGAGACCGCCTTTCGAGCCGCGCGGCGTATCTGTCCGAGGCGGAGACCTTCGAGGTCGGGCAGTTCCGATCGAACGCGCTTCAGCTCGTACACATTCGGATTCCTGATGATCCAGGTGACGTGTTCCCAGAGTTCCCGCGAGTCGTCGTCGTTGGGAACATTTGCGATGACGGGCCCGAAAATCGCCGGGCCGTCCTCGTCGTCCAGCACAATGGTGGGAACGCCGAAGCCGCGGTCCGAGATTGCTTTGTGTTCAGCCATCAGTCGTATGGCGGTACTTTCATCGGCCAACGCACGGGTTGCATAGGTGGGGTCCAATCCCGCATCGACGAGCGCACCTTCGATGGTTGTGAGCAGGCGCAGCTGCTCATCCCGGTGGTGCATCCGGCCCGCGACCTCAGCATAGAAGCGGCCAGCAGCTGCCTCTCCGAGCTCTTCGCGCACCAGGAGGGCGACGCGCAGCGAAGGCAGCGATCGCACCTGCGTAGAAAGATCCATCACTCCGCCGGGGGAATTCTGTATCTCGAGCGAGAAGAACCGCCACGAGAGTTCCACGATGCCAAGTTCCTCGAGTCGGCGGGCCCAGCGAGCCGTCTGAAAACACCACGGACAGTAGGGGTCGACGTAGAGCCATGCACGATCTGTCACGGATGCAGGTTAGCGAGGTCTGGGCGGTGCTGCGGTGGCGAACCCGGACCAATCGGGAGGATGCCCGCGGCGTTGTCCGGCACTCACGAAGAACCACGAGATCACCGAACGCGCGTATCCTTTGGGCTTCGATGCCGCTGGCGTCATCCGGCGTAAGCGGCGATGCCGACGGGGGAGGAGAGCGCATGTCGTCTGAAGTCGGGAAGGCTGACATCGACTACACGGACTTGTTCATTGAGATGGCCGTGGACCCGGCGGCGCCCTGGACGCGTTACCAGAAGCTCATCGAAAAGGGCGTCGTCGATGCAGGCGAGGGAAAGGTGCTGTTAGCGAGCAGGGAAGCAGTAGAGACCGCCTGCAGAAAGCCGCAGGTCTTCGCCATTGACGAGGCCGGCCTGTTCATGGGGAACGTGCGGTCGTTCAAGCCCCAGGGCATTGACCCGCCTCTGCAGACGAAATACCGGAAGATCCTCGACCCCCTCTTTTCCCCGAAGAGAATGGATCTTCTCGAAGATGACGTTGCAGCCCGCGTCAATCGCTTCATAGACGGCTTCATCGACCGGGGCGAGTGCAATTTCACCGAAGAGTTCGCGATCCCGTTTCCCTCGTCCGTCTTCCTCGGCCTTATGGGTCTGCCGTACGACGACCTCGATCTCCTTCTGCGCTTCAAGGATGACATCATTCGTCCGGGCATCACACAGGGGAAACTTCTCGAAGGGGCACAGGAACGTCTCGAGTTCCAACTGAGCACCGGGCAGGAGATCTATGCGTACTACGAGGACCTCTTGGACGAACGTCAGCGGTCGCCCCAAGACGACATTCTCACGCACCTGCTGCACGCCGAGATCGATGGAGATCGGTTGACCCGCGAGGACATCCTCGACGTCTGCTTCCATTTCCTGCTGGCCGGCCTGGACACCGTGACCGACAACCTCACCTGCTTCTTTGCTTTCCTGGTCCAGCACCCCGACTACCGGCGTCAACTTGTCGAGAATCCATCGATCATTCCCTCGGCGGTCGAGGAACTTCTGCGCTGGGAATCTGTTGTTCCGGCCGGGAGGCGGAGGGCCAAAGAGGACACCGAGCTTCTGGGATGTCCCATCAAGGCGGGCACTGCCGTGAGTCTTGGCTGGGCCCCCTCCAACTTCGATCCTGCGCAGTTCCCGGATCCGCTCGAGGTCCAATTCGATCGCCAGCCCAATCGGCATTTTGCCTTTGGTGCCGGCGTGCATCGTTGCCTCGGGTCGCACCTTGCTCGTCGGGAGTTGCGCGTGACCTTGCGAGAATGGCACCGCCGCATTCCTGAGTATTCGTTGAAGCCGGGATCAGAGTTGGTGTACCAATCCCTGATGCGTTCCGTCGAGAACCTGATGTTGGTATGGCCGACGGCTTGACTCGTCTGGGTATCCTTCCTGACAACATCTTCTGCAGCCTGAAGACCCCTCTCTGTCCGGCTGTCGGCGAGGAAAGGCAGATGTGATCGGACTGCTGGAAGGGATCCGGGTCGTTGAGACCGGAATACTGCTCTCCGTGGACAATCTCGGTAGCTTGCTGGGTGACGCAGGCGCCGACGTCATCAAGGTCGAGGCGCCTGGACTAGGCGACTACCTCCGGAATATCGGTCCTGTATTGGCGCCTGGTTGCTCGGTGGCTCATCTCGCGTCCAATAGGAACAAGCGAAGCGTGACCTTGGATCTGCGAACCGATGCCGGAAAAGCAGCGATGTCGCGCTTGATCGCGACGGCCGACGTGTTCATCACCGGGAACATCGGAGACACGAATCGAAAGCTCGGTCTCGACTACGAGGCGTTGCGGGCCCTCAAACCGGACATTGTCTACTGCCAGGTGACCGGCTTCGGTTCGAGCGGGCCCTACGCCGACATTCCGACACATGGAAAGATGATGGACGCGCTGGGGGGCGGCACCCCCCCGATGGGAATCCGTGAGAACGGCTTGGTGGAAGCGGCACCCGGAAGTCCTGTACCGGGCGGCAGCGGCGTCACGATCGGGCCGTTGTACGCCGCCTTTGGTGTCGCCGCCGGGCTCTCTCGTCGGGACCGGACAGGACTCGGGTGCTCTCTCGACGTCTCGTCCGCGGACAGCGTCCTGGCGGCCAAGCTGAATCCGGCGATAGAGGCTTTGAACGCGGACAAGGTCAATCAAGAAAAGCCGATGGGGGACCTCAGCCGCTCGGCGAAATACCAGCACTATCAAACCGCTGATGGAAAGTACATCCTCTTCTGCTGCATGGAACCGAAGTTCTGGGACAACTTCTGTCGTGCGAGTGAGCGCGAAGACCTGGCCGCAAGGCATGACCGGTCACAAGCAGTCGACTTCGGGTTCGGTGACGAGGAGTTGCGCCGGGAACTACAGAAGGTTTTTCACACCAGGTCCCAGCAGGAGTGGGTGGCGATCGCCGTTGACCGGGATATCCCGATGGGACCGGCCTTGGCGCTCAACGAAGTTGCTGCAGATCCGCATCTACAGGCGAGGGGGATGATCCTGCACGAGCACCATCCCCTGCTGGGGGACCTCCTTACTCTGGCCACGCCGGTTCGAGTGGCCGGCGAATCCTTCTCCGTTCGGTCGGCGCCCGCCCTCGGGGAGCAGACCGATGAGATCCTCGCCGCCCTCGGGTACACGGACGATGACATCGCGCGGCTCAGGGCCGAGGGCGTCGCATAGCGGCTTCACTCTCGCGAAGGTCTGCGGCCTCAGCCGGCAGTCAGGCCACCGCCCCTTGGTCCGCCTCTCCGAGATAGCGATCCAGAACTTCCTGGCCGGCTTCGGACGCCGGGCCCGACCACCCGACCCGACCCCGGGTGAGGATGACGCAGCTGTCGGCGAGCGCGAGCGCGCGGTGCACGAACTGCTCGATGAGCACGATGGTGATGCCGCTTTGCGCCGCCTCCTCGAGGCTCCGGAACACTGACTCGGCCACGATCGGCGCCAGACCCAGGGACATCTCGTCGGCGATGATGAGGCGCGGCGGAACCGCGAGTGCCCGGGCCAGAGCGAGCATCTGCTGTTCTCCACCCGAAAGGCTCCCAGCCCTTTGGGTACGCCGCTGCCCGAGCACGGGGAAAAGCCCGATTGCCCGGTCGATCGAGCCTGCCCTATCCGCTCGCTTCTCCTGCGCGACGGCCATCCGCAGGTTGTCGAGCACGGAGAGGCCGGGGAAGATGCCCCTGCCTTCGGGGATGTACGTCAGGCCGAGCTTGCGAATGTGGTGGGTCGACTGCCCGGTGATCGTGATCCCATCGAAGGTCACACGACCGTTCGCCGCGGGTACGAGCCCCGAAACTGTGCGGGCCAATGTGCTCTTCCCTGCTCCGTTGGCACCGAGCACCGCGGTGACCGAGCCTGGCGCCACCCCCAGGGAGACGTCGAACAGGGCCTGAGAGGTCCCGTAACGTACGTCGAGGTTTTCGACCACCAGCAGTGGCTCGGTCACTGTGCCTCCCCTGCGTCGGCCGCCGCCTCAGACCCCGGACCAGCTGCAGCCGGAGCTGCAGGCTCAGCAGGAGCTGGAGCTGGAGCTGGAGGCTCAGCTGGAGCTGGAGCTGGAGCTGGAGCTGTCGCCGTGTTGTCTTCGTCACCCAGGTAGGCCGAGCGGACGGCGGCATTGCCCCGGATCTCCGAGGGAGTGCCCGAGGCGATGAGCTCACCGAAATCGAGTACGAAGATCTTGCTCGAAAGGGAGAGGACAGTCGCCACGTCGTGCTCGACCATCAACAGGGACACCTTGCGTTGGTCGTTCTGCACCACCCGGCGAAAGACCATGGCCAGGTTCTCCGACTCACGCATGTCAAGACCGGAGAGTGGCTCGTCGAGGAGGACCACATCGGGGCGCGTGGCCAGTGCCCGGGCGATCTCCACCAACCGGCTCATGCCGAGCGGGAGCGCCCCGACTGCGGCCCGGGCCACGTGCGTGAGGTCCAGGAGCTCGAGCAACTGGTCGACGCGTTCGTTCTCCTCCGCTCCCGGCGGGAGCAACGAGCGAGGATCCACCATGTCGCTCCAGAGCCGTCTCCGGGCGTAACGAACGCGGTGTGCCAGGACGAGGTGCTCGCGCACCGTGAGGCCCATGAAGAGCTCGGGCTGTTGGAACGTCCGGGCCAATCCCTCACGAGCTCGCAGTTGTGGGCTGGCGTTCGTGACGTCCTTGCCACGGAGGAAGACGCGACCGGTGGCGGGACGCAGAAGGCCCGAGAATACGGCGAAGAGGGTGGACTTTCCCGCCCCGTTCGGCCCGACGAGCCCGATGATCGCTCCCGGAGGTACCTCGAGTCCCACGTCGGAGAGGGCCGTCAATCCACCGAACCGCACGGTGATGCCGGTCGCCGACAACACGGGAACTGTCGGGTCGGAGTCGCCTGACCCGGCATCCCCTGAACGCAGAGGACCAGTGGCCGTGTCCATGCTCACGAGGGAACCTCTTCGACGAGTTGACCGGAGGCCAGGGCCTGTGCCGGCATGGGCTGCGTCGCAGGGAGGCCGTCCGTCGAACCGGGTGCACCTGTCGATGAGGAACGCCGATCCGCCCATTCGAAGACCCACTTACGGAACATTTCGCCACCTTGCTCGAGGCTGCCATCTGGGAATTTCGCCACACCGATGGCGCCAAGGCCGAAGAGGATGGCCGGAAGTTGCCCCGTCCATGACGGAAGATACGCCAAGGCGAGCGCCGGGAGCATGGTGAAGGACAGGCCGGCGACGAGGGCGGCTGCGTTGGAACGAATCCCGATCGTGACCAGTGCCGCGAGCCAGACCACGCCGAGGAAGGTGGCGAACTCGCCCGGCTGTGCCGACGTCTGTGCGGTCACCAGGAACCCCCCGCCGATCCCTGCGACCAGTGCCCCCAGTCCGGCCACGAGGATCTTCATCTGCACCACGCTGATGCCCAGTGTGCGGGATCCGGGTGGGCTCCAGCGGACGGCGTTGAGCGCGAGCCCTGTCGTCGATCTTCGTAGATTCATGACGAAGAGGCCGATGATCGAGAATGCGGCCAGGCACACGTAGGCGAACGCCTTGTCGGTGACCGCCCACGAGGGGCGGTTCAGGTTCACGCCCAGCCCACCGTTCGTGAAGATGCCGAAGGTGAAGACGAGGTTCTCCATGAGCAAACCGAAGGTCAAGGTGACCAGAGCGACGTAGAGATCTCCCAGCCGGATGGTCAAGAAGCCGATGATGAGGCCCATGGGTAGTGCAACGAGACCGCCCACGACGATGGCCGCCAGGACAGGCCATCCGTGGTTGGTGGCCAGTTGGGATGCGGTGAGCGCACCCACGCCGGCGAAAGTGATCTGGCAGAGCCAGATCATGCCTCCCTCGCCCGTCACCAGGGTGAAGGACAGGAAGATGATGCCGTAGGCGAACGCTTGCGCGACCAGACCGACCCAGAATCCCTGGACGACGAGCGGGAGAATTGCGGCGATCACCATCAGCAGTGCCGACCCGCCGTACTTGCCGATCCAGCCCAGCCGTTTGCTTTCGACGATCATTGATGTCGACCCCGCCAGCCGGTTGGCGCCTTGGGGGGTGATCGCACGGTCCAGCGCACCGCCGACCCGACCCGAGTCGCTGTCGAGGTCCCGCCGTATGAGGCTGTAGATCAGGAACAGCGCGATGATCATGAAGGGCACGGCATCGACGACCTCGGTCGTCCAGTTACTCGAGGGCGGCAGGTAGCGCTGAATGAGCGACGTCACGACGCCCATGCCCAGGCCCACACCGACGGCAATAGGCAGGCTGCGGAACCGCGCCGCGATGACCGCCGCAAATGCGGCGGCGATGAGAAGGGTGAAGTTGCCCGAGTCCAGCCCGATGATGGGGGCGGCCAGCACGCCGGCCAATCCGGCGAAGAACGTGCTCACGGCCCAGACGCCGATGGAGACTGCGCTCGGGCTGGTTCCCGAGAGGGCCGTCATGGCGGGGGAGTCCACGAGGGCTCGAACTTTGAGGCCGACGTCTGTGTAGCGGAGGACCACGGAGCCGAGAAGCACGGTGGCGATGACGCTGATATAGACGATGACCTGGTCCAGGGTCACCGCGACGCCGATGAAGTTGAAGACCCGGACCGGCTGTGGCGCCAGGCCGGGAGCCGACGAAATGGCTTGGTTGCCGAAAATCAAGGTGGTGAGGGCCGGGATGGCGACGAGGAGTCCGAGCGTCGCCACAACCTTGACCAGGGGCGACGACAGTCGAAGGTGCCTGAAGAGGATGAAATAGAGAAAAACACCGAGTGCGGGTCCGGCGACCACAATCGACACCAGAGCCGAATACGGGATGCCCCAGCCTTCCTGCGTGTGCAGGTAGTAATAGAAGCGCGCCACGAAGAAGGCCAGGGCGCCGAATGCAAAGTTCAGAATGCCCGACGAGACGTAGGTAATGACCAGCCCGGCGGAGGCGATCGCATAGATCCCCCCGAGTACCAGTCCGGCGATTACGTATTGCAGCATTCAGCGCCTCCCCCCTGCATCGATGGCACTTTCCCGAACTGGATCGGTTTCGGACTCTGACTTGGATCGACGTATCGAGGAGCAGCGCTCCCTGTTGCTGAAGGCTCCTGTCCTCTCACCGGCGAGGATTGAGTGGGTCGACCGTACATCATTGTTCCGGCCGCATCCAACGTCTGACCATACTTCGTCAGGATCCTTCG
Organism: uncultured Acidimicrobiaceae bacterium; assembly: GCA_963706555.1. Classification (GTDB taxonomy): domain Bacteria; phylum Actinomycetota; class Acidimicrobiia; order Acidimicrobiales; family RAAP-2; genus Bog-473. The sequence continues at coordinate 2,902,893 of OY970164.1, forward strand.
GTAAGGTCTGTGTTTGACGGTTTGCACATCAAATCGTAACTTGACGAAAACAATCAGAAAGTAATCACAAAGAAACAGCGCATGCCGTCCGCACTGTCGGCTGATGTACATCACTTCCCGGGGGGGATCAGTGAAAAAGCACCTGGTCAAGTCCGCAGTTTCCGCAGTGGCAGCAGTCGCTGGTCTGTCCGCCCTCGTCGTCGTTCCGGCAGGTTCCGCCTCGGCCGCCGGCCCACCGATCAAGATCGCCTTGATCACCTCGGAAACCGGGATCGCCGCGTCCGAATTCGCGACCACACCTCAGGGGTTTCTCTCTCGCATCGATCTGCAGAACGCCCAGGGCGGCGTGAACGGCCGCAAGCTCCAGGGGATCGTCATCAACGACCAGGGCAGTTTGACCACGGTCGTGACTGCCGTGCAGCAGGCCATCTCCGAGGGTGCGGTCGGGATCGTGAATGCCACCCCGTTCTTCTTCAATGCGTACAAGTACGCACAGCAAGCCCATATCCCGGTCACCGGCGGTAGCTTCGATGGCTCCGAGTGGGGCCAGCAGCCCAATACCAACATGTTCGCCTCCGACACGGGAAGTGTGGATCCGACCTTCCCGATCAACACGGGCCTGGCCCAGTTCTTCAAGGCCCACGGCGGCACCGTCTTGGGCACCTACGGGTACGGCGTCTCTGTCTCATCCTCCCGTGCGGCCAGCGGTACCGCGACTGCAGCCAAGAAGGTGGGCATAAAGGCGGGTGTCGTCGACACATCCATCCCGTTCGGCGGCGTGGCATTCACGACTGAGGCGCTTGCCGCCAAGTCGGCGGGCGTGAACACCCTCTACGGCACGATGGACGACAACTCCAACTTCGCCCTCCTCACCGCCATGCAGCAAGCGGGGGTGAAGCTCAAGGTCGTCGAGTTCCCGACCGGCTACGAGCCGGACATCATCCACCAGCCGATCTGGAAGTCGCTCCAGGGGGTCTTCTTCTCTGCCGAGTTCCGGCCCTTCTCCATTCCGAACGCAGGGACGAAGGTGATGGCAGCGGCCTTGCAGAAGTACGCACACCGCAAGCCTTCTGACTTCCCGACGTACAACATCTACGAGGGTTGGGCCGGCGCGGACCTGATGATCAAGGGCATTCAGCTGTCAGGCAAGAACCCCACGTCAGCAGCGATCATCAAGAACTTGCGGCAGGTGAAGAACTACAGCGCCAACGGCATCTTGCCGTACAACATCGACTATTCGACGATATTCGGCCACAACCCGGCGAAGTCGTGCGGCTGGTACATGGAAGCAGAGAAGAACGGTTTCGTCCCGACGACCCAGGCTCCCGTCTGCGCCGGCTACATCCCGAATTCCGGGACGCCGGTCACTTCCTGACCCTTCTCACCTCACCCTTCCGACCACCACGCCGAAGTACCGCTGACCTCGGATTCGGGCCGCGGGCCATTTTCACCCGGTTGGTCGTCCACCTGATGCGGTAGAAAGACGGCGTCATATCGGGTGGGGTCCAGCATGGCGCTGCGTGCCGGCCTCGCGCGCCGGGACTCGCACGGGCAAGGACGGTTGTCACCGGGTGGCAGCGAGAGAGGAGTGGGCAAATGGCCAGTGCTGACATCAATGGCATGCAGATCGCGTACGAGCTGATCGGAGAGGGTCGACCTTGGGTGATCACGCCCGGTGGTCGCTACAGCAAGGATGCTCCCGGCGTCCGCCAGTTGGCCGAAGCGCTCGCCGCGGACAGCAACCAGGTGCTGATCTGGGATCGACCCAACACGGGTGCGTCCGACGTGAACTTCACCGGTGACTCCGAATCGGAGATGCAGGCCGATGCCCTGGCCGGCCTCCTCCGCCACCTCGATGTCGGCCCGGCGATCATTTTCGGCGGGTCCGGCGGGTCGCGGGTCTCGTTGCTCACGGGTGCCCGACACCCTGACGTGGCGGCGGGCCTCGCCCTGGTGTGGGTCAGCGGCGGCACCTACGGACTCATGCAGCTCGCCGTGGTCTACGCCGGCGATCCCATCAAAGCGGCCTGGACCGGCGGCATGGAGGCCGTGATCGAGCTGCCGGCCTGGAGCGAGGTCCTCGAGCGCAATCCGCGGAACCGGCAGATCTTCCTCGACCACGATCCCAAGGAGTTCATCGAAACGCTCGAGCGCTGGATGCGGGCCTATTCGCCCGATCCTGCGATCACGGTCCCCGGCCTCCTCGATGCGGACTACGTCGACATCGACATCCCCGCCGTCGTATTCCGGAGCGGCGCCAGCGACCCTCACCATCCGCGGGTCACCTCCGAGAAGGTGGCGAGCCTCATCCCCGGTGCTCGGTTGCTCGAGCCCCCGTGGGGTGACCGGGAATGGATCGAGCGGGGCCAGGCCTCGGCCAAGGGCGAGGGGGGGATCTTCGAACGGTGGCCCCTTCTGGCCCCCCAGCTCCTGGAGTTCGCCGCCACCGTCCCCCGGCGCTGAGCGCTCACCCGAGGGCCCGCCGGCCCCTCTGAGCCTGGCTGACCGATGGGTACACTCGCAACACGCTGGCCGCGAGGCCGTGGACAGACGGGGGGCAGCATGAAGACGACGGCGGCTATCTGCAGGGGCATCGGCCGACAGTGGAGTGTCGAGGAGATCGATCTCGATCCGCCGCAGACCGGAGAGGTCCTGATCCGCTTGGCGGCATCAGGCCTCTGCCACTCCGACGACCATGTCGTGACGGGTGACGCCCCCATGCCCCTCCCGTTGATCGGCGGACACGAAGGGGCGGGGGTGGTCGAGGAGGTGGGCCCCGGCGTCGTCGGTCTCGAGCCCGGGGATCATGTGGTCTGCGGGTTCATTCCCGCTTGTGGGCGCTGTGCGCCATGTTCGACCGGTCATCAGAACCTGTGCGACATGGGCGCGGCGATCGGCCTCGGGCGCCAGGTGGACGGGACCTCTCGTCACCACGCGGGGGGCGACGATCTCAACCTGATGTGTCTCCTCGGGACGTTCTCTCATCACACGGTGGTGAACGAGGCCAGCTGCATCAAGATCGACCCCTCGTATTCGCTGCGCACCGCGTGTCTCGTCGGTTGCGGAGCAGTGACAGGTTGGGGTTCGGCCGTCTACGCAGCCGGCGTGGCGCCGGGCGAGACCGCGGTCATCGTCGGTCTGGGTGGCATCGGCAGCTCGGCGGTCCAGGGCGCCCGGCTGGCCGGAGCCGAGACGATCGTGGGGATCGACCCCGTCGAGTTCAAGCGGCAGAAGGCGAAGGAATTCGGCGCGCACGTCACCTTCGCGTCGATGACCGACGCGCTCGAGCCGTTGCGGGACCTCACGAGAGGGCGCATGGCCGACAAGGTCATCATGGCGATGGGCGTCGGGAGGGGAGACCTGTTCGGACAGGCGATGGACCTCGCTGCGAAGCGGGGACGGATCGTGGTGACCAATATCCATCCCTACGCCGAGACCCAGATCACCATCAGCATGTCCATGCTGACGGGATGGGAGAAGCAGATCGTCGGATCGATCTTCGGATCGGCCAATCCTCGCGTCGACATCCCGCGGCTGTTGGAGCTCGACCGTCGGGGGCAGTTCGACCTCGAGGCGCTCGTCACCAGGACGTATCCCCTGGAAGGGGTGAACGAGGGGTATGACGACATGCGCGAAGGGGTCAATATCCGCGGCGTTCTGGTGCTCGATGAAGCCCTGGCCTCCCCGTCGCAGGGCGCGCGAGCGTGAGTCCGGGCAGCGGCGCGCCGGTGGCGCGATTCGTCGACAAGGTGGCAGTTGTCACGGGCGGGGGATCTGGCCTCGGAGAAGCGACCGCCGTCCGCCTGGCGGGCGAGGGGGCGCACGTGGCGGTCCTCGACATCCGTGCCGAGGCGGCGGCGGCGACCGTGCGTCGGATCGAGGAGGCCGGAGGGCGAGCCCAATCGCGCCAGGTGGACGTCAGTGATCAGGCGTCGGTGCGCGACGTCGTGGCTGACGTCGTGGCGGCGTTCGGCCGCCCGGAGGTTCTGGTCAATTGTGCCGGTGTGGGCCAGTTCGACCTGAGCGAGGACGTGGCGCTGGAGACTTGGAACACGACGATCGCGGTGAACCTCACGGGCACGTTTCTCATGTGTCAGGCCACGCTGCCCTCTCTGCTCGACGGGGGCGGGAGCATTGTCAACATTGCGTCGAACAGTGGGCTGCAGGGTATTCCGTACGCTGCGGCCTACGCCGCTTCGAAAGGCGGCGTCATTCTGCTCACACGCTCGTTGGCGTCGGAGTATTCGGGACGGGGCGTGCGCGTGAACGCCGTCGCACCCGGGGGCATCGTCACGCCGTTGCTCGCGAACTTCACCTTCCCTCCCGGAGCCGATCAGACCCGGATGCCGCGGGGCTCACGCATCCCCCACGCCCACCCCGACGAGATCGCCTCACTCGTGGCGTACATCGCGTCGGACGAAGCGAGGTTCATGGTGGGCAGTGTGGTCTCGATGGACGGCGGCCTCACGGCCTGATCAGGACGGTGGGTCGCAGCAGGAGCGTCAGGCGTCCGTGCCGCGGTCTACCCGACCATCCGAGAGGGCTCGGCGCAAGGTGATCACCCAGCGGCCGTCGCGGATGCCGTACTCGTCGATGTAGCGACCCCAGTGGTCGAGACCGTGCGGCATGATCACGGAGAAGTAGCAACGGCCGCGCGCATGGGACTCGTCCACCAGGTCGATCTGATGGGTCCCGGTGAAATGACGGATGTGGTGACGGGGAGGAGGCGTGCCGCCAGCTCCGCCCACCCCGGACCCGCCCCCTGCGGCGGCGACGGATGCCTTCGCCCCCGCATCCCAATTGGCCTTGGTCTCGGTGAAGATGGTTGCGACCTGGTCGATGCCGTCGTAGCGGCGAACCGTGCCGTCTGCGGCGACGAGTTCCATGGACGCATCCTCGGCGAAGCACGCCAGCATCTGCTCGAACCGGCTCGAATCACCGTTCGCGTTGTAGCGGGCCACAAGGTCGCGGATGCTCTCACGGGCGATCAACTCCCAAATTTCCATCGTCCCCCTTCAGGTCTCGGCGGTGCGCCCGCAAGCTACGGCCGCCGTTGGCCGGGCGTCAACAAGGGCCCTCGTCCCGGCGGCATCCATCAGGTGAACGCCGACATCACCTCGTTGGCGAAGAGTTCGAGCGTGCGCGGCTCGCCCCGGTCGTAGGTGAAGAAGACGAAGGTGGTGATGCCCTTGCCGATCATTTCCCCGATGCGGTCGACCACCATCGGGGGTGTTCCCACGAAGCCGCCGGCGGCCATGCCCCAGCCGTCGCCGCCGTAGCGCCGCTCCGCCTTGGCGCGCGCCGTCTCGAGCGAAGTCTCGTCGGGGGTCAGCACGAGAACGGCCTCGAGGGAGCGGCGGATGGTTCCCGGGTCCCGTCCGATCTTCTCGCATTCCGTCTCGAGCGTGCGTTGGCTCTCCTCCCATTGGGCCAGGCCGTAGGTGGGCACGTTCCACACATCGGCATAGCGGGCCACGATCGGGAGCGTACGGCGAGGCCCGATGCCGCCGATGTGGATCGGTGGGCGCGGACTCTGGGCTGGTGCCGGGAGGTTGGGGACGTTGGCCACCTGGTAGTGGGTCCCCGAAAAAGTCGTCGGCTGACCGGTGAACATCTGCGTGAGGATCTCGAGCGATTCAGCCAGCCGTTCCGAACGTTCAGGGAACGAGCCCCACGGAAGCCCGGTCTCCTGGTGCTCTTGTGCGACGGAGCCGCTGCCGATGCCGAGTTCGACGCGTCCGCCGGAGAGGACGTCGAGCGACGTCGCCATCTTTCCGAGCAACACGGGGTGGCGGAAGTTGTTGCACAGGACCAGGTGTCCCACCCGCAACCTCGTCGTCTGCGCCAAGATGTAGCTCGCAAGCGTCCACCCTTCGAACGACGGCAGGTCGGGCAGGCCCGGACTGTAGAGATGGTCGTAGAGCCAGAGCGAGTCGAAGCCGAGGTCTTCGGTCACCCGGGCCCGGTCGAGGATGTCGGTGGGACTGAACGAGACTTGCGGCAGGTAGATGCCGAACTCGATCGATCGCTGCGTGCTCACGGTTCCCCCTCTGTCTGCGCCGTCTGTGCCCAATTTCGTCTCTGTCTGCGCCGTCTGTGTCTTTGTCGTCCGCGTGTGCGCCGTCGGCCTACGTGCCCTCGCTTGGCCCTGGGGTTCGTGCGACCTCAGCCCTGGGCTGCCACGCGGATGGTGAGCAACGATGCGAGGCGGTCGTCCTGGCCACCGTCTCGCACTTCGACCCGGATGAGGTCGTCGCCGAGCAACGTGGCGGTGGCGCGTCCGGGTCCCACCCGGACAGCGCTCAGGTAGCGGATATCGAGGTCGAGGACCGGTGCTTGCGTCAACGTCTCGGCTGCCACTTCGGCCAAGAGCCCGAAAAGGCCTCCCTGGAGCGATTGCGACGCCTGCTTGACGAACTCGACCAGCTCGATCTCGGCCACTCCGGGAGCGACCACCCGCATGCCCACGAACTCAGGAAATGGGATCGTCATCGATCCCGTGGTGCGCATGCTGCGCCGCATCGTGGGGGCGAGGTCCTGCGGGCGGGGTGACGCCATCAAGGTCACATAGGTGTGCGCGACGAGCTCCCCGGTCGCGGCGTCGGTAAAGCGAACCTCGCCGGCCACCGTCGAACGTCCCTGCTTCACGATCTCACCGGCGATCTGGAGCCGATCGCCACAGTGTGTCGCCACACTGTGCACCGCGATGTCGAGGGTCACCGCCAATTTGGGCGCGGTGGCCAGGCACGCCGGGATGCCGACCATGCAGTCCGCGATCGTGGCCAGGACCGAAGCCCGGGGCAGACCGGACCCGGGGTATCGCAGCGCGTCCGTCATGGTGGCATCGCCGACCATGTCGATCTCGTTCTCCGCGATCTCGAAGCCGAAGGGGATGTCATTGACGAACATCTGGACCGAACCAGGGCCCTCGGTCCCCGTATCTTCGGCATCGGCCCTCGCGGGATCGTCGACTGCGGTCATGGCCCCGAGAGACTAGTGCCGCCCGGGAGCGACCTCAGATCGTTCCGGCCGCCTTCAGCTGGGCCAGTTCGTCCGGGCCCAGGTCGACGAGGTCGCACCACACCTCCTGGTTGTGCTGACCGAGCCTCGGCGCAGGCGTCGGCGCCACCGGCGTCCGTCCGTCGATGCGGGGGTAGGGCGCCTGCTGCAGCACGGGTCCTGCAATCGGGTCCTCGACGGTGACCAGGTCGCCCCGGGCCGCCATGTGGGCATCCGCCAGGATGTCCGACGCGTCATAGATGGTTCCCACCGGCACACCGTGCTCGATGCAACGAGCCTCGACCTCTTCGGCCGAGAGGGCTGCAGCCCATTTCGCCACGATGCCGTTGATCTCGTCGGATCCTGCAGCTCGCTTCGCCAGAGTCGACCACCGGGGGTCGTCCAGAAGATCGGGGCGTTCCATGGCGGTACAGAGCCGCGAGAAGTTCGCATCGGAGCCGGCCACCACGCAGACGTAGCGCCCGTCGGCGGTGAGGTAGTTGTCCAGCGGGGCAGAATTGGGGAGCCGGTTTCCCTCGCGTTGACGGGTCAGGCCGATGCGATCCTGTGCGGCGATCGTCCACTCGAGAATGCGCAGGATGGAGCCGTAGAGCGGGGCATCGACGACGCCACCCCGGCCGGTGCCCCCGTCCGCGCGGTCGCGGCGGTACAGCAGCGACGTCACGGCTTCCGCCGCGAAGACGCCGGTGAGGTAGTCCGACGTGGTGACCCCGGGTCGTACCGGGGGGCGGTCGGGGTAGCCGGTCAGGTTGAGCAGGCCTCCATAGGCGATGCCCATGCGGTCCAATCCGGGCCGGCGCGCGTTGGGGCCGTCCTGCCCGAACACGCTGATGCGCGCCCACACGAGGCGCGGGTCGCAGTCGTCCGGACCGATGTTCCAGGCTTCCATGGTCCCCGGTCGGAAGTTCTCACAGACCACGTCGGCGTAGGCCGCCAAGCGCCGGAAGAGAGCCTGGCCTTCGGGGCGCCGCAGATTGAGCGTGACACCCTTGCGGCCCCGTCCTTCGACCGCCCACCACAGGGAATAGCCACCGGGCTCGCCCTCACCTTCGTCCGACGAGCGAGCAGAGGACTCCTCGTCGAGCGTGATGCCATCGGTGACGAACGGACCGATCGTGCGCATGAAGTCGCCGCCTCGCGGATCCTCCACCTTGATGATCTCCGCACCCATTTCGCCGAGGAGGCCGGCGCAGAAGGGAGCACCGATGCGCGTGCCGACGTCGATGACCCGCAGCCCTGCCAACGGCAATGGCTCCTCAGCCATCGCGGTGCTCCGCGAAGACGTCCTTCATGGAGGTCTTCGACTTGCGCGCGTCGAGGGCGTCGAGCGATGTCTTCGTGTTGTGCATCCAGTGGTGGGCCATGAAGTGGTACTTCCACGACTCTTCCTTGCCCATCAGCGTGGCCACGTTGTTGATGCTGTCCTTGGTCACCTGTGCTGTCGTCGGTGGGATCAGGGCGACCCGTTCGGCCAGTTCCTTGGTGCGCTCGGCCAACTCGGCCGTCGGGACGACCCGGTTGACCAAGCCGAGTCGCCATGCTTCCTGCGCGTCGATCTTCTCGCCCGTCCACATGAATTCCTTCGCCTTGCGGATGCCGAGTTCCCATGGTTCGACGAGGAGCTCGACACCTGCCGCCGTCATCCGCAGGACCGGATTGGAGAAGACGGCGTCCTCGGCCGCGACGATGAGGTCGCACATGCAGGCCAGCATGAACCCGGCGGCGACCGCCGCCCCCTGGACCCGGGCGATGGTCGGCTTGCGGAACGAGTAGATGCGCTTGCATCGCTCGTAATACATCACCTGCTCGTGACGGAACTTGCCTTCGGGCGTCTCTCGGATCTCGGTCCACGGATCCGGCTCGCCACCGACGAGCGCCTTGAGGTCGTGCCCTGCGGAGAAATGCTTGCCGGCGCCGGCGAGGATCACCACCCGTACCTCGTCATCGGCATCGGCCACATCGAAGCAGTGGTCAATGCCGTCGATAAGGCCTGTGCTCAACGCGTTCGCCGCATCCGGTCTGTTCATGGTGATGGTGGCCACGTGGCCATCCACCTCGTAGAGCACGGTGTCGTCGTTCATGCCTTCTGTTCTCCTTGTGGTGCGTTCGGTGGTTCTCCTGCAGTGCGTTCCCCGCCGGTTGCTCCTAGCGCCGGGCCGGCCGCGGCAACCCCAGGACACGCTCGCCGATCACGTTGCGTTGGATCTCATTGGTGCCGGCCCAGATCGACGATGCCTGGTAGTACAGCCAGGAGCGTTGCCAGCGGCCATCGCCGGGATTGTCTACGGCGCCCTTCCACAATGGCGCGGCATCACCTATGACGGCCATCGCCGTCTCGTGGAAGCGCTTGGACATCTCACTCCAGTACAACTTGAGGGCACTGCCTTCGGGACCGGGCTCCAGACCCTGGGAAAGGCGGCTCACGCTCCGGAGATTGTGGAGCTGGAACAGACGGATCTCGACGTAGGCCTGCGCGAGGGCACCGCGGAGTCGTTGGTCGTCGAACGACCCGTTCTGCTCCGCCAGACGGAGCAGCTCTTCGAGCAGCTGCATGTGGATGACGAGCTGACGCGGATTGGTGCCCCGCTCGTGCGAGAGCGTCGAATTGGCGACTCGCCACCCTTCGTGCTCGGGGCCGATCAGCTGGTCCTCGGGCACGAACACGTCGGAGAGGAAGACTTCGTTGAACTCGGCCTCTCCGGTGAGCTGCACCAGTGGCCGCACTTCGACTCCGGGGTGGTGCATGTCGATGACCAGATACGAGATGCCCTTGTGCTTCGCGGCGTTGGGGTCACTGCGGGCCAGGCACACACCCCAGTCGGCGAATTGGGCGTAGGACGTCCAGACCTTCTGCCCGTTCACCAGCCAACCGCCCTCGACCCGATCGGCCCGGGTCTTCAACGAGGCGAGATCGCTCCCCGCTCCCGGCTCGCTGAAGAGTTGGCACCAGAGATCCTCGGCGGTGCGTATGCGCGACAACCACCGGCCCTGCTGCTCTTCGGTCCCACACGCCAACAGGGTCGGCGCAGCGAGGTTGAGGCCGATCCGTCCGACCATTTCGGGTGCCCGGGCGCGGGCCAGCTCTTCCTGGACGATGAAATGCTCAGCGGGACCTGCACCCCGGCCACCGTAGGACTCGGGCCATGCCACCCCCACCCAACCGCCGGCGGCAAGTGACGCCTGCCAGGTGCGCAAGAACGCGACCTCCTCACCGAGGTCTTCGAAGCGCGGTGGCAGGCCCTGGCCGTATTCCCACGGCAAGTTCTCCACGAGCCAGGCGCGCACCTCCTGCCTGAATGCTTCCTGTTCCGGGGTGGGGCTGAGGTCCACGATTTCAGCTTCGCACACCATGTCGCCCTACCATGACGCCAATGGACTTCGAACTGTCGCCCGACCAGGTTGCCCTCCAAGAAGCAGCACGTGACCTTCTCGACGACCGCGCCGGCCACGACCAGGTGCGGGCGCATCTCGCCTCGGGTCGTCCCTATGACGAGAGTCTGTGGAAGGCGCTTTCTGAGCAGGGCTGGCTGGGGATTGCGCTCGCAGAGGCCGAGGGCGGCGTGGGCCTGGGTTGGGTTGAGGCGGCCATCCTCCTCGAACAGGTTGGTCGTCACACTGCGCCCGTCCCGTTCCTGCCCAGCCTGTTGGCGCTGACTGCTCTCTCTGCGGCTGAACAACCTCTGCCGGAATGGGTGGCCGGACTGGCATCCGGAGAGCGCATCGGGTGCGTCGCCTGGAGTAAGCACGCCGACGCAGTGGTGGCCGAACGTGAGGGCGACGCGTGGACGGTGTCGGGCCGGATCGGTCCGGTCGAGGGTGCCGCGGTGGCGGATATCGCCGTCGTGGTCACGTCGGCCGGTGTCATGGCCGTCGAGTTGGTGGCGGCCGGCCGTCCACCTGCTGAGCCTGCGATGGACGGCACCCGGGTGCTGTCCTGGCTGCAGTTCGAACGGACACCCGCCAGGTATCTGGGGGGCGCGGACCTGGCGACCGAGATCGTCGATCGTGGCGCTATCGGCGCCGCAGCCGAGATTCTGGGTGGGTCCGATCGGGTCCTCGAGATGGCCGTGCAGTACGCCAAAGACCGGGTCCAGTTCGATCAGCCGATCGGCAGCTTCCAGGCGATCAAGCACCGGTGTGCCGACATGGTGGTCGACGTCGAGGGCATGCGCTCGGCGACCTGGTATGCGGCGTGGGCGATATCGGCCGGAGATCCCGATGCGTCGGCCGCTGCGTCCACCACGAAGGTATGGAGCTCCGATGCCTCCAAACGGGTGATGGCCTCAGGTCTGCAGGTGCACGGCGGCATCGGCTTCACCTGGGAACACGACCTCCATCTCTACATGAAGCGTTCGCAGTTCGATCGATTGAACTTCGGCGACGCCGTCTTCCATCGCGAGCGACTGGCCGGCCTCCTGCGTGCGCGCCTCGTCAGTGGCAGCAGCGTCTTCTGAACGACAGCGTTTCCCGACCGCACCGGCTTTTGACCGCCGCCTTCGTTCTCCCGGCACGCCCGTTCCCCGGCGGCCTCGTCACACCACGGGTGCCCGCGTAGGATGACGGGCTCATCGAGACCGGGGGAGATGCAGTGACGCAGGGAAAAGCGATGGGTCGCGTCCTCGACGATGTGGTGGCGCTGGATCCCGAGCGCACCGCCCTCATCATCGGCGGCGTCGCCACGAGCTACGCAGCCCTTGCGCGCGCGGTCGTCGATGCTGCCGCTGGACTGGCCGCCGCCGGTGTCGAGCGGGGGTGGCGCATCCCGCTGGTCGATGACGCCAGCGTGCTCGCCGTCGCGTCCCTCATCGGCGCCACACGGGTGGGAGCGTCAACCGCGCTCATGAACCCGCGATTGACGGGTGGAGAATTGGCCGTCCTCATGCAAGCGGCCGGGACGGCGACGGCCGGTGTGGCCGGAGCCGGCTACTCGCAGGTCGCGCGGGAGGCGGGCATCGATCCCGTCCTCGGTGCGGGCCAGCTCCTCAGCGGACCGGGGGCCGTGCCGGGGAGCCAGAGCGAGCCGGAGCCGGGCGACGATGCGGTGGTGCTGTTCACGAGCGGGACCACCGGGACACCGAAGGCGGTGCCGCTCACCCACGGCGTCGTGGTGCCGCGGATAACTGCGTTCGCTCCCGAGGTGGAGGCCGTCCCAGCGGTGTCGATCATGTCGGTCCCGCTGGTGCACATCGGCGGGATGCTGGGCCTGTTGGTGGCGCTGGCGAAGGGATCGACCACCGTGGTCCTGACTCGATTCGATGCCGGGGAATGGTTGTCCCTGGTGGAGCGCCACGGCGTCACCACGGCGTTCCTGGTGCCGACGATGCTCTACAGGATTCTGGAGCACCCGAACTTCGCGACGACTGATCTCAGCTCACTGGCGAGCCTCTCCTACGGGGCCGCCCCGGCGACGCCCGAGCTGATCCGGCGGACCATGGACGCTCTCCCCGGCGTGGGCTTGATGAACACGTTCGGCCAGACCGAGACCATGGGTTCCATCACTGCGCTCGGTCCGGGCGATCATCCGCCCGAGCGTCTGGCCTCGGTGGGCAAGCCGCTCCCGGGGGTCGTGGTCCGAATCGTCCACCCCACAACCGGTGAAGATGTGGAGACGGGGACGGTGGGCGAGCTCTGGGTGCGCAGCGACGCGGCCGTCGTGCCGTCTGCCCCCTCCGAGGACGGCTCGACACCGGCCGGTTGGTTCCGCACCGGTGACATGGTCTCGGCCGACGAGGAGGGCTACCTCTTCCCCTCGGGGCGCATGTCGGACACCATCAACCGGGGAGGGGAGAAGTTTGCCCCCTCCGAGGTCGAAGAGGCGGTGCGGGCCCATCCGGCCGTCCGCGACGTGGCTGCCGTCGGCGTCGTCGATCCCGAAATGGGTCACCGGGTCGGCGTGGCGGTCGTCGTCAGTGAGCCGGTCGACATCGATGCACTGCGCGCCTTCTCCCGGGGGCGCATTGCCAATTTCAAGCTGCCCGAGCTGCTCTTGATCGTGGACGAGTTGCCGCTCACCGACTTCGGGAAGGTCGACCGAAAGGATCTGCGCACCAGATTTGCGGCAGAGGCGACGTAGGGCTGAGCCCCTTGGTCTCGCCGAGGGGGCCACCTGCCAGGAAGGCGTGGCGCCGTTCGGATCCAGAACGGCAAGTTTCACGACACCCTATGGTGGAAGCCGACGTGCGTGAAGCCGCCTAAGATCAGATAACGAAGGAGGGGGTGCCCATGTTGAGGCCCGAGGTGCAACTGATCTCAGTGGACGATCATGTGGTGGAACCCCCGCATACGTTCCACGACCACATCGACCCGAAGTACCGGGACGCCGCGCCACGAGTGGTGGCGCGAGGTCCCGGGGTCGAAGGGTGGGAGTGGGAAGGCCGTTTCTACCCGATTGCCTTCCAGGGCAATGCCAGGACCCGACGGTTCCGAGACGGTGAGGCGGGTCACGGGGACGACCTCTTCGCCCGCTGCTTCGACGACATGACGCCCGCCGCGTTCGATGTCCACGAGCGGGTGGTTGCCATGGACGAAGACGGCGTTCAGGCCGAGTTGCTCTTCCCGCAGTTCCCGCGTTTCGGGGGCACGCAGTTCCTTGAGGCGACCGACTGGGACCTGGCCCTGGCATGCGTGCGGGCCTGGAACGACTGGATGCTCGACGAGTGGGCTGCCGCCTACCCCGAGCGATTCATTCCTCAGACGCTTGTCCCGTTGTGGGACCCGCTCCTCGCAGCGGCGGAGATCGAACGGTGCGCGGCGAAGGGAAGCAAGGCGATCCTCTTCGTGGAGAACCCGCATCCGCTGGGGCTCCCGTCGTTCCCGACCGGCCACTGGGACCCGGTGTTTTCAGCCTGTGAGGACACCGGGTTGCCGTTGTCCATGCACATCGGGACCTCGTCGTCGCTCATGGTCAAGCCATCGCCCGAGTCGACCCCCTCGGTGGGGATCGCGCTCTGCGGTGTGAACTCCATGAGTGCGCTCGGTGACCTCATCTTCTCAGGCGTCTTGAACAACCACCCGAATCTGCGGATCGCACTTTCCGAGGGTGGTGCCGGATGGGTGCCCTACGTGTTGGAGCGTCTGGACTACACGTGGGAGCGCAGTCGCTACGACGGCGTCTTGTGTGATGTGGCGCCGACCCAGGTGTTCGCAGAGCACTTCTGGGTGTGCATGATCGTCGACAGGTACGCCATTGCCAACCGTCACCTGATCGGAGTGGACAAGCTGATGTGGGAAGCCGACTTTCCGCACAACGACTCCAATTTCCCCGACAGCAGGAAGCTGCTGGAAGAGGCGCTTGCCGACGTCCCCGATGACGAGGCCCACCAAATCGCCGAGCTGAATGCCCGGAACTTCTACAACTTCCACTAACACCGCCCCGCCCGAGGTTCGCACACCGCCGCTCGAGGGCTTGTGCGTCGTCGACCTGTCGGAGGGGGTCGGTGGGGCGTACTGCACCAAGGCCTTGGCCGACGGTGGGGCCGAGGTGGTCAAGGTCGAGCCCCCCGAGGGGGATGCGCTGCGCCACTGGGCCATCGGTGGCCGCCTCGAGCCTGGTGTCGACGGCCCGCTGTTCGAATTCCTGGCGTGCTCCAAGCGCAGCGTGGTTGCAGACCCCCGGGAGCGGGCGGACCGTGAGTCCGTGTCGTCCCTGTTGCAGACGGCCGATTTCATCGTGTGGACCCGTGGTTCCCGTCTGGCCGAGCTTTCGGAATTTGCGCCCCGGGAGCTCCAGCGCCTGGCCCCGCAGGCCATCGTCGTCGCCATTACACCGTTCGGCCTCGAAGGGCCGTGGGCACAGGCGCCGTCGAGCGATCTGACATTGCAGGCCTGGGCAGGGTCCGTCTTCAGCCGAGGCTCGCCCGATCGCCCGCCTGCACAGATCGGCGGGAGGCCGGCCGAATGGCTGGGTGGCCTCTTTGCGGCTGTCGGCGCGCTCGCCTCGTGGCAGCGCACCGCACGTACGGGCGTGGGCGAGCTGCTTGACGTGTCGATTCTCGAGTCAATCGTGTTGACGGGGCAGATGTACGGCTCGACCAAGCAGTCCACGATCCCTCCCGGGGCCAAGCCGGCGCCAGAACGTGAACCGGGGCGCTCCGTGATGATCCCCTCCATCGAACACGCCAGTGACGACTGGGTGGGATTCATGGTGGCCACTGCCACCATGTGGGAGTCCTTCTGCGTCATGGTCGAGCATCCCGAATGGATCGAGGATCAGCGTCTCTACGCGTATGCCGGCCGCGCCCTCCGACGGCCCGAGCTCGAAGCAGCAATCCGAGAATGGGTGGAGCGGCATACGGCGGCCGAGGTCCTGGAGATGGCCGACCTCCTGCGCGTCCCCGCCGCACCTATGGGCAACGGCGAGCGCATCACGAAACTGGACCACTTCGTGGAGCGCAACTTCTACCTCCCACATCCTCGGAGCGGCTTGCTGCAACCTGACGTGTCGTACACGCTCGGTGGCAGCGCCGAGCGGCGGTACCCGACTGCGTCACCGCTGCTGGGTGAGCACAGTCTGGCTGACGCGGCGCGACGGGCCGCACGACCTGCCGCCGGCACGGCCTCGACCACGGCGGAGCGCTTACCGCTCGAAGGGGTGCGGGTCGCCGATTTCACCGCCTTCTGGGCCGGGCCCATCGTCGGGCACTTCCTGGCCATGATGGGAGCGGACGTCATCCACGTCGAGTCGGTCAAGCGCCCTGACGGCATACGCGGACATACAGTCGTGACGACGTCGGACGATCTGTGGTGGGAGTGGACGCCGCAGTTCCATGGGCCGAACACCAACAAGCGCGATATCACTCTCGACATGGCCACCGACGACGGTCGGCACCTGGCGCGACGGCTCATCGCTGAATGTGACGTGATGCTCGAGAACTATGCCCCCCGGGTCATGGACCAATGGGGGCTCGGATGGGACGACGTTCGCGAACTGCGGCCCGATCTGATCTTTGTCCGCATGCCCGCATTCGGGTTGAGTGGTCCGTGGCGCAATCGCACTGGCTACGCCCAGAACATGGAACAGGTCTCGGGCATGGCGTGGATGACCGGGTTCCCCGAGGGCCCACCCCACGTGCCGAACGGGATGTGTGACCCTCTGGCCGGGACGCATGCCACGCTCGGCCTGCTTCTTGCCCTCGAACACCGGCGCAAGACCGGAGAGGGAATGTTGGTCGAAGTCCCGATGGTGGGGGGCGCGGTCAACGTGGCCGCGGAGCAGGTGCTCGAGTACCAGGCCTTTGGCCACCTCATGCAGCGTGACGGCAACCGGGGACCCGGTGCGGCGCCACAGAACGTCTACCGCTGCGCTGATGTCGTCGGCGACGGTGCGCCCGATGACTGGGTTGCCATCGCGGTCGAGACGGACGAGCAGTGGCTCGGCTTGTGCCAGGCGCTCGGACGGGTCGACGTGCCCGCCGCATGGGCCACCCACGTCGGCCGCCGTGCGGCGCATGACGCCATCGACGAGTGGATCGGCGCCTGGTGCCGGGACCTGCCCGGTGACGCCGTGGTCGAGCGACTCTGGCCGGCGGGAGTACCGGTGGCGAGAGTGCTCGCGCCGGCGCAGGTCCAGCACCTCTCGCAGCTCAAGGCCCGCCAATTCCTCGAGACGGTCACCCATCCCGTTGCCGGCAACCAGATCCACTACGGCTACCCGGTCCGTTTCGGATCGGGCCCGGAGCGCTTCCATCGGCGCCCTCCCCCGACACTCGGCCAGCACAACCACGAGGTGCTCGTTGATCTGCTCGGTGTTGAGCCCGAAGAGTACGAACGGCTCTTGGCTGCCGATGTCATCGGCGACAGGCTGCTCGGTGAGCACCGCACCCGATGACTGCGCCGACGTCGGTCACGGACAACGAGTAAAGGGGAATTGCCGTGAGCTATCTCGACGACCGGGCCGATGTGAAGGGCCGCGTGGCCGTCATTGTCGGTGGGGGAGGAGGACTTGGCCGCGCCTGCGCCATAGATCTCGCCGGGGCCGGCATGCGGCTCGCCCTTTGTGATCGTGACGGGGCGTCACTCGGCGAAACCGTCGGCCGCATCGCCGACACCGGTGGTGAGGTGATCTCGGGCGAGTTCGACGCCCGGGACACCGACGCGCTCACCGCGTTCTTCGCCGATGTCGACGCCCGGTACGGCACCACCTGTGACGTCCTGATCAACGTCGTCGGCGGGACCTTTCGCCAGCCGTTCGAAGAGTCGAATCCCCGGGGTTGGGACGTCCTGATAAAGACGAACTTCACCTGGCTCCTCCACTCGACCCAGCTGGCGGTGGCGCGGATGCAGACCGGAGGGGGCAGCATCATCAACATCACCTCGATCGAAGCCCACCGGGCTGCGCCGGGTTTCGCCGTCTACGCCGCGATGAAGGCGGCCGTCACCAGCCTCAGCCGGACGCTCGCCATCGAACTGGCGCCCAAGGGGATCCGCGTGAACACCATTGCCCCCGATTACATCGTCACGCCGGCGTTGGCCGCATTGACCGAGTCGGTGCGCGAGGAGGTGGTCACCCTCCAGCACGGCATCTCCATCCCGATGGGCCGTGCCGGCCAATTCGAGGACGCCGGCGGTTGCGCGCTCTTTCTGGCGTCGAATCTGTCGTCATTCGTGACGGGAACCACCTTGCACCCCGACGGGGGTGCGCTCGCGTCGGCCGGATGGTTCAACTGGCCGGAGACCGGGTATGCGAATCATCCGCCGCAGGGCGTCGTCGAGTTCCTCTTGGAGTCGTGACATCTGCCGGTGCCTCGTTCCCGACCTCATTGTCGGTGGCACGATCCCGGACACATCACGCCCGAAACTGAGGGGTGCGCGTGGCAAGAGAAATCATGGGCCGAGAGGAGATCGAGATTGCCGCGTCTCGAGAAGAGGTCTATGCCTTCCGCCTCGATTGCCAGAACCTGCCACAGCTGAACCCCGCTGTACGCAACGTCGTGCGCGTCGACCGGGGGACCGGCCCCCCGGGGGCGGGGAGTACCTTTCACTGCGACGTCGATCTGGAATGGGGCGAATGTGTCGCCACGGTGCACATCAGTGAAGCCGTGTTCCCGTCACTCATCGTGTTGGACATGGAGACGGCACTCCGATCGAGAAAGGATGACCCCAACTTCTTTGTGCGCTCCAACGAAGTGGCGAGGTTCGCAGTGGGGCGCAATAGCGGCACACGTCTCGTCGTCGAATTGACGCTGTTCCCGCCAGATAGCGTTCCGGCCGACGAGCTGGCGGTCATGCAGGCGAACGCCGGTGCGCCCATCAATGTTGAACTCGCCGCAATGAAGCTGGCCCTTGAGAATCGGCCGGGGAAAATGGAGGAACGAAATGTCGAGGCTTGAGGGACGGGTGGCCTTCGTCACCGGGGGTGCCCGCGGGCAGGGTCGCTCGCATGCCGTGCGGCTGGCCGCCGAGGGGGCAGACATCATCCTGGTCGACATCTGCAGCAATATCCCGACCAACCGCTATGACCTGGCCACGCCCGACGACCTCGCCGAAACGGTGCGACTCGTGGAGGAGCACGACCGTCGCGCCATCGCGGCGCAAGCGGACGTGCGTGATTACGCCGGGTTGAAGGAGGTATTGGCAGGCGCCGTCGCTGAGCTTGGTCGGCTGGACATCGTTCTCGCGAATGCCGGCATTGCTCCTATGAGCGAGGACGAGGACGACGAGATCGCCGGAGCCGTGTTCCAAACGGTCATCGACGTCAATCTCGTCGGCGTCTGGAACACGTGTCGGGTGTCGATCCCTCACCTCATCGCCGGGGGGCGTGGCGGCGCCATGGTGCTCACAAGTTCGACCGCCGGCATCCGCGGGATCTCCAGTGGATCGAGTGGCTCAATCGGCTACTCGGCGGCGAAACACGGCGTGGTGGGCATCATGCGCTCTCTCGCCAACGCCCTGGCCTCAGAGAGCATCCGGGTCAACACGATTCATCCGACCGGCGTCAACACGCCGATGGTCGTCAATCCCGTGATGCAGGCTTGGCTTCAGAACAAGCCCGAGCGCGGTTCGGCGATGAGCAACCCGATGCCGGTCGAGTTGCTCGAGGCAGAGGACATCAGCAACACCGTTGCCTTCTTGGTGTCCGACGAAGCGAAGTACATCACCGGCGTCATGCTGCCGGTCGATGCGGGCTTCTGCAATCAGTAGCTGATCGAAAGGCCCCGTGTGGGGTCCCGGACCGAAGAAGGGTGGCGTGAACCGGTGCCACCCTTCTTCGCCAGTCCTGCTCTTGTCGCATGAACGTTAGCGATCGGGGACGCGACGCACGTGGAGTGAGGCCGTGGGGCTCGTTGGACTCCGGACCTCCGGGGTGTTGCAGTAGCAATACTTAAAAGGCTTGGCAATCAAATGTGGACGTACGAGCGTGACGTCCGGAATGGGATCCCCGGGTTGATCGGCGTGCGAAGCCCGAGCTAGGGGCGGCAGTTCTTCCAGGACTACCGGTGCCCGCTGGGCGTCTCCGGGAGGGCCGAGCCGGTGCGGTACAGCATGGTACCTGGTCAATGCCTTAGTTTCTCGTGAGACCATGGCGCAGTGCCGAAATGGTGCCGATGGTCCACCTCCCGGCGGGTCCGGGTCTTCCGCCTTGCTTTCCTCCCGTGTAGGCGTAATCTTCTAGCAAATAGCGGATCGCTGGAGGGGTGGGGACTGTGGGTGGTTTGTTGGTTCGGGGCGGGAGCGTCATCGACGGCACGGGTGCAGCTGCAGTTCCCGGCGACGTGCGGGTGCGCGACGGGCGCATCGTCGAGGTCGGACGCTCGTTGCGTCCCGACGGGGAACAGGAGCTCGACGCCTCGGGCGCCGTCGTGACGCCTGGCTTCATTGACACCCACACCCATTTCGACCCCTCGGTCTTCTGGGCGCCCAGCGCGGATCCGATGCCCCAGCACGGCGTGACGACGGTGCTGACCGGCAATTGTTCGCTCTCCCTCGCCCCGCTCCGCGCGGAGCATCGCCGGGAGCTCAGCGGGGTCTTCTCCTACATCGAGGACCTCCCCGAGCGGGCGTTCGAGACAGCGATCCCCTGGTCGTGGGAAACCTACGGCGAGTATCGGGAGACGATGGGCAAACTCGGCTTCGGGGTCAACGTCGCCCCTTTGGTCGGGCACACTCCGCTCCGACTGTTTGTCATGGGGTCCGAGGCATGGGAGCGGGCGGCCAACGACGATGAGATCCGCCAACTGGCTGCGCTCCTCGACGACTGTCTGCGCGACGGTGCGTTCGGCCTTTCGACGTCGTTCTTCGACCGCGATGCCGACAACCGTCTCGTGCCGTCGCAGTTTGCTGACGACGCCGAGTTCGGTGCCTTGCTCGACGTTCTCGGGAAAAGGAACCGGGTGCTCGAGTTCGTCCCTGACTTCTCCAACCAACCCGGCGGCACGCTGGCCGGGATCGAGCGGATGGGAAGGCTCTGCGGACCACGCAAAGTGGTGATGACATGGAATCTGTTGACCTTCCAGGCCATGGACGAGGGTCAATTCGGCCGAGATCTGCTCCAGCTCACCGAAGAGCAACTCGCCGCGGGCATCCGGGTCTTTCCGCAGGTCTCTCCCCGGCCGTTCGATCTCAAGATCAATTGGGAGGCCAGCCTCTCGTTCATGGGTCTCCCTCGCGGCTGGCATCAATTCATCATCACCCATGGGCCGGAAAAGAAGAGGCTGCTCCAAGATCCTCAATGGCGGAGCGTCGCCAGGGAGGAATGGGACGAGGTGCCTCGTTCGGTCGCCTTTCCCCACCGGGAGCCCGAACTGGTCAGGTTCATCGGGGTCACGCGAGACGAGAGCCGTCGCTGGTTGGGGAAGACGCTGGCTGACCTGGTGGCCGAACGCGGCGGGCACCCCTCCGACGTCCTGGCGGACTGGGTGCTCGAGAACGACTGCGAACCGGGGGTCTTGGCCACGGGTTTGGCCAACGGCGACCCGGCCGGTGTGGCCGAATTGGTGAACCATCCGAACACGATCGTGTCGGCGAGCGACGCCGGGGCGCACCTCGAGATGATGTGCGCGGCGGGGGATACAACGCTCCTCTTGACCCGTCACGTACGCGACCGGGGTGACCTCTCATTGGAGCAGGCGGTCCACGAATTGACCGGCCGCCAGTCCGACGTCTTCGGCTTCACTGATCGCGGACGGATCACGCCAGGTCTGCACGCAGACATGACGGTGTTCACGTTGAACGACCTCGCGTGGTCGGACGAGGAGTTCCTGAACGACGTGCCCGAGGGGGGTGGCCGGATGCGCCGACCGGCCGGCGGTTACCGCTTCACCGTCGTCGGAGGGTCCGTCGTCCAGGAGGAAGGCCAATTGACGGGCGCACATCCAGGCAGCATTCTGAGCGCCGGTCGATAATGGCGACCAACCGACAGCCTTGACCCGGCAGGACCGTGGGATCGAGACACCGACGAGAGAGGACACCATGGCCAACCGCATCCAGGGAGAGCAGACGGCGTTCAACCACATAGGAATCTGCGTGACGGACCTGGAGCGGTCCAGGAAATTCTACGAGGAGGTCCTCCAATTTCGCTTCTGGTGGGAACTCGAAGCCCCCGAAGAGGGGACGAGCCAACTGCTGCAGATCCCCGAACCTGTTGGCCTGAAGGCTGTCTACATGCTGCGGGACGGCTTGGTGCTCGAGCTGCTCTACTACGGCGGGGCTGGTGCCAAGCCATTCCGGTCGCGTGTCATGAACGAGCCCGGCCTCACGCACCTCTCCCTGTCGGTGGGTGACATTCCGGCCGTCCTCGAAAAGGTCGTCCCCAACGGCGGGCAGGTCATCGAGGAGACCGACATGAAAGCGGCGATCATCATCCGTGACCCCGATGGGCAACTGATCGAACTGACGTCAGCGGACTGGCTCGACGTCCTACCCCCACTGCCGGCCTGAGCGCACCATGACGATCATCCACAGCTTGCCCCTCTCCGTCGAAGGTGCCAGAGTGCAATTCGCGGGGGCGGCCGACGTTCGATCAGCTGGCGAGTGCGTGAGGGGGACTGCGTGACGGGACGTGTCGAGGGCAAAGTTGCGTTCGTGACGGGTGCCGCGCGCGGGCAAGGCCGCAGCCATGCGGTCAGGCTGGCCCAGGAGGGCGCCGACATCGTCGCGGTCGACATTTGCGCCCAGGTCGATTCGGTCACCTCCTATCAGATGGCAACCGCGGATGACCTCAAGGAGACGGCGGCCCAGGTGGAAGCCCTCGATCGCCGCATCATCGCCACCCAGGCCGACGTACGGGACTTTGCGCACCTCTCCGAGGTCCTCGACGAGGGGGTCGCCGAGCTGGGGCATCTCGATATCGTCTGTGCCAACGCTGGTATCTATTCGACGGGCCGCCTCGTCGACTTGTCCGAGCAGACCTGGCAGGAGATGATCGACATCAACCTGACCGGCGTCTGGCATACCTGCAAGGCGGCCATCCCCCACCTGGTTGCTGCCGGTGGCGGATCGATGATCCTTACCAGCTCCGCCGTCGGCCTCAAGGCATCCCAGAATGTCGGGCACTACGGCGCAGCGAAACACGCCGTGGTCGGGCTCATGAGGACGCTTGCCCTCGAATTGGCCGGGGACATGATCCGGGTCAACAGTGTGCACCCAACCGGAGTGGACACGCTCATGATCATGAATGACTCTCTGTACCGGCAGATGGCTCCGGATGCCGCACATCCCACTCGGGAGGACGTGATTCCGATCATGTCGTCGATGAACGCCCTGCCGGTCCCGTGGGTCGACCCCATAGACGTTTCGAATGCGGTGCTGTTCTTGGCCTCTGACGAGGCCCGCTACATCACGGGCGTCACATTCCCCGTGGATGCGGGGCTGACAATCAAGTAGGGCGCCATCCCTCCCGACCCGGGTGAGAAGTGTTCTGTCGGCGACGCGTCAGAGGAAACATCGGTCATGCAACAACCGAAGAAAGGGAGCCAACATGGCAGAGTCTGAACGGAAACTGGGCGGCATCGCGACGCGCGTCCTCATGGAGAACGATCGCGTGAAGATCTGGGAGATGGATTTGGCTCCGGGCGAGGAGTCCGACATCCACGAGCACACGATGGACTACATCCTCGTCGTGCTCGAGGGCGACAAAATTGCCGGAGTCCCGCAAGAGGACTCAGCCGGCCTCTACAACGAGTACGTCGAGGTGGATGTCAGTCCAGGGGAGTATTTCTGGATCGAGAAGGGCGGGATCGAGACGGCCCGCAACATCGGGAAGAAGCGCTATCGGGAGATCGCCATCGAGTTGAAGGACTAGTCGGTGCAGCGGCTGTTGGTCGGTGAAATTATCAATGCGGCAGCGGCGCGCACGCCGGGAGTGGTGGCCGTCGCGCACGACGGTCGAGAATTGACGTATGCCGAAGTCGCCCGCGGGGCCGACCATCTGGCGGCATTGCTCACGGACAGGGGTATCGGACGGGGCGATCGCATCGTCTGGTGGGGCTACAACACGGTTGACGCCGTACCGCTCTTCTTCGCCACGGCCCACATCGGGGCCGTCCTCGTCCCGCTGAACCCGAGTTTCGGTGACGACGAGGCCGAGCCGCTGTTCGAGCTGGCAGATGCCTCGCTTGTCATCTCCGACGATCGACACCCGGGCGATGTCACAATCGCCGAGCTGCTGGCACAGCGTCCCGTGCGCTCTTCGGGGCAGTGGGATGTCGACGAAGACGACGCGCACATGATCTTCTTCACCAGCGGAACGACCGGACGCTCGAAGGGGGTTGTCCTGTCGCACCGGACCGAGGTCCTACGCTCCTTGCTCGGTGGCATGTCGACGTGGCCCCGAGGCGCAACCATCTGCATGTTCCCCCAGTTCCACATGGCCGGCTGGGCGTCGACCCTCGAAGCGTGGGTGTCGAGCGAGACGGTTGTCTACGTCGACGGAGGCAATACCGAGCAGATTCTCGACGCGGTCGATCACTACCGGGGCTTCCGGCTCTACTGCATCCCCGCGGTGTGGCGGCGCGTGCTGGACATGGACCGCAGTGCGTGGGACTTGTCCTGCGTCGGGCAGGCGGACACTGGCACCTCGGCCACGACGCCGGCCTTGCTCAACGAGATCCGCGAGACGTTTCCGTGGACCACGACGACGATCACCTATGGCTCGACCGAAGCGGGTCTGGTCTCGCGCATGGGGCCCGACGATGTCTTGCGCAAGCATGGTTCGGTCGGTCCTCCCGCCCCGACCGTGCGCGTTCGTCTCGACGAAGGTGAGCTGGCTGTGCGCAGCGGCCACCTGGCAAGCGGCTACTTCCGCAATCCTGAGGCCACCGGCGAGGCCTTTCGGGATGGGTGGTTCTACACCGGCGAGTTGGCCGAGCAGGACGACGAGGGCTTCTTGTACATCGTCGGACGAACCAAGGAGATGATCCGTACGGGTGGGGAGTGGGTCGCCCCGGTGGAGGTGGACGCTGTCCTCCAGGGGCATCCCTCGATTCTCGACGTCGCGGTCGCCGGCGTCCCCGATGAGCATTGGGGTGAAGTGGTCACGGCCTTCGTCGTCGTCCAGCCGGGCGACACCGTCGCGGTGGAAGACCTCCGACAGTACTGCGAAGGCAAGCTGACGGCCTACAAGCATCCCCGGCGGGTGATTCTGATCGACAGCGTGCCGCGGACGGGGACAACCGGTCAGATCCAACGGCGGGCACTCACCGCCATGGCAGTGGAGCAGGCGAGAACCGGAATATCAGGATGAGCCCTGCCGCACACTGTCGGGTGCCGACGTAGCCTGCCGTGGGCTCCTCGGAAGATATTCACTACGAGGTGGACGGTCAGGTTGCACTGATCACGATCGATCGACCCGATTGCCTGAATGCGCTCGATGATGCCGCGTACGCCAGGTTGTGGGAGCTCTTGCGCTCCTATGCCGCAGACCCGGCCCTGCGTGTCGCAATTTTGACGGGGGCAGGAGGACGGGCGTTTTCGGTGGGCTCCGACATGCGCCAACCGTTCTGGCATCCCGGCGCTGGTGAGACCATGACGGTGACGGAGGCGGCGGAACCCCCGGCCATTGCGAAGCCCGTCATCGCGGCCATCGATGGCTATTGCGTGGGCGGCGGCCTCGAATGGGCGCTCCGATGTGACATCAGGATTGCCACCCCACGTTCGAGTTTCGGGCTCCCCGAACCGCGTTCGGGCACCTTGGCCGGTTTCGGCCTCCATATGCTGTCGCGGCTCATTCCGCCGGGTGAGGCAATGTACATGCAACTCACCGGTACCCGCATCGACGCCGCACGCGCGTATCGCTGCTGTCTGGTCCAAGAGTTGGTTGCACCCCCGCACCTCCTGACGCGGGCCCGAGAGATCGCCGACATGGTGCTGGCGTGCTCGCCGATGGCGATCGAGGCGATTACACAGACAGTCCACTTCGGCCTGCGCCAGGGTCTGGAGGATTCCTACCGGTTCGTCGCACCGCTGGCGTCGGCGGTGGGAACGGGCGACGACGTGAGAGAGGGACCGCGGGCCTTCTTGGAGAAGCGGCCGCCGTCGTGGCAGCCGACGTCGGTGCCCGACCAGGAACGTGGGGAGGCGCGCCGTGCGTGACGCCATCCATGTCGTCGTGGCGACGGCCTTGATTCCCGAGCCGGTGGTAGAGCGCATGCGGGGAGTGGTGAGGGACGGTGTGACCGTGTCGTACGCGCCAGTCCCCTGGAGCGACACGTTCGCGCCGAGCGCGATCGCGCCCGAGTGGGTCGAGCCTCTGGTCCGGGCCCACGTACTGGTCGGCTTTCCGCAACAGATCAGTGGGCTTGTGGGCGCCGCGCCAGCCCTGCGCTGGGTCCAGTATTACGGCGCAGGCTACGAAGGAGCACCGATAGAAGAAATGCGCGCGGCCCGAATCGGTCTCGTCTCGGCCGCGGGCGCAGGGGCCGATGGCGTCGCCGAGTTCGCGATCATGGCCATGCTGAGCTTGGCCAGACGCGCCCCGGAGCGCTTTGCCGCGCAGCAGCGCCGGCAATGGGAGCGCTTTCCGAGCAGCGAGTTGTCGGGACGTCGGATCACCATCATCGGAGCGGGGGAGATCGGTGCCCGCCTGTGCGCAATGGCGGCGGCGCTCGGGCTCCAGGTGACATGCGTGCGCAGACGCCCGGAGATGGGCTGCCCGCCGGGCGCCGACCGCGTGGTGGGCGCCGGAGACATCCTGCACGTGTTCGTCGACTCCGACGTCGTCATCCTCGCGGCGGCACTGAGTGACGAGACAGAGCCGCTGAGTACGAAGGAATTCGACGCGCTCAAGCCCGGCGCTCTCCTGGTCAACGTCGGACGAGGGGGCCTCATCGACCACGATGCCCTCCTTGACACCCTCGAATCCGGCGCGCTCGGGGGTGCGTGGTTGGATGTCCTGCCCCAGGAGCCGCTTCCCGGGTCGCACCCGCTCTGGCGAGCTCCCCGCACGGTCATCTCCTCGCATGACGCCACCGCCACTGTCAGCTATCCGTGGAACGTGGCGAGAATGACGGCGCGGCATGTCGCGCAATGGCTCGAGGGCGGATCACCCCCCCACACTGTGCTCCCTCTCGGGCCTCCCCCGGCGTAAGGGCCTCGTCGTCTGAGGTGCGTCCGGCGCCCCCGGCCCCTCAGCTGTGATCGGGCTCGGCGAGCAACGAGGCGCGCAACTGGCTGCGCTGGATCTGTCCGGTCGCCGCGGTGCGGGGTAGGGCGGCGACGCAGACGACGGCGCGCGGGTGTTTGAAGCCGGCGAGGCGCGGACCGACATGCGCCCGGAGACTCTCGACGCTCGGACTCACCGCGCCGGGCTCGAGGACGAGGACGGCGCACACAATCTCGCCCCACGTCGCATCGGGGAGCCCGACCACGCCCACCTCGCGGACACCGGGGAACCCCTCGAGTGCCGCTTCCACCTCGCTCGGTGCGATCGTCTCGCCTCCGGAACGAATGATCTCGCGGCGACGTCCTGTGATGGTGAGATAGCCCTCCCCGTCCATCTCGGCCAGATCGCCCGACTTGTACCAGCCGTTCTCGAGCACGGCCGCTGTTTCGTCGGGCAGGTCGAAATAGCCCGACATGACGGTCTCGCCCGAGAGGCAGAGCTCCCCGTCGACAATGGCGGCGTCGAAGCCCGGATTGGGTCGGCCGATACTGCCGCGCTTGCGAAAGAGATCGTGGTCGCCGAGGGTGGTGGCGACCCCCATTTCCGTTGAGCCGTAACTGATGGTGGTTTCGGTCCCCGGCAGCTTGTCCTTGATCTCGCGCAGGAGGTCGTCGCTCACCAACGAGGTTCCCGTGATCGCGTAGCGCAGGCTGGACAGGTCGTACGACCGCGACGTCATGGCATCGAACATGCGCCGCCAGAGTGCCGGTATGCAGTAGAGGGTCGAGGGACGCCACAGTTCGGCGTGGGCCAACAAGCGCTCGCCGGTGGGCTGGCTGACGAGGTGGATGGGCCGGAGCAGCGCCCACGCGCACAGCACGGCATTCCAACCTGCCATGTGGAACAGGGGAAAAGGGCACAGGTCGCCTCCGCCCCCCGGAGCGACGAGCCGAGTGGCGCCACCGAGCGGCACCGCCCGCATCCAGCTGGCATAGTGCGACAGGACCACACCCTTGGGCCGTCCGGTGCTGCCACTGGTCAGGAAGATCACGTGCGGCTGTGCAGGTGTGGGCTCGGGCTGCGCGGGCGCGCCTCCAGACGCTGCTGCGCCGGTTTCCGTGTCCAGATCGAGGCCCGACGTGACCTTCCCCGTGGCCCCCGAGACGACGAGAGCGACGTCGAGTTCGCGCGCGATCTGCGCAGCCTGCTCGAGGTGCGCTGCATCCGTCAGGAGGAACCGCGGGCGGAGGTACGCGGTCACATCGCGGGCCTCCGAAAACGAAAGCGCCGGATTCAGTGGTGCGAAAGCGGCACCCAATCGGGCCGCGGCGAAGAAGACATCGAAGGACCGCAGCGAAATGTCGGTCCACGACGCGACGCGATCACCCGGGCCCACGCCATGGCCGCGCAAGACGCGCGCGACACGGTTTGCGCCGTCCTCGACGTCGGCGAAGGTAACTGATGCCTCGTCCAGCGTGGCAGCGATGCTCCGGGGGGAGAGCCCGGCCGCGCGTTGCAGAATCCGGCCGACGAGGATGCTCACCGGCGCTGGGCGCAGCGACAGCAGCCGAGGATCTCGATCTTCACGCATCCCCCTTACGACGGCGTCGCCAGCACCACAACGGGACAAGATTGCGCCCTTACGTGTGTCTATAACTATTATAAGCACGCGACATGTTCGGGGTGGCGAGCGCGGCAAGGCGAGGGGGGCGCGTTGGGGAAGCGCAGCGGGCTCGGTCAGGTACGCACCACGTGACGGTCCTACGAAGCCCCTGATCGGCGGGTTGCGACCGCTTGCTCCGATCTTTAATGATGCTATCATTAAGCTTATAACTTCGGATGAACGAGGTGCGGGGGGACATATCGTCAACGGTTTTGGCGGAAAGCGATTTTCATCAATTGAGTAAGAGGAAATGCCTTGGACTACGAGTTCGGCGAGGAAGGTAATCAGCTTCGATCGCTCCTGCGGGAATTGATCAATGAGCGGATCCCCCCCGGGTTCCTGGGCGTGTTCACCGATAACCCAGAGGACCTGGCGATCACCCAGCGCTTCTGCAAGGAGTTGGCGGCCAAAGGGCTCTTGACATTGTCGTGGCCCGAAGAGTTCGGCGGTCAGGACGGATCGTTGTGGGACCAGACCGTCGTGCGGGAAGAGATGTGGGCACATCACGAGCCCCGGGGCGCCCAGTACATGGGTCTCAATTGGGTTGGTCCGTCGATCATGGAGTTCGGGACGGAGCATCAAAAGGCCGTCCACTTGCCTCCGATCGCCGCCGGTGAGCGCATCTGGTGTCAAGGTTTCAGCGAGCCCGACGCCGGATCTGACCTGTTCTCCCTTTCGACGCGCGCCGTCGCGGAAGGGGAGGGTTGGCGTATCTCGGGCCAAAAGATCTGGACTTCGTACGCGGAGATGGCGGGCTACTGCTTCTTGGCCGCCAGGGTGCCCGAAGGCGAGGACGAGCCGGGTGGCATCACCATCTTCTTGATCCCGATGGACCGCGAGGGCATCGAGGTGCGCCCGATCGCGTCCATGCTCGGGCGCCATCATCTGAACGAGTGCTTCTTCGACAACGTCTGGGCTTCTTCCGATGAGATCCTGGGCGGGATCGGCGGAGGGTCCAAGGTGATTCGCCGCACGCTGTCCTATGAGCGAGTGGGCATCGCCCGCTACGCCCGGTGTGACCGGTTGCTGTCCTTGCTGTCGCGCTCGCTCGAAGGGGAGTGGGACACGCTCCCTCCCGCCCTCCGCTCGCGCTGGAACAAGGCGCTGATCAAGGTGCGCACGGCCCGACTCCTGGCCTATCGCTGCGTGGCGGCCCAGGTCCGGGGAGATGCCAACTCGAGCACGTTGGCCAGCGTGGCTCGGGTCGCCGTCACCCAGTGCGATCAGGAGGTGGCCGAGACGCTGATGCAGGTGCTCGGTCATCGCACGCTCGAAAGGGCGGGCGCCGACGCACCGTTCCACGGTGCCATGGAGGATCACTGGCGCTACGCCCAAGCCTCGACAGTGGCGGCTGGAGCTATCGAAGTCCAGCGCGAGACGGTCGCCCGTTCGGTGTTGGGAAGGGCAAGTGGATCTCGCGCTTCCTGAGGTCGCAGAGCAATTCGCCGCCGCGGCCGAACGGGCCTTCGCCGCCGCCGGTGGGCTCGAGCTGGCGCGTCGGGCCGAAATCGATCCCGCCTTGCGCATGCGGGAGATCAAGGTCGTCCTCGACACGCTCGGCGTGCCCGACCTCGACCCCCGGGCCGACCTCGACTCGTCCGTCATGGGGGCGGAGTTGGTGCGCGTGGCCGGTCGCTCCATCGTTCCTTTCCCCGTGGTGGCCTACGTCGCAGCTCGGCCCGGGGATGGGAAACCCGTGGCCTTCGCCTCATCGTCGCCGCTCCGGGTCGACCACGGAGACCTCTTCGGCGAGTGGGTGCTCCACGACCTCGACGGCACAGTATCTGAAGCGACGTCAGCCGGGGTGCGCCTCGAGAGTCGGCTGGCTCCGTTCGTCACGAACATGACGCCCCAGCGTGACCTCGGGCCGAGCCCCGCGGGTGAGATCGAGCTGCTTTGCGTCCTGTGGGCCTCGTACCTGCTCGGGGTGAGCGAGTACGCCCTCGAACTGGCCGTCGACCATGTGAAGGGCAGGGTCCAGTTCGGCCGGCCGCTGTCCGACCTGCAGTCGGTCCGCTTCCAGGTGGCCGACGCCACCGTGGCCGTCGACGGACTGCGAGAGTTCATCCGCTTCAGCTTGTGGCGCTTGTCCACCGATCCGCTCCATGCGCGCAGTGACGCGTTGGCCGCTCGTTTGCAGGCCCAGGAGGTGGCCCAGCCTGTCGTGCGCCTGGCGCAACAACTCCACGGCGCGGCCGGAATGTGCGACGAGTACGACATCTCGTTCCTGGTTCGTCACGTGCAGCCGGCTCTGCGGCTCCCGGTTGACTCCGATGCGCTGTCGGACATCCTTTTCGACAGCATCAGCGCCGACGGCTTCGCCACGCTCTTCCCTCTGCGGGCCGCAGACGTGACCGGGCCGGACTGAACGTGCGGAAATGACTGAAGAATCGACGCCGGAGTCGCTCGACGTCCCGGCGACGCGTCTTGATGGACGCACCGCGCTGATCACCGGTGGTGGCCGAGGAATAGGACGAGTGCTTGCGCTGGTCTTCGCGCGCGCCGGCGCTAACGTCGTCGTGGCATCGCGTAGTGCGGATCAGGTCGGCGCGGTCCAAAAGGAAATCGCAGCGCTGGGAGCCACGGGGTTAGGTCTCGTGGCCGACGTGAGCGACCCTCGCGAGGTGCGGGCGATGGCATCGGCGGCGCTGGACGAGTTCGGCCGCGTGGACATACTCGTGAACAATGCCGGGAACCTCATCTACAAGCCCCTGGTGCCTCTGCCCGGTTCCACATTGCAAGGCAAGTGGACCAGTCCGGGCCCGGTGTCCGATGAGGAGTGGTTCGGCACGCTCAACACGCATGTGAGTGCCAGTTTCTTCGCGCTGCGTGAGCTGGTGCCCGGCATGCTCGAACATCGATGGGGCCGCGTTCTGAACATCACGAGCGCCGCGCGTTCGCGGGTCGTGCCATTTTGCGCGCCCTACGAAATGGCCAAAGGTGCCTTGGCAGCACTGACCCGGAGCCTGGCCCACGAATGGGCGGGGTATCAGGTCACGGTCAACTCGATCGCACCCGGGCAGTTCCACACCACGATGTCGGCTGACCTGCACGAAATCCCCAAGTCCCGCGAATGGATGATGAAGCGGATCCCCATGCACCGTGACGGCGCGTTCTCCGAATTGGGAGCGTTAGCGCTCTACCTGGTCAGTGATGCAGCGGCGTTCGTCACCGGCCAGGAGATCTTCATCGACGGCGGTGAAGCCCTGTAGTCGACGGCGCGGCCGGCTCCTGTTGCAAAGATAGAGATACTCCACCAAGATGGAACCGGCGGCGCGCCACGGGGTGGCTGCCGTTCCTCTGCGCGGACAGCACGGGCACGGGTGGACTGCGGGAAGGCTGAAGTGCGCTCCTCGATGGAGGGGGCGTGAAGCGTGAAATGGGGGTGGCAGGCGTGACAGAACCGATTGCGGTGATCGATGTCGACACGCATGTCACCGAGCCGCCTGACCTGTGGACCAGCCGGATGCCGCTGCGGTTCAGAGACGAAGCGCCCCATGTGGAGTGGGACGCCGAGCGACAGCGGGATCGTTGGCACGTCGGTCGCCACACGCTGCTCGGTGTGCAGGACCAGGCCCATGCTGGATGGAAGGAGTTCTATCCGTCGACGCCCGCCACGTTCGAGGAAGCCGATCCCGGGGGCTGGAATGCGCAAGCTCGACTGAAGGTCATGGACGCCCACGGCATCACGGCGCAGATCCTCTATCCCAATCTGCTCGGTTTCTTCGGCTTCGCATTCATGGAGCTCGAACGCGATCTCGGACTGGCCTGCGTGCAGGCATTCAACGACTTCCAGGTCGAGTGGTGCAGCGCCGATCCGGGGCGCCTCATCCCCCTCGCGTTTCTCCCGTTCTGGGACGTCGAGGCGTCAGTGGTCGAACTGCGTCGCTGCGCCGAGCTTGGCTTCCGGGGCTTCAATTGGGGGCACGACTTCGAGAAGGTCGGCCTGCCGGCCCTGCGTGACACCCACTGGGACCCGCTGATGAACCTGGCCCAGGACCTCGAGACTCCAGTCTCCTTCCACATCGGATTCGGGAACACGACGGAGGTGGAGCTGCACGAGTGGGCGTCGGTCCACGATGACGCCTCCTTCGCCCAGATGTCGGTGCTGTTCTTTCTGGGTAACGCAGCGGTCATCACCGATCTGTGCATGGGGGGCATCTGCGAACGCTTTCCCCGCCTGAACTTCGTCTCCGTCGAAAGCGGTTTCGGGTACGTCCCCTACCTCCTGGAGGCCATGGACTGGATGTACAAGAACAACCGGGCGTCGAGGACGCGTGACGGAAAGCCGCTGCCGAGCGAGTACTTCAGGCGCCAGGTGTACGCCACGTTCTGGTTCGAGAAGAACGTGGGCCGGCTCATCGATCTTCTCCCGGACAATGTTATGTTCGAGTCCGACTACCCCCACCCGACCAGCTTGTCGCCCGGTCCGGGCAGCGCAGCTACGGACGCCAAGACAACCATCGCCAACAACCTCGCGCAGCTTCCCGACGAGATCCGTCGGAAGGTCTTGCACGATACGGCCGCACGTATCTACAAACTCGACGCCTGAACAAGAAGGAGTAGCTCCATGTCCACAGAGAATGAAGTCGCCTGGCTCTTCGAGCTCGAAGTGAAACCGGAGAACCGGGGTGCGCTCGAGGCGCTCATCCCCGAGATGGTCGAGGAGACCAAGAAATCGGAGCCGGGGTCGCGCGCCTATCAGATTTTCGCCACGGATACCTCGATCAACGTGTACGAACGTTACGACGACTCCGACGCTGCGCTCGAACACATGAAGAACTTCGGTGAGAAGTTCGCCGCTCGCTTCATGGCCTTGGTGACCCCGGTCCGTTTCACCCTGCTGGGTGCCCCCAGCCCCGAACTGCTCGAAGTGGTCGGCCCCATCGGGGCCATTGTGAACACGCCACTCGGCGGCTACATCAAATAAGCGCCAACCGTCTCGCCAAGGGGAATCAGATGAAAAGTTCGGACACGACGCCCGTCGTGAATGCCAGTTTCCACGAGGACGGGTTCAACCAGGACCCGTATCCCATGCTCGAGGAGATTCGACGCGC
This sequence comes from uncultured Acidimicrobiaceae bacterium, assembly GCA_963706555.1. Taxonomy (GTDB): domain Bacteria; phylum Actinomycetota; class Acidimicrobiia; order Acidimicrobiales; family RAAP-2; genus Bog-473. The sequence goes on from OY970164.1 coordinate 2,936,167, forward strand.
CGGTCCGATCGTGTACAACGAGCTCTTGGACCGTTGGATGGTGACTGCGTACCCACTCGTCTCGCGTGTCCTGGGCGACAGCGGCCACTACGCCCAAGGCGCGAGCGACGCCTTCGTCGACTTCTTTGGCGGCACGACGATGGAGACCATCGACGAACCCGCACGCCACAATGCGATGCGCGGCATCTGGGCCGAAGACTTTCAGCGCGGCAATCTCGAGAGTCGTCGCGAGCTGGTCGAGCGGGTGGTTGCCTCGCAGCTCGACCCCTTCGTCGAGCGTCTCCGGTCGGGCGAGACGGTTGAAGCCGTGGCCGAGCTCACCCGCAGCATCCCGACGCTGGTCATCGCAAACATGCTCGGGATCGACACGGCGATGTTCACGCAGTTCAGCGCCTGGAGTGATGCGATGGGTGCGACGACCGAGGGAGCGTTGGACCCGACCGAGAAGGGCATGGAGACCGTCATGGCCGGTCGCCAGGCCACAGCGGAGCTCAACGCCTACATCGCAGAGCAGGTGAACGAGCGCCGGAGAAATCCGAGCGACGACCTCATCGGGAAGATGGTGGCCGCGCCTTTCGCGCAAACCGAAATGAGCGAGAAGGAGATCATCGCGAGCAACACGCAGCTGGTCTTCGCCGGCAACGAGACCACCGCCAAGCTGATGGCGCACACCCTCGTCTCCCTGGCGGCCCATCCCGACCAGCGCCGCCTGTTGGCCCAGGACCGATCCCTCGTGCTTCCGGCCATCGAAGAGGTACATCGCTGGCAGACCATCACGCAGTTCATCGACCGCGACGTCCGGGTCGAGGTCGAGTTGGCCGGCGTCAGACTCCCGCCCGGGGCCGTGGTCATGCCCATACAGGGTGCGGGGAACCGCGATCCGGACAGGTGGGACAACGCCTCGGCCTTTGACATCACACGGCCGCCGCGTCAGCACCTTGGCTTCGGCTTCGGGCTCCACAGCTGCATCGGTCTCAACCTGGCCCGGCTCGAGGTCCAGGTCTGGCTCGATCGCCTGCTCGATCTGTTGCCCGACTTCGAGGTCGTCGGTGAGGTGGACTACGGGCCGAATTACCAGTTGCGCGGCCCGGCTGCGGTGTACCTCGCCGCTTGACTGCTTACCTTGTGATTACTAACTTTGCACATTAACGTTGAGGGGGGCTGAGTGGAAGATTTCAAGGTCATCGGGGACCGTCTTTCCAACTGGGGAAGGTGGGGAGCAGAGGACCAACGAGGGACACTGAACTTCATCACGCCGCAACGGATCGTCGAGGCGACGCGCTGCGTGCGTACCGGGAAGGTCTTCGAGCTCAGCATCCCGATCGGTGCCGACGGTCCGCAGACCGGTTTGGGCGGCCGGATCAATCCGCTGCACTTCATGACCGTCATGCCCACTGACGATCTCCATCTCAGCGGCGGTATCAACATCTCGGACGACTTCATCTCCATGCCCTTGCAGGGCGCGACCCAATGGGACAGCCTGGCCCACGTCGGCTATGACGACGTCTTCTACAACAACGTGTCGGTGCACTCGGTCATGGCGATGGGGGGGGCGTCGCGCAACGCGATCGATAACGCTCTGCCGGGCATCGTCGGTCGCGGCGTGCTGGTCGACGTCGCACGCGCCAGAGGTGTCGAATGGATGCAGCCAGGTGAGGGGATCGAACCCGACGAGCTCGACGCCGTCCTGGCGGCGCAGGGCGTCGAGGTCTCGTCAGGTGACATCCTGGCGGTCCGCACCGGTTGGCGCCGCAAGGCCCTGGTCGACGGTTGGGAGAACTGGATGGCGGGCAACCCCGGGCTCGGCCTGGCCTGTGCCGAGTGGCTCCATGACAAGGAGATCGCGGCGGTGGTGTCGGACAACTGGTGCATCGAGGTCCAGCCCTCAGCGGAGGGCACCGGCGTGTTGCCCCTGCACTGCGTCCTCATTCGTGACCTCGGAATGATGTTGGGCGAGATCCTGGACCTCGAAGGGCTGGCGGAGGACTGCGCCTCCGACGGCGTCTGGGAGTTCTTCCTGGCTGCGCCCCCCCTGCGTGTGGTCGGTGGAGTCGGCTCTCCGGTGAGCCCGCTCGCCATGAAATGAGTGGGCCCGTCCTGACCGGGAAGGGCCGGCCGTGACTGTTTTCCAGTACAAGCTCACGGCCCGCGCCGGTCCCATCACCGTCGAGGACTACCGGCAACTGGCCAAGCGAGCCGTGCCGAGCATGGTCTGGGCCTACGTCGACAGCGGCGCCGAGGACCTCGGCACCCTCAAAGCCAATCGCGAAGCATTCGAGAGATGGTGCCTGCGGACCAAAGTCTTGACGGGCAAGGACGCGAAGGATCTCAGTGTCGAGGTGGCCGGGGTCCCACTCTCGATGCCGATCCTGTTGGCGCCGACCGGCTTGACCGGGATCTCGCACTGGACGGGTGAAGTCGGTGCGGCGCAGGCAGCGGAAGGCGTCGGCACGCGGGCCATCCTGAGCACGGCCGCCACCTATTCGATCGAGGAAGTGGGGGCGGCCACCAGGGAGGACCACTTCTACCAGCTCTATCCATGGGCCGACGAGGCCACAGGCGCCAGAGCGTTGACGGAGTCCTTCCTCGATCGGGCAAAGCGGTCCGGATTCCGGGCGCTCTTCGTGACGGTCGACGTCCCGATTCACGGAAACCGGGAGAGCGAGCGCAAGCGGGGAATGGGGACGCCGCCCGTCCTGACCCCGGCCCGGATCGCCAGTGCGGCCATCAGGCCCAAGTGGTGGTACGGCTTCCTGCGCTACCAGAGGATGTCGGCGCGCAACCTGGTCGACGAAGGTGGCGCGCGGGCCGCAGTGCGCTCGGTCCAGGCGCAGTACAAGTGGATGCGGCCCGAGCTCGTCTGGGATGACTTCGCCTGGATGCGTGAGCAGTGGGACGGTCCGGTCTACATCAAGGGCGTGCTCGACGCCGAGGACGCGGCGCGGGCCATCGACTTGGGAGCGACCGGCGTCGTGGTGTCGAACCACGGCGGCCGCCAACTCGACGGTGCGGTCGCAACGCTCGATGCACTCCCGGCCATCGCCCGACGGCTCGACGGCCAAGGCGAGATCCTGATCGACGGGGGCATTCGGCGCGGCAGCGACATCGTCAAGGCGCTGTGCCTGGGTGCGAAGGCGGTGTGCATCGGTCGCCCGTATCTCTACGGCCTCGGCGCCCGGGGCCCGGCCGGTGTGGCGCACATTCTCAATATCCTCCGAGAGGAAGTGGCGCGCACCATGACCCTCATGGGCGTGGAGCGGCTGGAGGACTTGGACGAGTCCTGGCTGATCCCGGCGCAACAGGTCGTACGCGATGAGTTCTATTCGGGTCACATGACGGGCTTCGAGGCCCGGGCGGGGGGATAGGCGGATGCCACATGCTTCTCTGGTCGCAAGATGGAGCGAAGGCCAACCGGCGTTCGGCGGGTGGGTCACCACGGAGTCGGAGGCGAACGTCTCGATGTTCGGGCGTCTCGGCTATGACTACGTGGGCATCGACACGCAGCATTCGGCGGTCAGCGAGGCGCAAGCCGCCGTGCTCGTGCGGCGCCTCGTCGCCGCGCCGTTCGGAGTGATCGTGCGCGTCTCCAAGAATGATCCGGCCCTCATCGGGCGGCTGCTCGACTCGGGTGCCGACGGGATCATCGTCCCGATGGTGAGTACCGCCGAGGAAGCCAGGGCGGCCGTCTCGGCCTGCCGGTACCCGCCCGAGGGCGTGCGGAGCTTCGGTCCGTTCCGCGGCGACCTCGGGCTCGACCTGGGTGCCCTTCAGCAACGGGTGAGCCTGTTCGTGATGATCGAGACATCGCAAGGGCTGGACAACGTGCGCGACATCTGTGCGGTGGACGGGATCGAGGGCGTGTACATCGGCCCGGCCGACCTGTCGATCGGACTCGGTCTCGACCCGATGCTGGCGTTTTCCACCGATCAACTGAAAGAACCGGTCGAGCGGATCAAGGCGGCGTGTGACGAATTCGGCCGGGTCATGGGTGGCCACTCGTTGAACGCCACCGATGCCTTGCGGTGGGTGGGCCGGGGGAGCCGACTCGTCTCACTCGGCGCCGATTCGGTGATGCTGGCGACCATCGCCGCCCAGGAACTCGAGACCGCCCGTCAGGGCGCAGGTGCGGCAGGGGCATCCGGCACAGCGAGCACACCCTACGGGTGAAGGGTGTGTTAGCCCGGGTCGCAGACAAAGAGGAGAGTTGCAGATGCTGGTAGAGATAAATGCGGACAAATGCATCGGAAGCGGTGCGTGCGTGATCGCCTGCCCCGAGGTGTTCTCCCAGGACGAGGGCGGCGTCGTCATCCTTCTGGATGGGACGCCGCCGCCTGAGGTCCATGAACGAGTGCGCGAAGCCGTGCGCGCCTGTCCCGCCGAAGTCATCACGTTGAAAGGGGAGTCGTCGTGAACGGCATTCGTGCGGCATTGGCGGAGGGTCGCCCCTCAATCGGGGGATGGTCGACCATGGCGGACAGCGTCTCGGCCGAGCTCATGGGAGGGGCTGGTTTCGATTGGGTCATCGTCGACACCCAACACGGCAGCGTCACAGGTGCTGACCTGGTGCGGGTCCTACAGGCGCTCGCCATCGGCAACACATCGGCGGTCGTCCGGATCCCTTGGACGGATGCCGCGACGATCATGCGGGCTCTCGACGTGGGCGCGGCCGGTGTCATCGTGCCCATGGTCAACACGCCCGAGGAGGCGGCGCTGGCCGCAGCCGCATTGCGCTACCCGCCGCAGGGCATCCGCTCCATGGGGCCGACGCGCGGTGGGTTCGTTTCGACGGCCGCCGCCAACGAAGATGTCGTGCTGCTGGTCATGATCGAGACGGCGGAGGCATTGGAACGTGTCGATGAGATCGCCGCCGTGCCCGGTGTCGACGGCTTGTTCGTCGGTCCGGTCGATCTCGGCCTCAGTCTCGGATTGCCGCTCGACTGGTCCGGGCGCCACCCTGACGTGCTCGCAGCCATGGACAGGATCGTGGTGGCGGCGGACAAGGCGGGCGTGTTCGTGGGAACGGTGAGCTCCGGTGCCGATCATGCCAAGGATCTCGTCCAGCGGGGCGTCAAGTTCGTCTCACTCGGGGCCGATGTCGGGTATCTGCGAGCGGGCATCGCGACCGACACCGCCGTCCTCAAAGAGCTCAAGACGATGTCGACGACGAAGGGCAAGGGTACGTGACCGTACGGAAGAAGGTCCTCATTCCCACTTTCTTGCTTCACCCCGACGCCGACGCGTTGTTGCAGGACGCCGACGACATCGAGGTGATCTACGGCCTCGATGATGCTGAGCGCGCCATCGGTCTCGGCGGGACCGATCGTTTCGCACAGCGGGACGCCGCGGTGAAGGCCTCGCTGGATCAGTATCTCGGGGAGGTCCACGCCCTGCATGCCATCGGTCCCGGTGGGCATCTCCCCGTGACGGCGGAGATGCTGGGGCGTGCGGCCCTGCTCGAGGTGGTCTTCATCAGCGCGGCCGGTACTGACAAGATCGATGTGGCTGCCGCCACCGACCTCGGCATTCTGGTGATCAACGCGGTGGGAGCAAATGCGCCGGCGGTGGCCGAACATGCCGTGGGACTGATGTTGGCACTCTGCCGAAGGATCGCCGACACCGATCGCCTGGCACACGAGACGAAGAAGGTCGACGCCTTGCGGGTGATGCAGACGCCGCCCAGGCTCTCGTTGCTCAGCGGAAAGACGCTCACCATCGTTGGCTTCGGGTTCATCGGGCGCACCATCGCCCAAATCTGTCGGCAGGGCTTCGGGATGCAGGTTGTGGCGTTCGATCCCTTCTTCGACTCGATCGAGGCTGAGCGCCTGGGCGTCACCATCGTGGACGATCTCCACGAGGCCCTGGCCGTCGGGGACTACGTCTCCATCAACACTCCCTTCAACGCTGACACCGCGGCCCTGATCGGGGCCAAGGAGCTGGGGATCATGAAGGACACGGCCTTTCTGGTCAACACCGCCCGTGGCGGGGTGGTCGATCCCGACGCCCTGCTGGCCGCGCTACGAGAGCGCACCATTGCCGGGGCAGCACTGGACGTCACCGAGCCCGAACCGCTGCCTCCGGGCCACCCTCTGTTTGATCTCGACAACGTGATCTTGACGCCCCATCTCGGCGGGAATGCAGCAGAGGTGTTCCGTGCCTCGTCCGTCACACCGGTAAAGCTCCTCCTCGAGGCACTCCGGGGCCAGCGTCCGCGGCACTCGATCAATCCGTCCGCCTGGTCACGGCATGTCGAGCGATTCGGCGGTCCGCAATGAGCGGTGTCACAGGGCCGCGGGAGGAGAAGAGCGATGAGGATAGAGGTGGACTTTGCGCGTTGTGAAGGCAATGGTCAATGCGTGATCGACGCACCGGATGTGTTCGACCTCGACAGTGACGACAACCTCATCGTCCTCAACTACGAGCCACCCCGCGAGCATTGGGCCCAGGTGGAGGAGGCGGTGCGTTCATGCCCGAAACGAGCGCTGGCGATAGCCGAGGGTTCGACATGACGTCCGTTTCACTCGAGAACTTCCGCTACGACCCGTTCGCTCCGGAGGTGATGGACAATCCCCTTCCATTTTACAAGATATTGCGCGACGAGTTCCCGGCCTACTTCATTGAGGAGTACGAAGCGTGGGCGATTTCGCGGTTCGAAGACGTCTGGACGATCCTCAATGACACGGAGGGCCACATCACCTCCACCGAAGGCACAATGATGTTCCGCGAACAACTTCTCGTGTCGAATGGCGGTGTCGTGCCGAAGGCGAGTTATGACCCGCTCACGGTTCTCTCCTACACCGAGTCGCCGGTGCACGAGGATCTGCGCCAGGCCGTGGGACCACCGCTCCGGCGCAACGCGGTGCAACGTCTCGAAGAGCTCATCCGATCCATGGCCCGGGCCAGGCTGGACGAGCTCATCCCACAGGGTCGGTTCAATGTGACTAGCGAGTACGGCGGCATCGTCGCCGCCGCCACCATGTGCTACATGTTCGGTATCCCGTTGTCCGACGCAGCGATGGTGCGCGACGCCGTGTTGGTCTGTGACCCGAGCGTCCAGGACGTGGCGGCTCAGGGAGTGGCCTATGGGCAGCTCACCGACCTGGTGACCGACGTGGTCCGTCGTCGGCGGGCTTCAGGTGCCGACGGGCACTATCCGTTGATCGACGGGTTGCTGGAATTTCGTCTCGACGGGCGGGCCCTCACGGACGAGGAGATCAGCGGATCGGTGCTGGCCACCATTCTTTTCGGCGGTGCCGAGACCCTGCCCAAGGTCGTTGCACACGGACTGATGGAACTGTGGCGCGATCCGGACCAGCGGCGAGCAGTGGCCGCAGATCCGGCCAACTGCGCCACGGCATTCGAGGAGATGTTGCGGTTCTGCGCGCCGGCGCAGTGGTTCACGAGGCAGGTCAAGAAGCCCATCGTCATCGCCGGGAAAGAGCTCAGCGTCGGCCACCGCATCTTTCCGCTCCTCATGGCGGGAAACCGAGACGAGCGTGAGTTCGAGGAGCCAGATCGTTTCATCTGGGACCGACCGGTGAAGCGGCATCTGGCCTTCGGTCAGGGTCAGGGCTTTTGCATCGGCAACCACGTCGCGCGTCTGGAGGGTCGGATCCTCCTCGAGGAGCTGCTGGCCCGAGTCCCGGAGTACGAGATCGACATCGAGCACGCCGTCCGCCCGCCCTCGAGTTTCCAGTGGGGTTGGCGGACGGTCCCGATGGTCGTCAGCTAGCCAGGAGAGAGGGGAGAACGATGCCCAAGGTAGCCACCGTGCGCGGAGAGGTCGATACCGACACACTCGGTCAGACGCTCATGCACGAGCACATCATCAACATCACGCCGGAGGTAGAGAAGGAGTACCCGGATCTCAGTTGGAGAGGCGGCAAGGATCGTGTGGTCAGCTCAGTCGTCGAGACGTTGCGCGAAGTGAAAGACCACGGCATCGATACCATCGTCGACTGCACCGCTCTGGGACACGGCCGCGACATCGATGCGGTACGCCGGATCAACGACCAAGTCGATATCAACCTCATCGTGGCCACAGGCATCTACACCTACGACCATCTTCCGTTCTTCTTCCTCTACGGGCATCCGGCGCGCGAGGTCGATGGCAAAGTCGAGGACATACTCACTGACATGTTCATCCGTGACATCACCGAGGGCATCGCTGGCAGTGGCGTGAAGGCGGGTGTCATCAAGACAGCGACGGACCGCGCCGGGGTGACACCCAATGTGGAACGAATCCTCCGGGCCGTGGCCCGGGCCCATCGCGAGACTGGCGTGCCGATCACAACTCACACCGTCGTCGAGACGCGTAACGGGCTGGAGCAGCAGCGGATCTTCACCGAAGAAGGTGTCGACCTGTCCCGCGTGATCGTCGGCCACAGCGGCGACTCGACCGACCTGGACTACCTACGGGCTCTGCTCGACGCCGGCTCGACCATTGGCGCCGACCGGTTCGGTCTTTACCTCCCCGACATGGGCCTGCCCGAGATGGAGGTGCGGATCAACACCCTCGCTGCGCTCTGTGCCGAGGGGTACAGCGATCGCATCGTGCTTTCCCACGACGTCACCTGCTACAGCGACTGGGAGCCCCAAGCCTTCGGGAACGAACTGAAGGAATGGGTGCAGACGCATGTCACCGACGAGGTGGTGCCGGCGATGCTGGCAAAGGGGATCACCGAGGAACAGGTGGCACAGATGATGACCGGCAATCCTCGCCGGATCTTCGAAGTTCAGGGGTCGTACTAGATTCCACGACCGGCAATGGTCAGGACGAAGTAATGGTGACTTTCAGCATCCGGTGGGTGACGTCTGGAGGGACACCCGAGGAGCTTCCCTGCGCATTGATCTTCTTGACAACGCTCAAGCCCGAGGTGACGTGACCGAACAGGGAGTACGTGTTCGGTAATGATTCGCCTTCCGCTCCGGCGACGATGAAGAACTGGCTGCCTCCGGTATGTGGTTGGCCCGTGTTGGCCATGGCCACCGATCCCAGAGGGTATTGGTGCGCAGGGTTCGATGTCTTCGCCGGGAGCTCATCGGGGATCGAGTATCCCGGTCCGCCGCTCCCGCTTCCCGTCGGGTCCCCCGTCTGATCGACGAACGAGGGGATGACCCGGAGGAAGATGACGCAGTCGAAGAAATGATTTTGGGCCAGGAAGACGAAATTGTTGACGGTTTGCGGGGCATGTTTCGCATCGAGCGCAATCACGAATTTGCCCACGTCTGTCTTCACGGTGGCGGTATAGGTCTTCTTGGGATCGATGGTGTTCGATGGAGCGCTGCTCCACGTCGACTTCGTGAGCGCCGTGGATGGGTCCTTGGGGCAACCGGCCGCAACGGAAGCTGCGTTGGCGGCTGCTTGTGCCTTCGCATCGGCGGATGAGTTGGCGGACGCTCCCTTGGTCCCCGAGGCGACCGTGAAGCTCGCAAATCTCGAGTTCTGTTGTGTTGCTGCGGCCGCCAGCACCTGCTTGTTGCGAGCGGTGAGCGGAACCGACGTGGTGGTACTCGTGGTCGAGCTCGAGGGCTGGCCGGTGGACAGTCCGGTGACCTCGACCGCGGTCCCGCGCCGCCATGCGATGATGTACGTGGAATTCGCCGCGAGTCGGGCGATGGCGGTGGGTCCGAGAGTCTTCGGGGGACTCAGACCTGCTTGCTGCTGGTCGGAGGAGGCAATGCCTTGCAAGAGCGTGGTCGCTTCCGCAGTTGACTTGCAGTACAGGACCTCGGAAATCAGGTTGAGCAGTCCGGATTTGCTCGAGAATTGCTCTTGGGCACCATCGGGGCATCCGGTGACGTTGGTGGTCGTCGAGACGAAGGGAGCATTGACCACCTTGGTGAACCCCGCTCCCTTGGCTGCGGATTCGGGTACCAGCACGCTGGTGGATGGCTTGGAGGCCGAGGAAGCGCCAGTCGCAGCGGGCGCCACGACGGTGGCTGCGAAAACAGCGGCGACGGTTGCCGTGCCGATGCTTGCGAACTTCAGGGTCAGCTTTCTCACGAACACGTCTTTCTGAAGGAGAGGAGCCTCCCGGGCCAGGCCGGGCTAGAGGCACTTAATTCGGATGGCGGTGGGCTCTTTGGAGGAAGATAGCCGAACTCTGAGGTCCTGGTGCCGCGCCAGTGACGTCGCAGCGAGTTGTCGGCTCACCACAGACGTTGCACCGCCCGGCGTCCGGGCACAGCGCTTGCAACTGGCATGTAGTGTGACGTGAACGAGACAAACTCGTCGAGCAGAGGGGGCGCCATGGTGATCTTGCATGCATGCGGAGTGATCAAGCCGGAGGCGCGTGAGCGCTGGTTCGCGCTTCTCGATGCGCTGACACCCCCCTCGCGAGCGGAAGACGCCTGTCAGAGCTACGTCATCTACGAGTCGGTCGAAACGCCCAACGCCTTCATCTTCGTCGAGGAATGGGCAAGCCTCGATGGTCTCTACGAGCATTTCCACACCCCGCATTTCACCGAGTTCTTCAACGCACTCGGAGATGTAGTCGCTGAGCCGCCGACAGGGACCGTTTCCGAGGTGGCGTCCACCAAAACACTCGACGAGTCCTTCGCTGCCGCCGGCATAGGCGGTTAGCCCGAGCGAGCGCAGCGTCGGTGGACCTCCTCCAGTCGCCGCACGCGCAGACAGCGATCGGTCACGTCCTCGAGACAAACTCCACGGCGCATCATGGGGCGGGGCACACTCTTTGCGCCGTCGAGGTCATTCGGTCATTCAGCTCCGGGAGTGCTCCGGCGAGGTAGCTTCCAACCGGGACGGACGAAGTGGCAGCTCTCGCCGTCGGGATGCTTCTGAAAATAATTCTGGTCGTCCTCCACTGCTTCCCAGAATGGCCCCGCCGCAGTCACCTCGGTGACCACCTTTCCGGGCCACAGACCGGAAGCGTCGATGTCCGCGATGGTGTCGAGAGCGGCGACCCGCTGCTCTTCATTGGCGAAGAAAATGGCCGAACGGACGCTGCGGCCCACCTCGTCGCCCTGCCGGTCCACGAGAGTTGGATCGTGGATCTGGAAGAAGAATTCCAGCAGGTCACGGTACGAGACGGTGTCGGCGTCGAAGAGAATTTCCACCGCCTCTGCGTGGTCACCCAGGTTCTCTTCGGTGGGGTGTGGGGTGTCGCCGCCGGAATATCCGACGCGGGTCGCGATAACCCCGGGTTGCCGACGGATCAACTCCTGAGCGCCCCAGTAGCACCCACCTGCGAGGATCGCTGTCTCGTTTCTCATCGGTGCCTCCTTCGCCCAGGCACGGAGCAAACCTGATCTCGCCGTCATGGTACTGATCCATCGGGATAGTTGCCGAAGCAGGTTCAGGAGCTCCCTGGAAGCGAGACGTCAAATGCGCCGTGCATAATTGGTGCCCGCATTCGCTTCGGTTCAGGAGGATGGGTGAGAGTATCCGGCGTTGTTCCGAATCTCCGAGTTGACGACATTGCCGCAGCCCGTGACTTCTACATGGAGTACCTCGGGTTGAGCGTCGAGGGATTCAACCTCGGCTGGGTCGCCCACTATCAATCACCGGATGGCCAGGCCCACGTCCAGCTCGTCGCCGGCGACGCCAAAGCGCCAGAGGATGCAGTGATCTCGGTGCATGCCGGATCAGGGATTGAAGAGGCGTACGAGGAGGCGAAGCGGCGTGGGTTCGAAATCGTGTACCCGCTGACAGAGGAACCGTGGGGCTTACGCAGATTCTTCGTGCGCGCTCCTGACGGCAATGTGATCAATCTCACCAGCCACGGCGACTGAGGACTTGCTTTCCCCCGATCACCACGCCGTCGCCCTGAGCAGTGATGCTGCGATCGACATTTCACTGCTCGGGGATACCTCGAACCGGTGGCTCGCCGAACTGCGAGGAGGACATCAGGATTCGACGTGGGCACCCAGGAAGCGACGGAGCTCGTCGGTCAGCTCTTCGTCCTCCGGGGCGCCGAAGAACCCACCGTGGGGCATGGCCTCGAAGACGTGCAGTTCGGCGTCGACTCCACCCGCACGAAGCTTGCGATGCATCCGAACCGCGTTGGACAAGAACAGGTCGCGCGTGCCGGCCTGGAGGAAGGTCGGTGGGAACGGAGGGGTGAGGTCACCGAAAAGCGGCGAGAGGTAGGGATGTCGGAGGTCATGGTCACCGGCGTACAGGGCAATGGAGTCGGCCAGACTTGCGGTCAGCACGCAATCAATTCCCAGATTCGTCTGGAAAGAGTCGCCGGACTCGGTCAGGTCGACCTCCGGCGTCAGCAACACGAGTGCGACGGGGAGGGGTAGTCCTTCGTCTCGCGCGCGCAACATCAGGGCGGCGGCCAGATTCCCACCTGCGGAACCCCCGCCCACGACGATCTGTTCCGGGCGCCGAACGTCGAGCAGGCCTCGATACACGGCGAGGACGTCATCCAGCGCAGCAGGGTAGGGATTGTCGGGCGGCATCCGATAATCAACGGACCATGTCTGCATCCGCACCTGGGCCGCCATCCTCCGTGCCATCACTTCGCACGCCTTGCCGCTGCCCATCACCAGTGAGCCGCCGTGGATGTCCATGTAGATCGGCCGATCGTCGCGCTCGTTCACTCCCTCAGGAGTAACCACGAAAACGGGTACCCCTCCGATTGATCTGGATTCCACGGACGACGGGAGCTGCTCGGCTTGTGGACCCATCACGGCGACGAGCAACTCGTCGGTTTCCTTGATTCTGGCGCGCCAACCTGCGATATCGCCTGGATCGATTGGGTCGGCGCTGCCGCCGAACATGTCCATGCCGAGAAACCCCTGCGCCTGTTCGCTGAGAGATGTCGGCACCGGGATGAACCGGCTCACCTCACGCCCGACCGCACCTTCATTGACATCTCGAGACATCCGCCGCTCCCCTCACGTGCACGCCATTCGTGTGTCCACGGTACTGGGGTGCAAGGAGGCCGTGTCGGAACGCGTGCCGGCTCCTGAACATGCGGAAGCCGGGCCATCACGCATGAGCAGCTAGTTCTGCGCTCCCGTTTGCGGGGCATCGAGGTCGAGTCCTTCGACCATTTCCTGCACCTTGCCCAGGATCACCTTGCCCATCGCATTGCGCGGCAACGAGCGGATGAGGAAGGCCTCCGGGACCTTGTAGCGGGCCAGATTCGTGCGACAGTACGAGCGGAGGGCGTCGGTGTCGAGGTCGGTGCCACTCTGCGTGAGACCGTCCAGCTCGACCACGGCGGCGACGCGGGCCCCGAGCCGGTCGTCGGGGACACCCACGACGCAGCTGGCGGCGATACCGGGAAATTCGTTGATGATGCGCTCGACTTCGGCCGGGTAGACGTTGGCGCCGCCTCGCAGGATCAGCGACTGGTGGCGATCCTGCACATGCAGGTACCCGTCGGCGTCGATGAATCCCACGTCGCCGGTGTGGAGCATTCCGTTGCGCAGGGTGTGCGAACTTGCGGCCTCGTTGTGCCAATACCCCAGCATCAGGTGGTAGAGAGCACAAAGCGCGGGATCTTGCGAGGGGCCGAGGCAGATCTCACCCGATGTCCCGATCGGCAGCTCGACGTCGTTCTCGTCGACGATATGCATCGCGAGGTGGGGGAGGGGGAGCCCGCTCGCCTCGGCACTGATCTCTTGCCCCACGGGCACGATCGCGACGAGCGTCGGGACCTCGGTCTGGCCGTAGGTCGACGATGCGAGGAGTCCGAACTTCTTCGTGAAGCGGTCTTTGGTGGCCTGCGGGCAGTGACTCCCGCCACTCCAGACGTCGCGCAGCGTCTGCAATGAATCCGGCGCGACCTCGTCGTTGGTGGCCAAGCCGTAGAGCATGGCGGGAGCGCCGTTCCACACGGTGGCACGTTCCTGCACGATCCATTCTGCGATGCCGACGGGATCGACGCGGTCCATGACGATGGCCGTCCCGCCGCATTGCGGGACGAGCAGCGTCGAGAGGACCTGCAGGTTCAGGATGGTCAACGGGAAGCAATCGGCTTTCCTGAGTTCATGGTCGAAGCCGCGGGCGCGGATGATCATCCTTCCCGGGACCATCAAGTTGTGCTGGGAATGCACGGCTCCCTTCGGGAACCCGGTGGTACCGCTGGTGTAGGCGATGGCGGCAGGAGCGAGCGGATCGGGGAGAGGGGGCGTCCATGAGGGCTCTTCGGCCAGGAGCGCGGACCACTCCGAGCCCGGCGAGCCATCGACGGTGAGGCACCGCGTCACCGCGTGCTCGGCCTTCGTCCCCCGCACTTGCGCCACCATGGCGTCCTCACCGACAAAGAAAGCAGCTTCGCTGTTCGCCAGGAGGTATGCCTTCTCGGGGGCCGCCAATGCCCGGTTCACGCCCACCCAGATCACCCCGAGCCGCATGGCGGCATGGAAGAGCGCGACAAGGGGGAGGTCATTGACCAGCGAGACGCCGAGTCGATCCCCTGGCCGTACCCCCGCTGCGATGAGCGCATGCAGATGTCGGTCGGCAAGCTCGTCGAGTTGCCGATAGGTGAGGCGCCCGCCACGAGCCACGGTTGCTTCGTGGTCGGGCCAGTTCGCCAACGCGTCGGCGAGCACATCAACCGCACTGAACGGGGCCTCGCCCATCAATCCGCCCCGTCTCGATTTCCGCCGCGGACCTCGGCGGCCCGGGCGTGTTGCTCCTCGAGGGTCAGCTCGGGTCCGGAGGGTTGATCCACTTCACGTTCGGCCGTACGCATGCGCTATAATCATAATGATGAAGATTTTGCTCGAAGGCCCATTTCACGGGGAAATTATCTCCTAGTGGAGCACGCCGTTCTCCTCACCGGTATCGGTGGCCAGGGCGTGCAACTCGCCGCACGAACGTTGGCCGTCGCTGCCGTCAAGTCTGACCTCGAAGTGATGGTCTTCGGCGACTACGGCGGTCTCATGCGTGGTGGGAACACCGATGCCACGATCGTCATCGGCGACGATCCACTCCGTTCGCCGCCGACCGTGGCTTGGGCGTCGATGGCGCTCGTGATGCATCACGAGTACTGGCCGGGAGTGCGCGACCGCCTCGTTCCTGGTTCGATCGTCGTGATCGACCGGTCGGTCTTCAAGGGGGAGATCGGCTTGCCCGCCGTGATCGAGGTCGAGGCAACGGCAGTGGCGACTGAAATGGGGAACAGCCGTGGTGGTTCGATGGTCGCGCTGGGCGCTTTGGCTGCCGCCACCGGCCTTCTCGATCTGGCGCAGCTGTCCCAGGCGGCCTTCGAGGTCTTGCCGCCCTACCGTGCGGAGCACGCACAGGCGAACGCCGATGCATTGGCGGCCGGGTTCGGACTGATCGAGCAGCCGGCTGCGAGCTTGTGGTCGACAAGCGCTCTCGCGCAATAGGGCACGCGGTGATTCGACGATGAGCAACGTGGAACCGATTTCCTACGGCCGCCGCCTCTCGCAGATGGCCGCCGAGCGTCCCGAGGACAGCGCCTTCGTCTTCGTGGAGCAGAGCGGGACCGAGCACGACGTCAGTTGGCGGGAGCTCGACGAGGCTTCGAATCGGGTCACCCGGCTCCTCGAGAGCCATGGTGTGGGCCAGGGCTCGACGGTGGTCACCGCCCTACCGAACTCCGTGGCCCATGTCGTGGCCATGTACGGCGCATGGAAGGCGGGCGCCTGCGTCCTGCCGTTACGGTGGGACCTCCCTGAATGGGAGCGCGAGCGTGTCCTCGACGTTGCCCGGCCGACTGTCGTGATCGGCGACTGGGAGGGTGTGACCAGCGCGCCCGTTCTGCACAGCTCCGTGCTCGACGCCTCGGAGTACTCGTCGGATCCCGTGCCCGACCGTGTGCCACGTCCTGCCAAGGCGATCGCCACCTCGGGATCGACCGGGACACCGAAGATCATCGTCCTGCGCGGCCCTGGCGAGTCGGTTCCCGGGGAGAGCCAGGGCGCCGCCGGTCAGTTCCTCGGACACCACGACGGGCAGGTCCAGCTGGTGCCGGCGCCGCTCTACCATGCCAACGGTTTCTACGTGCTGCAGTTCGGCCTATTCGGGGCGCAGAAGATCATCCTCATGGAGCGGTTCGTCGCTGATCTGGCCCTCCAGCTCATCGAGCGGCACCGGGTCAACACCTTTTGCGGTGTCACCATCATGTTCCAGCGCATGGCACGCGAGCCCGAGGTCGAGAAGCGCGATCTCTCGTCGCTCGAATCGGTACTGCACGGGGGAGCGCCATTGCCCGAGTGGGTGGCGCGCAAGTGGATCGAACTGGTCGGGCCGTCGCACTTCTTCGTCTCGTACGGGTCGTCCGAGAACGCAGGCATTGCAATGGCCAACGGCGTGCAGTGGCTCGAGCATCCGGGGACGGTCGGCCATCCGTTCAACACGGAGGCGCTGGTCGTCGACGACGACGGGAACCAGCTCCCTGCGGGTGAAGTGGGCGAGGTCTATCTCCGTTGGGTCGGACAGACCGAGACGAGCTTCGAATATTCAGGACAGGTCAAGGCCAAGAGGAATGCAGAGGGCTTTTCGAGCCTCGGCGACCTTGGTTGGCTCGACGACGACGGCTTCCTCTTTCTGGCGGACCGGCGCACGGACATGATCATCACAGGCGGGGCCAACGTCTACCCCGCAGAAGTGGAGGCGGCGCTGTCCGAGCACAGCGACGTCGTCGATTGTGCGGTGGTCGGCCTACCCGATCCGGAGTGGGGGAGCCGGGTGCACGCCATTGTCCAGCTTCGCAGCGGGGCGACGGCGACGGCCGATGATCTGCGGGCGCACTGCCGTCAACGGGTTGCCCCCTACAAGGTCCCGAAGACCTTCGAGTTCACTGAACTGCTCCCGCGCAGCGCTGCGGGAAAGTTGCGGCGCTCGGCGCTCGGCACCCCCGCATCCTGATTTTCCGGGGCATTTGCTTCCAGGTCAGCGGCGTGCTCGCCCGAGGGTCCTGCTGTTTTTCCATGGACGAACGCAGGTCGAGGACGCGCTTGACGCAGGTGGGGTCCGCTGCCAAGATCATGACAATTATTGATCTCTTAGCGGCGTCATCGGCCGCGGGAGCGTCGCGAAAGTAGGTCGCATGGGGCATCTGGAGCGATTACAGGCCGGCATGCAACGCGGAGGCTTCGATGCATTGTTGCTCGGCGGGGAATCGGCAGGTCAGTTCGCTGCGGGCCATTCCCGGATCGGTGTGCATATGCCCGGTTGGCCGATCCCGGTGGCCTTCGTCCCGGCATCGGGGTTGCCCCACATCGTGACTGCGGATCCCGACGGTGCGGTTGCGCTCGACGGCGACCACGTGCACGGGATGATGTGGAATCCCGAGACGCTCGTCAGCGAGCTCGCTCGATGGCTCGAGGGAGCTTCGGGGCTTCGTATCGGTACGGACTCGCTCTCGCCGGGCGGTTTCGCCCTCATAGAGGCAGCCGCGCCCGGCAGCACGATTGTCGACGCGACCAGATTGTTGGCCGAAGTGATGCTGACGAAGACGCCGGAGGAAGTCACGGCGCTCGGCGAGCTCTGTGCGTTCGTTACGGCCGCCGCCGAGGAAGGGAGGCGCGGCGGGCGAGCAGCCATGCTGCGCGCCCTGCATGGCGCGTTCCTCGTGTCCTATCCCCAGGTCTCGGACCGCGCCGTCAAGGTGGCGGTGCGCAAAGGGGGCTTCATCGGTGAGGCCCGCCTCGGGCCCGGCGATCCGGGACGAGGGGAACAGGCGGTCGGGTGCTTGCGCGCTGGTTCACTTTCCTCGGATGTTGCAGCTGCGCTCCCGCCCGGGGTGGAGGTCGTCGGCATCGGGTGGGGGTACGAGGCACCCTTGCTGCGCGACGGTTGGGCCACTCCTGAGGATCTTGTCCTCCAGCCTGGCGCGGTGTTGGGCGTGCGCTGGGACAGCTGCGGGGTCACGGTGGCACTCGACGACGAGGGTGCCCGCTTCCTCGGACCCTCACCGAAAGAGGTGGCACGATGATCGAGCTCGACGAGCCGGAACTGCTGGCACCGCGTAGGAGCCGGGTGGTCCAGGCGGCAGACATGTTGGGCGTCGACGGCTGGTTGCTCACGACGTCGCACGCGGTGCGGACCGTGTCGGGCGCCTGGTGTGACGACGTGGATCTCTTCGGCGAGTGGGCGTCACCGATCGTTGCCGTCGGGAGCACCGTCCTGAGCCCGGGCCGCCCCCCCAGCGATCCCCGGCTCATCGACCAGGTCATCGACCTGCTCCCGGTGCGGGGCACGATCGCCGTCGACCGGTTGGGACCGCTCGCGCTGGAGCGCTTGGCCGAACTCCGCCCCGAGCTCGTCGTGCAGGACGCGGCGATGCTGCTCGGCGCGGCCAAGGTGCCGCGTGCACAGATCGAGATTGACGTGCTGGTCGAGGCGCATCGCCGCACCGAGGCGGTGCTGTTGTCCATGGCCGATCTCGTCGTCCCCGGCGTTTCGGAGCGTGACCTCACCTCGGAGTTCACTGTGCGCGCGGCGGAGAGCGGCCTTGACCGGATGCACCTCGACACGGTCTTCAGCGTGCTGCCCAAGGACGAAGCCCACGCGCCGTGGGCCCGCGGGTCGTGGGAGGGACGATCCCCCTACCGGGAGCTGACGACGGATCGGGTCCTGGTCGAGGGGGACCACGTGGCGTTCGACGCGGGTGTGGGCTTCAAGGGGTACACGGCCGATGTCGGATGGACCCTCCTCGCCAGCACCGACGGACCCAATGCGGCGGAGGTCGCCCTGGCCTCGACGTGGGACGAGGTGGCTCGTCGCGTCGTCGATGCCGCCAAGCCTGGTGTCACCGCGTCCGAGCTACGAGCGGCCGCACTTGACGGCTGGGATCCGAACCGGCCCTTTCCGTGGCCTTACCCGCTCTACGTGGCCCATGGAGTGGGCACCGAGCTCGCCGAGCCCCCGTTTTCCGGCGCGGACTTCGCACCGGAAGCAGAAGCAGCGATGGTGCTCGTCGAGGGCAATGTCCTCATGATTGAGCCGTACATCTGGGAAGCGGGCGTCGGCGGGTATCGCGCCGAGTACTGCGCCGTTGTCGGCGCGACGGGAACCGAAATTGCGAGCTCCCTTCCCTACGGTCGGTGGCCCGGCCACTGAGAGTGTTCACACCGCGGAGAGCGACCGCGTCCGCACGTGGAGTGCCGAGACAATTGGGGGGCGACATTGGTGAAGAAGACCGCACAAGAGCTGTTCGGGCCGGCGGGGACGCCGAAGGTGATCGTGATCGGCGCTGGACTTGGCGGTATCGCGGCGGGCGTCAAACTCAAAAAAGCGGGGATCCACACTTTCGTGATCTACGAGAGGTCGTCGTCGGTCGGAGGCACCTGGTGGGATAACCGATATCCCGGATGTGAGGTCGATGTCGGCTCGTACCTGTACTCCTACTCGTTCAAGCAGGGTTTCCCGTGGACCAGGACACACGCCAAGCAGCCAGAGATCCTGAGGTACATCGAAGAGGTGGTCGACGGCTACGCCTTGCGTGAACACATCCGGCTGGGTACTGGCGTCCAGAGCGCGACCTGGGACGAAGATCGACACATCTACCGTGTGACGCTGGCAAATGGCGATGTCGAGGAGTGCAACGTGCTGATAAGCGCTGTGGGTTTCCTCAATACGCCCCGTTATCCCGACTGGCCCGGGCTCGGGCAATTCGAGGGTCCGAAGTTCCACACGTTCCGTTGGGAGCACGAGCACGATCTCACCGCGAAGGTGGTTGCCATCGTCGGCACGGGGTCCACCTCGACCCAGATCGTGCCCGTCATCGCGCCGTTCGTGGATCACTTGTACGTGTTCCAGAGGGAGCCGGGCTGGATCATCCCCAAAGGGGATCAGGACTACTCGCAAGAACAGCTCATGAGATTTCGCCGACCCGTGGCCCGGCGGCGCGAGCGTATCCGGCTGTACACCTGGCTCGAGATGGCCAACTTCCGACGAGCGATCCATCGTCCGGGAACGAAGGTCAACGCGAACCTTGAAAACATCTGCCGGGGGTTCATCGAGTCAGAATTGGCCGATCGCCCGGACCTGCGCCAGGCGGTCACTCCGAGCTATCCCTTCCCCGGGAAGCGTCCCATCTTCAATCAGACCTACTTCGGCGCATTGAAACGGGAGAACGTGTCACTCATTCCGCAGGCGGTGACCCGGGTGACACCAAAGGGGGTCGTCGATGCCGAAGGTGTCGAGCGCGAGATCGATGTCCTCGTCATGGCGACTGGATTTCAGCCGACGAACTATCTGGCGTCGGTCGAGGTGGTCGGGCGAGAGGGGCGCTCGTTGCACGAGACGTGGAACGGCGAGCCTGAGGCCTTCCTCGGGCTGACCGTCCCTGGGTTCCCCAACTTCTACATGCTGTATGGCCCCAACACCAACGGTGGCGAGATCATCAGCTTCCTCGAGCACCAATCGTCGTACGCCGTGCGCGCGATCCGGCGGATGAAGCGCGAAGGCCTGACGGCTATCGAGGTGCGCCCCTCGGTGTTCCGTGCCTACAACCGCTGGATGCAACGCACCATGAAGGGCACGGCATGGGTCGTGAGCAACAACTACTACAAGGCAGCGACGGGCAAGATCGTCACGCAGTGGCCGTATGGAGCGCTCTTCTACATGTTCCTTACCAACGTCTCGGGGCGCGTCTCCTCGACGGCACGCCGCGCCAGAGGCTCGTCCCGCGCTGAGGCGGCCCAGGAGCGCACTGCCGCCGCCTGAGGGCTCAGTTTGATCCGGCCGCGGCGCGCCCGGCCAGATACCCGACCGTCATGCCATGGGCAAGCGGTCCCCCCGGACCTCCATAGGCCGGTCCGAAGCAGCTGGCCGCGGCGTCGCCCGCTGTGTAGAGGTTCGGGATTGTCGTGCCGTCGACGTGGCGCACCCGGCCGTGGCCGTCAGCGAGGAGGCCGCCTGAACTTCCGATAGCCCCCGGGTACACCGTCAGTGCATAGAACGGAGGGCGTCCGATGTGGCCCAGGGTGGGACTGGGTTCGCGGCCGAAGTCCGCGTAGTAACGATCGAAAAGGCTGTCCCCACGCAAGAAGTCGGTGTCGTGGCCCTCATCGACCATCTGATTGAACCGCACGACGGTCTCGACCAGGGCTCGCGGATCGATCGCCAGCGCACATGCGAGATCCTCGAGGCTGTCGGCGCGGGTCAACCAGTCGGGGTCCTCGTCCTCGGGCATGAGGGAGAGCACCGAATAGGTCTCGCGAAAGTCGCGATCGAAGAGCGACCACGCCGGATAGTTCTCGTACGTCGACTCGACCGGATCCCACGTCATGAAGGCCCGCCCGACGTCGGTGTAGGGATGGGCCTCGTTGACGAACCGCTTGCCCTTGTGGTTCACCATGATGGTCCCGGGCAACGAACGCTCGCCTGCCACCATCCGCGAGAGTGGTTTGCCGTCGTAGTGCTCGCCGGGAATTGCCGCCGTCGGGAAACGCCAGAGATCCCACATGTTGGCCAGGTCAGCTCCGATCGCCCGGCCCATCGTCAGCGTGTCTCCCTCGTTGGTCGGACAGCTGAGTGCGTGGTTCACCGGTCCGGCGACGAATTGCTTCACGAGATCCTCGTTCCACTCGAAGCCCCCCGCGGCCAGAATCGTGCCTCGCGTTGCAGTGACCCGGAGCGGCATTCCACCGGTGGCCATGGCCTCTACCCCGGTCACTCGTCGGCCCTCGGTCAACAGTGTCTTCGCGCGGGTCCCGAGATGGATGTCGACGCCGGCGTCGACACAGCCCTTCAGGAGCCATCCGGCCAGGGCGCGGCCCATGCCCACGAAGCCCGCTTCTGCCCGCTCCTGCATCAAGGAGAGATCGAACCGTTCGGGATGGAAGACGCCATTCATCTCGTCGAGCTCGCGCCACGACAGCGGTACGCCGAATCCGCTCGCGGGACGGAGGCGCTCGAACCACTCACCGAGGAGCGAACCCATCAGGGGCAGCGGCGCCAGGCATCGCCCGCTGGCTTTGGCGCCGTCGAACTCGGGGTGATAGTCGGGTTTTTCCAAGGTCTCGAAGCGGATCTCGCTCGACGTCTCCAAAAAGTCGATCATGTGCGGCCCAGCTTCGATCACCGTGCGGGCGTCAATGTCACTGCGGCGCCCCCCGGCGAGGCGTCGGATGTAGCGAAATGCCTCGTCGAAGGAGTCGTCGTGGCCCTCGTCGCGCATGTGCCGGTTGTTCGGCACCCACACCAGTCCCCCCGACATTGCGGTGGTGCCGCCGATCAGCGGGCTCTTCTCGAGGAGCACGACAGCGGCACCCTCCTTGCGAGCCGTCAACGCCGAGGTGAGAGCCGCAGCGCCGCTCCCGACAACGACAACATCCGTCGTGATCGTGTCCGTCGCAGTCATGGCACAGCCATCGCGCGAGGCGTCGTTCTCATCAGGTTTCGGAGCATCTTGTTACGATAAGCTTTATAACAACAAACCTCAAAGAGGGTGACGTTCGTCGTCCGGCCAGCGGTGCGGGGTACGGGTGTCGGGGCGCAGGACAAAGATTCTCGACGGAGGAGGGGAAACGACGATGGTCTCGACCTATGACCCGTTCCAGGTGGAACAGCCGGACACGACCTTCAAGCGGCTGAAGGAGTTGCGGGCCGAAGGGCCGATTGTCCCGATCGGCGAAGGGATGTACTACGTCACGTCCTTCGAGGAAGCACGCAAGGTCCTGCGCGACGTCGAGCACTTCTCGAGTGCCGAGGGCTTTCGGGCGCCCGGTGTCACCGTGCCGGCCGAGGACCGCATGTTGGGGGAGCAGGACGCTCCCCAGCATCCGGGGGTCCGGCGGATCGTGATGAGCGCGTTCAACCCGGCGGCGATCAGGTTGGAGGAGGAATTCGTCCGTGAGCGGGCGCATGCGCTGCTCGAGGCACTCGATGTCCCCGGGACGGTCGACATGGTCCCGGCGTTCACCACGCAGTTGCCCAATGACGCGACCGTGCATCTCTTGGGGTTCCCGATGGAGGACGCCCCGAGGATTGCCGCATGGAGCAAAGAGGTGATGGAGAGCGAGTGGCCGGCCATGAACCGGACCGAACGGGGCGAAGGGATGGAAGGGGCATTCCCCGAGTACACCGCCTACGTCGATGCGTTCGTGGCCTCTTTGCGGGACGCCGTGGCGGCCGGGCAGGCTCCGGAGGGCCTCCTCACCCGCCTGCTCACAGCGGATGTCGGTGGAGAGCAGCTCTCTGTCCGCCAGATGCGGGCGCTCGTCTTCAATCTCCTCCTGGGCGGGCTGACCACGACGGCGCAACTCCTGGGCAACGTGATCTACCAGCTCCTCATCAGCGACTCGGTGGCCCAGTTGGTGGAGGCCGGAGCGGCGGAGCGATCGGCGTTCATCGAGGAGTGTCTCCGCGTCTATCCGCCGGTCATGCTCATCCCGCGGGGTTGCGTCGGGGAAACGACGGTGGCAGGCGTCACGGTCAAACCGGGGGAGCGGGTCATCGTGGGGTCGGCCTGCGTCAATCGCGACGAATCGCTCTTCGACTCGAGCGAGCAATTCGACGCTGGCCGCGAGAATGTGGATCGCCACCTGACGTTCGGCTTCGGTCCGCATATCTGTGCAGGCGCCGCCATGGCGCGTTCGGTGGCCCTGATCGGCCTGGACGAGTTCCTGCGTTACGCCAAGGATCGCCAGGCCAGCCTTCCGGCAGGCTTCGCCTATGAGAACGTCCCGACATTCTTCGAGTACGGGCCCTCGACGATGCCTGTCGTCTTCGGCGGAACCGCCTGAGCCGAGGCCCGGTCAGGACCCATCGCGGGTTCGGATTCCCCTCCCCGGGTCTCCGACGCGCGGCAAGCTGGGCGCGCTAGGGTTCTCTTCCATCATTTGAGTGATAGCAAACTTGAGGGTTAGGCGAGCAGGGGAGTAGCGGAGTCGAGGCGGCTCGGTCGGCCTTGCCGGCCGTGCACAACGTACAGGGGGCAATCGTCAGTCGTGTCTCAATTTTTGCCGTTCATCGTCATTGGGCTCACCACCGGGGCTGTCTATGGACTGGCCGGCACCGGATTGGTGCTCACCTATAAGACCTCGGGCATCTTCAACTTCGCCTATGGGGCCATCGCGGCCCTGGGCGTGTTCGTCTTCTACTTCTTGCACTCAGAGCACGGGATGCCCTGGCCCTGGGCCGCCCTTCTCGTCTTGTTCGTCCTCTCGCCCATCGAGGGCCTCGGCCTCGAGCTCTTCGCCCGCATCCTCGAACCGGCGACGGCCACCCTCAAGGTGGTGGCGACCATCGGCCTGCTCCTCGTCGTGGTCGGGGTCGGCACCCTCTGGTACGGCAACGCCAATGTCAACTTCCCCCCCTTCTTGGACACCAACACCATCCGCTTCTTGGGGGTCAACGTCGGCTGGGACCAGATCATCGTGGTCATCGTCTCGTTGGTCGCCACTGCGGTGCTCTACTACTTCTTCCGCTCCATGCGCCTGGGCGTCGCCATGCGCGGCGTGGTGGACAACCCTGACCTGGTGTCGATGACGGGCACCAACCCCGTGGCGGTGCGGCGCTGGGCCTGGATCATCGGGACCATCTTCGCCTCCATGGCCGGCTTGTTGCTCGCCCCCTCGCTCAGCCTCAACGCCGAGATCATCGTCTTGTTGGTCGTCCAGGCCTTCGGGGCGGCGGCCATTGGCTACTTCTCGAACCTCCCCCTGACCTTCGTCGGCGGCCTCTTCATCGGCGTGGCCGGGGCCTTGGCCACCAAGTACGCCGCCAGCGTCAGCTGGCTGACCGGGCTCAGCGCGGGCCTGCCCTTCGTCATCTTGTTCATCGTGCTCATCGTGACCCCCCGGGCCCGCCTGGCCGAGCGCCGGGTGGTGGCGGCGACGGCCCTGCGCCGCAGCTGGTACGCCCCGGTCAAGGTGCGCCTGGTGGCCGGCGCCTTGGCCATCGTCTTCTTCTGCTTCGTGCCCTCCTTCGTCGGCGTGAACCTGTCCACCTGGTCGAGCGCGCTGGTCTATGTGATGTTGTTCTTGTCGCTCGGCCTGTTGGTCAAGACCTCGGGGCAGATCTCGCTGTGCCACCTGGCCTTCGCCGCCGTCGGTGCGGCCGCCTTCGGGCACTTCACCACCAGCTTCGGCCTGCCCTGGTTGCTCGCCCTGCTCTTGGCCGGCTTGGTGGCCGTCCCGGTCGGGGCCATCGTCGCCATCCCCGCCATCCGCCTCTCGGGCGTCTTCTTGGCCCTCGCCACCTACGGCTTCGGCATCTTGCTCGAGCAGATGTTCTACGACACCAACCTCATGTTCGGCCCGACCACCGGCGGCATCGCCGCCCCCCGGCCCGACGTCACCATCTTGGGCTGGCACCTCTACACCGACAAGGGCTTCTACTACCTGCTCTTGGTCTTCGTGGTCCTCACCGTCGTGGTCGTCCAGGCCATCTTCCGCGGCCGCATGGGCCGCCTCTTGAAGGGCCTCAGCGACAGCCCCGTCGCCCTCGAGACCCACGGGGCGACGGTCAACGTCATGAAGGTGCTGGTCTTTTGCATCACCGCCGGCCTGGCCGCCATTGCCGGGGCGCTGTTGGCCAGCCTCTTCAGCTACGGCCTGGGCACCAACTACAGCTCGTTCGCCTCGCTCACCATGGTGGCCATCTTGACCATCACCGTGGTCGGCGATCCCTGGTATGCGATCTTGGCCGCCCTGGCCTATGGCATCGTCCCGGGCTACATCACCGTCGCCAACATCAACACCTACCTGACCATCATCTTCGGCCTCTCTGCGGCCACCTTCGCCCTCCAGGTCAACCGGGTCATCTCGGTGCCGCTCCCCATCCGCAACTTCTTGGACCGCCTCGGGGGCCGGGCCCCCGAGGTGGTGCTGAGCGAAGGCGACGTCGACCAATTGGTGAGCCAGGCCACCGTGGCCGAGCGCGAGAGCGCGGCGAGCGACCGCGAGCGCGCGGCGCGCACCGCGGTGCCCGCCTCGGCCAAGGCCGGCCTCAGCGTGGCCGACCTCGCCGTCCAATACGGCGGGGTGCGCGCCGTCGACGGGGTGAGCCTGGCGGCCCCCATGGGCCGCATCACCGGGCTGATCGGCCCCAACGGGGCCGGCAAGACCACCACCTTCAACGCCTGCTCGGGCCTGCTCAAGCCGACCGCGGGGGTGATCACCCTGCACGAGCGCGAAGTGACCGGGATCGGCCCGTCGGGGCGCTCGCGCTATGGGCTCGGGCGCACCTTTCAAAAGGCCGAGTTGTTCAACTCGCTGAGCGTGCGCGAGAACGTCGAGCTCGGCCGGGAGTCCTCCATGGCCGGGGCCAACCCCTTGACCCAGCTCGTCGGGAGCCCCAAGGACCGTGCCATCGTGCGCCGGGCCGTCGACGAGGCCATGGAGCTGACCGGCATCGGCCCCCTCTCTGACCTCCAAGCGGGCCTGCTCCCGACCGGGCAGCGCCGCCTGGTCGAGCTGGCCCGGGTCCTGGCCGGCCCCTTCGACCTGTTGCTCTTAGACGAGCCCTCGGCCGGTCTCGACGCCGGCGAGACGGTGAGCTTCGGCAACGTGCTGAGCGGCGTGGTCGCCGAGCGCGGCGCGGGCATCTTGTTGGTCGAGCACGACATGGCGCTGGTGCGCCAGGTCTGCGCCCACATCTACGTGCTCGACTTCGGCCGCCTGGTCTTCGAGGGCAGCCCGAGCGAGATGCTCAACTCCGACGTCGTGCGTGCCGCCTACCTCGGCTCCGAAGGGGTCCAAGAGGGTGCGAGCACCGAGGGCGGAGCCACCGAGGGCGAGCCCCCCATCGTGGCGGCGCACGGGGCGAGCGAGGTATGACCGCCCTCGACCGACACACCCAGACGGGCCGACAGGGCCACAAGGGCCAAAAGGAGACCCCGCCGTGCTAGAGCTTCAGAACATCACCGCCGGCTACGGCGACACCGTGGTGCTGCGCGATGTCAGCCTGTCGGTCCCCGACTCCAAGGTCGTGGCCCTGCTCGGCCCGAACGGGGCGGGCAAGACCACCTTGTTGCGGGTCGCCTCGGGCCTCATCAAGCCCATGAGCGGGCGGGTCATCTTGGACGGCGAGGACGTGACGGGCAAGAAGCCCTTCTACATGTGCCGCAAGGGCCTGTGCAACCTGCCCGAGGGCCGGGGCATCTTCCCGAGCCTGACCGTGCGCGACAACCTGATCCTGCAGTCCAAAAAGGGCAAGGAGCAGGCCACCATGGATTCGGCCGCCGACTCGTTCCCCGCCCTCGCCACCCGCATGAAGCAGACGGCGGGGAGTCTCAGCGGCGGTGAGCAGCAGATGCTCGCCCTCGTGCGCACCTTTGCCAGCGAGCCGCGCATCGTCGTGGTCGACGAGGCCTCCTTGGGGCTCGCCCCCATCATCGTCGACCGCATCTTCGAGACCCTGGCCCAGATCGTCTCGACCGGGGTCTCGGTGCTCTTGGTCGAGCAGTACGTGACCCGGGCCCTCGCCCTGGCCGACGAGGCCTGCCTGCTCAACCGGGGCCAGGTGGTCTTCTCGGGCCCCGCCGACGACCTCGAGGGCGACGAGATCTTCGAGCGCTACTTCGGGATAGAGATCAGCGCGTGAGGGCGGGGCGGGTGGCGTGACCGCGCCCGATCCACGACGACGTGCCACAAAAAGGGAGTGGATCATCCGATGAGTGAAAACCCCCGGCACTACGAGGTGATCTCTTGTGACGGCCACTTGGAGATACCGCCTGACGCATGGGTGCGTCACATTCCCGACGAGCACCTGAACCGGGCTCCGCGCCTCATCAAGCTCCGAACCGGTGGCGAGGGATGGATCGTCGAAGGCAGCCCCTTGATCCACAATGGACAGAATGTCGCCGCGGGCCGTCCGCTCAAGGTGAAGGGCGGGTCCTACTGGGAGTCCGACGGGACGCCGGTCCCCGGCACCGGTGACGCCCGGCAGCGGCTGGCTGAGCAGGACCGTGACGGCATCGACGCAGAGGTGCTGTACCCGCCCGTCTTCATCTCCCGTTTCATCGAGAACATCGAAGATGGCGAGGCCTATGTCGCCATGGTACGGGCCTTCAACGATTTCCTGGCTGAGGACTACTGCTCGGTCGCGCCCGACCGCTTGATCGGGAACGCCGTGATGCCGGCCTCGGGCATAGAGGACGCGATCGCCGAACTGAAGCGAGCACGCGAGATCGGTCTGCGTTCGATCTGCCTCGGCTCCTTTCCCAACGGGACGGGAGCGCCGGCACCCGAGGACGACCTGTTCTGGCAGGCGGCGCTCGACCTCGGCGTGCCGATCACGGCCCACTCCGCGATGGGCGACCGTTCGAATCCCCTTCTGGTCCAATCGGCCCGTGGGACGTTCGACCTCGAGATGTCGATGCTGTCGCGCACGATGCCCCCGCCGGTGGTCGGCATCGTACGGATGATCCTCTCGGGCGTCCTCGACCGCTTCCCGGACTTGCGGATCTACTTCGCCGAGACCAATGCAAGCTGGATGCCGGGCCTCCTCTACATGCTCGATGATTCGTATTCGATCTTCAAGCACTGGTACGGCGTCGAGTTGGCCATGCGTCCGAGCGAGTACGTCTGGCGTCACTTCTCATTCGGTATCGTGCGCGATCCGTTGGCGCTGCGCATGCGCGACCTGTTGGACATCGACCACATCATGTGGGGGTCGGACTTCCCGCATTCGGTCTCGTCCTTCCCCGAGTCCGCCCGCTGGTTGGACGAGATCTTCGAGGGTTGCCCGTCCGATGTCCGCCGGAAGGTCCTCGTCGACACGCCCTGCGCGTTTTTCGGCCTCGACCCTGCTGCAGAACTGACGCCGACACCAAGAGGCTGAACCCTCTCAGGTCTGCTGCCGGGGTGGGCTACGCCCCGACGAGATCCTCGCCGATCACCCGGAGTTCGCGTAATCGTTGGCGTTGCGCCGCGTCGACGCCGAGTTCGCCCAGGACTTCGTCGTTGTGCTGGCCCAGCAGTGGTGCAGAGGTGCGAATCCACGAGTCGATGCCGGACATGGAGAACGGAAGCCCCGGCAGTTGGTGACGCGCGGTGACCGGGTGATCTTCCGTCTCGAAAAGGCCACGGTGGCGGATCTGTGGATTCTCGATCACGAGGGGCGGCGTGATGACCACAGAGGCCGGAACTCCGGCACGGACCAACTGCTCGGCCAGGGCGGCAGCGTCCCACTGCCTGATGGAGTCGGCCAGCCATTGGTCGAGTGCATCCTCGTTCGCCGCCCTGTCCGATGAGGTGTCGAAGCGGGGGAGTGCAGCGTCGATCCCGGCGGGTCCTCCGATGACGTCGCAGAGCCACTTCCACTGCTCGTCATCCTGGACTTCGAGAGCAACCCACTGGTCCGTGCCCTCGCACGCGTACACCCCCTGGGGAACCGAGCCCACGCCACTGCGGTTGCCCAGTCGTCCGTACGCCTTTCCCGAGAGTTGGTAGGAGATCGCAGACATCGCCGCCGCATTCAATGCAGCCTCGACCATGGTCGCTTCGACCAGGTACCCCCACGCGTGCTCCTCGCGGGCACAGAGTGCGACCAGGGATGCAAAGGTGGCGTGGAGCCCGGCAATGGGATCACCCGCGCCTCCGACGAGGACCGGTGACCCTCCGGTCCAGCCGGTGGCGGCGGCCATACCGGTGAGCGACTCCATGGTCTGTGCAAATCCGGGACGGTCACGCCACGGCCCGTCGAGGCCGAAGGCCGGCATCCGCACCATGTTCAGCTGTGGATTGAGGCGGTGGAGGCGGTCCCAGTTCAGGCCGAATTGCTCCATGACCCGCGGGGTGAAGTTCTCGAACACCATGTCGGCAGTGGCACAAAGCCGCAGGGCCAGATCGTGGCCCTCGGCTCTGGTCAGGTCGAGGGTGATCCCGCGCTTGTTGGTGTTGGCCGCGTGGGCCAGTGGCCCCCACTCCCACCACTGTGGATCGCCGGGCGCCTTGGTGCCGGCGTAGCGCATGAGGTCCGGCCGGGTCACCGATTCGACCTTGATGACGTCCGCGCCGAGGCAGGCCAGAACCTGCGTGGCGCACGGCCCCGCCCACCATGCCGTGAGGTCGACCACCCGGAGGCCGGCGAGCGGCAGGGCGTCCACGCCGGTCACGGGCGCCTTCGCCGTTCTCTGGGTCCACTCCACCGTCCCGTCGTGTGCACCCGGCTCGGGTACCGCGTCGAATGGACGTGGCGCCAGGTCGTGGAGACGGAACGGAATCCGGGGCTGGCGAAAGCGCCCTGAGGGATTGTCGACGAAGACGCCTCGGGCGACGAACTGTTCGAACGTGTCCACCGTCGCGCCGTCGAGGACAGGAGCCACGGGGATGCGCAGGAGGCCCGCCTCTTCGAGGACGGTGGCCGACGACCGCGGCCGGGTGTAGGCCCTCGTCATCTCCCAGAATTCGTTGCGATGCTCGAAGCGCGGTGTGGCGCGTACATAGCGTTCGTCGTCGCCGATCTCGGGGTGGCCGATCAGGACGGCAAAGTCTGCGAACTGCTGCGCACTGTTCGTCGTGAAGTTCACCCACCCATCGGCAGTCGGCTCTACGGACGGGACCTCGATCCTCCGCGACGACGCGGTCATCGGAGGTCTGCCGCAACTGGCGGCGAACTCGGCGAAGACAGAGGGGAACGTGACCATGCCGATGGCCATGCAGTCGAGGACGGACACGTCGACGTGGCCGCCGACGCCGGTGTGGTCGGCCCGCCACCACGCGGCCAACGCCCCGACTGCGGCGTAGGTCCCGGTCAGCCATTCGCCGACCCGGCCTCCCGCTGCGAGTGGCGTCGAGTCCGGGAAGCCCCGGCCCCCGGTGGAACCGCATGCCGCCTGCAGCGTGAATTCCGTGGCGGGGCGACCCACCCAGGGACCCGACGTCCCGAACAGGCTGATGGTGACGACGACCTGGTCAGGATTGGCCTGTCGGGCCTGCGGGACGGCGAAGTCCGCTCCGGCGACGACGATGTCCGCCGCACGGACCAGGTGCTCCTCGTGGCCTTGGGTCACCGATCGCTTTGACGTGTGGAGGAACTCGAAGAGGCCGGGGATGCCCGGCCAACGACCTTGGGTGGCATCGAGCGGCTCGACCACCACGACATCTGCACCGGAATCCGCCAACAGCTTGGTGCAGTAGGCCCCGGCGAGGCTGCCTGTCAGGTCGATGACGCGCAGGTCTCGGAGCGTCATCGGCGAGGCGTGCCCACTACGCCGTCACGGGCATGGTGATGCGGTACAACTGGGCCGCGTTTCGACCCATGATGCCCTCCCGGATCGCCACGTCATCGATGCCGTCGAGGGCTTCTGCGGCGTACTGCAACCCGTCGGGGTAGGTGCATGTGGGGTGGGGGTAGTCCGTCTCGAACATGAGGTGGTCCCATCCGATCGCCTCGATCGCGTCGCCGATGCCCTGTCGCTCGAACCAGAAGCACGAATAGAACTGGCGCCTGAAGTACTCCGAGGGCTTCATGCTGAGGTGATCGATGGCCCCGGGCGCCATGTCTGTGATCTGGTAGTCAAGCGCACGCAGAATGAAGGGGATCCATCCGACACCGCTTTCCACGGACACGACCTGCAGCGTCGGAAACCGCTCGAGGACGCCTGAGTAGATCATGTTGCCGACCACAGTCGCATTGTTGATGTAGAGCATGGCCGAGCCCAGGCCGAGCTTGCACCCGTCGTTGAGCGAGGGCCACGGCACACTTCCGTACCACGAGGTGGCCGACTCGCTGGAGCCGATATGGAAGTTGATCGGCAGCTCGAGGTCGCTCGCCGCTTCCCACACGGGATCCCAGTGCGTCGTGCCGAGGTCGGGCAGCCCGTGGTCATGAGGGGCCGAGGTTGTGTTGATGCCGTGGAGCCCCAGCTGGTGGATCCGGTCGATCTCGCTCACCGCCAGTTCGATGTCCCAGAAAGGCAGGATGCCCATGGGCATCAACCTGCCGTCGGACTCCTCCTGCATTTCGGCCATGGCGTCGTTGTAGATCTGCACCGCGAGCCGGCGCAGGGCGGGATCGGCGACCTTTCCGAAGTTCTGCCCGCCGAATCCCACAGTGTTGGGGTAGATGATCTGGGCCCAGATGCCCTGCTCGTCCATCATCTCGAGGCGGTCCGGAATGGAGTACGCGCCGGCATGGACATCCTCGATGTCCCAGTTGAAGAACTCCAGGCCGGGCACTTTGACCCCGTCGCGCCCCACCACACCCGATGCGCCGGCCCGTGACAGGGTGATGCCGTCGACGACCCACATCGGGGTGCCGTCAATTGCATGTACCTGCGGTACCCGATCCAGAAAGGCCGATGGTGCCCGGGACGTCCACAGGTCGTGGGGTTCGGTGAGATGCGTGTCCGCATCGATGATGCACATTCCCTCGAATGGCTGTGCGGTCATGGGAGCCTCCTGCCTTTGTTCATGTCGACTGTCATTTCGATGCCGCCTGCCGGAGGGCGGGCAGCACATCCTCGACCAGGCACCGGTGCGCCCGGCGTTCCTCTTGTGGTGCTGAAGCATCGCGCCCCTCGACGAGGAGCACCCGTTCGAGCCCGAGTGCGGCCAATTCGCCCAGCTTGGCCACGCAGTGCTCCGGTGTGCCCACGACGCCGAACCGGTCGAGGAAGCCGTCATTCAGATGCTTGACGTGGAGCGCCTGCACCTCTCCCCGCCTGACCGACTCCGTCGGATGTTGCGTGCTGTGGCCGCTCGAGCCGTAGTCGGCGGTCACCGCCTCGATCACGGTACGGTCCTCCTCGCTCAGCCCGGTCGGGAGACTCCCCGGCATGCCTGAGAAGTGGGCGTAGGGGGCGACCGATCCCCGCGCCAGCTGGCGGGCCACCCGGGCGTCGGGGTGGGCGGCGATGACCAGATACGCCCCGAGCGAAAGCGGCGCATCTGGCTGTGCCGTCGCACTGCGGACCTGCCGTGCAATGTCGATGGCCCAGGCCACGCGATCGGGCAGTGCCCCGACGTTGACGGTGAGACGCTCGGCACAGCGGGCGCCGAGCGTCAGCATGCGAGGACCTGTCGCGGCGACATCGAGTGGCACCTTGGGCTGGCCGCTCCCCGCGATCCAGGGAATCCTGCTCGGGTAGCCGTCGATGTCCACTTCGTCGGAGCGGAGGTAGGCCTGCACGTCCTCGGCGAAACGAGCCGTGACGTCGACGGTCGCCGGGACCCGGCCCACATGGCCCAGCGAGGAGTCACCCCGTCCCAAGCCGAGCACCGCCCGCCCCGTCGACTCGACCTGGACGGTGGCGATGGCTGACGCGACGACGGCGGGGAGGCGCGTCACGGGATTCGTGACGCCCACCATGAGGCCGAGTCGCTCGGTCTGTGTGGCAGCCAGGCACAGTCCGGCGAACGGATCCGCCGCGATGTTCTGGGTATCGCCGAAACTAATGCCGTCGAAGCCTTCTGCCTCGGCCCTCCGACCGACAGCGACGGCGGACCCCGCAACGTGGACTGACGCCAACCAGACCTCGAGCATCCCACCCCCTCCGCGTTGCCTCGCCCCATGGCCCACCGGCCGATCCGGACCCTACGAGCACCGAACGCCGTTCACAAGCGCTCGGCGCCGTCGTTGACGGACCGTTGAGCGACCCTTATGGTACAGAGATTGCAACTGCAGGACGGCAAAGGGGGCGGTGATGGGTGCAGTTGAGGATTACGTCACGTACTACGGCTCCCACCAGTGGGAGAAGCTGAAGCGCGTCTTCGATGCCAGCGACTTCAAGCGGACAGGTCCTTACCTCGACGTGTTCAGCGACGTGGACGAGTACGTGGACTTTCTCGAGGGGGTCGTTCCGACGATGGGGGCCGACTACGAGCTCCAGATCGAGCGCATCGTGTACGCACCGGACGAAAGGGTGGCATTCGGCCAGTTCATCGAACACCTGGAGCTGAACGGCGTCATGACCGACATCCCCGAAACGATCGTCTTCGATCTCAACGATGCCGGGTTGATCCGGCGGATGAGCCTGTACCTGAAGCAGCCCGGTGGCCTGGCTCCCGTTGGCGGCACGGAGGCCATGGGCACCCCCGAAGGATGAGCTGAATGCTCGACCTCCTGATCAGCGGCGGTACCGTCATCGACGGGACGGGGTCC
The DNA here is from genome assembly GCA_963706555.1 of uncultured Acidimicrobiaceae bacterium. Lineage (GTDB taxonomy): Bacteria > Actinomycetota > Acidimicrobiia > Acidimicrobiales > RAAP-2 > Bog-473. The sequence goes on from OY970164.1 coordinate 2,970,116, forward strand.
GCGGGCCGCCGAGCCGACGTAGGGGTACGGGACGGGCGTGTTGTCGCCGTGGGCTACGTCGATGAACCGGCGCGGCGCACAGTGGATGCGGCGGACCGGGTGGTCGCTCCAGGCTTCATCGATCCTCATACCCATTACGACGCGCAGATCCTCTGGGACGGCGGTGTGAGCCCTTCTCCCCTCCACGGGGTGACGACGATCGTGGGGGGCAACTGCGGCTTCACCATTGCCCCCGTCTCGTCGTCGACGACCGACTACATCTTGCGGATGCTGGCCCGGGTCGAGGGGATGCCGGTCGCCACACTCGAGGCGGCACTCGACTTCAGATGGTCGACGTTCGGGGACTGGCTCAATGTGCTCGAGGGGCGGATTGCGGTCAATGCCGGCTTCCTGGTCGGGCATTCCACCATGCGGCGACTGGTGATGGGGGAGTCGGCCGTCGGCGGCACGGCCAGCGAGGAACAGATCGCCGCCATGGCGCGCTTGGCGCACGAGAGCATTGACGCCGGGCCCTCGGCTTCTCGACCTCGAGGGCGGGGTCCCACCGTGATCACGTGGGTGCCCCGGTGCCCTCACGTCACGCCAGTGTCGAGGAGATCCTGGCGCTCTCTGCAACGGTGGCTGACCATCCCGGGACCATCATGGAGATCGTCCCGACGGCGGAGTTCTACTTCACGGACGACGACATCTCTTTGATGACGGACATGTCGCTCGCCGGTCGGCGCTCGGTCAATTGGAACCTGCTGGGAGTGCTCGGCGGGGAGGAGAAGTTGCGCAACAAGTTGGCGTCCGCCGACCACGCCCGGCAGCATGGCGCACGGGTGATCCCACTGACCCTCCCCGATCCGCAGGCCATGCGGCTCTCCTTCGAGACGGGCTTTGTCTATGACATGCTCCCGGGTTGGGGCGAAGTGATGACGATGCCCCACCAGGCCCGGCTCAGCGCGTTGCGCGACACCGCCGTCCGCCGGCAGCTCGAGGAGGCGAGCCGGGATGCTCCGTGGTGGGGCATCTGGGAGGACACCACGTTCTCGGAGACGTTCAGCCCGGAGAACGCCCGCTGGGAAGGCCGCACGGCGGGTGACGTCGCGCGGGAACGAGGGGTCGGGGCATTCGACGCCCTGTGCGATGTCGTGGTGGCCGATGACCTCCGGACCGGCCTGGTGCCGCTTTCGATCGACGACACCGAGGAGAACTGGCGCCTGCGCAGCGAGCTGTGGCGTGACCCCCGGGTGGTGATCGGCGGATCCGATGCAGGCGCCCATCTGGACACCATCTGGACCTTCAACTGCATCTCCTCCCTGGTCGGCCCCTCCGTGCGCGACCGGCAGCTGATCACCCTTGAAGAGGCCGTGCGACTGGTCACCGACGTGCCCGCTCGGATGTACGGGTTGATCGACCGCGGCCGGCTCGAACCGGGCTGGCATGCCGACATCGTAGTGTTTGACCCCGCCAGGCTCACCCCCGAGCCCGTCCGCGCGGTGAGTGACCTGCCGGCCGGCGGTTGGCGGTTGACGGGCGGCGCACGCGGGGTGGAGCACGTGTTCGTGAACGGCATCGAAATCGTGTCCGGTGGCGCGTACACCGGAGATCGACCTGGCACGGTGTTGCGGTCGGGACGTTCCACCCGCACGGTGCCGATACCCGCTGACGCCTGAGGAGGCTCCGGTGACGTTGGAGATGCAGAGCACAGACCTGCCGCGGTTCATTTCGGTCGACGACCACGTGGTGGAGCCCTCGCGGCTCTGGCAGGATCGATTGCCCTCGAAGTACCTCGAACAGGGCCCACGCACAGTGCGGCAGAAGGGGAGAATCGTCTTCGACGTCACCAAGAATCCGAACTTCATCCTGGGCGACGACCCCGACGACCGCTGGTGCGACGTCTGGTACTACGAGGACACGTGCTCGCCGCTCCGGGGTGATCTCACGGCGGTCGGCCCGCTGGCCGACGCAGTGCCCACGACCCCCGTCACATTCGACGACATGTTGCCGGGTTGCTTTGACCAGGCGCATCGGTTGGCCGACATGGACCTCAACCACACCGAGGCGAGCCTGTGCTTTCCGACGATCCCCCGCTTTTGCGGCCAGCTCTTTCTCAACCGGGCCGATATGGAGCTCTCCCTCTTGTGCGTCCAGGCCTACAACGATTGGATGATGGAGGACTGGTGCGGCGGCGCCGGCGCCGGCCGCCTGATCCCCTTGACCCTGATCCCCTTGTGGGATGCCGACCTTGCCGCGGCCGAAGTCCGTCGCTGCGCCGCCCTGGGATCGCATGCGGTGGCCTTCTCCGAGAGCCCTTCGGAGCTCGGTCTGCCGAGCATTCACGGCGGGGCTTGGGATCCGTTCTTCGCCGCGTGCGCCGAGACCGAGACGGTGATCAACATGCACATCGGCTCTTCGTCCAAAATGCCGCAGTCGTCACCGGGTGCTCCGATGATCTCACTTGTCACCTTGACGTCGGAGAACTCGGTCCACGCGCTGGTCGATTGGCTGCTCTGTGGCGCGCTGCCGCGGTACCCCTCGCTCAAGATCGCCCTCAGCGAGAGTCAAGTTGGGTGGATGCCGTTCATCCTCGAACGCCTCGACAGCGCGTGGAAGCGGAGCAGGAACTACGACCCGAGCATCTACGACCTGATCCCCGAGCCTCCGAGCTCCTATGTGCCGGACCGTGTCTTCGCGTGCGTCTTTGACGACTCCGTCGGCTTGGCCCTCCGTGACCACGTCGGCATGGGCCAGATCATGTTCGAGACCGACTACCCCCACGCAGACTCGACCTTCCCCGATTCCAAACTGGTGGCGGAGAAGATGATCGCCGAGTCGGGCCTCTCGCCGGACGAGGCGCGCCGGTTCCTGCGCTCGAACGCCATCGCCTGCTACGACCTGCAGCGCTTCGGCATCACCGAGTAGGTCGCCGCCGCCTCAGCGCGGATTCTGCCCGTCGTCCACCTTGACGATCGTGCCGGTCACGAGTTCCGAGGCGGGTGACACGAGGTAGAGCAGGGTGCTGTCGAGCTGCGCCGGGTCGCCGAGTCGTTGTCGGGGGAACCCGCTCGAGACCTCGCCGTGACGCTCGATCATGTCGCGCAGCATCTCGGTGTCGAAAGCTCCGGGTGCGATGGCGTTCACGTTGATGTGGAACGGGGCCCACTCCACCGACAGGGTTTCGGTCATCCGCTCCATGGCTGCCTTTGTCGTCGAATAGAGCGACGCCCCTTCGCCCCGGTAGTGGTGGGCGCCCATGGAGGACACGTTGACGATGCGTCCCGGCAACCTCTCGGCGATCAGGCGGCGCGCGACGTCGCTGGAGAGGAGGAACGGTGCACGCAGGTTGGTGGCGATGACCCGGTCGACCAATTCGGCCGACATGCGGGTGGCGTACTGCGCATCGGGGATCGCCGCGTTGTTCACGAGGATCGACACGGTGCCGAGCGCATCCTCAATCCTGTCGACCCCTGCCGTCAGCTCCGCCGCCTCCGTGACGTCCAGTGGCAGCGGGAGACAGGTGCCCCCGTCGCGGGTGATGTCGGCAGCGAGCGCAGCGAGCCGGTCTGTTCGCCGGCCTGTGGCGGCGACGGCGGCGCCACAGGCCGCCAGGACCTGGGCGAATCGCCATCCCAGACCTGAGGTGGCTCCTGTCACCAATGCGACCTGACCGTGCAGGTCGGTGGAGTGGTGGGGCAGAGGAAATGCTGGATCGGGCATCAGATGACCCGGCTCCCTCGTCCCTCCCAGTAGCGGTCGCGGAGCTCCCGCTTGTACAGCTTGCCGTTGTCCAGCCGGGGCAGCTGCTCGGCGTAGTCGTAGGTCCGCGGCCGCTTGAAGCCCGCCAGTCGTTCATCGCACCAGGCGCGCAGTTGCGTCGTCATGGCCTCTCCCGCTCTGCTCCAGTCGACCGGCTGGATCACCGCCGTGACCTCCTCGCCCATCTCGGGGTTCGGCACGCCGAACACGGCGGCATCGAGCACGTCGGGATGCGCCAGGAGGACGTCCTCGATCTCCTGGGGGTAGATGTTCACCCCACCCGCAACGATCATGAACGCCTTGCGATCGGTCAGATAGAGATAGCCCTCCTCGTCGAGCCGTCCGATGTCGCCGAGCGTCCGCCATGTCGGATGATCGGGATGCGAGGTCGTCTTCGTCTTTTCGACGTCGTGGTGGTAGACGAACTCGGCCCCTGGCAGCTCGAAGTACACCGCGCCCTCCTCTCCGGGTGGGAGCGGTTGGCCGGCATCGTCGCAGATGTGGAGCACGGCGCCTTGGCTCGCACGGCCCACCGACCCCTTGTGGGTCAGCCACTCGCCAGAGCTAATTTTGGTGCTGCCGATGTTCTCGGTTCCGGCGTAGTACTCCTCGATGATCGGGCCCCACCAGGCGATCATCTGCTCCTTGGTCTCGACGGAGCACGGGGCGGCAGCGTGGATTGCGACCTCATGGCTTGACAGGTCCCACCGGGTGCGTGTCGCTGCAGGCAGCTTCAGCATGCGGACGAACATCGTGGGGACCCATTGGCTGTGCGTGACGCGTTCGCGCTCGATGAGCCTGAGCGCCTGTTCGGGATCGAAGCGCTCCATGACCACCACGGTCCCGCCGAGACTCTGCACGGCGAGGGTGACCCGCAGCGGCGCGGCGTGGTAGAGCGGCGCGGGGCTCAGGTAGACCATGTCGTCGCGGAACCCGTAGAGGGCCTGATTGTGCGCCGCGATCTCGGCTTCCCCGAGGCTGGCCGGACCTGCGGGCAAGGGGAACTTCACGCCTTTCGGACGACCGGTGGTGCCCGAGCTGTAGAGCATCACGGTGCCGCGGTACTCGTTGTCGAGGGGGTCGCTGCTGTAGCCCGCCGCGGCGGCCTCGTACGAGTCGTGCCCCGCACTCTCGCCGTCGAGCATGAGCCTGCGGCGCACGCGGGGAGTCCCGGTCACCATGGCCTGCGCCACCTCAGCGCGCGCCGCGCTCGTCACCAGGACCTTGGCCTCGCAATCGTCGACGATGAAGGCTGCTTCGGACGGCGTCAGGTGTGAGTTGATGGCGGTGACATAGAGCCCGGACCGCATCGCTGCCCACACCACCTCGCAGTAACGCGGGTGGTTCTCCATCATGATGGCGAAGTGGTCTCCCGGTTCGAGCCCCATTTCGCGCAAGAGGCGGGCCAGTCGGATGGAGCCGTCGTTGAGCTGGCCGTAGGTGACAGTGTGGCCGCTTTCACCCATGACGACGGCTCGTCGTTGTGGATCGATCGCGGCGATCGTCCCGGGGTAGGCCACTAGAGCAGCACCTTCATTCCGAGGGATGCGCCCGTTCGAACGCCTGGCGCGCCTGCGTGACCACGAAATTCAACGACGTGCAACGGCCCGACCCCCTTCATGCAGACAGTACCATGGAGGCTGCAGAATACCCCTCTGACCTGGGCCGTCATCATCAACGACGGAGAGGCACGGGGTCTCGTCAGCCTTGATTCAGACTTTATAATGATATAGATTTCCGGCGTCGCGACCTGAGAAAGGTGCTGCAACCTCGGCCACCCGCAGACGAAGGGGGAAGCATGCTCGATGTGGTGATTCATGGCGGTTCCGTGGTGGACGGCAGCGGCGCACCCGCCTCGCAGGGTGACGTGGGGATCGTGGACGGCCGTATCGTCGAGGTCGGCCGGCTCAGCGAGCAGGCCAAGGTCACCATTGACGCCGAAGGGCTGGTCGTGGCACCGGGGTTCGTCGATCTGCACTCCCACTATGACGCCCAGCTCTTCTGGGATCCGACCCTGAGCCCGTCGCCGTTGCACGGCGTCACGACGGCGGTCAGCGGCAACTGCGGGCTCACGCTGGCCCCGGCGGCGCCCGACGATCGCGACTTCCTCACCCGGCTCCTGGCCCGGGTCGAAGCGATACCGGTCGAGGCCCTCCTGGCCGGTGTCCGCTACGAGTGGGAATCCTTTGCCGAGCTTCTCGACGTCGTCGAGGCGAAGCCGCTCGCATTGAATATCGGGTTCATGGTCGGCCACTCGGCCCTTCGAAGGGCCGTCATGGGCCCTGCGGCGTCGACCGACAAGGCGAGCCCGGAGCAGATCGCGGCGATGCGCGGGCTCCTGGGTGCAGCGCTCGCCGCGGGCGGGTTCGGGTTCTCGACGGCCAACGTGGCCACGCAGGTGGACGGCGACGGGCGGCCCACTCCTCCCAACCTCGCCGATCCGCAGGAATTCATCGAGCTGGCGGCGGAGTGCGGCTTGCACCCGGGGACGTCGATCGAGTTCATCCCCGGTTCATTCCTCGTCGGCTTCAGCGACGACGACATCGCGCTGATGGCCGACATGTCAGCAGCGGCCGACCGCCACCTCAACTGGAACACGCCCCTCATCAATCCCAACGCTCCAGGTCTCTACCAGCGACAGCTGGACGCGTCGGACTTCGCCAAAGCCAGGGGGGGTCGGATCGTCCCGATGTTCATGCCGCAGAACGGTCCGTTGCGCCATGACTTCAAGGAGGCGTACGTCTTTCGGGCCGTTCCGGGCTGGGCCGACGTGTTCGAGCTCGAAGGCGAGGCGCGGGTGCGCGCGCTCTCGGACCCAGCTGTCCGGGCGCGATTGAAGGCCTCCGTGGATGCGGAGACCCAAGGGCTGGCTGTCGTCGTGCGGAACTGGGCCAGCTATGAGGTGAACGACGTGGCGGATCCGGCGCTGTCCCACCTCCTCGGGCGCAACATCGGGGAATTGGCGGCGGAGCGCGGCGTGAGCCCCTTCGACGCCATGCTCGACGTTGTCGTCGAGGCCAAGCTCGATGTGGGGTTCGTGCGGTACCAGTACCCCGACGACGAGTGGACCGCGAGCGCTCGGCTGAATGTGCTCAAAGACCCCCGTGTGGTGCTCGGTGCTTCGGATGCTGGTGCACACGGGGAGATGATGGTCGGCGCTGACTTTCCGACCCGCTGCATCGGCGAGCTCGTGCGGGAGAAGGAGATCTTCACGGTCGAGGAAATGGTGCACCAGTTCAGTGATGTCACCGCTCGTCTCTACGGGTTGAAGGACAGGGGACGGATCGAGGCGGGCATGTGGGGCGATCTCGTCCTGTTCGACCTGAGCCGCATCGGGGCCGGACCGATGAAGAAGGTGAGCGACCTTCCCGCCGGAGCCTCGCGGCTCACCACCGAGTCGACCGGTGTCGAGCATGTGCTGAACCGGGGAACAGAGGTCGTCCGGCAAGGGCAGTTCACCGGCGACCTTCCCGGACGGTTGCTCCGTTCGGGCCGGGACACGACGACCGTCACGGCGCGCTAGCCATGTCCCCACGAGGTATCGCGGCTCTTGCCCGCGAGGAGCCCGACCGCGAAGCAATTGTCTGCGGCGACCGTCGGGACACCTTCGGGGATCTCAATGCCGATGCAAACCGCTGGAGCCAGCTGTTCGCGGACGCGGGTGTCGGCCACGGCGACAGGGTCGCCGTCATGCTCGGCAACCGCCCCGAGGTCTTTTCGGCCTGGGTCGGTGCGGCCCGCATGGGGGCACTCGTCGTCCCGGTGAGTTACCGGTTCACGGTGTCCGAGGTTGCCTATCTCCTGGAGGACTCACAGGCGGCGGCGTTCGTCTACGAGGATGAGGCGGTAGGGGGTCAGGCGGTGGAAGGCATCGGCACATTGCGGGCCTGGGCCAACGTCGACGATCCCGCATGGCGCCAGTTGCCGGCCCAGCCTGGCAGCCGGGAATTCCTCGGGAGTCCCGTCATCTTCATGAACTACACCTCGGGCACGACCGGGAAGCCCAAGGGCATCGCCCGCGCGCTCCCCATCCCCGCCGGAGAGGACATGCCCCCCCAGCCGTTCACCGAGCTTTGGGGCTGGAAGCCCGACGACGTGCACCTCCTCTGCGGGCCGGCGTACCACACCGCACCGGGCAACTATGCGTTGGCCCATCTTCTCGAAGGGGCGCGTGTGGTCGTGATGCCGCGCTTCGACGCGGCAACGTGCCTCGAACTCATTTCCTCCGAGGGTGTCACGACGTCGCACATGGTGCCGGCGAATTTCGTCCGGATCCTCGAAGCGGACTGGGAGGCCTATGACCGCTCCAGTGTGCGCAAGATCCTCCACGCCGCGGCCCCCTGCCCCATCCCCGTCAAACGAAAGATCATGGAGGTGTTCCCGCCGGGCGTCGTGTGGGAGTACTTCGGCATGAGTGAGGGATTCGTCTCGTTGATCTCACCGGAGGACTGGCTCTCCAAGCCCGGCAGCGTCGGTCGGCCCATCCCCGGTATCAGCGTGAAGATCCTTGACGAGGATGGCGACGAGTTGGCGCCAGGTGAGGTCGGCTACATCTATGTGTCAGCCCTCAGCGGCTTCCGGTTCGAATACCACAACGCGGTCGACAAGACCGCGGCGACGTGGCGCGGCGACTTCTACACGGTCGGCGACCTCGGCTCGCTGGACGAGGACGGCTTCTTGTACATCGCGGATCGGCGGGTGGACCTCGTGATCAGCGGTGGTGTCAACATCTACCCGGCCGAGATCGAAGGAGCACTCGCGGAGCACCCTGACGTGGTCGACTCCGCAGTCTTCGGATTGCCTGACGAGAAGATGGGCCAACGGGTGCACGCCCTGGTCGAGCTGCGCCCGGACGCTGCCGTCAGCGAGGAGGCGTTGTTGACATTCCTCGGGGAACGGCTGGCCAAATTCAAGCTGCCCCGCAGCGTCGAGCTCGTCGCAGAACTTCCCCGAGAGCCGAGCGGCAAGGTGCTCAAGCGGCAACTCCGCGACGAGCGGCTCTCTGCGTCGGCACCGTGACCACCGACGTTGGTAGCTTGAAGCGAACAAGCGGAAGAGTGGGAGGGCAACGATGGCCTACGACCTGGTGATCCGCGGGGGGACCGTGCTCGACGGCTCGGGCGCCCCTCGCGTGCGGGCCGATGTCGGTATCTCCGGAGGAAAGGTGGTCGCGATCGGATCCCTGACGGAGCGGGGCGACGAGGAGATCGACGCGGACGGTCTTTTCGTCGCGCCGGGATTCATCGACGGGCACGCACACTTCGACGCGCAGATCTTCTGGGACTCTCTCGGCAACTGCTCATCGCTGCACGGTGTGACGACAACGATCATGGGGAACTGCGGCTTCACCATCGCCCCGACGCCCGCAGCGTCGAAGGATCTCGCCATTCGCAGCATCGAGCGGGCCGAGGACATAGCCCGCGACGACATGCTGGTAGGCGTGCCGTGGACCTGGCGTACCTACGCCGAGTATCTCGAGGCCGTCGATCAGCTTCCGAAGGGAATCAACTTCGCCGGCTACGTGGGTCACTCCGCCCTGCGGTGCTTCGTGATGGGGGAGCGCGCCTATACGGACCAAGCGACCCCCGAGGAGATCGCCGCCATGCGGGCCGAAGTCGAAGGTGCGCTGCGGGCCGGGGCGATCGGGTTCTCGACGTCGAGGATAAGCCAGCACCGCACGGTCGACGACGGGCCGGTCGCCAGCTACGTCGCGAGCTGGGAGGAGGTCGAGGCCTTGGCCGACGTCCTCGGTGACCTCGATACCGGTGTGTTCCAGCTGGCCGGCGATATCACGAACACCGACCTCCAAGAAGCACTGACGAAGATCGCGCTGCGCATCAAGCGGCCCGTGCATCTGGCCTGCGTGTACGTGAAGGACCGCCCCGAGGCCTTCCGCAGTGGCCTGGCGTTCCTGGACAATGTGGCCGCGCTGGGGGGTCGAGCCGTCGCCCAGGTGCATGTGCGCGAGCTGCAGAACGTCATCGGGTTCCGGGTCGGGCTGCCCTATGACCGGCTGCCGCAGTGGCGGCAACTGCGCGCGCGCCCGTTGAGTGAGCAACGAACGACTCTGCTCAATGCCGAATCGCGCGCGGCGTTGGTCGATGAAGCGTTGCACGGCCCTTATGTGACGACGACTGTCACCGCCGAGGTGCAGGCGCGGCTTCCCGACTACGACAACCTGCGTGCCCTGTTCTCCTCGACGGAGATCAACCCGTCCGTGGCCGAGTTGGCGCAGCAACGCGGGACGACGCCGCCCGAGGTCCTGATCGACCTTTCGCTCGAGGCCGATTTCGACCAGTACTTCACACAGCCCTTCGCCAACCAGAACCACGATGCGATCGAGGAGATCCTGCGCCATCCGCACACTGTCATCGCCCAGTCGGACTCCGGCGCACACGTATCGCAGATCATGGACAGCTCGATCCCCACGTATTTCCTGGCCCACTGGGTTCGGGAGAAAGAGCGCTTCACGTGGGAGGAGGCCATCTCCATGCTCACCGCGCGACCCGCGCTCGAGTTCGGCCTCGCCGGCCGGGGTCTTTTGGCGGAGGGCTATGTGGCCGACGTGGTCGTGTTCGATCCCGAGACCATCGGGCCGAGACTTCCCTCAGCCTCGGCGGACCTCCCGGCTGGAGGGACACGGCTGGTGCAAGAGGCAGACGGCATCCGCGCCTCCGTGGTGTCGGGCCAAGTGCTCTTGGACAACGGCGCATTCACTGCCGCCCGGCCCGGTCAGCTCATACGGGGTAACCGCCAACTCTCGCCGTGAACCCGCCACGCGAGTCGTGCAGCGCGTTCACCTGAGTGCGGGGAGCACCTCTTCACCGATGAGCTGGACGTGGTCAAGGTCGTCGAGGTCGCGGATCTGGAGGTAGAGCGTCTGTGCTCCCGCTGCCTGCCCTTCTCGGCAGCGTGTAATCACCTGGGCCGGCGATCCCGTGGCTCCGGCCGCGTAGAGCTGCGCCAACGGCAATCCGATCGCCGCGGCCCGTCGGGCGATCTCGCCCTCTGACGTCCCGCAGCACGCAATGAGCACGCCGGACATCGTCACCTCGGCCGGGTCGCGCCCCTGGGCCACGCACGCCGTGCGCACCCGCGCATACTGGGCCATTGCTTCGGGGATCGCGTGCAGTCCGATATTGAACTCGTCGGCGAAACGTGCGGCCAGGGCGGGCGTACGGCGCGTCCCGGCGCCGCCGACGATGAGCGGCGGGTGCGGCCGTTGTGCGGGGCATGGCAGGTCGCCCTGCACGGTCAGGTTGTAGTGCGTCCCTCGCCACGAGAACCGCTCTCCGGGGGGAGTCGTCCAGAGGCCGGTGATGATCGCCAACTGCTCTTCGAGTCGGTCGAATCGCTCGGCGAGGGGTGGGAACTCAATGCCATAGGCCAGGTGTTCTGCCTCGTGGTAACCGGTACCCACTCCGAGCTCGACGCGCCCCGCGCTCATGACGTCGACTTGTGCCGCGATCACCGCCAACGCGCCGGGAGTACGGAAGGTCGCCGCTGCGACGAGGGTGCCGAGGCGCAACGTGGAGGTTTCACGTGCCAGCCCGGCCAACGTGATGAAGGCGTCGGTCGGCGAACCGGCGCCGTCCCGCGACCCGGTGGACATGAAGTGGTCCGACCGGAACAAACCGTCGAACCCGGTGGCTTCGGCCACTCGGGCGACGGCGAGGATCTGGTCGTAACTGGCAGCGTGCTCCCCACCCACGAAGAGCCGCACCCTCACCGGGGCTTCGTCTCGAGAATGTCGCGGGGATTGTCGACGAGCATCTGGTGGATCTCGAGATCCGAGACACCGGCTTCCTGCAATGCCGGTAGGACCTCGTCGGGAATGTGGCGGAAGTGCCAGCTCGGCACGACGGTGGTGAGCACCTCCTCGGGAATGTGGTGGTTGTAGCACGAGGCGTCGTGGGAGAGCACGAGCTTTCCGGCATGGCCCCTGCGGCAAAGTGCAGCCACCACGCGGACCCGCTCCTCGAGTGGCAGCAACACGTTGACGCCGAATCGATCCATGCCGAGATAGGAACCGGCGCCAAGCAGTGTCTCGAGATACCCGAGATCGGTCGTGTCGCCGCTATGCCCGATCACCACCCGTGAGAGATCCACTCCCTCTTCGGTGAAGATTCTCTGTTGCTCGAGCCCCCGACGGGTGGCGGCATGGGTGTGGGTCGAGATGGGGATGCCCGTCCGCAGGTGGACCCTGGCCACGGCACGGAGGACCATCTCGAGTCCCGGGTTCAGTCCCGCCTCGTCCACGGCGCACTTGAGCACACCCGCCCGCACGCCGGTCCCGGCGATCCCTTCGGTGACGTCCTGTTCGAACATCTCGGTCATCGTGTCGACGTAGGCGGGTCTGAGCACCCGGCTGTCGAAGTAGTGGGGGAGCGTGTCGAGCGACCACAGCCCGGTAGCGACGACGATCTGCATGCTGGTCTGACGGGCGACCTGGACCAGGCGCGGGATGTCCCGGCCGAGCCCGACGACGGTGAGATCGACCACCGTGTCGATACCGAGGGATTTGAGCTCGTCGAGCTTCTGAATGGCGCTCGCGACCCGTGCCTCGTCGTCCCCCCAGGTGGACGGGTAGTTGTGGCGCACGTCCATGTCGGCGATGAACACATGCTCGTGCATGAGCGTGCGGCCGAGGTCGGACGCATGAATCGGCCCGCGCGCCGTCTGCACCATTCCCACGTCGGTCATCGAAGCTGGCGCCCGTCCGGTGCGTCCGGGGGGTCCGGACTACTCCAGGACCGAGGGGTCCTTGCGGATCTGCATGCGGCACATGGCCTCGAAGAGGCCGGTGAAGTTCTTGTCCCGGAAGAAGCCGCCGTAGGCGGCAGCCGCGTCAGGGTGCATGAGTTTCCCGCCGCCGACCGCCTCGATGTGCCAGGCCTGGCGACAGCGCCACTCCAGACATGTGGCGCGCAGGTAGGCCTGCTCGATGCAGTTGCCCATCACCAAGACGCCGTGGTTGGCCAGCAGGGCCATCCCCGCATCGCCGACGGCCTCGACCGCGGCGCGCGCGTTGGCGACGTCGTCGACAGCGCCCCAGTACTGGTCGTAGACCGCGACCTCGCCGTCGTAGTAGGCGCTCGACTGGTCGTAGATGCCGGGGACGCGTCCGAGATCGGCCCAGATGGTCCCCCAGCGGGTGTGGTTGTGCAGCGAGACCGTGACGTCCTCTCGCGTCTTGTGCAGTTCGACGTGGAGTGCGATGGCCGGGGTGATCGTCCAGGGACCGTCCAACTCGTTGCCGTCGGCGTCCATGCGCATGATGTCGCTGGCTCGGACTTCGCCCCAGGTCAACCCGAACGGGTTGACGAGGAAGGTGCCGTCGGGCTGCTTGTAGGTAATGTGACCGGCAAGGTGATCGTTGTGGCCTTCGTCCCACAGGCACCGCGCCAGGAGCGCAATCTGTTGATGGGGGGTGAGCGCCGGAAGCGGTGGGGCGATGGGCTTGGTGACGACCATCGATTTCATCTGGGTCGGGGCGTTGGTTTGAGTCGCCGTCATGCGAGTCGGTCCTTTCGCAAAGTGTCGAGTCGCTCCGTGCGGCTCTTGACACGGCTGGCATTGCAGATAGGCTTACTTTATCGATCTTTAAGATGTTACGCAACCAAAATTGGGCACGGCGGGGGATGGAACCGCGCAGAGGTGAAGGGCGCCGTGCGACGGGCGCACGACCGACGGTCCCCGAGAGCGCTCGCGCCGATGAGATCCACGAGTGATTGGAAATGGGCAACGTGACGACAATCGAGACACCACTTCTCATCTCCGTGGACGACCATGTGATCGAGCCGCCGAATCTCTGGGTCGACAAGGTTCCACGTTCGGACCGCGAGCGCGTGCCGCATGTGGTCGAGGAGGATGGTGCGTCGATCTGGTTGTACGAAGACGTACGCATCCCGATACCCGGGCTGTTCGTGCAGGCCGGACGTGATCAGTCCGAGATCGTTCCCGAATTGATGTCCTACGAGAAGATGCGTCCCGGCTACTTCGATCCGGGCGAGCGGGCGAAGGACATGGATATTGACGGCGTCATCGCCTCGCTCTGCTTCCCCACCATCCCTCGCTATTGCGGCCAGCAATTCCTCGAAGCCAAGGACCGCGAGATGGCGCTCACTTGTCTCCGCATTTACAACGACTGGATGATCGAAGACTGGGCCGGGGGTGCCCCGGGCCGGTTCATACCCCTGATCGTCGTGCCCTTATGGGATCCAAAGCTCGCCGGCGACGAAGTGCGCCGGTGCGCCGGCCTGGGCGCCAAAGCGGTGTCGTTCTCGGAGAACCCGGCCAAGCTCGGACTCCCGTCGCTCCACGATGCGGCCAACCACTGGGACCCCTTCCTCGAGGCCGTCAACGCAACGGAACTCCCCATCTGCATCCACTTCGGCTCCTCCTCCATGGTCCCGACCACGTCCGACGACGCACCGGTGTACGTCTCCGCCCTCCTTTCGCCTCTCAATCTCACGTACGCCACGGCGGACTGGCTCTTCTCGAAAAAGCTCGAGAAGTTCCCCAACCTCAAGATCTGCCTGTCCGAGGGCGGTATCGGTTGGATCCCTTACATCCTCGAACGCGCCGCGTTCATCATTGAGCACATGCCGTGGGCACGCACCTACGGCTCCTTCGACTACACGCAGACGAAACACGAGAACCTCGGACCGGAACTGAGCCCGACCGAGCTCTTCCAGAAGCACATCTATGGCTGCTTCATCGACGACGCGTTCGGGATCAAGAACCTCGCTGCCATCGGTGCGGACAACGTCATGATCGAGACCGACTATCCCCACGGGGACGGGACCTACCCGCACTCGGTCGACAACGCCCGGCGCTTGTTGGCCGGCCTGGACGAGGAGACCCGGTACAAGATCATGCAGGGGAATGCCCGGAGGGTGTTCAATCTCCCTGCATGACGTGCGGCAGAACCGACGACCCGAGAGGCGCTGATGCCCGATGCCCGCACGCGGGCCGCCGGAGGGCGCTCGCCGGAAGGATGCAATGAGTCGCCCTATGTCAAGCCATAAGTCAAGCAACCTCTCTCGCGAGGCGCTGAAAGCCTCCGTGAAGTGTCGGGTCGTAGGGCACGCGCGGTCGGACTTGTTGCCGGTTGCGACCACCACCACGTCGAAACCAGCGCAAAGCAGAGCCTCAACGACGGGCCCGTCGGGTCGTTCGATCGCCACCCGGTCGACGTGGTGGGTTACAAGCCGTTTGCACAGCTCCTCGAGGCCAGGGCCGCTGTGGTCCACCTCGAACTCGTCGACCCGCGTGCCTGCCTGGTCGACCACCGCTATTGCATGGGCGTCCGTCGCCCAGTCCACACCGCCGAAGCGGAACGTGTCATTCTCCATGTCAGCCTCCTCGCTGATAGCCCAGTGGGGAAGCACCCGGTGGTCCAAGGACGTGTCTGCCGGTCGCTCACTGATCGGCGCTCTGGGGCGCTCAGCCCTATTGCCAGTCGGCGCGTCCTGGGCCGCCGGTCCTCGCACGTCTCATTGTGGCGGTCGAACCGCAAGCGACAATGGCAATGGACCGGCGGTCACCAGGGGTGCATCGCCATCATCGGCGATCACACAATGGTGGTCCAGTGAGCGACGGTGACGGCTCCGAGAGCTGGCGGGGGGTGCTCGACGACCTTGCACAGCGTCGAGCCTTGTCGCGCGCCATGGGCGGGGAGGCGCGGCTTCGCAAGCACCGCGATGCCGGCAAGCTCGATGCCCGGGCCCGCCTGGACCACCTGCTCGATCCCGGATCCTTCGAGGAGATCGGCACCCTCGTCGGGGGTGACGAGGCTCCCGCCGATGCCGTGATCATCGGCTCGGGGACGATCGATCACCGCCCGGTGATGGTGGCGGCCGAGGACTTCACGGTGCTGGCGGGCACGATCAGCGCGGCGTCGAATGCAAAGCGCTACCGGGTGGCGGAGATCGCGGTGACCGACCGCGTGCCGCTGGTGATGCTGCTCGAAGGAGCCGGCTTCCGGGCCGACGGCAAACCGTACGGACGGAGCCCCACTGATCTGCTGGCCCAATCCCGCTGCTCGGGTCGGGTGCCGCTCGTGACAGCGGTCCTCGGGGCATCTGCGGGTCATGGGGCGCTGGTCGCCCCGATGTCGGACTTCACGGTGATGAGCGCCCAGGCCTCGGTCTTCACCGCCGGCCCGCCTGTCGTCTTCGAGTCGCTCGGCGAGAAGATCGGCAAAGAGGAGCTTGGCGGACCCAGCGTCGCCTTGGCCAGCGGCCTGATCCACAATGCGGCCCCCGACGATGCGGCCGCTCTCGACACAGTGAGGGCCTATCTGCAGTACTTCCCTTCTTCGGCATGGTCCTACCCGATTGACGCGGGGCGCGGGGACGACGGGTTCCGACCCGTGCCCGAACTACTGGACATCGTCCCTCGCAACGGCCGCCGGTTGTACAACATGCATGACGTCGTCGACGTGGTCTTCGACGAGGGATCCTGTTTCGAGGTGCAGCCGGGCTACGGCCGGTCGCTCCTCTGTTTCCTCGCTCGTCTGGGTGGCCACCCTGTCGCCGTCGTGGCAAACGAGCCCCAATTCCTCGCCGGCTCCCTCGACGCCGAAGGGGCGGACAAGGCGGCCCACTTCATCACCGTTGCCGACTCGTTCCATCTGCCGCTCGTCTTCCTGGCCGACAACCCGGGCGTCATGCCGGGCAGCCAGTCCGAGCGCCAAGCGATCTTGCGCAGCGGGGCGCGCATGTTCGCGGCGCAGACGCAGGCCCGTGTGCCCAAACTCACGGTGACCTTGCGCAAGGCCTATGGATTCGGGTCGATGGTCATGGGGATGATCCCCTTCGACGGGCAGTCGGCGACGTTCATCTTTCCGGGCGCCACCATGGGAGCGATGGGGGCGGCGTCCATGAGCCGGGCCCGGGGCTCCGACGAGGATGAAGCGGCGCTCCTGCGCCAGGCTGAGGTCGACGCGTCCTACCGGTCGGCCGAGAACTTCGGGCAGGACGAGCTCATCAGCCCGGTCGAGACCCGCGATCGCCTCCTCCGTGCGCTCGAGCGGGCGCTCTATCGCCGGCAGGGGACGCCCGAGCCTGCGGCCCGGATCGGCATCATGCCCTGATCGTTCAGAACGTGATCACCGTACGCACGACTTCGCCCGCCTCCATGGCGTCGAACGCGCCGTTGACCTCTTCGAGCGCAATGCGACGGCTGATCATGCCCTCGAGGTCGAGCTGACCGCCCTTCCACAGGCGAAGGAAGCGGTGGAAGTCGGAGCGGACGTCAGAGGAGCCGTAGTAGCTCCCGACGAGCGTCTTCTCGTTGAAGAACACCTCGAATGCACTGAAAACCAGCTTGTCGTCCTCGCGCCCCGCCCCGACGATGCAGGCGGTACCGCCTCGCCGGATGTTGTCCCAGGCCATGCGCATGGTCTTGGCCAGGCCGATGGCTTCGATGGCGTAGTCGAAACCGTCGCCCGTGAGCTGGGTCCGCACGTCCTCCAGGTCATCGGGGCCGCAGCTGTGGGTTGCCCCGAACTGCAGGGCCAGCGCGCGCTTGTGCTCCACCACATCGACGGCGACGATCGTCGACGCACCGGCGAGTCGCGCCCCCTGGATGGCGGCGATGCCGACTCCGCCGCACCCGAAGACGACGACCGATGACCCGGGCGTGACCTTGGCGCAATTCACCGCGGCGCCCACGCCGGTAGTGACGCCGCAGCCAATGAGGGCCGCGATCTCGAAGGGGACGTCATCGTCGATCGCGATCGCCGCACGTTCTTGGATGGTGGCGTATTCGCTGAACGTCCCCGTCCCGGACATGCCGTGGACCGGGGTGGAGCCCCGGCGAAAGCGGGGAGTGAGCGCACCCGTGGTGTACATGGTCGAGCACAGTTCGGGGCGTTTGCGGCCCGAACAATTGATGCAGTAGCCGCACGGAGCGGTCCACGCCACGATGACGTGGTCACCCTCTTTCAACCGCTGCACCCCGTCACCGACTGCCGTGACGATTCCTGCGCCTTCGTGGCCGAGAACGGCTGGCAGCGTCTGCGGCATGGTCTCGTTCAGGATCGACAGATCGGAATGGCACACACCCGACGCCATGATCTTGACGGTGATCTCCTGAAATCCCGGATCCAGAATCGTGATGTCATCGACCACCTCGAGACGGTCGGTGGCGTTGCTGAAAAGAACGGCTGCTTTCATGGGTCCTCCCCCTTGGTGACACGGTCGAACGACGGCATCGAAGGCGTCAAGATCCGATGGCCGACTGCAGTTCCTCGAGACGCTGTGCGACCATCGCTGGTCCTTCGGGGCTGGGCAGCACGAGGAACCGGTGCTCGACGAGTGCCTCCAGCACCGCTGCGGCCACGTGCGCCGGCGTCGTGGTGCTGGCCGCAACCGCTTCCCTGTAGCGCTCGGCCAAATCTGCGTCGGCGTGCGAGACGCCGGGATACTCCGAGGGCCGATTCCGTTCGCTTTGCGCGATCCGCGATTGCACCACGCCGGGGCAGACCAAGGAGACGTGGACACCCGTACCGACGAGCTCGGTCTGCAACACCTCTGCCAACCCGGTGAGTGCATGCTTCACGGCTGAGTAGGGACCCAGCGACGGGGTGGGAATGAGCCCGGCCAAGGAGCCGGTGATGACGACATGGCCGCCCTTTCTCCGCACGAGGTCGGGGACGAACGCATGCAGGCCGTGCACGACGCCCATCAAATTGACGTCGATCAGCCAGCGCCACGTTTCCACACTGGTTTCGAGCACCGAGCCTGAAGGGGAAACACCGGCGTTGAGACAGACGATATCGACAGGGCCGAACCGGGAGCGGGTCTGACGGGCGAGGGCCTCCATGTCCTCCTTTGACCGGACGTCGCACGCCACACCGATAGCGGATGACCCTCGCGCGCGCATGTCGTTGACCGTGTCATCGAGCGCAACCTTTTCGACGTCAGCCAGAACGACGCTGCACCCCGCTGCGTCGAGAGCGACCGCGAGCGCACGGCCGATGCCGCTGGCGCCGCCGGTGACGACCGCCACGCGGCCGGTCAGCGCGTCCATGCCATCTGCGTGTCCTCCGGGCGAGGGAGATCGCCTCAGTCCAGAACTCCCGGATCCTTGCGGATCACCCGGCGACACATCGCCTCGAAGAAGCCGTCGAACACGCTCGGGACCGAGTCGATCAGCGCGCCGAGGTCCTGCGCTGCTTTCTCGTTCATCGGCACCCCACCCCCGAGGGCCTCGACATGCCACGCCTGACGACAGCGCCACTCGAGCACCATGGCGCGGATATACGCCTGCTGAATGTCGTCGGCGATCACCATGACGCCATGGTTGGCCAGCAACGCGGCATTGGCCGATCCCAGCGCGCGGATGGCGCCGCCCGCATTGGATCTGTCGTTGACCGGCCCGTCGTATTCGTTGTACACGGCGATCTCACCGGAATACATGGCTCCCGTCTGGTCGTAAATCGGCGGGACCCTGTGCGCGTCGGCCCAGATCGTCCCCCAGCGGGGGTGGTTGTGCACCACGACGCCCGCATCGTGCCGGTGCTCGTGCAGCACGACGTGCAGGGTGATCGCGGGCGTGATGAGCCAACGGCCGTCGATCTGCCGACCCTCCTTGTCCATACGCGCGATGTCGCTGGCGCAGAGCTCGTCCCAGGCGAGACCCCAGGGGTTCACGAGGAACGTGCCATCGGGCTGCTTGTAGGTGATGTGCCCGCTGAGATGATCGTCGTACCCTTCGTTGAAGAGTGTGCGGGCCAGGAGTGCGACTTCCTGCTCCGGGCTCAGATGCATCTCGGGAAATCGAAGAGGGGTCGTCTCCACCGATTGAACGGCCATGGCTTTTCTCGCTTCCCAATCGACAGGCAACGGCCGTGCGCCGAGTCGAAGCGTCCCCCGTATGCCTAACTTGTAAACAATTGCAAAACCTAATCTAAGGAGGGTCGTCAGGAGTGTCAAGCAGCCGTGCTGCGCTCGTCGTTCCCTCATCGAGGTATTGAGATCACTCTTTGTGGTGCTCCGCCCCGAGGCGTCACGCCGCGGCCGGCACCATGGCCCGTGGCCTCCCGCGGCGACTCAGGGTGTTCGGTGATGTTCGATTCCACCCGAAACCGTACGCAAACAATCTGAATCGGGGCTGGGTGCTCTCGGGCGACGGTGCCGCGCTGCACCGCCGGAGTGCGAAGACGCCGGGGATGGACGCGCTCTTGACCCCTCTGGAAGCCGTGAGTACAGTGCACTCTTCTAGTGGAGAGTGGGGGGAAGCTCGACACGCCTGGCGCGTCTGCCGTCACCCCGGCCGATTATTGGAGGCTGACGTGCCGAACACCCCCGTGCCGCACTCGAACCTGGGCCGCACCTCGTCCCTCTTCGCCGCTCTGGGCGTCCTCACTCTTGTGGCGGCGTCCGTCCTGTCGGCGGGCCCGGCCGGCGCCACCACAAGTTCGGCTCTCGGCCAGCGGGACCCTGCCAAGGGCACGCCCGTTGTGGTGGGAATGATCAGTGACGGTGGGTCGGGGACCGTCGGTACGGCCCCGCTGGTGGAGCAGGGCGCCAAAATGACCGTGGCATGGGCCAATGCCTACAAGGGTGGTCTCGGCGGTCATCCCATCCAACTCTTCATCTGCGAGAACCTCTCCACTCCGGCCGGCGGGCAGGACTGTGCCAACCAGATGGTGCAGAAGCACGTCGTGGCGGTCACCGAGCCGTTCACCGGCCAGGGACCGACCGAAGTGCCGACGATCGTCAAGGCCGGCATCCCGTACATGACCCTGTCCGGCAGCACGACCCAGGAGACCACGACCAAGGGGGCGTACTCGCTGACGGGTGGGCTGCCGGGCGTCCTGGCCGCCGACGCCGCAGTGGCAAAGGCGAAGGGCTACAAGAAGTTCGCCATGCTGACCGTCAATGTGCCCGAGGCCATGCAGCCCGCCCAGACGCTCGGCGTCACCGCGTTCAAGAATGCCAAGGTCGGCTTCAAGGTGATACCGGTCAATCTCGGTACAGCCGACATCACGCCGCAGTTGGAGAGTGCGGTGCAGTGGGGCGCGCAGGCCATCGGGATGACCGGCGACCTCACCTTGTGCACATCGTTCTTCCAGGCGTATCAAACGCTGGGTCTCAAGCTGCCACGCTACGTGCTCAGCACCTGCGTCGACCCGAGCATCATCAACTCACCACTCGACAAGGTCATGGCAGGATCGGTCATCTCGAGCCCCGGCGTCACGAGCTCCCCGGACTACGCCACCTACGCGGCCATCACCAAGAAGTACGCGCCGAGTGTCAACCCGAGTCCGAATGTCAGCACCAACCAGTCCGACGGAGCGTCGGCGATCTGGGCACTCCTCAACGTGATGCAGGGCTACTCGGGGGCCGTGACGGCGGCCGGCGTCAACCAGCAGATCCGCACCGCCAAGAACGTGATCCTCCCGCTGTCCGACGGGGCCACGTTCACGTGCAATGGAAAGATCATCCCTTCGCTGCGGAGTGTCTGCTCGGTCGTGACCCAGATCGGGACGCTCAAGGCCAACGGCATCGCGACCGACATCAAGAACATCAACGCCTCGTCGCTCTTCTCCAAGTAGTCCGCGACTCCGCTCTCGGCACTCGGCACTCGGCACTCGTGACGAGAGCGCCGCGCTCCGCTTCACGCCGACCGCTCCAATGAGTACCCTAAATAGAATGGCGCCGACGATGGACGACGAGGGTCTGCACCCCGCAACCGACGACATCGAGTGGCAGGAAAGCGTGTACTTCGCCTGGCGCGACGCGGCCTGCGGCCTTGGTGGCAACCACCGGATCGGCAATGAAGTCAACAGGGGCACGGCCAATCTCTGGTGTGGCGTCTATCACGAGGACGGAACCCGGTTCCGGCACAATGACGAGGATCTCGCCCTGGAGCGCATCGAAGGTCATGGCCTGGCCGCCGGGCCGCAGCGGCTTTTCCACGATGGCGAACGGCTCCGGTTCGTTCTCGAGACGGACACCTGCCGGATGGACCTCGTGCTCGAGGACGAAGCCGACTCGCTCTCGGTGTCCGGTGCGAACACCTTTGCCGGCTCGAAGGGCGCGGCGGGAGCCATCTTCTCGAACAACTTCCACGCTGCGTGCCGCGCCTCGGGTTCGGTCAGCCTCGACGGCCGGACAGCGATGATCAGCGCGCCGGCATGGCGTGACCACTCCTGGGGCGTTCGGCACTGGGACAGTTTTCTGTCGAGCCGGAGTTTCGGGGGTTCCTTCGGCGACCTGCAATTCCGCTACGGGTCGATGGTCGGAGCCAATGGCAGCTTCTTCCGTCAAGGTTCGTTGACCGACCGCGGGGAGACGCTCAATGTGGCCAGCGCGTCCATGCTGCTGCACGTTGACGACGACTCCCTGCGCTGCCCGTCGGCAGAGGTCCGGTACGTCCTGGCGGACGGGGCGGCCGTGGACGTCCGCGTCCGGACCATCGGGGGAATGCTCGGCGTCACCCGCCGGCGGCACGGCTGGGAATCCGTCGGTGACGTGTGGGTCGACGGCAAGCCCGGAGGGTGGGGATTCCTCGAGTCCAACATCAATCCGCGCAACGGGGACGCCCCGCCCGCCTTCGCCCTCGGCGACGCGCTGGTCAACGGCGTGACCCGGACGACCGTGTTGGACCCGGCATCGAGGACCTGATGCGCCAGCAACCCGAGGATCGGGCTCTCTACTATCGCCAAGTGCGCCGCACAATCTCGGCGGTGCTGTTGCCGGAGCTCCAGAGCGCGCAAGCCATCGATGCCGCGGGATTGCTCGACCGGATCCTGGTCGAATTCATCGTGGAGGAGGAGGCCGCGGCCGCGCTCAGCGCGGAGTACGGGGCCGCATTCGAGGCATCGTTGCGGCCCGGTTCGACGACCGAAGGCCGCGACGTGAGCCCCGCCCGATTCGATGACCTTCGAGCCGAGGCCGCTGCGGTGGCCCGCTCGGGCGCCGCTGTCGACGTCGCCCGCAGCGCCGTCGAGGTCGAGCATCGTTTTCTCGAGCGCCAGGACGAGCTGCGTCGCGCCGTCCTGGCGGAAGGTGATGTCGGCGACGATTCCCAGCCGTCCGACCTCGGATGTTCCATCAACGGGGAGCAGCTCACGGCGTATCTCCGGGTCCGGCTCCCACATTCGCCCGACGTTGTCGTCGAGGGCATGTCCGTCGTCCCCGGGGGTCGATCGAAGGAGACCATCCTCGTCTCGCTCCGCGGCACCAGCGAACTCCCTCGTGAGGTGATCGTCCGCAAGGATCGTCCGGTGGGTCTGCTCGAGACCCACGCTGTCGATGAGTTCGCCGTCATCGACGCCGTGCACAGATTCGGCGGTGTGCCGGTACCACGGCCGTTCTTCGCCGAAGCCGAAGGTCACCCGCTTGGGGAGGGGACGCTCCTCGTGATGGAGCGAGTGCCGGGACACAAAGCCGGTGAGTTCTTTCCCGATCTCGCGGCGCCGGCGGACCATCGGCTCGAGCTGGGCCGCCAATTGGCCGCCGGCTTGGCTCGACTCCACGCCTTGCCTCTGGACCAACTCGGCGGCACGCACCTTGACGTCGAAGGCACGACCGTGACCGTGGACTCGACCAGGGCGATGGTCGAAGCGATCATGGCGCGGATCGACGGGTTGACGGGTCCGCCCAACGTGACCGCGCAGATGGCCGGCCGGTGGCTCTTGGCGCACATGGCCTTTGTGGTTCCCCCCTCACGGCTGTGCCTCCTCCAGGGTGATTTCGGTTTCCACAACATGCTGATCGACGGAGCACGCGTCACCGCGCTGGTCGACTGGGAGGCGGCTTCCATCGGCCCCCCGGCCCGGGAGCTCGCGGCGGCCTGGAACGTGGCCACATTCCTCATGGATTGGCCCGCCTTCGTGGCCGCGTATCTCGAGGCCGGAGGTCGCGTCGAGGACACGGATCCGCGCGCCATCATTTTTTACCGGGTCCTCATGGGACTCGGTGGCCTGATGACGAGCAAAATGGGGGGTCACCTCTTCCGGACAGGCACCAAGCGCGATCTACTGACGGCGCATTCAGGGCTCGACTCCTCGTTCCGCTGCGCCAGGAATCTGGCGCGCGCCTACGCCGACGCCACCGCACTGCACGAGTGAACGCTCAGGGATCGGCTGCTCCGCTCAGGTAGGCCCGGGCAAGCGTCGCCTCTTCCCGGCGTACCTCGTCAGCGGATCCGGACGCGACGATGCCTCCGTGGACGAGGACGATGGCGACATCGGCCACCTCCAGAGCCAGCTGGACGTGCTGTTCCACCAGGATCACTGCGGCATTGCTCTCGTCGGCAACCTGTCGGATGATGGGCAGGAGCGATTCGACAACGACCGGCGCCAGTCCCATGCTCATCTCGTCGATGAGCAGGACCTTCGGCGCCTGAATCAGGGCCCGGGCCACCGCGAGCATTTGCTGTTCGCCACCGGAGAGCTGCCCCGCCCGCAGGCCAGCCCGCAGCCGTAGGGCGGGAAAGAGGTCCAGGACGTCGTCGACCGACGCGCGGGAGCGCCGGGCGGCAAGCTTCAGGTTCTGCACCGGCGTCAACTCGGTGAAGAGGGCGCGCGAGTCAGGGACCAGGACGACGCCGGACCGGTTCATCCTTCTGGCCGAACCGGTCCGCAACGGCACACCGTCGAGGGAGATGGTCCCTTTGAGCGGAGCGAGAAAGCCCGACATCGTGAGGAGCAGGGTTGTCTTGCCGGCGCCGTTGGGGCCGAGCACGGTCATGACCTGGCCGTGAGCGACAGACAGGTCGATATCGCGCGCGACGGCGACCTTGTTGTAACCGGCGGAGATGCCGGCGCACTCCAACGCCGGTGCGCCGGTCATGGCACCGCTTCCTTCGTCGGGGTCGCACCCAGGTACGCGTCGATGACGGCGGGATCAACGCGTATACGGTCGGGTGGGCCCGAGGCGATCAAGGACCCGAAGTTGAGGACGTGGAGCTGGTCGCACAGCCCGAGCACGAGGCTCATGTCGTGATCGACCAGCAGGATCGTCACCCCGCCGTCGCGGACGACGCGCAGGCGGTCAGCGAGCCAGGCACTCTCCGAGCTGTCGAGACCGGCGGCAGGCTCGTCCAAGAGGAGAACCCTGGGCTCTCCCGCCAGCGCCCGGGCAATCGACACCAGCTGGCGTTGACCCTGCGACAGCTCGCCGACGTTCCTCTCCCGCAACGCTGCGAGCCCCAGTGCCTCCAGCACTTCAGTGAGTTTCGCCGCGCCCCCGCCGCGGGCGAGGTGCTGACCGACCGTGATGTTCTCCTCCACCGAGAGATCCTCGTAAAGGTCGATGCTCTGGAACGTGCGCCCCAGTCCTTGCGCTGCGCGGCGATGCGGGGGGAGGCCATCGAGGGACGAGCCCTGCAACACGGCGTGCCCTCCGTAACGGGTGAACCCGCTGAGGGCGTCGATCAGCGTGGTCTTTCCCGCCCCGTTCGGACCGATGAGGCCCACAATGTCGCCCTCGGCCACCGACAAAGTGACGTCGTCGACCGCGACGACCCCGCCATAGTGCACGCGCAGGTCCTGTATCTCGAGTGCGAGAGCGGAGGGAGTCGGACGGCTGACGACGGTCGTGACCGCCTTCGGTGCGGGCACAGGCGTTGTGACCGGCGTCACCGGATGGGCGCGCGGGGACGCCGGCCAGATGCGGCGGCGGACACGCTCGGCTGACTTGTGCATCGGTCCGATGGCCCCCTCGGGGTTGAAGATCACGGTCTGCACCACCCCGATGCCGAGAAGGACCCCGTACCAATTGCCGAACGAGACGACATGGTTGGTCGCCACGAACAAGATGCCGCCCGAGGCGCCCAGTCCCGCCAGGATCGCGCCGCCCACCGAGGTGATTCCCGCCACAAAGACGGTGGAGAAGAAAAGGAGGCCCACCAGTGCGTCGAAAGTGTCGAAGGTGACATTGGTCTGCATGTAGGCCATGAGGCATCCGCTGATGCCCGCGATGAAGGCCCCGATGGCGAACCCGATGAGCTTGACGCGCACGACGTTGACGCCGGCTGCAGCGGCGGATCGTTCGTTGGCGCGGACGGCGAGCATGGCCGAACCGAGACGGCTGACGCGCAGTCGGGCCACGCAGACGGCGACGACTACCAGGACGAACAGGCAGAGCAGCCCGAAGGCGATACGAGGGAAGCCGAGTCCCGATCCAATCCCGAGATCGATCCCGAAGAGGCGTGGATCGGGGATCGGCTCGCCTCCCGAACTTCCGTCCAAGCTGTTGTTCTGGAACCAGACCGCCTCAACGGCCACTGCGAGCGCGAGCGTGACGATGGCCACGAAGAGGCCCCGGATGCGGAGCGCTGGTAACCCGAACGCGACGCCGACGAGTGTCGCCGCGAGCGCGGCCAGCAGCGGGGCAAAGGGGAACGGAATGCCCCAACTGTGCGCGAACGTGCTGAGGAGGAAACCGGCGACGCCCGCCAGTGTGAGCTGAGCCAGGGAGATCTGGCCCACGTAGCCGGTGACCACGACGAGCGAGAGCCCGAGAGTCGAGAGGATCAAGCTCAAGATGAAGGCGTCCCGGAAGCTCTGCCGGAGGACAACCAGGAGGAGGATCGCGATGGGGACTCCAATGACGATCGGCCACACCATGTGGCGAGGACGCGGCGCCTTACCGAGCGTCGGCTGCAGGAGCTGTCCCCGGGTCGGGAGAGGGCGCCCCCGGTACAGGAGGACGGCCAGCACCATGGCGAGGGGGAGCACCTGTCCGGCTCCGCTCGGGAACGACGGGTACCGCGAGTTGAGATAGACGCCCACCGATTCGAGGGCGCCCAGGAGCAATCCGGCTGCGACGGCCGGCGTCAGCGAGTACAGGCGCCCCACGACGGCTGCCGCCAGGGCGGGCACGATGAACAGGGTGTAGGAACCCGGGATCAGGGGCACCAGCGGCCCGATCAAGATGCCGGCCAGGCCGGCGACGGTCCCGCTGATGGCCCAGTTGCACAGCGCGATGTTTTCGGGCGAGAGGCCGGTCACCAACGCCCCGATCTCGGACTCCGCGGACGCGCGCGTCGCAAGGCCGAACGGGGTGAACCGGTAGACAGCGCCGAGGATGAGCGCCACGCCCACGATGGTGACGGCAAACCAGAAGCGATCTGCGGGGATCCTGATGCTGCCGAACGTGTAGGTGCTCTGCGGATAGATCGGCGCGACCAACACCTGCTGGGAGCCCACTTGGAGATTGACCAGGGCGGTGAGCAGTCCCATGACGCCGAGCGACGCCACCGCTTTGGCCACAGCCCGCTGGTGACGCAACGGGCGGAAGACCGCCACGTAGAGAAGGATCCCGAGGAGCGCCTGGATGCACAAGGTGATGACCACGGCCGGAAGGAACGGCACAGGACCCCCTACCGAAATGGGTGCCACGCCGGGAATCGGAACGAGCAAGCGCCCCGTGCGGAGGAGCCCGTAGGTGTAGGAGGCGTAGAGCGCCTGCGCTCCGGTGGCGAAGTTCAGGACACCCGAGCTGCGGTAGGTGACCACCAGGGACATGGCCAGGGCGGCGAAGACAGCTCCGTTCCCCAACCCCAGGATCAGGAAGTTGATGTAGTTGGCCATTCCCCCCCGGCTCGATGCGCTGGTGCTTGCTTGTCAAGGCGATTACGGCTCGGTTTCGATCCCGGGCGACGAATAAAGGACACTCTAGACAATTGGCGCACCCCCGACATGTCCCTCAGGACCGGGGGCCCGACGGTCAGGGGAGCGTGGTGCTGCGGTGGTCGCATCCCGCGGCGATCAGGGCCTATTGACCCAGTTCTCATGGTCTGGATCACGTGCGGCCACTCAGTCGGCGACGGAGCTGGGCCAGCGCCGACTGTCCGCCGGGAGGGCCTGGGAGGAGTCGGTTGCCGCGTCATCCATCCGCCAATTCAGGTTACTGTATCGGGTCACACGATCAAGGAGAGTCCATCAGATGACGGAAGGCGTACTCGACGGGGTGCGGATTCTCGAGGTGGCGACGTGGACCTTTGTTCCTGCTGCCGGTGCCGTCCTGGCCGATTGGGGGGCAGACGTCATAAAGGTCGAACACCCCGAGACGGGCGATCCCCAACGGGGCCTGGTGACGGCGGGGATGTTCGGCGGTGGCGCTCGTGCCGTCAATTTCATGATCGAGCAACCCAACCGGGGGAAGCGGAGCATCGGCATCGATCTTCGATCCGAGGGCGGCCTCGAAGTCCTCTATCTGCTGGCCGAGGCCTCGGATGTGTTCCTCACCAGTTTCCTGCCGGCGGCCCGCCGGGAGATGCGCATCGACGTCGAGCACATTCGCGCCCGCAATCCGCACATCATCTACGTCCGTGGGAGCGGGATGGGCCAGCGCGGGCCCGAACGCGAGAAGGGTGGGTACGATGCCGCGGCATACTTCGCCCGGGGCGGGCACGCAGCCGCGCTCACCCCTGACGACGTCGAGTATCCGGTGAACCCACGCGCCGCCTACGGCGACCTCCCCGGGGGTCAGACCCTGGCCGGGGGGATCGCGGCCGCCCTCTTTCGGCGTGAACGCCAGGGTGTGCCCTCCGTCGTCGACGCCTCGCTCCTGTCGTGTGCCATGTGGGCCCTCTCGCCCGACATCGTCTCGAGCAAGCTCTTCGGCATCCCCAAACTGCCCCGCGGTGATCGCCACCACCCCCCGAATCCGCTGGTGGGCACGTACAAGACCAAGGACGGGCGGTTCATCAACCTCACGATGCTCGAATCGGATCGCTACTGGCCCGACCTCTGCCAACGGATCGGTCGGCCCGAGCTCACCGACGACCCGCGTTTCATGACAGCCGCGCTGCGGCACTCCCACGCGCCCGAATGTGTCGGGGTGCTCGATGACGCTTTCGCCGAGAGGACACTTGCCGAATGGAAGCATGCCCTGGCGGACGCCCTGGGTGTCTGGGCCGTGTGCCAGGAGCCGCTCGAGCTCCACGATGACCAGCAGGCGCTCGAGAACGGCTACCTGGTTGACGTCGCCACGGACGAGGGCACATCGTTCACGCTCGTGGCCAACCCGGTCCAGTTCGACGGGATGCCCCCGGTGCTGACGCGGGCACCCGCGCACGGCGAGCACACCGAGGCGATCCTGTTCGAGCTCGGGATGGGGTGTGCCGAAATCCTCGCGCTGAAGGAGACTGGCGCCGTTCTATGAGCGACCCCGGAGTGCGCCTTCCCGACGACCTGGTGACGTGGATCGAGGAGATCGGCGGGGGAAAAGTCATCCACGTCGACCGCAAGCCCGGAGGCGGCCGCAAAGAGGCCTGGTTCGTCGACCTCGACCGGACGGACGATGGGATGGCAGCGCTCTTCTTGCACTACGACCGCTCCGACCACGAGGCCACGAAAGACCCCTGGACGCTGCGCCGCGAAGCGTCGGTCTACCGCGCCTTGGCGGGCAGTGCCGTCCCGGTGCCCCGACTGCTCGGGATCCACCCTTCGCACCACGCCATGCTGTCGGAGCGGCTCGAGGGGGAGAGCTGGTTCTCGCACATCTCGGATCCTGCCGAACGCGAAGCGACGGCGCAGGACTTCATGGCGAAGTTGGCCGAGCTCCACCGATTGGACCCGGCGACACTCGATCTCCCCGGCTTCCCGCGACCGGCGACCGTCCCCGAGGCCGTGGTCTGCGAGCTCGATGAATGGGATGCCCTGCTGGCGGCGCGCGGTGGTCCGGTCGACCCCGCGCTCTCGTTCACGTTGGAATGGCTCCGCCGGCACATCCCTTCGTACGAGGGCCCGATGGTGCTGGTCCAGGGGGACACCGGCCCGGGGAACTTCATGTACGCCGCAGGCCGGGTCGTGGCGCTGGTCGACTGGGAGTTGGCACATCTGGGCGACCCGATGGACGACATCGCCTGGCTGTCCCTCCGTGCGACCCAGGAGCCGTTCACCGACTTTCCCTCGCGCCTGCGCGACTACGAAGAACTCTCGGGCCATCGCATCGACGAGTCCCGTGTCCAGTACTACCGCGTGATGGCCGAGGCCAAGTTGCAGGTCATGACTCACCGCCCACCGGGCGTGCGCCAAGGCGGCAGCGGCGACTTCGGCCATGCCTTCGTCTACGGGCTCCTGCACCGGCGACTTTGGCTGGAGGCTCTCGCCGTCGCGGCCGCCATCGACCGCTCGCCGGCGGAGACCCCGCCACCCCGCACGCCGCGCGACCATGACTGGATGTACGGGGCACTCCTCGAACAACTGCGCGACGTCATCGTGCCGCGCATCAGCGACCCCCTGGCCAGCACGCGCAGCAAAGGACTGGCGCGGGCTATCAAATACCTGGAGCAGGTCGATGCCCACGGGGGATTCTTCGAGACCTGTGAACGCGAGGACCTGACGGCACTGTTGGGTCACGTTCCCGCCACCCTCTCCGAAGGCCGGGAAGAACTTGCCGCGGCGGTCCGCCTCCAGCGTGTGGGCGACGAGGAGTACCTCGGGTATCTGTGGCGGCGAGTGGCGCGCGAGACCGAGTTGGCGCGATCAGCTATGGGCGTGCTGGCGGACCGCCACTGGCCCCCACTGACATGACCGACGAGAAGGACCTCGACCTTGCCACGCGCGGGGCGGCACGCCAGTACCCGTCGTTCGGCCCCGAGGACGACGACTTCCACGACGAGGCCCTCTCCGATCGCTGGTGGGAGACCGAGACCTGTTGGTTCTCCTGGAATGTGCCCGAACGCCACATGGGCGGGTGGACGTACTGCCAGGCCAGACCCAACGCGAACCTGTGCAACGGCGGCGCCTGGGTTTGGGACGGCTCCGGGTCGTACTCGTGGGACCTGCCCTATCACGCCCACTATCAGGGGTTGGAGCTGCCGGAGCGGTCCGCACGAGACATGCGCGACTTCGAATGGCCCAACGGCGTACGCGTCACCATGCTCGAGCCACTCGAGAAGTACCGGATCCGCTACGAGGACCCTGGCGCCCTGGAAGTGGACCTCCTCTTCGATGCGATCATGGCCCCCAATCCCCACCCGCTCGGTGTGGCGCCCTTCTTCAAGGGGAGGCATTTCGACCAAGCCGGCCATGTCACCGGAGTGATGGTGCTCCAAGGCGAGAAGATTGCCGTCGACTGCTTTTCGACCCGTGACCGGTCATGGGGCCCGAGACCGGCCGGGCGGCCGAAGCGGCGTGGCGATGGAGCAGCACCCCTGACGCGCTTCGGCGGAATCGGCTATTGCTTCGGTGCGGCAGGCTCTTCCGACGCCTGGCTCGTGTACTCGACACCTGGTCTGGAGGAGGACCGGGTGTCATGCGGATTCTTGCTGCGAGACGGTCGCTACGCGCACGTGCTGACCGGAGAGCGCCGCCTACGGGTCGACCCCGAAACGGGCTGGCCCACTTCCATGGACATCGAGGCGGTCGACGACCTGGACCGCCGGCTCACGGTCCACGGGGAGGCAGTCAGCCGCCATTGGCGTGGCCTCGGAGGCGACACGTTGTTCCGATGGGAGTGGGGCGGCCTGGCCGGCTGGGGGGAGGACCAGAGCTACTGCAGTCGGCCGGTGTGGGATGCGATCAAGTCCCGCGCGTAACGACAGGCGCCACGCTCACCGACCGGCAGCGCGTTCGGCGCGCAATTCGAGATGGCGCGCCGTCAGCGACTCGGCGACGGCGCTGAGATCGGCCGGGGGCTCCGGGAGCGGGAGTCCGGGATCCCCGTCGCGGCTGGGCAGGGCAACGGTCGCCGAACCCGGGCATGTCACCTCACCCCGCTGGTTGGTGCCTCGCATCTCGATGTCGACCACGTGCCGCCCCTCCTCGACGCGCTTGGCCGTCACCTCGCCCGTAAGGATGTGGCTGTCACCGATGTAGTTGAACTTTCGGATTTCGCTGTGCTGGCGCACCAGCCATCCGTCGTCGCCCATCCAGTCGGTGACGAGGTGCGTGAGCCAGCAGTCGCGCATGACGCCGTAGTCGTAGGCCATGGGGTTGCCGATGGCCTGTGCCCACGCAGAATCCCAGTGCACCCGCTGGGCCACATCGGGTACGCCGTGCTCGTTCTTGACGTAGAAGGGGGCGATGCGCCGACGGTTCTCGAAGGCCAGCCGATTGGCGCAGGGCGTATAGGGCGTGAAGCCGTAGCCACCGCTATGGAAGACGATCATGTCGGTCGTGGTGAGAGGGCCTTTGGCCATCGGCCCGACAAGGTCGCCGACCGCGACGTCCTCCCACCAGCGGGGTTCTGCTCCCCGCACTTCTTCGGCCTCGTAGATTGCATCGAGTCGCGCAATGTCGTCGTCGCTGTAGGTGGCCGGCTCGATCGCGCTGTACTTGCCCTTCTCGCGTGCGGTCTTGCGCTCGGTGTGGATGGCCAGCATCCGCATCGACGCCACGACTTCGCCCCGCTGATTCATCTTCGTGTTGAGGAACGTGATGAGGACGGACCGCCCGGCAAACTCCGAGTCCTTGATCTCGACCGATTCGGTCCCGCCGAAGCTGTACAGGCGATCGCCGGGCAGCACCGGGCGGTACCAGTCCCAGGTGCTGCCCGAGACGAACACGTGGATGCCCCGGAAGGACGGCCGCTTCAGATGCTCGGTCGGGGGATCAGCCAGGAGGGGGGCGTTCAGTCCGATGCCGACCATGGGTGGTGCGATCTGGCTGCCCCACCGGGTCGACGTGCCGTAGTCCTCTGCGCAGAACAGCGGGTTGTCGTCTCCGTAGCTGCGGGCAAAGTTCCGGAACGTGTCGTGGGAGCCCATGGTCAGGTGCTCACGGGTCTTCGAAGCCGAGTAGTGCCCGACGAGCGCTCTGGCGCGCTCGATATCGGACTCCTTGAGCTTGAAGTCAGTCGCCTTCTCGAATTCCGTTGATGTCGCCATGGCCCCCGCTCGTCGTCCGAGAATCTCTTGCCGGCGCGATAGAGTATCCTGAATAGCGAAGCCGGGCAATCGGAGCCGGTACCTCGCCGTACAGGACACGGGGCCGCTCCGCCCGGTCTGCGTGGACTGTCGCGCGGTCTCCCAAAGGAGAGATGCATGCAGATCGAGACGGGTACCGAGACCGTCCTGGCCGAGGTCGCCGACGGTGTGGGCATCATCACGCTCAATCGACCGGAGCGCCGGAATGCCCTGCACTACGAGATTCTCGAGACGGTGCCCCGACTGCTCGACCGCTTCGCCGAAGACCCGGCCGTCGGGTGCATCATGGTCACCGGAGCGGGTCGGTCCTTCTGCTCGGGTGGCGACGTGGGCGGGGGTACGTTCCGGCGACCCGCACCGGACGACACGCCCCCGCAGAAGACGACGGCCAAGGAACAAGGCCAGATACTGGCGGAAGACGCACGCATGATCCGGATGCTCTTCGAATGTCCAAAGATCACGCTTGCCGCGCTGCCGGGTGCCGCAGTCGGCGCCGGCATGAGCCTGGCACTGGCGGCGGATCTCCGCGTCGCCGGGAGTTCGGCGACGCTCATCGGCGGTTGGGGGCGACTGGGATTCAGCGGCGACTTCGGGGGCCCCTGGCTGCTGACCCGCTTGGTCGGTCCCACGCGCGCCCTGGAATTCCTGATTGAGAACACGGTCATCGATGCCGATCGGGCGCACTCACTCGGGCTGTTCAACGTCGTCGTTCCTGATGAAGAATTGCGCTCGGCCGCACTGGCCTGGGCGATCCGGATCGCCGACGGGCCCCGGACCGCCCACCGCTACTTCAAGGAGAACGTGCGGGAGGCCGAACACCTCTCCCTGTCCGAAGCCCTCCCGCTCGAGGGTGAGCGCATGGCGCTATCGGCGGGCACCGACGACCATCGCCGGGCCCTCAAGCGTTGGATGAAGGAAGCGGCGGCCAAGCGCGCGGCCCGCTCCTGACCTGTGACGGGGAGTCCGTTCAGGCCAAGTGCACGGGGAGGCTCTGCAATCCGCGGAGCGACTGAATCGGCTTGTAGCGAAGCGACTCGCGGGAAACGGCCAACCTCATGTTCGGGAAGCGCTGCATGAGCGAACGCATGGCGATCTGCCCCTCCATGCGGGCGAGCTGATTGCCGAGGCAGAAGTGCTTGCCGAACGCGAACGTGAGGTGCCGGTTCGGATCCCTTCCGAGGTCGAGCTCGTCGGGGCGGTCGAAGATCCGCTCGTCACGATTCGCCGAGATGATCATGCCCAGGACCTTGCTTCCCTTGGGGATGGTCGTCCGCTCGACCTCGACATCCTCGAGCGTGATCCGCGCCGCGCCGCACGGCACGGGAGTGGTGAAGCGCAACAGCTCCTCCACTGCGGAGGCGGTAATGGAGGGGTCCTCTCTCATCCGCGCTGCCTGTTCGGGATGCTCGAGCAACGCCAGCGTCGCGCTGCCGATGAGATTGGAGGTCGTGTCGTGACCGGCCAGCATGAGGAGGAAGATCATCGCTGCAACCTCGTCCGGGCTCAATTTGTCGCCGTCGTCGCTCGCCGCGACCAGGCCTGAGATCATGCCCTGGTCAGGGACCTGGCGTCGCTCATCCGCCATGCGCTCGATCATCGCGAGCAGCTTGCGCGCCGCGGGGATGGTCCTGATGAACGCGGAGGTACTCCCTCCGCCCACGCCGGCGACGAATCGCGCCGTCAGGGTATGGAATTCGATCGCGGTCGGACGCCGAAACCCCGAGCATGCGCGAGATGACCGAGAGGGGGAGCGGAATGGCGAAATCGGCCACGAGGTCCACCGTGTCTCGCCCGGAGAGCCCGCCCAACAATTCGTCGACGATCTGCTCTATGTCCTGGGACATCTCCTGCACCATGCGAGGAGTGAAGGCCTTGTTGACGAGGCGGCGCAACCGGGCATGATCAGGATCGTCCTTGTAGACCATGCTGTCCGCGAGGAGACGGAACATGCGAGGAAGATGACGCAGAAGCCACGAGTCGTTCTGTCCCATGGTGTCGCTCGAGAATCGAACATCGCTGTGGAGCAGCATCACGCCGTCGTAGCGGGTGAGCATGTAGCCCTCTGCGCCGAGGAGCTGTTTCGAGCGTGCACGGGCGACCGGAGCGGAGTCGCGCAGCCTGGCGTAGGGCGGGAACGGATTCGTGAACATCACTTCGTCGGCGAGATCCGTAACGGTGTCACCGCCAGGCTCGTTGAGGATCGTCAAGGCCCACGCCGCCGGCACACGTTCCATGCGGTCATGGCGCCCCCTCAGGTCGTCGGCACAAACGATAGTTGAGGATACTCTAATACGGATCGCGTTCAGCGGTAGGTGGGGCGGTCCTTCCGCTCGGGACGGGTGGACCCGCGGTCCCCGTACGTGTTCCCGATGTGGGTGTACGCCATGCCGTTCTGCAGCGCAGCGGCACGCGTCATGTCGAGCGACTCCCAAATGGCCCGCACCGTCCCCTGGATGGACCGGGGGTTCCGCGCCGCGATGGATGCCGCGATCTGGTGGGCACGGGAGCGGAGCTCTGCGCGAGGCACGACCTCGGTGACCAGGCCGAGGCGCAGGGCCGTGGCGGCGGTGATCCGCTCCTCGCTTCCCATGAGGGCCCATCGCAGGACATCGCCCAGCGGCATGCCGCGATGCAGCATCCCGATCGGCTCGAGGGAGGAGACGATTCCCATCGTTGCGTGGGGGTCGAAGAATTCGGCGTCGTCGGCGGCGATGATGATGTCGGCCTCGTTCAGGAAATACTGGGCCCCACCCGCTGCGATCCCGTGCACAGCGGTCACCACGGGCTTCCAGCACCGGTGATGTGACTTGGGCGAGAGAGTGACTCCGGGATCGAAGGTGTTCCACACGTTCGATCGGAAGAACCATGACGTCGCGCCCCTGACGTCGGCACCCGCGCAGAACGCGCGCTGCCCGTTTGCCTGCACGACGGCTGCATGCACAGCGTCGTCCTCTCGGATGGTCTCCCAGGCCCACGAGACCTCGGCTGCCATCTGATCGTTCCACGAGTTCAACGCGTCCGGACGGTTGAGCGTGATGGTGGCGACGTGGTCGTCACCCAGGTCGTACTCGATCGCTTCGAGGTCCATGGCTCGGAACAATAGAGTATCCCGAACAGGCGAACACGAACGAGAACGCTCGGGTACCCTGAACCGATGACAGCACCTTCGAGGTTGGGGTCGCCCGGCACATCAGCCGCAGCCCCACGCCCCTCGGAGGGGACCGGCTCCAAACTGGCGACGACCGTGTCGCGCCACATCGTCACCGATGTCATCGAGCGTGGCTGGCCCGTCGGCGAGGTGTTGGGGTCGGAGTCCGAGCTCATCGAGCGCTACGGCGTCAGCCGGGCGGTGTTCCGTGAAGCCGTCCGGTTGGTGGAGAACCAGCAGGTGGCGCGCATGCGCCGGGGGCCAGGCGGTGGGCTCGTGGTCACCGAGCCGACGGTGGATGCCATCATCGATGCGGCGGTGCTCTACCTCCACCGGGTGGGCGCGACGCTCGACGAGGTCTTCGAAGCGCGCCTTGTCCTCGAGGAGATCGTGACGGAGCTCGCCACGGTACGTCTCGACGAGGCCGGCGTCACGAAGCTCCGCCGGCTGGTCGAGGATGAAGCCAGCGGTGAGGTCAGGGATCACCGGGCCCTCCATGCCATGTTGGCCTCCATCTCGGGCAACCCGGCCCTGGAGTTGTTCGTCGACATCCTCAACCGTGTCCCCTTGCTGTACTTCCGCGATCGCTCGGTCTTCGCCCCGACGACCTTGTCGGCGTCACGGCACGCCCACGCACGCATCGCGGCCGCGGTCACGGCGGGGGACGGGGGATTGGCCCGACACCGGATGCGCAAGCACCTCGAAGCCGAAGCCGACTACCTGCGCAGTCGTCGCTGGTCGCAGCAACTCCTTCCCGACACAGTCAGCCTCGGAGGCGCGTCGACGAACAAACGGGCCGAAGATGTTGCCCGCTCCATCATCGGCGACGTCATCGTGGAGGAACTGCCCGTCGGGTATCTCCTGGGCTCCGAGGGTGAGCTCATCGATCGCTACGGCGTGAGCCGGGCGGTGTTCCGTGAAGCGGTCCGGTTGCTCGAGCACCATCGGATCGCCGCCATGCGCCGTGGCCCAGGTGGAGGCTTGTTCGTAACGGCCCCGAGCTCCGAAGCAGTGACCGACGTGGTTGCCGTATTCCTGGCCTGCCGGGGGATGCAGGTGGCTGATCTGGCGGACCTTCGCATGCGCCTCGAACTCGTCCTCATCGACCTCGCGGCGCGGCGCATCGATCCCGAAGGCGCGGACCGGTTGCTGCAGGCGCTTGCCCGCGAGAAGAACCCGACGGATGCCGAATTCGCAGATGCAGCCAACGACCTCCACGGCGTGATCGCCGCGCTCAGCGGGAACCGTGCCCTCGAACTGGTCGCGTTGGTGCTGATTCGGCTGACCCGCTTGCATCAGATCGACCGGCTGTCCGATGCCGTCCGGCGCAAGGTGGCCGACGAGGTTCCTCGCACGCACCAGGGCATCGCCGCGGCGATCATCGACGGTGACGGCGAGCTCGCCCGGCACCGCCTGCGGCGCCATTTGGAGGTGTTGGCCAAGTACCTCCGCTGACGGCAAGAGACCCTATTGGGTATACTCATCTCCGTGGAGGGCGACGACAACCCCTGGCAGCAGCGGCTCGGTGTGTGGTGGATCGCGGAGGATCACCCCGATCAGATCGCCATCTTCGACGCGCCGGGCGGCGCCCGCCTGACCTTCGCCGAACTCGCGGGGCGGGCCCATCAGTTGGTCCGCGGCCTCCGTGGCATGGGCCTCGAGCGGGGCGACGTGATCGTCCTGGTCGTGCCGAACGGCCTCGATATCGTCATCTGGCAGCTCGCAACGCAGGAGAGTGGGCTCCGCTACATCACGTTGACGCCGGCACTCACCGGTCCTGAGCTGGGCGACATCATCGCCCACGCCGAAGCGCGCATGGTCGTCGTGCATCGTGACCACAGCGAGCATTTCCAGGCCGTGCTCTCGACGCTGCCGGTCGAGCACAAGGTTGTGATCGGCGGACCGGCCCGGGGATTCGTGCGGCAGGAAGAGATCATCGACGGTCACCCGGTGACGCCTCCGGCGGACCGGTGCCTCGGAGGTGTCATCTCCTACTCCTCCGGTACGACGGGGCGCCCGAAGGCGGTCCATCGGCGACTCCCCGACATCGATCCATGGGACGCGGCCGACGCGTCGAAGAGATTCGGGCAAGCGTTCCGATTCCGACCCTTCGTGGGTGCGCACCTGGTCTCGGCAGGGATGCACCATGGCGGCTGTCAAGGGTTCTATCAGGGGGCGCTCAATGTCGGCCAGGGTCTGGTCATCATGGAGAAGTTCGACGCCGAGGGTGCCCTGGCCCGGATCGATGAGCACCGGGTGTCAACGGCCTACATGGTGCCGACGCAATTCGTGCGAATGTTGCGACTCCCTCAGGACACACGGGATCGCTACGACCATTCGAGCCTCGAAACCGTGGTGCATTCCGCGGCGCCGTGTCCCTTTGAGATCAAGAAGCGCATGTTGGAGTGGTGGGGCCCGGTCATTTGGGAGACCTATGGAGGGATCGAGGGCGCGGCGACGATCGCCAAACCGCATCGATGGCTGGAGAAGCCGGGCACCGTGGGCCGGGCGATTCGGGGCGTCACACTGCGCATACTCGACGACGAAGGCAAGGAGCTTCCCGCAGGCGAGGTCGGTCACATCTATCTCGATGCCAAGGGGTCGGCCTTCGAATACAAGGGGGAGCCCGATCTGACTCGTTCGGTGCACCGTGGCACCGCCTTCACCATCGGGGACATGGGCTACCTGGACGCAGACGGGTACCTCTTCGTCTGTGACCGGGCCAAGGATCTCATCATCAGCGGTGGGGTCAACATCTATCCGGCCGAGATCGAAGGTGTGCTCGCGGCACACCCCCGGGTGGGGGATGTGGCCGTCATCGGCGTGCCCGACGAGGAGTGGGGCGAACAGGTGAAGGCCGTTGTCGAGCTCAACGGTGACACTCCTCCCACGCCCGAATTGGCGGATGAGCTGTTGGCCTGGTGCGCGGCGCGCCTCGCCTCCTACAAGCGACCCCGATCGATCGACTTCAGGGACCAACTGCCGCGGACCGACGGAGGGAAACTCTCCAAGCGTGCGCTCCGCGACGACTACCGGGTCAGCGCTGATGGAAGCGTGGAGGCCTCCCTCCCTACGACGCGGAGTTGACCCGCTCCGTCCCTTCCGACGCCGGGATGTCGGGATTGCAGACGTACCGCACGGCGCCGATATCGACGGTGCAGGCCGCAAAGCTCGCCGAGATCGGCTCCGTGGGGACGAGCCGGTCATTTCCCCATGCCCCGGGATGGAACGTCGAGAGCTCGGGGCGCCCGCGGTCGGCCCGGCGAAATTCGTACTCGGTGTCGACCTGCACGAGCCGCGGCCGCACGCCCTCTGCATCCTCGACGCGCGCCAGGTGCATGCCCGGAGGGTATTGGACATCGTGGCCCGTGATGGGCTGGGGGTCGACCAATGCGACCTCGAGGATCGGGCGCCGGTCCACGACCACGCTGCACTCGACCCGATCGTGGAAGCGGCGAAGGTGGATGCCGCCGGGGTGGGACCGGTAGCCCCAGGACGTGGAGAGCACCTCGGCCACGGCCGGATTGTCGCAGAAGGCAGACACCAGGAAGGCCCGCGGACGGACACCTGCCCGAGCGCTCAAGCGGAGCTGGACAAGGGAGAATGGGCCGAATGCGCTTTCACGCGCCCGATAGGCCAAGAAGGTGATGACGGGCGGTATGGTCGGATTGAGGGCGGGCGGCAGGAGCGATTCGAGGTCCGCGAACCCGATCTCGTAGAGGACCTGCAGAATGTCGACATCGTCGAAATGCAGTTCCTGATCGCCCATCGTCACGGTCGGCGCATCTTCCAACAGCGAGCGAATGTCGAGTGATCCTGCCAGCGGCATCAGCGCACCCCCGCGGTGAGCGGCTCGCTCTTTGGCGCAACCTTGAACTGCGGCATGACCTCCTCGGCGAACAAACGCATGCTGTCGAGCACGTACTGCTGCGGGACCACTTCCATGAACTGATGGATGAAATTGATGCCGTCGAAACCGACGGCCTCCCATTGGCGAATGGCCGCCGCGACATCGTCCGGCGTGCCCATCGTCACACCTTTAAAGGACTTTGCCGCGTCGCCCGGGCTCCCGGACTCCCGCCGCAACGCGGGTAACAATCCAGCAGAAGGGTACGAGTGTGTCGGAAGCACCTCTTTGGCGGACAACAGCTGCGACGCCATGTAGCTGAACATGCTCGCCACCTTCAGGCCACAACGGCGCGCGTGATCGCCATCCTCGGCGCACGAGAGGAAATTGACCGTATGGACCTTGTTGTTGACGAAGGCGCCGACGGGATCGCAGTTCTCGATGCGGGCCCGGTAGGAATTCACCTTCTTCTCGGACTCGGAGAACCCGCCCGGCTGCAGACCCAGACAGCCAAGACCGCGATCCGCCGCATCGATCTCCGTGCCGGGCGAAGTGACGGCAACCCACATCGGAGGGTGCGGTTTCTGGATCGGCTTGGGCAATATGGCCCTCTCCGGCATGGAGAAGGCCCGCCCTTCCCAGCTGAATCGCTCCTGCATCCACATTTTGGGGAGGACCCGGACGAATTCATCCCATGTCTTCTTCGTCTCATCGGGATCAGCGCGAAACCCTCCAAGTTCGGTCCATGTGGCGGACCGGCCCGTTCCCATCTCGAGCCGGCCGCCGGAGAGTATGTCGAGGACGGCAGCCCGCTCGGCCACCCGGATGGGGCTCTGGTACTGGGGCACGCAAGGGACGACTCCGTGCCCGATCCGGATGCGCGATGTCTGCATGGCGCAGGCGGTCAGGAAGAGGTCAGGCGCCGAACAGTGCGAGTACTCCTCCAAGAAGTGGTGTTCGACCGCCCACACGTAGTCGAACCCCAGTTCGTCGGCCAATCGGACCTGCTCCAGCGCGTTGGCGTACACCTGCCTCTCGGATTCCGGTGTCCACGGGCGGGGAACCGACAGTTCCATGAATATGCCGAATTCCACGGTCAGCCCCCTTGTAGATTTGTTAGTCCAGACTAAAATATAGGCCTATGCCGCGGAAGAATCAACGCCGGTCTCCGCATAATCGTTACTGAGTGATAACTTTTTGGTGCTGACCGATGGGCCGGAGGCGGAGGGGAGGGGCTGAGGAATGGTCGAGAACGGGACTGACCCGATCAATGAGCTCGCAGTCAGCCCGGCGAAGACCAAGAAAGGCGCGCGGCGAAGAGCCGAGATCATGGCGGCGGCCGCAGACCTTTTCCGCGCACGCGGCTTTCGCGCCACCAGCCTCGACGACATCGGAGCGGTGGCCGGCGTCAGCGGGCCGGCGATCTACCGCTACTTCAAGAACAAGCACGAGCTCCTGTCGGTGTTGGTCGAAGAGGCCGCCATCACGTGGCGGGCGACGGTGGACGAGGTCCTCAACCGGGACACTCCACCGCTCGTGACCCTCGAGTGCCTGATCGAGGCCGCCGTCACGCTGGAGCTGGCGAGCGGGAACCTGCGCTCGGTGTACCAGCAAGAATTCCGCATGCTCGATGACGCAGATCGGAGGCGGGTGGCGCGCATCGACCGGGTGACGATGGCCGAATGGGTGAACCTGCTGTGCGAAGTTCGGCCCACGCTCACCGACGAGGAGGCGCGGGCCGCCGTCATGATGATCGACGGACTGTTGCGTTCGGTGTCGTCGTGGCATACCAGCATCGAGCCCGATCGCTTGGCCCGGGTCATGAAGGACATGGCGCTCGGCGGATTGTTGGCGCTGGGCCAGGCTCCCGCTGTGGCCATGGAGCCAGCGTGATTCCTCCGAACCGTGGGGCCTGACCGATGGGGTCGAACGAAGTCGAGGACGAAGACCAGTTTCGTCGCGAAGCTCTGGCGTTTCTCGAAGCGACGGTCCCCAAGAAGGGAGTTCGGACAGGGCTGACCTCGAGCGGGGTCACGCGGGCGAAGGAATTTCAGGCATGCCTGGCCGAGGCCGGCTTCGCCGGTATCACCTGGCCCCGTCGCTATGGCGGACGCGGTCTTCCCGCGCGTTTCCAACGGATCTTCGACCGCGAGGCCCGTGCCTTTCAACTTCCGCCCCGCGCCCTCGAGATCGGCCTCGGCATGTGCGGTCCGACGATCCTCGCTCACGGAAACGAGGAACAGAAACTCGCGTTCATCCCGCCCCTCCTGCGGGGTGAACACGTCTGGTGCGAGCTTTTCAGCGAGCCCGGTGCCGGCTCGGACCTGGCCAGCGTGCAGACGCGAGCCTTGCGCGACGGCGACACGTGGGTCCTTGACGGACAGAAGGTTTGGACCTCCGGTGCGCAACACAGTGATTACGCCGCCTGCCTGGCGCGCACGGATCCGGCGCGGCCCAAGCGCGAAGGCATCACCATGCTCATCGTCGACATGCGGGCACCGGGCATATCGGTACGCCCTCTCCGACAGATGACCGGCGACGCGCAGTTCAACGAGGTCTTCTTGGA
Organism: uncultured Acidimicrobiaceae bacterium; assembly: GCA_963706555.1. Taxonomy (GTDB): domain Bacteria; phylum Actinomycetota; class Acidimicrobiia; order Acidimicrobiales; family RAAP-2; genus Bog-473. Next base: position 3,012,260 of record OY970164.1, read on the forward strand.
TGGGGTCCGTGTGCCGGTGGAGAACGCGGTGGGGGAGACCCACGGGGGGTGGAGGGTGGCCCGCGCCATGCTGGCCTTCGAACGCCAGGCGCTCAGCACAATGGGATCCGGGGGCGGCGGCAAGGGCGGGTTCAACGCGCTCGTCGCGTCTGCGCAGGCGCGCCAGGTCGCCGACCAACCCCAGGTGCGTCAACAACTCGCTGCGTTGCGCATCCGTCAGATGGTCTTGCGGTACCTGGGCGAGTTCGAGGCGTCCAAGCGGAAGAAGGGCACCAGCGTGGGGGGCGAGGCTTCCCTCCTCAAACTGGCCATGGCGCGCCTCGTGCAGGACACCGCCGAGGTGGCGGTGAGCATCGCCGGGATGGGTGCCGCCGCGTGGAATGCGTCCGACGTCCAAGGGGGACGCTGGTGTGCCCAGCTACTGAGCGCACAATCGGCCTCGATCGGCGGCGGGACCAATGAGATCGTGCGCAACGTCATCGCGGAACAAGTTCTGGGCTTGCCGCGCGAGGAGGAAGTGGACATCTTCGCGCCTCCCTCCCGGGGAACTTCGGCGCCATGAGGACTGAGGCACCCCTGGGTGATCTCCGCGTCGTCGAGATCGGCCACTACGTCGCGGCCCCCTACGCCGCCACGCTGTTCGCTGACCAGGGAGCGGAGGTCATCAAGATCGAGCGGCCCGGCGGGGATCCCTACCGCCGGGAGCCGGCGCGGTTCGCCGCATGGAATCGTGGCAAAAGGTGCATGGAGCTCGACCTCGCGTCGACGGAGGGCCGGGCCGAGGCATTGGGCGTCATCAGCGGCGCCGATGTGGTGGTCGAGAACCTCCGCCCGGGAGCGATGGAGCGACTCGGACTGTCGACCGACTCGCTGCGGGAGCGCCAGCCCCGCCTGGTGACCTGCTCGATATCCGCCTTCGGAAGTTCCGGCCCGTCGCGCCACGATCCGGGCTGGGAGCCTCTCGTCCACGCCCGAGCCGGGGCACAGCAGGGCGTATTCACGGGGGACGAGCCGATCTGGCTGCCGTTCCCGATGGCCAGTGTGGCGGCAGCTCTCTTGGCCGTCATCGGCATCGGTGCCGCCCTCGTGAAACGGGAGACCACCGCGTACGGCCAGCACGTCGAGACTTCACTGTTCGAAGCGTTGCTCTACCTGAACGCCGGGCCGGTGTTCCACCGGCCCGGACACCGGCCCCGGGTAATTCGTCAAACCCGCTCGCCGATACTGCACACGTACGCGACCAGCGATGGCCGCGGCATGCAGATCAATCTGAGCGGCACCGAACGCTGGCGTGAAGTGGTCCGCCTGATCGAGCTCGATGATGACGATGGACTCGATTTTTCCGATGTGGCGTCCCTGGCCAAGCTCAGCGACCGGGAATGGTGCGACCGGATGCGGGGAGAGCTGGGCCGGCGCTTTGCCGAGCGTACGGCCGATGAGTGGGAAGAGGCACTCCTGCGTACGCCCGCGGCCGTGGCCAAATGCTGCACGCTCGAGGAGTGGGTGGCGCACGCGCAGGTGAAGGCCAACGACGTGCTATCCCCCGATGGCCTCGTCGGTCCACCGCTGCGTATGCGCACCGGAGAGCCGGCCAGGGTCCGCCCGCGCCATGGGGGGGAGAACGGCGCGTTGGCTGGTCACCGGGTGATCGACTTGTCGAGTTTCTGGGCCGGCCCCCTTGCCGCCCGCTTCTTGGCCGAGCTCGGTGCAGACGTCGTCAAGGTCGAACCCCCCGGGGGTGAGGGCGCGTTCCAGCTGACGCCCGTCCTCCCCAACATCTACATGGATGCCAATCGATCGAAGCGGGGCGTCACACTTGATGTCCGCTGCGACGAGGATCGACGGCGTCTGTTCGATCTCGTCGCCGCAGCCGATGTGGTCGTCGAGAACGCCGTGGCGGGCACGTGGGAGCATCTCGGACTCGACGGGGAGCACTTGCGCGCCGCCAACCCGAACCTGCTTTACGCCCGGGCGAAGGGATTCGGCCTCCACGGCCCGATGGCTTCCCGGCCCTCATTCGACTACGTCGTCCAAGCGGCGACCGGCATGGAGATGACCCAGGGCGGTGGGCGCGCCCAGCCGGTCAATTTCACGGCGAACGACTACGGAACAGGTCTCCACATGGCGGCGGGCATCGTCCTCGCACTCTTGGTCCGGCTTCGGGGAACACTCGTCTCGACGGTTGAAGCCTCCCTTATGACGACGGCGACCGTCTTTCAATCCGAGCACGTCGCCCAACTCGCCATGCATGGTGCGCGTCGCGACGACGTGGGTGACGATCTCAAGGGCCCCTCGGCTCCCTGCCGCCTCTACCAGGCCGAAGACGGTTGGATCGTCGTGTGTGCCGTCACCGGGGAGCAGCGTCACGCCCTGCGCGATGCGCTGGGGCTCACCGAGCTCTCGGTGGAGGCGGCCTCGCCGGTGCTCGGATCCCTGACGGTCGATGCCGCGTGCTCGCTCCTGCTCTCCCGGCACGTGCCGGTGGCCGTCAGTGTCCACCCCAACGCGGTGCTCGACGACAAAGAGGTGCAGGGCCGGGACCTGTTGATCACGGTGCGCCATCCGACCGCCGGACCGTATGTACAGGTCGGGATCCCCCTGCAGCTCTCGGTGGACCGGGCGGCCGTCAAGGGCCCGGCGCCATCTCCGGGGAGATCGGGAAAAAGGGCACGCTGGTGAAGATCGACACCGGGATCGGATCGAACCTCGATGCTGTTCCCACTCCGCGGCCTCGGCGGAAAAGGCCGGCCTCGATTGCCTCTGGGCCTCCGAGACGGTGAACGATCCGTTTCTCACGCTGGCCCTGGCGGCCGAGCACACGGCGGACGTCTTGCTCGGTACGTCGATCGCTATCGCCTTTGCCCGCAATCCGATGAGCCTGGCCTACACGACGAACCAAATTCAGGAATACTCGCGCGGCCGCTTGATCGTGGGTCTGGGTTCGCAGGTGAAGGGGCACATCGAGCGCCGGTTCAGCTCTGAGTGGTCCCGGCCCGCGGCGCGCATGCGCGAGTACGTGCTCGCGTTGCGGGCCATCTGGTCATCCTTCAACGACGGTGTGCCCCTTGACGTGCAAGGGGAGTTCTACACGCACACACTGATGACCCCCCTCTTCGCACCACGACCGCATGACATGGGCGCCCCGCGTGTCTTCCTCGCCGCCGTGGGGGAATTGATGACCGAGGTTGCAGGCGAGGTGGCCGACGGTGTCATCACCCATGGGTTCTCCAGTGCACGCTACGTGCGGGAGGTGACGCTGCCGGCCCTCGAACGCGGGCTCCGGAAGGCGGGGCGCACCCGCGCCGACATAGAAATGACCTGCCCCGGGTTCATCGCCGTGGCCGATTCAGAGGAGAAGCTCGCGAAGGCACGTGCCGCCATGCGCCGACAAGTGGCGTTCTATGGTTCGACACCCGCCTACCTCCCGGTCCTCGAGGTGCACGGGTGGGGCGATCTGCAGCCGCAGCTCTACGACTGCTCCAAACGGGGAGCGTGGGACGATATGGCCCGGCTGGTGGACGACGAGATTCTCGACACCCTCACGATCGTGACGACGCCTGCGCTGGTGGCGGGCGAGGTGGCCCGGCGCTATGGCGGACTGGCGGATCGGATCAACGTGGCGTGGTGGCGCAAGGAGTGGTGGCCGGCCGTCGAGGTGGAGCTCCGTTCGCTATGAACGACGTGGAGGGGTTCGTCGCATCGGGGTTCGAACGTGTCGCCGAGTTGCTGGGGCAAGGCGCAATCGTCAATGTCGGCGGGCGGGAGCGCACCGCCGATCTCGGAGCGGGGGGAGGCGCCTTTGCCGCATTCGTCGATGGTGAGCGGGTCGTCGACGTCTGGGCGGGCTTCGCCCGGCCGCAACAGCCATGGGCGGAGGACACCCGTGCGGTCGTCATGTCGGCGACGAAGGGTCTCACCACGCTGTGTGCCCACGTCCTCTCTGACCGGGCTCAGCTCGACCTCGATCTCCCCGTCGTGGCGTACTGGCCCGAGTTCGGGGCCGCGGGGAAGGAGGGAACGACCGTCCGGCAGATGTTGAGCCATCAGTCCGGAGCAATCGGATTGCCCGAACCCGCTCGCATCCTGTCCTGGGACGGCGCAGGCTGGGACGATACGGTGGCCATCGCTGCCGCCTTGGCGTCCGCCTCACCGTCCTGGGTGCCTGGGAGCAAACACGGCTACCACGGCGTCACATTCGGGTGGCTGATCGGCGAGCTCGTACGCCGCGTCTCGGGGAAGAGCCTCGGCACCTTCTTCCGGGAAGAGGTCGCACTGCCGTTGGGCCTCGAATGTGACATCGGGACACCACTCGAGCGGCAGCGCACAGTGGCGAAGGTGATCGAATGGACCCACTCGACGTCACACCGGAGCACCCTGACCGCGATCGACCCGGACTCACGGGCGGGCCGTTCGGTGCTTGCAGGGCCCGAGGGAAACCTGTTCGCCGACCAGCACGGCGCGCCTCGATTCGCGGATTTCATGAACCTCTCCGCCGTGAAGGGCGCAGAGATAGGTGCCCTCGGCGCGACGGCGACGGCCCGTGGGTTGGCCCGCCTCTACGCAGCGTTGGCGCAGGGCGAGGACCTCGTCTCACGGGCCTCGGTCGATGACTTCAGGGAGGAACAGGTGTGTGGTCGCGACGCAGTGATGGGTGTCCCGACACGCTGGGCGGTCGGTTACACGCGTGAGGCACCCGCACTCGTGCCCGGTGCACCCCGGCAACACGGTCCCAACGATGAGGCGTTCGGGCACATGGGTGCCGGTGGGCAGATCGGATTCGCCGATCCGGTTGCGGGCGTCGGCTGTGGGTTCGTGCGCAGTCACCTCGAGCATCAGGCCATGCCGCTTATGGGCGCTGTTCTTGTCGACGCGCTCTATCAGTGCCTGGGCACGCAATGAGGGAGGCCCCACGCAATGTACGCCGCTAGGCACGCCGCACTTCATCCCGAGAAGCCGGCCATCATCATGGCGACGAGCGGCGAAGTGGTGACCTTTGCCGCCTACGAGGCCGGGGCGAACCAGGCGGCCCACCTCCTGCGGGAGACGGGCGTTCGTCGCCGCGACCACGTTGCCATCTTCATGGACAACGAGCCACGCATGCTGATCACCGAGGGAGGCGCGGAACGCTCGGGAGCGCTCTTCACGTGCATCAACTCCTACCTCTCAGCTGAAGAGGTGGCGTACATCATCAACGATTCACAAGCGAAGATCGTGATGACGGCGGCGTCCAAGGCCGACGTGGCGCAACGGCTCCCCGACCTCTGCCCGAACGTCGAGCGCTGGGTGATGGCGGGAGGTGCGCCGGGCGGACCGTTCGAGGAGTGGGGGGAGGCGGTCGACCGCCAGTCCACCGACCCGATCGCCGACGAGGAGCTCGGGGCGCCGATGCTGTACTCCTCAGGTACAACGGGCCGGCCCAAGGGCATCCTGCGCCCCCTCGCCCACGCCCACCCGGGTGACCGTCTGCCGGGAGGGGAAGGCATTGCCGCACTCTGGGGGTTTCGTGAGGGAATGGTGTATTTGTCGCCTGCGCCGCTCTATCACACAGCTCCGCAGGTCAGCGTCTCGCTGACCCTCCGCCAGGGTGCGACGGCGGTGGTGATGGAGCACTTCGACGCCGGCCAGTTCCTCGAAGTGGTGGGTCTGTACCGCGTGACGCACTCCCAGGTCGTCCCGACGATGTTCTCCCGCCTGCTCAAGCTGCCTGCTCCCGTGCGGAAGGCGGCCGATCTCTCCTCGCTCGAGAAGGTCATTCACGCCGCTGCGCCGTGCCCGGTCGCGGTCAAAGAGCAGATGATCGAGTGGTTCGGGCCGATCATCGTGGAGTACTACGCCGCGACGGAAGGGAACGGTTGCACCTACTGCAATTCCGAGGACTGGTTGGCCCACAAGGGAACGGTCGGTCGGGCCGTTCTGGGCCAGGTCCTCATCCTGCACGACGATGGAACCCCCTGTGCCACGGGGACGCCGGGAACGGTCTGGTTCCGGGGCGCCACCAGCTTCGAGTATTTCAACGATGAAGCCAAGACAGCGGCGTCACGCAACGCCGAAGGTGATACGAGCACGGTGGGCGATGTGGGCTACCTCGACGAGAACGGGTATCTCTTCCTCACCGATCGCAAGACCCACATGATTATCTCGGGTGGTGTGAACATCTACCCGCAGGAGGCGGAGAACCTCCTTGTCACTCACCCCAAAGTCATGGACGCAGCTGTCATCGGCGTGCCCGACGACGACCTGGGCGAGGCCGTCAAGGCCGTCGTGCAACCGGTACCCGGGATCGAGCCGGACGCAGGTCTCGAGCAGGAGCTCATCGCCTTCTGCCGGGAGCATCTGGCCCATTTCAAATGCCCGCGTTCTGTCGACTTCGAAGCAGAGCTGCCGCGGCTCCCCACGGGCAAGTTGTACAAGTTGCCGTTACGCGACCGGTATTGGGGTGATCACACAACGCGGATCGTGTGAGCAATTCGCAATGTCCTCAGTGCGTGAGGAGCCCGTGAACAGGACGCCGGTCACCCGTGACCGCCACCGGGTGTGCGGCCGACGCCACCGATGGCGGTCCGCGGCCATGACGGGCTCCTTGCCAACGCGTTGATTGCTATGGTCACATGCGCCACTCGGCACTCGCCACGCGTCATGAGCCACGTGCATCGGAACCACGCCGGATCGGAGTCCCCATGACCGAAACGTCCGACCGCCCCGTCGTTGACTACGACCACTATTCCCATGAGCACGCGCTGCATGCGACCGAAGAGGAACGGGTGCTGCGCCTGACGTGTCCGGCGGCGTGGTCCGAGAGCTCCGGCGGGTTCTGGGTGCTCTCCTCCTACGACTTGGTCACCAGGGCGTTGCGCGACCACGAGACGTTCTCGTCAGCGAAATACCTCGACCAGAACGGCGAGCCCCACAATGGCGTCACCATCCCGCCGTCGCAGGGCTTCAAGATCGTGCCGACCGAGACGGATCCTCCCGAGTGGAACGGCTACCGCCGGATTCTCAACCCCGTCTTTGCCCCGGCTGCGGTCGAACGGCTCGAGCCCCTGATCCAATCCATCACCACCGATGTGGTCGATGGGGTCATCGAACGGGGTGAGGTGGATCTAGTGCTCGAGGTGATCAATCCGATCACCGCGCTGATCACCTTGCATATCCTCGGGTTGCCGCTGGCCGAATGGCATGCCTTTGCCAGCCCGATTCACGAGATCACGTACAGCCCGGTGGGGACGCCCGAATTCGACCGGGCCGTCGAGGGGATCGCTGACATCCTGGAGCGATTCCGACGGGCCATCACCGCACACAGGGCGGAGCGGCGTGACGACCTCATCAGCTACATGATCGAATCCGCGATCGATGAGGTGCCCCTCGGTGACGACGTCCTGGTCGATCTGTGCTTTCAAATTCTCGCCGGGGGCGTCGACACCACCACAGGCCTTCTCGGGAGCACCTTCGTCTACCTCGACGAGCACCCATCGGAGCGCACACGCCTCATGGGCGACCCGGTATTGCTCAGGATCGCGACCGAAGAGTTCCTGCGTGCTTTCGCGCCGCTCCCGTCGAATGCGCGGACCGTCATGACCGAGGTGGAGTTCGGAGGGCAACGGTTGTGCCCCGGCGAGCGGGTGCTTGCCTTGTTCGCCTCCGCCAACCGGGACGCCACGATCTTCGAAGATCCTGACATCGTCAAACTCGACCGGTTCCCCAACCGCCACGCCTCCTTCGGCATCGGCATTCACCGCTGCCTGGGCTCCAACCTCGCCCGGGCCATGTTCCGCACGATCGTGACGGAGGTGCTCACGCGCATGGCTGACTACCGGATCGTCGAGGACGGTGCCGAGAGGTACACGTCCATCGCCTTGGTGAACGGCTTCGTCAGTATCAAAGCGACGTTCACGCCGGGCCAACGCAGCGCAGGCCTGACTGCGGGCCGCCGCTGAACGGGTCGGAAAACGCACTTCGGCGCGAGCCTCGGTAGGATCAGCGGCCCATTCTGTCTGCGCAAATTGTAAGGAGCGATCGATGAAATTCGGGTTCGCCATTCCGGCGTACGGCCCCTGGCTCGATCGTGACGCCACCGTCGCGTTGATTGAGGCAGGGGAGGAGCTCGGCTACGACTCGATCTGGTTCCCGGATCACATCGCGATTCCCGAGTATGGGAAGGACTATCTCCTCCAGCCGCCCTTCTTGGAGCCGTTGGCGGCATGCGGATGGGGAATGGGCCTTACCCGCCGCATCCGTTTCGGTGTCGACGTCCTGGTCGCGCCGTACCGGCACCCCCTGCAGGTCGCGGCGATGGCGGGGACCTGGGCCCATCTCGAGCCCGGCCGCTTCGTACTCGGCGTCGGTATCGGCTACTTGCGGGGAGAATTCGAAGTGTTGGACACCGCGCCCTACGAGGATCGGGCTGCCGTGACCGAAGAATTCCTCAGAGTGATGCGCGACACCCCCGAAGGCTTCATCCTCATGCCGAGCGCCAGCGTTCCGCTCTGGGTGGGAGGAAACAGCCCGAAGGCGCAACGCCGCGCCGGGCTCTTCGGTGACGGCTGGCACCCGCTGTGGATGCCGGCCGACGACTACGCCAGGGCGCGGGAGCTCATTCTCCACACGCGGGCCGAAGCCGGCCTGCCGTCAGAGTTCACGTTCTCCTACAGCTGCGGAGCGACCTCGGTGCTCGATCGCGACCCGGGCAATTGGCCGGCTCCCCGGGGGAGAGCACCGCTCGGAACCGAGTTCTCCTACGCGCCGGCCGAGATGGTGGATGGCGACCACCGCCCGCGTTTCGTCGGGACGCCAGAGCAGCTCGTGGAGGACTTCGGCCAGCTCGCCCGAGCCGGAGTCGACCATGTGACACTCCGTTTCGGGTCGTTGGATGTCGGGCAGTTGGAGCGTTTTGCCCGTGAGGTACTTCCCGCGTTCGAGGGCCACGGAGCCCGGCCCTCGTAAGAGCCCTCCCCTCGTGAGAGCCCGGCCCTTGTAAGAGCCCGCCCTCGTCGCGCCCGGCCTAGTAAAGGCTCCGGAACTGGGGAATGACCTCCGGTGTCATTCCCCACAACGAGCGGATGATCGCCCCGCCGTCGACAATCAGGGTTTGGCCGGTGACGCGTGCAGCCAACGCTGAGGAAAGAAAGAGCACGCCGTTGGCGATATCGCTCCCCCGTGGGGCGAGGAGGGGGTTCTTCTCATCGACGGCGTAGTGTCCTTCGGGCTGATCCTCGTTCCCGGTGCCGACATTCCCCGGGGCCACGGCGTTGACCCTGATCCCGTAGCGCCCGAGTTCTTCGGCGAACGTCTTGGCCAGCGAGATCACGCCCGCCTTGGCCACTCCGTACGCGGCGTGGTAGCGCGAGCCGGTGAAGCCGTCGACAGACGCGAGTGCGACGAGAGAGCCCCCCGTCCCCTGCGTGATCATGTGACGGCTCACGATCTGCCAGAAGTCGAAGACCTGCGTGATGTTCTGGACGAGGTCCTGTTGCCATTCTTCGGGCGTGACGTCTTGGATCAGGCTCCAGCTCGCCTTTCCGATGATGTCGACGGCGACGTCGACACCGCCGAGCCCGGCAACTGCCTCGTCGACCGCTCGCTGGGCCTGCGCTCGATCTGTCATGTCGGCCACGACCGGGATTGCCGTGCCGCCGATCGACTCGATCTCCGCGACGATTCCTTTCGCGCGGCCTTCGTCGATGTCGATGCATGCCACGGTGGCGCCGGCTTCAGCCAGCTTCAGCGAGCTCTGCCGGCCGTGCCCGGCGCGCTCGGGGATGAAGCCCGCTCCTGACACGATTGCCCGCTTCCCGGTCAGACCCAAGTCGATCATCGATGTCCCCTCCTAATTCTCACCACGTCACGCACTGCGGCGGGCGAACGATCCTGGCTCCATGATGCTGCAAAAAGGCGAACGCGTCATTCGCGCGGCACGCGTGGATCAGGACGACGGCAACCTCGATGGTAGTTTGCGTCAGGGGGTGAGCATGGCGGACCTGCGGATCGACGACCTGGAGGCGATCGGTCACGGGATCGAACGGCCCGAACAGGTGCTCGTGGCTCGGGATGGGCGGGTCTACGCCTCGGACAAGGCATCGGCGGTGGCGCGAGTGCTTCCGAATGGCGGGTTGGAGCGCATGGGCCGGGCCGGGGGCGAGCCCAACGGCATTGCCCTTGACCGCAATGGCCACTTCCTCATCGCCAACTTCGGCGCGGGTGCGTTGCAGGACCTCGATCCGGCCACGGGCGAACTCCACCTCGTCGTCCATGACGAGGTCGGCGGGCGCCCGCTCCAGTGGATCAACTTCGTCCTGGTCGACTCGTCGGGGGATCTCTGGGTATCGGTCTGTGGACAGAACCCCGACCTGCGGCACACCATCGCCTACGGGACCCCCGACGGGTACCTCTTTCGGTCGGCCCCTCCTGATTACCTTCCCGTCGTGGTCGCCGAAGGGGTGAACTTTCCGAACTGCATGGCACTCGACCGCGACGAGGAGTACCTCTATGTGGTGCGCACCCTGCTGGCGGACGTGGTCCGTTTCCCCGTGCGTGGGTCCGGACTCGGCCCCGAGGAAACGTTCAGCCCGCCGCTCGGGGGGCGTCGTGCCGACGAGTACGGCGAGCACGCGAAGGCGCTCATCGCCGATCGTGCGGTCACGCGGCGATGGGGGATGGCGGACGGATGTGCGTTCGACGCGGAGGGGAACTTGTGGGTCACGCTGGCCCGGGCCAATCGTCTTGTGGCGGTCACACCCGATCGCGGCGTCCTCACGGTCGCGGACGATCCCGATGGCGTCCTTCTCAGCGGACCCACCAGCGTTGCGTGGGGCGGTTCGGACATGCGCGATGTGTATATCGGTTCGCTCGAGGTCCCCTACATCCTGAAGGGAAGGAGCTCTGTTCCCGGAATGCCGATGGTGCACCAGAGGTGATACCCGGCCGGCGCGTGCCCTGCACCGGTTGTGTCGCGCCAACGCGTCGCTTACATTCCCTGCGGTGCGTCCACGTCCACGTCCGCGACGAGGCGGGTATGCCGGGACTCGCTCGACGGTCAAAGGTTGACCCTGACGCATACCCACAGGAGGTAACAGGTGGTTGAGGATGCCGACACGATGTTGTCCCGCAATGACGTCTTCGGTGCGCTGGGTACCTCGCGTGCCGTGCGGAGATTCGCCCCCAACCCGGTTCCAAGGGAAACAGTAGAGGCGCTCATCTGGGCCGCCACCCGCGCCGCCAGCCCGGAAAATGACCAACCCTGGGAATTCGTCGTGGTGACGGACCCCGCGACCCGGGCGGAAGTGGGCCGTCTGGTGGCCGCCGCAGCCGACTTGCACGCCGCCTCGCTCCCTCCGACCGAGGATCCGAGTGTGCGCCGATCCCAAGAATCGGCCAAGCACCTCGTGCGGCACTTCGGGGAGACCCCGGTGATGATCTTCGTCTGTCACCACGTGGTCGACTACCCCGAGGCGTACGTGAATGCGGGCGTCGGTTTCAGCGGCGTCTTCATGGCCTCCGCCAACCTCCTCGCCGCCGCTCGCTCCTTGGGACTGGGTGCGGCCTTCACGTTCACGCACATGCTGGCCGGCCCTGATCTGCCCAAACTGCTCGCGCTGCCCGATGATGTCGCCATTACCGTCACCATCCCGGTGGGCTGGCCCCTGGGGGAGGTCGGACCTGTCTCGAGGCGCCCTTCCGACCAGGTGCTGCACTGGAACCGGTTCGGGTCGAGGGATCCGGCGTGAGCGCTGGGCGCAGGGTCCCTTGTGGGCCGCTGACTTCATCGCTACTATGACCTTTATCGATCATTGTAAGCATTGCAGCAGGTAGAACCAGGGGTGGAAGGTCGAGGGGGGAGTGCCCGCCGACCGTGAGGCATCCGAGGAGGAGCCAATGTCACAGCGGATCACGCACAGCGAATGTATCTACGCGCCGGGAGACGGTGATCTGGTCAAAGAGCTGTTCGTCGCTCTCGGCTTCGCCGTCACGAAGGTCGAGCCGTACCCGTACATCATCGCCCACGTAGACCCCGACGTGATGGACGTCATGAGCAACGTGATCTACGCCTCGGAGCTGACCGAGATGCAGCAACAGTTCGAAAAGACGCTCCAAGAGACCTTGGCCGGATCGGCGGAATTCCGCGAGGCCACTGACAACTGGGAGAAGGACTTTCGCGACGACCCGCAGCGGTCGGTCCACTTCGGCTTCGAGTATGCCTCTCGCGAAAGCTTCCAAGCCACCATCGATCGGCTACGCGAAGCAAGCGGCCCGGGGAAGCCTCTCGAAGGTCGTCTTCTCGTGACCGGCGTCTACTTCCCCGGTGACGAGGGATCGATCACCGAGACGATGGCACAGGGATTCGTGTGGACCGACGTGATGGCCTCGGGGATTCTCACCTTCGGCCAGCACCTCGAGCTGCAGTGGCACATCGAACCATCGGTCGTGCCGACGCCCGCCTAGGGCAGGGAGCTCGACGCCAACGTCGGGCCCTGCGCGCCGCCGCGTGCGCGTACCTCCTGACCGAAACTGTGCGATGTCGAACGGAGGTGTGTCCTGTGGCGCACGACGAATTCGACCGTCAGGCACCCGGCTGGAGATGACCGTCCGATTCTTCCTTGCCACTCGCTGTTGACTGCCGTAATGTGTCAATGCTTATAGAAACAGCGCAGCGCAAAGTGGGGGAGGTCGGACATGGCATATGTCGTCGATACGGTGCAGATGGACCCTGGCAACGCCCAGGAGTATCTGCGTCTGGTGGAGACGGAGGCTGTGCCCGTGATGACCGAAGCCGGTGCAGGTTTCGTCTCGTGCTGGGAGACCTCGGGTGAGCTCGGCGAAGAGGTCAGCATCAAGACCATCTGGTCGTTCACGGATCACGTCGAGTGGAACGTCATCCGCAAGAACATGGTCCTCGACCCCCGCTACTACGAGTACTCCCAGAAAATCGCGCAGCTCCGGACCGGGGGGACGCGTCGGTTCTTCTATCCCGCATCGTTCTCCCCTTTGCGCTAGAGCACTGGACCGATCGAATGACTGACCGCAACATTCGCCACACGGCATGGGGGTACCACGGGTGCTGAGACGATTCGAGATCTACACGATGGCTGACGGGGCCCCCCCTGAGAAGGTGCGCGAGCTCGAGGAGGCATTCCGGCGCTGCGGCGATTTCATCCCCGAGATGACCCACTCCGTCGTGGGAAACAACCTGTCCGACATCGACGTCCAGATGGTATGGGAACACGGTTACGAGTCACCGGAGGCCTATCAGCGTTACATGGTGCACCCGTTCCACGCCAACATTTTGGATCGTTACCTTCTCAACGACTGTCCCGAGCGCATCGTCGGCGCGAGCCCATTGGGCGACGGCACGCTCGTGGGTTACGCGTGCGACGGACCCACCTACCTGCTGCGGGACGGCATGCGCAAAGTGGTGCTGTTCGGTCTTGAGGGCCCCGAGGAAGGGCAAAAGGCGTTCGTCGAGGACGTGCGCGCGCTGGCCGGCTCCGAAGACGGCGTGATCTTGTCGGTCATCGAGCCGAACACGTTCGGTGTCGCATGGTTCGACGGTGTCACGCCGATGCTCCCGCCCTCGCAGTGGACGCACGTGTGGGAGCTCGGATTCGAGTCGGCCGAAGCCTACAACGCGTATCAAAGAGGTCCGTCGCCACTGGCGCGCGCCGAACGCGACGGGTGGTCGGGAATCGACGTGGTGCGTCAAGCCGTAGAAATGCACTACGACGTGAAATTATAGATCGGGAGCGACAGATGGTGACCGAAGAAGAAGAAGAAGGGCAAAGTCTCGAACTACCGAAATTCATCTCGGTCGACGACCACGTCGTCGAGCCGCACGGTCTCTGGCAGGACCGCTTGCCCTCCAAGTACAAGCAGCAGGGGCCTCGCGTGCAGCGTCAAAAGGGTCAGGTCGTGTACAGCCCGACGGGACAGCCGGGATTCGCCGTTTCCGAGGGGCCGGACTCCCGTTGGTGTGACGTCTGGTACTACGAGGACACCGCGTGGCCGATGCACGCCGCCTTCGCCGCGGTCGGGCCCACCGCGCTGCTGCCGGCGACGACGGCCCTCACCTACGACGACTTGTTGCCGGGTTGCTTCGATCAGGGTCACCGGCTGGCTGACATGGATGCCAATCACACAGAGGCCAGTCTCTGCTTCCCGACGGTGCCCCGGTTCTGCGGCCAGCTGTTCCTCAATCGTCAGGACATGGAGCTGGCCCGGCTCTGCGTCCGCGCGTACAACGACTTCATGATCGAGGAGTGGTGCGGCGGCCCGGGCGCGGGTCGTTTGATCCCGCTGACGCTTGTCCCCTTGTGGGACGCCACACTGGCTGCCGACGAGGTGCTCCGATGCGCCGACCTGGGTTCGCATGCGGTGGCCTTCTCCGAGAGCCCATCGGAGCTCGGACTGCCGAGCATCCACACCGAAGAGTGGGAGCCGTTCTTCGCCGCGTGTGCCGAGACGAACACCGTCATCAACATGCACATCGGCTCGTCGTCGAAGCAGTCACAGACTTCGCCGGGTGCACCGATGATCGCCATGGTGGCCCTCACGTCGGAGAACTCAGTCCATGCCCTGGTGGACTGGCTGCTGTGTGGCGCACTCGCGCGGTACCCGAGCCTCAAAATTGCCCTGAGCGAGAGCCAGGTCGGGTGGATGCCGTTCATCCTCGAGCGACTGGACAGCGCCTGGCGCAGGAGCAAGAACTATGACCCCAGCATCTACGAACGAATTCCCGAGCCTCCGAGTTCGTACGTTCCCAACCGGGTCTTCGCGTGCGTCTTCGATGACTCGGTCGGCCTGGCCCTTCGGGATCATGTCGGGATGAGCCAGATCATGTTCGAAACCGACTACCCGCACGCCGACTCGACCTTCCCCGAGTCGAAGCAGGTGGCGGAAAAGATGATTGCTGAATCCGGGCTCTCGACGCCCGAGGCGCACCAATTCCTGCGGGCCAACGCGATCGCCTGCTACGACCTGCAGCAGTTCGGCATCAACCGCTGAAATCGGGGCTTCTGGGCCGAGAGAGGGGAGCGCAATGCCGCAAGCCGGAAATCACGCCATCGTGACCGGGGGCTCATCGGGGATCGGGAGTTCCATCGTCGAGCGACTCCTGCAGGCCGGCACGCGCGTCGCCATCTTGGACGTGCAGAAGCCGGGTCGTGACGTGGATGCCGCGTTCATTGCATGTGACATCACCGATGAGGCCGACGTCGTCGCAGCCACCGCCGAAGCGGTTGAGCGCCTGGGCGGGCTGGACCGTGCCTTCCTCAATGCCGGCATCGGCGCATCGGGGGCCATCGTCGACACCTCGGCGCAGGAATGGGACCGCGTGCAGTCGGTTGACCTGCGTGGTGTCTTTCTCACCCTTCGCGAAGCCGCGAAGATCATGCTGGCTGCGGGCACCGGCGGGTCGATGGTGGTCACCAGTTCCGTGTGCGGCTTCCTGGTCGACCGTCGTATGGCGCCCTACAACTCGGCCAAAGCCGGTGCGATCGCGCTGGCCAAGGTGGCGGCGGCCGAGCTCGGGCACGCCGGGATCCGGGTGAACGTGGTCGCCCCGGGCGTGACCGACACGCCGATGGCCCAGAAGACAGATACGACGCTGATCGGTTACAGGGAGGCCATGACCCATCGCACGCCCCTGGGAGGATTCGGCGACCCACGTCACGTGGCTGATGCCGCCGTCACCCTCTCAGATCTGGAATGGGTCACGGGACAGGTGGTGGCCGCAGACGGAGGATTGTCCCTCTTCAGCCCCATCGACATGGAGGACTTCTTGCCAGAACCTGGCGCAGGATTCATCGGCGCAGCCGGTTCGGAGGTGGGCGATGCTTGATGTGCTGATCGAGGGCGCGACCGTTGTTGACGGGACGGGTCAGGACGCCGTAGTCGTACCCGTCGGCATCGAAGCCGGGCGACTGCGGCTGGGCGATGCGCTCGTCGGCTCGTCGGCTCGTCGGCACATCGATGGAACCGGATTGGTGCTGTGCCCGGGATTCGTCGATGTGCACACACACTTTGACGCCCAGGTCTTCTGGGACCCCTTCCTCACGCCGTCGTCGCTCCATGGCGTCACGACGGTGGTCGCCGGTAACTGCGGATTCTCCATAGCCCCGCTGGACGAGGTCGACGCCGACTACATGATGCGTCTGCTGGCCCGTGTCGAGGGCATTCCCCTCGCTGCACTCCAAGAAGGGGTGCCGTGGAACTGGAGCACTTTTGGCGAATATCTGGGCGCCGTCGCGGCGGCCAGACCTGCCCTCAACTTCGGTGCGATGGTCGGGCACTCTGCCCTACGCCGCAAGGTGCTCGGCGCGGACAGCGGCACGGAGACCTTGACTGCGACCTCCTTGGACCGGTTGCGCCAGGCCCTCCGTCAGGCGATGGAAGCGGGTGCCATGGGGTTCTCCTCTTCTTGGGGCGGAGCCCATTTCGACGGCAATGGCGACCCGGTACCGTCGCGCAATGCAGACGCAGCGGAGCTCATCGGGCTCTGCGAGGAGTTGGCGGCCTTTCCCGGGACCCAGGTCGAGTTCATTCCCACCATGCATCCGTTCAGCGAGGCACACATCGACCTGATGACCAACATGTCGGTGGCCGCGCGCTCACCGCTCAACTGGAACGTCCTCATCACCCTCGATGCCGAGGAATGCGAGGGGAAGCTGTCCGCGTCCGACCACGCCGCCGCCAATGGCGGTCGAGTGGTCGCGCTGAGTTATCCGGGGCCGATGCAAGCGCGCGTCTCGCTCCTCAGCTCGGCCTTCGACGCCATTCCGGGCTGGTCGGAGACGATGGCCTTGCCACCGGGGGAGATCATTCGTCAGCTCAACGACCCTGTCGAGCGGGAGCGGCTGCGAGAGCTTGCAGCGAAGGGCGACAGTGCGACGCTCGGCCTCACCAGATTCGAGAACCTCCGCGTCCTCGACACCTATACCGACGACACCCGGGCCATGGAAGGCCGGCTGCTCGGTGATCTGGCTCGCGAGCGCGGGGCCGAGCCGTTCGACGTCCTCTGTGACCTCGCGACGGCCGACATCCGGACCGGCTTCAACCGTGCACCGATCGGCGACGACCCCGCCAGCTGGGAGTTGCGCCTCGAAAGTTGGAAGGACCCCCGTGTGATCATGGGGGCTTCGGACGCAGGCGCGCACATCGACATGTTGTCGACCTTCGACTACCCCGTTGCACTCTTGGCCATGGCCAGGGAACGCGCAGCCATGTCGCTACCCGAGATCATCCGCACGCTGACCGACGTCCCGGCAACGCTCTACGGGATGAAGGAGATGGGCCGTATCGAGGAGGGCTTTCGGGCTGATGTCGTCCTCTTCGACGCCGATGTAGTGGCTCCGGGGCGGGTCAGCTGGCAGGACGACCTTCCCGGTGGCGCCGGTCGTCTCTTCAGCGAGCCGGTGGGGGTCGAGCACGTCTTCGTGAACGGGAGCGAGATCGCCTCAGGAGGAAAGCTCACCGGAGAACGTCCCGGCCGGGTCCTCAAGGCAGGCATCGACACGGGGCCGAATTTCTGAACCCGGGCTCCTCGGTGGCCGTCCTACCTGATGTTGATCCTGCCCGCGACGTGGTTCGTCGTGTCAGCAGGCAGCGAAATGGTCCCTGAGACTGCTTTTCCGCCGAGCGTGCCCCGGAGAGTCAAAGACCCGCTTCCCGTCGCCGAATCGGGGAAGGCAATCTCGACCGCTCCCTTGAGTTTGGCGCTGCCGATGTTTCCATTCGCGCGAAATGCCAGCGCAGTCGGCTTGGCGCTCGCCAGTGAGAGCGTCAGGTGCAGATTCGTCTTGCCCTCGAGTTTCCCCGAGACGTCAAAGGTGCCGACGTCGGGATCAGGTTGCACGGACGAACCCTCGATCGACAGATTCCCGATCGTTCCCAGGAATGCGGCACCGTTTTTTCGCGCCACCCAGGTGAGGGTGATCTTGTCGCTTCCCTTGTGGAGGGTGGCTTGCCCCGTCGTACCAGCGGCCGGGTCTGCCGTGAGAGCCGTGAGTCCTGCGCCGAGGGTCAGTGAAGCAGCGAGGAACAACGCCGACGACTTGATCCAACGCATTCGATCTCCTTTTGACCGCTTCCAGTGGCGTCGTGAGGCGTCGGGCCGTGCCACAACGACCGATCCGGCCCAATAGTGGTGGACGCGCCACATGCCGTCGGCTACGCACTCTCAACACTGGCCCAACTGGCCAGTGGGATTGCCCGCTCACCCGCTCACTCGCTCACCCGGTCACTCGTCGAAGATCGCGTCCAATGCCGGGGCGACGTCCCGATGGGTCCGGACGGGGGAGAAACGGCCACGGCCGGCCTGTGCCAATTCGCGCGCCAACAGGGCGTCGTGTTCGCCGCTCACGTCGAGGAGGATGTCGAGCCGAGCCAGACCGGCGGCCAGCGGGACCGGGTCGACGCCCGCATTGTGGACGCAGTCCGAGAGGAGGATGGCCCGTGTCTGCGTCGTGCGCGCGCCGGCCAGTTCCTTCGCTGCGATCTCGAGAGGGAAGCCGACGTTGGTCAGGCCGCGGGCCGGGAGGCGAAGCAGTGTCTCCATCAGCGCCGCCGGCTCAATCCGTTCCCCGAGCGAGAGCAGCAATGCCGCGTCGGACCAGAAGGCGACGACCGCCAGTTGATCGTCCTCCATCTCCGCGGCCAGGGCACCGACCGTGGCGGCAGCCGTCCGTACCCGTTCGCCGCGCATCGAACCCGAGATATCGACCAGGAGGGCGACAGCACGAGGGTGGAGGAGGCGCGTCCGCACCACCACGTCCTCCGGTGCGATGTCCGGGGTCTCGAGGAGAGCGTCCATCGTTGCGTCCAGATCGATCTCGTCCGAACCACCGTCGAACGGCGCGCTCTGGAGCACACCGCGCCCACCCGTGCGGGGTCGGCGGTCGCGGCGGCGGACGAGGGCCAGGCGGGAGGCGATCTCATGGGCACGTCGAGCGACCTCGGTGTCGGCCGGGGCCTCGTCCAACGGCTGCAGTTCGCCCTCGTCGTCACTCTGGCTCGGCATCGTCCGTTCGTCCCGCGCCGCTGCGGGCTGCGGGAGCGGCCCGGCACTGCGCAGGGCGACACCTCCGTCCTGACCGTTGGGGGTCGGGACGAAGAGCTGAGGCTGCTCGTCGAGCGACTTCGGCTTGCGCCGGAAGGGGGCGTTCGGATCGCCGGGCTTCTTGCGCTGAAGGGGCGAATCGGCCACCACAGCGTTCTCTCCACCGGCGGCCGCCGCCAGGCTGAGGAAATAGGACTCCCAGATGTCGTGGAGCATCTGTTCGGGGGTCATGACCGCCGTCGGGTCGAGCTGTACCCGTCCCGAGAGCGCCACCGTGATTGCGTCGAGCACCAGTGCCCTGTATGCCTCGCCGGGGCGCCGGACGGTGCCGGGGAGGTCCACGATGACCTGCCGGGTGCGACCAAGTTCGCGGGCCACCAGCACCGTGTCGATGGCACCGCGCACGCTGCTGCCATGGCGGACGTCGGGATGGTCCCGTGTGGCTCGCACCAGGGCCACGGCATCGCGCACCAGGCGGTCATCGCGCTGGAGCAGGTTCTCGTCGCCGCTCGCCCGCTGCTCGACGATCTCGCGCTCGAGGGCTTCGTCCTGGTACCCCACGGCCAGCCGGCAGAGACGGTCGTAGATGCTCATGGAGATACGCATCGTCCCCACGTTGTCGAAGGGGTTCATCGATGCGATGAGCCTGAACGTGGGCTTTGCGGTGATCGTGCCGATCCGCGGGATGGTCAGCCGCCGGTCACCGATGGCCGAGAGCAGTGTGTTGAGCGTGTCCTGTGGGCTCCGATTGAGCTCCTCGATGTAGAGGAATCCGCCCAGCCGCATGGCCTCGACCAGAGGCCCGTCGACGAAATTCTCCGCCAGGTACCCTTCGCGCAGGACGCGGTCGGGTGCATGGTGGCCCACCAGTTTTCCGGTCGTCAGGTCGGCGTTGCCCTCGACGAACATGAGGGGGACTCCCCAGTCGGCGGTGATGGCGCGCAGCATGGTGGTCTTGCTGGTGCCGGGTGGCCCCTCGAGGAGCACGTCGCGTCCGGCGGTCACGGCGGCCCGCAGGAGCTCGAGCTCGCGGGTGCGCCCCACCACCCCGGGCGTGATGACGTGCGTGGGCTCGGGGCTGTTGTCGATCGTCACGGGCGGGCTATTTGATGATGGAGCCGGCATCGACGGGGAGGGCGACGCCGGTGATGTAGCGCGCCTCGTCGGAGGCCAGGAACAGAACGGCGTTCGAGATGTCCCGGGGCTCGACCCATGGGATCGGCAGCGCGTTCAGGCTCTCGAAGACCGGGGCGGAAAGCGCTCGGGTCGGACGCTCGACGCCGGGCATGAGGAGGGAATACATGTCCGCATTATGGATCATGTCAGTGTCGACGCTGGTCGGGTGGATGCTGTTGACGCGGATCATGTCCGGCGCCAGCTCGAGCGCGAGCGTGCGCATAAGGCCCACGACACCGTGTTTCGCCGCCCCGTAGTGCCCCAGGTTGGCAATCGCCCGGATGCCCACGGTCGAACTGGTCAAGATCAGCGAACCACCGCGGCCACCAGCCACGATGTGGGGGATTGCTGCTTTGCAGGTATGCCAGACGCCGGTCAGGTTCACGTCGATCACGTCCTGCCACGTCCGCTCGCTCATTGTGCCGAGCGTCCCGTGAGAGGCGATGCCGGCGTTCGCACAGACGATGTCCAGCCGACCGAACGCGGCCATCCCCTCTGTCAGGACCCGATCGAGCGAGGCCGGGTCGCGGACGTCGGCGCTCGCCGCCACAATGCGCCGGTCCAGCGCTTCGACTAAGGCCACGGTCTCTTCGAGGTCCTCGGGCCGCGCCATGGGGAAGGGCACTGACTCCATCTGCGCGCAAATGTCGACGGCGATGATGTCGGCCCCCTCTTCAGCCAGACGGAGAGCGTGGCTCCTGCCCTGGCCGCGCGCTGCTCCGGTGATGAATGCGGTCCTGCCCTCAACGCGCCCCATTGTTCCTCTCGTCTGCTCGATCGTGGGTCAGTTCTCGACCGCACGGTGGCTGGGGCCGCCGGACGCGGAGTCGGTGCCGGCGCGGAGGACGTGACCCGATCGCCGCCCGGTGAATTGGCTGGCATGCACGATCTCTTCACCGGCAACGATCACAGACTCGATGCCCACGCCGTGGCTGAGAAGGCGGGTGGCGCCACCGGGGAGGTCCCGGGCCAGGTGGACGTCGGATGAGGCGATCCGGTCCGGATCGAAGACGGTGAGGTCGGCGTGGAAGCCCTCTTGGATCCGCCCCCGATCGACCAGGCCGTACAGGCGGGCCGGGACCTCGGTGAATTCGTGGACCAGCTCTTCGACGGTGAACACCGGGTCGGTCCGCACGAGTTCTTCGAACGAGGCCGTGCTGTACTCCACATTGATCACACCGCGGACGTGCGCGCCGCCGTCCGAGGCCCCGAGCACCACTCTCGGGTCTCGGAGGACACTGGCGCGCTTCGCCCGCTGCTCGGCCGTGGCCGTGGGGACCAGGTGGCGGACGAAGCCCACGTCCAGCTCGCTGGCCACGGCCAGGTCGAGCATGACGTCGAGCACCGATTGGCCCTGTTCCGCCGCCAGGTCGGCCACCGGTCGGCCCACCACCGATTGCAGCGCGGGCGCGCTCGAGTCACTGACGATGTGCTCGTTGAGGCTGGCCGAGAACATTGCGGTCGCCCCGATCGGCGCGTGCTCCAGGCTCTCGTGAAGGCGCCGGCGCACATCGGGGTCGGTCAGCGCCGCCACGCGGGCTGCCGGGGCGAGTTCGAACAGGCCCTCGAATTCCGGCAGGGAGCGAAAGCCGACGTCGCTCTCCAGAAAATCGGTGCGGACCCGAAAATTGTGGGGGATCATCATCGGGACGACCACCGCGCCGGCCGCCGCCGCGACATCTGCGGAGGCGAGCTGACGCTCGTGGATGTCCGGTACTGCCGGGTAATCGAGAAGGACCGTGTTCCAGTTGAGGGGCCGGCCGGCCGCGGCCGCCATGTTCGTCATGAGGTCGTACTCTTCGGCGATGAACCCATAGGCGGCCGAGGCGGGGATGAACTCCACGCTCGTCCCGGGGAAATCGCTGCAGACCCCGGCCAACGCAATGAGCTCCTCGTGCGCCGCGAAAGTCGGGGGCGTCGGCACACCGGAGCCATCGCGATGGGTCGCCGCGGTAGCGCTTGAGAATCCCATGGCTCCGGCCGAGAGGGCGTCGGCCAAGCCGGCGCGCATGCGCGCCAGTTCGGCGGCGCTGGCAGCCCGTTCGGAGGCGGCCGCACCCATGATCGAGCGTCGGAGGGCGGAGTGGCCGGCGAGGAACCCGATATTCGCGGCCGGTGCGCAGCGCTCGACCGCAGTCAGGTAGTCGGCGAAGGTCTCCCACGAGAATTCCAGCCCGGCCTCGAGCGCCTCCAACGGGATGGCCTCGACCCGCGAGAGCAGACCGACGAGGAATTCGGCCGTGGAGGCGTCAACGGGGGCCAGCGAAATCCCGCAGTTGCCCGCGATCACGGTGGTGACACCGTGGAGCGGCGAGGGGGAGAGGGTCGGGTCCCACAGGACCTGCGCGTCGTAGTGCGTATGGACATCGATGAAGCCGGGACACACGAGCAAACCCGTGGCGTCGATCGTGCTGCGGGCGGCACCCGTCGTCGCTCCGATCGACACGATCCGCCCGGCGGTGACCGCGACGTCAGCGGTGTAGCCCGGCCGTCCTGTGCCGTCGACGACCGTCCCACCCTTGACGAGCAGGTCGTACAGGTCAGTCCCCGCTCTGGATACTGCCGTGGAACGGCATCAGGCTGCGCCGGTCCAGCGGCGAGGATTGACTGCAAAGGATCGAGGACCATCGGCCAGGGCCACTTCGACGTGCAGGGCCCGGCCCGTGAGCGGGTCCAGGTAGGTGCGGAAGACCACATCGGGACCGCCGTCGGGCCACCGGCGCTCCTCGAGGACCGGGCACCCGTCGGTCCAGTGGTGGGGCGATTCGGCCAGTACCTGGCCGCTCTCCTCGGCGTAGGCGAGGTTGCCACGCTGGGCCACTCCGGGATAGAGGGGGAAGGACGGCTCGTCGGACGCCGGGGCCTGGCGGTCTCCCTGCGGGCGCAGCGCCGGCTTCGCCTGGTCCAGGCGCTCCCGCCGTGCGCCGTGGCGCCGCGCTGCTGTGGCGGCGACATCGACCTCTCCGTCGGAGGTGAGGACCGTCCCGTAAATGCTCGCGGCGTCGTCGGCGGAGAAGCGGCCGGCAGCCACATCGACCGCGACTGACGCGGGGTCGCGGTCCAGTGCGTCGCCGAAACCCCCACCCGAGGACAATCGCATCTGGAACGAGTCGCCTTCGAACAAGGGCGTCCCGGCGCTGTTGGGGTCGAGTTCGTCGACGGTGCCGTCGCTGCGGTGCACCAGGAACTCGTTGCAGGCACCCGGTGACCCGCCGGCCATGCCCTGGAGGGGCAGCCAACGGCGCATCCCGAACATCGTCCCGTTGATCTGATCGACACCGTGTGGCCGCAGGCTGAGCTGCGTCCCGCCTCCAGCCCGGTGCACTCCCGCGCCGCCGGCGCCCGGCCTGGCCCGGCGCTCGGTGAAGAGAAGCGGATACCACGATTCGAGGATCTCGATGTCGGCGATGGAGCCCTCCGCGTCAATGCCGACCGGATTGCGCCCGAGGTCCATCCCGTCCCGTTCGCGACCGGCCGAGCCTCCGACCCAGTTGCCGTCGAAGGCGAGGAAGGCGTCGGTCGAGCCGTCGGGCAGCTGCCAGGACCAAAGGTTGTTGCCGAGCGCCGACTCGAAGCCGGCACCGGCCAGGTAGCGCCGGGCCGGTGATTCCGGCGATGCCCCGAGAGCCAGGTTGAACGCCTGCATGGCGACGTCGGCGGCGTTCAGCCCGACATGCATGTGCGCAGCCGCAATGGGTGCGGGCGGGTTGGCGTTGACGACCGTCCCCTCGGGGCATCGCAGTTCGACCGGGGCGAAGATGCCCTCGTTGAACGGCAGGTCGCGGGCAATGCGATGGGCCAGCATGACCAGGAACTCGGCCGCAATGATGTACGGCTTCGAGTTGAAGTAGTGGTCCGTCTGGGGCGAGGCACCCTCGAAGTCGAGGATCATGTGGTCGCCCTCGACGATCAAGGTGCAGGGAATCTCGTAGAACTCGTCGCCGTACTCGGTCCACGAGGTGGACTTGTAGACGCCGTCCTCGAGGGCGAGGATCCGCCGTCGCATCTCGGCTTCGGTCAATTCGCGGATGGCGCGCAGGCTGTCGGTGAAGCGGTCGCGGCCGATGCTGTCGATCAGGCCCACCACTTGCTCCTGGGCGGAGTGGCAGCCGGCGACGAGCCCCCGCAGGTCCATCTCGACGATGTCGGACATGCGGATGTTGTTGATCAGGATGTCCCAGACATCGGACATCTCCTCGCCCTTACGGAACAAGCGGACCGCCGGGCACCGGATCCCCTCCTGGTAGCACTCGGTGGCCTGCGGCGCGAAGGAGCCGACGACCATGCCACCCATGTCCATCATGTGCGCCGACAGCCCGACCCATCCGACCAGATCGCCCTCGTGGAAGATCGGCTGTTGGATCATGACGTCCTGGGGGTGCAGCCCCCCGCCGTGGTGCGGGTCGTTGGCGAAGAACACATCGCCGGGGGCCACGGTGTCGCCGAAGCGGGCGATCGTCGCCTTTACCGAGTACGAGGCCGCCCCGAAATGGAACAGGACCATCCCGGCCCCCACGATCAAATCGCCCTGCGGATCCATGATGGTCACGGAGAAGTCCTTGGACTCGGTGATGGTGGGCGAGATCGCCGTGTGGTCGACGGCCAGGGCGGCCTGTTCCCCGATCGCCTCGAGCCGGCTGCGGACGACTTCCAGGTCGATCGGGTCGGTCGCCGGGCGACCGTTGCCATGTGCGGCGGTGGTCGGTGCGTCAGCCGTTGTGGTCATCGTGAGACCTCCGTGGTCGTGGTTCTCATCGTGCTACATCCATTATGAACGTGCCGTGTTCGTCGATCCGTGCGCTGCTGCCCTCGGGAACCCACACCGTGGTGTCCATCGAATCGACCAGTGCCGCCCCCTTGAGCTCGTGTCCGGGGGAGAGGCCCGCCCCGTCGTAGACGTCGACCTCGACGATGCCGTCGGGACCGCGGGCCAGGCGGACCTTGCGGGTGCCCACCGGGATGGCGAGCGTCCCGGATTCGACCGCAGGGCGGTCCGCAGTGCCGACGGTGGCGCGGATGGTGCGGCCGATCCCGACGGCGCGCAGGCCTACCAATTCGACCGGTGTGCGCAGCACGATTGATCCCTTGCCGTAGCGCTTGGCGTACTCGTCCATGAACGAGGCCAGGAGTGCGTCCGAGGAGGCATCGGTGAAGGGTCCCGGGGTGATGGACATCTGCAGCTCGTAGATCTGCTTGCTGAAGCGCAGGTCGGCCTCGAACTCGACGGTCTGGTCGACGTCGGCCACACCGTCGGCCGTCATGTCGGCCCTCACCTCGGCGTCGAGCTCGGCCATCAGGCGCTGCATGAGGGCGGGATCGACCGGCATGGGTGAGGTGACCGAGCGCAGGCGCTCCCGTCGTACATCGGTGGTCGCCGCGCCGAACGCGGAGAGAACGGAGGCCAGCTCGGGGATCAGCACACGCGGCGCGCCGATGGCCCGCGCGATCTCGGGCGTGAAGAGCGAGCCGCCGCCGCCATAGCTGAGGATGGCGTAGGTGCGCGGGTCGAGACCGAGCGAGGCCAGCCTGCCCCGTACGGCCTTGATCATTCCGGTTAACGCGAGTTCGCGGATGCCCCACGCCGTCTCCTCTGCGTCGAGGTCGAGTTGGGCCCCGAGCCGAGCGCAGGCCGCAAATGCGGCGTCCGGGTCCAGCGCGAAGTCTCCCCCCAAGAAGCGCGTCGGATCGATGTAGCCCAGCACGACGAGTGCGTCGGTCACGGTGGCCTGGTCGCCACCGCGCTGGTAGCAGGCCGGCCCCGGAACAGCTCCGGCCGAGCGCGGGCCCACCCGGAGCATGCCGCGTGCATCGACCCAGCCCAATGAGCCACCGCCGGCGCCGATCGATTCGACGTCAACGAGCGAGAGCGCGGTCCAGACACCCATCATTTCGCCCCGGGTTCGTCGCGCCGGCTCCCCGTCGTCGATAACGGAGACGTCGAAGGAGGTGCCCCCCATGTCGGCGGTGACGATGTGGGGGGCCTGGGTCACGTTGCTCATGGCGACGGCGGCGGCGACGCCGGCAGCCGGGCCCGACATGGCCAGGCCGAGGGGCCGGCGGCGTGCCTCTCCGACCGTGATCGATCCACCGCCCGAGTGCACGAGGAGGAGCGGGCTCTGCAGTCCCCGACGGGTGAGCTCTTCTTCGAGCTCTTCGATCCCTCCGAATGCGCCGGAGACATAGGCGTTCAGAACCGCGAATGTCGTGCGCTCGTACTCGCGGATCGCCGGGTGCAGGACGGCGCCCGAGACCACGGGCAGGTCGGGATAGATCTCGGCGATGGCGGCTACCGCCTGGTCCTCGTGGGTCCGGTTGGCAAAGGACCAGACGAAGGAGACGGCGATGGCCTCGACGCCCTCCTCTTCGACGAGCCGACGGACCGCTGCTTTGACCTGGTCAAGGTCGATGGGGACGACGATCTCGCCGTTGCGGTCGATCCGCTCTTCGATCGCGGCAATGGTGCGGTGCTCCAAGATGTTCGGGGTCGAGAGCCATCCGTCCTCGTCGACGATCCTCGTGCCTTGGGCGATGGGGATCATCTCTTCGAATCCGCTCGTGGCCAGCAGGCCGACGAGCCGGCCGGTGCGCGACGCCAGCGTGTTGGTCACCGCCGTCGTGCCGAGCCCGAATCGGCTCACCTTGGGCAGGAGCTCGTCGAGGGTGGTGCCGCTACGCCGTGCTGCCAGCTCCGCTGCCGCCAACACGCCCAGACCGATCTCCCCGGTTGTCGTGGGCGCCTTGGCCCGCCACGTCCGGGTCCCATCTGTGAGCACGCAGTCGGTGAAGGTGCCGCCGACATCGATGCCGATGCAGGTGCGAACGACGTCAGCCATGTGCCCTCCCTGTCAGCTGCTGAACCTCTCCAACATAACAAAGTATGAACACACGGAGCCGAGCGAGCAAGGCGGGTGAGGGGGGTCGTCCGTGCCCTACGGCGGGCCGGATGCCTCGGCCGACGAGGCCCGGAGCTGGGGCGCCATCCGGTCATAAGGGCAGGTCCGGGGCGGGAAAGGGCGCCCCGATGATGGATCACATCCGAGGGATCGTTCTTGATGATGTGTAAGATTGCTCTCGTGACTGCCGCCCTCAGCTATCGAGCCGACCAGAATGGCGACGGCGTGGGCCGTCGACAGCTGAGCCAGCCCAGGATCGCCGAGATGATCGCCGACTCCCTGCGGCGCCGGATTCTGGCCGGCGAGCTCAACGACGGCGATGTGCTGCCGAAGGTGGACGATCTCCTTCTCGAGTTCCCGGTGAGCAAACCCTCGATCCGAGAGGCCATGCGTATCCTCGAGACCGAAGGGCTGCTCTCAGTCCGTCGCGGCAACGTCGGCGGTGCGGTGATCCACACGCCGAAGGCCAAGGTGGCGGCCTACATGCTGGGTATGGTCCTGCAGGCGCAGGACACCCCGCTGGAGGATCTGGCCGCGGCGCTCTCGGATTGCGAGCCGGCATGCGCCGCCAAGGCGGCCGAGCTCAGCCTGCACGACAAGAGCCTCGTGGCCACGCTGACCAAGCTCAACGAGGAGCTCGAGGCGGAGCTCGCCGACGGTCCCGCCTTTACCCGTCTCGCTCGTCGCTTTCACGACGCCGTGGTCCAGGGGTGCGGCAACGCCACCCTGGCGTTGGTTGCGGGATCACTCGAGACCCTGTGGTCGAATCACGAGTCGAACTGGGCCGAGACGACGAATGCCCATGGCGAGTACCCGAACCTGCCGGCGCGAAAGAGCGTCTTGCGCACTCACGTGAAGATCACCGAGGCGATCGAGGAGGGCGATGCGGCGAGGGCCCGTCACCTGGTCGCCCAGCATCTGCAGGAGTCCCAGCGCTACGTCCTCTCACAAGGGGGGAAGCAGCGCATCACGGTGGAAGGCTTGTCGAAGGCTCCCTGGTAGGGCTGATTCGGAGCCCGATGTGGGGCGCCAGGTGCAGCGCATGCTCGACTGGTGTGCCGAGGAGCTGCCGATCGGTGGTCACCGGTCGGAGGTACAGGTGGAGATCGTGCTCCCAAGTCACGCCGATGCTGCCATGCATCTGGCTGCAGCCCTGGACGATGTCCGGGGGCTTGCGCCCCACGTAGAGCTTGGCCGAGCTCACCAGCTGCGCCGCGGCCGGGGACTCCTCGGCGACTGCTGCCACCGCACCCTCGACCGCCGCGTGCGACGCCTCGAACTCTTTGGGGGAAGCTGGCCGAAAGCCACTGGCGGAGCTGTGTGCGGAAGGACGCGATGTCCTGCGACATCTGAGACCTCGGCTCGGTGAGACGGACGGGCAAAGTGGTAATCTTAGACAACAAGACGGGGGGTCTGACGTTGGCCAGAATCGAGCTGTCCGCGGCGTGGCGCGCCGGCATCGGGCACGTGCAGTGGCGCGTTCGGGGGATCGGCGACACCGTGCTCTCGCTGTCCGACGGGATCTCCACGAGGAACGCGTTGGCGGCACGATGAGCGCGACAGACTCAGGTGGGAGGCTCCGGGGCAAGGTGGCGATCATCACCGGGGCGGCACGGGGGCAGGGCCGTTCCCACGCAGTGCGCCTGGCCGAAGAGGGCGCCGACATCATCGCCGTGGACATCTGCGCACAGATCGACTCGGTCGCGTATCCCATGGCGACGCCCGAGGATCTGCAGGAGACCGTGCGGTTGGTGGAGGATCTCGACCGCAGGATCGTCGCGCACCAGGCCGATGTGCGCGACGGCGCAGCGTTGCAACGCATCAGCGCCGAGGCTTTGGCGGAATTCGGGCATATCGACATCGTCGTCGGCAACCAGGGGATCTTCTCGGCGGCCGCACTCACGTGGGAGCTCTCCGACGCCCAGTGGCATGACACGCTCGACGTGAATCTCACCGGATATTTCGAATTGGTCCGGGCCGTCGTCCCGGCCATGATCGAGGCCGGACGGGGCGGCTCCATCATCTTCACCAGTTCGCTGCTCGGCACCAAGGGTGCGTGGCACATGTCGCACTACGCCGCGGCGAAGCACGGTGTGCTCGGGCTCATGCAGTGCCTGGCCCACGAGCTGGCCCCGCACATGATCCGGGTGAACACCATCAATCCGACGATGGTGTTCACTCCGATGATCGACAACGAGTCGGCATTCCGCCTCTTCCGCCCCGACCTCGAGGAGCCCACGCTCGAGGACTTCGCCGTCCCCTCGCAGGCCGGCAACCTGCTCCCGATCCCTTGGGTCGATGCGGTCGACATTTCGAACGCAGTCGTCTGGCTCGCCTCCGACGAGGCCCGCTACGTCACCGGGGTTGCGCTTCCGATCGACGCCGGCGCGGGCGCCAAGTAACCGCCGTGGCCCTTGCTTGCTACGTTTGGGTCAGCCACCACGCATTGGGGGAGAAGAGATGCCCGCAGCGAATCTGATAATCGACTCCGACAGTCATGTGACCGAGCCGGCCGATGTCTGGACGGCCCGGGTTCCCAAGAAGTACCTCGATGACGTGCCCCACGTCGAGCGGATCGAAGGCGCCGACATCTGGGTACTGCAGAACAAACGCCTCGGCTCCGTCGGGACCTCCGCACCGGCGGGTTGGCCGACTTTCCCCCAGAACTACCCGCCAACGTACGCCGACTGTCACCCCGCCGCCTCGAATGCGGCGGCGCGGCTGTCCTACATGGATGAGGCCGGAATCTGGGCCCAGGTGCTCTACCCCAACGTCGGGGGTTTCGGCAGCGAGAACTTCCTCTCCATGGACGACGATGAGCTCAAGCTCTTGAGCGTGCGGGCATACAACGACTTTTTGCTGGAGTGGTGTGGGGCGGATACTCGGCGGCTCCTCGCTGTGCTCGCCACGCCGTTCTGGGACGTGGAGGCCACTGTGCGCGAGGTCTTGCGCTGCGCCGCCGCCGGGGCCCGCGGGATTCTGTTCACGGGAGAGCCGCAGCGCTACGGGCTTCCGGTCCTGGGAAGTCGCCACTGGGATCCCCTTTGGGCCGTTGCACTCGAAACGGGTCTACCAATTCATTTCCACATCGGCAATGCCGGCGATCTTCCGAGCATCATGACGCCGGAGCGCTACGAGACACACGGCATCGCGGGCGCGCAGGCCTACGGTGCGGTCGACCTCTTCATGAAGAACGGCGTCCAATGCGCCGACCTGATCACGTGCGGCATGTTGCCGCGGTGGCCCGGTCTCAAGTTCGTGTCAGTCGAGAGTGGAATGGGCTGGTTGCCTTTCGTCCTCGAAGCTGCGGACTACAGCTGGCTCGGCGCATTCCGACCGGGACGCGAGAGGACGGCCGAAGACGTTCTGCCTTCCGAACTTTTTCGCGAGCACGTCTATGTGACGTACTGGTTCGAGCAGTTGGCCCCCCGGTACTTCCTCGATCTCATCCCGGTGGACAACGTCCTCTTCGAAACGGATTTTCCCCACACGACGTGCCTGTTCGGGGATATCGACAAGACGATCGCGGCCAACCTCGGCCACGTCGCCGAGGACGTGCGGCGCAAAATCCTCTGGGAGAACTCGGCGAAGCTCTACGGGATCGACCCTCCGCCGGAGAGCTGGCCGGCTTCGTCGACCAGGGTCGAGGCGACATAGCCGACCATGTCGACAGGGCCGACAGGGCCGACAGGATCGACAGGGTCGACAGGATCGAGGCGACATAGCCGACCGGGGTCGAGAGTCTGTGGTCGACAGGGTCGAGGGGACACAGTCGATCGGTCGAGGTGACCTAGTCGACAGGGCCCAGGGTTCCGTTCGAGCAAGGCCCGCGGGCCTCTTCGGCGCCGCTGAGGTTTAATCGACCAGGGCCGGGAGATGCGAGGTGAACCCGCCGTCCACCGTGATGACTTCGCCGGTGATGAACGAGGCGTCGTCGGAGAAGAGGAAGGACACGACCTCGGCCACATCGGTCGTCCGGCCAAGGCGTGCGAGCGCGTTGTGCTCCTCGAGGTACGCCAGCATCTCGGGCTTCACGTTGCGCTCGGCGGCTTCGGTGAGGATCATGCCCAGCGCGATGGCGTTGCAGCGGATGTTCTGCTTTCCGTAGGCGTTGGCCACGTGGCGCGTCAGCCCGTGCAGCGCAGCCTTCGAGACTCCGTAGGCCACCCGGATCCTTTCAGCCTTCAGCCCGGCGGCGGACGACGTGTTCACGATGCTGCCACCGCCCCGCTTCAACATTTCGGGGATCGCGTACTTGCACCCGAAGAACGGCCCGCGCAAGTTGATCGCCATCGTCTCGTCCCACACCTCGGTGCTGACATTGACGACGTCGTGATCCGAGTGCATCTTGGTGGCCGCCGCGTTGTTGTGGAGCGCATCGAGCCCGCCGAACTCGGAGACCGCGGCGTCCACCATCGCCTTGACCTGTTCTTCATCGGCGACGTCGACCCCAACCGCGATGGCACTCCCTCCGTGCGCGCGGATGTCGGCTGCGACGTCCTCGGCCCCAGCCAGAGAATGGCCGGCGACCACCACCGACGCACCGTGCCGGGCCAATGTCTCGCACGTCGTCTTGCCGATCCCAGATGCCGCTCCGGTGACGATCGCCACTTTTCCAGTCAGATCCGGCATCCAAACCCCCCCGTCGTGAGAACAGTGCGACTATAAACTTTAGAAAGTTGGAAGGCCAGTGAGGGGAGCCGCAGGGGTATGCCGATGAAGACGGGGCGATCGCTGGTGCGGTCTGCGTCCGGGTGACGATGCAGCTAGAACTGCGCTCACGGAGCTGTGCTGACGACGCGCTCATGGACCTTTGCTGATGGGCGTGAGCTGATGGACCTGCGCCGAATAGGCGTGAGCTGATGGACCTGCGCGAATCCGAGGACGTCATTGCCTATCGGGCTGAAGCATCAGTCTGGCTAGAGGCACACGCCCCGGCGAAGGGGGGTCCGGACGACTTCACCATTGGGCGTGGCCTGGCCTTTGTCGAGGGGTGCCGGCGTTGGCAGGCCACGCTCTTCGAAGGCGGCTGGGCCGGGATCTCCTGGCCGGTCGAATTCGGCGGCCAAGGGCGCTCCGCCCTGTTCGACCTGGCTTTCCGGATCCAGCAGACGCGTTTCGGGGTTTCCGGCGCCGCCTTCGACGTGGGTATCGGCATGGTCGGTCCCACGCTGATGGCGCACGGCACGACGGCGCAGAAGGAACGTCACCTGCCCTCGTTGTTGCGCGGGCAGGAAGTGTGGTGCCAGATGTTCAGCGAGCCGGGGGCGGGGTCCGACCTCGCGGGTCTGTCGACCGCGGCCCGGCGCAGGGCAGGCGGTTGGACCATCAACGGGCAGAAGGTCTGGACGTCCTACGCCAGGTTCGCCGATTACGCGATTCTCCTGGCCCGGTCGGACCCCGAACGGCCCAAACACCACGGGCTCACCTGTTTCGTCCTCGACATGCGCAGGCCGGGCATCGAGATCAGCCCTATCCGTCAGATGAACGGCGCGGCCGAGTTCAACCAGGTGTTCCTCACCGACGTGGAGATTCCCGACGATGCGGTCATCGGTGAGGTCGACAACGGGTGGACGGTGGCGAACACCATGCTGGGCAGCGAACGCGGGCTGGCCGGTGACGAGTGGCCAGGCGTGCCCGAACTGATCGAGGTCGCCCGCAACCGGGGCGTGGCTGCTGACCCACTCGTGCGGCAGGACATCGCAGCCACCTTCGTCGGCCAGGAGATCCTGCGTTACTTGAACTTGCGGGTGCAGAGCCACCTTGGCCGGGGCGAGCCCGTGGGAGCGTTGGCCTCTATCGTCAACTTGTTCTTCGGCGACCACCTTCGCCGCGCCGCCAATGTCGGCGCCTCACTCGTCGGTCCCGCAGTCTTGAGCGCCGACCCGCAGATCGGGTTGGCCGGCCGCTGGCAGTTCCACTTGCTGACCGCGCCTTCCGTGCGCATCGCCAGTGGAACGGACCAGATACAGCGCAACATCCTCGGGGAACGTGCCCTCGGATTGCCCCGAGAACCGCGGCCCGAGCCGGTCCCGTCGACCTTGACCTAATGTTGCAATCTAAGATAAGACTGTCGCGTTCCACAGTGGCCGTGAACGGGGGATCAAAGGGTGGCCGAGCTGGGCACATCGCCACCGACATGCAGTTGCGGCACCCCTTCGGGTCTGCGCCGGCAGCCTGGAATCCCTACGTGAGCAACCTGTCGTCTACCGAATGGAGTCCGCTATGACTGTCACGAACGACGTGGCCGAATCGGAAACGCCCCTGTCCGTCTCGACGTACCGCTATCCAACCGGCTGGTACATCGTGGCGAACTCATCCGACGTGCTGCCGGGAACCCTCAAGACGCTCCACTACTTCGGCCGCGAGCTGATCTGCTTCCGGGGCGAATCGGGCACGGTTGCCGTCATGAACGCCTATTGCCAGCATCTCGGCGGCCACATCGGCGTCGGCGGCAGCGTGGTGGGTGACGAGGTCAAGTGCCCCTGGCACGCCTGGCAATGGCGCGCGGACGGGACCAACTCGCTGATTCCGTACTCGAAGGAGGGCTGCAAGAAGTCGGTGCGGATTCGCACCTATCCGACGGTCGAGTGGTGCGGCATGGTGCTCATGTGGTTCGACCGCGATGGTGGCGAGCCGACGTGGGCCCTCCCGGACGTGCCCGAGCTCGAGACGGGGGACTATTACCCGCTCCACCCCCACTCCCGCATGCTCAACCGGGTCAAGGTTCACCCGCAGATGATCGTGGAGAATGCGGCCGATCCTTACCACATCGCTCCGGTGCATCACGGCGACCGGCCGGCGGAGACGACGTCCTTCGAGCTGCACGAGTACCACCTCCATGCCACGGTGGATGTGAACTACGGCGGTGGGCGCCCGACCACCTGGTTGACGCCGAACGGTCCGGTCGACGGCGAGGTCGTCTACGACACCTTCGGACTGGGGATCGGGTTCGTGCGGTTCCCGGAGAACGTCTTGGCCTCGGTGCAGATCACCGGCCACACCCCGGTCGACGAGGAGTACACCGACTACTGGTTCACGATGGCATGCGTGCGCGAGGAGGGTGACCTCGGCGATGTTCCGACGGGCCGGGCCGCCCGCTGGATCGAGTTGCAGCAGGAGATCATCAAGCAGGACTTCTTCACGTGGGAGAACATGCAGTACCTCGAGAAGCCGTCGTTCGCCGTGGAGGAAGCGAAGAACTACGCGTCGCTCCGGCGCTGGTGCCGTCGCTTCTATCCTGCCGATACGTTTGCGGAGACGATCTCGTCGGAAAGCAAGTGACCGGAGAATCTCCTGCGTCGCCGTGGGAGCCGACCCCGGGGAACGGCCTCACGTTCTCGGGCATTCTCGATGCACAGGTGGCGGTGCGGCCCGATCAGCCACTGCTCGTCATCGACGATGTCCCCCTGACCTACCGGGCGCTGCAGGAGCGGTCGACCTCGGTCGCCAACGTGCTGGCCGGCCTCGGCATCGAGCCCGGTGACCGCGTAGCCCTCTTCATGGGTACCTCGCCGGAGTGGGTGACGCTGTGGTTCGGGTTGTGCCGTTTGGGTGCGGTGGCGGTGCCGATCAACACGGCCTACCGGGGTGACTTCCTGGCCAACCAACTCCGCGACAGCAACAGCAAAATGATCGCCCTCGACCGGTCACTGGCCAACAGGGTCTTCTCCATCGCCGCTGACGTCCCGAGTCTCCGCGCCGCGCTGCTGCGCGAGGACGGCAAGC
This sequence comes from uncultured Acidimicrobiaceae bacterium, assembly GCA_963706555.1. Classification (GTDB taxonomy): domain Bacteria; phylum Actinomycetota; class Acidimicrobiia; order Acidimicrobiales; family RAAP-2; genus Bog-473. Next base: position 3,047,099 of record OY970164.1, read on the forward strand.
CGTCGGCCGACCCCGAACCCGCCGCGCCGCCATCGCACGTCGAGGTGCACCCGATTGAGCGGCTCCTCGAAGGGGATACCTCGCAGATCGAAGGTCGTCGCGATCTCGCTCCCTTCCCCTTAGGCGCGATCTTTTCGACGTCGGGGACGACGGGGCGATCCAAGGGCGTCCTCGCGACCCAGCACTATCTCCTCGCGGCGGCACAGGCCATGGTGGACCTCTGGCACCTCCAGCCCGGTGAGGTCGTGTACGGCCCACTGCCTCTCTTCCACCTGAGCGCGGTAGGCACGGTCCTCGGCCCGATGCTCGCCGGGGGCACCGGCGTGTTGGACTCGACGTTCAGCGTCTCTGCCACATGGGATCGGGTCCGGCGCTACGAGGCGTCGGGGATAGCGCTGGCCGGGGCCATGTTGAGCATGTTGTGGAACTTGCCACCCGACGAGCGCGACAAGGACATCCCGCTGCGTTTCATTTCAGCCGCTCCGGTGCCCCAGGAGAGCTTCGAGGCGATGGAGAACCGCTGGCAGTGCCGCATCGTCACCTGCTACGGCATGAGCGAGGCCTTTCCGATGGTGGTCGCCGGCGTCGACGAGACCAATCGCGTCGGTGCGTCGGGGCGGGCCAATTCGAATTTCGAGGTGATGCTCTTTGACGCCGAGGACCGGCCGGTCCCGGTCGGCGAAGTGGGTGAGATCGTCTGCCGCCCCAAGCGTTCCCACGTCATGTTCGAGGGCTACGACGGGCGCGACCGCGAGACGGTGGAGCAGTTCCGCAACCTATGGTTCCACACAGGCGACATGGGCCGCTTCGATGAGGACGGCTTCTTCTACTTCGCCGATCGCAAGAAGGACGCCATGCGGCGACGGGGGGAGAACATTTCCTCGTTCGAGGTGGAGCAGGCCCTCTTGCGCCACCCTGCCGTGGCCGAGGTGGCCGCGGTTGGCGTGCCCAGCGAACTCGGAGAGGATGACGTCATGGTCTACGTCGTCGCAATCGCGGCTGAGTCGATCGACATGGTGGCCTTCATGGACTTCTGCTCCGAACACCTCCCGTACTTCGCTGTTCCGCGCTACGTGGATGTGACGCCGGAGTTGCCGAAGAATGCGGTCGGAAGGATCCTCAAGCACGAATTGCGCGCCCGCGGCGTCCCTTCCTCGGCCTGGGATCGCGAAGCGGCGGGCTATACCGTCCGCCGATGAGTACCGATACCGTCGCTTCCATCGCGAGCACCCGGGGCATGGCGCACGGCGAACAACTCAGCCGCATCGCCCGCAAGTACCCGTCGCGCACGGCCTACATCTGTCAGGGCGAGAGCCGGACGTTCGAGGACGTCGACAGCCGCGTGACCGCGCTGGCCAATGCATTGACGGCGCGGGGCTTGCAGCACGGCGACCGTTTGGCCGTGCTCATGACGAACAGCATCGAAATGATCGAGGTGATCTTCGCCGGGTGGCGCCTCGGTGCAATCGTTGTCCCCGTCAACTTCCGGTTGGTGGCCGACGAGGTGAGGTTCATTCTCGCTGACTGCGGTGCATCGGTCATCGTGGTCGACGAGGGTCTCTCCACGTTGGTCGGTGCGGTCAGGGACGCTCTCGCGGACGTAGACGCCGTGATCGTCGTCGGAGACCCGACGGGTGCCGGTCTGGGAGCCGAACGCTACGACGAACTGATCTCCGGTGGCGACCTGACGCCGGTGACGACCGCCGTCGACGAGCAGGATCCGGCTCTGATCATGTACACCTCGGGTACCACCGGGCGCCCCAAGGGCGCGGTCCTGAGCCACTTCAACCTCCTGATGAGCACGCTCAACTCCATGGTGGCGCAGGGCATCGTGGGGTACGACGACGTCTGGTACGGCAACCTCCCGCTTTTCCACATAGGGGGCCTGACCGGGATTCTGCCGTACGTCATCGGCGGAGGTTGCGCCATTATCGTCCCCAGCGGGAGTTTCGACAGCCGCCAAGCCGTAGAGGAGATTGCGCGCTACAAGGTCACGGGGTGTGTCTTCGTCGGCATGCAGTGGGACGACATCTGCGACCAGGTGACGACGTCCGGCGCGCAGTTGTCCTTGCGGCGTGCCTCGTGGGGCGCCGCGAACACGCCCGTGGAGGTGTTGAAGAAGATGGGGCAGGTGTTGCCTGGTGTGCCCGTCTTCAGCTTCTTCGGACAGACGGAGATGAGCCCCGTCACGTGCATCCTGCACGCGCAGGACTCCGAGCGGAAGCGTGGCTCGGTGGGCCGTCCGATCATGAATGTCGAGGCGCGTGTCATCGACGAGGACGGCAACGACGTGGCAGTGGGCGAGGTGGGCGAAATCGTGTACCGCGGCCCGACGGTGATGCAGGGCTACTGGCGCATGCCCGAAGCCAACGAACTTGCATTCGCCGGTGGTTGGTTCCATTCCGGCGACCTGTGCCGCATGGATGAAGAGGGGTACATCTATGTCGTCGACCGCAAGACCGACATGATCATCTCGGGTGGCGAAAACATCTACTGCCCTGAGGTCGAGGCGGTGCTGCGCGCCCATCCCGGCGTGCTGGACGCGGCGTTGATCGGATTGCCCGATCCCAAGTGGGGCGAAACACCGCTGGCGGTGATCGTCCCCGTGGATCCGGACAATGCCCCCGAAGAGGCGGAGCTCATCGCATGGTGCAAGGAGCGTGTGGCCTCCTACAAGAAGCCGACATCGGTGGTGGTCATCGATCAGTTCCCGTTGAATTCTGCCGGCAAGGTGTTGAAGCCGGTTCTGCGACAACGTTTCGGACAACAGTGAACGACATGGCAGTGCCACAGTGAGAGAGGGAGGGGAACATGCCCGCAGTTGAGGACTTCGTGGAGCTCTACGCTGCTCGCGACTGGGACCGTCTGGCGAACTGCTTCTCGCCGACGGGTTTCGAGCGAATCGGGCCCTATGGGGATGTGATCGACTCGAGCCAGGGCTATATCGACTTCCTGCGCCGCGTGGTGCCGACACTCAAGCCCGCCTACGAGCTCAAGCCGGTGCACATCGCCTACGCCGGCGACACGGTCATCGCCGAACTCATCGAGCATCTCGAGGTGGACGGGGTGATGAAGGACCTCCCCGAGGCGATCATCTTCCGTCTCGACGACGAGGGCCTGATCAAGGGCATGCACCTGTACCTGCAGCAACCCGGCGGAGAGGCGCCGGTCGGCGGTCGCGACGCCATGGGGGAGATGCCGGACTGACAGCCGACGCGCCGGGCGAACAGCGCTGATCCCCAAAACCGCGCTGACCACACGGTGCACGCTGACCACACCGATTGCGCCGATCTACCGAGCACACAGACCACACCGATAGGAGTAAGCAACCGATGACGTTGTCGTACGAGGATGAGCGCACCCTGCAATCGTTAGCGGGCCGCGCCGCCGTGCAGGACCTGACAATTCGCCAGCACCGCGCCCTCGAAGCGGGAGATGAGGCAACGTGGTTGGGCACCTTCGTCGTCGAGGGGGTCCTCGAGCTACCCGATCAGGGGCCCATCGCCGGGCATCCGGCGCTGGCGCGGTGGTTCGCCACGGCATCCCGCCCGGCCACCCTGCTCTTGGCCGATTCGGTGGTTCGCATCGACGGGGTACACGGCACGCAGGAGTGCCGCACGTTGGTGGTTACGGCGGAAGGGGGATCGGGTCAGGTCACCGGTGGTCAGGTCGTGCCGGTTGTCGACGAGGTGATCTACGAGCGGGGGCGTTGGTATTTTGCCCGCCGCCGGGTGGGCAGCGCCGTGACATAACGGTGGCGTCAGTCACCGTGGCGATCTGACAGTGGCGTTCTCACCGTGGCGTCTCACGGTCACGCTGCATCCAGCAACGGTCGCTGATATCCGCGTTTTGTACGTTGTTTATTTCTTTTTTCTTGCCTCTGAGCAGGGGGTAAATGTCACACCCCCCTGATCTACTTTGGGTATGGATGCACTAGACGAGCTCGCAGGAATCCTCGATCGCCTGGCGGAGGCTGATCCGTTCTCCTACGGCGACGCCGCTTCCGTCGAGGCCCTCGAAGTTGCTGTCGCCCGTCTCACGTGTGTGACGAGCAAGGCGGTAGCCAGTTTCGATTCCTCGGGGGAGTGGGCGGTCGATGGGGCCCAGAGCACGGCGGCCTGGCTCTCCACCCGCTGTCATCTTCCCCTGGTCGAAGCCCGCAGCCAACTGCGGCGGGGTCGGGCGCTTCCTTCGTTACCCCTGTGCGCCGAGGCATTCTCCGCCGGGGCCATCGGGGTGGCCCAACTCGACGCGTTGGTCAAGGCGTCGCGTGGAGCGGCCCAGGTCAACCCAGATGCCTTTCCCCGCGACGAGGCCGTGCTGGTGACGGCAGCGAAGGAACTGAAATTCGCCGCTTTCAACGCGGCGGTCGCCTATTGGTCCCAGTTGGCCGACCCCGACGGGGCCGAAGAGTCCGAGATGGAGAAGATGGCCCGGCGCGACGTCTATCTGAGCCAGAGCGTGGGCGGGATGTGGCTCGGCAAAATGACCTTTGACCCCATCGGCGGGGCCATCTACTCGGGCGAGCTCTTGCGGCTCGAAGCCGAAATGTTCGACGCCGATTGGGCCGAGGCCAAAGCACGGCTCGGCCGCGACCCGCACCTCGACGAACTGGCCCGCACCTCCCCCCAGCGCCGGGCCGACGCTGCGGTCGAGATGGCGGTGCGCTCCAAGGCCATGCCCGAGAACGCCCGTCGCCCTGAGCCCCTCTTTTCGGTGCTGATCGACTTCCCCACGTTGGCCGGGCGTATCTGTGAGCTGGCCAACGGTGGGATCGTCTCACCGGGCTCGTTGGTGCCCTGGCTCGACCAGGCATGGTTCGAACGAATCGTCTTTGCACCGGGCAAGAGGGTCGAGTGCTCGGTCAGCGCGCGCTTTTTCACCGGGGCGACGCGCCGGGCCATCGAAGTGCGAGACCAGATCTGTGCTCACCCCTATTGCGAGGCGCCCGCCGAACGCTGTGAGATCGATCACATCATCCCCTACAGCCAAGGGGGCGAGACCACTCAGGAAAACGGGCGGGTCTACTGCGGTTTCCACAACCGGCTGCGGAACGTAGGACCCGATCCCGGGGATTAGGCGGTCGACACGGGCCCAAAACGTCAGTCCCCTCCCTCAGCTCCGGTAGCGACCCCTGACGGGGCCCCTGAGCATCTCCCCCCACCTCCCCTCATCACGCTTATGGCGCTCATCACGCAGACGCTCGCGTCTGCGCACGGGCGCGTCCCGCCATCGTTATTCGATGGGGCTTTTCTTGATCCGGCTCCCGTGATGCGGCTCCGCCGGCTCAAGGAACACGACGCACGAGTGCATCCTTTGCCGCCCACACCGCCCACACCGCCCACACCGCCCACACCGGCCACACCGCCCACACCGGCCACTCCGCCCGCTCCGGCCGTCACAACGCCAGGCAGGCTCAGACCGTGATGTGCGTAACCGCGTGCTCGCTGATCCTCGGCAGGACCTCGTCGGCGAAGCGCCGCATGCCTTCGATCGCATCCTTGCTGGATCGGAACGGCTTGACGAGCGCACGCCCGATACCGAGATCAGCGCGCCGGCGCAGGTCGTCGAGCTCGACCCCGCCACCCAGGGTGATCTCGACCGGATCGGTCCGTCCGCCGTCGTGGCGCAGCTGGGCGATCTTCTTGGCGTCGGCCGGGATCTCCTCGAGCGAGTGGTTCATGGGGATCCATCCGTCACCGACGGTGGCGGCGCGGCGGATCGCCGCGGGACCGTCGCCGCCGATGTGGAGCGAGGGCCATGGGGCGTGGGTCGGCTTGGGCTCGAACATCACCGGGCCGAAGTCGAAGAACTCGCCATGGTGCTCCACGACCTCCTCGCTCCACAGCCTTTGGCAGACAGCGATCGTCTCGTCGACCCGTCGCCCGCGGGTCGCGAAGTCGAGGCCCATGGCCTCCCATTCCGCCTGGAGCCAGCTGGCGCCGATACCGAACTCGACGCGGCCCCCCGAGATGACGTCCAGGGTGGTCACGGCCCGCGCCACCACGAAGGGATGTCGGAGCCCGATGTTGTAGACCTGCGTGCCGAAGTGGATCTGTTGCGTCTGCCCGGCCAGGTAGCCGAGATACGAGAACACGTCGTACACAGGGACGTTGGCCGGTATCGGCGGGTGCTCGGCACCCTCATGGGGACTCCCCGCCATGGCCACCGGAATCACCAGATGCTCGGGCATCCACACCGATTCGTAGCCGAGACGGTCGGCCTCGCGTGTCGCGTCGGCCCACAAGCTGGGGTTCAGCTGCCCCAGCGATATCCCGATCTTCATGATGCCTCCTCGTGTCCCGTAGTGCCCGATCTTCGTGTCATTGTCCGAGCTCCCGAAGTGCCCGAGCCTCGCTATTGCCCGAGCTTGGTCGTCGACGCCAGCTCGGCCGCGGCACGCATGTTGTCGAGCACCACGTGTTCATAGGCTGCCATGCCCGGGTTGTCCGCGGTCCCGTTCACGACGCGGGCGTACCCGGCCTCGAGGACGATTGCCAGCTTGAAGCGGGCGAGGATCACGTAGTAGTCGATCTCGTCGACCGACCGTCCACTCACGGTGGCGTAGTGCTCGAGCATGTCGTCGCGGCTGGGGAGACCGGTGGAGTCCACATAGCCCGAGGTGCGGTCCTCCCCGGGATCGGACCATCCGTTCATCACCCACCCGAGGTCGAGCAGGGGATCGCCGACCGTCGACATCTCCCAGTCGACCATGGCCGCCAATCTGAGCCGGCGCGCCGTGGTTGAACATTGCGTTGGCGAATTGGTAGTCCCCGTGGATGATGCCCGGCTCCCAACGGGTCGGCTTGTGCCGCCGCAGCCAGTCCGAGGCCACGTCCAGACCCGGTAGCTCGCGGAATTGGATGGCGTTGAGGTGGGCCAGCCAGCGGTCCACCTGCCGATCGTGGAACCCGTCGGGTTTGCCGAAGCCCTCGAGCCCGCGTGCCTTCCAGTCGACACGGGCCAGGCGCGCCGGCCCGTCGATGAGTTGGATGCCGAGCCCGTAGCGGGCTTCCAGGTCGGTGTCGAAGGGTGCAGGCCATCCGTCGGTGTTCATCGGGGACCAGCCGTCGACCACGCTCATCAGATAGAAGCTCGATCCCATCACGCTGTCGTCGTCGCACGCCGCATAGGCCTCAGGGTGGGGCACATCGGTGCCGTTGAGTGCCTCGAGGACGCGGTACTCACGCAGCATGGTCTCGTTGCGGCCCTTGGGCACGATCCGCGGTGGGCGACGCAGCACCGACACGAAGTCGCCCCGCGTGATGCGGAAGATCTCGTTCGACGCGCCGCCGCTGATGAAACTGACCGAGACGGGCTCTCCCTTCCCGGGCAGGTCGCGCTCGTCCATCCACGTCCCGAGTCGGCCCTCGTCCACCAGGCCCGCGGTGCGCGCCTCTGCCGCCGCCTCTTCTTCAGGCGTCAGTTTCGCCATGTCGTCAGTTTCCTCCCGCTGCGTCGTCGTCCGGATATGGCTCTTCGAAGTAGTCGTCGCCCGTCATCGCAACCAGCCCGTTGTACAGCTCGGTGGGCGGGGCCTCGGTTGCGGGTGAGGCGATCCGCGTCGGCATGATCCCCTCGCGCTGGCGCAGGGCGAACATGCTCTCGCGGTGGCCCGAGTAGCTGAGGGGCTGGCGCACCATCCAGAGGATGCCCTCTGCTGCCACCTCGGAGGGCTCCCAGTTCGAATGATCCGCGCCGGGGGTGTTGGCCACGAAACCCTCGGAGGCTACGGCGATGTCGATGCGGAAGCAGTTGACGGCGATGTTCGCCGGGGCCAGTTGCTTCGCCGCATCGACCGTCAGTCGCTCCAGCCCGATCTTCGAGATGCCGTAGGCGAGGAGCGACGGATGCGGAAAGAGTGCGGCCACCGAAGACACGTTGATGACGACGCCGCCCCCCTGGGCCTCCATGAGCGGCGCCGCCTCGCGGATGGCGATCAGCGGTGCGCGGAGGTTCACCTGCATGATGAGGTCGTAGCGCTTGAGAGGGATGTCGAGATCGCCGATGAACGTGATCGCAGCGTTGTTGACGAGGATGTCGAGACGCCCGAAGTGCGCGTGCGTCGCGGCCACCATTGCCTCCACCTCCTTGTCGACGCCGAGGTTGGTGGGCACGGCGAGGCCCCGCCGACCGGTCGCCTCGATCCGACGCACCGTTTCGTCGATGGTGCCCGTCGTGCGTTGGGGATTGGCCTCGGTGGCCCGTGCGGCACACGCGACATCGCAGCCCGCTTCGGCCAGCGCCACGGCCGTCGCGGCGCCGACCCCACGGCTCGCGCCGGTCACCAGCGCTACTTTTCCTTGCAGATCGTCCACGGTACGGCTCCTTCTCTCAGCCGGGCTCCCGGGTTCGGCCCGAGACCCTTCCCCTCAGCCGCGGTTGCGGCGGGTGCATCCTGTCATGGAAGCAGACGGCGCAAACAGTATGTATGTTAGAAACAACATGTATCAAACGCTCCGCATGTTGCGCCGCCACTCCGACCGGGAGGGAACCCTATGACGACACGGACCAAGGCGCAGGGCCGTCCGGCCGAGGCGGCCAGCCGCCGTGACGCCCACGTGCAAGATACGAGACGCGCCCTCCTCGACACCGCCCGCCAGCTCTTCGCCGAGAACGGCTTCGCCGGGACCCGTACCGAGGACGTGGTCCAGCGTGCGGGACTGACCCGGGGCGCGCTCTACCACCACTTCCGCGACAAGGAGGACCTCTTCCGGGCCGTGCACGAAGAGGTGGAGGACGAGGTCATCCGATTGTTGTGGCGCCGCTCCGACGACCACGCCGCTGGCGCCTGGGAGCTGTTCCGGGCCAACAGCGAGGTCTATCTGGACGCAGCGTCGACAAACCCGGCCTACCGCCAGATCTGCCTGGTGGACGGCCCCGCCGTGCTCGGATGGCGTTCGTGGTCCGAGCGCAGCGACGGCCCGACGCAACATATCGTCCGGTATCTCTCCGACGCCATCAAAGAGGGTTCCCTCGAACCACAGCCCGTCGAGCCCCTGGCCCATCTGCTGGCCGCCCTCGGCGTGGGGGCAGCCATGTACGTGGCCCAGCATGCCGACCCGGCGCTGGCCCGGCGCGAGGTCAGCGCGTGCAACGAGCGATTCCTCGCCGGCCTCGGCGTGCACGACCCTCAAGATGCATCATGATCACGAGGTCTTCGCACAACCGCCCCTTCGCATCCACACGAAGCACACACCGACTGAGCACACACCGACTGAGCACACACCGACTGAGCACACACCGACTGAGCACCACACCGACTGAGGAGAAGAAAACAGATGGCCTGGGATTTCTCAACTGAGCCCGAGTTCCAAGAGAAGCTGGACTGGACCCGAGAGTTCGTCCGCGAACGTGTGGAGCCTCTCGACCTGCTCTACCCGCACCGCCAGTTCCACCCACTCGATGACGAGTTGCGCCCGATCGTGGACCCGATGAAGCAGGAGGTGCGAGACCACGACCTGTGGGCGGCGCACCTCGGGCCCGAACTCGGCGGCAAGGGGTACGGGCAGCTCAAGCTGGCCCTCCTCAACGAGATCCTGGGCCTGTCTGGCTGGGCCCCCATCGTCTTCGGCACCCAGGCCCCCGACACGGGGAACGCCGAGATCATCGCCCACTACGGCACGGAGGAGCAGAAGGAGAAGTACCTGCAGCCTCTCCTGAACGGCGAGGTGTTCTCCTGCTATTCCATGACCGAGCCTCAGGCCGGTTCGGACCCCAAGCAGTTCACGTGCCGGGCCTGGCGTGACGGCGACGACTGGGTCATCGACGGCTGGAAGTTCTTCTCGTCCAACGCCCGCACCGCGGCGTTCCTCATAGTGATGACCATCACCGACCCCGACGTGTCGGTATACCAGGGGGCGTCGATGTTCCTCGTCCCGACCGATACGCCCGGGGTGGAATTCGTGCGGCACGTCGGCCTGGCGGGGGAATCCGAGGACGAGGGCATGCATGCGCTCATCCACTACAACGAGGTGCGGGTACCGGCCGAGAGCCTGCTCGGCGGCGAAGGCCAGGCCTTCGCCATCGCACAGACCCGCCTCGGTGGGGGCAGGGTGCACCACGCAATGCGATCGGTGGCCACCTGCCAGAAGGCGCTGGACCTGTTCTGTGAGCGGGTGCTCAGCCGCGAGACGCAGGGCAGTCTGCTGGCCCGCAAGGAGTTCATGCAGGGCGACATCGCCGACTCCTACGCCGAGCTGCAGCAGTTCCGTCTGCTCACCCTGTACACGGCGTGGGAGATCGACAAGTACGGGGACTACCAGCGCACCCGCAAGAACATCGCCGCCATCAAAATGCTGACGCCCAAGGTCGTCCATGACGCCGTCTGGCGCTCCATGCACGCCCATGGCGCGCTCGGCGTCTCGAACGAAATGCCGTTCGGCGGCATGTGGATGTCGGCTCCCATCATGAGTGTGGTCGACGGGCCGACCGAGGTGCACAAGATCACGGTGGCGCGAGAGGTCCTCAAGGACTACGAGGCGGCGCCGGGCCTGTGGCCGACCGCACACCTGCCGGCGCAGAGGGAGTTGGCCCGCGAGAAGCTGGCGGCCTGGACCGAGCACCTGGTCGGCAACTCCTAAGCCGTCCTTCGACCGATGCGCGCACTTCGATGCAATGAGTACGGGTCCACCGACGTGTTGGTGATGGAGGACCTGCCCGACCCGGTGCCGGGTGAGGGCCAGGTGGTGGTCGACGTCGTGGCGGCGGCGGCGAACTTCCCCGATGTCCTGCTGATCGCCGATCAGTACCAGATCAGTGTCCCAGTGCCGTTCACACCGGGGAGCGAGTTCGCCGGCGTCGTGCGCCTCGTCGGTCCCGGCGTCAAGGGCGTGGCGGTCGGGGATCGGGTCACGGGTGCATCCATGATCGGTGCGTTCGCCGAGCAGATCCTCGTCCCCGCCACGTCGGTGCACCACGTCGATGACGCAGTCGACCTTCGGACCGCCGCGGCGTTCGGGGTGGCGCACCGCACGGCGTACCTCGCGTTGCGCACCATGGCCGATGTGAGCCCGGGGGAATGGGTCGTCGTGCTGGGCGCGGCGGGCGGTGTCGGACTGGCCGCGGTCGAGCTGGCCCATCTCCTCGGGGCCCGTGTGCTCGCGGCGGCGTCGACGGACGAGAAGCTGGCGGTGTGCCTCGAGAAGGGCGCTGAGGTCGGGGTGAACTACGTCACCGAGAATCTCAAGGAGCGGATCAAGGAGATCACCGGCGGCGGCGCCGACGTGGTCATCGACCCGGTGGGCGGACCCTGGGCCGAGCAGGCGTTGCGTTCCATGACCTGGGCCGGGCAATTCATCACGGTCGGCTTCGCCTCGGGCGAGATCCCCCGTATCCCCCTCAATCTGGTGCTCTTGAAGGGCCCGGTGATCACCGGGTTCACCATGCAGGGGATCGCCGCCAACCGGGCCGAGGACGTCGCCCGCCACGAAGCCGAATTGTGGGAGCTCCTGGCGACCGGGAAGGTGGTACCCCACGTCGGGGGGACGTTCCCGCTCGAGGATGGGGCGCAGGCCTTGGTCGAGCTGGCCGAGCGCCGGGCCACGGGCAAGGTGCTGGTGGTGCCCACGTCACACGCCGGCTGAGCCCTGACGCGGCCGAGCCACCGACGCCGGCCGAGCCACCGCCACCTCGAGGAGGGGTAGTCTCGCCCTTCTCCACGTCGGAGTCCGCCGGCCCGGGAAAGCGCCATGGGGGTCACATCGTGAGGTTGCCGATCATCGATTCGGATGGGCACGTGATGGAGCCGTTCGAACTCTGGCAGGAGCGTCTGCCAGAGCAGTACAAGCACATGGCCTGGTGCCGTGTCATGGTCGACGGCCACGAGAAGGTGCAGTTCTTCGGGAATCCCACCAACTTCGAGTGGACGATCGGCTCGCTGTGCACGCCGGGGGCGCTGAGTGCAGCCGGCCGGCTCGATATCGACCTCGACACCGAGGTCGACCCGGGCGTCAACGATCCGATCCGCCGGCTGGAGCTGATGGATGCCCAGGGAATCGCCACGAGTGTGCTCTTCCCGACGATGACGCTCGGCCTCGACGATCTTCCCGACCCCGGTTTCGCCAACGCATCCGCCCACGCCTACAACGGCTGGGTGCACGACTTCGCGTCCGCAGACCCCATCCGGTTCCGTTGGGCCGCCGTGCTGCCCCTCAACGACCTGGAGTGGGCCGCGGCCGAGCTCGAATGGGCCATCGCCGAAGGCGCCACGACCATCATGCTCTCGCCCATCCCGACCCCGGCCGGCCAGTCGCTCGGCAGCACCGCCCTCGATCCCTTGTGGGCGCGCTTGGTCGAGGCGGGCATGCCGGCCGTGGTGCACGCCGCCAACCCGACCAGCCCGACATTGGGCATCGCCCACCATCTCGCCAACCGGGCCCAGTGGCAGATGGGCGTGCCGTTCCAGTTGCAGCTCGCCGTGTTGCATGTCATCGACGGCGGGACGCTCGAGCGGTTCCCCGATCTTCGCATGGGGTTCTTCGAGGGTGATGTGGGCTGGCTGCCGCACTGGCTCGGTCGACTGGACGAGACCTACGACAAAATGGCCCTGATCGCGAGCGAGCATCGACGGGGCGCGCTCGAACAGTTCTGCCAGCAATGTGTGATCTCGGGCGAGCCGGCCGATGCCGGGCTGGCCCTGACCGCGAACACCGTTGGGGCCGACCGGGTCCTGTGGGCCAGTGACTGGCCGCACCAGGACGGCGCATGGCCGGACCCGATCGAGATCATGCGGGACCGGACGGATCTGACGGAGGCGGACAAGCACGCCTCGTTCGTCGATGGTCCGGCCCGCTTCTTCGGCATCGATCTCGACGAGCTCCTGGCCCATCTGGGCGAGGGGTGGGACAGGCTGGCCCCGATCGGCGGGATAAGCGGGATGTTGGCGGCGACCGCACGTGCGGTCGAAGTCTGAGGGGGGACCATGGCGCCTGAGACCGACTATCAACTCATCGTTCGCAACGCGACGATCGTCGACGGCAGCGGGGGGCCGGCGACCGGGGGTGACGTGGCTGTGCGTGACGGGCTGCTGGCCCAGGTGGGCGGCCACGTCGGCGGGCGCGCCGCCGAGGAGGTGGACGGCCGTGATCTGGTCCTCGCCCCCGGCTTCATCGATCCGCACACTCATCTCGATGCCAACTTGTTCTGGGATCCGGACCTGACCCCGTCGTCGAGCTTCGGCGTCACCACCGTCGTGACCGCCAACTGCGGGTATGCGCTGGCCCCGGTGGGGAGCGAGGAGGCGCGCCAGTACCTTGTTGCCGCGATGAGCACGGTCGAGCAGATCCCCGAGGTCTCCATCGAGACCGGCGTCCCCTTCGACTGGTCCGATCTGCCCTCGTACGCGGCCCGGCTCGATGCGCTCGACGTCTTGTTGAACCACGCCTTCCTGATCGGGCATGTCCCGATCCGGGCCGCTGTGCTCGGCGTCCCCGGTGCGTACACCCGTAAGGCGACTGCGGACGAAATCGCGGCGATGGGCTGCCTTTTGCGCCAGGGCACCGAGCTCGGCGCGCTGGGGTTCTCCACCGATCAGGTCATCGGCAATCCGGGTCCGGGCGGGACCGCCCTTCCCGGTCAGGTGTGTGGCGAGGACGAGCTCCTCTCCCTGGCTGCCGTGCTCGGTGAGGGTCCCGGGCCGGGGCTGTTCACCATGGCCAACGCGGCGCTCCTGCAGGGTCGCGAGGAGCGTGTCGCCGACCTGGCCTGGCACCAGCGCCTGGCGGAGGCCTCGGGGCGCCCGGTGGTGGTGGGGCCGATCTTCGACTCGACCGAGGATCCTGGTGGGGCCTTCGTGCTCATGGACATGGCGCTGGCCGGACAGCAGGCCGACAAGAACGTGGTGCCCCAGATCTCGACCCGCCCCTTCGAGCTCTGGACCCGGTTGGACAGCCCGGGCACGCTGGTGCGGTCACTGCCGTCGTTGATGGCTGCGGTGCAGGACGCCGGTGCGGCCGGCGTGCGTACCCTGGCCGCTGACCCCGAGGCGCGGGCGCAACTGCGACGGGAAGGGGCGGCCATGCCGCCGAACCCCGTCTTCAACGGCCGCTGGGACCATGTGCGGTTGCGCTACTCGCACCAACCCGGCGTGGAAGGGAAGGACCTGGCTGCCCTCAGCGCCGAACGGGGGATCGATCCGACCGACCTCCTGCTCGACCTGGCCCTGGCCGACAACTTCGAGACCCAGGTGGCGACGGTCATGCGTAACGGGGACGACGACCAGGTGGCGCGCCTGGTGGCGCACCCCGCCGCCATGATCGGGGCCTCCGACGCCGGTGCCCACATCCTCGCCAACACTGACAGTTGTTACGCCGTGTGGACGCTGCAGCACTGGGTGCGCGAACGCAAGGTGCTCTCGCTCGAACGGGCCGTGGCCATGCTCACCGGCGACCAGGCCCGGCTACTTGGATTCGCCGACCGGGGGCTGCTGCGGCCCGGCCTCGCGGCCGACCTCGTGCTGTTCGACCCGGATCGGATCGCCACGACCCGGGTGCGCTTCGTCGACGATCAGCCTGCAGCCGGGCGTCGCCTCGTCACCGACGCCGTCGGGGTGAGCATGAGTGTCGTGAACGGCGTGGTCGCCACCCGCGACGGTGTGTCGACGGGCGCGCGGCCGGGCCGGCGACTGCGACCCGTCGCCTGATGGAGTTTCTCCCAGAGGCGGCCGGACCACACGATCCGATCCTCGTCACGACCGAACGCCTTGCCGGCTCTGTCCGGCGGACCACCAACATCGACACGACACGCCCTGACGGATTGCGGGCCGACGCCAGGGTCGACGGCCGCGCTCGTGACGTGCGCACCGACCCCGACGGCACGACCGAGGTCGTGGGCGAGGCGAGGCTGTTGGCCACGGTCAGCCCGCAGCAGAAGCTCCTCTCGATTACGACGTCGCCGAACGTGCCCGCCCTGCAACGATTGCTCGGGGCTTCGGTGGGCTCGGGGTTTCGTTCCCGCGTGAACGAGGTGCTACGCGAAGCCGCGGCCGGTGAGGGCGACGATGACGACGGCGGGGCGGGGGAGTGCGACGACGGCTCGCTCCTGTACCTGCTGCTCGACGATCTGCCCGGCGCCACCCTGGTCTCGGGGTACGTCCTGCTCCGCTCCGGGCTGCTGGAGGATGCGCCGATCGACGCCGACCCCGCACCGCCGCCCAAAAGGCCGGCGCCGGACCTTGGGCGGATGGGAGATCTGTGCGCTGGTTGGGCGCAGGACGCCACCATGATGGTGCACGTGCGCCGCACCGGGTTGATCCCCGTACCCGTCGGCCCCGAGGCGCCGGTCCTCGAGCGCGAGGGCGACCCCTTTTCGTGGCACGCCATGGCCGAGCTGCCGCCGCTCTCGATCCGCCGCCGCCGCCGGCTCGACCTCATCGCGCCCGTGGTGCCCGGTGGCGAGCATCGGATCGATCTGCATTTTCGTGACAGCCATACAGGCGACGACGGGGTCGAGACCGTCCTGCACGAGTACACCGTGACCGGCAGCGCCGACGCCGGATCGGGTCAGATCGTGGCCGTGGCCGCGCGGGCCCAGGTGCTGCCCTGGTTGGAGTGCCCCGGGGCCGTCGCCAGCGCAGACCGACTTGCCGGCATGGAGCTTTCGTCGCTGCGACCGACGATACGCAACGACTTCGTCGGGCGTAGCACCTGCACTCACCTCAACGACAGCCTGCGCTCGCTGGCCGACATCACCGCACTTGCACGAGAACTGGAGCCCACCACATGAGCAAGGTCACGAGCCCCCTGTTGGTCGCCAAGTCGACCGACGAGTTCGCCCCGCAGACGCCGTCGGCGGCTGTCCGCGAAGCGGCGGCACGCTTCGATGAGCGCGTGACCGCGATCGCCCCCAAGCTCGGCCTGTCGGCAGCCGACCATGCCTTCGACCGCCGGGGCACTGCCACGGCGCTCCGCGCGCTCGATGCGGCACACGGTGGGGGATTCTTCTCCCTGGACGAAGCGACCGAGACCGACGAGGACGCTGCCGCGGCCGCGTTCTCGGGGAACGCACCCGTCGTCGACGTGCAGACGCACTTCATCGACCCCGGCCGGTGGGACCGGCCGAGTGCCGACGGGCTGAAGTGGTTCCTGACCATGGTGGACGAGCGCCGCTGGGGCGGCGGCGTCGACCCCCGCCTCATCGACGCCGCCGAGTGGGCCACACTCGTGTTCGGCACCAGTGAGACGGCAGTGGCGCTTCTCACGTCGACGCCCGGTTCGGCCGACGACAACGTGCTGACGAACCCGCAGATTGCCGCGGCGCGCGACATCGTCGCCAAGTACGGCGCCTCGGGCCGGGTCCTGACCCACACCATCGTGCATCCGAACCTGGGGCCGGCCGAGGTGGAGCACATGGCCGACTGGAAGGCCGAGCTCTCACCTTCGGGGTGGAAGGTGTACACGCTGTACGGCCCGCCGACAGCCGCGTCGCCCACCGGCGGGTGGTTCCTCGATGACGACGAGATCGGGATGCCGTTCCTCGAGCAGGTGCGCGCCCTCGGCCCGAGGGTCGTGGCCTGCCACAAAGGCCTGGGGGGGCCCATCCCCGATGCGTCGGTGGCCGCGGCGTCGCCGCGCGACATCGGACCGGCGGCGCTCGCCTATCCCGACATCAACTTCGTCGTCTATCACTCGGGCTACGAGTTGAATCCCGAAGGTGAGGAGGGTCCCTATGACGCCGCGGCGCCCAACGATGGTGTGGACCGCCTGGTGAAGACGGTCGAGACTGCCGGCATCGGGCCCGGGGGCAACGTCTATGCCGAGCTCGGCAGCACGTGGTACCTCATTCTCCGCCGACCGGCCGAAGCCGCCCACGTGTTGGGCAAGCTGCTCAAGTCCGTCGGCCCCGATCGCATCGTCTGGGGGACCGACTCCATCTGGTACGGCTCACCCCAACCGCTCATCGACGCCTTCCGCTCGTTCCAGATTCCCGAGTCGTTCCAGGAGAAGTACGGGTACCCCGCCCTCACGGCGGACACGAAGGACAGGATCCTCAGCCACAATGCCCGCCGCGTCTACGACGTCTCCGACACCGCGCTGGCCGACGCTGCAGGCTCACTCGGCGCTTCCGCCTCGTGGGTCGGGAGCGCGTCGACAGAGCTGCGCCGCGTGATGACGGCCTGACGACCCTGACGGCCTGACGACCCTGACGGCCTGACGACCCTGACCGCCTGAACGACCCTGACGGCCTGAACGACCCTGACGGCCCTCTGCCGTCTACGACGCCGTTGCGCGCAGCGGCCGGAAGAACGCGCGCAGGTCCTCGACGATGAGGTCGGGCTCCTCGGCCGCGGCAAAGTGGCCGCCCCGGGGCATCTCGGTCCAGCGGACCAGGTTGGTGTGCTCCTCGGCCAGCCGCCGGGGGACGAAGACGAGGTCCCGTGGAAAGACGGCGATGCCCGTGGGGGCCTCGATCGACGGCGTGCGCTCGTGGGCCAACCGGTTGGGTTCCTTGAAGTTCTCCCAGTAATAGCGCATCGTCGAGCCGATGCACTCGGTGACCCAGTAGATCATCACGTTGGTGAGGAGGAAGTCCTTCGAGAGGGCGTCGAAGACGTCGCCCTCGTGGTCGCTCCACAGCCGACGTCGCTCGAGGATCCACGAAGCCAGTCCCACCGGCGAGTCGTTCAACGCATAGGCCAGAGTCTGGGGGTCCTGGGACTGCACGGCCACATGGCTGGCCGCGAAGGCCATCCGCTCTTGCATCCTCTCGAACCAACCCTCCTCACCCGGCCCGTAGTCGGCCGGCGAGAGCCCGGAGTAGTAGGACACCCGCATCAACACAGGGAGGCTCAGGTGCACCCCGACCATGTGCTCGGGGAATTCGTGCCCCAGCTGGGCTGTCACGCTGGCTCCCCAGTCACCTCCATGTGCGCCGAACTTCTCGTAGCCGAGCACCTCTTGCATGAGGCGTACCCAAAGGGCAGCCGTGGAGCGCACTGTCACGCCGGTGCGGAGCAAGGGGACCGAGTAGCCGTAGCCGGGGAGCGAGGGCACGACGACATCGAACGCGTCCGCGGGGTCTCCGCCATGGCTCCCCGGGTCGGCGAGTGCATCGATCGTCTCGGCGAAGTCCCAGAACGTCCAGGGCCAGCCGTGGGTCAGTACCAGCGGCATCGGGTCGGGCCCGACGCCGCGGCGATGGAT
Source organism: uncultured Acidimicrobiaceae bacterium (assembly GCA_963706555.1). GTDB lineage: Bacteria > Actinomycetota > Acidimicrobiia > Acidimicrobiales > RAAP-2 > Bog-473. The sequence continues at coordinate 3,065,239 of OY970164.1, forward strand.
GTAGTGGATGGGCACCTCGTCCAGCACGACGCGGTAGTGCTCGAAGCGGTTCATCGCCGCTTCGTGAACCCGCCAGTCGTATCCGTTGCGCCAGTAGTCGACCAGCTCTTCGAGCCAGGCGCGGTTGGTCCCGTAGCGCCAGTCCTCGTTGCCAGGATCGAGGGGCCATCGAATCCGGGCCAACCGGTCGTCGAGGTCCTCGAGAACGCTGTCCTCGACGGAGATGGTGAAGCGTTCGGGCGTCGACACGGATCAGGCGACGCTGACCGGCTGGCGGGAACCGACCGCCACTCTGGTCTGCTCGGAGAGCGGGGCCAGGGTCTTGGCCAGAATGCCGTACAGAAGCGGCCCGAACGGCCACTGCGTCACGATACGTCCGGTGGGTGCCTTGTAGTAGTTGTTCGAGACCACCCACGCCGTGCCTTGCATCTGGCGGTCGATCCAACGGTTGTAGGCATCGTAGAACTTGGGACGCACCTCGATCGCGGTCGAACCTGTACGCACGAGACGCTTGGCGCAGTGGACGACGTGCTCGGCCTGGCGCTCCAACAGCGAGACGATCTCGCCGCCGTTGGTGTTGGGACCGTACTGGATGAAGAAGTTGGGGAACCCCGGGACGGTCATGCCGAGCAGTGCCCGGGGCTCGCCGGCCCACGCCTCGTGGATGGTGCGTCCGCCGACGCCCACGATCTCGAGGCTGGAGAGGTAGCTCGCCGGCTGGAAACCGGTGGCCATCACCAGGACGTCGGCGAAATACTCGTTGCCGTCGACGTCGATCACCCCTTTCTCGGTCACGGACTCGACGGCATGGGGAACGAGTTCCACGTTGTCCCGCAGGAGCGCGGGGTAGAAGGTCGAGTTGAGGATGGGTCGCTTTCCCGGGTAGGGGTACTTGGGTGTGACGGCCTCGGCCAGATCGGGCCGGTCAGCGAAGACCCGCTCGATGAAAGAGCGGCATTGCTGCTCACGCAGACCGTTGATCTTGGTGCCGGGCTTATGGATCGCTCCGCCGATCTGGTTCTTCTCGAGCTGGTAGGCCGCCTTCCACCGCGTGATGCGTCGTTGCAGCTTGCTCTGGTAGGTTGCGCGCTCCTCGGGCGTGAAGTCGCGGTCGCCTTTGGGCACGACCCACCCGGGCTCTCGTTGGAAGAGGTACAGGTGATCGACCAGCGGCGCGATCTCGGGCACGACCTGGCTCGCCGTCGAGCCCGTGCCGACCAAGGCCACGCGCTTCCCGGTGAGATCGTGCTCGTGCTCCCAGCGGAAGGTGTGGAACTTGGGCCCGGCGAAGTCGTCGAGGCCGGGCCAATCCGGATACTTGGGGTAATTGAGAAGCCCGAGCGCGCTCACCACCATGTTGGCCAGCACGCGCTCGCCGTTCTCGAGGTTGACGGTGTAGGTGTGGGTGCGCTCGTCCCAGACCGCATCACGGACTGTGGTGTTGAAGCGGAAGTGCGGGCGTAGGTCGAAGTCGTCCAGCACCTCTTCGAGGTAGGCCTGTAGCTCGGCCTGCTTGGCGTGGGTCCGCGTCCAGTCGTGGCTCTTGAACGAGTACGAGTAGAGGTGCGAGGCCACGTCGACCTCGGCCCCCGGATAACGGTTGTCCCACCACGTGCCGCCGGGTCCTTCGGACTTCTCGAAGACGGTGAATGTGTGGATGCCTGCCCGCTTGAGCTTGACGGCGGTGGCGATGCCGGCGAATCCGCCCCCGACGATGGCGACCTGCGGCGTCCCGGCAGGTCCGAAGTGCGTGCGTGCGGTGTCGGACCTCATCCTTTCTCCGATCCGGCGGCAGCACGGCGTGAGGTTGACCCGAGGGCTGTGCGCAGATGCTCGATCGCCTCGTTCATGGCCGCCGCCCCGGTGGGGATCATTTGTCCCATGGTGAGGAACCCGTGCATCTGCCCGTCGTAGCGCGCCACCGTGACGGGCACGCCCGCGTCGCGGAGACGTTGGGCGTAGGCGGCGCCCTCGTCCGCCAGCGGGTCGTAGCCGGCGATGACCACATGCGCCGGGCAGACCTGCGCGAGGGCATCCTCGTCTGCGAAGATCGGCGATATCCGGGGGTCGGCCGGATCACCATCGCGTACGTAGAGTTCGACGAACCACTCCATGGCCGCGGCCGTCAGGATATAGCCGGTCTCGACGCTCTTGTAGGACGCATGGCGCATTGTGGCGTCGATCACCGGATAGGCGAGAACCTGGAACGACAGCCCGGGGACGAAAAGGGCGGCCACGGCTGCGAGGTTGCCTCCCGCTGAATCGCCACCGACAGCGACCTTGGCCCCGGGGCCGCCTAACTCGGACGCCTGTGCGACGACGGCCCGGGTGACGGCGACGGCATCGTCGAAGGCGGCGGGGAAGGGGTGTTCGGGCGCCAACCGGTACTCGGGGACGACGACAACGATGCCGCCCCCCCTCGCCAGCTCCTTTGCGCTGTGCAGCGATTGCTGCGCGCTGCCGATGACCCAACCTCCTCCGTGCAGCCAGACGAGCACATCGAATGGTCCTTCTCCCTCTGGCGTGACGACCAGGGAGGGCACTCCCCCCAGGTCCCGTTCGACCACCGAGGCGACAGGGATATCGGGCGGCGCCGACAGTGCGGCGGCGGCGGCGGTCCGGTCACGCACCTCCTGCGGCGTCAGGGTCTCCATGGGCGGTAAGCCTTGCGCCTGCATGGCTGAGAGAACGGCTGCTGCGTCCGGATCGAGTGGCACTGTGCATCCCCCTTTGACTGGCCGCCGACACTACTCAATCGGCACATTCGGTCCCACTCGAAAAGGCCGGCCGACTGTCACCGGGCGTTGACAAGGCACTGACCGGGCGTCGACAGGCCAGTGACCGGGCGGTCACCGGGCAGTCACCGGACGGGGACGAGTTCAGGCACCCTGTGGCATGATCCCCGGCAGGGACTTCCCATTGGGGGGAAGAGGGGCTTGGCGGGTGGACGACTCGGCCAGGTCGCTGCGACCCGGGACAACGGAGGCCACGTGGCAGAACTATCGGAACTACTGGAGGTCCTTGACCTTGAGCCGGTCGGAGAGGGCCGCTTTCGCGGCCAGAACTTTTCCGAGGGTCCGGGCGGCGTGGTCTTCGGAGGCCAGCTCTTGGCCCAGGCCATTGTGGCGGGAGCGACCATCGATCCGACCAAGGAGGTCAAGTCGATCCACACGATTTTCGCCCGCGGCGGCGCACTGGACAAGCCGCTCGACATCGAGGTGGAAGCGATGCACACAGGTCGGGCTCTGGCAAGCGCGACGGTGACGGTACGTCAGGGCGAGCGCCTGTGCACCAGGTCCCTGGTCTTGTTGAGCGCGGTCGAACCGGATCTGATCCGCCACAGTGTCGACGCGCCGACGGTCGGGACGCCCGACGATGCGCCGAAAGGACCGAGCGAGGGTGGATTCTGGGAGGTGAGGATCGTGGACGGGGTCGACCTCTCCGACCCGGCCGCAGTCGGGCCGCCCGAGCTCTTCGTCTGGGTCCGCTTTCCTGAGGCGGCCACCAAGGGGGTCATCGGACAGGCTTTGTTGGCGTACGCCACGGACGGCTTCCTCATTGCCACCGCAATGCGTCCGCATGAGGGAGTCGGCCAGGCGATGTCCCACGTATCGATTTCAACCAGCGTGCTCAGCCACACGCTGACCTTCCATGAGCCGATCGATGCGTCGCAGTGGCATCTACTGGCACAGGAAAGTCCGTATTCGGGACGTGGGCGCTCGTACGGTCGCGCCAACATCTTCGGTCCCGACGGAAGCGTCGTGGCATCGTTCGTCCAGGACAACATGATCCGGGACTTTCCCGAGGGTCAGCGGCCGCAGCACGGCGAGCGCTCGGCCTTCTGACTTGTCGAGCAGGCGTCGATCCACCAGCTGGGTCTCGATCCACCAGCTCGGTCTCAGCCACGCGGGGGCTGGGCCGACGCGTGCGGTACGTTGACGTCAGCACCGGAGCGACAGCACCGGAGGCAGCATCGGAGATTGCACCAATAGCAGCAGGGGAGGGGAAGTTCCATGTCTGACCAAGCGGTTGTCGAGGAGTACCTGCGTACGTTTGCCGCATTCGACTGGGAGGGTTTCGCTGCAATTCTGGCGGACGAGAATCTTCGCCGCGTCGGTCCGTTCATGGACGTGATCGAGACGAAGGAGGACTACGTCGACTTTCTCAGCAAACTGATGCCGACCTTGATCAACTATGAAGTTCGCGTCGATCGGGTGTCGGACTGCGGATCGAAGCGGTTCTTGGTGGAGCTGAGTGAGATCTTCGATGTCGACGGAGTGCGGACCGAGTACCCCCAGGCTGATTTGTTCGAGGTGAATGCGGCCGGGAAGATCAGTGGTGTGAGCATCTTTATGAAAGTGCCCGGAAGCCAGCCGCCCGTCGCCGGAGCCAGCGCCGCCGATCGCTAGTGGACCGATACTGCGCGGCAGGGGAGGTCCGACGGAATGAGTGAGCTCGGTTCGACGGGGTACGACATCGCCGTCGGGACCTACGAGGATGCGCTGTCCATGGTCGGGTACACCACGCCGGTCCGCTTCGGCGAAACGCCGGTGAACGTCGGCATGGTGCGGTACTTCGCCGCCATGGTCCACGACGCCAACGCAGGGTTCTGGGACGAGGATTTCGCAGCGCGAGAGTGGGGCGGCTGCATCTCGCCACCGGCCATGTTGATGACGTGGGTCATTCCCATCGAGTGGAAGCCCGGGGGCGCTCTCCCCATGCCGTTGCTCACGGCCCGGGTTCCCCTGCCGGGGAGCACGTTCGTCAACGCTTCGAACGAAACCGAGTTCTTCCGGCCGCTCCGTGTCGGCGATGTCCTCAACGTCACCGAGGAGCTGGTTGCGGTCTCGGCTGAGAAGCGGACAGCGATCGGCTCGGGACACTTCGTCACCACCTGCAGCACCTTCCGTCGGCAGGACGGGACGATGGTGGCCCTCATGACGAACGTACTGTTCCGGTTCGACCCCGATGCCGCATGATCGAAGGCATCGACTACTCGCAGCGGTTCTTCGAAGACGTCGAACCGGGTGAGGCGTTGCCACGCGTGGACGACGAGATCACCTACCGCCGGGTGATCATGAACCCGGCGACGACATGGGACTACTTTCCCGGCCATCACGATCCCGAGTACGCCCGAGCGCAGGGCCAACCGACGATCTATGTGAACACGATGCACTTTCTGGGCTTCGCCGATCGTGTCGTGAGTGAATGGGCGGGCCCTCGGATGTTTCTCGTGCGCCGGAAGGTCTCCACCCTCATGTCGATCTACGCCGGCGACACCATGGTGGGGACCGGCAGCGTGGTGGGCAAGCGCCGCGAGGAGCGGGACGGCTACGTCCGGCATCTGGTCGATGTCGAGCTCATTGTGGCCAACCAACATGGGGACCGGTGTGCATCCGTGACCGCGACGATCGCGCTCCCGGCCCGCGAGGACCCCGAGAGGTCTCGATTGTGGTGGTGAGGTGCGCCAGCGGCGTCCCTGATGTCATGCCGCGTGCGACGCAATGACATGACCGGCCGGCCGGCGCCCGTCGAGGGCCTCCGCGTCCTCGACCTGAGTGATCGGATCGCCGGGGCCTACTGCACCAAGTTGCTGGTGGACGTGGGCGCAGAGGTGGTCAAGCTGGAACCCCCCGAGGGCGACCCGTTGCGCCAGGAGCGTGGGCTGTTCGCGTATCTCTGCGCCGGCACGCAGAGCGTGGTCGCCGACCCCGGTGATGGGGAGACCCTGGCTGAGCTCGTCCGGTGGTGTGACGCGGTGGTGCTGACCTGTGGCCGGAGAGAGGCCACGGCGTCGGCTCGCGATCCCGCTGCGATGGCAGCAGTCCACCCAGGAGTGCTCGTCGTGTCCGTCACCGACTTCGGCTGGAGCGGGCCGTGGGAGGAGCACCCGGCAACCGAGTTCACCCTCCAGGCCCTCTGTGGAGCGACGGGATTTCGCGGCTTTCCCGACGGTCCGCCGGTGTCGGTCGGGGGCCGGATCGGCGAGTACGTGGGTGGGGTGTACGCCGCACTGGCCATCCTGGCGGGCCAGCGCGGCGTGCGAGCGGGCGCGTCGTGGCCCCGGGATACCCACATCGATCTCTCGTTGCTCGAGTGCATGACCCAATCGATGCAGGGTCACGAGTGGTTGCACGCGTCCTTGATGGGCTTGCACGAATTCACACGTTCCGTCGAGATCCCATCGATCGAGCCGGCCAAGGACGGATGGGTGGGCATGTCGATGGTCACCGGCCAGCAGTGGCGCGACTTCGCCACCATGGTCGAGCAGCCACGGCTGGTCGATGATCCGGAGTTGTGCCTGCAGCTGGGCCGGTGGCCCCGACGGGTTGAGGTCGGCGCGTTGATCCATCCCTGGCTGGCCGCCCGCACCGTGGCCGAGGTGGTCGAGCTGGCCAGCTTGTTCCGCGTGCCCATGGCGGCCCTCGGAAACGGCGCCACCATCCCCGGCATGGATCACTTCGTCGAGCGTGGTGTTCTCGTCGAAAATCCGGCGGGCTTTCGCCAACCACGACCTCCATGGTTGATGTCGCGTTGCGACCCGGCACCGCTACGTGCCGCCCCCGAGCTCGGCGCGCACCGCGTCCCAGCCCCGCAGCCACCCACAGCCCCGCAGCCACCCACAGCCACGCCGCCCTCGACTCCGGGGACGACGCCACCCCTGCCGCTTTCGGGGACGCGCGTCATTGATTTCACCGCGTTCTGGGCGGGCCCGTCGGCGACCTTCCTTCTCGGCGCGCTCGGTGCCGATGTGGTGAAGATCGAGTCGATCCAGCGGCCCGACGGGATGCGATTCGCAGGAGGCTCGGGGATCGCGCACGAGAAGTGGTGGGAGCACAGTTGGATCTTTCACGGTGTCAACGCGGGGAAGCGGGCTGTGACCCTTGATCTGTCCGACCCCGAAGGCCTCCGAATCGTCCGCTCGCTCGTGGAGGGGGCGGATGCCGTGGTCGAGAACTTCTCCCCGCGGGTCATCGAGCAATTCGGTCTCGATTGGGAGGAACTGCACACGATCAATCCGCGATTGATCATGGTGCGGATGCCCGCGTTCGGACTCGACGGCCCCTGGCGCGACCGCGTCGGGTTCGCCCCGACCATGGAACAGTTGTCAGGGATGGCTTGGCGGACCGGGTTCCGCGATGGTGCACCGATGGCGCCGAGAGGAGCGTGCGACCCGATCGCCGGCGCGCATGCCGTCGTCGCGCTGCTGGCAGCGCTTTCCCATCGGGACCGAACCGGCGTTGGGCAGTTGGTGGAGATTCCCATGGTCGAGGTGGCGCTCAATCTCACGGCGGAACAAGTCATCGAACATCAGGTGCACGGTGTCGTCCTGCAAAGAGAGGGAAACCGCGGGGTCGGTGCGCCGCAGAACGTCTACCGCTGTGCCGGAGACGATGCGTGGATCGCACTGGCCGTGGAGACGGATGCGCATTGGCACGGCTTGGTGCGCGCACTCGGCTCGCCGGGGTGGTCCGACGACCAGGCGCTGGCCACGTCGGTCGGCCGGCGTCGGGCCCACGACGAGCTCGATGCTCGTCTCTCGAAGTGGTTTGCCCGTCGCCCGTTGGCCGAGGCCGTCGCGACATTGCTGGCCGCGGGCGTGCCGGCAGCTGAAGTCGTGGTGCCTCCGGCTGTCGTCGAGAACGAGCAACTCGTCGACCGGGACTTTTTCGACGAACTTCTCCACCCCGACGCCGGATGGCAGCACTATGCCGGACTGCCCTTCCATGCACAGCCCGTCGGCGGGTGGTGCCGGAGGCCACCGCCCACGCTGGGAGAGCACAACGACGAAGTCCTCGGATCTGAACTGGGCCTGGCGCAGGAAGCGCTCTCCGAACTTCGCGCCCGTCAGGTGATCGGCGACCGTCCGCTGGGTCTCTGAGCTGCCTCGTCCCATGCCCGGCCCCACTGGTTCAGGTACGCCACCTCGCCGACGGGTTTGCGGCGGGCCGGGTGCAACTCGTCGCCGAGCAAGTGGGCGATCGGGATGAGCGCGGCCTGGGTCACGCCGTCGGGAATGCCCAGCAGTTCGGCCATCGCTTCATACCGCTCGGTATGGACCGTCGTCATGGCCGAGGCCAGCCCACGGCTGCGCAATGCGAGCTGGAGGCTCCAGACCGCCGGATAGATCGACGCGGAGAGGGCAGCGGCCTGGGCGGGGGTGCTGGTCGGCGTCAATGCACCCCGGATGCACGCCACGACGAGAACGGGCACCCGGTCGAGGTTGGTAGCCAGGTGCCAGGCGCCGTCGAGCATGCGGTCACCTGATGACACAACCTCAGCCGGTTTGCGTCCCCCTGATGCCTTCTCGTGCGCATCGAGGTAGAGGTCACGCACACCCTTCTTGACGGTGGGGTCCGTGATGACGATCCACCGCCAACCCTGGAAATCCCCGCCGGTCGGTGCCTGCAACGCAAGCTCGAGGCTCTCCCGGACGAGCTGCAAATCGACCGGATGGTCGAAATCGAGGCGCCGCCGTACGGTGCGGGTGGTGCTGAGGACCCAGTCGATGGTGCCGGGCTCGCTCACCCCGTATCCCCTCGGGGCACCGAGGGCGAGAATAGCATTCTGGTATTCTAGAGTCAGAGTAAAGAGGCCGCGTGGTCCCTGTGTGGGCCCGAGGGGGAGGGTGAAGCCCGATGGTGATGACGCTCAGCCGCGAGGGGGACCTCGTTCCCACCACGCAGGCCAACATCATTCCCAAGGAGCGCTATGTCTCCCAGGAGTTCTTCGACCTCGAGATGGAACGGCTGTGGCCCCGGGTGTGGCAGATGGCGTGCCGGGAAGAAGAAGTGCGAAATGTCGGCGACTACCTCGAGTACATCATTGGCGACCAGTCGATCCTGATCACCCGGAGCGACCCCGACACCATCCGGGCCTTCTACAACACCTGCCCGCACAAAGGCACCCGGCTCGCCGCGGGTGTGGGCAACTTCGCCACCGGGGAGATCCGCTGCCGCTTCCACGCCTGGCGCTTCGAGCTCGACGGCACCAACAAAGAGGTGGTCGACCGCTTCGACTTCCCCGCCTCGATGACCGACGCCGAGGTCTGCTTGAACCAGATCAAGGTCGGGCGCTGGGGTGGCTTCGTCTTCATCAACATGGACCCCGACTCTGAATCGCTCGAGTCGTTCCTCGGCCCCCTCCCGGCCCTGCTCGCCCCCTACGGGTTCGACAAGATGCGCTTTCGCTCCTATCGCAGCGTCATCATCCCGGCCAACTGGAAGAGTGCCCTCGACGCCTTCAACGAGGGCTATCACGTCCAGGGGACCCACCCCCAGCTCTTGCGCTGGACCGACGACACCAACATGGCCTATGGCCCCTTGGGCAAGCACAACCACATGGGGGGCGAGGGCAAGGTCAAGCACGAGATCCGCCCGAGCCCACGGCTCGGTCTCGGCCCGGGCGACTACGACGAGCGCGAGCTGTTGGCCGTCATGATCGACGAGCTCGGGGGCCTGTTCCTCAAAGAGGAACGCCAAAAGGTCCTCGACCTCAAAGACAAGCCCCTGCCCGAGGGCAAGACGGCTATGGACGCCTACAACGACATCCGGGTCCAGATGCTGCGCTCCAAGGGGATCGACCTGGGCCACCTGAGCGATGAGCAGCTCTTGATGTCCGACGACGTGCACTTCTTCCCCAACGTGGTCGGCCCCATCTACCCCGGCTCGACCACCTTGTTCCGCACCCGCCCCAACGGGCTCGACCCCCACAGCGCCATCAAGGACCTGTGGACCCTCGAGTGGGTCGCCCCGGACGAGGACCGCCAGATGTGCGAGCGCAAGTTCTACCCCGACTGGGCGGCCAAGGACTGGGGGCTCGTCACCAACCAGGACTACGCCAACATGGCCCACGTCCAAGCCGGCATGCGCTCACGGGGCTGCACCGGCTTGCGCCTCAACCCGCGCCAAGAGCACAACGTCATCCACATGCACGAGGTCATCGACGAATACCTCTGCTCGTAGAAGAACGATCCGGTACGAACGTGGTGCGCGTGCACATCGAGCCCTCCGGCATCGACGTCGACGTGGCCGAGGGCAAGAGCGTGATGGCGGAAGCGGAGCGTCAAGGGTTGTTCTGGCCGACGGTCTGTCACGGGTTGGCCGAGTGCCATACCTGTTTCTTCGAAGTCATCGAGGGTGAGGAGAACCTCGAACCGCCCAACGCGCTCGAGGCGACGGCGCTCGAGGATTTCTCGGGACGCTCCTGGTACGAGGGCAAGGTCATCCGCCTCGCCTGCCAGACGCGGGTGCGGGGCGAGGTCACCGTGCGCAAGCCCGGTGTGCGGTCGGCTTCGTGAAGAAGAACCCCTCGTTGTGCTCAGGGCAAGCGGGAGAACGCCCCGATCTGTTCGAACTGCGCGACCTCGTCGTTCCCGAATCCCCAGTCTGCAAGGACCGCGTGGGCGTCGGCGCCGACAACCGGTGGCGGGCTGGGGTCGCTCGGAGCGGTGCGCGAGAAGCGCGGCGCCGGAGACGGCTGCAGCGAGTCGCCCACCATGACGTAGCCCGCGCGCGCTCGATTGTGGGGATGGTCGAGGACTTCGAGCGGGGTGAGGACCGGCGTGATGCACGTGTCCGTCCCGGCCGCCAGTTCGGCCCACTCGTCCCGGGTGCGCAGCGCGATGGCGCCGGCGATGCGCTCCCGCAATGCCGGCCATGTGTCCTGGTTCATCTGCTCGGGCAGGTCTGGTCCGTCGATGCCGAGGAGTTCCACGAAGGCCGTCCAGAATTGGCTTTCGACGGCACCGACTGCGACCCATTTGCCGTCCGAGGTCTCATAGGAGTCGTAGTAGGGGGCCCCTCCGTCGAGGGCGTTCGTGCCGCGTGCACCACTCCACATCCCGCGCGCCATCATCTCGAAGAACATCGTGGCCAGCAGGGCGCTTCCGTCAATCATGGCGCCGTCGACCACTTGGCCGGTTCCCGAGATCCGCGATTCGAGCATTGCGCAGACCATGCCGAAGGCCAGCATCATGCCGCCGCCGCCAAAGTCGCCAACGAGGTTCAGCGGGGGGACGGGTGCGCCTCCTGGACGGCCCACCATGCTGAGAACGCCCGAGAGGGCGATGTAGTTGATGTCGTGGCCCGCCATCATGCGCCAGGGTCCCTCCTGCCCCCAGCCCGTGGCACGTCCGTAGATCAGTTTCGGGTTCGCCGCCAGACAGGCCTCGGGTCCGAATCCGAGCCGTTCGGCCACGCCCGGTCGAAATGCCTCGACAAGACCGTCGGCTCGTGCGATCAGATCGAGCAACAAGGAACGTCCTGCCTCGGCCTTGAGGTCGACGGCGATCGAGCGCCTGTTGCGACCGAGCACACCGCTGTACGGCGCGGGCGTGGGCCGGTCGACCCGGACGACATCGGCCCCCATGTCGGCGAGCATCATGGCGCAGAAGGGCCCCGCGCCGAGACCCGCCACCTCGATGATGCGGACGCCGGCCAATGGGCCGCCGCGTCGCCCGCTCGACGCCTCCTCGGTCGCAATGACCATACAATCTCCTCCTCCGTGCTCGGCGAACGCTCACACGGTAGCGAATCGGCCCGAAGCGGGTCGCACGGTGTTGTGCATCATCGATGGAATCGACTATGGAATCGACAATGGAATCGACGAAGGAGAGTGCATGGGATCGTGTGACCCCGTCATCGTTGGCATCGGTTGGAGTGACTACCCGGTCGTCCCGGAGCTTGACGCCATGGACCATCATGCGATGGCGTTACGGAGGGCCCTGGCCGATTGCGGACTCGAGAAGTCGGATATCGACGGCTACATGTGTGCCGGCACGGGGTTCAATTCCAATGTCGACGATGCGCCGAACATGGCCGAGTATCTCCGCATCAATCACCGGTGGATAGACGGGACGTCCGTCGGAGGCTCCACGTTCGAGTTCTACGTCCAGCATGCGGCGTCGGCGATCGAGACCGGGTTGTGCGATGTCGTCCTAGTGACGTACGGGTCCGACATGTTGTCCCGGGTGGGGCGGATGCTCGGTACGAGCACGTTCTCGTCCGGTGCCACGCGTGTCCAGGGTCCGTCGGCCTACGAGAGTTCCTGGGGCAACGTGCTTGCCGGTGGCTACGCCATGGCGGCGCGTCGTCACATGCACGAGTATGGGACGACGTCCGAGCAGCTGGCCGAGATCGCCGTCGGTGTCCGCGAGTTCGCAGGACTCAATCCGTTCGCGCAGTACCGGGATCCGATCACGGTCGACGATGTCCTCAACTCGCGCATGATCGCCGATCCGTTGCACAAACTGGACTGCTGCGTGATCTCTGATGGCGGTGGTGCGTTCATCATGACGACCAGGGAGCGGGCACGCGATCTGGCCAAACCGCCCGTGTACGTTCTCGGCGCTGCGGCGGCGCAGAGCCACTGGACGATCAGCCAGATGCCCGATTTCACCACCACTGCGGCTGCGCAGTGTGGGCCGGAGGCTTTCGCCCTGTCCGGCGTGCGTCCCGAGGACATCGACACCATTCAGGTCTACGACAGCTTCACGATCACCGTGTTGATGCTCCTCGAGGACATGGGGTTCTGCAAGAAGGGGGAGGGCGGTGCATTCGTCGATTCGGGCGTGTTGCGGCGCGGCGGGAAGCAGCCCATGAACACCGATGGGGGCGGGCTGTCGGCCTGCCACCCCGGGATGCGGGGGATCTTCCTGATCAACGAAGCCGTGCGCCAGTTGCGCGGCGAGGGCGGCGAATCGCAGGTACCCGATTGTGAGTTGGCGGTGGCCTGCGGTTCGGGCGGATCTCTCTCGTGTATCGGTACGGTCGTTCTGGGCAAGGAGGGCAAGTCATGAGCATCGAAGACCTGCAGGAAACGATCGGGCTCCGGGCGCTCCCGGCTCCCGACAACGCCTCGCGCTACTACTGGCAGAGTGCGGCGGAGGGCAAGCTGGTCGTCCAGCGCTGCACGGCATGCGGCGCCTACCAGTTCTATCCCCGGTCATTGTGCACGGCCTGTGCCGGCGAGACCGAGTGGGTCGACGCGTTGGGCCGCGGCACGCTGCACACCTATACCGTCATCCGCCAGAACCGGTCCCCGGCGTTTGCCGCACTCTCGCCCTATGCGGTAGGGATCGTGGAGCTCGACGAAGGCGTCCGCATGATGAGCAACATCGTCGATTGTGACGTCGATCAGCTCAAGGTCGGCATGGCCCTCGAAGTGCTGCTCTTGAAGGCGTCCGATGACGTCGGTCTCCCCTTCTGGCGTCCCGCCACCGACTGAGTCCACCGCATGACGCACACGGATCGATCGAGGAGGAGCCCCCATGGATTTCGATGACACCGAGGAAGAGGCAGCGTTCCGGGCCGAGGTCCGCACCTGGATGAAGGCCAACGCCCGCGAGAGGGACCCCGGGCAACTCTCGACGTCCCACTCCTTCTACGACTTCGACGACATTTTCGTCAAAGAGGGCAAGCTGTGGCAACGACTCATTTACGAGGGTGGGTACGCCGGGATCACCTGGCCCGTCGAGTTCGGTGGTCGAGGCGGCACGTTCGTCGAAAATATGATCTTCCGGCAGGAGGAGGCGAAGTTCGACGTGGCCTCGAGTCTCTTCGCCGTTGGCATCGGGATGGCCGGCCCCACGATCATCGGGCACGGGACCGACGAGCAACGCCGTCGCTACCTACCGGCCATGTTGCGGGGCGAAGAAGTCTGGTGTCAGTTGTTCAGCGAGCCCGGTGCCGGATCCGACCTGGCGAGCCTCTCGACACGGGCCGTACGGGACGGTGACGAATGGGTGGTCAACGGACAGAAGGTGTGGAGCTCCGGCGCGCACCATTCCGATATGGGGATTCTGCTGGCGCGGACGGACCCCGATGCGCCGAAGCACCGGGGGATCACCTTTTTCCTTCTCGACATGCACAGTCCGGGCGTCGAGGTGCGCCCCTTGCGCCAGATGACAGGCGGCGCCACCTTCAACGAGGTGTTCTTCACCGACGTGCGCGTGCCGGCCGCCAACGTGGTCGGCGAGGTGAACGGAGGCTGGCGCGCCACCATGACGACGCTGGCCAACGAACGCAGTTCGGGTGGTGGGACGTCGAGCTTTCCCCAGATCCTCCAGTTGGCACGAGAATGCGGGTCGACCACCGACCCCATCATGCGGCAACGATTGGCCCGTTGTTTCATCAGTACTGAGATCTCCCGGTACTTGGGTTTTCGCATTCAGACGGCTCTGAGCAAAGGCATGTCATCCCCCGAGACCTCCGTGGCCAAGCTGCTGTTCGCACTGAGTGCGAAGGAGACAGCCGAGCTGACTATCGTGTTGCAGGGACCGGTGGGGATGCTGACGGGCGACGCGGTGCCGGGGAACGGGTACTGGCAGCAGCAGTTCCTCAGCGCACCGTCGTTCCGGATTGCGGCCGGGAGCGATGAGGTCCAGCGCAACATCATCGGCGAGCGAGTGCTCGGGCTGCCGGGTGACATCCGGACCGACAAGGACGTGGCATTCAAGGATCTCGTTCGTTGAGCCGCGTCCTTTGGACAGTGTGAAAATCGGCGTGTGATGCCAACAGGGGTCTACAGTTGCAGTCCTTGTGTCTACGATCCCTCCTTTGGGCGACGCGGAACGACCGCTCGTGGTCCGGTCGGTTGAACGGACACTTGCCAGCCGGTACTCGACGTACATCGACGAAGTCACCAGACTGATTCGAGCCGCTGTGGCCGTCATGGACCGGCTGCAGACGACGAACCCCAAGGTCAGTGACATCGTGCGTGAGGCCGGGCTCTCGAACCAGGCCTTCTACAAGCATTTTCGGAGCAAGAGCGAGCTTTTCCTGGCCATTCTCGATGATGGGCAGCGAGAGCTCGTCGCCTACCTGCAGCATCAGACGGACAAGGCGGACACGGGCGTCGGCAAAATCCGCAACTGGGTGGTGGGGATCATGTCCCAAGCCACCGTGTCGGCCGACGCGACCGCCACCCGCGGCGTCATGATGAACAGCCACGAGCTCCAGGCTGAATACCCCGAGGAATGCGACCGCCTGAACCAGCTCCTGACGGAGCCCCTCGTCGCAGCCATCGAACTGGCGGAGGAGGAGGGCACCGTCCGTGCCACTGACCCGAAGAGGACGGCCATGACGATCTTTCGCCTCGCAGGCTCCACCGCGGAGACCCACGTGTTGCGCCGCCGGGTGCCATCGGAGGAGGACATCGAGTTCCTGGTGGATTTCATCCTGACCGGACTCGGTGCAGGGGCCGGCGGACTCCAAGGTGACCCGCGCATCGCGCCCCGGCGGAGCAATGGGGCAGCGGGCACGAAGCAGGCACGTCCCGCGGTGTAGGTGGTCTGTCGGGCCGTCCAGAAGGCCGTCCGGATCGCCCTCCGGTATTTACATTTGCCTGGCCTCGGAATAGTATTCTGACTATCGGGAGTCAAGCTCTTGACTTGAAAAGGGGGGCCGTGGCGGTATCTACGCTGATCATCGACGCCGATGGGCACGTCGAAGAGGATCTGGCCCAACTCGTCAAAGCGGTTCCCGATCACCTGCGTGCGATCGCCGCTGACGTCGTGCCGAAGGAACCCGGTGCACCGCGGTTCATCGAAGGCAGACCATGGGTTATGCCGTTCCCGTTTCCCCGGGGCAACGAGAACCACACATCTGCCGGCGGTGTCCGCCAGGAGGGTGGACGCGATCCGAAGGTCCGCATCGAGGTGCTCGACGCCGAGGGTATAGATCTCGCGGTGCTCTTCACGAGTGCAGGCCAGCTCTTCTTCCTCTTCGAGCGGCCCGATGTGGCGCAGACACTCTGCCGGGCCTACAACGACTGGCTGGCTGAATACTGTGCGCATGCACCTGATCGACTTATCGGCATGGCGCTGCTCCCGCAGCAGGACCCCGAGTTGGCCGCTGAGGAGCTGGACCGCGCGGTGAACAGCTACGGCTTCGTCGGCGGGATCATCCGGCCGAACCGCATCGCCGGCCGTACCATCGACGACTCGGCCTACGACGTGTTGTGGCGGACGGCGGCGGAGCTCGACGTGCCGATCGCCTTCCATGAGGCCTATATCCATGGGATCGACACAGTCGGCCAGGATCGCATGCCGTGCTACGCCGCCTGCCATGTCTCGAGCCACGTCTTCGAACAGATGACGGCCATGTTGGTCACGACGGTGATGGGCATCCAGGACAGGTTCGAAGGTCTCCGCCTGGGTTTCATGGAGGCAGGATGTGGTTGGGCGCCGACCTGGCTCGATCGCATCGAGGAGCACTACGAGTTCGCGCCGGGCGATTTCCTCGGTGGCGATCCCCACGGACGGGTGAACACGCGGACCTGGCTCACGTTCGAGATCGGAGAGCCAGGCCTCGAAGAGGCATGCCGGCAGGGCTGGGCCGACAACATCTGCTTTGCCTCCGACTACCCGCACTTCGATGCGTCGTACCCCGGCGTCATCAAGACCGTGCGGGACCGGGGCCTCGGCGCCGAGCTCGAGCAGAAGTTGTTCTCTGCGAATGCCCTCGGTCTCTACGGACCCCGCCTCGAGGCGGTCGCAGCACGGGTGGCCCGCTGAGATGACCGTGACCTTCAAACCGGACGGGTTGTACATCGCCAGCCAGGATCGTCCCATTGCCCCGGCGTTTCCCGAGCTCACACCGGCACAGGAGCTGGCGCTGTTGGCCCGGATCCTTTTCCGCGAGGGCTACAACGACCATTTGGCCGGGCACATCACCTACCGCCAGTCAGACGGAACTTTTCTCGTCAATCCCTATGGCCTGGTCTGGGGCGAGCTGCGGGCCAGTGACATCATGTCGATGGACGAGGACGGGAATCTCCTTGGTGGGAAATGGACCATCACTCCCGCCATCGCCGTTCACCTCGAGCTGCACCGGAGCCGCCAGGTGACCATCGCCCTGCACAACCATCCCGAATACGGGACGTTGTGGGCAGACATCGGCCGTGCTCCCGAGATCTACGACCAAACGGGGGCGTTCACGAACGCCAAGGTCGCCGTCTACAGCGAGTACGAGGGCGCGGTGGACCAGGTCTCCAACGCACGCGCCGTCGTCGACGCCATGAGCGATGCAGAGATCGCACTCTTGGCCCACCACGGGGTTCTCATCGTGGGGGAGAGCGTTCGCCAACTCTATCTGCGCGCGACTTCTTTCGAGTGGCGGTGCAAGCAGGCGTACCGCGTTGCCGCGGCCGGTGGTGGCGTGCCGATGGACCCTGAGGTGGCGTGGCGTTACGCCGAACTGTTCCGCGGGAACGATTTCTCCGGCATGTTCGAGGCCATGGCCCGACAGGAGCTACGAAAGGACCCGGAGATCCTGCTGTGAGAGGGTTCCCCGGGGAGGGTCGCGTGATCCTGCGAGCATCCCCATGGTTTCGACGAAAGGAGCAGTACCGATGAGCCTCGAAGGCCGTGTAGCAATCGTGACTGGCGGAGGGCGGGGCATTGGCCGCGCCATCTGCCTCGGGTTCGGCGCCGATGGCGCACAGGTTGCGGTGAATTTCCGCAAGGACGAGGAGGCAGCACGGCAGACCGTGGCCGACATCGAAGCCCTCGGCGGAAAGGCTGTGGCGTATCAGGGGTCAGTGGCGTCCTTCGACGAGTGTCGTGCAGTCGTCGAGCAGGTCGTGGCGGACTTCGGGCACGTCGACATTCTGGTGAACAACGCCGGCGTCACCAACCGTGGGACGCCGGTCGCCATGACCCCACCCGAAGAGCTCGAGCGTGTGATCGGCACCATGGCATTCGGGTCTCACTACATGAGCCAACTGGTGCTGCCCAGCATGCGCGAGCAACCCCGAGGAGACATCGTGATGATCTCGAGTAATTCGGCGATCACGAACGATCCCTATGCCGCGAACTACAACATGGCGAAGGCGGCGCAGGAGTCTCTGGCGTTGACCCTGGCCAAGGAAGAGGCTCGGAACGGAATCCATGTGAACATCGTGGTTCCCGGACTTTCGAATACCGAAATGGGCCGGCGGCTCGTGAAGGCCGCCATGAAGATCGATGAGATCCATGACCTCAACGACCGGTTCCCCCTGGGTCGTGTCTGTGAGCCTGAAGACACCGCAAATGCCGTTCGATTCCTCGTCAGCGACGCTGCCTCCAATGTCACCGGCCAACGCATCGTGGTCGACGGCGGCGGCTTCAAGTAGGAGCGGAGCACCGCACCCGTGAGCTGGAATCTCGATGCAGTTGGACAGGAGGCCGCGCCGACCGAGGAGGCGTGGACGTCGAACGACGCCTTGCTCTATGCGCTCGGCGTCGGGGCCGGGGTGACCGATCCCGTCGGGTCCGAGCTCGAGTTCACGACGGACAACAGCATTGGCGTGGAGCAGAAGGTCCTCCCCACCTTCGGCGTCGTGCTCGCCACGGGTGGGGCTGCATTCGGTCTCGCCGGTTCCTTCGACGCCACCATGGCCGTGCACGGCGAGCAGGGGATCGAATTGGCCGGGCCGCTCCCTCCTGAGGGACGGGTCACCACGACGAGCCGTTTGGCGGGGATCTATGACAAGGGTGCGGGCGCGGTCGTCGCCGTGGAGAGTCGCTCGGTCGATGCGGCCACCGGCGAGTGGCGGTTCACCACGACTTCGTCGCTGTTCCTCCGCGGCGGCGGCGGATTCGGTGGGGATCGCGGGCCCTCCGGCGGCTCGAACGCCGCTCCAGAGCGCGAGCCAGACCATGTCCTGCAGGTGGAGACCAGACGCGATCAGGCGCTGCTCTACCGCTTGTCGGGCGACCACAATCCTCTGCATTCGGACCCGGAATTCGCCAAACGTGCCGGCTTTGACGTGCCGATCCTTCACGGCCTGTGCACGTACGGGTTTACAGGGCGACTCCTTCTCGATGCGCTCTGTGGGTCCGACCCGGCCCGTTTCGTGTCGATGCACGGGCGCTTTTCGAAACCGGTCTGGCCCGGGGACACCTTGACGGTCCGGGCATGGATCGTCTCGGACGGAGTGGCTGTGTTCCGGACCGAAACCCAATCCGGTGACGTCGTCATCGACCAGGGTCGGCTCGGGTATCTCGGAGCAGCCCCGACCGCGACCTGAGCAGCGAGCTTCCGGAATTCCGTTGCGACCGGGCCCGCCCGGAGATGCGATCCTTGTGGCGCCGCCGGAGGCGGCGGCGAAGAGAAGGGAGGGCAGACGTGACTGACGACGGCAACGCACTCGGGCTCCTCGAGGGGCTTGCCACGACACGCGCCATCAGGCGTTTCACGCCGGAGCCGATTCCCGACGACGCTTTGGCCACGATGCTGTTCGCGGCCACGCGGGCGCCGAGCGGGTCGAATCGTCAACCGTTTCGTTTCCTGGTGTTGCGCGATGGGCCTCGGGCCCGACAGGCGCGCCACATGATCGGCGAAGGGGCTCGACGGGCATGGGGGAGCAAGAGAGAAACGGATCGTTACGACACGGGGAGCGGGATGGTCGCCACCTCACCGAAAGCTCGGCTGGCGGCCACAATGACGCAGTTCGTGGAGGACTTCGAAGCCATTCCCGTCGTCGTGTTGCCCTGCCTCGAGCGTTATCGGGATCCGACACCCACCGAGGGAGCCTCGATCTATCCTGCCTGCCAGAACCTCCTTCTGGCCGCGCGGGCCTTGGGATATGGAGGGGTGCTCACCGGGTGGCACGCCATGGTGGAGCCCGAGTTGCGAGCGTTGCTCGACGTTCCCGAGCACGTGTTCATGGCCGCCACCATCGCCTTGGGTCGCCCCGTCGGGCGGCACGGACCTGTGCGGCGCCGACCATTGCACGAATTGGTCTTCGAGGATGGGTGGGGTGAGGCACCGGCGTGGGCCGTGGATCCACCGGGCACGGAATTCACCCACGCTGGGCCACCACGCTGAGACGCACCGTACGAGACCGTACGGCCTGATCGAGGAGGAGCCAATGCAGGGAATATGTGACGGGAGAGTTGTGGTCATCACCGGTGCCGGCCGGGGCCTGGGACGGAGCCATGCTCTCGAGTTCGCCCGTCAGGGCGCCAAGGTGGTGGTCAATGACCTCGGGGTGTCGATGGACGGCGAAGGTGGCGCAAGCAGCCCGGCCGACGAGGTCGTCGAAGAGATCAGGTCGATGGGCGGCGAGGCCGTGGCTGACGGCGAAGACGCGTCGGACTGGGACGGTGCCCGGCGTCTCGTCGGGCATGCCGTGGAGACCTTCGGAACGATCGACACGCTCGTCAACAACGCGGGTATCTTCCGCGACCGCATGCTCGTCAACATGACCGACAACGACTGGGATGCCGTGTCGCGTGTCCACTTGAAGGGCACCTTCGCACCAACTCGCTGGGCCGCCGTCCACTGGAGGGAGCGGGCCAAGGCGGGGGAGCAGAACGAGGGTCGTGTGGTGTGCACGAGCTCGGCCACCGGTCTCTATGGGAACGCCGGCCAGATCAACTACGGGGCGGCGAAGGCCGGAATCGCCGCCTTCGCGGTCATCGCTTCTCTCGAGCTCGCCCGCTACGGGGTGACGGTGAATGCCATCGCGCCCATGGCCCTTACCCGGATGAACGAGGATCTGCCCTTCGGGCAGGAGGTGACAACCCGGTTTGCCGAGGGATTCAACCCTCTGGCGTCGGAGAACGTGTCACCGTTAGTTGTCTGGTTGGGGAGCGCTGCCTCTCGGGAGGTGACCGGCCGCATCTTCAACGTCCACGGGGGCTACATCAGCGTGGCCGAAGGATGGCATGCGGGGCCGAGCGTCAACAAGCAGGCGCGTTGGGACCCGGCTGAGCTCACCGACGTCATTACCGACCTGGTGGCGAAGGCGGGGCCCACCACCGACATCACGGGCACCGTCCCCGAGCTGTGAGGAGTTGCGCATGACGACTGCAGGGAATTCACCGGAGCTGAGCCCCGGCCTCGAGACATTTCTCGAATCGGTTGGCCGCGGTTTCCTGGTCACCCGGCGCCAGGATGGGAGCCCGACCACGCATCCCTTGACCCCGTTGTGGGCCGACGGCGCCATCCACTTCAACACCTATCGCAAGAGCGCCAAGGTCCGCAATCTCCTTCGTCATCCGCGTGTCGCGTGCGTCCTCACATCGGCCGACGATGATCCGTCGTATTTCGCTCTGGAATGTCGCGGCACCGCCGTCGTCCTGAATCTGGAGGACATCCCTGATTCCATTCTCGGAGTCGACGACAACGGTGAGGTGATGGATGCGGCCGACTTGGCACGCGTCCGCAAGAATGTCGCCTCGGGCAAGCGGATCTATCTGCGCATGGTCCCCGAGGAATGGACGGTGTGCGAACCGCTGGCCGAGAGCATCGCTGCCCTGCCCGGTGAGCTCGCTCCGGACCCGGCCGCCCTCGCCGGAGCTCTGGTCCCTTCGCACATCGCGATGACGGCAGAAGAGGCGACGGCATTTCTTCGCCAGAAACAGGTGGCGGTTCTCGGTACGGTCGACGGAGAAGGAACCCCCCGAGGGCGCCCCGTCCGCTTCACCCTGGGGCGGGGAGTCCTGCACCTGATGGTGCCCCATGCGTCGCCGTCCCTCGTCGACCTGTCGACGGTATCGACGGCAGCAGCCACCGTCGAGGAGTTCCCTTCGTACGACAAGATCCGCGGCGCCATGGCCCACGGTCCCACTCGATTCTTCGTCCATCCGCCCGCGGGCGAAGGTGCGGAGGAGTGGCGCGAAGTCGGCCTGCGTATCGATCGTCTGGTGAGCTTCGACTTCAGCAAGATCAGCCGAGCCCACTGAGCCCCGTCCGTCGACCAGTCGACCTGGCGACCGGGCGACCCGGCGACCCGGCGAGTGTCAGAGGCCGGCCGGCATCGTCCCGATGACGTCGTCGACACGGAGTGCGGCGATCTCGTCGGGTCCCAGGCCAACGCTGGAGAGAATCTCTTCGTTGTGCTCCCCGAGGAGAGGGGCGTACCTGCTGAACCACGGCGCGGTACGTGACGCAACGCGAATGGGCCAGGCGGGAAAGCGCTTCGTGCCGACAATCGGATGGGTGACGTCCTCCCAGAAGCCCCGAAGGTTCATCTGCTCGTCGAGGTCGACGTCATAGGAATGGACCACGGGCTCCGCCGGCACGCCCGCGGCGCGCAACGTGGACAATGCTTCTTTCTGGCTCACCCCGGCGAACCATGACGTGAGTCCGGCGTCGATCCGATCGGCTGCCCCGCGGCGTCCTTCAGGATTGCCCAACTGGGGGTCGGTCGACCATCGTGGGGCGCCGATCGCCGTACGGAGGCCCTCCCATTCCTGGTCGGAGGCAACCCGGACGGCCACCCACTGTTCGGGTTCGGCGGTGGCGTACACACCCTGGTGCGCAGCGCCCGGCTGGCGGTTCCCCAGCCGCTCCATCAGGTGCCCGTAGGCGGCATGTTCGAGGACCTGCTCAATGTTGAGATTGCCGGCCAGGTCGATCATGGCCAGTTCGATCTGCTGCCCTTCACCCGTGCGTGCCCGGTGTCCCAGCGCGGTGATGACGGCGAACGCCGAATGCATGCCCGCCAAGGGATCGCAGATTCCCGGGATCGTGGGAAGGCTGTCGGTGTAACCCGTGATCCAGGCCAGGCCCGACACCTGCTCCATCGATGCGGCGAACCCCGGGCGATCGCGCCAGGGGCCTTCGAGACCGAACCCGGGCATGCGCATCATGATGATGTCGGGCTTCACCTCCCGCAGGTCCTCGTAGGTGAGGCCGAACTGCTCCATCACGCGAGGGGTGAAGTTCTCGATCACGACGTCGGCCGTCGCGGCCAGGCGCAGCGCGACGTCGCGACCACGTGGATCCGACAGATTCAGCGTCAGGCTGCGCTTGTTCAGGTTCGCCGACTGGTAGATGCTGCCCTGTTCGTACCATTGCTCTACCGAAGACTCGAGGAGGACGCTGAACCGCATCGGGTCGGGCCGTTGGATCGATTCGACCTTGATGACGTCGGCGCCGAGGGCCGCGAGGTACTCGGTACACATCGGTCCGGCCAGGAAGGCCGTGAAGTCGAGGACCCGCACTCCTTCCAGCGGCAGTCCCGTGGCGGCGTCGGTACCGGAGCCCGAAGAGGCGTCAGTGGTGGCCGTGGGCATGAAGGGTCGCGCGGCACCGTCCTCGGGGGAGTGGTCCGCGAGTGCATCGCCCGCCGCCCTGCGCTCGGCGAGTGTCGGTGCGGCTCCCGGATCCCGGCGTCGCGCAGCACTGGAGCGGAAGGGCGGGCGGGGATGCGGGAAACCACCTCTGGGATTCACGCCGTACAGCTCGCGCTTTTCGACCTGCTCGAGCTGCGGGAAGATCCG
This sequence comes from uncultured Acidimicrobiaceae bacterium, assembly GCA_963706555.1. Lineage (GTDB taxonomy): Bacteria > Actinomycetota > Acidimicrobiia > Acidimicrobiales > RAAP-2 > Bog-473. Next base: position 3,088,454 of record OY970164.1, read on the forward strand.
GCCGTTACCGAGCGGCACCGTCGGAATGCGGTACATCGACCCGATCTGGACGACTTCGTCCACCGTATGCCGGCCCGTCCAATCGGTGATTGCCTTCAGTACATCGGGTCGTCGGCGATTGGCCAGGGCCTGCAGTGACTCGTCGTCGGCCAAGTCGGGCCGCTCGATCATTTCGAGGAAGGTCGTCCATTGCCCCATGGTGATCGTCGCCATGCCGACGAAGCCGTCGCGGCAGGGCTCGATGCTGGGGGTCATCGTGTAGGTCGAACGCCGGCGTTCTCCGCCGGGCATTTTCGCAGCGACCGAGGGATAGCAGAGGAAGGTCATCGTGAGTGCCTCGAGCGCAGAGATGTCGACGAGGTCACCGCGGCCAGAACGACGACGGGCCGAGAGTGCGCTGACGGCACCCAGCGCTCCGTAGATCCCGAGGGTCCATTCGGCCAATGCGCCACCGACGGCCAGTGGAAGACCTTCAGCGCTGCCGTGGTTGTGCAAAGAACCCGAGAGGGCTTGGATCAGGAACTCCGACGATTGCTCCGACGCGCGCGGACCCGTGAGGCCGAACGCCGACAGACATACCACCACCAGTGATGGGTGGGAAACCTGGAATGCAACAGGGTCGATCGCAGGGTCGGTCGTGGCGCCGTGTCCGCCGAAGGTCGAGACGATCACCACGTCCGAAGAAGCTGCGAGCGCCTCCAGCGTCCCGTCCGCTCCTGGCTCGGTGCGATCGAGCACCAGGCTTTCCTGCGAGGAGGCCAGGAACCGGAAGAGCGCACCGTCGGGGTCGCCGTCGATCCCGACGTCACCGTTCACGGACCAGCGGCGGAGGCTGTGGCCCTCGGGCTGCTCGACCCGTGTCACCGTGGCCCCGGCGTCGCTCAGGAGCTTGGCGCAATAGGAACCCGCGACGTCGTCGGACAGGTCGAGGACACGCAATCCCTCGAGTCCGGGGAGCGGGCCGCCGCTCACGGTGCGCTAGGTGAGGCGAGGAGCGCAGCGGCCGTGGCTTGCGCCCACGCGTAGTCCACTCGCCTGCCTTCACGCTCGATCGCCTCGACACCCAAGACGTCGTGTGGCACCTTGAAACCGCTGAGTCGACCGATCAAGAACTGCCGCACCTCCTCGGTGCTCGGCGCCGTCTGCCCGGATTTCGGCGCCACCAGCGCGACGAGGAATTCCCCGCTTCTCCCATCGGGCATGCCGATGACGGCGGCGGCCGCAATCGCGGGGTGGTAGCAGAGCACGCCCTCCACCTCATCCGGAAAGACATTCTCCCCCCCGACACGAATTGGTTTCATGACCGTTTCCTTCCTGTTCGACCCGGGCCCGGTACGGTCGTCCCCGAGGATCTCACGACGGGGTGCCCGTTTCCGATGCGGTAATGGGTTGGCCGATCTCTTCGAGCAGGTCGAGCGAGTACTGCACGGTGCCAGTAAGGGTGCTCGCTGTTTGCCCGGCTAGGTAGACCGCGGCGGCCCCGATGGCCTCGGGCGGTTCGATCATCTCGGGAGGGACGTCGATCCCCCCGGCCACGGCCCCCTCGGTCATGACGACCTTGCGTGGAGCAAGACAATTGACCGCGACGTCGTTCGGCGCCATTTCGGTAGCGAGCCCGGCGTAGTACCGCTCGATCCCGGCCTTGGAGACCCAATAAGCGTTCGAGCCCAACTCGGTCTGGAAGACGCCTGTCGTGGTGATGGCGATGAGTGAGCCGCGCTTTTGCGCCATGACCGACGGGAGCACCGCCCGCGTGACGAGGAATGTGCCCGTGAGGTTCACCCGAAGGCACAGCTCCCACCGCTTGAGCGGGGTGTCGAGGGTCGTCCCCATCCACAGTGCGCCGGCGTTCGCCACCAGAATGCCGATCGGTCCGAGCTCGGCGGCGGTCCGGTCGACTGCGGCCTGGACCGAGGCCTCGTCGGTGACGTCGCACACGACGGGGAGCGCGTTCCCGCCCTCGGCCGTGATCGCCTCGGCAACCGAGAAGATGGTGCCCGCCAACTTGCCGGGTTGCTCGGTCCGCGCCGCGACGGCGACCGAAGCTCCCGCTCGCGCCAGTGCGATGGAGATGTCGCGGCCGATACCGCGGCTTGCCCCGGCGACAAAGGCCACCCGGTCGTCCAACCTCGGCAGGTTCACCCCCCTGATCCTCCAGATCTCAATCGTGTCCGTGTGGCCCTGTTCCGCCACCCCGTATCCCCTCGGGGCACCGAGGGCGAGAATAGCATTCTGGTATTCTAGAGTCAGAGTAAAGAGGCCGCGTGGTCCCTGTGTGGGCCCGAGGGGGAGGGTGAAGCCCGATGGTGATGACGCTCAGCCGCGAGGGGGACCTCGTTCCCACCACGCAGGCCAACATCATTCCCAAGGAGCGCTATGTCTCCCAGGAGTTCTTCGACCTCGAGATGGAACGGCTGTGGCCCCGGGTGTGGCAGATGGCGTGCCGGGAAGAAGAAGTGCGAAATGTCGGCGACTACCTCGAGTACATCATTGGCGACCAGTCGATCCTGATCACCCGGAGCGACCCCGACACCATCCGGGCCTTCTACAACACCTGCCCGCACAAAGGCACCCGGCTCGCCGCGGGTGTGGGCAACTTCGCCACCGGGGAGATCCGCTGCCGCTTCCACGCCTGGCGCTTCGAGCTCGACGGCACCAACAAAGAGGTGGTCGACCGCTTCGACTTCCCCGCCTCGATGACCGACGCCGAGGTCTGCTTGAACCAGATCAAGGTCGGGCGCTGGGGTGGCTTCGTCTTCATCAACATGGACCCCGACTCTGAATCGCTCGAGTCGTTCCTCGGCCCCCTCCCGGCCCTGCTCGCCCCCTACGGGTTCGACAAGATGCGCTTTCGCTCCTATCGCAGCGTCATCATCCCGGCCAACTGGAAGAGTGCCCTCGACGCCTTCAACGAGGGCTATCACGTCCAGGGGACCCACCCCCAGCTCTTGCGCTGGACCGACGACACCAACATGGCCTATGGCCCCTTGGGCAAGCACAACCACATGGGGGGCGAGGGCAAGGTCAAGCACGAGATCCGCCCGAGCCCACGGCTCGGTCTCGGCCCGGGCGACTACGACGAGCGCGAGCTGTTGGCCGTCATGATCGACGAGCTCGGGGGCCTGTTCCTCAAAGAGGAACGCCAAAAGGTCCTCGACCTCAAAGACAAGCCCCTGCCCGAGGGCAAGACGGCTATGGACGCCTACAACGACATCCGGGTCCAGATGCTGCGCTCCAAGGGGATCGACCTGGGCCACCTGAGCGATGAGCAGCTCTTGATGTCCGACGACGTGCACTTCTTCCCCAACGTGGTCGGCCCCATCTACCCCGGCTCGACCACCTTGTTCCGCACCCGCCCCAACGGGCTCGACCCCCACAGCGCCATCAAGGACCTGTGGACCCTCGAGTGGGTCGCCCCGGACGAGGACCGCCAGATGTGCGAGCGCAAGTTCTACCCCGACTGGGCGGCCAAGGACTGGGGGCTCGTCACCAACCAGGACTACGCCAACATGGCCCACGTCCAAGCCGGCATGCGCTCACGGGGCTGCACCGGCTTGCGCCTCAACCCGCGCCAAGAGCACAACGTCATCCACATGCACGAGGTCATCGACGAATACCTCTGCTCGTAGAAGAACGATCCGGTACGAACGTGGTGCGCAGAGGGGGGGATACATGGACTTCAACCTGGCCGACCTTTTTGAATGCGTCGCGGCCCGCGTCCCCGCGCGTGAGGCAATCGTCTGGGGCGACACCAGACTGACCTTCCAGCAGCTGGACGATCGAGCAACACGCTTGGGCCACGCCTTGGCCTCGTTGGGAGTGGGGTCGACGGACCATGTGGGCGTGTTCATGTACAGCCGGCCCGAGTACCTCGAGACGATGGTGGCTTCCTACAAGATCCGCGCCGTGCCGATCAACGTCAACTATCGCTACGTCGCCGATGAGCTGTTCTATCTCTTCGACAACGCCGATCTCGTGGCCCTCGTCCTCGAGGCGTCGTTCGCGCCCGTGGTCGCCGCCATCTTGGATCGGCTTCCCCGACTGCGACACCTGATCCTCGTCGACGACGGTTCCGAGGGGGGTTCGGCACTGCCCGGCGCAATGGCCTATGAGGACCTGCTCGCTACCAACTCTCCGGTCCCGGATTTCGGCCCCCGGTCCGGCGACGATTCCTACATCGCCTACACGGGGGGTACGACGGGCAAGCCCAAGGGGGTCGTATGGCGGCAAGAGGACATCTTCTTCGCCACGATGACGCCAGGTGTCGAGGTGGTGAAGCCCGAAGACGTCGCCGACAACGCCGTCGCGCCGATACACCCACGACTGAGGGCGCTGGCCGACGCGGGTGTCCCGGTCCCCGACATGTACGTCTCCTACGCATTGGGTCCACTGATGCACGTGAGCGGGCACTGGTCGGCGTGGGGGGCGATGTTGAGCGGCGGCCTCATCGTGCTGCATCCGAACCGTCAAATGGAGGCGGAGACGGTGTTGGAGATCGTGGAGCGCGAAGGCGTCACCATGTTGACGATCGTCGGGGACTCGATGGGCCTGCCCCTGGTCGAGACACTTGACGCCAACCCCGGCCGCTTCGACACCTCCTCCGTGCTGATGCTCGGCTCCGGGGGCAGCATCATGTCCGGTGATGTCAAGGACCGCCTTCTCGTGGGCTTTCCCTCCGCCATGATGATCGTCGAGGCCATCGGTTCATCCGAGTCGCCGGCCCAGGCCATCTCCACGACTGTCCGGGGGCAGGGACCAGCCGAGACGTTGCGCTTCACCGCCGACGAGAAGACCACTGTCTTCGACGACGATCTGCGCCCGGTGGTGCCGGGATCGGGGGCGGTGGGGAGGTTGGCCACAATGGGCCGTGTCCCTGTCGGCTACTACAACGACCCCGAGAAGTCAGCACGGACGTTCGTCACCGTTGACGGCGTGCGATGGGCGCTGCCCGGGGACATGGCGAGCATCGAGTCCGACCAGACCATCCGCTTGCTCGGCCGCGGCACCTTGTGCATCAACACGGGTGGCGAGAAGGTCTATCCCGAAGAAGTGGAGGCAGTACTAAAGGGCTACGAGCGGATCGTCGACGCCGTGATCGTCGGCGTGCCCGATCCGCGTTTCGGTGAACGGGTGGCGGCCGTGGTGGAGCCGGTGAGCGCAGATCCCCTGCTCACGCTCGACGAGGTGCAGCGCTACTGCCGGGATCATCTGGCCGGGCATAAGGTTCCCCGTCGGATGTTCCTGGTGGACAAGGTGCCCCGCTCGCCGTCGGGGAAGGCGGACTACACCTGGGCCAAGCAGATCGCACGTTCGGGCGAAAGTCTCGCATTGGAGGGCGCATGACCGACATCAGGTTCGACGGCAGGGTCGCTATCGTCACGGGGGCCGGCAGCGCACTCGGGCGTCGCTACGCCCAGCTGCTCGCCGGACGCGGTGCGTTGGTGGTGGTCAACGACGCCGATGCGGGCGCGGCTATTCAGGTCGCGAAGGACATCGAAGAAGCGCGGCGGCGCGGCGATACCCAACAGCGATGTCGTGGACACGCCCGAAGGCGCAAGAGCGGTGATCGAGGCGGCCGTCAACAGCTTTGGCGGCGTCGACATCCTGGTGCTCCAATCGGATCGGGCGTCCGACGCCGGGTCCTCGCAGGCTCTCCTGAGCGACACCGAGCCCGTCGAACTTCTGGCCGGCCTCTTCGGGGGCTACTGGCTGTCCCAAGCGGCCTGGATCCACATGCGCGAGCGGGGCTACGGGCGGATCGTGTTGTCGTGCGCGTTGGGCACCACCGTCGCTGACGATGTGGCGGAAGGCAACACGGTCGCCAGCATGGGCCTGGTCGGGGTGATGAACATCTTGAAGTGCGAGGGACCCGACCACGACATGTTGGTCAACATGGTGGTCCCCACGCCCGAAGGTGACCCGGGTGTGCTCAGCGACGTGGTGGGGTACCTGGCGCACGAGTCCTGTGTGACGAGTGGCGAGATCTTCACCGTGCGGGTGGACGGGCTGTCCCGCCTGTTCATGGGTGTGAATGATGGAATTTTCGATCTGGGACTCACTACGGACGAGGTGCGGGACCGACTGGAGGAAATTTTGGATCCCGGTTCGTTCATCGTTCCCGACGAGGCAGGTCAGGAGATCCAGCAGCTGCTTCTCCCCAAACTCAGATAAGGAATCCGGTGGCAATGAGCGACTACGAACACGAAGAGATCGAGCAGGCGTTCCAACATCTCTGGCAGGTCGGGCCGGTGGGTGAGGACTGGACGGCGCAGGTCGACTTGTACACGGACGACTGTGTGTACTTCGACCACCACTACGGCACGATGGACCCCAAAGAGTTCGGGACTTGGTGCAACAAGCTCATGAACGAGCAGTTCCCCGAGCTCTACACGGCCTACGAATGGCACAAGATCGACGGCGACGACGTCGTCGTCCTCATGCAGAACCGCAGGGATAATCCCGATCCCGGCGGACCGGCGTATCTGGACTTCCCGAGCATCAGCGTGTACCGGTACGGCGGCAACGGCCGGTTTGCTAGCGAACGTGACTATTGGGACATGGGACAGGCCGTCACGGTGGGCCGGGCCTATCGCGAGGCCTGCCAACGGCACGATCCGGACCATCCGTCGCGCCGCTCGCGGTTGCATTGGCCCGAGAGCCCCGATTGGGCCCGACCCAACCCGCCGAGTTCTTAGTGGTACGAGAAGTGGGCCGAGACCCAGGCAGCTTCGGGTGAGCGCGTTGTGGCGGCCGCTCGAGCATCGGACCATTACGGCGTTGCTCGACGCCCAGTGTGAGAAGCGGCCGGACCAGGCGTGCCTGGTGGTGCGCGACGAGCCGATCAGCTACGCCCAACTCCGGGAACGGTCGATGGCCGCGGCCGCCAGCCTCTACGAACTCGGTCTTCGTCGGGGGGAGACGGTGGCGATCTTCGCCAACACCCACCCGTCATGGATCTACACCTTCTTGGGCGCGGCGAGGATCGGCGCACTTGCCGTCCCCCTCAACACCGCCTACCGGGGGAGCTTCCTGTCGACGCCGCTGCGGGCCAGTGGTTGCCGGATGGCCCTTGTCGAGGACACGCTGGTCGACCGCCTGGCGGCCGTCGCGGCTGATATACCCGAACTCGCGACGGTGATCGTGCAGCGGACGGGTGAACGCGCGGTGCCCGACGTGCCGTGGCGTCTGGTCGACAGCACTGCTCTGACCGATGGCAGTGCACCAGCTCCCCCCGTCCTCCACAAGCCGCAGTGGAAAGACCCGCTCTGCGTGCTGTACACGTCGGGGACGACGGGTCCGTCCAAAGGTGCGGTGATCTCGCATCAGTACGTTGCCACCTGTGCTGCCACCATGGTCGAGTCCTGGCAGCTCACAGAGGGAGAGGTGCTGTACGCACCACTCCCTCTGTTCCACATCAGCTCGGTCGCGTCGGTGGTCGGGCCGATCGCCGCAGGCGCCACCGGTCTGCTCGATCCCGTGTTCAGCGTGAGCGAATGCTGGAATCGGGTGCGCCGCTACGACGTGAAGGGGATCCTGCTGGCGGGCGTCATGGTGAACATGCTGTGGAATCTCCCTGAGGATCCGTCCGATGCCGAGTTGCCGTTGCGTTTCATTTCGGCCGCCCCTATCCCGCGCGGCCTGCACCGCCGCATCGAGAAGCGCTACAACCTGACCGTGCTCACCAGTTACGGGATGACCGAGGCGCTGCCGATGGTGCTCTATGCCATAGGCGACGACGTGCGGGAAGGAGCGACCGGGCGGCCCCAGCCGAATTTCGACGTGCTCGTCCTCGACGAGGACGACGAGCCGGTGGAGCCGGGGGAGGTCGGTGAGATCTGCTGCCGCCCTCGGGCACCCCATGTGATGTTCGACGGCTACTACGGACGGAGCGAGACCACGGTCGAGCGTTGGCGCAATCTCTGGTTCCACACCGGCGACATGGGGCGTCAGGACGCCGACGGGCACCTGACGTTCGTCGACCGCAACAAGGATGCCATCCGCCGCAGGGGGGAGAACATCTCGTCGTTCGAGGTCGAGCAGACGCTGCTCCGTCACCCCGCCATCGCCGATGCGGCAGCGGTCGCCGTGCCGAGTGAGCTGGGGGAGGACGATGTCAAGGTCGTCGTCTCGCTGAAGCCGCACGCCTCGCTGGCGATCGCCGAGCTGATGGACTTCTGCGTCGAGCACCTGCCGTATTTCGCCGTCCCGCGCTATGTGGATGTCGTGGAGGCCTTGCCGATGAACCCGACGGGGAAGGTCCTCAAGACGGAGCTGCGCGAGAGCGGCGTCACCGCGACGACGTGGGACCGGGAGAAGGCCGGTTACTCCGTCCGCCGCTAAGACGTGCCGAAGGAACCGGATCCGTACTGTTGGCGGAGTACCGGTTTTGTTACCTTCCCCATGGCGTTGCGAGGCAGGTCACCGTCGAGGACGATAAAGGACGATGGCTTCTTGAAGGAGGCCATCTCGTTCTTGCAGTGCTCCAGCAGCTCCTCGTCACTCGGGGGGTCGGCGGGGTCTTGGCAGGTGATGATGGCCCACGGGGTCTCCCCCCACTTCGGGTGCGGCACGCCGATGACCGCGACGTCACGCACCTTGGGGTGTCGCAGAATGACCGCTTCCACCTCGGCCGAGTAGATGTTCTCTCCTCCGGAGATCACCACGTCCTTCTTACGATCCACCACGTAGATGAATCCATCCTCGTCCTGCCGACAGAGGTCGCCCGAATGGAACCATCCCCCGGCGAAGGCCTCTTCGGTCGCCTCGGGCAGGTTCCAGTACTCCTTCATGACATTGGGGCCGCGGTAGACGATCTCTCCGACGTCGCCCGGCGTGACATCGGACATGTCGTCGTCGACGATGCGCGCTTCCACGTTGACCACCGGCTTGCCCACCGATCCCTTGCCGCGTGTCGAAGTCCTTCGCTCCCAACATGCACGAGACGGGGCTCATCTCGGTTTGTCCGAAGGTGTTGTAGATGGCCGCATCGGGAAAGGTGCGGCGCACCGCCTCCAAGAGGGGGACGATTGCCGGCGACGTCCCCCAGATGACCCGCCGCAGTGCATAGCGTCGGGTTTCGACCCCGGGAAGGGCCACGATGGCTTGCCACTGCGGCCCGACGAAACAGGCGGCTGTGACCTGATAGCGCTCGAGATCGTCCACGGCGGTTGCGGCGTCGAATGCGCCGAGTGGGGCCACGACCGAGGTGCCTCCGACGAACATGTACGGGTAGATGCCTGCCACACCGGAGATGTGAAACAGCGGAAGGTTCAGATACCAGACCTCGTCGCTTTCGGAAAGATGTTGCTCGATCATGGCGCTCAATGCCGACATGGCCAGGCCGTAATGGGTCAGGACCGCACCTTTGGGCCGGCCGGTCGTGCCGGACGTGTACATGATCATGGCCGGATCGTCGTTGTCGACGGCGATCGTCGGCGGGTGAGCTCCGTCGCCCTGTGTCACGTCGTCCCAACTGAGAGAACCGGGGCCGCCTTCGTGGGGTTCCCCCCCGACGACGAGGCAGCGCGTCACACCGGGCACGTGCGCCCGCGCCTGTGCCGCTGCGTGTGCGTACACCTGATCGACGAGAAGCGTGCTCGCGCCACTGTCGGCCAGGATGAATCCGATTTCGGGTGCCACGAAGCGGAGATTGATGGGGACCGCGATCGCGTCGAGCCGCGACAGGGCGAAGTACGCCTCGATCGTCGCCATGCTGTTACCCATGAGCATCGCGACGCGATCACCTTTTTCCACGCCGATGGACGCCAACGCGCTGGCGACGTGGTCAACCCGTGCGTCGAGCTCTGCGAAGGAATAGCTCCGATCCAAGTAGATGAACCCGGTCTTCTCGGGAAACCTTCCCGCGACCCGCGTCAGTTGCGCGCTCCCCGAGACCCGCCGGGTGCGGAGCGTGCATCTGGTTGAGGCCTCAAGGCGTTGTCCCCCACTTCTTCATCTCGTGCTGCTCGTGCGCGTTGCTGCGCATTCGAAGAGTGCATCGATTATATTTCGAACCCGCAGGCTGGGACACGGGAAGAGGGGGACATCGCGGTGGAGTTCGCAGGAGATGTCGTCCTTGTGACGGGGAGCGGGGCCGGATTGGGGCGTGCGTACGCACACCTGCTCGCTGCATCGGGAGCGCGGGTCGTCGTCAACGACCTCAGCATTGCGCCCGACGGCCGTGATCTGATCGGTGGCAGCGCACAGCGGGTGGTCGATGAGATCACCGCTCTCGGGGGAGAGGCAGTGGCCGATGCCCATTCGGTGGCGGATCCGGCAGGAGCGAAGGCGGCGGTCGCCACTGCGCTCGAGCATTTCGGTCGCATCGACGCCGTCATCAACAACGCCGGCATCGTGCGGTCGGGCGGGTACCACCGGCTGACGCCCGACGACATTCAAGCTGTCCTGGGGGTGCACCTCATCGGATCGATACTGGTCACCCGTGCCGCGTGGGACCCCATGAAGGACCAGGGGTACGGAAGGGTGGTCTTCACCTCGTCGAGCATCGGATTGTTGGGAACGCCGGCCAACGCCGCGTACGGCGGCGCGAAGGGGGCTCTGGCGGGACTGACCCGGGTGCTTGCGGCCGAAGGCGCCGGCCATGGGATTTTGGTGAACGCAGTGGCGCCGATGGCGGTGACCCGTCTCAACGAAGCGGTCATGTCGACCATTTTCGGGGCGGCGACCGAACTGTTGTCCGCCGACATCGTGGCGCCCGTCACGGCCTTCCTCGTGCACCCCGAGTGTGCGCTCAACGGAGAGGTCTTGAGCGCGGCCGGAGGTCGTGTGGCTCGTTTTGCGGTGGGATCCGGCCCTCCGACCGCAGGTCTTCGGTCTCCCGAGCAGGTGCGCGATGCCTTCGAGCGGGTGCGGGCGACCGAGCCGGCCCGCTGGTGGGCGCCGCCGGCCCAGGAGACCCGCATCGCATGACGGTGCGACGTCCCGGCCACCAAGCGCCGGGAGGAGCACGACGATGACGAGCGATCTGGTCCTGCGGGAACGCCACGGCGCCGTCCTTGAGCTCCGCCTGAACAACCCACCCTTCAATGGGCTCTCGGGACCGTTGCTCGTCTCCTACATGCAGGCGCTCGAGGAGGCCCGGATCGACGACGGTGTGCGGGCCGTCGTGACGACCGCCAACGGACCGTCGTGGTGTGCAGGCGGCGACTTGTCCCAGCTGAAAGGCGGGGGGCCTGAAAAGAGCCTCTCGGACATGCTGCACGAGTCCACCGGGGAGACGGAACACCTGAGCATGATCGAGCGCCACGCCGACCGCCTCGGTCCGGGACGGCACGTGCTGGCGATCGATGCCTTTGACAAGCCCTTGATCGCCGCGGTCAGTGGGGCCGCCGCCGGTGGGGGCTTTGCGCTCGCTCTTCTGCACGACCTCCGCTTCGCGTCCGAACGGGCGTTGTTCACGGTGGCGTTCACTCGCGTCGGGCTCTCGATGGAGATGGGTATGAGCTATCTGCTCCCACGTGCCATCGGACCGCAGGCGGCGTTCGACCTTGCTGCCACGAGCAGACGGGTGGGGGCCGACGAGGCGCTCGCGCTGGGTCTCATCTGGAGGATCGTTCCCCATGACGATCTTGTCGCGACGGCTATCGGCTATGCGCAGGAGCTCGCGGCACTCCCACCGCTCGGTGTGCAGATCGCGGCGCGCTTGTTGCGCCGCACGTGGGACAACACGCTCCGCCAGCAATTGGAGACTGAATGGCCCTGGCAGGTGGCGGCATTCGCCAGTCCTGATGCGCGTGCCGCCATCGAGGGCTTCTTCACGTGCGCAGAGCCGGAGGATCCTCCGAAAGGTTGACGTCCGCGTCGCAACTAGCGCCCCTTCCACACCGGGAGGCGTTTCTCGGTGAATGCGAGCGGCCCCTCCTTCGCGTCCTCGGAGGCGAAGACCATGTCGCTGAGGCGCGCCTCGTTCTCGTACGCCGCCTGGAACTCGAGTTCGAGCCCTTCGAGCGCGGACTGCTTGGTGGCCGCGACGGCAAGCGGCGCATTGGCGGCGATCCGGTGTGCAAAGTCATACGCCGCAGGCAACAGCTCGTCGCGAGCGGCCACGGCGTTCAGGAGACCCATCGCCATGGCCCGCTCCGCGTCCACCATGTCCGCGGTCAAGAGGAGCTCCATGGCGTGAGCCCACGGCAGCTGACGCGGGTAGCGCACCGTGGTGCCGCCGCCGGCGAACAGTCCCCGCTTTGGCTCCATGAGGGCGAAGCGGGCATCGGGAGATGCCACGCGGATGTCGGTGGACCCCAGCAGTACCATGCCCCCACCCACGCAGATCCCGTTGACGGCGGCGATGATCGGTTTGTAGATCGGGTACTGGTGGAGCACGGCATGCATGGCGTCGTCCTGGACCCAGCCGGCGGGGCGCGGGAGATCCCCGGTGAGCTCGGGGACGAACTTTTTGAGATCCGCGCCAGTGAAGAAGACGTCCTCGACGCCGGTGACCACGGCCACCCGGGCCTCTTCGTCGTCCCTGAAGCGGCCCCAGGCCTGCGCCAGCGCTTGGAAGTGGGCCATGTCGAGTGCGTTGCGTGTCTCGGGCCGGTTGATGATGATGGTGACGACGTGACCCTGCTCTGTGTAGTCGATGCTCATGGCGCACACTCTCGCACTACGGACGCCGGGCCTCGTGCTGCCTGACCACAGCTGATCTCCTGACCCCAGCTGATCTGCCTTACCGCAGCTGATCTGCCTGACCACAGCTGACGGTCCACAGGCCGGCGGAGCCTGCGCGAGAGTTGGGGGTGGAACCTCACGAACGACGAAGGAGAACCGGTGACGACGTCCGTATCGACCGCCACGACGGGAGAGCCGTTGGATTTCGATCCCTACAGCGCGACGTTCTTCCAGGATCCGACCGACGTCTATCGCCGGCTTCGCAACGAGGAACCGGTCTACTACAGCGAGAAGTACGGGTTCTGGGCGCTCTCGCGCTGGGAGGATGTCGCCGCCGCGCACAAGAACGTGGCGGTGTTCTGCAGCGGGTACGGGACGGACATGCACCTGTTGAGCAATCCCGAGAAGTTCGCGTTCAACATGATCATCTTCATGGATCCGCCGGAGCACGAGCGGATGCGCGCGCTGGTGAGCCGGGTGTTCACGCCGCGCGCCATTAACCAGCTGGAACCGATGGTGCGGCGGGTCATCTCGGAATTCGCCGACGAGATCGGCCCGGCCGAGACGTTCGACCTGGTCCAGCAGTGGTCGGGACCGTTCCCGGTCGAGGTCATCTCCGAAATGCTGGGAATCCCCAAGGGGGATCGCCAGCAGATCCGGCATTGGCTCGACACGATCCTCCATCGCGAGGAGGGCAGCGTCCATCCGTCGCCCGAAGCCGAGGCGGCCGGCATGGAATCAGGCCTCTACTACTACGAGCTCGTCCAGGACCATCGAGCCCATCCGGCCGACGACATGATCAGCCAGCTCATCGAGGCCCAAGTCGACCGGGGGGACGGCGTGATGACGCAGCTCCAGGACGACGAGATCGCAGGCTTCCTCTCACTCCTCGCCGGTGCCGGCGCCGAGACGGTTACCAAGTTGGTCGGCAACGCGGCCGTCCTCTTCGCGCGCCATCCCGCACAGTGGCGCCTGGTGTGCGAGAACCCCGACAGCATCCCCGGGGCAGTGGAGGAGATACTGCGCTACCTGCCGCCGAGCCAGTACCAGGGCCGGTTCACGTTGGAAGAGAAGACGATCGGGGGCGTGACGATTCCGGCCCAACAGCCTGTCCTCCTCCTCACCGGCTCGGCCACGAGGGACGAGCGGGAGTACGAGGACCCCGACCAGTTCGACATCACCCGTCCTCCCAGCCTGGCCCTCGGGTTCGGCTATGGCATCCACAGCTGCCTCGGTGCCGCCCTGGCCCGGATGGAGAGCCGGATCGCCATCTCCGAGATGACACGTCGCTGGCCCAATTTCACCGTCGACGAGGACGGCCTGCGGCGGGTCACCATGGCCAACGTGGCCGGGTTTTCGCACGTGCCCGTGGCTGTCAATCCCTGAAGCAGGCGGTCGAGAGATGCCGGCGGGAATTGTCCTATAGGTTGCTGGGGCCAACATCGAAGCCACAAGAGTCGGAGGAACACAGATGGGCAAGCTCGAAGGGAAAGTCGCTTTCATCACCGGCGCCGCGCGTGGTCAAGGCCGCAGCCATGCGGTACGGCTGGCCGAGGAGGGTGCGGATATCATCGCCGTGGACATCTGCGCGCCCATCGCCAGCATGAACTACCCGAACGCCTCTCCCGAGGACCTGGCGCAGACGGTGAAAGAGGTCGAGGCGCTGGACCGCAGGATCATCGCCCGCCAAGGTGATGTGCGCCTCCGGGAGCAACTGCGCGATGTCGTCGAAGAAGGGGTAGCAACATTCGGCCACCTCGACATCGTGCTCGCCAACGCCGGCATCTGTCCCGGACGGGATGACACCTTGTGCCAGGGCTTCATCGATGCCACCGATGTCGACCTGATCGGTGCCATGAACACTGTTGCCGTGTCGATCCCTCACCTGACCGCCGGCGCCTCCATCGTCGTCACCGGCTCCACTGCGGGCATGATGAAAGGAACGACCGAGGTCATGGGGTCGACCGGTGGTGTCGGGTACTCATGGGCCAAGCAGACGGTGATCCGCTACGTCGAGGTCCTGGCCCTTCAGCTCGCGCCGCACATGATCCGCATGAACGGGGTGCACCCGACCAACTGTGACACCGACCTGCTGCACAACGTCGACGTCTACCGTGCGTTCCGTCGTGACCTCGAGAACCCCAAGCGTGAAGACGTCATCGACTACCTGCCTCTCATGCAGGCCATGCCGATTCCCTATGTCGACCCACGCGACATCAGCAATCTGATGGCTTTCTTGGCCAGCGATGAATCCCGTTACATCACGGGTCTGAACATCCGCGTCGACGCCGGCGCCATGTTGAAGACCCCTCCCACGGGCTGATCCGGTCACACACCGGGTTGGTCCAGGACGGGTTGGTCCAGGACGGGTTGGTCCAGGACGGGTTGGTCCAAGTCGGGTTGGCCGAGGACTGGCTTGCCGAGGACTGGCCTTTTCGAACTATTTCGGCGGGAACCGGAGGGCGCCGTCGAGGCGGATGTTCTCGCCGTTGAGGTAGGGGTTCCGCACGATGCTCTCGACGAGCAGCGCGAATTCGTCGGGGTCACCCATCCGGTGCGGGAAGACGATGTTCTCGACCAGCTTGTCCTTCAGCGCGTCTGGGGCGCTCATCATGAGCGGTGTGCCCATTGTGCCGGGGGCGATGGCACACACGCGGATCCCGACCGGTGCCAGGTCCCGCGCCAGCGGCAGGCTCATGCCCAAAATGGCGGCTTTGGCCGCGCCGTAGGCGATCTGGCCGGTCTGTCCCTCGTAGCCCGCGATCGAGGCGGTGTTCACCACCACCCCGCGCTGACCGTGATCGTCGGCTTCGTTGCCGGCCATCCGCGATGCGGCGAGCCGCGTGACGTTGAACGTGCCGAAGGCGTTGAGCTCCATCACGCCGCGGAAGATGTTCATGTCGAGCGGCGTGTTGTCGCGTGAAAGGGTGCGACCCCCCGCGCCGCCTCCTGCCACGTTGATCACGACGGCCAGAGGCGCCAGCGCGGACGCTGCATCGATGGCCGCCGTCACGTCGGCGTCGTCGTTCACGTCGCCCCCGACGGCGGTGCCGCGGCCCAGGGTGCTGACGAGCTCCTTCCCGGCATCGAGGGCGCGGTCGAACACCACGACCTGCATGCCCAGAGCCGTCAAGTTCCGGACTGTGGCGGCGCCGAGTCCCCCCGCCCCTCCAGTCACTACGGCCGATCGCTTGTTCCATTCCATTCGGGTCTCCATTTCGTGCGTCCTGTGACGTAATTCCAGGTCGGGCTCGCATGCCGCCGCGTCGCCGCACTGCATGCGGATGCACACAGGCGAAGAGGCAGCGGCGGCCACAGTAGGGCCTGTCTCCGCCGGGGGGGAATTCGGCGGGCGGCGAACCTCCCCGGCCAGGGTGTCATGGCGACGAGGCGGTAGGGTGCAGGCGGTTCCACATCTCGGGGGGTTTGCAATGTATGACGTGATCATCCGTGGCGGGAAGATCGTCGACGGGACCGGACGGGAGCCCTTCGTGGGCGACGTGGCCGTCAAAGACGGGCGGATCGCTGCGGTCGCGCCGACGATCGACGGTGCCGCCGCACGGGTGATCGATGCCAGCGATCGGTTGGTGACGCCGGGATTCGTGGACATTCATACCCACTACGACGGGCAGGTGACGTGGGATGACGAGTTGAGCCCGTCCTCGCACCACGGGGTGACGACCCTGATCATGGGCAATTGCGGGGTGGGGTTCGCACCGGTGCGGCCCGGTCAGGAGGAGTGGCTGATCCAGTTGATGGAGGGGGTCGAGGACATTCCCGGCACCGCGCTGGCCGAAGGAATGACGTGGGGCTGGGAGACATTCCCCGAGTACCTCGACGTGCTGGCGCAACGACGGCTTTCCGTTGACGTGGGGGCCCAGGTTGCCCACGGCGCGGTGCGGGGGTACGTCATGGGGGAGCGGGGGCGCGCAACGAGCCCGCCACGCCTGAGGACATCGCGCAGATGCGCGCCATCGTGCGCGAGGCGGTCGAAGCCGGTGCCCTCGGTGTCACGACCTCGCGGGTGCTGGGTCACCGGGCGATGGACGGCGAGCCGGTCCCCGGCACGTTCGCCGCCCACGACGAGCTGTACGCCCTCGGCTACGCGTTGCGTGACGCGGGGACCGGCGTGTTCGAATTGGCGCCCGCCGGCGCCGACGGGCAGGACGTGATCCAGGCGCCGGTCGAGATGGCGTGGATGCGCAAGCTCTCGGCGGAGATCGGGCGCCCCATCACCTTCGGCATGAACCAGGTGGAGGACGATCCCGAGCAGTGGCGGATGCTGCTGGCCGAATCGCTCGAAGCATGCGGCGACGGGTCCCAGTGCTACCCGCAGGTGGCGGGAAGACCCTTCGGGATGCTCATCGGTTTGCAGACCCACCACGCCTTCGCCAAACGCCCGACATTCATCGCGCTCTCCCACCTGCCCCTGCCCGAGCTCGTTGCCCGGCTGCGCGAGCCGGAGGTGCGGGCAGCGATCCTGGCCGAGGAGAATCTGCCCGTCGATCCCTCCCTGATGTGGGACATGATGCCGGCGGCCATGGAGCGGTTCGCCAACCGGCTCTATCCGATGGGATCAGGCCTCGATTACGAGCCGCTGCCCGAGTGTTCCCTGGCCAAGCTGGCCGCGGCCCAGGGCCTCACGACGCTCGAATTGTTCTATGACCTGATGCTCGAGGACGACGGCCGGGCCATGATGCTGCTCCCGATCTACAACTACGCCTGGGAGAGCCACGACGTCATTCGCGAAATGCTCCTGCACCCGCAGTCGGTGTCCGGCCTGTCCGACGGCGGCGCCCATTGCGGCATGATCTGCGACGCGTCCATCCCGACCTACATGCTCACGCACTGGGCCCGCGATCGGGAGCGGGGAGAACGCCTGCCACTCGAATTCGTGGTGAAGAAGCAGACGAAGGACACCGCCACTCTCTACGGGCTGGGTGACCGGGGCTGCATCGAAGTGGGGCTGCGGGCAGACATCAACGTCATCGACTTCGAAAACCTTCGCCTCGGCAGTCCTTGGATGGCGCACGACCTCCCGTCGGGCGGCCGTCGCCTCCTCCAAGATGCGGAGGGCTACGACTACACGCTGGTCGCCGGTGAGATCACCCGGGACCACGGCCGGGACACCGGCGCCCGTCCCGGGCGGCTCGTGCGCGGCGCCCGCTGATCTCAGCCCGCTCCCGCGTCTTCCCGGAGCTGGCGCCGTAGGTCGGCCTTGCGCACCTTGCCCGACGGGGTGCGGGGCAGGTCGTCCACGACCCGAACCTCTTCGGGCCATTTCTGCCGGCCCAGACCCGAGGCCTCGAGATGCGCCTGCAGGGCCGGCAGGGGAACTTCCCGGGCCTCGCCGTCGAGGCGGATGAAGGCGCAGCCGTGCTCGCCCAGGCGGGGATCGGGCGCGGCGACCACTGCCACTTCGAGGACGCCGGGCATCCGCAACAGGAGCTCTTCGACCTCGAGGGCGCTCACGTTCTCGCCGCCGCGGATGATGATGTCCTTCTTGCGGTCGACGATGGTGATGTACCCGTCCTCGTCCGCCTGGCCGATGTCGCCCGTGGCGAACCAGCCCTCGGCATCGATGGCTTCGCGGGTGAGCGCGGAGTCGGTGTAGCCGAGGAACATGTCGGGACCGCGGCTGAGGATCTCGCCGGGAGTGCCGGGTTCGACGTCACGACCGTCGTCGTCGACCAGGCGGATGTCCACACCCGGCAGGGGGCGGCCATCGGTGTACTTGCGCTTGGCGGCAGGCGCGTCGCCCCAGCTGCCGGTGATCGAAGGGTGCTCGGTGGAGCCGTAGGACCGGAAGATGTCGATGCCGAGCTGCTCCGCCCGGTCCGACACGGCGGGGGGCACCGCCGCTCCGCCCATGCCCGCCCGGCCAATCAGCGCATGGTGCGCAGGCGTGCAGTCGGGGTGATCGAGGAGGGACGTAAGGAAGAACGTCACGCCGCCGCCCGAGGAGAGCCCGTCCTCGAGCATTGCCTGCAGCACGGCACCCGGATCCCATTTGTCGATCAGATGGATGGGCAGCCCCGCAGGGAGGGGGGTGAGCAGTGAGGAGTACATGCCGCCGGCGTGCCCGAGGGGCGCCCCGACCAGCGAGGGCCGATCGACCCGGCCGCCCGCGCCCCGCATGGTGGTCTGATGACCCATTTCGGCCATGAGGGTCACATCGCTGTGGATGACCCCCTTGGGGTCCGAGGTGGTACCCGAGGTGTACGCGATCACCACCGGCGCCGTCGGGTCGCCCCACGACGGCTCCGCCAAGGCGGGTCCTTCGAGCAGCGCGTCGAAGGACTCGGTGCCACGGGGGAGGGGCCGGTCACCGACGACGACGACCGACTCGAGGCCGGGCAGGTCGGCCCGGATCTCGTCGAGGTGGGAAAGGTAGTCGGTACTCCCGAAATGATCGGCGGTCACGAAGAGCGCGACGTCGCTCCGCCGCAAGATGTAGGCCACTTCCTTGGGCCCGTATGTGTGCACGATCGGCACGATCACCGCCCCGAGATACGTGACGGCATAGAAGGTGATGGCAGCCTCGACCCAGTTGGGGAGTTGGAACGCCACGATGTCGCCGCTCGAGATGCCGCGCCGTGCCAGCCCTTCGGCTGCCCGTAGCGCCAGCTCGCGCACCTCGCCGTAGGTTCCCTTCCACGGCCGGTACTCGGAGCGGAACGTGAACGGCCGGTCCGCGAATTTCTGCAGGGCATCGTCGACCAATTGCCCGAGCGGCAATGGTTCATCGCGCCAGAGTCCGGCCTCCCGCCATGCCGCCGCCAGTTCGGGTGCCGGCTGATGGAGGTCCCACAACGGAGCCCGGCTGCTCATCCCGGCATGTTGGCTCATCCGGGCATGTTGGCGCCGCAGTCGGCCACGATGGACTGCCCCGTAATAGCGCTCGACGCATCGGAGGCGAGGAAGAGCGCCACCTGCGCGATCTCCTCGGGCGTGGCGATACGTCGCAACGCGGTGGAGCGGGCTCCCTTGTCGCGGATCTCCTCCCATGTGACGCCCTGCTCGTCCGCCAGTCGGCGCCAGTAGTTGCGGAGCAGATCGGTCTGGATGCCCCCGGGTACCAGGCAGTTCACCCTGATGCCGAAGGGCCCGACTTCTTTGGCCACCACCTTGGTCAGGGTGCGCAGGCCGGCCTTGGCCGTGCTGTAGTGGCTCTTGCGATCGATGCCCTCCAGCCCGGCTGTGGATGAGAAGTTCACGATGGACCCGCTCTGGCGTTCCCGCATGCTCTGCTTGACGACCTCGCGGCTGCAGAGCATGGCCGCGGTCACGTCGACAGCAATGGTGGCGTTCCAGTTCTCGAGGGTCTGGTCCCAGATGTGCAGGTCCTTGCCCGGCTGCGCCGCGTTGTTGCACATGACGTCGACCCGCCCGTACTCGGCCACCGTGTCGGCCACCATGGCGATGACCGCTCCTTCGTCCGTGACGTCTGTGGTGCGGGCGATCGCCCTGCCGCCTTTGGCCCGGACCGCCACAGCCACCTGTTCGAGGAGCTCGGTACGGCGACCGGCCAACGTCAGATGGGCACCCTCGCCGGCGAACAGATGGGCCATGACCTCACCCAATCCATCTCCGGCCCCGGTGATGATGACGACCTTGTCCGCCAATCTGTCCATGTGTCCCCTCCTCGTCGCCCGATGGCGTCGCGCCGCACGATATCCCAGTGCCGATAACCCAGTGCCGATCCGAAGTTCGGGCCGGTGCGCGTGGCATGCTTTCACGGCGCGAGACGGGGCGCCGGGACTCCACACCGTCCTCCAAGGGGGAGTAGCAATGCCGCTCATCGCCAATGACGTGCTGGCCTGTGCCGCAGGGACGGCCCCGGCGCGCCTGGCTGTGACATTGGGCGACGAGCGGCTGACGTTCGGCCAGGTGGACGTCCTGGCCAATCAGTTTTCCAACACGTTGCACGCGCTGGGAGCGCGTCGCGGCGAGCGCGTGGCCTGGTGGTCCGAGACCACCCTCGAGGGCGTCGGGCTCTACTTCGCCCTGAGCCGGCTCGGGGTGGCTTTCGTGCCCCTGAACCCTGCCTACACCGACGACGAAGCTGCGGTCGTGTTGACCTACATCCGTCCCCAGATGTTGATCGTCGACCCGGTGCACGCCGAGCGGGCGGAGCAGCTCGTGGCCGGAAGCGAGACCCTGCTGGTCATGGTCGGCAGCCCGGACGGACGTTCCGGCCCGGGCCGGCGCTCCGGCCCTGGGGGCACCAGTGGCGCGCTGCCGGGCTTCGATCTCAGCGCACAGGCCCAGGCCGCGTCGTCCGCTCCGCCACCGGTGCCGCTCCCCGACGAGGACGCGATCTGCACCATCTTCCTCACCAGCGGGAGCACCGGCCAGCCCAAAGGCGTCATGGTCTCCCAACGCGCCACATGGCTGCGCACCCACGCCGGCGCGGCGGCGTACTCGACGACGGGCGGCGCGGGCGAAGTGATCATGTTCCCCCTGTTCCACATGGCCGGTTGGAACTTCGCCATGATGGCCTGGTCGGCCCGTCACGCGGCGCATCTCGTCAGCCGCGCCGACGCGGAGCAACTCCTCGGGGCCGTCGGGCGCTGGTCGCCCTCGATCATCTACTGCATTCCCGCCGTCTGGCGCCGCATCCTCGAGAGCGACCTGGCGGTGGACACCAGCAGTGTCGAGTGGGCGCTGACCGGCACGTCACAGGTCACCCAGGAGTTGCTGGCGGGGATCAAGGAGCGCTTCCCGGCCGCGCGCACAACGGTCAACTACGGCTCCACCGAGACGGCCCGGGCGGTGGGGCTGCGCGATCCCGACCTGTTCACCCACCCGGGGAGCGTCGGGCACCCCATCCCCGGGGTGCAGGCCCGGGTGGCCGAGGACGGGGAGCTCCTCCTCACCAGCGACCGGCTCATGACCGGGTACTTCGAGCTCCCGGTCGAGACGGCTCAGGCTCTCCAGGGCGGCTGGTACCACACCGGGGATCTGGCCGAGCAGGACGACGAGGGCTACCTGTACATCGTCGGCCGAAAGAAGGAAGTGATCCGCACCGGAGGTGAGACGGTGGCCCCCGTCGAGGTGGAGGCGGCCCTTGCCGGGTATCCGGGCCTCGCCGACGTGGCCATCGTCGGCATCCCCGATCCCCAGTGGGGCGAAGTGGTATGTGCGGTCGTCGTCCTGCACGAGGGGGCCGAAGTCCCGAGCGTGGACGGTTTGCGCACCCATATCGGCGAGCGTTTGGCGGCCTACAAACACCCACGTAGGGTGGTCCAGGCCGATGTGCTACCACGCACCTCGGCCACGGGCCAGGTCCAGCGGGCAAAACTGGTGCAACAATTCGGGTCCTAGGAGGACTGGTGGAAAGAGAAGTGCTGTTCACAGGGGTCGGGGGGCAGGGCGTCCAGATCGCCTCGAAGACGCTCGCCACGGCTGCCATCGCCGAGGGGCGCCAGGTCATGCTGGTCCCCCGGTACGGCGGGGGCATGCGCGGGGGGATGACCAACGCCGAGATCACCGTCGGCGAGGGACCCCTGCGGGCGCTCCCCGTCGCCACGTCGGCCTGGTCGGCCTATGTGATGGATCCGACGTTCTTTCCGACCATCGCGCCCAACCTGGCTGACGGTGCCATCGTGGTCGTGAACTCCTCCCTCTTCACCGGGGCCGTCGATGTCACGGGCGCCCATGTGTTCGAGGTGGCGGCGAGCGATGTGGCGGCTGAGCTCGACAGCCCCATGAGTGCCGGCTTCGTCCTCCTCGGCGCCTTCGTTGCCCTGACGGGCCTGGTCAGCCTCGACGCCGCCATCGTGGCGATGCGCGAGCTCATTCCGGCATACCGCACCCAGCATCTCGAAGCCAATGGCCGGGCGTTGCGGGCCGGGGCCGACCTTCTGCCCGCGCTGGGCGCACCGGCCTGGGCCAAGCATGCGGCGGTGGCCTCGTGAGTGCCACCCCCGGTACCGGAACGGAGAGGGCGCATGTGACCCGGGGCACCGTCGTGCTCGACGCCGAACGGTGCAAGGGCTGCGGCCTGTGTGTGCCGGCGTGCCGTCCGGGGGTGCTGTCGCTCGGGAGCACCATGAACCACGCCGGATTCAATCTCCCCGAGCTGCGCGAAGGCTGCACCGGCTGCATGGCCTGCGCGGAGATCTGCCCCGACTTCGCCCTCGAGGTCTGGAAGTTCGAAGTGCCCATAACCATGGGCGCCACTGCGATGGGCGCCAGTGCGGACAGCACCACAGACGCCGACAAGGAGGTCTGAGATGGCACCCCGTCTCATGCAGGGCAGCGATGCGGTGGCCGACGCCGCAATTCTGGCCGGATGCCGCTTCTTCACCGGCTACCCGATGCTCCCGTTCACCGAGCTCTTGGAGAACATGGCGAAGAAGCTCCCCGCCGCAGGCGGGGTGTGTATCAACGCCGAGAGCGAGATCGAGGGCATCAACATGGCGCTCGGCGCGGCGGCCACCGGGGCCCGGGCGGCCACGGGGTCGTGCGGGCAGGGGGTCAGCCTCATGCAGGAGGGCATCGCCGAGCTGGCCCTCAACGAACTGCCGCTGGTGGTCTTCACCATGGCCCGGGGCCAGCAGGACTACTTCCAGTGCACCCGGGGTGGTGGGTGGGGCGACTACCGCACCATCACCTTGGCCCCCAAGGACATTCCCGAAGCGGTCGCGCACACCCAGGAGCTCTTCTATCTCGCCGACCTCTACCGCACCCCGGTCATCCTCTACGGCGACTACGTCATTGCGCACACCTCGGTCGGCATCGAGGTGGAGCCGCTCGATTTCGGTCCGCTCGAACCCAAGGACTGGGCCCTCGACGGCACCATGAGCGGCACCGGGCGGGCCCGTCAGATCTGGACCTGGAACCGGGGCAAGCCCAACACCCCTGGTGTCGGCCCTGACCGGGCCTGGAACACCATCGCCGAGAAATACGCGCACATCGAGGCCACAGAGCAGCGCTTCGAGACCTACCGGGCCGATGACGCCGAGGTGTTGATCGTCTCGTTCGGCACCACATCGGTCTTCGTCGACCGCGTCGTCGACGACCTGCGCGAAGAGGGCCTGTCGATCGGGTCCTTCCGCCCTATCACGCTGTGGCCGTTCCCCGCCGTGGGGCTCGAAGAGGTCACCAAGGGCAAGCGTCACGTCCTGGTCTACGAGCTCAACGCCGGCCAGATGGTCGACGACGTCCGCATGTACGCCCATGAGCGCTCGGTCATCCGCTCGATCGGCGGGGTGTCCCAGGACGAGTCGGGCATGCGCCAAGGTGACCTGTTGAACGCCGACGAGCTCCGTCAGCGCGTACGCCGGGCCGTGGGCGAACCCGTCGCGGCGGGCCAATGAGCGCCAGGCCGATGAACGCCAGGCCAATGAGTGCCAGGCCGATGAGCGCCAGGCCAATGAGTGCCAGGTCGATGAACGCAGGCCCAATGAACGGCAATGCAGTGAGAGCAGTGAGAGGAGTCGTATGACCACCGTCGACATCACGACCGCACCCGAGCGTGCCGCCCACCGGGTGGCCGAATTCAAGCCGAACCTCCTGCAGTCCTCCGAGCACGATCTGTGCCCGGGGTGCGGGCATCCGGTCGCGTGGCGCCTGGTGCTCGACGCACTTGTCGAGCTCGAGCTCGAGCGCCGCACCATCCTCATCGCCGGGCACGGGTGCTACACCCAGATGATGCGCATCAGCGACATCGATTCCCTGCAATGTCTGCACGGCCGCGCCCCGGCAGTCGCGACCGGCGTCAAGCGTATGAAGCCCGACGCCGCCGTCGTCACGCTCCAAGGCGACGGCGACATGGTGAGCGAAGGCCTGCACGAGGTGCTGCACGCAGCGGCCCGGGGCGAGAAAGTGACCGCGTTGCTCTTCAACAACGGCGTCTTCGGGGACACGGGTGGCCACATGACGGCCACCACCGTGATCGGGCAACGCACCAAGACCAGCCTCGAGGGACGCGAGGCACAAGAGCACGGGTACCCGATCGACATTGCTCGCGTCCTGACCCAGATCGAGGGCACTGCCTACGTCGCCCGCGGCGCGGTGAACACGCCGGGCATGATCGCCCGCACGAAGCGGATGATCCGGCGTGCCCTCGAATTGCAGATGGCCGGGGCCGGGTTCACCTTCGTGGAAGTGCTCACCATGTGCCCGACCGGGTGGTTCGTCCCCACGCTGGACGGACCCGAGTACCTCGAGGACTCCATGATGGAGACCTTCGGGATCGGCGAGCTCAAGGCCCCCGACTGACGAAGGCGGCCGACTGATCGCAGCGCCCCGACGAGCCGGGCCCGAGGGTCAGAGCGTCCACCGGGGCGTGTGGGCTACGCGGGCCGGGGTGTGAAAGGTACCGACCAGGCGTCCCCACTGCCTGCTTGCGACCAGAGCGCGCCCATGCGGTCGCTCGCCCGTTGTGCCGCAGAGGTCGGAGAGAGCGCATGGAGCTCGTCAGAGAGAACCTCGGGTCCGCACAGGGTGAGTCCACCTGAGTCGGAGAGACATCGTATGGCTCTGGTGAGATCAAAGACCCCGTCCCCCGGGAGGAGGCGGTGGTGCATCATCTCCTCGGACCAATGGCCGACTCGCTCCGCCGACCCATCGCTTATTTGACACGAGAAGATGCGCTCACCGGGAATCGCCTCGAGCGTCTGAAAGTCTGGGTTGCCTCGGAAGAAGTGCCAGCTGTCAAAGAGCACACCTCCGTTTTCGCAACCGGCCAGGCGCACGATCTCCCAGGCGCTCGCGATATCCGGCAACAGTGAATGTGGTTCGAATTCCAAATGGACCTTGCAGCCGATGTCGGATGCCTGATGGCAGAGGTGAGCGAAACGCTCTGCAATGAGCTCCGTCGTGAGGTGGTCGCCCCGTCTCCTCATAGCAATGGCGTTGATGAACGGGACATCCATTTCCGAGGCCATGCGGAGACAGTCCTCAACACTTGTGAGTGGGCTCCCGCCAAATGCATCCGAGGGTCGGAGCCAACTGAAGACGGCATCGAGAACGAGCATCGGGACTCCCTCGCCCCTGGCTCGACTCGCGGCGTCGGGTAGCTTGACCCCCTTTTCACGGAGCACCACCGCTTCCCTCGGTGACGTCGATATGGCCTCGAAGCCGGCGCGCAAGGCTGCTTCGACTCGTTCCTCGAGTGTGCGGTCGAGGCCGACCGTCCCCGTCCATAGAATCCGAGTGAGCCCGTCCTTCATTGGGCTGACCGCTCTCGAACGTGCGTCATCGTGCGGAGGTTTTACCGCGGCCACATGGCGGCGAGTTCCGACGATTTCGTGGCGAGGACGCCCTGACGCCTTCCCGACGACCGGCTGCTCACATCATGGCCAGGATTCTTCGCCCGTAGCGCACCCACGGTGCATTGACCCCGCTCAAAATGGGCGAAAGGGTTGTAGGAGAAGTGGGCCATGGCGTTTTCATGCGTGATCTTGTCGATCTCTTGGTCGGTGAGCCCCTCCATGTAGCTCCCTGCGATCTCAGGTGAGCGGGGCCACGTCGTATCGGAATGGGGGTAGTCACACTCCCAGGTCACGTTGTCCAAGTTGAGCAACTGGCGCATGGCCAACCCGGCCGGATCGTCGATGAAGCAGGTGATTACGCGTTCGTTGAACACCTCCGACGGCAGTTTGTCGCCGAAGTCCTGGCCTGTCCACTCCCTTTGGTGGTCGTAGACGTAGTCGATGCGATCCAAGAAGTACGGGATCCAGCCGATCCCGCCTTCGGAGAGCGCGACCTTGAGTTCGGGGAACTTGCGAAACATCGGCGACCAGATGAGATCTGCTGCGCACTGGAAAAGAGTGATCGGTTGACAGGTGATGAGGACGTCCATCGGTGCGTCGTGGGAGGTGACGACAAGCTGGGACGACGATCCAATGTGCATGCAGATGATCACGTGCTCGTCGCTCGCAGCCTTCCAGACGGGATCCCAATAGTCGTCATGCAGGCTCGGAAAGCCGAGGGCGGCGGGGTTCTCGGAGAAGGTGACGGCATGGACGCCCTTCTTGGACACCCGGCGAATTTCGGCGGCGGTGTCCTCGGCCGACCACATCATGGGCAAGACGAGCGGGATAAAACGCCCGGGGAAAGCGCCGCACCATTGGTCGATGTGCCAGTCGTTGTACGCCATGGTCATGGCCTGGGCCACGTCCTTGTCCTCTGTCCGGGCGAACAGCTGGCCGCAGAACTGTGGCATTGACGGGAAGCACATCGAGCCGAGCATGCCGTTCGCGTCCATGTCCTTGATGCGCTCGGTCACGTCGAAGCAGCCATCGCGCATCTCGTCGAAGGAGGCTGGCTCAAGTCCCCACTCGGCCCGCGGACGGCCAGCCACGGCATTGAGCCCGACGCTGCGGTACGCATCGCCGTTGTACCTCCACGTGTAGACGCCCCCGTCGTCCACCTCGATCTTGGGCGCCAGCTCGGCGTAACGGGCCGGCAGAACGTCATCGAAAAGATGTGGTGGCTCCACCACGTGGTCGTCGACGCTCACCATGATCATGTCGTCAATGTGCATCTGCCCTCCCAATCGAATCTCGAAGTCTGGCCGATCGAATGTCGATGTCTGGGCGTAGCTCGATGCCGACAACGCGCTCCGTCACCCGACCCAGCCCGGCAAGGGACCGTAGTCGGCGACGAGTTGTCGCGCCGAAGGGAAGCCGGCAGTGGACAAACGCTGTCGACTGATTACTGCGTCCCGGCGACGAGGGCTGCCACCGCCTTGCGGTCGGGTTTGCCCAGGCTGAGCAACGGGAGCGCGTCGACCGTCACGACCCGCTCGGGGGTCTTGAAACGGGCGATGCCGCGGGACGAGAACCAGTCCTGACATGCCTGGACGTCGAAGGGTGCGCGGACGATGACGCAGGCCGCCACCCGTTGACCGAGACGCTCGTCGGGGTAGCCGACGACCACCGCCTGTATGACGTCCGGGTGGGCCTCCACCTCGCGCTCGACCTCTGCGGGCACAATGTTCTCGCCACCGCGGATAATCAGCTCCCGCAGCCGGCCGATGATGTTCAGCCAACCTTCGTCGTCGAGCGTGGCCAGATCGCCGCTGCGGTACCAGCCCCTGGACATGGCAGCCGCCGTCTGTGCGGGATCGGCATACCCACAGAACATCTCCGGCCCGCGCAGTACGAGTTCGCCCGGTTCCCCGGCCGCCAGCTGGCGGCCGGTCTCGGGGTCGACGATGTGCAACTCGACGGACCCCACACCGCGCCCGTCGGTCTCCCGGGCCCGCTCAGGCGGATCGTCCCAGGTCGACGTGGTGACGTTCGGGGCCTCGGTGGACCCGTAGGTCCGTTTGACCGACGCCCCGAATGCTGCGGCGGTCGCCGCCACGAACTCCGGGCTCACGGTCATCGCACCGCACGAGAGGAGCCGCATGCTCTCGGTGGCCCGGCTCGAGAAATTGGCGGCACCGGCCATGGAAGAGAAGAACGTCGGTGGTCCGGCCATGAACGTGACGTTGTCGCGCTGCACGAGGTCGACGGCCCTCTCGGGATCCCATCGTTCCATCAGGACCACCCGCATACCGGCGACGGCCGGGATCAAAAGTCCGCTCAAGAGGCCCGAGATGTGCGACAGGGGGGCGGGGGTCAGCACGACGTCCGCCGCAGTCAGCCCGTGGGCCGCCACTAGCGTGATCGCCTTGTAGGACAGGCCCCGGTGGGAGTGGAGCACCACCTTGGGCTCTCCGGTCGAGCCGGAGGTGAACAGGGCCACCGCCAGATCGGATCCTCTGGCCGAGGACGAGGTGACGGGGGGAGCGGTGCCCAGGGCATCCCATGCCGGCTCCCCGCCTTGGGCCAAGTGGACGCCGGGCAGCTCTGCGGCCGGGAGCCCGTCACGGGAGAACACGACGTGCGGCTCGACGGCGCCCAGCATGCGGCCGACCTCGGCGGCGCCAACCAGATGATGCACCGGAAGGGCGACCGCCCCCAGGCGCCAGCAGGCCCGAAAGAGGATGTGCGCCTCTAGGCAATTCGGCAGCTGCCATGCCACAGTGTCGCCCCGGGTGACCCCCGCTGCCCGCAGCCCTCCGGCGACACCCGCCACGAGCTGCGCCGCCGTCACACGGTCGGCGCTATGGCGCGAGTCGACCACGGCGGCCGCCCCAGTCACCGCGTCGAGGGTGGGCACATCCCAAGCCCCGCCGGGTTGGCGGTACGTGGGGCTGCCGGTCTGGCGGTGGGTGGGCCGCAGTCGCACCAGCCGGGTCAGACGGGGACTGGCGCGCGCACTGCCGCTGTCACTGCCGCTGTCGCTGTCACTGCCGCTGCCGCTGTCACTGCTGCTGCCGCTGCCGCTGCTGCTGCCGGGCGCATCAAGCTTCGGTCGTCAGCAGCAGGCAACCACAGGTGTTGCCACCTCCCGCCGCCACCGCGGCGACCTTCGGCGTTTTCGGCACCTGACGTTCGCCCCCCTCGCCCCGAAGCTGCACACATGCCTCGTGGAAGAAGCCGTACCCGTGGAGGCGGCCGGCCGAGAGTTGACCGCCGGCGGTGTTGAGGGGGAGGACACCGTCGCGAGCGATGCGGGTGCCGCCTTCGACGAAAGGCCCGCTCTCACCCGTCCCGCAGAGTTGCAACGCCTCGAGCCAGAGCATGGTCAGGTAGCTGAACCCGTCGTAGATCTGGGCGATGTCGACGTCGGCCGGGGTCAGGTCGGTGCGGCGCCACATCTGGGCTGCCGCATCGGTGCCGACAATGCGCGACAGGTCCTTGAGCTGATCCCAGCTCGGACGGTCGTGGATGGCCGTGCCCATGGCCTCGATATAGACCGGCGGCTTTGCCAGGTCCTGTGCCAGCTCGCGGCGCGAGATGACGAAAGCCGTGGCACCGTCGCACGGCACGTCGCAGTCGAAGAGATGCAACGGTGTGGAGATCATCCGGGAGTTGAAGTAGTCCTCGAGGGTCAAGGGCTCCCGATAGATGGCCTTGGGGTTCAGGCCGGCGTTGCGCCTCCCGTTGATGGCGATCTGGGCCAGCTGCTCGGATGTGGTGCCGTAGCGGTCCATGTGGGCCTGGGCGTAGAGGGCCACCCAGATGGGTGCACCGGCGGAGCCGAACGGCAACGTCCACTGCGCGAAGTCGCCTGCATAGATCGTGCCGCCCCCACCCCCGCCCCCACCGAGCCCCGGGCCGCCTCCGGGTCCGAGGCTGGCCCGTCCGCCCGTGCCTTGTGCGCTGCCTTCCCAGACGGAGCGGAAGCACAGGACATGGTCGGCCATGCCGCCCCCGATGGCCAGGATCGCTTTTATGACCGAGCCGAGCTGGCCCGGCGTCTCGACCCCGCTGTCGAACCAGTCAACCTCGAGGCGCATGGCGTCCATCACCTCGTAGGTGGAGGCGCCCGTGAACCCCTTGGGCTGGGCCATGTTGCCGGGGTAGCTCGAGACACCGTTGATGTCCGACGGCTTCAGTCCGGCATCGGCCACGGCGGCGTAACAGGCGTCGAGCGTGAGCTCGAGCGGATCGCGCCCCAGCCGGCGCCCGATGTCGGACTGGCCGATGCCCGATACCGCACATTGCTTTTCCGGCCGGTCTGGGCGCGTGCTCACTTCTGGTCTCCTTGCGGTTCGAACAACGGCAACCAGACGTCGCCGTGCGGATCCTCGATGTGGCGGAAGACAACCTGCAACGGCATGCCGCTGCGGATGTCGCCGAGCGGGCAGTTGATCAGGTTGGTCGTCAGTCGCAGCCCTGCCTGCTCGACGATATCGACGAGTGCCACCACGTACGGCAGCTCGAACCCGGGCAGCCAGCCGTGATGGTTGACGGTGTGGCTGGCCAGCGTGGCCCGCCCACTGACCGCCTCGGGGGCGAGGTTCTTCGATTGGTCGATCGGGCAGATCGGGATGGGGGGGTGGAGGTAGTAGCCACAGTCCTGGCATCGCATGAAGACCAGCTCGCCCTTTTCGCCCCCCTGCCAGAAGTGGCGGTTCCGGTCGTTGAGCTCGGGCACCACCACGGTCGTGCTCTGTTCGGTCATGAAGGGCTCCTTGTCGAGGGTGACGCGTGGACGGCCTGCGGCGCGTGGACGGCTACCGGCGATTGGACAGCGACGGACTTCGCCAGCAGCTCGGCGATCAGGTCCTCGTCGAGCCCGAGCTGATGTAGGACCTCGACGGTGTGCTCTCCGAGCGCCGGGGGCGCCAGCTCGAGGCTCACTTCGAGGTCGCCGAGGGCCCAGAGGGCCCCGACCTGCTCGAGCTCGCCCCACTCGGCGTGGGGGTAGCTGGCGACCAGGCCCAGCTCCCGGTTCAGCGGGTCGTCGAGGAACGCCTCGCCCTGGTCGAGCTTCACCGGCTCGCACGGCACGCCGGCCTCTTGCAGTGCGGCCAGTGTGGCCTCGCACGACGCGCCCGCCAGCGCGCTCGCCAGCATGTCCGGGCCGTCAGCCCCGGCGACCGCGCAGGCTCGTGCGAGCTGCCCGTCTTCGAGCGCGCACAGGGCGATCCACCCGTCGGCCAGAGCGTAGAGGCGGTACCCGGCAGAGAGTCCCATCTGTTCGCGGTCCAGCGGATCGGCCGAGGCGGCCAGTCCGCCGTCACGGAGGAAGGTCTCGCTGTTCGTCAGGACGCCCCCTCCGAGAAGCGATCCGGTCACGAACTGGGGGTCGCCTGTCCGGTCGCGGTGGTAGATGGCGAGCAGGGTGGCCACCGTCGATCCCATGGCGCACAGGTGGTCCATGAAACCGAAGCGGAACCACATCGGATCGTTCCCCTCGCCCCCGCCGAGCACCTCCCACCCGGCCGACGCCTGGAAGAGCTGGTCGTACCCCGGCCAATCTGCTCGCTCGCCCTTGGGGCCGTACGAACTGGCGTGGCAATAGATGATGTCGGGGTTGATCGCCCGCAGGGACTCGTAGTCCAGGCCCAGCTTGCGCGCCGCGGGCATCCGGAGGTTGTGGTGCACCACGTCGGCCCACGCCACGCAGGGCCTCGAGGGCGGGGCGGGCGGCCGGCGACTTGAGGTCGAGCGCCACGCCACGCTTGCCCCGCTGGCACGCGGCGAAGACGCGTTGCACGTTGCGCATCTTGTCGCCCGTCGTCGCCTCCACCTTGATGACGTCGGCCCCGAGGTCAGCGAGCAGCATGGGGCCGAGGGGTCCGGCGAGGAAGTTCCCCAGATCGAGGATGCGCAGGCCCGCGAGGGGCGAGCGCACGCCGCCACCCGCTGTCGCCACTGCGTCTGTCCCATCGGATGCCGATGCCGATGCCGACGGCACTTCGGCCAGAACCTCGTGGGTGTGCTGCCCCAATGAGGGCGCCGGACCGGTCACCCGGGAGGGAGGCTCCGTGGAGAACGGGGTCCCGGCCTGGATGACCTTCCCGTGGGTGGGATCGTCGACCTCGGTCACATAGCCGTTCGCCCGGGCCTGCTCGTCGGCCAGGATGGCGCCGTACTGCGCCGACGGCTGCGCCGGGATGTCATTCGCCCAGAAGTCCTCGAGCCACTCCTGGGCCGGCCTGGTCCGGAACGCCACCTGGTTCGCCCCGAAGTTGGGATACCCCGGAGTGGCCAGGCCGCCGAAGGCCGCGTTGGCCTTCGCCACTCCCTCTTCACCGAGCTCGTCGAAGGCCTGCACCATGAGGGGCGAATCGACGTCGGCGTTGCGCATTAGGTGGATCCAGGTGCCGTCACCGGCCTCGAACATCGACGGGACGAGGTCCTTCGGCAGGCCCCAGGCGAACATGGGCCCGGGTGTCTCGGCGCGGGCCCAATGCATCATGGTCGGCACGAGTGCTCCCTGGGCCAGGCTGGTATGCGCCGGCCCCCCCGAAGCCCCGCCCCGTTCGCGTTGGATGAGCCGGGCGAGGATCCCGATGGCGCTCAAGTAGACGGCACACCAGCTCCCGAAGGGGAAGCGGAGGAAGACCGGACCCTCGCGCCAGCCCCGCTGCTCGTCGCACAGGCCGAGCCGGGCACTCACGAGGAGGTCGTCGCTCGGACCATCCGCACTCGGGTGGCCGGCGGGCCATCCAAGGACGGCGCTGGTGATCAAGCGTGGGTGCCGGGCCGCCAGCTCGTCGTCGCCCAGTCCCCGTTGGGCCGCCGCAGTCGGCCCGAAGGTATGGATGAGGACGTCGGCTCCCTCGAGGAGGCTGTGCAACTGCGTTCGGCCGTGCTCGGTCTCCAGATCGATGACGACGCTGCGCTTCGAGCGATTCCAGGTGAGAAAGCCCAGTGAGCTGCGGGTCGGGTCACCTTGCGGGCGTTCCACCTTGATGACGTCGGCCCCTGCCTCGGCTAGCAGGAGGGCGGCGACCGCGCCTGCCATTGTCTCCGAACAGTCGATGATCCGGCGGCCGTCCAGGATTCTCGGCGCGTCGCCGTGCAGCGGGTTGGAATCGTGCACCGTCTGTCTCGACTCTGTGTTGCTCACGTGCGATCCCACCCCCCGTCTGATGCGGGGTCAGTCTGGCACCCGCACTGTTGAACTTGCCATTCACGACTGAGCTTGCCATTCACGACTGAGCTTGCCATTCACGACAGGCCGGCGCGCTGGTCTCGACGTGCCGGTCCCCGGCCGGGCACGTCTCCGGGACGTCGCGGGACCGCATGTTGGTAGTTTCATTGTCGACGTCAAGCCCTGGGGGGAGTTGCCATGGAAGATCGGACGACGCCGGTTCTCTATCTCGAGATGACCGACCGGCCGGCTGAACGCTACGCGGCCGAGCGCGTGCCCGAACTGCTGGGACTTCCCGGCGTGCAGCGGGCGACGTGGTGGGACAACTGCGTGCCGTTTCGCACCGACCTTCCGCGTACCCTGCCGGAGTTCTCGATCCTCGGTGTCTACGAGGCGAGCGAAGAGTTCACTGCTCCCGACGCGCTCCCCGAGGACATCACCGGCTACTGCTTCGATCACTACCCCCGGCCCGGTCAGGGAACGATTTCGGACAAGCCGACTCTCGGTCTGGAGCTGGTGTTGATCAGTGCGCCGACGCCGGCGCAGAATCAGGCGCTCCGCGACTGGGGCGACTTCGTCCACATCCGTGACATCGCGGCCGCCACACCAGATCACTTCACCATGATCACGCCCTATGAGAACAGGGCAGAGGGCTCGCCCCGCTACATGCACTTCTATGAGCTGGACACCGATGACCCGGAGCCGGCGTTCCGGAAGATGGCGCCCGCCACGATGGCCAGGGAGGGCGCCTACGGCACGCATTCCAAAGAGGAGTGGTGGACGCACGAGTCGCTCGTCATTGACTATGTGAACACGTTCCGACGTCTCGGGGTCCGAGCCCGGCCCGCTTGAACAGGCCCTGGCCGGAGGCCATTTCTGGCGTGATCCGGGGGGTTGTCTGGCGCAGTTCTCAAGTAGCTGCGAGAATCGACGGTGGTGTCAGGCAATTGGCACTGCGACAAGGGGGTTCTTGATGGATGTAGATGACCTGATCCTGGTCAGCGTGGACGACCACCTGGTCGAGCCGCCCAACGTGTTCGAGGGCCGGCTCCCGGCGAAGTACGTCGACCTGGCACCGAAGTTCGTGACCCGGGCAGACGGGACGAGCGCGTGGCTCTACGAGGGAGCCGAGCTCGGCAACATCGCCCTCAACGCGGTGGCTGGCCGACCGAAGGAAGAGTACGGCATGGAGCCCACTTCGTTCGACGAGATCAGGCCCGGTTGCTGGGACATCCACGAGCGCATCAACGACATGAACGCCAACGGCGTCCTCGGCTCGCTGTGCTTCCCGTCCTTCCCACAGTTCTGCGGCCAGCTGTTCGCCCGCACCGAGGACAAGGACGTGGCCCTGGCCATGGTCCGCGCCTACAACGACTGGCACATCGACGAGTGGTGCGGCACCTACCCGGGCCGTTTCATCCCGTGCCCGATCCCTGCCATCTGGGACCCCGAGGTCCTCGCCGCCGAGGTGCGGCGTTGTGCCGCCAAGGGAGCCCATGCGGTGACCTTCTCGGAGAACCCCTCCAAGCTGGGTTGGCCGAGCGTCCACTCGGATCACTGGGATCCGTTCTGGAAGGCGTGCAGCGACGAGAACGTCGTCGTCTGCATGCACATCGGGTCTTCGTCCGAGATGGTGATCACGTCGCCTGACGCGCCGATCGACGTCCTGATCAGCCTCACCCCCATGAACATCGTGAAGGCGGCGGCCGACCTCATCTGGTCGCCGGTCCTGCGCAAGTTCCCCGACCTCAAGGTCGCCCTCTCCGAGGGGGGGATCGGCTGGATCCCGTACTTCTTGGAGCGCATCGACTATCAGTACGACAAGCACCATTACTGGACCGGCCAGGAATTCGGCCATCAGCTCCCGAGCGAGGTCTTCGACCAGCACATCATCACCTGCTTCATCGACGACGCCTTCGGCGTGGCGAGCCGGGACTTTCTCAACATGGACAACGTGACGTGGGAGTGCGACTACCCGCACTCGGACTCGACGTGGCCGACGGCGCCCGAGCAGCTGTGGAAGTACATCGGCGAGTTGAACGACCACGACATCAACAGGATCACGCACCTCAACGCCATGAAGCACTTCAGCTACGACCCCTTCGCGGTTATCCCCAAGGAGGAGGCCACCGTCAAGGCGCTACGTGCCAGGGCGGCTGGTCATGACGTCTCGGAGCCGCGCCACCCGCACGGGTCCGATGAAGCACGCCACCTTGGCCGCCGACCTGGGCGCGTACCGGAAGGAGGGGTGACCACGGAGCAGTCCGCGGTCGAGACACCCGTCTTCGACCCGAATCTCTTCGTTGCGCCCGAAACCGGGCGGAACCCGCAGGAATTCTACAAGGTGGCGCGATCGTACGGGTCCGTGGTACCCGGCATCTTCGGGCGCTACTCGATCATGGGGCGCAGCGAGGTGGAGTACGCGCTGCAGCACCCCGACGTGTTCTCCTCCGCCATGGAGGCGGTGGACCTCGGCCAGTCGGTGCCGCTCATCCCGCTGCAGGTCGACCCACCCGAACACTCGAAGTACCGCAAGCTCTTGGACCCTATTTTTGCTCCGAAGCGGATGAACCTGATCGAGCCCGATATCGCGCAGCTGGTGAACGAGTTGATGGACTCGTTCATCGATGACGGATCTTGCGAATTCACGACGGCCTTGGCCGAGCCTCTCCCGTCATCGGTGTTCCTGCGGCTGCTCGGGCTTCCCGTGTCGGAGCTGGCGATGTTCTTGAAGATGAAGGACGGGATCCTTCGTCCGGCCGGGTCCGACCTCGAGGAGGTCCAGGCAAATCAACGTGTGAACGCCGGTGAGGTAGAGCGTTTCTTCGCCGAGACCCTGGCGGAGCGCCGGAAGAAGCCGCAGGAGGATCTGCTCAGCATGTTCGTCAGTGCCGAAGTGGGCGGGGACAAGCTGACCGACGACGAGATCCTCGGTATCTGCTTCCTGTTCCTCTTGGCCGGACTCGACACGGTGACCGACACCCTCGAATGCTTCTTCGCGTACCTCGCCCAGCACCCCGAGCAACGGCGGCTCATCGTGGAGGACCCCGGGATCATCCCGACCGCGGTCGAGGAGTTGTTGCGGTGGGAGACACCGGTGACCGGCGTGCCGCGAGTGGTGCAACAGGACGTGGAATTGGGTGGGTGCCCCATGCACAAGGGTGACCACGTGGGTATCAGCATCGGCTCGGCCAACACTGACGAGGCCGATCTCGCTGACGCCTATGACGTCATTCTCACCCGCAACACGAAGCACCTTGCATTCGGTGCAGGTGTGCACCGGTGCCTCGGATCCCACCTGGCCCGGCTGGAGCTGCGGACCACGCTGCGGGAGTGGCACAGGCGCATCCCGGACTACGAGATCGCACCGGGCACCGAGCTCAACTTCATGTTCGGGCTACGTCAGGTCGATACACTCCCGCTCCTCTGGTCGGCGTAACGGGGCACGAGGGCATCATCCGTCGGCGACTGGCGGTCTGAGAGCGGCCGTGTCGGAGAAATGCAGTACGGCTTGGTGCGTCATGACGCGGTCGGAGACGAGGATCGCCGCTGTGCGGTGGGAGACGAGACGGAATCACGGCCGCGGGCACGATGGGCCCGCAGGCGAGAAAGGACCAGCGAGTGGATTTAGAGCTGACGGATGACCAGGAGCTCTTCAAGGAGACGACCGCGAAGTTCATCGAGAACACGTGCCCGCTTTCGACTGTGCGGGAGTGGGCCGAGAAGGAGGCGGCGGGCTACCCGAGCGATTGGTGGCGCCAGGGTGCGGAGCTCGGCTGGACCTCACTCCTTGTGGCCGAAGAGGACGGCGGCGGGAGTGTCTCGGGCCACGGCCTCCTCGATCTGACCCTGGTGGCGGAGGTCATGGGGCACTGGGTGTCCCCGGGCCCGCTTCTTCCGACGAATGTGGCTGCTGCAGCGTTGTCCGAGTACGGCACGGCGGCGCAAAAGGAGCGTTATCTGCCCGGCCTGCTCTCGGGGCAGACCACTGCAACCTGGTGCCTGTCCGATCCGCGACAGTCGGGCCTCCCGAACACTGTCTCGCTGACGGCGACACGGCAAGGCGCGGAATTCGTGCTTTCGGGCAAGAAGGGACCGGCCGAAGGCGCCGGCGACGCGGCATTCTTCGTGGTGGCTGCGCTGGTCGAGGGCGAGGTCACGCAGTTCGTGGTCGACGCGGCCACGCCCGGTGTCAGCGTGGTCGCAGCCGAGAGCATCGACCTCGTCCGGCGCTTTGCCTCCGTGTCGTTCGACAATGTCGTGCTGGCGCCTGATGCGGTGCTCGGTGAAGTCGGGGGAGCGGCGCCACAGGTCGAGCGGCTCTTCGAGCTCGCTGTCGCGCTGCAGTGCGCCTCCATGGCGGGGGTGACCGATCACGTGCTCGCCTTCACGCTCGCGTACTCCTTCGACCGGTACTCCTTCGGCCGGCCCCTCGCGTCGTATCAGGCTCTCAAGCATCGATTTGCTGACATGAAAATGTGGACGGAAGCCTGCCTCGGCACCTCGGCCGCGGCGGCACGATCGGTGGACAGCGGGTCCGAAAGAGCCTTCGAACTCGTCAGCGTGGCCAAGTCGTACATCGGGGACAAATCACCGGCGATCCTGCAGGACTGCGTGCAACTCCACGGTGGGATCGGTGTCACCTGGGACCACGACTTGCACCTCTACATCCGCCGCGTCGTACTGGATCGCTCGTTGTTCGGCACTCCCTACGATCATCGGGAGCGCATCGCGCATGGGCTCGGATTGGAGAACGACCATGGGCATTGAGACGGCTGACGCAGGCACGGAAGATGTTGAGGCGTTTCGCCTCCGTGCGAGAGCCTGGCTGGCGGACAACATGCCGCGCCTGGCGGAGGGCCAGAACAACAGCCAACTGATGGCGATCGACGAGATGGGGACGCGCGCACGGGAGTTGCAGCGCATTCTCTTCGAAGGTGGCTTCGCCGGACTGTGCTTTCCCAAGGAGTACGGGGGACAAGGTCTCACGCGGGCACATCAGGTCGCCTTCACGCAGGAGACGACGCCCTACGAGATGCCGGTGGTGTTGAACATCCCGACGTTCTCCATCCTTGCTCCCACCCTGCTCGACTTCGGCACCGAGGAGCAGAAGCGCGCCCACTTGCCCAAGATGATCTCGGGTGAAGAGATGTGGGTGCAGTTCCTCTCGGAGCCATCGGGAGGGTCCGACCTGGCCAGCCTCGTCACCCGGGCTACCCGCGACGGCGATGTCTTCATGCTCAACGGCTCGAAGATCTGGAGCTCAGGAGCCTTCCGCTGTGACTACGCCATGTGTCTTGCCCGCACCGACTGGCATGCGCCCAAGCACCGCGGCCTGACCATGTTCATCGTCAAGATCCACCAGCCCGGTATCGACGTCCAACAGATCAAGATGTCCAACGGTTCGAACGAGTTCTGTCAGGAGTTCTTCGACGACGTCGCCATACCGATCGAGAACGTGCTCGGCGAGGTCAACGACGGCTGGACGGTCGCGTCGCGTCTGTTGTTCCACGAGCGCGATGCCGTCGGTGGTGGGTCGCCCTATCTCAGCGGGACGAGTGGGGGCCGCGGGGATCACGGCGGCGGCCGGAGCGACCTGATCGAGTTGGCCCGCGCCGCCGGGCGTGCATCTGATCCTCGGGTCGCGCAGTTAGTGGCCGAAGCGCGTGCCAACGACGTGGTGGGGGCTCAACTCATCGGGCGCATCACCAAGTCCATCAACTCGGGCACCCTTCCCGGTCCGGCAGGGTCGTTGTTCCGGTTGTACGCGGCGGCCAACGCCGAGCGCCATGCCGACATCGCACTGGAGATCGTAGGGGCGAGCGCCGCGGTGTCAGCGGACGGCGATCCGTTGGGGCTCAAGGGTATCGACTTCCTCCAACGTCAAAGCGGCAGTTTGGGCGGCGGGAGCAACGAGATGCAGCGCAACATCATCAGTGAGCGCGTACTGGCGATGCCCCGCGAGTTCGCCGCCGACAAGGACCGCCCCTTCGACGAGGTGTTGCACAACGCATCACCGTCACGACCGAGGTAGCGGCGCCCTCCGGGACGCCCCTCGGTGACGGGTCGCCTTTCAGGTCACGGGCCGGATTAGTCCCGCCGTGTGTGCCAGCCACCCATCATAGTCCTCGGCCTTACGCCGAAAAGATCTCCCTACCTGCGGGTGGGGCAGCACGAGGAAGCGACCCTCGCGCATGGCGGCAAGGGTCTGTGCGGCGCACTCCTCAGGTTCGACCACGTCGCCGAGACCCTCGGGGAGCGTGTGGGCAACCCCCGCCGCCTCGTCGTCCTCGTTGCGGCCGATCATTCCCGTGTTGACGAGGTTGGGGCACAGGCAGGTGACCTTGATGCCGCGATCGCCGTAGGTCAACTGTGCCCACTCGGCGAATCCGAGCGCTCCGAACTTGGTGAACGTGTAGCCCATCGGCGCGGCCCCGCCGATCAACGCGGCGGAGGACAACGTCTGCACCAGGTGGCCGCCACCTTGCTCGAGCATGCCGGGTACGACGGCTTGGGCCGCCCAGACGTGGGCGAGAAGGTTGATCCGGGTGATCTCCTCGATCTCCTCGACAGTCGAGTCCAGGCCGAAGCTGCCGGTGATGCCGGCGTTGGAGCAGAAGACCCGTACCGGGCCGAACGCAGCGACCGCACGCGTGACCAGTGCGCCGATCGCCTCGGGGCTGGCCACGTCACCTGCTACCGCCAAACCGCCGATGCGCTGCGCCACCCTCTCCGCACGCGGACCATGGCGATCGGCCACGACGACCCGCGCTCCCTCCGCTGCGAAGCGCTCGGCCAGCGCTCGGCCGATGCCGTGCCCACCGCCGGTGACGACGACGCATTGCCCTTCGAAGTCGGAAGCCACGGCGGATGTCATAGCCGCACGAAGGTGGCCCACCCCTGCAGATGCACCCCACCGGTTTGCCGGGTCACCGTGGCTTCGAGGTCGACGAGACGTTGCCCGTCCTCCTCGCGCACACCGGCGATGGTGGCGCGGTAGGTCAGGACGTCGCCCGGCCACGCTTGTTCCCTCCATTGGACCTTGAGCCGCCTGACCGCGTCCGCCCCGAAGTGGTCCGTGAGGTAGGTGGCCAACACTCCCGCCTGGCGCATACCCACCGCGAAGGGGGTGGGGAAGCCGGCACGTTGGGCGAACTCGGTGTCGTGGTGCACCGGGTTCATGTCGCCCGATGCCCCTTGATAGCGGACGAAGTCCGTGATCGTGAGCGGCGTGTCGCGCCGGGAGAACACCTCGGTACCCACGACCAGCTCTTCGAGGTGGGCTGTGCTCATGCCGGCGCATCCTGCGTCGGCGGTTGGCTGGTCTCTATCAGCGTGCCCCGCGACTCGGCCACGAGTTCGCCCGTCTCGGCGCGGTATTCGGTCACGAGTTCATGGAAGGTCATGACACCACCTCGCCGCCCGGTCTTCTCGTAGACCAGGCCTGGTTTCGATTGCACCGTCAGGGTCGTGCCCGCGCGCGGCGGACCACCGAAGAAGACGTACTCCTGGGCCCCGTGCAGGACCCGGTCGTAGCTGGTGAAGCCGGCTCCGGACGGCTGGCTGTCGGGGTCTTGCCAGAACGTCGAGGTCGCGAGGAAGGTTGCAGGGGAAATGGGCGTTTCCTCCTGGAGATACGCCGGGTTCGCCGACTTGGTGGCTCGGGCGAATTCGCGTACCTTGCCGCGCTCGATGACCATTTCGAACGGCTTCCCGGCCGGGTTCTCCTCCGCCATGGTTCCCCCCTTGTCCTTGTGTCCGGCCCTCCCGGGTCGGGAACGCACATCCGGCGTTCGGGCAACGGTGAACTTAGCCAACGCGGAATTCGCGAGTCCCATTTTCGATGTTAGATTCCCCTCCCCGGGTCTCCGACGCGCGGAAGCTGGGCGCGCTAGGGTTCTCTTCCATCATTTGAGTGATAGCAAACTTGAGGGTTAGGCGAGCAGGGGAGTAGCGGAGTCGAGGCGGCTCGGTCGGCCTTGCCGGCCGTGCACAACGTACAGGGGGCAATCGTCAGTCGTGTCTCAATTTTTGCCGTTCATCGTCATTGGGCTCACCACCGGGGCTGTCTATGGACTGGCCGGCACCGGATTGGTGCTCACCTATAAGACCTCGGGCATCTTCAACTTCGCCTATGGGGCCATCGCGGCCCTGGGCGTGTTCGTCTTCTACTTCTTGCACTCAGAGCACGGGATGCCCTGGCCCTGGGCCGCCCTTCTCGTCTTGTTCGTCCTCTCGCCCATCGAGGGCCTCGGCCTCGAGCTCTTCGCCCGCATCCTCGAACCGGCGACGGCCACCCTCAAGGTGGTGGCGACCATCGGCCTGCTCCTCGTCGTGGTCGGGGTCGGCACCCTCTGGTACGGCAACGCCAATGTCAACTTCCCCCCCTTCTTGGACACCAACACCATCCGCTTCTTGGGGGTCAACGTCGGCTGGGACCAGATCATCGTGGTCATCGTCTCGTTGGTCGCCACTGCGGTGCTCTACTACTTCTTCCGCTCCATGCGCCTGGGCGTCGCCATGCGCGGCGTGGTGGACAACCCTGACCTGGTGTCGATGACGGGCACCAACCCCGTGGCGGTGCGGCGCTGGGCCTGGATCATCGGGACCATCTTCGCCTCCATGGCCGGCTTGTTGCTCGCCCCCTCGCTCAGCCTCAACGCCGAGATCATCGTCTTGTTGGTCGTCCAGGCCTTCGGGGCGGCGGCCATTGGCTACTTCTCGAACCTCCCCCTGACCTTCGTCGGCGGCCTCTTCATCGGCGTGGCCGGGGCCTTGGCCACCAAGTACGCCGCCAGCGTCAGCTGGCTGACCGGGCTCAGCGCGGGCCTGCCCTTCGTCATCTTGTTCATCGTGCTCATCGTGACCCCCCGGGCCCGCCTGGCCGAGCGCCGGGTGGTGGCGGCGACGGCCCTGCGCCGCAGCTGGTACGCCCCGGTCAAGGTGCGCCTGGTGGCCGGCGCCTTGGCCATCGTCTTCTTCTGCTTCGTGCCCTCCTTCGTCGGCGTGAACCTGTCCACCTGGTCGAGCGCGCTGGTCTATGTGATGTTGTTCTTGTCGCTCGGCCTGTTGGTCAAGACCTCGGGGCAGATCTCGCTGTGCCACCTGGCCTTCGCCGCCGTCGGTGCGGCCGCCTTCGGGCACTTCACCACCAGCTTCGGCCTGCCCTGGTTGCTCGCCCTGCTCTTGGCCGGCTTGGTGGCCGTCCCGGTCGGGGCCATCGTCGCCATCCCCGCCATCCGCCTCTCGGGCGTCTTCTTGGCCCTCGCCACCTACGGCTTCGGCATCTTGCTCGAGCAGATGTTCTACGACACCAACCTCATGTTCGGCCCGACCACCGGCGGCATCGCCGCCCCCCGGCCCGACGTCACCATCTTGGGCTGGCACCTCTACACCGACAAGGGCTTCTACTACCTGCTCTTGGTCTTCGTGGTCCTCACCGTCGTGGTCGTCCAGGCCATCTTGCGCGGCCGCATGGGCCGCCTCTTGAAGGGCCTCAGCGACAGCCCCGTCGCCCTCGAGACCCACGGGGCGACGGTCAACGTCATGAAGGTGCTGGTCTTTTGCATCACCGCCGGCCTGGCCGCCATTGCCGGGGCGCTGTTGGCCAGCCTCTTCAGCTACGGCCTGGGCACCAACTACAGCTCGTTCGCCTCGCTCACCATGGTGGCCATCTTGACCATCACCGTGGTCGGCGATCCCTGGTATGCGATCTTGGCCGCCCTGGCCTATGGCATCGTCCCGGGCTACATCACCGTCGCCAACATCAACACCTACCTGACCATCATCTTCGGCCTCTCTGCGGCCACCTTCGCCCTCCAGGTCAACCGGGTCATCTCGGTGCCGCTCCCCATCCGCAACTTCTTGGACCGCCTCGGGGGCCGGGCCCCCGAGGTGGTGCTGAGCGAAGGCGACGTCGACCAATTGGTGAGCCAGGCCACCGTGGCCGAGCGCGAGAGCGCGGCGAGCGACCGCGAGCGCGCGGCGCGCACCGCGGTGCCCGCCTCGGCCAAGGCCGGCCTCAGCGTGGCCGACCTCGCCGTCCAATACGGCGGGGTGCGCGCCGTCGACGGGGTGAGCCTGGCGGCCCCCATGGGCCGCATCACCGGGCTGATCGGCCCCAACGGGGCCGGCAAGACCACCACCTTCAACGCCTGCTCGGGCCTGCTCAAGCCGACCGCGGGGGTGATCACCCTGCACGAGCGCGAAGTGACCGGGATCGGCCCGTCGGGGCGCTCGCGCTATGGGCTCGGGCGCACCTTTCAAAAGGCCGAGTTGTTCAACTCGCTGAGCGTGCGCGAGAACGTCGAGCTCGGCCGGGAGTCCTCCATGGCCGGGGCCAACCCCTTGACCCAGCTCGTCGGGAGCCCCAAGGACCGTGCCATCGTGCGCCGGGCCGTCGACGAGGCCATGGAGCTGACCGGCATCGGCCCCCTCTCTGACCTCCAAGCGGGCCTGCTCCCGACCGGGCAGCGCCGCCTGGTCGAGCTGGCCCGGGTCCTGGCCGGCCCCTTCGACCTGTTGCTCTTAGACGAGCCCTCGGCCGGTCTCGACGCCGGCGAGACGGTGAGCTTCGGCAACGTGCTGAGCGGCGTGGTCGCCGAGCGCGGCGCGGGCATCTTGTTGGTCGAGCACGACATGGCGCTGGTGCGCCAGGTCTGCGCCCACATCTACGTGCTCGACTTCGGCCGCCTGGTCTTCGAGGGCAGCCCGAGCGAGATGCTCAACTCCGACGTCGTGCGTGCCGCCTACCTCGGCTCCGAAGGGGTCCAAGAGGGTGCGAGCACCGAGGGCGGAGCCACCGAGGGCGAGCCCCCCATCGTGGCGGCGCACGGGGCGAGCGAGGTATGACCGCCCTCGACCGACACACCCAGACGGGCCGACAGGGCCACAAGGGCCAAAAGGAGACCCCGCCGTGCTAGAGCTTCAGAACATCACCGCCGGCTACGGCGACACCGTGGTGCTGCGCGATGTCAGCCTGTCGGTCCCCGACTCCAAGGTCGTGGCCCTGCTCGGCCCGAACGGGGCGGGCAAGACCACCTTGTTGCGGGTCGCCTCGGGCCTCATCAAGCCCATGAGCGGGCGGGTCATCTTGGACGGCGAGGACGTGACGGGCAAGAAGCCCTTCTACATGTGCCGCAAGGGCCTG
This sequence comes from uncultured Acidimicrobiaceae bacterium, assembly GCA_963706555.1. GTDB lineage: Bacteria > Actinomycetota > Acidimicrobiia > Acidimicrobiales > RAAP-2 > Bog-473. The sequence goes on from OY970164.1 coordinate 3,132,627, forward strand.
TGCAACCTGCCCGAGGGCCGGGGCATCTTCCCGAGCCTGACCGTGCGCGACAACCTGATCCTGCAGTCCAAAAAGGGCAAGGAGCAGGCCACCATGGATTCGGCCGCCGACTCGTTCCCCGCCCTCGCCACCCGCATGAAGCAGACGGCGGGGAGTCTCAGCGGCGGTGAGCAGCAGATGCTCGCCCTCGTGCGCACCTTTGCCAGCGAGCCGCGCATCGTCGTGGTCGACGAGGCCTCCTTGGGGCTCGCCCCCATCATCGTCGACCGCATCTTCGAGACCCTGGCCCAGATCGTCTCGACCGGGGTCTCGGTGCTCTTGGTCGAGCAGTACGTGACCCGGGCCCTCGCCCTGGCCGACGAGGCCTGCCTGCTCAACCGGGGCCAGGTGGTCTTCTCGGGCCCCGCCGACGACCTCGAGGGCGACGAGATCTTCGAGCGCTACTTCGGGATAGAGATCAGCGCCTAGCCGCGCGAGGGCTGCTCGGCGCACAGCCGGCATCACCTCGGAGACGAACAGATGTCGTGTCGCCTCTTCTGCGTCCGGATCGAAGATGACACCGACCGTGTGGAAGTGGTCGATGCCGAGTGCCACCAGCCTCTGCAGCCGATCGATGCAATGCTCGGTTGAACCCACGATGGCAAAGCGGTCGATGAAGTCGTCGGGCAATGCGTCCTCCGCGATCTTGTCGACGGTGGCATGCCGGGTCATGTCGTACTCCTCGCGCAGCCGTCCGAAGATCGGACTGTCGCCACCGGGTGTCGCGATTGACCGATCAAGGACCTTGAACCGGGCCAGGCTGGCCACCATTGGCCGGGCCCAGTCGCGGGCTTTCGACAGATCGTGGTGCGCGATCACGACCACCTGAGCCCCCAGTCGGAGGCCTTTCGCATCGAGCCCGGCTTCCTCACGCGCCTGACGCGCCAGAGCGACAGCCTCGGCAACGCGTTCTTCTTCGGCGCCGACGCTGAGGGTGACCCTCTCTGCGATTCGTGCGGCTACCGCAATCACGTTGGGTCCCGTGGCGGCGACGTCCAGCGGTACCTTGGGGAGACCCTCGGGAATCCACGCCAGGCGTGATCCCTGCGGCATGCGCCCCGCCACCCCTGGCATGGGGCGACGGAACGCGGTGCTCTCCACATCGCCAGCACGGAATGCGACCTCCTCGCCCCGGAGCAGTGCCTGGAGGCGATGGAGCGCCCGTTCGAACGCAGGGACCGCGACGGGTCCGCGACCGAGGAAGGCCAGGGCCGAATCCCCCCGTCCGATCCCGAGCACAGCGCGACCGTCCGACTGGGCCTGCACCGTGGTGATCGCGCCGGCCGTGACGGACAGTTCACGCGTCGAGGTGTTCGTGACACCAGTGCCGAGCAACAACCGTTCGGTGAGCGCAGCGGCAGCGCCGAGGATCACATACGGGTCTCCGGCGAGTGACTGCGAGTCCATGGCCATGTGGCCGTCCCAGCCCTCGCCTTCCAATTGGCGGGCAAGAGCGGGGGGAAAGGAGGAGAGTGGACCCCCGGCACGCCAGAACTCGAGACGCCGATCCGATTCCGCAGTGTCACCCGTGGGCACGGTGGCAATGCTTTGTAGAATCATTTAGATTGCTCATCGGAATTGCCAAAACATTAGCGATCCGCCGTGCTGCGAGCACGCGAGACTTGGATGCGTTCTCCGCCATGGACTTTGCCTGGTCAGAGGAAGAGGAGCGATTCCGGTCGGAGCTGGAACGCTTCGTCGTCGAGCATCTCCCGCAGGATTGGGACCGCCCGCCGGGAAGTCTCGGGAGTTCGGTCTGGAGTCCGGCCACCGGCGCCTTTGCCGAAGCGCTGGCGCACCATGGACTGCTCGTGCCGAGTTGGCCCAGGGAGTACGGCGGCAACGCCGCCTCGTCATGGCAGCAGCAAATTCTGGCTGAGGTGATGTGGGCCAACGGCGAGCCACGCGGTCCGCAGTACATGAACGTGAACTGGATCGGTCCGGCCCTGATCGGATTTGGCAGTCAAGAGCAGCGGGACCGATTCCTCCCCCCGATGGCGGCCGGTTCTGTCGTGTGGTGTCAGGGATTCTCCGAACCTGACGCAGGTTCCGACCTGGCATCGATCAGGACGCGGGCCGAACGGGACGGTCCGTCGTACATCGTCAACGGCAGGAAGATCTGGACCTCCTACGCCGACACTGCGCAGTTCTGCTTCTTGCTCGTCCGCACCGGGACCGAGGCCGAGCGTCACCGCGGCCTCACGGTACTGCTCGTCCCGATGGATACTCCGGGAATCGAGGTGCGCAAGATCCCGGCGATCGTCGGCGATCATGCGTTCCACGAGTTGACGTTCACTGACGTGGTCGTTCCCGAGTCGGCTCGTCTCGGCGCGGAAAATGGAGGTTGGACCGTCGTAGTGCGCGCCCTGGCGAACGAAAGGGTCGGCTTGCCGCGGTACATCCGCGGAGAGCAGGTACTCGACCTCGTCGCAGAGTGGGCCGAAAAGGCAGGACTCCTCGAGCAGGAGAGGGTGCTCGCACTGTTGGGCGAAGCGTATGCAGCCTGCGAAGCGGCACGGGTGCTCGTGTACCGCGTCGTGGACGAACGAGCAAAGGGGCGGCCTCCGTCGGGACTGGCCAACGTGGCTCGCGTCGCCGCTGTGGAAGCCGAGCGAATCGTGGCAGATGCCACGGTCGAGTTGATGGGGGAGGAGGGCATGGTCTCGGGGAGGCTCGGTGACGTCCAACACCGGAATTCGCTTGCTGTCGGCCTGGCGGGAGGGACGTTCGAGGTGCAGTTGAACCTCGTGGCGCAGCTGGTGCTCGACCTACCGCGGAGCGAATCCGGCGTCCGGCCGGGCGGACCGACGCCGGAGAAGTTGGCGCCGTGAACCTGGAATTGACCGACGAGCAGCAGATGGTCAGGGACGGCGTCAGTGCCATCTTGGAACGGATGGCCGGATCGGCGCGTTGTCGACGCTTGTTGGAAGCGAGTGCCTACGACGCGGCCCTCGAGGGCATGCTCGTGGAGCAGGGCTACCTCGCGATGTTCTCCGATCCCGACGCCGGACCGCTCGAGGCCGTGCTGCTGGTGGAGCAAGTTGCCGCAGCCCTCGGGACGGTGGCGACCGGCGCGCTGGCGGTGGTCGCCCCCGCCCTGCGCGTTCCCGGACTGATTGGCCCGGTGGGCCTGACGCACGCCCCAACCCGCGACGACACGCCCGTCCGATTTGCAGCAGCCTCGGGGACGCTTCTCGTGGCGGACCATGGTGAGGCCTTCGTCTGTGAGATCGATACAGCAGAGGCACTGCCGATGTCGTGGAGCTACCCGGCGGCCCGGGTGACCACCGGTCCGCGCCGCTCCCTCGGACCCGGCAGTGCCGAAAAGATGGTGGCATGGTGGCGCGTGACGATTGCGGCGGAGATCGTCGGGAACGCCTCCTCGTGTCTCGATGTCCTCCTCGGCCACCTCAAGGAACGCCAACAATTCGGCCGCAGCCTCGCGACCCTGCAGGCATTGCAGCATCGCCTGGCGCTCTTGTTCGTGCAGATCGAAGGGGCTCGTTGGTTGGTCTATCGGGCCGCCTGGTCCGCCGCGCCACCGGCAGACGCCGCACTGGCCGCCGCGCACAGTGTGGCGGCCGGGCGGCGGACCGTACGTGAATGCCATCAGATCTGTGGGGCGATCGGACTGACGACTGAATTCGATCTGCACATGTGGACGATGCGGATCCGTGCCCTCTGCGCCGAAGCAGGTGGTCTGTTCGCCACCCAGACCGATGCGGGCCGGCTGCGCTGGCGCCCTTCGGGCTCGTTGGCCGCCACATGAGCGAAGGAGAAGGTAGAGAGCACGTGGGAGTGGAGACAGACCTGCTGTACGACAAGGACGGGCACATCGCCACCGTCGTGTTGAATCGGCCCCAGCGCGGCAATTCCCTCACCCCGACGATGCACGAGCGGATGCGGGCTATCTGGCGAGATGTGCAGGACGACGACGACATCCGTGTCGTCATTGTCACCGGTGCCGGTGATCGCCATTTCAGTACCGGTGCGGACGTCAGCATCATCGCCGATCGGGGCCGGGTCTCGCAGGGCTCGGGACCCCTCAACACCGAACTGTTCTGGTCACCCCGCCAGTCACACGTCCTCAAGCCGGTCATCTGCGCCGTCAACGGAGTGTGTGCCGGCGCCGGCCTGCACTTCGTCGCAGACGCGGACATCGTGCTGGCGTGCCCCAATGCCTCGTTCATGGACTCGCACGTGAACGTAGGCATGGTCGGCGGGGTGGAGAATACGGCCCTGGCGTATCGTCTCCCCTTGGGCACTGTGCTGCGCATGACCCTGATGGGGAAGGACTATCGCATGTCGGCGACGAGGGCCTACGAACTCGGACTCGTGGACGAGCTGATCGAACGGGATGAGCTGATGAAATCCGCCCAGGAGATGGCCGCGGTGATCGCCGCGAACTCGCCCGCCGCCGTCCAGCGATCGAAGCAGGCAATCTGGCAGTCCCGGGACCTCGGGTATACCCAGGCGGCGGAGTACGCGTGGGCGTTGGTGCGGATGCAGTGGGGACATCCCGATTTTCGTGAAGGTCCTCAGGCCTTCCGGGAGAAGAGAACCCCTCGCTGGGGGACCCCGTGACGTCGGATCCACCTGCGGGTCATTCGTCGGCGGAGAGGAAGGAGAGGAGCAATGGCGATCCTGCAAGAGCCGGTAGCTGAGCATTCCATCGGACGAAGCGAGGCGCGCTACCGGGAGCGCACGCCGGCATCACGGGCCGCATTCGAGCGCAACCAAAAGGCGGTCCCCGGCGGCGTTCCCGCCGGCCTCGGCGTTATGTTGCCGTACCCGCTCTATATCGAACGGGCGCAAGGGTGCCACGTCTGGGATGCCGACGGTCACCGCCTCGTGGACATGCTCAATGGCGACTGGGTCTTCCCCCTGGGTCACGGGAACGCCAAGATCAATGCGGCCATCACTGCGCAATTGCAGAAGGGGATCACGTTCTGCCAGCCCGAGCCCGATCTGCAGTACGAACTCTCGCAGCTGATCCAGAAGCGGATCCCGTCGATCGAGCGGATGCGGTTCACGACGTCGGGCACCGAGGCGACCATGATGGCCCTGCGGGTGGCACGCGCCTTCACCGGCCGGCCCAAGGTCGCCAAAATCATGGGTGGGTATCACGGTACGCACGACGCCTCGGTCATCGCCAACGGGCGCTATTCGGATCCGACGTTCGTGCCGCGGGGCCTGCTTCCGGGGACCAGAGAGGGCGTCGTCCTCTTGCCGTACAACAACATCACCGAGAGCGAAAGGATTATCAGGGAAGAGGCGAAGGATCTGGCCGCGGTCATCGTCGAGCCGATGCTGGGGGGCTCGGGGATGATCCCCGCCACGAAGGAGTATCTCGACCGGCTCAGATCGGTCACGTCCGAATGCGGCGTCGTGTTGATCTTCGACGAGGTTGTGACGTGCACCTTGGGACCCCACGGCGCCCAGGGCCGCATCGGTGTCATTCCGGACCTGACCACCATAGGAAAGGCGCTGGGCGGCGGCCTTCCCCTCGGCGCCTTCGGAGGGAGGTCCGACATGATGGACCTCGTCGATTCGGCCCTCTACCCCTTCGACCGCCCTGTGCGGCACGCCTCGACGGTAGGGGGTATCCCACTGTGCCTGGCGGCCGGAGTGGCCCAGCTCGAGCAGCTGACGCCGGAGGTGCACACCCATATCGAAGCACTGGGCGAGCAGGTCCGGTCCGGCGTGGGCGCGCTTGCGACGCGACTCGGCGTGCCGCTGCAGGCCACGGGGTTGGGCCAATTCTTCGGTCTGCACTGGACCTCCGTGCCAGTCGTGGACATCGACACGGCCTTCACCAGCGATGCCGACATCATCGGTCGGATCGCGCTCGGCCTGTGCAACGAGGGCTATCTGCTCTTCTACTTCAACGTGATGGGCGTCCTGAGTCTCCCCATGACCTCGGCGGACATCGATGGATTTCTCCGGGCGCTCGAGGCCACCCTCAAGGAGAACGATCTGTGCTGACCGATCGCGTCCCGAGTGCCACGGCGCGTCGGACAAAATGGGCAAAGACCTCAGGTTGTTTCCGGTGGACGAAGTGGGGCGCGCCCGGTACGTCGAAGAGCTCCGCCGGGAGAAACGACGCAAGACGTCGAGCGACGTGGTCGTAGCCCCCTCTGTCCCCGGAGCCGCACCCGACCAGAACTGGTGCCGGCACGGCGTCGAGTGCAAAGGGCTCATGCAGGATCGATCGCATGTCCGCCTGCAGGGCAGCACCCTCTGCCCTGTAGTTCGATCGCTGCGCGGGCGGTAGCGCTTGCCACGCTGCGTTGCCCATTGCTGCCCGTGTGTAAAGCTCTCCCAGCTTGAAGACGTCCCGAGATGCCGCCAGGGACGCCGTCGCTTCCTGCATGCGGCCATCGGGCCACCACGAGGTCCAGACAAGGGGGGGCTCCCATACGCCGAGAGCGGAGATGAGCTCCGGAGCCTTGATCGACGCGGCCATGGCGACAACGCCGCCGAAGCTATGGCCGACGACCACGGAGGGAGTGTGGTCCAACACGCCGATGAGGTCCTCAGCCTGCTCGAAGATGTCGCTCGTGGGTGGCGGGGGATGACCGGCCTGTTGCCCATAGCCACGGCGGTCGTACGTCGTGACCGAGAATTCCGTCAGCGCTCTCACCGCAGCGTTGAACCCTCGTGCGCGGTCCGGTGCGCCATGCACCAGGACGACCCGAACCCCTGGAGCGCGGCCCGCTGCCACATCCGCGCGCTCAGATTCGGCGGGCTCCTCGTCGATCATTGCGGCGCCCTCGATCTCGCCGGTCAGCCAGCGTTGTCCTGATGCTCGTCTCCGACATTCTACGTGATGCCGCAACGGTGAGCCCGGGCGCAGTGTGCGCGACCCTCGAGCAGCGAGCGATCACGTTCGGCACCTTGGCGCGGCGCACCACTGAGATGGTGAACACACTGTCGTCCGTGGGGATCGGTCTCGGTGATCGCATCGCCTGTTGGAGCGACATCTCGCTTGACATCCTTCCTGTGTTCACTGCGGCGGCGCAGATCGGGGCCGTCTTCGTTCCGCTGGACGGCCGGCTGGGGGCCGAAGAGGCCCTCCCACTGGCGGCGTACCTCCGGCCACGCCTCCTGGTCTCGGATCAGTCGCACGCGCCGGACGCCGCCGGCGTGGCACTCGAGGTCGGTGCGCTGTCGACGGTCTACGACGCGAATGATGCGGCGGACGTGAGCAACGGGCCGGGCCCGGCGGTGTCAGTTGTTGCGTCCCCGCCGACGGCCGCCGGCGGGCCCGGGGAGCGCGATCCCCACATCATCTATCTCACGAGTGGGAGCACCGGGAGGCCCAAGGGCGTGGTGGTCTCTCATCGAGCGAGCTGGCTCCGTTCGTTCCCCGGTGATTGCTTCTTCACCCATTCGGGCGGGCCCGGTCTCGTGTGCATGTTCCCGCTCTCGCATTTTGCCGGTTGGAACTTCACCCTCGAATGTTGGCAGCGGCGCCGCGCAGTGCACTACGTGCGCACGGCCGGCGCGGCCGAACTGTTGGCCGAAGTCGCGCGGCACAAGGCGAGCCACCTCTACGGCATACCCGCGGTCTGGGAGCGCATCCTCGAGACGGACCCCGACCGCTACGACTGCAGCTCGCTCCGCCAAGTCGATACGGGAACGTCGGCTGCCACCACTTCGCTGCTCGAACGTCTGCAGGAGAGGTTTCCCTGGTGCGAACTGAGGGTCTACTACGGTTCGACCGAGGGCGGCATGCACACGTCGCTGGCCCCACGGGATCTGTGGCGAAAGCCGGACAGCGTGGGACAGGCAGTTCCCGGTTGCCGTGTGGTCGTGGCGGCTGATGGCGAAATACTGGTGGCCAACGAGGCGGTGATGTCGGGATATTGGGATGACCCGGAAGCGACGTCGCAGGCGTTCGCAGGGGAGTTCTATCGTACGGGCGACGTGGGATCGCTCGATCACGACGGGTACCTCACGATCGAGGGCCGCAAGCGGGAGATCATTCGCACAGGGGGTGAATCGGTGGCGCCGTTCGAAGTGGAGCTACTTCTGCGCTCGTATCCCGGCGTCGCGGATGTCGCGGTGTTCGGCGCACCCGATGCGCAGTGGGGGGAGATCGTCTGTGCCGCAATGGTGATGGGTGACGACGATCCCCTGCCTGAGGTGGCGCAGATCCGGTCCTATCTCGCGGACAAGCTGGCCGCCTTTAAGCACCCCCGCCTGATCCTCCCGGTGGACGAAATCCCGCGCACTCCGTCCACGGGCCAGATCAAGCGGACGCAGCTCCGGCAGACGTTGACGGATGGGGGTGCCCATGGAAGGTGAACTGCCGTCGTACGGACGCCGGCTGCGCCAGTTGGCGGAAGCGACGCCAGATGATCTGGCGCTCCTCTTCGCCGCAGAGGACGGCGCAGAGCGCGAGATCAGTTGGCGCGAACTGGACGAGAGATCGACGCAGGTGGCGCGCGCGCTGTCCGAGGAGGGACTTGGGACGGGCGACCGGCTCGCTATCGGTCTGCGCAACTCCCCGGAGCATCTCTTCGCAGCCTTCGGAGGTTGGAAACTCGGTTCCGTCGTCGTCCCGGTACGTTGGGATCTGCCCGAATGGGAGCTGTCCCGTGTGCGGCACGTGCTCCAACCGACCGTCAGTCTCGAACTCGGGGACACCGGTATTTTCGAGAGGAGCCTAAAGTGTTCGACTGAACCGCTGCCCGACGTCACGCCCCCCAAGGCGTGTGGCATCTGCAGCTCTGGCTCGACCGGGACCCCGAAGATAATCATCGTCGAGCGACCCGGGGTGGTGAATCCGGTGACGATTTCGAACACGTCCGCCATGCTTGAGTCGTACGGCCCGATGCCGCATCCGCAACTGGTCCTCGTGCCCGGGCCGCTGTACCACACCGTCGGATTCTCGGCCACGAACCACCTTCTTGCCGGGGACTCGGTTGTCCTCTTGGAAAGATTCGACGCGAGGCGTGTCGCGGAGCTGATCGAGAGCAGGAAGGTCAATGGGATGACCGGCGCCACGGTGATCCTTCAGCGCATCGCTCGTCTCGACGATATCGAGGCGCGGGACCTGTCAAGCCTGTTGTGGGTCCAACAGGGTGCGGCAGCCCTCCCGCAGTGGCTGGCCCGGCGGTGGATCGACCTGATCGGGCCGGAGCGCTTCTTCATGAGCTACGGCATGAGTGAGGGCCTCGGACTGTGTGTGATCCGCGGTGACGAGTGGTTGCAGCATCCCGGCAGCGTGGGCCGGCCGTGGCGCTCGACGTCGTTGCGCATCGTGGGCCCGGACGGCGAACGTGTGCCGCCGGGGGAAGTAGGGGAGATCTACATGAGCTCCCCGGGAGGGTCCGACTTCAGCTACCTGGGTGATGCGCCACCGCCCCTTCTGACCGAGGACGGGTTCGCCACTGTGGGCGACCTGGGCTGGGTGGACGAAGACGACTTTCTCTACATCGCCGACCGTCAGGCCGATCTGATCATCACGGGTGGAGCCAATGTCTATCCGGCCGAGGTGGAGGCGGCCCTCGGCGAGCATCCGCTCGTGGGCGACGTCGTTGTCATCGGCTTGCGCGACCCGGAATGGGGCCGGCGCGTCCATGCCCTGGTCGTGCCGACGATGCATGACGCCCCTCTCACGGCGGAGGACGTCATCGCGTTCGCGAAGGGCCGATTGGCCGCCTACAAAGTGCCCAAATCAGTTGAGTTCGTGCCGTCGATACCCCGGAGCGAGGCGACCAAGGTGAATCGTGGGGCCCTCGTGGTCGAACGCGAAGGTGAATGAACCCAGGGCGATGAACCCAGGGCAATGAACCCAGGGGCTCAGGCCTCGGGATGGCCGAGCATCCTCACAGTTCGTTCTTGGATGACCCAACAGTCACCGTCTTTAGAGAACCGATCCCCGTACCGGCCGGCTCCGGTCACGGTGATCGTTCCATCGGGCTGTCGACCGACGAAGAGATAGTCGGTGGAGCCGGCTTCACCCGATGTATCCCGCCACGTCCGCGTGTTTCCGGTGAAATGGACGCAGGGCGGGGTTTGGGGCCATGTGCCCTCGAGCCAGTCGAGAACCGATTCGCGTCCGCTGTAGATCAGCCCGTCGAATCGACCGCCTTGCATCGTGACGCTGCAGTTCTCGGCCAACACGGCTGCGAGCCCATCGTGGTCCCGACTGTCGTAGGTCTGCGAATACCCTGCGACGCTGTCACGCTGTGCAAGTGCGTCCCCGAGGTCGTGCTCTCCGGCTGGAGATCGTCGCACGGGGCTCAGAGCTCTGCGGTCGTGAATCGGTAGGGGACGTGAAATGTCGTCGACGGATCCGTGATGATGGTCTGGTCGTCTCGGTCGACGATTTCGATGTGCTTCTCCTTGAGGTGGCGCTCGGCGGCGGCGAGATCACGGACCTTGAGGCAGACGGCGTGCATCGTGTCACCGTTCTTCTCCTGATCCCTTCCGGCGATGGAGTCGGACCGCAGTGGTTCTGAGAGCTGGACGACGACCTGCTTTCCTATGGCGACGTAGAGATCCCGTGTCGCAGTGAGCTTCGACTCCCCCTCTCCGACCAGTGTTCCGTCGAGGGCACCGACATAGGTTGCCCTGGCCCGCTCGAGGTCGCTGGTGATGATCGTCACATACGCCAACCCTTCGAGCGTCAGCCCGTGGTGGGTGGCCCACCATGTCGGCGACCACCCCGGCAGGAACCTCGGGTCGGCGTCACCCGGCCGGTGGTAGTCATCCGGCACGCGCAGCGTGCGTCGCTTCATGAATTGCAGCTGGGCGATGGTGTCCTTCGGATGGGTGAAGATCGGCACGTAGTCCGTCGGCCGTTCATCTGTTGCACCGGCGCCTCCGCCGCGCAGCACGCGAATGTCGTGACTCCGGAGGTGATCCCATACCACGCCGACGTCGTCGACGTACCACGCCAGGGAGTGCCAGTGAGGACCGAATTTCTTGTAATACCGGCCAATTGGCATCGCATCCCACCCTTCGACATCCCGGGCGGGTGCCAGTGCTTCGACGACACAGTCGCCAATCGTGAGCAGTGACGCGTAGCGCTGTTCGTGGGGGGAGTAGTGATTGTCCATCATCCCCCGGCGTGGCCTGAACACGTCGTCGTACCACGCATCGAGCGGCGGAAGCGAGTCGTTCATGTGGATGATGTGGTAGATCTCGTCGATTCCAAGCGACATGTCGGACCTTCCGGTTGGAGACAAAGCGATGGTGTGGAGAAACGATGAACGCCGGCGCGCCGGTGAGCGTCCGCGGTGGGAATCATAGTTCCCCCCGATTCCCGACGCCTCGTGCGATCGCTCGTCTGCGTCACGCGAAGTGGTGGGCGCCTCCATCGATGGTGATGGCGGCGCCGGTGACGAACGCCGCTTCAGGTGCGACGAGCATCCGCACGACGGCGGCCACCTCGTCGGGTTGGCCGAGCCGTCCGGCGGGGATCGGGTTCTTCTTGAGCATGGTTTCCATAATTTCGGCTGTGGAGCGGCCTGTGGCTTGGGCCGACCTCGACGCGTTGCGAGATGTCGAGGATGTCTCGATGATCCCGGGGAGAACGCAGTTCACACGCACCCCGGAGGGGGCATAGAAGTCCGACATCAACTTCGAGTAGTTGATCAGCGCGGCTTTGGCGGCCGAATAGGGTCCCACGAATTTCCCCGGTTCACGTCCCGAGATCGACGCCATGTTCACGATGGACCCGCGCCCGCGGTCCTGCATCCCCGGCCCGAGGTGCGACGTCGTCCGCACTGCGCTCAGGAAGTTGAGGTCGAGCGCATCTTGCCAGTCAGAATCAGCGAGCTGGGCTATGGGCTTGGGCGTAGATCCTCCGGCGTTGTTCACCAGGATGTCGACATCCCCCAACTCCGCCGCCGCGGTCTGCGCCGCCGCCACTGCCCCCTCCAGCGTGGACATGTCGGCCACTATCGGTAGAGCGGATCCGCCGGCATCGATGATCTGCCGGCACACGTCGTGCACCTCGGAAGCCGTGCGCGCACAGACGGCGACGCGCGCGCCATCGGCGGCCAAGAGGAGGGCGACCGCACGGCCGATACCGCGTCCCGCGCCGGTCACCAGGGCCGAGGAACCCGAAAGAGTCATTCTGCTCCTGTCACTGTGGGGCCTCCGTCATGCTGTCCGCTCGGTGGATCTCCCAGCCGACAGCGCGATGGGCGCAATCATGTCCAAGACCTCACGGCGTACGACCTTGTTCATCGTATTGCGGGGCAAGGCCTGTACGAAGATGACCCATTCGGGCACCTCGTACCGAGCAAGTCGTTGCCGGCAATGGTCGAGCACGTCGTCGACGTCAAGCGTCGTTGTCCCGTCCGTTTCGATCGCAACTGCGACACGCTGTCCCAGACGAGGATCGGGGAGGCCGACCACGGTACAGTCGGCGACACCGGCCAGGGAGCGGATCACGCGCTCCACCTGCGCCGGGTAGACGCTTGCCCCTCCCCGCAGGATCAGATTGTCCTGCCTGTCCTTGGGGAAGAGAAGCCCGTCCTTGATGGAGCCGAGATCACCCGTATGGAGAACGCCGTCAACGAGGGCGTGGTTGGTGGCCGCCGGGCGCCGCCAGTAGCCCAGCATGGGCCGGTAGGAGCCTCCCCACGGGCCGTGTGCCGAGGCACGTACGCAGATCTCACCGGTTTCGCCCGGGGGCAGCTCATTGCCGTCGTCACCGATGATGCTGACCTCGAGGTAGGGGAGCACCTCGCCACTGGACCCGGCAACATGCCGGATGCCTCGCCGTTCGAGGGCGACGATGGTGGGGGCCTCGGTGAGCCCGTATGTCGCGGCGATCCCATGGCCGAAGCGATCGGTGAAGGCTTGTCGCACTTCCTCGGGAAGCTCGGCGCCGCCCGTACGAGGGTGCTGGAGCGTTCGCAGTGAGTTGGGCGATACCTCGCTTCGATGCGCCAAGTCGAAGAGGGTCGGCGGGGGCATGGACATGCTGGTGATCCGATGGTGCTCTACCCAGTCGGGGATCCGCGCCGGATCCGGCCGAGGGAGGATGACGCAAGGTCGCTGGGCAATGATGGATGGCAGCACCGAGACCGCAATGACGTTCAAGATGGTCAGCGCGAGGCAGACCCCCCCTACCGACGATGCACCGAAGTCGGGGGTCGTCGCCAGGAAGCGTCCCGGAAGGGTGATGTTGTGCTGGCTGTGCACGACGCCTTTGGGCGAGCCGCTCGTACCGCTGGTGTAGGCGATGGCCGCTGGGGCCAACGGATCGACGGGTTTCGCCTTGCGTGGAGCAGTGGGCGCGCCAGCCATGCGCGTTCGCCATTCGTCGCCATCGGTGGCTGACATTCGGATGACCTCGAGGTGGGCTTCGGCGCCGGCATTTGCCGCAGCGTCGAAGGGGACGTCGGTGAGCATGACCCGCGCCCGCGAGTGCATGATGAGGTTGTGACGCTGGAATTCACTGAGAGCCCTGTTCAATCCCACCCATCTTGCTCCCAGACGCATCACGGCGAGGAACGCGACGATGATGTCGGCGCAGTTGCCGGTGGACGCCGCCACAGCAGACCCCCGGCGGATCCCTTCCCCGGCGAGCACATGACAGGCCTTGGTGACTTCGCGGTCCAGTTGGGCGAACGTGAGGGACCATTCCTCCCCGACGAGAGCCGGCCGGTCTGGGCAGCAGAGGACGGCATTGTCCAGGAATTCCTGCACTGTCGCCGGTCTCACGAGAGCACCCCCTCAGCCGCTTTGGTGTTCCGCCAGCAGCGGCGGAAGGGCTGCCAGCAGGGATTCGTGGTCCCAGGTCGGGCTCTCCACGGTTGTTCGCCGTGATCCGGGCCGAGAGAGGAGGGAGAGAAGCGGTCCTTCGAGTCGGATGACCTGGCCGGTGATCGCCTCGGCGTCATCGCTGAGAAGAAAGGTGACGAGTGGGGCAACGTGCTCCGGCGGGATATCCGTGCCGCTCTCGCCGAGCGCCTTCCCGTAGTCCACCATCGCCGTGCGGGCGATGGGTGAGATCGCGTTCACCCTGATGCCCAATGAGGCGAGATCCATGGCCCACGAATACGTGAGTGAGGCGGTCGCCCCCTTTGTGGCCCCGTAGGTACCGCGGTGGCGCATGCCCGCTTGCGCTCCGCTCGTGTCGTTGACGATGGAACCGCCACCATGAGCCGCCATGTGGCGGATCGCATGCTGGCCGCAGTGCATGGTACCCAGAAGATTCACCCGCACCATGTCCTCGACCATTTCCGGATCTTCCTCGCTGGGATCCGCCAGGTAGAAGACACCTGCATTGTTCACGAGACCGTCGAGCCGACCGAATGCCGTCAGGGCGGTTTGCACGATCGCACCGGATGACTCCCATGTCGTCACCGAATTGCCATCGGCAACGGCGGAGCCTCCTTGTTCGGTAATGGAATTCACGACCGCGGCCGCCGAGGTGGCGTCGATGTCGTTGACAACCACGGCTGCGCCGGCCGCCGCGAGGTCCTTGGCATAGGCCGCACCCAGTCCTTTGCCGGCACCGGTCACGACCACACTGCGGCCCGTCAACGTCGACTTTGCCATTCGTCACCTCAAGGTGGAGTTGCGCCGGAGATTAGCAGCGCGGCTGCGATGTGGTGTGAGCCGTACACGCCCAATCAGAAAGACTGGGAGCGCACGTGGGCGTTATGGTAGCGACGTGACTGACAGCGAAAAGATCCAAAAGTCTCATATCTCCGCTGAGATGACCGCCGCGGTGGGCCAGCAGTTCGGGCAACGCCGGTCGTTTCCAATTGCCGAGTCCGACATCCGCAAGTGGGCCATCGCCGTTTACTATCCCGAGGATCCGCCACGCCTTTTCTGGGACGCGGCATATGCGGCGACGACCATCCATGGCGGCATCGTGGCGCCTGAGGATTTCAATCCCTTTGCATGGATGTCGGCGGATCCGCCCGGAATACGCCATGGTGGGTACGTCGGCCTGGAGGCCACGTTGGGCGTCGAACCGCCGCAGACCAATTTCATGCTCAATGGCGGACTCGAGGTGACGTACGGAACGCGGATGCGTCCCGGCGACGTGATCACGTCCGTCAGCACGCTCACCGGCTATCAGGAACGCGAGGGTCGCCTCGGGCTGATGCTGTTCTCGACGCAATTGGATCGATGGACGAACCAGGACGAGGCGCTGGTCAAGTCCACGAGCATGACCCTGATTCGCTACTAGCGCGCAACGAAAGGCAGAACCATGACCAGCACTGAGATCCCCGAGGTCGGCGAGGAGATTCCCGCGATCATTCGACAGACCGGCTTTCACAACTGGAACCGCTACGCCGCGGTCAACGACGAATTCGTGCCGATCCATATGGATGACGAGGCCGGGCAGGCTGCCGGGTACGCAACGGCATTCGGGATGGGCAACCTGCAATGGTCGTACCTGCACAACGTCGTCCGGGAATGGATGGGCGAGCGGGGGACGATCGAGCGGCTGAGCTGTCAGTTTCGGGGGCCGAATCTCAAGGGACAGACGGTCACGGGGAGGGGTCGCGTCACCGCGGTACGTCCCGGACCGGACCGGACCGAGGTCGACCTCGAGGTCTGGACCGAGAATCAGGAGGGGAAGCCTCTGGCACCGGGTAGCGCCACTGTGTCGTTTCCGACTTCGGGCTAGGGCTCGGGCGGTCCTTCAGACGGGCTCGCCGAGAAAGGTGATGGCACGCTCGGCGATGACCCATCTCCCTTCGTGACGGGCGTAGCGGTCGAGGTAGCGACCGGCAGTCGAGATCTGGAACGAGCCGTCCGCCTTCTTGACCAGGAAGAGAAAGTCGGCCGCACCCTCCGCACCCTCCCCGGCCGGGTAAAAACGGAGATTGCCGGTCAGGTGCAGGCACGGAGGTGCACCGGGCCACCGGCCGGTGAGCCATGCCAGGACACTCTCCCGCCCGATGGCCTCGTCGCCCCGGGAGGGTCCTCCGAGAAGGCGCAGTGTGGCGTCGGGCGAGAAGACGCGTTCGAGCTCTTCACGATCGTGGCTGTCGTACGCCTGGCAATAGGCGGCGACAACGTCGTAGATGCCCAGTGGGTCTTCGATGTCAGCGTGACTTGATGCCATGGCAGTTGCCCCCCCAGTTCAGTCCACTCATCATGCGACGCCATTGCGTCATGCGCCGCGGTGCGGTCCTCGGAACCTCGAACGTGGGCGCAGCATATCGCCCGTGACATCCGAGATCCCGGTGGTGGGGGCCTCAAGGGCGCCCTTCCGGTGGCTCGGACATCGGTGAGAACGCCTGTTCTCCGCCGGGGTCCGTCGTGCTACGGTGCAATGATTGAAGGAGAGCCGCGACGTAGGAACGACGTCTGGTGGAATCTGTGGACAGGGGGCGGAAGCGTGAACGGCCGCAGCAGATGAGGGGAGTGGATCGATGACCTCCAAACTACCGACCGACCACGTGCTGACCCGGGGCACCGTCGTCATCGATGTGGAAGCGTGCAAGGGGTGCGATCTCTGCATCGACGCATGCAAGCCGGGCGTCTTGACCATGACCGACCTCTTGCGCAATGACAGGGGATTTCGCTTCCCTGAGTTGCGGGCCGGCTGTACCGCGTGCCGGGCGTGCGCGCAGATCTGCCCGGATTTTGTCTTTCAGGTGTGGAAATTCGATGAGCCGGTCGAGATGATCCGGGGACCGGTTCCGTCTGCTCGGGCCGGGGAGCGTGCGCCCGCATGACACGCCGACTGGTTGAAGGTTCCGAGGCTATTGCCACCGCAATGGTCGCAGCAGGTTGCCGATTCTTCTCCGGCTATCCCATGACGCCGTTCACCGAGGTGCTGGAGCACATGGCCCGGCTGCTCCCCGACGTGGGCGGTGTCTGCATGAATGCAGAGAGCGAGCTCGAAGCGGTCGGGATGGCATGGGGCGCCGCGTCCACCGGCACGAGGTCGGCGACGGGGTCGGTCGGACAGGGACTCTCACTCATGCAGGAGTCGTTGTCGGAAATCTGCCACGCCCGGCTGCCGCTGGTCGTGCTCAACATGGCGCGGGGCCAAGGTGACTATTTTCAAGCCACCCGCGGCGGTGGACACGGTGACTACCGCCACATCGTGCTCGCACCGGCTGACATCCCTGAAGCGGTGCGCCTCGCGCAACTCGCCTTCGATCTCGCCGATCGATGGCGCAATCCGGTCATGTTCCTGGGTGACTACTACCTGGCACATGTCCAGGAAGCCGTCGAGATCTCACCACTCGAATTTCCCCCGTTGCCGGCGAAGGACTGGGGTCTTGACGGCTCGAGTGGGGGCTCGGGTAACGCCAGAATGATCTCACCCATCAACCGGAACAAGCGGAGCAATGGCGATTTCGTGGAACACGGGACCCATCTGGGCATGATCGCCGGTTCGGTCCGGGCCATGGCGGAAGGGGTGGAACCGCAGGCGGAGGTCATCGGAGCCGACGACGCGGAGTTCATCATCGTGGCGTATGGCACCCCGGGCCGCTACGTGCGCTTCATCGTCGAAGAACTGCGTCGCGAAGGTGTCCCGATCGGCATGGTGCGGCCGATCACGTTGTGGCCGTTTCCGACCAAGATCATCGAGACCCTGGCCACGAGCGATCGCACGATCGCCGTCTACGAACTGAACACAGGGCAGATGTACGACGACGTCCGACTGGCTGTCCTCGGACGATGCCCCGTGGAGTTCATCGGTGGGATGAGCTTCGACCACTCCGGTTTCGGGGTGGCACCTGACCTCGATGTCGAACTCCTGCGTGACCGCATCCGCGGCGCAATGGACAATGCTCGAAAGGAGCGCGTATGACCTCCGAACCGGTAACCCTGCGGGAGCGTCCGAGTGGCCGGATGGTCGACGATTTCCTCCCGTCGCTGATCGTCGCCGGCGAGCACGGGCTGTGTGCCGGATGCGGCGAGCCCATCGCTCTGCGCAGCGTGGTCGAGACCATCGAGGACCTCGGGCTTGTCGAACGGAGCGTGTCCGTGTTCGGGATCGGGTGCTACACCGCCTTCTCCGGCAACTTCGATGTCGAGGCTCTGCAGGCGCTGCACGGGCGTGCCCCGTCCCTGGCCACGGGCGTGAAACGGGCCAAGCCCGACACCATCGTCTTCACCATTCAGGGCGACGGCGACATGGTCAACGAAGGACTGCAGGAAGTCATCCACGCAGCAGCACGGGGGGAACGCATCACGTGCGTCCTTCTCAACAACGGCGTGTTCGGGGAGACGGGTGGGCACATGACCGCGACCACGGTGCTGGGCCAACGTACGAAGAACACCCTCGACGGGCGGGACAAGGACCTGCACGGATTCCCGATTCTCATTTCGAACCTGCTGGCCCAACTCGAGGGTGCTGTCTATGTCGCCCGGGGGGCGGTCAACTCGGCCGGCAACGTCGCCCGCACCCGCCGCATGTTGAAGCGGGCCTTCGAGCTTCAGGCGGCAGGCGCGGGGTTCACGTTCGTCGAAATTCTGACCATGTGCCCGACAGGCTGGTTCATCGAGACAGGAGAGGCGCCGGACTACCTCGACGAGCACCTGGCAGCGGTGCACAGTGTCGGCGTCGTGAAGGACGCAGCGGACCCGAGCTGAAGGCCGGGAAGAGCTGGTCCGGTGGTCGGCCCCACGTGTGACCACCATGGAGATGTCGCGATCGGCGTCACCGAGTTCTTTCGAACGTAGGAGGGCTGAGCGGGCCAGCCCGTGAACGGCCCGGGAAATTCAGGGGGTCGAGCCATGGGGTTGTACATCGGGGAGCTGGTCCGGACGGCAGCCGAGAACGTTCCGCAGAACGTGGCTGCCAGCAAAGCGGAGCGACTGCTCACGTTTGCCGACATCGAGAATTCGACGGAGCAGGTCGTCCGAGCTCTCGCTGCTCGTGACGTTGCCTACGGCGATCGTGTCGTGTGGTGGGGCGACACCACGCTCGATGCAATCGCCCTGTGGTTTGCGCTGGCCCGCCTCGGGGCGGTCGTCGTGCCGATGAACCCGAGCTCGACGCCCGAGGAGACGAAAGTCCTCCTGGACCGGGCCGATCCGGCGCTGATCGTGGGCGATGAGGCCCACGCCGGTGACGTGTCGCTCAATGCGCTGCTCGCCGATCCGGCGCGCAGCGGCATCACCCCGCCCGTCATCGACGAGAACGACCCGCACGTCATCTTTTTCACCAGCGGATCGTCGGGCCGGCCCAAGGGAGTCGAGTTGTCGCACCGCGCCTCGATGCTCAGGACGATCGGGAGCAAGTCAATGTGGCCCAACGGCGGCGCCATGGTGTGCATGTTCCCCCAGTTCCACATGGCCGGGTGGTACGGCCCGATGACCGTGTGGAACTCCGGCGACGAAGTGGTCTACGTCGAGCGGGGTGATCCAGACGCCCTGCTGGGTGCCGTCCACGAGCGGCGTGCCGTCCGTCTGTACGCCATCCCCGCCGTATGGCGCCGGATCCTCGATACCGATCGCAGCCGGTACGACCTGTCGACGCTCCAGGCCTGCGACACGGGAACGTCGGCCACCACGCCGGAATTGTTGCGTGCGATCGGCGAGGCCTTCCCCGGCACCACGACCTCGATCACGTACGGGTCGACCGAGGCCGGGACCGTCTGCCGGCTGTCGCCCGAGGACCTGTTCCGCAAGCCCGGGTCGGTCGGGCTTCCCGCGATGGGCTCCGAGGTCCGGTTGGCTGAGAACGGGGAGATCCTGGTACGAAACGACATGCTCCTGAACGGGTACTTCCGGGACCCCGAGGCGACGGCGGCTGCGCTCGAGGGTGGGTGGTTCCACACCGGTGACCTCGGCGTGCAGGACGACGAAGGCTATTTCTCCATTGTGGGTCGAGCCGGCGATGTGATCCGGACCGGCGGTGAGGCCGTGGCCCCGGTCGAGGTCGACCTTGTCCTCCAGACTGCGCCCGGGGTGGCGGACGCCGCGGTCGCGGGGACACCCGACGAGAACTGGGGCGAGGTGATCTGTGCCTTCGTCGTGCCGCGACCTGGCGCAACGATAGACCTGGCGTCGCTCCGACATCATTGCGAGGGCCGGCTCGCCACGTTCAAACACCCGCGGCGACTCATGGTCGTCGACTCGCTGCCCCGTACGGGAGCGACGCGGCAGATCCAGCGGCGCATCCTCGTCGAATGGGCCACACGCGAGGCCGCGGCGAGCGGCACAGCCACTGGTGCGGCGACGGCCACTCCCCGAACAGGTGCAGAATCTCCGGCGTGAGCGCAGCTCCGTGCCCGGTCCATGTGGTGGTGGCCACCGCCGTGTTTTCTGCCGACGGCGTCGCCGCCATGGTCGAGGCGCTCCCGCCTTGTGCGACAGTTGATTGGGTCCCGATTCCCTATGCGAACGGCGAGCGGCCGACGCTCTTCGCGGACGAGGCGCGGTCCATCCTCGCCCGGGCACACGTCCTGTTGGGTTTTGCCGAGCAGTTCCCTGATCTGGACGTACTGGCCCCCCAATTGTGCTGGTTCCATCAAGGCGGAGCGGGCTACGAGAGAGTCGAGTTGGAAACGCTGTCGCGTCATGGCATCGGGTTCGTGTCGGCTGCGGGAGCAGGAGCGACCGGCATCGCGGAATTCGTGGCTTTGGCCATGTTGAGCCTGGCTCGTCGGGCGTCGGATTACTTTGCCGCGCAGCAGGACTGTCAGTGGCAGAGGTTTCCGAGCGCCGAGTTGGCGGGACGACGGTTGACGGTCGTCGGTGCCGGCGAAATCGGCTCACGCGTCTGTCGGCTCGGTGCCGCCTTGAGGCTGGAGGTCACGTGCGTGAGGCTCCATCCCGAGCTGGGCGTGCCCGATGGGGCGAGCCGGGTGATCGGGCCGGAATCGTTCGCTTCGATTCTGCCCGTTTCTGACGTCATGGTGCTGGCGGCGCCGCTCACCGATCAGACCAACCTGCTGTTGGGCGGAGCGGAGATGGCATCGCTTCCCGCCGGCGCGCTCATCGTCAACGTGGCACACGCCGGACTCATCGATCATGGCGCGCTCCGCGAAGCACTTGTCGCGGGTCGGCTGGGCGGGGCCTGGCTCGATGTGCTTCCCGAAGAGCCGTTGCCCCAGCACAGTGGTCTTTGGGACGCGCCCGGCCTCTCCATCAGCACGCACAATGCCGTGGCGATGGGCTCCTACCCGGTCAACCTGGGGCGGCAATGCGGGCGCGCCGTTGCCGACTGGCTCAAGGGTGAGCCGGTTGCCCACACTGTGCTCGACGTGCCCCCGGTGCCCGCCGGCCTGGCCGCGGCGATCGCCGCGTACTCGCCCGATCCCGCCGTCGTGCTCTGAGCCTTCGTCCCTACCGCGTTACGTGCCCCATTGTGAGCGCGGCGACGTAGCCACCGTCGACGTAGAGGGTGGAGCCCGTCACGAAGCTCGCCCGGGGGCTGCCGAGGAAGGCGAAACCCCACGCTTGTTCTTCGGGTGCGGCCATCCGCCCCATCGGCAGCGGGAGGCGCTTCATGTAGTCAGGCTCACTTTCACGGAACGCTGCAGTCATCGGGGTCGCTGTCGGGCCGGGACCGATGCAGTTGATACGGATGCCTTCGCGGGCGAGTGCGAAACTCCGCTCCGCGGTGTAGGCGCTGACCGCACCTTTGGCCAGGGCGTAATTCTCCCCATCGGCGCCGATATTGGCACGACGCCACTCCACCGCAGCGGCGAAGGTCGGCTGGCCCAGCAGCTGGCGGATGTGCTTGAGCTGGGACTTCCACGCGTACGCCGCAGTGGACGCGACGCAGGTGATGGAGCCACCGGCCGTGAGCGAAGGGCGGAGGCGTTCGGTGAGCTCGCGCAGGCCCACGAAACCGGTCAGCAACACATCGAGCCCCGGAGCGGTCTGTGGTTGTCCCGCGCAGTGGAAGAGCGCATCGAGCGGCGTGCCGACAGACGCCGCGGCGTGCGCGATCGAAGCCTCATCACGAAGGTCGAACTCGATGAAGCGACGTAGTGCAACCCGTGGCGTGGCGATGTCGAGTCCGATGACGTCGGCGCCGAGGTCCCCGAGCAACTGCGCGGTTGCTTCCCCGATGCCTGACGCAACACCGGTGATCGCCACCGACATCCCGTCGTAACCGAGGTCGCTGCCTCTCGCCGTCATCTGCCGCTCGCCGTCATCTGCTGGTCCGCCTCTGCGCTGGTCCGGGTGTGCCGACGTGCTGCAACCTCACCCAGGTGGGCTCCGCTCCCGCCATGTTAGGTTCGTAAGATAGATACGTAAGCCAGCCGGTGCGCAAAATTGGCCTCGGCACTACGGTTGGCCACCGACGCCAGACATCGAAAGATAGGGGAGGGGCATGCCACCAGGTCCCGCAGGAGGAGTGAAGACCCGGGAGCTCACCGAACGTGTGGCTCTGGACATTTACGAGACCGTCGCCACCATCGTGGCGGCGGAGAACCGGATCACGAGGGGCCTGAACGGCGGGGAATTCACCATGACCTTCTACCCCGTGCGAGGTCAGGAGATCATTCCGGCCACCGTGTCCTCGCACCTGGGGAACGACGACTACATGGTGACCACGTACCGGGGGGTGCACGACTGCATCGCCAAGGGGATCCCGCTCACGGAGCTCATGGCAGAGATGCTGGGTAAGGCGACGGGGACTTCCAAGGGCAAGGGCGGACCCATGCACCTCTCGGACCCTCACTCGGGCCTCATGGTGACCACCGGCATCGTCGGCGGGGGGTTGCCGATCGCCGCCGGTCTCGGCCTGGCGGCCAAGCTACGCGGTACCGAGCAGGTGACCGTGGTCAACTTCGGCGACGGCGCCACCAGCATCGGCGCCGCGCACGAGGCGGCGAACATTGCCGCGTTGTGGGAATTGCCGGTCATTTTCGTGTGCCAGAACAACGCGTACGGCGAGCACACCGCCTTCGCTGACTACACCCGTACGACCAGCCTGGCCGAGCGTTTCAGGCTGTACGGCATGGCTGCCACCACCGTCGACGGCAACAGCGTGCCCGATTTGTACGAAGCGGTCGGCGAAGCCGTCGGGCGTGCCCGCAGCGGCGGTGGCCCCACATTCCTCGAGTGCATGACGTTCCGCCTCGAGGGCCACTCCTTCGGGGCGACCACCGAGTACGTCGATGCCGAGCTGTTGGCCCAGGCCACGGCAAACGAGCCTGTGGGCCGGTTCCAGCGTTGGCTCGTCGACAGCCTCGGGGTGAGTGAGGACACACTGGCCGCACTCGACGCCAAGGCTGTTGCAGCGATCGATGCAGCGATCGATGCGGCGAAAGCGAGCGCGCCGCCGGACCTGAGCGAGCTCCAGACCGATATCTTCTCGAACCAGGAGGCGGTGCCCCAATGACCGTGACCACGAAAGAGTCGAACCAAGCGGCGCAGGCCGACGATCCCAAGGACACCATGTCCGGGGCCATCAACCAGGCCATCGACCTCGCCATGGGAGACGACCCCGAGGTGATCTACCTGGGAGAGGACGTCGAAGACCCCATCGGCGGTGTCATGAAAGGCACCAAGGGGATGTCCACCAAGTACGGGCGGGAACGGGTGCGCAACACCCCCATCTCTGAACAGGCCATCATCGGCACGGCCATCGGCGCTTCGCTGGTGGGCATGCGCCCGATCGCCGAGATCATGCTCATGGACTTCTTCGCCGTCTGCATGGACCAGGTCGCCAACCACGCGGCCAAGCTCCGCTACATGTCCGGGGGCCGCACCAATGTGCCGATCACGATCCGTACCGCGATCGGAGGCGGCGGTCAGTTCGGCGCGCAGCACTCGCAATCGCTCGAGGCCTGGATGATGCACATCCCCGGCCTCAAGGTGGTCGTTCCGAGCACGCCCCGCGACGCCAAGGGTCTGCTGTATTCAGCGATCTTCGACGATGACCCCTGTATCCACATGGAAGAGCGGGCACTCCTCTTCACCCGGGGTCCCGTGCCGGCCGGGGACTTCTCGATCCCGCTAGGTGTGGCGGACGTGAAACGCACCGGTTCCGACGTCACGATCATCAGCTGGGGACGCCTGGTCCCTCAAGCGCTCGCTGCGGCCGAGACGCTGGCCGCCGACGGAACCGACGTCGAGGTGGTCGATATGCGCACGCTCGTTCCACTGGACAGAGCGGCGATCCTCGAGAGTGTGGCCAAGACACGCCGCGTCGTGATCACGCATGCCGCCACGCAGTTCGCCGGGCCGGGGGCCGAAATCGCCGCCATGATCAGCCACGAGCTGTTCGGCGAACTGGCCGCTCCCGTTGAGCGGCTGGCGCCGGTGTATGCCCCGATCCCGTTCGCATCCGAGCTCGAAAATGCGCTGTTCCCCGACGCGGCCCGCATCGTCGACCTGATCCGCTCCATGGCGTAGTCGCCCGTGACCGACGATTCCAATCAGATCGCCATCAAAATCCCCCAGGCCGGGGTCGCGGTGACCGAAGGGACCATTGCAGAATGGTTCGTCGCCGACGGCGGCGAGATCCAAGCCGGAGAACCGCTCTACCGCATGGAAACGGAGAAGGTCGAAATGGACGTGGAGGCCCCGGCGAGCGGGGTGGTCCATATCCTCGGCCCGGCGGGAGAGACGTATCCCGTCGGCCACGACATCGGCTACATCGATCCTGCCTGAACCTACTGAACCTGCCGAGTGCCGCTTGGATCGTGCGGCACTCGCGTCGGCACTTGGCACCTGGCACGGCGTAAATCCAGCTGCCGCGCATGGTGCTCTACGCCGCGTGGAGCTCCTTACTCGCCGAGATATCTCGAACGCCTGCTCGTTCGATGTTGAACCACGAGGGTGGGATAAGCGCACGCCGTCAGCGCGCACCACGGCGCTCAGCACCGAGTCCGGTCCTTCCTGCGGGACGATCCGGCCGCCCTCAGGCGACCCTCCGGTCTCGGTTTTGGCGTTCCTGGGTCAGGGTACGAATTCCTTGAACTGCTCTTGTCCGTTCCTCGATCTCCATCGAGTGAGTGGACTTTGACAGTCAGCTATACAGATCACTAACTTAAGTTGGATAGCTTAGTTAATCAAATCAATCATATAAAGATTAGGGGGTCGTTGGTGACGTCGAGGATTCTTCGCAGAGCTCGATTAGGTGTCTCGGCCCTCTTGTTCGGAATAACGATCTCGGGTGCCATTGCGGTGCCCGTTTCCGCCGGGGCCGCCTCCAAGGGTCCGTTGAATATCGGATTCGTCTGTTCGTGTTCGGGGGCGTATGCCTCCAGCCTCGCGGTCTCGTCCGGTGTGTTCGGGGCGTGGGAGAAGTACGTGAACGCACATGGCGGCATCAACGGTCAGAAGGTCAATGTCATCAACATGGACGACGCTCTCAATCCCGTGACGTCGATTGCTGATGCCAAGAAGCTCATCTCGCAGGACGATGTGCACGTCCTGATCGACAACTCCGATGTGGACACGGGCTGGGCCAGCTACGCCCAAAGCCACAACGTGCCGGTCGTGGGCATGGTGACCAGCAGCACACCGATGTACACGAATCCAGACTTCTTCCCCGAGGGCGAGACGCAGGATTCGGTCAATACCGCCGAGGTCTACGCGGCCAAGAAAATGGGTGGGTCGAAGCTGGCGTTCCTGTATTGCGCAGAAGCAGCCGTGTGTGCGGAAGGAGTTCCACCCCTGAAGGCGGCGGGAGCCAAACTGGGCGTGCCGTTGGTCTACGACACCGCCATCACCTACGACGCCCCGAACTACACGGCGCAGTGCCTTGCGGCCAAGCAGGCCGGTGCAGATGTCATTTGGATCGCCCAGGGAGAAGCGGCGACGCTGGCCGCAGGTGACAGTTGCCAAAAGCAGGGGTACACCCCCATCGAATTGGACAACAGCAGTGGAATCACGGCTGCAGCCCTCTCGGCACCGGCGTTCAACAACCACCTGATCAGCGTGCAACCAGATCTGCCGTTCTCAGTCACCTCGATCCCGGCGGCGAAGACGATGTACGCAGCCTTGAAGAAGTACGATCCGAGTTCACTGAATGGGACCAACATCAATTCGGACGTCCAGCAAGCCTGGACAACGGGCGTCATGATTCAAACGGCCGCCCAAATGGGTGGGGCGACCACGTCGGCCGGCATCAAGGACGGCCTGTACAAGTTCAACAGCGAGACACTCGGGGGTCTCACCCCTCCGTTGACCTTCGCCAAAGGGCAGGGGCACAAGGTGGATTGCTGGTTCTACCTCAGGGTCCAGGGGGGTAAGTTCACGACTCCGTACGGATTGAAATCCACGTGCCACACGCCGGTCCCGGTGCCTTCTTCGTAGCGGCACCTACGGGCGAGGTGGGTTACCGTGTGATCCGGGGGAACTCCCAGGTGAGATGCAGCCCGCCGGTGTCGCCAACGCCCCAGCGCCAAGGGTCCAGGAGGAAAGAATCGTGAAATTCGGACGCATGCAGACCGAGGATGGAGCGAAGTACTGCGAAATCGGTGAGGACTACCTCGCTGTCATCGGTGGCGACATCTTTTCAGAGCATCACGATGTCGGCCCTCGCCGGCCGCTGAAGGGCGTGGAGCTTCTGATGCCGATCCAGCCGTCCAAGTTGCTGGTCGTGCTCGGAGCGTTCCCCGGAGCCCGGACGCTCGAAGAGGCCCGGTCCCAACCGCCGAAGTTCGCGGCGAAGTTGATCTCTTCGATGATCGCCAATCACGAGACGGTGGTGATTCCGAACTGGATCGACAAGGGGATCTTCGGCGAACCTGAGCTGGCGGTCGTCATCGGCAAGACGGTCAAGGATGCGTCACCCGAGGAGGCATCAGCCGCCATTTTCGGCTACACCGCATTCAACGACGTGACCCTCCTCGATGCCATCTTGAACGGCGGGGACTATCTCAAGGCGAAGTCCCTGGATACGTTCGGCGCCATCGGGTCCTGGGTGACGACCGATGTGACGGAGAAGCAGGTCGAGACCGGCCTCGCGCTGCAGGGCTTCGTCAATGACGAGCTGGTGCACGAGGGGAACACCAAACTCTTCACCCACACAGTGGCAGAGACGGTCAGCGCCGCGTCGCGGCTCTGTACGCTGTTTCCCGGAGACCTCATCTCACTCGGTACTCCACCCAATCCAGCGCCGATTGACCGGGGGGACACGGTCAGGATCGAAGTGGAGTCGGTGGGGAGCGTCGTCAACCCGGTGAAGTGAGCGTCATTCCCGAACCCGAGCGGCAGCCGAGGTTCCGGCCGATCATCTCGGTGGACGATCACATCGTCGAGCCGCCGCACGTCTTCGAGGGGCGAGTCCCCGCGCGGTTCGCCGAGCGGGCACCGCGCGTCGTGCAGACCGAGAGCGGTTTGGACACCTGGCTCTACGACGGTGAGCTGCTCCCCAACATCGGCCTCAATGCCGTGGTGGGCCGGCCACCGGCCGAGTACAGCCGGGAGCCAACAAGTTTCGACGACATGCGCCGGGGCTCCTGGGATATCGAGTACCGCGTGGCCGACATGGACCTGGACGGAGTATTCGCCTCCCTGAATTTCCCTTCCTTTCTCCCCGGCTTCGGGGGAGGCCGGATCCAGACCGTGACCGACGATCGGGATCTCGCACTTGCAGTCGTGCGGGCCTGGAACGACTGGCACCTCGAGGAGTGGGCAGGGGCGCACCCGGATCGGATCATCCCGTGCCAGATCACGTGGCTGCACGATCCTGCGTTGGCCGCCCGGGAAATCCGCGCGAATGCGGGGCGCGGGTTCCGAGCGGTGAGCTTCCCCGAGTCGACGGAGAACCTCGGCCTCCCGAGCCTCCACAGTGACTATTGGGACGAACTCTGGGTGGCCTGCGAGGAGACGGACACAGTGGTGTGCCTCCATTCCGGTTCGGGTGGCATTCTGCCGACGACCTCCTCCGATGCGCCGCGAGAGACGACCGCACTCCTGTTCGGGCTCGTCGCCATCTACCCGGCCGCCGATTGGCTGTTCTCTCTCATCCCGGTCCGTTTTCCCCGGCTGAAGATCATGTTGGCCGAGAGTGGCATCGGGTGGGTGGCCGGAATGATCGACCGGTTGGATCACATTTCCACCTACCACGAGTGTTACGGAGACTGGAAAGGCACCGACCTCTCGCCATCCGAGGTCCTACGACGCAATTTCTGGTTCTGTGCACTCGACAACCCGTCGTCGATGAAGGACATCCCGTACATCGGGGCGGAGAACGTGTTGTGTGAAGTCGACTATCCGCATGCGGACTCCTCGTGGCCCCACACGCAACGGACTCTGCAACGACAGGTTGCCGGATTGGACGCCGACGTCATCGAACGGATTGCATGGAAGAATGCGTCAGAGCTCTTCCGCCACCCCGTCCCCGCTGGCGTGGTGTCCAATCCGGAGAGATTCTGACCGGAGCCTCGGCGAAGCGAGATGACGAACCCGGCGTGGTTTGCGATACATGATCTGCAGGTCTCTCCGTCGCTCCATGCGTTCGTGAACGAAGAGGCGCTTCCCGGCACCGGGATCGCCCCCGAGCAGTTCTGGCCTGGATTGCATGAACTCCTTCGCACCATGACGCCACGACGCGACGACCTCCTCGCCGTGCGCGCCAGGCACCAGTCGTCGCTCGACGACTGGTATCTCTCACATCGTGGGTGTCCTCACGACGCGGTGGCCTATGAAGCCTTCCTGCGCGAGATCGGCTATCTGCTCCCGGAGGGCGGTGACTTCTGCATTGAGACGGAGAACGTCGACGAGGAGATCTCCTCGATCCCCGGGCCGCAACTCGTCGTGCCGCTGAGCAACGCCCGCTACGCTCTCAACGCAGCAAATGCCCGTTGGGGCTCCCTCTACGACGCCCTGTACGGAACCGACGCGCTCGGAGAGCTGCCGACTCCCGGCGGCTACTCGGCGGAACGCGGAGAGAAGGTCATCGCATGGGTGCGGGGTTTTCTTGACGATGTCGTGCCGCTGTCGACCGGGTCGCACGTTGACGTGCGCACGTATCGTGTCGTTGACGGACACCTCGCGGCAGGGCTCTCCGACGGAACGCAAGCGACCCTTCGGGCGCCCCTGCAGTTCGCTGGGCACAAGGGGGAGCCGGACGCCCCTTCGGCGGTGGTGCTGCGTCACAACGGCCTGGTGATCGAGGTGGTGATCGATCGCACCCATCCCATCGGGCGCGACGATGCGGCCGGGGTGGCCGACGTCATTCTCGAAGCGGCCGTCTCGGTCATCATGGACTGTGAAGACTCCGTTGCCGCCGTGAGTGCCGACGAGAAGGTGGCCGTCTACCGCAATTGGCTCGGGCTCATGCGTGGGGACCTGGCCGAGGTGGTCACCAAGGGAGGGGCGACCTTCACCCGCACGCTGTCGGAGGACGCGACATATGTCGCTCCCGATGGCACGGAGCAGTCACTGCCCGGTCGAGCGCTCATGCTCATTCGCAATGTCGGGCTTCACCTCACGTGCCCCGCTGCGCTGTACAAGGGCCAGGAGATTCCCGAGGGCCTCCTCGATGCGATGGTGACTGTGCTGATCGGTCTCCACGACCTTCGTTCGCCAGATGGTCCGCGTAACTCGCGCGCCGGTTCGATGTACGTGGTCGAGCCGAAGATGCACGGGCCGGCAGAAGTGGCGTACTGCGACGAAGTCTTCGCGCAGGTCGAGCGAGTCCTCGGGCTCCCGGCCAACACGGTGAAAATCGGCGTCATGGACGAGGAGCGACGGACGACGCTCAACCTCAAGGAATGCATACGTCACGCACGCACACGTCTTGCGTTCATCAACACCGGGTTCCTCGACCGCACGGGTGATGAGATCCACACATCAATGGAGGCCGGGCCTATGGTCCGCAAGGGGGACATGCGTCGCGCACGTTGGATGCTGGCGTACGAGGACTGGAATGTGGACAATGGCCTCGCGTGCGGCTTGGCGGGGAGAGCCCAGATCGGCAAGGGGATGTGGGCGGCCCCCGACCATATGGCCGACATGCTGGCGCAGAAGCTCAGCCAGCCGGAGGCGGGCGCCACGTGCGCCTGGGTCCCATCTCCGACCGCAGCGGTCCTCCACGCCACCCACTACCACCGGGTCGACGTCCGTGCACGGCAAGCTTCGCTGCGCGGCTCGCCGCGGGCGTCGATGGATGACCTGCTGGCGATCCCGCTCGCTGAACTGCCCGCCTGGACCGACGAGGAGAAGCAGGCCGAGCTCGACAACAACGCCCAGAGCATTTTGGGGTACGTCGTGCGATGGGTCGACCAGGGGATCGGTTGTTCCAAGGTGCCCGACATCGGCAATGTGGCCCTCATGGAAGACCGTGCCACGTGTCGGATCTCGTCACAGCACATCGCGAATTGGCTGCATCACGGCGTCGTGGACGCCGAGCAGGTGGACGACACGTTGCAGAGGATGGCGCGGGTCGTCGATGCGCAGAATGCCGAGGACGCCGCGTACCGCGCCATGTCGCCGGCCTTTGACGGACCAGCCTTCCTCGCGGCGCGAGCCCTGGTGTTCACGGGGTCGGATCTGCCCGCGGGGTACATCGAACCGGTCCTGTCTCCCTTCCGACGTCAAGTGATCGGGGCAGATGTGGACTCGATGCAGGGGTAGGGTCTCAAGAGATTGGTGGGGGTCCCGATGAGCGATGCACAGATGTCCTTCCGCAAAGAGGCCGGGGTGGGGTGGATGATCTTCGACAATCCAGGGCGCCACAACGCCATCGACAGCTCCATGTGGAGCGCGATTCCCGACATCCTCGTCGACTTCGAGTCTGATCCGGACGTCAGGGTTTGTGTGATGACCGGAGCAGGCGAGCGGGCCTTCATCTCGGGCGCGGACATCGCCCAGCTGCCCGACGGCTCCCAGAGATCGGACGTCTCGGCGGAAGAGGGCGGCGTGGCGCTGCGGGCGTTCGAGGCCCTCGGAACGTTCCCGAAGCCGTTGATCGCCATGGTGCGCGGCTGGTGCCTCGGTGGCGGTGTGGCCGTCGCGTTGAAAGCCGATTTCCGCATCGCCGCAAGCGACATCGGCGTCGGCATACCTGCAGCACGGATCGGCATGGGGTACCCCGTTGATGCCGTCAGGGATCTCGTGACATTGGTTGGCCCCTCCGCCGCCAAGCTGCTCCTCTTCACGGCGGAGCGCATGGGAGCGCAAGCCGCGCTCCGGGTTGGGTTCGTCGACGAGGTCGTTGCACCTGAGGACCTCGACGAACGGGTGGGGGAGCTGACTTCGGAGATCCGTCAGAACGCTCCCCTCAGCATCCTTGCCGCCAAAGCGACCGTCGACCACGTCGTCCGCCGGTCCGACCACGTCGACATCCCCGAGCGCCTGATCCAAGCCTGTCTGGCCAGCGCTGATCTGCAGGAAGGCCGCGCCGCCTTCTTGGAGAAGCGACAGCCCGTCTTCCAGGGCCGATGACAGCCGACGCGGGGCGGGGGGCCGACGCGGGGCGGGGGGCCGACGCAGGAAAGGGGGCAGCCGCGGGAGACGGAGCGGCCGCAGCGTTGCCGTTGTCCCGCTTTCGCGTGCTCGACCTGACGCAGGCGCGGGCGGGTCCGACCGCGGTGCGTCACTTCGCCGACTGGGGCGCTGATGTGCTGATGGTCGAGCAGGCGAAAGGCGCGGGCCTGACGGGGGGCGCGACGGGTCGGACTTCCAGAACCTGCACCGGGGAAAGCGCAGCCTGTCGCTCGATCTGAAGAAACCCGAAGGGCTCAAGATCTTCTACCGGCTGGTGGAGTCCGCCGACGTGCTCTTCGAGAACTTCCGTCCTCGGGTGAAGCACCGGTTGAAGATCGACTTCGACCGGTTGCACGCAATCAACCCGCGCTTGGTCGTCGTCAGTATCTCCGGCTTTGGACAGGATGGGCCCTACGTCGATCGCCCTGCCGTGGACCAGATCGTCCAGGGCATGAGCGGATTGATGTCGGTGACCGGCCTCCCGGGCCAGGGCCCGGTTCGGGCCGGGATCGCCGTCTCCGATAGTTCCTCGGGTATCTACGCCGCACTGGGAGCGGTCACCGCCCTCCTCCAACGGGAAGTGACCGGCGAGGGGACATGGGTGCGCACCTCGCTCCTCCAGTCGCTGATCGCCTTATCGGATTTCCAGTCCGCTCGTTGGTTGTCCGACGGAGAAGTCCCCGAGCAAGCTGGGAACTCCCACCCGACGTATCCGCAGATCGGGCTGTTCCCCACTGCGGACAGGAGCATCAACATCTGTGCCACTGGCGAGGCGATGTTGGCCAGATTCTGCGGCGCGGCGGACGCGAACTGGCTGTTGCGCGATCCTCGGTTCGCAAGCGACGCGTTGCGCGCCGCCAACGCCGGTGCGCTCACCGACGAGATCGCGACGATCACCCGGCAGCGCCCGAGCGAAGAATGGGTGGAAGCGCTCAATGCGGCGGGCGTGCCGTGTGGTCCCGTCTACCGGATGGACGAAGTCTTTGCCGATCCTCAGGTCGCGCACCTGGGCATCCCGCAACCCGTCGATCATCCACGTCGAGGTCGGTTCAACCTCGTCGGCCAGCCGCTCGAAATCGGCGACAGCAGTGCGGCCCCACGCGCCGCGGCCCCGGACTACGGCGCCGACACGGACGCAGTGCTGGCTGAGCTTGGCCTTGCGCCCGCGGACATCGCAGAGCTTCGGGCGCAAGCGGTCATCTGACGGGCGACGGAGGTGCAGTGTGTGTGCCGATATGCAAAGTTCGTACGACTCCAAGCAGGCACCTGATGTCGACGAGGTCCTCGGCTACCTCGAGCAGGGCAGGAACTGGGGTCGCTGGGGTGACGACGATCAGGTGGGCGCCCCCAAACTGATCACCCAAGAGAAGGTGCGCCAGGCCACGG
Organism: uncultured Acidimicrobiaceae bacterium; assembly: GCA_963706555.1. Classification (GTDB taxonomy): domain Bacteria; phylum Actinomycetota; class Acidimicrobiia; order Acidimicrobiales; family RAAP-2; genus Bog-473. The sequence continues at coordinate 3,165,354 of OY970164.1, forward strand.
CCCTGGTCAGGCAGGGTCGGTCGATTTCGCTCAGTCGCACGGTGACGATTCCCTCTGGCGGAGAGCCGGGGCTGAAGAGTGACTACGTGATGCATGCCATCGAGGGGCGTGAGGGCGGAGGCGGCTCCGACGACGTCCTCACGCTGGGGTGTCACGGCCTGACCGTCACGCACCTCGACGCGCTCGGCCACCTTTGGGACGCGAGTGGCATGTGGGGTGGTCGCGATTCCACCGAGGTCGTCACCGACAGGGGGTTGACATGGGGCGGCATCGAGCATTGGCGCAACGGGCTCGTCACTCGAGGAGTCCTCCTTCACGTACCGGCCTACCGCGATGCGCCCTACGTCGCGCTCGATGCGCCGGTGCACGGCTGGGAGCTCGATGCGATCTGCGACGCCCAGGGCGTCGATGTCGGTCCGGGTGATGCCGTCCTCGTCTATTGCGGGCGCGACCGATGGGAGATGGCCGAGCCCGGTGGCGTCGAGCGTCCGCAGCGACCCGGGCTCCACGCGTCCTGCTTGAAGTTCCTCTCGGCGCGCGATACGCCGATGTTGGTGTGGGACATGATCGACGCCGCACCACACGGGTATCCCATTCCTTGGGCGGTCCACGGGGCGATCTCCAACTTCGGGATCGCACTGGTGGACAATGCGGACTTGGCGGAGCTGGCGGGGACCTGCCAGAACGAGGGTCGATTCGAATTCATGCTCGTCGTGGCGCCCCTCGTCGTGGTCGGTGCAACCGGCTGCCCGGTGAATCCGCTGGTCATCTGGTAGTGGCCAGCATTCAGAGCTCGCCGAGGAAGGCCAGCGCGCGCGCCATGGCGGCGGCAGCCGCCTTTGGCCGGTGCCAGTCCTCGAAGTGGCCGGCAAAGGTGTGGCCGGCGCCCCGGTAGACGTCCGTCGTGAGGGGGATCGACCACGTGGCGAACCGTTCGGTGACGTCGCGCACCAGGGCCTCCGGCCAGACATCGTCCTGATCGCCCAAGATGAGAAGGGTCGGGCACCGCATCTGCCAGATCATGTCGATCGCATGTTGCGGCTGTTTCGCCGAGAGTTCGTGGAAGATCGGTTGGCTGGGGTAGAACAACACCGCAGCGTCAACGTCGCGCCCGAGCTCGGCCGCCAACCAGGCCAGCGTGCCCCCGGTGCAATAGCCCCACACGGCAACCGTCGAGACGTGTTCGTGCTCCCTGAGGTAGGTGACGCCGGCGAGGATGTCCTCCGCTCCCCGTCGAAAGTCCAGGGAGGAGATGGCCTCGAGCAGCGGATCCATATGGGCCACGTCGATCAGGATCTCGGGATCTTCGGGTCCGGTGCCGTGGTAGTAGTCCGGGATGACCGACAGGTAGCCGTGCTCGGCCAGTTCCACCCCCACCCCCTTGATGAAATTGTTGACGCCTTGTGCTTCGGTAGCGATCGCTACTCCGACGCGGGGTGCCGGCGCGGCCGGGCGACAGAGCACCGTGGGCACGTCGTCGCCGTCGACGCAGAGCGTGATCGACTCCACGCTCACCCCGATCTCCGCTGCCCGTTGCCCCCACTCCGGCATCGCCGATCCCCCTCCCGGGCGCCCGTGCCCCATCGCGCGTCGGTTTCCCGCTCCTGGTGTGACCGAGCGTACTGATGTGGAACGGGTGCCGCATAGGTACGGTGTGTCCCTGTCTGACCGTCGGGTCAGGCCTGACGGGGAGGGCACGTTGGCGACAGAGGAGAGGCCTGAGTTCGTCGATGTGGGGCCAACAAACATCCTGACGCTCATGCGCATGCGACGGGTCATGGACCCCGAGACGGGTTTCGCGCTCGAAATGGAGCTGCGGGACGAGGTGGTGAATCCCTTTCGGAGCCTGCACGGCGGGCTCCTGGCCACGTTGATCGAGTGTTCCGCGGCGGGGCGTGTGATGAGCGAAAGTGGTGCCGAGAGCATCCTGCCCTCGGACATGAACATCCGCTTTCTCACGACGGTGAAAGTCGGACCAGCGCGGGCAATCACCAAGGTCTTGCGCCGTGGGCGCCGTGCCGTCGTTGTGCAATGTGACGTCATCGACGTCGGGAACGACCGCACGCTCGTGGCGTCGGCCACTCTCTCCTTCACCCTGCTCGACTCGTCTCCTCCTGTTGTCCCCGTCGGCGAGTAGCCGGGGCCGGGGAAGAGCACCCTGGCTCAGTGGTTCCTGTACTGGGGTGGACGTCTCTCGCGGAACGAGGCGAGCTGTTCCTTGGCGTCCTCGGTGCCCAAGGTGAGGATCTGGGTGCGCGCCTCGAGGTCGATAGCCGCCGCCAGGCTCGAGATTTCGAGATTCGACCACAGGGTCGCTTTGCCCATCCACGTCCCGAACGGCGTGTTCGAAATGATCTGATCGGCCAGCGACATGGCGGCTTCGACGACCTGCCCGTCAGGCACCGTCTCGAGGACGAGGCCGATGCGGGCGGCCTCTTCGCCCGTGACCCGGCGCCCGGTCAGGACGAGCTCGGCCGCACGGGTGGCGCCCACGATTCGCTGCAACAACCAGCTGAGCCCCAACTCCGCCCCAGAGGCGCCGATTTTTACGAAGGCGTCGACGAAGAGAGCCGAGGTGGACGCGTAGCGAAGATCGGCACCCATGGCCAAGGCGTAGCCGGCACCAGCGACGGCCCCGTTGATGGCGGCGATGATGGGCTGCGGGACGGCCCGCATGCGCGGGACGATCTCGGCCACATGCTTCTGCTGGTACATGTTGGATTGGAGCGGGCCCACGTCGGTGGGCACCCATGCCGGCGGCCGGTAGTCCTGCAGGTCGTCGCCGGCGCAGAAGCCCTTTCCGGCGCCGGTGAGCACAATCACGCGGCAGTGCGAGTCTCGCCCGAGCTGCTCGAAGGTGTGATAGATCTCGCCCAGCATCTCGGAGGTCAGTGCATTCAAGTGATGCGGCCGGTTGAGCGTCATCAACGCCACCCCGTCATGCGAGCGATCGATCAGCACGTCGCCTTTGGGGTCTTCCTCTGCGCCGTCGCTTGCTGCGCCGCTGTCCTTCGCCATGGTGCTTCCCCCTTCCGCCGGCGATTGCCGGCGCGTCACACGAGTCCTGTTATCCAACGTACCCCGAGTCTCGCCTCCGCTCCCGCCCCGCAACTCTCGCCTCCGCTCCCGCCCCGCACCCCGCCCCGCAACTCCCGCCTTACAACTCCCGCCCCGCGCGTCCGGCCCGCTATCTTGTGGGCCGAACGGGGGAAGCCATGAGTGACGACGCCACGACCGAGCACGATTTCACCTTTGTCATACGGGCCGAGGATCACGGACGGATACGCACTCTGCGATTCGACCGACCGGACAAGCTCAATGCGTTCACGGCCATCGGCTACGACGCGCTGACCGAGCGGCTCGACGAAGCGGCCGCCGACCCCGGCGTGGCCGTGTGTGTCATCACCGGTCAGGGCCGGGCCTTCTCCGCCGGAGTGGACCTCCACGCCGTGAGCTCGCCGGAGGGCGCCGCCGAGCTGGGGGTCCATTTCAACCCCATGATCCGTGCCCTGGCCACATTCCCCAAGCCCCTCATCGCGGCGGTCAACGGATTGGCCGTGGGTCTCGGAGCGACCCTGCTCTTGCACTGCGATCTGGTCGTGATCGATGAGAAGGCGCTGGTACGGATGCCATTCGTGGCCCTGGGCACCTGTGCCGAAGCGTCCAGTAGCTGGCTCCTGCCCAAGCGGGTCGGTCCACAGGAAGCAATGTGGATGGTCCTCTCGGGCCGTTTCTTCACTGCTGACGACGTGGTGGCGAATGGTCTCGCACTGACCAAGGCGCCTGCGGGCGAGGCGCACGCCAAGGCCATGGAGATGGCTGAGGAGCTCGCGGGCCACGAGATCGCGGCGTTGGTCGCCAACAAGGCACTGCTGCGAGAGGGATGGGCCCAGCAGATCACCGAGGTTTGGGACCGTGAGCAAGCAGCGATGAAGGCCATCGCGCTCGAGCTCGGCCCCATCGGCTGGTCCGACAAGAAGTGAGCAGGCAACGATGAACGGGCAACGATGAACGGGCAGATCGGCTCGTACCCGCGGGGGATCGCGGGCACCGCGGCTATTGACCCCACGCGTGGCGTGCTCATCGACGGCGACCGAAGGGTCACGTTCGGCGAGTTGGACACGCTGGCCAACGGCATCGCCAACCGGCTGGCCGAACACGGCGTCGCTGCCGGGGACGCCGTCGGCATACTGCTGCACAACCGGGCCGAATGGTTCATGATCACGCACGCCATCGCCCGGCTCGGTGCCATGTACGTGCCGATCTCACCACGGCTCACCCCGTCGGAGGCGGAGTACATCGTCGCCGACTCTTCGATGAAGGTGTGCTTCACCGAGGGGGCGATCAGCTTCGAGGGGCTCGGGGTCACGACGATCGATGTCGACGCTCCGGGTTTCGAAGTGAAGAGCGCGCTGGCCCCCCAATCCGATTTCCTCAACACCATGCCGACCCTCATGGGCTACACCTCGGGGACGACGGGGCGCCCCAAGGCGGTCGAGCGCCCGGCGCCGGTCCCGATGCCGATGGCGACCACCTCGGCCGTCGCCGCTTTCTGGGGGTACGGTCCCGACACGGTCCAGTTGATCAACGGCCCGCTGTATCACACCGCTCCGAGCGCGTACGCCGAATATGCGCTGTGGGAAGGCGGCCGGGTGGTCGTCCAGGACCGCTTCACCGGCCAAGGGTGCCTCTCGCTCATTGAGGAGCACGCCGTCACCCGGACGCAGATGGTGCCCGCCCACTTCGTCCGCATCCTCGAGACCGAATGGGAGCGCTACGACACATCGACCATCCGCCTGGTCCTCCATGCCGCGGCCATGTGCCCGGTACATCTCAAGTGGCGGATTCTCGAGGTTTTTCCGCGGGGCACGGTCTGGGAGCTCTACGGCGCCACCGAAGCGATGGGCACGGTGATCTCGCCCGGCGAATGGATCATGAAACCGGGCAGTGTCGGCCGGCCATTCCCGGGCCTGTCCATTCGCGTCCTCAACGAGGAAGGTCAGCCTCTCCCTCCCGGCGAAGTCGGGACCATCTACGTGAGCCAATTCACCGGAGCGAACTTCAGTTACCGGGGCGATAGCGACAAGACCCGGGCTGCTTATCAGGACGGCTATGTGACCGTGGGCGATCTGGGCCATCTCGACGAGCAGGGCTACCTGTTCATCGCCGACCGGCGCACCGACCTGATCCTCAGCGGGGGTGTCAACATCTACCCGGCGGAAGTGGAGAACGCCCTGGCGGCCGATCCGGACGTAGTCGACTGCGCGGTCTTCGGCCTGCCCGATGAGCGCATGGGCCATCTCGTGCACGCCGTCGTCGAGTTGCGCCCCGGGGCCACGGCCGATGCCGATGTCATTCTCGAACGGCTGTCGGCGCATCTCGCCGACTTCAAGCGCCCACGGACGATCGAATTCGTCGACGAGCTTCCGCGCGAGCCCAATGGAAAGGTGCTCAAGCGCAAGCTGCAGGAGGAGCGTGCCGCCGGGTCGTGACGCGGGCCGGGACGCCGAGGGATGGAAGGTGAGCATGGAGGCAGCGGAGGAGTTCCTGGCGATCGAGGAGATCAAACGGTTGAAAGCGCGGTACTTCCGCTGCATGGATACGAAGGACTGGGGCGGATTCGCGCAGGTCTTCACCGCTGAAGCGGTGATGGACATGTCCGAGGAGGCCGGTGCGGCCCCGGGAGATCTCTCGCACATCACCCGCGGGGCGTCGGACATCGCCGCCATGGCCGAGGCCGGGATGGAGGGCGTGCAGACCGTGCACCACGGCCACATGCCTGAGATCGAGATCCTCTCTCCGACCACGGCCCGGGGTATCTGGGCCATGGAGGACCGCCTGCGCTGGGAGTCGGGTCCCGTGCGCAACCTCCACGGCTTCGGCCACTACCACGACACCTACGAGAAGGGTGAGGAAGGCTGGCGGATCGCGTCGACGTCGCTGAGCCGACTCCGCGTCGACGTCGCGATGAACCAGATGATCTGGCCGGTCGCGCTCGATCGGGGGAGAGCTGAGTGGAGATCGGCCTGCTGTTCACCTTCCGCAATCCTCCGCAGTGGGCCCGGCCGGTCGACGCCCTCTACCGGGACACCATGGACGAGATCGCTCTTGCCGACCGCTTGGGCTTCGACGGCATATGGCTCGCCGAGCACCACTTCACCGACGACGGGTGGTCGCCTGCACCGCTGACGATGGCCGCCGCGGTGGCGATGCGTACCGAGCGGGCGCGGATCGGCACCTTCGTGCTTCTCCTGCCCCAACACGATCCGCTCCGGGTGGCCGAGGCGGCGACCGCCGTGGACATCCTCTCCGGCGGCCGGCTGACGCTCGGAGTCGGCATCGGCTACCGGGGCAACGAGGAGTCACCCGTCGGCCTGTCCCCGGGCACCCGTGGTTCGCGCATGGACGAAGGACTCGAGGTCCTCGTCCGGTGCCTGCAAGAGGACCATGTCGATTTCGACGGGCGCTGGTACCACCTCGAGGACGTGGTGATGACGCCACGTCCCGTGCAGCAACCCCGGCCGCCGATCCTCACCGCCGGTCTCGGGCAGCGCGCCCTCGAGCGCTCGGTGACGCTGGGCTGCGAAGGCCTGGCCATCCACCCGCCGCGTGAGGCCTATGACCGCTACGTCGAGCTTCTGGAGCGGCACGGCCAGGACCCGTCGCGTCAACGATTCGCCACGATCGTGCTCGGCTACGCCGGCCCCACCGACGACGGTGCCTGGGGGACCGTCGCTCCCCACGCCGAATGGATCTGGGACCACTACCGCACATGGCTCCTGGCGTCGGGAGAAGCCGACCTCTTTGCGAGCGGCGCCCGGCAGGATTTTGTCATCGGCAGCCCGCAACGCTGGGTCGACAGCATCGGCGGCATGCTGGCGGCCAACCCGGGCGTGCCCTGTCATCACCTCGTGGTGGAACTGGTCATGGCCGGCATGTCGCACGAGCACCGCACACAGGGGATCGAATACTTCGCCAGCGAGGTCGTGCCTCTGCTGCGCGCCCTCTGAGCCGCCCCGCCTCTGAGCTGCCCCGCCCTTGAGCTGCCCCGCCCTTTGAACTGCACCGCACTCTGACGTACGGCGGGACCTAGTCCGAGGAGGGGAGCGGGGCAGCCTCTTTGGCCGGGAGTTCTTCGTCCCCGATGGAGAGCGAACCGCTGCCCGCCTTGGTGCACAGGACCTCCACCGGTGGCTCGCTCGAGGCGTAGCGCTTGCCGATGAGCGTGCCGGCGTCGTGGGGCGCCACCGGCTCTCCACTGCGCGCCGTCGCATCAGCGAGCTCGACCATCGGTTGGCCGCCGCAGCGCAGGTCCAGGTCCTCTTTGGGCGCCTTGATGACAATGACCTCCGTGTCGCAGACCACACTGCTCAGTCGCAACCCCGCTTTGGTGATCACTTCCTGCTCCCTCCTCTGGTTTGCACATGTGGTGTGCACGTGTGGTGCGCACATGCCCTGTACGAGTCGCGGCCCGGCACGACAGCGCAGGGAGCCTACCCGGCCGCGGTGCGGCGCTTCGGGGAGCGCCGTCGCGACTCCCACCCGGGGGCAGAAGCTGCGCCATCGCTATGGCTTCGCATAGGGTGCGAGGTCGCAACACTGGGGGCGCGGGGGATCGACACCGGAATTCCCGCCCGAAACGGAGGATCAGGGCATGGAAAGTACCGAGATGGAGACCATCATCTACGAGAAGGATGGCCCGATTGCGCGCATCGTCCTCAACATGCCGAAGAAGGCGAACATCCAGACGGCGCAGCAGGTCTACGACTTCGAGCAGTGCCTGCGGTGGGCCGACCAGGACGAGGAGGTCAAGGTCCTGATCCTCAAGGCCAACGGCAACGGGTTCTGCGCCGGTCACGCCATCGTCGATCCTTCGGAGATGCCTGACGTCTACCCCACGACCGGGCCGACGATGGAGCGGACGTGGAAGAAGCACAACTACGACCTCTTCCTCTGGCCGCCCCTGAACCTGTGGGAGTTCTCCAAGGCGACCATCGCCCAGGTCCACGGATATTGCGTGGGCGGCGGCACCGTCTACGGCTTCTTGTGCGACATCACGGTGGCGTCCGACGATGCGTACTTCCAGATGCCGCTGCCCCAGGGCTTCGGCCTGCCCGGAGCCCAGACGATCATGGAGCCCTGGGTCTTGATGAACTTCAAGCGGGCCTACGAGTACCTGTACCTCGGCAAGACGCTGTCGGCCGAAGACGCCAAGGAGTGGGGCTTCATCAACGAAGTCGTCAAGCGCGCCGACCTCGAGTCCACGGTGGAGGAGATGGCGGCGACCATCGCCCAGATGCCGCTGACCACGATCATGACGATCAAGCAGTCGGTCAAGCGGGCCTGGGAAGGCATGGGGATGCGGGTCAATATGCAGAACACCGCCGATTTCTGCACGATTGCGTCGAGTGCCTCCGACGTTCACGAGTTCATGGCCAAGCGGGCCGGCCGCCTGCCACGCCAGGTGGCGGAGGACGGGGCCCAGGCCGTCAAGGCCGGAGAGGTATAACTACACAAACCGGTGGGCTGACCAGGGCTGCCTCCTGGCCGGCCACCGCGCTGTACACCCGATGGCGGTCTACCGAAAGACGGTTGTAGCGTTCCCGGCGGATAAGCGGAAGGAAGCACACCATGACAGATTCCACAGCTCCTCACGGAGAGCACCGGATGTTGATCGACGGCAAGCTCGTCGAGGCGAAGTCGGGCAAGACGTTCGACAACATCAATCCGGCCACCGAAGAGGTGCTCGGCCAGGTCGCCGATGCCGGTCATGACGACATGGAAGAGGCCATCGCGGCTGCTCGCCGTGCGTTTGACGAGACTGGATGGTCCACCGACAAGGAACTGCGCAAGCGCTGCATCCTCCAGTTGCAGGCCGCACTCGAGGGTGAGCGTGAGCTCCTCCGCGCCGAACTGGTGGCCGAGGTCGGGGCGCCCGTCCTCCTGACCTACGGGCCCCAGCTCGATGCCCCGTTGTCCGAGGGCTTGACGTGGCCCGCGCACTTCATCGACGAGTTCGCCTGGGAGCGTGACCTGCCTGAAGGCAATGCCTTCGGCATGCGCAGCTGGCGCAAGGTGACCAAGGAAGCCGTCGGGGTCGTCGGGGCCATCGTCCCGTGGAACTATCCCTTCGAGGTCTCCATCAACAAGCTCGGCCAGGGCCTGGCGCCCGGCAACACCGTGATCTTGAAGGCGGCCCCCAACACGCCGTGGAACGCGACGCGGATCGGGCGCCTGGTGGCCGAGCAGACCGACTTCCCCCCCGGCGTCCTCCAGGTGGTCACGACGTCGGACAACGAGGTGGCCGAGGATCTCGTCATCGATCCCCGGGTGGATCTCATCTCCTTCACCGGCTCGACCGCGGTCGGTCGACGGATCATGGAGAAGGGTGCCCCGACCCTCAAGCGCCTCTTCCTCGAGCTCGGTGGCAAGTCGGCGGACATCATCCTCGACGACGTGGACTTCGAGTCCAAGCTGTCGATGGCCTGGACCATCTGCACCCACGGTGGCCAGGGCTGCGTGATGCTCACCCGCATGCTGCTGCCACGCTCGCGCTACGACGAGGGCATCTCCATCATGGAGGAGGGCTTCCGCAACGTGCCCTACGGCGACCCCACCGACCCGGGCAACATCCAGGGACCGCAGATCAGCGCCGTCCAACGGGACCGTGTCCTGGCACACATTGAGCGGGGCAAGGCGGAAGGGGCTCGGGTGGTCGTCGGCGGTGGCCGGGCGACCCAATTCGACAAGGGGTACTTCGTGGAGCCGACGCTCTTCGCCGATGTCGAGAATTCGATGTCCATCGCCCAGCAGGAGATCTTCGGCCCGGTACTGGTCGTCGTCCCCTTCGACGATGACGACGATGCCGTCCGTGTGGCCAACGACAGTGAGTACGGGCTCGGCGTGGGCGTGACGTCGGCATCCGAAGAGCGGGCGATGGCGGTCGGGCGTCGTATCCGGGCCGGTACGGTGAACATCAACGGTGGCGTCTGGTACGGCCCCGATGCTCCGTTCGGCGGCTACAAGGCCAGTGGCGTCGGCCGCCAGAACGGCACCGAGGGCTTCGAGCAGTACACCGAGACCAAGACCTACGCCGGCGGGCTACCCCCCAAGGAGGGCTGAAGTCTCCGTGACCACCAGCGAAGCGACGTCACTCCACGGTGAGTTGCGGATGATGATCGACGGCAAGCTCGTCGAAGCCAAGTCGGGCAAGGTCTTCGACAACATCAACCCGGCCACCGAAGAGGTGCTCGGCCAGGTCGCCGATGCGGGTCACGAGGACATGGAAGAGGCCATCGCGGCCGCTCGCCGTGCGTTCGACGAAACCGCCTGGTCCACCGACAAGGAACTGCGCAAGCGCTGCATCCTCCAGTTGCAGGCCGCGCTCGAAGGCGAGCGCGAGCTGCTCCGCTCCGAACTGGTGGCCGAAGTCGGTTCCCCTGTGGCCTTGACCTACGGGCCGCACCTTGACATCCCTCTCGCCGATGGCCTGATCTGGCCGGCGAATTTCATCGATGAGTTCGGCTGGGAGCGGGACCTGCCCGAAGGCCACGCGTTCGGGCAGCGGAGCTGGCGCAAGGTGACCAAGGAAGCAGTCGGCGTTGTCGGTGCCATCGTGCCCTGGAACGTCCCGTTCGAGGTCACCATCAACAAGCTCGGCCAGAGCCTGGCCACGGGCAACACGGTGATCTTGAAGGCGGCCCCCAACACGCCGTGGAACGCGACGCGCATCGGTCGTCTCGTGGCGGAGCAGACGGATTTTCCGCCCGGCGTGCTCCAGGTGATCACCACCTCCGACAACGCCGTGGCTGAGGACCTCGTCATCGATCCCCGGGTCGATCTCATCTCCTTCACCGGCTCGACCGCGGTCGGTCGCCGGATCATGGAGAAGGGTGCCCCGACGCTGAAGCGGCTGTTCCTCGAGCTCGGTGGCAAGTCGGCGGACATCATCCTCGAGGACACCGATCTGGAGTCCAAGCTTTCGATGGCCTGGACGATCTGTATGCATGGCGGGCAGGGTTGCGTCATGCTCACGCGGATGCTGCTGCCACGCTCGCGCTACGACGAGGGCATAGCCATCATCGAGGAGGGCTTCCGCAACGTGCCCTACGGCGACCCCACCGACCCGGGCAACATCCAGGGGCCTCAGATCAGCGCCCTGCAGCGTGAACGTGTCCTCGGCTACATCGAGAAGGGCAAGGCCGAAGGGGCTCGCGTCGTCGTCGGCGGGGGCCGGCCGGCGCACCTCGAAAAGGGCTATTACGTCGAGCCGACCCTCTTCGCCGATGTCGAGAACACCATGACCATCGCCCAGGAGGAGATCTTCGGACCCGTACTCGTCGTCGTGCCGTTCGACGACGACGACGACGCAGTGCGGCTGGCCAACGAGAACCAGTACGGCCTCGGGGTCGGCGTCACCTCAGCCTCCGAGGAGCGGGCCCTGGCTGTGGCCGCGCGGATCCGGGCCGGTTCGGTGTCGGTCAACAACGGCGTCTGGTACGCACCGGATTCGCCCTTCGGCGGTTACAAGGCCAGCGGGATCGGCCGCCAGAACGGCGTCGAGGGTTTCGAGCAGTACACCGAGACCAAGACCTACGCCGGGAAGCTGCCGCCATTGGACGGGGCGCCCGAGGTCGATACCCGTCGGGCGATGCCGGCACGCTGAGGCGTCACCGAGCCCTGGGCCTCGAGGGAGCGAGCGCCCCGCGAGGCAGCAGACCCGTCTCACGAGCGTCCTCGGGAACGTCGCCGGCGGCGGTGCCGGCACTGGGGCCGGGGAGCCGACTCAGAGTATTGCGCCCTTGATCTTGAGCTCAAGGAGCTCGTCCATATCGAGACCGAGCTCTCCGAGGACCTCGTCGGTGTGCTCGCCGTGGTCCGGGCCCCGGGTGAGGTCGGGCGGGGTCTCGTCGAACTGGATCGGTGACGCGATCATTTTGAACATGGTGCCCGACTTCGCTTCGACCTCACGGACGTAGCCGTTGGCGATGGCCTGGGGGTCGACGAGCAGCTCGGCCGCGTTCTGCACCGGTGCCCAGACCCCTTTGGCGGCCTCGAGGATGGTCTTCCACTCCTCGAATGTCTTCTTGGCGAAGAGATCGTCGAGAATCCCGACACAGGCCGCAGCGTTCTCCCGACGGGCCTGGGCGTCGATGAAGCGGGGATCGTGTTCGAGCTCGGGTGCGCCGAGAAGGCCGACGAGGTCGCCCCAGTAGCGGTCGGACTCCAGCATCACGAGGGAGAGGAAGCGCCCGTCCGAGGTCTTGTACATCCCGACGATCGGGTTGGGGGTTTCCGTGCGGTCGCGCATTGGCATCCGGGTCATCCCGAAGAGACCGGCGGCCATAGAGGACGCAGCGGTGGCCCACATGGCCGTGCCGAGCAGGGAGTTGTCGACGATGGACGCCTCGCCGGTGCGCTCGCGGTGGAAGAGGGCGGCTGAAATCCCACCGGCAATCGTGAGGCCGCCGATGACATCGCCGAACGCCGGCCCCGGCTGGGCGATCGGGTATCCGGCGTCAGGGTCCGAGATGATGTCCGCCGGCCCGCCGCGCCCCCAGAACGTGCATCCGTCGTAGCCGCCGCGTTCTGCATCGGGACCGCGCTGGCCCTGGCCCGAGCCGCGCACGTAGATGATCTTGGGGTTGACCGCCCGGACATCCTCGACGTCGATACCCAGTTTGCGCCGGGCTTGGGGACGAAAGTTGGTGAGGAACACGTCGGCGGTGGCGCAGAGCTTGAGCAGCAGTTCGCGACCCTCGGGCGTCCGCATGTCGATGCCGACGCTGCGCTTGCCCCGGTTCGGGAGCTCCATCATGTGCGCGATGCCGCCGGGGCCGGTAGGGACCAGCCCCAGCGTCGGCCAGACCACGCTGGGGGTCGCCGCTCTCGGGGTGCTCGATCTTGATGACGTCGGCACCCCACTCGGCGAGCACCGCCCCGGCCACTGGCACATACGTCCACGAAGCGACCTCGACCACTCGGATGCCGTCCATGATTCCCATAGCTGGTTCTTCCCTCTTCCTCGGTTCGGTACCGGGTTCGGTACCCGCTTCGTTACTGCTCGTTCGTCGTCCGTCGTTCGTCGTCGTTGTTGCCCCGGCTGAGCCCCCCGGCTGCGGCCCCCGGCTGAGCCCCCGGCTGAGCCTCCGCCCAGTGCCCGCCCGTGGGTCTAGGCGCCGGTTGCGGCCTCCGCCCCGGCTCCGGCCCCGGCGAAAATGGCTGGATCAATGTTGCCGGTCATGATGGCACCCATCGTGCCCCCGTCGGTGATCAGGTTCTCACCCGTGATGTAGGACGCGGCGCGGCTGTTAAGGAAAAGTAGCGGGTTGGCCTGCTCGGCGGGGGTGGCACGGCGACCGAGAGGCACCGGGAAGTTCTCCATGAACTCCTTGCCCACGTGCGCTTCGAAGTCGGGCATCATGGGCGTCTGTGTCGGCCCGGGGCTGATCGAGTTGACCCGAATGCCCTTGTCCGCCCAGGCGTACGACGCCCAGAGGGTCCAGACGATGAGGGCCTCCTTCGAGGGTGAGTAGCCGCCGGCGATCTCCTCGGGATGCTCCTCCACCCAGGTGCGCCCGGCCGCAAAGCCGGTGGTGGTCACGAGGGGCATCCATTTTGCGATGTTGGCCATCCAGCCGATGCCTGCGGTCGACGAGATACTGGCAATTGCGCTCCCCGGTGGCATATGCGGCACCACGAGCTCGGCCAGGAGCCGAGCCGACAGGAAGTTCACCGTCATCACATCGTCGTCGGGAAACTTCGAACCGGCCCGCCCGGCGCAGTAGAACAAGGCGTTGATCTCGCCGTCGATGGTGGCCACGGTCTGTGAGACGGCGTCAGGGTCGCGCAGATCGGTGTCGTAGTAGCCAGCCACATCGGTCGGGGGCCCTTTGAGGTCGATCACATGGACCTCCGCCCCCTGCGCCGACAGCTCTGTGACGGCGGCCGCACCCATCCCGGCCCCACCGCCCCCGGCGACCACAACTCGAGATCCTTCGTAGTCCCAGATCGACGCCACGGCGTTTCCCCCTTGCTCAGCCGGCCTTTGGGCCGGTCATGATGCTTATCCATGCTCCGGCACCCACGTCAAGGCGCACGTCGGTCCGCTGCCCGGACTCGCCACCCGGGGCCGGCCACCCGGAGCCACCCAGGGCCAGCCACACGGGGCCACCCAGCCCGGGCCAGCTACCGGGGCAGCCCCAGGCCGTGCTCGGCCAGGATGTTGCGGTTGATCTCCGTCGTTCCCCCGGCAATGGTGCTCTGCCGGGAGGAAGCCAGGTTCTTGCCCCAGCGTCCCCCGAGGGCCTCGAGCCCCAGCAGATCGACGGCGAGCTCGGCCAGGGCCTGTTCGATCAGCGACCACATCAACTTGGCGATCGAGCCCATCATGGCCGACGGCTGGCGCCCGGCCCCGATGGCCTGGAGCTCCCGCGTGGTGGTCCACCCCATGGTGGCGATCCGGGCGTAGATCGCCATGAGGCGGTCCCGGATGACCGGGTCGCTCATGGCCGGAAGGCCCTTGGCGTCGTCCATCAGGCGGTTCAGTCGGTCGCGCAGGCTCAGATGCAGCCTCGCCACGCCGGCCCGCTCATAGCTGAGCGTGGTCATGGCCACCCTCCAGCCCTCGTTGAGATTGCCCAGGAGGTTGGCCTTGGGCACCACGACATCGGTGAAGAAGAGCTCCGAGAAGGTGAGGTCGCCCGCCATGGTGCGCAGCGGGCGCACCTCCACCCCTGGCGTTTTCATGTCGACCAGCAGGGTGCTGATGCCCTTGTGCTTGGGTGCATCGGGGTCGGTGCGGACGTAGAGCTGGCACCAGTCGGCGTTCCGGCCCAGGCTGTTCCAGGTCTTCTGGCCGTTGACCACGAAGGTGTCGCCATCGATCCGGGCCGACGTCCGCAGTGAAGCGAGATCCGAGCCGGCGTCGGGCTCCGACATGCCCTGGCTCCAGATTTCATCGCCGCGCAACATTGGTGCGAGGTAGCGCGCCTTCTGCTCCTCGGTGCCCACGGCCATGATCGCCGGAGCAATGTTGGAGACGCCGATCACGTTGACCGCGCCCGGCGCACGGGAGGCCGCCATGACCTCGAGCCAGGCCAATTGCTCGGCGATGCTGGCGGCCCGGCCGCCGTGCTCGACCGGCCACGCCGGTGCCGCCCATTGCGCATCGGCCATCGTGCGGTTCCAATTCCGCATGATCTCGAAGGTCTCCGCATCCTCCAGCCCTCCACCCTCGGCTGCGGCCACCACGGCCGGGGTCAGGTTCTCCTCGAGCCAGGCCGAGAACTCCGCTCGAAACGCCGCGGCCTCGTCGTCGAGGTCTGCGTGGGCCCTGTCCCCGCTCACTCGCCTTCCACCAGGCTGATGCAGTTTTCCGGGCAGTTCTCGGCCGCAAGGCGTGCCTGGTTCTCGAGCCCGTAGGGTACGACGGGGGTGAGGACGACGCTGTGGCCCTCGTCGTCGCTGTCGAACAGCTCGGGGGCGAGTGAGTAGCACCGCCCATGACCGGTGCAACGCTGGGCATCCAACACGATCTTCACGATGCGGGAGTGTATATCCGGCCCGCCTTCCACACCTCAGCCAGCCGGCCTCCCACACCTCAGCCAGCCGGCCTCCCACACCTCAGCCAGCCGGCCTCCCGCAATTCAGCCGGCCCGCCTCCCACACTCAGCCGGCCCGCCCCCCGCACTTCAGCCGGGCCGCCCAGCTGTCGAGCTGCCGATCGCCCCTGGTAATCTGCATGCGAGCGCCGAGGGCGCCGCACCAGAGAGGACCTGCCATGCCTGATGCCGTCATCGTTTCTGCCTGCCGGACCGCCATTGGAACCGCCCGCAAGGGAACCCTGGCCGAAACGGAACCAAACGTGCTTGGTCGGGCCGTGGTGGACGAGTCGATGCAGCGGACCGGCATCGCTCCGAAGGACCTCGACGGACTGAATCTCGCGGAATCGATGTACGGCGGCGGCGTGCTCGCCCGCTACATCGCTCTCGAAGCCGGACTGACCAACGTGGCAGGTACCGCGCTGAATCGTCACTGTGCCGCAGGCCTGTCGGCCGTGGAAACGGCGGCGGCGTCGATCATGGCCGGCATGGACGAGGCGATCATCGCCGGCGGTGTGCAGTCGATGTCGAACGGGCCGATGGAGAAGAAGCGCATCGTCGGCACGCAGGACTGGGTGGACTGGATGTCCCCCTCGCACCCCGACTCGCCCGAGGCGCCATCACGCGACATGTCGATCACGGTGGGTTGGAACACCGCCCAGATCGCCGGTATCAGCCGCGAGGAAATGGATGCCTGGGCCTTGCGTTCGCACGAGAACGCCATCGCGGCCATCGACCAGGGACGCTTCGCCAAGGAGATCGTGCCTCTCAAGGTCACGACCAGTGACGGTTCCAACGTCGTCTTCGAGGTCGACGAGCACCCTCGTCGGGGGAGCACACTGGAGAAGCTGGCCAGCCTCAAGGTCCTGCACCCCGAAATCCCGGACTTCTCGATCACGGCCGGCAACTCGTCGGGCATCAACGACGCCGCCGCTGCGCTGACCCTGACCTCTGACGGCTTCGCTGCAGCCCACGGCCTGACGCCATTGGCCACCGTGCGGTCCTGGGCCTCCATCGGCGTGACCCCTTACGAGAACGGCATCGCCCCGACGATCGCCATTCCCAAGGCCCTCGCCCGGGCCGGCGTCGATATCTCCGACGTCGCTCTGTGGGAGATCAACGAAGCCTTCGCCAGTGTGCCGATCGCGGCCTGCAAGATCCTGGGCATCGACCCGGAGCTGGTCAATATCTCGGGGAGCGGCTGCAGCCTGGGCCACCCGATCGCCGCCAGCGGAGCCCGCATGATCACCACCCTTATCTATGACCTCCAGCGTCGCGGTGGCGGCATCGGTGTCGCTTCGATGTGCGCCGGTGGCGGCATGGGTGGCGCGCTGGTGATCGAGGTACCTTCCGCCTGAGCCGTAGGCGCCCGGTAGGGCGACCGGTGCAGTTGTCTGCCGCAGGGCGACCGGTGCAGTCGTCTGGCGCAGGGCGACCGGTGCAGTTGTCTGGCGCAGGGCGACCGGTGCGGGCGCCGTGGGTTCAGCCCGTCGAGGGTTCAGTCCCTCGGATCACCCGGGACCCTCCAGGTCGTGAAGCGAAATGGAGCACCGTAGGAGTCGGCCGGATCGGCGATGATCGTGGTGTCGTCGCGGTCCAGCACTGCGACACCGGTGTCGGCCAAGTGGGCGGCGACCTGGTCCAGATCCTCGACCATGAATGCCATGGCGTGGCACATGCCGCCGGGATACGCGGCCAATTCCTTCCCCGCGAGACCGTCCTCCCGAGTCGGCTGCGCCAGCTCGACCACGGTTTCGGGGCCGAGGCGCACGTAGGCGGACCGCGTCCCGGTCAGTTCGGATGCCCCCTCGAAGATCAAGGTGGCGCCGACGCCCTCGCAGTACAACTTCGTCGCCTGCTCCATGTCCGGAACGACGATGCTCACGTAGCAGAGCCGCTCGATGCCCAGTGGGTTCGGACTCGACTGCCAGCGCGCCGTCCAACCTGGCTTGAACCGCGGATCCTTGAACGGCCCGGGACCCTTCGGGTCCCCGTAGATGGCCTGAGGCTGGAAAAACTCGAGCTGGGTGACCGTGTCCTTGGGGTGGGTGTAGATGTCCCCCTCTTCGGGCGGCGGGTCAGCGAGGCCCCCAGGCTGGAGGACCCGGATGCCGAAGGCCTGGAGCCGATCCCACTCTTGGCGGACGTCGTCGCAGAACCAGGCGATCGAGTGCCAGTGCCGCCCGAACCGAGCCTGGAATCGCCCGATCGGCATCGTTGCGGCCTCGGGTTCGGCGCTCGGCGACATCGCCTCGATGACCGCATCGCCGATGACCAGGAGCGACCCCATGCGTCGCTCGCGATCGGAGTACTCCCCGTCCATAACGCCCCGCACCGGGGCGAACACCCGGTCGTACCACTCATCGAGAGGTGCCAGCTCCTCGGTGATGTGGGCCACGTGGAACAGCTTGCCGACAGTCACAGTTCATTCCCCCTCGTCATGTTTCCCTGCTCACATCAACACGCTGCTCACACCAACACGCTGCTCACACCAACACCCTGCTCACACCAAACCCGCGTCACGAGTGTCCCACGCGGGCGATCGCAATCGCGATGAGTCGGTCGTCCCTGCCCCTGTCGAGGATTTCGACGCGCACGAGCCTCTGACCCAGCGCAGTAGCAATGGCACGCCCTGGCCCCACACGCACCGCACTGAGGTAGCGCACGTCCAGGTCCATCACCGGGAGGCCTGTGAGAGTCTCGGCCGCCAACTCGCCGAGCAGGGCGACTGCACCGCCCTGCAGGGAACCGGCTGCTTGGGTGACGAAAGGCGTGCGCTCCATCTCGACCACGCCCGGCTCGACGATCCGGGCCCCGACGTGCTCAGGGAAGGGCTTCTCCATGTTTCCGACGGTGCGCATGCCGCGGGTGTAGGCGGGAGGACGATCTTGTGGGCGAGGTGACCCCATGAACGTCAAGTAGCTGTAGGCCACCGGTTTCATTGTCTCGGCGTCGTAGAAGAAGACTTCTCCGGCCACGGTTGTGCGGCCGTGCTTCACGATCTCGCCCCGCATCTCGAGCCGTTCCCCCCGGGCTTCTCCTGGGGCCGGCGCGATGAGTCGGACCACGATGTCCAACGTCACAGACAGGCGGGGCGTGATGAGCAAACCGGACGGAACGCCGGCAACGCAGTCGGCCACGGTGGCTAGCACCGAGGGCCGTGGGAGGACTGAGCCGGAGGCCCGCATCGGCGCAGTGATCGTTGCGTCGCCGGCCGCCGTCAAGTTGTCCTCCGACACCCCGAAGCTGAAGGGAATGCCGGACAGAAAGGTTCCGCCGTCGGCAGACTGCTGAGGAGTGCGGGGCGTTGGCGGTGGCCCGGGTGGCGCCGGCGTCGAAGCGGGCTCGGGTGTCGCAGCGTCAAGGTGGGCCATGGCGCCGAGACGCTACCCGTGCGGGTGTCCGGAGGACCATTTCCAGCCTGCTCCTCCTTATTCGGCCCCCCTGTATCCGGCACCGCCCGGCACCGCCCGGCACCGCCGGCCACCGGCCGCTGCCGCCGGCCACCGGCCGCTACCGCCTGCTTTCGCCCGCTACCGATCCTTTGTTGCTACAACCACGTCCTGCAACCGGGCGAACCCGTCGTGCACGGGACCGACGACACGAAGGCCGCTCCGGGCGAATTGCTCCACGACGTAGTTTTCTCGGTAGCCCACCGCATTGTCCGGAACTTCCAGATTGTGAAGCGCAAATTGCCCGGATACGTCCAGAGTCATTTCAGCCACCATCGACTTCGGGCTTGCGGTCAGTTCGCCCTGGAAGAGGAACCACGTGGTGTAAGCGATTCCGCCTGGCTTGAGGACGCGACAGATTTCGTTCAGGTAGTTGGTTGTCGAATCGGGTGGCAGGTGTGTGAAGACGGAGTGGGCGAATGCAAAGTCGAATGATTCCTCGGGGTACGGAAACCTGAAGGTTGCGGCCGAGGGGAGTGAGTCATCCGGCTTATACGCCGTGTTGTACAGCGGCGTGTGCGTGAACCTGAAGTTGGGAAATCGCGGGGTGATGTTCTCCTGGCACCAGGCGACCATCTCCTCCATGATGTCGAAACCCTCGTAACGGGCGTCACTGTCCATGTAGTCGCAGAGGTAGCGCGCCGTGCGCCCGACCCCACAGCCAATGTCAAGAACCGAATGCTCGGGACAGAGTCCGGCCATATTCATTCGACCCACTGTCGTGAGCGCCACATCGTGAAAAGCCGGCGCGCGCCCGACACGAGCCTGGAGCTCTTCGCTGGGCATCGGGATCGTTCCCTCGGCTGGAAACATTCTGACCCACCGCCACGCGTCTTCCACCGGTACCGTCGGTTCTCGCACCGGCATTTGCGCCGGCACCGGTTCGGCGGCTTGTCGATCACGCTTGCGCAAGAAGCCTGATGCCATGGACCTTGCCCCCAGCCGATGTAGCGATCGAACGGAACGAACGCGGCCACGGTAGATGCAGAACGAAACGGGGAGCAAGGCTGCCGAGAGCAGCGCAGAATCTTGAGGTCCTGTCCGATCTCGGCTCGGGCCGAGCACGTCCCATTAGGGTGCTCGCTCATGAGTGAGCACGGCGTGGGCGATCGTCAGGTGAATATCCCAGGTGTCGACGGCGACCTCACAGGCGTCCTGTGCTCGCCGGTGGGCGAGGGCGTGCGCCCGGCCGTGTTGGTCCTGCCTGAGATCGACGGGTTCTGCGAGGGCACGGTGGCGGCGGCTCGACGCCTGGCTTCGTCGGGCTATGTGGCGTTGGCACTCGACCCCTTTGCTCCCTACGGCTCGACGCCTCCGCTGCGCGGGAGTGAGGACACCATGGCCTGGCTGGCCCGGCTCAACGATCGGCGTCAACTCTCGGACCTCGCGATGGCGCTCGCCTGGCTGAGAGACCTTCGGGCGGTCGACGCCGATCGGGTAGCGGTGGTGGGCTTTTCGATCGGCGGGCGCTTCGGCATGATGCTGACGACCGAGCCGCATGGACTCAGCGCCGTCGTGGCGTTCTATTCGCGACCTTGGCCCGGGGGTGCGATCGCCGGGGTGGCGTTGGCGCCGGGAAACCATGTCGCGAAGTTCAATGCGCCCGTCTGTGCGGTCTTCGGTGCCGAGGACGAGTTGATCCCCGAGGACATGGTCGAAGAGTTCAGGTCGTTGCTGGTGCAGCACCCATCATCGGGTCACGAGCTGCACATCGTGCCCGGTCGCCACTTTTTCGCCAACGAGAGCCGCCCTCGCCGCTATGTGCCCGAATCGGCCGAGCTGGCTTGGAACATCGTGCTGGGATTCCTGGCAGCCCATATGGAAGGGCCGGGGGAGTAGCGCCGCCGCCAAACGGGCTGCACCTTCACAAGGGCCACACCTTCACACGGGCCATACCTTCACACGGGCCACACCTTCACACGGGCCACACCTTCACACGGGCCACACGGCCAACCGGGCCGCGTGCGTCAATCGGTCGTTGAGATCCCCAGCGCCCGGTAGGTGAAGTCGACGAGTTGCTCCAGGTCGGTCCTGTCTGGCGCGGTCCTGCGGATCAGGTGTTGGCGGATGGCATCCATCGTGTAGCCGAAGATGATCCTCGCATCCCTCGCCGGATTTGGGCTCGTGGCGTTGCCCCGCGCCACTGCCTCGGTGATCTCGCGTTCGAGGGGAGCGATCACGAGCGCCTTGCTCTGGTCGAACTGGTCGGGATAGAGGTGGGCGAGCTGACCGACGCCGAGTGCCCACGGCAGGGTGCGCCGCGCGGATGAGGGAACGATGGCCTCGCGCAAGAAGCCCTCGAGCCAAACCCGGATGCGGGGTACGGGCGCTTCGACAGGTGCCATCTTGCTCTCGATGTAGTCGGCGACCTGTAAGGAAGCCGTTTCGAGGGCGACGAGGAGGAGGTCGTCCTTGGAGCGGAAGTTGCGGTAGAAGGCCTTCGTCGAAACGCTCGCCTCGTGCAGGATCTCCCGCACGGACGGCTCGAAGCTCCCTGTGCGGGCAGCGACGGTCCACGTTGCCGTGATGAGAAGGTTCACCTCACCGGCATCGTCGCCTTCGGGCTCGCCGACGACGTCGTCTTCGGTCGCGACAGGAGCCACTGCGTCGACCGGGCTACCCGTGGCAAGGAGACTGGCCGCCTCGAGGCCACCCGATTCGATCGTTCCCAGCTCTGATGGCAGTGCCTCCAATGGGAGCAACTCGGCGGCCCGACCCTTGTCACTCACGCTGCAGCAGCTTAGATGGTGGGGAAAGGGCCGACCGTCTGACGGGCGATGAGGCATGCCACCTGCCTGGCCAGGCCCTCTTCGGCGTCCGGCCCAGCCCTCTTCAGCGTCCTGCAGCGCGCGGCCCCCAGCGCAGCTCCGACGGCCCCCAGCGCAGCCCCGACGGCCGCCCAGCCCAGCCTCGGGGCGCCCAGCAGTCTCGGCGCACCGATCGCCCGCCGCCGCTAGCGTGCCCGGGCATGACAACGGACAAGCGGTTGGGGATCGTCAGCGTTGCATTCGGATCGGAGTGCGGGTATCCCGAGGCTGGCCGACGGGCCGCCGAGCTCGGCTTCGACCACATCGACATCGGTCTTGACCGACTCGTGGGTGAAGAGCCCGAATTGGCACTTCCGATCGGTGACCGCATCGGCTCGGAGCCACATACCGGATGTACGGTCCGTCCCCCTCGCAAGTGCACGTGGGACGAAGGAGTGGCCTTCCTGCGTCAGCAGCCGGGCATTCGGGTCGAGCCCGGCCCACGATCCCTGCTCGATACGGCCGAGTCGATCCGCGCCATGTGCGAGGCCGTGCCAGGCCTCAAACTCACGCTCGACACCGGATGGTCGGTCTTTTGCGGATTCGACCCGTTGGAGGTGGCGGATCTCGTCGGTCATGTCCAACTCAGGCAGGCGAAGCCCGGTCAGCCCCAGATGCATATCGACGAGGAGGGCGACGTGGATTTCCCCGCCGTCTTCGCCGGTTTCGCGGCGATCGGCTACACCGGTCTGTTCAGCGTGGAGTACTTCAACCTACCCGACCTCAAACTGCCGCTCGACGACCCGGTCGGCTGGAGTGTCGACTTGATGCACCGGGTCCGCCCGATGGTCACGGCGGCCTGAGCCTCGCCAGCCCTGAGCCCGCCAGCCCTGAGCCCGCCAGCCCTGAGCCCGCCAGCCCTGAGCCCGCCAGCCCTGAGCCCGCCAGCCCTGAGCCCGCCAGCCCTGAGCCCGCCAGCCCTGAGCCCGCCAGCCCTGAGCCTCGTCGCCTCCTTGGACTTCTGAGCCCGAGCGGGATCAGGACCCGATGGCGATCCCGCAGACCTTGGTGTCTTGATACTCGGCGAGGCCTTCGTGCCCGCCTTCTCGCCCGAGGCCACTCTGCTTCACGCCTCCGAACGGAACGGCAGCCGAGGTCGGGTTGATGTCGTTGATACCGATGATGCCGAAGTCGAGCGCCTCGGCGACACGGAGGGCTCTGTCAAGGTCACGGGTATAGATGTACGACGCCAGTCCGTAGGTGGTGTCGTTGGCTGCCGCGATCACCTCGTCCTCGTCGTCGAACAGGATCACCGGGGCGATCGGCCCGAACGTCTCTTGGCGGTAGATCATCATGTCGGCGGTCACGCCGGAGAGGACCGTCGGTGCGAAGTACTGGCCGCCATCGAACTCGTCACCGGTCAGGCGGGTGCCCCCGGTGACAACGGTGGCGCCGTGTGCGAGCGCGTCAGCGACCTGGCGTTGCATCTTGTCCATGGCGGGGGCGTCGATCAGTGGCCCGACAGTGACGCCGTCGGTGGCTCCATTGCCCGGGCGGAGCTTCCCGACGCGCGCCTCCAACTCGGTGAGGAAGGGCTCAGCCACCGACCGATGGACGAAGATCCGGTTGGGGCAGATGCAGGCCTGCCCGGTGTTCAAGAATTTCACCAACGCGGCGCCCTTGGCCGCGTGGACAGGGTCGGCGTCGGCGAACACGAGGAACGGTGCGTGGCCGCCGAGCTCGAGCGAGACCCGCTTCAACTGATCCGACGCCCGGCGGGCGATTTCTTTTCCGACCTCGGTCGAGCCGGTGAAACTGATCTTGCGCACGACGGGATTGGTCAGCAGCTCGTCCGCCACAGGGAGTGGGTCGCTGGTGGTGACGAGGTTGATCACACCGGGTGGAAAGCCGGCTTCCTCGAGAATTCGGAATGTCTCGATCGCGCACAACGGCGTCTGCTCCGCCGGCTTGAGGACGATGGTGCAGCCGGCGGCGACCGCCGGCGCGATCTTGCGTGTCAGCATCGAGACCGGGTAGTTCCACGGGGTGATGGCAGCCGCGACCCCGATGGGCTGGCGCAGCACGATGAACCGCTGATCCGCCCTCGACGAAGGGATCGTTTCGCCGTAGGAGCGTTTGGCTTCCTCGGCGAACCAGAGGAGGAAGTCAGCGGCATACGTCACTTCGTTGCGGGCCATGCGCAGCGGCTTGCCCTGCTCGGCGGTCATCAGTTGAGCCAGCTCTTCCCGGTGCGCCGTCATGAGCCGCCAGGCTTCGTAAAGAAGCGCAGAGCGCTCGTACACCGTGGTCTTGGACCACGCCGGGAATGCGGCTTCGGCGGCGCTCACGGCACGCTCGGCATCGGCACGTTCGGCATCGGCCGCCTCGCCGAGTATCTCGCCGGTCGCCGGGTTGAGGGAGGTGAAGGTCCGTCCCGACTTGGATGCTTCCCATTTCCCGTCGATGAATAGCAATGCAGTGCTCCTTTGGGCCGACGAACTCTTCGATTGCAGTCGCTTCGATGCAGGACCAACCGCTGAGTGCGATCGTTCTTTTGCGGTTCTCCGTAGGTTAAACCGATTGCTGCTCGAAGGCGGCAGATTCCCTCCGCGGCCAGGCGACCGCCTCGAGGACTGGTGACCCGCCCCCACCGACCCGACCCGACCCCAACCGACCCGACCCGACCCCAACCGACCCGACCCGACCCGACGACGCGCCACCAAAACGACGTGCCACCAAAACGACGCGCCATCAAAACGACGTGTGACCAAAACGACGCGCCACCAAAACGACGCACGCCAGCAAACGACTCGCAACCATGGGTCTGCCACCACGCACGGGTGACGAGGTGCAAGGGTTGCAGGGTCGAAGGTCACAAGGGTCCGAGGGTTGCATGGTCGAAGAGAGGAGTCCGATGAATTCGACGGGCGAGCGGTGGGACCCTCGCCTTTGCGTGAACTCTCTTTCGAGTCAGCACTGGACGCTCTCGGAGGACCTCGAATGTTACGAGCGGCTCGGCATCGGTCGGATCACCCTCTTCATGCCCAAACTCCGCCATGCCGGGCTCGACCGCGCCGAGGCTGAGATCAAGGCCGGGGGATTCCGGGTTGACGGGATCTTGCCGGGAGGTTCGTTCGATCTCCTCAATGAACGATCGTGGTCACGCACGCGCGATGCCCTGGTCCTGGGCATCGAAATGGCACAGAGGCTCGGCGCCACCACGGTCCAGACCCCCGGAGGGTCGGCAGGGGGATGGCCGTACGAGGTGGCCGTCGAGCGGTTCGCCCGGGCCATCGCCCCGGTTGTGGCGGTAGCCGAAACCGCCGGCATCCGTCTGGCGCTCGAAGCGACTCGGCCCCAGTTCGCTCACATCGCCTTCACCCACACGGTGCGGGACGCCCTGGCTGTGGCGTCAGACTTGGGCCTCTGGGTGGTCCCTGACACGGCGCACAGCTGGTGGGAGCCCCACGTGGCGGATGTCTTGGCGCAGGGAGCCTCCCGGGTCGCCGTGGTGCAAGTAGCTGACCTGGCGTTTCGCGCCCCGGTGCTCGAGCGACTCGTTCCCGGTGACGGCTCGATCCCCTTGGGAGGGTTGCTCGGCGCCATCCTCGAAGCCGGGTTCCCCGGGCCATTCGAACTCGAGATCCTCGGGAGCGCCATCGAAAGCGAGGGTTACGAGAAAGCCATCAGGCGGTCCTTCGGGTACCTGACCAGGCTCCTGGCAGGTCTGAACTGACCGCTGATAAGGTAAAAGAAAACAACTGTTACCCGTTGGCCTGCACTGATGGCCCGTCAGAGGACGGCGCCGGGGTATGGGTCGATCAAGAAGGGGGCCACACAACATGCCGTCAAGAGCGCTCGACTTTCCAGTGTTTGATGCCGACAACCACATGTACGAGAAGCCCGAGGCATTCACCAAGTATCTGCCGAAGGAATACGAAGGCTTCATCAAGTACGTACAGGTGAACGGACGAACCAAGATCGCCGTCAACAACAAGATCAGCGACTACATCCCGAACCCGACCTTCGAGGTCGTGGCGGCTCCGGGCGCCCAGGAGGAGTATTTCAAGGTCGGCAACCCCGAGGGCAAGTCCCGCCGGGAGACCCTGGGCAAGGGCATTCGGGCCCATCCGGGTTACGGCGACCCCGAGCCACGCATCAAGCTGCTCGACGAGCTGGGCATCGATCGGGCTCTCATCTGGCCGACCCTGGCCAGTCTCTTGGAGGAGCGGGTGCACGACAACCCGCGGGCCGTCCACGCAGTCGTGCACGCCCTCAACCAATGGATGGCGGAGCACTGGACGTTCAACTACGACAACCGCATGTTCACCACACCCGTCATTCACCTGGGGATCGTCGACGAAGCGAGCCGCGAACTTGACTGGGTGCTCGAGCGGGGCGCCAAAATCATCCTCGTCCGCCCAGCTCCGGTTTGGGGCTTCGAGGGCCCTCGTTCGCCGGCCCTGCCCGAGTTCGACTCGTTCTGGTCCAAGGTGGCCGAAGCCGACATCTTGGTGGGCATGCACTCATCGGATAGCGGCTACCAGCGCTACACCAACGAATGGGAAGGTGTGCGCGACGGCGAAATGACCCCGTTCAAGGGCGGATCTGGCTTCGCAGCCATCACCGGTCACGCCGGACGTCCGATCATCGACACCATCGCGTCGCTCATCGGGCACGGGCTCTGCACGCGTTTCCCGACCCTGCGCTTCACGCCTGTGGAGAACGGATCGAACTGGGTGCGGCCGCTTCTCGGTGACATGGAGTACGCCTACCACCACAGCCCGAACGTCTTCGAGGAGAACCCTGTCGACGTCTTCAAGAGGAACATCTACGTGCACCCGTTCCACGAGGAGGACCCCAAGGGTCTCATCGAGCTGCTCGGTGCCGACCGCGTGCTGTTCGGCTCCGACTACCCCCACCCCGAGGGCATGGTCGACCCGATCACCTTCGTGGACGACCTGGAAGGCTTGCCCAAGGAAGAGATCGAAAAGGTGATGGGTGGCAACCTCAACCGTCTGATGGGCTTCGCGGCCTGATCTGCATCATTCGGAGGCCACGCGCCGCGCATCCGCTCACGCGGGCGCGTCGCGTGGCCGTAAATGACCCCCCGGGTCGGCTACTCCGACAGATACGCAGAGATCGGAGCAATGGCGTCGTCGATCGTCACGACGGGTGTGACGGTGAACGTCATGAACTCCGAATACGACAGAGTGCTCGCATACGCCGCCGACGAGTCATCGTTGTCGCTGATGGTGAAGCCACCTGATCCGTCCACTCGCACGTAGTGCGCCAACTCGCCTGGCCCCGGGCCCTTCTTTCCAAACACGTCCATCAGGCGCGTGACTTCGGGCTTCGACATACCTGGCTTCAACCGGTACTCAGTGACGAACAGCATCGTGTTCTCCTTCGTTGGGATGATGAGTACCGACCCCTTTCCGACATTGAGTCGGCCCGCGGATCGTACCCCCGTTGCACTTCGAGTGCTCAGACGCCACAGCGAACTCCAAGGCTCGCGCCGAGATCCTTGGTGCTTCTCGAAACGGGTCCGCTCTGGTCCGCTGGTCCGCCTTGCGTTGTGCGACCCGAGCGGAACGGCCACATTCGCACTGCGGCCTCCGAACGACTGGATTCCCGCTGCCGAATCAGGTTCGGGGCGCGCCTCAGCTCCCCGACGCGGAAGCGGTTGGCGAGGATTGGCGAGGATTGGCGAGGATTGGCGAGGGTTGGCGAGGGTTGGCGAAGATTGGCAGTGCATGTCTGAATCGTTGCGGACGGGCGAATTGGCGGGAGTGCCGTCGAGATCGGGGAGGCGCCCTAGCAGCCGCTCCCAGCGACCGCTCCTAGGGACCGCCCTCGCCACCGCC
Organism: uncultured Acidimicrobiaceae bacterium; assembly: GCA_963706555.1. Taxonomy (GTDB): domain Bacteria; phylum Actinomycetota; class Acidimicrobiia; order Acidimicrobiales; family RAAP-2; genus Bog-473. The sequence continues at coordinate 3,193,022 of OY970164.1, forward strand.
ATCATCGCCATAGTTGCCGTGTTCGTCGTCGTCTTTGCTCTTGCCATGTTCGTCTTCGCCGAATTCAACGTCTAAATCGCCCTCGACCTCTTCGGCTTCCCAGCTGCAGTCCCCACCGCCGTCGCCCTCGCCCCCCGGCGGTTCATGGTTCCGGAGCCGGTTGTGAAAACTGCAGTAGACCCGCCCGTTCTCCTGGGTGGTCTCGCCCCCCTTCGAGAAGGGGACGATGTGGTCGATCTGGCAGCGCTCAGCGGGGGCCTCGCAGTAGGGGTGGGTGCAGCACTGGTCGCGGACTTCGATGGCCCGCCGGGTCGCCCCGGTGAAGAACCGGGCCTTCTTGGAGCACTCGATCCGGGTCCCGGGCCCGAAGATGATCCGTTCGAAGCTGGCCCCGTCCAACCAGGGCACCAGGGTCCCGGGGCTGACCACGGGTCCCCCTTCGATCTGGCTGATACGCCCATGGAGCGTTTCGTAGCCCACCAAGACACTGAAGAGGGGTGACGGACGCCGGTCGGTTGCCTTGGCACCCTTGGAGCGCACCGCCATCTCGACCATCGCATCGGCTCTCCGTTGCGCCGGGGTCCGGGGTAGATCACCCACCTTGGGGTCACGCCCGAGGGTCTCTTTGGCTGCGGCCCACTCGGCTTCGAAGAGTTCTTTTTCGATCCGGCCGAGCTCGCCGGCCACAATGGCCCCCGAGATCGGGTCGAGGTTCCCGCCCAGGTAGTACATCCCACCCACGCTCTGGGTGACGTAGACGTCACGCCGGGCCAGGCGGGCCATGTCGGCCTCTTGTGCCCCGTCGGGGTCGGCCATCTGGGTGAAATAGGTCACGGCGTTGGCGAAGGGCACGAATTTCAGCTCTTTGGCCCCTTCGACGAGGGCCTCTTCGCAGAGCGCAAAGGCCTCGGGGTCGGCGTGGGCCACCGCCTTGGCCGCCTTGACCAAGACGTCGACATGGGCCGGGGAGATCGACCCCGAAGCAAAGGCCTCTGCCACCACAGGCATGGTGGGCAGGGCCCGGCCGCGGCGCAGTTGCCCTCTGACCTCGCCGAGGGGGAGGTGACACGAAGCCGCGATCCATGCCGGAGCACTCTGGGCCCCGTCGGCCGCCCATTCACCCCCGTCGGCGAAACTGGCCACTGCTTTGGAGAGCGTGGCGCTATAGCTCGACAGGCCACGCTCGAGGGCGATGATCGAGTCACGATCGCCGTAGGAGAACGGGTCCGTCCGTGCCAAACGAGCCAGCACCTCGGTGAGGTCATCAACGACATCAACATCCATGCCGCAAGTAGAGCAGGGGGGTGTGACATTTGCGCCCTGCTCAGAGCCACAAAAAAGAAAAGAAATACTGTACAAAACGCGAAAACGAGCGACCGTTGCCGGGAAGTAGCGCGTCGTCCTGAATCGTGGACGGAGCGACGAGACGGTTACCCCTGCATCGACTCCGGCACAAGTCCCGACAAGTCGATGCCGCCGGTCATGGCAGCGCCCATCGTGCCGCCGTCGCTGATCAGATTCTCGCCGGTGATGTAACTGGCCAGCTTGGAGTTCAAGAAAATGAGTGGCCACGCCTGCTCGTCCGGGCTCGAGTGCCGCCCGAGGGGGACCGGGAAACTATCCATGAATTCCTTGCCGTAGGCGCTCTCGAAATCGGGCATCATCGGCGTGTCGGTGGGCCCCGGACTGATGCAGTTGACCCGTATGCCCTTCGCGGCCAGGGCGTGTGACGCCCAGAGCGTCCATACGATGATGGCCTCCTTCGACGGTCCGTAGCCCCCGTCGATCTCTTCTGGGTGGGTCTCGCACCATACCCGCGCCGTCTCGAAGTCCGGAGAAGTGACGAGCGGCATCCATTTGCCGATGTTCCCGAGGTAGCCCGCCCCGGACGTCGACGAGATGCTGGCGATGGCGGCCCCCGGCCTCATGCGGTCCGAAACCAGGTCGGCCAGGTGCCGCATGCCGACCAGATTGACCAGCATGACATCGAGGTCCGGGTAGACGGACCCGGGGAGCCCTGCACAGTTGAACAATGCGTCGAGGACCCCCCCGATCTGTTCGACCGCATTCGAGGTGGCCGCAGGATCACGGAGGTCAACAGATTGGAAGCTCGCGACGTCGACGGGAGGATCCTTCAGGTCGAGGACATGGACCTCGGCTCCGAGTTCGGCGAGATGCCGCACCACAGCAGCGCCCATCCCGCTCCCACCACCGCCGCTGACGATGGTTCGGCTGCCTTCGTATCCCCATACAGATGTCATCGATGTCTCCCGTTCTTGCCTACTTCGAGTTGCCCGTTCATCGCGGCAGGCCCAATCCATGCTCCCCGACGATGTTGCGATTGATGTCGCTCGTGCCGCCGGCGATCGACATGGAGGGGGACAACTCCAGGTTCTTCGACCAGGGTCCGCTCATGGCCTCGGGACCGAGGATGTCCATGGCGAGTTCTGCCATCTCTTGCGCCGCCCGGGCCCAAGAGAGTTTGGCCAGTCCCCCCATGGTGGCGGACGGCGGCCCACCCTTGTCGATCTTGGCCAGTTCCCACGTCGTGGAATAGCGAATGCACGCGATAGTGGCGTAGAGGTGCGCCAAGCGGTCCCGGTGGAGAGGGTTGGTAATGGGGCCTCGTTGACGGGCGGCTTCGACCAATTCATCGAACGTGCTCCCCAGTCCGAGGTAGAGCCGGGCGACCCCGGCCCGCTCGTGACTGAGCGTGGTGACCGCCACCCGCCATCCTTCATTGAGCTCTCCGAGCAGGGCTGCGTGCGGCACCCGTACCTCGTCGAAGAACAGTTCGGAGAACAGGTAACTCCCTGCCATCGTCCGTAGTGGTCGCACCGTGATGCCGGGCGTCTTCATGTCGACCAAGAGACAACTGATCCCCTTGTGCTTTGGGGCAGTCGGGTCTGTGCGGACGTACAGCTGGCTCCAGTCGGCGTCGCTGCCCATGCTGTTCCAGGTCTTCTGCCCGTTGACGATGAAGATGTCGCCGTCCAGGCGCGCCGAGGTGCGCAAGGAGGCGAGGTCGGAACCGGCGTCGGGCTCGGACATCCCCTGCGACCAGATCTCCTCGCCGCGCAACATGGGCCGCAGGAAACGCTCCTTTTGCTCCTCATTGCCGATCGCCATGATGGCGGGCGCGATGTTGGAGACGCCGATCGTGTTGATCGGGCCGGGTGCTCCGGCGCGGGACATCTCCTCCAAGTAGGCCAGCTGCTCCTGGACGCCGGCGTCGCGCCCCCCATATCGCACCGGCCACGAAGGGGCGGCCCAACCTGCCTCAGCCAACCGGGCGTTCCAGGCCTTCAGCACTTCGAGTCGGCCGTATCCGCCCGACTCCGCCGCTCCGGCCTCCAGGACCTCGCGTGTGAGGTTTGCCTCCAACCATTCGACCAGTTCTTTCCGGAACTCGTCCACCGCGGGCTCCTCGATTGGCGACGCGGGAAGTCATCGCGGTGCCGACGGACCCTGTGGTGGCCGGTGCTCCGCCGTCACAGTGCCTTCGTCGCCCAGGTAGGCGGACCGCACGGCGGGATTGGCTCTGATCTCGCTAGGAGTGCCTTTCGCGATGAGCTGGCCGAAATCGAGGACGAAGATGGCGGAGGACAAGGCGAGTACCGACGCGACGTCGTGCTCCACCATGAGCAGCGAGAGGCCGTCGTCGCTGTTTGCCACCACGCGTTCGAATGCGGCGGTGAGGTTCTCGGTGGCGCGATAGTCCAGGCCCGAGAGAGGCTCGTCGAGGAGCACCACGGTGGGACAAGTGGCCAAGGCCCGACCTACTTCCACGAGCCGGGACAACCCGAGGGGAAGGACGGCCACCGGAGTGTTGGCAATAGCGGTGAGCCCCAGGAGTTCAAGGAGGTCATCGACCTTCTCGTTCTCGAACTTCGTCGGAGGGAAAATGGCACGGAAGCTCACGAGGTCGCTCCAGAAGCGGCGTCGCTCGTAGTGGACCCGGTGCCCGAGCACCAAGTGGTCGCGTACGGAGAGTCCCATGAACAGCTCGGGCTGCTGGAATGTGCGTGCCAACCCGAGGCGAGCCCGGGTTTGCGCATTGGCGGAGGTCACGTCCTTGCCCCCAATGAAGACCCGTCCACTGGCGGGACGGAACAGCCCTGAGAGCACACCGAAAAGCGTCGACTTGCCTGCGCCATTCGGACCGACGAGCCCGATGATGGTCCCCGGAGCGACCTCGATCGACACGTCGGCAAGGGCAACGAGGCCACCGAACCGGACCGTGACGCCCGTGGCCGACAGGGCGGTTGTCGCAGCGGATGACGTCGATGGGGCATCCATCGTGGTGGTCACGAGACCTTCCCGACGGCCGTGGTCTCCGCCGCTTCCGCGCCGACGAGGACTTTCTGGTCGGCGGTGGCAAGGCCGGCCGACGAGTGATCGAGGTCGGACGTCCACATCGGCCTCGGTCGCTTCCGCAGCTTGTCCCAGATCGAGAGCGTCCGGCGTGCGTTCTCGGTCATCACTCCATTGGGGTACTTCGCCACCTGAATAGCCCCTACACCAAAGAGGATGGGAGTGACCTGCCCGAATGCAGTGGGAAGGTAGACGAGCGCGATGCCTGCCAGGAGGGTGGCAGACAGACCCGCCACGAGCGCCGCCATGTTGGAGCGGATACCGAGGGACACCAGAATTGCGAGCCACACGAGGCCACCCAAAGTGGCGTAGTTCGTCGGGAGTGCACTCCCCAATGAGAGTGCGAACATCGCTCCGCCCACCCCGGCGACGAAGGCGGCGATTCCTGCGACGAGAACCTTCATCTGCAGGACACTGATCCCCATCGTCTTGGAGCCGGGGGTGCTCCACCGCGCTGCGTTCAAAGCAAGCCCGGTGGTGGACTGCCGCAGGTTGACGATGAGAAGCGACATGATGGCAAACACGCCGAGCGCCAAGTAGGCGAATGCCTTCGTGCTGGATGCGAACGACGGAAGGTTGACATTCACGCCAATTCCGAAGTTGACGAAAATCTGCTGGCTGAAGATCAGATCGTCGAACAACAAGCCGACGGTCAAGGTGACGAGGGCCACGTAGAGGTTGCCGAGCCGGATGGTCAGGATGCCGATGAGCACCCCGACGGGCACGGCCACGAGTCCTCCGACCAGTACGGCGGCCATGACCGGCCACCCGTGGTTCACGGCAAGCTGGGCGGTCGTCAAGGCCCCGATGCCGGCGAAGGTCGACTGGCAGAGCCAGATCATCCCGCCTTCGCCGGTCACGAGCGTGAACGACAGGAAGATGATCGCCAGGCTGACGCCCTCCCCGATAAGCCCGACCCAGAAACCCGTGAGGATGAGCGGGAGTATGCAGATGGCCGCAAACCCCAACAACGAGGCCTTCCAGCCGAAGACCGCGGTGGGCCGGTCGGACGTGGCGTCGACGGGCAGGTCCCCCTGCGGCAGGATGGCCCGGTCGAGTGCCCCGCCGACACCTTCGGATTCATCGACGGCGGTACCGCGGACCATGTAGTACACCAGGAAGATCGCAGTGACGATGAACGGTATGGCCGGAACCACATCGGCGGACAGCGAGGTCGAATTGGTGAAGAAATATTGCACCAGCGACCCGGCGATGCCCATCGAGAGTGCCACCACTACCGCCACCACCAGGCTGCGTAGCCGTGCCGCGATCACGGCGGCGAAGGCGGCCACCATCAGCAAGGTGAAAGGGGCCGGGTCCAACCCGATGGTCGGCGCCGCCAGGACCCCGGCGAGTCCGGCGAGCGCTGTGCTCACTGCCCACACCCCCATCGACACGGTCTCTGGATTCGTCCCCGAGAGCGATGTCATGGCCGGCGAGTCGACCATCGCGCGCACCCGTAGGCCGATATCGGTGTAGTGCAGGACCAGAGCTCCGACCACGACGATCATGGTGACGCAGCTGTACACGATGATCTGGTCCATCGTGACAGGGACCCCGAGGAACCTGAAGACCCGGACAGGCTGGGGAGCGAGGCCGGGGGCAGCGAGGATCGTCTTGTTCCCGAAAATGAGTGTGGTCAACGGCGGGATCGCCACCGACACGCCGATGGTCGCCACCACCTTGATGAGCGGGCGCGCCAGTCGCAGGCGCCGGAAAAGGGCGAAGTACAACCCGATGCCGATTGCCGGACCGGCCACCACGATCGAGAGTATGGCGGCCGGCAAGATCGCCCAGTGCTCCTGGGTGTTGAGGTAGTAGTAGAAGCGAGCCAAGGCGTAGGCGATGGCGCCAAAGGCAAAATTCAAGATCCCGGTGGACCGAAAGGTAACAACCAGGCCGGACGCAGCGATGGCGTAGATCCCCCCCAGCACCAAGCCGGCGATCACATACTGCAGCACCGCATCCCCCGATTCCGTCTGCTTGCCCGTCGCAAAAATCGATCAATGGCCGTTGATTCTAGATTCAATCCCGGCGAGTTTGGGCGTATGCCCAGGTAGCTCCCGAACGATACCGTAGACGGGTCGGCCGGTCCACCGGCTCGAAGCTGCGAGAAATGACTGACGAGTACCCTGGTCAGACGCCCAAAATGTCCGAGGACCCTGTCCCTTAGATCTTTTTCTCTGACCCTGTCCAGTGTCGGTCGCGTAGGAGGCGCTTGCGGATCTTGCCGTTCGGATCGCGGGGCAGGCTCTCGACGATCTCGATGGATGTCGGGCACTTGTAATGGGCGAGCCGCTCCCGGCAGAAGTCGATCAACTCAACGGTGACCGTGGCCGCCGAAGTTTCCGTGTGCACTTCGACGACGGCGTGGACTCGCTCGCCCCATTCCGGGTCGGGCACGCCGAACACGGCCACATCCGCGACCCCCGGATGCATGACCAGGACGCCCTCCACCTCTGCCGGGTACACGTTCGCCCCGCCGGAGATGATCATGTCGATTTTGCGATCCGTCAGGAACAGGTAGCCATCCTGATCGAGGTAACCCATGTCGCCCGCAGTGAAGAAGTCGCCCCGCCAGGACTGCGCGGTCTTCTCGGGAGCGCCGACATAGCTGAATCGCATCACGGTCGAGAAGTAGACCGTGCCGATCTCACCCGCCGGAACCTGGGTCCCAGCGTCGTCGTAAATGCGTATCTCGATCCCCGGCGCCGCACGTCCCACCGTTCCGGGTTTGGCTAGCCACTCGTCGGCCGGGCATACGGTCGCGAGCCCTTCGGTCGCCCCGTAGTACTCGTAGACCGTTCCGGGCGGGAAGAGCTCCATAATCGCCCGCTTCACGTCAACCGGGCATGGTGCGGCAGCGTGAAGCACTCGCCGGATCGACGAAAGGTCGTAGGAGCGCTGGACGACGGCAGGAAGCTTCAAGATCCGTACAAAGTTGATCGGGACCATGTGGCTCCACGTCACGCCATGTCGTTCGATCAACCGCAGGCATTCCTCGGCATCGAAGTGCCGCATGAGCACGACTGTCTGCCCGTACTGCAGCGCCCGATTGGCGAACGTCCCTGGGGCTGTGTGATACGTAGGCCCGACCAGGAGGTGCACTTCGTCCGGACCTTCCAGACCCTCGGTCTGGCTCCGGCCGAGCGGCGGCCGTTCACCCGATGCAGTCCGCACCGGGTGCGCTGGCGGTGAGAACATCTTGCGCAGGTCGGCCAGTGCTTGGCCCGACGGCAGCTCGCCCGCGATGGCCTTCGGGCGACCGGTCGTCCCTGAGGTGTAGTAGCGAAAACCGATCAGTGGCCGCTCCGCAACGGTCGAGATCGGTGCCGTGTCCTCTGCGTCGATCAGGTCTTCGTAGTCGGCACCGACGGGGATCACCGGAACCCCGGGGACGGCTTGGGCTGCGCCGGACTCGACGAAGACCAGTTTGGACCCGGAGTCCTCGACCAGGTAGCGCATCTCATCGGGCATCGCTCGCCATGAAATTGGAACCACGGTGACTCCCGCACGGGCGGCCCCTCCGGCCACCTCGAACCATTCGGAGCGATTGCTCACCGCGCTCGCGATCGTGTCACCGGGACTGACGCCGCGACGTTGTAGTACCCGCGCCACCTGGTTCATGCGCGCGTCGAGCTCGCCGAAGGTGGTTGTCTGCTCACCGTCCACGAGTGCGGGCTTCATCGGGTTGGTGCGGGCCACGGTACTCACACCTGTCTCTTCCATAGCCAGCGCCCCCTCGATCAAGATCCACGCGCCCCGTGAGCCCGGAGGTGGCATCGTAACAACGCGCGCCGGTCACGACCGCGGTTATGTTTTGCAGAGAGCAGCAGTCGTCGTGCACCGTCCAGCGTCACGACCTGCTTCGGAGCGAGACCATTGGAACTTGACCTCACCAGCGAACAAGAACTCCTCAGGGAGAGCACGGTGCGATTCATCGCAGCGGTCAGTCCGATCTCCATGGTGCGGCAGCTGGCCGACGGCACGAGCCGGCTGCCCTTTGACTATCTCAGGAAGGCAGCTGAGCTCGGGTGGTTCGCACTGCTCGTTCCCGAAGAGCACGGTGGTGGAAGCGTCTCGGGACAGGGACTCTGCGACCTCGCAATTGTCGCTGAAGAGCGGGGGAGGGTGTTGCAGCCTGGCCCGTTCGTCTCGATGAACGTCGCTGCGGCAGCGTTGGTCGCCGAGGGCTCAATAGCCCAAAAGGATGCGGTACTCCCTGCACTGTGCCGGGGGGAGGTCGTGGCGACGTGGGCTTTCGACAGGAACTTCGGTACGGGTTCGGAGCCTCCCATCGCGGTGACCGATCGACCCGGTGGCTTCGTCCTGTCCGGATGCGCCGACGTGGTCCAGGACGGTGGAGATGCGGACTGGATTCTCGTCACTGCGGCGGGCAGGGAAGGAAACAGCCAGTTCTTGGTGGCGCGTGACACGCCGGGTGTCAGGACACGGGTACTCGGCGGGCACGACGTCACCCAGGGAATCTCTTCGGTGACCTTCGACCGCGTCGAACTCTCCCACTCCTCTCTTGTCGGGGCGCACCGAGATGCAAGCCCGGCCGTCGAGCACCAGCTCCAGCTCGCCTGCGTGCTGACCACCGTGGAGACAGTGGGTGCACTCGACGCGCTGTTCGAGATGACCCGTCTGTACGCCCTCGAGAGGATCGCCTTCGGACGCCCCATCGGCTCGTTTCAGGCGGTAAAGCACCAATTGGCGGATATGAGCCTCTCCCTCGAGAGCGGGAAGGCTATTGCCTTGGCCGCCGTGCACGCCGTGCAGGACAACGCGGCCGATGCCGGAGAGATTGCCAGCATGGCCAAGTGGTGGGTGGGCGACACTGGCATTGATATCGCGCAGGGCTGCTTCCAGGTGTTCGGCGGGATCGGATTCACTTGGGAGCACGACCTGCATCTTTTCCTGAGGCGGATCACCGCGAACAGCATCCTGTTCGGTCAACCCGACTGGCATCGCGAGCGCATCTGCCGGATCAACGGACTGTGAGGGGGTGCAGGTGAGAGTCTCGACGCCCGACGGCCCTGATGTGCACGACCTTGAGGCCTACCGCCTCGAGGCACGCAAGTGGCTGGGGGACAACCTCGATCGCCGAGTCGCTGCGCCACGTGTCAACACGATCGACTACTACACACCGGACGTCATAGCCGCCAATCGGGCGCGACAACGCACGCTGTTCGAGGGCGGTTACGCGGGAATCTCCTGGCCGGCCGCATACGGAGGCCAGGGTTTCCCGCAGGTGTTCGAAGCGACGTTCCTCGAAGAGGCGGCCCCCTATGTCACCCCCGACTTCGGCGTGCTCACCGCCACCACTTTCCACATCTGCGTCCCCACGATGCTCGCCCACGCCTCACCGGAATTCCTTCGGCGTTTCGTGCCGATGGTATTGGCGGGCGATGCACTCGTGTGTCAGTTCTTCTCGGAGCCGTCTTCGGGCTCCGACCTTGCCGGCATCCGGACCGGCGCCACGAGAGACGGCGAGCAATGGGTTCTCAACGGTCAAAAAGTCTGGAGCACTTTCGCCCATCTGGCGGACTTTGGCATGTGCCTGGCACGAACGGATTGGGAGGCGCCGAAACACAAGGGCCTGACCTGGTTCGTCGTTCCCTGCTCCTCCGCAGGCTTGACCATCCGGCCTCTCAAGCAGATCACCGAGATCTCCGAGTTCTGCGAGGAGTTCTTCGACGATGTCATCGTGCCCGACGCCGACGTGATCGGCGGCGTCAACCAGGGCTGGGTCGTCGCGCAGACGATGCTGGTCCTCGAGCGTGGGGCCGGCCGGCCGAGCGACAGCTCATCGCCGTCTGCCCCCGGCCCGCTGGCACCTGACCTTGTGCGGCTGGCGGAGCACGCCGGCCGCACAGATGAACCGCTTGTTCGGCAGAAGCTGGCACGAGCCCACACGATCGATTTCGTCGGAAAGGTCCTGGCCTCCCACCTCGCGAAAATGGGTCGCCAGGGTCGGCTGGGCCCCGGAATGGCGGCCTACGGCAAGCTTTTCCGGGGCACCTACCTCCCAATTCGTGCGCGCATCGGGATGGAGATTGGTGGGGACGCAGCAGTGAGCTGGGATCTCGCCGACCCCCAGGGGGCGGACGCTTCGATGGCGTACCTGAATGGGCGTGCTGCGTCGATTGCCGGGGGCACCAACGAGATGCAGCGCAATGCCATTGCCGAGCGAGTCCTGGGGTTGCCCCGCGAGCCGAGCTTCGATGCGAAGAAGCCGTTCAGTCAGGTGCTGCGCGAGGCCGAGAGTTGGACGGGTGCGCTCTGACGCCACTCTCGGTGAAGCGAGCCAACCATCGGGCAGCGACTTCACGCTGAAGGGATCTCGCCAAAAAGATCGGCGTGGGGGGCGGCCCGACCCAGGAGGTCGTCGACGATCGGACCGAGTTCGGCCGGGTCCCATCGTCTGTCCCTTTCGACCAGTGGCCCAGCCCGCCAGCCCTCGGCCACGCTGATCTGGCCGCCGCGTACCGAGAACACATGGCCCGTCACATGGGCTGCTTCGGGGCAGGACAGCCACACGACCAGTGGGGCGACATTCTCGGGGTTGGAGAAGTCGAATGCACCCGGTGGGACCGGTGCGTACGAGCCGGGTCGGGCCTGCTCGGTCATACGCGTCCGGGCGCCCGGATTGATGGCGTTGACGGTCACGCCGTATCTGGCGAATTCGCCGGCTGCGATGATGGTGAACGCCGCGATGCCGGCTTTTGCCGCCCCGTAATTCGCCTGGCCGACATTGCCGTACATGCCGGCGGCCGAGGTCGTATTTATGATCCGGGCGTCGTTGGCTGCTCCGCCCTTGGACCTGCCACGCCAATACTCGACTGCCCAGCGGACTGTCGCGAACGTCCCACGAAGGTGAACCTTGATCACGGCGTCCCATTCTTCAATCGACATGTTCACCAACATTCGGTCCCGCAGGATCCCCGCATTGTTGATGACGATGTCCAGGCCGCCGAATGTGTCGATGGCCTGATGCACCAACCGGCCGGCTCCTTCCCAGTCGGACACATCGTCTCCGTTGGCCACGGCCCGGCCCCCCACCGAACGGATGAGGTCGACGACTTCGCCGGCCGGGTTCTCCGATCTCCCTTCGCCGTCGACCTCTGCGCCCACATCGTTGACGACGACAGCGGCCCCCTGGCGAGCCAACTCCAACGCATAACCCCGGCCGATACCACGACCGGCTCCGGTCACAACGGCAACTCTTCCCTCATTGATCCCAGCCACTTCCCGCCCCTTCTTTGTCGTCGTCGACCGACGGCCGCCTCATCGGAGTGCTGTGGCCGTGTCACGCCCGTTGGCCGTCCTCACACCTGCTCCGATTGCCAGATGGCGCCGACCTCTTCCAGGTTCCTGAGAGCGGAGGGCTTCAGAGTGAGCCACTCTCCCAGCACTTCATGCGTGTGTTCACCCATCCTCGAACCGCGTCGCACGACGTGTCCGGGGGTCTTGCTCAGCCGATCGGGAGGGCCCGGGTATTCGACCAATCCGATGTCGGGGTGCCACACGTCGACGAAGCAACCGCGGCTTCGGTGTTGCGCGTCGCGCCAGAGATCCTCACTGTCCTGGACCGGCGCCGCCGCAAGTCCGGCACTCTGCAGCGTGTGCGTCACCTGGAATGGTGTGAGAGTCCTGACCCAGGCGCTGACCGCTTCGCGGAGAGCCTGGATGGCGTCGGGGTGGGGGCGGTCATCCAGCCTCAGGTCATCCAGCCTCAGGTCATCCAGCCTCAGGTCATCCAGCCTCAGGTCATCGCGCTCGAGACAATCGCACATGGTTTCCCAATCCGCTTCATCCTCGAGTTCGATGGCCACCCAGGCGTCGGCGTCTCTGCAGGAAAAGACGCCCGAGATGAGCGCACCGGGTACTTCGTTGGGCGGAGCGCTCCACTCCCGTCCATTTGCGAGAACATCGAGGTAGAGGGGTGCCATCACGGCCGCTCCGGTTTCGGTCTGGGCCATGTCGATGAATACTCCCGGTGCACCTTTGCCGACTTCGGCCAGTGCCGCAACGATTGCGCTCGCCCCGTGGACGCCCGCCACGAAATCGAAATGCGTCCCGTCAAGTGCCCAGGCGGACGTCAGGCCGAGGTAGTTGCAGATGTTCGAGGCGTAGGCCCGGAAGTTCGAGAGTGGGCCGGATCGCCCGTAACCCGAGATCGACAGCATGACCAGGGTCGGATTGCGGGCTGTCAGCTCGGAGAAGGAACAACCCCACTCTTCCATTTTGCCCGGGCCCATGTTCTCGATCACGACGTCGGTCTTCTCGACCAGGGCCCGAAATGTGGCACGACCCTCGGGAACGCCCATGTCGATGCTGACACTCCGCATGCTTCGCGTCAGCCCGGCGAAGAGAGCCGTCGTGCGGACACCGGACGGCTCGAACAGTTGCAACTCATGGGGCGCGTCGAATGTTCGCAGGGCTTCGGGACGACTTCTCGACTCGATCTTCACCACGTCTGCGCCGAGTTCCGCCAGGATCAGCGGGCACACGTTGCCCGCCACCACGGTGCCGAATGAGAGGATGCGGACGCCGTCGAGCAATGCGACCTGGGGCGTCTCAGAGGAGACCATCTGACCGCCAACGCTCCAGATCGCGAATCGAGTGCCCCAATTCGTCAACGTACAGGTCTTGATTGTGTTCCCCGAGAAGCGGTGCCGGCCGGTGGTAGGCGATCAGGGAGGGTGATGCCACGAACGGCGGACCGGGCATCTCGAAGGATCCCGTTCCCGCTCGAGTGGACCGGATGAAGAAATCTCGAGTCCTGGCCTGTTCCTCCCGGACGAATTGCGATGGTGTGCGGGTGAGGGCACACGGCAACCCGGACGCTTGTCCCGCCTCCACCAGCTGGCGCGCACTCCGTGTCGCCATGAGGCCGGCGATGATCTCCGTGAGGAGATCGAAAAGCTGGACGCGCATGTTCCTGTCCCGATAGAGGGGGTCCGAGAGAGCGTCGGGGCGACCCATCAGGTCGACGAAGAGATCCCAGTGGTGGGCCGAATGCGCGCCGACGTCCAAGAGTCCGTCGCGGCAAGTCCAGATTCCGCCCGGAGGCGGACCGAAGTTGGTCTCTCTTGTCTTGATGCGTCCGTGCAGCGCGTACTGTTCGGTCCCCAGCTTGTGAAAGAGGCCAACCTCGTGTGCGGAGTGATCGATGACCTGCGAGCGGCAAGCAGTCGGGCTTCGCAGCACGGCCTGCACGAGGAACGCCGCCCATACCCCGGCTTCGTCGTAGAGCTGTTGTCCCGGCATGGCGAGCGGGGGGCCTTCGGGGGGTCCCACCGGATGCATCAGCCCACTCATCGCAAACGAGGTGAAGGGAGTGGCGCGCCAGTCGCGGTAAGGACCTGTGACTCCGAAAGGCGTGATGAAGCATGTCAGCGTGCTCTCGGGTACCCACGACAAGGATGGAGGGTCATCGACGAAGCCGTGCAGCCGCTGACGGTCTCCTTTGGGTGATGCGATCACGACGTCGGCGGTCGACGCCAGCTCTTCGAGGAGCTGCCGTGCATTGGCTCGTTCCCAGTCGAGGGTGATCCCTCGCTTGTTGTGATGGTAGTAGGCGAAGAGCAGGCTCGACTCCGGTCCGCGCTCCCCGTTGCGAAACGGAGGCAGACGGCGCAGCCCGTCGCCGGTCGGCAATTCGACCTTCACCACATCTGCGCCGAGGTCGGACAGGATCTTGCTGCAGTACGCCCCGACGCGGCTACTGAGGTCGAGCACTCGGGCCCCTGCGAGTGGCTGCGCAAGCGCCGTCATACCTGCTCGGCCGGCTCGAAGCGGTACAACGCGCTCTGCTCGCCGGTTTCGAAGAACACGACGCGCACCGGTTGACCGATGAAGACCCGCGCAGGGTCGCAACCGACGATATTGGTCAGTACCCGTGGCCCTTCGGCGAGTTCCACGTACGCCACGACGTAGGGCACGGCGCCTTGATAGAGACCTGCGCTGCGGTGCACGATGCTGAAGCTGTACACAGTTCCGAGTCCGGACCCTTCTGTCCACGAGACGGAGGTGGTGCCGCACTCCGGGCACAAGGGCCTGGGGTACCAGATCACCGTGTCACACCCGTCACAGCGAAGCAGGAGAAGCCGTCCTTCCCCGGTGGCTTTCCAAAATTCCTCGGTCTCGGGATTCAGCTCTGGCACGGGTGTAGGGAGCAGCGAGTCCATCACACGTCTTCCCGCCCGAGGATGAGCGTCGCGCTCGCCATCCGCGTGCCGAGCGACCCGCCGGTCCCGTGGGCGAGCGCAATCTCACAGTCCGGTACCTGGACGGCTGGGTGCGACTCGCCACGAAGCTGCCGGACGGCCTCAATGATCTTCGTCATCCCGCCCCGATTCGACGGATGGTTGTTGCACAGGCCCCCGCCATCGGTGTTGAAGGGGAGCTTCCCATATGGCGCGACCAGGGCCCCGTCGAGCACGAAACGCCCGCCAGCCCCTTTCTCACAAAATCCAAGATCCTCGAGCGTTTCGAGCACGGTGATCGTGAACGAGTCGTAAATGGATGCGTAGTCGATGTCCGCGGGCTGCACGCCGGCTTCTTCGAATGCAGGGGGACCGGTCAGGGATGCTCCGGTGGAGGTGAGGTCGATGCGACCGTTGTCGGTGTGTTTGACGGCTTCCGCCCGCCCCAGGATCTTCACCGTCCGCCTGTCGAGATCACGGGCGACTTCCGGGCTGACAACCACCACTGCGCCGCCCCCGTCCGTGATGACGCAGCAATCAAGGCGGTGGAGAGGTGAGCTGATGAGGGGGGAGTCGAGGACCTCCTCCACCGTCACGGGCGTCGGCAACAGGGCCTGCGGATTGTGTTGCGCGTGCAGGGAAGCGGCCACCTTGACCTCGGCCAGTTGGGCGCTCGTCGTGCCGAACTCGAACATGTGCCGCTGCGCCGCGAGCGCGTATGCGGTCACGGGGAGCATTCCCCACAGCGTCTCGAAACTCGATTCGGGGGAACCCGTGGGCTTGGCCATTGGTGCCTCGGCGCGTGTGCGTGCCAGTCCAGCCATCGTCACCAGTGCGATCTCGCATCGCCCAGCTTCGATCGCAGCTGCCGCGTGGCCGACGTGGACGAGATAGGAGGAGCCTCCGGTCTCGGTGGAATCGACGTAGCGGGGATGAAGCCCGAGGTACTCCACCATCGACACCGGGCCGAAACCTGCGGTCGAGTCGCAGAAGTAGGCATCGACGTCGGAAAGGCGCAGTCCGGCATCGGCGATCGCGCCGACCGCCACCTCGGCATGGATTTGGGGAATGCTGCGGTCGGGAATCAGCCGCCTGGGGTGCTCGTAGGCACCGGCAATGGAGACCCGCCCCTTGATCGTCACGAAGGTTTCGTCACCCCGAGCTCGGAGTGGGCGGCGGTGGCGACGAATTCTTCCCAGTGCGCCAGAACGAGTTCCCGGAGCACGTGCTTCTTCACTTTGGTGGAGTCGGTGCGGGGGATGTCCTCGTGGCGCATCGCAAACGTGAATTGGGGCACTTTGTAGCTCGAAATCTCGGCCCGAAGGCGGCCGAGCAGGTCGTCCCGGTCAAGGCGGGCCCCGCTGGTCGGTACCACCACCGCCACGATCGCCTCCCCTCGGCCCGGGTCCGGAATCCCGAACACCACCGCCTCTCGGATCTCGGGGTGGCCTTCGAGCGCGGCTTCCACCTCCATGGGCGAGACATTTGCACCGTTGGTCTTTATCATCTCCCCGAAGCGACCTTCGAAGTAGAGGAACCCGTCCACGTCGATTCGACACCGGTCACCAGTCGGATAGAAGCCTTCGCGGTCGAAGGTTTGCTCTGGGAGCCGCTTGTAGAAACCTCGCATCAGTGAGAATCCCCTGACGTAGAGCTCTCCCGGCTCTCCGGCGGCGCACTCCGCACCTGTCGCCGGGTCCAGAATCTTGCGCTCCATGCCTGGAAGTGACCGACCATAGGCGCCGGCCTTCTCGGGCGGGAGCCGCGTGCCTTCAGCCTCGAGTCCGTGTGGCCCGAACGTCTCCGTCATGCCGAAAGGATTGGGGATCAATTCCGGTGGAATCAGATCTCCCGCCTCGTCGAATTGACGAAGTCTCGAGCGCATGTGAGGAAGTTCGATGCCACGGTCTGTCGCTCGTTCTTGGATGGCGCGGAGCTGGGGGGTCACGGCGTTGATCGTCGTGACCTCTTCACGCGAGCATGCGTCGAGGATCTCGTCGACGTCGGGAGACGCGGTCATGATGACGGTGGCTCCGGTGAGCATGGCCGGCAGCACAGTCGAGTTGATCCCCCCGATCCAGAAGAAAGGCACGCCGCAATAGAGCCGGTCATCGGTCCGGACGTCCTGCCAACCGGTCGCCAGGAGCGCGTGGCAAAGGCGAACGACGGCGGCGTGCGTGTGCACGACGGCCTTTGGTTGCGATGTGCTTCCCGAGGTGTAGATGATCGTCAGGTCGTCAGCCGCCGCGACCTGTGCTTCGATGGATGCCAAGAATCGACTGTCGACACGGTGGTTCGATTCTCCGAGGCGGTACAGATCGTCCGGGCCTTCCATGGCCCATGGGCGTGGCTCCGCCCCCCACACGACCACATGACGCAGGTAGGGGAGCTCGGGCATGAAGAGATCCGGCTTGACCTGTGCGGCAAGTGAGGGGACTGTCTCCAATCGCGCCACATAGTCGTGATTCAGATAGTGGTCCTTCACGAGCAACGTATGGATATCGGAGTGCTCGAGTACCCAGCGCAGCTCGGGGGCTTGGTACAACGTGCTTATCGGCACCGTCAATGCTCCTATGCGAGCGGCGGCGAGCCAACAGAGGACCCAGTCGGGCGAGTTGGGCATCATGATGCCTACCCGGGCCCCTTTGCCCACCCCGAGCGCGAGGAGGCCGCGGGCGAGTCTCGCAGACTCGTGGTCGGCCTGAGCGAACGTGAGGCGCGTCTCTCCGCAGACGAGAAACTCCTTCTCTGCGAAGCGTTCGTTGGCCAGGGCCACCACATGGGGCAACGTGGGGATGAGCGACTCGTCCGCTGGGACCTGGTCCGCCACCGATTTCATGGTAGGGAGTTGCCGCTTTTCGTGCAACGTCGTGCGACCGGCCTCACCGCGTGCCTGGCCGATCAGAAGTCCTTGCGTTTCCGCAAGACCTCATTGAAGGGAACGTCCAGGTCGAAGGACGGCTCCCGGGGCAGACCGAGAAGCCGTTCAGCCACGATGTTGCGTTGTATCTCGTTGGTGCCGCCCGCGATGGAGAACCCGCGCGATCTGAGGAACATCTCCCCGGCATTTCCCGTGGTTCTTTCGTCGCCGTCCCAAATGACGCCGTCCGCCGCCCATGTCGCCAACGCTGCCTTGGCGGCCCGGTTGGAGTTGACGCCCAGATGGAGCTTCAGCAGAGAGGCCCACTGTCCCTTGAGGGCTCCCGAGCGCAAGCCGGTCATGATCCGTTCCCCGGCATGGCGACTGACAGTGGCTTCGATGTAGGCCTCGACCACTCGCTGCGCGAGCGCTGGATCGTTCGACAGGCCACGTCGCAGCGCGCCTTGCGCGACCTCGTCGACCGTGACGCCGGGCGCGTCTCCCGAAATCCCGAAGAGCCCGATGCCGTGCTCGAGGCCATTGCCGGCATTCCGTTCGTGGAACAGGAGCCTCTGGGCCACTGCCCATCCCTCGTTCTCCGCACCGACGAGGTTCTCGACCGGAAGCGTCATGTCGTCGAAGAACTCGACGCAGAAATCACCGGGTGTGCCGGTCACCGACCGGATGGCGTCGATGGTGAGGCCGGGAGTTCCCTTGAGCGGCACAGCGATCATGGAAAGACCACGATGCTTCGGTGCTTCCCAATCGGTGCGGGCGAGGCACATCCCGAAGTCGGAGTAGAGCGCTCCGGAGCTCCACATCTTGGAACCGTTGAGCACGTAGGTGTCCCCGTCGCGAGTCAGCCGTGTGAGCGCTCCGGCCATATCAGAGCCGCCCGTGGGCTCGGAGAGGAGTTGGATCCACAATTCGTCACCTCGCAGGATGCGCGGGAGGTGCGTCGCCTTGAGTGCCTCCGAGCCGAAATCCAGGAGCGTGGGGCCGAGCATGCCGATGGACACCCCGAAACCCATCGGCACCCGGTGCCCCTGGGCCTCGGCGAAGAAGGCCTGCTGGTGCTCGAACGTAAGCCCTGCTCCGCCATACTCGACCGGGTAGGCGATTCCCGCGAAACCAGCGTCGAAGACGGCATTCTGCAATGCCCTGTCCTCTGTGTCGCTCGGGTCGCCCATTGCCGGCAGGTTCTTCCCGATCCAGACCCGGGCCCGCGACCGAAACTTCGCGAGGGACTCCCCACGGCCCGACGTCATTTCGAGGCCATGGTTTCGAGGAGCGCGGCGAGACGCACTTTGTGCTGCTCAGGAGTGCCGAACAGGGCACGATTGACGACGATGCGACGGGAATACAGGTGGACATGGTGTTCCCAGGTGACGCCTATGCCACCGCTGATCTGCACGCACTCGTCCGCGATGTCGAGGCAGTGGTCCGCGACGTAGACCTTGGCCACGCTGGCCAGTCGGGCCGCATCGCCACCGGCATCGATCTCGGCGGCCAGGGCTTCGGTGATCGCCTTGGAGAACTCCAGCCACTGGAACATGTCGGCCACGCGATGCTTCAGCGCCTGAAAGGAGATGATCGGTCGGCCAAAGGCAAATCGCTCCCGTGCGTACTCGACCGTCGTCTCGAAGACCTGTTCCGCCGCCCCGACGGTTTCGGCGCACTGGAGGGCGAGTGCCACCTGCAACTGGCGCTCGACCGACGTACCTGCGGATCCGGGTCTCCCGAGCGCGGCGGAGGAGGGGACGCGGACGCCGTCGAGGTGCAGGCGACCGTAGCGCCGGCACATATCGATGCTGCGACCCGGGATCACCTCGACGCCACGCCTGCCCCGCGGGATCATCAGTTGGGTCAGCCCGCCAGCCGAGCGGGCCGTGACAAGGAAGTGGTCGGCCTGGGCCGCCGCCTCGACGTACGCCTTCGTCCCCGAGACCACAAGGTCCGCGCCAACGTCCTCGACGCTCGTCGCGACGACCGGACCGGTGCCGGACCACCGCGCCCCGTCTTCGGCCACGGCCCACGTGGCCACGAGGTCTCCCGACAACAGACCGGGGAGCAACGCCGACGCAAGTTCGGGACCAGCCTCCCTATCGAGGGTACCTGCCACCAGATTGACCGGGAGAAACGGACCCGGAGCGATCGCTCGCCCGATCTCCTCGGCCACGATGGCGAGGTCCGCAAGTGGGCGACCCGACACGCAGCCACCACCTCGAGCCTCGGGAACGAGGGCGGAGGTCCAACCGAGACGGGCGGCCTCATGCCAGTAGTCCCGCTCGAACCCGTCAGCACTCTCCCAAAGGGAACGGACGACGGACAGCGGGCTCTCCTTTTCGAGGAGCGTTCTCGTGGCGTCGCGGAACATCTCCTGTTCCTCGGTGAGCACGAGGTTCATGGCTGGCGTCTCACGACCAGGGGGATATCGTCGTGAACCCGAACGGTCCGCCCCCGAACGACTTCGGACCGACGACCAGAATGTGTTCGCCCTCCGACTCGGCTGACATCCCATGGGAAGCGACATGCCGCCTCACCTTCTCGAGGTCGGCGACCCTGAGCGTCACTGCATGCAGGACGTCGCCACCGCAGCGGGCGAGGTCCCTCGCCACTGGCCCCTCGGCGACGGGCTCGGCAAACTCGAGCATGGTGCCATCTCCCGCCCCCACGCGCACATACGCGGACCGTGTCCCGGCGCGCTCGTCGTGGCATAGCTTGACGAGCTCGCCGCCAAGCACACCAACCCACAGGTCGAGCGCGTGCTGGAGGCTTCGGACGGCCAGGGTCAGATGTGAGAGTCCGACGATCCCCAATGGGTCGAAGGATCGTCCCACCGTAGGTCCGGGGCGTGGTGGCAGGGGGTGGTCGGTCATGGACTGGCAGAACTCGATCATCCCATTCGTGTCTCGGGGGTGCGTGAACACGGCGGCCGACCACCAGCCGGGAGGGTAGCCGAGCTCGTAGCCATCGGGGAGGGGGATCGGGCCGTGGCGCGGAATCGTGCGCAAGGTAGTCCCCTCGGAGTCGAAAAGCCGGATCCCGTGGTCCCGCAGCGCTACGGCAAGGCGGTCGATCTCGGTCACGTACCACGCCACGGAGTGGAAATGGCTCCCGACGCGGTCGACGAATTTACGGATGCCCGAGCGTTGCGTCTCCGGTGTCACCGCTTCGAGCCACATGTCGCCGACGAGAGTGAACATGGTCCGCCGGTCGGCGACAGGGTATCCGCCATCGAGGATTGGTTGACCGAACAGCATACGGCAGCCGTCCTCCACCTCAGACCGGTCAGCCGCCACTTGCGTCACGTGGAAGACCGGGGTCTGCATCGTCGCCGAGAGGGGAGTGGTCACACACTCTCCGCCGTCATCAACGCGGCGCGCATCTCGAACTTCCTCACCTTGCCACTCGGCTCTCGGGGCAGCTGATCCACGAATTCGAACGAACGGGGCCACTTGTATTTTGCGAGCTTGCCCTCCACCGCGTGGAGAAGCTGCGCGGGATCAGGTCGTTCGCCCTCTTGCACCTCGACCACCGCGTGCACGATCTGACCCATCGTCTCGTCAGGGATCCCGAAGACAGCGACGTCAACCACCACGGGGATCTCGATCAGAGCCGCCTCGATCTCGGCGGCGTAGATGTTCACCCCACCGCTGATGATGAGGTCGGTTCGACGATCGACGATGTAGAGGTACCCGTCCTCGTCCATCCTTCCCAGGTCGCCCGCCGTGAAGAACCCTTCGTTCCAGGACTCGGCGGTCTTCTCCGGATCCTTGAAGTAGTCGAACGTCCATCCGGGTAGCCCGGTCGAATAGATCATGCCGACTTCGCCCGCCGGGACCGGTTCCCCGTGCTCGTCGAGGATCATGGTGCGCACACCTGGGAGCGGCCTCCCGACGCTGCCGGGTCGTACCTGCCATTCGCCCGGCGAAATGATGGAGAAGGAGCCTTCGACGGCCCCGTAGTACTCCCAGAGGACCCCTGGTCCGAAGACGTCGAACATTCTCCACTTCACCGGTTCAGGGCATGAGGCCGCGGCGTGCACGATCAAGCGTACGGAGGAGAGATCGTGGTCCTGCCAGCGTTCCTCCAGTATCCGGATGAAGTGAGCAGGCACCATGAACCCTGTGGTGACCCGTTCGTCCTCAATGAGCTGCAGGCAGGACAGGGCGTCGAACCGGGGCATGATGACGAGGCGCGCGCCCACCATGAGGTGCAGCTGGGCGTAGGAGCCGGGCCCGCCGTGGTAGGCGGGGCCAGTCAACAGGTGGACGTCGCTCGGGCGAAAATCCCAGTATTTGAGGAAGAATTCGCTCACCAGCAAGCCGCCAGCGGGGGCTGTCGCCCGTTTTACGACTCCCTTCGGGCGTCCTGTCGTGCCCGACGTGTAGGCCATGGTGGCCACGGTTGACGCAATGAAGGGCGTCACCAGCCATGGTTCGCCCGGGCTGCGCCACAGGTCGTCGTCTGCAATATGCCAGACCGCACGGAGGTGTGAAAGGGAGGGAAGGACGGATTCGATGGCATCGCGGTCGTCGTAGATGAGCGCACGGGCATCACAGTCAGTGATGATGTAGGCCGCCTCGGGGGCCGTCAACCGGTAGCTGATCGGTATGACAAGTCCCCCGATCCGGGCCACTCCGTTCCAGACGGCGAACATCTCCACGCTGTTGTGCAGAATGACCGCAACCGAATCGCCTTCACCGAGCCCTGCGGAGTGAAGACGGCGGGCTACCTGGCTGATGCGTGTCTCGAGCTCGCCGAAGGAGACCCTTTGTTCTCCACAGACGACAGCGATGCGAGAAGGATCTTCCGTGGCCGTGATGTGGATCCCGGGTGCACGTTCGCTCATCGCTCGCCGACGCTCGCCAGTCTGTCCAATCCGAAGAACTCCAGCGCGTTGTCGCCCACAATCCGGTCACGGACTTCCGCCTGGACGCCTTTGAACGTCTGCTCCACGAAGGCCCGTGAGTTCGGCCATGAGCCCACACTGTGCGGGAAGTCGGAGCCCCAGATCAGTCGTCGGGGATCGAGGAGGTCGAGCATCGGCACCACCAGGGGGTCTCGGACGATCCCGAAGTGGAAATGCGCCCAGACGTACTCACTCGGGAGCAACTTGAGGCTCTGGCCGAAGTAGTCCTCGAAGAGCTTGTACGAATCGTCCATCATGTACAGCGCATACGGGAGCCAGCTGGCGTTGGTCTCCGCGATGTAGATCTGCAATTCCGGTATCCGCTCGAAGACCCCTGAATTGATGATGTGGGCAAGCGTCGTGGCGAGACCCTTCGACGCCCTCTGCGAGAGCGCTTCGTTGAAATCGAACGAGGCCGTGGCTGATCGCATCAGGTTGAGGGCGCCGACCGACCCGAGACTTCCGTGAGGGGACACTCGCACGCCCAACTCCAGGGCCGTCTCCCAGAAGAGGTCGTCCTCCCGGACCGGCCCGTTCTCCCCACTCGGGAACATGGCCGGAGAGACACTGCGAAGTCCGAGAGCGCTTGCATGGCGCAGTTCTGCAACGGCATCTTCGATCCCGGTGACCGGGATGGTCGCGTTCCCGATGAGCCGCTCGGGCGAGATCGCACAGAACTCTGCCAGGAATTCGTTGTAGGCGCGCACCAATGAGAGATAGACGTGACGATCGGAGATTCCCTCGATGCAGCGCCGAATGAAGACCGGCGGGTACAGCACCTCCGCCTCGACGCCGTCGAAGTCCTGTTCGCGGAGTCGCTGCTCCGCGGTGCCCGAACCCGGGGCAGGAGTTCCATCGGGCTCCCAGTAGGATTCGCCCTTCAACTTGACCGTCTTGCGACCGGCGGAGAGGTTCATCCCGTTGTGGAACATGGGCATGCCCTCGACGACCCACCCTTCGCCCCCGTCCGGGAGATGGACCAGCCGGGGGGCCTGATCGCGGTATTTCTTGGGGACGAATTTCATCCACGGCTCTACCGTGACTTCGAGGTGTCCATCCCCCGAGACCAGCGTCGGGGCTCCGGAGGCACCCGGCCCGACCTTCCCCTCGATCACGACATCACTCATCTCCTGTCACCTGCGACCTCGTTTCTCCCTGCTGCACCAGAGCCTCTGGGCGATGGGACTGCAGCGAGCGGATCCACTCCGCCGGTCTGACGGTGACCGAATCGCGCCCCGAACGCAGCAACGTGCCAGGCATCTCGCCGGTCGCCACGTCGTTCACGTACACCTCGGTGCCCCCGACGAGGACTCGTTCCACGCCCGAAGCACTCGAGAGAAGCCGAGGTGAGGAAGCCGGCAGATCCCGCGCCACACGCATCGGGCTCACGCCCAGGTCGTCGGGATTCAGGACGAGGAGATCGGCCGCATACCCAGCGCCCAGCCTCCCTTTGCCGAGAAGGCCGTAGAGCCGGGCCGGCACGTCCGTGAGGAGGTGCACCATGGTCTCGAGCGCAAACTCCTGCCGTTGGTACACCCACTCGACCAAGGTCCGAAGAGCGGAACTCCCACCGACCAGCATGTCCATGTGCGCACCGCTGTCCGATGCGCCCACGAGCACGCGCGGATCCGAGAGGAACTCTTTGCGGGCCTGCGTGACCCACTCGTCCTCTCCCGGGTAGAAGGCGATGGCGTACCCGATGTCGAACTGGGTTTCCACCAGGAGGTCCATCCATGTCGTGTAGGCGTCTGTTCCCCGGGCCCGAGCGATGTCGCCGATGCTTCGGCCCTTCAGGTCTTGAAGCTCCGGAGGACCGATCTCCACCACCTCGTAGTACTCCCACCTCCGCAACCTGATCGAGGTGGAACTGACGGACGGGCCATTGACGCTCGCGCGCAAGGTCTCGCGGACTCCCGCATCGCGTAACGCGCTGACCCGCTCCGGGATGTCCAGGTCGAACAGCCAGCCCCAACCCGGAAGCGTGCGATGGACGTACCCCCGGCGGAGGTCGTAGTACAGCGGATGGTTCTGCGACATCATCATCGGGACGACGCAGACGTTCGCATCCTCTTGCATCGCGCACGCCGCCAGCTGACGCAGGTGCAGGGTCGGGTCCTCCTTGTTGATCACGGGTGTGTTCCAGTTCAGGACGCGATCGGCGACCGCCGACATGTTCGCCATGAGCTCGGTATCAGCATGGTCAAAGCCCTGTTGGCTCGTGCGGGCGATGAACTCCAATGCGGTGCCCGGGTACTTCCGGCACACGTGCGAGAGCGCCACGAATTCCTGCGCCGTGGCAAAGTTCGGCGGGGTCAGACAGCCGTCACCATCACGATGGGTTGGTGCCGTCGCTGTAGAGAATCCGAAGCCTCCGGCGGAGAGAGCCTCGTCGAGGATCCGGCACATCTCGCCGAGTTGTTCCTCGGTGGCACCGTCAGCAGATGCCGCCGGACCCATCACATGGCGCCGGATGGCCGAATGACCCACCATCAACCCGAGGTTGATCCCCAACGGGGTGGCGTCGAGGCGTGACATCATTTCGGGAAACGTGTCCCAGGCGAAGTCGACACCCGAGGAGATGGCCTCGACCGGTATCCCCTCTACGTTGGCCAGCAGCCGGACCGCGAACTCCTGGTTCTCCGGCTTCATCGGAGCCAGGGTCAGCCCGCAGTTGCCGCTTATGACGGTGGTCACCCCATGGGAGGGCGACGGCGAGAGCAGCGGGTCCCAGAACACCTGCGCGTCGTAGTGTGTGTGAAGGTCCACGAAGCCCGGGGCGACCACGAGTCCGTCCAACTCGATTTCGCGCCGCCCACGATCGTCGACCCGTCCCACTTCGACGATCCGCCCGTTGGTGATACCGATGTCAGCGTGCACGGCGGGGGAGCCGGATCCGTCCACGACCCATCCGTCTCGGAGTACCAGATCAAGCATGGAGGCCTTTCGTCGCATGCGGGTGACTCAGGGACACGTGTTCACTCTCTCGCTACCAGTCGGCTCGTCCATTGCAATGGGCCTGAGATTCGGGCTCCGAAGTGAGGGTAGGTAACCGCGCCTTAGTCCAGCGCCCAAATCTGTGTCTGTCAAGTATGCATCCATCCCGCATGGGCTGAGGGAATGCCGGAGATGGGAGTCCGGGACGAAACGGAATCGACGCGATTGCCGGCATTTGGGCGTATGCTTAGTTGGTCGGGCAGGGGCGCTCCTGGAAGAGTCGCTCCACTGCGATAGGACATGGATGCGCACGCATCTGGCAATGTGAGACCTTGCCATTCGGGGCAGACAAGAGGGGGCAGCGTTGGCGAAGACCTGGAATTTCGAGCTGTTCATCGACGGGAAGTGGACCTCTGGTGAAGCGGCCGGTGCCATCGATGTCATAGACCCGGCAACCGAAGAAGTCATCGGGAGCGTTCCCGAGGCCACGACAAAAGACGCCGTGCACGCGATCGAGGCAGCACGCAAGGCCTTCGACGAAGGTCCATGGCCGTTCACCAAGCCGGCCGAGCGGGCCGCGGCCCTGATCCGGATGGCGGAGGTCCTCGAGTCACGTTCGGCGGAACTGCGCGAGCTCATCGTTGCCGAAACCGGTTCAACCGGTTTCATGACCGACTATGTCCAAGCGGCCGGGTCGATAGGGATGTTCCGATCCAATGCCGCCCAGATCGAGCACGTCGTGCAATGGGTCGAGGCCGCTGCCCCCAGTGCCGGGCCCGGGGGAATGTCGGGAACCGCATTGTTCCGAGAGCCCGTCGGCGTCGTCGGTGCCATCACGCCTTTCAACTTTCCCTTCATGCTCAATGTGGTCAAAGTCGCCCCGGCACTGGCGGCCGGTTGCACCGTGGTACTCAAGCCTCATCCCTGGACACCGCTCGATGCATTCATGATCGCCCAGGCGGCGGAGGATGCGGGCATCCCGACGGGTGTCTTCAACGTGATCACGGGTGGCGCGGACATCGGCGAGGAGATGACGACCAACCCCATGGTGGACATGATCACCTTTACCGGATCCACCGCCGTGGGCCGCCGGATCATGGCCAACGGGTCTGCCACGATGAAACGTCACCAGCTCGAGCTCGGCGGAAAGAGCGCGGAGGTCATTCTCGACGACGTGTCCGAGGACTACGTGCGTGCCATCGGATTCGGTGGAGTCTTGACCCACTGCGGCCAGGGTTGCATTTTGGGAACCCGGCTCCTTTTGCCCGAGCACCTGCTCGACGCCTACAAGGAGGGTGTCGCCGCCGCCTCGCCCGCCATCACAATTGGGGACCCTCGGAACCCGGCGACGGTTCTGGGGCCTTTGATCAGGGAGCAGCAACGCCAACGGGTCGAGGGGTACGTGGCATCAGGTCTCGAGCAGGGCGCCGAGCTTCTGACCGGAGGGAAGCGCCCCGACCACCTTGACAAGGGCTTCTACTTTGAACCCACTGTGTTCATCGGAGCGAACAACATGCGCATCGCCCAAGAGGAGATCTTCGGGCCGGTGTTCACTGTCGTGCCGTATTCAGGCCGGGACGACGATGCCGTACGCCTGGCGAACGATTCGATCTATGGGCTCGGAGGTGGCGTCGAGTCCAAGTCGACCGCCCGGGCCTTCAATGTCGCTCGCCGGATCCGCGCCGGCACCGTGATCGCCCAAGGCGTGGGCGGCACCGAGGCCACCGCGGCGAGCCCGGGCGACGGCCAGGGACCCGGTTGGGGGTACACCATGTCGGGTATCGGCCAGAACGGCGCCTTCGGAGGCTTCAAGCAAAGCGGGATCGGTCGCGAGTGGGGTCACCACGGCGTCGAGGAATTCACGGAGATCAAGTCGATCACCTGGATGTGAGACGCGACGCCGACCTCAGCTCGGCAGAGCAGCGACCTGCGGCCCGTGGTTCTTCATGCCGTAACTCTTGGGGGTGATGTCGACATCGGTCGCCTCCGCGCGTAGTGCGCCCACGGTGCACTGCGCGCGGCTCCGGTGGGCCAGCGGTTCGAAATTGTAGAACCGGCACGCGTTCTCCCACGTGATCTGATGGATCTCGTCATCTGGCACCCCGGCGGCCTGGAACGACTTCCAGGCCGCTTCTGGGGCATTGGGCCAGGTGCAGTCCGAGTGCGGATAGTCGCATTCCCAGGCGATATTCCCGACTCCGATGTCGTGGCGCAGGCGCAGTCCGGTGTAGTCGTCGATGAAACAGGTGAGCACGCGGTCCTTGAACACCTGACTCGGGAGTTGGTCCCCGAAGTCCTGTCCGGTCCAGCGGTGATGGCGCTCATACGTGTAGTCGGCCCGCTCCAGCCAGTAGGGAATCCATCCGATGCCGCCCTCGGCCAAGGCGAACTTCACGTCGGGGAACTTGCGGAGCACGGGTGACCACAGCAACTCGGCTGCGAACACCCCGGTGTTGAACGGCATGGTGTGGATCATGGTGTCGAAGGGCGAGCGGGGCATGAATTCGGGCGAACTGCCAAAATGGAAGACCATCACGGTGTCGGTTTCCTGGCAGGCCTGCCATGCTGCGTCCCATTCGTCTCCGTGGTGGTCCGGCAGCCCGAAACGGTGCGTGTCCGAGTGGAAAGAGACGGCGTGGCAGCCCTTGGCCGCCATCCGGTAGATCTCTTCGGCCATCCACTCCGGGCCGAGACTGAACCCAGAGAGGGCCAACGGAATGAAGCGACCGGGGTACACCCCGCACCACTCCTCCATGTGCCAGTCGTTGTAGGCCCGGATCATGCATGCCGCCAACTCGCGGTCCCCGCTCTGGAGGAAGTACTGGCCCCCCAATCCAGGCCAGGAGGAGAAACACATGGACCCGAGCACGCCATTGACGTTCATGTCACGTATCCGTTCGTGAACGTCCCAGGTCCCCTTCCGGACTTCGTCGAACGAGCCGGGGTCGTTTCCCCATTCCTCGGGAATCCGGCCGGCCACCGCGTTGAGCCCGAAGCTCGAGACTTCGTTGCCCTCTATCAACCAGGCATCGGTGCCATTGGGCCGGTGGATCACCCGGGGCACCCGGTCCCGGTACTTTGTCGGAAAATGGTCGAGGAAGTAGTCGCTCATGGAAGGCGGTTCCACCAGATGATCGTCGACACTGACCAGGATCATGTCCTCAAGCTGCATCCTCACCCTCCCGATGCGTACTTCCCGTAGCCAATTGTTTAGCACTCGCCCAACTCTTGTCACAAACGAATTCGATCGAATTCGGCCTTTTCCGGGCGTGTGCGCAGTCAGGAGGGAGTCACTGCGGCCTGACGAATGGGCGTTCGAAGGGGAGCTGGCCAGGTCCTGCCCGCAGGGAGGTGCGCAAGGCGTGCTTCTGGATCTTCCCTGATGCGGTGCGGGGAAATTCGTCGACGAAGCGCAATTCCTCGGGCCATTTCTGCCGGGCCAACCCACCCGCTTCAAGGTGTGATCGCACCGACTCGAGACCGAACGTCGGGACGCCGGACATCAATCGGATCACCGCTGCGGCGTGCTCTCCATAGCGCGGATCCGGCGCTGCCACGACGGCAACCTCGGCAACCCCGTGGAGCCCGGCCATCAATTCCTCTACTTCTGCGGCAGAGATGTTCTCGCCCCCGCGGATAATGATGTCTTTCTTGCGGTCCGTGATGGTCAGATACCCGTCCGGATCGAGGAATCCGGTATCTCCGGTGTCGTACCACCCGTCCGCATCGATGGCGTCCGCGGTCAGTACGGCATCGATGTAGCCCAAGAAGAGCTCCGGCCCCCGCGAATGGATCTCCCCTGGCTGACCGACCGGAACCGCCCGACCCTCTCCGTCGAGCAATCGGATCTCGGTGCCGGGCATGGTCCGCCCGTCGGTGAAGCTCTTCTTCTCCACCGGGTCGCTGTGCACCGATCCGGTCGTGGACGGATGTTCGGTGGACCCGTAGGCACGGACGATGGAGATCCCCAGTTCCATGGCCCGCCGAGCCACTTCGGCCGGGACGGGTGCTCCGCCCATCGTCAGCCGGGCCACGTAGGGAAGATGGATGTTGAGGTCGAAGTCCGGGTCGTCCAACAGGCTGAGGAGGAAAAAGGGAGGGCCTCCCTGGAGTGCGACACCGTCGTGGGCCATGGCGGCGAGGACGGTCGAGGGGTCCCAGGTGTCGATGAGGTCGAGGGGCGTCCCTCCGAACAACGGGCTCAGCACCGACGAGAGGCCGGTGATATGTCCGACGGGCGAGCCGGTGATATTGGCCGTTGGTTTCGTCAGTGGTGGCGCCGAAGTGTCCTGTGCCATGAAGGGGCCCCAGGTCCGCCGATCTGCGAGCAACGAGCGATGCGAGTGGATGACCCCCTTGGGCTCCGCCGTGGTGCCCGAGGTGTACCCGACGATCACTGGGGTGTCGGGATCCACCCGAGCGGGGCGATCCGGTGGTTCTCCCAGCTCGATGGCTTCTGACCATGAAAGGACGGTCGTCGCCAAGTGCGGAACGGGACCGGCAACTGTCGGGACCAACACCACCAACTCGAGATCAGGCAGTTCGGGGAGGCCGGCCTCCAGGTTCGCCACGTAGTCCTGGCGGCCGAAGCGATCTGTTGTGATGAGCGCCCGCGCCTTGCTTTGACGCAGGATGTGCCCCACTTCCTTGGACCCGTAGATATGGACGATCGGAATGAGGACGACCCCGAGTGGAAGTAGCCCGTAGAAGCAGGCGACTGCTTCGGCCCAATTCGGAAGCTGGAACGCCACCACATCCCCAGGAACGATGCCGCGCTGTACCAGTGCCCCTGCGAGCCGGCGACCCATGTCACCCAGGTCCCCGATGGAGCCCGCGAATGGATGGATCCGGGAGCGGACCCGGCAACTGACCGCGGCCGCATCCTTGACACCGTTGAAGGCGATCTCGCTCAACGTGTCGTCGGACCACCAAGAAGACTCCCGATAGTGACGAACCAGGTCAGGCGTCGGATACCGCAGGTGCCAACGAGAGTCCCCGGTCACATCTCCATGACCTCAGCGGGGATCATCGAGCCTCGAAACGGGGGGGACGACCCTCCGCCGCGGCCCGAACACCCTCCGTCCAGTCGGACGTCGATTGGAGCCATTCCTGCTCTATCGCCTCGTGCTCAGCGGCCGCACGAAACTGTTCGATGCTTCCGGCCCGCATCGTCTGGCGGATCGATCGCAGGGCGAGCGGCGCTGTCGCGGCGATCTCCGCCGCCAACGCGTGCGCCGCGGTGCGCACAGCGTCGCGGGCGACCAATTCGTCGCAGAGCCCGATTGCCGCGGCCTCTTCCCCTTTGACCCGTCGTCCGGTGAACAGCAGATTGTTCGCGTGCTGCTGTCCGACGATGGCGGGCAGGGTGACCGTCAACCCGAGTATGTGATGGAATCCGAAGCGTGCGAAGTTGGCGGAGAACCTCGCCTCCGGACAAGCAATCCGAAAGTCGGCTAGACACGCCAGGCCCAAACCCGCACCGATTGCGGCACCTTGGACGGCAGCCACGACAGGAGTCTTGACGGCGAACAACCGGATCGCTTGGCGGTACAGAAGATCGGGGCCTACCGACCGGCCATCGGTGGCACTTCCGGAAAGATTGGCCCCCGCGCAGAAATGCTTGCCTTCGGAGCACAGCAGAATGGCCCGGCAGGCAACCAACTCGTCGAGTGCGGCATATGCGTCACCCAGTGCATCGATCACGTCCGTCTCGAAGAAGTTCTCGGGTGGCCTGTGAATCTCGACGGTCGCGACGAAGGAGTCATCGACGGTCGCTGTCACATCTCCAAAACGCTCGTCGAACACGGTTGCCCCCCGATGGCCCAACCGCTACGGTTTTGGGCGAGTGCCCATGTACGCTAATTCGGTTACGACACCCAATTCAAATGCGTCGCGTCACCTAGCATCGCCGCATGTTCCAACGTAATTCCGACCAGCAACTCTTCGAGGAGACTACCAAGAAGTTCCTCGAGTCCTCGTGCCCACCTTCCAAACTGAGAGAGTTGGCCAGCGACACGTCGGGCTACGAGCGGGCCTTCTGGGAGCAGGGCGCCGAGTTGGGATGGACGTCGCTGGTCGTGCCCGAGGAGGCCGGTGGCGGGAGTGTGAGCCTGCAGGGAGTGAAGGACCTGACCCTGGTGGCGTATCAGTTCGGGCTGCACGCAGCTCCCGGCCCTCTCCTGGGAAGCAACGTGGTGGCCGCGGCATTGGGGCGGTGGGGGAGCACCGAGCAACGAACCGGGCCGCTCGCCGAGTTACTGCGTGGTGAAGCCGCAGGGGCATGGGCCCTGGCCGAGGATCCTCCGCACGACAGACTGGGTGATGTTGCGCTCGTCGCCACTGAACTCGACGAGGGTTTCCGCCTGGACGGGGTCAAGTCACCTGTTGAAGGCGGCTCGGGCGCAGCCCACCTGCTCGTGACTGCCCGGGCCCGAACGGGACTGAGTCAGTTCCTTGTGCCCGTTGCGGCACCCGGACTGACGGTGCACCCGCTGCACGGCCTCGACACGACCCGTCGGTTCGCACGGCTCGACTTCGACGATGTCCGGCTGCATCCCTCCTCGCTCGTGGGGACAGCGGGGGAAGGGGCCGGTGCGGTCGAATGGCTCACTGATCTGGCCGTCACCATCCAACTGGCCGAAATGTGCGGCGCCATGCAGTGGGCATTCGACACCACCGTGGAGTGGGCGTTCAACCGCTACTCGTTCGGCCGCCCACTGGCCTCGTACCAGGAGATCAAGCATCGGTTCGCTGACATGAAGATGACCCTCGAGGCAAGCCTCGCCATCACGGCCCAAGCGGCGGACGCCGTCGACCGCGAGACGCCCGACCGTGCAGAGCTCGTCAGCGCCGGGAAATTCTATGTCGGGCGCAACGGGCCGGAGTTGGTCCAGGACTGCGTGCAGTTGCACGGTGGCATCGGCCTGACATTCGACCACGACCTTCATCTCTTCCTGCGCAGAGTCGTCACCGATGCCGCGCTTTTCGGAACGCCGAGTCAGCACGCGTGCCGGTTGACCGACATTCTGGCCTCGAGGGGAGTGGCGGCATGAGCGAGGCCACCGCGATGGAGAGCGTCGAGAGCTTCGCGGCCAAGGCCCGGACGTGGCTGGCCGAGAACATGCCGCGCACCGAAGACAGGGGCGGCCGTCACCGGGCCGCCATGCGCACCGACGAGGAGGAGCTGGCCCACATTTCTCGTTGCCGGGAGTTGCAACGCACGCTCTTCGAGGGCGGTTTTGCCGGCATCTGCGTGCCGGAGGACTATGGCGGCCAGGGCCTGACGGCCGATCACCAAGCGGCGTTCAACCGGGAGATCCGGGGCTACGACTACCCGGCGGATACGCAGATCCCGACGTTCACTCCTTGCATGTCGGTGATCCTGGAATTCGGGACCCACGAACAGAAGAAGCGGCACGTGCCCCCGATCCTCAAAGGGGAGACATTATGGATGCAGTTTCTGTCCGAGCCCAGCGGAGGTTCGGACGTGGCCGGCGCCCAGACGACGGCTGTGCGGGATGGCGAGGAATGGGTCATCAACGGTTCCAAAATCTGGACGACGGGAGCCTGGTGGGCCGACTGGGGTCTGTGCCTCGTCAGGACGAACTGGGACGTCCCCAAGCACCGTGGCCTGACCGTGTTCATGCTCGAGATACACCAACCGGGAATCGAGATCCATCGCATCGAGATGATCAATGGCTCTCGGGAATTCTGCCAGGAGTTCATCACCGACGTCCACGTGCCCGACGACCAGCGCATCGGTCAGATTGACGAAGGGTGGGCGGTCGGGACACGGTGGATGTACCACGAGCGCACCATCTCGGGCGGCTCGCCCTACGTCACCTCGCCGGCGGGACGACCGGCGG
This sequence comes from uncultured Acidimicrobiaceae bacterium, assembly GCA_963706555.1. GTDB lineage: Bacteria > Actinomycetota > Acidimicrobiia > Acidimicrobiales > RAAP-2 > Bog-473. The sequence continues at coordinate 3,226,184 of OY970164.1, forward strand.
TGGCCCTCGATCCGAGTGGCGGCGCGGTGGCATTGATCCCTCTGGCCCGCCGTCGAGGCTGGCTGGACGACACCCGTGTCAAGGAGTTGATCGGTGAATCGCACGCCCTCGCACTCGTCGGCAATGCGCTGGTCCAGCGCATCAGCGAGGAGATCAGTGCCGGTGCGACGACGAACCAGGCCGCTGCGATCACGCGCCTGTGGTTCGGCACGGCGGCCGTGCGCAGTTCAACCATCTGCTTCGAGCTCCTCGGGGCAAACGCGGTGGCCTGGTCGGACGAGGACGCGGACCTCGGTGCAAAAGGCATTCGCTTCCTGATGCGCCAGGCCTCGTGTATCGCCGGAGGGACCACCGAGATGAGCCGCAATGCAATCAGCGAGCGCGTGCTCGGCATGCCCCGGGAACGTACCGTCGACAAGGACACGCCGTTCCGGGACGTCCCCCGCAGCGCGCCCACCCGATAGCGGGGCTGCGGGACCGTTCCGCTGCCGTCGGAGCCGTTCCTGCTACTGCGTCCAGCGATAGTCCTCTGTGGTTTCGTAGATGACGCCCCGCTCCAAGAGGTCGTCGACCTCTTCGGTCGAGTAGCCCAGACGTCGCATGAGCGGGCGGGTGTGCTGCCCCACCATCGGTGCCGGGCCGTAGGGTCCGGTGGGGGTTTCGGAGAAGTCGACCAGCGTGCCGAACTGCCGTATTCGGCCCAGCCTCGGGTGTGGGTACTCAGCCACCAGACCGAGGCGCTCGTTGTCGGCATCATGGAGGGCGACCTCGCCGTCGTTGGTGTCGATGGACACCTCGGCCGCCACCCCCGCCTCGATGAGCGTGGCCAGCCATTGGCTCGCGGTGCGACGCAGGAAGGCACGTTCGAGAGTCGGCTCGATCTCGTGGCGGGCGGTGATCCGGGCCTCCACCGTTTCGTGACGATCCAGGTCGGGCCGGCCGAGGACGCGACACAGGGCGGACCATTGGCCGGTGCCGAAGGCCGCGAGTTGGATCCACCCCTGTTGGGTCTCGTAGAGCCGGCAGCAGGGGGACACGCCCGTCTGGTGACGGTCGAGCGTGGGACGGACCGGTCCCGGCTGCCCGTCGACCAGGAACACGTCGGAGCCGAAGACGGCAGCCCCGTTGAGCAGAGACGTCCAGAGATCCTGACCCTCGCCCGTACGGCGTTGGTGGAACAGGGCGGCCAACACGCCGACGACCGACACCATGGCGTTCGCCGTATCGGTCATTCCGAATCGCACGTAGAGGGGGGCGTTGCCCTCTGCGACAGGGCCGGCCTCGTATTCGATGCCGCACGCAGCTTGATAGAGCGGGTCGAGTCCACCGAACTCCGACAGCGGCCCCTCCGCTCCATATGCGTAGGTGTTGCAGTGGATGAGGTCCTGGTGTCGGGCCTTCAACGATTCGTAGTCGATCCCCAGGCGGGCTGCAGTGCCCTTCGTCATGTTGTGATGTACGACGTCGGCTATCTCGGCCAGCCGCATCACCACCTCGAGACCTTCGGGGTGCTTGACGTCCACCGCGATGTCCTGTTTGCCGCGTTGGCATCCGAGGAATGCCATCCCCGCCATGCGCATGCTGTCACCGCGTACCGGTTCGACCTTAATGACCTCGGCACCCAGGTCGCCGAGGATCATTGCGCCGTAGGGGCCGGCCAGGTACTGGCCCAGGTCCAGCACGACCACGCCGTGCAACGGTCCCATCAGGACGCCGCACCGACGGCGCCGATCGACACCAGAGCTTCTATCTCTTCTCGGCGGTACCCGGCTTCGGACAGGACCTCATGGGTGTGTTCGCCCACTCGTGGCTGCGCACCCTGGATGCCTCCGGGAGTCCGTGCGAACATGGCCGGGACCCCCACCTGTGTCGTGGGGCCCAGTTCGGGGTCCACGACGGTGGCCGCCAGACCGTTGGCCACGAATTGGGGATGTGAGAAGACGTCGGCCATCGGGACTACGGCTTCTGCGCCCAGGCCGGCCTCATGGAATGTGGCAATGAGGTCGTCACGCGACCAGAGGAGGTAGGCCTCCCGGAGGCGGGATTCGTGCCGCTCGCGCAGTTCCGGGTCGCGGAAGAGCTCCATCGGGTCTGCCGATTCCACACCGAGAATCTCTTCCACAGAACGCGTGGGCGTGAGGCCGTTCATCGTGGCGGCGTGCACCCATTCCCCGTCGGCACATTCGTAAAGGGTTATCTGGTGCACCCCGGGGGGATACGTCTTGGCCATCATTGCCCGGAATGCCGCATCGGCCCGTTCGTGTTCCTGCCAGATCATGGTGGTGTACGCGAAGACGCCTTGATACAGCGAAGTCTCTACATGTTGGCCCCGCCCGCTTTGCTCCCGGCTGATCAGGGCGGACAGGACGCCTGCCGCCAAGAGGAAGCAAGCCGCCATGCTCGGAGCGGGGAAGTGGAGGAACACCGGGCCCGGGCGCCAGCCGGGTTGCTCATTTTGCATACCTGCGCGGGCTTGGACGAGAGGGTCCCAACCCGGACGATCACGAAACCTGTGGCCGGGGGGATAGGCCGGCACGGAGCAGTACACGAGGCGCGGGAAGCTCCCGGCGAGCTCCGCATACGAAAGTCCCAGCCGACCCATGGTTCCCGGACTGAAGGCCTCCACCACGACATCGGCGCGGTCACAAAGACGCAGGAAGACCTCGCGGCCCTCGTCGCTCTTCAGGTCGACCACCACCGAACGTCGGCTGCGATTCCACACGTGGTACGCGGGTTGGCTGCGAAACGGGTCGCCGCCCGGTGGTTCGATCTTAACGACATCGGCGCCCATGTCGGCGAGCAGCATGACGCCGACGGGGCCGGCGATGCCCCAGCTGAGATCGAGCACGCGCACTCCGGCCAAGGGTCCGGCGGCCGCACTCACGTAGGAGTAACCAGACTGTCCGAAGCGGTCACAAGTGTTCCCTCCATGCATGTGGGGAGTGCTATATTTGGGCGTAAGCCTAATCGCAACACTGAGATGCTTTCCCAGAAGAAAGAGCGAGGTGACCCGCCTCATCGTTGACATTTAGGCTAAGGTACTGTTACAGATGTGTTGCGGTTTGGGCGTATGCATAGGATCTGAGGTGTTCGTATTCAGGGTCATGGCGCTCTCAGATGGAGGGGGCGGCACATCGTGGCTGCATGAAGTGTGGCTGCGTCGAGCAAAGGGGGGATCGTGCGCAAGCGGATCATGCACATGAGGGTCGCCGTCGGCGTAGCGGTGATCGCGGCGTCAGTGATGATCGGGGGCTTCGCCACCGGCTCGGCCGGGGCGAGCACACCGAAGCTCACCGCCAGCGCACCCGGGGTCACAAAGACGACGATCAAGATCGGCATCCTGAGCGACGCGACCGGTCCGGCTTCCTCGAGCTTCGGTGAAGCGGCTCAGGCCATGGAGGCGCGCTTCAAACAACTGAACGCGGAGGGTGGGATCGACGGGCGAAAGATCATCTGGGTCACCGCCGACGCCGCATCGAGCCCGACGGGAGCCGAGACAGCTGCCCAGAACCTGGTGGAGAACCAGGGCGTGTTCGCAATTGCTGAACTGAGCAGTGCGTTCTTCGGTGCTGCCCCCTATCTGCACAAGGAGGGCGTTCCCGTCACCGGTACCGGGCTCGATGGTTCAGAGTGGGACGAACAGCCCAATACCAATCTGTTCTCCATCACGGGGGACGGCAGCGTGCACGGGGACGCCTACGACGATGGAGGGTTCTACAAATCCATCGGGGTCCACAAGTTCACCTACGTCGAGTCGAACGTCCCGTCGGCGATCTCCTTCGGCAACGGTGTCTACAAGACCGTGGAGAAGGACGGGTTGAAGGCATGTGACAAGACCATCGTCCCGCTCGGTTCGGTGAACTTCACTGCATTCGCGTTGAGCTTCAAGGCCGACGGCTGCGACACCGCCGAATGCGCGTGTGTGCTGTCGTCGAGTCTCGCCATGGCGACGGCACTCCACCAGGCCGGTCTCAACAAGGCCAAGATCCTTTTTGCCGCCGGGCCCACACAGGACATCTTCCAGAGCAAGGCAGACGAGGCCGCCGCGAAGGGGGCGTACTTCCCCGGCATTTCGTCGTCACCGACCTATAGCAACGCCGCCAGCCTGGCTTTCCTGGCCGACCTCAAGAAGTACGATCCGGCCTACAAGGGGGGGCTGCCCGGCAACAGCGAGTCAGACGGCTGGCCGGGGGCCAACCTGATGGTCGAGGGTCTCAAGGTGGCGGGAACGAATCCGACCCGTCAATCGTTCATCGCCGGACTGCGCAAAGTGACGAACTGGACCGACAGCGGTCTGGCGACGGGGCCCATCAGCTTTGCGCACTTCGGGCAGAACCCGCCCACGCAGTGCTTCAGCTATGTGCAGTTCAACGGGACGCAGTACGTGCCCTACCCGAAGAGCGGCAAGCCGTTCTGCGGGAAGCAGATTCCCGGCTCGCAATCCTGACGCGGACCACGCCGACACCGTCCCGATGCGCGCTCAAGTGCTCTGCGTAGAGAGCGAAACGTGTGCGCGTCGAGCACCGTTGTACGTCGCGCCGGCGTGCCGCGACGGTCGTCATGGTCATCTTGACAGTCGCAATGTGCCATGTTAGGCATGTGCCTTAATAGTTACAGGTTGGGCGCATTTCGAGTGATATCGCCTCACGGACCACAGCCGACCGATCCGATCGATACAACGTCGAAAAGCTCGTGTCGGTCGGTATGTGACCGGGCCTGTGCGGACCTTCGTGCCAACGGCATCGCCGGGAGAGGGCGCTGATGAACATCGACAGGACAGAGTGGATTATTTCTGTCGATGACCACGTGCTCGAACCGGGCCACGTCTGGCAGGACCGGGTGCCCGCGAAGTTCAAGGATGCGGCGCCCCGGCTGATTCGTGACCGGGACGGGGAGGCGTGGGTCTACGAGGGCAAGCGCATGGTCACGCCGGGGTTGGGAGCTGTTGCCGGCAAAACCCGGGAGGAGTTCAGTTTCGAGCCGATCACCTACGACCAGATGCGGCCGGGCTGCTACGACTCGGTGGCCCGCCTGGAGGACATGGACAGGGCCGGCGTGCTGGCATCGATGTGCTTTCCCTCCTTCCCCCGCTTCTGCGGCCAGGTCTTCAACGAGGCCGAGGACCGCGAATTGGCGATGCTCTGTGTGCAGGCCTACAACGACTGGATGATCGACGAATGGTGTGGTCGGGCGCCCGGTCGGTACATCCCGTTGACGCTCATCCCACTTTGGGATCCGACGTTGGCGGCGGCTGAGGTCAGGCGAAACGCCGAGAGAGGATCGACCGCCGTCGCGTTCTCCGAGAATCCGGCCATGCTCCGCCTTCCGACCATTCAGGATCCGGGTGGGCACTGGGACCCACTGATGGAGGCGTGCGAAGAAACCGAGACGGTGCTGTGCATGCACATCGGATCCTCGAGCAAGCGGCTCACGATGTCGGATGAGTCGCCCATGTTGGTGACGATGTCGTGGGGGCCACCGCTCCTCATCGCCGGTGCGATGATCGAATGGATCTTCAGCCCCGTGGTGCGGAAATTCCCGGGAATCAAGGTGGCCCTCGCCGAAGGGGGAATCGGGTGGATGCCCTTCTTCCTCGAGAAGGCGGCGCAGGTCGTCGAGAAGCACCGGTTCTGGATCGCCAACGGTGACGTCCGGCACGATTCGCTGAGTGGACGGGTCGAGGTCGACGAACGGGCGGCCATCGATCTGGAGGGGTTCTCGGTCATGGACATGTTCCGCCGGCACATCTACGGATGCTTCATCGACGATGTGCACGGGGTGCGGAATCTCGATGCCATCGGGTTCGACAACGTCATGATCGAAACCGACTACCCCCACAGTGACTCGACGTGGCCCAACTGCCTCGAGCACGCCAAGAAGCAATTGGCGGGCATCTCGGCTGAGAATCAGCACAAGATCATGCGGGGTAACGCAGAACGTCTTTTCCGCTTCACGCCGGCGCCGGATCACGCGTAGTTGCGCGTGATGCGCCCGATGTCGCCACACGCCACGACGATGGAGGGCACCGGATGACGCCAGGCGCGTTGGAAGGCGTGCGGGTCCTGGAGTTCACCGAGGCCATTGCCGGCCCGCTGGCCGGGATGCTGCTCGGTGACATGGGTGCCGACGTCATCAAGGTCGAGCCACCTGCGGGTGAGTCCGGGCGTCATGTGGTCCAGTCGTCGGCCGACAGCCGCGGATTCCTCGCCCTCAACCGCAACAAGCGCGACATCGCCATCGATCTCAAGTCCCCCGAAGGCCAGGCGGTGATCCACCGCCTCGTGGCGACCGTCGACGTGGTGATCGTCAATTGCCGCCCGGAAACCGCAACCGCCCTCAAGATCGACTACCCGACGTTGGGGGCGATCAATACGCGGCTCATCTATGCCGACATCACCGCCGTCGGGCGACAGGGACCCGACTCCCATCGCGCCGGGTACGACGTGATCGTGCAGGCCATCTCCGGCCTCATGGCCGCAGGCGAGCGATCCCAGGACGGCATACCGCTCCCCATCAACCCGCCGGTCACGGATCTGGCCACGGGAATCGTCATCGCCTGGGCCGTGTGCGCCGCACTGTTCGCACGCGAGCGGACCGGAGTGGGCCAGCAGGTGGGGACCAGCCTGCTTGCCTCGGCCCTCCTCCTCCAGGGTGCACAGTTCCTCCGGGCGACGGGTCCCCCGCCTGATCCCGATTGGAGCGCCCTCAGCTATCCGTACTACCGCAGCTACCGGACGGCCGACGGCATGGTGTCGATTGCCGCCGTGACGCCGGCCATGCGCCGCCGTCTGGAGAGCGCCACCGGCGTGGTCCACCCACTCCACGCCCGGCGTGACATACGCCGGGACAGTCCGGAGGCGGAGGTGATGACCTGCGAGTTCCTGGTGGGGCTGGCGGACGCCATCAGTCGCCGGACCACAGAGGCGTGGCTCGAGATCTTCGACCAGGCCGGAGTTCCCGCCGGGCGCTTCCGGGTGGTCGACGAGCTGGTCGATGATCCGCAGGTGCGCGCCAATGACCTTGCCGTCGAGTTGGACCACCCGCTCCTCGGGTCCATCACCATGGTGGGCCCGGTTGTCGACATGTCGGCCACACCCACCGCGGCGCGGCACGCCTCACCGACGATCGGCCAACACAACACCGACGTTCTCACCGAGATCGGGTATTCGAGTGCCGACGTGGACGAACTGGTACGGCTCGGCATCCTCTCGGGCGCCGAGAGTGCCACGAGCTCACGAACCCGGAGGGCCGGAAAGGCCTGACAGCCCCAGAGCTTCGGCGACCATCTCGTTGTGCTCCCCGATATGCGGGGCGCGCGTGCGGACCTGCCATGGTGAACCCGTCGCCCGGAACGGTGCGCCGGGGTAGGTGAACGTTCGGCCCAGATCTTCGTGGTGGATGTCGACCGGGAACCCGCGCGCAATAAAATGTTCGTCCTCGATCACCTCTTCGGGCGCGCACAGGTGGCCGGCTGGCAGGCCACGTGCTTGGGACTCGATGAAGAATCTCCTGGCCGGAAGGTGCTCGGCGACATACCGCAGTGCGTCACTGCCGGCTTGGTAGATGGCCGCAGCCAGTGGATCGGAGGCAACTTCAGTGAGGAGGATGCCTCCGCGGTCCACGCCCATTTCCAGGAAGAAGAACTCGGCGATCTCGTCGACCAGGTCCAGCTCGCGTATCCAGTCGGCCAGCGCACGGAATTCTCCGGCATAGCGAGGGAGCGCGACGATCACCTGGCCGCCATCGGAGGCGGTGAGGAGCCGCTGAGGGGTATCCCGCACGGCCGCATGGCGGAATGTCTGGCGCTCCACTGTCGCCCCGGCGACCAGCCATTCGTAGGTCGCGGCCTCCGTCGTGACGTTGGTCGCCGCGTGCATGCTCACATCGACACGCTGTCCGGTGCCATGGGCCTGGCGCACGTACAGCGCGACCAGAATTCCTTCTACGGCCCAGACGGATGCCGTGTGGTACGCCTGGTTGCCGCCGGGGCGGACAGGCGGCAACCGGTGATCGTCGTAGCCGCAACTCCATACGGCTCCCGAGCCAGCCAGGATCGTGAGGTCCGTCGCCGGTTCTCGAGCGCGGGAGCCCGTTCGGCCGACTGGCGTGACCGAGCACCAGACAAGTCCCGGATGGTCGGGGGAGAGGTCGTCGAAGTCCAGCCCGCGTGTAGGGAGGCGCCCCGGAGCCTCACCCTCGAGGACGATGTCACTCGCCGTCACGAGTTCGCCGAATTGACCGCTGCCAGCAGCGTCATCGAGATCGAGGGTGACGCCGAACTTGCCGGTGTTGTAGTACCACCACCACAAGCTCCGTTCGGGACCCGGGATATCGTCCAGGAAGGGAGCGAAGCCACGCGACGCGTGGCCTCCGTGCGGCTCCACCAGGATCACCTCCGCGCCGAGGTCGGCCAGGATCTTCCCGGCGAACGCGCACTGCTCGCTCGCCAACTCGACCACGCGGACGCCGGCGAGGGCTCCCACTGCGACGCCGGTCATACCACCCCGTCCTCGGCCAACGTGGCGAGCTCGTCCTCTGTGTGTCCCAGCAGGTCGCCGAAGACGAGCATGTTGTGCTCGCCGAGGCACGGTGCCCCCCGCTCCACGTGCCAGTCGGTCTTCGAGAAGTGAACGGGCAGGCCGTCGACGCGGACCCGGCCCATCTCCCGGTGGGACACGGTGGGCCACAAGCCCCACTCCGAGGTGCGCGGGTCCGCATCAATCCGTTCTTGTGGTCTCTGCACCACCTCTGCCGGCACGCCGACATCGCGCAACGCCGTCGCAACCGCGAACCGGTCACGCGGTCTGGTCCAGTCAGCCAGCAGCTGGTCAAGCTCGTCCTGCCGGGCGATGCGACCGGCAAGTTCGGCCCAGCCTGCCTCCCGGGCCCACTCGACGTCCAGCGCCCCGGCCAGATTCGACCAGTCGCGATCGTCGCGACACACGATGGCGACCCAGTTGTCCTCGCCGGACGACGGGTAGATGCCGTGCGGGGCCATCACAGGAGACTGGCTCCGATTGCTCTCGGGCGAACCCGGGCGGCGCAGTGGCCGGCGGTTGACCGTGTAGTCGAGCAGCATCGGTCCGTTGAGCAGGGCACCGGCGTCGGTACATGACAGGTCGATCCACTGGCCTTGCGCGGTCCGGTTGCGATGGAGGAGGCCCGAGAGGATGGCGATCGCCATGAAATTGGCCCCGAGGTGGTCCATATACGAGTACCCGATTCCCGCGGGACGGTGCTCGTCAAGTCCCGTCATGAAAGCGAGTCCGCAATTCGCCTGCACGAGCGGGCCCCAGGTCTTGAACGCACTGTAGGGGCCGACGTGCCCGAAGCCGGAGTTGGAGACGTAGATGATGTCGGGCTTGATGGCCCTCAGTTCGTCGTAGGAGAAGCCGAGGCGCGCCAGCACCCCAGGGGCGAAGTTTTCGGTGACCACGTCCGAGATCGCAATGAGCTCGCGGAGAAGCGCCTTGCCCGCTTCGGTACGAAGGTTCAGCGTGACGCCGAGTTTCTCGACATTGTGATTGTTGAATGCGCCGCCGAACTCGCGTCCCCGCCGTTCGTCGATGAACGGTGGGACGCCGCGCAGCACGTCCCAAGAGCCCTCCGTCACGGGGTCTTCTATCCGGATGACTTGGGCGCCCATGGCGGCCAGGAAGCGCGTCGCACCGGCGCCGGCCAACTGCCCGGAGAAGTCGCAGATGCGGACGTCGCCCAGGGCCCGCCCGGGATCAGGTGTCGATGCGACCCCGTCGGCATTCGGGGCGATGTTCAAAGCCCTGAGGTTTCGTGACTTTCCTCGCCCCAGAAGACCCGAGCAGCGTTCTTGCTCACGAACCATGGCATGGCCTCGTCGTTGATCCCGCAATCGGGGAGCTCGCGCCGCCGCTCGAAGGAGAGGAGCGGGTAGTCGGAGGCATAGAGGATCTTCTTGCGCCCGCGCCCGGTGTTGGCATAGGCCACCAGCTCGGGCGGATACCGGCTCGGCGGGTAGGCCGAGATCATGTGATAGAGATTCGGCCACGTGCGCAGGAGCTGCACGAGGAGGCTCGTCCAAGGTGCGCCGCCGTGCGCGCTCACGATGACCAGCTCGGGAAAGAATGCGCAGACCGTGTCGAGATGCTTGGGGTTCTGCACGACCCCGGGTCGTTGCACGAGGGGCATGCCGACGGTGATGGTCACCGGAAGACCGAGCTCGATGCACTTGGCGTACAGGGGATAGTACGAGCGGTGACTCGCACGCTTCCCATCGCGGTAGGGAACGATGCGCAGGGCCCGGGCGCCATCGTTGCGCACCATGCTCTCGAGGTGGCGCACGGCGCGTATGCCCTCGTCCGCATTGACCCGGACGCTCAGGCCGAATCGGTCGGGAAACTGCTGTACGGCCTCGAGCGTCCAGCGGTACCCCGCGATCTGATCACCCATCGCTGACTCCGGCGGCGGTGCCAGCAGGGCACGGGCGATGTGGTTGCGATCCATCTCCGACAGGAGATCCGTGAGGCCCTGGGGTTGCATCTTCGCCGGCCCGTAGGTCTCGTCGGTGAGGCTCCAGTTCAGATCGAGGTGGGGGGGATTGGCGTTCACGTACGAATCTACGATCCACGGCAGGTCCTCGTCGACCACGCCACCCCCTCTGTCGTTCACTTCTCCCGCCCTCTCTCCGGTCCTCATCGCCGGGGCCATTCCTCGACGTACGGCCCGCTCAGCCTGTCATCGCTCCATCCCATCCTCAATCTGGTCCCAGACGCGGTGCAGCATGGCGAGGAGCTCCTTGTGTCCCGCCTTGATGCCCACCAGGCGGTCGAGTATGAGTTTTGACGTGATGGCGTCGAGGAGAGTCACAATTCCCGAAGCGGGAAACTCTTTCCTGTCGATCCCGAATTCGTCGAGCATCTCGTTGACGTGCTGCTCGTGCAGCTTGCGTGTCATGGTGGCTGCCTTCGCATACTGCTTGCCGATCTTCGGTCGATTCGCGGCCAGCGTCAGGTTTTCCAACCACACCTTCCCCCAGCCTCGATCGAAGTCCTCGGTGATCTTGACTTCCATCTCCTCGAACCAACCGTCGATGAACGACTGGTCACGGCCGTAGATCTCCTGGGAGCGCTCTTTCACGTGCATGCCCACGCGCTCGAGCGCCGCCAGCAGCAGCTCTTCGATGGTGCCGAAGTGGTAGTGGACGAGCGCTTGGTTCACCCCGGCCCGGTCGGCAACCTTGCGGGTCGTAATCCCTGCGACACCCTTCGTCACCAAGAGCTCTTCGGCCGCGTCGAGCAATGCCAATCGCGTTGCGTCTCCAGCCTCGGACATCGACAGACCCCTTGCTCCCGTGGACGTGCGGCTGTGAGCCTATCGCCGGGTGCGGGGCACCAAGGGCCTTGTGGAGGGCCCCTGCGCCCGAGACGGTCCCCGGGGAGCCCGGCCATGCTCCATCCCAGGCCATTCTGCTATATTGGGCAGATGCCCAGCCGAGTCCATTTTCCAGCGGACGGTCTCGGCCACAGTGGGATAGGGCGATCCCCATGCAAGGAGGGACCATGACCGACGACTACGTCTCAGACGCGTTCATCTACATGCGTGAGCGACGATTGCCGTATCCCGTCTTCGACGCCGACAACCACATGTACGAGAACCGTGACGCGTTGACGATGTTCCTCCCGCCTGAGTACGACGGGATCATCAAGTACGTCGACATCGGGAATCGGACGAAAGTCGCGATCAAGGACAAGATAAGCGACTTCATTCCCAACCCCACGTTCGCCCGGGTCGCTCCCCCCGGAGGCCAAGCGGCCGATCCCCAGCATCGACGTGGAATACCGGCGGTCGAGGCGTTCTTCGACCCCGAGCCCCGCCTGGCCCTGATGAAGGACATGGGTATCGACAAGTCGATGATCTGGCCCACGCTGGCCACGGGCGTCGAGGAGCGGCTCGCCGAAGATCCCGACGCCATTCAGGTCGTGCTGCATGCCTTCAATCGTTGGATGCTCGAACATTGGAGCTTCAATTACGCAGACGCCATGTATCCCACTCCCATGATCAGTCTCTCGGTGCTCGACGGTGCGCTCAAAGAGCTGAGTTTCGTGGTCGAGAACGGGGCCAAGGCCTTCCTCCTTCACACGGCGCCTGTGCCGACGTGGAAAGGTCGGCGCTCGTTCGCACTCCCCGAGTTCGACCCGTTCTGGGAGGCGGTCCAGGAGGCGGACATCCTCGTCGGGATGCATCAGACCGACTCGGGCTATCAGCGCTACAGCAACGAGTGGGAGGGCCTCGGCAACAGCGAGTTCAGACCGTTCAACGCCGGAATCCCGGGGCTGAACGGCTCGCCGGCCTTCCTCACGTTGGCCTCCGAGAAGTCCGCCATCATCGACGGCGTGGCCTCCATCATCGGGCACGGCGTGGCCAACCGGTTCCCGAGGCTGCGCTTCGCTCCGACGGAATTCGGCACCGAGTGGGTGCGCCCGCTCATTCGGCGGATGGAAACCGCCTACGACCGCAGTCCCGAGATGTTCGAGGAGGACCCGGTGAAGGTCTTCAAGCGCAACATCTTCGTCCACGCGTTCCAGGAGTCTGATCCGGCTGGCCTGGCCGAATTGATCGGTGTCGACAATGTCATGTTCGGATCCGACTTCCCGCACCAGGAAGGCTTGGCCGACCCCCTCGGCTATTCCGAACTGGTCGAGGCGACGATGTCGCCCGAGGACACGGCCAAGGTCATGGGTGGCAACATGGCTCGCATCATGAAGGTCTGAATCCTTCTCGGAATCAGGAAACGGGAACGGAGCGGCCACCCACCCACTGCCGCAGCAAAATGAAGCCGCCCTTCAGCGCGGCGCGGTCCCAATGGCCGAAGCCCAGGGTTGTCCCTGGCTCGCCGAGCGTGGCCGGTAGGCACTTGATGCGCTCGAACGCTTCCTTCACGGCCTCACGGGTGAGGATTTCCGCGCCCGCCAATGCTTCGACGAGAAGGCGGCCCATGTCGTCACCCGCCGCCACGGTCATCGGAAAGACCGTGGCGCCGTCAGGCCGAGCGGCCAGAAGGGCTTGAAGCCTTTCGTTCTTCTCGGACCAGGCGTCCACGTACGTCCAGCCCTCCCAGTTCTTGACCCACTCCGGAAAGGCGTACCCGAACATCAGGGCCGAGTTGGTGAACACGGGGGGGTGCCAGTCGGCCTCCGCCATGGCGCGCCCGAGCGTTCCCGCCGAAAGCCCCAAGCCGAGATACACAAGAGCGTCTATCTCCCCTCCCCGCACGTCGCGCACGACGGAGGACAAATCGCTGGACACCGGCGAGATCAGTGTCTTGGACGTGATCTGCAGGCCCAGGCGCTCGGTGGCGTTCTCGAAGAAGGCACCGTAGCGATTGCCGATGGGGGAGCGGTCCTGCACAAGCGCCACCCGCTTGTGGCCCAGCGACGCCATGTGTCCCGCCATCAAATGGGGCTCCTCTTCCAATGAGCCGATCTGGTAGTGGAACATCCACTCGCTCCGGGTGCGATCGCTGCCTGTCCAGTTGCAGCAGGGGATGCGGAACTCGTCGGCCAACTCGGTGGCGACCAACCCGTTGTCGGTGACCGTCGGCCCCATGATCACCAGAGCATCCTGCGCCACCAGTCGGTGGAAGCCGGCAGTGAGGCTCGCCGCCGTACCTTCGGGAAGTCCATCGGTGATGTCCACCACGAAGTTGACGGGCCGATCGATTCTCCCGACAGCGACCGCAGCCTCGACCACCTCGCGCATGACGCCGACCATTGCGCTTTGATCGCCTGGACGGTCGCCGAGGACGCCGACCACGATTGGCTTTGCTCCACTCATCTTGCCCCCACCTTCTTTGGTACTCGCTGTTGCTGTTCCTGTTGCTGTTCCTGTTGCTGTTGCTGTTCCTGTTGCAGTTGCGGCGTGACGTTCGCTACTTATTCTTCATGCGTGCCGACTCACACGCTGACCCATCGTCCGTTATCGGCAGCGGACTCGCGCACGGCCCCCAACACCCGCATGCAGGCCAGTCCGTCTTCGAACGTCGCTGCGTGCGGACCTGGTTCGGGTGGCGCACCTTCGATGGCCCGGCGAAACGCCTGCGTCAAGCGGATGTAGGGCGGGAGCTCCATCAAGGTCATGTCCGCCAGTTGTCCCGCGGCCAATGCGTCGACGTCGGGCAGCGCCAACGCAGCGGGCGGATCGAGGGCCCGTCCCGCCGGTTCGTCATCCGTGGCGATGTGCACGGAGTCGCCTTCGGTCCAGAGTGTGCCCTTGCTTCCCACCACGCGTGTGATGCCTGCGCCCGGTCCGGCCGCAGCCCCGCTCTGGACCAATGACACATCGACGCCGTTGCGCATGAGGGCGCGAATGTTGAAGGTGTCATCGACGGCCAACGCCGGATCACTCGTCGACGTGAGGCCGGCGCTGACGGCCTCGAACTCCCCGAACCACTGCCGCAATGCATCGATGCGGTGGGAGCCGGATGCATTCAGCCAGCCTCCGCCGCGTGCGGGATCGAACCACCACTCGGGCATGGGGAACGTACGGAGCATGGAGATGAACGAGGCGCCGACGAACAGCTTCGGCGATCCGATGAGGCCCTCGGCGAGCGCCCACTCCATGGTCGACTGCGCCACCGACCAGCGGAACTCATGGCCGAGGATCGCGACGACGCCTGCCGAGGCGCCGGCACGCACCAATTCCTCGGCCTCGCCGACGTCAAGCGTGAAGGGCTTTTCACACAGGACGTGGCAGCCCGCGGCGATGGCTTCGGACGCCAAGGGGGCGTGCGTGGCCGGGGGACCGGCGATGGACACCGCATCGAGCCCGAGAGCGAGCGCTTCGCGCAGTGAGGTGCAGGCGTGTGCAATCCCGAAGCGTTCAGCGCGCCGCGCCGTCTTGGCCGGGTCGGTACCGACGAGTGCGACCACTTCGAATCCCGCCTGTCGGAGCGCGGGGACATGGATGCGGGCACCGAACGAGGTGCCGACGACGCAGGAACGCAGGCTCAACTGTCGACCGCCACTTTGCCGGCCCTTCCGCCACCAGCGGCGTAGCGACCGGCGGGCGTCCAACTCGGAACGAGGTTGCGCTCGGCGCAGAACTGCTGGCTCTCGATGTTCGTGCCGTTACGCGGCGGGTTGTCGGTCGGGTCGTTGGCGAGCCAGGCGGCGACCGCGCCGCAGACCTCGGGAGGGGCAGCGTACGAGAGGTCGAGGCCTTCCAATTCGGCCGTGTGCAGGGCCATACGCTCAGTGGCGATGAAGCCCGGATGGACGTTGTAGGCGGTAATTCCCTTGTCGCCCAATTCGACGGCCAGAATTCCGGCGGCTTTGAACAGGCCGGCCTTGCCAACCGCGTAGCCGATGCCGTAACTGCCCATGTCGAGCGGATCCGTGTAGGCCACACCGGAGGTGACGTTCAGAACGGTCCCCTTGCCCCTTTTGACCATGCCGGGAACGAGCAGCTTGATAAGGGTCAGCGGCGCCACGATATCGATGTCGATCTCTTCCTGCAGATCGGCCAGATCGAGATCGAGCACCGAAGCTTGCGCCCCCTTCCCGGTGTAGATGGCGTTGTTGACAAGGACGTCAACATGGCCCCACTTGGCGAGCACTTCCCCCACGGCCAGGCCGATGGAGAGCGGGTCGGACAGGTCCATCCGAACCGGGAGGGCCTCCTGGCCCTGCTCACGGACGGCGTCAGCGGTGTTCTCGACACTTCCGGGCAGGCCGCGTACGGCGCCGTCGTGGCCAACGTCGAACCCGCTCCCTTCTTGGACCGTACGTGCGGTGACAGCGACGTCGAAACCGACTTTGGCCAGTTCGATGGCGATGGACCGACCCACGCCACGGCTGGCGCCGGTCACCAGCGCCACTCTTCGTTCGTTCGCCATGTGTTCCCCCAGATATTGGTACGGGGCCCACGTGAGGGGGCCGGGATCATTACTGCCGTCGGGCACGCTAACGCGCGTGGGCGATGCGCACACCTCTCCATTTGTGCAACGGTGACGGGAGGGTGTCGTCGTGGCCCACGGGCCTCGCCTGGTGACCGACGGGGCCAACTGGTTGGGCGACGGGAACGCCCTGCTGCGACAGTTGAGCCGGAGAGAGAATCCAGAGAGCGGAGCAGGAGAAAGAGAAAGAGGAAGCGGTATGGCAAATGTCGAACAGGAGCTACTGCGAATGGCAGAGACACTCCGTGTGCTCGAGGACGAGCGCGAGATCATCCGGTTGATAAGCGCCTACGGACCCGCTGTCGACAGCGGGCAGAGCGCGGCCGCCGCCGCCCTGTGGACCGAGGATGGCGTCTACGACACGGATTCCGCAGTTTGGACCGGGCGAGCCGAAATCGCCGGCATGGTCGAAGGCGACTTCCACCAGAAGCTCATTGCCGGGGGCGCGGCCCATGTACTGGGTGTCCCGCACATCCTCGTCGACGGGCATCGGGCAGTCGCCACGTGCTACTCCCGGGTGTTCCGCCACGGGGAAGGCGGCTTCGAGCTCTGGCGCGTGGCGGTGAACCGCTGGGAGTTGGTGCGCACACCCGAAGGCTGGCGCGCGAGCTATCGCACCAACCGCCTGCTCAATGGATCAGAGGCCGCCCGGGAATTGCTCGCGCGGGCCGGAGACTACTGAGCCGCCTCTGAGCCACCCGGTCGCCACAGACCGCTCGGTCGCCACAGACCGCCCGGTCGCACAGACCGCTCGGTCGCCGCAGACCGCCGGGGCGCCACAGACCGCCGGGGCGCCACAGACCGCCTGGTCGCCCGAGGGTCCCCTCCAAGGATTAGACCGAGAGGTGACGCTCCAAGAACGAGTTGATGGCTCCCAGGGTCGGATTGGGGTACTCGAGGAGCATGCCGTGACCTCCCCGGGGCAGCACCTCGAGGGTGGCATGGCCGATGCACTGCGCGATCTCGATCGATTGGCGAGGTGGGGTCAAGACGTCCTCGGCGCCGACGAGGACGAGCGTCGGCGTGGTCACCGTTGCGAGCTCGGCCCGGCGATCGAACGTCCGGATGGCCACAGCCTGAGCCTCGAAGGCCTCATCGCTGGTGGCTTCCGGGCCATCAGCACGGAGTCTCACTATCCGCAGTGCCCGGTCGTGATCCGTGAGAGTGGACGGGGTGAATATCCATGGTGCCCCCGCGGTGGCAGCCAGCAACGGGTCGATGCCCATTCGACGAAACGCCAGGACGCTGTCCAGCCAGCAATGTTGCAGCTCGCTGTAACAGGGGAGCGTGCTGAGAAGTACGGCCGCCGTGAGCAGCTCCGGGTGGTCGATCAGGAGTGATTGCACGATGGTGCCGCCCAGGGACCACCCCAGCGCTGCGACCGGTCCCACCCCGAGGTGCTCGATCAGCGCCGTCGCGTCGGTGGCCATCTGCTCGATGCTGTACGGACCGGGTGGGACGCCGCTGCGACCCGTACCCCGGTTGTCGCATGTGATGACCCGGTAGCGCCGAGCGAGGGCGGGCACAACCGGGGCGAAGCCGAGCCGACTCGCCCCGAGACCCGAGAGGAGCAGAAGCGGCGGACCCTCGCCGACAACCTCGTAGAACAGGTCGAATGCGTCGAGCTTGATGTGCGGCACTCGTCAACCAGAACCGAAGACGCGGGCAGGTTCAGGCCGAGACCGGCATCGGGAATCGTTCAGCAATTCGCTCTTGCGTCACACGAGGAGTCCAGCGATCCTCGTACTCGGACCACACATTGCGGAGCTTCGGAATCACACGAGTCGCGAAGAGCTCATTGTTCTGCGCCGCCACCTCCTCTGGCAGATTTCCAACGTGCATGCACGTGATCAGTTGGCCGATACGCATGTCCGAGACGAGCGCTCGGACCCGCTGCTCTACCCGCTCGGGCGTTCCCGCAATGATGTAACCGAGCTCGTCGTACTCCCAAAAGTCGAGTTCTCCTCGGTCGGCTTTTTTCCGTTCCTCCGACGAGATCACCTGCTGGCGCAGGAGTTGTTGGCGCAGCGACGCCGAGGACAGATAGCCCGGGGGCGTGGCGAACTCGAGGGCGACTCGGTTCTGCCGATAGAAGTAGCGCACGGCATCGGCATACTGGGCCTTGGCTTCCTTGTCGGAGTCTGCACAGCAGATGATCTGCGTGAAGGCCATCCGGTTCGGGTTCATGTTGGCCCCGTTGCGTTCCGTGTGCTCCCAGAATGCGTCAACGATTGGTTTGGCATTCTGCGTGCCATGGAAGGAGAGATAGCCGTAGCAGTAGTCGAGCGCGTTCACCACGTCCCACGTCTCCACGCTGCCGGATCCGGGTATCCAGATCGGGATGTCCTTCTGGAGGGGCCGCGGCCACGGGTTGACGTAGCGGAGCTTGGTGAAGCGTCCATTGAAGGCGAATGGCGCCTCCGCCGTCCACGCCCGATGGATCAGCTCACGCGCCTCGTGAAAGCGGTCGCGGAGCTCGATCGGGGGTACGCCGTAGACGAATCCGGTGTCCATGGGCGTGCCGAACACGATCCCGGCGATGACCCGACCGCCCGACAGGCAGTCCAGCATCGCGATTTCCTCGGCCACTCGCAGGGGAGGGTTGTAGAGGGCGAGCGAGTTGCCGCAGAGAGCGATCGCCGAGTTCTCGGTGGTGACAGCGAGGATGGCGGCAATCAGATTCGGTGAAGGCGTCATGGCCAGCGACGTCTGGTGGTGTTCATTCAGGAGGAGCGAGTCCCACCCCAGTCGGTCGGCGTGTTGCATCAGGCGCAGGTACATGCGGTAGTCCTCGCCGACCTGCGTCGAATTCGTCACGGCGGTCGGCGCGGTGACCCACGAACTGTGGATGGACTTCGAGTAGTCCTCGGGTAGCCCCGTGTAGTACTGCTGCGCAAACCAGTGGAACCTCACGGGCCCTCCTGTCTGTGTTCGTCCCTGTCTGTGTTCGTCCCTGTCTGTGTTCGTCCCTGTCTGTGTTCGACCCCGTCCGTGTTCGACCCCGTCCGTGTTCGACCCCGTCCGTGTTCGACCCCGTCCGTGTTCGACCCCGTCCGTGTCGACCCCGTCCGTGTCGACCCCGTTCGTGTCTACCCGCCTATGCCATCCCCGCCTGTGGCAGTCGCGCCAGTGCCGTCTGCGGGCGCGCGTGCCTGCGCTCCACGTCGTCGTGAAGGCCTCGCCCGCAACACTGCGTTCTGTATAGCATCATTACCCGGTTATTGGGTGAGTGCTCAAATTCGCCGCGGCAACCATCGACAAGAGGAGGGGTGTGACCCTGGGGAAGATCCATCGTCATGCGGCAGGTCCGTTCGAGGTCGACGTGTGGGAAGGAGGTGCGGGCCCGCCCTTGATGTTCCTGCACGGGTACGAGCGGCATCCGGGAGACGCGCCCTTCCTCGGCCGACTCGCACAACGTCACCGTGTTTGGGCTCCGGAGCAACCTGGGTATGGGACCACGACCGGTTCCGACGAGATTCACGATCTGCTCGACCTCGTGTTGTTCTACCGGGCCCTGATCCAGGATCTCAACGCGGGCCCGGTGGATCTCGTGGGCCATTCGATCGGCGGAATGTTCGCCGCCGAAATCGCGGCGATCACACCAAACGTCGTGCGGCGGCTGGTGCTCGTGGATTCGTTCGGCCTCTGGCTCGACGAAGAGCCCGCCATGGATCCGTTTGGCACGCGAGACCTCGCGTTGAAGGCGAAATGGCACGATCTCGCGAACCGGCCACACCCCGAGCCGAGCAACTTTGTGCCCGATCCGGGCGATCCTCAGGCTGCCTCTCTTTTCCAGGCTCGCAACTACGGAGCGGCCACCCGTTTCATGTGGCCCATTGCCGAGCGGGGGCTACGTCGCCGGCTCCGTTATCTCTCTGCGCCGACCCTGGTGGTGCAAGGCGGAGACGATGGTCTGCTCCCGGTGAGCTACGCCGAAGAGATGGTCCGGCTCATTGATGGGGCGTCGCTCGTTGTGATCGAGCGGGCGGGGCATTACCCCATGTTCGAGCAGGAGGATGCCTTCATCGAGGCGGTGGAGGCCTTCCTGTCTGAGTAACGCTCTTCAGGGCGCCTCGTCCGGGGCCCGCCAGTCGACTGACACGAATCTGTGGGCGATCAGCCATTCCTCGCCCACGGGGACCATCCGGTCACGGTAGCGGCCCACGTGGTCGAGACCCTTGCGGGTGACGACGAGGAAATAGCTCGCGACCGTGGCCTCCGTGGGCGACACGGATTCGAAGCGAATGTTGGTGACGTTGTGGCGGAGGATGTATTTCGCACCGGCATCGGGTGGAGGAGCGGGTGGAGGAGGCGGCGCAGCCGGCTCCTCCGGCGCATTGATCGCGGCCTCCATCTGCGCCTGCAGGCCGCTCGTGTCACCGCTGAATGTGGCCACGATGGCCGCCCGGCCCACGATCGGTTTGACGCCCTTGATCTCCAGCACGCCGTCCTCGCAGAACGTCGACCCGAGCTCGTCGATGCGATACCTGTCACCCGCATGCGTGTAGCGGGCCAAGGTGTCGCGGCAACACTCTCTGGCCACGAGCTCCCACGACTCCATGGGTCATCACCATAGACCTTCCCCCGGGAATCGAAATGGCAAAAATGCGCAGCGAAAACGAACGTCGAGGTTCAGTACGGTCGAGCGGCCCCTACCGGCGTGCCCGGCGTGAACGTCACGGGCATCGCGACCACGCCGGCGAGCTCGGGGTTTCCTTTGTAGAAGTCTGTCGCCGAACGGTCCACTACGTAGTCGGGAATGCGCGTCAACACCTCGCGCATCATGACGTCGAACAGTGACCGGGCGACGTGCATCCCGATGCAGCGGTGGGGCCCGACGCCGAAGGCCATATGGGGGTTCGGTGAACGGTCCAGGATCACCTCATCGGGCCGTTCGAAGACTTTCTCGTCGAAATTGGCCGAGAGCCAACTCAAGACCAGGTAGTCGCCCCGGCGCAGCTTCTGGCCGCCCAGTTCGACGTCCCTGGTCACAGTGCGACTGAGGAATTCGTTGACCGATGTGAACCGGAGGAACTCCTCGGTGGCGGGAGTCAACAACTCGGGTTCGTCGAGAAGGCGCTGACGTAGCTCATGGTGGGCGTCAAGGTGGAGGAGCGAGAGCGACGTCAGCGCGGTCGTGGTGTCGAGGCCTCCGGCGATCAGGTTGCGAAAGGCACCGAGGAGCTCTGCATCGGTCAGTCTGCGGCCGTCCTCGATCTCCATGGACGACAGCTTCGAGATGATGTCGTTCCTCGGATCGTGGCGTCGCAGGTCGGCAAGCTCCAACAGCTCCGCGTTGATGTCGTCCATCAGGGCCATCGAACGGGAGAATTCCTCTGCGTCCGCCGAGTACGCATTGACGGTGTGGAACACCTCGGCGTAGCGGGGCCAGCTCCCGCAGGGCAGGCCCATCATCTTCATGGTCATGATGGCCGGGAGTGGATTGGTGAAGTCAGTGACCATGTCCATCCGGCCGTCGGCGATCTTCTGATCGAGGAGCCAGGTGGCGCATTGTTCGGCGAAGGGCCGGGACGCTGCAACCGCAGGCGGCAGCAAGAACGGGTTTAACAACCGGCGCAACGCGACGTGGGTCGGACCCTCCTTCTCGGAGATTTGCGCGGACGGTACTCCGCGCATGCGGGGGATCCCCATGATGCCGATGTAGTCGATCCCGTCGGGAGCGTTCTCCTCGTACGTGGAGGAGAACGTGGCGTGGTCACGGGACACCGCGACGACTTCGTCGTAGCCGCTCACGGCCCAGAACCCGCCGGCACGAGTGTTGTAGGCCACCGGGCACCCGGCGCGCATCTTGCGCCACTCCTCGTGCCGGTGTTGGGCGAACTCCTCCGAGAAGAGATCGAGATCAACCTCGGGCGGGTTGGCGCCGCCCATCTCCCTACCTTGCGCTCCGGGTCAGAAGCTCGGGGCCGGTCGGCCCGATGCGCAGCATCTCCCGTTCGAAGAAGCCGCCGATCCCTTCCTCGCTGACCCAGGCCTGGACGCTGAGGATGGCACCCTCGTGCAAGGTGACGCCGGCGCTCCGGCCGAAGCCGACCATCGGGGTCTCTGTGCCGATGCCCATGCCGTAGGCCAGGGCGATCTCGGCCGGGCGCTCGCCGGTCGACTCCCAGGCACGGTAGAGGTCCGCACCCGTGTTGCCGGGGCGGCAGGCGGCGACGAGCGCATCGGTGGCCCGGTGGCAGCGGTCGGAGAGGGCGAGGGCGTCACGGGAGGGTCGCGCCCCTGCTGTGCGGGTGCGGGCCACCCCGCCCTCGTAGGCGGCATAGAGGGCACCGGGGGAGAGGACGACCAGCTCGCCCCGGGTGATGATGCGGTCGCTGGCCAGAGAGCGGTAGCGGACCGGACCCCGGCGTGGCGTGGCGAAGACGACGCTTTCGCTGGGGGGCGTGGGCGCACCGAGCGCAGCCAGCGTCTCCACGTAGACCCCGAGCAGGTCCCGCTCGGAGACGCCGGGCTGCAGGGCCTCTTCCAGTGCGGCCAGTCCCGCTTCGGCCAGGGTCACGGCCAGCTCGATGCAGGCCAGCTCATCCGTCGTCTTCTCCGCGCGCAACCCGGCGAGGATCTTCGTGGCATCGACCAGCTCGAAGTTGGGCACGATGCCCGCCAGGACCTCGGCGAAGAACGGCGTGAGCGAGTCGGTGCCGACGCGGTGCGCATCGGCGAGGCCCGGGATGCCCGCCAACGCCGCGATCAGGTTCGCAGGGTTCCAGAACATCCCGTAGAGGTCGTCGTGGCCGATCTCGGGCGGGATTCCGTCATCCCAGGTCGACAGCATGTGGATCCGACCGGTCGTGGGGATGACGACGCAGAGGGGGGCGAAGGGGTTGGCCCCGGTTCGCCAGAGCTGGCGGGCGCCGGTGGCGTAGCGGACGTTGCCGGCACGCCCGAGCACGAGCGCATCGAGCCCGGCACTCTCCGCCGCTGCGAACACGCGCCGCCGCCGCTCCTGGCGCAGCCGCGTGAAATCGACGCGGGCGCCGTCCTCGAGGGCCATAGTCCCGGTCATGCCGGCACCTCGAAGGAGCCAGTCTCGAAAGGATCAGTTTCGAAAGGGTCGTAGCGCAGACCGCTGAGTTGCACCCATCCGGTGTCGGTGACCGCCACGATGTCCTCGGAGCGGTAGCCGGCGTATCCCTCGTCCCAGATGACCGGCTCGAAGACGAGGACCATGCCGGGGGCCATGATGAGCGACCCGTCGAAGTCGTCGCCCAGGTCGGTTCCGATGAGCGGCATCTCGGCGCTGTCGGTGCCGATGCCGTGGGCCAGGTAGAAGTGCTCCATCCAAGGCTTCACGCCGTCATTGGCGGCGATGGCGGCCCGACCGAGCTCGAGCGCGGAGACGCCCGGCTTGAGGATGTCGCGGGCTGCCGCCACGACCGAGCGCCAGCGCGCGAAGTGCGACGTCTGCCGTTCGGTGAGGTCCGGGTGCGCGCTGGTGATCCATGTCCGGCCGAAGTCCGAGGCGTAGCCCCGGTGGCAGATGCCGGCGTCGACCCAGATGACGTCGCCCTCGCGCAGGATCTGATCCGTGGTCGAAATGGGGTACGCCAGATCGCCGTGGGTCGTCCAGGGACCGGCGGCCTTGGTCGGGGTCATGACCTGCCAGATGGGGTCGATGGCGTTGGCCGTCGTGCCCAACTCGAAGAGGCGGCGGAGGAAGATGCCGCTCAGCTCCGTTTGACGCATGCCCGGCCGCAGCGCTTCGCGGGCGCTGTCCATCGCCTGTTCGGTGATCCGTTGGGCCTCGCGGATGGCCGAGACCTCGTCCGGCGTCTTGAGGAGTTTGGCCGGGCCCAACACGCCGGCAGCGTCGCTCCATTGGAAGTGGCCCAGCGCACGCAGCATCGGGTGGGTCTGCTCGTCGACGCCGAGGCGGGCGCCGGAGGGGAAGTACCCGTTGAGTGCGTCGACGAGTTCATGGATCCCGTCGTCGAGATCGGGGAACAGCGGGCCGTGCACGTGATCGGCCGGGAACTCAGGCGGGACACCGTCGAGGAACGGTGTGTAGAGATGCGGTGAGCTCTCGCCTGCAATAACCACAGAGACCGCCCTGAACAACCCGGCCTTCCCGGCATCCTCGCCCGGCGCGTCCGCTCCGGTGGTGTGGGCGACGCCTGCGGACCCGAGCATCACCAGGCCGTCGATGTTCTGGGCTTCGAGCTGGTCCTGAATTTTGGCGAACCGCTCCGCTCGCAGACGTTCCATGTCGGGAAGAGTCGGAATCGGCCGCCCCCCGATCGTTGCTCCTGCTGACCAGTCTTCGATCATTGCTTCCCCTCCTGCGTTTCTCCTCCTCGACCGGACCCCCCCACCGAACTCCACCGTACAGCCAACGCATCGGTCCCAATCGGCGAACGGTTCGAAGAGCCATGGCGGCTTTGGCCGGACGTCGGCGCTGGCGTCCGGTCGGACGTCTGCATGCCGTCGCCAGGCTCAGGTTGGCCCCACGTCGCGCACCGCTCATTCCCAGTGGGCGCCGTACCTCGGCCCCGAATAAGCATCCTTCCGGCCCGATGACCGACGCCGCCGCCCCCGATGCCGCCGCCGCCCCCGATGCCGCCGCCGCCCCCGATGCCGCCGCCGCCCCCGATGCCGCTGTCCCCAATGCAGCAGTGACTAACGCCGTAGCCCCCTGGCCGCCGCTACTTATGCCGCCGCCCTTTACGCCTCAGTGAAGCGCCACTGCTTCGAGGGCCCGCCTCCTGGCGGGTACTCGAGCGCGCAGACGTCGAACCAGATGGGCAGCAGGTAGCGCACATAGAAGGCCCGTTGGGTGACGTTGGGCGTCACGATGTCGTCGAAGAGCTTGAGCTGCAGCCGGTCGTCCTTTTCCTGGTAACGCTGGCAGGCTTCGAGGATGTCGTCGACCTCTTCGCGGGTGTCGAGCAGCAGGCCGAGGTGGTCGTAGCTGGGCGAATGGATCGGCTCGTCCACTTCCATCAGCAGGATGAACTGTCCCTCGTCGGGGACCAGCAGGTGGCCGGTTTGCCCGAACAGCTCGTAGGGGTTGCACCGCCAATTGAGGACGTCGCCATAGAAGCGGTCGATGTCCGCCCGTGTCTCTTCGTCGAGTGCGCCCCGAGCGAAGGTGAGTTCCATATGGTTGAACCGCATCTTGCGTCCCCCTGTCGTCCGGCGCCTGAGGTGCACCCGTCCTGCGTATCCCCGAAATAGTACGGCATATCCGCCCGGACCCCGACCTGGTCCGCCCCCACCCAGGCACTCCGCCGGGAACCCGACCCTGGCCTTCCCGGGCTCGGCCCGCGATGAGTCGCGTTAGCTCGTAACGTCTCTTACGTATGCCGTACGCCGATGTCAACGGGGTCCACCTCTACTTTGCGCAGGGAGGTGAGGGGCCGCCGCTCGTCCTGCTCCATGGCGGCCTGCTCACCGTCGAGCTCAGTTTCGGACTGGTCATGCCGACCTTCTCGGAGCACCACAGCGTCATCGCCGTCGAGCTCCAAGGCCACGGCCGCACAGCCGACATCGGGCGGCCCATGACATTCGAAAACCTGGCAGACGACGTGGTGGGCCTGCTCGACCACCTCGGCATCGAGCGGACGGACGTGTTCGGTTTCAGCCTCGGTGGGCTCACGACCTACGAGCTACTCGTTCGGCACCCCGACCGCATCCGGCGGGCGGTCGTAGCCTCGGCCGACCACCGCAACGACCGGGGCGGCGAAGTTGACGCCGACCGCCTCCCCACCCAAGCGGATTTCGCCGCCATGCGCGAGGCCTATGCAGCAGTCGCCCCGGATCCATCCCACTTCGACGCGTTTGCGGAGAAGGTGGCGGGGATGGTCCATGGTTTCGGAGGATGGAGCGACGAGCAACTGGGCGCCGTCGAGGTTCCCGTGCTGGTGCTGATCGGCGACACCGACTTCATCCTCGTTCCGAACGCAGCTCGGGCCGCCGAGCTCCTGCCACGGGGTCAACTCGCCGTCCTCCCGGGGACCACGCACATGGACATGACCCGTAACGGATTGGTCGGCGCGGTGGTCGAGTCCTTTCTGCGTCACGACGGCGGAGGCGATACGGCCGGGCCTTCGTTCTGATGAGGATCCTGACTCGGATGTGCACGAGTCTCGATGGCTACGTGACGACTCCCGATGGCTGGCCCGTCCAACTCGCCTTCGACGGATGGGACGCGGGGCGCTCGGTTTCTACGAGCTCCAAGCTCAATGCGACGCCGTCCTCATGGGCCGCACCACGTTCGAACCAGCCCTCTCCGCGCCCTTCTGGCCGTGGGGAGATGTCCCCGTGTACGTCCTGGGCTCGCATCGTCCGGCTGGAACCCCTGACGCTGTCAGCATCGACACCGACCCGACCAGACTGCTCGAAAGACTCCGCGCGGCGAATAACGCGGGAGACGTCCACCTGGTGGGGGGTCCGCGGACGATCGAGACCTTCCGTGCACTCGGCGCGCTCGACGAGATCCGCCTCCTCGCCCTCCCTATTCTCACCGGCGCCGGCCGCCGGCTCACCCCCGACCTCGGAACAGATTCGTCCCTGACGTTGGTGGACGCACGAACATGGCCGGGTGGGGTGGCCGAGCTCACGTACAAGGTCGATCCCGTGGCGTAGACGGGGGACATCCCCCTCTGATCGTCCACGGTGGGACTACCTGGTTGCGCCCGGTCGGCGTCGTCTAGTGTGACCGCCGACCAGGGAGGGTCCTGGTCCCCACGTGCTGGGGATCGGGGCGGCCCTGGCTCGCCTCGACCAAGAGAGACAGGGGATTCGCATGGAGATCAGTGGTGCGTCAGCGATCGTGACCGGCGGCGCCGGAGGGCTGGGCGGGGCAACGGTACGCCGGCTCGTCGAGGCAGGGGCGAAGGTGGTCATCGCCGATGTGGCGGCCGAGAAGGGCGAGGCGATGGTCAAGGAGTTGGGCGATTCGGTCAAGTTCGTCAAGACTGACATCACCAGCGAGTCAAGCGTCCAAGAGGCGCTCGACCAGGCCGCCAGCATGGGCCCCGTCCGGATCTCGGTTGCCGTGCACGGCGGATTCGGCGGGGGCGGTCGGACGCTGAAGGCGGACGGGACGCCGCATTCGCTCGAGGACTTCCGCAATGTGATCGACCCGTATCTCGTGGGGACGTTCAACGTGCTGCGTCTGGCGTCCGCGGCAATCGGGAAGTCCGAGCCGTTGGCCGACGGCGAGCGGGGCGTCATCATCAACACGGCCTCGATCGCCGGCTATGAGGGCACCATCGGCCAGGTGGCGTACGCGACGGCGAAGGCCGGCGTGATCGGGCTGACGATTGCTGCCGCTCGTGATCTCGCCGTCGTGGGCATCCGGGTGATGACCATCGCCCCCGGGACGTTCATCACGCCCGCCTACGGCCAGGATCTCGACGCCGTCGAGGCCTACTGGGCCCCGGCGATCCCGTTCCCCAAGCGCATGGGACAACCGGCCGAGTACGCCAAGTTGGTCCAGTCGATCGTCGAGAACTCGTACCTCAACGGCGAGGTCATCCGGATCGATGGCGCCATCCGCTTCGGGCCGAAAAGCCCCAAGTAGGGGTCACCCCCCGATGCTGCACGACTCGCCTGCCGGGGCCCGACCTCGGTGAGCCCCGACGACAAGCCGGTGCCATCGGCGCCGGCGCGGATCGAGCTTGCCACCGGGCACGCCTTCGAGTCCTTCAGCTGGCGCGACGTCGCCGTTGACGGCGCAGACTGGGCCATGGAGATGGAGGTCACGCCGCGGGTCGTGAACAGTTCGGGCGTTCTGCAGGGCGGGCTCCTCGCCACACTCATCGACATGGTGGCCGGCGTCTCGCTCCAGCGGGGCGAGAAGGCCTATCTGCGCAACGCCACCAGCGAAATGCAGGTCAGCTTTCTCGCCGGGGCCCGGGTCGGTCCGGTGCGCGCGGTAGCCCACATCTTGCGCCGTGGAAGAAGGAGCGCGGTGGTCCGGGTGGACGTGCACGACGTCGGTGCCGACGACCTCTACGTCGCGACAGCGACGCTGACCTTCTCGGTCAAAATGCGGGACGACGCCCCCGCAGCTTGAGGTGTTGCTGACCGGTTCGGCGGCTGATCGGTTCAACAGCTGGTTGGCGTGAGGATCAGCCGTTGCCGTGAGGATCAGCCGTTGGCGGGGCCGAATCGATCCCAGTTCCAGATCATCATCGATTCGAACGGGGCGGCGAGCAAGGGTCGCACCGGGGCGTCCTTCCAGATCTCCTTGAGCACCGGTGCCAACCGTTCGCCCACAGTGGCCGGGTCGTCGTCGAGATAGCAGCTCGTGATCCGGTACGACCCCGGGCTGAAGGTGTCACGCCGGATGGCGGGCGAGGTCCCGAAAGCCAGGGCGCCGGCCACGCCGGGTACCGCCACCAGTTCGGGCAGCACGTGGGTGTGCATGCGTTGGATGTACGCGTCCTGCAACGCGGGGTCGCCGGTCTCCTCGACGATGAGGTAGATCCCCCGATTCGGGCGGAAGGGGACGACCTCGTTGGAGATGAGCGCCCGGGGAGAGGCGAGGGAATGCAGCAGCCTCAGTCCTGCCAGATACTGCTTGGGCAACGCCTGCGAGTAACGGCCCATTTCGGCCAGTGCCCGTCCCAACGTGAAGAACTCGTCGATGGTCTCGTGGAGCGGATTGCCCATCAGGTAGCAGACGACATGGGCCGTCTGGGCCCAGTCGTCCACTGCGATGGCACGCACCGCATCGCAGGCGGGTGTCGACGCCCACCGCGCGCCGAACACCAAGCCGGGAAGCTGGTACTGCTCGGGCATGTGGTCGAGCTGATGCCATTCGAGGTAGCCCCGGTCGTCACCGTCGGGCGAGTGATGCGACAGCGAGAAGAACCCAAGTTTGATCTTGTTCATTGCCCCCCCGGAAGAGCGCCGGCGCGTGGCCGGTGCGATGCCGTGTCGTGATCTGCGCCCACCATAGGTCCACGGGGAGGGCGGGCGCGGCGCCACGACCTAATGTGGTGCGCCGTACGAGGGGATCCGCACTCAAGAGGAGCTCGGCCGATGCTGGTAACGGACCTCAGCCGTGATGTGGCGGGCCGCTTTTGCACGAGGCTCCTGGCCCTGGGCGGCGCAGACGTCGTGTCGTACCCGGGCCCGCCGGGCGACTCTCTGAGCACAGGGCAGGTTGACTGGCTCAGCGCCTACCTCGACCCGCACAAGTGGACCGTCGTCGGCGCAACCGACGACCATGGAAATGGCGCAGCCGACGGTACCGGCACCTCAACGCTCGAGGACATGGTGCGCGCCTCGGATGTCGTCGTCACGACGTTCGACCGCGGGCGCTATCTGGGACCTCTCGACGCCGACGGAGTGCGGACACTGAACGCCGACGCGGTGCATGTCACGACCAGCTCCTTCGGGACCAAGGGTCTTACCGCCCCGTGGCGCGGCGGCTCGTTGGCGGAGTGGGCCGCCGGTGGCTACCTCTCCATCACCGGGGACCCGTCGCGGGAGCCGTTGTGCGGTCCCGAACATCTGTGCGGCTACGTCGGCGGCTATACCGCGGCCGTCGCCGTACAGGCGGGATCCGTTCTGCGACAGAGGACGGGACGAGGCAGTCATATCGACGTCAGTGTGATGGCTGCGATGTTGAGCATGCATCAATCCACGTTTTCCCGACTGGGCGTCGGCATCGTCCGCATGCGGACCGGTCGCTATACCGAGGTCTATCCGCTGACGGTGTTGCCCTGCCGTGACGGCTACGTCTCACTCGGCTCGGCGCTCGATGAGGAGTTCGATCGACTCGTCCTCGCCGTCGGGATGCCCGAGATCCTCGGAGACCCCCGCTTCGCCAACCCTGCTGCCCGCGCCGTACACCGTGACGACCTTGACGCACTGCTGGTGCCCTGGCTGGCCGAACGCGATGCGGCCCAAGTGGTCGAGATCGTGCAGGCCGCCGGCCTTCCGTGTTCCAAGGTGGCAACACCCTCCGAGGTTCTGGCCAATCCGCAACTCGACGCCAGGGGCTACTGGGAGGAGGTCACGGTCGACGGGCGGCGCGGTCGGATGCCGGGGAGCCCGGTCCTGCCGGCAAAGGAGTCATGGCCGGCGCCCGGCTCGACCTCACCTCCTCCGTCGGCACATCGTCCGCCGGTGTCGTCGGTGTCGTCGGTGTCGCCGGTGTCGTCGGTGTCGCCGGTGTCGCCGGTGTCGCCGGCACCGGGAGGCGGTGCTCGCGCGCTGTCGCCCGAGGCTCTGCGCTCTCTCATCGCCGCCCACGCAGAGATCCCCGGCGCCGGTCGAGGTCCCGCGTCGGCCTTTGGACTCCCTCTCGACGGCGACCCTCCGATTCTGGTGCTGGATCTCACCGCATTCTGGGCCGGGCCCAGCGCCACCCGGAATCTGGCTGACCTCGGAGCGAGAGTGGTCAGGGTGGAGCGTCCGCGTTCGCGGGTCGACTTTGCCGACACCTCCGACGAGGGTGCTCTCATCGGCTACCTCTTCGACTACAAAATGAACCGCAACAAGGAGAGTGTGGTCATCGACCTCCGCACAGAGGACGGGAAGCAGGTGTTCCGGTCGTTGGCTTCCCGGGCCGACGTCGTGGTGGAGAACTACCGGGCCGGCGTCATGGATCGCCTTGGTCTGGGCTACGAGTCGCTGTCAGCTCGGCATCCCGCACTGGTCTATGTCTCGCTAAGCGGGTTCGGTGCCACCGGACCGTGGTCCCCCTGGCGTTCGTATGGTCCGACCATCGAAGCGGCGTCGTCCATCGAAGCGCGTACGGGCTATGCGGATGGAGAGCCGCTGCGGCTGGGTCACACCCTGCCTGACGGGGTGGGAGGGCTCGTCGGGACGCTGGCCGCGCTCGACGGTCTGCGCCGTCGCGACCTCACCGGAAAAGGAGGCCGCTATGACCTCTCCCAGCTCGAGGCCTATTGCGCGCTGAGCGGCGAAGAGCTGCTCGCAGCGTCCGTGTCCGGCCAGGACCAGCCACGCCGGGGTAACCGTGGTCGTGGCGTCAGTCCCCACGGTGTCTATCCCTGCCGCGGGGATGATCAGTGGATCGCAATGGCGGTGGCAAGTGACGACGAGTGGGCCCGCTTCGTCACGGTGGTGAGGGCCCAGGACCTCGAGGACGCGCGCTACCGCTCGACCGCAGGTCGCCTCGCGCATCGCGACGAGCTCGACCGGTTGATCGCTCAGTGGACGAGCTCGGCGGACAAAGTCGCGCTGGCGGTCGCCTTGCAGGCTGAGGGCATCGAGGCATTTCCCGTGGCGACGCCACCCGATCTCGTCGCGGATGCCCAGTTGGAGCAGCGCGGATATTTCGTCGAAGTCCCACTGCGAGGGAAGCAGGTCAAGCTCCCGGGGTCGCCCTTGTCGGCCTCGCCTCCCGTCGTTCGCACCGGTGGTGGTCCGCCTGCATTCGGTGAACACACCGAGCGCGTCCTCAGGGAGCTGGCCGGATGCACCGAGGAAGAGGTGGCGCGACTCGGACGCGACGGGGTGGTCGTGCTCGGGAGTGTCGCCGTCCCTCTTTGACGATGGGCACCGCCACGGCGGCGTGCTCTTTCGAAGCCGCCTGCTGCGCCAATGGGCCGCAGGTGGAGCCGCCCTACGTGATTGTCGGCCGGACGCGGTTGTCCAGGAACGCGACCACAGCGTCGGAGAACGCATCGTTCTTGTCCCCGGCGATCATGTGGGCCGCCCCGGCCACGCCCACCACCTCCGCGCCAGGAATGCGTGCCACGAGTTCGTCGGCGCCCTCTTCCGTGACGACATCGCTGAGCAGGCCGCGCACGAGGAGCGTCGGCACGTGGATGTTGCTCATCGCCACATCGAGCAGGCCGGCTAAACGGTCTGGCACGACCTCTGTCCGGCCCCGGCCGATGAACGCCGGGTCCCAGTGCCAGTACCAACGGCCGTCGCGCTCTCGGAGGACCTTCTTCAACCCCGCCGGGTTGACCCGCTTCTCCCGGTTGGGCGTGTAGGCGGCGATGGCCGCCGCCGCCTCTTCGAGCGTGGCGAATCCGTCGAGGCCGGACTGCATGAAACTGCGGATACGCTCGATCCCTTCGGGGTTGGCTTTCGGGGTGATGTCGACGAGGACCAGGCCCGAGGAGACCGTGCGGTCACTCGTTCCCTCGGCCAGCATGGCTGACATGCCGCCGAGTGAAGCGCCGACCAGGACGGGCGGCTTCCCAAGTTTGTCCACCACGGCCAACGTGTCGGCACAGAACGACGTGAAGGAGTAGTCGCCGTTCGGGGCCCAGTCGCTCTCCCCGTGGCCCCTGAGGTCGAGGGCCACCGTGCGCCAGCCCTCGTTGGCCACGATCTCCGCGGTGCGGCCCCAGGCGTAGCGAGTCTGGCCGCCTCCGTGGAGGAAGAGCACGGGCCATGCAGCAGGGTCCCCGCGCACGTCGGCCACCAGGTGCACGCCTTCAAAGCCCTCAAAAACCGTTCGTTCAGATTCCATGCGTTCTATCGTCACACCTTTTGCGGGTTCGGGCCTCTGCTTGCGCAGGAATGGGAAGCGAGACGGTCGGCCAGGGCATCGTCACCCCTGCTCAGAGCTTTGGAACTACCGGCCGGTCCAGTTGGGCGCCCGCTTCTCGATGAAGGCCTGCGCCCCCTCCTTGGCATCTTCGCTCTGGAACACCTGGGCAACTTCCTCGGGAGTCCCCCAGCCGCGCTTGGGATCGTCGAGGACCGCCCTGCGGACGAGCTCCTTGGTTGTCCGCAGGGCGATGGGACCATTGGCTGCGATCTTGGCGGCCAGGTCCAGGCTGGCCTCGAGCAGCTCGGCGGCAGGCACCACCCGGTTGACCAACCCCCACTGCTCTGCGCGGGCGGCGTCGATGAGCTCGCCCGTCAACGCCACCTCGAGCGCCAACGACAGAGGGAGTCGGGTGCCCAGGAGGGTGCCACCACCCGCTGCGAACAGTCCCCGCTTCACCTCGGGCAGCCCGAAGCGGGCGGTGTCGGCGGCGACGACGAGGTCGCAGGAGAGCACCAGCTCGAAGCCACCGCCCACGGCGGCGCCGTTGACCGCGGCAATCACCGGCTTGGGATTGAGATTGTTGAGGCCGTAGGCGGGTTTTGACGCTGCCGGCTCATGGCCGGTCCCCCCGCTTCCGCCACCGCCTTCTTCTGGGGACTGGTTTCGGTTCTCGCTGAAGGCGCGCAGGTCCATGCCGGCACAGAAGATCCGTTCACCCGCCCCGGTGAGGACCACCACCTGGGTGGCGTCGTCGGCTGCGATCTCGGTCAATGCCTTGCCGAGCTCCCCGATGAGCTCGGGGTTCAAAGAATTGGCTGCTTCGGGCCGGTTCAGGGTCAGGACCTGGACCAGGCCGTGTTGACTTCGTTCAAGAATCATGGTCACCCCACTCTGCGCTGTTGTGGAGCGACACGGTACCGGAAGCGGGCCGTGTCACGGTGGGGACCGGGCCTGGAGCGGGGATTTCGCCGATCATCGACGTCGTTGCCCGGGGGTAGCTACATTTGCGGCATGCGAATTGTCGTCGATTTCGATCTGTGTGAGTCCAACGCCCTGTGCATGGCGGCCGCCCCCGAGGTGTTCGAGGTACGGGACGACGATTTTCTCTACGTGCTCCAGGAGGAGCCCCCAGAAGAGCTCCGGGAAAAGGTGCAAGCGGCGGTCAGGGCGTGCCCCAAGGCGGCGATCACGGTCATCGACTGAAGGTCCGTGGTGGCCCGCCATCGGAGCCGCCGTCGAGACACCCACTCCATCGCGACGCGAAGTTCGCCCGGAACCCCGTACGGGATTTCAGGACGGCTCGGGGAAGGATCACATGAAAGAACAACGTCGTTCACGACGGATTGCCATGTCGCCCGAAGAGCGCGATGACTTC
This sequence comes from uncultured Acidimicrobiaceae bacterium, assembly GCA_963706555.1. GTDB lineage: Bacteria > Actinomycetota > Acidimicrobiia > Acidimicrobiales > RAAP-2 > Bog-473. The sequence continues at coordinate 3,259,940 of OY970164.1, forward strand.
CTGCGCACCGAGCGGACGTGCCGGGTGGCCTCGGTCAAGAGCAACGGTGCTCCTCATCTGAGTGCGCTGTGGTTCGTCTGGGACGGTGAGGCGCTCTGGCTCACCTCCATCGTCAAGAGTCAGCGGTGGACCGACATCGAGAGAGAGCCCCGGGTGAGCGTGCTCGTCGACACCGGCCACGACTTCGGCGAGTTGCGGGGCGTCGAGATCTCCGGGACGGCACAGACCGTGGGCGAGGTGCCCCGTACAGGCGAGCCCAACGACGAGCTGGTCCCGCCCGAGCAGCTGTTCGGCGACAAGTATGCCGGGGGCGCCTTCGCGCACGACGGCCGGCACGCGTGGCTTCGCATCGTGCCCGAGAAGATCGTGAGCTGGGACTTTCGAAAGATGGGCCTGGGCTGATCACCTGGGCGGCACGCTCCGCCCTCGGCAGGACTAACGCCGCTTTGCGTGCGCGTTCCCTGTCCACTCGGGGTAGAGGCCCCGGTCGAGCGATAACTCCTGGGCCTGAATGTCGATGCCGACGGACAACGCTTCGTCAGACGTCGCGAGCCACGTGAGGACAGCGCCGATGAGCGCCGGTGGCGCCCACTGCTCTCCGTCAAAGCCGAAGCCGGCCATGTCGGCCTTGATCCGCTCAGTCGCGACACCGCCAGGGTTCACGTTGAAGAAGCGGATGCCGCTGTCGGCATGCTCGACTGCCAGGACGCCGGCCACCCGGTGGAGCGCGCCTTTGCTGACGCTGTACCCCATGCCCCAGCCGCCTGCACCTGCAGGAGCCGGAGGGTCGGCGTACCCCGCCCCTGACGTCATGGTGATGACGGTGCCGTTCCCGCGTTCGAGCATGCCCGGGAGCACCATCTTCAAGATGTGCAACGGGGAGACCACATTGGCTGTGATGTGGCGCTCGATGAGCTCGACCGGCGTATCGAGGAAGAGATCCATGTGCCCAGGGCCCACATAGCGCCCGTTGTTGACCAGTACGTCGACCCGTCCCCACCGTTCCAGGACGACAGCGGTGGCGGCACCGACCGAGGCCAGGTCCATGAGGTCCGACGGCACTGCAAGCACCGAGCGTCCGGTGGCCATGATCGCCTCGGCCGTCGACTGCAATGATCCCGGGAGGGGACGCGTATTCGTCTCCCTGACGGTCGAGGAGTGCTCTCGCTCTTCGCCCTCGACCTGGCTGCGGGCGGTGATGGCCACGTCGTAGCCGGCCTCGGCAAAGGCGATCGCCACCGCCTTGCCGATTCCCCGGCTCGCCCCTGTCACGAACGCCACCGGTCCGTCGATCGCCCCCATCAGTTCCTCCCTCGTCGCTCTCTGGGCCGGGCCTCTCGGGTGATCCGGCGCTGGCATCCTGACACGGGAGAGCGCGGGCCTCATAGAGTGGCCGCCGTGCCACCACCTTTGCCGATGCTCGTCCCCGAATCCGAGTTCTTCTGGACCAGTGGTGCAGAAGGCGTCTTGCGGTTCCGCCGTTGCGCCGACTGCCGATCCTTTCAGCATCCGCCAGGTCCGATCTGCCGGACCTGTGGCTCCTCGAATCTTGCGCCCGAGGTTGTCTCTGGTCGGGGCGTGCTCGTGGGGTTCACGGTGAACGAGCACATGTGGATCCCGTCGATGCCGCCGCCGTACGTCATCGGGATCGTGGCCATTGAGGAGGACCCCAGGGTCCGGTTGACGACCAACATCATCGACGTGCCCGTCTCGGAACTCGCGGTCGGGCGCCGTGTCGAGGTACGTTTCCAAGAGGCCGAGGACGTGTGGCTGCCGTTGTTCACCTATGCCGCCGACGATCCGTCGGAAGGGCCGGTGCCCGAGGATGAGCGCCCGGATCAGTGGGTCCGGCCCATGGTCAGCCCGGACAAGTTCGAGGACAAGGTCGCGATTACCGGTATCGGCATGTCCCGGCTCGGCCGGAGACTCGGTGTCGATCCGCTCAGCCTCACGATTGAGGCGGCTCGCAATGCGGTGGCAGATGCCGGACTGACGATGGCCGACATCGACGGGCTGTCCACGTACCCCGGGGGGTTCGCCGCAGGAGGGCATTCAGAGGGCGGTGTGACGGCTCTCGAAGAGTCGTTGCGGATCCGTCCCACCTGGTTCAACGGGACAGGGGAGACTCCGGGCCAAGGGGGTTCCGTCGTGGCCGCCATGCTGGCCGTGGCGGCCGGGCTCTGCCGCCACGTGCTGTGCTTCCGCACCGTATGGGAGGCGACCTGGGCGGAACGAGTGCGCAGCCGTCCGCCGGCGGGCGGTTCCCGCATCGAGGGCGATTTCATGCAATGGCGGGCGCCGTTCGGGGCGATGAGCGCAGCCAATTGGATCGCCATGAACGCGTCCAACCACTTTTATCGTTACGGCACCACCCGCGCCGCACTCGGTGCCATCGCCACCAACGCGCGTCACAACGCGGGCCTCAATCCGGCCGCGATCTATCGCGACCCGATGACGATCGACGACTATTTCGCGGCCCGGATGATCACCAGCCCCTTCGGCCTGTTCGATTGCGACGTTCCCTGCGACGGGTCGATCGCCCTCGTGGTGTCCGCAGCCGACATCGCTCCGGATCTGGCGCGCCCGCCGGTCTACGTCGAGGCCGTCGGCACGCAGATCATCGATCGCGTCAGTTGGGACCAGGGGACCCTCAGCCACGAGCCGCAGACGCAAGGGCCGGCCGCCCACCTTTGGAGCCGGACCACGTTGCGCCCCGAGGACGTGGACTTTGCCCAGCTCTACGACGGCTTCACGTTCAACTGTCTCAGCTGGTTGGAGGGCCTCGGGTTTTGCGGCATCGGAGAGGCCGGTGATTTCCTGTCCGACCCCAGCCGCATAGCCCTGGGCGGCGAATTGCCGTTGAACACCTTCGGCGGGCAGCTCTCAGCCGGGCGTACGCACGGCTACGGCTTCCTCCACGAGGCGGTCGTTCAGCTGCGCGGAGACGGCGGGGATCGCCAGGTCGCCGGCGCCGAGGTCGGCGTCGTCAGTACCGGTGGGGGAACTCCCGGAGGGTGCTTCCTCTTTACCGCCGCGCGCTGACCGCGCGGGTTTACCGCCGCGCGCTGACCGCGCGGGTTTACCGCCGAGCGCTGACCGCGCGGGTTTACCGCCGAGCGCTGACCGCGCGGACCAGCGTTCGTTCGCAGTCATTCGCCCGCAGGGCTCCTGCGTCGAGATCAGGTGTCGGCGGTGAAGACCCTCTGTGTGAATTTCCAGGAGCCGTTCTCCTTGACCAACGTGTCGTTGTACTTGCCCGATGTCGCAACGACCTGTTGCCCGGGATCGCCGCTCATGATGAACATCTGGATGTAGGCCTTCAGAGTCGCCTTGTCCCCGTCACCGTCGATGACGATGTTGTGGGCGATGTGGCGCGGTTCACGGACAGAACCGGCGAACTTCTTGGCGAAGTCGCTCAGGGCATCGTGCCCCTTGACCTGGAGCTCACCCGCGCTCAGTGCGCCGTCCTCGGTGAAGACAGCGACGAAGCCCTCGGAGTCCCCGCTGTCGATGGCGTGGTTGTACCGGGCGGCCAGTCCCTGAATTGTAACGACATCCTCGGTGCTCAGGCCCATGATTCCCCCATCTCCTTCTGGTTAGCTGTAGGTGACGCGTGTGCGTCCCGTGGCGACCGGCTCCTTTCGGCGGAGTCGGCCATTTGTCGCAATGGTATAACTACTCGGGACCGCCGGCGTCGGTCCAGGGCCTTGGGGGTGACACGGTTGGGGGAAGTGGGTGCAGGCGCGATCGTTCGGCCTCATCGGGCGATTGACGGGTTCCTCTTCGACGAAGGGGGGAATGGCCGATGAGGGGGCGGTACGGAGCCAGTCCGCACCGAGCGTTCCGAGGTACTAAGAAGTCTGGGACGTCGAAGAAGACCACGCTCACCGGGATGCCGAGCCGGTTATGCACGCAACGCCAAAATGAGGGAGGTTCATCGTGGCTGTAGATGGAATGTTGGCCGCCGATAGCGACATGCATGTGATGGAGCCAGCGGACTTGTGGCAGCGCTACATGGATCCCCGATGGGGGCACGCCATCCCCGTCGGCTTGGAGGAGATCGAGCGCGACATGCGGGTCCGGGTGAAGAACGAGGTCATGCTGCGCCTGGGCCGTATGCGCCCGCAGGCCGCGGGCCGCGCCTGGAAGGCCGACCAGGATTCGTCGTTCGCCCACGCCGAGCAGCAGCGTTGGGACGCCTCCTCGCAGGTGATGGCGATGGAAATGGAACACCTGGATTCGACGGTGCTCTTCCCGAGCCGGGGCCTCTTCGTGCTGGCCATGCAGAGCACCGAGCACATCGGGCCGAACGGTCTCGAGCCGGAGCTCGCCACAGCCATCTCGCAGGGGTACAACGATTGGATGGCTGACTTCGTGACCGATTGCGACCGTCCCGGCCGTGTCTTCGGCGCGGCCATGCTCGCCCCGCACGACGTGGGGAGCGCCGTGGATGAGCTGGCTCGGAACGTCGAGCGAGGGTTCGTTGCCGCGTTCCTCACCCCCGGTCTGGTCGACAACCTGCCGTGGCACGACAAGAAGTACGACCCCTTGTGGGCCGAAGCGGAGCGCCTCAACGTCCCGGTTTGCTTCCACGGTGGAGGCATCTGCTCGTTGAAGCCCGACTTCTCGTTCAGCGAGCATCTCGACAAGCTCATGCTGTGGCATCCGTTCAACCAGCCACTGGGCATCATGTTCGTCGCCACATGCTTCACCTCGGGTGGAATTCTCGAGCGCTTCCCGACCTTGCGGGTCGGCCTTCTCGAGGGGAACTGCTCATGGGCTCCCTTCATGGCGTACCGCCTCGACGAGCACTGGGAGTGGACCGGCAGGTTCGAAGCGCCCGAGCTGCGCATGAAGCCATCGGAGTATCTCGTGCGCAACTGCTACCTGTCGTGCGAAGCGGACGAGACGCCGGCGACCCACTACTTCGAGGACTTCGGCGACGACAACGTCGTCTTCTCGACCGACTACCCGCACGCCGATTCGAAGTTTCCCCATGCCACCAAGGCCTTCATGGAGCTGCCTTTCGAGACCAGCACCAAGAAGAAGTTGTTGTGGGACAACTACGCCAAGCTCTACAACCTGCCCGAAATCACACCAATGACAGTGGAGGAACGCTGATATGTCAGACGAGACGGACTACGACGCAGCCGGGGCGGCGATCCAGGCCAAGCTCTGGGGCGAGCGGGTCGGAGGATCGACGCCACCGGCCATGCCGGGAGCGAAGCTTGCGCCCGACTACTTCGCGCTCGTGCGCAAGTTCTGTTTCGGCATGTTCTGGAGCCGGCCCAACCTTGCCCTGCGGGACCGTTCGCTGATCACCGTGGCGATGCTGGCCGTGCTCGGACGGCAAGAGGAGTTGGCAGGGCACCTGCGAGGCGCGCTGAATGTCGGGCTGACCAAAGAAGAGCTGGTCGAGGTCCTGATGCAGGCGGGCGTCTACGCCGGGGTCCCCGTGGGCGTGGCTGCGCTCAACACGGCCGGGCCGGTTCTCGGGACCGAATAGCTCGTTGCGGCTTCCGCTGGCGCTGCGGCGTCTGCGGAAGCCCGGGGCGCTACTCCTCGGCGGGTCCCAGCACCAGGGGGACACCGGTCAGGCGTTCCATGACCTCGACGAGGTCGCTGATGTCGTGTCCGCCCAGACCCTGCGCCTTGGCGTACACCAGCATCTGGTGGATGGCCGAGGCGACAGGGAGCGGCACCGATGAGTCGCGCCCAATTCGAGCATCAAGCCGGCGTCCTTGGCTGCCAGTTCCATGGCGAATTCGGGTGGCCGGCCTCTTGTTCCGATCTCGTCCACACGCTTCTCCAGGTAGGAGTTCGCCCCACCTGAGAACCGGACCATCTTGAGCAGGAGTTGGAGGTCGATGTCATTTCCGGCCGCCAGGGCGAGGCCCTCGAGTGAGACCCACATGGTGGTGAATGCCATGAGGGAGTTGACGAGCTTGCCCACATTCCCGGTCCCGAGAGCACCGAGGTGGAACTGGCCGCGCCCGAGCGCCTCGAAGTACGGAGCGACGCGGGCGACCTGATCGGCGTCGCCCCCGATGATGAAGACGAGTTGCCGGTTGCGCGAACCGATGGCGCCCCCCGTCAGGGGAGCCTCGACGAGGTGGCATCCGCCGCCGGCGAGACGCCGACCGACCGAGCGCACAGTGGCGGGCGAGTTGGTGGTCAGGTCGACCAGGAGTGAGCCGCCGGCCGCACCGCGCAGCCACTCCTCCGCGACGGCGGCCATCACCTCGGGCGTCGGCAGAGAGAGGAACGTGATGTCGGAGTTGGCCGCAACGTCCTCAGGCGATTTCCCGGCATGCGCCCCGGCATCGACCTGGGTGGCGAGCCGGGCCGGGTCGGTGTCGAATGCGGTCACCGAATGCCCGTCCGCCACGAGGTTGGCGCACATGCCACTCCCGATGTTGCCGAGGCCGATGAACCCGATGCGTGCGTCCTTCTTGTCTGTGGTATCCCCCATGGACACAGCGTAGGGCATGGGGGACGCAATTTCCCGTGCCGTGGGTGCGGGGTGCGAGGGGCACGGCGAGCGGGAAGAGTCCGGACACGGCAACACGCACGGCAGTCGGCTTCTTGTTGAGATTGGATGACTCTTTCGTCGTACCTCGCATCCCCGGGATTTTCGAGAGCTGTGGAGGACGGGGACATTGGAGGACATCGGGACGCCCGCCTCCGGGCCCGAGAGTGGCTGGCACGCTCGATGCCGCGGCTGCCCGAGGGCGCCGACGATCAATCGCTCTTGCAGGACGACGGGTACGGGCTGCGCGCACGCGACCTGCGTCGCCCGTCAGAGCGGCAGGACAGCCTCGGGCAGCGGGTGCCGGTAGAGCTTGGCCGCGTTCTCGCTGCACATCATCCGCAACTCATTGTTGGGGATGTGGCCCCAGAGTTTCTCGATCACGAGTTGCGTGTCGGGCCAGGTGCCGTCGCCGTGGGGGAAGTCCGTCTCCATCATGATGTTCTCGACGCCGATGCGGTAGCGGGTGTCGATCGTCGAGGGGTCGTCGATGGTGCAGAACGAGAAGTTGCGCTTGACGATGTCCGCCGGCCGCTCGTCCCACCCGGCGCCGTACCCCGAGCGGTCGATCAGGTTGTCGAGGCGGTCGAGCAGCATTGCGACCCAACCGATCCCGCCCTCGCTCATGGCGATCTTGAGGGTCGGGTTCTCGTAGGGGTATCCGGACCAGAGCCATTCCGCGCACGACGCCAGCGACAGCTGACCGAAGAGCGTGGCACCGAGTTGTAGTCCCGGTGCGCCCGTGGGGATGTCGAGGCCGCCCGAGCTGCCCACGTGGAGCGACACCACGGTGTCGGTTTCCACGCAGGCGCGGAAGATGGGGTCCCAGTGGGCGCGCTCCCACAAGTTGGGCAAGCCGATCAGATGGGGGCGTTCGGGCATGCTGATGCCGGTGAAGCCACGATCGGCGTTGCGGTGGATCTCCGCCACAGCGGTCTCGGGGTCACTGAGAAAGGCGATCCCGAGCGGAATGATACGGGTGGGATGCGCCAGGTACCACTCCTCGTAGAGCCAGTCGTTCCACGCCCGGATGCAGGCCTTCCCGAGCTCAGGGTCCTTGGCGTTGAAGAACACCCGGCCGCAGAAGCCCGTGATCATCGACGGGAAGTTGACTGCGGCCCAGATGCCGTTGATGTCCATGTCCCGTACGCGTGCGTCGACGTCATAACAACTCGGGCGCATCTGATCGAAGCGGAAGGGCTCGAATCTCTGCGTGGGGCGTCGACCGGCGATGGCGTTCATGCCCGCCTGGGTGAAGAGCTCGTCTTCGAACCTCCAGATCTGCTGTCCCTGGGGGGTGTCGATCACCTGCGGTGCACGGTCCTGCAGACTGGCTGGGAGTCGACCCTCGAAGGTGTGCGGTGGTTCGACGACGTGATCGTCGACTGAGATCACCGTGTACCTCACCTCCCGGGGCAACGGCTCGGGGAGGAACAATTCCTCTGACAGTTCGAACTCTTCCATCGCACACCCCCAACGTCGGCTGTCCAGGCGTTTCGCTCCGACGAGATTTCGTCGCTCACCGTCGATTACCCGGTACATCCCGTGCCCGGTAGATCCCGGAACGATGAAGTGTACTTCATCGTTTTCCTGCTCAACGTGCCCGCGCGCGCCCGGCCGAATGAATGGGCATGCCCGAAGGGGATCTGCTCGTTCAGCTACCCGCGGGAGCCGTCGATGGGTGGAAGTAGGGGAGCGTGATGGTGTCGCTCGCCGGGTGAAATTCGACTTCGACCCGCATCCCGGCCTCCAGGTCGGTGTCCTCACAGCCGATCATGGCCGACATGAGGAACGCTCCCTCGCCGAGCTCGATGATGGCAGGGGCGTAGGGCACGACGAACGCAGGATGTTGCGGGCGCCAGACCACGGTCCAGCTGTAGAGCGAGCCCTTGCCGGCGCTGCGCTCCCAATTCAACGCGCGACTGTGGCAATGCGGGCAGATCGCACTGGGCCGGGTGGGGATGGTCCCGCAGACGTCGCAGCGTTGAAAGCGGATCTCTCCCTCGCTGCATCCGTCCCAGTACGGCTGAGAGAGGCGGCCGGGGTGAGGTGCCGGGATCCCCGGCTTCTGTGTCTGGAGGAATGTCATGGGCGCTCGCTTCCGACGAGGAGCACATCGGTGAAGAGTGCTCCAGCTCCACCGTTCGAGGAGATGGAAACTGCAGCGTCGGGGACCTGCATGGTCTCGCACGATCCGCGCACCTGCTCGACGGACCGAATGACGCGCTGGAGGAGTTGGGCTGCGTGTCCGGCGTGTCCGAAGGACATGAGGCCGCCGTCAGTGGTGATCGGGAGCGACCCACCAGGGGCGATGTGACCGTCGGCGACGAACGGCCCGCCCTCGCCGTCCCCGCAGAACCCGAAGGCCTCCAACTGGCGGATGATCTCGAAGGAGAACGGGTCGTAGAACTCGGCCACGTCCACGTCGGATGGTTGCAGGCCTGCCATGGCGAAGGAGCGTCGGGCGGCACGACGACCGACAAAGCCGTTGGGTATGTCCGGGTCGTTGCTGCCGCGCATGTCCCAGCGAGGAGCGATGTGGTACGAGGGACCCATCGCGTCTCCGGCGCCACCGAGGATCCACGCCGGCGTCGATGCGAGGTCCGGCACGCGGTCGGCATGGGCCAGGACCAGGCCGCAGGCGCCCTCGGATGTCGTGGAGCAGTCCAGGAGGTGGTAGGGATCAGCCACCATGCGCGAGGCGAGAATGTCGTCCGGCGTATAGGGGCCGCGACCGAAGTAGACGGCTTTGGGGTTGACACTGCCGTTGTTGCGAATCGTGGCGGCGACGATCGCCATCTGCTCGGGTGTGGTCCCGTAGGTGAGCATGTGCCGACGGGCGATGAGTGCGAACTCGGCCGCGGTGAAAAGGCCGTAGCCGACGACGAACTCATGCGCCGGCCTGGTCCACGGGGCGGTCGCGGTCCGATCGGTGTAGACACCCGCTCCACCGGCCGCCATGAGAACCACGTCGGATTGTCCCGTGGCGATGAGCGCGGCAGCGTCGAGGACCGATGTGATGCGGGGGAGCATGCCGCGAATGGTGGCCGGTCCGAGACCGAGGGCCAGGACGTCCTCTGAGGAGAACTGCGTGCAGACTGCGTCCACGTCGCTCGGGGTCATTCCGGCGTCGGCCAACGCGCCGAGTGCGCCCTCGAGTTCGATCGAGGCCGAGTCGTGCCCGGGGAGTTCACGAGCCTGCACCGTGTTGTAGACGCCGACGATTGCGACGTCTCTGAATGGGTGGGGCATGGAGGGGGATTCTGGCAGGGATTTTGGTGAGGCGCGGGCTAGAGTGCCATCCGTCAGCGAATTGACCTGATGGCGGCCAACTGGCGCGCCGGTCGTGTGCGGAGGGGACAGGGTCGAACGACATGGCATCACATGCACCAGGCGAAGAGATCCGGTCCCAACTGGACCATCCGGTCCTCGATGCAGACGGTCACACCCTCGAGTTCGGGCCACTCCTCTCGGACTACCTGCGCGAGGACGGGGTGGCCGACGACCTGGCCGGCGTCTTCGAAGGGATGCCGATCTTCTCGACCCGCTGGCGCGATCTGTCGCCGGAGGAGCGCGTGCGAACTCGCGCCTATCGATCGGTGTGGTGGTGGCACCCGACACAGAACACGCGGGATCTGGCGACCGCCTATCTTCCCGAGTTGCTCTACCGGCGATTGGACGAGCTCGGAATCGACCTCTCCATCGTGTATCCGTCGATCGGCCTCATGTTTCCCCTCGTCGACCACGACGATCGACGTCGCGGCTCGTGCCACAGCCTCAACCGCTACCACGCTGAGTTGTTCAAGCCGTATGCCGACCGCATGCTGCCGGTCGCGGTCATTCCCATGCACACGCCGGAGGAGGCGATCGCTGAGCTGGATCACGCTGTGGGGGAGCTGGGGTTTCGTGCGGTCACCATGGCCGGCTACGTCAAGCGCGACTGGGCCAATGGCAATGTACCGAAGGAGGGCGAGGGCCCGGCGTGGCTCGACCTCATCGGCATTGACAGCGTGCACGACTACGACCCGGTCTGGCGCCGATGCGTGGAACTCGGTGTCGCCCCGACATTCCACTCGGGATCGCAGACACTCGGATTCCGCCAGTCAAATTCGAATTACGTCTTCAATCATCTCGGCAATTTCGCCGCTGGGGCCGAGGCCATCTGCAAGGCGCTCTTCCTGGGCGGTGTGCCACGTCGATTCCCCGAGCTCTCCTTCGGCTTCTTGGAGGGTGGCGTGGGATGGGCCACCCAGCTCTACATCTCGCTGGTCAGCTATTGGGAGAAGCGGAATGTGGACGCCATCCAGCGCTACAACCCCGCCGCTGTGGACATGGACCTGCTGACCGATCTGTTCGGTCAATTCGGGGAGAGATTCGCCCAGGGGGACGGCTTCGACCTTCGCAACGCGCTGGGAATCGGGATGACCGAGTCCGATGAATTCGTGGACGAATGGGCGGCAGCCGAGATCAAGACAGCCGAGGACATCGCAACCTTGTTCGCCGATCCGTTCTACTTCGGCTGCGAAGCTGATGATCCGATGGTGTCGCTCGCGTTCGACACCGGCTTGGAGCCCTTCGGGTCGACTTTGAACGCAATGTTCAGTTCCGATGTGAGCCATTGGGACGTCGTCGACATGCGGGAGATCCTTCCCGAGGCGTACGAACTCGTGGAACACGGCCGGATCACGACAGCGCAGTTCGAGCGCTTCACCTATGGCAATGCGCATCGGTTCTACACGACGGGGAACCCGTCATTCTTCTCGGGAACCGTGATGGAAGGCAACGCGCCGACTTGAAGCGACCCGCATGCGCCGGGGGCGCCGGGTGATAGGGGATCTCTACCATCTGCTCCACGCCGGCGACGACCTGGGGCCGATGGACGAGTGGTACGACGAGGTCTTCACGCCGCGCCGCGGGATCCTCGATGACGACTACTTCGCACCGCAGGCCCGTCAGGCTTCGATGGTCGCCATTGCGGACTGCATTGTCGAGGCGATGGCACCCCGCAAGGACGTTGCCGGCTGGGAGTTGACCCCGATGGGGAAGTTCAATTCCCGCTTCGGGAACCACTGGCACTCCGTCGCCTTCTACACCGATGACGTCGGTGCCCTTTGGGATCGACTCATCGACCGCGGCATTCGAGTCGTCAAGGGTGGGAAACCCGAGCAGGGCGACGGTGGGCGTCCCGGGCCGTTCACGCCCATCTACACCCATCCCCGTGACACCGTCACACAGCTCGAGTTCGCGCGACAACGCCCGCGTGAGCACGCACGGGACTTTGCTGCATCGGGCGAGGTCGACCCGCGCTACCTGCCGGGTTGGTCGAGCGCGTGGTGGAGCACGAATCACCCGCTCGGGATCGAACGGTTGAGCTACATCACGGTTGTGGCAGACGACGAAGCAAAGGCCCGTCGGGTCTTTCTTGACGTGCTCGGGGGAACGCTTCTCGCCGAGAGCCATTCACCTTTGACCGAGACCCGAGATCTGTACCTCGCACTGGGCACGCAGACCGTGCTCCAGCTCTCGTTTCCCGACAACGCGACGTCGCTTGCCGGCAGCGATCTGGCGATGAACGGCGAGTCTCTCCATGCGGTTGCGTTCACTGTCAGCGACCTGAATGTGGCCGCTGACTTCCTGATGACGAAGGGGCTCTCGATCGCGGGTCGGGACGATCAGACCATCCTCGTTGATCCGGCGACAAGTTTCGGTGCGCCCTATCGATTTACGACCTTGCGGCTGCCGGGAGACCCGCGGGACACGGCCCCCGGCTCACCCCGGGGTCCGGGTCCCCTTACCCCGTCCGCTGGAGCACGTCGCTAGCCTGGCCGGGACGGCGCACGCGGGCGGCCAGGGGAGGGGTACATGACACGGCAGTACCGAAGAGTGATAAACGGCAAGACGGCGGAGGGATCGTGGGGCGTCCTCGAGGACGGCGAGGCCGGGGCGCGCGAGAGCTACGACGTCGAAGACGGGCAGTTTGACATCGTGCACTTTTGGAACGTGGCCACCCTGTCGCTGGAGACAACGGACCGATCCGAGACGTCCCGCTTGGCGGACATCTTCACGTTGCCTCCGGGATCGAGCAAGTTCTTCATCGAGTCGATGCCGTCGACGGTGGAACCGACCGGGTGGCACCGTACGAACACCATCGACTACGAGTACATCGTCTCGGGCCGGATCGACCTGCTCATGGAGGACGGATCCTCCGTGACGCTCGACGCAGGCGATGTGAACGTGCAACTCGGCGGGATGCATCAGTGGTGGAACCACTACGGGGAGCCCTGCGTCCTCGCCATCGTGATGGTCGGCGTCCCGAGCGACGATCCTCCCGGGATACCTGATTCGCCGGCCGCGCCTTGAAGGGCCCGCTGGCCTGCCCTGTTGTCGTGCCGGCTGCTCCAGGCCTGATTTGAGAATACAGTGTACGAATTAAAGTGGTTGTGCGGACGTGACAGGCCGAACCTGGAGCCGTGTGTGGCCGGTCCACCGCGCCGGGGCCGAAATTGCCGGTCCGACGCGGAATGTGGGAACGTCCGGCTGGGCCGGCGGGGGCATTTACCGCCGACACGTACCGCGCGGGACGCAGACGACGAACAAATGGCAAACGGACGCACCATGACAGACGACAGCACTGTAAACGGGAGGACGACATGACATCGGTCTTGACGGAAGGCGTGCCTTTCGGCACCCAGATCCGCCGGATCGCAGAGGCGGATCCCGAGGGGATCGGCGTGATCTTCGCGGCAGAGGACGGCACCGAGCGCGAGGTGACGTGGCGCGAATTGGACGAGCGCTCGACGCAATTGGCCCATGTGTTCGTGGACCAGGGCCTGACAGTGGGCGACATCCTGGCTGTGTGCATCCGCAATTCGCCGGAGCACCTCATGGCGTGCTTCGCGGGCTGGAAAGCCGGGGCGGCGGTGGTGCCGATGCGCTGGGACCTTCCTGAGTGGGAGCGCGGTCGCGTCCTGGCCACCATGAAGCCCAAGCTCATCGTCGATGCCGAGCATCTCGGCTACATCGAAGAGAGCCTCGCCGCCTCCACGACGCCCCTGCCCGACGTCGTCCCTCCACGCGGCTGGGGGGTGTGCAGCTCGGGATCGACCGGGACGCCCAAGGTGATCATGATGAACGGCGAGGGTCTCTTCTACGCCGCAACCGGCATGAACATGATCGTGGAATCCTTCGGCCCGCTGCCCCAACCCCAGCGGGTGCTGGTGCCCGCGCCGCTTTACCACACCAACGGCTTCACGGCGACGAGGAACCTCATGGCCGGTGAGGCGATCGTGCTGCTCGAGCGCTTCAACGCACCACGGATTCTCGACCTCATCGAGAAATACAGGGTGACGGGTTTCATCGGTGCCACGCCGATGCTGCAACGCCTGGCGCAGGTGCCCGACATCGACCAGCGTGACCTCTCCTCGCTCGACTGGGTGCAGCAGGGCGCCTCGTTGTTGCCCCTGTGGCTCGGCCGCCGTTGGTGTGACCTCGTCGGGCCCGAGCACTTCTTCCTGAGCTACGGGGCATCGGAGGGGCACGGCCTCGTGTGTTGCCGGGGGGACCAGTGGCTGGCCCATCCCGGCACGTTGGGTTTGCCCTTCGGCGAGTCCGAGGTGAAGATCCTCGACGCCGATGGCACCGAGCTTCCGACCGGCGAGGTGGGGGGCATCTACCTGCGCACGCCGACGGGTCCCGCGGCGTCCTACGTCGGTGACAACGTCACGCAGCTGACGAAGACCGACGATGGTTTCGTGACGGTGGGGGATCTGGGGTGGCTCGATGAGGACGGCTACCTGTACATGGCCGACCGCCGCGTCGACATGATCGTCACCGGGGCGGCCAACGTCTACCCGGCCGAGGTCGAGGCCGCCCTGAGCGAACACCCTCAGATCCTCGACGTGGTCGTCATCGGGCTGCGCGATCCCGAATGGGGGCGCCGGGTGCATGCCATCGTGCAGCCGGCCGATAGCGCCAACCCACCCGACGAGGCGGACATCATCTCGTTCGCCAAAGACCGGGTCGCCCCGTACAAGGTGCCCAAGACCGTTGAGTTCGTCGAGTCCCTGCCGCGGAGCGACGCCATGAAACTGAGCCGGCAGGCGCTCGTGCTCGAACGCGACGGGCCCGATCCCGAGGAGGGCCAGGCCACGGCCTAGCCGTTCACGGGAGTTCTCAGGCGCGGTGCGTCGTCGCCGCTGGGGCCCTGGTGCCCGAATTCTCACACCGAGCGGATTGAACGAGGGGGCTACGGTTCGCAGATGGAGATGGACACGCAACATCCCGATACCGGATTCGATCTTGCCGCCGTGGACAAGCTCCTGACCTCGACACGGTCGGTCCGCAAACGACTGGACTTCGGGCGCCCGGTCCCGCTCGAGGTCGTCACGGAGTGTCTTCGTATCGCCCTGCAGGCGCCGACCGGCAGCAACGCCCAGAGATGGCGTTGGGTCGTGGTGACCGATCCCGAGGTGCGGCACGGGTTGGCCGATCTCTATCGCCCGCCCGCTCCCGAGAAGCGTCTTGAGCCGAAGATGCCCAGCACGCCCCAGCAGGACCGGATGATGGATTCTGCGCAGTACCTGCTGCACCACATCCACGAGGTGCCCGTCATGGTCGTGCCCTGCATCGAGGACTCGGGGGCCCCGCCGGATGGGCGCCGTCGATCTATCCCGCGGTCTGGAGCTTCATGCTCGCCCTCCGTAGCCGGGGGCTCGGCTCGGTGATCACGACCGTGACCTTGTACCACCGGCAGGAGGCGGCGGCGCTCCTCGGGATCCCCGACGGCTACATCCAGTCCTGCATGCTCCCTGTGGCGTATTACACGGGGGACGATTTCAAGCCGGCGGTCCGACGCCCGCTGGAGGAGGTCTGTTTCATGAACCGGTGGGGTGAGGCCCTGAAGGCCGACTGACGGGTGCCCGAAGGCGACCGCCCCCGCCGGTCCGGGGACCGGATCCTCCCGGCGCGCGGATGGTAGGCAGGGGGCGGACACAAGAGCGAGAGGCGAGGTGGGAGCGACATGGCAGGACCCCTTGAGGGCACGCGGGTGATCGATCTGGGCACGTTCGTCGTCGGTCCTTCGGCGGCGGCCATCCTGGCCGACTGGGGCGCCGACGTCATCAAGATCGAGCCACCCGACGGCGATCCCAACCGGGCCTGGACGACGGATCGCAACCCGACGTTCGAGCTCGACAACCGAGGAAAGCGCAGCATCACTCTCGACCTCAAGGTGCCCGCCGGAGTCGACGTCCTGCACGAGTTCCTCTCCGATGCGGACATCCTCGTGACCAACCTGCGTCCGCGGGTCCTCGAGTCGTTCAGCCTCGACTACGAGTCGGTGGCCGCCCGCTACCCGCGGCTGATCTACGCCGCCATCACGGGCTACGGGTCGAAGGGGCCCGACCGCGATCGGGCGGCCTACGACGGGGGAGCCTTCTGGGCCCGCGCCGGAGTGCTCGCCACCATGACCTTGCCCGGGGGCGAACTGCCCTACGCGGCCGGTGGCTCCGGTGACCACATCACGGCCATCACCGCAGTGGCGGGTATCGGCGCGGCACTGGCCAACCGGGCCAAGACGGGACGTGGGCAGGAGGTGTCGACGTCACTCTTCCGAGCGGGCATCTTCACCATCGGTGCCGACGTGAACCGGGTTCTCCGCCTCGGCGACGCCTTCGGTACGCGGCATCGCACCGATGTGCCCAACCCGCTCTACAACTCCTACCAGTGTGCGGACGGCAGGCACCTCTTCCTGCTCGGCCTCCAGCCGGACCGTCACTGGGAGTCCCTGGTGGCCGCCGTCGAATCCCCCGAACTGCTCACCGATCCCCGTTTCGGCACGGCCGGGGACCGCGCGGCGAACGCCGCCGGCGCTCATCGCCATATTGAGCGACGCCTTCGCATCCGACACGTTTCCCCATTGGGCCGCCAAGCTCGATGCGCACGGCATGTGGTGGGCTCCCGTCCAAGGTCCCATGGACATCCCCGACGATCCCCAGGCCGTCGCAGCGGGCGCCTTCGTCGAAGCGCCGGTCACCGAAGGAACCGCCACCATGGTGGCCACGCCCTGTGACTTCTCGGCCACCCCGTGGTCGGTCTCCCGGCGGGCCCCCGAGGTCGGGGAGCACACCGAGGAGCTCCTGCTCGAACGCGGCCTCAGCTGGGAGCGGATCAGCGAACTGCGCGACGCCGGAGCCCTGGGATAGTGAGCAGGCCAGGGGTACGCTGCACCCACGTTGTCCGTGTGTCCTGGACGGCAAAGGGGGTTGCGGGGTCGTGAACACGACGGTGGTGGATCTGGAACCTATGACGCCGGTGGTGGGCGCCATTGCCGGCGACATCGACCTCCGCGTCCCCCTGGACCCGGACAACGTACAGGCGATCCGACGTGGAGTCCTCGAGCACGGTGTCGTCTTCTTCCGTGACCAGGACCTCACGCACGAGGAGATGTTGGCGTTCATGTCCAACTTCGGCACGCCGTGCGTCGATCCGTTCGCCGCGGTGGACAAGCCGGTAGCTCCCGAGTTCACGATCGTGGATATGCACACGTTGCCCTACAAGAAGGCAACCTCCTTGTGGCACTACGACTCGTCACTCGCCGCGGCGCCCGGGAGTCTCATTTCGTTGCGAGCGGTCGAGGTCCCGCCGGTGGGCGGAGACACATGCTGGTCCAGCATGTATGCCGCGTACGACGCGTTGTCAGAGCCGCTGCGGAACATGCTTGACGGGCTGCGTGCCTTGCATTCGGGGGCCAAGACCCTGTCGCTGATGAAAGACGCGAACTACGGCAGCATGCAAGAGGACATGGTGAACGTGCACCCGGTCATCCGGGTGCACCCCGAGACCGGGCGAAAAGCACTATTTGTCAACGAGCTGTGGACGGAACGGATCGTCGATCTCGAGCCCAAAGAGAGCGATTTCCTGCTCGCATTTCTCTACGAGCATGTGAAATCCCCCGCCTTCATGATCAGATGGCATTGGAGGCCCAACGACCTGGCGCTCTTCGACAACCGTGCCTTCCAGCACTACGCCGTGAACGACTATGACACGCACCGGCTGATGCAGAAGTCGATCCTTGCGGGCGATCGACCGTTCGGCCCTGGCTGATCCTGGCCCGCTGGCTCCGGCCCGCCGCTCCGCCGCCCTCCCGCTCCGCCGCCCAGGCCGACGCCTGACCTCAGCCCAGACCGCTCTCCACGACATCGTGGCGTTCGCTCCAAAGGAAGCGAATCTGCCGGTCGAGTATCCGCCATGTGCCGGCGCGCCGTTCGTAGCGGTCCACGTAGCGGATGACCACGATGAGCGCCGTAGGGGCGTCGGTCTCGATGCTCAGGTGGCGAGCCGTACAGAGAAGCGTCCCGGTTGCACTGTCCCCGTCGACGTCGACGAGGTGGTTCGTCATCTGGTGCGCAGTGCAGCGGAACATTTCGCGCATCCGGGGCGGGATCGATGCGAGCTGCTCGTGACCGACGGCGTCGGCGAAGGGCTCCTCTGCCTCAGGGTGGTAGGCGCGGAGACGGGCATCGGGGTGAAACACGTGGAGGAAGCCCTCGACGTCGCAGGTGTCGACGGCTGCGGCGTAGCGATACGCCAATCGGTTGAGGTCGGCCACCTCTGCACCACTCACGGCCCTAAGCCTCGCGCGAGAGGGACGCACGACTCCGTCTGCCCTCTGAGCTGGTTCGAACAGCCACTTGTGCCCCGAATACTCGAGGGGCTCGTATGCGGGATGGAGGGCAACCCCGGTCTCCGCTGAATTCATCGGCTGACCTGCCTCGCTGATGGCCCGAACGGCCTCGGGCTGCCAGCGACGGGTCGTGGGCGCCCGCCAAAAGTCGGGGAGTCGCATTCGTGGCCACTCGATGCGACGGTATATCGTACGACTCGTCGATCGGGGGCCCTCGACCTGGGACGCCCCTGCACAAGGTGATCGACCAGGTCGCAGAGGAGAGGGACACGTCAATGCCTGACTACGAATTTGTGCAGTACGAGGAGCTCGAGGAGGGCAAGATCGTTCGGATTCTGCTCAACCGGCCCGACAGCCGGAATGCCCAGAACCGGGGCCTCCTGGTCGAGCTCGACGACGCATTCCGCACGGCGGAGAAGGACGACAACGTGCGCGTGGTCATCCTCGGGGGAGTGGGGCCGCTCTTCTCGTCCGGCCACGACATGGGTTCGGCCCAGGCCATCGAGGAACGCACGACCCACCCCACCAGCAAGATCGACGGTGCCACCCGGCTCGGTGCGGAGAACCGCATGCTCCAGGAGTGGCATTACTACTTCCAGAACACGCTGCGCTGGAGGAACCTCCGCAAGATCACCATCGCCCAGGTGCAGGGCACGGTGTTCGCCGCCGGCCTCATGCTCATGTGGGCGTGTGACCTGATCGTCGCCGCCGAGAACGCGTACTTCGCCGACGTGGTGGGCACCAGGCTCGGCATGTGCGGCATCGAGTATTTCGGCCACCCCTGGGAGTTCGGCCCCCGCCGCGCCAAGGAGCTCATGCTCACCGGCGATGCAGTCGACGTCCAGGAAGCCCACCGGCTCGGCATGGTTTCGAAGATCTTTCCGACCGAGGACCTGCCCGAGCAGACGCTCGCGTATGCTCGCCGCATCGCAGAGCTCCCCACCATGGCTGCCCTGCTCATCAAGGAATCGGTGAACCAGACGGTCGACAACATGGGCTTCTACACCTCGCTACAGGCCTGCTTCACTCTGCACCAGTTGAATCACTCGCACTGGGCGGAGGTCCACGAGAACAAGTACCCGGTGGCCGTGCCCGAGGATGGCGTGGCCGACTGGAGGAAGCCTCCGCCGGTGCTCGTTTCCGTGCCTGACGCAGTCGAGGGACCTCCGACGAAGCGGTAGGGATGTACATCGCATCGTTCGCCGAGACGGCGCCCGACCGGGCTGCCGTCGTCATGGGCGAGTCCGGTCGTCGGATCACCTACAGGGAGCTCGACGAGGGTTCCATCCGGTTCGCCCGTGTTCTCTCCGACCTGGGCCTGCGGCGTGGCGACCATTACGCAGTCCTGCTCGAGAACCATCCGTCCTATTTCGAGATCGTCTGGGCCGGAATGCGTTCTGGTCTTTATGTCACCGCGGTGAACTCGCATCTGACAGCGGCTGAAGCCGGCTACATCGTGGCCGACTGCGAGGCCAAGGTCCTGGTGACGAGTGCCGCGCTGCGTGACGTCGCTGACGCGCTCGTGGAGTACACACCCGCTGTCGAACATCGTTTCATGCTCGACGGGACCACACCGAACCATCGTTCCTATGAAGAGGCCGTGGCCGGGCAGTCGACTGAACCACTCGAGGAACAGTCGCGTGGGATGGTGATGCTCTACAGCTCGGGCACGACCGGCCGTCCGAAGGGGATCAAGTTCCCTCTCCCCGCCGCGGACTCACCCCTGGGCGAGTGGGAGATCGCCGAGAGCAGCCGGGTCAGCTACGGGTTCGGTGAGGGCATGGTCTTCCTCAGTCCGGCGCCGCTCTACCATTCGGCGCCCTTGCGGGTGGCCATGGCGGTGCAGAGCGTCGGGGGCACGGCCGTGGTCATGGAGCGTTTCGACCCCGAACAGGCCTTGATGCTGATCGAGCGCGAGCGGGTGACCCACAGCCAGTGGGTGCCGACGATGTTCATCCGGATGCTCAAGCTCCCCGAGGATGTGCGCAACCGCTACGACCTGTCGAGCCAGCTCCGGGTCACCCACGCCGCTGCGCCCTGCCCGGTCCACGTCAAGGAGCAGATGATCGAGTGGTGGGGCCCGATCATCGATGAGTACTACGCCGGCACCGAGAACATCGGCAGCACCTCCATCAACTCGGTTGACTGGTTGGCGCACAAGGGCTCCGTCGGGCGGGCCGGCGAACAACGCGGTCATCCATATCTGCGGGGACGACGGGGAGGAGGTACCGGTCGGAGAGACCGGGGCGGTCTACTTCGAGACCCAGGCGGCGGAATTCGAATATCACGGGGACACGACGAAGACGAACTCCGTCCAGCACCCGACCCACCCGACCTGGCGCTCGCTCGGCGACATCGGGCGGGTCGATGAGGACGGGTTCCTTTATCTCACCGACCGCCGCGCCTTCATGATCGTCTCCGGCGGGGTGAACATCTATCCCCAGGAGATCGAAGACGTGCTGCTGGCCCATCCGCGTGTCCTCGACGCCGCGGTCTTCGGGGTACCAAATGCCGACATGGGCGAAGAGGTCAAAGCGGTGGTGCAGCCGATCGCCGGCGTCGCACCCGGTGACGAACTCGCCGCCGAACTTCTCACGTGGTGCGAGGGCCGGCTCGCCCGTTACAAGTGGCCCCGGAGCATCGACTTCGACGCACAACTCCCGCGCCTCGACAACGGGAAGCTCTACAAGACCGCCTTGCGCGACCGCTACTGGGCAGGGCGGGACTCCCGGGTCCTCTAAGCCACCTCGCCCCGTCTTCTCCTCCGGGGCGCGGTCTTCCAGTCGGGGCCGGTCTTCTGGTCTGGGCGGTCTTCTGGTTCGGGCCGGTCTGCGACTAGCGGCTGCGATGGACGGGCACGTTGGAGTACCCGGCCACGTTGGACATCTTCACGCGGGACAGACCGGCTTCGTCGACCTCGTACTTGGGCCAACGCTTGGCCAGCTCCTCGACCGCGATCCGGCTTTCCATGCGGGCCAGGGCCGCCCCCAGGCAGCTGTGGATGCCGTAGCCCAGGCCCAGAGCCAGGGTGGGTGTACGGTCGATGTTGAAGACGTCGGGTTCGTCGTAGAAGCGCTCGTCCCGGGTGGCCGAACCCGTGATCAGGATCGTGGGGAATCCGGCGGGCACCGTCACGTCGTTCCATGTCGATTCGCGTACCGAGAATCGGCCCTGGTACTGCGACGGCGGGTAGTAGCGCAGGATCTCCTCGACGGCCGGGGCCACCTTCCCCGGGTCATCGATGAGCTTCTTGTACTCCCCGGGGTTCTTGTAGAAGAGGTAGACCGCGTTGCCCACCAGCTTGGTCACGGTCTCGGCGCCGGCGCCCCCCAGGAGGCTGGCGAACCCAGCGATCTCCTGATCGTCGAGTCGGGTCATCTCGCCGTCGCCGCGATCGACTTCGACCTGGGTCAGCCGGGTCATCATGTCGTCGGTGGGGTTCTTCCGCTTTTCCGCCACCAGGCCCATCCAGTAGATGCCGCTCTCCATTTGGGCCTGTATCCCTTCAGGCGTGGGATCCATCTGACCCGGCTCCCGGCTCAGGCCGACGTCGAGCCAGTGCCTGATCTGCTGGCGCTCGCTCTCCGGGACCCCGAGCATGCGTGAGATGACCTCGACCGGGAAGGGGGCGCTGAAGTCGGCGACCGCGTCGAAGGAGTCGGCATCGTCGAACTGGCCCAGGAAAGTGACGATGACCTCGCGCACCATCGGCTCCAGAGCGGTGACGGCCTTGGGGGTGAACACGCGGGATACGAGGGCACGGAAGCGGTCGTGCTCGGGGGGGTCCATCATGATGATGGAGCGGTACATCCGGATGACCGACTCGTCGGTGTTGAGCGTCGACAGGTCGACGCCGTGGGCCGAGGAGAAGGTCTGCCAGTCCTTGTGCGCTGCGCAGACATCGTCGTAGCGGAATAGCGCCCAGAATCCGTACTGCTCGTTGAAGTAGACCGGGGCGTGGTCGCGCATCCGGCGGTAGAGGTCGTACGGACCGTTGAAGTACTCGTCGGAGAACGGATCGAATTCGAGTGGCGTCTCGCTCAGTGCGGTGTCAGTCATTGGGGATCCCCTGTTGTGCGCTCGTGCTCGGGGCTCCTCGCCCTCGCCGCGATCGTATCGGCCGCCGGAGGTCGGGTCGGGGTGGGCGCCCGGGTCGGGGCCGGCTGGGGGGTCGGGGCCGGCGGCCGGATCAGCCGAGGGTGTCGGTCGGGTCGGGCATGACGTGGACCTCTTCGACCCGGGCGCCACTGGTCAGTACCCGGATGATCTGGTCCGCCATGTCCTCGGTGGCCATGGCCAGGCCAGCGGCATAGCCCTCGACGGACCAGCGCCCGAACATGGCGACGGCCAGTTCCTGGTCCCACTCATTGGCGAACTCGCTCACCGTGGGACCGACCACGAAGTTCGTGACGCGGAGCCACGGGAACTCGTTGCGCAGGCCACGGGCATATTCGTGCAGGGCCGCTTTCGAGGTGGCGTAGGCCACCAGGCCCGGGTACGGCCGGCCCACCGACGAAGAGCCCAAGAAGAGCAGGCGCCCTGACGACGCCTCGAGGTGCGGCAGCGCAGCCCGGCTGACCATGGCCGCACCGATGACATTGGTCTCCAGTAGTTCACGCCAGACGGCTCCATCGGCGTCCTCCAACCTGAAGAGGGGGGAACGGCCTGTGGCGTAGACCACGGCATCGAGCCCACCGAACATCCGCACCGTCTCGGCGACCGCACCGGCACACTGCTCGTCGTCCCGCACGTCGAGGGGAACGGCGAATGACGCTCCGCCCGCCGCGTCGACGGCTTCGTCGAGCCGGTCGATCCGCCGGGCGGCAAAGGCCACCGAGGCTCCGGCCTCGGCGGCCTGGATCCCCACGGCGCGCCCTATGCCCGAGGATGCCCCGACGACGAGGATCCGATACCCCTCCAAGACCTTCGTCGATGCCACCTCGGTCACAAGCCCGAGACCGTCACTTGTCGGCCAGCGTCGTGACCATCGCCTCGAGTTGCTCGATGTAGTGGTCCCGCGAATGATGGATCAGGCGCAGCTGAATCGTCGTGGCGCCGGCTTCGACCAAGCGGCCGATGATGTGGCGTGCGCCGTCGGGATCGACCATCGGGTCGGCCGGGCGATTGTTCGTCAATACGAAGTCGATCGGGTGGGTCCGTTCCGCCCAGGCGGGGGTTTCCCGGGCCTTGGCGATGAACGCCCCCATGTCGTCCGCCCCCAACCCGAACGGGAGCCACCCGTCGCCCAGTTCCACGGCCCGGCGCAGCGAGCGTCGAGTGCGGCCGCCGATCCACAAAGGCACCCGCTCCTGGAGGGCGCAGGGATCGACCACCACGTCCGAATACGAGTAGTACGGGCCGTCGTATTCGGGTCGCAGCTTGGAGAGCGAGGTCCGGAGCGCGCGCAAGGCATCGTCACCGCGCGCCCCGCGGTCGTCGAACGGGACGCCAAGCAGATCGAACTCTTCCTTCAGCGAACCCACCCCGAGCCCGAGGATCAGTCGTCCTCCGGTCACCTGGTCCAGGGTGCCGTAGCGCTTGGCGATCTCGAGCGGATGGTGGTAGCCGAGCACGAGGACATTGGTGACGAACCGGATCCGGGTCGTCACGGCGCCGAGATACCCGAAGGTCGCCAAGGGATCCCAGTAGCGGCTGCCGCGCACGGCCCCCACGTCGGTCGGAATGATCACGTGCTCGCTGCAGCTGACGTGGGAGTACCCGAGCCGGTCAGCCGCCTTGGCCACCTCCGCCACGTCCTCAATCGTCCCGTTGACCTCCCAGCCGGCGTGGTTGTCGGGGAGCATCGTCAGCACCGGAGTCGTAATGCCAATTCGTAACGGCGTGCCCTCGAAGGAGACCGTCGCTGCCGCAACAGTCGCTGCCGCCACCGTGCCTGCCGACGCCGTGCTTGCCGACGCCGTGCCACCGTCCGCTGCTGCCACCGTGCCTCCCCCGTACCCGAGCCGAATGTCGAACCGGGCCGAAGCTAGCACCGCCCCGTCGGCTGCCCAGGCTCCCGCGCCGGCTTCGACCCCCCTCGGGACCGCCGGTAGTGTGTGCAACCCGATGAAGCTCCGTCCCACGTACCAGGCCCCCGATGCCAGGCGTTATCGCGCGCCGGGTGGATCCTGGGATGTCCCCGTCCTTGACACCGTGATGAGTCAGCGGTCCCCCGAGGCGGGTGCTGTGCTGGTCGACGGCGACCGCCGCTTCAGCGGGCGAGAGCTCGAGGAGATGGTGGCCGGGCTGGCGGGCGGCCTGCGCTCCATGGGGATCAAACGGGGCGACGTGGTGTCGTGGCAGATGCCGAACTGGTGGGAGGCGCTCGTGCTGTACCGCGCCTGTTGGCGTTGTGGAGCGCTCGCTGCTCCGCTCCACCACCAATTCGGTGCGGCCGAGGTCGAGTACATGGTCGACCTCCTCGAGCCGAAGGTGACATTCTCCTCACCGACGTTGCCCCTGATCGAGCACGAAGGTGCCATTGGATTGCGCACCGAAGACCTCAGGTTCGAGGAGCTCATGGCCGGCACGCCCGTGCGGAGCAGCCCCAACCGGCCCTCTGACCTGGCCGTGGTCCTTTTCACCTCCGGGTCGACCGGTCGCCCCAAAGCGGTGCTGCATTCCCATCGGGGTCTGGCCTACAAGGCCCGCGTGATGATGGGTGTGCACGGGTTGTCGGAGCCCGACGCGGTGCTGATGCCGGCGCCGATGGCGCATGTCTCGGGTCTGCTCAACGCCGTCCTCCTTCCTGGTGCAGCGGCCATGCGGACGGTCTTGATGGAGCGATGGGACGTGCAGCGTGGCTTGCGACTCATCGAAGAGGAGGGGATCAGCTACATGATCGGCCCTCCGACCATCTTCACCGCGATGATGGAGGATTCCGCCTTCGCTCCCTCGAAGGTGGCCAGCATGCGCGTGATCTCGAGCGGGATGATGGGAGTGACGCCTGCGTTCATCGAGGCGGCGCACGCCGGGTTCGGGGCCATTGCCAAGCGCAGCTACGGCTCGACCGAAGCTCCCACCGTCTCGACCTGTACCAACGCCGACCCTGGGGAGCGTTGCCGTGAAACGGACGGTCGGGCCGTCGGCGACGCCATCATCCGCATCGCGGATCCAACGACGGGCCGCTGGCGGGCGGCGGGACATGAGGGCGAGGTCTGGATACGTGGGCCGGAGTTGTTCGCCGGCTACTCCGATCCCGAAGAGACAGCGACCTCGATGCACCGTGGCTGGTTCCGCAGCGGCGATCTGGGCGTGATGGACGACGAGGGGTGGTTGGTCATCACCGGTCGCATCAAGGAGTTGATCATCCGCGGCGGGGAGAACATCTCCTCGTCGGAGGTGGAACGCGCCCTCGAGCTCCATCCGGGCATCAGGCAGGCCGTCGTCGTGGGGCGCCCCGACGAACGGCTGGGCGAGCGCGTCGTGGCCTTCATCGTGGGCTCGGCCGACATCGACACGGCCGAGTGCAGGCGCTGGTTCACCGAGCACGGCGTGGCCCGGTTCAAGACACCTGAGGTCGTGGTGCACATTGAGGAGATCCCGCTCCTGGCGGCGGGGAAACCCGATCGGACGGCGCTCAAGGTCCGGGCTGCGGCGATGAGCGTGGCAATGTAATGGCGATGTCCTCGTCCTCACGCCGGTCCGGCGAGCTGGCCCTTGGTCCTCGGATCGGCCGGAGGGTCCGGAGGAGCATGATCGGTCTGAGCATCCGGAGCAGTTGCCCCGAGGCTGGAAGGATGGGCCCGTGGATCTCGCACTGACCCCCGACGAGGAGGCCTTCCGCGACGAGGTGCGGCACTGGCTCGAAGCCAACGTCGAGCTTCCTCCCGCCTTCCGCACGCTCGAGGAGGAGTTCGAGTGGGGTCGTAAATGGCAGGCGCGCTTGGCCGCCGACCGCTGGGTCGGCATCCATTGGCCCGAGGTCTACGGCGGCCGCGGGGCGACGCCGGTGCAGGTGGCCATCTTCAACATGGAATACGCCCGTTCCCGGGCCCCCCAGCCGGTGAATCGCAACGGGATCAACCACTGTGGGCCGACGATCCTGGCCCATGGGACCGACGAGCAAAAGGCGCGCTGGATCCCCCGCATCCTGAGCGCGGAGGAGATCTGGTGCCAACTCTTCAGTGAACCAGGCTCGGGATCTGATCTGGCTTCGCTCACGACCAGGGGCATCGCGACGGAGGGCGGTTGGGTACTCGAGGGCCAGAAGGTCTGGACCAGCTACGCCCAGTTCTCCCGGTGGGGGATCGCCCTGGTCCGGACCGACCCCGACGCCCCCAAGCACAAGGGCATCTCGTATCTCGTCGTCGACATGACATCGCCGGGCATCGATATCCGGCCCTTGGTCACCATCACGGGGGAAGCCGAATTCAACGAGGTGTACTTCGACGAGGTCTTCGTCCCTTCGGACTGCCTCGTGGGCGGCCTCAACCAGGGCTGGGCAGTGGCCAACACCACTCTGGCCCATGAGCGTGGGACGACCTTTCCGTTCAAGGAGCAGGTCGTCCACGAGGTGTACCTCAACGAGCTCTATGCGCTCGCGGCCGAGTTGGGCACCCTCGACGACATAGAGGTCTCGGACGCCTTGGCCGAGGCAGCCGTCAAACTTCGCGTGTTGCGCCAGCACAACTGGCGCACATTGACCCGGCTGACCCATGGCGAGGAGCCGGGGCCGGAGTCCAGTGTGGTCAAGCTGACGTGGGCGGACATGACGCAGACCCTGTCCGACGCCGCCCTGTCGGTGCTCGATGCCAGTGCACCCCTCTGGGGTGACGCAGCGGGCAATCCGATGGCGGGGAAGTGGCAGCGCCAATGGCTCTGGTCCAAAGCGGCCACCATCGCGGGCGGGACGTCCGAAATTCAACGCACGATCATCGGAGACCGCATCCTCGGTCTGCCTCGCTGAGCACCGGCCGCTGACGCTCCCTGCCGAGAGCTCCCTGCCGAGAGGTCCGAGCCGAGAGCTCCCAGCCGAGAGCTCCCCGCACATCGGTCCCCGCACTCCTTGTTGACGCCGTCCGCCCCCGCCGGTCGATAAATGTGCAACAAAAGGTTGCATATCCAGTACCAAACATGCTACCTTTGGTTGCACATCGAGACCAGTGAGGCCATCGAGAGGGAGGAGAGGTAGTCATGTACGACATAGGGCACCGAGTGGGGATGAGCGCCCCCATCAGCGAGGTCTACGAGGCGGTCGCAACTCGTGATGGCGTCGCCCGGTGGTGGACGCGTGATGTGGAGGGCGAGTCGAAGCCGGGCGGCACGCTCGCATTCGGCTTCGGCCAACCCGAGCCGTGGGTGGCGATGGAAGTGATCGAGCTCGTTCCCTTGACGCGGGTGCAGTGGCGGTGCGTCGAGGGACCCGAGGAGTGGAAGAGCACGACGATCACCTTCGAGCTCAACGCGACGGGGGATGAGACCACCCTGTTGTTCTCACACGCCGGCTGGCGCGAACCGGTCGAGTTCATGCAGCACTGCAGCACCAAGTGGGGCTACTTCCTGCTGGGCCTCAAAGCCGGGTTCGAGGACGGCAAGGCCACCCCGTGGCCGAACGACATGCACGTCAGCAGCTGGGGATGACGACCATGGCTGACTTCAAGATCGAGCGCGACGTCGTGATCGAGGCACCGGTCGAGGTCGTGTGGCGAACCGTCACCGAGCCCGACCAGATCGCCCAATGGTTTGCCAATCGGGTGGAGCTCAGTGCCACTCCAGGTGGGGCGGGTGTCTTCATGTTCGAGGACAACGACGGCAATGTCGTGCACACCGCTCCGCTCGTCGTGGAGACGGTCGACCCGCCGACCCGCTTCTCGTTCCGTTGGTGCCATCCTGACGGCACCGATCCCAAGCCGGGCAATTCGGTGCTCGTCGAGTTCACCCTCGTCAGTGAGGGGAGGGGACGGACCCGCCTTCGGGTGGCCGAGAGCGGCCTCGACATCATCGCCTGGACCGACGACGACAAGGTGCGCTACGCCGAGGAACACCGCGACGGCTGGTCCAATTTCTTGGATCGGCTGACCGTGTTGCTCGTGGGTAGCCCTCAGAGCCGACAGCCTTGAGGGCCGTGAGAACCGAAGGGATCTGAGGGAATTCGAGCGATGGTCACAGAGGACGACGACGAGCTGTGGTCGGCGATCGCTGACCCGTCTCGTCGACGCGTCCTCGACCTCTTGGTGCGTCACGGAGAGGTGACTGCGAGCTGGCTGTCCGGGCAGGTCCCGTTCTCCCGTCAGGCGGTTTCGAAGCACCTCGCGGTCCTCGAACAAGCCGGACTGACGAGCCATCGCAAAGAGGGGCGGGAGGTCCTGTATCGGGTGGACGCCACCCGACTCGATGAGGCCGCACAGGCGATGGCGGCGTTGGCCCGGCAATGGGATCGCCGGCTCGATGCCATCAAGCGTCTCGCCGAAGCCGAGCATGCCCGGACCAAAGAACTCCCCTGAGCATCACCTTGGGGACGGGGCTTTTCAGGACCGGACCGTTCAGGTCGGGGTCATGCAGACCGGGCCGCCTCGAGCACGGCCAGTATCTCGTCCCCCCAACGCTCGAGACGGATCTGCCCGATGCCGCGGCACTTCGCCAGTTCGGCCAATGTTGACGGATCGCGCGCGGCGATGCCGGTGAGCTCGGCGTCCTTCAAGATCACATAGGCCGGGACGGCGTCATGGCTGGCCATCTCCGACCTCCACACGCGTAGCGCCTTCTCGGCCTCATCACTCGCCGTTGGGCCCTGGCCCGGGCCGACCAAGGTGACACTCTGCCCATCGATCCGAACGTCTGATCCGAGCGCCACCCGGAGCCGGACCGCTCCTACCGAGAGGACCGCCGCGTCTTCGGTCACCTCGACCACGGCGCCGATGCTGCCCCTGTCCTCGACGAGGAGCCCGATCGTCGCCTCGACGCGGGGTAGTTGCACCTCGGCGAAGACC
Source organism: uncultured Acidimicrobiaceae bacterium (assembly GCA_963706555.1). GTDB lineage: Bacteria > Actinomycetota > Acidimicrobiia > Acidimicrobiales > RAAP-2 > Bog-473. The sequence continues at coordinate 3,289,083 of OY970164.1, forward strand.
GCGGGAGTCCGGGTTCTCTTCGACTTTTCGGTCGGCCCTCCCGCGCGTCGCCTGTCGCTACGGGCGCCGCCCGCTGCGCCCGCTCCGCTCGCACGAGGCTCGTCGCCGGAACGGGAGCCGGACGCTGCAGCGGGAGCGGGACGCACCCGGGAGCCGTCGAGCTCAGCGAGGAACATGGAGGGCGCATCGCTGTTGGCCAAGGTGACCACCTGGGTGCGGGCGCGGGTCAGGGCCACGTGGAAGACCCGTCGTTCGCCCTCTTCGTCGTTGCCGAGCCGGTGTGGGAAGAGGCCCCTCGAGACGTCGAAGACGAGGACGTGGTTCCACTCACGGCCCTTGATGCGATGGATCGTGGAGAGCAGCACCAACGGACCTCCTCCCGGCGTCCGCGTCAGGACCTCGCGCAGCCAATCTTCGAAGGTGGCGACCTCGGTATGGAGGGCAGCGACCGACTCCAGCGCGGCCAGGTCGTCGGTGTGCGTGGAGCGGTCCGCTTCGCTCCGTGAGGAATCGAGGACGTCCATGGTGTCGCCGAGCCCCACCTCGACCCGGATGGACCTGAGGGCGGCGGCGGAGGAGGTGCGGCAGGCTCGCACCACCAACTCGAGGTCGCTGGCGTAGGTGCCGAGCTTGGGTACGTCGCGGCCCGAGAGCCTTCCGGCCAGTCGGCGGATATCCGTGATCGACGTGGTCGAGCGGCTGGTGAGCATGTCGACCACCTTGGGTGCGATGCCCCGAGATGGGCGTCGGATCGTCTCGAGGATGTCCTCGCGCCGGATGTTCTCCGGATCAGACCCGATGCGCAGGTAGGCGAACGCGGTGCGGATGCCGGTGCGCTGGAGCACGGCAGTGGAAAGGGGAGTGGTGCAGGGCACCCCGGCCTCCATGCATGCCACTTGGACGGGCAGGAGGGCGGAGTTGACACGAGCCAGGACCGCGATGTCGCCGGGATCGACCCCGCCGTGGCGCCAGGACGAGATGGTCTCGACGGCGAGGCCCGCCATCGTGTCGGCCGGGGCGTCGAGCACGACCACCGGTCCGCCTCCGGCCAAGGGCCCGCCGAATCCGGTGGGCGCGTCGACGCGCCCATGTGGCGCGTGGATCTCCTTGTCGATGCGACGTGCGTTGTAGGAGAGCACGTGCCGGGCCGCATCGACGACGGCGGGCGGGCACCGGTAGTTGACCGTCAACGGGTGCGTGGCCGCGCCCGGGAAATAGCGGGAGAAGTTGATGAGGAATTCGGGTGTTGCACCGGCGTAGCCGTAAATCACCTGATCGTCGTCCCCGACGCCGAAGCAGTCGTACGTCGGGGCCGCCAGAAGGCGGATGAGCAAGAGGTGGGCCGGGTTGAGATCCTGGAACTCGTCGACGAGGAGATAGCGGCACGTGGCCTGCGCCACCGCCCGCGCTGCGGGATCGCGCAGGAGGATCTCGAGGGCACGATAGATCTGCTCGTCGAAGTCCACGGCACCGAGGTCGGCCAGCGCGGCCCGGTACGCTGCGAATCCCTCGGCGATGCCGGCCGCGTCCGGCATGGCCTCCTCGACGAACTCCGGGGCTGTGAGACCGAGGCGTATGGCGGAGAGTGCCTCGATGTAGGGAGCGACCGTGTCCGTGTTGGCTTGGCGCCGGATCTCGATGTGGCGCTGCAACAGGTCCCGCACTCCCGGCTCCTCCAGGACCCGGAGCCGCCCGGCCCGGCCGAACTCGTTGCAGATCCACAGCCCGAGGCTGTTCAGCGTGCGGATGTTGAGCGCCTGGCCACCCTCGATGTCGGCGCAGCGGAGCCGGAGCTCGCTTGCCGCCTTGTTGTTGTACGCCAGTGCCGTGAGGGTGCCGGGGTGCACGCCGCAATCGCTGACGAGATGCCGCACACGCTCGGTGAGCACGCGGGTCTTGCCCGAACCGGCCGGTGCAATGACCCGGGCCGGACCGCAAGGGTGGCCGACGGCCGCCAGTTGGTCCGGAGCGAGATCGGCGATGGACGCGCACGTGGCCGGCCGGACGGAGTCGGGGCCCGACTTCGGCATTCCAGCGATGCACCACTGCGACCCCCGAGGCGAGCTGCGGCGGCTGCGGCGGACCCCCGTCGACGAAAAGTGGCGTCCCGTCGGCGAGCCGGATGTCGGCGAGCACGCCGTCGCCCTCTGTGACCCCATCGTCGGCGAAGCGGCGTACCGCCTTACGGCCGTGCCACCAGATGGGGTCCCCGCCTCGGGCGTCGTAGGTGTTCGCCCAGACCAGGAACTGCAGGCGTTCGCGGCTGAACTCGAAGGCGGGTACGTGCTCGTAGACGGGGCGGAGGCTCGACTCCGGCTCCCGAAGGGCGGCCGGGTCGGCCCCCAGTTCGATCACGACCGGTCGTCGATTGGACCAGAAATCGTGGAGCTCCTCCACCACCGGGCCGAGGTTCGCGAGGGAGGCTTCGCTGATTACGACGCGAGGGCAGGCCGACCACGCTCTCGGCGGTTCGACACCCGGGAGCACCACGACGCCGCGGCCAAACTCGACCGGTGGCTGCGAAGTCATGAGCCATGGTAACGAGCGGGTGTCTCTCGCCCGATCGGCCCAGCCGACCGCATCAGGCTCCTTAGGAGCGGACCTCGACCTCTCCGTCAGCCATCATCGGCTGCTTGAACCAACGGTCGGGCGTGTCCTCGATGAAGGCCAACATGTTCGGCATGCCCATGAAGCCGGTCTCGACACGCGAGACGATGACGACATCACCGGCTTGCGTCCGCACCGCATCGCCGGCGCGGACTTCGTCTGCCTTTACTTTCTTCCAAGACTCCGACATCGTGACCGTCTTCTCCTCGTTTGATTCCTCGTGTGCTGTGCCCTCCGGCGGCGAACAGCCTCATTTGTTTTGCTCAGTAGTGCGGTTGCTCAGTGGTGCTGTTGCTCAATGCGGCAGGAGTTCAGCCAGGCAGGACTGATTCGAGTGCTCCGACAAGCTCTTCGGCGTCGGGCGTCACCGTGGGCCGAAAACGCCCCACGACTTCTCCGGCCGGGGAGATCAGGAACTTTTCGAAGTTCCACTGGATGTCACCAGCATCGCCGCTCGCGTCGGGCTTCGCTGTCAACTCTGTGAAGAGCGGGTGGCGCTTCTGGCCATTGACGTCCACTTTCTCGGTGATGGGAAAGGTCACGCCGTAGGTCGAGGAGCAGAAGGTCGCGATCTCCTCTGCCGTGCCGGGCTCTTGGGCGCCGAACTGGTTGCAGGGCACGCCGAGGACCGTGAAGCCCCGGTCGGCATACGTCTTCTGGAGTTCCTCGAGACCGGTGTACTGAGGAGTCAGACCGCACTTGGAGGCCACGTTCACGACCAGGACGGCCTTGCCTTTCAGACCGTCGAGATCGAACGGTTCTCCATCGAGCGAGGCAATTGGGTTTGTGTAGATCGACATGCACGAAACCCTAGCGTGGCGATCGGGGTTTGCGCCGGGCCGCCCGGTTGTACTGTGCGTGGAGCAAACGAAGGAGGTGAAATGACCGCCAGTCCTGCAACCTCGGGGTTCAATCACGTTGCGACGATGACGCACGACCTGGACCGCTACTTGGCCTTCTACCACGACATCTTCGGCGCAGAAGTGCTTGCAGTCATGGAAGCGCACGATGATCATCCCCGGATGGCGATCGTCAACATGGGTGGCGCAAGCGCGCTGAATGTGTTCGAGATTCCGGCGGAGGACATCGTCGGTGATCGGGGAAAAATGGGTGCCCGGGGTCCGATCGATCACTTCGCCTTGGCGGTGGATTCCGAAGAGCGCCTCGCAGAAGTCCGAGACCGCCTGGTCGCGGTCGGGGCATCGCCCGGTGAGATCACCCAATTCGGACCCTCACTCTTCTCGGTGTTCTTCAGGGATCCCGACGGTGCGGAACTCGAAGTCGCCTATCTCAAGCCTCTGTAGACCCGCGTGGCCCGCTGGCCCGCTGGCGAGCTGGCGAGGACGCAACCGCCACTGGTGAGGACGCAGCGGAGACGGGCGATTCTCTGGAGTCCATCTCCGTTGACATGCCCAACAGCGTGAATGCTCAACGGCGCAGAGAGGCCCGGCCGATGGCGGCCGGCCTCGGCCACCGTGAGTTGCCGCGGCAGTACGCCGCATCCAGGGTCGCTGTGGGACTCCGCTTCGCTTCGTGTCCTCGCGACCGGAGGCTTCCCGCAGGCCCCGGGTAGGGTGCAGAGCTTCTTGGGCGACGTCGGGAAATGGGGAGTGGTGATGTCCGAGCATGCAGTTGTGATCGCCGGAGGCGGTCCGACGGGGATGATGCTGGCGGCGGAGCTGACACTTGTGGGGACAGACGTCCTCATCGTCGAACGACGCGCCAGCCTCACACTCGAAAGCTCGCGCTCTCGGGGTCTGCACTCCCGCACCATCGAGGTGCTGGACCAGCGCGGTGTCGTCGATCGCTTCCTCGCCGAGGGGATTGCGATGCAGGTGCAGGCGTTCGCCGGGGTCCCGATGGATATCAGCGACTTCCCCAGCCGCCACAACTATGGGATGGCGTTGCTGCAGAGCCACTTCGAGCGGATCCTGGCCGGCTGGCTCGACGAGCTTGGTGTTCCCATCTTGCGCGAACGCGAGGTGATCGGCCTCACCCAAAACGAGAGCGGCGTCGACGTCGCGCTGTCTGACGGCTCATCGCTGCGGGCGCAGTATCTGGTCGGTTGCGACGGGGGCCGCAGCGCTGTGCGCAAGGCGGCCGGCATCGAATTCGCCGGATGGGACCCGACAACGCGCTGGATCATTGGCGAGGTCGAGATGGAGGAGATGCCGGAATTCGGCTTGCGCGGCGGCGGTGGCATCGGCCCAGCCGAGGACGGACGGGTGGGTGTCACCCTCATTGTGCCCGACCTGGACCTCACGGATGAGCCCACCCTGCAGGACCTCCGCGACGCACTCATCCGGGTTGACGGCAAGGACTACGGCGTGCACAGCCCGCACTGGATCTCAAGCTTTACCGACATGACCCGTCAGGCGGTGGCGTATCGCAGGGGGCGCGTCCTGCTTGCGGGCGACGCCGCACATGTACACGCTCCGATGGGTGGGCAGGGTTTGAACATCGGCGTGCAGGATGCTGTCAATCTGGGATGGAAGCTGGCGCAGGTGATCGACGGAACATCACCAGTGAGCCTTCTCGACACGTACCACGCTGAACGGCATCCGGTCGGAGCCCGCGTGCTGCAGAACACGATGGCCCAGCGAGCGGTGGGCGCCAATGACGAGCGCACGGTCGCGCTTCGGGGGATCTTTGCTGAGGTGCTGACAATGGATCAACCGCGCAAGTACATCGCCGGAATGATCTCCGGCCTCGACGTCGCGTACGACCTCGGCGGGGGACACCCTCTGCTCGGGCGTCGCATGCCTGATCTGGATCTGGCGACCGCTGGTGGCCCGCTCAGGGTGTTCTCGTTTCTGCACCGCGCGAAGCCCCTTTTGCTCGACTTCGGTCAGGCAGGTCGGGCCGGTCAGTCCGACATCGCACCGTGGGCCGGACGCGTTCAGCTCGTTGACGCCTCCTATGCGGGCATCTGGGAGCTCCCGGTGATCGGCGAGGTGACTGCGCCGTCGGCCGTGCTCGTCAGGCCCGACGGACACGTCGCCTGGGTCGGGGAGGGAACCGATGCCGGATTGCGCGATGCGCTGACGGCCTGGTTCTGACTGTGACCAGGTGATCCACGGTCCCAGTCGACGCTGCGCTTGCGTGCTGAGATCGAACTACTGTCACGTCCGCGGCGATGCTCATCGCACGCCGACGAAGGGAAGGTGGAACGGTGGTCGATTTCTCGGAGCTCCATGTCACGCGCTCGACGAAGGTGGGCGCGCCGCCTGACGTCGTGTACGGCATCATCGCGGATGTCACGCGTATCGGTGAACTGAGCCCCATCTGCAAGGCCGCATGGTGGGACGAGGGGGCCGAGCCCGAGCAAGGCTCTGCTCCGCAAGAGGGCGCATGGTTCACCGGCCGAAATGAGATGGAGGGGCGGGACCCGTGGGAGCGCCGTTGCGAGATCGTTCTCGCCGAGCCGGGGCGGGCGCTCGGCTGGGTAGCGGGTGGACGCGACGAAGGTGTCGCCGAGTGGACCTACCGATTCCGACCCGTGGCGGACGGCACCGAGGTCGAGGAAACGTGGCGCATCATCCGCGATGACGAGCGCATCACAGGCCTCCCTGACGAGCAATTGAAGGGACTGCTGTCCATGACGGAATCCGGTATCGAGACGACGCTCGCCAATTTGAAGAAGATCGCGGAGGCGTAACTGCTGACTCTTCTGTGAGGGAGTTGCATATCGCTCGAGTGCCGTTGCGGTCACTGCTGCAACGGAGGCGTCGTGCTGGGCGCCCAAAGTGCCCCGGCCTGGATCGCCGCCTCGTGTCGCCTCCCCCTCGGCGCGGTGAGGACCCACGCGAGGCCCAACGATCAAGAAGGTGGCGTCAGTCCCCAACTCTGCGCGACCAGCGTGAGAGAGCGAACGCGCGCCTCGTAAGAGTGCATGCGGGTCGAGATCATGATTTCGTCTGCTGAGGTGCGCCGCTGCAACTCGACGAGACCTTCGAACACAGTTTCGGGCGGTCCGATCAGGTGGCTCGACATGGCATCTTCCACGATGGCCACTTCGGTGGGTGTGAACGGATAGGCCTCGGCGTCTTCGGGAGATGGGAGCAGGCCCAGTCGGCCCGTACGAAGATGCAGGATGCTCAGCGCCGATGACCCGGAGAGCCATGTGGCTTCGGCTTCCGTTGGCGCACACAAGACCGTGACAGCGACCATGGCACGGGGTTCGCGATGCAGGATCGAAGCGCGGAAGTGCGACCGGTACGTCTCGAGCGCCGCATCGAGAAGCTTGGGTGCGAAGTGATAGGCGAAGGAAAAGGGGAGTCCGAGCATCCCCGCCAGCTGGGCGCTGAAGAGTGACGAGCCGAGCAGCCATACCTCGGGGAGGTAGCCGTTGCCCGGTACGGCTGACGGAACTGCAGGCGGTCCTTCGTTGGGCAGGAGGTACCTGATGAGTTCGACCACATCTTCGGGGAACGTGTCGGCATTCATATCTTGGGCACGGCGAAGGGCGCGGGCGGTGACCTGATCTGTCCCGGGCGCCCGCCCTAATCCCAGGTCGATCCGGCCTGGGTGCAGCGCCTCGAGCGTGCCGAACTGTTCGGCGATGACGAGTGGCGAGTGGTTGGGGAGCATGACGCCGCCCGAGCCGACCCGCAACGTGGAAGTAGCGCCGGCCAGGTGGGCGATGAGCACGGCCGGGGCGGAGCTGGCGACCGCGGGCATCCCGTGGTGTTCGGCCACCCAGAGCCGCTTGTACCCGAGTTGCTCCACGACGCCCGCCATCTTGATGGTGTCCGTCAGGGCCTGCGCGGGGGTGGACCCCGAGGCCACAGTGGCGAGGTCGAGCACGGAAAGAGGGATCATGGCTTGTGCAACGCCGTCAGAGCCCTCCGGCTTCCCTCAGGCAGGGCACCGCTGGCTCCTCGTGGGCGGTTGGGCAGTTCAGTGGTTCGGCGGTTCGGCGGGATGACGTCCCGCCGAGTGGTGGAGAAGCGATCCTCGGTCTGACGTGATGGTAGGCGCGTACAACCGGCAGTTCACGTTGAGGAGTTCAGCCCCAAAAAACGCAGGTCGGGTCCACGGCGATCTCGTCGAGGATCACGTTGATGGGCTGGTTGGTGTCGAGGTCGAAGTACATCGTCCACTTGCCGTAGCGGTCGCCGAAGTAGAGCGTCCAGGTGCCATCGCCTTCGTAGCGGAGCTGGGCGATGGGCATCTTGGTCCACTCACCGGGCGCGCCCCTCCAGACTGGTCGGCATTCATGGATGGAGACGGACTTGCCCCGAGTGGTGACCTCGAGGCGCACCTCGTCTTTGAATTTGGCGGGGACGCGTTCGCGGCACCACCGCCTGACCTTCTCAACGTCGAGCTCAGGGAGGACGCTGGCCACCCCAAAAGCGTAACGACCTCAGCCAGCGAGGGGTCTGCTTTCGAGGGCATCGTCGGAGCCCTCGGCGATGGCCACCTTCTCGTTGCGGCGGAGCTGGGCCATCGAGGTCTCCGACAGATAGCGACGCTCGGCCACCTGCCATTCGTCATGGGTCTCAACCACCACCGCGGTCACCAATCGTTCGACCGCCTTGTCGTTGGGGAACACACCGACCACGTCGGTGCGGCGTTTGATCTCTCGGTGGAGGCGCTCGAGAGGATTCGACGACCACACCTTGCGCCAGTGCGACTCTGGGAACGCCGAGAAGGCCAGTAGGTCCTCCTTGGCGTCGGTGAGCATGGCGGCGACTTCTGGAAACTGGCCCTCGAGTGTCCCGACGATCCGGTCGAACTGCTCACGGACCGAGGAGGCATCGGGCTGGGCGAAGATCGTCTGGATGGCGGCGATGACCATGTGGGTGTTGTTCCGCTTGACCCTGGAGAGCACGTTGCGCATGAAATGCACCCGGCACCGCTGCCAGGCTGATCCCACCATCACCGCTTCGATGGCCTTTTTCAGACCAAGGTGCTGGTCAGAGATGACCAGGCGGACCCCTTTGAGCCCTCTGGCGCGAAGCGAGCGCAGGAACTCGGTCCAAAAGGCTCCGTCTTCTGAGTGACCGACCGCACAGCCCAGAACTTCGCGGTTGCCGTCCATCGAGACCCCTGTCGCCACCACCACCGCACGCGAGACAACCTGATGGTCCACCCTGCCCTTCAGATAGGTGGCATCTAAAAACACATAGGGGAACTCCACGTGGGCGAGGGATCGCGAACGAAATGCCCCCAGCTGCTCGTCGAGCTCACTGCAGATTCGGCTGACCTCGGACTTGGAGATGCCGGACTCAAGGCCGAGGGCAGCGACCAGGTCGTCGACCTTCCTGGTGGAGACCCCGTGCACGTAAGCCTCCATCACCACGGCGAACAGGGCCCGGTCGATCCGCCGGCGGCGCTCGAGAATGCTCGGGAAGAAGCTGCCCTGGCGCAGCTTGGGGATCTTCAGATCGACGTCCCCGGCTTTGGTCGACAACAATCGGTCACGGGTGCCGTTGCGCTGGTTCGTCCGGGTACTCGACCGTTCGAACCGCTCGGCTCCGATCTGGGCCGTGGCTTCGGCGTCGATGAGGGCTTGGAGCATGATCTCCACGCCCCGGCGCACGACGTCGATGTCTCCGCCGGCGCGGACAGCGTCGAGCAGTTCGTTCAGGTCACTATTGGTGATGGTCACTGGGTGCCTCCTTGGTTGAGCTTGCTGGTTCAACCGAAGATCACCCGGTGGCCACCTCAAAGTGGTGGACCCCCGGGAACTACACCACTCGGGGGGACATCAACTTCGGCGGTTCGGCCAATCCTGTTTGGGGCTCATTTCCGGGCCGCTCGGGGGCCGCTCGAGGCCGTCTGGACGCAGCCACCTTGCATGTTGGTAGTATATCTACGTGACTACGCAGATAGAGGAGATTCCTTCGGAGGACGAGTTCCAATCTGCCGTGGGCATGCTGAAACTGCTCGGGGATGAGACACGGCTGCGCATCATCTGGGCCCTTCTCGACGGCGAGCACTCTGTCAATGAGCTGGCAGAGCTCGTCGGAGCACAGGCGGCCGGCGTGTCCCAGCATCTGGCCAAGCTGCGGCTGGCGCGTCTCGTCCGGACTCGTCGGGACGGCACACGGATCTTCTACGTCGCCGACGACGCCCACGTGCGACGGCTCGTCGAAGAGGTCCTGTCGCACGCTGACCACGTGACGCGGGCCGTTCCGCCGCGCACGCACTCCGACACGCCCAAGACAATTGGAAGATCACGTGTCAAGCAATCCTGAGCGCGCAGAGGGTGCGAAGGACGTACCGAGTAATGGCAATCTCGCCGAGAGTCATGCGCATGGGAGCAGTGACGACCATCGGGGCGGTGATGCGCATGGGAGCAGTGACGACCATCGGGTCGGTGATGCGCATGGGAGCAGTGACGACAACCACAGCTCCGGTGACGGCCACAGTTCTGGAAAAGGCCACGGCCACACTCACACTCACAGTCACACCGAGGCCATCACGTCGGAGTCCGACCATAGATACCTGACGATCACGCTCACGCTTCTTGCAGGCTTCATGGTCTTCGAGGTCGTCACAGCATTCCTTTCCCATTCCCTGGCACTTCTGGCCGATGCCGGGCACATGTTGGTCGACATCGTTGCGATCGCAGGTTCGTTGGTGGCGCTGCGACTCGCCGCCCGGCCCGAGACGGGTTCACACACATTCGGCATGAAGCGGGCCGAGATCATTGCTGCCGTCGGAAACGGCCTCACGCTCGTCGTCGTGTCGGCGGTCATCGCGATCGAGGCGATTCAGCGTCTCGTGCACCCGGTGCCGGTCCGCGGATGGGTGTTGATCACGGTGGCAGCGACCGGTGTCGCGGTCAATCTGGTCGCCACCGTCACGATGTCCAGGGCAAACCGGCGTTCCCTCAACGTGGAGGGCGCGTACCGCCACGTCCTCACAGACCTCTACGGATTTATCGGGACGGTCATTGCCGGCATCGTGATCGTCACCACCGGGTTCGATCGGGCCGACCCCATCGCGTCGCTGATGGTTGTCGGCTTGATGCTCAAAGCTGCGATCGGGCTCCTCCGGCCGGGACTTCGCATCCTCCTGGAAGCCACGCCTGATGACATCGATCTCGAGGAGGTGCGCCGACACCTCCTCGAACTCCACGAAGTGTCGTCCGTGCACGACCTGCATGTCTGGACGCTCACCTCCTCGCTGCCCATCCTCACGGCGCACGTGGTCGTTACTGACGACTGCATCAACGGAGGCGAGGTCGGCCGGGTTCTTGACCACCTGCAGAGCTGTCTGGCCGGCCACTTCGATGTGGAGCATTCGACACTGCAACTAGAGGCCGTCGGCCATATTGATCACGAGGTCGGCGGGCACGCGTAGGAGGCGCCCGAGTCAGGCGGGCGGTTCGAGCGCGGCGACTAGCTCTACATGTTCTGTCATGGGGAAGATGTCGAAGGCCCGCAGAGACGTGAGGGCCCATCCGGCATCCAGCAACACTCGAATGTCGCGGCTGAACGACGAAGGGTCGCATGAGACGTAGACCAGGCGTCGCAGGGTGGAGGCATGGCTGCGGAGCGCCGCCATGACCGATGTTCCCGCACCTTCTCGCGCCGGATCGAGCACGACGAGGTCGGGCTTGCCGATCTCGTTCTCTACGAGGTTGGTCGAAATGGAGGCCCTCTTGACCCTGAGTTGAGGGAGTTCCTTCCCGTTGTACTCAGCGTCGGCGCAAGCTCGACGATCACGCTCGACGGCCAGCACCGAACCAGCACGTCCCACATCCTGGGCGATCATCACCGAGAAGAGACCCGCCCCGGCATAGAGGTCGACGACCGAGTCCCCGCGTCCGGCGCCCAGTACCGTGCGCACAGCCTCGGCGAGGGCCCCGGCGGCCCCGATGTGTACCTGCCAGAACACACCAGCCGAGATGCGAAACGTCACGTTCGCGACCTTCGTGTGGACCGCTCCCGAGCGCTGCTGGGCCCGCCCGTTGACCACCAGCCTCGCCGGGAGTTCCGGCAACTGCGGCTTGCCGCCGCCCTTACCGTTCGCGTCGCCCTTTCTGTGGGCGCCGCCCTTGCGCGTGACGGTGTCGACGGCAATCAGCGATTCCCCTGTGTCCGGCGCCACGATGACCTCGAGCTCGTCGACCCCCGGCCACCCGGCGTCGAATGCCCCGGTCTGCATTACCTCATCGCACGCAATCGGGCAGTGGTCGACCACCTCGAGCTCGTGTGAGCGGTGGCGCCGAAATCCCACGTGTCCGGACTGGTCGACCGCGAGGCGGACGCGCGTACGCCACGCCAGCCCATTTTCGTCGGACCTCACGGGCTCGACGACCACATCACGAGCGATGCCGGCTACCCGAAGGAGTTGCTCAACGATCCGCGTCGCCTTGAGCGCTCGTTGTGCACCCAGCTCGACGTGTTGGAAGTCACAGCCGCCACAACGATCAGGACCAGCGAACGGGCAGGGTTGCGGCACGCGGGCGGGTGACGCTTGGACAACGTCGACCGCATCAGCACGCATGAACGACGACGTCGTCGATGTCACACGTGCAACTACGCGTTCGCCCGGGAGCGAATGCCGAACGAAAACGACCCGGCCATCGGGTGCGTGGGCGACACAACCGCCACCACCGGCGATGTCACCCACCTCGAGTTCGAGCAACTCTCCGTCGTCACTGCCGGTCACCGTCCGCACACTAGGGGAGGAGAGGTGAAGTTCGGAATTGCGAGTTGCGGCTGCGGGCTGAATTGTGACTCCTACCGGGGCGGTTATCGTCGGGGGCACCATGTACTCCGACCTCTCCGAAAGCGTGACCATCGACTTTCGGATGACCCAGCTCTTTGCCCTGGTATCCGAGGCGTTGGCCGGGGCAACCGACGCCCTGCTGGGTAACGACCGTGCCCGGGGATTGCGGGTGGTGGAGGGAGATCAGTCCGTCGATGAATTGACGGCCGAGGTCGAACTCATGGTATGGAAACAAATCGATGACGGGTCAACGCCGAGCGCCACCCTGCGTCACCTGGTGGGCGTCCTGCTGATCGTGCCTGAGCTGGAGCGGTCGGGCGATCTGGCAGAACACATCGCGCAACGTGCCGTTACCAACCTGGGCTCGAAGATGAGCCCGCTGAGCCGCGGCATCATCCAGCGCATGGCGGAAGTCGCTCTCGAGATGTGGCATGACGCCGCCGATGCGTACGGTGACCGTTCCGCAAAAGCCGACGACCTTTCGGAAGCGGACGAGGAGATCGACATCTTGCATGAACGGCTCACCAGGGAGATCGCGGCCGAGACGATGCCGACGGCCATCGGAGCGCAAGTCACGCTCCTGGCCCGCTTCTACGAGCGCCTCGGCGACCATGCCGTCAACTTGGCCAGGCGCATCGAGATGTTGCACGGCCCGTCGGCCTGAGCGCGCAGATCCGCTGACACGAATCGTCTGACACGAATTACGCCGTGGCAGAATCTACGACGTGAGCGAACGTCACCGCGTCTCCTCGGGTTCGCTGTTCGAGCCGACCATCGGTTTCAGCCGTGCCCTCCGGGTGGGCGACCGGGTATGGGTTTCGGGCACAGGCCCGGTCTGGGCCGACGGAACGTGTCCCGACGATGCTCAGGTGCAGGCACGGCGGTGCTTCGCCATTATCGAGGCGGCCCTGGCCGAGGCCGGGGCCACGCTCGACGACGTGGTGCGCACCCGCATGTATCTGACTTCCGCCGAGGATGCCGAGGCAATCTCGAGCGTCCACGGCGAATTGTTCTCGCGGATTCTCCCCGCTGCCACCATGATCGTCGTGGTGGCACTGCTCGATCCGCGATGGAGGGTCGAAGTCGAAGTGGACGCGTTGCTCGGACAGGCGTAAACACCTTCCACCTGACGCCCAGCCCGGGCTCCAGCGGACCCCGCCTCCCGGCGGTGGGCCACTGGGCGGCCCGGGCGCATGAACCGGGCGCATGACCGGGGGGGCCTTCTTATGCCACGACCCGCAGTGCTTCCAGCCTGATGTTCTCGCCCCGGGTGTCGCCTTCCACCCCCGACTCCATGCGGTTCATGACGTAAGAGACAGCGAGCTCGGCGTCCTGGTCGATGACGATGATCGAACCGCCGTAGCCGCCCCAGCGACAGCCGCGTGGCCCGAGGGGAATCTCTTCGTTGCTCAGGCCGTAGCCCATGCCGAAGCGGTTGGGCGTGCCCATGACCAGGTCGATGCCGTTCGACTGTTCCTCGAAAATGGGGTCGGTGCCGGCCGCGGAAAGCAGTCGCAGTCCGCCCGACGCACCGCGGCCTGCGATGACGGATTGGATGGCGGCGACCGAGCGGGCATTGCCGTGTCCGTTCGCGGCAGGAATCTCGGCCCGGCGCCACCAAGGTTGGATCGCCATGTTGGCGTCCAATGGCGGATTCATGAACGTCTTCCCCGCGATCTCGGGAATCTCGACTCCCTCAAAGTTGATCGGCGGGGGAGGGATCACGTTGGACACCCGGCTGTCCTCGCTCTCTGGGAGCCCAATGAAGAAGTCGGCTTCCAGCGGCTTCGCGACCTCTTCGGCGAAGAAGGTGCCGATCGACTTGCCGGTAATGCGGCGGACCACCTCGCCTATCAGGTAGCCCTGCGTCAGGGCGTGATAGCCGGACGCGGTACCCGGCTCCCACCACGGCGTCTGTGCGGCCAGGGCCGTTGTGCAGAACTCCCAGTCGGCCAGCCGCTCCGGGGCGATCGGTACGTCCCAGCCCGAGAGGCCCGCGGTGTGGCCCATGAGGTGGCGCACCTCGACGCGCTCTTTGCCGCCAGCGGCGAACTCGGGCCAGTACGTCGCCACAGGCGAGTGGAAGTCGAGCTGATCTCTGTCCGCCAACATGAGGGCACACAGGAAGGTCATTGTCTTCGTGGTCGACCACACGTTGGTGATGGTGTCGCGCTCCCAGGGGGCGCTCTTCGCCTCGTCGACGTAGCCGCCCCAGATGTCGACTACAGGCTCACCATGCAGGTAGACGGCAACTGACGCCCCGACATCGCCTCCCGCATCGAGGCTGGACGAGAGGGCCTTTCGAACCCCGTCAAACCGCGCGTCACAGGTCCCCTGCACGTCAGCCATGCTGCCCCCTTCGGTCGTGAACTCTTGATCAGTCCTGCAACCTATGCACACTCAGCGCCGCGTGCCACAACGCCCTGCCTCAGCGGTCTCCTCCTGGCGTCGTCCGAAGTCGCCGGGGCTGGGGGCTGGGCGCTCCAGGAAGCGGGAAACTGTCACCAAGCGGAAAGTGCCACCAGGGAACCCCCATGACCCGGGGCAGGGCCGCCCTGGACATCGATAGCGCCCCCTTTTGGACCGTGCCCTCGTCGTGGCTCGACTTGGGCGTTTCCCGAGATCCCTCTAATCTCACCCGGGCGAGTGGTCTCTCGGACCATCATCGCCGTGACCGCCACGCATGTACCACCGCCACGCATGAACCACCGTCAGGCATCGACGCCGTTGACCAGACATCACCTCGAGGGGGGGGCACTCACCATGCCGATTGCCATAACCGACGACCACCAGGAGCTGGCTTCCACGGTGCGGGGCGTCCTCACAGCGCACAAAGCGCTGCTGGCCGCGCGCGCCCTGCTCGAGTCCGAGGACGAGCCCCGTCCCTCCTATTGGAGCGAGATGGCGGACCTGGGCTGGCTGGGGATTCATCTCCCAGAGGAGTACGGGGGCTCGGGCGCCGGCCTCCCGGAACTGGTCGTGGTCCTCGACGAACTCGGCCGACAGGTCGCGCCCGGGCCGTTCCTCCCGACCGTGCTGGCCTCGGCCGTGATCGATCAGTGCGGCACGGCAGAGCAGAAACAGCGCTTGCTCCCGAGCCTGGCGAACGGCACCACGACAGCTGCGCTCGGGTTGGCCGGGGCCGGTCTCTGGCTGAGCAACGGGAGCCTCTCGGGGGCAGGCGGGGTTGTGCTGGGTGGGAGTGCCGCCGACCTGTTGTTGTTCCGGGTCGGCGACGATGTGGTGATCGTCCCGGCCACGGTGCCCGGGCTCAGCTTGGACCGGGGCGGCAACCTCGACCCGACGCGACGCTGCGTGGCGGCAACGGCCGACAAGGTGGCGGTGAGGTCCGAGGATGTGATCGCCGGAGCGGCCGTCCGGGCACTCGCACTGGCCCGTACGCTCGGGGCGGCCGAAGCTGTCGGGGGCGCGGCAGCCTGTGTCGACGATGCCGTTGACTATGCGAAGCAGCGGGTACAGTTCGGTCGGACCATCGGCACCTTCCAAGCCGTCAAGCATCATTGCGCCAACATGCTGGTGGCGGCGGAACTGGCCACTGCGCTCGTGTGGGACGCAGCACGAGCCTCGGTCGACGGGGGGGATGAGTTCTCCTTCGTCGCAGCCATGGCCGCGACATTGGCCTTCGAGCCGTTCGTCCACAACGCACAGATGAACATTCAGGTCCATGGGGGGATCGGGTTCACGTGGGAGCACGACGCCCATCTGTATCTTCGGCGGGCGCTCGTTCTCAACGCTGTCCTGGGCTCACCCGCTGATGCCGAAGACGTGACAGCGCTTGCGCTGAAGGGGACCACCCGCGAAGTGACCCTGGATCTGCCCCCGAGCGCCGAACAGCTGCGGGCCGAGCTGCGCCTCGAGGCAGAGCGGTTGGCCACCCTCAGCGGTGACGAGCAACGCCGGGCCTTCATCGGTTCGGGATTGATGGTCCCGCACTGGCCCGCTCCGTGGGGGAGGGACGCAGGGGCGATCGAGCAACTGATCATTGACGAGGAGCTCAGGGCGGTCGGTGTGCGGCCGCCGAATTTCGGGATCACGGGTTGGAACATCATGACGGTGAACCAGTACGCAACACCGGAGCAGGTGGAGCGTTGGGTAGAGCCGACGCTGATGGGGGAGTTGGTGTGGTGCCAGTTGTTCAGTGAGCCTGACGCCGGATCCGACGCAGCAGCTGTCAAGACCAGAGGGGTGCGCGTCGATGGGGGATGGCTGGTCAACGGCCAGAAGGTCTGGACGTCGGGCGCCCAGTACTGTCACCTGGGACTGGCCACGGTGCGCACGGATCCGGACGCACCCAAGCACGCCGGCATCACCACCATGGTGATCGACATGCACGGGCCCGGCGTCGAGGTGCGGC
Source organism: uncultured Acidimicrobiaceae bacterium (assembly GCA_963706555.1). Lineage (GTDB taxonomy): Bacteria > Actinomycetota > Acidimicrobiia > Acidimicrobiales > RAAP-2 > Bog-473. Next base: position 3,305,752 of record OY970164.1, read on the forward strand.
CACTGCGCCAGATCACCGGCAACGCCGACTTCAACGAGGTCTTCTTCAACGACGTCTTCGTTCCCGATGACGACGTGGTCGGCACACCCAACGACGGCTGGACGGTGGCCCGCTCGACCCTGGGGAACGAGCGCGTCTCCATCGGTGGAAGCTCCGCCGGCATCTTCCCCGGCATGGACATCTTCGACTTGCTCCACCGTCACGGCGACCGTGTCCCCGGGGCAACGGCGCGTGTCGGGGGAGTGCTGACCAAGGACCACGCGCTCAAGGTGCTGAACCTGCGTCGGGCCCAACGCGCCGTGGTCGGTGGCGGCCCCGGTCCCGAGGGGAATGTCACCAAGCTGGTGCTGGCGGAGCTCGGCGAGGTGCGCGGCCTTCTGCAAGGCGATCTTGTGGGCGCTGACATGGCATTCCTCACCGGGGACGGAGCGTTCGCCGGTCTGTCGCAGCTGGCGGCCAGGGGCATGTCCATCGCCGGGGGAACCTCGGAGATCACGCGGAATCAAATTGCCGAGCGCATTCTCGGACTGCCCCGGGATCCCCTCAACAAGTAGTTACGCTTCGTCGGCGGTGGGAGGTTCCGTGGGGCGTAGCCGAGCCTGGTGGAAGATGGTCGCGGCGATCTGTGCCCTGTGTGCCGTGGCTCTCGTCCTCGGCGTCACCACGCAATCGGCCGGAGCCGATTCCGCCGGCGACTACTACCTCGATCTGGGAGGGTCAGGTTCCGTCGGCTACCAGCCGACAACCGCGCACCCCGGAGGGCAGCCCACCGACACCGGCTATGCGAACGATCTGCTCGCCATCGAACGAACCCGGTGGCCCGACCTTCAACTGGTGCAGCTGGGTTGTCCGGGTGAAACGACGACGTCGTTTCAGTCCCTCGGAGATGGCTGCCGTCCCAAAGGCGAGACCCAGCTTTCCGAAGCGATGGATTTCCTCAGGACCCATCACACGGTTCTGATGACCGTCGACCTCGGATTCAACAATTTGCTGCCTTGCTTCGCCAACCATGTGGTCGATCCCACGTGCGTGACCACAACCCTGGCCACGGTGCACGTGCAACTCGGGCAGATCATCGACTCGCTGCGTTCGGCCGCCAATGACCCGTCGCTGCGTATCGTCGGCGTCGGGCACTACGACCCCTATCTGGCCGAATATCTCGACGGCGGGGTCGACAAGGTGTTCTCACTGGACAGCATCACTGCCATCAAGCAGCTGAATCGCACGCTGCACGCCACCTATGGCGCCAAAGGGATACCGATCGCCAAGGTGGCCGACCCCTACGAGGTCACCGACACAACCCTCGTGCCGTTGTCGCACGTCGGGCTGGTCCCCCAAGACGTCGAGCGCACGTGCACCCTCACCTGGAACTGCGACTCGGGCCCTCTCGGACCCAATCCGCACCCGAATGATGCCGGTTACAAGCTCATTGCCGAAGCCATCGCCGAGGAGGTTCCGGCCTAGCCGCAGACGGGGCGGGGCCTACGGGGCGGGGCCTATTCGACAATCGAGAGCGTGACCTCGATGTTGCCCCTGGTGGCGTTCGAATACGGACAGACCTCGTGGGCCGCCTCGACCAGGGACTGGGCCGTCGTTTTGTCCAGCTTGGGTGCGTAGATCACGAGGGCGGCATTGAGGCCGAACCCTCCATTGTCGAGGGGGCCGATGCCGATACTGGCGGAGACCTCGGTTCCATCGACGTCGAGCTTGCGTTGGCCGGCGACCAGCTTCATGGCCGAGTGGAAGCACGCGGCGTACCCGGCAGCGAATAACTCCTCAGGATTGGTGGCGCCGCCGGACCCACCCATCTCCTTGGGGATCCGCAGGTCGAGATCGATGAAGCCGTCATCGCTGCGGGCGTGGCCGTTGCGGCCATCCCCGGTCGAGTGGGCCGTCGCGGTATAGATAGGGTTCATGGTTCTTGCAACCAGACCCGCTGTCGGCCTATTCCCCGACAGACCGAGTCACGAGCCCGGGGCCCTCGTCGACAAGACCGACGACCGGGTCCACCAAGAGACCCTCGCTGGCGTCGGCGGCGGGGCCGGCAGCAGCGACGTTCGGACCATGGGACGGCAAGAAGAGCGTGGGGATGAAAGCAAGCATGATCGTGACCACTGCCCACGTGAATGTATGAGCGAACGCTTGGGCCACTTCCTCGGCGATCTGCGACGGTAGCTTGGCTGCGTTGGACAACAGTGAACTGTCGCTCGACGAATGGGCGTGGGTGTTCTCGACAATGCCGCGTTGCAGGATCACGGCGAATGCCGCGGTGGCCACCGAGGCGCCGATCTGTCGCACGATATTCAAGGTGGTGCTGGCGCGAGGTATGTCGGAGTCGGAGAGGTCGTAGTAAGCGGCTGACATGATCGGCATCATCGAGAGTCCCAACCCGAGCCCGCGCACGAAGAGGCTCACCGCGAGCAGAGCGACGCTCGTGGTGGCGGTGACGAAGGCGAAGGGAATGGTGGCGGCGGCCATGATCAAGATGCCGAAAGGCACAACTTTGCCGCGGTCCGGCCCGGTCGGCGATCCTCCCTGACCTCGGCATCATCAAGGCGGCCCCGATGCCTTGCGGGGCCATCAGGAGGCCGGCCTGCCAGGGGCTGACCCCTCGAGCGATCTGGTAGTAGAGGGGCAGGATGAACATGGAGCCGTACAGGGTCGCTCCCATGACGAACATGCAGATGTTGGAGATCGTGAAGTTACGGTTCTTGAACAGGCGCAGATCGAGCAGCGGGTTGCGGACACGCAGGGCATGGAGCACGAATGCGACCATGAGACCCAGTCCGAGCACGAAGCTGATCACGACCGGCGCGCTGGTGAACTTGCCGGTGATACCGACCTCCGACAACGAGTACACCAGCGCGGCCAACCCGGGGGACAGAAGGGCGAATCCCAATCCGTCGAAGGTGCTGCGGATCTTATCCTCGCCGCCGACGAGGAATTTGCTGGACAGGACAAGGGTGACGATGCCGATCGGCACGTTGATATAGAAGATCCAGCGCCAGCTGAAGTTGGAGACGATCAGGCCGCCCAGCACGGGGCCGAGAATCGGGCCCAGTACGGTGGGCACGCCGACGATGCTCATCACGCGGCCGATGCGTTGCGGACCAGCGGCACGCGCCACCATTGATTGGCCGATGGGCAGGATCATGCCCCCGCCGAGGCCTTGCAGGACGCGGAACACAATGAGGGAATTGGCTGACCACGCCATACCGCAGAGGCAGGATCCGACGACGAACAGCGAGACGGACGTCATCCACATCAACTTGGCCCCGAAGCGATCGACGGCCCAGCCGGTGACCGGAATGACCACGGCCAAGGCGAGCAGGTACCCCGTGGTCACCCACTGGATGGTGGAGACCGACACATGGAAGTCACGGGCCAGGGTGTCCAGCGCCACCGCCACGATCGTCGTGTCGAGGATGGCCATGATCGACCCGAGCACCATGACGGTCGAGACGCGGCGAATCTCGGGGGTCAGCACGGAATCCGTGGTGGTGCTGCGCGACATCCAACTCCTCTCAGGGGATACTTCATAATAGTCAAAGATCTAGATATGTCAAAGAGTATGTGCCAGACTTGCGGTCGTGGGACTCGCCGAGGATGCCTTCGACCGCCTCCGCCGTATTGCGCTGGAAGGCGAGCAAGCGGAGAAGATGGCGGCGCTCGGAACACAGACCAAGCTGTCACCGGGGGTGATCAAGACGCTGGTCCGCCTGTCCCGGACCGACGGCATCTCGATGGGCGAGATGGCCCGCGGCATCGGCTGCGACCCTTCCTACGTCACCGCACTCGTCGACGACCTTGCCGCGCACGGATTGGCCACTCGTGAACAGGATCCTGTCGACCGCCGGGTGAAGATCGTCGTCATCACCGAGAAGGGTCGATCACTGGCCGCAGAGATCCATTCGGTGCTTTCGGTCCCGCCCGCTTCCTTCCACACCCTCTCGCGCGTGGAGCTCCGTCAACTTCGTGACCTTCTCGACAAGGTGGTCGCTGCAGACCCGGCTCTCTCGGGTGAGGCGACGACGCGGGCACCAGCGCTCAAGGCAACTGGTTCGTAGGCCCATCGGCCCCAGCGGATGAGGGGGACGCCGATGCACCTGCGGAGAGAACAATGTGCAGTGCGGGACCCGATGTCCGATCAGCGCTAATTGCGATCTGGTTCCAGGACGGTCACCGGTATTCGCCGTTCGCCCACAAACTGGTCATACGCCGGCGGTGTGAGAAGGCATTTCCTCCAGAGTTCGTCGTATTCCTCGCCGTCTGCCACATGGGCGGCGAACTGGCACCCTCGCACCGGTCACTTCGACGATCGCTCGAGGGGTTGGCGACGAGGTTGCGATACCAGGTGGGCTCGCGAGGTCTGCCGCCGTTGACGGCGAAGACAACCCAGCGGTCTCCATCAACCATGTGGAGCAGAGGGACCAGTCGGGACGTGCCTGTACCTCCAGAAGGACCTCAGCCGCTCGCGCAGTGGCCGGCGGCACCAGAGTTGCCACACAAGGTGCTGATCCCCGTGCCGGAGGCCCATCAGGCCGCCGGCCACGTATGCCGTAGACCGCGGATCAGCTACTCTTTTTTGAGAACGCTAGTTACGTATAAGAACCTGGAGGACACAGTGGACAATCGATGGATCATCGACTCCGACGCTCACGTCACCGAGCCAGCCGATGTGTGGACGGCTCGGGTGCCGGCGAAATGGAAGAATCACGTCCCCCATGTGGTTCGCAACGATGAGGGGCGCGACGTCTGGATGCTCGAGGGTACGCAGATCGACACGGTGGGCGTTACCGCGTCGGGCATCAATCCGGAAGGCCAGATGGTGGCGTGGAAGGGATACGACGACTGCCCCGCGGGCGCCTATGACTCCCACGAGCGCCTCAAGTACATGGACGAAGTAGGGATCTGGGCCCAGGTCCTGTACCCCAATGTCGCCGGGTTCGGGGCCCGGAAATTCCTCGACCTCGACGACCCGGAACTTCAACTTGCCTGCGTGCGCGCCTACAACGACTTCCTCGCCGAGTGGTGTGCTGCTGACCCCAATCGGCTGGTCGGCGTGATGTCGACGCCGTTCTGGAACGTCGAGGAATCAGTGAAGGAGATCAAGCGCTGTCACGATGAGCTCGGGTATCGGGCCATTCTCTTCACCGGTGAGCCGATGCGATTCGGACAGCCCACCTTGGGCGACAAGGCGTGGGATCCCCTCTGGAGGACGGCCGAGGACCTCAATATGCCCATTCACTTCCACATCGGCGGCGGCGAGAACGCGCTCAACAATCTCTTCCGGAATCGTATTGAGCACCACGGCACCAAGGGCGCCGCCACCCACCTGGTGGTCGATCTTTTCATGAAGAACGGCGTGCAGTGCGCTGATCTCATTTCGAGCGGTGTGCTGGAACGCTTTCCGACTCTCAAGTTCGTCTCGGTCGAGAGTGGGTGCGGCTGGCTGCCATTTGTCCTCGAGACGGCCGACTACACCTGGTTGGGATTGACCCGCAAGGGTCGGGTGCACGAAGCGGGCGACATGTTGCCCTCTGATCTGTTCAAGCGCCAGGTCTATGCGACCGTCTGGTTCGAGCAGGTCGCTCCGCACAATCTGCTGGGACAGATGCCGGTCGACAACTTGCTGTTCGAAACTGACTACCCGCACAATGCCTGCCTCTTCGGCAACATTCGCGAGACCATCGAGGAGGCTTGGGGCGACGCTCCCGAGGAGGTTCGCCAGAAGGTCCTCTGGGACAATGCCGCCAAGCTCTACGGAATTGCGGCACCCACACATGCGCCAGCGTCGCTCATCGAAGCGTAAGTCCTCCACGACTGAAACCACAGCCACAGCCACAGCCACAGCCACAGCCACAGCCACAGCCACAGCCGGGGATGGTCACCGGCTGTGGACAGGAATCGGTCCGCTTTCCGGCGGGTGAGCGAGGAAGGACAAAGGGGGGTGCCGGGAGTATCGTGAGTGGACGATGCCACTGCGAATGGCCGCATCCCGTTGACCGTCGCCAGCACGTTTGCCGCGTGGCCGTGGCCCGATGACCTCGACGCCATGATCGCTGCGCCAGGCTTCCACACAGTTCTCTTCGAGGACAGCCGGGTCAGGGTGCTCGATGGACGTGTTCCGCCTGGTGCCACAGTGCCGGTGCACACACACCGGTGGGGTGGAGTGCTCTACATCCTCGCGACCAGCGACTTCGTCCGCCGAGACCCCGATGGAAACGTGCTTGCCGATACGAGGGTGTCGAACTCTCCGCCGATCTTGGGTACGGCCGTCTGGGGCGCGCCGCTCACGCCGCACTCGCTCGAGAATGTCGGCAGCAAGGAGTTCCGCACTCTCACCGTGGAGATGAAAGACGGGTGTGGGAACGAACCAGCCGGGTAACCCGGAAAGGCCTCATTCCTCCACAGCGACAACCCAGCATCGAGTGGCACACTCCGTTTCGTTGCGGGGAGGTTGATGTGACAGTCACGGACAAGGACGTTCAGGAATTGATCGCCCAGATGGATCGGGGGCGGGCGAACTGGATCAACGGCCTGGCCGAGGCCCTCGACGGTGTCGAGCAAGCTCCGGACATGACACTCCTGGCTCCGTTCGGGGGACTTGGTCCGCCGAAGGGATCTATGACACCCGAGCAGCTCGCTGCGGGGCAGGCCGCATTCTCCGCGAGCAGGTTTCATGGGGGCGAGGGTCGCTGCGAAGTCCTTGCGACGATTGTTGAGCATGACGTGGTTGTTCTCGTGATGATCGAGCGCAGCACTGTCACGTTCGACGGGTTCGATGCTCCACAACCCTGGGTACTGCGGACAACGCAGGTCTGTCGAAGGGACGGCGATAAATGGGTCCGGCTCCACCGCCACGCTGACCCCCTCATTCGTGGTCGGTCATTTGAAGAGACTGTGGGGCTTCTCGACGGGGCATGAGTCCGGGAGGGGTGGAGCTTTCCGGTGGCCCTGGTTTCTGGCGACGCGCCTCAGCGAAGAGAATTGATGGAACCCGCATCTTGGGGAGTGCTCACCCAGGCGCTGAAAAGTGGGAGGCAAAACAGCTCCGTGTGACCAGCACGTACGCGGGTGAAGTCACTGGCTCGTCCCGCTAACGCCACTGCGACGAATGGATGATCGAAGTAGAGCCGTGCCGTGCGCGAGCGTCCTCGCTCTCTAGGTGGAGGGCCACTCGCACCAAAAAGGCCATGGGACGTGATCGCGGCGGCCTTGAAGCCGGACTGAGTGTAGGAGGCGAAGGCAGATTGCACGGCCTCGGCTCCATTTCCACGCGGATCGGGCCCGATGAGGCCGAAGAGCGCTGACAGCGCTGGCCGGGCCCCGAACACCTCCGAAGCCTGGAGGTTCAGCTCGCTCTGCGCCTGCCATGCGACGAGCACTGCTCCCTCGACGTGTTCCGAGCGTGCTCCTGCCACAGAGGTCAGCTCTTCGCGTTCGGTGATCTCCCAGGAATGGCCGCTGCCGAGTGGGAGGTCGAACAGTGAGCGGTTGGCGGCGCGGAGCCCATCTTCGCGGCAAATTCGTGCGACTTCGTACGCCGCCTCGAACACCAGTCGCCGGTCGAACTGTGGGTCCGCAGCGACCGAGAGCACGGCGAGATCCTCTGCGGCCAAGGCGAAGTGCACGGCGACGACCCCCGCCGCTTCGGTCGTGGCCAGCATCGTCGGTGGATTCCCGGACCTCCCGTCGAGCAGGACGTGTGCGACTTGGTCACGCCATGGGCTCGAGGGACGGAGGTGGTCGCGTCGCCGCGACGACTCCGAACCGACGTTGCCACGACACGTTGGTGGCCAACACGGAGGAGAGGAGGAGGCGCGTCTCGTTGGTGATCGGCAAAGGAAACTTCTTGATGAGACCTGCAGTCCCATGGTCTGCCCAGGCATCCGCCGCAACCTGAGTCGGTATATCCCCGCGTTCGACTTGTGCGGGGAGGTGCGCGCTCCACCGCGTGAGCGCAGGCGAAGCATCGGCGTTTGTGACCCACAATGCCAACCCACTGCGAAGTGCTGGTGGGGGATCTTCGAGGAAGCCGGCCAACAGCTCCCAAGCTTGCGACGCCGAGCAGCCGAGTGCGTCCTCGAGCTCTCTCTGGTCGTCGTGCCCGGCGGCACTCGCACAGGCGGCGAGAAGTAGCCAAATGCCGAGGGGGGAGGAGATCGAATTCGCCTCGTGCTGCCCGAGGATCGCCGGGCAGACGCGCCGACAATAAGCGTCGATGAGAACGGCCAGGGAAGGTTCTGCGCTGGTGTGTCGGGCGGTCACCCGATCATTCTCGCAGGGAGATCCAACTTTCCGAAGGTGCCGGCAGGTCGCAGGCTCGGAAGGGGTCTGAGAGGGACTCGAGAGAAGCCCGGAAATCACAACCTTGCGGTGCAACCGGGAGCAAGAGGAGGTCTCAGCGCCTGTTGGAGATCCTTCTCGCCAGCCACAACTTGAAGCGTTCCCATCTGGTCTGCATCCGATCGAACGTACACCTCCGCCGTGCGGAATGCGACAGCCACCGGCGTTGCGCCACCTCGCGCCGAGCGCGACCCTCGTCTCAATAGCATTGACGGCACGGGGTGCGGGTATACCGTGCCGTGGCGAAACTTCGCCGACACGGAGGGAGTCTGATTGCCTGCAGTGAGTGTCCGCCACTTGGCGAAGTCGTACGGTGACAAACAGGCCGTGCGCGATGTCTCGTTCGAGGTACAAAAGGGCGAGGTGTTCGCGTTGCTGGGCCCGAATGGCGCAGGCAAGACGACGACCATCGAGATACTCGAGGGTTTTCGCAACCGTACCTGCGGCGAGGTGTTCACACTGGGCGTGGATCCTGCCGACCGTGCCACGCAACGTTGGCTGCGCAGCCGCATTGGTGTCGTCCTCCAGGAATTGGCCGTCGAGCCCTTCTACACGGTGCGCCAGGTACTCAGCCGCAATGCCGGCTACTACCCCTCACCGCGGCCGGTCGACGAAGTGATCGAGGTCATCGGCCTGAAGGAGAAAGCAGACCAACGGGTCAAGAAGTTGTCAGGGGGTCAGCAGCGTCGGCTCGATGTCGGGTTGGGCATCATCGGCCAGCCCGAGCTGCTTTTCCTCGATGAGCCGACCACTGGGCTCGACCCCTTGGGCCGGCGGGACTCGTGGAACCTGATCCGGCAGCTGACGGCGGAGGGAACAACCGTGATGCTGACGACGCACTACATGGACGAGGTGGAGGCGCTGGCAGATCGCGTGGCCGTGCTCAACAATGCCGAGATCGTGGCCAGCGGGACGCCGACTTCCATCGGCGGCCGTGACTCGGGGACGGTGACCATCCGGTTCGCCCTGCCCGAGGGCGTGGAGGCAACGGACGTCCCGCTGCCCGTGCAATCCCTCGACGACGGGCTGGTCACGGTGCGGACCGACGATGAACTCCGCGCGCGCTCCACACCTTGACCGGGTGGGCATTGGACAAGGGTCTGACCCTTCCCGGGCTCTCGGTCCTCCGTGTCTCGCTGGAGGACATCTACTTGGATCTGACCAGGAACGCGCAATGACGGCCACATCGCCGGGCGCAGGAAGCTCGAACGCACCTGCGGCACTGACGACCAAGTCGTTTCAGGGTCTGAGCGACATCAAGCTGGTCTTTCGCCAGCTCCGCTTTGAGCAGCTCTCGTTCTGGCTCAATCCCATCGGTGCGGTGTTCACCATCGGATTCTCGACCATCTTCCTCGTGCTTCTCGGCTCCACCGCCGGCAACTCCCGGATCGGGAACGGGCTGGACATCAAATACGTGCAGTACTACGTGCCTGGATTCGTGGCCTACGGGATCATGTCGGCCTGTTACAACGTCCTGGCCATCGGGATGGTGAACCGCCGGGAGATGGGGCTGCTCAAACGCGTGCGCCTCAGTCCGGTTCCGACCTGGATCCTCATGGCAGCCATCTTTTTGAGCTCCATGATCATCGCCCTCCTTCAGATGGTGATCCTCCTGGCGGTGGGGCGATTCGCCTACTCCGTCCGCGGGCCGGCCAACGTGTGGGCGTTTCTGCTCACGGTGCTGGTCGGCATGCTCGTGTTCACCGCGCTCGGGATGGCGATGAGCACCCTCATCCCCAACGTGGACGCCGCCGGGCCTGCGGTCAGCGTCGTCTTCTTCCTGCTGGTGTTCCTCTCCGGGCTCTATTACTACATTCCCCCCAATTCAGGGTTGGCCCAGTTCTCGTCCTACTTCCCGGTGCGGCACCTGATCCTGGCCCTCTTCGCCTCCTTCCAGGGAGGGCCGACATCACCGTGGGCGTGGCACGACGTCGGGGTCATGGCTCTTTGGGGTGTTGTCGGTGTGGTGGTGACGCTCCGCCGCTGGCAGTGGGCGCCGCGTCGGGGTTGAACCACCTCACCGGCGAGCACGGAAAGGCTGCGAGCGACTAGAAGTGACACCGTGAGCACCGGCGAAGCCCCCGAACCAGTCGTCTCGACCTACTCCCCCTCGACGTACGCCGCCACGCATCCCGAGCGGCCGGCGATCATCACATCGTCGGGACGGACCGTGACCTTTGGCGAGCTCGAGGCCCGTTCGTCTCAGTTGGCACAGGCCTTGTTCGCCTTCGGTCTGCGGGTGGGGGACAAAGTCGCCGTCCTCCTGGTCAACGACCACAGGACCCTTGAAGTGGCATGGGGAGTCCAACGCTCCGGATTGTTTCTGACGTTCATCAACACCCACCTCACCGCCGACGAGGCGGCGTACATTGTGAACGATTGCGGTGCACGCGTCCTGATCATGTCGTCGGCGTTAGCTCCCCTGGGCGAGGCGCTCGTTGACTTGACGCCGGGGGTCGAGCTTCGTCTGGCCATCGGCGACGCAACACCTTCGGGCTACGACGACTACGACGACTTCGTACGCAACCACCCCTCGACGCCGCTGGTCGACGAGCAGGAGGGTTCGGCCATGTTGTACTCGTCGGGCACTACAGGGCGACCCAAGGGAATTCGGCGTCCCCTCTCGGGCCTACCCTTCGGCTCTGACGGCATCCTCGTCCCCATGCTCGGGGATGTCATGGGATTCAAGGAGGGTGGCGTCTATCTCAACCCAGCTCCGCTCTACCATTCGGCCCCCATGACGTGGTCCATGACTGCGCACCGCATGGGTGGGACGGTCGTCGTGATGGAGCGGTTCGATCCCGAGGACTGTCTTCGCCTGATTGAGGAGCACCAGGTGACGCATGGCCAGTTCGTCCCGACAATGTTCGTCCGGATGCTCAAACTCGACGACCGTGTCCGCGGCTCGCGTGATCTGTCCAGCCTGCAGTCGGTCGTCCACGCCGCGGCACCGTGTGCGCCGGAAGTGAAACGCCGCATGATCGAGTGGTGGGGCCCCATCATCCACGAGTACTACTCGGGGACCGAAGGAGGGGGCTTGACCTGGATAACGTCCGAGCAGTGGTCGGCCCATCCCGGCTCGGTCGGAGCTCCGGCGTGGGGGGCGATCTACATCTGCGACGACGACGGCAATGTGCTTCCCGCGGGCGACGACGGGGTGGTGTGGTTCGGTGGTCGGGAGAACACCTTCGTCTACAACAATGACCCGGAGAAGACGAAGCAGACGTTCAACGAGCGAGGATGGAGCACATTGTGGGACGTCGGACACCTCGATGAGGACGGCTATCTCTATCTGACCGATCGCAAGCTCTTCATGATCGTCTCGGGCGGCGTCAACATCTATCCCCAGGAGATCGAGGACGTCCTGGTGCTGCACCCCGCCGTCGCCGACGTCGCCGTCTTCGGAATCCCGGACGCCGAGATGGGGGAGCAGGTCAAGGCCGTCATTCAACCGGCGCCCAGCGCGGCGCCGGGGCCTCAATTGGCCGAGGAGATCCTCGCCTTCTGTCGTGCGAAACTTTCCCACTTCAAGTGTCCCCGATCGGTCGACTTCACCGATGTCATGCCCCGGGGCGAGAACGGCAAGCTCTACAAGCGCCAATTGCGGGATGCCTATTGGGCGAGCCCCACCTCGAACCCTCCCGCCTGACCGGCCTCGTCCGCCCCTCCGACGTGAGCCAGAGGCTCTCGCAGGTCGGCGTACCAGGACAACAGCAGGGCCACCCCGGCGCCGAAGATCAGCACTGACGTGATCCCTACGGCATCGACGATAGGGCCGGCGATCAGGTTGCCCACGCCGACGGTCCCCCCGAAACCCATGATCCACAACGCCATGACCCGGCCACGGACGGCGTCTTCGAGGCGAGCCTGAAGGGCGGTGTTGAGGGCGGTGATGAAGGCGAAGTAGAAGACGCCGAGCACCGCCACGACGAAATAGGCCGGCAAGGCGCTGCGCAACAGGGCGAAGGCGGTGAGGGTCACCGAGTAGCCGACGAGGCAGACCCGCACGAGCATCGGCTTGGAACTGCGGGCGAAAATAGTGCCGATGGAGATCGCCCCTGCGAGCGCACCGATCCCGAATGAGGCGTAGAGGATGCCGTAGGTGGTCGACCTGGGGTTGATGCCCAAGTTGTGTGCCGCCACGACGGGCATCTGCCCGAGAAACCCGAGGGCAAGGAACGAGAAGACAAAAATGGTGACGAGGGACTTGCCCACCACGGGATCGGCTCGGGCGGTAGTTATGCCCGCGGTGAGCTCGCGCCACCGGCTGGCATGTTGCGCCACGTGTGGCACCGCAGGAAGGGTCACGACCAAGAGCGAGGCGACGACGAACAGGTAGGTGACCGCGTTGCCCGCGAAGACCCAGGCCGGCCCGACGAGGTGGTAGGCGACACTGCCGATGACCGGTCCGATGACGCGGGACGCATTCATCTGGGCCGAGTTCAGCGATATCGCACCGGGAAGGTCAGCGCGGCCGACCAGGGCCGGGATGATGGCGGCATAGGTCGGTCCGTACATGGCATTGCCCACGCCGATGAGGACCACCATCACCACCAGGAGGACGTGGGAAGGGGACGGCGTTCGCACGACCCAGGCGAGGCCCAACGAGAAGACGAGTTGCTCGATCGAGAGCAGGATCAGGAACTTCTTCCGGTCCACCTTGTCAGCGATGAGGCCGCCCACCGCGGCCAGGAGGAGGGCCGGTCCGAGCTGGGCGAAAATGACGACGCCCACGAAAGTGCTCGAATGCGAGATGTCGTAGGCGTATGCACCCAGGACGACGTTTTGCATCCAGGTGCCGATATTGGATGCGAATGCACCGAAATAGACGATACGAAACGTGCGATGGCGCAGTGCAGAGCGGGCGGTCCCCGCCGATATCGGGCTGTCCCCATCGACGACTGCGTCCTCGATCTCCTCGAGGGAGATTGGGCGCTCACGGTCTTCCCCCGCCGCCGACGTCACCCATCCATCGTAGGGGACTCCTTCTGGCGTGGGCTCTTATCGCACGCCTGAAGGGCGGAATTGCATGCTCACCCGGGGCCCGTCGGAGTGGGCGAGCTTTGGCACGGAGTGTTCCCACGTTCGTTGGCAACTTCCGCCCATGACGAAGAGATCGCCTCTCCCGAGCTCAAAGCACAGCGACCGACCACCGCCGGTCGGTCGCAGAAGAAACCGGCGGGGCGTGCCCAGCGAGACGATGGCGACGATTGTGTCTTCGGTCCGGCCTCGGCCGAGCCTGTCCCCATGCCAGGCCACGCTGTCGGCGCCGTTTCGGTAGAGGCAAAGCCCAACTGTACGGAACGGTTCGCCGAGCTCCTCCTCGTAGTGGGTGCTCAGATCTCGTCTCATCGATTCGACAGCAGGGTCAGGCAAGGGGTCCTGCTCGCCGTAGAAGGCAACCAATCGGGGAACATCCACCATCCGGTGGTACATGCGTCGCCGTTCGGCCCTCCACGGGACACTTTCTCTGAGCCGGTCGAACAGCAGGTCGGAGCCGGCCAGCCAATTGCGGTGAAGGTCCACCCAGGCGCCATGCGAAAGTCGGGTTCGCTCGACGCCAGCCGCAATCGGCGGGCATCCCAGGTCAGATCCATTGTCCAGGAGAGTGGGCTGAAAGATCAGAGCCATCGTCGCCAGAATAGCCGATGACGAACATATGTTCGTAATTCACCTCAGGCCACGTCGGGCCTGCCTGCGTCAATTGCCGTAGATCCTCGTCGGGCGGATCAGGACAGCCGTGCGGCGTTGCTCGGCCATTGCCCGGTCGTATGCATCCCAGTCATCATGCGTTCCTCCGGCTGCGGTGAAGATCTCACGCAGGAGCAGGCGTAGCTGGTCTGCGCTCATGTCAGGGTGGGGATCGTTCGGTCCGATCAACTCGACGGGACCTTCGGCGGTGGCCCACTCCCAGCCGGAGCGAAAAGTGATGGACAGGTTCGGTCGCTGCCGGAGGTTCGCCAATTTGGTCGGTCCGTAGGTGACGAAGCCGATCACCTCGGCGTCCCCGATCGGGTCAGGGATGACTCCGGCGTTCACCACCGAGGACTGGATCGTCCTATCTGCACGGAGGGTCGATACGACGGCCAGGTACTGGTCCCGACGAGCGATCTCCATGACGTCTTGAAGTGTTGGCATCGATGAACCTGCTCTCGCTTGTGCACAATGAGCGCTGTGTCACGGCGAGACTACGTGGAGGATCCCACAGCTGCGCCAGGATGGAATAATCCGATGGTGGCGGGCTCTTCAGGTACTGCGCTTGCGACCAAGCTCGGCATCAAGGAAGGCTCACGGTTGACGTTGCTGTCGGCCCCCGCGGACTTGGTGGTCGATCTTCCACCGGACGTGACTGTACGTCGACAAGCGCGGGGCAAGACCGATGTCGTCGTCGCCTTCTTCACGACGCGGTCGGAGCTGGAGCAGCGACTGGCCGCGTTGGGTTTGATTGTCTTCCCGTCGGGAGGTCTGTGGATAGCCTGGCCCAAGAAGTCCTCGGGCGTGGTCACCGACCTGACGGACAATGCCGTGCGGGGCGCTGTTCTGTCACGGGGCCTGGTCGACAACAAGGTCTGCGCCATCGACGAGACCTGGTCGGCGCTTCGTTTTGTCTGGCGCCTGGAGAATCGGCCGGGCCGACCGCCAGGGCCGGTGGAGTGAGAGCGGTATGACGAGATCGGCGGTCGGAAAAACGTGGCACGATCGCGGGGTGCGAGTGCATCGCAGTTTTGCCTTTGTCGACGTCTCGGGCTTCACGGCCCTTACCGAACTCGAGGGCGACGAGCGTGCGGTCGAGGTGCTCACGGCCTTTCGTGCCCTCCTGCGCGAAATCTGCTCGCGTCGAGGAGTCCGCATCGCGAAGTGGCTCGGGGATGGTGTCATGCTCGTGTGCGTCGAGACGCCGCCGTTGCTCGCCACCATTCTCGAACTGCACTTTGTTGTGCGTCACGTGCCAGGGCCCGCGCAGACGCTGTCACTACGTTCGGGCGTCACCTCGGGGTACGTGATCCTGATGGAGGGCGACGACTACATCGGGCACTGTGTGAATGTGGCAGCCCGCTTGTGCGACCTCGCAAACGATGGAGAAGCACTGGCCGCTCCTGCGGTGATGGACTATTTGCCGCGGTGGGGGCTCAGGCTGTCGCACAGGGACTTGGTCCTGCGCGGCGTCGAGAAGCCGGTCGAGGCCGCGAGCATCGGCATGCCGACGACCGATCGGGCCCAACTCCGTGATCCGATTTGTGGGCTGCCACTGACCGAGGTCACCGCAGAGGAGACTGCGGACGGGGCAGACGGGCGGGTGGTCCTCTTCTGTTCACCCGGGTGCCTCGACACCTGGGCTCAGCGACCAACGAGCTCAGGGTCCTCCGGCGGCGGCCACGCGGGACCACGCTGAGGCAGCACTGGCGTCGGGGCACCACGGCGTAAGCCGGGCTCCAATTCGACCTGGACTTTCTCGTGATACACGCCGAGGTAGCCCTTGAGCCCGGCAACTTCGGGAAAGAGGTCGCGGTAGGTCCAGAAGACGTCGTCAACGGGCGGATCCGCCGCAGTGAGTGTCCAGTAGTCCGCCTGCCCCTTGAACGGGCAGATGGAATGGTGGTTGTTCTCCTCGAATAATTCGAGTCGGACGTCCGTTTCAGGAAAATAGAACCGATCGACGTGGTCGGTCTCGCAGACCCGAATGGCGGAACTGCTCTCTGCCAGCAGCAGATCACCCGACCAGACGCGTGCGACACCCGGGCAAGGCACCAGATCGATCCGGTAGCCCGGATGGGACGCCCACGCCGATTCGATCCTTGTCGCCATGCAATGGCCTCCCTTGTGATGCAATGCGCTAGTGGCCAATGTAGCGACCCGGAGCGAACCACCGGCCGGGTGCCCAGAGTCTGCGGGGCCCGCCCGGGGTCCAGGGCAATCGGAGAATTGGTCAGCTAATCTCCATGTATGTCTCTACCGCGGATCATCAGTGTTGACGATCATGTCGTCGAGCCACCACACGTGTGGCAGACGTGGCTTCCGGAGAAGTACCGGGAGAGAGGTCCACGTGTCGAGCGCAAGAAGTGGGGCGGCTTCCGCATCCTCTCCGGAGCGAAGTACGACATGGTCGAGGACCCGGATGGGGAGTGGGGTGATGCCTGGTACTACGACGACGAATTGATCTATGTACAGAAGAAGTTCGTCGCCATTCCACAGGCGTCGACGACGCTCGACGCCAACGGCGACATCTTGTTCGACCGGACGCTGATGACCATGACGGCGATCACATACGACGACATGCGCAAGGGCTGTTGGGACCGCGAAGAACGGCTCAAGGACCTGGCGCTGAACCACACCGACGGCTCTTTGCCGTTTCCCACCTTTCCTCGTTTCTGTGGGCAGACGTTTTACGAGGCCAAGGACAAGGATTTGGCCCTGGCCTGCGTCAAAGCCAACAACGACTGGATGGTCGAGGAGTGGTGTGCCCCATCACACGGTGTGAACATCCCGCTTTGTATCATCCCACTGTGGGATGTCGAGCTCGCCGCCGCCGAGACCAAGCGCAATGCCGAACGAGGTGCGCGCGCCATCGCCTTCAGCGAGCTCCCCACCCGTCTCGGGTTGCCCAGCATCAACACTCCGTATTGGGATCCGCTCTGGGCCGTTTGCAACGACTATGGCGTGACCGTGTGCATGCACGTGGGCTCGTCGTCGAGCGACCCGATTGCGGCACGCGACTCGCACGCCGCAGTGGGGGCCACTCTGGGGTTCAACAACGCCATGGCATCGCTGGCCGACTGGCTGTTCTCGGGCAATCTCCTCAGGTTTCCCAAGCTGAAGCTGGCGTATTCCGAAGGGCAGATCGGTTGGATCCCGTACGTGCTCGAACGCGCAGACACGGTCTGGGAGCTGCACGATGGCTGGTTGCACGCCAAGGAGCGCATCCCGGTCCCGCCGTCGACTCAGTACTACGGTCGAATCTTCGGTTGCTTCACCGCCGACCGCCATGGCGTGGCATCACTGGCCGAGGTAGGGGAAGACAACATCTGCTTCGAGACCGACTACCCGCACACCGACACTACGTGGCCCTACTCCGAGGCCTATGTCGAGAAGCTCTGCGCCGGGCTGGACGAGGACGTCGCCTACAAGATCTTGCGAGGTAACGCCATCAAGATGTTGGAGCTCGATCGGGTCTGACTGTTGGCGCGGAATCGTGGCGAGAGCGTCTGGCGGCGCGCACGGTGCTGGCAACCAGGAGAGCGGCCGTCGTCAACGGGAGAACAACATACGCCAGGTCCCGGTGGTGGCGAAGGACCAGGGCCAGGATCACGACCACAACCGTCGCCGCAAAGAGTTCCGGCGCGTCGCCGATCAGGAACTCCCACCAGAATTGTCCGAAGGAACGCAGGCCGCGTGCGATGAGATTCATCTGCAGTCCTTCATGACGTCCTCGTCGCGGACCCAACGACATCCGGTGGTTGCGGCGGAGTGGGTGGTCGTGCTTGCAAGAGCGCGACCATGAGAAACGTGACAAGGGCGAACAGCCCCACAAGGACAAGGATGGCCAGATCACTTCCGGGCCAATGCTCGCCCGCACCTTCGCCTACCCAGAAGAGACCGAAGCTCGTCAACATGACGCCGACCGTGAGCTTGATCGCGTTCTCGGGCACCCGTGAGAGCTGCCGTGCCACGACGACGCCGATCGCCGCGACCAAAACGGCAGCCGCCCCCGCGGCCGCGGCGGAGATCCCGAGTCGGTGTTGGCTGGCCCCGAGGCCTACGACGATGAGAACGACCTCCGTCCCCTCGAGGAAGACTCCCTTGAAGGAGACGGCGAATCCCACCCGGTCCCGACCGCTGGCCGATGACACAGCGCCCCCCGCCTGGGAAAGCTCATCCGCCGTTGCGGCGAAGATCGCATCTTCGTCGTGCGGCGCCTTGAGGCCACTGGCTCGCAGGATCGCCTTACGGAGCCACGTGAGACCAACGACCAGGAGGAGCGCTCCGACGACGACCCGTAGCCCGTTGATCGGGACGAAATGAATGAGGGGCACCCCCACGGCGCCAACGATCACGGTCAGCACGATCACGGCAGCTGCGGCGCCCTCCAACGCGGAGCGCCAACCACGAGTGACCCCCGCTGCCACAACGATCGTGAGGGCTTCGACCATTTCGACCGCACTCGCGCCGAAGACGGCGAGGAGCAGCACGGCAGTTGACGTCGGGTTCATCGGCGCCTCTCAAGGGTCACTTCCCTCCGCACGAGGATAGAAGCTCTCGGGCAACTGCACGGGCACCCAGGGTTCGCGGGGGCCATCGCGGGTCTCGGACCGCGGCCCCGGCAAGCTCGGGCCACGCCAAAACGCAGGCCACAGGCCACAGAGGTGGGGCCTGACATCCTCCTCAATGGTGGGCGACGCGACCTGAGGGTGCGTCATCACGGTTACGCCGCGGGCGCCACACCCTTGCCGCCTGTGGCAATGAGAGCCACCCCTTTGACGGCCTCTTCAATGAGGGCGACCACGTCGTCGGGGTGCGACACCATCGCGACGTGGCTCGTGGCCACCTCCACGATGGTGGCGCCCATGCGGGTCGCAAACGAACGCTCCGCGTCCGGGGGAATGGCCTCGTCGTTCTTTGCCACCATGAACCACGTTGGCAGGGATTTCCATGCCGGGACTCCCATGACGTCCTCGAACGTGGACATCGACAATGGTTGTTGCACGGCATACATGACCTTGGCCTGGACGGGGTCGACATCGGCCGCGAAGTGGCCGACAAAGTCGTTTTCATGCACCCACGCGAAGCCCTGGGCATCGACATCGAGGTGAGCAAGCGCGGGTGTCGGCTCTCCTCCACCCAAGAGGGCTCCGATCGATTCACCTTCGTCGAGTCCGAACGCCGCGATGTAGACCAGGCCGACCGCATTGGGGGCATCAGTACTCAACGCAGTCATGATCTGCCCGCCGTACGAGTGGCCCACGACGATGGTCGGGCCGTCCTGGCGACCGAGCACCTGCCGCAACCTGGCGACATCGGCTGCCAACGACGACTCGGGAAACTGTGGTGCGGTGGTGTTGTAGCCCTTGGCTTGAAGGAGCTTGACAACGGCACTCCAACAAGAGCCGTCCGCCCACGCGCCATGCACGAGGACGATGTTGGGGAGTTCGCTCATGAGTATGGGTCTCCTGACGTCGAAGCGAAGCCGACGAGTGCAGCCGTTGTTGATCAAGATGAGCAATTACTCCGCTGCCGTCGAAGGTAACAGTCATCGTCCGTCATGTCGAGAGATCTGTCAGGAGGAAGGCACCGTCGGGAAATGGCGGGAGTCCGAGGCGGCAAAATATGGCAAAAACCTTGGAAAAACTCAAAAATCTTGGGCGAGAGTCGGTCGTGACATCTCGGTGAACAAGTGGACCGCATCAGCCATGTTCGCACCGCGTCAGCTCATGCGGGCCAGAGAGGCTCGGGCACGGAGAATCCGACGTCCTGCCCCCAGGTGTTGCGGTAGGAGACCTGATCCACAGGGTTGCGCGCCGCGACCCCCCAAGTTCCAGTTGGATATCCGAAACTGACCGTGGCTGACAGGATCCACCCTTCGTCACTCGGAACACCCAGGATGTCCAAGGTCTCGGCAGGGTGGAAGAATTGGAGCAGAGCAGTGAGACAGCTCCCTATTCCCTCGCCGCGAGCGGCCAGCATCGCGCTCCACACGGCGGGGTAGATCGAACCACCACTCGGATCGTGTTGCGCGAACGGGAACAGGAACAGGGGCACCTGCGCGAAGTTGTCGGCGAGCCACTGGGCAGAATGCTGGACGCGGAAGAACTGCTGGGATTCGGGATTGTCCGGATCGGCGTGCGCTGCTTCAAGTTGGGTCTTGTAGACCGAGTCCCAGAGCTGCCCCATCGCGTGTTGATAAAGCGGCGCCAGGGCGGCCTTCTTGGCCGGATCATCGAGGAGCAAGAATCGCCAGTTCTGCTGGTTGCCACCGCTCGGTGCGCGGACCGCCGCATCGAGGATCTTGGCCTGAATGTCCTGAGGGACCGGGTCGGGCAGCACCCGCCGCATGGCGCGTGTCGTGTAAAGCGCTTCTTGGAGTTCCATGGCTGGGCAGACTACGCCGGGACCGTCATCGGAAGGGCGATGACGCCAGCGCGATGACGCCGCGGCCTGGAGGTGTTCCAGGCGGGTGCGGCGTCTCAGGCCGCCGGCGATTGAGGGCCTGTGAGCTCCTGATCGGCGAATTGAGTGTGGTACAGCTCGGCATAGAGGCCCTGTTGGGCCAACAGGCTGGCATGGGTCCCCCGTTCCACAACATGCCCGTCGTCGATGACCAACAGCTGGTCAGCCTCTCGAACGGTGGACAGCCGGTGCGCGATCACCAGCGAAGTACGGCCATCCAGGGTCTCTTTCAGTGCCCGCTGCACAGCCGCCTCTGATTCGGAGTCGAGGTGGGCGGTGGCCTCGTCGAGGACGACGATGTCAGGCGCCTTGAGGATGAGTCGGGCCAGGGCGACCCGTTGCTTTTCGCCCCCGGAGAGGCGATAACCCCGCTCGCCGACCAAGGTGTCGAGGCCTTCGGGGAGGTCCGCCACCAGGTTGCCGAGTTGGGCGTGCGCCAGGGCGCCGTTCACCTCCTCTTCGGTCGCCTCCGGTCGGGCGTACATCAGATTTGCCCGCAGGGTGTCGTGGAAGAGATACGGATCCTGGGTCACGACCCCCACGACATCACGGATTGACTGCATCGTGGCCCGGCGGACATCGATCCCGTTGAGCTTCAATGAACCCGCCGTCACGTCGTAGAGACGGGGAACGAGGGAGGAGATCGTCGTCTTACCCGCACCTGACGGACCCACAAGTGCCACCATCTGCCCTGCCTCGACCCGGAATGAGATGTCATGCAGTACCTCGCTGTTCACAGAGGATTCGAGCACCGCCACGGATTCCAGCGAGGCCAGCGAGACGTCGTTGGCGCCGGGGTAGGTGAAGCTGACGCTGTCCAATTCGATCGACACAGTTCCTCGGGGAATATCGACGGCATCGGCTGCCTCCTCAATCATGGGAACGATGTCGAGCACCTCGAAGATGCGTTCGAAGGAGATGAGGGCCGTCACCACGTCGAGTTGCAGGTTGGAGAGTTGCGTCAGCGGCCCGTAGAGCTGGGTCAGGTACTGGGTCAACGCCACCACCGTGCCGATCTCGAGCGTGCCGTGTACGGCGGCGACACCCCCGAACCCGTACACAATGGCTGTCGCCATGGAAGCCGTGAGCGTCAGCGCGACGAAGTAGATCCGGGCATAGGTGGCTTGCAGGATCCCGATGTCCCGGACACGTCCCGCTTTGGCATCGAACGACTGGGCCTCCACCGGGGGCCGGCCGAGCAACTTGACCAGCATGGCGCCCCCAACGTTGAACCGTTCCTGCATGACCATGTTCATCTGGGAGTTGAGGTCGTAGCCCTCTTTGGTCAGAGAGCCGAGGTGTCGACCCACGATCCGGGCCGGGATGAGGAAGATGGGAAGCAGGATCAGCGCGGCCAAGGTGATCTGCCAGCTGAGGTAGAACATCGTTCCTAGCACGATGAACACGGTCACTAGGTTGCCAATTGCATTGGACAACAGATCGGTAAAGGCCTGTTGTGCGCCGAGAACATCGTTGTTGAGCCTGCTGATAAGCGCGCCGGTCTGGGTGCGCGTGAAGAAGGCCAACGGCATGCTCTGAATGTGGCGAAAGACTTTCGACCGCATGTCAAAGATCAGCCCCTCACCGATGACCGCCGAAATGCGACGTTCGGTGAGGGAGAGGAGGGCAGCGACGAGGGCCAATCCGGCAGCGAGGCACGCCAGCGCAATGACCAGGTCGGCATTGTGCTTTTGGATTCCATCGTCGATCAGTGCACGCAGGATCAGAGGGCTGATGGCGCCTATCGCCGCGCCGAGCACGACGACAGGAAGAAACAAGGCGAGGATCTTCTTGTAAGGGACGGCAAAGGTCAGCATGCGCCGCGCCGTCCCCTTCTTCACACGATGCTGCAGGAGGGAGCGGTCTTGCCGAAGAGACCGCATGCTGGCCCAAGCACCGCCACGACCCCCGCCTCCCATGGCGTGGCCATGCATACTCATGGGTAGAGATTCCGTGGTCGGCTCTGGTTAACAACTGCCGTCGAAATTGTCATTTCGTCAACCTATCCGGGAGCAGTGGACCTCCGACCCGAGTAGGGAGGACGGAAGCGCTATCTCCAAGGATCGGCCTCGGCCTCCCATCGGGGTCCGGTCACCATCCTTCCTTCTTGCGGTGATGAGCGCGGTGGAACGGTCGGTGGCCCAGAATGGCCACCCTGGAGCGGTGGAGAATCGGGCCAAGTAGTGGGAAGGGTTAATGCAGGTCGATAGGCGGGATTTGTTGGCCCTGGACTATTGCTATTGCTGGAGATCGTGGGCGCGACCTTCTTATGTGAACAAGCGTGGCACGGTGCACAAATTGAGCGGGGGGGGGTGGTGCACTTTTGCTCGTCCCGGCGCCCGTGGTGGCTCTGGGCTTCTTCGCCGGCTCGGCGATCACGGTATTCCATTGAACTCGGGCCAAAGGCGCGTTTCTCAAGGGCTCTAATAGCTCACTCCGCTCCCAGCTCTACCGAACTGCCCGGGACCTCGGCAACGTCCGACTGCGAACGAGAAGGAAACCGCGTCGTCGAGGTCCGCATGCGGTCGATCGGGTGAAGGTGCCGCGGGGCTGCTTCTCGGCCTTTGCACAAGAGGTGTTTCCCATATCCTGCACAGTTTTCGATTGCGTTGCGCCCCTGGCCGACACGGAAATTCCACCTCGAGCTTATCCGGAAACGGCCTGGGGCGGGCTGTGGTCGGCAAGTTCATCCGAGTCCGAAATGGAATCGGCCAACCGAAGCGTGATGGCTTCGGCCCACGCGAGGTCATCATTCATGGCCGAAGGGCTTGTCGTCGCCCCGTCGACCGAAACTAGCTGGGGGCTCCACCTCATACAGCCGCCTCCCTGATATCGGAGTCGTTTTGACCCAAACCCGCATACTTACCCTCCGGTGTCGGCCGGCAGGCGTCGTGCCCCCGAGTAGTCGGACGCAACTCGGGGGCCGGTCGTCCTGGCACCAAAGGGTAGGGACGACCGCTGCTGAATGTATTTCCCTAAAGTGGCCATTTCGGTTGCAGTTTGGTTGCTTGCACGCCGTCCGCCCGACGCTCCCTCTCCCTTGCCGCCTCAGGGGGCCGGCAAGGGTTGATTGCTCGCCCGGGCAACTACTCCGGGTGAACTTTGCCAGCCGCCCCCCCGTACTCGGCCGTCATCGAGTGCACGAGCGGGGGACGAAGCCAGCGGGCGACAAGTCTCAGGAAACAATCCTGGCCACAGCAAACGAACTGCCAATCGACCGGAAGAAGAGTTAGGGAGAGTCGGTCTCATTCCTTCAGGTGAGTGGGTGCTTGTCCGGGGCTCCGCCAATTTCTCATGGCCACGGACAGTGCTGCGACCGTCTCCTTGGCATTGGCCGGTGGGTCGCTCTTCGCCATGCGCAGGGCGAGGGTTCACAGGAGCTCAACTATTGGGTCGGAGTAATTGCTCGCTGGCGGCGCTTGGAGAAGGGAGGCGGAGGCATTTGCCGATCAGAGCTTGGGCCCGGCGCCAGATCTGCCGTCCCTGGCGGAGCGCTGGAGAGAGCCTCGCTACGGCGACGCTGTGCACGCAGTGAAACATGGTTGAGGGCCATCCAGTGGGAGCGACCCCATGGCGCCAGAACGCCGCGGGCCCATTTGGCAGTGCCGGTGCCCTCCCCGCGGCTGTGGAAGAGAACCGTTCTTTGAGGACCATCGCTCATGCGGCCTACCCCTCGCGAGCGCGGTCCTAGCGATGGTATGCGAAGGTAAGTGGTATGACGATGGTGCTTTTTGTCTGCACGGGGAATCTGTGCCGCTCACCTTCGGCGGAGAAGTTTCTTACGAAGCGACTCTCTGAGCTCGGGCCGCGTGATGTCACAGTCGAGTCGGCGGGAACGTTAGGGGCCGCTTCTGAGGTGGTACCGTCCGATCTACTGCGCGAAGGTGCTGCCTTTGGGTTGGACTTCGGATCGCATGTGGCTCGGAGACTGGAGGCCGATATGGTGGCGCAGGCCGACATGATTATCGGCATGCAGCGGTTGCACGTCCGAGAGGTGGTCCTCGCCGACCCACCCGCATTTGCGAAGTCCTTCACTTTGCGCGAGATCGTCCGTCGGGGGGCAGAGAGGGGCGGGCGTAGCTCGCTGCAGTCTCTACCCGACTGGCTCAGGCATTTGGGTGAGGGAAGGCGGCATATGGATCTGATCGGTGACTCGGCGCTCGATGACATCCACGATCCCATGGGCGGTAAACCCAAGGACTATCGGGTCATGCTCAATGACCTGGAGACGCTCACCCAAGGATTGCACTCGCTGACGTGGCCTGGATTCGGGAGGGGCATCGTTGGGATGACGTAGAACACCTACTAAAGTACATTAACGTATTAGTTGCGTAGCAACGACTTTGATCAACGACGAGCTGCAGGATAGTGCCAAGAAAAAGTCCTTATTGTGTCATCCTGACCAGGGAACAGCGTCGCGAGCTCGAGAGGCGTTCCCGAAAATATACGTTATCGTATAGAGATGTGATGCGCGCCAAGATCGTGCTGATGGCAGCGGAGGGCCTTGAGAATTCGCAGATCGCGGCGCAGCTCGATATCCGCAGGGAGATTGTGTCCAAGTGGCGCAAGCGCTTTTTCGAAATGGGCCTCTCCGGCCTTGAAGAAAGAGTCCGGAGTGGCCGACCCGCCGCTTCCATCCACGGAGGTCTCGAGAATCCGAAGGCTCCCGCATGAGCACACTTCAATCGGGGGGGGGGGGGGGGGCGTGAGCGGAGTTCGCTCCGGTCGGGCAAGAAAGTCACGTAAGAAGCGACTTGTAGACTGCCGCGCCGTGGAAGGATTAGGAGGCTGAAAACTTCCAGGTCAGAGTCGTCGTTTTTGTCAAAGTAGTCCGGATTGTGGATCCATGTTGCAATCCATTGGCAATGACATGAACGCTAAGCGAATCTGGGGTTAGGCGTGGCTGGGGAACGAAGACAAGCTGCAGTTTGCCATCTTTGATGGCATTTGGGATTGTCGTTTCAAAATGTGCCGTGGCCGACTGGCCCGGCAAGAGTGGAACGTCCAACGGCTCGGCTAACGAGAGGCCTGATTCGTCGACACTCCCTTGCTCCGCCGATCCTCGTGGGCCCCACAGAAGTACTCGGCCGACGTATTCACCGGCAACGTGGGAGTTGATCCCATCCGGACCGAGTTGGTAGCTCGGCGCCTGCCCCGCCGGCGCGTGATTGGTCAGCTGCACCGACGTGTCCACTTCAGCGCTTCCGTTGGGAGATATGTGGACGGTGTCCGAGATCGCCACGTCGACGAAATAGTCGAGCTTGTTCTTGGTGACGTTCTCCACGGCGACATGGAACGTGCGAGTGGGTTGCACGGTATCGATGTCACCTGAGGCGCCCATAGCGGTGATCGTCCGCTCGTACTGTGGGTCTTCGTCCCAGAGCTGGAGATGGCGATCGGCCACGAGGGTGGCGAATGTTCGCGCCAAGGCGACCACGTCGATCTTCCCCACGTTGAGCTGATTGAAGGCCGCCGAGGCGACCGCCGACAACTCCTCACGCCGCGGGATCTGGGAGGATTCGGGAGGTAACCCGGCATAGAGCTGGTTCAGAAGGACGTTGGACGCGTTCTGAGCAGTGACTGGTTCTGGTATGCCTGGAACTGTGACCGGTCCGGTCAGCGCCAGCAAGGCTTGGAGCCCACCGACGTCAATGCCGATGACTCCGTTGACAGTGGTGCGGGTCGCGGCGGAGAACATGGCCTGCATGTCTCGACCGCTAAACGAGAAGTCAGCGCTGGCATTCACCGACTGCCAGTTCCCTGGTGGGTAAAGCGCGCCAAATACAGCCTGGGTTCCAGCGGGAACGGTGACCCCTGGAGCAAGGCCCGGCAGCTCAATGGTCCCCACCGTGCCACCGGGCGACTCTGTGAGCGCACCGTTGAGCGTGTGCATGAGGGAATAGGAGAGCACGGAGCCTTCGTCTCGCATCTCTGCGGTATTCTCCGCGGCGATCAAGTACGTGCGCGGACCGTTGGCGCCAAGGAAGGGCAGTGCATAGGAAATCACCCGATCGCCGTCAGAAAGCAGGTGGGTGATCTTGGCGTCCTCGCGGTCGAATTCGCGCTGGGCGGTGCCGAGCGGTCCCCACAGAGCAGGTGAAGGTCGGCCAAAGTCAACGAACTGTTGGTGTGCTTCAGCGACGGTCGCTTGGAGCTGGCGAAGTTGGGAGATGTCAACGTCGGTCCCGCGGCTGACGTTGGCCAAGGCATCCACCTGGCGGAGCAACGTCTCGCCAGTCGTGGAGGATGCTCCCAGATTGTCGACCAGTTCGAGGAGGCCCTGACGTTGGGTGTGGAGGAAAGGAAGGACACCGAGGGCCGACAGACCGAACGATGAGCGAAGCTCCTGATCAGCCTGGCTGGCATCGGCCGAAACCTGGGCGAGGCCGGCCTGCGCCGATGCGCGGCCGGAGGGGGACACAAGGGAGTCCTCGTTTCCTATGGAACTGACAATGGTGGAATGGGCTTCATCAAGCAACGCGCGGGCGTTGCTGAGGGAGCGGTATGCAGAGAGACCAGCGACGACAAGGAATACGATCGCAATCGCCACCACGGCTCCCGCCACAAGGAGGACGGGACGCCGCGAGCGCTTCGCGTGCCGTCGGACCCGGCGTCGGTGCCCGTGCTGCGTTCTTTGACGATGCTGATGCCAGTGCCTCGCTCCGTGGCGATACGCGTGGGCGCGGCGCTGCCCACGGTGCCTGTAAGGGGCCAACTCCGGGCTTGAGCGGTCCATTACTCGCGTGGAAATTCTCCATTCTGAAGCGGATACAGCAGTCCATTTGAAGTGGGGGACTCACTTACTTTGGCGTGCCGACCCATATGCGACCAGTCGATATTTTCCAGCTCATCAATTAGCACCTGGACATTCGGCACGCTGCCGTTCGTGCCATTGCCGTTTACCGTCGCAACTTTTGGTGAATCGTCCAACTTTCCGGCGGTCTTCTTGTCCATCTCGTCCGACGAGTTCTCGCCGTATCCGTAACCGTAGCGAGAGTACGTATAGGTATCCGCCTCGGCAGCTCGATTCAGGACTGTCCCGCCGATCGGAGCATTTATCTGATTCAGCATCTCCACTGCACGGACGACGTCACGACGCTTGTCCATCCCTGCGGAGACAACCAGAAGGATGGCATCGGCATGGGTAGACAGCACCGCTGCATCCGTGACCGGAAGAATTGGCGCACTGTCCACGACGACGATATCTGCCTGGTCGCTGAGGCCCTTGAATACCTCATGGGCCTTGGAGCTCGACAAGAGCTCGGAAGGGTTCGGCGGAACTGGACCTGACGGGAGCATGCGGAGATGAGGCTGATCGGGAACCTGAATAAGTGCTTCCTGCAGCGTGACTTCTCCCAACAGGACGGAGGTGAATCCGACATCATTCTGCAATCCGAAGAACTCGTGGATACGGGGGCGCCGTAGATCACAGCTCACCAACACGACACGCTGACCGGTCTCGGCCATGATCCAGGCGATGTTTGCAGAGGTCGTGGTCTTTCCATCACCGGCCCAAGGGCTGGTGATCTGCACGACCTTGATGGGATTGTCCAACGACATGAACTGGACGGAAGTTCGGAGCCCCCGATAAGCCTCCGAAGCCGGTGACTTTGGGTGCATTTTGGCCACGAGAAAGGGCTTCTTGCGATTGCGCCATTCGCTGATCACGGGAATGAGACCGAGCACCGGAGTTCCAGGCACGAGCTGCTCGAGCCCGGCCTTGTGTCGGACTCTGTCGTCGAGGTTGTCACGGAGGAGGGCGAATCCGATGCCGAGTAGTAGTCCAGCGACGATCGCGATACCTATGTCACGTCCAATTTTCGGTGAGGACGGAGTCGTGGACGCTACGGCAAGGCTCACCACTTCGCCCCCGCTGGATGACTGGGCCGTGACAAGCTGAATCTGACTGAGCTGAGTCTTCAGGGCTGATTGCTGCTGGTAGAGGCCAGTCAGCTGAGATTGGAGACTGCTCTGCGAGGCAGTTGAAACCAGTGGGAGCTGAGACTGGACAGTGTCGATCTGCGTCTGAAGGCCGTTGATCTGAGTCTGGACGGACGTCTCCGATGCCAATTGGCTCAAGACGAACTCATCATGAGTCTGATTGATGTATGCCTTGGCGTACGCATTCGCCGCACGCGCCGCAAATTGGGGGTCAGTGGATTGGACGGTGAGACCCGCTACCTGTGTCGTACCAACTTGGACGACCGCCACCGCTGGGGCGGGTGTGCCTAAAGCTTTGCTCGCTCTCGCTCTGACGGGAGCGCTCTGCACGAGTTCTACATCGGTTGCGAGTTGCTGCGCACTGAGAGCCGAAGAGGCGCCAGAGTTGGGATTGATGCCCTGGGCCAGGAAGTACAGCGTGACCGTGCTCTGGTACTCCTTCGTGCGCGACTTGTCGATGCCAGCGGTCGCGGCGACGGCGACGAGCACGGTGAGAAGGATCAAGATCCTCCGTCGCCAGAGAATGCTGATTGAATCGAAGAAACTGGGTGTCACGGCAGAACCTGTCGCGGTGCTCGGCACCACGACATTGTACCGTTTGCAGTTCGAAAATTGTCTCGCGCGATGCAATATCGCGGCGCGAAGATTGTTCGATGCGACTGACGCAGATTGCCGGCGGCCCGGGCGCACTCAAAGCAATCGGACGGCACGACCTTGTTCCTCTCGCGGCGGTGGTGTGGGCCGTCGTTGTGGGGGCGTTGATCGCCCTAGGGAGTAATTTCGGTATTCGGGGCGCACTCCTTGTGGCAGCGCTCCCACTCGTCATTGCCGTTGTGGGAAAGTCAACTCGAGGCACGCTCATCGGCCTCATTGTGTGGCTGATCATCCTCGGCCTCGTTCGCCGCCTGATTCCGAGCGGGTCTGGTGGCACCCTCTCCGATGACCCTCTTCTTCTCGTCGGGCCGGCGACCCTTGGTGCTTTGTTCATTATCTCGGCAGGCCGCGGAGCATTTCGCCGAAGAACAGCGCTGGCGTCGTCCGTTCTCATGCTTTCGGCGCTTGCTCTGGTTGAGGCATTCAATCCGCTGCAGGGCGGGTTGTTGATTGGTTTCGGGGGCCTCCTCTTCGTGTTGTTCCCCATGCTCGCCTTCTGGGTTGGGCGCGCCATTGTTACCGGCCATCTCCTGCGACAACTTCTGCGAGTTGTTGCAGTTGTGGCGGCGTTGGATGCCGTCTATGGCCTCGTGCAGCAGTTCGTAGGCTTTCCTTCCTGGGACCTTCGCTGGATTAGCTCCTCCGGTTATTCGGCCTTGAACGTCGGCGGGTTCAACCGGACGTTCGGGAGTCTCTCCTCGGCGCAGGAATACGCCGTGGTTCTGGGAATCGGCCTCGTCCTATGGGTGGCACTGTTCACGCGTGGGCGGTTCGCGTGGAATCTGATCCAGTTCGCCGCGGTAGCCGTCCTGGTGACGGCGTTGGTGTTCGAGTCCGAGCGGACGGCGCTCGTATTGGCCGTGTTCGCGATTGGTGCCATGGCGGCCGCCCGGACAGGGCGTCGGCCCACCGGTGCCCTCCTGGTCGGCGCGCTGTTCCTCTTGGTCCTCTACTTTGGAGTCAGCCAGTTCGCTTCCAGCAGTGGCACCCAGTCGACGGCGACCAATTCGACGTCGGCGTTGACGACGCACCTCGTGTCCGGCCTCGCCGATCCCACCGGGCAGCAGTCGACCCTGCCGGGGCACTTCTCGAGAGTTGAGTCGGGTATTGCGGCCGGCTTCAGGGAACCGATCGGATTCGGGACGGGAGCTATCACCCTGGCGGCCAGCCACCTTGGCAACGCCAGTCTGCTGGGGACCGAGTTCGATCCGAGCAACGCGGCGGTAGCATTCGGCTTCGTCGGGCTCCTCTTGTACCTTGTCGTCGCCGGAAGAGGTTTGAGTAGGGCCTACCGGCTGGCGGCCCGTCGCCGGGACGGGCTGAGCATCGCGGTACTGGGCGTGGCTGTGGTCACTCTTTTCCAGTGGTTGAACGGGGACCTCTACTCCGTGGCCTGGCTGTTCTGGTTGACGCTGGGATGGGTCGATCAACAGGATCTGGTCGAAGGTGAGGAGCTGATGATCGACTCCGAGCGCAGACTCGGCGCTCCGGCGTCCGGGGACGGAGCGCCGTCGTTTCTTCGACCTGTGTCGGCATGATCGGTCCAGCGGATGACTAGGGCGGTCCGTCCGGTGGTGGGTCTCGTCATCGGAGATCTCTCTGGCAGTGGAGGAATGGAACGGGTCCATTGCGAGTTGATCCGCCGATTGAGCGAGCACTTCGATTTCGTCGTGCTGTCGCGGACGCTCGAAGCGGACTTGTCCGATGTCGTCACATGGCATCGCATTCCCACCCCTCGCCGGCCTGCTGTTTTGGCCATACCCCTATTCTTCGCCGTTGGTTCGATCTATGCGGCCAGACTCGACGTCGACATCCTGCACACTTGCGGCGGAATCGTCGGGAATCAGGCGCAACTCTCTACGGTCCATTTTTGCCATGCTAGGTTCCGGCGGGCCAACGGAGGGCTTGGGCCAAAAGAGCTTCCTTCGCACGGTGGCTGAACACGGCCCTCATGCGGTTGTTTGCGCTCGCGGCTGAACGTTGGTGTTACCGAGACAGCCGGACCGAAGTGTTGGGCGCGGTCTCCGAGCAAACGGCGGAGGAGTTGCACGCCCACTACAAGCATGCTCGCGTGGTGGTGACTCCCAATGGCGTGGACGTCTCAGCGTTCCGCCCAGATCAGAGTGTCCGTGGCGTAAGCCGGGAGCGTCGGAGCGTCGGTCCGGAGGACGTCGTGGCGCTCTTCGTCGGAGGGGATTGGGATAGGAAAGGTCTTGCCGTGGCGATCGCCGCCATCGGGGAGGCGCTCCGTCAGGGAACTGCCGTTCGGCTCTGGGTTGTAGGGATGGGTGACGAGGAACGGTTCCGGCGCTATGCGGTCGACCACGGGGTGGAGGATCTGATCGACTTCATCGGCCGGGACAGCGAGCCGGCCCGTTGGTACCGGGGCGCCGACCTATTCCTCTGTTGCAGCGTCTATGAGACGTTCTCGCTGGCGACCGTCGAGGCCGCAGCTGCGGGACTTCCCGTGGTGTCGACTGCGGTAGGTGTCGCACGCCAGCTCGTCTTCGGAGGCGAGGGCGATGACGAACGCGCCGGTGTGATCGTAGAGAGGGACCCGTTGGAGTTTGGCTGTGCCATTGCCACTCTGGCAAAAACTCAGGACATGCGGGAGAAGATGGGTGCGGTCGGATTGCGTCGTGCTCAGGCGTATTCGTGGGACCACGTGGCAGAGAAAGTGAGAGAGGTGTACGGAGAGATTTTGGCGAGAAATGGGACGTGGCGGGCTTCGACCGGCGCCGGGATACCGAAAAGGGAGTCATCGACACTTCGGGAGGGATTGGCATCATGACAGTTGCCCGGAGCCTGGTGGACTTGGAAGATGGGCCTTCGATGAAGCTCAGCCTCCTCGAAGTGGGCTTGGAGACATCGTCATTCCGTCGGGGGGGACTCAACCGGTATTTCACGCATCTGGTCCGGTCCTTGGACCAGATCGGGCTGCCGGTTCGAGCGATCACGATGGGACATGACAATTCCAACACCGAGGAGATGGCCGGGGAGGTGGTGGTTCCGGCTCGTGGTTCGATCTTCCGTCGCCTGGCGGGTATTCGTTCTGCCGGTCGCGATGAGATGGCCAGCGCGGACATTGTCGACGCGCACTTCGCTCTCACGGCGTTGCCGTTTGTGACGGGCCTTCTTCGCCATCGGCCGCTGGTGGTGCATTTCCAAGGGCCGTGGGCCGATGAGAGCGCGGCGACGGGCCAGTCAGTGGTGGTCTGCAGTTTCAAAAGGCTGGTCGAACGTGTCGTCTACAGGAGGGCGGCGGCTTTCGTGGTTCTCTCGCAATCGTTCCGGCGGCTGCTCATCGAGAGGTATGGAGTGAGCCCGTGGAACATCGAGGTCATTCACCCGGGGGTGGACCTCGAACAATTTCAAGCCGGGGGACAAGGAGGCTGCTCGGTCGCGGCTGGGTCTGCCGGCCAATGGTCCGGTCGTCGTCACCGTACGCCGCCTCGTTCCAAGGATGGGGTTGGACGTCATGATGGATGCATGGGCGCAGGTCACGTCCACGCTCAATGGCGATGCACACTGGCTCGTGGTGGGTGATGGCCCCAGCCGTGCGAGCCTCGAAGCCCAGGTGGCTCGCCTGCATCTGGAATGCAGCGTCCACTTCATGGGTGAGGTGGACGACGATCTGCTCGTCGAGTGTTACCGGGCCGCCGATCTGTCGATCGTCCCCACGGTGAAACTGGAGGGCTTCGGGCTCTCCGCGCTGGAGTCCCTTGCCTGCGGGACACCAGTCGTGGCGTCGGACGTGGGGGGATTGCGCGAGGCCGTCGGCGAGTTGGCGGAGGATCTGCTCGTTCCCGCCGGAGACGTTGGCATCCTTGCTGAGCGGGTGGAGGGGGCGCTCCAGGGCACGATTACGGTCCCGGGATCCGATCAGTGCCGTAGTTACGCCGAGCAGTTCTCGTGGGAAACGGTGGCGCAAAAGCACGGGGCTCTCTTTCGCGAAGTGCTGGCGCGGCATCGGCATGGGAAGGCATCCGGGGCGCAAACAAACGAGCATGCGGCGATCAGGGTGGTGGTGGTTGGGCACACGGCTCAGCTATCCGGTGGTGAACTGGCGATAAGCCGCCTGATCTCGACGATGGTGAGTGTGGCAGTGCATGTCGTCCTGGCCGAGGACGGCCCCCTCGTCAACGTTCTCGAGCGCGCCGGCGCCACCGTGGAGGTGTTGCCGATGGACAGGCGGGCCAGAAACTTGAGGAAGGATCGGATCCGGGCGGGGGGCGTGCCGTTCTTCGCTGGTTGGGCGACGATGACCTATACCCTCAGACTCGCCCGTCGCCTGCGGCAGCTGAAGCCCGACCTGGTCCACACCAATACCCTCAAGGCGGCCCTCTACGGCGGCGTGGCGGCACGTGTGGCGGGCGTTCCCTGCCTCTGGCACGTCCGGGACAGGATCGCTGAGGACTACCTCCCTCCCTTCGCGGTGAAGCTCGTTCGCTTGGCCGCCCGCTTTTTGCCGACCGAGGTCATTGCAAACTCCCGGACCACCTTTGCCACTCTCCGCCTCGATCAGTATCGATGGAAGAGAGTCGTGCACGACGGCGTGACGAAGATGCCACCTAGTCCGGTGGTGCCCAGTCCGGTTGAACTGATGCAGCTCGACACGGTGAAGATGCACACTCCGAGGAATCGGATTCGGGTCGCCATGGTGGGTCGTCTGAGTCCTTGGAAGGGTCAAGACGTCTTCCTGCGGGCCTTTGCCGAAGCATTTGCCGACGGTGTCGAGGTGGCCCTCTTGGTGGGCTCGGCAATGTTCGGCGAAGAGGAGTACGAGCAACAGCTGATCGACCTCGTCGACGAACTCGGGATCGGCGACCGGGTCGAGTTCTGCGGGTTCATCCACGACGTGCCCAAACTGTTGATGGGAGCGGACGTGTTGGTGCACGCGTCTGTGATTCCCGAGCCGTTCGGGCAAGTGGTCATCGAAGGTATGGCGGCCGGCCTGGCGGTGGTCGCCGCGGATGCCGGAGGCCCGGCCGAAGTCATCACTCATGGGGTCGACGGATTGCTGTATCCGCCCGGGGATGCTGGCGCTCTGGCCGCGCACCTGCGAAGGCTGGCGAACGACCCGACGGGGCGGCTGCGGCTGGCCAACCACGCTGTGCACACGGCGGAGAAATACGAGCTGGCAAACGTGGCGGCACAGTGTGTGCAGATTTATGAATGGACCATGAGTCGGCAAGGCCGGATGGCCCCCGAATTCTCTGACGGATGACTCGGATGGCGGTGTCCCAGCAGCCCCCTCGGGCCATGCCGGCGGGCATCAGGGCACGGCCCTGGCTGGATCTCTTGGTGGTAGGCCTCGACGATCTCGTGGCGGCCGCGGCGGGGATGGAGACCTCCGCTCAGCTGCTGATCGTTGGAGACGCTGCGGAATCAACTTCAACGTGCCGCTCCGTGGGGTGAAGTCCTGGTGGGCCGCCGACACGAAGAGATGGACCAACTGTTTGCGGAAATTGACGTCCTTGTCCTCCCCTCGCACGCCACGGCGACGTGGGAGGAGCAGTTCGGCAGAGTTCTGGCGGAAGCCCTCTGGTGCGGTACACCCGTCGTCGGGCGGAGAGCGGCCAGATTCCATGGGTGGTGATCACAACTAGCGGTGGTCGGACGTTTCCTGAGGCGGACATAGGCGCGCTCTCAAGAATTCTCGACGCCCTGGCCGCTGATCCGCTGCAACGACGTGCCATGGCGGATCGAGGGCGCAAGGTCGTCGGGGAAATGGTCTCTTCCGAGGCGGCGGCCACAACCCTGAGCGGCGTCTTGGACCGGGCAGAACATCTCCATCGCCACCGGTGATGCGCGCCTCAGACGAAATCGCAATCGATGAGCGATCTTCGGAGTTCTCGCTGTATCGCTATCGAGCCGCGGCGCGGAGCCGATCACGACCCGAGTAGACCTTCTCCTTCACGGCTGTGCTGACGAGGTGGGTGGCGGCGGACAGGCGGGAGGGGGGAGAGGGAAACGCCCACATCAATTTCTTCCCGAGCACCTCCTGGGTCCCGTGGATGTAATCAGTGCTCTCGAACCATGCCGCCAGCCGGTCCGCCAGATCCGTGGGCCGCGCCGTGGCGTAGAGCTTCACCTCTGAAAGGCAGACCGGGAAGAGCCGGCCTTCGATCACGGCGGCCCAGGCAGCCGCAGCCACTCCGGGGGTATGCATGGTGCGATAGTCGTCCAGTACGATTACCGCATCTTGGTCAGCGAGGTCCAACGCGGCGTCGATGTCGCTCTTGATGAACTCGTAGAGGTGCGATCCGTCAATGTGGATGAAGCGGCAACTGTGCGGTTTGACATGGTCGCGGATGTTGAGTGAGGAATCGTCCACCACGTCGGGCAGCTGGGAATGAAACCGAAGGTAATTGGTCTCGAACTCGCGCCGGGTCAGATCGCCGTAATCCGATCGCTCGAATATGTCGCACACCGTGAAACGCTCGCCGTCGCGTTGGTGGCTACCTATCGGCACTGCGCTCTGGCCCTTGAAGACTCCGATCTCCAAGAGGTCGCCCGGGTTGCGCTGCTGGGACAAAAACCAATCAAACAGATCGAAATCGAGGGGTGAGAACCACCCGGGTAATGCCAACACCTGGCCCTTGTCAACCGCCACCGCCACTCCTTTTTTGTAAGAGAATCGGTTGCATCTGTTGTTTGAATCATAGTTGCATCGAAACCAGTTCAACGAGAAATCAATGCGCTCCGGGCTCGCGAATTGTCCGTGACACCCACATCCGCAGGCGATCCGTCTTCGCCTCGGTAACCAGCGAAAACGCGAATGCGATCAAGACGACAGCGATCATCATGGCGGCGGCGATCATCAAGTGGGCCGCGGTCGGCTGCCAGAGTGCGGTCCCATGGTCTTGCAGGTCAGCCCGGATGAACACCAGTACAGGCAGATGAACGAGATACAGAGTGAAGGAGAACACGGCCAAACGGGTGGCTACGGTTCCCGCCCTTGTCCCCTGATCATCGCTGGGGCGTCGGGGCGACTGAACAACGAGATAAATCACGCCGGCGAAGAGGATCCCCGTGACGAAATCGCTGGGCCGGATTTCAATTGAATCCGCCACCGTTAGCCAGAGGGCGCAAGCGCCGAGACTAGCGACCATGCATACCTGCCACACAGAACGCGAGGACAACACCCTGATCGGCGGCGCTACGTAGACGGCGACCCCGAGCAGCCAGATCAAGAAATAGAGGGAGATCGTTGATCCGACAAACAGGAAGATTCCGAGCGCAGCGAGGCCGGCAGTCGCCTTGGCGAGTGCCGGCCTCGCGTACGCGGTGAGCATGACCAGCGGGAATAGCAGGTAGTACCAGAATTCGTAGGTCAAGCTCCACAGGGCGCCGTTTGCTCCGAAAGTCGGCACGCGTATGCCCTGCAGAAAGAAGATGTTCCCGAAAAAGCTCCCCGCCGTGCTTTGTGCCGGTACCGGCCCCGGGAGGATCCCGTTCGTATCGTGACCGGTCCCATAGATGCCGTGCAGGCCGAAGGCCGAAAATCCGATGTGATCGATGAGAGCGCAGAGGACGAGCGCCGGGATCAAGACGATCCAAAGACGGGTCAGGCGGCGATTCAGATAGTTGCGCCAGCTCCAATCCTTCATTCCAGACCGGACAATGCTCGAACCAACCAGATATCCGCTGAGAACAAAGAAGACCATGACGGCTTGATGGCCGAGCGACGTGACGAGATAGAAGGCCCGGGAGGCGATGTTGGGGGATGACACGTCGCCTCCATGCACGAAGAAGAGTCCGCGCACGTGGTTCAGTACGACGACAAGTGCAGCACCCGCCCTGAACATGTTCAGTCGATCGGACTGCCTGCGCTCTAGGCGATCTCGGACGAGCGACATCGATGTGACCGCCACCTCGTAATTTTACAATGGGCAGCGCGTCCAGCGGTGATCGCATTTGGCAAAGTTGGCGATAAGTGGGCGTCCAGAACTCCGACTTATTCTCCCTTTGAATTGTTAGAATTCTAAGGAATGGAGATGACGAAATACCGAAAGGAAGCCGCCGAAAGGGTCGCTAGGGCTCGCGACC
Organism: uncultured Acidimicrobiaceae bacterium; assembly: GCA_963706555.1. GTDB lineage: Bacteria > Actinomycetota > Acidimicrobiia > Acidimicrobiales > RAAP-2 > Bog-473. The sequence goes on from OY970164.1 coordinate 3,342,910, forward strand.
GGGAGGGAAGGAGGCTCATCACCCAGGTCCAAGACGAAAAGCTCACCTACCTGGAATCTGATGCCTTGTGGGATCTCCGCCAGCGAGCCAAGTGCGCTGACGTACAGGGGATACCGGGTGCGATCGTCGAAGCGGGTTGTGCCTTGGGTGGGTCGGCCATCGTGTTGGCTCGCTCCAAGTCTCCGGGCCGGCAAATGTATGTCTACGACGTCTTCGGAATGATCCCACCTCCTGGTGATCGCGATGGCGACGATGTAAAGCAGCGGTACGCCACAATTGTGGCAGGAACGTCAGAGGGAATCGGCGGTCAGCGGTACTACGGCTACGAATCGGATCTTCTGGCCAAGGTCGAGGAGAACTTCGACCGATTCACCGTCAGTCCGACCGGGCACAACATCCACTTGGTACAGGGGCTCTTTGAGGAGACGATCCATCCCGATTGGCCCGTCGCACTCGCTCACATCGACGGCGATTGGTATGAATCGGTGAAAGTCTGCCTCGATCGGCTGTGGCCTGCCATGTCCGACGGCGGCGTGATTGTCGTGGACGACTACGACTCCTGGACCGGATGTCGACGCGCGGTGGACGAGTTCATATCCGCTGCCACCGACTGCACGGTGAAACGCCGCGCCCGGCTCCAGCTGATCAAGCACAACGACATCCTCTCGTCCGTGGCCGTCAGGACCGCTTCCTGATCGGCTACTGAGAAGAAGAAATGCCGGGAAGCCTGTCTGCTTTCCAGATGTCCCATCCGGCCATCACTTGAGAGGAGATCTTGAGGGAGTGCGCCGTCGCTTCGAAGAGGTCCCCGTGACGGATGTCGCGACCTACGCATTTGACCATTCGTGCACCGTGAAAGGCGGTGAAACCCAGCATCGAACGGGGCCGTTCGATCAGATCGGCGTGATAGCGACCGACCTGTCGCATTTTGCGGGCGTATCCCCGCCAACCAAGCGGATTTTCGTGCAGCACCACCGCCTCCGGAGCCCAGGTGAACGCATAGCCACTTGCACGCGCCCGTATTCCAAGCGCGGCGTCTTCGGCGGCGAATCGTGACACGGGGTATCCGCCGAGAGACCGCAAGGTGGTGGTCCGGTGGGCGTGATTGCAACCGACCACATAGGAGATCGTTCCTGAACCGTCCACGCCACTGGCCGGGGTCAGGTCTTCGCGCTGCGACCATCGGTCATGAGATGGCATCGGAAGTACCGGGCCGCTGATACCAAGTACCTCATTACTGGTCGCCTTCAGGCCGCTCACCAGCACTTCGGCCCAGCTGGGATCCCTGGGGAGACAGTCAGCGTCGATCGAGAGTACAAACGGCGTGTCGACTTCTTCAAGTCCGCGCTGCTTGGCATAGGGGATGCCCGGTCGCGACTCTGTCACCGCCACATCACCGCAGCGCTTCGCCAGGTCGACACTGCCGTCCGTCGAACCATTGTCCACCACGATGACCGTCATCCGGTCCCGCAACGTCTGCCTGTCGAGCTGAACCAGAAGCCGCTCAAGCATCGGGGCGGCATTGCGTACCGGTATGACCACCGAGGCCAATCGGGTGCGGGAGTCATCCACTGGTCACCGCTGTCGTCTCACGCCGCCAGCGCACGGGCCCTGGCCAAAGAGTCGTCCAGGGCGGTTGTCAGGGTCTCGAGTTCGTCGGGCAGCCACGACGTCATGACGGCGGAAATCTTCCCGTACTTGGTGTCCACGACGACGTGCGGCACATTTAGTAGCACGCTCAATATCCAGGCGTGGAGTCGATCCACCACAACGACATTGCTACTCTTGAGTTGGCGCGCCGCTGACCGGCCGTTGAGATGCGCGTAGGTGTAGAAGAGGCGTCGCCGCAGCCTCATTCTCGGTCGGCCCGGAGCACTCCGCTCGCGTTCTATAGCGAAACGCAAGAGACGGCGGGCCGCTTTCTCCACGAAGACACACTCCCAGTCCCGTACTGGGACTACGGTTCCGTTCACGGCATCTGCCAGGCCGCTGCCCTCTCTATCCTTACGGGCGAGCAGTGCTACACGTTCCTTGGCGCGAAGTGTCACCTGTGGCTGACGAAGCGGGAACAGGCCAAACGCGGCATCGGGAACCAGGATCGACCGAACTTCGGGGAACAGAGTAAGACTTTTTTCGAAACTCTGCCGGTCGCGCCACATCAGCGTCACGTCGGAGTGCCCAGCCAGTACGGTCCGGGTCTGTTGCCGGCATTCCTGATCCATGGGTGTCATCGATTGGGGAAGCATCACCGCCTTGAAGGCTCGGAGTTGCTGTAGCTCTTCGTTCCTGCGCATGTGGGGGGTGTCCCACAGCCCGCCGAAGTTCCCACCTCCGTGGAACAGCATGACGGTGTCGGGTGGAAGCGAGAGATAGTGCTCCGGCCGGAACCCCTCGGCGTCGCTCACTGCGAGTATGTCCACACCGATCTCCTCGAGCGCGGCTATCTCGCCGAGATAGATCAGTGAATCTCCACAGTTGGGGTGAAACGGAAAATCGAGCAATGCCACGCGGGTGGAGTCTCCAATGGCATTCCCGAGAGCTGTCACAAACTCTCGCTTGAGCGCCCCAAGCTCGTCAGCGCGGACTCCGCGAGAGAGCCTCATCCGGCGGCTCGCACCACGTAGATGAGCTGGTGAGCGAGAAGGTAGCCGCCAGGAATGTAGCGAGGAAGACGAAGTTGCTCCGAGACGGTGTCGGAGAGCGAAGGTTCCACCATCCCGAATCGGGTGACGTACCGATTCTCAAGTGTGAATCCGGATGCATTGAGCAGATTCCCGAGTGAACGGGGTGAATAGAACCCTCTCCAACCGGGGTGCACGTGGAAGGTGCGCCCTACCGCCATTGCGAAAATCCGCGAGAGATGGTTCATGTTCAAATAGGTCACGACCAACCAAGTCCCTGACTGCATGCGAGCGCGGAGTTCGCGCAAGAATTGCGGAAGTTCATCCACATACTCCAAGAGTCCGGAGCACGACACAGCCGAGACATCCGCTATCTGTTCAGGCAAAGGGTCCCGATTTACGTTGCAACGCGTGAAGGGAAAGGAGTTGGCCGACCCATCGATCCAGTCACAGCCGCTGTAGTCGATCCCCGGCAGCAACGACCCCAGATGTCCGTGACCGCAACCGATGTCGAAGACGGACTCGACAGATAGCGACCTCAGGATATGTGCAACCTGGCGCAGACGTAGGTGGTCTGCATCGTATTGCGCGATCTCGTGTTCCCAGCGAGTGGCTTCCGTGTCGAACATCAGGCGCTCCATTCGGTCTCGTCCTGGCGGTGGAATCGTCGGTCACCTGCGGAGTCGAAGGTGGCCTTCGAATGACGGTCCGGCTGCCACATCTGGAGAGGTGCAACCGCCGAGAGCCGATACGCTCGCAGGACTTCGGCCCACGTGCTCAGCAGCCGGCCCGTGACGGCCTCTTCCCGGCGCATGTGGCCGAGCAGACTCCGCGCCGCCCCGGGACTCGCGGCGTCCCCGATTGCGACGTGATAGAGCAGATAAGGCAGGCGTCGCTCCCGGGCGAGCGAGAAGACGCTGAAGGCTTCGTTGAAGGTGCCGTTCAGTCGAGCGCGGCGCGTGGGTGTGAAGCGACCATCTTCGTCGTGCCGTTCGCCTGGATAGTGGTCGACGACGATCCTCGGGTCATAAACCGTCCTGTACCCCGATCCATGAATCTCGAGGCAACTCGCCATGTCGTTACTCAGTTGGGCCCCGCTCCCGAGCAGGCCCATGGGGATCTTGAACTCTTCTCTGCGGAATGCGTAATTGCAGCCCTTCAGGAAGTCCACATCCCTTGCTTTGCCAATACCGAGATGATGGTTACCTATTGCTTTTCCGTACCAGGTCAATCGACCCACGATCGGTTCCCATCCGTCTTCGATCTCACCCCCATGGTGCACCACATCCCGCCCGCCCACCGCACCTACAGAGTCGTCATCGAAGCCGGCCTCGAGGCGTTCTAACCAGTCGTGGCGCGGGACAGTGTCATCGTCGGTTACAGCGACCAGGTCTCCCGAGGCCTGCGACAGCCCCGCGCGGAGGGCGGCGACCTGGCCCCCTTGGTCGACGATGACCTCGTTCACGGCATGTTCAAAAGAATCGATCACTCTTGCGGCGCCCTCATCGCCTTCTTGGCGGACCACGATTACTTCGCTTGGTTGCCGTGATTGACTCAGTACGGCATCGAGGCATTGCCTCAACTCCTTTGGCCGCCGATATGTGGGAATGAGGACCGTGAGGGACATTGACGCACGTTGGACCGGTGGCCGAGCTGTTCCGACCGGAGACAATTCATCCGATGACGAACCCGCGCTCAGCCTTGCGTCTCTCATGAACCATGCTGCACGGACTGCCAAACCGAAACCACGGGAAGTTGTCGGAAGAGAGGCGAACTGGCGCGTCTTCACTTGAAACCCGAGAATGTTGACGAGAGACAAAACGAGAAAGAAGATGAGATTCGACCAGCTCCGCTCGTAGTCTCGATAGCGCCGTACGCCGAAATACACCCTGGAAGCCGTGGCGGCCTGATCATTACCCTTGCGACTGCTCGGTACGTGAAGGTGCACGTTGCCATCGTCGATCTCGACGATGGTGAGCCCTCGTTTCGCCGCACCGAACGCGATATCGAGCTCTTCAGAGCCAAACTTGTAAAACTCGTCAAAGGTTCGGCTTCGAAGGAAAGCAGTCGGGAACAGGGTCGAATTGATCACGATCCCCTTCGGATCGCCGGTTGGTGCGACACGCTGGAATCCGAGAAAATCGGGATCGTGCGGGGTGACCTTGACGTCATCGCGCAGTTCCCACCCTGTGACCAACCGGTCGGTTCGGGCGGCAGCTAGTGCCTTTTCGACAAATGACGCCGAGAGCCTAGCGTCGTCGTCGAGAAACAACACGTACTCGGATTGGATTGACGCGATGCAACTGTTGCGGTTGGCGGCAAGGCCGGATCGTGGCCCCCGCAGAAGGGTGAAACGTCGAAACTTGTCCGCGACGGACAGTGCCACCATTTCCGTCTCGTCGTCGCTTCCGTCAGACGACACCACCACTTCATCCACGAGGTCGGAAGACTCGATTGAATGCAAGCAGTCCGCCAACTCTCGCGGTCGGTGCCGCGTGCAAATGGCCACGCAGAGCCTCATTGGCCTCTCCACGATCGTGGCATCGGCTAGACCGCCAGCCGCGTAGCCGTCCTGGCTCTTACCCGTGGCGATGCGGCGTGCCGGTTTCGGAAGTCCACTGGCCTTGATCACGCCCATTGTTCCTCATGAGTCAGTCTTGTGGAGCACCTACTGCTGCTTCGGCAACCTGCAGAAATGCGTTTCCAGCGATGACCACTTCTCGTGGGCCAAAATCGGTCCGTTCTCCCCCGTCAAGGACCAGAAGGAGATCACAGTCTTCGACCGTCGCCAACCGATGGGAGATGACCACAACTGTCACGTGTCCCCGTAGCTCCGACAATGTTCGGCGGATGAGGTTCTCTGACCGGCCATCAAGTGCGCTCGTCGGTTCATCGAGGACGAGTACACGAGGAGCTCCGACGAGCGCCCGTGCAATGGCCAATCGTTGCCGTTGCCCGCCCGACAGCGCACCGCCCCCCTCTCCGACAAGAGTCTCGTAGCCCTGTGTCATCGTCACCACGTCCTCATGAAGATGAGCGGCCTTCGATGCGATCTCGATTTGCTCTGGGGAGACGTCCCGGAAGAACGATATGTTCGATGCGATTGAGCCCTGCAACAAGATCGGTTCCTGGGCCACGAGTGCAACGGGGCTGACTCCGTTTCCCTTGGCCACTGATGCCGCCGGTACATCTCCCACCAACGCGCTGCCAGCGGAAGGCCGCCGCATTCCGAGCACCAATTGGCTCAAGGTCGTCTTTCCGCTTCCTGACCGTCCTACTATTCCGAGAATCTTACCGTTCGGTACGTAGAACGAGATGTCCTTGAGGACATCATTGGTTCTGTCATAGGCAAACGAGACGCTGTCAAACGTAATATCGAAGCTGTCCGGGATTCTGGCTTGATGCAATTCTGACGGGCCAGCCTTATAGCGCTCGATGTCCGCCTCTATGCCATCGAGAAATCCTTCATAAGAACGCAGCTGCTGACTTGTCGATTGAATTGTAGATCCATACGTGAGGGATCGCAGTGAAAGTAAGAGAACTGCCCCCGTAGCCTCGAGGTCACTTCCCGTGTGACCGACGAGCACGGCGAGACCAGCTACGACGAACGCCAGGGCGAACGATTGGTAGACAACGGGACTTGTCTGTCCCAAGAGCCGGCTTTTTCGAAAGCTCATTGCCGCTCGGTGGTTTCTCGCGGCCAAACGGTCCGTTGCCGCCTGTTCAACTCCAAAGAGACGAAACTCCCGGGTCAACCTCGTGTACTCCGTGACTTGGACCGCCATTTGTTGGCTGTCATTCGCAAGTCGGGTTGACGCGCGGCGACTCCATTTCAGGAAGGGTCGCATGGCGGCCGACAGCAATATTCCGGCTACCAGAACGACACTTGCCGTAATCGGGTTCACAATGAATGCCGCGATCAAGAGAGCGAATACCGACAGAAGAGCTTGAACACCTCCGGAGAGCCCCAGGGTTACCCACCCGATGTTTTCGCAATTGACCGTGAGGAGCTGCTGGATGTGGCCCAGCGGCTCCGCTGATTGGATTCCCCAGCTCGCCTGAAAGAAGGACTGGATGACCTTGGCGCGTCCAGACTCCACGGCTGTGCTCGACATGGAGCTACCGGCGAATGCGGCGGCGATGCTGCTCGCGGAAAACAACACGAGGAGGAGGACGCAAATCAGGAGTGAGTCGCGGAGTGAGAGCGACACACCATGAAGATCTAGGCGATGTCCGCCTTGAGCACTGTTTACCGCCAGCTCGCTGACGACAACGAGGAGGGCGGCTTGTGAGAGTCCCGAAACGAAAGAGCAACTCGCGAGCCAGGCAAGTCGTCGGTTCAACGAGGTGAGACCGAGTCGTTTCAGCATGGCGAAGATGCCGAAGATGCTGCGTTTCCTCTTTGGATTGTTCGCGCGGTGATCGTAATTGCCGAGACCCGACGCCACCGCACCTTGAGGTCGTCGCGCCATTTGGCAGAACTGCCTATAGAGGGAGATCGTGGTCATGAGCAGCAGTCCATGTCGGGTATGCCCACTTGCTATTTTCTGCAAACGCGCCTTCACGTTCGAGGTAGCGATGCGGTCGGGTGCGGAGCGGTCGACAGTCACGTGAGTGCGGCCTCCTCAGCGACGACTTGCCGGATTCTGCGCTGAAAGGAAGCGGCAGAAAACTTCTCCGCGTGTGCTTGAAGTTCGCAGGACAGCCAGGTTCGGCTGAGGGCCTCGGTCATGGCTGAGGCAACATCCTCGAGAGCGGGTGAGTCGAAGAAGACGCCCGTCCTTCCTTCTACGACGGTGTCGAGAAAGCCGCCGGACCGGAGCACGACGGATGGGCGACCAAAGCAAGCTGCTTCGAGCGGGGTAAGGCCATAGTCCTCGAAGGAGGCGGAGACCAGCGCAACGGAGTTTTGATAGAGCCCGCGCAGTGTCTCGTCGTGTACGAGCCCCATGAATCGAACGTTTGGGCCCGCCACGCTTTCGATTTCCGACCGGGCTGGGCCGTCACCCACTATCACCAGTCGGGCATTGGGTATGGTCGCCACTGCTTGCGCAACGACTTGTACGTTCTTGTACGGCAGGAGTCGTGCGATGCAGAGGAAATACCCCGGGTCCAGACCCTCTACGGGCCGCACCGGTCCCTCGGGAGCGAGGCTGGGCGGGGGCGGCACCACTTCTGCCTCCCGTCCGTAGATGAATCTGATCGCATCCGAGACAACCGTTGAGTTTGCGAGGTAACGATGGGCAGTCGTGGCCGCGTGCCTATCCCAGTGACGCAGCGATCTGCTGAGTGCGCGGAGCGGAACTGCCTGGACGTCCCTCCTCAGGGTGTCAGGCCGATTGTTGCCTAGGTATCGATCGGCCTGGTACAGCCACCGCGCTGGAGCATGGCAGTAGACCACCTTCCGACCGTGAGTCCGGGTGCCGTGGGCCCAGCCACTCGAACTACAGATGAGGACATCCGCATCGACTCGCAGGGCGGAGAATGATGGCGCAAGTACGGGAAGGGCCAATCGATGTTGGTTGCGGAGGAGCGGGATCATGTTGAGCGGCGTTGTCCGAATATCGAGGCCAGCGAACTCCGGGAATGTGCCGGCAGGACTGTAGAGGGATGTGTGGATGGGTGCCTCCGGAAATGCCTCCGCCAAGCGCAGGACGACCCGCTCTGCACCTCCGCGTTGAGTGAGATAGTCGTGAGCGATGGCGATCGAGGTACTCTCCGGTCGAGCGCGATGGTCAGTACGCACCGAACCCCCGCACCATCGCCGTGGGTGTTTCCCAGACGATCTTGATATCCCACCAAAGGGACCAGCTCGCCACGTAGAGGTAATCGAGCCGACGCAAATCGTCGAGGCAGAGATCGTTCCGCCCTGACACCTGCCACAAACCCGTAATTCCCGGTCGAAGGTCGAATCGCCGGGCTTCCCACCCCACCAAAGTCTCCGATTCGCTCTCGGTGAACGGTCGCGGTCCGACCAGCGACATGTCACCGAGGAGGACATTGAGAAGTTGAGGAATCTCATCGAGGCCGGTCCGGCGCATAACGGCGCCTATCGGAGTGATTCGGTAGGCTTCTACCGCCTTCTTACGCAGTTCATGGAGTGGAATCGATGCACGAGGCGCGTCGACCTCAGACTCGTCGCTTTCTGCCGCAACGCGATTCGTCATTGTCCGGAATTTGTAGATCGTGAAGACCTGGCGTCCCCTGCCCATCCTTTGTTGTCGGAAGAGCACCGGTCCGGGCGAGCTCAGTCTGACCAGGCCCGAGAGGATCAGGGCCAAGGGAGACAGGACGAGGAGAAGAAGGGAAGCCGCGGTGATGTCGAATCCGCGCTTGAGAGAGCGATCCCACAAACTGAGATCCGCGGGCGCTACCTCAATGAGAGGGAGACCGTAGAGGTCTGTAATGCGAGACCGCCAGGACACCAGCTCGAAGTAACGGGGAACGATGGAGATGTGAACCGGTGTGGGCAACGAGCGAAAGATGGTGACTGAGTCGTGTGACATGGAAGTCGGGAAGGCGACAATGATTCGATTGGCATGGTATTTCTCACAGAGCTGCGGGAGGTCGGCCACGGTACCGAGCGAGCCGTCATCTGCTGTGGGTGCATCGACCACTCGTCCGATCACCTCAACACCCTTGGTGAGGCTGACGTAGGTCGCGATGCGATCGACGAGAGGATCGGAACCGACGAGCAGCACGCGTGAATGCGGACCGCGGCGCAACGTGCCGAGAGTCATATGGGCGCCGATGATGAACGCCATGCCGACGATCGTGGCCAGTAACAGCTGGGTTGCATTGCTTTCAGTGACGTCAAAGGTGCCGTGCAGAACGACACTGATGCCAATGGCTAAGACACATCCGGTGCAGAGGGCGATCGCCAGTTCCTTCAACTCAGAGAAGCTGCTTTGGTAGGGCACTCGGCGATTTGACCGGTAGAAGTCGGCGAGGGCGAGGGCAGCGACAATCGCCACCGGAAGTGATGAATCATGCCCAAAATTGCGCCAGAAATGATTGAGCGAGTTGCCCTCTACCGGGGAACCTGTGGCGAGAATGAGCAGAGCCACAGGAACGGCAACGACTGCGGCCAATAAGTCGGCCGCCAGGAGCACGGCGATGGGCCATTGATCCTTGGCTATGGGGCGTGAGCCGGTATCTTGGGCGCCGTCGACGCAGGGGGGGTCGAGTGTGTCCACTAGGTAGCCACCATTGAACAACCGACCACGCTCACCAGATCCCGTCTACGTGTGGGCTCAGAGGAATGAACTCATCACCGCCTAGAGGAAGCTGTCGGCCTCTGCTGAAACCGCGAGGCACGTCGGCTTGTAACAATTCCTCAGGAGATCGATCGACGTAATCGTAGCAAGGCAGTTCCACATTCGGGCCGGAAATATTGAGCTAACGAACAGCGTCAACGGTTCGCACGCGACAATGCAACCGCGCGTGAGCAACCGCGCAACCGCGCAACCGCGCAACCGCGCAACCGCGCAACCGCGCGTGCGCGACGTACGACCAAGACGCTTCTGCATCTGTCTTGTTGGGTGACGTAGTGGGCGCGGGTGTCGCGTCAGCAGCCGCGTTGCAGTGTCAGTGCCTTCGCCAGCGCACCCCACTCGTAGATGATGTTGTGGATCCACGAGCGGCGTCCGCCGGGACTGACGGGGACGAAGAGAAGAGTGCCGTGATAGCAGCGATCGAAACGAATCCGAGCTCGCGTGGTCTGCGGCGTGCCGGGTACCACGATGATCTGACGCCAGTCGTGATCATGGGCCAGCTTGGTCACGGCGCGGGCCTCTCCCTGCGTGGTGTCGGGGTGTGGCACGAAGCAGATGACCTGGACTCCGTGAGGCGGTGGCGGGCAGGCCGTGTGATCGCCAGCCGATAGTACGAGGTACGGGGCATAGCCGGCGCGGGCGAGGGCCATGCCCTTTTGGAGCCTCGGTCCCGATCCACCGAGTACGACGATGGCGTCAGAGCGAAGGGGTGCATTGGTGGTTGGCCAGACGAAGAGAGTGGCGCTGAGCGACAAGATGATCGCGCTCGTCACGACGAGCGTCACGAGACACCTGCGCAGTAGTCGACGCGGTCTTGGCCTTGCATGCCTCGCATGCTTCATTGAGATTGGCAAGCGCTTCGGTCCACTTCCGGCGTGCGGCCATGCTGAAGATGGGCGTCACCGCTTCGTCAGAAGTAGGCCTTATGAACTCTGAGAGCGCCGATTCAATTGCCGTAATCGTGCCTCGAGGGACTTGGCAAACTTGTCCCACTCGATAGCACGGGTCTCAGCGTCCGCAATCAGCTGAGGGAGGCGGCCCAATGGAATTTGTGTAACGACAGATTCCCACTGACCGGAATCGATCCTCGTCTGCTGGAGCCACTCGGCCAATTCACTTCCTTTGGGCAACGCCAGAATCGCTTGGTCGGTGCTCCAATCGACAACTTTGTGTATCGCAGGCCTACTGCCACTCGACCGGAGTGGGCGAATGCGGTTCGTCACGTCAGGGTTGACACGACGCTCCGGCCGGGTCGGCTCATCACCCGCCTGCAATCGTTTCCGTACATCGCGTACGGTTGAGGGAGAGGTGGACAACGAGGCTGCCAACTCTTGGAGGTTTGCGTCTGGCTTCTCGCGCAGCGCGGCGGCTATCTGGTTGCGTAGCGGCTGGGGGTCGGTGGGGCGATGCCGACCATCCCGCCCGACTCTCGCCGACAACTGCGGAATATCCGGAGTTGTTTTTCGCAAACGACCAACGGTCTTGTCGGACAAGCCACAAATGTCACCGACTAAGCGATCCGACCAGTCACTGTGCATCCCGAGAACCTTCTTCGCTGCCGCTTCCCTCTCGGCCAATGTGAGTGGTTTGCCGTGCGCGATGTTTGACCGCACAGCCTCCAGAAATGCTTCTTCGTGGGTACCCTCGAAGAAGCGAGCGGCAATGGTGGTGCGACCGAGCATCCGTGCGGCGAGCACACGATGGACGCCGTCAATGACCGTGGATGTGCTCCGCTCCACCAGGATTGGTGGGCAGTCGTCAAGTCGGAATGTCAGAGCTTGGGCGTGGTCGACGTCCTGCCCTCCAAATCGGGGAGACATCCCAAGCTTCAAGAGCTTGACATCAATCGTCGTAATCCGACTGGCGGCAGTTTCGTAGGTAAGATTGGTCATCTCAGTTGCCTCGTAGTGGCTCGTTGGAAGGCGGGCAAAAACCTAGAGGGACGTCATCCGGTGAACGATCACAACGTCCCCATCGTGTGGCGCGCATCAGGTCGCATTCCGCGCTTCGTCGGACTGACCGGTGTGACTGCAGCAGGCTCAACTTGAAAGGCCCCGGGCCGTGGTTCAACAACCCGGGTCAACCGGCATCGTCCCATTTTCTCCTCCAACCTCCGAGGAAGAGAGTCGCTACGAAGACGGGCACGTTGGCCAGTATGTTTCGGCGACCCGGCTAACTCGGAGAGTCCCGTGGTTTTGCGTCCCCCCCTCGCGAGAGGTTTGCCCTTGTCGACTGCTTAACAAGCGAAAGACTGCTGTACTTTTCCACCCAAGTCAACGGCCAATTGCAAACAGCGGTACGGTCAACCAACTTGCAACCGTTGCGCAACCAACTCCCGTTTACTTTTCACAATTCATTCATCTGCCGGCAAACTTGGGTGGCTTTTTGAGCACCCAGGCCCTAGAGGCGATGCGGGGAGAGTGCCCCAACCCCGTACGGCTGCCGACGTACGGCCCGAACCTCATTGCACGGCGTGCACGCCTCCATCGACGTGGATGATTTCGCCTGTGGTCATAGGGAAGAGGTCGCTGAAGAGCGCGATGCATCCCCTGGCCACGGCGTCGGAATTGTTGACGTCCCACCCGAGCGGAGCTCGTTCCGTCCACGTGTCCTCGAACGCGGAGAAGCCGGGGATCGATTTGGCGGCCATGGTCCGAATGGGTCCCGCTGCCACCAAATTGACCCGGATGCCGTCGGGACCCAACTCCTTGGCCAGGTAACGGGTCAGTGACTCGAGGGCGGCCTTGGCCACGCCCATCCAATCGTAGAGAGGCCAGGCCACTGTGGCATCGAAGTCAAGGCCGACGACGGAAGCCCCCCCGTTGGTCCCCGCGGCGGTTAGAAGTGGCTTGAAGGCGCCGATGAGGGCCTTGAGTGAGTACGCCGAAATGTTGAGAGCAACCGAGACCTCGTCCCAGTCGGCGGCGAACATCCCGCTACCCAGGCAATTTGCCGGGGCGAAGCCGATCGCGTGGAGAATGCCGTCGAGACGGTCCCACCGTTGCGCCAGCGCTGCGCCCGCAGCAGACAGTTGTTCGGGCGAGGTGACGTCGATTTCGAGCACGTCTGGCTCGGCAGGGAGCTTGCGGGCGGTCCGCTTGGTGAGGGAAAGAGCGCGCCCGGCACCAGAGAGGACGATTTCGGCCCCCTCCTCCTGGGCGAACTTGGCGACAGCGAAGGCGAGGGAGGCGTCGGTGAGGACGCCGGTGATCAGGAGGCGCTTTCCGTCCAGGAGTCCCATAGGCAGCGCGAGGTTATGCGAAGGTGGGGGCATGCATGTGGGAATTCTTGGAGGGACCGGCCCCGCCGGCCGAGGGGTCGCGGTCCGGCTGGCCGCTGCCGGCACTGAGGTGACGTTGGGATCACGGGACGCGGAGCGTGCCAAAGGGGTGGCGGCCGAGGTCGTCGCGCGGTGGCCCGACCAGCATCTCGACATCCGGGGCGAGGACAACGAGGGGGCGGCCGCAGCAGAAGTGGTGGTCCTGGCGACGCCCTGGGACAGCGCGATTGCCACGCTCAAGCCGCTACGGGAGCTCTTGGCAGGCAAGGTCGTCATCTCCATGGCCAACGCGTTGATCAGAGAGGGGCGCGAAATGCTGGCCCTGATCCCCCCACGAGGCTCGGTGGCCGCTGCGGTCCAGGCAGCACTGCCTGATTCCCTGGTCGCAGCCGCATTTCACCATCTCCCGGCCTCGGAAATGGAAGACTTGGAATCGGGGTTGGAAGCAGACGTGCTCGTGTGCTCGGACCACCCGGAGGCAACTGTGGTAACGGAGTCGTTGGTTGACGTGATGCTCGGGTTGCGGCCCTTGAACGCGGGGAGCCTGAGTCAGGCGGCCGCAATTGAGGCGTTCACTGCGGTCTGCATCACGATGAACATGCGGCATAAGGCTCACTCGACGTTGCGGATTGCGGGGATTTAGGAATGCAGCTGTACGACACCGCGAGAAAAGAGGTCGTGGCTTTCGAACCGGGACCCTTGGTGACGATGTATTCCTGCGGCATCACCCCCTACGACTCCGCCCACCTCGGACACGCCGCCGTCTACCTCTACTTCGACATGCTGCAAAGGCGACTGCGCGACCTCGGCCACGAGACGAAGTGCGTCCGCAATGTCACCGATGTGGATGACGACATCCTGCGAAAATCTCGAGAGCTCGGGGTCCATTATCTGGACCTTGCGGCCGAGGAGATGGCGCGTTTCGACGCCGAAATGGGCATGCTCAACCTCCTGCCGGTCCATTCCGAGCCACGAGCGACGTCAGCCATCTCCGAGATCCTGTCGCTGATCGGAGCGGCGCTGGATACCGGCCACGCCTATGAGTCCGGAGGATCCGTCTATTTCGATGTGGCGACATTTCCCCCATTCGGCCGGATAAGCGGTTTCCCACGGAACGAGATGCTGAAACTGGCCGCGGAGAACGGCGGCAATCCCGACGATCCCCATAAGAGGAACGCCCTGGACTTCGTCTTGTGGCAGCCGTCGCTCCCTGACGAGCCCGCATGGCAGTCACGTTGGGGATCCGGACGGCCCGGGTGGCACATCGAATGCTCCGCGTTGGCTTTGCGGGAACTGGGGGAGACGGTGGACATCCATGGCGGGGGACGTGATCTCGTCTTTCCCCACCATGAATGCGAGGCTGCGCAGTCAGAGGCCGTCACAGGCCAGCAGTTCGTCCGACTCTGGTTCCATGTGGGTCTGGTCGGCCTCGAGGGGACGAAGATGTCGAAATCGTTGGGCAATCTGGTCTTTGTCGGTGAGCTTTGCCGGGAATGGGAGCCACCGGCTGTTCGGCTGGCGCTCCTGGCCCATCACTACCGTGAGGACTGGGACTGGGTCACGATGGACGACATGCCGCATGCCGCGGCCCGGCTCGCCGTATGGCGTTCCGCGGTCGAAGGCGATGGTGCTGCGGGTCTGGCTGCGGTCCGTGCGGCATTGGACGACGACATGGATACCCCGGGCGCTCTCGAAGCACTCGACGGCGAGGCGAAGGCGGGGCGCTCCGTCTTGGCCGGAGCCGACCTGCTCGGCGTCCAGCTCTGAGTACCTGACAGCGAGGCTCCTCGCCTCCAGGGCTCTGATCCAGCGAACTGGGCAACGGGTGGTCTCTGCGTTGTCGGCGCACGTCGGGCCCGTCTGACTCGGGTGGTCCGGTACCCTGGCAGGACTCGACATTCCAGGGCAGTTCCCCTGGCTGACTATGAAAGGCAGAACAATGGCTGGCGTCATCTCGGTACGGCTTCCCGATGGTTCGCAGCGGGAGATTGCCGAGGGCACGACGGCCGCCGAATTTGCCCAGTTGATCGGTCCCCGCTTGGCCAAGGCTGCCATTGTGGCGACGGTGGACGGCCATGCGGTCGACCTGAGCTGCTCGCTGCCCGATGGGGCCGAGGTCGCCATCGTCACCGCTGATTCCGACGCCGGGCGCGAGGTCCTGCGTCACTCGACCGCCCACGTGCTCGCCCAGGCCGTGCTGCGCCTGTGGCCGGGTGCCAAGTACGCCATAGGCCCTGTTATCGAGAACGGGTTTTACTATGACTTCGAATTGCCTGGTGGCGCCCGGTTCAGTGATGACGATCTGGCCCGTATCGAGACCGAGATGCGCGCCATCATGGCCGAGGACCAACCATTCGTCCGCCACGAGCACGCTCTGCGGGAAGGGTTGGAGTTGTTCGCGGATCAGCCTTTCAAGCGGGAGATCATCGAGGCCGTGGGTTCGGGGGCGGACGAAGTCGATGCCGGCGGATCAGTGGTCAGCACCTATTGGAATTCCGATTCGTTCACCGACCTCTGCCGGGGTCCCCATGTCCCCTCGACGAGTCGCTTGGGACATTTCAAATTGATGCGAGTCGCTGGTGCCTACTGGCGCGGCGACGAGAAGCGACAGCAACTCCAACGTATCTACGGGACCGCATGGGAATCGGAAAAAGCGCTCGCCGCCCACCTGCATCAGCTCGAGGAAGCTGAGCGGCGAGACCACCGCAAGCTCGGCGCCGAGCTCGATCTGTTCAGCTTTCCCGAAGAGGTCGGGCCCGGGTTGGCCATCTTCCACCCCAAGGGCGGGACAATCCGCCGGATCATGGAGGAGTACTCACGGCAGCGCCATGTCGAAGAGGGCTACGAGTTCGTCAACTCGCCGCACATCACAAAGAGCGACCTCTTCGAGATTTCGGGCCATCTCGACTGGTTCGCCGAGGCCATGTATCCGCCGATGGAGCTCGACGGGGGCGCGCAGTACTACCTCAAGCCCATGAACTGCCCCTTCCACATCCTCGTCTACCGCAGTCGGCAGCGTTCCTACCGCGAGCTACCGCTCCGCTTTTTTGAGTTCGGAGCCGTCTACCGCTACGAGAAATCCGGGGTGGTGCACGGGTTGACCCGCGTGCGCGGCATGACGCAGGACGATGCCCACATCTTCTGCACCCGGGAGGAGATGGGGCCCGAGTTGGTCCGTACCTTCCACTTCGTGCTCAACCTCCTCCGTGATTTCGGCCTCAACGACTTCTATCTCGAGCTGTCGACCAAACCTCTGGGCAAGGCGGTGGGTTCCGATCAGGACTGGGAGGAAGCGACCGAGACTCTGCGCGCAACAGCGGAGGAAATCGGCCTTGACCTCGTGATGGACGAGGGCGGAGGTGCCTTCTACGGCCCGAAGATCTCGGTGCAGGCGCGCGATGCCATCGGGCGCACCTGGCAGATGTCGACCGTCCAGCTCGACTTCCAGCTGCCGGACCGATTCGAGCTCGAGTATGTGGGCGCCGACAACGGCCGTCACCGACCGATCATGATTCACCGAGCGCTCTTCGGGTCGGTCGAGCGTTTCATGGCGGTATTGCTCGAGCACTATGCCGGTGCGATGCCGACCTGGCTTTCGCCAGAACAGGTCCGAGTGTTGCCGGTGAGCGAAAGCCACACGCCATACGCTGAATCTGTTGCCGCGGCGTGCGCTGGCGCCGGGCTGCGGGCAAGCGTTGACGACGCAGCGGAGAACTTGGGCGCCCGCATCCGAAAGGCGAAAATGACCAAGGTCCCCTACATCCTCGTCGTGGGTACCGATGATGTGGCCGCGCAGACCGTCGGGGTGAACCCGCGCTCATCGAGCGAGCCTCGACGTGGTGTTGACCTGACGAAGTTCGTCGACGACGTGGTTGCCGAGGTTGCGCGCCACGGTGCGCCTGAGGACGCGGTGACCGAGACCCAGGTCCGATGATCACCGACTCGTGAGCCTGGAAAATCTTTGGGCGGGCTGGCGCCATGCGTATATTCAAGAGGCCACGGAACGGGAGCGGACCGGCGGACTCTCACACGACGAGACCTCGTGTGTCTTCTGCCGGCTCGCCGAGAGTGGTCCGCCGTCCCTGGAAAATCTCGTGGTGTGGCGCGGTGATTCGTCGTTCGTCGTCCTCAACGCGTATCCATATGCCAGTGGCCATGTTCTGGTGTTGCCATTGCGCCATGTCGGAGCGTTGAGCGATCTGACGGATCAGGAATCGGCCGAAGTGTGGGCCGCGACACAGGACTCCGTGACGGCCATCGAGGCGGCCTATGACCCCGACGGGCTGAATTTAGGGGCCAACCTCGGCCGAGCTGCCGGAGCAGGCATCCCGTCCCACGTCCACCTGCATGTGCTGCCGCGGTGGTCGGGCGACACGAACTTCATGACCACCGTTGCCGGCACACGGGTCATGCCCGAGACACTGCAGGTGGCATGGGAGAAGCTGACCGGGGCGTGGCCCCGGCCTTAAGTCGTTACCTGCGCGATCGATGCCACGAGATGTTCGGGCACGACGTCGTAGTGGTCATAGGCAACCATGAAGGATCCTCGGCCACCGGTGAGGGCGCGGAGATCGACGGCATAGCGGGTCAACTCGGAGGTCGGGGCGTAGGCTATGACGATCTGGTAGCCGTCCTCTCCCTGCTCGGTGCCGACGATGCGCGCCCGGCGGGAGTGGAGGTCTCCGAGCACGTCACCCTGGCTGTCCGCTGGAATGTTCACTTCGACTTTTGAGACCGGCTCGAGGAGGATGGGCCCGGCCGCGCTCATGGCCTGGCGAATGGCCAGCGCCGCCGCCATCTTGAAGCTCACCTCGTTGGAATCGACGGAGTGCGCTTTGCCGTCATCCACGGTGACCGAGATGTCGACCACGGGAAACCCGAAGACGCCGCCGCTGGACATGGTCTCGAGGACCCCTTTTTCTACAGCCGGGATGTACTGGCGCGGGATGGCACCACCGACGACTTCGTCGTGGAACGAGAATCCTTCGCCGCGCGGCAGTGGCTCGAGCCGCAGATGGCAGACGCCGAACTGGCCATGCCCGCCGGACTGTTTTTTGTGCTTGCCCTCAGCGTGCGCCGCCATAGTGATCGTTTCGCGGTAGGGGATCCGCAGTTCTTCGCGTTCGACGTGCACGTTGCACTTGCGCTCGAGGCGTTCGAGGGTCACCGCGAGATGCACCTCACCACTGACCCCGAGAATGGTCTGGTGGGTTTCGTCGTCTCGCACGACGGTGAGCGCCGGGTCTTCGTCGCACAAACGGCCGAGGGCCGACATCAGCTTGTCGTCGTCGGCCCGGGTGGCGGGCCTCACTGCTACCTGGAGGGCGGGGGCCGGCAGTTGGGGCGGGGGGATTGTGACAGGTTGGCCTTTGGGGGCCAGGGTGTCGCCGGTGCGGGTCCCGTTCAGGCGTGGAATGGCGACAAAGTCCCCGGCGACGACGGACGAGGTGGCCTGGGTTGCATGGCCGGAAAGTGCCTGGAGGGCGTGAAGGCGTTCCTCGGTGCGGGTTCGGGTGTTGACAAGAACGGTGTCCGGTGTGAGCGTGCCCGAAATCACCTTGCACAGGGACACTTTGCCGGTGTGACTGTCGGTGAAGGTCTTGGTCACTGTGAGCAAGACGTCAGCGCCGGCATCGCAGTGGATCTCGGCCGACGTGGTCCCGGCCGTCACGGTCACAGGCGGGGAGTCGGTCGGCGTGGGGCAGAGTTCCTCGATCAGCCTGGCCAACCGGTCCACCCCGACCCCGGTCAGCCCCGAACAGCACAAGACGGGGAAGACGGCCCCGGCGGCGACCCCTCCCGCGAGGCTCTTCTCGAGCTCGTTGTAGTCGATCGTTTCACCGCCCAGGTAGCGCTCCATGAGATCGTCGTCTCCCACCACGATTCCCTCGACCAGCTGTTCGTGCACGGCATGTTCCTCATCGATCAACTCGTCGGGGATCGGGCCCTCGTGGCCGGTGGGGGGAACGGTGCCATCGACGGCCGCGTGCGGAGCCGGCGTGTCGTAGTGGGTGGCCGTGTCCCCGAGCAGGTCGATCACACCGTGGAAGTCGGCTTCAGCGCCGATCGGCAGCTCCACCGGCGCGACGCCGGCGCCGAATGAGGCACGGATTTCAGCGAGTGTGCGGTCGAAGTCCGCCCGCTCGCGATCCAGTTTGTTGATGACGATCACCCGCGGCAGACCAAGTTTCGCCGCGGCGCGCCAGGCGTCTTCGGTCTGAGCCTGCACGCCGTCGGTCGCACTCACCACGACGACGGCAAGGTCGGCGCGGGCCATGGCGGTCAGCATTTCCGAGGCGAAGTCGGCGTAGCCGGGCGTATCGAGCAGATTGACCTTCACGCCGTTGACGGTGAACGGCGCGAGGGCGGTCGAGATCGAGAGCTGACGGGAGATCTCTTCGGGCTCGAAGTCACAGGTGGTCGTGCCCTTTTCCACCGAGCCGCGGCGGGCGATGGCACCCGTCGCGGCGAGCAGCGCTTCGGCCAAGGTCGTCTTGCCGGCGCCATGATGGCCGACAAGTGCGACATTCCGGATTGCCGTCGGGTCGAGTGGCACCTGGTACCTCCGTCCGTGTTGCGAGCCGTCACGAGGCCAGGCTGTTCCGAGGAGCTGTCTGCCTCACCGCTGAGTGTATGGCGGCGCCGTCCGCCGTGCGCAGGCGATGCGGAGGGCCGCCGGGTCGGGTTGGCCCGTCGGGTTCCCGGCCGGACTGGAACGAGGTCCGAATCGGGAAACAGGCACTCGAGCGGGAGAGTGCCTGTTTCACCGGTCATTGAGAATGTGTGGGGCCCTGGGCCCCTGGGCCATCAGCCCGCAATGCCACTAGAAGCTGACGGCACCGCCCCCGCTGGCCGTCGTGGTCTTGGTGGTGGTCTTCGAGGCCGCGCTGGCCGAACCCGAGACCTTCAGGTTGACGTTCATGCCGAGCATCTTGTGGCCCGGGACGGGGCAGAAGACGTCGTATTTGCCCCCGCTCTTGAACACGACCTTGAGCTTCACGCTCTGGCCTGGGGAGATGTCTGCGGTGGACGCGTGAAGTCCCGAGCCCGTGATCTCGAGGGCGTGCGTGGTCTTGCCCTTGTTGATCGCCACGAACGTATAGGTGCCGGGGCTGAACGTCTTCTTGGAGAGTGCGATGTGGAAGTCCGTCTCGACTGCCTTCACCGTGGTCGAGGAACTGGCGCCTGCCGGGGCGCCACCGGTCATGACGAGGGCTCCCACCGCGGCGAGGGGAATGAGGCCGATCTTGGCGGAGGTGGAGCGCAGGGTCATCGGGTGTCCTTCGTTCGTTGTCGTGGGTGTGGGCAGTGGCTAGATGTACGGCTGGGAGCTCCTCTGGGATTGCGAGTCAGCGCGGTCATGTCCCCTTGCCGTCACGTTTCCTCGTTCCTCTGGCCGTGGTGGTCCGAGCCTAACGGGGCCTCCCGACCCGAGAAGGGCACCCCAGCAGGCTGTTTCGGGGCGATCGCGGCAGTGGCCGCACCGCTGCGCAACCCGGGTTTGCCCCTTTTCGCCGTCGGCGGATGATAAACTTTTGTATCTGTTTCATGTGCGCCGCCCTCTTTGGGGTGGCGCCGGACGAGGAGTTCTATGTTCGACGGTCGCTGGCGCGATGCAGTCGATCGGTCCACCGGGCCGGTCGGGGCTGCACTCCACCGACGAGGCATCACCGCTGACGTTCTTACTGCGACCGGTTTGATCTCGGCCACGGCGTGTGCCGTGCTCGTTGCCTCCGGCCACCTGCATCTCGCGGTCATCCTCCTCATCATCACCGGGCTCCATGACCTTTTGGACGGCCCGGTCGCCAAGGCAGCTGGGACGTCATCGGTACGAGGGGCCTTCTTTGATTCGGTGACCGACCGGGTGGCGGATGCCCTTTTGATGGCCGGCGTCTCGTGGTACCTGGTCAGCCGCCACGAAGGCCACCTGGCCGTGTTGCCGCTGGCAGTGCTGGGGGTGACCGCTCTCGTCTCCTACGAGCGAGCCAAGGCGGAATCCCTGGGCCTCTCGGCCAAAGGCGGCCTCATGGAGCGGGCCGAGCGGATGATCCTGCTCGGCATCGCGCTGCTCGACAGTGCATTCGTCGTGCCCGGTCCTCTGGGTCATGTTCGCGCTGATCTCGATCACGGCCATCGCCCGCTTCGTCAAAGTGTGGAACGAAGCTTCCGGCAAGGACGTGGCGGTTCGTCGTCGCGTCGTGGCCTGGCGTGAGGGAAGAGTCGAGTCGCGCTGGCGCACGTGGCGGGAGGGGGCAGCGGTCCCCGGCGGAGTCGCGAATCAGCGGACGGGCGTTCCCGTCGGACGCTGGCGAGCCCGCCGGCAAGATGCGTTGAGCAGCCGTTCCGGCCGGACCCTCCGCGCCCGTCGGCGGGCCGCCCGCCCGCACCCGCACTCATCCGGGGGCGGTACCGGTGGCAGCACTGGCGCGCGCAACAGGGCGACCGGGGGTTCGACCGGCGGTTCCTCAGGGCGCGCCGGTCGCTCACGCGGGCCGCTTTCCTGAGCCTGCACCCGGCATAGGAGAAGTCGACCGTGGGGGAGTCGGCACCAACCAAGACGGGTTGGCGCGGCACGCTGAAATACATGACCTATACCGGTCTGGCCAGCTCGATGGGGCACGTGCCCGAACCCGTGGCCCGTGTCGTCGTCGGAGGGGTGACCCGCACAATGGCCTGGCGTGGCGGAAGCGTGTTGGCCATGAACGAACGGCACATGCGACCGTGTGCTGGCCTTCGAATGTGAGGACGGCGTCGATCCCTGATCGGGATCTGGTGCGACGGTGGAGTCGGCGGAGCTTTGTCGAATATGGCAGGTACTGGATCGACGGTGCACGCCTGCCGTATACCGGCGAGGCCGAAATTCGGTCCCGATGGATACTGGGTCCGGGGAGCGAGGAGAATCTCAGGGCGGCCCAGACCTCGGGACGCGGCATGGTGATGGCGCTCCCGCACGTCGGAAGTTGGGAGTGGGGCGGCGCATGGTTGGCCCTCGAGGGCATGCCGATGACCGCGGTGGTGGAACGAATCGAGCCGGCGCGCCTCTTCGAGTGGTTCGTGGGCCAGCGGCGTCAGATGGGATTGACCGCGGTGCCCCTGGGCGACGGCTCGAGTGCGACCATTCTCAAGGCCCTGCGGCGGAAGGAACTGGTCGGGCTGGTCAGCGACCGCGATCTGGTCGGCAACGGGGTCGAGGTCGATTTCTTCGGTGAGCGGACGACGCTGCCGGCCGGCGCGGCAACACTGGCGCTGCGCACCGGAGCGGTGCTTCTGCCGGTCACGGTCTACTCGGGCCCGGGGAATTGGCACACTGGGGTTGTGCACCGGCCCCTCGACACGACGCGCCGGGCCTCGTTGCGCTCCGACGTCCAGCGACTGACCCAGGAGTTGGCGACCGTCTTCGAACGAGACATCCTCGAGCACCCCGAGCAGTGGCACCTCTACCAGCCCAACTGGCCGAGTGACCACGAGAGCCGAGTGACCAAGTCGGTCCAAGTGATCGGGAGAGTCCGTGAAGATCGCCATGCTCTCGCCGTATTCCTTGTCGCGCCCCGGGGGCGTGCAGGGCCAGGTGCTCGGGTTGGCACGGGCCCTTCGTGACCTCGGTCACGACGTCACGGTGGTCGGTCCCGAGGACCCCGAAGAGAAAGAGCGTGCCGCTGACCAGGAGCGGGATCCCAATCCCGACACGTTCGTGATGGGGAAACCCACCGGTTTGCGCTCCAACGGTTCAGTCGCTCCTGTCACGATTTCACCCCGGGCGGCTATGAAGGCCGAGCGCTTCGTACGCAAGGGTGGCTTCGACGTCCTGCACCTCCACGAGCCCCTGGCGCCCGTGGCGGCGTACGGGTTCGTCGTGAGTGCCCCGGTGCCCATGGTGGGTACCTATCACCGCTCCGGGGTGAGCAAGTGGGTTCCCGTGCTCAAGCCGCTGGTGTACCTGGTCGGGTCGCGGCTACAGGTGCGTGTCGCGGTTTCCGAGGCGGCCCGGGAGACGGCGCTGCGCTCGAGCAAAGGGGAGTACGAGGTCCTCTTCAACGGGGTGGACATGGAACGGTTCACCGACGCCCAGCCCGTGCCCTCGGACCGGCCGACTGTCTTGTTCCTGGGCCGTCACGAGACGCGCAAGGGCCTGGGCGTCCTCCTCGACGCCTTCGACATGATCGACCGTCCGGCTGTCCTGTGGGTTGCGGGAGACGGCCCGCAAGGCGAGGCACAACGACGCCGGCATCCCGAATCGGATCGGGTCAAATGGCTCGGGATCCTCGGCGACCGCGAGGTCGACGCCCGTTTGCTGGGGGCGGACATCCTGTGCGCCCCGTCGCTGCGGGGGGAATCGTTCGGCATGGTCGTGCTCGAGGGCATGGCGGCTCGCTGTGCCGTGGTGGCATCGGACCTGCAGGGGTACCGCTCGGCTGCGGGTGGGCACGCCGTCCTCGTACCGCCGGGCGACGTCACGGCACTGTCTCGGGCCCTCGGCGCGGCCCTGGCCGACGCGGCCGAAGGCAGTGGCGGGTCCTCGGTGGATGCCCTGAAGGCGGCGCAGGCACACGCCCAGGGTTGGTCGATGGAAAGCCTCGCCGAGCGCTATATCGACGTCTACGAGCGGGCCATCGCCGCCTACGAACGGGGCGAGCACTCGTAGAGGCGACACCTACACTCGGCGGTGTGCTGACCGTGATCGGGCCGTCGGGTGGAACAGGGACCGTCCATGACGGGGGCAACCATCCCGAGCGCCAAGCCCGGATCGATGCCGTCATGGCGGGCATCGCGGATCTGGCGCCCGAACTCGGCAGCGAGTTGGAGTTGGTGGCGCCGCAACGGGCAGACACCGCCGCTCTCGAGCGCGTGCACAGCCCGGACTATCTGCGCCGCCTGGAGCAGTTCTGCCGGTCGGGGGGAGGCAATCTCGATCTCGACACGTTCGCCCGGCCCGACTCGTGGGAGGCTGCACTGCTGTCGGCGGGGGCGGGCCTCCAGGCCATCGACGTCTTGCGTCAGCGCGGCGACGGTGTGGCTTTCGTCGCCACCCGGCCGCCTGGTCATCATGCATTGGGCGACCATTCCATGGGCTTTTGCCTGCTGAACAACGTCGCCGTGGCGGCGGCGGCGCTGGTGGCGATGGGGGAGCGCGTCCTCATCGTCGATTGGGACGTGCACCACGGAAACGGGACGCAGGCGATGTTCTGGGACGACCCCTCGGTGCTCTACGTCTCCACGCACCAGTCGCCGTTCTACCCGGGCACGGGCGAGGCGGACGAGGTCGGGGGCGCTTCCGCTCGAGGGCTGACGGTGAACGTGCCGCTGCCCGCCGGAGCGACCGGCGACGTGGTGCAGCGGGCGTTGGACGTCGTGGCGGCGCCTGCGATCGACGCGTTCAACCCGACCTGGGTGCTCATTTCGGCGGGATTCGATGCGCACCGAGGTGATCCCTTGGCCGACTTGGGCCTGTCCGGCGGCGATTTCGCCGCGTTGGCCCTGACGGTTGCGGCCTACGCGCCACGTCCGGGCCGGCTCGTCGTCGTCCTCGAGGGCGGGTACGACCTCCAAGGCCTGCGGGCTTCGGTGGGCGGCGACATTGGGTGCGTTGACGGGTGCCTCGCTGGCAGACGAGGGGGAACTGCCGACATCGAGAGGGCCTGGCGGCGAGTTGGTGGAAAGGGCGGCCATCGCGCGGACCAGGGCGCTCGAGGGCTGAGCCCCTGCCCCGTGGGGCTCCCCGGAGGGCCCGGGGGCGGGGGCGGCGCCAAGTAGCATGGGTGCCCGATGGTCGATGAGCGCGCAAATCCCGGCCCGCCGGCAGCCGGAAACGGAGCAGGAGGCGGGACAGGCGGGGGAAGCGGGTCAGCCGGCGGTGCGAACCGCAACCGGAATCGAAATCGAAATCGCAACCGGAACAGGGGAAGTCAGTCCGCCGGGTCGGGTGGCGGCAATGGATCCGGTGGTGGCAACGGTGCAGGCGGCGGTTCTCGCGCTGCCGGTTCGGGCGGTGCATCGGGCGGCTCCGGCGGCGGATCGGGTGGCAGGACTGGCAACGGACACCCCGGTCGGCCCGGCGGCCAGTCGAGATCGGGGGGAAGCCAGTCACAACGCGGGGGTGGCGGATCGTCTAACCGGAATCGGGGTGGGGGCCAGAGCGGTTCCTCACGGAATGCCACACGTGCCGTGGCGTTGGCACCCGAGCCGTTGGCGCCACGCATCATCGAGCCCGGACTTGGCGCGACCGAGATCCTGCCGGCAGAGGTAACGGCTAACCGGCGCCACGCCATCGTGTTGTGCGCGCTCGCCGCAGCGCTGCCGGCCATCGTGTTCGGCGTCGTGGTCGGACTTGTCGTCTCCCTGGTGATCGGCGCGGTTGCGCTGGTCGTCGTCGAGGTGGCGCTCGGCTACACGCTCTGGAGGGTCGCACCCGGAGTGGCGTTGCGTCAGGTCGGTGCCGTGCACCTCTCCGAACGCGACAACCCCCGGCTCTTCAACGTGACGGAGGGTCTGTGTGCGACCTTCGGTTTGCGCATGCCGAATCTCTACGTGGTGTACGACAACGTGCCCAATGCCTGCGCTTTGGGGCGTGACGCCGCGTCGGGGGCACTCGTCGTCACATCCGGTCTCCTCGAGACGATGGGGCCGATTGAGCTCGAAGGCGTGGTCGCCCACGAACTGGCACACATGAAGAGGGACGACAATGGGGTCGCCGTCATCGGGATCGCCCTGGCCCGTTTCGCGGGAGCCGGGTGGTTGCGGCGGAGCATCGGGGAGAGCAGGGAATACCGGGCGGACATTGTCGGTGCCTCCGCGGTGCGCTTCCCCCGTGGTCTCCTCGACGCCTTGCGGCTCATGGAGCAGGCACCTCCTCCGTCGGGCAATTCGATCTTCGGCCCCGCTCGATTCCCTTCCACCCGCTACGTCTGGATCGATCCTTCCGTGGGTCGCCGGGACCAATCGGCGGCGGTGGGAGACCTCGATGCCACCTCGGTGCGGGCCGCCGCCCTGGCCGAGTGGTGAGAAGAGCCGGCCCACCCTCGTAGACTGGTGCCCATGAGCAGTTCTGAGGCGTCGAATACGGAACGCACGGGCACATTTACGGTAAAGCGCGGCCTGGCTGACATGCTGCGCGGCGGCGTGATCATGGATGTGGTCAATGCCGAGCAGGCCAAGGTGGCCGAGGACGCCGGCGCAGTGGCCGTCATGGCCCTCGAGCGCGTGCCTGCGGACATCAGGCGTGACGGTGGCGTGGCCCGGATGAGTGACCCGGAGCTGATCGAAGGCATTCAAGCCGCTGTCACCATCCCCGTGATGGCCAAGGCCCGCATCGGCCACTTTGCCGAGGCCCAGGTCCTTGAGAGCCTGGGTGTCGACTTCATCGACGAGTCCGAGGTCCTCACACCCGCCGATGAGGAGTACCACATCGACAAGTGGGGCTTCGGCGTTCCCTTCGTGTGCGGGGCGACGGACCTCGGGGAGGCGCTCCGGCGTATCTCCGAAGGTGCCGCCATGATCCGATCGAAGGGCGAGGCTGGGACCGGGAACATCGTCGAGGCCATGCGACACCTGCGCTCGATCCTCCGCTCCATCCGTTCCATTGCCGCCTGCCGGGACGGTGCGGAGCTCTACGGTTGGGCCAAGCACCTGTCCGCCCCCATCGGCTTGGTGCAGGAGATCGCCGATTCGGGGCGCTTGCCCGTGCCGCTGTTCTGTGCCGGTGGTATCGCGACTCCATCGGATGCTGCGTTGGTCATGCAACTGGGGGCCGAGGCGGTCTTCGTGGGATCTGGCATCTTCAAGAGCTCGGACCCGGCCCGCACGGCATCGGCCGTGGTCGAGGCCACGGCGCACTTCACCGACGCAGGGCACATCGCCAAGGTGTCCCGAGGTCTCGGCGAAGCGATGCGCGGCATCGAGCTGTCCGACACGACCGAACGGCTGGCTGATCGCGGGTGGTAACCGCTCCCTCTCAAGGGGGTGCGACAGCAACAACGACCATCGGCGTGCTGAACCTGCAAGGCGACGTGCGCGAGCACGTGGCGGCGCTTGACGATGTGGGGGTGGAGAGCCGCCTCATCAAGCGGCCGGACGATCTGGACGCAGTGTCGGGATTGATCCTGCCAGGAGGCGAGTCCACGACGCTCTCCATGCTGCTCGCATCGACCGGCTTGTTCGAGGCTGTCGCGGAGCGAATGGACGAGGGGTTTCCCGTTCTCGGCACGTGCGCAGGGCTGGTGCTGTTGGCGCGCGAGGTGCTCGACGGGCGACCGGATCAACGTTCGTTCCGGGCGCTGGACGCAGTCGTTCGGCGTAACGGCTTCGGGCGGCAGGTGGCGTCATTCGAGACCGAGCTGGAGTTCGGCGAGGGCCCGCCGTTGCCCGCCGTCTTCATCCGGGCGCCCTATGTGGTGAGCGTCGGAGACGAAGTGGACGTGCTGGCGTCTGTTCGCCACAAAGCCGAGAGGCCCGATGGCGACGGGCCCGATGACGGGCCGGCGTTGGCGTCACCGGCGTTGGTGCGTCAGGGGAACGTGCTCGCGTGCTGCTTTCACCCTGAGCTGACCGGAGACCGGCGGGTGCACCGGCTCTTCGCGGAGTTGTGCACAGGTGGCTGAAGAGGCGGACGCTGCGGAGCCCGACAGCACCGCGGTACGTGTCGCGCTGTGGCGTGCGATGCACGTCCAGGTCGACGCGCCGCCGCATGTGCTCGACGACGAGGTCGGGCTGCAGCTGGTGGCACCCGATGACGGGTGGCGGGACCGGCCGGACATGGACCCGGTCTTCACCCGTGGGTTTCGAGCATCCATCGTCGCTCGGGCCCGCTTTCTCGAGGACCTCGTCACCGCGGAGGCTGTCCGGGGCGTCGGACAGTATGTGCTCCTCGGGGCCGGGCTCGACACATTCGCCCAGCGGCGCCCCGAGATTGCGTCGCGCCTGCAGGTCTTCGAAGTCGACCGTCCCGGTCCGCAAGCCTGGAAGCGCCGGCGCCTTACGGAGCTCGGCTTCGGCATACCCCGATGGCTGCGGCTCGTGCCGGTCGATTTCGAGGCGACCTCCTGGTGGGACCAGTTGACGGCCGCCGGCTTCGACGCCAGCCAACCAGCGGTGGTGGCTTCGATGGGCGTCAGCATGTACCTCTCGCGGGAGGCGAATGCGGCCACGCTGGGCCACATCGCATCGTTCGCCCCAGGCTCGACGCTGGCCATGACGTTCCTGTTGCCGCTCGAGCTCATCGACGAGAGCGACCGCCCGGGCCTCCAGATGGCGGAAAGTGGAGCTCGAGCATCGGGAACGCCTTTCCTCAGCTTCTTTGCCCCTAAGGACGTACTCGAAATCGCGCGCGCTGCCGGCTTCCGAGAGGCGTTGCACGTGTCGCTCTCGGATTTGGCCGACCGCTACTTCGCTGGCCGGACGGATGGCTTCGCACCATCGAGCGGCGAAGATCTGCTGGTCGCAACCACCTGAGGTGTCCCACGAGTGGGCGACCCCGACCGCAGAACCTGAGGCAACCGCGTCGCGCAGGCTGATTCGCCGCATCGCCCGGTAGCCTCCGGTCACTCGACATATGGAGGAGGCACCGGTGGCTGATGACCCCATCCGACTCGGTGCGACCACCCGGGCGGCCGTGGCCTCAGGGCGGCTCGTCCATTTGGCCACCATCAGCCCGGACGGCACCCCGCAGGTGACCTGTGTCTATGTCGGATGGGACGGGGACGAGATCGTCGCGGGGCATCTCGCCGACCATGTGAAACTGCAGAACATCCGTCGCGATCCGCGGGTGACGCTGTCGGTCGAATCCGACGTCCCCTTCGAAGGTTTCAGTCCGTACATCGTGATCAAGGGGGTGGCCAGGGTCGAGGTGGGCGGGGCGGTACCGGTGCTCCGCCGCATTACGAACGGTCAGTTTCCTCCACCCGGTGACAATTGGCCCGAGGGATTCGTGACGCGCATCACGCCGCAGCAGCTCTCAGGGACCGGCCCGTGGGGTCTCGCCGAGTGAGGCAGCCACGTGTTCGGGTCCGACCCTGTCGCGGTCACCTCACGTCCGATTGTCCGTGATGAGACAGCTGCTGGTGGCTTGGGCCAGCAGCTTGCCCCCCGAGTCCGTGACCTCGACCGTGGCGTAGGCCACGCGCCGGCCCGGTTTGGTCGTGCGGGCGGTAGCGCGGATCAACCCGGTATCCCTGGTGACTGGTCGCAGGTACGTGACATTGATGTCGATGGATGTGTACGCCACTCCCGCAGCAAGGGTGCTCTGGACGGCGCACCCCGCAGCGCTGTCGGCCAGAGTGCAGACCAGCCCGCCGTGGACCACGCCGATGGGGTTGTAGGCGGACTCGTCGGGCGTGCATTCGAAGACGGCCAAGCCGTAGTCGACCTCCACCATCGAGAATCCCATGAGCCGCGCCATCGGCGCCGGGGGCAACGTGCCGTCCGCGATCGCGCGGAGGAAGTCAAGACCGCCGAGCGAGGTGGCTCTGCCGGCGTTGACCACGGGGTCGTGCCAGGTGATGGTCTTCGAGCGCGTCGCACCCCATTGCGGATGCAGCGTTGGCTCCTCAGCTCCTCTGTCGGGCTCGGTCATGGGTCGGCCTTTCTGGGTGTCCGGGCTCGCATCTGCACAAGGGGCCGGTGCGAGCCCGGGTCGATCTGGGGTCGATTTCGGTTCGATCTCGGGGGGTGTCAGGCGCGGGCTGCGGCTCGTAGCCGGTCGATCACCTCAGAACACGCAACGCCATCGACGAAGGACGGCCGGATCTGGTCGCCGTTGGCCACCGCTTCACGTACCTTGACGGCCCAAGGACGCATGGCCGGGAGATGGCCGTCGCCCTCGAAGGGGCCGATTCGTTCGACGCGAGATGTGCCATCCTTCAGCACCGTGATGTGGGTATCACGGACGAGTGGAGGGGTGTAGATCTCCACCGACTCGATCACATCGACGATCCCCTCGGTACCGACGATGCTCCAACGATCGGGCAATGTGCCGGGTACGGCCCAGGCGGTGTCGATGACCACAGAAGCGCCGGTGTCCGTCGTGAGAGAGGCGGTGAAGGCATCTTCCGCGGTCGACGGGTGCAACACCCCGTCCTTGTCCGGACGCGCCGTGACATCGGTACGCACGCGGCAGTCCACGTCGACGATCTCACCGATCATCCATCGGATGGCGTCGATCATGTGCGTCCCGTTAATACGGAGCCAGCCACCCGACGGCTCTTCGAATTGCCAGCCGTGCTTCCTCAGCGGAGACCGTGAGAACGAATTGTAGAAGTTCCAGTTCATGTGGACCACACGACCGATGGCGCCCGAGTCGATGATCTCCTTGACGCGCCGTCGGCCCGGGTCGTAGCGGAATTCAAAATTGAGAAGGTGCACGACGCCCACGTCGCCCGCCCGCTCCAGCATCTGCCGCGCCTCGTCGGGCGAGACGCCGAAAGGCTTGTCGCACAGGACGGCATGGTGGTTGTCCAGGGCGAGATTGACGTGCTCCGCGTGCAGAAAAGGTGGTGAGTGGACCGAGATGAGGTCGAAGGGTCCTGCGCACAAACTCCGCACCGCCCGCGCGTCCCGGGGGGAAACGACCTGTACCGACATGCCGGCCTCTTCGTAGCATCCGGCGACGACACGGGAGCCGAAGCCGGTGCCGATGATCAAGGTACGAAACATCGTGCCCCCTGTGAAGTAGTCGAACGGTCGACGATCAGTATTCCCCGACCACGGTGCCATCCACGAGCGCCCGGCACTGTTGCTTTCGCGCCCCGCCGAGGACACGCTTTCTCGTCTTCTCGATCACGACGTCGTGTACCTCGGACTGACCGACCGAGAATTCGAACTTCTTCGTGCGGGGAGATCGCAGACCCAATGGTTTGTTCTTTTCGACCACCTGCACGTCGTCAACCATGATCCGGACGTGTCCGAAGAGCTGGCCCCAGTGGAATGCCACCCGATGCTTCTCCTCTTCTCCCACGTCGAAGGTAAAATCCTTGTCGAGACCCATCCGGCAATTCTGCCCTATGGGGGTGCAAATCTCGGGGATCTCTTCAGTGCTCGAGCGCGCGCTCGATCTCCAACGTCACCGCGTCGGCGTCCTCGAGCGGCAGCATGTGCCCGCGTCCGGCCAAGGTGACGAGCCGGGCACCGGGAATGGCGGCCACCATCTGCTCGGCACGTGCCGGTGCGGTGAGCCGATCGCGCGAGCCGACCATGACCGTCGTGGGGATTTCGATGGTTGCGATGCCCTCCAGCAGGTTCATGGCGCTCATCGCCACCATGAAGCCGGAGCGCACTTGCGGTGTGGTGTCAGCGAAAAGGGTGCGGGTGAGATCGATGTGGGACCGCACGGGATCGCTGCCGAAGACGCCGCGGACGAAACGATGGCCCGCGGCAGAGTGCAAGACCAGCGACACGGCGGTCGAGGAGATGAGTGCGGCGGAAAACCATTCCGCTGCCGCGGGACCAGTTCCCATGTCCGCCGCTGCGGTGGCGACCAGGACGATCGCACGCGCCCGCTCGGCCAGGATGTCCGGGTGGTAGGTCGCCAAGGACATGATCGTCATGCCGCCCATGGAGTGGCCGGCCAGTACGGCATCGGTGACATCACGTGCACGCAGGACGGCGGCGAGGTCGTCGGCGAGCATCTCGATGCTCAAGGGCTCTGTGCCGAGGCTGCTCGCGCCGTGGCCCCGTTGGTCGTAGAGCACCACGCGGCGACCGGACGCCACGAGGCGCCGGGCCACGGGGAGCCAGACTTCGTGGCTGCACCCCCAGCAGTGGGGGAGGACGACGGTGGAGCCGGCCCCCACATCCCACACCGCCAACATCGCGCCGTCCGGCGTGGGCACGGTGATCTGCGACGGTGTTTCCAGTTCTCCCCACCCGAGATCGTGGGTCGGCGGCTGCTCGAGGGCCGTGTCGGATGCCGCGGCATCGTTGGCGCGCTGCACTGTGGCCCGCCTGTAGGCCGCGGCTCCGCCGACGAAGGCAGCCGCTGCGCCGACGGCGAGGAGGCTCCGACGGCTGCGCGGAAGGTGGAGGGAGGGCACGGGGCCTCTCAGCGCCGGCTTCCGAGGCGGGCGAGCGCTTGTTGGAGGGCGATGGGCATGAACCGATGTGCGTACCAGCCCAGGACGGATTCGAATCCCACCGGGACCATGGCCCGGTTCGTCGAAATCGCCCGGACGATCGCCGCGCCGACTAGTTCGGGTGGATGGGCCCGGGAGAAGCCCTTCACCAGCCGTGCGCGCACGTCGGGATCCTCCTCGCCGCCGGTGAAGCGGGCCGTCCGTGGGATCGAAGTGTTGATGAAGCCGGGGCAGATGGCGGTGACCCCGACGCCGGAGGGGGCCCAATCAGCGCGCAGGCACAAAGAGAGCTGGAGAACGGCGGCCTTGGTCGCGGCGTATGCCGACTCTCCCGCGGTGGGGAGGAAGGCGAGGCCCGACGACACATTGACGACGTGGCCCCGGCCGGCGGAGAGCATGGGGGGAGTGAAGGCCGAGCAACCGTTGACGACCCCGTCGAGGTTGACCGAGCGGATGAAGGTCCATTCGTCGTCGGTCATGCGCGCGTACGGGCCCGTCATCCCGACACCCGCGTTGTTCACCAGGACGCTGAGTGCGCCATGTTCCCCCTCGATCTTCGCCGCGAGCGCATCGACCTCGACCCGGTCCGCCACGTCGAGTCGGTACGCCCGATGTGGTGCACCCCCGCGAGCCGTGCACTCGGCCACGGTCTTCTCTGCTGCCGCATCGTCGATGTCGGCGCACAGGACGGTCGCTCCCCTCGCGGCGAGGGCGTGGGCCGCAGCCCGGCCGATGCCGCTTCCTGCGCCCGTGACGAGCGCCGTTGCTTCCCGCAAGGTGATTGAAGGCGGTTTCACGATGGGAGGCGGGGGCCGCTCAGGAGATAGTCGTTCGCGTCGAACGTGCGGGTCCGCCGAACGAAGCGAAATGTGTAGTCGGGCCACAGCGTCGTATTGCGTCCGGCAGCATCGAGGTACCAACTCGAGCACCCGCCGGAGTTCCACACGGTGGGCGCCGCTTTGCGTTGCACCTCGGCGCTCCAGCGCGCCAATGTGTCCGCGCGCACGTCGATGACGCTCGCCCCTTGCGCCCGCAGGGCGCGGAAGGCGCCGACGATGTGCGCGACTTGGGCTTCGATCATCACCACCAGAGAGGTATGGCCGATGCCCGTGTTGGGTCCGGCCAGCATGAAGTAGTTGGGAAACCCGGGGATCGTGGTCCCGCAATAGGCCTGCATCCCTGTGGTGGCCCAATGTTCCCTCAGCGACCGGCCGTCGGCGCCGTGGATCTTCTCTGCCATCGGGTTGTTGGTGATCCGAAATCCTGTGCCGTAGATGATGGTGTCCGCCCGATGGAGCACACCGTCGGCGGTCATGACGCCGTCCGGTCGGATCTCGATGATTTTCTCCGTCTCCAATGTGACGTTGGGGCGTTGCAGCGCCGGGTAGTAGTCGTTCGATTGCAACAGGCGTTTGCACCCGGGAGTGTAGGTCGGCGTGAGCTTGGCCCGGAGGCCGGGATCGGGAACCTGGCGCGCCATGAACTTCTTTCCTAAGGCTTCCAACCGGTGCAGTTTCTTGCTGTTGTGGATGAGGAGCGAGCCCAGGACGACCTCACCGAACCAGTACTGACGGGCCCGGGATATCCGCTGGGTCCACGGCAACCACTTGTACGCCGCCCGCTCCACCGCCTTCGTCGGCCGCATGCGGTGCGGGAACACCCACGGGGGAGTGCGTTGGAAGAGCGTGATCTGGCCGGCGGACCTCTGCACGATCGGGAGGAATTGGATGGTCGATGCTCCGGTGCCGATGATGGCCACCTTGCGCCCCGTCAGGTCATGCGCATGCTCCCACTGCGCCGAGTGGAACGCGGTGCCGGCGAAAGAAGATGCGCCGGGGATATCGGGCAGCCGAGGTTCGGACAGGCCACCGCCGCCACCGATCAAGAAATCAGCCGTCAACGAGCCCCGCGTCGTCGCGATGTGCCACACCCCTCGGCCCGCGTCCCATGACGCCGACTCCAGCGTCGTGTCGAACGCCACCTTGTCGAGGACGTCGTAGCTCCGTGCGATCTCTTTGAGGTAGCGCTCGATCTCGGGTTGGGCGGCGAACGTCTCTGACCAATTGGGGTTGGGGGCGAAGGAGAACGAGTAGAGATTCGACGGCACGTCGCACCGGCACCCTGGATACGAGTTGTCGTACCAGGTCCCACCGACGTCCGGCCGGCGTTCCAAGAGGATCAGCTCGTCGCCGTATCCCTCGTCGGTGAGGGCGATCGCGGCGCCGAGCCCGGAGAAGCCCGTGCCGACGATCGCGATGCGGACATGGGAGGGGAGACGCGGGTCACTGCGCAGCGCAGGGCGCGTCGTCGACATGGTCGCATAGTAAAGGATCCGGCTGGCGGGACAGGGGAGCGCGCACCGGTGCGTGCGGGCCGTTCAGACGAGTCCGGTCCTTCAGGCGAAATCGGGTGAGGCGTCGTGGGGTGTTTCGGCGCGACCTTTGGGTTCTTCCCACTCCTCCTGCCGGCCGAGGGCGGTCTGGTCGAGAAAGCCGTAGGAGTCGGTGCAGGATTCAGTGCCCCGGGCGAAGGTGGAGTTGGTGAAGAAGACGTCGTCGCCGTCGCGGAAGAAGAAGCTGAAGCCCGGAATTTCGAAGGGTTGCTGCTCGTCGAGTGCCCAGTGCAGTTTGACCGCATCGGGCGCCGCCAGTTCATGCCTGTTGCGAAAGTTGATCTCCATGGGCGCACGGGATTCGTCGATCGTGACATGGAAGTCGTAGTTGAAGTCGCTCCCGAAAGAAGAGACGAAGGGAAAGGTCCAGCCTCGTTTTTTCTTGTAGGCCGCGATTTTTGCGTACGGCGCCCGCGCCACGACGGCGAAGGTCGTAGACCGCGCGCCCAGGTGCCGCAGCAGGCCATCGGAAAGCTCGTCGCAGCCGGCGGTACACGAGGAGCACCCATCGTCCCACGACGGATCGAACATGAAGTGCTGCACGATCAATTGTCGGCCTTCCGCAAAAAGATCTCTGAGGCCCACCGTGCCGTCGGGTCCCTCGAAGGTGTAGTCCTTCCCGATCGCCACCATCGGCAAGCGGCGACGATCGGCGTTGAGCGCGTCCTTTTGGCGAGTGAACTCCTTCTCGCGCGCCAGCAGTGCTTTGCGGGCGCGCAACCATTCTTCCCGAGATGCGATGTCCGGCAGGCTCATGGGAATCTCCTTTTTAGGGTGACCAGGCGAACCGCCACCAGTGGCCGATGAAAGGTAGACGTCGTGGCAGATCGGGATTCATCGGCGTCCCCAAACCGTGCAAACCGTGCTCCCGGCGGAGAGCGCTCACCCTCCACATCGGGTCGCTGACCGATGATTCTCGATGCCGGGGCTCGTCGGCACAGACATGACGACCGATCCGCACACGAAGAACCTCGCCGACCTCTACGACCTCGCTCCTCTCGAGTGGGCTGATGTGCGCCGGACGCTTGAGGGCAACCTCACCCAGGAACCCGGCACCGGCGGAGCCGATCATCACACCTTCTGGTTGTCGACGACAGACGCTGACGGTCGGCCGCACATGACCGGCGTAGGCGCCTTCTGGGTCGACGGCAGCTACTACTTCTGCGGAGGCCCGGGGTCGCGCAAGATCCGCAACATCGAACGAGACCCACGTTGCGCCTTCGGGGTCGCCATCTTCGGTTACGACGTGGCCCTCGAGGGCACGGCGGCCCGTGTCACGGACGAGGAGCGCCTGGTCGGCCTGGCCGAGGTGTTCGCCCTCGGCGGGTGGGCACCGTCGGTGGCTGATGGCGGATTCACCCACGAGTACAGCGCTCCCAGCGCCGGCCCACCGCCGTGGTACGTCTACGAGTTCACGCCCGAGACGGCCTACGCCGTCGCAACGAAGGCACCCGGCGGCGCCACCCGGTGGACCTTCTGAGCTCGACAGCCTCGGCCTTGTGGGCCCCCAGATACAATGGATCCTCCAGCTCTCAGCTCGTGCCCAGTCTTCGCTCCAAGGGAGGAATATGTCGGGTCACTCCAAGTGGGCGACAACCAAATATCGCAAGGGCGCACAGGACAAGGCCCGCGCCAAAATTTTTGCCAAGCTGATCCGTCAGGTCGAGGTGGCAGCGCGAGAAGGCGGCGGCGACATGGACGCCAATGCCGCCCTGCGGACCGCCTATCAGAAGGCCCGGAGCTCCTCGGTTCCGCTCGACACCATTGAGAAGGCGATCAAGCGGGGCACGGGCGAGCTCGAGGGAGTGCGCTACGAAGCGATCAACTACGAGGGCTACGGTCCGGCCGGCGTGGCGATCATGGTCGAGACGCTCAGCGACAATCGCAACCGCACCGGCTCCGAAATCCGCAACCTTTTCAACAAGAACGGCGGCAACATGGCAGAACCGGGGGCCGTGGGTTGGCAGTTCGAGCGGAAGGGAATCGTGAGCGTGCCCCGCGACCAGGACGAGGACAAAGTCATGGAGATCGCCATGGAGGGCGGGGCGGAGAACCTCTCGGACAACGGCGAGTTCTGGATCGTCACGTGCGCCCCCGCCGATCTCGACGCCGTGCGTCGCGCCCTGGACGATGCCGGGATCACGCCGGCATCCGTCGACCTCTCGTTGGAGCCCACCACCCTGGTGCCGGTTCCCGACGAAGGTGAGGCCAAGCGGGTGCTGCGGCTCCTCGAGGCGATCGACGACCACGACGATGTGCAGGCCGTCCACGCCAATGCCGACATTTCCGACGCGGTCCTGGCGGCCTTCGAGGGCTGAGGCGTCGCGGTCCACCCATTCAGGGGGGCTTCGGACTACGCTACGAACGCATGTTCGTATTGGGGATCGACCCCGGGCTTTCCCGCTGTGGCTACGGCCTGGTGGTCCGGGGTGAGGCTGACAGCGCCCTGAAGGCGCGCGCCGCCGGGGTGATCGAGACCGACCCGGCCGCGGAGTTGCCCGACCGGCTGCTGACGCTCCACAACGAATTGCGAGCACTGGTGGCCGAGTTCTCGCCCGACGTCGTCGCCGTGGAACGGGTCTTCTTCCAGGTCAACGTCAAGACGGCCATGTCGGTCGGGCAAGCGAGCGGGTTGGCGCTCCTCGTGGCCGCAGAGGCCGGCTCCGAGGTGGCGCAGTACACCTCGAACGAGGTGAAGCAGGCGCTGGTGGGCTATGGCGCCGCCACGAAGGAGCAGGTGCAGCGGATGGTGGCCAACGTGCTGGGACTGCCGGTCCCGCCCAGCCCGCCGGATGCCGCGGACGCCCTTGCTCTCGCCGTGTGCCACCTGACCACCGTTCCGTTGCGGCGTGCCATGGGCGCTGCGCTCGCCCGTCGGGCGAGCCCATCATGAAGGAGGACCTGCAGTGATCGGACTTTTGCGGGGAAAGGTTGCGCTCCGTTCCGCAGAGGGCGAGGTGATCATCGACGTAGGGGGGGTGGGGTATCGAGTCGCGGTGACCCCGGCCACGGCCGTCGCCCTCATGGTGGGCGGGACATCGAACGAGGCCACGCTGTTCATCCATACCCATGTGCGTGAGGACGCCATCGTTCTCTACGGCTTCGTCCACGACGACGAGCGTCGGTGTTTCGAGGTGCTTCTCGGCTCGCACGGGGTGGGACCCTCCCTGGCCCTGGCCATCATGGCCGTCCTGTCGCCCGCCTCACTCTCCACGGCCGTGCTCGAAGACGACCTCGACATGTTGTGCACCGTGCCCGGCGTCGGCCGCAAGACGGCGGCACGGCTGGTCATCGAGCTCAAGAGCCGCCTGGACCTGCCCGATCTCTCGCTCGACATGCCCGGCTCGACGGGTGGCGGCGCGACCAGGACATCGCGCTCCGAGGCACGGGCCGCGCTGGCCGAGCTCGGCTACGCCCCCGACGAGATCCGTGGTGCACTCGATGGGTTGCGCGACGATGTCGGGGTGGAAGAGATGCTGCGCTTGGCGTTGCGCGAGCTGGCCAGCCGGTGATCCATGCGAGGCGGCCGGGGGTGTCATCGTGAGCCCGAAAGCACGCCGAGAGGTTTTGGCGACAGAAGACGATGCCGACGGGTCCGGCGTCGGGGCGGCGGGTGACCCCGATGCCAGGTTGGTGGCGCCGGTGGTGGCCGACGGCGGCGAGGAAGTCGAAGAGGCTGGACTCCGGCCGCGCTCACTGACGGAGTTCGTCGGGCAGGCCCAGCTGGTGGAACACCTGGGGATCGTCATCCAAGCCGCCCGGCAGCGGCAGCAGCCAGTTGACCACCTCCTGTTCGCCGGACCGCCCGGCCTCGGCAAGACCTCTCTGGCGGGAATCGTTGCCACGGAAATGGGGGCGGGGCTCCGTATCACCTCGGGGCCCGTGCTGACCCGGGCCGGTGACCTGGCGGCCCTGCTCACCGACCTGCAGGACGGCGACGTCCTGTTCATCGACGAAATCCATCGGTTGCATCGCTCCGTCGAGGAGATGCTCTATTCCGCCATGGAGGACGCGAAGCTCGACATTCTGATCGGCAAGGGCCCGACGGCCCGTTCAATCCGCCTCGACCTGCCGCGGTTCACACTGGTCGGCGCCACGACGCGGACCGGCTTGGTCTCGGGCCCCCTTCGTGATCGCTTCGGTTTCGTCGGCCGGTTGGACCTGTACGCCTCGTCAGACCTGCAGGCGATCGTGCTGCGTTCGGCCCGGATCCTGCACGTCGACATCGACGCGGAGGGAGCTGCGAGGATCGCCGAGCGCTCGCGCGGCACGCCGCGCGTGGCGAACAGGCTCTTGCGCCGGGTACGTGATTTCGCCGAGGTGCGCGGGAACGGCGCGGTCAATGGCACGACGGCGGCGGAGGGTCTTGATCTGTTCGGTGTCGACGAGCTCGGACTGGACAAGGTGGACCGGGCCATTCTCGAGACGCTGTGCGGCCGCTTCGGTGGTCAACCGATCGGGCTGACCACCCTGGCGCAGTGCGTGGGTGAGGAGACCGACACCATCGAGGACGCCTACGAGCCGTTCCTGCTGCAGTGCGGACTGATCCTGCGGACATCCCGGGGCCGGATTCCGACGCCTCGAGCGTGGGCGCATCTGGGACAGACGCCGCCGTCCGGATCGGTGATGCCCGAAGCGCCGACACTGTTCGAATCCTGAGCGGCCACGGCCGCGCCGCCGGTGAGGCTCAGGCCAGCGTGAGCGCCGTCGGCCCGGCGTGGCGCAGAGGCAGAACCACGCGAAAGGTGGTGGACCAGCCTGGAGCGTCCACAATGTCGATGAAACCCTCGTGCGCCTCGGCCACCGACTTGGCGATGGCCAGGCCGAGGCCGGTACCAGGGACGCCCATC
The DNA here is from genome assembly GCA_963706555.1 of uncultured Acidimicrobiaceae bacterium. Lineage (GTDB taxonomy): Bacteria > Actinomycetota > Acidimicrobiia > Acidimicrobiales > RAAP-2 > Bog-473. The sequence goes on from OY970164.1 coordinate 3,382,385, forward strand.
TCCATCGCCGCCGCCAGTCGATAGAACCGCTCGAAGAGTTGCGGACGATCTTCCTCGGGAATGCCCGGTCCTTCGTCCTGGACGAGTATCCGGGCGAAGTCCTCGATCATGTCGACCACCACGTTCACCCGGCCGCCGGGCGTCGAGAATTTGATGGCGTTGGAGAGCAGATTTCCGAGAAGCTGATGCAGGCGGGTGGCATCGCCGAAAACCGGGACCTCGGAGCCCGGAACCAGGGAAACGGTGCAGCCCTTCTTGGCCGCCGCCGTCTGCGCTCCGTGCACCGACTCGTCGGCCAACTGGTGCAGGTCGAGCGCGGTGAAGGTCACGCGGAGTCCGTGACCGCCACCCGGGTCCGCAAGAAGGTCTTCGGCCACCCGTTGCAGTTGCGCCGAGTTGCGGTCGATGGTGCGCAGCATGCGCATCTGGTCTTCGCTCAACTCGGGCACCCCGTCGAGGAGGAGCTCGATGAAGCCGCGGATGGAGGTGATCGGCGTGCGCAACTCGTGCGAGACGGTCGCCACGATGTCGTCCTTCATTTTGGTGAGCTCACGGAGGCGGTTGTTCTGCTCGACCAGTGACTGGGTCACTTCCCGTTGCACCGAGTAGAGCCGTTCGCGCTCCGCCGCCAATTCCTCGCGTTCGGTGACGTCGATGGCCACCACCACGTAGCCGGCGCTGACCGCGGCATCCGTTCCCTCGTTCCCCCCTTGGGCCGGCAGTGTGCGGACCCGGACGACACAGCGGCGCTGCTCGCCGTTCTTGCGCCGGGCGGTCCACGGGACTTCGGCCACCGTCTCGGGGTAGATGGGGTCGAGCGCCTTGCGCATGGCATCGATCGTCCGGCGGCGTTCGCTGATCTGCGCCGGGTCGATGAAGTCCGCGATGGAGTGGATCCCGACCACCTCGGACGCGTTGTAGCCCAGCATCAGCTCGGCCCCGGCCGAGAAGAAGGTCACCGTCCCGGCGGGATCGACACCCATGATCGCGCTCCCGGTTGCGGCCCGAAGAAGGGTTTCGAGGCGTTCGCGCGCGTTGTGGGCATCGTCGGCGTTCCGCTTGGCCAGGAGCGACTGCTGCGCGAGGTCGCTCACGTAAATCCGGTCTCGGTGGACCATGGTGGAGATGGTGGAGGCCACCATGGTGGTCACGATCACCAGGACGACCACCTGGCGCCAGGTGGACAGCGGGTAATTGGGCGCGCCGACCAGGAGGATCGGCACCATGAGGGCCAGATCCATGCAGAACAACCCGACGAGGAGATGCATGCGGCGGCCGTAGAGCGACATCCAGACGATCGGGAGCAGGTAGACGACCAGGAGCTCGGAATGGCTCGGCCCCTGTGCGTCACGGATGATGGCGATGACTGCGATGTAGCCGATGGGAATAACCAGCCAGGCCCAGTCAGGGAGCCGTTCCCAGGGAAGGACGAAGGCCGTGATCAGAAGGAGGAGGAAAAGGAGAAGGGCGATCAGGATTTCGACCCGTGCCCCGTGGGGGAACGGAATGATGCCGATCAGGACGGTGCCGAGCGCGACCAGCGCGAAGAGCGGCAGGCGCACCCTGGAGGGGCCCGAGAAGCCCGGGATTTTGGACCCACCCGCCTCAGTCTGTACACCCCGCGTCCCAACAGCGGCACTCTCGCCACTGGCTAGAAGCCGGGCCGCGCTCATGACCGAACTGCGTTCACCTTGCCCGGGCGCGGTAACGGTATCCGAAGCCTCGCACCGTTTCGATCGGACCGTCGTCCTGATCGCCCCAACCGAGCTTGCGCCTGAGGCGCAGGACGGCGTACTTCACCCGTGATGGCGCCAGTCCGCTCGGATCGTCCCACGCCAGCTCGATCAATTGATCCGACGAGAGCACCTGGCCCTGGTGGCGCACGAGAGTGGCCAGGAGCCGGTACTCGGTCGGCGTCAACACGACGGGAATGCCCGCCACGGTCACCTGCGACTCGGAGAAATCCACCCGGATCGATTCGTCCTCGAAGGAGACGATCGGCTCGTTGCGCACGACCTGGCGCCGGCTGATGGCTTGGATGCGGGCCATCAGCTCGACCCGACTGAAGGGCTTGGTCAGATAGTCGTCGGCCCCTGCGTTGAGTCCCCGAACCTTGTCACGCTCGGTGGAGAGAGCCGTCAACATGAGGACAGGCACATCGCTCATGTCGCGGATCCGCTCGAGGACCTGCCACCCGTCGAGGTCGGGCATCCCGACGTCGAGGATGACCAGGTTGGGCTGCTTCTGGTGGAAGAGACGGACGCCGTCCCGGCCCAACATGGCTTCGGTGACCGTGTAGCCCTCGCGTTCGAGCATCGTCCGCAGGAGCTGCCGGATGTCGGCCTCGTCCTCGATCACGAGGACTGAAATGTTCCCATTGCGCATGGTGCAATGAACTGTACTGGGAACACGCGGGGTTTTCGGGGTTTTCGGGCGCGGCGCTACCAGCGCTCGGCAAGCAACGGTGCGCCGGAGGACCACCATCGGTTCCCACTCGGATGGCTCCGACCGATGGTGGCCCCTCGTTACCCGGCGCACTGTTGCTGCCATTTCCCTCCCGATCCACCCCCGAGAAGGGGAAATCGATCGCCAAGGAATCGGGGTTCTCGACCTGGTCACCCCCCTCCGGGCGACCAGTATCGGGAGTTCGTGATCTGCGTCTGTGCAGGTCCCATGCTGGAGGAGTCATGGTGCAACTTCGGCGCATTCGGGTTGCCGTCCGGTTGCCTGGCCCTGAAAAACCGGCGTCCGCACCCCGCCTGGCGCCGGATCGGGTCATGCCCGGGTCGTGCGGGGTCGTGCCGGGGCCACGCCCGGGCCGGCACCCTGGGCCAGGTCAAAGACCAGACCGGGGGGCTGACCGGTCAGAGACCGGCACAAAATGCCAAGATGCAGGAGATAGGGTGTCGCTTCGCATGCACCCTGGCTTGAAGGACCCCACATGACGCAATTTCCAGCTCTCGTCGAACTGTTCGCGGCCGCCGCCAAGAAGTCGACCAATCCCGCCCCTCTGATCATCCTCGTCGTGGTGGCCTTCGCCGGGTACTTCCTCTTTCTCAAGCCTCAACAGCGCAAGGCCAAGGCGGCGCGGGCCAACCAGGGTTCGGGTTACATGGTCGGCGACGAGGTGCAGACGATCGGCGGGGTGATCGGCACGATTCTCGAAATTCACGGTGATCGCTACACGCTCCTCACGGGGAGCACCGGAAACGACGGGAATCTCGAAGGCGCGCAACCCACCCGGATCGTGTTCGTGCGACAGGCCATCGCGCGCAAGGTCGACCCGGTGGTGGTCCCCGACGCCGCTATCGACGACGACGACGACGACCACGACCTCCACCACGAGTCGGTGGAGATCGAGGATCACGACGGGGAGGATAAAGAGGCGTGAGCCCCTCGTCGTCTCGAGCCCAGATGCGGCAGAGGCGCAACCTCCTCATCAGTGTGCTGGTCGTCGTGGCCATCTCGGTCGGTTCCTTTGCGGCAGTGTTCTCGGCGAAATGGACCCCACGCCTCGGGCTCGACCTGGCGGGGGGGCTTTCCGTCGTCTATCAGACGTCGAAGACGGTTTCGCCGGCCGAGTTGCAGGAGACCGTGGCCATTCTCGACAACCGGGTGAACGGGCTCGGCGTGTCCGGGGCCGAAGTCAGCACGGCCGGGAACAATGAAATCTCGGTGTCGATACCGGGTGTCAAGAACGCGCACGCGTTACTGGCGGAAATCGGGAACACGGCCCAGCTCTTCTTCCGGCCCGTGCTCTGCACCGCCATCCCCCTCACGTTGGCCCCGGCCACCAATGCCACGAAGACCAGTGCGGCAAAACCGGCCCAGAAGCCGATCTCGGGTGACAAGAACCTGCCGGCATGCGGGGCCCAGTACGCCACCACGTTGGCCAACTTGGACGTCACGCCCAACAGCTCGGTGCAGGGGTACTCGTCCAACACACCGAGTCCCGACCCGGGGTTCGCCCAGTACAAGAGCACCAGCACCGACACCCCGAACTACCCGCACAACACCGTCCTGCTCCCGAGCCTGCCCACCTCCGGCTCGTCCATCAAGGACTCGCTCCGTTACGTACTCGGTCCCGAGCAGATGACCGGGAACGCAATCGGTTCGGCGGTCGCGCAGCAGAGCCAGACCGGCCAATGGGAGGTCAACTACACCCTCAGGGGCGCCGCCGGCTCCGCCTTGTGGGACAAGGTGGCGGAGGAGAACTTCCACCTCCTCCTCGGGATCGAGCTCGACGGCGTCGTCCAATCGGCCCCGCTCATTCAGCCCACCCAGGACACGTTCACCTCGTTCGACGGGCAAGGGACGATCAGCGGCGGCAACATGACCGAGGCCGATGCCAAGTCGTTGGCCCTGGCCATGCAGTTCGGCTCCCTGCCCGTGCGTCTCAAGCAGCTGACCACGCAGACCGTCTCGCCGACCCTCGGCAAGTCCGCCCTCCACGCCGGATTGTGGGCCGGTATCGCCGGTCTCGGCCTCGTCCTGCTCTACGTCCTGCTGTACTACCGGGCGTTGGGACTCGTGGTGATCTCGGGGCTGGTCCTGACGGCCATGGCGCTCTGGGCCATTATCTCGGCGCTGGGCCATACGTCGTTCAGCCCCAGTTTCGACCTCGCCGGCATTACGGGCCTGATCGTGTCGATCGGCATCACCGTGGACTCCTACATCGTCTATTTCGAACGATTAAAAGACGAGACCCGGGCCGGCCGCTCCATCCGGACGTCGGTCGACCGTGGCTTCAAGAGCGCCTGGCGGACAGTCTGGGCGGCCGACTTCGTGTCGCTGTTGGCCGCAGTCGTCCTGTACGTCGTCGCCGTGGGCGACGTCAAGGGTTTCGCCTTCTTCCTCGGCCTGTCCACCATCATGGACATGCTGTTCACCTGGTTCTACACGCGTCCATTGGTCATCCTGCTCGGCCGCAGTGACCACATGCAGGGTGCCGGCCGCTTCGGCATCGCCCGCGGCCTGGCCATGAAGGGGAGCGGGGCCGGGAATGAGGGCCCACCCGAGAACGGAGCCGCCGGCGGGGGCGGGACGGGCACAGGGGCCAGGAGCGGCCTGATCAAGCCCGGGCGGGTGCCGGCATCGTGAGCGGGCCCACGCGCAACGGGAGCGGTGTCGGCGACGACGACGACATCGAGGACATCGGCGACGCCACGGGCATCGACGAGCCGCTCGACGCGGACGGCGAGTTCGATGGTGACCTCGATGACGTGGAGATGGGCGACGACGACTTGGACGATGACGGCGAGCTGTTGTCGGTCGATGATGCGGTGCGGTCGCTCATGCGAAGGCCGAAGGAGCCCCGCGGCGACGAGGGCCGGGAACGCGGTGCGATTCAACGTCTGTATCGCGGTGAGACCAAGTTCGATTTCGTCGGACGTCGAAGAGTGTGGTTCACGATCTCCACCGTGGTCATCGTGGCCGGCATCATCTCGCTCATCCTGCGCGGCGGGCTGAACCTCGGCATCGAGTTCAAGGGCGGCACCGAGTGGACCGTCAACGCGCCCCACGTGACACAGGTCCAGGCGGTCGACGCCATGGAGTCGGCGGGGCTGGTCGATCCGATCGTGCAGTTGCTCGGACAGGGGTCGAACCAACAGCTCAACGTGCAGGCCGACCTGAACAAGCTCTCTGCACACGAGCAGGAGGTCCAGACCCAGAAGGTCGAGGAGGCCCTGGCCAAGCTCACCGACACCTCGCTGGAGAATGTGCAGAACGGTGTGCAGACAGTGGGCCCGACCTGGGGATCATCGGTCACCAACAAGGCCATCGAGGCCCTCATCATCTTCTTCATCGTGGTGGGCATCTACATCAGTATTCGTTTCGAGCCGAAGATGGCCCTCGCCGCGTTCATCGCGATGGTGCACGACGTCATCGTCGCGGTCGGGATCTATTCGATCTTCAACTTCCAGGTCACGCCGGACACCGTCGTGGCCATCCTGACCATTCTCGGGTACTCCCTCTATGACACCGTCGTCGTCTTCGACCGCGTCCGCGACAACACGAAGAACATCGGTTCGCACGGGACGATGACCTACGGGCAGCTGGTCAACCTGTCCATGAACCAGACGTTGGCCCGCTCCATCAACACCTCGGCCGTGGCGGTCATCCCGGTGCTGTCCGTGCTGTTGATCGGCGCCGAGCTCCTGGGCGCGTCCACCCTGCAGGAGTACGGGCTGGCCCTCTTCGTCGGCCTCCTCAGTGGGGCCTACTCCTCGATCTTCATCGCCTCGCCCATTCTCTACATGCTGAAGCGGAACGAGCCCCGCTGGGTCGCGATCGAAAAGCGTGTCGCGTCCCGGGGCGACCGCGCGAGCGCCCTCTCCGCGTCGGACGCCGCCGCCATGACGACGCAGTACAGCATCGCGGCGGGTGGCCAACCGCACAGCGCCGGGCCGGCGAAGAAGACCGGGCCGATCCGGCCCGGGTCGGGCGCCGGCAGCGGGTGCGGGCACCGCGGTGATGGATCGGCCCGCGGGCAATGGCGGTGGCGCGGGCCAGGCGCCGCGTCCCCGCAAGGGAAAGAAGAAGCGGAAACGCTGAGGAGCAGGCTCAACGACACCTCGGACGCGCCGGAGTAGGGGTCCCGAACGGGTAGCGTAGAGGGATGGTGACCCTGGCTCGGGTGACTCCCGTCACAGATGATGGGGAGCGCGCGTTCGAGGACATGATCGCGCCGCTCCTCGCCGAATTCTCCAGTCACCGGCCTGACGACGATCTCACGACCATCAGGGCCGCCGCCCGCGTCGCCCTTTCCGCACACGATGGGCAGTTCCGACGCTCGGGGGAGCCGTACATCACGCACCCCATCGCCGTGGCCACCATTGTGGCCGAGCTCGGTCTTGACGCGCAGACTGTCGCGGGCGCGCTCCTGCACGACGCGGTGGAAGACACCGGCCTCACCCTCGACTCCATCACCGATGCCTTCGGCCCCGGGGTGGCGAAGGTGGTGGACGGGGTCACGAAGCTCGACCGTCTCCAGTTCGACTCGAAGGAGGCGCAACAGGCCGCCACCATCCGCAAGATGCTCGTGGCGATGGCCGACGACTGGCGGGTGCTGCTCATCAAGTTGGCGGACCGGCTCCACAACATGCGCACCCTCGCCGTCATGCCCGAGTGGAAGCAGCGGCGCACCGCGCAGGAGACGTTCGACGTCTACGCGCCGCTGGCGCACCGCCTGGGTGTGCAGCAGGTGCGCTGGCAGCTCGAAGACCTCGCCTTCGCCACCTTGCATCCCAAGCGCTACGCCGAAATCGAGCAGATGGTGGCGGCACGGGCGCCGCAGCGCGAGGAGTATCTCGCCCGCGTCCTCGTCCACGTGCGGGAACGGCTCGAGAACATGGGCGTCGAAGCCGATGTCACGGGGCGCCCGAAGCACCTGTGGAGCATCTACGAGAAGATGGTCGTCCGGGGCAAGGAGTTCGACGACATCAACGACCTGGTGGCCATCCGCGTGGTCGTGACGAGCGAGAAGGACTGTTGGGCCGCCCTCGGGGCGATCCACGCCATCTGGGCGCCCGTCCAGGGACGTTTCAAGGACTACATCAACACGCCCAAGTTCAACATGTACCAGTCGCTGCACACGACGGTGATCGGGCTCGACGGCAACCCGGTCGAGGTCCAGATCCGCACCACGGCGATGCACCACCGCGCCGAGTACGGCATCGCCGCGCACTGGGGCTACAAGGAGAAGGAGGACGCGTCCTCCGACATGGCGTGGTTGCAGCGGATCGCCGATGTGGACCGTCAGACCGATGACCCGATCGAATTCCTCGAGGCGCTCAAGCTCGACCTCGAGCAGGACGAGGTCTACGTCTTCACACCCAAGGGCAAAGTCATCGCCCTCCCGGCCCGTTCGACGCCGGTCGACTTCGCCTACGTCATCCACACCGAAGTCGGGCACCGCTGCATCGGGGCCCGGGTCAATGGCCGGCTGGTCCCGCTCGAGACACAACTGAGCTCAGCCGACACGGTCGAGATCTTCACGTCGAAGTCGCCGACGGCCGGGCCGTCCCGGGACTGGCTGCAGATAGTGGCCTCGACCAGGGCCCGCCACAAGATCCGCCAGTGGTTCAGCAGGGAACGCCGTGAGGACGCCATCGAGAACGGGCGGGAGGAGCTGGCGCGGGCGTTGCGCCGCGACGGGCTGCCGCTGCACAAGCTCCTGGGTTCGTCGGCCATGCTCGAAGTGGCTGAATCGATGCACCTGGCCGACCTCGACGCGTTGTATGCCGCCATCGGCGAATCCCAGGTCTCCGCCCAGTCCATCGTCCAACGCCTGTCACGTGCATTGCGGGGCGGGGAGAACGATCAGCTCCCCACTACCGCGCTGCACGGCGTGCGCGGTCCCCGTCTGGGGCGGCGGACGTCGGCCGGGGTCTACGTGGAGGGCCTCGACGACATCATGATCCACCTGGCCCGCTGCTGTACGCCGGTACCGGGCGACCAGATCATCGGTTTCGTCACGCAGGGCCGCGGGGTCTCGGTGCACCGGGCCGACTGCGCCAACGCGGCGTCGCTTGCGGACCTCTCGAAGGAACGCCTCATCGAGGTCGAGTGGGACCGGGGCAACGACGGCGTCTTCGTGGCGACGATCGAAGTGCTGGCGTTCGATCGCTCGCGGCTGCTGGCCGACGTCAGCCGGGTGGTGTCCGAGCACCACTTGAACATCGTGGCGGCCCGCACCGCGACCACAGCGGACCGAGTCAGCCGGATGGCGTTCGACGTCGAATTGGCCGACCCCACCCACCTCCATTCGCTCATCACGGCGCTCAAGCACCTCGACGGGGTCTTCGACGCCTATCGTCAGCTCCCCGGCAAGAAGGTCTGAACATGAGGGGGAGCAGATGAGCGGAGGTACGGGCGCGCCCGGCCGGCCGCGCGTCGTCCAGCTGAAGGCGCACATTGCGGCCGGTGCCGAGGTCAAGGGCGACGTCACGGCAATCCGCACGCCCAAGGGCATGCACGACATCCTGTGGCCCGAATCGACCCGCTGGGAAGCTCTGGTCGCCCGGTTCGCCGCGCTCGTCGAAGGGGCCGGCTACGGGCTGGCCATCACCCCGATCGTCGAGCACGTGGGCATCTTCCATCGCGGCATCGGGGAGGGGAGCGACGTGGTGGGCAAGGAGATGTACACCTTCGCCGACCGCGACGGCCAGATCATGGCCCTTCGGCCCGAGGGCACGGCATCGATCGTGCGTGCTTTCGTGCAGCACCACCCCGTCCCGCCCTGGAAGGCCTGGTACGTCGCCCCGTCGTTCCGACACGAGAATCCGCAGCACGGCCGTTATCGTCAGCACTTCCAGCTGGGTCTCGAGGCCCTCGGTCCGTCAGACGCCGACCTCGACGTCGAGGTCGTCTCGTTGGCTTTCGAGTTCCTGGCGGGACTGGGCCTGCACCAGGTGACCTTGAAGGTGCACTCCATGGGGGACGAGACGTGCCGTCCCGGCTATACCGAGCTGCTGCGCGAGTTCCTGGCCGAGCGCCGGTCCCAGCTCTGCCTGCCGCACCAGGACCGCTACGAGCAGAATCCGCTGCGGGTCCTGGACTGCAAGACCCCCGAATGCGAGGACGCCACCGAGAATGCGCCCCGATTCGTGGACAACCTCTGTGAGCCCTGCACCGCCCACTTCGCCCGGGTGAGGGCCGGGCTCGATGCGCTCGACATCCCCTACACCATCGACCACCGCCTCGTGCGTGGCTTCGACTACTACACGCGGACCACGTTCGAGTTCGCCTCGGGCGCCATCGACGCGGCCCAGAACGCACTCGGGGGAGGTGGCCGCTACAACGGCCTGGTGGAGATGCTCGGCGGTGCGCCCACGCCCGGTATCGGCTTCGGGCTGGGCGTCGAGCGCATCCTCATCGGCTGTGACATCGAGGGCGTCTACCCCACGCAGGCTCCTCCTCTGCACGCCTATGTGATCGACGTCACCGGAGGAGAATCGGCCGTGCTGTTGACAGCCGAGTTGCGCCGGGCCGGCTTCCGGGTCGACCGGGGCTTCGACGACCGTTCCATGAAGTCCCAGTTCAAGACCGCCGATCGATCGGGTGCGCTGGTGGCCGTGCTCATCGGGCCCAAGGAACTGGCGGAGGGCATTGTCACCCTGCGCCCGCTCCGGAGCGAGGAAGCGCAACGCACCGTGCCCCGGGCTGACGTGGTGGCCGAGTTGGGCGCGCTGGTGCGCTGACGGGGCACGGACCGCGGCACGACCGGCGGACACGACCGGCAGGCACGACGCCGCCCGCGCATGACAGGCTGAATGACCGTTCGAACGACAAAGGACCCCGCTGCACTCCATGACTGATCACATCACCCCCATCGGGCCCATCGAGAACCGGCCGACCGCGTTGCGCACACACCTCTGCGGGGTGTTGCGCACCAGCGACGAAGGAGCCAGGGTCAGGGTGTGCGGCTGGGTCGGGCGGCGCCGTGAGCACGGCGAGCACCTGGCGTTCATCGACCTCCGCGACCACACCGGCGTCATCCAGTGCGTGATCGACACGAAGGTCGACGTGCGCAGCGAGTGGGTGATCGCCATCGAGGGGACGGTCCGGCACCGGCCCGAGGGAACGACCAATCCCGGGCTCGCCACCGGTGAGATCGAGATCGGCGAGTGCACGGTGGTCGTGCTCAACGAGGCGGAGCCACCGCCATTCTCCGTCGACGATCGGGACGAGTCCGACGAGCAGGTGCGCTTGCGCTACCGCTACATCGACCTGCGCCGGCCCCGGATGCAGCGCAACCTGCGCTTGCGGGCGCGGGTCAACGCGGCGATCCGGGCGGCCATGGACCGGCAGGGCTTCTGCGAGGTGGAGACGCCGCTGCTCTGGGCCCCGACGCCGGAAGGCTCCCGCGAGTTCTCGGTGCCCAGCCGTCTGCATCACGGTTCGTTCTACGCGTTGCCGCAGAGCCCGCAGCTGGCGAAGCAGCTGCTGATGGTGGGTGGTCTCGACCGCTACTACCAGATCGCCCGCTGCTTGCGCGACGAGGACCTGCGGGCGGATCGCCAGTTCGAGTTCTCCCAGCTCGACATGGAAGTGTCGTTCGCCACGCAGGACGACGTGATGGCGTATGTGTCCGAGGCCGTGGTCGATGCCGCGGAGGCCGCCACGGGTGAGCGCCCGCCTCCGATCGCCCGTATGACCTGGTCCGACGCGCTCGAACGCTTCGGCACCGACAAGCCCGACCTGCGGTTCGGCATGGAGCTGGTGGACCTGGCGGTGGAGTTCGCGCACACCGAGGTACGTGCGTTCTCCGGCTCCCACCTCAAGGCGATGTGTGTCCCCGATGGCGCCTCGTTCACACGGTCCCGCCTCGACGCGCTGGCCGAGCAGGCCAAACGCGCGGGCGCGGCCGGGCTGGCGTGGTTCCGGGTCATCACCGCGGAAGGAGGGGGCGGGCTCACCTTCGATTCACCTCTCAATCGGTTCTTGTCGGAGATCGAGCGGGCGGCGCTCCTGGAGAAGACAGGTGCCAAGGAGGGGGATCTCATCCTGGCCGTCTCGGACACCCACCGGATCGCCTGCACGACGTTGGGCACGCTGCGTGTCGCGTTGGGCGCACCGCCGGTCGGGCAGGGTCCACACCGCTACGTCTGGGTCGTCGACTTCCCCATGTTCGACGGGGTCGATGCCATCGGGAACCCGCAACCGGCCCATCACCCGTTCACCATGCCGTACGAGGAAGACCTGGCGCTCCTCGACACAGTTCCCTTCGCCGTGCGCTCGCAGGCCTACGACCTCGTCCTCAACGGCTGGGAATTGGGATCGGGGAGCGTCCGTATCTACCGCCGGGACATCCAGTCGCGGATCTTCGACACGCTCGGGATCAGTGCCGAAGAGGCGGAGAGCCGGTTCGGCTTCCTACTCAGCGCGTTCCGTTACGGCGCGCCACCACATGCCGGCTTCGCCTTCGGGATCGATCGCCTGGTGGCGGTGTTGGCCGGGGAGGAGAACATCCGCGAGGTGATCGCCTATCCGAAGACGCAATCAGGCGCCGACCTCCTCACCGGCGCCCCGAGCGCCCTGCCCGCAGCCGCCCTGGCCGAGCTCGGGATCCGCACCGTGGCACCGCCGGCGTCACCCGGTCCCGCGTCGACTTGAGCCTGTTCGCCGACGCCGCCCATCGGAACTTGGAGCGTCAGGCCCCTCTGGCCGCACGCTTGCGGCCGCGCACGCTGGACGAAATGGTGGGCCAGGAGCACCTCGTTGCGCCCGGTGCCCCACTGCGCACGCTGGCCGAGAGCGACCGCGTCGGATCCGCCATCCTGTGGGGCCCGGCCGGCACAGGGAAGACAACCTTGGCCCGTCTGCTCGCGGCCACCACGGCCAAGCACCTGGTCACGTTGTCGGCGACCGCCGCCGGCGTGAAGGACGTGCGTGAGGCGCTCGCCGAGGCCGAGCGCCGGCTCGGCGAGCACGGGCAGGGCACCATGCTCTTCGTGGACGAGGTCCACCGCTTCAACAAATCCCAGCAGGACGTGTTGTTGCCGGCGGTCGAGGACGGGCTGGTGGTCCTCATCGGAGCCACCACCGAGAATCCGTTCTTCGAGGTGAACCCGCCGTTGCTGAGCCGGTCCTCGTTATGGCGGTTGCGCCCGCTCAGTCCCGAGAACCTGCGCACGCTCATCAGGCGCGGGCTGGCGGCCGAGGATGCATCAGCCACCGACGACGCCGTCGATGCGGTCGTGGCAGCGTGCGAAGGAGACGCACGGGCGGCGCTCACCACCGTTGAGGTCGCGGTTGCACTGGCCCGGGCCGGCGCATCGGCCGGCGCATCGGCCGGCGGGGCGGCCGGAGGGGGCGAGAGCGGCGTGGCCGGCGCAGCGACGCCCATCGTGCTGACCATCGAGGACATGGCGCGGGCTCGGGACGGCCGCCTCTTCCACCAGGGGGCTGACGAGCATTACGACCAGATCAGCGCCCTGATCAAGAGCGTGCGGGGCTCGGATCCCGACGCCGGCCTCTATTGGATGGCCCGCATGATCGAGGGTGGCGAGGACCCCCGCTTCTTGGCTCGGCGCCTCGTGATCCTGGCCAGCGAGGACATCGGTTTGGCCGACCCCCACGCCTTGTTGATCGCAGAGGCAGCGGCTCGGGCGGTGGAGTACGTCGGCCTCCCCGAGGCGGCGCTGAACCTGGCCGAAGCGGTGATCTACCTGGCGCGGGCGCCCAAGTCGAACGCAGTGATCGTCGCGCTCGGCCGGGCCCAGGACGACGTGCGCTCGGGTGCGGCCCAGGAGGTTCCGTCGCACCTTCGCGACAGCCACTACAAGGCAGCAGGTTCATTGGGACACGGAGAGGGGTACGTCTATCCGCACGATGACCCTTCAGGGGTCGTGCCGCAGCAGTATCGTCCAGAGGCGCTGGAAGGGCATGTGTATTACGAGCCGTCCCCCCACGGCGCAGAAGGACCGGGCAAGCCGGATCACGATCGAGAGGCAGGCGCTTGAAGAGAGCAATTGGCAGGGCCGCCTCGTGCGGTGCGGCCCTGTGCGTGGGGGCATTCGGCGTCCTGATAATCTCGGGCCCGGCGGTCGCCGCGCCGATGCCGCAGTCCAAGGTCACGCTGCGCGGCGAACTGCCGAACGTCCCGTCTAACGTGACCCGTCTCGGGCCGGTACCGGACGATCAGACATTGAAGCTCGATGTCGGCTTGGCCGGCCAGGATCCGGCCGGGTTGGCGGCAGCGGTGACCGCGGTCGCAACCCCCGGCTCGCCCGACTACCACCACTACCTGACATCCGCACAATTCGCCTCAGCCTTCGGTCCGAGCGCGGCCGAGGTGGCGCAGGTGAGCTCTTCGTTGCGCGCGCAGGGCTTGACCGTGGGTACTCCCACCCCCGGCAGCGACCTCCTCCCGGTCACCGGCAGCGCACACACCGTGTCCGCGGTCTTCGGCACCCCCCTCGAAGCGGTACGCCTCCCCGGCGGCGACACCTCGAGAGTGAATACGGCGGCACCGCAGATCCCGGCCGTCCTGGCACACGACATCACCGGCATTGTCGGTCTCAGCAGCCTGGCACGGGCGCACTCGCGGTTGCGGGCCGGATCGAGGGCGGTCACGGGCGGGCCCAAGGCGGTCACGGCCGGGTCCAAGGCGGTCACGGCCGGGTCGAACGCGGTGGCCGGGTCGAACGCGGTGGCCGGGTCGAACGCGGTGGGTGCGCCCCAGGCCTGCAGTTCCGCGACGAGGGCTGCCGGTTCGTCGAACTACACGTCGACGCAGTTGGCCGACAGTTACGGCCTGAGCCAGCTGCAGAATGAGGGGCGGACGGGTGCGGGCCAGACCATCGGCATCATCGAGTTCGAGCAGTTCTCGAGCGCGGACATCGCGGCGTTCGAGAGCTGTTACGGGCTGAGCAATTCGACGCGGGTCGTGACCGTGGATGCCACGCCCACCGGATCGGCGTCGGGTTCGGGTGAGGCGGCGCTCGATATCGAGCTGGCCGCCGTCACGGCCCCCTCGGCCTCGTTGGTCGTCTACGAGGCGCCGAACGATATCGATGTGGCGGCGCTCGATCTGTACAACCGCATCGCCGCCGATGATGCGGCACAGGTGGTCAGCACGAGTTGGGGCTTTTGCGAACGCGACAACGACCCGGGTGCGGCCACGCAGGAGAACGTGATCTTCGAGCGCATGGCCATGCAGGGCCAGACCATGGTCGCAGCGTCCGGCGACGCGGGCTCGGAGGATTGCTTCGACGCCGACCGCGGGACCCAGCTGGCGGTGGACGATCCAGGAAGTCAGCCCGACGTCGTGAGCGCCGGTGGGACCACGCTGATCGGCGGGGCGACCGGGAGCCAGACGGTCTGGAACAACTGCCTCTCGACGAGCTTCGGTACCTGCCAGGACTCGCCGGTGAACGGGGCCGCCGGGGGAGGGTTCTCCACATTGTGGCCGAGGTCGCAGTGGCAACCTGTGCTCAGTGCCGGGACCAATCGAGCCGTACCGGACCTCTCCCTCAGCGCGGACCCGCACCATGGCGTGGTCATCTACTTCGGCGGCTGGGTGGACTTCGGTGGGACGAGCGCAGTGGCGCCCTCGCTCGCCGGGTTCCTGGCCGATACCAACCAGGGCTGCAATTCCGCGGTCGGGCTCGTCAGCCCGGCGCTGTATGCGGCGGCGTCGAGCGGGACGAATTTCACCGCCGTCGCCTCGGGCAACAACGACTTCACCGACACCAACGGCGGCAAGTACGCCGCCTCGACCGGTTTCAACCCGGCGGCGGGCCTTGGCACGCCGCAAGAGCAGAACCTCGCCATCACCTTGCAGGGGGGTGACGGCTGCCCGACCATCGCGAGCCTCAGCGCGGGCGTTGCGCCGGTCTCGGGCGCCCACGCGATCACGATCAGCGGGGGAGGCCTGGCCGACGCAACCGCGGTCAATTTCGGTGCAGCCGGGGCGGGGAGCATCCAGTCGGCGACCGCCACTTCCCTCGTGGTCGTCCCGCCTTCTCCGGGCAAGGCGCTCTGCGTCAACATCACGGTCACCAACCCGCGGGGGACGTCGGTCGCGACGTCAGCCTCATCGTTCGCGTTCGGCCTGCCGGGGTGTGGCGGCTACCGCTTCGTCGGTTCCGATGGCGGCGTCTTCGACTTCGGCAATGCGCCGTTCGAAGGGAGTACGGGGAACCTGACGCTGCAAAGGCCGATCGTGGGGATGGCGGCCACTCCCACCGGGAACGGCTACTGGCTCGTCGCCTCCGACGGCGGCGTGTTCGCCTTCGGCGACGCGCCCTTCCTCGGCTCGGAGGGCGCGACACACCTCAACCAGCCCATCGTCGGCATGGAGCTCACGCCCGACGCCAAGGGCTACTGGCTGGTGGCGGCGGACGGTGGCATCTTCTCCTTCGGCGATGCCCAGTTCTACGGCTCCACCGGCGCCATCCACCTCAACCAGCCCATCGTCGGCATGGCAGCGACGCCTGACGGCAAGGGCTACTGGCTGGTGGCGGCGGACGGTGGCATCTTCTCCTTCGGCGATGCCCAGTTCTTCGGCTCTACCGGCGCCATCCACCTCAACCAGCCCATCGTCGGCATGGCAGCCACGCCCAGTGGCGGCGGGTACTGGCTGGTGGCCTCCGACGGTGGCATCTTCGCCTTCGGGAACGCGCCGTTCTTCGGCTCGACCGGTGCCATCCGGCTCAACCAGCCCATCGTCGGCATGGCAGCGACGCCGGGCGGGGGTGGGTACTGGCTGGTCGCCTCCGACGGCGGCATCTTCACGTTCGGCGATGCCCAGTTCTTCGGGTCGACGGGCGACATCCACCTGAACCGGCCCATCGTCGGCATCGCGGACGCCTGAAAGCCTGGCCCATCGGCCCAGGTGGTCGCCGGTAAGCTGTGCCCATGGACGCCAACGAACTGAGGGCGGCCTTCACGCGCTACTTCGTTGATCGGGCGCACACCGCCGTTCCCTCTGCCAGCCTCATCCCTCACGACCCCTCCGTGCTCTTCACCATCGCGGGCATGGTCCCGTTCAAGCCCTATTTCGTCGGGGATGAAGTGGCGCCGTGGCCCCGGGCCACCAGCGTCCAAAAGTGCTTCCGCACGCTCGATATCGAGATCGTCGGCACGGACACCTACCACTGCACCTTCTTCGAGATGCTCGGCAACTTCAGTTTCGGCGACTACTTCAAGGAAGGCGCCATCCCCATGGCGTGGGAGTTGCTCACCGAGGTCTTCGGGCTCGACGGGGACCGCCTCTGGGTGACCGTGCACGACGACGACGATGACGCCGAGCAGATATGGATCGACAAGGTGGGCTTCCCGGCTGAGCGGATCCAGCGGATGGGCGACGCCGACAACTTCTGGGCCATGGGGGACACGGGTCCCTGCGGACCGGATTCGGAGATCTTCATCGACAAGGGCGAGGCCTATGGTGCCGGCGGCGGGCCCATGTTCGGCAGCGAGGAGCGTTTCGTCGAACTGTGGAACCTGGTCTTCATGCAGTTCAACCGGGACGCTGACGGCATCTTGTCCGACCTGCCCAAGAAGAACATCGACACCGGGGCGGGACTCGAGCGGATTCTGCCCATTCTCCAGGGCCACGATTCCGTGTTCGACACCGACCTGTTCGCACCGATCATCGAGGCGGCGGCCTCCATCGTCGGGACGCCCTACGGCCGCGATGAGCGGACCGACGTCGCGCTGCGGGTGATGGCCGACCACAGCCGGGCGATGTCCATGCTGGTGGCCGACGGGGTACTCCCGGCCAACGAGGGCCGAGGGTACGTGCTGCGGCGCGTCGTCCGTCGCGCCGTGCTTGCCGCACGGCGGCTCGGGGTGGAGCAATTGGTCACCCCGGCCCTGGTCGGCGCGGCCACCGAGGTCCTCGGAATGGCCTACCCCGCCCTGGTCGAGAACAACGAGGTGATTCTGTCCGTGCTCGAGCGCGAGGAGGCCGGCTTCGACCGCACGCTGCGGGCGGGCCTCGGGCGGCTGGAAGAGGCGTTCGCCACCGGCGAGAAGGTGCTCGCAGGTGACGTGGCCTTCACCCTGCACGACACCCACGGCTTCCCGGTCGAGCTGACCGAGGAGCTGGCGCATGACGCCGGGGTCGAGGTCGACCGTGCGGGTTTCGACGCGGCTATGGACGCCCAGCGCTCCCGGGCCCGTGCCGCGGCCCGTGCGGCCAAGGTGGGCGACGAGTCGGCCTACCGCGCCATTCTCGAGGCAGAGGGCACGACGCAGTTCGTGGGGCGGGGGGCGGCCCAGTACGAGGTGCCGGCACGCGTCGTGGGGGTCCTCTCAGGGACCGTCGTGGACGGGGCCGACGGCGAGGTCGTCGAGATCTTCTTGGACCAGACGCCCTTCTACGCCGAGGGCGGTGGTCAGGTGGGCGATACGGGCACCATCGTGACCGAGACCGGTCGGGCCGACGTCTACGACACCGTCTACGCGCTCCCCGGGTTGGTGGCCCACAAGGCCCGGGTCACCGGTGAGCTCGTCCCGGGGCAGGACGCGCTCGCTGCCATCGACGTCACCCGTCGTGAGGCCATCCGCCGGAACCACACCGCCACACACCTGTTGCACGCAGCCTTGCGTACGGTCCTGGGCGACCACGTGCGTCAGCAGGGATCGCTGGTGGCGCCGGACCGGTTGCGCTTCGACTTCTCGCATCATGGGGCCATGACGACCGAAGAGCTCGACGCCGTGTTCGGCCTGGCCAACGAGGCCGTGCTCACCGACGCCCCGGTGGAGACGACCGAGACCTCGCTGCAGGAAGCCGAGAACATGGGCGCGCTGCGGTTCTTCGACGACAAGTACGGCGAGACGGTGCGGGTCATCCAGGCCGGCGGCACGTCGCTCGAGTTCTGCGGCGGCACCCACGTCGACTCGCTGGGGCAGATCGGCCCGATCTCGTTGGTGTCCGAGGAGAGCATCGGGTCGAACAAGCGTCGTATCTTCGCGGTCACGGGTCGCGTCGCCCTCGACCGGGCCACCGCCCGCGAGCACCTCATCCGATCGGCCGCCGACCTGCTGCGGACCGATCCCGACGACCTCCTGCCTTCATTGGACCGCCTGCTGGCACGGCAACGCGAGACGGAGAAGGAACTCTCCAAGCTCCGCCAGCAGTCGAGTGAATCGGTGGCGACGGAACTGGCTAAGGGTGGCCTCGAGGGCGTCGTGGTGGCCCGGCAGAACTCGCTCGACCCCGATGCCCTCCGCACGTTGGCGCAGGCCGTCCACCGGCACGACGGGGTGCGCGCGGTCGCACTCGGAGGGTCACCCGACGGCGCCAAGGTGGCGCTCGTGGTCGTGACCGACGGCGAGCCGAATGCGACCGAGGTGGTGCGCGCCCTGGGTGCGATCGTCGGCGGCGGGGGCGGCGGATCGCCACAGCTGGCGGTGGCCGGTGGGAAGGACGTGGCCCGGGTGGACGAAGCGCTCGCCGAGGCACGCCGGCTCCTGTCCACGTGAGCGACAGCGGATCCGGGCGCGTGGCTGCCCTCGATCTTGGATCGCGCCGAATCGGCGTGGCCTACAGCGACAGCCGGCGCACGCTCGCGTCCCCGTGGGGCGTGGTGGAGCGCACGGGTGATCTGACCCGTGACCATGCGGCCGTGCTCTCGGCGATCAGCGAGATCGAGGCCGGCACGGTCGTGGTCGGACTTCCGTTGAGCCTGTCCGGGGCGAGCGGGCCGGCGGCCAAGGCCGCACTGACCGAGGTCGCGGCCCTCCGAACCCTGCTCGAGCCCCTGGGCGTCCGGGTCGAGACAGCCGACGAGCGCTTCACGACCGTGGAGGCGCAACGTTCGCTGACGGCGGCCGGGCGCAAGGGTCGGGCAGCTCGGTCCGTCATCGACAGTGCAGCCGCCATGGTCCTCCTGCAGGCATGGTTGGACACATCGGCCATGAACGGGTCGACCACGAACGGGTCGATCACGAACGGAACGGCGTGAGCGAGCCGCCGAACGAGTGGCTGGGCGAGAGCCCGGGTGGTGGCCCCGGTGACCGTCCCGCCAACGGTCCGGATCACGTCCCGGGTGAGGAGCCGATGGGCCCGCCGACTGGTGAGCTGCCGGTCGTCGCGCCGAGTAGTGGGATGGTGGGCGCGGGACCGGGCGGACCGGGCGGACCGGGCGGATCAGATGTCCAGGGAGGACCCGGCGGATCGGGAGCCCAGGGCGAGTTCATCGACCCTGGCGAACCGATCGACCCCGGTGTCAGGACCGAGGCGGGCACGGCCATTCGTCGGAACCGCCGTGTGCGCCGTCACCGCCGGCGTCGGTTGTTCGCGATCATCGGCAGCGCGTTGGTGCTCATCATCGTCGCCTTCGGTCTCTGGTATGAGTTGGAGTCCCACGGCTCGGGTACGGCCGGGCCACGCGAGGTCATCAATGTCCAAAGTGGGGACTCCGTGGGCTCGGTGCTCTCGAATCTCTCGGCCCATCATGTGATCGGGAGTCCGCTTGCCTTTCGCGTGTACGACCTCGTGCATGGCTCGCCGACGATCGTCCCCGGGCACTACCTGCTGCACCAGAACGAGGGCTTCTCGCAGGTGCACGCCATCCTCGACGGCGGTCCCAACATCGTGGCCGTCACCGTGAACCCGGGGCTGACGCTGCACGAAGTGGCCGAGCGGGTCGACGACCTTCCCGGGCACACGGCCGGCGATTTCTCCAAGGTGGCATCCAGCGGTGTGGTGCACTCGGAGTTCTCGCCGCCGGGTTCGGACAACCTCGAGGGACTTCTGGGAACAGGCGACTACCTGGTGGCCCCGGGGGAGAGCGACACCGCCCTTCTGACCGCCATGGTCCACAAATTCGACAACCAGGCGACGAAGGCCGGGTTGAGCATCAGCTCCGCCGCAGCGTTGGGTCTGACGCCGTATCAGGTGATCATCTCGGCCTCCATCGTGGAGAAAGAGGGCTACATCGTCAAGAACATGCCCCAGGTGGCGCGGGTGATCTACAACCGGCTGGGCAAGGGTTCACCCCTGCAGATGAATGCAACTGTCCTGTATTCACTCGGACAGGATGGCGGCGCAGTCACGTCCGCCGACCTCAAACTGCAGACGCCCTACAACACCTATCTCAATGTCGGGCTCACGCCGACTCCGATCTGCATGTCGTCACCTGAAGCGCTCGCGGCGGCGGTCC
Organism: uncultured Acidimicrobiaceae bacterium; assembly: GCA_963706555.1. Taxonomy (GTDB): domain Bacteria; phylum Actinomycetota; class Acidimicrobiia; order Acidimicrobiales; family RAAP-2; genus Bog-473. The sequence goes on from OY970164.1 coordinate 3,403,006, forward strand.
ATCCCCCCGCGGGAAACTGGTTGTACTTCGTCGTCGTGAAGAAGGACGGCACGGAGGCCTTCTCCGACACCTTCGCCGAACAACTGGCCAACGAGAAACTGGCGCAGCAGCGCGGGGTGGGCTGATGGCCGCAGCCGGTGTGCCCGGTCCGGGCTGGACGGACGCGCGCACACGGATCGTGGGTGTCATGGGCTACCCGGTCCGCCAATCCCTTTCACCTCTCCTCCACAACGCTGCGTTTGCAGCGCTGGAGCTGAATTGGATTTCGGTCGGCTTCGAAGTGGGCCCGGGGAATGCTGCGGCGGCGCTCGACGGGTTGCGTGCCCTCGGTGTGGCAGGCGTCTCGGTGACGATGCCGCACAAAGCGGATGTGGCCGCGCTCATGGACGATCGCAGTGACGTCGCGGCCCAGCTGGGAGCGGTCAACTGCGTGATCAACCGGGACGGCACGCTGTATGGCGCCAATACGGATGGCGCGGGGTTCCTGGCTTCCCTGGCGCGTGCGGCGGATTTCGACCCGAGCGGGAAGCGCTGCCTGATCATCGGGGCCGGCGGGGCGGCCAGGGCGGTCACCCTCGCGATGGCTTCTGCAGGCGCGGCGTCGGTCACGGTGGTGAACCGGACCGTGGAGAAGGCCGCCGGTGCGGCAGCCTTGGCGGGGCCCGTGGGACACGTGGGCGACCTCGGTGGGCCTGGCGGCGGTGCGCCCGACGACGCACGAGCAGCGGCTCTTGTCCGCGATGCGGATTTGGTCGTCAATGCGACGCCGGTGGGCATGGAGAGTTCGGGAGCAGCAGGTGCGAGCTGGCTGCTCGCACCCTCGTTGCTCCATGGGGGCCAGGTGGCGGCGGATCTCGTCTACGTCCCCCGCCCGACGCCCTGGCTCACTGCCGCGGCGGATGCGGGGGCAACGACCGTGGACGGTCTGGGGATGCTCGTGCACCAAGCAGCGGCGCAGTTGGAGCTGTGGACGGGTGTGCCGGCTCCGGTCGACGTCATGTGGCAGGCGGCGATCGCCGTTGCATGAACGAAAACTGACCTGCTGACCTGCTGACCTGCTGACCTGCTGACCTGCTTCAGCTCAGCGGGTGAGCCCAGCAGGTCAGCTCCCGGGTGTCAGTTCGGTGTGCGCGCGACGGGGGGTTCGGGGTCCGACATCGGAGCGGGCCACAGCTCGGCGCGGCTCAGGTCCACGATGGCCTCTTCGCGCAGGGCGCGTCTGAGGGCATCGCGTTGGCCCGGCACCGTGTGCAGGCTCAGGCGGAGGGTGATGGTGCTCTCGGTCGAGCCGATCAGTGTGACCAGTACGGGCGGCTCGGTGGCGTGACCGGCGAACCGCTCTGAGCCCGCAACACGCCGAGCTGCACCTTCGATGACCGAGCGGGCGCGCGGCAGATCGGCGGCTGCTGACCCCGGCAGGGTGAGATCGACCACCGCCTGGGCCCGGCCGCGCGAAGCATTCGCCAGCTGCCGGATGTCGCCGTTGGCGATCGTGTACACGGTCCCGTCCACGGCGCGCACGCTCGTGACGCGGAGAGTGAGATCCTCCACTACCCCACTGACTGTCCCGACCGTGATGCTGTCGCCAATGCCGTATTGGTCCTCGAGGGTGAGGAGGAAACCCGAGAAGTAGTCGCGCACGATGAGCTGGGCGCCGAAGCCGAGCGTGGCACCGATGATCGTGGCGCTGGCCAGCAGCGGGGCGAGGTTGATGCCGACGATGCCGAGGCAGATGGCCACGGCGACGACGAAGACGAAGAACCGCCACACGTTGGCGGCGACGGCGGACAGCGTCGACATTCGTGCGCTGATGCGCGAGGAGCCCGATCGCGCCTCGGCCCGGTCTGCGAAACGCTGGAGGATCCGGCGCACAGCCTTGCTGCCGAGCCGTGCCACCACGATCGCAATGATGATCACGAGGATCACCCCGAGGGGGCGAACGACCAGGTCGGAGACCGTCTTGGCGGTGTCGGGGTCCACCCCTGACTTGATGAGCAGGTTGTAAAGCCACCCACTTCCCTGCTCGGTCGCTCCCACCAGGGGTTGGGGGCTGCCTACGGGTGGAAGGGTCATGCCCGGTATTCTGTCCCGCCAGACAGCCCTATGACCATGATCTCTCGCACAGTCGGCACCAGGCGCAGTGGTCCTGTCTTCGATTTCATCCTGGTCCTGGCCACGGTTGTCGTCGCAGGGATCGGTTTGGTCATGGTGTATTCGGCCACTCGGGGCTCTCTGCTCGCCGCAGGGGACGATCCCCACTTCTACCTGAAGAAACAGGCATTGTTCGTCGTACTGGGCTTCGTCATCATGGTCGCGTTCGCCCTCTTCGACTACAGACGACTCGAACCTTTCGCCATGGTGCTCTATGGGCTCTCCGTCTTCTCGCTGTTGGGTGTCATGGCATTGGGGAGCCACGTCCAGGGCTCGCAACGCTGGTTCAGCATCGGGGTGATCCAGATCCAACCCTCGGAATTCGCCGTGATCGGGTTGATCGTGGCGGTCGCCGCCTATTGCGATCGCCGAAGCGAGGAGGGACTGGCCTGGAAGGACGTCATCAAATTGCTGATCCTGTCGGGCATCCCGATCGGCCTGGTGCTGATTCAGCCTGACCTCGGCACCGCAACCATCATGATGATCGTGTTGCTCGTGATGCTCGCCGTCGCCGGGCTCCCTGTACGGATTCTGCTGTTGCTCGTCCTCGGCGTTGCGTTCGTCGCGCTGATGGCGGTCGAATCGGGCATCCTCCACGCGTATCAGATCGCCCGTTTGACCACGTTCTTGAATCCGCACTCGACGAGCACGAATCCGCAAGTGATGTCCGCCATCTACAACGAGACCGAAGCCAAGAACGCCATTGGGGCAGGAGGATTCCTCGGGACCGGTCTGTTGCATGGAGCGCAGACCAACCTCGGCTACGTGCCGGAGCAGTCGACCGACTTCATTTTCACCGCCGTGGGCGAGCAGTTGGGCTTCGTCGGCGCGGTGGGACTCTTGTCGCTCCTCGGCGTCATTGCGTGGAGAGTCCTGCGTGCCGCGGGTCAATCACGCGATGTCTTCGGTCGCTTGATCTGCACAGGGCTGTTCACGTTCGTGGCCTTCAGCGTCTTCCAGAATGCCGGCATGACGATGGGCATCATGCCCATCACCGGGATACCGCTCCCCTTCGTCAGTTACGGGGGTACGGCGGTCATCTCCTTCTTCTTGGCTGTCGGGCTGGCCCTCAGTGTGAGCGCCCACAGGAGAATGCGATGACCGACATGCAGTCAGGTCCCGACGCGGGCACCGACGAGACGGTCGCTCCTCTCCCGCCGGCCTTTCTGGTGATGGACGTCGACGACGTGTCGTTGGATCTGCCTTCGCAATTCCCGCTCGTGACCCTCGTCGAGTCCGAGCCCCCGATGCGGACCCTGACGTTTCCGGTGGGGCTCACCGAGGGGACGGCGCTGGCGCTGGCGATGCGCAGGATGGACTCGCTCCGTCCGATGACGCACGAATTGTTCGCGCTGGTGCTCCAACGGGTGCGCATCGACGTGATCGCCGTGCGCCTCGTCGGCCGGGATCAGGGCAACTACCTGGCTGAGCTCGACGTGATGGCGCCGAATGGGCGCGAGCGCATCGGGTGTCGACCCTCTGACGGCTTGGTACTGGCGCTGCGGATGCCCGTCGCGGCCCCGATCCTGGTGGACGAGCGCCTGCTGGAGGAGTCGGGCGAGGTCGTGCCGCAGCCGAACTGATCCTCAGGCGGGGACCATCGGGCGTTCGCCCGGTTGCACGACGCCCGACGCGAGATCTTCCTGGATCTTCTGCGCTCCCTCGTCAGAGATGCGCATGAGGAGTGCGATGAGGATGTAGTTGGCCAGGAGCGATGAGCCCCCGTAGGCCACGAAGGGCAGGGTGATGCCGGTGAGGGGTAAGAGCCGCACCACTCCCGCCATGATGAAGAACGCCTGAAAGCCGATGATGATCGTGAGCCCGGTCGCCATCAACCGGGAGAAGTCCGAGCGGGCCGTTTGCGCGATGCGCATACCAGCGCCGATCAGGAGCGTGTAGGCGAAGGCCACCGCCGCCGCACCGATCATGCCGAGTTCGATGGCGATGGCGGCGAAGATCAGGTCGCTGGTGATCTCAGGTATGGGATACGGGGAGTGGAACAGTCCTAAACCGGTTCCGCCGATGCCGCCATCGCCCAAGCCGAACTGTGTCGCGCCCAGCTGCGTGAGGTTCGGGCTGGCCTTGGTCGGCCATGGGTTCAGCCACTGTTCCACCCTGACGTGCACCTGGCTGAAGTAGTGCGCGGCGAAAATGGCACCGGCAACGAACAGCACGAAGCCGAACACGAGGTAGCCCACGCGGCCCGTCGTGACCCACAGCAAGCCGATGAACAGCGCGAAGAGCAGTGCGGCGAACCCGATGTCGTCCTCCAAGCCGATGATCGCCATCGCGACCCCCCACGCCACGAGGATCGGGATGAGCGGACGGGGGTCGAGGACGAGCCGGTTCCCGATCCGCGCCGTCGGTATGGAGAGCAACTCTTTGTTCGAGGCGAAATAGGAGGCGAAGAAGATGCAGAGCAGGATTTTGGAGAACTCGACCGGCTGGAATTCGAAACTCGAGAAATGGATCCACAGCCTTGCGCCGTTGATCGGGGTGAAGAACAGAGGAGCGACCAGCAGGAGGCCGCCGGCCAGAAGCAGGAGGTAACGGTATCTCTCGAGATCCCGTGAGAACCGCACCGCCAGCAATGTGACGACATAGAGCCCGACACCGATGGCCGCCCAGCCTGCTTGTGACTTGGCGAACCCGGGATCCCAGCGGGCGATGACGACGTAACCGATCCCGTTTAGGAGTGCCGCCAGGGGAAGGATCACGGCGTTGCCTTGCGGCGCGAGCCACCGGTTGGCCATGTGCGCCACCAGCGAGAGGCCGAGGACGATACCGAGGAAGGGGCCGATGTGGGGGGGGATCTTCGACTTGTGGGCCGTCTCGGCGATGATGTAGAGCGCCACCGTGATCACCGAGGCGAACACGAGCAGGCCGAGTTCGGTGCGGCGTTTGGGTTTGGGGCCCACCACATAGCGCGGAATCCGTGTGTGACGGGTTCGGGAGGGCACTCGTCGCATCGTAGTGGTGCCAAGTAGCATGGTGGAGGACACCATGACTGCCGATCCAGACCTGATGACGCCGCCCTGGGGAGCCAACGAGCGCCCGACGCCACCCACGCTGCAGCAGATAGAAGCGTTCGGGTACCAGCGATTCACGAACCGGGAGCAGTCGCGGCTCGATTTCGGTGCCCGCCTCCTCGACCTGGCCGAGGACGACAGTGTTCCTCTGTTAGAGCGGACGAAGTTCATGGCCATCTTCTCGGAGCTGCTCGACGAGTTCTACCAAGTCCGCGTGGCCGCACTGGAGGATCAGGTGGCCGCAGGCGTGCGCACCCGATCTGTCGACGGACTGCGGCCGGGGGAGCAGTTGAAGATGATCCGGACGCGGGTCGAGGAACTGGTGCGACGTCAGGACGCCATCTTCTTGGAGCAGATCGTCCCCGCGCTGGCGGACGCCGGCGTGCGCTTCTCGGATTGGTCGTCGCTCGATGACGACGATCGTGTCCACCTGGTCGACGTCTTCCAACGCCAGATCTTTCCCGTCCTCACACCGTTGGCGGTGGACCCTGGTCACCCGTTCCCTTACATCTCGAACCTGTCGCTCAACTTGGTGGTCCAGGTGCAGGATCCCTCGACCGGAGAGCGTCGCATTGCGCGCGTCAAGGTGCCACCCGTCTTGCCACGCTTCGTGGTCATGCCCGACGGGGAGCGGTTCGTTCCTCTCGAACAGGTGATCGCCGCGCACCTCGAAACGCTGTTTCCCGGGATGAGCGTCGGTGAGCACCATACGTTCCGTGTCACACGCAACGCCGATCTGGCGCTCGAGGAGGACGAGGCCGACGATCTTCTGGTGGCGATCGAGATGGAGCTGCGCCGCCGGCGCTTCGGTCGTGCGTTGCGCCTCGAGGTCGGTGCCGACATGAATGACGAGCTCGTCGAATTGTTGTCCACCGAGCTCGAGGTCGGTGCCGACGGAGTGTTCCGGGTCGGGGCTCCTCTGGACCTGAGCGGGCTCTGGGGCGTCTACGCGCTCGACCGTCCCGACCTGCACATTGAAACGTGGACACCGATGACGCCGGCCCGCTTGGCCACGGCGGCGCACGAGCCGACCGAGCTCTTCGCCCAACTGCGCGAACGGGACGTGCTCGTCCATCATCCCTACGACTCCTTCGCCACCTCGGTCGAGGCGTTCATCGGCCAGGCCGCCGAGGACCCGGCGGTCCTGGGGATCAAGCAGACCCTCTACCGCACCGGTGGCGACAGTCCCATCGTCGCCTCCCTCATCCGTGCGGCCGAGAACGGCAAGCAGGTGGCGGCCATCGTCGAGCTGAAGGCACGCTTCGACGAAGAGGCGAACATCGGCTGGGCCCGCGCACTCGAAGAGGCGGGCGTGCACGTCGTCTACGGGATCGTGGGCCTCAAGACCCACTCGAAGACCGCGCTGGTGCTGCGTCGTGAAGAGGACGGCGTGCGGCACTACTGCCACGTGGGAACGGGGAATTACAACTCGAAGACCGCACGCATCTACGAGGACATCGGCCTCCTCACCGCGGACGAGGAGATCGGGGGCGACGTGGGGGAGTTGTTCAACTACCTCACCGGCTTCTCGCGTCACGCGGATTACGACCAGATCCTGGTGTCGCCGGTCACGGTGCGCAAACGGATCCTGGCCATGATCGAGGAGCAGACCGAGGCGGGTCCTGAAGGACGCATCGTTCTCAAGCTGAACGGTTTGACCGACGCCGCCATGATCGATGCGCTCTACCGGGCGTCGGGAGCAGGCGTGCCCATCGACCTGTCCGTGCGGGGCTTGTGCCGCCTCCGCCCCGGCATTCCCGAGCTGTCGGAGAACATCACGGTGCGCTCGCTTGTCGGGAGCTTTCTCGAGCATTCCCGGATCTACCGATTCGGCGGCCTGCCGAAGAGTCCCGACGTCGGACCGGGCTTGCCGCTCAAGCTCTACATCGGTTCCGCCGACCTGATGGGGCGCAATCTGGATCGAAGGGTCGAGGTTCTGGCTCCGATACGTGACCCCGAGCTCCAGGGACGGCTCTTCGAGATCCTCGATCTCATTTTCGCCGACGAGACGAACACATGGCAGCTCGGCTCCGATCGTCGCTGGCGGCGGGTGGAGAACGTGCACGGGTTGAGTGCCCAGGGTCGGCTCAAGGAACTGGCGATCGAGCGGGCCCGCCGACGTGAGCTGTTCGTCGGCGACGAGGACCGGGCCGAGGGATAGCTCGGGGACACCCCGCCGGCAGAAGCGGGCGTGGTGGCGGACCGGGGTGCGACCCCGGTGACGCGGCTCAGTGCAGCAGACTCGAGACCACGTTGATGACGAGGGCCACGATCACTGCCCCGAACAGGTAGGACAGGAGCGAGTGCGCGAGGGCGATGCGCCGCATCTCCTTCGACGTCAGATTGGTGTCCGACACCTGAAATGTCATGCCGATGGTCACGGCGAGGTAGGCGAAGTCGAGGTAGTTCGGGGGTTCGTCTTCGTTGAAGTCGATGCCACCCTCGGGGGTGCCGTAGTACGCCCGGGCGTAGCGCAGCGTGAAGGTGACGTGGACAAGTGCCCAGGAAAGCGCGACGCTGACCACACCGAGGGAGATCAGGTACGCCTTCGTTCCCCCGGTGGCACCACCCGCCCGATAGAGGAGCAGCCCGACGGCGGCCAGGACGGCAACGCCGGCGGTCAGCACGAGAAGTTCAGAGAGGGGCAGGCTCGGATCCTCCCGGAGCGCGTTCTCCTTGGTCTCGCTCGGGGTCGACGCGTGCAGGGCGAAGTAGATGGTCCCGATGAGGAAGGTGACCGCCACATCCCAGCCCACGAGGACGGCGGATTCCCACACGGTATAGCGGGTGCTGAACAAGGAGAAGGCGAGCCCCACGACCGTTCCCAAGGCGGCGCTCACGGCCACCCGTACGGCTGCGGACGTCTTCACCCACCCCCTCCCATGTGGCGCATGAGCGAATCGTAGGGCCGCCGTGCGACGTCGGAGAGGACCGAGGTGTACCATTGGAGTACCTTCGACAGAGAGGGTTTGAGAGGGTCGGCTTATCGGCTGCCCCCCACATCCTTGAAGGGCGACAACATGTCGAGCACCTCACTGTCGGTTGTTGGGAGTCGCACCCCATCCCCAGCGGGCACCTTCCCCCTCTGCCCCGGGGCAAATGACGACGTGACCCTGACCGTCCAGGGAACCGGCGGGCGCCGGGCCGTCCCTTTCAGAATCCGAACGTAGAAGTGCCCGGCACTGATCGTCCCTTGTCTGACTTCTCGATCGGCGCCAGTTTTGTGGATGGGCAGGTGGTCCTGGCCTTAGGCGGTGAGGTGGACGCGCTCACCGCGCCCGAGTTCGGCGCGATTTTCGAGTCGATGATCGACCGGGGCCACCACTCGGTGACGTTGGACCTTGCCCGCCTCCGGTTCATGGATGCGTCCGGTCTGGGCGTGATCGCCCACGGGGCCGATCGTCTGGAGGTCACGGGGGGCACCCTGACGATCCGTACGCCAGCAGCTTTGATCCGCCAGGTGCTCGACATCACCGGTTTCGCCCGCCTCGTGACGCTGGGAGACGACGAGTCCGAGTATGGCCAATTGCGACCGGCACAGCCGCCCGACCGGGTGGCGGCGGCTGGGGGCAAGCCGTCATATCCCATGACGGCGAGCGTCCGGCGGTTCACGGCGATCCATTCCGACGACGAAGTCATCGATGCCGCACTGCGGTTGGCCGCGAGCTTGACCCGGTCCGTCGTGGAGGGAGCTGACGGGGTCAGCGTGTCGCTGGCCCGACACGGCAAGCTCGCGACGGTGACGGCGACGGACCAGACGATCTCCGCCATGGACGCCTCGCAATACGAGACCGGCGAGGGCCCGTGCGTCGACGCCTCGACCCAGGGCATCTGGTTCTACGCCGAGGCCCTCGCCAGCGAGACGCGCTGGCCTTCTTTCACGCCCCGCGCCCGGACCCTCGGGATCCAGGCCATACTGTCGTCCCCGCTTCTCGTGGAGCAGCGACCTGTCGGGGCGCTCAACATCTACTCGCGCACTCCGGCGGCCTTCGCTCCACAAGCCCGGGCACTGGCGTCGAAACTCGCCATTGAGACGTCGACGATATTGAGCGGGGCGGAAACGGACGAGACCGATGACTACCTTTCCCTACGCTTCCTCGGTGCCCTCCGGGCGCGTGAAGTGATTGCGCAGGCACAGGGAGTGCTGATGGAACGCGAGGGGCTGGCCGAGCATGACGCCTACAGCGCGCTCCGGCGCTTCTCGCTCGAGAAGGGGCGACCGCTGCAGGAGCGGGCGGAGGACATCGTGGAGTCCACACGTCGACCGGATCCACCCGGGCTCGACGGAGACCATGCCTGACGCCCCGATCGACCAACTCGACACCTTCCGCCAGGACGCAGCGCTTTCGCACGGTGAGTTGTGGTTGCGCTACTTCGAGCTTGGCGGCATGAGTACGGGTCTCCAACTCGAGGCGTACTGCTACGGCGCCCTCGAGCCGAGCCGCCACGACCATGATGTGATCGCCCACGCCCTCAACGAACGATTCGTCGAGCTCGGCGGCAACCATCCGGTCCCGTACATCGAGGACACGGAACGTGAGGGCGACGGCGACGACGAGAGTTATCGGCGCCGCCGCAGTGGGGACGAGAGCGGTGACGCGGACAGGGGGGAGCGGCGATCCGACGCCCCTGCCTGACCGCGAGTAGCTTCGGACTCCCATGCCCGGAGCTGCGGTCCCCCGTTTCGATTCGGTGATGTTGGATTGCCCCGATCCGGTCGCGCTCGCCCGTTTCTATGCCGAGTTGCTCGAGTGGCCGACGCCCGAGCCCGACGGGGACTTCGTGGTCATCGACCCGCCGGAAGGTGGCCCAGCCATCACGTTTCAGCGGGCCGACGACTTCGTCGCGCCCACCTGGCCCCACCCGGCGGTGCAGCAGCAGTTGCATATCGATCTGGCGGTGGACGACATGGACGCCGCCCACGATCGGGCGATCGCCCTCGGTGCCCGCCATCTCGAGACGCAGGAGAGTTTCCGGGTCTATGCCGATCCGGCGGGCCACCCGTTCTGCCTCTGCTCGTAGGGGAGCCCATCTCGTAGGGGAGAGCTGCTGCGGCACCGGCCGCGAACCTCTTGCAGCGCCTAATTGGCCAAGCCGGGTGAGCCGGTGTCCGGTTGCAAGTTGGGGTTGGCGCTGGCTCCGGCCGCCCCGAGGCGGAAGCGCCCGAAGCGCAAGGACAGGTAGGACGCGCCCCCGAAGGGGATCGGCAGCCAGAAGTTGACCAGACGCCAGCAGAGGACGCCTGCGGTCGCCGCCCCACCCGCCACGCCGAAGCTGGTGAGCACCGAGACGATGGTCAATTCGACGACGCCCAGGCCCCCCGGCGTGATGGGGATGACCGCCAAGATGTTGGCCAAGCCGTAGGCGACCAGCAGGTCGACCGGCGAGACGTGGGCCCCGAAGGCGAAGAGGAACACCCAGAGCGATGTCGCATCGAGCAGCCAATTGGCCGCAGCCCAGATGCCGGCTCGCGACAGCAGCAACGGGCTCCTAGTGAGTACTTTCGTGCGATCCGCCACCTTCTTCACCAGTGAAGTGACGGTGTCGGCCTTGACGAACGGGAGGCGTGACGCCAGCCGGTGCACCAGTTGCTCCGCCTGCTTCTCGCCCCGGGTGAGGAGCGCGACCAGCCCGGCGAAGACCGCGAGCAGGAGGACGCCGAGGATGGCGGCGAACCCGTAGAGCGGGTTGTAGCCCCGCAGCGGGATCGAGATCAGCAGAGCCACCCAGAAGATGATGTTGAGCACCACCGCAGACCCGATGCCTTGCGTCGCCAGGCCGAACGCGGCCGTGCTGCCCGGCACCTCGGACTCGGTCAACAGGCGGTAGCTGACGGCGGTCCCAGGGACGGTGCCCCCCGGGAGGACGTGGCTGATGGCCAGGGCCCACATGTTGATGCGGAAGATGCGGAACCGCTTCGGCGCGTCGGGGTGCAAGACGGTGTAGGTGAGCTGGGCGTACGCCGCCAGGGAGGCCAGTTCGAGGGCGGCGCCGAGGATCAGCCAGAGGAAGTTGAGATGTGTGAGCTGATGGGACTCCTTCCGGGCGCGGGCCAGCTCGGGGAGCAGGATGTACTCGCCCACGAAGAAGAGCACCAGGAACATCAACGTGATCTTCACGTTGCGCGGGATCCATGTGCGCTTGGCGGCGACGGGTGCGTCTTCCTCCGGTCCGCCTGCGTCCATCGCCTTTATGCTTTCACGTCCCGATGTTCGCAAAGCTGTAATGCTTCTGGCATGGCGGATGAACATCCCGACACCTGGCGCGGTCGGCTGGGCGAGAATGCCGGTCGACGGGGGGTGCCGCTGGCCACCATCGTCGTGGCCACCGCGGTCGCCATCGCCTTCATCGATGTGAACGCAGCCCTCATCGTGGGGCTGTGGGTGCTGCGCAAGATCGTGCTCTACATCGTGATCGCCTTCTTCTTGACGATGCTCTTCACGCCCGCGATGCGCTTCCTCAAGCGTCGGGGGTTCTCCCACGGCCTCGCGGCAACGGTGATCTTCCTCGGGGGACTCCTCGTCCTCGGTGGGCTGGTGTACCTCTTCGCCGAGCCGTTGGTGACCAGCGCCGTGCACTTCGGGCACCAGATCCCCGATCTCATCCGCAACACGCGCAAGGGCAGGGGCCCGCTCGGCCGCCTGGTGTACCGACTCCACCTCCAGAAATATCTGGCGGAGGGGTCGACCAAGCTCACCAACCAGGTCACCAAGGTGCTGAAACCGGCCACCGCCTTCTCCGTGGGTGCGGCCGCTCTCTCCACCCTCGTCACCGTGGGTTCGATCGCCGTGCTGACCTTCTTCAGCATGCTGGAGTCCCCACGTCTGTGGCACGGCTTTCTGGGCTTGTTCCGCCCGCCGACCGCGCTGCGCCTGAATCGAGTGGTCAACGAGTCGGTGCGGTCGGTGACCGGCTACATGCTGGGCAACACCCTGACCTCATTCATCGCCGGCGTGATCATGGGGATCAGCCTGGCCATCCTGGGTGTGCCGTTCGCTCTCCTCCTCGGGGCCTTCGTGGCCCTCGTGGACCTCTTGCCGCTGGTGGGCGGCCTCCTGGCCGGAGTGCCTGTCGTGGTCATCGCGGCCATCCATTCGGTGCCAGCCGGCATCGCGATGCTGATCATCTTCTTGTCCTACCAGCAACTCGAGAACCACGTCTTGAACCCGGTCATCATGAGCAAGACGGTGCGGCTCAACCCCTTCTGGGTGCTGCTGGCCGTGCTGATCGGCGCCGCCCTGGGCGGCAGGATCGGCTCTGGGCTGGGCACATTCGTCGGCGCCCTCATCGGGATCCCCGTTGGCGGGGCGATCCAGGTGGCCGTGCGGGAGTTCCGCCAGGGTCCCGGGGATGTCACCTCGGCCGGACCCCCTGCCGGACCCCCCGAGGGGGTTTCCTACCCCTAGAATGACCTGGGTGCGGCCCCTGGTCATCATTCCGACATACAACGAGGCCGAGAACATCGAGCGGATCCTGCACCGCATCGCCGAATCGTTGCCCGAAGCCGGGGTGCTGGTCGTCGACGACGGGAGCCCCGACGGGACCGGTGACATCGTCAAGAGCGTGGCCGCCGAGCTCCCCGACGTCCATCTCATCGCCCGCCCCGGCAAAGCCGGCCTGGGCAGCGCCTACCGCACCGGATTCGTGTGGGGCATGGAGAACGGCTACGACGTGCTCATCGAAATGGACGCCGACTTCTCGCACGATCCGGGCGCCTTGCCGGCGTTGGTGCAGCCCCTCCGGGAGGGGTATGACGTGGCCATCGGGTCTCGCTACGTCAAAGGCGGACAGGTCCCCAATTGGGCCCGCCATCGTCACCTGCTCTCGGCGGGGGGCAACCGCTACGCCTCGGTGGTCCTCGGTCTGCAGGTGTCCGACTCGACGGCCGGCTTCCGCGCCTACTCGGCGGACGTGTTGCGCAAGCTCGACCTCGACCGGATCCGGGCCGAGGGGTACGGGTTCCAGATCGAGATGACCTACCGGGCCAAGCAGCACGGGGCCAGGATCAAAGAGGTGCCGATCACGTTCATCGACCGTGTCGCCGGCGAGTCGAAAATGTCGTCGCGCATCGTGGTCGAGGCACTCGCCCTCGTGAGCTGGTGGGGGCTGGGCCGCGTCAAGCGCGGTTTCCGCCACCCGGACCCACCGGCTCCAAACCCAACACCAACCGTATCCGGAGAGCGAGTACGGAGCACCTAGAGCCATGGCCACCACCGAATTGCCACTGCCGCGCATCCTCGTCGTCGACGACGAACCCAATATCGCCGAGCTGCTCTCGGTGGCGCTGCGCTTCGAGGGATACGACGTGGCGTCTGCGGCGACAGGGACTGAAGCGCTGGACTTGGCCCGCACGTACCGACCGCATCTCGTCATGCTCGATGTGATGTTGCCCGACCTCGACGGCAACGAGGTCGGACGGCGCTTGCGCCTCCAGGGCGATCAGGTGCCGATCGTCTTCTTGACCGCACGCGACACGGTCCAGGACAAGGTCGAGGGACTCGCCCTCGGCGACGACTACGTCACCAAGCCGTTCAGCATCGAGGAGCTTATGGCCCGCGTGGCCGCAATCCTGCGCCGGGCCGGCGAGGTTGACGCGGCCGACGCGTCCATTCTTCGCTTCGCCGACTTGACCATGCACATCGACACGCACGAGGTCTGGCGCCAGGACCAGCCCATCGACCTGACCGCCACGGAGTTCAACCTCTTGCGGCACCTGCTCGAGAACCCACGCCGCGTCATCTCCAAGTCCGAGCTGATCGACAACGTGTGGGGCTACGGATTCAGCGGGGACCCGAACATCGTCGAGACCTACATCAGCTATCTGCGCAAGAAGATCGACGTGGTCGAGCCTGCACTCATCCACACCATTCGACGAGTGGGATACACCCTCCGGCTGCCTAAAGAGACGTGACGCTGCAGCGGCGGCTGGTCGCCGTCATGTCGATTCTCCTCGTCGTCGGGCTCCTCGTGGCCGACGTCGTCACCTACGTCTCGGTGCGCTCGTTCCTCTACGGCCGGGCCGACGAGACTTTGACCTCGTCCGAAGGGCTGGCCTTCAACTACGTGGCGTTCGCCACCCTGCACAAGACGCCCCTGTCGGCCTCCGACCTGAGCCGCCATGTCTCGCCCGACGTCTACGTGCTCATCATCAACGCCAAGGGCAAGGACGTGGTGCGCCGCCCCTCGGGCTCGCCGGCTCGGCCCAATCCGCCACCGCTCGTGTCCGGTGCGGTGCCGATCCAGCTTGTGCCGGCGGTCACCTCGCACACCTTCGGGCGCTATGCGGGCACGTTCCGCCCCAATCCCAATGCGGTGATCGTCGGGAGCAAGGGGGATCCCGACGGGCAGTATCGAGTGGTGGCGGTCAACGTGCCGCAGGGGACCATGTTCGTGGCGCTCTCCCTCAACCCGACCAACGACACGCTGGCTTCGCTGCGCCGGGTGGAGATCATTGCCAGCATCGCCGTGCTGCTCGTGATGGGCTTCCTCGTGCTGTGGCTGGTACGGCGTGACCTCCGGCCCCTGCGCGAGATGGCCCAGACCGCAGATGCCATCGCCTCGGGCGATCTCGGCCGACGGGTGCCCCAGGAGACGCCGACCACCGAGGTCGGTCGCCTCGGCACCGCGCTGAACGAGATGCTCGCCCAGATCGAGAGTGCCTTCGCCGAGAAATCGGCCTCCGAGGAGCGGCTGCGCCAGTTCGTCGCCGACGCCTCGCACGAGCTCCGCACCCCCCTCACCTCAATCCGCGGCTACGCGGAGTTGCTTCGCCGTGGCGGCTTCTCCGACGAGGCCGGCACCCGCAAGGCTCTCCAGCGGGTCGAAGAGGAGGCCAAGCGCATGGGGGGTCTGGTCGAGGACCTCCTCTTGTTGGCCGAGCTCGATCGTGGCCGACCGCTACGGGCGGAACCGGTCGGCCTCCACCGCATTTGCGCCGACGTGGTCGACGACAACAACGCGTTCGACCACGAGCACACGTTGACGATGGGCCCCGGGCGCGAGGTCGTCGTGATCGGTGACGCCGAGCGCCTGACCCAGGTCGCCCACAACCTGGTCCGCAACGCGCTGATCCATACACCGGCCGGTTCGAGTGTCCGCGTCTCGGTGCGGGCCGAACGGGGCATGGGCGTGCTCCGGGTCACCGACAACGGCCCGGGGATGGACGCGAGCACCGCGTCCCGTGTGTTCGACCGCTTCTACCGGGGCGACCCGGGCCGGTCAGGGCCCGGCACCGGATTGGGCCTGGCCATTGTGCGGGCGATTGCCGTCGCCCTCGGCGGGACGGCCGAAGTGGAACAGTCCGGGCCGGGCCAGGGCGCCACGGTCCTCGTGCGGATCCCGCTCGCGCCGACGTCGGCCGAGCTCCCGCCGGCGCGGACGTCGGCAACCCCGCCTGCGTCGGCGACCCCCTCGGCGTCTGCGGCTCCGCCCGCAGCGGGACCGGTGCGTTCCCTACCGAAGGTGCGCTGATCCTCCGGGCACCAGGGACTCGAGCACCGAGGAGAACTTGACGTCGGTCTCCGCTGCCTCGGCCTCAGGGTCGGAGCCGGTGACCACTCCCGCGCCGGCGCGGAGGGTGAGTGTCCGTTCGTCGGTGTGCAAGAGCGCGCTCCTGATGCCGATCATCCACTCGCCGTCGCCGTGCGCATCGACCCATCCGATCGGCCCGGCCCAGTAATCCCGCGGCGTCGGTTCGCCCTCGGCGATCGTGGCCAGCGCGGCCTCACGTGGCGTGCCGCCCACCGCAGGGGTGGGGTGGAGGCGCTCGAGGAGTTCCAGGATCGTCGTGGGCTCCTTGAGGTGCCCCTCGATCCGCGTGCCCAAGTGGGCGACGGCGCGAAACGCCACGAGCGAGGGCTCGTCGGGCACGGTGAGGTCGTCGCAGAGCGGGCGCAGGGTGGCCGCGATGTCGTCGACCACGAACCGGTGCTCGGAATGGTCCTTGGCGGACGCGGCCAGGCGTCCTTGCGCGTCGGCGTCCGTACGTGCGGTCTCCCCGCGCGGGATCGTCCCGGCCAGAGGGTGACACCAGACCCGGTGTCCGTTGCGTGCGATCAACAGCTCGGGGGAAGCGCCGAAGAAGGTGCCGTCAGGCACGGGGAACAAGAAGATGGTGCACGCCGGCTCGTGGGCGCGCAGGCGGCGCAACACGGCTGACACCGGAAGCGGGCCGCTCAGCTCGGCGGTCACGCTGCGCGAGAGCACGACCTTCTCCAGAGGCCTGCCGCCGTCACCCATCCGTTCGACGACCCGCGCCACCAGATTGCTGTAGCCGGCCCGGGACAGCGGCGCGGTCAGCGACGTGATAGCCACATCCTCCGCGGTGCCGGTGACTTCGCCGTACTGCCAGATGACCGAGTCGAACAGCTCGTCGGTCTCAGGGAGCGGCAGGTCGGCCGGCCCGACGGCGGTGGCCCAACGGCGGGTCGTGCCGTCGGGATCGACGGCGATGCCCATGGTGAAGCGGGGCACGATCAGATGGCCCGAGAAGGTCGCGAGGAACGGCAGCGCGCCGAGTGCCACCACACCCGTGCCGGGTCGCCGGACCTGATCGTCACACGGAATGGCGGCCAGCACTGCAGCGGCCTCTTGCGCTTCCACCAGGACGGCGGTGCCCCAGCCGACGAGGGTGAGCCCGGGCCGGTCGAAGAGGACGGTCGGGCGGCCGTCGAATTGGAGGGCGTCGGGCCCGTACTCGAGCGGGACGGTGCGGGCGTGCAACTGCTCGCGGCCGGCGCTCATGGAGTGGGGACCCCGGCTTTCGTTGCGTACAGGAGTTGGCTGAGGCCTCCCGCGAGGGGTCGGATGCCGACGCCGGAGTAACCGGCATCGGTCATCATGCGACGAAGCACCGGCGTGGCCGGCAGGTAGGCCACCGACCGCGGCAGGTAGTCGTAGGCGTCGCGATCCGAGAGTGCCGCGCCGAGGCGCGGGACGACCTTGTTGAACCAGACGTCGTAGCCGGTGCGCAAGACGGTGGACCGGGGGGCGTCGACCTCCAGGATGGCCACCCGCCCTCCGGGCCGCAGCACCCGTGCGGTCTCCTTCAACGCCCCGGCCAGGTCGGTGAAATTACGCAGGGCATACCCGCAGACGAGCCCGTCGAAGGTGCCGTCGGGGAAAGGGAGCTGACTGCAATTCGCCTGCAGCAGCGGTGCGCCGGTGCGGTTGGCCGCCAGCATCCCGGCGCTGAGATCGGCCCCGATGACCCGGTACCGGCGCCTCCGGGCGAGCCGGGTGAGATCGCCGGTGCCGCACGCGATGTCGAGCAGGAGTGAGCCCTCGGGGAGGGCGAGTGCGGCCACGGTGTCGCGTCGCCAGCTCTGGTCGAGCCCGAAGGTCATGAGCCGGTTGACGAGGTCGTAGCGGGGCGCGATGGCGTCGAACATGGAGCGGACGCGCGCTGTCTTCTCTTCGCCCTGGGGGAGCGGCGGCGGCTCCTTGGCCAGACCGGGGCTCACGCTCAGCGGAAGTAGCGGTAGACCACTTGCGCCACGCAGGCGGGCTTGGGCGCGTCGCGCACCTCGAACACCATGTCGTAGGTCACCTGCACGCCACCCTCGACGTCCTCGGCGCTGGCAATCGTGACGCCCATGCGCAACTCGGCGCCGACCGGCACCGGCGTCGGGAAGCGGACCTTGTTGGCCCCGTAGTTGACGCCGAACTTCATGTTGTTGACGCGCAGGATCTTGTTGAGCAGGACCGGTGCGAGGGACAGGGTCAGGTAGCCGTGCGCGATGGCACCGCCGAAGGGGCCCTCCTTGGCCCGTTCGGGGTCGACGTGGATCCACTGGTGATCGTCGGTGGCGTCGGCGAAGAGATTGACCCGCTCCTGCGTGATCGTCTGCCATTCGGAGTAGCCGACCTGTTGTCCGACGAGGTCATGGAATGCCTCGAGGCCTTCGACGGTGGTGGTCATGGTGGTCCGCTCCTTATTGGTCCTGATGGTGATCCCAGCCTCAGAGAGTATCGAGGCCCTGGCACCCTCCCGATCGCCGGCGGGTTGCCAGGGATCACTACGCTGGTGGAAGTGCCCGATCAGCTCCAGTTCCACCAGCATCGCGATGTCCGGGGTGGTGGGGCGAGAGCGGCTGTTTTCGGACTGAGCGACGGTCTCGTCACCAACATCTCGCTGGTCCTCGGCGTTGCGGGCGCCAGTCCCGGGGGCCAGATCGTCCGCCTGGTCGGGATCGCCGGCCTGGTGGCCGGTGCCTTCTCCATGGGGGCGGGGGAGTACCTCTCGATGGCGGCCCAACGCGAGCTCCTCCAGCGCGAGCTCGACGTCGAACGTGAATCGTTGTCGCAGAGCCCAGAAGGCGAAGCGCAGGAGCTGCTCGGGATGTACGAGGAGCGTGGCATCGCGCCCGCGGTGGCCCGCGACATGGTGCACGAGGTCATGCAGGACCCCGAGTTGGCACTCGAGACGCACGCCCGCGAGGAGCTCGGCATCAGCCCCACGAATCTCGGCTCCCCGATGCAAGCGGCGGTGTCCTCGTTCGTGTCGTTCGCCCTCGGAGCGTTCATTCCGCTTGCGCCGTGGCTGTTCACCAGTGGGACGGCGGCGATCGTGGCGTCGATCATCCTGACCGTGGTGGCGTCGTTGGCGATCGGGGTCGTGCTGTCGACGTTCACGCACCGCTCTGCCGTGCGCTCCGCGCTGCGCCAGCTGTTGATCACGTCCGTGGCCGCGGGAGTGACCTACGGGATCGGGCGAGCAATCGGCACAGGTACCGCCTGAGCACACTGCCGGGACAGTTTGGCGGATCAGTTTGCCTAATCAGTTTGCCGGATCAGTGTGCCGGACCCCGCACGTACGACCGGTCGACGTGGTCGACTGTGAAGCCGAGCGAGGTGTAGAGCTTCACCGCAGGCGTATTCGAGGACGTGGTGTAGAGCATGCCGGTGGTGATGCCTTTGTCGGCGATCCACTGGAGTCCGGCCACGGTCAGCGCCCTGCCCCAACCTTCGCTGTGGCGCGCCGGATTGACGGAAATGACATAGATCTCGCCCATCACCGGTGTGCTCTCGAGGTGCAACTTGTCCCAACACGATCCGATCAGTCCCGTTCCGTCCTCGCTGTCCGCCATTAGGAACGCCTCGGGGTCGAACCACTCGGCCGACGTGCGCTCGTGGAGGTCCTCGAGGGTCCATGCGCCTTGCTCGGGGTGGTCGGCAAAGGCCAGGTTGTTGATGGCGAGCCAGGCCTCGTCGTCACGGCCGGGGACAAAGGGACGCGTCACCACGGGACGGCTGGCGGCCACGATGTCGGCAGGGAGTGGGAGGTGGACGCGCATCTGCAGGAGGTCACGCTCGGGCGTGAAGCCGAGTGCCGCTGCGTCAACGTCGTCGCGGTCCGTGGCCTGCATGAGCCAGAGGCGCACCGGGTGCGTAGGCTCGACCCGTTCCAGCGCGGTGCCGAGGAGCGCCGTCTTGACGGCGTTGCCTTCTTGGCGCTGCAGCGGATCGACAGCGACGTGGAGCGCAGTCGCACCATCGATGGCGGGCGTGACCATTGCGCATCCGATGAGGGCGCCATCTTCGTAGCCGAGGATGGCGTGCGCCCCGTGTGCCCCGAGATCCCGACGTGCGGCGGCGGCGCGTTGAGGTTCGGCCAGCGCCGGATGACCGTCGAACGCTTCGCAGCGGGCCAGCAGCGCCGAGAGATCCGAGAGTTGGGCGTCGTCGAGTTCGCTGAGGACCAGCACGTTCATGCGCGCACGTTAACCCGGTACCGGTACCGTGACGGGGTGGGACGTCCCAGAACGCCGAAAGGAATGGCGCGCGTGGTGATGGAGCGCCTGGCCGTGGAGTATCCCGGCACGGCCGAGGAGTTGTGCGCGCTCACGCACGACTCTCCGTTCCAGTTGCTGGCTGCGACGATTCTCTCGGCCCAGAGCACCGACGTACGGGTCAACATGGTGACGCCTGCGCTCTTCGCCGCCTACCCGGATCCGGCCTCCTTGGCCCGCGCCAACCCGGACGAGCTCGAGGAGATCATCCATTCGACCGGGTTCTTCCGCGCCAAGGCCCGCAGCCTCATCGGGATGGCCGCCGCCGTCGAGGAGCGATTCGGTGGCGAGGTGCCGACGGACCTCGACGACCTGGTCACCATCCCGGGGGTGGGTCGCAAGACCGGCAACGTCGTCCGCAGCTGCGCGTTCGGCCTCCCCGGTCTCCCGGTCGACACACATGTCCTCCGGCTGAGCAAGCGCCTGGGTCTGACGAAACTCGACGATCCGGTCAAGGTCGAGCACGAGCTGAATGCCCTCGTCCCAGCGGCCGAACGAGGAGCGTTCAGCCTTCGCCTGATCCTGCACGGGCGGGCGGTCTGCATCGCACGTCGACCGGCGTGCATCCGCTGCATCCTGGCCGACATCTGCCCTTCCTCGACCATTTAGCGGGCCGGGTCGGCGCCGGGGCCCTCGGCCGCGGCCGGGGTTGTCGCTGCCCACGGCAGGCGCTCGCCGCCGCCTGTCATTTTCGTCTCGATTCCCGGCGCGATGACGCGTCAATTGGTCGATCCTGGGATTACACTTGGAACTTGGAACCGGTTCCCGCCACCTGGTTCCGGTCAGGGCCGTCGATGGGATCCGCCTCCCGGACGGTCCGTCCGATGCCGGCCCTTTGGGGCCGGCATCGGTTTACTACCAGGTCGTACGTGTCGTGGGCTGGCCTTTTTCCTCCTGAGCCCTGTCGGGGAACAAGTGGTAGTACTGAAGGTGTTACCATTTTTCCATGGTGACCAAGCGATCGGTTTCCTTGGCTGACGATGTGGCGACCGCCGTCGAAGAGGCGGCCAAGCAGGATGGCGTCTCTTTCAGCGCGTGGTTGTCGAATGCCGCGGAGAAACAGCTGCAGGTCCGTCAGGGGCTGCGCGGCGTCGCAGCCTGGGAAGGCGAGACGGGTTCGCTCAGCGCGGAAGAATTGGCCGCAGGCGAAGCCCTGCTGGCCCGTCTCCGTTCCGGGGTCTCTGGGGTGGCGTCCCGGGTCCGACGGCGTTGAATCCGTGAGCCCGGCCCGCCGGGAGGGACTCGTCTACGGGGTCGGCGCCCTCCACGCTGCGGCAAGAGGGGATCGCATGATGTGGGCCTTGCACCGGGCCGCCCTCTCCAACGGGATCGTGCCCCTCATTCCGGCAGTTGCCGTGGCCGAGGCGTACCGGACCGAAGCGCGGGGAGACCGGATCGCAGAGTTGTTGGATGGGACCGAGGTCGAACCGTTCAACAGTGAGGCAGCCCGCCGTTCGGGAGAATTGGCCGCTCGATGCGACACCGCCGATCTCGCGGTCATCGCCGTCATCGAGTTGGCCGATCGGCGTAACTGCGCCGTGGTGGCCCAGCGCCAGGCTGTCCTGCGGAGTGCCGCGACGCTGCTCGGTCATGAGCTTGTGCTCTACGCCGTCTGAGTAAATCGACCCAGACGGCGCAGTGCGCCCGCGAGCGACCGCTCGACGGCGAACAACTCCCGGGCCATGTCCTCGTTGCCACCGGCCTGTGCCGATTCGGCCATGGTCGAGACACGGTCGTAGAGCTCTTTGAGCGTTGACGACAGGGAAGAGAGCTCGGCCGCAGATGTCATCTCCTGATGATGGCCCAAGTTCGCACTGGACCGGACGAACGCTCTCGGCACGCGCCGCCACATCCGGCACCACAACTCGGGAAGTCGTCCGCCCGACCCGCCTCTCCCGCCGCCCAGACCACTCACGTCCGCCTGGGCCGGTTCCGATCCTGGGTCACGCCGGCCTCTGCTTTGGCCGCCGCCAGTCTGCGGGCCCGGGAGATGGCCCCGGCACTTTTGGGGTGCGCCGGGGGGACCCATCTGAAGTTCCCGGGCTCCCCTTCGAGCCGCCAGCCGCCATGGGTCTTGAGGGCATGGTGCTCGGGGCACATGCGCACCAGGTTGTCGAGCTCGGTCGGTCCGTCGTCGCCGTAGTCGACGAAGACGTGGTCTCGTTCGAGCCCGAGGCGCTTGGCACAGCCCGGGACACAACAGGTCCGGTCCCGCACCATCAAGGCGGCTTCCACGGCATTGGCGATGCCCCGATCAGACCGGGTCACTGTTTTGATGTCGAAGCCCTCTTTGACCAAAAAACGCAGAGCACCTTCACCCAACAGTTCACTGGCCGCGGCCACCGAGACCGGGCCGATGCCCTCGATCTCACAGATCTCGTCCCCTTCCGTCGTCCCCCGGCGCAACGCCTCGGCGTCGATGATCACGAGGGTCTGGACCCCGGACCCCCTCTTCGGGCGGCACTTGGGGCCTGGCCCTGGGCCTGAACGGGGGCCTGGGCCTGAACCGGGGCTGGTGTGGTCCCCGCTGTTGTCGTCGTCTTCGGACCAGCCGTCCCCGGACCAGCCGTTGTTCGCATCGCTGGCCCCGTCGTCGCCCGGCCCGTCGCCGCTCGCCCCGTCGCCGCTCGCCCCGATGCCGTGGCCACGGCCCTCTTCGGCCATGAAGTCGAGGAAGGCATCGAGACGGTGCGCCTCGAGGGTGCTCGGGTCGCTCGACCCCGCCGCCTTCCAGCGTTCCTTGGCCGCGGCCTCGAGTCGGGGGGCGACCCGGGCAAAGGCCACCTCGTCGCAGGAGAACTCGCCTCTCACCCCGCCCTCGGGGCTCTGGCGCCAGCGGAAGTGGCGCCGCTCGTGCACCCGTTGACGCCGTGCCGCTTCGCTCTCTTTGCTCCGTGCCGCGGCGCGTAGCAAAGAGGCGGTGTCGCTCAGCTCTTGGTGTGACGCCCCACCCTCGGCCAGATCCAACAGGGTCTTGGCACTCCCCGGGACCGCCGCCTCGGCCTCTCCCATCAGTTTGAGCTGGCAAGAGGACAACTCGCCCTCGTGGAGGGCCTCGGTCAGGGTCGCATCGGCCCCGGCCCGTTTGGCCGAGGCCAGCCGCTCCTTGGCCGCCGAGGGGGAAGAGCCCGCCACCGACCCCAGCCAGTCCGCCGCGGAGGCGTGGCCGTCTTTGGCATGGGCCCCGGTCTCGACCACGCGGTGGGGCGAAGAGGGCGATCCCCGACGCGGCGGCACGTTCTCCCTGGGCGAACAGGTCCACCATGTTGCGTGCCGCGTCGCCCGAGATCGCCGAAGGCTGTGTCGTACGCACCACGGCTTGCATGTCACGCACGGCAGCTTCGAGCGTCTCGATCGCACGCTCGACGGTGGGGAGGGTCACAAGTGCCACACGAGGACCGTAAGCAGGGGGTGTATCACGGCAGCGGTGTACCCTTCGAGGGACCAAGATATCGAGCCGAGGTCCAGGTCACTGGACCCAGGCCGGGCGAAAGAAACGACGTAGAGAAACCACCGGAAGTACGCACACGAAAAGGGGCGGGTGAGCATGAGCACGAAGACGAGGAAAAAGGGGATTTCCCTCTTTCGAGCCAAGGACGCGATCGACCTGATGGAGACCGGTCTGATGTCGAGTCCCGAGATGTCGCCCGAAACCCAGGCGGCCTTCGGCGCCAGCCTCGCGGCCGGTCTGGGAGCAGGGGCCCAGACGAAGGTGGTGCTCCAGCAGAGCGAGGACGAAGGGGGATTCAGCCTCGTGACCCTGTGGTTCAAGCCCGGCTACCCGCTGCCCCGGCACACCCACAATGTGGACTGCCTGTACTACGTGATCAGTGGCTCGGCGATCATGGGGAATCAGACCCTGCGGGCGGGGGACGGTTTCTTCGTGCCCGAGGATGCCCCCTACCAGTACGACGCGGGTCCCGATGGTGTCGAGGTCCTAGAGATCCGCCACGGCGTACAGCAGTTCGACATGAAGATCCCCGATGCGCGTCCCGAAGTGACGAGCGCGGTGAACGAGCTCGTGCAGGAACGGCGGGGCGAGTGGGAGCAGATGCAGGTCAGCCCGACCATGGTGGCAAACGCGGCCTCGTAGTCTCTGCGGCCGATCACGAAGGCTCCTCGGGGGCCGCCCGGCCGACCCTGACTCGTACCGGCGGGCCGGCCCACCGACCGCATCGGCACGTCGGACCTGAATGCGCCCTGCGTACGCCCAGAAGGGTCACGCATCGCCAGTAGCCTTGAGTCCTTATGTCCCTCCGGTTGCTCGATCTGCGTGGTGCCCTCCCGCCCTTCGATCACCTCCTCCCGCGCCCGTCTGACCCTGGCGCCGATGTGCACGAGGCGGTGGCGGAGGTCCTGCGCCGCGTCCGCACCGATGGCGACCGGGCCGTCGTGGAATTCACCCTGAAATTCGACGGGGTCGACCTGACCTCCCCGACCACCCAAACCGCGCCGACCTCGCCGATCGCGCAGACGCCGACGACGCCGACCGCGCAGACGCCGACGCCGACCGCGGCCATCCGTGTCCCCCCGAGCGACATCACCGCCGCCCTCGATCGGATCGATCCGGCGCTCCGCAGCGCCCTCGAGCTGGCCTACGCCCGGATCGTGGCGTACCACGCCCACGAGGGAACGCCGCCCGGCGTGTTCGAGTCCGGTGGCGTCAGCGTGGCGCACCTCACGCGGCCGGTGGAACGGGCCGGCATCTACGCGCCGGGCGGGCGGGCTCGATACCCGTCGACCGTCCTCATGTGCGCCGCGCCCGCCCGGGTGGCCGGGGTGGCCGACATCGCTCTGTGCGTCCCACCGGCCGCCGACGGCAACGTCGATGATGCGACCCTGGCTGCGGCGGCCATCGCCGGCATCACCGAGGTGTACCGGATCGGGGGGGCCCAGGCCGTGGGCGCCATGGCCTACGGCACCGCCTCCATCCCCCGGGTCGACGTCATCGCCGGCCCCGGTAATGCCTACGTGGCCGAAGCGAAACGCCAGGTCAGCGGGGTCGTAGGGGTGGCTTCAGCCTTCGCCGGCCCTTCCGAGATCGTGGTCGTCGCCGGTCCAGGCGCGCCCCCTGAGTTCGCTGCTGTCGACCTCGTCGTGCAGGCTGAGCACGGTCCTGACGGCCTGGCCTGGCTGGTCACCTGGGACGAATCGCTGCTGGCCGCGGTCAGCGTGGAGGTCGACCGCATCGTGGCGGCTTCACCCCGGCGGGCCGACCTCGAAGCCACCCTCGCCACCTCGGGGATCGCCTGCCTCGTGACGACGCCGCGAGACGCCCTGGCGGTGGCCAACACCGTTGCCCCCGAACACCTCGAGCTGATGGTGTCCGATGACCTGCTCGCCGCCCCGGGCAACCTCTTGGACCAGGTGCAGAACGCCGGCGCGGTCTTCCTCGGCCCATGGTCGCCCGCCAGCCTGGGTGACTACATCGCCGGTCCCAACCACGTCCTGCCGACGAATCGCACGGCGCGCTTCTCTTCGGCGCTGCGAGCAGACGACTTCCGCCGCCACATCCACGCGGTCACCGTGACCACCGGGGCGCTCGCGCAGCTCGGGCCACCGGTCATCACCCTCGCCGAGACCGAGGGCCTGCCGGCACACGCCGACTCGGTCCGCCTTCGCCTCGCGGCCCTCGCCGAGACCGAGGGCCTGCCGGCACACGCCGACCCGCCGCCCGCGGCCTCAGCCCTCGCCGACCCCCCGCCCGCGGCCTCAGCCCTCGCCGACCCCCCGCCCGCGGCCTCAGCCCTCGCCGACCCCCCGCCCGCGGCCTCAGCCCTGGCCGACCCCCAGCCCGCCGAGTCAGCGAGGACTGAGCTCCGATGACCTCGCTCCCACCCATCCGGTCAGACCTCTCGCTGAGCGAGGGGTACCACTCGCCCCAGGTCGAGGCCGAGGTGCGCCTCAATACGAACGAGTCGCCGTTTCCGCCTCCCGAGAAGTGGAGCAAGGATCTTCTGGACGCGCTGGCCGAGGTGTCGTTCCACCGGTATCCCGATCGCCCGGCCACCGAACTGCGAGCCGCCATCGCCGCGCTCCACGACGTCGAGCCCGAAGAGGTCTTCTGCGCCAACGGATCCAACGAAGTGCTCCAATGCCTGCTTCTGGCCTACGGCGGCCCGGGTCGCAAGGCGGCTTTGTTCGAGCCGACGTACGCCTTGCACTCGCACATCAGCCGGGTGACGGGCACCGGCGTCGTCGAGGGAGGACGGACCGAGGACTTCCGTATCGACGTCGACGAGGCCCGGGCCTTGCTCGACGCGGGAGCAACCCGAGATCACGTTCATCTGCTCGCCCAACAACCCGACGGGCCGGGCCGAGCCGAGGGAGACCGTCGCCGCGATCCTCACTTTCGCGCCGGGACTCGTCGTCGTCGATGAGGCCTACGGGCAGTTCTCATCGTGGACCGCCCTCGACCTGCGGGGGCCCAGAGGCGACCGGCGCTTCCCGGGCCTGGTGGTCACCCGTACGTTCTCCAAGACATGGGCCATGGCCGGGGCGCGCCTCGGCTACCTCGTCGCAGATCCTGAGGTGGTGCGCGGCATGCGAGGCCGTGGTGCTGCCGTACCACCTGTCGGCGCAGAGCCAGCTGGCCGGCCTGCTGGCACTGGAGTACACCGACGAGATGGAAACCCGGGTGGCGCTCGTCGCCGAGGAGCGGGGGCGGGTGGCGGCCGCCTTGGGCGACCTCCCGGTTGAAAGCTGGCCGTCGGATGCCAATTTCATCCTCTTCCGCCCTCTCCGTCACAATGCGGACAAGGTCTGGAGCGGCCTTCTCGAGCGGTCTGTGCTCATTCGCAACTGCGCCAGCTGGGACGGCCTGCCCGGGTGCCTGCGCGTGACGATCGGGCGGCCCGAGGAGAACGATCGATTCCTGAGTGCCTTGGAGGAGTGCCTGCAATGACCGAGACCGAGAACAAGGGGACCACGGACGCAGCCCCAACCACGGACGCAGCCCCAACAACGGACGCAGCCCCAACGTCAGCCCAGGCCATTGCGGCCGACCGGCCCGACCGCCGGGCGGCTAAGGAGCGCAAGACCAAGGAGACCACGATCGAGGCCTCGCTCGAGGTCGACGGGACGGGGACCGTGGACGTCAGCACCGGGTTGCCGTTTTTCGACCACATGGTCGAGCAGCTCGGACGGCACGCCTCGTTCGACCTGTTGGTGCACGCCCAGGGCGACCTGCATGTGGATGCCCACCACACGGTGGAGGACGTGGGGATCGTGCTCGGGGGCTGCCTCGCCGAAGCCCTGGGCGACAAGCGGGGGATCCGCCGTTTTGCGTCGATGCTGTTGCCCCTCGATGAGGCTCTGATGGAGGTCGCCCTCGATCTCTCCGGTCGACCTTTCCTGGCCTACGACGTCGAGTTCGCGCCCGACGCAGCCGGCCTGGGCTCGCCGCCGTTCGACCCCCAGCTCGCAGAGGAGTTCTGGCGTGCGTTCGCCACGGCGGGCAACCTCACGCTGCACATCCGCCGACGGGAGGGCAAGAACACCCACCACATGCTCGAGGCGGGTTTCAAGGGCGTGGCGCGGTGTTTGCGTGACGCGGTGCGCATCGAGGGGGCGGGGATCCCGTCGACCAAGGGGAGTCTGTGAACGGATCGTCGGGCGGCGGCCCCAAGATCGCCGTGCTCGACTACGGCATCGGGAACCTCCGGTCGGCCGAGAAGGCTCTGCAGCACGTCGGCGCGGCGGCCCGCCTCGTCACCCAGCCGGCCGAGGTCGAAGCTGCCGATGCCGTGGTGCTTCCCGGCGTTGGCGCGTTCGGCGCCTGTGCCCGTGCGTTGGACGACAGCGGCCTCGCTGCCGCGGCCCGGGGTGCGATCGAGGCGGGCGTCCCGTTTCTGGCGGTCTGCATCGGCTTCCAGCTCTTGTACGAGGGCTCCGACGAGAGCCCCGAGGCGACGGGGTTGGGCGTGTTCGCCGGACAGGTAGCGCTCCTTCCGGCGACGGAGAAGCACCCGCAGATGCAGTGGAACCAGCTCGAGGTGGTCGGGGGCAGCGCCGGCGACGGCGGCCCGACGCCTTTGCACGGGCTGGAGGAAAACCCGTGGGTGTACTTCGTGCACTCGTACGCCCCGCCCGTCGGGCCAGAGACGGTGGCCGTGTGTGACTACGGGGGGCCGGTGGCGGCGCTCGTGGCGCGCCGGAACCTGTGGGGGGCACAGTTCCACCCCGAGAAGTCGGGTCGCACCGGGCTGGCCCTTTTGTCGAACTTCGTCGCGCTCGCCGCGTGAGCGGGCGGCGGGCGTGATCCTGTATCCGGCCATCGATCTGCGCGATGGAGGAGCTGTGCGGTTGACCCAGGGCGACTTCGACCGGGAGCAGCGCTACGGGGATCCGCTGACCCTGGCTACCTCTTACATCGAAGGTGGCGCTTCTTGGATCCACGTCGTGGACCTCAACGCGGCCCGCACCGGTGTGCCACACGAGCGCGAGACCCTGGCCCGCATCGTCGAGCTGGCCGGCCGTACGGGCGGAGCGGGTGCGGTGGGCGTGAGGGTGCAGACCGGCGGTGGTATCCGCACCGAGGACGACGTAGCCGCGGTGCTCGATCTGGGCGCGGCACGGGTCGTGTTGGGGACCGCCGCCCTGGAGGATCCGGCTCTGGCCACTCGGTGTGCGCGGCGTTGGCCGGACCAGGTCGCGGTCGGGCTGGACTACGTCATCCGAGCCGATGGCGTGGCTGAAGCGCGGGCGCACGGGTGGGAAGAGGGCTCGGGGCGGACCCTGCCCGAGTTACTGGAAGTGTGGGCGAACGAGCCGATCGGCGCCGTGGTCGCCACGGCCATCGCGCGCGACGGCATGCTCGGGGGAAGCGACCTCGTGGGCCTGCGGAACTTGCTGGAGATGGCCGCGTCGAGCTCGCTCCCCGTCATCGCATCGGGCGGGGTGGGAACGCTGGACGATCTGCGCGATCTTGCCGCGTTGAATGCCGGCGACCCTGACGCGGGTGAGCGGACGTTGGACGGCGTCATTGTGGGCACGGCGTTGGTCGAGGGGCGTTTCAGCGTGAAGGAGGCGGTTGCCGCATGCGCAGTGTCCGTCTGATCCCGTGCCTCGACGTGACGGACGGCCGCGTGGTCAAGGGCGTCCGGTTCGTCGACCTCACCGATGAGGGCGACCCCGTCGAGTTGGCGGCGCGTTACGACGCCGAAGGCGCTGACGAGCTCACGTTCCTCGACATCACTGCCTCGTCCGACGGCCGGGACACCATGGTCTCGGTGGTGGCCCGCACGGCCGAGCAGGTGTTCATTCCCCTCACCGTGGGCGGGGGGGTGCGGGAGACCGAAGATGCACGCCGCCTCCTCCGGGCCGGGGCGGACAAGGTGGCGGTGAACACAGCCGCAGTTGAACGCCCGACCCTCGTGCGTGACATCGCGGACGAGTTCGGCGCGCAGTGCGCTGTCGTGGCCATCGACGCCCGGGCGCGGACGGGCGACGGCGCAGGCCCAGGCGCAGGAGCGGGCGCGGGCGGGGGCCGATCCGGTTGGCAGGTCTACACGCACGGGGGTCGGCGGCCGACCGAGCTCGACGTGGTCGCCTGGGCCATCGAGTGCGCCGACAATGGCGCCGGCGAAATCCTCCTCACCTCCATGGACCGTGACGGCACCAAAGATGGTTTCGACCTGGAGCTCATCGCGACCGTGGTCGACGCCGTGGGGATCCCGGTGGTGGCGTCGGGGGGCGTGGGGACGTTGCAGCATCTTGTCGAGGGGGCCACGGTGGGCGGGGCGGATGCAGTGCTGGCCGCATCCATCTTCCATCGCCGGGAGTTCACGCTGGGCCAGGCCAAGGCCTACATGGCCGAACACGGGGTGACCGTCAGGCCCGTGTGATCAGGCCGGAGCCCGCCCCTGACCTGCACATGGGCGTGCGTGCGGTACCGTGCGAGGGTGGCAACGACGACAAAAAAGACGGCCGAACCCACCGTCATCGACGAGATGCAGCCGATTTCGGTCCTCTTTGACCGGGTCCTGGTGCAGATGGGCCAGAGCGACGGCGAGCGCCGTTCCCGGGCGGGCATCCTGATTCCCGCCACGGCGCAGATCTCGAGGCGGCTCAGTTGGGCCGAGGCCGTGGCCGTCGGGCCGCACGTGCGCACTGTGAAGGTGGGGGACACCGTCCTGTTCAATCCCGAGGATCGTTTCGAAGTCGAGGTGCACGGCGAGGAGTACGTGATCCTCCGCGAACGCGACATCCACGCCATCGCATCGAAGCGCAACGACAGCGGGACGGGGCTGTATCTATGATCGCGCCCTCGTCCGGCGCGGCATCGTCGAGCGCAGCCGGACCGAGCACTGCGAGGCAGGCAGGCTCTGGCGGAGTGGGCGCACCGAGCGCGGGGAGCCAGGCCGGGGTAGCCGAAGGGATCGCGCTGAAGGTGGACGACGGGCTCGTCGGCGCCGTCGACTTTGCGAAAGGTGACGGCTTGGTGCCGGCCATCGTCCAAGATGCGACAGACGGCACCGTCCTCACCCTCGCCTACATGGACCCCGAAGCCTTGCGGCGGACGCTCGAGACGGGTCGGTCCTGGTTCTACAGCCGCAGTCGCCAGGAGTACTGGCAGAAGGGCGAGACCTCAGGGGACCGCCAGTACGTGCGCGAGGTCCGTATGGATTGTGACGGCGATGCGCTGGTCGTGCTGGTGGACCAGCACGGGCGGGGCGCCTGCCACACGGGCGAGCGGACATGCTTCTACCGCACGGTCGGTCAGGGGCCCGGAGTGCCCCGCCCCGAGTCGACGTGAGCCCGGCCTCGCAGGTGTGGCCGGCATGCTGAGCTTCCGGCCGGACGCGGTCGAATTCGCCGCACTGGCTAAGGAACACGCCATCGTGCCGGTATGGTGCGAGGTCGTGGCCGACACCCTCACGCCGGTCAGTGCATTCGCCAATTTGGTGGGGGACAGCGAGGGCTTCCTCTTCGAGTCGGTGGAGGGGGGGAGCGTTGGGGTCGCTACTCGTTCGTCGGCCGGCGCCCACTGGCCACTCTCACCGCACGCGGCACGGCGGTGACCGCCGCCGGGCGGCTCGGCCTCGGCTCGTCGGACGAAGGGATCCTCCAGGCGGTCGAGACCCTCCTGGCCCGTTTCCAATCCCCGACGCTCGACGGGTTGCCGCCGTTGCACGGAGGTCTCGTGGGGTATCTCGGTTACGACGTGGTGCGGGAGATCGAGCGCCTGCCGGACATTCCCCAGGACGACCTCGGCCATCCTGACGCCGCGCTCGTGGTCATCGGGCAGTTCGCCGCGTTCGACCATTGGCGCCAGCGCATCTCGCTCATCGACAACGTGGTCGTGCCAGACGGCGGTCACCAAGGCGGTTCCGCCGGCGGTCCCGAGGGCGACCGCCCCACGACCGAGGAGTTGACGGCCGCGTACGAGGCCGCGTGCGCCCGCCTCGAGGAGCTGGCACGCGACTGTGCCCAGACGCAATCAGGCGAGTTGGTGCCGGCGCCGCGCCAGGGTCTGGCCTCGGCCGACGCCAGCCGCACCATGAGCTCGGAGGAGTACCGGGCGGCCATTGGGATCGCGAAGGAGTACATCACCGCGGGCGACATCTTCCAGGTCGTGCTCTCCCAGCGTTTCGACCTGCAGCTCGATGCTGACCCCTTCGACGTCTACCGTGCCCTCCGCCTGCTGAACCCCAGTCCTTACCTGTACTTCCTGCGCTTTCCCGAGGTCACCGTGGTCGGCGCCTCGCCGGAGCCGATGGTGCGCCTGCGGGACGGGATCGTGACCTCACGGCCGATTGCCGGCTCGCGGCCCCGAGGCGAGAACGAGCACCACGACCGCCTGCTCGAGGGTGAGCTGGCCGAGGACCCCAAGGAACTGGCGGAGCACATCATGCTGGTCGACCTGGCCCGTAACGACGTCGGCCGGGTCGTCCGCTTCGGGACCGAGAAGGTCGACGAGCTGATGACGATCGAGCGCTACAGCCACATCATGCACATCACGTCGCAGGTCTCGGGTGAGCTGGCCGAGGAGAAGGGGCCCATCGACGTGCTCCGGGCCACCCTGCCGGCCGGGACGCTGTCGGGGGCGCCCAAGGTGCGCGCCATGGAGATCATCGACGAGCTCGAGTTGACCAAACGTGGCGTCTACGGCGGCGTCGTGGGCTACGTCGACTTCTCTGGCAACATCGACACCGCCATCGCGATCCGCACCATGGTCGTCTCTCCCGACGGGCGGGCCCACGTGCAGGCCGGAGCGGGCATCGTGGCCGACAGCGACCCAGTTCGAGAGGACGAGGAGTGCGGCCAGAAGGTGCGTGCACTCCTCGTTGCCGTCACCGCCGCCCGTGTCATGACCGCGGCCCGGTCCGTGGCGGCCGCCAGCGGTACGGCGGCCAATAGCGGTACGGCGGCCAAGTGACCACAGCCCCACTGACGCTCGACGCCCAGGTCGCGTCGTTGCGCCACGGTGCCGGCGCATTCCTGCTCGGCCGGGACGTGTTCTCGGTCCGCGGCGTCGACGCCGAGTCGTATCTTCAGGGGCAACTGAGTCAGGACGTACTGGCGCTGGGCATCGGCGCGACCGCAGACTCGCTCCTGCTCCAACCGGACGGGAAGTTGACCGCACTCCTGCGGGTCACCCGCGTCGATGCGCAAGGTTTCGTGCTCGATACGGATGCCGGCTTCGGTGACGCCATGGTCGCCCGGCTCAAGAAGTTCCTCCTCAGGTCCAAGGTCGAGATCGAGCGTCTCCCGTGGCGCTGCCTGTCATTGCGGGGCGCCGGCGTGGGCCCCGCTGCGGCCGGGCTCCTGACCGTGCTCGAGGAGGGTGGCGTGCTGCGGCTTCCGTTCGAGTGGAACGGCTGGAGCGGGATCGACCTGTTGGGTCCCAAGGATGTGATCCTCGACCCGGTCGCCGGAACGATGCCGGAGGGGATCATCCCCTGTGACCGCGACGCCGTCGAGGCCTGCCGGATCGTGTCGGGCATCCCTGCCATGGGCAGCGAGCTCACCGACAAGACGATCGCCGCTGAAGCGGGCCTGGTGGATCGCTCGGTCAGCTTCACCAAGGGGTGCTACACCGGGCAGGAGCTCGTGGCTCGCCTCGATGCACGCGGCAACAACGTGCCTCGCCGGCTCGTGGGGGTGATCGGGGGTGCCGACCTCGACGGCGATCGGTTGGCGTTCGGCATGACGTTGCACGCCGGGGCGGCTCCGGGCGTCGGGGCTGGCGCCACAGACCCGGTCGGCGCCACAGACCCGGTCGGCGCCACAGACCCGGTCGGGGCGATGAACGACAAGGTCGTCGGGACGATCACGTCGGCGGCCTGGAGCCCCGAGCTCGAAGCCTGGGTGGCCCTGGCCTACCTGCACCGGACTGTCGAGGCACCCGGTCCCATTCGCGTGCGCTCTGGGGACGGACTCGGTGGCTCACATCCAGCCCGCGTGGAGTTGCTCCCTCTGCCCCCGCTCCCCGCACCAACGGCGCCCGGATAGTTCTCATGCGTTCCCCTCCCACCGTGTTGTTGGTCGGAGGGGGCGCCGCTTACGCACTCGTCGCGGCGTCGACGACGCCGTTCACAGTGCCGGCCGACGTGCTCACCGGTCTGGCCATCGTGGGCATGGCGGTGCTGGTGATCGTGCGCTGGCCGCTCCACACCCGGGCGGCGCGCTCCACCAGCCCGCTCACTGTTGATCCGAGCACCGTCGATCCGAACACCGCTGATCCGCTGGCGGCGGATCCCGGGGTGGCCAATCCCGGGGTGGCCATTCCCGCGGCGGCGGATCCAGGGGTGGCCAATCCCGCAGGGGCGGATCCCGGGGTGGCCAATCCCGCAGGGGCGGATCCCGGGGTGGCCAATCCCGCGGTGGCGGATCCCGGGGTGGCCAGTCCCACCCGGGCCAGAGCATCGACGCATCCCTATCTGCCCTGGGTCCTCATCCTTGTCGTCTTCACGGCGTGGGAGTTCTTCAACTATCTGGTCCACGGGAGCCGGGCCGATCATCCGACATTCAGTTCGATCACCGACGCCAACGACCGTTTCTACCTCCTCAAAGCGGCGCTGTTCCTGGGGTGGTTGGCCGCGGCAGTGGTGATCGTGCGGCGAGGACGGCGCCAACGGCCGGCTCGCCGGGTGAGGGTTCACTCATGAGCGTCAGCACTGCGTCCTACGTGGTGTGGGGGGCGATCGGAGCCCTCGCGCTCGTGCTCTGGTGGCTCTCGTACGTGCGGCCTTCTGCGGTGGCGCACCCATCCGACGTGGTCGGAAAAATCGCCACGCATCCCGTCGGACGCGTCATCCTCGTCGTCGGATTCATGTGGCTGGGCTGGCACCTCTTCGCCCGCTGACCGGGCGTGAGCGCCGTGAGCGCCGTGAGCGCCTCAGCTCCGCTTACGGGTGAGGGCCACCACGGGAATGACCCGGGTCGTGGAGGTCTCGTAGTCGGCGAAGCCGGGGACGATCGTCTTCTGGCGGTCGTAGATCTCCGTGCGCTTCGCACCGGTTAGGACAGTGGCGACGGCGGTGTACTTGTCGTCGCCGAACTCCACCTCGACCTCGGGGTTCGCCACAATGTTGTGGTACCAGTCCGGATTGGTCGGCGCTCCGCCTTTGGAGGCGAAGACGTAGAGCGTCCCGTCGTCCTCGACCAGCGTCGCCAGGGGGTTCACCCGGGGCTGACCCGACTTGGCGCCCTTCGTGGTGATGATCACCATGGGCATGCCGGCGAATCCGCCGCCCACCTTGCCGCCGTTGGCCCGGAACTCGTCGATAATGGTCTGGTTGAAGTCGGTCGTGTCGGTCATGGGTGCGAGCGTAACGGGGGGTCCGGTGATTCCATGCTGCCCCGCTACGCTGGATCGTCATGCCCTCCTACCTGGCGGACATCCTCGCCACGCATCGAGCCGACGCTCGCGGTGATGAGCGGGACGTCGACGAGCTGGCCGCACACGCATTGGCGCTGCCGCCGCCCCGTGACTTCGCCGCGGCGCTGCGGGGGGAGGGGCTCTCGTGCATCGCCGAGATAAAGCGCCGTTCGCCGTCAAAGGGTGACCTCTGTCTCGACCTGCAGCCCGACTTGTTGGCCAAGGACTACGTCGTCGGTGGTGCGGCCTGCCTCTCGGTCCTCACCGATGCGAACTATTTCGGCGGTTCAGCCGATGACCTCCGCGCGGCCCGCTCGGCGTGTGACCTGCCGGTCCTGCGCAAGGACTTCACGGTGTCCGAGCTCGATGTCGTAGATGCCCGCCTCATGGGAGCTGATGCCGTACTGCTGATTGCCGCCGCGCTGAGTGACGGGGAGCTGGGGCGGTTTCACCAAAGGGCGACTGAGCTCGGGTTGGCGCCGTTGGTGGAAGTCCACGACGAGGCCGAGCTGGAGCGGGCCCTCGAGGTCGGGGCGCGCCTGGTCGGGGTCAATCAGCGTGATCTGCGCACATTCGCCGTCGACGAGGACAGGGCCCGGTCCCTGGCGGCCCGCATTCCGGCCGACGTCGTGGCGGTGGCGGAGTCGGGTATCCGGGACGGTGACGACGCCCGCCGCCTCGCGGACGCGGGCTACGACGCCATTCTCGTGGGCGAGACGCTCGTGCGGGCGGACGACCGCGCCGCGGCACTGCGGGGACTCGTCGGCTACCAGGTGACGGCTCGATGAGCGCCGGCGCGAGCGGGTCGACGGACCCCGATGGCGTCGGCCAGCTCTTCGTCAAGATCTGCGGCATCACCTCCGAGGCCGACGCGCTGCTCTGCGTGAGCCTGGGCGCGGACGCGGTCGGGTTCATGTTCGCCCCCTCGACCCGGCAGATCTCCGCGCAGCTGGCGGGCGATATCGCCAAACGCCTGCCGCCGGAGATACTGACCGTCGGGGTGTTCCGGGACGAGGCGCCGCAGCGCGTGGTGGAGAAGGTGCAACGCGCCGGCCTGGGCGCGGCGCAGCTCCACGGGCACGAATCGGCGCAGGACACGGCGTGGGTCCGGACGCGTCTGCCGATGGTGATCAAGGCGTTTCCCGCCGGTGACCGCACCATCAGCCGCTTCCCCGAGTTCGGGGCCGACTACCTCCTGATCGACGGCGCCAATCCCGGGTCGGGCGAGGTGTTCGACTGGCGTCTGGCCGAGGGCGTGGCCGATCCGACACGGATGATCGTGTCCGGCGGCCTGCGCCCCGACAACGTGGCCCAGGCCGTCGCCCATCTGCGGCCCTACGGCGTCGACGTCTCGACCGGGGTGGAGACCTCGCCGGGCCGCAAGGATCCGTTGAAGCTGCGTGATTTCATCGTCAACGCCCGCGCCGCGGCGCTGGAGGTCGACACCCGTGACCCTCTGGCCGCTGCCCCGGGTGACGCCGAGCCCTACGACTGGCGGGATGCCTAATGAAGAGTTTGATGAGCGAGCCGGGTTCCAATGGGCGGTTCGGCGACTTCGGCGGACGCTTCGTTCCCGAGTCGTTGATGCCGGCCTGCCTCGATCTCGAGCAGGCTTTCAAGGAGGCGTGGGCCGATCCCGAGTTCCATCGGGAGCTCGACGACCTGCTGGCCCACTACGGCGGGCGCCCCACACCGGTCACCCAGTGCCCACGGCTCTCCGAGAAGCTGGGGGTGCGGGTCCTCCTCAAGCGCGAGGACCTGGCGCACACCGGCTCGCACAAGATCAACAACGTCGTGGGTCAGGCGCTCCTCACGCGTCGCATGGGCAAGACGCGCATCATCGCCGAGACCGGAGCCGGGCAGCACGGTGTGGCATCGGCCACGGCGGCTGCGCTGTTCGGGCTCGAATGCACCGTGTTCATGGGCGAAGTCGATACGAAGCGCCAGGAGCTCAACGTCTTCCGGATGGAGTTGTTGGGCGCCGAGGTGCGTCCGGTGACATCTGGCAGCCGCACGCTGAAGGACGCGGTGAATGAGGCCATGCGTGAGTGGGTGGCCTCGGTGGAGCACACGCACTACTGCCTGGGCTCGGTCATGGGGCCGCACCCCTTTCCCTACATGGTGCGCGAGTTCCAGCGCGTCGTCGGCGACGAGGCACGCGGTCAGTGCCGGACGATTCTCGACGGCGCCGACCCCGACGTCGTCGTGGCGTGCGTCGGCGGGGGTTCGAACGCGGCCGGCACGTTCGCGGGATTTGTGGATACGGGGGCGCGGCTGGTCGGGATTGAGGCAGCCGGCGGGGCGGCGATCACCAACGGGATCCCGGGCGTGTTGCACGGCATGCATTCGAAGCTCCTGCAGGACGAGGCCGGCCAGATTCTCGAGGCTGAGTCGATCTCGGCCGGGCTCGACTATCCCGGGTTGGGTCCTGAGCACGCCCATCTGGCGGCCATCGGCCGGGCCGAGTACAACACCGCCAACGATGCCGAGGTGCTCGAGGCCTTCAAGTTGCTGTCCCATACCGAGGGCATCATCCCGGCGCTCGAGTCAGCGCACGCCGTCGCCTGGGTGGCACGCGCCGCGGGCACTGCTGCGCTGCCCTCGGGTTCGACCGTTCTGATCACCCTTTCGGGACGGGGCGACAAGGACGTGGCACAGGTGCGCGAAATTCTCGGACGCGCCGGTGCTTGAGCTCGAAGCGTCGCTCCGGGCCACGCGTGCGGGCGGCCGCAAGCTCCTGATCCCCTATCTCATGGGGGGCATGACGGACGATTGGGAGCAGTCGCTCGCCGCCGTGGTGGTGGCCGGTGCCGATGCGGTCGAGGTCGGTATCCCGTTCTCGGACCCCATGATGGACGGGCCGGTGATCCAGGAGGCGGCGCTGAATGCGTTAGGGCGGGGGACAGTGCCCGATCAGGTGCTCGACGGTATCGCCCGAGCTGAGGCTCCCGTCCCGGTTGCCGTCATGACGTATTACAACATCGTCTACAGGGCCGGCCATAAGCGCATGGCCAACTCCCTGATGACCGCAGGCGTGAGCGCCGCCATCATCCCCGACCTCTCGCTTGAAGAGATTGCCCCCTGGGCCGAGGAGGCCGACGCGGCCGGAATTGAAACGGTGCTCCTGGTGGCGCCGTCGAGTCCCGAGGACCGGGTGGCGCGGCTGTGTGCTCGGGCGCGCGGGTTCGTCTACGCGGTGGCCCGTATGGGGGTTACCGGCGAACGGGCCGATCTCGGGGACGAGGCTCGCCTCGTCGTCGAGAAGATCCGACACCACACCGATATGCCGGTGTGCGTCGGGGTCGGCGTCTCGACGCCCGCACAGGCCGCTGAGGTCTGCGAGGTAGCCGACGGGGTGGTGGTCGGATCGGCCTTGGTGCGCCGCCTCTTGGCCGGTGGCGGCCCCGAGGCGGCGGCGGAATTCGTCGGCTCCCTCCGCACAGCCATCGACTGAGGGGTCAGGGGCGGATCGTCCCGTCATGGCGCAGCTCCGCAATCTCTGCGGGCGCGAGGCCCATGGCTTGCAGGATGCTCTCGGTGTGGGCGCCGAGGTCGGGCGCCAACCGATGCGGGGGGTTGGCACTCCTACTCACCCGCACGAGCTGCGCAAGTTCCCGTACGTTCCCTTTGGTGGGATGCCGACACTCGGCCACCCGCCCGGTGCGTCGATTCTCCGGATCGTTCAAGAAGGCGTGCGTTGCGCGCGCTGCCGGCTCGACCGCGGGGACCCCAGCGGCAGCGAATGCGGCCAGCCAGGTCGCCGTTTCTTTCTCCTCGACACGGGCAGCGAGGAGATCGGCCAGTCCGGCCCGGTCGATCGGGTGGGCCGGCTGGGTCCGGTGGGCCGGGTGGGCCGGGTGGGCCGGGTCGCCCCAGTCGGTCGCTCCGACCTCCGCCGCATCGAGTTCGAGCACGTTGGCCAAGGCCGTCACCTCACCTGCCCCGATCGCGGCGAGGCAGATCCAACCGTCCGCCGTTCGGTAGAGCCGTTCGAAGGGCCCGAATCCGAATTGCATCGTGTCGAGCCGCGCCGCGCCCAGGACCTCGCCCGCGATGCCGGCGTGGTCCACACGCCGCACGATGTGTGCGACATGGGACATCGTGGCGTTGAGTTGCGGGTTCTCGATGTACAGCCCTTGCGCGGTCCGGCGCTGGTGCAGGAGCCCCATCAAGATGCAGGCGGCACCCAACATCCCATTGCCCGGGTCTTCGTTGCAGGGCGTCGGGAGGGGCTCGTTGAATTGACCGGCGGCCTCGAACGTGACGCCGACATAGCCGGACATCATCGGCGCAAAGCTCTGGCGGAGCATGTCAGGACCGCTCGATCCCCAGCCGGGGGCGTAGAGGTAGACCAATTTCGGGATGGGTGGGGGCGATATCGGCATAGGACAGCCCGAGGCGCTCGGCCGCGCCGGGTCGCAGATTGTGGTGGACGACGTCGGCCCAATCGAGCAGCGCGTCGATGGCGGGCCGTACGCCGGCAGCCTTGAGGTTCATGGCGATGGACCGCTTTCCGGCCTGGGCCGGGAAGAAGCACTGATCGATCCCCCGTAGCTGATCCCCCTGGGTCGGTTCGAGCTTGATGACGTCCGCTCCCAGGTCGGCCAGGAGGCGCGACGAGTACGGTCCGGCGAAATACGCGCCGAGATCAAGAATCTTCACGCCTTCGAGCAATGGCTGGTCGGCCTGCGCCGGCGAGCCGGCCTGTGCCGCTGCGGCGGTTCCGGCGCGACGCTCGGTCAGCCCGGCGTCGAAGGGCTCGCCGCCCCAGCCGTGAGCGAGGACGGTTTGGGTGTGCTGGCCCGGAGTGGGGGCGGGCGCGGGGTCAACCGGGTTGAGCGAAGGGAACTTGGCGGCCGGTGCCACCTGCTGCACCAGTCCCAGTACAGGATCGTCGATCTCCACGATCATCTCGTTGTGGCGCGCCTGGGGTTGGTCGAAGACTTCGCAGGGCAGGAGGTGTTCAATGGCGCATACTTCGGCTTCGCGCAGCACCTCGACCCAATGGGCGCGCGGCTTGGCGGCAATGCGGCGGTGGAGCTCCGTCTCGAGGAGCGATATCTGCTCCGCCGTGAGCGGTGCGCCCATATCGAGTCCGCTCGCAGTGGGTGGGATGCGATCATCGAGCTCCAACACCTGCATCAAGCGTCCGAAGGCTCCGACGGCGCCCGTGTGGATGCCGATGTACTGATCATCGCTGCAGACGAATGAGCGGGTGACGAGACGCGTGCCGGCCGTGGAGTTCTGCCCGACACCCTGGGCGGCCACGGCGGCCACCGATGCATCGGATTCGCTCCAGAGCAGGGAGTGGTACGCCAGCGCCCCGTCCAGGAGGGACGTGTCGACATGCCGGCCGCGGCCGTCGGAGGAGCGCCGATGGAGCGCAGCCAGGGTGCCGAGGAACGCGAGGTAGGCGGCGCCGAGCGAGGCCTGGGGGAGACCTTCGAAGATCGGCCCTTCACGGTGACCGGCCTGTTCGGCCATGGTGCCGACCAGGGCATGGACGAGGGCGTCGCGGGCGGCGATGTCCCGATATGGTCCATCACAGCCAAAGGCCGTGATGGAACAGGTGACGAGGCCCGGATGGACCGACCGAACGTCGGCGGGGCCCAGACCGGGAGCGGTGGGCCCACCAGGACCCCAGGTCTCCAAGAACACGTCGGCCTTCGCCAGCAGCCTGGCGAGGCCGTCCACTTCGCCGAGCGGTTGTGCCGGGGCCGGGTCCAGGATGACGCTGCGCTTGTTCCGGTTGAATGCGGACACACTTTCGGGCGATTGGCGGCGCAGCGGGCTCCCGCCCGGAGGCTCCAGCCAGACCACGTCTGCCCCGTACGCGGCCATCAACGCACTGGCCCGAAGACCGGCCATCGTCACGGAGCAGTCGACGACGCGCAGCCCCTGGAGCACCCCACCTGTCACTCCCGATCCTTTCAGCCGCACGAGGGCCACGGTCTACGTCCCGTCTGTCGTACATGTCAACAACGATGCGTGCCGGCGCACGTCCTGCGTCCTGCTCACCCTTGTCGTAGGGTCGACAGTGACGGCAACGAGGGAAGGTGGCTATGGCTGAGGCAACACAGTTCGCGATAGGGGCCGAGGTCAACTGTCGAGATGGCGTGTGTGGCGAGGTGATCCGACTCGTCGTCAATCCACTCGTGCAGGAGGTGACGCACATCGTCGTCGAGCCCAAGCATCGTGAAGGGATCGGCCGTCTGGTGTCGCTCGCGCTTGTGGCGTCTTCGACCGACACGGTCACGCTTAACTGCACCCTGGCCGAGTTCGAGCGTCTCGACTACGCAGAGGAGACACATTTCCTGCCGGGGACCGGCCTTCAGCCCGATTTCTCGTCAGGTGAGGTTCTCGTGCTGCCGTACTACGGGCTGGGCCCGGGCAACGTCACGCCTCCGGTGACCATGGATGCCTTACCGCTGGGAGAGGTGGCAGTACGCCGGGACGAGGTGGTCGATGCCAGCGATGGCCAGATCGGGCGGGTGCAGGGACTGGTCATTGACCCTGTCACCCATCATGTGACGCACGTTCTCCTCCAGGAAGGGCACCTCTGGGGACGCAAAGAAGTGGCGATCCCGATCGGAGCCGTCACTGCGATCGAGGAGGGCAGGCTGCGACTCAGCCTCACGAAAAAGGAGGTGGAGGGCTTGCCGGCAGTGGACGTCCACGACCTGACCGGCAAGGCCTAGGCCGCAGCCCCCGCAAGCATCACCGGCCCAATGCGAGCGCCGCCGGCCCAACCGGAGTTCAGCCCGGGGGCAGCAGGATCAGGCAGCCGTTGTGGCCGCCGAAGCCGAAGGAGTTCGACAAGACGGCCGTCGGCTCCCAGGCGAGAGGCTCGCCGTGCACGACGCGCAGCGAGATCTCCGGATCGGGCTGCTCGTACCCCGCGGTCGGCGGTATCAGTGAGTGGTGAATTGTCAGCGCCGCGGCCACCGCCTCGATGGCGCCCGCCGCTCCCAAGCCGTGCCCGGTGACGCCCTTGGTCGAGGTGACCAGGGGGCCGGGCTCGCCGAAGACCTTGTTGATGGCCCGTGATTCGGCGAGGTCATTGAGCGGCGTCGAGGTCCCATGGGCATTGATGTGGCCCACGTCGCCCGGGCGGATGCCTGCGTCGACGAGCGCCAACTCCATGCAGGCGACCGCGCCGGCGCCGTCGGGGTGCGGCGCGGTGATGTGGTGGGCGTCGGCCGTACTGGCCCCTCCGGCCAATTCGGCGTAAATGGTGGCGCCACGTGCCACGGCGCGGTCCCAGTCCTCGAGCACGAGGGCGGCCGAACCTTCGGTCATGACGAAGCCGTTACGGCGGGCGTCGAACGGGCGGGACTCACCCGAATTCGAGAGGGCGGTCATGTTGGTGAAGGCGGCGACGGCGACCGGGTCCATGCCGGCCTCGGCTCCGCCTGTCACGACGACGTCGCAACGGCCCGACGCGACGAGGCGTGCCGCGGCGGCAACCGCATGGGTGCCGGCGGCGCAGGCGGTCACGATCACTTCTGAAGGCCCGTGCCAGCCGAGACGCATGGAGATACCTGCGGCCCCGGCATTCGCCATCATCATGGGGATGAGCCGCGGCGAGACCCGGCGGGCGCCGCGCTCGTTGTAGACGCCGATCTGCTCGACCAGCGACTCGAATCCGCCGACGCCGGTGGCGAAGATCACACCCGACTTGGCCGGCGACG
The DNA here is from genome assembly GCA_963706555.1 of uncultured Acidimicrobiaceae bacterium. GTDB lineage: Bacteria > Actinomycetota > Acidimicrobiia > Acidimicrobiales > RAAP-2 > Bog-473. Next base: position 3,445,490 of record OY970164.1, read on the forward strand.
CGCCGATGTCGCCGGCGTCCTTTACGGCCAGATCGGCGGCGGCGATGCTGAACTGTGCGAACCGATCGATTTGCCGAACCTCTTTGGGCCCGAACCACTGCTCGGGCTCGAAGTCCCGGACAGGACCCCCGACCACCGAAGGGTGCAGGAGGCCTTCCCACAGCGCATCGACACCGACCCCGCAGCAGGTGACTGCTCCCAGGCCCGTGATCGCCACCCGCCGACCGGGGATCGGGATGCCATCGGCGCCTATCCCGAGTTGCATCAGAGCTTCGAGGAGATCAGATCGAAGGCCTGCCCGATGGTGGTGACGTCCTCCAACTCGGTCTCTTCGACCGTGATGTCGAAGGACTCCTCGAGGGCCATGACCAATTCCACCAGGTCAAGGCTGTCGGCGTCGAGATCCTCGGCGAACTTGGCTTCCTTGGTGATCTTCTCCGCCGGTACCTGCAGCACCTCTACGGCGCACTCCCGAAACTTCTCGAACGCTGCGTCGCTGTCCACAATCTGCTCCTTGTTCGGTTTGGTCAATGTCCACGTTACAAGCCCATGCCCAGTCCGCCGTCGACCGGGATGACGGCGCCAGTGATGTACGCCGCCGCAGCAGAGGCCAGAAATCCGACAACCCCGGCAATGTCATCGACGGACCCGATGCGACCCAGTGGGACCTGGCCGGTCATCTGGGTCACCCGCTCCTCGCCCAGGGCATTCGTCATGTCGGTGGCCACCAGTCCCGGTGCCACCACATTGACGGTGATCTGCCGGCTTCCGACCTCACGGGCGATGGACCGGGCCATGCCCACCAAACCGGCCTTTGAGGCTGCGTAGTTGGCCTGGCCGGGCAGACCGACGTAGGCGCTCACCGAGGACAGGAAGATGATGCGGCCGGTGTGGAGACGGAGCATCTTGGCGACCGCCCGCTTGGCCACCCGGAACGAACCGGTCAGATTGGCGTCGATCACTTCGGTGAAGGCATCCTCGCTCATTCGCAGCATGAGGCCGTCCCGCGTCATGCCGGCATTGGCCACCAGGACCTCGACCGGTCCCCAGGCGCCTTCAATGGCGGCGAACGCCGATTCGACCTGCTCGCCCTCGGTGACATCGCACCGCACCGCGAGGAATCTGTCGGGGTCGGCACCCTCTGGTGCAGTGGGAGGGTCGTCGGACCGGTAAGTGGTGGCCACCTGGTCGCCGTTGGCCAGGAACCACCGGACACAGGCCGCCCCGATGCCGCGGTTGCCTCCGGTGATGAGCACGACAGCCATCAGGTCACGCCCGGTCCGGGACGCGTATCCAGGCCAGGGGCTGGCCGTCCTGTACGCGTTCGCCCGCGGCGGCCAGCCATCCGACGACCTGGCCGGCAAAGGGGGTGCGGACGTCGATGTCGCCGACCTGCCCGACGACGTCGCCCACGGCCACGACCGAGATGCCATCGGCATCCGGGCCGCCGTCGGTCCCGGGGAGGAGGCCGGTTCCGGGTGCTCGGAGGGATTCTTCAGGCGTGAAGACACCGCTCGCCGGGCTTACGACCACCCTCTCGGACATGTAGAGGTGCTCACCCTGGTGCAACGCCGGCTCGGCCCGCCATGTGCCGGCTTCGGCAATCCTGTCCATCAGCGTGTCGAGGTCGGCGGGTTTGGCGACCGCCAGCGACTGGATCTCGGGCAGGCTGCGCTTGGCCAGGCCGCTCAACACCCCTCCGGGCCCGAGCTCGATCAGGGAGGTGAGCCCGAGCCCTGCGAACGTCTCGAGCGTCTGGCGCCATCGCACCGGACTGCAGAGTTGAGCCGAGAGCAGACCGGGCCAGTCAGCCGGGTCGTCGTGCACCCGCGCGTCGACGTTGGCCACGACGCGCACCTCGGGAGTTCGGAAGGTGACGTGCGTCAGCGCCTCGCGCAGCGTGGCGCGTGCCCCCTGCATGAGCGGCGTGTGGAACGCTCCCGAGACGGGGATGGGCATGACCCGCTTGGCCCCGAGCTCCTTGGCCAGGTTCCCGGCCAGCGTCACGGCCTCGGCCGTGCCGGCGATCACCACTTGTCCCGGTGCGTTGTAATTGGCGATCCAGACGTCACCCTCCGCCCTTTGGCAGGCCGCCTCGGCATCGTCATCCGAGATCCCGAGGAGGGCGGCCATGGTTCCTGGCGACTCGTCCCCGGCCTTGGCCATGGCGTTGCCGCGGGCGACGACCAGCCGGATGCCGTCCTCGAACGTCAGGGCGCCGCTCGCGACCAGCGCGGTGTACTCGCCGAGGCTGTGACCGGCACAGGCGGCGGGGGAGAGGCCCAGCCGTTCGACGGCGTCGAGGACGACGAGGCTGAGCACCGTCGTCGCCAGCTGGGCGTTCTCGGTCCGGGTGAGCTCCTTGATCGGCGCCTCCAACAGGAGGTACGACAGGTCGCGACCGGCAGCCTCCGATGCTTCCTCGACGAATTCCCAAGAGGGGTGATCGACCCAGGGTTCGCCCATTCCAGATCGTTGCGAACCCTGTCCTGGGAAGGTGAAAACCAACACTTGCTACGACGTCTCCGTTCGTCGGCCGGGCGGCGGGCCAACAGTGTGGCACGCTGGCGCCGTCGGGGGCCGCATTTGGGGGGGGGTGTTCCTACCACTGGTACTACCAGATTTCGGATACGGGCCGTTGTGGGCTCATGCCATGCCTGCTGTCAGCCAAATTCCGGTACGACCGGCGGCGTACCCGAGTGCTGAAGTGGCCGGGAAATCGAGGCCGGCCACCCCGCGGACCCCGAACGACGACCCGTGGACACTGCGAAGTTCATCGCTGGGCGACGCCTTCAGGCCCGTCGGTCCCAAGCAGTGTTGCATAAAGCTCGAGGACTTGGGCGTTCGCCGCCTCCCAACTGAAGGAGCCAGCACGAGCAATCCCCCGATCGGAGAGAGTTGTCCGTAGCTGCACGTCCGCCAAGACGCTGCGCAAGACCGCGGCGAGAGCCTGTGGTGTCATGGGCTCCACCGCCACGATCGCATCACCACCGGCTTCGATGATCTCGGGCAAGGCGGACGCGACCACGGGAGTCCCGGCCGCCATCGCCTCGAGTAAAACGAGTGGGAAGCCCTCATGGGTCGAAGGCATCACCAGTACCGCGGCACGGGCAAGTGCCGCTGCCACCGCCGAAGGTGGTTGCCGGCCTTCAAAGGACACATTGTCCAAATGGAGAGCAGCCGCCTGCGCGCGAAGAGGAGCGAGCTCCTCCCCGTCCCCGATCACCCTCAAGCTGAGAGGCGCTTCTCCCGCTGCCGTGGGCTCCATGCAGAGGATTGCGAAGGCGGAGAGAAGCACCCCTAGGTTTTTCTGCGGGGTCAGACGGCCGACCGCCAGCAGCTCCCGGGGAGCCCGCTTCCGGCCACGGCCGAAGACGCCTGCGTCGACCCCGTTCGGTATGACGAAGAGCTTGTCATCTTGGATTCCCCATAGTGCCCGGACCTCCTCACGCATCGCGTAGGTGAGACACACCACAGCTTCAGCGCCCCGGAGAAATCGCCTAAACCCCAACCGATAGTAGAGCGGAAGAAGTAGATGTCCTGGACGGCTGGACGGTTGCACGATCAAATGGATATGTGCGATATACGGGATCCGTCTGATCTTGGCAGCGATTGCCACCATTTCAGGCACAAGCGCCTGACCGGTATGCACATGCAAAAGATCAGGTTTTGGGCGTTGCTTCAGCAAACTGAACAGTATTCCGGGCGCCACCGGAGTGTTCAAAATGCGAAGAGCCCGATGTCGCAGGATCAGTAGCCGAGCGCTCCGTTCAACCCTAGGCGCCGCCGACGCGCCTATGTTCGAGGTGAACACGGTGACGTCGACATTTGACGCTTGGAGGTGAGCAAGTCGTTCGGCGACGATTTCCTCACCACCGAGGTGAGGAGGGTAGAAGCCGGCAACTTGCCCAATCCGGGTCACGGTCCCAGGGGGACACGGCGAGCGGGCGCAGATGTCGCCAACTCCGCCAGGCCGACGAGGACGCCAATTCCCCATCCTGCGTTCTTGATCAGCCAGCCCTCGAGCATGCGCGACCAGAGTGACGGCGATGGTCGGCTGTAGAGCGCCACGAACCCCGTTTCAGCCACTGACAAGCCTGCGAGGGCGAAAATCCACCAAGGGGACCAAACGACGGCGAGTATGGTCGAGCCCACAATCACGACGGTCGGCACATAGTCGACGAGTCGGACGTCCCTCGTCTTTACCGCATAACGGACCTTCCACAAGCCGTACTTGTACATCTGCTGCAGATATCGACGGGGGTCAGCGCGGGATTCATGTCGCACGCGAGCCTCTGGAACGTAGGCAAACTCACGTTCTTGGGGCAATCGGCTGATGAATTCGATGTCTTCTGCGTGAACCCACGTCGGATCAAACTCCTGACCGGAGAGACGGTCAAGACGTACAGCCATATTGCCGCCGCATATGAGGCTCGACCCCCGGGAGAACAGCTTGCGGACTGTCGCGTCATTGGTTGCGACCGCTTCGGCGAATTTCGGTGTCATAGGCCGCGACGACGTCGCCGCCGACCGCCGCGACGTTCATATTCTCAAAACCGGACGCGATCGCGGTGAGCCAGCCGTCATGTGCAAACGCATCTGAGTCCAAGAAGACAACACCAGGGTTCCGTGCCTCGCGCATGCCGATGTTGCGTCCCCGAGAGATGTTGTGAGTCCCATTGCGGATAACCCGAATCGGCAACCCAAGTCTCTCCTGAGCCTCACGGACCTTGAGAAGCGTGTCATCCGAGCTCTCATCGTCGATGATCAACACCTCGCCAATGGAGGCTTTGCCCGGTTGGCTAGTTTGTTTGGCGACCGACTCGAGGCACTCCTCAATGGTTTGCTCATTGTTATACGTCAAGATAGCGACGGTCAGCCTAGAATTCCCATCCTCGGCCCAACGTGTTTCATGCACTCCAGCACCAATCCCTAGTGTTGTACCGGCGGCTCGTAAGTGAGGGTTTATCGAGATTCTTTAGAAAGTGTAGACGACCCCTCGGTCTACGATGCTCCCTATGGCAAAGCTGACTGGCGGGCCAGACGATCGCACATAGCAGTGAACCTTAGGTTGTGTTAACCGCCGTTTTTGCCCCAGTGGGTCTCTTTGAGGATAGCCCAATTGGATTATGATCGGCCAAAGCGAGCTCGTCAGCCTGTTCGAAAGGATGCCAGGCATGTCTCAAAGCATGTCCTTGGTTTTCGGGCGATCCGGCCATAGGGCGGCTTGTTGCGCCGAGTGACAACCCCCGCAGGAAAGGCCTCGGGCGGGTTACACCGAAAAGCCCGACAGCCGCGTGGATCCAGGCTCCGCCGGGGCCGCCATGTGCGGCGCCATTGGCTCCCTCGCAGGCGAGCTGTCCCTTCTCCCGGTGAGCGGGCCCGCCATGTGCGGCGCCCCGAGCCCACTCCCGAGCCAGCCGTCGTCCCTTCCCCCAGTGTGCAAGGCCGCCACGTGAGGAGCGAAGGTCTCATTCCCGAATCAGTAGTTCCGTCTTCCGGCGTGACGCAAAGCGACGACGGGTCGCCGTCGCGAGGTCGTAGGACGGGAGGGCGCATCTCGCTGGGCAACCGATTGCGCCACGACCAACTGCTCAGCAATTCGCTCTACCTCATGGCCAACTCCGTCCTGCAGGCCGGGGCCGGGTTCATCTTTTGGATCATCAGCGCCCGTCTCTTCACGGTGGCCGACGTGGGTTTGGCCACGGCCCTCTTCTCGGCGCTCGGCCTCATCTCCTTCAGCTCCCTTCTTGGCCTTAACAGCACGGTTGTCCGGTACCTGCCCGGGTCGTCCCAGCGGAACGTTCTCGTCACATCGACGTTGTCCATTGTGGCTGGGTGCGGCGCGATCCTCGCGCTGGCGTACCTCGCGATCATGCCGGTCATCTCGCCGAAGTTGGCGTTCGTGACGCACAACCCGGCCAAGGAGCTCGGGTTTGTCCTCTTCGCGGTGGCGGGGTCGCTCAACCTTCTCACAGACTCGGTCTTCATCGGGCTGCGAGAGGCCCGCTTCAATGCGCTTGTCGATGGTGTGTTTGGTGGCATAGCGAAGATCGTGGCGGCCGTCGCGGTCGCCGGCACCGGCGCCTACGGCCTGTTCGTGGCCTCAGTCATCGGCTATGTCGTCGCCGCCGTGTCCAGCCTGGTCTTGCTGGTCATCGTCGCCAAGATGCGTGTATCACTCCGCGGTGTGCGGGCAGTGCTGGGGCCCCTCGTCCGCTTCTCGGTCGCCAACTACGTGGGAAATCTTCTCACCTTGCTCCCGACGTTCGTGGTCCCGCTCATAGTGCTCGACCGCGTCGGTGTGCACGCCTCCGCGTATTACTACATCGCCTACCTTATGGTGAGCCTCCTCTTCGCCGCCGTCTTCGCGGTGGAGCAGACGTTCCTGGCCGAGGGCAGCCAGGCCGGAGCGGACCTGCGTTCGGTCATGCGGCGCAGCTGGCGGCTTCTCGCGCTCTTCTGTATTCCAGCGACCGTGGCGTTAGCGGTGGGGGCTCACTGGCTGTTGCTTCTCTTCGGGCGTAGGTACAGCGAGAACGCCACCGACGTGCTGATCGTGTTGGCCACCTCGGCCATCCCCCTGGCGGCGTTCAATTGGCTCCTGACCGTCCTGCGGCTCATCGGCCGATTGCAGCCGATCGTGATCGGCAATGTGGTCTTCGCCGTGCTCACGTGTGGACTGGCCTGGATTCTGGCCCCGCACGGCTTGGTCGTCCTCTCACTGTCTTGGCCGGTGGGACTCACGGCGGCAGCCGTGACAGTCGCCGTACCTGTATGGCGCTGGGCCCGTCGTTCGAAGGAGCTCGAGCTGCGGGCAACGCCGGGGTCATCCCACAGCTAAGTCACGGGATCCATTCGACATCGTTGCTGAGTATCCGCGCCGGGTTTCCCGCGGCGAGCGATCGAGGCGGCACATCCTTGGTCACCACGCTCCCAGCCCCGACCACGGCCCCGTCACCGACAGTGACCCCGGGCAGCACGGTGACAGAGGTCCCGATCATGACGTTGTTGCCAACGACAACGGGCGCGGTCAACGGTTTCTTCACGCCGTCCACGACGAGCTCATGGAGCGCTGTGTCCATGACGTTGCAATACCAGGAAAGGCCCCCGTTGCCACCGAATGTGATGTGGTCCCAACATGTCACCGTCGAGTGGTCTCCGATGATGGATCCATTGTGCATTTCGAGCAGGGCGTCGTCGTGGACGAAGACCCGGACGCCCCGGTTGATCTGGACCGTCCCCTCAACCGACAGCGTGGCACGCCTGCCGAGTTGGATCCCCGTCGGGGTGGGCGTGTAGAGGCGGAAACCCACAAAGAGGAATGAACCTGGCCCGAACGTCACCTTTGAACCGGGCCCGATCTTGAGGCGGGTTCCCCGGGCCACCAGGAACCAGCCCCCGAAACGGGCGCTCAACACGAGCGACCGAACGATGGACACGCTCGTCAGGATGGTACGGACAAACGCAGGGTCTGGGGGCTTCCTGGTCGCAGGAAGCAGGTGGCGGTAGCGCGCTGCCACTGCGCGGACACCCCCCCGAGCTCCGGGACCGGAGGCAGGGTCGGAGCTCCGACCGAGCAGGTTCATCTAGAAGTTCGCGGCCGGGAGCTCGCCGTCGCTCCGCCTCCGCCTCTGTTGACGTCGCTCGAGGAGATGACCCTGGTCCTGCGTCACCGCGTGGAGTGAACGACGAGGTGTCGTCCTGGTCTCGAACAGGCCGAGGAAGAAGGCGTCGAACCACAAGATGCCGCCCAACGTGGTCAAGAGGAGAGAAAGGATCAGGAGGGAGGCGGGTACACCGTTTCCGGTTCCCCAACCGACCAGGCAGCGATACAGCAGGAGGCCGATGCCCGATCCGACCAGGACCGTCCCGGACGCAAAGCCCTGTTTTGTCGCGGTCCCGTCAGTGACCCAGTGACAGAATTTGCTCGATGTATCCGCCGTCAGGTTGGCCACCCTGGCCGTGGCGGCGCATCCGAGGACGAGCAATTGGACACCGAGAACCACGGCGGAGGCCAAGAGCGCCTTGCCGAGGATGATGTCGGTACCGCCGGAAACCCCGAAGAGCGTGATGGTCCCGAGGAAGCCAGCCACCAAAAATGCGAGACCCGGGACCACGAAGAGGAACTTGGGGGAGAGGAGTAGCAGGAATCGAAGGTGACGCCACGCGTCGCTCAGCGAGTTCAGCTTCGACTCACCGATGCGCGGGTGGTACGTGATGGGCACTTCCGCGACCTTCAGTTGTGCGCTGGCTGCCTTCACGACGATCTCGGAGGCGAATTCCATGCCTTCGGTGTAGAGGTCCATCTTGTCGAGTGCTTCGCGAGTGAACACTCGAAAGCCACTGTGGGCATCGCTCACTCTCAGTTTGAACAAGACGTTGAGGAAGGTGGTGAGGACGGGGTTTCCGATGTACCGATGCGACCACGGCATGGCGCCTTGAGTGATGCTGCCGGCGAGTCGGGAGCCGAGTACGTAGTCGTAGCCTTCCCTCAGCGGGGCAACGAGCTCCGGGAGTGCGGTGAAATCGTAGGAGTCATCGGAGTCACCCATCGCAATGATGGAGCCTCGAGCGACGGCGAATCCGGCCAGGTAGGCGTTCCCATATCCACGAAGTGGCTGGTGGACGACCCTGGCGCCGGCCGCACGAGCGACGGCAACTGAGTCGTCGATCGACCCGTTGTCGGAGACGATGACCTCACCTCGCAGCCCACTGAGCCGGATCCCCTCCCACGCCTTCTCCACACAGACGCCAACGCTCTGTTCCTCGTTCAAGCAAGGCATGACGACGCTGATGTCGATCGGCAGTCGGTCGGGACGACGAAGGCCCGCGTAGGAACTCCCGCTTGGCTCCTCCACACGGAGGCGCACAAATGTCTGTCCATCCAACGGCGCCACTTAGGGTTGCTCCCGTCTAAACGAAGTGAAAGCGACCGAGCATTGGTGCCTTTGGGATGGACGTAGCCCGACCGCTCCGTGCAACGCTCACTATGCCGTGCTCGGGAGAGGTGGGACTAGGGTCTTTTGGCCTAAACCCATCGCTTGACGCGTACTAGGGTCTTTAGTCCTAAATTTGGGTTTTTATGTATTTTTCGGCCAAGTTCGTGGCGCTTCTCGTTATCCATCACTCACTGAATGGACGCACGTGGTGATGGAAGTCTCATGCAAGGCACGGCAGAGAATCGCACCAGGTGAACTAGGGCCTTTTGTCCCAAATGTAGGCGCTGTCGTGTAATTCTCGTCGTTGAACGTGTTAGATGGTTCCTTGCGCAACCCTAACTGGATGGATGCGTCTTGGTGATGGGGGCAATCTTTTTGGCCGATTATTGACGCAACGATTGGAAGACGTGGTCGACGCTAGGCGCACGGAAGGGAAGAGCGAGTGGCGGCTGCCCATGCCGACGCGACCCGAGGTCGGCTCCATCGCGGGCGCTGCCTTGCGTGCCGAGGCCATTCGACGATGAAGGTACTGATCGTTTCTGCATATGCGCTTCCCCACATCGGCGGTGTGGAGGTCATCGTGGAGCAGCAGGCGCGGAGCCTCGCCGAGCTCGGATGTGCCGTGACGATCTTCACCAGTGCGTCCGGTAGCGCAGTTGGCGTCCACGAGCATGATGATGGGTACCGAGTGGTACGCAGCCGAGCGTGGAACTGGTTTGAAGCTCGTTGGGGCGTGCCGTTCCCGGTGTTTGGTCCGGGGGTCGTGTGGAAGCTGGGAAAGCTGATTCGGGACGCCGACGTCATGCACATACACGATGTCACCTATCAATCTTCCTTGGTTGGAGGGCTCGTAGCCCGACTGTTACGTCGCCCATTCCGGCTCACGCAGCATGTCGCAGTGGTCGAACACGGCAATCCATCGGTCAAGTGGTTACAGCGCTCGGTCTATGGCACGTATGGTCGGCTCTTGTGGAGATGGGCTTCGGATATCACCGTCTACAACCCGATCGTGCAGAACTTTCTGGCTGAGCACGGGGTTGCGCCCGACAAGACGATCCTCACGTACAACGGAATCGACACCCGCAGCTTCAGGCCCGGTGAAGAAGCCGGCATTGCCGCCACAAAGGCCCACTATGGGCTTTCGACAACGAAGCCACTCGTCCTGTTTGTCGGTCGGCTGGTGCCCAAGAAAGGGGTCGACAAGCTGATTGAAGCCAGCGGTCCGGAATATCAGATCGTGCTGGTGGGATCGGGAACGGCGCCGGCCCTTCGGCCTGGGGTGGTCTGCCTGGGGCCGCTCGAGCGCGACGAACTGCGCGCCGTCTACCAAGCGTGCGACATCTTTGCGTTTCCGGCGGTAGGGGAGATGTTGACATTGGTCATGCAGGAGGCGATGGCCTGCGGTCTGCCCGTCGTCGCCACTCGTGCACCTGAATACGAAGAGTACGGATTCGACCCAGAGGGCCTCGAGTTGGTCCCATCCGAGGCCGACGCATTTCGGAAGGCATTCTTGGCCATTCTGGGTGATGAGGATCGCATGGCGCGAATGAAGAAATTCTCACGGACCGTGGCCGAGGAGAGATTTGATTGGCGGGCGAATGCTCGAGACCTTCTGGACCTTTCCGGCAGGGGCGACTGACGCATGTCGTCTCCCTCGCAGCGCGAGAACGGGAAAGAGGTGGTCGGGGGCCCTCGGCATGAACGCCTTCCCCGGCACCGGGTCAGGTCGGACCCGGGTGAGAGCACTCCCGCGCGCGGGCGGCCACGTCCCTGGTGGCCGATTGTGACGGCCATCCTCGTGGTCATCATCGCCGTCAGTGCGCTCGTCCCCGCTGGGCGCCATCAGTGGGCACTGTCCCTCTTTCGCCAGCCCACGCCCTACACGGCGCTGTCGTTTGACGATCCGACATCCCTTCCCACCGCAGCGAAGCCCGGGGATTCCCTCGCGTTCACTTTCTCCATCGCCAACCACGAAGGGCACTCCCTTCACTACGCGTACGTCGTAACCTCTTCTCCCGGAGGCTCGACGCCGACGACCGCGACGACGACTGTCGCCAACGGCCGGACTCGGGCGATTTCAGTCAGCGTGGACCCGCAGTGCAGCGGGACGCCGTGCCGGATTCGGGTGATGCTGCCCACGCAGAAGCAGTCGATCGACTTCTTAGTCACCGCTCCGAAGGGTCCGGCGAGTGGCTGAACCGCAAGTCCTCGTCACGACAAGTTGGGACGATGGGCACCAGCTGGACATGAGACTGGCCGGCGTCCTCCGTGACTGCGGATGTAAGGGGACGTTCTACGTCTCACCGCAGTCGCGCGAGATCCCCACGCAGGCCAGGCTTCGTGCCGCCGATCTCCGTGATTTGTCCGCCACATTCGAGGTGGGCAGCCATACCCTGACCCACCCGCACCTGACCCGGCTGCCCCCGCGGGAGGCGGCTCACGAGATCAGTGATGGACGACGAGCGGTCGAGGACATCATCAACGGGTCTGCCACGTCCTTCTGCTACCCGTACGGGGCGTACAACCCTGAGCACGTGGGGATGGTAAGGGATGCCGGCTGCCTTGTGGGCAGAACGATCCGACGATTCAACGTCGGGAGCGACGGAGATCCATTGCAGATGGCGACGACCACGCATGCATCGCGTTACAAGGCAGATGCGTTGCGGATCGCGCGCACCGTGTGGCCGACGAGGCTGCTGCGTATGTGGCGCAACTGGGATGTGCTGGCCCGAAGCGTGTTCCAGGAGGTCGCTACACATGGAGGCGTGATCCATCTCTGGGGCCATAGCTGGGAGATTGAACAGAACAACGACTGGGGTCGCCTCGCATCCCTTCTGCGTGAATTGTCGAGCCTCAGCAATGTCACGATGCTCACCAATGCCGAACTGGGCGAGCACATGCGGTCATTGGCATGAACGTCGTCATGGATCGAAAGCCTGCGACACTGACGCAGCAGAAGGCTCTGCTTGTCGGGGGGCCAGCGACGAACGAGAGGGAAGAGGGACAAAGAAGAGCAATCCGCTGGGGCCCGCTGGCGGTCACCTTCGCACTGTTCGCCGCGGCCAACCTCCAAGTGATCCACCACGTGAGCGTGAGGTTTGCCGGCCCGGCTCTTGCCTTTTGGCTCTTCTTCGCCCTACCCGCCTATCTGCTCTACACGACGTCCATGTGGAACCGGACCTCGGCCGTTGAGCGATTCGCCTACAGCGTCGCCGGGACGCTCATGCTGTTGGTGGTCGGGGGCTTGGCAATCAACACACTCCTCCCTTGGTTCGGCGTGCCACGGCCCCTTGCTCCCGTTCCCATCCTGCTCCTGGTCGACGTCCTGAACATCTCACTTTTCGTCCTGCGGAGCTACAGACCAGAGATTCCGAGCTGGCGATCCGGCCTTGCCGGGTTGCAGCGACAGGAAATCCGCCTCATGGTAGTTGCCGGACTCTGCCTTCCTCTGGTGGTGTTCGGTGCAAACAGGCTGAACAACGGGTCCGGCGACCAGGTGTCATTGGTTGCACTTGTCGCAATGTCTGCCGCCTTGATCCTGCTCCTCACGTGGGCGGACCGGATTGCATCTGGGATTACCGGTGTGACCATCTACTTGGTATCGGCTTCTGTGCTTTTGATGACGTCGCTGCGAGGCTGGTCGGTCACGGGACACGACATTCAACTCGAATACAGAGTGTTCCAGCTCACGGCGGCACACGGACAGTGGAACTTCCATTCCCTCAACAACGCGTTCAACGCCTGCCTCAGCATCACCATCTTCCCGACGGAGATGGCCTCGTTGATGCACATCGACCACCCTTACATCTACAAAGTCTTTTTCCAGCTGATCTTTGCTGCCTGTCCCGTCATGGTCTACGCGATCTCGCGGCGCTATTTCTCCGAACGGATCTCGATCCTGGGCGCCATCTACTTCATCGGCTTCCCGACGTTCCTCACGGACATGCCGTACCTGAACCGCCAGGAGATGGCGCTCATTCTCGTGGGCGCAGGGATCCTCGCCATCACGAATCCGAACTGGAGCAAACGGCGGAAGCAGGTCGCGCTCATCGTGGCGGCAGTTGGCGTGGAACTCACGCACTATTCGACCAGCTATATCTTCGTCGGGACTCTGGGCGTGGCGTGGCTGGCGGAGCACGTCGGCCGTGTCGGGTCCTGGTGGACCCGGAGACCAGCCCATTCGGAGACCAGCCGGACTCGTCGTTGGGCCACTCCCGGGCGGACGATCGGACTCGGATGCCTTGTCGCGGTGGCCGCGTTCGTCACCATCTGGGGTGGCCTCGCGACCCACACGGCCGGAGGTGCGGCTGACGAAATCAAAGGTGCGGTCTCCGGATTCTTCGACGGGTCGGGGAACAAATCGTCGGCCGTTTCCTATGGTCTGTTCTCCGGGAAGAGCCAGAGCCCTCAGTCGATCCTCGACCAATACCGTAAACAGACCCTGAAAGCCCGCGAAAAGTCGCCCGAAGGGACGTATCTGCCCGAGAAGGTCGTCGCACAGTACCGAACCCCTGTGGTCAACGAACCGAATCTCCCGTTGACAGGCATCGGGCGTGCGCTGGGCGAGGTCGGCGTGTCGGCGTCCTCATTGAACACGGTCATACGGCTGTTGGCCGCTTACGGGGAACAAGTATTCGTGGTCATCGGCCTCGTGGTCCTGATCTTCAGCCGCACACTCAATCGGAGGGTGTCGCGCGAGTTCTTCTATTTGTGCATCAGTGCCTTGATCATGTTGGGTCTGATCACGGTCCTTCCAGACCTGTCGGTCGAGTACGGAGTCCTGCGGGCGTTCCAGTTCGAGCTCATAGTTCTTGCTCCCGTCATGGTCATCGGTTCGCTGACCTTGTTCAAATTCGCCGGGGAGGTCTGGAGTCTGAGGATTGCGACCTGGATCTGTATTTTCTTCTTTATCTCAACCATCGGTCTCCTTCCGCAGCTGACGGGTGGCTATGGTGCCCAGCTCACTCTGAACAACAGCGGGACATACTACGACGTGTACTACATGCACCCCCAGGAGGTTGCTGCCGTCACATGGCTCCACGGAAAACCCGGCACACTTCCTGCCGGGATCCAGGTCGATGACAACTCAGACCGGTTCGCCTTCACGGAACAATCAGAGGTGACGGGAACCCAGTTTCTCATCGACGACTACCCCACGACCGTGCAGAGGTCCTCTTGGGTGATCCTTGACTACTCGATTGTCGTCTCTGATCGGGCCACCGCCTTCGTGAACGGAGACCTTATTTCGTACAAGTACCCGACTGCCTTGCTCGGGCGGACGAAGAACTTGGTCTACGACAATGGAAAGACCAAAATCTATCAATGAGGCCTGCCGACCCAGCATCGGGAAGAGCGCCCCGTCGGGACCTTCTCGAGGGGGTCGCAACCGGGATCGCCTATGGGGCCGGGCTCTGGTGCGCCGGTGCTCTGCTGGTGGCGAGTTTCCGTCCGAACGATCTCGCCATGCCCTACTGGAATCGGCTGTCTTGGCTGCGCACCGACACGAGCGGCGCCATCACCTTCGTTGTCCTGGCGGTATCGCTGTGCACGAGTGAGTACCTCCGACTTCGCCGCAAGACGTCGAATCCGGCGGCTGCAACGGCGCAGGTCGGCAATCCATTCGCGACGGCCATTGCCAGAGTCGTCGCCTTACTCTCGACGCTCTTAGTGGTCTACCTCTCGACGAATGCCGTCACCCACCCGGCCACGTTGTCCCTCCATCTCACCCATTTCGCGAGCTGGCCGACTGAAGGCACAGTCCGTGTTGCCGCGTTGGGCTTGTGCGTCATTTCCGTCGCATGGCTCCGCTACTCCTCTGCCCGCCGCACTGGGTGACTCGAGGCGCTAGGACTTCAGCGCAGCTGCCACTGCAGCGAAGGATGGCTTGGGTGCTCCGCTTGCAGAGAGGAGACCGAACCAGTCTTCATCGGTCGTTGGGTCGGTGCCACTGTCCTCGTAGGTATAGATGTAGAGCGACCCGATGAATTTGGATGCTTTGGCATCGGCGATGGCTTCCGTCAATTCTTCGGCTTGCGCTGCATCACCGACGCCGTCAGGCCCACTGGTGGGGGCGCCCACCTCGGTCAACCACAACGGCTTGCTGGCGTCGCCGTTCGCGGCGAGGACACTCTCGATGGAGGTGGGCGTCTGGCTCATCTGTGACCAGCCCGACCAGGCCTCATAGGCATCGGGGAGCGCCGGGAAGCTGTACGGGTGGTACCCCACCGCATCGAAAGCTCCCTTGGCGCCATCTGCGTACATATCTTGGAGGTACGTGATGGCATTGATGTCGGTGCCGTTATCAGTCTCGGGAGCCAATCCTCCGGTGATCACAACTCCTTGGGGGTCCACGGCCTTGATCGCGGCGTGCGCCGCGATGAGGTCGGCCGTGTAGGCGGCCGGATTGGGAGCGGGTTGCCAAAACACCCCGTTGTTGGGCTCGTTCCAAATTTCGAAGTCCCGGACTCCCTCTGGCGCGTAGCGTGCCGCCACTGCGCCAGCGAAAGCACCGAAGCTGGCGGGGTCAGCGGGCTGAGGAGATGGATCGTTGGCGGCACTCGGCACTGCTGCCCAGGGTGGGGCTCCGGTGATCACGAGGTCGATCGACAACCCGGCGGCGCGAATTGATGCAATCTCCTGGTCCAACTGGGACCAGTCGTACGAGGTGGGGCCGCCGTATTGGATCCACGCCCAGTTGGCACCAATCCTGACGGACGTGATCCCGATGCCTTTGATGTTGGCCAGCCAGGCAGCCTGTGTCGCTGGTGTCAGCGTGATCAGCGCCGGAAGGCTGACCCCGAATACCGGGCCTCCAGCAGCAACCGGCGCGGATTTTGCCGTCGTGGTCGTCACGGTCTTGTTGGACGGGGCGGGGATCGCCCCCGGCGTATGGGCGGTCGCAGACGAATGCGACGTCGAGGGATCCGCCGTTGTCGACGTTGCAGTGGCGGTCGAAGAGGAGGAAGCAGGGGGGATTGGACCTTTCGAACGGCCGCCGACCGAATCCGGGTGAGACCGCCCGATGAGGGAACGGTGTTGCACCGAGGCTGCCACCGTGTTCGAACCGCCTCCGTCGAACTTCGAGGAACTCAGCGTGAGGACGAGCGCGAGCAACGAAAGGACCAATGCGAGCGTAATGAATCGCCGTGGCGCGAAGCGGGACAATATTGAATTTTCCGGTGGCGCTGCCGTGTCGGCGGTCTGACCACGTCTCCGCCATATAGGGAAACTCACGATTGTTTTGATCCCTCTCACGAGTCCGTTCGGTAGCCGGGCTAACCCGAGGGTCCCCTGGCTTTGCGTCCCCACCTCTCGATGGGTATGCCAATTGTCGCTATGACTCTGCGGACGCAATTGTTGCTGCAGATTGCCACTTGTGGCAACCGCTTGGTCCTTCTTCCATGCTAGCAGCAGCGTTTCTGTGACATTTTCGGGCGCTCGGTCCGGCCTACTGCTCTCGAGTGAACGGGGGTTCCCCATTGGCCATTTGGCCAGGTGACTGTGGCCAAGGGGTCTTTGACCACAAACGACCGGTTGCAACCGCATTTTTTTCAATTGCAACCCAAAATGACGTTCTTACTTGCAATCCAATGAAATTCTCAGAGAGCAGCGGCGCTCCCAGTCACCGCCCCCGGGGTTTCACGATGCGATGCGATCCGGGCCAAGGTCACGCCGGCGAGGACACACAGCAGCTCGAGGGCCTGGACGGCCTCCGATTCGATTGTCCCGGCGTCCGGTCCGGCGAGGACCAAAAGGCCCGAGCCCTCACCGCGGTCTCGAATGGCAGCAACGAAGACGGTGCCGAACCCCTGGTCCCGTAACAGCCCCATCGGTCCGAACGTCCGGCTGATGACGGGTCCTGTGCTGTAGCTCGACGAGACATGCGACACGAGGCCCGCCAGCTGCTCGAGCTCCGTTGTCGAGAGGCCTGCAATGTCGTCGGACCGAGCACCGGTGGCGCCCTGTTGCACCAGATGTCCCGCGACCCGCGTCCACAGGACAGCCGATTGCAGTCGTGCGACGGCGACGCTCGCAGTGACGGTGGCGGCGGCCAGCTCCTCCGTGGATGCTGACTCGGCGATGCGGGGGGCGTGCCACCCGAAGTCCATCAGCGGCGATCCTCGAGACGAGCGCAGTCCGGTGCGTGCAAAAGCGTTTTCGAGCACACTGACCGCAGCCCGCACCGCATCGGCCTGCGCGCTGTCGATCGCCCTGGGAGCATCCACGTTCAGGATCCCGACGACCCGCCGCTGCACGATCAACGGCACGGCGTATTCGGCCACGACGCCGGGGACGGCTTCCCGGTAGCGGGGATCCTTCGCGACGTCCTGGACCAGGATGGGCTCGCCGGCGGCAAAAGCCGAACCGGTGAGGCCCACGCCGGCCTCTATACCGTCGAGCACCTGCCACTGGCCCCGGCCCGAGACGAAGCGGAGCATCCCGGCACGCTCGACGTAGACGCTCGGCAAGAATTCGAAGTTCTCGTGGAGGTAGGCCGTGACCTCGTCGGCGGCGTCGATCGGGTCAAGGGTCTTGTCGACGCGTTCGACGAGGGATTCCACCCACGGCGCCGAGGGATCGGGCGCACCTGTGGGGTGGTCTCCGGCGGAGCGCCATCGACGAGGCCGCGGCCAACCGTTGCCCGGGCGCGCCAGCAGGTAGCCCTGGACGAGGTCAATCCCGATCGCGCGCAGCGCATTGAGCTCTTCGCTCGTTTCGACCCCTTCAGCCAACGAGGTGATGCCTCCCTGACGGGCGAATCCGACGAGTCCGCGGAGGACTGCAAGCTTGTTGGGATCGCGATGGGCCTTGTGCACCAGGCTGCGATCGATCTTGATGAATTGGGGATGCAGCTGCAGGACGTGCGACATGCTCGAATAGCCGGCCCCCACGTCGTCGATTGCGAGCATGGTCGACGCCGCAGACCACATCTGGAGGCGACGCCGAAGTTCTTGGTAGTCGGGGACCGGCTCGTGCTCGGTGATCTCGATCACTCGGGGGGGAAGCTGGTGCAACACGGAGTCCACCCTCGGGTCGAGGAACGTGCTGGCAGAGAGGTTGACGAAGAGACGCACATCTCCGGGAGGTGCCCCGCGGTCGCCGACGGCCTGGAGGCATGCCAACTCGAGTTCGGTGCGGAGCCCCAGGTACGAGGCATGCTCGAGCCACTGATCAGGCCCGC
This sequence comes from uncultured Acidimicrobiaceae bacterium, assembly GCA_963706555.1. GTDB lineage: Bacteria > Actinomycetota > Acidimicrobiia > Acidimicrobiales > RAAP-2 > Bog-473. The sequence continues at coordinate 3,463,613 of OY970164.1, forward strand.
TGCTGCAGGGAATCGACGTCCGGGCCAGCATCTCGAAGCCCAGGATCGAACCATCAGCCAGGCTCACGATCGGTTGCGCGGCCATTTCGATCGCACCGGGCCGCAGGAGTTCGCTGACCAGCCTGGTGAGCGATTCTCCTCCGACGGGAGTGGGCGCATCGCCGCGTTGACCGATGTGGTCCCGTTCCGCGTGATCCACCTGTGACGGAATCGCCATGGTTGCCTTTGCTGGAGTCGTCACGCCCGATCCGGCGCAGACCTCAAATAGTCGTTACCTCCGGTCGTTTTGGCGTTGCGTCGTGGTTGCGTTGTGGTTGCCTCAAGGAATGGCCCGTCGACAGGGACAAGGCTATTGGGACAGGCACGGACGCAGCGATTGACACTCGAGAGATGCAGCCACGCGGCACTCGACCAAACGGAATTGGGATTCTGTTGTGACGGCGCAGAGGCTTCATTGTCGGCAGCTGGAGATAATCACGGCCATGAAAACGCCCATTGATTCGTCGCGGTGTTGCGGGTGGCCTAGGTGCTGATGGGTGAGAGTGTCGAAGAGCCTTCCGAAGGCGAAGATGAAGCGCGGTCTGGGGGCGCCGGCCCCCTCAGCCTGCGGGTGCGGTTGCTGTGGCTCGGCTCTGCCGCGCTCTTGGCGCTGGCCGGCGTCGGCGCTGCGGTGTACGGCTTCAGCTCCGGAGCCGATGGTTCGGTCCTGACCCTCGTTGTCGGCGTCGCCCTCAGCGTGGCGCTCGGAATTCTGGCCTACCGGCACGCCATAGGCCGGGCGCACTGGAGAGTCCTCATCGACGAACGGAATCATGAGCTTCACTTCCAGGCGCTCCACGACTCTCTGACGGGGCTGCCGAACCGTGCACTGATCATGGACCGCATCGACCAGCTCTTGGCTCGGAATCGCCGTAGTGGGACCTCGGGCGCCGCCCTTTACATCGACATCGATGATTTCAAGATCGTCAACGATTCCCTGGGGCATGAAACGGGAGACCGCCTGCTCGTGGCAATAGCGGCCCGCTTGTCGAGCACGCTGCGGGGGGCGGACACCATCGGGCGAATGGGTGGCGACGAATTCGTCGTCCTGATCGACGGGAGCGACCCGATGGTGGCCCCCGAGTTGGTCGCCGAACGGCTCATCGACGTGATGCAAGAGCCCTTCGAGCTCGATGGCTCCCTGACCTCGCTCCACGCCAACACCAGCATCGGCATCGCCGTCGGCGATCGGGCGACGGGCGGTGAGCTCTTGCGCGATGCGGATATAGCGCTCTACAAGGCGAAGGCCGAGGGAAAGAACCGCTACGAGTTCTTCCATCCGAAGATGCAATCGGAGATCGGGCGACGCCTCCGGCTCGAGTTCGACCTTCGTTCCGCCCTGGCGGGCGACCAATTCCGCCTTGTGTACCAGCCCATCTACAACCTGGACGACCTCTCGGTCGTGGGGGTGGAGGCACTCTTGCGGTGGGTGCATCCGGCCGAGGGGCTGCTCTCGCCGGACGAATTCATCCCGATTCTCGAGCAGACCGGGCAGATACGGGAGATCGGCGTGTGGGTGCTGCGCGAAGCCTGCCAGCAGATGGCGGTGTGGCACTCCCGGGGCGACACCCTGAACCTGTCGGTGAACATCTCGGCTCGGCAGCTCGACGACGATCGGATCGTCGAGCACATTCGACATGCCTTGGCGTCGAGTGGGCTGCAACCCTCCTCGCTCATCGTCGAGGTCACAGAAGGCGCGCTGATGCGCGACGAGAATGCGGCGGGCCAGCGGATCCGGGCGATCAAGGATCTGGGCGTGAGCGTGGCGGTCGATGATTTCGGCACCGGCTACGCCTCACTGGCCTATCTCCGGCAATTCCCGATCGACTGCATCAAGATCGACAAATCGTTCACCAGCGCCATCGCCGCCTCGCCTGAATCGCTCACCCTGATCCGGACCCTGGTCCAGCTCGGGAAGGACCTCGGCTTGAAGACGCTGGCCGAAGGGGTGGAGACGATGGGAGAGATGGACATCTTGCGGGCCGACCGGGTCAACGAAGCGCAGGGCTATCTCTTCGCACGACCGCTCGACGCCGAGATGTTCGAATCCCAACTACTGGCGCCGATCCGCTCCTGCGACCGCTCCACCCCGCCCGAAGGGGCGTAGCCCGCCCGGGCTTGGCGCCCCGGCACGCGTCACCCCGGGACGCATCGCCCGTCGCGGTCCCACCCGGGCCGGTCCGCCCCGTTCCTCGCATGCGTGGGCTGGTGATGGTGTGCTACCACGAGGCGCGGCGAGGCAGCTACCTCCCTCGACGCGCGTCTGCGCAATCGGCAGACTTCACCCATCACACCTCAGTGTGCGGATGGGGGATAGCCGTCGAATGGACAGCCGTCGAATGGACAGCCGTCAGATGGAAAGCGGTGGAGTGAACGCGGGATGAGCAACAATTTTCGCGTCGCCTGGTACCGCTTGCGGACGACGCTCGGCCGGCGTTGGGGCGGCTATCTCGCCGTTGCTCTCCTCATCGGCCTGGTCGGTGGACTGGCCATGGGCGCAGTTGCCGGAGCCCGGCGCACCGATTCGTCGTTTCATACGTTCCTCGCCAGCACCAACCCGTCGACCATCATGGTCCTGAGCGGCCTCGATGATCCGGGTCTCGGCCAGACGACCGGCTATGACCCCAAGATGACCCGGGCGGTCGCGGATCTGCCGCTCGTCGAGCACCTCGACACACAGCTCGGCTTCGACGGCAATATCGACCTCAATGCGGTGATGGGCATCCACTACCACTCGCAGCCCGGGCAGACTCCTCCCACGGTGATCGGGGGACTCGGCCGGGCCTACGTGACACAGGACCGCGTGACCCTGGTGCAGGGACGCTTGGCCGATCCGGACCGCGTCGGCGAGGCCGTCATGAACGCCCAGGCGGCGACGGAGATGGGTGTGCACGTGGGCTCGGTCATCCGGATCCCGTTCTATACCGATGCCGAGGCTGCATCCACCTCGTACAACGGCGGGCCCTACCTCGACGCACGGGTGAAGTTGGTGGGAGTGGTCGTCTTCGCCAATTCGGTCGTCGAGGACGACATCGATACCTTGGGCTCCGCCAGCGTGCTCCTCTCACCAGCCCTCACGCGCCAGCTCTCGATCTGCTGCGCCTACTACTCCGGAGTAGGAATCCAGGTAGCGGGAGGCTCGCGCAACGGACCCCGGGTGGAGAACGAGGTGGCCCGCATCAGCCCGCTCGCCGCATCTGGTGTCGGAGGCTCGTCCTCCAATCCCGCGCGCATCGAGACGAGTGCGCAGAGGGCGATCAAGCCTGAGGCCATCGCACTCTGGGTCTTCGGGGCCATTGCCGGGCTCGCCGTCCTGTTGATTGCCGGCCAGATCATCGGCCGGATCCTCCGTCTCGAAGCACGGGAGACAGCAACCCTGCGGGCGCTGGGCGCCGACCGGCGCATGGCGTTGTGGGAGGCGCTGATCGGTATCTTCGCGTCGCTGGCGATCGGCGCAGTGCTGGCTGTGGTCGTCGCCGTGGCGCTGTCCCCCCTCACACCGTTGGGCCCCGTGCGTCCGGTGTACCCGACGCCGGGACTGGCCATCGACTGGACGGTCCTGGGCCTCGGCTTCGTGGCGCTGATCATCGTGCTCAGTGTGGTGGCCCTGATCCTCGCCAACCGGGGGATATCGAGGCTTACGGCGCAACGGGTTCCCGAAACCGCGACGCAAGGTTCGGCGTTGGTGCAATCGGCCGCGACGTCGGGACTCCCGATCTCAGCGGTGACCGGTCTTCGCTTCGCCCTCGAGTCAGGAAGGGGCCGGAACACGGTGCCAGTCCGGTCAGCCATTCTGGGCGCAGTCCTCGCTGTCGCGGTGCTGGTGACCACGGTGACCTTCGGCGCCAGTCTTGACAGCCTCGTTTCGCACCCCGCTCTTTACGGTTGGAACTGGAACGATGCCATGCTGTCAAGCTTCGCCGGCGCCGAAGACCTTCCGCAGCATCAGATGGCCACGCTGCTCGACGGGGATCGGCACATCAAGGATTGGTCGGGCGTCAACTTCGTCGGGGCCAAACTCGACGGTCTCAAGGTGCAGATGATCACCGAGCAGCCCGGGGCCACGGTGGAGCCACCCGTGCTCTCGGGACATGCTCTCGATGCCGCTGATCAAATCGTCCTTGGCGCCGTGACTCTGGCGGAGCTCCACAAGAAATTGGGGGATTCCGTTGTGCTGAGCAGTGCCCGTGTGCCGCCACGCCGCCTCCGGATCGTGGGTACGGCGACGATTCCGGCGATCAGCAAGGGTCTCGAGATGGGCACGGGGGCGGTAGCTGCAACGGGCGATTTTTCAGTCTCGGTTCGCAATCCACAAGACAGTACGTTTCCCGGGCCAAACGCGGTCCTGGTGCGCGTCGCAGCGGGGAAGAGTGCCGCCGCGGCCTATCAATCGCTGGAGAGGATCGACCGGGAGGTGAACGCCATCCGAGGGGCGGGGAGTCCGGCCGGGGGCATCGTCACGGTGCTCCGTCCGGCTGAGATCGTCAACTACCGCTCGATGGGGACGACCCCGGCCCTCTTGGGCGCCGCGCTGGCCGTGGGCGCCGTCGCCGCGCTCGGCCTCACGCTGGTTGCGTCGGTCCGCCGTCGGCGCCGAGATCTGGCGCTTTTAAAGACACTCGGATTCACCCAGCGCCAATTGGCCGCGGCGGTTTCCTGGCAAGCGAGTATCTCCGTCGTCATCGGGGCCGTACTCGGCGTGCCACTCGGCATCGTCATCGGTCGCGTCCTGTGGAATCTGTTCGCCCAAGAGATAGATGCCGTCCCGGCGCCGACCATCCCACTCCTGTCGATCGTCTTGATCGCTGTCGGTGCGGTGGTGGTAGCCAACCTTGTGGCAGCGATCCCCGGACGCATGGCGGCGCGGACACCGACCGCCCTGGTCCTGCGCGCGGAGTAGCTGCTCGCGAACTTCACGCCTCCTCGATGCGTGCCCGGAGTGAAACCCGGGGTCAAAGCAGAACTGCCTCCAGCCTTGCACCCGACGCCCGCCCTGTGAGCGGACTGGGGCAAAAAGTGCCGTACTTCCTGATTGCAACTACCGTGACACCACCACCAAGATCCGCCGAAAGGCACGAAGGAGCTCAGATGGAAGCTGCCCCGCCGCCCCCTGTCCAGATGATGCAGATGCTGTCCGGATTCCAGGTCTCGCAGGGCCTCTATGTCGCGGCGAAGCTCGGCGTTGCCGACCAGTTGCTCGACGGTCCGCGCTCTGTGGCCGATATCGCCGGGGCGATCCGTGCTGATCCGGCGGCACTGGGTCGCCTCCTTCGCACCCTGTCATCGATGGGCGTGTTCACCGAATCCGAGCCTGGGGTTTTCGCGATCACCCATTTGGGACGCACCCTGGCCTCGGACGAGCCCGGCTCCGTGCGCGACATGGCCTTGATGTGGATGGAAACCCATTACGACCCCTTCCGTCGGCTGTTCGACACGGTGAAGACCGGCGTCACCGCCGCCGACCTCCACTATGGCGAGCCCTTCTTCGACTGGATCTCACAGCATCCCGAACAGGTCACGCAGTTCACCAAAGCCATGGCCAACCTCACGACCGGGATCAAGGCCGGAGCGGTCGCCGCCTACGACTTCAACGGGGCCGGAACGATCGTCGACATCGGTGCAGCCGACGGTGCCCTTCTCGCGCAGATTCTGGCCGGTACGCCGACGGTGTCCGGGGTGGCCTTCGACCTCCCACACGTGATCGCCGATGCGGGCGCAATCATCGAAGGGCATGGTCTCGGTGACCGGTTGCGCGCGGAGTCGGGGAACTTTTTCGAAGCCGTACCCAGCGGGGCGGACACCTACCTTCTCTCCTTGGTCCTCCATGACTGGGACGACGAGCGGGCGGGAAAAATTCTGGAGAACATCCGTGTCGCCGCCAAGCCGGGGGCAGCGATCCTTGCGCTCGAGCCGGTCATGCCTGCCGGCGATGAGCCGCATATGTCCAAGATGCTGGACCTGACTATGTTGGCCATGACAGGCGGCCGCGAACGGACAGAAGCAGAACACCGCCAACTCTTCGGGCGAGCCGGCTTGACATTCCAGCGCATTGTCCCGACCCCGACCCCGGTGTCATTTGTCGTCGCCTCGGTCTGACGACGGCCCCTCGGCGGTGTGCGCCGGAGGCGCGATCGCCTGTCGGGCGGGATGGTCGCGCCTCCGGAGCCAGATGACGTAGGTCGCTATGCCCGGAACGACCGGGAGGAAATACACCATCAGCCTCCAGATGAGATCGGCCGCCAGAGCCCGGGACGAGCTTGCGCCGAAGGCAGTCATCAGGCTGATAAATGCGGCATCAAGGGTGCCGAGGCCTCCCGGCGTAATCGGAATTGCCCCAGCGAGCCGTGCGAGGGCGAACGACGTGAACACGGCGACCGCGCTGACCTGTTCCGCGGGAATACCCACTGCCCGCACCACAATGAGCACCAAAACGAATCCAACGAATTGATTGGCCAGCGTCGTCCAGGTGAGCAGCCAACCTCGGCGCCTCACGGTGTCAGCGGTCTGCCTCTTGAACTCCGACAGTGAGCGTTCGATCCGATCCGTTGCCGGTTTTCCAAAGAGGCGCCGTACCCAGTTGACCCCACGATCGACGAATCTCCCGAGCGAGTCGGCCCCTGCGAACCGGAAGACCAACCACAGCGCCAACCCGGCGACGGCCATTGCGCCTATGCCGGCGACGGCCGCGTCAAGGATCCTCGCCGTCGGGTGCGCTGTGAGCGCGAGGAGCGCGACGGCAGCCACGGGCAGCCCGAGCTTCGCGGCAAAGTTCCAGATGCCGGTAGTGATGATGGCAGTGGAGATCTCGACGGCGGATACGCCAAAAGAAGAATACATCTTGTAGGTCATGCCGATGGCCAGGGCGCCCCCGGCCGGGACCGTATTGGCGATCGCGCCTGTGGTCTCTATAACGAGGAACCCGTCCCATAGTCGAAGGCCTCGCAGCGCCGCCTGGTAAGGCCATACGCCGGAGACCTGGTTGACGAGGGCGACCCCGCCAATGGCCACCCACCACCACGTGTCGAGGTGAGTCATGGCCGCCCAGGCATGCGAGTAGCTCGCGAACTTCGGTACCACTTCGACGAGGATGAGGACCAGCAGGACCAGGCTTGCGACCCCACCCAGCACCTTGCGCCAGCGGGCCGCGGGCTTGTGCAGTTCCTGCTGGCCGGTCGTTATCTCGGGTGGAGCTCGAGAATCTCTTACCATCGAGAGGAAGGTCTCCTCAGTGCGGTTGAAGTGCCCTTCGGCACAGTAGACCCAATGCCCGCATTCGACCGGAATGACTCTTTGCATGACCCTTCCGGGCGATATGTCTATTCCGCCCGGCTCGGTACAACCTGTCTGGGCCCGTCCTGGTCAAGGGGATATTTCGTCTATGAACAAAGCTCACATGTTGTTCCGTCCCAGGCAATCCGCACGCATCCCGCGCTCTGGGGGGTCACGTCGCCGCAATGAGCGGTGTCGTGAAGCAGTGCACGGAGAGGTACTGGCACGACACGTCGCCCGACTCCTCTTCGGGCCGCCGGCCATGTGCCTGCAGCGGTAGTTTCTAGGGAGCTTTCGACGGCCGGTCCGGACGCGACTGTGAGAAAGGGGGACTGCCATGGCGACACCTCGGCGTCTTGGGCGTGCTGACGGCGCCATCGAGACCTCGTCAGTCGATGTCGTCGTGGTTGGCGCTGGGTTTGCCGGCATGTATGCGTTGTACCGCCTCCGGGGGTCGGGGTTCTCGGTCCGCGTGTTCGAGACTGGTGACAGCGTCGGTGGCACCTGGTACTGGAACCGTTACCCCGGTGCCCGGGTCGACGTGCCAAGCCTCTTCTATTCGTACTCCTTCTCGTCCGAGCTCCAGCAGGAGTGGAACTGGCCGGAAACGTATTCAACCCAGCCCGAACTACTTCGTTACGCTGAAGAAGTCGCTGACCGCTTCGACCTCCGGCGCGATATTGCGTTCGGGACCACTGTCGTGCGGACGGACTACGACGAACGCACAGCCCGCTGGACCATCGAAACCGATCAGGGCGACCAGGTTTCGACCCGGTACCTCATCAGCGCCGCAGGTTGCCTGTCGGCCACGAATGTTCCTGATTTCTACGGGATCGAGTCGTTCCGTGGATCGTGGTACCACACGTCGCGCTGGCCGAAGGAGGGAGTCGACCTTGCCGGCAAGCGGGTTGGCGTCGTGGGGACGGGATCTTCGGGGATTCAGGCCATCCCCGTCATCGCAGAGCAGGCCGCGCACCTCTTTGTGTTTCAGCGGACTCCCAACTTCAGCTTTCCGTCGGCGACGAAGCCGATGGACCCCGAGGTCGAGCGGGAGTGGAAAGCGCACTACGACGAGCATCGGGCCAAGGACCGCGTTTCCTACGGCGGGCAGCATGTCGAGGCGCCCGACCGCTCGGCGCTCGACGTGTCGGATGAGGAGCGCACGCGGATGTACGAGGCTTCGTGGAATCTGGGAGCTTTCGGAGTGCTTGCGGCGTTCAACGATCTGCGGACCAGCCTCGAGGCAAACGACACGCTGGCTGAGTTCGTGCGCACGCAGATCAGGCACATCGTGCGGGACCCCGACGTGGCCGAGCTGCTGTGCCCGAGGGACCACCCGGTCGGGACGAAACGACCGTGCCTCGATGTCGGCTATTACGAGACATTCAACCGGGACAATGTCACCCTTGTCGATGTCCGGGCTGATCCCATTGAAGAGATCACGCCGAAGGGTCTCCGCACGACACTGGCCTCCTACGACCTCGACGTGATCGTGTTCGCCACCGGTTTCGACGCAATGACCGGTCCGCTCCTACGCATGGGCATCACCGGCCGCGACGGGCTCACGCTCGACGAGAAGTGGCACGAAGGGGCGCGGACGTACCTGGGTCTCGCCACCGTTGGATTCCCCAACCTGTTCATGATCACGGGGCCGGGCAGCCCGTCGGTGCTGGCCAGCATGATCACGGTCATTGAACAACACGTCGACTGGATCGTCGACGCCATCGCCTATCTCGACGAGCACTCCTTCGACGTGATCGAGCCGACGCCTGTGGCGGAAGACGCGTGGGTCGATCATGTCAACGCAGTTGCCGACGCCACGCTCTTCCGGTTGGCAAACTCGTGGTACATGGGGGCCAATATTCCTGGCAAGCCGCGGGTGTTCCTGCCGTATGCCGGTGGCTTGGGCTCCTACCGTGCCAAGTGCGACGAGGTTGCCACCAAGGGGTACGAGGGCTTCGCCCTGCGCCAACTCACCTTGGATCCGTCGGGGGACTCCCAGCGCGTGCCCTGAGCAGTCCTGCAGTGTCTCCGGTGTCTTGACGCAGGTGTCTCCCATGTCGACGACGTCACACCATGCCCGGAGCGAGGTCTGATTTCCAGCGTGCCCGGAGCGAGACTTGAACTCGCACGTCCTTTCGAACAACGGCTTTTGAGGCCGCCGCGTCTGCCGATTCCGCCATCCGGGCTGGAGGGAAGATCCTACCGGGTGAGATCGTGGCATCCCATTAGCGTGAGGAAGTGGGCGGAACGCAATGAAGCTGGTCGGGATCGAGCTCGTGCGGGTGGCTGTCCCGTTCCGGGTCGCCATCGGCACCGCGGCTGGCGTCCATCGCACCCGGACGTTCTTGTTCGTGCGGGTCGTCGCCGATGAAGCTGAGGGCTGGGGGGAGTGCGTGGCCCTGGGCGAGGGCACCGCGGTCGACCCCAGCCTGTATGTGGTGGAGCAGGCGGCCGCCACCCGTGGCGTCCAGCGCCTGCTCGACGCGACGACGACGCGGGCCGGCCAGCTCCCCCGGGAGACCGAGGTGGCGCAGCTTTTCGGGAGCTCACCGGTCGATCGCATGCTGGGTGCCGTCTTCGAGATGGCCGTGGCCGACGCCGAGCTGCGTCTCGCTGGACGATCCTTGGCCGCTTCTCTACAGATCGGTCCCGGATTTGCGACGCTCCCGGTGGGCGCTGCGGTGGGGATTCCGCCCGATGGCGACCTCGGTGTCCTCCGTACCCAGGTGGACCACGCCGTGGCGGAGGGCGCGGCCCGGGTCAGGATCAAGGTCCAGCCCGGGTGGGACATCGAGCCGGTCGGGGCGGTGCGGGCCGATCATCCCGATCTCATCCTCCAGGTCGACGCCAACGGTTCCTACGGCATGGGTGATGCCGACCAGGTCGAGCAGCTGGCCGAGTTCGGCGTGTTGTGCATCGAGCAGCCGCTCCCGCCGGCGGATCTGGTGGCGCAAGCCGAGTTCGCTCGTCGCACGTCGGTACCCGTCTGCCTCGATGAGTCGCTCTCCTCTCCCCGGCGTGTCCTCGACGCCCTCCGCAACCGGGCCTGTCGCGTGGCCTGCCTCAAGCCGGGAAGGCTTGGAGGGTTGCGCGCCGCCCGCCTGGCGCACGCCGCTTGCGCGGCCGAGGGAGTGGCGGTCTTCGTCGGGGGCTTCTTCGAAGCGGGGTTGGGCCGGGCGTCGAACCTGGCGCTCGCGGCCCGGCTGGCCGAGGACGCCACCGGCCTGGTCGGCGACCTGAGCGACCCTGGCACCTATCTCGAGCTGGACCCTTGCGGCTATCCGGAGGTGCGCGCCGGCTGGGTGCAGGTACCGGACCAGCCGGGGGTGGGTGCCTGGCCGGACAAAGAGGTGCTGGCCAGCCTGGGTGCGGAGCGACGATGGTTTCGGGCCTCCGACCACTTCCGCGCCACGTAGACTCAACGGCTCATGCATCGTGCCTTGCTCGAGCGACGGATCCGGGATGTCCACTCCCGGTTGGTGCGCGCCCGCGAGGACCTCGCCGTCCTCGAAGAGCAGTTGGCCGTCGTCCGGGAGTCCGCCGACGAAGCTCGCGTACGCTCCCTCGTGGCCGAGACGCCGTTGGCCGCACACGAGAGCAGCGAAGCGGCGCGCCATGCCGATGCCATGTCCAAGGCACGTGACGCCTTGGCGAACACGGTGGTCGACCTTGAACACCGGCAGGACGAGCTTCTCTCCAACGTGGTGATCCCTCGATCGTGAGCGTGGGAACCAACGAAAAAGAGACCTTGGCCCGTGTGGTCATCGCCGAGGACGAGGCAATCATCAGGCTTGACCTCAAAGAGATCCTCACCTCCGCCGGGTACGAAGTGGTCGGCGAGAGCGGCCGGGGCGATGAGGCGGTTGAGATGGTGGCTGAACACGAGCCGGACCTCGTGATCCTCGACATCAAAATGCCGGGACTCGACGGCCTCCAAGCCGCACGGGAGATCACCTCGCGCCATCAGGTCGCCGTCATGCTGCTCACTGCCTTCAGCCAGCGCGATCTGATCGAAGAGGCGCGTGATGCCGGGGTGTCCGCGTATCTCGTGAAGCCGTTTCAGGCTCGGGAGCTGTTACCGGCGGTGGCGGACGTCCTCTCACGGGCCAGGCAGGAGTGGGCGATCGCGGCCGAGGAGTCCAAAGAGCCGGCGGTCGGGGCGGAGGACAAGATCGCGACCCGCCGCGTCGTCGACCAGGCGAAAGCGGCGCTCATGGACGGCAGCGACATGTCTGAGAACGATGCCTTCACTTTCATCCAACAGACGGCCATGCAGAACCGCGCTCGCATGCGCGATGTGGCTCAGCAGATCGTCGACGGCACGCTGACGCCGTAAGTGCCGCCGACCACGCAGGCGCCAACGACCGAGCAATTGAATGCGCAGGGGGACCGCGTCGGCGCGACCTTCCTGCTCGACGGCATGTCGCTCGCTTTCCGGGCCTATTTCGCCTTGCCGGCGACCTTGAGCACGACCAGCGGGCTCGTCACCAACGCCGTCCACGGCTTCGTCTCGATGGTGCAGTTCATCATCCGTGAGCATCAGCCCGGGTCCCTGGCCGTGGCATTCGACCTTCCGGGTGAAACGTTCCGCGACGAGATGATCGCCGACTACAAGGCGGGCCGGTCGGAAGCGCCCAAGGACCTGCCGCCGCAATTCGAGATGATCCGTGAGGTCATGCATGCGTTGGCCATCCCCGTCGTCGAGGCACCGGGCTACGAGGCAGATGACGTCCTGGCGACACTGGCCACCGAGGCCCGGGACCGCGGGTGCGACGTCGTGGTGGTCACCGGGGATCGGGACAGCTTCCAACTCATTGAGGACCCGCACGTGCGCGTCCTCTACAACCGGCGCGGGGTGAGTGACTACTCGCTCTACGACGAGGCGGGGATCCTCGAGCGCTGCGGCGTGCCACCGTCGAAGTACGTGATGCTTGCCGCGTTGCGCGGCGACCCCTCGGACAACCTGCCGGGAATTCCCGGCGTGGGCGAGAAGACCGCGGCCAAGCTTCTCAATGCCTACGGCGACCTCGATGGAGTGTTCGCCCACGTCGACGAGCAGACGCCCAAGTTGCGGGAGAATCTGGCGAACAACGAGGAGCTCGCTCGTTCCAATGCGGCCGTGATCCCGTTGGTGCGCGACGTGCCACTGACCGTGCATGTCGATGAGCTCCAACTCGGGGGGTGGGACCTCAAGACCGCGGAGGCGGCATTCGCCAAGTACGAGCTGCGGACACACTGGCAGCGGGTCGAGGAGCTCCTGGCGGCCGGTGCGTTGGGCGAGGCGGCCGAAGGAAGCGCCGCACCGTCGGCTGCGGGCACGGTGCTCACCAAGGATGCCAAGGCGAGCCTGGCCACCTTGCGGAGCGGCACCGGCGGAAGCGGCAACGCCGGCGCCGGTGCGGCCGCACCGGGTGAGGTCGGAGACGTGCGGGCCGAGCTGGTCGATTTCGGCGAGGTCCGCGTGCCGACGCAGGCCGCCGCGGCGACAGCGGATCTGGCGGCACTGGCCGGAGGGACACTCAGTCTCGTCGCCCGATGGGCCGGCCCGGCCGGCCGCAGCCCGCTCAAGGCCCTCGCTCTGGTCGCCACCGAAGGGGGTGGTGATGTCGGCGCGGTCATGCTGCCCGGAGACTTGTTGTCGTCCAAGGACGTGGCCGAGACGCTGACCGAGGCGATGACCGGGTCCATCGTGGGCCACCAGGTCAAAGAAGTGATGCGGTCGTTGTTGCCGCTCGGGATCGATTGCACCGGGTTGATCATGGACACCGGCGTGGCCGCCTACCTGCTCGACGCCTCGACGGGGGAGTACGAGCTGTCGGACCTACGGGGCGATGACGGCCAGTTGCAGTTGCGCATGGGCGACCCTGAGCCTGAGCTCCTCGACGAGGCCCAGGGGATGGTGACCGAGGGTCGGGACGTGGCTGACCTGGCCGCGAGTTTCCGACCGCAGATCGACGCACTCGACATGGCGCTGCTCCACGACGGCATCGAGACGCCCCTGGTGCGGGTCCTCGCCAAAATGGAAGTGTCCGGCATCGGTATCGATCGGGTCGAGTTGACCAAGATCAGCGACGAGCTGAAAGCCTCGGCGGCCGGGCTGCAGGCGAGGGTGCAGGAGGTGGCCGGGCACAAGTTCAACGTGAATTCGACCCAACAGCTGCGCACGGTGCTCTATGACGAGCTCGGGCTCAAGCCGGGAAAGAAGACCAAGACCGGCTACTCGACCGACGCGCAGACGCTCGAGAGCCTGCGCGGCGAGCACCCGATCATCGATGCGCTGTTGTCGTATCGCGAAGTGGAGAAACTCCGGTCGACGTACGGCGAGAACCTGCTGGCCGAGGTGGCCGACGACGGCAGGATCCACGCGTCGTTCCGCCAGACGGTGGCGCGGACGGGTCGCATCTCGTCGGATCGTCCGAACTTGCACAACATCCCGGTGCGCAGCGAGCTCGGGAAGCAGTTCCGTCGGGCTTTCGTGCCGGCCGAGGGGCGCTCGTTCCTGGTCGCCGACTACGACCAGGTCGAGTTGCGCGTCATCGCCCATCTCTCGGGCGACGCCGGACTGATCGAGGCGATGACTTCGGGGTCCGATGTGCACCGGGTTGTCGCGTCGGGGGTCTACCGCGTGCCACCCGAAGAGGTCACGCACACCCAGCGCGAGTTCTCAAAAATGGTGTCCTACGGACTGGCCTACGGGATGGAGGCTTACGGGCTGAGCCAGCGGCTCGGCGTGCCGGTCGACGAGGCGGCCGCCATCATGGAGAGCTATTTCGGGGCCTTCCCGAGTGTGAAGCAGTACATGGACGCGACCGTGGTCGAGGCCAGGGAGCGGGGCGGCACGTGCACCGAATTCGGCCGGCTCCGACCTCTGCCCGACCTGAACTCGTCCAACTACCGTGTCCGGCTGGCGGCGGAGCGCCAGGCCATGAACGCCGGAATCCAGGGCCTCGCGGCCGACATCTTCAAGCTGGCACTGGTCCGGCTCGACCGGTCGCTGGAGGAGCAGGAGCTGGCCAGCCGGCTGGTGCTCCAGGTCCACGACGAGGTGATCGTCGAGGTGCCGGCCGGGGAGGAAGCCGAGGCGAGCCGCCTCACCGAGGATGCCCTGACCGGCGCGGCCAACCTGAAGGTCCCCCTCACCATTTCCCTGGCGATCGGCCCGAGCTGGGCCGCAGCCAAGGGCTGAGCCGGGCGCCGATGGGTCGAGCGGCCGAGCGGGCGCTGCGCTGCAGGGCGGCCGCCGACCCCGCTGGCTGAACGGCGCCGTTCGGGCTGGTAATCTCTATCGCCCAGCTGGCACCGGCAGCCGGGCTCCTATTGGACTCACACCGACCCCGGCGCGGTCACCTGATTGCGAGCTTTTTGATGTCCGACGTACGCACCCCCCTCCTTTCCCTCGACAACATGGGAACGTTCGACGCTGAGGGGAACTACACCCCCCGAGTCATCATCGATGACGATCTGGGCGATGCCGATCTCGAACAGGCGATGGGCGACTCCATCATCGAGTTCGAAGATGGAGATGTGATCGAGGGGACGGTCGTGAAGATCGACCGCGATGAGGTTCTGCTCGACATCGGATTCAAGTCCGAGGGTGTCATCCCGGCCCGTGAGCTTTCCATCCGCAACGACGTCCACCCCGAAGAGATCGTGTCGTTGGGCGATCACATCGAGGCACTCGTCCTGCAAAAGGAAGACAAGGAGGGGCGCCTCGTTCTCTCCAAGAAGCGTGCGCAATACGAGCGGGCGTGGACGACGATCGAGAAGAAGAAGAACGACGGCGAAATGGTGTCCGGTCCGGTCATCGAGGTCGTCAAGGGTGGCCTCATCGTCGACATCGGCCTGCGCGGCTTCCTGCCTGCGTCGCTAGTGGAGTTGCGCCGCGTGCGCGAGTTGCAGCCTTATGTCGGCAAGGTGATCGAGGCCAAGATCATCGAGCTCGACCGCAACCGCAACAACGTGGTCCTTTCGCGGCGGGCCTGGCTCGAAGAGGCGCAGAAGGAGCAGCGGGGGGATTTCCTGGCCAACCTCAAGCCAGGCGAGCGCCGCAAGGGTGTCGTCTCCTCGGTGGTCAACTTCGGCGCCTTCGTCGACCTCGGCGGCATGGACGGACTCGTCCACGTGTCCGAGCTCAGCTGGAAGCACGTCGATCACCCCTCGTCCGTCGTGCAGGTGGGCGACGAGATCGAGGTGGAAGTGCTCGACGTTGACCTGGACAAGGAGCGGATCTCGCTGTCGCTCAAGTCGACCCAGTCCGATCCGTGGCAGGAATTCGCCGACAGCCACGCCGTGGGTCAGCTCGTCTACGGCCGCATCACCAAGCTGGTGCCCTTCGGCGCCTTCGTGCAGGTGGGCGACGGGATCGAAGGTCTGGTGCACATCTCGGAGATGGCCGTGCACCACGTGGACCTGCCCGAGCAGGTCGTCACACCCGGTGAGGAACTGTGGGTCAAGATCATCGACATCGACCTGCAGCGTCGTCGTATTTCGCTGTCGATCAAGCAGGCCGCCGAGGGTGGCGAGGTCTCCGAGGAGTACCGCGAGGCCTTCGGTGAGCACGCCTACGACGAAGAGGGGAACTACATCGGCTTTGACTATGCCGAAGGTGAGTTCATGCCCGAGACCGAGGCGCAGGCGGCATGGGCCGACTTCGCCGAAGAGCTCGGCACCCCGGTTGTCGTGCCCGAGTCGTTGGCGGGTGCGGTCGAAGGCGTGGGTGCGCCGGCTCCCACGGCCGAGGGCGAAGGCGAAGGCGGGGGTGCAGTGACGGCGGAGGCGTCCCCGGTTGCCGAGGCGTCCCCGGTTGCCGAGGCGGCTCCGGTTGCCGAGGGCGCAGAGGGCGCACCCGAGGCTTGACCCGAGGCTCGGGTCTTAGCTGACCCGCTGGTCGAACTGCACGGTGTTGCCGTCCGGATCGCGCACGAACATCGAGCGCACCCGGCCACCTGAAGGCTCGCCGTAGGCGGGCGTGTCAACGCCGTCCTTGCTCGGCTCCGTCACGATGGTCACCCCGGCAGCACGGGCCCGTCCCGCGATCTCGTCGAGGTTGTCGACCCAGAAGCCGAAGTGGTGCACCCCGATCTGGAAGAGGGGTGTGGGGTCACCGTCATAGGGGCTCGTCAATCCCTGGTCGAGGACGATGAATGGCTCGTTGGCGCCTTCTTGCTCGCGCAGGTAGACGCCTCGGCGCCGTGTCGTCTTCCCATCCATGGTGAATTCCTCGGTCGTGTCGAGGCTCACGTGGAGACCGACGACATCGGTCCAGAAGGGGACTGACGCGTCCATGTCACGGACACCGATAGCAATGTGGGAGACGTTCTTGACGGGCATGCTGCGAGTGTAGAGAACTCTGTCCCCGAACGACGGGGCCTTTGAATGACGGGCCGGTTCGTCGCAGAATTGGCGGCATGGTTGCTCCTGTGCCCTTGCCCACCCTGCTCTCGCAGTTACTGGTGGCTTTCACGATCGAGTTCGACAACGAATTCGAGCACCGGATGGCGCATCGGACGGCCGCTGCCGGACGTGCGGCAGGCCCGGAGGGCGCTCCGTGGTTGGTGTCCCAGGTCATGTGGGTCAACGTGATGCAGTATCTCGGCGGCCAGGGCATCAGTGTGGGCGAATTGCAAGCCCGATCAAGGACGAAGGCCGACTCCTTGTCCGGGTTGGAACGCTGGGGCTATCTGGTGGTGACGCCCGCTGCGGGGGAGGGAGGTGCGGGAGGAGCAAGTGGCGCGGGTCGTACGCGGGGAGCGAGTCGGGCTCACCTTCTGGCGCGGCCGACCGTTGCGGGTGAGGAGGCCCGGGCAATCTGGAGCCCGTTGGCCGCCGAGGTGGAGGCTCGATGGGTTCTGCGCTTCGGCCGCGAGGCAATCGAGCTTCTTCGTGAGGCCCTCGAGGCGGTGCGGGAACAATTCGACGCCAAGTTGCCGCGGTACCTCCCGATTGTCGCTCCGACTCAAAACGGGAAGGCTGCGGTGTCACTGCTGTCGGGCACGGCGGACCGTACCGACCCGGTGAACCGTACCGACCCGGTGAACCCTACCGAGGGAATCGGATCGGCGGCGGCAACAGCGCCGGATGTCTCCGTCTTGCTGGCGCAGGTCCTGTTGCAGTTCGCACTCGACTACGAGGCGGATGCGAGAGTGTCGCTCACCATTGCCGCCAACACGTTGCGCGTCCTCCATGAGACCGGGGTAGCGGTTCGGGAGCTGCCGAGGTTGACCGGTGTGTCAAAGGAAGCGAACAGCATGGCGCTGGGGTTCTTGGTCAGGCGTGACTGCGTCGTGCTCGAACCCGAACCTTCGGCTGGGCGAGGCAAGACGGCGCGGCTGACGCCGAAAGGCAAGTTGTCGCAAGAGAAGTATCACCGCCTGCTGGCCGAGACCCAGGAACGCTGGAGGGACCGATTCGGTCGGGCGAACATCGAACGCCTTCGACGCGCGCTCTTGCATGCCGTCGGAGATCCGGAACTTCTGCAGGAGTCAGCTCTCTTCGAGGGATTGACCCCTTATGCCGATGGGTGGCGGGCAGCGAGGAAGCCGGCCGAGACGTTGCCGCACTATCCGATGGTCCTTCATCGTGGCGGCTATCCCGACGGCACCTGACGGAACCAAAGACGCAGGGCCAAAGACGCAGGGCCAAAGACGCAGGGCCAAAGACGCAGGGCCAAAGACAGATGTCCAAAGAACCGAAAGGGGCTTGACAAGAGGGGTCTCGAATACAATCATATTATTGTACAAGGAAATGATTGTGAAGAGTTGCCAACGAGAACAAGGAGCCCTCATGACCGATACGACAGAGACCGCCCTCGGCGCAGAAACCGCGGATTTCATCCGGACCGTTTCGATCCAGGGCACAGCGGCGGCGCTTCGTGCCGCGATCACCACCGATGACGGCGTGAGCGGCTGGTGGATGCCCACCGTCAGTCCGGAGCCTGGTGTGTTGCGAATCAGCTTCGGCGACAAAGGCCTGGACGTCAGAGTCATGACGACGCCTGACTTGCCCGAAATTGGTCGTCTGGGACGTGGTGAGTTGCTCCGCCGAGCCGGACTGGGTGGGCACGACCATCGAGTTCTCCTCCGGCTCCGCCTCTGCTTCCGCCTCTGCTTCCGACGCAGACGGTCAAGCCGGCGCGGCCGGCGCAACCGATGCGGCCGGAGCGATCACGCTCGCCTTCGCACACCGCGGTCTGGGCGGTCTGCCCTGCGCCGAAAGCTGCTTCGCCGGGTGGACGCATTTCCTCCCGAGCCTCGTGTCGTTCGTCGAGAGCGCCACCGGTAACCCCGGGCGCTGGCGATAATGGACGCATGACGGCCGAAGCTGCTGATCTGGTGCTGCGGGCCTTGGCTGATCCGACGCGGCGCACGATGCTGCGCCTGGTCCGCAATGACGAGCTCGCAGCAGGCCAGATCGCGGAGCATTTCCCCATGACCCAGCAAGCAGTGAGTCAACACCTGCAGGTGCTGCACCGGGCCGGCCTGCTCGAGGAGCGCCGGGAGGGAACGCGGAGGTTGTACCTGCTTCGTCCCGACGCCCTCGTTCCGGTCCGGGCCTTGTTGGACGAGCTGTGGCCCGATGCGCTCGACCGTCTCAAGCGCATCGTCGAAGAGGACAAAAGGGCCCTCTCGTGACCCCCGACCTGGTGGTGACAACGACGATCGAGGCAAGCCCGCAAGAGGTGTTCCCGTACCTTGTGCAACCGGACCTCCTCGTGCGCTGGCTGGGCACATGGGTGGACGTCGAGCCCCGGCCAGGCGGGATCTTCGCCATAGATATGGGCCAGACCCAAGTGCGGGGGTCCTACGTCGCCGTCGACCCGCCGCATCGCGTGGTGTTCACCTGGGGCATCCCGGGGAACGAGACACTGCCCGCGGGCTCGAGCACCGTCGAGATCGTGTTGCGGCCCGAGGGTGACGCCACCGTCGTCGAACTGACGCATCGGGACCTGCCGGTCGAACGACATGGGGACCACGGGCAGGGGTGGACGAGCCGCCTCGGCGATCTGGCCACCGTCCTTCATGAGCGGCACGAAGGAGGCGCCTCGTTCAGGGGATGAGCGCCTCGAGGACATGGGCAAAGCGGACGCCGCCGCCGGATGTGCGTCGTTGTCCCACGCCCCGTTGGCGACGACGAGGTCGAACTCGTTCCATTCGACGTCGGGGTCGTTCCATCCCCGGGTGGATGCGGCTACCCCCCACTTCTCCAGCTCACCCCGCAAGAGGGGCCAGTCCGAGACGGCAACGACGAGTGAGGCACGCGGGCGGAGCCGCCAGTGGGGGAGACGGCCAACCTTCGCTAGCTCCCGACCGGGAAGTGGCACGCCACCTCGTGGCCGGGAGCAATCTGGCGGAGCTCGGGGACTTCCTCGGCGCATCGAGCTTCGGCGCGTGGGCAGCGGGTGCGGAAGCGACATCCCGACGGGGGATTGATGGGGCTCGGCGGCTCTCCGGCGAGAATGACCGGGGTCCGGGTGACATCAGGATTCGGCTCGACCGCCGACGACAGCAACGCCTCGGTGTAGTGATGTGCCGGTGTCGCGTACAGGACATCCGAGGGCGCGACCTCGCACAAGCGACCGAGATACATGACGGCCACCCGGTCGCTCACGTTCTTGACCACCGCGAGGTCATGGGCGATGAAGAGGAGTGTCAGGTTGTGCTGTTCCTTGAGATCCTCGAGCAGATTGAGGATCTGCGCCTGGACGGAGACATCGAGGGCCGAGACGATCTCGTCACACACCAAGAGCTTCGGTTCGAGGACGAGCGCGCGGGCAATGCTGATGCGCTGACATTGGCCGCCCGAGAACTCCCGTGGGTAGCGGTTGCCGGCCACGTAGGGATCGATCCCGACCGAGTCGAGCATGGCATTGACCTTGGCCCGTCGCTCCTCCTTGGTTCCTATCTGCCAAATGGTGAGTGGTTCGGCCACGATGTCGGCCACGCGCCGCCGGGGATTCAGTGACGAGATCGGATCCTGAAAGATCATCTGCATCTCGGTGCGCATTTTGCGGAGGTCGCCCCGATCCAAGGACGTGAGCTCGGTTCCTTGGAAGGTGACCTTGCCCGACGTCGGCTTCTCCACCTGCACGATCGCCCGACCGGTCGTCGTCTTGCCGCAGCCCGACTCGCCGACCAGGCCGAGCGTCTCGCCCTCCTGCAAGGTGAAGCTGACTCCGGCCACGGCCTGGACCGTGTTGCCACCCCGGGTGAAGGAGACGAAGAGGTCCTCGACGGTGAGCAGCGGGCTCGACGAGCTCACATGGGCTCCGTTCCCGCGGGATCGCCGGAAGCGCCGGGTGCGCTGGAATCGTCGGGCGCCCCGGTCAGGGGGAACCAGCAGGCGTAGCTGTGTCCCGGGACCTCGCCTTCGATCAGGGGCGGCTTCTCGTGATGGCACTTGGTCTGTGCGTAAGGGCAGCGGGGTGCGAACGGACAGCCGGCGGGCGGCGATATGAGATCAGGTGGGCGGCCCTCGATGGCTTCGAGCCGGGTGTGGCTGGGATTGCCGATACGCGGGATGGAGCGGAGCAATGCCTCGGTGTACGGCATGGCCATCCGTGAGAAGAGCGTTCTGGTCGGGGCCCGTTCGACCACATTCCCGGCGTACATCACGATGATCTCGTCGGTCCGGGTGGCGACGACCCCGAGATCGTGGGTCACCAGGACCATGCCCATCTGCCGATCCCGTTGCAAGGTGCTCAACAGATCGAGGATCTGCGCCTGGACCGTGACGTCGAGTCCGGTGGTGGGCTCGTCCGCCATGAGCAGCCGTGGCGCGCACGCCAGTGCGATGGCGATGATGACCCGCTGGCGCATGCCCCCCGAGAGTTGGTGCGGATAGGCGTCGAAACGTTCGACCGGGAACGGGATACCGACCTGCATGAGGAGGGAGAGTGCGGTCTCCTTTGCCTCGGCCCGGTCGAGTCTGAGATGGATTTTGAGCGACTCGGCGATCTGGTTGCCGATCCGTTGCACCGGGTTGAGCGAGGTCATCGGGTCTTGAAAGACCATGGCGATCTCAGTGCCCCAGAGGCGTCGGAGGTCTTTGGGCGAGGCGTTGAGGATTTCCTGGTCCTGGTAGCGGACTGATCCCGTCTGCGTGACGCCGCCGCGGGGGAGGAGCCCCATGATCGCCCGGGAGAGCACGGTCTTGCCCGAACCCGATTCACCCACGATGCCGAGCGTCTTGCCCCGTTCGAGTGCGAGCGAAACTCCTTGCACTGCGCGCAGCTCACCCTGCGGGGTGGCGAACGAGACCCGCAGGTCCTCGACCACGAGGAGGGGGGCGCCCACTGCACCTATCGCACCCGGCGCACCCGGCGCACCCGGCGCACCCGGCGCCGCCACGGCACCCGGACCGCCCACCGGCGGACGCCCACCGCCCGGACCGCCCACCGGGCCCGGACCGCCCACCGGGCCCGGCGTTGCCATCGCGCCCGGGGTCACAATTTCACCTCGGTCACGTCGAAGTAGGAGCGCAGCTTGTCGGCCACCACGTTGAGGCAGAACAGCAGCGAGAACATGGCCGCCGCCGGGAAGATGAGCAGCCAGGGGTTGTTCTGGCCGGGCCCGCCGGCCAGGAGGGAGGACCCCTCGTTGAGCATGTTGCCCCAGCTCGGGGTGGGTGGGGGCACGGAAAGGCCCAGGAAGGCCAGCGTGCCCTCGAGCACGATGACGGTGGCGACGGCGATCAACCCGAAGGAAACGACTGTCGGCAAGATGTTGGGCAGGATCTCGCGCCCCAATATCCGCGCGTCGCTCGCACCGAGCGCCTTCGCCGCCATGACGAAGTCCCGGCTGGCGTACGACAGGGTGGAAGCCCGAATGACCCGGAAGATCACCGGCGCGCTGAAGATCCCGATGACCAGGGTGATCTTCCAGAGCTGGTGGCCCCAGAACGAGCCGATGGCGATCACCGCCACCAGGGCGGGAAACGCCAGGACGGCGTAGGAGACCGTGTTCAAGAAAGTGTCGGTGCGCCCGCGGCGGTAGGCCGAGAGCATGGCGGGGATCCCCCCGAGGATCATGCCGATGGCCGTTCCGCCGAAGCCGACCACGAGCGACACACGGGCCCCGAATAACAGGCGGCTGAAGATGTCGCGGTTGAGGTCGTCGGTCCCGAGCAGGTGCCCCCACGCGGGAGCGCCGTTCTGGGGGGCGGCGAAGTTCTGAAAGTCGGGATTCGGCAGCGGGAGCAGGTTGGCGAACACTGCCACGAGGATGATCAGGCCGATCCAGCCGGCGCAGATCCAGAAGTAGACGCCGAGCCTCTTTCTGCCTGCGGTGTCGGCGGCGGCACCCGGTCCGCCCGCTCCGCCCGCCCCACCCGACAGGAAGACCCCGTCGGGGCCCAGGGCGGAGGTGTCGTGGGGCAGGCCGGCTGCGAGCTCAGTCACGGGCGATCCTCGGGTCGACGATGGTGAAGATGAAATCAAAAATGAAGTTGATCACCACGATGGCGACGGCCACCACCAGGGTGATGCCCTGGACCACGGTGTAGTCGTCCTGATTGATGGCCGAAATGATTTGGAAGCCGAGCCCGGGCAATTGCAGGAGCAACTCGACCACGAACGTCCCTGCGATGAGCCCGCTGATGGTCACCCCGGCCGAAGCCAGGACGGAGACCGACGAGGGCCGCAAGGCATGGCGCCACATGATGCGCCGGTCCGAGAGCCCTTTGGACCGTGCCATGGTGATGAAGTCCTGCTGCAGCGTGGCGATCAGGTCGTTGCGCAGGAGCCGGAAGTAGATGACGATCCCGCCGAGTGCGAGCACGATCGACGGCAGGAGCATCGTGTGGATGTTCGACCAGAAGTTCTGGGTGAGCGGAACATAGGAGGCGGGTCCCGGGAAGATGTGCCAATGGACGGCGAAGAGGAGGACCAGAAGAGGGCCGATAACGAACGCAGGGAGCGCCAGCATGCCGAAGGCGACGCCGTTCGAGACCTGATCGAACGGTCGGTTCGGACGTCGGGAGGCGGACATGGCCAACGGGACGGCCACGATGAGCGCCATGATTTGGGAGATCACGATCAGCTCGATGTCGATGGGGAAGGACTCGGCGATGATGCTCGTCGTCGTCTGATGGGTGGTGAACGATTGGCCCAGGTTGCCCTGGAACACATGGCCGATCCAGACGAAGTACTGCATCCAGAGCGATTTATCGAGACCGAGTTGGTGGTCGAGGATGGCCCGGTTCTGCGGGGTGGCGTTGGGCCCGAGGATGGTGACGGCCGGGTTGCCGGGCAGAAGGTGGACCAGGAAGAACGACGCCACCGAGACGAAGAAGATGATGATGAGCAGGAGTACGAGGCGTTTGGCGATGTACTTGCCCACTCTGGCGGCCCCCCTTTCGTCTCTTCGCCCTGCGTTTCGGGCCGCACGGGCCGCCCCGGCTGGCCGGCCGACCCGGGTGCGGCCAACCACTTGCGGTGTGCCACCGGGGTACCGGATTACCCGAGGCCCCGTGTCCTACTATGCGGCCGTGCCTGAGGCCCTCCCTACCCTGACCGGCCGCTTGCGAACCGTAGTCGGAGTCGCCGTGGCCGTCATCGTCATGGTCGGCGTCATTCTGCGCTTCACCACCCATTCAGCGTTGTGGCTCGATGAGGCCCTGACCGTCAACCGGGCCCGGCTCCCGTTCTCGCAGATCGCCGGCTCGGTCAAACAGGACGGCGCCCCGCCGCTGTACTACTACCTGCTGCACTTCTGGATGCGTATCTTCGGCCAATCGGACCTGGGCACCCGCTCACTCTCCGGTGTGATCGGTGTGGCGTCCCTCCCCGTGGCGTGGCTGGCCGGCAATCGGTTCGGCGGGCGTGCCACGGCGTGGACCACGGTCGTCCTGCTCGCCAGCGCACCGTTCGCCGTCTTCTATTCGACCGAGGCGCGGATGTACTCGCTGGTGATCCTGCTCACAGGCTGCGGCTTCCTGGCGCTGCACCGCGCGCTGCAAACGCCCCGGCCGGGGAACCTCATCGCGACGGCGGTGGTGACGGCCGCACTGCTCTACACCCAGTATTGGGCGCTCTACCTGGTCGGAGTGGTCGGGCTCTGGCTCCTGTGGTCCGCCCTCTGGTCCCGTCACCTCGACGCGGCGGCACCGGCCTGGAAGCGGCCCTTTGCCGCCTTCTGGGCCATGGCGGCCGGGTGCGTCCTTTTCGTGCCCTGGTTGCCGATCTTCATCTACCAGTCCCGCTACACCGGGACGCCGTGGGCGGCCCCGCCGAACTTCGCCGCCGTGATCAACGCGGTGACCGGGTTCACCTCCAATCAAGGGAGCCTGTCGATTGCCGGGACCGATCAGGGCCGCCTGCTGGCCCTCATCTATTTCGCCATGTTCGCGCTGGCGCTGTTCGGCATCGGTCGCAGCGGTCGCATCATCGAGCTGGACGTGCGCACCCAGCCGAGGGCGCGCGGGATGTCGATCACGGTGGTCGGCACCCTCTTCGCCGCTATCGCCGGCGGGATACTCACGACGAGCGCGTTCTCCCCCCGCTACGCCGCCGTGGTCTTCCTCCCGCTGCTCCTGCTGGTGGCGCTCGGGACCACGACCTTCCTCAGCACGCGGGTGCGCCTGGCCATCGTGGCCATCGCGGTGGTGGCGGGGTTCATCGGCGCTTTCCAGAACATCACGACACAGCGCACACAAGCCACCAAAGTTGCCGCGGTCATCGATGCGCAGGCCAAGCCCGGCGACGTCGTCGCCATGTGTCCCGACCAACTCGGACCGGCCACCTACCGGGCCGTGGCGAACCCCGGCCAGTACAAGATGGTGACCTTCCCCCGGGGGACCGGCCCGCAATTCGTGAACTGGGTCCGTTACGGAAGCGTCGTGAAGGCGGCCAGCCCGAAGGCCTTCGCCGACAAGCTGGTGGCCGAGGCGGGGAATCACCACCGGATCTGGCTGGTGTGGCAGCCCGGCTACCAGACCTTCGGCGTCAAATGTGAGCAGGTGGCCGCGGCATTGCTCTCGCAGCCCAACATGGGTGGGCACAACTGGGTGGCACCGAACGGCGCCAAGTTCTACGAGCCGATGACCCTCACCGAGTACGCCCCGCAGCCCGGCTGATGCAGCCGCACCCGGACCCTGAGCGCATTTCGGACCCGCCGGCCGGCCCGGGCCCGGGCGAACAAACGCCGCCCGGCCCGACCACGCTCGCTCCTTCCGCCCGACAGTCGCTCGCAGGACGGTTGGTCGAGCCCGCACGCGAGGCGCTCCTGCCCTTCGTGCTGGCCCGGGTGATTGTGCTCGGTGTCCTCGCACTGGCGCATTTCATCGTGGATCGCACGGACCCGGCCCACATTGGCGTCGCCGCCCGGGTGCACGAGGGGCTCCTCGGCTGGGATGCGGGGTTCTACGAGACCATCGCACGGGTGGGGTACGGCGCCATGGGGACGCAGTCGCTCCGCTTCTTTCCGGCTGTCCCCGTCCTGACCCACGCCGTGGCGTGGTTGCCCGGCGTGGGGGATGGCGCGGCCCTCGTCGTGGTCTCCAACGTGGCCGCGTACGTGGCCACGGCCCTGCTGTACATCCTGGTTCGCCGCGAGACCGGCGACCGGCTCGGTGGCGCGGCGTGCCATCTGGTTCCTCAGTCTCGCGCCGGCCGCTTATGTCCTGGTCATGGGCTACGCGGAGTCGACCTTCCTGTGCCTGGCGATCGGCTGCTTCCTGGCGCTCCGGCCGTCGCCCGGCCCCGACCGAGCCACGGGCGCCATCCCCGACGCGGGCAGGTCCCCCCAATCGGATCTGTTCGTCGCGGTCACGCCGCCGAATTTCGTGCTGGCGGGCGTCCTGGCATTCCTGGCTGCGCTCACCCGGCCCATCGGCGTGCTGCTGGCTCTGGCCGTGGCGGTCGAACTGGTGCGGTGGTGGACCCGGCTGGGCCGCAGCCGGCGCCTGGCCGGCCTGGGCGCGACCGCCGCCCCGTTGGTCGGGCTCGCCGCCTTCGGGCTCTGGTCGCACCACGAGGTCGGCGATTTCTGGGCTCCGCTGAGCGTGCAGTTCCAGTCGTCGCACCACGGGGCACTCGCGGACCCGTTGGTCACCGCCTACCACGACGTGCGGGGACTGTGGCACGGGCACGTCGGAACGGCACTCCACGTGCCCTGGGTCGTGCTCGCCCTGTTCCTGCTCGTGGTGTGCTGGCGCAAGCTCCCCGCGTCCTACACGGTCTTCTCGGGCGCCGTCCTGCTCGTGGCGCTGGCGGGGGCGAACCTCGATTCGTTCGAGCGCTACGCCCTCAGTGCGTTCCCGTTGACCATGGCGGCCGCCCTGATCTGCGGGAAGCCGATCATCGAGCGGGTGGTCGCTGGTGCTGCTCCCCGCCGCACTGGCCGCGTACGCGCTGCTGGCGTTCTTGAACATCTCGGTGCCGTAAGGGCGCATCCTCGGGCCGGACGGCACCGAGCCGGTATCCTGCTGACGGCCAACTGACGGCCGATCGTGACGAGAGGACAAGATGCCTGACGAGGCACCGGTGGTGATTGCGGGCGCGGGGCCGGGGGGCCTGACCGCGGCCTACCAACTGACCAAACGGGGGTTACGGCCCTTGGTCCTCGAGGCCGATCCGGTCGTGGGCGGTATCAGCCGGACGGTTGTGCGAGACGGCTGGCGTTTCGACCTTGGCGGCCACCGTTTCTTCACCAAGGTGCCCGAGGTCGAAGCCCTGTGGCACGAGATCCTGCCCGAGGGCGATTTCCTCCTACGCCCGCGCATGAGCCGCATCTTCTACAAGGGCAAGTACTACGACTACCCGCTGAAGGCCATGAACGCAGTGCGCAACCTGGGCGTGTGGGAATCGACGCTGTGCGGGTTCTCCTACGTCTGGGCCCGTATCCGGCCACCGAAGCACCAGGAGAACTACGAGGACTGGCTCGTGGCCCGTTTCGGCTGGCGCCTCTACCGAACCTTCTTCAAGACCTACACCGAGCGCGTGTGGGGGGTCGAGGTGTCCGAGATGCCGGCGGACTGGGCTGCCCAGCGCATCAAGAACCTCGATCTGCGCAAGGCGGTCGTGAACGCGATCCTGCCCAAGCGGAACCAGAAGGAGATCACGAGCCTCATCGAGGAATTCCAGTACCCGAAATACGGCCCCGGGATGATGTGGGAGGTCTGTGCGGAGAAGGTGGAGGCCGCCGGGGGGACGGTGCGCCTGTCGTCGCGGCTCACCAAGATTCATGTGGCCGACGGACGGGCGAAGTCGGTGACGTACGTGCATACCCCCGACCGTGGCGGCGACCTCGACGGTGACGGTGACATCGACGGCGCGGTGGCCGAGAAAGAGGTCGTGATCGAGCAGCCGGTCTCGCACGTGATCTCGACCATGCCGATGCGGGAGATGGTGCACACCATTACGCCGCCGCCACCCGATGAGGTGCTGGCGGCCGCCGACGGGCTGCACTACCGGGACTATCTGACCGTGGCGCTCGTCGTGCCCGAGTCACGCAGCTTTCCCGACAACTGGATCTACATCCATGCCCCCGAGGTCGAGGTGGGACGGATTCAGAACTACGGCTCGTGGTCGCCCTATCTGGTCAAGGACGGGCGCACCTGCCTCGGGCTCGAGTACTTCGTGTTCGAGGGAGACCGGCTCTGGGCGATGGCCGACGACGACCTCATCGCCCTGGCCACCAGGGAGCTCGGGGCGCTCGGCCTCGTCGAGCCCGGCGACGTCGAGCAGGGGTACGTGGTCCGGGTGCCCAAGGCGTATCCGTATTACGACTTCACGTATCAAGCCAATGTCCAGACCATCCGCAAATATTTGGAGACCGAGGCGCCTAACGTGCATCCCATCGGTCGCAACGGCATGCACAAGTACAACAACCAGGACCACTCGATGTACACGGCCATGCTCACGGTGGAGAACATGTTCGGCGCCACGCATGACATCTGGTCGGTCAACGTCGAGGAGGAGTACCACGAGGCGGGCTCGACCGGTCGCGATGCGCCGGTGCTGCCCTGGGCCCCCCGGTCCACCCTGACGACCTCGTAGCCGTGCTCGTGCGAACGTGAGCGGCACCGGCGGGCCCAGCGGCAGAGACGGGGCCGGCGGTGCGAGCGGTAGCGGCGGACCGAGCGGTCAAGAGCACGCCTCGGTCCCGAGCCAGACCCCGAGCACGGTCGAAGTGCTGGTCGAGGGGATCCCGGCCGCGGTCTCCCTGGCGCCGAGCGGCGGGGGGCTCGCCCTCGGCGGAGAGCTCCCGCTCGATGCCAAGGCCCGGCCCGGTGTCGAATCTCTGAGGGCGGGGCTCCTTCAGGCCGGTCCGTTGGCCGCTGCGGGGGTCCTGGCCAATGGGGCCAACGTCATCGTCACCGTGGCGGTGGCCCGGATCCTCTCGCCGCACTCTTACGGCGCGCTCAACCAGCTGACCGGGCTCTTCCTGATCCTCTCGATGCCCGGCTCGGCGGTCGTGGTGGCCGTGGTGCGCCGCGTCACGATGTGGTCCGACAGCGGGTCGGAGCACTTGGTGAGGCGATGGGCCGGACGCGTCCATCGTCAAGGCTCGCTGGCCCTCGTGGCCTGGGCCGTCTTCGTCTTCGCCACCCGGCACTGGATCGCCGTGCTGCTCGGGCAGCGCAGTGGGATCGGGATCGCCGCCATCCTTACCGCGGCCGGCTTCTTCGTTCTGCTCTCGCTCGATCGCGGGTTGCTCCAGGCCCGGCGGGCCTACCGCCCGTTGGCGGGCAACCTGTTGGTGGAGGGCGGCACGCGGACCGTCGCGGTGCTGGCCCTGGTCGGTGCGGGGAAGGGTTCCTCGGGCGCGGCTGTCGGCATTCTGATCGCAGAGATGGTGACGGCCGCCCAGGCACGGTTCGTGGCGGTCCGCGCCTGGTCGACGGACGCCGACGCAGTGGCTGGCGGGGGAGCGCAGTCACGGACGCGCCTGGCGGGTTGGGTGGCCGCGGTGCGCCCGGATCCCGTGTTGGGGGGCTCGCGCCCCGAGCGGCACCGCGTGGTCATGGACCTGCTGTTCGCCTCACTCTCGCTCTCCATGGTGGCGGTCCTCCAGAACGTCGACGTGCTGGTCGTCGGGCGGGACGACTCCGTCCACAGCGGTGCCTATGCCGCCGTCTCGGTAACCAGCAAAGCGATCGTCTTCGGGGCCGTGGTCCTCGGCGGCTACCTCCTGCCAGAGGCGGCTATCCGCTGGCGCCAGGGCGGTCACGCGCTCCGGCAGCTGGCCGTGGTCCTGGTGTTGCTGTCAGTCCCGGCGGCGCTGTTGTTGGCCGTCGCGCTCGGCGCCCCCCACCTGCTGTTGGTCGAGGTGTTCCACCATGCCTATGCATCCGCAGCGGACGCGTTGGCGCCGCTCGTGGGGGCGATGATCCTGCTGAGTATCTCGGTGGTCTTGACGATGTACCTGCTGGCGATCGGGCGGAGATGGGTGGCCGGCGTCCTCGCCGCGGGCGGGCTCGCGCTGGCCATCGCCGTGAATCTGGTCCACGGGAGGCCCCATGCCACGGCGGTGGTCGACCTGGCCGTGCAGGCGGTTGTGATGATCGTGATCCTGATCGGCTTCACCGCGATCCACCGGGTGCGCCTGCGGGCCCTGGCTGTCGCTGCTCAGGTCCCGCAATGAAGTAGGTGGTACCAGGACGGGAGGCCCTGAGCCGTGAGCGGACCCCTCGCCTGGACGGCGACGGCCGCGGCCTCGGCATGCGCCTGGCCCAATGTCACGAGTTGGGGCAATATCCGCGTCCCCACCCACTCGCCGCCCGGAATGGTCAGGTGCACACCGTCGGCGCAGCGCACCGGCACGTTGTCGACGGAGGGCTCGAAATGACCGCCCGGGGTGAGCATCCGGCCTAGGTCGATGACCGATGCCACGCCGTTGTGACCCTTGACGGCTTCGGCGATCAGGCGATTGTCCGCTGTCACACGTGACGGGTCGTCCTCGGGCCAGGGGGAGCCGTCTCCCTCCTCACCGGTGTCATAGGTCGGCGACGTCAAGAAGACGACGTGCGCCCCGCGTGAGGAGAGGATCGGGATCGCCTGGGCGAAGCGGGAGGCGGTCCAGCGGTCGAAGGAGGGCATGCCCTCGTACTGCCAGGACCCGTCGAGATACGTGGTCAACGTGTCGGACCGCGCCAGATAGAGGACGACATCGGGGTCGTACTGCGCGATCAGCGAGTGGTAGTCGTCGAGCAGATGTGCCGGGTCACCGACGCGGCAGGGGGAGCCGGGTGGATCCGTGTAGGTCAGCACCTTCACGCTGTCGGCCGAGGCCAGCGAACAGCCGGGGGTGCCCTCGTTCACCACCTGGACGCCGTAGCGGGGGGCGATCTGCGAAAGCCCCACGCCGAGCGTGCCGGCCATCGAATCGCCGAGCAGCAGGACCCGCACCGGATCCGCCGCCGCCGGTGCCATCGGCGGGAGGGCCTGCGGCCCCGCTCCGCTCGCGCTCTGGAAGGCGGCGGGGGTGGAGGCGATCGATGCGACGGAGGGCGCACTGAGGGGTGCGAGGAGGGGGAGGAGCATCAAGGCGGCAACCGTCGACGGAATCGCCACCCAGGCCCGCCAACGGGAGAGGGCGCCGCGCTGAATCGGCGTCTCGACAAGGCGGTACGACGCGCCGGCCACGAGCACGATGACGAGCATCCGGCACGCGAGCAGGACGACTCCTTGGAGGTGGGTCCGGGCGGACGTCATCACGAGGAGGACGGGCCAGTACCAGAGATACATGCCGTACGAGATCCGGCCCAGATAGGGCAGCGGGCGGGTGGAGAGCACCCGGGCCACCACGTGCCGGGGCGTCTGGGTCACGACGGCGATCACCGCGGCACCGCAGAGCGCGACGACCAGGAAGCCGCCGTGGAACGCGAAGGCCGAGGACTCCGTGACCATGCGACACATCACGATGACGCCCAACGCGCCGGCCACGCCGATCACCGAGAGGGCACGCCGGCCGAGGGCTGTCCGGACCGGCCCCCACCACTGGCAGAGGGCCGCCAGCGCGCACCCGACCAACAGCCCCTGGGCGCGGGTGTCGCTCCCGTAGTAGGCCCGGGTGACCGAGGTCGCGCCGACCGGGGTCAGGGTGGCCATCAGGAGGGCGGAGGCGATGGCGCCCACTGCGGCGATCACGGCGACCGTGACCAACTGGGTGCGCCACCGGTCTGCAGTGGCGAGTCCGCCGCCGAGGTCGGGTCCCGGGCGACGGCGGCCCACCGCCCAGAAAATGGCAAGCAGGACGAGCGGCCACACGAGGTAGAACTGCTCCTCGATGGCGAGGGTCCAGGTGTGCTGGAGCGGTGACGGATTGGACACCGTCGCGAAGTAATCCGTGTGGGCGGCGATGAAGTGCCAGTTCGCGACGTATCCCAGCGTCGACAGGGTGTCGCCGAAGAGGTCGGGGGAGCCCAGCGCCTGTGGGAAAAGGGCGGCGGCGGCGCCGACGGCGGCGAGCAGCAGGAAGAGTGCCGGCAGGAGGCGTCGGGCCCTGCGGCCCCAGAATGCGCGCAGGGCGATCCCTCCGGACCGCTGCCACTCGGCCAGCAGGAGGGACGTGATCAGGTACCCCGACAAGATGAAGAAGAGATCCACGCCGTAGAACCCGCCGATGGCCCACGACGGTGAGGCGTGGAACAGGATCACGGCGGTGACGGCGAGCGCCCGGATCCCGTCGAGGGGGGCGAACCGGCTTCTGGTCCCGCTCGGCCCGGGCGTGGCCCCGGCTGTTGGACCGGCCGTCGAGCCGGGCTCAGCGCCGGGAGCGGGCGCGTCAGGGCCCACGCCAGTACCGGCAGTGTGCAGCACCATCCCCCCTTCCCGGTCCAACCGACCCTCCTCCGCCGCTGCGATGCCGCCGCACCCCAGGTGATGAGTATCTCATAGGCCGGTCCAGGCCCGAATGTCGGCGCCTCACCGCGTAGTCTGCTCATCCATGGTCGGGGGGGAGCGCAGCGCCGATCGCCGTCCGTGGTGGCCCTGGCTCGGGCTCTGGACCGTCGTCGGCCTCTGGATCCGGTTGGCCTCGCTCTTCGGCCCGGGCCGCACGCACCGGCCGGCCGGCGGCGACGCCTACTACTTCCACAACGCGGCGAACCTCCTCGTCGAAGGCAAGGGGTTCATCAACCCCTTCACCTATCTCACGACGCACCCGCACCACGTCGTACAGACGGCGCTCTGGCCGCCACTCTTCGTTCTCGTGTTGGCCATTCCTTCCGCCATCGGGTTGAAGACTTTCTTGGCCCACCGGGTCTGGTGCTGCATCATCGGGGCGGCGGGCGTCGCCGTCTGCGGCTACGCCGGGCGTGAGATCGGCGGGCGCCGGGTGGGGCTCGTCGCCGCCTTCATCGTCGCCGTCTACCCGAACATCTGGATGAGTGACGAGCTCGCTCTCTCCGAAGCCCTCGTGCCGGCACTCGTCGGCACCGTGCTGCTTCTGGCGTACCGCTTCTGGAAGGACCCGGGGATCAAACGGGGGATCTGGCTGGGTATCTCGCTCGGCGTGGCCATGTTGGGTCGTGACGAGCTGGCACTGCTCGTCGTCTTTCTCTTCGTCCCACTCGTCTTGCTGGCCCGGGCCCTCAGTTGGAAGCGGCGTCTGGCCGTCCTCGGCGTCGGGCTCCTCGCCACCGGGGCCGTGGTCGCCCCCTGGGTCGGTTACAACCTGAGCCGCTTCCAGGACCCGGTCTTCATCAGCAACGGCCTCGGGGTGACCCTCGACTCGGCCAACTGCGACAGCGTGTACAGCGGCCCGTACGAGGGGTACTGGTCCCTGCTCTGTGCGCGCACGGCGGGGGATCGCGCGATCAATCCCCACGTCGACGAGTCGGTCCAGGAGGCCGAGGCCCAGGCGTACGCGGTGCGCTACATCAAGCACCACGAGGGTCGGCTCCTCCCCGTGGAGGCGGCCCGGCTAGGGAGAGCCTTCGGCCTCTTCCATCCGCTTCAGCAGATCACGCTGGACTCGACGGTGGAGACCCGGCCGTATCACTGGGCGCTCGTCGGGCTGGCGATGTACTACGCCCTCGTGGCGCTCTCGATCGCGGGGGTGGTCATCTTGCGGCGCCGTCGCGTCCCCGTCTTCCCGTTGCTCGCCCTCGGGCTCGATGTGGTCGCGTCCGTGCTGCTCGCCTTCGGCAATACCCGCTACCGCACCACCTTCGAAGTCGCCCTCTCGCTGCTGGCCGCCGTCACGATCGAGGCGATCTGGACCCGGCTGGCCATCGCCCCCGGTCCCGATCTGGCCCCGAGCGCAGGGCACAGGCAGATGAGCGCGATGCCCGCTTCGCCGACTTCGCCGACTTCGCCGGAGTCGCCGGCGTCGCCGACTTCGCCGGAGTCGCCGGCGTCGGGCTAGGTCCCTGTTCGCTCGAGGGTCCGGTCGTCCAGGTCCTTCCGAAGAATCGCGACCTCTTCGGCCAGTGTCCTGGTGTGGTCCTCGAGCCGGCCGATCTCCCAACTGAGCCGGACGCACACCGTGAGGAGGAACAGCACGGCGATGACCGCCAGCAGGTCCGGCGGATTCTTGACGCCGACGTGGTGCGCGAGGGAGTTGAAGAGCCCCGGAAAGACCGCAAAGACGGCGATGGCGACCGCGACGGCCAGCCAGGTGACTGCGTACTTCTCGTGGAGATGCCGTCGGCGGGAGAGTTCGATGATCACGCTGAGCGTGATGAGTGCGCTCGCCAGAGCGATGATGTGGACTCCGGTCACAATGCCTCCGTCGTTGGTTGTTTGGTGGAATAGGAGCGCCGGCGGAACACCGAAAGCGCCAGGAAGACCACGACGCGCAGGAGATAGAGGGCGGCCCGTGCTGTCGACTGACTGGGCGATCCGGCCAGCCGCGGCCGCATCGTGACCGGGACCTGATGGATCCGTCCACCGGCATCGGCCACGATCACCAAGGATTCAACCGTGTCCGACAGGTAGTCGGCGGGATAGCTCACTGCGAAGAGCTCGATGGCGGCTCTGTTGTGGGCGCGAAACCCCGACGTCACGTCCGTGAGGTGGGTCTTGGTCACTCGCGACAGGCGCCGGGCCAGAATCCGCATGGCCGCTCGCCGGGCACGCGGGACTGCGATGTCCTCGGTGCCGGCGAAGCGGGCGCCGATGACCACCTGGGGGCCCGGCTCGTCGTCGAGCTCGTCCAGGAGGAGCGAGATGTCACGCGGCATCGTGCTGACCGTCGGCGTCGACCTGGAGGAGGATGTCGAAGTTGTGAGCCTTTGCCACTCTGAAGCCGACCCGCATCGCTCCTCCGACACCGAGCGTGAACGGATTGGTGACGACCTGGGCCCCGGCCCCGAGGGCCTGCTCACGCGTGTGGTCGACCGAGCCGTCGTCGACAACGAGGATCGTGCAGTCGGGAATCGCCGCCTGCACCTCCTTCACGACCAACGCGACCGTGCCCTCCTCGTTGAGGGCGGGGAGCACGACGAGGATGCGGGGCTTGTTCGGCGCGGGGTTCGTGGCGGGGCTCATGGCGTCCTACCCGACCCCGCTCCGGGTCAGCTCCTCCTGCGGTGCCGGGGGAGGGTCGGCGTCGGCACCCATGTCTGCAACGGCACCGTCACCGTCATCGACGCCATCAGAGCCCAAGGCTTCGGTGCCGGGCGCAGCGTCGGCTGCCCCGTCGAGTCCGTCGGACGGGCGCAGCCTGGACCAGAACCATTCGAGTTGCACCGCGGCCAGAAGCACCAGGGAGACCTCGAACGTGGTCCGGTATCTGGTCTGGCCAAAGGTCAACGCAGAAGACAACACCACGTTGAGCCCGATGGCCCAGAGCGGGAATGACGGGATGCGCCGTCGCCGAAGGACGATCGTCCCTCCGAGGGACAGCGCGAAAAGGCCGTAGTACATCCCAAGTCCGACGAGGGCCCAGTGGTACGGGCGAGTTTCGACGAAGGAGTCGAGCTGGATCTGTTGTAAGGGGTGGAAGAAGCCGAAGGAGCGGCCGACCTTGGCCAGCGTCACCGGCACCAGCCGGTTCTCGTGGTGCCGTACGTAGTCGAGGGCCAGATGTTCGAGTTCGGCGCCCTCGACCGATTCGTCGGCCTTCGTGTTGACCGATGGTTGGCCGGCGTAGTGGAGCGCGCAGGGCATCGACCAATAGCCCTCGTTCGACCCGGAGTACGTGGTGGCGCAATCGGCCGAGGCCAGGGTCACGCCAAGCCCGGTGGTGATGAACGTCGGCTTTTGGAACCGGCTCATGTTGTAGCCGACCCAGGGTGCGATCACGAGGGCGGTGGTCAACAGCCCGATGCCCAGCGTGGCGAAGCGGCGCTTCCAGCTGAGCGATTTGGCCAGCAGGACCAAGGGGATGACCAGGAAGACGACCAGAAGGGAGAGCTCGTCCCGTCCCAGCATGGTGATGCCCATCGCCAGGCCCAGCCACACCGCCCGCTTGACACTGGGGTCCTTCCAGAATCGGTAGGCGGTCAGGAGGAGCGCTGCGACCAGCAGGGGAGCGATCGACTCCGACAACGCCAGTTCATCGCTCATCCAGATGTTCGGGTAGACGGCGAGGAGAAAGGCGGCGATGAGCCCGACTCGCCGCCCGGAGATCTCGCGACCGGTGTAGCCGCAGACCACGATGGCGGCCGCACCCAGGAGGCAGCACCACACCCGCTCGGCGAAGAAGGTCTTCAGCCCGATTGCCGAGGGGATCGCGACGACGAAGATGAAGAGCGGGGGGAACGACGCCGTCTGCACGGCGTGGTGTGCACCGTGGGGGTAGTAGAGGTACGGGTTGATGAAGCCGTGCCCGCTGACGAGCAGGTTGGCGCCGTAGTGGTAGGCGTAGGCGTCGCCCCCAGCCGGCCGGTTGGAGCGGCCCGGGCCGAAAAGGGAGACCAGCCGAATGGCGAGGCCGAGGGCTGTCCATAGCCCCAGCCACGGCCACCAGCGCGGCGACGGTCTCCTCTTGTGACGCATGGGCGGTCAGCCTACGTCTCTGGACCAGAGGGGGCGCGTTTCCATTGGCCGGACGAATCCCCTGGTCAGGCACACCCACCGGGGGCGTGTCCAGCCCCGCTGGGTGGGGTGGGACACGACGTGCAACGATCATCGGCCGTGACGACAACGGAACTCGCGCCCGAAGACGCGCCTGAAGAGACGCCCGAGGAGAGCCGCGTCGTTCCACCTCTCGTCAGCAACCTCAAAGTCGGCCCGCCCGCCCGCCCCCCACGAGAGCACGTGGCGGGACTCGATGGCATCCGTGCCGTCGCGGTGATCGGTGTCCTCGGATTCCATGCCGGGGTGTCCGGGTTCGGTGGCGGCCTCCTCGGCGTGGACATCTTCTTCGTGCTCTCCGGCTACCTCATCACGTCGCTGCTCGTGGCCGAGTGGAGCAGAACCGGCACCGTGGCGTTCCTCCGCTTCTACGAGCGACGGGCACGGCGTCTCCTGCCGGGTCTCTTCCTCCTCCTGCTCTTGGTGGCGGTCTACGCCCAGTGGTTCGCCGAGCCGGACACCCTCGCGACACTTCGAGGTGATGCTCTTTCGACGTTGGCCTATGTGGCGAACTGGAGGTTCGTCTTCTCCGGGCAGAGCTATTTCGTGCACTTCGGGCCGCCGTCGCCGCTCCTGCACACCTGGTCACTGGCCGTCGAGGAGCAGTTCTACCTGATCTGGCCCGGCGTGGCGCTGCTCGTGCTGCATTGGCGGGGGAGGAGGGCACTCGCGGCCGTGGCAGCTGCCGGCATCGTCCTGTCTGCCGCCCTCACCGTGGCGCTGTTCCACCACGGCGTCAGTGTGACGCGCCTCTACTACGGGACCGACATCCGCACCCAGGAGGTCATGGTCGGGCGCGCTGTTGGCGATCTGCCTCCCCACCTTCGTTCGACGAGTGCGCCAAGCCGGTCGGTCGACCCGGCGCACGGTGCACTCCGCAGTCGCCATTCTCGGGGTGGTCTCGGCCGTTGCCCTTCTATGGGCGCTCCACGCCGTCAGCGGCCAGGGCGGATTCCTCTACCAGGGCGGCTTCCTCCTGGTCGCCAGCGCCACGGCAGGGTTGATCCTCCTCGTCGTGGTCCGTCCCCGGGCAGTCGTCTCCCGGATCCTGTCCTTGGGCGTCCTCGGCTACATCGGCCGGATCTCCTATGGGCTCTACCTCTACCACTATCCCCTCTTCTTGATGATCGACAACCAGCACACGGGCCTGACGGGAGCAACGCTCCTGGCGGTCAGGCTGGGCGCAACCGCGGCAGTTGCGGTCGCGTCGTACCACCTGATCGAGATGCCAGTGCGCCAGCGCCGTCTCCTCAAGGGTTGGCACCTCGTGGCTGCCCTGCCGATCGGCGTCATTGTGGTCGTCATCGCCCTCGTGCTCTCGACCACCACGTCGGCACCGTCGCCGGTGACGCCGACGAAGGCGGGCCTGTTCGCAGTGCCGAAGGCACCGCCTGCGACATTGCCGACGGGCGATCACGTCAGGGTCTTCATGCTCGGCGACTCGATCGCGTTGACCTTGGCCGAGGGACTCAAGGTGCAGGCCGGGCGCTGGGGCGCTTCGGTGGACAATCTGGGGGTGTTGGGCTGCGATCTCGACCCCAACAGCACGGTCAACATCCAAGGGTCCATCACCAAGGCGGCGCAGGGTTGCGCCAACTGGCCAGCCAAGTGGCGCCAGCTCGTCGACCGGGACAATCCCGACATCGTGGGCGTGGAGCTCGGACGCTGGGAGGTCTCCGACCGCATCATCGACGGGCACTGGACGAGGATCGGCCAACCGGCCTGGGACAACCTGTACGCGAAGGAGCTGAGCAAGGCGATCCGGATCCTGTCGGCCCGGGGAGCCCATGTGGTGATCTTCACGCTGCCGTACATCGCGCAGACGACCGAAGCGCCGAACGGGACGCCATGGGATATCAACCAGCCCGTCCGGACCAACGAGTACAACGCAATCGTCCGTCAGGTTGTCGCCCGCTCCTCTGGGGCTGCCTCTGTTTTCGACCTGAACAGCGTGGTTGATCCGCACGGGGCGTACACGTCCTACCTCGACGGTGTCCGCATCCGGAACGGCGATGATGAGCACTTCTCGCTTCTCGGCGGGAAGCTGTTGCGGCCAATGATCCTGCCGACGCTGGTGCAACTGGGGCTGGCCCATGCATTGGCACGCCAAAACGGCACGGTCTCCACGACTGCGTCCTGATCCCGTCCTGATCCCGGTCACGGCCCGTTGCTGCCGCCCTTCACTAGTATGCGCAGAAACCAATTCAGGGGGCGGCGGCTTGAGAGACGGCATCACACGCGGGTCTGTCGGCCCTGAGGCGGCAGCCCGAGCGGGCCTGGTCGACCCAATCGAGCTCCTCCATGAGGAGCGCCGGGCCGAAAGCCG
Organism: uncultured Acidimicrobiaceae bacterium; assembly: GCA_963706555.1. Classification (GTDB taxonomy): domain Bacteria; phylum Actinomycetota; class Acidimicrobiia; order Acidimicrobiales; family RAAP-2; genus Bog-473. The sequence continues at coordinate 3,502,210 of OY970164.1, forward strand.
CGACCGGATCAGCCAGACGGCCCGTGCGGCGGGAATTCGCCGGGTGGATGTCGTGGCCTGGCGCGACCTTGACGATGCCGAGGCGGGCGGGTCCGAGCTGCACGCGCACGAGATCCTGAAACGATGGGCTGACGCCGGCATCGACGTCCGGCTCTGGACCTCCAGGGTCGACGGCGCGGCACGGGAGATCGGTCGCAGCGGCTACACGGTCAACCGTCGCGCCGGCCGCTATGCCGTCTTCCCCCGCACGGCCGTGGCTGGTTTGCGCAGGAAGATCGGGACGGGTGATGCCCTGGTCGAGATCTGGAATGGCATGCCCTTCTTCTCGCCGCTCTGGAGTCGGACGCCCCGGATCGTCTTCCTGCATCACGTCCACGGCGAGATGTGGGACATGGTCCTTTCCCCCTCCCTCGCCTCCATCGGTCGCACGCTCGAGTCCCGGGTCGCGCCGCCCTTCTATCGGCGCAGCGAGATCGTCACGCTGTCGAATTCGGCAAAGCTGGACCTCGTCACGAGGATCCGCCATCCCGCCGATCGGGTCACGGTCATTCCGCCAGGCGTCGACCCCAGGTTCTCGCCGGGCGAGTCCCTCAGCAGCGTTCCGCTGGTGATCGCCGTCGGGCGTCTCGTCCCGGTCAAGCGGTTCGATCGCTTCGTCGCGGCGATGATCGACATGAAGGCCAAGCATCCGGACCTCCAGGCCATGATCGTGGGAGAGGGCTATGAACGGCCCGCTCTCGAGGCGCAGATCGCCATGGCGAACGCCGGGCAGTGGTTGACGTTGCCCGGGCGGCTTCCGGATGCCCAGCTGGTCGATACCTATCGACGGGCGTGGGTGCTGGCCTCGACGTCGTCCCACGAAGGTTGGGGCATGACAATCACCGAAGCGGCGGCCTGTGGCACCCCGGCGGTGGCCACCCGGATTCCGGGCCACGAGGACGCCATCGTCGAGGACGAGTCCGGGTTTCTCGCGTCCTCGACGCCGGCGTTGGTCGAGGCAATCGCTTCCGTTCTCGACAATCCCATGTTGCGCCGCCGGCTCAGCCAGGGTGCCCTCCGGCGCACAGAAGACATGACCTGGGAGCGGACGGCGGAAGCCGCCCTGGAAACGTTGGCGGCCCAGGTCACGCGGCACAAATGACGCTGGGGTTGGCCGGGATTCCGAACAACTCCGAACCGTACGGCCCGTCCTCGGCTCCTGACTCCGCCCCGCTGTCCGCCCCGCCGTCCGAACCGTCGGATTCGCCCGAACCGACCGAACCGATCGAACCGACCGATCCGACCGAGCTCACAACGCCGGCCGAACCGGAGCCGACCGAACTCACAACGCCGGCCGAACCGGAGCCGGCCGAGCCGGAGCCGACCGAACTCACAACGCCGGCCGAACCGGAGCCGGCCGAACCGGAGCCGGCCGAACTCACAACGCCGGCCGAACCGGAGCGGGCCGAGCCAGAGCGGTCGACAGCCTCCCGATCAGGATCGCGGTTCTGGGTCGGCATGGCCGGCGTCGGCGTCGTGGCGGTGGTGATCCAAGGCCTTCTGATTCACGCCACATCGCACCGTGTCGTGTTGTGGTCCGGTGCACGGTTCATCACGCGACAGGCGACGTCGTTGGTCCGGGGCGCTTGGTTCATCGAGCCGGGAACGTATGCGCACGGGCACGTCGCGACTGCCATGCACCCCCCGCTGCCCACACTCCTCTTTGCGGTGGCGGATGTGGCCAGCATCGTCGGCTCGACGCCGCATCGGGTGCTCCTGGCGGTGTTGTTCGTGCTCTCCATGGGTCTTGCCGGCATGACGGTGCGTGAGCTGGCCGGTGACAGGGCTGGCATTTTGGCCGCCCTCGTTTTCGCAACGTTCCCACTGCTCTGGGTGAATCCGGCCACCCTGGGACCTGAGACGACCGTCATCGCCGTCACGTCGCTGCTCCTCTTCACCTCGGTCCGTTTCTGGAACCAACCGGCGGTGAAGAACGCCGCTGCGGTGGGGTTGGCCCTCGGACTCGCTGCACTGACCCGGACCGACCTCGTTGGCCTGGTTGTGGTCCTCGCCCTGCCCTTGGTGCTGTTGGTGCGCAACACCTCATGGCTCGGGCGACTCCGGTACGCAGGAGTTATCGTGGCCCTCTTGGTTGTCGTCGTGGCACCGTGGGTGATCCGGAACCAGGTCGTCATCGGTCACTCCGCCGTACTGTCGGAGGACTACGGCCCGGTACTGGCGGGGGCCAATTGCAAGGCCACCAGCGTTGGCCCGCTCGAAGGTTGGTGGAGCGCCCGGTGTGTGGCGGGGGTGCCGAGATCGGCGGCGCCGACATCGGGATCGAACGAGACGGCGGCGACGCGAGCCGATGTCCATGCGGCTCACTCGTATTTCTCTGCGCACTCGGGCGATGCCGTGGGGGTCGCCGCAGTGCGGCTGGGCCGCCTCTGGAATGTGTACCGCCCGCTGCAGGGCGTCCACCTCGAGACGGCAGTAGGGCGTCCCGCCTGGGTGTCACGACTGGGACTGTGGTACTTCTACGTGCTGGTGCCGATCGCCATCGCAGGAGCCGTGATCCTTCGCCGGAGACGGACGCTCGTCTTCCCGTTTGTCGCCATGATCGTGCTCTCGTCGGTCACTGCCGTCCTGGCCTACGGCGATGCGCGGTTCGCGTTGGAGGCGGACGTGGCCATGGCCATGTTGGCAGGCGTGGCGCTCGACGCCGCCGTCCACGCGGTCCGTGCCGCCCGTGACAGCCATGACGCCCGTGACCGCCACGCCGCCCGATCATTCTTCGCCCGGAATCCGGGTCTCCACCGGGCGGGCCGGCGAGAGGAGATCGCGTGACGACCGACGTGATCAAGGACGTCGCGGATCAGGTCGTGTCACTGTCGCCCGGACCGGAGTTCGAGCCTCCAGTGATCGAGCCGGGCCCAGAGGCTGCGGCGCCGCGACGACCTCCCCGCTTTCCCGCATTCGACGGTCTCCGTGCCATTGCGGCGATCACCGTGGTGGTGGTGCACGTGAGCTTCGTGGCCGGCCTCACGGCAGGCCAGAACGGCGTCGGGATCTACACCGCCCGGTTCGAGATCGGCGTGTCGGTGTTCTTTCTCATCTCGGGGTTTTTGCTGTACCGGCCGTTCGTGGTGGCGCACCTCGCCGCTGCGCCCAAGCCCCGGACCGGTGCGTTCTGGATCCGGCGTGTGTTGCGCATCGTTCCGGCGTATTGGCTCGTGCTGTTCGTGGCAACGTCGATACTGCACGCGGGTCCGGGCATCGGCCCCCATGGCTGGCGGGCGTATGCCTCGCACTACCTGTTCCTTCAGATCTACTCGCCGTATCAGACCCTGAAAGGCATCTCCGCCGCATGGTCGCTCTGTGTCGAGATGACCTTCTACCTGTACATCCCGCTCTATGCCGCACTCATCGGCTGGCACCGGTCGTCACGCACGGTCGGGCAGAGAATGCGTATCGAGCTGCTCGGCCTGGCGATCATGATCGCGATCAGCTACACCTGGCGCTACACCGTCCTCCAGTTTCAGCACGGTCATTCGCCCTACTTCCATCTAGCCACCATCTGGCTTCCCGCCTTCTTGGACCTCTTCGCCCTCGGGATGGGTCTGGCGGTGGTCAGCGCGTGGATGCACCACGAAGGGCGAGAGTTCCGCTGGATGTGGCGGCGCTGGTTCCCCTGGGTTTCCTGGGCATGTGCCGGTGCTTGCTTCTGGGCCGTGTCCAACATCGGGATTCCGGTCGTCCCGATCTACACCGAGTCGACGCTCGACATCGCTCGGCAGACCCTCTACGGGGCGTTTGCCTTCTTCCTGCTCCTCCCGGCGGTCTTCGGTCCCCAGGGGAAGGGGCTGATCCGCCGTTTCCTGCAGTGCTGGCCGGTCGCCTCCCTCGGTGTGATCTCGTACGGGATCTATCTGTGGCATGAGACCTGGATGTACCAGATCCTCAAGGAAGGTCACTATTACCTTTTCCGCCTGGAATTCTGGGCGTACTTTTTTGCGGTCTTGGCCCTCACGATCCTTTCGGCGAGTCTCAGCTACTTCGTGCTGGAGAAGCCGATCCTGCGGTTGAAGAACTCGATCACCTGGTGGAGGCGCTCACGGGCGAAAGCGGATGTCCCGCAACCACCGGACGCCCCGCAACCACCGGACGTCCCGGATGCGCACGACCTTCAGGAGTCGCTCAGCCCCCAAGAACCGTCGGAACCCGGGGAAGATCGTGAGGAATCAGCCGGAGTCGCTGCTCCGGGAGCGAGCCCATTGGGCCAGAGCGTCCGCGGCGAAGAGGAAGAGCGCAATCCACACCAGCGAATTCGCGACCCCGAAGTGGGTCGGCCAGTTGATGTCAGAGACGAAGTGGTCGGCGTGTTGACGGAAGACCACGTATCCCGCCGTGACGACCAGGAGACCCAGCGCACCCGCGAGGACTACCACACGACTCTTCTCGACCCGTAGCTCCAGCAGGGCGACCGCCCCAACCAACAGGCCGGCCAGGGGAGCAACGAACAACCCGGTCGCTACCCCGGCGATGAGCGCGAGCACGATCGACGTGGACCACCGAGGCGCGGAGCCCTCACTCCCGAGCAGCGAGAGCTCCGGGCTCGACAAGGCGACACGGAGCTCCCTGCGTCGCCTCTGTCGCCTCCGGCCTCGCGGGGAAGGGCGATCAGCACCAAGCTGAGGAGGAGGGTGGCCCCTGAAACGGCGAGTGCCACATCGACGACACGTTGTGGTGTCCAGGTGAGCGTGATCGTGATGGGGCCGGTGGCGAGCGAGCCCGGGACGTACCAACCGTTGGCGTAGCCATCGATCATGGTCGAAGAGCCGAGCTTCACCCCCGAGGAAGTCGTCGCCTTCCATCCCCGGTTCTGGCTCTGGCCGAGCACCATCCAGAACGGCGTGCCGTTACCTTTGACCGACACGGTCATCGACGTCCTGTTCTGGTGCAGCACGGTGACCGCTGGCGTCTGGTGGTCCACGGTCGGAGCGGTTTGCAGTCCGGTGCTGGTGAGAGGCGCTGCCGCGCCTTCTGCGGCGGACCCCATGGAGAGGGCGTCGATGTCGAGGCCGGCAGCTTGAAAGCCGCTCGTCCGCACGGTGTGGAGGCCCGCCGCGAGTGTGATGCCGCCGGCCGCGTTGCCACAACCGCGGATGGTCAGGCCGCCATTGGAGAGAGCGGTGGACGTCGTGCCCGACACCGAGATGTCGACCGGCTGCCCGTCGATGGTGAGCAGGTTGGTTGAGCACTGCACCGGGATGCTCGACGGCGTGGTCACTGGGGCGACGCCAGGGATCCCGACTTCGGCCAGACCGACGGGATCGGTGTTCGGTGCGTAGCCGTAGTAGTCCAGGAATTGGTGTGGACGGATCGCATCAATGGTGACCCTGACGTTGGAGCCGGTGAGTGCGGGAAAACTGACCTGCACGGGTGTCACCGAACCCTGGGGTCGCCCGGTCCCGGGTGCGATGGGTGGGAGCGTCACGGTGCGCGTGCCCGACGGGGTGGAGACGGTGATCTGCGTCGGGATCGAATGCTTTCCGTCGGCCACCACTTGGAGGTTCAGATGATCGAACGCCACCGGCTTACTGAGGGTGTACTCGACCCAGTCGCCCACCTGATTCCCGAGCGCCGGCATCCACGACGTCGTCGGGTCGCCATCGACCGAGGCGCTGGAACCGGCTGCGAGATCGCCGGGGAGACGGCCCGAGGAGTTCGACGAGACGATGGTGGCTTCACCTGACGTCGACGACGACTGCGGCCCGGGCTGACCGATCAGCGCATCGAGGACAGGATCAGGGTCGAGCGCCGATATCCGTGCCGTGCCACCGATGGAGAACGAGCGTGCCGCCGGCAACGTGAATTCCCGGTTGATCGTGGTCTCCGGATCGGTGCGCGGCGGTGTGGCGGCAGCCCGGATCCGGTTGAGGAGGATGTCGAGCTGATGGGAGTTGGAGGCGGTTCCTGCCGCAGAGAGCAGGTCGGTCGGCAGGCGCAGCACCTCCGTAGCCGGCGCGACGCCGGGGATGGTGATCTCCGAGAAGCCGACCGAGTTGGCGCCGAGGTAGGTCTTCTTTTTCTGTCCCCAGCTGGTGGCGTCAATGGTGATCGTCAGGGTCTTGAACGTCCGGCGGGGGAACGACACGACCTGTCCCTGTCCCGAGGTCGACGCGGCACCCAGCGTGGTGGCGATCGGCGAGCCTCCGTCGAACGTCAGGGTGGCGTTGGTGATCGTGCGGCCGTTCGGGCCGGCGGCGGGTTGGAGCAACGTGACGTGGTCCGTGGTGACGGGGTGGAGCGTGGTGACTTCGATGGATTGGTTGATCGCCGGCACGAACGCGCCTTCTGTCCAGGAGGTGGCCGGGTTTCCGTCGACCGCGTTCAGCGGTTGGTCCTCGGGCAGGTTCGTGATCGGGTTGGCGTAGGCGGTCGCCCGGACCGATGCGACGCCATTGACCACGGCCACCGTTTGGGTGTTGCTGCCGGCGCCGGGGAAGACGGGGAGGGCCACTTCACTCGGCTGGTTGCCGAGCGGCGTCTCGTTCGCCTGTTCGACGTAGCCGTAGTTGTTGTTGACCGTTCCCCATGTGGACAGCTGCTTCTGGTTCGAGTCGGTGAGCACGAGGACAGCGCCGTTCTGCAACTGTTTGGCGAGGCCGGCCTTGTCGTGGTCGTACGTGCCTGCGTAGAAGATCGTCGGCTTGGAGGCGAGCAAGCCGGCCGCGGCCGCCTGGAGCAGGCCTTGACCGTCTCCGTCCACCAGGAGGGGATTCTTCGGTGTCTCGGTGCGGACGATCTTGCGCGCACCCGGCACCGGGAGGACCGCCACCGGCGGCGGGGCAGCGGCGTTCGTCGGTACGGCGAGTTGCGTCTCGTCGGTGAGAGGGAACTTGATCGTCGGATAGTTCTTCGGGGTACCGAACGTGGTCGGTGTGCCGAGCCCGGTGGCCGGGTCGGTCAACGTGAGCCACAGCGGCTGGGGCCGGGCGGTGCCGAATCGTTCGTACTGGACGTCCGACTCGTACAGCACGTCGCCCACACTCATGAGGCCGGCGATCGGGGCGAGTGTGGAGGGGACGAATACTCCATCTTGGATGGACTCGTCCAGGGCCTGGAGCAAATTCACACTGCCCGCTTCGCCCGCCGGCACTGCCGTCCGGATGAGATAGGGGCGGGTCATGAGCCCGGGCCAGACCGGATCCGAGGTGACTCCCCAGCGGTAGTACGCGAAGTCCTGACCCGGAAGTTGCAGCACGCGCGTGTCGTGGCTCTGGCTGTCCATGTAGGCCGCGGCTTTGTGGATGTACGCCGGGATCGTGGTCGGCCGTTCGAGGTTCTTCGCGACCAGGGTGCCATTCCACAACGGGGCGAAGTTGGCCGCGGTCACTGCGATGACCACGATGAGGACCCCGAAGCCGATCATCCGGTTGCGCATGCACAGCGCGGTGATCCCTGCCCCGAGGAGCAGCGCGAGCCCGAGAAGCACGAGCGGGATGATCCGGTTGGTCGAGCGCATGGCCAGGCCGACCGTCGAGTCCGACCCGGCCGCTTTTATAAGGGCACCGAACGGTGAGGGGTCCGTGAAAGGGTAGGTGCCGACGGCAATGACCACGCCTATCACGATCAGGGCGATGGCAAAGCCTCGATAGCGCCAGCGCGTCACCGCTCCCGCAGCGAGGCAGAGAATCGGGAGGAGAAAGCTAACCCCGATCAGCCAGGTCCACTGCAGATAGCCGATCGACGCCGCGGTCCAGGGGCCCAGCTTGTCCTGGCCGTAAAAGTACCAGTAGCCGAGCCCGCGCAGGACCTCGGACGAGAGCGAGGTCGACGAGACCGTGGGAATGGTCTCGGTGTATTTCAAGACGTTGATGCCGTACGCGCCTTCGGCCCAGAGTCCGGCGATCCACCACAGGGATACTCCGAGCGTGAGGACGCCGATGCGAAGTGCGGCGGCACCGGCGTCGCGAAATGTCACCTCGCGGGTGCCCCACACGGCGTAGAGCAGCCAGAGCAGGGGTGCGAGCCCGACGAGGAGGATCGAGGTCGCATTCACTCCGCCGACGAGAGCGATGACGACGGCGAACAGAGCCGGATAGCGCCAGCCGCCTTTGCGGACGGCGAGGATGGTGAAGGAGAGCATCCAGCCAAGGGCCGCCCATGGCATGACGATCGCCGAGATGCGCGCGATGTAGTCGATGACGAACGGGGTGAGCATGTAGGCCAGCGTGGCGGCCAACCGGCCCGACCGTGAGAGGCCCATGACGCGGCCCAGGTACCACACGCCAGTTCCGGCAGCGAAGAAGAGTGAGCCCATCCAGAAGCGCTGGCCGACCCAGACGGGTATGTGGAGCTCGGCCACGAGCCAGTAGTACGGGCCCATCGGGAAGAGGAACCCGATGTTCTGGTGCGTGACGGTCCCGGCCGCGACATCGGGATCCCACATGGAAATGGCGCTCTGAATGAGGCGGCCCGGATCGAGATACAGGTACTGCTTGGTGTCCGCTGCCACCTTGCCGGGCTGCGTCAGGAACATCGGGACGTAACTGATGATGGCCAATCCCACCAGGACCGCCACGTCCAACGCTGCGGGGGCTCGTCGCCGACGGTCGCCCGACTCGGTGGGCGGTGCCAAGGTGATTGGTTCGGTCATGAGGTCGGCAAGTGCGGCTGGGTTTGGCAGGTCCGGCAGCATACCCATGATCGTTGTGTGAATGGGGGTACAGGGCACCGTTCGCCACACCGGTAGAGTCCGTGGCCGTGCTCGCAACCGGACTCACGGGAGGCATCGGGTCGGGCAAGTCCGCGGTCGCAGATCTGCTGGTGGAGCGGGGTGCGGTCCTGATCGATGCCGACCAGATCGCGCGCGACGTCGTGGCTCCGGGTGGGCCCGCCTATCAACCGCTCATCGATCGATTCGGGCGGTCCATCGTGGCAGGTGACGGGACGATCGACCGGCCCGCCCTGGCTGCGGTCGCATTTGTCGACGATGCGGCCCGGGCCGACCTCAACGCCATCACGCACCCCGCTATCGGGGTGGCGATGGTCGAGGCTCGGGACGCGTTGGCCGGGACGGACTACATCGTGGTGCTCGCCATACCGTTGCTGACCGCCAAGCACCGCGAGACGGCGAAGCTCGATTACGTCGTGGTCGTGGACTGCCCGACCGACATTGCGCTGGAACGGCTCCTCACGCAGCGTGGCATGGACCGCGCTGATGCGGAGGCGCGCATCCGAGCCCAGATCACCCGCGAAGAACGCGTGGAGGAGGCTGACTACGTGCTGGACAATTCTGGCGACCGGGCGGCGCTCGAGGTCGAGGTCGAGCGCCTGTGGGAGTGGCTGGACGGGAGAAAGCCGTAACGGTCTGGCCCGATCCCGACCCGTCCGCCCGACCCGCCTCTCCCGCCGCCCAGACCACTCACGTCCGCCTGGGCCGGTTCCGATCCTGGGTCACGCCGGCCTGTGCCTTGGCCGCCGCCAGTCTGCGGGCCCGGGAGATGGCCCCGGCACTTTTGCGGTGCGCCGGGGGGACCCATCTGAAGTTCCCGGGCTCCCCTTCGAGCTTCCAGCCGCCATGGGTCTTGAGGGCATGGTGCTCGGGGCACATGCGCACCAGATTGTCGAGCTCGGTCGGTCCGTCGTCGCCGTAGTCGACGAAGACGTGGTCTCGTTCGAGCCCGAGGCGCTTGGCACAGCCCGGGACACAACAGGTCCGGTCCCGCACCATCAAGGCCGCTTCCACGGCATTGGCGATGCCCCGATCAGACCGGGTCACTGTTTTGATGTCGAAGCCCTCTTTGACCAAAAAACGCAGAGCACCCTCACCCAGCAGTTCACTGGCCGCGGCCACCGAGACCGGGCCGATGCCCTCGATCTCACAGATCTCGTCCCCTTCTGTCGTCCCCCGGCGCAACGCCTCGGCGTCGATGATGACGAGGGTCTGGACCCCGGACCCCCTCTTCGGGCGGCACTTGGGGCCTGGCCCTGGGCCTGGGCGGGGGCCTGGCCCTGGGCCTGAACCGGGGCCTGGGCCTGAACCGGGGCCTGGGCCTGAACCGGGGCGGGTGTGGTCCCTGCTGTTGTCGTCATCTTCGGACCAGTCCTCCCCGGACCAGCCGTTGTTCGCATCGCTGGCCCCGCCGCCGCTCGCCCCGCCGCCGCTCGGCCCGCCGCCGCTCGCCCCGCCGCCGCTCGGCCCGCCGCCGCTCGCCCCGATGCCGTTGCCACGGCCCTCGCCCGCCATGAAGTCGAGGAAGGCATCGAGACGGTGCGCCTCGAGGGTGCTCGGGTCACTCGACCCCGCCGCCCTCCAGCGTTCCTTGGCCGCGGCCTCGAGTCGGGGGGCGACCCGGGCAAAGGCCACCTCGTCGCAGGAGAACTCGCCTCTCACCCCGCCCTCGGGGCTCTGGCGCCAGCGGAAGTGGCGCCGCTCGTGCACCCGTTGACGCCGTGCCGCTTCGCTCTCTTTGCTCCGGGCCGCGGCGCGTAGCAAAGAGGCGGTGTCGCTCAGCTCTTGGTGTGACGCCCCACCTTCGGCCAGATCCAACAGGGTCTTGGCACTCCCCGGGACCGCCGCCTCGGCCTCTCCCATCAGTTTGAGCTGGCAAGAGGACAACTCGCCCTCGTGGAGGGCCTCGGTCAGGGTCGCATCGGCCCCGGCCCGTTTGGCCGAGGCCAGCCGCTCCTTGGCCGCCGAGGGGGAAGAGCCCGCCACCGACCCCAGCCAGTCCGCCGCGGAGGCGTGACCGTCTTTGGCATGGGCCCCGGTCTCGACCACGCGCGGGGCGAAGAGGGCGATCCCCGACGCGGCGGCACGTTCTCCCTGGGCGAACAGGTCCACCATGTTGCGTGCCGCGTCGCCCGAGATCGCCGAAGGCTGTGTCGTACGCACCACGGCTTGCATGTCACGCACGGCAGCTTCGAGCGTCTCGATCGCACGCTCGACGGTGGGGAGGGTCACAAGTGCCACACGAGGACCGTAAGCAGGGGGTGTATCACGGCTACGAAAGCGCAGGCAGGGGAGCAAAATGCGCTGCGGAAATGGGGGTAGCTTGACGGGGGTCAGGACGAGGGAGCGAACCGGAGGATAGAGGACCCTGGAGCCAGAGGAAGCGGCGACTACCAGAGGAAGCGGCGACTGCCAGAGGAAGCGACTACCAGAGGAAGCGGCGACTAGAGGTATTGCGAGGGTCGGATGTCCTCGGGCAGGGACTTCAACCAGTCCTTGATCTCAGACAGGCACGCTGCGCACGGAAGTCGGTGCTCGTCGGCCGGAGGCATTCCGATGATCCGGTGCTTCTTCTTGATCAACATGCCCCGAGGACACGAGAACAGGACGTGGTAGATGCCCTTGTCATCGACGTACTTGTCGAACCGGCCCGTGTAGTAGGTATCCATGTACGACTGCATCGGGACGTCTGCAGCAGACGATCCTGCGGCAGATGGACCCGCGACGGAAGAGTCTTCGGAAGAGGAGCCTGCGGGAGCTGAGTCGATGCGAGCGGAGTCCATCGCCATTCCCCAAGCGTAGGCTCACCGAGCGGCGAAGAATCCCAAATGCGATCTGGGACACCCGCCTGCACCCACGGCGCACCTGAGCGGCACCCCCATGCTCACGCTGGCGCAGCGCAGTGGCACGGGTAGCGCGGTCAGCGCAGCAGCGGACCAGACGGCCAGCGCCCAACCGTCCCTGTGACACCCTCCCGGTATCCTCCTCCCTATGGCCGATTTCGAGGTCGTTTCCCCGTTCAAGCCCTCCGGCGACCAGCCCGGAGCCATTGCCGCGCTCGTCGAGGGGACCAAACGAGGGGACCGGTACCAGACCCTCCAGGGCATCACAGGCTCCGGGAAGACGGCCACGATCGCCTGGATGATCGAGCAAGTCCAGCGCCCCACTCTCATCATCGAGCCAAACAAGTCCCTGGCTGCCCAGCTCTCTTCCGAGCTGCGGGATCTGTTCCCCAAGAACCGGGTCGAGTTCTTCGTCTCGTACTACGACTACTACCAACCCGAGGCGTACCTCCCGACGACCGACACCTATATCGAGAAGGACTCGTCCATCAACGACGAGATCGACCGCCTGCGGCACGCCACCACGTCGTCGTTGCTCATGCGGCGCGACGTGATCGTGGTGGCATCGGTCTCGTGCATCTACGGCCTGGGCTCGCCGCTCGAGTACCGGGACCGCATTCTCGGGCTCTCGGTCGGCCAGCAGTATGACCAGCGGGAGATCCTGCGCAAGCTCGTCGACCTGCAGTACGCCCGCAACGACGTCAACCTGGTTCGGGGGACGTTCCGGGCCAGGGGCGACACGGTCGAGATCCATCCGGCCTACGAGGAGCAGGCGCTGCGGGTCGAGATGTTCGGCGACACGATCGACCGCATCGTGCCCTTCGACGTCATGACAGGCGAGATGGGGGACGAGCTCGAGGACATCGCGGTCTACGCCGCGACGCACTACGTCACGGGCGACGAGATCGTGCAGCGGGCGGTGAAGTCCATCGAGACGGAGCTCCGCGAACGTCTGCAGTACTTCGAGAAGGAGGGCAAGCTGCTCGAGGCACAACGCCTCAGGGTCCGCACCGAGCACGACCTCGAAATGCTGGCCGAGACGGGCGTGTGCTCCGGCATCGAGAATTACAGCCGGCACCTCGACGGCCGGGCCCCCGACGAGGCGCCCTACACCCTGCTCGACTTCTTCCCGAAGGACTATCTGGTGGTCCTCGACGAGAGTCACGTGTCGGTGCCGCAGCTGCACGGCCAGTACGCCGGCGACCGCTCCCGCAAGGACATGTTGGTCGAGCACGGGTTCCGTCTTCCCTCTGCGAGGGACAACCGCCCGCTGCGCTTCGACGAATTCATCGAGCGGGTCCCCCAGGCCGTGTTCGTCTCTGCCACCCCGGGCCCGTTCGAGAAGGAGCACTCGACCCAGATGGTCGAGCAGGTCATCCGGCCCACCGGCCTGGTCGACCCCGAGGTGACGATCCGGCCCACCAAGGGCCAGGTGGACGATCTCCTGGCCCGCATCGAGAGCACCGTCGCCGCCGGCGGTCGAGTCCTGGTCACCACGCTGACCAAGAAGATGGCCGAGGACCTCACCGACTACCTGGCCGACGCCGGGGTACGGGTGCAGTACCTCCACTCCGACATCGACACGATCACCCGTATCGAGATCCTGCGCGAGCTCAGGCTCGGGTCCATCGACGTGCTCGTGGGCATCAACCTGCTCCGGGAGGGCCTCGACCTGCCCGAGGTGTCGCTGGTGGCCATCCTCGATGCGGACAAGGAAGGTTTCCTCCGCTCGGCCTCGTCCCTGATCCAGACCATGGGCCGGGCGGCCCGCAACGTGGACGGCACGGTGGTGCTCTATGCCGACACCATCACCGACTCCATGCGCGAGGCCGTGTCGGTGACCCAGCGCCGCCGCGAGATCCAGACGGCGTACAACAAGGAGCACGGGATCGATCCGACGACCATCCGCAAAACGGTCACCGACATCCTCGAACGCCTACGGGGCAGCTCGGGCGGCGGCGGGCCGGGCGGCGGGGCCGGGGGTCGCTCCACCACGGCGGGGCGCAGCCGTGCGGAGGTCCGCCGCAATGCCGCGGTGCGCGGGAACAAGCGGTCGCTCCTCGCCGACGGGGATGCGTCCACGCCGGCGGAGGCGATCGAGCTCATGACGCAGCTCGAGGCCGAAATGAAATCCGCCGCGGCCGAGCTGCGTTTCGAGGAGGCGGCCCTCCTGCGGGACGAGATCGCGGAGCTACGCGCCTCGGTGCCGGGTTGAGCCGACCGAGCGCGACACAGCCTCCCGGTATCCTCACTTAATGGCCGATCGTCTCGTCGTTCGCGGTGCTCGCGAGCACAACCTGAGGGATGTCTCCCTCGACCTGCCCCGGGACAAGTTGATCGTCTTCACCGGCCTGTCGGGTTCGGGGAAGTCGTCGCTGGCGTTCGACACCATTTACGCCGAGGGCCAGCGCCGTTACGTCGAATCCCTCTCCGCATACGCCCGCCAGTTCCTCGGGCAGATGGACAAACCGGACGTCGACTTCATCGAGGGCCTGTCGCCGGCCATCTCCATCGACCAGAAGTCGGCCTCCCGCAACCCGCGTTCGACGGTGGGCACCATCACGGAGGTCTACGACTATCTCCGGCTGCTCTATGCCCGGATCGGACACCCGCACTGCCCGACCTGCGGCCGGCCTGTGGCCCGGCAGACCCCGCAGCAGATCGTCGACAGGGTGCTCGAGCTGCCCGAGGGCACGCGGTTCCAGGTCCTGGCCCCCGTGGTGCGCGGCCGCAAGGGCGAATACAGCACGCTGCTCGACGACCTGGCCAAGCAGGGCTTCGCCCGGGTCAGGGTCGACGGCATCCCGGTCGAGTTGTCGGAGCGGTCGGAGGTGGCGCTGGCGCGCTACGAGACGCACACGATCGAGGTCGTCGTCGACCGGCTCATCCGGCGCGACGGGATCCGTCAGCGGCTGACCGAGTCGATCGAGGCGGCGCTCGCCCTGACGGGCGGGACCGCCGAGGTGCTGGTCATGAACAGCTCGGGCGCCACCGGCGGCGCCAAGTCGAAGGGGGCCGCCGCCGCCGGCGGGTCCGAGGGCGCAGCCGGCACCGAGAGCGCAGACGGGCCCGACGCCGAGGGCATCACGTTCTCCCAGCATCTCGCCTGCACGCACTGCGGCATCAGTTTCGACGAGCCCGCGCCCCGCAGCTTCTCCTTCAACTCGCCCTACGGTGCCTGCCCGACCTGCGTCGGCCTCGGGACCAAGTTCGAGGTGGATCCTGAGCTGGTGGTGCCCGACGAGTCCCTGTCGCTGGCCGACGGCGCCCTGGCACCCTGGGCCGGAGCCCGGAGCGAGTACTTCTCCGGGCTTCAGGCCGGCGTGGCCGAACTGGGCGGGTTCTCGGTCACCACGCCCTGGAAGTCGCTCAAGGCCAAGGACAAGAAACTCGTCCTCTACGGCACGGGCACCAAGGCGGTGCACATCCGCTACAAGAACCGCTTCAACCGCACGCGCTCCTATGAGGCCCTGTTCGAAGGGATCGTGCCGTGGCTGCAGCGGCGCCACGGCGAGGCCGAATCGGACTGGTCGCGCGAGCAGGTCGAGCAGTACATGCGCGAGGTCGACTGCCCCGCCTGCCACGGGGCGCGGCTCAAGCCGGAGTCCCTCGCGGTCACGGTCGGCGGGCGCAACATCTACGAGCTGTGCAGCCTCTCCATCAGCGCCGCGGTGGCGGAGATGGGGTCACTCGAGCTCAGCGACCGCGAGCACATGATCGCCGACCGTGTGTTCAAGGAAGTGCGCGAGCGCATGCAGTTCCTCCTCGACGTCGGGCTCGACTACCTGTCCCTCAGCCGCTCAGCCGGCACGCTGTCGGGCGGTGAGGCGCAGCGCATCCGGCTGGCCAGCCAGATCGGGAGCGGCCTGGTGGGTGTGCTCTACGTCCTCGACGAGCCATCGATCGGCCTGCACCAGCGCGACAACCAACGGCTGATCGGCACGTTGGAGCGGCTGCGCAACCTGGGCAACACGGTCATCGTGGTGGAGCACGACGAGGAGACCATACGGACCGCGGACTACGTCGTGGACATCGGGCCCGGGGCGGGGGAGCACGGCGGCAGTGTCGTCCACGCCGGCCCCGTCGCCGGGCGTGGCGGGCTGCTCTCCAACAAGGCCTCGATCACCGGACAGTACCTCTCGGGCAAACGCTCCATCCCCGTCCCGGCCCGCCGCCGGCCGGGGACGGGCGAAGTGGTGACCGTGCGCGGCGCCCGGGAGCACAACCTGCAGGGGATCGATGTCTCCTTCCCGCTCGGCTGCCTGGTGGCCGTGACCGGCGTGTCGGGCTCGGGCAAGTCGACGTTGGTCAACGACATCCTCCTGCGGGTCCTGGCCCAGAAGTTGCACCGGGCGAAGACGTTGCCGGGGCGTCACCGCACGGTCGAGGGTGTGCAGTATCTCGACAAGGTGGTCGACGTCGACCAGGCCCCCATCGGCCGCACGCCCCGCTCGAACCCGGCCACGTACACGGGCGTCTTCGACCACATCCGCAAGCTCTTCGCCCAGACGAACGAAGCCAAAGTGCGGGGCTACCTCCCGGGCCGCTTCTCCTTCAACGTCCGCGGGGGCCGCTGCGAGGCGTGCGCCGGCGACGGCACGATCAAGATCGAGATGCACTTCCTCCCTGACGTGTACGTCCCGTGCGAGGTGTGCCACGGGGCCCGGTACAACCGCGACACGCTCGAGATCACGTTCCGGGGCAAGACCATCGCCGACGTGCTGGACATGTCGTGCGAGGAGGCGCTCGCCTTCTTCGCGAAGCAGCCGCCGATCGCCCGCCACATGCAGACCATGGTCGACGTCGGGCTGGGGTACGTCCGACTGGGCCAACCGGCGCCGACCCTGTCGGGCGGCGAGGCGCAACGGGTCAAGCTGGCCAGCGAGTTGAGCCGCCGCCCGACCGGCCACACGTTCTACATCCTCGACGAGCCCACCACGGGCCTGCACTTCGAGGACACCCGGCGCCTGCTCGAGGTCCTCGGCCGCCTCGTGGACCAGGGCAACACTGTCGTGGTGATCGAGCACAACCTCGACGTGATCAAGACGGCGGACTGGGTCGTCGACCTCGGGCCCGAGGGTGGCAACCGGGGCGGCACGGTCGTGGCGGAAGGGACACCCGAACAGGTGGCCAAGACAGCGGGCAGCTACACCGGCGACGTGCTCAAGCCGGTGCTGGCGAAGGCGAAGATCAAGTGATCGCCAGCATCCGCTCCAGCGCCACCCGGGCCCAGCCGGCCACCTCGTCGTCGACCTGAATCCGGTTGCGCACCTCGCCCTCGACGAGGCCCTCGAGGATCCAGGCCAGATGCGGCGGATCGATGCGGGACATCGTCGAGCAGGGGCAGATGAGCGGGTCCAGGCAGACGACCGTCTTGTCGGGGGTCTCGTCGTCGAGCCGCTTGACGAGGTGGATCTCGGTGGCCACGCCGATCACCGACCCCGAAGGGGCGGCGGCCACGCCACGGATCAGGTTGTCGGTCGAGCCGACCAGGTCTGCCATCTCCACGACGTCGTGGGCGCACTCGGGGTGCACCATCACGAGGCCCGACGGGTACGAGGCCCGGAACGCATTCACGTGCTCGGGCCGGAAGCGCTGGTGCACCGAGCAGTGCCCCTTCCACAACAGCAGGGTGGAGGACTTGACCTCGACGTCGCTGAGCCCGCCCAAGGCCAGCCGCGGGTTCCAGACCCGCATGTCGTCGGCGCCGTACCCGAGCTCGTACCCGGTGTTGCGACCGAGATGCTGGTCCGGGAAGAACAACACCTTCTCGCCCCGCCCGGGCTCGAGGGCCCAGGTCAACACGGCCCGGGCGTTCGAGGAGGTACAGACGGCCCCCGAGTGGCGGCCGACGAACGCCTTCAGGGCGGCGGAGGAGTTCATGTAGGTGATGGGGATGATGCGGCTCACGTCGGTGACCCGGCCCAACTCCTCCCAGGCTTCCTCGACCTGCTCGATGTCGGCCATGTCGGCCATGGAGCACCCGGCGTTGAGGTCGGGGAGGAGGACCTGTTGGTGGGTGCCGGTCAGGACGTCGGCCGACTCGGCCATGAAGTGGACGCCGCAGAAGACGATGAACTCGGCCCCGGTGACCTCGGCCGCCGATGCGGGAGAGCCCGAACGAGTCGCCGCGGGCGTCAGCCCACCGCATGACGTCGTCGCGCTGATAGTGGTGCCCGAGCACGAAGAGCCGTGGGCCCAGCGCGGCTTTGGCCGCACCGATCATGGCCGCCAACTCCTCCCCCGACGCGGTGGTATAGCGCTCGGGGAGCGGGGATTGAAGCCTGAGCATCTGTATGCCCCCTTTGAGGGAGTGCACCGATTGGCCGGCGGGGACAGCCTGGTCGCCCATCCGCGGGTATGTCGGCCTCGGTGCGAGGTGTCGTGCCGGAAACCAGGCCGGCACACGTAGTGTAACTGGTGTTCACCAGAAGTTCGCGGGTAGTCGCGCCGACCCGCGCGCAACCGCCGGGCAACCGCCCGGCAACCCCCAACCCCAGTGTGCGCGCGAGAGTTGATCTGATGCAGGACAAGCCCCCCACAGGCTCCATCCCCGATGCGCCGGGGTCGTACCAGTTCTACGACGCCGAGGGCCGGGTGCTGTACGTGGGAAAGGCGAAATCCCTGCGCCACCGCCTCCCCAATTACTGGCAGGACTCGGCCAAATTGCTGCCCCGCACGGCCCAGATGGTGGCCCAGGCCGACCACGTCGAGTGGATCGTCGTCGAGAGCGAGGTCGATGCACTGATCCTGGAGCATTCGCTCATTCAGGCCCACCTGCCCCGGTACAACGTGCGGCTGAAGGACGACAAGAGCTATCCGTGGCTGGCCGTGACCCTCGACGACGAATGGCCGCGCCCGGTGGTGATCCGGGGCCGCAAGCGCAAAGGGGTGCGCTACTTCGGCCCCTACGGCCACGCCGGGGCGATCCGCTCCACGCTCGACCTCCTCGTCCGGAGCTTCCCGGTCCGCACGTGCTCGGACACCAAGTTCGTCCGTCACGACCGGCTGGGCCGGCCCTGCCTGCTCTACGACATTGAGCGGTGCTCGGGCCCCTGCGTCAACGCCGTCGACCACGAGGCCTACGACGGCTACGTCCAGGACCTCATGGGCTTTCTCTCCGGGGACACCGAGCCCGTGCTGGACCGGCTCGACGCCGAGATGCGCGATGCCTCCGACGCCCTCCAATTCGAGCGCGCCGCCCGCCTGCGCGACCGCATCGCCGTGGCCCGCAAGGCGGCCGAGGCGCAGCAGATGGTGTCCGAGCGCCCCGAGGACTTCGACGTGATCGGCATCGCCGAGGACCCGCTGGAGGCGTCGGTGCAGATCTTCCACGTCCGCCGGGGCCGGGTCGTGGGTCACCGCGGCTTCGTGGCCGAGAAGGTCGAGGACCTCAGCGCGCCCGAGTTCATGGGCCTGGTGCTCGGTCAGGTCTACGGCGCCGTCGGGACCGAGGTGCCCCGCCGGGTGCTGGTCCCCGAGCCCCCGGCCGACCTGGACCTCCTCTGCAGTTGGCTCTCCACCATGCGCGAGGGCCCCGTCGACATCGCGGTGCCGCAGCGGGGGGCCAAGCGGGCACTTCAGGAGACCGTCACCCGCTCGGCCGCAGAAGACCTGGCCCGGCACCGGCTCCGGCGGGCGTCGGATCACAATGCCCGCTCCAAGGCGCTGACCGAGCTGCAGGCTGCCCTGGGCCTGCGCGAAGCACCGCTGCGGATCGAGTGCTTCGACATGAGCCACCTGCAGGGGACCGACTACGTGGGCTCGATGGTCGTGCTCGAGGACGGGCTGGTCAAGCGCTCGGACTACCGCCGCTTCAAGGTCAAGACGGTCAAGGGCAACGACGACTACGCGGCCATGGAGGAGGTCCTGACCCGTCGCCTGACGGCGCTCAAAGCACCCGAGATGCCCGAGTCGCTCGAGGCGCCGGCCGAGCCCGAGATCGGGGTCCGAGCCCGGCCCAGACGGTTCGCCTACCGCCCCAACCTGCTCGTCGTCGACGGCGGGAAGGGCCAGCTCGCCGTGGCGGAGAGGGTGGTCGACGAGCTCGGCCTGGCCGACGAGATCGAGCTGGCGTCGTTGGCCAAGCAATTCGAGGAGGTCTACCGCCCCGGCTCGCCCGAACCCGTTCGCCTGCGGCGTGGGTCCGATGCGCTCTACCTCCTCCAGCGGGTCCGGGACGAGGCCCACCGCTTCGCCATCACCTTCCACCGGGAGAAGAGGGCCAAGCGCATGACGAAGAGCGTGCTGGACGGCATTCCTGGGCTGGGACCGGCCCGCAAGGCACGCCTGATCAAGGAATTCGGCGGGGTCAACGCGGTACGGTCGGCCGCGCTGGAGGAGTTGCTGGCCCCCTCGTGGCTGCCCGACCAGGTGGGGCTCGCGGTCTACGAGGGCGTGCGCAAGACTGGGGCCCGGTGAGCGAGTTCCTGGTCGTGACGGGGATGTCGGGGGCGGGACGTTCCACGGCCGCCGCCTCGTTGGAGGACCTGGGTTGGTTCGTCATCGACAACCTCCCGGCCGCCCTGATCCTCAAGATGGCCGAGATGATGGCTCTGCCCGGTGCGGAGATCGACCGGGTCGCGCTGGTGATCGGGCGGGGCGGCGGACACGGGGTGGGTGCGAGCGGGTCGGACTACTTCGACGATCTCCCCGATGTGCTCGATGCGTTGCGGGCCAACAGCAACCGGGTGCGGGTGCTGTTCCTCGACGCCAGCGACGACGTGCTCATCCGGCGTTACGAGGGGACGCGCCGCCGCCACCCGTTGGTGGCCCGCGGGGTGGAGGAGTCGATCGCCGACGAACGGCGACTGCTGGCGCCGGTGCGCGACCGGGCGGACCTGTTGATCGACACGGGGGAGCTCAACTCCAACCAGCTGCGCACGCGTGTGATCGAGGCGTTCGGCGACGAAGGCGGCGGGTCGTCCATGCGGACGTCGGTGGTCTCGTTCGGCTACAAGTTCGGCCTCCCCCTCGATGTGGACGTGGTCTTCGACTGCCGGTTCCTCCCCAACCCGTTCTGGATCGAGGAGTTGCGCCCGCACAGCGGCCTCGACGCGCCGGTGCGCGACTACGTCCTCTCCCAGCCCGAGACGAAGGAGTTCCTCGACAAGGTCGACGGGCTGTTGACCGGGATCCTGCCGTCGTTCGAGCGCGAGGGGAAGTCGTACCTGACCATCGGATTGGGATGTACGGGAGGCCGCCACCGCTCGGTGGCTCTGGCCGAGGCGCTGGGGGAGCGCTTCGTCGGCCACGGCTATCCGGTGTCGGTCTTCCATCGGGACGTGGACCGTTGACGGGCCCGTCCAATGAGGAGGGCCCGGTGAGCCCCCCGGCCGTGGTGGCGCTGGGCGGCGGGCACGGGACGGCTGTGACGTTGCGGGCCGCCCGCCGCTACGCCGGCGCGCTCGACGGCGGTGGTGTCGGTGGCCGACGACGGCGGCTCGAGCGGACGCCTGCGCGAGATCCTCAACGTGGTCGCCCTCGGCGACCTGCGCAAATGCCTGGTCGCCCTGGCGGGCGAGGACTCCTCCCCGACAGACTCCGTCCACCCGACAGACTCCGCCCGTTCAGCAGATGCGGCGCTGGCGCTTGCCTTCGAGCACCGGTTCGACGAAGGCGAGCTGGCGGGCCATGCGCTCGGCAATCTCATTCTGGCCGGCCTGATCGAGGCCACGGGTGACCTGGTCTCGGGCGTGCGCGCTGCGGCGGAGCTCCTCGGTGCGGTGGGCGACGTCCTGCCGGCCACCGTCGAGCGGGTGACCCTCAAGGCGGAGTCCGACGGCGGACAGGTGGCGGGCCAGGTGGCCGTGTCGCGGTCGGCCAACATCCGGACGGTGTCGATCGTGCCAAGGGATGCAGGGCCGCCGCCGCTGGCCATCGACCGGATACTGGCGGCCGACCAGATCGTCATCGGTCCCGGTTCGCTGTTCACCAGCGTCCTGGCTGCTGCCGCGGTGGAGGGCATCGCCGATGCGGTGTCGCGCTCACGAGGCCAGCGGGTCTACGTGTGCAACCTGCGGCCGCAGCAACCCGAGACGGCTGGATTCGATGTGGCGGCCCACTTGGACGCTCTGAGCAGGCATAATGTAACCGTGGACGTTGTTGTATGTGATACCAGTCAAGGCATGGCCCTGGGCGATTTAGGTATTTCGGCACTGGATATTCCCCTTACAGGGGGGAATGCTCTGGTACACAGTCCAATCAGATTGGCGCACGCCCTCGCCAGTCTGCTGGCATAGACACATAAGGGAAGAAGGTCCAGATGTCGGTGAGGGTCGGAATCAACGGGTTCGGGCGGATCGGACGCAACTTTCTCCGGGCCGCATTGGCGAGTGGGGCCGATATCGAGGTGGTGGGGGTCAATGACCTGACGTCGCCCGAGACCCTGGCCCACCTCCTCCGCTACGACTCGACGCAGGGCCGCATGCCGGTCCCGGTCGACGTCGAGGGCAACGACCTCCTCGTGGGTGAGCACCACATCCGGGTGATGGCCGAGCGCGAGCCCGAGCAGCTTCCCTGGGGCCCACTCGGCGTCGATGTCGTCATCGAGTCGACCGGGCGGTTCACCAGCCGGGCCGACGCAGCGGGGCACCTGCACGGCGGGGTGAAGCGGGTCATCATTTCCGCACCCTCGTCCGATGCCGACCACACCTTCGTCATCGGCGTCAATGACAATGAGTACGACCCCGAGAAGCACATCGTGGTGTCCAACGCCTCGTGCACCACGAACTGCTTCGTCCCGATGGTCAAGGTGATCGACGACAGCTTCCACATCGTGAGCGGGCTCATGACCACGGTGCACGCCTACACCAATGACCAGAACCTCCTCGATCTGACCCATACGGATCTGCGGCGGGCGCGGGCGGGGGCAGTGAACATCGTGCCGAGCAGCACAGGTGCGGCCCGAGCCACGAGCCTCGTGCTCGAGTCCATGAAGGGCCGGCTCGACGGCATGTCCCTGCGGGTGCCGCTCCCGGTCGGGTCGATCACCGACTTCATCGCCGTGGTGAAGGGGAACCCCTCGGTGGCAGAGGTCAACGCCGCCTTCGCCGAGGCCGCCGCCAAGCCGCCTCTCGACCGGGTGCTCGAGTACACCGAGGACCAACTGGTCTCGAGCGACATCGTCGGGAGCCCCGCCTCGTGCACGTTCGACGCCGGGCTGACCATGGTCCAGACCATCAACGAGGAGATGTCCCTCGTCAAGGTGGAGGGCTGGTACGACAACGAATGGGGCTATTCCAACCGCCTCGTCGATCTGACCCTTCTGGTAGGGGAGTGACCCGGTGAACCCACTGCACGGCCTGCCGCTCCTCGAGGACCTCCCCGACATCGAAGGGCGACGCGTGCTGGTGCGGGTCGACTTCAACGTCCCGCTCCACATCGGCATCGACGGCCGGGCCACGGTGGCCGACGACTTCCGCATCACAGCGGCGCTGCCGACGCTGCGCTGGCTGCAGGACCAGGGGGCCGAAGTCGTGGCGTCCTCGCATCTGGGCCGACCGGCCGCCACCCGCGACCCGCGCTGGGAGATGGACCCGGTGCGGGAGCGTCTCACCGCACTGTGTCCGGGGATCGAGCTCGGGGAGAACCTGCGCTTCTCTCCCGGGGAGAAGGCGAACGACCCCGCGTTCGTGACCTCTCTCATCGAGGGCTTCGACGCGTACGTCAACGAGGCCTTCGGTGTGGCCCACCGCCGCCACGCGTCGATCGTCGGACCGCCGCAGTTCCTGCCGAGCGCGGCGGGCCTGCGCCTGGCCCGGGAGGTCGAGGTGCTGGGCGGCATCCTGGCTTGCCCGGCCCGCCCCTTCGTCGCCGTGGTCGGTGGAGCCAAGGTGGCGGACAAGATCGAGGTCCTCAAGGCGCTCGCGCCGAAGGTCGACACGCTCATCGTGGGCGGCGGGATGGCGTTCACCTTCCTGGCCGCGATGGGCCACCGGGTCGGCAGCTCGTTGTTGGACCCTGACCGCATCGACGACTGCCGTGCGCTGTTGGACTCGGGCGTCGACATCCGCCTCCCGACCGACACCCGGGCCCTGGAACCGGGCGGGACGTTCGGTCGCGAAGCCGGACTGTCCGGCGGTGTCGGGCCCCGGGGCGGCGTCAAGGTGATCGAGAATGATCTCCCCGACGGCTGGACCGGGTTGGACATCGGACCCGAGTCGGCCGCAGCTTTCGCGAAGGCCGTCCGTCAGGCCGGCACCGTGTTGTGGAACGGGCCGCTGGGTGCGTTCGAGGACCAGCGGTTCGCCGCCGGCACCCGTGAGGTCGCGTTGGCGGTCGCCCAGTGCGAAGGGTTCTCCGTCGTGGGCGGCGGCGACAGCGCCAGCGCCCTCGAGGAGCTCCACCTGTGTGAGGACGTGGACTTCCTCTCGACCGGTGGCGGCGCGTCGCTCGCCTTCATCGAGCGCGGTGGTGACCTGCCGGCGCTCGAGGCCCTGCGCCAAGCGCCGAACGCTCCGGTGTGATGGCCGCACGCAGTTCGCGCCGTCCGCTGATCAGCGGAAACTGGAAGATGCACCATGACCATATCGAGGCGCTCCACATGGTGCGCGATCTCGGATTGCGGGTAAAGCCTGAGGACGTCGCCGCCGTCGACGTCTCGGTGCACCCGCCGTTCACCGATCTCCGCACGGTGCAGACCCTGGTGGAAAAGGAAGGCATCCCCGTCGCGCTGGGGGCCCAGCACTGCTCCGATGAGGACGCCGGTGCCCGAACGGGCGAGGTCAGCCCGCGCATGCTGGCTCGCCTGGGGACCCGCTACGTGATCGTGGGGCACTCGGAGCGGCGCACCCTCTTCGGCATGACGGACACCACGGTGGCGGCCACGCTGCGGGCGGTGTTGCGCCACGACATGGTCCCCATCGTGTGCGTGGGCGAGACCGAGGAAGAGCGCGCCACGGGCAAGACCGAGTCCAGGCTCGAGGAACAGGTGCTGGCGGCCCTCGAAGGGTTGTCGCCCGAGCACGCCGGCGGGCTCGTGGTGGCCTACGAGCCCCTGTGGGCCATCGGCACCGGGCAGGCCGCCTCCGCCATGGATGCCGAGGACGCGGCGGTCTTCATCCGCAGCCTCGTGGCGAAACTGGCTGGTGAGCCGGCCGCCGAGAGCCTCCGGATCCAATACGGGGGATCGGTACAGGGTGAGAACGCCACCGAATTGATGGCGGAGCCCAACGTGGACGGGCTGTTGGTCGGGGGGGCGAGCCTCCAAGCGGCGAGCTTCCTTGACGTCATTCGGGCCTGCGCCGCCTGCTACCGTTCCTAGGCCATTCCGGCCAGAGGGCAGCATGTTGGAGGATTTGTCTCAGTGGGCGTCGTCACCTGGATCTACATCGTGATTGAAGTCATAGCGGCCCTCGGCCTCATCTTCCTCATCCTGATGCACAGCGGCAAAGGCGGCGGGCTGTCGGACATGTTCGGTGGCTCGGTGGGAGCCGCAGCGCAGGGTTCCACGGTCGTCGAGCGAAACCTCGACCGCATCACGGTCACGGTCGCCATCATCTTCGCCTTCTGCACGCTCACCTTGGACCTTCGGCTGCAGTGACCATTCCGGGTCATCGGCCCGGGTGGCGACGAAGTCTGACCCTCTGCAGCGCGGCCCTCGCTTTCCTCGTGATCGGGTCCGGCGTCGCCGGCGCGAGCACAGCCACTGCGGCCAAGACCAAGACAACGGTGACCTATGTCGGCGTGGCCGGTGGTGCCGTCTCCTTCGGGACGACGCAGAGCCCGACCGGCTGCAATGCGAACACGCCGGCCGGGGATACCCCCGGCACGTTGATGGTCCTGGGCGCGGTGCTGCCCAGCCCGTACGTGGTGAGCGACAACGGGGTACCGACAGCGAACCCGAATCTGATCGTGCAGGCTGAAGTCGTCAGCGTTCCTCCCCACCTGCAGACGATCGTGTACACGCTGAACCCCAAAGCCGTCTGGTCCGACGGCGTCTCGATCACGGCGAAGGACTTCATCTACGCCTGGGAGCAGCAACGCGGCGATCTGACGTCCGATCCGACGTTGGTGGCCAGCACCGCCGGCTACCGGGACATCAAGTCGGTCAAAGGGAGCAACAAGGGAAGAACGGTCACCGTGATCTTCCGCCAGCCGTTCGCGGATTGGCAGATGCTGTTCTCCAATCTGCTGCCCGCCCACATCATGGAGAAGGCTGGGTGGAGTCCCTCGTGCACCACCGTCGACCCCTCGATCGACCTCTCCGGGGGCCCGTTCCGCATCGCCAAGGTCTCGACGCAGGCCATCGTCCTGAAGAGCAACCCGAAGTGGTGGGGGACGCCACCGAATGCACGGAGCATCACGGTGCACCTCGCGTCGAGTACCTCGCAGTTGGCCAAGTGGGTGCGGAACGACTTCGCCCAGGTGGCCCTCCCCGACGAGATGACGCCTGAATTCCTGACGGATGTGACCTCATTGCCCCACGTCCAGAGCGCGATCAATCTTTCCAGCACGGTGCTGCAGTTGGAGATGGCAAGTGGCCCGCAGAGCACCCTGACGCCCGACATGCGTCTCGCCATTGCGCTCTCCGTCGATCGCCAAGCGATCGTGAATCGGCAGGTGGCGTGGGCGCTCTCGAGCGTGCAGGTGGCGACCAGCCACATTTATGCGCAAGGGCAGAACGGGTACCACTCGACGACGACAACAACGCCCACGACGACCGCGAACGGAGTTCCGGTCACTCCGACCTCCACCTCGACGACGGTGATCGGCCAGGGAGGGAGTGTCAATTTCCCGGTCACACCCAGCCCAGTGCAGGCTGCCACCCTCATGACCGCCTCGGGGTACTCCCGGACGCCACCGGGCACCTGGCACAACGCGTTCGGCGTACCGCTCACGCTGCGGGTGGCGGTCGACGAAAGCGACCCATGGGCGGTCGCGGTGGCGCCGCAGCTGCAGGCCCAGCTCACGAGCGCCGGCTTCGCCGTCTCCCTCGTTCCCGAGGCGAGCGCCAACGCTGCCGGTCGCGCGCTGTCCGAGGGCTCGGCCGACCTCGCGCTCATCGGCTTGACGGCCTCGCCGTTCCTCAGCGAGGCCGTGGCGTGGTATTCGGACCTGCTCGGTCCACCGGGCCAGAACGGTTCGCAGAACTGGACGAACTATGACAGCTCGAGTTTCGAGAGCTTGATCACCAAAGCGTCGCAGCAGCTGAACCCGGGGGCTCCTGCGGCAGCGGCCTACACCGCTGCGGATCTCCAGCTGTGGGAGGACATGGTCGCACTTCCTCTTTTCACCGAGCCCACGGCAATGGCGTGGAGCCGCAAGGTGGGGGGCGTCACGCCGACACCGACGAGCAACAGCCTCCTCTGGTATGCGCAGTACTGGGCGGTCCGCGTCCCCCAGTCGACGAACAACACCACCCCGCCGCTGCCCAGTCCCTGAACCCACGTGGGGGCTCAAAGGGGTGCAGTGAGCCGCGCTACGCTCTCTGGGCGCTCCTCGGAGTGGCAAGCCAGTCGGAGTGGCGGAATAGGCAGACGCGCCAGCTTGAGGGGCTGGTGCCCGCAAGGGCGTGGGGGTTCAAGTCCCCCCTCCGACACGTGTAAAATACCTGTTCAGGGCTATTTTGCTGGGGGGCGACTCTGCTCGTTTTCTGCCATTCTTCTGCCGAAGCATCGGCCGCAAGTGCTCGGCCTGGTCGCGAAAGTTGAACCTGAGTTTGGTGACCTCATTGCGCGCTGGCGCCGGCTCTTTACGACGACTTATGCCACCTCGACCATATGTGGGCCAGCGCCGTCGCCCGCGGCAACAACCAGAGCGCGGACGGACCCGCGGTCCAAGTTCCCATGTGGCTCTGAATGAGGTCGAGTCCCACCAGGGTGAACTGCAGTCCATACAAATCCTGACGGACCCGACCCGAATCCAGCGCTAGACCTTGGCTGGTGACCCAACGGTCGCCAAGCATGGGTACCAGCCGGGCGGCCAGCTCGTCGGGTCGGCAGGGGCCATCGACGACGAGGTTGGCGAGAGCGTCGCTGACGAGAATGAGCACGAAGCCGTCGTCAGGGCCGAACCACGACTTCAGCCGTCGGATCACCTCGACGTCGTTGACGGCGGCTCGGGTGGCACCGAGGGTTCCTTTGTGCAACCGGAGGAGCCCAACGTGCCGCAACAGATCGTGCAGGACCGCCAGCGGCAGTAGGTCCTCTTCCATGGACGCGGGCCGTTCTGACAAGCTCCAATTCGGATAGAGCTTCTGGACTTCGCGCACCAAGGCACGGGGCAGGCGACCGCCCGGAGTCAACTTCACCCCATCGGCTGCCAGCCTGAGCACGAGTCGAACCGGTGCCGGTACCGTACCGACGGTTTGGCGGACGAGCAGGTCGGTGGCGTCCAGGTCGAAGCCGTCGTTCCAGCTTCTCGCCCAGGTCCGGAACTCTTCGTGCTCAGGATGGTCGGGGTCAGCCATCACCCTGCGGAACTCGGCGTAGCCATGCGGCCCGCCGACATCCTCGGGGGGGCATGCGCCTTCTCCGGCGACGACGCCCGGCCAATCACCGCCGGGTCCGATCACCACAACCTCATGCTCCCAGCCGTCGCCGAAGTCGTAGAGGTAGATGAAGCGATTGGGTAGAGCCCGGAGCGTTACGGCCGACTCGTCGTGCTCATCGTCCGGCCCATCGAGGTCGGGCATCCCGTAGCTGATGTCGCCCGCTACGAATTGATGCAGGTGCGAGTCGGTCCACCCGATGGCCGCCTGCAGGAGATCGTGCAGCTCGGGAAGGAGAACCCCCGCCGGTACATCGAGGACCCGCACCACTGTTGGCTGTACCTCGCTCATCGTGACTTCGAGACGGGATGTCTTCATGCTGGAGACCCTAGGGCTGCAATCTGCGGAGACCGCCGGACTTGGACGGCCGATCGACGACAAGCCCTCGCCCCAAAGGGCAACCGGACTTTCCCCGAACACTCAACTCTAAAAGCGACCGCCCATGTTCATCCGGGCCTGAAGGCCAGAAGGTCTCGGGCTCACCCTCGGAGTGCTCGCTGAACGCAAGGTGCAGGTCTGTGCCCCATTGAGCGGTTCAACGAAGATCGTCAGGCGCCGACAAGCCTTGCGGGAGTGCCGCGTGACGTTGCCGCGTCGAGAAGTTGAGGATTCTCGTCTGCCGCGGCGAGACAGAGCTCAGCGCCTTGGCTTTCGGCCGCTGCAAGCGCCTCGAGGGACATCAGGTTGAGGCGTACTCCGTCCTGGAGGAGTTGCGCCATCGGCCATGCCAATTCTCGCAATGACACGAGTCCTATCGTTTCGGGAAGCGTGGTGATAGCGCGTGCTGCGGACGCTGCCACGACGGGATCGGCCCGACCCAAACGACGTGACATTGCACCTGTCACTTCGGGATTGCTCACAGCCCGGCAGAGCCGGTGATACCAAAGCCCAGTGGTGAAGATCCGGGCGCCTGGGGCGCGGGAGTTGGGCGGTTCGCCAGTGAGCAGAATCTGCAGAAGAAGGTGGTCGTCGACGATCAGGTCCACGCTGTTGGTTACGCGAGATCGGGGTCTTCTGCGGCCACTTGGCTGGCCAGCTTGGAGTATCCCCCGGCCTCTTGGATCGCTTCACGCAGCAAGGAGCGCAACCCGCCCCGGCCGGCAGGGACGATGAGCAACGCACCACCGAGATCTGCCACCTCGACGGAACCGCCATCGCTCAAATGCCAGCGGCGCCTGGCCTCAGCGGGTAGTGCCATTTGGCCACGGTCCGAGACCCGGAACTCTGCAATGTTCATATCCCCATGGTATTGCCTACAAGGCGAACTGACAAGGACGCCTTGTCACTGGCGAAAAAAGGGGATCCGGTCTTCGCGACCCCTGGTGGCCGACGGATCTCATCAGGCGACTGGCGAGGGATCGCCGTGAGGGACGTGACACAAGGCACGATCTGCGGGAACTCCTGAAGCGATCGGGGAGAGTGAACCGGGCGGCGTTGGATCGGCTCGCCGAGTAGCTCCTTCTCCGTTACCGCAGAACCCGAATGGGAGACGAAGGTCCAGGTGCGTCGCCAAGTCGATCGTCTCCGGTGAGAAGCTCACAGTCCAGGGTCTCAGCCAGTGCGACATAGGCAGCGTCGTAGGCAGTCACATTGTCTCGAAGTTCGTAGGCTCGCCGCATCAGTGGAAGCGTCGGATAGCGAACAATTGCCATTGATTCGAGGTCTGTGAATGCGCTGGCAAATCGTCGTACTGTGATGGAGCCGCCGATCCAGCGCTTTCGCAAGACTGCAACTGTTTCCACGTCGACCAAATCCGGTGCGGCGACGTCATCAGCCCGTCGGAACTCGGATCGAGCGAGATCTCCGTCCTCCCCATCGTCTCCTATGACGTTGGCGAGGGCAGATGCATCAATGACGATCAACGGCGTGACCGCTCGTCAGCAATGTCCTCGGCCGCCTGCTTCAGGCCGACACGTCCACCCTTGCGCCGCTCGATTCGAGCCAAGAGTTCCTCCGTGATAGCACCGGCAAGCCAATGGCAAGCCCCTTAGGCGGAAACGTCCGGCGGCGTATTCTTCATGCAGTTTGCAGGTGCTGTGTTACAGGGAGCGCACCCTCCGCCGGAACCCCCCACTCCTGCACGACTTGGGCGCTCTTTGAAACTGCGTCCCCCGTCGTTTCAAGCCGCCTGTGCCGTAACTTTCGACGTCATGACCGGCTACAGCACCGATGGCTGGCACGAGCTATTCATCCTCGCCGGAGGAGCGACAGCTGCGCTGAGCGGGCTGATCTTCGTGGGCCTCAGCGTCAACATCAAGGAAGTTCTGGCTCTGGAGGAGAAGGATGGAGCGCCTCTCCTGACCGGCCGCGGCTTGGAAGCCCTGGTCGCCTTACTCAACGTGCTGGCCATCTGCATCGTCGGGGCGGTACCCAACATCAACCGAGGAGTCCTGGCCGCGTTCATCTTCGTGGTGGCAGCGGAAAGCGCCATTTCGCCGGTTCGGACAGCATTGGCCACACGAGGTCGGAGCGAGATCAGCAAGTCGACGACGCTCCAGCGTCTGCCCGTCGCCATCACCCTGACCCTGATCTACTTCGTCTCGGGCATCACGCTCGCCGTGGAGCACGGCGGTGGTCTGCTCTGGCCACCTGCGGCGTTCGTCTTGTCGATCTTCATCGCAGCTCTCAACGCCTGGATACTGCTCGTCGAGGTGATGCGCTGAAGGACCTGCAACTCTCTTTTCGGCTGCCTCCGTTCGCCAGCTACGGGAGTGACCAGGGAGACAACTCCAGTCGGATTCTGGGTACGTCCCCCTTCGACACGATCCAGGCCCACGCCCCTTAGGCCGGCGACCTGGGAAGTTTCTGACCTCCCATTTTCACCGACACGCTCGGATCGAACTCTGAAGAGATCGGGTGTCAACGTCAGCTGACTCGCTCTCTACGGCACTTTCGGCTGCGTCGCCGTCCTCTGAGCCACTGTCTTTCGTACCAAGGCCACGATCTCAGGCGGGATTCTGTAGAGCTTGCGATGGTCGTACCAACTGGTAATGGCGATTCCGAAGACCACCCAGAAGATCAATTCCAAACCGAGTACCCACACGGCATGGGATAGCCCGACATGCCACTGGGCTCCGAAATAGAGGATGTCTCGTGAGCCTCCGAGAACCTGACGGAGCGGCTCGACTGCACCGATCCACCTGAAGAATCCGGGCAGGGCTTGGATCGGGACGGTCCCGCCCGAGGAAGAGAGTGACAGGTAAATGATGAGCACCATGGCTAACAGCTGGCCCAGATTTCCGAAGGCGGCGAGAAGGGCCAGCGTGGCGCACGTCACCATGAGAGTGGTCAGGATCAAGAGCAGCCACAGAACTCCGAAGTGCGGTGCGTCCATTCCGAACCCGGCGATGGCGACTGTGAGGCTTACCCCAGTGAGCACCGGTGCGGCAACGACGGCCACCGACAGTTTGGCCAGCAGTGTCTGGCGGCGCGAGATGGGAAGAGGCATCCGCATCTTCCACCGGGGTCCCATGTCGGTCGTGGCATAGCCCAGCGCGCTGTCAAGCGAGGAGTTGATGACCGTGCCAGCGAGAAATCCGGCCAAGATCGCGATGAGAGAAACGTAAAAGGCACTCAGTCCGAGAGCGGTGTGAGTGGGCAAGGGTCGGTACGTCGTCGTGGTCAGTGTGATGGGATCCGCCAGATGAGCCGAGAGCACAGGGTTGGCCCCTACCGCGGCGGTGCTCTTCGCCTTCAGCTGAGTTCCAAGTGACGCAGAAATGTCGTGAAAGGCAGGGGTGAGCACACCTGCCGCAAGATTCACCCCGAGGCTCCCGAGGCGGGAGTTTTCAAGGAGTTGCACCTGCGGAATGCCCGGGGGACTGGTGCCGGTGGGTGCTTGGAAGCCCGCGTTGAGAAGCGCTGAGGCAGAGAAGGCCGAAGGGATTATCACTGTCGCATAGGCAGCGCCCCGGTCCATGTCCGCCTTGGCCTGTGCGAGCGTGGCGGTCTGCACGTCGAGGCGTTTCGTCACCCCTGAGCTTGTTCGAAGCGCTTTGACTACGGACTGGCCCAGGTCGACATGCCCCGAGGGAGTGGCGGCACCGACGTCCTGGTTGACCACCAGGACAGGGAGGCCCGAAATGTGGTCCACTGGATCGACGACAGAACCTATGTAGATAGCCGTGACCAGGGCGATCATGACCGCCGGGATCAAAAGAGGCAGGATCCAAACCTTTCGGACCCGTAGGACGGTCCGCGCTCGAATGGAGCTTTTCTCGGGACCGCTCTCCACGGTCGCCGGCGGATTCACCTCGTCGTCGCTCACCTCATCCTCCTTTGCATTTGAGCCGCTTCTCCTTCGCTTGATGGAGAGACCCTCTGGAATCCCTCCGGAAACATGCCGATTCCGATCGAAGGCGGCAAGGTTCTCGCTCTCCCCATGTGTCTGAAGACGACCGCCGCTTTCAGATGGGTAGCCCGACGGGGAAGGGACCGGGCGCTCATGTATTCGCCGGCCCGGAACAAAAGGGTTGACGAAATACCGACTCTCATGCCGAAAGATGCGAACGTTGCAACCGTGGCGAGAGTGGCTCGGGGGCTCACTAAGCGGACGGGGCGGCGGCGGCGTGATGGGCTTCGGCTGCAGCCTCACCCTCTCGGTGGCTGTACGCGTACGCCCCACCAAGTGCGCCATAGGGAACGATGACCCGGAGGAGGAACTGGCGCGAATCGGTCGACCCGGCCAGGATCATCGAGAGTGTTCCCAGCAAGAACGCGAGGCCCCAGACGAGGGAGATCTTCCGGTTGAGGGCGTGGAAGGCGGGGCTATTCCAGATCTCCTTCGGCGCTTGCGCCCGGGCATATGGCTCCGTGAATGGATGATTGAAGAGCACCGAGGCGAAGACGATCACGCAGAGGGATCCGTGAGCGACCGCCTGGGCGTAACGACCCCAAGTCCCGATGTCGCTCGGATGAATCGCCGCCAATATCGACACCAACCCAATGAAGTAGATGGCGCCGACGTAGTCGAAGAGGTGCGCCCTTTTCAGGCTGAGGGCCCGAGTCAAAACGACGATGGCCACCACTGCGGAGATACTGGCGGCCCAGTACACGCCTCCGAGTCGCACTACGGTCAGAAATACCGCCCAGGGGGCGAAGCTCCAGAGCATGTCGGTCACTGTTCTCTCCTTTTGGTGTTGTCGTCAGTAAGCCCCGCTTCATCGCTTGGAATTGACGGGGTGTTGCTGTTTTCGCCCAGGTAGAGGTCTTCCACCAAGGCCAGGAACTGAAGGTTCCCGGAGAACGATCGCCCTTCCGCCGCGTCGGCGGCTCGGACAGTTCCGGCCGAACGGCCGTCCTCTCCGCTGTGGATCTCGACGATGATCTCCATGCCTCCACGATGCACCCTCCGGGGCGCCAGTTCCCTAGGGAGTCTCCCTAGTTGTCGTACTCCGGCCAGGGACTTTGGAGCTAGGGAAGTCCCCGAGGCCGATCCATCAAAAAGGGCGACATGGTGGGACAGTCCCGTCCACCCCCCCCACGTGTGCCTCCCCCGGGTGATTGACGTCGCGAGTCCAATCGACCGGCAAGCGCCTTCGTGCTCGGGGGAGCCTCGGATTTGAGCTTGTCCTACTCGTCATTCCTGCATGCGTGGCTTATGAACGAGGTGCAATGCACTACGAGCCAAGGAAAAGATTCCGGTCACCGCGAAGAATACGGCGGCGTACCCGAGTTTCGATGCATTGAACGCGGGAGGTACGTAGCGGACAAGCGATTGATCGAAATGGTGTGGACTGAGGCCGGTCTGCTCAGCCGCTTGCAGCGCGTCACGCAGTTGCTGACCCTGGCTGTTCGTGAGTCCGTGAGGCGAGCCACTGTGAGTGACGTGCTGCAGACGTCGACGTCGGTCGCGCCGCGAATGGCCTGGCCTTCATTTACACTCGCAAGTAGTCAGACGGAGCGACGGGTGAGGCGACGAGCCCAGGGCTGTGAGAGGGCCGAATGAGCATGGGCGCCATCGCCGATTTCGTTGGTCGCGCGGTCGAGCTCGCGTCACTCGCGTCAGCGCTCGACGAAGCTGTTGCCGCCCATCCGTCAGTGGTATGGATCGAAGGTCCCGCAGGGTCGGGAAAAACGACGCTCCTCCGAGAGGCGCTTGCTGGGCT
Organism: uncultured Acidimicrobiaceae bacterium; assembly: GCA_963706555.1. Taxonomy (GTDB): domain Bacteria; phylum Actinomycetota; class Acidimicrobiia; order Acidimicrobiales; family RAAP-2; genus Bog-473. The sequence continues at coordinate 3,536,371 of OY970164.1, forward strand.
TCCCGAGGAGTTCGTGACCATCCGTGCGCAGGCGGACGAAGTCGCAAATGACGTCGCCTACGAACTCGCCCGACAGCTCGGATCGGACACGGCCGAGGGAGCGTTCTTTGCGGGCCAAGCCCTCCTTGGCACGTGGGCCAGGAGTCAGGAGCGTGGTCCGGTGGTCATTGTCGTGGAGGACCTGCACTGGGCTGACCCAGCGTCCTCTCAGGCAATTCTCAGCGCGGCGCGCCACCTCGATCAGGATCGAGTCCTGCTGATCATCACCTCTCGGCCCGGACCTGACGAAGGCTGGGAACGATTCCGCCGGGACGGTCGTCGGTGCAAGGAACTGATGCTCGGGGCTTTCGACGCCAACGAGGTGGCCGACCTGGCGGCCGCACGCGGCATTGAGCTCAGTTCGCGCCAGGCGATCCGGCTCACAGAGCACACCGGGGGCCATCCGCTCTGGGTACACACCCTGTTGGTTGAGCTCAGCCCGGCTGAGTTGCGAAGCCCCGGGGAGTTACCGGCACCCCGGTCGTTGGCCTCGGCAGTCACGGCTCGCCTGAGTGAAGTCTCGACTTCTGGTCGTGCCCTGGCCGCAGCCCTCTCGGTGATCAATCAACGGGTCGCACTTGCTGTCGTCGGTCGGGTCGCCGGCATCGCTCAGCCACTTGAAGGATTTGAAAGCCTTCTCGCCGCAGGGTTGGTGCGCTGGGACTCTCGCGAGCCGGGATCGCCTGTGGACTTTCTTCATCCCCTCTACCGCTTGGCCGTCTACGAAGATCTGCCTCCGACCCGGCGTCGCGATCTCCACCATTCGGCGGCACAGATTCTGACTCCCGCCGCAGTGCTCGCACACCGCGTGGCGGCCACTGACGGTACTGACGATGCCTTGGCTGACGAGCTCGAAGCTTCGGCGACATCCGAAAAGGTGGTCGGCGCGAATGCCGCGGCGGCCCGGAACCTCCTGTGGGCGTCATCGCTGAGTGGTTCGACCGAGCGATCGGAACGCCTCCTTGTGGAGGCTGGTCTCGCCCTTCTCGACGCGGGGCAATCGTCTCGGGCGGCCATGCTGCGGGCGCGGTTTGAGGCTTGTCGGGAGTCGCCCACCAGGAGCCTGGTTCTTGGCCTTGTCGACTGGGAGCTGGGCGATGTGGCGAGCGCTGAGCGGTGGTTCGGCGACGCCACCGAAGGCCACGATGGCGAAGGGAACGGCCTCATTGCGGCTCGGGCGTGGGCACAGCTGGCGGAGATTCATGTCTTCCAAGGCCGTGCCCAAGGTGCCGTCGATGCAGCCCGTCGGGCCCTCGCCTTGGGGGAGGGGGATGTCCATGCCGAGCGCCTGGCATGGATCCATCAATCGGTCGGTGAAGCGCTGATGCACGGGGGCCCCGCCGGGCTGGACCTCCTGTCCCAGCGGTTGCCAGCTGACCCGGAGGAGATCCCAGGTAGTGACGTGGACCTGCTGGTGAACCGGGCCACCCTCGCGTACTACTCAGCTCAGCCGACGTCCGCCCTGGCGGATTTGCGAGTGGTACTTGGCCTGATTCGACGTGGCTCGGTGCCAGTCCAGCTCGCACGGTGCCACTTCCTCATGGCATCGATTCTGACGAATCGTGGCGACTGGGACGAGGCACTCATCCACGCTCGCACTGCCGTGGCTGTGGCGTCCGACGACGAGTTGGTGTGGGTACTGTCCCAGTGTCACGCCGCTCTCGGGACGCTTCTGGCGTATCGAGGTGAATGGGAAGTAGCCGAGAACCACGTAGCGAGGGCGTCGGAAGTGGCGGTCAGTCATGAGAACCTGGAGGCCATGGGCACGGCGCGACTGGCAAGGGCCGCCCTGGCACGAGCACGAAACGACCCGGCCCGCGTCATTGACGAGCTAGCTCCCCTGGCGTCCTTCGCGCCGGCTTTATCGGCGCTCCATTTTTGGCCGCCTTTCATTCATGCTCTGATCGAGACCAATCGAATCGACGAAGCAGAGGACCAGTTGACGCGACTCTCTCGCGCCGCCGAGGAACGACGGATCAACCTGGACAACCGTCTTCTGCTCATCCGGGCCCGACTGGCGGCGGCTTCGGGCCAACCCGAGATGGCAGCTGCGCTGTTCGACGAAGCCCAGGAGAAGTTTGGCCCGGAGGACCCTTTCTTTGACCGCGTCCTCCTCCACCAGTCCTACGGCCGGTTGTTCCATTCACGAGGGGAACGACGCCGGGGGATCGATGAGCTTCGGGTCGCTTGGGAGATGCTGACTGGGGTAGGCGCCAGGCCCTTCATACTGCAGATTGAGGCCGATCTGGCGTCCTCCGGCCTACCCTCCGCGCCGAAGTCAGTATCTCGGTCCACCCTCGATCTGACGGATCGGGAGCGCGACGTTGCCGTCCTGGTTGCCCAAGGAATGAGCAACCCGGAGGTCGCCGACCACCTCTACGTCAGTCGTAAAGCGATCGAGTTTCACCTGGGCAACATCTACGGGAAGCTCGGCATCACATCCCGGCGAGAACTTCGTAGCGAACAGTTTTCGTTTTGAACTTCGGCCCGGACACCAGGGCTCGATTGCTCCGGACTTTGCCCCAGTCGATCCGTTTCCTGAATCCTTGGCGACGCTTGCGTCAAATGTTCCCAGGACACGTGGCGATGGACGAGCTTGCGAGGTTTGGGCAAGCGCCGAATGTTCAATCTCAATCCTCTGTGGGACCATTCTGAGGAGCCGCCTAGCTTCCCAATCCAGCATTTGGCGGCGTCCCCGAGACGTGGTATGTCAACGAGTGCGCAGAGCATGCGCCGATGGTGAGGGGCGTGGCTGTGTCCGCCGCAGCACGCGCACGATCTCCGCGTTGCCGGACACACGAACCGTTAGCTCGTACTTGGGTGTGGAGTGGGGTGCCCCTTGGTCTCGGGATCGTACGTCAGGGACCGTTCATATTCCCGACCCGGGATGGCAACCCTCAACTCGACGATCTGGCGGCCAACCTCCAGAGTGACCACCACTTCCCCCTTGCTGAGGATGTCGCCCCATTGAATCTCGCAGGCACAAACGTCGATGAAGTATGGATGAACATCTCTGGGTGCTCGAGGGCTCATTTCGGGGGAGTCGGCATCCACTGGATTTAGCTATTCCGGAGCTAATCCGCTTTGGCCTTGAGCGTCCCACACCGCCGCTACGAACCGAAGGTGGACGTTCTGCCAAGCCTCCTTTGCTGACCGGTATTCCTTCACGAGATCCCCATCGAGCTCGATTGGGCCGATGTCGCGGCCCCTTCGGAAACTGGCCGGGGGCTCAATCTCGTAGATGACTGCTTCTCTGATCGCGGCGTCGTAATGCACCCAAACCCTCATGACGCCCCGATGCATTGCCGTCACTTCTTCGTCGCTCTCACGCACCCCTCAACTCCGGCACATTCTCAGGGTAAGCCCAGGATGTCCATTTGTCCTCAGCCTTAAGGAGGGTTTTCGCATCCCCAACGTCCGTCACTTCGACGCCGCCGACGACGGAAAGATCGAGCTCCTCGATCGGGACCGGGCATTTTCGAGGGGTGCGGGACAAGCTGGCGGCGTTGCTGTAGGTGCCGAAGTGATCGGTGGACCGGACCCACCGATCCTGTCACGCTTTGTTCACTTCGCCAATCCCACGGGTCGTTGTGGGACGACCGGTTCAACATGCGATACGGATGAGCCACCTAAACGACAATCCCGACCTGCATACTTAATCTACGTCGTCCGAAGTAGCGTTTTCGTCGTGGCACAACGGCCCAGGAGGAGCAACGACCGGAGCATGACATGTTCCTTGTGCAGACGACGGGCGCTGCGCGCTGGACGGTCGTCCAGCGTGTTCCGGCTGCGTCGATTGCCCTACTAACGAGGCGACCGCGAACATGTCGGATGACGCCATCAACGACCTCGAGGAGTGCCCATGCGGCGGTCACCTGTACGTCCGTCAGGCGCTTGACGACCCCTTTACCGAGTACTTCAAAGGGGACGACACCGCCGTGATCGTGGTTCACGAGCACTGGTGCCCCCTTAGCGAGCCGATTGACCGTGGACTTTGACCCACCCGAACGACGACGGTGGGTTAAATCTTTCCGTGCTCCCGCCCCTCGAACCGCCGTCCCTCAACTAGCCAAAAGTTGCGGTACTCCAGGAAATCCTGATTCGACGATGACCGTGTCCCGGTGGCCGGTCTCAAGAAGTGTGATTCTTTCCTGATGGAATTTCGGCGGGTTTCGCAGACGGCCAAAGCACGAGTATGGACGGATAATTAACTGAGCGGTATCACGGCTGACCTATCGCCCTCATCTGGATGAGGGGCTGATCAGCTTTGTCGGGAGCGCGAGTGAGGTCACGTAGCGAGCAGTCGGTCAAGCGAATGCGTATCGGCCTCTTTGGTCTTCTGGGTTCGGGCAATATCGGCAACGACGCTTCAATGGAATCCGTGCTCGACTACCTGCAAGAAAGGCATCCCTCAGCGGTGATCGATGTCATGTGTGCCGGACCGGAGTATGTGACGGCGCACTACGGGCTCGACGCGGCCCAGATGTTCTGGTTCGATTGTCACCAGGATCAACTTTCGCACAAGCCCTGGAACCTCTTACGGGTCCCGAGTCGGATCCTCGATGTGTTTCGGGTTTCGGCGTGGGTGCGAAGGCACGAAGCAGTGATCGTCCCCGGTGCCGGCGTTCTCGAGGCGACTCTCCCGCTGCGACCTTGGAACACACCATTCGGGCTCTTCCTTCTCACCGCTTCGGGCAGACTGTTCAGGACGAAGGTCGCCCTGGTCTGCGTCGGGGCCGCTCCGATCAACAAACGGGCGACGCGAGCTCTTTCCAACTGGGCCGCCCGATTGGCCGCGTACCGCTCATATCGCGACAGCCGTTCCCGAGAGGTGATGCACCGCCGCGGGCTCGATTCCCGAGATTCCGTGTTCCCCGACCTCGCCTTCTCCCTGCCCACCCCAGGGAAGGACCGGCTTCACGGGGGTGACTGGTCGACCATCGGCGTCGGCATCATGGCATACAGCGGATCGAACGACGACCGCGAACGGGCACAGGATATCTGTAGGAACTACGTCGACACCGTAACGGCGCTCGTGTGCCGTCTAGTCGACGATGCTCGCAAGGTGCGCCTGTTCATCGGGGACACCGACGGGTCTGACAGCGCCACAGCACGCGAGATCCTTGTCGCAGTGCGGGAGCGGCGACCAGAGTTGGACGAGTCCATGGTCATTGCAGAACCGGTGACCACATTTAACGAGGTCATGGAGGCAATGGAACCCGTGGGAGCGATCATCGCAACCCGGTTCCACAATGTCATCGCTGGGCTCAAACTCGCCAAGCCGACGATCGCCATCGGCTACGCCGACAAACATCGCGACTTGATGGCGGACGCGGGCCTGGCTGAATACAGTCATTCGGTCGAGGCATTGGACGTCGATGTCCTGGTCGAACAGCTCCACGACATGGAATGTCGGGCGGACACCTTGCGGCAGACCCTGGACTCACATAACTCGGAACTTGCCGAACAGCTTGAACGCCAGTTCGATGAGCTGGACGTCGTCCTGTTGGGTCTACGGGAAAGGGAATATCCGGCGAGGTCGATCACTGCACCGGCTCGACGCTCTACGACGACACCGATAGATGCACGAAGATCGACCGAGGTCGTGTGACGGCGAAGCTACTCAACCGAGAATCATTGCCGCCGAAAGAGGGTGGAGCACTCGATCCAGAACCCCAGGGGACAATGAGGGATCGCAACTTCCGTTTTTGCCACACCATAGGACTGCCGCTGATGGAGGGCGTCGGGACAAGGAAGCGAACGATCGTTGCTGCCTCTGCCTCATTGTTCGTCTTGGTACTCGCGATCGGCGTCCCGATGCCAGGGGACGCGGCGACATCTAAGCCACAGAGAGGTGCCAGCGCCACCCAATGCAAGAAGGTCGCCAAGGGTCATTCCAAGGTGACGGCGGCCGACATCGCGGTCTGCAAGACGTCCACAGTGATGTCCGGTGGTCACTGTCCTTCGGGGTCACACGTCCTCATCGTGCGCGTCGAGAACACGGACTTCGCCCTGAGCCGCGGCCACAAGCCATTCGACATGGGCAGTCAGCCCGGCATGGGGACTTACAATCAGGTGTGCGCTGGCGCGGCGGGGAAGCCACCGCCACCAGCGGTGCAGGTCGCGTTCGTGGGCGACCTCGGTGCGATCAATACCGCGGAAGAGGGTGCTCTCGCGTATCTGACCGCAGCGCAGGCGAACGTGGCGAGGGGCAGGGCGAGCTACACGCAGACGCAGATACTCGCAACGGTGGCGCCGGTCACAAAGGCAACGACCATCGCACTGCGTGATCTCACAGCACTCATCCCAAGGGTTCCTAACAACATGACTACCGCCGCTCAAACGTTATCGAGCGCGTTGTCCGACGCCCTCCAGCTTTACCTTGTGACAGCTGTGTCGAACCGGCCCGAGGAGGGTCTGCCCAACGGGACTGAAATCAATGCCGCTGACGTCAGAGTGCTGACCTCTGAGCTACGGGTCGACGTCACTGACGAAAAGGGCCTCATCACGGGCGCTCAACGCAACTATGTGCTTGGGTTGAAGAAGGATTACTCCGAAGTGATCAAGTAAGTCATGGCCTTTGAGAAATGAAATTCTTTCTGCGACCCGATGGGGCAGGCGACGATGGGGCATTGGGAAACCCAAGCAGGAAATTGAGGCGTGAACAATCTGTTCCGACTGGGCTAGAGGGTCTGCCCTCCTTCGTACCGGTCCCACAGGCAGTCGGGCGACATCGCGCTATCAGTGGGTGCTTCCTAGTACTCAAGCACCACACCCGGAGAGCTGCTCTCTCCTCCGGCTGCTCTGCTCATAGCGGGCGATGGGGCCGAGCGTGGGAACCTGCTCTGCGGTGGCCATTTGGATCCCCCCATATATCAATCCAGGCCTATAGTCCCTGGCAACGCCGGTGAATATACTGAAATCCTTCTCGGGGCGGCAAGGCCCCCGAGCCCGCCCATCCCAACAGGAGGCACGACATGGCCGGGACACCGACACGGAGACATGCACTCGACCATGTCGTGGTGGTGCTGTTCGAGAACCGGTCCTTCGACAATGTGCTGGGTCGTCTCTACGGACCGGAGGATCACAAGACTTTCGAGGGCGTGCTCGGCAAGGACCTGAGTAATCCGATCCCCGAGTGGGCCGAGCACGGTGCCGATCGCAAAGTGGTCCCTTACGGGATTGCCAACGACATGGACCTCCCCAATCCAGACTCGGGCGAGGAGTACTTCCACACCAACACGCAACTCTTCAACACCCTCGACGAACGGAATCGGTTCAAGATCGGGGAGGGTGTAAGCGAACCATGGAACGTCCCGCCGCGGGGTGCCACACCCACCATGGATGGATTCGTCACTGACTACATCTCGACCTTCACCGCGGAGGTGGGGCGCCAGCCCACCTACGACGAGTACGCCCAGATCATGACCGGCTACACCCCCGAGCAGCTTCCGGTGCTCAGCGGTATCGCCCGTGACTTCGGCGTCTTCGACCATTGGTTTTCAGAGGTCCCCTCTCAGACCTTCATGAACCGATCCTTCTGGACCGCGGCCACCTCCTCGGGGCTGGTGGTGAACAGCCCGGCGACGAAGTGGATGACGAAGAACACCGCTGAGACCCTCTTCGAGCGCCTCGAAGCCAATGGCAAGACCTGGAAGGTCTATGTCGCCGAACCTATGCCATTGTCGTTTACCGGCGTAATTCACTTTCCCCGCATCCAAGGCCGCCTGGCCACGCACTTCGTGCCCTTCAGCGAGTTCGAGAAGGATGCAGTCGCAGGTACTTTGCCCGAGTTCTCACTCATCGAGCCGGACATGGCATCGGGCCACAACGACTACCACCCCGCCTACGGCAGGTCCTTCATCGGTTCGGACATGGACATCGGGTTCGACCCGCCATCTTCGTTACTCGGGGGCGAGGCGTTCCTCCAACGCATCTACGACACCTACCGGTCGATGACCTCATCCTCGGCCGCCAACGTCTGGAACACCGCCCTGCTCATCGGCTGGGATGAGCCAGGTGGCACCTATGACCATGTGGCACCGGGACCGGTCCCGCCGCCCGATGCGGCGGCGCCAGCCGGTGAACTCGGCTTCGGCTTCGACCGCTCCGGTTACCGAGTACCAGCGATAATGGTGTCCCCGTGGGTGAAGCCAGGATCGGCCTACAACGAGGAGTACCGCCGCACCTCGCTCATTGCCACGCTGCGCAAAGTGTGGGATCTCGGCGATGCGTTTACCCAGCGTGATGCCTCCGCTCGGACTTTCGACGCGGTGTTCTCGCTCGATGAGCCTCGTAGTCCCAAAGACTGGGCCACCATCAGAGCCCAACCGGTGCCAGCGTGGACGCTTGACGTGACGGCAGCCGGTGGAGCACTGAGCATGCTCGGCAAGGCCATCGGTCCTGGAGTCGTTGGTGCTGCGAAGAAGATGGGGGTGCCGTTGCCAACGGAACTCGATGGACCGGATGCGGAATTCACCCCTGAACTCCTCGTCACATTCTTGAGGCAGGTGTGCTGGCATCTTTTCCCTCAGCTGGAGCCGAGCAGCGAACCAGCGTAGGAATTGCACTCTAGTGTTCTCATGGATCGGACAGTGGTGTCCCAGTTGCCGGGTTCAGTTCCCGAGTGCCTGCGAGGCGGCCCGAAGCGCGGCCTCGTATGTCTTCTGTCTGAAGTTGAATGGACCGAGGTTGACCGATCGCTCGTAGTTCGCTGTCTTGAAGTCGCTCCATGTGACAATTCCACGATCAAATGTGTCTTGCATCGGCTTGAATATTCAATGTGGGGATTGGAATCCCCCTTTTGGCAACTGATCGGCGGATCAAGCAGCCCTGGCCGTGATCCACCCGAACTCCGAAGTGATCCGGACGCCGACATCGCGATCGCATAACGGTGATATGACCTCACTGAGCGTCTCACAGAACGCTTCGTAGCCGACCGCTTCGATTGGGGGGACGGACGGTCCTGCCGCGGCCAAGGCAGAAACGGCCGTCCGTACATCAGGCCACTCGTTCACGACATTAACGACTCCACGCTCGACAAGTACGAAGTTCGTCGCCGCAAGCATGTCCTCGAGAACGCCTGGACGCCCGGTGTCTCCTTGTTCCATGCTCGCTGATCCGTGATCCGGTGGAGGCAGCTCGATCACCTTGAGGAAGTACGGCAATAGGCCGAGGTGGTCATAGCGCCCCCAGAACGTCAGCCCCAGCTGACCCCCCGGCACCAGCACCCTGTGGGCTTCGCTCAAGGCTCCCTCGCACCCCTTCCAAATACCGTTGAAACTCGTTGCCACATCGAAACTGCTGTCCGGAAACGGTAGGGCGAACATGTCCCCGAGGCGAAAGTCTCCGCTCGGTGTCCGCGCTCGTGCGATTGCAACCAGCGCCTCCGCTGCGTCCAAGCCCGAGACCTGAGCGCTCCTCTCGGCCGCAAGGTGGGCGGCGAACCCAGATCCGCATGCGATGTCGATGAGGCGCAGGCCGTCTCCGACACCCAAGCGGTCGAACAGCAGTTCGTTTGCAGGCCGAGCGTAGGGCTCGAACAGGTACGCCCACTCGACGGAGCGAGTTCCCCACCCACGGCCAGCTTCGACCCAAGCTCCCATTTGTCTATTTCCCATATGTGATCTCGGCGGGTGTCTCCGTATGCCAATACGGTGCGACACCGCAGCAAGAATGGGGTCGAGGTTCGGTTGTTGCCGAGAGATACCGCCGGCTGCCCCCTCTAACTCCGCGTAGCTTCGACATGCCAAGCCAGAGCACCAGTGGAGTTCCAAGTGAGGTCGATGAAGGTCGGCTCAATGGATTCAAATTTCCAGCCAACAGAAAACGCGAGGCGGATCTCCTCCTGGGTCACCCGACGTGGTCCCCAGTCACCCGGTTGGCGGTCGCTAAAACAGAGCATGTGATAGTGACCGCCGGGGAGAACGGCGCCAGCGAGGCTGCCAACATAACGGGCGCGTTCCTCGTCATCGAGGACATGAAAGAGCCCGCAGTCGAGCACGGTGTCGAACAGTTCGCGTACCTCAACCAGGCGAAGCGCATCCCCCACAATGAAGCGTGGCTCCAAGCCACGCTCCGCCGCCTTCGTCTTGGCGATATCGATTGCCCGAGGCGACATGTCGATTCCGACGGCTTCATAACCCATTGACGCTGCCATGAGGGCGTGCTCGCCGGTCCCACAACCAATGTCGAGGACTCGGCCGATCAGCTTTCCAGTCGTTGCGAGGGCGTCGAACGCGGGCTGGGGTCTCCCGATGTCCCACGGGGGAGTCCCGTCCGCGTAAATGGCGTCGAAGTCGTGGGCTGGGAGCGACATCGATACCATGATCCCAGGGATCGCCATGGAGTGCCCCGCATGCCGGTAAGCGGTGCATCACGACGTCGGCACCATGGAGTAGGGAGGCGGGGGTTCACACAGCGGGACTAATAACTGAACGGAGCCGTTCGGCGAACTTCGGGATCGACCTCCAAGCTCACGAGAAGCCTATGCATCGACTGGCGAACCGAGGTCAGTGGATCATCTTGATCGGTGTCCCATAGTTCGTCGTAGGGATTGAAGAGGGATTGAAGGTCGAAGCAAGCTCCTCTATTGATTGGTCTGGGAGAGGCTGTTCTTTCGAGAACCGATGGAACGCAAGCGCCTCTCTGACCCCCGTTATCGGGCCTTCACTGCTCCGGACCTTGATGACCCAACTGCATCCGGCGAGTGGCAATGTGAGCCCCCCGATGAATGAGTAGCGGTCATCACCCGGCACTACCCCTCGGATCAATGTGCAGACGGTGGGCACAGGCGTCTCCCGATGGACGGCAACGTGCAAAAGCCGGGGGGTCCGACCATCGACGTCCCCTTGGTCTCCTAGCGGCGCCTCATAGGTCCTACGGATCTCTTCTTCTTTGAGACTGGGGAAATCCGGCGGGATCGGAAACCAGTGCTGCGCTAACCAAAGGTTTGGGCCAAACCAATCGCGCTCATTTGATGCCTCTTCAGGCTCCCTGGTCAGCCCGAGGGTGTCGAAGCGGATGCTTTCGAGGCCCAAGTCCTCTGGCGCAGCCTTCTTCCGAGGGAAGAATTTCATGATCGCCAGAGTAGATCGCGAGCGCATTGACTGGTTTGATCCGTCCTCCGTCGAATCTCCGTTGGATGTAAAGGGGCGGTTTGGCGTCGATGGTGATATTCCGAGACGCGACATGAAAGGATCACGCGAGATGTCGAGGACAAACTCCTATTGGGCCATCGTTGCGATCACTTCGACGAGTCGTCTGCAGCTCGGGGCGACGTTCCGGCAAGTCGGTCGCGGCCGGACCGGCTACATGATGCGTTTGTAGCCGTCGGCGTGGTCATGGTGATCGACGAATGAGCGTAGGAGGTTGTCCTGGGTATAGGTGGCCACCAGGCGGCCGCCCTGCGTCCAGATATTGCAGCGACCGTGGGTGCGGCCACGCCCCGCCCAGATCGACTCGTTTGCCAAGAGGAGCCACTCATCGGCGTTGAATCGCTCATGGAAGTTCAGGGTATGCGACACCACGCCCGTCGAGATCGTCCGGTGCGCCTGATCCTGATGCACCTCCGCATAGGGGAGCATGGCAGTTCCGATGAGCCAACCGTCGGTCGCCCAAGAAAGGATGGCCTGATTGACCACCGGTGAATAATTGTCAGTGAACCGGGTCCAAATGTTCTGGAGGGCCGGCCCGACCGGCTGATGCGCGCTCCACACATCGATCTCATCGACGATGCGCGCCTCGGCCCCGGGGAATACCAGACCTCTGGGGTCGTGAGGGACCTCGTCGGGACCGGGCACATCGGGCATCGATACAGCCTCGGTGTGGCGGATTAGATCCGGCTCATCGATGCTCCACAAGATGAGACCGCGAGACATGATCTTCTTGTTCTGCGAGTAGGTGACGGTGTCGGAACCGAGGCTGCGACCGTCGTGCATCCGCTCGACGCGGTAGTGGATGGGCTGGGCGTAGTCGCCAGCCCTGGCGAATATCGCGTGGATCGACTTCACCTCCTTCACATCCTCGCGACCATTGTTTCGGTCGAGAAGCGCCGACATGATCATCTGGGCCAGGATCTGGCCACCGAAGACAACATTGCGGAGGTCTCCGCCGTGCTCGGGCTGCCCTTCGTAGAGATGGTCGTCCACCTGCTGCAATTGCAGCAACGTGGGCAGATCGCTGACCTCGATCATTTGGATATACCTTCCTGTCTGTGCGGCACCACACAGGGTAGAACGGAACGAGAGGCATCGGTTTGGCCTTCCCGGTATTCCCGGCATGCAACAACATGAAGAACAAGTCGTACGCGGTCACAGCCGAAGTGGCTGTCACCGACGATCGGGCCAACGGCGTCATCGTCGCACAGGGAGGTGCCTTTGGAGGATGGTCCCCCTACATGGTCGATGGTGTGCCGACCTACTGCTACAACCTTTTGGGGCTCGTCCTGGTCAAGGCGGCGGGATCCGAGCGGGTGCCCGCGGGCACCCACCAGATTCGTGTGAAGTTCGCCTGTGGCGGTGAGGGTCTGGCCGAGGGCGGAGACACCACGCTCTTTGTCGACGGGGAACGGGTTGGTTCTGCCCGACAAGAGGCCAGCATCCCGATGCTCTTTGCCGGCGACGAGACTCTCGACATTGGCAGCGATCACGCCACTTCGGTAAGCGACGACTATAGGCCCGAGACCAGCCAATTCACCGGTGACGTGCACTGGGTGCAGCTCGATCAGGGCCTCGACGACCAGTCTCGCCTCATTACGCCCGAGGACCGCATGAAAGTCGCCATGATGCGACACTGAGCCGAGACCAACGCCCGCGCTCACATCGCGTTCCCTTGGAGGCGCTGGCCTATGGAGCGACCGTCGGTGGCAATGGTCCGGACGAGGCTTTTGGACGAACGGTGACGATTGAAAGTTTTCCGACGCTCCGGCCGACCGCCAGGTTCAATCGCCGGACCGGGGGAGTGTCGCCTCCCTGTCCGCGCCAACCGCACCGAGGTCAAAGGGCGAAGCGGCCACCCGACCCGGATCGGCTGACGGTACTGTGACCATCGCCGGTTCGGCAACCTCGAGCACTACCCTGAACCCATGCCGACGCCAGACGAGCTACGCGCAGAATACGAGGCCATAGCGACTCACATGTGCCGGCCTGACGACGGCGAAATTGCGAAGCCGATTGTCTCGGCCACGGCGGCACGCGTCCTGAGGGACTCGGTCGAGCCAATCGCAACAATTTGTTGGTGGTCGAGGGAAGCAAATGACGCAGCCCTTGAGCTGGGACTCAGCTTCTTTGAGCGGTATGTGAGGGGACGAGCTGCCCCTTTGGAGACTTCGAACGCATCGGTGGTGGTCTCGTGCTTTGGCACATTCGAGCCGACGCTGATTCAGTCGGTCCTCGCTCGTCGGAACGCCCTCGTCAGCGATGACCAGATTCTGCGAGCCCGCGAACTCGGCGCAGTTGCCGCGCTTCGCGCGGTGACCGATGGAATGGATATGTCAGGCGCTGAATGGGCCTGCGCGCGGCTGCATGAAGCGATGAGGGCAATGGAAACAAGCTCCCGACCGCTGTTCGCAGCGTTGCGTTCGTTGCCGCTCCCATCCGACCCGCTCGGTAAGGTGTGGCGTACTGCGGAACTCTATAGAGAGAATCGCGGCGACGGTAATCTGGCGGCCTCGGTCGCTGCCGGCCTCGATCCGGTCGAGATGAACGTGCTGACGGAGCTGTGGCTGGGCTACCCCCTGGGGGAGTATTCGGGCTCCCGGGGATTCGCTCCTGATGTGATTGCAGCCGCGGGAGAGCGCCTTCGCCTTCGGGGTTGGATGGAAGCCAATTCGCTGACTGAGGCCGGGCGGGTTGTCCGGGAGGAGATCGAGCGGGCCACCGATGACAGCCAGAAGTCGATCATCGAGAGTCTGGGGAAAGATGTGGGTGAGGTCACGAATGCGTTCGCTGTCATCGGGCGCGCCGTTGTCGATTCCGGAGCCGCGCCGTCAGATCCTCGGAAACGCGCAGCCGGTTAGTTGGCCTTGAGATCGAGGGCATGGATGGGCGCCAACTTCGAATGCGGATGTTCACGTTCGAGCCCGGAGCCGTCTTCGGCCCGATTCACGACCATAAGGACAGGCCAGGCATCGTCTACATAATGCAAGGGACGAATACGGACCACCGAAATGGAGCCGCGACGGACTATGGGCAGGGAGTGGGCTGGCCCGAGGATAGGAACACCTCGCACTGGCTTGAGAACAGGGGACCGGTTCCTGCGGTAGAGATCTCGGTCGATATCACCCGGTTTGCCGAATAGCGCTGGGACGTCACGCTGCCCCGCATAGCCGGTGGGCGACGGTTGGAGAGACAATGACGAGTCGAGCCTTGGCTGACAGGTTCAGCAGCGGTTACGTCAAGCCGGCCGGGCCCTCGTTGCGGACAGCCTCTCGCGGCAAATCGACATTGATCTCGGTGTCTTCCGAAGGGTCATCGGTGCGGGCGTCTATCCATTCCACCGATATCTGAAGTTCCCGCTCTACGCGCCGAGGAAGGTCATGGTGCACCCATCGTGAAAGAGTCGATGAATGCGTCGCGATAATGATGCCGTCGTAGTGTCGACGTCCTGCCGCCTCACTGATTGCCTCATAAGGATCGGCTTCCACGACACTTCCACTTGCCGCGATACCCTCCGCCCCTAGCATCTTCAGTTCCGTCTCCAGGCGCCCCTGGGCCACGTCGGTTTCGGATTGCTCGGCCGGGACGATCACATCCACCTGAATGTCCCCCTCTTCAGAGGCGTGCCCGCGAATTGCCCATGTCAATCCCTTTCCTCCGAGGGTGTGATCAATTACCACTAGGTAGCGCATTGTGAGACTTCCTTTCTGTCGCTCCAGTTGCCGTACCTGGACCGTGGCCCGGGTCGCCCATTTCAGCCATTCTCCACGATTGTCAGCCCCGGTGCCTCGGGCTCCCTCTTCCTCGCGTGGCGCGGCCAGATCCGGCCTCCATTGGTCCCGGGTTCTGCCACAGCGAACCTGGCCTGGTGGATCAGACGGCCGGTGATTCGGACGAACATAGGTTCGTACGAGCTACGCCCATGGCCAAGTGTCTGACTGTCCAACGACCGAGCGCGCCGGGCCGGAGCCCATTCTCCCCGGATGCCAGTTTCCCGGATCCCAGGCGGACCTTGGCCCGACGCGGAGGAAGCCCAGGGGACAACTCGGGTCGTGACCGTCGTGGAGAATGTAGATCCTGCCTTCGTGGAGGAACACTTCAGCCGGACATCCAGAGGGAACGCCACTGAGTTACTCTACGGAAGATTCGGGAAGTCGAGAGGGACGCGAAGCCTTGAGTAAATGGAAACACATCACAAAGGCGGTCACACGCAACGCCAAGTTCATGCGAGTCGTGGATGGTGTCACCTCAGCCGGTCTGCGCGTCGCGTCGCCTCCTTACTTCCTTTTCCTGAAGTTAGGTCCCGCACGTCTGCCGGTGTCAACGGCATCACTGAAGCGCATGGGTTTGTTTCCCATACCTGACCACTACTACTACCCACTTTTCAACGACGCTCATCTGCGCAAGCAGCTCTCAGACGTGCGAGCGCTTCCGGGGATTGACTTGCGGCGCGAGAGCCAGGTAGCGCTGCTGTCTGAGATCGGTATTGGCGATGAGTTGCGCACGCTGCACTTGGAACACCCACCTCGGGACGACCTCGACTTCAATATTGCGAACGGACCATTTGAGGCCGGCGATGCGGAGTTCCTCTACTCGATGATCCGCCACCTCAAGCCGCGCCGGGTCTACGAGGTGGGCAGCGGTAATTCCACCAAGATCGCGCAACTTGCGATCAAACGGAATGTCGCAGAAACTGGCAGGGACGTCGAACACGTGTGCATAGAACCCTACGAGATGCCCTGGCTTGAGCAGTTGGGTGTCCGCGTCATTCGGGAGCGCGTCGAGGATGTAGGGCTGAGCCTTTTCAGTCAGCTGGAGTCGAACGATCTGCTCTTTATTGACTCTTCACACATGATAAGGCCGCAAGGTGACGTGGTTTTTGAGTATCTGGAAGTCTTTCCGAGCCTCGCCAGTGGTGTCTTCGTGCACATTCATGACATCTTCACTCCGCGCGACTACCTCGATCAGTGGGTGCGGGCGGAAGTACTCATGTGGAACGAGCAGTATCTGCTTGAGGTTCTTCTGAGCAACAGCGAACGTTACGAAATTGTGGCGGCGCTCAACTACTTGCAGCACGAAGAATTCGACCGGCTCTTGGCCGTGTGTCCCCACCTGAAGCCCGAAGACGAGCCGGGGTCGTTTTACTTCAAAATCCGGTAGATGCAAGGTGGAATCAGGAGGGCAAGGATCCCGGTGTGCTTGGGCTCGGCCAATGAGGGAACTGACCCCCAGCTGGGACGGCGTGCCGGTTTCAATTCGTCGTTCGTTCTCGGTATCTTTGGACCTTGTCAGCCTGGAGCCGGCATAACGACAAAGGGACTTTTTCATGTCACAAGAGACAATGCTGCGCCTCGTGCAGGAAGCCCTGGCCGCGCAGGGGATTTCCGAGACGATCCTCGCAGTCGGGCAGTTCAACCCACGGGGCCACGTTCGTGGAATCTTCGCCGGGGGGCTTGCGGGCGGCGAGGCAGGGGGCCTGTTTGGTGGCGCGGCAGAAAGTGTCGGCGTCGAGGTGGGCTCCATGGCGGGAATGCATGGCGCGGACAAGAGCTCCGGTCTTCCGGGAAGCATGCTCGTCGGAGTGTCGACGGAGGCAGTCTACGGATTTGCCGCGACATCACGACATACCGCACCCACCGCTTTGGTGTTTCGGGTTCCACGTTCAGGCCTTCAGGCAACAGTGCACCAGCGGTTCAATGTGCGTATTTTGAAACTACTCGACACCGAAAGTGGTTCCACCATCGAGCTGGAGGGCAACCGGTTGCCCGTCACGCATTAAAAAGACGTGATAGATCTGCTCCGGAACTGAACGACGCAAGAGGACGCACCCGTCGGAGGCCGAGGCAGGGGACCATCGTCAGGCGAGAAGTTCGTCCAGCCAGTCGAAGGCTGCCGTCCAGAAGACGATCGGGGCCATGCCTTCGCAGTGGCCTTCGGCGCCCTCAGCCTTGGTGAACAACCGGAACGTCTTCTGACACGTCAGTCGGTCGAACAGTTCCTTGCCCTGACCCAACGAGACGGTGTCCGTCTCGTTGTCAGTCACGAAGCTCGGAGAGGTGATCGCTGAGGCCGTCTCTTCGTTGGTGTACCGCAGAAGATCCTGGAGATAGGCGCGGACGCTGGTCAGTCCATGGGTGACCATCCGCGGTGCCAGTACCTTCTTTAGTGCCGGAATAGTGAGCAATGACTCGAACTGGCCTTCCGCGTCAGGATCGTCCAAGTGATTGGCGAGGTCTCCCAGGCGTTGCACGATCGCGTGGCCCATCTCGAGTTGTCCGGGGTCCACGACCATCGCTGCCAGGCGGTGCTCTCCCGATGCCCCCCTCGGAGCAACCAAGCCGCCGAAGGACCGACCAACGAGCACGATCCGTGCGGGATCAACCTTGGGGTGCTTGATCAATGCATCGACCATTCCGGGAACGACTGCCTCCCAGTCCGGGCGCATCGGCACACCCTGGTCGTACAACATTGCCCCCTGGCCCGGACCGTCGATGGCGGCGAAGGCGTAGCCGCGCTCGAGTGCGGGGTACACAGACGCGTAGAGCTCCTCGGCGGTGCCGTCGTAGCCCCCGATGTGGAGGAGGGTGGGGAGTCGTGTATCCGGTTGCTTCGAGAAGAGGTACCCCGACAGCTCGCCTGCGAGCAGTTCGGCGTGGTGATCAAGAAGCGGTAGCGCGTCCTGGAATGCTTTCACGCTCGACCCGTAGGCGGTCCGGAGTTCTTCGCCGTCAAGGTCGTCCCGATGGTAGAAGAATGCCTGGCGGTAGTACTCCGCAGCACGAAGGAGCACGCTGCGGGCACTGGCACGGTTTCCCGAGGTCAAGGCCGTGCCACCTTGTCGGGCAAGCTGGCCGGCGAAACCCGACCACACGCCGTACCAGCTGTCGCGGTCACCCGGAGTGATCCGCTCGGCGATGGCCAAACACTCACCGACGTTGGCCATCCCGGAGTCGGCCTTGCCGACACTGCGCTGAAGTTGGCCGTCGAAATCCTCGTCGTCGAAGTAGAGCTTCACTGGGGATTCTCCTCGGAGCGTCGGACCGGGCAGGCCCGCTTGTAGGGTCGAGAGATGCCGGGTCGCGGCATTTTAGAAGCGTATCCACGCGCTGCGGCCCAAAAGTCCGTGGGCCCATTTGACGATGCACGCCCGAGGTCCAGTCCATTCCCAGGAGCGAGGAGGCGTGGGGGATCGAGCAGACTGTGGCCATGGACGAAGCAGACATCGATCCCGATCCGTTGGCCCAGCTGTCCGCTTGGTTGGATGCGGCGCGGGCTGCCGGTGAACCCATGCCAGAGGCAATGGCAATCGCAACGGCCACGACCGAAGGGCGACCGTCGTCGAGAATGGTGCTTCTCCGAAATCTCGATCATCGCGGTCTCGTTTTCTATACAGATCGTGAGAGCGCCAAAGGTCGGGACCTTGCGATGAATCCATTCGCCGCGGCCCTCTTTCATTGGTTCCTCCCATTCCACCGTCAGATCCGAGTGAGCGGAGCGGTCGAGGCGGTCGATGACGATCAGTCGGACGCCTATTGGCGCGCCCGGCCGCTGGGGGCTCGTCTAAGTGCGGTTGTCAGTCACCAGAGCGAAGTGGTGGCTGGACGCGGAGTCCTCGAACGGCGGGTGGCCGAGTTGGCGGGTGGGCCCCACGGCGAAGGGGATCCTCCCCGGCCCGATCGATGGGGGGGCTACCGCATCCGACCTGAAGTCGTCGAGTTTTGGGAAGAGGGAGCAGACCGTCTCCATGACCGTCTCCGTTACGAGTTTCAGTTCGGAGGCTGGACGATCGAGCGGTTGTCCCCCTGAAACCTTGATCGTGCGAGATAGGTGGCGATTCCGGGCGCCGAAGAAGCGGATCCTGCGGGCCCTGTCGGGCAGGCGCATCTCCTCGCGAAACTGCGAGATCGAAAGCGCCTGATCCGTTCAGCGGCTAGAACGTGGAACGCGGTCATCGGCCAAGCGCGACAATCCCAAGGGGGAAGAGTATGAAGACCGTTCTCGTGACTGGTGCAACCGGAATGATCGGGGCCAACGTCTGCAAGCAGTTGATCGATCAGGGCGACGAGGTTCGAGCCATCGCGCGCAAACCGGAGGCGCCGGACGCTGTCGCGTTCCGCGAATTGGGTGTCGACGTCTTCCCCGGCGATATCGCCGATCTCGACGCCGTGCTGAGTGCCACCGAGGGGGTCGACGGCGTGATCCACTCTGCGGCATTGCGCGGTGTGCCGGGGGCGACGATCGCCAATAGCCTGCCTCCGAACGTGATCGGCACGATCAATGTCCTGACAGCCGCATGGATGGCGGGCGGTCCGCCTGTCGTACAGCTGTTGACTAGCACCTTCTTCAACACATGGGACGCGCCTCGGACCGAAGTCAGTCCGCTCGATCTTCTGTTCCGTAACAAGGACCCCTATTCCGTGACGAAACGGCTGGCCTATCTCGAGGGCTTTGCCCGCGTCCAGGCCGGGCAGGACATCCGCTTCATGTCGCCGGGTGCGGCCTATGGCCCGTCTCCGTGCTTGGAAAACGCCATGCTCCATCCGAATTTCAACACCCATATTGCCGCAGCCATACGCGGGGAGGTAGATCCCCAGATGCCGATGCTTGTTCCTTACGTGCTGGCCGACGACTGTGCCTATGTCTGCATCGGTGCCCTGGAAAAGGGAGTGTCGGGTGAGCGCTACCTGGCGATGGGGCGAGCCCAGGACGTCGACACGATCGCCCACATACTGAATCGGGCGTGCGAGGTCGCGGGCGTTCCGAATCGGACCCAAGAAGTATCGAGAGACCAACTCGACGATCCGGCGATCGTGGCCAAGTACGGCACGACGATGATCTCCTTGGCGAAAGCCGCCTATCCCCAACCGTATGTCGACAGCAGCGTGACCGAAGCGCGCCTCGACTACCTTCCGACACCCCTGAGCGAAGGCCTCGCCGTCACGATCGAGTGGATGCGCCGTCACGCGTTCATCTGACAGGAGGTTTCCCCACCTTGTGGGGTGGTACAGGGGGAAGCCGGTGACAATTTCCCTCGAGGTGTGTCACATATCGGGCGTCAGAGGTGTCAGAGGTGTCAGAGAGGGTATGACGGCAAGAATGGAGACTCCGACGACGTCCTCCCCGGATGAGAGGAAGGGACAGATGAAAACGATGACATGCCGGCAGCTCGGCGGTCCTTGTGACGTTGCGCATCGGGGCGCCACCGCTGACGAGGTCATAAAGGCCCAGGACCAGCATCTCAAGGACACCGTCAGCGATGGTCGCGACGACCACCGGCCGGCATTGAAGGAGATGAAGGGGCGGTGGCGGCATCCCATCTCGGGAATGGGGTGGTACAAGCAGGCCAAGCGGGATTTTGCCGATTTACCCGAGGACTGAACGCGCACGCGGTAGGCGGATCCTTCGGCCGCCGGGCCGGAGTCAGGCCGCCAGTGAGGTTTGATGCCGGAGGCATTTGAAAAGCTTTAGTATGAAATGTCATGTTCGAAAACTCGCTGGTCATCGACGCCGACAGCCACTGGACGGAGCCCCACGATCTCTTTACGAAGAGGGCTCCGGCAAAGCTCCGGGACCGGGTTCCCCGGGTCGAGGAGATCGACGGTGTCCCGTACTGGGTGTTCGATGGCCACCCCATGGGCATGGCCACGGCGGCGGCGGTCGTCGGCCGTGACGGCCAGAAAGTGTCGGCCCAACTCGGCCTCCACGAGTGGAGAATCGAGGACATCCATGCCGGGGCCTACGATCCCAAAGTGCGTCTCGAGGTCATGGACGAGTCCGGTATCGACGCCCAGGTGATCTTTCCGAGCACGCTCAGCCTCGGCGGGCAGGACCTCGCGTTGGTGGGTGATCCGGGCCTCAGCCTCACGGTGATCCAGATGTACAACGACATCATGGCCGAGATCCAGGCTGACTCGAACAACCGGTTGCTCCCGATGCCGCTACTCCCGGCCTGGGACGTCAACCTTTCGGCCGCCGAGGCCCGTCGGGTGGCTGAAATGGGCATGCGGGGTGTCAACATGACCTCGGACCCCGACGACGTGGGCGGCCCTGACCTGGCCGATACGGCGTGGGACCCGCTTTGGGAGACTTGCACCGAACTCGAGCTGCCGGTCCATTTCCACATCGGGGCAAGTGTCACGGCGAGCACCTGGTCCGCGAAGTACCCCTGGGCCTCCCATACCGACAACGTCAAACTGGCCCTCACCGGCACCCTTCTCTTCGTGGGCAACGCCCGGGTGGTGGCCAACGGGATCGTTTCGGGGCTCTTCGACCGCCATCCCGACCTCAAATGGGTCTCGGTGGAGAGCGCCTGCGGTTGGATCCCCTTCATCCTCGAGGCCCTCGACTACGAAATGTTCGAGAACGCCCCAGAGGAGGTGCGGGCGCTCAAGAGGAAGCCTTCGGAGTACTTCCGGAGCAACCTCTTCGCCACCTTCTGGTTCGAAAAGAACAACCTCCCTTGGCTGGTGGAGACGCTTGGCGAGGACAGCATCCTCTTCGAGACCGACTTCCCACATCCCACATGCCTCTATCCGAATCCCCTGCAATCAGCTGCTCCGAAACTCGCTCTCTTGCCCGAAGTCGCGCAGCGCAAGATTCTCGGGGAGAACGCCAAGAAGCTGTACCGGCTCTGACCGAAGGGCCAAACGGGGAGGATTATCTCAGATCGGAGCTTCCTGTCGACGTCGTAATCTCAATCGTGCGGGACGGTAAACGTCCCCGCAACGCCATCGCCGGTTTTTCGACGAAGGCGTAGGTGAGGGAGGCCAGTGCCACCACGATGGTGAGCACGATGATCAGGTTGACGATCAACCCTTCAGTCCCGTTCTGCGGGAGCAACAGCCCGTGTTCCTTCAGAAAGAGGATCACCGGCAAATGCCACAAATAGAGGCTGTAGCTGATCAGGCCCACGTAGCGGATCGGTCCCCATTCCAATACTCGGGCCAACCCGTTCTGCGTCCCTCCGGAGTGGCTCGGCAACACGGTCAGCACGATCAACGCTGCGGCGCAGATCCCGCAGACGGACACGGACACCCACCCGTCAACATGCCGCTCGTACGCCCAAACCACCACGATGACGACGAGCGCCGTCGTCTTCACCATGCGAGAGAGCATCGGCACTCTCTCTTTGTGCCGGAGCAGGCCGATCGTCAACGCAGCCAGCATCCCGAAGGCGAACAGATCGGCGTTGGCCAAGAAGCTGCGGGACCACACTGCGCTCCATGTGTTTCCCCAATCGAAGGTGAAGATGCCGTGCACTCCCAACCCTCGACTGTCGTGCCCGAGCGCCCGATTGGTCACCGCAGCGATCGCGATGAACACGAGCGGACCAACGACCAGCGCCACCGCCTTGGACATGCGCCGGGCGAGGAACCAGGCCAGGTAGCCGACAAGTGGGAGCAAGGCATAGAACGTCAACTCGGCAGTGAGCGACCAGGCCGGGATGATCCCGGTGCCGACCGCCTGCGGCACGAGCGACTGCACCAGGAACAGGTTGGGCACGAGGACCGACGGATCACTGATTCGGCCCACGTCAGCCCCTTCGAACCGTGCAATGTTCCCGTGAAGGGTGAGGGCACCGAAGGCGAGCACGAGCAGAAAGATCACGATGTACGCGGGAAAGATCCGTAGCACGCGACTGTTCGCGAACTTGCGGATCGAGGGCATGGACCGCCCGGCCAGTAACGCGGACACAAAGGGCAGATACAGGAGAAACCCTGACAGGGCAAAGAACAAGGTAAGCCCCTGGTCACCGAAGGTCGCCAGCTTGCTCAGCTTGCCGGCCGACCCTGGCGCGATCGAAAACTCCGCTGTGTGACTGAAAAGAACGGCCAGCGCGGCACATGCCCGGAGGCCGTCGATGCCGACCAGGTGCGTGGCTCGGGTGGCGGTGCGGAGCGGCGGCGGATCGCCTACGTGAGATTCGGCGCCCTCGAGTGGCTGCTCCAGACGCCGGTCGGCGACACCACCGTCAGCGCCACGTTGCGCACCAATCATGACCGCCACCGGCACTCTCGTCGCGGGCAGGCCACCGCTCTAGTGCACCTCACCGCGTCACACAGCGGAGGTTGCAACCTCTTGGGACGGCGGGTCCCGAATCGGCACGTCGACGGAGGGATGCGCGTCCTCTGACCGGGATGCGCCAAATAGCGCTTACCCATACTCTTCCCCCTTGCTGCCAAGATCCCTTGCTGCCAAGATCCCTGGATCCACCACCACCGTAGGAACAAGCGTCGTACGTGGGTAGAGCCAAAAGTCCCAAAATCGCAAACCGGGACGCCACCGTGATTGGACCCATCCGAGGCGGCCAATCCCACGTCAGCCACGGTTGCTACCCACCGATGGGTCGCACCGTCAATACTTGCAACTGTGGTTGACCACAACGACAAACCCCCTGGTCCGGCGGGCCCGCCCGAAGGAACCGAGCGACGCCGCGGCGAACGCAGAAGTAACGACGACCCCCGAGAACAAGATCTGCCCCCACCCGGGGGAACCGATCGGCGCAAGGGGGAAAGGCGCAAAGGCGACAGCCGCCGGCCTGAGAACGAGCCCGACAGGTAACCGGCGCGCCTGGCATCACTGATGTGGCGGTCGACAGAGTGGTGCGTATGGCTCGCTGTCTGCATTGGCAGAGAGTGCTCCCGGCAGATCAGACCAGCGCTCCGACACTCGGTGCCGGACCCCTCAGGGCTTCTGTTCGATGGTCCGCGGCCGTCGGGGCAGCCTGAGCCCGAAGGACAGGCCGGTCCCCGTGGCCGACGGCAGCGCGAGCAGAGAGGCTGCGATGGTCAGGTCCAGAAGGTAGGGCGACGCGCCACCCAGCCCGCTTTCGCTGATCCCCGCGACAAGGGCATAGACGATGAGGTAAAGCGCGAGCGCGCGCGTCGGCCCACGTGCTCTGGTGAAGGCGATGAGTAGGAGGAGGACGAAGATCGAGCTGACGAGCACCTCACCGACGATGCCCTGGTCCTCGTAAATCGAGATCCAGCTACTGTCAATGGGCAGCCCGTTCTCGGCCGTGTCCGGTGATCCGCTCACCGCGTTGTTGGACAGGCCGTTCCCGAAGATCACGTTGCTGGTTGGGCGTGGGGCAGCGAGCGCCGCCGACCACGCTTTCGTGCGACCGGTGAGGTTCTGAATCTGCTGGCCGTTCTCCCCACGAGCCAGCCAATGCGTCAGAAACGGCGACAAGGGAACTCCGGCGACCACGATAATGATCAGCGCGGTCGCGAATGCTTGACGAACGCGTCGTCGGGCCGAAAAGAGGCTGATCCCCGCGGCGAGGAGGCCGATGCCCATGGCCAGGAGCGCAGTCCGGGTGTGGGTGAGCACGAGGACGACAATGGCGGGCACGACGAGCATAACGGCGCGTCGGCCTGCCATGAGGCGTGACAGCCAGAGCACCACGGCCAGTCCGGCGACTTCGGCCGCGAAATGTGCCACCTGTGTCGACCAGATGGGCCAGATCGCGCCGCTCAGGCGTCCGCCCGGCATGGCCTTGCCCGGTGAAAGGAAAAGGCCTAAGAGGACCATGGCCATGATGATCAGGAGGAAGCGCATCTGACACCGCAAGATTGTGAGGTCCCGCCTGCCCCACCACGGAGTAAGGAGCCACAGCACGGCGAGGAAGGCGAGGAGCCGGATGCTCCGGTAGGCGGTACCGAGTCCGACCAATCGCACGCTCATCATGAGCGAGGTGGTCGCCAGCAACGTATAGAGGCCGAGGAACCAGTTGGGCCGCACTCGCAGGCGGGGATTGATGCTCAGGGCCAGCACGAGCGCCAACGCCAGCGAGCCCTGGGTGAGGAGTTGGGCGACCCTGTGCGGGATGGGCAAGATTGCACCTTGCGTCGGGGTCAACGCATTGAAGAAGAGCAGGCACCAGATGGCGAAGACCCGGCGGAGGCGTGCCTCGATGCCCGTGGCCCGGTGTCGAGCTCTCGTGGCGACCGCAGTGCCCATCGACACGCTACGTCGGCCACGCGGTGGGCGGGAGTGAAGCAGGCCCGAGTTCCCCGGGGCTGAGCACCCCTGAAGTCTCGTCCTGGGGGTCTGAACCCAAGAGGATGACAGAGCGGAGGGAAATCCCGGCATGGCGCAACATCTCGCGCCCGACGTCCATACGGGCCAGGGTGACACCTCTCCTGGAAAGGACCAACACGGCGTCCGAGACCCAGGGTGCGAGATGCTCGGCTCCGAACGCCGGGTCGAGCGTGGCAAGGACCAGAAGAGTGTCGGTGTCCTCGGGGGGAAGCTTCTCGGCCATCTGGAGTGGGTCAGATGGTGCCACGAGGAGTCGCAGAGAAGAGTGCTCATCCGACGGAACTGGGAACAACTCCATCTTGTCGGACGTGGGGGAGAGGCCCAGCATCGAGGTGAGGAGCCGCTCGTCCGCTGCATCGACCACGACGACGCGGTGGCCCTCTGAGGAGAGGTCGAGTGCCAGCACGCCGACCCCGAGCGCTGCTGGTTCGGGGGTTCCCATCGTGACGACCGCCAACGCCGACCCCGGTGCCGATTCGAGCTGTGCCCGCAGCCGCCGTTCGATCATGCGGATCGCCGGATCCGGTGCTCGGAGGCGCCTGGCCAATCGGGCTCGACGCATCAGTCGTGGACTTCGGTAGTGCTCGAGGCTCAACACCACGGGCGCACCGACCGTCTCTGCCACGGTGAGACGGTCGGGGGCTGCTTCGGCGAACAACGCACCGAAGATGATGATCACGAGACCGATGGCAAGGCCGGCGAGGAGTCCCGAGAGGCCGTCGACGAGGAACACCTTCTTCGCAGAGACCGGAACCACTGCTGCAGGGTCGAGGACGTGGCTGATATTGCCGGAGGACTCCTCCGCCGTCAGTGCCTGACCGATCTGGCCCTGGAGTAGCGAGACCTGTGATTCGTGGTCGCTCCGTTGATTGATCAGATTGCTGAGATTGTTGCTCACGTCGGTCGAGGCGGATGCGGCGGCGATCTGCGAGTCGAGCGTGCCGATCGATGCGTTGAGCGAGGAGATCTGGGACCGGAGCGAACGCACGAGCCCATCAGTCTGCCGGCGGAGCTCCGCGGCCTTCACGGTGAGAAATGCGTGGGCGACGGCCTTAGCTCCCGCAACTGCTTGCGACGACGATGACGCACTGAACTTGATGGACATGATGTTGTCGCTCAGGGAAAGTCCGGAAGAATGCGTCAACAGCGCATGCGGGCTCATGTGCAGATGACCCGCGGCGACGGCTTCTTGGGCGACCGAGTTGGTCTGCAGGAGCGCGACGTTGTCCGCCATCACCTCCACCGGGTTGGAGCCGGACGGTATGGCTAGATAGAGGTCGGAGACTGCCGAGTATTTTCGGGGTATCACCACGTGGAGGCTGGCTCCGACGATGAGACCCACAAGGCCGAAGATGACCAATACTCTCCACTTCCGACGAATCGCCGCCCACAGGGCGCGAAGCTGGATGACCCGGCCGAGGGTTGGATCTTCTTCTTGCGCAGTTGCCGCCATTACACCTTCCTGCCGGTGGTCATGAGTCGCCCCAACGGGTCGCGTCCGACCTGCGCGTCCACTGGAACCGGATACTCGGTGGCTGTGCCATGAAGGGGGCCCTGGGAGGACGGCCGAGCGGCATCGTCGCTCCACTCGCCGTCAGTGGCGGCCAGAGCGAGCTGCGCCAGCTCATCGGCCATGAGGAAGTGGCGAACGAGATCACGCGGACTGCCGGCCCTGGAAGAACGGGCCTTCGTCGCCCCACCGGCCGGTGGTGGTGTCGGCAGGATCGGGGTTCACCACCACCACTCCCTCGAGAACCGACCCGCCGTCAGTGGCGGCCAGAGCGAGCTGCGCCAGCTCATCGGCCGTGAGGAAGTTCGGCGAGACCGAGAGCACGGTCACTGTCTCTGAAGCGGCCAGCGTCGACGATGCTCGGTCGAGCACGGCGACTGAAACCAGCAACTGTGCGGCAGAACCGCCCGAACCGCCCGAACCACTCGCACCGCCTGCGACGACGGTAAGGGGAAGACCCCGACCGACCGCCTCGGCGCCTGTGAACGCTGCCCGCAACGGAGCGAGATCGAGCTGGTCTTCTGCTGCCAGGGAGGTCCGGACGCCGCGAGCGGCCGCGTGCAGGGCCAGTCGAGGACCGGTGGTCAGGGCCGCCGAATCGTTGGCGAACGAGACCACGCGGACTGCCGATGGCCGACCGGCCCCGCCTTGCACGGTATCGAGGAGGAGGCGGAGCGCCCATTCATCGCTGGCTCGGTGTGTCCCTTCGAGCAGTTCGCGCCATGCGGAGGCGGTGGTGCAGCGTGGCGCTTCGAGCGAGGCGATGACCGAGGCACCCGCGACGCGGGCAATTTCGTCCCGGAACCGCAAGCGACTTCCACGTTGAGCCCGGACGAGGACGAATATCGCGCCACAGAGCAGCCCGACGACCAAGCCGATGATCCCCAATTCGAGCGGAAGCTTGTACTTGGACAAGGGCTGGACGGTCGCCTTCTGTAATACCAGTGACGTTCCCGATGCCGGGCCGCTCGCAGCCTGCGCAGTTGCCAAGCGGGTCGAGATGGTGTTGAGCTGCAGTGAAACCTGGTTTTGCTCTCCGCGCAATTGACTGAGCAACGTGGCGTCCTGCTGGCCGGCATTCGACGCGGCCCCCTCCGAGTCCAGGCGGTTCGAGACGGTGTTGATCTGCGTCTGCAGGTCGTTGATCTGCTGCGTCAGCAGGGTGGATTGGTGGCGCAGCGATGCGACGGTCAGTCCTGAGTTTTGCGCGCCCAACTGGGTGACGTACTGAATGAAGCTCGCCGCGACGCCGTTCGCCAGACGGACAGCGTCCTCGCTCGTCCGGCCCTGCCCCTCAATCTGCAGGATCTGCCCGCTCAGCTGGCTGACGGAGACGAGTTTCCTGACCTCGAGTGGTCCGAGCGGTGGCGAGAGCTTGGCTCCGGCGGCGGCCAGGACAGGGGTGCTCTTGGCGATCACCTCGGCCGTGTTGACGTTGGAGCCGACGGAAGCCGACTTCCCGGGTTGCGGGAGGATCACCAGGGCGACCGAAGTGGCGTTGGCGGGCTTGAGGAAGCCGTAGGCGGCCCCCGCGGCAGCGAACAGCACCGCCACGATTACCACCAGAGCCCGGCGTCGCCAGATCTCCCTGAACGCGGTCCGCAGATTGAGTGGCTGTTCGTTCATGCGTCGCGCACGTGAGGATCGTCGTCGGCCATTGCCGAGGCGGGCAGATCGGGGCCACGACCGGCCTCTGTGCGCGCCAGGTACGTGGCGATCTGGGCGCGGTTGGTGAGTTCGAGCTTCTGGTAGATGCGACTGACGTAGTTGCGGACGGTTTTCTGACCGAGTTGCAGTTGTGCCGCGATCTCCGCGTTGTTCGCACCTTGGGCCACCATCCGGAGGACATCTGACTCACGTTGGGTCAGATGGGTGGAGTACTCCTCCCCGAGGACCCATCTGGCTGCTTCGTTGCACAGGACCTGGTCGCCGAGGTGCACCGAGATGACGGCGGCCCTGATCGATTCTGGTGAAGTGTCCTTCAGGAGGATGCCGGCCGCGCCGGCAATCATGGCCGGGCGGACAGCGCCAGTCGGCTTGCGACGTCACGATGAGTGATTTGGTGGCCGGGGATTCTGAGGCGAGCGAGCGCACGAGATCGATGCTGTCGGCCTTGGTCAGGTCGAGGTCGAGCAGGACCACGTCGACGGGACTGGCGGCGCACAGCCCTACCAGCTCAGGCTCACCCTCGGAGACCCCGATGACGTCGAGGCGCTCGTCCTCTCCGAGAAGCCGAGCCACGCCCAGGCGGAAGAGCCGCTCGGCTGCGACGACAATGACTGAAACCTTGGAATCGGCGAGCGACTGGCCGTCCGATGACTCCGGACGTGGGGCCAGGTCGTTGTCGAGTATTACCATCGAACCCCCGTCGGTGGTCGAAATCGGTGGGCCCGGGTTGGCGCCGCCGTGTGCCGCACGACAGCTCCCTGCCGTGTCGATGTTCGTACAGAGGGCGTTGCGCGCCCGCAGATACGCCCGGATGGGACGTTTGCCATCGGTTCTCGGGACTGTCCCCCTCGAGAGGGGGTTCGCTTTCCCGATTGCGCAGGTCTGGCATTCGTGAAGAGGGCACTTGACCTGAACTTTCCTCGGGCTCTCGAGTCTCTTCGTTCCGGAGGTGGGTCATCTTGCGAGACGACGCACAGCACTCAAATATTCGTCAGCTCGTCCTCGAAAGGGTGCGGCGCTGGGTCGTCACAATTGGAGGGATATCCGGAGGCACCCGCTCACAGCTCCCCCGGTCCATGTTGTCGCGCTCAGCCCACGTTGAACGTCAGTCCCGTCATCGGGAACGTCTCGGTGCCGCTGGTGTAGGAGACCTCGACCCCGTACTCGAGCTGGGTTGGCACGTCGGAGGCCTTCACCAGACCGTTGTCGGCGTTCGGGTTGGCCACCAGCCACTGAAGTGCGGCCAAGATGTCGACCGAACCCGAGGTGACCTGGGCGTCACGGAAGAACATCAGCTCGCCGCCGTTGTCGAAGAAGTGATACGGCACACCGTCGAGGGTGAGAGCGAAGCCACCAGGTCCGTTCGCTTGTGCGGGCCAGAAGGACTGCGACCCGGCCCACTGGTTCCAGATCATGATCTCGGTGGACCAGTTGTTCAGCCAAAGGTCGTAGGCCGCATCCCAGCCACCGGCGGGAGGGAACGCCTCAGAGAAGGTGGAGGTGATGGAGTGCCACCCCGAGATGGGAGTGGTGGACGGATTGTTGCGACCCCCGACGTCGTACTCGGTGTCAGGGTACGTCTCCACCTGCCCGCCGATATTCGGCTGGTTGGATGTCGCATACCAACTCGACTGGTTGCAGGCATTGATGCTCTGGGGTCCATGCGAACCCGACCAGGCGTCGTTATTTACCCACCAGTACTGGAACCCGTCTTCGGGGTCAGTGTTGTTCGTCCCTTGCGCATCGTTCGTGGAGAACGACGGGTCGGCGCAGCTGGCAACCAGGGGAGGAGGAGTGGTAGTGGTCCGAGGCAGAGTGGTGGTCGTGGTGGCCCGCGGCTGAGTGGTGGTGGTCCGCCGCAAGGTGGTGGGCGTCGTCGCCGGCGGCAGAGTGGTGGTGGTGCTGGTCGTCGTCGTCGTCGATGGGTGCTGTGGCGGATTTGTCGTGGTCGGCGACGACTTCGCGGGCTTCGCTTTTGTTGCCGTTTTCTGTGTCGGCGCAGAGCCGCAACTCGCGACCAGCATTGCGGCAATCGATACGCCGATGCCTAGGGTGATCGGCCTCATAGTGCACAATTGTAACAACGTGCGCTCGAAGCTCCGGAAGCGCAGGTGGGCTCGGCCTTACGCCGGAACTGGCACCGAAGAGCTGCTCACGCGGCTGCCGTGAATGATCATTCTCATCGGGCGCAGTCGCATCGATGGGGTCGTGATCGGCGTCGGGCACCGCCCGACCGGTTCGTCACAAGATGGCGCATCCAGTTGTGTTGTCGCGCTCAGCCCACGTTGAACGTCAGTCCCGTCATCGGGAACGTCTCGGTGCCGCTGGTGTAGGAGACCTCGACCCCGTACTCGAGCTGGGTTGGCACGTCGGAGGCCTTCACCAGACCGTTGTCGGCGTTCGGGTTGGCCACCAGCCACTGAAGTGCGGCCAAGATGTCGACCGAACCCGAGGTGACCTGGGCGTCACGGAAGAACATCAGCTCGCCGCCGTTGTCGAAGAAGTGATACGGCACACCGTCGAGGGTGAGAGCGAAGCCACCAGGTCCGTTCGCTTGTGCGGGCCAGAAGGACTGCGACCCGGCCCACTGGTTCCAGATCATGATCTCGGTGGACCAGTTGTTCAGCCAAAGGTCGTAGGCCGCATCCCAGCCACCGGCGGGAGGGAACGCCTCAGAGAAGGTGGAGGTGATGGAGTGCCACCCCGAGATGGGAGTGGTGGACGGATTGTTGCGACCCCCGACGTCGTACTCGGTGTCAGGGTACGTCTCCACCTGCCCGCCGATATTCGGCTGGTTGGATGTCGCATACCAACTCGACTGGTTGCAGGCATTGATGCTCTGGGGTCCATGCGAACCCGACCAGGCGTCGTTATTTACCCACCAGTACTGGAACCCGTCTTCGGGGTCAGTGTTGTTCGTCCCTTGCGCATCGTTCGTGGAGAACGACGGGTCGGCGCAGGTTCCTCCCGAGGGAGCAGTCGGGATGGTCGTGGTTGTCGTCGAGGTCGTCGTGGTCGTCGTGGTGGTCGTGGTTGTCGTCGAGGTCGTCGTGGTGGTCGTGGTCGTGGTCGTGGTCGTGGTCGGGATGGTCGTGGTCGTCGTCGTGGTCGTGGTCGGGATGGTCGTGGTCGTCGTCGTGGTCGTCGTCGATTCGGGAGTCGATGGCGTTGTCGTCGTCGTGCTCGTCGACGTGGTGGGCGTCGTGGTCGTGGTTGTTGTCGCCGGAGTCGTCGTGGTGGTTGTCGTTGATGAGCTCGTGTCTGTCGTCGTCGGGGTGACTGTCGTCGTGGTGGTTGTGGCCTCCGTGGTCGTGCCCGGCGGCGGCGCGGTTGTCGAGGTTGTGGTCGTTGGCGGCGACGTTGTCGTTGTCGGAGGCGACGAAGGGGCTGGTGCGCTCGAAGGTGAACAAAAGTCCCTGATCAGCGCAGCAAAGCTCTGACGGTTCCTCACCGGGCCAACGGTCGAGGCGCTGACATCCCACAGTGTGGCCTCAAAAACGTTGTGGGCGGCCATCCATGCGGACATGGCATCGATGAAGTTCGGGTCGTCGTCCGCCGACGTCACGTTGCTCGTCGTCGGGAGCGGAGCTGCGTGGGTGGCATTCCCTGGACCGACGCCCCACTGGGGAATCGCGATGGGCTTCCCCTGTTGCGCTGCGAACGTCGACAACCAGTTGAGGCCGTAGGGCTCTGATTCGAGCTTCGTGAACTCAGAGGGACCGCCCGGATGTCTCCCCCCTGCGTCGTCATAGACGTCGAGACCGATGAGGTCGACGTAGTCGCCACCCGGGTAATAGGTTTCCAGGTTTCCTGCGGCGGCCACGGCTCCGGTCGGGTTCCACTCAAATTTGAAATGCACTCCGTTCACCGACCGCATGGCAGTCACGATCTGGCGCCAATAGGCAATCACAGCAGCGGCCTGGCCAACCCCGTTGAAATCCCAGCCCAAGCGAACGATGGAACTGGCCTGCCCACCGGCTGCCAGAGCCGTGGCCAGTGTGACGAAGTACGGGTCGTAGGCGCCCGCAGCACCCGATGAGAGCGTGGCTCCTCCGAGACGCGGCAACATCGGCACGTCCCAGATCAGCTGGTAGTTCGTGCCACCCCATCGCGACAGTAATTTCGAAGGGTCGCTGAGTGTCTGCCATGTGCTGGGATCCAAGAAAACCATGGCGTATTTCGGTTGGACCCCGATCGCCTGTCCCAGTGCGTCCACAGTCCGCACATTCGTGTTCCCGGCGAAGACGCCGAGCCGGCTATGTGCGCTCGCCGCCGCAGCGGCGCTTTGGCCGGATTGAAAATTCGAGCAACTTCACGGGAAGAAGAGCAGCAAGCGAGACCACCAACGCAACAACCACGCCAATCCGGGCTCGCTGTGACGCGCCCCTACGGGTCCATCGTCGCCCCTTGGCGCCGCATGGGCGTGAGGCTGCGCCGGCGGAAGGGCGAGCAACCTGCGCAGTGAGCAGCGCGTCCACACCGTCGGCGGCGCTGTCGGCCGGAGACTCAGGCGCGCCGAAGAGGTCAGCTCGCCAACCCTTTGAGAAGTCTGCCATCGTTGGGCCAATCCAGTGTTCGTCAGTAGAAACTCGGGTAAATCTTCCTCCAGAACAAGGCCACATTGAATAACAAGAGAATGAACAGTTGGCGAGGTGGATGAACACTGCGCGACTAACGGTCGTGGTGCTGGGAACAGCTCGTGACAGAAGCAATTCGTCTTCAGTAGCCGCTCAGGTTGGTTCTCTCGGGCACGTGCCTCTTGGGCAAGGACTGGCGGAGGATCCCGGGGTGGGGCTGGCGGAAGCCTTGGCCGTCATGGCGTCAGGCGTCGTCAGAAGGCCGGTGGGAACCCCAGGTCCCCGTGGCTGTATCTGTGCACCGCCGACCGCCTCTGTTCTGATCGGGGTGATCTAGGCGCAGGCCTATGCCCTTGACGTCAACCCAGAATGGCGCGCGCCCCGGCAAGCGAGTGTCTCCATGGCGTGACAGATAGGAGATGGATATGTCCGCCACCGGGTTCCGGGCGCGGTGGGGTTTCCGAGGCGGTGCAGCGTCGCGCGCGACCACGACCATGGTGGACCAGTGCGTGGCCTCGGCATCGAACTTCTCCGTTGGGATCGTCGTAGCCCGGATCAGCGGCCCAGTGGGTCTCGGGGCTTTCACCTTGGCGTACACAGTGTGGATCCTGCTGACGACGATGCACCGCTCGTTGATCACCGATCCGATGGCGATCATGGGGGACATGCGCCATGAAGACCGGGACGAATTCATCCGACGGGGCTTCGCAGCGGATGTCACGCTGGGCGTGATGGCCTCGTGCATCGTCGCTGCAATTGGGGCGGTTTGCCTCTGCTTCGGGCAGCGTACGTTCGGGTTCGGCCTCCTCAGCGTCGCCCCGTGGATCGTGGTGCTCGATCTGCAGGATTACTGGCGGTGGATCGGCTTCATGCTGGGTAAGCCAAAGAAATCCCTGGTGAACGACCTGTTATTCAACGCCGTACAGGCGCTGGCATTCGCGGCTGTTTTCGTGCTGGGCCTCCACTCGGTGTTCGCCGTCGTCTCGGCCTGGGGGGTGGGGGCGGCCGTCGCAGCGGCCTACGGACTTCGGCAGTTCTCGGTTCGTCCGTCGATCAAGGGGGGAGGGGTATTCCTGTGGTCCCGCTGGCCGACGAGCCGGTGGTTGGCCGGGGAGCGAGCGGCCGCTTGGGCGGGCAGCCAGCTCTATCTGATCGTGGCCGGAGCCATACTGGGCCCAGCCGCGCTCGGGGGCCTCAAAGCGGCGCAGGGACTGGTGATCGGGCCGACCAACGTCGTGATCAACGCCGGGGGAAGCTTCGGCCTGCCTGAGGCCACCCGGCAGCTCGCCGAACGCGGCTGGAGAGGCATGGTCCGCGTGTCCCGGTTTGTGACCGGGGCCGGGTTCTCGGTGGCGGCGGCATGCGCAATCGTCGTCCTGCTGGCCGCACCCACCCTTCTCAGGGTTCTGTACGGTCCCGAGTTCGTGGCGTACGCCGCGAGCGCTCGGATCTTCGCCATCGCGATCGTCATATCGTCCTGGGGGGTCGGGCCGATCCTGACCCTGACGGCGACGCGCCGGGTTGTTCCGCTCTTCGTCATTCAGCTCGCTCGGCTGGCCCTGTCTGTGGGCCTGACCTTCGTGTTTGCATCGGCTTGGGGGGTGACCGGGGTGGCGACGGCGAATCTTGTGACGGTAGCCGTCACAACCGTCGCCATGTGGGCCATACAGTCCCACGTACGCCGGTCGGTTGAAGGGGCGGAGCCCAAGCCTGGAGTGCTACCCGAGGCCGAGGAGGCCGAGGTGGCCGAGGTGGCCGAGGCGGACGACGACGAAGTGCAGGACCTCCTCGATGCCCTGGACGGGGAGTTGAAGAAGCTCCTCAAATCGGTGGAGGACGGATCGTGAGGTTTCGTCAGCGCTTCTCGGAATGCCGCCGCTCGGCGGCCTCCCGGTAGGTATCCAGGGTCGCCTGCGCTGTGGCGGTCCACGTGAATTGCCGCGCCCGCCGGAGGCCTTCGGTTCGGAGCCGGCTCCCAGCGCTTCCGCAGACGTCGAGCATCGATCGGGCGATCGAGCTCGGGTCGTGAGGATCTGCGAGGACGGCCGCACCTCCCGCCACCTCAGGCATCGAGCTGACTGAGGACGTCACGACAGGGCACGCGCATGCCATTGCTTCAAGGATCGGCAGGCCGAAGGTTTCGTTGAGGGACGGATAGACCAGGAGATCGGCCGCCCTGTAGAAGTCGGCTGTGTCCTCGTTCGGCACAGCGCCGACAAAGACGACGTCCTCGCCGATTCCGAGCTCGCTGACTAGTTGGCGCAGCTCCGATGCATAGCGCTGGTCGCGTTCAGCTCCGACGATGACGAGCTGCCGGCCAGCGAGGTCGTCACGGGCCAGCCTCCAGGCGTGCAGCAGACCATCGCAGTTCTTATAACGCCACAGGGACGAGACGAACAAGACGAAAGGTCGTGTCACGCCGAACGTGGCCACTCGTGCCCGAGCACCGTCGCGGTCCCCTGGTGTGAAGATGTCGTGGTCGACGGCTTCATAAATCAACCGGACCTTTTGCGGATCCACCTGTAGATGATGGTCGATCTCGGCGTGCAGGCTCTTGGAGTTCACGACGACGAGGTCGGCGCGTCGAATCGATCGCTGGTAATTGAGCCGCCGGTAGTTCCGGGGCCAGAAGCCGACCGCCTCCGGCGTGGTGAACGCGTGCATCGTCTTCATATGGATGACCAAGGATTTTGTGGGGGTCACCACGGGCGCGATGGCGGTACTGAGAAGGTCGATGTGGCGCAACGGGAGGCGGACAGGTGTCACGAGGTGCTCACTGGCGGTACGGAGGACCCGATGTTCGTTGGAGCACGGGAAGGTGAGGTAGTGGACTTTGTCGCTGCGGTCCGAGAAGTAGCGCTGCATCGCCGGGCTCACCATCAGGTGGAGCTCTTCGCCGGGGAGGAGACGTTCGGCCATGGCGGGGACGATGCGGGTCCAGCACCAGTGGGCCCCTGACGGTTGTCGGGGATCCTCCTGGAGCAGGTTGAGCGCCATCCGGAGTCGGGGACGATCGATCGTCGAGGACGAAGGAGCGACGCCAGCAACAGGGGAGCCGGAGGTCCCCGTGTCGACGGCCATTATCGGGTACCCCGCGTCGCCACGTTCATGGGAGTAGGTCCCGGCTGCGTTGATACCCCGAACTGCAACATGGTCCTGATGGAGTCCGAGCCGGTCCCGCTGCAGACTCCTTCGCCCACGAGGGCCCACGTCGGTTGTTTTTCCCCGAAACGCTGGGAGTACCACCCGAGAGGTGGGTCGGTGCCACCTCGGGTCAACGCCCAGGAGAGCCCCCCGGGCAACGACAACGTGGCATAGCTCTCGGACCCACTCTCGGCCCATGAAAGCGCGACCTCGCTGCCTGCCATCTGCGCATCGACGGCGGGGCCCAGGAGAAAGGCGATACGGAACGGATGTCCTCCCGTCGTCTCGAGGTCGTCGACGATTTCGAGACTGCGGAGCTGGCGGGCCAGTCGGACGGAGCGGCGGTGCCGGAGCGGCGGCGTGAGTCCGAGGTAGCCGTCGTGCTCGGCGGACCACGCGGTGATCTCCCCGTCACTGTCCGTCTCGAGCCCGATCATGAGTGCTCCGGGCGTGGCGGGTCCAGAGGAACGGACCTCCGGACGTGGACTGATCCCGGCCGGCCACCTCGACGGTGTTGTGAGCCAGGGTGGAGCGGAAATAGTGACGCCATCCCGGCTCGCCGTGATAGCAGTACGTGCCCGGGTCGGCGAGCACGTCCGTTCCGTTGTGACGCACTTCGACGGCGAGCGCGTCGGCGTGGCCGTGCGCAGCGATCGAAAGGTACCCGTGGGGACCTGCATCGCACCGGCACCAGATCTCGTCACCGTCCGACACTGCGCTTCGCAACAGGGTCAGGCCCGCATCCGGCGTAGTGGTTCGGACGTTGGTCAGGGTGGACGGCAGGACGTCGGCCGGCCATTGATGCCAGAAGCGAGCTCGCCACCGTCGGTTCGACGACCGGCCACCAATGCGGTGTCTCGAACAAGGCATCACCGATCGCAAGGAGCCCCGGGCACCGTTCATCGGTCGGGGGATCGAGGACCAGAGCCCTTCCGTCGTCGCCATCCCCGTAGCGGGGGGCGCGGAGCTTCACGTCCACCGTGGCCGCGATGACGTCAAACATGCGGGCGATCAGGGCCCAAAGCTCGCCGGAGAGGGGAGCGCCGGCCCACTCCGCTTCCACGGCGGACACGACCGCCAATTCGAGCACGAAACCGTGGTACTCAGATGCCATCTCCCGGTTGACGCCGCTCGGAAAGGTGTTCCGCTGCAGCTCCTCCTCCAGGACGTGGGCTGCTTCTTCACGCCAGCGGGTGCTCTCCGCGAACCAGTCGAAGCCGAGCGCTCCGACGAGGAGGCCGGCGGCCTCGGCGATCACGTGATTGTTGGCGGAGGACCCCCGGCTCCGGAAGGAGGCGAGATACTGCTGATGCCACCAGATCTGCGCCCGGGCCTCCTCGTTTCGCTCGAAGAGCTCCGCCGCGTGCTGCCCATCCGCCGAGCAACCGTCGCGTCCAGACCCAGGCGATCAGTCGAAGGCCCGTCTCAATCCCGCTGGTCCAATGCACGCCCGAGAGGAAGGGGTTTTGTCTCCACCACGAGCGGAGATGGCACGCGGCGCGATCCGCGTAGCGTTCATCGCCGGAGAGGGCGAATGCTGTTGCGAGGACAGTCACATGCTGCATGCGTGACAATTCCCAAATCTGCTTCACGTTGCCGGTGACATCCTCGGCGCGGTGGTTGATCTTGAAGCAGTACTCGAGCTGTGGCGCTCGTTTTCCAGTGACCGGATCGAAGAACCAATCCGGGTCCTCCATGTCGTGGCGCTCGGACCCGAGGAGGTACCACCTTCCGCCCATGATCTCGTCCGCCGCGGCAATCACTCCGCGGCGCGCCTCCAAGGGCACGTCAATGAGGACCTCCCCGGCGGGGAGGTCCTGAAATGTCACGTCTGCCGCCCAGTCCCAGGGTGCCGTGGAGCGTCGGGCGGAGCGGACAGCCCACGACGCACTCGGCAGTTCGGGGACGACCTGCCGTGAGGCCCACCGCCTGCGTCGTACCTCGTCGGAAACCCGCCATTTGACTTCTGCCGCGGACATTTTTGACAAGCGCCGGATTCGCCAGTCGAGGTCGACTGACGTTCATCGGTCCAGCTCTCGCGCACCTCTACGGCGTGCCCACGCCTTCACAGCCGCGTCGTCGTGCAGCCCGCATCGGCAGGCGCCGCGGCCAGTGTCGCACGCGTGGTGGCCGCCAGCGATTCCAGAGAGATCGGCATCGACCCACCACTGCGAACTGCGGCGAGGAACTGCCGTATCTGGGCGGACTGGCCTTTGTCCGGCGCGCCGAGATGGCGGCGGGTGCGAGGGCGAGTACCCGACCACACCGTGGTCCGCCTGAAATTGTCGAGCCGCGCGGTTCGCCCGCCCGCCGAAACCTCGAACGTCTCCTTGGGGAAGCGCCGGTGTGCATTCGCAAGGTACGTGATGGTGGCCAATGACCCGTCGCCGTAGCGGAGGCTCATCTGGAGCTCGTCGGGTCCCGCTGCCGGCATGGTCACGACCTCCACCGGGTTGCTCCCGATCCACCAGGTGAGCGTGTCCACGAAGTGACCCCCTTCGCCGGCGAACCGAGATCCCTCCACGTCGCTGTCGCGATACCAGCTGTCCGCCGCGAGTCGTCCGGCGTTCACCAGATAGCGCGCGTTCGTCGGCTCCGAGGACTTGCCGAACCGCGCCCGCATCTCCACGAGAAGTGGGGCGTACCGGCGGTTGAATCCGACCAGGATCCGGTCGTTGCCAGTGGCATCCACGGTGTCCAGCACCCGGTCGAGCTCCTCACCCGAGAGGGCCAACGGCTTCTCGACGAAGACCGCCTTTCCAGCCTCGAGGGCGCGACACGCCAGTTCTGCGTGCGAGCTGTGTCGGGTGACGATGAAGACGGCGTCGAGCGAAGGGTCCTCAATCACCGCGTCGGCATCGGTGCCAGACTCAGCGAACCCGAACCTTCGTTGCGCGTTGACGGCCGACAGCGACTTGCGCGTCGCGACGCGCACCAGATTGACCTCTGGGTCCTTGACGAGATGCGGGAGCAGCATGGACGACGCGTAATTCCCGGCGCCGACGAAACCGACCCTCAGGCTTCCGTCCTGGCGGATGCCCTGCGAGACAACTGTGCGCCGAGAGACGGCCGGTCGCATCCGGGCGTGACGCGGGCAGTGTCCGGCCCGGGGCCGATGCCGTCCCGACCGGCTCGTCCTCCTCGGGAGCGTCGTACTCGAAGAGGAAGCCCACCCCCTGCAGCGAGCCGTCGTTCAGCTGCTCGTAGACGTTCGGGGCCTCGCCAAGGCCGTAGATCCCAGCGATCAGCGGTTGGGGATCGACTTCTTTCGTGGCCAGCGCGTTGACGAAGCAGTGCAGATTGCGTCGCTCGGTCCAGCGCACGTAGCCGGCGGGGTAGTCGATCCCGTCGATCTCGTAGGTGGCGTCGTAGCGACCGGGCCCGTACGAGCGTGAGAACCGGAGATCGAGCTCCTTCTCGTAGTAGTCGTTCCACGGCAGGTCGAGATTGCACTTTCCGATGTCGACGACCGTCGCCCGGTCGCGTGCCAACCGTGCGGCGAGCTCTACGGGCTGGTTGGAGGAGCCACCGGCAACGAGGAAGATCCGATCCGCGCCCAGTCCGCCCGAGGCCTTGGCCAGGGAGCGCTCAACTGCAGATACGCCCTCGTCGTCGGGTGCCGCGCAGAGGAGCGCACCGGCCTTCTCCGCCAGCCGGCACCGGTCCTGGTCAGGGTCGAGTCCGACCACCCGGACGCCCGAGGCCACCAGCAGCTGCACGACCAACTGGCCCACCAGACCGAGGCCGATCACACACGCGGTGTCCCCGATCTGTGCGCTCGCCTGGCGGACCCCCTGCAGGGCGATGGAACCCACGGTGGCAAACGCCGCCAGCTGCGGCGAAACCCCGTCGGGCACCGCCACGCAGAGATTGGTCGGCACCCAATTGATCTCGGCGTGGAGTGCATGCTCGTTCCCGGCGCACGCCACGAGCTGCCCGACCGAGAACTCCTCGGCCCCCCTCCCAACCTCGAGGACGACGCCGGCGAGCGAGTAGCCGAGCGGGGAATAGGAGTCGAGGCGGTGCATCGCCTTCTTGTAGGCGGTGACCGGACCCTGCTGCTGCATAGTCTCGAGCACCTTCTTGACCTGGTCGGGCCGGGCGCGCGCCATGCCGACCAGGGACATCTTGGACTCACCGACCTTCATCATCTCCGTGCCGGTGGAGATCAGTGAGTAGAGCGATCGCACGAGCACCCCACCGGGGACGCATGTCGGCGGAGGGCGCGTCGATGACGGCGAGCTCCCCCGACCGGTAGTTCTGCACCACCTGCTTCACCCGTCGTCCACCTTCCTCTTCGGAGATCTCACAGACCCACTCCCGCCGTACGGGTCTGGCGGTGCCACAGTTCGAGCGTGAGGAGCTGCCAGATCTGCTTGGACCGGTCCTGTCGCCCCGAACGGTGCTCTTCGACGAGGCCCTTGACGGCGAAGCGGTCGAGGAAGCCGGTGTCCACCAGGTCGCCTTCGAGCAACGTGTCGTCGATGACCTTCCGCAGATCGTTGCTCACCCACGCTCGAAGCGGGGCGGAGAACGAAGCCTTGGGTCGGTGGACGATCTCGTGCGGGAGCCATGCTTCGGCCGCACGCTTGAGGGCGACTTTGCCGCTCTTCCCGGAGACCTTGTCCTTGCCCGCCAGGGAGAACGCGGCCCGGAAGACCATGGGATCCACAAATGGCACGCGCACCTCGGTGGATGCGGCCATGCTGGCACGGTCGGTGTACGCGAGGTTGAGGCCAGGAAGGAACATACGGGTGTCGGCCAGGCACATCCGGTTGACACTGTCGTCGAGGACGTTGTCCTCATACAGCTGATGATGTTGGTCGATGACGTCATAGACGTCATGGTGGAGATCAGGGCCCAACAGCGTCACCAACTCGGCCGGGTCGTAGAGGCTGTAACTCCGGCGGAACGCCGCCTCCTCCGGGAGCTCCGCGAACGTCACGAATCGCTTCGCCCATCGGGCATAGCGAAGGCCACGACCCGCCGCGGTCACCGGCAGACGCTCGACGACGCCGTTGGTCGATCGGTGGACGAAGGCAGGAAGTCCTCGGTAGCGCCCGGCCAGGACGCACGCGAGGTGCTTTCGGTAGCCCCCGAAGAGCTCGTCCGCACCCATCCCCGACAAGAGCACCTTGACCCCTGCAGCCCGTGCCGCCTCCGACATGAGCAGCGTGTTGATGGCGGCCGGATCACCGATCGGCTCGTCGAGGATGCCCACCATCCTGGGCAGAAGCTCGGCTACGTCGGGCTTAAGCTCGATTTCGTGGAGCTCGATCCCATAGCGCTGCGCCACCTTCCGGGCGTAGACTGCATCATCGGGCATGGCCTCAAGTCGTTGGTCCTCGCTCCGGAAGGTGATGGTGTAGGCATCGATCTGCGGATTGGCCTGCTTTGCCAACACGGTGACGATGCTCGAGTCGAGCCCACCCGAGAGAAAGCTCGAGACAGGGACGTCGGCAACGAGGTGGGCGTTCACCGAATCTTCCATGACTTCTCGAAGGTCCCAGTGGCACTCCTGCGCGGCAGCTGCTTCTTCGGCGACATCCCAATACCGCCCGGCGGTGCTCGTGCCGTCGGGTCGGAACTCGATCCATGTACCGGGCGTGAGTCTGTCGATGCCACGCAACGACGACATCTGGTCGGGAACCCAGTAGTAGAGCATGGAGGCGACCAGCCCCAACGTGGAGATATGAAGCTCACTGCCGAAGGCAGAGACGAGGGACTTCATCTCAGAGGCGAAGACGACGCCGTCCTTTCGGCGCATGTAGTGCAGCGGCTTGATGCCGAACTGGTCGCGAGCAAGGAAGAGTGATCCCGTGGTTTGATCGAGAATGGCGAACGCAAACATGCCGCGGAAGCGTTGGAGGCACCCGGGACCCCATCGGCGCCATGCTTCGAGCACGACCTCGGTATCGGAGCCTGTGGTGAAGACGGCACCGCCAGCGGCCAGGGTGGCTCGAATCTCGCGGTAGTTGTAGAGCTCACCGTTGTAGCAAAGAACGAATGGCGATTTCACCAGCGGCTGCTGGCCGTGCTGGAGGTCGATGATCGAAAGGCGGCGATGGGCGAAATGCACATCCACCCGCTCATCTCTGTAGGAGAACTCCCCAGCCTCGTCCGGACCTCGATGTTCGAGGAGCCGCCCCATCTTCATGGCCGCCGCGTGCCCATCGATCTGCTGGTACGCACCAGCGATGCCGCACATGTCAGCGTCAGGCGATCAGAGCGACGGGTTGTGGCGAATCCGCCGCAAGCTTCTTGTAGACGTCGACGTAACGGGGAGCTTGATGCTCCCATGCCAGCTCCTGTTCGATGCGCGCCCGGCCTGCACGCCCCATCGATCGCCGTCGGGGTTCATCGTCCACCAGATCGACGAGCAAATTGGCGAACTCTTCTACGTCGTTCGGCGTCGCATAGACTGCTGCGTCGGAGGCTGAGATGCGGGTTTCCCGCAGGTCGAAGGCGACAACCGGAAGCTCGAAGGTCATGTACTCCATGGTCTTGTTCATCGTGGAGACATCGTTCAACGCGTTCTTCGGATCGGGTGAGAGTCCAACGTCGGCTTTGGAGAGAATGGCCGCGACATCTGCATCGGGAATGCGTCCCGTGAAAGTGACGTAGTCGGTGAGGCCGAGGCGCTGGCTCAGGGCGACGAGGTCGTCGTAGCAGTCACCCGACCCGATGAGGGTGAAGCCGATGTCGTGCCGGCCGAGTCGGTGCACAACGTGATCCGCCACCTCCAGGACGAGGTGCACCCCGTCCTGTGGCCCCATCACACCCAGATAGGCGGCCACGTGCGGCTTGGTCCGCCGGACGCTGAGTTGGGTCGTCGAACGACGAAGAGAGGCCAGGTCCGGGCCCGTGCGGACGACGGTCACGCTCTTCGGGGATATCCCATCCCGCTCGAGGACGATCCGCCGGTACGAGTCATTGGTGGAGATCACGTGGTCAGCCGTCCTCGCGGTGCATCGCTCCATCAACCGCAAAGCTCGATACACGATCCGGCTCCCGTCCGGAAACCGGGACTCGAACAGTTCCGGGCAGAGATCGTGGTGGTCGAACACGAACGAAGACCCCTGGAGGATGCGAAAGAGGACCCCGATTGGCCAGAACAAGTCCGGAGGATTGCAACTCTGTACGACGTCGAATCGACCTCCGCGGCTGGCCCGGAGGCTGAGGACCAGCGTCATGACGAAGGAGTACACGTATTCGAGGATGAAGGCGACACCCGACGTCCCTGGTGCGTACGGTCGGTACTTGTACAGGTCGACGCCGCGCAACCGGTAGTAGGTCGGATCGCCCGGGGCTTTGGGGCAGACCACGGCGACCTGGAACCCGGCCGCCGTCAACGACTGGCACTCGAGCCAGACCCGGCGATCGAAGGGCACCGAGAGGTTCTGGACCAGGATGAGGACGCGCCGACGCTCTGGGGACCCGACCCTTGCCGACCCGTGTCGCTCCTGTCTCCGTCCGTGCGCTCTTTGCTCGCGTTCGCTCACCAGGCGAATCCCTCGTAGCACTCCAACGCTTCGATCTCGGGTCCGAGATGACCGGAAAGATCAATGATCCTCTCGGGGGGGAAGGTTGAAAGGGCCGCCACCACCTCCGGCGTTGCGTGGGACACGATGGCGATGTCGGCACCGTCGAGTGCCTCCTCGGGTCCGTCGGTGAGGATTCGCTTGAGGTGCGGAAGTTTCGACTCGACGTACTGCCGATTCGTGCCGACCAGGGAGGAAGGGTTGAGAGCAGGGTCGTGGATGCGCACCTCGTACCCCTTTCCGAGCAGGGTCTCGGCCAGATCGACGTAGGGGCTC
This sequence comes from uncultured Acidimicrobiaceae bacterium, assembly GCA_963706555.1. GTDB lineage: Bacteria > Actinomycetota > Acidimicrobiia > Acidimicrobiales > RAAP-2 > Bog-473. The sequence continues at coordinate 3,580,325 of OY970164.1, forward strand.
TCGCGGAGATCGTCGCTTCCTTGTTTGAAGCTCAGGCCGAGCAGCGCGACCCGGAATCCTTCGCCCGCGACGACGCGGTCGACGGCTTCGTCAATCGTCAACCGGTTGCTCGACAGAGCACCCGAGAGCAACGGGACGTCGATGCTCTCGTTCCGAGCCAGGTACAGGAGGGAGCGAAGGTCCTTCGGCAGGCACGACCCACCGAAGGCAAACCCTGGCCGCAGGTACTTGGGTGAGATGTTGAGCGTGGTGTCTTCGCAGAGGATTCCCATCACCTCTCGGCTATCGACGCCGAGCCGGCTCAAGATGCGCCCGAGCTCGTTGGCGAAAGTGACTTTTGTGGCATGAAACGCGTTGCACGCGTATTTGAGGCCTTCGGCTGTTCGGGGGTGGACGACCCGCAGTGGTGCGTCGAGGAAGGCGAATAGTCGCGACACGTTTTCGATGGCCCGCAGATCCAACGATCCGATCACGGTGAAGGGCGGAGACAAGAAATCGGCGACGCCCGTGCCTTCGCGGAGGAACTCGGGGCACACGGCGACGGTCACGTCCGGTCCGGCCTCTCCGAACGCACTCTGCACCACTGCGGTGATGTCCTCGACGGTGCCCGGGGGAACCGTGCTCCGAATGATGATCGTATGACCTGCCCGCTCCGGGGGTGCCTCGGAGAGCGGTTCGATGAGGTCTTCAACGACGCGGTAGATGTAGGCGAGGTTCGCTCCGCCGCTGGTGGTTGACGGCGTGCCGACGCAGACAAGGGAAACGTCGGCGTTCTCCACGGCGTCAGCGGGCCGGATCGAGGCATGGAGCGTCCCGGCTGCGACCGAGTTCGCAACCAGGTCTTGGAGCCCTGGCTCCACCACCGGACTATGACCGGCCGAGATGGCCGCGACCTTCATTTCGTCCGGATCGACGCCCCAGACGTCATGACCGTGCGCAGCAAGGCACGCCGCGGAGACTGTGCCGACGTAGCCGAGCCCGAAGACCGCGACCTTCATGACTTCGGATTCCGTGGCGCGGGAGTCAGCCCGCATCGTGTAGTCGTCATGAACAACAAGAGCCGTGCAGCGCCTCTGAGATACACACGACTATGCGATCAGCCGGCCGCCGTCCTGCCGAGGGCGGCCCGGGACGGCGTCCTCCACCCCTCTTCTGTCAGGAGGCCCGGTGACGCCGAGGATTCGATGTTTTCTGGACGCTTTCAGCCGGCACTTCCCGGGACCACCCGGCACGACGCGCCATGGCAACGGCAGCAAGCTGGGAGTTCACTCCCAGCTTCTGCAAGACGGCCTTGATCTGTGATCGAACAGTCGAGATCGACACGAAGGCCGCCTTCGCGATGTCCTCGGCGCCATGGCCTTCCATGAGCTCGGAGAGCACGAATTGCTCCCGCTCCGTCAGTCTGGCGAACAATTCGAGGCGGGAACCCTTTCGGCGCGTCTCAGGCGGCTCAGCCTTCGTCGCCACCGGTGTGTGCGAGGCGCTACGAGGAGGACTCACGCTCAACAGCCGGGTGATGGTCTGGAACAGCTCGTCGAATGGCTCGTCTTCACCGACGACGGCCGACGATCCAGCTCGAAACCACGCCGAGGGCCGGTCGCCCTCCCCGGCATGATCGATGACGCATACCTGGCATCCGGCCTTCTGGACGCGTCTGATGACGACTGAACCGGATTGGACATTGAAAGCCCGCAGGTCGATCAACACGAGGTCCGGCTTCCACTCCAGGCTCTGTGCAATATCTTTTGCGCTCGCTGCGGTGTGCTCGGTGACGAACCCGTGCATTCCCAGCGTGCGCGCCAAAGTGCCGGCGAGAAGGTTGCTCCCGGCAATCAGGACGCGCGCGCTCTGGGGCCGAGCCGAAGGATCAGGCGAGCGTTCGCCGCCACGGCTCATTCGATGCTCCTCACTGGACAGCGGAACCATATGAGCGGACACGACGAGAGGACCAGGGGTCCCAACAACCCTTTCCGGGAGGCCACCGATAGCGTCACCACCTGTCGCAGCAGATCGGCGCTGGCCCTGTGTGGACCACGCCACATAGGTCCGTATTCATCGCACGACATCGACTCCTATCGTCAAAGAGAGACTCGCGGTACCGACATTTCGCGTGCCCTACGGATCCGGGAGCAGTTGAGGGCTTCCCCGCCCTGAATTCAACATGCCACCGCTATAGATAGAGCCAGCCCCGTAACTATGGAGCCCAATTTCTTGCTCCGTTAGGGGCTAAAGTCACTTTTTCCAGGCTCCGGTGAGGCGCTCGACTTGTTGAGAGGCCCGGGCACGTGACGGAGGCACTGGCACGTGGAGAGGCCGGGTCGGCAAAGACGCGGGATTGCTCTGCGTTATCGATGACGACGAGATGACCTGATGGCCGTAGCGACCTGGGGTTAAAGGGATGGCCTTTACAGGACTCCGCCGCGAGGGCATCCGAGAAATAAGGCTCGTCGGTTATCTGTCAGTTCCCTGCCGGTGCAACAACGTGTGAGGGGCGCCGAAGTTCCGCTGGAGGCAGATCTCAAGGGGCTGTGAGTTGCGGCGGCAGCACGTGGAAGGAGATGTGAGACACCGACGCCGGCGAGTCCGTCGACACGACCACCTGGGCCGGTGATTCGGGATCACTTGCGCCGACCAATTCGGCGGCTCGACGGATGGCTGCGAGCACCTGTGCGCGAGAGGGCAGGGAGAGTTCCTCGAGGCCGCCGATGTGCTGGTGGGGAACGACCACCCGGCCAGAGATGTTCGGTCCGCTGATCACGGCAACGTCCGACTCAACCGTCACCTCGGCTCCCGCGAGCCACGGGCCGACGCCCGAGGCGGCGCCGGAGCGCGCGAGGGTACAGGCATCACACTCCGCGGTTCCGGCGGAATACTGATCTGCGCGCTGTGGCGAACTGCGCCCCTGCTGCACGCGACGCCCCCTCAATGGTCGAGTCGAACGGATTTTATTGGGGTGTCCGCAGGTGGGGAGGGACCCTGTCTGCAGATGCGCCCATGCAGTGTCTATCAGGTGTCGCGTATCACGGTCAGTGCACGTGCCCTCCCAATGAGCACGCAACCGAGCATGTCCTTACGCCGAGCAGTGCCCGAAGCCTGGTCGCGCACGTCCGGAACTGGGTCCGAAGACCTCGAGATCCCGCCCCCGGAGGAGCTGCCGTCGTGTCATCGGATCTGACCACGGGCCCCCTGGCGGCGGCGGCCGAACCGGGCACGCTGACGCCCGTGTCCGAGTTGCATCCGGTGAGCCTGATCGATGCCCCTGCGGTACGGATCACGCCTGAGGGCACGTCGGATGCGGCGCCGGCCTTACCGCCGGACTCGATCCCTGGGCGGAGCACCGGGCTACGGGCGCGGCTGCTGGTCCTCGATGTGGCTGCGGTGGTCACCACGTGGGTCGCTGTGGGTGCATTTGTGACGCCGGGCGTGTCGGCGAGTCGCCGGTTGGGAGCAGCCGGTCTCGCGATCGTGGTCACTCTGGCGGCCATGCCGTTGCTCGGGCTCTACCGATCGCGGCTTTGCATTCAACGTAGGCGCGAGATATCGCGGATCGCAGTTGCCTGTGTCGCCGGTGCCGTGACCTTCGGGGTGGTCAAGGGCGCCGCACTAGGCGACGACTATGCGGTGATAGTGGCTGCAGGGTCTTGCATCCTGGCGCTGATGGTGCTGCGCTGGGCTTTCGGTCAATGGCTGGGTGCGCAACGAGTGCGGGGCCGTTATCGCCGGGGCATCGTGATGGTCGGGACCGATGAGGATGCCGTGGACGTCTGGAGGATGCTCCATTCGCAGCCGGAACTCGGCTACGAGGTGAGGGGGATCATCGGCGAGCCGACATTCTGTCCCGAATGGGCCACTCTGCCCAACGACCGGTCCATCGACGGTCTCCCCGACCTCGCAAGCAAGACGGAGTCGACTGGCGTCCTGGTCGTGGCGAACGCGCTGTCGGCGACGGAGATCCACAACGTGATCGAGCTGAGCTTGGCTCACGGTCTGCACGTGCAGATCTGCCCGGGGTTTCGAGGGTTGGCCACGCGTCGGGTCCGGCATGTCCCCGTCAGTGGCGAGGCCTTTCTCTATGTCGAACCGGGACGGCGCAGGACCTGGCAATTGGCGGCGAAACGTATGATCGACGTGATCGGAGCCGGCATCGGCCTGCTGATAGCCGCTCCGATTCTCATGGTGGCCTGGATCGCCATCCGGATCGAAGACAACGGACCAGCCCTGTACCGGCAAACGAGGATCGGGCTGCACATGCAACCGTTCGTCGTCTACAAGATGCGGAGCATGTCCCTGGACGCAGAAATAGCCGTCGAGGACCTGTCGGGGATCAACGAACGTACCGATGGTCCTCTGTTCAAAGCGGCGGTGGATCCGCGTGTGACGAAAGTAGGGGCCGTCCTCCGCGCGCTCAGCATCGACGAGATCCCCCAACTTCTGAACGTCATCGGCGGGAAGATGAGCCTCGTGGGCCCGCGGCCTGCCCTTCCGGACGAGGTGGCCCAATTCGACACGGCGCTGCTGCGTCGTCACGACATTAAACCTGGGGTGACGGGGTTGTGGCAACTCGAGGCCCGAGACAGTCCCTCGTTCCATGCGTATCGCAGACTCGATCTTCTCTATCTCGACAATTGGTCAATTGGGCTCGACTTGATGATTCTCGTCGCGACAGTGCCGACAGTGCTCTTGCATGCCCTGCGGTTTCGCCGGTCCGATCCGGTGACCGCACACTCTTGACCTGAGCCGCGTCCGCGCACGGGCGGCATGTCACTCCGTCGTCGCGGGACACTCAACGCTCTCACTTCGCGCGACGCCTTCGAAAGTCAGCATGGATCCTCAAAACAGGGGATGACGAATCCCAAAAAATCAGGGACTATGACTGAGACAAGACTGGGCGAAGGCGTCCGGCGTTTGGCGGTGTCGGAAGGGTGAGGGTTGTGTTCCTTGAGAAGGCGGTGAGCGGCCCGGATAGTACGCCGGAAGTCACGGCGAGCGCGACAGCGGGTAACGAGGACCTGACCCTCGTCGTGGCTGAAGCCAGTGCCGGGGTCGGCGCGGCTTGGGAGATCCTCATCCAGCGCTTCGGTGGGCTGGTCATCGCGATTGCCAGGCGGTGCCGGCTGAACGATGCGGATGTCGCCGAGGTGAGCCAGACAACATGGTTGCGCCTGGTGGAGAACCTCGACCGGATCGAGCAACCGGAGCGCCTCGGCGCCTGGCTGGCCACGACATCGAGGCGTGAGAGCTTGAGGATCGCCACGCGGCGAACAGTCGTCTCCGCGACCGATGAGGTCTATCTGATGGCCGACGACGACGTGGATCCGCTCGATGCCGGTCTGCTGAAGGACGAACAACTGACCATGATCCGGATTGCGACTGATCAGCTCTCGCCGCGGTGTCAGCGTTTGCTCGGCCTGCTCATGGGCGACGACGACCTTCCCTACAAGGAGATCGCCGACCAGCTCAGCATGCCCATCGGCAGCATCGGACCTACACGGGGTCGCTGCCTGGACCACCTGCGGCAGATCCTTGCCGAGACTGAGCTCACGCAGACCTCAGCTTGAGGATCCTGCGTATCACGGCGAACCCATTGCCCCTCGCACTACGGGGATCCAAGAGCCACGGCGGGAGCGCGGAGTGAAATCAAAGAGCGAGCAGTTGGTCGGAGGAGTCCGCATCGGGCTCTTCGGCCTGCTGGGGTCGGGCAATATCGGCAACGACGCCTCCCTGGAGGCCGTGCTCGGGTACCTGCGGGCACGGCATCCCCTGGCGGTGATCGATGTCATGTGTTCGGGCCCGGAGTCTGTGACCGCGCACTACGGGCTCGACGCCGTCCAGATGTTCTGGTTCGATCGCCACCAGGATCGCCTCTCGTCCAAGCCCTGGAACCTCTTACGCGTCCCGAGCCGGGTCCTCGACGTGTTCCGCGTGTCGAGTTGGGTGCGTCGGCACGAGGCGGTAATAGTCCCCGGTGCCGGTGTCCTCGAGGCGACGCTCCCGCTGCGACCGTGGAACACACCGTACGGGCTCTTCCTCCTCACCGCGTCGGGATGGTTGTTCAGGACGAAGGTCGCCCTGGCGTGCGTCGGAGCGGGTCCGATCACGAAGCGGGCGACACGAACCCTCTCCGACTGGGCAGCCCGATTGGCCACCTACCGCTCCTACCGCGACGACGCCTCCCGTGAGGCGATGCGCCGCCGCGGCCTTGAGTCCCGGGATTCGGTCTTCCCCGACCTGGCCTTCTCCCTGCCCACCCCGGGGGAGGACCGGCATGATGGGGGTGACTGGTCAACGATCGGCGTCGGCATCATGGCGTACACCGGATCGAACGACGATCGTTCTCGAGCCCCGGACGTCTACCGGGCGTACGTCGATGGCATGACGGGGTTCGTGTGCCGATTGGTCGACGATGCCCGCAAGGTGCGTCTGTTCATCGGAGACACCGACGGGTCTGACAGCGCGACAGCGAACGAGATCGTCACCGCCGTACGGGAACTGCGCCCGGATTTGGACGGCACCTGGGTCATTGCGCAAGCCGTGACGACCTTTCGCGAGCTCATGGAGTCGATGGAGCCTCTCGGGGCGATCATTGCGACGCGGTTCCACAATGTCATCGCTGCGCTCAAACTCGCCAAGCCGACGATCTCCATCGGCTACTCCGACAAGCATCGCGACCTGATGGCGGACGCAGGCCTTGCGGAGTTCAGTCACCCGGTCCACGCTTTCGACCCCGCAGTCCTGGTCGAACAGCTCCATGATCTGGAATGTCGTGGGGAGACGGTGCGGCGGTCCCTGCGCTCGCACAACTCGGACTTGGCCGAAATGCTCGAACGGCAGTTCGACGAGTTGGATGACGCCCTGTTCGGTCTGGTTTTCGAGAAAGTAGGTGTCGCATGAGCACGTCATCGGGCGCGGTGCAGAAGCGGGACTTCTGGTCCCATGAGAATCTGAAGTACGCACAGCCGCACTTCCGCATGCGCAAGGTGGCACGGGTGGTGAACAAACTCGCTGACGGGAAGGCTTGCCGGCTCATGGACGTCGGGTGCGGCCCAGCCACGCTTCGTCGACTCCTCGACCCGAACATCGCCTACCACGGCGTCGACATCGCCATTCAGCTACCGTCACCCGAGCTCGTCGAGCGTGACCTCCTGCGCGAGCCGATCGACTCCGATGACGCGCCCTTCGATCTGGTCGTCGCGCAAGGGTTTTTCGAATATATGTCCGACGCGCAGTCCAAGAAATGTGCGGAGATTGCTGATCTGCTGGTGCCCGACGGCAGGTTCGTCGCCACCTACGTCAACTTCGACCATCGCCGTCCCGACTACTACACGCCGTACAACAACATTCAACCGTCAGCTGAGTTCCGGAGGACCCTGGCCGAGCACTTCATCATCGAGAAGCAGTTCCCGACCTCGCACAACTGGAATGGCAGCGAGCCCGGGAAGTGGTTCGTCCGGATACCCAACATGTACGTCAGCGTGAACGTACCCATCGTCACCGGCCGGCTGGCGGTCGAATACATCTACATCTGCAGACCCCGGCGGGGTTGACGACCAGGCGTTCCCGATGGGAGGCGCTCTCGACACGCGCGCCTGCGATGCATCGGCCATTTCGGTTGTATCAAGAACCAGATCGGAAGCTCAGAATTCCCGATCGTCGGTGGTCAGATCGGGGAGTCATGTCGTACCAACCTGCTTGTCGCTTGTGCGCGGTGCCCTCATGCGGACTTTCGTCGACCTCGGCATGTCCCGGGATGCCGGAGAGTGGGGGATTCCATGGTTGAGCACAGTCGGAAGGGGCGGCGTCATCTTGGTGCGCCGCGAGCGCCGACCAGGCCACAAGCTGAGGAGGTCCGCACGAGAAGGGTCAGCGCCGTGCCGAGATTGAGCATCGGCCTGCCGGTCTACAACGGGGAAGGCTACATAGGCGAAGCGTTCGAGGCTCTGTTGGGCCAGACCTACGAGGACTTCGAGCTCATCGTGTCGGATAACGCATCGACGGATGGCACATCCGAAATCTGCCTCCGCTATGCGCGCCAGGATCAACGTATTCGTTATATCCGCCAAGAGCACAACATCGGCCTCATGCCGAACCATACCTTCCTCATCCAGCAGGCCCGAGGAGAGCTCTTCAAAAGCGCGGCGCACGACGATCTCTATGCGCGCGACCTGTTGGAACGCTGCGTCCAGGCACTCGACGAGGATCCGGATGCCGTGCTGGCACACGCCTGGACTGCTGTGATCGACAGCGCCGGTCGCGTCGTCGGCACCCCGGGCCCCGGAGTGGGACTCGACGCGCCCCGGGCTGCTGACAGGTTCCGGAACGTGCTCTACGAGGGTTGTCACGACTACGAGTACGCCGTGATCCGCACCCAGGCCCTGCGACGCGTGAAGCCACAAGCGAGTTACCACCTGGCTGACCGGATGTTCACGACCGAGCTCGCCCTTCATGGTCGTTTTCTCCAAGTGGAGGATTGGCTGTACTTTCGCCGCGAGCACCCACGCGGGGTGCCGCGAAAGGTGCGCGAGCGATGCGCCACATTGGACCCGCGCCGCGCAGACCGTCTGCGGCATCCTGTTGTTCGCCTCTACGGCGAGTACCTGTGGGCGTATGGGGTGGCCATTCGCGGGGCACCCCTGTCGACCGCAGAGCGCTACGAGTGTTTCAGGATCCTCACCCGCTACTTAGCTTCTCGGGTCGTTCCCGTGATGGGCGAGTCCATCAACCGCGTGCGGTTCCAGGATGCTCTGGCTGAGGCGCCGTTCATCCCGGTCGACCTGATGGTGGCTGGCCGAGGCGGGAGTTCCGTACGAGCGTTTCCGGGAGTTCGCTCCTGAGCAACGGAATGGCACGGAATAGCCGTGTCAACAGCCTCGATAGATCACGAGTGCGGCGAGCAGGCCGCCCCACTCATGGAGCACATCCCCTGGGATCTCCCTGAGTGGCTCCGTCGCGGGATCGACGAGGACCTGCCCCGAGAAACAGCGTTCGGTGAGCAAGCGGGCGCGCCTGGCCTGGATACGGCCAGGCACGATCAACAGGCTGTGCCAGTGGTGGCGTTTGGCGTAGTTCCCCGCCCATCGGGCTTCGCCTCTGGTGTTGTTGGTTGCGTCGAAGAAGCAGACGATTGAAACCCTGGGCACTTTGGGACACGTTGTGTCGTTGGCCTGTGAACCCTGAGAGAAGAGAAGCACCGAGGCATAGCCCTTCTCGGCGAGAGACACCGCCTGAGATTCGCGGGCTTGCTCATCTCCACCATTGAGGCTCAAGATGCCGTCGACGTGGTGCAGGTGGTCCGTGGGAGGAAAGACAAAGAGAGCCAGAGTCGCTGCCACGAACACCACCACTACTCCACCGAGGCTCAAGAGCAGTCGCCGGGGCCAACGGCGGCGCCGCCGTTGGGACCCTTTCGTCGGGTCTGTGTCTGGTGTGGCGCTCACTCGATTCGAGCCGTCCTCGCCTGTGGCTCCGTCCTCGGCAACGTGCCCCTTGGCCGGCGCGGTCGTCATCCCGTCACCTCAGGGGTGGAACTGCGCGAGGGCGGCGGCCGCGGTTCCTGCGCGAACGGATGTCATGCCAAAGAGAAGGAGCGCGAAGGGGCGAGTGGTGATACATCAAGAGGCGTCCTCAACCAGGAGCATCTCCCGGGCGGGACCGGTCGTTCGGGCTGAAAGCTTCGTGTGCTTGCGTCTCGCGCGTGGCAAGGATGGATTCACGGTCGCTCTCCAGGAGAAAGCCAGCCCTGATCGTGGCGCCGAGGGAGGCCGTGAACTGCCGCATGTACTCGTCGACCGAACCGTAGCGCTGCACGAGCATGTGGCGGGGGAGGGGGCGTTCGTCTCCGGTCAACATGAACATACCTCCACCTTCGGCATGCACGTTGTAGGTGGACAGCGGGACATCGAGGAACGGAGAACGAACGCCACCGGTAGCGTTTCCCACGTCGTCGACAGCAGCCTCAGACACCTCGCCGCTCACTGCGAGATCGATGCGGGGTGATCGCGGTGGGACCTCGCCTTCCTCTGCCCATCTGATGAGTCGTCGGAGCCCTGCTCGGAGAAACGCGTCGGTGGGAAATGATGATGACGCACTGCACTCTGGATCCACTCCGACGTGGGGAGCGCCCGCAATTTCGTACAATCGGTAGAGGTCCCCCGGGGTGTCACTGTCGGAGCGACGGACATGCGCTCCCCCAATCGATCGGTAGGTGAACGGGTCGCTCATCGTGATCTCGAAGCCTTCGATGTCCGTCTGCGTCTCGATGTTCACAATGGGGGCCGAAACCGCCGTCATAGGGGAGTGCTCGAACTGCGGGAGGGGGGAATCGCCCGATGCCAAGGGCGTCAGACTGCCCGAGTGGGCAGCAGGAAAATAGCCATCGAAGGTCGAATGACCATCCGGAGTTTGGCTGAGGTCATGGAACGCCATCGCGAAGGTTGCCGTGTCAACCGCACTTTGCGAATAGCCGACCATGTAGAGGTGAGAAGCGGCCTCCCCACCGAAGAGCGCGGCGCTCCCCTTTTCCTTCAAGAGGCCACCGACTTGGCGGAGGATGTCCCATTCCAAGTCGTTGATGGCCAGATTGAGTTCGGCGTATCGTTCCCCATCGAAAGCCCGCAACCCCTCTGCCGCGCTCGACCGCACAGTGACTCCTACCCATGCGTCGCCGTTGCTCTGAAGCAAGCTCGCCACTTGATCCCAGACGACGTCGGAGTCGATCCCATTCCTCGAGGTGTTGAACGGCTCCAGGAATACCCGTCCGCTGAAGCGATCAGCATCGCGCGCATATCTCGTGACCAGGCGCGTGGCGAAACGATGATCGGCACTTGTCTCCAGTGCTGGCGCTGTCGCGGGACCGGAATATGTCTTTGCCACTCCGGTAACGAGATACTCGGCGTCCTCGTAGGCCTCGCCAGTGGGGGAGCTCGGGCCGAGCGTACCCACCCCTCTTGGCGACAGAGCCGGACGGCCGTTTCCGCCGGACATGCGGTCGATGTGAAGTGTCGATGTCGTCATTGCCATCCTCACGTGCTGCATCGTGGTGCTCCCAGGCGGTCGGAGATGATAGCCCGATCACGTCGGAGAACCACTCGCTGATCGCAGAGCCGTCGTAGATTGCTGAAAGCGCGACAGCACACTTATGGTGAGTGCCGTCGCGTCGGTGCGGTCGCCGACGGAGTGCGTGCAGGTGCGACAGTTTCGCGCTACCGCACAAGGTTGGTGTCCACATCAGGAAATCCATAGTGACCTTCTGTGCCTAATCGCCCATCCGGGCAGCGACAAACGTCCAAGTGACGCCCGTCGCACGCTCTGGGGACGTGAGAGACTCCCCTCTTCAGGCCAGCCGCACGGCCAGAACATCATTGAGTCCGGCGATCTGGAGCAGCCGTTTCGTCCGCCGCCGCCAGGGACGAAGACGACCAACCTGCGACCGAGCGCCTTGAGCCTCGTGAGCTCCGCGACGAAGAGGATCAGCCAGCCGGAGTCGATGAACGGTGCGCCTTCGGGTGGCAGTGCCGCCGGCGGTGACTGGCTCGGTGGGGAATTCGGGCTCGACAGCGAGGGGTTGAGGGCAGGGATCTCGCGCGGTCAAACAGCGAGGCTGCGGCGCAATTGCAAAGGACTGTTGCAATTTCAAAGGCTCTCGTTTACGATCGCAAAACGGGGGTCGAGATGTATGGCGCCACAGGATGTAGTGGACAGGACCCGCGAGCGAAAAATTCAGAGAATCTGCCGTTAAATGAGTGAATTATCTGCGGCGGCCACCCGTGGTCGCCGAAGGGGGGGTTAATTACTGTGACGCGTAGAGTTGGGAAATTCACGCACCTGACCGATGCCATCAGACGCCGCAAGGCACCTCGTCGATGGATGGGCGCCGCGGTGGCTCTGGCCGTGGCGAGCGCACCATTGGTCGGTATTGACCTTGTGGAGAGTCCAGCTCCGGTTGGTGCCAGCGCCACCCCGATCGTCATCGCCGACATCTGCAGCTGCACCGGGCCGCAGGGTGCACAGGCCCAGCAGACAACCCCGACCCTCCAAGCCTGGGCGTCATGGGTAAATGCCCACGGCGGTTTGAACGGACATCCGGTGAAGGTCATCGCGACCGATGACATGACCAATCCTTCCGTGTCGGTCACCGCGGTCCAAAAGGCCATCCAGTCCGAGCATGTCGCCGCCATCTTCGACAACAGCAATGCGGACACCGCGTGGGGGAAGATTGCCGCGAGTGCGAACGTCCCGATCATCGGCGCTGCCGACAGCAACCTCAGTTACAACAACTTGGACACCTTCTCTCCCGGCCCCACGCTCAACTATGGCGACACGGGACAGCAAATTGGCATCGCACGTTTGACGAACCTCAGGAAGGAGGCCATCTTCTATTGCGTCGAGGCCGCTGTGTGTCAGTCGGAGACGGCGCTCGACAAAGTCATCGGCAAGCAGTACGGCGTCAATGTGGTCTATACCTCGGGGATTTCGTTCTCAGCCCCGAGCTACGACGCCCAGTGTCTGGCGGCCAAGCAAGCCGGAGCCAACGTGCTCGAAATCGGCGACGCATCCGTCGTGGCTGAGAAGGCCGCGACGGATTGTGCCGCGCAGGGATGGACACCCATCGAGATCGCAGCTGCCGTTGCCAGCGACATGGCCACCCATCCGCAGTTCCAAGGTATGCTGGCCTCCCAGCAGGAAATTCCCTACTTCGTTCACAATGCAGCGACGAAGGACTTCTGGTCGGCTCTCGACAAGTACGCACCAACGCTGCACACGTCGCCGAACTTCGGTGAACAGGCCATCATCGGGTGGGCTGAGGGGGTTCTTCTCCAGGACGCCATCAAGTCGGCTGCACCGTCCAGTTCGACCGCCGTCACGCCCGCCGTCGTCAAGAAGGGGCTCTACAACTTGCCCGCCGGTGACAATCTCGGAGGTATCGCTCCCCAGGCGATCCACTTCACCAAAGGTGTCTATGCCAACCGGAGCTGTTGGTACTACATCTCGGTGAAGAACGAGAAGTTCGTCTGGGGTGCAAACAAGAAACCACTCTGCGGGTATCTGGTGAAGCCCGGATCGAATGAAGGCAGTGCATTGCTCAGCCCCAAGAAGCAATACGAACCGGGAGAAACTCCATCGAAATAGTGGCCTCCCGGTCCTTCGTCGGCCACCAGGGCGCCTGGTGTGGTCCCGATCGGCGAGGCCAGTCCGTCAGGAAGAAGCCCCCGGTCGGCGGTATATTCATGCCATAGGATCGTGACACCGATTCGGAGGGCGTTGCGACGCCGGAGGGGATGAGCCTGTCGTGGGGTGCGTGGAGGGCAAACGAGGGAGCATCACGGGTGCCAATTCCGGCGTGGCGAAAGCCGCATGGCCGCGTTCGCCAGCAGCACGATCGTCTCGATCGACCGAAGCCGGTCAGCCAAGATCACCTGGCCGACTGTGAAACCGACCCAGTTCGAATATCACGCGCCGGAAACGGTCGTCGAAGCGGCGTCGATCCTGGCTGAGCTGGGCGACGACGCCAAGGTGCTAGCCGGGGGACAAAGTCTTATCCCCATGCTGTCACTGCGACTGGCGGTATTCGACCACCTCGTTGACATCGGGCGGATCGGCGAGTTGAAGGGTATTGCACGTCGAAACGGGTCGCTCTGGATCGGTGCCGGGACAACCGAGGCGGTCGTCGGGGCCAGCGCCGAGGTGGCAAGTGCCGTGCCCCTTCTCGCGAGGGCCACGCCGTACATAGGCCATTTCCAGATCCGCAATCGGGGCACGCTCGGTGGATCGATTGCCCATGCCGACCCGGCCGCGGAGTACCCGGCGGTGGCGCTTGCCCTGGACGCAACCATGGAGGCAGTCTCGCCCCGGGGTCGGCGTTCGATCTCTGCACGTGATTTCTTCGATGGGGTGTGGAGCACCAGCATGATGCCCGACGAAGTGCTCGCCGGCGTGTCGTTTCCCGTCTGGTCTGGACGCAGCGGCTTCGCGGTGGAGGAATTCGCCCGTCGTCATGGCGATTTCGCCATCGCCGGAGCCGTGCTCGGGGTCGAGCTCGACAACGATGATCGGATCCGGCGTTGTGCCATCGGGCTGATCGGTCTCGGTTCTACGCCGGAGCGTGCGATCGGTGCCGAAGCGGCTCTCGTCGGTGAGCTTGCCACGGACGTCCAACCCGATGAGGTTGGTCGGCTCGCTGTCGCGGATCTCCACGCAATACCGTACGACCTTCACGGCTCTGCCGACTATCGCAGGCAGGTGGGTGGAGTGATGGTGGCACGCGCCTGGGTCGCAGCACTTCGGGAGGCTCTTGGTGGGTGACGCTGCGGTGCACCTCACCGTGAACGGCGAGGAGCGAAAAGGGACAGTCGAGAGCCGAAGGACGTTGGCCGATTTCCTTCGGGAAGAGTGTCGTCTCACCGGGACCCACTTGGGGTGCGAACACGGCGTATGTGGCGCGTGCACGGTGCTCGTCGACGGTGAAGCGGTCCGATCGTGTTTGGTCTTTGCCGTGCAGGTCAACGGGTCCGCGGTGACGACGATCGAAGGAATCGCGTCGGCCGACGGGAGTCTGTCGACCGTCCAGGAAGCCTTCCGGGACTGCCACGGTCTTCAGTGCGGGTTTTGCACGCCGGGCTTCATCATCTCGGTGACGGCATTCCTGCGCGACCACCCGGACCCGACGGATGGGGAGATCCGAGAGGCGTTGTCGGGAAACCTCTGCCGTTGCACGGGCTATCAAGGCATAGTGAAAGCGGTCCGGAAGGCCGCCGGCGTTGTCGCTGTCGATGGTCGCGGCGTTGATCCCGGCGATGGTTGACTTCCCAGGCGGAGGCGCCGCCCGTTATGCCGGGGCGCGGGTGCACCGCGTCGAGGACGCACGGCTGCTCACCGGACGGGGCGTCTTCGTCGACGACGTTTCGCTCCCCGGAATGCTCCACGCCTGCTTTGTCCGCAGCCCCTTCCCGCGCGCTGCGATCCGGGGCATCGACGCGTCGGCGGCACTTGCGCTCCCAGGAGTCCACGCTGTCTTCACTGCGGCTGACCTCAACTGTGACGTCAAGGAGCAATGGCACAGTTCGTTGGGTCCGGCCGGCCCGGAGACGCCCCGGCCTCCACTGGCCGAGGATGAGACCCGCTTTGCGGGTGATCCGGTGGCTCTGGTCGTTGCCGTCAGTCGTTACGTCGCCGAGGACGCTGCCGATCTGGTCGACGTCGACTACGAACCGCTTCCCGCAGTTGTCGACTACGAGTCCGCCGATCAGGAGGGGACACCGCTCGTTCATGCGAGCCACGGCTCGAACCTGATCGGTGCCATGGGGGGGTTGCCCGCCTCGGCGCTCGAGGAGGTGTTTTCCTCCGCTGCGCACGTGGTCGGTCATACCATCGCACAGCAGGCCTATGCCGCGGTCCCTATGGAGTGCCGGGGCCTCGTCGTCGATTACTCAGCAACGATGGGCGAGCTCACCATCTACACGGGGACGCAGTCTCCACACGAGGTTCGACTGTTCTGCTCCCGACTGCTCGGGATGCCGGAGAACCTCATCCGAGTGGTCGCTCGCGATACCGGCGGTGGGTTCGGGCAGAAGATCATGGTGCAGCGGGACGAGATGTGCCTCATGCTCGCGGCGCGCAAGGTTGCGGCTCCCGTGAAGTGGATCGAAGATCGACGCGAGAACCTCCTTGCTGCCGGTCAGTCCCGTCACGAGCAGGCGGCCGTCAAAATGGCCTTCGACGCGGACGGGATGATCCAGGCGGCACAGATCGCCTTCGTCTCCGACTGCGGCGCGTACCCGACACCGTGGCCGGTGGGGACGGCGTCGGTCGTCGGTGCCATGTTCCCCGGACCGTACCGTGTGCCACGAGCCAGCTTCACCTCGAAGGCGATGTACACGAACAGAGTGGGTCGAACGCCCTACCGGGGCCCGTGGCAGTTCGAGTCTGTCGCGCGGGAGGTGTTGCTGGATATCGCCGCCCGCCAAATGGAGATCGACCCCGCGGAACTTCGGCGGCGGAACCTCCTGCGGGCCGATGAGCTGCCCTACACCAGCGCCAACGGCATGACATTCGACAATGTCTCACCGCTCGAGACACTCGAGCAGGCGCTGGACATGCTCGACTACGACAGTTTCCGCCGTGAGCAGGCGCACGCTCGACAGGCCGGTCACTACCTGGGCGTCGGCATATCGACCTATGTCGAACCGTCGACGCCAGGATTCGGCTACTACGCCACCGAGGCGGCGACGATTCGCATCGAGCCCTCGGGGAAGGTCAACGTCTACATCGCCGGGGGTTCCGCTGGAAACAGCATTGAGACGACCGTCGTGCAGTTGACTGCCGATGCACTGGGCGTCGACATCGCAGACGTGCATACGATCCAGGGTGACACGGCCGTCACGGCGTTCGGTCCGGGCTCTGCGGGCAGCCGGAGCGGGTCCATGACTGCCGGCGCCATCCGGCAAACAGCGACGATCCTGCGCGAGCGCATTGTCGCCATAGTCGCCAACAAGTTCGAAGCAGCCGTCGAAGACATCGAAATCGCAGAGAGCCGGGCGAGCGTGCGCGGGGCGCCGTCGCTCGGAATGACCATCCAAGAGATTGCAACGGTCGCCTACTTCGATCCGCACTCGCTGCCTCCGGGCCAACAAGCCGGGCTCGAGGCGAGTTCCCGATACACGACCAAGCCTGGTTCGATCTTTGTCAATGCCTCACACCTGTGTACGTGTGAGGTCGACGTGGCCACTGGTCGCGTCGACCTGCTGCGGTACATCGTGAGCGAGGACTGCGGACCGATGATCAACCCGAATGTGGTTGAGGGCCAGATCGCGGGAGGATCGGTGCAGGGCATCGGCGGGGTACTCCTCGAGGAACTCGCCTACGACGAAGACGGGAATCCGTTGGCGACGACCTTCATGGATTATCTGTTGCCGACGGCCGCAGAAATCCCGATGATCGAATACGGCCATCTCGAGACACCGAGCACAGGTCCCGGTGGCTACAAGGGTGTCGGCGAAGGCGGTGCCATCGGCGCACCTCCGGCGGTGATCAATGCTGTCGCCGACGCGTTGGCGCCTTTCGGGGTGAGGGTGACACGCCTTCCGTTGAGTCCCTTTGCGATCGTGTCCCTGCTGAATGAGCGGCAGGCCTGACGTCCTCGGACAATGGGGTGGAAACCCGTGAGACCGCGTCTACGGAAGATAGGGCGGGGCCTCTCCCCACCCCCAGCGGGGGACTGGGGCGTGCTCGATGACATCGGCGCCGTCTTGTGAGTTCGCGAGCGCTAACCGCGTGCCCCACTCGAGGTAGGCAACGAGCGCGGAACGGAATTCCGGATCGTCCGGTAACCCGGCGTCGTCGGCCGCGAGGCTCATCAGCGACACGAACCTGAACCGCTGATCCCGGGTGATGCCGAGCTGCAGGTGCTTGTGGACCATTCGTCCATAGCCGCCGAGTTCTCCCGTGTACCGCGAGGGGCCCCGAAAACTTCGGACCACCAGGTCGCCACGTTGCGGCGGTGCTCTTCGTGGACCCCACCCGGAAAGAGAGAGGAGAGTAGGTCGTCGTCTTCGACCCGGTCATAGAACGCATTGATCATTCGGTCGAAGGCCGTACTTCCTCCCGCCCATTCAAAAACTGTCGGATATTCGGCCATCTCGGCAATCTACACACGGCTGAGGAGTCACCAAGCGGGTCACGCAGGTGGCGAGAAAATGTCTGCGAATCGAGGGGCTCCGACCTCTGGTTCCAGCCCGAGGCCGTTCGCAGCGAAACTGATCCCGTGGTACCAACCGCACAGAAGGAACACGTCGAGGACCTCGGCGTCGGAGAATTCCGCGGAGACCCGTTCCCAGAGTCCGTCGTCGATGCAGTACTGGTCGTGGAGGGCGTCGGCGACATCAATCAGGACGCGCTCTCTTGCAAAGGACCAGCAGGGATCGGTCGACCTCCCCTGCGTCAACGAGGCGACCTGTTGCGAAGTCAGCCCGACCCGATGGGCGAAGAACGTGATGTGGACGCCCCATTCGTACTCACACCCACAGCGGGCACACGTTCGGTCGATCAGAATTTCGCGGTCACGCATCGGCAGCGACAGGCGCTTCCCGAGCTCGTAGCTTCCCCACGTCCCCATCGCCTCCGCCATCGGGAGGTTTCTGACGAGCGTCCGGAAGAGGAGGAGGGGCGCAACGTCGGGAGGCATCATTGACCCCAGCCAGTGCCCCACCTCGGCCTGGTACGGGGCTTGTGCAGGATTGATCCTGGGCATGGGCACCTCCGATGTTGCTAATTCCGAAACGTATGGTTCAGAGTAATGTTTCGTAAATCGAAACGCAAGCGGACAGGGGGAACGCGGAGTGGATCCAGGCGCAGCGCCGATACCAGGTCATCGTGTTCGTGGTTCGACGACGGGCCGCCCGCTCATGGCGGCCATGGATCTCCTGGGACGACGTTGGGCGCTCCGAATCCTCTGGGAGCTCCGCGTCGGACCGACCGGGGCGAGAGCCCTCCAAGCCAGGTGCGATGGCATGTCGTCGAGCGTTCTCTACGACCGCCTGCGGGATCTTGCAGCATCAGGCCTCGTCCGGCGGGCCAACGACGACCAGTACGCGTTGACCGATCTGGGCACCGCACTGAGTTCCGCACTCAAGCCTCTGGACACCTGGGCCGAGTCGTGGGCAGCGTCGCTGCAGCAAGGGCCGCGCCAAGTGTGAGGCGGGGCAGGTGTCCGCTTCATCAGGCCGCACAATGCCCGAGGGAATATTGTCGCGGCGGGGCAGAGACAAGAGGAGTCGTTCGGTGATGAAGCCTACGAGAGGATTCCACGGCCGTGGCAACCGCGATCCTCGTCTGCCTCCGGGCCAATATGACGTGGGCCGGGATTGGCCCGTCTTGACCGCCGAAGCCACCCCGAAGATTCCGACGGACGACTGGACGTTCTCGATCGGGGGCCTGGTTGCGCGGCCGATGAAATGGACATGGGAGGAGATCCAGGCGCTCCCGGACTCGACGTACACGGGGGACATCCATTGTGTGACGACGTGGTCGAAATTGGGGGTTTCATTTCGAGGCGTTTCGGTCGACACGCTTCTTGGCGCGGCCAGGCCCGCCGTCACGGCCAGCCATGTGCTCGCCACGACCCATACCGGCTACACGACGAACCTCCCGCTCGAGGATGTCACAGGTGGTCAGGCCTGGGTCGTCTGGGAATTCGGCGGCGAACCGCTCGCCCGCGAGCACGGTGGTCCCGCGCGTCTCCTTGTTCCTCACCTGTACTTCTGGAAGAGCGCCAAGTGGGTGTCCGGCCTTGAGGTAATGGACCACGACGAGCCGGGATTCTGGGAGCAGAACGGGTATCACGACCACGGGGATCCTTGGTTGGAACAGCGGTATCAGGGTGACTAGCGAGTCGTCGTCGCTTCCTTCTTTGGGGAAATGGCAACGCGCGACGGTCCTCCACATCCGCCGCGAAACAGCAACAGCCAAGACTTTCCGGATGGAGTTGGACAATCCCTCGGATTACTTGGCCGGTCAGCATTATGTGCTGCGCCTGACCGCCCCTGACGGCTACACGGCGTCTCGCTCCTACTCCGTCGCATCAGCTCCCGACGGTTCCAACGTGATTGAGTTGACCGTGGAGCGGCTCCCCGAGGGCGAAGTCTCGTCCTTCATGCATGACGACGTGGTCGTGGGGGACGAACTGGAAGTGCGCGGCCCGATCGGCGGTTGGTTCGTCTGGCGTGGCGACACGGCCGCCTTGCTCCTCGGTGGGGGATCGGGCGTGGTGCCCCTCATGGCGATGGTGCGGTTGGCCCACAGGATCGGACGGTCGGATCTCGTGCATCTCATCGTGTCAACCCGTACACCCGAGGATCTCTACTACGCCGCCGAGTTGGCGGAACTCCAGGAGACGGTTCTCTACACCCGCAGGACTCCCGACGGCTGGCCACGCCCGGCCGGCCGGCTCACAGAGGCCGACCTGCCGGCGTCGATAGGGGCGGACACGACGGTCTTCGTCTGTGGGACGTCGGGCTTCTCTGATGCCGCCACCGGGGTTCTTTCGCGGGCAGGTGTAGAAGAGCAACATATCCGCGTCGAGCGGTTCGGCCCCACTCGCTAGTAGGTCGTGCACGAAGGCACAAAAAGGGCCGCCATGCGCACAGTGGACGAAGAGGGCCTGGGGGGGAGCAGGTCGGGCGACACATCTCGGAGCGCCGAGTTCCATAGGCTCGCGGTGTGTCTCCCGCCGCGAGAGGTCAAACCGATGGGAACCCGGGTTCACGCATCGCCGTAGGTCGACGGGTCTTCCTCGGCATGGGAGTGTTGGGCCTGGCGGGAATCGTCTTTGGTGCAAAAGTCCAGAACGCCATCGGGAACGCTCTGGGATCCGGGCTCGGTGGTCTCCTTCCCGGGGGTGACCGCTTCCGGATCTACACGATCACCGGCTCATACCCGGAGATCTCGGAGTCCGAGTATCGCTTGGAGATAAGTGGGCTCGTCCACAATCCGCAAGTGTTCACTCTGGCCGACCTCAAAGCGATGCCGCGCACCTCCTTCGTCCAGGAGTTCCAATGTGTCACGGGTTGGACCGTCTCGAACGTCCACTGGGAAGGCGTGAAGCTTTCCGACATCTTGGACAACGCCGGCGTGAAGAAAGAGGCGGTGGCACTCAGTTTCGAGTCATATGACGAAGCCGACTCCGAGAGCCTGACGCTGGAGCAGGCGCGGCTTCCCGACGTCATCGTGGCCTATCGAATGCTTGGCGCTCCCGTCACCACCGCCCACGGGGGTCCGGTGCGTCTCTACGTCGGGCCGATGTTCGGGTACAAATCGCTGAAGTGGCTCTCTGCGATCCGGGTGGTGGACCAGGTCATTCCCGGCTTCTGGGAGCTCCACGGCTACCCCGTGAACGGCTGGCGTGACGGGTCCACCGGGCCAACTGACAAATCGTTGACGTGACGAACGCCATGAAGGCGACGAACCAGGGTGATCGTCAATCCATGTCCCGCATTTTGCGATTTGACCGAGTGCAGCGCGCCGCCCATTGGGCCAATGCACTCCTGTTCGGAATTCTGATGCTGACCGCGCTGCCCTTGTACTTTCCTTCCTTGTCCGACGTGGTCGGTCGCCGCGCGTTGGTGGCTGATATCCACGTGTGGAGCGGCGTCGTACTTCCGATCCCGATTCTGATCTCACTTCTCGGTCCCTGGGGAGCGCAAATGCGGCGCGACGTTCGGCGCATCAACGTATGGACCAGCGACGAGGTGAGGTGGCTGCGCCAGTTGGGGAGGAACGCCCCCAGGGTCGTCGACAAGTTCAATCCCGGGCAGAAGCTGAACGCCATCTTTGTCGGAGGATCGATTTTGGTGATGCTGAGTACCGGCTTCGTCTTGAAATGGTTCGGATTTTTCCCCGTCAGTTGGCGCACCGGGGCGACGTTCGTCCATGACGTGCTGGCGCTTGCCATCTTCGCCGTCGTCATCGGTCACGTTCTCTTTGCCGTGACCCATCCCGAATCGATGCGCTCAATGCTCAAGGGTTGGGTCAGCGAGGCATGGGCAGCCCGGAACGCCCCGGGGTGGCTCAAGGAGAGCAAGGCGAACAAGGCGAACCTCGAACGCGACCGGATGTCCTAGCGCCCCTCTTCTTCCCGTCCGACGCCATGGGGATCCACGTGTGCGGTGTCCGCTCGCGCTGCACTCCTCGTCAGGCGGCTGTCGGGTCCACTTCGCTCCCAGTCGCCGGACCGACCTCCGGATTTATGCCAGAGCGTCAATTCCTCGATGGAGGCCTCGGGGTCGACCGGGGTGAGGCTGGCGATGATGGTGAGCGCGGCGATGGCGCAGGCCGTCAAGGCTTCCATCTCCACTCCTGTGCGCTCTACGATCTCGGTGACCGCGCGTATCTCGATTCTGTGCACCTCGATGACAACCTCGACCGCTACCCGATCGATGCGTATTGGATGACACAGGGGAATGAGCGTCGAGGTCTGCTTGGCCGCCTGGATACCGGCGAACCGGGCCCCTTCCACGACATCGAGTCCGTCTGGATCCTCGCGGAGCACTTTGGTGGCATCGGCTGACGTCACGACGACACACCTGGCCTGGGCCCTCCGCTGCGTGAGCGGCTTGGCCGTGACATCGACCATGCGGGCGCGTCCACCCTCGTCGATGTGGGTCAAGAAGCCACTCCCGGACCCACTTGGAACGGGTGGGCCCGGGGCGAACTCATCCTCCGGAGACCGGAGGGATCACCGCGACCTCGTCGCCGTCATCCACGTGCGTGTCAGGACCGGCAGGCTCCCCGTTCAGCCAAATGTTGGACGTGCCCACCACCTGGGAGAACGCCTCACCGAACTGTTCCTCTGCTGCGGCGATGATGGCCGACACGCTCTGTCCGGGCAGCGTGATGCACGCCGTGCCGGCTGCTTCCCGGGCTGGTCCGAACAGGCGCAGGCGCACCACCCTCAGCCGCCGATCATCGACATGGAGCGAGCGGGGCTGAGGAAACCCGGTTCGTTGATCCCGTGGCCGGGGAACTTGGCCCATACCGCGTGTCGGAACAAGAGGGCCAGCTCGTCGTCGCTGCCACCGTCTCTCAGGAGGTCACGCACCGTCTGTTCGTCGTCGGAGAACAAGCAGTTACGGAGCGCGCCATCGGCCGTGACCCGGAGTCGATTGCAGGTTCCGCAAAATGGTTCCGAGACACTGGAGATCAAGCCGATCTCACCGATTCCGTCAGCGAAGCGGAACCGTTCCGCGGGTGCGGTCCCAGGCGTTTCCGAGAGCGGTTCGAGAGGCCAGACCTGTGAGATGCGCTCGAACACTTCGCGACCGGCGACGAGTTGGTTCCGATCCCACTTTCCCTGCGCGTCGAGTGGCATGAACTCAATGAAGCGCACGATGCGCCCGGTGGTTCGGGCAAAGGATGCGAAGTCGAGGACCTCGTCGTCGTTGTGGCCCCGCAACAGCACCACGTTGACCTTGAGGGGAGTGAGGCCGGCTTTCTCAGCGGCGTTCATTGCGTTCAGCACAACATCCAGTTTTCCCCGTCGGCGAATGTCGGCGAACCGCTCAGGTCGCAGCGAATCACAACTCACGTTGACCCGCCGCAGTCCCGCCGCTGCCAACTCTTCGGCCTGCTTCGCCAGTTCGGTGCCGTTGGTGGTCATGGCAAGGTCTTCGAATCCGACCGCCGAGAGTCGTTTGACGAGCGATGGCAGGCCCTTGCGGACCAACGGTTCTCCGCCGGTGATGCGGAGCGCGGAGACGCCGAGGCTCTTTGCCACGCGGGCCAACCGTGTGATCTCGTCGAACGACAGCAACTGCTCCTTTGGCAGGAACGTGAGCCCTTCCTCGGGCATGCAGTAGACGCAGCGCAGGTTGCAGCGATCGGTCACCGAAATGCGAAGGTCGTCGTGGACTCTTCCGAAGCGGTCAACCAGAGGCCCTTCGAGCGGCATGACCTGCGCCGGTGCGATGTCGCTCTCGGGGCGACCCCGGCGAGGCTTCACCGAGAGCGCGACAGGGACCGGGGTCGTCACGACGCTCCCGATCCCCGAGGAGCGTTGAGCGCGGGTGACGCATCCGAACTGAGCCGATCAGGGTCGATGAGGAGCACGCTGACCCGCTCCCCGGCGTCGACGCCGGCGCCGTCGGGAAGGAGGATCAGCGCGTTGGCCACCGACATCGAATGGAGTTGATGGGATTCCTGGCCATCGGTTGTGCGCACGTGCCATGAGCCGGGATCGTCGAGCATGAGCTGAGCGCGTAAGAGGTGGAGTTTTCCGTCAGCCCTTCGGCGCAGGTCGACGTCCGTCGTCGCGGAGATCACCGGCCGATGGAGGACCCGATGGCCTCCCATGAGCCGAAGAGCCGGGCGTACGAACAGCTCGAAGCTGACCATCGCCGACACCGGGTTGCCCGGGAGCCCGAATACCGGTGTCGCTGAGGCGGCCAGGACACCAAACGCGAAGGGCTTTGCCGGCCGGATGGCCACCTGCATCCATCGCATTTTCCCGGCGCTCAGTTTCTCCAGTACGACCCGGACCAGGTCGAGGTCGCCAACGCTGACGCCGCCACTGGTCAGAATGGCATCACACGTCGATGCCGCCGAGGACAACAATTCCACGAGAAGCGACTCGTCGTCGCCGATGATCCCGAGGTCGATGCCTTCCCACCCTTCGCGACGGATGAGTGCCAGGAGGGTCCGGCGGTTGGCGTCCCGGATCTTGCCGGGGGGAGCGGGCCCGACCCGGAGTAGAGCTCGTCGCCGGTCGAGAGCACCCCGACCCGCGGACGGGGGTGCACCTCCACACCGAGAGCGCCCTGATTGGCCAGAACGCCCAGGTGGGCGGGAGTGAGGACGGTTCCCGCCGGGGCGATGACATCGCCGATGGCGACATCACGACCAGGCTGTCGGACGAAGTCTCCTCGTTGCAGCTCACGTCCGATGACGACGCTGCGGCCATCGGGGGCCGCTTCGGTCTCTTCGACCATGCACACGGCGTCTGCTCCGGGTGGGAGCGGTGCACCGGTCATGATGCGCGCCGCTTGGCCCGCGCCGACAGTTTGTCCGAGCGGGTGGCCGGCCATGATGGAACCGATCACCGCAAGACGAACGGGTGCGCCCGCAGTGTCATCGGCCTGGACCGCGTAGCCGTCCATGGCCGAGTTGGCGAACGGGGGGACCTCCTCGGTCGCGATGACCGTGGCGCCCAGCACGCAACCAAGTGCGTCGTCGAGCGGAAGCTCGACGGAAGGCAGGGGGCCGCACAATCCGACGACGAATTGCTGCGCTTCCTCGAGGGGGATCATGAGCGTCTCGCAACGGACAGAAGCTTCACTGGCCGGATCCAGCGGGCGAAGGAGCCGAAACGAGCGAGGAGCCATGCACATGGGATCCCGCGGGTTCCTGGGAGCACACGCTCCAGTCGGAGCCGCCTTCCCAAGTCTCCCGTTTCCAGATCGGGACCGTCTGCTTGAGGGTGTCGATGCAGAACTGTGCGGCGGCGAACGCTTCAGCTCGATGCGAGGTCGAAACGGCGACGACGACCGCCACATCCCCTACTTCGAGCCGGCCCACTCGATGAAGGAGGGCCAAGCGGCCGATTTCAGGCCATCGGGCCCGAGCTGCCGTTGCCACACCGGTGAGACGGGGCACGACGTGCTCCTCATAGGCCTCGTACTCCAGAGAGGTCACACCGGCCCGCCCGTCGGAGTGGTCGCGGACGGTGCCGCAGAACGTGACGATGCCTCCGCATTCGGGGAGGCTGACAGACTGCCAGGCGTGGTCGACGGGCAGGGGACCTCGACTGATGGCGATCCAGTCACCGTCGCCAGGCATCTGCAGGTCCGGCGCCGTCATGTGGTGGCCCGATGAATCGGTCCGGCTCCATCTCGGAGTGAGTCGGGCTTGACCCCGGCGCGCAGCGAGATGATCTCGGCGCAGATCGATACAGCTGTCTCCTCCGGAGTGCGTGAGCCGATATCGATGCCGATAGGCGCCATGATCCGCATGATGTCATCAGGCGCCACGCCCTCAGCACACAACCGCTCGACGCGGCCGTTGTGCGTGCTGCGCGAGCCCATGGCACCGATGTAGCCGACGTTGGTCTTCAACGCGCCGATCAGTGCGGGGATGTCGAACTTGTGATCGTGGGTGAGCACGCAGATGGCATCCCCGGGGCCCAGGCGGTCGGCCACCTTGGCCAGATGGCGGTGGGGCCAGTCCGCCACGACTTCGTCGGCTTCGGGGAAACGGGCGGACGTCGCGAAGACGGGCCGGGCATCACAGACCGTGACGTGGTAGCCGAGCACTTTGGCCACTCGCACCAGGGCAGCGGTGAAGTCGACTGCACCAAAAATGAGCATGCGGGGCGGAGGCGCGAATACTTCTATGAACACCGTGACGTCTGTGCGTCCAGGTTGTCCCTGGGGACCGTAGTGGCGGGCCACACTGAGGCCACCGTCAAGGGCACCCCGGGTGTCTCGAGCAACGACGCTATCGAGTGCGGGCTCGCCGAGCGAGCCCATCGGCTCGGCGTCGAAGCACACGACGAGCTTGGCTCCAAGCGGAGGGAGAACGACTGCCTCGCCGTCCCCCTCGGGCGCGAGTTCGATGACGGTGGCCAGTGCCACCGGCTTCTCCGCGCGCAGGCAATCGCGCACCACGGCGAGGAGCCCTTCCACTAGTCCAGTGGCTCCACGAAAATTCGAACCGTTCCCCCGCAGGTGAGTCCGACCGAGAACGCCTCTTCGTCCGAGTACCCGAACGTGCACAGGCGGGGCTCCCCGCTGGCCAGGACCTCGAGTGCCTCGGCCACGACAGCTCCCTCGACGCACCCGCCGGACACGGATCCGGCCACTTCCCCCTGGTCGTTCACGGCCATCGCGGCGCCCGGGTCGCGGGGCCCTGAACCGATCACGGCCACGACCCTGGCCAGGGCAACGCGGCGGCCGGCGCTCTGCCAATGTTCGATGTCGTCGAGCACGTCCTTCACAACTGCCCCTTTCGGCATCCGCCCGGGTGTGACGGCGGCTTTCCCCCACACTACCGATCGTTTCGGCAATTATGGCCTTCCGCCTGGGAAATCTCTGAGCGCGTCCGTCGCGGTCCCGGACGGCGGACGGTCGGCGTCCGGTGTCCGGGCCTTCAATGAGGTGCTCCTCCGGCCAGCAATTCGAGTGCATGGGGTAGGACGTCGACGACCGCTTCCAACGATTCGACCGCCCCTCTGGGGGACCCGGGGACGTTGAGGACGAGACACTGGCCGATCGCTCCGGCGACGCCCCGTGACAGCCGCCCGAGGGGACTGACGGCTCGCATGGCTTCTGCCAGGCCAGGAGCTTCTCGCTCGATCATCGAGCGAGTCGCCTCCGGCGTGAGGTCGGTGGGGGAGAATCCGGTGCCCCCGGTGGTCACCACCAGCCCGGCGAAAGACGAGGAGAGCTCCCCGAGGGCCGTGGCGACCGACTCCACCCCGTCAGGAACGACCCGCCGTTCGACGACTCGATAGCCGTGAGTGGCCAGCGACTCGCCGAGCGCCTCTCCTGAACGGTCCTCGCGGGTGCCGCGGCTGACGGACTCCGAGACGGTCAGCACCTTGGCGTCAAATGTCACCTCAGGGACGTTAGCCCTGGTGGCGTGGTCGCGGCGACATGACCGCCCCTACCGGCGGTGCCGACCGGGGCTACCGACCGCCGGCGCCGAGCCAGGCGCGATAATGGGTCATGGGTCGGACGTACGAGGTCATCGATCCGGGTCTCGCCGAGTGGCTCGAGGCACAGCCGGTCTTCTTCGTGTCGACCGCTCCACTCTCGGCCGACGGACTGGTGAACTGCTCACCGAAAGGGAATCGGGACGAATTCGTCGTCATCGACGAGCGGTCAGTGGCGTACCTCGACCAGACCGGGAGTGGTGTCGAGACGATTGCCCACCTGCGTGAGAACGGTCGGATCGTGGTGATGTTCTGCGCTTTTGCCGGGGCGCCGCGCATCGTGCGTCTGCACGGGAGGGGCCGGGCGGTCCTGACCGACGACCGGTCCTTCACGGACCTGGCGGGTCGGTTCGCCGGCGGGACGGGTGTGGGCGTACGTTCGATCATCGTCGTCGAGGTGTCCCGGATCGCCGATTCGTGCGGGTACGGCGTCCCTTTCATGTCGTTCGAGGGCCACCGACCGACGATGGACCAGTGGTCGAACAGGAAAGGGCCAGAAGGCATCCGGAGCTACTGGGCCGAGAAGAATTCCAAGAGTCTCGACCAGCTCGACGGCATCGCCACCGACTGAGGGGACGACCGGGTGGGGAGAGGAGCGGGTGCTGTGGGGCTCCGCCGTCGGCCGTCCGGATTCCGCCACCTCAAGGGGGCTGTCGCGGATGCGTCCCACTAAGGTGACGGGCTTGAGAGCATTTGAGGGCGAGGATGGTCGCTGATGGTGTTGATTTCTGTCGAGGTGAACGGTTCGGGACACCGGGATGAGGTCGAGCCGAGGCTGCTGCTGGTGCAGTACCTCAGGGAGACGCTCGGACTCACGGGCACGAATATCGGATGTGACACGAGTTCGTGCGGAGCTTGCACCGTGTTGCTCAATGGTGAATCAGTCAAGTCGTGCACCCTGCTGGCGGTCCAGGCCGATGAGGCCGAGGTCGTGACGATCGAAGGCCTCGGGGGGCCGGACGGGGCTCTGCACCCGGTGCAGGAGGCGTTCCGAGAACATCACGCATTGCAGTGCGGCTATTGCACCCCGGGAATGGTGATGGCGGCGGTCTCGCTCCTCGCCGAGGAGGCCCAGCTCGATGAGCGGGGCGTGCGCGAGGGTCTCGAAGGCAATCTCTGCCGATGCACCGGTTACAACAACATCGTGAAGGCGGTCCTGGCGTGCGCCGGTGATCGTGGCGCGCTGATCGAGTCGAACTCGTGATACCCGCGGCGTTCGACTATGTGCGTGCTGGTTCAGCGGAAGAGGCGATCGCCCTTCTCGTCGAACACGGCGACGAGGCCAAGCTGATAGCCGGCGGCCATTCGCTCCTGCCACTGATGAAGCTGCGGCTCGCCATACCGGCCGTGCTCATCGACATCGGAAAGGTCCCCGGTCTCTCCTCGATCGACGAGCGCGGTGATGAGATCGCCATCGGCGCCTTGGCGCGTCACCACGACCTCGAGACGTCGGCGTTATTGAAGGAGCAGGTTCCATTGCTCGCGCATACCGCCCACCAGGTCGGCGATCCCCAGGTGCGCCACCGGGGCACGCTGGGCGGCACGCTGGCCCATGGCGACCCGGCATCGGACCTTCCGGCTGCCGTCTTGGCGTTGGGTGGCACCCTTGTGGCGCAGGGCCCGAATGGTCGAAGGGAAATTCCAGCACTCGATTTCTTCCAGGGATTCCTCGAGACTGCGCTTGCAGCCGATGAGATGCTGGTCGAGATACGGGTACCGAAAGTCGCTGGCGCCGGATGGTCGTTCCAGAAGTTCAACAGGAGAGCCCAGGATTGGGCGATCGTGGGAGTGGCCGCGGTCGTCAACGGCAGCACGGGCATCGCACTGGTCAACATGGGATCGACGCCCCTGCGGGCGGGAGCGGTTGAAGAGGCGGTGCGCAGCGGAGCATCCGCAGCGGACGCTGCCGCTGCCGCTGACCATGGAACGGACCCGCCGAGCGACATCAACGCGTCATCGGACTACCGCCGTCATCTCGCGACCGTGCTTGTCCGCCGAGCACTCGAGGAGGCCACATCATGACCATGGGCGCCGGGACGTTCTCGGGCAAGCCGATTCGACGAGTGGAAGACCCCGACCTCCTACGGGGAGCGGGTACGTATGTGGACAATTTGAAGAGAGAGGGAACGCTGACCGCGTACTTCGTGCGCTCTCCGATCGCTCACGCGATGATCCGGTCGGTTGAAGTCAAGGCGGCCCGAGAAATGCCTGGTGTGGTCGGCGTCTATAGCGCGGACGATCTCGATTTCCCCAATGCACCGGCCCTGATGGTGTTGCATCCTGCCGCGATCCGGCCTTCCCTCGCGAAGGGGACCGTCAACTTCGTCGGAGATCCGGTCGTCGTCGTGGTCGCCGAATCGCGGGCCTTGGCGATGGACGCCGCCGAGCTGGTCGAGATCGACTACGAGCCACTCGGGGCCGTCATCGACATGGAGGATGCCCTCGCTCCCGATTCGCCTGTGCAATTCGAGTCAGTCGGAAGCAACGTCTTCATAGGTCTGCGTGCCGGAAGCAAGGATCCCTTTGCCGGTGCCGATGTCGTCGTCCGTGGTCGCTTCGAGAACCAACGAGTGGCTGTCGTGCCCATGGAGGGGAGCGCCATCCTGGTTGATCCGACCGGGACCGACTATGACCTCACCGTGCATCTGTCCTGTCAGATGCCCCACATGATCCGAGGAGTCCTCTCAGGGCTCTTGGGCGTCGATCCCGAGCGGATGCGCGTGATCGCTCCGAATGTCGGCGGCTCGTTCGGGGGCAAGCATCTGTCGGCCGAGGGTGTGGTGGCGGCCAAGCTCGCGCTCGAGCTCCGGCGACCCGTGAAATGGGTCGAGACCCGTTCGGAGAACATGGTCGCGCTGCCGCATGGTCGTGGCCAGGTGCAGTACGTGGAGCTGGGCCTCAAGCGGGACGGCACCTTCGTCGGGATGCGCTGCAGGATGATCGGGGACGCCGGGGGGTACGGGGGCTTCGGAGGGATCCTCGTTCTCGGCCAGACCAAGGTCATGGCCCAGGGCGTGTACCACATTCCGCAGATCGCATTCGATGTGGCGGTCGTCGCCACCAATACGACGCCGATGGGTGCGTACCGCGGGGCGGGTCGCCCGGAGGCGGCCGCCTTCATCGAGCGGATCGTCGACATGGCGGCCGACGAGCTCGATATCGATCCAATCGAGATTCGCCGCAAGAATTTCATTCAGCCCGAAGAGTTCCCGCTGACCACGGTCATGGGCGCCGACTACGACAGCGGCGATTATGAAGCCGCACTGAACGAGGCATTGCGAATCTCCGACTACGACGCCCTCCGTCGAGAGCAGGCCAAACGGCGGGAGAACAACGACCGCCTCCAGCTCGGAATCGGGGTCTCGTGTTATGTCGAAGTGACCGGCGGCGGCGGAGAGTTCGCTGAGGTCGAGGTGCACGACGACGGGATGATCACGGTCAAGGCTGGAACCTCTGCGCACGGTCAAGGACATGCCACAGCGTTCTCGCAGATTGCGGCTGATCAGTTCGGCGTCCCCATCGAGCAGATCCGCTACGTGCAGTCGGACACGGCGCTTGTGGCGCGCGGTGGTGGGACCGGGGGCTCCCGATCAGTCCAGCTCGGCGGGACCGCCGTGCTGCAGACATCGAAGTTGGTGGTCGAGCGAGCCAAGGAGCTCGTGGCCGAGCTGCTCGAAGCAGCACCGGAGGACATCGTCGTGATCGGCGACGGAAGGCTGGGCGTGGCCGGCGTGCCGAGCAAGGCCCTCGAATGGGCCGAGGTGGCACGCGTTGCCTCGGGGCGAGGTGAGCAACTCCTGATCCAACACGACACTGAGAGGGCGGGCTCCACGTTTCCCTTTGGCGCCCATGTCGCAGTGGTAGAGGTCGACATGGAGACCGGACGCGTCGTCCCGGTTCAGCACTTTGCGGTCGACGACTGTGGCGTGATCGTGAATCCGCTCCTCGTTGATGGCCAGGTGCATGGCGGGTTGGCTTCGGGAATCGCTCAGGCGTTGTGGGAGCAGGTCCTTTTCGACGCCGACGGCAATCCGATCACCTCCACCCTGGCGGAATACGCTATTCCCAGTGCGGCCGAACTGCCGTCATTCGTGACGGCTCATACCGAGACCCCGTCGCCGACGAACGAGCTCGGGGCCAAAGGGATCGGCGAGTCCGCCACGGTAGGCTCCACGCCTGCCGTGCAGAATGCAGTGGTCGACGCGGTCAGCCATCTCGGTGTCCGCCACATCGACATGCCGTGCACCCCCGAGCGTGTCTGGCGGGCGATCAGCGACGCACGGGCGGGCACGCTGCCCGATCCGTGGCGGGAACCGCCGAGCGAGATGG
The DNA here is from genome assembly GCA_963706555.1 of uncultured Acidimicrobiaceae bacterium. Lineage (GTDB taxonomy): Bacteria > Actinomycetota > Acidimicrobiia > Acidimicrobiales > RAAP-2 > Bog-473. Next base: position 3,611,844 of record OY970164.1, read on the forward strand.
CGGCTTTTCCGAGGGAGGATGCCGCGGGCGAAGAACTCGAGCGCGGGGCCGAGAGCGTCAATCTTTGACGACCAGAACCAGGATCAACGGTTTGTGCGGAGGCATGCAACGGTGAGCGAACGACCAGGGAATTCAGATCGCGCGCCTTTTGCTCTTCCGAAGACGCCTGATGAGGTCCGCAAGGCCCTCGAAGGGCACGGCTACCTGGCCGACGACGGCTTGGCCACGGCGATATTCCTCGCGATGGTGCTCCGCCGCCCGCTTTTCCTCGAAGGGGAGCCCGGGGGTGGCAAGACCGAAGTGGCGAACGCGTTGTCCAGGTGGACGGGCGGGGAGTTGCTCCGCCTCCAGTGCTACGAGGGCATCGACGTCAGTCAGGCCGTCTACGAGTGGGACTTTTCCCGGCAGCTGCTCCATCTCCGTGCCGCGGAGCTTCGGAGCACCGCAGGCGGGAGTCCCGAAGTGGTCAGCGTCGCTGAGGACGAACTGTTCTCCGAACGCTTCCTGGTACGGCGCCCGCTCCTGCGTGCGATCACGCCTTCCGCCGAACGTCTCGCCCCACCGGTCCTGATCATCGACGAGGTCGACCGCGCGGACGACGAGTTCGAGGCGTTCCTCCTCGAGGTCCTGGCCGACTACTCGGTGACTGTGCCGGAGCTCGGTACTTTTCGTGCGGACGAGCCACCGCTTGTCGTATTGACGTCGAACCGCACCCGCGACGTGCACGATGCCCTCAAGCGACGGTGCCTCTACCACTGGGTGGAACATCCCGACTTCGAGCGCGAGGTGGCGATCGTGCGCCTCAAGGCACCCGAGGCCGGCGAGCGGTTGGCCCGTCAGGTCACCGCCGCGGTGCAGGTCGTCCGCGGCATGGGTTTGTACAAAGCGCCCGGCGTCGCCGAATCCATTGACTGGGCCCATGCGCTTGCCGCGCTGGGCAACACAGAATTGGACGAGTCGGCGGTCGAGCGCACCATGGGCAGCATCCTCAAATATCGCGAGGACATCGAGCGCGTCTCGGGCGGCGACCTCGTGAATTTGGTCGAAGAAGCCACACGACGTGGTTGAGCGACGGCGACGCGTCGACGATCAGTCTCCTGGTGTCATTCGCCCGGAATCTCCGTCACGCCGGGCTGACCGTTCCGGTGGATAGCGTTGTGCACTACGTGCGTGCCATCGATGCCCTGGGTATCGATCGTCGCGACAGGGTCTATTGGGCGGGGAGGAGCGTTCTCATCCACCGCCAAGAGGACGTTGCGACCTATGACCGGGTCTTCGACGACTTCTGGTGGGGTCGCCCCGCTGAGCCGGATTCTCCACGGCCATCGTCAGCTGAACCCATCGACGGAGATGGCGAAGACGACGTCGATTCGGCGCCCAGTGACGGAGAACCTCCGAGTCGTTTGGCGTTGGTCAGCTACAGCGACGTCGACCACCTTCGTCACAAGGACTTCGCGGGGTGTACTCCTGAGGAGCTCGAGGAGATCTCACGTCTCCTCCGTGAGACTCGGGTACGAGCAACCCAACGCTCCCGGAGAATGCGGAGATCCCGGCGTGACCGGGGACGACACGACTCGAGGGCGACGATCCGGCGAACCTTGCGATCAGGGGGTGAGGTGGTCCGCCTCATGCACCGGGAGCCCAAGTCGCGGCCGCGTCGAGTGGTGCTCTTGTGCGATGTGAGCGGGTCAATGGAGCCGTATGCCCGTGCGTTGTTGCGCTTCCTCCACGTCGCGGTGGCCGGTCAGGGCCGGGTCGAAGCCTTCGCTGTCGGGACTCGGCTCACGCGTCTCACCCGCCAGCTGTCGTCGCGAGACCCCGATGCCGCGTTGCACCAAGCGATGGAGCAGGTTCTGGATTGGTCGGGGGGTACCCGGCTCGGAGAGGGGATCAGTACCTTCAACGACGCGATTCGGCATGCCCGGGATGGCCCGAGGTGCGATCGTGGTGATCCTCTCCGATGGATTGGATCGGGGTGACCCGGCATTCTTGTCGGCCGAAATGGCCCGTCTCCATCGGGCCGCGCACCGGACGATTTGGGTCAACCCGCTCAAGGCGTCGGTCGGGTACGAACCGCTGGCCCGGGGGATGGCGGCTGCTCTTCCCTATGTCGATCAGTTCATCGAAGGTCATTCAGCCGCGTCGCTCGATGCACTGGTGGACGTGATCGCGGCAAGTGAATGATGCGTTGAGCATTGCTGCGGTCGTCCTCGCCGCCGGGGGAGGCACGCGCTTCGAAGGCACCGAGCACAAACTGCTGACCGAGTTCCGGGGTCGCCCGCTCGTGTGGTGGGCCCTCGCGGCGGCGGCAGGAGCTGATCTTGACGAGGTGGCGGTCATTGTCGGCGCGGTGGATCTGGGAGCGGCGGTACCACCGGGAGTCCGTGTCCTCGAGAACCCCGATTGGGCAACGGGACAGGCTTCCTCCCTCCAGGTCGCGATAACCTGGGCCCTTGAACGCCAGCATGAGGCTGTCGTGGTGGGTCTGGGGGATCAACCTCTGGTGCCATCATCGGCCTGGGCTGCGGTAGCGGCCTCAGGGAGCCCCGTCGCTGTGGCCACATTCGACGGTCAGCGCCGGCCTCCGGTCCGACTTGATCGCTCGGTGTGGTCGCTCCTGCCCACTTCTGGAGACGAAGGGGCTCGGGTGCTCATGAAGGAACGGCCGGAGCTGGTGAGCGAAGTAGTTTGCGAGGGCCAACCGGCCGACATCGACAGCGAGGAGGATCTGACCCGATGGAGCTGAAAAATGATTTTCACGTTTCGGTGCCGATCGACGATGCATGGGCGGTGCTGACCGACCTGGAACGGATCGCTCCGTGCATGCCCGGTGCTGAATTACAAGAGGTCCAAGGTGACGAGTACCGAGGGATAGTGAAGGTGAAGGTGGGACCCATCTCGGCGCAGTACAAAGGGACTGCCCGATTCCTCGAGAAAGATGATGCGGAACATCGGGCGGTGTTGTTGGCGGAGGGACGCGACACACGGGGCCAAGGCAACGCGACAGCCACGGTGACCGCCGTCGCCACTCCCGACGGGGACGGCACAACCGTCACCATCGTCACAGACCTTGCGATTACCGGGAAGGTGGCCCAATTCGGCCGCAGCGTCATGGGCGACGTCAGCGCCAAAATGCTGGGGGAGTTCGCGGACAGACTCGAGGCGGACGTCCTGTCGCAGGGGTCGGAGCCGGCACCGGGCGAGCCGGCGACTGAGGCACCGGCCGCCACCGGGATGACCGCCCAGGAACCGGATCATTCCGCCGTCCGGACAATCCATTCGGCGCCGGCCGAACCGGTCGATCTTCTTGGTACCGCCGGGCCCTCGGTCATGAAGCGGGTGGCACCGTTCGCCCTCGCGCTCACGGTCGTGCTGTTGGTGTGGCGTGTGCGCCGCCGACGAGCCCGGCGAGATTGACACTTGGAGGCATGTAGGGGATCGAAAGCACATCCCCAGGAGGTGGGGGACGCCGGTGTCGCTGAATCGGAATGACATCCTTGACGCCGCCATCGAACTCCTCGAAGGAGGGCCGCATGCGCTGACGATGCGCGCCCTCGCAGAAGGTCTGGACGTGAGTGCAACCGCGCTCTATCACTGGTTCCCATCGAAGGCTGAACTCCTCGACGCCATTGCGGAGCATGTCTCCGCCGGCATCGTCGCCGTTGACCAGGACGGCCTCTCGTGGCGACAACGTCTGCGGTCGTTCTCCACCTCTATCGTCGACGCCGCGCAGCATCGCCCCGTGACCTTCGCCTGGGTATTGATGAACTACAGCACCCAGCCACCGCTCATTCGGATCGACGAGGCGATGCTCGACGTCCTGCTCGAGGCAGGATTCGAAGCCCGTGAGGCGATGCTGACAAAGAACACGATATGGCGGTTCCTTCTCGGCCATCTCGGTTTACTTCGACTGCAGGGCCACCTCGAGCCCGGTGCCCCGGACTTCTGGTCGTACCCGAGAGTCGCGGCAGTGGCGGGTGAAAGTGTCGGTCTCACGGCGCAGGACTATCTCGACTACGGCCTCGACCGGGTGATCAGACGCACGACGCCCAGACTCCGACCCCGACGGTGACCACCGACCGACCCCTCTTGTCCGATGTGGCCCACCTAGGTTAACGTGCGTTAAATAGGCACATCGTCAGGAGTCAGACATGTCCACAGAACGGTCCCTTTGCGTAGACGCTGACGGCCATGTTCTCGAGCCGCGCACCACATGGATTGACTACATCGATCCCGCCTTCCGGGCCCGGGCGATTCGGATCGCCATCGATGAGCGAGGTGACGAGGTCCTTCTCATCGACGGACACCCGGTCGAAGGGATGCGCAACGGATTGGCCGGCATGGGTGGGATCAACCTCGATGCCGCGGCGGCCTTGGACCGTAGCGGCACGCTTCGCTATGAGGACGGTTGCCCACCGGGCGGTTATGACCCCGCAGCGCGCTTGCGCGTCATGGATGATGAGGGCATCGACGTGGCGCTGCTCTATCCCACGCTCGGAATTTGCTGGGAAGGGTTCGTCACCGAACCAGATCTGGCGAGCGCCTATGCGCGGGCCTACAACCGCTACATCGTGGATTTCTGTGCGCACGACCCGGTGCGCCTGGTGCCCGTAGCTCACATTTCGCTCATTGACGAGGTGGGCGCAGTCGAAGAGGTCGCGCGCGCTCGTGAAGCCGGGTGCAAGGCGGTCTATCTGTCGCCCGATGCCGCCTCCCGGGGTGGGCGCGGCATCAGCGATCCCGCCTTCGAAACATTCTGGTCGACAGTCGAGGATCTCGATATGCCGATCGGGTTCCATGTCGTGGTGCGTGATCAGACCTCCTTCGCCCGCCCGGCTTTTCAGAGCGCCGGAGGTCAAGCTCTGTTCGGGTTTGCGTTCCTGGCCATCGACGTGATGGCCGCGTTCACGGAGATCCTGGCGAGTGGTGTCTTCGAGAAGCATCCGCGACTGCGTTGCACGGTTCTCGAGTCCGGAGCGACGTGGATTGCCGCATGGCTTGACCGGATGGACCACAAGTTCGAAGTCATGCGCTCGATCGCCCCCATGAGCCTGAAGCCGAGCGAGTACTTCTTCCGTCAGTGTCTTGTCTCGGCCGATCCCGACGAATCAGTGATCGCGCCGATCATCGAAGCGGTCGGCGCGGACTACTTCGTCTGGGCGTCGGACTACCCCCACATCGATGCGAGCTTCGGTGTCGTCGGCGAAATCCGTTCCCGGATTACAGCCCTCACGGCAGAGGATCAGGCAAAGGTCATGGGCTTGAACGCACAACGTTTCTACGGGCTGGAGGTGCCCGCGTTCGCCTGAGGGTCGATTACGATCCTCGGCGCGCGCTCCTACTCGCTTCTCAGGACCATGGCGGTCGTTGTCCGCGCCGCCATCAGCGCAGGAATCACCGCCACCAGGTTGGCGAGGATGAAGGTGCCTACGACGACTACCCCGACTTCTCCTGCTGGAATGGTCGGCACCGGGACGGCATAGATCTCGCGGGCGAACAAGTCCCAGAGCCAACGCCCGGTGACGATCCCGAGTGGCACCCCGATCACCACCCCGATGACGGCGGCCACCGATGCCTGGCACTCCACCGCCGCCATGAGCTGGCGCCGGGTGAACCCGAGAGCCTTCAGTAACGCCAGGTCGCGTCGCCGCCTTCGGACCGACGTTGCCACCGTGAGACCAAGGGCGACAAAGGCTGCTGCGGCCAGTGCCGATGCGAGAAGGGCCGGCGTCACGCCCATCGTCCGATAACTCACGATCTCAGCGGGCCGTTGCACGCCAACAACGGAAACGGTGTCGCCCTGAGCGCCACTGCCCGGGAGCGCGGCAAAGACGTGATCGGCCGCCGTCGCGATGCGTTGCAGGTTGGTGCGACCGACCGAAGGAGGGACGCCGTGGCGCAGTCGCACGAAGACGAGATTCGGTCCGTTGAGCGCCTTGTTCGAGCTCGAGAGCGTTTGCTCGAATGCGGCGGGCAGGGCGGCCTCCGACATGATCGCGCCGGTCCCCATAGAAGTGTGGTCGTCGATAATGCTGGAGTACCCGACGGCAGGCATGGTGGCAGTGCCCACGACGACGAACTTTGTGGGAGGGACGTAGACGGGGTTGCCGGGTGTGCCATAGCTCATGACCACTGTGTCGCCCAGCCGTTTGTGCAATTGGGCGAGCGTGGCCGCGCCGAGGACGATCTGGTGTGAGCGTTCGACGACGTGCCCGCTGAGGATCGGCGGGCTGATCGGAGCCTTTGTCGCGGAGTGGCCATGTTCGAACAGGAACGGGACACCCTGACCGTCGACCTCCGCCACGTTGTAGTCGTAGCCATCCCAGGCGACGACATCGGGATCATGGTCGAGCAGCTTGAGCGACTGGGGAGGAGTCGTATTGCTGGCGTTGAGGAGGTAACTGAAGTTCCACCCGTACAGCGCCGGGTGCGAGACCAGCGACCGCAGGCCACTCCCGAAGGTGAGGGTGGCCACGATCAACGCGACGGCAAGGGACGCCCCCAACAAGGCTGAACGCACAGGTACGGCTGTGCGGCCACGCCCCGATTCGAGGGCAAAGCGCACCCCGACCACGGCTGGTGGGGGGAGCCCCACAGCGACTGCTGTCTGCACGGCCTTCGAGTTGCCCTCGAGGGAGATCCTCGAGCGCCGAAGAACGCGGTGGGGCTCTCCCCGGTACGCCAGGACGATGGCGATCGATCCGAGACCGGCGATGAGCACGAGGACACCGAGGCCGAGCACTGTCCAGTCGAAGGAGATGCCGGGGTCGGGAAAGACAGGTCGGACGGGACCCAGTGGCGAGAGCGGAGACAGCGCCACCGCGATGGCGCCGGCGCAGAATGAGCCCAGCACGATCGAAGCCAGAATGCCGAGAAGCCCTTCGGCGGCGATTGTCGTCGGCCCGGCACCGAGGCTGCGCAGGACTAATGACTCCTCCCCGGCATCGCGAAGCTGCCGCGAGATGAGCTGGAGACCGATGAGCAGCACGGCAAGCGCAGCAGCCCCGCCGAAGACGCCTATCGCGATCGTGAGAGGTTTGACCGTCCGATCCACCTTGGCTTCCACGGGGGCGATGGCGTGGAATCCATAGGAATTGCCCGGTGGCGCGGCCTTGGCGAATTCTTGCTCGACGGAGTTGACCGCGCCGTTCCCGTGGTCAAGTCGAAGGCCGTAGGTAATGGCCCCCTCCTGCCCTCCAACGGCGACGATCCTCCGGCCGAGGGCGGGAGTGAAGAAGACGAATGTCGGGAACTGGTCGATGTCGTCCTGGACGATTGCATTGCTCTCTTGGACCAACCCGACCAGCGCGGCGTCGACGCGGATGCGCGGGAGGACGCGCGCCGTTCCGAACCCCGGCTGGTTCTGCTGCCTGGTGGTGTAGATGCCGTAGGGGATGACCTCACCGACGTGGACGCCGAGCACGCGCGCCGCGGAGGGCGTCATGACGATTTCGTCTGCCCGGTTGGGATCAGCCATGCGGCCCGATGTGACGGCGAGCCGGTCCTGGTCGAAGAACAGGCCGTCGGCGCTGACGACAGGCTGGATGTCGTTGATGCCGTGGAGATTGGGGGCGCCGTCAGGGTCCAGAGGGGCAGCGGCAATCGGGAGTGCTGCTTCGACATGCTGGACACCGGGAAGGCGAGCGATCGCGGCAATCGCTGAGGAGGAGTAGGTCGGCGGGCGCCCTCCTCCGTTGCCGACGCCACCGAACACTGTGATCCCCAGGTTCGACGGGTTGGTGCCGGCCAAGTAGGTGGAAAACGCCGACTGGGTCCGTCGGGCGCCGGCGATCGACGCCATGGCGAGGCCCCCGACGAGGCTGATGAGCAGAATGATGGACAGGTAGCCCCCCCACCGCCGGCGGAAAGTGGTCCGGAACCTGTACCAGGCGACCGAGATCATGGCGCTTCCACGGCGCGGGCTCCTCCTGCACCTCTCAACCTCGCCACCACATCCAAAGTGTGGTCCATCGTCGTCTGACCGCCAAGGGAGGCAGCATCCGGATCCCCTTCGTGCCAGCACCCCGATCCGGGGCAACGTTCAGCACTCGCGGGTCGTGCCGGTGTTCCTGGCCCCGGCAGCGTCGCTCAGTCGCAGGGAACCGGCTGTGGTCCCTCGGTGTCACTGCCCGAAGTTCGACCCTTGACCCCGCCCGGGCGATGGAGGACACTCGGCGCTACCGGACTCCCGGCCATGGATCGGTCGGGGAACGGCAATCGCCAGAAGGTGGGAACATGAGTCTGAGCATCGAAGACCTCGCCGGGCAGTATCACCAAGCTTGGACGGATCTGAACCCGGACGCCATCGTCGCGCTCCATACTGAGGACTCCACCTTCCACATGCACGGGTTCGCCGATCCCGCGGTCGGACGAGAGTCGGTTCGGGATCTGATCGCGAAAGTGATCACGATGGCGCCGGACCTTCGCTTTGCGCCCAAGCGGGGCTACCTGGGGACCGATCACATCGTGTTGGAGTTCGACATGGCCGGGACATTCTCCGGCATTCCGTTCGTGTGTGACGGCGTCGACGTCTTCGCCGTCGTTGGCGGGCTTATGGCCCGGAAGGACACGTATCTCGACCTCGTGGCGCTCAAGGATCAGGTGGGGACGTTGCCGCACTTGGTCGCGCAACCGTAGGTTTCACTTTGGCCGGGCCGCCGCGACACGGCCCATGATTTTCCTCGCTATCGTCCCCGTCATGAAAACCGTCGGCGATCCGAACTCGGCTGCGGTGGTCTCGCACTGATGGACCAACGGATCCCGTCTGCCCCGACCGCCGTTGGCCAGCCTCGAACGTTGGAGGAACGGTATCTGGACCTCATCAAACGTTCGCTGACCCGGCTCCTGTTCCCTGACGAGAGTTATGAAGAGCTCCCTTTGGACATCCCGGGATGGAAGGGTCCACCCGCACGCCTTTTGAGCACGGTCCTCCGTTCGCGGAATTTGGACCTGGTCCGAAAGGCGGATCCCTCCGGACGTTACTTGGGCCGGGACTGGCCGCAGCATGGCGAGACGATGATCGGGATGGCCCGTCTCAATAATCTGCAGGAATGCGTGGAGCAGGTGGTGCAAGAAGGCATTCCTGGGGACCTGATCGAGACGGGGGTGTGGCGCGGTGGTGCCGCAATCCTGATGCGGGCGGTACTTGCCGCACGGGGCGATACGGAAAGAACGGTCTGGTTGGCCGATTCCTTCCAGGGTTTACCCAAGCCCAACACTGACATGTACCCGGCCGATGCCGGACTGGATCTGTGGAAAAGTTCGGTCTTCGTCGTCGGTGTCGAGGAGGTCAAGAAGAACTTCGAGAAGTACGCGCTTCTCGACGACCAGGTGAAATTCCTCGTGGGTTGGTTCCGCGACACGCTTCCGAGTGCGCCGATCTCGCAGCTGGCGGTGTTGCGCCTCGACGGCGATCTGTACGAATCGACAATGGATGCCCTCAGCGTCCTCTATCCGAAATTGTCGATCGGAGGGTATCTCATCGTTGACGATTTCTATATCCCGGCATGCGCAAAGGCCATCGAGGATTACCGAACTGCCAACTCGATCACTGAGTTGATTCAGGACATCGACGGGCATGGGGCGTTCTGGAGACGCGAGCGCGGAGCTACTCAGTAGGACGTTCCACCTCCCCGCTGTGCTGGCGGAGGAGACGGAGGCTGATGGTTGGGAACAGAAGCACCGAGAGCATGCCGGCTCCCACCAGGGCGGCGGCGTTTTCCGGCCGCATGCGACCCCCGGCTTGGCCGATGGCAGTGATGACCACAATGAGCGGAAGGCCCGTCGCCGAGAGGAGGGCAAGGACGATGCGTTCAGCCTCCGTGAGGATCCGACGGTGGAGCACAAGAGCGGGGATGCCCCGGGCGATCACTTCAGGGCGAGGAACATGACGAGACGCAGGAGCGCGTTCGGACGATTGAGCAGTATGTGAAGGTTGACATGAATACCGCTCTCGATGAAGAAGATGGGGACGAAATCCGAATCCGATGGCCTTGAGCTTGCTCTCGATGACCTCGCTGTCGTCGCCGATGATCAAGAACCGGACCGCAATCCCGGCAGCGAAGGCCCCCAAAGAGGACATCGAGCTCCAACTCGTACGCCAGGTAGAGGAGAAGGAGTACCACGAGAACCGAAACTCGCACGGGCAGCTGGGCACTCGAGTCGAGATGCCGGCGCAGGAGCGCAACGACCCTGGGTGGGCGAGGCCTTGAGGCGAGGAACGCCGTTGCTATCGCCACGACGACGAACGCGACGAGAGGCAGACCACTGATAAGTGGGTCCTTGTGGGTCAAGAGCACCGCCACCCCGACGATGGGCCCGAATTCGCCCGCCGTCCCCACTCCGACGACGTACGACCCGAAATCCGTCGAGAGCACCCCGGCATCGCCGAGAACCGGCAGGAGAGTCCCGAGGGCGGTGGTGGTGAGCGCGAGGCCCACGATGAGGGTGTCGATGGCCAGACCGGTCGAGACGAGGGCGACGCCCAAGGCCAGCGCCAAGGCTAGCGACAGCAATCAGGTCGAGGCCTTGGCGCTCGTGAAACTCGGTCGCCACCACGCCAGGGCACAGGACCTGCACGGTGATCCCCGTGCCTTCGAGCTCGGCCGACAAGGTTTGTGACATTGCGACAAGGTGGGCGAGGGTCCCCGCGTACACCGCACGCTTTGCCATCGAGGATGGAGGAGCGGGGCCGCTGAACGCGAGCATGCCGGCCACGTTGATGATTCGGCCTTCGCCGCGGGCTTGCATACCCGGGACCGTGGCACGGGTGAGCATCGTCGGGGCGACCACCTTGACGTGGACGAGCTCCCTGGCTTTGTCGGCGGGGAGTTGTGCGAGAGGCGTGTAGTGCGCGACGCCGGCGTTGTTCACCAGCAGGCTCTGCGGTTCCGTGGCGTACACATCGGCCACCGCATCCACGCCGTCATCGGTGGCGAGGTCGGCAACCAGCACCCGGACCCGTCGTTCCGGCAAGGAAGCGGCAAGCTCCTCCAGGCGGTCGAGGCGGCGTCCGACGACCACAAGGTCATAGCCGTCTGCGGCCAGGCGTTTGGCAAAGGCATTGCCGATCCCCGATGATGCTCCGGTCACGAGCGCGAGCTTGCTCACCATGATTGTCCCCTCCGAGTGCAGGCCACGTCTGATACTGGCTCACTATGAGCGAGGTCGTTTATGCCGGGCATCCCACTCCACTCGCGAGTGAGGCCGAACCCCCGAACAGGCCAACGACAGAAGAAGGGTGGCGCCGGAGCGCCACCCTTCTTCGTACAGATCTGATGAAGTTCGGATCAGGTCTTCGCGGCGCAAGCCGGCTTCAGGCCGTACTTCTCGGTGAACTTGCCGTTTGCGGTGGTCATCCAGAACCAGCAGTCCGTGATGTTCGCCTTGCCGGCTGTGAACGTCAAGGGCGGCGCCATGCCCCCCAGGGTCTCACCCTTGAACGAGTGAAGCCCCTTGAGGATCTCGGCGGACGTGACCTTGTTGCCCGGGTGCCCGTCTTGGACGGCTGCCGCCAGCATGAGCCCACTAGTCCATGCTTCATCGACTTCCCCGTTGTAGTTGGGGTCGCTCATGAGCTTTGGCTGATATTTCTTGAACGCCGAAACCATTTGTTTGGTGGCTGGCGTGTTGGTCACGTTAAACGGGATCTGCGGCTCGAAGGCCAACAGATTGTTCGAGAGTCCCGGTGCGGTGGCGAATGCTTCACCGACAGCGCCGTCACTTGCGATGACGGTCGGGTGGTAGCCCTGCGCAGCACAGTCCTTCGCGACCGACTCGACCACGGTGACGGCGTCACCGATGAAGAGGGCCTTCACGCCGGCCTGCTGCGCCGCAAGACATTGGGCGGCGTAGGACGGTGCCGAGAAGGAGATCTGCGTGTTGTAGGCCAGCTTGACGCCGTACTTCGGGCCGATGGCCTCGAGTGGGGCCACGAGCTCCTGACAGGCAGCGGCTTCCGCGGAATACATCACGCCGAAGTTCGTGGAGCCGACCTTCTTTGCCGCGAGAGCAACTGCGGCAGGCAACGAGTCGTCAGTCTGCCCCGGAAAGAAGAAGTCCGGATCGGTGAAGAACTGCTCGGCGGATCCATCGGCTCCCACAATTGGGATGTGCAGGCCATCGACGTACTTCTGCCAAGATGCTGGGCTCCCCGCCAGTGAGACGATCGCCTGGACGTGATCCTGGGTCACGAACGTGTGGACGTCCGCCGACGATGTGGCCGGGTTCGCAGAGTCGTCTGCCAGATAGAGCTTGATCTGGTGACCATCAATGCCGCCATGGGCGTTGGTGTAATCGACATACGCCTCATAGGCGGAGCGATTGATCACCACGCTCGAGGCCTGCGGACTCGTACAGCTGCAGATATACCCAATCGCAATTGGCGCCTTCGTTGCCGCACCACTCGGTGCTGCTGAAAGGACGAATCCGGTCACCGTGAGCGCGAAAGCTGCTGCTGTCGCCACGGCCCGGGACAGAATTGCGGAACGTTTCATGTACCCCCCCTATGGATGCCAACTCCTACAAGTTTGCTACTGTAACAATAGTTGCGATCGCTGGAAAAATCCATCAGCGTGCGCACTTTTTCGGACCGGACCCAGCCTCAGGCACTCGTTGTCGGCAAAACCGCTGGCCGAAGACGTGAGAAACCGGTCGGCCCTGGAAACGAAACCCAACGGCGTCCGGCCTGGCCCGTCCCTCCCCGACGGCCACACTGAGACTAGCCACCACGAAGGCATGACGGGGTGTCAGGCAGTGGCCGTAGTAGGGCAGTTGGTGCTGGGGGAGTCCGTCCCCTTCGCCGGCGGGGCGAACCGCACCCGGCACCGGCACTTGTCCGCAGACGCAGGAGTCGGTTCGCCTGAAGTTATTCGCCCAAGAGTCGGTCGCCCAGAATTCGATCGCCTAAGAGTTAGCCTCCGTGCTTCGAGGTGGAAAGGGGGCTGCGGATGCCTGACGCCAACAACAAGACTCTTCCAACTGGTGCCTCGGTTCGCGACTTCTTGCATGGAGTCGAACCCGCCACCAGGCGAGCGGAGGGCTTGCAAGTGTGCGACCTGCTCGGGAGGAGCAGCGGGACTGAGCCGGCAATGTGGGGAGAGGCAATTGTCGGTTTCGGTTCGTATCGCTACCGGTACAACAGCGGTCGGACGGGTATCGCTCCTCGTCTGGCGTTCTCACCTCGCAAGGCGCAGATCACGATCTACCTCGTTCCAGGTTTTGATCGGCAATCCGACCTCCTGGAGCAACTCGGGAGCCACACCTTGGGTAGGTCATGTCTGTACATCAAGAAGATGGCGGACATTGACCTCGGCATTCTCGAGAAGGTTCTTCGGCGGTCTTGGGCGGAGATGGCTCAACTGTTCCCTGACGATGGAGCGCTCTGACCTCCAGCGTGGATCCACCGGATTCAAGCGAGGGCACCATGCCCGAGGTGACGGCGGCGCGCGTTCGCGCAGCGAGAAACCGCCGCGCACGCAGGACCTCCGGAACGCGAAACGGCCCCGCCGGCGAGAGCGGGACCGAAACGCATACCTCATCGGCAGCGGGGTGAGGTTAGCCAAGCAGCCTGGGAATAACCTGTGGGCCACGGCTTCCCCCAGGTCGTCGGCGGATGCTTCCACGCGAGAAAACACCAGAGGCAATGTCCGCTCACGCGACACGCACCCCCGAGCGATTCGCCTCTTGGTTGAGCGTCGCGACGAATATCTGGTCGGTCTTCACCCGTTCCGAGTCGTCCGGCGCGACGACTATCCCCGGCCGTGTGAGGCGAGACAACACGCCCGTTCGGGAGGCCACAGTTCACGGAAATTCTTCGCGCGACGTCTGTGGCTCCTCGTACCTCGATGCCAACCCATCGGAAGCCGCTGTCAAAGCCGCCACAAAGTGGGGAGCGTTCGACGCCGAGTTCAGTGGGACTCCGGCTCCTGTCACCGGCATTGCCTCGACGATCCGATGGACGAGATGATCCACGATTGTTTACGAAGGGGTCGAGACGACAAAGCACGACGACGACCTCGCGAATGACGGCGGACGTGGTTGACGAGAGCACGGCCAGCACCAGCGCGGAGCGAGCCCGGACCACCGAATTCGCCGAGTTCCGGGACGCGTCGAAGTGCGGGGGTGAGGCAGACTGAGGATCCATGGCGACGCGCGACCTCATCCGGGACATCGTCGAGGCCGGCCAGGCCGGCATCGACGACCCGACCAGCAAGGTGGAAGCGGACGAGGCTGTCGCGACGGCGACCATCGCTGCCTGCTACGCGCTTGGAGAGCTCCTCGATGACCTGATCCAACGAGTGGCAACACTCGAAGTCCTCAGCGCCGTCCGTGATGATCTGGGCGCTCAACTCAACGCTATTCGGGAAGAACTCCTCAAGTTGGAAACGGCAGTCAAGAAATCAGCGAAGAAGGCGAAGCGGAAGCGCAAAAAAGAGAATTCATAGGGGTACTCACGCGTCCCTGGAAGCTGCCTACAGGAGCGCTGCCAAAATATCCCCAAGAGTCCGGTCGTCGGGTGCATCCGGAAGCGGCAGGTGGTCCTGCACCTGATATCTGTTGCGGCGCCCGTCCTTTTCCTTGATCACGTAGCCGGCCTGTGTCAGATCATTGACGAGGTCGAAGGCCCGGCGTTCGGTGATCCCCAGGCGAGCCGCCAGATCGCGTAAGCGGATGTCCGGGTCCTGGGCGAGACACAGGAGGGCTCGACCGTGATTGGAAAGAAGGCTCCACATAGCTATGTGGGAAATGTATCAAAAGAAATCTAGAAATACATTGCGTGTAATCCAGAACTAGCGTAGAATTTCCGGGAAGTCCTTGAACGTCCGTGACACACGGTGTCTATTTCAGGGCTCGGAAGGCTCTGCCATGTTTGCTACACCTGTTCGTTCTCGTCTGGGCTCGTCGCGTCGTCGTAACAGCACCGGTCATCGACATCGTTCCCTGACGACTCCGGGGATGGTGCAGCACGGCCTCATCCTGCTCGTCGTGGCATTCACAGCGTTCAGCGCCCTGTTCATTACTGGCCTTGCCGGCCTGTCCAACGCCGGCGCCGCCACCCCGGCGGCAGTTGCGCCCGGTGCCACCCAATGCGACCCCCCGGCGTCTCCGACCGGCGCCGGCTTCCAGTTGAGTTGCACGATCACGATTGCCAATACGGTGACGTCGACCGGAGTGGCCTCCTCGACGATCACGGCAAGGTCATGCTTGGCGCCAGCCGGTGTCCTTCCGCCCTTTGGGTGCACCACAGTTGTCACCACGTCGAACCAACTCGTCACCACCGTGAACCAGTGCAATGGAGTCGTTGACGGTGGTGGGAGCAACGTCACGTGCAGCGTCTCGGTGATCAATACCATCCCCACCGGGAGAAACACAGTTGGCGTGACCGTCAATGAGTGCATCGGCTCCGGGACGGGTGGTGGGACTCAGCCCACCACCATCTGTGCACCGGTCGCCAGTACGACCGGTGCCACCGTGACTCAATGCAACGGATCGGCAACGGGAGGTGGCGGTTCGACGCGAGTGAAATGCACCGAGACCGGTGGCGCGACTGCCCTGCCGATCACCATCAATCAGTGCAATGGGTCCGCGAACGGCGGTGGGAGCACGGTGACCTGCTCGACCGCGTTCACGAACAACTTCATCGCCTCCGCGCCGTCCACGACTCCCACGCCCACGCCCACGCCCACTCCGACGCCGACGGCCACGACTCCCGGCAAGGGTGGGGCAGCCCCGACACCGACGAAGGCCCCCGGAACCGGTTCGGGAGTGACGGGGAAAACGGGCTCCGCTGCGGGTGCCGGCGGATCGACGAAAGCCTCAACTCTCGGCACGCTCGGTTTTGTCCCCACCGGCGCGCCACAAACGGGATTCGGTGGAGCTGCGCACAGCAATGACCACCGGGTGGTCCTCTTCAGTTCAGTGCTGCTGCTCGCAGCCGGACTGGCGTTGGCGCTCGCCCTGCGCCGGGGTCGCCGCCACGCGGCCACGATCGCAGATGACGTTGCATGACGATGGACTCCCCGGAAGTAGCGGACTCCCCGGAAGGGCCGGACTCCAGGGAAGCACCGGTACGCCGTTCTCGGCGTACATGGTGGGTGCTGGCCGCGGGCCTGCTCGTGGTGGGCGGCGTAGGCCTGGCGGTCGGCTTGCAGAGTCAGCCGCGATCAGTGGCCGGTCCGAGCACGCGCCATGTGGTGCCGCCACATGGCGCCAGCGGCAGCACAAAGAGCGTCCCGACCAATGTCATCGTTGCCCCCCTGACCGATCGCTCGACACCGTTGACGCTGAAGATTCCCGCTCTCGGCCTGAATGAGCCGCTCGCGCTCCTCGGCGTGAATGCCAACGGCACGGTGCAGGTTCCCACCGACATTCAACAGCCCGGTTGGTACCAGTACGGACCGTCCCCGGGGCAAACCGGTTCCGCCGTGATCCTGGGGCACGTCGACTCACATCGGGGACCCGCCGTGTTCTTCAAGCTGCGGACGTTGGTCGCAGGTGACGTCATCGACGTGACCATGTCGAACGGAGCAACGGCGCAGTTCAAGGTCACTTCGATCGCCATGTACCTGAAGACGCAGTTCCCGGCCCAACTGGTTTACGCCCCACACGGTGACAGCACCCTCCAGTTGGTCACATGCGGGGGAGTGTTCGACTCCCACACAGGGCACTATCTCTCGAATGTGGTGGTCTATTCGTCGCTGGTCGCGACGACTCCCGCCACGACCCTTGTGCCAACTTCGTAGGAAGCGGCAGCATGCCTGGCCGCGGGCGCTCAGTACGTGTCGTGGATGTGCGCGGCCACAGCCGTGGCGAGTGCAGCGGGGCATTGCCACGTACCGGCTGCATTGTCCTGAAAGCCCAGAAAGTGCACGACCAAGCAGGATGCAACGGCATCGGTTGGTGACCACGAAGTTCCCGCAGCCGCAGTAGCCACCTCGTCCAGGAGGCTCGGCACCGCATCATTCTGGGTCTCGGCGTTGGCCAGCTCGTGTGCGACGAGGGCCAGCGTGGGCGTTCCGGAAAATATCGTGTGCTCCAGCCCGGCTTCACCGTAGGTACAACCGGTCCCGGACCCCGAAATGGGGCCGCAATAGGTCGCGGTGTCACCCATGCTCCAGGTCCAGTTCGAGCCCGGCTGCATTCCCGAGGCTTCAACCTCTGCCACCAGGGAGGACACGGATGGAACGACCGGAGTGATGGTCGTGGCGGCCGCCGGAATCGGTGCCGGCGCAGGTGCCACCGGGACCGGGGTTGCAGCCGGGCCGGGGGATCCGCCCGTGGCGGGAGTGCTGTCCAAGGCGGTCGCGGCCTGCGGGCTCGCTGCTGCCACAGCGACATGCGATCCGCCATGGTCGGCTCGCTGCGCAGTGACCGGACCCAAGGGCGCACGCACGGCCAAGGTCATGGCTCCTGCCGCCATTGAGGTCAAGAGTGCGATCGTGACCACCCAGGTCCGCTTCCGGAGACGGAGGTGCGGGAATCTCGGGGCATCAACCATGTGTTGAAGAGTAGTGCTTCAACACATGGTTGTCAACACATGGTTGAGACAGGCGGGTGGGCTTGATAAGCTGGGGGCATGACTCCCGAACTCGAAACACTGGTTGAGAGGCTCATCGAACGCGGGCGAGAAGAAGCCGTCGCCGGTGTGCCGGACGGGGTCGAGGCAGGACTGGCCACGCTGCAATTCGCCGATCAACTCCGTCGGGCCGCCGATCGGTTGTGCCAGGAAGCAGCCGCAACGGGCCGACGATCTGGTGCGAGCTGGCGCCAGATCGGGGAGGCCGTCGGTGGTATTACGCCACAGGGTGCTGAGCATCGATTCAGTCGCGCCGCCAAAGAGAGAAGATCCAAGGCGTCCAAGGTCGTCTGGGCGGCAACAGAGCGCCGCGCATCCGCACCCCGCTGACCACGACGTCGATCCGCGTGACGTGGAAGCGACGGCAAGATGAATTCTCTGTGTTGTCGTCACCTCCGACTGCAACGCTTGCTCTCCGACTGACGGCCGAGACCGAAGCGGATCCCGACATCCGGCGTCGTGTTCCCCGTTTGTGACGATGCAGGCAACGGTGTGTGAGAAGCTCGCCCACCTCGGAGAACGCGAAAAATGATTCGCCGATCTGAGTGTGCGTCGGTGCCGACCTCCCCCAGGTTCGCCGCGGTCGGCTGGCGCAAATGCCGTCGGTGGATCCGAAGAGGGCCAGTGGCCGATGATCGAATCTGCTGCAAGGATGGCGCACTGATGCGGACGAAATACTTCCGAGCGGAAGTCAAGCGGGAAGGGGAGTGGTGGAGCATCCGAATCCCCGAGCTCAGTAACCTCACGACGCAAGCGCGGCGACTGCTCGACGCCGAGGACAAGGCCCGTGGAGAGATTGCCGCTCGGCTCGGCATTGGTCGTGATGCTTTTGCGGTGGAGATGGAAGAGGTTCGGAGAGCGGTGAACGCCCATGACGGAGACGGGCCACCACGAACCGTCGGACCTGGCTGGGGGGCGCGAAGGTTGGCCCGCCCGGGCTGAGGAGGTCGCCTCCTGGTGACGGGGCGGTGGCGGGGCCTGTCTACCTGGGAAAATCCTCGTTCCTACGCAGTTGAAGGTTATTCTTCGGGTACCTTCAAAAGTGAGGGCCTGTCCATACAAGGGCGAAGGCTTCGTGTCCATCGAGTCGGTGCATTTGTTGGCGGCGAGAAGCTGCAAACGGAACTCAACGAGGGGCCCTGCATCGTGAGCTACCGCTCGGGGGAAGCAGTCGCCATCTCGGATCTCCGCAAGGATCGGCGCTTCCCACTTTTCGCACCCGGAGCAGTCGTAGCGGGACTCTCAGCGGTCTTCACCTTCCCGCTTCGCTAAGGCGACAGGAGGCTGGGCGCACTCGACCTGTATCGAAATACTCCCGGCCCCCTTGAGCGATGACGCCATGACCATGGCGCAGACGTTGGCAGACGTTGGCCGACGTCGCGTCCGCCTATCTCCTCAACGCGCAAGCTCGGGCGGACCTCATGCCACTGAGCGGCGGCAACTTCGACTCGAGTATGAACCTGTCGTGAGAGTGCGCGATAGCGGTGTCGTGTCCGTGGAGGCGTTGCTTCGTTGGGATCACCCTGAGCGCGGCCTCATCCCGCCGTCAGTGTTGATTCCCCTGGCCGAGCCGTCCGGAGACATCATCGAAATCGGACGCTGGGTTCTCGAACAAGCATGCAACAACCGCCATCGCTGGCAGCAAGCTGCGGGGGACGAGCCATTCGTGATGGGGGTCGACGTCTCGGCCCACCAACTCATGTCGCCGGGCTTTGTCGCCATGGTCGAGACCGTCGTCGCGGAGAGCCGCACGGTGGCAGCGCACCGGTGTCTGGAAGTCACCGAAAGCGCCTTCGTCCAGGATGCCGAGCTCGCGCTCGCCGTCCTTTCTCAGCTGAAGCAAATTGGCATTCTGGTTGCCCTCGACGACTTTGGCACCGGGTACTCCTCGCTGAGCTACCTCCGGCAATTTCCTTTCGACATCATCAAAATCGATCAGAGCTTCGTCGCCGACTTGGTCGAGCAAGGAGCGAGTCACGCCCTAGTCTCCAACACGATCGAGCTGGCGCAACTTCTGGACCTCCTCGTGGTCTGCGAGGGGGTCGAGACGCCTGAGCAATACCATCACGTGGCGGATCTCGGAAGCGACTTTTGCCAAGGGTATTACTTTGCCCGGCCCATGACGCCCGACATGCTCGACGATGCAACCGGACGTTCGACGTCGGCCTGGGTGATCAGCCGGTAGCGCGTCCGGGGACTGCGGAGCGCAGTCATTCCCGGGCGTCATCGCTGGTCGGGGTCCACGGCGCGCAACCGGCAACTAGTGTCTCGGCGATGATGGACGCGGATGACCCATTGGAGATCGATGTGCAGAGGGCGGACGGCCGCACGCTGGTGACGCTGTCGGGCGAGCTGGACGCCGCGACCGCGACACTTCTCTACGACCAGCTCTCCGATCTGGAGGTCGAGGATGTGCAGCATGTCGTGCTCGACCTGGCGCAGGTCTCGTTCATGGACTCGACCGGCCTCAGCGTGATTGTGACTGAGCACAAGAGACTGCAGCATGCGGGTGGAGGTCTGACGATTTTCGCTCCTCCATCTTCGGTGCGACGTCTCTTCGAGATCACCGGTCTCGACGCCGTCCTCGACATCGTGCCGGTGAATGAAGAGCGATAGGGGGCCCCGCCCGACCCCGGATCAGTCGATGACGGAATCGCCGAAACGCTGGAGCGCCTCGATTGCGTGCTCGAGAGAATCACCGGGGACGCTGATGCCGGACCATGTGACGCCGAATTCCGTCAACGTTGCCACGCCTTCTCGTTGGGCCTCGGGGTTGAAGTCCTCGCTCCCAGGATCCCCTCCGGCATTAGAGCCGAACGACACGTCGATTTCTGACGGGTTCCGACCGGCCTCTTCGACATACTGCCAGAGCTCGTCCAGCATCGGTCGCAGGTCGTCCAGCGTTTCGAGCACCGGTGTCTTTGCGGTCTGGGCTAAGGAACGTGGAGCGGGAAAGGGATTCCAGCCGCTGCCGTAGCGTGCAACACGCCGTCGGGAGAGCCGGCTGTTCCCGCCGACCCAAATTGGGGGGTGAGGGTTCGGCTTGGGGTTCGCGGTCTGCCCGAGAGCGCTGAACGTCAGCCCCTCGTGGGCGAAGTCGTCCTTGCTCCAAATGCCTTGGATGACCTCGATCGCCTCGTCGAAAAGTGCATTGCGCTGTGCGAAATCGACGCCGAGCGCCTTGTACTCACCACGCAGATAGCCGGTCGCGACGGACAGGGTGAACCTGCCTCCGGAGAGCGCGTCCAGGGTGGCCGCGGCCTTGGCGACCACGAAGGGGTTGCGGTAGGGCAAGACCAAGATGTTCGGGATCAGGCGTAACCGGTCGGTCACTGCTGCGCAGAAGGCGAGTGCGGCAAACGGGTCGAGGGCATCGTGACCGCCTGCCCGCAGCCATCGCTCGGTCGGGACCGGATGATCGGTGAACCCGATCCCGGAAAAGCCGGCCTCCTCAGCCGCCACGCAAAATCGCGTGAGACCATCCTTCGACAGGAAAGCAGGATCATAAGGGTGCCCAATGATGGGATACGTGACCCAGAATTTCATGTGGGAACCATAGTGCCCACGGTCACGCCACAGCCGGACTACGTGGTGACGAGGGCGCGGTGACGCTGACGAGGCGGCGCAACAGCGTCTTCAACCCGCCAGTCGATGTTCGATGGGTGACGATGGCGGGAAACGATCATCTCGAGGCGCAGAACGTCCTGCGGACGTATGACGAGAACCTCAACGTCCTCCTCGGCAACGACGCTCGCACTCGGACCGTGGTAACGCCCCGGATTCCATCCGAAGTAGTCCCCTGCTTCGAGGGCGACACGAATGCCATCACCGGCATCGAGTGACGCGATCCCGGACACCAGGACGTAGAGGTTCTGATCAGACTGCGCTTTGGAACACAGGGTCTTGCCTCCGGCGGCGTGGACCCGCACCGCAGCGTGGGTGACGAACTCTTCGAGCACCTCGGTGGCGCAATCGGAGAATGCGGGGATGTCCCCCAGAAAACCGGCGTATTTCTCGCTCTTCGCCACAGAATTCACAGTGGACTCCTTCTCGCTCAACGCCGACGTGTGCGAGCGTTGTTGACCCGATGTCATGGGGGGCAGCTTGTGCGGTCGGGGTTGCGCGTGGGGTTCGTGACGGTTGCAATCAGGGGGTAAGGGAAAAAGGCCTTTTGGCCTGGTACTTACGTTCATATCCGGAGTTCGACTCCTCGCCGGGCGAGGAAATGGTGGCGACAGGTGAGCTCAGCCTCCGAGGCTCTCTCGAAGCTCCTCCATGTCGCGGCGCAGGTCGCCGACCTCTGATCGGAGGGTCGCGAGCTCTCCTCGAAGGTCCGCCAACAGATCGACCGAAGGCGACGGGGGGCCATCCGAGATGCGGGTGTCCTGTGTGGACGCCGAATGCCCCGTCGTGACGGTGGAGGACGTGACGTCGACCGGGTCGACCGGGGATGCCACAAGCGGGCAGATCCATCGCTCTTCCTTTTGACCGGGCTTCCGATCGAGCCGGGCTGCTAACGGCTCCTCGACATTGGAGAGGAACACCAAGTCATGTTCGACGTCTTCGAGACTGTCGAAATCCGCCATCCGATCTGTCCGGCTTCGCAATTCCCCGATTGTCTGGGGTCCTCGCAGCAAGAGCACGGCAACGAGTGCGCACTGTCGCTGGTCGAGGGCCAACGCTTCGGGAAGCACGTGACGATAGCGAACGGCCGTGCGTCCATGGGAGGGCAGGATGAAGCGGACGAGCCGTTGTTCCTTGAGCACGG
The DNA here is from genome assembly GCA_963706555.1 of uncultured Acidimicrobiaceae bacterium. Lineage (GTDB taxonomy): Bacteria > Actinomycetota > Acidimicrobiia > Acidimicrobiales > RAAP-2 > Bog-473. Next base: position 3,634,187 of record OY970164.1, read on the forward strand.
CGAGAGTGGACATGACCGTGCCTTCGTCATAGCTCACCACAGGGTCCCGATTGGAGGCCTGATTGCACGCGGCAAGAAGTGATTTGACGGTGAGCGGATACTGATCGGGAGTCGTCAAGTCCTTTTCGACGAGCGAGCCCATGACGCGCGCCCCTTCTGTGGTGAGCCTCACGAAGCTGATCATACGGCTCGGGAGAGTGAGCTTCGATCTGCATTGATTCGTCCCGCAGGCGTGGGCCTCTGGCAGACTACGGATCACCTTGACCGATGGGAGTTACCCGTGGAGACAGTGCACGTCAGCGATCCTGCATTGGCCAGACAGAGCGGCGCGTACTGGCGCGCCCTCTTGCACGGCGAGTGGCGACCTCAGCGGCGCACTCTTTCACCCCGAGGCCTTCTCGCTTTGGTGCGTCGAGGGAGAACTCGGAGCGGGAGCGGTGCTCGAGTGGGGGACTGCGCATGGTGACGAGGCGCTCTACGTCACCTCCGGCGCCCTCGACTGTGAGGGTCGACACGTCGGGGAGGGGGCGACGCTGATTGTCGAAGCCGGGGTCCACACAATCGTTCGCACGGTTGACCGTGCTCGGATCGTCCACTTCGGCACAATCGCCACGGAAGCACCGTCCGACGGGATCTTGGGGCCTCCCGCCCAGGAAGGTCGGAGCGTGCACATCGTGCGGGCCGAAGACGCGGCGTCCGTCCACTTCAGCGGCGGGGACGGAGCGACATCGGTCTACTTCTGCGACGGCACGTGCCCGACCTGCCGCGTCACGCTCTTTCTCTACGACGGCTCAGTCTTCGCGGATGGTTATGTGGGGGCTTCCCACTTCCATTCCCAGGACGAGATCATCCACGTCCTCGCAGGGGAGCTCCACTTCGGCCCGCTGACGGTTTCCCCCGGTGCGAGCATCGCAGTGCCGCAGGAGTTGCGGTACAGCTTTCGGACGTCAGGCCCGTTCCGGTATCTCGACTACCGCGCCGACGTCTCTACCGCGGTGGTCGCCCCGGGGTCCGAGCCCGTCCTGGAGACGGTGGACAGTTTGCAGCGCATGGGCGGCCGCGGCCGTTGACCGTACTCCGACTTGCCTTCTGTCCTTCTCCTTAGAGCGATTCGGACGGGGAGGGATCAGGACGTTCCGCCTCACCTGCCCCGTTCAGGCCGTACGAACGGATCAGGGCGCTGACTCGCTGCCGGGACACGTGGAAGAGGGTGCCGATTTCGGTGACTTGTAGCCCCTCACGCCGCAGTCCGAGGGCCAGCGCCCGCCGGAACCCGCCGCAGGCGATCCCGAGGTCTGCGACGATCTTGGTCAAGGTTGCCAAAAGGTGCGGTGAGCCGCTTTCGGCCATGATGTGCCGCCAAGACGACCCCTGCAGTCTGCGCTGGCGGACCCGTTGCAGGTTCTCGTTGAGTGCTGTCAGGTCATCTGCGCTCGACGTTGCCGCATCAGAAAGACTCGTGAGAGCCTCGAGCACCGGATCTTCTTCGACGTGCAACGGCTCCGCCATCTCTCGAACTCCTCATCCTCGTTGATCTGTCGCATTGCTATGACCGGTAGGTGAATTGTTCCCATCCTTTACAGCACCCAAACGAGCAACGCATACGAGCAGGGCTTTCGGAACAGAGCAGGCAGATGTGAGAGATGTGGCAGCGCACCTTGCGACATCGAAACTTGTGGCCGACGGCTGCACTCGATCCGATCTCGCTCTGTGGATTCTGTCTCAAGTTGAGGAATCGAAAATTGGAGGCTGGGCTCAGGCGGACGGCGCGTGCGCGCTCTGCTCCTTCGCATCCATGTTCGATCGGAGCTGCCGCAGGCATGCAGCCAACAGTCGGCTCACCTGCATCTGACTGACGCCAAGTTGCACGGCAATCTGTGACTGACTGAGTCCTTCGACGAAACGCAAGTTGACGATGGTGCGGTCGCGCACCGACAGGGACTCCATCGCTTTCGACAACGCCGAGCGATGTTCGACTCGGTTGTAGCCGTCATCGTCGGCGCCGAGGGAATCCGCCATTGTCTGGCCTTCGACCAGCGGAGCATCGAGCGAGGAGGCTCGGTAGCCCTGGCCGGCTTCGAGGGCCTCGAGGATGTCGGCCTCAGAGGCGTCGATTGCCGCTGCGAGCTCGGGCACGGTTGGCGCCCGTCCCAGTTCTTGGTTGAGTCGTTCAACCGTGGTCCCGATCTCGAGAAAGAGCTCCTGCAGTCTCCGCGGGGCACGCACCGCCCAACCTCGATCGCGGAAATGTCGTTTCAGCTCGCCGACGATGCTCGCGGCCGCGAAGGTACTGAACATGATGCCGCGTTCAGGATCAAATCGTTCGGCGGCCCGGACCAGCGCCACCGAGGCCACCTGGACAAGGTCATCGTGCGCCTCACCACGGTTGGCGAAACGCCGGGCGAGCTGATGGGCCAGACCTAGGTGCGCGGTCACGAGCTCATCTCGTTGCCGCCTGTCCGGGCTGACGCCTGACCGGTTCTTCGACACCTCGGGATCGAGGGCGGTCATCGGTGCGGTCATCGGATCGACCTCCCGCGTCGCTTCATCAGCCAGGCGACGGAACGCCCGTCGGTGATCTCTCGGCCATGCGAGGTCACGAGCTCATCGAGGAGCACGGCGGAAAGCTCGCGCGCTTGCATCCAGTTCGCCAGGTCCCGCTGCGACTGACTCGCAATTTCCTCGGTACCTTGCCGCCCTCCAGCGGCGCGACCAGGAGTGGGCTCTCGGGTAAACCGCACTGTGACTGCGTCACCGTCACGGACGAACTCGTACCGAAGGCACGAGTCGGTGTCGATCGGTCCGAAGGAAATGCTGAGTTCATCGACCGCCAGACGTAGATCGTCGATGTCGTCGAGGTCGAAACCGGCGCGCGCACCGACGGTGGCAGCGGTGAATCGGGCAATGACGACAAAGTCGACCGAACCCGGGAACGAGATCTCCACCACCTCCCTCTCCGAGGTCCACACGTCTTCGTCCGACAATGCCTTCATGAAGTAGCCCCTCCCTCGATAAGGTCAGCGCGGTTCTCGTGGATGACAAACGCGTCCCTGAGCCCGGTGATCGAGAGCACCCGGAGGATCTGGGGCTCGGTCACTACCAGATGCACACAGCCGCCGAGGTCCTTGCACCGGTTAAGAACACCGACCAGAACCCCCAGAGCTGTTGAGTCCAGAAATGTCGCTGACGAGAGGTCGAGGATGACCGAAGACGCTCCCCCCACAAAGAGCGAATCGAGCTGCTCGCTCAACCACGGTGCGACAGCAAGGTCAAGTTCACCGGAAGCTTCGAGGACGGGGAACTTGGCCATGCGATCGTGTGGTTCGGCGGGAGCAGTGCCCCCCGCATTTGTGGAAGGAAGGGGAGCACTTCGCCCGGTCGAGTGTGTCTCTCGTGGCACGCAAGCTGAAATACCCAGATCAAAAATCCCCAAACTGGGTTGCACGCCGATGCGGACCGGCAGCTTCCCGCGCCATCGTGCCTACTCGATGCGGCCTTCCCCCTTCTCGTTCACTCCGAGATCCGCCATCTCCTCGTAATGTTTTGCGACCTCCGCCTCGTCACCCTCGAACTTCTTCCGGGATGCGTCGGCTGCTGCTTCCTCGGCGCTGGTAGGAGCGCGATCTGCAGCGGGGGACTGTGATGCATCTGCCCTCTCAGCTTCCTCGGTTGCCTCCGTGGGTTGCGATTCTCTTTCCATGGGTCCTCCTTCTCATGGGTCGACCGCCTCGTCGACCTGGACAGTGTGGGTACCCAGGGCGTGCTTGTGCAAACGCAGGACCAAAGGGTGGGGGGCTTTCAACCCCACTGGCAACGCAACGGTCACCACGTGCACACGTTGGTCGTCATGCTGCACGGAGTCGCAAGGCTCCTCTCGACGCTGTCGTGCGCGGACCCGAACCCGCCCATTCTTGGGGTGAGGCCGGGAGCGCGCGACAATGGGCGTGGCAGGGGTCGGCAAGCCGCGGAGGGTCGATGATCAAGGCGAGGGATCGAAGTGGCGCGATAGCGGTCACTTTCACCCTGCCATCGGCCGTCGGCGCCCTTCACGCCTCCGTCTGCGGTGAATGGAACGGATGGTCACCGAACGCCGACATCATGGACCTGGTCGAATCAGGATTCGTGCTGACGATTCTCCTTGACGGCGGTCGTTCCTACAGGTTTCGTTACCTCCTCGACGGCGCTCGTTGGGAGAACGACTGGGCGGCGGATCGCTACGTGCCGAACGCTTTCGGCAGCAACGACTCGGTCCTGGACCTCACCGCCCTGCCCTGGTCCCCCGGGGACGCCCAATCCCAGGGCCAGGCTCCACCTGTTGTGCGGCAAGCGACACCGTCGACCTCTGCCCCTGTCGCCCCTGATGCCCCCGTCGCCCCTTCCGTTCCACGCGCTCGGCCGACCCCGGCCGTGACGCAAACCCCGCCCGAGCCACGCACGCCCGAGCCAAGCACGGCCGAACCCGGTGTGGAATCAGCCGAACCGGACGGAGCAACCCCGGTCGGCACGAACCTGGAACGTGAAGCCAAGCTCGTTGCACCTGCCGGCCTGGGGATGCCGAACCTCGACGAGCTGGTTCCCGGTACGAGAGCCGTTGCGCAGCCTGTCCAGCGCCTGGACGCGACGTACTACGACACCCCCGATCTACGGCTCGCCCGCTCGGGGATCACGGTGCGCCATCGGGGTGGTGAGTCGGGCCCGGCCTGGACGGTCAAACTGCCGGAGGACGCGTCGACATCCGATCTCGTGCGCCGTGAGATTCGCTTCGATGGGCAGTCGGGTCGCGTGCCGAGCCCTGCCGCAGATCTGGTGCTCGCCTCCACGAGGATGGGGACGCTGCAGGCGGTGGCACTCCTCACCACGGTCCGGCGCCCGACCGAGATACGGGATGGGGCCGGGCAGCTACTGGCCGAAGTGGTCGACGACACGGTTTCGGTGTCGCACGATCAAGGCCCCGTGGGCCGGTTTCGAGAGGTCGAAGTCGAACTGCACACCAACGGTGCCAAGGGGCGTCGCGTGCTCGATGCCGCGGTGACCCGTCTCGTCGAAGCAGGTTGCGATGCCACGGCGCCGATGCCCAAGTTGGTCCGTGCGCTCGGGGAGCCGGCAACCCGGCCACCCGATGTGGTCGTTCCCCCTCTGCCCGAAGATGCCGACGTCATCGACTTGGTGCGCCACTCCATTGCCCGATCGGTGGCGCTCATCATCCGTCATGATCCCGGCGCGCGGTTGGGGGATGACGAGGAGGAGGTGCACAAGCTCCGCGTGGCCACCCGGCGGTTGCGTTCGGATCTCCACAGCTTCGGCCCCCTGTTGGACAGGGCACGCATCAAGCCGATCCGGGCCGAACTCGGCTGGTTGGGTGGCACGGTCGGAGCCGTCAGGGATACCGATGTCCTCAGGATCCGCCTCGCCACGCGACTCGACACCCTCTCCGAGAACGACGCACCGGGTGCGGACCGCCTCATGAGGCTCCTCGGACAGGAGTCCGCGACTGAGCGCGACGCAATGTTGGCGGCGATGCGCGATGCGCGCGCTATCTGCGCCTTCTCGACGCGCTCGTCGATCTCGCCGCAGCGCCACCCTTCATCGGCCCTCCCGCGTACGGCAGCCGCAAGTCACGCAAGCTGGCCATCAAAATCGCAGAGAAGCCGTGGCACAGGGTGGTCGAGGCCGTTGCCGGACTCGGCGCGGATCCAAGCGATGCGCAACTTCATGCGGTACGCATTTTGGCCAAGAGGTCCCGGTATGCCGCCGAGGCGACCGCACCCCTTTTGGGATCGACGGCTGTGCGGTTCGCCGCTGCCGTGGCGGACGTGCAGACAGTTCTGGGCGACCATCAGGACACGGTGTTGGCCGAGGAGTGGCTCCGCCGCGCTGCGATCGTCTCGCCGGAGGTCACAGACGTCGCGCAACAGGTCATCGTGGTGGAACGGTCGCTGCGACGAACGCTTCGGACGGAATGGCCCGCGGTGTGGGACCGTGCTGTGACCAGAGAAATGGCCTAGGACGGCCTCACGGCGCGCCCGCCCGGACAGCGTCACGACACTCCGAAGATTTGCTGCAGGTAGGTGAGCAGCTCTTTCTTCGTCATCCGACCGGTGTGAAAGTCGAGCATCTTCCCGTGTGAGATGAAGTAGGTAGTCGGCGTCCCTTCGATGCGGAACGCTGATCCGACGGCGCCGTTGCCGTCGAAGCCGCTCGGATAGGTCACTCCCACGTGATGGAGAAAGCTCAAGGCCGCACCCCGTGTGTCCTGTTCATCGATGCCCACGAACCGCACCTTGTTGCCGAGTTCGTGATGCACCTCCTGGAGCGCAGGCATTTCCTCCACACAGGGTGGGCACCACGAACCCCAGAAATTCACCACGGTCGGGCCACCCTTTCGCAGCAGCGTGGAAGAGACCGGAGGCTGACTGGTGCGGAGACCCTCGATGCTGAAGCGCGGCACGGGCAGGTTCAGCAACGGGATGGTGGGCGCAGGTTGCGAAGAGACCGTGAGGGCGGCGGTGATCGCAGCTGCGACGGCTGCCACGGCGGCGAGGACCAGTCCGATCCTGATCGTCCGACGCCGGGGCCGGGTTGCCTCCACCTCTAATTCCTGGCCACGCTGCCCACGCTACCCAGGAGGGATCCCGAAGTCCTTGCAACCGGCCGGCCCGCGCCAGCTCGACAAGTGAGCCCCGGCAAGGTGGCCCGCGCCGAGCCGGTCCCGCGCCGGCCGCCGCACCGGTGAACGCACCTCCCCGTGGCCGACCTGGCATGGCCGTCACGGCCATGCCGTCACGGCCATGCCGTCACTGCGATGCCGCACCACGAACGTGCATTGCAGCGGCACCCGGCGATGCACTGCGCTCGGCCCCTATCCCGCCTGGATGCTCTGGGTCGTGATCGGCCGGGCGCTCCACCGCTACACCGGGGCAAATGCGTTGTGCCCAACCCGTCTACCAGGTACAATTCAGGTGAGGACGCACTCGGTACCCCGACATCGAGACCGAAGAGCGCCAGAGAGTGGCCCTTGTGGCAACCGATCGCCAGTTGGCGGATGTGCTGAGCGAGTTCGCACGCACCATGGCAACCGATTTTCCCATCCAGGGGATCCTGGATCATCTGGTACAGCGCATCGTCGAGATCCTCCCTGTCACGGGAGCCGGGGTGACACTCATTTCGCCGACGGCGTCACCGCACGATGTGGCCGCGTCCGACGATGCGGCGCTGCGCTTCGTACGGTTGCAAGCCGAAATCGGGGACGGCCCCTGCCTGCACGCCTACGAGTCCGGCGAAGCCGTCGTCGTGCCCGACCTCCGTGCCACCGATATGTTCAAAGAGTTCAGCCCGAGGGCGCTCGAGGCCGGCCTGGGCGCGGTGTTCACCTTTCCGCTGCGCAACCGGGACGGCCAACTCGGGGCACTCGATCTGTACCGCGACACCCCCGGCGCACTCACCCACCGGGACATGGAGGCGGCCCAGACGCTGGCCGACGTGACGGCGGCGTATCTGGCCAACGCCAAGGCACGCTCGGAGTTGCAAGATGCGTCCGAGCAATTTCACACAAGCTCCCTCCACGACGCGCTGACCGGCCTTCCGAATCGGCTCCTTCTCCTCGAGCGCCTCGAACATGCCCTCCTTCGCAGCGGCCGCCTGGGCTATCCGGTGGCGATCCTCTTCGTCGATCTCGACCGCTTCAAGTCGGTCAACGACAACCACGGCCATCTGGTGGGGGACGATCTCCTCATTGCGGTGGCCGAACGGATGGCCAGCCTCATCCGCCCCGGTGACACGTTGGCCCGACTGTCGGGTGACGAATTCGTCATCGTCTGCGAGGCGATCTCGGAGAAGCTCCAGATCCATCTGGTCGCCAGCAGGATCGTCGAAGCGTTGGCTTCCCCGTTCAAGCTCGATCACGTGCTCGTCGAACTCTCCGCAAGCGTCGGCATCGCATTCTCGGCGGAGGACGAGGACGATCCCGAGCAGTTGCTCCGCGAAGCGGACATAGCCATGTACCAGGCCAAGCGCAGAGGAGGCGGGACACACCAGGTCGTGGACGTACGCGAGCAGACCTTGGCCGAGCGCATGGTCATGCTCCAGCGCGACCTCGGAGGTGCGGCCGAGCGGGGCGAGCTCCGGACCGAGTACCAACCGATCGTCCGCACCCACGACGGACAGATCCTCGGGGTTGAAGCCCTCCTGCGTTGGGACCACCCCACGCACGGACTGATACCGCCGACGACGCTCATCCCGTTGGCCGAGCAGTCCGGCTCCATGAGCGGCATCGGGCGCTGGGTGTTCGAGAGGGTCTGCCCCGATCTGCACGGGTGGACGGCCGACGGGCGCGCCGGCGGATTCGGCATGTCCGTCAACGTCTCGGCGCAGCAGCTCATGGCACCGGAATTCGTCGGCACGGTGGCCGAGGTGCTCGCGGCGACCAAGACCCCTCCTGGTCGACTCACATTGGAGATCACCGAGGTGGCCTTCGTCCAGGATCCAAAGCGTGCGCTGGTGGTGCTCACCGATCTCAAGGAGCTCGGGGTGCTCCTCGCCCTCGATGACTTCGGCACGGGCTATTCGTCGCTGAGCTATCTCAAGCAGTTCCCGGTCGACATCCTCAAGATCGACCGGACGTTCACCGCCGACCTCGTCCATGACCAGGCCAGCCATGCCATGGTCACCAAGATCATCGAATTGGCACACATGCTCGACCTGTTGGTGGTGACCGAGGGCGTGGAGACGGCGGCGCAATGCGCGGCAGCCTCCCTCCTGGGGAGCGAGTTCTACCAGGGCTATTACTTCGCCCGCCCCATGTCGGCGAAGTGCCTCGACGGCCTGCTCGGCGTGGCGATGACCGCCTGACCCGACGCAGCAGACCACCAGCCCACGAGATGGTGGCACCCCTGGTGGCATGTGCGGCCCGCGACCCGTCTGCCCTAAGGTCAAGAGCTGGAAAGGAGTGCGTGCACGGGGAAGTGCGCAGCTCGTATCCACGTCGAACCCTGTTGGCCGAAGTAGATTTCGGTTGCGGGTAGGGGAAGCCCGACGTAGGTGTCAGTTCGAGACAGTCCACAAATGAGGCCCATCGGTGGGAAACATGATCAGTCGGCGATATCGCTTCGGCGCCAGCTTCATCGACAGCGCGTCCGGTGTGCGGTTCGAAGGCCATCACCCGCACGAGCGGCCCGATCTCTGGAAGCTCTATCTGCACGAAGCAGAAGGGCGCTACCGGAACTTCGGCTTCGAGGGCAAGCTCCACCTGCAGGAGCTCGATGAAGGAACAGGCGTGTCGCTCTTCTTCGTGGGCTTCGACGCACACGGCGACGCGGTGGCGGGCGTGCGCTGTCACGGGCCCCTCGAATCGAGTCACCAGGCCTTCGTCATGCAGGAAATGGGGTCGTCGCCCGAGATCGAGATGCTCGGCCGCACCATCGACGACGAGGTCCCCCTCGGCATCGTCGAGATCAAGGGCGCCTGGTCCAAGGGCGAGGCCGCGACGGGGCACCGGCTGATAGAGGCCATCGCCCGCTGCGCCACCCACTCCATGAACTGGTTGGGGGCCGAACACGCGATCGCGGCCATCTCCGACACGTTGCTCTTCGCCGGCACGGCCAGCGGGGGCCGGATGTTGGGTGAAGCGGCCGTACCCTTTCCCGACGAGCGATACCGCACCGTCGCTCTCTCGTGGCACCGCTCGCGGACCTTCGAGCTGGCGACGCCCGAGGGCCGTCAGGCCCTGCGCCTCGAAGGCGAGCAACTGGCGCGCAATCCCGATCTGCATCGAGCCGGCCCGGTCACCCCCGAAGCGACCCGTACGCGCGCCTGGCGCCCCCTGATCCTCGACGTCCGGGAGCGGGACCAGCGCGAGGTGCTCCGCGTCCTCCGGGAGAATCCCTCACTCCAGGTGATCGACAGGCTCGCCGAGCAACGCGAGCAGTTGGCGGACATGAAGCCGGCGCCCGCCCCCTCGTTGGAGGACGAGCCGCAACGATGGGTCTATTACCCATGGCGTCGGGCCGTGGTGCGGCTCCTCGGCCCACGTTCGTTCGACACGCTCCGTCTCGACCGGAACCGCAACAAGATCACACGGGCGGAACAGTCCCTGCAGCGCCGCCTCCGCATCGGCGTGGTCGGACTGAGTGCCGGGCACTCCATCGCCCACGTCCTGGCCATGGAGGGCCTGGCCGGCGAATTGCGCGTGGCCGATTTCGACACGCTCGAGTTGTCCAACCTGAATCGCATCCCGGGCAGTGTCCTCGACCTCGGCGTGAACAAGGCCGTGGTGGCGGCGCGGCGGATCGGGGAGATCGACCCGTATCTACGGGTCATGACGATTCCCGAGGGCATCACGCCCCAGAACCTCGGCTGCTTTCTCGACGGGCTCGATCTCGTCATCGAGGAGTGCGACTCCCTCGACGTGAAGATGCTCGTGCGCGAAGAAGCCCGCGAGCGGCGGATCCCGGTGCTGATGGAGACGAGCGATCGCGGTGTCCTCGACGTCGAGCGTTTCGATCTGGAGCCCGAACGTCCGCTGTTCCACGGACTGCTGCCCGGCCTGCACTCCTCCGATCTGGCCGGGCTGACCATTCAGCAGAAGGCGCCCTACGTCCTGCGCATCCTGGGAGCGGCCGATATCACCTCGCGGGGAGCGGCCTCACTGTTGGAGGTCGGCGACACCATCACCGGATGGCCGCAACTCGGGGGCGAGGTCACGCTCGGTGCGGCAACCGCCGCCGCCGCCGTGCGACGGTTCGGCCTGTCGGGTGACCTGCCGTCCGGACGTGTCCGTTTCGACGTAGAGGAGGTGCTCTCGGCCATCGGCCCGGTCGTGCTCGCCCCCGGTGCCGAGGCTGATTTTGACGCAGACGCCGATTTCGACGCGGACAACGGCTATGCCTACGAGGCGGACGAGGGATTCTCGACCTCGTTCGCCCTGACTGCCGCCGCGGAACTGTCCCGCGCCGAAGTGGCCGATCCGATCGAGACCATCGTCGAAGCAGCGCGGTGGGCGCCATCGGGCGGGAACATCCAGCCGTGGCGCTTCGAGGCCGACGCCAACCAGATCCGCATGTATCTCGTGCCCGAGCGCACGACGACCATGGATGTCCGGCATCGCGGCAAGCTATGTGGCGATCGGCGCCGCCCTCTTCAATGCCCGTGTCGCCGCAGCATCGCTGAAGAACCTCGGGGAGTGCCAACTCTTCCCCGAGGGCTCGCTCTCCCACCACGTGGCGACGTTGCTCGTGGGGGAATCGACGGACTACGAGATCGCACCACTTGCGCCGCGTGTTCGTGCCAGAGTCGCCAACCGCAAGCTCGGCGATGCCGAACCGATCGACGACGAGATCCTCAAGCTGCTCGGGCGGGGTGTCGACAGGGAAGGGGCGACCCTGCGCCTGGCGGTGACCCGCCCCCAGATCGAGGAATTGGCGGAGGTGCTCGCCGAGTCCGACCGTATCCGCTTCCTGCTCCCGAAATTGCATCACGAGATGGTGGGGGAGTTGCGCATCCCCGGGCAGGACTCCCTCGATGAGGGACTCGACGTCCGCACCCTCGAGCTCTCCCCGCCCGAGATGGCGGCACTCGACCTGCTCCGGCGTCCCGATGTCATGGAGCACCTCGCCGACTGGCGTGCTGGTCAGGGACTCGGCGCCCGCACCCGGGCCATGGTCGACTCGAGTTCGGCGTTGGCCGTCGTGACGGTGCCCCGCTCCGACCCGGCCTGGTACGTCCGGGGTGGGGCCGCCGTCGAGCGCATGTGGCTCACGGCCGAGCTCCACGGCTTGGCCGTGCAGCCGGTGTCGCCGGTCTTCCTGTATGCCGTGGACGAGAAGGACTTCGTACGCCTCGGGGGTGAACGTCACGTCGACACGCTCTTTGACCTGTCGCAACGATTCAACGAACTCTGGGATCTCGACGATGGCGAGCATGTCGCCCTGTTGCTCCGCCTGAGCCATGCGCCGCCACCCTCCACACGCAGTGCACGTCTCCCCCTCACCGAGCTTCTCAGTAGGGAATTCGAGATGGCCTGAGCGGGTCCGCAACCTGCCTGCCACCAGGGAGGATGGCTTTTTCCGGCGGTCCTATGCCATACTCGTCACCAGGTGTTTGCGCGTGAAAAGCGCAGGTAGCCCGGCGAACCCTCGAGGGGGGGGTTCCACTATGACAGAAATCGACGACATTTCCCCTGGCGTGGCCGGCTTGCAGACTCGTCTCGTTATCGAGACGATCACGCAGGTCGTACCCGGCGCGGAGATCGTCGAAATCGTCGGGAGCCTCGACGAGACCATTCCCGGTTTCGATGCTGAATCGTGGGCTGCGCCCGGCACCGAACACGCCCTCGTGCATATCCGCAAGCGTGTCGTGGGGCTCCTTGGCGCACAGAGCAGCATCGCCTCGTTCTCCTGCATGGTCTCCAACGTGGCGTGGGGCGTTCTGGTCGAGCCCATCGCACTCCAGGACGGTGCCGTCGTGGGCGCCCTCGTCGTCGCCCGTCAAGGGCGGGCGTGGTCGAGCCGCGAGCGGGCCTTGGCCCGGGCCTTCGGCGGACTGTTGAGCCACACGGTGACGCTGGCCTCACGGGAGAGCGCGCTGCTCGACCAGCGGCGTCTGGACGAGCTGGTGGGCATGGTCGCAGAACGGCTCATGTCGGCATCGTCGCGTACCCGCCAGGACGTGCTGACGTGGACGACCCGGGTGCTGGCCGAATTCCTCGGGGCCGACGTGGCCTTTCTCCGCCGCAACGACCACCAGCGTGGCCTGAGCATCCTCGAGGCCGAATGGCCGCCGCGCGACATCCCGAGTCCGGACCCCCTCGGCGAAGTGCCCTTCGACGCGGACCCTGTCTTCGCCGCCACCAAGAACCTCCGCAAGCCCTACCTCGCCGGTGTCGACGGCGAGGTTGACTACCTCGAGCGCGTGGAGAAGGGCTCAGGCGTGCCCCTCGTCGGCGGCGCCTGCGTGCCGCTCCTTCTGTCGGACTCGACCTGGGGCGTGCTGGGATTCCTCCACTTCGGACTGCACAAGTGGACCGTGGAAGAGCTCAGCGCCCTCCAGGCGATCGCCTCCATGCTCGTCCAGCTGCAGGCGCGCATCGACGCCGAGGAGCGTACCGAGTACATCGCACTCCACGACGACTTGACCGGGCTGCCGAACCGGCGCTCCCTGCTGCGCGAGCTGGAAGTGCGCCTGGCGGCGAACCGTGCCACGGCGATCCTCTTCTTCGACCTGGACCGCTTCAAGGTGATGAACGACTTCCTGGGCCATGCCAGCGGCGACCGGGTGCTCACGACCATCGCCGACCGCATCCGCACCAGTATCCGGCCCAACGACTTTGCGGCCCGGCTCGGCGGCGACGAGTTCGTGATCCTGGTCGGCGATGCCGGCAGCGAAATGGAAGTGGCCGCCACCGCCTACCGGTTGCTCGGCGTCATCGGCGAGCCGATCGACTTCGCCGGACAAGAGGTGACGCACACCGCCAGCATCGGCATCGTGCTCTCGAGCCCGGGCGTGAAGAACGGGATCGAATTGCTCGGATGGGCCGATGTGGCCCTCTACGCCGCCAAGCGTCAGGGCCGCAACCAGGCGGTCGTGTTCGACGAGGTGCTGCGGGAATCGGTCAGTGAGCGCTCACGCACGGAATTGACCCTGCGTGAGGCCATTGAGGGCGACGGGTTGCGCCTGCACTACCAACCCGAAGTCGATCTGCGGACGGGGCAGCTCCTGGCGGTCGAAGCGCTCGTCCGGTGGCAGCACCCCACGCGGGGCCTTCTGCCGGCGTCGGCCTTCATCACCGTGGCCGAAGAGACCGGCCTCGTCGTCGACATGGGCCGCTGGGTCTTCGCCGAGGCCTGCCGCCAACTGGCCGAGTGGCGCCGGGAGTACCCGAACCTGCCCCTCGTGGTCCGGGTCAACATGTCGCCGGCCCAATTCGTCATCAGCGGCCTCGTCGAGTTCGTCGAGAATTGCCTGCGCGTGCACCGGATTCCCGGCGAGCGCCTCTGCATCGAAATGACCGAACACGCCGTGCTCCAGGAGCCCGAGCAAACAGCACGTATTTTGCAGGGCTTCCAAGCACTCGGAGTAGAGGTGGCCATCGACGACTTCGGGACCGGGTACGCCTCGTTCACCGAGCTGAAGCACCTTCCGGTGAACTTCTTGAAGCTCGACCAGACGTTCGTACAGGGCATCGACACCGATCCGAGCGACAAGGCGATCGTCGAGGCGATCATCCAGCTCGGCCGCGCGCTCGACCTGGGCGTCATCGCCGAGGGCATCGAGTGCGGGACCACGATCGACAAGCTGCTCGAACTGGGCTGCCATCGCGGCCAGGGCTACCTGATGTCGGTGCCCATGTCCCCCGAGGAGTTGGCTCCCGTGCTCCGGGCCGGAGCCATCCCGCTCGCCAAATTCCGTCCTGCTGGAAAGGTGGCTCCCGCTCTGTCGGAAAGGTCCCTGTGACCACCATGGCCGACGCCGGCGCGGGGGAGATCAACGGCAACGGGCAACTGCACGAACCATGGGTTTTCCTGACCATGCTGGACCAGGTCTCGACGAACGAAGTCAACATCGGCTTCATCTACTCGGTGCTCGACCTGCTGGCCCGGCGTTACCGCTTGACAGATGCCGTGGTGGTCCTGCGTGACGAGGCGCTCGGCACACAGGCCTTTCGTCTGGGTCAGAAGAGCCTGACCGCGGATTCTCCGGCCAACCAGGCCACCGCGCCCGGGGTGTTCTGCGAGCCCGACGTCGTGCCCTATGTCGTCCGCGATGTCGTGCGCAACGTCTGCCAGCTCGCCCTCACGCTGCACCTGGCCCGCCATAGCGCCGATCACGATCCCCTCACCAACATCGCCAACCGCCGCCACTTCGACGCCGCCCTACGCAACGCCGCGGTGCAGAGCGCCGCGGTACGGATGGGCGTTCACCCTGGTGCTGATCGACCTGAACGGCTTCAAGGCGGTCAACGACAAGTTGGGGCATGCCGTCGGCGACGACATGTTGCGCTCGTTCGGCTGGGCCCTTCGCCGTTCCGTGCGCAGCGGGGACACCACGGCACGAATGGGCGGCGACGAGTTCGCCATCATCCTGGCCAACGCCGAGGGCACCGAAGTCCTGGCGTTCACCGAACGCCTGCGGGCTTTGCTCGTCTCCTTGCCTGAGCTGGATTTCTCCGTCGGTACCGCAACGTCACCCGGAGACTCCACCGATCCGGCCGAGCTCTACCGTATTGCGGACGCCCGTCTGTACGAGAAGAAGGGCATCGTCCTGCGATGAGGGCGACCCGATGAGGGTCCGGCGATGACGGTCCGGCGATGACGGCGACCTTCGAAGAGGACTTCGAGCTCGAGCTGCGCTCGCTGCCCGGCGTCGTCAACGTGGGCATCAACCACCTCGAGAGCGGTGAGGTCAATGCCGTCGTTCTTTCCGTGCGCAACCATGACCCCGAAGTGGTCCGGGACAGCGCAGTGCAGGTGGCCAGCCTGTATTTCCCGAATGCATCGGTGATCCTGGAAGAGGCCAACGCAGCGGCGGCGCAGGTCCGCGGTGGCCACGTGGCCCGGATCGTCTTGGTGATCGCCGAGTTCAACGAGCATGACGGCATCAGCGAAGTCCACCTGACCTTCGGCGGCCGCACCGGCGTCGGCCGGGCCGGCAGTGGCCCCCTGATCGGTGGCGCAGAGGCCACATTGG
Source organism: uncultured Acidimicrobiaceae bacterium (assembly GCA_963706555.1). Lineage (GTDB taxonomy): Bacteria > Actinomycetota > Acidimicrobiia > Acidimicrobiales > RAAP-2 > Bog-473. The sequence continues at coordinate 3,649,865 of OY970164.1, forward strand.
GCGCCCTGCGGGACCTGGGCTATGTCATCCCGTTCTACCTGATGGGGGTGACCAAGGTCGACACGGTTATCGGCTGCTCGGTCATCGTCTCCCTTCGCTCGCTCTCGGGCGATGACGATCGCATGGGCATCGCGTGCGCCGACGTCGACCTTGTCTCGTCGGCCAAGGCCACGCTGGATGCGTTGAACCGTTACGTCTCCATGGACCCCGATCGTCATCGGGAAGACCCTCCGACGGGAACGCTCTCCTTGCTCCACGAAGAGGCGATGCCGCAGTACGAGTACGAGTAGCGGCAGTCACCCGGTACCGTTGGTCCCATGGACCACGTGCATCTCGGCCACACCGGACTCCTCGTCTCAGAGCTCTGCCTCGGCACCATGACCTTCGGGCTGCAGTGCGACGAGACGACGTCGCTGGCCATCCTCGACCGTGCCGCCGAGGGCGGCATCACCTTCCTCGACACTGCAGACGTCTATCCGCTCGGTGGCGGCCTCCCCACGGTCGGGCGCACCGAGGAGATCCTCGGCACCTGGCTGAAGGGCAAGCGCGACCGCTTCATCGTGGCGACGAAGTGCTTCGGACGCACCGGCCCCGCACCGTGGGAGCAGGGCAATTCGCGCAAGCACATTCTGGAGGCCGTGGATGCCTCGTTGCGGCGCCTCGGCACCGACTACATCGATCTGTACCAGCTCCACGGGCCGGACCCCGGCACGCCGATCGACGAGACCCTGGCCGCCCTCGACGACCTCGTTCGCACGGGCAAGGTTCGCTACGTGGGCTGTTCCAACTTCTTGGCCTACCAGGTGGCGCGCGCGCTCGGGCGGAGCGAAGCCCGTGCGGTCGTCCGCTTCGACTCGGTGCAGCCCCGCTACAACCTGCTGTTCCGTCAGATCGAGCGCGAGCTGGTGCCCCTGTGCGAAGAAGAAGGTCTGGGGATCATGGCGTACAACCCGATCGCCGGGGGCTTGCTCTCGGGGAAGCACAATCCGGCGGCGCCCCCGCCCGACGGCAGCCGGTTCACGCTGGGCACCGCCGGCGGCATGTACCAGAGCCGGTACTGGCACGACCAGGAGTTCGCCACCGTGGAGGAACTGCGAAAGATCGCCGAGCGTGAAGGCATCTCGCTCGTGACGCTGTCCGTCGCCTGGGTCCTCGCCAACCCGGCGGTGACGGCACCGATCATCGGGGCCAGCCGCCCCGGCCAGCTCGATCACAGCCTGGCGGCCGCCGACTACGTCATGTCGAGCGCGCTCAAGGCCGAACTTGACGAGCTCACGAGGCCCTATCGCTTCGGCGACGCGGCACGCTGAGCGATGGCCTCGATCCCCGCCACCCACCGCGATCTCCTCGAGGCCAAGGTCGCCACGTTCGCCACCGTGGGTGCCGACGGCCGCCCGCAGCTCTCGGAGATCTGGTTCCTCGCCGAGGGCGACACGATCCGGATCTCGCTCAACACGTCGCGGCAGAAGACGAAGAACCTTCTCCGCAACCCGGCATGCACCCTCTTCATTCTCGACCTCGCCCGGACGAGCCGTTACCTCGAGCTGCGGTGTGACGCCGTCGTCGAGCCCGACGTCGAGTATCGCTTCGCCGACCTGGTCGGAGCCAAGTACGGCGCCGACTTACGACTGCACGATCAACCGGGTCAATCACGGGTCGTCGTCACCTTGCAGATCCTGAAGGCGAACGCGGTCGACATGGGCTGATCGGGCTAGCCTCGTCCTGACCATCAAGGAGAGCGACATGCCAGAAAAGTCACCGCAGAAGCCGGCTGGGAAGAAACCTGGCAAATCGCTCAAGGAGAAGCGCGAAGCCAAACGGGAGAAGAAGGAGAGCCGCCCCCTCGGGCGCTGACCGGCAGATCCGGACTCAGTCCACCGACCGCACATAGCCGAAGAAGCCTCGCTTCTTGATGAGCTCGGCCGCGCCGACAGGCACCATGTCCTCCCATGTCTCGTCGCCGTCGGCAATTCGGCGCAGGACGTCGCGGCTGAAGATGGAGAGACAGGTCTCGCGGAAGTTGTCGAGCGGCACGAAGCTCCCACGATTGGCCAAGTAGTCGTACAGCGGCCGCACCGGCGGCGCCACGCTCAGGTTCTCAACCGTCTCGAGCTCGTCCCTCATCGATCGACGGAGGGGGTAGACGTAGAGCTTGAGGTCGTTCTTGAACAAGCGCCCGAAGCTTTCGAGGATCCCGCCTTGGAGCTGCTCGTGATTACGCTCGTCGAAGACGTCCAGCAGGCTCGGCACGCCCATGACGATCCCGATGCGCTCGCTCGTGCGCGCGGCCAGGAAGGCCGCGAGGAGGTAGTAGTCGAAGTAGTCCGAGATCATGGTGGTGAGCCCGCACGCCGCCAGCAACTCGGCCCGGGCCAGGAAGTCCCGCCGATCGACGCCGTTCCCGCCGGCGAGCAGGTTGCGCATCGTCAGCTCGGCCAGGGGGAGGATGGTCGTGCCCTCCATGCCCGGCTCGGCCCCGAACTTGGCCATGGCGCATTCGAGCATGTCGAGATTGACGACCGTGGTCGGGCGAAAGCTGCCTCGCTCGACGAGGACGGCCCTCTTGCGCAGGACCTCGGTCGGCTGCAGCACCTCTTTGTCGGGACCGAACATCGCCACACCACTCAAGCCGAGCTGCACGAGCTGCAGGGCCACGAGCCGGTTGTCGACGCTGCGGAACTCGATGCCCCGGAAGCGGATCAGGTCGATCTCGATCCGGTCGGTGTTCAAGCGGTCGAGGAGGCTCTCCACCAGCACCTCAGGCTCGTGATGCTCGAAGAATGCCCCATGCAGGAGGTTGACGCCGACGATCCCGAGGGCCTCCTGCTGCAGCGATGCCTCGATGTCGAGCATGCGCAGGTGCAGCGCGATCTGGCTCGGCTCGTCGTGGGGGTGCGCCTGGAACTTGACGCCCATCCAGCCGTGGCACTCGTTGCCGCCGCGGAAACTTCGCGCCACCACGGTGTCGGCGAAGGCAAAGAAGGACGTGCTGTCACCACGCGAGTCACTGAGGCGGTCGATATTGAGCGCGAACTCGTGGTCGAGCATGGCTTGGAGCCGGGCCTCGGAAACGTAGCGGTCGACCTCGCCGTAGACGGCGTCGCTGACCGCCATGTCGTAGGCCGACATCGATTTGGCGATCGTCCCGGCCGCTCCTCCCACGCGGAAGAACCAGCGAGCGACCTCCTGGCCGGCCCCGATCTCGGCCACAGTGCCGTACCAGCGAGGGTCCAGATTGATGCGAAGCGCCTTTTGATGCGTGTCCTCGGACTGCCGCGAGGCCAGGGTCTCTACCACGATCACAGTGATAACAGACGAGATTGACCGAAAAGCTACGGCAGTGTGAACTCTTGGCGCTCGCCGTGACTAACCTCCGCGCCATGCCTCCATCTGCTGCACCGTCCGCGCACGGGACCTGGGTCATCGACCTCGACGGGGTCATCTGGCTGACCGGCGAGCCGATCGAAGGCGTCGACACGGCGGTGGTGGCCCTGCACGCCGCCGGGATCCGGACCTTGTTCGCCACGAACAATTCGTCCCCCACCCGGGAGGAGCTCCACGCCCGCATGAAGAACTGCGGCATCACGGCGGCCGACGAGGATCTCCTCACCTCGGCCGACGTGGCGGCGGAGATGCTCCCCGTGGGCTCGACGGCGCTGGTCCTGGCCGATAGGGGAGTGCGGGAGGCGGTGCTCGCTCGAGGCGTCACGATCGACGAGTCGGGTCCGGTCGACGCCGTGGTGGTGGGATGGACCAGGGGGTTCACCTTCGATGCGATCTCCGAGGCGGCCAGCAGGGTCCGCGAAGGGGCGCGGCTGATCGGCACGAATGAGGACCCGACCCATCCGACACCGCACGGCCTGCTCCCCGGAGCAGGTGCGCTGCTGGCGGCGGTGTCCACGGCGGCCGAGACCACGCCCGAGGTGGCCGGGAAGCCACACCGCCCCACCGCCGACGCCATCAGCGCACGGGCCGATGATCTGGCCATGATGGTGGGGGACCGCCCGTCCACCGACGGTGCGCTGGCCCGGCGATTGGGAATTCCGTTCGCTCTTGTGCTCTCCGGCGTGACCGATGCCGATGAGGTCCCGACCGACCCGGCGCCCGATGAGGTGGCCGCCGATCTCTCGGCCCTCGTGCGGCGAATCCTTGCCGGGGCATAGAGTGCTTGCTGACAGCTAACTCATATATACTCCTGTTATATGGTGAACAACGAACGCATCAAGAAATATCTGGACGCCGGTACGGTATTAGGCCAGGTCACTCGGGCCCGAGCCGAAGAGATCGTCCGCGAACTGGTGAGCGCCGGTGACATCCAGCGCGATCAAGCACAGGAGTGGGTGGACAATTTGGTTGAACGAGGGCACAAGACGAGCGAGCAGATTCTGGACCTGGTGCGCCACGAGGTGGCCGAACAGCTGCGCAAGATCGACGGGTCCTCCCTCGAGAAGCTGGCCAACCAGGTGGCGGACCTGCTGAAACGCTCGGCTGACGCCGGTCGTACGCGCGAGCGCCGACATGGCGGCCCAGGCCGCCAAGGGCGCCAAGGTGGCCCGCGACGCAGCGGAGAACACGGCGACGGCGGCCAAGAAGGCGGCGACCAAGACCACGAGCGCGACCACGACGGCGGCCAAGAAGGCGGCGACCAAGACGGCGAAGACAGCCAAGGCTGCGACGACGACCGCAACCAAGACAGCCAAGAAGGCTGCGACCAGCACGGCCAAGGCGGCCAAGGCGGCGAAGAAGTCCCCGGCGACGAAGAAAGCGCCGGCTGCCCGCAAGACCGCCGCCAAGAAGGCTCCCGCTGCCAGCAAGACCGCCGCCAAGAGAGCCCCCGCCGCCAAGAAGGCAAGCAGCTGAGCTCTGGGTCTCGCCGGCGGCTCGATACGGAGCTCGTCCGTCGTCGACTGGTCGCCAACCGGCACGAGGCCCAAAAGGCGATCGCCGCAGGATCGGTGCTGGTCGCAGGGACCCAAGCGGACAAAGCAGCACGGCTGGTCGCGCCCGACGAGCCCATCGTCGTGCAGGGAAAACCCTCACCGTTCGTCAGCCGGGGCGGCCAGAAGTTGGCGGCCGCGCTGACGCGGTTCGGTGTCAGCCCCGAAGGCCGGCGCGCCCTCGATGCGGGAGCGTCGACCGGAGGGTTCACCGATTGCCTGCTCCAACATGGGGCAGCGCAGGTGTACGCCGTCGACGTGGGGCACGGGCAACTCGACCAGCGCCTGCGCAACGACAGCCGGGTCACGGTGCTCGAACGGGTCAATATCCGCACGCTGACGCCCGACATACTGCTCGAGCGCGACCCGGCCTTCGAGCCCGTGTCGTTGCTCACGGCGGACGTCTCGTTCATTTCACTCGTCACCGTGGCGCCGGCGCTGTGCGGCCCGCTCGGCCGCCCCGACGCCGAACTCGTCCTGCTCGTGAAGCCGCAATTCGAAGCGGGACGCGTCATCGTGGCCCGCGGCAAGGGCGTGGTGCGAGACCCTGCGGTCTGGCGCACTGCGCTCGAAAGGGTGACGTCCGCACTTGATGACGCCGGAACCGGCATCATGGGGGCGATGGTTTCCCCCCTGACCGGCCCCGCCGGCAACGTCGAGTTCCTCTTGCACGCCCGCAAAGCGGCGCACGGGCCCGATGTGCTCCGAGGTGATGCTGTTGGCCGCCTCCTGTCCGACGTCGTTGACGAGGCGGCCTCGGGACCGCAGGACCCGAGCTGACCCATGTCGACGGCGACGTTCCTCGTCCACCCCGAGCGCCCCGACGCCCTCGCCCTCGCCCTCGATACGGCGGAGTGGCTCACCGCCCAAGGTGACACCGCGCGGATCCTCGAGTTCTCCGCGCCCAACCGTGTCACCGAAGGGGGCAAGGAGATCGACCTCGATGCCGTCGATCTTCTCGGCTCGACGGTCGCCGTCAGCCTGGGTGGCGATGGGACCTTTCTCCGCGTCGTGCGCCTGGCCTGGACCGAGGACGTGCCCGTGCTGGGGGTGAATTTCGGTCGGCTCGGCTATCTGCCCGACCTCGTGCCCGACCAGGTGCGGGTGGCGTTGACCAGAGTGTTCGAGGGGCGCGCCGTCATCGAAGCCCGCTGCGCCCTCGAGGTCACCATCACCGACCGTTCCCATGACGATGCGGTGTCGACCTATCTGGCCCTCAACGAAGTGGTGCTCGAGAAGATCGACTTCGGCCACACGGTGCGCCTCGCCACCTCCATCGACGGCGAGGACGTCTTCACCTACTCGGCGGATGGCGTCATCATCGCCACACCGACCGGCTCTACGGCGTACAACCTGTCCGCGCGTGGGCCGATCCTCTCGCCGGCGCTCCGGGCCATGGTGGTCACGCCGGTCGCGCCCCATCTGTCGCTCGACCGCAGCCTGGTCTTGACCGACACCCAGCGGGTCAAGGTCGAGATCGCGCCGAACCGGGCCGCCGCGCTCGTCATCGACGGGCAGGAGACCGGCCGCCTCGAGCCTGGTTCAACCGTGACCTGCCGGGTGCCGACCCGCCCCGTGCGGGTCGTGCGCAACGACCCTCACGGATTCGGCGCGCTCCTGCGCTTCCGATTGCTGGCCGACCGCGAGCAATAGGCGGGCGCGCGGAAATGCTGACCGATCTGCGGGTGCGCGACCTCGGCGTCATCGAGGACCTCTCGTTGACGTTCGGCACGGGAATGACGGTCCTGACCGGCGAAACCGGAGCGGGCAAGACACTGGTGGTCGAGGCCCTGCAACTGGTGCTGGGCGGGCGGGCCTCGCCAACCCTCGTGCGGGCCGGCGCCAGCGAGGCGATGGTCGAAGCACGCTTCGTCGTCGACGGTGACGATGGCGAACGCGAGATCATCATTGCCCGCTCGGTGCCGGCAGAGGGGCGCTCGCGGGCATGGATCGACGGGCGCATGTCGCCCGTCAGTGCGCTGTCCGAGGTCACATCGGAGCTCGTCGAGATCCATGGGCAGCACGAGCACCAATCCCTGGTGACGCCGGCGGCCCAGCGGGCGGTGCTCGACGCCTACGCCGGGACCGATCTCGGCCCGGTGCTCGCTCTGCGCGCCGAACTCCGTCGTCTGGCCGAAGCGGTGACATCGCTTGGCGGCGATGCGCAGCAACGTGCTCGCGAGGCCGACGTCTTGCGCTATCAGGTGAACGAGATCGCTGCGGCTCATCTGGCCGATCCCGAGGAGGAGGACGAACTACGCCAGCAGGAGGTCCGCCTCGCTGACGCCTCCGCGCACCGGGAAGCAGCGGCCCACGCCGGAGAACTTCTCGAACCCGGCTCCGGCTCGGGCGCCGGCTCGGGCTCGGGCTCGGGCTCCGACGGTGGCGTCCTCGCCCAACTCACTGAAGCCGTTGGCGTCCTCGGAGGCCGGGAGGCATTCGACGAATATCGCGAGCGCATTGCTGGCGCCGCCATCGATTTGTCCGACGTCGCCCGAGGTTTGCGCGACGTCGTCGAAGGATGGGAAGACGACCCGGATCGCCTCGTCGCGGTCCAGGAGCGGCGCCGGCTGCTGGGCGACCTTCGCCGGAAGTACGGGAGTGATCTCACCGCTGTGCTCGCGTTCGCAAAAGAGGCCGGGACGCGTCTCGAGGAGCTGGACAACGCAGAGGAGACCGCAGCTCGTCTCGAAGCCGAGCAGATCGAGGTGGCGCAACGGTTGGAGGTCGGGGAGAAAAAGGTGCGTGATGTACGCACCCGGGCCGCGGCAAAGTTCGGTGTCCTAGTCGGGAAGCGATTGGCCGATCTGGCGATGCCCGGGGCCCGCGTCGAGATACGGGTCGGCACCGAGGGGGCGGGTGATCCCATCGAGGCTGCATTAGGGGCCAATGTCGGCGAGGCGGTCCTGCCACTGGCGAAAGCCGCTTCGGGCGGCGAGCTCGCGCCGTGCCATGCTCGCCATTCGCCTCGTGGGCATGGGTGGTCCGCAGACGATGGTGTTCGATGAAGTGGACGCCGGGGTTGGCGGCGCCGCAGCGCTGTCACTCGGGGAGTCGCTGCACGAGGTCTCCCGCACCCGCCAGGTCCTCGTCGTCACCCACCTGGCCCAGGTTGCTGCCAAGGCGGATCAGCAGATCACGGTCCGCAAGGACGAGGTGCTTGGACGCACTCTCACCTCGGCCGTCGCCGTGGCGGGGGAGGAGCGGGTGATCGAGCTCTCGCGAATGCTGTCGGGCCATCCCGACAGCGACGTGGCCCGGGCTCACGCCCGCGAGCTCCTCGGCGCCTGACGACCCCGCGCTCGGTCTTGCCCGGTCTCACACGAGCGCCTTTGGGAGTGGCTGAACGGGAGAAAGCCGTAGCGGTCTGGCCCGATCCCGACCCGCCCGCCCGACCCGCCCGACCTGATCACGTCCGCCTGGGCCGGTTCCGATCGTGGGTCACGCCGGCCTCTGCTTTGGCCGCCGCCAGCTTGCGGGCCCGGGAGATGGCCCCGGCACTTTTGGGATGGGCCGGAGGGACCCATCGGAAGTTCCCGGGCTCCCCTTCGAGCTTCCAGCCGCCATGGGTCTTGAGGGCATGGTGCTCGGGGCACATGCGCACCAGATTGTCGAGCTCGGTCGGTCCGTCGTCGCCGTAGTCGACGAAGACGTGGTCTCGTTCGAGCCCGAGGCGCTTGGCACAGCCCGGGACACAACAGGTCCGGTCCCGCACCATCAAGGCGGCTTCCACGGCATTGGCGATGCCCCGATCGGCCCGGGTCACTGTTTTGATGTCGAAGCCCTCTTTGACCAAAAAACGCAGAGCACCCTCACCCAACAGTTCACTGGCCGCGGCCACCGAGACCGGGCCGATGCCCTCGATCTCACAGATCTCGTCCCCTTCAGTCGTCCCCCGGCGCAACGCCTCGGCATCGATGATGACGAGGGTCTGGACCCCGGACCCCCTCTTCGGGCGGCACTTGGGGCCTGAGCCCGGGCCTGAACCGGGGCCTGGGCCTGAACCGGGGCGGGTGTGGCCCCCGCTGTCGTCGTCGTCTTCGGACCAGCCGTCCCCGGACCAGCCGTTGTTCGCATCGCTGGCCCCGCCGTCGCTCGCCCCGCCGCCGCTCGCCCCGTCGCCGCCCGGCCCGATGCCGTGGCCACGGCCCTCGCCCGCCATGAAGTCGAGGAAGGCATCGAGACGGTGCGCCTCGAGGGTGCTCGGGTCGCTCGACCCCGCCGCCCTCCAGCGTTCCTTGGCCGCCGCCTCGAGCCGGGGGGCGACCCGGGCAAAGGCCACCTCGTCGCAGGAGAACTCGCCTCTCACCCCGCCCTCGGGGCTCTGGCGCCAGCGGAAGTGGCGCCGCTCGTGCACCCGTTGACGCCGTGCCGCTTCGCTCTCTTTGCTCCGGGCCGCGGCGCGTAGCCGCGAGGCGGTGTCGCTCAGCTCTTGGTGTGACGCCCCACCCTCGGCCAGATCCAACAGGGTCTTGGCACTCCCCGGGACCGCCGCCTCGGCCTCTCCCATCAGTTTGAGCTGGCAAGAGGACAACTCGCCCTCGTGGAGGGCCTCGGTCAGGGTCGCATCGGCCCCGGCCCGTTTGGCCGAGGCCAGCCGCTCCTTGGCCGCCGAGGGGGAAGAGCCCGCCACCGACCCCAGCCAGTCCGCCGCGGAGGCGTGGCCGTCTTTGGCATGGGCCCCGGTCTCGACCACGCGCGGGGCGAAGAGGGCGATCCCCGAGGCACCCAGCCGCTCGGCCTGGGCGAACAGGTCCACGAACGCTTTGGCCTCATCACCTGAGACAGCACCGGGCACGGCTTCTCGCAGCACCTTTTGGACGTCGCGCACCGCAGCTCCGAGCACAGCCAGCGCCTGCTGGGTCCTGGTGCACGAGAGGGGGCGAGAGACCATGACGTGACCTTAGAGAGGGGTTGTATCACGGCCTCGAAAGGCCAGGTCAGAGGTGTGAAACCCTGTCAGGGGGTGCGGGGGTGCGGGGGTGCGGGGCGGGGGTGCGGGGGTGCGGTTGTTCTGGTCGGGGTGAGAGGTGAGACGTGAGAGGTGAAGGGACGAAGGGGCGTAGGGGGACGGCTACGGGGTGCAGAGCGCGGAGACACGGGTGAGGGAGAACCGATGCGCGCAGCCAAGGTGCACCACAGAGCGCGACGGCACGGAACCCAAAGAGAGCGCCGGCGGGGCGTCACGACAGATCCGGAATGAGCCGGGCCGCTGGAGGAGACCGAGGCAGCCCCTCAACGCGGCAGGGCGACCCACCGGCCGAATGAGCCACCACACGGACACGCTGGGAACACGCCGTGAAGTGCCCTCGTCGAACACCCCGTTTACCATCTGTTCGCCACCGCCCGGCAACCCTGGATAGTTACGGTTTTCTCCCACAACCACGAGGTCTCAGAGCCGAGTACAGGGGATGGAATGATGCCGAGGACGATCGTGGCGCGCGACAACCATGGGCAGAGCCAGCCCGATGCGGCTGAACGAATTCTGGTAGGCGAACTCGAAGAAGCGATCGAGGGCGGCCAGATGGTGCTGCACTTCCAGCCCAAGGCGACGCTGGTCAGTGGACGGGTCGCAGCGGTTGAGGCTCTCGTGCGGTGGTGTCATCCCCGGCACGGCCTCCTGTACCCGGACCGCTTCTTGTCCTTGGTCGAAAAAGCCGACCTCATGGACCACTTGACAGGATGGGTCCTGCGGAGGGCGCTCGACGATCTGCGTGGTCTCGGACCCAACGCTGCGCACGTGACCGTGGCGGTCAACGTCGCAGAGAGCGATATCAATCGGCCCGGATTCGCCGAGCTCGTCACGTGCTCTCTGGCGCAGGCCGAGATCGCACCCGAGCGCCTGATCATTGAGATCACGGAGGCCACGTTGTATTCGGACCCCGAGAGCGCCAGTGTCGTTCTCGCCCGGCTCGATGCTCTTGGCGTCGGCGTCAGCATCGACGACCTCGGCAGCGGGCAAACCTCGCTCGAGGGCCGGACACGACTCGGCCGGCTGTCCACGTTCCCAATCCACGAGCTGAAGATCGATCAGAGTTTTATCGGTGACATGCTCGTCAACCCTGCGCATGCCGCGATTGTGCGCTCGATTGTCGACCTGGGACACTCGCTAAACCTGCGCGTCGTCGGTGAAGGCGTCGAGTCCGATGTGGTCTGGGAGATTCTGCGGGCTTTGGGGTGCGACTCGGCGCAGGGGTACGTGTTGGCGCGGCCGATGCCAGTGGAGCAGCTCGGGCATTGGCTGGAGAACTCGGCGCACGAGAGCCACGGCCTGGTCGAAGACTCGGTGCTCATGGAGAATTCAGTAGCCCGCTGAGAGCCGGGGTAATCCCAGTTCACACGGCACTTGTGGCATCGCCCCCCCGCAACGCATCCCTGGAATCGGCCGGGGAGCCGGGGCGGCCACCCGACACCCGACAAACCCAGGCAGACCGTCCGTACGCCGCCCCAACGATTGAGTCCGCCACACGCGCGGGTGACGTCGATTATCTTGAGAGGGTGCAGCGATCATTCGAAGCGACATCCGCCGCTCATCCGACTTTCGGCGTTCAGCGGGCGGCGTGAGCAAGTTCATCTTCGTCACCGGCGGCGTCTCGAGCTCGCTCGGGAAAGGTCTCACCGCTTCCTCACTCGGCCGCCTCCTCAAGTGCCGTGGCCTACGGGTCACGATGTGCAAGCTCGATCCGTATATCAACGTCGACCCGGGCACCATGAACCCCGGTGAGCACGGAGAAGTCTTCGTCACCCACGACGGCGGGGAGACCGACCTCGATCTGGGGCACTACGAGCGGTTCATCGACGAGGACCTCGGGCAGAACTCCAACACCACCACGGGGTGGATCTACCGCTCGGTCATCGAGAAGGAGCGGCGGGGGGACTTCCTCGGCCGCACGGTCCAGGTCATCCCCCACGTCACCAATGAGATCAAGGATTGGGTGCGCCTCCTGGCTGACGACGATGTCGACATCGTCATCGTCGAGATCGGCGGAACGGTCGGCGACATCGAAATAGTCCCCTTTATCGAGGCAATTCGCCAATTCCGCCGTGACGTCGGACGGGAGAACGTCTGCTACATGCATCTGACCCTGGTGCCGTACCTGGTGACCGGCGAGCAGAAGACCAAGCCGACGCAGCACTCGGTGACCGAGCTGCGCAGCCGGGGTATTCAGCCCGACGTCATCGTCTGCCGGAGCGACAAGCCCATCTCCGAGAACCTCAAGCGCAAGATCTCCAACCTGTGTGACGTGTCGATGGAGGCGGTGGTCTCCGCTGTCGACGCGCCGAGCATCTACGAGATCCCCCTCGTCCTGCACGATCAGGGGCTCGACGGATTCGTCTGCCGCACGCTCGGCATCGACGAGGCCTCCCACCCGATCGACCTCAGTCAGTGGGAGGAACTGGTGCGCCGGGTCGAGTCGCTGTCGCGCAAAGTAAAGGTCGGGATCGTGGGCAAGTACGTGAGCATGCCCGATGCCTACATGTCGGTGGTCGAGGCGCTCCGCTCGGCCGGATTCCACTACGGGACCGAGGTGGAGCTGGACTGGATCGATGCCGAAAAGGTGCCGGACATCTTGGGGGCGGACCGGGCGCGCATTCGCCAGCTCGATGCGATCGTCATCCCCGGCGGGTTCGGCGTCCGCGGCATCGAAGGCATGGTGGCGGCGGCCGGGTATGCCCGCGACGAGGACATTCCGTGCCTCGGCCTCTGTCTCGGCCTCCAGGTCATGGTGATCTCAGTGGCCCGGGACTGGGCCAATATGCCCCTCGCCAACTCCCGCGAGTTCGACTCCTTGACGCCGGACCCGGTCATCGACCTGATGCCCGACCAGGCGCACGTGACGGACAAGGGCGGCACCATGCGGCTCGGCTCCTATCAGGCCGCGCTCCTGCCGGGCTCGAAAGTGTCCGAGGCCTACGGGACACTCGGGGTCACCGAGCGCCACCGTCACCGCTTCGAGTTCAACAACAAGTATCGAGCCAAGCTCGAAGCAGTGGGGCTGGTCTGCTCGGGCACGTCGCCCGACGGCCGCCTGGTCGAGTTCGTCGAGTTGACCGACCACCCGTTCTGGGTCGGCACCCAGGCGCACCCGGAGTTCAAGAGCCGGCCCGACAGAGCCCACCCCTTGTTCCGTGAACTCGTGGCGGCCGCGCTCGAACGGGCAGAGGGGCGCGAACCCCACTTGCTCGATCTCGATCGCGTGCCGTAGATCCGTGCCCGACGGCGCGGCTCCACCATTCCGCCGAGTTGCCGAGGAGGAAGTGTTCCGGGGCTGGATCTTCACCGTGGGCCGGGCCGAGATCCTCGATCCCGACGGCCGTTCCTTCGAGCGGTTCATCGTGCATCACCCCGGGGCGGTGACCATCGTGCCCGTCGATGCCGAGCGGCGGGTGACGTTGGTTCGCCAGTATCGAGCGGCCGTGGACCGCATGCTGCTCGAGGTGCCGGCCGGCACCTGCGATGTCACCAGTGAGACGCGCGAGGTCGCGGCGCGTCGCGAGCTCGCCGAAGAGGCAGGCCTGGTCGCCGAGAAGATGGAGGTCCTGATCGAGACCCTCAACACGCCGGGGATCAGCGACCAGCACACGACGATCTATCTGGCGACGGGGCTCTCCCCGTGCCCGCCTAACCCCATGGGCGTCGAAGAGGGGTTCATGTCGATCGAGACGATCGCCCTCGACGACGTCGATGCGCTCGTGGCCGACGGCACCCTGGTCGACGAGACGACGGTCCTCGGGCTCTATCTGGCCCGGGCCCGCCTGGCGTCCTCATGACGGCGGAGCTTTCGAGGAACGCCGAGGAATACCTCTCCTGGCTGGACGTCGAGCGAGGCCGCTCGCCGCGGACCCTGGCCTCCTACCGGCGTGACCTCGCCGGCTACCAATCATTTCTGGAAAACCGGGCATTTCTGGAAAATCGCGACCGCGGTCCAGGTGCACAGATTGACGGGGCGTCGGCCGACGAGGTCGCGGCCTACATTGCGTCCCTGCGCCGCACCCGCAGCGGGGCGACAGTGGCCCGTGCCCTCTCCACCCTGCGGGGCTTCCATCGATTCCTGGTCGAGGAGGGGGCAGCGCCCTCCGATCCGACGGCGGACATCCCGGGCATCGGCGTCGCCGAGATGCTCCCCAAAGCGCTCAGTGAGGACGAGACCGAGCGGCTCCTCGGTGCCGTCGTGGGCACCGGACCGGCGATGTTGCGCGACCGGGCACTGCTCGAATTGCTCTACGGGACCGGATGTCGTGTCAGCGAGGTCGTCGGGCTCAACCTGGGGGACGTGGCCGAGGCGGTCGAAGGCGGCGATATCCCGCTGGTCCGGGTGCTGGGGAAGGGGGACAAGGAGCGGATGGTCCCCCTGGGGCGCCTGGCGCTGGCCGCGCTCCAACAGTGGTTGTCCGGCGAGGGACGTCCGCTGCTCGAACCCAAGAAGTGGAGGCGGCGGAGCGATGCCGAAGCCGTCTTCCTCAACGTCCGCGGTGGGCGCCTCAGCCGGGTGGGGGCATTCGGGGTGGTCAAGAAGTACGCCGGCCGGGTCGATCTGGCGGATCGGGTCAGCCCCCACGTCCTGCGGCACTCCTGTGCCACGCACATGCTGGCCCGGGGGGCCGATATCAGGGTGGTCCAGGAGCTCCTCGGCCACGCCTCCATCGCGACCACCCAGCGCTATACCAGGGTCTCGCCCGAGCACCTGCGGCGTGCCTACGAGGACGCACACCCACGGGCGGGCAACAAGGTCGGCAACAAGGTGGGCAGTACAAGAGGCAGGAAGGACGTAGCATGAGCGGATGCCGAACGAGGCCCCAACAGCCGCATCAGCCGAGGTCGATTACGTCGCCCTTCTCACGGCGGAGCAGGCCGAGCTCCATGCCCAACTGACGGAGCTCGGGTTCGCTGACCGAGGGGACACCGGCCTCAACTACGACTCCAATTTCGCCGATTCCAGCCAGGTGACCGCCGAGCGGGCCGACGCCGAGCGCCTGGCCACGGAGCTGCGGGAGACCCTCGATGAGGTGGTCGCAGCCCTCGAACGGGTCAGCGACGGCAGCTATGGGCTGTGCCAGGCGTGCGGGAAGCCGATCGGCGAGGCTCGTCTCGAAGCCATGCCCGCGGCCCGCTTCTGCATTGTCGACGCCGCCAAGCAGTAGGTGAGCCAGTCCGGAGGGGGATCCTCCGGCCGCCGCCCCATGGACCAGTCCACCAGGCGGACCCTCTGGATCCTCGGGGGTGTCGCCGTCTTCGTGGCGCTGGTCGCCCATCACAACATCTCACGCGAGGACATCATCCTGTTCTGCGTGATCGTCCCGTCGATCATCCTCCACGAGGTGTCCCACGGGGCGGTGGCCCGGGCTTTCGGCGACGACACGGCGGCCCGCGCCGGGCGCCTGACGCTCAACCCCGTGGTCCACGTGGACCCGATCGGGACGCTCCTCGTGCCGGCGCTGTTGGCGCTGGGCGGTTTCGGCGTCTTCGGGTGGGCGAAGCCGGTGCCGGTGAACAATGCACGCCTGCGCAGCCCGCGCAATCAGGGCGTGCTCGTGGCGTTGGCGGGCCCGTTCACCAACGCCTTGCTGGCCGGCTTGAGCGCCTGGCTCTTCATCAGCGTCTTCCGGGACACCGCGCTCGCCACTCGGACGCTTTCGTTGCCGGCGGAAATCGTCTTCCTGTTCAGTCTGGGCAACATCGGGCTGATGGCGTTCAATTTGGTCCCTATCCCGCCACTGGACGGGTCGGTCCTCTTCGAGCGGTTGTTGCCGCGGCGATATTGGCCGACGTATCTCCGCATCCGTCCCTACACGATGATGATCATTGTCGGGCTGGTCCTGCTCAACTTCCTCTTCAACCCGGGGCCCATCACAATCGCTTTTCAACACCTGTACAACTGGTGGGCCGGGGTCCTCTACGGCGGGTCGTGAACGTTAGGCAACTGTCCGCAAGGGCTTCACGGCATCACTTGACAAGCTTAATAAGTCAGACATACTACGAATAGGGTCGGCGACAGAAAAGAGGCGCGAATGAGCATCCGTGCGATTCTGGGACGCAAGGCACCGATCCCCGGGCTGCGGAGCAGCTTTGGCGTCGTCGGTTTGGTCTTACTCCTCTGCGGGAGTGGCGTGGCGCTCAGCACGGCGACTTCGCCGCCGGCGGCGGCGGCCAAGTCCAACAAGATCGTGGTGGCGTTCCCGGTCGGGTTGTCGCCCAACTACATCTTCCCGATCATGCCGGCCCAGGATTTTGCGGAGCAGAATCTGTCCTATTTCACGTACCTTATGTTTCGACCGCTGTATTGGTATGGCAAGGGAACCACGACAAATCTAAATGAGGCCCAGAGCGTGGCCTTTCCTCCCGTCTACAACAGCACCGACACAGCCGTGACAATCCGTTTGAAGAAATGGTCGTGGTCGAACGGCCAACCAGTCACGGCCCGCGACATCGAGTTCTGGCAGAACCTGATTGTGGCAGGCAAGGCTGGGTGGGCGGCGTACACCCCGGGGGCGTACCCGGACAATGTGACAAGTACGACGATCCTTAACCCGACGACCATCCGGTTCAATCTAAACGCAGCCGTGAGCCCAGCCTGGTTCACGTACAACGAATTGTCGCAAATCACGCCACTTCCTCAGTCTGTCATGGACGTTACCTCGGCCACCAGCCCGGTCGGCGACTACGACATGACACCCTCGGGGGCCACTGCGGTCTATAACTACCTCAACACTGAAGGTCAGAAGGTCACCACTTTCGCGTCCAATCCTTTGTGGCGCGTCGTGGACGGAGCCTGGAAGCTGCAGAGCATCACTCAGACCGGAATGACGACCTACGTGCCCAACAAGCTGTTCAACGGCGGCCCCAAGCCCTCGGTGTCCCAGTTGGTCGAGGAGCCCTTCGCCTCTCCTACGGCGGTCACCAACGCACTTTTGTCCGGAGCTGTCAATTATTCAGTCATCACCAGTGACCAGATCCCCTTGCTATCGCGCTTCAAGGCGAACGGCTATACCAACGCCATCACGAGCCTGTACGGGATACAGGGCCTGATCCCTAACGAGAACAACCCGAAATACGGACCTCTGTTCAAGCAGACGTACTTCCGACAAGTCCTCGAGCGGCTCGTCGATCAACCGTCCATCATCTCCAAACTGCAATTCGGGTCCGGCAACCCATCGTGTGGTCCGGTTCCACTTTCCCCTCCGTCCAAATATGTGAGCGCTCTTGAGAAAGCCTGTCCGCTCTCCTTCTCACCGTCGAAGGCGGCGGCGTCGTTGAAGTCTCACGGCTGGAAAGTCGTCCCGGGTGGGGTTGATGTTTGCCAACGCGGCGGGGCGAGCGGTTGCGGAGCAGGAGTCGCAACAGGAGAGAAAGCACAATTCTCCGTCATCTACCCTCAGGGATTCGGGCTGGACTCCATGATCCTGTTGCTGAAGTCGGATGCGGCCAAGGTAGGGATCCAGTATTCGATCCAGTCCGTATCGATAGCAACCGATTTCGGCACCGTGCTGCCCTGCGCCAGTACGTCGTCGTCATGTAGCTGGCAGATCGGGTACTACGTGTTCATCTATCAGCCCGACTATCTCCCCACGGGAGACACGCTCTTCTTGACAGGCGCCGCATCCAATGTGGCCAACTACTCCGACCCGACCGCAGATAACCTCATCAAGACGACGTTCCACGATGGTTCGCTGAGTGCGTTTTACAAGTACGAGAACTATCTCACTGTGCAGTCGCCGTGGATCTTCCTGCCGTTCTCCAGGGTCCACTACGAGGTGAGTGCGAATCTCCTGGGTCCAGTGCCCATCAATACCTTCTTGTTCATCGACCCCGAGAACTGGAGATTCAAATGAGTGACGTCAAGGAAGCAGGCGACATCAAACTCGAGTTGATCGAAGAGGTGGCGCATTCGGCCCAGGTGTTCTGGGACCTGAAGTTGACCTCGGGCGGCGACGCCGGGGATACGAGCATGCGCGACCGCGAAACCGGCAACATCTACATCCTGCCGCGACCTCATCCGGACCGGCCCTTTGCCAACTGGAGCGAAATCGGGGCTGATTATGTCGTCGTCGTGGACCAGGATGGCAAGACGGTCTTGGAGAATGGCATCGAGCCGACGGTGGAGCTGGAGACACACATCGGGATCTACAACGCCCGCCCAGAGGTCATGGCGATCGTGCATAGTCACGGTGAGTGGTCGCAGATCTTCTCCATCATGCGCTGGGACATACCGACTTACACCTCGGAGACGTTTCTCGTCGGCGGTCTTGGTCCGATCCGGTGTGCTCCGTCAGGAGGCGTGGCCACGCACGAGGTTGCGCTCGAGGCGGTCAAGGCGATTGGGACGCGTTCCAAGGCCGCGTTGTTGCCATCTCATGGCGCTGTCTGCGTGGGCAAGAACTTCGAAGAGGCCTTTCACGCCGCCGAGATGGTCGAGCGGGCAGCACGTCAGGCCACCTTCATTCGCCTCCTGGGCGGGGCGACCCAAATGGTCCTGGAGGATCTGATGAGCCCGCAGAGCTACGCCAAAATGGCCGATGCGGCAAAGGCGGCCGGCTTATCGGTCGAGGACATGCTGTCCAAGTCGCTGTGAGCTTGAGGGCGCAAGGAGACTGACTGATGGGAGAGCTCGATGGTCGTGTGACCTTGGTCACCGGGGGTGGCAGCGGCATTGGTGCGGTGGTGGCGCGCGAACTCACTCGGGCGGGGGCCAACGTCATCATCACCGATGTTTCGTTGGAGGCAACGCGAAACGTGGCCCGGGACATCGCTGCCGCTTTGGGGACCGAGCCGATGACGAGACGCATGGACGTGACCAGCGACGCCGAGGTGACGGCGACCGTGGCCGAAGTATCGGCCTCGGTTGGCCCCATCACCATCCTCATCAATTGCGCCGGTGTGTCCTCCATGGCTCCCTTTCTCGAATTGACCGAGGCTGACTGGGACTTCAACATGGACGTCAACGCCAAGGGCGTTTTCCTCGTGACCCGTGAGGTGCTGCGGTCCATGGTGGCAAACAAGGAGGGTTGCGTTGTCTCGATAGCGTCGGCCGCAGCCAAGGGGGGCGGACCCTTTCTGGCTCACTACTCGGCGTCGAAGTGGGCGGTGCTGGGACTGACCCAGAGCGTGGCTCGTGAGATAGCGCATAGCGGCGTGCGGGTTAACGCTGTGTGCCCTGGGACGGTCCGAACACCGATGCAGGATCGCGAGGTGGTCTGGGAAGGGAAGTTGCGGGGCATGGAGCCTGAGGCCGTTCGCCAGAGCTACGTCGGCTATACCCCTCTGGGTCGGCTATGCGAGCCTGAAGACGTGGCCGACGTGATCCTTTTCTTGTGTTCCGAACGGGCCAAGTTTATGACGGGCCAGGCTCTCAATGTCACCGGTGGGATGGTGATGCATTGATCGGAGAAGCCAGCAAAGAGCAGGGATCATCAGGTGGGCCCGCATGCACCGTAGTCCGGGCCAGTGATGCACGCGCATTCATGGAGGGTGACGAAGCCTGCCGGGAGTATGCCCGGACGCCGTCGTTCTGGATGGGCACCTCGCACCTGGCGCCAGGCAGCCAGGGTGACGTCGATCTGGGACACGCCGAACACGCTGAGATGTTCCTGGTGATGAGCGGGTCTGCCAGCATTTCGACGGCGGGGGAGGTGTACGAGCTCGGAGAAGGTGATGCCGTGTTTATTCCGTCAGGCATTCCCCACGCCTTGCGCAACGAGGGAGCCTCAGAAGCGGTGTTGGTATGGGCCGCCGGACTTGACCGCAAGGGATAGGAATTGACTCTCCTGTTGGGCGTCGACCTGGGTACGACCGCCATCAAAGCTGGGCTGTACGGTTTCAATGGCGAGCTGGTGGCCTCGGCGACGAACGAGCAGCAGTTGGCTACGCCCGCCGCGGGTGTGGTGGAGCTCGACCTCGATTCGTATTGGAAGGGCTTTGTCGACGTCGTCCGTCAAGTAGTCCAGAAAACTCGGGGTGGTGCGGCGACCATCGTCGGATTGGCTCTGTCGGTGCAAGGCGAGACGTTGGTGGCTGCGGACCTCGATGGCCACGCACTTCGCCCGGCGATCGTCTGGCTCGACAATCGGGCCGCCGCCGAATCGGAACAGCTGCAGGCCTGCTTCGGGGATGAGGCCGTCTTCAAGATCACCGGGCAGACCGAGATGCTTCCGACATGGCCGGCCCCGAAGATCCTATGGGTCCGGAACAACGAGCCGAGCATATTCAGGGCCGTGAAGAAGTGGCTTTTGTTGGAGGACTACTTCATTCAGCGACTAACCGGCGATCCTTGGTGCGAGGGATCACTCATCACCTCGACCTGCTATTGGGATCTCCATACCCAAAGGTGGTGGCCCGAGATGCTCGAGGCGATCGGCATCAGGGAATCGCAACTTCCCCCGAGAGGAGAGTCCGGGACGGCGGTGGGGTCGATTCGGCCCGGAATTGCCGAAGAGCTCAGTCTCGATCACCGGACTG
This sequence comes from uncultured Acidimicrobiaceae bacterium, assembly GCA_963706555.1. GTDB lineage: Bacteria > Actinomycetota > Acidimicrobiia > Acidimicrobiales > RAAP-2 > Bog-473. Next base: position 3,670,256 of record OY970164.1, read on the forward strand.
TGGTCAGCCTCGGAGGGCTCGATCAAGCGTGTGGGGCCATCGGCGTTGGCAACATCCGGCCGGGGATCTTCAGCGAGAACACGGGGGCGGCCCTGGCGGTGTGCGCCGCGGTCGATCGCCCGGTCCTCGACCCCTCCCGTCGGATTCCCTGTCACGCCCATGCGCTCGCTGGCATGTACATGCTGCACACCTTCTCCAGCGGAGGGATAGTCCTGCGCTGGTGGCGCGATGCGTTCGCCCGCAACGCGGGCCACGGAGACGAAGGGAGCGTGGGGTATGAAGAGCTGATGGCGAGCGCGGCATCGGTGCCGCCCGGGGCCGAAGGGGTAATGGTGGTGCCCCACCTCCAAGGAGCGATGGCGCCTGATCCGAATCCCCATGCCAGTGCCGCGATGGCGGGGCTTCGGCTCCACCATGGTCCGCCGCATGTCGTCAGGGCCATCCTCGAATCGATCGCCTATATGGTTCGGAGGAATCTGGAAGCCGTCACCGACATGGGACTCGAGGTCCGTGAAATACGTGCGCTCGGTGGGGGCGCCCGCAGCCCCCTTTGGAAGCAGATCGAAGCTTCGGTGACCGGTGTGCCGGTGGTGGTCACTAGCTGTGCCGAGCCAGCCACCCTGGGCGCCGCCATGCTGGCCGGCCTCGGCGCCGGGGTGTTCGAAGACGTCGGAGGTGCCATCGACTCGGTGGTGCGCACCGCCGCCTGGTACGACCCGGACCCCAATGACCGTGCGGTCTACCAGGAAGGCTACGCGCGGTACTGCGAACTCTCCGAGATGCTGGGGCAATTCGGCCATCACTATCGGGAATTGACCGATGCCACTTGACCCCGATGCTGTCTGGACGGCCATGGTCGAGGAATTGGAACCTTCCCGTGATCGCAAGTTGAGCAGCCGAACTCTTTCGGATGCCAGCACGCGTGTCCTGCGCGCGGCGCTGCACGGCGACGGGATGAAGCCGGGAGAGAAGCTTCCTAGCGAACATGACCTGGCGCAAATCTTCCAGGTCTCTCGAGTGACCGTCCGCGAGGCCTTGCGGACCCTTGAAGGCGAGAAGCTCATTTCGAGGCGGCGGGGGATCGGCACCGTGGTTCTACCGAATGTGATCCGCAAAGACTTGAGCTTCAATTTCGGCATTACTGCCATGATCAGCAACGCCGGCCATCACGAGAAGATAGAAGAGATCGCTGTCAGCGCGGAAGAGGCCAACGTCGAGGTGGCGAGCGCTCTCGGATTGAACGTCAGGGAGAAGGTGCTCAAGCTTGATCGGGTGCGGGTGGTCGACGATCAACCAATTGTGTGGTCCATGGACTGGCTCTCGGGGACGCTGATGTCGCTCCAGATGCTGGAGCGCTTCGCCCGGGGGGAGTTCGGGATCACCTCGATCTACGACTTCTTGAAGGACCACGCCTCCCATTCGGTTGTTCGGGGCACCGCGGACTTCCGAGCAATTGCGGCGACGGGTCGATTGGCCGAAAAGCTGCGCTCAAAACGGGGTTCCCCGGTCATGAAAATGACGCAGACCGATTTCGACGATTCGGACTGTCCCGTACTGTTCTCGGTCGAATACCACCTGCCCGACGCCGTGCAGTTTCACATCGAGCGGCTGGGTCCCTTCACCTAGATCACGGAGGCCTGATGACGGCAGACATGAATATCTCAGTGGGCAAGCGCATCCGCATGTCGAGGCTCATTAAGGAGCGGAGCGGCGCGTGCATGATCTTTGCCATCGACCACGGCATGACGTCTCCCGTCTTCCTTCATGGATTGGAACAGACCGATGCGCGGATCGGCGAAGCTGTGAGCGGCGGGGCAAACGTGATCATGGCGGGTCGAGGAGTGGCTTCGCAGTGCGCGTCGAGGTTTGGGCGAGACGCCAGCCTGGCACTGATGCTCACGGCCAGCGCAGCGAAATCCTCTCTCGGCCCGGTAGTCACGCGTGTCGGTAGTGTGGCCGAGGCACTTCGTCTTGCCGCCGACGCCGTGGTCGTCTACGTGGCGCTGGAGGGACCACGGGAGGAGTCCATGATCTCGTATCTGAGCGAGGTGGGGGAGTCCTGCGCGATGCACGGAATGCCCCTCATCGCTGAGGCAGAGTTTCCGGACGCATACAGTGGGGGAGATGGCTCCGGTGGGGATTGGGGTGTGGACTATCTCATGCGCAATGCCCGGTTGTGCGCCGAGCTTGGTGCGGACATCATCAAAGTCAATTGGAGTGGAGATCCCGAGTCGTTCGAGAAGATCGTGGTGGCCTGTGATCGGCCTGTGGTCGTCGCTGGAGGACCGGTCGTCTCCGTTGACGAACTGCTGATGCGGATGGAATTTGCTCGTTCCGCCGGGGCGGTCGGCTGTTCGGTCGGGCGCAACGTCTTTGAATATGAAGCGCCGGAGCTCTTGATGCGAGCCCTTTCGCGTGTTTTCGAGGAAGGCCATTCTGGCAAAGATGCGTTGGTTGAGCTCACCGATGGATTAGCCGCTGCACACAGCGCCAGGTGAACTCCCCGGTTTCAGAACGCTGAGATGCTCGAGCTACGCGACCTGTGCGTCGACATACGGCGAGGCGATGACACGCTAGGGGTGGTCAAGCAGGTATCGTTTTCCCTCGGCGAGCACGAAATCATCGGTGTGGTGGGAGAATCGGGCGCCGGCAAGTCAATGATGGCCCGCTCGATCATAAAGCTCCTTCCTTCGGCGGCTCAGATCACCGGAGGTCGGGTCCTCTTTGAGGGAACAGATCTCCTGTCCTGCGCTCCCGCCGAACTGCGGGCGGTACGAGGCGCACAGATCGGGGTAATCCTGCAGGATCCGATGTCCTCGCTCGATCCGACAATGAGGATCGGCAAGCAAGTGAGCGAGCCACTGGTGGTCCACGGGGAGAAGGATGCCCACGCATCGTCTGCTGCAGCGGAAGCAATGCTGTCCCTAGTGGGCCTGCAGGATGTTCACCAGTTGATGTCCGCCTATCCCCATCAACTCTCGGGGGGAATGCGGCAGAGGGTGGCGATCGCCATGGCACTAATCTGCCGGCCGAAATTGCTCATCGCCGATGAGCCCACGACAGCGCTGGATGTCACCATCCAGGCGCAGATACTCGATGTATTGAAAGGTCTCCGGGACAGCCTTGGGCTGAGCATCTTGCTCATAAGCCACGACATCGGCGTCGTCAGCAGCATTGCGGACCGTATCGTCGTGATGTATGGGGGCGAGGTGGTCGAGGACGGTCCGGCCGAGCGGACACTTCTTCGGCCCTTGCACCGGTACACCGAGGCCCTGCTTGCCGCAGCGGCAGGCACGCACATCGTCGGTGTCACCGAAGTGGCACAATCTCGACAGGGGCAGTCCGACGGCGATCGTTGCTGCTACGCATCGCACTGTGGGGCGGCCGATCAGGCCTGCTGGAAGGCTCGACCGCCCTGGGTCGAGCGCGAGTTGGCGCACAGCGCCGCCTGCATCCATCCGCCCGGCGGTGGCGCCGAAGGCGAGCGGAGTTCGGCTGGTGGCGATGAGGAGTGGCACGTGTCGGATCGACCAGTCGCCAGTCCAGTCGTGCTTCGAGTTGAGAACGTGAGCAAAGCGTTCCCCATCTCCCAGGGGCCGTTCAAGCACCGCGCCGGTGAACGGCATGCGGTGGCCGGAGTGTCGTTCTCCTTGGAGAGGGGGGAGAACCTGGCCATCATCGGCGAATCGGGGTGCGGCAAGACGACCTTGGCGCGCATTTTAGTTGGTTTGGAAGTCCCTACCACGGGCCGGGTGACCGTTTCGGGGAAAGAGATCCGCAAACTGGGGCGCACCGAGGCGCGGTACGCCCGCCGCACCATTCAGCTGATGTTCCAAGACCCGTTCGCATCGCTCGACCCCCGGATGCGAGTATTGCGAAGTTTGCGAGAACCCTTGACAGTGCAAGGTATCGGGGCCAAAGAGGAGCGTAACCAGCGCGTCCACCAGCTGTTGCGCAGTGTGGGGCTCTCGGCAGATGCGGCCGAGCTCATGCCCTATGAGTTCTCAGGGGGCCAGCGTCAACGCCTGGCATTTGCCCGTGCTGTCATCTTGAATCCCGACATCGTCGTCGCTGATGAACCGGTCTCGGCTCTTGACGTCTCGGTTCGGGCTCAAGTGTTGGCCGTCATGATGAAGCTCCAGGCGCAACACGGATTGTCATACGTGATCATTTCCCACGACATCTCGATCGTCCGCAAGGTAGCGGACCGCACGGCGGTCATGTATGCCGGACGGATCGTAGAAATAGGCTCGACCCGCGAGGTTCTGAGCAACCCCCGGCATCCCTACACCCAAGGTTTGCTGGCTTCTGTTCCCAAGGTAGAGAAGGGGACTACTCGTGCGACCCTGGCCGTTGGGGTCACGGGGGAGTTGACCCACGCCGAAGACGTGAGCCGTGGCTGCGCTTTCCGTTTCCGGTGTCCTCGACGACAGAGCGAATGCGACAGCGTGGTTCCGGTCCTCGAACCACATGGATCGGGGGGCATCGACGTGGCATGTCACTTCCCGTCAGCGACCGGCAGCACACGCGAGGCACTGTTGTGACCCGCTACCTAATCATCCGGATCGGCCAGGCGATTCTGGTGATCCTCATCGTTACGCTCTTGGTTTTCGCCATGATCCATCTACTTCCGGGCAACCCGGCGCGGTCGCTGCTCGGTCCCCGGGCCAGCCCACAGGTGTTGGCCCGCTTCGAACATGCCAACGGCTATGACAAATCCGTCCCGGAGCAGTACTGGGACTACATGGTTCGCCTCTTCCACGGGAATCTCGGCTTTTCATACAAGGCGAACCTCCCGGTCGCGCATCTGATCGCCGAAGACCTACCCAAGACGATCCTGCTGGTCGGGCTGGCGTTCGTCTTCGGCTTGGCGTTGGCCATCCCCATTGGCCTGTATCAGGCTATACGGGTTACCGGTCGCTTCGACAAAATAATGACTGCCATCACGTTCGTGCTGTACGCCATGCCGAGTTTCTGGTTGGCGCTGCTCTTGATCTATGGACTGGCCATCGAGTTGCACATCTTCCCATTCGAGGCGCCCCAGGGAGGAAGCATCGGGGCGATCCTGACGCATCCACTCGGCCTGGTGTTGCCAGTGGTGACCTTGGGGTTGGGAATTATGGCAGGGTTCGTTCGCTACATACGCAGTTCGGCCCTGGACAGTCTCATTCAAGATTACGTGATCGCCTGCCGTGCCAAAGGGATGACAGAGCGACGGGTCATTGCCCGTCACGTACTCCGCAACAGCATTACGCCGGTGATCACGTTGTTGGGAGCCAGCATCCCCTACGCCCTCTCAGGTGCGATCATCATCGAGGCGGTCTTCAATTTTCCAGGGATGGGTCTGTTGTTCTGGTCGGCCGCGCAGTCCCGCGACTTCGCCGTGCTCATCGGTTGCACCCTGGTGGTGGCAACCGGAGCCGTCCTCGGTTCGCTGGTCGTTGACCTCTTGTACATGGTGCTTGATCCCCGCGTGCGAAACGGCTAGAAGGAATCGAAGATGTCCCAAGTAAGAGCGGAGCAGGAGTTCCCGGCCGATACAGGTGCCACCCGTTTGTCCCCGGCATCCTCCGGATCAGGATCAAGGTCCATAGGTCATCGCCTCGCTCGAAACCGCGGTGCCGTGGCCGGAAGCGGCATCGTGCTGTTCATGGTCCTTTTCTGCTTTGTTGGTCCGCACATTTATCCCACCGATCAGGTGACGTCCAATATCGATCAGATCAATCAGGCGCCGTCTCGGGCCAATCCGCTTGGCACCGACGGGAACGGATTCAATATCCTCGGCCGCCTGATGGTCGGAGGACAGTCGGCCCTCGAGGTGGGGCTGGCGGCTGCACTCCTCTCGACCGTCATCGGGGTCGCATGGGGCACGATCGCCGGGCTCGTCGGCGGCGTCGTCGATGCCGTCATGATGCGCATCGTCGATGGGCTATTGGCCATTCCGGCGTTGTTTCTGCTGCTCTTCCTCGCGAGTATCTGGAAGCCTGACACCGAGACGCTCATCATCGTGATCGGCATAGTGGCCTGGCTTGTTCCCGCTCGGCTCCTGCGGGGCGAGACGCTCACCCTGCGCGTCAGGGAGTACGTCGAAGCGGTGAAGTGCATGGGCGGTTCAAACCGGCGGATCGTCTTCTTCCACATCATTCCCAATGCCGGCGGAACGATAATCGTCAACACGAACTTTCAGGTAGCTGACTCGATCCTGCTCCTGGCTGGACTGAGCTTCTTGGGCCTCGGCCTTCCCCTACCGGCAGCAAACTGGGGGTCCATGCTCAGCGATGGGCTGAACTTTCTCTACGCGGGTTATTGGTGGCAGGTCTATCCGGCGGGAATTTGCATTGTGATCACCGTGCTCGCCTTCAACATGATCGGGGAGAACCTGCGTGGAGTCCTCGATGCTCGTACTGGCACCTGATCTAGCGCACTGGCTTGTGGATTGGAACGCTCCGACGGCGCGTGGCACGCTGAATCAGCGAACATCCTTCCTCCGAGCCTTGCGCCATCAGGGGCGGAACCGTCAGAGGGGAGCCTCCCCTTCCTCGAGCAGCGGCAAGCCGAGCTCGGCCAACCGGTTGCGCGCATCGGAGACCAGCGCAGTCGCACCTCGTCCGAGGACACCGTCACGACGCCATGCCAACTCGACCTGCGAGCGCTGCGGGACGCCGTCGACTTCAATGCGCTGGCACGTGAGGCCACGACGAGGACGCAATCCGGCCAGGACGGCGACGCCGAGCCCTGATCGCGCCATGGCCAACAGGAGCCCCGGGCTCCCGCGCTCGTGCGCCACGGTGATCGGGTGGTGGATGGGGTACGTCACCCGCTCGAGAGGCAAGGGGAGAAGGAGCGGCAACTTGGCCAGCTCCTCCCACTCGATCCCCTTGGTGGTCCGCCCGAGGAAGTCGGGCGTCCCCATCGCCACGTGTTGGACGATGCCGTAGGTGACGCCTTCGATCTGTGGCGTCGTGAATTCAGAGGTCAGGAGGCCCAGCTCGGCCTGGTGCTCGATGATCTGGTCGGGCACCTCACCCGAGGGCACTTCGCGCACCCGGATCCGGACTCCGGGTAGCCGCTGGCGGACATGACGGACGAGATGCGGGAGACAGGCGTCAACGAGGGCATCCGCGATGGCGACAAGCAATTCGCCGGTGACGCCCCTGGTCTGCTTCTTGGCTGCGAGGGAGAAGTCATCCAGGTCGGCGAGCGCCTTCTGCGCATACGGCAGGAGAATCTCGCCCAACGTGGTCAGAAGCGGTTCACGACGATTCTCCCGCTCGAAGAGCGTGCCCCCGATCTGGTGTTCGAGGCGGGCGATCCTGCGCGACAGTGCTGGCTGGCTGGTGTGGAGACGTTGGGCCGCAGCCGTGAACGTGCCATGGGCGACGACCTCGATGAAGGCACGGAGATCGTCGGTCTCGGGCAACGTCACGACCGGTACCCCGGCACGCCGCCATCCTCGGTCATGTGTCCGCGTGCCCCCTTCGCCCCGGCGCGTCCCGGTGCTCCTCGGTCACTCTAGGACAGGACCCCGCCCGAAGACTCAGTCGGCCTCAGTACAGCGGTGACCAGCGTGAGGGACGCACCAGCTTGCTCTCCCACTGATCCCGGTACTTGAGGCCATCGCCCATGTAGGTCCCAGGACCTTTGTGCTCGGGCGTCATGTCGTTGGTGATGAGTTGGAGAAGCAACTGGGGGTCGAGAAGCTTCTGCATGAAGACGCATTCCTTCCGTTTGCCCGCGCCATGGGCGTTCTGGAAGAAAGCCTGGAGGTCGATGTTTCCTCCGGCATCAGGGTGGTTTTTCATCGGCGTGAAGTAAAGGTCGTCTTGGAACTTTATGTAGTCGTCAAGGGGTGCCTGGGGAAAGGCCCAACCCGTGTCGTGCATGAAGAGGGAGAGCTCGTGCTCGGCGCCATCGGCCGGGACAGCGTCGAAGTCCACGGTCTGCATCGGGGACCAGTACGACGGGATCATCAGCTTGCCGACCGCCTCGTAGCGATGTTTGTCGGCTTCGTGGGCCCATTCGGTCAAGGCACCCGCCTGCACCGCCTTCGCGATCCTCTCCCACGCCGCACCATCGCGTATGGCGGTGATGGTGATCACGTTGTACGAGACGCCGGTTCCCATGGCATGGTTGAAATACCACAGCAGCCTGCCGTCGTCGCCTTCGGCCAGGAGTTTCATCCAGCCGTCGCGCATCGCCGCCTCGAACGCATCTTCGCTCTCTCCGATCACCCGATGCGTCTCGTGCAAGAAGAGCATGCCCACCCCTTTCGTCTGGCCAACCCGGCTCTCGAGTTGGCGCTTTCAGTCGGCTTCTCGGGACAGAAGTGCCACTAACGCCGGCCGGTTGACTTTGCCCGTCTCGTTGTAGGGAATATCGGCCACAAAGGTGATCCGTTCGGGTACTTTGAAACGAGCGAGGTTCTCCCGGCAGAAGTCCCGGAGTTCGGCCTCGGTCGAGGGGCGGCCCAACACGACCGCAGCCTCCACCCGCTCGCCCGATTGCGTGTCGGGAATGCCGGTCACCGCGACGTCGGAGACCGCAGGGTGCCGCCGCAGCACGGCATCGATCTCGATTGGCCCGAACTTCACCCCGTGGCGATTGATGGTGTCGGCGAGCCGTCCTTCGGAGTAGAGGTAGCCGTCAGCCTCGGCTCGGGCGAGGTCTCCCGTGTGCAGCCAGCCCGGTGTCACGTTGTGGGGTGATAGGACGAGGATCTCACCTACTTCACCGACATGCGCCGGCGTCCCAGATCCCGGCTTGACGATGCGTACCCGTACGCCCGGCAGCGGTCGGCCGATCGAACCGAGGCGATCGGTGCGTCGATAGTCCTCGGGGAGGAAGGCCGCGTAGGCGCCCAATGTCTCGGTCTGACCGAAGAGATTGGCCAGTGCGACGTGGGGTAACGCTCGCATCGTGTGCTCGATCAACTCGAGCGACGCGGCGGCGGCCCCGTAGGAGATCGAGATCAACGAACTGAGATTGGCGGCCGAAAAGGAGGGATGGTCCAGAATGCGTTGCAGCATGGTCGGCACCAGGAAGACACCGGCGGCCTGGTAACGGTTGACGAGGTGGATCCAATCTCCTGCCTCGAAGCGATCCTGAACGACGAAGGTATTGCCGGCATAGAGACTTCCGAGGACGCCGAGCGATCCGCCGACGTTGTGAAACGGGACGCACATGATGTTGGTCACCGGCCGGACGTCGTGGCTGAACGGGGATGCGAAACCGGTGATACGGGTGGTCAATACGCCGTGGGGGATCGGCACGGCTTTGGGCGCCCCGGTTGTACCGCTCGTGAACAAGACGAGGGCGACTTCGCGGTCGCTCACCTCACGGAGCGAACCGGGCGTCACGGGGCCTGTTCGAACGACGTCTGCGGTCGTCACGAGGTCGTCCCCGAGGACAGCCCGGGCGACGTCGGCGAACGCGTCGCCAACCAGGGCAAATCGGCGACATCCGCCGGTGGAGAGCAACGCCTCCAATTCTGTCGGACGGAGCGCCGGATTCATGAGCGCTGCCGCCGCGCCGAGCCTGGCTGCCGCGATGATGCCCGCGACGGAGGTCGTGCTGGCGACATCGACGATGGGAATTCGCTCACCGGGCTGCACCCCGGCCTCCAGGAGGCAGGCGGTGACCCGACCAATGGCGTCGTCGAGCTCTCCGTAGGTGCAAGGACCGCCGGGGAAGATGAACGCCAGGCGGGAGGGTGCGTCGAGCGCAGGTGCGTCGGACAACGAGCCAAGGTTGATCGCCGTCATGGGTTTCTCCGATCAGCGACGAGGCTGGGGTCAGGCTTTTCCGCTACACGTGGCCTTGAGCCCGTACGGAGTGGTGAATTTGCCATGACTGACCTTCATCCAATACCAGCAGTTGATCGGATTGGGCTGACCCTTCTTGAAGTTCAGCGGTGGCGCCATGCCCCCCAAAGTGTCGTTCTTCAACGAATAGAGGCCGTTGTAGAGCTCCTGGGACGTGGGCGGTCCGTTCACTCCGAGGTGGCCGGCTTTGGCAGCGTCTTGGAGCAACAGGCCGGTCACCCAAGCCTGCACAGCCAACTCATTGAAGTCGGGATTGGTGAGCAGGGTCGGCTCGTACTTGTTGAAGGCGGCGTCCATCTGCTTCACTCCTGGCGCCGACGTCGCAGTCCAGGGAAGGTCCGGTTGCGCGCTGATCGTGTTCTCGCTCAATCCGACGGCCGTCGTGAAGTCGACCGCCAACGAACCGTCCCCTTGGATCCACACAGGGTTGTAACCCTGCGAGTGACAGTCCTTTGCGATGGTCTCGATGACGCTTGCGCCGTCGCCGACCGCCATGGCTTGCGCCCCTGACTGTTGGGCGGCCAGGCACTGGGCTGCGTAACTGGGGAGGACCGACGAGATGGCGGTCACGTACGATGCCTGCATCCCCGCCTTCTGCAAAGCCTGCTTCTCGGACGGAACGGATTCGGAGCACACTGCGGCCTCGGCGCAATACAGCAGGGCTAATTTGGTGACCTTGCTCAGCTTCATCGCTTGGACGGTGGATGCTGCGCCCGAACTCTCGGTCTGGCCGGAAGCGAAGAAATCGGAATTTGTGTAGTCCTCTGTGGCCTCGCTGCCCAACCCGATGACGGGAATGTGCGCTTTCTTGATGTAGGCCGCCCACGAGCTGACGGCGTCGGAGTCCTGTCCGATGGCGATCACGTGGTCCTGGGTGACCAGCTTCTCCACCTCTGGCACTGAATCGGCAGGGGACGCGGAGTCATTCACAATGATCAGATCGACCTTGTGGCCATTGATGCCACCTTTGGCATTCACCCACTTCTCCCACGCTTGAATGCCCGGGATGGCTATTCCGTTACTCGACGCCAGTACCGTCAGGCAGCTGCACACGATGCCGATCTTGATCGGATCATGATTGGGCGCAGCGGAGGCGTCATCGACCCCTGCCGGCCCTGCGACGAGCGCGGAGGTGGTCAGGCAACCTGCTGCCAGGAGAGAGATCAGCGACACATGCGAACGCATTCGCCCGTGGCGCTGGGCGTTGGAACTGCGGTGAAGGAGTTTCACGCGACCTCCTCATGATGTTGGACTATCGGGGACAACGGCGACTCGGTACAACGGCGACTCAGTACAGCGGCGACCAGCTGCTGGTGCGCAGGAGCCTGCTCTCCCATTGATCGCGGAACTCCAGGGCATCTCCCATGTACGTCCCGGCCCCCCGGTGTTCGGGCGGAAGCTCGGTCGTCAGAAGGTGCATGAGGCTCGAGGGGTCGGGGATCTTCTGCCAGAGCATGGCCTCGCGGCGCATGTGGGTGCCGTGCGCCGGTTGGAAACACGCCTGGATGTCGAGGACCGTCTTGGGCATGCGGCTCAGCGGCTCGTAGTAGATGTCGTACCAGCACTGGATGTAGTCGTCGATCGGTACATACGGCCATCCGGTGTCTTCCATGAAGAGGCTGAGCTCATGGGTGGAGCCATCGGTGGGGACGTTGGCGAAGTCGATCTCTTGGATCGGCGACCAGTGCACGGGGACGAGCACCTTTCCGTAGACGTCCCAGCGGAGCTTGTCGGTGTCGCGCATGAAGGTCTGGAAGTCCCCCGTCTGGCTGCGCTTGACCAGGTCCTCCCACGCCGCCCCGTCCGTGATGCCGGTGATGGTGCAGACGTTGTAGGAGACGCCACTGCCCACGGCGTGGTTGGTATACCACAGGAGGCGGGCGTAGTCGGTGTCGGCCATGAGGGACATCCAGCCGTCGCGATATGCCGCTTCGAACTCGTCTTCTTTCAGGCCGACGACTTTGTGGGTCTCGTGCAGATACAGCATGTGGTCTCCTTTTCGGTGCAGATCAGGCCGACGATTGACTGAGGAGGGCGACAACCGAGCGTCGGTCTACTTTTCCGGTGTCGTTGTAGGGGATCTCGTCAGCGAAGACGATCCGCTCGGGCAGCTTGAAGCGAGCGAGGCGATCGGCGCAGAAGGTACGGACCTGATCGTCCGTCAACGGCTCGTTGGAAACGATGAGCGCGCCGACCCGTTCCCCCATCTCGGCGTCCGGGACGGCCACCACGGCTACTTCGACGATCGCCGGGTGATCGCGGAGCACCGTCTCGATCTCGATGGGACCGAACTTCTCGCCGCCGCGGTTGATGGTGTCCGAAAGCCGCCCCGACGGGAAGATGTAGCCCTCGGCATCGATCCGGGCCAGATCGCCGGTATGGAACCACCCCGGCTGGACGTTCTGATCCGAGAGAACCACGAGTTCTCCGACCTCACCGGCCGGGACGGAATCCTCGGTGCCGGGAACCACGACGCGGATCTCGACGCCGGGCAGGGCCTTGCCGACCGATCCGATCAGATCGACGTTGCGGTGGTCGCCCGGGGCGAGGGTCGTGTAGGCGCCCAGGGTCTCGGTCTGGCCGAAGATGTTGGCGAAGGCCACCTGGGGTAGAGCCTCCAGCGCCCGGAGGACCAGCTCCTTCGGGGCGGCGGCGGCGCCGTAGGCCACCACGGCGAGCGAGCTGAGGTCGGTGGTCGCGAAATTCGGATGGTCGAGGATCCGCTGCAGCATGGTCGGGACCAGGAAGGTGCTGACCACCCGGTGTCGTTCGACGAGCTCGAGCCACTGCCCGGCCTCGAAGCGCTCCTGGACCACGGAGGTGTTGGCGCCGTACAGGCCTGTCAGCTGGCCGAGCGAACCGCCGACATGGAAGAAGGGGACGCTCATCATCCCGACGTTGGCCTTGTTCTCCGGTTTGAACGTCGGCGCATAGCTCATGAAGCGGCGCGAGATCACGCCATGGCTGATCGGGATGGCTTTGGGCAGTCCGGTGGTGCCACTGGTGAACAGAATGAGCCCGTCGTCCTCGTCGCTCCCGACCACCTCGTCCTCGGCCGGGTCGACGGCATTGTGGAGAAGTTCGGCGGGACCGAGAACGTGGCCGTCAACGGCGGGGGAGACCATGTCGGCGAAGGCGGCACCGGTCACGGCCATCTTGACGCACCCGGCCGTCTCGATGAGCGCCGCGATCTCCTGGGGCCGCAGTGCCGGGTTCATCAGGGCCGCCGCCGCGCCGATCCGGGCCGCGCCGAGCATGGTGGCGATCGATAGGAGATTGCCGACCTCGACGACCGGCACCCGATCGCCACGTTGCACACCGGCGGCCCGCAGGCCGTGCGCGACGCTGCGCGCCGCGGCGGCGAGCTCGCCGTAGGTGACGTTGCCGTCCTTGAGGATGAGCGCCGTGCGATCGGGATCCTGCGTGCTTGGCGCATCGATGAGCGATGCGATGTTCACGTGCGCGCGGCCCCGCTCACCACAGGGGCGACCAGGGCGAGGTCCGCAGAAGCTTGCTCTCCCACTGGTCGCGGAACTCCAGGCCGTCGTACATCCATGTCCCCGGTCCCCGGTGCTCGGGCGCGATGTCGTTCGTGAGAAGTCGCAGGAGGTGATCGGTGTTGTGGATCTTCTGCATAAGGGACGCCTCACGGCGGACGTTCGTCCCCAGTGCGGGGGTCAGCGCGAGGTCGATGGTGATGAAGACGTCTTCGGCCGAGTGCTCGAGGCTCTTGGAGTACACGTTCCCGCAGGCCTCGATGTAGTTGAGCACCTCGAAGGGCCACATCGTGTCCTCCATGTACATGGTCTGCCCGTGCGTGGACCCGTCGGTGGGCACGGTCGCAAGGTCGACGTCCTGCATCGGTGACCAGTGGAGAGGCACAAGGATCTTCCCGACCACGTCGTGGCGCAGCTCATCGGTGTCGCGCAGCCAGGACTGGAGATCACCCTTCTGACATCGCTTGACGAGGTCCTCCCACCCGGATCCGTCGCTGATGCCGGTGATGGTGACCACGTTGTAGGAGACACCACTGCCGACGGCGTGGTTGGTGTACCACAGGAGGCGGGCGTAGTCGGTGTCGGCCATGAGGGACATCCAGCCGTCACGGTACGCCGCTTCGAATTCGTCCTCCTTCAGTCCTTTGACCTTGTGGACTTCGTGTAAGTAGAGCAACGTGACCCCCCAATCGGACGCAACGCTTCCGCGGTGTGACGTTCGCTCTCACTGTGCGGCCATTGGGTCCAAAAGGCCAATGCCAATCAGGTATGGGTGTATTCGTTCTCGGCATGGAATCGGGACGGGCGCAGCCTGGTGTTAGCGTTCGACCACCGATCGAGGAGGGGAACTGGGTGTCCGAAGCCTGGATTATCGATGCCGTCCGGTCACCGCGGGGCCGGGGCAAAGCAGGGAAAGGCGGTCTGGCCGACGTGCATCCGCAACGGGTGCTGGCGCAGGTCCTCCAAGAGCTCGAGCGCAGGAACGGGCTGGAGACGGCTGACGTCGACGACGTGATCATGGGGTGCGCCGCCGGGAGCGGCGATCATGCCATGGACATCGCGCGTATGGCGGTGCTCGATGCGGGCTGGTCACTCGATGCACCGGGGGTCACCCTGAACCGATTCTGCGGCTCGGGCCAACAGGCCGTGAATTTCGCCGCGATGGGGGTTCTCGCCGGCCATCAGGACCTGGTGGTCGGGGGCGGTGTGGAATCGATGTCGCGAACCGCGCCGATGCATGTCGACGGGTTCAGTGCCAACAACGCGCACCTCCAGGAAAAGTTCCCGATGGTGCCGCAGGGGATCTCGGCCGACCTCATCGCTTCCCTGCGAAACTTCACCCGCGAGGAGTGCGACACGCTGGCGTTGGAGAGTCAGCGACGGGCCGGTATCGCCATCGAGGAAGGACGCTTCGAGAAGAGCATCGTGCCGATCTACCACGACGACGGACGACTGGCATTGGATCACGATGAGCATCCGAGACCCAGCACGACACTTGATGATCTGACCGCCTTGCGCCCGAGCTTCGAGGCGATGGGCGCAGCACCGTCGAGTGAAGGCGGCCCCACGTTCGACGAATTGGCTCTGCAGAGCTACCCCGAACTGTCGGCGCTCCGCCATGTCCATCACGCCGGGAACTCGTCGGGTGTCGTGGACGGTGCCGGCGCGGTCCTCGTGGCGTCACCGGAGTACGCCCGGAACCACGGCATGACGCCGCGGGCGCGCATCGTGATGACAGCCGTGGCGGGGACCGAACCCGTGATCATGCTGACCGCCCCCGCTCCGGCGACCGAGCGCGTGTTGGCCAAAGCGAACATGACCCTGGACGACATCGACCTCTTCGAGGTGAACGAAGCGTTTGCCGCAGTGGTCCTCGACTGGTTCCGGGTGACCGAGGTCGACCCCGAAAAGGTGAACGTGAGCGGCGGCGCCATGGCCCTGGGGCACCCGATCGGGGCCACCGGATCCATGCTGATCGGAACCCTTCTCGATGAATTGGAGCGCCGCGACCTCTCCACCGGGCTCGTGACGATGTGCACCGGTGGGGGAATGGGGACAGCCACCATCATCCAACGGCTGTGACGGGGATTGCCATCGCGTCGGACCATGCCGAGCTGGCGTCGGTCGTCCGTGCCTTCCTCACCGAGAAGGAGGCGCTCACCACGGCACGGGCTGCACTCGACGCCGAAGAAGAGGCGTTGCCGCCCTATTGGCACGACATGTCCATGCTCGGGTGGATGGGGCTGCATCTCCCCGAGGAATACGGCGGATCCGGCTTCGGCTTGCTCGAGCTGGCCATCATCCTCGAGGAAATGGGCCGCGTCACGGGTGGCGGACCGTTCCTCCCGACGGTGCTGGCCTCCGGCGTGCTGGCGGCGACTGGCTCGTCAGCGCAATGTGCCCGTTGGCTCCCCGGATTGGCCCGTGGAGAAGTGGTCGCGGCGGTCGGTCTCGACGAGGACACGCCCGTTCTGGGAGGCCACCTCGCCGACCTTCTCCTTCTTCCGACAGGAGAGGACATGGTGGTGGTCGAACGCGGCACCCCGGGCCTCACCGTCACGCCATGCGCGAGTCTCGATCGATCCCGCCGGGTGGCGAACGTCGCGCTGACGACGATTCCCGCAGCCGCCGCCGCAGGAGCCGACGACGACGCAACCGCAACCGCAACCGCCACATTGCGGGGTGCTACCGCGATAGCGCGGCGCCTGGCCCGCACAATGGCTGCGGCCGAAGCGGCGGGCGGCGCCCGGGCCTGTACCGAGATGGCATCGGCCTATGCCCGCGACCGCGTGCAATTCGGCCGGCCGATCGGAACGTTCCAGGCCGTCAAGCACAAATGCGCCGACATGCTGGCCCGCACTGAATTAGCGACCGCCGCCGCCTGGGACTCCGCCCGCACGGATTCCGCCCCCGGCGCCAGTGCCGCGGCCGACCGTGCCGCCCTCGCCAGCGCCGCCGCGGCCGTGGTGGCCCTGCCCGCCTACCTGACGTGCGCCACCGACAACATCCAGGTGCACGGCGGAGTGGGGTACACCTGGGAACACGACGCCCATCTCCATCTGCGCCGCGCCGCAGCGCTCAAGGCCTGGTGCGGCCCTCTCGGCGCGGCCCGCCTCGAAGTGAACGACCGCAGTGGCGACCGCCCCGTCGAGCTGCAGGGATTGGATCTCCCTGAAGAGGGATCCGAGCTCCGGGACGAATTGCGCTCCTTCCGGGAACGTTACGAGGGCCTCTCCAAGGCGGAACGCCAAAATGCGCTCATCGACGCCGGCTTGTTGCTCCCTCACTGGCCCCCGCCGTGGGGGCGCTCCGCCACAGCCATGGAGCAGATCATCATGGACCAGGAGCTGGCGGGCATACCGCGTGGCCATCCCTTCGCCTGGGTGGCACTCACCTTGGTCAGTTGGGGCAACCAGGACCAGCAGGAGCAGTGGGTGCGCCCGGTGCTCCAGGGAACGCTCACGATCTGCCAGCTGTTCAGCGAACCGGGTGCCGGCTCCGATCTGGCGGCGTTGCGGACACGGGCTACCCACGTCGAGGGAGGCTGGTCTGTCACGGGCCAAAAGGTGTGGACCAGTGCGGGACACAACGCGGCATTCGGATTCGCCCTCGTCCGCACCGACCCGGAGGCATCGAAACGGGCGGGCATCACCGCGATGATGGTCGACATGCACGCGCCGGGCGTCGAGGTCCGCCCGATCCGCCAGATCACCGGCGATGCGCAATTCGACGAGGTCTTCCTCGATGAGGTCTTCGTGCCCGACGACCACGTGGTCGGGGGAGTGAACGAAGGCTGGAAGGTGGCGCGGGCCACCATGGGCAACGAACGGGTGGCACTGGGTGGGGGCGGCGGCTACATCGGCATCGACAAGTTCTTGGCGTGTGCCCGGGCCAATGCCGCGGACGACCGCGCCATGGCCGAAGAGGTCGGCGAGATACTGGCCGAACACCGTGTGCTCCAAGCCCTCGATCTGCGCCGTACGTCCCGTGCCCTCTCCGGCGGCGGGCCGGGAGTGGAGGGGAACGTCACCAAGCTCCTCGGCAACGAGTTGGACCAACGGATGACGCGGGTCGCCTTGGAGATGTTGGGTGCGGCCTCGGCCGGCGCAGACGGTCCGGTGGCGGAGTGGGCGCAGCTGTTCCTGTTCGCCCCGTGCCTGACCATCGGCGGGGGGACGTCGGAGATGGCCCGTAACGCCATCGCCGAACGCATGCTCGGCTTGCCGAGGGATCCGGTACTTCCCTGAGTACACAGTGACGGGCGCTGGACGCAACCACCCAAGCAAGGCAGAATCCGGTTCGGGGACCGGCATGAACGGCGGGGGAGACCATGGCTCACACCTACAGCGTCATTTCATGTGACGGGCATCTCGAAATTCCACCTGATCCGTGGACGCGCCATCTCCCCGAGGAGCACAAGGGGCGAGCGCCGCGACTGGTGAAGCTGCGCGAGGGCGGTGAAGGCTGGATCGTCGAGGGAATGCCGATGATCCACAACGGACAGAACGTGGCGGCCGGACGCGCGCTCAAGGTCCTCGGCGGGTCCTACTGGGAGGCCGACGGGAGTCCGGTACCGGGGACGGGTGACGCACGGCAACGCTTGCGCGAACAGGATCGGGACGGCATCGACGCCGAGGTTCTCTATCCGCCCGTCTTCATCTCCCGCTTCATAGAGAACATCTCGGACAAGGAGGCCTACCTCGCCATGGTGCGGGCCTACAACACGTTCCTGGCCGAGGACTACTGCTCTGTCGCGCCGGATCGCCTCATCGGGAATGCGGTGATCCCGACGACGGGGCTCGACGAAGCATTGGGTGAGCTCAAGCGGGCGAAGGAACTGGGTCTCCGCTCCATCTGCCTGGCGCAGTTCCCCCACGGGGGCGGGAGCCCGTCAGTAGAGGACGACGCATTCTGGGAAGCCGCCATCGAGTCGGGGCTTGCCATCACCGCCCATGGGGGGTTCGGCGATCGCATGAACCCGCTGTTGGTGGCGTCGGCCACGGGGACGTTCGACATGACGATGGCCATGGCCTCGCGCACGTTCCCCGGCCCGGTCCTCGTGATCTCGAGCATGGTGGCGAGTGGCGTGTTCGACCGGATCCCCGAGCTCACGATCTACCTGGCGGAGACCAACGCGGGATGGATGCCCCACGTCTTCTTCATGATGGACGACTCCTACCTGCTCTTCAAGGACTGGTACGGCGTGGACTACGCCATGCTGCCGAGCGAGTACGCACGCCGGCACTTCCGCTTCGGGATCGTGCGCGACCCGCTCTCCGTGCAGATGCGGAACTTCCTCCCGGTCGAGACCCTTATGTGGGGTTCGGATTTCCCGCATTCGGTCTCCTCGTTCCCCGAAACCGAAAAGTGGTTGTCGATCATTTTCGACGGGGTGCCCGATGACGTGCGTCAACGGGTCCTGGTCGACAACCCCTGCGCGTTCTTCGGGCTCGACCCCGAGGCCGAGCTCACTGCGACACCGACGTAGCAACAAAGGAGCCACACATCATGTACGACGCCATTGTGAAGAACGGAAGTGTCATCGACGGAACGGGCGCGCCCGCACGTGTCGCCGGGATCGGTATCCGCGACGGGCGCGTCGCCGCCGTCGGCGACCTCGACGAGTCAGGCCGTGTGGTCATCGATGCCGACGGCCTGACCGTCGCACCAGGCTTCATCGACCTGCACAGCCATTACGACGCGCAAGTCTTCTGGGACACCACGCTCACCCCGTCGTGCCTCCACGGCGTGACGACCGTGGTCGGCGGGCAACTGCGGGCTCACCCTCGCGCCGGTCTCGACCACGGATCAGGATTTCCTGACCCGGTTGCTCGCGCGGGTGGAGGCCATCCCGGTAGAGGCGCTGCTGGCGGGCGTGGAGTACACATGGAGCTCCTACGCCGAGTTCCTTGACGCCATCGACGCCAAGGCCCTCGGTCTCAATATGGGGTTCATGGTGGGCCACTCCGCGCTGCGCCGTGCTGTCATGGGGCCCGCCGCATCGGAGCGCGCTGCGTCGGCCGACGAGCTCACCGCCATGTGCGCCCTCCTCTCCCAGGCCCTCGCCGCGGGTGGGTTCGGATTCTCCACCGCGAACGTGGCGACACAGATCGACGGCGATGGTCGCCCGACGCCGCCGAACTTCGCCACCCGCGACGAGTTCGTGGAGCTCTCCCGGGTCTGTGGCGAACACGGGGGGACATCCATCGAGTTCATCCCCGGCTCCTTCTTGCAGGGGTTCAGCGATGAGGAGATGAACCTCATGGCGGACATGTCCGCTGCGGCCAACCGCCACCTCAACTGGAACACGCCGCTCATCAACCGTTTCAATCCGGATCTCTTCCGGCGCCAGCTCTCCGCCTCGGACATGGCCCGCGAACGAGGGGGACGGGTGGTGCCACTCGTCATGGCCCAGAACGGTCCGACACAACAAGATTTCCTGCGCGGCTACGTCTACCGCTCGCTCCCGGGGTGGGGATGGCTCTTCGAGCTCCCGGTGCCCGAGCGGATCGCCGCACTGCGCACGCCGGAGACGCGGAAGCGTCTGATGGACGCGCTCAATGCGGAAACCACCGGCCTCGCCGTGACGATGCGCACCTCGTGGGGACAGCACTTCGTCAATGACGTCAAGGACCCGGCGCTCCGCCGCCTGGAGGGCCGGCGCATCTCCGAGCTGGCGGCGGAGCGCAACGTGAGCGATTTCGATGCATTCGTCGACGTGGCGGTGGAGGCCAAGCTCGAGGTCGGGTTCGTCCGCTACTCCTATGGCGACGCCGACGAGTGGACCAGGAACGCCCGGGCCGAGGTGCTCAAGGATCCGCGGGTCGTCCTGGGGGCCTCCGATGCCGGGGCGCACATGGACATGATGGTGGGTGCAGACTTCCCGACCCGCTGTCTGGGGGAGCTCGTGCGGGACAAGGAGCTTTTCACCCTCGAAGAGATGGTCCACCAATTCACCGAGGTTCCCGCTCGCCTCTACGGGTTGCGTGACCGCGGGCGCATTCAGGAAGGCACGTGGGCCGATCTCGTCGTCTTCGACCCGGCAACAGTGGATGCCGGGCCGCTACGCACGGTGAGTGACCTGCCCGCCGGCGCGTCGCGCCTCATGACCGAGTCGGTCGGCGTGCGCCACGTGCTCGTTGCCGGGCAGGCGCTCGTGCAGGACAACAAGGTCACCGATGCCCGCAGCGGGCGGCTGCTGCGGTCGGGTCGTGACAACGACACCGTGCTGGCACGAGATTCGTGACGACAACAACGTGACGATCACAACGAGAGGACTCGCATGAGCGGAAGTGGGGCATTCGAATTCGGCAATGGAGGCTGCATCGGCGTCGATGTGGGCGGCACGTTCACCGACGCCGTGCTCACTGATGGCATCGGGGTGTGGCGGGCCAAGTCGCCGACCACTCCCGGCAACATCGGTGAGGGCGTCCTCAAGGCGGTCGAGCTGGCGGCCAGTCGGGCGGGGACGGAACTCGATCGGGTCCTCCCTTCCGTGGGGCGGTTCGGATTGGGCACCACCGCAGTGACCAATGTGCTTGCGTCACGGGCCGGGCGGCGCGTCGGGCTCATCACGACCAAAGGCTTCGAGGAACTCGTGCCTTTCGCCCGCGGGCGCAAGGTCCACGACGAGGACGGCTGGCTGACGACACCGCCCGAAATCGTCTCGCGCCACCGGATCATCGGGGTACGCGAGCGCGTCGACCGCGACGGGGAGATCGTCACGCCACTCGATGGAAATGAGCTGGTACGCGCGGCTGAGTACCTGATCGAGGTGCAGCAGGCGGACGCACTCGCACTCTCCTTCCTGTGGTCGTTCCGCAATCCCGTCCACGAAGAACACGCCCTCGCTCTCATCAACGAGCGGTTCCCGGCCATACCGGTCGTCGCCGGCGCGGCGCTGCACCCGGCAGTACGCGAATACGAGCGCACGACATTCGCCCTTCTCAACGCGTACGTCACCGGTGCCTTTGCCGGCATCGAGCAGCTGTCCGCCGAGCTCGAGCAGAGGGGCCTCACCGTCCCGCTTCTCCTCGTGCATTCGGCCGGGGGCTCCATTTCCGTCAACGAAGCGCGTCGGGTGCCGGTCGGTCTGGCCGAGTCGGGACCGGCTGCGGGCGTGGCCGCCTCGGCGCAGCTCTCCAAGGCGGAAGGCATCCCCGACGTCATCACCTGCGACATGGGCGGGACATCCTTCGATGTCTCTGTCATCGCCGGCGGTGAGCCCATCCGTCGCACCCGCGGTGAGCTCATGGGCGTGTGGACGGCGCTGTCCCTGGTCGACGTCGAGTCGATCGGTGCGGGCGGGGGATCGATCGGTTGGGCCGATGCCCGGGGCATGCTGCGGGTCGGGCCACGGTCCGCCGGCTCGGTGCCCGGTCCGGCCTGTTACGGCTGGGGCGGCACCGAACCGACGGTCACTGACGCCCTCCTCGTCCTCGGGTACCTGTCGCCCGAGAAGTTCCTCGGTGGCGACATGGAGCTCGACCTCAATGCGGCAGTGCGGGCCTGCGCCGCGCTCGGGTCCCAGTTGGGTATGGACGCGTCGGAGACGGCGTGGGGCATCCGCCAGGTGGCGATCGCCGGCATGATCACCGCCGTCCGCTCTCGGCTCGCCGCCCGTGGGTTGGACCCGCGAGCAGATGATCCTCAGCTACGGAGGGTGCGGCGGGCTGTTCACGCCCTCCATCGGGGAGGCGATCGGCTCACGCGGCGTGCTCATCCCCGGCCTGGCGTCGGTACTGTCGGCCTTCGGGGCGGCCACGACGGACGTGCGGCGCGAGCGCATCAGGGCCGTGCTCGAGCCCATGCCGGTCGACCCGATGCTGCTGGAGAAGCTGGGCCAGGAGTTGGAGAGCCAGGTCAACGCCGACCTCGAGGCGGACGGCATCGAGCCCTCGGCACGCTCGATCGAATTCGAAGCCGACCTTCGCTTCAAACGGCAGGTGTGGGAGATCTCCATCCCCCTCGCCACCCACCAGCTCGAACGGGTGGAGTTCGGCTCCCTGGTGGACAGGTTCAAGGATGAGTACGCCAAGCGGTACGGCCGTGGCTCGATCGTCCTCGGTGCCCCGGTGGAGTTCGTCAACCTCCGCGCCGTCGGCACGGGGCGTACGGTCAAGGCCTCGCTGGAAGCCGGCCATACCGACCACGTCGAGGTCGGCACCAACGCGACGGTGGCCTCGACCCGTATGGTGCGGGTGGACCGCCACGAAGGCGGCGAGCACCCGGTCGACGTCTACGAGGGACGAGAGCTCCTCCCCGGGCACGTCCTCGAAGGGCCCGCGCTTATCGAAGGCATCGACACCACCGTCTGGGTACCCGCCGGGGCCACGGTGACCATGACCGCACACGGCACCTACGCACTGGAGTTGGCACGATGACCGCAAGCAACAACATGATCCAGAACATGACGATCGACCCGATCACGC
Organism: uncultured Acidimicrobiaceae bacterium; assembly: GCA_963706555.1. Classification (GTDB taxonomy): domain Bacteria; phylum Actinomycetota; class Acidimicrobiia; order Acidimicrobiales; family RAAP-2; genus Bog-473. The sequence goes on from OY970164.1 coordinate 3,693,005, forward strand.
TCGAAGTGCTGCGAAGCCGGCTCGAAGCGATCGGCGACGAAGCGGCGGCAGCGCTCGAGCGCACCGCCATCAGCCCTGTCGTGACCGAGTCGAAGGACTACTCGTGCACGATGCTGGACGCCCAAGGTCGTCTCATCCAGGGGGCCGGGCAGATCCAGTTCCACTTCGGGGCGGCGGCGCACGCCGTGCGGTCGACCATGGCGCGCTTCCCGGACTCGATCGCCGACGGCGACGTGTTCATCGCCAACGATCCGCACCACGGCGGCGGACTGCACCCACAGGACGTGATGATCCAACGTCCCGTGTTCCTGCACGGCCACCTGATCGCCTGGGTCGTCATGTCGGCGCACATGATGGACGTGGGCGGTATGGTCGCCGGCTCGTTCGCGCCCATGGCCACCGAATGCTTCCAGGAGGCACTGCGGCTCCCGCCGGTCCGCCTGTTCCGCCAGGGTGTCGAAGTCACGGAGGTCTGGGACATCTTCCGCAACAACGTGCGGGTTTCCGCACTGGTCGAGATGGACATGCGCAGCCTGGTGGCGGGGTGCCACGTGGCCCAGGAGAAATTGATGGGTGTCGTGGACTCCATGGGAGCCGACGTGTTCGTCGACAGCATCCAGGCGATCCGTGACCTCTCCGAAGCCGAAATGCGACGCCGCATCGGCCTGCTCTCCGACGGCACCTACCGCGCGTCGAGCTGGACCGAATGGGAGGACGAGTTCTTCAAGGTTCCGTGCGAGCTGACGGTGGACGGCGACCGGTTGGTGTTTGACTTCACCGGTGCCTCGCCACAGACCAATCACTACTTCAACTCCAAGCCGTACATCATCGAGAGCGAGATGGTGGCGCAGCTGGCCTGGTTGATGGCCAGCGACCTTCCCTTCGACGACGGGATCTTCGCCCCACTCGAGCTGCGGTGCCCCGAAGGCACGATCGTCAATTCGATAGAGCCGGCCCCGATCGCTGCGGGACACATGGACGTGGCGCTCAATGCGGCCGAGGTCGGCGTGCAGACATTGCGCCTCGCGCTGGCCGCATCGCCGGGACACCCCGCCGCAGCGCACTTGGCCGGTTGGGGTGCCAGCTCCGCCCTCGGCCTGCACACATGGGCCTGTGCGGGGATCGACGGCAACCCGGACGCGTTCATCATGCTCGACGGCAACTGGGTCGGGAGCTCGGCCGGATCGGGGTGCGACGGGATGGCACTGTCCGGCAACATCGTCGGGCCTGAGTCCGATTACTCCTTCACCGATGTCGAGATCCTCGAGTCGTGGTACCCGATCCTCATCAGCGAGAAGTCGAGCCGCACCGGAACGGGTGGGGCCGGGCGCTACCGCGCGGGTGGTGGCAACAAAATGGGTTTCAGCCCGCACGGGACGGATCGCTTGACCGGCGCCATGCTCGGCATGCGTCGGTGGTTGCCGCTAGAAGGAGCGGCCGGCGGTTCGCCCGGCGCCTGCACCCGCTTCCTCATACGCCGGGGCGACGGCACAGTGGAGGAGGTGGCGACGCACGCCTCAGGGGTGGCGATCGAGCCGGGTGACACCTTTGAGTTCCATTGCGCCAACGGCGGCGGCTTCGGCGATCCGCTGGACCGCGCCCTCGAGTCCGTGCACGAGGACATCCTCCTCGGACGGCTGACGCGAGAGGATGCCGCGCAGACCTACGGGTTGCACTTCAACGGCCACGGCGAACCCGACGCGGCCGCTTCGGCGGCACGACGGGCCGACATGCTCCAAGAGCGGCTCGCACGTGCGACACCCCCTCGAACGCCTGCGCCGACCACGTCGCCGACGCCGACCACGTCGCCGACCTCAACAACGTCGCCGACCGCCGACCGGCTCCCCCTCTATCCGGGAGTCATCAATCAGAGCGGGACGGCCATCGCCGAGGAAAGTGGCGCGATCCTCGCGACGGCACCGGAGCACTGGACCGACGGATGCCCCGTCCTCATCGATGTGCGTCCTGAGGGCGGTCCGGATGTGCACGTACGGTCATACCTCGATCCGACGACGGGACGGATCCTCTACGCAGAAGTGGCACTGGCCAACGAACCGCGCGGCTTCGATTCGAGCCCGTTGCACTGGACCACCGCCGCCGGCAAGGGATCCTGACGCGACACCGGCGCCCCCGTGAGCGAAAATTCTGGCCACGAAGACGCCGATGCGCAATATGCTGCCCCAACGCTACGGGGTCAAAGGATGAAGTGAATCGTGCCGCCACCAGAGTCGCTCAGGCCATGGTCGGGGTGGTCGCATGGACGACCGTCCCAACAGTGGCCGAGAGCATTGCGGGGGCGAACCTCAGCGGGGACCCGAGTTGCCGCCCTCTGTTCATCATCGCTTCGACGCCGCTCGACAAGGCTCGGATGTTCGGTGTAAAGCACTCTGCCCTTTCTGTAAGCCCTGGAGCACTGGCATCCTCAGTCCCGGCCCGCGAACGGGCAAGTCATCAGCGGTGAATTGGTAGAACAGCACCTGACATACCCGTTGAGCGCGCGCTCAGGCGTGCAGCGAGGGGCCGAATGGAGGCAGCAACCCGACGGCGTCCGCCGCCTTGGCGTAGGTGACCGCGGCCACCCCGTGGGCATGGGCCGCGCCCTCGGCGAGCACGGACCCCACATAGGAGGGGTCACCGTCCAGCTCGGCGCAACGTTCGCGCACCGGGCGCAGGAGCTCGCTCAAGGCGGCGGCGACGTCCTTCTTGAGGTCGCCGTAGCGGGTATAGCCCTCGGCCACCTCGACCGCCGTGCTGCCGGTAGCGGCGGCCAGCAGGTCGAGCAGATTAGCCAGGCCGGGTTTTGCCGCCCGGTCATAACGGACTTCACCATCGGTGTCGGTGACGGCTTTGCGGATTTTGCGGGTGATCTCCTCCTCGGAGTCGAGCAGCCCGATCGTGCCCAGGGGCGACTCGACCGACTTGGACATCTTGCGCTCGGGGTGTTGCAGGTCCATCACCCGGGCGGCGGCACCGGGGATGGCTGCTTCGGGAACGGTGAAGGTCTCGCCGTAACGGTTGTTGAAGCGGACGGCCAGCTCACGGGCGAGCTCTAGATGCTGCCTCTGGTCGTCACCCACAGGCACCGCCTCCGCCGCGTAGAGCAGGATGTCGGCCGCCATGAGCACCGGGTAGGTGAAGAGCCCGGCCCGCACGGTCTCGTGGCCGTCGCTCTTCTCCTTGAACTGCGTCATGCGCCGCAGCTCGCCGAAACTGGCGGTGCACTCGAGGAGCCAGGTCAGCCGGGTGTGCTCGGGCACGTGGCTCTGCACGAAGATCGTCGAGCGTGTGGGATCGAGACCGACGGCCAACAGGTTGAGGGCGGCATCGAGTGAGTTCCGGCGGAGCACCTGGGGGTCGATGTCGACCGTGAGGGCGTGGAGGTCGACGACGCAGTAGTAGGCGTCGTTGTCGTCCTGGAACGTCACCCAGTGCTTGAGGGCCCCGAGATAATTGCCGAGGGTGAAGTCGCCCGAAGGCGCAATGCCGGACAGGACCCGTTTCATGGGTCGCCATGGTAGGTCGCCTGTCCCGGGGGTCCGGACCTCCTGGACTGGGCCTTCGGGGGGTGCACGGATCGGGGCGGGCGGTTCGGTATCGTCGGACTGTGACGTACGCCGTGTCCACGCCCACGTTCGAGGGCCCGATCGACCTCCTGCTGCATCTGGTCTCCTCACACGAGGTCGACGTGCTGGACATCCCGTTGCTGCCCATCGTCGACGGCTTCGTCCAGGTGCTGACCGAACAGCGCGAGCAGATCGACTTCAACCAGCTCTCCGAATTCCTCCTGGTGGCGGCCATTCTCATCGAGCTGAAATCCCAGAAGCTGCTCCCCGGTCGGGAGGGCTCCGACGACGATGACGAACTCATCGGCTGGGAGGAGCGCGATCTCCTGCTGGCCCGCCTGCTGGAGTGCCGGGCCTATGCCGCCGCCGCCGATGTTTTCGCCGCCCTGACCGAGCTCGCCGCCCGCTCCATACCCCGCGAGGTGGGGCTGCCCGACGACTTCGCCGTGCACGCACCGGACCTGCTCGCCGGGGTCACACCCGAGGAACTGGCCCAGGCCTACCTGCGGGGTGCCGCCGAGCGTCCCGTACCCCGGGTGGACCTGTCCCACGTGACCGTCGACACCGTGTCCGTGGCCGAAGCCGTGTCCTCTCTGATCGCCCTGCCCCGGCGAGACCGGGCGACCTCGTTCCGCACCCTGGTCGAAGACTGCACGACGCGGATGGAGGTCATCGTGCGCTTCCTGGCGCTGTTGGAACTGTGCAAGATGGGCCGGGTCACCCTCGGCCAGGGCAGCACCTTCGGCGATCTGCAGATCGACTGGTTGGAGAGCGAGGCCGTTCTGGCCGGCGTGACCAGCGGCCGGGGTCTCGGCGAAATGTCCGGTTTCGAGATCGATGACTATGAGGGATGACCGTGAAAGTTGAACAGCATGGAGAATGACGAGCTCGGCCGGGCCATAGAGGCCGTCCTCTTCGTGGCGGTGGAGCCGGTGCTGCCCAGCTTGCTGGCCGAACTGCTCGAAGAGCCGGTCGAACGGGTCGAGGAGATCCTGACCGCGTTGGCCGACGGCTATCTGGCCGAAGGCCGCGGCTTCGTCCTGGCCCGCATTGCCGGCGGGGCTCGTTTGCAGACCCATCCCGACCTCGCTCCCTACGTCGAGCGCTTTGCCAACCGCGACGTCTCCCATCGGTTGTCGACGGCGGCCCTCGAGACGCTGGCCATCGTGGCCTACCGCCAGCCGGTGTCACGCGGGCAGATCTCGTCCTTGCGCGGCGTGAACGTCGACGGGGTGACACGGCTCCTCGAGCAGCGGGGCTACATCGAGGTCGTGGGCCGGGCCGAAGGCCCAGGGCAACCCGCGCTCTACGGCACCACCGACCTCTTCTTGGAGCGCCTCGGACTCGATGCCCTGACGCAACTCCCGCCCGTCGAGGACTTCCTGCCCGGACCCGAGGTGGCAGGTGAATTCGAAGCCGATCTCCAGGCCGCGCTCGGCGTGCACGGCGATGTCGGCGCCGACCTAACGCTCCCGGACGAATAGCGCCAGCAGTTCGGCGTACGTACGCCGTTGCTCGTCGTCGAACGCGGCGAGGAGCTTCTCCTCGACTTCTTGTGCATCGACCTCGCACGCCCTGGCGACGCGCGCACCTTCCTCGGTGAGATAGCACCGCCGGATGCGGCCGTGATTGGGATCGTCGGACCGCTCGAGGAGAGCCAGCTTCTCCAGCGAGCTCACCGCGGCCATGACGGCCTGCGGAGTAATGATCAGACGTCGGGCCATGTCGGAACTGGACAGGCCGGGCGAGGTGTGGAGCTGGGTCAGCACGCCGGCCTGCGTGGCGGTGATCCCGTGCGCGCGCATGGCGTCTTCGACGCTGCGGCGTTGCCGCGCGAAGGCGTGCTTCATCAACCACAGGATGGTGCCCGGGGAGTCTTCGGTCACTACAGGATCGCCCGCTCCGCCTTGAGTGCGGCAATCTCTTCCCACGAAAGCCCGAGGTCGAGGAGGACCGCCTCGGTGTGCTCGCCGTGCTCGGGGGCACGCTTCGGCTGGCCGGGCTCCTCGTCGAATTGGACCGGCGGCGTGACCATGGGCAACGTCGTGCCGTTGGCCATTTCGACGTCGGCGATATACCTGTTGGCCTGGACCTGGGGGTCGCCGGCCATGTCATGGGGACTCTGGGTGGCCACCCACTCACCCTCGAATTCGTGCGTCAGGATCTTTCGCCACTCGTCGAAGTCGCGGCCGGCGAAGATCTCTTCGAGCCGCGTCACGCACTCCCGAGAGTTCTCGCGGCGCGCCTCCATGCTCTCGTAACGCGGATCGGTGGCCATCTCGGGGACGCCGAGTGCCCGCGCCAGGTCAGGCCAATAGCGATCGGGCGACAGCATCTGGAGATTGATGAATCGGCCGTCGCTGGTGCGGTACGGCATCATGAGGGGATTCCAGGCCTCGTAGCGACTCCCGAACGCACGTGGGGGCCCGTCGTCGTCGAGACAGGCGTTCACGATGTCGATCTGCACCTGCCACATGCCGGCGGCGAGGAGTGAGACGTCGACCACGGAGGGCTTGCCCGTCGTGGCCCGGCGGTACAGGGCGGTGGAGATCGCACCCGCGATGGTGAGACCGCCGACCACGTCGCCGAAGGCCGGCCGCGGGCCGGCGGGCCATTCTGACCCGGGTTGCGTGAAGACGTGCTGCATGCCGGTGCGGGCCCAGTAGGCACCCGCGTCGTAGCCGCCGCGGTTGGCGTCAGGCCCGCGCGAGCCGAACGCTGTGCCACGTACGTAGATCAGGGACGGATTGTCGGCGCGGACATCGTCGACGTCGATACGGAGCGTGCGCCGGGTGTCGGCCCGCAGATTCGTCACGAAGACGTCGGTGTTCTCGAGCATGCGGCCGAGGAGGCGGCGGCCCTCCGGGTGCTTGAGGTCGAGCCCGACGGAACGCTTCCCCCGGTTTGTCGACTGGAACTGTGGATCGATCCCACCGTGGAGCTTGTGCAGCCCCGCCGTCACCAAACCCCGGTAGGGGTCGCCGGTCTCAGGATGCTCGATCTTGATGACGTCGGCCCCCCACTCCGACAGGACCGCCCCGGACATGGGGACGAAGACGTGCGACGCGACCTCGAGGACGCGTACACCACTGAGGGGACCCGACACGGAAATGCTCAGCGCCTGGCCGCGCCGACGAATTCGCCGAGCGTGGTGATGCGCCGTTCCTTCATGCCGTGCGAGACATTGGAGACGTCACGACCCTCCGCCTCCTTGCGGAGTGCGCCGACGGTGCAAGCCTCACGGGGCCGTGTGGCGAAGGGGTCGAACGAGAAGAGGCGCATGGCGTTGGCGTGGGTGATCTTGTTGATCTGCTCGTCCTTCAAGCCCTGCACGCTGTCCCAGACCACCTCGGGGGAGCGCGGCCACGTGGTGTCCGAGTGGGGATAGTCGCACTCCCAGGCCACCATGTCCTCGTTCATGGCGTCGAGGTTGCCGAGACCGAACTTGTCGACGATGAAGCAGGTGATGACACGCTCGCGGAAGATCTCGCTGGGTAGCCTGCCCCCGAGTTTCGGCTCGGTCCAGGCCTTGTGGTGTTCGTAGGTGTAATCGATGCGCTCGAGGAAATAGGGGATCCAGCCGACCCCGCCCTCGGCCAGGGCGACCTTGACGTTCTTGAACTTCTGGAAGACGGGGGACCAGACCAGATCGGCGGCGGTGGGGTAGATGTTGATCCCCGAGCAGGTGATGCGGACGTTCATCGGTGCATCCGGTGACGTCGTCACCTCCAACCCGCCGGACCCGATGTGGAGCGTCACGACGGTGTCGGTCTCGTCACACGCGGCCCAGAACGGATCCCAGTGGTCGCCGTGCAGGGAGGGGAGCCCGAGGGCATGGGGGTTCATGGAGAAGCTGACGCAGTGCGACCCTTTGGCGACGGTGCGGTGCACTTCAGCCGCCATCAACTCGGGATCCCAGATGGGCGGGATCGTGCACGGGATGAAGCGATCCGGGTACGCGCCGCACCAGGCATCGATGTGCCAGTCGTTGTAGGCCTGCAACACCGCGAGGGCGAGATCGGGATCCTGCTGGGCGCGTGATGCGAAGAACTGACCGCAGAACCGAGCCATGGAAGGGAAATTCAGGGAGCCGAGCACCCCGTTGGCGTTCATGTCCTTGACCCGCTCGTCGACGTCGAAGCAGCCGATCCGGATCTCCTTGAACGTGGTGGGCTCCAGGCCGTACTCCTCGGGTACCCGACCGGCGACGGCATTCAGCCCGACGTTGCGGGCCTCACCTTCGCCGAAGACCCACTTTTCGCCGACGTCGTCGGTGATGAGCCTCGGGGCGCGATCGAGATATTTGGCCGGCATGAAGTCCTCGAACATGTTCGGCGGCTCGATGACATGGTCATCCACACTCACCAGAATCAGATCGTCCATCTCCATGGCATTCCCCACCCTTCTGCTCCGATCCCGTCGCCCGCTCTGATCCCGCCCCCGAGGAGACGGCATCATCACACAAACGAAATCAATTGACAATCACTTTCAATCGTTTAGTGTAACCCGAAAGCAATTCTCGTCAAGGTTGTGCGATTGTCGTCAGCTTGAAGCAGGGGGGAGATGTCATGCGCGTACGGGGTACACGGTTCTTTGCAGCATTCGCCGCCGTGGTCTGTCTGGCCGGAACGGTGGCTGTGACCAGCACGCCCGCTGGTGCCGCGTCCAAATCGCCGCTCACCATCGGGTTGATCTGTTCGTGTACCGGTCCGGCCGGGCCCGAGTACAAGGGCGTGCCGGGTGCGTTTATGGCTCGGGTCGACGTGCAGAACGCCAAAGGCGGCATAAACGGCCACAAGATCAAGGTCGTCGTGGCCGACGACCAGACGAGCCCGGCTGTGGACCCGACGGCCGTCCAGAGCGTCATTTCGAAAGGTGTCATCGGGATCGTCGCGGTGAGCGCCCTCTTCTTCGAGGGCGCGAAATTCGCCTATCAAGCCCATCTCCCGGTCACGGGAGCCTCGTCCGACGGACCGGAATGGGGGACGCAGCCCTACACGAACATGTTCGCGTCGGACACGGGGAGCATCGATCCGAGCTATCCCGTCAACACGCAGATCGGAAAGTTCCTGACCTCACACGGGGGGTCGGTCGTCGGCTCCTACGGCTACGGCATCTCACCCTCCTCGAGCCGGTCGGCCATCAGCACTGTTCGCTCGGTGGTCCACGCCGGTGGCAAACAGGGGGTTCTCGACATTTCTGTCCCGTTCGGGAGTGTGGCGTTCGGCCCCGAGGCCCTTGCAGCGAAAGCCGCCAAAATCACCGGCCTCTACGCAGGCATGGTCGACAGCTCGAATTTCGCCATGGCGACCGCCTTTCGACAGGCGGGCGTCCCCCTGAAAGCGGTCGTGTTCCCGACCGGCTATGAGCCGAGCGCCGTGACCTCACCGGCCTGGTCCCAGCTGCAGGGCGACTACTTCGATACGGGGTTCCGCCCCTTCGCCGCACCCAACGCCGGAACCCAGGCCATGCAGGCCGGGCTGATCAAATATGACCACTTCACCAAGTCCCGCTTTCCCACGCTCAACGAATACGAGGCGTGGGTGGGGGCGGACCTGATGATCCAGGGTCTGGTCGGGGCCGGCAAGAACCCCACACCTGCGGCGACGATCAAGTTCCTGCGCAACGTGAAGTCCTACAACGGAAATGGGTTGTTGCCGGTGCCGCTCGACTATTCCACGAACTTCGGGCATGACACCTCCCCGGCGTGCGGGTGGTATCTGCGGGCCGAGAAGAGCGGCTTCTCCCTCGTCTCGAAGAAACCCTTTTGCGGGACGGACATTCCCGGCACCTCGACTGCCAACGCCAGCTGACCTTCGCGCAGCCATCGTCGCCCGCAGCCAACGTCGTGCCGCCCGACAGCCCACCCCCAGCGCTCTTCGTGGGCGTGCCCTACGAGTACGCCTCGGTCGTTGCGGGCGGCTCTCTGATCTTCACGGCAGGCGCCTGCCCGATCGACACAGAAGGTTTTGTGGTCGCCGCGGGTGACGCGGTGGCGCAGGCGCACGCGGCCTACGACAACCTCCGGGCCATGCTGGCCCGGTACGGGGCAGACGTGGAACACATCGTCCGCACGACCGTGTACGTCGTCGGAGACCGCACCGCACTGGTCAACGCCTGGTCCGCCGTGGCACAACGCCTATTGCCACACAAGCCACCGAGCACGCTGCTCGGCGTGACAAGCCTCGGCTATCCGGATCAGCTCATCGAGATCGAGGCGATCGCCGCACTCCCGTAGGTCACGACCCGACCCCGTTTGCAACGCAAGATGCAACGGGTGACGCATCGTCGGTCGCCCCTGACCAGTTGCGTTGGGCTTTCGTTGTGAAGGGAGTGGGCGGGCGTTGTTCTGCAATTCGTACGGTTCGGCGCACAACGCAACTGACGCAATTCATCTGTGCAATGCCTGGGGGACATCGTTGAAGAAGCATGTCATGTCGGTCGGTCACACGACGGTGGCATCCCCCCGTCGCCGCATTCATTCTGTTTAGATTCCTCGCACTCTGTAGGTGCTGAGGTGTACCGAGCTCGGGAGGGAGCAGCCTTGTCTAGCGTTGGGAGAGCATCAAGCGTGTCCAGGATTCGAAACTCATTCAGAGGAACTGCCGCCGGCCTGTTGGGCGCCATCGCCGCTTTGGCATCCTCCGTTGTTGTGATCTTGGGGCTGGTGTCAGCGCCCATGGCAAGCGCAACGCCCTACCAAGGACATGCGGTTGCCGGTGCGACTAAATCCAGCCTGGTCTCGCCGCACACGCCACCCGATAGCGCCGCGCCACTCAACCTGGTCTACAGCGAAACATTCCTTGGTGATGCGGCTCCCTACATCCTCACGCAGACTCCGACACAGCCCGTATTTCCATTGAACGATCCCCACCAGCTCTTCGTCAGCTGGCCCAGTGGCGGGCAAGTCCAAGTCAAGCTGAGTAGTCCGATTGTCGCTGGTCAGACGTATGACAACTCGAATGCCATCATCACAATAGGGGGCGGTGCGAACCCCTTTCTTTGTCAGTCAGCTGACGGCGACGACACCGAGGTAACCGTTGACCAACTCGTTGCGGTGGGCACGACTATTCAGACACTCGCGCTTCAATACGATTGTCTCAGCGCCGACGGAAACACCGAGCTCGTCGGCACCATTGCCTATAACGCATCGCCGAGCACTCCGGGACAGGGTTACTACCTGTACGGGGCCGCAGGGGAGCTCGGAGGGTTCGGCAACGACGAATTCTCGAACTACCTCGGCGACCTGACCACGTTCAACCTCAACCAGCCCATCGTGGGCATGGCCACAACGCCCTCGGACGGCGGCTACTGGATGGTGGCGACCGACGGCGGCATCTTCTCCTACGGCGACGCGAATTTCTACGGCTCGACCGGCGGCATTCCATCTGAACAAGCCCATCGTGGGCATGGCGGCTACGCCTGATGGAAAGGGCTACTGGCTCGTTGCCTCTGACGGTGGAATCTTCACCTTTGGCGACGCCAATTTCTATGGCTCTACCGGCGCGATCCATCTCAACAAGCCGATTGTCGGCATGGCGGCTACGCCTGACGGAAAGGGCTACTGGATGGTGGCTTCTGACGGGGGGATCTTCACCTTTGGTGACGCAGCGTTCTATGGCTCTACCGGCGCCATCCGTCTGAACCAGCCCATTGTGGGCATGACCCCAACCCCCAGTGGCCAAGGGTATTGGCTGGTCGCGTCGGACGGCGGCATCTTCACCTTCGGCGATGCTCCGTTCTTCGGCTCGACGGGGAACATCCGTCTCAACAGTCCCATCGTGGGCATGACCCCCACCTCGGACGGCCGGGGTTACTGGTTCACGGCCTCTGATGGTGGTGTCTTCTCCTACGGCGACGCCCCGTTCTTCGGGAGCCTGGGAGGCCAAGGGATCGATGACGTGGTGGGTATGGCCCGCTGAGGGGATGAAATTGCCAATATCACGACGGTGGCATCCCCCCGTCGGCGGGTTCGCTCTGTTTAGATTCCTCGCACTCTGTAGGTGTCGAGGTGTACGTAGTTCGAGAGGAAGCAGCTTTGTCTAGCGTTGGGAGAGCATCAAGCGTGTCCAGGATTCGAGATTCATTCAGAGGCAAAACGAGCGGCCTGTTCGGTGCCCTCGTGGCCGTTACGTCCTCATTGATCGTGGTCTTGGGGCTGGTGTCGATCCCCACAGCGAGTGCAGCGCGCTTCCAGACACACGCGGTCGCCGGCTCGTCGAAGTCCAGTTCGGTGTCGTCGCACACACCACCCGACAGCGCCGCACCACTCAGTTCGGTCGTCAGCGAGGCGTACGTCGGTGATGCGGATCCCGTCGTCGTCACGCAGACGCCGTCCCAGCCCAGTATCACCTTGTATCACAACGGAACTCTGTCGGCCTTCGGTGTCGGTTGGGCCGGTGGGGGTTTCTCGATGTCAACTATCGGAGGACTCGGGATTGTCGCCGGTGAAACCTACGAAACCACGCCAACAAGCGCCAGTGTCGCAAACCTCGATCTGAATGTGTCACAGAGTGGCAGCGTGTGCTTCACCGGTAACAATAGCGACTTCGATGTCACCGTCGACCAACTCGTCGTGGCTGACAACAACGGACAGGGGAGTATTCAAACACTCGCACTTCAGTTTGACTGCGTGACCAACAACGGAGATCTCGAGCTCGTCGGCACCATTGCCTATAACGCATCGCCGAGCACTCCGGGACAGGGTTACTACCTGTACGGGGCCGCAGGGGAGCTCGGAGGGTTCGGCAACGACGAATTCTTGAACTACCTCGGCGACCTGACCACGTTCAACCTCAACCAGCCCATCGTGGGCATGGCCACAACGCCCTCGGACGGCGGCTACTGGATGGTGGCGACCGACGGCGGCATCTTCTCCTACGGCGACGCGAATTTCTACGGCTCGACCGGCGGATTCCATCTGAACAAGCCCATCGTGGGCATGGCGGCTACGCCTGATGGAAAGGGCTACTGGCTCGTTGCCTCTGACGGTGGAATCTTCACCTTTGGCGACGCCAATTTCTATGGCTCTACCGGCGCGATCCATCTCAACAAGCCGATTGTCGGCATGGCGGCTACGCCTGACGGAAAGGGCTACTGGATGGTGGCTTCTGACGGGGGGATCTTCACCTTTGGTGACGCAGCGTTCTATGGCTCTACCGGCGCCATCCGTCTGAACCAGCCCATTGTGGGCATGACCCCAACCCCCAGTGGCCAAGGGTATTGGCTGGTCGCGTCGGACGGCGGCATCTTCACCTTCGGCGATGCTCCGTTCTTCGGCTCGACGGGGAACATCCGTCTCAACAGTCCCATCGTGGGCATGACCCCCACCTCGGACGGCCGGGGTTACTGGTTCACGGCCTCTGATGGTGGTGTCTTCTCCTACGGCGACGCCCCGTTCTTCGGGAGCCTGGGAGGCCAAGGGATCGATGACGTGGTGGGTATGGCCCGCTGATCGACTCTCTAAAGCGCCGTGAGCTCGGGGAGAACGTGCTCTCCGAATAGCCGAACCTGCTCTCCCAGATCGGGTAAGCCCTCGACGTCGATCCCCGCCCACGCCTTCAACGTGAACGGATCCGTGAACGACACCAAGGCATGGTCGAGGCCCGAGGGGACATAGGTCTCTTTCAACCACCGGACCCAGTCATCTGGAGTACCGGCCACCATGAGTCGATCCGCAATCTCATCCGGCGTCGCTTCGAGCGCGCCTCGGACATCACCGGCCGCGAAGGCCTCGCAGATCGGCACAACTTGATCCGGCTCGATCCCGTGGCGTTCGAGGAGCGGTGGCGGCATCGACGGGATATAGAACGCGGCCAGGATTCGCCCTGCCCGGCGCGCAACGTCGCCGTCCACAGCAATGGCTCCGAGCAGAGAGTCACCGAGATCGAGGCCATCAGGACTTCGCCGCGCACGCTCCACTCCGGCCCGAAAGTGCTGCACCGCATAGCTCAGCGCCTGGGGTGAGTAGGCGCATGCCGTGTGCAGGCCGTCTGCAATCTCACCGGCCAGCTCCATCGACCTTGGTCCGCCCATTGCACCGATTTTCAGCGGCAGGTGCTCCTGCACGGGTCGGGCCGCCGTTGTGACTCCCGAGTAGTTGTAGAACTCTCCTTCGAAGTCGACCGAACCCTCGTCCAGGAGGGTCCGGATGACGTGGTGGGCTTCACGCAAGCGAGCGATCGATCGCGTTCTCCGCCACTCGACGCCGTACTGCTCGAGCATCGCAGTGTTGCCGATCCCGAACACAACCTCGGCCCTCCCGTCGCTCAGCTCGTCGAGCGTGGCGGCAAGTTGGGCGATGTATGTTGGCTCCCGCATGTAGATCGGGGCGACGCATGGCCCCAGCCTGATCCGCTCGGTGCGTCGGGCGGCGGCCGCAAAGAGCAGCCATGCATCCTTGTGGTAGATCTCGTCGGCGCTGTAGCAGCCGTGGTAGCCGAGCCTGTCAGCGAGCTCGACCACGGTGAGCAACTCCCGCACCGGCTGCTCGGGCAGCATCTGGAAGCTGAGAAGCATGCGTCCTCAGCCTAACTTCTGGCCATTTGTGACTGGAGCGCGCACTATGACACGCGGACGACAGCGAAGAATGAGTCCGTCGAACGCTGCGCGAGGATGGGTCGGTGGAGACCATCCGTGGGAGTCGATGCCATGTCCCGTCCAACGGGCACCCCAACGCCTTGGTGGAAAGCACGATGCAGCGTCTCGGAGCCGTTGATGGCTGACCCGCACGACCACGCCGGCGAGAGACTCCAGAAGGTCTTGGCCCGGGCCGGCCAGGGCTCGCGCCGCGTCTGCGAGGAGCTGATCGCGGACGGGCGCGTCACCGTGGACGGCAAGGTCGCCGTCTTGGGTCGACGGGTCGACGTGCACACGGCGCGTGTCGAGGTTGACGGCATACTGCTTCCCGTCGCCCCAGACCTCGTCTATTACCTCTTGAACAAGCCCACTGGCGTCGTCACGACGTCAGCTGACCCGCAGGGACGGCCGACGGTGGTGGAGATGGTGCCCCACGAGCCCCGCGTCTTCGCCGTGGGGCGGCTGGATCTCGAGACGGAAGGGCTCTTGATCATGACCAATGACGGTGCGTTGGCTCAGCTGCTGACCCACCCTTCCCACGGCGTGGACAAGGAATACGTGGCCGAAGTGGAGAACGGCACACCGTCCCCAGGCGCACTGCGCCAGCTACGGCAGGGCGTAGAGCTCGAGGACGGGCGCACCGCTCCGGCGGAAGTAGGCGTGCTCTCGCCCGGGGTCCTGCGCCTCGTCATCCACGAAGGCAAGAACCGCCAAGTGCGGCGCATGTGCGACGCCATCGGGCACCCCGTGCTTCGCCTGGTGCGCACACGTATCGGCACGCTCCGCGATACCGGGCTCCCCCCAGGACACTGGAGGGAGCTGACCGGCACCGAGGTACGCGCCCTGGCCGCCGCTGCGGGCCGCCAGCCTTGAACTGCTGACTACTTGACTACCAGGCTCTTCGGCACGCAGAAGTACTTGCCGCCGTTGAGCGTCACGAACTTGGCGTTCTTGATGCCCATTTCGAAGAAGCAAGGGTTGGAAGCGGTCCCACCCTTGTGGAACGTGATCGGTGCAGACAGACCCTTGAGAGTGGTGCCCTTCAGGGCATAGAGACCCTTGTAGATGTCCGCCGTGGTCGGAGTCGAGCTGAGATTGGCGGCCGCCAGTTGCAGCAGGACGCCGGCTGCCCATGATTGGACCACAACCTCGCCGAAGTTCGGGCCCGTCGTCACTCCTGGGGCGTACTTGCTCAACGCGGTGTACATGGGCTTCGTTATCGAATTGTGCACGAACCACGGGATGTCGCCCTGCACGTCGATGTTGCCGTTCATGGCAGGGACGCCGAGCCAGGCAATGGCCACTGAGCCGTCAGCGCTCAGCTCGGTCGGTGTGAAGCCCTGCGTGGCGCAGTTCTCGGCCACCTTGGTCACGATGGCCGATGCATCACCCACGGCCATGGACTGGGCCCCGGACTGCTTCGCGGCCAGGCATTGCGCCGAGTAGTTGGGTGCGGCGAAGCCGATGCTCGTCGAATACACCAGTTTCATCCCGAGCTTCGGCAGCAGGACCTTGGCCTCTGCGCTCGACTCCTGGCAGATTGCCACTTCGGCGCAGTAGAGGATCGCCTCAGTTTTGATGCCCGCCTTGTGCGCGGCCACCGCGCCGGCTCCGTCCGAGTAGTTGAAGGTGCCACCGGGCGGGAAGAAATCGGGGTTCTTGTAGCCGGCGTCGGCCTCCGTCGCGCCGAGCACCGGGACTTTCGCCTTCTGGATGTAGTTCTCCCAGGCGGCGTCCTCGTCGCTGTTGTCGAAAATGGCGATGACGTGGTTCTGCTGGACGAGCGACTGTGCGTCGGACAGCGAGGTCGCCGGGTTGTACCCGTCGTCCTTCACGACGATCTGTACCTGGTGGCCGTCCAGGCCCCCTGCAGCGTTGACTGACTTCGCCCACGCATTGACGACATCGGTCGTCTGCGAGATGGTGGACGCCTCAGGACCGGTGCAGCTACAGAGGTCGCCGACGACGACCACCGACTTGGTCGCGGCACCCGCCGGTTGGCTCATCGCACCCGTGACCAACGTCAAGCCGGCGGCGACGGCCATCGCACAGAGGATGCGGCCCCCCACCAAACCGTTACGTATGGCAGCAACTCTCATCAGTATTTCCCCCCTTACAGCTTCCGAGTGTCGCCCACGTTGGCGCACTGGAGCTTCTCAACGTGAGCACGATACACCTCCAAACACGCTTTCTGCATGTATCTCAGCCCCTCCTCAGGCCCAAGGCCCTGGCTGCGGGAGCAAAGCGCCTGTCCCGATTTCCGACGGCGCCATAAAGACGATAAAGTCAATAGGATTAATAGTTATATCCGGAGGAATGCCGGAGAACGGGGAGCGGGCCGCTCGCCCGGAGGAAAGAGGCAGACATGTCCATTTACGACGAGGTACTCGAAGCCAACGAACGGTACGCAGCCTCATTCGGCGACAAGGCGAAGCTTGCTCTTCCGCCGGCGCGTCACTTTGCCATCCTGACCTGCATGGACGCGCGGCTGGACCCGGCCAAGTACGCCGGTCTGGCCGAAGGCGACGCCCACGTCATCCGCAACGCAGGCGGAAGAGCCAGCGACGACGCGATCCGATCGCTTGTCATCTCGTACAAGCTTCTGGGCACCCAGGAGTGGTTCGTGATCCATCACTCGAACTGCGGCATGGAATTCTTCACCGATGAGGTCATCCGGGGGTTGCTCGCCAGCAGCCTCGAGACCGCCGCGCTCGGTCCCGACGGATTCCACGACGTCGGCCAGGGCCCCGGGTCGGCCGAGGCTTCTTACATCGACTGGCTCACGATCACCGACAACGCACAGAGTGTGGTTGATGACGTCGCTCGTATCCGCAATCACCCCCTCGTCCCGGGTAGGATCGCCATTTACGGCTTCATCTACGACGTGGCAACGGGTCGCCTGTTGGAAGTTCCCGAGGCAACCAAGGCGGGGCTGCCGAACTAGGGCACGACGAAGAAAGAACTAGGAGCGAGCGGTCGCGACCGATGCGCACTCGGGGACGCTGCCGCTTCTCATCATCCACTCCTGCGCGAGCAGGGAGAAGGATCGGACCCTGTCAGCGTGACTGTGGGTGATCGTCGTCACGATGAGCTCGTCGGCGCCGGTTGCCCCCTGGAGACGTTCGAGGTGACCGGCCACCACTTCGGGGCTGCCGACGAATTGGGTGGCGACCCGGTCGTGCACAAGTGCCCGGTCCTCTTCACTCCACGTGTGCCGGCTGGATTCTTCGGGGCCGGGGAACGCGATGGCCCCCTCGCCCTTGCGGATGCTGCGGACCCACAGGCCGTAGCCCGCGGCGAGCCGTCGGGCGCTCTCATCGTCGGGCGCGACCACGACGTCGGCTGACACAGCGACATACGGCTCGGCGAGGGACGCCGACGGGACGAATGCCTTGCGGTAGACGTCGATGCCACTGAGCGCCGTCGCCGGATTGATGTGGTAGCTCGCAGCGAACCGGAGCCCGAGCTTTCCCGCCACCTCCGCACTCTCGCCGGCACTGCTCCCGAGAACCCAGGGTTCGACATCGGCCCCTGCGCCGGGGACGGGGTGGGGGTCGAGGCCCTCGGCCGATCGGTACGTGCCACGGAGAAGCCCGAGGATGTCGGCCAGCAGCTGCCCGTAGTCAGCGGATACGGCATCGGCTTGCTGCAGGAGCTCCGCCGTGAGCGACACCCTGGGTGATTTCCCCAGACCACCAGACGGCGGGGGAGCGGGGATCAGGAGCCCGTTCTCGGTGTGGCGGGGTCCGACCCCGGGTGCCGCCTCCCGCGTGTGTGTCGACCGTTTCTCCACGTAGTCCTTGAAGAACTTCCTGCCGCCTGAGCGTCCGATGCCCAGGTCGATGCGACCGGGGTGCATCGCATCGAGCAGACCGAACTCCTCGACGACCGACAACGCGGTGCGGTGTCCGCTCTGCACGCCACCGGACCCCACACGGATCTTTTTGGTGGCGGCTGCCGCCATGGCGGTCAAGAGCGCCGGCGCCGATCCCGCCACGCCGGGATTGAGATGGTGCTCGGCGAACCAATACCGGCGGTAACAGAGTCGCTCGGCCAGCTGCACGAGGTCGATCGTGTTTCGCAGCGCGCGGGTCACGGTGGATCCCGAGCTGACCGGGACCAGATCGAGGATGCCGAGCGGGACGCGGGTCGCGGTCATGGGCTCACGCCCCCACGGCAGTCCGGGTCAGCCGCGCCGAACGGGGTGAGGGGAGTCCGAGATGATCACGCAGCGTCGGACCGTCGTACTGCGACCGGAATCGGCCCCATTCCTGGAGGATCGGGACGACGGTGTCGGTGAATTCGTCGAGCCCACCCGGCGAGACATGGGGGACGAGAATGAATCCGTCTGCTGCGTCCGCGGCGACGGCCTCGTCGATCTGGGTCGCCACCTGCAGGGGAGTGCCCACGAACGTGGCTCTCCCTGTGACCTCGATCATCAATTCGCGGATGGAGAGGTGCTTCGCCTCCGCCAGGGCCCGCCACTCCGCGGCAGTCTTCGTGGCGTCGTCGAAGATCTTTGCCCGGCCCTGGACGACACGTGCGGTCCCGAGCGCAGGCTCAATCGCGGGGAGCGGCCCGTCGGGGTCATAGCCCGAGAGGTCGCGGTTCCAGACCTGTTCGAGGAAGAAGATGGCGGTTGGGCCACTGACCTGTTGGCGGCGGATGACGGCGGCACGCTCCCTGGCGTCATCCTCGCTTTCGCCGAGGACGAACGTTGCCGCCGGGAGGATCTTGAGGTCGTCCGGAGAGCGCCCGTAGCGAGCCAAGCGCCCCTTGACGTCGTGATAGAAACGTTGACCGGCTTCGATCGTGCCGTGACGGGAGAAGATGCAATCCGCGTCAGCCGCCGCGAACTCGCGACCCGTGTCGGAATCGCCGGCTTGGAAGATGACGGGGTGACCCTGCGGTGATCGGGGTACACCGAAGCGCCCGTCGATCTTGAACTCGACCCCGTGGTGGGCAAAGGCACCTTGCGTCGCGCCCGAAAGGAAGCGGCCCGAGTCCTTGTCGCCGACGATGGCGTCGTCGTCCCATGAGTCCCACAGCTCGCGCGTCGTGCGCAGGAACTCCTTCGCCCGGGCGTAACGGTCTTCTTGGGCCAAGAACGCGCCACGCCGGAAGTTCTCCCCGGTGAAGGCGTCCCATGACGTCACGACGTTCCAGGCGGCGCGACCCTCGGAGAGGTGGTCCAGCGTCGCGAACTGCCGTGCGACCTCGAAGGGCTCGTTGAAGGTCGAATTGATGGTGCCCGACAGCCCGATGTGCTCGGTGACCGCGGCCAGGGCGGCCAGCACGGTGAACGTGTCGGGACGGCCGACGACGTCGAGGTCGTGGATCTTCCCGCGCTGCTCGCGCAACCGGAGTCCCTCCGCCAGGAAGAAGAAGTCGAACTTCGCCCGCTCCGCGGTGCGGGCAAGCTTGGCGAACGACGAGAACTCGATGTGGCTCCCGGCCTCAGGATCACTCCACACCGTGGTGTTGTTGACACCCGGAAAGTGGGCGGCCAGATGGATCTGCCTCTGAGGCTTCGTCACGCGCCGGTCCTCATGTGGTTGCGTACCGGTTGGCCGGGCGTGAGAGACCCAGACGCGAGCGCAGCGTGATGTCCTCGTAGCGGTGACGGAAGACGGAACGACCCTGGAGCAACGGGACGAGCTCGTGCGTGATCAGCTCGAGGTCATGGGGGAGTGTGCCCGGTCGGAGACGGAAACCGTCGATGCCCAATTCGTGCCACCGCACCAACAGATCGGCCAACTCCGAGGGACTCCCGGTGAAGATCGAGCGCGTCGGAACGGAGTGCTCCTCCGTCTTGGTCATCGAGACGTTCCTTGCGCCGCCTTGCCTTGAGCGCGCTCTCTTCGAGGAAGACGAGGATGTCCGCAAAGATCCGCAGTGGGGGAGCGCTGCGGGACACGGCGTCCTCGTGGGCCCTGACGGTCTCGAGAATGGAGCCCACCGAGGCGACGGTCCGGGGCGTGACGAACACCACGTCGGCGCTCCGGGCCGCCAGGTCGAACGCCACGGGGACATGGGCCAGAACGCTCACGAGCGGTTGACCCTCGGGAGATCGGGGGGTGATTGATGGCCCCTTGACCGAGAATCGTGGCCCTTCGAAGTCGATGTAGTGCACCTTGTCCCGGTCGATGAAGCGTCCAGTGGCAACGTCGCGGATTTCCGCGTCATCCTCCCAACTGTCCCAGAGGCGGCGCACCACTTCGATGAAATCGCCCGCTTCCTCGAACAATTCGGCGATCCCGTCGGTGGGCGGATCCGAGATCAGGCGACGGCCGAACTGGCGGGCCTCGAGGGCTGTCGGCGAAACCCGTGCCTGCAGCCCCGCACGCCCGTGGCTCACGAAGTCCACCGTGGCGATCGCCTTGGAGATGTGGAACGGCTCGGTGTGCGTCGTCGTGACCACCGGGACGATCCCGATTGCGCCCGTACGCGGGGCGACCCTCGCCGCGACGAGGACGGCGTCCAGCCGACCCCGTACTTGGTCCGTACGGTCGTCGAAGGTTCCACGTTGCCCCGACTGGACGGCAAGCGAGTCCTCGATGGTGATGAAGTCGAGCTGTCCCCATTCGGCCTCCTCCGCGAGATCCGTCCAGTAGCGGGGCGAGAACAGCTCCAGCGGACGAGCATCGGGCTCGCGCCAAGCCGCCGGATGCCACCCCGCTCCGTCCAGAGCGACTGCGAGATGCAATGTCGAAGGATTGTTCATCGCGACGCTGCCTGGTCTTTCGAGTACGGGGTCCTGACGCTGCTCTCCGCTGCTGCAGGGGGTCAGGCCGAGGCGAGCGCCACCATTTCGTGCGTTCTCCAGGCCCGGGCGTACTCGCTGAGATCAAGTGGGTACGAGGACCATTTGGCCAAGAGGCCTGCGCGGAATTCCAACAGGTTGATCATCTCGAGGCTGTAGTCGACGCCGTTGCGACCGAAGGAGTGTCGAAGGATCACGGTTGCCGACTCCCCCTCGGCCCGGCCGATCTCCACCGAAGAACGCAACGACGTCGGCGCCAGTGCTTGCAGCGATCCGTACCAGTCGGGAATGTCGGCCTTCGTCATCTTCGTCGGGACCGGGGTCGAACCGCGGAACTCGATCGACACATCACTGGCACAGCCTGCGAAAAATTCGTCGAATCTTCCGGCCACCAAGGCGCCGAAGAGCCGTCTGATTTGGTCCTTTTGCTGTTTCCTCATCGATGCCCTCTTTCGCAGCTGACGACGACGTGTCGCCCGCACCCACCGCAAACCCAGCAACGTGGTGGACTAAATATGACTTAGCCCATCGTATTTGTCAACAATCGCCGGATCCGAACCGGGGCGGCCGTCAGGTGTCCCCTGGCCCGGGCACGGGAGGGCAATCGCCGTCCGCCCTGGCCCGCTCGGCCCCCTGACCTCGGGCAGTAGAGTGACCGCCCATGGCTGCACCTCTCATGGTCCGGGGCCTGCGAGGGGCCACCACCGTCGACGAAGACACCGTCGAGCAGGTGACGCAGCGCTCGCAGGAGTTGATCCTGCGTCTCATGGAGCGCAACGACTTGGCCGAGGACGACATCGTGAGCGTCCTGTTCACCGCGACGGCCGACGTGACCAGCGTCTTCCCGGCCACCGCCATCAGGGAGATCGGCTTCGGCGCGGTCCCTCTCCTGTGCGCGGCCGAGATCGCCGTGCCAGGTGCCATGCCCCTGTGCATCCGTGTCCTGCTCCACGTGCACACCACCAGGACCAGGGACGAAATCCATCACGTCTATCTCCACGGTGCCCAAGGGCTCCGCGATGACCTCCCGGTCTGACGGCGGGGCGCGCCCGCGGGCGCTCGTCGTGGGGACCGGCCTCATCGGTGGATCGATAGGTCTCTCCCTCCGTCAGCGCGGCTGGCACGTCAGCGGTCTCGATGCCGACCCGGCACGCGTCGCCGAGGCGCTGCGCTCCGGCGTCATCGATCGGTCCGGCGACGATCTCGAGGCCGAGATCGTCTTCATCGCGACGCCGGCCACGGCGGTCGCCGGCGAGGTCGATCGGATCCTCACTTCATCGCAACGCCGGCAGGATGTGGTCGTCACCGATGTCAGCGGCGTCAAGACCGCCATCGTCACCGCGGCCGACCACCCCCGTTTCATCGGAGGGCACCCGATGGCCGGATCAGAGCAGATCGGCCTGCGCGGCGCCGCCCCCGATCTCTTCGAGGGCGCAGTGTGGGTGCTGACCCCGACCAGTGCGACCGACATCGACGCCTTCGACCGGCTGCAAGGTGTCGTCACGGCGCTCGGGGCCGACGTGCTGGTGCTCACCCCTGACGACCACGATCGCCTCGTCGCCGTGGTCTCCCACGTGCCCCACCTGGTGGCCGCGACCTTGATGAACGCCGCCACGGTCGGGGCGGAGCAGAACGGAGCCTTGCTGAGGTTGGCCGCCGGCGGGTTCCGGGACATGACACGTGTGGCGGCCGGACATCCCGGGATTTGGCCCGACATCTGCTCGGAGAACGCGGGCCCCATCGTCGAGGCACTCGAGGCGTTGTTGACTGAGCTCGCTCACATGCGTGATCGCGTCGCGGCCAACGATCGGGAATCGATTTTCGCGGTCCTGCAGCGTGCTAGCCAGGCTCGACGTACGCTCCCGGCGCGCATGGTGCGTCCCGACAAACTCTCCGAGCTTCGCATCCCGGTACCGGACCGCCACGGTGTGCTGGCCGAAATCACCTCGTTGGCCGCGGACGGCGGCATCAGTATTTACGACATCGAGATCGCGCATTCCGCGGAAGGCCCACGCGGTGTCCTCATTCTGGTTGTCGATTCGGCGGAGGCCGAACGTCTGCGCGACGCCATTGAGGCGAAGGGGTACCACTGCAGCACGGAGAAACTCTCATGAGGCCTCGTGAGGCCAGAACTCTCGTGAGGACAGTGCAGCCCTCGTGACAGCTCCCCGGATTCTTGTGGTGCAAGGCGGTGTCCCGTGCCGCGGCGCCGTGCGCACGCCGGGCGAGAAGTCCATCTCCCACCGGGCTGTCTTGTTCGCCGCCCTCGCCGAAGGCACCTCTGTGGTCTACGGCTTGTCCGACGGCGCCGACGTTGCAGCATCTCTCGCCGCTGTCGCGGCAATGGGCGTCGGCGTCGAGCACAACGACGACGGCAGCGTGACGCTGCAGGGCGGCCGGACCCGGCTCCACCAGCCGTCGGGACCCCTCGATTGCGGCAATTCGGGAACCTCCATGCGCCTGCTGGCCGGAATGGTGGCCGGATTCCCGTGGGAGACCGTCCTGATCGGCGACGATTCCCTCACCTTGCGCCCCATGGACCGGGTGGCTGAGCCCCTCGAATCGATGGGGGCGTCCGTTGCGGGGTCGGGTGCAAAGTGCTGTCCACCGCTCAGCGTCAAGGGCGGCGCGCTGCACGGCATCGACTGGACGACCAAGGTGGCCAGCGCCCAGGTGAAGTCCGCCATACTGCTGGCCGGCCTCGCCGCCGTCGGACCCACCGTCGTGCGGGAGCGGGTGACCACGCGCGCCCACACCGAGGAGATGCTGGCCGAAGCGGGAGTCGACATCACCGTCGAGGAGTGGGGGGAGGGCCGGATCGTCACGCTCCACCCCTCGGCGCTGCGCCCGGTGACACCCCGGGTCGTGCCGGGAGATCCCTCCGCCTCGGCCTTCTTCGTGGTCGCGGGCTCCGTCGTGCCGGGGAGCAGCGTCGCAGTGGAAGGGATCTATCAGGGCCCCGCTCGACTGGGCTATGTCGCCGTCCTCCAACGCATGGGTGCGAACGTGACCGTGACAACCGCCCCCGGTGGCACCGGCGTGATCGAGGCGACGGCCAAAGCGTCCGGCGCCCCGTCCTTGCGTGCGACCACGGTCGCCGCGGCAGAGATACCCTCGCTCGACGAGATCCCGGCCTTGGCGGTCGCGGCGGCGGTCGCCCACGGGACAACCGTCTTCAACGACGTGGGGGAGTTGCGGGTCAAGGAGGTGGACCGGCTGCAGGCGGTGATCGACATGGTCACCGCCTTCGGCGCCCATGCCAAAGCCGACGGTGACACGTTGTCCATTACCGGTGTCGCCGGCCCCTCGGGCCCCGCCCACCTGCACGGTGCGCGCTTCGACAGCCGAGGCGACCACCGTATGGCGATGGCAGCAGCGGTGGCCGCACTCGCCGCCGGCCCAGGGGAACGCAGCCTCATCACGGGATTCGACGCGGTCGAGACCAGTTACCCCGGCTTCGCCGACGAACTCAGCCGCCTCACGGGTGTCGGACCTCCGGCACCGCGGGCCCTGATCATCGCCATCGACGGACCGGCCGGTGCCGGGAAATCCACTGTCTCGCGTGCCGTGGCAACCGAGCTCGGCCTCGACCGTCTCGATACGGGTGCGATGTACCGCGCCGTCGCCGCTCTGGCCCTTGCCCGCGACATAGCCGCTGATGACCACGACGCTGTCGCCGCACTTGCCGCCAACGCCACGATCCTCGTCGACCGCCGGGTCGTCATCGACGGGCTCGATGTGACCGGTGTCATCCGCTCGCCCGAGGTCGGGGAAGCTGTCTCCCTGGTGGCGTCCAACGCCGAAGTCCGGTCCCACCTGGTCCGGTTGCAGCGGGAGTGGGCCGTGGCCCACGGGGGAGGCGTTGTCGAGGGCCGGGACATCGGCGAGGTGGTCTTCCCTAAAGCTGAGGTAAAGGTTTACCTTACAGCCTCAGCGGAGGAGCGGGCGCGCCGTCGCCATGACGAGTCGGCAGCCGGGGTGGCCCGGAGGGACCGCATCGATTCGACCCGGGCTGCATCGCCCCTCACGCAGGCGCACGACGCGCACCTCCTCGATACGACCGGCCGCACCGTGCAAGATGTAGTGGAGGAGGTGTTGTCGTGGCTGTGAGCGCACCCGTGCCCGAACCGCATTCAGCTGCGGCGGCCCCGGGCCGCCACCAGGAGTTCGCCATCGAGCCCACGCGCAAGGTCGGCTATCGCATCATGCGCGCGATCTTCAATGCGGTGCTGAAGACATGGTTCAGACCCAAGGTCGTGGGAAAGGAGCACGTGCCGGTCTCAGGTCCGGTGATCCTGGCGCCGGTGCACCGTTCTTTTGCCGACTTCGGGTTTACGTCGGTGTGCACCAGGCGCAAGTTGTTCTTCATGGCCAAGGACTCTCTCTGGAAGAACAAATGGTTGGGCAAGTTGCTCCTCTACCTCGGCGTCTTCCCCGTGCATCGTGAATCGGCCGACCGTGAAGCCCTGCAGCGGGCCGAAGAGATCCTCAACCGCGGTCAGTGCCTGGTCCTCTTTCCCGAAGGCACCCGCCGCGAGGGCCCGGAGATCGAAGACCTCATGGAAGGTGCAGCATTCCTTTCGGCCCGCACGGGTGCACCCATCGTGCCTATCGGCATCGGCGGATCCGATCTCTCCATGCCCAAGGGGAAGGCCATTCCCAAACCCATGACGATCCAAGTGGTCATCGGCCCCGCCATCGCTCCGCCGGCCCGCACCGGGGGCGGACGCGTCTCGCGCTCGGCCGTCCACGCCACCACCGAGGAACTGACTGGAAAACTCCGAGCGGTCTACGACCAGGCCAAGGCCAAGACAGGGCGGTACTGAGCATGTGCGGCATCGTGGGATGTGTCGGCTATCGGAACTCCGTGCCCATGGTGTTGGAGGGCCTGGCCCGCCTCGAGTATCGCGGGTACGACTCTGCAGGCATGGCGGTCATCGACGACGGCCGCTTGAGGATCCACAAGGTCAAGGGAAAGATCAACGAGCTACGCGCCACCACGCCGACCGATTTTGGCGGCTCGGTGGGGATCGGGCACACGCGGTGGGCCACTCATGGCGTCCCGAACGAGGCCAATGCCCATCCGCACACTGACCCGAGCGGCCGCATCGCGGTCGTGCACAACGGGATCATCGACAACGCACAGGTCATCAAGGACTCCCTGGTGGCGCAGGGGTACACCTTTCGCTCCGACACCGACAGCGAGGTCCTCGCCCACCTGATCGCGCTCTCGAACGCCCCGACGTTGGCCGAAGCCGTGCGTGAAGCTCTGGGGGCGATCGAAGGGACCTACGGCATCGCCGTCATCGACCTCGAGAACCCGGACCAGATAGTGGCCGCCCGCAACGGTAGCCCGGTCGTGATCGGCATCGGGGAGAACGAGCACTTCGTCGCATCCGATGTCGGGGCACTCATCCTCCACACCCAGAAGATCGCCTATCTCGACGACGGGGAGATCGCCGTCCTCGAACGCGACCAGTTCCGCACCCTGAGCATCGAAGGGGCGGAGCGAACGAAGGGCGTCGAGACGGTGGACTGGAGCGCCGCCACCTACGAGAAGGGCGAGCACGAGCACTACCTCCGCAAGGAGATCTTCGAACAGCCCGACGCTGTCCGCCGCACTCTCTCAGGGCGGCTGGAGCCTCGCTTCGCGACGGCGCACCTCGGCGGCATCGAGCTCAGTGCCCAGGAGATCCTGCGCACCCGGCGCGTGCAGATCCTCGGCTGTGGTTCTGCGTACTACGCGGGCCTGGCCGGGGCCCAGCTCATCGAACGCATGGCGCGGATCCCGGCGGGTGCTGAGCCGGCCTCGGAATTCCGCTACCGCAATCCCATCATTGAGGCCGACACCGTCTACGTGGCCGTCAGCCAATCGGGTGAAACGCTCGACACGCTGCGTGCCGTGCAGGAGGTGACCCGCAAGGGGGGCACCGTGCTCGGCATCGTCAATGTCGTCGGCTCCAGCATCGCCCGCGCCTGTGGTCGGGGTATCTATCTCCACGCCGGGCCCGAGATCTCCGTCACCTCGACGAAATCGTTCACGTCCACGGTCACAGCGTTCGCCCTCCTGGCCTTGCACCTCGGACGCAT
This sequence comes from uncultured Acidimicrobiaceae bacterium, assembly GCA_963706555.1. Classification (GTDB taxonomy): domain Bacteria; phylum Actinomycetota; class Acidimicrobiia; order Acidimicrobiales; family RAAP-2; genus Bog-473. Next base: position 3,719,999 of record OY970164.1, read on the forward strand.
CCGCGACATGGGCCAGGGCGATGGGGGGCGGCTGATCTCCTCTCTCGAGGCGCTTCCGGCCGCACTGCAAGAGGCGCTCGCTGCTGAGGGTCAAGCCCGCGAAGTAGCCGCGCGCTACCGGCACATGAGCAGCGCCTTCTTCGTAGGCCGGGTGCGGGGATTCCCCGTCGCGGCCGAAGCGGCCCAAAAACTCAAGGAGGTCTCGTACATTCACGCCGAGGCCTACCCGGCCTCCGAGCTCAAACACGGACCGTTGGCCCTCATCAGCCCGGAGCTCCCGACCTTCGTCGTCATTCCCGACGACGAGCTCTTCGACAAGAACGTCGCCACTATTCACGAGATCCAATCCCGCGGCGGGCCGGTGATTGCCATCGGCCATTCGACCGCGCTCCATGACCTGACCGATGAGGTCATTCTGGTGCCCAAACTCGAGCCGGAGCTCGATCCGATCGTCCTGAACGTCCCGCTCCAACTCGTGGCGTATCACGCCGCGCTCCTTCGCAACGTCGACATCGATCAGCCCCGAAACCTGGCCAAGAGCGTGACAGTCGAATGACGCTGACCCGTAGATTGACGGCATGACGCGTTTGACCGGCACCGTGGCCCTTGTCACGGGGGCCTCGAGCGGGATCGGCGCGGCCACCGCTGTCGCGTTGGCCGCTGAAGGGGCGGCCGTTTCGCTGGTGGCTCGGCGCAAGGACCGCCTTGACGAGCTGGCGAGCCGGATCCGCAGCGACGGGGGTACCGCGCTCGTGATCGAGGCTGACGTCACCGGCGAGCAGCATGCCACTGACGCGGTGCAGCATACGGTGTCCGAACTCGGACGCCTCGACACGCTGATCAACAACGCAGGCGTCATGTTGCTGGGGCCGATCGTCGACGCGCCCGTCACGGAATGGCAGCGGATGATCGAGCTCAACGTCCTCGGCCTCATGTACTGTGCCCGCGCCGCCCTGCCGTATCTCCTGGCCGCCGCGGAGAGCGGCCCGCGCCAGGTAGCGGACATGGTCAATGTCAGCTCGGTGGCCGGCCGAGTCGCTCGGAACGGCAACGGCGTCTACAGCCTGACCAAGCACGGCATCGGTGCGTTCAGCGAAGCCCTGCGCCAGGAAGTGACGCGCCGGCACGTCCGGGTATCCCTGATGGAGCCCGGTGCCACATCGACCGAGCTGATCACCCACAATCGGGCCGAGGTGATCGCTGGACTGCAAAGCCAGTTCATCGCCGCCGAGCCGATGCAGGCCCATGACATCGCAGACGCCATTGCCTTCATCGTGACCCGTCCCCGCCACGTCGCCATCAGCGAAATGCTGATCCGGCCGACCGAACAGGAGCGGTAGCGACTCAACGAATCGTGAACCCGGCGTCGACCGGCAACGTCACTCCCGTGACGTAACGGGCGGCGTCGGAGACGAGCCAAAGGATGGCGTTGGACACGTCGATGGGCTCGATCATCTCCACTGGGAGGAGATTCGTGAGCGTGTCCGCTCCCGCCGCGTCCATCGTGGCCAGCACGCGCTGCGTCGCCTCGTTCACCACCATCGGTGTGTTCACCCCCGTCGGGTGGATGCTGTTGACGCGAATTGAGTATGGCGCCAGCGTCTTGGCGAACATGCGCATAAGGCCGACCACTCCGTGCTTGGCTGCGGTGTAGCTCTCGAAGGCCACGCCGTCACCGCCGTCGAGGGCCTTGAGCCCCGATGTGGACGAGGTGAGGACGATGGAGCCACCCTTTCCCTGCTCGATCATGTGGGGGATAGCGAGCCGCACAGTGCGCCACGTGCCACCGAGGTCGGTGTCGACGACCTGACGCCACGTTTCTTCTTCGTCGACCCGCGTGTCGCCGTACGAGGTGAGAATTCCGGCATTCGCCACGACGATGTCCACGTGTCCGAACTCGGCCAACCCGGCATCGAGCCCGGCCTTGAGCTCAGTCCGATCGCGTACGTCGGCCCGGGTGGCGACAATCCGACGGTCGAGCCGCTCGACAAGCCGCACCGTCTCTTCGAGGTCCTCGGGTGTGGACATCGGATACTCGACCGCTGACATCTGCTTGCAGATATCGACCGCGATGATGTCCGCACCCTCCTCGGCCAGCCGTACAGCGTGGCTGCGGCCCTGACCGCGCGCCGCCCCCGTGATGAATGCAACCTTGCCGTCCAGGCTCCCCACGGCTTCCCCCAATGCAACTGTGCGCGCCGAACGGCGGCGACGGATGGACGGTACAGATCGACCCTTCTCGTGTCAATCGACCGAACCGGCAACGCGTTCTATGCTCGGACGGCGAGACGAGGAGACTGGCATGGCGGAAACACTGATTGTCGGTGGCGGTGTCGTGGGCATGGGGCTGGGCATGATGCTGGCCGGCGACGGGCACTCGGTCACGATGCTCGAGCGCGACGGCGAACCCCTCCCGAGCGGACCGGACGATGCCTGGGAGAGTTGGGATCGCAAGGGGGTCACGCAGTTCCGGCTCGCTCATTTTTTCCTGGCGCGCTACAGGCAGATCCTCGATGCAGAACTACCCGCTGTCGCGGCGGCGATCGAACGGGACGGGGGGGTGCGGCTCAATCCGCTGTCAGGCATCCCCGACGCCGTGACCGGTGGATTTCGTGAGGGGGACGAACGCTACGAGCTCCTCTCGGGGCGCCGCGCCGTCGTCGAGCGTGCCGTGGCGTCAGTGGCGGAGGAGACTCCGGGACTCACCCTGCGGCGGGGTGTCGCCGTCGAAGGGCTGCTGGGCGGACCGGCGGCGATCAAGGGGATACCCCATGTCACCGGGGTCAGGACCTCCGACGGCCAGGAGCTGCGTGCCGACGTGGTCATTGACTGCAGCGGGCGGCGGTCGGCCCTGCCGTCCTGGCTGCATGGACTGGAGGCTCGCCCTCCGGCCGAAGAGGTCGAGGACAGCGGATTCATCTACCTCGGCCGCCATTTTCGCTCCCGCGACGGGCAGTTGCCGTATGCCCTGGGGCCGTTGCTGCAGTCCTACGGATCTATCTCCGTCCTCACATTGCCGGCAGACAATGCGACGTGGTCGGTGACGCTCATCGCCCGGTCGGGCGATCGTGCCCTCCTCGGGCTCAAAGATGTGAGGCGGTGGGAGAACGTCATACGGTCGCTGCCGACTGTGGCCCATTGGCTCGACGGCGACCCGATTGAGGACCGGATCATCACGATGGCCAAAATTGAGGACCGCCGTCGGGACCTGCGGCCCGACGGGACGCCGGTGGCCACGGGTGTACTCGCCGTGGCGGACGCCTGGGCATGTACGAATCCCTCCGTAGGAAGGGGCGCGTCGATCGGCATGCTGCACGCCCAGACGTTGCGCGATACATTGCGCGCGACCGGGCCTGACCGACCGGGTGAACTCTCCGAGGCTTTCGCAGTGGCGACGGCCGACACCGTCGAGCCCTGGTTCCTGGCGACGTTGGCCTTCGACCGGCACCGCCTGGCCGAAATGGCCGCGGTCGCCGAGGGCGTGACCTACGAGCCAAATGACCCCGCCTACGAAATGACCGGCGCACTTGCGGCCGCCAGTTCGAAGGATCCTGACGTCCTACGTGGCTTCCTCGACATCGTCGGCGTGCTCGACCTGCCCGAGCACGTCATGGTGCGGCCGGGCATGTTCGAAAAGGTCATCGAATTCGGTGCAGACTGGCGCACAGAAGAAGCGATCGGACCGAACAGGGACCAGCTCGTCGCGATGGCCAGCAGCTGATTGTTCTCAAAGGGACGGAGGGGGCGCGATGCGTGCGGAGAGTGGAGGAGCTGGTATCGAGTACGAGGTGACGGGCGACGGGCGCCCCTTGATCCTCCTCCACGGCTTTCCCGATTCGGGGAGGATGTGGCGCCATCAGATCGCCACGCTGGCAGACGCCGGTTTCCAGGTGATCGTGCCCGACATGCGCGGCTACGGGGCATCGGACAAGCCGGCGGACGTGGATGCCTACAACATCCTTTACCTCGTCGCCGATGTCGGAGCGGTTCTCGATCAGGTCGGCGTGGAGAGAGCGCATGTCGTCGGGCACGACTGGGGCGCCGCGGTGGCCTGGGCCCTCGCCGCGGTGGTGCCCGATCGGGTCGACCACCTCGTTGCCCTCTCGGTGGGCCATCCTTCGAGTTTCAGGGCCGGCGGTTACGAACAGCATGAGAAGTCGTGGTACATGCTTCTCTTCCAATTTCCGGACATCGCCGAACAGTGGCTGTCCAACGACGGATGGGCCAATTTCCGGGATTGGGGCGGCCATCCCGATGCCGACGCGGTGATCGCCGATCTGGAAGCCAACGGTTCGTTGACACCGGGCCTCAATTGGTACCGGGCCAACATCCCGCCCGAGTCGTACATCGCACCACCGCTTGCATTTCCACCCATCCCCGCACCCACCATGGGTGTGTGGAGCAGCGGGGACTTCGCGCTGACCGAGGGGCAGATGACGCGTTCGCACGCCCATGTCTCCGGCTCGTGGCGCTACGAACGCCTCGAAGGCCCGGGGCACTGGATGCAGCTCGAGGCTCCCAACGAGGTCAATCGCCTCCTCACGGATTTCCTGCCCTCGTAGCGACGGGTTGCCGTTGGTGGCGAGGAGTGATCGCACGCGCGATCCCGCATTGTCGTCGCGATCCTCTGGCTCGTGGAGCCGAGAGTCGCCACTTCTCCAGCTGGCAACCGGCGTGACGGCGTCCGGAAATCTTGGTGCGGTCAGATGGGAGTGATCCCCATCACGTAGGCTGCGCAGATGGCCGGGCTCGATCTGACGCCCCTTCTTCGTTCGACGTTGGCGCAGCCAGAAGCGGTCACAGCCGCGATTGAGAGTGTCGGGGTGTCATTGGGCGTGTCCGACGTCGTCGTGTACCTGGTCGATTTCGGACAATCAATCCTCGAACCACTCGGGAACCACGGTCCGCACCCCGAACTGCCGCACAGCGAGGACGTGGCCTCGACGATGGCAGGGCGCGCGTTCCTCACGCAAGAACCGGTCATGGCCGATCGCCCGGACGGGATCCGACTTTGGGTTCCGATCCTCGAGGGATCGGACCGTAGCGGAGTGCTCGCCGTGACCCTCCCCGATGGGGACGGTGAACGCATCAATGCCTGCAACGCCCTCGGAATTCTCGCCGGTTACCTCTTGACCGTGAACGGCCGCGTGAGCGATCTCTTCAATCTGCATCGTCGGCGCAAAGCGATGACGCTGGCCGCGAGCATGCAGTGGGATCTCCTTCCTCCCCTCGTGTTCAAATCACCTCCGGTGACCGTGGCGGGCATTCTGGAGCCCGCCTACGAGGTGGGGGGCGACTGCTTCGACTATTCGATCAACTGGCCCGTGCTCGACGTCGCACTGATGGACTCCATGGGACATGGGTTGAACTCGGCGATCCTGGCCAGTCTCGCTCTGGGCTGTTATCGCCATGATCGTCGTCATGGCAAGTCTCTGACGGCAATGCACCGGGAGCTCGAAGAGGCGATTACAAACCAGTATGGCGGGAGGGAATTCGTCACCGGTCAACTGGTGCAGCTCAATGTGGAGACCGGTCTGCTGCAGTGGACCAACGCCGGCCATCCGTTACCTCTCCACGTCCGCGGCGGGCAGGTCATCGGAGATCTCGTCTGCCCACCGACACTTCCATGGGGGCTTGGAGCCAAAGCCTCGCAACCGGGCATTGCAGAAATCACCCTGCAACCGGGCGATGCCGTCCTCTTCTACACCGACGGAGCCATTGAGGGGAGGGTGAGGTCCGGCGGGGGACTCGGGTTGGACCGCCTCATCGATGTCGTGGGCCAGAATGCGTCGGATCAGCTCGCCGCGGAGGAAGTTGTTCGCCGCATCGGGCGCGCCGTTCTCGAGCACCACGGTGAGCGCCTGGATGACGATGCAACCCTTGTCATCGTGCAGTGGCACGGCGCCTCGTAGGGAAATACTTTCCACCAAAGGGTTGGCATGGCGCTGACCGGGTATGGAGCAGTCATGGTCACCGAGTCGTTCGCACCGTCTCCCTCCGAGGTGAGTGCCGCCCGACATTTCGCCCATGCTCAGGCAAAGAGCCTCGGGTGTGACTCATCGGACCTCGAGCTCATCGTGAGCGAATTGGCGACGAACGCCTGTGTCCATGCCGGGAGCGCCTTTACGGTGTCGTTGTACCGACGGGGATCCGATGTGCACGTCGAAGTCGGCGACCAGAACCCAGCGCCGGCCATCGCCCAGCCGCAATCCACGGGAGTGTCCGGCCGGGGCCTACAAATCGTGGCGGCGATTGCCGCGGATTGGGGGGTAGCGACCCGTGATCCGGGCAAGGCGGTGTGGGCCGTGCTGCCATGCCTGCGGTAACTCCGGCGTTTCGATCGGTGGTGTGCGGGTACGTCGAGAAAATGACGATTCCGACGACACCTGAACCCGAACCTGGCCCCCCCGAGCCCGTCCCGCAGCCGCAAGAGAACTCGGTGATCTCGAAGTAGCGATCAGAACGGTCCTTGCATTGCCGCTCGAGAAGCTCATAATAGGGAAACCGCCTGTTGCAGGAGTGGCGCATCCCGGGGATGGTCGCCGCGTTCAAAGAGGTGAAGGCCATGACCATGCGGGTGCCGATTTCGGCTGATGAGCTCGAGATCGATGTGTCGGAACACGACGGGAAGACCGTCGTTGCCCTCCGGGGCGAACTCGACGCATCGAATGCTCCCCGGTTGTTCGAACTGTTCGCGCGATTGTCACGCAGTGGCATCACGCAGGTCGAGCTGGACCTCTCGCAGTTGCAATCCATGGATTCGAGCGGCCTCGCGGTGGTGGTCGCCGAGCACAAGCGCACAAGGAACGACGGAGGCGGGTTGGTAATCCTGTCTCCCAATCGTCGAGTCATACGCTTGTTCCAACTGAGTGGCCTGATGTCGTATCTCGTCGTCCATCCCAAGATGTCAGTCTGAAAGACCGCACGTAGAGCGCAGGGCTTGCACCCGACAGGCCCGGCAGGGGCCCGGCACGGGTATCCCGGCGGAATCAGGGTCCACGTCGTACCCTTGCTCCAGAGCTTGTGCGCTGGGAAGAAAGGCAGATGCGCGTCCGACCCGCAACTGGAGGTGACGAGTGACCCGGTTGGGGGGCGACCCTGGGCCTGCCGCGCCGAGTTCGACGTATCGTCTTCAGATCTCGGAGCAGTTCACGCTGCACGATGCCGTCGGGGTGGTCGGTTATTTGGCCAGGTTAGGTGTGGGGGCGCTCTATCTCTCCCCACTCCTGCGCTCATCGAGAGGCTCCTCGCACGGCTACGACGTCGTGGATCACGGCCTTGTGGACCCGGTGCGCGGGGGAGCGCAGGGGCTGCAGGAACTGGCCGAGGCAACTCGTCTCGCCGGGATCGCACTGGTCGTCGACATCGTGCCCAATCACATGGGGGTGGCCGATCCGACACAGAACCACGCGTGGTGGGAGCTCCTCAAACACGGCCCTGAAGGAGAATTCGCGACGTGGTTCGACGTTGATTGGGCCGGCGCCGGCGGCCGGGTCCTGATCCCGGTCGGGGCCGACGACTTCGAGCCCTACCGAGATCTCACGCTCGAGAGTGCAGGACTTCGCTACGGGGCCCATGTCTATCCCGTCGCTGCAGACACGGCGCTCGAGGGAGAAGGTGCCGCAGCGGTTCACCTCCGGCAGTACTACCGCCTCATTGACGATCGTCGGGCTGCGACCGATCTGAACTATCGGCGATTCTTCGCCATCTCCGAGCTCGCAGGCCTACGGGTGGAGATTCCCGAGGTCTATGACGTCACGCACCGGGAGATTCTGCGGTGGGTCGCCGACTACGGGGTGCGTGGAATCCGCATTGACCACCCTGACGGACTCGTCGCCCCCGGTGAGTATCTGCAGCGATTGGCGGTGTCGGCTCCCGGCGCCTGGATCATCGTGGAGAAGATCACGCAGCTCTCCGAGGAGCTACCGGCAGACTGGCCCGTGGCCGGCATGACCGGTTACGACGCACTGGCTCAGATCAACGCCGTCCTGACTGATCCACGGGCCGAGGCGGCCCTGGACCATGCCTATATCGAGACCACCGGTGACAAGCGATCGTGGGCTGCACACGTCCGAGAAGGCAAGCGCCATGCGGCGACGACCGTCTTACAAGCAGAATTCCGCCGGCTGGCCCGTCTCGCGGCCGACATCGACGAGGCCGAACATGCGCTCACCGAACTTGCGGTGGCCTTTCCGGTCTATCGCTCCTACCTCCCCGAAGGCCTCGAACATCTGCACGACGCCGCGGCCGCCACCATCGGGGTGCGACCCGAGCTCGCTCCGGCCATAGAAGCGCTGATCCCGCGGCTGTCCGATGCGGCCGACGAACTCTGCACCCGCTTCCAACAAGTCACTGTTTCGGTGATGGCCAAGGGCGCAGAGGACACGGCCTTCTACCGCTACTCGCGGTTCATCGGACTCAACGAAGTGGGGGGCGACCCCGGCCAATTCGGACTGGGCGTGGCGGATTTCCACAAGGCCCAACAGCAGAGGACCGAGAAGGCACCGCTGGGAATGACGACGCTGTCCACCCACGACACCAAACGGGGGGAGGATCTGCGGGCGCGCTTGGCGGTGCTGGCGGAAATGCCTGAAGAGTGGGCCGACACGGCCCAGCAGTTGCAGCTGCTCGCCCCGATTCCCAACGCTGCGTTCGGCTACCTTCTCTGGCAGTCGTTCGCCGCCACGGGGTTGATCGAGCGGGAACGCGTCCACGCGTTCGCCGAAAAGGCGATGCGTGAAGCATCCCAAGAGACCAGTTGGAATGCCCCGGACGCCCAATTCGAACGGACCGTCCACGCCGCCGTCGACGCCGCATATGACCGACCCGAGGTTCGCGCCTTGATCGAATCCGTCTCCCGGCGCCTCGTCCCCTACGGGTGGTCGAACTCACTCCTGCAGAAGGTGGTCCAACTCACGATGCCGGGCGTGCCCGATGTCTACCAGGGGAGCGAGAGCTTCGAGGGCTCTCTCGTCGACCCCGACAACCGGCGACCCGTTGACTTCTTCGGCCTGGCAGCCGCGTTGGACGACCTCGAGCGGGCTGCATCGGGCCCTCCTGCATTCGATACACCATCGGCCAAACTGTGGGTCACGCGGCACGCGCTGCGGGCGCGACGTGACCACCCCGAACTGTTCACGGACTACGGACCACTCATTCTGGAGGGCGCATTGGGCGAGCACTTGCTCGCCTTCGACCGAGGGGGTGCGGTCACGCTGGCGACCCGACTTCCCGTGGGATTGGAACGACGCGGCGGGTGGGGCGACACGACGGTACCCTTACGACCGGGCACCTATGTGGACGTGTTGACCGATGCCCGCTACCGGGATGCCGCCGGCCTCACGCATCTTTTCCATCGTTACCCGGTGGCGCTCCTGCTCCTGGAGCAACCGACGGAGAGGTAGACGGCTGCGCTACGGCACAAGCACGATTTTGCCGCGTGTGTGGCGTTGCTCGAGTTGGGCGTACGCTTCTCGGACCCTTTCCAGCGGGTAGGTGGCGGCGATTGGGACCTCGATATCCCCCGATGCCACGAGGTCGGCCATGGCGGAGAGGATCTCTGGCGTGGATCCGTCACCACTTCCCTCTGCCTTCGTGCCCAGTGCGGCGGCCTTCTCGAAGGAGATGATGGTCTCCACTCGATCCGTCGCAATCCCGAGATCGACTGCGACTTGGACGTAGGTCGGCCCGAAGAGGTCGATGAATGCATCGATGCCGTCTGGCGCCGCTGCCGTGAGGCGTTCCGTCAACCCGTCGCCATAGGCGACCGGGGTGACGCCGTGCGCCCTCAGCCATTCGTGGTTGGACTCCGACGCGATGCCTATGACGCTCGCCCCCTTTGTCCGGAGGAGCTGGACGACGACCGTGCCGACGCCGCCCGCCGCCGCCGAGACTGCAACCGTGTCACCGGGGGAGACCTCGACGGCCCTCACGGCGACGTAGGCAGTGCAACCGACGACGTAGAGCGATCCCGCGACCTCCCAACTCAGTTCCGGTGGCTTCGGGACCAGCTGAGTCACGGGCACGACGCAGAAGTCGGCATGGCTCGAACGTCGCTCCGACCACCCCAGTACCGGTTCGCCGACCGTAAACTCGTCGACCTCGTCGCCGATCGCGTGGACCACTCCCGCGAGATCGCTTCCCTCACCAGACGGGAACGTGGCCGGGAACCGCGCTTCCAATGCACCCTCGCGGATCGCCGCTTCGCCCGGGTTAAGACCCGCCGCTCGTACAGCCACCACCACTTCGCCGCGGGACGGCTGGGGAACATCCACCTGTGCGATGTACAGGACGTCCCTGCCTCCATAGTGATCGAACCGGACGGCTCTGGCCATGCTGCCTCCTTGCGCTCGCTCCCCAGAAGAACAACGTCAATGCAGCGCAAGAGATTCCCCCTGCGACTTGCGGGCCGAGGCGGCCATCAAAAGAAGGAACGACCGATCGGGAACCTCGAGGACGTTTCCGTTCTGCACCTCCGGGGTCTCGGCCGGCTCGAGGCTGCTCAGGACGATCTCCCAGCCGCTGAACTGGCCCGGAATGGTGAAGGACACCGGCTCGAAGTGGGCGTTGAGGAGAACAAGCCAGTGTTCGCCGTCCCAGTCACCCTCGGCGTCTTCGATCTCGCTGCCGTCGAGCGAGATGGTCAACGTCTTGGCCGAGGCGTCCTGCCAGTCCTGTTCGTCCATCTGCTTGCCGTCCGCCCGGTACAGGACCATCTGTGCCGGCGCGCCCCCGGCCCGCGGAGGTAGTCGCGTGGTCGCAGAGCGGGATGGGCGCGGCGCAGCATGAGCGCGGAGCGAGCGAACGCGAGCAGCTCTTCATCCGCGTGCTCCCAGTCGTACCAGGAGATCTCGTTGTCCTGGCAGTACGCGTTGTTGTTCCCCCCTTGCGTCCGGCCTCTCTCGTCGCCGCCCAGAAGCATCGGAACTCCGGCCGAGAGCAAGAGCGTTCCCATGAGATTGCGCCGCTGCCGCGAGCGCAGTGTGTTGATGGTTGGATCATCAGTCGGACCCTCGACCCCGCAGTTCCAAGAGCGATTCTCGTTCTCGCCGTCGTTGTTGTGTTCACCGTTGGCCTCGTTGTGCTTCTCGTTGTACGCGGTCAGGTCGGCCAACGTGAACCCGTCGTGCGCTGTGACGAAGTTGATGCTCGCCGTGGGTACCCTGCGGTCTGAGGAGTAGATGTCGCCGCTGCCCGTCACCCGCAAGGCCAACTCGCCCAGCAACCCTGGTTCTCCCCGCCAGAAATCCCGGACCTGGTCCCGATACTTCCCGTTCCACTCGGACCATCGGGCAGGAAATCCCCCCACCTGGTACCCCGCAAGATCCCAGGGCTCCGCGATGAGCTTCACCGGTGCGAGGACGGGATCTTGATGGACCAGGTCGAGGAAGGCACTGTGGATATCCTCGTTCCCCGTTTGCCTGGTAAGCGTCGTCGCCAGGTCAAAGCGGAATCCGTCGACGTGCATGTCGGTGACCCAATACCGCAGGGAGTCCATGATGAGCCGGAGAGCGGCCGGGTGGCCGACGTTCACGCTGTTGCCGGTGCCCGTCGTGTCGAAATACCGGTCCCGCGCACCGTCGACGAGGCGGTAGTACGCCGGATTGTCCAGGCCTTTGAGGGAGAGAGTCGGCCCGAGGTGATTGCCTTCGGCCGTGTGGTTGTAGACCACGTCGAGAATGACTTCGAGACCGGCGCGATGAAGCGCCTTGACCATCGACTTGAACTCGTTGACCTGTCCGCCTGACGTCCCTGCCGAGCTGTAGCCGCCGTGGGGTGCCAAGAACCCGATGCTGTTGTACCCCCAATAATTCTTGAGACCCAGATCGAGCAGCCGGGAATCGTGGAGGAATTGATGAGTGGGGAGGAGCTCGACGGCAGTGATGCCGAGGTCCACCAGGTAGCCGGTGACTGCCGGATGGGCCAGACCGGCGTACGTGCCACGGATCTCCTCAGGAAGGTCAGGATGACGCCGGGTGAGCCCCTTCACGTGCGTTTCGTACACCACCGTTTCTTCGAGGGGGACACGGCGGAACCTGTCGCCCTCCCAATCGAAGGAGCGTTCGGTGACGACACATCTGGGCATCGCGAATGCGGAGTCAAGATCGTTGAGGCTTTCAGGAGCGTCCAGGTCGTGCCCGAAGACCATCTGGTCCCATGCGATGTCCCCGTCGATGGCCGTCGCATGGGGGTCGAGCAAGAGCTTGGCGGGATTGCAGCGCAATCCCTTCGCCGGATCCCAGGGGCCGTGCACCCGCAGACCGTACTGTTGGCCCGGCCCGATGCCCGGGAGCAGGCCGTGCCAGATGTGGGCCGTCCGTTCCGGCAACGCGACACGCTCTTCGGATCCATCCCCATCGAAAAGGCAGATCTCTACGGCATCGGCCACTTCGGACGACACCGCGACGTTGAGACCTTCCGTGGTGGGCGTGGCGCCCAGAGGAAAGGGGAGGCCTGACGATGGCTGCATCCGTACTGTCTACCCGCAACGGACAACATCGACCCGGGAAATCCCGCGCCTATTTGCCTGCGTCGCCACCCCGTTCTACGGTGCGGGCCACGATCTCTTCGGCGATGTCGCGCACCTTGCGATTCTCGCGTTGGGATGCGTTGACGAGGATTTGGAATGCATCCTTCGGGGTCCGGCCACCGGCTGCGATCAGAATGCCGACGGCCTGACTGATGGTCTCCCTCGTTTCAATGGCCTGGCTGAGGTTCTCGCTGAGTTGGCGGGCGTCCCAGTACACCTGCGCATTGGCGAGCACGATGCAGGCTTGGTCGGCAAAGACACGGACAGCGGCCTCGTGCGCCGCGGTGAATGCCTGCTCGGACTCGGCATAGAGATTCAACGCACCCAAGCTCTTGCCGCGGGCGGCAAGAGGGACCGAAAGGGTCGAAAGGATCCCGTGCGCCGCCGCATTGCGTGCAAACTCCGGCCAACGTCGATCTGCGATGGTCGAATCGATGCGGTACGGCACCTGGTCCCGAAAGGCGTACATGCAAGGCCCTTCACCGTTTCGGTATTGGGCCTCGTCGACTTCGAGCGCCTCGGGATTCGTGAAGACCCCGGTCCGGGGTGCATCCTCGACCAGCATGGTGATGCCGGCGTATTTGGCCGGCGTGAACGCACAGGCCATCTCACTGACACGCAGAAGGGTGTCTCCCAGCGTGCCGTCGTTGACGAAAAACTGCGTCAGGGCGCGCAGGCTCTCCTGCATCGCCTCATACTTCTCCTCCATCGAGCTCTTTCCGGCTCCTGAGCGCTACGCGCGTCCCCGTTTTTGGAGGAGGTTGAGACGACTCAGCTGGGCAGGAGTATATCCAGCCTATGAGCTGGAACAGCGTTTTCGCGCCTGCGGAGGGCGCCACGCACCAACTCGGCGGCCGGACCTCCATCCCACCTCCGTCGCCAAGGCGGAGGTATGTTTTCAGACGGAATGAAAGGGAAGGTTCGTGTCGGCATCGGAAAAGCAGTCTCCTGTGATCTGGCGGTGCGCACTCTGCGGAGGATTGATCCACCCTTCGGATGAGCGGGCCCCGGCAGCGTGGTGTGCTCGATGCGGCCAGGTCTCCAAAGGCATGCGCGACGGGGGCGACGACTGAGGTCATCGGCCCCCACCGGTGCACCCCCTTTTCGTATCACCTCGCCCCAAGGACGTTCTCCTGTTCCACGCCGTCAACGGGTGACGTGCAGCTCAGTTTTCGACGCGGCGAGTACGGCACCCGCCTTGGCAGGAGGACGGCATTTCGGGCAGAGATCCCTGGCCCCCTGCTGCCCCAGCCCTTGTTTCTTCCGACGATGCGGATACGGACTCGGTCCGGAGGCAAGAGGCTCCGAGGTTGATCCACTTGCGCAGATGAGTTCGTTACCGACGACCGTCACGACGGGTTCGACGCATGGCGACTCATGTGCATACCGCCTGTGTCTGGAGGCATACTCCTCGGTTCCCTCCTTATGCATATCATCTTTGATTATGCGACCGTAGAAGCGATTGAGCTCCACGCCACGTCCTTCGAGGGCCGAGTGACGGGGTGCGCGGACCTCTCGACGCCAACAGTCATGTGAGCGTCGCATTCCGGGCAACCGCCGAGAAGAGGATCTTGGCGGCCCCTGTGCCGACCCGTCTGGATTCCTCACTCAACGAACTGTAGCGACGTCGTCGGTTACCGAGGCGACCTGTCCCGCGTCAGGCCAGGTGAGACCGGCGATCTCGAGACCTCTCTCGCTTCCGAATCGCAAAGCATCTCCCCGAAAGAGCGCCGCGATGTCCTCGACCGGAAGGGGATGGCTGAAAAAGTAGCCCTGGAACTCGTCACACCCATGATGGCGCAAGTAGGCGTGTTGTTCGGCCGTTTCGACACCCTCGGCGATCGCCTTCATGTTCAGGCTGTGCGCCATTTGAATGATCGTTTGTGCGATCGTCGCGTCGCTCGTATGCCCGGTGATGTTGCGCACGAACGCAATGTCGATCTTCACCTTGTCGATCGGGAAACGCTGCAGGTACGCCAAACTCGAGTACCCGGTACCGAAGTCGTCGATCGACAACTTCACGCCGCGACCTTTGAGTGCCAGGAGCGTCGCGATGGTTGCCTCGGTGTTCTGCATCAACGAGCTTTCCGTCAACTCCAACTCGAGCAACGACGCGTCGATGCCGGAATCGAACAGGGCCCGGTGCACGTCCCCATCAAGGTCATGGTTGATGAATTGACGTCCCGACACATTCACCGAGACCTCGATGGGGCCCAGCGGCGATCGAGACCACTCGGCGATCTGCTCGCAGACGTTCGCGATCACCCAGCTGCCGACCTCGATGATCATCCCGCTGTCCTCGAGCATCGGAATGAAGTAATTCGGTTCCACCAATCCGTGACCCGGCCTCTCCCAGCGGAGCAGAGCCTCGAGACCACTGATCTTTCCGGTGTGCAGGTCCACCTTTGGTTGGTAGAAGAGGACGAATTCTTCCTTGTCGATCGCCTTGCGCAGAGCGGCCTCCAGGCTCAGCTGCATGAGGAGCTCGACGTTCATCTGCGGCGTGAAGACGCAGTGCGTATCGCGACCAGCCTGTTTTGCACGGTACATGGCAGTATCGGCGTAGGTGATCAGGACCTCAGGGTCCGTCGCGTCCTCGGGATACTGCGTGACGCCGACGCTCGCCGTCACCGCCACCTCATAGTGCCCGAGGGTGAACGGGAGGCGGAGCTTCTCGCGAATGTTTCGCACGACCACGTCGGCTCCTTCGTGGCGCTCATTCATGATCAGGATCACCGCGAACTCGTCCCCACCCAGGCGGCCCACCGTGTCGCGAAGCCGGACGCACTGCAGGAGGCGGTCGCTCACCTGTACCAGAAGCGTGTCGCCCATCGCATGGCCGTGCGTGTCATTGATCGATTTGAAGTGGTCGAGGTCGACGTAGAGCACGGCGACACCCCAGTTGTTGATTTTGGCTTGCGCAATCGTCTTCGCCAGAGTCTCGAAGAACATGGTGCGATTCGGCAGTCCGGTCAGGGCGTCCTGGTGGGCCATCTGGTACAGCCGAAGGTGGGCTTCCTCACGCTCGGTGATGTCCCGAACGACTCCGACGGTGATGAGTTCGCCATCGGTTTCCTGCGCACGTCGATGAATCTCAACGGGGATGTGCAATCCGTCCTTCCGCCGGACCTTGGCCTCCGTCAGCTTTTCACCCATCGGGCCGCCGACGATGGCATCGCGCAATCGCTCCAACTCGATCTGGGTCGTGGCAGCCATCGAGATGATGCCCAGTCCGAGAAACTCTTGCCGGGTGTACCCGAACATTCTCGATGCCGTGGCGTTCACTTCCGTGAAGTGCTGCGCGTCTCCATCCACCAGGAAGATCGCATCCCCGGTCTCATCCATGGCCGTCCGAAATCGCTGCAGTTCCGCCGTGCGGGCCGATACTTCACGTTCGAGGGAGGTGTTCTGCGCATCGAGGAGGTCTCTCATGTCCTTCAGGCGCATCAGATTGCGGACTCGCAGCCACAGCTCCGCGCGGTTGACCGGCTTGGTGAGAAACTCCTCGACGCCGGCCTCGAGCGCATCGAGCAGGGCACTGCGGTCTGTCTGGGCGGTCACCATGATGATGGGGATGCTCGACGTACTGGCATCGCCCTTCAGGATCTTTGTGACCTGATGCCCGTCCATGCCGGGCATCATCAGGTCGAGGAGAATCAGGTCGGGCTGATGGACCAGCACAGCGGTGAGGGCTTCGTCACCGCTCTTCGCAGTGATCGTCAGAAAGCCTTCGGGCTGGAGGAGAGCTTCGAGAAGCTTACGATTCTGCAGTTCGTCATCCACGATGAGGATCGTCCGAGCCGTATCCGTCCAGCGCAGTCACGACTCAGGCTCCGGAAAGGGCGAACCGTTGAGGCCGGTGCTGTTCGACAGGAGCGGGTCGATGGCGGCATGCAGCTCGGCATAACGCAGCGGTTTGGCGATGTACGCGTCGCAGCCGGCCGTCTGGCTCTTCTCCTGGTCCGCCTTCATGGCCAGCGCGGTGAGGGCGATGATCGGGATGTGGGCCGTTGACGCCTCTTGTTTCAACAGCCCGGTCGCGGTGAGCCCGTCCATACCCGGAAGCTGGATGTCCATCAGGATCAGGTCCGGCTGATCGGCCCGGGCCATGGCCATGCCCGTCTCGGCGTCGACCGCGCTCAAGGTGACATGGCCGACGTTGTGGAGGAGAAGTTCGGCCAACTTCATGTTGGCCGGGTTGTCCTCAATGATGAGGACCCGTGCCAACTAGTGCCTTCCCGCAGGTTGGCGCACGGCGCGTCGCACCCCGGCCTGAATATCCGTACGGTTGAAGGACCCCTTCTCGTCGGTGGCGATGCTCGAGAAGTAGGCGCTGTTGAGGATGGCGTCTCGCAGGCCTGGGTCTTGATCTTTTCGCTTCGGATACCAGGGGATGCCACTAGCGCTTCCTCCACGCGATGAAGGGAAGCAGCGTCGATGACATCCGCGCGCAGACGGCTCAGGAGGGGGAAGGACAACCGCACGGCTGAGCACCTCGCTATCCAAGGCGGTTGCACCGCCGATCACAGCCAGAGGTCGTTTCCCGTACCGGGTCGGTTCACTCGATGTGGCAGCAGGCAATCGCGGCGTCGCACCTTCGGGGGACAACGACAGCTAGGTGCTCAGCAGCCTCTCTGGGTGTAACGGGTGGGATGAACCACCCTTACGGATCCCTCATTGTCGAAGTGCACACAGGCTACCACATACCCCCAGGTCTCGCTATACGGGGTTGCGAAAAACCCGAGGATTTCCGGCCATTTTTGCCGTTTTACCCTGCCTGCAACAAGGGAGGTAGGTGCGCCTGCACGCCAGTTGCTTCTGTCGTCGTGCGCTCACCCCTGCAACGGCAGAGGCCGCAGCGGATCCGAAGGCAACGCGAAGCGACACGCGTCGCGCACATGTGGCGGACAAGAGGGTCAGGTTCGGCGAGGCCCGAGCTGGCTCATCGCTCAGCAGCGCCCTCAGGGAACAGCACGTGTGGATTCAGGATCCCCGCCGGGTCGAGCGCGCCCTTGATGCTCCGAAAGGCCGCTATCTCCGCTGTGCTCCGATTGAGGTGGAGCCACGGCCGCTTGGCGGTCCCGATGCCGTGCTCGGCGCTGATGCTGCCTCCCATGTCGGCCGCCAGGACGAGCACGCTGTCGTCGACCGCCTCATCGTCGGGAGCAACGCCGGTGATGTTGACATGGACGTTGCCATCTCCCACATGGCCGAAGAGCCACGTGGTCGCGCCAGGGTTCGCGGCACGAACGACGTCCGGCACCCGCTCCATGAAGGCGGCCAATACCGGGGCCGGAAGCGTGACGTCGAGCTTGTGCGGAGCGCCCAGTGCGTTGATCGCTTCGGTGTGCCCTTCGCGGTAGCGCCACAACTGGGCTCGTCGCGCCGGGTCGGTGGCCACGGCGGTATCTTCGATCCACGGCACCGATTCGAGCGCCTCGCCCAATTCCGGGAGCGGGTCGCGCTGGCCCGCCACCTCGACCAGCAGATAGGCCCGATGCGTCGTGCCGAAGGGAGGGGCGAGTCCACTGGAGCGGCAGACGAGTTCGAGTCCGGCCCGAAGGAAGAGCTCGAGCGACTGCAGCTCGGGGAGGCTCCGGCGCAGTAGGAAGCCGGCATCGACGGCAGACGCGGTGGCATCGAATCCGAGCAGCGCCACTGCCCGCTCTTCGAGGGGCGCGACCAGGCGCACGCGGGCCGCCGTGACCACCCCAAGGGTGCCCTCACTGCCACAAAGAAGGCCTGCGAGGTCGTAGCCGGTGTTGTCCTTCGTTAGTCCGTGCAGGTGCGAGACGACCGCACCCGTCCCGAGCACGGCTTCGACCCCCAGTAATTGCGCTTTCGTGGCGCCGTAGCGCAGGACCTGGAGCCCGCCCGCATTGGTGGCGATCGTGCCGCCGACCGTGGCGCTGTCGCGGCTTCCCAGATCGATGCCGTACGCCCATCCGGCAGCATGCGCCGCGGCCTGGACCTCGGCGACGGACGCGCCCGCTTCGGCGGTGAGCTGACCACCGACCTGGTCCACGTCGGAAATCCGGGTCAGCCGGCCCAGGCTCAGCACGGCCTCGCCGTGGAGCGGCACCCCGCCGCCGACCAGGCCGGTGTTCCCTCCTTGGGGCACGAGGGCCACCCCAGCCTCGCGGCACAGCTGCACGACCGCAGCAACCTCGGCGCAATCCGCGGGGCGAACGACCGCAAAAGCTGCGCCGCTGAAGCGGCCCGTCCAGTCCACGACGTAGGAGCTCATGACGTCCGGGTCGTCGATGAGGTGCCGGCGCCCGACGACGTCGCGCAGCCGCTGCAGCAGCCCGGGAGCAAGTGGGGTGGCCGAAGCCTCTGTCACATCGATTGGGCCATTATGGCGGGGGAGTCGACAATCCGACTCGGGGTGACGATCTCGTGCCGCGCCTCTTAGGGTGTGAGATGCCATGACGGGATCCTGGAGAGCCGGCGCGGGGCGACGGGCAGGTAGGCAGTGAAGTGAGCAGCAGAGCCGACCCCAGCGCCGCCGACCCCAGCGGCGCCGTCCCCGGCCTGACCATCAAGACCGGAGGCCTGGGTTCGCCTGCGCAGGCCTTGGCCCTGGCCACCCTCTGCGGCGTCCTCTTTCTGACCTTCCTCGACAACACCGTCGTCAGTGTCGGGCTGGCCGACGTCCAGAGCGGCCTCCATGCAGGCATCACCTCACTGCAGTGGGTCGTCAACGGTTATGCATTGACCTTCGCCGCCTTCATGCTGGCGGGTGGGACCCTGGGCGACGCGCTCGGCCGGAAGAAGGTCATGCTGGCCGGTGTCGCCGTGTTCTGCGCCGGGTCAGTCGTGGCCGCGACGGCCACCAACGTCAACTGGCTCATTGCCGGGCGCGTGATCATGGGACTCGGTGCGGCGGCGTCCGAGCCGGGGACGCTCTCCATCATTCGCCACGTCTACCCTGACGAAGGCACCCGCGCCGATGCACTCGGCGTCTGGGCCGCCGTCTCCGGCCTGGCGCTCGCCCTCGGCCCGGTCATCGGCGGCCTGCTGGTCGGCTTCTGGAATTGGCGCGCCATCTTCTGGTTCAACCTCGTCATCGGCGCCCTGGCCCTCACCATGGCCTCTCTCTTCGTGCCCGAGACCTCCGATCGCCAGGAGGGGCGACTCGACTGGCTGGGGATCGTGCTGGGCGCCCTGGCGCTCGGGACCGTCTCCTTCGCCATCATTCAAGGCGAGCAATCCGGGTACGAGGTGTGGTGGATCGATCTGTCCTTCGCCTTGTCCGTCGTTTTCGGCGCGGCCTTCATCCTCGTCGAGCACCGCGTGCGGCGCCCGATCCTCGACCTCGGGCTCTTCCGAAGTGGACCCTTCACCGGGTCCGTCTTCGTCGCCTTTGCCGCGTACTTCGGCACCTTCTCGATCTTCTTCTTCACCGCCTTGTATCTCCAGGTCGTCGTCAATGCCTCCGCCTACGCCACCGCGGCCACGTTCGTCCCGATGGCCGCCGGCCTGATCATCGCCTCGGTCCTGACCGGGCCCTGGGTGGCGCGCCAGGGACCCCGCACGCCGATGACGGTCGGCTGCGTGCTGGCCGCCGCCGGGATCCTGATCACGAGCGCCATCCTGGGACCCCATGTCAGTCTGGCCACGCTCGGTTGGGTGCTCGCCATTGCCGGCATCGGCTTCGGCATCATGTTGGTTCCGGTCACCTCGACCCCTCTCGCCGTGGTGGCGCCCGAGCACTCGGGCATGGCTGCCTCGGTCACCAATACCAGCCGCGAGATGGGTGCGGTGTTCGGCGTGGCGGTGCTGGGGTCAATCGTGAACTCCAAATTGACCGGTCAACTCGCGGCGAGGCTGAAGGAGCTCGGCATACCGCCGAACTTCCAGAGCCTGATCCTCCACGACGTGATCGGCGGTGGAGCCGGCGGAGCTGCGGCGGTCTCAGGGGCGGAGAACAACCAGAACGCCGCTATCGCAAAGACGGCCACCAAGGTCGTCAACGCGGCGTATGAGGCCTTCGGGTCCGGCCTGCACGTGGCGCTCGACATCTCCGGCGTCCTCCTGCTCATCGGCGCGGTGGTCTCGGTGACACTGGTCCACGGCCGAGAAGGGGAACGGGAAAGGGTGAGGGCCAACGAGACTGGGTAGAGCAAGAGGGTGCGCAAGAAAAGGGTCTTCGTGTGCAAGAAGTGCAAAAATGCCCGTTGCCTACTGCGGGTCCTCGAGAAAGCAGAAGCGAAGCTCGTTCCCGTCGGTTGCCAGAAGATCTGTGCCGGTCCCGTGGTCGGCCTGAAAGTGGCCGGCCGGATGGAATGGTTCAGGCGGGTCGACACCCCCAAGACCCTCGCCGGCATGCGCATGCTCGCCGAGCGGCGAAAAAAACGACCGGTCCCCGCCCTCGAAAGGCGCAGGCTGGCCAAGCGATCCGGACGGCCACCTCGCTGAGCACTTAGAGAGACCGTCCTGCCTCTTTGATGGCGGCGGTCTCAGGACAAAAAGAACTCGAGTTTCGAACGCCTGCAGACGACGCGCCCGACGCCGTCCACTTCACAGCAGCAACAAAGTGTTACCTTACCGTACGTGGTGCCTGTGTCGACTCAGGCTGCGGGCGTCGCATACCGGATTGGAACGATGGCCGAAGACACGCTCGGCTGTGGGGTGGTTGATGTTCGGGCGCCTCTCAGAGCGATTGCACTCACCTTTCCGCGTTGTCGTACCGCTGAGACGAGCCAGTCGGCACTTTGCCGTCGCGGTTGTCGCCGAGCTCACCGTCAGCCATTTCGGCCATCGGCGCGGGAGACCCGGGTATGTCGATGCGATGGCCCAACAGCGCTTCCAGCGCATCAGCGGGGAGGGGGTGGGCGAAAAGAAACCCTTGTCCATACTTGCAACCAAGGAGCTCGAGTTGCGAGACGTGCGAGGGAATCTCGATTCCCTCTGCGATACCGAGCAACCCAAGATTGCGCCCCATGGAGACGATCGTGTCCAAGAGCGCCATGCCGTTCCCCTTGTCCATGTCTCTCACAAAGGCGCGGTCTATCTTGATCGTCCCCAGCGGGAATTGGTGAAGGTAGCTGAGTGACGAGTATCCCGTTCCAAAGTCGTCGAGTGCGAGCGTGATGCCGCGCGCCTGGAGAGAGTCTAAGAGGAGCAAGACCGAGTCTTCCCCTTCGAGGAGTGCGCTTTCGGTGATCTCCAGCGTGAGAACGCCAGGGTCGAGGCCGTATTCAGCGAGGACCTCGTCGACCATTTTCACAAAGTATTGGTCGTGCAGTTGGCGGGGGGAAACGTTCACGCTCATGCGGAGCTGGTGGGCAATTGGGTTGTTCCGCCTCCAACGGCTCAAGTCGGCACAGGCCCGGTCGAGCACCCAACGCCCCAAGGGGACTATGAGCCCGGACTCCTCGGCGATCGGGATGAACTCAGACGGGAGCAAAACGCCCCGTTCCGGATGGTTCCAACGAGCCAGCGCCTCAACGCCGGCGATCCGACCGTCGCGCAACTCGACGATCGGTTGGTAGTACACGAGGAGCTCCCCGCGAGTGATGCCTTGTTCGAGCTCGGTTCGCTCCTGCACGCGCATGAGCACCGCTTCTTGAAGACTGGGCTCGTAGAAGCGGAACGTGCGCTTTCCCGCATTCTTCGCGGCATAGAGCGCCAGGTCGGCTTCTCGAAGGAGGTCAGCGGCGTTGCTCTCGGAACTCGACCTCGCCGAGGCTATTCCCACGGTCGCGCTGGTATTCATGTCGGTGTCCGCCACGGCGAAGGGGGACCCGAAAACGTCGAGCACACGCTCCGCCAGCGCAGTAACGGCATCGGTCTCTGATCCGTCGAATTCCGCACAGATCGCGAACTCATCCCCACCCAGGCGGGCCGCAGTGTCGCCATCGCGCAGGAGCCCGGTCAGCCGGCTACCCACTTGCATTAGCAGTTCGTCACCAGCTCCATGCCCAAAGGTGTCGTTCACGAGCTTGAAGTCATCAAGGTCGAGAAGCAGGACCGCCACCGATGTGGCCTGTCGTTCTCTTCTCCCGAGAGCGCGCTCGACACGATCGTTGAACAGGTCCCGGTTGGCCAAGTTCGTCAGACCATCGTGGAAGGCCCGGTGACGGAGCTCGCTCTCGAGGTTCTTTCGTTCGGTCACATCTCGTAAGGTGAGAACGACACCTGCGATGTGGACGTCAGCGGAGAGGTCACTTCCGGTCACTTCCATCACGAGCCAGCGGCCGTCGGCATGGCGAACCCGCCATTCGGCACGCGCGCCGCCCATGCGGCGTCCTGACATCATTGACTCGACGAGAGCCAGTGCCGGCGTGGCATCGTCGGGATGGAGAAGATCACCCATCCTCTTTGCTTCGACCGTTTCACGCACATAGCCGAGGACGGTCGAAACGGAGGGTGTTTCCGCGCTCAGCGTGCCGTCTGCTTGCACGATCAGGATCACGTCAGACGCGTTTTGCACGAGTGAGCGAAACTTCGCTTCACTCCGCCGTTCGTAGAGGATCATCGAGAGCTCCATCCGCTCGAAAGCGAGCGAAACCAACGCGGCCATGGCTTCGAGGATGGTGAGGGTGTCCGACGGTAAATCCGTCTTGTGAGAGATGAGAATCTGGCGACGTACGCCCTGCACGTCGGCGAGTGCAATCTGGGTCCAGTTGTGTGCGCTGTCTATGACCGGTGACGGCACCTTGGGAAATGTGACCTTCAAGCCACCGTACGCGTGATCGCTCTGTTTGACGACGACTCTGCAGCCCACGAGGATAGTCGGGATACCGCCTATGACCCGCTCATTTTTGTCGCCAAGTTCCGTGAGGAGACAGGCTCCTGAACGGTCTCCGACGATTGCCGCCACCGCACCCAGCGAGACCGAGACGACCTCGCTCAGCTCCCTTGTTCCCAGGAGGCGTTCACCGAGGTCGCGAAGAATGTGCTCTCGTTGTGCGTTCACCGCTCGGTTTTGGGCCAGTCCGGTGATCCTCAGCATGACGAGGATGAACAGCAGCGCGGAGACCGTACCGATGAGCGCACCATCGTTGACCGTTGGGTTGAGGATTGCACGCGCCACAAGAAGAGCGGGGGCGACGAGGGTTGACACGCTGATCGCGGCCAGCGAAATAGGGCTGAGCGGGCGGCTCGGTTGTTTTTCGGTCAACTCTCGCATTGACGGGTGGAGGGCGGCCGTCCCTCCCAGCACGAGGAAGGCGACGCACCCCAGGGACGTACGCCCACCGACCGACCAGTTCCCGTGAAGTTGGCTCCATCGGTAGATCGAGTCCGCCGTGAGGAAGCCGATGCATCCGCCCGTGAGGAGCAGGACCGAGGTGTTGCGCCGCTGGCCGCCCAGCAGCAGCCGGGCGAGCATATACAGGATCACGACGTCACCGAGCGGGTACGTCATGGACACTGCCTTCGTCAAAAAGGTCAGCTGCGGGGCGCGGACGAACGGCTCAATCAGGTAGATCCATGACAACAAGGCCAAGCCGACGGTGACGATAAGGGAGTCGAGAAGTGCACCTACATTGCGTTCGCGGCTCTGGGCCCGCACCAACAGGAACAGCCCGATGGCAAGCAACGAATACGTCGTGAGGTAGAACGCATCGGCGATCGACGGGAACCGGTTGTTCTCGTGGAGGAACTTGGTCAGGACGTCGTACGTCACGCCGCCGCTGACGAAGACAAACTGTGCGATGGCGACGAGGATCCAGGGCGCTCGGCTAGCCGGTCGGTTTTTCAGTTCTCCAGTGACGATCGCAACGGTGGAGCAGAGCCCCATTGAGCCCCAGAGGTAGGTGTGATAGCGAGGAAGGGCGAAGATTGCAACGACCAATGGGACGTTGGCAAGGAGGTACAGCCAGTGCCAGCGAATGTTCGACGCGCCCTCCGTCTGTTCGGAGGGAGAGTCAGCACGGTGTTCTGGAACGTGCGCAGCCCCGCTCATTCGCGATACCTGCTGGCGGAGGTGGGCGGTCCCGTAGCCGGGGGGTGCCCAACTGGGACGGAGCAAGGACCCAGCGCACCGCGCCGATATACCGGTTCTTCTGCGCGCACCCCTTCTGTTGTCATCGTGACCCCCCGCAACCAGGACAGCCCTGTGCGCCCACCTGCATGGATTTACGCCGCATGGGCAGTCTCGTTCCCGGTGCTCTACACGGAGCCGACTGCGGCCCAAATTCCGCCCAACTTCCCTTTCCAGACCAGTGCCCGCCCCTCCGGGCGGCTCCTCGAAGTGACGCTCTTGGCCAGGTTCGGGGCAAGGTGGACGTCGACGTCCCGCAGGAGGGCGACGTGGTGATGCCAGGAGCCGTCACGGGACGTTGCCAGGACGAGAGGGAGTCGATCTCGGGACGGGTTACTCCTCGCTGGCCTACCTCCAGCACTTCCCGATCGACACGTTGAAGATCGATCGCACGTTCATCGCCGGGATGGGCGAGTCGCCCGAGGGCGCTGCCCTCATCCACACCGTCATGCAACTGGGCCGGGCCCTGCATCTCGAGACGCTGGCCGAAGGGATCGAAGAGGTCCCACAACTCTCCCAACTGCAGACTGAGCGCTGCCAGCTCGGCCAGGGCGCGCCTCGTACCGACCGCCGACCACTGACCGGCGGCCACCGACGCTCCTCGCTCCGACTTACCGACCTCCGGCTACCGACCGCCGACACCGAACGGCGGAGTCGCCGTCCGTTCGCGCCACCAGGTCGCGAGCACGACGCGCCGCGTACCGCAGCCCGAAGAGGTAATTTTTCCCCTTCTTCGAAGTGCCCGAGGCCCGGGGCAGCCAGCGCGTGGGGCGCTCGGTGATGCGCCAGCCCCTCTTCATGGCGGTGATGAGCAACTCTGCGGTCTGGTACTGCGATTGCGTGAGCCGATGGGCGACGTCCTCGAGCATGAGGACACGCAGCGCACGGTACCCGTTCGAACTGTCGGTGAGCTTCGTGCCCCCGAGGAGGCTGATCATGAGCGAGAACACGTGCACGCCGGCCTTGCGGACACGATCCGATGTCGCATCATGGCCGAGCCGGCGCGAGGCGACGACGAAGTCCGCCTCGTCGTCGACCAATGGCTGCAACATGACAGGGATCTCCGCCGGGTCGTTCTGGCCGTCCGCGTCGAGGGTCACCACGAACGCTGCACCCAGCTCGATGGCGAGCGAGTAGCCGACCCGGAGGGCGTAGCCCTGGCCGAGGTTTTCCTCGAGGGCGAACGTGATGGCGCCCGCGTCGAGCGCCACCTTGTCCGTCCGGTCACCACCACCGTCCACCACGACGAGCGTCGACACCGGCAACCCGCAGGCTTCCGTGGGTATGGCCGCCAGGACGGCTCCGATATTCGCCTCTTCCTCGTAGGCGCAGATGAGCCCGACGACGGGAGAGAGCTTCAGCCCGGGATAGCGGCCGTCAAAGGTCCGGCGCGAAGCCTCGATGATGCGGCGGGCCGTTCCGGGATCGGTATGCACCCTCCCCGTCGACGCAGCGCCGGCCGCCGGGCCAGGTGATCCGCTGGGTTCGTCGTCGTTCCCCCGAGGTGCAACCTCTGTCAACGCGAGGCGGTGGAGCCGAACACCTCACGCACCATGGGCTCAAAATGGGAGAGCGGCTTGGTCGGGTAGTCAGGGTCGAAGCTGTTCTGGTCCCACTCGTCGGCGAACTGCTCGGCCAGGGCGTACCACGGCTGGCCCACGTGCTTGTCACGAGCGGCGGGATCCATCCCGATGTACTCGAAGTAGTGGCGTCCCTGGAAGTCCTGATGGTTGAGCACCATGTTGAAGGTGTCCGAGCCGACGTACGGACGGAGGATCTCGGCCGCCATCGCGGGATGGTTCATCACCGAAATGGTCTTGCCGACGTCATGGCACAACGACGCCACGATGACCTCGGTCGATGCCCCGGCTTCCTCAGCCCGGGTCGCCGTCTGCAGTGAGTGCACCAGCTGGTCGACAGCGAAGCCGGCAACGATGTCCTCGAGCTGGGCCAACATAGCGAGGACCCGGTCGGGCATCGTCTGCTCGTACTCCATCGTCTCGACGATGATCTGCTGCCATTCCTCCGAGGTCGACGCATCCATCCGGGTAAAGGTCACGTGGCAATCATTGCACCGACGCGCCTCAAGAAGCCAGCATGTCGAGCACGTCGGCTGCGGACACGCCCCTGTCTTCGATGACCGGGTCGGTCCGCCCGACACTGGACCCGGCGGACCCCGGCCCGACCTGTCCGGACAGGAATCCCAACGTGGCGCTCACCGAGCGCAGGAGCTCCCGGAGCTCGGGTGGCGGAGGGAAGTACTCGTCTTCGGTGGTCACGGTGACCTCGGTCACCCCCAGGCGGGGAGCCAGGACCTCGATCACTTCCTCCACCAGTGCCTCAGGAGCTGAGGCACCGGCGGTGACACCCACCGTGCCCGCCAGGTCGTCGGGGAGCTCGTTCGCCTCGTTAATCCGCAACACGCGTGCACACCCCGACGCGAGCGCCACCTTCTCCAGCGCGATGGTGTTGGACGAGTTGGCCGAGCCGATCACCACAATCGTGTCCGCCTCGTCCGCCATTTCTTTGAGCGAGGCCTGGCGGTTCGTCGTGGCGAAACAGAGATCGCTCCGATTGGGCATCCAGAGGTCCGGGTACCGCTCCCGGGCCGACTCCATGAGGCCCCGCCACTCGTCGTGGCTGAGCGTGGTCTGGGCCAGGAGCGCCACGGGGGAGCCCTCGCCGCCGATGTCCTCCTTGGCCAGGGCATCGAGATCCGATTCGTGCTCGATCAACCGCACCGAGTCCGGCGCAACCGCCATGGTGCCCACGGCCTCCTCATGCCCGGCATGGCCGATGTAGAGCACCGTGTAGCCCTTGTTCGTCCGTACCTTGAGCTCGTGATGGACCTTGGTGACCAGGGGACAGACGGCATCGATGACGACACCGCCGTTGGCCCTGGCCGCGGCGACGACCTCGGGCGCCGACCCGTGGGCGCTGAGCATGAGCGGCGCCCCTGGGGGCACCTCACTCACGTCGTCGACGAAGACGACACCCTGCTCCCGGAAACGGTCCACCACGATCCGGTTGTGGACGATCTCGTGGTAGCAGTACACGGGAGCGTCGAAGACCCGCACCATCCAGGCCAACGCTTTGACCGCCTTCTCCACCCCGGCACAGAAACCCCGGGGCGAGGCCAGCAGGACACGGTCGACGTCGGACACAGAACCAACGCTAATGCTGTTCCGGGCAGCTCCTTTTCAGACGGCCCTCAGGGCGCCTCCTGCCACCGTTTGGCCACCTTCCGCCCACCGCCAGAGCTGCCTCCCGACCCCCGGGGTCGTTTCTGACAGCAGAATGGGACGGATGCGGACCTCTCAGATCGATATCGACACCTCCCGCTCGAGCATGGTGGACCTGACCACGGAACTGGAGCGATTCTGCGCCGAGAGTCACGACGGGCTGGTCAACGTCTTCGTTCCCCACGCGACAGCCGGGCTCGCCCTCATGGAAGTCGGTTCGGGCTCGGAAGGCGACCTCCGCGCCGCACTCGAACGATTGTTGCCACGCGACGACCGGTACCGGCACGCCCACGGATCGCCCGGACACGGATCCGACCATCTCCTGCCGGCGCTGCTAAGCCCATCGGTCAGCATTCCCGTCCTGAACGGCCGGCCTACCCTCGGCACGTGGCAGTCGCTGGTCCTCGTGGATCTCAATGCCGACAACCCCAGACGGCATGTCCGCTTCAGCTTCCTGGCCGCGTAGCTCCACCCGCCGTGAGCACACTCAGCTCCGCCAGCGACTCCCGCATCAACTCCGGTAGGTCCCGCGCAGCGACCCCAGCCACCCAGCGCTCGAAGGACGTCTTGAAGACGGCGATGGCGATCTCGGCCACGAGACCGGCCGCAGGATCCCCGACACCCCGCGCCCGCAGGGCCTCAGCGAGCGCAGCGGCCAGCGTGGCGAGCTTTATCAGCTCCCGCTCCCGCAGTTCGGCACTGGCCAGAATGATGGCCTGTCGCTGCCGCGGATAGTCGCCCCGCTGCTGCAGCACGGCGCCGGCGGCCGCCAGGGCTTCGCTCACGGCTTCCAGCGGCGTCGCCCCCTCGGGAGCACTGGCGACGGCGCTCACGAATAGCTCTTGCAGCGCCCCCGCGCCCGAGAAGAGCACCTCGCGCTTGTCCGTGAAGTGCCGGAAGAAGGTCCGCTCCGTCAGTCCGGCCCGCGCCGCGATTTCGGCCACGCTCGTGGTGTCGAACCCCTTCTCGCCGTAGAGAGCGAGGGCTGCCTCCTCGAGCCTGCGGCGGCTGTCCGGCTCCCAACGTGCCATATCCGGACATCGTACCCGGTGATGACAGAGGCTGACATGGATGGTATGGTGATGACAGCTACTGACATCGCACTCAGCTGGAGGGACGCCACATGCGCATTTTCGTGACCGGAGCATCCGGCTGGATCGGATCCGCCGTCGTTCCCGAACTCATCAGTGCAGGTCACGAGGTCGTCGGGCTGGCGCGCTCTGACGCTGCAGCCGAGGTCCTCACGGCCGCAGGCGCCCAGGTCGAGCTGGGCTCCCTCGACGAACTGGAGGTCCTCCGCAAGACCGCTGAGAACGCCGACGGGGTCATCCACCTCGCCTTCAAGCACGAAATCGCCTTCACCGGCGATTTCGAGGGTGCGGCCACTGCGGATCGCCGAGCCGTCGAGACGTTCGCCGAGGTATTGGCTGGTTCGGACCGGCCTCTGGTCATCGCCTCGGGGCTCCTCGGGCTCTCACCCGGCCACGTGGCGACCGAGCTCGACGGGCACGCGGCGGACGCCGTCCGGCGCGCCATGCCCCCGGGACCGCAGGCCCGGTGGGCCACCGCCGAGTTCACCCTTTCTCTGGCCGAGCGAGGCGTTCGCTCGTCCATCGTGCGCCTTTCCCCCACCTGTCACGGCGACGGCGACAACGGCTTCATGGCCACCCTCGTCGCGATTGCCCGGGACACGGGCGTCTCGGGGTACATCGGCGACGGGTCCAGCCGCTGGCCCGCAGTGCACCGGCTCGATGCCGCCCACCTCTTCCGCCTGGCCCTCGAGAGCGCCCCGGCGGGCTCGACCCTGCACGGCGCCGCCGACGAGGGCGTCGCGACCCGGCAGATCGCTGAAGTGATCGGCCGGCATGTCGATGTCCCCGTTGTCTCCATCGACCCCAAGGACGCGGGCCACTTCAGCTTCCTGGCCCACTTCTTCGGACTCGACAGCCCGGCCTCGAGCGCCCTCACCCGTCAGCTCCTGGACTGGCAGCCGACGCAGCCGGGACTCCTCGAGGACCTCGACCAGGGCCACTACTTCACCGCAGCAGCCCGTCCGTAGTGCGGGTGTGACCCGGTCCCCTTGGCTGCACCTTGTCCGAGGCAGCCGAGGGACCGGGCTTTCAGAATCCTTTTGCTTCGAGCCAGTCGAGTGCGACCTCGGCCACGTCCTTCCAGCCGCTGTCCATGGTCAGGGAGTGGCCGCGGCCCTCGAATTCGTGGAACTCGGTGTCGCCCGGGCCCTTCTGGTACTTCTTGAAAACCTCCTTGGTCACCTTCAACGGCACGGTGTGATCCTCGGTTCCAGAGGTCAGCAGGAGTGGCCCTCGTTCTGCCAGATGGGTGTCCACTTTGGCGGGGGAGTGCTTGGAGAAGTTCGCCCCTGCATCCTGGAACAGTGGCTTGCCCGGACCAGGGATGGCCCAGGCATCGTGGAGGGCGTCAGACTCCTCCTCGCTCAGCGTGTTCCCGAAGGCATAGTGGAACTGCTTTGCGTTCAAGGCGACGCCGCGGTGGCGGTTCGCCGGATTGTCGAGCACGGGGAACGCCGACTTCAACTGTGCGAACGGCAGCGCTTTCACGCCCTTGATGGGGGCCGGGTCGAATGCGACTGCCGCGGCACCGACGCCGTTGGCGAGTAGCTCCTGCGCGAAGAGACCTCCGAAGGAGTGGCCGATCAGGATTGGCTTTACGTCGGGAGTGCCGATGACTTCGGTGTAGTGGTCGACGACCTCCGCAATGCCGACATCGTTCATCGCCTCGGGATGTTCCCGGGTCTCAGCCACGGTCGCGGCGTCGCCCGGCCAGCCCGGTGCGGTCGCGCTGTAGCCGCGGCTTTCGAACAGGTCTATCCATGGCTGCCAGGCGGAAGCGTGGATCCACAGGCCGTGGATGAAGACGACGGGGTTGGGTTTGACTGCATCTGTCATGACTACTTCTCCTTTGTCGTGGGCGGTAACGCTTGGAAGAGCAGGGTTGAGGCCTGCCGTCTATGGACGGACGACGGTTGTCGTGAGCGACGGCTTCATCCGCCACCCCCGTGCATCCTCCTCGAAGATCAAGGGTGCTTCGCGATGCGTGGTGAGCGCGTGGTGAGGTCGCTGCCATCGCTTCCGAAAGTGGACGCCATGCACAGGTGTGGTGCCGTAATGTCCCGACGTTAGCCCCGACGCGGCGGGTCTTTTCCTGGGGCGAGGCTGTGCGAAACTCACCCCTATTTCGCCATGCGTGGAGGCCGACACCGACGCCATCAACGCGCGTGCAGGTGCGCGTGTCCGTGCCGCCGGATGCTCGCGCACATTGACAGGCGATGGCCGGGTGCCAGACTTTCCTTGTGCCGTCATTCTCACTCCAAGAGCGCGACGCCGACTGGATTTCACGCGCACCCGTCGTCGTGACCAACACGTTCACCCTCTCGGCGCCGCCCGACAGGGTGTTCGAACGGTTGGCGGCCATCGCTGACTGGTCGGCGTGGTACCTGGAATGAAGAGGGTCCGCATCGACGGGTCGGCCAGCGGCGTCGGGGCCCTCCGCACCGTCTGGGTCGGCACGACCCGGGTCCAGGAGCACTTCATATGCTGGGAGCCCGGCCACCGCGTGACCTTCGCCCTCACGCAATCCAACACGCCGGGCTCCACTCCATGGTGGAGGACTGGGTGCTGCGACCCGACCCTGCCGACACCACGGCGAGGAGCACGATCCTCACCGTCACGGTCGGCATCGAGGCCGCCCGCCCCCTACGTCCCTTCCCGGCCCTCGTCCGGGCCGCCCTCAAAGGACCGCTGAAAGGTGCCGCCGGCATCGTCACGCAGTTCCCCTGACCCCCACCGCTGCCCACCCCCACTAACCTGTAGCCCATGTCCGCTCCCACGGTGACTTCGGTCACCGAGGCGTCGCCGGCTGCTCGGGCCGGTCTGGCCGTGGGCGATGAGCTGCTCTCCCTCAACGGGCAGGAGCCGCGCGACGTCATCGATTTCCAGCAACTGACAGACGCCGATGACCTCAGCGTCATGGTCAAGCGCGCCGGTGCGGCTCTCCCCAGGCTGGTCAAAATCGACAAGCAGCCTGGCGAGCCCTTCGGGGTCGAAGTCTCCTCAGCCGTGTTCGACCGCATCCGGACGTGCGATAACCACTGCGCGTTCTGCTTCATCTACCAACTGCCCAAGGGCATGCGCAAGAGCCTGTACCTCAAGGATGACGACTATCGGCTCTCGTTCCTCTACGGGAATTTCACGACCTTGACCAGATTCACCGAGCTCGATGCGGAACGGATCCTCACCGAACGCCTCGGCCCCCTGTTCGTCTCGATCCACAGCACCGACCCCGAATTGCGGGCCCATATGTTGCGCAACCCCAAGGGGGCGACGAGCTTGCGCTGGCTGAGCGTGCTGCTCGACGGGGGTATCGAGGTGCACGGGCAGGTCGTGGTGTGCCCGGGCGTGAACGACGGCATGGCCCTCGAGGACACACTGGCCGGCGTGCTGGACCACTACCCGGGCCTGGCCACGGTCGGGGTCGTGCCCCTGGGCATCAGCCAATTCTCCAATGAGGCGGAGATGCGTCCCCACACGACCGAGGAGGCGGCCAACGTCGTCGACACGGTGACCGAGTGGCAACGGATCTTCAAGAAGACCCTCGGGCGCCGTCTGGTCTACGCCGCGGACGAGTACTACCTGTTGGCCGACCGGCCGTTTCCCTCGGCCCGGGCCTATGACGACTTTCCCCAGCACGAGAACGGCATCGGCATGGCCCGGGCCTTCCAGAATGCCTTCACGAACCCGGCCCGGAAGGGCCCCGGCGGAGTACGCCACGGCTTCTTCGCTTCCGTCGATGCCGCTCCGGCCGAGGGGTACCGCGCCCCCCGTATGCCCAAGCTCGACACTGCGCCCTTTGCCGACCCGCGACCCGTCACCGTGTTGACGGGGACCTACGGTGCCCGCATCCTGCGACCTTTGGTGGGCGAGCACCCCCGCGACGACATCACCGTCCACGAGATCGCCAACGACTTCTTCGGGGGCAACATCGGCGTCGCCGGCCTCCTCACAGGCGAAGACATTGCCCGGGCCCTTGGGGCGAGCCCCGAAGGAAGCCGGTACCTCCTTCCTGACGCCTGCCTGAACGAAGGCCGTTTCCTCGACGGCCTCACCCTGGCCGACCTCCCACGACCCGTCGAAGTGGTCCCGACCGATGGCACCTCGCTGCGGGCCGCCCTCGACGGCACCTCGTTCCGATCGGCGTGCGCCGCATGAGCATCGCTCCCCTGGGCTCTGATGACCCGGGTCGCGCCAGGACGAGTCCGGACCAGCTCCCCATGGTCGTCGTGGCCGGGCGGCCCAACGTCGGCAAGTCTTCCCTGGTCAACCGTATTGTGGGGGAGCGAGCTGCCGTCGTTGAGGAAGAGGCGGGGGTCACCCGCGACCGCAAGGTCCTGACGGCCGAGTGGGTCGGCGTGCCCTTCTCCATCATGGACACCGGCGGCTGGTTGGCCGGCGGAGACGCGCTGACGAGCAAGGTCAGCGAGCAGGCCGAACGAGCCCTGGCCGAAGCCGACGTGGTGCTCCTCGTGGTCGACGTGACGACCGGGGTCACCGACGAGGACCTCGCCGCAGCCAAGGTCATCCGGCGGGCCGGGCCACCGGTCCGCTTGGTGGTGAACAAGGTCGACGACACGAACCGGGAGGCGGCCGCCTGGGAATTTGTCTCCCTCGGGGTGGGGGATCCCTTCCCGGTGAGCGCCCTGCACGGGCGCGGCACGGGTGATCTTCTCGACGCCGTCGTCGACCTCCTACCCCCGCCCATTCCGACCGAGGAACAGGAGGAGGCGGCAGCCTCCGCCGCCCGCACGGGGCCCGGTGGCACGCCGCGCGTCGCCATCATCGGCCGCCCCAACGTGGGCAAGTCGACCCTGTTCAACAAGTTGCTCGGCGAGGAACGCTCGGTGGTCCACGACATGCCGGGGACGACCCGCGACGCCATTGACACGGTCGTCGAGACTCCCGACGGTCCGGTCTGCTTCATCGACACGGCGGGACTCCGCCGCCCCGCCCGCACCGAGCGGGGGACAGAGCATCACTCCGTCCTCCGCGCCTTGCGCGCGCTCGAGCGGGCCGACATCGCCGTCCTCGTGATCGACGCCACCGTCGGGGCCTCCCACCAGGATCAGCGCCTGGCCGAGCGCATCGGGGTCTCGGGCTGTCCCGCCATCGTCGTGCTCAACAAATGGGACCTGGTCAATGTGGACGATCGGGACGACGTCCTGGCCGGGGTGGGGGACCGCCTCGCCTTTCTCGGCTCGGCCCCCGTGCTCAAGCTCTCGGCCAAGTCGGGCAAGGGCGTGCACCGGATCCTTCCGGCGCTGCGCGACTCGGTGGAGGCCTACCACCAGCGCGTCCCCACCGGTGCCCTCAATCGGGCCCTGCAGGAGATCCAGCTGCGCCAGTCCGCGCCGCGTGCCCGCATCCGCTATGTCGTCCAGGGCGCCATCGACCCGCCCACCTTCACCCTCTTCACCAACGGCCGCCTGCCCCAGACCTACATCCGCTACATCGAGCGGGGACTGCGCGAGAAGTTCGACTTCGGCGCCACCCCGATGAAGCTGCGAGTCCGTATCGGCGGCAAGTAGTGGCCTGGTGCGAGGAGTGTGACACGCTGGTGGAGGACGAGGACCTCGGCGAGGAGGGTGAATGCCCCGCCTGTGGGACCGTCCTGGCGGACCAAGAGCGTGCGCCCATCCCGTGGTACTTCAAGTTCATGCTGCTGGCCACCGTGGTCTACCTCGGGTGGCGCATCTACCAGCTGGTGCACTGGGCCATCCATCACCTTTAGGGATCAAAACCCCGCGGCCGCGATAATCGCTCCGTTCAGCCTGGTGCCGGCCATTGCGCCGTAGAACTGTGCGTCCCCGAAGGTGTAGACCGACCCGTTGGCCGAAGCCACCCAGTACCCCCGGCCGTCGGACGTGGCCACGATCGCCGTGGCCGGATTCACGCCTCCGAAGACACCCGCTGGACTGCCGAAGTTGCCCGCGTCGCCGTACCCGGCGATGACACCATTGGAAAACAGAATCCAGTAGCCCCTGCCGTCTGGCGTCGCGACCGCCGACGTCACCGGCACCGCTTGGGGCCCCGGGCCGCCGTAGTAGTTGGCATCGCCGAAGGTGTAGACGTAGCCCGATGCCGTCACGACCCAATACCCATTGCCGGTGGCGTCGGGCATGACGGCCACGGCTGCGCCCGAGCACCCACCGATACCCGGGCACGATCCCTCGAAAGCGGCGTCACCGAAGGCGAAGACCCCACCGTCGGCACCGACCATGAAGTAGCCTCCACCGTCCGCCGAGGGGACCATGCCGACGATCGGCGCATTCAGTTTCCTCGCCGCGCCCGGCGTCCCGGCGGGGGCAATGCCCAGCCCGGGAATCGACCCGAAGAACGCGCCGTCCCCGAAAGTGAAAATGCCTCCGTCCGAAGCAACCAGCCAGTAGCCCCCGAGATCGCTCGTCGGTGTAATGCCGACGACCGGACGCTGCAACCGCAGGGCGCCCGTCGAACCGTAGAACTGGGCCGAGCCGAAGGTGAAGATCCCGCCGTCCGAACCGACCAGCCAGTAGCCCTGCGTGCCCGCAGAACCATACGGGATCGCGACCTGGTCCACCCCGGCCGACGTACTGGGCGCGTTGGAAGCGTCACCGCTGTAGGAGGCAGTCAGCACATACGTGCCTGTCACGTTCGCCTCAATCGACACCACCGCCTTGTTGCCGGCCAGCGGAATCGTGCCCAGCGCAAAGGTGCCATCGAAGAACTGGACCGTGCCGGTGATCGGCCCTCCCGGGGGCGTGGTGGTCACGGTAGCGGTCACCCTCACCACCTGGCCCAGCGCGGCCGGATTCCGCGAGACCGTCAGCGTCGTGGTCGTCGCAGGCAGGGGTGGGGGTTGCGGGTTCACCAATTGGTTGAGCGGGGATGACGTGCTCGGCAGGTCATTCGCGTCACCGCCGTAGACGACGGTGATCGAGTGGGTGCCCTGGCTCAGCGCCGCGGTGGAGAGCTCAGCCTGATTGGGCGCCAGGGCGGAACTGGAGAGGCCTCCGCCCCCGAGGGCGACCGTCCCCAGCGGCGTGGTGCCGTCGAGGAACTGCACGCTGCCCGTTGGCGTACTGCCGTCGCTCGGGGTCACGGTGGCGAGGAAGCTGACCGACTGGCCGACGGTGGTGGGATTCGTGGAAGAGCTCACGGTCGTCGAGGTGGAGAGCTGGTCCACCGATTGGGACACGCTGCCGGAGCTGGACCCGTTATTGCCGTCCCCGCTGTAGTCGGCTTCGATCTTCTGGTTGTTGCCAACCGGGAGGGCGGCGGTGGTGCACGTCACCGAACCGCCGACCAGTGTCCGGGTTCCGCACCCAGCGATTGGATTGCCGTTGTCCGAGAAATGCACCGTGCCGGTCGGGGTCGAGCCGGTGACGGTCGCCGTGAAGGTGACGCTCTGGCCGAGGACCGAGGGGTTCTGCGAGGAGATGAGGGCGGTGCCCGAGCTGACCGTGTTCACGGTCTGACTCACCGTGCCGCTGCTCGTTGCGTTGTTGCCGTCCCCGCTGTAGTCGGCTTCGATCGTCTGATTGTTGCCAACCGGGAGGGCGGCGGTGGTGCACGTCACCGAACCGCCGACCAGTGTCCGGGTCCCGCAACCAGAAACCGAGGTGCCGTTGTGCGAGAAGTGCACCGTGCCGGTCGGGGTGGAGCCGGTGACGGTCGCCGTGAAGGTCACGCTCTGGCCGAGGGTCGAGGGATTCTGCGAGGAGACGAGGGCGGTGCCCGAGCCGGCGGTGGTCACCGTCTGGCTGACTGTGGCAAAACTCGAGTTGTTGTTGCTGTCCCCGCTGTAGGAAGCGGTGACGGTTTGATCGGTCTCGACCGGGAGGGTCGTGGTGGTGCAGGTCGCCACGCCGGAACCGTTCAATGGCCGGGCAGCGCAGCCGCTGACGCCGCCCCCCGAGAAGGCAACGGTGCCGGTCGGGCTCGAGCCGGTGACTGTGGCGGTAAAGGTGACGCTCTCTCCGAAGGTCGAGGGGTTCGGCGCCGAGATGAGAGAGGTGCCGGTGCCGGCGGTGGTCACCGTCTGGCTCACCGTGCCGAAGCTCGTCGCGTTGTCGCTATCCCCGCTGTAGGTGGCGGTGACGGTCTGATTGTTCTCAACCGGGAGGGCAGCCGTGGTGCAGGTCGCCACGCCCGAACCGTTCAATGGCCGGGCACCGCATCCGCTGACGCCGCCCCCCGAGAAGGCAACGGTGCCGGTCGGGCTCGAGCCGGTGACCGTTGCGGTGAAGGTGACACTCTCCCCGAAGGTCGAGGGGTTCGGCGAGGACCCGAGGACCGTGGTCGAACCGCCGGGGTTCACCGTCTGGCTCACCGTGCCGAAACTCGTCGCGTTGTCGGTATCCCCGCTGTAGGTGGCGGTGATCGCCTGACCGCTGCCGCCCGAGAGGGCACTGGTGGTACAAGTCGCCACGCCGGTGCCGTCCAATGGCCGGGCATCGCAGCCGCTGATGCCGCCGCCGGAAAAGGCCACAGTGCCGGTCGGGCTCGTACCGTCGGTCACCGTTGCGGTGAACGTGACGCTCTGGCCGACCGTCGAGGGGTTCGGCGCGGACATGAGGGTGGTGGTTGTCGCCGATAAAGCGAAAGCCGGCACACCGCCTTCGAGCACCCCGGCGCCGAGCACCACGAGAAGCGCCGCACACACGCCCGCCCCCAGGCGCCTGAGAGCAGACATCAGGCGTCCCCGACCATTGCGCTGTCCCCTCACCATTCCCCCCACCTCGGCGGGCTGCCAGCCTGCTTGGCAGAGAGCCCGATTCTCAAATCGTATCCGATGTCAAGCGATCCCCTTACGGACAGGTGGGTGCGGGGCGATCCATGACATCACCGGCAACGGAACCAGTAAGTTCGGCGGCCATGGCCATTTACGAGATTGACGGCACCGCCCCTCGGATTGACCCCGCGGCCTATGTCCATCCCGATGCCGTCGTCATCGGCGACGTGACCATCGGTCCCGAGTCCACGGTCTGGCCCGGAGCCATCCTTCGGGGCGACTACGGCACCATCACCATCGGCGCCCGGACCTCGGTGCAGGACGGCACGGTGGTGCATGCGACGGCCGAGACCCCGACGACAGTCGGCGACGGGTGCGTCATCGGTCACCTGGTGCACCTCGAAGGGTGCGTTCTTCACAGCGGCTGCCTGGTCGGGTCGGGGTCGGTCGTGCTGCACAACGCCGTGGTCGAGGAGGGTGCCACCGTCGGCGCCAACGCCGTGGTGACCAACAACATGACGGTGCCCGCCGGTGCGTTGGCCGTCGGCATTCCGGCCACGATCAAAGAAGGAAAGTCGAACTTGGTCGCCATCGAGCAGGCCGCAGCGCTCTATGTCTGGAATGGCAAGCGCTACGCCACCAGCCTGGTGCGCATCGACACGCCTCCTGGCGAATAGTCATGGCGGTCCGCGTCCCTGCGCTCGAACGAGGCATCGACGTGCTGCTGTTCCTGGCCTCGCGACCCGCCGACGCACAGAGCGGGTCGACCGTGGCCCAGGCTTTGGGCTTGAGTCCGGCCGCGTGTCACTCACTCCTCTCGTGTTTGACCGAGGCCGGCCTGATCGTGCGGGATTCCGCCAAGGCGTACTCCCTCGGGCCGGTGCTGGCCGCGCTCGGCAGCGCGGCGCAATCACGCCAGGCATCCGATGTGAACAGTGAACCGGCGCGCATGGCCCTGGCACGTGAATTGATCGACGTCCTGCGCCATGGCGTGGACTTCATCAGCGCCCCCATTTTCTCGTCAGACGGTGCGGTGCATCTCGCCCTCGCCGTCCTCCTGCCATCGGAATCCTTCGTCGGCAACGGCTTCGCAGAACTGACCCGCGAGCTCCTGGCCGCCACCTCGCGAGTCACCGCCGCCATCGGAGGGAAGACGCCGGCCCTCGTGGGACAAGGAGCGCAATGAGCCCGTTGCTACCGAGCGTGCAGGGTCTCCTGCGCGAGCTGGAACAGAGGCCGACCGCGGACTTCGACACATTGACCACGAAGGAGCCCATTGCGGCGTACCTCGAGGCGGCGCGGCGCCCGCCGGACAGGCCGCGCGGAATGGATGTCGACACCGTCGAGGACCTGGTCGTGGGGGAGCGGGACGTCCCTGTCCGGCTGTACCAACCGAAGAGCGTGCAGCCGCTCCCGGCCGTCGTCTACTACCACGGCGGCGGGTGGGTGGTCGGGGACCTCGAGATGCACGACGACACCTGCCGCATGCTGGCCAACGTTGCTCGCTGCATCGTGGTCAGTGCGGACTATCGCCTGGCGCCCGAGCATCCGTTCCCGGTGCCACTCGACGACTGCTGGTCGGTGCTGTGCTGGGCCACGGACCTTTTGGGCGACCGGGGGTGGGACAGCGCGAGGTTGGCCGTCGGCGGAACCTCCTCGGGAGGCAATCTGTCGGCCGCGGTCGCACTCCGCGCCCGCAACGAAGGGCTTCCGCTCAGCCTCCAACTCCTCCTCTACCCGGCGTTGGACAGCACCATGGGCTCCGCGTCCTGGCGCGATTTCAGTGAGGGGTACTTCCTCACCGCGTCGCAGATGGCGTGGTACTGGCGGCAGTACACCGATGACCCTGAGGTCCGGCGCCTTCCCGAGGTGGCACCGTCACTCAGCACCGACCTGGCCGCGTTGGCACCGTCGCTGGTGGTCACGGCGGAGTACGACCTACTCCGGGACGAAGGCGAGGACTATGCCCGACGGATGCGCGCGGCCGGTGTCCCCGTACGGCTCTGGCGTTTCGAGGGGCAGATTCACGGCTTCCTCTCCCTTGGCGCCACATTGCCTGAGGTCCAGGAGGCCAAGCTGGCCATCGCCTCATTCGTTGGGGCGGTCTTCGATGATCCCGCCGTCCTCACGAATGACGCAGTCGGCCTTCCGCAGGGAGCCGTCGAGCTCTGAAAGTGCTCAGACGCCAGCGTCTCCGGGAGGATGATCGGCGAACCAATGTGCGATGTCGGGCATGTGGTCCTCGAAGTTGCCGGGGGCCGAGACGTTGAGCATCCCCGCCCGCACCGGGCCGCGGTTTTCGAAGTCATGGGTCACGTTGCCCGGCACCAGGACGAACGATCCCGCATCCGCATCGACCCATGCGGTGTCGACGAACACGCTCATGGTGCCGGCAAGCACATAGAACACATCGTCCTCCGGATGCGAGTGCGCTCCGGGACCCTTGGTGTGCGGTTCGAGCCACCACTCCGAGATCGAGTACCCCTGCGCGGTCTCCGCCCCGTCGGCCTTGAACACGGCCGAAATGCGACCCATCGGGTAGGCCCGGCCCTCGCCCGGGGCCAGGATCACCGGACGTCGGCCGTCGGTGCTGGCAGTGTCGGTCATCGTCGCTCCTTGTCCGAGCCCCAGGCTACCGGCGCGCTCCCGTCTGACCATATTGACACCCGTCGAAACGAGCGAGGAAGATGAAAACCGCGCCGTCCCTGTCCTGACGTGGTCAGATGGGGAGTCCACGAAGCGACGGGGGTTGCCATGACGCTGACAGAGAAGACACGGCCTGCGCTCGCGGTTCCGTATGCGATGGAGCGGCCGGACCGGGTGCCCTCCCGGCGCTACTACGACCCCGAGTTCTACGCCATGGAGTGCGAACTGCTTTGGCCGCACGTCTGGCAGATGGCATGCCGGCTGGCGGAGATCCCCAACCCCGGTGACTTCGTCGAATACCAGATCCTCGACAAGTCGATCATCGTGGTGCGCATGGACCAGTCCACAGTCAAGGCGTATCACAACGCCTGTCGCCACCGGGGTGTGCAGCTGGTCGAGGACCGGGGGCATGCACCATCGGGTTTCACCTGCCCCTTCCACGGCTGGTGCTACGGCCTCAACGGCGACAACACATGGATTTACCAGCCCGACCTGTTCGACAAGTCCAACATCGAACCGAGCGAACTGGCTCTGACACCGTGCCGTGTCGAGACGGCCAACGGCTGCGCCTTCATCAACCTCGATGACCATGCTCCGGGGCTGCGGGAAAGCATCGAACCCTTCGCCAGCACGTTCGACGCCTGGAAGGCGGAGTCGCTGTGGCCCGAGTGGCACCTCTCCTGCCGCATGCCGGTGAACTGGAAGCTGGCCATGGAAGCGTTCATGGAGGGCTACCACGTGCGCGAGACGCATCCACAACTTTTTGGCCCGATCAGTAGCCGCGACATCTATCGCGACCTGGGCGCCGCTGATCCCTTGAATCGCATGGTCAAGGGGGCCGATGTCACCGAGATCGACTCCCGCACGTTCATCGAGCAGCAGATACTCATGATGCGCCTCGTGAGCGAGGGCATGGCGGGCGAAATCCACGAGAAGGATGTGCGCATCGCTGAAGGCCTGCGCGATCTCGAGCTCCCCAAGGATCCCGCTGGGGCGGCGCTGATGTTCTATACGGAACTGAACAACGCCGTCATGGCCTCCAACGAGCAAGCCGGCATCGA
The DNA here is from genome assembly GCA_963706555.1 of uncultured Acidimicrobiaceae bacterium. Classification (GTDB taxonomy): domain Bacteria; phylum Actinomycetota; class Acidimicrobiia; order Acidimicrobiales; family RAAP-2; genus Bog-473. The sequence continues at coordinate 3,761,273 of OY970164.1, forward strand.
TTGTCCTGACCTCCACATGATCAACGAACTGAACCTCAACCGATCGGTGTTCTTCTGCTTCCCCAACTACTTCTTGCTCCCCACGTACTCGAGCTCGGCCTCCTACCGGATCCGACCGCTCGGCCCCGAAGAGTGCCTGTTCGAGCTGTGGTCGCTCACCCGGTACCCGCCCGGGAGCGAGCCGCCCGTCCCGCCGACCCCGGTGCCGATGATGCCCGACGATTCCCGCTGGCCGCCCATTCCGGGCCAGGACTACTCCAACCTGCCCAAGCAACAGCTGGGGCTCCACGCCAAGGGATTCGACTTCATGCGGCTGTCCCCACATGTCGAGGGTCTGATCGGGAACTACCAGCGCTTGATCGATGGCTACCTCGCCGGTCTCGATCCCGAACTCCTCGTCCAGGCCGCGCAACGTGTCTCGGGCCCCTTCGACGTGGGGCTGGTCGACATCGGCTTCTGATCCACCCCGCCATAGCCCGAGATGCGGTCTGTTACGTTGGAATGAAACGAGAATTCTGCTCTCAGAATTAGCGGGGGAGTGTTGACGTGGAGCGTGAAGAGCGGACCATCGGAGAGTGCCGATTGGACATTCGGCACTATGGCGCCGGGTCGCCCGTCGTGGTCCTCCACGGCGAGTACGGTGCCACATTCGCCGAAGAATTCCTCGAGCAGCTCGGCACGCACCATGAAGTCTTTGTTCCCCACCATCCCGCCTGGGCCGGCTCGTCGCGTCCGACCCACGTCGAGACGACGCGTGACATCGCGCTCGTCCAACAAGAATTCATCGAGGGATTCGGGGCACCTCTCCCGGTCATCGGCCTCTCGTTCGGCGGCTGGGTTGCGGCCGAGGTGGCGGCGACCTCCCCCGGCCTAGTGGCGAGTCTGGTGCTCGTGTCGCCGATCGGGATCAAGGTCGGCGGGCGCGAGGAGCGGGACTTCGTCGACATCTACGTCACCGCCTCGGACCAACGGCGGGCCCTGCTCTCGAGCACGACCGGGCCTCCCATGGACGCGGCATCCGCGCTCGAGCTCGCCAAGGCGCAAGAAGCCGTGGCTCGTTACTGCTGGTCTCCGTATATGCACGACCCGGGACTCCGCCACCGCCTGCGCCGCATCACGGCTCCCACCCTCGTCCTGTCAGGCTCGGACGACCGCTTCGTTCTCCGTCCCGGCTACTTCGAGACCTACGCAGGGCTCATCGGCGAAGAAGCTACGCATCGACAGATCGAGGGTGCGGGCCACAACGTCGAGGAGGAGATGCCCGAGGCGGTCGTCACCCTCGTGAACAACTTCGTGGCGCAGCGCTTGCCGGCCGCGGCCGGCCGCTAGCAAGGAGACGCATGTTCCGCACGTACTACTTCTCAGAGATGCCTTATCCCTACACGCCGACCCTCGAGTTCGCCGAGGTCGCCCGGACCACCATGCCGACGCGGTGGTTCGATCCCGACGCCGCCCACGACGTGTACCACAAGTACTTCGACCTCGTGCTTGCGGCCGATGACATCGGTCTGGACGTGATGTTCAACGAGCACCACGAGACCATGAGCAACATGGATGCGGCCATGCCGTTGTCCATGGCCATCGCCGCACGCGAAACACGCAAAGCCCGCATCCTGGCGCTCGGCAACCCGGTGGCCAACCGGCCGGATCCGGTCCGGGTCGCCACGGAAATGGCCATGATCGATGTCGTGAGCGAAGGCCGGCTCGACTGCGGCTTCGTGCGGGGCGTGTCCTACGAGATGTCAGCCACGAATGCCAGGCCGACCGACATGAAGCCGCGCCTGTACGAGGCCATCGACCTCATCGTCAAGGCATGGACGTCGCATGACGGACCCTTCAACTGGGAAGGTGAGTTCTTCCATCACCGCCAGGTCAACATCATTCCGCGGCCGTTTCAGCAACCGCATCCCCCCATCTGGGTCACGACCCTCAGTGCCAGCTCCGCCGTCGAGATCGCTGAACGCGGCTACACGATCGCCACCATTTTCAACGGGAAGAAGGTCTGCAGAGAGATCTTTGACGCCTATCGCGTCGAATTTGGCGCGGCTCGGCCGCACCGAGGCCCATCCGGACAAGTTCGCGTACAGCAACTTCGTCTTCGTTGGGGAATCCGATGAGGAGGCGCTAGCCGCGGCACCCAAGCTGCTGGACTTCTTGCGCCAGAGCAGGCGCCTGGCCCCAGGCCAGACCGACGTCCCCGGGTACATCGATGCCCGCATCCGCGCTGCCGCACTGGCCGAGTCCGGCGCCAGCAACCCCAACCGGGGCCTGACCCAGGGCCTGGGTGACCCCCTGGCCCTGGCCGAGAGCGGCGTGGCCTTCTGGGGGAGCCCCGAGTCCGTGTTCCAGCAGATGAGGGATTTCTTCTACGCCGTCGGGGGCTACGGGAACCTGTGCGGCATGTTCCACGCCTCGACCATGTCGTACACGACCACCCGCCGGAGCATGGAGCTCTTCGCCCGCGAGGTCCTGCCCCGCTTCCGCGAGGAGGTCTACGAGCCCTGGCTCAAGGACCACGGGCTGAAGTCGACGATCGGAGTGAGCGGCGACGCCGACACGTCCATGCACATCTCGGCCGAGGCCGGGTTCGGTTCCCGACCGGCAGGCGTGCGATGAGGAGGGACCATGGAGCTCGAAGGTAAGCGCGTCGTCGTCACCGGTGCAGGGCAAGGGCTAGGCCGGGCCTACGCAGAAGAGATCGCCCGTGAGGGAGGATCGGTCCTCGTCAACGACGTCGATGCTGCCAGCTGTACGGACGTCGTCGCTTCGATTCGAAGCGCAGGAGGGACTGTCGCTGAATACATCGGATCGGTCTCCGACTGGGATGAATCCGGGTCCGTCATTTCGGCCTGCGTCGAATCCTTCGGCGGTATCGATGGGCTGGTGAACAACGCCGGCTTGCACGCTGTCAACCGGTTCACCGAGGAGGACCCCGCGTTCGCCCGGAGGATGGTCGAGGTGAACGTCCTCGGCGGCATCTACATGAGCTCCCATGCGGCGCGTCAGATGGAGGCCCAGCAGAGTGGGGGAGTCATCGTCAACGTGACATCGGGCGCCGCGTCGGGCCTGTCGATGATGGCGACCTACGGAGCGACCAAAGGTGCCCTGGCCGCCCTGACGTGGAACCTGGCCAATGAGCTCAAGGACCTAGGCATCCGGGTCAATGCCATTTCGCCGGCCGCACAGACCGCCATGGTTGCGACGACCCGCCAGGTGCGGCCCAGCACGGTGACCTGGGGGCCGGAGCTCATGGCACCGCTTGTCGTCTTCCTGCTCAGTGACCTATCCGCGGACATCACCGGCCAGATCGTCAAATTGTGGGGGACCGAGCTGCAGTTGGTGCGCCACCATGGACCGATTCCGCCGGCGATCACCAGAGACGTGTGGACCCCCGCGGCCTTCTCCGAAGTCTTCGGCTCCGAGCTGCGCGACAAACTCCAGCCCTACCAGCGGGACATGGAAGGGTACGTACCGTTCGCGTAGAAACTACGGACGCGCCTCGTACCCCTCGGTGGCCTGCTGCACCGCCTTGCGACTCACCCCGGCCGCTGATGGCCGCAGACGCGCCGCCCTCTCCTGCGCCGCGATCAGCGAGCGGCTGGAGCCTTGAAAGGCCGGGAACACCTCCCGGGAGATGATCTCGAGCGACCTGAACGTGGCGTCTGGGTCGGCCCAGTCGTGCATCATGAGCAGGAAGGTCCCGAAGCCGCCGTCCGAGTTGTCCAGCAGCCGCTGAATGAACGCAATCGCCTCCTCCGGACCTCCCACACAGCCGGCATTGCTGGCATTGAAACCCTGGACGAGGTCTTCGATGGGCGCCGTCATCGGATCTGGCTTCTCGGCGGCTGTGGCGTCGCCCACCACCTTGCTCGTCACCCGGCCGATGTAATCCACGTACTGCGCCAAGCCATGCCGGACGTCCGCCACCGCCTGCTCGTAGGAGCTGGCGACATGCATCAGGCCGGTCACCCGCCACGTTCTCCGATCAGCGGTCCGCCCGAATTCCTTGGCCGTGTCCTCGAGCACACCCCACATTTTGGGCATGGCGAGGAACCCCGGACCCGACGCCGCGGCAAGAGATAACAGCGACGCGCCGTAGCGTCCAGCCAGTGTCGGGCCAGCCGGTGACTCGACCGCGGCGACCGCCATCTCGAACAGCGGGTAGCTGAAGGGCTTCAGTTGGAGTTCGGCTTCGTTGAGCGTGAACCAGCTGGTCGCCCGCGTGACAGGTTCGTCACTCGTAAGCAACGCGTGTATCGCCTCGAACGATTCGGCCATCATCTGCCGTTGCTGCAGATGGTCCAGGCCCATCATGGTCGAGTCCGTGGGAAGCGAGCCCGGCCCCACGCCGAGGACGTAGCGGCCCATTGTCATGTGGTCGAGCTGGACGGCACGGGACGCCACCACGAACGGATGGTGAAACGGCAGCGATGTGGCGCCGGTCCCGAGGCGGATCCGCTTCGTGCGTTCGGCAGCCGCGGCAACGAAGAGATCGCCCCCAGCGATGATCTCGTGCCCGGTCGAATAGTGCTCACCAATCCAGGCTTCCGTATAGCCAAGCTCCTCGGCCCGAACGATCAGTTCGAGGTCACGCCGCAGGGCCCTCGTAGGGTTCTGTTGCGGGTGATGCAAGGGGGCGAGAAACAAGCCGAACTGCAGTGGCCACTCCAACGTCTGCCCCTCCCCACATTCGGCGCGGCCCGGATCCATCTACCGCTGCGATTCCACGTGCAGCGTACCGAACGATGATCTCAACCGACTCCTACGAGTGTCTGCGTGCCTTGGCTGCGGCAGCGCTGTTGAAAACGTCGGTCCCAAACGTCGCGAGCCCCATCGCTGCGGCAAAGCCCAGGTGGCCCGCGCCATCGGTCCCGCCGGTGGTCAGTCCGAGGAGGTCCTCGTAGCTGCGCAACGCTGAGTAGTGGTTGTAGGAGCCCGTCGTGTCGGTCGAGCCCGCCGTCAGGTACTTGGGGTTGAGAAGGAGTGCGCCGATCTGACCTCCACCCGGTGCCGTGTCGGTGGCCAGTCCGGCGTTCCCGGGTGCATGAGTGTTGGGACCCGTGGTCTCGCCGCAGCATGCTGCGGCATAGGCCTGGTCGGAATGATCGACGTCGGCCTCGTCAAAGGTGATGACCACCAGCATGTCGCCGTGCTTATAGGCGGGGGAGTTCAGGATCGTCGGCATCCATGCCCGGAGGAAGTCATCTGCACCCGCAAGACCACCGGCGCGGCCCCCGGTGCTGTTCCTGCCTGCACACGGGCTGTCGTGTCCGTCACTGCACAGGTTGGGGGTGATGAACGCGAACCGGGGCGTGCTCTTCTCGCTGCGGAGGTCCCGTGCCAGGTGTCCTGTGGGTACTGGGGCGCCGTCCAGGCCTAGGGTCCCGAGGGGTACGACATTGGCGTTGCACTCCGCCGCGTTGTCGATGATCGAGTGGAACCACACGAAGGGGTTATGCCTGGAGGTGTACTGATCGCTGGCAGTTGCGAGCTCCGCTGTATCGGCTGCGCCGATGGCCGGGTGTCCGCAGTCAGTTCCCCCCGTTGGATCGGCCACACCGCCGTCCCGTGAAGGCTCGTTCCCCATGTCCTGGTCGTACGCCCGCCAGGAGGCGACCGCCGTCTTGGGATTGGGCGGATACTTCGCGTCAAGTTGGTTGGCGATGGTGTTCACCGCGGCCGGGTAGACGCACCCCTCGCCGTCGACCTGGCCGGGATTGGCCGACTGGTTGGGATCGGGGGCGCCCGGTTCCACATTGGCGAACGCGAACCCGTTATCCGCACAGTCGGCTTGCGTGTCCTCGGTCGGAGCCTGCCCCGAGACCTGGGCGATGTAGTTGTCCAGGCTGTTGTGCCCGATGGCGTAGTAGTTCTGCAGCAGTTCCCCCTGTCGCCGCAGTGTGCCGTTCAGATACGTGGCGGCCGAGCCGGGTCCGAAGGTCGTCTCGTAGCCCTCGTTCTCGAATTCGATCACGATGATGTGCTTGATCTTCGCCGGAGGAAGCGCGGCTCTCACCACCGTGCTGGCGGGTGTCTTGGCGGAGGTGGGCAGCGAACTGCCGGCCAGCACGGCTCCGAGCCCCAGAGCGATGACCGCGCCCAGAGCACAGAATGGTCCAGGTGTCCTCCTGGGTCGCCCAATTTTCCGGAGGGTCGGCATCGTCCGGCACGAGACTATCGATCCTGTCGTGATGAGTATTCTCAGGCAGACACCCCACGACAGAGGAGACGGCGATGCCCACAAGCAACCCGATGCAGCTCGGCATGGTCGGACTCGGCCGGATGGGCGCTGGCATCGTCGGCCGTCTGATGCGCGATGGCCACACCTGTGTGGCCTACGACGTCAACCCCGACGCGGTGAAAGCGATGGTGGCCGAGGGCGCGACCGGGGCCAACTCGATGGCCGAGTTCGTCGAGAAGCTGACCCCGCCCCGCGCCACCTGGGTGATGGTGCCGGCCGGCGACATCACCCAGAAGACCATTCAGGAGCTCGGCTCCCACCTGTCGAGCGGGGACATCATCATCGACGGGGGTAACTCCTACTACCGGGACGACATCCGCCACGCCAAGGAACTGTCGGCGAAGGGCATCCATCACATCGATTGCGGGACGAGTGGGGGAGTGTGGGGGATCGAACGGGGCTTCTGCCTGATGATCGGCGGGGAGACCGACATCGTTCAGCACCTCCGGCCCATTTTCGCCACCATCGCACCCGGGTTGGGGACGGCTCCCCGTACCCCTGGGCGTACGGGGGATCCCACGGATGAAGAGCTGGGGTTCTTGCACTGCGGCCCCAACGGCGCAGGGCACTTCGTCAAAATGGTCCACAACGGGATCGAGTACGGCATGATGGCCTCGTTCGCCGAAGGGTTGAACATCCTGCACAATGCCAATGCCGGTAAGAAGCCCGTTGTCGCGGGAGATGCAGAGACCGCACCTCTGGAGGAGCCCGAGTTCTACCAGTACGACATCGACACAACGGCGGTGACCGAAGTCTGGCGGCGGGGGAGCGTCGTGGAGTCGTGGCTGCTCGACCTGACGGCGACCGCACTGTTCGAGTCACCCCAGCTGGGCGAGTACGCCGGCCACGTCTCGGACTCAGGCGAGGGAAGATGGACCTCCGTCGCCGCAATCGACGAGGGGGTCCCGGCCCCGGTGCTCACGGCCTCGCTGTACTCCCGCTTCGCCTCTCGTGGCCTCGACGACTTCGCCAACAAGGTCCTCTCGGCCATGCGCAAGGGGTTCGGGGGTCACGACGAGAAGAAGAACTAATGCCCTGACTTGACACAGTGCTACCTGACAGCACAAGGTAGGGAAGCCTAATATTAGGCGCCCCTAACTCCGTGCGGGGGAGTGCATGCTGCCGACATTCGTCATCGGGCTTCGAGCGGGCTTAGAGGCTGCCCTCATCGTCGGCATCGTTGCGGCCTTCCTGGGCCAGCAGGGGCGGCGGGACGCGCTTCGCCAGGTATGGATCGGAGTGTCGATAGCCGTCGCCATCTGCATTGCCATCGGCATCGCCCTGCAGATCGTCTCGTCGGAACTGCCGCAGCGACAGCAAGAAGGCCTCGAGACCGTCGTCGGGGCCATCGCCGTGGTCATGGTGACCTACATGATCCTTTTCATGCGCCGGCACGCCTTGACCTCAAGGGAGATCTCGAGGAGTCGGCAGGGTCGGCGCTCGCACGGGGATCGACGAAGGCGCTCGTGGTGATGGCATTCCTAGCCGTGTTGCGGGAGGGCTTCGAGACGGCCGTCTTCCTGCTCGCGACATTCCACACCGGCGGCAACGCCACCCTCAGTTGGTTGGGCGCCGTGCTCGGCATCCTCCTCGCCGTCGTCCTCGGCTATGCCATCTACAAGGGCGGCGTGCACATCAACCTGTCGCGGTTCTTCCGCATCACCGGTCTCGTCCTGGTGGTCATCGCTGCGGGATTGGTCATGACCGCTGTGCACACCGCCAATGAGGCGGGTTGGCTGAGCTTCGGCCAGACGCAGGCGTTCGACCTCTCGTGGCTCGTCCGCCCCGGTACCCCGGTCTCCTCGTTTGTCACGGGCGTCCTCGGGATCCAGACCTATCCGGTCTGGATCGAAGTCGTCGCGTACCTGCTCTACCTGGTCCCCATGCTCGTCATCCTGTGCTGGCCTCAACGAGGCCGACGTCAGGTCGCAGCCGTTCAATCGCCGATATACGAACAACTAGAAGGAGCAATCTACGGTGGCACGAACCCAGTCTGAGCCTCGGCAATTGACGAAAGGTGGACGATGGGCGCTGACGGTCGCCGCCTTAGCTCTGACGGCCCCTGCGACGCTGGCCTCCCCCGCTGGGGCCGAGGGCAAGCAGGGCACGGTGAACATCACCCTGACTCCCGAGGGGTGTGCGCCCAAGCCGGCGAAGATCGCGGCGGGGCAGATCCAGTTCAACGTCAAGAACAAGAACGCCGGCGCTGTCACCGAAGCGGAGCTCAGGAGCGGCAACCTCTCCCACATTCTGGGCGAGCAGGAGAACCTGACCCCCGGGCTCTCGGGGGGCTTCGCCCTGGTCGTCCAGCCCGGGAAGTACATCATCAACTGCCCCGGTGCCTCGCAGCAGCACGCGACCCTGAAAGTGACGGGCAAGTCCAAGGCGGCATCGTGGAAGACCAACGCGGCACTGAGCACCGCCGTCACCCAGTACGGCGCCTACGTCGACCAGCAGGCGGCAGACCTGGTCTCGTCCTCCCAGGCGATGTGCGCGGCGATCAATGCCGGCAACATGGCCCAGGCCGAGCAGCTGTACCCGCCGGCCCGGGTGTACTACGAGCGCATCGAACCGGTGGCCGAGGTCTGGGGGACGCTGGACGCCCAGATCGACGAACGGCTGGACAGCCCGGTGACCAGCGCCAACCTGGAAGGGTTCCACAAGCTCGAGATGTTGCTGTGGTCCGACAACACGTTCACCGGCACTTCGGCGTACTGCTCCCAGCTCGTCCAGCACGAGCAGCAGCTGGCCCAGCTCGTCTCGACCGCGTCCTACGACCCGGTTACCATGGCCAGCGGCGCGACCGATCTCATCAACGAAGCCGCCACCTCGAAGATCACCGGCGAAGAGGAGCGGTACTCCAACACCGACTTCATCGTCTTCCAGGCAAAAGCGGACGGGGCGATGGAGGTCGTCAACCTGCTGAAGCCCTATCTCCAGAAGAACAGCCCGCAGACGCTCACCAAGATCCAGAGCCAGTACCAACGGGTGGAGACGGCCATCGCCAAGTACAAGGCCACCCCGGGCTACGACAACACGGGCTACGTCGAGTACTCCACCGTGCTCGATCCCCAGCGCCGTCAGCTCTCGACGTCCGTGCAGGCCTTCGCCGAGTCCCTGTCCAAGATGTCGGGTCAAGTCGCTTGAGCCGGCGCGCCGCTGGGGGAGCGAACGGGGGCATGTCGCGTCGCCAACTCCTGGGTCGCATGGGGGTGGCCGGGGCAGGTCTGGCCCTGGGCTCGAGCGCGGTTCTCGAGGCGACGCCGGCTGCCGCGGCGCCTGCGTCCAACCTGACCTACCCCTTTACGGGGAGCGCCAGGCGGGCATCATCACGCCCGCGCAGGACCGCCTCACTTTTGCCACCATGAACCTGGTCGATGGCACCACCCGCAGTGACCTTCGCGATCTGTTGGGGGATTGGACGACGGCGGCGGCCCGCATGACGCAGGGGCACCTGGTGGGGGAGGAAAGTGACCTGAACGCCCCGCCCCTCGACTCCGGGGAGGCCATCGGCTCTGCGGTGTCCGGCCTGACCGTGACCATCGGCTACGGGCCGTCGCTCTTCGATGGACGCTTCGGGCTTGCTGCCAAGAAGCCTGCGCTGTTGGTCGATCTACCCCCGCTGCCCAACGACAACCTCGATCCCGACTATGTCGGCGGCGACCTGTGCCTCCAGGCCTGCTCGAACGACCCCCTCGTAGCGTTCCATGCCGTGCGGAACCTGGCCCGCCTGGGGATGGGCGTCGTGACGTACAACTGGATGGAGTTCGGGTTCGGCCGTACCTCGCCGACCAGCACGGCCGAGGCCACACCGCGCAATCTCCTCGGTTTCAAGGACGGGACGCGCAATATCAAGTCACAGCAGACCGATCTGCTCGACGACTACGTCCGGGTCGGCAACGAAGCGGACCAACCCTGGATGAGGGGTGGGAGCTTCCTGGTGGCTCGCCGCATTCAGATGTTCATCGAGAATTGGGACCGCGACTACCTGGGTGATCAGCAGAACGTCATCGGTCGGGCCAAAGTCACCGGGGCCCCGCTGAGCGGAGGAAGCGAGTTCACTCCACCCGACTTCACCGCGCGGAACGATGAGGGTGAGCTCGTCATCCCGGCGCAGGCCCATATCCGATTGGCCAGCCACGAAGAGAACGACGGGACACGCATTTTGCGCCGGGGCTACTCCTTCACCGACGGCATCGATCCGGCCCTCGGGACACTCCTCGGTGGCCTGTTCTTCATTGCCTACATGAAGAACCCGAATCAGTTCGTCAAGCTCCAGCAGAAGTTGGGCGCACGATGCCTTGAACGAGTACATCAGGCACATCGGGAGCGGGATTTTCGCCGTGCCACCCGGCCTCCGCCGCGGGCAGCACTGGGGCGACGCCCTTCTAGCATGAAGCATCACCGATCGGCCAGGGCGTACGCGCAATCGCTACGTCATGCACGCTCACTCGCTTCTGATCGGACCGTTGGAAGTGTCTTTTTTCTCCACCCTGACCTTTGGATCCGGCGACTTGCGGCGGACGCTCAATTCTCGTCTTCCGTTCGTCAAACTCTCGAACGGACAAGTTTGATATCGGTTGCGAGCTGGTTGTAGTCCCTTTAAACGGGGGTTCGTTCCGTTGACTATTGGGCCGAAACGAGTCAGTATCTCTGCAGATAACAGTCGAAAAGGCAAACTTCTCGCGAGGGAAGGACGCAAAGCTACGGGACTCTCCGAGTCCGCCGAGCCGCCGAAATAGCAATCGCTAGTCGCTAATTCCCCAGCGTCTCCTTTTCGAGTGCTGAGAGGAAAATGTGCGAGCAATCCAGCGATCCAATTTATTAGTAGTCGCAGCCTCCGTGCTCGCTGCCTCACTCACCTTCTGTGCGATTTCGTCTGCCAGCGGTCCCAACGGACAACGGCGGTACGCGACGCTCGCCAACACGAAAAGGCCTGCCGCAACAACCACTCCAACGTCGCCCGGCGTAGCGCGGCCTTCCGTGAACCAGATTCCTCCTCCAGCAACGCCACCCTCGGTGGGCCAAGTCTCGCCCCCCGCAACAGTCGCGGCTCCTCCATCGACATCCACCTCGACGTCCGCTCTTGCCCTACCAATAGGTGTCTACGCGGGTACCAACAATCTCCCAGGCGTGAAGTCATTCGCCTCCGCCACGGGTTCCCATGTAACGATGGCGGAGACGTACTTGCCGTGGTCCGCATACACCGGATCATCGTACGGGTGGGCATATCTGACGACAGAGTCCACCCTTGCAAGTTGGCTGTCCAGTTGGGCGGGCACGAGTAACCAAATGGTGATCGGCCTACCGATGGTCGCCTTAGACGGATCCGGCAACCCCGAAAACACATTGGCACAGGGTGCAGCCGGAACGGAAGACTCTAACTTTGTGGCTATAGCCAGGAACCTGGTTGCGGACGGATTCGGGAATGCCGTCTTGCGACCGGGATGGGAGTTCGATGGCACGTCTTATCCGTGGAGTGTGCGGAACAACACAGATGCGGGCAATTTTTCTACCTATTGGCAAAATATCGTCACTGCTATGCGATCGGTTCAAGGGGCGAACTTCACCTTTGTCTGGAGCCCTGAGGGGTTTCAGTCCCTCTCGTGGGACATCAACGACGCCTACCCAGGCTCGAACTATGTCAATTACGTGTCCCTCGATGTCTACGATTGGTCCTGGGATCCCACAATTTTCGCATCAGGCAACCCCAACAATGCTGCAACCATTGCTCAGTCCAATGCGGTATTCAACTCATTTCTGACGGATCCTGAAGGCTTGAACTGGCTCACATCCTTCGCTCGGGCTCAGGACAAGCCGATCGCGATCCCTGAGTTCGCCGTAACTGAACGCAATGACGGTCATGGCCTCGGCGATGATCCGAGCTTCATAAACAACATGCACAGCTGGGCCGTCACCAACCATGTCGCTTGGGTGGTCTACTTTGTCGACAACTCGCCCGACAACCTCGCTCAAGGCGTAGACTTCCTTATCACGGATGGGCGCTTTCCGAGGTCCCTGTCAGCCTTTGAGGCTGATTTTGGTTGAGATTCAGCTCAACTCGACAACCATAGTTTGTTCAGGGGATTGGTCACCGATGTGCGCCATGGGCGCAGGCTCCGAGGACTTCGCCCTCTTGTTCCGAGAGGCAGCGTGGTTTTCTCGAGGTGGGGATTGGTCCCCGTATCCATACCCGTAGTTGCTGACATCATCTGATCCCCTACTCACTTTGTTGAGTACAATCCCCGCGACGTGGGCGTTCACGCGCCCGAGTGACTCCATTGCCTGTTCAAGTTGTTTTGTTCGGGTTTTACCCATGGCAACAACGACCAATGTTGCATCTGCGTACTTCGCCAACACCAGCGCGTCCGCAACGAGCAATGGTGGACTGTCCATGAGAACGACATCAAAGCTACTCGCTAATTCCCGGAGAACCTGAGCCGATCTAGAGGATCCCAGCAGTTCCACTGCGTTCCGTGGGTTCGGTCCAGACCCAAGGAGAGCTAACCCAGGAACATATTGAACCGGGCGAACGACATCCATAAGTTGTTCGTTGCCAATCAGCACCGACGCAAATCCTGGGCCAATCGGCAAACCGAAGAATTGATCGAGGCGGGGCCGACGAAAGTCGCAACCGACAACGACTACCTGCTTTCCAGAGTTCGCAAGGACCACTCCGAGATTCGCTGCGGTCGAAGACCTGCCCACGACGGCATCTGCACTTGTGATCAGGATGGTGTTCAACGACCCACCAATCTCGGCCGCCTGCAGCGAGGCCCCTAGGGCCCTGTAGGACTCCGTAACAGGCGACGAAGGGTCTTCTACCGCCATGAGCTTGGCTTGATTTCTCTTCTTCCAACCTCTGACGTTCGGGATGAGAGCTAGGACTGGAACTCCACCGCCGAGTCTCGCTAGTTCCTCCTCGTCGTGGATTCGATCATCGAAGTAGTCCACAACGAACGCAACGCCCAGTCCTAATAGGAGACCGATTATCAAGGCGATAGCTCCATTGCGAACGGGGCGGGGCGAACTGGAAGACAGTGGCGGCCGGGCACTGGAGACAACCTCGACACCACCCGGTGTCTCAACCGCGGCGACTTCGAGTTGTGCCTCATCGCCCTTCAGTACGGCTTCCTGCCCGGCCAGCGCCGAGATCGTCGATGAAGCGGTCGAAGATGCGGACGAATTGAGCGCCTGTATCTGGGCGTCAATAGCGTCTATCTGATCCTGATATTTCTGCTCACCCAAAATCAACGCATCGATGGCGTCAGTCTGTTGCTCCGAGGTGAAAACGCTTGCATAAACGTTTGCAGCCTTCGCGGCGAGGGAAGCGGAACTCGCCGTTGCCATGATTGAGATGACGTTGGTCTGTCCGATCTGAGACGCAGAAATCGACGGCTGGAACCCCAGAATCTTTGTCGCCTTTTCCTTCACGGGGGGACTGCTTAAGAGTTGAAGTTCCGTCAAGATGTCGGTGGGTGAGACCGTCTGCTGAGTGCCAGAAATCAGAGAAGACGTTGCGCCAGCGGGCTTTACAAGCAACTGCGCCGCTGCCGTGTACTTCTTTTGTTCAGTCAGAGAAATAGCCGCACCTACGGCAACCGCAAGGAGAGTGACGATGACGATCCATTTGTACCTCCGACGCACGACGCGTAGGTAGGTGCGTAGGTTCGCCTCAACCGGTCCAGGTTCTCCCATGTAAGGCCTTTACTCGCTCGAATGATGCACCGACATAGAGACGTGTTAAACGCCTATTTCCCGCTCTGAGTGTATATCGACCTTGCGGGCAATTGGGGCGACACCTCCTGAGGATGCCCTAGCTGGCACATCAAAATCCGCCGTGGTTTCGGACGGATCTCTCTACTCTCGCCAAAGCTAAGGCCAAAGAAAAATGCCGAGATTATCGGCAGCTGGTAAACTCTGTCAGTGAAAATCTAATCAATCATGCTCAAGATCTTTAGTCCTCGAATATTGCCGGGGTCTTGGGCTAGATACCATTCGTAGGTCCGAACCACACCCTCCGTAAACCCTATTTGTGCCTGCCATCCCAGAGAGCGGATTCTCGAGACATCGAGCACTTTGCGGGGCATGCCGTCTGGCTTTGACGTATCGAACTCCAATTCAGCATCCGGATGAACAACCTCACGTAAGGTTTCTGCCAACTCCCTTATCGTGATATCTACACCGGTACCTACGTTTACGTGGTCTGATCCAGAATAATTCTCCATGAGGAATACACAAGCGTCTGCAAGGTCATCGACGTGCAAGAATTCACGCATCGGCCTTCCGGATCCCCAGATGGTCACCACGGGATCCCCTTCAAGTTTCGCCTCATGGAACTTGCGCATTAGGGCGGGCAACACATGACTGCTGGTGAGATCAAAGTTGTCGTTCGGTCCGTAAAGGTTGGTTGGCATTGCAGAGATAAAGTTGCAGCCATGTTGAGCACGGTAGCTCTGACAGAGCTTGATGCCAGCTATCTTTGCAATGGCGTAATATTCATTTGTAGGCTCGAGAGGTCCGGTTAGTAGCTGATCTTCTGAGATCGGCTGAGCAGACTCCCTGGGGTAAATGCATGAGCTTCCTAGATAGAGCAGCTTTGTTGCATCAAACAAGTGCGCAGCGTGGACGACAGTTGCATGAATCATCATGTTGTCATAGAGAAACTCAGCGGGCCTAGTCGAGTTGGCCATAATCCCACCTACGGTTCCTGCCACCAAGTAAACATACTCTGGTCGATTTGCTCGAAACCAATAGTTCACCGCAGCCTGATCACGCAGATCAAGCTGGTCACGACTTGCAGTAAGAATGTTTGTGTGTCCAGCTGACCGTAGGGCTCTTAGAAGGGCTGAACCTACGAGTCCAGTATGGCCGGCAACGAAGATTCGTGCGTCCTTCGGCGTCTTATTCATTGAACACCTTTCAAGTCGAATTGCGATACTTGTGGCAAGTAACACCTCCAGAACAGTTAGTAAGCGCCAAACCCACGTACCATTGCCCTGGGCGTATCCCAAACTATTTTTAGGTCCCACCACAGTGACCAGCCCGACGTACAGATAATCAAGACGTCGGAGATCGTCCATGCTCAGATCGTTTCTTCCTGAAACTTGCCAGAGGCCGGTAATGCCAGGTCTAAGTTCGAATCTGCGGGCTTGCCATCCGACAATTGTCTCGGATTCCAATTCGGTAAAGGGTCTCGGGCCAACAAGCGACATGTTGCCAAGGAGGACGTTGAGAACCTGTGGAATCTCATCGAGTCCGGTTCGGCGCATGATGCGCCCGACAGGTGTGGTTCCGGGGCGTCCAACGCCTTGTTTCGCAATTGATGAAGAGGCATAGAGGTCTGACTCGGTTCGGAATCGGGGTCGCCAGGACTTGTCTCGACTCCACCTACCATCGTCCGGAACTTGTAGATCGTGAAAAGTTTCCGCCCTTTTCCGGCACGCTGCTGCCGGAAAATGACCGGTCCGGGAGAACTCAGTCTCACAAGCGCCGACAGGACCAGCGCCAACGGGGATAAGAACAGCAGCAAAAGAAGGCCAGCTGAAATATCGAATCCTCGCTTGAGAAATCGATCCCATCGACTTAGATCCGCGGGCGCCAATTCAAGAAGAGGAAGCCCGTAGAGATCGGTGATCCGGGATCGCCAAGAAACTAATTCGAAGTAGCGCGGGACGATCGCAACGTGGATTGTGTCGGGCAACGAGCGGAAGACTGTGACCGAGTCATGGGACAGATCCGTTGGGAAAGCCACAACGATTCGATTCACTCGAAACTTTTCACACAGTTGAGGTAAATCGCTCACTAGGCCCAGCGAACCCTCTTCAGTCGTAGTTCCGTCGACCACTCGCCCAATAACCTGTACTCCCTTAGTAAGGCCAAAGTAGGTGGTTATGCGATCGACCAGGGAACCGGAACCGACGATGAGCACCCGGGAATGAACACCGCGGTGGAAAGAACTCAACACCGCGTGGACAACCGTAATAAAGGCGATTGCGACGATTGCTGCCAACAGGAGTTGCGTTGAATCACTCTCATCGACGCCGAGGGCGACATGCACAAGAACGCTGAAGCCGATGGAGAGGACACAGCCGGCGCAGAGGGCGATAACTAGCTCCTTCAACTCGGAGAAGCTACCTTCGTAGGACATTCTGTGGTTTGCTCGGTAAAAGCCCGCAAGAGCGAGTGCAATCACTATGGCTAATGGAAATGACGCATCGGACGTTGCATTGCTCCAGAACTCGCTTAGAGAGTTGTTCGCCGCCCCAGAGCTCTTGTCAAGTATGAGCAAGGCGATGGGAAGAGCAAATGCAGCAGAGATGAAGTCAGCTACGAGCAGAGTAACAATGGACGGCCCATGTGCTGCAATCGGAGCCACATCGTCGACTCCTTCAAGATCACGAACGGGGGAGGTTTCTCGGGGCTTCTCAGAAACCAAATTGACCATGCTTACCGGATCCCGTCTATGTGGGCTCAGAATTGAAAAATGCTTCACGGTTGCCATGGCACCCCTCACGGGGCCACGCGACATCCCGACACTCTGGATTTCTTGGATTTAGCTGAGACGGGTTCTTTGTATCAGGATCGGTATCCGATTGTAAGAGGCGAAGGTCCCTTTTTTCGCATTTGGCGGTGAGACCTCTTCAACCATCCCGTCACTTGAATTCCTCACCTGCCGTGTAGTCGAGCCTCCGAATACAGCAAGGCATTCACTCAACCGTCGCTGGTGCTGATCCGAATCGGATCTCATTCGAGGCGATTGGCAGAGGCGACAACGGAGCCAGGAAGCCGTTTGGCCAACCGTCTGAAATCAGTTACATCCGGTGAGCTGACTCGTCCGATGCCACAATCCTGTGATGAAGATCTGCGGGTCCTGATTCCATTCAGCGCTGCGAAGAGGATTAAATCTTTGCCAAACAGCGCATTTGCCCCCGGGACAGTGAATCGCATTTGGCGATTACAGATGGCGGGTTCGGCGATCGCGCGGGCTCCTTGAAGGAGTAGGGAGAGACGTGCAAGCCACCGATTTTCCTTCATGGTTGGCAGCGGTCATCCCGCTTTTTGGGATGGAGCGAAGCCGAAAGCCCGGGTGAAGCTCTCGATGCGATCCGCCGTGGTCCTTCCTGAGCCCGGTTGTCGTTAGTTCCGTGGCGTCATGAATGAGGGCAGTGGCAGGAGTTCGTTCCCTCAAGAAGATGCGTTGCCAGTGCGAGGTAATGCAAGATCGGAGTACTCGCAGGAGTTCGTAGGACTAATGTGGCGGATCCGGTATGTTCCAGTAGCGTTGGATGGCATCATACAGGGGAGATTCCTTTGGGTGACTTACAAAGAAAGGTTGAACAGTGAGAGCTGTCATTTCGGTAGCTCGTGTCCAACCGTTTCGATACGGAACCTTCCAGAAGGGTTCGTTGCGAGTTTCCAGTCGGCTGGCCTTTCGCCAGAGCGGCCGTTGTGGTCTACGTCGGCGACATAGTGTGCTAGTCCGTTCTCGCAATTGGATCCAAGGTTTCGTCCAGTCCGCGCTAGCTCCACGCCTTCCATTGGGCAAGATGAAACCCGGAACCCCTCGCCGTGAGGACTCTGCCATCCGCGGGTGTGCCGATTGTGGCACTAACACGACCCGAAGCCTGCGCACTGATCGTCCAATCGGCTATCAAAGGTCCGGAACGTCCCATGGACGTACATCTTTGCAATGCCTACACGTTGGCTCTCGCCGATACGTGCCAGGACTACCGAGACGTCTTGAATCGTAGTGGTCTCAATCTGCCAGATGGAATGTCTGTGCTTTGGGCCAACCGCTTGATCCATCGAGGTAAGAACGCGCCAAAGGAGCGAGTCCGCGGAACTAACTTGTTTCTCGACATATTTGAAGCGGGTAGTCAGCACCGCCTGCGTCACTATCTGCTCGGTTCAACGCCAGAAGTACTCGGATCACTATCCGACAATCTGCATCGCCTATTTCCCGAGGCACAGATTGTTGGGATTGAAAGCCCCCCGTTTCGAGAACTCACCAATTTCGAACGCGAAGAACAGGTGGATCAGATCTGAAGTCCGACACGCAGATTGTATGGGTCGGATTGGGTACACCGAAGCAGGACTATGAAGCGGCACGCCTCGCTGGTCGCCTTTCAATGGTCTTTATTGCCGTCGGAGCGGCGTTTGACTTCGTCGCGGGACACAAAAATGAGGCCCCCACGTTGGTGCAGCGTGCAGGACTCGAATGGGCATATCGGCTGATCAGTGAACCCCGACGCCTTTGGCGTCGATACCTCTTTGGAAACGTCCGCTTTCTGTGGGCTGTCATTCACCGATTACACGAGGACTCTCAATGCGAGAGAGTCGCACCGTAGATGCACCCTGTTACCCAGTCGATCGTTACACAACCGCGCCGTTTGATCGGTGAAGGCTCTTTATAGTCTCACGCAGGGTACGAATTCGTACTCATCGGTATCGTTTCTGTCCCCGATGAACGCCGGATGCCATCATCGATTTCTTTCGAATTTCGGAGTAAAGAATATGGAAGTCTCCAAGTCAACACAAGTGGCACCAACTGCCTTGCGAGTAGTTTTGGTTAGCCCACATTTAACGCGAGCGGTGGCATCGGCAGGCTAATGTCCTACGTGCTAGCCAGGTTGGACCATCAGCGGATAGTCGTGCGTCATCTCGACTCACGGGGTCGAAGTTCAAGACCGATTCTCAGTCTCCTCCCTCTGGTCCGGGCTCTTGTCACGCTTGTTGTTCTCAAAGCGCGACATCAGGTTGACCTGGTTCATATCAACATGTCGTACAGAGGTAGTACCATCCGCAAAGGTACCGTCGCCTGGTTTTGCAGAGTTATGCGGATTCCCATAGTGCTCCACTTGCACACGTGCGAGTACCATGAGTTCTATGAGAAGCTGCCACCTGCGTTGCAGCGCAGTGTGCGCAATATCTTTCAGCAGGCCGAACATGTCATCACCCTCGGTCACATTTGGGAGGCGTTCGTAATTGAGGAGCTGGGTGTCCCGCAACACAGAGTCAGCGTTCTCTATAACGCAGCTCCCGGACCCCATGAACTTCAGTTACGGCATACTCGGCCCAATCCAGAGCACGTTCGACTTCTCTTCCTCGGACAACTCGGTGATCGAAAGGGCGTACCCGAACTGTTGCTAGCCCTCTCTCGGATGCAGCTAACCGTGCCATGGTCCATCACGATGGCGGGCGATGGAGACCGTGGTTGGGCGGGGAGGTTGGCTCTCGAATCCGGGATCCTCGATCGCGTCACGTTCACTGGTTGGCTCGATTCCGCACAGGTTCACGACCTCTTGGACGCGAGCGATCTTCTCATTCTGCCTTCGCACGCCGAAGGCCTTCCCATGGCGATCATCGAAGCGTTCGCCCACGGTCTGGCAGTGATCTCATCCCCAGTTGGAGCCATTCCTGAGATAGTGATTGACGGGGAGAGTGGCCTGTTGGTTTCAGCTAACGATGTTGACGCCTTGGCCGCGCGATCGAATCTCTCTGCGTTGATAGGGAGTTCCGAGAGAAGCTCGCTCTCGCAGGACGCACCACGTGGGAAAACCATCTCGACATAACGAACTACGTCAAGCGGATCGTTCAGATCTGGTTCGAGAGTGCCAACACCCAAAGAACACCCACCGGACAGTAACGTGCGGAAATAGGAACTCTGAGTTAGTTCCTCGAAAGTTCCGGCTCTTCCGAACTGCGTCGGATTGCTCACTCCCACGCCCCCGCTAGATCAGTGCCAGTTCCTCACAGAGGTGAGCCATTGAGCGATTGCCCGTGCGGTCTCATTATTCATCCGCGTTCCCACAACTTCTACCGTCAAGGCGAGATCCGTCATGTTGGCTTGATATGCGGGACATGCGATCCGACGAACCAATCGGCTCAGATCCCGCCTGATTCGTCGTAGCGACGATTTGCCGAGGTCCACGTAGCGGCGCCCACATTAGAAGTAGGAACAATGGAAAGGCCCCATCTATGCTTGAAAACACCGACAGCGGCACTTCCGAAAAACATTCAACTATCACCATCGTCAGGAGGGGCAGAAGAAGCAGCCTTCGGTATGTTTTGGACGCATGCAGGGGAACCAGAATTAGGATCAGCGTCAACATGGCAGCCGCCGCTAGCCGAATTCAAGCGAATCATTCAACCATTGATTTTGCGGGTCGAGAACCTGTCCGGGTAGCGCGAACTGACCGAACACCAACGGCACCAAGCGTGGGAAAAAATTAGGGCCGAATCCAAGTATTGGGAGGTGATGCAAGTACGGGATTAAGTCACGCCAAATAAGGTCGCGCCCCGAAAGAACATCCGTGTTGACTTGCCGCTGGACATCGATGATACGCCAAGCCCCAATGCCCACGATCGCCAACAAGAGTAGGGCCTTCATTCGATTCCCTGCACTGAGTCCCGGCCCAGACACCCACAACACGAAGAGTCCCACGCCTAACACGATGATGCTGGTTCGCGGTCGCTCGCCAGCAGTGTTAGAAGGCCCACCACTCGAGTGAACCACGACATTTTTCCTGGCTGGGCAACGAAGGCAATAAGTGTTATCAGTGCCGCCAAAAATCCTAAAGGATCCGAACCGGACGCTAACCCTTGAAGCCGATAGCCGTGGACCGTGAAACTCAAATGAAGTGAGGCTGCGGTCGTGATTTGCACGGGCACCAAACGCGCGGATTGAGCAATCCATCCAAGAATAAGAAGACTGGACAATGCGGGCAGTACACCAGTGACTGCATATCGAATGTCTGTTACAGACATTCCCGTAACCGGACCTCGGGCTGCCGCTGCTAGTACTAAGAGCACGGCAGCTGGGATCACGTGAAGCAACGACTGTTCCGGCCGTTCTTTCCACCGAAATCGCTTCCCAAATAACGAGAACACCCAGTAATCCCACCAGCAGGTCAAAGGGTTTGCGATATGCGGCATTTGGCAACCTCAACACGGCCAAGACCCCCATCAAGGGGATGAGAGTTAGAACCACTCCCCGCGTCGTCGAACCAGCCGGCAGCAACCTGTTCACCGCTGTGACAGGGGACCAAGCTATGAATGTCGCAACCCCAAACCACGTCGCAGTTTCCCAGCGACGCCTCGCTCCGGCCACCGCTTCCTCGAGCTCGTCCCTCGCACCGATCACCTTCGAGCGCCGTGTTCCACTTTCCGATGGCCGGCCGGGTGCACTGGAATCATCCAATTCCGAGCCCCAATCCAGTCGTTCCCTAGGTCTCTCAATCAGACATTGCGGATTTGCCTTGTATATCAAGAAGCAGGCCCCCAACAAGACCAACGCTGCAGCTATCGATGCCAAGATCGGCCAGGGGCGCCTAGTTCCTGGGAAAGTACGAACGATAGTGCTTCGTTCGGGATGATCAGACCAAATACGAGAATGGCGACCTTTGGTGCAGTCCTCGTAGCGCTCAGGAGTGGAAGCGTTACGGCCTGAACGGAGGCAAAAAGTCCCAATACAGCGACAGACACATAAAGCGAGACGGGCGTCGCGACCTTGTGCGAGGAGAGAACGGCAGCAGCTCACGGACCCGCTGCGACGAAAACAATCCCCAAGACAGCGGTACCTGCCACCGTAAAAAACAATTCCTTGCGATATAGCTTTCGAATTGTTGAAATATTGCCAACTGCCCTCAGACGTGGAAAATTCGACCAATACAAAGGGCCGAGGGCTGCGGGCAATATGACTACGAGAAGCCCAAGACGGGTCGCCAATCCATATGACGCCACGACGGAAGGACCTCTGGTGATACTGAGAACGATAGGATCTAGCCCGGTCGAAAAAAGCGGCGGGGCAGCAACTCCCATCATCACCAAGAAATCCCTCGGGCGGTGCTGTCGCGCACTTTGGGCTCCCCTCTGACTGGACTGAAAAAGAGCGGAACCCCCTTGGGACGCTATACCTCGCAGGGTATGACGGCCCAAGATCTGAGCGATCCAAAAAGGCGCACATGCCGCGATCGAGGGCGCCATTACAAATGCGATGAGACCCAGATGCAATGCCCAACCGATGGCCGTTGCGGCTAAAGACAACAGTGCAGCAATCGCCGGAAAACTCTGGGTTAGAGCCACCTTCCTCTCAGCATTTAATAAGCCGAGATAGACGGCGCCAGGGGCAGCGCTCGCCAATAACCACAGGCTGGCGCAAATCGCCACGGTAAGGGCTTCGGGATCGGTCACTCTCTCGGCATGAAGTAGTCGCGTCCAAGGCAAGGCGACTGACAGGACTATGCCAACTAGTAAAATTGTCAGTGACAACTGCCGCGCTCGGCGTCGCATCTTCATAACGGTATGAAGTGCGCCGAGAGAGTCTTCTCGGCCAAGGTCCTCCGACACCGAGACTTGAGTGAGGTGTGTCACGCTCAGAATTACGATGACGATCCAGGCCTGAAGAGAAGTGATGGCGAGCGCAACGCCGTAACCGTCGGATCCGATCGCTGCGATTACCAGCGGAATCCTTGCGAGGCTCGTTAAGAAAACGACCCCTTGCGAGATGGCATAGCTTCCGACAACGCGAATGTGCATGTGTTGCCGAATCCGATCGACGACTACAGCGATGCGGTTTTCCTTACGATGGCTGAGGATACCTCTACGATCGGGCATGCACCCACCCAAGTGGGCAACATTTCTTCACCGTTGTCCAATCGAGTGTTCCAGCATGGCAGCAAGTTCCCTCGTTACCTCCCCTTTGGAATTAAGAGCCAGATAGGAGTCTTGTGCAACTTGGCCGAGTTCAGTAGCAATATCGGGATCGGCCAGCTGGTTCAGCGCCTCGACCAAGCCTCGCTGATCAGTTGGCTCGAGGATCGGAAGACCCGGAGCTTGATACTCCGGTAGACCACCAAGATTCGAGACAATCGGCGCAACCCCTAACTGTGCGCTCAATATCTGTATGCCACTTTGCGAGGCTTCTGAGTAAACGCAAATGCTGCCCTTGAATCCAGAAAACCGCCCATTTCGAATATCGCTATAGCGATACACCTCTGGCCGCCATTTCACCGAGTCATTGTCCTTCGCGTCTACCCCAGGTGACTGCGTTCGGTGCCATTGCCCGGCGCCCCAGATGATAAGCCGATCACCTCGAAAGTGTGGGCTGTGTGTATGAGCATCCCATGCTCGCAAGACATGGTTGATGTTCTTATATGGTGCAACTCGGCCCATCAATACGAAATCACGTCTCTCTTTGCTTGGCCGCAAACTGGGAACATCCTCGTCACGCACATCACTGAGGAGGTTGACTCGGTGGACTTGAGCCGAGTGACGATCCCACTTTGCAGCCTGGAGTTCGCCGGCGACGTGTTCACTGAAGGTCAAAATATGGCTTGGTCGGCGCCATTCGGCGGCTCGTATCGCCTTTCGCAATCCGTGCAATTCGTGGGTTTGGTCGTGCGGTAGGGCGTCATGAATGACTAACCATTGTGGATCCATTCGTTGAACCAAAATGGTGAAGACGGGATCTGTGACCTCATCTGCTATAACGACATGTGGTCGGAACCGACGATATATCCGCTCCGCATCTACAAGCGCGTGTGCCCAGCGCGGATCATATGGTTTCTTTGGACAAACAAGCTCTTCGACAAGCGAGGGTGCTGGCTGTGGATGCTTACTTGATGTGATTACTTGGACTTCATGACCTTCAACAGTCAGCCCACGCCCGTAGATGTTGGCAAGGCTGCGGAACCAGGGAGCAAGCCATAACACCCTCATGCCGACGTGTCACGACGCGAAAAATTCCTCACAAGACATTCACTCTCTCTCGTGGGCATTTGCTTCAGCGCAAATAAACGGCCCGCTTGAAACATGTTCGCTGGCCGGGCATGTTGCGCGCCACCACTCTCGCCTCTGTCCCCTTCGGGGAATATCGAAGCAAAAATCAGCACCGAGAGATTGCTTCATTGCTTGCCACAAGCAATTCCTTCTCACAAAACTGCTCCATATCCGGTTTGGGATGCCTTCTAATGGCTGCGATCCAACTTCTCTAGAATGGCTGCAGCTTCATCAACGCTAGCCAATTGACCACGCGAAGGTCCCAGAAACTCGTTCAACTGGAGGAGTGCAGCTCTCTCGGGATTTGGGCATCGCGGCTGACGAAAACCGATCCAGGAGGGTCCCGCGAGAGTACCCACTCTGAGCTTTCTCCACTGACTTTCTCCTTGCGATCGGCGAAAGATTACGGAGACCGCTCCAGGCGGCACAAAGATGCTACCAAGGCGACTTTCCACCCTCAGACCGGGTGGCAGAGGGTCCGTCCAACTCAAGAGGATGGAGGCACGGCCGCCGGGAAACTGGAGGCTGAGGCTTGCGTTGCGTGCCACTACTTCAGACGTTTCATCAGTACTCTCCTGGCGAAGATCCGCGGGACCAAAGATCCATGTCAACAGATCGAGGATGTGGATACCCGTATCAAGGATGACGCCAACTCCACCTGCGTCTCGCCGAAACGAAGACTCAGAAAAAATAGGCCAACTGTAAGGGCCACCCTCGGAATATCGGATCCTGAAATCGGTAACGTCGACTAAGGAATGCAGATTGCCTCGCAAGAAGGTCGATGTGTCGAACTGGCGTCGAATCATTCCTACAGAAACGCGACCTCGGTCTGCACTTTCCACCAAGGGCTTTGCGGCGGCAAACCCCCCAGCAAGCGGCTTCTCGCAAAAGACATGCAGTCCATAACTCAAAGCCTGAAGAATTACTTCGACATGCGTCGCAGGTGGGCTAAGCACCATTACAGCGGCAACGTCCTCCTCGAGGGCCTCAGTGAGGGTCTGGCAGGGTCGGGCCAGTTCAAACCACTTGGAAGCCCTGGTTCGCATCGATACATCAGGGTCCACGACGGCGACTATCTCTAACAGACCGCTCTGGCGTAGTCGATCGATTGCCGTTCTGTGCACGTACTCTAGGGCCGCCCCACAACCAATAATCGCTAATCGAGTCATGAATTTAGAGATCTATTCCTAAATAGTTAGGATAATCACATGAGGACAGCCAAGAGGCTGTCTTCTGTAGCGCGTGATCTTTGTCAACCTGAAGCGAGTACGGCAGGGCCTCCAGCTGGGGCGTAGGCTCTGTCCATCTGCTCAGTACATCTATGTCACTAGATGCGAAGCGTCCGACGTCAACCACGGTTGGACGGGAAAAATTCGAGACTTCAACTGTTCGCCTACGCGGAACTGGAGGAGGTGCAGGAGGCCGTAGGGTTGTCTTGACTCTGTCCACCACCTGCTCCGGAAGCGACAGAATTAAATTTTTGGAGCGCCGGGCCGTCTTAGGATGATCCAAGAAAAACTCGAATAGAAGACTCGAAGGTGGGCCAGCCCGTAGTTTTCGGGCTACGACAACACTTGATGGTGAGACACCCAGGATGGCAGCTAAGGAAAGGAAATAGTCCTCCCAACTCGACCACCACGGATCAGCAACGTAGTATGACCCTCCTGCCGTACCGCCCAAGGACCACGTCAGGATTTTTGCCGCTAAATTTTCGCTAAACGTGAGATTGGGAGTTGAAGAATTCCTGGCATCGCTAGAAGGAGCGACCGCTACTCCAGACGCAATTGCTGTAATGTGCCTAATTGTCCAACCGGAGCGAGGTCCCCAAATCAGTCCTGGGCGGATGACGGCTAATTCCGTGTGCTTCAATTGGTCACTCAGTGTTTCTTCCGCCCGTCGCTTCTGACGTCCATAGTACGTCGGGGGTCTATTCGTCCCCCAGGGTCCGCGCCTCAAACTCTGAGCTGAAGCTGAACTCGTAAAAATGAGGCGCTTGGCTCCTACCTTCTTGCATGATTGAGCTAGCTGCATAGCCGAGGTTTGGATTTCCGACGCTAGACCAACACTTACGTCGATTACGGCGTCGCACATTGAAATGGCTTCGGTAAGTAGATCAGTTCGTCCTTCTGTAACAACTATAGATTCGGATAGTCCCATTACGAGGGGAAGAGATCGAGGATAACGAATAACGGCAACGGCTTCGCACTCAGGAACCTTGCTAATCGCGCTCAGCAGCGTTGTCCCCATGAACCCACCGGCACCGATAACTGCAACGCGTCTCAATGGCCAATAGCCAGGATGCTCATTGGCTTACTTTAGTCCGAGTTGCAACGGAAGGGGACTTCCGCCGACCTGCGAACTTTCTTCATTCAGCGAGGCGCATCAAGTTGCTCCTGTGAAGCAGTTCCAGTGATGGCTCAGAGAATGGAACCCGAATGCCTCCGTCGGTTCCCGGACGGAGTCGTGTACGCAAGATCGAGGCAAATCGAGAGACAATAGCTTGTTCTGCTTGATGTCCCGACGTACTGTCCCGAGCATCGACTCGGTGGACCTGTCCGGAGAACTCGTGCTGTCTGCATGCACCCTGACCTCATCGGATCCAGCCCTCTAGCAACCTTGTGGTTGCCTGTTTGTCACCGCCGTTGTAAAATGATCCATGTCCCTAGCAGATTGGGTATTTCAAGACTGGGCGGCTAATCGGACGCGCTTGGATTCACAGCTAATCTTGGCGTCGTTCCGCTTGGTGCAATATCTACGACGGGAATCACCACTCTTGGGGCGTTTAGTGAGGCTCCCCTATAGAATCGTAGTCTGTTCAATCGTGGGCGTAGACCTTCCACCAACGTTGACAATAGGGCCTCGCGTAAGACTGTTTCATCCCCACAATATCGTTATCCATCCAAACGCCGTGATTGGATCGGACGCACTGATCCGTCATGGGTTGACAATCGGCACCAAGCTTCTCACGGATGGAAGCGAATCACGTGCTCCCGTTCTCCACGACGATGTCGAGCTGGGGGCCTCGTGCATCCTGATTGGCGATATCGAAATCAGCAGCCATTGCGTAATCGGAGCTGGGGCGGTTGTAACAAAATCACTTCCCGAGGGTTCAGTGGCAATCGGAAATCCATTTCGGATCGTATAAGTATTGCGTGGTGACCAGTTACTGAATAGATGACGTCCCGCCGAGTGGTGGAGAAGCGATCCTCGGTCTGACGTGATGGTAGGCGCGTACAACCGGCAGTTCACGTTGAGGAGTTCAGCCCCAAAAAACGCAGGTCGGGTCCACGCCGATCTCGTCGAGGATCACGTTGATGGGCTGGTTGGTGTCGAGGTCGAAGTACATCGTCCACTTGCCGTAGCGGTCGCCGAAGTAGAGCGTCCAGGTGCCATCGCCTTCGTAGCGGAGCTGGGCGATGGGCATCTTGGTCCACTCACCGGGCGCGCCCCTCCAGACTGGTCGGCATTCATGGATGGAGACGGACTTGCCCCGAGTGGTGACCTCGAGGCGCACCTCGTCTTTGAATTTGGCGGGGACGCGTTCGCGGCACCACCGCCTGACCTTCTCAACGTCGAGCTCAGGGAGGACGCTGGCCACCCCAAAAGCGTAACGACCTCAGCCAGCGAGGGGTCTGCTTTCGAGGGCATCGTCGGAGCCCTCGGCGATGGCCACCTTCTCGTTGCGGCGGAGCTGGGCCATCGAGGTCTCCGACAGATAGCGACGCTCGGCCACCTGCCATTCGTCATGGGTCTCAACCACCACCGCGGTCACCAATCGTTCGACCGCCTTGTCGTTGGGGAACACACCGACCACGTCGGTGCGGCGTTTGATCTCTCGGTGGAGGCGCTCGAGAGGATTCGACGACCACACCTCAGCTTCTATGGTCAAGTCGATCGGCATCGAGGAGCATCTGGCGGTACACGACATCAGATAGCCGCCGCTTGAGACAACGCATGGCCTCGCGGCGAGACTTGCCCTCACTCCGCTTGCGCTCAAGGTATGCGACGGCTCGCGGTTCGTGGCGGGTCTGGGTAAGAGCGACGACGTAGAGCGCCCGGTTGAGCCGGCGGTTGCCGCCGCGGTTCAGACGGTGACGCTCGGTCCTGCCCGACGAGGCCGGAATCGGAGACGTGCCTGTTGTGGAAGCGAAGGTCGATGGCGTGGGAAAGCGCCGGACGTCGCCGACTTCGCCGAGGATCCTGGCAGCGGTCAGACCGCTGATCCCGACGATGGTGACCAAGGTCGACCCCGAGGATTCGACGAGGGCGCCGATCCGACGCTCGAGGTCTTTGATCTCCTGGTCGAGATCGTGCAGGCGGCCGATGCGGGCACGATCCAAATCCGCCCGGACCGAGCTGTCCTCGGCGAGGAACTCCTCTGCCGCCCTGAGGGAGCGCTTCGACGTGAGAGCACGTCCGAGGCTTCGTTGATAGCCGGGGTAGGCGATGGCCAGATCAGCGTGGAGTCGATTGGCGATCCTGGTCCGCTCGCCAAAGAGCTGGTCACGGTAGTCGACTAGGAGTTTTAGGTCTTCGTTATTCGATCCTGCCAGCACCTCGGGCAGACGCGGCTCGCGGAGGACCACTCGGGCGATCGCGAGGGCATCAGCCGGGTCGCACTTGCCCCGCGTCCGGAGCCTGGCGTTCTCTCGGGCAGATAAGCGGGCAGGGACGGCCGCCACGGACCATCCAGCCGATTGAAGCGATCGTGCCAGCACCGTGGCAATCCCACCCGAGTGCTCCAGCCCACAACGGACAACATCCGCGTTGAGCCGGCCGAGCCACTGTGTCAATCGACGGTGGCCAGCTCGGGTGTTGTCCACGACCGTCCTCGCCACTGGTCGGGCCCCTCGTCGATCGCACAGACGGCAACGGCGTCTTTGTGTACATCCATTCCAACAGTCAGCTGCATCGGATCCATCCTCCGCTCTCGTGGGACAATGATGCGGCTCGTCGGTCGCGCACACATGCGTAGGGGAAGCCACGCTTCTATCAAGCGACGACCGTCGGCCCGGGGTCACCGGGGGGACACTGAGATTGCTAAAGCCACTAAGGCAGGCGCCAATGGAGTCACCCCCGGAGACCCCGGAATCCTCTCGAATTCGAGAGGGCCGCGCATCCAGCTAACACGCATTGCGCCAGTGCGACTCTGGGAACGCCGAGAAGGCCAGTAGGTCCTCCTTGGCGTCGGTGAGCATGGCGGCGACTTCTGGAAACTGGCCCTCGAGTGTCCCGACGATCCGGTCGAACTGCTCACGGACCGAGGAGGCATCGGGCTGGGCGAAGATCGTCTGGATGGCGGCGATGACCATGTGGGTGTTGTTCCGCTTGACCCTGGAGAGCACGTTGCGCATGAAATGCACCCGGCACCGCTGCCAGGCTGATCCCACCATCACCGCTTCGATGGCCTTTTTCAGACCAAGGTGCTGGTCAGAGATGACCAGGCGGACCCCTTTGAGCCCTCTGGCGCGAAGCGAGCGCAGGAACTCGGTCCAAAAGGCTCCGTCTTCTGAGTGACCGACCGCACAGCCCAGAACTTCGCGGTTGCCGTCCATCGAGACCCCTGTCGCCACCACCACCGCACGCGAGACAACCTGATGGTCCACCCTGCCCTTCAGATAGGTGGCATCTAAAAACACATAGGGGAACTCCACGTGGGCGAGGGATCGCGAACGAAATGCCCCCAGCTGCTCGTCGAGCTCACTGCAGATTCGGCTGACCTCGGACTTGGAGATGCCGGACTCAAGGCCGAGGGCAGCGACCAGGTCGTCGACCTTCCTGGTGGAGACCCCGTGCACGTAAGCCTCCATCACCACGGCGAACAGGGCCCGGTCGATCCGCCGGCGGCGCTCGAGAATGCTCGGGAAAAAGCTGCCCTGGCGCAGCTTGGGGATCTTCAGATCGACGTCCCCGGCTTTGGTCGACAACAATCGGTCACGGGTGCCGTTGCGCTGGTTCGTCCGGGTACTCGACCGTTCGAACCGCTCGGCTCCGATCTGGGCCGTGGCTTCGGCGTCGATGAGGGCTTGGAGCATGATCTCCACGCCCCGGCGCACGACGTCGATGTCTCCGCCGGCGCGGACAGCGTCGAGCAGTTCGTTCAGGTCACTATTGGTGATGGTCACTGGGTGCCTCCTTGGTTGAGCTTGCTGGTTCAACCGAAGATCACCCGGTGGCCACCTCAAAGTGGTGGACCCCCGGGAACTACACCACTCGGGGGGACATCAACTACTGAATATCGCAACTCAGTGGACG
Source organism: uncultured Acidimicrobiaceae bacterium (assembly GCA_963706555.1). Taxonomy (GTDB): domain Bacteria; phylum Actinomycetota; class Acidimicrobiia; order Acidimicrobiales; family RAAP-2; genus Bog-473. The sequence continues at coordinate 3,791,550 of OY970164.1, forward strand.
CCGGTCTTATCTCCATCTCTTCGGGTTTTAGACAGCACATTTCAAGTCCGCATCCAAAGATGACATTGAGACCGCAAAAACGGAGGAGGCTTGGAACAATTTGACTAGAGTCGCCACACGTCCGCCCTCCACCCAGGGCTCCGACGGAGCGGCGGCTCTTGTGCGTTAGAAGCCACAACGATCTGAGGGAGAAGACCTTTTTTCCGCGTGCAGCGGAGCAGCATGACCAAGCACCAACCCGTCCTAATCAAACTGGTGACCGAACACAGGATCGAATGCTGGCCGACTACGCAAACGCAACCCCGAACATGTCGTACTGACGGAGATTCCATCAGCAGGAATCGAGGACCAGGGCCGTGATTCGAGGTGATCCCTGTTCGTCCGCCTTTGTCGTCCTACCGGTCTGAAGAACCACGCCCAACATTGCTACCGAACCTGAGGAACCCTGCAAAAGGATTGAGAATCTGTCAGTTTGTAGCCGGAACCGAACGGCCCATGACCCAGCCGATGGCGTTGAGCGCGTCGGTTACGGTCCAAGTGCCGGCCCCAGGCTTGGCCAAGTTCGTCTTGCCTTCGCTGTCGAGGAGGTTGTGCAGGTTGGCCGGGATCTGATCGATCTTCGTCATGCCGCCCGCGACGAATCGCTCGTCGAGATCAGTGTTCAGGAGAATGAAGCCATCCGAGTGGTTGACGTCGTAGGTGTAGGGCTGGTGCGTCTGCCAATCGAGTCCCGCAGGAGACCCTTCTGCCACCTTTTGATAGTAGATCCCGAAATGGTGCCAGAGGGAGGCCAAGGTGGCGGGTGAACCTGTCAGCAGGGGCCAGGTCGATCCGGTGAGGTGTGCATAGGACTTCATGCGGGCCGGCGAATCGCGCCCGGGATCCACCGTGGCCTCGAGGATCGTCACCTTCTTCGACAAGCCGTCCTGCACCAGCGTGCGCTGCACGTTGAGAAGGGCGGCCGTGGTGATCGGGCATTCCTCCTGACACGAGGTGAGGAAGGGGGCCAACAGGACCACCCGGCCCTTGAACTGCTCGAGGTTCACGGGTTGGCCGTCTTGATCCATCAGCGGGAGCGTGGCGACGGAGGCCGCGACGGGCTGGTTGAGGACGTTGCCAACTGCGGCCGACGGGGGCCCCGGGGTGTCCGCGTGTGCGATCTTTCCGCCCACGAACCAGGCGAGCAGCCCGGCAGCCAGCACGGCGCAGACGACGGCCGAGCGCCGGCTTGGTGATCCTCGTTCGTAGGCGATCCCCAAAACTTAGGCAACGTCGGGCCTTCTCCGGTAGTCGGCCCCGTTCCTCAGGCCGGTGCGACCCGAAGGTTGTCGGGCAGTAGTCCCTCATCGGCCTCATGCACGCCCAATTCACCCAGGAGCCGCGAGCGCAGATCGATCATGCCCGGGTTGTCACGCCGCCGCGGGCCGTCGATCTCTACCGTCACATCGAGCGAAATCTGACCGTCCGTCAGGACCAGCACCCGATCAGCCAGGAGGATCGCTTCGTCGACGTCGTGGGTGACCAGCAGAACGCTCGGATGGTGACGGGCGCAGAGGTGTTGCAGCAGTCCGTGCATCTTGATGCGGGTCAGGGCGTCGAGAGCGCCGAACGGCTCGTCGAGGAGAAGGAGGCCCGGATCGCGGACGAGGGCGCGCGCCAATGCCACCCGTTGTGCCTCGCCCCCGGAGAGGTTCTTCGGCCAGTCGCCGGCCCGGTCCTCCAGCCCGACTTCGGCCAGGGCGCGCCGTCCTTTTGCGGCTGCGTCCTTGTCCCTCAGGCCGAGGGTGACGTTCTGCAGCAAGTGGAGCCACGGGAGGAGCCGGGCGTCTTGGAACACCACCGCCCGCCGATCAGGGACGACCGCATGGCCTTCGGCCTCCGGATCGAGTCCGGCCAGTATCCGGAGCAGCGTGCTCTTCCCCGATCCGCTGCGCCCGAGCAAGGCCACGAATTCACCCTCACCCAGATCGAGCTCGATGCCACGCAGGACTTCGCGTTCGCCGAACCGGCGCCGTATCGACTCGGCCCGCACGACCTGATCGACGTGGGTCACGACTGCTGCAGGCTGGGACGCCATGCCAGGGCCTTCCTCTCGATTGCACGCAACACGAAGTCCGAGGTGAGCCCCAGGAGGGCATAAATGACCAGGGCCACGACGATCACGTCGGATTGGAAGAACTCCTGGGCCCGCACCATCAGGTAGCCGATCCCGTTGGTGGCGTTGATCTGTTCGCTCACCACGAGGATCAGCCAGGCCACACCCACGGCCAGACGGAAGCCGACCAGGAAACCGGGGAGCGCACCGGGGAGCACGATCCTGCGCAGCGTCTCCCGCCGGGTCAATCCCAGCGACCCTGCTAACTCGTGGTACTTGGCGTCGATGCCGCCGATGGCGGCATAGGTGTTGATATATACCGGGATGGTGACGCCGAGCACGATCAGCGAGATCTTCGCCACGTTGCCAATGCCGAACCACAGGACGTCGAGCGGGATGAGCGCCAGCACCGGCAGAAACCGCAGGATTTGCATCGGCGAGTCGACGACATTGTCGCCCCGAGCGCGACAGGCCCGCGACCGTGGCCAGGAACACGCCGATGGGGACGCCGATCGCCAGACCCCACAGCACGCGCTGGAGGGAGGCCCACAGCGCGGGCAACAGCGTGCCGTCGAGCAGGAGGTGCCAGCCTGTGCGCACCACCTCGAGCGGGCCCGCCAATTGGTCGGGCGAGACCCATCCGGCCGCCGTGACCAATGCCCACAACGCGACGACAAGGACAACACCGCTCAAGCGTCCGACCGAGCGGGGCACGTGCCATGAGAACGTACGGGGTGGAGCTGCCGCGGCGCCGCGCAGCTCGAGAACGGTCACTAGGCGACCTGGTAGTACTGGGTGGCGTCGCCTCGCAGCGACCGGCTCTGCTCTCCCGACACGCTCACCGCGAGTTCGCCAGCCACGGTGATGCGGTGCATGATGCGTCGCTGGCTCCCGAAGTCGTTGATGGCGTAGTGCTGCGTGGCCCGGTTGTCCCAGATCGCCACGTCGCCCTCGCGCCATTGCCACCGGACGGTGTTCTCCAGTCGGGTGATGACGCTCTGGAGGAGGTCGAGCAGCGCGGTTGACTGCGACTGGTTTACATCCTGAATCTGGCGGGCGAACCCGCCGAGGAGGAGTGACCGCTCCCCGGTCTCGGGATGCACCCGCACGACGGGGTGGAGGGTGTCGTATTCGGTGGAGGCGAAGATGGCGGCGTACTGGGTGAGCCGGTCCGCTTCAGGGTGCTCCGCGGCGAGGGCGAGTTGCGCGTAGTCAACGGTGTTCGAGTGCACTGTCCACAAGCCATCGGCCAGCGTGCGCAGGTGGTCCGGGAGTTCCTCGTAGGCCACCGCGGTGTTGGCCCACACGGTGTCGCCGCCGTAGGCGGGGATGACCACGGCCCGCAGGATGGATGCGGCCGGAGGCTGATCGACGAAGGTCACGTCGGTGTGCCAGTTGTTGGCGCGTCCGCCGCCGAAGCCACTGTCGAGGTTCAACACGAAGGCGTTGTCGTCGATGGCGGGCACCGTCGGGTGTGCCGTGGTGACGGTTCCCAAACGGCGTCCGAACGCGACTTGCTCCTCATCGCTCAGATGTCCCTGGTCCCGGAAGAAGATCACCTTGTGGGCGAGAAGCGCCTCACGGATCCCGGCCACGACGGGGTCCGTGAGGTGGCCCGAGAGCCGGACGCCCTGGAGCTCGGCGCCGATGCGCCCGGCCACCTTGCGCAGTCCGAGGTCAGTGACGTTGATGTCGGTAATGGTCATGGGGATGCTCCTTTGGCTACGCGGGTGGGGGAGTGGTTCAGGATTTCTGCGCCGAAGCGATGATCGAGTTGAAACGGGGGTCGAACTCGGCGTTCGTGGTGATGTGCGAGGGGATTTCGCCAGCCGCCGTGAAGAGATTGGCCTGGGTCTGCTGTGCGGCATAGAGCGACTTGTTGATCGGGACGAACGTTGTCTTTCCAAAGTCCTTGAGCAGCTTCGTCCCCTCGGCGGTGGAGAGGCCGTACTGCTTGACGTACTGGAGCTGCACATAGGACGCCTGATGGGCGTTGATCCAGACGTAGGACTTCGCCAGGTTGGTCAAAAGCGCACCGATGGCGGCCGACTTGGCCGGATCGGCCAGCGCAGACTTTGAGGCGATGATGTAGGTGAGGCGCGCCGAGTCGCCGGGTGCGTTCTGCACGATCGTCGCCGTGGGGTTCTGGTTGAGATACGCGTCGACGAGGGGTTGGACCATGACGGCCGCGTCGGCCGAGTGGTTCTCCAACGCAGGCGCCTCCTCGGTGACCGGGAGATTGACGGTCTTGATGTCAGACAGCTTGAGGCCCACGGAGTGCAACCCGGCCAGGACCACGGCCTCGCCGACGGTGCCCTGCTGATACGCAACGGGCTTGCCTTTGAGCTGCTTCCACGACGTGATCTTCACGCCGGGGGCGCTCACCAGATCGTCGGCACTGTGGACGGTCCCGTAGGCGGCGACGGCCACGATGCCCTGATGGGCGGCCTGCGCAAAAATGGTCGGAGTGGTGCCGACAATGCCGACATCGATGGCATTGGCCTGGAACGCCTGGAGCATCGGCGGGCCGCCGAGGAAGCTGGACCAACTCACCTTGAAGGGGAACGAGTCCTTGTTGTCGGATTTCAACAGGGTCTGCAGGCCGCTCAGCTGATCACCGACCCGGAGCACGGTTCCTGCGGGCACGACCGTGGCGATCTTGCCGGTCGCCTTGGTGGATGCCCCCGCCCCACCCGTCCAGAGGGTGAGGAGGCCGGCGAGGACGACGAAAAGGGTCGCTGGTCGCCGTAGGGGCGCGACGCGAGAGAGGAGGGTCGAGATCATGCGGGATGTCTGGCTACTTTCTGCTTGGGGAGGGGACGAAATTGTCGTCCCGGATGTGAATTGCGGATGGCGGCTGATGACCCGCCGAAGCCGGGCACATCAGATCGCCGTCTCTGGTCGGCTCAGAAGGGGCGTTCGCCCTTGAGCGTCACGCGTTGAATCAAGCGGTGCTGGGTGCCGTAGTCGATGACAACGAAGTGCATCGTGGAGCGGTTGTCCCAGAATCCCAGGTCACCCACGCTCCAGTTGTAGCGGACGAGGTACTTCTGTTGGATCATGTGCTCGTAGAGCAGCTCCAGGATCCCGTCGCTCTCGCGACGGGAGAACCCCTTGATGTGGGAGGTGAATTCCGGATTGACGAAGAGGCTCTTCTTGCCGCTCACGGGGTGCGTTCGCACCAGTGGGTGCTCGACCGGAGTGAACTCGGTGAACCTCTCCCCATCCCATTCTGCGAATCCGTCCTTCCGCAGCCCTTCTCCGAAGGGTCCCTCACCGTCATGCACGGCCACGAGCCCGTCGAGGAAACGCTGGAAGGGTTCTGACAACCCCTCGTACGCGGCTTCCGTGTTGGCGAAGACCGTGTCCCCACCCCGTTCGGGCATGGCCAATGCGTTGAGGATCGACCCCATGGGGGGCGTTGCCATGAACGTGACGTCGGTGTGCCAGCCGTCGAGACGGGGCTTCTTGAGCGGATTCGGGCGACTGGCGTAGGTGTCGCGCATTTCGCTGTAGTCGATCTCGTGGAGGCCGGGGTAGCCCTGGTTGCCGCGAGAGATGGGATGCGCCTCTGTGATGTCGCCACACTGCGCCGCGAACGCCAGGTGTTCCTCCGAGGAGAGGTGCTGATCCGGAAAGAAGATCACCTTGTACTCGACCAGGGCCGCCAAAATGTCGGTGACCGTGGACTCGGCCAGCGTCTCGTGCAGATCGACGCCGCGGATTTCTGCACCGGTGATGCCCGTGAGGGGGGTGATGGCCAGCTCGACATTCGAGGCCACAGTCGTCATGTCACTCTCTCCTTGGGTCCTCGTCAATTCCTATAAAACCGCTTGGGTTTGTATACTTGACTAATCCTGTCGGATTTGTCAAGTATGGACGGAGACTTTTCAGAAACGGTAGCGGGTGCAGTGCCGACAGGCCCTGACTGGGTGCGGGGAAGCGTCCAACGTGGTGGACCTCGTGTGGAAATCTGATGGGGGGCGCCGTCATGGCGGCCCACTACGGACGAAGCGCCTACGAATCCTCGGGAAGGGTCTCGAGCATTGGAGGGCTCGTGGAAGGCTGTCCCTCGGGCATCGGGTACTCCGACAGCGACAACGAATCAGGGTCAGGCAACATGCGGATGATTGCTGTTGCGTTCCGGGGCGACCATCCCGCAGGCGGATCGAAAGGACGCTCGGGCGCGCTCGGTCGATGACGATGGGTCCGACGGCGATGGTCTATGACCACGTACTCAGGCAACTTCCCGGGTGTGGACGACGGTCAGGCGCGCGTGCCCGCTGTGCACGTCACGAAACGCCGCCTGACCCTGGAACAGGAGCGTCGCACATTCTTCGCACAGACGACCATGGGTGGTGGCGGAGGTCACATGGCGGCGATCGCGTCGGGCAACCTTTCCGACGTTCCCTCTCCAACCGCACTGATGACAGACTCCGGGGCGCTGCTTGTGAAGAATGCTCTTGTGCACATTTCCCTTTCCACCCCGAGTCTGGGGGTCGCTGGGAAAATAGCTACAGATCCTTCGCTAATTTCGGCGGCCCGGCCGACTCAATGAGTCCCGTAACTTTGCGTCCCTCCCTCACGAGAGGTTTGCCCTTTCGACTTGCTACCGCCTCCACACTGACACTCTGACCTGCCCAAAGTCAAGCGAAGTCGCCCGTGGTCGCCAACGCCAACCGGTTTGCAACCTGGGCGCTACCCAACGGGGCATTCGGCGCTCCGCGAGCGGCCCGGAATGCCCCGTTGCCTCAGGCTCCACGAGTGGGAGCGGCGCCCATTTCAGGGTCTGATGGTGGTTGCCGCGATCCCCGGGTGCCCGCATTCTGAGAGAGTTGACCGATGTTCGTGACCAACCACGTGCTCTCAGGGGCTTTGATCGGCCGCATGCTGGAGCGCCGACCCGTGACCGCATTTGCCGTGGGTGTGGCCTCGCACCTCGCGCTGGACGCGGTGCCCCACTGGGGATGTGACACCGGGCGGCCGGGTGGCGCTGACAAGTTCCTGACCGTGGCCAAACGTGATGGCGTCCTCGGCCTGACCGTCATGGCCGCGGCCGCGCTCATCGCCACGAAGAAGGCGCGACCGGCCACGGTTGCCGCGATGGCCGGCGCGGTGCTCCTCGATCTGGACAAGCCGCTCTTGCATTTCGTGGGTCGGAATCCGTTCCCGTGGCGCGTTCGCCGTTTTCACGAGCGGGTGCAGAACGAATCGGAAGAAGGTCTGCCGAACGAGATCAGATTCGGGGTGGCGTTCGCGGCTGCCGATGCTTTCCTGGCCGTGCTCGGGCGTCGGCAGAATCGGGCCCTGCCGGACGTGATCTGAGGCTCAGGGCCTGGCGGCCTGGACGGTGGCCGTGGTGAAGGACACCGAGAGTGATCCCGTGTCGGGCTCCGATACGGGCTCGAAGCCCGACGGTGGGCCTCCGTCGAGCTCGGCCGCCAGGGCGGCGCGGACTGCGCGCTGATCGCTGACCGGGCTGAAGATGTAGTCGAGTCGCAGCCGGTGAGGGGCCGAAAGCTCGCCGAAGCCGATCGGACCCACCTCATTGGCGAGCAACTCGACGATCTCATCGCCGAGGAGGACTCCCATGTGGGAAGGGTCGAGGTGACGGTGGAGATCGTCGAACGCTGCTCTGACCCCGGCGGATGGCGCCACCATGTCGGACACGGCCACCCGGCCTCCCGGTCGACAAACCCTGGCCATCTCCTGGACGGTGGCCGAAGGGCTCCGAAAATGGTGCAAGGCACTGCGGCAGAGGACAAGGTCGAACGTGTGGTCGAGGAAGGGCAGGGCGGAAGCATTTCCCTCTTGCAGGAGCACATTGACGACGCCGGCTTCCTCGAGGCGATCCGCCCCGAGGCGCAAGAGGTCCGGGGTCAGATCGATGCCGACCACTTGGCGCACGTGAGGGGCGATCTCCTCTGCGACATGGGCCGCCCCACACGCGACATCGAGGACCAACATGTCCTCGCTGAGTGGCTCCACCCAGGAGGTGGCGTTGGCCGAATGGCGGGCAAACGGCGAATCGGCGCCGGAGAACAGCTCGACTTGCCGGGTGAAGGACTGGCGGACTTCCTCGTCTGAGGGCTTTTCGAACATGTCCCATTGGTACACTCAACCGGCGTGACCGTCACTGCCGATCTGGCCAATAATTTGCCTAAAACGGCCAGCAACGGGTTCGTCGACATGCGAGGCTGGACAGAGGTGATCGCCGGGACCTTCGTCTACGAGGGGCCAGACCTCGTCACGGGTTGGCATTCCCACGACCTCCATCAGCTCGAGTACGCGTTCCAAGGGACGATCGAGGTCGAAACCGAGACTGCGCACTACCTCCTTCCGCCCCAGCAGGCAGCCTGGATCCCCGCGGGTCTCTCCCACACCTCCATCCTCAAGGGAGTCAGAACGATCTCAGTCTTCTTTGCGCCCGATCTGGTCCCCGATGAGGCAGGGCGGGCCAAGATACTGGCCGCAGCTCCGGTGATCAGGGAGATGATCCTCTACGCGACGCGCTGGCCGATCAGCCGGCCGCAGAGCAGCCCGGGAGCGGACTCCTTCTTCACCGCGTTGGCCGGGCTGGTCCTTGAGTGGCTCGAGCACGAGATGCCGCTGTGCCTCCCTAACACCAAGGACCCCTTGGTGCGCGCGGTGATGGAGCAGACCAACGCCAATCTGGCCACGGCGACCGCGGCTGGGATATGCCGGAAGGTCGGAGTATCCGAGCGGAGCCTGCGCCGGGCCTTTCCGGCTGCCACGGGAATGACGTGGCGGCAGTACCTCCTCCAAAGCCGGCTACTGCGTGCGATGGCCCTCCTCTCCGAACCCGGCCCCACGATCCTCGACGTCGCGACAGCCGTCGGATTCGAGGGAAGTTCCTTTGCCCGCGCCTTCGTCCGGCACACCGGGGAGACCCCCTCTGCCTACCGCCGCCGCATCTCGAGCGGCGGGGGTCTCGCTCCCGCAGGGACCCCTCACGGGCACCCGTAGATCTTTGTTATCAACTTGTCACTTCAACCCCAGTTACATCTCAGGTGCTCGGCGCGACAATAGGCACGGAGGGGGAACGCGAATGCCTTGTCAAGGGGAGGGAAGATGGCTGGACTTGTCCGCAAAACTCTTGACCAACCAGAGGAAACCCGGCCGTTTGCGGACGGTATGGGCAAGCTCGAGGTAGTCAACGCCGACACAGGTGCCGTGGGACGGGCGACCTTCGAGCCCGGTTGGCAGTGGTCCAAACACGTGAAACCCATTGCCAAGACCGAGAGTTGCCAGGCCCCCCACACGGGGTACTTCATCTCCGGGAGGATGCACGTCCTCATGGACGACGGTCAGGAAATGGATTTCGGGCCAGGCGACCTGATGGTCTGCCCACCAGGACACGATGCCTGGATCGTGGGCGACGAAACCTGCGTCGTGATCGACTGGCAGGGATTTGCCGACTATGCAAAGGAGCAATCCACATGAGCTTCATCCAAATCATCGAAATGGTCACGACCCAACCAGAAGAGGCCGAACGCCTGGTCGAGGAATGGAAATCCCAAACCGAAGGGAGACGCTCGGCGCAGCGGGGGACGCTCACTAAAGACCGGGACCGACCCGACACCTACGTTCAGATCGTGGAGTTCGCCTCCTACGAGGACGCGATGGCCAACTCCGCATTGCCCGAGACGACAGCCTTCGCAGAGCGTTTGGCCAAGTTGTCCGACGCCCCCATGAAGTTCCTCAATCTGGACGTGCAACGAGTCGACGACATGGGTTGAGGAGCTGGGCCGTCCTGAGCCGATTGGCGGCTGACAATCGGTTGTGGGACCTCCAAGGGAAAACTACTGTTCTCGGTGGTACGCGGAACTGCGCCGGGGCGACTGTCGCGGTGATGCAGAGAAATGCGAGGAGTCCCAATGACCGACACGAAGGCGCCACCCACTGACGGGCGGGCCCAGAAGGCGGCCGACCCCGACCTGGCGAAGCAACACGTCGCCCGGGTGGTCCGCTATGAGACGCCCGACATCAAGCGCAGTCGTCACGTCGCCAGCTTCGGCCGAACGGACTCCATGATGGTCTTCATGCAGATCTTGCTCAAGTCCGGGGAGAACAGTCTCCACATGCATCCCAACACCGACTCGTTCTGGTGGGTGGTGCGTGGGAAGGCGGAGTTCTTCACCACCGACCATGAGCTCCTGGCCGAGTTAGGGCCCGAAGAAGGCGTGATGATCCCGCGGGAGTACCCGTACTACTTCAACGCCGTGAGCGAAGAGCCCCTGGAGATCCTCCAGATCGAGTCATTCCTCCGCCAAGGCGAGCGCCTGCAGACCGTGCATCTCGAAGAAGACCGGGTGGGCGAGTACGAGCTCTCCCAAATCGGTGAGTACGGCCCGGACGTGAGCGCCAAGTCTCAGGCCTGAACCGGCCCGTTCGGGACGAAGGGCAATGGAGAATGGCGAACTACCGGAGCGGCCTTCCGCAACTCGCTGATTCGAGACTCTTCCTCACTGATGGGGGCGTGGAGACCGAACTGATCTTTCGTCACGGGTTCGAGCTCCCGCTTTTCGCAGCATTTCCCTTGCTCGATGATCCCGACGGCGTCGAGGCCCTCCACGACTATTACCTGCGCTACATGCAGGCCGCCACTGAGGCGCGCACAGGATTTGTCCTCGAGGCCGCGACCTGACGGGCCAGTCGGGATTGGGGCAGCCAGCTCGGCTTTGATACCGCCTCGCTGCGCGTCATCAATCGCCGCGCCGTCGACCAGCTCGTCGCGCTGCGCGCGCAAGCAGGTGAGTCTGCCGGCCCGGTCGTCGTGAGCGCGGCGATTGGCCCTCGTGGGGATGCGTACCATCCCGATGACCTCATGGTGCCGTCAGATGCCAAGGCGTACCATGCAGAACAGATCGAGACATTGGCGACCACGGACGCCGACATGGTCACCGCTCTCACATTGACCTATGCCGCCGAAGCCATCGGCATCGTGGAGGCCGCAGACGCAGCGGGCATGCCCGTCGCCGTCTCCTTCACGGTCGAGACCGATGGTGCCCTCCCTGACGGATCGTCACTTGCTGCTGCCGTGCGCGAGGTGGACGAGGCGACCGGCTCGGCGCCCGCCTACTTCGGCATCAACTGCGCACATCCGACGCATTTCCAAGCGGTGCTGTCGCCCGGGGAAGCGTGGACCGAGCGCATTCACATGATCCGCGGCAACGCCTCTCGCATGAGCCACGCCGAGCTCGACGATGCGACCGAGCTCGATGACGGAAATCCGGCGGAATTCGGCGACGAGTCCTTCGCTCTCCGGCAGCGGTTCCCGCACATCAACGTTCTCGGCGGGTGTTGCGGTACCGACGCCCGCCACATAGTTGCGATTGCGCGGGCCTCCCTTGTGGCTCGGCCTGACGATGAGATCTTGTCGCTGGACGCGGGAACGGAATGATCCTCAGAGTTGGGCGCAGACCGCTTTGACCTCGGTGTAGGCCTCGAGCGCCTCGTGGCCCATTTCACGACCCCAGCCGGACTGCTTGTACCCTCCGAAGGGCAGCGCGGCGTCGAAAATGTTGTAGCAGTTGATCCACACCGTGCCCGCCCTGATCTTCTTGGCCAGCGCGTGGGCCTTGGAGATGTCCTTGGTCCAGATGCCCGCCCCGAGGCCGTAGGGGGTGTCGTTCGCCACCTTGGCGATGTCATCAATGCTCTCGAACGGCGCGGCGACGACAACCGGCCCGAAGATCTCCTCTCGCACCACGCTCATGTCAGGGGAGGTGTTCGTGAGCACAGTGGGCTCGACGAAGTACCCGCTGTCACCCCACCGGCCGCCACCCGATTGCGCTGTGGCTCCGTCGTCCTTGCCTGACTTGAGGTAGCCCGTGACCCGCCGCAGCTGCTCGTCGGAGACAAGCGGGCCCATCTGCGTCTCAGGGTCCATCCCGTCGCCCAGCTTGATGGACTTGGCGATGTCGGTCACTCCGGCGACCACCTCGTCGAAACGGTCCTCTTGCACGAAGAGCCGCGACCCGGCCACGCAACATTGGCCATGATTGAAGAAGATGGCGTTGGCGGCGCCTGCGATGGCGCTCTCGGGGTCCGCGTCGGAGAAGACGATATTCGGGCTCTTCCCCCCGAGCTCGAGGGTCAGCTTCTTCAGGTTCTCGGCCGCAGCTTGGATAATGAGCTTGCCGACCTCGGTGGAGCCCGTGAAGGCGACCTTGTCGACATCGTTGTGCGCAGCGAGGGCCGCACCTGCGGTCTCGCCGAAACCGGTGACGACGTTGACCACGCCGTCCGGCACGCCGGCCTCGGCGATCAGCTCGGCCAGGCGTAGGGCCGACAGTGGCGTCTGCTCGGCTGGCTTCAGCACGACACAGTTCCCGGTCGCGAGGGCTGGGCCGAGCTTCCACGCGGCCATCAGGAGCGGGAAGTTCCAAGGAATGATCTGGCCGACGACACCGACCGGCTCGCGCAAGGTGTAGGCGTGAAAATTGGCGCCCGGCGCGTAGGGGACCGAGATCGAGATCGAGTTGCCTTCGATCTTCGTCGCCCAGCCGGCCATGTAGTGGAACAGGTCGGCAGCGAGCGGTACGTCGGCTGCCCGTGCGATGCCGATCGGCTTCCCGTTGTCGAGCGTCTCAAGCTCGGCCAACTCCTCGAGGTGGTCGAGGATCAGGTCGCCGATCCTCCAGACGATCCGGCCCCGCTCCGAGGGCGTGAGGCGACCCCAGGGACCGTCGTCGAAGGCCCTTCTCGCCGCCTTGACCGCTCGGTTGATGTCTTCGGCGTCTCCAGCAGCCACCGTGGCCAGCGTTTCGCCGCTGGCCGGGTTCGGCGTCTCGAAGGTCTGGCCCGATGCGGCGTCGACCCACTCGCCGTCGATGAACAGCTTCCGTGTCGTCCCTACGAAGTCGTCGACTCTCTTGTCGAGGGTGAATGTCACGGCTTTGTCCCCTCTTTCTTCCGGCGGGATATGGATCGCTCCATATCCGCCCTCTCCGGGGCGAACGGGGAAATTTCGGCCCGAAGGCCTCGGATCAGTTGGTTGTCAGTTCGACACTATCGAGATTGCGGGAGCGTTGCTCGGGCGAAGTTGGCGACCACGCCGCGCTCTGCCCTCAGCGGTCATGACGTCGCCGGAGATCCGTGACGGCACCCACAGGGGTTTCCTGGGACTCCTTCTCACTGGCGCCGTCTGACGGTGACCCGGCCTCGTCGTAGTCGGCCTCTCCGCTCTCGCGATAGGCGGCTTCCTTGCTACGGCTCACGGGTCGAAGCTACCGGAAGTCTGAAGGAAATGGCCAGCGGCGGCGATGACCACATGTCGGTGAGATGTCAACGGCCCGTTGCCGGAGCAGGACCGACGCGAGTGACGCCGCGCGCGGAGACTGCACCTAGAAATCCCATCCCGACGTCGTGCCACCACTACTACGAGACACCGGATACCCACCTTTCCCGGTCGGCATATTGCGCGTACCGTTTCTCCATGGCGGCACCCGGCGGCGCGAGAGCGGCCGCATTTTGGGCACGACGAGACCTGCGACGGCGCTGGCGGTCCCTTGTCCTGTTGGGAATCCTGATCGGGCTCACTGCCGGGTTTGCGTTGTCGGCATGGGCCGGCGCGCGCCGTACGGACACCGCGCTCGAGCGACTGCGCTCGCAGACCAATGCCTCCGATGCAGTCGTGTTCCCCAGCCAGGTCGGCAATGCCCATCCTGATTGGGCGCGACTGGCCGCCCGCCCGGAGATCAAGAAGCTGGCGATATGGGATCTCCTCTTTGGCAACTATGACGGGCAATTCGACGCGGTCATCTTCGGTTCGAAAGACGGCACCTATTTAGGGAAGGTCGATAAGCCGGTCGTCGTGCAGGGGAGAATGTTCAATCCCCGGTCTTCGGATGAAGTGGTGATCGACGAGAACTCCGTCACCCAGGCCCCACCCGTCGGAGGCACCTTCACCTACCAGTTCTACGCCCCGAGCCAATCAGATCAGGACACTGAACCTCCGAAGGGCCCAAAGGTGACGATGCACGTCGTGGGGGTCGTACGCGAGGTCCCGGAATTCCTCTTCGTTTCGGACGGGCAGGTGCTGGTGTCACCGGGGTTCTTGGCCAAGTACGGCGCGCGGATACAGACGGCGGAGAACGCCGACGTCCAGCTCCGTCATGGGTCGGCCGATATAGGTGCACTTCGTCACGACGTCAACAAATACCTCGTTGCGGGCACGCCGGTTCTCGATTCGCATGCAACGAGCCGACGGGTGAACACCACGCTGGCGGTTGAGACCACCGCGCTGTTGCTCCTCGCGGCGGCGATCCTCCTGGGTGGCGGGATTCTGGTGGCCCAGGTCCTTGGGCGCTCCGCTTCGGCTATCGCGGACGATGCCCTCGTCCTGCGCGCGCTCGGCATGTCGCGCGACCACCTCGGGTTGGCCTCCGGGCTGGTGCATCTCGTCCCGGCGTTGCTTGCCGCACCGGTCGCTTTCGGGGTGGCACTGCTGGCGTCGGCCCGCTTCCCGGTCGGACTCGGCCGCCACATCGACCCCGACGTGGGGTACCACGTGGATTGGACCGTGATCGGGCCCGGAATCGCCATCGTGGTTCTCGCGGTGATCGTTTCCTCGGTCCTGATCGGGCGACGGGCGGCGGGGGGACGCGCACGGAGCCCACAACCGTACAAAGCCCCGGGGGCTTTCCGTCGATGGGCTCCCGCCGCCATTGGACTGGGCACCACCATGGCCTTCGAGCCCGGACGGGGGCGGCGGCGCATTCCGGTCGTGCCGGCCCTGCTGGCCGCCACGGTGGCGGTGACCGGTGTGGTCGCCAGTCTGAGCATCGATCGCGGCATCGCCAGCGCGCTCGACCATCCCGCACTCGCCGGCATCACGTTCGACGCCGGCGTGACGCCAGCCCCGCAGGCACAGACCGGACGTAACGTCTCGCGCCAACTGGCGGGCCGCCTCTCGCAGAGCCAGGGGGTCCGCGCTGCCGCGGTGCTGGACCGCACTGTCATCAACGTCGGCCACGTCGGGGCACCCGTCTTCTCGCTCCGTCCCGTGAGCGGGACGTCGACGACTCCCATCGGGTTTACCTTGACGTCGGGACGCGCCCCTCGTGGTCGCGGTGAGGCGGCGATCGGCCCTGCCACGGCCAAGGATCTCCATGTCGGCATCGGCGACACCGTCGCGGTGGGCGCGAAGGGCGCCCACGTGCGCATTGTCGGCGAGGCACTGTTCCCGAGCGATGTCCATGCCGAGTTCGACGAGGGCCTCTGGTTGGCACCCGTGCAGTTCGATGCCGTCGTGCCCCCGATAGGACCAGAGGGCTCCCTCAGCGACGAGCGGCTGGTCGCAGTTCGTTTTGCGCCGGGTGCACCATTGCGAGCCGCCATCACCCATCTGCAGGCCGCGTTGGGGCCCCTGGCGCAGGATGTCTCACCTCCGAGTCCCCCGGTGGAGCTGACGAATCTCCGCAATGTGCGCACGTCTCCCTGAGGTGCTGGCCGGGTTCCTGGGGCTCATCGCAGTGGCCGCGCTGGGCTCGGTCCTCCTGAGTTGCGCCCGCCGCCGAGGCCACGATTTCGCTGTCCTCCGGGCACTGGGGATGACGCGGGGCAATGTCCGCACCGTGCTCAATTCACAGGGCACCGCCATCGGGATTTTCGGACTCGTCGTGGGTATTCCACTCGGACTCGCCATCGGGCGTCTGGGCTGGAGTGCCATCGCCGACCGGGTCCCTCTCTCGATCATCGCGCCATTGGCTTTGGCGGCTGCGCTGGTCCTCATTCCGGTGACCCTCATCGCGGCGAACCTCCTGGCCGTGTGGCCTGGTCGGGTGACGCTTGCGCGATTGCCAGCGGAGGATCTGCGGGCCGAGTGACGGCGTGAAGCTATCGGTTCAGTAGTAGTCGGCCGCAGTGGGTTGGTCGACGGCGTCGGCCATGCGGAGCAATGCACGCTGACGTGGTGTCATGCGACCCCACTGCTCCGGGGAGACCCAGCGGGACGGGTCGAGGGCGAAGCGCATCCAGGGGCTGACCCGGTAGTGGGCGAAGATGGCGCGACGGACGTCGTCGCTCTTATTGGCCCCGCCCCCGTGCCAGCACTGGCCGTTGAAGATCAGCACACTCCCGACGGGCCCGACCGCCTGGACCTCATGGGGGACCGTGACGTCCGGCGGGGGAGTGGCGGACGCCGCCAGGTGGCTCCCGGGAACGAAACGGGTGGCGCCGTTCTCCTCGGTGAAGGCGTCGATCATCCAGACCGCGTTCAGCATGACCGGTGCACCGCTCCGTCGGAGTTGGCTCGGAATATCGCTGTGGAAACCCTGAAGGGGGTCACCCGGTCGCACGATGCGTGCGTTGCAGCTGCCGAGGATGATGTCGGCGCCGAGCACCGACTCGATGAACCCCAGCACATCGGGGTGGTCGATAAGGGACATGAAGGCATCGTCGTCGGCGTAGACGGACGAGACGTGACGGGCGAAGGCGTTGTCGTGGACGTAGTCGATGCCCCGTTCCTCATCGAGGTGATCGAGACGGGCGGCGAGGCCGTTGGTGGTCGCCGCGTCCAGCACAGCGGGCAGCACGGTGAAGCCGTAGGTCTCGAACTCGAACAGCTGCTGCGCCCAACTCCGGCTCACGGACGTCCCTCCCCTCAGCGCCGTGATCTTACCTGCGGGGATAGTTGGCCTGAGCTACCGATGTTTCAACCCGACGAATCTGGAAATAGGATTCTGGCAGCGACCATTTGTACATGTCGATCCAACACGGACGACGGCCTCACAGGGAAGGTGATCAAATGGGTATCGAGAGTGAGGTTCACTCCTCGAAGGGCAGTGCGTCAGTACGGGTGCTGACGTCCCCCGAAGAACTCGCCGAGGCACTGGCGCGTGCCGAGGACTACGAACGGCGGATTTCCCAACTTGTCGCCTCGCGGGCGGAACGGCACCAGGCTGCGCTCGCCCGAGCGCCAGGGACGCCGAACGCGGGGGTATCGACGACGACCTCGAATTTGAGCGCGGGGACCGTTCATCATTCTCTCCGGAACGTGTCCAGGTTCGCACCGAGGTGGCGTGCCGAGGCGCCCGATCGGCGCGAGTCGGGGTTCGGTGACGTCGAGGCGATTCGACCGTAGCGTTGCAAGAAGTTGTCCAGCGCCCCGCGTTCGTGGGCGACCATGACGGCCGCCGTGCTGAGTGATTGATGCCCGAGATCGGTGACCGAATAAACCCGTCGCACGTGACCCGAATTCGATGCCTCGTCCCAGACCTTCACCAGCCCGTTCAGCTCGAGCTCGGCCAGAGCCCGGTAGATCCTGGGGCGGTCCATGTCGCCGAGTCCCAGATCGGCAATGGCGTTGGTGAGCGCGTAGCCATGCCGGGGCTTTTCCGCCAAAAGGAGCAGCATGGCCGAATGGAGGAACTGGCGCCGCGGCCGGTGCTGGGCGACGGCGTGACGGTCGATCGGGGGACCGCCCTGCTGGCGTGGTGCGCAAGGCGTGGACTCCCGGTCGCCGTCGTGGGTGCCTACCTGTGCCAACGAAATCCCTCCTCCGGTAGGAGAGGTGTATCCGAATATCTGTACCCGGATCTCCGCGGAAAGAAACGAGCCTGGCGCGAGTCTCAGCAGATGCGGGGCAGTGGGTCCCCGACCAGCATGTCGACGATCCGGGTACCCCCGAACGTGGTCCGGAGCACGACGATGCCTGGAGGCGTGGAGTGGATCCGGCCGATGTCGGTGGCCTCCGTGCCGTAGGGATGTGCATGCATGGCGGCCAGTGCCGCCTCTGCCTCCTCCGGTGCCACCACGGCGATCAGCATGCCCTCGTTGGCCACATACAGGGGATCGATGCCCAGCAGTTCGCAAGCGGCCGCCACGGCGGGCCGGACGGGCAGAGCGGGTTCCTCCAGCACGACCGTGAGATTGCAGTCGAGCGCCAGCTCGTTGCAGACCGTGCCGACGCCGCCCCGGGTGGCGTCCCTCAGCCACCGCGTCGACGGGGCCCGTTCCAAAAGGGCCTCCACCAGACCGTTCAGCGGCGCGGAGTCCGAGGCGATGTCGGCCTCTATGGCCAGGTCGCCGCGAGCGAGCATGACGGCAGTGCCGTGGTCGCCCATCGTGCCCGAGCACAGAACGACGTCGCCCTCGCGCACCTTGCCGGCCGAGAGCTCGCGGCCCGTCGGGATGAGCCCGATACCCGCCGTCGAGATGTACATGCCGTCCGCCGCTCCCCGATCGACCACCTTGGTGTCTCCGGCCACGATGGAGACGCCGGCCACGGCCGCCGCCTCGGCCATGTCGGCCACCACCCCGCGCAGGGCGTCAATCGAGAAGCCCTCTTCGAGCACGAAGGCGGCCGAGAGGGCCAACGGCCGGGCACCCATCATGGCCAGGTCGTTCACCGTTCCGTGCACGGCCAGATGGCCGACGGAACCGCCGGGGAAGCGCAGTGGCTTGACGACGTACGAGTCGGTGCTGAAGGCCAGCCGCCCCCCGGAGGGCAGCGCCACCACGGCGGCGTCGGTCTGCGCCTCCGTTTCGTCGTCTGCAAAGGCCGGGATGAATACCCCGGCGAGCAACGCGGCCGAGGCTTTCCCGCCTGCACCGTGGGCGAGCGTCACTACCTCTTCGCGCAAGCGAGGGCGGCGGCGGCGGAAGGCTTCGATGCGCTCGAAGACCGCAGCCTCTCGCCCGGTCTGCGCCGTGTCGGTCACTCGACCACCCTTTCGTCGAGATGGCACTGCACGATCGACCACAACTGCAGGGTCAACGAGGCCTGGGTTTCCTGAATGCGGTGGACGCTCTCGGACCGCACCAAGAGGCAATGGGTCACGGCCTCGCTGCGCGCCATGGCTGAGCCCTCGTAACCACACAAGCCGATCGTGAGGAGTCCGCGCCGCGAAGCTTCCTCGAGACCCCGGAGGACGTTGACCGAATCGCCACTGGTCGAGAAGCCGACGGCGATATCGCGGGGCTTGGCGTGGGCGATGAGCTGGCGGGAAAAAACCAGGTCGAATCCCACGTCGTTGGCCAGCGCGGTCACGACGGCAATGTCGTCGAGCAGGGACAGCGCCGGGAGGGCGCGCCCGTAGGGCGGTTGCCCGAAGAGGTGGACCGTCCCTTCGGCGTCGGTGGCGCTCCCGCCGTTGCCGAAGGCGAAAAGCCGGGCGCCGTGCGCAAACCGGTCGGCCATACCGGTCGCCGCCATCTGCATCGTCCCGGCGTTGTCCTCCATGCTTCGTACCCGCAGGGCCTGACTCTCGTGCATTTTTGCCGCGGCCGAGTGCGCGAGGTCGGCAAGGAGCGTGGACGCGTTGCGTTCCTCCGCCTCGAGAAAGGGATAGAGGAAGCCGGTGGGCTCCCTCCTCATGACCGGTCACCTCCGAGTGCGGCCAACGCCACGCCCGCGTGGATCAGGACAAGATCACCGGGTCTCACCGGGTCGACCAGGCTGGCGTCGACCCTCTCGGGCACTCCCTGCACGATCACGTCGACCAGGCCGTCGCTGCGCACGGACCGGACCTCGGCCACCCGTCCTTCGTCGGAGCACGTGATGCACACTTCCTCGACGCAGTCACTCTCGGGGGCGAGCAGACCGGGATGCTCGAACACGACGTGGGTCAGTTCCCACAGCAAGTGATACAGCAACACCATGTCGCCCGAGTGCGCAGTCAGATCGGGGTTGTCGGTCTCCGACCAGACGAGGTGGTCGGCCCGGCTCGTTGCGGGGCGACGCCCGAGACCCAGCCAGATCCGCGTCACGCCCCACGCCTCGGCCCGACTGATGAGTTGGTCCGTACTGTCGCCGTCAACGCCGACGAGGAGGAGGACGTCGCGGGGACGGGCCAGCAGCCGCAGTGCACTCTCGGCTTCGGCCCCCTCGAGGTTCCGGGCGGGCAACGCCTTCTTTCCGACGATCACGGGATGCACGAACTCCACTGCCACGTGCCTGGCGTGCGAGGGCCACTCCGGCGCCACACACCACATGGTGGCTCCGGCGGCGAAGCTGCGGGCGAGCGTGAGGGCGGCGGCAGCCAGCTCGGCGGCTGGGCGATCGAGCTCCTGCGAGTGCGCCTCGAGGCGTGTCACCGGGCCCGCCTGCTCCCCGCGGCGCGGCCGGCCAGGGCCGCTTGGCCGAGCGCCAGTCCACCGTCGTTGGGGGGTACGAGGCGGTGCGTCAGGACCTGCAGGCCGCGCGCCACCAGCCGCGCGCCGGCCAGCTGAAGGAGCAGCACATTCTGGAAAACGCCCCCGCTGAGCGCGACCCGCTGAATTCCCGTTTGGGTACGAAGGGCGACTGCGACCTCCGCAATGACATCGGCCACGGCGACGTGGAACCCCGCTGCCATGGGGCCGGCCGGACAGCCGGAGCGCATGTCGTCGACGAGGGCGCGTAGCACCGGTGCCGGATCGATCTCACCGTCTGCCACGGTGAAACAGTACGAACGCGCCTCGTCGAGGTGTGCGCTGGCTGCCCATTCGAGCTCCATCGCCGCCTGCGCCTCATACGACGCCTCGTGACGCACGCCGAGTAGGGAGCTCACCGCGTCGAAGAGCCGCCCCATGCTCGATGAGGGGATGCAGAGCACAGAGTGCTCCAGCTGGTGGTGCACGGCCTCCCGTTCGTTCTTCGTGGTGTGGCGGACCGGGGGGAGGTCCGGGGACCATCCGATCCCGGCTGCCCACAGGTGGGCCAACGCGGCACGGGAGGGCCGGCGCACCGTGGCGTCACCCCCGGGCAGCGGCACGTGGCGCAAGTGCACGGGTCGCTCGAACCCGTCGTAGCCGGCAATGAGGACCTCGCCGCCCCAGATCGTGCCGTCGGTGCCGTAGCCGGTGCCGTCGAACGCGAAGCCGATGACCCGCTCGTCCTCGGGCACCCCGTGCTCCACCATGACGGCCGCAATGTGGGCATGGTGATGTTGGACCAGCGCCACGTCGCAGGCATTCTGCTCTTCGGCCCACCGTCGGGTCTGGTAGCCGGGGTGGGCGTCGGCGACGATGCACTCGGGGTCGACGGCATACATGTCCCGGAACTGCCGCGTCGAGTGAGCGAAGGCGCGCAATGTCTCGAGACTGCCCATGTCACCCATGTGTTGGCTGACCCAGGCCTGACGACCTGTCGCCAGGCAGAAGGTGTTCTTCAGCTCGCCGCCCATGGCCAGCACCGGCGCTGCCTCGAACGGCAGGCGGACGGGGAGGGGGGCGTAGCCCCGGGAGCGCCTGATCGGGAGGACGTCACGGTCACCCATCCGGACGACCGAGTCGTCACACGGCACGTGGATGGGCCGGTCGTGGAGCAGCCAGGCGTCCGCGATGTGCTCGAGCCGGTTGCGCGCGTCAGCGTCTTCGTAGCAGATGGGCTCGTCGGTCAGATTCCCGCTCGTCATCACCAGCATGTCGTGACGCGGTGCTTCGTGGCCGGGCACAGGGTGGAACAGGAGATGGTGCAGCGGCGTGTAGGGGAGCAACAGCCCGAGGTCGGGGTTTCCGGGCGCAACCTCCTCCGCAAGCGCAGTGCGCGGCCGTCTGGCCACCAGCACGATGGGCCGCTCGGGGCTCCGGAGGAGCTCTTCTTCCTGCGGACTGATCCACGCCAACGAGTGCGCCACCTCCAGGTCGC
Organism: uncultured Acidimicrobiaceae bacterium; assembly: GCA_963706555.1. Taxonomy (GTDB): domain Bacteria; phylum Actinomycetota; class Acidimicrobiia; order Acidimicrobiales; family RAAP-2; genus Bog-473. The sequence goes on from OY970164.1 coordinate 3,813,242, forward strand.
GCACCATCACGGCCAGCGGTTTACCCGGTCGTTGCTTGCGGAGGCGCAACATGGTCACTGCGTCACCCGATGTTGCGTCGCATGCCAGGTGGTAGCCGCCGAGTCCCTTGATGGCGACGATGGCGCCGTCGGCCACCGCCTGTTGCGTGGCCGAAAGAGAGGGGTCCGTGCCGACGACGACGCCGTCGGGACCCGCGAACCAGAGGCGGGGGCCGCAGGCCGCACAGGCCACGGGCTGGGCGTGGAAGCGGCGATCCCCCGGATCGTGGAACTCCGTGGCGCAGGCTTCGCACAACGCGAAGCCGTCCATGGTCGTGTGTGGTCGGTCGTAGGGGAGCCGGCGCGTGATCGTAAAGCGGGGCCCGCAGTTGGTGCAGTTGATGAAGGGGTAGCGCCAGCGGCGATCCTCGGGATCGAACATCTCGGCCACGCAGTCGGCGCAGACGGCGATGTCGGGCGCCACGAAGGTGCGCGGCGGACCGAGCGTGTTGCTCTCGACGATCCGGAACCCTGTCTCGTGCTGCGGCACCATGGACGACGATGCAATGTCGAAGATCCTGGCCAACGGGGGAGCCTCGCCATGGAGCCGCGCCGCGAAGAGTGCCAGGGTGGGCTCGTCGCCTTCCACCTCGATGAACACGCCCTCGCTGTCGTTGCCGACGCAGCCCGAGAGACCGAGACCGGTGGCCAGGCGGTGGACGAAGGGGCGGAACCCCACGCCTTGGACGACACCGACCACCCGGATCCGCTGCCGCACCTCGGAGGTCGTCAGCGCCGTCATGCGGGCTGCGTGCTGCGCCGTCCGAGGGTCACGGCGGCCTCGCGATGCATCCGCCCGAAGTTGTAGTACGCAGCGCATGCCCCCTCGGAGGAAACCATGCAGGTCCCGATGGGAGTCTCCGGTGTGCACGCCGTGCCGAAGACCTTGCACTCCCACGGCTTGATCACGCCCTTGAGCACCTCACCGCATTGGCATGCCTTGGGATCGGCCACACGAACCCCTGGGATCTCGTAGAGCAACTCCGCGTCGAAGGCCGCGAACTCCGGACGAAGCTTGAGACCACTCTGCGAGATGAAACCAAGTCCCCGCCATTCGAAATGGGGCCGCAGCTCGAACACCTCGGCCAGGACGGCCAGCGCCCGCTGGTTGCCTTCCTGGCGGACCACTCGGGAGTACTGGTTCTCGACCTCGCAGCGCCCCTCGCGAATTTGCGCCAACAGCATGGAGATGGCGTGCAGGATGTCGAGCGGCTCGAAGCCGGCCGTGACCAGGGGCAGGCCGTACTCGTCGGGGACGAAACGGTACGGCCGCTGCCCCACGACGGTGGACACATGGCCCGGGCCCAGGAAGCCGTCGAGGCGGAGGTCGGGTGATTCGAGGATGGCCTTGAGCGGCGGCACGATCGTCACGTGATTGGAGAACACGCTGAAGTTCGTGATCCGCTTCGCCTTGGCCGCCAGGAGGGTCAGGGCCGTGGATGGCGCTGTGGTCTCGAAGCCGACCGCAAAGAACATGACACGGCGATCGGGATTCTCCTCAGCCAACTTCAGGGCATCCAAGGGCGAGTAGACGAACCGCACGTCCGCCCCCTCGGCCTTGGCCTGTAACAAACTTCCGCTGCTGCCCGGAACGCGCATCATGTCGCCGAACGAGGTGAAGATCACCCCGGGTTCCCGGGCCACCGCGATGGCGTCATCCACCCGACCCATCGGGATGACGCACACCGGGCATCCGGGACCGTGCACGAGCTCGACCGTCGGGGGGAGGACGTGCTCAATCCCGTGCCGGTAGATCGTGTGGGTGTGGCCGCCACACACCTCCATGAACTTGAAGTGGTCGTCGCCGGCCAGCCCGGTGATCTGTGCCACCAGGGCACGCGCCGCCGCCGGGTCCCGGTACTCGTCGACGAAGCGCATCGTGAGCCTTCCCTCAGTCCCGGACTTCGCTGACGATGGCAGATGACCAGAACGCCTCGAGTTCCTCGTCGTAGGACTGCCCCATCAGCTGCAGCGAGGCCAGGGCGAGTGCAGCTTCCTGCTCGTCGATCTTCGACATGGCGAAACCGACGTGGATGAGGACCCAATCACCGGGCTGGAGATCCTCGTCCTCCAGCAAGCCGATGTTGATGATCCGCGTCACGCCCGATACCTCGACGCGGGCCAGGTGCTCATGAACGTCGCTGAGCTCGCGTAGCTGACCGGGGATCCCTAGGCACATGGTGTCCTCACATCTTCCGTATGCGCAGATATCGCTGGATATCGGGTATGGACTTGAAGATGAGCCCGGCGACGCCGGCGAGTATCAGTAGAACTACCGCACGTCGGATCATGAAGCTGTCCCCTTTCCGGCTGGTTCGAGAATGCGAGTCACGAGTTCGATGCACATGTCCACCGCGCCATCGACGGCCGCCGCCACCGGGTGCGACAGCGTCATGCCCTCGTCGAGCGTGGCGGGTTGGCAACCGAGAACGAACGTCGGCTCCACCCGCCCGCCGAGGCGAGCCAGGGTGGCCAGCACGACATGCGGGCTCATGGTGTGGGCGTCCATGACCGGCGTCGTCCCGTCGTCGGCAGTTGCCCCGGCGAGGTCGGGCTCCAAGAGGGCCAGGGTGCCAGGGCGCTCGCCCATGGGGAGAGCGTCCAGAATCACGAGGGCCTCATAGCCATTGAGCAACTCGTAGGCCAGGTGGACGCCACGGATGCCGAAATCCTCGACCCGTACGTTCTCCGGGAGGGTGCGCCCGCTCAGCCGATGGGCCACCTCGACGCCGAACCCGTCATCGGATTGGAAGATGTTGCCGATGCCGGCCACGAGGACGCCGCTCACTGGTCGTGCCTCCGCGCCGCCAGCGGCTCCACCTCGTCGGGGTGGAAGAACAGATACCGTCCCTGCCAGGCCAGCTCCTCGGTCGCAGGATCGTCGTCGACCGTGACGGCGACGTGCTGCTCGCCGTCCACGTCGGTGAAGACCCCGCCCACGGTGGCGCGCAGCCCGGTGAGGAACATGTCGTGCGCGTCGGCCCGATGCGAGGGGCGAAGGCAGACCGGGCTCCCCTTGGTGATGGCCACGCCACCCACCCACGCCGTTTCGGTCCACGGATCGAACGACGCGTCGGTCTCGGGGTCCCACCAGGACACCTCGGAGGTCGCGATTGGGAGCTCGCCCCATGTCGATGTGTCCACCGGCTTCATCTGCCCGTGCAGGGACTGCAACGTCTCGGCCGACATGTCGTCGCAGCGATCGATGATGGCGGCTGCACGGGGGTCCGTCCCGCGGGCCTCGGACTTCTCCTCGTCGGTGAGGGTCATGACCCGCAGGGCCAGGATCTCGTCGATCTCCAGCACGTCGTAGAGGTCTCCCGGGCTTTGCGGTGCCACCTCGGGGTGGTCGTAGAGGATGATCGGCGAGGACAGCATGACCTTGTCACCCTCGCCGATGAGAACCGGGTAGGCCCCATCGCTCTCGCAGGACGAGATCGCGGCGCCGGCGCTGTGGGGGGGATCGAGGAGGGAGAGGAACCTCCCGTCATCAATGGCCAGCATGGTATGCACAGCGATCAAGCTCTGCACCATCGCATCGTCACGGTGGAGCCCACCCTCCGACCACGCCGTGGTGTTCTCCACCGCCACGCACACCTTGACGAACGGGAGCTGATGATCGAGTCTCAATGCCTCGACGGACACGCTCCCCGTGACCGGCGCGCGTGTGCGCACGAAGCGACCCACCACCGTGTCGTGCTTGTCGTGGATCAATTCGAACTCGGCCGTGGCAGAAAAGGAGAAGGGCGCCACATGGCCGAGGCTTTCGACATACGCCAGCGGCCGTGCCGGGACGTCGACGACCTGCTCGATGGCCTCGTTCCATCCCATGTGCACGATGCCGTCGACCTCGAGTGCGTCCACCGGCTCAAACACGCCGTCGGTCGGGTCGCTGCCGACGCCGACTTGCCGCTCACAGCGACGCCGCTGCGCCTGCAGGCAACGGATACGCACCGAGAGGACCGGGTTGCGTCCCGGCTCGGCCAGGCATTCGGTGCGCATGGACCAACGCTCGGAGCCCTCGGCCTCGCTGAAGCCACGGGGGGTGAGCACGCCCCACTGGAAGCGGGCCTGGTTCTTACGCGAGGACGCCCGGTATGGGTAAAGCACGTATCCCTCGTACAGGACGGCATCGGCGACCGCGCGCGCTGCGTCGAATGGGTCAGGGCCGAACAGGTCAGGGCCGAACAGGTCAGGGCCGACGCGGCCGACGGACGCTGCGCCCGTCGAGTCCTCGCTCACCGCACCTCCTCTCCCACTTCCTTGAGCAGCTGCTCGAAGGCGTGGTCCCATGTCGGCAGGCCGCGGGAGGCACGGAAGCGCTGCAGCGCACGAAGCGTGTCGAGATCGATGCGGACCCAACCGCTGTGGGGGAAGTACAGGTCCATCATGGCGCGCCAGACCGCCACCGGCAGCTTGTGCGACGCCTCGAGCGACCACGACAGAGGCTCGGCCGAGAAGCCCGATGTGCCCTGGGTGAACACCGTGCCCGAGAACAGCAGGAGAAGCGGTATGTCGCCGTCGCGCAGCGCATGCAGGTACTTGGCCCCGGCCACGTCGAAGTCGTAGGTGCATTCCACGGGAAGATCGAATTCTGTGGCGCCATCGAATTTCCCGATGGTCGTCGACACATGGGTCCACAGGAACGGGCGCAGTGAGTCACCCCATTGGGGTGTCTCCCCGAACAATTCGTAGAGCTGCTTCTCCTCCGCCGGCCCGTAACGGCGCCTTTGTGGTTCGATCCGGATCTGACAACGCAGCGCCAGAGCATGGACGCTGAAGCCGTCCGCCTCCTCGACCCGCAGCCGGAGCATGATCGTCGGCACCGCCGCGTGGGGCTCGGGCCGTGCATGCACAACGGCGAAGGACAGCGTCGTCATCGCGCCTTTGCCCTCACAGCGTCGAAGAACGCATCGAGCTTGGCGTTCGCTTCGGTGCCGCCGTCGAAACCACGCCAGAGGCGGCGCAGGTGGCCGACGAGCTCATAACAGGCGTCGATGGGGACGATGTAACACTCCGTGCCGGCCCTGTCGGCGTGTGCGCGCACCAGGAACGCCTCCACGTCCGGTTGCAGCGTGTCGAGCTGGGGGTTGGCTGCAACGACCTCGGCCCACGTGTCGAGCGGGAGTTCGGACTCGGTGGCGCCGGCAGGTCCGGGGTAGAATGCAGCAACGCGGTCGAGGGAGGAATTGAGGAAGAAGAAGGCGACGTTGACCGGGACCTGCAAGTTGTCCCATTGCGCTGAGGAGAGGGCGACATCGGGAAACGCGAGGAAGCGGTCGGGGACGGACCTGAAATGCGAGCCGCCGGCGCCCTCGGAAAGGAACAACAGGTAACACCCGCGACAGGCACACATCAGATTGCGGGCCGTCAGGTCGACCAGGTGCCCATGGCCATCGGGGATGGGCTCCGCACACAGCTCGCACACCTCGCCGGCGCGCGGGACCTCCCGGGGACGGCTCTCCCGTATCCGTTGGAGCACGGCGAGTGGTTCGGTCACGCCGTCGACACCTCAACCGGACACTCGTCGTACGTCGGCTTGGGGCTGAGCGAGATGGGTACGCCTGCTGCCGGAGGGGCCGGGTCCTCCACCACGATGTGCACGATCTCCGGCGCCGCTTCGATGATCGCCACCTCGACCGCTCCCTGCAGCGTGCTCGCCGACGAGGGGCAGCCGTCGCAGCTCCCGAGGAGGCGCAACTTCACGGCGCCGCACTCCTCGTCGATGCCGAGCAGCTCGACGTCACCACCATGCTGGGCCAGGAACGGCCGCACGGCCACCAGGGCCGCCTCCACCCGGTTGTCGATGGACTCCGGGTGGAGGCCCTGCACCAGGAGGAGGCTGGCCACCAGGTCGTCGGCGACGAACTGGTCGACCAACGAGGGTGCGTACCGCCCGGCCAGTTCCATGGCCCTGGAGAACCCGGCCCCGTAGAGCTCGGCGATCAGACGCAGGAGCTCCTCGGCCAGATTGATCGTGCGCGGGTCGGCGGTGGCGTGCAGCTCGTCGAGGGCCTGCTCGATGCGATCGCCGATCGCGCGAAGGTTCTGGGGTTCCGACACGTCGCCGCGGGGCTCAGAAGGCCAGGTCGTCGGGATTGGCCACCTGGGTGGGAGAGTGCATCTTCTTCAGAACCTTGCCCTTGCCGAGGTACATGTGCACCCCGCACGGTAGGCAGGGGTCGAAGCTGCGCACGGCCCGCATGATGTCGATGCCCTTGAAATTCTCCCGGGTGTTCTCTTCGAAGATCGGTGTATCCATCACCGCGTCTTCGTAGGGACCGGGCGTGCCATAGGAGTCGCGCGGGTTGGCGTTCCACGGTGTCGGCGGGTAGGGGTGGTAGTTGGCGATCTTCCCGCCCTTGATCACCATGTGGTGCGACAGCACGCCGCGGACAGCTTCGGTGAATCCGCACCCGATCGCCTCGTCGGGCACCTCGAAGGACTCCCACGTCTTGGTCCGGCCGGCCCGGACGTCCTTCAGCGCCAACTCGATGAAGTCGAGCGCGGCCGCCGCCGCATAAGCCTGGAAGTAGGTCCGTGCCCGATCCCGCTCGAGCGTGTTGGACCACTGCGGGATCTTCCACTCGAGATCGACCGGGCCTTTGAGGGCCGTCTTGGGTAGGTGGATCCGCACGCTGGTGCCGGTCGCCTTCAAGTGATCGGTGTTGACCAGGCCGGAGAGCGCCGTCGACCAGAGCCGGGCCAACGGGCCCCGCCGGTGTCGAGCGCCAAGTGGTCCTTGCCGTCGAACCAGCGGGGCGACATGACCCAGCTGTAGTTCCCGTCGAAGTCGCGCTTCTGCGGCTGGGGATTGGTGTGCTGGTTCCACGGGTGGCGCCGGTCGACCGGGTTGCCCAGGGGGTCCCTCGTCACGAACATCGACTGGTCCTCCCAGTCGTCGTAGAAGGAGTGGCCGAGCAGGATCCGGATGCCGAGGTTGATCTGCACCAGGTCGTTGGTGACCAGCTTGCCGTCGACGACCACACCGGGCGTCACACCCATGGCCCGGCCCCACGTGGTCATGTCCTTGTACTCGAAATTGCAGACGTCGGGGTCCTGGAAGGCGCCCCAGCAGTTGAGCAGGATGCGACGGCGACCCACCTCCTCGTAGCCCGGGAGGGCCTCGTAGAAGAAGTCGAAGAGGTCGTCGTGCATGGGCACGACCCGCTTCATGAACTCGATGTAGCGCATGAGCCAGCGCGTAGTAGTCGGTGAACAGCTGGATGGTTGCCGTCGTGCCCACACCGCCGGGATAGAGGGTGGAGGGGTGGACGTGGCGCCCCTCCATCAGACAGAACATCTCCCGGGTGTAGCGACTGACCTGGAGTGCCTCGCGGTAGAACTCGCCCGAGAACGGATTGAGGGAGCGCATGATGTCGCCGATGGTCTTGTAGCCGTGCTCAGCTGCATGGGGCGATTCGGTCCGGTTGGCCTGCTCCAGCACGCCGGGGTTCGTCTCGGCCACCATCTTCTCGCAGAAGTCGACCCCGACCAGGTTCTCCTGGAAGATGTTGTGGTCGAACATGTACTCGGCCGCCTCACCCAGATTCACGATCTGCTCGCCCAGCGCGGGCGGCTTGACCCCGTATGCCATGTTTTGGGTGTAGCAGGAGCAGGTGGCGTGGTTGTCGCCGCAAATGCCGCAGATCCGACTGGTAATGAAGTGGGCGTCGCGCGGATCCTTGCCCTTCATGAAGAGGCTGTAGCCGCGGAAGATCGACGAAGTGCTGTGGCATTCGGCCACCTTGCCCTTGCCGAAATCGATCTTGGTGTAGATCCCGAGGCTGCCGACGATGCGCGTGATCGGGTCCCATGCCATCTCGACCAGACCGTTCTTGTCCTCCGTGAACTTCTTGGTGGGCATCGTGCTACCTCCAGACGCTCTCGTAGCCGGTCGACAGGTCGCCGCCGGGCTTGCGCCACTTGGGTTCGTCATCGAGCGTGTGGGCCGTGATCTTGCGCAAGCTGCGAATCGCTCGCCCGTAGAACCCGCTGGCGAGGCTCGAGACCCGCGCCCCGGGCGGTTCGTCCATGAACGGCATGAACTTGTCGGGAAACCCGGGCATGGTGCACCCGATGCAGATGCCCCCGACGTTAGGGCACCCGCCGACCCCGTTGATCCAGCCCCGCTTGGGCACGTTGCACTTGACCACGGGACCCCAGCACCCCAGCTTCACGATGCACTTGGGCGAGCCGTACGCGGTGGCGAAGTCCCCCTGCTCGTAGTAGCCGGCTCTGTCGCACCCTTCGTGCACCGTGTTGCCGAAGAGCCACTGCGGCCGCAGGGCATCGTCGAGCGGGATCATGGGGGCCTGTCCTGTGGCCTGGTAGAGCAGGTAGAGGATGGTCTCGGAGAGGTTGTCGGGGTGGGTCGGGCATCCGGGCACGCAGACGATGGGGATGCCGGCCTTCGACGTCCATTTCCATCCCAGGTAGTCCGGGACGCCCATCGCTCCCGTCGGATTTCCGGCCATCGCGTGGATCCCGCCGTAGCAGGCACATGTGCCGGCGCACAGGACCACCAAGGCCTTGGGTGCCAGGCGGTCGAGCCACTCGCTGGTCGTCATCGGCTGGTCGGTGTCGGGGTTGTTCCCGAAGCCGCACCAGTACCCCTCACGTTTGACGGCTTCGTTGGGGATGGAGCCCTCGACGACCAGCACGAAGGGATCCAACTCGCCCCGGTCGGCCTTGAAGAACCATTCGAGGAAGTCGTCCGCCCCCCCGACCGGTCCGCACTCGAAATCGATGAGCGGCCAGTGCACGGCGATCTTGGGGAGGCCGGGTAGCGCGCCGAGCGCGATCTCTTCGATACTCGGTTGCGTGGCCGCGGTGAGGGCAACGGAGTCGCCGTCACAGCTGAGCCCTGCATTGATCCACAGGACGTGCACGACTGCCTCCTCGGCATCGGTTACCGTCACGGTCCCTCCTCGGCTCATGGTCGCGCCTGCGCTGCGGCTCACTGCAGTGATACAACGATGACCCCTATCTGTAAATGAGTGTCTTTTGCATCGCTTTTTGCGAGGCATTGCGCAGTTGGCACTGTCGCAAAGTGGAGTGGGATCGGTATGCTCCGTGGCGGAAAGGCACGCCGTGCATGAGCTCTCCGTCTGTGATGCCATCGTTGGCACGACTCTGAAGCGAGCCGAGGGCCGACGCGTCACGCACGTGACCGTGCGGATCGGGCACCTACGCCAAGTCGTGCCCGACGCCTTGCAGTTCGGTTGGGGGATCCTCACGGAAAGCACGGACCTCAAAGGCTGCGCGCTGTCGATCGAGCAGGTCCCCGCCGCCGTCGCGTGTCAAGAGTGCGGGGAGGAGACCCAGCTGGACCTGCCGATCTTGATGTGCGGTTCCTGCGAGAGTTTCGACGTGACCTTGCTGCGCGGCGAGGAATTTCTCATCGTGTCGATGGAGGTGGGGCGATAGCCATGGGCAGATTTCATCTTCACGTTCATGACGACGAGCAAGGGCACGATCACGGGGATGGGCACGAGGTTGCTGGCGCTCGTGAACATGCGCACGAGCACGGTGGCGCGTCCCATTCCCACCGCGACGTGGGTGATCACGAGGGTTACACGGAGACCGGATCGGTCCGCGTCGAGATTCTGGAGAACCTCCTATCCGAGAACGACCGCGTGGCCGAGAGCAACCGTTTTCTCCTGGCCGATGCCGGAGTACGGGCGGTGAACCTCATGTCATCCCCCGGTGCGGGAAAGACCACGTTGCTCAAGCGCACGCTGCACGAGCTCGGGGGGAGCATCCGCATCGGTGTTCTCGAAGGCGACATCGCCACCAGTCTCGACGCTGACGCGCTCGAGGGTGCCGGCGCGACCGCCTTGGCGGTCGTCAACACGAGCGCGGGATTCGGGGGCGAATGCCACCTCGATGCAGTGATGGTCCGCGCTGGATTGGGCCGGCTGCCGCTCGCCGACCTCGAGCTCCTCATCATCGAGAACGTCGGCAACCTGGTCTGCCCCGCCGAGTTCCGGGTGGGGGAGCAGGCGAAAGCCATGATCTACGCCGTCACCGAGGGGGAAGAGAAGCCGTTCAAGTACCCCGTCATGTTCCGCGCCGCCGAGGTGATCGTGGTGAACAAGATCGACCTTCTCCCGCACCTCGATTTCGACCTCGACCAGTTCCTGTCGAATCTGAAGGCAGTGAACCCTGCGGCGACGGTGATCCTAGCCAGCGCGCGTACCGGCGAGGGCGTCGACGAATGGTGCGCCTGGCTGAAGGGGTGAGGAGCCCGAAAGCCGTCTACAGGGAGAGTTGTGTGGCGGGCGTAGCGTTGACCATTCTCTGGTTTCCGCACCAACTGCAGTAGATGACACCCGGGGCCTGCGCCACACTGCCGAGAGTCGCAGAGGAAGCCAACGCTCCGCTCCCCGAGGTCGCTTCGGCATGCCGCGAATGCCGGTTCCGGAGGAGCGGGGGCGTCCGCTGTCGACGCGCTCTGGTCCGCCGCCGCGACGTACGCCCCGGCGGTCTCTTTCGTGATCCCTGAAGAACGTCCACACATCGTGCAGGTCGTCGCGTACTTCGCCCCGAGGGGGAGTACCGGTATGAAGAACAACGTGAAGAACTTACGGATTCTCGTGATCGCGTGGGCCGCAGGCGTATGGCAGAACCCACACATCACCAGAACGGTGCCCAACCTGGCTCGCATGCGCCGGAACGCGAAAATAATGATCATCATCACGGCCCTCCCCGAAATCGCCCACTGCCTGAAATGTCCACTGCAAAGGTCGATGAGCACCATCACCCATGCCGCGACGCAATCCCAACGCTTGCCCACTCCTCGTTGGCCCGCCCGCCGGGTCGCTGGCAGTTCGGGTGCACCACGACATTTCAAGTAACTTGAAAACACGTTCGTCGAAACGAGAGACCATGACTGAAGTGACCACGGGCCCCTATTGGGATCCCTACCATGCTGACCAGCGGAAAACCCCCTACGAAGCGTGGCGGCGCCTGCCGCGACGAGGCGCCCGTGTACCACAACGAGCGGTACGGGTTCTGGGCTCTGAGCCGCTTCTCGGACGTCCTGGCGGCGTCACTCGACCCGGAGACCTTCAGTTCGGCCCGCGGCATCACCCTCGACGCCATCGGCGAGGAGCCTCCGTTTCCGATCATGATCATGATGGACCCCCCGCTCCACGACTCCTTCCGCAAAGTGGTCAGCCGGGCCTACACGCCCCGGCGCATCGCCGCGCTCGAAGAGCGCATCCGGCAGCTGTGCGCGGAGTACCTCGATCCTTTTGTCGGCGAGAGTGGCTTCGACTTCGTCCGGGACTTCGGCATGCGCCTCCCGGTGATGGTCATCTCCTCCCTGCTCGGCTTCCCGGAGGAAGACCACGATCAGCTCCGGGAATGGAGCGACGTCAGCCTTCACCGCGAGGAGGGCAAGGAGGGCACCACGCCTGAGGCCCAGGAGGCCATGGGTCTCACGATCGGCTACTACATGACGCAGATCACCCAACGTCGCAGTCAGCCGAAGGACGACATGATCACCGCACTGGTGGAGGCCGACCTGACGACACCGGAGGGCGAGGTCCGCAAACTCGACGATCTCGAGGTCATGGGCATGCTGGCCCTCATCAGCAACGCCGGGAACGAGACCGTGGCCCGGATGTTGGGGTGGGCCGCGCTGGTGCTCGAGGAGTATCCCGACGCGCGCCGCGAAATGGCGGAGGATCCCTCGCTGCTTCCCAGCGGCGTGGATGAGCTCTTACGGTACGAGGCGCCGTCGCCGATCCAGGGGCGCTACGTCACCCGCGACGTGGACCTGCACGGCACGATCCTGCCCGAAGGGGCGACACTCGCGCTCTTGACCGGCTCCGCGGGACGCGACGAGCGCAAGTACGCGGATCCCGACACCTACGACATCCACCGTTCGATCGACCGTCATGTGAGCTTGGGCTACGGCGCGCACTATTGCCTCGGGGCCGCGCTGGCCCGCATGGAGGGCACGGTGGCGCTCGGAGAGGTCCTGCGGCGCTTCCCGGAGTGGGAGGTCGACCGCTCCGCCGTCACCTACGTCGCCACCAACACAGTGCGCGGCCCTTCGTCCGTCCCGGTGGCGTTCTGATCAGAGGCGCTCGATGGTGGCCTCGTCCTCCCGGCCCTCGAAGTAGGCGTCGAGCACCTGCCTGAAGCACGGCTCCTCGGGGGCGGCCCAGGAGAAGAGCGTCATCGACGAGCGCAACTTCTGCGCATCGACCGCGCCGAAGACCTGTGCCGCCGTCCGGCCCGTCAATCGGGCCAGGATCCCCGTGCATTCGATGAGACGGGGACCGAGCACGGGGTGGCCCACGTAGGCCCGCGCCTCGTCAGCCGAGGTGATGGAGTACTTCTTCGACGTCGGGCTGTGCCCGAGCCCGGCCACTTGCGGGAAGATGAACCACATCCAGTGGCCCACCTTCTGGCCCTGCCGGAGCTCAGCCGTCACGTGGTCGTACGTTGGCCCCTGCGCGTTGACGAATCGGTCCAGATCGTAGGGATCGTCCACGCTGCCCCCTCACCGCGTCACTCAGCGCGATTGCTGCAACTCGACGACCTGGCCGTTGGGGTCGCTGATCCAGATCTGCACCACGTCACCCTGCGCGCCCTCGATGTAGTCGATGCCCGCCGCCTCCAACTCGGTGCGGGCGGCGTCGATATCGGAGACCCAGAGGCACCAGTGCGGGGCCACCGGATCGGGCAACGAGCCCGACTGTGCCGCGTCAACGAGATGCAGTTGCAGCTCGCCCAATTCCAGCCACGTTCCGTCGATACCGGGAATCTCCGGGCGGGGGAGTTCGGGAAGCTCGAACAAATCGGCGTAGAAGCGCCGGGTCGCATCGAGGCGCCCCTGACAGTTCACGCTGACATGCTGCACTCTGACGACCTTCACCCCTGCATCCTCTCCCTATCTCGCGCGCCAGCGAGAAAACGCTACTGCGGCGCAGGCGCGACCATACGCAGTGGCCATGGAAACCACCGTCGCCCTGACTGATGTGGGCGGGCGTACCTGCAGAGTCAACGTGGGTCGCCGCCTGGGGCCTCGGCCCCGACGCGCCGGCCAAGGAGATCCGGCGCGGGAACTCCTAACTCGCTGGAGCTTCCGGCGGCGTCAGGTCGTCCTCGTTCTCGCCGGCCCATCCGGCCGGGGGATCGCTGGCGGGGATTGACTCCTCACTCGCCTCGTCAATTCGCTCATCGTCGCTCATGACCACCATTGAAGCTTAAAGGAGCTGCCCAGGACCGGCTCTCCCACCTGCACGGACGGGTCTCCGTCGCCGGCGAGCAGGGCCCCGGGGCCGAACTCCCTGCGGTAGCGTTCTTTTGCGATGCCTTCGGAGAAGCGGACTATCGAGGCGTCCGACCGGAGCGTCGAGATCTCCAGCCCGGACAAGGTCTACTTTCCCGAGATCGGGGCCACTAAATTCGACCTGGCTTCGTACTACGTCGAGATCGGCGACCATTTGTGCCGCATCGCGGCCGGACGACCCGCCCTGCTGGAGCGGTTCCCTGACGGGGCGGGCAAGAACTCGTTCTTCCAAAAGCGCGTCCCGAAGAATGCCCCCGGCTGGCTCGAGACCACGGAGGTCACGACCCCCAACGGCACCCGTTCCAATGCCCTGGTGGTGGCCGACGTCGCGCACGTCCTCTGGGCCGTCAACCTGGGCTGTCTGGGCCTGCATCTGTGGCCCTACCGGGCCGACGATCCCGACCACGCCGATGAGCTCCGCATCGACCTCGATCCCCAGCCGGGTGTCGGATTCGACGAAGTCCGCGAAGCGGCCGGGCACGTCCGCGCCCTCCTCGACGAGCTCGGCATCGTCGGCTACCCGAAGACCTCGGGCAATCGGGGCGTGCACGTCTACGTGCGGCTGGCACCGCAGTGGAACAGCTTCGACGTCCGCGCCGGCGCCATCGCCCTGGCCCGCGAGCTCGAACGCCGCCATCCTTCCCTGATCACGGCACAATGGTGGAAGGAGGAGCGCGGGGAGCGGGTGTTCGTCGACTTCAATCAGAACGCGCCGCACAAGACGGTCTTCGGGGCCTGGTTCGTCCGGCCCAGGGTGGGAGGCCAGGTCTCGACGCCGCTCAGTTGGGACGAAGTCGCATCGGTCCAGTCCGAAGAGCTCACCCTGCGTACCGTGCCAGAGCTCGTCCGGCGCCGGGGGGACCCGTGGGCGTCCATGGTCGACGAGCCGCAATCACTGCAGCCCTTGTTGGACATGGCGGCGCGTGACCGGGAGAACGGCCTGCACGACGCCCCGTGGCCCCCCGAATACCCCAAGCAACCCGACGAGCCGCCCCGGGTGGCGCCCAGCCGGGCCAAGAAAGGATGAGCCCAAAAAAGATGATGAGCATGGACCCGCGCGCAGCACTGCAGCGCATCGCGTATCTGCTCGAACGCGATGGTGCCGAGACCTACAAGGTCCGCGCCTTTCGACACGCCGCCTCGGCCATTGCCGAGCTGTCCGACGACGACCTGGCGCCCATGACAATGGCCGGGTTGCAGAGGATCCCCCAGGTCGGCAAGACGAGCGCCCAGGTGATCGCCGAGGCGCTGGCCGGAAAGACTCCGGCCTACCTGGAGAAGCTCGAGGCCAACGACGTTGCCCCTCTCAGTGCCGGGGCGACCGAGTTGCGCGCGCAGCTGCAAGGTGATTGCCACAGTCACTCGGACTGGTCCGACGGAGGGAGCCCCATCCGTGAAATGGCCGAAGCCGCAAGGGAGCTCGGCCACGCCTACTGGGCCCTGACCGATCACAGCCCGCGACTGACGGTGGCACACGGCCTCAACCCCGAGCGCCTGCGTGCGCAACTCGACATCGTCGAGCAATTGAACGAAGAGCTGGCCCCGTTCCGCATCCTGAGCGGGATAGAGGTCGACATCCTCGAGGACGGCGCGCTGGACCAGGACGAGGATCTGCTGGCAGAGCTCGATGTCGTGGTGGCCAGCGTGCACTCCAAGCTCCGGATGGACGCGCCCGAAATGACGGCGCGAATGTTGCGGGCCATCGAGAGCCCGCATACGGACATTCTGGGACACTGCACCGGTCGGATCGTGGTCGGCAGAGGTCGGCCACAGTCCACCTTCGATGCCGAGGCCGTCTTCGAGGCCTGCGCCCGTACGGGCACCGCCGTCGAGATCAATTCGCGCCCCGAGCGCCTCGACCCGCCCGACGACCTTCTCTCCCTGGCCCTCTCGGTCGGCTGCGTCATGGTCGTGGACACCGATGCCCATGCCCCGGGCCAACTCGAATGGCAGGGCTACGGATGCGAAAAGGCGGTGGCGACCGGGGTGCCCACCGAACGGATCATGAACACCCGGCCGGTGGACGAATTCCTGGCCTGGACGGCGGGCCACAGCCAATGACACTTCCCGTGACGCCTCCGGTCTCCCCCATGTTGGCCAAGCTGGTCCGCGAGCTTCCCGTGCAGGACGGGCTCTCCTACGAGCCCAAATGGGACGGGTTCCGTTGCATCGTCTTTCGGGACGGCGCCGATGTCGTGCTCGGCAGCCGCAACGAGAAGCCGCTGGACCGCTACTTCCCGGAATTGCGCCGGTCGTTGGTGGAGAACCTGCCCAACCGTTGCGTGGTGGATGGTGAGATCGTCATCGCCGGTTCGTCCGGCCTCGATTTCGATGCCCTGACCCAGCGCATCCACCCCGCCGCCTCGCGGGTCGCCCTGCTGGCAGAGACGACCCCGGCCTCCTTCGTCGCCTTCGACCTCCTGGCCTTGGGGGACAAGGATCTCCAGGGCGAGTCGTTCGTCGCCCGCCGCCTCGCCCTGGAGGAGGCCCTCGGCAACGCCGAACCTCCCATCCACCTCACGCCGGCCACCGGCAGTCCCGACGTGGCGCGCGACTGGTTCTCCCGCTTCGAGGGCGCGGGGCTGGACGGGGTCATCGCCAAGGCGGGGGATCTGCGTTATCAGCCCGGCAAGCGGGTCATGCTGAAGGTCAAGCACGAACGGACGGCTGATTGCGTGGTCGGCGGGTTTCGCGAGCACAAGGACGGCGGCGTCGGGTCGCTCCTGCTCGGGCTCTTCGATACCGATGGCGTGCTGCATCACGTCGGCGTGGCCTCCGGTTTCAGCGTGGCCAGGCGCGCCGAACTCGTCAACGAGCTCGCTCCTCTCCAGCCCGGTGCCACGGCTGATCACCCGTGGATGGAGGTGGACGGCGATCCCTCGCAGCGTGTGCCGGGCGGCCAGAGCCGCTGGAGTGCGGGCAAGGATCTCAGTTGGACCCCGCTCCGTCCCGAGCTCGTGGCTGAAGTCTCCTACGACCACCTGCAGGGCGACCGGTTCCGCCATGCCACGTCGTTCAAGCGGTGGCGTCCCGATCGAGAACCCGGATCATGCACCTACGCCCAACTCGACACGCCGCTGCCCAGCGAATTGGCGGACGTCTTCGGTCTTTAGGAAGCCGCACCCGCCAACTCGGGGGAGGGCACGGCGAGCTCGAGCGGCAGGTTGTACCAATTGATCGCGTTGTTCCGCCCGATCGCCATCTGGTCCTCGAGGGAGACACCGTCGAACTGCCGTTCCAGAATTGCGGCGGAATCGGGCCACGCGCCGTCGAAGTGGGGGAAGTCGGCACCCCACATCAGGTTCTCCCGGCCGATGATCTCCCGGTTGACGATGGCCGTACGGTCACGCATGAACGTGCACGCCACGTGGTCATGGAAGATCTGACTCGGCATGCGGCCCGAGGTGATGCCGGCCGCGACACCGTTCACCTCCGCCCAGCTCTGGTCGTGCGTCCAGCGGTCGTCCATGCGCTCGAGGACAGCGAGGGGCCAGGAGGCGTCGTTCTCCACCGACAGGACCTTTACCTTGGGGTGGCGGTCGAACAGCCCGGAGAAGATCATGGAGGTGACGGCGTACATCGTGGGCGTGAACACACAGCTGAAGTCGACGAACCGGCTGCTGGTGTTGGTCCAGCTGGTCTCGGTCGCCGCGACGTGGAGGCTGATCGGCACTTCCAGTGCCTCGACCGCCGACCAGAACTTCTCGAACCGGGCGTCGCCGTAATTCTCGCCCGACCTTTGCCCGATGCTGATCATCGCCCCGCGCAATCCCATGTCGACGCAGCGCTCGAGCTCGGCGACGCTGCGATCGATGTCGTCGATGGCGATCATCGCCACGCCGAACAGTCGCTTCGGGGCACCCGCGCAGTGCTCGGCGAGCCAGTCGTTGAAGGCACGGAAGCACGCACGACGGAACTCGTGGTCCTCGAGCCCGAAGAGCCCCAGCCCGACAGAGGTGTAGAGGATTTCGGCTTCGATCCCTTCGCGGTCGAGCTCCGCCGCCCGGGCGACCGGATCGTAGGCCCCTTCGGGCACGTCGACCCAGCGCCCTTCCAGCCCGAAGCTCGTCTCGGGATCCTTGTACTTCGGCTTGGTGGCCATGAGCCCGACCAGGGCGGCCGAATCGCCCTCCCCGTCGATGATGTAGGCATCACCGTTCTCCTGGCTCACCATGTGCGGCGCACGATCACGGAACTGCGGATCGATACGGGCCGTCCAGACATCGGGAGGCTCGGCGATGTGCGAATCCGCCGAGACCAACATGAACGGGAGCGTCATAGTGGAATTCCTCCTCGCTGTCGCTTTGTTGCAGGTGTCCGGTGCACACACTCTGCCGGGTTTCCCCGCCGGCTGCTCATTCGGAGAACTCGAAGAGGAGCCCGCGGTTGTCCTCGGGTCTGATGGCCAGGGTGTCGGGTGCGTCGCCGGGCTGCAAGGTGATTCCCCGGTCGGCGAAGTAGGACTGGGCCTGTCCGAGGTCTCGCACGGCGAGCACGGTGGAACGCATGCCGTCGCCGTAGCGGGCATGGTAGCGCTGCATGACGCCGTCTTCGAGCGGGGTGGCGAGCTCGAGGACCGCGCCGGCCAGATCCATCCCGACGACGCGCGCGCCGACCTTTGGGCGGGCTTCTTCGTAGAGGACGGTGCCACCCAGGAAATCCCCGAAGAACTCTTGCGCGGCGTCCATGTCTGCCACGACGACGTTGTAGCGCTTCAGGCCCGTACAGCCGAGTGGGTGCTCGTCGCGCCAGTACCCGACCGGCTTGATCGGCTCGAGGTACCCGTTCGGGATCCCCTCGGTGTGAAAGTTGCGGTGGTAGAACTCGAGGCCGAGGCCGAAGGTGTCGGACGGGTGCGTATAGAAGGCGACGTCGATGTCCCCGGTGAGGCGGATGCCCCGGGCCTGCAGTGCGGTGCGGGTGTCGCCGAGGTCGGGGACCTGGTATTCGAGACCGTTGAAGTTGGGCCCGAGCCGAGCGTGGAGCAGGAAATCCTGCGGGATGAAGAGCTCGAAGATGACCGTGCCGATGACGATCAGGCACGCTTCGGAGTCCGGCAGATCGAGTATGAACTGCGCCCCGTAGAGGTCACGGAAGTGGGCGATGCTGTCCTCGGGACCGTCCACCAGCGCGTTCAGATGGTTCACGTGCAAACAGGTGATCATTCCGACATCGACCTTCCCCCACTAGGACACGACTGATGCTGCGCCCCCGAGCGTAGCCAGACTCGCCCAGGTGGCGCCGGTAGCTGCCCTAACTCCCCAGGTGCTCGCCCACCTTGTCCCGCAGCGCGTCCACCCGCTCTGCTCCGGCCGAACGCAACGGGTCCGTCCCTTCGCGCAGGGCAGTGAGTGCCGGTTCGGCACCCTCGAGAAGAGCTTTGGCCACCGTCCGGGCGCTCTCATTGGCATGCCGAATATGGGGGACGGCGAGGGCCACCCCGGACGTGGCCGCGTCGGCCAGGGCCCGGTTGGTCCGATGCCCGCCGCGCAGCTTGGCCGTATTGGCCCGGCCTGCCGCCCTCCTGGCCTTTCGGCTGGTCGCCGCAGACTTCGACGAGACGGTGTGGGCCCCATGTCCGGCGCTCACGAGTGCCGCCTTGGCCGCGTGCTGTGCACTGTCGTTGGCGTGGCGGAGAGAGGTGCCCGAATGTGCCAGACCCGACGCGGCGGCACTCACCACGAGTCGGTTGGCCCGGCGACCACCCCGCAGCGCGGCTTTGTTGGCTTGGACCAGCGCTTTCTTGGCTTTGCGGCGGCCACGGCGGCTCGCAGCGGCCGCCTTCTCGGAGGCACGGTGCGCACCGGATCCCGTCGTCGCCCGGCCAAGGGCCACGGTCTGGGACACCCGGTGTGCGCCCTGGCGGGTCCGCCAAGCCAGAGAGGGCGCACCTTCGGTATCGACGGCGGCCAGGATCAACCCGCCCAGGAGTCCCAGGTTCTTGAGGAAGTGGATGCGTTGCTCTGCCCGGGTCTTGGCGTCCGACTCTTCCCAGAATCGATGCGTGGCATATGTCGTCGGGAGGACGGAGCCGATCAGGGCCAGTGCCGCCAGCCGCCGCGCCCGGCCGACCGCGAGGAGGACACCCCCGCCCACCTGCACCATCCCGTTGAACCGGACCAGCGCCGCTGTGTCTTTCGGCAGGGAGGGCACCAATGTCCGCAGCTGGTCCGCAACGCCCTGGGCGGCCGCCACCCTCGTCTCGGGATGCCGGACGGATTCGAGCCCGTCCGCAATGAACGTGGAGGCCAGGAGTGGACGGGCAACTGCGCGGGAAATGGTCATAGGGGACTCTTACCCTCCTGCGGGCGCTCTGAAGCGTTTCTCCCGATCCGATTGCGGCTGCCGCTCGTGGGTAGGACACAAGCAACCCAAGCAAAGGAGCCCGATGTCGACAACCGACAAAGCCAAGAACAAAGCGCAGGAAGTGAAGGGGCGTATCAAGGAAGCCGCAGGTAAGGCCACAGACGACCGAAGCCTCGAGACCAAGGGCAAGGCCGATCAGGCGGCCGGCAACCTCAAGCAGGCGGGCGAGAAGGTCAAGGACGCAGTCAAGCGTTAGGACGTCACGGGTGCCGCCGCCAGGTGCCGGGCGGCACCCGTACGCGCCCGTGCACAACTTTTGAGGCGTTTCCGGATAGACAATGCGACATGGAATCCGCCCCATGATCGCGTTCCTGGCGCGTTGACCGGTTCGGCTAGCCGTGACTTCTGAGACCCACGAACTGACCACCTCTCCGGGCGTCGACCGGGTCAGACGACCCAATGACGCCTTGTTGGGGTTGCTGGCAGCTGCCATCGTGGGGATCGAGTTCGCGCTCATCCTGGCGCTGCCCGCGGGGAGCACGGAGTTGGCGAACGACGTCTCCAGCTGGCTGCGTCATATCCCACGCTGGCTTTCCTCCGCGGCCGAGGTCGCGACCACCATCGGATGCCTGGCGCTCGTGGTGGTCGCCCTAGTGACGCTCCTGCGCACGGACATCCGAAGCGCGCGCAACGCGATCGCCGCGGCCTTCCAAGCGGCTGCAGTGGGGATCGTCGCCGCCAGCGTCTGGCACGGGGAGAACGGCTCTGTGCCGCGGGCCGTGCTCCACGGCAGCAACCCGTCGATCCTGGTCCTCGACACCGCGCTCATCGCATTCCTCGTCGCCAGCGATCTGGCCCGGCGTTCGCGTTGGTCGCGTTGGTGCGTCCTGGCCGGCGCCGGGATCCTGTTCGCAGGGGTGGCGGTCGATGCGCTGACCCCCTTCGCTCTCGGGGTCGCGCTTTTCGGCGGGCTCTTCTTCGGCTGGGGGGTGCGGTGGTGCCTCGGCGCCGCGTCGGTCCGGCCCAGTACCCGGGAGCTCGTCACATGGCTCGGGAATTGCGGTCTCTCCATCGGGGGGCTCGAGGTGGTGGACTCCGACACGTCCCGCTTCACCGGCACGCTCGCCGACGGCCGCTCGATCGAGGTGCGCCTGGCCAATCGTGACACCAGGGGGGCGGGACTGGCCCGGCGTCTCTGGACACGCATCCGCCTGCGCCAGGTGGTCGCCCACCACGTCGCCCTGAGCTCGCGGGCACAACTCGAACAGCTCTCCCTGGCCTGCTTCATGGCCGGGAGTGCCGGGGTCCTCAGCCCCTCGGCCCTGTTGTTGCGCGAGATGCCGGCAGAAACGCTCGTGCTCGTCATGGCCACGCCGCGCCCGACCCCGCCGAGCACCGAATGGGACCTCGAGAGCGCCAAGGCGTTGTTCCGCGCGCTGCGCGAACTGCACGATGCAGGCGTCGCCCATCGCGACCTGCGGGCGGAGAACCTCGGCGTCACTCACGGTTCAGCCGTGTTCCTCTCGCTCGACGCGGCACTCCCGGGTGCGGGCGAGCTCGTGCGCCGGCTGGACGTCACGCAACTGCTGACGACGCTGGCGCGCAGTGTCGGGCCTGCCGATGCCGTGGCGGCGCTCCGTGCCGCCTATGTGCCCAAGGACGAGGAAGCGGTTGTCGCGATCCTGCAGCCGCTGGCCCTGGCCCCTTGGGGTTGGTCGGCCATGCGGGAGGCTCGGGGAAGCATCGCCGATATACGACGCGTGCTGGTGGGCGAGGACACTGATGCCGAAGCCCCCGTCACGCGCCTCGAGCGATTCCGCTGGCGGACCGTGCTCAGCGCAGTCGCCCTCACCGTCATCGCGTTCTTGTTCATCGGGCAATTCTCCAAGGTCGATCTCTTCGGAGCACTGCGCAAGACGAACCTCGGTTGGTTCGCCGTCGCCATCTTCGGGTCCGCCATCACCTACTTCGCTGCGGCGTTGAATCTTGCTGCCTTCGTCCCGAAGCGTCTCTCATTGGTGCGCGGGTTCCTCGTACAGCTGTCGACAGCGTTCATCGGTGTCGCCATGCCTCCGACGGTCGGCCACGTCGCCGTCAACGCCCGCTATCTGAGCCGCCAGCATGTCGACGAGAGCTCCATTGCGGCCGCCGTTGCGCTTTCGCAGATCGTCAACGTGGTCACGACCATTCCGCTCCTGATCGCCTTCGGATTGCTTACGGGGTCGGGCATCAGCCGGTTCAAGATCGTGCCCGGCGCCGATCTCTTCATCGGACTGGGGGCGATTGCCTTTGTCGTGGGGATCGTGCTGCTCATTCCCCAGACCCGGGCGCGGTTCGAGCAAACCGTGTGGCCGCGCATCCAGAACGTGTGGCCCCGCCTGCTGATCGCGGTCTCGCAACCATCCCGGCTGGCTCTCGCCGTCGGGGCGAACCTGCTGCTCACCTTTGGGTATGTCCTGGCTTTCCTCGCCTCGCTCAGCGCGCTGGGGGCGCATCCGGCCATTCTCCCCGCGGCGATCGTCTACCTGGCCGGCAATACGGTCGGCTCGTTCGCGCCGACCCCCGGTGGCCTCGGTGCGGTGGAAGCGGTCCTGACGGCCGGTCTGACAGCGCTGGGCATCCCAGCCCACGAGGCGATCCCGGCCGTGCTCATCTTCCGCATCGCCACCTTCTGGTTGCCCATTCCCGCCGGTTGGGTCGCCTACAAGGCATTGCTGCACAGCGGTACCCTCTAAAAGACCTGGTAAACCGTATACTCTCGTGATGGAGGCAAACCGGGGGCCCGCCGAGCCCGGCGCCGATTCCCCGGCCAAGGCCCAGGCGATCGACCTCCTGCGATCGGTCGGGAGACACCCCGTGGTGCGCAATTTCCCCGAGGGCGTCATCGTCGTGTTCGACGAGGAACTTCGGTACATCTGCGCAGGGGGAGCCGGCCTGAGCATTGTCGGGCTCACCCAGGACATGATCGAGGACAAGACCATCTACGAGGTCTTTCCGTCGGAAGTCTCCTCGGTCCTCGAGGGCCCCTACCACCGGGCGTTCGAAGGCCACGAGGCGACGATGGAGGTCCGCTTCGGCCGACGCACGTTCCTGCACCGCCTGGCACCGGTTCCCGACGCGACCGGCGCCATTGTGGCGGGCATCGGCTTCGCGCTCGACATCACCGAGGCGCGGGACGCCGAAGAGGCGTTGCGCTCCTCCGAGGAGAGGCTGCGCGAGGAGCGGCGCCGGTTGCGCGAGGCCGAGGCGATCGGGCACGCCGGCTCGTGGGAATGGGATGTGGTCAACGACGTGATCACCTGGTCCGAAGGTCTGTTCGCGCTGCATCAGCTCACTCCGATCACGTTCGAGGGCGGCTACAGCCAGGCCGCGTCACGGGTGCATCCCGACGACAGGGAGCTCGTCGACCAGGCCATGGCCGCGATGCGGCGCAATGAACCCGTCCGATTCCGCTACCGGATATTCCGCGCCAGCGACGGTGACATGCGGTGGTTCGACTCGCGGGGCGCGCCGTGATCGAGGACGGACACCTCGTCCGCCTGATCGGCTCGGTGGCAGACGTCACCGAACAGGTGATGGCGGAGGCTGAGGTGATCCAGGCCAATGCATTCCAGCAGGCCGTGATCGCAGCCTCCCCGGACTACACCTTCATCTCCAATCTCCACACGGGCGCGTTCGTCTACGGGTCGCGTGACCGCGACCTCCTCGGGCGCACCATCGACGAGACGGAGTCGATCGGGGCCGACGCGATGATCACCATGGTGCATCCCGACGACCAGGAAGCGATGGGCGCCATCAACAGCGAGACCGCCCGGCTCGCCGACGGACAGGTTCTCGAGAAGCGCTATCAGCTGCGCCATCGCGACGGCACGTGGCATTGGTTCAGTCGCCGCGTCGTGCCGTTTCGGCGTGACGATAACGGATCGGTCGTCGAGATCCTCGGGGTCCTGCGTGACATCACCGACGTGGTGCAGGCCGAGGAGCAACTCTCCCATGATGCGCTGCACGACCGGCTCACAGGGCTCCCCAACCGGGCGTTGCTCCTGGACAGGCTGGAGGCCGCGCTTTCCCGTTCGGCCCGGGAGGGAGTGGAATTCGCCGTGCTCTACTGCGACCTCGACGGGTTCAAGGAGGTCAACGACACTGCCGGCCACGCGGCCGGCGACGCCGTCCTGATCGAGACGGCCG
Source organism: uncultured Acidimicrobiaceae bacterium (assembly GCA_963706555.1). GTDB lineage: Bacteria > Actinomycetota > Acidimicrobiia > Acidimicrobiales > RAAP-2 > Bog-473. The sequence goes on from OY970164.1 coordinate 3,837,084, forward strand.
CACGGTTGCAGCATGTGGTCCGAGCCGGGGACACCATCGCCCGGGTGGGGGGAGACGAGTTCGTGCTCATCCTTGAGCCCTGGAGTCGACACGACGGCGACACGCAGGATGGTCCTGCTGCACCGGACGTCGCCGACGTGCAGGCCCTCACGGTGGGTGTCGCCCGTCGCATCGTCGATGCCCTCCGCGCGCCCTATGACGTCTCGGGAGCCGTCCATGAGATATCGGTGAGCATTGGCATCACCTACCCGACGGCGACAGCACCCGATCTCAGCGCGGACTCGGTCATGCAGGCGGCCGACGCCGCCATGTACGAAGCCAAACGCATGGGCAAGAACCGGTTTACCGTCTCGGGATCACGCTGACGGCGGCGAGACTTCCAGGCGCAACGTGGTCAGGAATTCGACCTGGCCCGCCACAAGACGCACCGACGCCTCGGAGATCGTCATCCACTCCGCGCGGTCGACCTCGGGGAAGTCTTGCAACACTCCGGACCTGGGGGGCCATTCCATTTCGAAACGGTTGCTCACCATCGCTGCGATGTGCAGCATTTCGGCCCTCACCGCCCAGGCCCGGACGTACTTGCCGCCGGATTGGCGGATGGTCCCCAAGTCGATCCACGGCCCCTCGGGCACGGGCAGGCCGAGCTCCTCGGTGAACTCGCGTTCCGCAGCCTGTTCGGGGTTCTCCTCGGCTCCGTACTCGCCTTTGGGAATCGACCACGCCCGCTCGTCCTTGTTCCTCCAGAAGGGACCTCCCGGATGCACAAGGAGCACGGACAACGATCCATCATTCTCCACCCGGTAGGGGAGAATCCCGGCACTCAGCTTCGGCATGCATCTGCATTCTGGTCGCGTTGCGACTGCCTGTCACCCCATAACGACGCGCTACTTCACGATGATCGAACCCATCATGTACTGGTGGATGTTGCAGATGTAGTGGTAGGTCCCAGGCTTCATCGGTGCCACGAAGGTCTTCGTGTGGTTCTGATCGATGTCGCCGGTGTCGAACTGCCCTCCAGTGGCCGTCAGGGTATGGGTGGCCGAGTCCTTGTTCGTCACGCTGACGGTGCCCCCTGGAGCGACGGTCAGCGACATCGGTTGGAACATGAAGTTGGTGATCGTGATCGATGTGCCGCCACCCGAAGCGCCTGAGGTCGAGGACGTCGCGCTCTTCGTCCCCGATCCGCTGCCGCACGCGGCCAGGAGCAGGGCGCCTGTGAGGACCAGGACGCCCGCTCCGACTTTCAACCGCACTCGCATCTCCCTATGCCGCCGCAGCAGCAGTCGAACTGAAGGCGATCGGGGTACCCGCCGTGGTCTGTGCACCCGGGTACATCCCCATCACGTAATAGAGGATGGCGATGTGCTGCATCTCGACCGGCTCAATGGAGGAGGAGAGCCCGATGGCGGCCTTGCTCTTCAGCATCGAGGTCTCGGCTTGATAGGTCGCTGCCGCTGCACTCTCGAGGGAAAGCGCCAATTGGGCCAGACCGGTGACGTCGGTGACCTTGGCGAAGTTGGCCTGAATGGTGGGGGTCAGCGTTGGATTGGTCACCGTCACCTTTGCTTTGCCATTTGCCTTCAAGACGGCATTCCACGCCGCTGCGTGTTGCGTGTGTTGACTGAGGGCAGTCGTGGCGAAGGTGCCGATGGCCGGAGGCACCGTACCGAGCTTGCCTGCTGTCGCCGCGGCAAGCCCTGCCTTGTAGGCAAACACGGCCAGGTTCTCCAGGCTCGCGGCGACGGCCGCCACGGCGAGGTCGCCCTTCAATCCAGCCGGTGGGAATGCGGCATCGGCAAGATGGAGGCGTGACTCCGCCCGGGTGGCAGCTGCGGCCAATCCCGGCGTTGAGCCGACGGCCAGGAGTGCCGCACCACCGGCAACGGCGGCACCCGTCCCCATGAGGAAGGTCCGGCGGCTCGTGGGCCGCACGGTTGCGCCGCGCATGCCATCGATCATGTTGGACATGCCGGCCCACATGGAGGGCGCAGCGACATCGTGGTGAAGCTCGTCGAGCTCCCTGGTCATGCTGATGAGCTCGCCCTCGCTTCCGACGAACTCGTCCTTCTTCTTCGTACGCTTGTTCACTTGACGGCTCCTTGTTTGGCGGGGGCGGCACTGCTGGTCGGGTAGAAGGCGTGCGGGAACCCGACACTCCCGGCCGCGGCCGGTAGTGCGTCGAGGGTGGCAGGCTCGCTCAGGGAAATCAGCTGCGGCGCGCCGGCCTTGAGGAGCGCCTGGACGGCGAGGAGCACTGCGACGTGCTGGGCCTCGATGCCCATGATGCTGGCGAAGAGCGCCTTGTTCGAGGTCGAACTCACCAATGTCGTGTCCTTGACGTAGGTCTCGGCGGCGATGTTCTCGAGCTCGAGCGCCAGGCCGACGACCCCGAGGGCTCCCTGGGTCGCAGTGGCGCCGCTGAGGCTCTTGACGGCTTTGTTGACGACGGGCACGAATGCCGGGTCGGGCTGGTGTTGGGCCTTGCCGCCGAGGGACATGACGGCCGAGTTGAAGGCATCGGCATGCTGGGCGTGTTGTCCCATGGTGACCTGCGCGAACTTGGTCACGACGCCATTGGCTGTGGCGCCGCCGATGTAGGGGAGGGTCAAGGCGGTCTTGTAGGTGGCTACCGCCAGGTTCTCGATCGACGCCGCCGTCTGCAGAACCTGCACGTCCCTGGAGCTCGACGCGCCGGCCGCCGAGGCGAGGATGCCGACCAAAGCGGCACCTCCTGCGGCGCCGAGCAGTGGTGCGCCACCGAAGGTGGCGCGCAGTCCGCGGGTTTGCGCATCGTGGAATGCGACGTTCGACGTCACGTCGTCAGTACCCGACGCGTGGCTCCGTTCGACCAACTCGCCGAGGGCTTCGTGTGTCGGACGCATGGCATCTGCGTGAAGGTCTTGGGACTCTTCGAGCAACTCGGCGAGCGCTCTCGGGTCTGCGGTCATAGTCAACTCCTTGTGGATGGGATCACTAGCTGTTCGGAGTCATCGCTGCCGAGGATGTGAGAAATATTGCGAATCCGCATCGAAGTGACGGCGGCCCGCGCTCGGCGCTGCCGTCAACGCCTGTGTCGTTCCCGCGTCGGGAGACCGGCGCCGAAACATCTCTCGATCGACGTGCCTCCGAATACAGCTGCGATGCAACAGCGCGAAGAAGTGAGCGATGCCCAACTAATCACGACACTCGCGCGTTACGGGGATGCGGCCTTGGCCGAGCTCTACCGCAGGCATGGTGACGCTGTCTATGGTCTGGCGCGCCGAGTTCTCAGGAGTTCGTCAGAAGCAGAGGACATCACCCAGGAGATATTTCTTCGTCTCTGGTGTCACCCCGACCGGTACGACGCGACCCGGGGCAGCCTGCGTTCCTTCCTGCTCACACAGGCACACGCGCGCGCTGTCGACGCGATACGCACACTGAACGCCCGCCGCCAAAGAGAGGAAGGGGACGCGCACCTGGGAAGGTCGGGCGAGTACGACATCTTCCACGAGTACTGGGAGATGGCCCGGACCGACTACATCGAGCGTGCCCTCGAGGAGATCCCCGCCGACGAGCGCCGCGCCATTGAACTCGCCTACTTCGACGGCCATACCTATGTCGAAGTCGCGGCGCTCCTCAACCAACCTGAAGGAACCATCAAGAGCCGTATCCGAAGCGGAATGCGCCGGATGCGTGATGCCCTGGCCACTGCAGGCATTCAGGGTGTCGACGCATGATGACCCATGAGGAGGCCAGCGGTCTGCTTGCCGCATTCTCTCTCGATGCGGTGGAGCACGACGAATCCGTGCTGATCCAAGAGCATGTGGCCCTCTGTCCTCGTTGCCAGGCCGAGGTCGACGCGCACCACGAGGTGGCGGCAGCTCTAGGCACCTCGGTCGTGCCGCTTCCGGGCGAATTGTGGGAGGGCATCTCACGACGCCTCAGCGGATCGGACCACCTCTTGGAATCTCCCTGTCCGGGACAGTCGCACCTGGCGCCCACCATGCCCGTTGCGTCGCGGCATCGCTGGGCGCGCTCCTTGCACGCGTCGAGGGCTCGCTTCATCACAGCAGCCTCCGCCGCTGTCGGCGCGGCGGCACTCGCGACCGTTCTCGGCATCAGCCTGGCCAATGCCAACAATCAGGTGGCGCACCTTCAGGGAGCCATCGGGGAGGCTGCGCACACGGAAATCGTGGCCGCCATGGAAACGCCTGGCCACACGATCGTCAATCTCACAAGTGTGCGCCACCGTGACGTGGCCCAATTCGTCCTGCTACCCAACGGCCGTGGTTACCTCGTCATGTCAAGCCTGCCCCGCCTGCCGTCGGCGGAAACGTACCAGCTCTGGGGCCTGATCGACAACAAGACGATCTCCCTCGGGCTCCTTGGGCGCGCGCCGCATTTCGCGACATTCACGTCGGCCGGCTCATCGAGACCGTATCGGTTGGGCGTCACCGTCGAAGCGGCCAGCGGCGCGCGGCAGCCGAGCGGTCCGATGCTGGCCTCGGGCACAGCCTGAATCCCACCGCGTCCAGACGACAGAGCGCTCGCGATCAAGAGGTGGTAGAGAGGGGTCGGCAAGGTCACTTTCGTTGGTTGCGGGAGGGGAGGGCGTATGACGTTTCGCCGAAGGAGCACTCGCCGTGTGGAGCCCGGGCTCCGTGGGTTGGCGAGCACGATTGCCGTGGTCGCCCTGGGTGCGGCTCTCCTGTCGCTCGGCGGCGTGGCGGCGGCAACCGGCCCATCCGTCACGGCGCCCACCGCCGGGGTGAGTGCGTTCGGCGACGCCACGTTCTACGGAGCGCCAACCCAGGTGAACCAGCCTGTCGTCGGCATCGCCGCCACACCGGACGGGAAGGGGTACTGGCTGGTGGCTTCGGACGGTGGGGTCTTCACCTTCGGCGACGCCGGGTTCTTCGGCTCGGCGGGCAACATCGCGCTGTACCGGCCAATCGTCGGGATGGCCGCCACACCGGACGGGAAGGGGTACTGGCTCGTCGCCTCGGACGGAGGGGTCTTCACCTTCGGTGACGCCGGGTTCTTCGGCTCGGCGGGCAACATCGCGCTGCACCGGCCGGTTGTCGGCATGGCCGCCACACCCGACGGGAAGGGCTACTGGCTGGTGGCTTCCGACGGTGGGGTCTTCACCTTCGGCGACGCCGGGTTCTTCGGCTCCACCGGCAACATCGCGCTGAACCAGCCGATCGTCGGCATGGCCGCCACACCCGACGGGAAGGGCTACTGGCTCGTCGCCTCGGACGGTGGGGTCTTCACCTTCGGCGACGCCGGGTTCTTCGGCTCCACCGGCAACATCGCGTTGAACCAGCCGATCGTCGGCATGGCCGCCACACCCGACGGGAAGGGCTACTGGCTCGTCGCCTCGGACGGTGGGGTCTTCACCTTCGGCGACGCCGGGTTCTTCGGCTCCACCGGGGGCCAGCCCGCGGCGCAGCCGACCGTGGGCATCGCGACGACCCCGGACGGGAAGGGCTACTGGACGGCAACCTCCATAAAGCTCCCTCCGAGGACCTGCCAGACGTCCCAGCTCAGCCTGGCCACGGATCCCGCCCATTCCAGCGGGGGAGCAGCAGGCTCGCTGGGAATCACCTACTTGTTCACCAATATTTCTACGACGACCTGCACCCTCGGCGGCTTCCCGGGTCTCCAGCTTCTCAACGCGAGTAGCCAACCGCTGACGACCACGACGATCCGCAGCAGCGAGACGCCGACCACCGTCACGCTGCAGCCCGCCGGACAGGCCTGGTTCGACATCGAGTTCCCCACGCAAACCGGATTCGGCACTCTCACCTGCCCGACATCCTTCGCGCTGGCCGTCATTCCTCCCAACAACACAATGGCCCTCCGCATCACCGGATCGGGCGGTCAGATCAGTCCCTATGGCGGCGACATCCCGCACCTGATGTGCGGCAACATCACCACCTCACCCGTCCTCCCCCAGCCACCGTTCTGACGGACGTCCTGCTGACAGCGGCCTGTCAGACCGCGAACAACTGAGGCATCTCAGTTCAAGCCCGGGTCGGGGCCGGCAACAGGCACGACGGGGAGGGGTTCCATCGGTCGGGAGGCCGTCGCGGCGCGAGTCATGGAATCCGGCGGGCTCTCCATCACATCGTCCTTCTGGGAGTGCGCAGGTGCCGGCTCATCGGGAGACAGGGTGGAGAGGTGGTTGAGGAACGCCGCCGGCGAGCGAGCGAGGCGAGCGATCTCCGAACTGCTCGGGAGATCGGGCATGGAGTCGCGCACCTGCGATTCCATGCGGTGCCGATAGGCCGTGAACGTACGCCAGAACCCTCCGACCTGACGTGCGAACGCAGGGAGGCGGTCCGGACCGAGGAGGATGATGGCCACGACGGCGATGATCAGGAGCTTCGAGGGATCGAGGTTCAACATCGGGCGTCAGATCTTCCCGTGGCGCGCATTCGTCATGACACCTTGTATTCGTTCCCGTCCCGACGACGGATGGTGGATTTTCTTTTGCGACAGCACATCCGGGGAGCCTCATGCGCCGAATACAAGAGGTAGTCCGCCCCCTACGGACAAGGCAAAGGAGAGTCTCAGATGCTGGCAGAAGTGTTCGGAGTCGATGGAATCATCGTTCTCATCGTGGTCGTAGTACTCCTCTTCGGTGGAGCGGCCATTCCAAAACTGGCCCGCAACCTCGGTTCAGCGAAGAACGAGTTCGAGAAGGGGCTCGACGAGGGGAAGAAGACGGCCCACGCGGCGACCCACCTGACGCCCGGTGGCTCCACCAGCGCACCAGCGGCCGAGACGCCTCCGCTAGCCCAGACGTCTCCGGTAGCACAGACGTCTCCGGTGGCACAGACGTCTCCGGTGGCAGATCACGCCACGCCGGCGAGCTGAGCCACTCCGCCACCGTCCGGTGCAAAGGTGAGCCGGGGATGGGGGAGAGTGTGGGGCATGCGTCCCGTCCCTAGCGCTCCCACCGAACTGCAGGAGGGTCTCGAACCCGGGGTTCCGTGGTGGGCCCTCGCATCGGCCGGTGCCACACCCCTGCTGCTCGTCGGTGGCTGGACGCTCGGCGCCGAACGACAGCCCGCAGGGTTCAACTCGGTTCGTGACACGATCAGCGCCCTGGCCGCCATCGGGGCGACCGACCGCTGGATCATGACGACCGCCTTGGCAGGACTCGGGGCCTGTTATGCCGTGACAGGGTTCGGACTGCGACCCGCAGGCAAGGTCGGAAGGGCACTTCTCGTCGGTGGCGGAGTGGGGACGCTCCTGGTGGCCGCCTTTCCGCAACCGGTCAGCGGCAACGGCGTCAGCCACACCATTGCCGCCACGCTCGCCTTCACAGCCCTTGCCGCATGGCCCGTCTTCGCCGGCACGCCGGCGCACTCGCGTGCCCTTGTTGACCCGCCGGGCTTCGGTCGCAGCCACCGTGGGCATGTTCGGGCTGCTCTTGTGGTTCGTGCTGGAAGTCGACGGTTCGCACCGTGGCCTCGCCGAACGCAGCGCGGCGCTGTCCGAGGCCGTGTGGCCCCTCTTGGTCGTCGTCAGTGCCCGACTGGCCGGGCGTCGTACGGTCCGCGATGCGGCGCCGCACGCGGTGCGCGCGGGACCTGCCCGTACCTGAGGAACCCGTAGGCTATTGCGGAGGCGTGCGGAGCTTGAACACGGCGCCGGCGGGGTCGGCCACCGCGGCCAACGTGCCGTACGGGGTGTCCTCTGCATCGTGCACGATGGCGCCGCCGAGTTTCTTGACGGTGGCGATCGACGCCCGGGTGTCATCGGTGTGCCAATAGATGGACCACGCCGACGGTTGACCCTCGGGGAGCCACGCCCGGGCGTCCATGACCCCCGCCAACTCTCCTTCGCCGTCGGGATTGCGCATTGTCGAATAGCGGAACTCGTCGCTGTCGCCTTCGACCTTCGTGTCCCAGCGAAAGACAGAGCTGTAGAAGTCGATGGCGGTCGAGAAGTCGCGGGTCAGCAGCTCGGACCAGCTCGGCGCGCCGTGGACCTCGAGCACCGTGAAGCCTGGAAATGTTCCGGGCTGCCAGGCCCCGATGACTGCGCCGGTCGGGTCGGTGAAGACGGCCTGGATGCCGAGATCAGCGACCTCCATGACGGGGACGATCACCTGGGCCGACGCCGCTTCCGCTGCGGCCACCGTCTTGGCGATGTCGTCGGTACTCAGGTAGATCTTCCATGAGTTGTCGGCCTTCATCTCTCCCATGTCGCCCATGCCTCCCGCCACGGGAACGCCGTCGCGGGTGAACATGAAATAGCCGCCGAACTCCTCGCTGGGCTCTTGGGCTTCCCAGCCGAAGAGCTCGCCGTAGAACCGGCCGCTGCCTGCGACGTCTGAGGTCCACAGATCGGCCCAGCAGGGTGATCCAAGGGGGGCGCTGTCTCGCGTGGTCATCACGGCTACTCCTTTGTCGGGTCCATCATTCACTCTTTGGACGAGCGAAGTCGAGGGAATTCATCGGTCCCCGGATCAGATCTTCCCTCTCTGGTCGACCGATGAGAACGTGCACCGTGCTCCGTCCTCCACGTGATGCTGACGTGGTGCCGGGTGACGATGATTGGTCCCGATGGGGTGGCACTGGCCTCAGGCGTCCTGGAGGGTCCGGGCGCGCCCGACATCGGCGCCGTGGACGACGTGGCCCGCCTGGCCCTGCTCGCGAAACGCCTGGGGGGCGGGCTCGTCTTGACCGACGTCTCCCCTGACCTGCGGGCGCTCGTCGAACTGACGGGCCTAGCTGTCGAGATGGACGGGGAGCCCGAACGAAGGGAAGAGCCGCTCGGGGTCCAACAGGTCGAGGAAGAACGTCATGCCGGTGATCTTCCCGGCTGAGATCTCGAGAACTTGCAAGGCCCACGGGGCATATCCGCCCCGCGGGTCACGCCGGTACTGGCCGAACGCGGGACAGCCGTTGGCGGTGGTGGCCATCAGGCGCGAGCCCCGGCATGCGCTGGGACCGGGCTGGACCATCCATCGCCCGATGTTCTCAGCACCCTGAATCCACATGGCAAAGGGGGGCATCGACTGCACGGCATCCTCGCGGAGCAGCGTGACCAACCGCTCGATGTCATAGCGCTCGAAGGCGTCGACATAGCGGTCCAACAGCTCGCTGTCCGCGTTGTCGAGGGATTCTGGCTGCGCCACTGCGGGCACCGCGCTGAGCGTGGCCCTTGCCCGTTGCAGAGCGCTGTTGATCGCGGCCACGCTCGTGTCGAGGAGCTCGGCGGCCTCCGTGGCCTGCCAGCGCAGCACCTCGCACAGGATAAGTGCGGCACGCTGACGAGCCGGCAGGTGTTGCATGGCGGCGACAAATGCCAGCCGGATCGATTCGCGGTACTCGGTGACTTCGGCCGGGTCCGCCCCTTCGGGGGCCACGCCGGCATCTGGAAGAGGGGTGATCCACAAGGCCTCGGGCAGGGTCGGTCCGAGGTGCGACTCGACGGGAGGCGACGCCGGGCCCATCTCCATCGGCCGGGCGCGCCGCTGCACGTTCCGCTGCATGTCGATGCACACGTTGGTGGCGATGCGATACAACCACGAGCGCACGCTGGAACGACCCTCGAATTTGTCGGCATTGCGCCAGGCCCGCACCATCGTCTCTTGGACTGCATCCTCGGCCTCGAACCCCGAGCCGAGCATCCGGTAGCAGTACCTCGTCAGTTCCCGGCGAAACGGCTCCAATTCGGACTGGACCGATGTGGACTCGCCTACGGACACAGCCTCACACTCTATAGAGCGTTCTTCCAGGGCGACGTTGGGCATCGCAGTGAAGACGGGGCAGCGTGGCAGAACTCATCGGCGGAGCTCCGGGAGGTCGCTATCACGCATTCAGTCAGTTCTCAGCCAACGTGTCGCCTGCTTCGACGAGAGCTCCGACCACACGTGGTTCCAGTCCTGGCGCAACGTGTGCTGCAGGTGCCGTTCATGCGCGGCCCGCAGGCCGGCAGCAAATCCCGCCATGCCGCTGGCGTCGACGGCGGCGAGCCGCAGCCACTCTTCAGCGGCCACCGCGTCGTGATGGTCCCCCAGGACGGTCTGGAGGGCTTCGGCGCGTCGCCCCATCCGCACCGCGTCGTCGCCCATCACTGGGGATGCCGCCTCGGACGCATAGCGAAGCTGCTTCGAGGCAATACGTATGCGGTGCAGCTGCCGGTCCGACGGATGCGCGCCGGCTCGGCGGACTCGTCGTCGCAGTGCCTTCCATGGCACAGCGACCAAGGCGGGCAGGACCTCTCGTGCCGGGTCGTCCGGGCGCACTCTCCGGTCGACTCCGGGAGGACCACCCTCGGCCTGCGAGAACGGCGGGGCGAGGGCGGCAGCATGGAGGCGGTCCAGCAGGTCCAGGTACCGCGAGCTCTCCATATCCTCAGCCAGCTTGGCGCTCCCGGCGCGTCGCTGGCCTGCCAGCCGTTCCCGCAGGTACCCGCTGCCGTCGACCCCGGGTCCTCCTGCCTCGCCCCGGCCCAGACCCAGGCGCTCCGCGAGGACGTCGACGTCGCGCACCTCGCCCAACCGTCCACCGATCCACCGGAGCTCGGTCGTGGTGAGCCGCAGCCATTCGGGGTCGAGGAGCGGGCCATACGTCTTGAGATCAGAGCGCAGCCGACGGCACGCCACCCTGGCCTGGTGCACGGCGCGCACGGGCGGGTCAGAGGGGTCGAGCCGTAATTGGTAGTCGTAGCCGAGCACCCGCTCGAGCCCATCGGTGATGCCCAGCCGCACGATGTCCCGCGCGGAGGCACGCCGGCCGATCCCGTCCTTGACCTCGTTCGTCGTGGCCGCGCGTGCCGTCTCTCTCCCCAGCGCTTTGGCGAACTTCTGCTCGGTTTCGGGGTGCGCACCTGCCTTGCGGAGCTTCTTGAGGACCGCATGGACGAGGTCGTCATGATCCTCCGGGGAGAGATAGCCACCGAATTCGAATTCGATCTGCCGAAAACTGAGACCTTTTTCCGACCCGTGTGCAACCGTCACGAGGTCGTCGTCGATCTCTCCCAGATCGGTCCCGTCGACATCCTGCAGGACGACCCGACGCCTCAGGGATTCGAGGACGACGATGCGTCCCAGCATCGAGCGCCGGACGATCCCTCGAAGAATCCGCGTTGCCTCTGCAGGCACCTCTTCCCGGATCCCGCTCCACGACAGTTCCAGGCGATCGACCGTGCGCTCTGTCCCCTCCTCCGGCAGCTTCATCGTCCACTTGCCGGACTCGCGGTCCTCGCCGTCGCGATGGCGGAGCGTGAGACCCCTCTGCCAGAGCCGCAGGTCAGGGGTATCGAAATAGGCCGTGTTCAGCGATTGCTGGGGGAGCCGGACGGTGGAACCAGCGATCTTGGACAGGTTGGGCAATTCGAAGCCGACATCCACGGCGAATTTCAGCTCCCGTTCGAGATTCTCGGTGTCTGACGTCATGTCTGTCCACTACCCCTTTCACGAGCGTGGCAATCGGCCTAGCGGCGGAGAGAGGTGCTCCCTGCCGGTACGGGTCGATGCATCACCCGGGCAGATATTCATGTTCATCAAATCAGATGCGGCCGGGCCTGTTCCCCGCGATCCAGATATTCACATTGCAGAAACCAGGGCGTTATGTCGCGTACCTATTTTCGAACGTAGCGGGTGGAGCGCGGAGTTTGCCGGTGCGCCATCCGAGTCCCGGCAATTCATGGAGGAGCAAGCGATGAGTGGAAACAAGGCACGCCAGGATTCGATCGAGGCCGTCCGGCATTACGACGCCCCGGCGGCGGTCTTCACGAGTACAGAAACCCCCGGAGAGATCTTCGGCGAGAACGTCTTCACCAAGGCGGTCATGCAAAAACGCCTGCCCAAGCCCGTTTTCAAATCGGTGATGGCCACCATCGAGCACTCCCAGACGCTCGACCCCTCGGTGGCCGACGTCGTCGCCGTCGTGATGAAGGACTGGGCCATGGAGAAAGGGGCCACCCACTATGCCCACGTCTTCTATCCCCTGACCCATCTCACGGCCGAGAAGCACGACAGCTTCTTCGAGCCAGGTGGTGACGGCAACGCCATTGCCGAATTCGCCGGCAAGACCCTCACCCAGGGGGAGCCGGACGCATCGAGCTTCCCCAACGGTGGCCTGCGGGCCACATTCGAGGCCCGCGGCTACACCGGCTGGGACGTCACGAGCCCGGCCTACATCCTCGAGAACCCGAACGGGAACACCTTGTGCATCCCGACCGTCTTCGTGTCGATGACCGGCGAAGCACTCGACAACAAGACCCCTCTCCTACGGTCCCAACAGGCGATGGCCAAGCAGGCGGCCCGCGTCCTCCATCTCTTCGGGCACGAGAACCCCGATGCCGTGGTGTCCTTCGCTGGTGCCGAGCAGGAGTACTTCCTGATCGACCGCAGCTTCTTCTTGAACCGGCCGGACCTCCTCAACTCGGGGCGTACCCTGTTCGGGGCCAAGCCGCCTAAGGGCCAGGAGTTCGACGACCACTACTTCGGGGCGATCCCCGAGCGGGTCCTTGCGTTCATGATGGATTGCGAACGCGACCTGTTCAAGCTGGGCATCCCGGCCAAGACCCGCCATAACGAGGTGGCGCCGGGACAATTCGAGCTGGCTCCGATGTTCGAGCGGTCGAACGTCGCTGCAGACCACCAACAGCTTCTGATGACGACGCTCAAGCGCGTGGCGCAGAAGCACGGGATGGAGTGTCTCTTCCACGAGAAGCCGTTCGCCGGCATCAACGGGTCCGGCAAGCACGTCAACTTCTCACTCGGCAATTCCACGGAGGGCAATCTCCTGTTGCCGGGGGACACGCCGCACGACAACGCCCAGTTCCTGGTCTTCTGCGCCGCGGTGATCCGCTCGGTCCACAAGTACGGCGGACTCTTGCGGGCATCCGTCGCCTCGGCCACCAACGACCATCGCCTCGGGGCCAACGAAGCGCCCCCCGCCATCATTTCGATCTTCCTCGGTGATCAGCTGGCCGACGTCTTCGAGCAGATCGCCAATGGAGGCGCGACCACGTCCAAGACGAAGGGATCGCTCGAAATCGGCGTGGACACGCTGCCCGTGCTCCCCACCGATCCGGGCGACCGCAACCGGACAAGTCCGTTCGCCTTCACCGGTAACCGCTTCGAATTCAGGGCGCCGGGATCGCTGCAATCCATTGCCGGACCGATGACGACGATCAACACGATTCTGGCCGAGGCCCTCGATTTCATCGCGACCGAGCTCGAGACCACTGTCGCCGATGGCGTCGAATTCAATGCCGCGGTGCAGGCTGTCCTGGAGAAGATCATCAAGGACCACGGGTCCGTTGTCTTCAATGACGACGGGTACGCCGACGAATGGCAGATCGAGGCGGCCGAGCGTGGCCTCCCCAACCTCAAGACCACCCTCGATGCGCTCCCCGAACTGATCACCGAAGAGTCCATGGAACTCTTCAGCCACTACGGCGTCTTCAATCACCGCGAGATGCACAGCCGCTACGAGATCGCTCTGGAGCAGTACATCCTTTCCATCCACGTGGAAGCTGCCCTGACCCTCGAAATGGCCACCACCATCATTCTTCCGGCCGCGGTGCGCTATCAGACCGAGCTCGCTCTCAACATCGGGAGCCTGAAGGCGATCGGTGTGGAAGCCGACACAACCACCCTGGACACGGTCTCGTCGTCGCTCATGGCCCTGCGCACCAGCCTCGCCGCGTTGCAAGGCGAATTGGCGGGGGAGGAAGCCGACACCGAAGAGAAGCGGGCAGAGCACGCCCAGAAGAGCCTCCTCCCGGCCATGACCGCAGTGCGCGCCGCGTCGGACTCCCTCGAAAGCCAGGTGGCCGACGACCTGTGGCCACTCCCGACCTACCAAGAGATGCTCTTCATTCTTTAGAAGCGGGATCGGAGACCACGCACACGCACACACAACAACGGCAACCTGAGGGCACGAACATCCGGTCGACGAGCTGAATTGGGATCGCATATGGAACAAGAACTCCGCGATCACGTCATCGTGTGCGGCCTGCAAGGGGTCGGGTTCCGCATTGTCGAGCAGCTGCACCTGAGCGGCACCCCGGTCATCGTCATCGACGCGGAGGCCGATGTCCGCTTCGCGCGCATTCTCGAGGATTGGGGCGTCCCTCATCTGCAGCGCAGTGCGTATCTCGGCGACGCGCTCATCGACGCCGGCTTGAAGGATGCCGCGGCGGTGATCTGCGCGGAGGTGAAGGAGATTCACGCCCTCGAGACCGCGCTGCGCATCCGGGAGATCCGGCCCGACGTGCGGATCGTCACCCAGATGGCGAACCCCTCGGTCGGGCATGCCCTCGAGCGCGTCTCGGGCCAGGGGAGCGTGCTCGACGTCGCCACGCTGGCCGGCCCCTCTTTCGTGGAGGCATGCCTCAGACGCCCCGCGCACGACATTGAGCTCGCCGGCGTGCACTTCGCCGTGGTGCAGGTGGAGGTGCGTCAGGACGAGGCCGACACCCACCCGACCTTCCGGGGGCATTTCGGCAACTTGGCCCCCGTCGCCATCATGCCCGGCGACGGCTCCGAAATGGCCCAATGCCCGGGCCGGGACCATCGGGTCGTGCCCGGGGACCGCGTCGCGGTACTGGGGACCGAGGAAGAGCTCAAGCTCGGCGGTATCGACCCCAAACGAACACGGCGGTCACCGCTCCGGACCGTCTCGATCGCCCGGCGCCTGGCCCGGCAGGCCGCCGGCGTCATGGAAGAGGGCAACAAGGGGCTGGCCTTCACCGTCGCCGGTCTGCTGGCCCTCATCGCCGTCTCGACGCTCATCCTTCGCTTTACGTACACCGATCCCACCACTCACAACCATCTGGGGTTCCTCACCGCGGCCTACTTCACCGTCGAGACGGTGGCCACCGTCGGGTACGGCGACTTCTCCTTCTCCACACAGGACCCTGCCATGAAGGTGTTCGCCATCGCGCTCATCGTCCTCGGGGTAGCGCTGGTCTCGATCGCGTTCGCCCTGTTCACGAATATTCTGGTCAGCCGCCGCATCGAGCGCTCGCTCGGTCGGCGCCAGGTCCCGGGCATGGTCGACCACATCATCGTGATCGGGCTGGGCGCGGTCGGTATCGCCGTCGTGCAAGGCCTGATCGCAGAGGGCCAGCGGGTCGTGGTCATCGAGCGCGACGACAACAACCGCTTCCTCGGACAAGCGCGTGCACTAGGTGTCCCCGTGGTCATCGCAGACGCGACGCAGTCACAGACGCATCGCATGGTCAACCTCAACGATGCTGCGGCGGTCGCCGTCCTGACCAGTGCCGACCTGACCAACATCGAGACCGGATTGGCCATCCGGGAGTCGCTGGGGAACCGTTGGGAAGAGGTCCCCGTGGTGCTCCGTGTCTTCGACCGCGACCTGGCCCGCATGATGGAGCAGAGCTTCGGCTTCCGCCACGTACGGTCGACCTCAGCTCTGGCAGCACCGTGGTTCGTGGGCGCTGCTCTCGGCCTCGATGTGCTGAGCACGTTCTACGTGGATCAACAGCCGTTTCTCGTCGGCAGGGTCACGGTCGCCCCGCAAGGCGGCCTCCAGGGCTTGGCCATGGCCGACCTCTCGGCGCGTACACGCGTCATCGCACTCAGCCGATCCGCCGATGGGGGCCACCTCGAGCATCCGCCGCGGCGAGGCACGCGCTTTGCCGGAGGGGACGAGGCTTTCCTGCTCGGCCCGTACGAGGAACTGCTGCGAGTGCTGCAGCGCGATCAGGTCTTGACGAACAATCCCGATGCGTGAGGCCGCGGCGAACTGTGTCAGGGTACTGCCGTGAGCAGCGACGCGGTCCCGGCCCAACCCGGGATGGAGGGCGACCTGACGCGCGTGGTCACCTGCGATCTCGTGTTCGACGTGACCGATCACGTCGAGATTGCCGTGCAGGTCGTCGCGGCAGACTCGGCCGGCCCCGTGCGCAGCGAGAGATTCGAGGTGGTCAGCAACGGCGGGCTGCCCACCTCCCTGGAGGAGATCCGCACTCCGCAAGGGGAGCGGATCCACGTGATCCTGGCCGACCCGGGGCCGCTATCCATCTCGTATCGATCCGAACTTCAGGCTCGATCGCCGGAGCCTCCTCCGACACACACCTTCTCGTTCACGCCCGCTTTCGGCTACGAACGGCAGCTCTACCTGCGTCCGAGCCGCTACTGCCCGAGCGACCACCTCATCGGGTTCGCCGTGTCCGAGTTCAAGACGGGGGCCGACATCACTTCGCGGGTTGCGTCGATCACGCAATGGATCCGGGAGAGAATCGCCTATGTGCCCGGCTCTAGTGACGTGCACGACTCGGCCGAACACACCCTCTTGACCGGTATGGGGACCTGCCGGGATTTCGCCCATCTCGGCATCGCGCTGAGCCGAGCCACGGGAATTCCCGCGCGGTTCGCCGCGGTGTACGCCCCTGGGCTCTCGCCTATGGATTTCCATGCCGTCTTCGAGACGCTCCAGGGCGGGCGATGGACCGTCCATGACGCAACGGGCCTCGCGCCGCGACCCTCCCTCGTGCGCATCGCCACCGGACGCGATGCGGCCGATGCGGCATTCTCGGCCGTCAACGTGGGCGTGGCCGAACTGGAGAGTCTCGAAGTGTCCGCCACCGTGGGCACTGTGCTCCCACACGATGATGCTGCGGAGCTCTTCGAGCTCGCCTGAAGCTCGTGAGGCCGGTTCCCGCTACGAGGGGAGCGGTCCCAAGGCTTTCTTCACGGACGCGTACAGATCTGCAGGCAGAGGACCCTTCTCTGCGAAGGCCAGGTTGGATCGGAGGTGCTCGAGATTCGAGGTGCCGACGATCGTGCTCGCCAGGCCCGGGTGACTGAGGGTGAACCGCAGCACGAACTCGAGGCGCCCCATACCATCGAGGAGGTTGTCCATCCCTCCTGACTCCCATCGGCGCCGACCTTCGCCTTCGGCCAACCCGAGCGGCCCTTGCTGCCACCCCTTGTCGTCCGCCGGGGCACCGCGGGCGGCACCACCCCGGATCAAGGTGCCGGCACCTGCACCGGCGGCGGCAGTAATCAAGTCCTCGTGCTCGCGCTGCACCACCGAGTAGGGAATCTGGAAGACGTCGAAGACGCCCATCGCGATGTGATCGGGGAGATGGGGCAGGATCCCCGACATCCCGATGAAGCGGACCTTTCCCTCGTCCCGGAGCGACGCCATCGTGTCGATGGTCTGATCCGTGTCCATCTGGTCCTTGCTGGGGGACATGTGCACCTGCAGAAGATCGAGGCGGTCCGTTCCCAACCGCGAGAGGCTTCGCTCGATCCCGGCGCGGATGTTCTGCGCGGTGTAGTCGTGGGCAAAAGGCGGGGTGGCGTTCGGCGCCGGATCGAGAGGGCACCCGCACTTCGAGGCCAAGAAGTACTCATCCCGGCGATGGCCCACATACCGCCCGATCAGCTCCTCACTCCGTCCATAGTCGGGCGACGTGTCGATCAGGTTGACACCACCATCGAGGACCGCGTTGAGGAGCCGCCCGGCCTCCTCATCCCCGATCGCCGGGCCCCGTGGGGAGCCCCGGAGCTCCATGGCGCCGTAGCCGAGAATGGTCACGTCTGCTCCTGTGCGCCCGAGAGGGCGGGTTTCGATGCTCATTTCCGGCAGACTACCCATGGGCCATGCCCCAGATCGTCAGTCGATCGGCCAGTGGCGCTCCTGGGCGATGAGATCGTCGACGCCAGATGCAGGCATCGGGCGGGCGAGGTAGTAGCCCTGCGCTCGTTCGCACTGCAGGTCTTGAGAATCGCGAGCTGCTCCTTTGGTTCGACACCCTCCGCTGTCACCTGCAGATCCAACGCTTCGGCGATGGCCATGATGGCGGCGACAAGTGAGGAGTCGAGCGGGTCGGTGCCGAGGCCGTCGACGAACGACCGGTCCACCTTGACCTCGTCAACGGGGAATTGGACTTGATCCGCTTTTACGGACAGATTGCTTGGGTCGAGGTTGCCCAGAAATTGTGGACACGGTTCTAAGCAGCTTGTTGCTTGTCGGTCAACGTTAACTCGTAACGAATCGGGCTGAGGTTGTCGGCCTTGGCGCAACGACGTTGGTGGTTGTAGAAGTGATGTAGTGGGCGATCCCGTCTCGGAGTTCGTCGATGGTGGCGAAGGTGTGCCGGTAGAAATACTCGTGCTTAAAGATCGACCAGAAGCTCTCGGCGCTCGCATGGTCATAGCAGCTGCCGGTCGCCCCCATGGAGCGAACCAGTTCGACTGACTCGCAGAACGCCACGACTCTGTGATCCGAAAATTGGCTGCCCCGGTCGGTATGAAACAGCGTCCCTGCGGCCTGCCCGAATCGGGTCGCCACCGATTGCTCCAACGCCTCGAGGACGATCTCGGTCCGCATGTGCTCGGCCACGGAGAACCCGAGCACCCGAGACGACCCCTCGTCGCGGATGGCGCACATGTAGGCGTCACTCTCGCCGACCGTGAGGTAGGTGTAGGGGCCATGCGGGTGATCTCGAAGTTCGCGCACTCGGCGGCCATCAACGCAAATCTTTCTGCTTTGGTGGATTCGAAGCGAAGTACGCGGCAGCTTTTCCCAAGAAGGCCAGGTCCTTGTCCTGCTCGGCGACCTGGCGGCGCAGCCGCAACAATTCGGACCGCTCCGCCGCGCTCAACGGCTCATCGCTCGATCCGCCCGCCGCGTCCAGCCGACGGCGCTCATCGCGCACCCATCTGGCCAACGAGCTGTCCGCCACCGACAGTTCGGCGGACACTTCAGCAATCGACCTGCCCGTATCGATCACGCGGTGGGCGGCCTCGGTCTTGAACTCCAGCGTGACCTTACGTCTTGTAGGTCCCATTATTTGAACATCCTTCCAGCCGACCAAAGGTCAGCGTGTCAGGTGTCCACTAATTCTGGGGAACCTCAGGTTGATTGTGCCGCCCGACGGTCGGCGTTGTGGTGGGCAGCCATTCTTCAACGATGCTCCAAATCTGTCCTCTAGCCTCTGACGTCCCGCAAGTAGCTCGCCATGCCCAGATGAAGGACATTGCCCGCAAGAGGCGTCTCAGTTGGACGGTATCCTGATGAGACATTACGCCGAAGCAGTCTCGGCAAAAGGACCAGAAGGATGGAAGATGAATGGACGGCAAGGACAATAGGGAGATTGAGGGTACGGCCCTTGAAGGCCACAATTCGGCGGGAAGCATGGGTACTGGGGAACAACTACCACTGTCCGTTGAAATAAATTGGACGGCGTCCCGCCTTCCCTCCCTTTTGATCGAACCGGCTGTAAGTAGGCACAAGTTTACCTTCACCACTTCGTTCTCCATCGGACCGACGTTTCCTGCCCCTGATGGAGATGAACTTGCTGATTTGCTCGGTGACGAATATACGATTGTCGGGGGCGGACAAATCAACGACGAGACTGTCTTGGTGGCGACAAGTACGACGAACGATGTTCGTACTTCAATCGATGGCCGTCACGTTGACATCCAAGTAGCGGCCACATCCTTCAAGATGGCTCGTGACATTGGACTTGGTCTTAAGGCACAATTTCCCAAGGATGAAAAGAGACCAGATGTTCTGGTAGTCAGGACCTGGTATGCGGGCTTTCAAGGTGTGACGAGTTCGTATTCAGACCTCAGTCTTCCTTCGTGGGACGAAATCGCTCCCAACTATCCCGAACCGACTCGTTCACAACTCAGCCAGCTAATGGCACTCGGTCCGCCGTCAAATAACTCGTGGGAAGGCAAGCTGATCTTATTTCACGGTCCACCGGGTAGCGGAAAGACCTTTGCAATCCGTGCACTGTTCCGGTCTTGGTGCGAGTGGTGCGCACCAGAGTTGCTGATAGATCCAGAGGCCGCGTTCGGCGAGACTCGCTACCTCATCCAGCTACTGAGGTCCACGCCGCATCAAGAACCGGAATCACCTGAGCGATTCTGGCGAGTCATCGTTGCGGAAGACGCCGACAAATACTTAGGGGCCGACGCAAGGGCGACTGACAATCCGGCATTGGACCGCCTGCTCAATGTCTCAGACGGCCTCATTGGACAGGGGTCCCGAAGCCTCTATCTGTTGACGTCAAACAGCGACCTGGCTGTGTTGCACTCGGCGTTAGTCCGGCCCGGGCGAAACCTGGCTGTAGTGGACTTTCACAAGTTCTCCCCGGATGAGAGCCATAGGTGGCTTGGGACAGATGGTCCCGTACCCAAAGGCGAAATGAGCCTGGCGGAACTATTTGCGCTACGTAACGGTCGCCATGCAAGGGTTGCAGACGGGAAGTCGGTCGGGCAGTACCTGTAAGTGACCGCACTGTCGCCTCTGTGGCCGGACTGATACTCCTACTTGTGAGCTTGATCTTCTAACTGGGCCGGCCCAACGCAATCAGCGTCTCTGACACCTGCTGCGGTCAAGAAGAAGGGGGAACCACCATTGTGTTCGGACCGGGGAAGAACTCGGACTGGTGACCGTCCTCCCACTCCACTCGGTAGTGCTCACCGGCAGAACCTTGCACTACCTCCACAATCTGACCGTTCCGCCGAGCGGAGCCGACCTTGGCCGACTCGACGATGATGTGATCTCCATTCTTTGCGTCCATAGATCTCACCTCCACAGACAACCTACGCTTTCCCGTGAACGTTGTATAGGGGTCTAGCCCTCTGGAATGTCGTGGTCTGCCGTCTGTGCACGCGGAGCAGTTGGCCCACCTCGGAAGAGCTGAGTGCCCCGGCGGACGAACGAGAAGCCAGAGAACTGACCGGAGTGTGGCAGTTCACTGTGGACGGGTGGCTCTGTCCGAGATGCGCCGTCCAGAGCGACGCACCGGGTTAGTTGCTGCTGGGAGATCTGTCCTCGATGTAGGGAATGGACCGGCTCGGATCGAACTCCATGAAACGCTCGTTAAGGGCAACGGCCATGATGTTGTATTCGTTGGGGGTGGGGTCGACCGACCCTTGGAGGAACTCATCAAACTGAAGCAGGGTGCTCATGCCTCCCAACCCGAAATAGCGCCACCACAACTCTTCTACGGATAGATCGGCGTAGCGGCGGTATTGCTCGACCAGTTGAAGCTTTGGTTCCGTGCCGTTCGACACTTCTGTCTCCCAACCCAACGCATTCGGGACAACCACTACATCCTCAGCGTTCACTAGGGAGCGTACACCCAAGGATTCATCCTCGATACAGGGTGTACGTTCGCCAGCATGATCACACTCAGACAGGTTGCTATCAGGAAAGACGACCGAGGGGACGGTTGGCAGACGCTTCTGGATGTCGAAATCCAGTTCGGCACCATTGAACCCCACACGGTAACGATCGCCGTTCCTCACGACGCCGAGGTCGATTTCTTTGGTGCCTCGCCGAAGGCGATGGTCGACCTCGGAAATCAATATGCGAAGAAGGAGTTCACCGATTCTGCAGCCAAGCTGGACTGACCATTTTGACCGGGGTCCAGTAGCGACCCTCAAGAACCATCTGACCGTTGTGGCTCAGCCTCAACCCGTAGCTCCGTTTGGCTGCACTCCGGCCCGTGCGTGTCAGATAGGACTCACGCTTCGCTGAACGGCTGGTCGATGGGTATGGGCCGAACGTGAAAGCCTCTGAGCAAATTCTCCGTGCTCTCTTCTTGTCTCTCAAGACTTTGTTCTTCGGGTTCGACCTCCTCTTTCCCAGAAGGCTGATGATCGATCACCCTGATGTGCCCCTTGGCAGCAGTCGGGCTGACCTCACGCTCTGACTTGTCTGCAAGCTGGCCGAGTTGGCGTCTCTCCCGTCGGCGTTGCAGGGGTCCGCCCCGTGACGCTGGTACATCGCCCTGTCCCATGGGTTCAGCATAGGAAGGCTTCGTGAGAGGTGAACGTCGCCTCTCAGATTTCTAGTGGGCCTTGTTGACTTTGCCGATGAACCACTCCCATACGCCGGGCAATTGGGGTTCAATGCCCCCTCGCCGCATTGATTCGGAAGGCTCTGACACACTGACCCAGTGATCGGCGGTACCTCCACGAGCGAACGGCGTCGGCTGCTTAAGCGAGGACGACTGCTGGAGACGGCAACGCTCGGGTGGAACATGGTGGGCGTCTTCGTGCTTGCGGTAGCTGCGACCGAGGCACGCTCCGTAGCATTGGCAGGTTTCGGACTCGACAGCATCATCGAGATTGGTGCCTCGATAGTCGTCCTGTGGGAGCTCGCCGACGCTGTCCCGGAGCGCCGGCAACAGGCAATGCGATTGATCGGGATCGCTTTCATGGGATTGGCGTTCTACCTGGCCATCCAGAGCACAGCCGTCCTTGTGCTCGGCTTCCATCCCAGACACAGCCCGCTCGGAATCGTCTGGACCGGCGTCACTGCACTCGTGATGTTCGGGCTGGCGTTTGGTAAAGCGAGGATTGGTACGGCGCTGAAGAATCCGGTGCTTCGAGCCGAAGGCCGGATCACGCTGATCGACGGCATCTTGGCGACGGCGGTTCTTTTAGGCCTGGTCCTCAATGCCGTAGCCGGGTGGTGGTGGGCTGATCCGTTAGCCGGCTACGTGCTGTTGTACTACGCCGTTCGGGAGGCAAAGGCGTCATTAAGCCACTGACGCCACCCGTTGCAGAAACCCCTTGGTGCCGAAGTGCCCCACGATTCGGGCGAACCCGTCCGACCCTCGATGGTCATCTGCCCCTCCGACGCTGTTTGCCCTGGCGGAACGGAGCAGGCAGCATTGATCCTCGGTGGATGAGGCGACGAGTGCTCTACGTAAGCAGCTGGTGGACCGCCTGAGGGAGAACGGGATCATCATCACCGCCACTGTGGACCAGGCGATGGCTGAAGTACCTCGCCACCTCTTCGTTCCACACGTTGATGTTCATGTCGCATATCTCGACCGGGCCGTATTGGTCAAACACGATAGGAACGGGTCTCCTATCAGCTCGGCCTCACAGCCGACGATCGTGGCGGAGATGCTCGAGCAGCTTCAGGTTTCCTCGGGCCACCATGTGCTGGAGATCGGGACAGGCACCGGGTACAACGCTGCGCTTCTGGGAGTGCTGTCGGGATCTGGCGGCCTCGTAGTCACCGTGGAACTTGAACCGGACCTCGCCGAACGAGCAGCGCAGGTCCTCTCTCACCATGGCTACGGCAACATCGAAGTGCTCGTCGGTAACGGACGTGAGGGCTATTCGCAGATGGCGCCCTATGACCGGGTCATTGTTACGATCGGCGCAAGCGAAGTCTCAACACCGTGGTCGAATCAGTTGCTCGCTGGTGGCCGGATGGTCGTGCCGATCGTCGATCACCACGGAGTCGGTTCGATCGTCACGTTTGAAAAGGAAGGTGGGAAGCTGAGACCATGTTATGAGTCACCTTGCCGATTCCTTCCGATTCGGGACACTGTGGCGTAACCGTTCGGCCGCCGGTTCCGGATACAGAGGACGAGGGTCACTCGCTTCAGCTGCACTGAGGCGCCCGCCATACCCTTGGATTTGGCCAGAGGCCGTCGTACTGTGAGTCCATGGAGTTCAGCCGAGAACTTCGTTCCTCCGTGTTGTCAGGCGACATCACGGTCTCGTTCCGGTTGTGGCAGCGTCCCCAGGTTAAGGCTGGCGGTCGGTACCGTGTGGACGATGGTCAGATCGAGGTTGAGTCGGTCGAACTGATCCCCTTCGCTTTTATCGACGAAGCCGATGTGCGTCGAGCCGGCGACACAGACCGGGAATCACTGCGACGACGGGCCGCCCATGCTGGGCCGATCCACGACGAAACACTCCTGTATCGGATCGAGTTCCACGTCGTTGGGTAACCGGTTGTGGGCCTCGGCGATCGGAGACGCTCAGCTCTTCCGGACCCGGCTGACCCTGTCGATTGCATACCCGGCAGATGACCACAGGAGGGCGACCAGCCACGATTGTGGCGCTACCGAATGCGGGACGCCGTCTGTATGTCAGCGCCCTGACAATGCCAGGGAGCTCTAAGTAGGGCGGCCTCTCTCCATCCGAACCGGGCTACCGGCTATCACGGTATCGGTGCCTTTCGATCGACTTGGCTAGTGGAGTTCGAGTTCGACGCCGCTGTCTGCTTGTCCCCCCGGGACCATGGCTTCGGATGTCCACGAGGATTATGTCGAAGAGCGTTGGTCCTTGGTGACGCTGGGCGGACTCCAGCTCCGCCCGAAAACGATCCCGCCCCGTGGGGTGGCATCGTTCCAAGCGCTCTTCAAGGTACCTAATGGTTGCTGGGTAACCGAGCGCCTGACGTGAAAGGTGGCTCAGTTGTGTTTGCTTGGCCTCGTAGTCGTCAGGCATCCGGGTCTGCTGAAGGTTTGGTTTCCGATTTCGGTTGACGGTTTTCAGGCCGCCTGAAGCTCGGTTTCAAGTATCTCAAATTCGACCGGGGTGAGGCGTCCGAGGACACGTTGGCGACGCCGGCGGTGATAGGTCCGTTCGATCCAGGTAACGATGGCGATGCGCAGTTCCTCCCTCGTCGCCCAGCGCTGGCGGTCCAAGACGTTCTTCTGCAGCAGGGAAAAGAACGATTCCATGGCGGCGTTGTCGCCACATTAACCGGCTAATCGGGACCCGGCTGGGTAAACGGGTAATCGTCCTGAACTGGCGGTCAGCTGCTATTCCAGCGCCGGTAGGCGGCGACGAGTGTCTTGGTTGTCGGGTCCCCGTTGAGTTCGATGTCGAGGAGTGCCATTTGGTGGCGACGGCCCTTGTGTTCGCACGTGGCCATGAGTTCTCGCCGATCGTTGGCCATTCCGATGGAAATAACGCTCACTTCCTCTCCGATGACGCGGCCGGGACATGGCAGCGTGGCGTCGTTGTCGAAGGCGGCCTCGAAGGCGGTGAGTTGCTCATCGTCGTTGTAGCAGTCGACGGTGATGTCGGCGATGAGCGAGTCCAGTTCACTGTTGCGGCGAGGGCTCATCGGCTGCTCGCTTTGTGACGGGGCGGGAGCTCCAGACGGCGAAGTTGTTCCTCGTGGCGACGAACCCGTTCAGCGAGGGCTTCGACGGCGGAGCGCAGATGGCCAATCTCAGAGACCAAGCCAGACATGGTCCGAGGATCGTGACTATGGCTCCGGTGCTCTTCGACCACCATCCGCAGGGTCGGATCCCGGTAGAGCGTGGTGCGACTTATGCCGGCGGCGGCGGCGACTGTCGTGAAGGTCACGGTTTCACCGTCTTGTCGCAGATCAGCGCAGGCCTGCTCGACTTTGGCCAGGGTCTCGGGAGCTGTCATCCCGCCAGATTCTCACCTTCAGCCAAGAGGGCGTCGAGGCGAGTGATGAGGCGTCGGTGGCGCTCGGCTTCGCCGATCCAACCGCGGGACTCGGCATCGGCCGCCAGTGCTTCAGCGTCTCTCCGCTGAGCCGACAAAACAGAGACACTGGCGGCGTCGGTGCGGAAGTTGGGGCAATGCTCGCAGATGTTGGCATAGGGACACGACCCCTGGGCCGGAGCACGTAGGCAGTAGCCACCGGCGAGACGAGCCTTGATGGCCGGTGCGTCGCGCCAGTCGCCGTCGCCCGTCACCGGGATCCGAGTGCGTCCATTGGGCAGCTCTCCGAGCTGGGACTTGGCCAGCTCGAGGGCCCGTTCGTACTCGGCGCGCACTGTGGTATCGAACAGCCGGCCATAACGAAGGCTCATCTCCGCCGACACGTGACCGAGGAGGGCCATGAGGGCCTGCAGCGACACCCCGGCATTCACCATGGCAGTGGCGAAGGTATGTCTGAGCTGATGAGGATTCACGTGGCCAATGCCGGCCGCCTCGCCGGCCCGATTGAGTTCGAGGCGCAGAGCCGCTTGGGCCAGGCGTCGGCCATGGTGGGTGAAAAGAAACTGGGCGGGCCGTCCCGTTCGAGGGTGCACAATCGCTCGACCCTCCGATCGGGTGGCGCAGATCCGGTCGATCAAGGTGACGGTCTCGTCGTCAAGGGGCACCATCCGCTCGGTGTCGAGTTTGCCGAGCGGCACCTTGAGCCACGCCCCGTTGCCGGGAATTTCGTGCACGCAGTCGAGTTCGAGGTCGAGCAGCTCGCCGATGCGCAGCCCGCAGGCGCGGGCCAAGAGCAAAGCATCGGCCGCGAGCCGGAAATCGGATCGAGCCAGAGTCTCACCGAGACGTCGGTCGGCATCGACGGGCAGGTAGCGCGGAAGAGGTCTGGGCAGGCGCGGGGTGTCCGAGCGGAATATGAGGCGCCGCTTCGGTGCGTCTTTCCATCCCCACTCGGTGACGTCGTTGAGGAAGACCGAGACGGTCAAGATCCGCCGGGCCTGATCGGCCGTCGTGATGGGCTCGCCGTTCTTGGAGTTGATCGCCCTGGCCACCAAGTTCAAGTAGGGCTCGATGTGGCGCTGTCGGTCGAGGTCAGCCAGCGAGGTGAGATCGGGGTCGTGCTCAGCGAGGAAGCGGCCGAAGTGAACCAAGCGCGTCGCCATGCCGGTCACGGTCTTGGGTTTACACGTCCCGGTCTTGCGCTCCAGATAGGCCACGAATGCCGGCTGGAGAGTGGGATGGACGTCAACAACGCGAGCGGCGAACGCCTTGGGCTGCTGCCAAGGAGGCGGCGGGGCGTCAAGGATGCCCAGATGGAATAGCACCCGATGGGCGCCACTCAAGGCGCCCTGGTAGTGACGCCACCCCTTGCCAGTCTCGAGGCCACGGCGTCGACAGGCTCGGGCCAACTGATCGAAGTCATCGAGGGCCAACTGCTCGAGGCTGACGTTGGTTTCGATGAGCAGACGACCGACGGATTGCGAGGCCATCCGCAGGCTCTGGATGGAGGTGAACCCGATTGCTTCGGCACCTTGGCGGAAGCGCTCCATGTCGGCAGCCAGTGGACTGGCAGCGATCTCTCGCCAAAAGCTTGAGAGTTTGCGGGACACCAGGTAGTCGTAGCCGGGCTGGAGCCAGCCGTGGACCATCAAAAAGATCAGGAACGAAGTTGTCTGTGAGCCCTCAGCCAGTCTGTAGGCGAGTGGCTGCGCAGCCCAGTCCTGTGGGTGTGGCCACTGCCGCATGAAGGTCTTGGCCCCCTGGGTGGTGGTGCTGTTGCCCCGACCGGTGAGCAACTGGTGGCGCGCGTACTCGGCGAGGTAGTCCCTCGCCCTGCGGTCAGCTGCGGGAACGCTGTCGGTCTCTGGCAGCATCGAACTCGGCCTTTACGTGAGTAGGAGCGAGGTGGATGTAACGGGCTGTCGTGTCGATGTGGGCATGGCCAAGCAAGGCCTGCATGACAGCGAGATCAACACCCGCTTCGGCGAGCGCGGTGCCGAAAGTGTGCCGAAGTGCGTGAGGGTGGCCACCTGGGACACCAGCCGCCGCCCGGTGGTAGCGGAAGACCGTGCGCAGGCCCGCCGGGGTCAGTGGCTGACCGCGGTTGGGTCCTTTGGCCACCACGAACAGCCGGGAGGTCTGCGTCTCTGGGCGTTCGGCCAGCAGGTAGGTCTGAATGACACCGGCTACGTCCACGTCGAGTGGAACACGGCGCTCTTTGGACCCTTTTCCGCTCACGCGCAGCCATCTTCCGCCGATGTCGACATCGCGAACGTCGAGAGCCAGCACCTCACCGGCCCGCAGGCCGCAAAAGACCATCAATCCCGCCATCGCCCGGTCTCGCCAGGTCCGCAGACTCCCCACCAGGGCCACGACATCGCCGGCGTCCAACGCACGAGGCAACCGCTGGGGTTCTCGAACTCGAAGCGCTGATCGCTGTCTCGGACGGCGTGCCACATGAGCGAGCAAGCCGTTTCGCTCGCCAGAAGTGAGCCTCCTCGCCTCTCGGCCCCTTGGGACCGGGTTCTTGGCATCGGGATCACGCATCGCTCGGAACTCGAACAAACCCGAGATCGCGGCCAGTCGATTGTTCACGGTCGCCGGCGCGTATCCGTCGGCACGCCGGCCATCCAAACGCACGACATTCGGGCCAGGTCGACCAGGAACCGTTGCCTGCCGGCATGCGGCGAGATAGCGCAGCAGCACGTCGGTGTTCACTGCGTCGAGATCAATCTCCTCGTTCGTCAACCACCGGCACAACGCCAGCAGCGAGAAGCCGTAGACGCGGACTGTGTGCGGCGAGTAGTTCCGATCTGACAAATAGCTCAGGTATTCGTTCACCAATGCGAACCGGTCGACCCCAGCACCGGCCAAGGCCCAGCCACCCGCTATCCGATCAAGCCGAAGCCCCTCATCGGTCACCACAACATCTGTAACTGAACGTGTCACCAAAGGCAAGCATCATGCCGCCAAATCTTGTGAATTCCTTAGGTGACTCGCCGGATTCATCCGACTGGAATAGCCGGTAAATAGGCAGGCCCCGACCCGGCCCATCGATCCGGTGAGGCCGTTGTGCTTGAGGACGCGTACAAAGGCCTTGCTACGAAACTGCGACCCGCGGTCCGAATGAATTATGACGGTCCCGACTGGATGGCGGAGCGCAATGGCGTTGCGAAGAGCTGAGACGGCCAACGCCGCGGTCATTCGGTCCGAGAGGCTGTAGCCGACGATGCGGTTGGAGTAGACGTCCTTGATGGCGCAGCAGTAGAGCTTGCCCTCGTCGGTCCGGTGCTCGGTGATGTCGGTCAGCCAGAGGGCATTGGGGCGGTCTGCGGTGAAGTCGCGGCCCACCAGATCATCGTGGACCGGTGGTCCAGCCTTCTTGGAAAGGCCCTTCTTCTTGGCAAAGACGCTCCAGATGCCCTGCTTGCGAACACAGTCGCCACACCCGGCGCTCGCTGACCGCGAAGCCGTGCGTCGGCCAGCTCGTCGGAGATGAAGCGATACCCGAAGGCCGGGTCATCGTCGTGGATGTCGATGGCGGCATTGATGAGGTGCGCCTCGTCCCAGTCGCGTTGGCTGACCGGATTGCGGCGCCACTTGTTGAAGGCTTGAGTGGAGAAGCCCAGCACCCGGCAGGTCACCGTGACGGGGATCCCGTCGGCAGGCAAGGTCAAGGACCAGCGGGTACTATTTTTTTGGGGGCAGCTCCTTGGCGAAATAGGCGGCCGCCCGGCGCAGGATCTCGTTTTCCTGCTCGAGGAGCCGAGTTGCGCTTCTTGAGCTCTCGGATCTCGGCCGCCTCGGCGGAGGTGACACCGGGCTTCACCCCATCTTCGATGTCGGCTTTCTTCAGCCAGTTGGCCAAGCGTGGCATCGGAGATCCCGAAGTCTTTGGCGATCTGGACCAGTGACGTCTCTCGCTTGCGAGCGACCCGGACTACGTCGGCGCGGAACTCCGCGGGATATGGGGTTCGGCATGGTTCCATCCTTTCGAAGAGCCGAAGCTCTAAACGATAAGTGGAAACCAAACCTTCAGCAGACCCTTATTTAGGCTCCCTCGCAAAGGCGAGGGTGAAGTGATCATCCGGTATTTGAGCGGTTCAGAGCGGGTGAACTGTGAGCCTGGCAAGTAGCCAGTCAAGCCGTACTCGCACTCGGGACAAGCCATGACGCCGTCGTTGAACAGTGGTCACTACGTCTCAGGGATTCCCTGGATCGTCAATCCAACCCAGTGGCCTTCTTCGCCCTCATTTGCGGCCACGTAGGGTCGGTATCCGTGGGCGAGTGCCAAGATGGTCACTCCGTCGTCAGGACATTCTTTTTCCAGCCAGTCTGCGGCAGCGTGAAGGGCAGCACCCAACGATGGGTAACCGAGCCAATCCCAATAACCAATCATGTTGTGTTCGTCTTGACGTAACTGTGTTTCGGTGTTCATTTCTGCTCGATTTCGATGCCAGGCATAACCGCCGAACCCCTCTGGTCCCGCCCCTGCCTGTCATGGTTCGTTCATTCGTTCACGAAGTGATCCTGGTGGTTTCAAGGTCAGCTTCTGCAGCTTCCGAGCCACCGACACCAGCGGGATGCGATGGAACGACGGTACCACTGGGGTCTCGGTCCATCAACAATGAAATGGTCTCTCTGAGACCGGTCTTGTGGCATGTGCGACGACCTTGAAACGAACGCCCGTTTCGCGCGACATCTGTGCGACATCGAACGGAATGAGAGGTATAGCCGTGCTGCCTTCCTCGTCGCAGACCCTATCCAGGATCACTTCTGGCCTGGGCTACGATGGCCAGGTCATTCCGAAATCGAATCAGCGTTGCTACTGCGGTAGCTACTTGAAATCGGTGGATAGGGTGGGGGAGTCGTCGAAACACTCTCTGACTTGGGGAAAGACATGCGGGCTGTGGCGCAGCTTGGTTAGCGCGCTTGACTGGGGGTCAAGAGGTCCCGGGTTCAAATCCCGGCAGCCCGACTATATAGGTGCTGGTGGAGTAGTTGCATAAGACCCTGCTTGGCCAAAGCAGTACCTCTTGTCAACAACTTGTCGACCGAAGGGGTGAATACTTCTTGTGGGTAGGCATCGGCTCTATCCTCTCTCCGAGGGTTAAAGCCTCCAAATTTTCCGGGGCGATTCATTTTCCCCACTCTCCACGGGGTACCCACGTTTGCAACGCTCTGGCATTGGGTAGACCGCGAAATGGCAAGCCCCCGTCATACGCCCTGTGAAGGGGAGTTTGTCCATGGAGTTGCCTCTTGACGCGAAGAAAAAGGCGCGAATGACGTTCCGTCGTCCCTCTGCCCGTCTGAGGGTTTAAGTATCGCAGGGGGTGTGTCGGGTGCCGTCTCCGCCCTTTCGGGCCGCGGCCGTGCGGCCGCCAGTACGTCCTTAGGAGCCGTGACCATCAGCCGCTTGGAGCGACTTGAACCTCCACGACTCGTGCCTCTCCAACCGCATCGAACACGGCAGACTCAATGGCCCTGACTATCGGCACCGTGGCGCCAACGGTTGTGGAAGCATCGATCTCCGCCCGGATGTCGAGGCGAAGTGACCGGCCCGCCCAGCGACCTCGAACCTGGACCGACCGAACGCCCGGGACACGCATCGCTCCGCTCTCCGCATGCTCAAGGAGCGCAGGATCAACGGCATCCATGAGGTGCGAAACGATTTCCCCCGTCACTTCGTAGCCGACGTGACAGATCATGAAGGTGATCGCTAACCCCGCGATCGGGTCGCCGAGCGGGAAGCCAAGGGCCACTGCCACCAACCCAACCGCTGCGCCGAGTGAGGAGATTGCGTCGAGCCATGAATGGCGGGCGTCAGCCATGAGTGTCGCCGATTGGATGCGTCTCCCGACGCTCCCTTTGTACCAGGCGACCGCCTGGTTCCCTGCGATCCCGACGACCGCGGCGGCGATGCCCCAACCCACATGGGTGGTGGTGCCGTGGTGGACGAGCTTCTTGACGCTCTCGTACCCGGCGAAGACAGCGGAGGCCCAAATCGCGAGCGCCACACCCATTCCTGCGACGTCCTCAGCTCGGTCGTAACCGTAGGGGTGCCCCGTCGAGGCCGGGCGCTTGGATACCCAAAAGCCGAGGAACACCAACAGGGACGTGCTCACATCCGACAGGTTGTGAAGGGCGTCGCCGAGTAGCCCGACCGAGTGGGTGAACACGGCGAAGACCATTTCGATGCCACCGGCGACGCCGAGGCCGACGGCCGAGTACAGCAGGGCTCGGTTGGCCGCCGAGCGGTGCTCAGCCTCGTCGTGACGGACCGAGGTCGTTCCCACTACATCGGTGGCTGCGTGCCCAAGATGGGAGTGGTCGTGGCTCTGCACCAGCACAGTCTAGGGGTATATATGAACAGATGTTCATGCGAACATGTCGCAGTTGGGACCCGCTAATCTCTCGTCATGGGCCACGGTGTTGAAGGACGTACCCCCCAGGCCCGACTGGACGCAGCGACTGCCGAGTCCGTGGCCGACACACTGAGTGCGCTCACCGCACCGAGCCGTTTGCTCATCCTGGGTCGACTCCGTGACAGTCCAGCAGGCGTCACCGAGCTCACCGAGGCGACCGGGTTGGAGCAGTCGGCGATCTCCCACCAGCTTCGAGTGCTGCGATCACTCGGGCTCGTGACCCGGCAGCGGTCAGGACGAAGAGTCACGTACTCGCTCTATGACCACCACGTAGCCAGCCTCCTCGACGAGGCTGTCTTCCATGCCGAGCACTTGCGCATGGCAGCGCCGGATCGAACAGCGGAGCAAACTGCTTAGGGCCGCCATGGGGCTTTGTGTTCGCATTCGGGGTGTCTCAAATCTCTCGGTGCGGCAACCAATCCTGAGTTATAACCGTCAACTCGAACGCGTAGGCGTCAACATCCGGCACCTTGGCTTCGGTTGAATTCACGCGGGTGCCTGGTCCCGGGCCTTCGTCGGTCATTTCATGCCATTCGATTCCCACCAGTCGGCCATGGACTGTCGTGTGTGCCCAGGCCACATCTCGACGACGTGTAGCCGTCCATCCCGGCCGTGGCTCACTCCCAACACGCAGTCCTCGCCGACTACCAGCTCTGCCCAGCGGGTCCGGTTGTCGAGGTGTTCGACATCGTCTAGCCAAATCTTCGCCCTCGGCATCCAGGCCGGCTACGTTCCTCGGTCCGCCGGACGTTTGGACGGTCAGGCGTTCGGTCGTGCGTCAGGGTTCGCCGGCGTCAGGCCACCCTTGCCGGCCCGCCCACTTCGGCGCGTGATCCCGAAAGGCTTCATGGATTCCCCCGAGTATGAGATCAACGAGGCGCGGAATGGCGGCCTTTTCGAGGTCGAGAATGGCGGCCTTTTCGGCGTCTGGTGAAGGCCCATGCGATTCCGCCCAGCAGGATCAGGCCGCCCACGGCAATGGCCACGACCGCGGCGAACGGCAGGGATGCCGTCGAAGACGTGGTCGTTGAAGTAGCCGCGGGCGTGGCCGCGTCAAATGCGACGACGCTCTTCGCTGATGGGACAAGCAGCAGACCTGCACCAACGCTCGCTGTCGGAAAGTGGTTGTCCGGTGTTCCGATGGCCGTCTGCTGCTTCGCCTCACCTGTACTCGCACTGAGCCCGTAGAGTTGACCGTTCTGCCCGATCGTCCATACCAAGCCGCCGGCGACGATGGGCGGTCCGCCCCCTATAGCGGAGCGCCAGAGCACCCGGAGGGCGGGGGGGGATTGAGTTGCGCGGACGGCGATGATGCCCTCGATGCACGGGAGAAAGACAGTCAGACCAACGACTGCTGACCCACCGTCGATGTCATCGCGGCAGCCGGGATCAATGATTGCCTGCTGTTTGCCGATTCCTCCCAAATGCGCACCATCCAGGAGATAGGCAGTGTCGCTCTTATCGGCCACAACGACTTGGCCATCGGAAAGCAACGCAGGTGCCATCGACATGTCGAGGTCGTCGGCGTTGTTTTGGGCCCAGTTGGACGGAGCGAAGTACTGCAGGAGCGAGAGGGAGGGAGAAAGCTCAAGCGCCGAATCGCTGTCGTCGTAAGGTTTACCTCCCGAAAGGACCGATCCGTTTCCGACAGCGACCCAGACGTGACCGCTGCCGTCGATGGCAGGTGCAGCGCCACCCATCCAGATTGCCCCCTGGCTGTTACCAGCAGCTGCGTCGACGGTGAAGTAGGTAGGCGTCCCGCCCGCCTCATTGACACCGATAACTCGGCCCCGGTACAGAGCGCAGTCACCGAAGTTCCCACCCATTGCGAAGATGACCTGCCCGGCGTCGAGGGCCAGACCCGTGCGTTGCAGGAGATTTGCAGGATCTGCGCCGGAGGGATCCACGTGTTGCGTCAATTCGATCTTGCCCGAAGTGGCATTGAGGCCGACCAGCACATGGGAGGGATTTCCATGGATCAATTCGTCGGCCACCACGAAGATCTCACCCCTCGACTGGTCAATGACAGGTGTGCCCGTGATACCGACGGTGGGCGTAATGTCGCCGCACGGAAGTCGTCCCGAGGGAACGGGAGTGGCCAGATGCGCGGACCAGATCACCGCTCCGGTGCGAGAAGAGAGGGCATAGACGGTGTCGTTCTCTGTGGCAACATAGATACGACCAGAAAAGACCAATGGCTCACCGTAGAGCTGTCCGTCGAGTGTGGGGGAGGTCCACGCCGGCGCCGCGGTGTTGACACTTCTCACCGACTCCGCTGTGCCCATGCCGGCAGGATCACCGTGATACACAGTCCAGGAGCTCGCACCGGCGCCCGCTGGGCGGACTGTTGCGCCAGCAGGGGCGCTGCAGATCAACGCAGACGCGGCCAGTACACCTATGGCACCTAGAAGGCGAGACAAGCCGCTCCAATTCCCCCCCCAGCGCATCCGGGTGATTCTTTCAGACCGAGAGTGGCCCACGAACGGGTTCGGACAAGGTGCTGCGCCGACCATTGAGATCGACTGATAGCCGCTGACGTGACTACATTGTGGCTACAAATCCCGGCTTAACCTGATTTTAGATGGCAAGCAGTGGGAGCAGACCCGCTGGTCACGACGTGTTTTGACGAAGGCCGGTGAATGCCGAAAAGGACTAGAACGGACTTTAATCCAAAGGGTGCCGCACGGCTGCGGGTCAGGTCTCAAGTGCCTGCCAAAAGCCACCCGGAGGATCGGAGTAGCTGCGGACCCGGGACAATGCAGCGCGGCCGGGCACGCGGGTCGGGCCGACTCAGGCACCCGGGACTGTCAACGGATTTGTCAACGCAACTAGGTAGAACGCGTGGAAATGTGTCAGAACTCCCGCGCACAGTCCGCCTGGGGGTCAAGAGGTCGGGAGTTCAAATCTCCCCAGCCCGACTAAAAAGTGCAGTTCAGACGGGAGGCGGATTTCCGTTCCGTTGGCCCGACGAGCCGTCCCAACGAAATCCACGCGCAACACGCGAACTTGATCCATCTCCACCGGCATCTTCGTAGGTCGCTCCACGAGCCGCGCCGCGAGCCATGTCCATTGCGTCGGCCACTGCTCTGAGGTCGCCGGGATACAAGTGCGCATACGTGCGCAAGAACACGGCCGGACCGTGTCCGAGTGCCGCGAGGGGAGCCTCCCCGTCGTCGTGCTCCACAATGTCCTCGCAGAGTCTCCGACTGCCCCACTCGTGCCCTTTGAAGCGAGTTAGCTGACGGCAAATGTCGGCAACCCAGATACCGTTCGAGGCTCGTGCACCGGTGATCTAGACCCACAAATCGCCGCCGATGTCGGTGAACGGATCCATGTCGCTAGGGAGGCGGCCGGCCTTGGTCAGCGTGAACTGGCTCGCCGGATGGGCACGAGCCAAGCAGCCATCGACCGCCTCGAGTCGGGGGAGTCGGAGCGACTCTCACGACGCTCCAACGGGTCGCCACCGCATTAAGGCTCGGTAAATGTGGAGCTGAAACCAACGACCTGAAATCGACTCCCGTGCTCGAAGTCGGAGCGGATCCGTCCCCGCGTTTTCCCCACGCGGCAACGAACATCAGGGTGAATCAACGGTCACCAGCGGTAAGCATTGTTTGTACTTCACCTGGGGAAATACTTGATTTCGCAGGTCAGGCACAACGAGACGATTAAATCCAGCTTCGACGGGTGGCGTCGATCGACAAGTCGAGCTGACTCACTGCCGCAGGTGCCGCACCTGCCAATCCTTGCCCATTCGAGTACAGGTATCTGACGGGCCTCCTCACGCTCTCTTCGATGAGGCCATATGTTGGAAATGACGGAGTTGGAGGAGTTTCTCTTCCTGCGAGCACGGGGGGAGATACACACGGTCGAGGATCGCAGGAGCAGTGAAGACCGCCGTACAGAGAATTCGGCGCCTCCGGACGGGGTCGAACGTCGCTGCGGTGAGCGACGCAAGGGTGAGCGCCGCCGGAAGGGTGGTCAAATGTCTCTAGGCGTTTGGCTTGAGTTCATTCCTCACACGAAGAGGGCGGTTCGTTACTATCACTGCGCAAGTGTGAGAAACGATCAGACCGCGTGCGAGATGGACACTTCTGGAATGAAGGTCCTGTGGGGGAGAACATGGACCAACTTGGACATTGAAATGCAATGTCGGGGGTGTCGTGTGGCTGTCACGAATACCGACTAAGCCGCCAGCAGCCCTATCAAACCCAGTCCCGCTGGCTCTGTAGTGGTGCCTGGGGTGTGTGTCCCAGGAGCGCATACCAGCCATTCCCCGGTCGGTCCCTGCGCGGTCCTGCGGGTCGGGCCATCTTGGGCGCCGATGCGTCACCCCTGGCGCCTAATCCTCACTCGCCTCTTGGCGCTGCGACGTTCGTTCGGACTGTCTGAGCTTGGCATTGGCCGACGGGATCTCGCGGGGATATGGGGTGGCAACACCGCACCTGAGCGACAACAGATGATGGCCAGGTGGAGAGCGGCATAAGCGCTATGGGCGAGGGGCGGATCGCTCGGTACGCTCCGTTTCGATGGGCGGGCGTCGGGTAGAGGTTTCGTGGTGACAATTCCTGAAGAGTCCGCCCGTGGAGCCGAATTTATCGCGGAAGCAATCGCAGAGGAATACGAAGAAGACGCCACCTTGCCCGGACCGGAAGAGGCGACAAGCCTTCTCGTGAGAATCAGAAAGATCGAGGAACGATTGGCCAACTATTGAGCAATATCTTGGGTCGCCACCCTCTGAGGCCGGAATGCTGGAGGAGCGGCTCTCCGATGAGTGAGGGCAAGCAGGGGAGTGGCGTGATCACAAGATCATCACACGTGACGGCGGAACTTGACCTCGATCATGACAATCCGTTTATTAGCTCGTGGTAATCGCTCGTCAGAACCTTTTCGTACTTCTCAATGGACGAACTAGTTACTGATGTTTCCTTCCCGTGGTCGATGGCTTCGTACAGTTTGTTCAACTTGCGGGTGGTCGCGTCCAGGGACGCTGCTTTTGCGCTGAGCCGAGCCGGGAAGGCATACCCGTTGAGCGAGCCGTCGAACTCAGCAAACTGCTGCGCTGCGTTGTATGCGAATGTTCTGAGGCAAGACTCTGAAGACGGGCAAGCCGAGAATTGTTTCTCATACTGCGCAAGCTCATTGACAAGAACCCCAAAGGTGGTTTGAAGGTCGGAGCGGACAGCGGCGGCGGATCCGCTCTTAGTGGTCGCCGGAAGTGTCGGACCCCCAACCTTTTGCCCGATGATCGCGGATGAGTAGACCTGATCGCCGCCTAACGCGAGCCCGCCACTCACGACATAGACACAGACCTCGTTTTCGATCTTCGTCGTGATCTTTGAATAGTCACCTGGCGGTAACGGGATGCCGTAGTTCGATTCGTCTGAATTTTGGAACAGCAATCCGGATACTGGCGTCAAACTCGACTCGTCGAGAACCGAGCCACATTCCATCGGGAACCCACCCACGCCGGAGAACTCCCACACTCCCGCACGGGGATCCCAGGCAAAGTGATTCGTCTGGCGACTCCCGTTGTAGACCGAACCCTGGCGAATTTCCGCAAGCTCTTGTCCCACGCTGTCGGCTCCGCCACCGCTGACAAAGGGGGCTTTGGTGGGAGCGCTCCCCCTGTCCACAAAACTTTGCCAATATGACGCGAGCTGCGGCAGATATGAAGCGACTGGGATTGGTGGGATAGCAGTCGGAGTCGGATTGAACGGTCCGCCTGCTTGGCCCTCGCTTGATGGTGGACCGGCCAGGTCAAATGGAAGCAATGCGGGCTGTCCGCCGTTCGACCCGGCGTACCCTGTGTCAAAACTCAATCGCCATGACGTTGCGCTCGTCGCCTTGGTGAGAATTTCCAAAGCCATCCATGGTCCCTGCTGATTCAGGCCAGAACTCGTAGTGACATCACCGGTGGTCGTGATGGAGGCGAGGAAGTAGAGCGGATATGAGCTCTGAGGCGGGACGATCGTGTGGATATCGCCAATCGGTGGGTCCGGCTTACCGATGACGCAGAGGCCGTTCGGATACGCGCAGTCATCAATCGTCGCGTTCAGCATGGATCCAGGGGAGGCGAGCTGGGTCAGCGCACGCGTATCGTTGGTATCGAGAGCGGAGTTCCAGGCCTTCCACATCGCGGTGGCGACCACCTGGGCTTGGAGAGGCGTGATGAGCGACGACGAACCCGGGGGCCCGGCTTCGAAAAGCGATGAGGGGAGCGTCATGGGCGGGCCCACGATGAGCTTCCCGGGTGCAGGCCTCGTCGAGTTCGCGCCTGCCGGGGGGATAGCAAGGACGCAAGTGACGATTGCCATCGCCGAGAGGCACAAGATCGCGCCCCCGCGTTGCCAGCCTATTCCGAACGCTTGCCGAGACCGCGGAGCAGGAACAGTGGCCCGTCGGGCGCTGTTTGAGCGTCTGAAGAAATCGACTCTGGGCAAAATCGAGTCATTCATTGCTCTATGGTGGCGTGCTCATTTCTCCACCGGGGTGCAATCCGGGTGCGATTCGGTGGCCGGCAGTTGGCTGTGGATGCAATCCGAACGGCTGTCC
This sequence comes from uncultured Acidimicrobiaceae bacterium, assembly GCA_963706555.1. Taxonomy (GTDB): domain Bacteria; phylum Actinomycetota; class Acidimicrobiia; order Acidimicrobiales; family RAAP-2; genus Bog-473. The sequence goes on from OY970164.1 coordinate 3,875,250, forward strand.
GTTGAGCGGTCTTGGGCATCCTCCGAAAGGCGCTACTTCTCCGGAGCTTCTATGGCAGATCTCTATCCAGCGCAGGCTGACGACGCGACACCCGGAGAGCTCGTGCCCGCCGAAGTGATCGCCACCGGGGAGGACACACACCGTTTCCAAGACCGTCCCCGTCGTCCGAGTCCCGCGCCGGTCCCAAGAACTCGCTCGCTCGTCGAGGCGAGTCCGAGCTATTTGTGTGTGCGCAGCCCGACCTGCTGGGGGGAGACGAGCGAAAAATCGCCCCCCAGTGAGCTCGACCGAGCCTTCCCACAAGAGGTGGCGGGCGCGCTCGTCGAGGGCGCGTCGCTGCGCCGGCAGAGTCACGGGAGCGCCCCTGATGCCGCCGGCGCCACCGGGGCCGTCCTATTGGCCGCCGTACGCGATGTTGCTCGTGGCCGCTCGCAACGGCGGTCGAGCCGCTTCGGCAGCGGAGGGAATGAGACGGGTCCCAACGCCGGTGCGGGTGCTGCGCTCGCGCCCGGCGTCGCGAGACCTCGTCGCGCCAATCTCGGTGGATGCGAACCCGGGATGGGTAGCGAGGGAAATCGCATCGGTACCGACCGCAGCGCAGCGCGCCTGGAGCTCGAATGCGAACAGCAAGTTGGCCAGCTTGGACTGGGCGTAAGCCCGGACCTTGTTGCTGGAGCGCTCACCGAACAGGTCGTCCCACCGGATGCGTCCCACACTGAGGCCGTAGGGAGGCCAGTTCGCCCTGCCCCGATGTGCCGTTCCGCTGCAGCTGCTGCCAAGGTGCTTAGTCGGCCGGACGCTTGATGGACCCACGTGCTGGACGCAACCGCGTTACAACCAGCCCCCACCGAGACCGCGCCTAGCCGACGCGAGAATCATCAGTAGGCGAGAGGGGGGATGTCGGTCCCTCCTCTCGTCGCATCAGGCCCTCTTGTTCTTCAGGACCATCCGAGGAGTACGCCGGCGGTCGACGAACTGGCCGTCGAGATCAACGATTTCGTGCAGTTCCATGACCCGAACGACACTCGCTCCTTTCATGTCAGCGAAGGAGTTGAGCATCGCGGCCAGGTGACATCCGATGGAGGGATCAGGACAGGGATTGTCCGTGAGCCACAGGCGAGCGCCCTCGACGGCCTTGAAGAAGCGATCGTCCTCCCACGGAACCCGACGGCGCGTTTCAGGAAAGATGAATGGATTGCAAACGACCAAGGCCCTCTGATACCAGTGCGACATTGTCGCCTTGGTAACACGCCGCTCGGCCACGGATGTTGTTGCCCCGTTTGGCGCCAAACCAAACCTCCCAGATCTTCTGAACCAGCTCGCCCGGTCAGATCGTCAAGAGAATGAACTTCTTCGCTCCATTCTCTTCCCCCAGCCCACCAGACTGACAGGTCGGCGCCACAGTGGAATAGGGTCGAAAGTCTCTTTCTGGCTCGAGGAGCCTTGCCCCTGGTGCCCGCTGCTCGTCGACGTCTTTTCTTCAGCCACAGAGAGGATGGCAGTGGCTTAGCTCGGCTTCTTGTACACCAAAAGACATTGGGCGTGCTCCTGAATCTTGAAGGTCCCGGCGAACTCCCATCCGTCACTGCCTGCGTTGTTAAGCCTCGCCAAGATGGCACTTTGGCTGATTTCCGTGCTCGGTAGTTCGAGTTTGTATTGCCATGTTGTGGTCATAACCCTGACTGTTCCTGCTTGGGGCGCCGCCGATATCCGTGGCACCAGCTAAATCGAGTGTGTACCGTCCTCGGAGAAATAGAGCCCTTGCGACGGCGTCAGATACCGTCCCGGTGGAGGCAAGAGGCAACGGGCACGTACATCAAGGCGAAGCGGCCAAACCGAATGCAGCACCTGACACCCACCCGACAGGGGTGGCCTGGCTCTCAGCAGCAGAGGGGAACGACGCCGTCCCCTTCGGGGCGCCTTCCACTCGCCTGCCTGACATACTTCCAATCCACGGCGGGGTTTCCGACGACTGGCGTCCTTAGGGGCGCCTTTCGTCGCGCTTGAGGCCATTTAGGCGCACGCTGTAGCTGAACACCCGTGCGCGTCAGCCCGCGGACCCGTGGTTGGGCGGACACAGGAGGAGATTCCCGCCATCCACGGACCCGGTCGACCGGCCCAGAAGGATGAGCCGCTTCAACAGGAAGCAAGGGGCAGCAAGTTAACGGTGCTATCCCGGACCATTACAGGCCCGTGTCAATTTGGTCCGACGCCACCACAAGGCGCTATCGTCCGACGGTCGCCCCTCTCTCAAACAACGGGAATAGGTGCGGCGGCTGGAGGCTGTCGTGCGTCAGGGAATCGTACGGGCCCTTGAATGGGAAGTCTTGCCAAAGAGCCTGGCTTCCTGCATGGGCCTTGGAAAAAGAGCTCTCGCAGGGGAGCTTCGGAGTGCACGTGAGTTGGCCGTCTTGCGGTGCGTGGACGATCGCGGAAAGAAGGTAACCGTCATCGGCGCCGGCGCGCACGTTCGAAAACTGCTTGGAAATGGTCCCACGAGTGGTCGCAACGAAGTGAACCTCAACGAGGAACTATTTCCCGTTGTTCTCAACGGCTGGCTGAACTCGGATGGATAGCACGTACCGAAGTGCAACGGTGGGCGAATGTCTGACTGCGGCGTCCCGGCAAAGGTTGTCGACGACTGTCGTCGACATGAACAAGTCTGAGTAGCCCCGCTGGCGGCGCACTGCCCGGACGCGAACAGGCCCCCGCGTCGCACGGGGACCTGCTCCGGCACGTCATTGGGCCTCACCATTCAGATCCACTTCATGGGGGCTTGATACACAACGGCCCTTACCGGTTCGTCGGCGGACCGAGAGCGATAACCAGGTTCCAGAGGTGTACGTCATACACTTACGCCGTTCCCGATCCGGCTTCAGCGGTCCTGCGGTGGCTCATGACGCCAAACACAGGCGAGCGGCTCAGTTCCTCCAGGAGCTGGTCCACCGGCCGAACTGGGAACGTCATGGTGAGGGCTGAATCCCATGTCTCGGCCATGCCGCGGGGCGAAGATCTCGGCCGCGGTCGAGATGTTGCGACGTAGGTGTATCACGACCCCGAGTGGACGCATCTGAACGGTTGGCGCCCATGGCAGGTGCAGAGCAGGCCCCCGTTAGCTGCGGGGGCTTGTTCACGTTTACGGGGTCACCTCCGGTCGATGCCGTGACCCATGAACCGCTCATGCCCGAACCCGGCAATCAGGAACTGCCTCGCGACTTGGAGCGGTCGCCTCAACGATTGAAACCAGCAATTTTTGGGTATCAGATCAGTATGAAGGTTTGGGTCTATTACAACTCAGCGATTAGCGAGGCAAGCATCCACGAACATGAGCCTCCAGTCGGTTTCGGCGGTCAGGGATATGCCGTCGGCCCGATCGAGCTCGGTGGGGATCTGGTGAACGACTACAGGGTCGCGAAAGAGGCCTGGCATGACGCGCACCTTCACTTCGTTGCGGCGGTGCGGGAGGCTCAAGAGCTAGACGAGATCGATTGGGACAGCTGCCTCCTCGAAACGTCAAGCGCGGGAATCCGAGCTGGCGGGTACGGCACTTGAGCATGTAAGGCCTGCCCGATTTCGGCGGAGGCGCCGAATCGCAACCTGCTGCGGTGGCCCCATCTTCTGCATTCCGGCGTCGGTGCGTGTCGATCCACGTGCACAGTAGTGAGACACACCTGGACCACCCCAGGATCGTTGGAAGTCGGCGTCTTCGCTGCCTTTGCGACGTCCCTCACGTCAATGAATCAGACCTTCGCTCCAGCCTCGACGTCGACGCCCACGCCACGCTAATCTCGCCCAGATGTCCCACGTCGAAACGGCGACAGGAGCCGAGATTCGACGCGCGTCTTGCCCACACCTTCGGACCCCCCTTGGCGCTTTGCCCCCGGTCGGGTCCCGGGCGAGGTAGGTGACCCAACAGTGGAGGTGCCAGATGGCCGAGTTCCGACCTGAAGAGGAAATCCTGCTGACCCACTTCATCGTCTCCGACGACGTCGAGCGCTCTCAGCACTTCTACACCGAAGTGCTGGGGGGCAAGGTGGTCTTCCGCGGAACCGATACTGGACCGGTCAATGTCAAACTGTCCAACAGCTGGATAGTCATCAATGCCGGCGGAGGCCCGACCGACGACAAGCCTCAAGTCACCCTGGAGACGCCGCGCGATCCCGACCGAGTCAGCAGTTTCCTCAATATCCGGGTCAAAGACATCGAGGCCGTGTACGCCGAATGGAGTTCCCGGGGTGCGCAATTCCTGACGCCGCCGAAGCAGCACCAGTACGAGATCCGTTGCTACATCCGTGATCCCGACGGTCATCTGATCGAAGTGGGTCAAACGACGGACCCGGAGGGGGATTGGTCACCCGCCCAGTGGCGGTCGACGACGACCGGTGAGGGGTCTGCGTGAATGCGGAGATCACCGGCGAGATCTGGCCAAGAGCCTTATCGCTGCGCGCCTAACTGTGCGAACACTTGATATGCGGACTTGCGCGCCCCCGTGGTCGTGAGCAGCCCGTACTGCCCCGAATCATCGTCCTGATACGCGTACCAGTAAACCGGACCGACCCAAGAGTTCGCATTGGCGAAGGCATTGACCTGGGTCAGTTCGGTTCCTTCAGCGGTCGACCCATCGACCCCGGTCGTGCTCGCCACATTTGACGGCCATCCGAGCTCGGTGAGCCACACCTTCTTCGCACTGTCGCCGTTGGCAACCATGACGGAACGAATCGACGGTGATGTGGCCGCCATGTTCGACCAGCCAGACCACGATTCGAAGGTGTTCGGGAGCGCCGGGAAACTGTAGGGGTGATACCCCACGGCGTCCATGTAGGGCTTCGCCCCATCGGCGTACATCTGCTGGAGGAAGGGGACGGGGGCGATGTTTGCGCCACCGGCTATTGGCGCAAGGCCTCCAGAGATGACCGTCGACTTGGGTGCTACCGCCTTAATCGCCTGATACGAGTCCTTCAGCAGCGTGGTGTAGACGGCAGCGCTCGGAGTTGCCCAAAACGCCGTGTTGTTCGGCTCATTCCAAATCTCGTAGTACTGAGAGCCGTAACGCTTGACCACAGCGGTGACAAAGTTGGCAAACTGCGTGGGGTTGGGCTGCGCGTTGATCGCACCCGAGGTCGAGGCCCAGGACGCTGTGCCCTGGATGATGATCAACGGCGTCAACCCAACGGAAGTGATCGCTTGCCCGAGCTGGTCGTAGAGGCTCCAGTCGTAAGTGCCAGGACCGTTGTATTGGACGTATTCCCAGTTCAAGTCGACCCGTACCGACGTGATGTGGAGGTTGACCTTCATGTCGGCGAGCTGGGCCTCCTGTGTCGCCAACGATTCGCCGAGCAGGTCGGCATCCATACCCGTGATCTTGTCGGGGACCGACGGTCGCGCCAGCGCCGCTGCAGCGGGAAGCGTCAGGGTCGCGCTGGCGAGCAGGATGACTGCGAATGCGCCCAAGAGGCGCCGCATCACACCGAGATGAGAAGAGCAGCCGATGTGTGGGCAATGTACTGGCGAGCCGTGTTCAAGTGGTGGATATCGGCGGGAGAGGAGCGGCCAAAGTGACTCGCAGCCTCGGGTCCCTTTTAGCCGCTATTGACGCACCGTCAACAGGGTACGCAACCCTTGACGTGGTGACAAGTACCTTTGCCGGCGTGGAGGTTCTCGGCGTGACAGAGGTCGCGGCCCTGCTCGGCATCAGCCGTCAGCGGGTCGACCAGCTCACACATTCGGACTCGGACTTCCCGACTGCAGTAGTCACCCTTGGCCGAGGTCGGCTGTGGGAGAAGGCGGCAATCGAGAAGTGGGCCCGAGAGTCGGGTCGCACGATCGTGAGGGAGAACTGATGCCCGACCGCATCGATTCCATGGACATGGCCAAACGAGCTGTCTGCATCCACTGCGGCCGTTGCATCGAGGACGGTACCGTGAAGCAGATCGACCGATGGATCGTCGAGGACGATGGGGACCTGATCTGCCCAGAATGCCAGACACATGAGACCTATGGCTACGGATGACGGCCACACTTACCTCGCTTCGCTCCTCCCTCTTGCGCATTTCGAGCACTGGGGAACGTCCAGCGCAGAGCAACATGGTCGTCGGCCTTGGAAGGGGAAATCGGCCCGGCGTTGAGAAGGTGGCAACGAAAACCGGCCTTGATGGTCCCCTTTCCATTGGAGCGGCGACCACGTAGGGTTGCATCGCGGTTGGAAAAACAGCCAGGTCCAACGGGGCCAAATCACCGGGGAGACACCCGTGTCGTACATGCGAGGCGCCAGGCCGAGCGGACGGAATTCCGCTTCCCGGGTTCAGGATTACTGGGTCTGTTATGACGCCGCCATCCGCGAAGGAGTCGTCTACGAGCACGAGCCCCCGGCCAGCTCCGGACTTGGGCGCTACGACATCGGCCCAATCGAGCTCGATAGGGAGCTTGTGAAGGAGTACACCACGGCAAAAGAGGCATGGCAAGACGCCCACCTCCGCTTCGTTGCCGCCGTGCGGGAAGCACGAGGGCACGACACGATCGATTGGGAATAACGAACGACAGAACGAGTGCAAGCGCCATAACCCGACGTGTCTATTCCGTGAAGTTCCAGGTGAAGCGCATATTCGCGGATGGGCCGTTCTCCCTCTAGCGGCGTAACTCTTTCCCCAGGGCATTTCTGGTGCCTGCTTCTCCCGTGTGGTCGCCACCCTCCTTCGCTCCTGGATGCAGCATTCGACCGATCCGGAGGAGGTGCTCGATGGCTTCGACGCGATGAGCGTGACTGACGCGCCCGCTCAAGGTGCTGTGGCCGTCGGACGGTCCACGTCCGTATGGCTGCGCCGCCAAGCCGACGGTGGGAGGCCTGAGTGCGCAAACTGCCCCGGAACCATCCGCCAGGGGGCATCGGTCCACCGGCACTCGTCTCGCCCACAAGGCCTTTCGACGGCGCCAGGCCGCTCTTGGATCTGTCGCACCCGAGTGTGCGATCATTTGCTCGAGCGGACCCCTCCGACGACAAGCACTGGAGCTTTCATGGAGCACCACGCCATGACGTGCGAGACCTGGACTCGATTGCGTGTTGGGCAAGCGTTGGGAATGTATAGCCCGTTGGGTGATGTTTGTCGTCAAACTATAGGTAACGACCATTTCAGCCGAAGGCACGAAGATGTTCATACTGTTTGGCTTTAAGCGGCAATCATCAGGTTGGGGACCACAATGAAAACACGTTCGTCATGACCCCGGCCCGAGTCGCGATCGGCCTGTTCGTCTACAACGGGCAGGACCATCTCGCGGCTGCCGTCGATTCGCTGCTCTCTCAGACCATGGGCGACTTCGTACTCGACATCTCCGACAATGCATCAACCGACGCGACGGAGGAGATGTGCCGGTCGTACGCCGCAGCGGATCCTCGTGTTCACTACTGGCGCCATGATGAGAACAAGGGTCCCAGATGGAACTGCAACTTCGTCGCACAGACCTCTCCTGAAACCGAGTTGTTCAAGTGGTGCGCCGACGACGATGTCTACGAGCCCACGTACCTCGAGAAGTGCGTGTCCGAGCTCGATTGTCGCCCGGAAATTGTTGCCTGTCACGCGTGGACGTGTTACATCAACGTGCGCGGCGAAGAGTTAATGCGCTCGTTCCGGCAGCTGAGATTCGGCGACGATCGACCATGGGTCCGATTTCATCAGGTTCTCATTCGACCACATGACTTCGCGTACTCGTTCGCCGTCATCCGTCGATCGGTCCTCAACCGCATTCGTCCGTTCCAGCCCGTGTACAACTCGGATGCCATTGTGCTTTCCGAGCTCGCGTTCCAGGGGCCGTTCGGCGAAGTTCCCGAACATCTCTTTTTGAATCGCATGCATCCGGGGAGGGCAACAGCGGTGATCTCTCGGGGTCGCACACGCCAAGTGTGGGCGAAGTGGTACGGCGGATCGAGCCGGTTCCCTTTGTGGCACTCGTTGTTCGAGAAGGGGAGAAGCATCTCTCTGTCCCCCCTCAGCCCCATGGCCAAAGCTCGTTGCTACGCAGTCTTGGGTACCTGGATGCGAACGGAGTGGCCCGGTTTCGGATTGGATCTTGCGCTCGACGGCCCCCGCGTCGTGAGTGAAGGGATAGCAGCTGGCCTGCATCTGGCGCATGGCAATGAAAGGTCAAGGACCTCGCAATTTGGAGAGAGCTCGGTGGCTTGCAAGGATGAAGAGAGCTTGATTCTTTCAACTGCTGCGACATCCCACCTTTTGCCGGACTATCCCACTCCTCGAGATCGAACGTTGGACGGTCAGCCCTGACATCCGACGGCGGGGCATCCGGGCGCTGAAACCGACGCCAGGGTGAACGACGAGGCGCAGAGCCTCTCAGCGCAGACCCGTGCTGCCTGACCACTTCTCGAGAGGCCCCGGTTTCAAATCCCGGTCAGGTACATCAGTGGTCGCTCATTTGTGAGGGGGATTCCTGGGTCATGGGATCGCCGTCGTTCCGCATCGTATCGAGACCAGGACTTGAGCCTGGAGCTCTGGACCGACGCACTTCATCGCCACCCGTGGGGGAGGACGCCTGCAGGGACACCCATCGAGCGCGCTCGAATCCACGCGTGCGCCGAAGCGGGCTTGGCTCTCAAGGATCCGAAAAGAAGCGGTTCCACGGCACCTGCCAAACCGTGTTCGGGGGAGCTCCTCGCCGGTGACGTCAGCGGGAAGTGTGGTCGGCGCGCGATGCTGGTCCCCTCGAGAGTGGCGGACGAAACCACTCACGTTCATGAGGAGCCCCACATGCCCGATACCGTCTTCCTGCCCGACCGCATCGAAGTGACCCGGCCCATCCCGGCCGCGCCGGCCGCGATTTTCGACATCTTGCGGAGCCCTGCCGGCCATGTGGCCATCGATGCCTCCGGCATGCTGCAGGACTTCACCGGCGAACCGGCGGAGAAGGTGGGCGACACGTTCGTCATCCATATGAACCGTGAATCGCTCAATGACGTCCCGCTTGGCAAGTACGACGTGACTGTGCACATCATCGTCTTTGAGCGCGACAAGGAGATCGCCTGGAACCTCGGGCCCGATATTCCGATCCCGCATTTCTACGGGTACCGCCTAAATGTCGATGAGGACGGCGTGACAAATGTGACGTCGTACTACGACTGGTCAAAGGTGAGTGGGGACTTCAAGGATCGATTCCCGATCGTGCCCGAATCAGCGTTGCGCGCCACGTTGGGAATTTTGGAGCGAACGGCCAGAAAGGGCCTCTGACCGAGAACGTCACGCGAGTGTGCGAGCCCGGATCCTGACGGCAGTGTGAGAATTGCGCCGGGCTCCCGATTACGGGAAGCACGGTCAGACGACGACTCGAGCTGTATGACACCTCACATCTGGACGACCTCCAGAGGTACGCCTGCACAACGACCGCGCGAAATCCGACCTCGGGGAACCCAATGGCGAACGTCATCGGCCTCTGCCCTATAGTCAGCCGTGTGCCACCTACTCTGATCTGTGTAGGCGCCATCTTGCTGGTGCTCGCGTTTCTCACGGCCTTTTCCTTTTTTGGTGAAATCGCCGCTGTTGGCGGTGCGGTTTGCATAGCTTTTGGCGTCATGATGGTCTCGCAGCGTTCTTCGCAGTAGGTGGTCGGCGGCGCCCGAATGAGCGCGCAGAAACCTCTGGCCTGAGCGCATCGCTCGTGGAGGCGGTCTGGGCATATCGCTATATACCGGCGGATATTCACGCTTCGAGGGCGCACGTCCGAACCTCAGTCAAATCCCAGGATCAAGGGCTCTCGCTCGACAGATCCGGCTTCAATCACCGGCATCCCGACGACCACGTAGGAGTTGGCACCCGGCACTCAATTCGCATTCGCTGCGTGCAGTGTGTCGCTCTCGTCAACGAAGACGGCACCAAACGAGTGGTCCGCCTGTGATGCGCCTAGAACCGGGCCCTGATGGTCCAAGGCGATCGGCTCACGCATCCGGCTGGCCCGAGCCTCCGGTTACCTACGAACCGTAGTCCGTTTGCACCGTGATCACCGGAAAGATCAGCGGGGGAGTATCGAGCCACGTGAAACAGCGGCTGCGTGCAATGTTCCGACGCAGAGACGACGCGATGATCCGCAAGGCCGCCTTGGCGGCGACTTCAGGAATCAGTCAGGATGGTGGGGTGGCGCCCGCATCCTGCTCCAGGTTCACGCCCTCCTGAAGATGGCCACTACCGCGACGCAATCGATTGGTCCCACCGTCTATCCCGACAGACCGCTCTCGCTGGAGTCTGCGTTCGACGCGTGCAGCCATCGGCGAAAGCTGGCGCGGGCCGATGTACACATCCGGAGTGTGCAATCAACCCTCAACGGGTGGATTCTCGACGGCGGCTACCGGATCTGGAACGTCACCGACGATGAAGGCTTCTCTTCTGCGTACGCGCAACAAACGATGCCATTTCCGAAGGAACTTCCGGCAATCATCGGCGACGCGTTGCAATGCCTTCGAAATTCCCTGGACAACCTGGCCTACTCGCTCGCAATATCCCACCACACTCCGGAGGAGCTCCTTGGGAGCGATGTGGAGGACATCTCGTTTCCGATTCGAAATGAAGCTGTCACAAGGGAAACCCGGGCTCTCCGCTCCATGAGTGGTCCGGTCAAGGATGCGATCATCGCCCTGGCGCCAGATCCCGAGAGAACACCTCTCCATCTGGATCTACTTTGGTTGCTCAACCAAGCGGCGCATCAAGACAGACGTGGAGCCTTGCGCCTTACGGCGACAGCGAGGATCAAGAACGTCTTCGTGGACGGTGCGGCGCTTCCCTTGAACGTCTCGCCTCCGAAGAACGGGTTCGGCCTTTGTACCGAGCCGGTGCTCATCAACAAATGGAATTTGGCATCAGCCATTCCCGGGTCCCTTACAGTCGAATTCAAAGCAGCCTTCGGCGGCCCTCCGACCGGCATCGCCAACCTCTCCTTCATGGTGATGCTGTGGAAGTGGCACGACCACATTCGGGACCAGGTCTTCCCGCACCTCGAAAGACACCTCAAGGCCAAGAACGTCTGAAGATCGGCGGTTGCGCACCTCTCAGCACGATGCCAGGATCCGACCGTGAAGACTTTCCGGGCCGAGGTGACGCGGGAGGGGGAACGATGGATCCTCCGGGTGCCGTCCCTGGACAATCAGACGGAGCAGGGCGAGCGGCTCATCGACGTCGAACAGCGACTCCGAGAGGCAATCTCCGCCAAGCTGCACCCTCGAGTTACAGGACACCCGCAGCATTCCACGTGAAAGGGTTCGTCGGCCGGCACCGCCTGCGACCGGCGCCCACCACGTCGGCCGGACGTAGGCACCGGGCGTCCCTCCCCAGATGGGAGATGGCCGATCGACATCCCCGTTGCCAGAAACCTGCAGCGACAACTGCCATCTCGACCCCGAGATCGGCTGCGCCGCGACGGCCGACGACGGCTAGCGTCGGATGATGACAGACGCCACCGACCTTGCCTTGGCGCAAGAGTTCGGTGCTATTGCCCGGATCCTGATTGCAGAAGCCAATCCCGGTGCGACGCTGCAACGAATTGTGTCGCTGGCGGTAGAGACCATCGATGGGTGCGAACATGCGGGCATCTCGGTGATCGAGGGAAACACCGTCACCTCGCCCGCCTCGAGTGACGAGGTGCCGACAATCGTCGACCGGATCCAGTCGGAGACCGGCCAAGGGCCCTGTGTCGATGCCATCAGAGAGCACGAGGTCTTTCAGACAGGACGGCTGTCCGAAGAGCGACGCTGGCCGGCGTTCACGCCGCGGGCCGTCGCCGAGTCGCGGATCGAAAGCATCCTTTCGCTCCGTCTGTTCTCCCAGACGACGACGATGGGCGCCCTCAACCTCTACTCCACGCAATTCGACGCCTTCGATGACCGTGACGTCGCCGTTGCGACGGTGTTTGCGGCCCATGCCGCTGTCGCCTGGTCGAACTCGCTCGCCATAGAGAACCTCAAGGCCGGGATGGTGACACGGCAGTTGATCGGCCAGGCTGTCGGCCTGCTGATGGCACGCCAGGACATGGCGGAGGCCGAAGCCCTCGATGCGTTACGACGTGCCTCGCAGCGGCTCAACATCAAGTTGCGACAGCTCGCAGAGTCGATAGTGCATCCCGTCGAGGCGCAAGCACCGACACTCGAGAGCTGACCCTCGCTCTCGTTGGCCGCTCGCGTCGCAGCCGGTAGGGCCCGGGGACATCCTGATCGGATGCTCGTCCAGGAACCCGGCAGCGGAGGCCGCCGTCATCCTCAATCGCCTGTGAACGGGCACTTCCCAGACCATTTCTGCACCTGGAGCGTCGGCACTCACCATGGTCCAAGAGCGGGCGAGGAGATTGCAACGGATGATGCTTCCTCGCCCTCGGATTTGCCGGTTTTGGGACTTTTGACCCTGCTGCGAGGCAGTCCACCGATGTTTAATGGATGGGAGGCGGCCGGCTTGGCAGCTTTCGAGAGGGAGCTGCGAACATCATGCCCGAGGACTTGCAGAAGCGCGTACGGCATGGCTCTGCTGAACAGGGCGTACGGGGTTCGACCCCTTCCCGGGGTTGCAGGCTCCGAATACCCTCCATGCCAAATCGGGTAGTGTCGCTAGGTCGTCATCCCACCCTTGTGGCGGTTCTGGGAGCGAGGGAGATTCAAGTATGAGTGGACGTCGATCCCGCAGAATGAACCGACGGGCGGAGATCATCGCCCTCGTGGCGGTGTGGGTATGTGCGGGCGTGGCCTTCAGCCTCGTGGCCTTCCGGCACGGTTCGACGCCCCTTGCCATCCCTCACATCCAAGAGCCGGGCTCGGCGAGTTCCTCGCAGCAGACCGGCGGCGACGTGACCACCTCCACAGGCGCCCAGGATCCCGTGCTGGTTCCGCCCCCGACATCGACGCCGACCACGGTCGGCCCGACCCTGGCACCGACGACAGCCGGTTCCAAGGCGACGGTCAAGACGGCTGCGAAGAAGAAGACCACGAACTCGACGTCTCCCAACGTCCATACTGCCCCGCTGACCGCCGTCTTCCCGATCATTCCTGCCGGGAACATCTCGACGACGACCACGACGACGAAGCCCAAGCAGACGACCACCACTACCACGTCGCCGATCTTCTTCTTCCCGCCGCCGCCGACCACCACCACGACCACGACGAAGCCCAAGCAGACGACGACCACGACGACGAAGCCCAAGCAGACGACGACCACGACGACGAAGCCGAAGGAAACCACCACGACGACGACGGAGCAGCCGACGACCACCACGACGACCGAGCCGCCGACGACTACGACGACGGCGCCGCCCCCGCCACCGACGACGACCACGACGGATACAACGCCACCGCCACCGCCCGATACGACGACAACGACGGCGGACACCAATCCGATCGTTACTATCCTTAATCTGCTCGGGGGCTGACACCCCGCGCCGTCAGGGTTCTCTGCTGAACGTCAGGAACGCGACCCCTCGGGCGCGGGCTCTCGCAGGGAGCCCAAGCTGGACTGGAAGGCCTTTTAGGACGCTTTGCGCCGAGCGGTCTTTACCGCTGGTGCCTTTGCCACTTTCTTCGAGGGAGTGACCTTGGCCGACGCGGGCTTCGCCTTTGTGGCGGCTGCCTTCGCCCGTGACGGACTTGGTGCGGAGCCCGACTTGGCCTTGATGCTCGCACTCAGGGCTTCCATGAGGTCCACTACCTTGGTGGCCGGAGCTTCCTTGACCACGGCGATCGTCTTGCCCTGTGCCTTCTCCTCAATCAGTGCTTCGACCTTGGCCCGGTGCGTGTCGTGATAGCGCTCGGGCTCCCAGGACGATTCCATGGAGCCGATCAGGAGGTTGGCCATGTTCAACTCCTGGTCGCTCGCCTCGTCGGTACCCGGAAGATTGGGGAGCTCGTTCGATGGCGAACGCACCTCGTCGGCGAAGTACATCGTCTCGAGTGCCAGCACGTCGGCCTCGGGGCGAATCGCGACGAGATACTCCTTGTTGCGCATCACGAACGTGGCGATGGCCACCTTGCCCGACTCCTGCATCGCTTGGCGGAGCAGCGAGTACGCCTTGCCGGCGGCTTCACCCTCGGGTGCGAGGTAATACGTCGTGTTGAAGTACACGGGATCGATGTCATCGAGTGAGACGAAATCGGTGATCTCGATGTACCTCGAGCGCTTGGGCTCGGCCGTGGCGAGCTCTTCGTCGCTGAGGATCACGTACTCGCCGCCACCGAGGTCGACACCCTTGACGATGTTGGCGCCTTCCACCTCTTTGCCCGTCCGCTCGTTGACCTTCTTGTAACGGATCCGGTCCGACGTGCCGCGCTCGAACTGATTGAAGTGAATGCTCTTGTCCTGGGTCGCCGGGTAGACGCCGATGGGAACGTTGACCAGCCCGAAGCTGAGGGAACCCTTCCAAATCGTACGTGCCATCCCACAATCTTTACCCAGTTCAGGCGCGATCCACCACTCTGATACACCCTCTCGGCAAACTGGCCCCATGGCTGTCGTCGCAGTGTGCAAGCCCCGCGAGGGGGCTGACTTCTCCTCCCTGGTCCTCCGCGGCCTGGTGGAAATTGGTCATTACGAAGAGGAATTGTGCCTTGAGCTGGGACTCTCCTACTGGATCAGCCGGAGCGACATGCGGCTCGACGAAGCCCTGCCGGCGCTCATGGCCCTGCGAACTGCCCTCATCCGGGCCTCCGGGCTCGCCTTTACCACCGAGCCCGTCCCGTTCGTCGGCCTCAGCCACCGGGTCGACGTGCTGAATTTGGCCGCCTATCTGCGGGGACTCATCGTCCGGGCGGCAGCGGAGGCAGCGTGTAGCGCTGACGTCATCGTCGAGCGGGCGCTCGGCCTCATGGGAGAGCGCGACCGCTCGACCGCCCGGATGAGAGCCGGCTGAGGCACCTCAGCGCCATTCCATCCATTCGGCGGAGCAATGTGCGCCGTCGTGCCCCCGCATCAGGTAGCAGTGCACCTCCCCAAGGAGTTGCGTGATCTTCACGAACTGACAAGGCGGAGCGTCGTGCCCCAGCTCCGGAGGGGGCAAATCTGTTTCGGGGTCAAACACCGAGCACCTTGGGACATCGGCTCAGAGGATGCACCGAAGGCCGCTCCAATCGGCTCGAAGCCTTGTACGGGGACGGGTGACACCAGACCGGGGAAGCGCTACGCCCACTCCATCAGTTCCGCGGAGCAGTGATTGCCGTCGTGAATCGGGAGGAGATAACAGGACACCTCGCCAAGGAGTTGGGTGATCTTGATCCAGAGACAGCGCGACGACGCCTCCAATGGGTCGGCGCCAACGAGTCCAGCGTCAAGCCACAGGTCCACTTCGTCATCGGAGGTCATCGGGCCACCTCGCCTCGGGTATCGGGAAGGGCAGCGTACATGGCCGTTGTGCCCCTGGTCGAGCGATAGAAGTCCGCAGAAATCGTAACCGCGGTGGCCGGCGATGGCACGCATCCTCTACGGAGAGGAGGCCTGCCGTTCGAACGCCACCGTCGCCATCACGTCGCGGTGGTCGCTCCCAAGCCCGGTGCCCGTCCGGATCGTCGTGACGGCGACTCCGGGCCCGGTGAGCACGTGATCGATCCGAACCAAAGGGGGAAGGGGATGGCGGAGCTGCGACCACGTCATGTCGAGGGCCCGGCCCCGGGCAGCCGCCCCGTCGGTCATGCCCTCGCCCAGAATGGACCGGAAGCCCCTGTTCCCCCATGTGGAGTTGAAATCTCCCACCAAGAGCAGCCGCTGCGGGCCCCGATCCTGCACGGACCGGGCAATGAAGTCGATGTCGTTTTTCCACGCAGCGAACGAATCATGGACGGGAGCCGCGGCGTGGATCACCCAGAGCGGCTGAGCCCCCGAAGGGAGGTGGATGGTCGTCTCCACAATCAGGGGGACCCCGTTGAAGTAGACGACGCGGCTCCCCGACAACCTGTACTTCGAGGCAATGAAGAACGCTCGCGAGTCGTAGCGCGAGACCTCGAAGTCAAAGGGGAGGTCGGCCAAGGCTCCTGCGCCCTTGAGGTGTCCGACCGCCAGGGGCGTGGCCTCTTCCATGGTGACCAGCTGCGGCTTGTACGCCTTGATCTGGCTGACGTACCCCGACATCGCCGTGTCGTTGAGGAAATAGACATTGGCGTCCAGCAGACGGACGCTTGGCGCCGTGGCGGCCCAGCCCGGCGCCGGCTGGGCCGCGGTGAATTCAGGCAAGACGAAGAAGAGTTGGGCCACCACCACCAGCAGTGCCGCCGCCGCGAGTGCATAGCGGCGCCCGATGCCGGCCCCGATCGCCACGATCCACGCCGGCAGGTACACGATGAGCGAGACGGTGTTGAGGAGGGCGAAGACGATTTCGTCGTCCCAGGCGAAAATGCGCACCAGGGCGACGGCAGCGAGCGGCACGACGACGATCCACCCGATCGCGGCGGCCCAATTCGGGAGCCTACGCCTCCTCCGCCGATGACGGGCTCGCCGGAAGGCTGGTTTGTGCGTGGCCTCCGCTGAGGTTGCCGAGTCGACCAAGACGTTCAGCGGGTGACGTCGGCCACAGTGACAGGCAAGGCGGCCCACTCCGGGTTCCCCGGCGCGCGGCAGACGGTAAAAACGCCCCTGGAAACATGGAAGTGCATCCCCGCAACTTAGTAGCGAGGGCTCCCCCCCTTTGGTCGCCGTCGCGCCAGGGCGTCAGCAGATCTATCCTGACAAGGAACAGCCGATCCCCAGGGAGGGAACATGGGCATCTTCCAGCGTGCACACGACATCGCACAGGCCAAGGCGAACAAGGCGCTCGACGCGGCCGAGAAGCCCGACGAGATGCTGGACCTCTCCTACGAGAAGATGCTCGAGCAGATCACCCAGGTACGGCGGGCGCTGGTCGACCTGGCCGGTTCCCGCAAGAGCATCGAGCTGCAGGAGCAACAGTTCCAGCACACGGTCGACCACCTGCAGGATCAGGCCAAGGCGGCGCTCGGGCAGGGGAGAGAGGACCTGGCCAAAGAGGCGCTGTCGCGCAAGGCGGTCGCCCAGGAGCAGATCGACTCCTTGGAGCCGCAACGGGTGCAGCTGGTCGAGGAAGAGGCGAAGCTGACCAAGACGCTGGACGCCCTGCAGAAGCGGGTCAATGACTTCCGCACGCAGAAAGAGACGCTGAAGGCGGAGTACACCGCTGCCTCGGCGATCACCTCGGTCAACGAGAGCGCAGCGGGAATTTCGAAGTCGTTCAACGATTCGGGCGCATCCCTCCAGCGGGCCCAGGACAAGATCGCCACCATGCAGGCGCGGTCGGGTGCCCTCGACGAACTGCTGGAGTCCGGCGTCCTCGAAGATGTCGGCGGGGGAGGCGACGACATCCAAAAGGAGCTGGACCAGGTCGGCCAGGCCGCTTCGGTGGACAACGAGCTCGCTGCACTCAAAGCCGAGCTCGCCGCGCCCGCGCCGCAGGCTCCTGAGGCGCTGACCCCGGCGCCGGAGGCAGCCGAGCAACCTGCAGGCACTCCCGGCGCGTCGTGATGCGCCACTGAGCTTCCCGTTTCTGCGATGACCGAGTTCGCCGACTACCAGCACAGCTTCACCCGGGCGCGGCTCCGGCGCGAAGACGGCATTGTGGAAGTGAGCCTGGGCGCGGCGCCAGGCCAGTCTCTGGTCTGGGACGAGCCGGCGCACCGGGAGTTACCGGAGCTCTTCGGCGCAATCTCGAAAGACCGCGGGAACCGGGTCATGATCCTGGCCGGCAGCGGCGACGACTTCTGTGTACGCGGTGACGGCGCCGGCTGGGACGTCAGCACGCCGGCGGGGTGGGACAAGATCTACTGGGAGGGCAAGGCGCTCCTCCGAAGCCTTCTCGACATCGAGATCCCTGTCATCTCCGCGGTGAACGGCCCGGCGCGCATTCACGCCGAGTTGGCCGTCCTCGGCGATGTCGTGCTGGCGGCCGAGTCGGCGCTCTTTCAGGACGCTGCGCATTTTCCGGGAGGTGCGGTACCCGGTGACGGGGTGCACGTGGTGTGGCCACTCCTGCTCGGTCCCAATCGCGGGCGTGCCTTCCTGTTGACCGGGACGGAGATCTCCGCAGCGGAGGCGCTTGCCTGCGGCATTGTGGCCGAGGTACTCCCGCGCGACCGCCTCCTCGACCGAGCGTGGGAGTTGGCCCGCCAGCTGTCAAAGGCCCCGGACCTGACATTGCGCTACACCCGCGTCGTCCTCACCGAGCCACTGCGCCGTGCCCTGGCCGCGGACCTCGGCTATGGGCTCGCGCTGGAGGGACTGGCTGCGATCAACGGCCGGCAGGTGGTCAGCGAAAATGGGTGATGACCTCACGGGCCAACCAGTCGAGCCGCTCTAGGTACTCGTCGAGAGACCGCGTCGGAGGCCCGGGCGGCGGCACCGAGGTCCACGTGACCCCGATCTCGGCCAGGGCTCCGATGGCGTCCACGGCCGCTTGGGCACTGGCCGGCGGTACCGGAGTGCCGCTTCCGGCATCCAGCGGGCGGTGATCGCGCTCGTCCACACGGACGGGTGACAACGGCAGCATCACGTCAAAGGGGTGCCCGGGGTCGCTGTACGCCGGATCGTTGCGAATCGTCGCCAGCCGTGACGGGAGCTCCTCCGCCGTCACCTGCCAGGGGAACCACCCTTGCCATCGTGCGGCGCGCCGGATCGACGCGGGAGAATTGCCACCGATCCAGAGGGGCGGATGGGGTTTCTGGAGCGGCTTGGGCTCAAAGCGGATGTCGGCGAAGTGCACGTAGCGCCCGTCGTAGGAGGGCGCATCCTCGGTCCAGAGCGCCGACATGGCCTCGAGGTACTCGTCCGCCATCTGCCCCCGCTGGCCGAAGCGCACACCGAGTGCGTCGAATTCCTCTGCGGCATGCCCGACCCCGAACGCCACGATCAGCCGGCCGCCGCTCAGGACGTCGAGCGTGGCGATCTCCTTGGCCAGGACCACGGGGTTGTGCAACGGCAGGATCACGATCGCCGAAATGACCGTGAGCCGACTCGTCGCCCCGGCGAAAAACGACATCGCCGTGAGCGCATGCGGCCAGTGCGCACCCATGGCGCTTGCCAGATCGGGGGGCAAGACGATGTGCTCGGGCACCAGCAGTCCGTCGAATCCGAGGTCGTCGATGCCCCGGGCGAGCCGCTGCATGTCGGGGGCGGACATGTCGGGGGCCCACGTTGGCTCGACGGGCGGGTACCGACTGAGGCCGGGCATCCCCGTCACGAAGCGCACGACGGTCAACGTAGCGGTGCCGCAAGGCGCCGACAAGGATGCGCAGGGCGCCCGCTCCTCGTAGCCTGCCGGTCGTGAACGCAGAGTCGTGCGACGTGGCCATCGCCGGCGGAGGGCTTGTCGGCCTCTCGTTGGCGTACGAACTGGTGTGCCGTGGGGCGCAGGTGACCCTGATCGACGCCGGCCATCCGGGGCGGGCGACTGACGCCGGCGCGGGCATTCTGGCGCCCGACACGCATCCGACAACCGAGCCGTTCTGGTGGGAGTTGACGCACGGTGCCGGCGACCACTACCCGTTGTTGCTCGACCGCCTCCGCCGTGACGGCGCCGATACCGATCCGTCGGGTTATGCCACGTGCGGTCTCCTGTCCATCGGGCTCCGTGAGAGCGAGGAGCCCTGGTTCGGTCCCTTCGCAGAGCGTGTGCTCGGCCGCGCCGAAGGACGGGTGCGGGAGATCACCCCCGACGACGCCGCCGCGCTGTTCCCACCGCTGGGCGCGGTGCACCGGGCACTCCACTATCCCGGTGCGGCCCGCATCGACGGCCGCGGCATGGCCGACGCGTTACGCGAGGCTGCGAGGGCGCGAGGCGTGCGCATGGTGAGCGGCGCCGTCTGTGGTGTGCGTTCGGCACCACGTCCTGCACCGTCGGCGCGCGCCGTCCACGCTGTCGATGTCGAGGGTGGTGACGAAGTCCGGTGCGGAGCCCTGGCGGTCGCCGGGGGAGCCTGGAGCGCGCCGATGGGGGAGTGGCTGGGCTGCGCCCTCCCTATTGGGCCGACCAAGGGCCAGATCGTGCACCTGGCCACCACGGAGGAGAGCGGAGGGTGGCCGATCGTGCAGCCCCTTCTGTCGCACTACCTCGTGCCGTGGCCCGGAGGCCGGGTGGCCTGCGGAGGGACGTTCGAACCAGGCGCCGGATTCTCCGTGACCGTCACGGCGGCGGGACTCCACGAACTCCTCCGCGAATGCCTCGTCGTCGCACCCGGGTTGGCCGACGCGTCCTACGTCCAGACCAGGGTCGGCCTCCGCCCCACCTCGCCCGACGACCGCCCGGCGCTCGGCGTCGTCCCGGGGTGGGCGAACGCCTGGGTGGCGACGGGCCACGGGGCCAATGGGCTGCTGCTGGGCCCCTACAGCGCCAAACTCCTGGCCAAGCACATTCTCGACGAGGCCGGCCGCACCGACATCCCCGGCGAGTTGGACCCGTCCCGCTTCACCTGAGCTCCCCGCCGCACTCGCTCACGTCGAGAGTGACCCCCCATGAGGTTGATCGGGGTTGGTGATCCAGGCCCTGGCTTCGGCGAGCTTCGCCACGCCCTCGGGGGTCGACTTGCCCCGGATCGCGTCGAGCAGCCGTTCGTCGAGAGCAGCGAGGAGTTCTTCAGTGGATGCCATGCGGCCATGCTCGCGCGGCCGGCGAGTCCCCGATGGCGGCACGGCCACGCGTTAGCTTCATCCACTGGTGGACCCCGACCCTGACGGCAGCAACGAGGCGACCTCGGCGGCCCTGCGACGGATTCACCGGTTGGAACGCCAGGAACGGGACCGGATCGCGAACGAGCTGGCCACAACCAGCCGGCGGGCACAGTCGATCGAAGAGGGGCGGGGACCGACGGACAGCAGCCGGGAACGTCTCAAGCGGATCGAACACGCGCTCCGGTTCCCCATGGCCGCCCTCGGCGTGGCCTGGGCCGTCTGCGGGATCGTCGTCGTCACCACGCACTCGACGGGCAGCACCTCGGAGGCCTTCGTCGTTGCCCTGTTCGTCATCTGGTCCGTTGTCGTCCTCGAGTGTCTCGTGCGCTACATCGTGGTGCCCGACCGGCGGCGCTATTTCGCCTGCCGGCGCATCGAACCGGTGCTGGTCGTGATCCCGTTCTTTCAGGTCTCGCGGGTCATCGGCGTCGAGCAGGCCACCGTGCTGTGGGGTGAAGGCTTTGCGCGCTTCGGGGCGATCCTGCGTCACCGTGGCCTGTTCCGGGTGCTCCTCACCGCGACGGGGCTCCTGTTCCTGGGCGCCTGGGTCGACCTGCTCTTCGAGGACCACGCGGCCGGTTCGAACATCCACTCCTACGCCGATTCACTCTGGTGGGCCGTCGTCACGGTGACCACGGTCGGCTATGGCGACCGCTTCCCGGTCACCGCCGGGGGACGGGCCGTCGCCGTGATCCTGATGCTGGTCGGCATCGGCCTCATCGGGACCTTGACCGCCACGGTGGCCTCGTTCTTCGTCCAGGAGCACACCGACGCCAACAAGGCCCAACTGCAAGCTGCCCACGAAGACCTCGGGGCCCGCCTCAGCGACCTCGACACCCGGTTGGCACGCATTGAGGCCGCACTGGTGGGCCGCCCAGGGGCCTCGATGGCGGTCCCGCCCGCATCCGAGCCGTAGCCGGCCCATCCCACCCTGGGCCTCACCTGGGAGTGAGACTGGGGCGATGAAGGGCACGCTCACGCAGAATGGGACGGACACCGAAGCCACGACCGAGAACGTCCTGGCCGCGCTGGCCGGGAAGCAGTTCTTCTGGCTGGACCTGGACGATGACGCCTCCGACGGGACGGTGAAGGAACTGCTCAGCGTCCACTTCGGCTTTCACCCCCTGGCGGTAGCGGCAGCCGAGAAGTTCAAGCAACGGCCCCGTTTCGACGACTACGACGACTTCGTCTTCCTCGTCGCCCGGGGGGCCGACCCGACCGACAACGGTCAGGCCGAGGTGCACTGCTTCTGGAACGACTCCTACGTCGTCACTGTCCACCACGCCGGCTGCCCGTCGGTCCATGCGGTGCGCGAGCGGATCGCCCAGCACAAGCTCTCGGCCACCGGGGCGGCGCCCCAGATCGTCATCGTCTACCTGATCATGAACGCGTTGGTCGACGGCTTCTTTCCCGTCCTCAACGATTTCGACGAGCGGATCGACTCCCTCGAAGACGACATCCTCAAGGCCCCGACAGAAGCGCAGTTGGGTCAGCTGTTCGACATGAAACGCGCACTCATGAACATGCGCAAGGTCATCGCGCCGCAGCGCGACATGATGGCCAGCATCAACGCGGGCGTGTCGGACGTGCCCGGCATGACCGACCAGGCGGTGCACTACTTCCGTGACCTCTACGACCACCTCATCCGCCTGGCGGACCTGGTCGACAGCTACCGGGACCTGTTGAGCAGCGTCATGGACACCCATCTCTCCACGGTGTCGAACCGGCTCAACGTCGTCATGAAGCAACTGGCCATCATCGCGACGGTGTTCCTCCCCCTGAGCTTCCTCACCGGCTTCTTCGGGCAGAACTTCAACTATCTGGTGACCCACCTCATCTCGCCGGCGTGGACCTTCTGGGTCATCGGCATCGGGACCGAAGTGGTCGCCGTCGTCCTGCTCTACATGCTCTTCAAGAAACGCGGCTGGCTGGGCGGACCCACGGTCTGACGCGCCGCGCGGCCTCTACCGCTGCGGTCAGTGCCCGTGGACCTCGTACCCGGTCCACCACGCCTCGCAGCCATCGGGCACGGGGAAACCCAACTGCTTGCGTTGATCAACGATCTCCTGGACCTGCCGCTTGATCTCGCGCAGCAGGGCGACCGTCCCGGCGTCGGCGTGGTCCCCGGCCCGGCTCGCCTCCCAGATCGACTCCTCGAGATGCCAGGCCTGGAGTCGGGCTGCGGTGAGACGGTGGGTCTCCGCTGCGATCTCGGCCAGAATTGTGGGGTCACCCTCGGCCATGACGTCGGCGGCCCGCAGCCAGCCGTAGTCCTTGTTGATGCGCAGGAGGCCGGGCTGCACCTCGAAGTAGCCGACGACGTCGATCACGGGGTCGATCGTGGTCAAGGTCGCAGTGGCGGGAAGTGCGACCGCGAGGTTCTCGCGTTGGCGGTCGGCCATGGCGATGGCGCCCAGCGCACGCAGGCCGACGTTGCCCGCATTGTCGTCGGAGTAGTTGCGCTCGTCACGATCGATCTTCAGCGGGATCGCGACCACGGCGATGATCCGGGTGGCGCCCAGCTGCACGGCGGCACGCACCGGCACGACCTGCAACACCCCGCCGTCGACATAGTCATCGTCGGCCAGGGCGCGGGGCGGGAAAACGAGCGGGACACTGGCCGAAGCGATGACGCCATCCAAGAAGTCGACCGGGCCTCCGGCGTCGCCTGCCACGCGTGTCACGGCGTCATCCTCGACGATCGTGCCGTCCTGGGTGACATAGCGCAGCACGCCGGCCCGTAACGCGGTCACGGCCAGCCTGAGCTCCAACCCCGGCCGGGCCACAAGGGCCGGGTCGACGGGATGGATCCCTGTCTCGCCGCCGTGACGGATGGCCTCGGCCAATGGCCGCAGGTTGAGCACCGCGCTGCCACTAGTGCGAAACTTCCGCCGCGCGCCGGGCAGACGGAAGGCGGCGCCGAACAACATGCGCTGGATCTTGCGCCGACGGCGACGGCGTGCCTTCTTGGCCGCGCGCTGCGGCGAGCGGGGTTTCAACGGTGCCAGGTCCGGGACCTTCACGATGGTGCCGTCAATGCCGGTCGATTCCAGCGCCGGCTGCGGGGGCCGGGTGCCTTCGGTGAGGGCGAAGCGAATTTCGCCGCCCAGCGCCGTTCCCTCGAGTGCGCGCAGCCAGGCCTGCTCGCCGAAGATCTGCTCGGTGCGTGTCATGGCCAAGATGTCGTCCTCGACCTCCTGCACGCGCCCGGTGAACTCCTCGAGGGTGCGAGCCTGCGCCAGCACGGAAGCGGCGACGGCTCCGGCCGAGGTGGCCGTGATGATGTCAGGGATGATGCGCTCCGTGCCCACCAGGTATTGGAGGGCCCCCACTTCGAACGAGCCTTTGGTCCCGCCACCGGCCAGCACGAACGCAGTGGACCCCTTGAGGGCTGTTTCGATCATCCGTCAAGGCTAGCCACCGGCGGCCGCCGAAACGATCTCTATCGGGGCTTCGGCATAAACCCTGGTGGTGGCCCATTCCGAGCGTGGAATCACGTTCCGGTCGACCGCCACGGCGATGCCTTTGGGCTCGGCCCCATCGATGAGGAGCGCCACCACATCGGCAATCGTGGTCCCGTCCTGCACCCGCAGGCGGTCCCCGTTGACGGTCACCGTGAGCTCGCTCACGTCCGGTCTGTCACCTCCGCTGCATCTGCAGCGGCGAACAGACCGACGATGGCGACTGCGGTGGCGGGGGCCAGCAGTATGCCGTTGCGGAAGTGGCCACTGGCCACCGCCACGCCGGGTAGCGCGGTCCACCCGACGACGGGCGTGTTGTCCGGCGTGGCGGGGCGCAGACCGGCCTGGGCCTCGAGCAGTTCCAGCTCGTCGATCCCGGGGACGACGGCGCGCGCGTCGCTGAGCAGTTCGTGCACCGCCCCGGCGCGCACCGTGATGTCGGTCCCCCTCTCTTCCATGGTGGCCCCCACGACCAACGTCCGGTCGGGCCGGGGGACGAGATAGATCGACCGCCCGTGCACGAGCGCCCGCACCGTGCGGTGCAGGAGCGGTGGCCCCGCACCAACTGCGGCGCCTGCGCCGTCACCGTCACCGTCGTCGGCAGGTCCCAACCGGAGGATGTGGCCCTTGACGGGCCGGATCTCGGGCAGGGCGGCCTCTTCGAGGCCGCCGATGTGCGGCGTGCCGACGCCAGCCGCCAGGAGGACATTCCCGGCGTCGAGGCGGCTGCCGTCGGAGAGCACCACCGAAGGTCCGCCGCTGACTGCGCGCACCGTCTCCGCTACG
This sequence comes from uncultured Acidimicrobiaceae bacterium, assembly GCA_963706555.1. Taxonomy (GTDB): domain Bacteria; phylum Actinomycetota; class Acidimicrobiia; order Acidimicrobiales; family RAAP-2; genus Bog-473. The sequence goes on from OY970164.1 coordinate 3,900,178, forward strand.
AACACCACGCCCGCCGCAGTGCATGCGGCCACGAGCGCGCGCAACAGTGCCCGATTGTCCACGTGGTGGTCCCCCGGAACCTCGATCCCCCCGCACACCGTCGGGGAGAGTGCCGGCACCAGCCTGCGGCACTCCGAAGCCGTGCGCCGGTGCGCCGTGCAGCCCAGCATGTGCTGGTAGGCGAGGAGCTGGTCGAGGGCGGCGCGGTCCGACGTATCGAGCGCCACCGTGAGCGTCCCGGACTGGTCGTAGCCGACCTCGTGCCCCGAGGCCTCCTCCAGTGCGGCGCTGTAGTCCTTCCACCCTTGGGCACCCTCGAGCAGCCGTTCGGTCAGCGCTGCTTCGCCGAACTGGACCTCGGTCACCGGGGCCAACATGCCGGCGGCGACCCACGAGGCGCCGTCCTCTCCGGGGGTCGGGGCAACCACGGTGACCTGGTGCCCGGCCACGGCCAGACGCCAGGCGCACGAAAGTCCGATGACGCCTCCTCCGACCACGAGCACCCGGTGCGCCACGCCACCCAGCTTACGAGCAGCGGGTCCGACCCACGTGGGCCCGGATCGGCCGAACGGGCCGGCAGGGCCGGGCAGACCCGATGGGCTGGATGAGCCGGATGAGCCGGATCGGCCGCGTGGGCTGGCAGGGCCGGGCGGGTCCCAGGGTTCAGTCGAACAGATCCGGCTCGTCTTTCAGGAGGCGTTGGAGCAGGGGTTGGAAACTGAACCAACCGGAATCGGGCGCGCCGACCTGTCCGTGTGTCACGTGGGCGTGCTCGGGTGAGATGAGCACCGGCGTGCCCGCTGCCTCGGCGAGCAATTGCGCCTGGCACGTGCGCTCCATGGTGATGAACCACCACGCGGCCTCTTCCACCGTCCGTCCGACCGTCAGCAACCCGTGATTGCGCAGGATCACCGCCTTCGTGTCCCCCAACGCGTACGCGATGCGCTTGCCTTCCGAAGGATCCCTCACGACGCCGGTGTAGTCGTCGAAGAGGCCGTGATCTTCGTAGAAGACACATGCGTCCTGTGTGAGAGGGTCGAGGAGACGCCCCAGAGAGGACCAGGCCTTGCCGTGGATCGAGTGCGAGTGCGCGGCGGCGGCCACATCGGGCCGAGCGGAGTGGACCGAGGAATGGATCGCGAACGCCGCCGCGTTGAGCATTCCGTCACCCTCGACCACGTCGCCACGGTGGTTGACGAGGATCAAGTCGGACACGCGCAGCACACCGAACGAAAGGCCGAACGGATTGACCCAGAAGTGGTCAAGGCGCTCGGGGTCCCGCGCCGTGATGTGTCCCGCTATACCCTCTTCGAAGCCGAACTTCGAGAAGAGATGGAAGGCTGCGATCAGCATCCGCTTGCGATGAAGTCGCTCATCTGCCGGGTTTTCGGCGACGGTGGGACTCATCCGGTTCTCGGCCATGGTGTCCTCCTCGGACGTGGGGAACGCCCCGCCACTGTAACCCCGGCCCTTCCGGACCCTCGTCCTTGCGAACACCCTGCCGGCCCTCGTCGTGCCGGTAGCTTGCAGCCCATGGGGATGCTCCTGCACGAACCGATCGACCACATTGCCGCGACCGATCCCCAACGCCCGGCACTCACCTTCCACGGTCGTACTCTCAGTTTCGGCGAACTTTCCGCGCGGACCATACGCGTGGCCGCCTCGCTGGGTCGTTGCACCGTTCCGGGGGATCGAGTGGCGGTCATCGGCGAAAACCATCCGAGTTGGGTCGAGGCGTATTACGGCGTGCCCCGCGCGGGTCGGATCCTCGCCTTCTTGAACCATCGCTTGGCCGCGGCTGAACTGGCGGCGATCGTGGTGCGCGCCGGAGCCACGGTGGTGGTCGGCCCCCGAGCTGAGCTGGACCGCATGGAGCCGTCTCTCGCCGCCCTGCTCGCCACCCGTGGGACACCCAGCTTCATCGATCTGGACGAGTGGGAACGCATGGGGAACGATGGAGCCGGAGCGGGCGGGGAGCTCAGCCCGGGCGGGGAGCTCAGCCCGGGCGGGGAGGAGGAGTCGTCGTCTCCCGACATGCCGATCTGGTTGCTCTTCACCAGTGGGACGACCGGGTCGCCCAAGGGCGCAACACTCACTCACCGCAACGTGGCCGCATCTCTGCTCGCGAGCGCACACGGGCGACCGATCGGGCCTGATGACGTGTACCTGCATCTCTTCCCCTTGTGCCACGTGGCGGGGTACAACGTCGTGAGCAATCTGGCCGCCGGTCGGCCCGTCGTCCTCATGGACCGTTTCGAGCCGGGAGCATTCATCTCACTTGTCGGCCGGCATCAGGTCACCAAGACGACGATGGCGGCCACCATGCTCTCGAGCCTGATGGACCACCTCGATGCGCACCCCGAAGCACGTCCGCAGTTGGCCTCGCTCGAGGCGATCGCGTACGGCGCCGCCCCGATGCCCCCGACGTTGTTGCGGCGTGCCTTTACCGACCTGCAGATCGATTTCAGCCAGGGCTATGGCATGACCGAGTTGGCCGGAAACGCCGTCTTTCTCGGTATCGAGGACCATCGCCGGGCACTGGCCGGCGCCGGGGCCACCGCCGGGGCCGGCGCTCCCTCGAAGGCCACTGCAGGCTGGAGCGCAGATCATCTTTTGACAGCCGCCGGCAGGCCGGCGCCCAACGTCGAGGTCCGGCTGCTCGACGATGCCGGTGACGAGGTCGGCACGGGCGAGCCGGGTGAGATCGCCATCCGGAGCGAACAGGTGATGGCGGGATACTGGCGCGATCCCGCCGCGACCAACGACGCCTTCAGGGATGGGTGGTTCCACACCGGGGATATCGGCGTGTTCGATGCCGACGGTGTGCTTTCCGTGGTGGACCGCAAGAAGGACGTCATCGTCACCGGTGGGGAGAATGTCTCCTCGCGCGAAGTGGAGGAGGAGATCCTCCGTTCGTGTCCCGAGGTGCGCGAGGTGGCGGTGGTCGCCGTCGCCGACCCGCATTGGGGGGAGAACGTCTGCGCGGTCATCGTCCTGCGAGCCGGAGCGACCCTCGCCCCCGACGTCCTCATCGGCCGCGTCCGCGAGCGACTGGCCGGCTTCAAAGCGCCACGCCACGTCGTCGAGATCGACGAGCTGCCGAGAAACGCGCTCGGCAAGCCACTCAAGCAAGAGATCCGGCGCTGGCTGGCCGACGAGCCCGCGGTGATCGGGCCGCGCTTCTGAGACACGCCGACACCGTCACCCAGGCGCACTGTGGCCGGCGTGCGCTGGTGGCCCGGCGCGCGCTGTTGGCCCGGCGCCACGGCGCACACCGGTGGCGGCTGGACCCTCGGGCGTGTATGACTGGCCTTTTCCTGAGGAGGGGCATGCACTGCGGAGTGATGGTGACCGGCTACAACCAGGACGACTGGCCGAGACTGATGGCTGGAGACTACGCACGCCCACCCGACGTCGCCGACTACCTCAACATGGAACAGACGTTGTCCATGGGCGAGTTGGTGGAGCCCCTCGGCTTCGACTCCATCTGGGCCACCGAGCACTACGGGTCGGCCTATTCCATGCAGCCCAACCCGCTGCAATGGCTGGCCTACTGGGCCGGCAGGACCAGCCGCGTCGACGTGGGGACGGCGGTCATCGTGGCGCCGTGGTGGAACCCCGTGCGCCTGGCCTCCGAGATCAACATGCTCGACATCCTGCTCGGGGGGCGCCGGCTGCATCTCGGGATCGGACGCGGCATCGCGCCCCATGAGTACGCCTCGTTGGGCATTCCGATCGAGGAGTCCCACGCCTACTTCTACGACGTGGTGAACGCGATCCGCGCTTCCGACGGATCCGAGAGGTTCACGTTCGACGGGAAGGTGTACAACATTCCGCCGACGACGATTCGCCCGCAGGGGCGTCACAAGGGAGAGCTGACCACCCACATCAAGGCGGCGTTCACCACAGAGACGTCGGCCCGGCTGGCTGCCGAGAACGGGCTCGGCCAGATGTTCGTCGCCAACGACGACCTCGAGGCCATGACCGACAAGGTCCAGCGCTTCAACGCAATCCGCGCTGAGCTCGACCTGCCCCCCGACCAACCCACCACGCTCTTGTGGATGTACTGCGCCGAGACCTCGTCGGAGGCGGAGGAGGGATGGGACTACTTCCGGGCGCAACAACTGGCGGCGCAACACCACTACTTCGAATGGAACAACCCGGGCTTCGGGGGAATCAAGGGTTACGAGGACTATCTCAAGACCCAAGCCTCCGATGCCGGATTGGCCGGCAACCTCGTGACGAGCCAGCGCAACACACAGCCCATCGGGACGCCGGACGAGATCATCGACAAGCTCACGTCAGTCCAGTGGGCCATCAGCCTCGAGACGCTCGTCATCCATGTCTTCTATGGCGGCATGCCGAAAGAGAAGGCAGAGAAGAGCCTGCGCCTCTTCGCAGAGAAGGTGCTCCCCGCCGTGCACGCCATGCCCACGCCGATCAATCCGGCCTCCCTGGGACGGCCCGCCAGCTAGTGGCTGATCCTCAGTAGCGTGCTCGCCATCGCCCCGCATTCGTTCCTCCTGTGACGCAGCACGAAGTCCGCGTCCGCGGCGCCCGGCTCGCCTACGAGGTGTCGGGGGAGGGTTCCGACCTCATCTGGGGCCACGGCCTCTCCATGACCCGCGCCAGCGACGCGGTCCTCGGACTTCTCGACTGGAGCCAGATCCACGTTTCCGTCGTCCGCTACGACGCCCGGGGCCACGGCGAATCCGAGTCGACACCCGACACCAAGGCCTACAGCTGGTTGGAGCTGGCCCGTGATCAGCTGGCGTTGGCCGATGCGTTGGGCATCGGCAGCTACGTCGCGGCCGGCGCGTCGATGGGCTGTGGCACTGCGCTGCACGCCGCCGTCCTCAGCCCGCAGCGACTACGGGCGCTGGTCCTCGCCCTCCCGCCGACCGGTTGGGAGGCTAGGGCGGCGCAGGCGGCACTGTGGGAGCGCACCGCCACCATGATCGAGGAACAGGGTGTCGAGGCGTTGGTCGACTCGCGCGCCGAGCTCGAACCCCCCGATCCTTACAAGGGGGATACGCAACGCCGCGAGCAGCAGGCAGCCGCCACCCGGGCCTGGGACCCGGATCGGCTGGCCCTGGTCATGCGGGGCGCCACGGAGGCCAACCTGCCCGACCGGGCCGACCTGGCGCAGATCGGGGTGCCGACGCTCATCCTGGCCTGGACCGGCGACCCGGTCCATCCGCTCTCCACGGCTGAGGAGTTGGCAACGCTCATCCCTGACACCGAGCTCCATGTGGCCTCGACGGCGTCCGCCCTGGCCGAATGGACCGCCCTCACGAGCGCCTTTCTCCGCCGGGTCCTCTGAGGGCGCAATCCCGAAGCACTCATTCCCGCTGGTTCCCGCCCTCCGTCGCCGTCCCGTCGCCCCTCCCGCCCTCTGTCGTTTCCGGGTGTTTGCCAGGTGGGCGTTTGGCGGACCGCCGTGTGGTGTCGTGTATTCTGTCCCTTCCGCTTCTGGGCCAGCGCCGTCCCGGTCGCCGTTCCGTTCACGCCCTAATCCGAAAGGAACCGATGGCCTCCGGCCTCTACGACGCTTCGTACGAACACGACGCCTGTGGCGTCGGCATGGTGGCTGATCTCCACGGGCGACCGGACCACGGCATTGTGGACAAGGGCCTCACCGTGCTCGAGCGCCTGGCCCACCGTGGTGCTTCGGGCGCCGAGGTCTCGACGGGTGACGGCGCCGGAATTCTGGTCCAGGTGCCGCACCGGTTCCTGGTCCGGGCGGCGGAGGCGGCCGGCTTCACCCTCCCCCCAGCCGGGACGTACGCCGTGGGCATGGCCTTCCTCCCGGGCGAGCCCGACGACGCGGCCAAGGCCAAGAAGGTCGTCGATGCCCTGGCGGCCGAGGAAGGTCTGGCGGTGTTGGGCTGGCGCCCGGTGCCCGTCGTCACCGAGGGGCTGGGGGAGACCGCGCTCAGCGTCATGCCGATCATGGAGCAACTGTTCGTCGTGCGGGCCCCGGGGTCGGGGCCCGATGCCGACCAGATGGCGCTCGAGCGCCAGGCCTTCGTGCTGCGCAAGCGGACCGAGCACGCGGTGGAGGGGTTGTACTTCCCGTCGCTGTCGTCACGCACGCTGGTCTACAAAGGAATGCTGACCTCCGAGCAACTGCGCACCTTCTTCGCCGATCTGGAGGACCCGCTCTTCGAGTCGGGCCTGGCGCTCGTCCACTCCCGCTTCTCGACCAACACCTTCCCGAGCTGGCCTCTGGCCCACCCCTACCGCTACATGGCCCATAACGGAGAGATCAACACGCTGGCCGGCAACCGTAACTGGATGCGGGCACGCGAGGCCCTCCTCTCCAGTTCCCTCATTGAGGGGGACCTGAACCGCATCTACCCGGTGTGCACCCCGGGGGCCAGCGACTCGGCCAGCTTCGACGAGGTACTCGAGCTCCTCCACCTGGCCGGGCGCTCGCTGCCCCACGCGGTGCTCATGATGATCCCCGAGGCGTGGGAGAACCACACCACGATGGACCATTCCCGGCGCGCCTTCTACCGGTATCACGCCTCCCTCATGGAGCCGTGGGACGGGCCGGCCGCCGTCACCTTCACCGACGGCACCGTGGTGGGCGCCGTCCTGGACCGCAACGGGCTCCGCCCGGCCCGGTACTGGGTGACGGACGACGATCTGGTGGTCCTCGCCAGCGAGGTGGGTGTGCTTGACGTGGCACCCGAGCACATCGTGCGCAAGGGCCGGCTGCAGCCCGGCCGGATGTTCCTGGTCGACACCGCCGAGGGCCGTCTGGTCGACGACGACGAGATCAAGACGGCACTGGCAGCCGAGCACCCCTACGGCGCATGGTTGGCGGAGGACCAGGTCCGGCTCGACGAGCTCCCGCCGCGCTCCATGCTCACCCCGCAGCACGGGCGGGTCGTGAGCCAGCAGCGCATGTTCGGCTATACGGCCGAGGAGTTACGTGTGATTTTGGCGCCGATGGCCCGCACGGCCCTCGAGCCACTGGGCTCCATGGGCTCGGACGCCTCCATCGCCGTGCTCTCGGACCGCTCCCGCCTGCTCTACGACTACTTCACCCAGCTGTTCGCCCAGGTGACCAACCCGCCCCTGGACGCCATCCGCGAGGAGTTGGTGACCTCCCTCTCGGCCACCGTCGGGCCCGAGGGCAACCTGCTCGAGCCTGGCCCGGGGTCGTGCCGTCAGATCCTGTTGCCACTCCCGGTCATCGACCGCGACGACCTGGCCAAGCTGATGTACGTCAACGAGCACAGCGAGACGCCGGGCTTCAAGGCCTTCACCGTCGACGGACTGTTCGAGGTGGGGGAGGCCGGTGCCGCCGGCGTGAGCACCGCGGCGGGGGGCGAGGCATTGGCGCGGGCGCTGACCGACGTGCGCCGCCGGGTGTCCGAGGCGATCGCGGACGGAGCCAACATCATTGTGCTCTCGGACCGCAACGCCACGGAGGAGTGGGCGCCGATCCCGTCGTTGTTGCTGACCTCGGCCGTCCACCACCACCTGGTGCGCGAGAAGACGCGTACCCATGTGGGCCTCGTGATCGAGACCGGCGACGCGCGTGAGGTCCATCACATGGCGTTGCTCATCGGGTACGGTGCCGCCGCGGTCAACCCGTATCTCGCGCTCGACACGATCGACGACATGATCGGCGAGGGTCTTCTCGAAGGCGTGTCCCCCCGCCAGGCCCGGCGCAACTACATCAAAGCGGCCTGCAAAGGCGTGCTCAAAGTCATGTCGAAGATGGGCATCTCGACGGTGGCCTCCTACACCGGCGCCCAGGTCTTCGAAGCCATCGGGCTCGACCGGGCCCTGATCGACGAGTACTTCACCGGGACGGCCAGCCGCATCGGTGGCATCGGGCTCTCGGTGCTCGCCGCCGAGGTCGCCACCCGACACCGCATGGCGTACGAGGAGCGTCCGACCGAGCGGGCGCACCGGGAGCTCGAGGTGGGCGGGGAGTATCAATGGCGGCGTGAGGGGGAATACCACCTCTTCAACCCGAAGACGGTGTTCAAGCTCCAGCACGCCACACGTTCGAAGCAGTACGCGATCTTCAAGGAGTACACGGCCGCGGTGGACGATCAGGCCGAGAAGTTGGCGACGCTGCGCGGCCTGCTGCGACTGCGCACCGCGGACAGCGGCGGCTCCGGTGCGACGGCTGCGGGCCTACGCGCTGCGGACGGGGCACACTCCGCGCCCGGGCCAAACCCTGGATCTGAACTTGATGGTTTCGACCCTGAAGCTCAAGTAGAGGTGAAGGGTCCACGGACAGCTGGCCGGGGGTCGTCGCGACCCGGCCGGACCGGGCCCATCCCCATCGAGGAGGTGGAGCCGATCGAGTCGATCATGGCCCGCTTCTCCACCGGGGCGATGTCCTACGGATCGATCTCGGCCGAGGCGCACGAGAACCTGGCCATCGCCATGAACCGGATCGGTGGGCGCTCGAACACCGGGGAGGGCGGCGAGGATGCCGACCGCTTCACGCCCGACGCCAACGGCGACCTGCGGCGGAGTGCGATCAAGCAGGTGGCGTCCGGGCGCTTCGGTGTGACCGGCGAGTACCTCGTCAACGCGGACGACCTGCAGATCAAGATCTCCCAGGGCGCCAAGCCGGGCGAGGGCGGGCAGCTGGCGGGGAAGAAGATCTACCCGTGGATCGCCCGGACGAGGTACTCAACACCGGGTGTCGAGCTGATTTCGCCCCCACCACACCACGACATCTATTCCATCGAGGACATCGCCCAGCTCATCCACGACCTCAAGTCGTCCAACCCGGCGGCCCGAGTGCACGTGAAATTGGTGGCCGAGGTCGGCGTGGGCACGGTCGCCGCCGGTGTGGCCAAGGCCCACTCCGACGTGGTCTTGATTTCGGGACACGACGGCGGCACGGGTGCCGCACCACTCACGTCGCTCAAACACGCCGGCATCCCCTGGGAGATCGGCCTGGCCGAGACGCAGCAGACGCTGCTGGCCAACGGGCTGCGCGACCGGATCGTGGTCCAGGTGGACGGACAACTGAAAACAGGCCGCGATGTGATCATCGGTGCGCTGCTCGGAGCCGAGGAGTTCGGCTTCGCCACGGCGCCGCTGGTGGTTTCGGGCTGCATCATGATGCGGGTCTGCCACCTCGATACGTGTCCCGTCGGCATCGCCACCCAGAATCCCGCCCTCCGCGGCAAAGTTCTCCGGCAAGCCGGAGTTCGTCCAGACGTTCTTCGAGTACATCGCCGAGGAGGTGCGTGAGCTGCTCGCCTCCCTCGGCCTGCGCACCCTCGAGGAGGCCGTCGGTCGGGTCGATCTGCTCGACAGCGAAGCGGCGGTCGCGCACTGGAAGGCGGTCGGACTCGACCTGAGCGCCGTTCTGGCCGAGCCCGACGTCCCCGAGGACATGGCGCGTCATCAGACCCGCTTGCAGGACCATGGTCTGGAGAAAGCATTGGATCATCAGTTCATGGCGTCGTGTGCCGCTGCGTTGGATGACGCCACGCCCGTCTCGGTGGCCTTGCCCATCTCCAACGTGGACCGCACGGTCGGGACGTTGCTGGGCTCGGAGATCAGCCGGCGCTTCGGCTCCGCCGGGTTGCCCGACGACACGATTTCGCTCACCTTCACCGGGTCAGCTGGGCAGAGCTTCGGCGCCTTCATCCCCAGGGGTATGACCATGCGCCTCTTCGGCGACGCCAACGACTACTTCGGCAAAGGCCTCTCGGGCGGGCGGCTCGTCGTACGGCCCCAGGTCGAATCGGTGTTCGCCGCCGAGGACCAGATCATCGCCGGCAACGTCATCCTCTACGGCGCCACGGCCGGCGAGGCATTCATCCGGGGCCAGGTCGGTGAGCGCTTCTGCGTCCGCAACTCCGGCGCGGTGGCCGTGGTCGAAGGCGTGGGCGATCACGGCTGCGAGTACATGACCGGAGGACGCGTCGTCGTCCTCGGACGGACCGGCCGCAACTTCGCGGCCGGCATGTCGGGCGGCATCGCCTACGTCTACGACCCCGAGCGCACGTTCAATCAGCGTGTCAACCCCGACATGGTCGACGTGGAGCCGCTCAACGGCGAAGACAGCTTCTTGGTCCGTAGCCTCGTGGAGCGCCACGGCGTCGAAACCGATTCCGCGATGGCGGCGCGGATCCTCGAGCATTGGGAGATCGAGCAACGCGAGTTCGTCAAAGTCATGCCGCGGGACTACCGGCGCATCCTCGAGGCCACCCGGCTGGCCGTGGCGGAGGGTCGCTCGGTGGATGCGGCCGTCATGGAGGCCGCAGCACGTGGGTAAGCCGACAGGCTTCATGGAGTTCGACCGCTCGCTGCCACGGCGGCGTCCCGTCTCGGTGCGTCTGCGCGATTGGCGTGAGGTGTACGAACCTTTCAGTGCGGAACAGACGCAGGAGCAGGGCGCGCGCTGCATGGACTGCGGCATCCCGTTCTGCCACGACGGCTGCCCACTCGGCAATCTCATCCCCGAGTGGAACGACCTCGTGTACAAGGACGACTGGTCCGACGCGATCGAGCGGCTGCACGCCACCAACAACTTTCCGGAGTTCACCGGCCGGCTCTGTCCCGCTCCCTGCGAGGCGGCGTGCGTCCTGGGGATCAACGAGGACCCGGTGACGATCGAGCGGATTGAGTACGAGATCGTCGAGCGGGCCTGGTCCGAAGGATGGGTGGACCCCCAACTCGCCACCGTCCGCACCGGACGCTCGGTGGCGGTGGTCGGATCCGGACCGGCCGGTCTGGCGGTCGCCCAACAGCTGGCGCGCGCCGGGCACGACGTCACGGTCTTCGAACGAGCGGAGAAGCCCGGGGGCCTACTGCGCTACGGCATCCCCGAGTTCAAGATGGAGAAGGCCGTCCTTGACCGGCGGCTGGCCCAGATGGAGGCCGAAGGCGTGACCTTCGTCTGCGCCACGTCGATCGGCGGCGCGACCGGGGTGGCCGAGGGCGCCGAGGGATCAGCCGGGGCTGCCGATCGGGCCCCTCAGGCTGTCGGGGATGAGCCGATGGAGCCCGGCGAGGAGCGGGGCATGGGCAAAGCCTGCGCCCCCGACGTCACCGTCCGCTCCGCGGCAGAGGTGCGCGAGCAATTCGACGCCGTCGTCATGGCCGGCGGGGCGACCCTGCCCCGGGATCTTCCGGTCCCCGGGCGCCAGCTCGACGGGGTGCACCTCGCGCTCGGAGTACCTCAAGCCGTCCAATCTCGTCCGGGAGGGGCCCTCGCCGCGTCACCCATCACCGCCAGAGACAAGCGGGTCATCATCATCGGCGGCGGCGACACCGGAGCCGACTGCCTCGGGACGGCACACCGCCAAGGCGCCGCCTCCGTGCACCAGTTCGAAATCCTCCCCGAGCCACCGCAGCAGCGGTCCGACACCAATCCATGGCCTCTGTGGCCGCTGATCCTGCGGACGTCGTCGGCCCACGAGGAGGGTGGTGAGCGCGTCTTCTCCGTCACGACGACCGAGTTCGTCGACGACGGTTCGGGCTCGGTCCGAGCCTTACGGGGCCACGAGGTCGAAACCATCCTCGAAGACGGACGCCCGGTGTTCCAGAAGATGGCCAGCACCGAGTTCGAGCTCGAATGCGAACTGGTGCTCCTCGCCATGGGCTTCGTGGGCACCGAACGTCGGGGCGCCGTGGCGGAGCTCGGTCTGGACGTCGATGGCCGGGGCACCGTGGCGGCGGACCGGGACTGGTCCACCAACGTCGAGGGCGTCTTCGTCTGCGGCGATCAGACCCGCGGGCAGAGCCTCATCGTCTGGGCCATCGCAGAAGGACGCGCGGCAGCGGCCGCTGTCGACCGCTGGCTCATGGGGGAGACGGCGTTGCCGTCACCGATCATCCCGGGGCAACGAGCGCTGCGCTGAGTAGCGCCGCCAGGGCCGCGGCCACCTCCCGCCGGAGCGTGTCCGCAACGATGAGGCCGTCCTCGCCCACGTTGTCCGGGGCCAGCGGCAGGTCGACGCACGCCGGCTCGGCGATCACGGCCCCGACATAGCCCAACACCTGGCGAAGCGATGCGTGCGCCAGGGCGGCGCCGCGCGGGGAGACGTTGACATAAGCCACCGGCTTGCCGTTCATCGAGCCTGGCTGGTCATCGCCCACGGTCCAGTCGAGCAGGTTCTTGAAGGATCCGGGGAGCGCACCGGCGTACTCGGGCGTGGAGAACAGGACTGCATCGGCCGCCCGTACCTGCGCCCGCAAGTCAGCGACGGGCGGCAGCAGCGGAGGGGTATCCGCGTCGGGGTTGAAGTGGGGGAGCTCCGCTGTCCCCCCGTAGAGAACGGTGGCCACCCCCTGCGGGGCGACGGCCCGTGCGGTCAGGAGGAGCGCCGTGTTCGTCGAGCGGCGTCGGAGGCTGCCCGAAATCATCAGGATCTGCGCTGTTCGTTCCATCACACGGTGCAACAGCGGTCACCCGGCTTCCATGCCCGGTTCGGCCCCGCCCGAGGGCCCGGGGCGCTCACCGAGCGGCGCAGGTATCGTCGCGAGAGTGTTCGAGCGCTTCACCGATCGAGCCCGGTCGGTTCTGGTTCTGGCCCAGGAGGAGGCGCGGCTCCTGCGCCACAGCTACATCGGCACCGAGCACATCCTCCTCGGGCTGATCCTCGAGGGAGAAGGCGTCGCCGCCACTGCCTTGGCCTCACTCGGCATCACCCTCGAGGCGGTGCGCGGCGAAGTGGAGGAGATGGTGGGCGCGGTGGACGAGACGACCGAGCTTGCGCCAGGCGGCTCGCCCCCGTTCACCCCCCGGTCCAAGAAGGTCCTCGAGCTCTCGCTCCGCGAGGCGCTCCACCTCGGGCACAACTACATCGGCACCGAACACATTCTGCTCGGGATCATCCGCGAGGGCGACGGCGTGGCGGCGCAGGTGCTCCCCAGGCTCGGGGTCGACCTGGGGGTGGCGCGCCGGCGCATCACGGCCATCATGGCGGGAGGACCGATCGGCATGGAAGCAACAAGCGCCGGAAAGGGGAGCGTGGTGACGCACTTCACCAACGTCGAGCGTCCGAACACGGAACCTCGGTGCCCGCAATGCCGGGCGGACCTGGCCGACGGGACACGGTTTCGTACCATTTTGGTGCAACCAGATGCAACGGAAGGCGAGAAGGATCCCTTGCTGACCCGAGTCGTGTACTGCCGAAGATGCGGGGTGTCACTCCACGTGTTCATGCCGGGTCCGTAATTCCAGCGCTGAGTTCCTGCGAACTCAGCGCCGAGTAGCTGCGAACTGCGACTTCCCTACACCTCTGCGGCCGCAGCCCGGGTGTGCCGGAAGAACCTGAGGCCCGGTGTCACGAGGTTGCGGTGGGTCTGGAGGACGAGCGCTGCCACCAGACCGACATAGAGCGTGTCGAGAAGGGCACGCCAGACCACCGTGCGTCCGCCGAGCGACCCGAACACCCCAGGTCCGACCAGGGCGAAGATCAGGTATGCCACGACGATCGTGACGACGAGCAGTATCAGCATCGAAAGAAAGGCGACGGCCGAGACGTAACTCTGCGCGACGCGCCGGGTGGGGCTCGTGGTCTCGGATCCGACGAGGGCGACACCCCGGCGCAGATGGGTCCGCAAGAGGAAGAAGCTCAGGATCGTGATCAAGCCACCGAGCACACAGGCACGAGCCGTTGCATTGCCGACGCCTGACGACCCATGTCCGATGAGGGCGACCAGAGAGAAGACCACCACGATGGATCCGATGATGGATGTGACCAGTGTCACGAAGGAGACGGCGAAGTAGTACACCGATTGAGGGCGGCGACCTGTGGGGTCAGGATCAGCTCGATTCGCCACCACAATGATGATGACGAGACCGATGATCGCCATGAACGCGAACAACGAGAGAATCTCGACCACGATGCCGGCCACGCTCAGAATCGAACTCAAGCTCGAAGTCGTCTGCGAAATCGACGTGCCTCCCTGCAATTGGATCCCCCCGCTGACCGATTGCGCAACGTCCAACAGTCCCATTGCTGCCCCCTTGTTCTGCGTCTCCAGCCCGTGCGGAGGACACTATCGGCGTGAGCTGATCGAACCGGTGATGCTGCGGAGTCAACAAATCACTGCCGGGTACTGCACTGCCGGGTACTGCACTGCCGGGTACTGCACTGCCGGTTACTGCACTGCCGGTTACTGCACTGCCGGTTACTGCACTGCCGGTTACCGCACCGCCTGTTACTCCGGGACGGCGTCATAAGTCCCGGACGGTGTCACGAGACGCAGCATGGGTGCGATGTCTGCCCCGAAGCCATGCGAAGACCGCACCGCAGGATCGGCATCGCGAATCGCCTCAGCTTCGGCGAGGTCCTCGGCCAGAATGATGCCGATGCCATAGCCGCCCTGGGGATCATTCACCGGACCGTACGCCACCACCTTTCCTTGCTCGCTGAGCGCGGACCAGTAGCCGACGTGTTCCATCATGGTGGCCCTCTCCTCGGCGGACATGTCGAAGGTGAACGAAGTGCGCGGCGGAATGAGGCGGAAGACGAAACCCATCATGGTCGTCAGGCTACCGATCTCCGTGGCGGCTTCACGTGAATGGCACCAGGTCCGTGTCGCGACTATGCCGTGACCATGGAGGAACTCGATCGCGCCCGATATCTCTTGCTCACCACCTTCAAGCGAGATGGCACACCCGTCTCGAGCCCGGTCTGGATCACCGGCTCCGCAGGCACCTACGAGTTCACGACCGGGGAGACGGCGTGGAAAACCCGTCGCCTCCGGGCCGATCCACGCGTGCGGGTGCAGGTGCAGGTGCAGGTGTGCAGCCTGCGGGGTCGGGTGACGCCCGGGGCGAGCGAGTACGCCGGCACGGGGGAGATCCTCGCTGACTCCATGGACGTGGCCCGGGCCGAACGCTCGCTGTCGGCCAAATACGGTTGGCAATTCCGGGCGACCAAGGTCGTCGACAGGCTCCACGCTCTGTTTGCCGGGGGAGACCCCCAACGGGTCGTCGCTCTTCGCCTCACGTTGGCCAAGGCCTGACCGCACAGCGGGAGAGCGGACACTGTGCCCGGTCGACCCCTCGGTTGCGACGCGATCCGTTCTGTCAGAACGCGATCTCGCTGGCCCACAGGGCGGCGACGGCCGGATCGCCGAACAGCTCGAGGTCGTCGGCCGGGAGACGATGCAAACACCACAGGTAGAGCGATGACGCCGGCCCCCGGAGTGCGACGTCGCCCTTGCCGTGGGCACGTTCGGTCGAGACCTCGCCGTCGGGACCCAGACGGACCATCCACTCGCCCTCGCCATCTGTGCGATGGAGGTGCAGCGATTGGCCCGTCCACACATTCGGGCGTTGCTTGACCTGGCGGGGCACCATTGCGCTGAGAAATTCGTCGATGCCGTCGCTGGCCAATTCGGCATCGAGTGGCGCCTGCCCACCCACCGCTCCCCGACAATCCCACGTGTGCACGGCCGTCTCGAGCGCCTGGCGCCGGAACCAGAACACAGGGGTGCGGGGGAGACCGAACGTCCAGCAGTTGGCCGCCGGATCGGCGTTCTCCAGAGCGCGCAGCAACTCCTCGAGGCGCTCTTGCGCCCACCCGACGAGCGCCGGACCACCAAGGTCGTCAGGAGCGATCGGCGCGGCACTGCGCTCGCCGCTGCGCACGACGGCGGAGGCCCAGCCCCACGCGCCTCCGATGTGGGCCACCAGGTCCGCCACCGTCCAGCCCGGGCAGCTGGGGACCGCCGCATCAAGATCACCCTGCGCCGCGCTGAGCAAGGTGGCGGCCCCCTCGCGCACGAAACCTAGATACTCCTCTGTCTCCATCCGCGCCACGCTATCGCCGCAGTCCGCGCCACACCGGCTCGTTGACCTGCGGCCCGGGTAGGGTCGCGTCCGGCAACGAGCGATCGGGAGGGTCACGATGAGCGACGTCGGCACGCAACGCAAAGGGCAGTCCTTCGAGACGTGGAAGGACGAGACCGACTGGACCGAGGTTCCCGACAAACAGCTGCGCTACAAGCTGCTGCCGTTCGGACAGGAAGGCAACGAATCCCGGGCGCTGATGGTGCGCTACGACCCCGGCAGCGAGGTGCCCGTGCATTACCACGACTCCGACTACTGTTCGCTCGTCGTCGACGGTTCCATCGAGATAACACGGAAGCTGCACGAAGTCGGCAGCGTGCGCATCGTGAAGGCGGGGACGGCCTACGGACCGCTGAAGGTCGGTCCTGAGGGCTGCACCGTGATCGATGTCTTCGCCGCGGGACCCCAGGGGATCACATATCTCGGGGAGAGCTGATCGACGAACGAAGGGGGTCAGACCCCCATGTGCCCACGGCTCCGCGACCACCCCGCAAGCGAGCTCATGACCCAGAGCACGGAGAGGCCGAAGTAGTCCCACTTCCTCTGCAATCCGAATGCAATAGCCAGGCTCAGCCACAACACGAGCCCGGCCGGCCAGAACCATTGAGCAAACGAACCTCTCAGCGCACCGACCATGCTGAGCCTCTACCCAGGAGTGCGCCGAACTATTCCTCTCTCGTGGAGTTCGCCGCACTCCGACCGCCGAAGTCCGGCATCCTGGAACCATGCCGATAGCACTACGGCCCCTGGAACGGAGCGATCTGCCGCTCCTCGCACTGTGGCTGGGACGCCCCCATGTCGAGAGATGGTGGCGCGAACCGGCGGATCCCGCGACTGTGGAGGCCAACTACGGTCCGATGGCCGACGGTGCGGATCCGACCGAGGGGTTCATCGTGATGCGCGAAGGCCAGCCGGTCGGGTTCATGCAGCGCTATCTGCTCGACGACAACCCCGAGTGGCAACGAGCAGTTGCCGTGGGTCTCGGCCCCGTGACTGCTGCTGCGGGTATCGACTACCTCATCGGCGTCGAGGACGCGACCGGGCGGGGGCTCGGGCCGCAGATGATTGCGGCCCTGGTGGCCGATTGCTGGACGACGTATCCCGACGTCCGGACGGTCGTGGTTGACGTACTGCAGGAGAATCGTGCTTCGTGGCGTGCTCTGGAACACGCCGGGTTTCATCGGACATGGGAAGGGAGACTCGAGTCCGATCACCCCAGCGATGACGGACCCTGCTACCTCTATGTCATGCATCGACCGGCCTCATGACCCGACCGGCGCCATGAGGACACCCGGCTTCGAGCTGTCCGTGCCAGACTTTCCTGACTCCCGTCGTTCCCACCCACCCCGGAGGCCGTGTCATGCATCTTCTTGTTCTGTCATGAGCCAGCCCGTTGCCCCAGTCCCCGGCCCGATCCGTCTGCACCACCACGCCTCGATCACCGACGACCAGGAGGCCACGCGCACCTTCTACGAGGACGTCATCGGCATGCCCCTGGTCGCCACGTGGACCGAGTCCGACGAGCTCCTCGGAGCGACGCGCACGTACTGCCACACGTTCTTCGCCTTGGCCGACGGGAGTGCCCTCGCCTTCTTCCAGTTCGCCGACCCGAAGGATCAGGCTGAATTCAAGACACAGGTGAATTTCACGCCCTTCCGTCATGTCGCGCTGTCGGTGAGCCAGGAAACCCAGGATGCGATCAAGGATCGACTCGCCGCTGCGGGCTATGAGGAGCCGATGACCTTCGTCCTCGATCACGGCTATTGCGTCTCGTTGTACGTGCTGGACCCGAACGATCTCATTGTCGAATTCACCGTCGACCACCACAATGTGGACCAGATCAACGAGACGCGCCGCGAGACGGCCCGGGCCGATCTCGCACGGTGGCTCGCGGGCGATCACACGAGCAACAACACCTACCGCTGAACGACGGACCAGCGCGCGATCCGTCAGGATCGGCTGCGGGCCAACTCCCGCACACGGGCCGCCGAAGGCGCCCCCACGAAGACCACGAGGCGGTCCACATCGAGCTCTTCGAGGCGCTGGCAGCGATCGAGCTCCCAGATCGGAGGACACCGTGACCAGGAACGGCGAGTCTTCCCGTCCCGCCGCCGCACCGCGCCGCACGCGCAATCTCGAGCAAGCTTCCTCGCGCTGGGTCCGCCGGGCACGTTGATGCCATCTGCCACCCGGCCGGCCAACTCGGCCATCTTCGGCCCGAAACCTCCGAGAATGATCGGCGGCTGCGGGTCGGGGCGCAGGAATCCACCCACACCGCCTACCGTTCCCGTCCACACCGAGCGCAGGATCGACACAGCCGACTCAACGGCTTCGCGGCGCATGCGATCGCCGCCCACAGCGCGACCGAACGCCCATTGCTCCTCGGCGTAGGGAGTCTCGCTCCCACCGCCTGCCCCCAACCCGAGTAGTAACCGGCCACCGCTGATCTCCTGCAGGGTGGCGGCCATGACACCCAGCGTCCCGGTGTCGCGATTCGCCACGTTGAGCACCATCGGACCGATCGTGAGGCGGGGCACCGCGGCGGCGATCGCGGTGATGGTCGTCCACGACTCGAGGACCCGATCCTGCCTGTGGACCGACCCGGCCAGATGGTCGTAGAGCCACACGCCGTCGAATCCCTCGCCCTCCGCCGCCATGGCCCCATCGCGCACATCGGACCATCTTGCGCCGAAGGGGTCGAACAGCAGGTCGATCTTCATCGTCAGATCCTGCCGCGCCGGGCCCGTGCTGTACCAGCGCGGTGCCGCCGGCGGCCGGGTCGTCGAAGTCGACCAAATCCCTGGTCCCTACGGCTCTCCACGGTGGTGGCGTGACGGCCGGCACGAGCGAAATGGTGGCGGCACGAGGCTGCTGATATAGCCTTTGGGCAGGGAGAACGCGGTAGAACCGGGAGTGACGATGACCTGGGTGGGACTCGTAGGAGCAGTCACCATGATCGTCGGCTTCGCCGCGGTAGCGCTCCTCTGCCTGCTCGGCGTCTCGCTTCGCGTCCAGGGACCCGACACCACACGGCAATCGTGGAATCGGCGGATGCTCGCCCTGGGAGGGGTCGGGTTCGGGGCGGCATTCCTCCTGCCCTTCGTTCTCGTCGGGCCACGGGCCGGAGTGGTGTTCGCTGCCGGATGGGCCGCCCTCAGCGTCTTGGTGGCATGCATGTTCTCTTCGCGCCGGCCGACCCGGCTCCTCTCGGTCTTGCTGTTCCTCACCGTTGCCCTGGCCACGATTCTGCACCTTCCGCCTGATCGGGTCGCTCTCTACGGCGTCGGCGTGTTCGTCGTCGGCGGTTTGTCGCTGGCCAAAGTCGGGCGAGTCATGATTCGTCACGCCGAAACAGGAGCGGAGTTCCTGTGAGCACGCGTCTGTGGCATCCCCTGTGTCGGAGGGCGGCCGTCGGGCCGGCTCCCGCAAAAAGGTTGGGGAGGTATTGGGTCTGGGTAGAGAGGTCCTTGAGGGCCAAGCGAGATACTTGGCAGTACGAATCGTCCGCCGTGATCAGACTGCACCACCAGAGCAGTCCACCCGGACAGAGCAGGACACGCATGCGCTTTCCATTCAGCCGTCCCCGGGACGCCGCGCCACACGGCGCGACGCGCTCCGCACGAGACCAGGCAAGTCAGCGTCCCAAAACGAAGGATCTTCCCCCTCAGCATCCGCGCCTCACTGGTGATCATCGTGCTCGTACCCATCACCGTCGCCGTCGGCCTGACCTGCAGTGTGGTCGTGCATCAGGTCGCGCGGCGCAGCCAGGCCGTCCAGGTGCGCCAATCCTCATTGGGGCTGGACGCACTATTGCGGGCGCGCATCGCCGTCTATTCGGAATATGTCCCGAGCGCGGCGATCGTGGCGGCCCGGGTGAACCACCTCACCGTGGACCAACTCGACAGCCTCCTCGGCGTCGACTTCAAGGACAACCTCGTACAAGGGCGCAAGCTCGTGGATCAACAGGCGTCATTCCGCCCTGCCGGGGTCTTCGCCGCCGACCATCGCGCCCTGCTTTCGCTGCGCCATGCCGTCGACGACGGGACAGCGTCACCGGCCGGGGTCGAGGCATTCTTCAACGGCCTCGGGGACAAAGGTCGATGCGACCTGGATGCGCACGTTCAACGGGGTCCAGAACACAACGACGTCAGACTCCCGCTCGACCTCACAAGGCCTGACCGGCCTCGATGCATCGTTCAAGGCGTTCACCTCCGGGCTCGGTGAGGAGAGTCTCCAAAATGGTGGCTCCCTCGAGACCGTCCTCGTAGACGGGGCCACACCGGCCGCGATCGAGAGCCTCATCGTCAGCCATCAGAAATTCGTGGCTGCGACGCACGGCTTCCCACAGTTGCTCGGCCCGAAGAGTGCCGCGGCGTGGTCGGCGCTGAACGCCAATCCGCTCTCCACCGAGTTCGAGAGCTACGTACAACTCGGCATCACGACCGGCCTGAACCACAAGGGACCGCCGTTCGCCGCCAACGCCCCGGCGGTTGCCAAGATCGGTCGCTCCGAAGTGGAGTGGGCCAACTCGTTGACGCACCTCGTCCTCGCCAGCTCGGCCGACCTCCGGCTGGCGACCGACGGCCAGGCGAACTCGGCGAGTTCCACCCTCGAAGTCAGCCTCCTTCTCATTGCACTCATCATCCTGCTCTCGGTCGGCGGCGTCCTCACCCTCAGCCGCGCTGTGCGACGGCCGATTGCCGCCCTCGGCGCTGCCTTCGAGTCGGTCCGGCAGGGAGAGCTCGAGCTCCCCCGTCTCGACGAGTCGGGACCCAGAGAGCTCGCCCTCGCGGCCGGTGCGTTCAATGAAATGACGTCCACCCTGCGCGGGGTCCAGGCGCAGGCCATCGCCCTGTCCAGCGGGAACCTCGATGACCCGGCGCTGCAGACACCGCTCCCGGGACCCATGGGGGAGGCGCTGCAATCCGCCCTCAGCAACCTTCACATCTCGATTCAAGCGAGTGAGATCCAGCGGCAAGAGCTCTTCGAGCGGGCGACACGTGATGCGCTGACCGGCCTGCTCAACCGGGGTGCGGCGCTCGAGTCGCTCAACATCGACCTGGCCGGGGCCCGCCGCAGCCAGGGCAGTCTCGTGCTGACCGTACTGTTCATCGACCTCGACGAACTGAAGCACATCAACGATTCGCTCGGCCACGAAGGTGGCGATGCCGCCATCCGGGCCGTGGCCGATGCCCTACGTGCGACCACCCGGGCCTCCGACGTGGTCTCGCGCTACGGCGGTGACGAATTCGTCGTCGGATGGCTCGGGAAACCCGATCCGCCCGCCACCGCACTCCTCGCCAAGCGGATCAGTGAGCTGGTCGCCACCTCAGTGGTGCAGGCAGAAGAGCACTGCATGACCATCGGCTGCAGTATCGGTGTCGCCATCTCCGGGCCGTTGGACGTCACTGTCCTGACCTTGATCGAGCGGGCAGACCATGCGCTCTATGAGGCCAAGAAGTACGGCCGCGGCCAGGTGCGGTGGTTCGAGACGGTCTGAGCGCTGCCGCGTGAATGCGGCCGGACCTATTGCTCGGCAAGGATCGCCGCGATTTCGGCCAACGGATTCCTGACGACCGGTCCCGTCACCTCCACCTCGGCCCGCGCAATCCGGCCATTGAACGTGAAGGGCGCCACATAGCCCTCTCCGACCGCCGGCCCCCACTCGTACCCACAAGTGAGGCCGACCCCCAACCCGTTGAAACCGGCCGGCGTGAAGCGGTCGATCACACCCTCGGCGACCTGGCGGCCGTCGACCCACAATTGGACGGGCCCGCCCAGGCCCTCGTCCTTGGTGAATTCGAAGGCGACGTGATGGGCGCCCGCGCCAATCGGCTCGGTGCTGACGAGGACGTGGCGGGTCTTGCCGTAGAGGTTGTGCACGTAGCGCGGATAGCCATCCACGACATGCAGCGACCACCCGCCCAGCGCAGAGCCGACAGCGAGGAGCACGCCATGTGGGACGACCCCTTCGTCGATCTCGATGTCCGCCCGCACCGTGTGGGACCGGTTCTGCACCGGCACGGCCACCGACTCGGGGACGGGCGCTCCTCCTTGGAAGTAGCGGAACGACCGCACGCTCGCGCCGTCGGTCGGGAGGCTTGTGGATCAGCGCCCACAGCGGCCGGTTGTCCAGAGGCAGGACGTCGTTGCGCGCCGCCTCGTCCCACCACAACGCAATCATGGCGGCCAGGCGCTCGGGCTCCGCTGCGGCCAGGTCCACCGACTCGGAGAGGTCCTCGGCTACGTGGTAGAGCTCCCACACGTCGTCGTCAAAGGAGGCGTTGGGATTGAGGCCGTCGTCGTACATCGGGCCGACGGGGTGGAAGGTCACCGCCTTCCACCCGTCGTGATAGATGGCCCGGGATCCGAACATCTCGAAGTACTGGGTCGTGTGGGTCGCCGGCAGATCCGCCCCCGTCGAGGTCGAGCAGCGGAGCGAAGCTGATCCCGTCGAGGCGCGATTGGGCCACGCCGTCAATGGAGGGAGGCGCCGTGACGCCAGCCAGCTCGAGGACGCTCGGAAGAATGTCGACGGCATGGACGAACTGATGGCGGACACCCCCGGCGGCCTCACGCAGGCGCGCCGGCCAGCTCACGATGCACGGATCCGCCACACCGCCCTCGTGCACCTCGCGCTTCCAGCGCTTGAAAGGGGTGTTGCCGGCCATGGTCCAACCCCAGGGGTAGTTGTTGTGCGTCGTGGGACCACCGATCTCATCGATGCGCTCGTGCATCTCGTTGCGCGACGCCGGGTCGAGGTTCTCGAGCCGGATGTCGTTGATCGAGCCCTGCGACCCACCTTCGGAACTGGCGCCGTTGTCCGAGACCAGGACCACCAAGGTGTCGTCCCGGTCGCCCACATCCTCGAGGAAGGAGAACACCCGCCCGAGCTGCTCGTCGGTGTAGGACAGGAAGCCGGCGAAACACTCCATGAATCGCGCCGCCAGCTTCCGTTCGACCTCACCCAGGTCCTCCCATGCCGGCACCCATGGAGGACGTGGAGTGAGCGTGGTCCCCGGCGGCAGGATGCCCAGCTCGAGTTGCCGGGCGAAGGCGCGTGCACGCCAGTCGTCCCACCCGGCATCGAAGGCGCCCCGGTACCGGTCGATCCACTCCTTCGGGGCCTGATGCGGAGAATGGCAGGCTCCGGTGCAGAGGTAGAGGAAGAAGGGGCGTTCGGCGTCCACGGCCCGCAGGTCCCCGACGAACTCGAATGGCCCGATCGGCCAGATCGGCGCTCAAGTGGTAGCCGTCGTCGATGCTCCGGGGCGGGCGTACCGAATGGTTGTCGTGGAACAGGGCAGGGACGAATTGATGGGTCTCACCGCCGTGGAAGCCGTACCAGCGCTCGAACCCGCGGGCGAGCGGCCACGTCGCCCGCGACGAGGCCATGTCCGTCTCGTTGTCAGGGCTCAAATGCCACTTGCCGACGGCATAGGTGGCATAGCCCTGCTGGCGCAGTATCTCCGAGAGGAAGCCGTTCTCGCGGGGCGGCCTGCCCCAGTAGCCGGGGTACCCCACGGCGAGGTCGGCCACGCGCCCCATGCCGCTGCGATGATGATTGCGCCCCGTCAACAGGCACGCACGCGAGGGGGAGCAGAGGGCGGTGGTGTGAAAGTTCGCCAGACGCAAGCCCGAGGCGGCCAAGGCGTCGATCGCCGGCGTGGCGATGGGGGAGCCGTAGCAACCGAGTTGGGCGAACCCCACGTCATCGAGCACGACAAGCACGACATTCGGCGCCCCGGGCGGCGCGGTCACCTGAGGCGGCCACCATGGCTCCGAGTCCCGCCAGTCTCGGCCGATGCGGCCGCCGAACTCCCGCTTCTGCGTCATCGTCCCCCTTCTTCGTCCCTCATGCTGCTGTGTCCTCGTGCCGCTCAGTCCCTCGTGCCGCTCAGTCCCTCGTGCCGCTCAGTCCCTCGTGCCGCTCAGTCCCTCGTGCTGCTCAGCCGGGCGATGACGTCGGGACCGTCGTGTCCAATGAGAACACTTCGATGGGGTCGTCGAATCCCTTGAGCAGTCGATATCCCGCCGGTTTGAAGACGAACGCGTCGCTGGCCGAGGCCACGGTGTCCGCGTCGACCAGCACTTCGCCGGGAATGGCCAGATCAGCCAGGCGTGACGCCAAGTTGACCACCTTGCCGTAGTAGTCGCCATGGCGTGCGATCACGTCGCCGAAGCAGACGCCCCCACGCGGCTCGATACCGGCCCCGAATGCCGCGGTGATATCGCGCCCGATCGCACACCCGTCCGCGGCACGGAGGGCGATGAACATGACTTCGTCGCCGATGTGCTTGACGATCCGACCATTGTGCGCCGATGCGACCTCGAATGCCTTCACCTCGAAGGCACCGACGAGCTCGAGCAACTCGCTCGGCGACGTGTGCATCGACAGCGGCGTGAATCCGACGAGGTCGACGAAGCCCACGGCCAGCCGGTGCAGTGACCGCTCGCTCACCCCGGCCTGGGTCACCCGCTGGCGCTCGATGGCATCGCGCATGTGGTGCGAGAAGATGACACCCATCGAATCGCCGAGGCGCAGGGCCGCTGCGCTCACCGACGCCAGGTCCTTGGCCCAGGCCAACAGGTCGACATCGGGCGAGTCCATCTCGGGCTCCTGCGTCTGGACATAGACCGACACGGCCGCTTCAGCTACTCGCGCCAGTGAGCTGCCCAGCACCCGCAACAGCTCGCCGCCGTGCTCGCCGACCGGATGCATCTGCGTCAGGAGTTGCGTGAATTCTGCGTCGCGCTCGGAGAACATGCGTGTGTCGGGGGTCGGCACGACGATGCCGAGGGTCCGCCACAGGGAAAGGACCTGCTCGAGCGGTGCTCCGGTGAGGGCCGCCACGTCCTTGGCACTCCGCGTCGCCCCCTCGGCGAAGACAAGGTCACCGGCCAACCTGGCCACGTGGCAATCGGACCAGGCCGTCTCGATCTGCTCGTCGGTCGCGCCCAGGGACCGGAGGAATTCGTCGACCGCCTCGGCCCCCTCCTTCTCACCCACGATCTGACGCTACCGGAACTTTCCCCGCACTCTGGCGACCGCCCTACGCTACGAGCATGGCCACATGCGACCTGGGCGGCACCACGGTGGACGTCGAACGGGGCGGTGCGCCCCCACGAAGGGCCGCAGCCGCCATATCGGGGTCATCGGCGGTACAGAGCGAAGCGAGGTAGCGATGTTCGATCTGACGAACAGTCCGGAATGGTCGGCTCTCTCGAAGCACTTCGGGGAGGTGGGCGATCGACATCTGCGTCAGCTCTTTGCCGACGAGCCCGATCGTGCGACCCGTCTGAGTGCCGGAGCAGGCGACCTCGTCCTGGACTATTCCAAGCACCGGATCACCGAGGAGACACTGCCGCTGTTGATCGACCTGGCCCTCGCGGCCGGGGTCGAGGGCCGACGTGACGCCATGTTCGCCGGCGCCCATATCAACAGCACCGAGGATCGTGCCGTACTCCACGTGGCGCTCCGCATGACGGAGCGCCAGAAGCTCACGGTCGACGGGCAGGATGTCGTGCGCGACGTCCACAGCGTCTTGCGCCACATGGGTGACATCTCGGACCGTATCCGCAACGGCTCGTGGGTGGGCGCCACGGGAGAGCGCATCAAGGCAGTGGTCAACATCGGCATCGGCGGATCCGACCTGGGCCCCGCCATGGCGTACGAGGCACTGGCTGACTACGCCGCACCTGACCTGATCAGTCGTTTCGTGTCCAACGTCGACCCGGTGGACCTCTACGCGGCGACCCATGACCTCGATCCGGCCACCACGTTGTTCGTGATCAGCTCGAAGACCTTTACGACCCTCGAGACGCTCACCAATGCGGCCGCAGCCCGCGAATGGTTGCTCAACGGACTCAACGCCGCGGCCGGCGATGCCGGCGTCGGGCCCGACGCAGTGGCCAAGCACTTCATCGCTGTGTCCACGAATACCGCCGCCGTGGCCGAGTTCGGCATCGACACCGCCAACATGCTCGAATTCTGGGACTGGGTCGGCGGGCGCTACTCCTACGACTCGGCCATCGGCTTCTCGCTCATGGTGGCCATCGGGCGCAAGGCGTTCGGCGACATGCTCGCCGGGTTCCACACCATCGACGAGCATTTCCGCACGACCCCACTCGAGCGAAATCTCCCGGTGATCATGGGGTTGCTCAACGTCTGGTACAACAACTTCTTCGGCGCCCAGACCCACGCGGTGTTGCCGTACAGCCACCGCATGGCGCGTTTTCCGGCGTACCTCCAGCAGCTGACGATGGAGTCCAACGGGAAGTCGGTCCGCCTGGACGGAAGCGCCGTCGAGGGCCAGACGGGGGAGATCTTCTGGGGTGCGCCGGGCACCAACGGCCAGCATGCCTTCTACCAGCTCATCCACCAGGGCACGAAGCTGATTCCGGCGGACTTCATCGCGTTCGCCGAGTCCACCCACGACAACGGCAGCCAGCAGGATCTCCTGATGGCCAATTGTCTGGCGCAAACCAAGGCATTGGCGTTCGGAAAGACAGCCCAGGAGATCGCAGCCGAGGGGACCCCGGCCCAGCTGGTCCCGCACAAAGTGATGCCGGGCAACCGACCGACTTCGACCATTCTCGCCCCCAAACTCACGCCGTCGGTCCTGGGTCAGTTGGTCGCCCTCTACGAGCACACGGTCTTCGTCGAGGGCGCGATCTGGGGGATCGATTCGTTCGATCAATGGGGGGTCGAGCTGGGGAAGGTCATGGCCAAGGAGCTGGCCCCGGTCCTCAGCGCAGAGGACGCGCCGGACCTTTCCGGCCAGGACGCCTCGACGGCCGCGCTGGTCCGGCACTACCGCTCGTTCCGGGGCCGGTCGACCTAAAGGACCGCCCCGGGCGTGTGGTGGATCTTCGCTCGCCACGGATCGAGGTCCAGCCCCGGGTAGCGGAGGGCGGTCTGGGCGAGAAGCGCATAGTTCCACACGGGATGTCCGGGCGGAGGAAAACCGAACAGCTCCAACTGGCGCGGCGTGGAGGCCTCGACGAAGGAGGTCCACTCGGGCCCGGTGGAACGGGACTGCTGTTGGTCGTAGCCGATCCAGTCGTGGTGCGCGTGCTTGAAGGCCGTGCCGGCAGTGAATCGAGCCGTCCCGGGTGACCCGAACGGAGCGCCCCGGTGGAAGACATCGGACCGGTAGGCCAGATACGACCCCCGCACGCCCGGCGCTGCACGCTCATCGGCGTAGAGCTGCGGATCCATGTCGGGCATGACGACCCCGTAGGGCGACGTGACGTGGGCGGATCGGCCCAGCGGCACCAACCGGGTGGGATTGTCGGATTCCAAGACGTCGGAGAGATAGAGGAAGCCCTGAAGATTCCACCAGGGCGCCTCGTGGCCGGACGGAAGCCACGAGTGGTTGCGATCCGTATGCATCGGTTGTTCGTAGTTCGTCAACCCGGAGTACTTGGCGCTCGCTTGCGCCTGATACAGGCGGATGTCGGTGGTCCCCAACGCACGTTCCGCAAAGTCGACGATCGAGGGGTGGACAATGAGCCGGTTGAGCACGCCCGAGCCCACGAAGGGAAAGAGGCCACCCCATCGGTGCTGCTCGGGTCGAAACCCCGCACCTTCATCGGGCCAGATGTAGTCCGGTTCCGGGAGCGTCGGACGGCCCCGCCAGCGTTCGGTCACGCCCTCCGGGTCCGCGTGGTACTCGTCGGCGCTCGGAAAGAGGAGACGAAGGTCCTCAGCGGCGGCATCGATTTCGTCGACGCCGACCAGGCCCTCGAGGAGGACCCAGCCGTCGGCCCGCCATGTCGCGACTTCCGCTTCGGTGGCCACACGCGAGCTCACGATGTTCCCCTTCTCCTCACCCCTGTCCTCCCTGCAGCCGTCCATCCGCCAGCGCGAGTGACCAGATCTTCCGGCCCGCTGCGGCGCGGGTCAAGTCCCGCACCGCGCGACGTGCTCCAATTGCGGCGTGACGCTCCCGACCGACCGTGCCGCGCTCGTCGCGCGTTTCTCGAACGCCGGGTTCGTCGCACCGGAGGAGGAGGCGGACGACCTTCTCGCGCATGCCGCCGGAGACGTCGGGCTCCTGGACATTGCCGTCGAACGTCGCCTCACGGGTGAGCCACTGGCGTGGATCATCGGGCACGTGCTGTTCTGCGACGTTGCAGTGCGGGTCGATTACGGCGTCTACTTCCCGCGGCCCCAGAGTGAAGCGCTGGCGCGCCGCGCCGTGGCGCTGCTGGCCGAGGAGGGTACAGCGATGGAGCTGTGCACCGGGAGTCGGCGCGATCGCCAAGGTGCTGTCGACGGCGCACCCCCGGGCCCGTGTCGTCGCATCAGACATCGACCCACGTGCCATCGCGTGCGCACGGTCCAACGGGGTCGAGGCGTTCGAGGGCGATCTCTTCGCACCGTTGCCGCACACGCTGCTGGGCTGCGCCGACGTCGTCGTTGCCGTCGTCCCCTATGTGCCGACCCCCGCCCTCGCCGTGTTGCAGCGCGACACCCTGGCGTTCGAATCCCCTTTGTCCTACGACGGTGGCCCGGACGGCACCGACCTCCTCCGGCGCGTCCTGCGCGAAAGTCCCCGCTTCCTGCGGAGGGGTGGGGTGGTGCTGCTCGAGCTCGGCGGCGAGCAGGCCGACCTGCTGGAGGACGACCTGACACAGTGCGACTACGACGACGTGCGCACGCTGATCGACGACGAAGGCGACGTGCGCGGCATCGAGGCCACGCGGTGGAGTGCCCAATCCGGTTGAAGGCCAACCCGAGGGCCCTGACTCGAGGTGCGCGAGGGCCTCCCCGGTGGGCGCTGGGGCCTCCACGAGCGTCCTCCTCGAAGGAACTACTTGATGGCCTGCCACGCGGTGAAGCCTGCCAGCCCGAAGAGCACCACGGCGGTGACGATCCGCACCGTCCTGATGTTGATGACCCGCAAGAGGCTCTGGCCGCCGAGCACCGCCAACCCGGCCACGGCCCAGAGGGCACCGATGGCACCGATGGCGACCGAAAGGGCTGAGTGGTAGTGCGCCGCGAGGTTCGCAGTGAGGATCTGCGTCAGGTCGCCCCATTCGGCCAGGAAGATGACCAGGAACGCCGTGGTGACGACGCGCCGGCCCGACTCCGTCTCCTTCTTGATGATCTCTTCCTCTTGCTGCTCCTTGCGGGCCTCGCGGATGGCGAGCACGCCGCCCACCACGAACATGAAGGACACGACCCCTTCCAGCGCCCGATGGGGGATCAGGTGGAAGAGGGCGACACCGATGGTCACGGCGATCACGACATGGACGAGGAAGGCCCCGGCGGCGCCGATCCACACCGCGAAGGGCTTGCCTCTCGTCGACATAACCAGCGAGGCGAACATGGTCTTGTCCGGCAACTCGCCCACGAAGATGATGGGGAAGACAGCGGCGATGATCCCGATGTGCACAGTGACCTTTCTCGCCGGACCGAAGGGATCTCCCTCGTCCCGGCCATGACGACATGGCAAGAACGAAGGTCTCGCCCACCTGCACGCAGGTCCGATGACCGGGCTCGCACGGAGCCGGTATGTCGATCACCGATTGTGGGGTACTCCCCTTCACCTCCCAGTGTAGACCCCGAGGAAGCCGGCCCAGCGTGCGACGTCTGACGAGATTCAGCCCGAGGGATCCGGTCTTGTCGCCCCGACGAAGATGTCGCTGCCCCATGTGGCGCCGGGGATGACCGGGAACGCCTCGACACGAACCCGAGCTCCCGTGTGGGGGGCGTCGACCATCACGGTGTGGCCGCCCTGCACCCCGATGTAGAGGCCGACATGGGAGACGCCGCGCGGACCCGTCCCGAAGAACACCAGGTCGCCCGGTTGGAGCATCGTGCCCTGCGTCAACCGGGGTGTGGCGTCGAATTGATTCTGCGCCACTCGCGGCAACACCACACCGGCCGCCTTGTAGGCGGCCTGCACCAGACCGGAACAATCGAAGCCCACGCCGGCGGTCTCCCCGCCCCAGATGTAAGGCGTGCCGACCTGTCCCAGAGCCCAGGCGACGGCGGTGGCCCCCACGTCGGAGGTGGTGACGGAGGGCGGGGCGACCTCGAAGCTCTCGGCCAACGAGAGCACCCGGGCGACATATGTGTCGTCATGGTTGTAGGCGAAGACCGCCGCCGGCACGTCCGTACCGCCGGCAGCGCCGTTCGCACACAGCATGCGGGCGGCGGCATAGACGGCATCGACCGGGTCGTAGGGGCTCGGCGGTGTGACCCCTCCCGGCGGGACCGGCATGTCGTAGGCGGCAAAGGTCCGGGGCTCGAACTGCATGGGACCCTCGGCGCCTGCCCCGTTGGCCCCCGAATGCACCCCGGGCAGGCCGGACGTGCCGTTTCCCGATTCGACCGTGCCGATGGCCGCCAGGACCGCCCAGGGGAGTCCCGCACACGAAGCGGCAGCTGCCGCTTGATACAGCGTGAGCATCCCCGCCGGGATCTCGCTCACGGCTGTCACACTCGGCCCTGCGCCGCCACCTGCGCCGCCACCTGCGCCGCCACCTGCGCCGTTACCGGCGCCGACCCCAGCGCCCGCACCCCCACCACCTCCAGCCCCGCTGCCGGTGCCCCC
Organism: uncultured Acidimicrobiaceae bacterium; assembly: GCA_963706555.1. GTDB lineage: Bacteria > Actinomycetota > Acidimicrobiia > Acidimicrobiales > RAAP-2 > Bog-473. The sequence goes on from OY970164.1 coordinate 3,930,550, forward strand.
ACCGCCTGAGCTCCCGCTACCTGCCACCGAGGCGCTGACGGCCCCGATGGCACCGGCCAACAGGACGGCCGAGCCCATCAGGCCGGCGGCTGCGATCGCGAGAACCCGGGAGGAGCGCATCGCCGGAGAACGGTCCGGCTCGGTGGCGGCACTGCGAGAAAACTCCGGCGACGGCGCCGTCGCCGGGCGGCTCGGAACTGGCATAGGGTCCGCTCGACAGATCGGAGATGTACGTGCTGGCAGCAATTTCGCACACCAGGGTCATCATCCTGGTGGTCTGCGTGGGCATCGCCTTCGTGCTCGGGCGACTCGTGAACTACCGACGCTCCAAGGACGGCACCAGGGACAAGGACGTCTAACGAGCGGGCAGCGGGCGGGTCGTGAGCGGGTCGTCCCGCGGGCACGAGGCCCACGCACTGGCCATACTTAGGCCATGAAGAGCACGATGCAGGACGCGCCACTCCTGATCAGCGACATCCTCCGCCACGGGAAGCAGACCCACGGCGACAGCGAGGTCATCACGATCGTGGCCGGGGGCCATCGCACGGCCACGTTCAGAGAGGTCGCCGCCCGAGCCGAGAAGTTGGCTGCGGCCCTCCAGACGATCGGAGTGCGGGAGGGCGACCGCGTCGGCACATTCTGCTGGAACAACCAGGGCCATCTGGAGGCCTACCTGGCGATTCCGAGCATGGGGGCCGTGCTCCATACCCTCAATATCCGCCTGCCGGCCGAGCAGCTGGCCTACGTCATCAACCACGCCGAGGACAAGGTCATCATCGTCGACGACTCACTGATCCCACTGCTGGCAGCCATCAAGGACGAGCTCAAGACCGTGGAGACCGTCATCGTGGTCGGGGAGGGCGACGCCTCGGTGCTGGGCGAGACGCTGTCGTACGAGGCCTTGCTGGCCGCCGAGGAGCCCGGGTTCGAGTGGCCCGTGCTCGACGAGCGCTCGGCCGCCGCGATGTGTTACACCAGCGGCACCACGGGCAACCCCAAGGGTGTCGTCTACTCGCACCGTTCCACCTGGCTCCACACGATGGCCGAGCAGGCCGCCTCCTCGGTAGGCATGACCGAGAAGGACCGCATTCTCATCATCGTGCCGATGTTCCACGCCAACGCCTGGGGCACCCCCTACGGGGCCTGGATGGCCGGGACCGACATGATCATGCCCCAGATGTTCCTCATGGGAGAGCAGCTCGCGAACATCTTCAACGAGTTCCACCCGACCCTCGCCTGCGGTGTGCCGACCATCTGGAACGGCCTGCTCCAGCTCGACAAGCCGGTTGATTTCTCCTCGGTGCGCGCGATCTCGTCCGGCGGGGCTGCGGTGCCGCAATCCTTGATCGAGGGCTTCGAGGAGAGGTTCGGGGCGACCATTATCCAGGGATGGGGCATGACCGAGACCAGCCCGCTGGCCGCGTTCGGGCTCCCGCCCGCCCGTCGCCTCGACGGTCACGACGACATGTATTACAAGATCAAGGCTGGTCGTGTGGTGGCCGGCGTCGAAGTACGCGTCGTGTCCGAGGACGGCACCGTGCTCCCCAATGACGGCCAGTCCATCGGGGAGTTCGAGGTGCGTGGACCCTGGGTCACCGGCTCGTACTACAAGGAAGAGGATCCCGAGCGGTTCCAGGACGGCTGGTTGCGCACCGGTGACGTGGGCTGCCTCGATGCGCAGGGCTACATGACCATCTCGGACCGCACCAAGGATGTGATCAAGTCCGGCGGCGAATGGATCTCGTCCGTGGAGCTCGAGAACGCAGTGATGGCGTATCCAGATGTCTTCGAGGCCGCGGTGATCGCCGTGCCTGACCCCAAGTGGTCGGAGCGGCCCCTGGTCGCCGTGGTCCCCAAGCCGGGCACGTCGGTCGACCCGGCTGCCTTGGTCACGTTCCTCACCGACCGCGTCCCTCGATGGTGGCTGCCCGATCAGTGGACCATCATCGACGAGATCCCCAAGACGAGCGTCGGGAAGTTCGACAAGAAGGTCATGCGGGCTGCCTTCGCCGAAGGGGACTATTCCGTGCAGACCGTGGCGCTGCCCAAGTGACCGGCCCATGACTCTCAGGTGAACCTCGAAGTGACGCCCATATGACCGCGGCCACCGAGGCGATGGCGGACATCGCGGCCCGGCTAAATGCGATGACGGAGGAATTGACCGATATCGCCATGGACGCGTTGCGGGCGGCCGCCCAGAGCGACCCGGACTCGGCCGAAGCGGGCGAGGCCCTGCGCGTCGAGCGCCGCATCGTTCGGGCCAGGCGGGCCATCGAGAAGGCCGTCACCGTGTTGGCCCCGACTGGCGACACCATCATCGCCGACGACGGAGCGTAAATCGCCATCCGCCAGGGCGGGCACAGGGCCCGATCGTCGAGCGTCGCCGACGGGCAGGACGGCCGCGGACGGTCTACGACGGATTGCGGTGCTGACCGACGGTTGGGAGGGTCTACGACGGTGGCCGACGGTCGACCCACGGACAGCTGCTTGGCAGAATGTGGCGATGATGCGTGAGGCCTAGGAGGCCAATGCAAAGAATTGGATCGCGTGGTCTCGAGCGCCCAGGCATGACAGCTATTGGCGATTTCACCGAGATGCGTTACTCCCACTGGTGCCGCCCCCTGGGCGGGTGACGCTCGATGTCGGTTGCGGCGAAGGACGGGTCAGCCGGGACCTGACGCGCCTCGGTCATCGAGTCCTGGGGGTCGACGGGTCACCGACGATGGCCATGGCCGCTGCCACCCACCCGGATTCAGGAAGCACCGTCGATTGGTGACGCCGCCGCCCTGCCACTGCGGGACGGGTTCGCCGATTGCGCAGTTGCCTTCATGAGCCTCCAGGACGTCGACCAGATGGAAGCGGCGGTTCGAGAAGTCGCCCGGGTCCTGACCGTCGGCGCCAGGTTCGTCGTCGCGATCACGCATCCACTGAACACCACGGGCCATTTCACGGCGGGAGCCGACGAGAGGTCGCGTCCCTACGTCATCGAAGGATCCTGGTTCGAGCGCAGGCCTTTGGCGGACACATGCGAACGGGGCGGGTTCACCATGACGTTCCACACCGAACACCGTCCCATACAGGCCTATACGGACGCCCTGGCGAATGCGGGTTTCGTCATCGAACGGGTGCGGGAGGTCGGCGAACCGGACCCGACCGACAAGTGGCACCGCATCCCACTGTTCCTCCACATTTTGGCCGTCAGGACGTAATCACCGGAGGCCCCACTGCGCCGGCACGGACAGATCGAAGCGCTTGGCATTCGGCGAACAGGGTCGGCCGGACCCTCCGGCGACTTCCATGCGGCCTGCGGCGATCCGCCTCATGCCGCAGCCCGACACCCAACTGCGCGGTCACCGGTTGGAGATCGGCTCAGCGACGCGATCTGGTCGTCCCCTTATCCGAGTCCAGTACTCGGCGCGTACGTCGTCGTCAATCAGAACAGGGACCGCTTCGCCATACAGCCGGTCCACTCCATCCTTCCTCGGGCCGGAGATCCAATGATCCTCACCCGTGGACACCTTGAAATAGTTCGCCTTGAATCCCTGACCCTTCAGGGAGCGAAACTCTTCGTTGTTGTAGTAGATCGTACGGCCCGTCTTTGAAAAAGTGACTCGTCCAATATGGGCCTCACCCGTCAGTCCCTCTGCCTTCGACTCGATGTACATGATCCTGGACTTCACCGTTGTACATCATCTCACTCTGCCCGACGGCCTTTTGGTGAGCGTTCGCTCGAAGTCTGCTCTCAAGTCGGGAGTTCGCCGCTGGCATAATTGGGCGTGACGTACTACCAGGAGGATCTGGCCCTCGTCCATCATCGAGGCTTCGCGTTCCACGCCCAGCTCTGCGCACCGGGGATCTTGAAGTTGCTCGAACCAGTGCTTGCTCGGGGAGGCTTGGTCGTGGAATTGGGCTGCGGCAGTGGGTTGCTCACGCGATTCCTCCTCGATGCCGGACACCGTGTTGTCGCCACGGACGCTTCCTCGGCGATGCTCGATCTCGCCCGGGCCTATGCACCCGAAGCCGAGAGGATCGAGCAGCTCACGCTTCCTGACGATCCCATCCCCGAGGCGGATGCTGTCCTCTCGATCGGACACGTGCTCAGCTACCTACCCGATCAAGAGGCAATCGAGCGGACGCTCGCGGCGGCGGCCCGGGCAGTTCGACGAGGCGGGATTCTCGCATTTGATATCTGCGACTTGGAGTGGGGCCGCGCGCATCGAGATATCCCAAATGGCGGCTGGGCAGACGACGACTGGGCCCTGGTGACACAGTTCTCGGTGCCGACCCCCACCAGCTTTATCCGGCAGATGGCCGTATTCACCCGTGAACCTGATGGATCGTGGCGTCGCAGCGATGAGCGGCATCACAACACGCTGATCGACACCGGCACCGTTCCCGACCTACTGGCAGAACACGGTATTGACGCTCAGGTGAGCCGCTGCTTCGGGGACGAAACGTTGCCCGTGGGTCTCCACACCATCGTCGGAACCCGGCCCGCGAGACCCTGATGGAGAACCGGCCGATTCGGATAGCTGCCGGATGCACCAATCCGCTCACACCGCCGCCTTGCACTCTGCAAAGGAGCTGATTCCTGCGCTACATCGAACCAGCGTACGGCCACTGGTGTTTCACCGCATGGAAAGACGGGAATGGTTGATGCATGAATGAAATGTCATCCGGTGGAACGGGCAGAACGATGACCAGATCCCCGCTCGAGCAAGTGGTGGACTCCTTCACTTTCACCGCATTGTTGGGTGCCGCACTGATTGTGACCGGCATCGTTCTCGGTGTCGTCGTGAATTCGCCATTAGTCATCGCCGCGGCGGGCGGGAGCGGAGCAATATTCTTCTACGCAGGGCTCCTTGGAAGGATTCGGGGAAAACGAATGATGCAAAACGAGATGCGCACAGTGCGACCTGAAGAGAGGTATCCAGCTTCGCAATTGTGGCGGTGACACCCGATAGGTCTCACCGTTCCAGCTCCTTATAGCTCGGACGAATCATCCAGTTCGTCTTCTCCTCAGGAAGGAGAGGGGGCAGAAACGCTCTCCTCAGCCTTCGAGTCAGTTGTGCGAATCGAGTGCCCTCGGAGTGACCTCGTCGTGACCAACGTCGACGCTCGCTGCGAATACCTGGCCAGTGTGGCGGACCACTACGCGGAGCAAGTGACCATTCCCTGGGTCGAAGTGATGCGTCGGGTCCACGCTCTGGCCAGTTAATCGATGGCGTCCGAGGGCGAACTGCGATGCAGCACCGGTCGGCGGTGCGCGATGGTGGGGGAAGGGTCGGGGGAAGGGTCGGGGGAGGACGTGTCCCCAGGGTGTGGATATGCCACCTCCATCCTTCACGTCCATCGCTACGCTCGAGCACGTGCCCACCTTGCCGCAGCAGGCCACTGTCATTCCGGCAGGATCATCGACGATCAGGTCGTCCTTCTTGACAGCAATCCTGGTCGCCGGGCTCGCCATCGCCGGTGGATTCGTAGCGGGCCCCTCCACCCTAGCCTCGCCGAAGGCGGCGCCCACGATTGCGCTGCAGGTGGGGGCAGTCTTCAGCCCCAGCGGGACGCTTCAATACTTTGGAAGGTTCGGTCGATGACCTTAGAGATATTCAAGGGGTATCCGCCCGACTGCGAGTTCCCGATCGCAGAGATCAACCATCGGCATGACGGTGTCATAGACGGCCGGCAGAAATTCGGCGCGAGAACGGCCGACTGTGGATCACGATCTTCGGGCGTGTCGGTGGCCCTGCTTGGGAATATCCGCTCGATGAGTGGATCGAGGCTCTTCACGAGGCAGCCGAAGCACTCGGCGACGTATGAGGTGCGATGACCTGGGAGTGGCGCGGGAGGATCATGATCCCGCGCAGTTCGAGACGTGGCACGCCAACCATGCACGAGACAGAGGCCTGAGACAGAGGCCCGGGACAGAGAACGAAGCGCACGACTCGGTTGAGTGAGTCGAGTTGACGGATGCCGCTCAACGGCCCGTGAAGTGCGGTCGCGCTATTCGGACCGCACCGTGAGAACCTTGTCCAGCCCGGCGATCTCGAACAGACGTCTCGTCGTTGAAGTCGGGGAAACGATGACCAGTTCGTGACCGAGCGACTGGAGTTTCTTGTGCGTGTTCACGAAAAGGGTCAGACCGTTGGAGCCGATGAAGGTCAGCAACCCAATGTCGAGAATCAGGTCGCCCTCCAGGCCCTCAGTGACGTCAACGAGCGTTTTCTGAAGTGCAGGGGCAGTGGCGATGTCCAACTCGCCCTCCAAGACCATGACGACGACCCCGTCGTCCGTTGCGCTCACCATCAACTTGAGTGGTGAGAGACCAATGGAAATACCTCTTTCGCACACGTCGCCCTCTTGCGGTACGCAACCTCAGCTGTCGAGGACCTTCGTCTCGGTGGAGGTAGCGCCGCTCGCGACTGACCTGGAGGTGACGAATGCCTCGAGGGCATCTGCGTCGAGGGGGCGGGCGTAAAGGTACCCCTGCCCGCTATCACACTGGTCCCGCTCCAGCTGGGAGTATTGTGCCGACTCCTCTATCCCCTCTGCCAGGGTCTCGAGCCCTAAGGTCTTGCCCAGTTGAACGAGAGTACGGATCAGCGCGCCGGACTCCGGTGAATCTGCCATGGTCGAGATGAAGGAACGGTCGATCTTGAGGGTATCGACCGGGAATTGTTGGAGATAGGCCAACGAGGAATACCCGGTGCCGAAGTCGTCGATGGCAATGCGCACCCCGGTGGCCTTGAGAGCGTTGAGGCGCGAAACGACGGTCGACACGTTGAGCATGATTGCTGTCTCGGTGATCTCGACGATGAGAGATCGTGCGTCGAAACCAGATGCTTCGAGTGCCTGCGAAATGTCCACGATCAAGTGATCTGTCTCGAGTTGACGGGCCGAGACATTCACCGAGACATCGAGTCGGTGCCCACGGGCGTGCCAACGGGCACCCTGACGGCACGCCTCTTGGAGCACCCATCGGCCGACGTCGACAATCATGCCCGAGTCTTCGAGGACGGGGATGAAGTCGTCGGGTTGCACCACTCCGCGGTCGGGATGGCGCCAGCGCAAGAGTGCTTCGACGCCGGTCGTCTCACCACTCCGCAGGTTGAAGATTGGCTGGTAGGCCAAGAAGAACTGCCCGGCAGTGATCGCGTCACGCAGGTCCATCTCGAGAAGGAGGCGGTCTTGGACCACCGTGTGCATCTCGGGTTGGAAAACGACGAACTGGTCCTTGCCCGCCGTCTTGGCCTCATACAGGGCGATGTCGGCGTCGCGCAGCAGCTCGGTTGCTGAGGGTCGAACACCCACCGCGATTCCGATACTGGCCGTGAGCGTGAGGGAGCCGTTGGGCAAGCCCTCCAGCTCGAACGGCGCCCGGAGAACAGCGAGCAGCCGTTCGGCCACCAGCTCGGGCCCGGCGTCCATGGTGGCCCCGTCGACGAGCACGATGAATTCGTCGCCGCCCAGACGGCCGACGCTGTCGCTCTCACGCATGGTGAGGGCGAGACGGGCCGTCACGGCCTTCAAGAGCTGGTCGCCTACAGCGTGCCCGAGGGTGTCATTGACGCTCTTGAAGCCGTCAAGGTCGATGAAGAGTGCGGCGGCCGCCTCGTTGGTGCGACGGGCCCGGGCCAGCATCTGTTCGATGCGGTCGAGGATCAGGCTCCGGTTGGGCAGGCCTGTCAGGGGATCGTGAAGCGCCTGGAAGCGGATCTGGTCGACCAACCGGGCGTTGCTGATGGCGATGGACGCCTGGGCGGCGAGCCCCTTGAGCCGTTCGGCCAGGCGCGGGGTAACGGCCAGACGCTCCGGGTCAGTCGTGACCCCGGCCACGATGTGACCGATCACTTTGCCCGAAGAGGTGATCGGCGCAGCCACCGATGCAAGGTTGCCGACTTCGGACGGCCGAGACGAGTGCACCAGACCGTACTCAGAGTCCACCGCCAATTCGTCGGCAAGGTAAGACCTCGAACCGAGCAGACGTACCGCGTCATCGGGAAATCCCATGGAGGCGACGAGCGCAAGTCTCCCGTCTCCGGCACCTTGCCAGTCCCGGTTGTCGAGGAAGACGGCAGCCCGGTCGCAGTCGATGACGTCAGGCACGGCGCGGGCGACTTTGGCGGCCATCTCCTCGGTGCCTACGATCTCGGCCAACGACACGGACAGCTCCAGGAGGACCCGTGCCGTGTTGGCTTGATGTCGAGCTTCCTCCATAGCGGTGGCGGCATCGAGGGCGGCGGCGGCCAGTTGGGCGTAGGTCTCGAGAGTGCCCAGCGCCTGGGAGGCAAAGACGCCACCTCGCTCATCGATGGCGAGCACGCCATAGTGGCGACGGACCGAGGTCACCTCGACTGCGATGGCCCTTTCTCGCCCGACTCCCCCCAACAGGTCGTTTGCCAACGAGTCCGCTTCGGTCGCAGTGAGCCCCTCTGAGTAGACCTTTCGCGGGCTCCCCGCCCGAGCTCCGAGCGCCAGGATGGCGCCGCCAGCGATGACGGCGCGCATGGTAGACCTGACAATTCCCTGCAGGACATCCTCGTAGCGTTCGTTGGAGGCGAGGTCGGTGATCATCTGTTTCAATTGATCGAGACGCGCCTGAAGCAGTTTGGTGTGCACGTCGTGGTGCTGCCCCTGTGACGTTGCCTCGTCATCTTCCTCCCAGCGCAACCGGAACTGACAGGCGCTGTCACCCCGGCACTGGCACTCCTCTTCGATGACCTCCGCCGCAGGCAAACCGAAGTACATCGGGATTCCCGCGTACAGCCCGGCGACGAATGAACAGAACTCGGGGTACGGGGCAAAGCCCTCGATGAACCACTCGCGCATCAACCACTCGTTCGGCGCCAGTTCCGTTGCCTCGTAACGCCGCATGGGCACCATCGGATTGGTGCCTTCGCCAGCCCTCAGGACCGCTCCAGGAGAATCGAAGGCCTGCATGATCTCAGCGACGACGGTGGCAGAAGAACCGTCGACATCAACATCACCACCAACACCCAATGTCTGGAACGGCGAGTCCAGTAGACGAGCCGCCTCCTGGAGTAGACGTTTGAACTGGTCGAAGGAGGTCCACGACGCCAGATCTCTGAGCGCTTCGACGCTCCGAGTCTCGCCGGCTCTCGCCAAGAACTCACGCACGTCGTCCGCTGACAACCGCTCTTCCATGGAGTCCATAATCGCCATCGTGTAGATCCCGGAAATCTGATCTGTCGCCGCACCTGAGTCAGCTGCCGAAATGGCACCAGCGTGAGGCGTGGAGAGTTCAGGGGACGTAGCGGCCGAATCATTCTGGGCGGAGAGCGCGTCAACTGGCGATCCGTCTGGTGTCGCAGATGGGGGCCATGCTCCTCGCGACGGATTCATCTCGGTACTCCTAAAATAGGCGAGACAGAGCAAGTCTCACCTGGACCATTTAACCGATCAAAGGTCTTCGGCCTGCCGACTCATCCCCAACAGTCGCCCAATTCTCGCCCTTTGGTTCGCCGTCTTGCTGCGCTTTGGACTCCATCGCTGAGAGAAGGGGAGTCCGGCAACTCCCATTTGTGCAAAGCAGTCGTTCGAAGAGCCCGCAGGCGTCCCACCGACTTGGCGTCTACAGATGGTTGGCGATTGCAGTGCCCATTGCTTGGTTGTCTCGGCACCGGGCGCGGATCATTTCGTCGTGGTGATCAGCCGCTCGCGGTTGAAGAGCGCAGTGGCGGCTCGCCAGCCAAGGCGGTCGAGGAGAAGGAGAGCGATGCCAAATGCGAAGGCGACCCCGGAAGTGGCAGGGATCACGTTGAACGCAATCAGCGAGGTGACGGCCACCGTCGGAAGGCTGACCAGAATGGACAGCTGTCCTGCGGTGCGGATGTCGCTCGATCTGGCCGAGATGGCCATGCCGATCCAGATCGACCAGATCACAAGAAGAGGAGTGAAAACGACCTGGGCCACCACGTCGGGGGCCTGCACCAGAGCCGATGCCACGCCTGCCGCGGCAAACAGCTCGACGATGGATATAAAGACGGCGAAGACCGCGTAGGCGACGGCGACAGAGGGAAGGAACACGGCGAGCGCCTTGCCGAAGATGAGCTCCTTTTCTTGGATGGGCGTGTAGAGCAGAGGTTCGAGCGTGCCCTGCACGCGCTCGCCCACGATTGAGTAGGCGGCCAAGGACGCCGGTACGAGCGCGGGGATTGCGAGCAGATAGATCAATGCGTGTTCGTGATGAAGTGACGACGACCCGCTCGACGGGATCGTGAAGACCTGAATGACGGGCTGAATCAGAAACACGAGCGGCAAGACCACCATGGCGTAGACAACATTGCCGCTGCGCCGGAGGTCGCGTACCTCCTTCTGGAATACCGCGCGTACACGTCGCTTGCTGATCCTCACTTCGCCCGCTCCTCGTCGTTGCCTTCAACGAACTGCAGGTAGACATCCTCGAGCGAGTGATGGGACTCCGCGAGCGACAGTACGTCGGCACCAGCGGCGACGAGTGCTCTGGTAACGGCTGGCGCCGCCACCATGGCGTCGGCCACGTCCAGCACATAGGTCGCTGAACCTTCGGACCGCCAGTCCGTCACCCCCTGTGCCGATCCGAAGACCCCTGACGGCTCGGCGAGCGCAGTTGCGGTCCTGACGGTCAAGCTTCGTCGGAAGAGCCGATCTCGCAGCTCATCAGGTTGGCCGATGGTCAGCAACGTCGTATTCAGAATGGCGACACGGTCGCACAGCCGTTCGGCCTCTTCGAGACGATGGGTGGTGAGAAAGACCGTGACCCCGCGTTGGCGCAAGTCTTCGATGATGCCGTGGACGTCCTTGGTCGCTGCTGGGTCCAGACCAGAAGTTGGCTCGTCGAGAAAGAGCACCTCTGGCTGGCTCAGCAGCGCACGGGCCAGCGATACCCGCTGGCGCAGCCCTTTGGAAAGCCCGCCGCAGGCATCGTCCTCTCTGTCGGCGAGACCGACTGCGCCCAGCGCTTCTCGTATGCGGTCACCGGCAGCCCGGATCTCATACAAGTCCGCGAAACACGCCAGGTTGTCCAGAACGCTCAGCCGAAGGTAGAGCCCGGGCGCCTCGGGCATGATGGCGATCCGTTGGCGAATGGCCGTACCGTTCGCTGGAATCAGCTCCAGCCCAGCAACTGCTGCCGCACCGGAACTGGGCGCAATGAGCGTACCCAGCGTTCGGACCATAGTGGTCTTGCCGGCGCCATTCGGACCGAGGAATCCGAAAACCTCACCCCGCCCGACCTCGAATGAGACATCCTGATAGGCAACTCGATCGCCAAAACTCTTGCTGAGTGATCGGACCGAAAGGGCAACTCCCGATTCCGAGTGGTCGTAAGACACGGCCTCTTTCATTTCGACTTTGCTCGCCTGAGACGCTGCACGGGACCCATCATCCCTTATCTCTCCGACCCAACGACGCACTGTCCCCAAAAGGTGCCGTTCGGCAGCAGGCATCTGTCGCGAGCGCAAGCTCTGTTCATGCGGAGAGCCACAAAAGGTCCGACGGATATATCAATGATCCGAGGGAGGGGCCGTCAAGGTGATATTGACGAGTGCCCGAGCGATTTTGATCGATGGACAAGTGCCTCGGCCTCGTCATCAGGCCAACGGACACCTGGGAGCCGCCGAACTTTTGTTGCGACGACAAGTCTTTCCCGCTCGTCGCAAACCCTGCACGACTGGACTTCTCCGAGCGACGACGTCCTCACTGCGCAGCGATATGTCCCTCGTCCCCTTCTCCGCTCTTAGGATGACGGCATGGAGTACCAAATGTCCATGATTGTGGTGCAAGTTCCCACCTGCATCGGTCCGAGCGATCAGAATCGGAAGCGGTAGACCGGCTCACCTACGAGGACCATGGGGAGCGATCGTATGAGGCCGAAGTCCAGGCCCTGGAGAGTTTGGCGGTCCACGGACGATGTCATCACTGATCCCGTCGGAGTTTTCGCTCCCGGTGGTATCGAACAGCTGCCACAGGTGAAGCGACCCTGGATGACCACCTCATAGACCGGTTGATCACCGTTCACGATGTCGGGCGCCGCCGCCTGCTCGCGCGTCGTCAGAATGACGTAGCCACGGTGGACTGACGCATCGCCGTTCAGACGAGCTTCGGCGGCGGCGCTCTTCTCCAGGGATGCCAGGGCCGGCACGGTCAGCGTCGTGGCCAATCGAGCAGTGCGGTAGGCCGATGGGTTGGCACGTGGGTGGACGACGGTGACGGGCAATGGTTTGGCTGTCGGGATCGAGGACTCGGTGGCCATGACCGCCTGATACCGGCCCACCGGCAGCGGCGGTGACCCGTTCTCGGGTGCCGGAAGACATGACGGTATGCCGGCACCTGAGCCACCGGGCTCGCTGCACTCCTGGTAGGACGCCAAGATGTCGATGGGGTAACGGTGGAGCCCCGGGGTCAGTTCGATGTCGGGGCACTTCACGGTGGCGAATGCGGCCGTCTGGGGCACTTTGGCGCTGGTCAGAACAACGGCGACGTCTGGCTTTCCCCCACAGCCTTGCGTCACCGCGACTGGAGCCTTGGCCGTGTTGTTGATCACGACATAGCCGCTCGTCGACGCGCCCGCCGACAGGGTGCGACCGGCCAGCAGCACCAGGTGAACGCGAAGTGCACGCACGACATGCACGGTGGCCCCGGACGTACCAGAGGCACCAGAGGGAGCCATTGGCGGGACGAGGAGTCCCGCGAGGATCAGCAGCAATACGGACACAAGCAGACGGTCCCGCCGCACGATGGCTCTTGCAGTACATCGTCCGTGCGAATGGACTGCGGCCAAGTGATCTAGCAACAAGGCGAAGCCCGAATCACTGGGCACAACTCATCTGGGGCACGTCATCCACTCCATCCCGACGGCAATTGGCTACCAGTTTGACGCGTGCTGGCCGGATTCGGTTCGGAACGACCAATCCAGCCGCACCCGGACCTGGCCGTCCGGGCCCAATCGGGCGCCTGGTACCGGGTAGACAGAACAAAAACATCCTGCTTCCGGGGCGACTTCCGTTCAGGCCGGGGGGATTGGGCCAGGGGATTAAGGTGGCCCGGGTGAGGCCAAATCTCTTAGGCGGTGCCTGAGTTGGCGCGTACGTTGGCGCATAAGGATGCCATGTCGCCGGAAGCGCACATTCGCGATGGTGCATCTTCGGAGTGGGGCAAGGGCCGGCTGGCGGTGAGGTCGAGAACCGTCAGGCCGCCGCGACGCGCGACCTGTGCCTTTGACCAGCCTCTGCAGTTCTCGCAGCTTTCGCAGCTTTCGCAGCTTTCGCAGTTTTCGCAGTTTTCGCAGTTTTCGCAGCGATGATCTACTGGATCATCTTCGGGGTGCTCTTTGCCGTCATCATGGCCCTCCGCTTCAAGCCCGGAGGAAAATACCGGGAGATGGCGAAAGGCCACGATCACTGCTCGTCGTGCCGGGCCACCCTCAAGTGGCGTGACGGACAGTACGCCACTGTGTGCCCGAAGTGTGGAAAGACCCAGGACCATGAACGGTGAAGCGACGGCACCCTGCGCGAGGACCACGGTGAGCGGCAGCTGATTTACTGGTGCCATGGGCATCGAACTCAATGACGACCAGTTGTGGGAGTTCCTCTCCGACGGCCACGAGGGAATACTGACCACGCTGCGCAGTGACGGATGGCCGGTTGCGCTTCCCGTCTGGTACGTCGTGAAGGGCAGGGGCGTGTACCTACGGACGCGACCTGCGACGAAGAAGCTCGTTCGCATTCGAAACGACCCCCGCAGCTCCTTTCTGGTCTCGAGCGGCGCACGCTGGGCCGAGCTCAAGGCGGCTGTCCTGACGTGTCGCGCCGTGATCGTTGAGGACGCGGCGCTCCAAACGGAGGTGCTGGCGCTCTTCGACGACAAATACGCCTCCTTCCGCACCGCTCCGGCCGCCATGCCCTCTTCGAGTCAGAAGCATTACAAGGGTGGACCGGTGATCATCAGGCTGGATGTGGTCGACGCCGTCCTCTCATGGGACAACAGCCGGCTGCGGACCTGACGCAGTAACCCTGAAACACCGGTACTGAAACGCCGCCCCCGAAATACCGGTGCTGAAACTGCGGCTCTGAAACGCCGGCTTTGCCTCAGGCCCCCGTGCATTCGTTGACGGCGTCGATGAGCATCCGCAGGCGGGCGAAGTGCCACTTGTCGAAGCGCAGGGCGAGCCGGGGGAGATCCGGGAAGTCCTGACTCGAGCGTTCCGGCGGGAACGCCGTGGCATTGCGGATCGTGCCCTGCGAGACGATGTCGCCGAAGCGGCGGTTCAGGTCGGCCAGCTCGGCTTTGCTCGGTGCTGTCTGCAGCCGCAGCACGAGGAGGTCGCCCACCCAACGGCAGGAGTGGTAGTTGCGATAGAAGCCGATGATCTCTGCTGTGGCCTCCTCGACAGAGGTGGTCACCTTGAACAGGGCCATGTCGTCGGGCGAGACCCAGCCCGATGCGATGGCCTCTCCTTGCACGAAGCGCAGCCAACCCTGCCAGTACGTCCCATTGGGCGTCTCGAGCATGACCACCGGCGCCGGCTCGGCTTTGCCGGTCTGCAAGAGCGTAAGGAGCTCGAAAGCCTCGTCCTGAGTGCCGAACCCACCCGGGAGGATGGCGTAGGCGTGCGACTCCTTGATCAGCATGAGCTTCCTGGTGAAGAAGTAGCGCATTTCGACCAGCTTGGGATCCTGCGCGATGAAGACGTTGGCGCCTTCCTCGTGGGGAAGCCTGATGTTGACGCCGAATGCATGCTCGCGGCCCGCTCCTTCGAGGCCGGCCGCCATGATTCCCGGGCCGGCACCGGTCACGACCATCCAGTCGGCCTGCGCCAGTTGGCTGGCCAGGTCCCGGGCGAGGATGTACACCGGGTCCTCCGGGAGTGTCCGGGCCGAGCCGAACATCGTGATTTTGCGGATCTTGCGGTAGGGACGGAAGACCCGGAAGGCCTCCGTCATTTCGGCCAGAGCGGCACTGGCGATCTTGAGGTCACCCACCGAGGTGCCTTCCTTGGCCAGGTCACTGAGCGTGCCGATCATCGCCTGGAGTTCCCGGGTTTGCGCCGGGCCGAGAGAGTGCCCCTTGGCCAGCTCGCCGAACGCCTCGTGCAGCTGATCTTCCTGATCGTCCTGAAGTGCGTCGGCCACTTCGTGCGCTCGTGCCTCCGGGCTGTTCCCTCCCGCCTGAAGGTCGCCCGCACTCCCCGCGCTCGTCGTGCTCACTGCGCCGGAGCGCTCCCCGCCAAGGCATAGAGGGTTGAGCGCTGCACCAGGGGACGGCCCAGGGGAGCCACCAGCGATTCGAGCTCTTCGACCCCCATGCGCTGGCCGTGCGATGCACCCGCCGCACGCGAGATGTTCTCGTCCATCAACGTGCCGCCGACATCGTTCGCTCCGGCCTGCAGGACCTGACGGGCACCCTCGACACCCATTTTGACCCAGCTCACCTGAATGTTGTCGATGTCGCCGTGATACGCGATGCGCGCCACGGAGTGCATCAGCAGCGTCTCGCGGAACGTCGGTCCGCGGCGCGCCTTGTGTTGCAGGTAGATCGGAGTGGCCATGTGGACGAAGGGGAGCGGGACGAACTCCGTGAATCCGCCTGTCTCGCGCTGCAGGGCGCGGGTACGCACGATGTGCTTGGCCCAACTCTGCGGGTGCTCCACCGAGCCGAACATGATGGTGATGTTCGAACGCAGGCCGACGGAGTGCGCCGTCCGGTGCGCCTCGAGCCACTGCTCTGAGTTGATCTTGTCCGGACAGATCAGGGCGCGGATGTCGTCGTCGAGGATTTCGGCCGCGGTGCCGGGAAGCGTCTTCAACCCGGCCTCCTTCAACCGCGTCAGGTACTGCGCCAACGGCACCTCGGAACGGCGCGCGCCTTCGGTCACCTCGAGCGCGGTGAAGCCGTGAATGTGGATGCGCTCCGACGCGGCCCGCACCGCTCCGAGCACATGGATGTAGTAATCGCCGTCGAAGTCGGGATGGATGCCGCCCTGTAGGCAGACTTCGGTGGCCCCCTCGGCTTCCGCCTCAGCCACCCTGCGGGTGATCTCGTCGAGTTCCAACAGGTAGGGCGCCCCGCGCAGGTTCAGCGAGAGCGGCCCCTTGGAGAAAGCGCAAAAGCGGCACTTGAACGTGCAGACGTTGGTGTAGTTGATGTTGCGGTTGTGCACGAAAGTCACTGCATCGCCCACCACGGACCGCCGCATGTCGTCGGCCACTTCGGCCACCATGCGCACCTCAGGTCCGCGGGCGGAGAACAGCGTGACGATCTCGGCTTCGCCGACCTCCTGCCCGAGTGCGACACCATCGAGGATTTCGGCCACCGGCCCGGCCCAACGCTGCGCACGCCCGCCACTGCCACTGCCACTGCCACTGCCACTTCCACTGCCACTGCCACTGCCAGCGCCGTCACCAACCAAGACCGGCGGCGCAACCTCACCCCCCGAGCACCACGCCGCGTCACGGGCCAGTCCCTCGGCGTCGGACACGTCGAGCACGGGGAAGACCAGATTGGGGTCGAGCCACGTCGCGGCGTCATGCGCGAAAGCTGGATACACCGTCAACCGGGCTGCCAGCACATGCCCCGCGTCCTCGGTCGCCGCCCGCAGGGTCTCCAGTGCCGGCCAGGCCCGCTCGGGGTTCACGTGGTCGGCCGTGATCGGCGAAACCCCGCCCCAGTCGTCGATGCCTGCCGCCAGCAAGGGTGCCAGCTCGTCGGAGAGGTTCGGCGGGGCCTGGACATGCACCTCGGCGGGCAGCACGAGGCGCGCCACTGCGATGGCCCACAGCAGGTCATCGGTCGGGCAGGGCTCGGCGCGTGCCATTGCGGTACCCGGCTTGGGCAGGAAGTTCTGGACGATCACCTCCTGCACGTGGCCGAAGCGGGCGTGCGAGGCCGCGATGGCCTGCAACGCCGTGAGTTGCCCGGGCCGGTCGTCGCCGATACCGACCAGGATCCCGGTGGTGAAGGGGATGTGGAGCTCGCCGGCTGCCTCGAGTGTGGCCAAGCGGCGTGCCGGCTCCTTGTCGGGCGCACTGCGGTGCGCGTCGAGGTCCTCGGCCAGCGACTCGAGCATCATGCCCTGGCTGGCGGCAAAAGGGCGCAACGCTGCCAGTTCCTCGGCGTAGAGGGCCCCGGCATTGGCATGGGGGAGGAGGCCGGTCTCCTCTAGGACGAGCTGGCAGACGTGGGCGAGGTAGTCGACCGTGGAGGCGAAGCCGTTGTCGGCCAGCCAGGTCTGCGCCAACGGGTAGCGCAGCTCGGGTCGCTCGCCCAGGGTGAAGAGCGCCTCGTAGCAACCGGCTTCCTTGCCGGCGCGGGCGATGCTGAGCACCTCGTCGGGCGTGAGGTAGGGAGAGGTGAGTCGGGCCGGGGCCTTGGCGAACGTGCAATAGCCACAGCGGTCCCGGCACAGCATCGTGAGCGGGATGAAGACCTTGGGCGAGTAGGTCACCCGGCGGTCGTAGGCCTCGTCACGCACACCCCGGGCCAATGCCATCAGGTCGGGCAACGGCATCTGTAGGAGATCGACGTCGGAAAGCATTGGGGCCAATCTAGACACCCGGCGGCCGGTACGGACCCGACCGGCCGATCGCGAGCGATTCAGCCTCCGCTTGCCACCCTGTTGCCCGCCCTATCGGCTGCACCAGAGACCGGCGTGCCGGCCTCTTCGCAGGCGGGTGTTCCGGCCGCACCGGAGACGGGCGTTCCGGCCTCACTCCGGCCGCCCCACGCCCGGCGCAGCGTGACGGACCGTCGCCCGGGGCAGCGTGACGGCAGCTGGCCTAACCCGACGCAGCGTGACGGACCGTCGCCCGGGGCAGCGTGACGGCAGCTGGCCTAACCCGACGCAGCTTCGTCGATCAACCAGATCACCCGTGAGGCCTGTACGCGGGCGGCCGGGATGTCGTCGCCGCGGCGCAAGGCAGCGACGGCGTCACGCTTGCTGTCGCCGGCCACGGTGAAGAGGGCACAACGGGCCGCGTTGATGACCGGCAGCGTCACCGTCAACCGCGGGTGGGCGTTCTGTCCGTTCGGATCCTGCGTCGCAGCCACCAGGACGTCGGGCGGAGCGTCGAGGGTGGGGGCGTGCGGGAAGAGCGAGGCCGTATGGCCGTCCGCCCCCATGCCCAGGTGGATGAGATCGATCCCCGGCCCGACCAGGAGCTCGGCCAAGACGCGCTGGTACTCCGCCACGCACGCCTCGACCGGTCCCGTCGTCGGCATCGGCCTGTAGGAGCCCAGGATGCCCACCCGGTCGACGATGGCCTCTCGCACGAGCCGTTGATTGGCATCTTCGTCATCGGGGGGCACCAGCCGCTCGTCGCCGATGTAGATGTCGACCAGGGACCAGTCGAAGGCAGGATGCGCGGTAGGTACGGTGCCGCTCCCTGCACCGACGTCACCGACGGCGGCGCCTTCGAGAGCGGCCCCATCGCCGAGGCCGGCACCCACAGCGGCTCCCGCCGCGACGCCGGTGACCGCACTCAGGTGCTCGTAGCAGCGCTTGGCGATCGGGCCGCCCGAGAGCATGAGCGAGAAGCGCTCACCCGGGCGAGCGGCGAAGGCCTCGATCACCGTTCGTGTGAACGCCGCCGGGACATCGTCAACGGGCGTCGTCGCCTCCTCGATCGATTCCTGACTCATGCCGATTCCTGACTCATGCCGATTCCTGGCTCATGCCGATTCCTGGCTCACGTAGAGCGTCCGTCCATGTGCAGCCCCGACGCACGTGACGCACGGACTCGCGACGTCGAGGCCCGCTCACGAAGTCCAGCTGCCTCACGAAAAGGTGGCGGCCTTGTCGGTCAGGGACTGCAGGAGCTCGTCGAACGATTTGGCGAAGGAGGCGACGCCTTCGTTCTCGAGCGTCAGCTCTACGTCCTCGATATCGATGCCCACGTCCTTCAGCTGGGCCAGCGTGGCCCGCGCAGCTTCGGGGTCGGCGTCCACTGTGCGCTTCAGCACTCCGTGGTCGACGAACGCCTCGATAGTCGCCTCAGGCAACGTGTTCACCGTCGACGGACCGATGAGCGAATTGACATAGAGCAGGTCGTCGTAGTCCGGATTCTTGGTCGACGTCGACGCCCACAGCGGCCGCTGGACGCGGGCGCCCTGCGCATCGAGCGCCTTCCACCGGTCCGAGGTGAATGCTGCGTGGAAGTGCTGATAGGCCACCTGGGCCTGGGCCACCGCGGCCTTGCCCCGCAGGGCGAGGATGGCGGGGTCGCCCGTCGCGCCCCCGGCCAACGTCTCGAGGCGGCGGTCCACTTCGGTGTCGACCCGGCTGACGAAGAAGGAGGCCACGCTGGCCACGTGCGGGAGCTCCTTGGTCCGTCCGGCCTTCACGAGCGCCTCGATGCCGCTGATGTACGCCTCTATCACGTCGTCGTAGCGGTCGATCCCGAAAATCAGGGTGACGTTGATGCTGCGGCCTTCGCTGATCATGGTGTTGATCGCCGGCACACCCTCTTTCGTCGCCGGGATTTTGACCAACAGGTTGGGTTGGGCGATGCGGGTGTGGAGCATGCGGGCATCACGCACGGTGCCGTCGGTGTCATGGGCGAGGGCCGGCGACACCTCCAGGGAGACGTAGCCGTCCTCCCCGTCGCTCTCGTCGTAGACCGGGCGCAGCAGCTGGAGCCCGTGCAGGATGTCGGTGATGGCCATCTCCCAGTAGGCGCTGTCCACCGTGTGGTCCTTCATCAGCTCGGCGAACTGGGCGTCGTAGGTGTTCTGCCCGCTGATGGCCTTGGCGAGAATGGTGGGATTGGAGGTGATCCCCCGCACGCCCATCGAGACGAACTCCGCCAGCTTCCCGTCCTCGAGCCAGTCGCGGCGCAGGTTGTCCAGCCATGGGCTCTGGCCACCGATGTCATACAGCTCGTGGAGACGGGTCATCTGGGAAGCTCCTTACTCATTCGGCGTGCTCATTAAAACTGCGTGCTCACTCAAACTGCGTGCTCATCCGGCGGGCTCATTCACACGGCGTGCGGTGCCACGGGGTCGGGCGGCGTGCTCACCCGGCGAACTGACCCGGCGTGCACACCTTGCGTATTCACTTGGCGTTCAAGAGGGCATGTGCCCTTTCGACCACATGTTCAACCGTGAAGCCCAACCTTTCCATGGCGACGGCGCCCGGGGCGGACGCCCCGAATCGATCCAGCCCGATGGAGTCGTCGACGTAGCGGCTCCAGCCGAAGGTCGAGCCCGCTTCGACGCTCAGCGCCGGCACGCGGTGGGGCAGTACCTGTTCCCGGTAGACATCGTCCTGCTCCTCGAACCATTCCCAGCACGGCAGCGAGACCACCTGGGTCGGCACGCCCGCGCTTTCGAGGTTCTTGGCCGCGTCCAGGCAGAGATGCACTTCACTTCCTGTACCGACCAGCACGATCCGCGGCTCACTGCTGGCAGGCGCCAGCACGTAACCGCCCTTCGCCACCCCTGCTTCGGCCAGAGCCTCGGTCTCCGCCAATACCGGAATGTCCTGACGGCTCAGGGCCAGGCCGACAGGTCGCTCCGCGTCGACGGACAGGCGCCATGCCTGCGCGGTCTCGTTGGCGTCAGCCGGCCGCACCAGATCGATGCCCGGCATCGCCCGCAATGAGGCCAGTTGCTCCACCGGCTGGTGGGTCGGCCCGTCCTCACCGAGGCCGATCGAGTCATGGGTCCACGAATAGATCACGTGGTACCGCGAGAGCCCGGCCAGGCGCACCGACGGGCGCATGTAGTCGGAGAAGACGAAGAAGGTGCCCCCGATCGGGAGGACACCGCCGTGGGCCGCCAGCCCGTTCATGATGCCGCCCATCCCGTGCTCGCGAATGCCGTAGTGCAGCTGCGCCCCACCGGGGGTCTCCGCCGCTTGGATCTCTGCGCCCTTGACCAGGACCCCGTTGTTCCCGGTGAGGTCGGCCGAGCCGGCCACCAAACCGGGCAGACCCTCGGACGAGGCGTTGATGCACTGGTTGATGGCGTGACGCGTCGCCAGCTTGGTGCCCGCTTCGAACTTCGGCAGCTTGTCGTCCCAGCCGGGTATACCCCGACCCGCCTGCGCCGCGTCCCAGGCCACCCGGTCGCCGTCCCATGCGGCGAAGCGCTCTTCCCATTCCTTGCGATGGGCCGCGCCACGGGCGACCTCCTGCCCGTAGAAGGCGCGCACCTCGTCGGGCACCCAGAAGGTCTCGTCGGCGGGCAGGCCCAGGAGCTCCTTGGTCGCCCGGATTTCGTCGGCCCCGAACGGCGACCCGTGGGCGGCCGCGGTGTCGGTCAACTTGGGCGACGGCCAACCGATGTGACTCCGCAGCACCAGGAGCGTGGGCTTGGCGTCGGGGCCGTCACTCGGAGCCTCGAGAGCTTCGCGGATGGCGGCCTCCAGGCCGTCGACGTCATTCGCCATTTCACCGAGGTTGCGCACGTTCCAGCCGTAGGCCTCGAAGCGCTCCTCCACGTTGTCGTTGTAGGTGAGCTCGGTGGGGCCGTCGATGGTGATGTGGTTGTCGTCGTAGAACGCCATCAGCCGGCCCAGTTTGAGGTGGCCGGCGAGGGACGCCGCCTCGTGCGAGATGCCCTCCATGAAGCACCCGTCCCCGGCGATGACGTAGGTGCGGTGGTTGCAGACGTCGCTCCCGAAGCGGGCCCGTACGACCCGTTCGGCGATGGCCAGGCCGACTGCGTTGGCCACGCCTTGGCCGAGTGGTCCGGTCGTGACTTCGATACCGTCGGTATCGAGCCGCTCGGGATGCCCCGGTGTCCGGCTTCCGAACTGGCGGAACTGGCGAAGGTCGTCCAACGAGAGGTCGTACCCCGTCAGGTAGAGGAGGGAGTACAGCAAAATGCACGCATGCCCGTTCGACAAGACGAACCGGTCCCGGTCGGGCCAATGCGAGGCCTGTGGGTCGTGCCGCATGATGCGCGTCCACAACACGTGGGCCAGTGGGGCAAGCGCCATCGCCGTACCGGAGTGACCGGAATTGGCTTGCTCAGGCGCATCCATGGCCAGGCCCCGGATCACGTTGATGCCCAACTGGACCAGGGCGGGATCCTGGACGACCGGGGGGAGCGGAGGTGGCGCGGAGGTGGCGGCCGAAGATGCTGCTTGGGTCATATCTCACCCTACCCAGTGCTCGCCTATCCTCACCACGGATGACGCCAAATTCACCGGGCACGACGGCGGACGCGGCGGGGACGTCGCCGAAATCGGCGGGGCAGTCGCCGGACGCGGCGGGGACGTCGCCGGACGCGGCGGGGACGTCGCCGAAATCGGCGGGGACGACACCGAAACGTCACCGCATGCAGGTGCCCCCCAACAGCGACCTCACCCTCGGCATGGTCTGCGTCGACAAGTCGGAGCCGGGGCGTTGCACCTGGCGGATGAAGGCCGACGAGCGCTTCGCCAATCCCGCGGGCACCATGCAGGGGGGATTCCTCGGCGCCTTCGCCGACTCGTCGATGGGGGCGGCCGCTGTCACCTTCACCCAAGGTCGCAAGGTCTTCTGCGCCAATGCCGAGATGAAGATCAGCTTTCTAGCCCCCGTCCCGCCTGACGCCGTCCTCACGTGTACAGCGGAGGTCGTTTCGGGCGGGTCGACGGTTGCGTTCGTCGAGGCGAGTATCTGGGCTGCCGCCCCCGAGGCAGGTGGGACGCCTGGCACGGAGGGCCGCCTGGTGGCCAGGGCCAACTCCACCTATATCTTCCGCCCACGGGGCTGAGGCGGGATCTTCCGCCCACGGGGCTAAGGCGGGAAATCTGTCCAATTCCGGGTACCCGGGGGTCGTCGGGGGTAAAAACCAAGGGATGTCGAGGTAAAGCCCTAAGGTTGTCGGGAGAGGACTTGGGGTCGCGGGGACCCCACAGGGTGATTACGACATCGAGGCGGCGTCGGGTTGCCCCGGGGATCGCTCCCGGGGGGTTCTTGGTGCCGGGCAGGGATGTGGGCTGCCTCGAGGATGAGAAGCAGACGGAGGCAGTGAAAACCAGACCGGTGTTTGCACCACACCGGCCAACAGACCAGGATGGCGGGCCACATGGCACCATTTCGCTCGAACTCGGCTGACGGCGCCCGTGGGATACGTCGCGCCGGCGACAATGCGTACAAGATCACCGTCGACTACCTCAAGCAGGAGACGATCGGTCCGCTCCAGGGACTCGGACGCTTCCTGCTTTGGGGCGTGTCGGGGTCGTTGGCGATTGCCGTCGGCGTCGTGCTGCTGCTCGTGGGCATTCTGCGTGTCCTGCAGGAGGAAACGGGGACGGCGCTCACCGGCAACTGGTCATGGGTCCCGTACTTCGCGGTCTCGCTGATCGGTGCCGGTGTGGCGGGCGTGGCGGGGTGGCGTATTACCGCTGGCCCAGGCAAGCAGAAGGTGCCGGTGAACCGGAACCCGGGGCCACCACCGCATGACGGCGGGACGGGAACGGGTTCGGGGATTGGTTCGGGTTCGGGCTCGGGAAGTGGGGTTGGGGCGGCCGAGACGGCACCGGTGCCACAGGCGGCGGCAGTGCCTCAGACGACGGTGCCTCAGACGACGGTGCCGGAAGCGGCAGTGCCCCAGGCGACAGTGCGAGAAGCGACGATGACGACGCAGACGGTGGTGCCGGGCGAGGGGACAACGCCTGGGGCGACTGCAACGCAGACGGCGGCGTGGCCGGTCACACCGGATTCGGGCGCGCCAGGTGCGGCCGCACCGGATTCCGCCGCACCTGATTCGGCCGCACCGGGGACGACAGGGCAGGGGAGTGCAGAACTCGGAGAGGAAGGACACAGCTGATGCCAGGGCCAGGGACCAACGGACGACGCATCACGCGGGAGGATGTTCAGGCGGCTTACGCCAATCTGATGGGGGAGGGAGAGGCCACGGCGCGATCCGCCGCCCCTCAAGGTCTCGCGACCGCCGGGGCAGCAGCGATGGCCGTGGTGACCCTGGCCTTCTTCATCGGGCGTCGCCGTGGCCGCAGCCGCTCGGCTGTCGTTGAGATCAGGCGGCTCTAGGTCACCTCATGGACGTTCTCCTACGGCGCATCTTGCGCGCCGCTGTGCGACGCGGACTCGCCGGCGACTGGACCTGGCTCGTCATTGCTCTCTGTGCTTTCGCCCTGCGCCGGTCGCTCCGTGACAAGGGCGGCTTGGTGTCGTCGCTTCGTATCTCGCCAGGGGAGCAAGTCCTGATCTCGGTCAGGAAATACGACGATCCTGTCTTCGAGAGTGAGGATGGCGGGAATCGCGCCGACAAGCGCCGCCAGAAGCGTCGGGACAAGCGTGCTGGGGGTGGGGCCGTCGCTTCGCCCGCAGATGCCGTTGACGCCGACACTTAGTCCAGAGCCTTCAGCTGCCGCGAGTTCAGAAGGCGCCGGGGGCGTGGACGTCGGGGCCGCTGGGGGAGACGCCGGGACGGCGGATAGCGCCGGGGGCTCTCACGCAGAGTTCGTGGGGGACACATTGGGAGCTCCGTCGCCGTCAGTTGAGTCGCCGTCAGTGCAGTCTGCGTCGAGTCCGGACAACAGCCCGGCCCCGAGTGCAAGCCCGCCCTCGCACGCACTAGAACCGGGGGAGCGCATCCTCCTCATCGATCCCAAAGAGCGCCGGTACCTCATCAAGTTGGTGGCTGGTGCAACGTTCCACACCCATGCCGGCGTCATTGCGCACGACAGCATCATCGGGGGAGACGAGGGTCGGACGATCACCGGCTCCACGGGACGCCATTTCCTCGTTCTGCGCCCGACGCTGAGCGACATCGTGCTGAAGATGCCAAGAGGCGCCCAAGTCATCTATCCGAAGGATCTCGGCGCCATCCTCATCGCAGCCGACCTCGGCCCCGGCCAACGGGTGCTCGAGGCGGGGGTCGGTTCCGGGGCGCTCTCCATGACCGTGCTGCGCGCGGGCGCGTCCGTCGTGGGCTACGAGCTCCGCGAGGACTTTGCGGAACGGGCCACGTCCAATGTCGTTGCGACACTCGGACCCGACGCGCCGTACCGGGTCGAGATCCGCGATGTGACCGAGGGCATCGACGAGCGCGACCTCGACCGGATCCTGCTCGATATGCCCGAGCCCCACAAAGTGATCCCCGCCGCCGCCGCCGCTCTCCGCCCCGGCGGCATCTTGCTGGCGTACCTGCCGACGATCAACCAGACCGCGCTCCTCCGTCAGGCGCTCGACGACGAGAGCGCTCCGTTCGGCCTGTCGGAGACGCAGGAGATCATGCGGCGTACGTGGCATATCGAGCCACGCTCTGTGCGGCCGGACCACCGCATGGTGGGCCACACGGGGTTCCTCACC
The DNA here is from genome assembly GCA_963706555.1 of uncultured Acidimicrobiaceae bacterium. Taxonomy (GTDB): domain Bacteria; phylum Actinomycetota; class Acidimicrobiia; order Acidimicrobiales; family RAAP-2; genus Bog-473. The sequence continues at coordinate 3,955,812 of OY970164.1, forward strand.
ACCGCCCGCCGCCTCAGCCTCTAGTTGTCGGCGGGGTTCTCGATGTTGGCTCCGTCGTTGTAGCTCTGTCGCCGTGACCTCTGTCGCCGTGACCTCTGTCGGCGTAACGGTCCGGCACCGTTCCCTCGTTCCCTCGTTCCCTTGTTTCCTCGTTCCCTCGTTCCCTCGTTCCCTCGTTCCCTCGTTCCCTCGTTCCCTCGTTCCCTCGTTCCCTTGTTTCCGGCACCGTTCCCCTATTCCGGCAACTCTCCCTTGTTTTCGCAACGGTCCCTTGTTCCCGGCACCGCTTCCTCGATTCCGGCAACGGTCGCTCGTTTTCGCGTTTTGTACAGTATTTCTTTTCTTTTTTGTGGCTCTGAGCAGGGCGCAAATGTCACACCCCCCTGCTCTACTTGCGGCATGGATGTTGATGTCGTTGATGACCTCACCGAGGTGCTGGCTCGTTTGGCACGGACGGACCCGTTCTCCTACGGCGATCGTGACTCGATCATCGCCCTCGAGCGTGGCCTGTCGAGCTATAGCGCCACGCTCTCCAAAGCAGTGGCCAGTTTCGCCGACGGGGGTGAATGGGCGGCCGACGGGGCCCAGAGTGCTCCGGCATGGATCGCGGCTTCGTGTCACCTCCCCCTCGGCGAGGTCAGAGGGCAACTGCGCCGCGGCCGGGCCCTGCCCACCATGCCTGTGGTGGCAGAGGCCTTTGCTTCGGGGTCGATCTCCCCGGCCCATGTCGACGTCTTGGTCAAGGCGGCCAAGGCGGTGGCCCACGCCGACCCCGAGGCCTTTGCGCTCTGCGAAGAGGCCCTCGTGCAAGGGGCCCAAGAGCTGCCATTCGTGCCCTTCGCCAACGCCGTGACCTATTTCACCCAGATGGCCGACCCCGACGGGGCACAAGAGGCCGACATGGCCCGCCTGGCCCGGCGTGACGCCTATGTGGTGCAAACCATGAACGGGATGTACCTCTTGGGCGGGAACCTCGACCCGATCTCGGGGGCCATTGTGGCCGGCGAGCTCGGCCGGCTCGAACAGTTGTTCTTCGAGGCCGACTGGGCAGCGGCCAAAGAGACCCTCGGGCGTGACCCCAAGGTGGGTGATCTACCCCGGACCCCGGCGCAACGGAGAGCCGATGCGATGGTCGAGATGGCGGTGCGCTCCAAGGGTGCCAAGGCAACCGACCGGCGTCCGTCACCCCTCTTCAGTGTCTTGGTCGGCTACGAAACGCTCCATGGGCGTATCAGCCAGATCGAAGGGGGACCCGTGGTCAGCCCCGGCGCCCTGGTGCCCTGGCTCGACGGGGCCAGCTTCGAACGGATCATCTTCGGGCCCCGGACCCGGATCGAGTGCTCAAAGACGGCGAGATTCTTCACGGGGGCGACCAGACGCGCCATCGAAGTCCGCGACCAGTGCTGCACCCACCCCTACTGCGAGGCACCCGCTGAGCGCTGCCAGATCGACCACATCGTCCCCTTCTCGAAGGGGGGCGAGACCACCCAGGAGAACGGGCGGGTCTACTGCAGTTTTCACAACCGGCTCCGGAACCATGAACCGCCGGGGGGCGAGGGCGACGGGGGTGGGGACTGCAGCTGGGAAGCCGAAGAGGTCGAGGGCGATTTAGACGACGAATTCGGCCCCTAGATACGTGAGCCGAGAGCGGCCCTTCTGGCTGTCGCTCCGTTGGCTAGTTCCGGACCCAGTTTGAATGAGAACTTTCTCAGACTGTTCCGTCCGTGCCCATCATTTTGATCAGAACTGCGATTTCTGCCCCTAAAGGGGCACATTTGCGCGCCCGCTCGCGGCCCTCCATGTTCTGGTTCGACTCTCGGAGATCGAGCCAGAGCCAGGGCTGGAGCCAGGGCGGGTGCTGATGCTGATGCTCTCCGCCGGATCGTCGCACTTACGGTCGGCAGCGCGAACCGACCGCTTCGAAAGCATCGAGTCCAAACAAGGCGAGCTCCCGCGGACCAGTGTCAGAACGAACGAGGTCCAGAACGAAAGAAAAGGTCAGAACGAAAGACAGGAAAGGTCAGAACGAAGTGATGTAAGACCGAAGGATGCCCGAGACCATTGCGCCGGGAAGACCCGACGCCCAGCGTCAGTCCCGCTCGATGAAGATGCACTCCCCAGGGCATTCCTCGGAAGCCTCGACAACCGCTTCTTCGAGGTCGCTCGGCACGGCAGCCATGCCGGCGGAGCCACCAGGGTCGTTCTTCACGGAGCCGTCGTCTTCCTTCACATAGGCGAGACCATCGTCAAGAAGTGTGAATACGGCCGGTGCGATCTCTTCGCACAGCCCATCGCCTGTGCAGAGATCCTGGTCGATCCAGACCTTCATGTCGTTGTCTCTCTCCTCGGTAGTGACCGCCCGACGGGCGTAGGGGACCGTAATGATGCGACCCCCGCGCCGTCAACATCACGTGCTGGACCTCCATAATAGTCGCCGCCCCACACCTACCCCTGTCATCGACGTTTCTTTGCCCGTTCGATGCCTCCTCGATGCCCCTTCGACGCCCCCTTGCAACCCCCTCGCAACCCTAGATAGCCCTCCTCGAGGAGGTGGTGCAGGACGTCGTGGCGACGCCTGACGGCGCTTCCCACCGCAGACCATCACGTCGACGAGGCGGCCCACGTCCTGCCGATATGCGGCCCACAGCCGATATGCGGCCCCTGTCCGGGCCGACCCCACCCTCCTGAGCCGCAGCCTCGGCTAGCCGCCCCGGTCGCAGACACGGGTCGCCCTCCGGCTCACCGCCTGGTTCGCCGCCTGGCTCGCCGCCTGGGTCGCAGCCCGTGTCGCCACCTGCGTCGCAGCCTCCCCTCGCCGCCCGGGTCGCCCCAAGTCACCTGCGTCAAGACCGCGAGGACGCGACCCGGACCCACGTGCCATTGGCTGCGACCGTTCTTAAGGGAAGATGCCCTGAGCGTCATAAGGGAAGATGCCGGGAGCGAAACCTTGTGGGGCCGGGTTTCGGCGATTTCGAGCTGTCCTCATCACCATGGGCCCCTCCCATCTGGAAACCCACCTGAACAAACGTTTGAGCGAGACGAAGGGGAAACAGCTTCATGCCATTGGACCGACGGACCTTCGTCAAGGGCGCCCTGGGAGCCTCGGGCGCCCTCCTCCTGGGAGATGTCGGGGCAAGCCGGGCAGGCGCCTCCGAAGGAGCTCTCGGAGCGGCCAGATCCGCCAACGCATCCGCCAACGCCAACGCCGCCGCCGTCAGCGCAGCCGCCAAGGCCAACGCCGCCCTCCCGCCCCCGGCCAGATCCGGCATAGAGCACATCGTGGTCGTGATGATGGAGAACCGCAGCTTCGATCATTTCCTGGGCTGGCTGCCCCACGCCGACGGACGCCAGGCCGGGCTCGCGTACTCCGACCGGCAGGGGACGAGGCACCAGACGTTTCACCAGACGCAGCTCAACGGCTGCGGCTTCAAGGACCCCGACCACTCCTACGAGGGGGGCCGGCTCCAGTACAACAAAGGGCAGATGAACGGCTTCCTCACCGACACGGAGAACGACGCCTTCGCCATCAGTTACTACGAGGCCAGGGACCGCCCGTTCATGAGCCGCCTCGCGCAGGCATACACGACGTGTGACCGTTACTTCTGCTCCATCTTGGGACCGACCTATCCCAACCGTTTCTTCCAGCACTCGGCGCAGACCGATCGCCTCGATGATGCCCTCACCGTCTCCACCCTCCCCACCATCTGGGATCAGCTCAACAATCCGGGCGGGCCCACGGGCCGCTACTACTACAGCGACTTCCCGTTCGTGGCGCTCTGGGGGACGAGACACCTGTCGATTTCCCACGATTTCTCGCAATTCGTGACCGACGCCGCCGCCGGCACGCTCCCAAATGTCTCGTACGTCGACCCCAAATTCTTGGTCAATTCGGACGGGACATCCGGGCGACGATCACCCGCTGGCCGACATCCGGGCGGGCGACGCATTCTTGTCACAGGTCTTCCACGCCGTGTCGACGGGACCGGGCTGGCACAAGACCGTGCTCGTCATCAACTACGACGAGTGGGGCGGCTTCTTCGACCACGTGGCGCCGCGCCGTGTCACGGCCGGTGTGGTTGCCGGCGCCAAAGTCGCCACCGGCGCGGCCGCAAGCGCCAAAGTCGCCACCGGCGTCGACACCGACGTGGATGCAGAGGGGAAGGTGCTGTGCGGGTTCAGGGTGCCCTGTATCGTCGCCTCGCCATTCAGCCGCATCGGGGGAAAGCAGGCCGCGGTCAACCACAACTTCTACGACCACACCTCGATGCTCAAGCTGATCGAGTGGCGCTGGGGCCTCAAACCCCTCACGGCCCGCGACGCGTCCCATGCGCCGACCGACCCCGGCAATCTCGCCACGCTCCTCAACTTCACCCGCCCGGTCACCAAAGTCCCGAAGTTGCCGGTGTTGGCCACGTTCACTGCGACCCCCTGCGGCGCATCGACCACGACGACAGCGTCGGCCACTGGCGCCACGTCTTCAGCCACTGGCGCCACGGCTTCAGCCACTTCGGCCACTGCCGCCACGGCTGGCAGGCCGAGCCGTGCGCCCGTCCACCTCTCCAGCGCGACCCACGCCGGCCCCACCCTGACCAACTCCTGGACCGCGGCGGCCCTATCGCCGCTCATGGACGGCTGGACCTAGCCGGCTGGACCGAGGCCGCGGGACCGAGCCCGCAGGACCGGGGCTGGGCCGTGCGAGGCCCCTGGGCTGGACCGAGCCCGCAGGACCGGGGCTGGGCCGTGCGAGGCCCCTGGGCTGGACCGAGCCCGCAGGACCGGGGCTGGGCCGTGCGAGGCCCCTGGGCTGGACCGAGCCCGCAGGACCGGGGCTGGGCCGTGCAAAGCCCCTGGCCAGCCCCGGAAGAGGCATGAAGGCTGACAGGCCCCACCCCAGGGCTAGGGTGAATGCAGTGAGCAATACCCCGGACTCCAACGACCTCGCCGTCCAGGCCGAGGCCCTGCGATCTGAGCTGGCCGACGCTGAGGACGAGATCCACGCGCTCCGCCGCCGCCTGCAGGAGAGCCCCGGACGGGTACAGGCTCTGGAGGAGCGCCTCCTCGAGAGCAAGGGCCAGCTGGCCCATGCCACGTCGCAGAACGAGAAGCTGACCTTCACGCTGCAGCAGGCCAAGGAGCAACTGGCCTCACTCCGCGAAGAAGTCGAGAAGCTGACGCAGCCCCCGGCGGCCTACGGGACCTTCCTCGGCGTCAACGAGGACGGCACCGTCGACGTGTTCTCGAGCGGCCGCAAAATGCGCGTCACCCTTCACCCCGACATCGACCCCGGCCAGATCCGCAAGGGCAACGAGGTCGTGTTGAACGAGTCGCTGAACGTGGTCCTCGTCCGGGACGGGGAGCTCTCCGGCGAGGTGGTCACCCTCAAGGAGCAGCTCGAGGACAAGCGGCGCTGTGTCGTCTTCGCCCGGGCCGACGAGGAGCGCGTGGCCGAGCTCTCCGAGGAGATGCTCGACGTGAAGCTCCGCAGCGGCGACTCGCTGCTCATGGACATCCGGACGCAGCTGTTGATCGAGAAGCTGCCCAAGCTCGAGAGCGAGAACCTCGTCCTCGAGGAGGTGCCCGACATCACCTATGCCGACGTCGGCGGGCTCGATACGCAGATCGAAGCCATCACCGACGCCGTCGAGCTGCCGTACCTCCACCGTGAGCTGTTCGCCGAGTACTCGCTGCCGGCGCCCAAGGGGATCCTGCTGTACGGCCCGCCCGGTTGTGGCAAGACCCTCATCGCCAAGGCGGTCGCCAACTCGCTCGCCAAGAAGGTGGCCGAGACGACCGGCAACGCCAACGTGCGCAGCTACTTCCTCAACATCAAGGGACCCGAGCTCCTCAACAAGTACGTGGGCGAGACGGAGCGCCAAATCAGGCAGGTCTTCCAGCGGGCCCGGGAGAAGGCGGACGAGGGCATGCCGGTCATCGTGTTCTTCGACGAGATGGAGTCACTCTTCCGCACCCGTGGCACCGGCATCAGCTCCGACATGGAGTCGACGATCGTGCCGCAGCTGCTGGCCGAGATCGACGGCGTCGAATCGCTACGCGACGTCATCGTGATCGGGGCCTCGAACCGGGAGGATCTGATCGATCCCGCCATCCTGCGTCCCGGCCGGCTCGATGTGAAGATCAAGATCGAGCGGCCCAACGAGGAAGCCGCCGCCCAGATCTTCAGCCGCTACCTCACCTCCTCGTTGCCGCTCGACGCCGATGAGGTCGGCCGCCTCGGTGGGGGTGACGCCGACAAGGCGGTCCAGGCCATCATCGAGAAGACCGTGGCCGAGATGTACCGGGAGGACGACGAGAACCGCTTCCTCGAGGTCACCTACCAGAACGGCGACAAGGAGATCCTCTACTACCGGGACTTCGCGTCAGGCGCCATGATCGAGAACATCGTCCGGCGGGCGAAGAAGCTGGCCATCAAGCGGGTCATCGCCGGCGCCTCGGGCGGCATCCGCACCTCGGACCTCCTCGAGTCAATCCGCCAGGAGTACAAGGAGAACGAGGACCTGCCCAACACCACGAACCCCGACGACTGGGCGCGCATCTCGGGGAAGAAGGGCGAACGCATCGTCTATGTCCGTACCCTGCTCACCGAGGACCGCGAGGTGCATGGTGGTCGGTCGATCGAGCGAGTGGGTACCGGTCAGTATCTGTAGGGACCGGTCGTGACCTGTTGTGAGCTGTCGTGAGCTGTCGTGGCCGGTTGTTGAGCTGGAGCGGCCGGTTGTGAGCTGTTGTGAACCGTCGCGACCCGTTGTGACCCGTTGTGAGCTGGAACGGCCGGTTGTGACCGGCGGGGACCGATAGGGTCGGGGCGTGGCCACCACCAAGGTGTGCGGGATCGAAACCGAGTACGGGATCCATTCGCCCGGCGCCGAGCAGAACCCCATTGCCGCGTCATCGGTGTTGGTGAACGCCTACGCCTCGGACATCGAGCAGAAGATCGGCTGGGATTTCGAGGACGAGACCCCGGGCAACGACGCCCGCGGCTTCGCCCGCGAGGGCTCCCTGGCCCCGATGGTCGAGACCCACCTGGCCAACACCGTCCTCACCAACGGCGCCCGCTTCTACGTCGACCACGCCCACCCTGAGTACTCGACGCCCGAATGCCTCACCCCGCTCGAGTGCCTCGTGCACGACAAGGCCGGCGAGGAGGTGCTGCGGCGGGCCATGATCGCCGCCGCCCTGCGCATCCCGGACCAGCCGGCTCCCATCGTCTACAAGAACAACTCGGACGGCAAGGGCAACTCTTACGGCTGCCACGAGAACTACATGATGGACCGGGCCGTCCCCTTCACCAAGGTGATCGACGGAGTGGTGCCGCACTTCGTGTCCCGCACGATCTTCACCGGATCGGGCAAAGTGGGGGTCGAGACACCCGCACTCGATGCCGACCGGGTCCACTTTCAGATTTCCCAGCGCGCCGAGTTCTTCGAGGAGATCGTCGGCCTCGAGACGACGCTGAAGCGCCCCATCGTCAACACCCGTGACGAGCCCCATGCCGACCCCACCCGGTTCCGCCGCCTGCACGTGATCGTCGGCGACGCCAACCTGTCGGAGATCGCGACGCTGTTGAAGGTGGGAACGACCGCGATCGTGCTGGCAATGATCGAGGACGACGCCGGCCCTACCCGACTCCTGGCCCTCGCCGACCCTGTCCGTGCCCTGCACCAGGTCTCGGCCGATCTCTCCTTGGCCCGGGGCCTGACCCTGACCGACGGCACCACGGCCACCGCCCTCGAAATGCAGTGGGAGCTCTTCGGGGCGGCCCGCAAGTACGCCGAGCACGACGGCCTCACCGCCCTGGGCGACGACGGCCAGGTGGGGGAGCTGATCCTCGAGCACTGGGAGTACGTCCTCGAAGGCCTCGAATCCGACCCCGCGACCCTGGCCGACACCCTGGACTGGGTGGCCAAGCGGGAGCTCCTGCTGGCCTACCAGGACCGCCACAACTGTGACTGGCGCGACCCCCGGGTGGCCGCCCTGGCCCTGCAGTACCACGACCTGCGGACCGACAAGTCGGTCTACCAGCGCCTGGGCCTGCGGCGGCTGATCACGCCGGCCGAAGCCAATCTGGCCGTGAACGAGCCGCCGCCGGGCACCCGGGCCTGGTTCCGGGGCAAGTGCCTGGCCCGCTGGCCCGAAGCCGTGGTCACCGCCAACTGGGACTCGCTCGTGTTCGACATCGGGTCCGACCCCCTGCGGCGCGTCCCTATGATGGATCCCTTGAAGGGAACAGCGGAGCACACGGGCGCACTTCTGGCCCAGAGCACGGGACCGGCGGACCTGCTGGACCGGCTGAATTCCTGAGACGAACAGAGACCGACGAGAATCCCGAGACCGAAGTGAATCCCGAGACCGACGAGAATCCGTAGAACCACAGAGAATCCGAGACCAACGGAATCCCAAGAACGACAAGAGCGACAGGAACGGCGGCGAGGACAACGCAATGGCAGAACAAGAACAAATCCGAAAGAGCCCGGCACGGGACAGTTCCAAGACCGAGACCGACGACGAGCTGGCGGCTGAGCAAGCGCCGGCCACCTCGGAGCGCGGTGAGAAGATCAAGGCCGAACTGGACGACCTGCTCGACGAGATCGACGAGGTCCTGGAGGACAACGCCGAGGAGTTCGTGCGCAACTACGTCCAGAAAGGCGGCCAGTAGTCACCAGTGGCTCTTCCCCTTTTTCCCCCGGAGAGCGATCCGGGCCCGGACTTCGTCGGGCTCCTGCGCCAGGCGGGCAACACTCCACTGGGCCGTAACTCAGGCGGCCCGAGCGATTCCGGCGGCTCGGCGAACTCCGGCAACCCCGGCGCATCCGGCAGCCACGAGGCCGGTTTCGCCGGCGCCCCCCATGCCACGACGGTCGTCGCGCTGCGCTATGCCGACGGCGTCATCATGGCCGGGGACCGACGCGCCACCATGGGCAACATCATCGCCCACCGCTCCATGGAGAAGGTCTTCGCCGCCGACCGTTTCTCGGCCGTCGCCATCGCCGGCTCGGCGGGCATGGCGGTCGAGATGGTGCGCCTCTTCCAGGTCCAGCTCGAGCACTACGAGAAGGTCGAGGGGACAGCGCTCTCCCTCGAGGGCAAGGCCAACCAACTGGCCCAGATGGTGCGCCAGAACCTGCCCCTGGCCATGCAGGGCCTCGTGGTGGTGCCGCTGTTCGCCGGCTACGACACAACCCGCGGCATCGGGCGCATCTACAGCTACGACGCCACCGGCGGGCACTACGAGGACACCGACTTCCAGTCCACCGGCTCGGGCGGACGCGACGCCCGTTCGACCATCAAGTCGGGTTGGCGCGAGGGCCTGAGCCGCGACGAAGCGGTCGACCTCGCGATCCAGTCCCTCTATGACGCCGCCGACGAGGACTCCGCCACCGGGGGACCCGACCTGGTGCGGGGCATCTACCCGCTCATCGCGGTCGTCGATGCCGAGGGCTACCGCCTGGTGCCCGAAGAAGAAGTGGCCGAGCGCTTCAGCGCCCTCATCGAGCGGCGCCGGGCCGAGCAGACGGCTGACGCTGCCAGCCGTGCCGAGGCGGCCAACAGGGGGCCGGCACAATGAGCATGCCCTACTACGTCGCCCCCGAACAGGTGATGAAGGACCGGGCCGAATACGCCCAGAAGGGCATCGCCCGGGGCCGCTCGCTGGTGGCTACCACCTACGACGTGGGCATCGTGATCGTGGCCGAGAACCCCTCACGGTCCCTCCACAAGATCAGCGAGATCTACGACCGCATCGCCTTCGGCGGCGTGGGCAAGTACAACGAGTACGACCAGCTGCGGGTGGCCGGCGTGCGCCATGCCGACACCAAGGGCTACGCCTACAGCCGCGAGGACGTGGACGCCCGGTCCCTGGCCAATCTCTATGCGCAGTATCTCGGCAACGTGTTCACCCACGAGATGAAGCCGCTCGAGGTCGAGGTCCTGGTGGCCGAGCTCGGCAGCGGCCAACAGCCCGATCAGCTGTACCACATCGCCTACGAGGGGACGATCACCGACGAGGAGCGCTTCGCCGTCCTCGGGGGCGATGCCGAGACCATCACCGAGCGGGTGGCGGCCACCTGGCAGGCCGATTGGGACCTCGCCAGCGCCCTCAAGGCGGCCACCGCCGCCCTGGCCGGACCCGACCGGACCCTGGCTGCGGGCGACCTCGAGGTGGCCACGTTGAGCCGCGGCAACGGCCGTCCCGACGCCCGGCGCACATTTCGACGCATCGCGGACGAGGAGCTGGCGCTGCTTTTGGCATAGCTCGCTGTACGGTGGCGTAGTGGAGAAACGCATTTTCGGGATCGAGAACGAATACGGCGTCACCTTCACCCTCCGCGGCCAACGTCGTCTCAGCCCCGACGAGGTCGCCCGTTACCTCTTCAGGAGGGTCGTCAGCTGGGGACGCTCATCGAACGTGTTCCTCGAGAACGGGGCACGTCTCTACCTCGATGTGGGGAGCCACCCTGAGTACGCCACGCCCGAGTGCGACAAGATCTCCGACGTCGTCATCCACGACAAGGCGGGGGAGTGGATCCTCGGCGGTCTGGTGAGCGGGGCCCAGGCTCGCCTCCGGGAAGAAGGCATCAGGGGCGAGGTGTACCTCTTCAAGAACAACACCGATTCGGTGGGCAACTCCTACGGCTGCCACGAGAACTACCTGACCGAGCGCAACGACGAGTTCAACCGCTACACCGAGGTGCTTATCCCGTTCCTGGTGAGTCGCCAGATCTACGCCGGGGCGGGGAAGGTGCTCCAGACCGCCCGGGGCGCGGTGTTCTGCCTCAGCCAGCGGGCCGAGCACATCTGGGAGGGGGTCTCGTCAGCCACCACCCGCAGCCGTCCGATCATCAACACCCGGGACGAGCCCCACGCCGACGCCGAGCGCTTCCGCCGCCTCCACGTGATCGTGGGGGACTCCAACATGAGCGAGTACGCCACGTTCCTCAAGGTAGGCACGACCAGCATCTTGCTGGCGATGCTGGAGGACTCCTCGACCGTGCTGCGCGACCTGACCCTGGAGAACCCGATCCGCGCCATCAGGGAGATCAGCCACGACATCACCTGCCAGCGCAGGGTCCGCCTGGCCAACGGCCGCGAGATGCGGGCCATCGACATCCAGACCGAGTACCTCGAGCGGGCCCTCAAGTTCCGCGACCGGCGTGGGCTCTCGCCCGAGGAGGACATCGCCCTCGACATGTGGCAGCACTGCCTCAAAGGCCTCGAGGCCGACCCCACGTCGCTCTGGCGTGAGTGCGACTGGGTGGCCAAGTACCGCCTGGTCGAGGAGATGAAGGCCCGCCACGACGTTCCGCTCTCGCACCCCAAAGTGGCCATGATCGACCTCATGTACCACGACGTCGACCGCAACCGGGGCCTGTACTACAAGCTGCAGAACCGTGACCAGGTGGATCGGACCTGCACCGATGAGGCGATCTCCGATGCCATGAGCAATCCCCCCGAGACGACCCGGGCCCGGCTGCGGGGAGCCTTCGTCAAGCGGGCCAAGGAACGGCGCCGGGACTTCACGGTCGACTGGGTCCACCTCAAGCTGAACGACCAAGCCCAACGAACGGTGCTGCTCAAGGACCCCTTCAAGTCGCATGACGAGCGGGTCGAGCGCCTGATCGCCTCGCTCTGAGGGCCATAGAGTGAGGATCGGTGCTCAATCTCGACCCCACCAAGCTGCTGATCATCGCCGTGGTGGCGGTGATCCTGCTCGGTCCGGACAAGCTGCCCCAGGTGGGGCGGCAGGCCGGTGCCGCGTGGCGCACATTTAACGACTTCCGCCACCGCATGGAGACCGAGGTCCGCAGCTCCATCCCCGACCTGCCCTCCAGCGCCGATATCGCCCGCATGGCCCGCTCGCCCTCGGCGTTGCTCAACCACCTGTCGACGCTGTCGCCGGACGAGTCGGCCAACGGGAATGTGGCAGCGGGTGCTGCTGACGCTGCGGCGGCGGATGGGGCGACCGCAGCCAATGGGGCCGAGGGCAATGGGGCCGCGGCGGCCAATGGGGCGGCGGCGAACGGGGCGGCTGGATCCGGGGCGGACGGCGCCTCGGCAAACGGGACTGCTGGTGAGGCTTCGGTGAACGGGAACGGGAACGGGAACGGGACCGCGCGTGAGGCCTCCGTGAGCGGAGTAGGGGGCGCCGACGTTTCCGGTGAAAGTGCAAGGACATCCGACAACCCCTCGGGCGCCGAATCTCATAGTGAACAGTCGGCGACACAGGCTCCTGCGATGACTCCCACCATGCCAACGGCCCCTATGCCCCCAATGCCCCCCCAGCCTTCGACGCCCCCGACCGCCACCCCACCTGCGACAGCCACCCCACCTGGCTCGACGTTGCCGGGGCCCGGCGCCGTGGGCGACCCCACCCTCAACTGAGCGGCCAGAGAGACCGAGACGCACATGGCCCTTCCCTTCCTCAGCGAGCGCAAAGACAAACCCTCGCCCGACAACATGACGCTCAACGAGCACCTGGGCGAGCTCCGTCGGCGTCTCGTCATCTGCCTCATTGCGTTCCTGGTCGCCACCATCGTGGCCATCGTCCTCTACACCCCGATCCTGCACTTCCTGATCCGGCCCCTGTGCGAGGCCAACGGGGGCGGGACCCGGTTGCCCGGCGTGACGGCCGCGAACAGCCTGCGCGGGAGGAACTGCGCCAACCTCTACGTCACCTCACCACTGGACGGGCTCTCCCTCCGGGTCAAGATCGCCGTCTTCGGCGGCCTGACCCTGGCTTCGCCCGTGATCCTCTTTCAGATCTGGCGCTTCATCACTCCCGGCCTGCAGGCACGGGAGAAGAAGTACGCCATCCCGTTCGTCGCGGCCGCCTTCACCCTCTTCCTGCTGGGCGCCGCCACCGCCTATCTGACCCTCCCGCACGCGCTGGGCTTCCTGCAATCCGTGGGCGGTCCCGACCTGCAACAGATCTACGATCCTATCCCGTACCTGGGGTTGATCCTGGCCTTGATGGCCTTGTTTGGAATCACCTTCCAGTTTCCGGTGATACTGGTGTCCTTGGAACTGGCCCGCGTCGTCACCCCTGACCGGCTCTTACACTCGTGGCGATGGGCGGTAATCCTGATCACGGTCGTCTCGGCCGTCTTCACACCGAGCTCTGATCCCTTTTCCATGCTGGCGCTGGCCGTTCCCCTCGTGCTCTTCTACTTCGTCTCGATTGCGATCGGGAAGCTGGCTGGCCGTTGAACGTCTTCCCTTGGCCCGTCACGATGACGGACGAGGAAAGCGACTTCATCACCCGCCTTCCCTTTCCTCCTGACGACTTCCAGCGCGACGCCTTCGCCGCAATCGACGCCGACCACTCGGTCCTGGTCTCTGCCCCGACCGGGTCCGGCAAGACACTCGTCGCCGCCTATGGCATCCACCGGGCCCTCGGAGCAGGCGGAAAGGCGTTCTACACCACGCCGCTCAAGGCGCTCTCGAATCAGAAGTACGGAGAGCTCGTCGCCACCTACGGCAAGGAGCACGTCGGCCTCCTGACCGGCGACACCGCGGTGCGCCCGGACGCACCCATGGTCGTGATGACCACCGAGGTGCTGCGCAACATGCTCCTGGCCGGCTCGGATCTCCTGTACGGGCTGCACACGGTGATCCTCGACGAGGTGCACTTCATTCAGGACCCTTACCGCGGCGGGGTCTGGGAAGAGGTCCTGGTCCTCTCTCCGCCCGAGGTCCGCTTCGTCTGCCTATCCGCCACCGTGAACAACGCCAACGAGCTTGGCGCGTGGCTGCGCTCGGTCCGCGGCACCACCGACGTCATCGTCGAGCGGCACCGGCCCATCGTCCTGCGCCACCACTTCGCAGCGCATCGACGCGACGACAACCGGACGCTGCTGCTCCCGCTGCTCGTCAACGGGAAGCCCGGCAACGAGGGCATGAAGATCGATCAAGCCGTCCGGCGTTCGCTGCTGGGTCGCCCGCCCCAGTGGCAGGCCCGGGGCAAGGGCCCGCGGCTGCCCGTATCGCTCCCCGTTGCGGACCGAGTTGATCACCGCCCTCAAATCCGAGGAGATGCTGCCGGCCATCGTCTTCATCTTCAGCCGTGCCGCCTGCGACGAAGCGGTGCGCCAGGTCGTGCGCGACGGCGTCCGCCTGACCGACGGGAGCGAGCGGGCCACCATCCGCGAGATCGCCGAACGGCGTGTCGAGTCGCTGAGCGACGAGGACCTGGGCGTGCTGGGCTACGACGACTGGCTGGAAGGCCTCGAGGCGGGCGTGGCCTCGCACCATGCCGGCCTGGTCCCGGTGTTCCGCGAGACGGTGGAGGAGTGCTTCGCCGCCGGCCTGCTCCAGGTGGTGTTCGCCACCGAGACGCTCTCGCTCGGGATCAACATGCCGGCCCGTTCCGTGGTGATCGAGCGCTTCACCAAATACGGGGGTGCGGGGCGGGCCACCCTCACCTCGGGCGAGTACCTGCAACTGACCGGGCGGGCCGGACGGCGAGGTTTGGACGAGGAGGGCCATGCCGTGGCCCTGTGGTCCTCCGAGACGGCGTTCAGCGAGGCGGCCCGGGTGGCCTCGGCGCCCCCGCCCGACCTGCGCTCGTCCTTCCGGCCCACCTACAACCTGGCGGTCAATCTGGCCTCCCGCTTCGATCGGGAGACGGCCGACGATGTGCTCCGCCGCTCCTTCGCCCAGTGGCAGGCCCAGCGGGCGGACCTCCTCACTATTCAGCTCAGCCATCGGGTCGCCGTCCTGGAGGAGCTGGGCTACCTCGAGGACTGGTCGCTCACCGAAACCGGCCACCGGCTCTCCCGCATCTACCACGAGTCCGATCTCCTGTTGGCCGAGGCCTTGGCGGCCGATCTCCTCGATGGCGCCGAGCCCTCGGTCCTCGCCGGGGTGGTCTCCGCCGTGGTCTTCGAACCGCGTCGTGCCCGCCGCCTTGCCGGCCACGGCGGCCCGGGCCCCCGTGCGGCTGCTCGGCGTAGCCGGCGCAAAGGACCCCTGGCCGATCGTCTGGGGGACAAGCGGGTGGCCGAGCTCGAATGGCGCTGCGCGGCGCTCGAGCACGTGGCGGAGCGAATCCGCTCGGTCGAAGAGCTGCATCTCGTTCCCCGGACCCGGCAACCGTCCTCGGGGCTCGCGACCGCTGTGGCGTCGTGGGCCCGCGGCGCCTCCTTCGAAACTGCCCTGGCCGTCGCCGCCCGGGACGTGGGGGACCTCGCCCCGGGCGACTTCGTCCGCACGGTGAAGTCCGTGGCCGACCTCGTACAACAAGTGGCGCACGCCGCCACCGAGCCCGAAACGGCCTCCTCGGCCCGGCGAGCCGTCGACCTGCTGCTCCGGGGCGTCGTGGCGGTCGGGCTGCCGACGCCGTAGGGCCGGCGCAGGGCTCTCGAACCGTGGCATCTGAGCCCCGGACCCTGCCACCCAGAGGGCCGCAACGGGCGGCGGCATATCCGCCACCAACGCCTCGCCCCAGTCCTATGGTGGGTCGGGCATGTTCCCGTACGTAGAAGAGCAGTTCACAGCCGACGAAGAGGCCATCCTCCGGCGCTACGTGACCAACCTCCATCTGCCCGTCTTCGCCCTGGTAAACCTGCCCGAAGTGGTCAAAGGGGCGCTCTTCGCCCGCTATTCGCGCTCGCCAAAGAGCTTGCGGCGACTGTTCCTCGACGAGTTCGTGGGCGATCTGGACATCTCAGGTGACATCTCACTCGATGCCACCATTGGCCTCGCCCGCGCCGAGCAGCTGTACGAGAAAGTCTTCGTCGAATACGGCGATGATTCGGTCGCGCAACTCGGTGGCGTGCATCTGGCATGCGAGCAGTCGTCGAATGTGCTCTCCAAGGTGCTCGAGTGGGGGCGTCTCATGTCGTACCTCGAGCAATCGACGCGCTACATCGCCTATGACAACCGGCTCGACAGCGGTCACTACCGTTATTTCCGCCCGACCGAGATTCTCAATTCGCCCTTCGGTACGCGTTACGTCGGCGACATGGATCGCGTCTTCGACACATACGGCCAGCTGATGCCGGCCATGCGGAGCTGGGTGGCCGAGCGCTTCCCCCAACAAGCGGGCGACAGCGACTTCGTCTACCGCCAGGCGGTGAGGGCCAAATCGCTCGATGCATTGCGCGGCCTGCTCCCCGCGGCGTCGCTCTCCAACATCGGCCTCTACGGAACGGGTCAGTCCTACGAGCAACTGCTGCTGCGCATGCGCGCCCACCCGCTGCCCGAGGCGCGGACCTATGCCGACATGATGTTGACCGAACTGCGCAAGGTGATCCCCTCGTTCCTCCAGCGCGTCGATGTGGCGGAACGGGGAGGGGAGTGGACGGCCTATCTGGCCTCGACGCGCGATGCCACCGCCCGCGTCGTGGAACGGCTGTGGCCCGACGAAGACCCCACCGCGGGAGCGCCGGGGTCCGGGGCCGATTCCGGGGCCGAGCCTGAAGTGACGCTGCTGGACTTCGACCCTGAAGGCGAGGAGAAAGTCCTTGCCGCGGCCTGTTTTAGCCATTTGCAGTGTTCCGAGCGGGCCGCCCTCGCCCGCGTGCGGCTGCTCAGCCACAACGAGCGCGTGGCGCTGTTGGCCGCCTATGTAGGAGATCGACGAAATCGCCGGCATCGACCTGGACGCGCCTTCGAGCGCACCGACTACCGCTTCGAGTTGGTGACGGACTACGGCGCATTCCGCGATCTGCAACGACACCGGATGCTCACCATCGAGTGGCAGCGACTGGGCATAGGCCTCGGCTACGACATGCCCGAGATCGTGGCAGAAGCCGGACTCGGCGACGGCTACACCGAGGCGATCGAGCGCGCCGAAGATCTCTATCGCACCTTGGCGCCCCACTTCGCCGAGCAAGCGATGTACGCCGTGGCGCTCGCGCACCGGATCCGTTACGTCCTGCAATGCAACGCACGCGAGGCCATGCATCTCATCGAGCTCCGGTCCGGGAGCCAAGGACATCCGGCATATCGGCGGGTGGCCCAACAGATGCATCGAGCCATCGCTGAGCGCGCCGGCCATCGCGCGTTGGCCGACGCCATGACCTTCGTCGACCACGGCGGGACTGACTTGGAACGGCTCGAATCCGAGCGCCGCTCGGAGCGCAGACGGGCCGAAAAATCTTCAACACCCTGAGGCGGCCATCACAGTCGTCAACTAGCCTCGATCACAGCCGAAGCGAACTGCACCACGCGACACCACGCGACAACTCCCGCATCATCACGTGCGATATCACTCATTGCGCAGTCATTCGTTTTACAAAAGCGAAACATGAATTTGTTCTATGTCGCTGACCAGGAACAACCTCTATAGGCCCAGGTGGGAAGCCGGTCATCGCCCTTGACGGCACCTTGGGTACAACACGTAATGTACGGCCCTGTCCCAAACGCCCACTCGGAGTTGACGGCCTTTGCGGCAGTTGTACCCCGGCGGGTGATGAGGTGAGAGGCGGAGGTTGGCCCTGGGGGTTGAGTAGAGAACGTCGTGCCTGCTGGATCTGATCGAGCAGGCGTGACGGCGCCAAAGACCCCAGGGCCCAACCGCCTGACCCACTCCCAGCTCCTTGAGCTGGGACGATGTGGCGTGCCGAATTGCGATCGAACCCACCTGCGAACCGTCTATGCTCCGGCGGCACATGGCGACGAAGAAGAAGGACATGCCGAAAGATCTCGAACCCGAGGCCTCCGCCCTGGAGGACGATGACGTCGTCGATGACGTCGTCGATGACGACGCAGAGGTTGACGACCTAGAAGTTGATCTCGACGAGGACGCCCTCGTCGACCTGGACGATGACGACCCCCTCGACGATGACGACGACATCGCCGAGATCGACGACGACGATGAAGACGCGGTCGGCGACGAAGTGGTCGAAATCCTCACCGCTGCCCCTGCTGCTGTGGTGGAACGTTCTGGCGAAGCCGACGATGAGGAAGAAGAGGAAGAGCCCGAGGACGAAGACGTCGAAGCGAGCCTGGACGTCATTCTCAAGGAACGCCTCGTAGTCGAAGACGAGCCCGAGGACGACGAGGCGACCGATCAAGAGGACCGCACCGAAGGCAACGAACGTGTGCTTCCCAAGCAGCCCGATGAGTTCGTATGTCGCTCCTGCTTCCTCGTGAAACACCCGAGCCAGCTCGCCGACAAGAAGAAGATGCTCTGCCGGGACTGTGTCTGAGCCCGACGATGACGGCGTGAACGACGCCGTAGAGGAAGACACGGCCCCGCTGCAGCGGGCGCTCGACCTTTTCGTCTTTGCGCCCGTCGGCATCGCGCTGACCGTGGTCGAAGATCTCCCCGGCCTGATCGGCAAGGGTCAGCAACGTTTCGAGACCGATGTGCAAAACGCACGCATCGTCGGTCGGATCGTCGTGGCCCAGGGTCGACGCCAGCTGCTCGAGCGAGTGGGCAAGCTGCTCCACCTCACATCATCCGATGGGGCCGAGGACGAGTCGGACTCGACCGCGCCGACTGATGGCGATAGCACCGAGCGACCCGTGGGCGCTTCAGGTGCTCCAGGTGCTCCAGGTGCCGCAACGCCGTCAGCACGGCCAGCACCGACACCCAAGCCCAGCGCCGACCCAGCCGACGGCGTCATCGTCGAGGCCGCTCTCGCGGGCTACGACACCCTCTCCGCCTCCCAGGTGGTGCGCCGGCTCGAAAGCCTCGGGCCGGACGATCTGCGTGCTCTCCAGCGGTACGAGGCATCACACCGCAACCGCCACACCATCCTCAACCGCGCGCACCAGATACTCGAGGCGAATGAGGCCGCAGGCGAGGGGGCGCCGACGCGTCCGACCGTCACCGCGTCCGACGAACACGAATCCGCACCTGAAACCAATGCGTCCGCTGCTGATGCACCGGAGGCCGAGACAGCACCTTCGGATGTCACTGCACCTTCGGATGCAACTGCGCCTTCGGATGCAACTGCGCCTTCGGATGCAACTGCGCCTTCGGATGCGGCCGAGCTGGAGAGTGCCACGCCCGAAAGCGCTCTGCCCGGAGCTGTCACGCCGCCCACTGCCGCTTCGGATCCCACGGCGCCGGAGCCTGATCGACCGGGCGAGTAGGGCGGGTCGGGCCAGGAGTCGCCATGGAAACGACACGGCCCGCACACGAGGACGACAGGGCGGCCTGTAGGCGCACTGCTGACCCGTGCCCTGTCCGACGTGGCCGGCATGCGCGGCGGCGCGACCTTACGCGGTGACATCAGCCACGATGAGCTCCTGGCGCGTTGGCTCGATGCAGATACCGACGACGTCGCGCTCTACGTCGGCGAATTCCACCGTGTGGTCGTCGGCCTCGCTGCGGCTGTCACGTTCACGCGCCACGGATCCGCGGTGCGGAGTGGACGCATCGAGTGTTGCTACGTCGAAGAAGGCGGGCGCGGGGTCGGTGTCGGCACGGCATTGATGGAATCCATGGTGGCGTGGTGCACGCAACGAGGATGCCACGACATCGACGCGCTGGCGCTCCCCGGTGATCGTCTCTCCAAGCAGACGGTTGGAGGCATCCGGGTTCACGGCCCGACTGCTTGTACTTAACCGCCCGCTGAACTGAGCCGGTGCTCGGTCACCAGGCGACGCGGGGGAGGGGGTGGGATCCGCAGGCCGAGCAGCTTGGCCAGTGCCGGCACTGAGCCTGCGGCGTGCCGTGCGGCCTGGCGTGCCACCTCGTCGGCGGGTATCCCCGCGGGCTTGACCGTGCGGCGCACAGGAGACAGCACCACGGCGTCGAGCATCTTCATCCACTCTTCGGGCGGCAATTCGGCCGTCATCGCATCTCCGGCGGCTGCAGCCAGCTGCACGGCCAGATCGGCCGGGCAGCGGGTGCCGGGCTCAGGAGGACGAATGGAAGCTTCCAGCGCCTGCTGAATGCGTCCCTCCTTGATGGCATTGGTAATGCGGGCCAGCCACTCGTCACGCAGGGCAGTCACACGCTTGTCCAACGACTCCTGAAGGGACTTGGCCAATGCACGCCCGTCCTCGTCGAGAATCACGGTGCGTGATGCGGCCACGACGGCGCGCAGTTCACGCAGCCGGAAATCCTTGCCGGCTAACTGCGCAGCCGTGGCCCGGTCTTTCCAATCCGCCAGCTTGACGATGGGCAGAAGCTCGTCCGCCATGGCCAACAGGGCGTCGGTGGACGCGGGAGGCCGGCCCGAGACCTTGGCCGCTGAGTTCTGGGCGTCGATGGCCTGGCGTACCGCGGGCAGGCCGCCGCGCAGCAACTGCTCGGCTACGGGGATCTGCTCAGGACGGAGCGCCGCCAACATCGCATTGCGGTGCACGGTCGAGGTCGGGACGACAGGTCGCTCACCGCGTGCGGGTCGACCGTCACCCTCTCCGGGGCGTCGGCTCCCCGCTCGACGGGGGCCGCTGCTCCCACCGGGACCGCTGCGGCCGCCACTCGGGCGATCACCGGGGCCGCCTCCGCCGCCGGGGCCACCGCTCCCACCTGGGCCGCCTCCGCCACCGGGGCTACCGCTTCCGCCACTCGGGCGATCACCACGATGTCCGCCTCGGCTCGGCCGACGGTCGTCCCTCTCGTCCCCATCTTCGTCACGTCGACGGCTGCGCTTCCCCGAGCCCGGGGCCAGAATGACCGAAACATCGGGCGCCCGCTTGGGCGTGCCCACGACCTCGATGCGGCCGCTCTTCTCCGGTGAGCGAGCGGGCTTGACCTCACTGAGCGACATCACTTCGATGCCCTCGAGGCCGGTTTCGACTTCGGCCCGCAGCACCGAGCCAACTTCCTGGTTTGCTGGCACCAACGACGCCTCGACGACGCCCTTGGGCTGTCGTGCGCCAGCGGCGCGCCAAGTCCATGACCCGTCACTGCCCTTGCTCGTCAACTCAATATCTATTCGGCGTGACATGCGGCGGACACGCTACCGCGCCGGACGACCTCTCCGGTGCAGGCACCCTCGAGGGGCGAGGTTTTGCGCCTCCTCTCCTCCCTTAACATGGCGTCACATCCACGCGCGCACGCTGATTGCCGCCTGGGAGGTCGGCGCGGCGGACCTGGTCCGTTCTCAGGAGGATCCCCAATGACAGACGACACTGAACCGACTCCGGTCCCGCCACACGAGGCTGCCGCCTCGACTGACCCGGGAGACCCGGAGGGGCCTGTGGCGCTGGAGAGGTCGCAGGGCGCTGGGGCGCCGCAGGGAGCACTGGGGCCGCAGGGGTCGCAGGGGTCGCAGGGGCCAGTTGACTCCACAGCCAGGATCGACTCTTTGCCTGAGCAGCCTTCGATGCCTGAGCGGCCTTCGAACCTGGCTCCCCCCGTGGCGCCGCCCGCCGAACCGCCCCCCGGTTGGTCCGTGCCCCCGGCTGCAACGCCTGTATGGCCTCTCCCGCCGGTCGCCGATGCCACCGCTCCAAGCGGCACCAGCGGTGCGGAAAATCTCGGTGCCCCAGCGTCCGCTACTTCAGATCGTCCAGCCGGTGCGGCCGGTGCAGCTGGTGCGGCCGGTGCCGCGGCTGCAGCTGGTGGCGCAGGTGCCGCCGCCGGTGGCGGCGCCGAGGACGTAACAGGCGTCGACCCCACCCACCCGACAGACCCTGGCGTTACAGCCGACCCCGTCACGGCGGAGACACCGACCGCGGCGCTCCTGCCGACGCCCCCTTCCCGTCCCGCGACCTCGGGTTCGGGTAACCGCCGCTCCTGGATCGGCATCGCTGCGGTGGCGGCGCTCATCGGTGCGGGCGTCGGTGCCGGCGTGACCGCGCTGGCCGACAGCGGCAACAACAACGACACCGTCACCATTCACGAAGGGAACTCCGATCCCGGTGCGGCCGTTCTGAGCGGGAACGTGACCATTCCCCAACTGGTCAAGAAGGTCATCCCGGCGGTCGTCTCCATCGACGTAAAATCGCACGGCAACGAGGACGAGGGCACCGGGATGATCATCACCTCCACGGGAGAGGTGATCACCAATAACCACGTGATCGAACTGTTCACCCAGGGTGGCGGGACCGGCAGCATCACCGTGACCGAATACGGGCAGACGAAAAAGGACCCTGCCACGCTGGTGGGCTACAACACGCAGCAGGACGTGGCGCTCCTCAAGATCAACGATCCCGAGCCGACTCTGCCGACCGTCACCTTCGGCAGCTCGTCCAAGGCCGTCGTCGGCGATGCAGTCGTCGCCATCGGCAATGCACTTGGACTGGCGGCGGGCACCCCCACGGTGACCCAGGGCATCGTCTCCGCTCTGGGCCGAGCGGTCAGCGCCGGCGGTGAGGGGACCGCCACAGAGAACCTGCAGAATCTGATCCAGACCGACGCTGCGATCAACCCCGGAAACTCGGGAGGCCCCCTCATCGACACGGCGGGTCAGGTCATCGGGATGAACACCGCTGTCGCCGGCAGTTCGAACGACGGCACCAGCGCGCAGAACATCGGGTTCGCCATACCCGCAGACGAAGTCGAAGCCCTCCTGCCCCAACTCGAAAAGGGAGGGACGACCACCAACCAGGGCGGCTATCTCGGTGTGGACATCACCACGTTGACCCCCGCCCTGCGCAAGCAGTACGGGCTCACCCCGACCTCGGGTGTGGTCGTGCTCAATGCGATCGCGGGCTCGCCCGCGGCAAAGGCGGGGCTCGTCCAAGGGGACGTGATCGTCGCCATCGACGGAACGGCCGTGAACTCAGCCGTCGGCTTGCGGAACAAGATCCAAAATTCCAAGGCGGGGCAGAAGGTCCAGATCACGTACTACGTGGGCAATAGCAAACGCACCACGACGGTGACCCTGGGCACCCAGGCCGAAGCTCAACAGCAGCAGTCGCAGGTACAGAGCAACCAGACAGATCCATTCGGGGCGGGGGGCTTTACCAACCCGGGCAACAGCGGAAACGGATCCTGACGCCAGGAGACCGAGACGGACTTACGGCTCCTACGTCAACGCCCACTCTCGTGGTCGCGGAATGCATTCCGGCACGCCTCTAGTTCCCTGAGGGCGGCGGAACGGTCCTCGAAGCCCATGACCTCGGTGTGCTTCTCGGGTTCCAAATCCTTGTAGATGCTGAAGAAGTGCTCGATCTCGTTGAGCAGGTGCTTCGGCAGGTCGTCGATGTCGTCGGCGTCGTCCCACTGCGGGTCGTGCTCCAGGACCGTCAAGAGCTTGGCGTCGAGGCCGGCCTCGTCGCGCATGAAGAAGACCCCCAAAATGCGCGCGCGCACGACGCAACCGGGGAAGGTCGGATCCGCCACCAGTACGAGCGCATCGAGCGGATCCCCGTCCTTGGAGAGGGTGTCGGGCACGAAGCCGTAGTCCGCCGGATACGCCGTGGCGGTGAAAAGGCGGCGGTCCAAACGAATGACATGGTTCTCGTGGTCGTACTCGTACTTGTTACGGCTGCCCGTCGGGATCTCGATCACGACGTCGATGGCGGTGGACGACGAGTCCGTCATCGCATTTCCCCGGGAGCGATCGTCGAATCAGTCATGTACCCCTCACGGTATCGGCTTCATTGCGGTCCTGGGCGCCGGAGGCAAAACTCCCAACACCTGCGACACTCTGGCCCTGGGGTCCGGGACCCGCTAGGTCTTCGGGCGCTCCTCGTCGACAAAGCGATGGAGGGCCTTCAGGTATGCCTTCGTTGCGAGGACCTGGACCCTCCTGCCCACCGGTCCAGAGAGGCGTACCAGCGGATCAGCGGGTCGAGAGAACGCCGTGATGGCGAACCGGACTGTCTCGTCGGCGGTCATCGAGACCGCGAAGGATTCCTCACCTTGTTCAGGGTGACCGGGGAGGGTCCCGTAGGCGAAACCCCACCGATTCTTGTCCTCGACGACGCCCACGACCCGACACGGGGCCGCAAGGGCCAGCAGGGGAGTCCCCATCGTGACAATGACCGTCTCGCCGGTCCGGATCGTCGCTTCCTCCGGGAAGACCGTCAGTCCCCACACTCCGTGTGCCTTCCATCGTCGAAGACCTTCGACGGCCCGTGTGAATGTCCCGGTGCCGTGCCCGAGGACGGCCTCGTCGCGCGTGTGGGTGAAACCGGCGACGTCGTGGGCCGTGAGTGTCGCCCCGACCTCGGCATACGTGGGCTCGGAGGACTGCAATCGTTGGAGCACCTGCTCCATGCCGCGGAGATCCGAGGGACGGACGAGTTTCATCGGGGATCGTGCGCTGCGACCCTCGAAAACACCTCTCCCTGCGACGCGGACACGTCTCGGTTCTCGGTTCTCGGTTCTAGGTTCCCTGGGGTGTGATCCCCGCACCCTTGAGCATCCGGCGCAGATCCACGACCTGCTGCTCATCGATGTCGTGATGACGCGGGACATCGAAACTCTGGGTCTCGGATCCGAGGGTGACCTTGTAGCGCCCGTCGTGTTCCTCGGTCACGGTCCCGACGCTCTGGAGAAGGGAGAGGACATCGTGCCACTGGATGTTGTGACTCACCGGATGGCTGAAGATCTTCTCCACAGTGGCCTTGTGATGTCCGTCCAATCCGACGTGGTCTGCCATATCTTCTCCTCGATCCTCAGGGTGATCCCAGCACTCGCCGCGAACGGCCGGGACCCCATCGTACGGAGTCCTGTGCCGCCAGGCCTATCACCAGCCACCGAACCGATCACCATCCACCGGACACCGGACCGCCGTGCCGCCGCCACCACACGCAACGCGCCAGAGGGCGGCCCGAATCTCACGAGCACGCCCGTTGCGGCGCCTAGATGCGGCCGGTACTCTCACCGCGGATCACGGCGTGGCGAAGAGCGCCGTACCGAGCGCCGCGGCAAGCGGACACGGACACGGACACGGGCGCGAGCGATCAATGAAGACACGTCGGCAAGCGAGAGGGTAGGTGCGAAGGATGAGGATCCTGATACTCGGAGCGGGATTCGGTGGTCTGGAGCTCTCCACGAGACTCTCGGAGCAGTTTGGCGAGGACATCGACATCGTTCTCATCGATCAGAGCGACGGATTCATTTTCGGATTCTCGAAGCTGGACGTCATGTTCGGGAAGAAGCCGGCCTCGGATGTCTTCAACGCCTACAGCGCGATCAACAAACCGGGCCTGCGTTTCGTGCAGACGGCGATCCGTTCCATCGACCCTGCGGCCAAACGGGTGGAGACGGACGCGGGACCGTTCGAGGGCGACATCATGGTGGTCGCGTTGGGCGCGGATCTCGATCCCTCGGCCACGCCGGGACTCGTCGAAGGCGGCAACGAGTTCTACACGGTGGCCGGAGCATTCGCGCTCAGAGAGATTCTGGCGGAGTTCGGCGGCGGCAACGTCATCGTGGGGGTGACCTCGACGCCATTCAAATGTCCTCCGGCACCGAGCGAGACCGCGCTGTTGCTACACGACTACCTGAGTGACCGCGGCCTTCGTGAGAGCTCCACCATCTCGCTCGTCATGCCGCTCGGCGTCCCCATCCCGCCGTCGCCGGCGGCCTCCGAGGCCCTCCTTGTCGCCTTTGCCGAGCGGGGCATCAGTTGGCACCCCGAACGGTTGATCAAGAGCCTCAACCCCGAGAAGAAGGTCGCGGTGCTCAGCGAGGGGACCGAAATGCCCTACGACCTCTTTCTCGGCGTTCCGTTGCACCGCGCTCCCCGCGTCGTCGAGGAGTCGGGCATGACGGTTGACGGCTGGATACCGGTAAGCCCCCTGACCCTCGAAACCGCCTTCGCAGATGTCTACGCCGTCGGTGATGTGACGAGCGTCGGCACCCCCAAAGCGGGTGTCTTCTCAGAGGGCCAAGCCTCAGTGGTGGCGACCCAGATCGCCGCGAGAATAAGCAGCGCGTCGTCGCCCGCGACGTATGACGGACATGGGACCTGCTATCTCGAATTCGGGCACGACATGGTGGCGCGGGTGAGCGTCACGTTCTTGAGCGGGGCCGCGCCGGTGGGGGACCTGGAGGGCCCTTCCGCCGCCATTGCCGCCGACAAAGACGAATTCGGCTCCAGCCGCGTCCGTCGTTGGTTCGGTGGCAATTGAACGAACCGCAGCCTGATTGATGCGCAGCCTGGCCGGCCAGCCGCTTCATTGATGCGCGGCCCGAGCGCGTTCAGGCCGGTTGACCCTCCGGAGCATCCGGCGTTGCAGTGCTCTACAATCCTGAAGAGCTGTTCACTCCTAGGCAAAGGCGGGCTGTCATGGCACTCGGCATCTATTTCGCGCACGTCGGCTTCACACCCGAGAAGTACGAGAGCGCCATCAAGCAACTGGAGGCCGCGGGCGCTGGCAGCCCCAAGGGACGGACGCTCCACGTCGCCCTCGAATCCGAGGGTACGGTAAACGTCTTCGACATCTGGGAGTCGCAGGAAGACTTCGATGCATTCGGAGGGACGCTGGTCCCGATCCTCACCGAGCTCGGCGTTTCGTTGGAGCCCCCGATGGTGGCGCAGGTGCGCAACGTGATCAACGGCTAGGCGCGCAATCGCCGGCGAGCTGCCGATCTGCGACGAGAAGCAGCGCCGCTCCTCTCCGCTAAGCCGCTCCGTTACGGAGCCTCGAACGCGATCATCGGCACGATCATCGGCTGCAGGGGCTCGAGTCCCGACGCCACCACGATCGGACCGAGCACCGCGGCGAACGCATCGAAGTCCTCCTGGCTCTCCCACACGTCGAAGATCGCGATTCCCGGTCCTTCGCCGAAGCAGGTGTGGAGCTTCATGCCTTTGGGCTCGACGCCCGTGGCACGCACCTGGTCGTCGATGCTCTTGTACTGCTCGGGGGTCATGCCCGCGGGTCGAATGTAGACGCCGATCATGAAGGCCACCTTTCGTTCTACAACAGGGAAGAATTTCGCAGACTGTTACGGTCCTGTCCACCGAGCATCATTCGCGCTTCGATGTGGCGCATCATGCGCGCTTCGACGTCGCCCCCGGAACCGGAACGCCGCGGTAGCCGGGCGGGGGTTGGTCGTCCGGGCAGGCCCCGGGGGGATCGTTGTAGCGGGGATCCTCCGTCCATGACGCGAATTCCCACCCCGGCTTGGGCGGTGCCAGGTCGAGGATCGGTGTGAGCTCCTCGGTCAGCAGTGCGCCGAATTGCGCCGCGCCGTAAGGACACATGTGGATGTTGTCGAGCTTCCGGGTGCGGATCCAGTCACCCGACGGGGTCTTCATCCACGTCAAGAATCGCCCGTCAGGGGCGAAGAGCTGCTGCGTCGTAAGGTAGAGCGCGCGGCCGGGAAAGCGCGCGACCACTTGGCGGGCCGCGTCGTCCCACGCATTGGTGGCAGCGGTCTGGACCTTCCACTCCTGCTCGCGCGTGACCGGATCGGTAATCGTGTTGTTGGGTCCCCCTTGGGGAAATTGCACGAGCACGACCAGTTTGACGCCGTCGGGTGGGGCCAGGAGCGCGTCGACGTACTGGGTGAGAAGCGCCCGATAACCGACAGGGTCGGATTGCGCCTCCTTATCGTCCCAGCTCCACATGCCCATGGCGATCTGGAAAGAGTTGTGCGCCAGCGTGGTTTGGACCCCGCTCAACCAGGAATGGTCGATGGTCAGTCCCCAGCCCGGGAAAGCCGAATTCTTCGTCACTGACACGTCTCCTGTGGCCTGAAGCGCCGCGGCAATGCCCGGCGAGCTGTCCACCATCACGCTGTCGCCGAAGATCCATGCCTTGTAGGGCATCGACGACGCCTGCAGGGCAACGTGGACGTGGGGTGCCGTGCCCCCATCGCCGCGGACCGGCTTCACCGCCACCTGAGCCGTGCGGGCGGGTGGGGGACTGACCGTGCCGACCAAAATGATCATCGCGGTGACCACGACGCCAAGCGCGGCAAATCCGAAGGCCGGGACGTGGAACCTCTGGCGCAACGCCCTCCAGTCAGCCCGCCGGAGTGGGCGTTCGATCAGGTAGAAACTGGCGCAGGACAACGCCACCATGGTGCCGAGGCGGGCAACCAGGAGCGGCCAGCCCGACCAGCCGATCGAATCAGGGGTCATCAGAACGATCACGGGCCAGTGCCACAGGTAAAGGCTGTAGGAAATGAGTCCCAACCACCGGAGGGGGTCCACCGCGAGAACGCGGCCGACCAGGCCGTCCGGGGCACGCAGCGCACCGAGGATCACAAGTAATGCGCAAATCGCGATAGCGACCAGCCCACCGTCCCAGATCCAGGCCGGCGGCCCACCGGACACGGCCGTCCCGACCACAAGCCCGGCGATCCCGAGCACGGCGAGACTGGACCACAGTCGCCCGCGCGCCGCCGGACTTGGACTCCCTGGTGGCCAGATCATGGCTGCCGCGCCACCGAGGAGCAGTTCCCATGCCCGGGTGTCGGTGCCGAGATACGCCCGATCAGGCCCGAGCCAGTCCGCCGCAAGGCCCATCCAGACGGCCGAGGCCACTGCCAAAGTGACGGTGACCACGAGCAGAAGCCGCGACGGGTCCCGGTGGCGCCGGGCCCGGGCGAAGGCGGTGATCGCCAGGATCACCAGGGGCCACACCAGGTAGTACTGCTCTTCGATCGCCAACGACCACGTCTGTTGCAGGGGGTTCACCGACAGGAATCGGGCGAAGTAGGCGTGACCAGCCACGATCTGCTGCCAATTGGCCACGTAGAACAAGGTGGCCAGGCTCGGTGCGCGCAGCTGTGCGGGCACGAGCCCCGGCCCACCGGCCCAGGCGTAGAGCGAGAGGGCGATGAGGAGGACCAACACCGCAGGGAGGAGCCGCTTGGCCCGGCGGCTCCAGAAGACGGCCAGGTGCTCGGAGGACCTGTCGACCGCCAAGAGCAGGCTCGTGATCAGAAACCCCGAAAGGACGAAGAAGACGTCGACGCCGACCCAACCGCCTCGCAGGTAGCCCAGGTGGTAGGCGACCACAGCGGAGATGGCGACGGCACGTACACCGTCGAACTGCGGGACATAGCGTCGGAGTGCCAAGGGCTAGACAGCCTCGCGCGGGACGCCATCGCATCGGCATCGCCCTCGGCGCCGCCATCGCCGTTGCCCCTTTGACCTACCATCGGACATGACCACTCCCACCTCCCCGTCTCCCATCATCGAGGTGTTCGTCAAGGAAGTACATGCTTCTTTTCCCGAGGCTGAGTCGGACAAGATCGCCTCGCATGAGGCAGCAATCGCCCAGACCACCTCCGAAGGGGACCCACACCGGGCCCGGCTCTGCGTGAAATGGGCGATCAAGATGGCGGACGACAAGCAGCAGAAGCACCCCCGCTGGGCCCAGTTGAAGGAACGCCACCGGATCTGGAAAGACGAATGGTTCGCGCTCGACTTCGGTATCGCCGATGCGTTGCCCGGCACGGGAAGTCACCACGTCGCGGGGAAGGCGACGCCGATCGAGGACGTCAGGATCGAGTGGGTGGAGGACGCAGTCGCTGTGGCCAAGAAACTCGGGGAAGAAGACGGGTGGGAGAACTCACCCTGGGAGTCGCTTTTGACCGATCTGATCGCCTACAAGGCTGGCTGAGTCACGGACTCGAGACTCGGGATTCGGGACTCGAGACTTGGGACTCGAGAACGGGCGACTCGAGAACGGGCGACTCGAAAACGAGGGACACGGTCGCGCACCCGTTGCCCGCCCCCCTCTGCACTGGTTGCCGGCGCCCCTGCGCTCGTTGCGCGGCGCAACTACTCGTCGTCGGAAAGTGACTCGGGGTCGTCCAACAGGACACCCAACTCCGACGCTTCAACAACATCGAGCGGAGCCTGATCTTCCTCCTGCTCGTCATCGAAGTCGATTTCACTGTCGAGGGGCGCGACCTCTGCGGCATCCTCGGGATCCAGCGGTTCGGGCTCTTCGATCTCCGGGAAATCGTCGTCACTCGCCTTGGCCATCTTCTTCTCCTTGATCCGTGCTCCGACTGTCGCGCTTCGACAACAGTTGATCAGACATTCGCGATCCCTTGTCCAACGCCACCTCCACAGGTACACTCGCGACGTGCTGAGGCCGCTGATGGCAGCGATATGCGTCGCGCTGAGCGCTGCGGCATTCCTCAACCCCGATCCGACGCACCTCGTGGTGTTGGTTGCAGCCTTTGCGCTCTTGGCCGTCGTCGTCGCCTCCTCCTCTTCTGTCGTCATCGGGAGCGGGCGCCTTGTCCCGGGAAGCCTCAGCGGCATTGCCTTCTTGCGTGCCGGAACATCGGCAACGGAACAAGCTCGCGGTGTTGTTCGCCTAGTTCTTCTGGCCCAGCCTCGGTGTTGATCTAGACGCCGGTCCTCGCGGACCGCCGTCTAGACCTCAATCACCCCGAGACAACAGGAGAACAAAATGTTCGCGTCCATAGTTGGCCAATTCGGCCACCCGTTTTACGTCGCGTTCGCGTGGATCCTTGCCGGTACATTCGCCGTCATTCCCAATTCCGCGGTCGCAATCGCACTCTTGACCCTCGTGGTCATGGTCGTGCTGTATCCAATCACCCTTCGCAGCATCAGAGCCTCCATGAAAATGCGGGCCCTGGCGCCCGACATCAAACGCCTTCGGTCCAAGTACAAGGCCCAACCCGGCATGTCTGTTGCTGAACGGCGGGACCTCCAACGCAGCCACCAGGCAGAGCTCAAGACGCTCTACGAGAAGAACGACGTCAGCCTGGTGCGCGGCTATCTGCCACTAGTGCTGCAGTTACCCATCCTCATCGTCCTGTACGGCACCATCCGTGGCCTGGTCCACCAATCAGTGGTCGGTGGCGTGCTCACGGCCGATCCGCTCTATCTGAGCCACGGGACACGGCTTTACAATGCGATCGCAGCCGCGCACGGCCACCTTGTCGCCTTCGGGGTGAACCTCGCCGACTCGGTGCGTACCCCTGGAATCGGTTGGGACGCCAGGCTTCCCTTCATCGCGCTGATGCTCGTGGCCGTGGTGCTGCAGTACGTCCAGCTGAAGCAATCACACGAGTTGAACCAGGTCCAGGGTGCAGAACTGCCACAGATGCAACGCATTCTGAAAGTGGCTCCGCTCTTGTTGGCGGTGGTCTATGTCTCGCTTCCGGCAGGCGTCAGTGTGTACTTCATCACGGCAGGCCTCATCCGGGTCGTTCAACAGGCGGTGATGTATCCGCGTGACCCGCACGTTCGGACGTCCCTCGAAAGGCTGCGCGCGCAGACTGGGCCCGGGTAGGTCAGGCAGGCCTTCGAGGGGCTACGACTTCAACCAAGGGGCGGCAAGCCGATCATCTCGCGAAATTCGCTCGTCGAATTCGTCACCGGAAATGGGGTCACGGGGATGGGGAGGTCGAGCCTTTCGCAGATCGGCTCCCATCCGTCTCCGAGGGCCCACTCCAACAATTGATTCGATGGGACCTTCGCCCGCACTTCGTCATTGTGGCGTTCGAAGGCGTCCATCATCGCTGTCGGGTCCTCAAATTGATCGCAGAACCTATCGCGGAGGAGTTTGCGCACTGCCTGCATCCACGGTGCCAACTCCGGCGGCACACGATCGAACGCCAGGAAAATAGTGTTGGAAGCGCTCCGGTACCACGATTCGGGGTCGCGCACCGAGAGCAGGACGAGCGCGTCTGGGTTCGCGGCCGAGAGCTCTGGCCAGAAGGATCCACCCGGCCAATCGACGATCGACCGATAGTCCTGGAGCATGGTTCCCCAGTCGACCCGGCGTCCTTCGATGGCATCGGTCCAGGCCGGCACCTGTTCGGGATGGGCCATCATCTCCATCATGTGATGGCACGGGCCTCCCAACAATTGCTCCAGCGCCAACTTGAGTGAATGCGTACCTGTGCGGCCAACGCCGGCGCCTACGACCACGAGTTCCATCGCGTCCCCCTTCTCGCTTGTGATTCCACGTCGGCCTTCCCGAAGGAGCCCGCTTGGGCCGAGCCAATGGTTGTCCGGCGATTGTGGCATGCATCGGAGGTTGCACTTTGGCTCTTAATTCACGTGGTTCTAGAGAGAACATGCTGTTCAACGGGCTCGTGGAACAGAAATGAGCGACAGCCCTTGACTTCCTATCACTGATAGGTACAATGCCTATCAGTGATAGGGAACGCGACCGCCACCCGACGTGAACTGCGCATGGCGACGATCTTGACTGCCGCCTGGAAACTGGCGGGGATGCACGGGATAGGCGGGTTGTCGCTCCACGGAGTCGCTCGCGAAGTAGGGATCCGCCAGCCGTCGCTCTACGAATACTTCGACTCGAAGAACGGCCTCTACGACGCAATGTTCGCCGACGGCAACCGTCAGCTCCTCGAGCGCTTCGACAGGCTCGAGCTGCCGAGCGATCCACGAGACGCCGTCAAGATGTTCATGGGGGAGTTCGTGACCTTCGCAGTGGAGGACTCGGCCCGTTGCGCCTTGCTGCTGCAGCGGCCCATCCCCGGATTCGAGCCGTCGGCCGAGTCCTACGCCCTGGCCGAGGTGGCACTCGGTCGGGCCATCGCCCTCATCCGCACTGCCGGTCTCGACGACCAGGGCGATATCGATTGTTTCATCGCCATGGTGGCGGGCCTGATCGATGCGCAGATCAGCAATGACCCCGGCGGGGATCGCTGGGTTCGCCACTTGAACCGACTTGTCGACCTGCACCTCGATGACGCACAGCAAAGGAGAGCACAGCAATGACCGCTACCACGTTGGCAGACCAGAGGATCGGACGACCCGAAGCCCGGGTCCTGGCAGAAGAGGAGTTCACGCGTTTCGCTGACTTGCTCGGGACGCTCTCGTCGGAAGAATGGGCGACCGAGACCGACTGCACCGGGTGGGATGTCCGTAAGGTTGCGCTCCACATTCTCGGATCGGGCGAAGCCCAGGCGTCGTTCCCGACGTTCGTGCACCAGCTCCGAAAGGGTGTCCCGCTCAACAAGGAGATCGACTCGCATCACTGGGTCGACGGCATGAATGAGCTCCAGATACGCGAACGGGCCCATCTTTCCAATCAGGAAATTGTCGAACAGACAGCAGCCGTCGGACCACGAGCAGTGAAGGGGCGGTGGCGGACGCCACCCCCGATGCGGTACCTCCCGATCCCTTTCGGGCCACCCATCGGATGGACGCCCTTGAAGTACCTTCTCGACGTCGGGTTCACGCGCGATGTCTGGGCCCACCGGATCGACATCTGTGCCGCGATCGATCGCCCCATGGACCTGACCGCCGATCATGACGGTCGCCTCGTCGCCGACATCGTGGGGGAGTGGGCCTCGATTCACGGTGTACCCTTCGAACTTGTCCTCGAAGGCGCCGCTGGCGGGAAGTTCAGCCAGGGGACGAACGGGGAGCGGGTCGAAATCGACGCGATCACGTTCATTCGCATCCTCTCGGGTCGCCTCCCTGGCACCGGTGTTCTCGCCCACCCCCTTCCCCTCTAAGGAGTAGACCAACCATGGGTATCCAAATCGACGAGATCGCCGATCGCATCTTCCGGCTGTCCGCCTTCGTTCCCGACATCGGCCCGACGGGCTTCACCTTCAACCACTTCCTCATCGATGCCGAAGAGCCACTCTTGTTCCACACCGGCGCGCGCCGCATGTTCGGTGAGATCAGCACTGCGGTCTCCACCATTCTCCCCGTCGAGTCCCTGCGGTGGATCACGTTCGGTCATGTCGAGTCGGACGAGTGCGGCGCGATGAACCTGTTCCTCGCCGCCGCTCCCGGGGCGCAAGTGGCGCACGGCGGCATGGGCTGCCTGGTCTCCCTCGACGATCTCGCTGACCGCCCACCTCGTCCGCTCGCCGACGGCGAGGTCATCGACCTCGGCGGCAAGCGTGTCCGGCACCTCGACACCCCCCACGTGCCGCACGGCTGGGAAGCGCGGGTCCTCTACGAGGAAACGACGGGCACGCTGCTCTGCGGGGACCTGTTCACCCACCTCGGGAATGGGCCGGCTGTGACCCACGACGACATCGTCGAGCCGGCAGGCATCGCAGAGGACGTCTTCCATGCCACGAGCCTGGCTCCCTCTACCGGGGCGACGCTGCGCACGCTGGCCGACCTTCGCCCGAACACCTTGGCCCTGATGCACGGGTCATCCTTCGCAGGGGACTGTGCCGATGCCTTGCGCCGCCTGGCCGACGACTACGACGCCCGCATCGCCGCGGTCGCCGCAGCCTGAGAGGGACGATTCCTACGGTCTCGCGCTGACGACGAAGGCCGTGGCGCTCAAGCTGACGACGCCGTCAACTGCTCGATCGAGAATCGCTTTGCGAACGGCGGACGTGATCAACGTCTTCGTTGCCTCATCCGCGGTCCGCAGAGCTTCACGCACAGGTCCGACGCGTTGACTCAACGAGACCAGTGAGTCGATCTGATGATCTCGCAGGACGACCGCCTCGGCTTGGGAGGCGATCTCGACCTGCCCGAATCCGGCCTCCTCGAGCACGGAAGCGATCTCCGCGCTGTCGGCAAGCGAGAACGGTCCCGGCTCACCCGGGCCGGGCATCGGGGGGAGCGAACCCGTGACTGCCACCACGGCGGAGCCGGGAACGAACATCCACTCGTTGGCGAAGATGTTCTCCCAACAGGCGAACGAGAAAACTCCGTCAGCATGCAACGCTCGGCGGATATTGCTGAAGGCCGCCACGGGATCGCCGAAGAACATTACGCCGAACTGAGAGAACGCGGCGTCGTACGATCCGGGTTCAAACGCCTCGATTTGTGCGTCGGCCACGGAGAACGTGGCATTGGAGATCCCAGCGGCCGCTGCGAAACCGTTCGCGGCCGCAATCATCGCCGGAGCGATGTCGAGTCCGACGGCACGTCCCGACGGACCCACTCGCCGGGCCATCTCCATGGTCGTGGCGCCGGCGCCACACCCGATGTCGAGAACCCGTTGTCCCGGTTGAAGGGACAGTCTGTGCATGGCACTTTCGCCGAAGGGAGACGCGACGAGGTCGGTGTGCTCGAGAGACGCCAGCCAGTCCGGGGCGATGTCCTCCCAGAATTCGAACTGTCCATCGTTTTGTGTGGTCACCGAACCACCCTACGACCGATTGCTCCACGGCCCACTCTTGTTCTCCCCGAGAGCGCTGATCGTCCGCGGCAGGCCGCGGCGTTTCGTGTTGCCGTCACCACCTTGGTGGCGAAGGACAGGGGAAAAGACCCCGGAGGCGTCGATGGCAGCGCTGAGGCACGTCGGGATCTCTCCCAGGTGGCCCCTCACGATCCCGGACCGGCGCCTGACCTCCGGCACATGTGCGCGAGGAAGGGTGCGGGACCAGCCGCTTCCTTGGCGGGCCACAGTGGGCTGGCTCCATTGCTCTTCTTCTGGTCCTGGTCGCGAGAGGTATCGCTGCGTTGCGCTCTCGCGAGTTCGAAACTGGCAAGGACCGTCGTGCGAATCAGCTCGGGGTGCAGATCAGCTTCGGACTGTTCCTCTTCGTCCCTGGTTGCTCTTCGTGTGTTTGTCTTCCATGCGTAGGCAGGAGCGCCTCACCTTCGACGGAACGGCGTGCATGTCAGTCGGGTTCTGGCCCCTGGTCAGGCTTTTGCTCATCTCGAAGGATGAGTAGTGAGGACACCACCCATACGATCACCAGGCCCAACCAAATCAAGAGCTGTGCCCACAAGTGCGTGAGGAGGAATGGAGCACGGGACGACGCCCCACTCAGCGGCGCGTAAGCGATCCATCCGGTGCCCGCCGCCGAGATGATCCATCGCCCAAGCCAGTACAGGGCAAAGGCGAATCCAGCCACGATGACGACCCGCTGTCGGGGATTCAAGTTGGGGAGTGACACCTGCTAATTGTGCCAGATCGCCAACGGCCCTCTCCCTGTCCGCCGGTTCGGTGAGCACTTCGGGTGGCTGTTGGTGAGGCAGGTTCGGTTCCGGGCCTTAGCCTCAACGAGCGCACAGTGAGAGCCAGTTCGCCGAATTCATCGCCGGACGACAAGCTCCAGCCACCCTTACTTGAACTGGTGGGTGATTGCCTGCGAGTAACCACCATCCGGCGAAGGCGAGAAGGATACTGACAAGAAAGATGGCAACCAGAACGGCGAATAGCCAACGTGGATGCTCCGGTTTGGTGGTCGATCTCGGATCAGCCGGCAACGGCTCAAGCCACACCTGATCATCGATGCCCCCTACTCTCACCACCGCTCGATCGTATCCCCCCCTTGGCATATCGCGTTCCCGGGGACCGAGGGGAGTCGTCATTCGGCTTGACCAATGTGTCCCCTGTTCGTCGGGTCGATGACGTCTTGGTGAACCAGTGTCCTTTACCTCTGCGTCCAAGGGGTTGATGATCAGCGAATCGAAAGTGTGAAGTTCAGAGCATCCGAGCGAGTACCCGAGCCCAGTCATCGGCGCGACATCGCAAGAGGTCGAGATCAAACTGGGCTCCGAAAGCCTTAAAGGCCATGACACCCCTGAACTCGTCGTCGAATGAGAGGAGGTCTGCCGCATCCCACCACGGATTGTGCTGGTATGCGGGCACGAGGTTCACATACGCCTCGAGGAAAGCGTCGGCTGCGTCGGCACCGTCGACGAGGGCGAGATTTCCTCGCGTGTGCGCGACGTCGATACTCCGGGGTCCGGAGCAAGAGACCGGCCAATCGACTATTCCAACGAGTTCTCCGCCGTTCCAGAGGAGATTCCCGGGGTGGTAGTCGCGATGCAAGAAGGCAGGCTCCCCCTCGGGTTCAGCACCGTGTACGGCAGCTACCAACGTTGTCCAAGCTGAGGGTGCTGGAGTCCACGTTGGTACCGCCACCTTTTCGAGGTCGAACCAGTGTCGATAATGAGGGAACCCACTCGGTAGACCTGCCTCATGAAGTTTCGCGAGAGGACCCGCCATTCGCCGCGGGTCGAGCTCGTGCACAATGGGTCTTCCCGGGAGAAAGGTCATGAGAAGACTTGGATGTCCCGCCTGAGCACCTGTGGCATCGAAGGCGATCGGTTCTGGCACGAGTTGGCCGAGAACGGTGCGTGCCGCGTGAAGGGCGTCGGCCTCGTTTACGATCACCTGCGGATTCTCATCGACGACGTCGTTGGCGAGGTACCGTCGGAGAACGAGTTGGGTACCATCGACCTCGATCAAGCGGAGATCCGAGGTGACCCCGAAGGCGAGCGATCGCAGATCGACCACCTTCTTTGCGCCGAGTGCCTCAAGCACCCACCCATGCGCTGCTTGGTCCACCAAAACAGCCTATGACGTCCGGAGTCTCTGCCATATGGAAGGGGACGTTGGGATCTTGCCGGTTCTTGGCGGTCCACTCACGGGCACGAGGCGAGGGATCGTCATGCAGAAGGATGCCACTTCCGGACCGTCCCCGAGCCCGTTGGGAGCTACAGGGCGATAATGGGCAACATGGCCCGAGACAAGAGCCGGCGTCCTTCCGATGCAGTGCAATTTGTCGGAATGGCTTCTGACGACGCTGTCGCCGCTGCACGAAGAAACGGCATCACGGATATCCGGGTGCTGGAGTCAGAAGACGGAATGATCGTCACCAGGCACCACATGGATCATCGTGGGACCGGCTGAATCTGATCGTCGAGAACGGACTCGTCATCCAAGCACGTTTCCATTGAGAGTGTCCCAGAAGACTTACCTCACATCTGATCCATTTGGAATCTCAGTGACTTCAGTCAAGAGTGGAGGCATCCGAGGATGACCAGAGGACGTCCTGCCGCTCTCGGTAGTGGGCGTGGCGGCAATGGATGCTTACTCCCAACGGGCAACTCTCTTCTTCCAGGCTTCGCTCTCAGGGTCGTCCCATGGCGTCGGACCGTACCGTCCACGAGAGGAGTCGACATTGCCCGCCTGTAGGTCCGCTATGGCTTCGATCCACCCCTTGGCGTCGTACCAGTCGCCATCCCAACCGTGCAGCCAGTAGGTGCTTCCGGTGAACCAAGATCTCAATCGAAGTGTCACCATGGATGGGGATGGCCACTCGTCGGCAATGAGCAACTCCATCGTGTCCGGCACCTCGGGAATCCTCGCATCTGGGAACCCCGACCGTTCCACCCGTCGACGGGCATAGATATCTATCAGTCGCAGGGCCAAGTCTCGATCCTCATCGAGAAGTGGCAATCGCCACTCCTCGGGACCATCCGGGTCGGACGCTGTCTCAGGTCGCCAGTGAGGCACAGCCCAATCATTGTCGCTTGTAGCGCATCTGCCCCTGTCGCCGATTCAGTGCCACCGTGCCGCACAGCGCGGTACCGTGACCCAGTGGATCTTCCTGAGCTCTTGGTCGCTGATGCTGGGGAATGGCGAACCTGGTTGAGTAGCAACCATTCCAAGTCGCAAGGAGTGTGGCTCGTCCTCGCCAAGAAGGGCACTACCCACCCGACGACGCTCTCCTACGATGACGCACTCGACGAGGCGATCTGCTTTGGCTGGATCGACGGGCAGCTCGGGCGTCGCGACAGCGCAACGTTCCGGCGACGATTCATGCCCAGAAGTGCTCGGAGCCCTTGGTCGCAACGGAACGTCACCATCGCCGAGAGGTTGAGTACCTCAGGCCGAATGCAGCGATCAGGGGAAGACGAGGTTCGCCAGGCAAAAACCGATGGCCGGTGGAATTCCGCCTACGCCGGACAAGCCACCATCGAAGTTCCGGAAGACCTGGCACACGCGTTGGCTGCCAATCCCCACGCTCGCGCGACGTTTCGCAGACTCACAAGTGCGAACAGGTACTCCATCATCTATCGAATCGAAAGTGCAAAGAAGATCGAGACCCGAGTGAGACGCATCCAGCAGTTTGTAGAGATGCTGGCCAGGGGCGAGACTGTCCACCCGCAAGGTCCATGATCGCCTCCGTAGTCGGTGAGTCCGACAGAGCCGGTGCCGCAGTCGCCCAGCTGGGGCGCAGCCGTCCGATTCTCAAGCGGGCGACAGGTCCACGACGCGGCCAACGTAGAAATGGAAGAGGGTTACCCGAACGCCAGGCTGATGGCGACATTTGGCAGGCACCTATTGAATATCCGCCGTCGCTCGGTTCACAAGAGAAGCGATTTGTGATGCTGTCGCAAAACCCGTGTAGAAGAAAATGGCGAGAGTGTCATCGACGGAGACATACGCGTTTGCCCGCCTACACTTTGCGCATGCTCTCGTTAGGACATCACCAACCAAGTGCTCCTGATAAGTGTTCTGTTGAAGCGGTCGTCGCTTCCATCGACCTTGTACTGGCGGATCTGGGTCATCGCCCCTGTCGCGCAAAAAGCAGGAACAGGGGTGGACTGAGGAGAGCCGACAGATCATGGTGCAGTTGCTGGGTGAATGGAAGGGTGAGATCGAGGCAGCAGGGAAGCTCTCACCACGTCATTTCAGGGTTATCGCGAGATTCTTCGGCGATCTGGACATTGAGTCTTCAACCGGTGTGGCTGCCCGAATCACAAACATCGACCTCAACATTTATGACTGCACCCACCATGACACATCTCCAGAATCCAAGTCGGCGGCCACGCCAACAGGGATGAGCGAGCAAGACAGACTCTGGATTCGGAAGCGGAAGTAGATGGAGGGCATCGGCGTGCGGGCCTAGCCCGACCCTCGGAATTGCACTACTGCTCGGCACATCCCGGACAACCCTCGGCCTGATGGAACGAGACTGTGGGTCCGTACTGGTCAGGTTCGGTGCTGTATTCGACCGTGAACCGTCTGCCTGGGAACGCCGCAGCGAGGGCAGCGCACCATGCTTCTCGGAGACGGATCGCTGCGCGCTCAAGCACGGGGAGTTGACTGTCATCGAAGGTGTCGTCCACCAGGTCATAAAAGTGGACTTCGTTGAGGACATTCTCAATTGCATAGGGGCGCTCGGAGTGAAGGGACCACCATGTTGCAAAATTTGCTTCGTCGAATCCGCTCGCCAAGAGGACACATCCTCGAGCCTCGATGAAGTCGGGCCACACCAGCCCTACTATTCGTTCCAGGATCGGCGCAGAAAGCGACGATTCAGAGGACAGAGCGTCGTCTGCCGGGTCGGCCACACGGATCACGATAGTCGTGGCCGATCGAGGTCTCCTTGCGGCTCTAGTAAGAGCCAAGCACCCGTTACGCCGGGAACGTGGGACTGTTCGGCACAGCTGGAAAATCATCGAGTGGCTCCGTGGAGCCTCTAAGGTTGGACAGCAAGGGCATCCAGATTGTGACGGTGATGAGAAGGCGGTCATGGCAAAGCTGATCTACGCGTCGAACATGTCCCTCGACGCTTTCACCGAGGACGAACGCGGCGCCTTCGACTGGGCTCCGCCGGACAACGACGTGTTCGCGTTCATCACCAAGCTCATGCGGTCCGCAGGCACCTATCTCTATGGGCGGCGCATGTACGAGACGATGGCCGTGTGGGAGACCGACTCCACCCTGGCCGCGCAGTCAGACCTCACGGCCGACTACGCCAGCGCATGGCAGGCGGCGAACAAGGTCGTCTACTCCTCGACCCTGGACGCGTCGCCCACTGCGAACACTCGAATCGAACGCCACTTCGACCCCGGCGCGGTACTGGACCTGAAGGCCGCCGCCAGTAGGGATCTGTTGGTCGGCGGCCCGAACCTCGCAGCACAAGCTCTCGTCGCCGGGCTCGTCGACGAGCTCGCCCTGTTCGTCTGGCCAGTCATCCTCGGCGGGCGCAACTCCGCACTGCCAACCGACACCCGGGCCGATCTCGAACTCATCGACGAACACCGATTCAGCGGCGGCGTCGTCCACCTCCGCTACCGCCTTCGGTAACGACGCAGGGAATCACACCCTCGCCCACTCCCAAGAATGCCGGGACGAGGCTTGGCCGTGCGGTGCGCTGTGGGGCAGCGGCCATTCGTCACCCTTCGGTCCCAAACTGTGTGAGAATTGGTCATTGTGGAAGATGGTCACTCCCGAAAGAGGCGCTCAGACAAATTTTGGGAATGGAACGAGAGCGTGACTAGGCGATCGCACTTCGCAGAGATCGGGAATAACCGCTTCTCCATCTGGCTTTCAGCCTTCGCCGACCTGCACGCGATTGTGGGATCTGCACTTCAGGGCCTCCTCTTTGGAGTGGGCGTTCTCCCTTTTTATCTGCTTTTGACCAGATTCAATGACCCAGCGTCCGCCCTCGTCGTGTGCGGCAGCGCTGGCGTGGTCTTCGGACTGTTCATGTACTTCCTTCACCAATGGCGACGGAGAACCGACGGGCAGGTACGCGACGTCCGGGAGGGAATCTGAGGGAATCCAAACGTATTTTTACTTAACCCCGGTTCGCCGCGATGGAGCGCGGCAAGCCATTGTCAAATCCGTATGATGCTGGGATGCCAGACAAGGCAAAGACCATGTCGGACTCAGCTCGAGTCGAGGCCAGTCCCGAGGCAATCATGGCCTGGTGGTTTCACCCAGATCGATCGCAAGAGTTTCGGGATCGACTTGAGCGGTCAGGAGCTTCTGATGTCTCCGTCTCTGACACTAGATATGGCGACATCGCCGTGTTGAACGCTGCGTACCGAAACCGGCGGGGCAAAAGCGTCCACCAACGCAAGGAGCGTCGGCTCACACCGGAAGCGATGGCTCCGCTGAGCGGTGATCGGTTTGTTGCGGAGTCCACCGATATCTTGGTCAAGGAGACGCAGAGTGGGCGACAGATCACACGCACTTGTGCCGGCCGAATCGAATTCATCCCTCAATCCGACGGCTCGACCCAAGTGGTCTCGGTCCATCAGCATGCGCTCACCGGTGGAACGTGGGCTGAACGACTCGGCAACCGAAGGGGGGACGCGGCTCTGCAGAGTCGACAGTTCGCAGAATTAATCGATGGCTGCCGCGCTGCAATGTCGTCGTAGCCGCCACCAGGACGTGAAAACGGCGGAGCCCAGTTCAACGTCGGTGACCAAATAGAGGGGAATGGTTTTTCCGATAGAAGTAGCAGGTCGAGGGCGATTACGAGACAGAGCGACACAAGGAGCCAGTGGCGGTCGTAAAAGCCCTCCATCCGTCCATATTCTCACGCCAGTCCCAATCGGGAGCGCCTGCCCCTGAACGCCGGAAAGGGAGGACGCTCTGCGGCCCTCCCGGGGCAGCCGGCCGGGCGTCGCTCGGCGATTAGCGTCGCAGCCAGTTACATATCGCAATCATCTAACGCTCTCGGAGGCCGCCATGTCCCAGATCCGTGTCCATAACTTCTCGATCTCCCTTGACGGGTTCGGGACTGGCGAAGGGCTCACGCTCGAGGCCCCGTTCGGGCACGCCGGCCATCGTCTGCACGAGTGGGTGATCGCCACCCAGTTCGGGCGCTCGGTCATCATGGGCCAGACAGGTGGCTCGACCGGCGTTGACAACGCGTTCGCGGAACGCCTGAATGTCGGGTTCGGCGCCGAGATCATGGGCCGGGCCAAATTCGGCCCGCAGACAGGCCCTTGGACCGATGTCGGCACCGACGAAGAGTGGCGTGGCTGGTGGGGCCCGAATCCGCCGTTCCACACGCCGGTCTTCGTGCTCACGCACCATTCCCGCCCCTCGATCGAGATGGAGGGCGGCACCGTGTTCCACTTCGTCGACGCCTCTCCGCAGGAGGCCCTCGACCTCGCCCGGGAGGCCGCCGGTGACCTCGACGTGCGCATCGGTGGTGGCCCGACAGTCGTCCGCGACTTCCTCGCTGCCGACCTCATTGACGCCCTCCACGTCGTGCTGGTCCCGATCCTGCTCGGCCGCGGTGTTCGACTGTGGGACGGCCTCGAAGGCATCGAGGAGCGCTACAACTTCGAGGCAGTCTCTTCACCGAGCGGCGTAACCCACCTGACCTTCACACGGCGATGACCGATCCTTGCGGACCAGCCGACGAGCTGGCCGGATATGTGCGGGCCTGATCATCTGGAGATTTCGAGCAGACCTTCCGCAAGCCTCGAAAATCGGGACAGAGAGTCGGGTGATTCCTGAGTGGATTCACCCACTGTGGTCGAGCCGCCGACGATCAGAACGAGTCGTCGATCCCGAACAGCAGCGAAGGAGCTGCGTCAAGAATCCG
Source organism: uncultured Acidimicrobiaceae bacterium (assembly GCA_963706555.1). Lineage (GTDB taxonomy): Bacteria > Actinomycetota > Acidimicrobiia > Acidimicrobiales > RAAP-2 > Bog-473. Next base: position 3,998,623 of record OY970164.1, read on the forward strand.
ACGACTTCTTGATCAGCGCCCGAAGGACCGTCGCTGTCCGATCAGGCGGCCACGGTAGGCCCGGACCGGGTTTTTCCAATGCGACACAACGGAGGCAGCGTCGCATCTTCTTCGTGAAGTTGAGGCAAGATTGTCACCATGGCTGGACCTTCCACCGATCCTGACACCCTCGGTAGCGTCGTCATAAAGCGTCGTAATATTCTCCAAGATGTCGTGCGTTCCTACGCTGTTTTCATCGACGGAGTGCTCGTAGGCAAAATTTGGGCCTTCCAGACCAAAGAGTTCACCGTTGTTCCGGGACCACATGACCTTCAACTCAAGATCGTCAATACTGGCAAATCATGCAGCGACGTGTTCAAGATCAACGTCAGTCCAGGGATCCATCTGGGTTTCAGAACTCACGCTCGGGGCCTGAAGAACGCTCTGACGCTCCCGTTTGCGTTACCAGCTGGGGCGAAGGCATTGGCCAGAGACGAGCAACTTCAGAGTAAGTATTACGAGTGGCCCTGGATTCGGATGAAGTTGGAGGATTGATACGTGCGCTTTTGCGGTTCGCATGGTCTCCAATACAGTGACAATGCAATGTAGGGTCCACCAACGCGATGGAGGACGCAACTCCGCCAGAGTGCGAAGTTATCCGAATGAAGCGTAGCGTGGTCGAGTGACTTTCTTTGAGGCCCTCCCACCCGCTCCCGAACCTGAAGAGCGCCGCTGGGCGCCCCCCGCATGGGATCGTCCCTCGGAGGGCACACTGTCCTCGACGTTGACGGTGGATGCGGTGCTCAGTCAAGACGACAACGCCGTCGTCTCGATTCCCCACCTGGACGTCTATCCAAACGGATTTCGCATTAATGTGGCAATTCTCGTAAACCCAAACCAACGCGCTGTTATCAGAGCGACGATGCACCTCGGACAGATGGGCATGGTGCGGATCGGTGTCCGGTTTGCAGACGGCCGTGTGGGTGGTCGCGGCGGCTCCTTCGATGCGCCAAGGGACGATCAAGGCATACCGACCGAACCAGTTGTTCGCCCAGGAGGCGGCGGTGGCGGGTCGGGCGGATGGAGATTCAGTGCCTGGGTGTTCCCCTTGCCGCCGGATGGACCCGTGGAAATCTTCGTGGCGCTTCCTCCGCCCGCAACTGGCGAGACCAGCGCGACCGTGGATGGGTCGGCTATCCGTGCGGCAGCGAAGAGAGCCAGAATCATCTGGACCTGAGTCCCGCCCCAGAAGGCCACACCGAGCCGAGGGCTTCGGAGCTTGGCTTATTCCCCCTTACCGAGAACCTCGCGTTCGAGTGCTTCGCCAAAACGCGTCGATCAGACCAGTGTGACCGGGACCGTCATTTCCGGTCCGTCGGGGAAAGTCACTCGATAGACGGTGGGGTCCGAATCTTCTGTTGCATCTGATTCGATGCTCGCGCCGTTGTATCGGAGTGCAAATGTCGACGTCAACACCAATGACGTGTCTTCACTTCCTAGTAGCTGGGCAACGAATGGCAGTGAATCCACCGAGAGACGGAGGTCGATCTTCTGGACCCATGAGCCATCTGTTGGAATGCGTACCTGGTGAGTCCGTGCCCATCCGACGGAATCGTCATATGTGGAAAGACGTGGAATCAGCTCTTCTTCCTTGCGCCGTCGAAGACGGGAGCGAAGTGACGGCCTTGGACAAGGGAACATCTCTTTCAAGAGTGGCTGTCGTCGCTCTTCGCTCAACTCGCCCTCAGGCATTGCTATCTCTCGATCCGGTCGGTTGACCCGCATCAACCCTAATCGCCGGATACAGACCGCCCCTGTGCGCCGGCTTTGTGCCTACAACGTCTCCAACCGGGCGGCAATCTCCCGATAGCGATTGACAGGAATGAGATGTACACCGTCGAAAGCTTCAGAGTCCCGGATTCGCTCGATCAGCTCACATGCGATCGTCACGCCTGCTCCTTTGTCACCATCAATTTGGTTGATGACGGATTCGGGGACTGCAAGCTGGGGGATCTCGGTTGACAGCTTCCTTGCCATTGACACACTCGGCAGGACCATAACGCCCGCGTAAACGGGACCGGCAAAGTCCTGAGATGATCGCCAACGAATGAGATCCGGAGCTGAGAATGTCACCTGAGTGAGCAGGAAGTCGGCCTCGTGCTTCCAGGTGGCAATCGGCCGCAAGCCAGTCGCGACCCCGATGCGGAAGCCGTCGCTTACGTCCGGACGCTGAGAAAACTGACGCGCGTCAGCAATCATCGATCGGACTGTCAGATCATCCGATCGGGTCCCTGTTTCTGGGCGATCACCGTAGACGAAGAGAAACTCCCTTACGCCATACGCCGTAGCCGTCAGTAGATCTCGATGGAAACCAAGGATATTGCGATCGCGAGCATTGATACACGCAATTGAGTGCCCTCCCATGAGCTGCACCTCATGTGCGACGGCGATGCTCGATACGGTCGATCTTCCGATGTGGTTGTCGGGGATGAGGAAGGCATCAGCGACGGGACTGAGCACCCCAATCTGATGGCGAACGTGGGTCAGATCAGGGCGTGTGGCTGGCTCGATTTCACAAAGGATCTCGAATTTCCTGATCACCCTTTATACGCTACCTGGATCTGGCGGGGTTCCACTGGGCGACAGGACCTCATCGGTCCATTGGCTACCCGTCCCACCACCGCCGCTGGTAGGGGTCTGCGGGGGACCGCAGCGAGGCTCGATGGAACGCGCAGGTTCATCTTCGGAGAACCACCTGGCTGAAGTAGAGCAAAACGAGCCGGATGCCATACCCGCAAGTGCGCCCGGAAACGACGTAGATCCGCGAGGGTTAGAAGGTTCGGGACGATGGGGATCCCACAGAGACTTATCTCAGACGTTTCCATAGCGTCAGAAGACTTGAAATCTACTCCCGTCGAACGAGCAGGGCGTCACTCATTTCCAATAACTTCTAGACGTCCAAGAAGCGCCTTATCGCGATGGCCGAGCCCAGCGATCCGATCAACACCCCGACAAACACGACCACGATGTCCGTCCAGAAGACCTCCGAACCCGTCATGCGCATCGCACTGAACACATTGGTGTTATTACTGCCGCCACCGGAATGGTTGATGAAGAGATAGAGGATGTAGACCCCAATCGCGGAGATGGCTGACCCGAGCAACCCCTGAATCAGTCCTTCGGCCATGAAGGGCACTCGGATGAACGAGTTCGTCGCCCCCACCAACTTCATCACCGACACCTCGCGTCGTCGGGCGAAGATAGCCATGCGGATGGAGTTCAAGATCAGGACGGCGGCCGAAACGATGAGCACGACCGCAACGCTCAGCAGCACCCATTTCAAGGCGTTGATCACCTTCTCCTCGGTATGGATCTGCTGGATGGGTGCCATGACCGTCAAGACCCCTGGGATCCCCTTGAAGGCGCTGATGACCTGGTTGGTATCGGCCAGCGTCACCGGCGTACACCAGTATGAGGTCGGAAACTCGGCCTCGGTGGTGGCCTGCATCACATCAGAAGGCAGAAGCTTGCGGGCGTCGGCATAGTTGCGCGCCTTGTTCCAGTACACACAAGGCTGGCGGACAGCTTCGAGCTGAGTCAATTGGGTCCCCACTGCGCGGATCTCCTGCTGATTCGCGTTGGGCACCATCCATACAGTGACCTTGGTGCCGCGTTCCCACTGACCCGATGCGTTCGCCGCACCTTGCCGGAGCAATAGCGCCGCTCCGACCAAGGTGAGCGAGACGGCCACCGTGAGCACGGCGGCGATAGTCATCAGCCGGTTACGCCACAGGTTCGACGCCGTCTCCCGGACGACGTATTCAACCGAGACCGGCATCTCAACGCACTTCCCGAAACGCTTGCAAGACAGCAATGGTAATCAGATGACTCACCGGGCCGCCTCGTCACTCTGGGTTCACTATTCGGTCCAAAGGTGCCCCCGTCGCCGAGTCGGTGGGACGACTCGGACCGGTGACCGCTCAGCCTGGCATCTCTCCCGTGCGCAGCTGCATTTCCTCGGGGGAGAGGTCCTCGACGTGGGAGCGATGCTCCAGCGGTGATCGTAGAGGTCCAGGAACTCTCCGCTGCCGCGATCCCCATAGAACTTGTCCTCCACGGGGCGCGATGGTGGCACCAGCCTTGACGGCGAGTGCGAGTGCGAGTGCGAGTGCGAGTGCGAGTGCGAGTGCGAGTTCGACTGCGGCGTCGACGTACTGTACGTAGACGTGGATTGTCACCGGCGAACCGCCGAACGATTTCGGAGTGCGTGCACCCATGTCGGGGTACTTTCCGCCAGCATGATCATCGAATCCCCGATGGACAACAGAGCGTGGCGAACCTGGCAGGTCCCTCGGCGAGGCATTATTAGGTATGCCGGTGATGATCTGCTGTGCCAGATGTCGAGCGCCACTGACAACGGTGTTCCAATTTCCCGCTCTAGGCACCGTCATTCCCGGAGATGGTGACCCAGTACGCCAGGGGACATGGGCGTTGACCCGAGAGACTCATTCCGTCAGCCACTCCGGGGGCAAAAGATCGCCGGACTGGGTTGAGGTTGTGGTGGCCGAAGCAGTCCCACGGATAGTGATCCACCCCGACGATCGACTGCCCGATGCTGTTGCAAACATTCCCGGCCACTCAGCGGGATGCTGCGGTCTCGATGGGCTCGATGGCCCGAATCAGGCATGCGTTAGGTGCCAAGCGGTAGTGGGAACGGCCCGTACTGACTGTTGGACCGAGGACGCCATTTGGTTTCTTCCTCAAGCAGTTGTACCTATCTAGTGGCACTCAGCGTAAGGGAAGGACCCTGCCCACTTCACCGCGAGGGTGGGACGTTTCGGCACACTCGGAAGGATCGCTCTGCACTGCGCGTCCGTCTACTCCAGTCCGCAGACTATGGCACCCTCTATCGCATGCACGAATGCTGCTTCTGCGCCGGCCCATTGGACGAGTCGCTGCCCGGTTCTCTCAATCTGCTGATCCTTGCTGCCTCACGGGTAGGCGACGCTGACGCCCCCAGCCAGGAGTTGTGGTGTCACGGATCGTGTCTTGCGGAGGTACTCCCCGAAAGGGTCCCCTTCGACCCCCTGCTCTTTGACGAGTAAGACACCGCGTGTCCCACTTCGCCGGGCCGGGGGGCGTTCCGATGGTTTGGTACTTCCCATCACATAATTGTCCTTACCGCGGATGAGGTGGCACGATTGGATCGATGGCAAATGACATGGACGAGATAGCGGTGCTCGTCAGAAACGCGCTGGCAGCAGAGGATCTCTCAGCCTTTACCGATCTACTTGACCCGGCTGTGACGTGGGGGGCTCCCGGCGCTCGCAATCCAACTTGCAAAAACCGTAACCAAGTACTGGCCTGGTATCAGCGGGGTCGAGATGCTGGCGTTCAAGGCAGCGTCTATGCCGTGGAGGTTCTCGGAGATCGACTTCTCGTCAGTATGAGTGTACGAGGAACGGAGAACGCGGTGGAGCGGGGTGGAACAGCCCTTCGGTTCCAGGTGCTGACCGTCCGGAATGGCAAAGTCGTGGACATTGTCGGATTCGATGACAAGACAGAGGCACTCTCGTACGTCAGGCCTCTAGGTCAGGGGTGATTTCATTGTGCCGACGCCGAGCGTGTTCCGATATCCCATTTTGGGGGTATCGCGCTGTCACTTCGTCAGCACGGACCGCATACGGCTGTCCAGCTCTTTGACCCAGGAAATGACTGTTCCGCCGTTGCGGAGCGGTTCCGAGGGGACGGAGTTGCTCGCTGAAGAAATGCATCGACGGTCCGAGTCGAGCGAGCGCCTCTACTTGGCAGCGGCACTGGGCTATGGATCGGAGAAGCCGGAATCGAGGAACTTCGATCTGCGGCGATAGAGACAGGACCCGATACTACGGACTTACGCTGCGCATCCCTTCTCGGATTGGCAAAAAGACTGGGCGACGAGGCAACCCAAGTCCTGGCTCTGGCACTCTCCGACAGAGCGGGAGCGGTCAAGGAATACGCCATGACTTGCCTCGCCGCCGTAGGAGATGGATCGGCGTACGAGGTTGCGTTCTCCCAGCTTCGATCGTGGCTGAAGAAGCCCGCCAAGCAACAGAGGGGCGAAATGATTGCGGTGGTCTATTTAATCCGCGCTACCGAGGTCAATCGTGTTATTGAACTGCAGGATCTGCTCTGCGAGCATGAGTCGCGCATCAACCCGAATGTGAAGGACATCCTGTTACAACTCTGGCCGTCCGTTTTTGGCACTGTTCCCGTTACACAGGACGATGCCGAACAGATTCGGACCGCAGCTTGGAGCTGGTTCGTCAACGGGAGCGGAAGCCTGTTCGAAATCACGCTGCCCAGATCTGCCCCCACCTACACCTAACCTGCCTGCCCCCATGTGCCGGGAGTGGGGCCTCAGTTAGCGCGGCGACTGGTGCTGCCAGATAGCTTTTACTTCCCGAGAGTTGCCAGCCAAAGAGGTAGCGTTCACTGCGTCCACGACGAAGGGGAGAAAAGAGATGCCTGAGTTCCCTGCGATTACTCATGTGGCGCTAACGGTTACGAGCCTTGAAAGGAGTGTGCCTTGGTACAAGGATCTCTTCGGCTCGGACCCAATCCTTGACGAGGACACAGGTCCGTTCCAGCGCGTCGCGTGGCTTACAGGCGGCACAATCGTTGGCGTAACTCAGTTCCCTGACTTGGACAGCACTGACCCGTTCAATGAGCGGCGGCCGGGGCTCGATCATCTGGCTTTCGGTTGCGCCAACCGCGATGAGTTAAAGGCATGGGAAATCCGTCTGAACGAACTCGGCATCCCCAACGGTGGCATCGTGGACACGCCTCACTACTCGGCATTGTCGTTTCGCGATCCCGACAACATCGCACTTGAGTTCTTCGCACCCTTGGGCTAAGACCGGCGGAGTATCCGACTGCTTAGAGGCCATCTCATACAGCCGGGTTGGTGACTCATGCTTGGCTGACGTCCCAGGGGTTACGTAGAAGCGCTTGGAACTGGCGTTCGGCCTCGTCCATGTTCGAAGGAATGGCGTCATCGGAACCTCCGTCGGCCCTTCCCAGTAGACCGTGGTCCCGATCCTCACGACGACCCCACCTGCGCGGAGGCGCGCCCTCCTCGGTTGCGTCTTCGAGAGCGTCTGCGAGCAATGCGGATTCTTCGAGACGGGCCCGCAGTTCGTCTCCATCTTGAAGCGTCACCCAGGACCAACGGATCACCTGTATAACGCCGGTTTTGGGCGTATACGCGAGAGCGCCTTAGAAGTCCCATCGCCAAACAGGCCCATGAAGATTGGCGTCATAGACGGCCAATACGAATGGCCATCTCTCGCAGCGGAGACTCAACGGCCCCGTAGGGGTTCTGGCCAACTCGTCCTCGATCCGCTAGAACGGCGACATGGCCACCATTCATACAGTGGGGCACGGGACGCTCGCCGCCGACGAGTTCGCCGCGTTGATCGACAGGGCGCAAGTCGACCGCGTGGTCGACGTGCGGTCCTTCCCCGGAAGCCGTCACAACCCGCAGTACGGTCGTGAGCAGATGGAGCAGTGGGTACCAAATGCGGGAATCGATTACGTCTGGATACGCGAGCTGGGGGGTCGCCGCCAACCGGTCGCTGGATCAAAGCACGTGGCACTACGAAATGATGCCTTTCGGGCCTATGCCGACTACATGGAGACACCCGCCTTCTTGGCGGGCATCGAAGAGCTGTTAGTACTCGCCGAGAGGGATTCGCCCGCTGTGATGTGTAGTGAGTCCCTCTGGTGGCGTTGTCATCGTCGCTTGATAGCCGACTATCTCGTATTGGTGCGAGGGATCGACGTCGTTCATCTGATGCACGACGGCCGTTCTACTCCCCACGTAGTGACCGAAGGCGTGCGCCTCGCCGAAGACGGACTTGTCTACGATGTGGGCGTAACACCGCCGCTGTCGGTTATCTAATCAGCGCAAGCCGGCACACATCGAGTGACGGCTGTGAATACATCGACAGACACCTCACGTTGAACGGCACTATGCCCGTTTGGCGTGCGCCGCGTCAGCCGCCGAATCGGGGGCTGGCGCCACTGGTGAATCGTCCACCTCCACCAAATGCGCCGGTGCCCCCAAAACCGCCACCGAACCCGCCCAAGGTCGAGGTGTTGGAAGCCGGCACAGGGTCGGCGTAGTTGGCGAGGATGACCTCATCTCCCAGGTGCAGTCCGGACAGCACCTGGGTGTAGATGCTCCCGACGATGCCGACTTTGATCGCCTTGTCCACTGGATTGCCGTCCGAGAGAACATGGACAAACGACTGCGTTCCGGTCGTCACGACGGCCGACGTGGGGACGGCCAGGACGTCCTGTTTCGCACCGGTCACGATCGAGATATTGGCGCTCGATCCTGAGAAGAGGTTGTTCGCCGAAGCAGGCAGCAGGACCACGACGGGGTAGGAGTAGCCCGAATCACCCGACTGCACCGGTCCGACTTGGGTCACCGTGCCGTCGATGGTGCCCGAGGTTCCGTCCACGGTCACGCCCGCGACCGCGCCCACCTTGACCGTCGGCACCTGCGCGCTGGTCAGCGTGGCCGTCGCCTCGAATGACTTCGTCCCGATGATGACGATGGCGTCGGTGCTCGAATCGGCACTGACCGTGTCGCCGACGCTTATGCCTACGGAGACGATCGTGCCATTGATCGGACTCGTGAGCTGTCCTTCGGCGAGAGACTGCTGGGCCACGATGACATTGGATTGGGCGGCGTCGATCGCCGCCTCGTCCGAGGCGATCTGTGCCGCGCTATCAGAGGCCGAACCACTCGCGGAGGTACCCCTTGCACTCGATTGCCCGCCTCCCGAGGTCCCTGTGGGCGCCGCTGTCGCAGAAGTGGACTTGCCAGTGGTCGTGCCTCCGGAGGCTGACGAGGACTCCTCCTGGGTGATGGCCTTAGCGAGCGCCGCCTCGTCTGAGGCCACCGTCCGCTGATCTGTGGCCACTGTCTGCTGATCCGTCGAAACCACCTCGAGCGCAGTGGTGCACGCACTGTTTCCCGAGGGCGTGGTCGGGGACGATGGGGGAGTGGTGGTGGTGGTGGTGGTCGTCGTGGTTGTCGTTGTCCCGGTGCCAGTCGTCGCAACTCCGCATGCTGTCTTCGCCTGCGCGAGGTCCGCTGCTTCTTGTTGCTGGTCGGCGGACGCCGTGGCTTGATCGGCGACCAACGTGGCTTGACCTTGGCTGATCGAGCCCTGCGGGGACGCGTTCCCGGTGGTGGCAGAGGCCTCCGGCGTCGTTGTCGTCGTGGTTGCCGCCGCGGTCGAGGTCTCGCTGTCTTCGTCCTCGGTCAACTTCGCGTTGTCGGATTGCAGCGAGAGCTCGGCCGAGGAGAGCGATTCGCTCAGAGAGGTCGTGTCAAGGGTGGCCAATGTCTCACCGGACGTCACCTGGGCTCCGGGGACGACGGTCACGGTGGCCACTTGTCCTGCGACCTGGAAACTGGCCGAAGCGTTGTTCACAGGTTCGATCGTTCCCACGACGACGAGGTCGCTGGCAACCGAGGCATCGACGGCCTTTCCCATGCGAAAGCCACCATTGCCCGAGCCGCTCGCGGCGAGTGCCGTCGCCCCGCCGGCTACGAGGAGAACAACGACCACTGCGATCCCGATGATAAGTGGCCGTCGTCTGGTTGCGCGTCGGCCCTGCTTCGGCACATCAGTCACTGGATGTGCCACTCGCTCCAGCGCCACCGTTCCCGCCGCCGAACCTCCCACTGAATCCGCCACCGCCGAATCCACCACCGCCGAACCCCGTGGTGCACGTCTTCCCGCCGTTCGACGTGATGCGCACAGTGGTTGCCGTGACGGCGCCGGTACTACTGGCGGTGCCGAACGCGCTCACGCAATCGCCCACGGCCACCGCGGATGCCGTGGTGGTCTGAGTCTCCGAAAGTGTCGTCGAGGTCCCCGTCGTGATCTTGAGCTTCTGCGTCTTGGGTTTGGTCGGCTTCGTAGCCTTCGAGCTGGACGAACGACTGAAGAGCTGGCTCAAGAGTGCTCCCGACAGGCTGATGGTCGAGCCCTTGATCGCTGTCACCTTGCCTGAAGCGAGCGCAAAGTTCGCCGCACCGGGGAACCCACCCCGTGCGCTTCCACCGGATCGGCCCGGAAAGGTCCCACTCGGCGGGGTCTCACCCGAGCCGGAAGCGGAGCCCGAGCCACTGGCACCGGCCCCGAATCTCCCTCCCGCGCCGGGCCGCGCGCCGGCGCCGCCAAATCCGCCGCCGGGCCTGGCCCCTGCTCCGCCGGCGAAGCCACCGGTGCATGTACCGGTTGTCGACGCCTTGCTGATGGTGATGGACCGGGCGGCGATCGTCGTCTTCGACTTCTTCGCAGGCGTCCCTGTCACGGTCAGGCAATCTCCGACAGCCACCGCATTGAGCGTCTGCGTCGCCGTCTCGGAGAAGGTCGTGGTCGAGGTCCACGTCACTGCCGTCTGTGCCGACGTGCTCTGTACCTCCATCGTGCTGCCGGAAATGGTGGCCACGCTGCCACTCGCGACGCTTCCACGTCCGGTGGTGGCGGGAGCCGCCCCAGCCGCCGACGTCAACCCGAGCACGAGTGACAGACAGCCCAACGCCGCACCTGCCGCCAGCCCTCTCTCTCGCAATTTACCGCCACTTCGTGATGCCGTCGCCATTGTCTTCGATCTCTCTCTCATTGTCTGTGCCATCTATTCGCTCCTGAGCGCATCTATGGGGGCCAAGTGGGCCGCCCGACTGGCCGGGTACACACCGAACACGACCCCGATCGCCATGGCGACAAGGAGCGCCAACCCTGCGGCCCAAGGACTGATCGTGATGGGGTCGCCCACGACTCCGGGCAGGAACACCGCGCCGATGATCCCCAGCGCCACGCCGAGTGCCCCACCGGCCAACCCGAGCACGGACGCCTCCACCAGGAATTGGCGTCGGATGAGACGAGGTGTCGCCCCGAGTGCCTTGCGCAACCCGATCTCTCGCACTCGTTCGGTAACCGAGACGAGCATGATGTTCATGACGCCTATGCCGCCGACGAGCAGCGAAATCCCAGCGATACCACCGAGCAGGATCGTCAACGTCCGGTCAACAGATGTCGCGGCCGAAAGCTCTTGTTGCTCCGAACTGATCGTGAAGTCCGCGTCGGAGGCTGTGGTGATGTCGTGCGCGGCCAGGAGTTCGTGGTCAGCCTCCTGGTATGCCGCAGTCAGGTCGGACGAAGAACGAGCCTGGACGATGATGGAGCTCACCGAGTTACGAGAGGTGCCGCCGAAGATCCGCTGTGCCGCGGTGGTGATGGGCACGATCGCCTGATCATCCTGGTTGGTCGTGGTCGACGAGGACGACGAGGAGCCCACCGTCGTGAGGACGCCCACGACGGTCATCGGCACGCCGCTCACGTCGACCGTCTGCCCGACAGGATCCACCCGGCTGAACAATTCCGAGGCCGTCGTCGAGCCGAGTACCACGACTGCTTCATGGTCCGTGACATCCTGATTGTCGAGGAATCTCCCCTGCGCCACCGTCCTGCCGCGCACTGTCAACCAAGACGGGGTGGTGCCTACAACCGTCGTCGACCAGTTGCCGCTTCCGGCGATGAGCGTTTCTGAGGACTGCGTGGTCGGGGCAACGGCCTTGATGTCCGGCGCCACGACCGGGGAGGAGAGCGCAGCGGCGTTCGCCGTCGTCAACGTCGAGGCTGAACCGAAGCCGCCGCGGATGCCCGCGGCCGATGTCGTGCTCCCCGGCGAAATCGTGAGCAGGTTCGTGCCGAGTGAGGTGATCTCGGAGGTCACTTGGGCCTGCGCACCCTCGCCGAGACCGACGGTCAGGATCACGGCCGCGATCCCGATCAGGATCCCCAGCACCGTCAGCCCGGAGCGCAGCCGGTGGCTACGAATACCGTTGAACCCGGTGCGGAGTGTCTCCAGCCAGCTCACCGCACACTCTCGAGGTCGCGTTCGCCGTTCTCGGTCACCAACCCGTCACGGATGCCGATCACCCTGCTGGCGGCCGATGCCACGCCGACATCGTGGGTGATCAGGACCAGGGTGCGGCCGGCGTCATTGAGCTCGGCCATGAGGCCGAGCACGTCGTCAGCCGAGACCGAGTCGAGGTTCCCCGTGGGCTCGTCGGCCAGAATCAGGTCGGGCTCCGTCACCAGTGCTCGCGCCACGGCGACACGTTGCTGCTGGCCGCCCGACAGCTCGCCCGGACGGTGTTGGACCCGACCGGCCAACCCCACCTTGGCCAGCGCGGCCATGGCCCGATCCTTGCGCTCGGCTCGATGCACACCGGCGTAGACCAACGGGAGCTCCACGTTCTGCCAGGCCGTCATGGACGGCAGGAGGTTGAACTGTTGGAAGACAAATCCGATGCGGCGGTTCCGTACTTCAGCGAGCTGTTCCTCGCTCATATGGCTGACGTCTTGACCGGCGAGGTGAAAGGTGCCGGCCGTCGGGGTATCGAGGCAGCCGAGGATGTGCATCAGGGTGGACTTGCCCGAGCCCGAGGGTCCGACGATGGCCACGTACTCGCCGGAATCGATCGTCAGCGAAATGCCGCGCAGGGCCGCCACGGAGATCGTCCCGTTGCGGTACACCTTCGTGACGTGGTCGAGCGCAATGACCGAACCGTGATCCGCCGGAGCCTGGTGTACCTGACCGACGGGGGAGTGGGGGTGCGGCGTTGTCATCCTCCGGCCCCACTGAACCTTCCGCCACCGCCGGTGAAGCCGCCACCGCCGGTGAAGCCGCCACCGCCGGTGAAGCCCCCGCCGCCGAATCCCGCACCTCGGGTGAACCCGCCACCTAGGCCGCCCGTCCGGGTCGCGCCAGGAGTTCCCTTGAACGTGATGACCCGTTCGACCACGCTGTCACCGGAGGCCAGGCCGCTCGTGATCTGCGTTTCGCCCGAGGCGGCTTCTCCCACGGTCACCGGCTGGCTGACGTGCTTCCCGTTCTTGACCACGGTCACGGTGGCTTGCCCTGTCGTCGAGTAGGTGATCGCAGCAGTGGGGACCTCCACCACATTGTTCAGTTGCTTCACGACGATGGAGATGTCGGCGGTCGCACCGGCGAAGAGGCCGGTGGGGTTACCCGTCACATCGATGACCACGGGGAACGTCGCCACGTCAGAGCTCTCTGTGGCAATGAGGCCGATCGATGCCACGGTGCCAAAATCGAGCGTGGTGGCACCGGTCGGCGTAATGGTGGCCTGGTCCCCCTCCTGGAGCTGCCCGATCTCCGTGTCATCCACGGTCGTGTTCACGATGAACGAGTCGGTGCTGATGATGACGACCTGCGCTGACGACGAAGAGGACGACGACGAACTTGCGCTGGAACTGGCTGCGCTGGCACCCGTCCCTCCGAAACTGCTCGAGCCCGAGCCGCCGGTGCCCGAGCCCGTGACCTGTTGGCCAACCGTGAGACTGACGGAGGCCACCGTGCCCGCGATAGTGGCCTTGAGCGACGCGTCGGTCAGATCCGTCTGCGCCGACGAGAGTGCGGACTCGGCTGATGTGACCGATGCCTCGTCGGAGTCGATCTGCGTCGTCTCGGCTCCCGAGGCCTCATCACTCGACAACCGTGCCTGCGCCGACTCGAGCTGTGCCTGCGCCGAATTGACGTCGGCCTGGAGCGCTGTCGTGCCCACGGTGGCCAGGATCTGGCCGACGGTGACGCCTTGTCCGGCCTTGACGTCGACTGCAGTCACAACTCCAGAAACGCCGAAATCGAGGTTCGCCTGACTGGCGGGCTCCAGGGTCCCCGAAGCCGCCACCGTCTGCTTGATGGTGCCCGTCGTCACCTTGACGACCTGGGTGCTCACCACGAGCCCGGTCGCCGGCGAACCGCCGGTCAGCCCGAAACCCAGGCCGAGCGCCAAGCCGACAACCAGGACCGCGGCGGCGCCGATGACCAGGAACTTCCGCTTGCGATTCTTTGTCTCCTCCGGGGGAGCGTCTCCCTCGTCGTTGAGGGGGATCTCCTGTGTGGGGTTCTCAGCCCTCGGAATCTCCTGCGTGGGACCCTCTGCCGAAGCTCCTGCACGCGAGGCGTCGTCTTCTCCCGGATGCGACATACCTGCAGTACACCCAGCCGACGTCACAGCCAGCCCCAAATCGGCTGTGAGCGGGCTTGGAGTTTTTCAACTGCATTTACGGCCTCGAACTGCGATTCACAGCCGAATCACAGAGCCCAGCTTGCGGCGATCTCGGGCCGCCGACCCCCCTGCGGCGGACGGTCGCCATAGAAACCGGCGCCCGCAGAACCTCCGGCTGCCCTGGAGAAAATCCCTGGTCGCAGCGTCGAACCCCAACCGGCCCCGCCCGGCCGCACTCCCCTCGACCGCCGATAATAATCATTATGTTAAGTCACGTAGGAAATTCCAGGACAGCGCTCAGCGGCGGCGGATCTGACCCTCTCCTCTTCAGAGGGCGGGTTCAGCGACGGGATCAGCGGGCAGGCAGGGACCGGGTGGTCACGAGGAGGTAGGACACCGGCACGTCGAGGCGCCCGTCGGTCCGGGCGAACTGGGCCAGATGACGTTCGATGGCACCCCGGGCCGCCGGCAGGTCCTCCTCGGCGACGCCGTTGAATGCGAGCTGGCCGTCATCGAAAATCGCTGATCGGTCGACGGTGACGATCCGCTCGTACGGAATCGTCGTCGGTTCCTCCCAGCCGGCGGCCACCAGGATCCCCGACGTCCGCTCGACATCGCCCAAAGAGAACGGGCCGGGGAGACTCCTTCCGTCGGCCGTGGTCGGAGGCGGCGGGGTATAGGCCCCGATCGCATGGCCGAGAGCCCATGGATTGCGGTCCATCGACTGCCAGCAGACGAACACCAGCCGGCCCTCCGCTTGGACCTGCCGACGGATGTTGGCAAACGCAAGGGCGGGCTCGTCGAAGAACATCACCCCGAACTGGCTGATGGCGGCCGCAAAGGGAGCTCCCGGAAGTGAGTCCCCCTGGGCGTCGGCCAGGAACGAACTCGACATTGGGGACGTCAGCTTGGCGTGCCCTCTGGCGCGCCAGACGGAGGAGAGGCTCCGAGATGTCCGCCCCTACGACCCGACCTTCCGGGGCCACCAGCTCGGCGACAGCCAGCGTGACCTTCCCGCCACCACTGCCGATCTCGAGAATTCGTTCGCCCTTCTTCGCCTCGAGGTGCAGCAGAAGGTCAGCCGTCACGTTGTCCGTGAACGCCTCACGCTCGGGCCATATGGAGGTCCAGTACGCATCGTTCCAGCGGCGACGTTCGGCCTCGTTGGCTTCGGGTTTGGGACCATTTGCGCCCCCGCTCGTAGCGGTCACCGGGCTCCTTCCCTGACAGAGGCTGTCGTGGCGACGTTTCAAACGCCGCCCGCTCGCAAAGCTACCGGGACGGGCGCACTCCCCTACGATCCGGGGATGGATATGGACGGCAAGGTGGCGTTGATCACCGGCGGGAGCAACGGTATCGGCGAAGGGGTGGTCCGTCACCTCGCGGCGCAGGGGGCACGCGTCGTCCTGGCGGATATCGACGAGGCCCGGGGCACGCAGGTGGCCGAAGAACTGGGGGGCCGCTTCATCCGCACCGATGTCACGGAACCCGCCGACAGCACCGCCGCCGTGGCGTTCGCCGTCGAGGAGTTCGGCGGCCTGCATCTGGCCCACCTCAACGCCGGGGTGACCTCATGGTGCAGCATGGGCGACGACTTCGACCCCGAGGCCTACCGCCGGGCCATGCGCATCAACCTCGACGGCGTCGTCTACGGCATTGCAGCATCGCGTCCGGCGATCATCGCGTCCGGTGGGGGAACCATCGTGGCGACGGCCAGCATGGCCGGGCTTGTCGCAGTCCCCTTCGATCCGATCTACGCCGCCAACAAGCACGCTGTCGTCGGCCTCGTGCGTTCAATCGGCGAGGCCTATGCCGCTGAGGGCATCCGGGTCAACGCCCTCTGTCCCTCCTTTGCGTACACGAACATCATCAAGGGCTCTGAACAGATCCTGCACGACATGGGGTTCCCCATTCTCGACGTGAGCGATGTCGTCGCTGCATTTCAACGCATCCTCGACTCCGATGTCTCGGGTGAATGCTGGTACGTCATTGCGGGGCGAGAGAGTGAGCCGTTCCGATTTCGCAATGCACCGGGGCCCCGTCTCTGAGTTGTTAAACGGGTTACCCCACTCCCCCAGCGGGCGACAGCTATAATTTGCCCTGTAGTCCGGCGATGGGTCCCGCCGGGGAGCACACGCTCCGAACCGCCGCAACGGCTGATGGCTCCTGACCAGAGAGCACGGCGACACGTGTCGCGGTGCGCACCAGGCGCAGGAGGACCATGACGAGCAGCACAGATCCACTCGAAGACCCCGCACTTCCCCGCCTCGGGCTCTCACTGTCAGTCCTCCTGGCCATTGCTCTCGGAGGCGCATTGGGCACGTTGGCCCGATTCCTTCTCGACACCGCCTTCGTCGAGGGGGGCGGCCACTTCCCCACCGTCACGTTGGTCATCAACCTCAGCGGATCTCTGGCCATCGGCCTGTTGGTTCCCGTCGCCGCCTTCTGGACGCCGCGCCTGCCGCTGCTCCGTCCGTTTCTCATCGTCGGTTTCCTCGGCGGCTGGACCACGTACTCCGCTCTGGCTGTGAGTGGGATCACGCTGGTCCAGCACGGGCAAGCTTGGTTGAGCCTCCTCTATCTGGCGGCGACATTCGTCGGGGGGACAGCGCTCGTCGTGCTGGGCAATGCGGTCGGTCGGCGATGGACGCCCACGTGACGGCATTCCTCGGCACCACTGCCACGGCCGTCGTCCCATCGACGGTCCACTCCCCCACCCTGGGTCTGGCGTTGTTGGTCGCGGCCGCCGGCGCGATCGGTGCGGTGCTGCGCGCGCTGATCATCCACGACGCCGCCCTGCGTCGTCCCGACCCACTGCCCGTCGGCACGCTGATCGTCAATGCCTCAGGTTCCTTGCTCCTCGGTTTCCTCACGGGCCTGTCCATGTATCACGGGTTCGGACCGCACGATCTCGATGTGGCCGGCATCGGCTTGTGCGGGGGCTACACCACGTGGTCCACCGCCAGTTGGGAATCGGTCCATCTCTTTCGAGACGGCCAACGCTCCGATGCGTGGCTCTACACCTTCGGCGGCCTTGCGCTGTGCCTTGGTGTTGCCGCCGCAGGTATCGGCCTCGCCGCAATTGCCTGAACCCATTTTGATCCCAGACCAATGATTCGGAGAGCCGGCCACCGGCGAGAGAGGTGACCGCCGAACATGAGCCCAGAGGAGCGAAATGCCATGAGGAAGCTGATCGAAACCAATCACGTCTCCCTGGGCGGAGAGGTCGGGACGACCGAATAGGCCCTTCCATATTTGGACGAGGACCACAATGCCTACGCCACGCAGTTGCTTTTCGGGGCCGACACCCTGCTCCTGGGTGCGAAAGACGTACGAGGGATTGTCCGCCGCCTACCAAGCGATGCAGCAGAGCGAGGACGAGCCGAATGAATTCGTGGACCGGATGAACTCCATTCCCAAATACGTGGCGTCCACCACCTTCGCGAAGCAAGCTGGAATGCCACCGTCATCTCCGGAGATGTCGCCACGTTTGTCGCGGACCTCAAGCAACAGCCCGGCGCCAACATCATCAAGTACGGAAACGGACCGCTGGACGTCACGTTGCTGCAACATGGCCTTATCGACGAGCTCCACCTTTTGGTCACCCCCGTCGCCAGGGGACGAGGCCAACATCTTTTCGAGGACATCGATGCCGCCCCGGCCCTCAAGCTCGTCGATGTCAGGCCCTTCAAGAGCGGCGTCGTCCTCTTGACCTACGCCCCGGATTGACCGGCGACAGGTCGAGGTCCTGTGCCTCGACTTTTGACACCGCGTCGAGGGCCGTCGAGAATCACGGATCGGCGACCAGCGCACCCGAATCCGAAACTCGAAGGAGGCTCCATGCCGACTGTAGACATCAACGGAGGGCGGATCGTTTACGAATTGCTCGGAGAGGGCGATCCCCTCGTCCTCACGCCCGGTGGGCGGTTCAGCATGGAGTATCCCGGCGTGCGGCCACTCGCGGAAAAGTTGGCGACGCAGTACCAAGTGCTGCTGTGGGACCGCCCCAATACGGGAAAGTCCGACGTGAAGTTCACCGGTGACTCCGAATCACAGATGCATGCCGACGACCTCGCCGCCCTTTTGAAGGCGCTCGACTTGGCGCCGGCCGTCCTCGTCGGTGGCTCGGCGGGATCTCGCCTCTCGCTCGTGACAGCCCTCCGACACCCCGACGTGGCCAGCAAGCTCGTCGTGTGGTGGATGTCAGGGGGCGTGTTCGGCACCATGTATCTCGCCATGAACTACATCCTTCCGGTGATCGCCGCCGCGCTGGTCGGCGGCATGCCCGCGGTGGTGGACCTGCCGCAATGGAACGACACCCTGGCCGCGAACCCTTCCAATCGCGAGCGACTCCTCGCGATGGACACGCAAGAGTTCATCGACATCCAGAAGCGCTGGCTGAACGCCTACATCCCGATGCCCGATGCGCCGGTACCCGGGATAAAGGAGGAAGAGCTCGCCGCCCTCGACCTGCCGGCTCTCATCTTCCGGAGCGGAAAGGAAGATGAGTACCATCCCGAGTTCTTGTCGCTGGAGCTGCACCGCCTGGTTCCGGGCTCAGAGTTGATCGACCCGCCATGGGGCGAGGACGAGTGGAATCGCGTCAAACGACTCTCCGTCGCCGGCAAAGGGAACTTCTTCGACGAGTGGCCGCGCCTGGCACCGATGATTCTGGAGTTTCTCTCCCGGTAGGTCTCGTGCGCGTTCCGATGCGGAGGCCCAAGTCCGTGGACGGCCTCGACCTCAACCGACGAGCGCGGCTCACTATGTTGTTGCG
Organism: uncultured Acidimicrobiaceae bacterium; assembly: GCA_963706555.1. Taxonomy (GTDB): domain Bacteria; phylum Actinomycetota; class Acidimicrobiia; order Acidimicrobiales; family RAAP-2; genus Bog-473. Next base: position 4,017,486 of record OY970164.1, read on the forward strand.
GTGATCAAGATGTTGTTGCGGTGAATCGACCGATCACCGGTTACCACCAGGACGGGTTGGGCGACTGGGTCGCCGAGCTCGAATGTGGGCATGACCAACACGTCCGCCATCGGCCGCCCTTCCAGCCGCGAGCGTGGGTGCTGAATCCACGTGACCGCGCAACGCGCCTCGGGACACCACTGGAGTGTCCGTTGTGCGATCGGGCAGAGATGCCCGCGGCGCTGCGTTGGGTGCGGACGACGCCGATCTGGGACGAAGGCAATATGCCGGCCGGGCTGCGACGGGACCATCGGATCGCGACGGGCACCTGGGGGCGGATCATCGTCCACGACGGTCGGCTCCGCTTTCTCGCCACCGCTATCCCGACGATCGAAGTCGAGCTCGCAGCGGGCGCGACACAAGCCATACCACCCGGTCTCGAGCATCAGGTGGAACCATTGGGTCCTGTGCACTTCGCCGTCGAATTTTTCGCCGTGGACCGTGCCGGTTGCCCCGTTGAGAAGCAGACGACGTGATGGGGCTCTCCACACAGTGGTCCGAGGCGACAGGCCTACGAGTTCCCATCGTCAACGCTCCGATGGGCGGCGTCGCTGGAGGGAGGATGGCCACGGCCGTCTCTCACGCAGGCGGGCTTGGGATGATCGGGGTGGGGAGCGCCGGCACCACGAAGATGCTCGACAACGAGGTGTGTCACCCAAAAGAGGCCGGAGTCCCCTTCGGGATCGGCCTCATCGATTGGGCCGTCCAGCGGGACCCCGCGCTGCTCGAAGTGGCGATCGCGGCCAGACCGGCACTGGTCTCGGTGAGCTTCGGCGACGACTGGTCCTGGACAGAGAGTCTCCGCGCCGTCGGCATTGTCACTGCGACCCAGGTCTACGACGATGATCAGGCACGACGCGCTACCGATGCCGGGATCGAGGTCCTGGTGGCGCGGGGCAGAAGGAGGCGGTCACGGGCGGCCCACGATCGGCATCCTGCCGTTGCTGGACGCCGTGCTCAATGCCGTCGACGTCCCGGTGCTTGCCGCCGGCGGCATTGCCACCGGGCGGGGCGTCGCTGCCGTCTTGGCGGCGGGTGCATCAGGGGTGTGGTTGGGAACCGCCTTCGCGGCCTGCCCCGATTCGTTGATCTCAGAACCGGCCCGCCGGGCACTTCTGCGTGCCTCGGGGACGGACACGGTGGTGACCAGCGTGTTCGACATCGCACTCGGCTACCCGTGGCCAGCCGGGTACCCAGAACGCGTCCTGCGCAACGATTTCACTGACCAGTGGGCCGGTCGCGAAACAAACTTGGCGACGGACCGTGACGCCCGGACCGGCTTCACGGCCGCCATCGCGGCGGGAAAGGTCGAGATGATCCCGGTCAACGCAGGCCAAGGGGTGGGGGCACTCACCGAAGCGCGTTCTGTCGCCGACGTCGTGGAGCGGCTCTGCGTCGACGCGTCCTCACTTCTCCGATCATGGGCGTGTTGAACCATCGTTGATCACGGACATGCTCGGCCCGTGATCGACCAGCCTCACTCCACCAGCGCGAGGTCCGATCCCTCGATCCACTCCGAGAAGCTCGGCCCCACGATGCGGACGTCGGGCGTCGGCAACTGCCCCCCGGAGCGCATCGCCCTCCCGGCAGGTCCCGGGACCCTGAGGGGAATGACCCGCAGCCGCTCGCCTCTGTGCTGCACGACTTTGCGGGCCAACGTCACCAGGTCACCTTCCTCGGGCCCTGCGACCTCGACTCGTGGACGATTCGCGCGCCCGGGCGGCGGAAGCACCGCCGCTTCGAGCAGGACCTGACCGACCGAGCGCGCCGCCACCGGCTGAATCCGGCTCCGGGGAACCACGGCGAACGGACCGTGGCGGGTCCAATTCAGGATCTGCGCCGGGAACTCGTGGAACTGGGTGGCCCGGACGATGGTCGTGGGGAGGCGACCCGACAGCGCCGCCTTCTCGTGGGCCAACTTGGCGGCGTAATAGCCGTACCCCGGGACCCGTTCGAGACCCACGATGGAAAGGACAACGAGGTGTGCCACCCCCTCCCCCGCGCCGACCGTGTGGAGGTTGCGCGTCACCTCGGTGAAGAACGCAGTTGCTTTGTCCCGATTCGTCGTCCCTGCATTGGTCGTGTCCACGATGACCTCGACCTCCCTGAGTGCTTCGGCGAGCCCCTCGCCCGTGCGCACGTCCACACCCGTGCGCCTGCTGAGGGACACCACATCGTGTCCAGCCGCGTCCGCAGCCTCGACCACGAACTTGCCCACGACCCCGGTCCCACCGGCCACTGCGATGCGCATGACGCCCTCCTCTATTCAGATATCTACTATCCGAATATACGCCGCCGGAAATACCCGGACAAGTAAGATCCATATATGAAGATGAACGAAGGAGTCGAGTGGGGCGCGCACTGCGCCGTCTTGCTGGCCAAGTTGCCTGCGGGGACCACACTCCCGGCGGCGCGCCTGGCCGAGTACCACGGAATCCCCCGCCCCTACCTCGCCAAATCGCTGCAGGCGCTCATGCGCGCCGGCATCGTTGACGCCACCACCGGCCGCTTCGGCGGGTACCGGCTCGCGCGGCCCCCGTCGGAGATCACGTTGCTCGACATCGTCCAGGCCATCGACGGCACCGCGCCGATGTTCCGCTGCACCGAGATCCGGCGCAAGGGCCCCTCACGGGTGGCCCGGCACCTCTACGGGCCGATGTGCGGGATCGCTGCCGCCATGGGGCGGGCCGAGACTGCGTGGCATGACGAATTGCGGCGCACCACGGTGGCCGACATCGCCCGCCATGTCGTGGCCGAGGCACCGCCCGCCGCGCTCGACAAAGGGGTGGCCTGGCTCAGCGACGTTCTCACTATCCGGTCCGGTTCACAGCGGCCCGAGTGAGATCTCCGGGCCGCCGGAACCCACGCGCTACTTCTTCTTCAGCACCGGTCCACCCTCGGCTGTGCCCGGCTTCATCAGGGGCGCACAGATGGGCTTGTGATTGTTCGACCAGACGAACTTCCCGCTCTTGGTGCCCATGTAGTACCAGCAGTTGAAGTTGGCAGGTACACCCTTGGTGAAGTGGAGCGGCTGGGCCGCAATGCCGCCCAGGTTGTCGCCCGAAGGCAGATGGTAGAGACCCTTCTTCACGATCGCGCCCGTTACATTCGTCCCACTGGGCGGAGCTGCCGCCGTCACGGCGTGCTGCAGCAGGACGAGGTTGGCCCACTCCAGCACGACTTGCTCACCGAAGTTCGACGAGGTCTCGACGGCAGGCTGATACTTGTCGAGTGCGGCGTACATGGTCTTCGTGGCGCCATTGTGGACCACCCAAGGAATGTCGTTCATTGAGGCGACCATCGTCTTGAATTCGGGGTCGGTGGCCATACCGCTGCCGATTTCGCTCGTGGCGGTGACCTCGATCGGGTGCCAACCCTGGGTGGCACAGTTGTCGGCGGCCTTCTCGACGACGATGTTGGCGTCGGCGGTCTCCAAGGAGTCGGCACCTGTCGCTTTCGCCGCCACGCACTGGGCCGTGTAGTTCGGTGCCCCAAAGGAGATCCCCGAGGTGTAGACCACCTTGATGCCGAACTGTTGGCCGACCTTGCCCGCCAAGGACGTTATTTCCTTACAGGAGGCGGCTTCGACGCAATAGAAGATGGCCTCAGTCTTGACACCGGCCTTCGCTGCGCCGGCGTCCTCCCCCGCGATGCCGTAGTTCAGCGTCGATCCGGATGGAAAGACGTCGGGGTTCGTGTACCCCAGGACGCTGTTCACGCCTCCGATGACCGGGACGCCGGCGCTGACCGCCTTGCTGATCCACGCGGAGTCCTCTTGGCTGTTGTCGATAATGGCAGCAACGTGATCGGTCTCGATGAACTTACCGATATCGGTTGTGGCCACCGCGGGGTTCGTCTGGTCGTCCGCGTAGATGATCTTGACCGGGTGCCCGGCAATCCCGCCGTTGGCGTTAACCGATGCCACCCACGCCTGGTCGGTCGGCGTCGAGAGCACCACGCTCGAGGCTTGAATCCCCGTGCAGCTGCACAGGTCGCCGATGAGGATTGTCGTGCCACTCGCGCTTGCCGCCCCGGCCGGGGTCCCACTCTCCGTGGCCGCAACCAGCATCGACCCCGCAATCGCTGCGGCTGAAATAACGGTTGCGAGCCGTCGCGACCACGTACGGTTGCCATCCATCTCATGCCTGAAAAACATGTCACGCCCCCCTCAAACCCATGCCTTCAGCCCATTTGGACCTCAACTGACACAGTAACTTCATCGGAGGGACTCTTGCAAGGATCATTTTCAATTTGACTTCCGGCGACGGCCCGTGCACCCCCCGCTGGAAGCCGAGTTCTCAAATGACGTGTGGGCCGGGGTCGGGGTCCATCCAGGTGGTCCTCTGGTCACTCCCAGGCGTCCGGCGGTTTGGTGACATGGCAGCCCGGCGGCGGGGGACGACGGGGCCGGACGGCGTGAGCCGGGATCGACCGTACGAAGGGCAACCCGGTCGAGCGCGGAGGCAGCTCCCATTCGAAGATCACTCCGGTCTTGTCGTTGTAAAACGGTCAATCTCTGCGCACGGGGAGGACGACCCCCTGGAGAAGTCAGACCTCAGGCAACCGCGAACAGGTGCCGATCGTCAGGAGTTCGCGCTCACTTGAAGAAATGCGTCGTCGGACGCGCCAGCAGATCCCCGTCCACGATGACGTCGACCTTCTCGTTGTAGAACGCGACCAAGCCTGCGATGGGGAGCAATTGGCGGGTCGGGAAGTCGTAGGACCACACGAGGTCCGGGTGGAGCTCGCCGCCGACCTGCACCGACCAGTAGTTGCTCGTCGATCCCTTGTACGGGCAGGCCGTGACGGTGTCGGTCGGGACGAGGTAGCCGAAATCGACTTCGGTCCGGTTGAGGTAGTACCGCGTCGGCAACCCGGTCTCGAACACCATCACGGGAGACGACGAGTCCGCCAGCACGACGCCGCCGAGCTCGATCCGGACATTGCGGGTGGACCGGAGCGCGTCGACCCGGGTGTAGGGACTCCGGGGATGGACGAACACTTCTTCGTCCTCCTCGAACCAGCTGTCGAGCGCGGCCCACTCGAAGCGGGCAGTGCCGGCGAGACCATCGATCACCGAGTCGACGTACACCCGCACCGCACTGGGACGGACGATGTCACCCACCGCGAGCCCGAAGAGCTGGGAATTACCCCTGTGCAGGCGCTGCGCGTGCTGCTCGTCGAGAAGGAAGTCGCGGTTCACGTCCTCCAGGGGGATGTAGTACTGCGGGTAGCCGGGCCACTCCCACACGTACTTGGCCCGGGAGGTGTCGAGCACGGTCTCCCCGCCCAACATCGCCCGGATGCGGCGCGGCACCGGTTCGACGTGATCGATCGGAACGATCATCCCCGGGTAGTCAGCCATGCGGGCCTCCTCCTCACTCTGCGCCACGAGCGCACCTTCTTCGCTGTGGATCCACGAGTGGGATCGTCACGACACTCGGCGTCCGCCGTGCTTCAGCGGGCGTCGAACGTCGGGACCAGCGTGCGGGCAGCCCGCGCTTCGTCCACCCGGCGCACCGGCGTGGTGCGTGGTGCTTCGTGCAATGGTTCCCCGGCCTCCGCCTCGGCGGCGATCGTCTCGAGGGCGTCGGCCAGGGCCTCGAGCGTCTGCAGGCTCTCCGTCTCGGTGGGCTCGATCATCAGGGCTTCGTCGACGATGAGCGGAAAGTAGATCGTCGGTGAGTGGAAGCCGAACTCGAGCAGGCGCTTTCCGACATCGAGCGCCTTGGTGCCGTACTTCTTCTTCAAGCTGGCCGCAGAGAGCACGACCTCGTGCATGCAGGGCCGATCGAACGGAACGTCGTAGACGGCGGAGAGTCGTCGCCTGATCCAGTTGGCGTTGAGGACCGCCCGCTCGGCAACCCGGCGCAGACCGTCCCCGCCGTGCACCTCGATATAGGCCAGCGCGCGGGCCAAGACCAGTGCATTGCCGTGCCAGCTGTGCACGCGTCCGATCGACTGGGTCGGCGTCATGTAGCCGAATTCGTCGTCCGACCCTGACAGCATCCGCGTCGGGCGCGGTCCGGGAAGGAAGTCGACGAGGCGGGGTGACACGGCGACGGGCCCGGCGCCTGGCCCTCCCCCACCGTGCGGGGTGGCGAAGGTCTTGTGCAGGTTCATGTGCACGATGTCGAACCCCATGTCGCCGGGCCGCACCACACCCAGAATGGCGTTGAGGTTGGCGCCGTCGTAATAGAGCAGGCCTCCAACTTCATGGATGGCGGCTGCGATGGCCTCGATGTCCTCTTCGAACAGCCCCAATGTGTTCGGGTTGGTCAGCATGATCCCCGCCACGTCCGTGTCGAGGACCGACCGCAACGCCTCCAGGTCGACACAGCCCCGCGCATCGCTCCGGACCGTGACGGTCTCGTAGCCCCCCAGCGTGACCGAAGCCGGATTCGTCCCGTGGGCCGAGTCGGGGATGATCACCCGGTGACGCGACTCGCCGCGGGCCTGGTGGTACGCCCGCATCAGCAACAGCCCGGTCAGTTCTCCCGCAGCGCCGGCTGCTGGTTGCAGTGTGGCCGCCGCCATGCCCGTCACCTCGCACAATGCCTCTTCGAGCTCGACGAAGATCTGCAACCAGCCCTGGCTCAGCGACGCGGGTGCTCCCGGGTGCACGCCCGCCAATCCGGGCAGTCCGGCCACGGTGTCACACAGCTTGGGGTTGTACTTCATGGTGCACGAGCCCAAGGGGTACGCCCCGAGGTCGACCGAGAACTGCCGGTGGCTCAGCCGGGTGAAGTGTCCGACGAGGTCGCGCTCGGACACCTCGGCCAACGCGACCGGCTCATCGCGCAGGTGCTCGGCCGGCACCAACTCCTCGGGGCCCCAATCGGGCATCCCCGTCGTGCGCAATTGCCAACTGCTCCGGCCGGGCTGCGACAGCTCGAACAGGGTCGGCTCAGCCGTACTCCCGCCCATGATGGGCGCGCTCGTCGCCCGTCCACCAGCCGCGGTCATCGCACCACCTTGTCCAACGTCCGCACGAAACCCTCCACTTCGGCGCGGGTGCGCCGCTCTGTGACTGCGACGAGCAACCCGTGCACCGCATCGTCACCGTCCACCGAGCCGTCACCTTCGTCACCCACGAGATCGGCGAGCGCCAACCCGCCCAAATACCCTTCGTCCGCCAGGCGTTCGATGGCGACCCGGCCGGGGATCGGCAGGCGCACCGCGAACTCGCGCACGGTGGGCGTGACACCGGTGAGCGCCTCCACGCCGTTCAGGGTGAGCAGCGACTCACGACAGAACCTCGTGCCGCGGGCGCAGCGCAGCGCCACCTCGCGCAGACCCGAGGTGCCGAGCCAGCCCAGCTGCACCGCGGCGTAGACCGCCATGAGCGTCTGGTTCGTACACACGTTGGAGGTCGCCTTCTCGCGCCGGATGTCCTGCTCGCGCGCCCGCAGGGTGGTGACGTAGGCCCGGGTGCCCTCGATGTCCACCGTCTCGCCCACCAGACGGCCCGGCAGCCGGCGCACGTGTTGTGCCGCCACCGCGAAGAGCCCGAGGTACGGACCTCCGAAGCTCAGGGCTGTCCCCAGGGGCTGACCCTCGCCGACCACGACATCGGCCCCGCGTTCCCCGGGCGAGCGCAAGATGGCCGCGGAGACCGGATCTGCGACGACGACCAGCAGGGCGCCCGTCGCATCGCAGAGCCGCCGGGCGGCGCCGATGTCCTCGAGGCACCCCAGATAGTTCGGGTAGCCCACGACGAGCACGCCCGGCGCTTCTCCCCCGGCCCCGCCAGGCCCAGACCCCGACGAAACAGACCCCGACGGCGCCGACGGCCAGGCCGTCAGCCCCTGCTGCAGCGGCACGTCGACCAGTACGTGGCCCGTGCCCGCGGCGAATGTCCGGAGCACGGCCCGCCAGTGTGGCGGCACGCCGGCCGAAAGCCAGACGGTCTGGCGCCCCGAGGCCGCGACGCCCAGGTTCACCGCTTCGACCAAGGCGTTCGCCCCGTCATAGAGCGACGCATTGGCCACCGGCAGTCCGGCCAGTCGGGCCACCATGGTCTGGAATTCGAAGACCGCCTGCAGAATGCCTTGCGCCACCTCGGGCTGGTACGGCGTGTAGGAGGTGACGAACTCCGAGCGTCCGGCCAAGGCCCGCACGACCGGCGGCACCTCGTGGTCGTAGGCACCACCACCGGCGAAGCACACGAGACGATCGGCCCGGGCCCGGTTGGCCTCGCCCAGTGCCTCCATGCGCACGAGGACATCGGGTTCGGGCGAGCCGTCGGCCAGTCCGAGGCCCCGTCCGAGGCGCAGCGCGGCCGGCACGGCGGCGAAGAGCTCGTCCAGCGACGAGAGTCCGAGAAATCCCAACATCTGGGCCAGTTCATCCTCGGTGTGCGGCAAATAGTCGGGCATTACTCCTCCACTCTCGGAGGCCACAAGGGCGGGCGGACGATGGTGGCCGGCAGTGGACGACCCCTTTGGATGACGGTCACCGCGTCACCATCGAGCAGCTGCGCGTCCGCTTCGATCAGGGCGAGGCCGATCCCCCGCTCGCGCATCGGAGAGAAGTTTCCACTGGTCAGAAAGCCGACATCCCGACCGCCGGCAAAGACCGCGGCGCCGTCGCGCAGGGGCTGGCGCCCCTCCCCCACCACGCCCCGCAAGCGTCGTCTCGGGCCTTCGTTCTTCTCCTCCTCCAGCGCGGCGCGCCCGATGAAGTCGCCTTTGGCCCAACCGACCACCCAACCGAGCTCCGCCTGCAGGGGCGTGATGCCCGGTCCGAGCTCGTGCCCGTGCAGGGGCAGCCCCGCTTCGAGGCGCAGCGTGTCGCGCGCACCCAACCCGGCCGGCAGGACACCGGTGTGCAACACGGCTGACCAGAATTTCTTGGGCGTGTGCGACCGGCACCGCGCACTCGACGCCGTCCTCACCGGTGTACCCGGTGCCTGAGACCACGCACGAGATCCCTTCCCAGTCGAAGCGGGCGACGCCGAAACGCGGCACGGCTGCCGCATCGGGCGAGACCTCCGCCAGGAGCGCCCGGGCACTCGGGCCCTGCACGGCGACGATGGCGCGTTCGCTCGTCACGTCCTCGCCCCCGATGGCCGCCATGACGCGGCTCGTGTTCGACGCATTGGGCATGACGTCGAACTGCTCGTCGTCGATCCACAACACGATGATGTCGTCGGCCACCGAACCTGTTCGGTCGAGCAGATGGGTGTACTGCGCCCGGCCCGGTGCGATCCGCCGCAGATCGTTGCTCAGGGAGTGCTGCAGGTCGTCAAATGCGGTTGGCCCTTGGACGCGCACGGTACCGAGATGGCTCACATCGAACGCCACCGCCCCCTCCCGGCAGGCCCGATGTTCGGCCACGGTGCCCGAGGGGTAGGCCAGTGGCATCTCCCAGCCACCGAACGGCACCATCTTCGCCCCGAGGGCGATGTGCGCCGCATTGAGGGGCGAGTGACGATACGAGTGCGCAGCGCTCTCGCTGTCGTCGGCTGCCACCTCGCCAGATTAGGCGGCGGAGGGAGCGTTCACGTCAAGGCCGTGGGCTTCGAGGAGGGCCAGGAAGTCGCGCTGGTACACCACCAGCACCGGGATCTCGGGGTAGAGCTCCCGCATCCGCCGGACCTTTCCGTTCTTCCGGGTGACCAGCCGCTGCTCGGCGGTGGTCAATTCGATGAACAATCCCCGCTCGGGCAGCCAGAAATCCGGTCGAAAGCCCGAGACCGGAGAGCCCGACTCGTCCCAACGCAGGGGAAACTCGACGGGCTCATACTCCCACCGTTCCTCGTAGAGGTCGAGAAGGGCGGCGAAGAGCCTCTCGGAAGGATGAGCGAAGCGAACGCTTCCGGCGGGGGCACCCGACGGGTGGCGCGGACGCTGCCGCCGACGATGTGCGGGGACGGTTTGCTTCACTCGCCGGCGGCCCGAGCCACCGGGGCGGTTGCCGGTCGTTCACCTGACGGGCGCGACTGGGCTGCGATGTCCAGGCGCACGATGTCGGCCTCGAGCTCGTCGACCACGCCGGCCAACGGGACGATGTTGAAGACACCCTGGCCGCCGGCCAGCAGGTCGACGACCTCGCCGTTCGAGCGGGCGAGCACCGAGCTGGTGCCGGTCAGGACGAGATTGGACGATGCCACGTCGGCACCCAGGTTCCCGCGGAGGCACTCGACCGCGCGCCGGGCGGATTGCAGGGAGACGCCGGCGTCGAGCAGCTGCTTGATGACCTTTAGCTCGAGGACGTCGGAGTAGGAGTAGACCCGTCGGGTCCCGCTTCCACGCGCCGCGGCCACCGACGGCTGGAGCAGCCCGGTTCGGGCCCAGTAGTCCAGCTGGCGATAGGAGATGCCCACGAGATCACATACCTGAGGACCGTGGAACCCTCCAACGTCGGTTGTCGGCACGTCAGCCATCGCACCTCCTGTGCTCCCGCTTCGGTACCCCATGGTAGCTCAGCCAGGACGACAACGAGGTAGTTACGCAGGCGTGGTTCGGAGAGTTTCTGGCTCCTCGGGCTCCCCCACCCCGCCGGTTTCGGGCCAGACGACCACTGCCCCCTGGACCCTCACCCCGACACGGGTCCCCGGGGCGAGCGGGACCCCACCGGTGATCCGCACGACCAGCTCGGGCAGCCCCCCGTCGTCGGGCTGGACCCTTACGACGGCATCGTGACCGAAGTACTCGTAGCTGCGCACCACGCTCTGCACGGCTCCGGCTCCGGCGTCGCCCAGCAGGAGCTGCTCGGGACGCACCATCACCCGGACGACGTCGGCCCCGTGCCCGCCCGCCCCGTTCCCAGGGCCCGCCCCGTTCCCAGGGCCCGTCCCGCTCCCAAGACTCGTCCCGTTCGACCCCGACGCCGAGCCCGCCCCGGGCGCCACCGGCAGCTCGCCCAGCCCGGTCAGAACGACGTCACTCTTGAGGGTGCCCTCGATGAGGTTGGCCTCTCCCAGGAATTGCGCCAGATCGGCGTCACGGGGGGCTCGATACAACATGGATGGCGTGTTGATCTGTGCGATGACCCCCGCACGGAGGATGGCCACCTGATCGGCCATCGAGAGTGCCTCGTCCTGATCGTGTGTCACCAGGATCGAGGTCGCGCCCGAGAGCCGGAGCACGTCGTGGACGTCGGCGCGGACCGAGGCGCGGAGCGAGGCGTCGAGGGAGGAGAAGGGCTCGTCGAGGAGGACGATCTCGGGCTCCGAGGCGAGGGCGCGGGCCAGGGCGACGCGCTGCTGCTGCCCGCCGGAGAGTTGGTGGGGGTAACGGCGGGCCAGGCCGTCCAGGCCGACCAGTTCGAGCAACTCGTCCACCCGGTGGCTGCGCCGCTCGGAGCGGGGCAGGCCGAACGCCACATTGCGCCCGACGTTGAGGTGCGGGAACAGCGCACCCTCCTGGGGCACATAGCCGATGCGTCGTTTCTCGCAAGGGACGAACCGCTGGGCCGAGTCGTCGACCACCTCGGCTCCCAGGCGGACCGCACCGGTGTCGGGTCGCTCGAACCCGGCGATGATCCGGAGCAACGTCGTCTTGCCGCTCCCCGATGGCCCGAGAATCGCGGTGAACGAACCTTCGGGCACCTCGAGGTCGACGCCGGACAGGACCGAGAGCCCTCCGAACGACTTCGTGACGCCGGAGATGGAAAGACCCTTCACAGGCTCACCATTGTGCCCGGTGCCAGGGCCGCCGACTGGGCTCCCGCCCCGGCTCCCAGCAGGGCCCCCGTTCCGGGCGCTCCTGGTCCTCCCTGCCCCGGCGCCCCGACGCTCGCCGTGCGAGCGGGCAGGCGGTCGAACCAGCGGCCCAGGACGTAGCTGGGGACGGCGGCGATCAGCATGATCACGCCGGCGTAGGGCGCGGCCTGGCTGTACGAGAGGTCGGTCTGGTACACCCAGAATTGGGTCGTCAGTGTCTGCACGCCCGTCGGCCTCAGGACCAACGTGGCCGTCAGCTCGATGGCCGACTCCAAGAACACGAGGCAGAAGGCCGCTATCAGCCCGGGCCCGATGAGCGGCAGGGTCACCCGCCAGAAGACCGCGCTCCGCCGGACGCCCAACGAGTGCCCGACCTCTTCGAGCCCGACCGGCGAACGTGCCACCGCCGCCCGGACCGACACCACGGCCATGGGAAAGAACATGACCGCGTAGGCCAGCACCAACAACAGCGGGGTCTGGTAGAGGAAACCGGCCAGGACGTGCTCGGTGAAGTACGTGAAGGACAGTGCGACGACAAGGCCTGGCACCGCCAGGATCAGCATGTTGGAGCGCTCGAGGAACCGCACCTCGCGCCGCGGGAATCGCACGGAGAGCAAGGCGATGGGCAGTGCGGCCACGGTGGCGATGACACCGGCCGCCGCGGCATACGTGAAGGTGTACGCCGCCGCGGTCCACAAGGAGGCGGGCTGCAACGTCGAGTTCCCCCCCGCACGATGAGGTAGATGACCGACCCGACAGGCACCCCCAGCGCCAGTCCGACGAGCAGTCCCACCCCGCCGACTACCGCCGGCATGGCGCGCCCGAGCGGCAGCGGACGGATTTGTCGGGCCGCCCCGGATCCGAGCCGGGCTCCCCGACCGTGGCCCCGGGCGGCACCCTCGCCGAGAAGGATGATGAAACCGAGCACGACCAGGATCAGGGAGAGGGCGCAGGCCGCCGTCTGGTTGAGGCCCACGGTGAACTCGGTGTAGATCTCTGTCGTCAACGTGTTGAAGCCGAGGATCTCGAACGCACCGAACTCCGCCAGCACGACCAGCGCGACGAGCACGGAGCCGCCGAGAATGGCGAGGCGGGCCTGTCCCACCGTCACCTTCCAGAACGTCGCCATCCGGCCGAGGCCCAAGCTGCGCGCCACTTCCTCCTGGGCCGGGTCGGCGTTGCGCAGGCTCGCCGCAACGGGCAGGAAGACGAGCGGGTAGACAGCGAGCGTCATGACGAGCACGGCCGCCCAGAAGCCCCCGAAGGCGGGGAAGATGGCGCGCCATCCGAAGCTGACCACGAAATCGGGAATCCCGAGCGGGATCACCACCAGCACGGCCCAGAATCGTCGACCCGGCAACTGGGTGCGCTCGATGAACCAGGCCGTCACCGTCCCGATGACGGCGCAGAGGGCGGTGACCACCACGGTCAGGCTCACCGTGTTCCGGATCAGTTGGGCCGTGAGCCCCCGGAAGAGGAGCGGATCCAGCGTGCCCCATCCGACCTGGACGGCCTGGGTGACGAGGAAGACCAGCGGCAGGACGACGGCGACGGTCGCCACCAACGCGCCCACGACCAGGAGCGGAGGCATCCGGCGCTTCTGGTGCCGCCATTTACCCCGGGGCAGACGCGCCGATGCCCCCGGCGTCACCGGGGGGCGTTCGCTCGCCGAAGTGGCGACAATCGAGGTCACCGCATCGTCACAAGTTCTGCACCGTCACAAGAGCTGTGCTGTCACAAGAGCTGTGCCTCCTGGAGGAGCTTGATCGCCGCGGCACCCGTGCCTAACTGGGCGATCGAGATGGAATTGGGTTGCAACTGGGCGAAGGGCGTCTCGCCGGTCCGCTGCACGCCTGAGGCAACCGGGTACTCCCAACTCTGGCTGTGATCGATGATCTCTTGCCCCGCCTTGGAGTTGAGGTACGACACGAACTGTTGCGCCGCCGCCTTGTGCTTCGAAGACTTGAGGATGCCCGCCCCCGAGACGTCGAGCACGTACCCGACGTCGTGCGGCGCAAAGTAGGCGATGGCCGAGTGCATATTGCTGGCCCCTACCTGGCTGCGCTCGCGGTACCAGTAGTACTCGTTGATGATCCCGATCGCCGCCTGGCCCCGGTTGACCTGGTCGGCCAACGTCTCGTTGTCGGGGTAGGAGTGGCTACTGCCCGCATTGGCCTTGACCGCCTTGAGCCACTTGAGCGCGGCCGCGTTGCCGTAGGTGCGGGCAATCGACGTCACGATGGGTTGGAAGTCGGTCTCGCCACCGGCAATGGCGAGCTTGCCCTTCCATGCTGGCTTGGCCAGGTCCATGGCTGATGTCGGGAGCTGGCTCGCTTTGAGCAGGTCGGTGTTATAGACGAGCACGCTCACCCGGGCGGAGATCCCGACCCACTTGCCCTGGGGAGAATCGAACCGTGACGGTGTCTTGGCCAGGGTTGACGGAGCGATCGGTGCCAGCAGACCTTTGTCGGCCAAGAACTGTAAGGGCGGCGAGTTCTCGGTGAAGAACACGTCGGCCGGCGAACGTGCGCCCTCGGTCACCATTTGGTCGGCCAGGACGTCCTCGTCGTCCGAGCGGATGTTGACCTTGATGCCGGTCTTCTTCTCGAACCCGTTGACGAGCATCTGCGTCGTCTGTTCATGCTGCCCGCTGTAGAGGGTGATGCTCTCTTTGGATGAGGCGGCCGAAGCTGCCCCTCCCCCGGCCAGGGGCCCGCCGACGGCCAGCACCGTACCGAGGCCGAGCGCCATCGCGAGTGCGCTGGCGCCCATGCTCCGGACCCGTGTGCGTGACGCCGAGGCCAACGCCACGTGGCGCGGCCGTAAGAGATCCTTCACGGACGACCCCCTGCCGACATCTCGTCGTGGACCATGCTCCGTATCCCCTCCTACCTCGAGTGCTTAGGTATCCCTAACCTTAGGCGTACCTAACGTAGCGACAGGAGTTGGGGGCGTCAAGACGGTCAGTCGATACGGGGTTCCTTCGCTCCCAGGCCACCGAAGTCCGCCCGGCCTTCGTTCGGGCTCGATGGCTCCGCATGGAAGCGCACCGGGATGCGGCCGGCACGCCGGGCCAGGTAGCCGGCCTCGGTGGCCAACCGCATGGCACGCGCCATGGCGGCAGGCTCATGCGCGCGGTTCACGGCCGTCGCCACCAGGACACCGTCACACCCGAGCTCCATGGCCAGCGCAGCGTCCGAGGCGGTGCCGATGCCTGCATCGAGGATCACGGGTACATCGACGGCTTCGCGCAACAGGGCGATGTTGTGGGGGTTCCGGATCCCGAGGCCACTCCCGATGGGCGCCCCCAGGGGCATGACCGCGGCGCAGCCGACCTGTTGCAACCGGAAGGCCAACACGGGGTCGTCGGTCGTATACGGCAGCACGACGAACCCGTCGTCCACCAGTTGCTCGGCGGCGGCCAGGAGCTCCACCGCGTCGGGGAGAAGGGTGCGATCGTCACCGATCACCTCCAACTTCACCCAGTCGGTGGCAAAGGCCTCCCGGGCCAACTTGGCCGTGAGCACCGCTTCGCTCGCGGTGAAGCACCCGGCGGTATTGGGCAGGACCCGCACCCCCACATCGGTCAGCAGGTCCAACAAGGCGCCCTTGCCCGAAGGATCGACCCGGCGCACGGCTACGGTGGCCAGCGCGGTGCCTGACTCGACCAGGGCCTCGCGCAGCGCGCGAAGGCTCGTCATCCCGCCGGTGCCCAACAGGAGACGCGACGAGAGCGACTCGCCTGCGATGCACAGGGTGTCGGACGTCATCAACGACGACGATACCCCTGCGCCCGATCCGATCGGGACACGCCTGGTCCGATCCGACATCGCTCGATCCGATCCGACACCGCTGGATCCGATCCGACACCGCCGAACCGGGCCGACGACACCCGATCCGGTCGGGACCGGGAAGGAGCGGGGCACCCGCTCGCTATCGTGGCCTGGTGCCGGGCGCTGCCACACCTCCTACAGCTCTGAGCATCGCGGGGTCCGACTCGGGCGGGGGCGCAGGGGCGCAGGCCGATCTGAAGACGTTCGCGGCGCATCGAGTGCACGGGACCACCGCACTGACGGCAGTGACCGCGCAGAACACTGCCCAGGTGCGGGGCGTGGTCGCCATGGAACCCGAATTCGTCCGCCTGCAGATCGAGACCGTGCTGGACGACTTCGACGTGCGGAGCGTCAAGACCGGGATGCTGGCTACCCGGGGCATCGTCGACGTGGTGGCGGACCTCGCCGCCGCGGGCCGGCTCCCGCAACTCGTGGTCGATCCTGTCCTCGTCTCCTCCAGCGGCCAGGCACTCATGGCGCCCGATGGGCTCGAGGCGTACCGCACCCGCCTCCTCCCCCATGCCCTGATCGTCACGCCCAACTTGCGCGAAGCCGCCGCCCTTACCGGCCGGGCGCTCGAGCAGCTCATGAACGTCGAGGCCATGACCGAGGCCGCCGAGCAGATCCGCGCCGGGGGAACCCGCTACGTGGTGGTGAAGGGAGGCCACCTCACCGATGCGGCCCACGATGTCGTGGCCGGCCCAGAAGGGATCACCGTGCTCGAGGCCGTGCGGGTAAAGACCGGCAACGACCACGGGACCGGGTGCTCCCTGTCGGCCGCCATCGCCGCGAACCTCGCCCTGGGAGCCGGCGTGCTCGAGGCCGTGCAGGCGGCCAAGGCCTTCGTGGGCCGGGGGCTGGCCGGCGGTGCCGACTGGCGTCTCGGCGAAGGGCACGGGCCCATCGACCATTTCGGTTGGTCGAGCTAATGATCACGTTCCGGGCCGCCGATTTTGGGTGGCTCTCCTGAACGTAGGCTTTTGAGGCCATGAGTCTCGACGACGCGGCACCACTGCGCCCCCCGCCACGGGCGGGATTCAACATGAAGGCGGCCATGATCGTGCCCGGTATCGGGCTGCTCATCCTCATCGTTTTCATCGGCGCCGGCTTCCTCACCTCCAACTCGGTCCAGCAGACGAAGACGTCAACGAGCTCGTTCGCCGTTCCCGGGACGCCGTTGCGGGCCGTGCCGGCCGCGCGTGACCTCAAGGTCATCACGGTGTCGGGCCAACCCCCGGGCAACATCCTCAACGCAGCTTCGATCCCCAAAGGCGCCACCCGGGTCTCGTTCATCAACAACACCCAATCGGCGGAACAGTACGACGCACAGATCTCCCTGAAGGTCGACGAGTCGCAAGCAGCTCTCGAGACCTTCTACAAGAGCGTCATGAAGAAGCAGGGGTGGCAGATCTTCAGCACCGGACCGGTCGCCCGCAATCCGGGCGCGTTCGAGGTCCTCGGCAAGAAGGCCGGCTCGGACGGTTTCTTCTGGGAGATGGGAGCGGTGATCTCGCCCACCACGTTCGGTGCCGGCGCCCCGCCCGGCGGCACCACTCCCTTCATCCTCCGGCTCTTCCAGCAACCGGATCCGGACTGAACCTCAGGCGCTCGTCACGAGCGGGTCGGTGCAGGCGATCGAGGCGACTCGCTACGCACCAGCCAGCGCCAGGGGATCACGTTCGAACTGCTCCACACGGTCACGGTCCGAGAAGAGGTGGGCCCAGACGAAGAAGTTGATCGGGTACAGCAGGTAGCCGATACGTGTGGCCGGTGCGAAGAGGGTGATGACCGCCATCACGACGCCAGCGACCTTGCAGACCTGCGACGCGGTCTGCGGCGGCCGCTTGTAGAGATACCACGCCAGCAGAAGACCGCCCACGGTCCCGACGACGACCGGGAGGGCGCGATGCAAGAACGGGAACGCGGTCACGATGAGATGGCCCGGGAGCGGGCTGGCCGCGGGCGATTTGACGCCCGAGAGGCCCAGCGGGAACAGGATCACGTTGTCGAAGAAGGCCCACGGTCCTTGGAGCGCATACGGCACCACCACGGGGCCGGCCACGACCAGCATGCCGAGGAACATGATGAGCGGACGCCGCTCCCCCTTCTTGTTGCGCGCGGCGAAGAGCGCCAGCGCGGCCAGCGGCCACGCCGTGAACTTCATGGCTGACACAATCCCCAAGACGACTCCGGACGCGAACGGCTGTCGTCGCTGCGCCAGCACCATGGCCAACAACAGGAATGCCACGACAGGCATGTCGTCGCCGCCGGTCGCAAGCGGGAGGGCGGCGGTCGGGAGGATGGCGATGACCTGGAGGGCGCGCATTTTGCGACGACCGTCCGCCGGACAGAGCCATAGTGCCAAGGCGGCGACCAACAGCGTGACGAGGCTGAAGAAGATCCGGGCATCGGTCAGAGCGACGTCATGCTTGCGATAACTCGGAATGCCGAACACCGTCATCAGCGGGAGGTACGGCAAGAACGCATCGACCGTCGACTCGCCCGGGGCGTGGTACACGATCTTCCCGTCGGGATTGGTCACTGCGTGATACGGGTCCTTCCCAGTGACGATCGTCTGCCCTCCCCGCTCGATCACCGTCACCTCGGGTTGGACGTGCGGCCCGGGATCACCGTTGGAACGCCAAACGATCTCGAGCCCCAGTGGGATCGCGGTAGCGCCCGCGAAGACGACTGTGGCAATGGCAATGCGGGCGATCCACTGGCGGCGTCCGGATGACCGCGCTTCAGTGTTGCTCGCGGGGTCGCTGTCGCTGTCGCCGCCGGTCTCGCCGCGGCGGGCGCGGCGTGCAACCACGAAGGCCGACACGCCCGACGCCACTGCGCCGAACATGAACGGAGCGATGGCCAGCGCCGCCCACTGCCGGTACAAGGCCAGGCTCGACGCGAGAATTGTGACGAGGGCGAAGACGGCGCTCAATCCGTAGAGGATGGCGTCACCGGCCTCGGGGCTGATGGCCCGGTATCGCTCCCGCGCCCTCCCCCACACGGGTGACCCTTCAGCGATCGAAAGCGGTGTGGCTGACATGGGCTCCCCACAGCCTTACATAGCGGACCCAGCCGGACCACAGATACTCCGAAGTTCTATGGAGTCCTGCCCTCGCGCTCGAATACCCGCCGGTAAAAGCCCAGCTCCTCCTCCAGGGCCGCCCGGATGGTCTCGGCTCGGCGAAACCCGTGGCCCTCCCCTTCGAAAAGCCTGACCTCGCAGTGACGTCCGTGCGCCACCAGCGCGTCTCGCAGTCCCTCGGTCTGGCCCGGCGGGACGACGAGGTCGTCCAGACCCTGGAGCAGAAGGACCGAACCCTTGAGCTCCCCCACCCGCTTGGTCGGAGACCGCTCCTCATAACGGTCCCGGCACTCGGGCAGAGGCCCCACCAGCCGATCCGTGTAGTGCGCCTCGAAATCGTGCGTGGTCTCGGCGAGGGCGAGCAGATCGGTGACGCCGTACCACGACGCGGCAGCAGCGAAGCTCCCACTGGCCAGAGCGTTGAGGGCGGTGAGCCCACCCGCACTCGAGCCGCGGATGGCCATGGCCGACCCGTCGACCCGCCCGGTGGCGCCAAGATGCCGGGCGGCGTCGGCACAGTCCTCGCTGTCCGCAACCCCCCACTGCCCCCAGAGCGACAGGCGATAGGCCCGTCCGTAGCCCGCACTCCCGGCGTAGTCGACAGCAGCCACGGCAAAGCCACGACTCGTGAAATACTGGACCACCACGTCGTAGCCCGCTTGCACCGATCCCGTCGGGCCCCCGTGACACTGGACGAGCAGTGGCGGCAGCGCAGCAGGCGGACCGGTCGTCCCCTCCAGGACCGGCTCGTAGAACAACCCGTGCACAGGCCGACCCGATCGCCCGACGAGAGAAAAGGTCTCTCCCACAGAGATGTCGCCGCGTGAGAGGGGCGTGGGCGGCGAAGGGCGCACGGCGGTGGCTGCGTGGGGAGGTCTGGCCGTCGAATCCCCGGCGGCCCCGCCACCGGCACCCCCATCAGCCCCGGCGGCCCCGCCACCGCCAGCTCCGGCGAGCGAGCCCAGCGTCCAGACGGTGGCCGGTCCATCGGGCGGCGCACCGATGAAGGCGATGCCGTCTTTGTGGACGCAAAGGCCGGCGATGGTGACGCATGGTTGGGACACCAGGAACGGAGGCTGTCCTGCGGCGACAATCCGCACGATCGAATCCCGACCCTCCGACGTCCTCCGGGCCACGAGGCTGCCGTCCGCGAGCTCGGCCATGGTGCACTGGCCCAGGGCCCAGTCGGGACCGTGAAACTCCGCGGCGGTCGTCGTGGAAGCGATTGCGGGCCGGCCGTCAGGCCTGCCGCTGTGGGTGTGGGGCTGCCACCACCCGTGGCGATCGGAGACGAAACGCAGGCTCCCGTCGCGCTGCCACTGCGGCTGTCCCACCGACACGTCCGCGCCCGCCTCGACGGTCCACGGCTCGCCGGCCGCCACGAGCCGAGCGACTCCCTCTTCGTCGCGGCGGTGACCTCCAGCGGCACGACGATGACGGCGGACCGATCCCACGGCATGTCGGGGTGGTCCCACGCCACCACGGCGAGTCGTTGCGAAGTCGCATCGAGCCGGGGGGCACCGTAGAAGTCATGGCCCTCGGCGACGATCGATTCGCCGCCGTTCTCCGGGCCGGTGCTCAGCGCGACGACAGACGCGGCGCGGTGGAGCGGAGTCACCTACCACATGCACTTCGCGCACCGCCACGACCCAGACGCCGTCCGCACTGGCGCCGAGGCCACCATGCGCCCAGCGTTCGCCGTCGGGGGGTTCGGGGGTCAGTGCGCGCGCCGTGTCGTCGGTGCCACGTTGCAACCACACACGTTGGTCGGACGCCTCCACGTAGGCGAACGCGCCCGAACCCAGCGTCGGGACGAGGCAACAGGCCCCGCCGCCGTATTCATGGACGCGGCTGCGAATGCTCACATCGGGTGCGGAGAGATCCACCACCTCCCCGGCCGCTCCTTTGTCGTCGCCACCGTCGCCACCGTCGCCGCCGTCGCCCCGGACGAACACGACCCGACCGCCGTCACTCGGACGCGACTCGAGCCAGTAGACGAAATCCCCGTCGGAGCAAACATCCGACAGCGAGACTTTTCCGGCGGCCGCCTGCGCGGCATCGAGTGGCGAAGGCCAATGCCCGAACGGAACCGAGAGGGAATCGGGAGAGACGGTGTCCACCCGCTGCACGCTCCCCTCAGCTGGTGGCGGCGTAGACCGGCGACACGTCGACGGTGCCGTTGTTACATGCCGAGATCGAGAGCGGCACCGGCGACGAGGGGCGCGTCGCCCCCGGCGTGGTGACCGACAAGGTCGACGACACGGCGCAGCTCGTCTCCGAACCGGTGACGACATCGGAGTACTGGAAGGTGAACTCGGCCTTCTGGCTCGAGGACAGGGTGACCAACGCCGGCGGCTGCGACGGCGGGCCGGCGATGTGCGTGGTCAATCCCTGCACCACCGTGGTGGGCACCACGGCTCCGCCCGCAGTGAAGCGCGTGAGGTTCGGGTAGCCCTCTGTCGTGCAGCTTCCTGTGCCGATCACGGCCAACGTGACCGTCCCGATGATCGTGCCGGCAGCCCCTTGCGTCTGCCCCGGGGTCACGCTCACCTGCGTGCAGGCAGCGATGCCGGTCGTGGTGGTCGTGCTCGCCGTCGTCGGCGCGACGCCGGTGGTGGTTGTGGTCGTGCGATGGACGGTCGTCGACGTCGTTGTCGTCGTCGTGCTCGGAGTGCCGCTCGAGCAAGCCGCAGCGATCAGACCACCGCACACCACCGTCGCCACCACGCGCAGGATGCGCCCTGCGCGCATCAACCGTCGAAGTCCTCCGGGCGCACCGACTCGAGGAACTGGCGGAACTCCCCGACCAATTCCTCGGGCACCTCGTCGCTCCTCTTCCTCGGGCTCGATCGCCAGGATGATGCCTTCGGACTCCATCAGTTCGTCGGCCACGAAGATGGGCGTTTCGGTGCGCACCGCAACCGCGACGGCGTCGGACGGCCGGCTCGAGACGACCGTACGCTCCTCCCCCCGCCGCAGGTGCAACTCGGCGTAGTACGTCTGGGCACGGAGCTCAGTGATGAGGACCTGCTCGACCTTGATCTCCAAAGCGCCCAGCATGTCCTTCATGAGGTCATGGGTCAGTGGCCGCGGCATGGCCACGCCCTGGATGGCGTAGGCGATGGCGGTCGCTTCAGGATTGCCGATGAAGATGGGCAGGGTCCTGCCCTCGCCATCCTCTTCTTGGAGGAGGAGCACTGGGGTATTCGTCTGGAGGTCCACTCTGACCGCACGGAGAAGCACTCGGACCATGAATGAAATGTAGCGCCCGTACGGAGGGGTCGGGTCAGCCCCCCACGTGGCGGCGGAGAGCCGTCCGCAACAAGGTGGCCCGCATGGTCTGGCCCAGGGCTCCCAACTCGTCGGCGGCATCGACCGCCCGCTGGCGCGACTCGGGGTTACGTTGACGCAGTAATGGGATGATGACCTGCTCAATTAGGCCCATCTCACGGTCGACGGCATTGCGGTACGGCCGCAGGTGGCGAGCCTCGATGCCGTACTTGCGGAACTCCGCAGCCAGGTTGGCCACGGTGAGCGCATCCTCGTCGAAGGTCGGAATCCCGGCCACCATGGTGGGCTCGATCAGGCCGAAGCCCTGCAGCCCCGCCAGCTCGATCTCACTGAGCCCGCTGGCCGCGCAGAGCTCTTCGCTCGTCAGGCTGGCCCCGGTGACCATGCCCGACGTCGATGGCGGGTGCGTTCCCGTCGCGCCGCCCCGCTGACCGGCCGGCCCGGCCGATCTGGACCCTGCCCCGCCCGTTCCGGCCGCCGTCCCCGTCCCTACTGCCCCGGCGGCGGCTCCACCCGTCCGCTTGTCGTGACTGCCCTGACGTCCGCCTTCGGCCCGCCCGGGCGTTCCCCCGGCTTCGGCCCCGGCGCTCTGCCCGCCGGACCCTCGTCCCGATGCGGCTCGCGCACCCGGCGCTGGGCTCGCGGCTCCACTGGCGCCGGCACCCGCCGGATTGTTCGCACCCGACCCGCCTGCCGCGTGCGACGTCGGCGTCGGTGCTCCAGGCCCCGGTGCCCCCGCGCCGGCGCAGCCGCCGGCAGTGCGGGTGCACCGGCCGCAGCCGCGGCTGAAGTCGCGGCCCCACCCGAACCCGCGGCCCCAGTCGAAAGCGCGCCGGCAGGTGTCGGCTCTGCCGCTGTAGACGCCGCGAGCGACGCGCGTGCCGCAGCCTCCTGTTCGTGGGCGCCACCCGCAACGGTGCTCACCGTCGTCGCAGTCACCCTCGTCGCAGCATCTGTCGGCGCAGCATCGGTCGTCGCAACATCGGTCGTCGCAACATCGGTCGACGCAACATCGGTCGACGCAACATCCGTCGACTCAGCTTGTGTCGGGACGACCGCTGTCGGCGCAACGTCCGTCCTGCCGGTCGCTTCGGCGTGCGGCGCATCAGGATCGGCCCGCAAGCCTTCGGTGACTGCGGCCGCCGTGAGCGCCGCGGCAACTGCCGCGTCGTGTTCACGCGGCACGTTCAGGACGTCCGTCGGGCCGGCCGCGTGCGGTGCGCCGGGGTCGGGCACCGCCTGGAGCGACGCAGAGTGACGTGCGCCCTCGGGCACGCGTGCCGCGCGCGGCGCGAGGCGTCGGCCAGTATCCGCGCCATGGCTTCGTCGTCGGCTTGTGTCGACTGCTCCTGGGTCCGGCCTTGCGTCCGGGCCGCTGTGGCCGTTCCCCCGAGACTGCCCGAGCGGCTGCGACCCGAGACACCTGCTCCCGCCACCGCATGGGTGCGCGCCGGAACCTTGCCGTTGATCTGGGCCGCGTCGGATGACTCTCCAGCTACCGACCCCGCCGGTACCGACCCGGCGGCCACCGGCTCCCCCGCCGCTCCGTCGCTCAGGTCGCCGGCGTCGAGGCGGTCCCGGATCACCTTGAGGGGCAAAAAGTGCTCCCGCTGCTGGCGCAGGACCCAACGGAGACGCTCCACGTCGGCCTCGAAGAACTTGCGGTAGCCCGACGGCGAGCGTTCGGGGTTCACGAGACCCTGGCTCTCCAAGAATCGGATCTTTGAGATAGTGACGTCGGGGAACTCCTCGCGGAGAAGCGTGAGGACGTCCCCGATGGAGAGGTACGTGCGGCTGCTCACTCGTTCCCCGCCACCAGATAGAGCAACTTGAACTTTCCGATCTGCACTTCGTCGCCCGGGAGGAGCGTGGCCTCGTCGATGCGTTCACGGTTGACGTACGTTCCGTTCAGCGAGCCCACGTCGCGGATGATGAAGGTGCCGGCGTCGATGTGCGTGATCTCGACGTGGCGTCTCGACACCGTGATGTCGTCGAGGAAGATGTCGCTCTCGGGATGACGGCCGGCACGGGTGATGTGCTCACCGAGGAGGTAGCGCGCTCCCATGTTGGAGCCGCGGGTCACGACGAGGACACCGGCGCCGTGCGGAATCTCGACCAGGGTGGGGGTCGCCTCGTCCTCGGAGGTCTCACCGTTGTCGTCGGCCGGGTGCAGGGTGATGGTCGCGTCCTCCCCCTCCGCGAGCAGAGCGTGGCCACACGATGAGCAGAAGTTCACGCCCTCGGGGTTTCGATGCCCGCAGTTGTTACAGAACACGGCAACCACGGTACTCGACAGCACGCTTTCTTTTCCCGGCCGGGGGGCCAGGGCCAACTTTGCGCTCAACCTGCGGTGAGATCGGCGTAGGCCGCTGGGTCGAGCAGGGCATTGACGGCGGCGGCATCGGCCAGTTCCACTTCGCAGATCCACCCTTCTCCGTAGGGGTCCTCGTTGATGCGTTCAGGCGCATCGGGGAGGGCGTCGTTCACGGCCGTGATGGTCCCGGCCACCGGTGCGTAGATCTCCGACACGGATTTGGTCGACTCCACTTCGCCCAATTTTCCCCCACCTCGACCTCGGTCCCGACCGCTGGGAGATCAACGTAGACGATGTCGCCGAGGGCGTCCTGGGCGTAGTCCGTGATGCCCACGCGCACCCGGAGACCCTCGGCTCGCACCCACTCATGTTCAACCGAGTACCGGAGGTCGTCTGGAATGTTCATGGGGTGCGACGCTAGCGGACGACGGGGTGACGTACACCCCCGACTCCTCGGACCTACCCGTCCGTCTGTGCGGCGCCGGCGTGGCTCGCCAGCATCTGGCGGAGCCGCTCGACATAGCCCAGGCTGAGCCGCTCGGAGTCGGCCCGATCGGCCCCCTCCGCCCACACGTGCGTCGTGGGCTCCTCGGGATCGGGCACCACCAGCACCCACCCGGTCGGGGTGATCACCTTGATGCCGTCGAGGAGCACCAACTCGGCCCCTTCCTCGGCCAGTTGCTCCATGAGCGTGCGCATGACCATGCCCTTGAGCTCGAACGGCGTCTCCACCTCGGTCCGCATGACCGGCAACTCGGGGACCCGGGCCACCACTTGGGCCAGGGACTCGCCGGCTCGGCCCAGGAGCGCGATCAGGTTGATGAGCGCCGCCGCGCCGTCGAAGGAAGGCAAGAAGTCCGGGAAGACGAAGCCTCCCTCCTGATCGGCGGCATAGCTCACGCCGCCCGAGTCGGCCGCCTCCATCAGCTTGGACGACGACAGGCCGGTGGTCAGGACCTCGGTCCCGCGGGCGGCGCACAGCTCACCGGCCTTCTGGCTGACGGTGAGCGGGAGGGCGACCCGCACCTGTTTCTGGCGGCTCGCCGTTGCGACACCCGGCCCGGCCGTCACCAACTCGAGGAACACCATGAGCGCCTCGTCGTCGGTCAACACGTGGCCGGTGCCGTCGACCAGGGTGATGTGCTCCCCCCCGGCGTCGATCACCGCGCCGAGATCGGCTCCGGAGCTCCGCACCGATCGGACCACGCGGGCCGCACTGGTGGTCGGATCCACCGAAATCATCCCCGGCGTCTGCGCGTATGGATTGATGCTCAACACATCCGCCTGCACCTTGGAGAGGAGGTTGGGCATCACGTAGCTGGCGGCGCCGTAGGACAGATCGAGGACGAGCTTGAGCTCGTTGCGCGACGAGTGCGGGAGGTCGAAGGCCTCGACCAGGTCGGCGGTGTAGTTCTCGATGGACCGCGGGGAGAAGTCGATGTCCCCGATGTCGCCGGCCCGGACGCGGCGGAACTCCTCACGGTGGTACAGCCGCTCTATACGCCGTTGCTCGTTCTCGGACAGGTCGAGGCCCTGGGAGTCGAAGAACCGGATAGCCACCGATTGCGGGTCGTCGGGACTCAGGCGCACGGTCAGCCCGCCCTGGGTGCCCCTGGTGCGGATGTGGTGCCGGGTCACCGGGATGGTCGCGACCTCCAGGTCGGTGACGTTCACCCCGACGGAGTTGCACCCGACCATGAGCGCTCGCTTGATGACCCGGGCCGCCCGGCTCGTATCGCGCGAGGTCGTGATCACCGACCCTTTTTCGAACGAGGAGGCCCACGCCTTGGCCAGGCGCACCGCCAGCTCGGGGCTGACGTCGACATTTACGATGCCCCGCACGCCGTCGCGCCCGAACAGGGTCCGGGTGCCCCCGGACTCCCAGACGATCGAGGTCTGCACCTGCGCCCCGGCCTCGACGACCTTGTACGGATAGACCTTGACGTCGCCCTGGACGATGGCGTGCGCCCCGATCAGGCAGCCCTCCCCCACGACCGAGCCCGGCTCGCAGCGGGCACCACGGCGCAGGTCGCACGAACGCCCCAGCACTGCGCCCTCGACCCGGGCTGCCGGGCCGACGTAGGAGTTCCCGCCGATGACCGAGTGGCGGACCTCGGCCCGCTCGGCGATGCGGGTGTTGGCCCCGATGGTCGTGTAGGCCCCGATCACCGCATGCTCGTCGATCGTGCAGTTCTCGCCGATGAAGGCGGGTCCGCCCAGCCGGGCCGCGGGGTCCACGGACGATCCCTTGCCCAGCCACACCCCGGGCTGCAGCTCGAATCCCGAAATATCCACCTCGACCTTGCCGTCGAGGATGTCCTCGTGCGCCTTGAGGTACGCCGCCGTGGTGCCGACGTCCTCCCAATACCCGTTGGCCACGTAGCCGTAGATCGGTCCGCCCGCCTCGAGGACGGCGGGAAAGACCTCGGCGGAGAAGTCGACGGCACGGCCCTCGGGGATCAGATCGAAGATCTCCGGCTCGAGGACGTAGATGCCGGTGTTGATGGTGTCGCTGAAGACCTGCCCCCAGCCCGGCTTCTCCAAGAAGCGCTCGATGCTCCCGTCCTCACGGGTGATCACGATGCCGAACTCGAGCGGATTCTCGACGGCACACAGGGCCAGCGTGGCCAAGGCGTTGTTCTTCTCGTGGAACTGCAGCATCGAGGTGAGGTCGATGTCGGTCAGCACGTCGCCCGAGATCACCAAGAAGCGCTCCGTGAGCTCGTCGCGGGCGTTGCGCACCGAGCCGGCCGTGCCGAGCGGCGTCTCCTCGGTGGCGTAGACCATGCGCACGCCGAGCTCGGATCCGTCGCCGAAGTAACTCCGGATCGCGTTGGGCAAGAAGGCCACGGTGACCACGATGTCGGTGATCCCGTGGCGCCGCAGCAACGAGACGATGTGCTCCATCATCGGACGGCCGACGAGGGGCAGCATCGGCTTGGGAAGATTCGACGTCTGCGGCCGCAGGCGTGTCCCTTCACCACCGGCCATGATCACTGCCTTCATGTCCCCACCCTCACGTCCCCACCCTCATGTGACTGCTCTCATGCCGCCGCCTGTGTTCATGCCGCGCTCTTCTCAGCCGCACCCTTGGCGGCGGCCGACGCCGTGCGGCCGGCACGACCGGTGCGCAACGCGTCGCGGGCCGGCGCCACGTAGCCGGCGGCGGCGATCCACGAGAGCGTCAGGCCGATGATGCCGCAGATCCAGGCTGCCACGCGGAAGGGCTCCTGCCACGCTGCATCGCCATAGGAGATCAGGAAGCCCGGGTACGCGAACATCAATGCAAGTGTTCCCGCTTTGCCCACCCACAACACATTTATCCGGGCCGCGCCGAACGCCGCGAGCAGGAGCACCATGACCGACACCAGCACCTCGCGCGCGATGGTGGCGAGACCGAACCACAGCGGGACGGCCCCCTGGACGATGACGGCGATCACTGCCGTGCCGATCAGGATCCGGTCTGCCGCGGGGTCCAGGATTTTCCCGAGCGTCGAGACCTGGTGGTACCGCCGGGCGACGTAGCCGTCGATCCAGTCGGTCGCGCCCAGTGCGGCAAGCAGCAGGGCTGCGGCGGTCTGGCGGTGCAAGCCGAAGAGCAGCCAGAGGAACACGGGGATGCAGAGGAGGCGGACGAGCGTGATGACGTTGGGAGCGGTCAGTACCCTGCTCAGACCCTCGTCCTCATCCACTCGGCCCATTCTACGGGAGCAGCCCTCCCGGGCCGCGGCGATTCGTTTTGGTGCCCGAATTGGCCATCGCAGCGCGGACCCCGTGTGCCAGAGTGGCCGAGTGCCGCGATTCGAACCATTCGAGGGCCTGCGTTACGCCCCGGGAGTGGCGATCGGTCAAGTCATGGCGCCGCCCTACGACGTCATCAGCTCGACCGAGCGGGTGCACCTGGCGTCACGCCACCCCGCCAATGCCGTCCTCGTCGAGCTCCCCGAACCTGATCTCCAGGGCCGCCGCGACCGCTACCAGGTGGCCGCGGCCCTCTTCGCGCGCTGGCAGGCCGACCGGATCCTGCGTCGTGACCCGACCCCGTGCCTCTACCCCTACCGGATGACCGACACGACGGGACGGGCCTCGACGGGGGTGATCGGCGCACTCGGTCTGGCCGAGCCTGGCCAGGAGAGCGACATCCTGCCCCACGAACAGACGCTCCCCAAGCCCAAGAGCGACCGTCTCGATCTGCTGCGGGCCACACGGGCCAACCTCTCGCCGATCTGGGGGCTGTCGATGCGGCACGGGCTGACAGCCACGTTCGACCCGACCGAGGACGAGCCCGTCGCGGACGCCTACGACGACGACGGCGTGCGTCACCAGCTCTGGGTGCTCGATGACCGCGACGCCATCGACGCCATCGCAACCGCCGTGGCCGAGGCGCCCGTGGTCATCGCGGACGGGCATCACCGCTACCAGACGTCGCGCACGTATCAAGCCGAATGCCGGGCCGCCAACGGGGGTGCGGCCGGACCGTACGATCTCGTCCTGGCTCTCGTCGTGGAGTTGGCCGAGGATCAGCTCACGGTCGGCGCCATCCATCGCACGATCTCGGGACTGCCGCCCGACTTCGATCTGGTCGCCGCCTGCGCACCCTGGTTCGACGTCGTGCGCGCCGGGGCCGCCGACGAACGGACACTCGGTGCGCTGACCGAGGCCCATTCCCTGACGCTGGTGACCGGTGGCAGCGCCTACTTGTTGCTCCCGCTCGAGGCGACCTACGACGCGGCGGGGAGCGACCTCGACTCGAGCCTGGTCGCCGTCCTGCTCTCGCACCTTCCCCCGCACGAGTCGGTCCACCGCCACAGCGTGGACGAGGCCATCGCAGCCCTGGACGACGGGGAGGCGCAGGCGGCATTCCTGCTGCGTCCGGTCACCGTCGCTCAGATCGAGTCATGGGCCGCAGCGCGCAAGCAGATGGCGCCCAAGACGACCTACTTCAGCCCGAAGCCCCGGACCGGAATGGTCTTCCGCTCGCTCGCTCCGTAGGCGTCGCCTCACCGCGCCCCGATCCCCCCGACGCGGGACGCAGGTGGGTGATCTCGGCCCAGGCCGGGCGCATCCGTCCCTGCAGGTTGGCCCAGGCGCGCACCGAGGATTGGCGGAGCGAGGACGGCGTGAGGCGACCCTGGCCCTCTTCGCAGCGGTCACGGTTCAGCCCCCGCTTGGCGCTCCAGACCTCCGGCGTGCGGGCCACCGACTCGACGACCGCCTCGCCCAGGGCGTCAGCGAAGATACCGATCAGCGCAGGGACGTCGCTCAGCTCGATAGGGGTCGAGGCCACGCAGACGCCGTCCCGCCACTGGCTGAGGACGATCTTGCGCTCAGCCTGATGGCGTGTGACCCGGAACGACGCGCCGTTGCCGCGCGCGTCGGGGATAGTCAACGTCTTCGGATTCCCGCCCACTCTTGTGAGTATGACGAGCCGATGGCCTCCTGTCGAGAGCCTCGCCCGGGGAATCGGGCCCGCGACCCCACTGGAAGGCCTGCTCGGCGGCTGGAAGGCCTGCTCGGCGGCTGGAGGCCTACTCGACCGTCCAGCTCGAGCCCGAGCGCAGCAGCGCGCCGATGTCGCCGAGGCCACGCTTCTCCTGGGACTGCACGATCTGCTGGGACATCTGGGTCCCGTACTCGGGGCGCTCGACGGCACGGAAGACGCCGATCGGCGTCGGCTCGTAGGGGCCGTTGGCCAGCCGGGACAGGGCAAAGGCCAGGCCGGGATCGTCCCGCTTCTCGTCGTGGACGAGCAGGCCGGCCGTGCCGGCCTCGCCCACCGGGACGATCTCGAGCCCGCCGTCGGAACGCTGCGCCACCCCGCGCTGCTCGCCCTCGGCGCCGAAGACGATCGGCTGGCCGTGGACCAGCGGGATGAGCATGTTCGGGCGCGCCTCTTTGGCGGTGATCTTCTCGAAGGCACCGTCGTTGAAGACGTTGCAGTTCTGCAGGACCTCGACGAAGGAGGCGCCGTTGTGCTGATGGGCCCGCCGGAAGGTCTCCTGCATGTGGTTGCGGTCCATGTCGTGGGTGCGGGCCACGAAGGTGGCTTCGGCGCCCAACGCGAGGCTGACCGGGTTGAAGGGCGTGTCGAGGGAGCCGAAGGGGGTGGACTTGGTCACCTTGGACACCTCGGAGGTGGGCGAGTACTGGCCCTTGGTCAGTCCGTAGATCTGGTTGTTGAACATCAAGATGTTGACCCGCACGTTGCGGCGAAGGGCATGGATGAGGTGGTTCCCGCCGATGGACAGCGCGTCGCCGTCGCCCGAGATGACCCACACGTCGAGATCGGGACGGCTCGTCGCCAACCCGGTGGCGATCGCCGGGGCCCGCCCGTGGATCGAGTGCAGGCCGTAGGTGTTCATATAGTACGGGAAGCGGGCGGCACACCCGATGCCCGAGAGGAAGACGGTGCTCTCGCGCCGCACGCCGAGGTCGGGCATCATCCCCTGCACGGCAGCGAGGATGGAGTAATCGCCGCACCCGGGGCACCAGCGCACCTCTTGGTCGCTGCTCCAGTCCTTGCGGGTCGTCACCGGGACGGCTGTGGTCGTCATGACTTTCCTCCGAGAATGGTCGTGATGGCCGCTTCGATCTCCATCACGCGGAACGGCACGCCCTGCATTTTGCTGAGGGACTTGGCGTCAACGAGGAACTCGGCGCGGAGGATCCGGCTGAGCTGGCCCATGTTGACCTCGGGCACGAGGATCTGGCTGTAACGGCCGAGCACCTCGCCCAGGTTCGACGGGAACGGGTTGAGGTACCGCAGATGGGCATGGGCCGCCTTCATGCCACGGGCCCGCACCCGCTTCACACCGGCCGCCACGGCGGCGTACGTCGAGCCCCAACTCACAAGGAGAAGCTGGGCGTCGCCCGACTCGTCGTTGACCTCGAGCAGCGGGATGTCCTTGGCGATGCCGGCGATCTTGTCGTTGCGTAAATGCACCATGCGTTCGTGGTTGACCCCGTCGTAGGAGACGTTCCCACTCCCGTCGGCCTTCTCGAGACCGCCGATGCGGTGCTCGAGGCCGGGCAGCCCCGGGGGGGCCCAGGGGCGGGCGAGGGTCTCCGCATCACGGATGTAGGGCCAGAAGACCTCGGTCCCGTCCTCATCGGTGTGGTTCGGGGCCGCGGCGAAGTTGGGCTCGATCGGGGCGAAGGAGTCGAGGTCGGGCAGCTTCCAGGGCTCGGCCCCGTTGGCCAGGTAGCCGTCGGACAGCATGATCACCGGCGTGCGGTACTTGACGGCGAGGCGCACGGCCTCGATGGCGATGGCGAAGCAGTCGCTCGGGTTCTGCGGCGCCAGGATGGGTAAGGGTGCCTCACCGTGACGCCCGTACATGGCGTGGAGGAGGTCGGCCTGCTCGGTCTTGGTCGGGAGGCCGGTCGAGGGCCCACCCCGTTGCACGTCGACGATGACGAGGGGCAGCTCGAGGTTGATGGCGAGGCCGATCGTCTCGGACTTGAGGTCGAGACCAGGTCCGCTGGTGGTGGTGACGCCGAGTGCCCCGCCGAATGCTGCGCCGAGGGCTGCACCCACGCCGGCGATCTCGTCTTCGGCTTGGAAGGTCCGGATGCCGAACTCCTTCCGCCGGCTCAGCTCGTGGAGGATGTCGGACGCGGGCGTGATCGGGTAGCTCCCCAAGAACAGCGGGAGGCTGGCCAGCCGGGCCGCCGCGATGAGACCCCAGGCCGTGGCCGAGTTGCCGGTCACCTGGACGTACTCGCCGGGCTCGAAGGTCGACGGGCGCACCTCGTAGTTGGACTCGAAGAGCTCGGCCGTCTCCCCGAAGTCGAAGCCGGCCCGGAAGGCGCGTGTGTTGGCCTCGGCCACCTGGGGCTTGGTGCCGAAGCGCTCGGTGATCCAGGCCAGGGTCGGCTCGATCGGGCGGGTGTAGAGCCAGCTGACGAGGCCGAGGGCGAAGAAGTTCTTGGAACGCTCGGCGTCACGTGGCTTGACGCCCGCTTCCTTGCAGACCTCCTGGGTGATGGAAGTCATCGGGACCTCGTAGACCGTGTAGGCCCCGAGCGACCCGTCGGTCAGCGGGTTCTCGGCGTACCCGGCCTTGGTCAGGTTGCGCTCCTCGAACGCGTCGCTGTTGACCAGAATGATCGTGCCCTTGTCCATCAGCTCGATGTTGGCCCGCAGTGCGGCCGGGTTCATGGCCACCAGGACATTCGGCGAGTCGCCCGGCGTCAGGATGTCGTGGTCGGAGATGTGGACCTGGAAGGCGGAAACCCCGTTCAGCGTCCCGGCCGGGGCCCGGATCTCCGCCGGGAAGTCCGGGAAGGTCGACAAGTCGTTGCCCAAGAGCGCGCTCGATGTGGTGAAGCGGTCTCCCGTGAGCTGCATCCCGTCGCCTGAGTCCCCGGCAAACCTGACGATGACCTGATCAAGCTGGGCTGTGTGCTGCTCGGTTCCGGTTGCCACGCCTTTGTCCTTCTTCCTCGGTATCTCGACATCTCGCCGCCGGCACAGGCGTGGAGCCCCCTCGTTCGCCTGTCTACACCCCTTCTTTGGAGCGCGCCCAACTATGGCCGAATCTCTCGTTCGGGCGTCCATCCTACTCCCACGCCGGGCGATCCATCGGCCATGGCGAGTCCCCCCGGCCCATCCGTGCGCCGCGACGAGCCACGTGCCGGGCGGCCGGGGGTACGCTCGGCGGAGGAGTTTCGCAAGCTTGCTCCGGTGAGTCGAGCTCTACCCTGCCCCCTCGTAGCCGAACAGAATCGTGGTCGAAAGCAGGCGGTCCGTTGGCCAAGATGGGCACCAACGACCCCGCCCCTGACCAGGAGGCCGTCGCCCAGCAACGCCGAGGGCGTGAACCCGTCGGGGGTCAAGAGCCGTTGCGGCGGCGTGGCGGGGATGGGGCGAACTGGCTCGGGCCAGGCGTCGACCAGGACCGCGAGCGTGAATCCCTCTGGTGGTCCATCGACGTCGAGCATCCGGACGCCCTCGGGTGCCGGGTCGTGCTGGCGGGAATCCGGGTCGTCATGGGGGGAGGCCGGGTCGTCATAGGGGGAAGTGCTCTCGGTGAAGTCTGCGACGACGGCGCACCGTGTCGGCTTCACCGGGTGGCCGACGACCCAGGACACCATTCCAGACAGCTCGTGATGGAAGAAACTGGCCACTGGCTCATCCCAGGTGATCAGCCGCGAAGTGCCGGACGCGACGATCGAGCGGGACCAACGCCCCGCTCCCCCTCGGCCCTCTTGCTGCGATCGGATCAGGGTGCGGAAATGACGGCGGAGTCTTCCGAGATGGAGGGGTTCGATGACGCCGCTGATCTCGGCAACGCCGCGGCGTGAAAGCTCGTGATGGGCGGTGTCCGCCGTTCGCTTCCACGCCGCCTGCACGTCCTCGGCTGAGGTGGGAGACGAAAGCACACCGGCCGCTGTCAACTGCCACCGCAGCAGCCTGTCGAGTGGTCGGACGACGGGCCATGCGGGCGGAGTCGACTCGACGACGGCGACGGCAGCTTCGTCGAGCAGATACGGAAGGCAGGCACCGTGACCGGGGTGGCGCACCCATGCGGTCCAGGCGTCGTGGTGCACGGCGTCGGGGATCGCCATCCCGGCCGGTGTGCCGCTCACGCCCTCGAGCTGGCACCACGCCGATCTGTACGGCAGCAGATCGAGGTCCACCGCGAGCTGGGCGTGGGCCGAGCCCGGCACGAGGTGATCCGGCGTGTCGGCGAGCAACACGGCGTACATCGGGCTTCGCTCGTCTGCGTCACCTACCACCGCACCCAGCCGTTAACCGTGAACCGCCGGTCCTCGAACCGCCGGGACGGCACGGAAACCGTGCTCACCTCGTGGAGGAAGCGGGGAGAGAAGCAGACCATCCGGTTCTGCCGAGGCACCACGTCGACGAAATGCGCTGCGCTGTCGCCGGGATCTCCGGCCAGGCGGTCCACCACACGCAACCGTCCACCGGTGAATGCCTTGGGCTCACGGAAGAAGAAGTAGACAAAGGCCAGGCGCCGGTCGGTGAGGACGGAATCAGTGGCGTCCACGTGTCCTCGAAAGTGTCCTTGGTCCTCGCTCGTCGCCATCTGGACATCGATAGCGGAGGGCCGAACCGGCGGATGGCCCATTTGCCCAGGACGTTGGGCAGCACGCGACGCAGTTCCGATCCGAAGAGCTCCAGGATCCAACCTGCCGGATCTGGCAGGACGGGCGAGTTCCTGTACGTGGTATCTACGCCACCGTCTCCGGGCACCACGAGCACCCTGCTCGGCCTGAAGTGCTCGGCCGAGCCCAGCCCATAGGCGCGCACCCGGTCGAGAACAGGCGGCGCGAGGAATTCCTCGAGGATGACGACCGAGAAGGTGTCGACGTTGCGGGTCCCCCACAACGAAGCGGCGAGCACGCCCGCCTCATCGGTCACGGAGCGGCCTGGCCCGCCCCGGACATCCTCATCGCGGCGGATGCCGCCCACCAATGCCTGCAACGTGTGGCCGGTGTAATCGATCTGGAGCGAAGACCCGGTGAGCGACGATCGGACTCGGCCGAGCACCCTCGCCGGTTCCGCCGTCCAATAGGTGTCCTCCGGGCGGAAGAGCAACCGGTCCGTAAAGGCGATCGCCGCCTGCCAGCACGTGGCGAACCTCTGGGCCCGGTCCTCGTCGCCAAGCGCGATGGCGGACAGCCAACCGGCCGCGATCCCTTCGGCGCTGAAGGCGGTATCGAAGCCGGGCGCTCCCGTACCCATGCCGGAGAGGAAACTCCCATCGACCTCGAGCTGCCGTGCGGCCATCCACTCCGCCAACTCGATCGCCACCTCGTGGTAGCCCAGGTCGCCCGTCAGATCAGCCACGAGGTTCCAGACTTGGGCGTGCCAGACCATCAGCCGCCACGGATGGATGAGCCGAGCCCGCTGCAGGTACCACGCACAGGCGGTCTTCCAATCGAGGCCGAGGTCGTCACCGATCGCGAGGCCGTACAGGGCCAGATTGAAGAGGGCCACGCCGGGGAACAGGTCCGAATCGGCCCGCGATTTCGTGGTATGGGGCGGGAGGATGCAGCCGTCGCGGCCGACGCATGCACAGAGTTTGGCCGCCAGGGCTCTGATCTCGGGGGAGTCCAGGAGGTCCGGCCGGGCCCAGGCGATCGACCCCAGGAGGTAGGCCTCCGCTGTCGTCCCGGCATTGTGCCCCGGGATGACCAGGTTGGGCATTGTCCGCTCCGCAGATGTGACAGCGCGAACTCGATGCCAGGCAAGGCGGCTGCACACCACCTGTCCTCTCCTTCCACCGGTCCCGCATCGTGCAGCACGCGGAGGGCATGGAGGCAGCGGGCTGCTGTTCCCTCCCGGACATAGGTTCCCTCGAGCGCCCGTAGGGAGTACGCCGGCCATCCGGCAGCGTCGAACCGACGGATGACGTGCTCGGCGAGGAGCGGGAGATCCTGGCGCCCGATCGCCTGGCCCGGTGGTCGCCGGCAGCTCCCGCTCTCGACCTCGAAGTCGCCCTCCGGGCCCCGCACCCAGGTGGCGGTCTTGTACGTGGTCCAGCTGGCCGACTCCTCCACGATGCCGGCTTCGGCCAAGAGGGTGGCGGCGAGCTCATGTTTCGTGCAGTCGTGCTGCACGATCGTGGACTCCAGGAAGATGGCCGAGGCACTGCCCTGACGGACGGCGAGCGAGTCGCGCCCCCGGCGGAGCTTCTTGGCGGCTTTCTCCGCCGGGCCACGCAGAGATCTTCCGGGCTGTGCAGAAGACTCACCGAATACGCGACGGTGCCTTGTCACCGGCAGGCTCCTCCACTGGCTCCTCCACCTCACTGGCCCGGACCCCCGCAGCAGCCCGCACCAGGGCCTGGTCAAGGCTCGATCCGGACGCCACGAAGCACGTCGGCGTGCTCCGGTTGTACGAGGTGATCGCGACGCCGGAGATGGCCTGTGCGAAGAGATCATCGGGCAAGGTCCAGCGGTTTGGCGGTTGGTCGCCGTGCTGTGGCGACGTGAGCAACTCCTGCGCCCTCTTGAGGAGGCGTTGCCCTAGATCCGGGACGTCCAACCAGCCATCTGTCGTTCGGATATCGACGCCATAGGGCGGCCAGCTCTCTCCCGGCTCGACGCGTTCCAGCACGTCATGACGGAAGACCTCGTGATCCTCAAGATCGAACAGCCTGGCGTTCGTCGAACGAGCATGCCGATACTGCTCCTGGGTGCTGGTGAAGTACTGCGTGTTGGGCAGGGCACCGCCCCGCCGCCGGGGCACGACCCGGCTACGTGCGACGATGCCGTAGCGGGAGAAATCGAGTGCGGCCGGCGCAACCGATTCGAGCGGACCGAAGAAGCTCACGGCGAACTTGGACGCATCGACCTCGGCTTGCGTGAGAGGTCGGGGCAGCGAACGGAGCGTCGATGCCGTGGCGAGCACCAGGTCGCGACACGGGTCGGCATCGTGCGGGTCGAAGTGCCAAAAGCCCCGTCTGGCCAGCCGCTGATCGTCGTGACGCCGACGAACGCTCACGAACGTGCCACCCCGCCCGTCCTCGATGCGGTCGAAGGTGGCCGGAGGGCGCAAGACCTCGTCATGCGCGATGAGGTGTTCCGCCACCCGTCGGGCAGCCACGGCCGGATGCAAGCCCGAAGGCACAGATTGTGCGGACAAGAAAGGGTGACCGTGGCGGGCAACAAAGCCGGGGAGCGGCTCCGTCGCGCAAGAAAGGGCGTCCCAGATGTTGAAGGAGATGGCCACTCGATATCCCAGGGCCTCCGCCCGCTCCCGGCCGCCCCGCGAGGAGAAGTCGACAAGACAAGCCGTACCCTCGACGGTGTATCCCTCATCCTCCAGCGCCGCACACGCTTCCCGGAACGACGCGCCCGAACTGATTGCGTCGTCGACGACGATGACGGGCGTCGACCTGTCGCCTGCGCCATCGATGCGCCGCATGGCGCCGTAGCGCTTCTTCTCCGATCGCACCAGGAGCCCGTGTAACGCCCGCCTCCGGCCTTCACCGTGGAGGTCATGAGCGGGAGGGCTCCCATTCCGTAGGCCGCCAGTTGGGTCCCCTCGAACGGTTCGAGGAGACGGAGCATCTCCTCGGCGATGATCGTCATTCCATCGCTCGTCATGGTGATCGGCCACAGATAGAGCATCCATCGACCGGATCGGCCGAGTCGGTTGGCGATGTGTTGGTGCTCGTCGGCGTAGAGGAAACCCTCATTCTTTATGAGGGAGAGGAGCTCGGCTCGCCGGCCCTCCACGGGTTCGCTACTCATCGGTCCGCGAAACGTCACTCCTCTTCGCGGACCTCGCCGAACCGCTCGACGTCAATCTCAATGATTCCCTCCCGCTCGGAAATCCGCTCGACGAACTCTCCACGGCCGCCTTCGCCAACCCGACTGGGGATCCCACCGCCGCCGCCGCCACCGCCACCCTCTGTCTCGGAATCGGCCTCGGAATCAGCATCGCCTCCGCGCCCACCAGATTCACCACCGCTGTCGCTCTCGGCATCGCTGTCAGCATCGCCACCGCTGTCGCCACCGCTGTCCGAATCGGCGTCGGCATCGCTGTCACTGTCGGAGTCGCTGTCAGCATCGGCATCGCTGTCGGCGTCGCTGTCGGAGTCGGCATCGGCATCGCTGTCGGCATCGGCATCGGCTGTCGGCATCGGCATCCGCGTCGGCGTCAGCGTCTGCGTCGGCATCTGCATCCGCGTCGGCATCCGCGTCGGCATCTGCGTCGGCGTCGCTGTCGCCAGGAGGAACGCGAGTCGGGATACCTGGCCCCTGGGGGTCCTCAATGAGAGTGGGAATACCGGGACCCTGGGGATGCTCGATGAGAGTAGGGAACCCAGGGCCTTGCGGGAGCTCGACCAGGGTCGGCTCAGGCTGATCCTCACCAGACCCCCTGACCGGGACCAGGGTTTCCCTTTCGTCGTTCAGCGCTTCCCTGGCCGCTTCGACTTCGTCACGTCGTTCGGAGGGACGGTCATCGTTGCTCATGAGATGTCTCCCTCAGATTGTCTTCGCCCAAAGGCGATTCGCCGGTCTCCTCAACGCTGTAAGCCCTACTACTAGTTTTACATACATGTCCGCGGCTCGCTCGGGTGGCCGTTCATCACTCTGACGGATCAGAACGGTGCGCCGTTCGGCTATGTCGCCGTCGGAGGGCCGATCCGAACGGCCCGCCAGATCGAGGTGTTCCACCAACTGCGTGCGCGGGTGCAGTTGGTTGGCTTCACGAGCTACCTCGATTTTCCGATCTGTCGATCGACCGGAGAACCAGGGCCCGACAGTCAGCCGATTCGGGCCCCGGACATCAGCCGGTCCTGCGTTCGCGTGGTGCCATTGCTTTCGTGAACCTGGCCGCTACCTTCCGGCGGGCGTACCCGCCATCCTTTTACCGCAGTCTGATTTCATCGACCCCTCCATGGTGGCTTCTTTGGGAAGCCCACTGGGCGTGGAGGAAGGTCGCCCGGTGGACTTCGACTACGAGTACGACTTCGTCTACGTCTGCGACCAAGGGTGGTGGAAGGAATTCGCCAAGAACTGGGGTCTCGCTCGCCGATGCCTCCCGGTCCTCTGTGGGGAACTGGGTCTCAGGGGGCTGCTCGTCGGGCGGGAGCGTGTCGACGATCTACCTGCTGACGTGCTGGGCCCCGACGGAAGCATTCCCCTCGGAAGCCTGACGGTCGAGCCGCTCCTTCCCTGGGCGGAACTCCTCCAGCGGTTCCGACGGTCGCGGATGGTCTTCGTGGCGAGCGGGATGGACCCGTCCCCCCGCGTCATGGCTGAGGCACTGGCCCTGGACACGCCGATCCTTGTCAATCAGGAGATCCTGGGGGGCTGGCACTACGTCAACCCGTGCACGGGCCGATTCTTCTCCGGCCCAGGCGATGTTGCGGTCGCCGTGCAACACCTCCTTAACGGTGTGCACGCGGGCACCTTGAGCCCTCGACAGTGGTACATCGAGCACCATGGCCCAGAGCACGCGGGACCGCGGCTCGCCCGCTTCCTCAAATCCTTGGATCCTGCGTTGAGTGGACTCACCGACGTCGGCCTTGACTACAAACTCGGTCTCGAAGAGGTTCTCGCGCGCACGTAGCGGCCGAGTCCGCTCCACAATCGCCTTAGCGACAAGCCCGATGGCCTGGGCCGCCACCCCGAGCGGGAGCTTGCCCGACGACAGCAGGGCATCGTGGAACGCCGTGAGGGTGCCCTTCCCCCCTGCCGTCCAGGCCGTGGCCATCCGTTCGATCTCGAGGGCCCCCGTCAGATACGAGGAGGCCTGGGTCGGATAGGAGCAGTAGCGCAGGACCTCCCGATACGCCGTGGGCACCGGGAAGCCACAGCGCTCGGCCATGAAGGTGGTGGCCTCGTCGATGCTCATGTCCCCCAGGTGGAGGCTGGTGTCGACCACGATCCGTCCGGCCCGGAAGAGGCGCATGTTCAGCTGGGCCAGCTTCGCCTCGGGGGTCAGGTAGAAGCCGTGCTCCCCCACCATGTTCTCCACGTAGAGGCCCCAGCCCTCGACCATGTACGTGCTCTGGAGGACCTGGCGCAGGGCCGTCGCTCCCTCGGCCACGGCGAAGTGGAGGTGGTGGCCCGGGTAGGCCTCGTGCGCCGTGACGCCCGGGATCTCGAAGTACGAGTTGGAGCGCAGGCGGGCCTCTTGTTCCTCCGGCGTGGCGTCGTCGGGCGTGAAGGGGACGTTGAACGTGCCGTGCGCACGCGGTCCGAAGGAGGGCGGTGGGAAGTACGAGGCCACCGGGGCCGCTGCCCGCAGGAACAGCGGCGCAGGTTCGACCGCGCACTCCTCGCCGTCGGGGATGGAGACGAGGCAGCTGTCACGCACGAAGCTACGGGCGCGCTCGGTCTCGTCGCGGTAGCACCGCAGCAGGTCGTCCATCGACGCCGGGTGGTCGTCGCGCAGCGTCCCGACGACGGTGCGCCAGTCCGAGGTTCCCCCGATCGCCTCGGCCAAGGGTCCCATCCGGGCATCGAGCGACTCGACCTGCTCGCGGCCCATCTCCCGCAAGGCGTGGACGTCGAAGCCGAAGCCCTCTCCCACTCCCAGGACGGCGTTGTAGTTGTCCTCGCCGTACACGAAGCTTCCGGTTGCCCTGGTGGCCAGCTCGCCGAGATACTCCCCGAATTCCTCGTACGCCTCCGCCGCCTCGGCCCCGGCCTTGCGCAAGGCCTCGCGATGGGCAGGCTTCTCCACGAAGACGTCGAGACCCTCGCGCATGAAGGCTGCCTGCGCCCCCGTGTTGGGCAGGGCCCACTGCCGGAGGAGCTCAGGGTCGACCAGCGCCGGGTCCAGGTTCTCGCGCCCCGCCGCCAGGGCCGCGGGAACTTGCCGCACCCGCTCGACGGCCGCCGCCGTGGCCTCCGTCTCGTCCCGTGTCCCGTGCACGAACAGCTCGAAGACCCCGTTCTCCAGATAGGTCGTCGGGTACCGGCGCCAATGTGCGAAGCCGGCGGTCGCCACCTGCTGGCCCAGGTGCGCCTGCAGCAGGGCGAGGTCAACTCGCTGGTCGTGGGTCAGCGCGCCGCGGCCCCGGGTGGACCCGATGCGCCGGACGCGCCGGACGCGCTGGGCGACTCGACGGCGCCGGATGCGCCGGATCGGCCTGTTGCGCCGGACAGCGAAGTGCGCAAGCCAGCGTTGCGCTGCTGCCTCCCGCCGGGCGAAGCCGTCGGCGGTGAAGTCGGGCAACTGCGCATCCCAGTCGGTCAGCCCGAAGAAGGTCGCCCCGACCGGCTCGGCCTCGAAGTACTCATGCAGGAACTGGGCAACGTCCCGATCGAACTGATCGCCCGTTTGCGCCGCAGCCATCAGGCGATGGTCACCGCTTTGTCGAGATACACGTCCTGTATGGAGTGGATGAGTGCCGCCCCCTCGGCCATCGGGCGCTGAAAAGCCTTGCGGCCCACGATCAGCCCCATGCCTCCCGCCCGCTTGTTGATGACGGCCGTGCGCACCGCTTGCGCCAGGTCGCTGTCGCCCTTGGACTCACCGCCCGAGTTGATCAGGCCGATGCGCCCGGCGTAGCAGTTGACGACCTGCCAGCGCGTCATGTCGATCGGGTGGTCGGTGGTGAGCTGGTCGTAGACCAGCGGGTCGGTCTTCCCGAAGCCGATGGCGTTGTAGCCCCCGTTGTTCTCCGGCTGCTTCTGCTTGATGATGTCGGCCTCAATGGTCACACCGAGGTGGTTGGCTTGACCCGTCAGGTCGGCCGACAGCTCGTAGTTCACGCCGTCCTTCTGGAACGCGCTGTTGCGCAGGTAGCACCACAGCACGGTGAACATGCCCAGCCGGTGGGCCTCGGCGAAGGCATGGGAGATCTCCTGGAGCTCGCGGTCAGCGTCGTCGGAGCCGAAGTAGATGGTGGCGCCGATGCCGGAGGCCCCGAGATCGGATGCTTGCTGCACGGCGCCGAACATGATCTGGTCGTAGGTGTTCGGGTAGTGCAGGAACTGGTTGTGGTTGATCTTGACGATGAAGGGGATGCGGTGGACGTAACGCCGCGAAACCATTCCCAGGGTTCCGAGCGTCGTGGCCACGGCATTGCACTCCCCCGCCAGGGCCAGCTCAATGATGTTGGCCGGATCGAAGTACGCGGGGTTCTTGGAGAAGCTCGCCGCGGCTGAGTGCTCGATCCCCTGGTCGACAGGCAGGATGGAGATGTACCCCGTGCCCGCAAGGCGCCCGTGGTTGAACAACGTGCCGAGGTTGCGCAGCACCGTCGGCGAACGATCGCTGTCGGTGAAAACCCTGCTCAGGTAGTCGGGACCTGGCAGCACGAGACCTTCGGCGGGAAACGCCTTGGCGCTGTGCCCCAGTAGCGAATCCGCATCATCACCCAGCAGGGCATGGAGGTCGAGGCTCATAGGCCAATCCTAACGGAGCCCCGTAGGGGGTCCCTGTGGACCTGCTGCAGGACCGCCCGAAGACCGCTCGAAGGCTGGTCCGGGGCCGCACCAGCACTGCTCCAGGCCAGGTCGAGGTTCGCTCCGGGACCGCCCCAAGGACGGCTCGAGGCCAGGTCGAGGACCGCTACGGGACCGCCCGGGGACCGCCCCTGGACCGCCCCGACCGAGGCTCTGACACGGACACTTACTCTGGCTCCTACACGGGCAAGGCGATGCCAATCCGTCGCGACCCGGGCGTACTGTGCAGGGCTGGAGGATGGCCGGCGGCCGGATTCGACATCCGCTACCGGGGGAAGGGTTACTGGATGCAGGTTCTCGAGGCCCACGGGAAGGCGCCCCGGCGTGGCCGCATGTGGCTCTTGATCGGCGGGGCCGTCGTGCTTGTCATCGCGGCGGCTGCGATCGCCTACGGCATCGGGAAGTCGTCCAACGATTCGAAGAACGCGGGGGCCGGTGGCACGACGCAGACGACGGGCAAGACCGTCGCCACCCCCCTCTCCGTCGTGACGACCAGTCCCGCATCCGGCGCCACAGGCGCAGCCTCCAATGCCGACATCAGCATCACCTTCTCGACCCCGGTCAGGCTCGGATCGATCACACCGACCATCTCGCCCCCCGTGGCGGGCGCCTGGGTGCAACCGAGCCCGACCACCCTCCGCTACAACTTGGCAGGACCGCTCATTCCTTCAGCGAGCGAAGTGGTGACCATCCCCGGAGGGAGCACGGGCATCACGGCCAAGGACGGAGGCGCGCTCCCTGCGGCCGGGTCGACGTTCAGCTTCACCGTGGCCGACGGCAGCGTCCTTCGACTCCAAGAGTTGCTCGCGCAACTCAACTTCCTCCCGGTGTCCTTCACGCCCAGCAGCACCGTCGCACCAGCGGCACAGGACGCGGCCCAGCCGACGTTGGGGACCTTCGCCTGGCGCTGGCCGATGCCCGCCGAGCTCACGTCGCAGTGGTCCCAGGGCGTCGAGACCGTGATCACCAAGGCCGCAGTGGAGATGTTCCAGAATCAGAACGGCCTGACGGTCGACGGCTTGGCCGGACCAAAGGTGTGGAGCACGTTGTTGGCCGATGTCGCCGCGAACAAGGTCGACTCCGCGCCGTATACCTACGTCCTCGTCACCAAGGTCCTGCCGGAGAGCCTGACCCTGTACAACAACGGCGTGGCCCAGTACACCGGCATCCCGGTCAACACTGGCGCCCCCGGAGCGGACACGGCTGACGGCACTTTCCCCGTCTTCGAACACGTGACGGCCTCGGAAATGAAGGGGACGAACCCCGACGGGTCGACCTACGACGACCCGAACGTCCCGTGGGCCAGCTACTTCAACGGCGGCGACGCGCTGCACGGCTTCGTGCGGGCCAAGTACGGGTTCCCCCAGAGCAACGGCTGCGTCGAAATGACGGTGGCCAACGCCGGGATGCTGTGGCCCTTGACGCCTATCGGCACCCTCGTCACCGTGGAGGGCCCGGCGTCCTGACCCGGACGCGCACGCCGGCTCTCTTCCGACCCATTGCGACCGACTGATGAGGTGCGACCGTCGTGACAGCAGCGACCGTCGTGACGGCAGCGACCGTCGTGACGGCTGTTCGGGTCTAGCCCTTGGGGCTGGCCGCGGTCTTGGGGCTGGCCGCGGTCTTGGGGCTGCCCGGGGCTTTGGTGCGGCTCCGAGGGCCCGAACGTGGCTTGCTCACGGGGCCCAACGCCATCAGGCGCTCCGCGACGTCGTAGGCCTCTCGGTCCACCCGCAAGATCCGTTCGAAGAGCTCCCGGGCCCGCGGCACGTCGCCCGCCCGCTCGTAGAGATCGGCGAGGAGATACCACTGCCGGATGTGGCGATTCGAAGGGTTGCGCAGTGCCTTCGACGCCCCGGCCGTGGCCAGCATGGCGATGGCACCCTGCAGATCCCCGCTCTCGGCCAGCGACGCGGCAGCCACGATCCGGCCTTCGGCCAACACGTCGGGCTCGGGCGAGCTCTGTCGGAGCTTGGTCCACAGGTCCGCCACCTTCTTCGGCTTGCGCAGGGCGCGCTGGCAGTCCATCAGGACCGGGATGTGCTCGGCCGAATCCGTCAGGAGCGCGTGCGCCTCGAGGTGC
This sequence comes from uncultured Acidimicrobiaceae bacterium, assembly GCA_963706555.1. GTDB lineage: Bacteria > Actinomycetota > Acidimicrobiia > Acidimicrobiales > RAAP-2 > Bog-473. Next base: position 4,061,706 of record OY970164.1, read on the forward strand.
TTGACGGCCTCACGCCATTTGCCGGAGCGGTACGCAGCCAGCCCGGTGAGCTCTCGCACCGCAGCCACGCTGGGGGTTTCCTCGGCGACCGGCTTGATGGCACGGAGCGCATCTTGGTAGCGCCCGCGTTCGTAGGCCCCATAGGCCGATTCGGCCTTCTCGACCAATCGTTCCCGGTGCAACGCGGTCGCTATTGACGCGGCATTGCGGATTTCGGCGGCGATCTCCGGCGGGAGTGCCTTGCGGGTCGACAACGTCGAGAGCGCCATGCTGCTCGCCCGGGCCGCCCGGTCGACTCCATTCGGCCGGGGTGCGGCCGGTCGTCCGCGACCCGCGGGACGTGCCGTGTCCTCCCACTCGTCGCGGGAGCCATCGATCCGGACCCAGGGCTCGGGCCGCGTGGGCGGCGCAGTCCGCCGTCGGTCCTGGTCGTCCGAGAAGCGGGCGGTCCGTTGCTCGCCGTCGGTATCGCGCCTGGTGACTTCCCGTGCCCCCCGACGGGCTACGTTCCCCCACTTCTTCGCCTGACCCGGCAGTGGATCGTCGTCGTAGGGACGCGAATACGGCGCACGCTCCCGGAAGCCCGAGCTGGAACCCCGCCCGGAGCTCGAGTTGGAAGCGGGACGGCGATCGCCGACGCCGGTTCGTGGCTGCCTCGACGTGCTCCCGTCGGTCCGCCGCGGGGCGCCCCTCGATTGCCCGTCACGAGACGACGTCCCCCGGGAGGGCGCACCGCGGGGGGGCGCTCCATGGGACGGTGCCCCACGCTCAGGGGCTCCACGGGATGGGGCACCGCGGGATGGCGTTCCGGGCCGAGGGGATCGGGGCGAACGCGTATCGTCTCGATCGCCTCGATACGGCGGACGACCCGTTCGTGCCGCTCCACCCGCTCCCGTAGGCCGCGCCGAGCGGGACGAACTCGTGCGCTCGCCCGAGCCGGTCCGTGCCCCCGAGCCGGTCCGTGACCCCGTTGCCGGGCGTCGATTGGGACCACCGCTCGAGCTCCGGGCCGGCCGGGTCCCTTTCTTCTGCTCTTCGTCTTCCTCGCGCCATCCACCCGGCCTTCGCGGTGGGCGGGCTCCCCCATCAGCGCGTCGGGGAGCGGCCGAACTTCCTCGCGTTCTGTCGCCGGTGCTACCGCCCGCGGTGCCGTAACGGGAGCTGCCCGAACGTGCGTCGCCGGAACCGCCTGGACTAGAGGCGCCGGACCGTGAACTGGCGGAACGCGAGCTGCCCGAAGGTGCGCCACGGGAGCCACCGGAACGGGTGCCCCCGGTCGGGGAACCACTCGACCTGCTCGACCGGCTGGAGCTGCTCGACCCGCTCGATCCGGTCGATCCGCCTGAACGGCCTTGGGACCCTCCCGACCTGCCCTTTCCTCCACGGGAATCGCCGCCCGGACGCGCCGAGGAGGCGCGACGATCAGGCGAGGGGGAATCAGCAGGCATCAAAGGAGTTTAGGCGAGCAAAGTGCCAGCACACCGCGGCGCCCTTCAGCCCAACACCTGACCCTTCGGTCGGAGCAGCGAAGCTCGGTGATCGATGATCACCAGGACCACCACGAGGGCACCCATCATTGGAAGCGCGAAGCCCACGGTGAGCCTGCTCGCGCTGAATCCGATGACCAGAATCAGCACGACAAAGGGCGTGATGAAACGCATCTTGAGCACGCTGCCCGGTCGCACGCGGTCCAACACAAACCCGGTCACCAGGAGATACACCGAAACCGCCACGCCGACGGCCCCGCCCGCGGTCGTCGGCGAGACCCGACTCGCGTGGTGGGTGCTTTCGAGGGCGACCTCGAGTCCAGCTCCCAGGGCGGCGACGGAGGCGAAGACGAAGTAGTGGGCGTAGCCCCACAAGAAAGCCAAATTCCGTGACATTCGCAGACCCTCTTCGGCGGGATGCTCGAAGTACCACCACCAGAACGAGAAGATGAGGAGCAGCCCGCCGGCCGCCACGCCGATCTGGGCGGCGGAGAGCCCGAACGTCGTGGCCTCCTGCATGGCAATGGTGGCGGCCGCCACGCATTCACCCAGCACGATCAGGGTGAAGAGCCCGTAGCGCTCACTGATGTGCTCGGGATGCCACGACGTTCCACGGCCGCCCCATTCGGCAAACGCGGGAACGATCATGTCGGCCACCGCCAGGACGTAGAAGGCCACCTCGGCAACGGAATGGGGTACGAACAATCGGGTGATCCATCCGATCTGCACCACGGTGACGCCGAGGGCGTACCGTCGCGCCGCGGACCGTCCCACCGGGTCATCGTGCGCGGCACGCAACCACTGGGTCACTAGCGCCACCCGCATCACCACATACCCGATCGTCGCCACCGTGAAGTTGCCTTGGCGAAATGCCGCCGGGACGCCTGCCGCAAGGATCAGGACCCCGACTATTTGGACAAACGTCAGGAGCCGGTACGGGACGTCATCGACGTCGTAGGCCGAGGCGAACCACGTGAAGTTCACCCAGGCCCACCAGATAGCGAAAAAGACCATGAGGTATCCCTGGATCCCCGAGGCCAGGTGGTTCAGGGCCAGGCTCTGACTGAGCTCTCTCGCCGCCTGTGACACGGCGACCACGAAACAGAGGTCGAAGAGCAACTCGAGAGGGGTGGAGGTGCGGTGGGGCTCGTCCGTATCTCGGGCGCGCATGGGAGCGAGGCGCAGGCGTGGCCACGGTGGCGGCGACAAACCCGGGCTGTTGTTGCCGCTGCCGCTGCCGCCGCCGGCTCCGCTGCCGGCTTCGTTGTTGCGGCCCGGCCGAGACATAGGCCGCAGTATGGCAGGGCAGCAATGAACCCGAGAATGACAAAAGCCCCCCGAGAGCGAACTCGAGGGGCTTTTGTCATTAGAAATCCCGGCGGCGACCTACTCTCCCAGGGGGCCTCCCCCCAAGTACCATCGGCGCGGGCGGGCTTAACTGCCGTGTTCGGAATGGGAACGGGTGTTTCCCCGCCGCCATGGCCACCGGAAACCGTGCGCTCGACCTCGTCTGCGGCGCACTGAAGCACGGCAGACGAGGCCAGAGGATTGCGTTACCGCAACCCCTGAGCGTTCCAAAGCGAGCACGAGCAAGTTCCCAAGCCCTCGGCCGATTAGTACCGGTCGGCTGAATGCGTTGCCGCACTTACACCTCCGGCCTATCAACGTGGTCGTCTAGCCACGGGCCTTACCAGGTTAACCCTGTGGGAGATTTCATCTCGAAACGGGCTTCGCACTTAGATGCTTTCAGCGCTTATCCCACCCGTAGGTCGCAAACCAGCCGTGCCCTTGGCAGGACAACTGGCACACGAGAGCTACGTCCGTCCCGGTCCTCTCGTACTAGGGACAGCCTTTCTCAAATCTCCTACGGCTGCATCGGATAGGGACCGAACTGTCTCACGCATGTGAATCCCGTATTACTACGGGCATAGACTATACCTCCACCCTATTTCTAGGGGCTGGCGTGTTATGGCTTCCGTGGGGGTCCACGGGTCATACATCAACCTAAAGAAGCCATCTCTTCGCTGTTGCGGGCGAAGAAGTCGTTACAGGGGCACAACACGCCCGTGCTACGCAGATGTCGCTCAACATCTACGGCGATAAATCGCTTCATATTGAATAGTTTAGGGTTGCAAATGCATCAACTTGCGATGCACTCATTGTGTTGGCCTTCCCTCGGTATTGCCCTGAAGTCACGTTCGGTTGTGTATTCAGGGTTTCACCGATATGAGCCAGTAAACACCCAGGAATTACTTCCTGGGGACGCAGTGTGATCTACGTTCTAAACCCAGCTCGCGTACCGCTTTAATGGGCGAACAGCCCAACCCTTGGGACCGGCTTCAGCCCCAGGATGCGACGAGCCGACATCGAGGTGCCAAACCTTCCCGTCGATATGGACTCTTGGGGAAGATGAGCCTGTTATCCCCGGGGTACCTTTTATCCGTTGAGCAACGGCGCTTCCATAAGCAACCGCTGGATCACTATGCCCTGCTTTCGCACCTGCTCGACTTGTAGGTCTCGCAGTCAAGCTCCCTTTTGCCATTGCACTCGACAGCTGATTGCCAACCAGCCTGAGGGAACCTTTGGGCGCCTCCGTTACATTTTAGGAGGCGACCGCCCCAGTCAAACTACCCACCTGACGCTGTTCCTGATCCGGATCACGGACCGAGGTTAGAGTCCCGGCACGAAAAGGGTGGTATTTCAAGGTTGACTCCACACTGGCTAGCGCCAATGCTTCGCAGTCTCCCACCTATCCTACACAAATCGTACCAAAACCCAACATCAAGCTATAGTAAAGGTCCACGGGGTCTTTCCGTCCTGATGCAGCTAACGAGCATCTTTACTCGTACTTCAATTTCGCCGGGTCTGTGGTTGAGACAGTAGGAAAGTCGTTACGCCATTCGTGCAGGTCGGAACTTACCCGACAAGGAATTTCGCTACCTTAGGCACTTTTGTTACTACTCAATAGATATTTAGCAAAATCGCTATCATATTGAGCGGCTAGATCATTTCTGTCTAGCTCCTCATGTCGCCATGAGGGTCGGACTGTATCTTCGTCCCGATTCGAACTCATCCAGTGGTAACCGGAGTCTGTTCGATTCGAGAGCCCCACGTACAGTCTCTGAGGATCCCACCTGAAGTGGTTTCCTGCTGATTGTCCGCACCGGGTGGATTTTCACTTTCTCTATCGTCCTTGAAGGGTTGATAGAGATGAGTACCAGCGGATACTCGGATGTTCCAGCATACAGTGAGGTTTTGCAACAGCCAGGTATTAACTAACCGTTATAGTTCCCTTAATCCCCATATCGCTATGGGGTGTGGACCATATCTTCATCCCTCTGCTTCATAGAGGGAGCCCTGCATATGGCCTCTGAGGATTCCCAACTCCTCAACGCTGCGATGATTTCTTCATCGCTACGCCGACGTTTTCCTCCTCGGTTCATCGTCCCTCTCAAAAAGAGGGCTTCCTCGATGCCCGAGGCTGAAAGATGTCGGCCTGACAGGACAAGTTCAGTGACCTCACGGAAGACCGCAAGGTCATTCCGTTTCGGACTACGCAGTTGGAACTGATCGAAGAACGGGAAGACCCGCGCTTCGAGATCAGATGGCTTGGTTACTTCAAAGTAGAAGACACCGTCGCCTCGGCCTCGCACCGTTCCTATACCGAAGACCTCCTGAAGGAGCTTTGGGGCTTCTTCACCGATCTGCGACACATTGAACGACAACGAGACACGCCATGGCAGTCCGCGATCACGCTCTCGACGAATAGGGACATTGAAGCTTCCCTCTCCATCGACGAATCCCGCTACCCAGTCACCCAGGTCATATGGGACTCGATCCAGCCAATTAGAGGAACTGGGCCTTTCCTGCTGATTGTCCGCACCGGACGGATTATTACTTTTCATGAAGCAACCCTAAAAAATGGTTGTGACATGAATGAGTACCGTCGGATACTCGGAGTTTCCAGCATTTAGCAAGGTTTGTTTCAAGGGATTACTCCCTTGAAGCCGCAACTTGTGTTTACGGCCGCCGTTTACCGGGGCTTAGGTTCACAGCTTCGTCCGAAGACTAACCGTTCCCCGTAACCTTCCGGCACCGGGCAGGCGTCAGAGCGTATACATCGTCTTACGACTTCGCACGCTCCTGTGTTTTTAGTAAACAGTCGCTTTCCCCAATTCACTGCGGCCCCCTCAGGCATCAGGACGCAAGGTCCATCACCCTATCGAGGCCCTCCTTCTCCCGAAGTTACGGAGGAATTTTGCCGAGTTCCTTAACCACAGTTCTCCCGATCGCCTTGGTATTCTCTACCCGCCCACCTGTGTCGGTTTGGGGTACGGGTACCGTGCCAACTCGCTAGAAGCTTTTCTAGGCAGCATAGAATCAGTGACTTCGCCTGGAACGGCTCGGCATCGCGTCTCAGGATTATGGGATCCGGATTTGCCTAGATCCCTCCCTACACGCTTACCCCAGGACAACCAACGCCTGGGCTCACCTATCTTCCTGCGTCCCTCCTTTGCTGTCCGCCCCAGAGTTTGTCGGCTCGACCCGAAGGTCATCCCCTTAGTACCTCTAGATTGGAATTGGCGTGGACACGGTAGTACTGGAATATCAACCAGTTGTGCATCGACTACGCCTCTCGGCCTCGCCTTAGCTCCCGACTTACCCTGGGAGGATTAGCCTTCCCCAGGAACCCTTGGGCTTACGGCGGAGGAGTTTCTCACTCCTCTCTCGCTACTCATACCAGCATTCGCACTCGACCACGCTCCACGACGGTTCACACCGCCGCTTCTCTGCGAGATCGACGCTCCCCTACCACTCCCGTCTAATGACGGAAATCCGCGGCTTCGGCTCTTGACTTGAGCCCCGTTACATTATCCGCGCAGGACCACTCGACCAGTGAGCTATTACGCACTCTTTTAAGGATGGCTGCTTCTGAGCCAACCTCCTGGCTGTCTTTGCGTTCCCACATCGTTTTCCACTTAGTCAAGAATTTGGGGCCTTAGCCGGCGGTCTGGGCTGTTTCCCTTTCGACCAACGAAGCTCATCCCTCGTGGTCTCACTGCCGGGTTCTTGAGCATCGGCATTCGGAGTTTAGTTGGGGTCAGTAAGCTTGTAGGCCCCCTAGCCCATCCAGTGCTCTACCTCCGATGCTGAACACCCGACGCTGCACCTAAATGCATTTCGGGGAGAACCAGCTATCACCGAGTTTGATTGGCCTTTCACCCCTTGCCACAGGTCATCCCCCCAGTTTTCAACCTAGGTGGGTTCGGCCCTCCACGAAGTCTTACCTTCGCTTCAGCCTGCCCATGGCAAGCTCACTCGGCTTCGGGTCTACAGCATGCGACTCGACGCCCTATTCAGACTCGCTTTCGCTTCGGCTACCCATTCCTGGTTAACCTCGCCACACACCGTAACTCGCTGGCTCATTCTTCAAAAGGCACGCCATCACGGCTGCACCGTCTTACGACGGGCAACGACGCTTTGACTGTTTGTAAGCCAACGGTTTCAGGTACTATTTCACTCCCCTCCCGGGGTACTTTTCACCTTTCCCTCACGGTACTAGTTCACTATCGGTCGCCTAAGAGTACTTAGCCTTACGAGATGGTCCTCGCAGATTCACGCCGGCTTTCCCGGATCCGGCGCTACTCGGGTGTTCAAGCGGAGTCCAATGCTTTTCGCGTACGGGACTATTACCCCCTATGGTGCAGCTTTCCTGACTGCTTCCACTAAACATTGGATTTGTAACTCCGTGACGGGTCTGATGCCCCATCTCTCGAATCCCACAACCCCATACCGGCAACGCCATCAGGCTTTAACACCGGCACGGTTTAGGCTCTTCCCGTTTCGCTCGCCGCTACTCAGGGAGTCACTGTTGTTTTCCTCTCCTCGGGTTACTTAGATGTTTCAATTCACCCGGTTCCCTCGCCCCGCCCTATACATTCAGGCGGGTGTAACACCTCATGACAGGTGCTGGGTTGCCCCATTCGGATATCCACGGATCGTAGCTAGGTAGACAGCTCCTCGTGGCTTTTCGCAGTCGCCCACGTCCTTCTTCGGCTTTAGGCGCCAAGGCATCCACCGTTGGCTCTTTGTAGCTTGGAGAACAAAGATGCTCGTGCTCGCTTTGGAATTCTCAAGGGGCTGAACGGCACACACCGGGACCACGGCAAAACACGCCACGGTCAACGGCACGCACGGGGGAGCGGTCATGCCCGGCGCAAGTGCGCAGCAGACATGACGTCACCGGGATACGACCCAAAGGGCCGCTCCCTCAAAACGGAATAGCGAGGGTCCGACAGCATCTGCAGGGACCATGACCGTGGTAAGCGGGCTTCAACGTATCCCTAAGGATTATTGAAGGCGGTTCACCATCTGCTGGTTTGCAAACGATACCGAGTAGCCAGTGTTCAACTGGGTAGTGGTCAGTATGAATAACTGACATCACTCCTTAGAAAGGAGGTGATCCAGCCGCACCTTCCGGTACGGCTACCTTGTTACGACTTCACCCCAATCACCAATCCCACCTTCGACGGCTCCCTCCCTAAGGTTGGGCCACCGGCTTCGGGTGTTACCGACTTTCGTGGTGTGACGGGCGGTGTGTACAAGGCCCGGGAACGTATTCACCCCGGCGTTGCTGATCCGGGATTACTAGCGACTCCGACTTCACGCAGTCGAGTTGCAGACTACGATCCGAACTGAGACTGGCTTTGGGGATTGGCTCCTCCTCGCGGATTAGCAGCCCGTTGTACCAGCCATTGTAGCATGTGTGCAGCCCTGGACGTAAGGGGCATGATGACTTGACGTCGTCCCCACCTTCCTCCGAGTTGACCCCGGCAGTCTCCTACGAGTCCCCGGCATTACCCGCTGGCAACATAGGACAAGGGTTGCGCTCGTTGCGGGACTTAACCCAACATCTCACGACACGAGCTGACGACAGCCATGCACCACCTGTGTAAGGCCCCGAAGGACACCGTATCTCTACGGCTTTTCCCTACATGTCAAACCCAGGTAAGGTTCTTCGCGTTGCCTCGAATTAAGCCACATGCTCCGCCGCTTGTGCGGGCCCCCGTCAATTCCTTTGAGTTTTAGCCTTGCGGCCGTACTCCCCAGGCGGGGCACTTAATGCGTTAGCTGCGGCACGGAAACCGTTGAATAGTCCCCACACCTAGTGCCCAACGTTTACGGCGTGGACTACCAGGGTATCTAATCCTGTTCGCTCCCCACGCTTTCGCTCCTCAGCGTCAATGTCGGCCCAGACCACCGCCTTCGCTGCTGGTGTTCCTCCTGATATCTGCGCATTTCACCGCTACACCAGGAATTCCGTGGTCCCCTACCGAATTCTAGTCATGACAGTATCGAGTGGCGGCTCCAGGTTAAGCCTGGAGGTTTCACACCCGACTAATCAAACCGCCTACGAGCTCTTTACGCCCAATAAATCCGGACAACGCTTGCACCCTACGTATCACCGCGGCTGCTGGCACGTAGTTGGCCGGTGCTTCTTCTGCAGGTACCGTCACAATCGTCCCTGCTGAAAGGAGTTTACAACTCAGAAAGCCTTCGTCCTCCACGCGGCGTTGCTGCGTCAGGCTTTCGCCCATTGCGCAAGATTCCCCACTGCTGCCTCCCGTAGGAGTCTGGGCCGTGTCTCAGTCCCAGTGTGGCTGATCGTCCTCTCAGACCAGCTACCCGTCGATGCCTTGGTGAGCTATTACCTCACCAACTAGCTGATAGGCCGCGAGCCCCTCCCGAAGCGGAATCCATTTCCTTATCAGATCATGCGGTCCGATAGGGATATCCGGTATTAGCACCGGTTTCCCGGTGTTGTCCCAGTCTTCGGGGCAGGTTGCTCACGTGCTACTCACCCGTTCGCCACTCCCTCTTCATCGGTATTGCTACCGAATGGAGGGCGTTCGACTTGCATGTGTTAGGCACGCCGCCAGCGTTCGTCCTGAGCCAGGATCAAACTCTCCATCGAGACTTCCGGTCAGCCCGTTCTAACTAAGAAAGGACCTTCCAAAAATCAGAGAGTCACCATGTATGACTCTTCCATGGTAACAACAGACCGTCATTTCACTAAGGACGAGTCCCTAGATCCATCGAGGCCTGCCTTACTGCTAATTGACGTACAACCCAGACGTACCGAAGCACGAATGAATTGCCCGCACTGGCTTTTGGCTCTCGCTATTCCGTTTTCAAGGAGCGACCGGGCACACACCTCTACTGCTGATGTTGGTGCCGGGTGCTCCGAAGGACTGTTCCGGACGGATTGCTCCGCTGGAAAGTCTCCTTCGGCTGTCGGATGACCTTGGGGGGTCATTCCGACGGGAGGTTTACTGTACCAGGCGCGCGCCGTACCGTCAACGCATTTGCACGACGCGAACGACACTTTTGCGTCCCACAAGCCGGCGCAGTGCTCCCGACTGTAACGACGGGAGAACTCCACAACGCGGATAGGGCGCATGTCGCACGCACTTTCCGCCCCACCATCCTACGGCACGTCCACCCGGCCCTGACCGCGCCCACCCGTGAGCCCTGAACCTGAGGCGGCCGCCGAACCCGAACCGCGCCCGACGACTCCCGACGCCTCACGCCGACGCCTCATGCCCGCCCTGCGGCCGCCCCGCCGGGGCCTCAGGCGCTCATGGGCTCGGACACCAGCTCCGCGACAGGCCAGCGGTCGAGATACCGCTCCTCGAGTGGCACCACGCCCAGCCCCTCGACGCTCCCGCCCTCGACGCCCCCGCCCTCGACGACGCCGGCGGATCGCCCGGCCCGGACCCGCCGGGCCACCGGGATGGCCAGCGCGGTCAGCATGCCCAGGAACACGGCGGCCGCCCCGACCTCGATGGCCGGTGTGAAGCCGTTCACGAAGGCCTGGCTGGAGTGGTACCCGCCCGAGGACGAGAACACCGCGCCGAGCACGGCGATACCGAGCACGCCGCCGAGCTCCCGGAAGGCGCTGTTCGTCCCCGACGCCACGCCCTCGAGGGCCGTGGGCACCGAGCCCAGGACGAGCGAGGCCAGCGGCACGAAGAAGAGGGTCATCCCGACACCGGCGACGATGAAGGGGGTGATCATGTCCACGTAGGCCGTCCCGGCGTTGACGGTCAGCGCCAGCCAGAGCAGTCCGGCCGCTTGCAGCATCAGGCCGGTGACCACCAATGGTTTGGCTCCCAGCCGATTGATCAGCGCACCGACAAGCGGGGCCAACAGCATCATCACGCCGGTCCAGGGCAGGACCCGTAGGCCCGCACTCAACGGCGAGTAGCCCTGGACGGTCTGGAGGAACTGCGACAGGAAGAAGATGGCGCCGAACATGCCGAAGCTGAAGAGCATCGCCGTCACGTTGACGGCGGCGAAGGCCCGTTCCTTGAAGAGCCGCAGGGGCAGCATCGGCTCCTCGATACGCAACTCCCACCACACGAAAGTCGCCAAGCCGACGACGCCGACGGCGAAGGCCGACAGCACACTGGTGCTGGTCCAGCCGTGCGAGTTGCCCTGCACCAGGCCGTAGACCATGCCGAAGAGGCCGAGACTCACCAGGAGCACGCCCCGGAGGTCGAAGCTGGTGGCGCGGTTGCGCGACTCCGACAGCTTCCAGCGGGCCAGGGGCACGAGAATGATCCCGATCGGCACGTTCAGCCAGAAGATGTACTGCCAGGACCAGCCGGTCGTGACCGCGCCACCGACCAGGGGTCCGATGGCGACGGCCAGGCCGCCGATGGCTCCCCATGCCCCGAGTGCGGCGGCTCGCCTCTCCGGCCGCACGGCTTGACTGAGGAGGGTGAGGGACAGTGGCATGATCATGGCCCCGCCCGCGCCTTGGAGGGCTCGGGCGAACACGAGGATCCCGATGCTCGGGGCCAGCGCCGCCAGGGCTGAAGCGGCGGTGAACAACGCTATGCCGGCGACGAAGACCCGGCGGCGGCCAAGGCGCTCCCCGATGGCGGCCGCACTGAGCAGGAGGACGGCGAAGGTCAGGGTGTACGCGTTGACCGTCCACTCCAGGCCCGAGAGTCCTGTGTGGAGATGCACACGGATGACAGGCAACGCGGTCGACACGACGAGGTTGTCCAACGAAGCCATGAAGAGCGCCATGCCCGTGATGATCACGGCCCAGATGGCACCCCGGCCCGGTGATCCGGTGTCGGCCGCCGGCGCGTCGTCCGACGGCGTTCCCGGTGTGGCCTCTTCTTGCTCCATCGTCGTTGTCATTGCGGTTCTCTCCTCGTCCGGTGGGTGTGGATAAGTTGTGATTGCTTACTAACTACGGGACACAAAGAAATAGGGGCGTTGGTTACGCGACACGGGGCGCTAGGAGGCGGGCGCGGAGACTGTGGCCGACCCGGCTGACCCCGCCGAGGCGATCCGCCCACCCATTTTCTGCAGGGCCAAGCGCTTCTCTTCCTCGGCGACGTCCTCGAAGAAGGACTGGGCCCAAGGCTCGGCTACTGACGTGAGGTCGATGGCGGCGAGGACGCTGCACAACATCCCGTGCGCGAAGAAGTCCCGCATCTCCTCCGGCGTGACGTCGGCGTAGTTCCCGACAAGTCGCCAGAGGCGGCGGAAGGTGTCCTGGCACGCCCGGGCGATGTTGGGGTCGGCGGCCGCGGCGGCGAAGCCGTGCAGTTCGACCTGGAGCAGATCGGGATCCTGCAGCAGCTCGATATAGGCCAGCCCCATGGCTTTCATGGCGTCCTCGCCCTCGAGACCGTCGGCGGCCTCGATGAAGGCGGTCTCGATCGCCGCCGTCACCATTTCGTAGGTGGCGATGAACAGATCTTTCTTGGTCCCGAAGAGCCGAAAGATGTAGGGTTGCGAAATCCCGGCCCGTGTGGCGATGGCCTCGGTCGATGTCCCGGCATACCCGGACCGGGCGAACTCCACGATGGCCGCCCGCAAGATCGAAGCTCGCCGGGCGTCTGCACTCTGCCGAATCGGGACCATGGGCCTATGTTAGTGACTACTCACAACAAGTGTCAAGGGGCAACGGGACATCACGTCAGTGCGACACGTCAGTGCGACCCGTCGGGGCGACCCCTCAGCGCGACACGTTCTCGTCCCCCGGCACCCAGAACCGCCACGGCTCGTCCTTGGCCACGGATATGCCGATCCGCTTCCCCTGCGCCGGACGTTCCGGCGGCGGGGTCCCGTCGTCGAGCAACCGGACGACGTCCGGTCGTGCCATCGGTTCTCGTCCGATCGGTTCTCGTCCGCCGAGCCAACAGGTCGGTCCCGCTTTCGGCGCCGGTGATGCCGAGGGCCTGGCACAGCTTCGCCGGGCCGTTGCAGAGGTCGCGGTCACGCCGGGCGGCGACCCTCGAGAGTCGCATCTCGTCCACGCCGCGTAACGGGGCGAGGGCGCGGATCAACAACGCTGACGCTTCACCCTCGGGCCCTGTGACGACGTTGGCGCACCAGTGCATCCCGTAGGTGAAATACACGTACAAGAATCCCGGCGGCCCGAACATCACCGCGGTGCGGACCGTCTTTCCCCGATAGGCGTGCGACGCGGGGTCGACAGAACCTTTGTAGGCCTCGACCTCGACGATCCGCCCGGCCCGATCACCCTTTGCCAGAACCTTGTTGAGCAGCCACGGCCCGACGTCCACCGGATCGCCCAACAAGTCGGCCCTTTTCACGGGCCAAGACTCGCCGCGCTCTTGGCGATCGCGCCAGTTGCTCAGGTCCGGGACCGGGTCCGGGCTCGGGTCCGGTCAGTTTGTCAGTTCCCGCCTCGGTGAAGTGTCGGGTGGAGCGTGACCGGGCGATCGTCGGCTCGAGCGAGCGGCAGGTCGACCGACCGGCAGGTCGAGCGCCGGGTGGATCGTCAGCTCGCTTCGCCCAGCAGCACGGCGACCGGGGATCGACGGCCGGGCGGTCGGTGGCGAGATGTGATGGAAGGGTGTGCGGCAGCGCACGCGGCCCGTACCGCAGCGGCATATTCCTGGTCGGCCGCTTCGGTCAGACGGTCGAGCTCCGCCACCATGGAGCGCGCCAGGGCCGGGAGGTCGGGCACCGCACTGGCGCAGGCGTTGATCCCGACGAAGATCGAACTGTCGTAGGTCTGCACGGTGATGTTCAGCGCCACGCCGTCGACGACCGGCCCCAGCGGATACGCGGCCAACATGCGCATGCCGGCGAAGTAGAGGGGGAAATTCGGGCCCGGCACGTTGGAGACCATCAAATTCCCGGTGCGGAGCCGGCGCAAGGCTCCCACCTGAATCCCGAATTGGATCATGGGCCGTGCGAGCGCCGGTGGCATCGCCTCGGACACGGCGCAGGCGAGAGGCCCGTAGCCGACCGCCCGTTCCTGCGCCTTGGCGGACGCGCTGGTGGCCGCGATGGCCCGCAGCCGCTCCAAGGGTTGGTCGACGTCATTGGCCAAAGGGAGGAACATGGCCGAGAGCCGGTTTCCCAAGTCCTTCTCCGCCACCGCTCCGTCGGCCGACTCGCTGCGCACCGAGATCGGCACCACCGCGATCAGCGGGTCGCTCCCCTCTTCCTCACGCCCGGCCAGATGCGTCCGCAGGGCGCCCGAGCAGATGGCGAGCACGACGTCGTTGACCGTCACGCCGAACTGCTCTTTCAGGGCACGGACGTCACGCAGACTCAGCTTGGCGAACGACACCGACCGGGCGGCCCCGACAGGAGTTTCGAACGTGCTCGGCGCACCGACCGGGATCGACAGTGGCGCCGCCTGCTCGTCGAGCGCGCGGCGGGCGAGGCGCAACGCTGTCCGGCCGACTTCACGCGCAGCATGGACAGCCCGCATGGGGCTGGTGACGATGTTCGGCACGGCGGCTACCACCAGTCGTGCGTGCGAGGGCAGGGCGGGCGGTGCCCAGGGTGGGCATTCGACCGGCGGGCGACCCTCCTCGCTGAGGTCGAGCAACTGGGCAAAGAGCTGCACGCCGGCCACACCGTCGATGACGGAGTGATGGATTTTGGCGATCAGGCCGATCTTTCCCCCCTCGAGTCCCTCGACGACGTGCATCTCCCAGGGCGGTTGGTCGGGAACGAGCGGACGGCCCATGACAGCGGCAACCATGTCGGTGAACTCGGCCTCACCACCCGGGGTCGGCAGGGCCACCCGGTGGAGGTGGTGCTCGAGGTCGAAATCGGGGTCGTCCACCCAGCGCGGATGATCCAACCCGAGCGGGACGGGCATGAGCCGACGTCGAAACGGAGGGAGGAACGGCACCCGCTGCGCCAACACCGCCTTGACCGCCTCGAATGAGTAGCCATCCGGAGCCGTCTTGGGGTCGAACGTGCAGGCGTAGGCCACCGTCATGGGTGTGACCGGCGTCTCCGAGTAGACGAACATCGGATCGATGCCGCTCATTCGCTGCATAGGCCAGCTCCGCTTCGGTGGGAATCGACTAAGGACAGGCCCCCTCTCCCCTTAGGTGTACGCCACCAGGTTACGCGGTACAAGCATTTCCGGCCTTCTTCATCAAGCGTTCACTTGATTGTCGCCTGAATAATTCGCTCCTGGAGGGCCACCGCCAGCTCACTCGGGTGCGTCGCCGGTTCAGGGCCTCAGCGGTCGAACGGGGGTTGAGCGGCGCGTGGCTACCGCACCGGCCATTGGGCCAGGCGGGTGCGGTCGACCTCGAGGCGCCGGGAGAAGCGCTCCATCTGATCCGCCACCGGTCCCGGACCGGCGCCACCGGGGGTACGCCGACGGGTCACCGCCACACCGGGCTCGAGGAGCTCGACCGCGGCGTCCCCCAGTGCGGGGTGCGCCGCCACCAGCTCCACTAGAGGGACGTGGCGCTCCAGCGAGTCGCGCACCATGCCACCGACGAGTGCATGGGCCTGGCGGAAGGGCATGCCTTGCTCGACCAGCATCTCGGCCAAATCGATGGCGGCCGCGGCCGGACCGTCCGCAGCGCGTTGCATCCGCTCCTCGTTCCACGTCACGGTGTCGTAGACGCCGCGCAGCGCGATGAGCGCGCGCGACACCTGCACCACCGCGTCGAAGAGCGGTTCTTTGTCCTCCTGCAGATCGCGGTTGTAGGCCAGGGGCAGTCCCTTGAGGGTGATCAGCACCGCGTTGAGGTGACCGATCAGCCGGCCTGCTTTACCCCGGGACAATTCGGCCACGTCGGGATTCTTCTTCTGCGGCAGCATGGAGCTCCCGGTGGCATAGGCATCGTCCATGGTGCAGAAGCCGAACTCCTCGGTCGACCACAGCACGAGCTCCTCGCCCAGGCGGGAGAGGTGCACGCCGAGCAGCGCGATGTCGAAGAGCGACTCGGCGACGAAGTCACGGTCCGACACTGCGTCGAGCGAATTCTCGAAGCGGCCGTGGAAACCCAACTCTGCCGCGACGAAATCGGGGTCGAGCGGGAGGGACGACCCGGCCAGCGCTCCTGCCCCCAGCGGCGAGATGTTCAACCGGTCCACCGTCACCAACAGCCGGTCCACGTCACGCGCCAGCGCCCAGCCGTGAGCCAGCAGGTGATGGGCGAGCAGGACGGGTTGCGCCCGTTGCAGGTGCGTGTAGCCCGGCAGGTAGACATCGGCGGCTTCCCGGGCGCGCTGGGCGAGCACATCTTGGAGGGCCATGACCTCGGTGGCCACGCCGACCAGCGAGCGACGGCACCAGAGCCGCAAGTCGGTCGCGATCTGGTCATTGCGGCTACGCCCGGTGTGCAGCTTGGCGCCGACGGCTTCGCCGGCCAGCTCCGTCACCCTCCGCTCGACCGCCGTGTGGATGTCCTCGTCGCCCTCCTCGAAGACGAAGACGCCCGTGGCGAATTCCTCTTCGACCAGATCGAGCGTGTCGAGCAGCTGCGTGACCTCGCTGTCGGTCAGGATGCCGACCTTGCCGAGGCCCTTGACGTGTGCTCGCGAGCCGACGAGATCGTCGGGGGCCAGCACCTTGTCAAAGGGGAGACTGACCGTGAACGTCGCCACTACGTCGGCCATCCCGGTCGAGATCCGACCCTTCCAGAGCGTCATGATCCGCCCGTCGACGTCCCACCCGTCGACGTTCCCGCCGCCCCACCGGTGGCTGCGGCGCCTGCCACGGCGCCGGGGCCCTGCCGTGCCGACCACGTCGCCACACCGAGGCCCCACAAGCGGACGAACCCTTCGGCGTCGGCGTGACGGAACGAGTCGGACGCGTCGTATGTCGCGAGGTCGTGGTCGTACAGCGCAACCGGGCTCCGGCGCCCGACCACGGTGCAGGTGCCCGGAGGTGCGAAGCGCAGCCGCACGTCGCCGGTGACGTGACGTTGGGACTCTGCGATGAACGCATCGAGTGCGGACTTGAGCGGCGAGAACCAGAGCCCGTCGTACACGAGCTCGGACCATCGTGGCTCGAGGCGCGCCTTCTCATGATGCAGGTCCCGCTCCAACGTCAGGTCCTCCAGGTCGGCGTGGGCGATGATCAACGAGAGCGCTGCCGGGCACTCGTAGACCTCTCGGCTCTTGATCCCGACCCTGCGGTTCTCGACCATGTCCAGCCGTCCGAAGCCGCGGCTCCCGGCGATGCGGCCCAGCTTGGCGATGAGCGGCTCTGGATCCAACGACTCGCCGTCAAGCGCGACAGGCACGCCCGCCTCGAAGCCGATGATGACCTCGACCGGCTCGGTCTCGGTGGCCCGGGTCAACGTGTAGACGTCGTCGGGTGCGGGCGCCCATGGATCCTCAATCGCTCCGCACTCGATCGCCTTGCCCCACAGGTTGTCGTCGATGGAGTACAGCTTGTCCTTGGTCACCGTGATGGGGATCTCCCACTTGGTCGCCAGATCGACGCAGTCCTCGCGGCTCAGGCCCCAGACCCGGGCCGGCGCGTAGATGTTCAGGTCCGGTGCCAACGAGCGTGTGCCCACCTCGAAGCGCACCTGGTCGTTCCCCTTCCCGGTGCAGCCATGGGCCACGGCGGTCGCACCGTGACGACGGGCCTCGGCCACCAGGTGGCGCACGATGACCGGACGCGACAGCGCGGAGACGAGCGGGTACTTGCCCTCGTAGCGGGCATTGGCCTGCAGCGCGGGGACGCAGAATTGCTCGGCCATTTCGGTGCGGGCATCGACCACGACAGCCTCGACCGCGCCGGCCGCGAGGGCCCGGGTGCGGATGGCATCCCAGTCCTCGCCACCGCGGTCGGCAGACTGACCCACGTTCACAGCGACGGCGACCACCTCGACGCCCTCGTTCTCGATCAGCCAGCGCACGGCCACCGACGTGTCGAGGCCTCCGCTGTAGGCCAATACCACTCGCTCCGCCATGGTCAGTCCCTTCCTGTCGTATTCCCGTTGAGATCCGTCCCTTGCGCGATGCCGGCCACGTCGCCCAGACGCGCCGCCATCACCTTCCCCCCCGTCTCCTCATCCACTACGACGAGGACCGTATCGTCCCCGGCCACCGTCCCGATGACGGCGTCCAGTCCGCTTCGATCGAGCGCCGAGCCTACGACATGGGCCGATCCCGGCGGGGTGCGCAGCACCACCAGGTTGCCTGAGTACGCCACTTCGACCACCCACTCCCCCAGCACCCGCCGCAGATGGTCCTCGGGGGCGATCTGGTGCACCGGGAGTTCGGGGAGGGCGTACGCCGTATCGCCGCCGGGCAGCCTGACCTTCACCGCGCCCAGGTCTTCGAGGTCGCGCGACACCGTCGTCTGCGTCGCTTCCACGCCCTGCTCGGCCAGGAGCGCTACCAGTTGCCCCTGGCTTGTCACCGGCTGCGCTTCGAGCAACTTGGTGATCCGGTGCTGACGTTGGTTCTTCGTCAGACGGCCGCGCTGGATCGAGTCGGTCACGATTCCTCCACGGCCCAGGCCAGGATTCCCCGCATTGCCGTCTGGCGGTGCGCCGCCTGTCGCCAGACCACGCTGTGCGAGCCCTCGAGCACCGAGGCCGAGATCTCCTCGCCGCGATGTGCCGGGAGGCAATGCAGCACCGCCACATCAGGTTCGGCCACGTCGAGCAACGCGTCGTCGATGATGTAGCGCGCGAAGGCGGCGCGGCGGATCGCCGACTCCACTTCTTGGCCCATGCTCGTCCACACGTCGGTGTAGAGCGCATCCGCTCCGCCCGCGGCGACCTCGGGATCGTGGGTCACGTGCAGCCTGCCGCCCCGGTCGACGCGTGTCGAGAACGCGGTCAGCCGGTCGAGTTCCTCCGCCGAGAACGAGTACTCGGGAGGCGAGGCGACCCGTACGTCCATTCCTTCCATGAGCGCCGCTTTGACCAACGAGCGGCACACGTTGTTGGAGTCGCCGATGTAGGCCAGCACCTGGCCCGGGAGCGGACCGAGGATCTCGCGCAACGTGATGACGTCGGCGATGGCCTGGCAGGGGTGGGCGTCGTCGGAGAGCAGATTGATGACAGGGACGTCGAACGCGCTGCCCTCGAGGGCGAACGCCATGCGCGCCAGCGTGTCGTGGGCGAAGACGCGGGCACACACGACGCGGTGGTAACAACCCAACGTGCGGGCGACGTCCTCGGCGGACTCCCGCGTATCGAGGCCGACCTCGGCCCCTTGTATGTAGACCGGGTGCCCGCCCAGGCCGACCACCGCCATCTCGGTGGAGTTGCGGGTGCGCGACGACGGCTTCTCGAAGAGCAGGGCGACGCCTTGTCCTTCGAGCACACGGCCGACGTCCCCCTTTGTGGCCAGCTCGAGGACCCGGTCGTAGCCGTGGGGCCAGAGGTCGTCGACGTCGAACAGATCGGGCATGCGCGTTCAGTCCTTCGCTGCTGGGGTCGGGTCGGCGCCTGCGGCTGCGGCTGCGCCGCCCGGGCCAGCGTCGCCTGCGGCGGCTGGGGTGTCAGCGGCGGCTTGGCCCGCCACGTCGGCCATGACCTCGGCCAGAATCGCCAGCGCCGCATCCACTTCCTGATCGCTCACCAAGAGGGGCGGGGCCACCCGGATGGCGTCGGGACGCACGGGGTTGACGAGCAGTCCGGCGCCCAGTGCAGCCGCGGCGATCTCCTTGGCCATCGGCTCGTCCAGTTGGGCTGCCAGCAGGAGCCCGGCTCCCCGCACCGACACCACACCCGGGAGCGTGGCCAACCCGGCGGCGAGGCGCGCGCCCTCGCGTCGCGCCCGGCCGCACACATCCTCGGCCTCCATCACCGCGAGCGTGGCCTTCGCCGCAGCCATGGCGAGCGGCTGGCCGCCGAACGTCGAGCCGTGATCCCCGGGCCCGAACGCCGCCGCCACCTCGGCCCGGGCCCAACATGCGCCGACGGGCATGCCGTTCCCCAACGCCTTGGCGATCGTCACCACGTCTGGCTCAAGACCCTGGGCCTGGAACGCGAACCAGTGGCCGGTGCGCCCGAGGCCGGTCTGCACCTCATCGAGCATGAGGAGTGCGTTGCGTTCCGTGCAGAGGGCGCGGACGGCGCCCAGGTAATCCGAGCTCGGCACCATGACGCCGCCTTCGCCCTGCAGCGGCTCGAGCAGCACGCCCGCGACCGTGTCCGCGTCCAGCGCGGCGTCGAGCGCCGCCATGTCGTCGTACGGGACATGGATGAAGCCCTCGGGCAAAGGGAGGAACGGCTGGTGCTTTTCGGGCTGCCCGGTTGCAGTCAGCGTGGCCAGGGTCCGGCCGTGGAACGAGTTGTCGGCGCTGATCACCACGTGCCGCCCGCCACCGGCCCACCGCCGGGCCAGCTTCAGGGCACACTCATTGGCCTCGGCCCCCGAGTTGGTGAAGAACACCTGCCCGCCGGCCTGACCCGTCCCGCCATTGATGAGGCGGTCGATCGTCAGCGCCACTTCGGGCCCCAACGTGTTGCCGTAGAGGTTCGACACATGGGTCAGCGTCCGGGCCTGAGCCGCCACCGCATCGGCCACGGCGGGGTGGGCATGGCCCAGCGACACCACGGCCAGGCCGGTGATGAAGTCGAGATAGCTCTTCCCCGCCGCGTCAAAGAGGAGGGTTCCTTCGCCCCGCACGAAGGTGACGGGCGGCTCGGCGTAGGTCCGCATCAGGGCGCTGCGATCCGGCGGCGCGGCCGGCGGCGGTCTGCGGGCTCACGGCAGCACCATGGTGCCGACGCCGGAGTCGGTGAAGAGCTCGAGCAGGAGCGCATGGGGGACACGCCCGTCGAGGATGTGCGCCCGGGCGACGCCACCGCGCACGGCGGCAGCACACGCCTCGATCTTCGGCTTCATCCCGCCGACCGCTCCCCCGCTGCGCAGGATCTCGTCCACCACGTCGAGGTTGGCCTGGTGGATGAGCGTCGTGGGATCGTCGGGTACGACCCGCAACCCTTCGACGTCCGTCAGGAAGATGAGCTTCTCGGCCTCCAGCGCCTCGGCCAGGGCGCCGGCCACGGTGTCCGCGTTGATGTTGTAGGCCTGGCCGGCCGCATCGGCCCCGATGGTGGCGACCACCGGGATGATCCCTTCGGCCACAAGTCGCTGCAGCATGGTGGGGTCGACCACGGCCACGTTGCCCACGAAGCCCAGGTCCACATGGCTCTGGGCCGCGGTGATGAGATTGGCGTCCTCGCCCGACATGCCGACAGCCAGCGGGCCGTGCACGTTGATGGCCGAGACGATGTCGCGGTTGACCTTGCCCACCAGGACCATGCGGGCGATGTCGAGTGTCTCGGCGTCGGTGACCCGTAGACCATCGCGAAACTCCGTGACCTTGCCCAGGCGGGCCATGAGGTCACCGATCTGGGGTCCGCCCCCGTGCACCACCACCGGAAGGATGCCGACGGCACGCATGAGCACCACATCTTGGGCGAACGAGGCCAGGGCGTCGTCGGTGCCGTCGGTCGAACCGTGCAACGCGTTGCCGCCGTACTTGACGACGACGATCTTGCTCCGGAAGCGTTGGATGTACGGCAGCGCCTCGACGAGGAGCGACGCCGTGTTGTGCGCCGCCGCCCGCTGGGCGCGCGTGTTCTTCGGGACCGGGCCCGTGTAGGGCTTCGGGTTCGGCAACGGGAGCGAGCCGCGACTGGCCGTCATGACGTCGTCCTGTTCTCGTCGATGTAGCCGTACCCGAGGTCCGTGCCCAGAACCGCGGCTGATCCACTCCCCAACCCGAGATCGCACGTCAGCGCAATGTGCCTTCCCCCCATGTGGGCCTTCACCGCTCCCGCGTCGTGCGCCGCCGCCACCCCGCCGGCACACACCACCGTGCCGCCGTACGACACCGAGACCTTGTCGATGTCGAAGGCCACCCCGGCCGAACCGAGCTCGCTGACCACGCGTCCCCAGTACGGATCCTCGCCGTTCAACGAGCACTGCACGAGCATGGAGTCGGCGACCTTGCGTGCTGCCGTATGCGCCGCGCCGTCGCTCTCGGCACCCACCACGCGAATGTGGGCCACCTTGGTCGTCCCCTCGGAATCGTCGGCCATCTGCTCCGATAGCGACATGCAGACCTCGCTGAGCGCAGCGGTCAACGATGCGAGAGATGGCCCTGCCGCCCGCCCGCTCGCCAGCACCAGAACCGTGTCGTTGGTCGACGTGCAGCCGTCGACGGTCATGGAGTTGAACGAGCCCTCGACCGCTGCACGCAACGCAGTGCGCAACACGTCCGGCGTCGCCACGGCGTCCGTCGTGCAGAGCGCCAGCATTGTCGCCATGTTCGGCGCCAGCATGGCCGCGCCCTTGGCCATGGCCCCCACCGTGAACCCGGAGCCCTTCACCAAGGCCGTCTTGGGCACGGTGTCGGTTGTCATGATGGCGCGGGCCGCCGCCGCGCCGGACTCGGCGTTGGCGCGCCGAGACGCCACGATCTCGGCCAGATGCGGCTCCACCTCGGCCATCGGGAACGGAATCCCGATCAGCCCGGTCTGGCAGACAAGGACTTCGTTGACATGCGCGTCGATCCCCCGCGCCACCGCGCCGCACAAGCGGGACGCCGCCTCCCGGCCCGGCTCCCCCGTCGCCGCGTTGGCGTTGCCCGACGTGAGGATGACCCCGGCGGCACGCCCCTTGGTCGCCTCCAGGTGGGCCCGACTGACCTGCACAGGTCCCGCCGCCGCCAGATTGGCGGTGAAGACGCCGGCGGCGGGCACGGCCCGGCCGTGATCGGTCGTCACCACGGCGACATCGGGCGCGCCGGCTGCCTTGATCCCGGCTGAGCCCCCGGCAGCCACGAACCCCTCCGGTGCGGTGACGCTCACGGGTACAACCCCACCATCGGCAACCCCGTCGTCTCCGGAAGTCCCAGTGCGATGTTGGCGCACTGGACGGCCTGGCCCGACGCACCCTTGACCAGGTTGTCGAGGGCGCACAACGAGAGCACCCAGCCCGTGCGCTCGTCGACCCGGGCTGTCACGTGCGCGCAATTGGATCCGGCCGTCGCTTTGGTCGACGGTGGTGCGTCCGTCACCACGACGAAGGGCTCATCGTCGTAGGCCTCGTGCAGCGCGTCCATCACGTCGACCGTGGTGAGTCCGTCGGCTGTCGTGAGTCCGGTCGACCGAGATCCGGCGCGAGCAACGGGGCGGGCGTAACACGTCGCCAGGATCCCGCGGACCATCGGGACGAGATGCGGCGTGAACAGCACCTGTGCCGCCAGGATCTGTTCCATCTCAGGCGTGTGCCGATGGTGCAGCAAGCCGTACGCGGTGAAATCCTCGTCGACGGTGCCGAAGTGCAGCGACTCCCTGAGGCCACGCCCCGCTCCGGATACCCCCGAGGCGGCGTCGACGATGATGCCGCCCGGCTCGACCAGGCCGGCCCGGAGCAACGGGGCGAGCGCGAGCCCAGCGGCCGTCGGATAGCAACCGGCGGCGGCGACCAGCGTCGCCCCTGCGAGCCCGGATCGGAACAACTCGGGCAGACCGAATGCGGCCTGCGCCAACAACTCCGGCGCCGCGTGCTCCTCGCCGTACCAGGTCGGGTAGAGCGCAGCATCGTGCAACCGGAAATCGGCCGCCAGATCCACGATCACCCCCACCCGCTCCCGCAACGCCGGCACGATCCGCTGTGACTCCCCGTGCGGCAGGGCGCAGAACACGACATCGAGGCCGTCGAGCCTGTCCAGACCGTCTTGGCCATCCTGACCGCCTCGGCCATGAGCCTCAGGGCCGGCCGCCTCGTAGACCAGGCCCGGATAGGCGGCGGCCAACGACGGAGTGTGCTCGCCGACCACCTCTCCGGCGTGCGAATGAGCCGTGACGACGGCCACATCGATGTCAGGATGTGCGGCCAGGAGCCGGAGCAACTCCACCCCGGTGTACCCCGATGCTCCGACGATCCCCGCCTTCATCGCATCAGTATACATAGTTTCGCATACTCATGCAGCCAGGACCGGGCCTGAGTTCCGGTGCCGGGTCCGAGCGTGCCGGTCCCGACAACCGGTGCGGGCTGCTAGTTCTCAGCCTCCTGCGCCAGAAGCCCGAGGTCGCGCAAGCTCTCGGCCGACTCGACGATCGTCGTCTCGACGGGCCGCGGGCGCCAACCGAGCTCGTTGCGGGCTCGGTCGTTATGGATGATCGGCGTGGGGAGCTCGTCCCCCGGCGCCTCCTGCGTCGGCACGTTCGCCGCCAGCGGGCCGAGCCGCCGGCCCAACGTGGTGGCTACATCGAGAAAGCTCATGGCCGGTCCGTCCGCCAGCACCAGGTACCGCTTGCCTGCGGCCTCGGGCAAGGCCATGGCCAAGATGTGCACGTCGGCCACATCTCGCACGTCGGCGACACCGAAACGGGCTCGGGGAACGATGGTCATCGTCCCGTCCAGCATCATCTTGATGAGGTGCATTGAAGAACGCAGGACGGTGGTGAGAGTGGGCCCGAGGATGAACGTGGGGTTGACCACGACCAACTCGGTGTCGCCGCCATTGCTCTCCATCAGGTCCCACGCCGCGCGCTCGGCGATCGCCTTGGAGCGCGGGTAGGGGGCCAAGCCAGGGGTGTCAGGATCCGTCCAGTCTTCTTCGGTGAATTCAGAGGTGGGCTTGGGTGTGTAACCGATAGCCGCGAATGACGAGGTCAGCACCACGCGCCGGGCGCCCGCGTCGCGTGCGGCACGCAGCACCCGCAGCGTGCCCTCGCGCGCCGGGACGATCAACTCGTCGGGGTCCTCAGGCTGAACGGCCGGAATGGGCGACGCCACGTGATGAACCTCTTCGCAGCCAGCCAGCGCAGCGGGCCACCCTTCGTCTGTCGTCAGATCAGCGGCGGCGAACTCCAAGCCGGCATCGTCGGCGTCGCCGCGGCGCACCGCGGCGCGCACTTCGTCCGCATGGGCCGTCGAGCGCACGGTGGCACGCACGGTGGTCCCGGTCCGCAGCAGCGCAGCGATCAACTGCGTGCCCACGTACCCCGACGCACCAGTGACGAGAACGGGGCTCATGGCAGCGCCCGCAAACGACCGGCCGCGTCCAGGAAGGGCTGCATCGCCTCGGACTCTGCCGCGGCATCACCCCGGTCGCGCGCATCCCAGAGTGCCGCCTTCGTGCGCAGGTAGTCCAGCCGTGCATGTTGGGCGACGATCTCGGCCTCTATGCGCTCTGCGTGGCGTAACAGCAGATCGCGCTGCTCCGCGGCCGTCTCGTGCCTACGGGCGAGGTTTGCCTGGTACGTGCGCATGTCTTCGATACCCACGCCGACAGAGCGAAGGCACGCCAACGCCTCGAGCGTGTGGAGGTCCTCGGTGCAATAGCGACGATGCCCGCTGTGCTCGTCGCGGTGGATCGGGCCGACCAGCCCGACCTGCTCGTAATAGCGCAACGTTGGTTCACTCAGCCCGCTGCGCCGCGAGACATCTTGGATACTGAAGACTGTCATACCCGAAGGATGACATACCTCAAGCGCTTGAAGGCAAGCACAAAATAATGAGTCGTTAGCGTAGGACCATTCCGCCATCGACGCCGAAGATCTGCCCCGTGATCCACTCCGCCGGATCGGAGAAGAGGAACGTGACCATGGCGGCAATATCCCGAGGTTCGCCCAGCCGACCGAGGAGTTGGGACGCCAAGTACGCCTCTTGCCGCTCCGCCGGCACCTTTGGGCGCAGTTCATCGGAGAGAACCAGTCCGGGCGCCACCGCGTTGCAGCGAATGCCCTCCCTTCCCCATCGGCTGGCGATGTGGCGCACGAGCGCACCGAGACCCGCCTTTGAGGTGGAGTAGGCCGGACGCGTCGACCCGCCGGCAAACGCCGCTGCGGAGCTCGTCACCACAATCGAGCCTCCTCCGCCGCTGAGGAGGTGCGGCAGGGCATGACGCGCGGTGTAGAAGAATCCGGTCAAGTCGACGGCCAGACTTCGATGCCACGTCTCGCTCTCCATGGACACGATGTCGGTGTCGTCGCCGAGAACCCCGGCGCTGAGATCCGCGGCGTTGGAGAAGAGTCCATCGAGTCGGCCGTACGTTGCAATGGCGGAGTCGATGAGCGCCCTGACCGAGTCTTCATCCGAAATGTCGAAACCGAAGAACTGTGCCCCATCACCGATCGACGCGACGAGGTCCCGCCCGCCGTCTTCGTTGATGTCACCGACCAGGACCTGGGCGCCGGCGCTCACGAGTTGACGCGCCGTTTCCGCCCCGATCCCGGTCGCACCTCCGGCAACGACAATTACCTTCTGATCGAGCACTGTCATGCTTCCCCCTCACACCGGCGTCGTTTCTGTCAGTTGCGTCATTGGCGTCCGTCACGGAGGCGGACGTAATCGGACGGACACTACACCGGGCCTCTCGTTCGTTCCGTTGCCCGACCGTGGAAGCCGTGCGATCCTGGGGCGATGATCGACCATGTCTCGCTCCAAGTCACGGACGTCCCCACGAGTCGAGCCTTCTACGAAGCCGTGCTCGCGCCGTTGGGCATCTCCTCCCAAGCTACAGACGGACCGGCGGTCGGGTTCTTCGGACCACAACCTGGATCGTTCTGGCTTTCGCCGGCGCAACGGGATGAGGACCGAGAGCTCCACGTGGCCTTCCGGGCTCACGACCGCGACGCGGTCAACGCCTTCCACGCGGCCGCGGTTTCCATCGGCGCAGAAATCCTCAATGCACCCCGGGTGTTTCCCGAGTATCACGAGAACTACTACGGGGCCTTCGTCCGCGATCCCGACGGCCACAACATTGAGGCGGTGTGCCACGCACCGAACGTCTGATCAGGACTCGTTCTAGAACCATTCCAACGCTTTGGCGCTGAAGTTCTTGATCTCTTCGCGTGTGGCATCTCGCCCTTGTTCCGAGACCCAGGAGTCCTGATCTCGAAAGCAAACGGTCAACGTGGGCGTAGCCACCCAGGAACACCGAATGGCCGTCACCGTCCCGGGGAGCTGCATGCTGGCGTGGAGGTCACGGGCGAGTTGCCGATACTGATCGCCCTCGGTGAGCGTCGTCGCCGTCAAGGACAACCTCACCACGTCCGACTGCCGCTCGGCCTCGGCGCCCGGACGGTAGCGAAAGCGCACATACTCGTCGCCTGCGGGGTCCTCTTCGTACCGTACGTTGGTCAACTCGCCGGCGATGATCGTCGACGTGAAGTCATAGGGGTGGTCGTGGATCGGCGCTTCCCCGGCGCTCGAGCTCGGGTCCCAGACGTGAAGCCGGTGTTCCCGCCGGTCGTCAAGGCGAAGAGCCATGAGCCCGATACCTTGCATCCTCCAGGGGAAATCCTCGGCGTGCTGAAGCAGCGTGAGAACCAGAGCCCGGCTCAGGGTCTCGCCCATGCGTCCTCCCGAACGTCGTTGGACGACTTGCCCAACCGACACCAAATCACATCACTGTCATTTGCCTGCGTCAAGAGCGCCGCTGGCGAGCAGCAACGTCGAGAATTTCGCGACCATTTCGGGGGGCGCCGGGGGGCGCCGGGGGACCAGACATTATTCGACCCGTTCTGAAGTGGCTGGCGGACAATCGTCGAGCAGAAACACCGGGTCAGATGCGCAGATTATGTTGACGACTCCAAAATGACCGCTCACTCGGTACTCATTGCCCCGAGGACGATCGAACTCGTCGATATTGCCCCAATCCGGTTCGTTGTTCGCATCGACGAACGGCTTGGTCGATCGCCTCGTCCACTCCGCATCCTCTATCTCTGAGAAAAGGAGATCTCCGGTTGCGAAGCAATATTCCTCGTCGGCACGTGGTGGCCCGTAACAAGGGTGCTCAGGAGTGAGCACCGCTTCAACCCGGAAGGTGATACGTGCCGCCTCCTCCTTGATCGCAAGAACGAAGCTGTCTTCCAAGAAGACGTTTTCGAGGCCCGACAACTCGGTGTAGTCGAATCTCATCGCAGTCATACTTTCGTGCATTCTCGCAGCGGTGGCTGGGGACCGCTGATCGCTTTCTGTGCGGTCATCATCAACGTCATCGTCATCGCGTCGGGCCGCACTCACTCGGCACTTTCGAGGTGGCGATAAGGCTCCCAGAACTTGTCCCCCGCCGCGTCAAAGTACCTTTCGAGAAATGCCTCCAGATTGGATCCCACGCCGAACCAGAAGGACCTGGCGTCAAGCTCCAGGGAGATCATTACTTTCCTACTCCCCCTCTCTGACGGAGCGAGAACGAGGAGATCCAAGTCACCGAGAAATTCACCGAGCACAACGTCGTCCGGTCGCATGTCCTCGGGCCGAAAGGAGTGCTGGAACGCCGTCATTTCGGCGCTGGCGCCCGGAGACATCAGCACCAGTCCCCACTGTCCATCGTCCACATCTTCATAGAGTCTGGCTTCACGGCACATCTTCCACACGTTCATTGCGTCGCCTGGGAGCGCACGATCGCCCCAAGCCTCCGTGATCTCACGCGTCGTAGCTGGAGCCTCCACCCTTGATCTCAATCGAAAGGGATGAAGCTGCGGCGGAGACCTCAGGATTCGATCAATTATGTCGCTCACCGACATAGCTACTCCTTGCGCCACACGCTACTGAAGGGGACCCTGGGCCAGCGCGGTCATCCGAACAAGGCCCTCATCAGCCACAGCAGCCAGCCGTGCGCCCGCCTCCTGCACAGCCGGCGTCGTGCGCTGCTCGGCCGGTAGCCGCGCCGGGTTCAAGGCGCAGCCGTTGGCCCACGCCGCGATGTCGGGCTCGGCGCCGAAGGCGCGAGTGGCCAGCGTTCCACGGACCTGCATCTGCGCCCAGGTTGCCGGGCTGTCGGAAAAGACGTTGGGTGGGCAGAGCCGGTTGCGTTCCCGGTCGTCGTCGCGGGTTGCTTCGACGAAGCCGGCCAATGCGGCGCAGAAGCACGGGAAGCCCACCCGGATCGTCTGCAGCCGGATTTTGTCCGGCTGCCACAGGGGAACCATCGGCGGGTAGCGCAGTCCCGACGCCGCGCAGTGCACCACCAGCGAGTCACGGGTCAGCGGCGATGACGCCCTCGTCCAGCACGATTTCACTTCCGGTCACAGACCTGATGTGCCCGAGCCGAACGACGTGCTCGATGCTGCGGAGCAGTTCGAGTTCCCAGGCCCCGAGCGTGGGCGTCTTGGCCATCGTGGGCACCGCGGCGGTGTCGATACGGAGCATGACCCCGGCGGCCTCGAGACGGAGGAACATGTCGTCGAGCGATTCCGCCTCGGTCGCTGCCGCCATCGTGTCGGCGGCCAGCTCGAGCGCGACCACAGGATCCGGCTGGACCACGGCACGGTTGAGCATCCACGGCTCGCGCGGCCGTACCCAGGTGATGCGTTCGGGTGGCACGCCCCTCGTCAACAGCCAGACGATCGCGTCCGTCGCGGTCTTTCCGGATCCGACGATGACGAACCTGTCCGGGGCGTCGCCAGGCTGCTGAGGCAGTTGACCGCGAACAACGCGGGCGCCCTCAGCGACGCCAAAGGGCGGTGGTCGAAGTCGCCGGGATCGTCGGCGACAGATAGGTGGCGTCGACGACGCGGCGCCGTACCTCGACGCTGCACCGTCTCGCCCGACACCAGGGACGTGACGAAATGGGCGGATCCGTCAGTGCGGTACTCGCTTCCGCCGAGGAAGGTGACTCGGCCGGAGCCGAGAAGGCGGCCGATACAGCACGGCGTCGTAGTAGCTCTGGATCTCCGATCGCCGTGCTCGTCTGTTGAAGACCCGCCTCGGGGCCGTCGTCCTGCACTGCTCCGGTACCGAGAAGCGTTGATGCGACGCCGTAGAACTGCGAAGCCTGGTGCAGCTGGACGAACGGATAGGCGTCCTGCCAGTGACCACCGGCGGCGTGGCGACGGTCGACGAGCGTGACATGGGCGTCGGCATGGTCGATCAGCGCGTCGGTGAACGCCATGCCCATGGCGCCGGCGCCAACGACCAGGTAGTCGGTGCTCAACGAGCGCATGGCCATGGCTGGAGACGGTACAAGGCGGTTCTCTTCCGGGTGGTCGGATGACTTGCCTGGGCGTGACCTGGGCTGGGGACTACCTCGGCCGGGCGGGGCCGGGAATGACCGGCAGCTGCGGACAGGCCGCGCAGCACGAGCCCGTCGCCGTGGCCCCAGTGCAGGTCCGGCACGCCCGCCGGCGAGGCGGAGTCGGGGGAAGCGCCGGATGAGCGATCCCAGCGCCAGCTGGCCTTCGAGGCGAGCGAGCGGAGCGCCCAGGCAGTGGTGGATGCCGTGCCCGAACGCCAGGTGCCGCCCTTGCGCCCGCTCGATGTCGAGCCGCTCGGGTTCGGCGAAGCGACAACGGTCATGGTTGGCGGCGGCGAGACAGACGATGACCTGCGCGCCGGCCGGGATCGAGTGGCCGCCGATCTCGACGACCTCCACGGCGTAGCGGAATGTCGAATGGGGCACGGGGGCGTCGTAGCGGAGCAGCTCCTCGACGGCGGCCGGGATCCGGTCCGGATCGCGCGCGCAGCGAGCTCGAGCTGCTCCGGGTGGTCGAGGAGCGCGACGACGGCGTTGCCGATGAACGTCGTGGTGGTGTCGTGACCGGCCACGATGAGCTGGAAGATGGTCGAGAGCAGCTCCTGGTTGTCCAGTCGCTCCTCCCCGTCCCGAGCCGCGATCAGGGCGCTCACGAGGTCATCGCCGGGCGCGTCGCGCTTGGCCTCGACCAGCCGGCGCAGCTGCGCCACGACGGCGTCGGACGCCTCCTTGGCCCGCGCGTAGTCGGCCGGGGTCGGGGTGGGAACGAGCATGGCCACGAGACCTTGCCCCAGCGAGGTGCGCTCGCCTTCGGGCACGCCGAGCAGCTCGCAGATCACCGTGAACGGGAGGGGGAAGGCGAATCTGGCCACCAGATCGACGGGAGCCTCGGGATCGCGGTCCGGCCAGGACGTCGAGGAGGTCGTCCACGATGGCCTGCACCCGCGGCCGCAACCCCTCGACTCTGCGCATCGAGAACGCCGACGACACGAGACGACGCAACCGGGTGTGATCCGGCGGGTCCACGGCGAGCATGTGCCGGGCGAACTCGGGCCCCGGGAGGCCCTCGGCCACCACCCCGCCGCCCAAGGCGAGCGCGGCGTGCATGTCCTTGGAGAACCGGGGGTCATTGAGCGCCTGCCGGGCCTCGTCGTGGCCCACCACGAGCCAGGCGTCGTGGCCGTCGGCCAGGGTGACGTGGTGCACCGGGCCGAGTTCACGGACTTCGGCGAACAGCGGGAAGGGGTCGTCCCGGTCGAAGGCGCCCCACGCAGTGAGCGCCGCCTCGACGCGGGCGCTTCGTTGGCCGGTCGCCGGAGTAGGACTCGTGGAATCGACGGGGTCATGCGTCATGGAGAAATCCTGAGCACAGAATCCGCAGCCAGGTGATCGTCTCGTTCTCGGCCTGGAAGTACGCCTGCTGCTCGATGATGAAGTCGCCGTCAGGGAGCTTCGCCTGGAAGCGGTAGCCGACGCGCTCGACGCGCTCGATCTGGTCGACGGTGCCGATCGTTGCGCCGTCGACCTTGAGGATCCGGGTGATCGAGCGATCCGGTGAGAACCACGTGCCCAGGATCACGTCGTCGACGACCGCGTCGGCATCGTCGCTCTCCCAGAATCGGCCAGGCGTCAGGGCACGGAAGCTCACGTTGGGCGCCAGCAGCTTCTTGAGGGCGTCGGCATCCTGCGCTGCAACAGCCTGGGCAAAGTGCTCACCGAGGTCAGTCGCCATCGTCAGTCTCCTCTGTCCGTTTCCGTAGGGCCGGTCAGTAGCTGAAGGTGGTCGCGCCGTCGCCGATCCACTCCCACAGCTGGACGGTCCCGCCCAGCCGGGCGTTGGAGACGAGCGTGGCCTCGTCGAGCCTCCTGGCGTTGAAGCAGATCGGGCAGGTGAGCAGCTCGCCGCCGGCGGCCTCGAAGCGCTTCATCAGCTCGGGGATGGGTGGGCAGCCCTCGCACGCCACCCCGAGGGCGACGCCCTCGGTCGCCAGGCGAACGGCCTCCTTGGTGAGGAACATGAGGGTGTTCCGGCCGGCTTCGGCGGCGCCGACCGCCACCAGGAGGGCGACGGTCACCTTCTCGGGATCCTCGAGGCCGGTGGTCAGGCTGATCGCGGCCCGGCTCATCGGACCAGCTCCGCCGTGGTCGGGTCGATGACGCTGCGGACCTCGTGCACCGCGTCGATGGGGAACCCGCCGCAGCGGCCGTGCTCACGGACGATCTCCTCGAGGCCGCCAGGTAGACACAGGTGATCTTGTCGTCGGTGACGTAGCTGTGCACCCACTGGATGTCGGGCCCGAGGTCGCGGAGCACCTTGTTGGACTGGCTGGCGATGGCCGCGAGACCGCCGGCGTCCATCTGACCGGCACCCGCAACGGTGCGCTCGATGAGGTACTTGTGCATTGCCTTCCTCCGTTCCTGACGACCGAAGTGGTCGCTCGACGTTCACGGTAAGGAACGAGCCGGCCGGCCGTCATGAGGCATTCACCCCATGGTCCGGGCGCCGGGCGGGACGACGGTACGATTCGGCCATGGGGGACTCGGGCATCCGCCTCTCGGACCTGCTGGTCTCGCTCTCCTTGGCCACCGACCTCGGTTTCGGGCAGCCGCCCGAGCACATGGCCCGCTCGGCGCGGATCGGCATGCGCCTCGGCGAGCGGCTGGGCCTGGACGCGAAAGACCTGGCCACCCTCTACGACGTCGGCATCCTGACCTACGTCGGGTGCCCGATCTACGGCAACGAAGCCGGCGCTCCTCTTCGGTGACGACATCGACTTCCGGGCGCACGCCATCGAGACCGACCTGGCCGGGTTTCCGGCCATGGTGTTCATGCTGCGCCGGGCCGGCCACGGGACGTCGGCCTTCAACCGGGCCCGGCAGGCCGCCGCGTTCATGGCCGGCGGGGGCCGCCAAGTGGTCCAGCAGATGGCGGACCACTGCTCGGCCGCCGGCGCGCTCGCCACCCGCCTGGGGCTGAGCGAGGACGTGCAGGCAGGCATCGAGCAGGCCTACGCCCGATGGGACGGTCGAGGGTTCCCTGACGACCTGTCCGGCACCGGCGTGTCGCTGGCGGCCCGGATCTCGCACGTGGCCGAAGCCTGCGAGGTCTTCCAGCGGACGGCCGGCATCGACGCGGCCCTCGACGTCGTCCGCTCGCGCAGCGGCACCCACTTCGACCCCGAGATCGCCAAGCTCGTCGTCCACCGATCCCGAGTCGTTGTTCGAAGACCTCGACCGGGACACCGTCGACGAGCTTCTCGCCGCCGAGCCGGTCGAACGAGGTCCGTTGACCGACGACGAGCTGGACCAGGCGCTCGAAGCGATCGGCGACTTCTGCGACCTGCGGTGCCCTTTCTTCGCCGGTCACGCCCGCACGACGGCCGACCTGGTCCGTGGCGCCGCCGAGCTGATGCAGATGCCCGCCGCCGATGCCCATCTGGCCTACCGCGCCGCACTCGTCCACGACGTGGGGCGGTTCGGGGTGCCGGCGATCGGTCTGGGGAAAGCCCGGGCCGTTGACGGCCAACGAGCACGAGCGGGTGCGCCTGCACGTCTACTACGTCGAGCGGATCTTCAGCCGGCCCGAGCCGCTGCGCCGTATCGGCCTCCTGGCGGCCACCCACCACGAGCGGATGGACGGCTCGGGCTATCACCGCGGTGTCGGCGGGACGATGCTGTCGTCAGGGGCACGGGTCCTTGCGGCCGCCGACGCCTACAGCGCCATGATGCAACCACGCCCGTACCGGGGACCGCTGAGCGAGGCCGAGGCCGTCCGCGAGTTGCAGGCGGAGGCCGCCGACGGTCGCCTCGATCCCATCGCCACCGACGCCGTGCTTGGCGGCGGCCGGTCACCGCGTGAGCCGCACGGGCGGGGGGCCAAGCCGGCCTGACGACGCGCGAGAGCGACGTACTGGCACTCCTCGCGCAGGGGATGCCCAACAAGGGCATCGCCCGCGAGTTGGGGATCAGCCCGAAGACGGTGAGCAACCACGTCGAGCACGTCTACAGCAAACTGGGAGTGTCGAACCGGACCGGCGCGGCGATGTACGCCATGCAGTACGGGATTATCGGATCTGGTCCCACCGCAACGGTGTGACGGAGACGACTCCGGACAGCCCCCCGCTGAAGGAGGGGTGCTAGCCCCAGTTCGAGACGCCGGTCAGCGACATGTTCATCTGCGGGAGAATTCCGTAGGTTGACGGCATGATCGTTGCGAAGGGACTGACGAAGCGCTACCGCGACACGTTGGCCGTCGACAACTTGAGTTTCGAGGTGACCCCGGGAGTGGTCACCGGGTTCCTCGGTCCGAACGGCTCCGGTAAATCCACCACCATGCGCATGATCATGGGACTCGACAATCCGACGTCGGGAACGACGCTGATCAACGGCACCCGCTACGCGGATCTGCGGTGGCCGCTGCGCGAAGTCGGGGCCTTGCTCGACGCCAAGGCGTATCACCCGGCGCGCAGTGCGTACGACCATCTCCTCTTCCTCGCCCGAGCCAACGACATCCCCCGCTCCCGGATCGATGAGGTACTCGACGTCGTAGGGCTCACCGACGTCGCACGCCAGCGCGCCGGCAAGTACTCGCTCGGCATGGGGCAACGGCTCGGGATCGCCACTGCTCTCCTCGGAGACCCGGGTGTCCTGCTCTTCGACGAACCCATCAACGGTCTCGACCCAGAGGGCATCCGGTGGGCCCGCTTCCTCCTGCGCGGCCTCGCCGCCGAGGGACGGACCGTGTTCGTCTCGAGCCATCTGATCAATGAGATGTCCCTGACCGCCGATCGACTCGTCGTGATCGGCCGCGGCACCCTGATCGCGGAGACCAGCGTGAGTGAATTCACGGCCCAGAGCGTGCTCGACGCCGTGCGCGTCGTCACGCCGATGACCGATATGTTCGTCGCCGCGCTCAACGATGCCGGTGCCGCGGCGAACGTCGAGGCGGACGGATCCATCGTCGCCACGGGCTTGAGCTCGGCCGAGATCGGGGAGCTGGCCGCAGACCGCATCTTGACCCTGCACGAGCTCTCCCCGCTCAAGGGTTCTCTGGAGGACGCCTTCATGGAGCTGACCCACGATGCCGTGGAGTACCGCTCCGGCGCCGGCCCGGGCTCGCACCTGCCCGGCATCGCCGCCAACGCCCACTCGAGCTCGCACGAGACGCTAAGGACCCGAAAATGACGACGCTCCTGCCACAACCGATGGACCAACGGAGATACGGGATGCGTCAGGCGGTGCGCGCCGAGTTCACCAAAATTCGCACCCTCCGCTCGACCACCTGGACCTTGCTCGCCACGGTCGTCGGCACCTTGCTCGTGACGGTTCTCGCCACCAGCAACATCCATCGCAAGGGGCTCATCGGGCCACAGGCATTTGATGCGACGAATCAGTCCCTGACGGGTCTCGCCATAGGCCAGCTCACGATTGGCCTGCTCGGTATTTTGCTGATCACCGGCGAATACGGCAGCGGAACCATCCGCTCCTCACTGGCTGCGATACCCCGGCGACCGCTGTTGCTCGGGGCCAAGGTGATCGTGATCGCCACCATTTCCCTGGTTGTGAGCGAAATCCTGGCCTTTGCCTGCTTCTTCACGGGACGATCCATTCTCTCGGGAAATGCGCCGATCGCTTCGCTCGGGGACCCCGGGGTCCTTCGAGCGCTCCTCATGGCAGGGGCCTATCTGGCACTCTTGGGTATGTTCGGTCTGGGGCTTGGTGTCATCATCCGCCACACGGCCGGCGCCATCACCACCTTCGTGGGAGTCATCTTCCTCCTTCCGGTCCTCCTCCAACCGCTGCACGCGCAGGGCAACCCGGGTCGCTTCACTCCTGAGCAGATACTGGCCAACTCGGTGGCGGCCGTCGTGCGGCAGCCCGGTCAGGTCTCCCCCGGCGTCGGGTTCGCCCTCATGTGCGCCTACTGCGCCGCCACGCTCGGCGTCGCGATGCTCGTGCTGCACCGGCGGGACGCATGACCGGGGAACCTGCAAATGATCCTGAAGTCCGTGTGCGTGAATTGGTGAAAGAAATGGCCGCAGCCGTCTCAGAAAAGACCGGGGACCGTGCAAAGGAGCTGGCGCGCATCATCTTGCGTGAGCCGTTCGCCAAGCGCACGTGGTCGGAATTCTGGTTCCTCACGATCGGGATACCTCTGGCCGGTATCGGAATGGCCTTCGTCGCAGTCACCATGTTCGCCGGAGCGATCCTGGCCATCACCTTTTTCGGCCTGGCCATCATCGCTCTCTCGGTGCGAGGCTCGCGGGGCCTCGGCGGCTTCCATCGGCAGCTCGCCCGAGGTCTCCTCAACGAGGAGATTGCCGATCCCGAACCGTTCGAACATCGGCCTGGCTTCTTCGGCTGGCTCCAGGCGGGCTTGCGCGACCGCACGGGATGGCGATCGATGGCGTATGTGGTGATCAAAGTCCCGTTGGCACTTCTGGGCCTTTTCGGCGCCTTCGCCGTGTGGTGGTCCGCCTTCTTCTGCCTCACTTTCCCGATATGGGGCGGCGGGGATGGTCAGCAAATCGCCGTCTTCGGGCTGCCGCGGTTCTTCTTCGGCAACTCGTTCTTCTCAGGCGGACAATTCGGGCGAGGACACGGGCTCGGGGTCTTCCTCGCCGGTCTCTTCTTCTTGTTCGCCGCTCCGTGGGCGGTACGGGCCGTCGTCGCCCTGGACCGCCGCGTCATGCGGGTCCTCCTGTCCCCCGATCCGGTGACGATCCGCGTCCGCTCGCTCGAGGAGGCACGGGCCCAGACCGTCGACTCGTCGGCGGCGGCCATGCGGCGCATCGAGCGCGACCTCCACGACGGGACCCAGGCCCAACTCGTGGCCTTGGCCATGCGCCTGGGCATGGCCAAGGAGAAGCTCGCCGATGACGACCACCTCGACCTGGACCAGGTTCGTGAGTTGGTGAACGACGCGCACCGGGGCGCGAAGGAGGCCATCGTCGAGCTGCGTGATCTGGCGCGAGGGATCCATCCGCCTGCGCTCGACATAGGCCTCGAAGGAGCACTCGCAACCTTGGCCGCGCGGTGCACGGTGCCCACGTCACTCACATTGTCGCTCAATGAGCGGCCCACGCCCGCCATTGAAGCCATCGCCTACTTCTGCGTCGCCGAGCTCCTGGCCAACGTCACCCAGCACGCCAAGGCATCGCGCGCCAGCATCTCGTGCACGGAGTACGGCGGGTGGCTGCGCGTGGTCGTGCGCGACGACGGCATCGGCGGAGCGTCGCTCGCCCGTATGGGCTCGTCGTCCAGCGGTCTGGCCGGCCTCACTGACCGCGTCCACGCCGTCGACGGACGTTTGGGCATCGTCAGCCCACCGAGGGGCCCCACGGTCGTGACGGTCGATCTGCCGCTCCACGCCTAGGTGTCCATGCCTCGAGATCCCCTGCGCGTCGTGATCGCCGAAGACTCGGCGATCCTCCGCGACGGCCTCGTGCAACTTCTGGCTGACCGTGGCTTCACCATTACCGACGCTGTCGCCGACGCCGACGCCCTGTGGAGGTCGATCGAGCGGGAGCGTCCGGACGTGGCAGTGGTCGACATCCGGATGCCACCGACGTTCACCGACGAAGGGCTGCGGGCGGCGATCGAGCTGCGCCGTCACTACGAGGGTCTCGGCATCCTGTTGTTCTCGCAGTACATCGAGACGCGCTACGCCGCCGAGCTCCTGGCCGACGATGCGGCCGGGATCGGCTACCTGCTCAAGGACAGGGTGGCCGACGTCAGCGACTTCGTCGAGGCCTTGCAGCGGGTCGCCTCCGGCGGCACGGCGTTGGACCCTGAGGTGGTGACACAGCTTTTGGGCGCGTCACGGCGCACTGACTCCATTTCCGTCCTCAGCGCACGCGAGAAGGAGGTGCTCTCCCTCATGGCCGAAGGGCGTTCTAATGCGGCAATCGCCGAACAGCTCGTGATCTCTGAAGGAGCCGTGGAGAAGCACGTCGCGAATATCTTCACCAAGTTCGACTTGCCGGTCTCGCAGTCCGATCACCGCCGAGTGCTTGCGGTCTTGCGCTTCCTCGACTCATGAGGCGGCGACGGTCAGACATCACCGAGCTTCTTGAGCCAGAACGTGGAATGCGCTGCGACCTCGAATCCCATGGCATCGTTGACGGCGATCATGTGCTCGTTCTCCGCCGCGTTCCACGTGCTGATGGTGCGGACGGCCGGAAACGCGGCGGTCACCGCGACCAGGTTCGCCGCCTTCGTGGCAAATCCCAAGCCGTGGCCCCGATGCTCCCGGATGACCAGCGTGTCGTGTTGCCACGATGACTCGGGAGCACCCAGGGGGACCGCGATCTCGGTAAAGGCGACCAGACGACCCGTGCTGTCGTGGACAGCCGCCGTGGTGACCTTGGCCCGATTCTGCGCAGCGAGGGAGGACTCCATGTGCCGCACCCGTGCCTCGTCCCACACCTCCTCGTCCCGCTCCTGCTCGCCCAGCGGGGCATCGGTCGACATGCGGCGCCCCAGCTCGCACCGGTCCTCGATGAACGCGTCGGGCCACCGGTCGGTGAAGGTGATCAGGGAGTAGCCGCGGGGATGCGATCTGGGGTCCTCGACGAGTGCCCGCAGCTCCTCGGGAGGGAGCGGTACCCGCAATTCCCGGCAGACCATGTGCTGTGCCGGCGAGAAGCCGAGCCTGGGTGCGAACGCCGCAGCGGCGTCCTCGTAGCCGGCCCGCACCGGTACTTCGTCCATCCCCCCGAGCTCGCGCCGTCCCGCCTGGCGGGCAAGCCGCTCGCCCTCACCGACGATGGCCGATCCGACACCGTGCCGCCGGGATCCGGCCAGCACGGCGACACTCAGTTCGGCCGCATGGCTGTTCTCCCGTCGGTACATCGTGAGATCACCGATGCCCAGGACCTGGCCGTCGTCACCGATGGCGGACAAGCAGCGGTGCTCCTCGGGCCCGTCCTCGTCGAGGGCCATCGCGAGTCGCTCGGGCCGTTGCCATCCGGGCTTGTCGGGTGCGCGCTCTTTGTCCGTCGCCTCCATGACGGCGAACCACGCGTCGAATGCCGCATCATCGCGAGGGTCGATCTGCTCCACACGCAGGGGCGAGCTCACCGCAAGGCGGCGCCGCACTGGGCCGCGGCCGCCTCGATACAACGCGTCCGCAACTCCCCGACCTCGTCGTCGGTCAGGGTGTGGTCCAACGAGCAGAATCGCAAGCGGAACGCGAGGCTTCGGCTCCCGCTCGGTATTCCGGCGCCGCGGTAGACGTCGAAGAGCGCGACCGATTCCAAGAGCTCGCCGGCGGCCCGGCCGAGGACGTCGGCCACCACGTCAGCCGCGACGTCGTCATCGACGACGAGCGCCAGATCGATGTCCGATGAGGGGAAGCGGCTTACGGCGGCGGCGACCATGGCTCGCCGCGGCACCGCCTCTTCGTCGAACAGGAGTCCCAGGTCCACCTGGAGCCATCCGATCCGGCGCGGCACAGTCCCACTCCCGGATGTGCGTGTCAGCCCGAAACTGACGGCCACATCAGGATCAATCTCCCCCACGGCACCGATCGACAGGCCGGGCATGTCGTCCGATGTCTTGGCAACGAGGTGGGCCGAGCGTGTCGGGTGCAGCCCGGGCAGCGGTGCCGCTTCGTCGGGCGCGACCAGGCGGACGCCCGACAACCGGAACGCGTCAGCCAGGACCCGCCACGCCACCGCTGCGCTCTTTGCGTCATCGTCGTCGAAGGCGAAGACCGCACTCAGGAGCTCACGTTCGCCCGGGAGCAGGGCTGTGTGCGTGCCTCCGGCGCCACTCCGTTCGACGACACGCGGGAACCCCTCTTCGGGATGGGAGAAGACCACACCGACTTCGAACAGCCTGATCGCTCCCTGACGCCGCCCTGCGTTGTAAGCCAGCGCGCCGAGCAGGCCCGGCATGAGCGAGCGACGGAGAAAGGGCTCTTCGGCGATGAGCGGGTTCGACACGCGCACCGCCGGCCCCGTCAGTCCCACCTGGCGATGCGACTCCTCCGAGACGAACGTGTTGGTCCATCCTTCCGAGGCACCGGTGCCGGCCATCACGCTCTTCACCAGGCGGCGCGACCGTTGCAGCGAGGTGAGACGACCCGGTTGGGGCCAGGTCGGCGTGTGGCGAGGGATGTTGGCGTACCCGAACATCCGGGCCACCTCCTCAATCACATCGTCGATCCCGTAGGGGGCCGGACGCACATCCGGCCGGTTCGTCGGCACGAGAACCGCCAGCTCCCCGTCGTTCACTGCGCCGTCGTTCGCTGGGTCCGCCGCCTTGGTGAAGCCGATCGGGTCCAGCAGCGCTGCGATCTCCGTTCCCGTCAGCGCCACCCCGATCTGACGCTGGACGCGGGCGATCGGCACGCGCAGGGTGAACGGCTCGGGGACCTCACCGCGCACGTCGAGCACACCGTCACAGAATTGCAGGCCCGGCACGCTCTCCCCGAGCAACTCGGCGAACCGCTTGATCGACGCGTCGATGCCCCAGGGGTCGCACCCTCGCTCGAAACGGGCCGAGGCTTCGGTGCGCAGACCGAGGCGCTTCGACGTGCGCGCGATGGCCATGGGCAAGAAGTACGCCGCCTCGAGCAGCACCTCGGTGGTCGCATCCGAGATCTCCGATGATGCGCCGCCCATGACCCCGGCCACCCCGACCGCCACGTCGGTGCCGTCGCAGATGAGACAATCCTCGCCGGTATCGCCCAAGCTGCGACCGGGCGTGCCCAAGGTGCGGGTGATGCCATCGAGCGTCTCGAGCGTCTCACCGGGTCGGGCCCGTCGGACGATCAGGCCCCGTCCGCCGAGGTGCGCCAGGTCATAAGGGTGGGTGGGCTGGCCGCGCTCGAGCATCACGTAGTTCGACGCGTCGACCACGTTGTTGATGGGGCGCATCCCGGCCAGGATCAGCCGCTGGGCGATCCACTGCGGAGAGGGGCCGACCACCACATCGGTGAGGACGGACACGGTCAAGCGCGGGCAGAGGTCCGCGTCTTCGACGACGGCACTGGCGGCCTCCGACACGGGCCGGCCACTCGACGCGGGGGTCGGCGGCTCGGGCAGCGTGAACGGGAGACCGAGCCGGGCCGCCAGGTCCCTCGCGATGCCCGAAATGGACCACGCATCGGGACGATTGCCCTCCACCGTGATGTCGAAGACCGTGTCCGCCTCGAGTCCGAAGGCTTCGGTCAGTGGCGTGCCGGGAGCAGCCTTGATCTCATCACCGAGCACGAGCAGGCCTGCACCGTCGTCGGAGAGTCCGAGCTCGCGGCCCGAGCACAACATGCCGTGGGACTCGACACCACGCATTTTGCGCAGGCCGATCGCAAAGCCCCCTGGCAGCACCGCACCGACGGGAGCCAGAGGAACTCGGTCGCCGACCTCGAAGTTGAAGGCTCCACAGACGATTTGGAGCGGACCGTGTCCCGCATCGACGACGATGCGGCGGATCCGGTCGGCCCCCTTAATGGCATCTATTTCGGTCACGAGACTCACGACCACGTCTTCGAGGCCTTCGCCGACCTGCTCGATCCCCTCGACGACGAGCCCGAGGTCATCGAGCGCGGCGGTCAGTGCCCCGGTGTCGTCGGGGAAAGGGGCGAAGTCACGGAGCCAACTGAGTGGAGCGCGCACGGATGTCTTTCTCTAGAGCTCTAATGAGGTGGGGCGAGGGGCGGGGCCGTCTCAGAACTGAGACAGGAAGCGAATGTCATTCTCCATAAACGACCGCAGGTCGGGAATCTCGTGGCGCATGAGAGCCAACCGGTCGATACCGAAACCAAAAGCGAATCCGGACCATTCGTCGGCGTCGATCCCCACCGCGGCGAACACGGCGGGGTCCACCATCCCGCACCCGCCGAGCTCCACCCATCCGACGTTGGAACACGTGCGGCAGCCTTCACCGCGGCAGATGACGCAGGTGATCTCGTACTCGGCCGACGGCTCGGTGAAGGGGAAGTACGCCGGCCGCAGCCGCGACTGCATGTCCTCGCCGAAATAGGCCGACGTGAACGTCTGAATGGTGCCGGCCAGATCACCGAACGTGATACCGCGGTCGACCACCAGCCCCTCGATCTGGTTGAAGACGGGGAGGTGGCGGGCGTCGGGCGTATCGAGCCGGAAACATTTCCCCGGCATGACGGCATGGATCGGCAGCGTGCCGCTGCGTACCGCCTCTTCCATCAGGTGGATCTGCACGGGCGAGGTGTGTGTGCGCAGAAGCACCGTCTCGGGCTCGCCGATATCGAGATACATCGTGTCGTACATGCCGCGGGCCGGATGCGCCGGGGGCATGTTCAGCGCCTCGAAGTTGTACCAGTCCGTCTCGGCTTCCGGGCCCTCCGCCACCACGAAGCCCATCCCGACGAACACATCCTCCAGCTCGTCGCGGGCCTGCGACACCAGATGGAGGTGGCCACGGCTGAGCGGCGCGGTGACCTGCCCGGGGATGACCTCGGTCAGGTCCAATCGGTCCGCGGCGAGGAGTGCGACTCGCTCGGCGTGGGCCAGCGAGGTCCGGCGGGCGGCCACGAGCCCCTCGAGCTCGGCTCGGGCCTCCTGCAACCGACGCCCTGCTTCCTTGCGGGCTTCGGGGTCGAGCGAGCCCAACGAGCGGTGGGCCCCCGACAGGGCGGCGCGCTTCCCGAACAGGTCGGTCTCCACCTGCGCCAGGGCGTCCGTCGAGGACGCCCCCGCTATGGCGGCCTTGCCTTCCTCGACGATCCTGTCGATCTCGCCCTGCATCTGCACCTGCATCTGCTCAGTCACTGCCGGAAATGGTAGATGCCGCCGACCCCCGCCCAGACGACCGGCGTTGCCGCAACGCCTCGAAGCACAGGACGGCACATGCCACGCCCACGTTCAGCGACTCGGCGCGGCCCTCCATCGGGATGGCCACCGCGCCCCCGATGGCCTCCAACGTCTCGGGCTCCAGGCCCGAGGCCTCGTTCCCCAGGAACAGGGCGGTCGGGACCGACCAGTCGAGTGCCGTGTAGTCCACTCCGTCCCTCACCACGGTGGCCAGGGTCCGATACCCCCGGCCCGAGAGCGAGCTCGCCAAGGCGGCCGGGTCCGCACGGACGCTGAAAGGGACGTGGAAGATCGATCCGGCGGAGGCCCGGACCGTCTTGGGGTTGTAGGGGTCCACGGACTCGCCGCTGAAGATGACCGCGCTGACGCCGGACGCATCGGCCGTCCGGAGCACGGTGCCGGCATTTCCGGGGTCCCTGACGTCCACGAGGACGATGATGAGCGGCTGAGCGGCCGGGTCCGGGTCGGCGACCGGCGTATCGAGCATCGCCAGGACAGTCAGGACCGGCTGCGGCGTAACCGTGTCGGCCACCCGTTCGAGCACGCCCGGGGCGAGCGGGAAGACGCGGGCTCCTGCGGCGAGCGCTAGGTCACAGGTCTCCCTGGTCAGCGGGTCCGCTGCCCCCTCAGGAGCGAGATACACCGACTCCACCGCCACCCCGGCCCGAAGCGCCGTGCGCAGAAGCTCGATCCCCTCGGCCACGAAGACACGCTCGGCCCAGCGAGCCGAACGCTTCTGGAGCAGCCCCCGCACGCGACGTACACGGCGGTGCGTGAACGCGAGCGGTTGGCTCAGGAGGAAAGAACCTCGGCCGGCTCCTTGGCGGACGGCTTCGTCGTCGCATCGTTGGCCGGCAACGCACTCTGGGCAGCCTGCACCAGTGCGCCGAACGCATCGGGGTCACTCACGGCGAGATCGGCGAGAACCTTGCGGTCAACCTCGATACCCGCCAGGTGCAGCCCGTTGATCATGCGGCTGTAACTCATGCCGTGGGCACGGGCCCCGGCGTTGATCCGCTGGATCCAGAGCTTGCGGAAGTCCCCCTTGCGGGCACGGCGGTCCCGGAAGGCGTACTGCATCGAGTGCATGAGCTGCTCGTTGGCCGAACGGTAGGTACGGCTCTTGTTCCCGTAGTACCCCTTCGCCTGTTCCAGAACGGCGCGGTGATGCTTGCGACCATGTACAGATCGCTTGACTCTGGCCATCGGGGGTCCTCCTTTCTTCTCGTCGTTCTCGCTACTGCGTCTGCATGCGTGTGGGGGTGTGCTTGCGTGTGTGTCTGCGTCGAGCGGGAGGCGGCGGCCACATCGGGTGCCGGTCAGCCCACGCAGCTACCTCAAAGGCCGAGCATTCTCCGTACCGACTTCTCGTCGGCCTTGGACACATCGGCGCCACGACCCAGACGACGCATGCGGACGCTGCTCTTCGTCTCGAAGTTGTGACCCCTGAAGGCCTGCCCACGACGGAGACGACCGCTGCCGGTGACTTTGATGCGCTTCGCAGCGCCCTTGTCCGTCTTCATCTTCGGCATTACGTCATCCCTCTTCGGTCGTTGCTGCGTCGTCGGTCGTTGCTGCGTGGTCAGCCGGTACCGGGACCGACTCAGTGGCCCCTGCACCGGTCACCGGCTCATTTCCATTCGTTGTCGCTGCTCGTGTCGCTGGCGGTGCGGCCGCCGGTGACTCTGGCGGCGCCCCGGCTGCTGTGGCTGCTGCTGTGGCCGGGGCAGATTGCTTGTCACCGCGATGTTGGTTGGCTGTCCTCGACGCAGCGGCCTGACGGGCCCTCTTGTCGGGAGCAAGCACCATGATCATGTTGCGGTTGTCGAGCTTGGGCTCGGCCTCGATTTTGGCGATACCTTCCATCTGCTCGGCAATGCGATCCAGGATCCGCTTTCCGTGCTCGGGGTGATACACCTCACGCCCACGGAACATGATCGTGATCTTGACCTTGTGCCCCTCGTTCAAGAACTTGGCCACCTGGCGGGTCTTGGTGTCGAAGTCCCCGGGCCCGATCTTGGGCCGGTACTTCATCTCCTTGATCCCGACGTGGACCGTCTTGCGACGGCTCTCCTTGGCCCGTTGGGCCTCGTCGAACTTGAACTTTCCGAAGTCCATGATCCGGCAGACCGGAGGATTGGCCATGGGGGCCACTTCGACCAGGTCCAGATCAAGCTCCTTGGCAATGGCCAAGGCCTCGGCCAGCGACTTGATGCCTAACTGCACACCATCGGGGTCGACCAGGCGGACTT
The DNA here is from genome assembly GCA_963706555.1 of uncultured Acidimicrobiaceae bacterium. GTDB lineage: Bacteria > Actinomycetota > Acidimicrobiia > Acidimicrobiales > RAAP-2 > Bog-473. The sequence continues at coordinate 4,106,476 of OY970164.1, forward strand.
CACGGGCACGGATGCGATCATTGATCCGGTGCTCAGTTGTTGTTTCAGCGACGATGCGGCACCACACCTCTCACTTGGGCCCACGGTCTTTCCGCGGGCCATCCGGTGGAGCGAGGTCGACCAACGGGCTGGGCCCGCGCCGAGAAACCTTCGACCCGGCGCACTGCTGTCGCCCAATGAGCGAACGTGTGGCCAGGTGGAGGCCTTCTGGTCGGAGGCCCCGCTTCCATGTACTCAAGGGGAATATTGTACCAGCATGAGCAGCCTTTGGACACCGTCAGGCGAACACTTCCCCGCGAAAGAGGAAGGCGGCGGCGGGTCGGCCGGCTCCCCGGGAAGGCCCGGAACGCCTCCCGCTCCCCCATCGTCGGGGCCGGAGGACGATGACCGCAGCGCGTTGAGCGCCGAGGCCCAGGCCGAAATGGACGCCATGCGCCAGCAGCTGGCCCAGACGCCGGCGGAAGTCGTCATCGCCAACCACTGCTACGGGATATTCGAGCTGGCCACGATCTATCTCTCCAACTCCCCGCCCATGTTCTTCGAGGCCCGGTTGGCCATCGATGGGCTGGGTGGTCTGCTGGAGGCGGTCAAGGGCCGCTTGGGCGAGGCCGAGCCGTCGCTCTTGCAGGCCCTCTCGCAGCTCCGCTTGGCCTATGTCCAGCTCGAAGGGGCCGAACGGGCCGCCGCCGAGAGCGCGGCCAGCGCTGATCAGAACTAGCTGGCCGACCCGGAACTTGCTGACGGGTCGGCGGTAGCCGGGTCAGAACGGCTGATCGGGGCGGAGCTGCGGCGGGCCAATGTCTCGCTCTCCGCCGCTGCGGCAAGGCCATTGAGCGTCAAACCGATGAAGGCGCCCAGCTGACGCTTGTAGATCCACCCCGTGGCCGGCACTTTGCCGCGGAACGTCGACCGCCAGACGATGGACGTCCCCTCTCCCGACGGCAGCAACTTGACGACGGAGCGGTACTCGCGCACCGCCAAGCCGGAGATCAGCTCGTAGCAGAACCGCTCGTCGGGCTTGACCATCGTCACCCGCTCCCGGCTGACGTGCCGGCCCGTGTGGAAGATACGAACCGCCCCCACTCCTTCCGGTTCACCATCGCCCTTTTGGACCAGCTCGAAGGAGTCGATCGGTGACCATGACGGCCACGTCGACCCGTCCCGGAGCAGCGCGAACACCGTCGCCGGTGGTGCGCTCGTTGTCTGTTGGTGCTCGATCACCTGTAGGCCCATGACGCCTCCTCTCTCAGATTCTCAACTTTTTCGTGGTTCGACCGTTTCTTTTCTAGTGTACCATTTGGAACATGCCGGGCAAGTCTCCTCCGCAGAAATCTTCCGAGCGGAAATCTCCCAAGCAGAAGCTCGTCGATCAGGTGGTGGACCACTTCGTCGTCGACGGCCTCGGTGACATGAGTCTGCGCAAGATCGCCGCCTCCATCGGGACCAGCCATCGCATGCTCCTCTACCACTTCGGCTCAAAGAACGGCCTCTTGGTCGAGGTGGTGCGGGCCGTGGAAGCCCGGGCACAGGACCAGCTCGCGGAAATCGGGAGTCGGACGGCGCCGGAGCCGGAGCCGGTGCCGGGTGGCCGGGAGGCTCCGGCGACAGAGCCGGGTGGCGCGGAGCCGGCGGGCGCTGGTGCGGGCGACACCGACCGGGTGATCCGGGACATGTGGGAGTTCCTCGCCGATCCGGCCCAAGCCGACTTCGAACGACTGTTCTTCGCGCTCTACGGCCGAGCCCTTCAGGGTGACGCGCAGGTGCGCCCTCTCCTCGGCGAAGCGATCGAGAGTTGGCTCGATGCGAATGTGGCGCTGGCGGAAGTACGGGGCATCCCGCCCGATGAATCTCGCATGCACGCCCGACTCGGGCTGGCCGTGGTCCGTGGGCTCCTGCTCGACCTGTTGGCGACCGGGGACCGCGCCGGTGTCGACGCAGCGCTCGAGATCTTCGCCAGCCGCTACGCCGGGCGCTGGTGGGAACCGGTCGGAGCCAGCGCGCACGCCTCGTAGCGACCACGATGCCCGGGTGTCACCACGAAGCTCACCTCGGTCCCCGGCTCGATCCGGCGGGACCCGTCGAGAATGGCGGTGGCGTGGAAGTCGAAGATTGAGCCGCCGGCTTCGGTGACCGTTCCCAGGCCGCGCCGGGGGTCGAACGAGGTGACCCGCCCGAAGAAAGGGCGATGGGAGGGGACGGGGCCGATCACGGTCGCCGGAGCCACGATCGTCGTTGTGGTCAGTGCACGATCTTGGAGAGCGGGATCTCCAAGATGTCCGTCGCACCCTTGTCGCGCAGCGCCGGGATCAGGATGTTGATGTCCGATTTCGCCACCACCGCCTCGAGCGCGAACGCCCCGCCGCCCGAGAGCTCCGAGATCGTCGGCGCCCGCATCGACGGCAGCACCGACAGGACGCCGTCGAGCTCGTCCGCCGACACGTTCAACTTGACCAACACCTTGCCGCGGGCCTCGAGCGTGCCCTGCAGCAGCGTCATGATCTGCTCCATCGCATGGCGCTTGGCCGGGTCCGCCGCCGCGGCCGGGTTGGCGATGAGCTCGGTGTACGACACCAGGAGCGTCTCGATGATGCGCAAGCCCGCCGCACGCAAGGCGCTGCCGGTCTCGGTCATGTCGACGACTGCATCCGCTATCTCGGGGACCTTGGCCTCGGTGGCGCCGTAGGAGAACGAAATGTCCGCATCGATGCCGTGACCCGCCAGGATCTTGCGCGTCAGCTCGGGGTACTCCGTGCTGATCCGTAATTTCCCGGATTCTCCTGGCAACGCCGCCAGCTCCGCCAGACTCCTCACCGGCGAATCACTCGACACCGCCAGGACCACCCGGGCCGGATTGCTGGTGGCCTTGGAGTACGCCAGCTCGCCGAGTGAGACCACATCGCTCCCCCGCTCCTCGACGCAGTCGCGGCCTGTGATGCCCAGATCGAACAACCCTTCGGCCACATACGCCGGGATCTCCTGGGGCCGCAGTATGCGCACGTCGTCGATGCGGGGGTCGTCGATCGTGGCCCGGTAGGCGACGTCAGAGGCACGTGAGACCGCCAGATCGGCGTCCGCGAAGAGTTGCATGGTGGCGCGCTCGAGCGAGCCTTTGGGCAGGACCAGGCGAAGCATGCAGAGATCATCGCAGACCGGAGGGAGGTGGTTGGTCACCGTCGCGAGCCCCGTCCGCACCGACGTGTCAGGGGACAAGGGGAAAGTTGTACACCTCGATCGCATTCTGCCGAGCAATCCGCTTCTGATCCTCGAGCGACACAGCTTCGAAGTGGCCCTCGAGAACCTCCGTCGAATGTGGCCACGTGCCGTCGATATGGGGGAAGTCCGATCCCCACATCATGTTCTTCACCCCGATGATGTCGCGGTTCTTGACTGCGGTGTGGTCGCGCATGAACGTACAGAACACGTGCTCGTGAAAGATCTCGCTCGGAAGGCGCCCTGACGTGATGCCGGTGGGGCCGGCCCATCCCCGATTGCGCTCAACCGTATAGTCCATTCGCTCCAGCACGCCCAGGACCCAGGCGGCATCGTTCTCCACCGATACCACCTTCAGTTTCGGAAACCGATCGAAGACACCGGAGAGGATCATTCCGGTGATCGTGTACATCACCGGAGTGAAAACCAGCGTGAAGTCGGTCATGATGCTGCCGCTCAGTTTGAAACTCTTCTTCGAGCCGGCAACGTGAAGGCAAATCGGCATCTCCAGGTCCACCGCGGCCGCCCACAGCGAATCCCACTCAGAGTTCTCGTAGCCCTGCCCATCGTCGTGACTGATGCTCACATGCGCTGCCTTCATGACACCCGTGTCGGCGCACCGCTTCATCTCGCCGATTGCGCGGTCGATGGGCCCGGTCGGAATCATCGCCGCACCGAACAGTCGCTTTGGGGCGCTGCCGCAGAAGTTGGCCAGCCAATCGTTGAACGCCTGCATACAGGCAAACTGGAAATCAAGGTCCTCGATCTGAAAAGTGATCGCTCCGAAACTTGCGAACAACATTTCGGCCTCCACATTGTCGCGATCGAGATCGGCGATGCGTACCAGCGGATCGTACGCCCCCGGCAGTGTTTCGTCGAAGCGCGCCTTCATGGTGGATGTCTTCGGACTTCTTGAGAATGGCCGATGCCGTGCCGATGCCGCGCTTGCCGCCCGCGATGACCTCCGGACACACGAGATAGTCCTGGTCCTCTCCACGTTCGATACGCGGAGCGCGCTCGAGGTACCTCCGATCAATTCGCTTCAGCCACAGATCCGGGGGCTCGATGACGTGGGAGTCGGCAGAAATTGCCTTGAATGCGAGCGCCATGATGCTACCCCTCCTCTGACTGCCGACTACCCGGGGCAGCCCGGATTAGGTCGGCTCCAAGTCCTGCTCTACCATCATGAAAGTGACGCCGAACGAATCGCGGGGTCGATGACCACGCGGTGCGTGGAATCTCCCACGAGCCTCAGGCCCTTGGATTCCAGGAAGCCTACCGCCGCGCTGAGCGACTGGACCTTGAAGCTGACCGCATAGATGCCACCGCCGAATTTCGCCACGTACTCCGCCAGCGGGGTCCCCTCCTCGCTCGGCTGCCAAGCTTCGATGACGAACGGAACCTTGTTGCCGATCCCGAAGGACGCCGCCGTGGCTCCTGCCTCGGGCACCTTGTACTCGGCCGAGAGCTGAAGCCCGAACACATCCTGATAGAAGCGCGATGCCGCCTCCAGGTTGTCGGTGACAGTCACGATGCTGCTCAATCCCTCGATGTGGAGCGGGTGACTGTCTCGCCACCAATCTGCCGACCATTCGGAACGTAGTCGCACATCATTGGGCATCTCGACAGCGCACATCTCGAAGCGGATGTTGAGCGTCTCCTTCGGATCCGTCATGAAGAATGTCTTCTTGAAGTCCGGATGCACCAAAATCGGATGCACACCGAGCTGGAGGAAATGTGATTCCGTGGAGGCGACTTCCGGGATCTTTATCGCCATCTGGCCGAACCGGCCCGCGTAGGAGTCACGCAACTTGCCCAACTCGGAGTCGTGGTTCGTCGTGCACTGCGGGATCAGACCGAGCTCACCGATCACGATGAGCGTTTCGTCGCGATCGAGCGCCGGCAACGGACGTGCTTCGAAGTAGGTCTGCGCACCGAAGACCTCCAGATAGAACGTCTCGAGGGCACGCCGAGTCGAAAGATCCTTTGCCACGTGCGTCATATGGAGGAGTTTTTCGGGAGCGAACATGTCTCGGCTCTTTCTTTCGACGATTCGAATCGTCTCACTCTCTTCTTGTCCGGTCAACCAAGCGTTGACGCCAGCAGCGCTCCGCCGGCGAGGCCAGCAGTGGTCACGCATTCGCGGGGCGAGCGTGCGACGAGCGTGCCGCAGCCGACTCTCCGTCAGTGTGCGCGCGAGTCAGTGCGCGCCGGGCAGCGGTGACAGTTCGAGAGCGGGCTCGGCGTCGATGGCCGGACGACCTCGCCGGAGACGTCCCCGCCACTCTTCTTGATCGAACGATGCCGGCGTGGTGCGCCGCATGAAATCGCAGATGAGTTCAGCGAACCGTTCCGGGTCTGCGTGATGGGGGAAGTGGCCGGCATCGTCGAAGATCTCGAACTCGCTGCCGGGCATCGCGGCATGGGCGAGTTGGCCGTGGCTGAGGGGGATGACCGCATCGTGGCGACCCCACACGAGCAGTGTCGGAAGGCCCTCAGCGAGATACGCCCGATCCAGCATCGTGATCGCCTGCCCCCGCCAGTCGAGCCCCGAACGCAGCGTTCTGAGGATGGCCCGGCGGGCGGCCGTGTCGGGCAGCGCGTCAAAAATGGCGAGAAGCTCCTCTGCATCACGGCCCAACGGCGTGGAGAGCCGGCGCAGGGCATCCGCAGCCAGCCGGCCAAAGCCCCGGACCGGTGGCAGGCCGAACAGCGGCATCAAGACCTCGACCCCGGGGACAGCCGCCAGGCGGAGAAACGGGTTGACCGATTTGCCGACGCCGCCACTGTCGACGAGCACCAGACGCTCGCAGCGTTCGGGGAATTCGATACGCGAACTGCCCTGCCACTCCCCCACCCATGGAGTGACCCACCACGGTGGCCCGATCGATCTCCAGCACGCTGAGCAGATCACGCATGCCGTTGGCATAGGCCCCGACCGAGTAGTCGGCCCGCGGCTTCTCCGACCGGCCATGGCCGAGGAGATCGGGGACCACAACCGTGTGGTCCCTCGCCAACTGGTCGAGGACGGGACGCCAGGTGTCGGAGCTGTCGCCGATGCCATGGATGAGAAGCACCGTTAGGACCCGTCCCGGCACGGACGAAAGCCCGCCGGTACCCGTGAATGGTGCAGAACTGGATCGGATGATCGCCTTCGTGGCGCTGGCCGGGACGGAACCTGATCAGCGTCGGATCGATCGATTTGTCCGCGGGTTCGTGCGGCGGTTCCTGTGACGGACTCGCGCCCGACGGGCTCGTCATGTCGTTGGTCCGATCACCCTGCTGCATCCTACGGAGCCGAGGTAACCGCCCCGTGTCCGAGATGTGAACGGTGAGTTTCGCCGGGTCGGAGGCGGGTCGGAGGCCGCCTTGAGGGAGGTGCCCGGTACGGGGCGGCCCACCCAGATCTTCACGAAATAGAAACATCTCGTTGTTGCATCTGATTCGTATTAGTCATACGGTGCCCAGAACTCATCCGACGGAGACCACGTGACCCAGGCGGCGATGCACGAGACGATCTCACCATCACGGCTGGCGAGGCTTCGCCACGGTCTCACCCCCAGGGAATGGCTGCGGGTCGGCGGCATGGTTCTCGTCATTGCCGGCCTCAACATCGTGGGATGGGGCATGCTCGCGGCAGCTGCGGGACACCACTACCACGTCTCGAAAACAGGGCTCTTCGGGTTCGGCACAGGCGTGTTGGCCTACACCCTCGGCATGCGCCACGCCTTCGATGCCGACCACATTGCGGCGATCGACAACACGACGAGAAAGCTCGTCAATGACGGCCAACGGCCCCTGAGCGTCGGCTTCTTCTTCTCGTTGGGGCACTCGTCGGTCGTGTTCCTGCTGGCCGTCGTCCTCAACTTCGGCATCCGATCGCTGGACGTGCAGGTGGGCAATGACGGATCGAGCCTGCACGCGACAACCAACATCATCGGCACTTCAGTCTCCGGGGGCTTTCTCTACCTGATCGCCGCGCTCAACCTCATCGTGATGATCGGGATCGTCAAGGTCTACCGGGAGATGAAGGAGGGGCGCTACGACAACGCCGAGTTGGAGCGCCAGCTCGCCAACCGCGGAATGATGAACCGGTTCTTCGGTGGCTATGCCAAGCGCATCGACACGCCTTGGAAGATGTATCCCGTTGGTCTCCTCTTCGGGCTGGGGTTCGACACGGCGACCGAAGTGGCGCTCTTGGTGCTCGCGGGAACGGCAGTGGCGGGTGGATTGCCCTTCTACGCCATCTTGTCGTTACCGATCCTTTTTGCCGCAGGCATGAGCCTGTTCGACACCATTGACGGCTGCTTCATGAACTTCGCCTACGACTGGGCCTTTGCCAAGCCCCTGCGCAAGGTGTTCTACAACCTGACCATTACGGGGCTGTCCGTCTTTGTCGCCTTCTTCATCGGGACCATCGAGATCCTGGGGCTCATCGGTACAGAGGCCAATCTGAACGATCCCTTCTTCAGCTTCTTCCAGAACTTCAACATCAACACCGCCGGCTTCATCATCGTCGGGGCGTTCGTCCTGACGTGGGTGGTGGCACTGCTCTACTGGCGCTACGGCCGTATCGAGGAGAAGTGGGACGCTGCGCTCCTCCCGGGCGAGGGCATGGTCTCGGGCGGCGCAGCCACGGCCTCGGGCGTGGCGATGGTCTCGGGCGGCTCCATGGTCTCGGGCGGCAACATGGCCACGAGTGATGTGGAACGGGCTGCCTTCGTCGGGTGAATCTCGGACGGGCCACCTTCACGGGGCGCATCGGTTCTCCATCACCCGTGTCTCCGCGCTCTGCGCCCGTGGCCGTCCCCCTACGCGCATTCGTCCCGTCACTTTCACCTCTCGCCCCGACCAGACCAACCGCTCCCCCGCCCCGCACCCCCGCACCCCGCACCCCCGCACCCCCGCACCCCCTGACAGGGTTTCATACCTCTGACCTGGCCTTTCCTTGGTCTGATACACCCCCTCTCTAAGGTCACGTCATGGTCTCTCGCCCCCTCTCGTGCACCAGGACCCAGCAGGCGCTGGCCGTGCTCGGAGCTGCGGTGCGCGACGTCCAAAAGGTGCTGCGAGAGGCCGTGCCCGGTGCTGTCTCAGGTGATGAGGCCAAAGCGTTCGTGGACCTGTTCGCCCAGGCCGAGCGGCTGGGTGCGTCGGGGATCGCCCTCTTCGCCCCGCGCGTGGTCGAGACCGGGGCCCATGCCAAAGACGGTCACGCCTCCGCGGCGGACTGGCTGGGGTCGGTGGCGGGCTCTTCCCCCTCGGCGGCCAAGGAGCGGCTGGCCTCGGCCAAACGGGCCGGGGCCGATGCGACCCTGACCGAGGCCCTCCACGAGGGCGAGTTGTCCTCTTGCCAGCTCAAACTGATGGGAGAGGCCGAGGCGGCGGTCCCGGGGAGTGCCAAGACCCTGTTGGATCTGGCCGAAGGTGGGGCGTCACACCAAGAGCTGAGCGACACCGCCTCTCGGCTACGCGCCGCGGCACGGAGCAAAGAGAGCGAAGCGGCACGGCGTCAACGGGTGCACGAGCGGCGCCACTTCCGCTGGCGCCAGAGCCCCGAGGGCGGGGTGAGAGGCGAGTTCTCCTGCGACGAGGTGGCCTTTGCCCGGGTCGCCCCCCGGCTCGAGGCCGCGGCCAAGGAACGCTGGAAGGCGGCGGGGTCGAGTGACCCGAGCACCCTCGAGGCGCACCGTCTCGATGCCTTCCTCGACTTCATGGCGGGCGAGGGCCGTGGCCACGGCATCGGGCCGAGCGGCGACGGGGCGAGCGGCGGCGGGGCCAGCGATGCGAACAACGGCTGGTCCGGGGAGGACTGGTCCGAAGATGACGACAACAGCGGGGACCACACCCGCCCAGGCCCCGGTTCAGGCCCAGGCCCCGGTTCAGGCCCAGGCTCGGGCCCGCCCAGGCCGGCCAAGTGCCGCCCGAAGAGGGGGTCCGGGGTCCAGACCCTCGTCATCATCGACGCCGAGGCGTTGCGCCGGGGGACGACGGAAGGGGACGAGATCTGTGAGATCGAGGGCATCGGCCCGGTCTCGGTGGCCGCGGCCAGTGAACTGCTGGGTGAGGGTGCTCTGCGTTTTTTGGTCAAAGAGGGCTTCGACATCAAAACAGTGACCCGGTCTGATCGGGGCATCGCCAATGCCGTGGAAGCCGCCTTGATGGTGCGGGACCGGACCTGTTGTGTCCCGGGCTGTGCCAAGCGCCTCGGGCTCGAACGAGACCACGTCTTCGTCGACTACGGCGACGACGGACCGACCGAGCTCGACAATCTGGTGCGCATGTGCCCCGAGCACCATGCCCTCAAGACCCATGGCGGCTGGAAGCTCGAAGGGGAGCCCGGGAACTTCCGATGGGTCCCCCCGGCGCACCCCAAAAGTGCCGGGGCCATCTCCCGGGCCCGCAGACTGGCGGCGGCCAAGGCAGAGGCCGGCGTGACCCAGGATCGGAACCGGCCCAGGCGGACGTGAGCAGGTCGGGCGGGTCGGACGGGCGGGTTCACGACCAAAAATCGAAGGTCCGCGTGGTCGACCCGGCGTCGTTGTTGGCCGTGATGTTGAGGGTGTGGTTCTTGGCGGTCCCGGCTGTCGGGGTGCCCGACGACGTCGCCGTGACCCCGAAGAACACCAAGCAGATGCGGTTCGTCGCCAGGAATGGAAGAAGAGTCCCGACGACCCGCTCGCATAACTGCTGCGACGCCGACAAGAGCGGCGGGAAGACACCGGGATCCCCCCGAGGCTCCCTCGCTCAGCCCTCTCCAACAAGAAATCGCTATTCGATTGAGAAGATCCCGAAAGCAACACTCCTCCGGTTGATAAAAGGAGAAGATCGGATCAAGGGGAACGACTCCCCTTCCGCGCGTCCCACATCACCTGCTTCTCCTCTTCTGAAAGTTGTCGGCTCGCAGCATCGGGAAACAATCGGGCTCTGAGAGTGATGGCTCGTTCGACATGCGAGTTGAAGTCGTCCAATACCTGGACCTCCCCATCGTTGGTGGGATAGTCCAACTCGGAATGGCTCGATCCCTCGTACATCCGGTCGCCGAGTTGGCTGAGTTCGACCCCCCATGTCTTCAGCACCGGCCCCGGCGCGGCCAGAATCACGAGGCCGGCGGATCCCTCGATCCAGCGCCGCTTTCGGTGTGGGTCGCGCCATCTGGCCTGATCGGGTCCCTCTGCGAACGCGTCGGGGTCTTCGAGAGCGAGATCGAGCCCTCTCGTTTGGAGGACGACCGTGCCACTCGATGGTGTGCGAAAAGGCAGCGCCTGGCGAAGCGAACCGGCGCCGTCGCGGGAAAAGGGGCCCAGGTCGGTGTTGATGATCACGATCGGGGAGGACGGATCGGCGTCGAAGGGATTGGGCACCACGAGGGCAGGATCGATGACGGCGACCGTCCCGTCGTGCCGCTGATATGCCATCGCCCAGCACAGGCGGGCCAACAAGTGAGCGCCTTCGACATCGGCCAGGACATGCCATGTCTCGTGAAAACGGTTTGTTGCGAACCGAGAGACGATGCTCGGCCGTGGCGAGAGAATCGTGTACCGCGAGCCGCCAAGAACGAGGTCCCTGCGGTGGACTTTCAGGCGGTTCGAGGGCGTGTCCATGGGCTCCCATCCTCGCGCAAGAGACTTCGGCACCCACCCGACGAGGGAATACCTCTACCCTGACGCCGGCGCTGCGTCAGGAGCGACGCATCGAGTACAGGACCGACCTCCCCACTGTCCCGCCCGCCGTCAGGCCGATCTTCACCCTTATCGGGGCCATACCCGGCGCCGAGACTTGGGCGACCAGAACGCCGTAGGCGGGCATGGCGTTGAGACAGATGTGCAAATGGCCGATCGTGCGTGGACCGACACAGGTCGCATGCAGTGGCGTCGATGCGGTGAAGCCATCGACTTCGATTCCCGCCACCTGAGGCACCGGGCGCACCTCGGCAACGGGGAGGGGACACGGGACGGGAAGCGCAGGCCCTCGGGCCAAGGTCACTCCTGGCTCGGGCAGCACGATGTCAGTGGCACATGGCGGCGCATGCGCACGCCGGTTCATCGTCCATGTCGGCGGAACGGCGAAGCGAAGGCCATCGAAAGAGATCGAGCGCCAGGATCGAGGTGTCGGTGAGGGACCGGGTGCGAGCACGACGGCGCGCGGGGAAGCGGTCAGGGTGTGCAGGACGCGGGGTCGCAGCGTTCCGGTAAAGGCTAGTTCCGCACCGAGTGAGGGGACGACGTAGACGGGAGCGACGCCGGGTGTGTAGAGGGGAACCCCATTCACGACGGCTCTCGATCCCTTGTCGACCATCGGATGCGCCGTCATGATCGTCAGCGTGGCGATTGAAGTCCCCGGCGTGGGCGAATCTCCCATCCCAGGAGGGCACCACGCGCCGTCCCCGAGGACGATCACTCCGGTGGACGGGCCGCACGCTGCGGCGCCTCCCGTCACGAGGGACCAGGAGCGGGGAACCGAAATCTGGGCGTTGCCATAGGTGACCGGCAGCCACCCAGAGGGCGTCGCGGCCTGAACCACAACGGGTCTCCGTGCAGGATCGGTGACGCCGTTGGCTCGGGCACGCGGCCCGATGATCGGTTGTGCCAGGAGCAGGGCGCACAGCACCGCGCCAAACCACAGGACGCAAGTCCTGGGACTTCGAAGGCGACGCAAGGGACTCAAGGGACGCAAGGGACAGCTCATCAGGGATTATGACCTCTTGCAGGCCGAATTGGTTCGGTCTGGCTCGCCCGGGGCCTCGATCCGGGCGCCGGCTCAGGAGAGAGGCCCACTCCGCAGCAACCGCACCATCTCTATCCCGGTCAACGCTGCTTCGCGGCCCTTGTTCCCCTCGTCGCCGGGCTCGGAACGAACCAGTGCCTGCTCCAACGTCTCGGTGGTCAGCACGCCGAAGATGACCGGCATCCCGGTCGAGAGCTGCACCTGCTGAATCCCCGACGCGCACTCCCCCGCCACGAAGTCGTAGTGACCGGTCTCGCCCCGCACGACAGCCCCGAAGCACAGCACAGCGTCAACTTTGCCGGCCGTCGCGAAAGCACGGGCCACGAGCGGGAGCTCGAAAGCACCGGGGGCCCACGCCACGGTCACATCGTTCCGCTCGGTTCCCGACTCGGCCAACGCGTCGAGCGCCCCGTTGAGCAGCCGCAGCGAGATGCCGCCGTTGAACAGTGCGCAGGCGATGCCGATACGCAGACCCGTCCCGCTGTGGTCACCACGCAACGAGGACCCCACGCGCGATGCCACGTCGTCGAGGGCCCCCTCGGGCAGGGGCAACAGATCAGCTCCGGCCATCAGCTCAGAGAACGTCGTCGAGGCCGTGCAGGATGTGCCCCATCCGTTCCCGCTTCGTGCGCAGATAGGCGATGTTCTCGGGATTGGCCGTCAGCTGCAACGGGATGCGCTCGGTGATGTCGAGGCCGAAACCTTCGAGACCGCCGTACTTGGCCGGGTTGTTGGTCATGACGCGCATGGTGGTCACGCCGAGGTCGACCAGCATCTGGGCCCCGATGCCGTACTCGCGGCTGTCCACGGGCAGACCCTGCTGCAGATTCGCATCGACGGTGTCGTGCCCCTCCTCCTGCAGTTGGTAGGCGCGGATCTTGTGACCCAGCCCGATGCCACGCCCCTCGTGGCCGCGCAGATAGATCAGAACGCCGCGGCCCTCCTCCTCGATCCGATCCAACGACGCCCGGAGCTGCGGCCCGCAATCGCAGCGCAACGAACCGAAGACGTCTCCCGTCAAACACTCGGAGTGGACGCGGACGAGCACATCCTCGTGACCGGCGACCTCACCCATCACGAGAGCGAGATGCTGCTCGCCATCCAACACGGACTCGTACACATGGGCCCGGAACTCGCCGCCCGACGCGGGGATCCTCGCCTCGGAGACCAGGCGCACGAGCTTCTCGTTCCGACGGCGGTACCGGATCAGGTCCGCAATCGAAATGATCGGCAGATCGTGCTTCTTCGCAAACCGCTCGAGATCCGGCAGGCGTGCCATCTCCGATTTGTCCTCGGTCACGATCTCGCACAGCACGCCCGCCGCAGAGAGGCCGGCGGCCCGGCTGAGGTCCACGGTCGCTTCGGTATGCCCGGCCCGCTTGAGCACGCCGCCGGCGCGGTAGCGCAAGGGGAAGATGTGACCGGGCCGGTTCAGGTCGCTCGGGCGCGTCGCCGGATCGATCAGGGCGCCGATGGTCGAGGAGCGGTCGGTGGCCGAGATCCCGGTCGTGGTCCCGTGTCGGAAGTCGACGCTCACGGTGAAGGCAGTGCGCTGCGCCTCGGTGTTGGCCGTCACCATGAGGGGCAGGTCCAACGCATCGGCCCGCTCGGGCAGCAGGGGCACGCAGATGACCCCCGAGGTATGGGCCAGGAAGAAGGCGATGTTCTCCGGCGTGGCCGCTTCGGCCGCCATGACCAGGTCACCTTCATTCTCCCGGTCCTCGTCGTCCACCACGACGACCATGCCGAGACGCCCGATGGCGTCAATGGCCTCCTTGACCTCTGAGAACCCCATCAGGCCGCAACCTCCACTCGAAGATCCTCTCCCAGTCGTTCCACGGAAACCAACTTTCCTCGCCAGACATCCCCAATTGTGCCAGCTCCGGGCCCCGCGAAAATCGGGCGCCCATCATCGCCGCCAAAGAGCGCCGGCGCCAGATAGAACACGTACCGGTCCACCAGCCCCGCGGCATGGAAGGAATGCGCCACCGAGGCACCCCCCTCGACCAGCAATTGCAGCACGCCCCGCTGCCCCAACTCGGTGAGCACATCGCCGAGCGGGCCCGACAGCTCCAGCGCCGGAAGGACCTTCGCCCCTGGCGGGGCCGCCCCGAGGACGACCCGCAGCGGCTGCGTGGGGGCCGGCCCGCCGCCCACCCTGACCGTCAATTCGGGATCGTCGGCCCGCACCGTGCCCGCCCCCACCAGAATCGCATCCGAGCGGGCCCGGAGTCGATGGACGTCTTCGCGGGCCGCTTCCCCCGTGATCCAGCGGCTGGTCCCGTCGGGGGCGGCGGTGCGCGCATCGAGGCTGGCCGCCATCTTGAGGACCACCCAGGGCCGACCGGTGGTGCGGTGCTTGAGATAGGGCGCAAGCTGCTCGGTCACCTCGGCCGCCGCCGTCCCCACGGTCACCTCTATCCCTGCCGCCCGCAGCATTGCCACCCCTTTGCCCGCCACCTGTGGGTCCGGGTCCTCGATGGCGATCACCACCCGGGCCACTCCCGCCGCCACGATGGCATCGGTACAGGGAGGCGTCCGACCATGGTGGGCGCACGGCTCGAGGGTGGTGAACAGGGTGGCGCCCCGGGCATGGAGCTCGCCGGCCCGGGCCAGCGCCGTGACCTCTGCGTGAGGGCCGCCGGGCGGGGCGGTCGCTCCCTCGAAGACCCGTGACGGATCGACACCGGACACGACCGCGCAACCCACCCAGGGATTGGGCGAAGTAGTGCCCCGCACCGAGTCCCCAGCTGCGATGGCCCTCTCCATCAGCTGTTCGTCGCGCACTTCGTCGCTCATGCGCTGGCCGTCCTGGCTCCCCGGACCTGCGAGGCGGTGCTTCCTGTCCGGCGAGCGGCAATCTGGCGGTGGGCCAATCTCACGTGGGCCAATCTGATGGAGGCGAGTAGAGGGCCCATTCTGCCAGGGAATCGTTTGCTCCCGAGAAGCGCGTCCGGTCTTCAACCGCGGGTGAGCACGCCGATCAACCCGGAGAGGTCCTCGATCAGGTCGGTGTGCGGGGCGGTCGACAGCGTGGCCCGGTCATGCGCCCCCGTGAGCACACCGATGACAGCGCGGGCGCCTGCGTTGGTGCCCGCCTCGAGATCGCTCACGGTGTCCCCGACCACCGCCACCGCGTCGGCCCCTGCGACGCCCAGTCGCTGCATGGCACCGAAGATCATGTCCGGCGCCGGGCGTCCCCGGCCGCAATCGACCGGAGACAGCGCCAGATCGATCAGCGACCGCCACCCCAACGCGGCAATCGAGCGCGTCGCGGGTACTGGGCGCGAATCCCGTCGTCAGGCAGATCTTGACGTCGTGCGCCCGTAGCGCCGCAAAGGTCTCGACCGCCCCGTCCATCGGGAGCACCTCGCCCGCTGCCACGATGCGCTCGTAGGCCTCAGCGAATGCAGTCGTAGCCCGGGCAGCGACAGCAGGCTCGAACAATGCCGCGAACACGTCGGCCTTGGACCGACCCATCGTGTCGCGCACATAGGTCTGTGCCGACGCGAATTGGGGGCTGTCGGGAGCGACACCGACCGACGAAAGGGCGGTGGCGAACGCGTCGTCGACGGCGCCGTCGTCTTGGACAGTGGTCCCTGCCATATCGAGCGCGACCAACGCGAACGGGCCGATCACCTCAGTCCACTCCCGCCGCCGTCAACGTGTCGGCTGCGATAGCCGGTGCACAGGTCATGCCCCGCCCCCCGGGACCTGTCACCAGCCAGACACCGGGGAGGACCTCCTCCCGTGCGCAGACGTCGCCGTCGATGCACTGGGTATAGATGCCCTCCCACCGCCGTGCCACCGCCGGCAGCGTCGCACCCAAAAGAGCCTCGGCGCGGCCCAGGAGCTCGAGGCTGGGCTCCTCCGCCAAGGCGAAGTCGAAGGGCTCGTCGTAGGCGTGCGTGTCCCCGATGGTAAGGCCCCCGTCCAGTCGCTGCACCATGAGGAGTTGGAGGTGGTGGGCGGCAGACACGGCATTCTGCGCGCCCAGGGCGTCCAACCCGACGACCTCATAGGCCGGGTAGTAGCGCAAGGTGTCGGCGTCAGCCAACGATGTCGTCAGCACCCCGTCAAAGGGCAAGGTCTCCATCATCTGGAGGCGCACCCGCCGCACGCGTCCCGCCACCGCATCGGTCCCCTCGAGCTGATCGAACGCGGCTCCGGTCGCCACAATCACCAGGTCACATTCCCAGCGGGTCCCGGTCACATCGACGACGGCGCGCTCTTCGAGGCGTACGACCCGCCGTTGCGGATGGAACACGTAGGAGCCTTTCCCGGTCAGATCGCCCCGCCCGGTCAGGTAGTCCCGCATCGCCCCGAGCACCAGCCGAGGCTCGACCACTGCATCCTGCGCGCAGTACAGGCCCCCCGCCACCTCACCCCGCACAGCGGGGTTCAGCGCGACGACCCCTTCGGCGTCCACGTAGTCGATCGATCGTTGTCCGGCATCGGGGTGGTGCGCGAACTCCTCCATGACCGTCCGCTCCGCATCGGTGCGGGCCACGGTCAACGACCCGGTCGGCCGGAAGCCGATACCCGCGATGGCCGTGCCGAGTTCTTCCCAGCGGGTACGGGAGCGTCGTGCCGCATGGAGCTCTGCCCCCGTTCGCCGCCCGCTCACCCAGAGCAGACCAAAGTTGCGCAGTGAAGCTCCCTGCGGCGCCGCGTCGGCCTCGAGATGGTGCACCGAATACCCTGCCCGGCAGAGCTCGAAGGCATGCCAGGTCCCGAGAATTCCGCCGCCGACGACGAGCGCCCGCTTGACCTGACGGCGGACCGTCAGGCCCTGCTCGCTTCGATAGACCCCCGGATGCGGTCGGCCGCCTCCCACGGACGAGCGTCCCCGAAGATCGCGCTCCCGGCGACGAACACGTTCGCGCCCGCTTCCGCGGCGCGCGGTGCCGTGTCGACATCGATACCGCCGTCGACCTCAACGTCCAGGGCGAACGAACCCGCATCGACGGCGTCGCGGACCTGGCGCACCTTGCCGAGCACCTCCGCCATGAACTCCTGGCCGCCGAAGCCGGGGAAGACCGTCATGCACAGCACGAGGTCCACGCGGTCCAAGAACGGGGCGACAGCTTCGAAAGGCGTATCCGGGTTCAAAGCCAGCCCCGCCCGCAGGCCGAGCTCGCGCATCTGGTCGATCAACGCCGGCGTGTTGCCGATCTCGACATGCACGGTGCACCCGTCGGCGCCCGCAGTAGCGAAGTCCTCGAGGTACTTCTCGGGATTGGTCATCATCAAATGGCAGTCGAAGAACAGCGGGGTGTGTCGTCGCAGTGAAGCGACGACCGGAGGACCGATGGTCAGATTCGGCACAAAGTGCCCGTCCATGACGTCGACGTGGAGCCAATCGGCCGAGGCGGTCACTTCGCCCACCTGTTCGGCCAGTGCCCCGAAGTCCGCCGAGAGCACCGACGGGGCAATGCGCACCAGGCCCACCGGGCCCGGACTGTGGCTCTCGGGCGGCGGCGCTGCGCCGGGCGTCGTCGACCCGCCGCTCAACTGAACCGGGCCCAACACAGGATGCGCCGGAAGCCGTAGAAGTACGGCTCTCGTTCCCCGAGCTCTTCGAGCAGGCGCTCCCGGTAGCGATCGACGAAGGCGGTGAAGAGCTCGGGCGTGAGCCGGGTGCGGTAGGGGGTGAGGAGCGTGCCCATGACCCACTCGACGACGTCGGCCGTCGAGGTGAGCTCGTGGCCGTAGACCTCCATCCGCACGACCTGCTTCTTCGCCCCCAGCTCGTAGAGGAGATCCGCGTAGATCTCGGGCGAGAGCACGAACCGGCCCCGGTCCTCGGGGAGATTCTCCTCCAGTGCGTCGATGAAGGGAGCTTCGTTCGCCACTTGTAACGCCAACAGGTGGGAGGGGTGCCGGAAGTTCGAAGGAACCTGGAACACGATCTGCCCACCCTTGCCAAGGGCGGTGCGCATCCTCGCCAACAGGTTGAGGTGATCGTCCACCCATTGGAGGGACGCGTTGGCGAAGACCAGATCGAGATCTCGGCCGAGCCACGTGCCGATGTCGCCCACGGCGAAGGACAGGCCGGGAACGTCACCGTGATCGGCCTGGGCGCGGGCCAACATGGACTCCGAGGAGTCGATGCCGACCGTCTCGGCCGCTTCCATCCACGCGTGCAGTTCCGCTGTGAGATGGCCGGTCCCGCACCCCAGGTCGACCACACGACCGCCGGGAACGGGTTGGCAGAGCGCACGCAGATCGTCGAACGGCTGCCGGCGCTCGGCATGGAAGCGCTCGTACTGATCAGGGTTCCATCCCTCGATTGGAGTCACGGTCACCAAACCCATGTTTAGTCGCTGCCGAGGCGCTCACCGACCGAGAGGCGCGCACCCCGGGCCCAATCCTCCGCCGCCATGGGAGCTCGACTCTCGGGCTGCACCCGTTGCAGCTGCAATGTGCCCCGTCCGGTGCTCACCGATGTTCCAACCAGCGTCCCCGGTGGGCCGAGCGGGTCTTCTGGGCCGGGCCCGGATTCGGATGGCCCGGACGGCGTCGCCTCCAGAATCCCCAGCCGTCGACCCCGGAATGTCGTCCAGGCCCGATCGAGCCGGACCACACGATGGAGCTCGATAGCCGCGTCCTCCCACCGAAGGTGGAGGTCCTCAGGCGTCAACTTGGACGCAATGGTGGGTTCCCCTTCTTGGGGTTCGGGAACCGGAAGGCCGGCCAGTCCCCCGGCGAGGGACGCCACCAGCAGCGCGCTGCCTACCTCGACCAGTGCGGTGCGCAGTGCCGACAGATCGGTGTCCTTGCCGATGGGCACCACACGACGGGCGTAGACGGGCCCGGTATCGAGCCCTTCCTCGAGCTGCATGAGGCACACGCCCGTCTCGCGGTCTCCCGCGAGGATCGCCCGCTCGACCGGCGCCGCACCCCTCCAGCGGGGCAAGAGCGAGAAATGGAGGTTGACCATGGGGACGCGCTCGAGCAGGGTCACGGGAATGATCCGGCCGTAGGCCACCACCACGGCCAACTCGACACCGGCCTCGGCCACGTCCTCCATTTCATGGGAGATAGGCACACCGAGGTCGAGGGCCGCCTCCTTCACCGGACTGGGCGTGACGGCCCCTCCCCTTCCCCGCCGACGGTCGGGGCGGGTGACGCACAGTGCGATGTCATGTCCGGCGGCGACCAGATCCTGCAAGGGACGGACGGCCATTTCGGGCGTCCCGAGAAATGCGAATCGTGCCACCCGACCACCGTAGGGCAGCGCTCGCCCGAGTAGGGCAGCGCCGGCCCGGGCGAGCTACCTGGCGCGCGATCGAATGCGCTTACCGGGTGAAGATGCTCGAGAGCCCGTCGGGATCGCCCGCGGGCAGGTCCAACGTGCGGGCACGCAAGATCCGGAGCGCCTCTTTGCGCTGATCGGCATCGAGCCGCTCGACCAGCAGAATGCCGTCCAGGTGATCCAGCTCGTGTTGGAAGACCCGGCCTTCCAACTCCGTCCCCTCGAGCGACAGCTCGTTTCCGTCGAGGTCCAGACCGACCAGGTGCACGGCATTCGGTCGGACGATCTCCCAACTCAGCCCCGGTATCGACAGACAGCCCTCTTCGTAGGCCCACTCACCGTCACTCTCGACGATGCGCGGGTTGATGACGACGCGAGCACCTTCGCCGACGTCGTAGACGAACATCCGCTTCTGCACGCCGACCTGATTCGCCGCCAACCCGGTGCCCGGCGCCTCGTACATCGTCTCGATCATGGAGTCGGCCAGGGCCACGACACCGGCATCGATGTCCGTCACCTCTCGAGTGATCTCTTTCAGGACCGGGTCCCCGTATTGTCGAATTATCAGCCCAGGCACGTGTTCATTGTAACGATGATCTCGGCCTTCTCGGGCTCGGAGCGGGATCAGAGCGCGGCGGGATCCACCTCGACCCGTAAGCCTCGGCCCGGCGGGCGGGGGACGCTCGCCAACAGGTCGCAGAGCTCGACATGGCTCGGAGCCTGGACGAGATACCGGTTCTCGCCCAACTCGGAGAACGTGATCCCCGCCCCGGCCCCGGCCCCGGCCGACCGCAGTGCGGCGACATACCCGTTGGCCAGCGCCCCCGACACCGAGGCCAGGGCGGAGAACGGGGGCAACCGCGCACTCGCGCGCATCGACTCCTCGGCCGAGAAGACATCCGTCGGCTCCCCCCGGGCCACCGCCAGCAACACGGGATGATCGGGCACCCGGGTCTGGACGAGGACACACGCCGATGCCGGGCCTCGCCGCGGTCCGACCAGGCGGGAAGCATGCACCAACAGGGACAGGGTCTCGTCGGTGGCGCTGAAGCGCGGTGCGAGCAGATGCAGATCGATGTCGAGGAACGCCACTGCGGCCGCACGCCGGACCCGGTGCAGCACGGCCTCGGTGCCGATCAGCACTGGTGCGGCCGGGACGTCCTCGAGCTTCGCCGCACCGGAGACTTCGCCCACCTCGACGCCGAGCAGTGCGGCGATTTCCTCCCGCAGACGTGAGACGCCGGCCCGCAGCGTCTTCATCCGCATCCGGCCACAGGCCGCGCAGATCAAGGGGCGTTCGCTCTGACAGCGCGGACAGCGAAGACCCGCATCGGACTGGGCCACGGCGGCGCCACACGTGGTGCACTGCGCGAGCTCGCCGCACTGCGCGCACGCCAAGAGCCGGGCCCGACCGGTCCTGTCGTAGAAACACACCAACGGGCCTCGCTGCCCGACCGCATCGGGATCGTCGAGCACCGAGCGGGCCAGACGGACGAACTCCTCGGAGAACATCCCGCTGCGTGGATCCGCCCCCCGCCGGTCCACGCTCTCGATGGTCGACCACCCCGCCCTCTCCGCCGCAACCGGCAGGGCGACGATGGAGCGTCCGGCACTCGTGACCACCGGCGGGCACGGCGACGTCAGAATGCACGGGCACTCGTCCCGACGGGCCCTCTCGGTGATGACGTCGACCGCGCTGTAAGTGGGTGCGCTCTCTTCGCGGTAGGACTCGTCATGGGCATCGAGCACGAGGGCGGCGGCGAGGCGAGGAAGCGGAGCCCAGGCGGCGGCGCGGCTCCCGACCACAATGGGCCAACCGGCCCTCGCTTCTTTCCAATCGGTCGTAGCCAGATAGCCACGCCGCACCAGCCGGGCGCACAGGCGCTCGGCCCAACCGACGGCGGGCACGACGACCAGTACCCCACCCGGTCGTGACACTGTCTGCGGATCGTTGACCACAGCGAGAACGACGTCGATCAGGTCCGTCGTGGGCGCAAGTCGCAGGAGCGTCGAGCCTTCGGCGTGCAGTGCGCCTACCGCCAGATCGCCCGCCCCGGAAGCCACCCCGAGCCCCGTCCCCGCCGCCCCCGCCGGCACCCCCGGCAAGCGCCGCACCGACTCCCGGGGCGAGCCCACACCGAGAAAGAACGAGATCGGCCCGGCCCAGCGCCACGCCGCCCATTCAGCCAGCTCGACGACGGACGTTGGAGGCCCCCACCCGGACCAGGCCTTCAAGGGGAGGAGCTCAACCCCCTCGGGTGGCGTGACATTGTCCTCGACCACCCACCCCCCGACACGCCGGCCGTGAAGCTCCACGCGCACCCGGGAGCCCACGCGCACGTCCTCGGCCCAACGATCGGGAACGAGATAGTCGAAGACTTTGGGAACGGCGGCCACATCCGTGCGCACGCGCACGCAGCGCGAAACCGCCGTGGATGCTCCGTTCAGTGACCCGGCCGTGGACGGTGACGCGGCCTCAGGCGCGGCCGCCGCCTCAGAGACCGAGCGCCGACCGCAGGTCGTCGACCCGCGGTGTCGCTTCCCACGTGAAGTCCTTCTCCGAGCGGCCGAAGTGGCCGTAGGCCGCGGTCTTCTTGTAGATGGGACGACGCAGGTCGAGATCACGGGCAATGGCGGCAGGCCGCAGGTCGAAGGTCTCGCTCACCCCTCGCGCGATCTTCTCGGGGTCGACGACCTCGGTGCCGAATGTCTCCACCATGAGAGAGACCGGATGGGCGACGCCGATGGCATAGGCCACCTGGACCTCGCACCGTGTTGCGGCCCCGGCTGCGACGACGTGCTTGGCCACCCAACGTGCGGCATAAGCCGCGGAGCGATCGACCTTCGAGGGATCCTTGCCGGAGAACGCGCCGCCGCCATGGCGAGCCATCCCGCCGTAGGTGTCCACGATGATCTTGCGACCCGTCAGACCCGTGTCAGCGTGCGGGCCCCCGAGCTCGAAAATCCCGGTGGGGTTGGCCAGGATCCGCACGCCCTCGGTGTCGAGGTCGGTCGGCAGCAAAGGGTTGATCACGTGCTCGGTGAGGTCGACCAGCAGTTGCTCCTCGAGGTCGATCCCGGGGGCGTGCTGGGTCGAGATCAGGACCGTGTCGATCCGCACCGGCCGCCCGCCTTCGTAGACGACCGACACCTGGGTCTTGCCGTCGGGGCGGAGATAGGGCACCGCGCCGATCCGCCGGACCTGGGCCAGCCGCTCGGACAGGCGGTGCGCCAGCCAGATCGGCAGCGGCATGAGGTCGGGTGTCTCGTCGCAGGCGTAGCCGAACATCATTCCCTGGTCCCCGGCGCCCTGGGCGTTGAGCGTGTCCTCCCCGCCGGTTCCCATGCGGAACTCGAAGGCCTTGTCCACGCCCTGGGCGATGTCGGGCGACTGGGCATCGAGGGAGACGAGCACGCCGCACGTGTTCCCGTTGAAGCCGTAGGCGTCGTTGTCGTACCCGATGGCGCACACGGTCTCACGGACGATGGCTGCGATGTCGACGTAGGTCGACGTGGTGACTTCGCCCGCGACGACGACCAGACCGGTCGTCAACAGCGTCTCGCACGCCACCCGGCTGGCCGGATCTCCGTCGAGCATCGCGTCGAGAACGGCGTCGGAAATCTGGTCCGCCATCTTGTCGGGGTGGCCCTCGGTCACTGATTCCGAGGTGAACGTCGTTTTCACTTGGGGCTCCGATTCTTGCTCTGGTGGGCGATCACCCTATCGAGTACGGCATTTGCCACTGCATCCTTGGACGTCAAGGCGATCTCGGTGGTACTGCTGTCCGCGCCGAGAATGGTCACGGCATTGGTGTCGTGGTCGAAGCCGGCACCGGGGGCACTCACGTCGTTGACGACCAGGAGGTCGACCCCTTTGCGCTGCAACTTCTTGCGGCCACGCTCGATCACGTCGTTGGTCTCCGCCGCGAACCCGACCAACACCTGCCCGGGACGGCGGCGATCGACGAGGCCCATCAGGATGTCGGGCGTCGGCTCCAGGACCAGGTCCGGCACGCCGTCCTCCTTGGAGAGCTTCCGGTCGGCCGCCCTTTTTGGCCTGAAGTCGGCGACGGCGGCCGCCATGATGACGACATCGGCCGAACGGCTCCACTCCTCGAGGGCCGCCTCCATCTCGGCGGCGCTCTCGACATCGACGCGGGTGACGGCAGCGCGCACATCGCCCGAAAGCGAACGAGGCGACGACGTGACCAACGTCACTTCTGCGCCCCGACGGGCCGCCGCCTCTGCGAGCGCGTGACCCTGCTTGCCCGAGGACCGGTTGGTCAGGAAGCGGACCGGATCGAGCGCCTCACGGGTCCCGCCGGCGCTCACCACCACCCGGAGGCCGTCCAGATCGCCGGGGCTCGACGCAGCGCGCGGGCCCGACGCAGCGCGCACGACGGCAAGCGCCCGCGCCACGATGTCCGCCGGATCGGCCAAGCGGCCCTCCCCGGCATCGCCCCCCGCAAGATGCCCCACCACCGGCGGCACGACCCCCACGCCCCGCGCCGTCAAGGTGGCCAGGTTGTCCCGCACCGACGGGTGCTCCCACATTTCGGTGTGCATGGCCGGGCAGACCAGCACGGGGGCGCGCGTGGCGAGCAGCGTCGCCGTCAAGAGGTCGTCCGACAACCCCGCCGCATAACGAGCGAGGAAGTGCGCTGTGGCCGGCACCACCAGGATCAGGTCGGCGCTCTGCCCCAAACGCGTATGCGGGATCGGCGAGGCCTCGTCCCATAAGGACGTCTGCACGGGCTCGGAGGCCAGCGCGGAGAACGTGACCGCACCGACGAACCGGGTGGCCTCGCTCGTGAGCACCGGGATCACGTGAACGCCGGCGTCGACGAGCTGTCGGCAGACCTCCACGGCCTTGTACGCGGCAATCCCCCCGCAGACACCAAGGACGATGCGGGGAGAGCCCTGCAGTTCTTCGGCCATAGAGCGGGATCCGCCGCGCCCCGACGGCTAACTTGCGGTCGGGTCCTCGTCCCCGACAGCCAGAACCTCGATGTCGCCTTCCCCCGTGTCTGCATCGCCTGTCACTGCTTCGTCCGTCACTGCGTCGTTCGTTCCCGCCTCGTCCGTGGCTGCGTCGTCCGTCAGTGCGCCGTCCGTGAACGCGGACCCCAAGAGTGCGCTCCCGCCGTCTGCGTCGTCACCAGCTCCGGCGTCGCCACCCCCCAGGAGGGCGAGCGCGTCGTCGATCTCGTCAGTGACGAGGTCGTCGGCCAGGACCTCGGTCAGCAGAACCTCACCCGCAATGTCGGTCTCGGCCGCGGCCAGCGCCGCCTCTTCCTCAGGGTCCAACCGGGTGTACGTCGCCTTGCCCGCAGCGATTTCCTCGAAAGCGATCGAGACCGGCTTGCCCGAGACCGAGGCCACCTGCGGCGGCACGACCTTCCCGAGGCCTTCGCCCAGGCTGTTGTAGTACGAGTTCACCTGGCGTGCCCGGGCCGAGCCCAGCGCCACCAGCGTGAACTTGGAATCCACCTTGTCCAGTAGATCCTCGATCGGTGGATCCATGAGCGTGTTGCGGCCTTGGGCCATTTAGGTGTCCTCCGGGGTTGCGGCGCGCCGAGCGGCCGTTCGGGTCCGATCAACTATAGCTGCCAGCTCGGACCTGGCTTGACGCAGGTCGTCGTTGACCACGGTGTACGTGGCCAAACGGCGCCCCCGCTCGACCTCCTCGCGGCCCTTGGCCACCCGCTTGCGGATGTGCTCCTCGTCATCCCCCCGGGCCGCCAGCCGGGCCGTTTGCGCCTCGACCGAAGGCGGCAACAGCAGGATCACCGTGGCATCCGGCTCCTTGGCCAGGACCTGCTCGGCTCCCTGCACGTCTATCTCGAGGAGCACGTCGGAACCGTCGGGTGGCCGCGGGATGGGCGTCCCCATGAGGTTGCCCAAGAACTCGGCCCACTCGAAGAACTCACCCCGCGCCACTGCGTCCTCGAACGTGGGTCGGTCCACGAACACATAGGAGTTGCGCTGGAGCTCGCCGGGGCGCGGCGCACGGGTGGTCCAGCTGCGGCTCAACCACAGCGTCGGATCGGCTGCGACGAGCTCTGCTGCCAGCGTGCCCTTGCCGACCCCTCCGGGGCCGATGAGCACGAAGATCAGTGGCTCAGCGCGCAGTCTCTTTGAGCAGCGACTCGCGCTGCTTGGCGCCCAGTCCCTGCAGACGGCGGCTGTCGCTGATACCGACGGTCTCCATGAGGCGGCGCGCCTTGACCTTGCCGAGGCCTGGAAGGGACTCGAGGACCGAGACCACCTTCATCTTCCCGACGGTCTCGTCGGAATCGGCTTGCGTGAGCAATTGATCGAGCGTGAGATGGCCCATCTTGAGCTTCTCTTTCACCACGGCCCGCTCACGGCGAACTCTGGCGGCCTTTTCAAGTGCAGCAGCGCGCTGCTCGGGAGTGAGTGCGGGAGGTTGCGGCATGGCGAGACCATAGCGCCTCTGTTCGTGCCGTTCACACCCAAAAGTCCTACTCAGCCCAGGACGGTCGCCAATTCGTCACCCAACACGGCGGCCGCCCGACGCAGATCCTTCGGATCGGGCCCCGTCGCGAGGAGGCTCCGCGACGTGCTGACCAGGACACTTCGGGGTTTGCACCCGGCGAATCGAGCCTTCAGATCTGCCGGTTGGGCGCCCTGCGCGCCCAGTCCGGGCGCCAAAATTACGCCTCCCAGCTGGCCTAATGGAAATGCCGACATTTCCAGCGTGGCACCGATGACGGCGCCCACCGTCCCGGTCGGCACGTCGGGCGAGGCGTTCCATGCCGCGATTTCGGCCAGGATCGAGTCCTCCACCGTGATACCCGAATCGGTCACCGCCCGTTGCAACGATCTTCCTTCGGGATTTGAGCTCCGGGTCACCACAATGACCCCGCGGCCGCTCCCGGCGGCCACCTGCACGAGGGGGGCGAGGGCGGCCACCCCGAGATACGGGTGCGCCGTCACCGCGTCCGCCGCCAGGCTGCTGCCCTCGCGCAGCCAGGCCTCGGCGTACGCCGCCGCCGTCGTGTCGATGTCGCCCCGCTTGGCGTCGGCAAGGACGAGAAGCCCTCCCTCCGCCGCGTCGACCAGCAACCGCTCGAGCTCGGCCATCCCCGCCGACCCGTGGCGCTCGAAGAACGCCACCTGGGGCTTGATCACCGGCACCACCCCGCCGAAGGCCTCGACGCAGGTCCGGCAGAACGTGCGCAGGCCCTTGACGTCGTCGCGCAGTCCCCACGCCTCCAAGAGTGCGCCAGACGGATCTATCCCGGCACACAATGGCCCGAAACGCCCGACGGCCTCCGCCACCCGCACCCCGAAACTCGCCCTCGTGTCCGCCTCGCTCCCCCCGGCGCTTGCGCCGCTGCCGCCGCCGCCGCTGGTTCTCCAACGATCGGTGCGGCGCCGTTCATTGCTCCGCCGTTCACTGCTCAATCCCCCGTCGCTCACCGGCGCTCCTCTCGGGCCGTGGCACGCAGGGCGTGCACGGTCGTCCGCTTCTTCCCACACCATCGCCCGAGCTCGCGTAGCACCTTCCACGGAGCTCGCGGATCGCGAAACGTCGCCGTTCCCACCTGGACGGCGTCCGCCCCTGCCATGAGGAACTCCACCGCACCACGACCCGAGGCCACGCCCCCGACACCGATGATCCCCGCATCGGGGAACGCCCTGCGGCACTCCCACACCGCCCGCACCGCCACCGGGTGGAGGACCTCTCCGGAGAGCCCGCCGCCGCCGGCGCCGAGCACCGGCCGGCCCGTCTCGAGGTCGAGCGCCAATCCCAGGAGGGTGTTCGTCAAGGTGATCCCCTCGGCGCCCGCTCCGAGCGCTGCGCCGGCGATGGCCGCGATATCGGGCACGTTCGGGCTCAACTTGACCCACCTCGGCAGACCACATTCGGTGGCGGCCACGACCTGCGCCGTCGCCGTCTCCGAGTGGGCGAACATCCGCGAACGATCCTCCACGTTGGGACAACTCACGTTCACTTCAACGGCCACGATCGCCGAGCCCGCCGCGAGCTGCTTCGGCGAGCATCCCCGCCGCCCTGGCGTAGTCGTCGACCGACTGTCCCCAGATACTGACCACGACCCGCGCCCCGCTCTCGACCAGCGCAGGGAGATCGTCGGCCAACCAGGCCTCCACGCCGGGACCCTGCAGCCCGACGCTGTTCAACATGCCGGAGCCGACCTCGTGCACCCGGGGCGCCGGATTGCCCGCCCACGGGCGGATCGAGACCGACTTGACCACGACGGCGCCGAGCTCGGACAGGTCGCCGTAGTCGCCGAGCTCCACGCCGTGCCCGGAGGTGCCCGAGGCGGTCATGATCGGGTTCGGGAGATCGACCGAACCCACCGCGGTGGCCAGATCGCCCGTGACCCGACCGGTCGTGGCCCCGGCCGTCATGATCCGGGTTCGCCCGGCCCGGCCTGTTCATCCGGCCCGGCCTGGTCGCCCGGCCCGGCGTGGAGATCCTGGAGCGCCCGCACCACGAGTGGGTGGGCACGGGCATCAGCAATACCTCCCGCTGCAGCCCGGGCCGCCGCCAACGTCGTGAGGCACGGCACGTGGTACGTCACCGAGGCCACGCGAATGTGTTGCCCGTCGGCCCGGGGGCCGAGTCCCCGGGGCGTGTTCACCACGAGCTGCACCTTGCCCTGCGCGATGAGCTCGACCGCGTCGGAGGCGACGCCTTCCTCGCCCACTTTGGAGACCAGGGTGTCGACCGTCACGCCCTCGGAGCGGAGGTAGCCGGCCGTGCCCAAGGTCGCGGCGATCGAAAATCCCATGGCGACGAACGATCGAGCCACCTCAAGGCCCGCAGGCTTGTCCCGGTCGGCCAGGGAAAGAAAGACGGTGCCCGTGTCGGGAAGCCGGGTCCCGGCTGCCATCTGGCTCTTGGCGAACGCCAGGCCGAACGTGCTGTCCACGCCCATGACCTCGCCGGTGGAGCGCATCTCGGGTCCGAGAAGGGTGTCCACACCGGGGAACCGGTCGAAGGGCAGGACCGCTTCTTTCACGCTGACATGGTCGAGCGTCGGCACCTGGCCCACGGCGTTGCGCTGCAGGAGGCCTTCGGTCCGGAGTTCGGCCAGGGTCTGCCCGACCATCACCCGCGCCGCCACCATGGCGAGGGGGACCCCGGTCGCCTTGGCCACGAAGGGCACGGTCCGACTGGCCCTGGGGTTCGCTTCGAGGACGTAGACCTGGCCGTCCTTGACGGCGTACTGCACGTTGATCAGGCCGCACACCGAGAGCGCGTCGGCGAGCGAGCGGGTGTGCTGATCGAGCGCGGCCAGGACCTCCGCGCTGAGCGACTGCGGCGGCAGCGCACAGGCCGAGTCGCCCGAGTGCACCCCCGCCTCTTCGACATGCTCCATGATCCCGGCGACGAGGATCTCGCCCGTGGCATCGCGCACCGCGTCGACGTCCACCTCGACGGCGTCCTCCAAGAAGCGGTCGACCAGCACGGGACGCTCTGCGGTCACTCCGCCCTCACGGGCGAGAGCACCGGTCGTCAGGGTATGCATCACGCGCCGCACCGCATCGTCGTCGTAGACGATCTCCATGGCGCGGCCCCCGAGCACGTAGCTCGGGCGCAGCAGCACCGGATACCCGACGCTCCCTGCGATGGAGAGCGCCTCGGCCGTCGTGGTCGCCGTTCCGCCCGGCGGCTGGGGGATCTGCAACGAGCCGCAGAGCGCATTCCAGCGTTCGCGGTCTTCGGCCAGGTCGATCGAGGCCGGGCTCGTCCCCAGCACGAGCGCGGGGTCCAACGACCCAGCGAGCTTGAGCGGCGTCTGTCCACCGAGAGCGACGATGACGCCGACGACCCTGCCCCCGGCGCCCTGTTCCGCCTCGAGCACGTTGGCGACGTCCTCCGCCGTCAGCGGTTCGAAGTAGAGCCGATCCGACGTGTCGTAATCGGTCGACACCGTCTCAGGATTGCAGTTGATCATCACCGTCTCGTAGCCGGCATCGCGCAGGGACATGGAGGCATGGACGCAGCAGTAGTCGAACTCGATGCCCTGCCCGATGCGGTTGGGGCCTGAGCCGAGGATGACGACCCGGTCGCGCCCCGAGGGCCGGACCTCGTCCTCCTCTTCGTAGGTGGAGTAGTGGTACGGGGTGAACGCCTCGAACTCCGCCGCACACGTGTCGACCGTCTTGAAGGTGGCGCGCACGCCGAGGGCGAGTCGCTCCGCTCGCACCGCGGTTGCGTCCTTGTGGAGCAGGTACCCCAACTGCTCGTCGGAGAACCCCAGTCGCTTCGCACGCAGGTAGCCCGCCCGGTCGAGCTCCCCGGCGACCGCGATCCGTTGCCGCTCGGCGGTGATCCGCTCGATCTGCCGGATGAACCACGGATCGATGCCGGTCCGGGCCACCACCTCTTCGGCCGCAACGCCACGACGGAGCACCGCCTCCAATTCGAAGATGCGGTCGGGAGTGGCCACCGCGACGCGGCGCAACAGCTGCTCGTCGTCCAGCTCGTCGAGGACCGACTCCCCCGGGTCCGCATTGAGCCCGGCCCGACCCTGTTCCAGAGATCGCAACGCCTTCTGCAGCGATTCGCAGAACGTGCGGCCGATCGCCATCACCTCGCCCACCGACTGCATGCGTGTGCCCAACCGGCCGTCGGTGCCCGGCAGCTTCTCGAAGGCCCAGCGCGGGATCTTGGTCACCACGTAGTCGATCGTCGGTTCGAACGAGGCCGGCGTCGCCCGTGTGATGTCGTTCGGTATCTCGTCGAGCAGGTACCCGACAGCCAGGCGGGCCGCGATTTTGGCGATCGGGAATCCAGTGGCCTTCGAGGCGAGTGCCGAAGAGCGCGAGACGCGGGGGTTCATCTCGATGATGACCCGTCGACCCGTGCGCGGGTCTACGGCGAACTGCACGTTGGATCCGCCGGTCTCGACGCCGACCCGGCGCAGGCACGCGAACGCGTCGTCACGCATCCCCTGGTACTCGACGTCGGTCAGCGTCTGGGCCGGGGCGACCGTGATGGAATCGCCGGTGTGCACCCCCATCGGATCGAAGTTCTCGATGGAGCAGACGACCACGCAGTTGTCAGCGGCGTCGCGCATGACTTCGAGCTCGTACTCCTTCCAGCCGGCGATCGAACGCTCCACCAGGATCTGGCCCACCGGGCTGGCGGCCAGGCCCTCGACCGCGAGCTGGGTGAAGAGCGCCGCGTCCTGCGCAATGCCGGTCCCCGAGCCCCCGAGGATGAAACTTGGTCGCACCATGATCGGGTAACCGATTTCCTCCGCGATCTCCTCGGCCTCGGCCAACGTGTGGGCGAACCCCGACGGTGGCACCTCGAGGCCGATCTCCTGCATGGCGGCTTTGAACTTGTCGCGGTCCTCCGCCGTCGAGATCGCTTCGGGACGGGCCCCGATCACCTCGACGCCGTAGCGCTCGAGGACGCCGAGCTCGACCAGCTTCATCGTCAGGTTCAGCGCCGTCTGCCCACCGAGGGTCGGGAGCAGCGCGTCGGGTCGCTCCTTCTCGATGATCGCAGTCAGCACCTCGGGGTCCAAGGGCTCGACATAGGTGCGGTCGGCCGTGGCCGGGTCCGTCATGATCGTGGCCGGGTTCGAATTGGCCAGCACTACCCGGTAGCCCTCTTCGGCCAGGACGCGGCAGGCCTGCGTCCCCGAGTAGTCGAACTCACACGCCTGGCCGATCACGATCGGCCCGGAGCCGATGACCAGAATCGTCTCTATATCCTCGCGGCGCGGCACGGTGACGTCCCTCTGTCCTTCTCGTTCAGCGCTGTCCGGCGCGTGCGGTCGGCTCCCCCATCAGCGAACGAAACTCGCCGAAGAGGTAGCGGGCGTCATGCGGCCCCGGTGCCGCTTCAGGGTGGTACTGCACCGAGAACGCCGCCGCCCTGGGCGCCCGGATGCCCTCGATCACGCCGTCGTTCAAGTTGACATGCGTCACTTCGGCGTCGGGCACCGACCCGGCGGCCACGGCGTAGTTGTGGTTCTGGCTGGTGATCTCGACCACGCCCGTCGCAAGGCGCTGCACGGGGTGGTTCGCTCCGTGATGGCCGAACGGAAGCTTGTAGGTGGTGCCACCCAATGCAGCGGAGAGCAGCTGATGACCGAGGCAGATCCCGAAAATGGGCACCCGGCCCAACAGATCGGCGATGACGTCGCGCGGTCCCGGCAGGGCGGCCGGATCACCCGGCCCATTGGAGAGGAAGACGCCATCGGGGTCGAGGGCGAGCACGTCGGAGGCGGACGTCGAGGCGGGCACGACGGTCACCGTTCCGAGTGCGGCCAACTGGCGCACCATCGC
Source organism: uncultured Acidimicrobiaceae bacterium (assembly GCA_963706555.1). Taxonomy (GTDB): domain Bacteria; phylum Actinomycetota; class Acidimicrobiia; order Acidimicrobiales; family RAAP-2; genus Bog-473. The sequence goes on from OY970164.1 coordinate 4,137,971, forward strand.
CGTCTTGACCCCGAAGTCGAACGCCACGATGCGCAAGGGCCCGTCCCCGTAGGTCATCGAGGACGTGGCGGTGACGCCCGAGACCAGATCGAGCCCGTCGGTGGTCGGGGCCGATGCGGCGGCTGCGAGGAGCTCGGCCTCACCCGCCGTCCCGAACGCACAGGCGATGGCGCCCACGGCTCGGACATGCCGGGTCAAGCGCCGCGTGTCCACCCCGGTGATCGCGGGCAGCCCGTGCCGGACCAGAAAGCTCTCCAATCCCTCCGATGAACGCCAATTGGAGGGGGTCACGGTCAGGTCCCGCACCACGATGCCCCGGCAGAACGGTCGCGCCGCTTCGTCGTCCTCGGCGTTGGTGCCGTAGTTCCCGATATGGGTGCTGGTAAACGCCACCACCTGCCCGGCGTAGGAGGGATCCGAGATGATCTCCTGATAGCCGCTCATGGCGGTGTTGAACACGAGCTCCCCCGTGGCCACGGGAACCAATGCACCGGCAGCCTCTCCCGCGAAGACGGCCCCGTCGGCGGTCACGAGCAGCGCCGGCTTACGTTCTTCGTCCCGCATGGGCGCAGTGTTCGTCACTGGGCTGGTCATCGCTGGGCCACCGCATCGATCACGACCGGCTCGCCCCGCAGGATCGTGTGCCGTACGGCGCCGGTGAACGTCCGCCCCGCGTACGGGGTGTTGCGGCTGCGGCTGGCCAGGCGTGTCGGGTCCACCACGGTCGAGGCCGTCGGGTCGAACACACAGAGGTTCGCTGTCGCGCCGACTTCGATCGGGCCCCCGTGCGCGCTGTGGCCGGCCCGGCGGCTGTCGGTCACCCGCAAGCCGGCGATGCCGGCCGGCTGGATGCTCATCAGCGCGAAAATCCGCTCCGGCGAGAGCAGCGGCGACAACACCTGCCAAGCCAGTGGGAGCGCCGTCTGCAGCCCGAGCATCCCCGGTGGCGCCTGGTCGAACGGAACGTCCTTGGCCTCGGGCGCGTGCGGCGCATGGTCGGTGGCGATCGCATCGATCGTGCCGTCACAGAGCCCGGCGATCACCGCCTCCACATCGCTGTCGGCGCGCAACGGCGGGTTGACCTTGAACACTGGGTCGTAGGCGGCCACCTCGGCGTGGGTCAGCAGCATGTGGTGCGGCGCCGCCTCCGACGTGACCGGAAGCCCTTCGGCTTTGGCCTGGCGGACGAGCTCCACCGAACCCGCCGTCGACAGGTGCAAGAAGTGCACGGGGGCACCGGTGAGCCGGACCAGCTGGATGTCGCGGGCGACCATCGACTCCTCCGCCGCGGCGGGAATGCCTGGTAGGCCCAGCCGGCTCGACCAGCACCCCTCGTGCATTGCGCCGGCGCAGGACAGGCGGTCGTCTTCGCAATGCTGGGCCAGCGTGACGCCGAGGCCCTTGGCGTAGTCGAGGGCACGCCGCATCAGCGCGCCGTCCTGCACGCCGGAACCGTCGTCAGTGAAGATGCGCACGCCCAACTCGGCCAGTTCGCCCATCGGTGCCATGGCCTGACCTGCCCGCCCGACCGTGATGGCACCCGACACTGCCACTTCGGCCAGCGCCGTTCGGCCCAACGCCAACACGTCGCGTGCGACGCCGGCGGTGTCGATGGCCGGTTCGGTGTTCGGCATGGCCAGCACCGCGGTGTAGCCGCCGAGCGCCGCGGCCCGGGCGCCCGTCTCGACCGTCTCCGCCTCCTCGCGGCCAGGTTGGCGCAGGTGGGTGTGGAGATCGACGAGGCCGGGAGCGATGAGGCAACTGCGGGCATCGAGTTCCACCGAGCCGGACGGGGTCTCAATCGACTCGGCCAGCCCCACAACCGTGCTGTCCGCGAGCGCGACATCGAGCCTGCGCACGCCGTCGGGCGTCACGACCGAGCCGCCACGGAGTACGACAGTGACTTCAGCCATTGGTGTCAGTCACCTTCGACCTGCCCTCTCCGGACGCTTCACTCGACGGTCCTCCGGGCTCTTCGCTCGACGGTCCTCCGGACCATTCGCCCCCGAGGAGGAGAAACAGGATGGCCATGCGCACGGCCACTCCGTTGGTGACCTGTTGCGTGACGACGGTGCGCGGGAGATCAGCGACGTCCGAGGCGATCTCGACCCCCCGCACCATCGGGCCCGGATGGGTCACGATGGCGTCGTCCCCCAAGAGGCCGACCCGGCGAGAGGTGAGGCCCCAGCCGGCCGTGTACTCACGCAAACTGGGGACAAACGAACCACTCCCCCGTTCGGACTGGAGTCGCAGCAGTGAGACCACATCCGCCTCGCCCAGGGCGGTATCGAAGTCCTGCGCCACCGTCACGGGCCACCCTTCGAGGGAAGGCGGGAGCAGGCTGCCCGGAGCGGCCAAGGTGACGTGGGCCCCGAGCGCGCTGTAGGCGAGGATCTCGGAGCGGGCGACCCGGCTGTGGCGGATGTCGCCGACGATCAGCACGCGCAGGCCGTCGAAGCAGTCGATGCCCAGTTCCTCGGGGGCCGCGCCCTTGCGCTCGGCCAGGACCTGGCGCACCGTGAAGCAGTCGAGGAGCGCCTGGGTCGGGTGCTCGTGCCAGCCGTCACCGGCGTTGATGACCCGGGCCCGGGTGGCCCAGCCGGCCACTCGGTGCGGTGCGCCGGCCGACGCATGGCGGACGATCAGCGCGTCGATACCCATCGCCTCCACGGTCTCCACCGTGTCGCGCAGGGACTCGCCCTTCTTGACGGACGAGTTGGCCACGGCCAGCGAGAGCACATCAGCCGAAAGTCGCTTCGCCGCGGTCTCGAACGACAGCCGGGTGCGCGTCGACTCCTCGAAGAACAGTGTGGCGACGACCTTGCCCCGCAGCGTCGGTACCTTGGGCATCGAGCGGCGCTCGACCTCGGCGAACGCTTCGGCCACCCGCAAGACCTCGGCGATGCCGTCGGCCCCGAGGTCGGCGATCGAGAGCAGATGCTGGGGGCGCGTCATCGTACGGCCTTGATCCGGGGAGCGGGCGTGATCCGGGGAACGGCGTTGATCCGGGGAGCCTTCATTTGGTCTCCAGCGTGCCGATCCAGACACCTTCGTCACCGACATCGACCATCTCTTCGCGCCGGGTGGGCAGGTTCTTGCCCACGTAGTCGGGACGGATGGGTAGCTCCCGGTGACCCCGGTCGACCATGACGGCCAGTTGCACCGCGGCGGCCCGGCCGAAGTCGTTCAACGCATTGAGCGCGGCCCGGATCGTGCGACCGGTGAAGAGCACATCGTCGACGAGCACCACGACCTTGCCGGTCAGATCGCCCGGAATGTTCGTGACAGCTTCGGGGAGGACCGGACGCAGGCCGATGTCGTCGCGGTAGAAGGCCACATCGAGGCAGCCGACAGGCAGGGTGACTCCTTCGATCTGACCGAGCAGGTCTGCCATGCGGGCCGCCAGCGGGACACCGCCAGTCTGCAGACCGATCAGCACGACGTCCTCGACACCGCCATTACGTTCGACGACCTCGTGCGACATGCGGGTCAGGGCGCGTTGCACGTCCGCTGGGGAGAGCACCTGGGAGTGGGCCACGAATACGCCCCCCAGGGGTCGCGTACTGACTGCGTTCGCGTTCGGCCACTGCTCCTCCTGTCCGTATGAGCCTCACGGGACTCACTTCACGGTCAGAGGGTTACCTTATCGCGCCGGCAGCCGCCGCTCGCCGGCTCCGAGACCCGGGCTCAGCCTCGACCCGGCCGAACCTCCGCCGCGATCGTGGAGAGGATCCCGTTCACGAAAGCACCCGACTCGTCGGTGGAGTACGTCTTGACGAGCTCAACCGCTTCGTCAATGACCACCGCGAGCGGCGGGCCGTCGGGGTCGAGGAGCTCGGCGACGGCCAGGCGCAGCACGATGCGGTCGATGACAGCCATCCGGTCGAGGGGCCAACCCACCGAGGCCGCGGTGATCCGCTTATCGGCCTCGACCCTCGTCGCCTCGGCTCCCTCGAGCAGGGTGCAGACGTAAGGATCCGGCCGGACCGGCAGCCCTGCGAGAACGTGCAGTGGGGTCTCCCCCTTGAGCTCGGCTTCATAGAGGAGCGAAAGCGCACGCTCCCGTTGCTGGTGCCGGGGTGCAGCCGAATCGCCACCCGCCGCCCGGCCGCCACCGCCGCCGACAGCGCCGCCGCCACCAGCGCCATCGCCACCAGCGCCGCCGCCGAGCCCCGCCCCCGCCTCAGCCTCCGCTTCGTGTGCCGGCACCTGGGCCCGGCTCAAGCTCGCGTCAGATACTCGCCGGTGCGGGTGTCGACCTTGATGGTGTCGCCGGGGTTGATGAACAGCGGAACCTGCACCACGAGCCCGGTCTGCAGCGTGGCGGGCTTGCGGGCCCCCGAGACCCGGTCGCCCTGCACTCCGGGTTCGGTTTCGGTCACGTTGAGCTCCACCGAGGCGGGGAGGTCGACGCCGACGATCTCGCCGTTGTACATCTGGAGGTTGGCCTCGTCGCCTTCCTTGAGGTAGTCGGGTGCCGTGCCGAGAGTGTCGGGCGGCGCCTGCATCTGCTCGTAGGTGCTCGTGTCCATGAAGACGTAGTCCGAGCCGTCCCGGTACAAGAACTGCATGTCGCGCTTGTCGATGATGGCCTGATCCAGCTTCTCGTCTGCTCGATACGTCCGCTCGATCACCGCGCCGCTGCGCAGGTTCTTGAGCTTGGTGCGCACGAATGCGCCCCCTTTGCCGGGCTTGACGTGCTGGAACTCCACGACGCTGAAGAGCCCTTCGGGCAGGTTCAGACTCATGCCGTTCTTCAGATCGTTAGTCGAGAATGCCATGGATGTCCTTCGTGAAACGGGTTAGGGGTCGGCTTCCGCCCTCCGTCACCACCAGGGTGTCTTCCACACGCACGCCACCTTGGCCGGGAAGATAGACACCGGGCTCGACGGTGACAACAAAGCCGGGAGCCAGCGTAGCAGTGCCCACCTGGCTGACCGTTGGTGCCTCGTGGATGTCGAGACCCACACCGTGGCCCGTACCGTGCTCGAAGCGATCGGCCCAGCCGGCCTCCGAGATGATGGCCCGGCAGACATCGTCTACTTCCTTGGCCAGAATCCCGGGACGTACCGCGGCGGCTCCTGCCGCCTGCGATGCCCCGACGACGGCGAAGACGCGGGCCATGTCGCCTTCGGGCTCAGCGCCGACGCAGAAGGTCCGCGTCATGTCCGAGCGATAGCCCTCGTAGGTCGCACCGAAGTCGACGACGACCGGGTCGCCCCGACGGATCGGGCGGGCACCGGGACGGTGATGGGGCATGGCCGAGTTCTCGCCGGCAGCGACGATCGTCTCGAAGGCGGTGCTCTCAGCTCCGCCGCGGCGCATGGCCGTATCGAGCGCCAGTGCGAACTGCTCCTCGGTCACCTCCTCGGACATCAGGGGCAGCACCTCGTAGAGCGCGGCATCGGCGATGGCCGCGGCGCGCTCCATCCGGGTGATCTCCGCCTCGTCCTTGACTTCGCGCAGCGCTTCGACCTCGTTGCTTGTGGGAACCAGTTCGGCCGAGGTCAACAAGTTGGTCCACACCCGCAGGCCGGACCAGCTCACGTTTTCCGCCTCGAGCCCCACCCGGGGCGATGCCGAGAGAAAATCCGACACGGCCTGGCGCTGATCGGTCATGTTGCCGATGGTGATGTCCACGTCGGCCCCCGCCTCGCTGACCTGTTTGGCCGATTGGGTGCGGTAGCGGCCATCGGTCGTGAGGAGCGCCGCACTCGGCGTGACGACCAACAGGCCGGCCGAACCGGCGAAGCCGGTCAGGTACCGCACGTTGGGCAGTGTGGTGACCACGAGCGCGTCGAAGCCGTCGAACCGGGCCCGCAGCGCGTCCAACCGGCCGGCGACGGACATGGGGGGCAGTGTCTTCATGAAGCTCCCTTCAAAAGCTGTGCGACGGCGTCGACAGCGAGCTCGTACCCGAGGCCTCCGAAACCGGCCACGAGCCCCGCTGTCACCGGTGCGAGGACCGAAGTGTGACGGAAGGGCTCGCGTGCCGCCGGATTCGAGAGATGGAGTTCGACGGCCGGCCCCTCGAAGGCTGCAACAGCATCGTGGAGGGACCACGACGTGTGACTGAGCGCCCCGGCATTGATGATGAGGGCGGCGGCCCGACCGCGTGCGCCGTGGACGGCCTCCACCAGTGCGCCCTCGTGGTTCGACTGGAGGTGCTCGACAGTCAGTCCGTGGCGGGCCGCGGTGGCCTCGGCCCGGGCCACATGGTCGGCCAGGGTCTGCGTGCCGTAGATGGCCGGCTCGCGGTCCCCCAAGAGGTTGAGGTTGGGCCCGGACAACACGACGACGAGGCTCATCGCAGTGTCCTCACACCAGTGCTCCCATGTCTGCCAGGGTAGCGAGCACGTCGGGACCCGCCACGCCACGCACCGGCTCGACACCGCGGGGCCCGTCGAGCACGAACGTCAGATCCTGTTGCGCCTTCTTGTCGCGTCCCATGAACTCCACGAGCTCGGCGGCGACCGCACCGGCGGGAAGCTCCATGGGGAGGTCGTAGCTCCCGACCACCGCTCGATGCTCCTTCACCCGTGCTTCGTCGATCCGCCCCAGCCGCTGGGCCAGGAGCGCAGCGAAGATCAACCCGATGGCCACCGCTTCTCCGTGGCGCAGGTCCCAGTCAGCATGCTCCGCCAGCCCAGCCGCCTCGAGGGCGTGCGCCAGCGTGTGGCCGTAGTTGAGGATCATCCGGCGATCGCCTTCGCGCTCGTCGGCGGCGACGACCTCGGCCTTGATGGCCACGCACCGCGCCACCTGCTCCTCCACCTCGGTCTCGGGTCGGGGCGGCTCGCCCAGGAAGGCGTACTTCGCCATCTCGCCCCTGCCGCAGGCCCATTCCCGGGGCGCGAGCGTGGTCAGGGTCTCGGTGTCGCACAGCACGGCGCTCGGCTGCCAGAACGCACCGACGAGGTTCTTGCCCTCGGGCAGGTTCACCCCGGTCTTGCCGCCGATGGCTGCGTCGACCTGCCCCAACAGCGTCGTGGCGATGTTCACGTAGGGCGTCCCCCGGTGGTACGAGGCTGCGGCGAATCCCGCCACATCGGTGACAATGCCGCCCCCTACTGCAATTACGACATCCGAGCGGGACAGCCCGGACTGCGCAAACCGCCGGCAGAGACCTTCCACCGTGGCGAGCGACTTGCTCGCCTCCCCTTCACCGATGGTGCTGACGTCGAACGGCAGGCCGGGGTCGAGACCGTCCAGCCACCCCGCCTTCTCGACCGTGTCCTGGGTGACCACCACCGCCCGTTTCGCGCCCTGGGGCACAAGACGGGAGAGCTCGTGGCGTGCCCCTTCGCCGATCAGCACAGGGTAAGAGCGGTCCTCGAGCGCAACCCGGATCTCACGCATCGGTCGGCGCCCCTTCGGCCCCGGCCGTGCCCGTCCCGGCCGTGCCCGTCCCGGCCGCCTCGACATCGCGCACGATCCGCGACGCCACCTCCTCAGGGCTCAGTCTGTCGACGTCGATGATGTCGTCGGCCACCTCGGTGTAGAGCGGGCGGCGGACCGCTTCGAGCTCGCGGAGGGCGGCAGCCGGATCCTCGCCCAGGAGCGGCCGCCCCGCGCCATCACCAACCCGATGCGCCAGCGTCTCGACACGGGCGCGCAGCCACACGACACGACCGCTGGCCCGCACCAGGACTCGGTTCTCCGGCCGCAGCAGCGCACCACCGGCAACGGAGACCACGACAGGGTGATTGCTTTCGCAGGCGCGGCGGAGCACCTCGGTTTCGGCCGCTCGGAACGCCGCCTCGCCGTCGCGGGCGAAGATCTCGGGAACGGTCAACCCGGTCTCCCTCTGCACCTCGGCATCGGAGTCGAGATACTCCCAACCGAGTTTCCCCGCCGCCAACCTCCCCGTCGTGGTCTTCCCGGCGCCCATCATGCCGACAAGGAGGATGCGATCGGTCATTGCTGGTCGGCGGTGTCGTCCACCCGCTCGGCACCGATCGCCGCCGACGGGGTGGTGCCCAACGAGGCGATGAAGCCATCGCGATTCCGCACGAGCTCGGCCAATGAATCGCCACCGAACTTGCGCAAGGCCTCGGCGGCCAGCACGAGGGCGGTCATGGTCTCCGCCACGACGCCCATCGCCGGCACCGCCGTCACGTCGGTGCGCTCGCGGAAACTGACCGTCGACTCCTTGGTCACCACATCGACCGTCTCGAGCACGGGACGGTTGAGTGTGGCGAGGGGCTTCATGGCCACGCGCGCCACCAGGAGCGCCCCGTTCGAGATACCCCCTTCGATGCCCCCTGCCCGGTCGGTGGGCCGCACGTAGCCGGCCGCCGGGTCGAACCTGATGGCGTCGTGCGCTTCGGAACCACGTCGCGCTGCGTTGTCCCACCCCTCGCCGATCTCCACGGCCTTGACCGCCTGGATGCTCATGAGGGCCTGGGCCAGCAGCGCATCGAGCTTGCGGTCCCAGTGCACATGGCTCCCCAAGCCCACGGGAACGCCATAGGCCAAGACCTCCGCCACGCCACCAAGGGAGTCACCCTCCTTGGCGGCCGCTTTGACCGCAGCCACCATGGCCTCGGCGGCGACGGGGTCGAAGCAGCGCACAGTGTTCTCATCGACCAGGTCGAGATCGCCCGGCCCCGGACGGGGGCTGTCGGGTGCGGTGACCGCGTCCCCGAGGCCGACGATGTGGCTGACGATGGTCACCCCGAGGTGGGAGAGGAGCAGCTTGGCCAGGGTCCCGGCCGCGACCCTGGCTGCGGTCTCACGGGCCGAGGCACGCTCGAGGACGTCACGGGCGTCGTCGAAGCCGTACTTCAGCATCCCGGGCAGATCCGCGTGACCGGGACGGGGTTGGGTGAGCACCGAGGTCGGGCGACCTGGTTCGACCGCCATTTCCTCCGTCCATTTCGGCCATTCGGAGTTGGCGATGACGATCGCCACCGGCGAGCCCAGGGTGCGGCCGTGGCGGATGCCCCCCGTCAGGGTGATCTCGTCGGCCTCGAAACGCATGCGGGGACCACGTCCGTAGCCCAGGCGCCGACGGCGCAGCTCGTTGGCGATGTCGGAGGCTTCCACCGGCAGGCCGGCCGGCAGACCCTCGACGGTCACGATCAGGGCGCGGCCGTGCGACTCGCCAGCTGTGAGAAAGCGCAACACGTACTTACGCTAGTTGACCGCTACTCGTGCCCCCAGAGCTTGCGCCTGCGCCACCCGACCCCGATTCCTTGCTCTCGGAGGCCATCGGGCCGAGCCGAAACCCGGGAATGGCCGTCGAGACCTTGTGGTCGACCAGGAGGCAGGGAATGTCGGCGTCCTCGTTGACGTGATAGCTCGCGCACACCCGGTGGTAGCCGTCGGCGATGGTCAGCGGGACGCCTCGCCGGAAATCCCCCCGCACCAGCAGGGCCGGGGACAGGGGCTCGCCGCGATTGATCTTTGCCAGGTCAGATGCCACGTGGACGTTGTCGACCGGAAGGAGGGCCAGACCCGAAGCACGCAGGAGATCCTTCGCCTGGTGCCGCGTCGAGGGGGCCAGCTTCAGGGCGGCGACCAGCCGGCGCACTTCCGTCGGCTCGCAGACCAGGGCGAGATACGCCGCAGCCGCCGGGTAGTCGTGCTCTTGGGGAACCTCGCTCCAATGCTCCGCGACGCCGACCCAGCGGTCCGAGGCGATGACCTGCGGACTGGTTGCACCCGTCGAGGATTTCTTCGATGCAGAACCGTTCTTCTTGGCCATCAACGCCCCCTTCGCCCCCTGCGACCGTCAGACACTATGACGACCGGGGACGGTCGAGGACACCCGCTCCCACTCCGCTCAGGAGTAGAAGGGGTTCTCCCCGCCTCCGTGGTCCGTGACATCGATCACTCGCTTCAGTTCCGACACCTCTTCGAGCAGCGTGGTCTCGATCCCCTGCTTCAGCGTCATCTGTGACATCGCGCAACCCTGGCAACCGCCGGAGAGCCGGAGGTAGGCGATGCCCTCATCGGCATCGAGGGCGAGCAGGTCGGCCCGGCCCCCGTGGCTCGCGATCGAAGGATTGACCGACTGCTCCAACACATTGACGATCCGCAGCGCCAGCGGGCTGGTGATCCCGGCCGCCAGGATTTCAGGCGGCACACCGGGTGACGCCTCTTCAGGGGTCGGCGAGTTCGGGTTGACGAGAACAAGGCCACCGTCACCGTCGGTCGACCATTCGAGTCGGGCGCCACGCAGGCGGTCCACACTGCCCGCGGGCACGACGACCTGCACATCGCCGTCGGCGTGTACCTCGTCCTCTTCCGCCGCGTCTGAGGTCGCCTGGAAGAAAAGGTCGTAGACGAACGCGCCGTCTTGCACTCCCCGGACCTCGAGCCACAGCGCAAGGCTGGCCGGCTCGGGCTCCTGGTCGAGGGCTTCGCGCACGACGCGATGAGCTTCGGGGGTCAACGAGACGATTGGTGTCGTGGTAGTCAGGTCTTCGGCAGTTGTGGCCATGACCAGCAGTCTACGGCCTCCGGCCCCGGGGACAGACCACCGCAGCACCGCGGACGTGGAGCTCCACGTCCCAAGGCCCGGCAACCCCCCCACTCCACCGCCGGCTACTGCCCGGCCACGGACCGGCCGCGCCGTCCCACATGGCCCTGCAAGAGGCAGACGTTGTATCGTCATCACTGTGGCGAGACCCCCCGTCGACTCCCGTGAGTGGGTCAGCTTCGAGGACGAGGGCGAGGAGCGCACCTGGGTCTTCGATGTCACGTTCCTGACCAGCAATTGGAAGTGCATCTTCGGAGATGGTTGCCAGGGTGTCCTCACCGGCCCGGCGCCCGAACTGGTCCAGGGGTGCTGCAGTTACGGTGCGCACCTCATCGACAAGAAGGACGCTCGACGCGTCAAGAAGGTCGCGAAGACCCTTACTGCGGATGAGTGGGAGAACCACGGATCCAAGAAGCCGGTGATCCACACGAACAAGCACGGCGAGCTGGTGACCCGGCTCAAGGGCGATGCATGTGTCTTTCTCAACAGCCCCGGATTCGAAGCGGGCGCCGGCTGTGCGCTGCACCTGGCCGCCCTCAAGCGGGGCGTCAACCCCCTCACCTACAAGCCTGAGGTGTGCTGGCAACTCCCCCTGCGTCGCGAGGATCAGGTCGAGGACGATGGACATGTCATCTCGACCATCCGGCAATGGGACCGCCGTCACTGGGGGAAAGGCGGGCTGGAGTTCCACTGGTGGTGCACCGAGGACCCCGAGGCTTTCGTCGGCACGACGCCCGTCTACAAGGAGATGGAAGCTGAGCTGACCGAGATGGTCGGCGCCACCGTCTACAAGCAATTCGTGGCCTACATCACCCAGAGGGAACGCCTGCGGGAAGAGCGCGTCCCCTTGCCACACCCGGCGGTGCGCAAGCGTACGGGCACGAACGGGAAACGGAACGGGAGCGGGAGCGGGAATGAGAACGGGATCGAGGCGGACCCGGCCCCGCATCTGGCTGACCTCGCCTCACAACCAGCGAATCTGGCCTTGGTGGAAACAGAGTCGACAACGGACCAGAACTCCGATGCAGATCAACTGAGCTCGTCAGCCGAGCCAACCACCTACCTGCCCGAGTAGCCCTACCCGAGTAGCCCTACGGGACTCGCCCGAGTAGCCCTGCGGACTCGCCCCAGTGGACTCGCCCCAGTGGACTCGCCCGAGTGGACTCGCCTTAGTCGCGACGCCCGCCCCAGAAACCTGCCGGGCCTGCTGCGCCAGACCGACCCAAGTGGCGATCCTTCCGTCGGCGAGGCGCCCAATCCGCCTGTAGACCCGCGCCCGGGGTCCCTAATCGTTGAGCGGGTCTTCCTCCGCGTAGGACGGCGAAGGTGTCGATCCCAAGATCCGGTCGTACTTATCCTCTTCCGCCAAGCACCAAGAAGCGTGCACGTCATCAGGCTCGGCGCCGCACTCCACGCACCGTGCCGTGGACTCCGTCGCAGATCTTTTCAAGCTTCGCGCCTCTTCAAACCGGCGGTGGCGTCCCTTTTTCACGAGAACTCCTTGTCAACCTGGGATCGAACGACCGCGTCCACCCCGTGGTGCGGCGGTGTGCCTCTTCGACCGCCGAACCAGTGTAGTGGCTACGGCCAGGATCTTGTTCGGCGGGGTGCCTACGGGCCAATCCGCCGAAACCACCTACGCTGGTGGTCGTGTTCGACCCCCAGGAGATGGTGGCCCGTTTCCGCCAGCGTGCCGAGGCTGTTCGCACCCGTGGCGTCCCGCCGATCGAGGGACCTGAACGGCAACGCTTCCGAGAGCAGGCCCAACAGGATTTCACGGACTACGCAATGATCGGCGACGCCGAGGCTGAACTGGTCGACGGCATCCTCACCTTGCGTATCGACCTGCGCCCCAAAGCTGCCCCCTCCGACCCGGCGTAGCCCCAGAGCTGCCCTCGCCCGGGGGTAGCCCTCACCCCCGGGGCAACCCTCGCCCGGCCACACTCGGCCTAACCCGAATCGTCCTATCTCCCGAATCGTCCTATTTCCCGAATCGTCGCATTTCCCGAAACTTGCCCCAGACGTCATTTGGGTCAGCCGCCGTAGTGCATCCTCGTGTCCTCCATGCGGAGCACCTCGGCTGGCTCTCCCCCGACCTCACTGACCTTTCCGATGAAGAGGGTGTGGCTTCCGAGCTCCTCACGCCGGACGAGCCCGCACAGGATGTAACCGATCGCCGCCGAGAGCACCGGCACACGCGCCGCGCCCACTTCGCGCACGTCATGCCCGGACATGCGCACCACCGCGCCCGTTTGCGCTCCCTCACCCGGTGCTCCCTCACCCGGTGCTCTCTCTCCCCGTGCTCCCTCTCCCGGCGAGAGCACCACCTCGCTCACCGGCTTGACGAACCGGCGCACGACATCCTTGTCGTGGCGCGCCAGTAGGCACACGGTGAAGGCACCTGAACGAGTCACGAGATCTGCCGTCACTGATTCGGCCTCGAGAGCGACCGCCACGAGCTTCGGCTCCAGACACACCTGCACCACGAGATTCGCCGTCATGAGATTGACGGCGTCCTCATGGCGACTGCCGATCAGATACAGCCCGGTCGGCAAGGCCCACAGCACCCGACGCCGCTGCCGGTCGAACTCGTCATGCACCGGACGCTCTTCGGGCGTCGACTCACCCGGCGTTGACTCACTCACATCTGTATCCGATCATCCGGGTTGGTCATGGGCAGGTCCGGTCATGGGCACGTCCGTTCGATGGCTCGTCATCCAAAGATACTGATCGGACCATTTTCAGTCGTCGTTGTCGTCGACGGCACCCGGCCGTCGATCGACTGGATCCGGATGAGCGCGCGGGAGAACAGGGCCTGCGCCTTGGCCGCGGCCTTTTCCGCCTTCGCCAGGAGTTTCTTGTTCGTGCTGCCGGCGTCATAACACTCGTTTGCAGCGTCTCCCTCCGAGGAATAGGCGGAGGACAGCCACGCCGTCACCTGGGGGTCGGGGGTCGGCAGTTCGCCGTTTGCCATTTCGGCATCGTCGAGCATGGTCGCGCACGCACCATGGACGGTGCCCGTGCCTCGAAGCGCCGCCTTGGGAATACGCGCGTTGTCGGCCACCAACGTGCCGATGTTCTCGCCGAAGCTCGTCCCCTTCACCCAAGCCGACAATCTCTGTGCGGCGGACCCGGACTGGTCCTCACCGGCACACGACGCCGCCCCCACCGCGAAGAGGACGAGGACTGCAACGGTAAGTATGCGACGAGTCACTCCGGCGACGTGCGCAGGACGTGCACATCGTGCCGGCCCTTGCGCACCAAGATGTAGCGGTCGTGCAGAAGGTCGTCTGGGCCGAGCACCCGAGCCACGTCCGACTGCTGCACGTTGTTGACGTACGCGCCACCGCCCTCGATCGTCCGACGGGCGTCGCTTCGAGACTTGGCCAAGCCGCTCTGCACCAGAGCGTCGACGAGCGAGAGTCCCTCACCTACCGACTGCTGGGAGAGCTCACTGGAAGGTGCATCCTCGGTGACGGCCAACAACATGTCCTCGCTGAGCGACGCGATTTCCTTGGTGAACAACGCCTCCGACGCGTTCTCGCATTTGGTCGCTTCCGCCTCACCGTGCACCAGCGAGACGACGGCGCACGCCAAAGCCCGGGGCCCGGCGCGGCGTTGGGGCCGCTCGGACGTCTCGAGATCGAGCGCTTCGATGTCCTCTTTGGACAAGAAGGTATAGAAGCGAAGGTACGCACCGACCATCACATCGGGGGTATTGAGAAAGAACTGATAGAGGGCGAAGGGGCTGGTGCGCGCCGCGCTGAGCCAGACATTGCCCGATTCCGTCTTGCCCAGCTTTGTCCCATCCGCCTTGACGACCAGCGGTGTGGTGAGACCCCACACCTCGTCCTGGCAGACCTTGCGGACGAGTTCCACTCCCATCGTGATATTGCCCCACTGGTCGCTGCCCCCGATCTGCAGATCACAGGCGTGGTGCTGATGCAGGTAGAGGAAGTCGTAGGCCTGCAGGAGCATGTAGCTGAACTCGGTGTAGGAGATCCCTTGTTCAGGCCTGTCGAACCTGCTCTTGACCGACTCCTTGGCCACCATCTGGTTCACCGTGAAGTGCTTGCCCACGTCACGGAGGAAGTCCAGGGTCGACAGCTCCCCCAACCAGGCGCTGTTGTCGAGGAGGAGACCGTCGGAGAGGTCGACGAACTGGGCCAGCTGGGGACGGATCCCGGCCAGGTAGCCGTCGAGCACTTCCCGGGTCAGGAGCGCCCGCTCGTCCTGCTTCCCGCCCGGGTCCCCGATCAAACCGGTACCGCCCCCGGCCAGGGCAATGGGCCGGTGACCGGCCTGCTGGAAGCGGCGCAGGGTGCAGAGTTGGAGCAAGTTGCCTACGCCCAGGCTGTCCGCACTGGGGTCGAAGCCGGCATAGACCGTCATGCCCCCGGCGTCGAGTCGTTTGAGAAGAGCGGGGTCGGTGACCTGGTGGATCAGGCCACGAAAGGCGAGATCCTCCGAAAGCGTGGGCATATCAAACCTTGCCATACCCAAGTAGCCTGGTGGCCGCATGAACCCACCGTTGCCGATCGACGGTGTGTTGCCACCCGACCTGCAGGGCACCCTGATCCGCATCGGCCCCGGCTTCGGAGGCGCCCGTCCCGGCGCTGTCGGATCCGGGAGTGGCAGTCCTGGCCATGGTGCTCCGGGCGGCGATACTCCGGGCTCTGGTGCGGAGGAGGACGGCGGGAACGCCGACGACCCGCGAGCCGGCGCCCTCCATGCCATCGAACTGCGGGACGGCACCGCTGTCTCCTACGTCACCGCTCCCTCCACGGCGAATGCCAACGTCTTCTGGCAGGCCGGCAAGGTACTTGCCCTGGCGGAGTCTGGCCTCCCGCAACAGTTCTCGCGCCTGCTCGAGCCCGAGGAATTCGACGGTGGTCTGCGCGTTCCCATCGCGTCCCACGTCCATCGGGATGCGGTCACCGGTGGTCGCATCCTCTTCGGAGTCGAACAGGGCACCGAAACCGCCTCCCCCTTCCTGAGGGTCGGCGAATGGGATGCGGCGGGCGCACTGACGCACGAGATGGAGGTGCATCTCGAACGGGCAACGTGGCAACACGATCTCGGTGTCACGGCCCGCCACATCGCCTTCATCGAATCCCCGACCGAATATGCCGAGTTCTTCGTCGAGGAAGGCTCAGAGGAGCTCTACCGGCCCCCCGTCCCCTACCGCTGGACACCCGGTGCCGAAGGGTGGATCGGCGTGCTCGACCGGGACGGCGACGGCTCCGATGTCCGCTGGGTCAGGGTCGACCCCTGCCTCGTCACCCACGTCCTGCACGCCTACGACGATGACGGCGCCGGTGGCGCATCGGGCGGGGGCGCACCGGGCGGGAGCGCACCG
Organism: uncultured Acidimicrobiaceae bacterium; assembly: GCA_963706555.1. Classification (GTDB taxonomy): domain Bacteria; phylum Actinomycetota; class Acidimicrobiia; order Acidimicrobiales; family RAAP-2; genus Bog-473. The sequence continues at coordinate 4,153,816 of OY970164.1, forward strand.
GGCGGGAGCGTTGTCGGTGGCGGACCGGGCGGGAGCGTTGTCGGTGGCGGACCGGGCGGGAGCGTTGTCCTCTACGTGTGCCGCTACGAAGTGCCCGAGAAAGGTCAGCCCGTCGACCTCGATACGCCGATCGTCGGTCCGGCAGGGATCGGGATGAGCCTCATCGGTGGCGGACTTCCCGTCCTCGAACGATGGCGTATCACCGGCGACAAGCTGGAACGCACCCAAATGGACGAGCGCCTCGTCGAGTACGTCACGTCTGATCCCCTCTGCGAGGGCAGGCGGTTCCGCTACGGCTACGGCGTCGAAATGGCGACCAACTGGGACCGAAGCCTCGATCGTGAGGTCGACCACCTCGGCCTCCTGCGCTTCGACGTGGCGCGTGACGAGGTGACGGCGTGGAACCCGGGCCAGTACAAAACCGCCAGCGAGCCTCTCTTCGTGCGGGCCGAGGACGGCAGATCCGATGATGAGGGCTGGCTCCTCACGATTGTCTACGACGCCACCCGGGGGGCGAGCGATCTCTACGTGCTGGATGCCTCCTCGCTCGGGCGCAGACCGCAGGCGATCATCCACCTGCCCGAGGGGGTGGCGTTACCGTTCCGGAGTCACGGGACGTGGATCTCGGCGGACCGCTACCGCTGAGACCGTTACCGCTGAGAAGGATGCGATGAACCGCGAACCACAGCCACAGCCACAGCCACACCCACCGCCCGACGCCGGATGCAGCGTGTGAAGAGCGGAGCCCCGAAGCACGGAAGCCCCGAGGAGCGCTTCGAAAAGCTCGTCTTCGTGCTCTCACAGATCGACGGCGTCACACCACCTGACAGCAGCCGCGGTTTCGGCTCCCACGCATTGCGCATCCGAAAGAAGATCTTCGCCATGGTGGTGCGGGGCCGATTGGTCGTCAAACTTCCCAAGTCCCGTGTCGACGCACTGGTGGACTCGGGGCAGGGCACCCGCTTCGATGCCAACAAGGGGACCCCGATGAAGGAATGGTTGAGCCTGGATCCCGCTTCCCCTGTGGACTGGGAGGAGCTTGCCCGAGAGGCGCTGGCATTCGTCGGGGGCATTTGAGCCCCATCCACCCGTCGGGTCCGGATTTCATGCCCCTGTCGCGGTCGCCGAGGGCCCTCCCCGGTCACTCATACTGAATCGGTAAGGGTGCCACGACCACCATCTGGCCAGTTTGAAGTCGGTTTGTCGCCGCCCCTACCAGCCTGTCGCCGCAATGATCGAGCCGTTGAGATGGAGGTTGGCCTCGCCACCGAGATAGGGCGCGTCACCAAGCGTGAAGACCGAACCGTTGGCTGCACTGACCCAATATCCTCCGCCGCCGCTGTCGGTGAAGATCGCCGACGCGGGATTCGCGGAACTCACATAGCCCGCCACGCTTCCGCGGTTCACGGCATCTCCATATGGAGCCACAACGCCGTCAGCCAGGAGAATCCAGTACCCGCCGCCGTCAACAGTCCGCGTTGCCGAAGTAACAGGCACGCCGAGATTCCCGGGGGCGCCGAAGTACTGCGCGTCACCGAAGGAGTAGACATTGCCGGTGTTCGTGACGAGCCAATATCCGTTCCCCGAAGCGTCTGGCATCACGGCGACTGCGGACCCTGAGCATCCGCCGATACCAGGACAAGACCCTTCGAACTTGGCGTCACCGAAGGTGAACACTCCCCCGTCGGCGCCCACCATGAAGTAGCCCCCGCCATCGGCGGAAGGGACCATGCCCACAATGGGTGCGTTCAGGCTGTGCGGTGCGCCAGACCCAGCCGGGAAGAACCCTTCACCGGGGAGCGACCCGTAGAACTGTGTGTCGCCGAAGCTGAAGATGCCGCCGTCGGAGGCAACGAGCCAATACCCGCCATGATCTGTCGTCGGCGTGATGCCCACCACGGGGCGGTTAAGTGCAAGTGCTCCCGTGGACCCGTAGAACTGCGCGGCGCCGAAGGTGAAAATACCGCCGTCAGAGCCGACCAGCCAGTAGCCGTGGCCCGTGGTGGTTGTGGGAGACGTGACGACGGGCGGTGGGGATGGCGGGGTCGGTGGAGTTGCTGGCGGCGCGGGAATGGTGGCCTGCGTGGTCAGGGTCGTCCCGCCGGCTTCGGTCAGTGTGAAGTTGTACGTATCGCCAGGGATCAAATGCTGAAACGTGAAGGTGCCAGAAGAGGGTGCACCCGCGAGCAGCCCGGTATTCCACGGCCCGGTCCCGTTTGAATCGGTGCCGTCGCGGGCCAACTCAACGGGCACGGCGTTTCCCCAGGCGACGGTGACATCAGTAGATCCGACGACAGACGTACCGAACGTGGAAGGTCCGGGCGGGGGCGGGGGCGTCGTCACCGTTGCCGAAGTCACGGCATAGATGGGATTTCCCGCACGATCACCACCAACCGCGGTACAGACCGTCGCACTGCTGCAACTCACACTCGAGAACTCACCCCCACCACCGGTAGCTCCTGTGTCTTCGTTGACTGTTCCCCAGACGCCGTCTGACTCCACGGCGTAGATCGGTTGACCATTGCCATCGCTCCCCACGGCGACGCAATCCGAGGCATCGACACAGCTGACGCTTGCGAAGGACCCAGTGCCCCCTAGGGATCCGGCCACGACGGTAATCGGGCCCCACTTGCCGTTTGTCTCCGTGGCGTAGACAGGGTTGACGGGGCCGCCGAAGGCCCCCGTGGTACCGACCGCGGTGCAGTCCTCGGCGGTGCTGCAACTCACCCCGTGGAATCCACCCGACCCATCGTTGGGCGGCTCGCCTGCTGGAGCCCATACTCCATTCGTCTCAACGTCATAGCCGAACACCTGCGGCGGTGAGAAGGAACCGAGAAACCCGACGGCGGTGCAGTCGGTGGGGTCAGCACAACTGACGCTAAAGCTTTGTCCGGTTGTTGAGTTAGGTAGCCAGTTAGCGGAATTCCATAGGGGGGAGTTCGTCGTGGTGTCGGAGATGATGCCACCGCCGCCGAGCGCATCGTTGTAGCCGATAGCGGTACAACTTCTTAGTGCGGAGCAACTCACACTATTGAACCCGGCCTCGTCGGGATCGAAGATCGGATCTTCAAGCGCGGGCTCCCATTGACCATTGAACTCGGTCTCCGTATATGGCTGGCGATTTGAATCTGCACCGACCACAGTGCAGTTGATGGAATCGAAGCAACTCACGCCCACGGCGTTGAAGGGCTGATAGGGAGCTAGTACGTCACCCGACGTTTCTTCCTGGATAGTCACCGCGGGTCCCCATGTGCCGTTGGTTTCGGTGACGCGTTGAGTCCCTCCCACCGCCACGCAGTTTTCGCCGTCGCTGCAACTCACACCAGAGAGGCTGGGCGGGTCGGCAAATCCCGATGTTTGCACCGGAGCGTCAAACGTCAATGCGTCGGCCGCGGATGCCGTTCCCGCCCCAGCCCACAGTGGGGCAGCGAGAAATCCCATGGGGAGCAAAAGCCAGACCGAGCGAACCAGCACCGACTTCCGACGCGGCACCTGTCGTGTCTGCTTACGTGTCCCCCAGCGCATTGGCTCCCCTCCGATTCCACGGAATCTGACTGGATTCCGAGACTCCTCACCAGGTCACCAATGATCCAATCCTGGCAGACAAGCAGGAGCGTAGGCTCTGTTCCTACGAATGGCTAGGGCACAAAGTCCCTATCTCACGCCGCCGTCCATCCTTGACCGCCGGAATCCCGCTTCTCCTGTCGACTGGGAGGAGCTTGCCCGACAGGCACTGGCGTTCGTCGGCGGCATTTGAGTCGCATCCACCACGTCAGGCCCAGAGTTGGCGGATCGGGTCGCGGTCGCCGAGAGCCCTCCGGCCTGATGTCACACCCCAGGTTCAACCTGCACCCATGGCAATTACCTCGCTTCGCGACGGTCCCCGACCCGGGACGGTCTCTCGCCGGACGGACGCACTCGTCTCCAGCGTCACCCAGCATCATCGGGCGGTCTCAGCGCATCAACGCCAACTCCTGTCGGCCGTGGCCGAGCTCGATCGCCGCAAGGCCTGGCGAGTCGACGGCGCCACCACGATGGTTGCGTGGTTGGTGCAACGGTGCTCGGTCACTGCGAACACGGCACGAGACTGGGTCACTGCCGCCGAGAAGCTCCAAAATCTTCCCAAGATCTCCGAGGCGCTGTCGCAAGGCAAACTCTCCTTTGACCAGGTGAAGCCACTTGTTCAGGTGGCCAACCCCGACACCGACGCGCAACTTGCGACCGCCGCAACCAAGTGGTCCGCCAAACAGGTCCGAGACCTTGCGGTCGCGGCCAATCGACAAACGGACAGCCAGGCAGCGGGCAACCACACTCGGCGATTCCTCCGCTTCAACGACCGACGGCGCTCCTTTTCAGGCTCCCTGCCCGAGGATCACTACGCCCGGGTCAAAGGGGTGCTCACAGCACGAGCGGGGCGGCGCCCGAAAGACGGTGCCACGTTCGAGCAACGGATGGCTGACGCGCTGGTCGAAGTGTGCGGCCTCGGTGAGGCTGGCGGAGTCCCGTCGAAACGGACGACCGTCGTGGTCCACGCCGATATCACGTATCTCATGGGCGGGGCCGATGGCGTCCCCGGCGCCGGTGGGGCCGAGCTCGATGTGCTCGGTCCGCTCTCGCCGGAGGTGGCCCGCAGACTTGCGTGTGACGCCAGGATCATCCTGTCAGCGGACAACGAAAAGGGGCACAGCCTCCAGCAGGGCACCGCGAGTCGCAACCCGAGCCCGGCCCAGCGACTGGAGATCCGCCGGCGGGACAAGGGCTGCCGATTTCCCGGGTGCACCTACACCGAATTCACCGACGTCCATCACGTCGTGCACTGGCTCAACGGCGGACCGACCGCAATCCCCAATCTGGTCACCCTGTGCGACCAGCACCATCGTGCCGTGCACGAACTTGGCTGGAAGATGTCAGGCGATGCGAATATCTCGCTCTCATTCCGCAGTCCGACCGGGCGCGTGACCTCGTCGGCGCCGTCCCCGACGTTTCACGCCGCAGGAGCGGGACCGCCAGGCTGATCGCCGGTACGACGACGATATGTGTGGCCTGACTACGGATTCGTCGTCCCGCTCGATGAGCTCGTGGTCTCGGCCGACTGGCCGATCACGTGGGCCTTCAACCGCTCGAACTCCGCTTCGGTGATCGAGCCATTGTTCTTCAGGTCGACGAGTTTCGATATCTCGTCGGCGACAGACGGCTTCGTCCCAGCGACATCCTGGATGTACTGCCGCGCGTAATCATCTTGGGACTGCGCGGCTTGCACCTGGTGGGCGCGCATCTTGTCGCCACGAAATATGAAGTACCCCAAAATCCCGACGAGCGGCAAGAAAATGACGAGGATGATCCAGGCCGCCTTCGCCCAACCCTTGAGATCGTGGCTGCGGAAGATATCGATGAAGACTGAGATCGCGAGCCACACCTCGATGAAGAAGAGGAAGAACCAAAGAATTGAGTAGGCCACCTGCCCGTCGCCCCACGTGGATGCGATCATCGTCTCCTCCTTTTAGAAAGGCCTTTTAGAAAGACCGGTGAAGACCCTGCGCTCTGGACCGGTCGATCGACGTACGAAACAGCCGATCGACCGGCACTCTAGGTCAGTGCGTCGGAGACGGCCTGGTTGATGGCGCCGTGCAGCGCAACGTTCGCCTCGCGGCCACCAACGGTCGCACGCACCAGCACCGGAGCAGTCATGCTTGCGGCTGCGTCCAATGCGGCCTCCAACTCGGCCCTGGTCGTGACCTCGTAGACCTCCAGCCCGAAGCCGCGCCCAACAGCGCTGACGTCGGAGACGGGGGGCGTGCCGAAGAGCAGCTCGAACTTGTCGTGATCGAGCGCTCCCGCTTGCGGCAGGAACGAGAAGATCCCGCCGCCCCCGTTGTCCAGTACGACGAAGGTGCAGGGAAGCTCGGGCAGGTTGACCAACCCCGACACATCGTGGAGGAATGCCAGGTCTCCGAGGAGGGCCATCGTCCTTCGACCAGACGCCGCGATTCCGAGGGCCGTCGAGATCACGCCGTCGATACCATTTGCTCCCCTGTTGAACATCACGGTCGGCGGCAGTTCGAGCGTCGGCGCGTACCATTCGAGATCGCGCACCGGCATGGAGGCCGACACCATGAGGACGAGGTCGTCCGCCGACGCGTGACGAGCAACGACGCGGGCCACGAGCGGTTCGTTGAGCCCCTTCCCAAGGGCCTGGTCGATGACCTGGTCGATGACCTGGTCGATGGCGGCTTGGGCCGCGACCTCTTTGGACTGCCACGTCTCGAGCCACTCGAGGTCGACGGAGGGAGCGGCAGCTGTGCCCCGTGCCTGTTCCAGCGCCGCCTCGATCCAGCGCTGTCCCCCCACGCGGTGGAACTCGCTGACGACGACGGTGGGGTCCGTCCACTGCCACCAAGGATCGACCGCAATGACGCGGGCACCGTGCGCAGCCGCTTCGGCGATGTACTCGCCGAGTGCCTTGGAAAGCCAGGGTGCGCCGAGAAGCACGACTGTTTCGGGCAGCGCCGGGCTGCGTTGGGCGCGGACGATCGCGTCGGCCGCGGCGATCGTGCCCGGAACCCTGCAGCCTGATCGAGGATCGGCCAGGATCGGCCAACCGAGTTGCGCCCCGAGAAGGAGGAGCTGAGCGGCATCGTTGGTCGAATCAGCGCCGGCGATGATCACTCCTCTCCCGGTCAAGGGCGCATCGAGCGAGGCAGCCTCGGCCCTGCCGAGCACCGAAACGGGGCCCGGTCGAGAGGGCAGAGGACCGGCATCACCGACCAGCGGCTCACGGAATGCGAGGTTCAGATGGACCGGCCCCGGACCGAGCGGGCCCGCCTGCGCTTCGGCGAGTGCCCGGGCAGCGAGCGGTCGCCAACTTCTGGCCTGGGATTCTTCGGGCACCCCGGGATCGCATGCCCACCGGGTCGCTGTGGTGAACAGCCCGACCTGGTCGATGGTCTGCGAGGCACCCACATTGTGCAACTCGGGAGGGCGGTCGGCCGTGCAGACGATGAGCGGCACCCGCCCCTGGTGGGCCTCGACGACGGCAGGATGAAGTTCGGCCGCGGCCGTCCCGCTCGTCACGCAGATGATCGTCGGCTTCCCGGTCGCCATCGAGAGACCGAGGGCGAAGAATCCGGCACTCCGCTCGTCAAGGCGCACATGGACGCGCAGCCTCGCCGCCAGGGCAAGGGCCATCGGCGTCGACCGCGACCCGGGACAAATCACGGCATCGGTGACACCACCCCGGGCCCACTCGTCGACCAGGGTGGCGGCAAAGGTGGCCTGTACGCTCACCATGCGTGCCACTCCATGTCGAACAACGCGGGACGGAGTCCGGTCCACCCCTCGTCCTTCTGCACGGCTTCACGCAGACAGCGCGTTTGTGGGGGGCCTTCGGCGATCAGCTGGCGCACGACCATCTCCTGATCGGCGTCGACCTGCCCGGCCATGCCGGATCGGACGCGGTGCGGGCCGACCTGCCCACGACCGCGTCCTTGGTGCGCGACGCCGTGACCGCCACAATCGGCGCCACATCTTGTGACCTCCTGGGCTACTCCCTCGGGGCGCGCGTCGCGCTCCATGTGGTGACCGGCACCGACCTCGACGTCGGTCGACTCATCCTGATAGGCGGCACCGGAGGTATTGAGGACCCTGGCGCCCGCCAACAGCGGCGGGAAGCCGACGAGGCCACCGCGGCGGCGCTCGAGGCCTCGGGGGACGTCGAGGCCTTCATCGCACGGTGGGTCAGGAACCCGATGTTCGTCCAATCGGCCGACGCCGCCCAGACCGACGAGCGCTCGCGCAACAGCGCAAACGGCCTCGCGTCCAGCCTGCGCTTGACGGGGACCGGCACGCAGGAGCCCCTGTGGGATCGCATACCCGAGCTCGTGCCGGCTCTGCTCGCCCTGGCCGGAGCAGATGACACCCGTTTCGCTGCTCACGCACTGCGCTTGGCCCACGCTGCACCTCACGGCACGGCCTCCCTGATTCCGGGGGGCGGTCATGCGGCACACCTGGCCCAACCGGACCCCGTCGCGATGCTGGTCCGTCACTGGCTCGCTATGGCCTGACAAGGAGAAATCCGACAGTCAGCAGGAGGCCTACCGCAAGCTGCAGCCGGGCGGTCGCCGCCAGCATCGGGAGCAATGCCCTCCCGTTGTTGTCGCCCAGGGCGAGCCGCGACGGGACAAGGGCCAACGGCAAAGCGGCCAGCGCGATGATCGCCCAACCCCGGTAGTGCTGCAGGACGCAAATGGAAGCGCCGGCCGCCACGAGCGTCCCCACATAGAAGAAACCGGCCCGCTTCCGACCGAGGCGGACGGCGAGCGTCTTCTTCCCCGATTCGACGTCGGTGCCGATGTCGCGCAAGTTGTTGGCTTGCAACAGAGCCGCCGCGAGGAGACCGACCGGTACCCCCGCCCAGAGGGCGAAGCCCCATGAAAAGGGTGGGAGCACCGTCAAATGGGGTGCCGCCGCAGGAGAGTAAGGCACGTGTTGCACGTACGCCGAGCCGGCAGTGGCCACCAGACCGAAGAAGACGAAGACGAGGATCTCGCCCAATCCGATATAGCCGTACGGATGCTTCCCCCCGGTGTACGCCCAACCGGCGAGGCCGCAGAGCAGGCCAATCGGGATGAACCACCAGGAGACACGGATGGCGAGGATGAGGCCGGCCACGCCGGATACCCCGAACGCCAGGAGTGCGGCGATCTTCACCTGCTTGACCGTGGCCAACTTCCCCGCCACGAGGCGCACCGGGCCGACACGTACCTCATCGGTGCCCCGCATCCCGTCGGCGTAGTCGTTCACGTAGTTGGTGCCGATCTGCAGGCCCAGCGCCACGATCAAGGCCAAGAGGGCGTTGAGTAATGAGAAGTGATGGAGAAGGCGCGCGTCGGGTGGATGCACAGGGCGGTGCGCATTCGGCCCCGTCGCGACATACCCGAACACGAACGACCGGGTCATTTCGTAGCCCGCCGCCGTTCCGACCACCACGGGGACCACTGCGGCCGGCAGGGTCCGCGGGCGCGCGCCAGCCACCCACATCCGCCACGGGGTTGTCACGGCCGGCGGGGGAACTTGGAGAAGTCAGGGCTCCGGTGCTCGACGAATGCGTTGCGCCCTTCCTGACCTTCCTCGGTCATGTAGAAGAGCATGGTGGCATCGCCGGCCAACTGCTGCACGCCCGCCAGCCCGTCGTCCGCCGCGTTCATGCCGGCCTTGATCATGCGCAGCGCTATCGGGGAAAGGCTGAGGATCTGGCGGCACCAGGCCACGGTCTCCTTTTCGAGGTCTTCCAGGGGGACCACGGTGTTCACCAGCCCCCATTCGAGTGCCTGCGCTGCGTCGTACTGACGGCACAGGAACCAGACCTCTTTCGCACGCTTCAGGCCGATCGTGCGCGCCAGAATGGACGACCCGTAGCCCCCGTCGAAGCTCCCCACCTTGGGGCCCGTCTGTCCGAACCGGGCGTTGTCGGCCGCGATAGAGAGATCGCACACGAGGTGCAGGATGTGCCCGCCGCCGATGGCGTAGCCGGCGATCATGGCCACGATCGGCTTGGGGATGCGGCGCATGAGAACCTGCAGATCGAGAACGTTGAGGCGACCGATACCACGCTCCGCGACGCTGTCGTCACCCATGTAGCCGTCGTCACCACGGATCTTCTGATCACCGCCCGAACAGAAAGCGTCGGGCCCCTCGCCGCAGAGGACGATGACGCCGACATCGGGGTTGTCCCGCGCCAGGCCGAAGGCGTCGATGAGCTCGATGATGGTCTGCGGACGGAATGCATTGCGGCGCTCGGGTCGGCAGATCGTCAGCTTGGCGATGCCCTCCCCCACCTCGTAGCGGATGTCCGAGTAGGAGCCCACCTGCTCCCACTTTGGTGGCTCCAAGGGGCGGAGATCGTCGAGCGGATCATGGGGACTGCCGGTGACCACGGTGTGCACGGCGACCTACGCTACCGGCCAGTGCCTGAACTCGTCGCACTCGACCTCCCAGGAGGGGCGGGCTTCGTCGACACGCTCCGTGCGGTCTGGGACTCCGGTGATGCCGCTGCACCTCTCGACCCGCGCCTGCCTCCCGCCGCTCGAGAGGCTCTCCTGGGCGCCCTACGTCCCTCTCGCGTGGTGACGTCGGACGGCGAGCAACACGCTCTGTCGGGGGGTATGCCGACCGAAGACGGCGATGCGCTCGTGGTGGCCACGAGCGGGTCGTCGGGCCAGCCCAAGGGCATCGTCCTGACCCACCAGGCGCTGGGGGCCTCAGCCCGGGCTACCTCGGAACGGCTGGGGATCGACCCGACGCGCCACTCGTGGCTCGCATGCCTCCCACTGGCCCACGTCGGTGGGCTCTCGGTCGTGACCCGAGCCCTGCTGACGGGAACGCCGCTCACCGTGCTTCCCGGATTCGACGCGGAGAGTGTGGAGGAGCTCGGGCGGTCCCATGCCGTGTCGCACGTCTCGTTGGTGACCGCGGCACTGCAGAGGCTCGACCCCTCCGTGTTCACCGGCATCCTCCTCGGGGGGAGCCGGCCTCCCGGAGACCTCCCCTCCAACGTCGTGACGACCTACGGCATGACCGAGACGGGCTCGGGCGTCGTCTACGACGGTGTGCCGCTCGACGACGTCGAGGTCGCGATCGCCCATTTCGACGACGATGTCGAGGACGGCGAGATCCTCCTACGCGCCCCCATGCTCATGCGCTGCTACCGGGACGGGACCACAGGGCGCGTGACGGGCCCCGACGGGACGACCACGTGGTTCGCCACCGGCGACGCGGGCTACCTCACCGAGGACGGCACGCTGTCGGTCGTCGGCCGCATCGCAGAAATGATCACCACCGGGGGCGAGAACGTGTGGCCGGACGTGGTCGAGAGAGTCCTCTCGAGCCATCACAATGTGGCGGAGGTGGCGGTGTGGAAGCGCCCCGATCCCGAGTGGGGTGAACGCGTCGTGGCATGGATCGTGGTCACCGGTGACGTTCCGCCCATCGGGGAATTGAAGGAGTTGGTCGCGGCCACCATCGCCCCTTGGGCGGCCCCGAAGGAGATCGTCTTCGTGCGGGAGCTCCCGCGCACGACTTCGGGCAAGGTCATGCGCCGCGCCCTCAGCTGAGCCGCTCCAAAGGTGCGCTACGCCCACAGCCGCAGCGGCCACGCCTGCAGGCGGCACACACGGCTGCAGCGGCACACGGCTGAGCCGGGTCAGCTCAGGCTGCGGCGCCCTCAGCCAGGTCCTCGAGCATCGAACGGAGTTCCCGGCCCATCTCGCGAGGGTTGCCCGTGACCTCGCCGATTCCCTCGCCCGACGCATCGAGGGCGTCCCCGGGTTGAAAGAACGACACACGGAGGCCTCGGCCTCCGGGCACCGCCATGACGACCCATGGCTCCCCGATCCGACCCGACTCCCGGGTGGCCATGACCGCGAGCGGCGTGGCGACCACGCTGACACTCCAGGAATGGGTCTCGGCCGCCCGGGCGATCCGAGTGAGCTCGGCGGCCGAACTCATGACAAGCGACGATTCTGCAGCACCCCATCACCGTAGCTGGGGGTTGCTTCAAAAAGAGGGTTCCCTCAGCTCACGCCCCCGGAGGGATGCACGGTGGTGCCGCCGTCCACCACCAGCGTCTGGCCGGTGACCCACGAGGCGGCATCCGAAGCCAGGAACAGCGCGGCGGTCGCGACATCGTCGGGCAGCCCGAGGCGTCCCAACGGGATGTGGGTCTTCACGCGCTCCCCCGCCTCGCCCTCCCACAGGACCCGGGCGAAATCGGTCTTGATTAGGCCGGGTGCCAGGGCGTTGACCCTGATCTTGGGGGCCAGCTCGTAGGCCAGCTGCTTGGTGATGTGCAGTACCGCTGATTTCGTCACGTTGTACCAGCCGATGCCCGGCTCCACCTCGAGCCCCCCGATGGACGCGACGTTGATGATCGAGCCGGCCAGACCGGCCTTCACCGCGTACGAGGTCCACATGAGGACTGCCAATTGGTTTACTTCGAAGGTCTTCTGCGCCCTGGGCACGTCGATATCGATCATGGGTCCGAAATAGGGGTTGGTGGCAGCGTTGTTGATCAGAATGTCGAGCCCACCAAAGCGTGCGACCGTTGCGCCCACGCAGGCCTGCGCCTGCTCGGCGTCCCCCACATGGGCCGCGTGCCAGCCCACCTTTCCTGCATCGGCCCCGCCGGCGACTAGCCCATCGGCGGCGTCGGCCAGATCGTCGGCTGTCCTGGAGGAGAGCATGACGTTCGCCCCCGCCTCGAGAAAGCGATCGGCCATGGCCAAGCCGATCCCGCGGCTGGCCCCCGTGATGAGAGCGGTCTTGCCTTCGAGCGTGAGCACACGATCCATTCCTCGAGCATTCCACGTGCCCGACCCCGTTCACGGCAGGGTCCCACCCCGCGGCGCCGTAGCATCGAGAGCCGTGAACCATCTGGCGGACGAAACCAGCCCCTACCTCCGCCAGCACGCGGACAACCCGGTCGAGTGGTTTCCCTGGGGCGACGAGGCCCTCCAACGGGCAAAGGACGAGGACAAGCCCATCTTCTTGTCGATCGGCTACGCCTCGTGCCACTGGTGCCACGTCATGGCCCACGAGAGCTTCGAGGACGACGCCACGGCCGCCGATCTCTCGCGATGGTTCATCTCGGTGAAGGTCGATCGCGAGGAGCGGCCCGACCTCGACTCGCTCTATATGGCGGCCACCCAGGCCTTGACGGGCTCGGGCGGATGGCCCATGTCCGTGTTCTGTACACCGGACGGGCGGCCGTTCTATGCCGGCACCTACTTCCCCCCCGAAGAGCGCCATGGCATGCCGCCGTTCCGGCGCGTCATCGAGGCGCTCGGCACGGCATGGGAGCAACAACGAGAGAGCGTGCTGCAGCAAGCCGATGCCCTGGTCGACGCCGTCAAAAGAGAAGTCCGTCTGGCCGAGACGATGTCCGAGGCCGACACTGAGGCCGGTTCCGCGGCCGACTCCGAAGCCGAGTCCGGGCCCCTTGCGTCGACACTCATCCCGGCGAGCGGCATCGATGCCGACGCCCTCATCGAAAGAGTCGTGGCCGGCCTGCAGGGGGGATTCGACCCTCAGTGGGGCGGGTTCGGCCCCGCGCCGAAGTTCCCCCGCCCTTCCCTGGTCGAGCTCTGCCTGCGGCATCACCGGCGCACCGGGTCGGAACGCTCCCGTCAGATGGCCGTGACGACGCTCGACGGCATGGCGGCCGGCGGCATGTACGACCACCTCGTCGGCGGCTTCTGCCGGTATTCGACCGACGCCCGCTGGCTGGTGCCCCATTTCGAAAAGATGCTGACCGATCAGGCCCTGTTGGCACGGGCATACCTCCACGCCTGGCAGGAGACCGGGAAGGACAACTACCTCACCCTGGTGACCGAGACCCTCGATTTCGTCCTCCGCGAACTTGTCCACGCCCGAGGGAGCGCTCTTCTCGTCCTTCGACGCCGACGCCGGCGGCATCGAAGGCAGCCACGCCACCTTCACCTTGGCCGAACTCGAGGCCGCGCTCCCCGAGCACCTTGTCCAACCGACGGCCGACTGGTACGGCATCACGCCGGGAGGCAACTGGGAAGGGCGCGCCATCCTCTGTCGCCCGGTGGGTGCGCCGCTGCAACGCCCTCCATTGGTCGAGGAGGCCCGACAGCTGCTGGCCGCTGTGCGAGCGAGTCGCGTCCAGCCGGCCCGGGACGAGAAGGTGCTCACGGAGTGGAACGCCATGGCTGCCGCCACCTTGGCCGAGGTCGCCATGGTGACCGGTTCCACCGTTTACGGGAACCGAGCCGTCGAGATCGGTGAGTTCCTCATGGCGGCCATGTACGACGGCGGCCGGCTGATGCGGAGCTGGCAGGGCGGTCGGGCCCGGCACCTCGCCGTCGCCGCGGACCACGCGTGGCTCATCGAGGCGTGCGTCCGCCTGTCCGAGCTGACCGGGGAGACGTTGTGGCGTACCCGGGCGAACCGGGTGGCGCACGAACTGCTCGATCGGTTCTGGGACGACGAGGCCGGCGGCTTCTTCACGACCGGCGACGATGCGGAAGCCCTCATCGTGCGGCCCAAGGAGTATCTCGACGGCGCACTCCCGGCCACGAATTCGATCGCGGTCCATGCCCTCCTCCGGGCCAACGCCCTCGATGATGACGACCGACTGCGCGAAGCCGCCGAGCGCACGGTCAGCGAGGCGGCCGCGCTGCTCACGCGTCACCCGGGGGCGCTCGCCGACCTGGTGGCCGCCCTTCCGATGCTCGCTGGACGCCAAGAGATCGTCATCACCGGCGACCGGCCCGACCTCCTGGCCGAAGTGTGCCGCCAGTGGCTCCCCCGGGCCGTCGTGGCCTGGGGCGACGCCGACTCGTCGCCTCTCTTCGACGGACGACCCGAAGGTGCCGCGTTCGTCTGCCGCGGCTTTTCCTGCAACGCCCCGGCCAACGATCCGTCGACCCTCAAAGCGCAACTCGAGGGCCTGCCCAGATGACCGAGGACACCGGCGATTTGGGCGCCGACGCCGACTACGGCCGGGGCGCCGACGACGGCAACGCCACAAACACAAGCACCAACACCAACACCAGCCCCCCCGCCAAAGCCCGCCGCTCCCCCGAGGTCCCGACCGACCCGGCCCGCCTGCTCCGGCGTTCGGCCCGCCGCCGGGAGAAGATCCCGACTGCTGGTGGCTCAACGTTGCACCTTCTCGTGTTGTCGTCGACCCTCGAGGACACGACCGTGGTCGACCTCGCGACGCGCACCGTCATCCGCGTACGGGTGCCGTGGCCCGAGAACTACGAGCCCGACATCACCGTCTTCGACGTCGTGGAGGTCACCTTGGCCGACGATCCCGAACGCGACGACCTGGCCCAGCCCGAGGCAACCACGGCAGCCGACTTGCCGCGGCACGTCGGGACGCTGCGGGGACGCCAGTTGCGCAAGCTTCTCCGACGCATGGTCGCCAGCCCGGAAGGGCCGCTCCTGGGCTTCCCCGGGCCGTCCGCCCCCTACTGGGAATTTCGCGGCTTTCGGCCGTCGGTTGCCCTCATTGAGCCCACCCGCAGCCCGCAGCTCATTCGGCGGAGGGCCGACGGGTCGACATGGGTGCGCTTCGGCTGGGACCGCGACGACGTCTGGCTTCCTGTTGAGGACCGCCACGCGGCACGCGCCCTCGATGCGGCCCGTCGCGAGCGCCTCAGCGGCAAGAGCCTGGCGGCCGCCCTCGGATTCATCCCGCAGTACCTGCTGGTGACGGTGAGCCCGCCCCGGGACGGCCATTGCTACAAGGTCTGCGCCGCCGTGCTTCCCCGCGGCTAGCCGTGCTTCCCAGCGGCGAGCAGTGCTCCCCCGCGATGAGAAAATCCAGCCGCGGCCACTGGCGGACGACGCCGGCGGCCGAGCAGCCAACCTCAGCGCCCGAGCTTGCCTCCGGCGAGGTCCTCGGCCATGGCCCACCCGAAGGTGACGAGCCGGTCACCGCGCTCTGCGTCGAAGCCTCCGAAGTGCCCGTCGACGCCTTCGGGGATCTTCACCTTGGGGGCGAAGAAGTCGAGGCCGCCGACGACGGAGCCGTCGCCCTTGAGCACGAAGGTACGGTCGTCCAGCCGGCTCTCGCAGCCGAAGCGCTTCGACAGGCGACGGGCCCAGGCCCGCTCCTCGCCTGAGCACTTGTGCTCGGGATACGGGACGACGTCCTGGAGGCCCGAGAAGGCCCGGAAGCCTTCGGGCGCCAGCAAACGGGTCCCCAGCAGGACATCTTCGTCCGGAAAGGCCAGCAGGGCGCGGCGATACTGATCGGCCATGATCCCCTTGAGCGTCGCCTCGGCACGGGCGGTCCGGTCAACGAGAGCCAGACCCACCAGCAGCGAAGGAGTCCCGCCGATCCGCTCCAGTGTGCAGAAGGAGTACCCCCGAAGCTTGTTCCCCTCCCGCGCCAGCGTGATCAACACCCACGCTTCGCGCTCCTTGGAGAGGAACCCGATGTCAAAACCGGGGGGACGCTCCGCACAGAGATCTGCCATTTCAACCAGCTCAGCGTCGCTGAGCGCAGTGCAATCTTTGGTGCTCACTACGATCGGCATGGGCTAAGTCTACTGGCTTCGCCGGGGGCTTACCCAACCGGCAACCCGGCGGCGGTTGCCGCCACGACCGCTGACCGCCGGTCACGCCCCTGCTCATGGGCCGTTATGACAGGACGGCGCCCGGTCCCAGAAGCCGTTTCAACTCACCCACCAGACCGTTGCGGCAGTCGACGTTGAACTCGGGCGCCAGCCGCAGGACCTTGGCGCCGACGTGCAGGAGCACCGACGAAGGGCCGGGGTGCCCGCTCAAGATCCCCTTGAGCCCGACCAGGGTCGTATCGGTCAACACGCCCAGCGGAAGGGCGATGTGCACGTCCTCCGCACCCCGTTCCAGGCGGGGCCGGCTGACTTCCATGCAGACGATCTTCGGCTCTTCCTCCCGGGTGTCGAGCCGCCCCCTGACCACCAGGATCGCGTCGTTCTCGATCAGCGCGCCGTAGTCGGCCATGGTCTTGGGGAAGACGAAGACCTCCATGGCGGCCTGGAGGTCCTCCAGCACGAAGCGGGCCATGAGGTCGCCCTTCTTCGTGTAGGTCCGGCGCAGGTCGGTCACGACGCCTCCCACCGCCCGCACCGGCGAGCGGTCGCCCGAGACTTCCTCTTCCCGCATGTCCGAGAGGCTGCAATCGGTGTGCCGCGCCAGCGCCTGCTCGTAGCCCATCAGGGGGTGATCGCTCACGTAGAGCCCGAGCATCTCCTTCTCGAAAGCCAGTCGCTGCGCTTTGTCGAACTCGGTGTCGGGGATGGCGATCTTGGCCGTCCCCCAGCCCGGATCGGACTCCTGCTCCGTCTCGAAGGCGGCGAACAACGAGGTGATGCCGAGGTCGTGCTCGCGCCGCCGTTCCAGCGTGCGATCCACGATGCCCTCCATGACGAGGCACAGGCCCTGGCGGGGGTGGCCCAAGGCATCGAACGCGCCGCCCTTGACCAGGGACTCCATGGTCCGCTTGTTCAGGACGACCGGGTCGACCCGTTGGCAGAAGTCGAAGATGTCGGCGAAGGGCCCGTTGGCGTTGCGTTCGGCCACGATGCGCTCGACCAGGCTCTCGCCCACGTTCCGCACCGCCGCCATGCCGAAGAGCACGGCTGCGCCGTCGCTCTCGCCGGAAAGGTCGGGGGCGAATTCGGCGACGGAGCGGTTGACGTCGGGCGGCAGGACAGCGATCCCGCGGGTACGGCATTCGGCGAGATACACAGCCGTCTTGTCCTTGTTGTCCTTGACCGACGTCAGCAGCGCCGCCATGTACTCGGTGGGGTGATGGGCCTTCAACCACGCCGTTTGGTACGCCACGAGGCCGTAGCCGTAGGAGTGGGACTTGTTGAAGGCGTAGTCGGCGAACGGCTCGATGATGTCGAACAGCGTCGTTCCGAGCGATTCCTCGTAGCCCTGCGTGACACACCCGGCCACGAACTTCTCGCGCTCGGCGGCCAGCAGGGCGCGGATCTTCTTGCCGCAGGCCTTGCGCAGGTTGTCCGCTTCCTCGAGCGAATACCCGGCGAACTTCTGGGCCACCCGCATGACGGACTCCTGATAGATCATCAGTCCCTGGGTGTCGGCGAGGATCGGTTCGAGATCGGGATGCTCGTAGCTGATCGGCTTGCGGCCGTTCTTCCGATCGGCGTAGTCGTTGTGCATGTTGGCCGCCATCGGGCCAGGACGGTAGAGGGCCACGAGAGCCGCCACGTCGTCGAACGACGTCGGGGCCAGTGACCGCATCAGGGCGCGCATGGGCCCGCCTTCGAGTTGGAACACGCCCACCGAATCGCCCCGGCGCAACATCTCGAGCGTCGGCTCGTCGGCCAGGTCGACGCCGTCGATGTCCGGCCGCCCCCCGCCGGCCGCCTCGACCAGGTCGAGAGTCCGCTCGATCACCGAGAGGTTGCGCAAGCCGAGGAAGTCCATCTTGAGCAGCCCGAGATCCTCCACCCCGTGCATTTCGTACTGCGTGACGATCGGCGCGTCCTCGGGCTTCTCCCCTGCGCCGGGCTTGCGCTGGATGGGCAGGTACTCGGTGAGCGGATCGCGCGAAATCACCACCGCCGCGGCGTGGATCCCGTCCTGTCGCCGCAGGCCTTCCAAGCCGAGGGCGACGTCAATGACCTCTTTGGCGTCGGGGTCCGACTCGTGCATCCCGCGCAGGTCGGCCGCGGCGGCGTAGCCCTCCTCGTGCCCCTCGGTCTTGGTCAAGCATGCGTGCAGCGGCGTGTCGCGTCCCATCACCAGCGGCGGCATCGCCTTGGCGATCTTGTCGCCCACGATGTAGGGCTTGCCCAGCACCCGGGCCGCGTCGCGCACGGCGGCCCGCGCCTTGATGGTCGAGAACGTCACCACCTGTGCCACGCGGTCGCTGCCGTACTTCTCGGCCGCATAGCGCATCACGTCGCTGCGGTAGCGCTCGTCGAAGTCCATGTCGATGTCGGGCATCTGCTTGCGGCCCGGGTTGAGGAAGCGCTCGAAGAGCAGGTCGTAGCGGATGGGGTCGAGGTCCACGATGCGCAGGCAGTAGGCGACGCAGCACCCGGCGGCGGAACCCCGGCCCGGGCCCACCCGGATGCCCGAGTCACGGGCGAACTTGATCAGGTCCCACACGACGAGGAAGTAGGCGGCGAAGCCCATGTTGCCAATGACGCCGAGCTCGTAGTCCAGCCGTTCGACCACGTTCGCCGGCACCGCGCTGCCGTAGCGCTGACGCGCCCCCTCCATTGTCAGGTCACGGAGGTAGGCCAGCGCCCGGTCCTCGTAGGCCTCGCCGACGAATTGGGGCGGGACGGGGAACTCGGGCAGGCTCGGCTTGCCCAACTCGATCTGGACGTCGGCGCGCTCGGCGATGAGCAGGGTGTTGTCGCACGCCTCGGGCACCTCGGAGAAGAGGTGGCGCATCTCGCGGGCCGACTTCAGGTAGTGCTCGGTCCCCTCGAACTTGAAGCGGTTGGTCTCCGAGAGCAGCGCGCCGGTCTGCACGCAGAGCAGCGCGTCGTGGGCCACTGCGTCCTCGCGGTGCGTGTAGTGGCTGTCGTTGGTGGCGAGCAGAGGCGCATCGAGCCGGCGGGCGATTTCAATGAGCTGCGGGTTCGTCCGGTGCTGATCGGCGATGCCGTGGTCCTGCAACTCGACGAAGAGGTTCTCGCGCCCGAAGATGTCCTGCAGCCGGGCCGCCCGGCGCTCGGCCTCCTCCGGATTCCCGGCCAGGAGCGCCTGCAACACGACCCCGCCCAGGCACCCTGTGGTGGCGATCAGACCGTCATGGTGCCGCTCCAGCAGCTCCCAGTCGAGCCGAGGCTTGTAGTAGTACCCCTCGAGGTAGGCGGCTGAGGAGAGCTTCAAGAGGTTGCGATAACCCTCGATCGTCTCGGAGAGCAAGGTGAGGTGGTAGTAGAGCTTCTGCCCGCCTTCGGCGTCGCCCCCGGTGTCGTCCACCTTGCCTCGGCGGACGGGGCGTTCGTGACGCGACTCCGCCGCCATATAGGCCTCGGTCCCGATGATCGGGGTGATGCCCTGCTCCCGGCAGGCCTTGTAGAAGTCCAGGACCCCGTACATGTTCCCGTGGTCCGTGATGCCCAGCGCCGGTTGCCCGTCGGCCGCGGCGGCGGCCACCAGCTCCCCGATCCGGGCCGCCCCGTCGAGCATGGAGAACTCGGTGTGGGTGTGCAGATGCGTAAACGACCGCCCCGACACCGGCCCTCCTTTCAACGGTCGAACTTACAACCGTGTTGTTCGTGTGCGAACTCTGGACCTTACCCCGCCTCACATGACATTGCGCACCCTCAGCACCACCGTTTGGGCGATCTTGTCGTGCAACGTCTGTCGCTTCCTGTCCCAAAGCGGGAAGAGCATGTCGAGCAGCCAGACGATGCCGAGGAAGAGGGTCGTCAGCAGAAGGAGACGGAAGATCTGCTCCATCAGGGACCGCAGGAAGGCGCGCCCGTAGCCGATGACCTCCTGCGTCCCGTCGCGCACGACCCGGACGCCGACGGCCATCATCCCGACCGTCTGTCCCCTCGGGTTGCCGGTCAGGATCGTCGTGTAGACGAGGTAGGCCAGCCCGGTGAGGAGAACGGAGAGCAGGGAGAAGGTCCGTCGCGTCTCGACGCCGTTCGTGCGGGTGTTGAAGTGCACCGTGAGCACGTGCGAGTGATGGAAGAGGAGCGCCAGGATGATGAACACCGGAATGAAGATGACGAAGTCGATGAGATACCCGCCCACTCGCACGCCCCACTGGGCGAAGGGAGCAGCGACCGGGCCGCCAGCCCCGTCATATGACGGGATCTGGCCCTGGGGCGGCGCATAGCCCCCCACCGGGTAGCTGCCCGGAGGCGGCGGTGCAGGGTAGGACGGCGGAGGGGCCGGGTAGGACGACGGCGGCTCGGGGGGCGGCATCGGAGGCGGCATCGGAGGCGGCATGGGCGCCGTCGTGGGCGGCGGCACAGCAGGTGGCGCTCCCTCCGGAGCGGCTGACGGTCCGCCCGATGGCACAGCGCTCCCCGGGTACGAAGGCGGCCCGTCGTCGGGTTGTCCGGTCGGCTCGTCAGGCATGGTCGACCTTCCCTCGTTTTCTCACGGGCTGCATCTCGGGCAGTTGCCGCTCGGACGGGTGCCGCTCGGACAGGTGCATCTCGGCGTGCTGCATCTCAGAGGTAAGCACCCGGACGGGGCGTCGAGCTCTCTCCGGCCCCCGGGAGCCCGCGCTTGCGGATCTCCTCGAGTTGGCTCCGCGCCGCCATCTGCTGGGACATCAGCGTCGCCTGAATCCCGTGGAAGAGGCCTTCAAGCCAACCCACCAGCTGGGCCTGGGCGATCCGGAGCTCAGACTCGCTGGGGGCCTCCTCGTCGAAGGGCAGCGCCATGCGGTCGAGCTCGGCCACAAGGTCGGGCGAGAGACCTTCCGAGAGGTCGTGGATCGACTGCTCGTAGATCTCCCGCAGACGCACCCGGCTCTTCTCGTCGAGCGGCGCCTGCCGTACCTCGTCCAGGAGGGTCTTGACCATCGATCCGATGCGCAGGACCTTGGCCGGCTCCGAGACCGACTCGCGCAGCGGCGCCTCCTCCTCGGTACCGCCTGCCCCACCGCCTCCGGCGGCCACACCGCCGGCGTCCGGGCTCACGCCCGCTTCGAGCACTTCGTCGGGGGCTACGGGCATCGACTCGTCAGGCATCCCTTGATACTGCCACCGGCAAGCCGCGCGTTACGTGGACGGCCAGCTGAGCAGGGGGATCAGCATCTCCTCGGCCGTGAGGGAACCGTGACGGGCCAGCAGGCGCAGCTCGCCCGTGTCGGCGGGGTCGAGGAAGGCGGTAGCGGTGAAGGGGGCCAACACGACGTCGCCCAGGCGCGCCGAGACGGTGGTCGAAGGGACTCCACCCAGCCATCCCTCTTCGACCATCTCGTCTCGCGTGCGCACCCAGGCGACATCGCCGAAGGCATCCCGCGCCGCCTCGGCCACGGCCCCGGTTGCGCCGGGTCGTGTGTGAAGCCAGCGGAACCGGCCCTCGCCGGAGAGCAACGTTACGCCGTCCATCACGTCGCCTCCGAGGACCTCGACCGACGAGCCGACCGCGACCTGTCCGTGATCCGCTGTCACCACCAGCACCGCCCCGGGGGGCAGCACCCCGAGCAGGTCGCCCACCAGCCGGTCGACGTCGCGCAGTTCGTCGTCGTAGTACTCGCCCAGCCCGCGGGCGTGCGCCACCTTGTCGATGCCCTCGTAATACGCATAGACGAAGCGCTCCCCCCTCCCGACCAAGGCCCGCACCGACGTGACCAGGCCGGCCACGGTGTGCCAGCCGTGCAGGTCCGGGTCACCGAGGTGGGCCGCCGAGAAACCGGTCGTGGCGTAGTCGTAGCGGGTGACGACGGCGACTTTCCCGGGGGATCCAGGGAAGAGCGGGCAGGGCTGGAAGACCCGTGCGGGCACCCGCACCCGGGCGTCGACGCCGCCGACCGACCATTGCAGGATGTTCATGATCTCGTTGCCGTAGGCGACTCGATACCCGACCACACCATGGTCCGCCGGTGGGTGCCCCGTCACCAACGACGTCAACGCGCACGCCGTCGTGCTGGGCGCGACCGAGGTGATGGAGCGGCCGGTTCCCGAAAGGATCGTCGGCGCGAGGTTGCGCCGCTCCTGGAGCTGCTGCCAGCCCAGGCCGTCCAGGACGAGGAGCACGATCTGCGAGGCCGCGTCCACCGGGTCGGGCACCCACGACGGCAGAGGCTCCCCGCCGTAGAGGTGGCCGAGCAACCCGGGTATCACACCGGTCAGGCAAGCTCCCCCGAAGTCGGGCAGGACAGGCGTTGCGGCCTCGGGAACGCTCACAGCGTCACACTAGGACCCGAACAGTCTCCCGCCCAAAACCTCACGCTCCTGACGACGCGGCCGGTAGCATCAGGGTGTGAGGGTCTCGACACGCGGCGACTACGCCAGCCGGGCATTGCTCTCGCTCGCCCTGCACGGCGCCGAGACGCCGACGTCGGTGCGGGACATCGCCGAACGTACGGGTCTCCCCCAGCCCTACCTCGAGCAGATTCTCCTGGCCCTCAAGGGAGCCGGCCTGGTGCGCTCCAAGAGGGGGGTCGGCGGCGGCTATGTCCTGGCCCGTGTCCCCGAGGACATCAGCCTGGCCCAGATCGTCTCGGCCGTCGACGGCCCTATCGCGGCCGGAGACTTCGGCGAGCCCCATGCCGACGGGGCCTGCGACCACGAGGGGCAGTGCGTCCTGCTGGCCGTCTGGGCCGACGTCGGCGAGACCATCCGCACCCATCTTCAGTCCTTCAGCCTGGCCGACATGGTCGCCCGGGCCCAAGGCAACGTCACCGCCTCGGCCTAGCCCCCCTCCTTTTTCGGCTCCCTCATTTTCCGGCCCGTCATTCGGCCTCGTCGTTCTTCCACGCCCGTTCCGTCCCGCCCGTCGCTCGGCCACGGTCCCCTCTACCGGGCGGTTCAGCGCTGGCTCAAGACAGCTCCGGGCGGGCCCACGTTCCAGTGCAGGATCGCCGGGTGCTCACGCTCCCACCCCAGGATGCTCACGGTGCCGGTGAACAACACGAAGAGTCGACCCGCCACCGGGGGCAACCCCAGCCAGCGGGCTGTCAGGACCCGCAGGACGTGCCCGTGGGCCACGCACAGGGTGTCGCCGTCGACCTGCCGGGCCCGCTCGATGACCCGGTCCACCCGACGGCCCACGTCGGCTGCCCGCTCACCGTCGACCACACCGTCGTTCCACAACGTCCATCCTGGCCGTTCGCCGCAGATCTGAGCCGTGGTCTGGCCCTCGTACGCGCCGTAGTCCCACTCCATCAGGTCGGGGTCCGGATGCCCGTCGAAACCGGCCAGCGCACAGGTCGTGGACGCCCGCTGCAGAGGACTGGTGAGGACCTGGGCAAAGGTCATCCCCCGGAGCAGCTCCCCCGCCGCCTCCGCTTGCTGGCGCCCGAGATCGAGGAGAGGAATATCCGTCCGCCCGGTGTGTTGACCACTCTGCGACCATTCGGTGGCGCCGTGCCTGAGAAGCACCATCCGCGAGGTCATTCGACGTAGGACACCAGAAGAGGGCGCGATGCGCAACTCGAGGTTGATACACCCCCCTGGAATGCTTGAGCACCTACCGGTGTTGTAAGGGGCAGATTCGGATTCAGAAAAGAGAACCCCGGGTACGAAGGAATGAGAGAGATCGCAGAGCGTCGGGAGAGATGTTGATGAAAAGCGCGGTGAGTACATCCGACACCCTTGGACTGATGTTGAAGGACCTGGACCAGTTCCCCATGCCCGATCACGAGCAGCAGGTGGAGCTGGCGAAGCGGGTCGCCGCAGGCGACGAACTGGCACGCAAGCAGATGGTGGCCGCCAACCTCCGGTTGGTGGTGCACTGGGCGAGGCGCTACCAGGATCGTGGCGTGGACATGGCCGACCTCGTCCAAGAGGGCTCGTTCGGCCTCATGCGGGCCGTCGACAAGTTCGACTGGGAGCGCGGCTTCCGGTTCTCGACCTATGCCACGTGGTGGATCCGACAGGCATTGCAGCGTGCCGTGCAGCAGCACGGGCGCACCATCCGGATCCCGCTCGAAGTCGGCGAGCACATCCAGCGCCTGGAGCTGACCAAGGCCCAGCTGGCGACGACCCTCGGGCGTACGCCGACCGAGGCCGAACTGGACGAGGCAACGGGCATGACAGCCGACGAGCGTTATGCGCTCGAGGACGTCGCCCGTGTGACGGCCTCGCTCGATCAGCCGGCCGCTTCGGAGTCGGCCACGACGCTGGGCGAGCTGGTGGCTCCGGACGAATCGGACTTCGTCGCCGACGTGGAGCAGACCATGGTCTACGACCGGGTCCGCGACGCGGTCGAGAAGCTGCCCGACCTCCAGCGTGATGTCCTGCGACTGCGATTCGGCTTCGGAGGGGACTCCCCCGCCTCGCTGCAGTCGACGGCAGAGCGACTCGGTGTCGGTGTGCGCCGGGTCCGCCGGGCCGAAGAGGAGGCCTTAGCGGCCCTGTCGTTCGATGCCGACGTCCTCGGGGTCCACGAAGCCGCCTAGGAACGTCCTCAAGTCCTCAGGGAGCGGCGCGGAGAATTCTTTGCGCTCTCCGCTTGCCGGGTGGGTGAACGCCAACCGGAAGGCATGGAGGAAGAACCGGCCGGACCCGAGACTCTTTTCGGGGGTGCCGTAACGGGCGTCTCCGACGACGGGGTGGCCGATCGCCGCCATGTGGACACGGATCTGATGCGTTCGCCCGCTCTGCAGGCTGAGCTCCAGCAACGTCGTCGGACGGGGTGACTGCCGTCGTTCCAGCACGGTGAAACTCGTGCGGGCCGAGCGCCCACTGGCGGACACCGCCATCTTCGTCGGCGTCCGCGTCGATCGACCGATGGGCGCATCGATTTCGCCGCGGTCGTCGGCCACCTCGCCTTCGACCAGCGCCAGGTAGCGCCGCTCCATGCTGCGGTCGGCGAGCTGCCCCACCAGGGCGCGGTAGGCCGACTCGGTGCGGGCGACCGCGAGCAGTCCTGACGTTCCCTTGTCGAGGCGGTGCACGATGCCCGGGCGATCACCCGGGCATACGCCAGTGGCCACCAGCTCGGCCAGATCCGGAAACCGTGCCAGCAGCCCGCCGACCAGCGTCCCCTGGTGATGGCCCGCCCCGGGATGCACGACCAGGCCGGCGGGCTTGTCCACGACGGCGACGTCGTCGTCGGCATAGACCACACTGAACTGCACGCCCGCTTCGGCTTCGACGGCGCTCCCGCCGGGTTCGGGGAGCGAGATCGTGACGACGGAGCCTTCCTTGAGCGAATTGCGCCCGATCGTCGCCGGGACGTCGTCGACGAGAACCCGGCCCGCATCGATGAGCCCTGTGGCCACAGCCCGCGACACGTTCGCCAGCATGGCCACGGCGCGATCGATTCGCACGCCGGCGAGCAGCGCCGGGACTTCGACCACCAGAACCTCGTCGGCTTCACTCATCCGCGTCACTCATCCGGGTCACTCATCCGGGTCACTCATCCGGGTCACTCATCCGGGTCACCCATCGTCTTCACTCATCCGCGTCACTCATTGGTCAGGTTCACGCATTGCGTCTCCCGCTCGCACGCGTCCGCTCATCAGACGGCACCTGCTGGTCGTCCGAAGAGGATGGAAGCAGCCACGACGATCACTCCCACCGTGATGGCGGCGTCTGCAACGTTGAAGGTCGGCCAATGGCTGAGCGTGATGAAGTCGGCCACCTGGCCGTGACGGGACCCCACGATCCGCTCGCTGAGGTTCCCGAGAGCGCCGCCGAGCACGAGGCCGCCACCGATCGCCTGGGGAATGGTGCGGACACGTGCCACCAGGATCGCCAGCACGACCACAGCCACCCCGAGGAGCACCGTCACCAGCGTGGATCGGCCGGTGAACAGGCTGAAGGCCAGGCCCGAGTTGAACTGCAGGGCCAACCCGAAGGGCCCCCACACATGGACCACGTCGTGGATGTGGTCTTCGGCCACCGTCGTGGTGACACGGTCGGCGACGACGATGATGATGGCCAGTGTGAAGGCCACGACCCTCGCCCGAGCATTGCCGCCCGGGTTCAGCGGCGCGACAGCCCCCCGCTCTTACAGGCGACACAGAGCCGGGCGTACGGCAGGGCACGCAGGCGAGGCTTGGGGATCGGCTGAAAGCATCGCTCGCAGTAGCCGTACGTCTTGTCGGCCACCCGTTCGCTGGCGTAGTCGATCTCCTCGACGGCGAGGGCGGCTTGTCCCGAAAGGGCGAGGTTGCGCTCCCGGTCGACCGTGACCGTGCCGCCCTCTCCCGATTCCTCATCGAATTGCACGTCGCCCGGCTCGCGCTCGAGCGCGAGGGAGTCCGCCTCGGCCCGCAGTGACGTGGCCTGCTCCTGGTAGATAGCCCGCTCCTCGGCCAGCAGTTCGGTGATCTCCTCCAAGAACTTGAGATCCTTGGCGTAGGGGCCTGTCTTGGGCCGGACCGGGGCAGGAGGCTTCGGCTTGGGCGTGAACGTGGTGCGGGCGGGCGCGGGCGCCGCCACCTCCGTGTCCTCGGTGTCGGTGCCTGCCGCAGCCGCAGCGGCAGCCAGCGCCGCGGCGCTGGCCTTCGGGCTCGACGCCGCCTTCTTTGTCGGCCCGGCGGCCTTCTTCGCCGGCGGAGCAGCTCTCTTCGTGGCGGTCGTCTCTTTCGTCACTGGCCCGCCACTCTTTGCGGTTTGGACGGGTTTCTTCGCAGCCTGAGCATTCTTTGTCGGCACAGCTTTCTTTGTCGGCGGAGCATCTTTTGTCGGGGTGACCGTTTTCGCCGCCGCTACAGCTTTTGTAGACGCACTCTTCTTCGTCGGCGCGGCCTTCTTGGCTGCCGGCGGGCGCGATGCAGGCACCTTCTTTGCAGCGGTTGCCTTGCTCGCTGGGCTCATCGTGTCCTCCTTCGCGGCCATTTCACCGGCCGGTTCCCTGACGGCAATCGCGTCGAGGGAGCGGGTGACCATAGCGGACAGCGGTCCAGGGGGCAATACGCCCCGCCGGATCAGCCAGTTCAAGCGGTGTAGGGCACTCCGCTCTCGGTCGCGTCGGAGACAGATTCGAGGCTCAGCGTCGGTTGTTCGCCGCCGTCGATTCCGTTTGCCGGAGCATCGTTGGAGGAACTACTGATCGCGGCCTGCTGCGGTGACGGGCTGGCCTTGGGACGCACGCCCATGAGGGCGTTGGCAGGCTGCACGTTCTCGTCGACCCAATTGAGGATCTCGGTGAGCGCGTCGCGAAGCCGGTTCCTTTCGGACTCGAGGTGGCGAGCCATGCTCTCGACGTCGGTGGCCAATTCGGTACGTGTCGCCTCGAGCCGTGCCACTTCGTCGCGCACCTGCCGTTGCGATTCCGACTGCAACGTGAGTGCCGCCGCTTCGGCGGCCGCGATGGTCGTGCGTGCCTTCTCCTCGGCCTGGGCCACCGTCGCCGCAGCCTCGGCCTCGCTCTCGCGCTTGATCTGATCGACGAACTTCTGGGCCAGAACGAGTGTCCGCTGCAGCGTCTCGTCGGAGGGCGGAAGATCCACTGCTGCACCTGCGGCCGCGGCGGCAACCGGCACCGGAGCGACGGAGGGAGCAACGGGCGCGACCGCAGCAGGGGCCACCGATGGCTCGTGCGGCTGCGCGGCGGCGTCGCGGACATCCTTTTCGAGTTGCACGATCCGGTCGCCTGCTTGCCGTAGTCGCTCGTTCAGCTGCCGGGTGGTCTCCTGCAAGGCTTCCGCCTCCTGGGCGGCACGATCGAGATACTCGTCGACCTCGTCGACGTTGTACCCCTTGAGCCCGAGGCGAAATTCAACCGTACGGAGCGTGTCGAGAATGGATGAGGAAGCTGGCGCACTGTCCATGGGAGGCGAGTCTACCCATGCCCCCCTCCTCCTTCGCTACATACTTTTAGTGTCTGAGGACGGGGACCACCACAAACTCGAGAACCAGAATGACCACCAGGAACGAGAGGTCCAGGCCACCCATCGGCCGGATGATCCGCCGCACGGGTCGCAGGATCGGCTCGGTAGCGCGATAGAGAAATACCTGGATGTGGCCCAGGGTGGAGCCCGGATCGATCCTGAACCAACTCAGAAGTGCCATCGGGAGCATGATCACCACGATGTAAGCCTGGATGAGCCAGGCGATGATGTGGAGGGGCTGCACTACCTCCTGAGAATAGCCTGTTCAGTCCCGTCCAAAGCCGCGCTCCACCAGGCGCTGGCGCTCTTCTTCGGAAACTTTCACATTCGTCGGAGCGAGAAGAAATACCTGATCGGCCACCTTCTCCATCTCGCCGCTCAGGGCGTACGTCACGCCGCTGCAGAAGTCGATCATCCGCCGCTGGAGGTCGCGGTCGGCCACCTGCAGGTTGACGATCACCGGGCGGTTGTCCTTGAGCCTGTCGGCAATTTCCTTGGCGTCCCCGAAGCGGCTGGGGGCGACGATATGGACGCGGGCCGCCGTGCCGCCGATCGCCGTGTCCATCGGCACAGGCCGCACTCCGGAGGGGCGCGGGACGGGACTCGGCTGTACCCGGGTCGGCGCGGGAACTGCGGATTCGCGCGGAATCATCGGACGGATGCGGTTCGACCCTCCGCCGTAGTCATCGGGCGGCTCCTGCTCCTGCGGCCGCGAATCGGTCCGCGGTGTGGCCGTGAATGCACGCGGAGCGCGGTCTTCCAGATCGTCGTACTCGTCGTACTCGTCGTCGAGTAGTCCGAGGTAGACCATTGTTTTCTTCATGAACGAGGGTGCCATACCTTCTCCTGTTCCGGCACAGCGTAGTGCCTGGTGCTCAGTGTGGGAGGGACAACTGCGGGTCCTTGGGTGGTCGTTCTCCGAACAAGGCGCGGCCGATCCGCACCATGGTGGACCCGGCGGCCACCGCCGCTTCGAGATCCGCGCTCATCCCCATCGACCGCTCCTCGAGGCCGAGCGCATCAGCGAGGTGCCCAACCGAACGGAAGGCGGCGGCGGCCGCCGTCGCCTCGGGTGGCGCGACCGTCATCAGTCCTTCGAGCCGCAGCTGCAGCGTCGACAGTGACCCCGCCAGCGCGGTGACGTCGGCCGGCGCGCACCCGTTGCGGCCGGGGAGGCCCCCGGTCGTATCGACCTGGATCAGGACGCGGGCGCCGGGTGCGTGCTGGGCGATGCGTTCTCCCTCGGCGAGGCGGGCCACTCCCTGCCACATGGCGACCAATGGTGCCAGGGAGCGCACCTTGTTGCGCTGGATCGTGCCCAGAAAGTGCCAGCGCGTCCCCGGCGGCCCGGGCGCCTTGGCCGACAACTCGGCGGCGTAGTTCTCCCCGACGTCGGTCAACCCGGCGACGCGGGCCGCCTCGACGGCCTCAGGCCCGAACCCTTTGGTCACCGCGATCACCTGCACCCGGGTCGGGTCACCGCCGGCACGCTCGATCCGCGCTCGCACAGCCGCCAGGCGAGCCGCGACTTCGTCGTTACCGAAGGAAGGAGGGCACGTCGAAATCGTCGTCACCCAGGTCGAACTCGTCTTCCTTGCCCGAGGTCTCGGCGAAAATGTCCACGGCATCCGAGGGGCTCGGGAAAATGGACGGGGGACGATCGCCAGTGGCAGGACGGCCGCCCTCCTCCCACCGCTCGAATCCGGCCGCAATGACGGTCACCCGCACCTCATCGCCCATGTTGTCGTCGATCACGGCACCGAAGATGATGTTGGCGTCGGGATGCGCCACGCCGTGGATGATCTCCGCCGCCTCGTTCACCTCGAACAGCCCCAGGTCGGATCCGCCGGCGATGTTGAGCAGAATGCCACGCGCCCCCTCGATGGAAGCTTCGAGCAACGGGCTCGTGATCGCCGCCCGTGCCGCGTTCGCCGCCCGCCCCTCGCCGATGGAGGCCCCGATCCCCATGATCGCGGTCCCGGCGTTGGTCATCACCATCTTCACGTCGGCGAAGTCCGTGTTGATGAGGCCGGGGACCGTGATCAGATCGGTGATGCCACGGACTCCTTGGAGGAGGACCTCGTCGGCCATTTTGAAGGCGTTCACCATGCTCGTCTTGTCGTTGGACACGGTCAGCAGCCGGTCGTTGGGGATGACGATGAGGGTGTCGACCTTCTCCTTGAGGATCTGGATGCCTTTTTCGGCCTGCATGGCCCGGCGCCTGCCCTCGAAGGTGAAGGGTCGCGTGACGACGCCGATCGTCAGGGCCCCCAGGCTCCTGGCCACCTCGGCCACCACCGGTGCCGCACCCGTCCCGGTGCCCCCACCCATGCCGGCGGTGATGAAGACCATGTCGGCGCCCTGGAGCGCCTCCTCGATGTCGGCGCGGTGTTCCTCCGCCGCCTGGCGTCCTATTTCAGGGTCACTGCCCGCTCCCAGCCCACGCGTGAGCTGGCGGCCGATGTCGAGCTTGAGATCGGCGTCGCTCATAAGGAGCGCCTGGGCGTCCGTATTGGCCGCGATGAATTCCACGTTGCGCAGCCCCGAGTCGATCATGCGGTTGACGGCGTTGACGCCCCCACCGCCGACCCCGACCACCTTTATGACGGCTAGGTAGTTGCCTTGGGACGGAACGGTCGTCATGAACTCCCTCGTATTTGGGTCGATCGCCGACCAATCGCCCTCTGGGTATCCCCACCATGAGTCACCACGCCGCTCCTACCTTTATCCCTCATCCTCTTGGGAAGGTTGACGTTCACAGAGCGGCAACGGCGCCAACCATACGAGGGGCGTTCCTGGAGGTCAAGCATGCTCGCTCACGATGACGTCACGGTCATCGCGCCCGGCACACTCACATCGATGGTGTCGCCGTTATGGAGGGTTGCACCGGCCAATGCCGCGCTCACGTCCTCGTATTTGGCGTGGAGCTGTGTCCCGTCGCCGATGTCGACCAAAATGGGCGTGGTCATCGTCAGCTGCACGAACCGAGGCGAAATGACCGACACCGCCGTGACCTGTGCCCGGAACGACGGCGGCAGCGTCGTCGCAATCAGCAGTCCGAGCTGGTCCGGGGCCCCGAGCACGCTCCCCGGCACTCCGGGCGGTTGCGGGCCGGCCACCTGGATCAGCCCGGGCGGGCGTGTGGGCACGACTGCGAGAACCCGTCCGCCGGCATCGAGCTCGGCCCACTGTCCGCCGGCCGCGGCCATGACCAGCTTAGGCACCCGCTCGGCCACCACCACGCGCACGCCGTCGGGCCAATGGACGCTGACCGTGGCGGACCGGACCCAGGGCAGGCCCTCGATGCCCTTGGCCGCGGTGCCGGTCTGAATGTCGAGCAACGGGGGGTGGGTGGCCAGGCCCCCGGCCGCCTCGATCTGCGCTGCCGTCTCGTTGGTGGCCCCCACCACCGTGATCGCCCGGGCCGAGAACAGCGACGAATGGAGCAGGCACCACACGCCGAAGCCGGCGAGCACGACAGCCACGACGATGCCCACGACACGCAGCCGACGGCGTCCCTGCTGACGGGTGACCTCGGTGCGCCGGGCCGAAATGCGTGGATCCATGCCACCGCGCGGACGTGGCGGCCCGCTCGGGGTCGGGCGCGATCGGGTGGTCGTGGGCGTCACGAACCGTGCTCCGCCGTGGCTCCCATGGCCCCAGTCTCCCCTTCCCCGAAGCCCAAGAGGCGGACCTCCGCGCTCAGGGCCACTCCGCTGCGCGCGGCCACCGTCGTGCGGACGTGCTCCATCAGAGCCCGCACGTCGTCCGCCCGGCCGTCCTTGTCGGCCTGAATGAAGTTCGCGTGCTTCTCCGAGACATGCGCCGTCCCGAGGCGGAAACCCTTGAGGCCGGCCTCCTCGATCAGGCGCCCGGCGGAATCACCGACCGGATTGGTGAAGACCGATCCCGCATTGGCACCGCCGGGCTGGTGCTCACGACGCCAGCGGACAATGGCCGAGATCCCGGCTCGTTCGGCCTCGACGTCGCCTCGCGTGACCTCGAACTCAGCTTCCACGACGACCTGGGACGCCACGACCGACGACGACCGATAGGCATAGCGGAGGCGTGACACGTCGTCAGTGCCTCCCTCGTCGTGCAAAAGGTCGACCCAGGTGTAGCGCCGCAGGCACCCCGCAACGTCGGACCCGTGTCCGCCGGCGTTCATCCGCACCGCTCCCCCGACCGAGCCCGGCACACCCACGGCCCACGTCAGACCGGCCCATCCGGCCTCGGCCGCCTGCCGGGCGAGGACCGGGAGAGGCGTGGCCCCTCCGGAGCTGACGATGAACGGGGGCGACGCCCCGGCCGCTTGGTCGGGGAGGTGCACCGTGGTGAACCCCTGGCCGAGACGCAGGACCACGCCGTCGAAGCCGCCGTCGGCCACGAGCAGGTTCGAACCCCGCCCGATCACGCAGACCGCGACGCCGCTGCCGATCAGCACGGCCCGGACCGCCGCGAGGTCGTCCGGCCCATCCACCTCCACCAGGAGCTCCGCGGTCCCGCCCACGCCGTAGGTGGTGAGTGCCCCGAGCGCGCCGTGGCGCACCGCCCGCTCGCCGAGGGTGGTCGCCAATGCGTCGTAGCGGGCGCCGCCCCCGCAGCCATGAGCGGTCTGCGACCTCACCATTGCGGCGATTCCAGAAGTTCGTCGGGCAGCGTCGTCAGGTCGCCCGCCCCCAGGGTCAAGCAGAGATCCCCGGGGCGCAGCATGGAGCCCACCACCTGGTGGAGCTCGTCCCAACCGGGGGCGTAGACAACAGGCAGCCGCGCGTCCTGGGCCCGCACCGCGTCGGCGATGAGCAGCCCCGAGACGCCGGGGATGGGCGCCTCGCCCGCGCCGTAGACATCGGTGACGACGAGGGCATCGGCATCGGCGAAGGACGTGCCGAACTCGGTCGCCAGCTCGGCCGTGCGCGTGTAGCGGTGCGGTTGGAACACCGCGACGATGCGGGACCATCCCCCGGACCGGGCGGTGGCCAGGGCGGCCTCGATGGCAAACGGCAGATGGGCGTAGTCGTCGACGAAGGTCACGCCGTTCGCCTCGCCCCGGAACTCGAAGCGCCGGGTGACGCCGGTGAACCGCGCCATCGCCGCCGCCGCCGTCGCGAAGGGGACCCCGACCTGGAGTGCCGAGGCCACGGCAAGGGCCGCGTTACGGGCATTGTGCAGACCGGGGACGCCGAGCGTCAACGCGCGGGGCACCCCGTCGGGCCCGGTGAGCGCGAACGACGCCGAACTGCGGTGCAGTGCGAGGTCGGTCATGGTGAACGTGGCGCCGTCGGCCGTGCCGACGCTGAGCGACCCGTGCGCCTGACCGATGGCAGCGGCCTCGGCGTCGTCGGCCGAAACCACCGACCCTTCCGAGGCCTGCCCCACGAAGGCCTCGAACGCGGCACGCAGGCGGGGAAATGTCCCGTAGTGATCGAGGTGGTCTGACGCCACATTGGTCAGGACGGCCCACGCCGGGCGCAACTCCTGGAACGTCCCGAAGCTCTCGTCGGCCTCGACCACCAACCATTCGCCGGTGTCCCAGACGGCATTGGTCCCGACTTCGTTTACATCGGCGCCAATGAGAAATGAGGGGCGCAGGCCGGCTTCGATCAAGATGAGCGACAACATCGACGCCGTCGTCGTCTTGCCCTTGGTGCCGGCGACCGCCAGGGCGCGCCGCGTCGCACAGATCGCGGCCAACATGCCCGAACGTGCCACGACGCGTGCGCCGCGGTCCGCTGCCGCAACGATCTCGGGGTTGGTCAGTGCCACCGCAGGGGAGAAGGTCACCGCATCCACGTCGCCGACGTTCTCCGCCCGGTGGCCCACGGCCACGGCAATGCCCTGGGACCGCAGCCGGACCGCCACCGGAGACTCCTTGAGGTCGGACCCCGAGACGACATGGCCCATGGCTCGCAGCACGGTCGCGATGGCGCTCATACCGGCGCCGCCGATCCCCACGATGTGGATGCGCTGGGGGGAGTGCAGATTAAGGAGGGCGCCTTGGTCAGCGGGCATGGGCTTCCACCAATTTTGCGACCTTGGCGGCAGCGTCGGGGTGGCCCAGCGCCCGCGCCGCCGCTGCCATCGACGCCAGGCGATCGCGATCTGCCAGCAATGCCCCGGCCTCGGCGTCCAAACGCTCGACGGTGCATTCTGCGTCGGGGACCATGATCGCCGCGCCCGCCGCGACCAACGCCGCCGCATTGCGAGTCTGATGGTCACGCGGCGCCCCCGGCAGGGGGACCAGGATCGCCGGCACACCTGCGACGAGGAGTTCCGCCACGGTCAGGGCACCGGCCCGGCAGACGCAGAGGTCCGCCGCACGGTAGACCTCGGGCATCCTCTCTTCGAAGGGCACCACCCGATAGTGCAGCCCGCTCTCTGCTCCGTGGGCGTCACCCTCGCTCGTCGCCCCACCGGCGAACCGCGAGAAATCGCGCCGGCCGGCCACGTGATAGATCGAGATGTCAGACCGGTCCGACCAACGAACGGCGAGCTCGGCGACCGCGGTGTTGATCCGCCGGGCACCAAGAGAGCCCCCGAAGGCGGCTAGCGTGGTCCGCTCGACGGGGAGCCCGAGGGTCGTCCTCGCCAGGCGCTGGCCCTCGGCCGACCGGTCGAGGGATCCCAGCTCGGGGCGCACCGGCGTCCCCGTGACCTCTGCGCGCGTGGAGGTCAGTGCCGGGGAACGCGACGGCGTTCGCCGCCGCAAAGCGTCCGAGGAGGGCATTGACGGCTCCGGGCACCGCATCGGTGTTGACCAGTACCAGGGGTGCCCGTACCAACACCGCAGCCACCCCGGCCGGAAAGCCGGCGTAGCCGCCGACGACGACGACCACCCGGGGACGCCGTTGCGCGAACGAGGCCAGCGAGCAGAGCGTCGCCCACACCAGGCCCAGCACGGCCCCTGCGTTGGCCCACAGCGCGCCCGGGCTCATGCTCCGGCGGATACCGCGACCGGGGAGAAGCCTGAAGGGGAACTCCAGGGTCGGCCAGAGCTTGGCCTCCTGCCCCCGACGCGAACCGAAGAGCTCGATGGTGACTGCGGCGTGGCCCCGTGCGACGAGCGCCCGGGCGATCTGCAGCGACGGCACGACGTGACCTCCGGTCCCGCCGCCGGCAATCACCGTCCCTCTGGCCTGTTTCACCGACCTCGCCCGCGGCTGGGTGCGGCACGGACCCCTGCCCGCGCACTCCCCCGCCGCGGCACATGGACGATGCCGCCGGCCCGACCGGTGCCCTCCTGTCGGGCGATGTTGATGAGGATGCCGGCCGCCACCATGGTGATGACGAGGGACGACCCGCCATAGGAAATGAACGGCAACGGAATGCCGGTGACGGGCAGCACGCCGACGACCGCCCCGATGTTGATCAACGTCTCCGTGGCCAACCACGCGACAAGCCCGACCGCCAGGATGCCGCCGAACCGCTGGGGTGACCGCATGGCGGCCCGGATGCCGAACCACACGAAGGAACCGAGAAGGACAAGGACGAGAGCGGCGCCGACAAACCCCAGTTCCTCACCGATTACCGAGAAGATGAAGTCGGTCTGCGCGTTGGGGAGGAAACCCCACTGGGCCTGCCCACCGCCCAGTCCGGCCCCGATGAAGTGGCCCGAGCCCAGGCCGATGAGCGATTGCACCACCTGGTAGCCCGAGCCGGCGTGGTGGGAGGACGGGTCGATGAAGGACAGCAGCCGCTCGCGCCGGTACGGCGAGGCGATCGCCACCACGAGGGCGATGCCGACGAGACTGGCCAGAACCTTGAGGACCGGCGCGAGACGCACCCCGGACACGAACAGCATGGCGAGGGCCACGCATCCCAACACCATGGCCGTGCCCAAGTCAGGCTGCGCCACGATGAGGACACAGGCGCAGCCGGTGACCAGAAGGAGGGGCCCGATGATCCGTCGGTCCGGCGCTCCCTCATCGAGCCGCCTGGTGATGAGATCGGCTGCAAAGACCGTGAGCGCCAGCTTCATCAACTCCGACGGCTGCAGACGGAACTGGCCGAATCCGACCCATCGGCTCGAGCCCTGCACGTGCACCCCGAGCCCGGGTACCAGGACCACGAGCAGGAGCAGGAAGGTGACGCCGAGAAGGAGTGGGCTCAGCCGGCGGAGTTTGCGGTGGTCGAAGCGGATCATGGCCGCGAACGCGACGATGCCGACCCCCATCCAGAGGCATTCCCTGATGAGGATGGCCCACGGGCTCCCGTAGAGCGAGATGGAGACCACCGACGACGCGGAGCCGACCATCACCAGACCGATCACGCAGAGCAGCGCGACCACGACGAGCAGGACGGTCCCGGTGGGGAGCTCGGCCACCGTGGCCCGCAGCCCGGAAAGGGGTCGGGTCTTGGCCGTCTTCGCCGTCTTCACCGACTCCGGGCGGACCCTGGCGCTCCGCTCCCGGGTGGGTGCGGGCCGGGCGGTTGCCGTGGCAGGGGGCGTCACTGCAGTGACCCCGCGCCAAGCCGCGCGCGCGAGCGGTCCGACACCCGACTCATGGCCCTAGTTTCCCCCATGCACGAGAGGAAATGGTGGAACTTCGTCATGTGATTTTCGCCACGGAGAGGAAGTCGGCGTAGAAGATCCCCAGGCTGACTGCGACGAAGAGCCCGCCCAACACCCAGAAGCGAACGATCACCGTCGTCTCGGGCCAGCCCGCCAGCTCGAAATGGTGATGGATGGGGGCCATGCGAAAAATGCGCCGGTGGAAGACACGGAAACTCACCACCTGGGCGATGACGGACAGGGTTTCCATCACGAACAGGCCTCCGATGATCGGCAAGAGGAGGTCCAGGTTGAGCAGCAGGCACAGCGCGGCCAACCCTGCACCGATGGCCAACGACCCGGTGTCGCCCATGTAGATTTTCGCGGGCGCTGCATTCCACCAGAGAAAGCCGATGCAGGCCCCCGCCAATGCCACCGCCACGAGCGCCAGGTCGATCGCTGACGCGGGCAGGACGTGGTAGATGCTCCGGTGACGAAAGATCCAGTACCCCATGATGGCCAACACCGCGAAGCAGAACGTCGATGTGCCCGCCGCCAGCCCATCCACCCCGTCGGTGATGTTGACGGCATTCGACGTGCCCACCATGACCAGCACGGCGAAGACGACCCATCCCACATGTCCCAGGTCGATCCCCGGCACGGTGATCCGCGTGAAGGACAGGGCCGTCGAGGTGTGCGCCCAGTGAAGCGCCAATTCGGCAAAAAGCACGGCGAAAGCGACCTGCGCCAGTGATTTGGCCCGCTTGTTCAATCCGAGGCTCCGCTGATGGCGGACCTTGATCCAGTCGTCCAGCAGGCCGATGAGGCCGAAGAGGACCACGGCCATGACGGCGAGATACCCCGTCCGCGAGAACCGGACCTGGGTGCCGAAGTGACCAATGACGTAGCCGACGACCACACCGGCGACGATGGCGATTCCTCCCATGGTGGGTGTGCCGGCCTTGACGCTGTGACTGGCCGGACCGTCCTTGCGGATGGGTTGTCCGACGCCGAGTGAGCGCAACCACCGCAGGAGGAGTGGCGTGACCAGAATGCTCACCCACAGCGCGATGCCTCCACTGTCGCCCAAACCGAGCACGGGTTACTTTCCTTCGGCTCTAGCGCGCGAAGGCGGGACCGTCCACGTCGCAGGGTCCGTGGGGAAGCGCACCGACAACACGCGTCGGGCCTCGACCACGTCGTCGAAGGGCAGCCTGCGGCCGGCGATCTCCTGATAGGTCTCATGGCCCTTC
Source organism: uncultured Acidimicrobiaceae bacterium (assembly GCA_963706555.1). Classification (GTDB taxonomy): domain Bacteria; phylum Actinomycetota; class Acidimicrobiia; order Acidimicrobiales; family RAAP-2; genus Bog-473. The sequence continues at coordinate 4,191,542 of OY970164.1, forward strand.
CCGGCGATGATCACCACGTCGCCGGCACGGGCCTCCCCGAGTGCCCAGCGGATCGCCAGTCGGCGATCGGGCTCGACAACGAACGTGCCCTGCCCCGGTTCGTCGCCGACACCCGCACGTACCTGTTCGATGATGGCCAGTGGATCCTCGTCCCGCGGGTTGTCCGAGGTCAGGACGGCGACGTCGCTGAGGGTCGCGGCGGCGTGTCCCATTTTCGGCCGCTTGGCCTTGTCGCGGTTCCCGCCGCAGCCGAACACCACCAGCACCCGCCCGTCGATCCCGGTAAGGCTGCGTGCTTCGCGGAGCACGACCTCGAGACCCGCCGGAGTGTGGGCGTAGTCGACGAGAACGGTGAACGGCGGTGCGTCGACTTCCTCACCTGCGTTGACTGTGCGATCGGCGTCGACTGCGACACCGGGGCCGACTGTGCCATCGGGACCGACTGCGGCACCGGCCTGCCGGGGCAGGGCGATGACCTGGAGCCTTCCGGGTGGGGGCGACACCTCAGAGAGAGCCTCGGCCACCTCGGCAGGCTCGAGGCCCAAGGTGAGCGCGGCTTCCGCGGCCAGCAACGCGTTATCCACGTTGATGGCGCCCGTCAGCGGCGTCGAGACCCGCTGACCACGCCAACTGAATGTGGTGCGTCCCGGCTGGAGCGAAATGGCACGGGCATCGCTGCGGTGCACTTCCACCATCGGGATACGCGCCATGCGAAGGAGTCGTTGCCCCCATGGATCATCCGCGTTGACCACTCCCCGCAAGGCGTGGTCCGACGTGAAGAGCGAGCGCTTCGCGTCGAAGTACGCGTCCATGGTCCCGTGGTAGTCGAGGTGATCATGGCTCAGGTTGGTGAACACGGCGACGTCGAAATGGATGCCCTCCACTCGCGATTGGACGAGCGCGTGGCTCGACACCTCCATGGCGACGGCGTGGCGCCGGCCGTCGGAGAGCTGGCGATCCCGGACCCGGGCCAGCAACCGCTGCACTTCGGTTGCCTCCGGTGTCGTCCGCGCCCCCGACAAGGTTCCCATGACGTTCGTCGGTCGCCCGGACGCCTCGAGGAGATCGCCGAGAAGCTGGGTGACCGTCGTCTTGCCGTTCGTCCCGGTCACACCGATCATCAGGAGGTCACGCGCCGGGAAACCGTAGAAGGCCGCAGCCAGCCGGGCCATGACGGGACGGATGGTCCCTGGCGCGACAAGGGTCTGCACGACGGGCCTATCGAGCAGTTCGGGGATGAAATGTTCGCAGAGCAACCCGACTGCTCCCCGATCGACGGCATCGGCGGCGAACGCGTGGCCGTCAGAGACAAGACCCGGCACGCAGCAGAAGAGGTCGCCGGGCACGACCCGGCGACTGTCGTGCGCTATACCGCGGACGTCGACTGCGGCAGGGTTTCCCGCTGTCTCAATGACTTCGATGTCGTCGAAGAGAAGGTTCATCTGCACGGTTCGCACGGTCGCCCGGACAGCGGGAGGAGCACGGGAGCTCCGCGCCTCGCACCATCGGCCAGCCGATGGTACCGGCTCACGTGATGTCCTGCGCTTGGCTGCTGGGTGTTGTCGCCGTCGCCCCCTGCGTCGCCGCGCCAGGTGTCGTGGGAATGTCGTAGCGGTGGAGCGCATAGCTCATGATCTGGGAGAACACCGGTGCGGCCACGGTGCCGCCGAAGATCGGCGTGGGGCGATCGAGGACGACGATCATGGAGAACGTGGGATTGACGGCCGGAGCGAACCCGACGAACGAGGCCATGTAGGCGCCCACCGTATAAGCATCCTTGCCGGTCGTCGGAATCTGCGCTGTACCCGTTTTTCCGGCAACGGTGTAGCCGGGAACGACGGCGCTGGCGCCCGTCCCCGTGGAGACGACCTGCTCCAGCATGGTGGTGAGCTCGGAATCGACTTGGGGCGAGAAGACCCGATGCGTCTTTGACGCCGCGGTCTTCTGCACTGTGCCGGACTGATCGACCGTGGCCTGCACCAGCTTGGGCTGGACGAACGTGCCGCCGTTGGCGACGGCGTTATAGGCGTCGAGGACTTGCAGCGCGCTGACGGCATCGACCTGCCCGATCGGCAGGGACACGTAGTCGGTCGGCTCCCATTGGGCGGCGGTGGCGACCAGGCCCGCCGACTCCCCGGGGAAGTCGAGGCCTGTCGTTTTGCCGAAGCCCAGGTTTCCCACCTGGTCCAGCAGGCGTTGCTCCCCGAGGCCCTGGGCGATCTGTGAGGTCCCGATGTTCGAGGACTGGGCGAGAATCTGCGTGGCAGTGAGTTGTTCCGTCGGGTGCGGATCGGCATCGTGGAAACTTGAGCCGTCCAGGGTTATCTGATCAGGAACGGTGAAGATGGAGTTCGGATTGATGAGCCCGTCTTGGAGTGCGGCGGAGAAGGTGACCAGTTTGAAGACCGAACCTGGCTCGTAGAGCTGTGTCACCGCATTGTTGTTCGCAGCCTCCTTCACCGCGCCCTTGGAGCCGATCGGGATCACACCGCCGGTGCTGCTCGCCGCGGCAGGCGGTGTCGCGGACACGGGGGCCTTGGGGTGGGTCGTCACGAGATTGGCCATGGACAGGATCTGACCCGTCTTCACGTCCATGACGACCGCCGTCCCGCTCAGGGCCTGTGACGACTCGATGGCCTGCGCCAGAACCTGCTCGGACTCGTACTGGAGCTGCGTGTCCAGCGTCAGCTCCAGCCCCATGCCCGCGCGGGAGGAGGCGCGCCCGACGCCGGACGAGGGAAGTGCAACGCCCGATGGCGACTCGATCAGCGTTTTCTCACCTGCGGTACCGGAGAGCACGCGGTTGTCGGCGTACTCGATCCCCGCCGCCCCCTTGTTGGCGGCGTTGGTGAAGCCGATGACCGGCGAGGCGAGGTCGCCATTCGTCACTACGCGCTTCGAGTCGGCCGCGAGGGTGATCCCGGGTATCGCGTCCGCCGCGATCTTCTGCCCGTCGCGTTGCGAGATCTGCTTCGCCAACACGACGTATCCCGAATGACGGCGGAGCTCGGGAGCAAGCGCCGCCGCGGAAATGCCGAGGAGCGGGGAAAGCGCGCGGGCTGTCTTCATGGGGTGCGCAACTTGGAAATTATCGGAGATCACGTCGTTCGTCGGCACCGACAGTGCGAGAGGCGCGCCGTCACGGGCGTAGATCCCCCCGCGCAATGAGCTCAGCGTGGTCGGATGGTGCGACTCGTTACGAGCATCGGTCTGGTAGGTGCCCGAGTGGATGATCTGCACATCGACGAGGCGGCCGACCATGAACAGGAGGGCCACCACCAGCACGATGCGAACCAGGCGGATGCGTCCTTGGAACGTACTGGCGGACGTGCTCGTCGGGCGCGTGGGCGAGGTCCGCGCCCGGGGGCGGGGCCGGGGCCGGGGCCGGGGCCGGGGCGGAGTGAACTCGGTGCGCCTGACCGGACGATGGGCCTTGGTGGCCGGTGGAACCCGGCGCTCGGTCTCGATGCGGCGCCCCGTGTGGGGTCTGGCGGGAGATTGGACCGCGCTCGGGCCAGATGAGCTGGCGCGCGCGCGTCCGGTGGTGTGTCGCGTGGTGACGCTCATGGCGCCGCGGTGTGGCCGGGAGTCACCGTGGGTGTCGGAAGGGGTTTCTTCAGCGAGACGTACGGAAGCTGGATCACATGTGTGGGATGCACCATGTGCAGCTGCGCGGTGGCAGCGCCCACTATGCGTGCAGGCGTCTCCAGCCCGGTCACGTTCAACACGGCGAGGCGGTGCTCGCTTTGGGCAATCTGCAAGCGCTGATCGAGGCGCGACATGCGGACCTGACCGTTGGCCAACATCGCCTGCCCCGCCACTACGATCAACAGGGCCACCACAACCATGAGGACCGGCAGGAACTTGACGACGCGGCCCAGGCGGCGACCGCGACGAGGGGAAGGAACGACTTCCAGCGGCGTCGGCTTGGTCGACCGTCCGGGATCAGTTCGGTGAAGAGGAGGGATGACCCGGCGTACCGCGCCTGCGCCTGATGAGGGAGGCGCCATTACGGGGCCACCGTCCGGGCGATGGCCCGCAACCGGGCGCTTCCAGCTCGGCGGTTGTCGGCGATTTCCTCGGGGCTGGGGTGCCGTGCTCCCCGGAACACCAATTCGTGCCGCGCCACGGCCCCGCACACGCACGGCATGGCCGGGGGGCAGGTACACCCGCCCGTGCTGGCCTCATTGAAGATCTGCTTGGTCAGTCGGTCTTCGCCGGAGTGGTAGCTGATGACGGCGCAACGACCGCCGACCGTCAATCGCTCCACGGCGACCGGCAGGGCCGACGCCAGCTCCCCCAGCTCGTCATTCACTGCGATTCGCAGAGCCTGGAACACCCGTTTGGCGGGATGGCCCCGTCGACGGATCGCCGCCGGCACCGCGGCCGACACCACGTCGGCCAGCTGAATGGTCGAAGTCAGCGGGCGGGCACGCACGATCGCTCGCGCGATTCGTCCGGACATCCGCCCCTCGCCGTTCTCCCGAAAGAGCTCGGCCAAGGCATCCTCGGGCAGCTCATTGACCAACTGCGCCGCAGTCCTGCCGATGGAGGGGTCCATGCGCATGTCAATTGGCGCATCAGCGCGGTACGAGAAGCCCCTTTCCGCCTGATCCAGCTGGGGGGAACTCACCCCCAGGTCGAACAACACACCGGAAAGAGGTTCGGTTGCGATGTCGGGCAGGGCCGAGAAGGCGGCATGCAGGATCGTGACCCGATCGCCGAAGGGGGTGAGACGCTCGGCGGCAGCGGCAAGAGCAACGGAATCCCGATCGAGCCCGATGATGCGGAGATCGGGGTGCGCAGCCAACAGCGCTGCGCTGTGACCTCCGCCACCCAGCGTGGCATCGACCAGGACGCCTCCGGGCACCGGGGCGAAGAGCGACACGACTTCATCGCGCATGACGGGAACGTGTTCGAATGAGTGGACCATCTGCAGCCCCCCGACTGGATGGAGGAGCGAAGGGTGAGTACCCGCTTCTCCGGGGAAGAGGGTGGAGTGATCTTCCGCCACACCGGTCGAGGAGCTGCACATGGTCCAGCGAGCATCCGCTGCTGTCATTGGTTGCAAAAAGTTCTCTGCCATCACTCCTTTGCATCTGTTTCGTCGTCGCCGTCGAGAAGCCAGCTCTCTTCTGGAAGCACCCGCTCGGCCCACGATGCGGGATTCCAGAGCTCCACTCGATCGATCGCCCCGTGCACCAACACCTCGTTCTCGAGCCCGGCGAACGTGCGGAGATAGGAGGGGATGGCCATACGTCCCTGGCGATCGATCTCCACCTCGTGTGAACTCGATGCCCAAAGGCGCGCCCGGTTCCGGTTCGCCCGGCCCGACTCGGCCCGCTCCTGCATGACAGCCATCTGCCGATCGAATTCCCCGGGGGTCCAAAGAGCCAGGCACCCCTCGGACTGCTGCGCCAGGTAGCCGCCCCGCTCGAACTGGGCACGGAACTTGGCGGGCAGGATCACCCTGCCCTTGATATCGAGCGAATGCTCGTATCTCCCTACAAATCCTGCCACTGGCCCGATCTCCCACGACGCTCCCTGAATTGCGTCCTTGAACGCTCTCTACTCCATTTCCCGCCACTCTACGCCCTTTCCCCCCACCTAGCAACCACATTCACCCCTCTTCCTCCCGACCGCACCCTTTTGGCAACCGGATCGCGATGAAGCCCCCGAGTGCGCGGAAAAGGGATGCCCGGCAAGCGCGCACAGGGCGGTCGTCGGCCGGCCGTGGTCCCCCGTCCGAAGTCAACCGCGGGTGCAGCAGCAAGGCGGCGAGGCGCGCCGGATCGACCGGACCTCCCGGACCTCCCGGACCCCCCGGACCTCCCGGACCTCCCGGACCCCCCGGACCTACCGGACCGGCCGCAATAAAGAGGACCGGGCGTAAAAGGGGACGGGCCGGATCAATGAGGACAGGGGCTAAGGGAGGACGACCGGATTGACCGGACGGACTAAAAAGTACAGCCCGGACAGGACCCGGCGTCAGACCGACCGGACTGTTGGCAGCCGGGAAGTCAGCCCGGGGACGCCGAAACGTCAGCCGGCTGTCACGACCGGCTCGAGGGCCAATCCGTGAACGACGACAAGAGGGCCTCCCCGATGACGGCGAGATCCGTGTCCACGAGGTGCAGCTCGTTGAGCCCGATTGCAGTGTCGGCCAAGTCCGCGACGAGCTTGCCCCGGGAAGACGAAGGGACTTCGAGAAGCTCCACCAGCGGGAGGGGATCCCAGCGCGTGTAGGAACACGTATGGAAGAGGGCCCCTTCCCTCCCCCGCCACTGCGAGACCCCCATCACCTTGCGCCCGTCGGTGAACACTTCACCCGGGCCCTTCCCCGAGAAGCACACAAGTGCCCCGTGCTTCCCCGGCGCCGCCCGCCCTTCATGCACCGCGAGTTCAGCGGCGCCAAGTGAAGCCAGCGCGGCCGACCACCAAAGACCCACCCAGCCCGCCGCTGCGCCGACATCTTCATCCCAGAGCGGATCCCCCTTGGGAACCCAGGCCTCGATCCAGAGGTGGTCGTCCGGCCGGAGGAACACCGCTCCCCCACCACCACGACGTCGCACCACTTCTACACCGGATTGTGCGGCCCGCTTCGTTGCGACGACCTCGATCCGCTGGGTACTCCCGAGCACCAGGGTCGGGTGGGATACCTTCCGAATGACCGCGTGTCGGTGCGTCAGCGCCCTGAATGGCGCCACATCGAACAACGGCTCGGATCCAGGTTCCCAAGCGGCGTCAGGGCAAGGGCCGGGAGATGGCGAAAGGCCGGAGGATGGGGACGGGCCGGGAGATGGCGAAGGGCCGGATGATGGGGAAGGGCCGGGAGATGGGGACGGGGAAGTTGGCGTCAAGACGCCGCAGCGAGATACGGCTCCCACAAGGGATCGACGTCCGAGAGGTGGCGGAGCCGCCACAGGTACCCATCGGGGGGCGCCGGCTTCACGCGCAACGTCCACCCCAACTCGGAGAGCAGGAGGTCGGCCTTGGTGAGATTGTCCCGCTTGCAGGCTGCCACCACGTTCGACCAGTCGTGGGTCCCACCCCGACTGCGGGGAATGACGTGATCGATGGTGTCTGCCGGCTCGGAGCAATAGACGCACAAGCCGCCGTCACGGCGCAGCACCGAGCGTCGCGTCACCGGAGGCGTGCGGGCCCAGCGTGGGATCCGGACCATGTGGGCGAGACGGACGATGGAAGGAACGTCCACGTCGAGCGACGCCGAGTGAAAGACAGCGCAGTCTTCGCGAAATGCCACTGGTTCGGCACGACCGGCCAGAACGAGCACGACCGCTCGGCGATCGGAGACGAGTGCCAGCGGCTCATACGTCGCATTGAGCAGGAGCACTCGCTCCATATCAGGCCACCAGAAAGGGGCGTATGGGAGCCGCCGGCGGGACCGGGGCTCGACGGGCGGCCCAACGGATGGTGGCTCCAGCCATCAGAGAAGTCACAGCGCTCAGAGGCTACCCGCGGCGGGGGTGGGTCCTTCGACACCATCGGAGGTAGGCCACGACGTCGTTGCGCTCGAGCGTGGCCTCACGGCCGGTGCCCCCGAACGCGGTGACCAGCCGGAAATCCCAGTAGGCATCCCCCGGAACAGGGAGAAATGGCGGCCGACGCCACCATCCCGTCCGCGCGAGCCGAGCCAGCGCTGCGACACCGGGCCACCAGAGCGAAGGGTGAGGAGCGACCGCTGAAAGGACGACCGCAACGTCTCTCGCCCGTTGCCGTGCCGGGCCGCCTTCGGGCGATGTCGAAGCCTCCTTCACGGGGAGCCGTCCAAACCCCGCCATGCCACGCAGCCCGCTCCGACGAGAGGGCCCCGATCGCCCAGCCCGCCGCGCACGACCTTGGCCCCCCGGGCAAACTCCAATCCGCAACGAAGGTCCACTTCTTTTTGGGCGGCGGCGAAGAATGGATCGCCGAAGCCCAATGCCACCGATCCGCCGATGACGGCGAGCGGGAGGTCGAGGAGATTGACGACCGAGGCCACGGCGCGGCCCACCAGGGTTCCGGTCCGTTCGATGACAGCAGGCGGCGCCAGTGCCGCCGGCTGGCCGGTGATCTCGGCCAGAGCAGAACCGGACGCCTCTGCTTCGAGGCACCCCCGACCGCCGCATGCGCACGGACGACCATCGGGTTCCACGACCACATGCCCGATGTGGCCGGCGTTGCCCGAACCACCGCCGAGGAGACGTCCATCGAGAACGATGCCGCCACCGATGCCGGTCGACACGACCATGGCGATGAAGTTGCGCGCACCTGCCGCGGCACCGATCCACCCCTCGGCCAGAGCCAATGCTTTCGCATCGTTGTCCACGAAGGTCGGCATGTCTGTGAGCTCTCGCAACCGGGCCCGCAGGGGGAACCCCCGCCAGCCGGGGATATTAAGAGGAGAGACTGTCTCCCCTCCGGCGCTCATCGGACCCCCGCAGCCGACACCGCACGCCAGGATGGGCACCCCGGACGGAGCACCCTTCCCGCCATCTGCGCTGCCCGGACCGCCTGCGCTGCCCGGACCATCTGCGCCGCCCGGACCGCCTGCGCTGCCCGGACCACCTGCGCCGTCGGTGAGATGCTGGACAAGGTCGGCCAGGGTCTGCCACAACGTCTCAGCATCCTTTTCCCCGGGACCCGACGTCGGAGGAGTCGGGACCTGGGTCCGCTGGTGGAGGTTTCCCTGGCGGTCCACGAGTGCCACCGCCATTTTGGTCCCGCCGATATCCACAGCCAATGCCAGCTCCGAGGCCGGATCGGTCACCACGGTGTCACGGTGTCACCGCGTCGCGACCGGGAGGGCAGCGAGACGACGGGCCGCGGGAGAACCCGCAGGAAGATCAGTTCTCTCGCCGGTGGAACCTGGTGCGGAACCAGTCGCGCGCTTCGGTGACCGCCCCCTCGAAGCCGTTCGATGCTGCGGACGCCTTCGATTGCTCGCCGTCTCTGCCTCGCGTGAGGTCGTGCCAGCCGGCCCGACCCATCCGTCGGAGATTGCGTTCGAAGACCACGGCGGAGCCGAACATGATGACGACGCCGATAAAGCCGACAACCGGGGTCTTGGCGAAGAATGCGACCAGAACGACCACACCCAGGACGAAGGTCGCCGCCGCCCACTTGCAGTAGCGGCCGGCGTGCCGGTACACCGACTCCGAACGCACCCGCTCGGCGAACTCGGGGTCCTGCCGAACCAGAGACTCTTCGAGCTCAGCCAGTATTCGCTGTTCGTGCTCAGAAAGAGGCACGACCCACACCCCCCAAACCTCGGCCCATCATCCTGCCCGATCCAGCGCCGAACCTGTTAGTGACGACCATGCAACGACCATATTTGCACGCGTTTCCCGTGCAGACAATGCGTGCCTGCCCACTTCGCCCATGCCTGGCCGCTACCACGGCTCTCAGCTTACGGCCAGCCTGACCCACGCGGGACGCGGCGACCCGCCTTTCCCCACTCGGCAGCTGGGATACTCCTGGGAACGTGGCGAGATTCCCTGAGGCGATCAAGCAGGCGATATGGTGCGCCCCCTCCCCCGAGCCGCCGGCAGCACGTCCGAGATGGCTCCGAAAAGGAGCATGCGTGCCCGAAAACCTGCCCGAACACGAGCCCGGGAACGAGCCCGGGAGCGAGAACTGCGAGGTCCTGGGGGGAGCACACGCTGGTCGGGATTTCGTCGCGAGGATGCCTCGCCGTAGACCGATGGCCCGATGAGGGACCGTCTCCCCGATCTGCTGGGCACCCTTCCCCGCCGGGTCGGACGGACGCCCTATGAGATCGTCTTCGTCTGCACGGGCAACATCTGCCGCTCCCCCATGGCCGAGGTGGCAAGCAAGATGCTGGCCGGCGCCAGCACGCTTCCCGACGGATCGGCCCTCGGCGATCGGCTGGTCATCACGAGCGCGGGCACCGGGCCCTGGCACGAAGGCGAACCCATGGACCCCCGGGCGCAGGCGGCATTGGAACGGGCCGGCTTTCCGAACGCCCCGCATGTGGCCCAGCAGATATCGGTGCCGCGCTTGCAACAGTCCAATCTGATCCTCGCCCTCGACGGACGCCATCAGCAGACGCTGCGCAGCCTGGGTATTGAGCAGTCGCGCTTGTTTCTCCTGCGCTCGTTCGACCCTTCGGGGGACCATGGCTCGGACGTTCCTGATCCGTATTACGGCGACGATGCCGAATTCGACAGCTGTCTGGAGATGATCGTCAACGGGTGCAAGGGCCTCGTGGCAGCGCTGGCCCTCCTGTGGGAGGAACTGCCTCCCCCCGGGTGATCCCCCCGGAATGCCCTCCGACCCGATGAGGCCGCTGTGGTGTGTGACATAGTGCCGGCGTGGTCTCGCGCAGGGTCAGACGCAGACGCCGTCAGTTCGCGACGGTTGGCGCCTTGCTCGTGCTGTTCTTGCTCTATCTGGCGTTCTTCTCCGGCGGAGGCTCGAAGACGCCGCCGCCTCCCGCCCACCATGCCGGGACGACGAGCGAGACCTTCCCGAAGCACTCGCCGCTCAACCCCTCGTGGCAGGGAAACGGCAAAGCCGTCACCATGGCCTTCGGCGGCGACGTGCATTTCGAAGGAGCCGTGGGGCAGCGCCTGACCGAGGATCCGACCACCGCACTGGGCAACACGGTGAACCAACTGTTGGCCAACTCCAATTTACGTATGGTCAATCTCGAGAGCGCCCTGACGAACGGCCAATGTCCCCAACGACAGGACAAGCCGTTCATCTTCTTCGCCCCGCCCACCGCGCTGACGGCGCTGCGGAGTGCGTCGGTCACGGTGATCTCCCAAGGCAACGACCATGCGATCGACTGTGGGCAGACCGGGCTGGCGCAGGGCCTGGCCGCAACCAAGCAGGTGGCCTTCCCCGACGTCGGGGTCGGCGGCAACGCGACGCAGGCGTTCGCCCCCTATCGGACGACCATCAGGGGGCAGCGCATTGCGATCATCGCGGCCACACAGATCATCGCCCCCAATCTGGTGAGCACATGGACGGCCACGTCGAACCAGCCCGGGGTGGCCTCCGCGTTGAACCCGACGCAGCTGATCCGCGCCGTGCAGGTGGCGCGGCGCACGTCGGACACGGTGGTGGTCTATCTGCATTGGGGTGCCGAAACGGTCGCCTGTCCCGCTCCCGAACAAGAGCCCCTCGCCGCACAACTGGTCAAGGCCGGTGCCGACATCGTGATCGGGAGTGGTGCGCACGTGCTGCTCGGAGCCGGGTACCTCGGTACCGCGTACGTCGACTACGGGCTCGGTAACTTTGCGTTCTACGACAACACCGCACCCGAGACGGACAGCGGCTCACTCCTCGTCACGGTGACGGGGCGTCACATCGTCGCTGCGACCTGGCGCCCCGCCACCATCGTGTCCGGCTTGCCGCAGCCCCTGACCGGCACTCCGGCCACAACCGCCCTGCAGAGTTGGAACGCCGCGCAGAGTTGCACGAATCTTTCGGCGACCCCGACTGCGACCCAGGCCTCCGAAAAGGGGGAAACCTCGCCCTTTGTCGTCCCCACGACGACCACGACCGCGCCGACGACCACCACGACGACCCCAGGCTCGTCGTCGACCACGACGACCACTGCGCCGAAGCAGACGACGACCACGACGTCGAAGCAGACGACGACCACGACTGCGCCGAAGCAAACGACAACGACCAAACCGACCGACAACGCCGGCTAGGTCACCTACCCGTTACGGCGAGAAAAAGCGCGGCAGATGGGGGCGATTCGCCGCCAGCAGGGCATCAGCCAGATCGGCCGCCAGTGGGTACTGGCCGACCAGAGGGTTGGCGAGAAGGGCCCGGACCACGTCGTCCCGACTGCCCGAGCACGCGGCCTTGACCGCCAGCTGCTCGTAGGCCTTGGCGTGTTGGACCAGGCCCAGCATTTCGGGAGGAAGCGGCCGCTGGGCGATGGGATGGGCGCCTGCGGCGTCAACGACGGCCTGTGTCTCTATCACCGCAGTGTCGGGCAGGCCCGCAATGGCCCCGTTGTTCTGCATGTCGACGACCTGGATGTCGCCGGTGCCGGCATGGAGGGACGCCATGAGGCGCACGGCCGCCAACGAGTAGAACGCGCCGCCCCGATGCGAGAGTGCGTCGGGTGTGGTCACCAGCGCCGGGTCGCGATACTGCTCGAGCAGCGTGGCTTCGAGCTCGGCCACCACGTCCGCTCTCGGTCGATACCCGGGCGTTGACTGCTGGGCCACATCAGCATCGTGTTGGTAGTAGTAGTGCACGTAGTAGGACGGCAGCGCCGCCAGCAATTGCAACGCCTCGAGTGGGGTCCCGCTCTCGAGCGCGAGCTCGGGCCCGCAGCGTGCAAAGAGCTCGGGCAATCGATCGTCGGGCTCCCCGGCGACGTGGGCCGATCGGATCCAGCTCAGATGGTTCAATCCCACGTGCTCGATCTCCACGGTGTCGGGGTCGACGCCCAAGTAGTGGCCCAGACGCCGCTGGCCCCAAATAGCCACGTTGCACAGACCCACCGCCCGGTGTCCCTCGTCGAGCAACGCTTGGGTGACGATGCCGACCGGGTTGGTGAAGTCGACGAACCAAGCTCCGGGATTCCCCCGCGCTGCCGTCTCCTCCGCCAGCTCGAGCACCGTCGGTACCGTGCGCAAGGCCTTGGCCAACCCACCGACCCCCGTGGTCTCTTGCCCGAGACAGCCGTAGCCGACTGGAAGTGTCTCGTCTACGAGGCGCGCGGCCTGCCCGCCGATACGCAATTGGACGACCACGAAGTCGGCACCTTCAAGTGCGGCATCGCGGTCCGCCGTCGTCGAAAAGGTACCGCCCCAACCGCGATGGCGCAGGATGCGCTCGGCCAACCCACCGACGACCTCGCGTCGTTCCTCGCTGGGATCGAGCAGGACGAGGTCGTCCACGACCATTCGATCCTCTTGGTCGCACAGACCATCCACGAGCTCAGGGGTGTAAGTGCTGCCGCCGCCGACGACCGCCACCTTGATCCCCACCCGATGCAACGTACTATCCGAGCATGCGCGACAGTCCCGAGCCGATCGTGCTGGGGCTCGACGGAGGCAGCACGAAGACAGATGCGGTGCTGGTGGCCGCCGACGGCACCCTGCTCGGACGTTCCCGCGTCGGTCCCAGCAATCATCAGCTCGTCGGCCTCGACGGCGCTCTTGACGCAATGGGCGCAGCCATCGCCGCTGTCACCGAAGCCGCCGGCATCAGCGAGCCACCGTTCCCGCTGTGCGATGTCGGCGTGTACTGCCTGGCCGGCGTCGACCTCCCGATCGACGAGGAACACCTCGCCCCGGCGATCGCGCTGCGGGGATGGACCGGCTCGGACCTCTTGTTCAACGACACCTTCGCCGTGTCGCGGGCCGGCACGACGTCGACCTGGGGTGTCGGCGTCGTCTGCGGAACCGGATTGAACTGCGCCGGCAGGGGCCCAGACGGCGAAACTGTTCGCTTTCCTGCGTTGGCCGAGCTCTCCGGGGACTTCGCCCCAGGGGGTTCTTGGCTGGGGGTGCGTGCACTGGGGCTGGCGCTGCGTGTCGGGGACGGCCGGGGCTCGCCGACCGTGCTCCGCACGCGTGTGCCCGCCCACTTCGACGAGGCCGATGCAGAAGCAGTCCTGACGGGCGTCTACAGCGGAACGATCCCCTATGGCCGCTTGTTCGAACTGGCCCGCGTGCTGCTCGACGCAGCCGCAGAGGGAGATGTCCCCGCCCGCGAGGCGGCGAACATGCTGGCCGACGAAGTAGCCGCGTTCGCCGGAGCGGCGATTTCGCGGCTGGGCCTGCGCGAGGCCCCGGTCGAGGTGGTGCTCGGTGGTGGCATCTTCGAAACCGGCGACCCCGGCTTTCATGCCCGGGTGGCCGAGGGCATTCACGCCGTCGCCCCGCGAGCGCTCCTCCGCCGACTCACGGTGCCCCCGGTGGTGGGCGCGGCCCTTCTCGGCCTTGATGCGATCGGGGCCGACGAAGCGGCCAAGGACCGACTGCGCGCCGCCTTCACGAACGGCTGACCGCTACGGCCCGCCCGAGGTCCCACTCCCCGCTGCCACGGCAGCCTCTTCGGTCTCATGCGGTAGCGCGTCCTCGAGCATTTTCTTGTCGTCAGCCAGGAGGGAGGTGGCGAGCTCTTTCACCAATTCGATGATCTCGGGGTGTTCCGCCGGATTCCACCCCTCGAGCAGATCCGTCAGCCCCGTCCGACGTGCTTCGGTCAAGCGGTCCATGGCCGCCAATCCGGCCGGTGTCAGGTTCACGTCGTGCTCGGTGCCGCGCTGCACCACGACCACCATGCCCGCCTCGACCAACCCCCGGACGGCTTGTTGGAGGACCTCACGGCTGACCTTCAGTCGGGCAGCCACCTCGCGCACCGTCTCGCCCGGTCGATCCGCCAAGCGGTAGAGCAACCAGCAGGACTGTGGCGGGAGGTCGATGCCGGCTCGTTGCGCCATCGTGCGGTACAGCTCGACCCGGTTCTCCCGGCTGGCGATGCGCTCGAGTGACAATTCGATCTCCTGGAGCGACGAGCGAGGTTCGGGCAGGCCGAATCCTTCGCTCACCTCGAGCGTCGAAATCGACCGCCGCAGCGGGAGCTCGGGCAGGAACCAGCTGAGGAGGAATGCGAAGGCGGCGATCGGCACGGCGACCAGGAAGACGGTCTGCAGCGTCGCGGTGATGGCGTTGAGGATCTTGTCGTAGGCCTCGGGGAAGAAGTGGGCCAACTGGTGCAGCGTGACCGGATCCAGTGTCTGCAAATGGACCTTGGTGTCCTTGGGCAGCGCGGTGACCACCGGCGCCAGTTTGTGGGACAGGACGTTGGCATAGATCGCCCCGAACACGGCCGTTCCGAACGACCCTCCGATCATCCGGAAGAACGTGGCGCCCGAAGTCGCCACACCGAGGTCTTCGTAGGAGACCGCGTTCTGTACGGCCACCACCAGTACCTGCTGGGTCAGTCCGAGCCCGACCCCGAAGACGAACATGTAGAACGCCGTCACCAGCACGCTCGTCTCGATGCCGATCAGCGACAAGAGGAAGGCGCCCAACGTCATGCAGGCGGTGCCGAGAATGGGAAAGATCTTGTAGCGACCCCATCGGGTCACGAGCCGCCCCGAAATGATGGATGCCCCGAACAGCCCGAACATGAGGGGAAAGAGGCGGAGACCCGACAGCGTGGGGCTGACGTTCTTCACGTCCTGGAGGAAGAGGGGCAGGAACGTGACCGCACCGAACATGGCGAAGCCCATGACGAAGCCGATGGAGCTCGACGCCTGGAAGACGCGTAAGCGGAACAACTTGAGCGGAATCACCGGTTCCTTGGCCTTGTGTTCGACCAGAAGGAAGAGGAGCGTCAGGACCACCCCGCCGAGAGCCAGCGCCAAACTCTGCGGAGACTTCCAACTCCACGAGATTCCGCCGAGACTGGCAAAGAGGATCAAGGCGGTCGCCGCGCCAGAAAGCATGATCGAACCCAGGTAGTCGATGGTGTGATGCGCCCGGCTCATGGTCCCGGGCAATACCGCCCCGGTGACGATGAGAGCCAGAATGCCGAAGGGCAGGTTGATATAGAAGACCCAGCGCCATGACAGATAGGTGACGCAGAGGCCGCCGATCAGCGGACCGATCACCGTCGCCACGCCGAACATTGCGCCGAACAGACCCATGTACCGACCGCGTTCGCGCGGGGAGACGACATCGCCGATGATCGTCTGGGCGCCGACCAGCAATCCCCCACCACCCAATCCCTGAAGGGCACGGAACGCGATCAACTGGTTCATGGTGTGGCTGAATCCCGCCAGGGCCGAGCCGACCACGAAAATGATGATGGAGGCCTGGAAGAAGACCTTGCGGCCATACTGGTCCCCCAACTTTCCCCACAGTGGGGTCGAGACGGTGGAGGCAAGCAGATACGCCGTCACGACCCACGTGAGATGGGAACCGCCATGGAGATCTCCCACGATTGTCGGGAGCGCGGTGGAGACAATGGTCCCGTCGAGAGCGGCCAGCAGGAGCCCGAGAAGGAGCGCACCGAGTATGAGCCAGAGCCGACGCTTCGTGATTGGCTCCACCGAGGGGAGCGCCTCCACGGTCACGCTGGACTCCCTTCGTCGGTCACCGTGCTCGCCCTCTCGTGGAAATAGGTTGATCCAGGTGCCATCTTGCCAGGCCGGACCGCCAGCAACACCAAACTCGGTCTCGTGAACGAGGCGCAGAGGAGCCGGACGTCGCCGCCACCGTGGCACCCACAGGCCTGGGCCGATGCCCTGACGCAATTCGGGCGCACCGAAATGGCGGGTGGGGTCGTCCTCGTCGCCGCCCTCGTGGGTGCACTGCTCTGGGCCAACATCGACTACCCCAGCTACGTCGCCGCATGGGGCCACCGCGTGACGACGGGATCCGGTCCGCTTCCCGCGACGTTGCGGACGGTGGCGAACGACGTCGACAACGGCTTGATGACGATCTTCTTCCTTGCCGTCGGCCTCGAGATCGGACGTGAAGTCGCCGATGGTTCACTGCGCGACCGGCGCAACGCCCTCCTCCCCGTCCTCGCCGCCCTCGGCGGCATGGCCGGTGCGGCGTTGGTCTACCTGGCCACGATCGCCGCGCTCCGAACCCACGCCCACGGGGATCTCAGCCGGGGCTGGGGCATTCCGATGGCCACCGACGTTGCATTCACGCTCGGGGTCATCGCCCTCCTCGGTCGTCGGGTCCCACAACCCTTACGGGTCTTCGTGCTGGCGTTGGCCGTCGCGGACGACATCGGCTCGGTCATCGTCCTGGCGCTGGTGGCCTCCACCAAGATCCACTTCGGCTGGCTGGCGGGTGCCCTGGGCGCCCTCGTTGTGCTGTTCTTCCTGCGTCGGAGAGTACGGAACCCTTGGTGGCCCTACGTCATCGCCGCGTTGGCGACCTGGTACCTCTTTGCGCGGGCCGGCATCGAGCCCACCCTGGCCGGGGCATTCGTCGGCATCATGGTCCCGGTCGCCCGCGGCGCGCGGGCCGGCCGCTCCCTCGAGGGTCCGGTGCATGCAGTGTCGAGCTACCTCGTCCTTCCTCTCTTCGTCCTCGCCAATGCAGGCGTGGTGCTCACCGGCCCGGTGTGGCACTCGTCGGGATCGACCTCGGTGATCTCGGCCATTTTCACCGCGCGCATCGTGGGCAAAATGTTGGGCATCACGTTGGCGGTCGCACTCGTCGTCCGTGTGGGATTGTGTGGATTGCCCGACGGGACGACGTGGCGGCACATGGTCGGCGTCAGCCTCTTGTGTGGCATGGGCCTCACCGTTCCCCTCCTCTTCGCACAGGCCATCTTCGGCGGCGCACCCCTGTTGTTCTCAGGATCCCAAGTGGGACTGCTCCTCGGCACGATCGGCGCCGCACTTGCTGGAAGCGCCGTGCTCCTGCGCGCCGAACGCCGACCGGTGACGATACGCAAACGGAACCTGTCGGCGTGCCACGGGCTACGGTCCCCGCCATGCAAGGCTCGCCGCGCCTCCCTGCTGAAGACAAGAAGCCCGGAGAACCTGACGTATGAAGACTCGGCTGACCCAGTTGCTCGGCATCGAGCACCCGGTGATGCTCGCCGGCATGGGCGGTGTCTCCTACGCCGAATTGGTCACGGCGGTATCTGCGGCCGGTGGCTTCGGCTGCCTGGGCGCCTCCACCATGGACAACGACCACGATGGTCGCGGAGATCTCAGCCGTCTCCGCCGCGACCGACAAACCCTTCGGCGTGGACCTTCTCACCGCTATGCCGGGAGGTATGCAGGCACAGGTGCAGCTGATCATCGAGGGCGGCGCCACCGCGTTCGTGGCGGGCCTCGGCGTGCCTTCCGAGGTCGTCGAGCAATGTCATCGCAACAACGTGGTCGTCGTCAGCATGTGCGGCAAGGTGGCACACGCTGTGCGGGCGGTGGACGCGGGGTGCGACCTCGTGGTGGCGCAGGGAACCGAGGCCGGTGGCCACACCGGTCAAGTGGCCTCGTTCCCGTTGATTCCCCAGATCGTCGACGCCGTCGGCCGCTTCGTCCCCGTGGTGGCAGCCGGCGGTATCTTCGACGGCCGCGGCCTTGCGGCCGCGCTCGCCCTCGGGGCAGACGGGATCTGGGTCGGCACCCGGTTCATCGCGACCCCCGAAGCCCGCGGGGTCAGGGGGTATAAGGAAAGGCTCCTGGCCAGTCACGAGGACCAGACCACCGTGAGTCGCGCCTATTCGGGGAAGACCATGCGGGTGGTGCGCAACAGTTACACCGACTACTTCGAGGCGCACCCCGATGAGCTCAAGAGCTTCCCCGAACAGATCGGCGTCTCCTACTCCACCGGCGTCATGCACCTCGGGGGCGACTCGTTCACGGAAGGAGTCGACGTGGAAAAGGAGTGCTACCCCGCGGGGCAAGCCGTCGGCGGGATCACCGAGCTCGTCCCCGCCGGTGAGCTCGTGCGGCGGTTCGTGTCCGAAGCGGAAGCAGCACTGGAGCGCCTCGCCGACATCGGATAGTGCGCAGTGGCCGCGTCGCCCCTCTCCCACGCAGCCCACGACCGAGGTCGGGCGGCTCGATGCAGCGGGACCGGCGCGACGCCACGAATCGTGGAGAATTCACAGCCGCACCCAGTTTGCAACCCACGTGGCCACGGAACTCGCGTACGTTTGGATCGTGCGCAGTCTGTCGTGTCATCGCGGAGGGAACGAGGTGCGGTTTCGCTGGTTGCCCCGCTTTGATGTCGCGGGAGACGCACGAGCGGACGCGGGACGTGGACAGAGGTCCTCAAGATGATCGTCGAAATGGAGACCGCATGAAGAGCCGTACGATTCGGACGGTGGGCGATCTGATCGACCGCCTGCAGGAGTTCAATCGTGACATGCCGATTCGGACCGCAGATTCCGTCCGCGGGACCTCCGACCAATCCGAATTCATCTTCGCCGTGAGTCTCCTGCCGCCGGCGAACGATGCCGTCGCCGTGTGGCATCTGGACCCCAACGCCGAGTACTCCCCTTGACCCTGCTTCTTCTACGGTGACCATTTTTTGACGTGCAACCATTCTGCAACCACCGTTCGCCGTATCCTTGACTCCATGCAGGTCGAACCCTTCTATGCGACCCGGATCTTGGTCCGTAGCAACGTCTTCCACAATCAATCCGAGTGTGGCACCGGGAAGCAAGTGTTGACCCGCGGTCACGGCGTCACGGGAGATGTCAGCGACAAGATCATCTGCGCTCGTTGCGCGGCGATTGCAAAGTCAATGGCCAAGCCCGCCAAGGCGACGAAGAAGAGCAAGAAGAAGAAGGGGAAAAAGAAGAAGGACAAGAAGTCACCGGGTACGGACATGCGGTCCATGGCCGACCCGTCCCCGGAGTTGCTCACAAGCGTGTAGCGACCTCGGGTCATGCGTCCTGTAGGCGCACACCCGTCCCGCCGATCCCGCAATACCCCCCGGGGTTGGCCGCCAGATACTGCTGGTGGTACTGCTCGGCGTAGAAGAAGACACCGGCCGGAGCGATCTCCGTGCTGAGAGCCCGACGGCGGGCCACCGAAAGCGCGACCTGGAACCGCGCCGCGACCTCCTTTGCCGTGGCTGCCTGCTCGGGCGTGGTCGTATAGATCGCCGAGCGGTACTGGGTTCCCCGATCGTTGCCCTGGCGCATGCCCTGGGTCGGATCGTGGCCCTCGAAGAACGTCCGCAGCAATTCCCCATAGCAGATGACCGCTGGGTCGAACACGACCAGCACCACTTCGGTGTGACCGGTCCGGCCACTGCAGACCTCCCGGTACGAGGGGTTCTGCGTGAATCCGCCCGCATACCCCACCGCGGTCGTGCGGACACCCGAGAGCTTCCAGAAGGCGCGCTCGGCTCCCCAAAAACACCCCATCCCGAAGATGGCCAGCTCCGAACCCTCAGGAAAAGGCGGGGTCATCGGGGTGCCCAGGACCAGGTGAGGAGCGGTCACGACGACCGGCTCGGAACGCCCCGGAAGGCCCGGCCGGGGTCTGGCATCTCAACCTTGTGGGATCTGAACAGCCTCATGGCGCCTCCAGAAAAGGTCGACGGTCACGCGGTCCGACCCGTCGGCGGAGCGTTGCCCTCCCAGTATGCGTGGCTGACCCGCGGACCCGGGTGTCGGACGAGAAATTCCGAAAAAGTTTCGTGACATCTTCGTAATTCTGTGATATATCATTAGTGTTCCAAATAACAACAACCAACAAAAGGATCGAAACTTGAGAAACCACACCAAGCACCACAGCCACGGCAGAGCCCACGGCCACCATCACGACCACCACGACCACCACGACCACTGGGGCCACGACATTCGAGGCCGCGGCCACGACAGAAGGAGCATGCATATGGACCACGAACACGAACCACATCACGAGCACGAGCACGAGCACGAGCACGACCACGAAGCGCCGATCGGCCCCCGGGGTGGTCGCCGGGGTCCGGGGCACGACCGAGGCCCACGGGGCGACGGTGGCGGCCGGGGACGTTGGGGTGGCGAACGAGGCGGATGGGGCGGCGGACGCCGCATGCGCCGCGGCGACATCCGACGGGCCATTCTCTCGGCGCTGCAGGACGGGCCGGCTCATGGCTATGCCGTCATGCGCCGCCTCGAAGAGATGAGCGGTGGCCTCTGGCGACCCAGCCCCGGTTCCGTCTACCCGCACCTGCAGATGCTCGAGGACGAAGGCATGGTGAGCTCGTCCGAACAGGACGGAACCCGTGTCTTCCACCTGACCGACGCGGGCGTCGCCGAGGCGGCAGGCGAGACCCCGCTCCCCTGGCAGGCCCATGGCGAGAGTGACGATCAGATCCGCAACCTGCGTTTGGCCGTCACACAACTCATGAGCGCGGCCAAGCAACTCTCGGGCGCCGGTGAGAACGCACAGGTCGAGCGCGGCATCGCGGTCGTGCAAAAAGCGCGCAAGGAGCTCTACCAGATACTGGCCGAGGACTGACCGGCTCTGGTCGAGACCTGGGAAGGTACTGTGAGGATGCGATGACCGTGACCACCGATGTCTCCGCCGTGCCCGCCGCGAACGGCGACGGTGGCCGGCCCATCATCTCGACGGTCGATCTGGTCAAGACGTACACCGGCACTGACTTCCGTGCCGTGGACGGGCTCAACCTCAGCGTGGGGATGGGTGAGGTCTACGGTCTCCTCGGACCCAACGGAGCCGGGAAGACGACCACGGTGGGCGTGTTGACGACGAGGGTGATCCCGACGAGCGGGCATGCCTTTGTCGGTGGCATCGACGTCGTCGCCCACCCCACGTTGGCCAAGCAGATGATCGGCGTGGTCTCCCAGCAGAACACCCTGGACCGCCAGCTGACGCCGTGGGAGAACCTCTACTTCCACGGTCGTCTGTTCGGGATTGGGAAGCGGGAAGCGAAGCAGACCGCCGACGAATTGCTCGAGCAGTTTCAGCTCACGCGCTTCGCCAAGGCCTCGGTCTACGCCCTGTCGGGCGGCATGGCGCAACGCCTCATGGTGGCGCGGGCCATCTTCCACCGTCCGGCCATCCTCTTCCTCGACGAACCGACCGCAGGACTCGACCCGCAAGGCCGCCTCGCCTTGTGGGATCTCCTGCGTGAGCTCAACGCGGAGGGGCAGACGATCATGCTCACGACCCACTACATGGAAGAAGCCGACAAGCTCTGCGACCGGGTCGCGATCATGGATCACGGCAAGATCCTCGCTCTGGACACCCCGGCCGAGCTCAAACGAAGTGTCGGTGCGGACACGATCGTCACGGTGAAAGCGGACGGTGACGCCGAGGCATTGGCCGCAGCCTTCGACCGGCGCATCGACGGCGTCACGCGGACCCGCACGGTGCCGGGCGGCGTGGAGCTCCACGTGAAGGGCGCCGATCGGTTGGTACCTCGTGTCGTCGAAGCCGCGGAAGCAGAGGGCTTTGCCCTGGCCGACCTCTCGGTCGCCGAGCCGACGCTCGAGACCGTTTTCATCGGATTGACCGGAAAGGACCTGCGCGACTGATGACAGCCACGACAGCTTCGGACCAACCACTGACGGCAATCGGGGCGGTTGCGCCCTCGCGCCGGGTGGCGACCGCTCCGACCCGTTCTGCGACCGCCGCCAGCTGGACGTCGCTGCGTGCCCTCATCCAACGCGACCTGATGGTCCTGCGCAAGCACCTGGTGGAGTTCACCGTGCGCACACTGGTGCAGCCGTTCCTGCTCTGCTTCGTCTTCCTCTACGTCTTTCCGAAAATCGGGCAGGGCATCGGCGGATCGGGCATCCCCGGCGCCGAGTCCGCGTTTGCGACGGTCCTCGTGCCGGGTGTCGTCGGTCTCTCCATCATGTTCCAGGGCATCCAGGCCGTGGCCATGCCACTGGCGCAAGAATTCGGGTTTACCCGCGAGATCGAGGACCGCGTCCAGGCACCGTGCCCCATCTGGCTCGTCGCGATCTCCAAGGTGCTCTCCGGCGGGGCGCAGGGACTCCTTTCGGCCATCGTGGTCCTCCCGATCGCCTCGGTGATCCATGCGGCCGGCGTCGAAGCGGACATCCATCTGCATTGGTTGCTGATCATCACCCTCGTGCCATTGTCGTGTCTGGCCATGACCTCACTCGGCCTGTTGCTGGGCACGAGTTTCGAGCCCCGGAACCTCGGACTCATGTTCGGCTTCATCGTGTTGCCCATCACGTTCCTCGGCGGCACCTACTACCAATGGACGCGCCTTGCGCCCGTGCAGGCCGGCCACGTCCATTGGCTACAGATCGTCGTGCTGATCAACCCGCTCATCTATGTCAACGAAGGGATGCGGGCTGCCCTCACCGATGCGGGGCACATGCATCTCTACGTGATCTATCCGGCGCTGTTCGCCTTCAGTGCGATCTTCATGACGCTCGGGCTGCGGAACTTCCGCCGGAAGGTGCTCTCCTGATCCACTCCCCCACAGTCTCGACCGCGTCCTCGGCCTACCCGTCCACCCGATGACTGTCGGTTCCGGGGCACAGCGGCGCCGGTGTGGACGGACCGGGGCTTGCGCTCGGCGACGTCGTGAAGTGGTACAGCAGGATCGACCCGCCCAACGTGCCCACCGGGCAGTAGGCCCGTAGCCAGCTGAGCCCGTCATCGCGCAGGGCACTTGTGAGATCGGTGGCGGATGCTGCGACCCATCCCGAGATGCGGCCCGGCGCAACGCCGATCAGAGGCCGGGCGCCTGGAATGTCGGCATTCGTGATCCCCCGAGGCCCGAAGTAGGCCACCCGGGGGTGGCGGCCCTGGCTCCAGTGCGCCAGCTGGGAGAAGTCCTGCCCCCAGTCCACGTTGGAGTCGGTGGCGACGCGATAGCCGGGTGCGAACGGGGCGGCGGTGTAGGCGATCGAGTCGGGAAAGGAGAGTGCGGTGAGGGCTGCGGCGGCCGCCAGCACCACGCTGAGCGCCACCGCCATGAGGCGCGCGCCGACAAGAAGCGCAATCGGCGACGCCACCACGATCCACAGCGCGATCGACGGCAGGAGGTACCGAACGCCGAGCGTGCGCGGTCCCGGAAGCTCGAAGAGGAAAAGCACCACAGCAGGGACCACGACCGCCGCCACCGTCTGGCGCGCCGTCGTCCGGCTGACCCGGCCCGACCGGACTGCTGCGATAAAGGCAACGGGGCCGGCGATGAGCAGCAGCAGTATCGGTGTCGAGACCTTGACCACCAACGACACCGGCCAGAACCACGGGTTCGCCCCGATCCACCTGTGGCCGAGGAGGAACCCGGGCGAGCTGGCTGTGTCATTCGAAGCCAGGTACTTCACCCCCTCCACATAGGAGTGCGGGAGAAGGAACCAGGAATGAAGCACGACTCCCGGATTGAGAACGACATAGACCACCCAGACGACCAACCAGGTCATCACCGCCAGTACCGCAGCGGGACGCCAGCGGGCCCACGACTTCGATCCGGCCCGAGCTTGCGCGACCACGACGACGCCAATGGCGATGGCCACGACCAGCAAACCGGTGACCTGCGCCGACGCCACCGCCCCGCAAGCGACGCCCAGCCAGAGGAGCGAGCGCCGATCCCGAGCACGTAGCCAACGCACAAGTGCCCACGAAACGAGCACCGTTGTCAGCGCGAAGGGGAGATCGACCCCGTCGAGATGCCCCACGCCGAGCACCAGTGGATCGAGCAGCCAGAGCAACGCCGCGACCACGCCCGACCACAGGCCGAACAGCAATGAGGCCAACGCGTAGAGCGCGAGCGCGAGCGCAGCGCACTCGAGCAACGGGACGAGGCGCGAGGCGAACGTCACCCGGTGCATGGTGCCTGCCTTCAACTGCGCGGTGGCAAAGCGGGCGCTGTACCGGTGCTCGTTGTTGATCGTCCAGTTCCCCGAGGGGACCACGGGATGGACGGCGAGCACCGGAAGTGCAGCCAAAACCTTGAACAGGGGAGGATGCTCGGGGTTGTCCGCCAGGTCGTGGTGGAGAACGGCCAGAGCGCCCGAGGACACGTAGACGGGCTCGTCGAACGTCGCCGAGTCATGCCATGCCTCAAAGCCGCCCAACACCAGAAAGGCCACGATGGCGACCAGGACCAGCCCGAACCCGATTCGTCGTGCTGACCCGCCCTCGACCGCCGCCGGGGGCCGCGTAGCAGGCTGGGTTTCGCTCAATGGCCCGGCGGCGCTTCCACGCAGCTGCCCAGTCGCTCCGTGACCATGAGGCTATGATTTTCACACATTTGTAACCAACTGAGGCGATCAGGCCGCCTCGAAATTACGCACACATTGGGGCCAGTCGCCGGGATCGGCCAGGCTTGCCTCGGGCACATGGAAGCCATTCTCACCATATGACGACAACCGAAGACGACAATCGCCCAGCCGTGACGACCTTGACCGACCCACGTGACAACGGCGATATCGACTCGGGAGCGACACCCCGCACCGGCCGGCGGACATTCGGCGTCTGGCTCAGCGACCGCTGGGCCGATCCGGGCCAACGCCGCGTCACGATCGGTTGGGTCGTGTTCGCGGCCAGCCTGGTCGTCTACTACTTCGTTGCCGGCATCCCATGGTCGACCAATTCGGTCCTTCTGTACGTCGTCGCCGGGCTGATCGTCTCCAGTCTCGGGAGCGGGTTGCGCTGGAAGCGGCTGATCCTCGACTGGCTCCCCCTCATCGCCGTCCTCTTCGGCTACGGCATACTCCGCGGCTACGCCTCCCACACCTTCTGGGGACAGCGGTCCTCGTCGGACGGAAAATTCGTACAGGCTTTCTACTCGCCGCAGGTGTGGTTCGACACACACGTCTTCAGCGTCGACCCGACATCACAGTTGCAGCAGTGGCTCTATACGCCTGGTCTGCACTTCTGGGACTACATGGTATGGGCTTGCTATATGAGCCACTTCTTCGCGTCGTTCATCATCGCCGGGGTCCTCTGGAAGACGAACTACCCCAAGTTCCGCCGCTTCGTCCCGCTCTTCGTCGGACTCACCTTCGTCGGCTACCTCACCTATGTGCTCTATCCGGCCATGCCCCCGTGGATGGCCAGCCAGTTCGGGCACCTTCCCCCGACGACCCGGATCATCGATCAGGTATGGGCGCATCTCCACATCGGGCTCGGACAATCCCTTTTCGCCGGCGGCAACAAATTCGACAACAACGTGGCCGCGATGCCCTCGCTCCATGGTGCGTACCCCATGCTGATCTGCCTCTTCTTCTGGAAGGGCTCCAGTCCCCGCAAGCGCGTCCTGCTGGCGGCCTATCCGATCTGCATGGCGTTCGCGCTGGTCTACACCGCAGAGCACTTCGTGATCGACATCTTCGTGGGATGGATCTACGCCGCCTGCGTCTTCTACTTCGGCTCCAAGCTGCTCGACCGTTGGGAGGCCAGGCGCATGCGCAAGAGCCTCGAGAAGACGGACGGCAAAGAAGCGCTCGAAGCGCTGGAGAACGACGCTCCCCTCATCACCTCGAGCTGACACGGCGGCAGCGCCGCCGCTCCACGCGCTCGCCGCTCCTCACGCGCTCGTTGTCGCCGCTCCTCACGTGGTCGCTCCCGCGCCGCCTACATGGCCACGCTCACGATGGTGACCACAAGGACGGCCGCGCCGAGCACCCGGCGAAAGGGGTTGACGCCACGGACCACCTCGTCGATGGCCCAGATGAGCAGGGCACCCACCGCCACAGCCCGCGTCAGCCTCGCCGCAGAGCCCGAAGGGTGCGACAGCCGCGCCACGACCGACACGATGATGAACACCCACAAGGGGATGTTCGGCCACTGTGCGACGGTGATCCGTCCGCTCCGACGATCGACGAACATCCAGCGAACGGCGTGCCGCACCGTTCGTCGACTCTCACCACCCGGTGCACTGGGGACCAGTTCCGGTGTCATCGTTCCCTCAGCCTCCGATGGCCGCATCCATGGGGCCTGCGTAGTGCCGGGCCGCGTCAGCGAGCGCTGCCCCGACGAACGCTGCCCGATCGCCGGAGCGATCCCGGCCATCTGGCCGGTCGTGGGGACGGGTCATCAGCAATGTTAGGGGGGTCGTCCGGGATTCTGCCCCTGACCCCCCGGTGACGAGATCGATCGGGGGGCGCGATTATTTCCGGGCACAGATGGGTAGGGTGATCGCAGCGAAATCACAGGGCGATGGACCGGCTGCTTTGGGCCAGGCGGTCGACGGAAGGATTGGATGTCCGAGAACGGCGGACCAGGCGTGCAATCCGACCTCGCCGAGGCCTATATCTCGGTGCGTGCCACCACGGAACGCCTGGCCGCGCCCCTGAGCGCCGAGGACCAGACCGTCCAGTCGATGCCCGACGTCAGCCCGACGAAGTGGCACCGGGCCCACGTCACATGGTTTTTCGAGACTTTCGTGCTGGGACCGAACCTGGCCGGCTACCGGCCGTACGACGAAGCGTTCGCCTACATCTTCAACTCGTACTACGAGGCGCTCGGAGAGCGGCACCCGCGTGCCGAACGAGGGCTCATCTCGCGTCCGGGCATCGCTGAGGTCACCCGCTATCGGGAATCCATTGATGAGGCCGTGGCGACACTGTTGCACCAAGAGCTCGAACGCGGGGTGCCCGAGCTCATCACTCTGGGGCTTCATCATGAACAGCAGCACCAGGAACTGCTGCTGATGGATATCAAGCACGTCCTTTCACGGAACCCGATGCGCCCGGCCTATTTGCCCGAGTGCGAGAGGCCGGAAGCCGACGCGGCGCCACCGAAAGCCGGGTGGATCGAGCACGAGGGCGGCGTGGCCGCCATCGGACATTCGGGAGACGGCTTCGGCTTTGACAACGAGTTCCCGCGTCACCGCACCTATCTCACCCCGTTCGCGCTGGCAGACCGGCCCGTCACCTGCGGGGAGTGGCTGTCGTTCATGGAGGACGGCGGCTACAGCCGACCCGAGTTCTGGCTGTCCGACGGTTGGTCGGTCGTCATGACCCAGGGCTGGCAGGCCCCCCTCTACTGGTTCCGCCACCCCGACGACCCCCAGCAGTGGCTGCAATTCACCCTCTCGGGCGTGCGACCCGTCGATCCCGACGAACCGGTCTGCCATGTCAGCTACTACGAGGCCGACGCATTTGCGCACTGGACCGGCAAGCGGCTGCCCACCGAGGAGGAATGGGAGACCATTGCCGTCAGCGACGGGGAGGGAGCCAACTTCCTCGGTCTCGAGGCACCACATCCCCGCCCCGCTCTCAGCACCAACGCGCTCCTCGGCGATGTCTGGGAGTGGACCTCGAGCGGGTACACCGCCTATCCGGGATTCCGTGCGGCACCAGGTGCCGTCGGCGAGTACAACGGAAAATTCATGGTGAGCCAATACGTGCTGCGCGGGGGCTGCTGCGCCACTCCCCCGGGCCATGCACGTGCCACCTATCGCAATTTCTTTCCACCCGGAGCTCGCTGGGCCTTCAGTGGTCTGCGACTGGCCCAAGACCCCTGAGAAACCAGGACCCCTGACAGACCATGACCTACACGATTGACGTCCATGTCACCCCCGACGAGGTCCGTCGGCGCATGCGAGCCGACGCCATCGCCGGCCTCGAGGCCGACCCCAAGTCGATCCCGCCGGTCTGGTTCTACGACGAACGCGGGAGCCAGCTCTTCGAGGAGATCACCCGGCTGCCCGAGTACTACCCGACGCGCTCCGAGCGGCATCTGTTGGAGACGCACGCCGCAACGATCGCAGAGCTCTCCAAGGCGGACACCCTCGTCGAGCTCGGGGCCGGGTCGTGCGAGAAGACCCGCATCCTCCTCAGCGCCCTCCGTGACCTCGGCACACTGAGTACGTATGTGCCCTTCGACATAAGCGACGAGTTTCTCCGCGACGCCGCTTCGACCATTGCGGCGGAGTACGCGCCACTTGCGGTCCATCTGGTCATCGGTGATTTCAGCGAGCACCTGGCGACAATTCCCACCGAGGGTCGGCGCATGGTGGCGTTCCTGGGTGGCACCATCGGCAATCTCGACCCGGCGAGGCGGGCGCGCTTCCTCTTCGACCTGAACTGCACAATGTCGAGCGACGATTCGTTACTCCTCGGCGCCGATCTCGTGAAGGACCGCAACCGGCTCGTGGCTGCGTACGATGACGCCGCCGGGGTCACCGCGCAGTTCAACAAGAACGTCCTCCAGGTGCTCAACGAGCAGCTGGGTGGGGACTTCGATCCGGACCTGTTCGCACATGTCGCGCTGTGGAACGAAGCGGACCAATGGATCGAGATGCGCTTGCGGGCCCGCGCTCCCAACGAGGTTGCGTTGCGCGACGCCGGCATTTCAGTGCAGTTTGCCCAAGGCGAGGACATCCTCACCGAGATAAGCGCCAAATTCACCGCCGATCGGATCGAGAAGGAGCTGGGCGCAGCGGGATTCGTGATCGACGACATGTGGGGAGCGGACGAAGGGGAATTCCTCCTTACGTTGGCCCACCCTTTCTGCTGAACGGCCGGAGTCGGGGAACCCACCGGCCCCAACGACTCGACCTTCGACGGAGTGCGATGTCGACGAGCAGCAGGACCAGGAGCAGTGCCGCTCCGACGCTCAGCACGCTGGCCACGAGCCAATGCCGGGGCTGATAGGAGAACCTGACGACATCGGTGCCCGCCGGGACCGCGATCTGTTGAACCAGGCCGCGTTTCTCCACCGGTACCGTCACCTCGGGCCCGCCGTTGGTCGAGATGGACGCTCGCCATCCACCGTCCCACGCCACATCGCGCACGATGACAGCCGACGCGTCGGTGTGCACGCGAACGGACTCGGCGTTGTCACTCCGGGCGAGCACATCGATCGCGGGGGGTGTGGCGTCGTCCCGCGCCACCGCGTACACGGGCGTCGGGGCCTGGGCCCGGACGTAGAGGGTGTACTGATCGACTGAGCCCTGCTGGTGCCACCGGCCGGGTTGCACGGCAGCGGAGAGTGCCCCGTCCAGCTCGTAGGTCCTCCCCCCCACCACGATGTCCGCCTGGTGCGGCGGGAGACGACCTGCGACCACCTGGACGACCAGGCCGACGGCCGACCCCCCGGACAAGCGACTTGCGACACTCCTCGTACCCGGGGCCACGGCAACCGGCGGTTCCCACCTGGTGGTCCCGCCGGAGGTCACGGTACCGAAGCGGATCACCGCCGACGTGGCGCCAGGGGCCAGCAGCAGACCGGCACGCGACGCCACGAGCGATTCCCCGAAGAACCATCTGCTCGACTGCCCCGCGACGATCCCCCTGCGCGGTCCCGGGTAGAAGGAGTACGCGCTGTCGGTGAAGTTGGCCCTGTTGCCGAGGGGCAGGACCGCGTCCTGCCCCTCGGCCTCGGACACTTGCGTAACGTCGTCAAATGTGGTGGGCGCACCGGCCAGCGGGACGAGGAAATACTCGGGCGCGGTCAGGATGTCCTGCAGGTCGAGCTGGGTGAACGTGCCCGCGGCGAGACGGGGAACGTTCAGCTCGAGCTGGGTATGGGTCAACGTGGCCGCGTTGTAGCCCTCGTCGACAATGGAGGCGTAGCCACCGACCGAGGGAAGGCGCGCGAGGACGTTGGCATCGGGCCGGCCGGTGTCGGCGATGGTCGGCCCACTCGAATACCCCTGCGGATCGTAGAAGGCGAAGCGTCCGCCGGGCTCCATGTGCGCGGCCACGTAGTTCTCGACCGCCGTGGCGCCGGCCAGCACGGCATTCGAGGGAACGGTGAGGAGAGAGCTCGTCCCCGCCAGCAACCCGAGGTCGGCCGCCATGAAGGCCGCCACGACCACGAGCCACGGCCGCCGCGGCATGTCGAAGCGGAGCCAGGCGATGATGCCCGCCACCAGGCAGCAACCCAACGCGATGAGGCTCGCTTCGCGCACCGTGTGCACTTCGACCACTGACCCGGTGGCGGAGATCAGTGACGTGATCAGCGATCGCGGCGCGACGGCGGCCCAGGTGGCCACGCCGAGCACCACGCCGAAAGGGATGAACCCGGCCCAGCGGTCGAACTTCGGGGAGACACCATCGGCCTCCTCCCGCCGGTCGAGCCAGCCGGCGAAGAGGACGCACAGGGCAATCGAGACATCGATCATGTTGCGGCTCTGCAGACGTTGGCGGCCGTAGAGGGGGATCTGGTTGAAGACGTGCTCCAAGGGGGTGTTCGCCCCGAGAGCGAGAAGGAGCCCGATGAGAGCGATGATGTACCAGGTCCTCCGTTCACGGGCCGCCAGGCGCGACGGCCAGTGCGGACGCCACAGCGTGACGAGGGCGATGACCGGAAGGATCCCGACGTAGATGCCGACCTCGGGCAGGTTGTAGTGCGAGAAGAACTTCGCCTCCCCGAGGTGGCCGTAGCCGCCGAAGAGGTACGGCACCACCGACAGCAGTGAGTTGGAGGGCGAAAAACTCCCGGAGCCTGCGAACGACGCGCCGAGCGAGGAGCGTTGGGAGTTGGAAATGGCAGCGATGCCGGGCAACCACTGCACCGCCGAGAGGGAAAGGGCCAAGGCCGCGCCGAGACCGCACCGGGTGACGACCCGCGACCAACTCTGGCGATCGAGTCCCGCGCAAAGGGCGGCGTAGGCGATGACCAAGAACGCCTCGTCGAGCATTGCCTCGGGGGCCCCTCCCAGAATGACCAGGGCGAAGGAAACACCGAGGAGAACGGACCAGCGCCAGCGTCCGTCCCTGACGATGTGCAGCACCGCCAGCAGCATGAAGGGGACGGAGGCGAATCCCTCGGTCATATCGACGTGATTGACCTGGCTCAGCACCACTCCGGAGAACGAGAACGCGACGGCACCCAGCACGCGCGGGATCGTCGACAACTTCAGCGCCCGGAGGAAGAGGTACATGCCGACGGCGATGAGTGAGAAAAGGATCACTTCGGTGGCGATCCACGCCACGCGGTCCGGGAGTATCGCGAAGAGCCCGATCAAGGGGTAGAACGCCCCTGCATTGAAACCGGCCAGAAGCGGCGTCCCGCTGAAGAGGTACTGATTCCAAAAGGGCAGTTCGCCGTGGCGGTACATGGACCCGACCAACACGTGCAGCGGGTAGTTCTGCTGCAGGTTGTCACCCGTCATCAACAGGTGGCCGCCCAACAGGTCCGGGAGGATGAACACCGCGGCCGGGAGGCCGATCAGGACCGCATAGGGCCACAGTGGGCCCAGGCGGACACGCGCTGTCTTCACCAACTGACGATCATCAACTGTGAGCCATCCTCGTCTCGAACCACCGCACATCGTGGGGCCTGTACCGTCAGCTTTTCGGTCGGACGAGAAATTAGGTCCGCATGCTGCATTTTCCGGTTTGACGGCCGCTAGTTTTCCCCGGGGTGCGCGCGCATTCTTCTGCTCGACGCTGGGATTCCACTGAGATCCGGCGAGGGAGGAGAATGGCGCGCGCGGAGCTGCCATGAGATCTACCGACAAGGAGCGCACCACGGATTCGGAGACTTCGCGCGGAGAGCCGGCCGCCCGTCGCCTGACCGCCACCGCCGCCCTGGGGTTCGTGGGCACGTTCTCGATCGTGCTCGGAGCGTTGCTCGGCGGTTCGCCCTACGAGACGCACATGGTCGGCGCATGGTTCTTCGGAATGCCGGGGAGCCCGTTCGGCTCGATCGGTTCGGACCTCGTGCGTCCTCCGGTCTACGCCATCATCGCGGTGTACGGCGGAATGATCCTTCTGGTGCGCGTCTGGATCGGGCTGTTGCGCCACCTCTCCGCACACAGGGGCGTGCCCGTGAGGAAGGTCGTCCTCGTCGTGGTCATCTGGGCCCTCCCGCTGCTGCTGGCCCCCCCGCTATTCAGCCGCGATGTCTACAGCTACGCCGGACAGGGTGAGATGGTCAGTCACCACATCGATCCGTACACCTACGGCACAGGGATCCTGGGCTCTACTCCGTTCAGCACCCTGCCCGATTCGATATGGACCAATTCGCCGTCACCCTACGGACCCACGTTCTTGGCCATCGACGGCGCGCTCGACAAGGCGTCGGGTCACAAAATTCTGCCGGACATCCTCCTCCTGCGCCTGCTCGAGGTGGCCGGCCTGGCGTTGATCATCGCTGCCACACCAGCCATTGCCCGCCGACTCGGGCGGGACCCGGCGCAGGCCGTCATCCTCGGTGCCGGCTGTCCGTTGGTCCTGATGACCATGATCGGGGGTGCCCACAACGAAGCGCTGATGCTCGGTCTGCTCATGGCGGGACTTGCCGTGGCCATGCGATGGGGCACCGCTCCCGGTGTCGTCCTGTGTGCCGTCGCGGCCGGCGTCAAGTCGCCGGCTCTGCTGGGTGTCCTGTTCTTGGGTTGGGCCTGGGCGGGGCCGGGCGCGTCCGTGGCGCGGCGGCTCCTCCATACCGTTGGCGCGGGTCTGATCACACTGGTGACCCTCGAGGCGATCTCGTGGGGAACGGACAACGGATGGGGCTGGGTCAGAACCACCACCGCGGCCGACAAGTCGTTCACTGCGGTCACCCCGGTCAACGCGATCTCGAAGGCGTCTGCCGCCGTGGCCAATGCCCTCCACGTGCAGTTCTCCGCGCTAGGGGCGCGCACCGTCGTGAGCGCCATCGGGCTTGCGCTTGCCGCAGCCATCGGGCTGTGGCTTCTCGTCGATTCGTCCAAGCACAACGTCCCGCGCAACCTCGGCCTCACCCTGCTCGTCGTGGCGCTCCTGGGCCCGATCCTGTGGAGCTGGTACGCCACCTGGGGCGTCATAGTGCTCGCGCCAGCCACGACGCCGACGCTCCGGCGCGTCATCGTCGCCATCAGCACCTTCGAGGTCTTCGTCGGTATCTCGTCGGTCAAGAACCTCACGCTGACCGTGGTCCACGCGGGGCTCCTGCCCGACCTCATCCTCCTCGCGGCGATGTTCGCGATCATCATCATTCCGCTGGGCCAGTTCGGCCGCAGCCGCCCTTCACTGCGATCCGCTCCGCCGGACAGGAACGGGCGAATCCTGGGAGTGCCCGCGTAGCCGTTGTCTGTAGAGCACCCGCGCGACTGCGGGCGCCCCTCGCCTCAGTTCGCCAGGTCCGCGGCCGAATGGATGGAGTCCGGCTGGAGCCGAATCAGAAGCTCTCCCTCCACGCCGTTGCGCGCTCCGTACGTGGCCGCCTGGTCCGCGCCCATGTAGCGCCCGCCGATGTGTTCCGCCCACTCGCGCACCTGCACCAGGTCGTCGATGATCTCGACGCCCCCCTCGATCATCACGAAGCTGAACGGCGGACGGTCGTCGTCGACACACATGGCGGCGCGCCGGTCCCGCAGGAGGTTACGGCCCTTGACGGTGCGCTCCCCGGTGTTGAAGCACAGTGCGCCATCGTCGTCGACGACATACCAGACGGGAGCCACGTGCGGCCTCCCGTCGGCGCGCACAGTGGCCAGCTTTCCCGTGCGCGCCGGCAGTGCGGTGAGAAACGTGCGGACTTCCTCGGGCGTCATCTGATGGTACGGCACCGTTGCTCCTCCA
The DNA here is from genome assembly GCA_963706555.1 of uncultured Acidimicrobiaceae bacterium. Classification (GTDB taxonomy): domain Bacteria; phylum Actinomycetota; class Acidimicrobiia; order Acidimicrobiales; family RAAP-2; genus Bog-473. The sequence goes on from OY970164.1 coordinate 4,225,430, forward strand.
GACTCGGCGTCGCGCGCAGCCTCACCACGTGAGACCCAGTGCGTGACGCATGGTTGCCTCCAACTGGGCGTCGCTGTGCGAGCGACGCAGGGCCAGGACCATGGCGGCGTCCTTCCCGACCTCGACCCGCAGTGGTGTCGAGGGGTCTTCGAGCGCGTCAGCCACAGCCTGACCGACGAGCTCGGGGCCGGGCCTGCCCTCGGGGCCGACGAGTGTCTCGACGGTGCCGTCCCACTGTTCGTACAGCGTTCGATACGCCTCGGGCCCGAGATGATCAGCGGTGTGCCGCATGCCGGGAGCGATGTAGCCGGGCTCAACAATGACCACGCGGATGCCGAAGTGCCCGAGCTCGAAGTGCAGCGTCTCGGACATCGCCTCGAGCGCATGCTTCGACGCGGCGTAGACACCTTCGAGGGGCGTGCCGATGCGGCCCTGCACCGAGCTGATGTTGACGAGGACCCCGCTCCCCCGCTCCCTCCACCGCGGGACGACCGCCTGGGCGACCCGGAGAGGGCCGAGCGCGTTGACATCGAGCACGCGGGCGACGTCCTCGAGCGGGAAGTCCTCCAGGGGACCGCGCCCGGTGACCCCCGCGTTGTTGACCACCGCGTCGAGCTCGCCGGCGGCATCGACGGCGACGGACACGGAGTCGGCACTGCGCACATCGAGGCTGAGGACCTGCTCCACCTTCAGGTCGTGCAGCACCGTGACGTCGCGGGCCGTGGCCACCACCTCGTGACCACGCTCGGTGAGCACCTCCGCGATCGCCCGGCCGATCGAACGACCGGCACCGGTGACCAATACGCGCATGGTGCCCAGCATGCCATGGTGATCGCCGCGGACGGCGTGGATCAGCGCCAGGTATCCCGGGACGAGACCAACCCCGCCGCCGATGACAGGAATTGGCCGCTCAGCGTGCGCTCCGCGGCGCGCATTCGCCATTGCAGCAGCTCCTGGGTGCATTCCCATGCCGCCTCCTTCCATGCGCCCCCCGGCTCCCGGCACAGGTTGTGGATCTGGTCGGGATCCTCACGGAGGTCGAACAGCAGCGGCGGGAAGATCTCGGCGGAGGTGGCGAACTGCACGTATTTTCGCGTCGCACCGCGCGAGACCGCCAGCGAGCAGTGGCTCATGGGGACGCCCAAGAACCGTTCCACCATCTGGCCCTCTGGATCAGAGAAGTCCCATTCGAAGTGGGCCGTGTCGCGCCAATGCTCGGGAACACCCGGCCCGCAGATGAACGGCGACAATGACCACCCGTCGGCCTGCAGCGGCACGTCGGCCCCTATGAACTCGCAGATGGTGGGGAGCACGTCGACAGACTCGGTCACCGAGTTGACGACCGAGCCCCGACTGCCGTCGGCCGCAGCACGGGGGTCGACCACGATGAGAGGGACGTGGTAGCTCTCGTCCCAGTAGCCGAGCTTTTCCAGCAACCAGTGGTCGCCGCCCATTTCGCCGTGGTCGCTCGTGACGACGACCATGGTCGATTCGGCCAGGCCGTGCCCCACCAAGAACTCGAAGAGCGGCGCGAGGCCGTCGTCGACTTCGCGCTGCGCGCCGTAGTACGTGGCCCGTAGCTGGCGGCGATCCTGCTCGCGTGGAGGAGCCGTCACGTTGGGGACGTTGAGCGCCATGCCGGCAAAGGGATGCACCGCGGCCTCGTCCTCCTTGCGGGCGCATCCGGCAAAAGGCCCGATCTGTTCGGCGTCGTAGAGGTCGTGGTACCCGATCGGGTTGCGCCGGGGCGGGTGGGGCCGGATGAACGAGGCATGGATGAAGAACGGCTGATCACCGTGCTCCTCCAGCCACCCCGTCACGGCCTGGCTCACGTACCTCGTCTGGGAGAGCTCCGCCGGGAAACGTGTCGGCGCCCACGTGGCGCCGTGAACTTCGGACCCGGGGAACCCCTCGATCGGCTCGTAGAGCGCGTGAGGATTGCTCGGCACGTCGAAGCCGAGGTCGGCCAACCATTGTCCCCAACCCGGGCTTCCCTCCTCCCAGGGGTCCTGGAGCACGGAGCGGAAGCCGGGAAGGACACCTTCGTAGGTCGAGAGCTGCGGGTCACCCGCCGGCACCGTCCGCGGGTCGACCGCCGTGTCCGTGTGCCCGAAGAGGATGGGGTCATAGCCCAACTCCCGGGCTAAGAGCGCGACATTGGTGAAGCGGGCATCGAGCGGGGTGCCGTTCTGTACCGAACGATTGCGATGCTGGTACGTGCCGGTGTACAGACACGCGCGGGAGGGTCCGCACGGTGCGGCATTGGCCCAGTGGTTGGCGAACAGCACTCCTCGTCCGGCTAAGGCATCCAGTGCCGGCGTCTCGAGGACCGGATGGCCGAGAGCGGACAGACAGTCCCCCCGCCATTGGTCAACCGTGATGAACAGCACGTTGCGGCGTGGGCCCATGCATCACTCTTGCCCATCTCCACACCCCGCGGGAACACTCCTCGATCTCAGGAAATTCGCAGGGGTGGCGCGGCTCGTCAGAGATCAGGAAAACCCACGACAAGGCCGACCGTCTTCGCGACGCCACCTGCGCCCGCATCCGGAGTCCCGGCATCCGGTGTGCCGGCGCTCGGAGCGCCGACGTCGGGACCGTCGACATCGGACATGTCGTCATCGGGACTGTCCGCCGCGGCTTGCGACACTTGCGACGTCGTGCGCAACGGGATCTCCTTCATCAGCATGCTGAGCACGAAGGCCAGAATCGTGAAGGGCACCGCGACGAGGAACACGACCTGGAGCGAATGGCTGAAGGCCTGTACGAACACGGAGCGCTGGGCGGGCGGAAGGTGGTTGATCTGAGCCGGGTTGGCCGCGATGCTCCCGCCCTTGAGGAGCTTCAGCTGTGCCTTGGTCGCGTGTGCGGACAGATCGTGCAACAGGCGGCTGGAGAACACGGCACCGAGCGCCGAGACGCCGAATGCACCACCGATGCTGCGGAAGAACGAAGCGGTCGAGGTGGCCACGCCGAGCCGCGAGTACGGCACGGCGTTCTGCACCGCCACGACGAGCACCTGCATCATGAGGCCGATGCCCAGCCCGACGACGAACATGTAGACCGAGGCCATCGCCAGCGTCGTGTGGGGCCCCAGGCGTGACAACAGGAGAAGGCCGACCGTGAGCACGATCGATCCGGCCACGGGGAAGGCTTTGTAACGGCCCGTCCGGGTGATGAGACGGCCGCTGATGATGAAGGTCACCATCATGCCGACGACCATCGGGAGGACCTCGAGGCCCGACGCGGTCGGCGTGGCCCCGTGGACAGCCTGGAGATAGAGGGGCAGATAGATGATCGCACCGAACATGACGAACCCGACGATGAACCCGACACCCGACGCCGTGCTGAACGTGCGGTTGCGGAACAGGTCGAGCGGGATGATCGGTTCGGCCACTCTCGTCTCGACGACGCAGAAGGCCACCAGCAACGCTGCACCGAGCACGGCGAGACCGATGATGGTGCCCGAGCCCCAGCGGTACTCCGTCCCGCCCCATGCAGTCATGAGAATGATCACCGTCACGCCGGCGGAGAGGAGCGCAGAGCCGGTCCAGTCGATCTTGTGCGGGACACGGACGGCCGGGAGGTGCAGCACGGCCGCAATGGCGAACAGGGCCAGAATGCCGAACGGCACGTTGATGTAGAAGATCCAACGCCACGACAGGTGTTGGGTGAACAAGCCGCCGACCAGCGGGCCGGCGACGCTGGTCAGCCCGAAGACGACACCGAAGTACCCCATGTACTTCCCGCGCTGGCGTGCCGGCACGACGTCGCCGATGATGGCTTGCGCCCCCACCAAAAGGCCGCCCGCGCCGACCCCCTGGACGGCCCGGAATGCGATCAGCTCCATCATGTTCTGCGACAGGCCCGAGAGCATGGAGCCGATCAGGAAGATCACGATGGACAGCTGGAAGAGGTTCTTCCGGCCGTACAGGTCCCCGAGCTTGCCCCAGAGCGGTGTGGAGATAGTGGAGGTGAGAAGGTAGGCCGTCACCACCCAGGACAGGTGGTTGAGCCCGTGCAGATCGCCGGCGATGGTCGGCAGCGCGGTCGACACGATCGTCTGGTCGAGCCCGGCCAGGAACATGCCCAGCATGAGCGCGGAGAGCACCACGACGATGCGACGGTGCTCCTCGTCCGACGGGGTCTCCAGCGGGGGAAGTGCGGCTGACGAGGCAGCGACGTCAGTCGTCACGGGCCTCCTCGACGTCGCGTTCGAGGGACGCGGCAAACCGACCGAGCAGTGCGGCGAATGTCGCGAGGTCGGCCTCGTCCCAGTCCTCCACCAGGTGGTCGTACCACTCGCGCCGGGCGTCCAGGACGCGTTCGATCGTCCGCCGGCCGGCCTTGGTCAACAAAATCCGGCTGGCCCGCCCGTCGTCGGGGTCGGGACGGCGCGAGACGAGCTGCTCGCGTTCGAGTTGTTGGACCTTGCGGGTGACTGTCGGCGCGTCGACTCCGAGCAAGTCGGCCAGATCCGTCACACGGAGCGCGTCGCCGTGCACGTAGAGCTTGTAGAGCAACGCCGACCCGGCGCGGTCCAGCCTGACGCCCGCCGCCACGAGGAGTCGCTCATGCGCGCGGATCTGGGTGATGGACCCGACCACGATCTGGAAGGCGGCTTGAATCTGGTCGACGGACCCCTTGAGGGGGGTCGAGCTGCGCAAAGTAGTTACTTTCGGCACATAACTAGTGTACCGGCCGGCACCGGTCCGGCGGCACCGTCTGCCGGACCAGCCGCCGACACCATGGCGCCTCGCCAGCTGCGGGGAGTGCCTGACCTCTACGGGAGGTAGACCGCCGCTTGCCACTCCCCCGTCATGTCCTTGCGGCAGAGCGCCGTGCCGGCCCGGATCGCCCACGTGATGACATCGCTCTCGGGCGTCCCGTGCCTGGTCAGCAGCACCAAGCCGCGCCGGGGATGGTCCTGGCGGACGAGCCATCCCTCAGGCATGGTGACGCCGGCTTCGGCCAGGCGGGCCACCGCCTTGCCGCCCGTCGGGTGCAGGAGCCCGACGGTCACACCGTCAAAGGTACGCCTCGTCGGCCGGGGCGGCATCAGCGTGGACATGGTGACCGGTTGTTGGCGGCTGCTGAAGAGGCTGAAGATGCCGGCCTGGACCGTCTGCTGCTCCTCCTCGTCGAGGTCCACACCTGGGAGAAGGTTGATCCACCCTTGCCCCGCTTCGGTCAGATGCTGCAAATAGGCGGCCACGCGGTCGATGTCCGGTGGGGTGAACTCGAACGTGTCCTTCTCGCGACGAGTGCTCACCGTTGCCCGGGCATGAGGGAGATCGTGCGCACGGACCTCCACACTATGACCGGGTCGGCCCTGTCACCGGCTGAGCCCAATCACCGGCTGAGCCCCACCACCGGCTGAGCCCCACCACCGGCCGGGCCCGTCACCGGCTGAGCCCCACCAGCGGCCGGCCCGTCACCGGCTGGGCCGTCCAGACCTGTCGCCAGCTCCTCGACGATTTCGCCGGCCGACCGTTCCTGGGCCCAGCGGAAGCCCTCTCCGGCGTAGAGGCTCATATGGTCGGGATCGCCGGCGGCCGAGGCCGCAGCGCGGAGCGGTCGGGTGAGGTGATTGATCTCCGGGTAGGCGGCGGGCGCGTCGTCGTGCGCCCGCATGAAGCCGTTCACGAGGCTGCGGGCCCTGCGGCCGCTGAAGGCGCGGGTGATGGCGGTCGACATGAACCGGGGGTCGGCGAGTGCCGCCTTGTAGAGGGGATGGGCGCCGCTCTCGGTGCACCGCAGGAACGCGGTCCCCAGCTGCACCTGCGTCGCCCCGGCCGCCAGGACCGCCGCCACGTCGTCGGGGCCGGTGACTCCCCCGGCGGCGATGAGCGGGAGATCGCAACTCTTCTGCACATCGGCCAGGAGCGCCCGCAGCGGGTGATCCTGCCCCGGACTGTCGTCGTTGACGAAGCTGCCGCGATGGGCACCGGCTTCGGCCCCCTGCAGGCAGAGGCAGTCGACCGCGGCCCGTTGTGCCAGCACCGCTTCGGCGACGGTGGTCACCGTCACCACGACCAGCGATCCCTTTTCCTGGAGCGCACGCACCACCTCTGTGGCCGGACAGCCAAAGGTGAAACTGACGAGCGCGGGCGGAGCAGCGAGGAGCTCAGCGAGCTTCGCGCCATAGTCGTCGTCGTCCCAGCGCGGCGGCCCGAGCGTCGCCCCCAGCGCGGCGGCTTCCGCCTCCAACGCACCGGCGTACGCCGCCAGCGCCTCGGGGTGGACCGTGGGCTCCCCCGGGACGAACACGTTCACCCCGAACGCGGCTGCTGTGGCGCTGCGGACGGCGGCGATCTCGGTGCGCATCTCGTCTGCGGACTTGTAGCCGGCGGCCAGGAACCCCACCGCACCCGCTTCGACTGCCGCCACCACGAGTGCCGGCGTAGTCGGCCCTCCGGCCATGGGGGAAATGACAAGGGGGAACCGGCTGAGATCTCGCAGACGCTGGTGCGCGGGCATACCACCACAGTGTCGTGCCAGTGGCCCCGTGTCGAGAAGGCCCTGTGTCGAGAGGAGCCCGTGTCGAGCGGGGCCTGTGTCGAGAGGAGCCGTGTTGAGCGGGGCCGTGTCGAGAGGAGCCGTGTTGAGCGGGGCCGCCCGCTACCGTCATTCGATGGACCTCAATCTGATCGAGACATTGCGGAGCACGGGTGCGGTACGCGAATTCCTGCCCGAGCCCGTCGAGGACGCCGTGCTGCACCGCCTGCTCGATACGGCCCGCTTCGCTCCCAGTGGCGGCAACCGACAGGGTTGGCGGGTGATCGTCGTCAAAGACCCGGCGACACGCCGCTCCCTCCGTGACCTGTACCTGACGGGCTGGTACGAGTATCTCGCCCTCCATAGTGCGGGGTTGACCCCATGGGCCCCGATCACCGACCGGGAAGCCGAGGCCGCGGCAGTCGACCACGCCCACGAGTTTGCCGAAGCCGCAGCCGCCAACGCCGCCTCGGGAGGGACGCCGGGCCTGGCCGAGACCCTCGACACGGCGCCCGCTCTCCTGCTGGTGCTGGCCGACCTGAGGGCGCTGGCCGCCGTCGATCGCGACTACGACCGCTACACCTTTGCGGGTGGCGCCTCCGTCTACCCCTTCGCCTGGAATCTCATGCTGGCCGCCCGTGCGGAAGGACTGGGGGGCGTCATCACCACCATGCCCATCCGCCGGGAGGACGATGTCCGCCGACTCTTCTCCATCCCCGAGACGATCGCCGTGGCCGCCCTCGTCGTGTTGGGCCGCCCCGTCGCTGCGGCACGCCGGCTGCGGCGGCTTCCCGTCGAGGAGTTCACCTGGGTCGATCGCTACGAAGGCCGGCCGTTCGACGGCAGCTAGCGAGCGCGATGCAAGAGCTGCGCCCGACGCGCCCGCAACCGTGCTGGAATGGGGCATGGCTCAGAATGTTCTCGGAGGCGACCTCCAACCCTGCAACTACAACCCCCTGACCGGCTTCTTTCGTGACGGGTGTTGCAACACCGGTGCCGAGGACTTCGGGGTCCACACGGTGTGTATCCGCGCCAGCGAGGAGTTCTTGGCTTTCTCGGCCTCGGTGGGCAACGACCTTTCGACCCCGCATCCCGAACACGGATTCGACGGATTGGTGCCTGGTGACCAGTGGTGCCTCTGCGCCAGTCGGTGGCAAGAAGCGTTCGAGGCGGGAGTGGCTCCTCCCGTGGTCCTGGCCTCGACCCACGCATCAACCTTGGAGTGGGTGCAGCTGAGCGACCTGGCGCAATTCGCTGTCATGGAATAGTTCGCCTTCATGGAAGAGTTCGCCGTCATGGAAGAGTTCGGCCGGGAGACTGCCGGGCACCGTCAGGACTCGAGGAGCTCCAGCAGGCGCTCGGGTGGGCGGGCGATGACCGCCCGGCCATTGCGGACCACGATGGGCCGCTCCAAAAGGATGGGATTCGCCGCAATGGCCTGGAGCAGCGCCGTCCCTGACTGGTCAGCGAGGCCCAAGTCGGCATAGACGCCTTCGCCGGTTCGCATCATGTCCCGGGGGTCGATAATGCCGAGTTGCCCCATCAGCTCCTGCAGCTGCGGCACGGTCGGTGCATCTTTGAGGTACTCCACGATGTGCGCGTCAATGCCACGTTCGGTCAGGAGTCCCTGTGCCGTACGACACTTCGAGCAGCGCGGGTTGTAGTACATCGAGAGTTCGTCCATATCCGTCACCTGCAGATCTCCGTCGGGTCGGCCGTGGCGTTGGGCCATGGCGTTCGGCATTGCACTGTACGGGCAGGCGCAGCCCTGGGACGCGCAAACCCGGGCAGGCGCAGCCCTGGCAAGCTGAGGACTCGTACCAGGAGTGGTAGTACTGGGCAGCCGAATTTCACGCAGAGAGGTGCGCCGTGGAGGGAAACATCGTCAGCGTCGAACGGGTGATCGCAGCACCAGCCGCAGATCTCTTCGCAATCGTGGCGGATGCAAGCCGCCACCCCGAGATCGACGGTTCGGGATCGGTCGTCGAGCTCAAGGCGGGTGAACCCCAGAAGCTCACTCTCGGCAGCACGTTCGGCATGTCCATGAAGGCCGGTGTGCGCTACACGATGTCGAACACGGTGATCGAGTTCGAACAAGACAGGCGCATCGCCTGGAAGACGGTGGTGTCGGGATTTCTCGGGCGCTGGCTCGGTGGACGCATCTGGCGCTACGAGTTCGAGCCGGCTGACGGTGGGACCCTCGTCCGGGAGAGCTGGGACATCTCAGAGGACAAGCAAGGCAAGCTGCTCCGTCGAAGCAAGCTGCCCTCGATCACGGCCGATGGCATGTCCAAGACGCTGGACCGGCTGACAGCGTTGGCGGAATCCCCCGCAGCTGGATGACCGGCGGCGCATCCATCGACGCAGCCTGGGAAGAGCGGATCCTCCCCACACTGGCCGAGTACACCCGGATCAAGTGCCTCTCTCCGGCGTTCGACCCTGACTGGGAGGAGCGTGGTGCCATCAATGAAGCTGCGGCCCTCCTCCAGAGCTGGGCATTGGAGCAGGACGGGAGCCTGCAGACGGAAATCGTGCAGTTGCCCGGTCGCACGCCCGTCCTGCTGGTGGAGAACGGGGGAACCGGCGACCCCGTTTTGATCTACGGGCACATGGACAAACAGCCGCCGTTGGGTGACTGGCGACCCGGACTCTCCGCGTTCGAGCCGGTCCGCGAGGGGGATCTCCTCTACGGGCGCGGCACGGCGGACGACGGTTACGCGCTCTTTGCGGCCGTGACGGCGTTGCTGGCCGCCGACGGAGGGCGAGGACGCGTGGTCATCCTCATCGAGGGTAGTGAGGAGAGCGGGAGTCCCGACCTCTCGGCCTACGTCGAGCACCTGCAGGATCGGATCGGCACGCCCTCACTGGTGATCTGCCTCGATTCGGGCTGCATGAGCTACGACCGGCTCTGGCTGACGTCGTCCCTCCGGGGCAACCTCGTCGCCAGCGTGCGGGTGGACGTGCTCACCGAAGGCATCCACAGCGGCATGGGTGGGGGCGTGGTGCCATCGTCATTCCGCATACTGCGCAAGATCCTGTCCCGCATCGAGGATGAGGCCACGGGCGCCATTCTGCTGCCTGAGCTGCTGGGCAAGGGCGTCCCCGACGACCTGCGGGCTTCACTCGGCGCTTCGGCACAGGAGTTCGGAGATTCCTCCCTGCCCACCGTCGACGGCCTCCGGCTTCTCGGGGAGACGGCGGCCGATCGGCTGATTGCCAAGGCCTGGTCGGCCGCGCTCGAAGTGACGGGCATGGACGGCGTGCCCGCCGTGCGCGACGGGGGCAACGTGCTGCGACCGTTCACGACCGCGAAAATATCGCTGCGCCTTCCCCCCGACGTTGACGCACAAGTGGCGGCGGACGCGTTGATCTCGGCGATCACCACCGATGAGGGAGCGCACATCACCATCGACCTCGAAGGCGTGGCCGACGGGTGGCTCGCTCCTCCGCTCGACCAGAGGAACACCGAGGCGCTCGGACGAATTTCACAGGAAGCCTTCGGCCAACCCGTGGGCTTTCACGGCGAAGGCGGCACCATCCCCTTCCTGGCCGATCTCAAGCGGAGCTTTCCCCGCACGCAGTTCGTCGCGACCGGCGTCCTCGGACCGCACTCCAATGCGCACGGCCCCAACGAGTTCCTCCACATCCCGATGGCCAAAGCGGTGACGCAGGCGGTGGCCGAGCTGCTCCGGTAGTTTCGCCGCATGACCAGCACGAGCACGGGTGTCCTCGCCGGAAAGGTGGCGCTCGTCACGGGCGGGAGCCGCGGTCTGGGCAAAGCGATGGCGTTGGGATTCGCCGAGGCGGGGGCGGATGTCGTCGTCGCCAGCCGCAAGCTGGAGAATTGTGAGGAGGTCGCCCGGGAGATCGAAGCCAAGGGCCGCCAGGCCCTGCCACTCGCCTGTCACGTTGGCCACTGGGACGAGCTCGACGACCTGGTCGATCGGTCCTACGACGCCTTCGGCCACCTGGACGTGCTGGTCAACAACGCGGGGATGTCGCTGCTCTACGACTCGCTCCCCGCGGTCAGCGAGACCATGTGGGACAAGGTGGTCGACCTCAACCTGAAAGGACCGTTCCGGCTCACCACCCTCGTCGGCACGCGCATGGCGAGTGACCCCGGCGGTGGATCGATCATCAACATCTCGAGTACCGGTTCCATCCGTCCTGCTCCCGGCATGCTGCCCTACGACGCCGCCAAGGCCGGACTGAATGCCCTGACCGTCGGTTTCGCCCACGCCTTCGGGCCCACGGTTCGGGTCAATTGCATTATGGCGGGCCCGTTCATGACCGACGTGACGGCGGCGTGGGACATCCCGGCCTTCGAGCAGGGAGCCAAGGCGCATTTCGCCCTGCAACGGGGGGGTCAGCCGGACGAGATCGTCGGTGCGGCGCTCTATTTCGCCAGCGGCGCATCGAGCTACACCACCGGGGCCATCCTCCGCGTGGACGGTGGTATCCCCTGATGTCGCCAAGGGATCGCAGGCCGGCCAAGAACGTCACGAACCTGTAACGGATCCCCCAGAAGGCGCACAGTTCACCCTCTGGCCTAGGTCAGACCCGTCGGCCATACTGGCTCCATGACATCGGAACGTGAGCTCGAACCCACGGTAATCGAGTCATGCAACAGCACCTGGGTCTTCGATGCACACCGGATGCGGTTCCGGCGCATCCTCAAGGGCACAGAGGTGGGGGGTGAGCCCGTCGCCACCGGTTGGCGGCCGTACTACCAATTGGACGCTCCCACCAACTCGGAGACCTTCACGGTGTACCTCAACTTCGCCGGCACCCGCATGATCAGATCGTGGCGGCATGAGGCCGACTGCGCCCAATGCGGGGACCAGCTGACCGAGGAGCTATCGCTCGAGAGGCTGCAGGCCGCCCTCAAGAGCTGAGCCCGCGCCGATCCGGGCGCAGTCACTCGCAACGGGCGTCAGTAGTACCCCTCCATCAATTCCGTCGCCCACGCCGGCTGGTGGGTAGCGGTCGGCTCAAACTCGCGCATGAAGGGCTTGATGTCGAGCACGGGTGTGCCGTCGACCGCATCGAGCCCGCGCACGTGAAGCTCGAGCCCGTCCACGGCGACGAGCGCGCAGTTGCTGACCCCGAGTCGGTTCGGTCGCATTTTTGCCCGCTGGGCGAACATTCCCACACTCGGCCAGTCGGGATTGCCCCGTGGGTGCCGCGCCCCCGTGACGATGTCCGCCTCGTCGACGAGATGGAACTGGAACACCACGCAGAGGTGGGAGAAGGTATCGAGACCGGTGACGACGTCGGGTGCAAAGCGATCCGCAGCAAGACGGATGATCGATTCCACCGCCCCCCACTCGTCGTCGTCGAGCGTGGTACGACCGCCGACGACGACGCCGATGGGCTCCAGGGAGATCATGAGGATCCAAGTTAGTGTCCAGCCGTGCTGGCGTGTCAGGGTCTCCGCAAGCAGTTCGGTAACCGCACGGCCGTTGACGATGTCTCCTTCACCGTGGATGACAAAGAGTGTTACGGGTTGCTCGGGCCCAACGGCGCCGGGAAGACGACCACGATCGCCATCATCTGCGGCTTGCTCAACGCGGACCACGGTGAGGTGACCGTCGGCGGCGAGCCGGGAGGATCGCTCGCCGCCAAGGCAGCCATCGGCTACGTCCCCCAGGACCTCGCCCTCTACCCGGATCTCTCCGCCCGCGAGAACCTCCGATTCTTCGGCCAGCTCTATGCGCTGCGCGGTGCGCTTCTCGAGCAGCGCATCACCGAGACGTTGACACTGGTCGGGCTGGCCGACCGGGGGAAAGAACGAGTCGGCACGTATTCGGGTGGAATGAAGCGACGTGCCAACATCGCCGCCGGATTGCTCCACCGGCCGCGCTTGTTGATTCTCGACGAGCCGACGGTCGGCGTCGACCCGCAAAGCCGTCACGCCATTCTCGAAACCGTGGCGGGGCTCGGGATCGCCGTCCTCTACACCACGCACTACATGGAGGAAGCGGCTCGGCTCTGCCAACGGGTCGGTATCATCGATGACGGCCGTCTCATCGCCGAAGGCACCCCTTCGGGGCTGATCCGCCAGTACGGAGGGCAGGACCGTCTTCGGCTGACCTTCGGGGACGCGCCGGCCGACGCGCTGACTGCGGCGTGCCGTTTCCTCCCCGCCGTGCGCGACGTGCGTCCGATCGCCGGCGGCCTCGAGCTCACGACCGACCACGGTGCCGCCGTGCTGCCGCACGTGGTCCGCGAGGCAGGGAGCCTCGGGGTCGAGCTCACCGGCGTCGAGGTCGTTGCGCCCGACCTCGAAGGTGTGTTCCTGGCGCTCACCGGGAAGGAGCTCCGAGACTGATCTGGATCATCGCGGCAAACGAACTGCGGCGGAGGGTGCGGGACCGCTCCATTCTGATCTCCAGCCTGATCGCGCCCCTCGTGCTGACCGCCATATTGGGATTCGCCTTCGGTCACGATGCGTCGAAGGGACATCTCACCATCGGCGTGACGGGGACCACGCCTGCGGTCGTGGCCGCGGCGGCCCATGCGACGCAACTGCCGGCCTACGTGACCGTGCGCGTCGTCCCGCGTGCCGGGGCCGTCCGCAAGGAGGTCGCTAACGGCACGTTGGCGGGCGGGGTCGTCCTCGACGGTGCGCACAGCAAGCTTTCCAACCTGCTCGTCCCGATGGTGGCTCCGGGTGCCGCGCACTCCCCCGGCTTCGACGTGGTGAGTCGGGCGTCGTCGCTGACGGGCGAGGAATGGGCCGAATCGATCGCCGCCGGCCTGGCCAGTCGCCTTTACGCCGGCCATCTCCGACCGGGATCAACTTCTCAGTTCGCCTCCATCAGTGTCAGCACGATGAGCCTCGGCAACGCCGGTCGCGGCGTCCTCGACTACTTCGCCCCCTCCATCGCCGTCGTCTTCCTCTTTATCGGCGGAGGTTTGGGCATGCGGTCGCTGATGCTCGAACGGTCAGGCGGCACCCTGGTGCGGATCGCTGCGGCGCCGCTGCGGCCCTCGAGGATCGTCATCGGCAAAATGCTGGCGATCTTCGTCACAGGACTCGTCAGCATTTTGTTGGTCTGGGGAGCGACGACGGTCCTCTTCGGTGCGGACTGGGGGGCACCGCTCGGTGTCCTCCTGCTCTCGATCGGTGCCGCCGCCGCCATGTGCGGCTTGGGCGCCTTCCTCACCTCGCTGGCCCGCAACGAGCAAGAGGCTTTCGGCGTCGCCCTGATCGTGGGCCTCTTCCTTTCCCTGGTCGGCGGCAATCTCCTTCCGCCCGGCTCGTTACCCGAGTTCCTCCAGATCGTGAGTCTCGGCACGCCGAACGGGTGGGCACTGGTCGGCTTCGGCCGTCTCGCGTTGCTGCACGAATCGACAGGCTCGGTCATCGAGCCCTTCCTCGTGCTCTGCCTCATCGCCGTCGTTTCGTTCGGGCTCGCCATGACCCGCGTGCGACGCATGGTGAAGCCGTGATCGCGATCTTGCGGGTGAACATCCGGCGCATCATCGGTGATCGGCGACTGCTGGCGCTGGCCACGGTCTTCCCGCTCTTGTTCATCCTCGTCACCGGGCTGCTGGCGGGAAGCCCCAAGGAACCAGTCGGTCTCGTCAACCCATCACAGCGCCTCCTCGAATTGGTACAGCACACCGCTGGGGTGAAGGTCAGGATGGAGCCCGATCGCACCGCACTGAGCGACGACATCCTGCGCGGACGGGTGGTCGCAGGCCTGGTGGGACTCCCGGCCAGCGGGACATCGATCCGCGTCGACTTCGTGTCCCAATCAGCCACGACTGATGCGGTGCAGGCGCGCACCGATGTCGTCGCGCTCTTGGACCTGATCGCGGCCGAAGGTACCTCGACCCACGTCACCGATACCGTGCTGGCGCACACCCATTTGCCCGCGCCACTCAGTCCGTTCTCCTACGTCGCCCCCGCCGACCTCGTGCTCTTCATGGGCATCACCCTGCTTGTGCTCTCGTCGGGGCTCGTTGCATCACGCCGCCTCGGCATCCTGCGCCGGCTGGCTGTTGCGCCGGTGCGGCAGCGGTCCATCGTGGCCGCCGAGGTCCTGACCCTTCTGGTGGTCGCCGCCGCGCAGGCGATCGGCTTGCTCGTGCTGGGTCGGGTCCTCTTCGGCGTGCACTGGGGCACTCCCCTCGCGGTGGGTGCGGTCGTCACACTCCTGGCGCTCGCCCTGTCGGGCGCGTCGGTGCTCATCGGGATGTGGGCTCGCAGCCAGGAGCAGGCCATCGCCACGGCGGTCGTCGTCGGCATCGCCGCCGGCATGCTCGGTGGCTGCGTCTATCCGCTCGATGTCGTGGACAGCACGGTGCGCGCCGTCGGCCACGTCGTGCCGCAGGCCTGGGCCATGGATGCCTTCATCAAGTTGATCTACCATCACGCCGGATTCATCACGGTGCTGCCCGAGATCTTCGCACTCGCCGTCTTCGCCATCGTGCTCTGCGTTCTGGCGGTGCGCCTCTCGACGCGCACCATGTTGCAGTCGCAACGGGAGTAACGCCGGTCGACTGCCAGCAGCTCGACTGGCAGCGGCTCTACGCTCCCGTTGGGGATGGCTACGTGGTTTGCGTGACGAAGTCGACGACGACCCGCGCCAGCTCCTCCCCGCAGTCTTCTTGCAGGAAATGGCCTCCGCCGACGATGGTCGTGTGCGGCTGCCCCTGGGCGCCAGCGATGCCCTCTTGGAGGGCGCGGTGCGCCCCGCGGGTGATCGGGTCCCCGTCGCCGAAGGCCGTCAGGAACGGCCGGTCGAACGCGGCCAGACCTTGCCACGCCGCCACGTTCGCATCGTGTGCGGGGTCGTCGGGACTCGACGGGACCAGCATGGGGAAGGCGCGCGCACCAGCCTTGAACGATTCGTCAGGGAATGGCGCGTCGTAGGCGGCCTGCACCTCGGGCGCCAGCGCTGTGACACAGCCGGAGTTGACGATGAAGCCCGTCGGAAAGACCTCCACCTCCTGGGAGAAGCGCTGCCAATTAAAGAACGCCTCACCGGGCGACACGTCACCGGTGGGGAGAAACGTATTGGCTGCGACCACCCGGGCGAAACGATCGGGGTGCTCCCCGACGAGCCGGAGCCCGATGAGTCCTCCCCAGTCCTGGCACACCAGCGTGATCCCGCTCAGGTCCAAGCGATCGAACAGAAACGCGCGCATCCACTCGACGTGGCGCGCGTAGGTGTAGTCGCCGCGCTCGGTCGGCTTGTCCGATCGCCCGAAGCCCACCAGGTCCGGTGCCACGATCTGCAATCCGGCCCTCGTCAGCACCGGGATCATCCTCCGGTACAGGTACGACCAGGAAGGTTCGCCGTGCAGCGACAGGACGACGGGTGCGCCCGGATCGCCTTCGCGCACATAGTGGATCCGCAAGGAGCCCCCCTCTCCATCACCTACTTCTTCGTAGTGCGGGGCGTAGTCGAAACCGGGAAGTGCGGCGAAGCATTCGTCGGGGGTGCGCAAGGTCTTCATCGAAGCCGGAGCCTACGCGTCGGCCGACGCCGATGACTCCGGGTGCGGTGCCTGCCACCCACACGCCACCTGGTTGCGACCACACTGAGGGCGCTCCCGGTGTAAAAAGGGTCCGAGAGCCCAGATTCTCATCGAGAGGAATTCATGGTTGACACCCAAGAGCAGGAGTACGACCCCTTCGCGGCCTTTGTCGACGTGGTCTCGGGGAGCACCCGCGACCCCTACCCGGACTTCGCGGAGAAGCGGAAGAATTCCCCGGTGTGGAAGGGTCGCCTCATGTCCATGGACTTCCTGCCCGAGGGATTCGAAGGCGAACCGGAGTGGAATGCCTTCCGTTACGAGGACTGCTCGCGCATACTCCGCGATGCCAAAACGTTCACTTCCACGGCCTACGACGCCACCATCGGAATGGTCATGGGCCACATGATCCTGGGCATGGACGATCCCGAGCACCGCGGGCACCGCAACCTGGTCGCCCACGCGTTCCGGGAGAAGTCGTTGGCCCGTTGGGAACCCGAGTTCATCGGACCCATCATCGACGAATTGATCGATCGCTTCATCCGCGACGGCGAAGCGGACCTGGTCCGCCAGCTCACGTTCGAGTTTCCGGTGCGGGTGATCGCCCGTCTGCTCGGGCTGCCCGAGGAGGACTTCGCACAGTTCCAGCGGTGGTCGATCGAGCTCATTTCCCTCGGGGGCGACATCGACCGGGGCATTGCAGCGTCAGAGGCGCTCCGCGATTACTTCGCCGAATTCGTAGCCCTGCGCCGGGCGGATCCCCAAGAAGACGTCATCAGTGACCTGGTCCTGGCCGAAGTCGACGGCGAACGCCTGACGGACGAGGCGATCTACTCCTTCCTGCGTCTGCTGTTGCCCGCAGGTGCCGAGACGACCTACCGCTCCTCGGGCAGCCTCCTCTACTTGCTCCTGACCCACACCGACCAGCTCGAGGCCGTCCGCAATGACCGGTCCCTCCTACCGCAGGCGATCGAGGAAGCCTTGCGGTTCGAGCCGCCGCTGCTTTCCATAAACCGCACGACCACCTGTGAGGTGGAGATCGGCGGCGTGAAGCTCGGTCCCGGAGAGAGCATCTCGCCCAATATCGGCTCGGCCAATCACGACGAGACGCGTTGGGAGAACTCCGAGGTCTTCGACATCTTCCGCCCGGCGATCCCCCACATTGCGTTCGCGCACGGACCGCACATGTGCCTCGGCATGCACCTGGCCCGCATCGAGACACGCGCGCTCGTGAACCGTGTCCTCGATCGGTTGCCGAACATCGCCCTCAACCCGGGCGACACGGATCCGCACATCCGCGGTCAGGTCTTCCGCTCCCCGACAGCACTGCCGGTCACCTTCACCGCCGCCTGACGGGGACACTTCAACCTCCCCACCACCGCCTGACGGCGGAACTCGGGCGGGTCCGCCGCCCGACGGCGGCAATTCAGCCGACCACCTCCAACGTTTCGACCCGGTCGCCCCGACCGACGAGGACCCGCGACACCATGCCCGGGGGAAAGAGCCCGTGCTCCACCACCCCGGCGGTGGCACCGAACATGGCTGCGAGCTGGGCGGGGTCCTCGATCCCGCCTCGGTAATCGGCCAGCACACCCCCGTCCGGTGTCGCCGGGGCGTGGCGGATCACCGCGGTCGCGAGCGACCGCAGGGTTGCATCGAGCCCGAAGGCCAGGAGCTCCAGCGGGACCGGCGGTGCCAGGCGCCGGACCAATTTGTTCGACGAAACGATCACGACGAATTGGTCTGAAGCGGCGGCCACGATCTTCTCCCTCGTGTGGGCACCCCCGCCCCCTTTGACGAGCCATCCGGACGGATCGACCTGGTCCGCCCCGTCGATCGCCATGTCGAGGCGGGAGATCGCATCGAACGGCCCCACCGCGATCCCCTCGGCGCGCGCGAGTGCCTCGGTCGCCGGCGACGTTGCGACACACGAGATGTCGAGGTGACGGCGGCCCAGCGCCGGCAACAGATAGGCGACCGTCGTCCCCGTCCCCAGTCCGACGACCATGCCGTCTTCGACCAGGCCGGCGGCAGCTTCTGCCGCCAGTCGCTTTTCCTGCTCGACGTCTGCCCGGTCGCTCTCCACTCCCCCACCCTCGCGCGATACCGCACGCCGTGACGACCTCATCGCACCGATGACGTGTGCCCGCGTCGTGGACCATCCGGTCCAGCGGGACGCGTCTTGCCCCTTCCCCATGGTCCCGACCTACACTCGCCCGTGGCCCGATTCTTCAACGAGAACCAATACGCGATCGTGCAGGCTGCGTGTGCCCGATTGATCCCCACCGATCAGGACCCCGGCGCAACTGAAGCCGGTGTCGTGGACTTCATCGATGGCTTCCTCGGTGCATTCGCCAGTGACCCGCCTCTCATATGGGCCGGCGGCCCCTTCTCGGGACGCTTCGGCGGAGATCCGCGGTTTGCCACGTTCCACCGCCTCAGCGCCAGGGACGAGCTGGCCTGGCGGACGCGGATCGAAGGTTCGCAAGGCATTCCCGAACGTGAACGACTCGGGCCCGTGGTGGGATTGCAGGAGCAGTACCGCGTCGGTATCGCCGGCTTGGGTGACGACTTCGTCGATGCCACCTCGGAGGAACAAGACGTACGACTGCGCGCCAACGAAGAGTTCCTCGAGCTCATCCACGAGCACGCCTGCGAGGGCATGTACGGCGCACCCGAGTATTTGGGCAATCGCAACATGGTCGGATGGCAGTACATCGATTTTGCCGGCGACGTCCAGCCCCGGGGCTACACCGACGAGGAGGTCAGCCAGCCGTGAGTCGTGACTTTGATGCCATCATCGTCGGCTCGGGTCCCGGAGGGTCCACCGCCGCCGACGTCCTCACCGCCGCTGGTTGGTCGGTCCTCATCTTCGAGCGGGGAAAGAACTATCTCGTCAACACGGAGAAGCCCTCCGAGTTGCTCTACGAGTTTTCCAATGACGAGATCAAGTACTGGAGCCGTCACTTCCTCGGTCCGGATCCGTGGCTCGAGCCGCGGACGTTCCGCGTCAGTTCCTCCGATGGCGACCGCATTCACGTCGGCGAGGTGAACAACCTGCCGGCGACAGTCGGCGGAGGCGGCACCCACGCCGACGGCAAGGTGCCGCGCTTTCGCGAGGACGACTTCCGGGTCCTCTCGGACCTTGGGCCGATAGAAGGTGCGAGTCTCGTCGACTGGCCGATCGGATATGAAGACCTGAAGCCCTACTACGCCGAGGCCGAGCGACTCATCGGGGTGGCCGGGGAGGCCGGGGCCAATCCGTTCGCCGCACCGCGCGACGAGCCGTACCCGATGCCGCCGGGTGCACCGATGTACTGCGCCGTGGTCACCACGGCCGCCGCGGAGCGATTGGGCTACCACCCCTACCCCGGGCCCACGGCCTGCAACTCGGTCCCCTACGACGACCGCCCGGCGTGCAACAACTGCGGCTTCTGCGGGTATTTCGGCTGTCCCATCCATGCCAAGGGCGACCCCGTGGCCTCCCTGCGTCGCGCCCTCATGAGTGGGAAGGCGGAACTGCGGCCCGAATCAATGGTCTCGAAGATCCTCGTGGAGAACGGCAAGGCCACGGGCGTGGAGTGGATCGACGCCGCGGGTGAACGCCACGTTGAGAACGCGGGCCATGTCGTACTCGCTGCGGGGGCCACCGAGACGCCGCGCCTGTTGCTGCTGTCGGGTCTGGAGCACCCCGAGATCGGCCGCAATCTCATGTACCACTTCCAAACCCTGACCTTCGGACAGCTGCCCATGCGCCTCCACGCCCACAAGGGTCGCTCGGTGACCCACCTCCAAGATGACTTCATTCTCGTGGACGACGACTCCCGGGCCGCCGCGGCGCAAGCCGGACTGCCGTGGTTCAAGGGCGGCCTGGTCGAACACGGCGGTGCGGCGCATCCGATGCTCGAGTCCAAGTTCTACCCCTGGGGACCCGAGCACAAGGACATGATGCGCGCCTCACCGATGCGCGACCACATGGTCGGTTTCACCATGCAGGGTGAGGACATGCCGCAGTCCACCAACCGGATCGACCTCGACCCCGATATCCGTGACGTCCACGGGCTCCCGGTGGCACGCATCACCTACAAGCCGCACCGGCACGAGCTCGCCGCCTCCGCCTACTACGGCCCCAAACTCGAAGGCATCCTGCACGAGGCCGGGGCGGTCTGGGCCCGCACCGCCACCTCGCCGCATGTCGGAGCGGAAATCCGCCAGGGATCGTTCAAGAGCTCGAGCATCCCGGCCTCACGCCATGTGGTGGGAACGGCCCGCATGGGCACCGATCCCGCGACCTCGGTCTGTGACGAGTGGGGACGCCTGCACGACGTCCCCAACGTCGTGGTCTGCGACTCCTCCCCGTTTCCCACCGGAGCGGGTTACGGGCCCACCCTGACGCTCGTCGCCTTGTCGATCCGCAACTCCCGGGCCCTCACCACGTGAGGAACCACAAAAGACGGCCCGCACGGGCGGGTGATGTGCAGGACTCGGAATCGTCTGGGTATAGTCGACCGCTCGTTGCAATCTGCCTGTGGACCCGGGAGGCCTCCACGGCAGACGCATCGAAGCGAGCACCGCACACAGCGGCTTAAGGGGGAAACAAAGATGGGTTCTTTCGAATCATCACAGCGCCGACCGGTACCGAAGAACAGCCGGGCGTCGCGGCGTTCCCGTTTCGGCGGCAGACGGGTGATTCTCGCCGGGACAGCTGCCGCGGCACTCCTCAGCCCCCTGGTCGCTGCCAGCCTGAGCACGCAGGGTGCAGGCGCGGCCAATTCGGCCATCAACCCCAACGGCGTGCTCAAGTACGGCTTTGACATCAATAACGAGTTTACGAACTTCGACCCGAGCACCTCGGTCAACGACTGCGGCTACACCGTGATGTCAAACATCTACCAGTCCGTCACCGCGCCGGGTCAGTACAACATCAGCGGTGGCGTCGCCCAGAGTTGGACGGTGTCCAACAACTCCTCGACCGTGACGTTGCACATCCGACCCAACATGGTCTTCTCCAACGGCGAGCCGGTGACATCCACCGATGTCATGGACAGCCTGTTGAACACCAAGAAGAGCCCCTTGCGGAGCTCGCTGTCCGCCATCTCGTCGATGACCACGCCCGACCCCGACACGTTGGTCGTCCAACTCAACCGCCCGACCGCCGGTGACTTCCTCTGGGCCGCGACGTACATCGACGGGATGGTCTATCCCCCTTCGAGCTTCGCCACCGCAGCCAAGACCCCCGTCGGCTCCGGTCCATATGTCTTGAAGAGCTATCAGCCCGGATCCTCCATCCAGTTGACCAAGAACCCGAAGTACTGGGACTCCAAGGCCTACCCGCTCGGCGGGGTGAACTTCGTCGAAGTCAGCACGGGACCCCAGGCCGTCAGCGCCATCACGTCGGGCGCCGTGGACATGATCTCCCTCGACCCCGAGCAGTACTCAGAGGTGAAGCACAACTCCAACATCGGCACCTCGATCACCCAGTCCTACGACTACTCGGTCCTCGAGACACGCAATGACCGCGCACCCTTCAACAACGTCAAGGTCCGCGCCGCCCTCGAATACGCCATCGACCGCGCGGCCATCAACAAGGTCGTCTACGCCGGTGTCGGGCGTCCCGCCTACCAACCGTTCCCGTCGAACTCTCCCGGTTACAACAAGCAGGTCGGCAACAAGTACGTCTACAACCCCAAGAAGGCCAAGGCAATGTTGGCGGCCGCAGGGTTTCCCCACGGCATCCCCTTCAAGCTCGACGTGCCTGCGGGCAACACCACGTTCCAGCGCCTGGCCACCGTGATCCAGAGCGAGATGGCTGCCGCCGGCTTCAAGGCCAACATCCAGCTGATCCCGGGGAGCGACATTCTGGTGGACGTCTACATCAAGAAGCAGGGCGACGCCCTCCTGAGCGAGGACCTGACCAACGGGCCCGAC
Source organism: uncultured Acidimicrobiaceae bacterium (assembly GCA_963706555.1). Classification (GTDB taxonomy): domain Bacteria; phylum Actinomycetota; class Acidimicrobiia; order Acidimicrobiales; family RAAP-2; genus Bog-473. Next base: position 4,247,345 of record OY970164.1, read on the forward strand.
ATCTCGAACACGTTCGAGGCGGTCTTCGAGCCGAGCGGCTTTCCGGCCCAGTATCTCGGCACCAAGGACCTGGCCCTCACGCCGGACATCGAGGCGGCCAACGCGTCGCTGAGCCCCAAGCTGCAGGGTCCCCTGATGCAGAAGGTGGGCGCGGCCGTCATGGCCCAGGGCCTCGAGACGCCCATCGAGTTCGAGCCGTCGATCATCGCCTACAACAAGTCGGTGGTGGGTGGCAAGGTTGTGGCGCCCATCGGCCAGTGCCGATCGAACCTTGCCGGCATCTACGTCAAGAAGTGAGCGGCGTCGTCGGGATACAGCGGAATCCGGCGTCCCGGGCCAGCCGGCTGACGGTGTGACCTGCAGCCACCTCCCGCGCCGAGACGAGTCGCTGGCCGACCGATGACCAGTGTCCTCCTGCAGAGCCGCCGCGCCCAGGTGTCGCCGGTCGGCGCTGTCGGCGACGCTCCGATGACCGAAGAAGCGGGCTGATCGTCCGTGGGCTCAGGTGGCTCCCTCCTCTCGTTCATCGTCCGCCGGCTGCTGATCACGATCCCTCTCCTGCTGCTGATCTCCTTTGCCGTCTTCAGCCTCGTGCTCCTGCTCCCCGGGGACCCGGCGTTGGCGCTCGCCGGCGGGGTGCATTCCAATCCGGCCAAGGTGGCGGAGATCACCCGTCAGCTGCATCTGAACGAGCCTTTCTGGCGGCAATATCTGCGCTGGCTGAACGGGGTCATCCACGGTGACCTGGGGAGCTCGCTCTTCAATCCCGGCCAGTCGGTCGCCGCCGGAATCAGGGCACGATTTCCGGTCACCCTCTCCCTCGCCATCGGCGGCATGCTGCTGGCCATCATCATCGGCATCCCGGCGGGGATCATCGCCGGTGTCCGCAACGGCTCGGCGAGCGACCGGATGGTCACCGTGGGCTCCAGCCTCGGCGTGGCCATCCCGGACTTCTGGCTGGCGTTGCTCCTCGTCATCGTCTTCGCCGTCGACACACATCTCCTCCCGGCCCTCGGCTATGTGCAGTGGTCGACCTCGCCCTGGGGATGGTTCGAGCACCTGATCCTGCCCTGGCTGGCCCTGGGATTGGGCGGGGCGGCCACCATCGCCCGCCAGGTGCGTGGCGCGCTGATCGACACCCTGGACCAGGACTACATGCGCACCGCGACCGCGAAGGGCCTGAGCAACCGTGTCGTCATCGGAAAGCACGCGCTCAAGAACGCCCTCAGTCCGGCGGTCACCGTCATCGGCATCAGTTTCGGCTACCTCCTGGGAGGCACGTTGATCATCGAGCAGATCTTCTCGTTGCCCGGCATCGGCGAGTACATCCTCTCGGCGATCAGCGAAAAGGACCTCCCGGTCGTCCAAGGCGTCGTGCTGGTCACCGCGACGGCGTTCGTCATCATCAACCTGGTGGTCGACGTCATTTACGGCTATCTCAACCCGAAGGTCCGCCTCGGATGAGTCTCGCCGTCCCTCCTTCCAGCGGCGACCCGTTCGTCGGGCTGGCCGATCCCTCGGAGATGATCGAGGAAGGCGTCGGCGGACGGGCGCGCTCGGGCTTCTGGCACCGCTTCCGCCATCAACACTTCGCCATGGCCGGGCTGATCTTCATGCTCATCGTGATCGTGGCGGCCATCTTCGCTCCGCTGATCGCCCCCTACCCGCCGAATCTGCAGAACCTCGACATCGTCAACGCCGGGCCTTCGGCCGCGCACTGGTTGGGTACCGACGACCTGGGCCGCGACATTCTCAGCCGGTTGATCTGGGGTGCCCGCGTGTCGCTGCGGGCCACCTTCGAGATCGTGGGCATCGCCATCATCTTCGCGGCACCGCTCGGCCTGATCGCCGGCTTCTTCCGGGGCGGGGTGGACTCGGTGATCATGCGGGCCATGGACGCGATGTTCTCGTTTCCTCCGCTGATCCTGGCCTTGACGGTCGCGGCACTCCTCGGGGCCAGCATCAACGACACGGCCATCGCCATCGCCATCGTCTTCATACCGAGTTTCGTGCGCCTCCTGCGGGGCGAGGTCATCGCCGTCCGAGAGGAGAACTACATCGAGGCGGCACGATCGCTGGGCGCCACGTCGAACCGGTTGATACGCCGACACGTCGTGCCCAACGTCGCGTCGCCGATCATCATTCAGATCGCCCTGTCACTGGGCTTCGCCCTCCTCGTCGAGGCCGGCCTCAGCTACCTCGGTCTGGGTGAGCAACCGCCGACCCCCAGTTGGGGCTCCATGCTGAACGAGGGCTACCAATTCATCTTCACGACGCCGTGGGCGCTCGTCTTCCCGGGTCTGGCCATCATGCTCTCGGTCCTCTCCTTCAACCTGATCGCCGACGGCCTGCGCGATTCTCTCGGCCGGGAACGCCCGAAGAGCTCCAGCATCGTCGCCGCCGACGCCGACAAGCGCCCGTCGCTGGTGACCCGGTTGCGCGGGATCACCCCCAAGGCCGACCGGCCGACCGCCGCCAGCACAGCGGCAGCGGCCGCGGCCGCGCCGGATCCGGCCGCCGCCGACGTACCCACGTCCACACTGCTGGCGGTGAAGGGCCTTCGTATCGAGTTCCTGACGAACGGCGAGTGGTTCCCGGTCGTGGAGGATGCGAACTTCACCGTCGAGCGGGGAAAGACCTTGGGGCTGGTCGGCGAGAGTGGTTCGGGCAAGACGGTCTCGGCCCTGGCCGTCATGGGCCTGCTCCCGCCTCGAGGCTGCCGGGCCAACGGCGCGGCCCGCTTCGAGGGGCGCGACCTGATGCGCCTGTCCAAGGCCGATTTCCGCCAGATCCGCGGCAACGACATCGCCATGATCTTCCAGGAGCCCATGACGAGCCTGAACCCGGCCTACACGGTCGGCAACCAGATCGCGGAGCAGGTCCGCACACACCGGCACCTCAGCAAGTCCGAGTCGTGGAAGATCGCCGTCGAAATGTTGGAGCGGGTGGAGATCCCCAACGCCGCCACCCGCTCTCGCGACTACCCGCACGCCTTCTCGGGCGGCATGCGCCAACGCGTCATGATCGCCATGGCACTGTCCTGCTCGCCCAAGCTGCTGATCGCCGACGAGCCCACCACGGCCCTCGACGTCACCACGCAGGCCCAGATCGTCGAGCTCCTCCACACCCTCCAACGCGAGGAGGACATGGCCATGATCTTCGTCACCCACGACCTCGGCGTCATCGCCGATGTCGCCGACGACGTCGTGGTGATGTACGCCGGCCAGATCGTCGAGCAGACCGACGCCACCGCCCTCTTCACCCAGCCCCGCCATCCGTACACCGAGGCGCTCCTCAATTCGATCCCCCAGCTCACCCCGGCGGGAGAACCGCTGCACTACATTCCGGGCATCGTGCCCCGGCCGGACCAGGTCCCCCCGGGCTGCCGCTTCAACCCCCGATGTGACTACGCGAACGAAGGCTGCGTCACGACACCTGTCGAGCTCCTGCCTCCCAAGGGTGCACCGGCCAACGGGGCGCAACCCGCGGAGGGCGCCGGGTCGAACCGCGGCCGGGTGGTGCCGCTGAGCCGATGCCTGCGCCAGGACGAGCTGACGCTCATCGGCGCTCGAACCGTGGCGGAGCCGGCCACGACGGCGGGCGCTGTCACCTCGACCGACCAGGAACCGATCCTGGTGGTCAAGGGACTGTCCAAGCAATTCCCGCTCCGCAGCGGCCTCCTGCAGCGCGTCTCGGGGTCGGTGAACGCCGTGGACAGCGTCGACTTCTCCATCGCGCCCGGGACGACGCTCGGGCTGGTGGGCGAGAGTGGCTCGGGGAAATCCACCCTGGCCCGCCTCGTGACGCGGTTGATCGAACCGTCGGCCGGGAGCGTGGTGCTCAGCGGGACCGACATCACCGCGTTGCGCGGGCCCAAGCTGCGCGCGGAGCGCCAACGGATGCAGATGGTCTTCCAGGACCCGTACTCGTCACTCGACCCTCGGCAGAACATCCTCGAGATCGTCGGCGAGCCCCTCAAGATCCACACCTCGCTCAACGGCGAGGAGCGCCGGCAGAAGGTGATCGAGCTCCTCGCACAAGTCGGCATCGGGCGCCACGTGCTCGAACGCCAACCGCACGAGTTCTCCGGCGGCCAACGTCAGCGTCTGGCCATCGCCCGGGCACTCGCGCTCGAGCCGAGCCTGCTCGTGTGTGACGAGCCCGTGTCGGCCCTCGACGTCTCGACACAGTCGCAGGTCATCAACCTGCTGAGTGACCTACAGGACCGCCTCGGGCTGGCGTATCTGTTCATCGCCCACGACCTGTCGGTCGTCCGCCATCTGAGCGACCGGATCGCGGTCATGTATCTCGGCCAGATCGTCGAGGAGGGCGACGCCAACGAGGTCTACCTCCGCCCGACCCATCCCTACACGGCGGCGCTCCTGTCGGCCATCCCCGTGCCGGACCCCCACCAGGAGCGGACGCGCCCCCGCATCGTCCTGACGGGCGAGGTGGACATGGGGCAGAGCGCCGGGACCGGGTGCCGCTTCCGTCAGCGCTGCCCGTTCGCCATGGAGATCTGCGCCTCGGTCGATCCCCCGCCCTACGTCACCCCGAGCGGCACGACGGTCCGCTGCCACCTGCACACCGAGGGACCCGTGCTGGCCGGAGAGTCGGTGAGCGGGCTCGCGGCGTCAGTCTGAGGCGTGTCAGCGTCACGGTCGAGGTCGACCGTCAGCTACGGGGCACGTCCTTCCAGGGGAGCTCCTTGTCGTTGCGCACATCACCTGGGAGACCAAGGACGCGCTCTCCCAGGATGTTGCGCATGACTTCGGACGTCCCGCCTTCGATCGAATTGGCGCGCACCCGCAGGAAGGACTTGTGGACATCGGTGGTGCCCATACCCAGGGACTTCGGCCGGATCATCGGGTAGCCGGCGGGATACAACATCCCTTCGTTCCCCAGCAGATCCATGCACAGCTCGTACACGCGCTGGTTCTCCTCGGCGTAGGCCAGCTTGCCGACGGAGCCTTCGGGCCCCGGCGTCCCGGCCCGGCGCACCTGCGCTGCCCGCTGGTTGGTCATGTTGATGACCTCGCTGCGTATGTAGCAAGAAACCAGACGGTCCCGAAGGACCGCCGCGTGCGCGGAGGTGTCGCCGCTCCACTTCTCCTTCCAGATCCGCAGTGCGTCCCCGATCGGACCCGAACCACGGCGGCCGACGCGCCCCGCCGATGGAGACGCGCTCGTTCATCAACGTGGTCACCGCGACGCGCCAGCCGTCGCCCGGCTCGCCGAGCCGCGCCGTCTGGGGCATGTGGACATCGGTGAAGAAGACCTCGTTGAACTCGGCCTCGCCGGTGATCTGATAGAGAGGCCGCACGTCGACCCCCGGGCTTTCCATATCGATCAAGAACGCAGTGATGCCCTTGTGCTTTGGCACGTCGGGATTGGTCCGGGCCAGCAGGAGCCCGAACTTCGACAAGTGGGCCAGGGTCGTCCAGACCTTCTGCCCGTTGAGGACCCATTCATCGCCGTCCGGCACGGCCCGGGTCGAGAGGCTTGCGACATCGGACCCCGAGCCGGGCTCGCTGAACAGCTGGCACCAGATCTCCTCGGAGGTGAACAACGGGCGGAGGTAGCGCTCCTTCTGTTCGTCCGTGCCGTGCGACATGATGGTCGGCGCGCACATCCCATAGCCGATCGGGTTCTTCGCACCTGCGTTGGGTGCGCCGCCCGCCGCCAACCGCGACTGCGCCCGCTGGTGATCCTTGAGAGTCAACCCGAGGCCGCCGTACCCCTTGGGATAATGCAGCCAGGCCAGTCCCCGGTCGAACTGTGCCCCCAGGAACTCCTGATTCGGTGTCGAAGCCGGGGGCAGGTCAGCCAGTAGCTCGTCGACAAGCTCATCCACGTTCGTGCTCACAGCAGCACCCTATAGCGTGCCTGCGTGCGCGCACTTCCTCCCGGCTCGAATCCGGACGCCGGGCGGCGCGACCGTCGACGGGAGCAGCCGACGTGACCCGATCGGTCACGCTCCCCGACGGGCGGGAGCTCGCCTTCGACGAGTACGGAGATCCCGACGGCCTGCCCGTCCTGAGCTTTCACGGGGGCCTGAGCTCCCGACTCGATGCCGCACCGGCCCATACCGCCGCGCTCGCACTGGGCGTGCGCATCGTCTCCCCCGATCGACCGGGCATGGGCCGCTCGACGTACCAACCGGGGCGCCGCTTGCTCGACTGGCCGGCCGATGTCGCGGCGTTGACGGCCACCCTGTGCATCGACCGGTTCGCCGTCATGGGTTGGTCCTGCGGTGGGCCGTACGCTGCGGTCTGCGCAGCCAAGATGCGGGAGCGGGTCACTGCGGTGGGGCTGCTCTCGAGCGCCGTGCCCTTCGAGGTCTTCGGCACGACGAAGGGGCTCTCCAACGACGACCGGATCCTGCTCTTCCTGGTGCGCCGGGCCCCTTGCTGGCCTCTGCCCTCTTGCGCGTCTCGATCGCCGACGCGTCGGCTACACGCCTCTACCGCGAGATCCGCCGCGCCTTTCCCGCTGTCGACGCCGCTGCGCTGCAGGAGAGGGGGCCCGTGGCGGATGCCGTCGCTTTCATCAAGGAGTCGATGCGCCAGGGCACGGCGGGATGTCTGCAGGACTACCGGGTCTTCGGCGACCCCTGGGGGTTCGCACTCGGCGAAGTTACGGCGCCCGTGCACATCTGGGAGGGGGCCGAGGACCACACCGGTCCACCCGAGTACCGGGATCTGTTGCTCCGCCACCTCCCCGATGCACGGATCTCCATCGTCCCCGGCGAGGGTCACCTCTCGCTGCTGCAGCACCAGGCACCCGCGATTTTGGCCGACTTGACCGCGCCGTAGGCGGAGGTGAGAGCGCGCGAGCAGCTCCTCAGGACCACAACGCCGAGTCGATCGCCCGGTGAAAGGTCGGATAGGCGTAGATCATCTCTTTCAGCGTGCGCACCGGGATGCGGGCATGCACGGCCAGGGTCAACGCAGCGAGCACCTCTCCCCCGCAAGGTCCCATCGACGTGGCCCCGACCAGCACGCCGTCCATCTCGATCAGCTTCACCAGACCTTCGCCCTTGTTGATCCAACCCCGGGCCGACTGCGCGACGGGCTCGCTCATGACGCGCACGTCGCCACCGGACGCCCGAGCTTGCGCTTCGGTCATCCCGACCGAGCCGATCTCGGGATCGGTGAACGTCACCCGCGGCAGTGCCCGATAGTCCGCGTCACCGATGGGATGCCCGAGGATGTCGGCCACGCAGATCCTCGCCTGGTAGATGGCGACGTGTGTGAACGCGCCCTTCCCGGTGACATCACCGACGGCCCACACGCCCGGCACCACACGCATGCGCACGTCGACAGGAACGCCGTGCGCAGTGACATCGAGACCCAACGCGCCAACCCCGATCCCCTCAAGGTCGGGGCGCCGGCCCGTCGCCACCAGCACGCGCTCGGCCGACAGCGAGGAGCCGTCGCCCAGGCGGAGAGTGCAGCCTGTCGCCTCTGACGACGACACGCTTGCGATCTCGACCCCGGTGTGCACCTCGATGCCCTCGCGGCGGAGGATCCTCGTGATCATGTCGGAGACCTCGGGCTCTTCCGAAGCCGCGAGGCGATCCCCTGTTTCGACAATGGTCACCTTCGCCCCGAACCTGGACATCACCTGGCCGATTTCGAGACCCACCGCTCCCCCGCCGATGACGAGCAGCGACGCGGGAACGGTTTGCGTGGCGATGGCATCTCGATTCGTCCAGTGCGGGATATCGGCGAACATCGGAGGGATCCAGGCGCGGGCGCCCGCAGCCAGGACGAGTGCCGTTCGGGCGGTGATGTGTTCGCCGTCGACCTCGACGGACGAGGGGCCGGTCACCCGGGCCCGGCCGCGGACGAAACGTCCGCCCTTGTCGACGAAGCGATCGACCGCCACCTTGTCGTCCCAGGCGTCCGTCGCCTCCTCGCGAATACGCTCCGCCACGGGGCCCCAGTCGGGGGTGATGACCGACGATCCGGCAGTGCCGGGAATACGGCGGCCCTCGGCCAACAGATCAGCCGCCCGCACCATCATTTTCGTCGGGATGCAGCCCCAATAGGGGCACTCCCCTCCGACGAGCTCGGCTTCGATCCCGACGACGTCGAGACCGGCCTCGGCGAGCTTCTCCGCTACCTCTTCTCCCCCCGGCCCCAATCCGACGACGACCGCATCGCAGTGCACCGGGCTACAAGCTGCCCCAGTTGGTGATCGTGACCGGCTTGACTACCGGCGTGCCGACGTCGATCTGTATCTGGTAATGGCTGCCGAGTGGCAGGTCCGCCGGGTTCCCCTTGTAGATCCCCACCTTCTTTCCGGGTGCGGTGAAGAAGACGGTGAGCTTGCCGGCCGCGGGTCCGATCTGCGTGGAGCTGAGCGGGATCCCCCAGATGGCGAAGAATTGGCCCAGCGTGAAGCTCAGGGACGTGCTCGGCGATTCCACGTGGATGACACCGTCCTCCTGGTGCGAATGCAGCCAGTAGAAACAACTCCCGGTCTCGACAAAGGCACCGTGCGCGGTCTGCACCGCCTCGGCCCCCGGGATGCCGATCCCGTAGGGGATGACCCGGGCCTTGCCGTTCACGAAGACATTGAGGTGCGTGTGCACGTGGGAGACGAGTTGCTCGTTGGCCTGGCACTGGACCCCGTCCACGGTCTGGCCGGTGGCCGCGTTGGCCAGGGTCGCCAGCTTCGGCCCGTTCGGGATCGGAAGTCCTTCGTAGCCCGGTGTCGTCGGAGGCGGCGCGACCATCTGCAGGGAAGACGGTATCGGCACGGTCTTGACGTCGGCAGCCGATTTGGGGGTGGACGTACTCGGGGACGAGCCCGAGAGCAGGACGATGATGAGGACCACCACCAGGATTACCACCAGCGCTCCGCCGTACCTGACGGTCGTACGGACCCTTTTGGCGCGTTGTTCCGCTGCCCGGCGCTCTGCCGCCTTGCGCTGCGATTCCGCTCGCCGTTGTGCCTTGGACTGCCCGCCGTTGGTCATTGAGCCGACAATCTAGCGAACCATTCCCCTGAACTGGCATCTAGGCCCCGATCTGGGCCGGACCCGTGCTCCGGGACCTGCACCTGGGATTGCGGACAGGCCGCCGTCCAGGCTGTGGCTGCACCACGCAGTGCGGTACCGTCTCCAGCGTCATGGACGAGATCACCGAACTCCTCGCAGCGAACAAGGGCTACGCCGCCGCCCGGGCCAGCGTCGCCGATCCTCGGCCTGGCCGCCGGCTGGCTGTTGTCACGTGCATGGACGCACGCATCGACGTCTTCGCCGTCCTCGGGTTGCATCTCGGAGAGGCGCACGTGATCCGGAACGCCGGTGGTCGGGTCACCGACGACGTCCTCCGGAGCCTGGCCCTGTCCAGCCAGGTCCTGGGCGTCGACACCGTCGTGGTGATGCAGCACACCAATTGCGGCCTGGCGGGGGTGACCGACGAGGAACTCCGCAGGCTCACGGGCGCCGATCTCGGGTTCTTCCCCATCGACGACCACGCCGCCGCCCTCCGTGAAGATATCGCCGTTCTCACACAGTTGCCCTATCTCAGTCCGCTCACCTTGATCGCGGGCTTCATCTACGACGTCGAGAGCGGCGAGATCGACGACGTGGTGCACTGGACACGGTCCGACCGTTAGGCCTGACGAGAGGCCAAATCGGGCCAATTCGAGCCCTGGCGCAGCAAGCGACCAAACTCCTCCAATTTGGGGATAAAGTTGCCGGGTCGGAAGTAGCCCTGGACCAGGTGAATCGGGGAACAATGGCGGTACTTGAAACGCCGATAGTGTCGCCGCCGAATGGGGTCACTCCAATCGGCACTCCATCAGTACTCTTCGTCGATGATGGCTGTTGGGACTCATTCTTTCTTCTCGCCGCCGGCATCAAGAGGGCGGGGATCCGGACGATACGGATAACCAACGCCCCGAGGACTCGGGGAGCCTCTCTCCTCCTGTTCGATCGCACCGTGCATTTCGAAGACCGCGCCGCACTCATCGACCTGGCCGAGATGATAGATGGCGAACACATCGTCGACGTGCAGATGACCGAGAGCGTGGCAGGCGCCCTGGGCCAGGGAATCCTGAAGATGCCCGAGACGAGGCACACGAGAGAATGGTTCCGTCGTGTCGCCGTCATGGACAAGCTCTTCGTGGAAGAGCGGCTCAGGGAGCTCGGGCTCTTCGCCCCGGCCGTGTTGCACGGCCCCGAGCTCGATGCGTCCCAGATCATTCGACAGCTCGGATTGCCGGTCGTGCACAAGACCCGAACGGGAAGTGGCGGTGAAGGGGTTTCGATCATCACGTCGTGTCAGGAGTTGGAGGCACTCTTGACCGGTGGGCACCATTCGGACGAAACGTTCTTCGAGCAGTACATCGAAGGTCGGCAACTGCAATTCGGTGGCATCTTCGGCTACGGGGACTGCGACGCTGTCGTAACGTTCGAGACACTCGAACGTCGGGAGGCATTGGCGCCGGCCAGTCAGATCCGACTCGTCGAAGAGCGGAGTTTTGCGACGACCGGCCGCAGAGTGGTCCATGCTCTCGGCCTCACGGGCATCATGAACATCAATGCGATCCGTGACGCCGAAGGGCGCGATTGGATCCATGACGTCAATCCAAGGGCGTTCGGCTCTTTCATGGGTTTTCGACCCGCGGGAGTGGATCTCCTGCAGGTGTATATCGATTGGATCTTCAACGGGGCGATCGAATCGTCCCCCCGGCGCTGCAACCAGGAGACCAGGCTCCTTGACGAAGGCGCTCGAGGCGACGCGCAGACGACTGAATGTCAGTCGTCCCCCGCTGAGAGTTATCCGGTGTTCCCCGCCGCATTTCGCAGCCATACCGGCAACGAGGGCCTCCTCCGCTCATACTGGCAATTCGCGAAAGGCGCCTATCCCTACGTGCGATGGGTTGGCCCACGCTATGTCGCCTATGAGATAGGGCGCCAAGTTCCCCACGAAATAGGGCGGATCCTCGATCGCTACGACAAGCGATCCATCGTGAGAAAGATGATCGCCGCACACGCCAAGCCCAGCCAGGAGTAATCGGGCGGGGCCACGAGGCTCTCTTACGTCATGTGAGAGAGCACTATGACGCTGGCAGTTGCCGTATTGTAGAGGCATGCCATTCGATGTTGCCGAGTTGCTGCGTGCACGGCATGGCGAGAACTATGCATTGCACGAGGAGCATTTGAACCATCAACTGGCGCGGGTGCTCAAGACGATCGGATTCGATCGCTTCTATGTGCGGGGAAAGGGGTCATACCTGTACGACGCCGAAGGCGAGCGGTATCTCGACTTTCTCTCGGGTTTCGGTGTCTACGCCCTCGGAAGAAGTCACCCCGCACTGAAGGCCGCACTCCATCAGGCAATCGACCTCGACCTCCCCAACATGGTCCAAATGGATTGTGCGCTCCTGCCCGGTCTGCTGGCCGAACAGCTGGTCGGCCACTGTGCGGACAACATCAACAGGGTCTTCTTCTGCAACTCCGGCGCGGAGGCCATCGAGTCAGCGATAAAGTTCTCTCGGCAGGCAACCCGTCGCCCCAGGATCCTCTTTGCCGACCACGCCTTTCACGGACTGACCACCGGAGCGCTCGCGCTCAACGGAGGAGCCGATTTCCGTGATGGATTCGGCCAGCTGATCCCAGGGTGTGCGCCGGTGCCGTTCGGTGACATTTCGGCGCTGCGCAACGAGTTGCGGCTGGGGGATGTTGCGGCGTTCATCGTCGAGCCCATTCAGGGCAAGGGCGTCTACATGGCATCGTCGGAGTATTGGCATGAGGTCCAGGATCTCTGCCGCCGGCACAAGACGTTGCTTGTCATAGACGAGGTGCAGACCGGGCTCGGTCGAACCGGAAAATTCTTCTGCTACGAGCACTGGGACCTGGAACCGGACATCGTCACGGTCTCGAAGGCGCTTTCGGGAGGCTACGTTCCGGTTGGAGCGGTTCTCACATCGGATCGTATCCTGTCCTCCGTCTACAGCTCCCTTGAAAAGGCTCTTAAACACTCGTCCACTTTCGGCCGGAATCAACTAGCCATGGTGGCCGGCCTCGCCACCCTCGCCACGTTTGAGGATGAGAATCTCGTCGAGAGGGCGCGCGTCACCGGTGAGGCCTTCGTCGCAGCTCTCGCGCCGCTGGTTGCGCGGTACGAAATGTTTCACGAGGTCAGAGGGAAGGGGTTAATGATCGGGTTGCAGTTCGGCCCTCCGACATCGAAGGCCTTACGACGACGGTTCAACACACTCGAAAGACTGCGGCCGGCCATTTTCTCCCAAATGATGGTGGTCCCGCTTTTCCACCGGCACCGCATTTTGACGCAAGTGGCCGCCGACAATGTGGACATCATCAAGCTTCTCCCCGCACTCATCTGCGGACAAGAAGAGATCGACTATTTCGTCGGGGCGTTGGACGACGTCCTCAAGGATGCGCACGACGGGTACGGCCTCTTCTTCGAGTTCGGCCGGACAATGGCCAAGGGAGCTCTTCGTCGATCCGGACGATTCCGGCCCGATGCCCCTTACGCACTCCCTCCCCAAAACGGTCACGGAGCCGCGCGTGCGGACAACGGTGCTCCCACAGGAACGAAGCCGGTGCAGACCGCGCCTCTATGACCGTTGCCCCAAGGAGTGCTGACAAGGAAGACGGCACGCTCTCCCTCGAAGAGGGCGATCGAGTCGTCGTGTCCGGAGCAGCCGGTTTCATCGGCTCGGCGGTTGTCCGCGCCCTGCTCGCTCGGGGCGCCCGGGTGAGGGCCCTCGTCGAACCTGAGGGCGATGGCCGAAACCTCGAAGGTCTCGATGTCGAGCGCTTCGCACTCGATGCACGCGACGCCGACGGCGTCATCGCGGCATGCGCCGATGCCCGTTTCATCTTCCACCTCGCAGCGATGTACCGTTTCTGGGCCAAGAACCCGAAGGATTTCTACGACGTCAACGTCGGTGGTGCCCTCAACTTCATGGAAGCAGCCCGCCGGGGGGGCTGTGAGCGGGTCATCTACACAAGCACCGTGGGCGTCATCGGACTCGAGGGTGCCTCCCGGGGTCGGGCGGCGGACGAGACCCGGTACGCCGATATCGCCCACCTCTTCGGACTGTACAAAAGAACGAAATATGTGGCCGAACATGAAGTGCTGCGGGCGGCCGCGCAGGGGGTTCCGGTCTCCCTTGTCCTTCCGACGTTTCCGCTCGGTCCCCGAGACAGAAGACCGACGCCAACCGGAAAACTTGTCACGGAATTCCTCAACGGCCGAGTTCCGGCATTCGTCGATACGACCCTGAACGTCGTCCATGTGGACGACCTCGCCACCGGCCACCTGCTCGCGCTCGAGCGGGGCGCCGTAGGACGCAGCTACATCGTGGGCGGAGAGAACATGAGTATGGGATCGTTTCTCGCCCGGCTCGCTGCGTGCACGGGATTGCCGGCGCCGACGGTCCAAGTCCCGAAGGGCGTCGCTCTCGCTGTCGGGGCTCTGTCCCAGTTTGTGGAGGGACGCGTCCTCCGACGTGAGCCGAGCGTCGCTCTCGAATCAGCCCGGATGTCGACCACGAACATGATGTTCGACGACACGCGGGCCCGGAGGGAGCTCGGCTACTCCCCCCGCCCCGCCGCCGCCGCACTCGAGGATTCGGCTCGTTGGTTCGTAGCCCACGGCTACGTCAACGAACGACGTTCGGCCCGGATCAGGTTTTCTGCCTCAGCCTGAAACCGAGCATCTCCTTACTGCCATACCCGCACATCACGCACGGTCACAGTGGCGCCAAGGACACCGGGGCCCCCAAGGCTGTTCTCCATGAGGAGATACATAGGGCCGGTGAGCGTGATGTTCGCAGACCCCACGATGACGCCGTCGTAGACGAAGGTCACACCGGTGGTGCTCCACAGCACACCGAAGGTGTGGGGGCCGGCCAGCGGCGCTGCGAGCGCTCCGGCCCCTCCGGGGTTCGTCAGGTTGGACGGGCTGGAGCCGGTTATCCCGTGCCACTCCGCATTGCCGAAACCTTCCATGACGTCGATCTCACCGGTCATCGGCCAGTTCTGCCCGGTCAACCACAGAGCGGGCCAGTTGGCGATCTGGCCGCCGGTCGTGGGCAGTGTGGCCTTGTACTCGACGTAGACCGGATGACCGGGCGTGGGGGCGATCTGGAAGCCCGTGTGGCCCGGCTGCCCGTCATCGGGATTAGTGCTGACGATGCCACCGGTGCTGTTGCCAGCCAGGGTCAGGGCCAGGCCGTTCGGTCCCACGGCCACATTGGATTCCTCCATGACGGTGTTGTTCGACACCTGGCCGTTGCCGAACCAGGTCGGCGACCACAGACTCTCATTCAACGCCCCCGTGTTGAATTCGTCGTCGAGGACCAAATGGGTGGGGGCTCCGACGCCGGCAGGGGCATTGGGGATCATCGCGCCGGGGCCGGCAATCGCCGCCGGAGTGGGCGGCGTCGGTGCCGGTGCCGGAGCGGCAGCTGCGACCGGCGCACGCAAGGTCGTGGTCGTCCTGGGAGCAACCACCACTCGGGGCGGCGTCGCAGTCGTTGTGGTGACCGGCACCGTCGACGTCGTTGTTGTCGAGGTTGGCGGCGCTGCTTGGTGCCCGGACCGGAAGAGCGACGGGCGGGATGGATCGGCGGACCGCATCCCCTTGGCGGATGCCGAGTCGGCCGAGCGGCCTGTAGTTGCGCGACCATCCACCCCCGAAGACGAGGCACCTGCTACAACTCCTGTTGTGACAGCAAAGACGCCTACCGCTGCAGCCAGTGGCGAGACCCGACCGTTTGACGGGGACCTCCTGGCCTTCGGCGGTGTCGTCCTGGCATGGGCAGGACGTTTCTTGGCATGAGCCGGAGTTCTCTTATGACGAGGCAAAACGAATATTTTCCTTTCACTCTTGGGAGGTTGGCCGCGCAAAGCAGCAGATAGCACAGATCACCAATTGGGCGCGCCCCGCTACGGGGTACTGCCGGCGTTGCGTCTCCACCGCACGCATGTTTGCTGGGATCCCCAGCACGTGAGAGAAGAAGCTAGCGGGACATTGGTACTTGGTCCAATGCAGCACCTGACGCGTTGCCAACCTGATACTCCCCACGGCCTTCCCTATAGAGGGCAACGTGCACGTTCCGGCACACGGCTGGTTTTGCATGAAACGGCCCGAGACCAGGCATTTTCTGCGGCACTTCGCCGGGATAACCGAACGAGACGCGGGATCGAAAAGGCATGTATTCACGCAAATCCTCAGGAAATTCACGGTAGGAGGCGCCTGCCCGAAACTGAATCTTCATATTCGATCTTCTCCTCCTGCCCAACAAGGGGCCCAAGAATTGCGCGGAGTCAGGAGATTCCCAAGAGACTCTCACCCGCCTCCGTCAAATTCCGTCCCGACCCTCGACTCCCCGATCACAAGACCAGATATCGATCATCACGTCTTGGGGGAGTTCATCGCCGGCGTCACGCCGTGATCACCCCTTCACCGTCGGCACGCTTCGGCAGACGCCGAGGGGTGATGAGATTTGCAGTCTCGGCACATAAAACAGGGATTTCATCGGACGTTTCCGCTCCAGACGCCATCCAGGGAGGTCAAAGCCCAACCTCTTGCCCGAGGAGTCGGCTGGACGCGCCGAGCAGTCCGGCCGGGCGAGAAACCCTGTCTCCGAAGTACCACCCGTGGTCGGTCCGGGCTCCGGGCCCGGCTCGGCGTCGACCACCCGTCCTTGCGAGGAGGCGCCGGGGGCGCGAACATCCTGGCCACCTGCGCCATTTGGTCACCGGTACAGCATTTCGCCCGCGCTACAGTTCCATTTCCCGAATATGAGCAGTCTCGGAAACAACGAGCCACCGCGATGGGGTGGACACCTCATCCAAAATGCCATTGCGCTCATGCTTTCTTCCGGTGGCACGGCCGTCCTCGGCGTCGTGTTTTGGGCCGTCGCCGCGCGTTTGGCGTCGCCCTACGAGGTCGGTCGGGCCTCGGCGCAGATCGCCGCCATGGTCCTTCTGGCAAACATCGCGCAGCTCAGCTTTGGCTCCATCTTCGATCGCTTCCTGCCGATTGCGGGCGAAAGGACCCGGAGCTTTGTCACCCGGGCGTACTTCATGGTTACGGCGGTCGCTCTCGTCGCGGGCATCGTGTACGTCTCAGCGGGTTTCGGCGAGAAGTTCATCCCGAGCTCCTTGACGTGGCGCGCACTCTTCGTCATTGCGGTCGTTCTGTGGACGATCTTCATCCTGCAGGACTCCGTATTGACCAGTCTCCGAGCGACCCGATGGGTCCCGGTCGAAAACATCCTGTTTTCCGCCGCCAAACTCGCCCTGCTTCCGGCGGCTCTCGCGGTCTTTGCCCACCAGGGCCTCTTCCTGGCATGGACTGCACCCGTTGCAGTGGCGGTCGCAGTAGTCAGTTGGTATCTGTTCACCAACCGCATCCCACGACACGTGGCGACGAATTTCTCCAGCGAGCGTTTTCCAGGGGCACGGGAGATCGCATCACTCGCTGTCGCCCAGTACGCCACCGGCCTGATCATCGTCTTCGAGGCACAACTCGTCGTCCTGATCGTCATCGACAAGTTGGGTGCGACTGCCTCAGCTCACGCCTACCTGCCGGGACTGATCGCGAACAGCGTCGAAATATTGCTCTACAACCTCGTCACGTCGTTTCTCGTCGAGGCATCGACCGAACCCCAGGCGTTGCGCGCACAGGCCAAGATCACGCTCCGCGCCGGGCTGATCGTCCTCGTGCCGTCCGTCACCATCGGATTGATCTTCGCTCCCGAAATCTTGAGATTGTTCGGTCCCTCGTACGTCCTCCATGGCACGACGCTTCTTCGTATGTTGTTACTTTCGCAGCCCTTTCTCGGCGTGACAGCCTTCTACACCTCATTCGCGTGGATCGACAGGCGTCTCTGGCGATTAGCGGTGCGCGAGCTCATCACGGGCATCGTGTTCTTCGGGACCCTTCTCGCCCTCATCGGCCACTTCGGGATCCTGGCCGTCGGAATTGCATCACTCGTTTCCTCGGGCCTCCAGGCCATCTTCTTCCTACCCCTCCTGATCATTCGCTATCGCGCCACCACGAGGGTGACGGGCTCGGACGAAACGCCGTGAAGGGTCGGCCCTCGCTCAGGTCTTCGGCCTCACACGAACCGAGGCTCGGGGAGCGGAACGTAGAGGCGCGGCGTCCAGTCGCTTCCCTCTGCGGCTTCGTGAAGTTGCTTGCTCACCTCATCGATGATGTCCCACGTCAACACGACGACTTCGTCCGGCCGCCGTCTCAGGAGCTCGCCCGGTGCATAGATCGGGATCCGCGTACCGGGGAGCCGTCTGCCTTCTTTGTGAGGCGAGAGGTCAACGGTGTAGGGCAAGAGGGCCTCATCGATACCGGCCAACGCAACCAGGACCGGCGCCTTGGAGGGCGCCCCGTAGCCGGCGACGCTAATGCCGGCGTCACGTGCGCCGATCAAGTGGTCCCGGAACGTTCCTGCGACCGCTAATCCTCGACGTCCGAAGTCTGCCAGTTTTCCCCCATCATCGAGACCTGTCGCCCGTTCCGCTGCGAGGACCTTCTCGACGCTGGCATCGACGTTCGGGTGGTCCTGCAAGCGCCCAGCAGTCACCCGCAAGCTTCCTCCGAAGATTGGCACCTGCACGGCACGCGTCACGACCATGCCGTGCCGACTGAGCAGCTCCTTGATGCTCAGCAGCGAGAAATAGACCCAATGGCCGTGGCGAATTGTGTCAATTTGCGCCTCCTTGACGAGAGGTAACAGGTGGTGGAATTCGAGGACCAATCGCCCTCCCTCGGCAAGCCGAGCTGCGTGGGCGGCGAGCGGCAAGGAAAGCTCCGCTTCATGCGCCAAGGCGTGGACATCGACGACGAGGTCTGCCGTCTCGTGAGGTTCGCGGGGCGCCAACCCTTCTGCGATGAACGCGTCCAACCACGAACCTCCATGATGGCTGTCGAGCTCGATGATCGTGTGCCCTGCCGAGAGACCTTCCGTCCTCACCACATCGATTGCCGACTCCGCCGCGTGGAGCCGGGACGTTTGTGATTCGACGGCGAGGGGAGGCTCTGGCGTTGGATAGACGTCGGGGCCGAGTTGAGCCAAGTAACAGTCCTCACACAAGAAGAGACGCAAGGGCCAGCGTGGATCCTCGTTGGCATCGCCAACCAGGGGAAACCAATCGGACGCGGGCACGACCCCAAAGTCGACAACCGCAGACGTCTGTGTCGAGGCACAGCCTCGACACAGCAGGCCAGAGGATCCTGGATCACCTTGTCGTGTCATGGATGTATCATGACCCATTCCTCAAGAGCCCATCTCACCCTAACTGGAAATATTCACCGTTTGGCAACGAACTGCGACCCTGGGGGACCTTTGGAGACCAACGAGACCGAACTGACCGGAGTCCTCCTCTTCACCCCGCTCCTCACAGAGATGACAGGGGGATGTTCTCTCGGACATTTGACGCCGATGTGGTGCGTGCAGCCGGAATCGATCCGTGCGCATTTGTGCAAGACAGCCTGTCGCGGTCGGTCAAGGGGGTCATCCGAGGTCTCCATCTACGATCAGGCGAGGGGGAGGCGAAGATCGTTCGCTGTTCGGCCGGCGCCATTTTCGATGTGGTCGTGGACCTTCGCCCCCAGTCCCCCACGTTCCGTCGATGGACCTCCTTCGATTTGAGCGGGGAGTCGCAATTGTCGATCTACATTCCCGCCGGTTGCGCCCATGGCTTCCAGGCCCTCAGCGATATCGCAGATATCACCTATCGCATCGATCGGGCGCACGACCCGTCCGAAGACGTCGCGATTGCCTGGAACGACCCGGAGCTGGCTCTTCCGTGGCCAGCTCCCCCGACGGCGATGTCAGAGCGCGACATGGCCGCACCCCCCCTTTCCACAGTGCTGTCCCAGCTTGGCCTGTAGTTGTGAGGCGAGGGAGCTCGTTGATGAAAGCGACGTCCTGATCGGTCACCTCATCTGACGCCAGGTCGGCTTCACCTCGAACTCAGTGATGTGTGCGTCGGCCGGCGCCGATGTGACCCAAAGTATTGCTTCGGCCACCCAGCTTGCACGCAAGTAATTCTCAGGTTCGTAAGGTCGACCTTCGGCCGCGAGGACTGCTCGTTGCAATTTCGTCGCGACTCGCCCAGGGTAGACGCTCGTCACCCGAATACCGTTGTTCAGCTCTTCTTCATGAAGAGCGTCGGCGAAGGATTTCAGTGCCGCTTTGCTGGCCGCGTACGCGGCCCGGGTCGCCGGTGAGCCAGACACGGCCGTGGAGTTCACGATGACGACCCGACCCCGGCTTGCTCGCAGAGCGGGCAACAGACGACGAGTCAATTCAGCCACGCCAAAAAGGTTGACTTCGAATACCTCCCTCCAGATGCTTATCGGCGAATCGGAGATGGGGCCATAGGCAAACAATCCTGCGCAATGCACAAGAAGGCTCAACTCAGACAGTTGTGGAGGCAACTCGGAGGTGGCCTGCAGATCGGACAGATCGACCGGCCAGCAAAACGATTCTGGCATTCTCTCGGCCAATTTCTGCAGCTTACCTTCGTCGCGCCCGGCGAGCCCGACGTTGTACTGGTCAGCAAGGACCGTCGCGACGGCTTCGCCGATCCCTCCGGTCGCCCCCACCACCAGAGCAACCGGCCTATGGATGTCCGTCATGATCGGGGCAGCTTAGCAACGGGCCCCCAAGAGTGGCCGGAATCAGACGGCCGCCAAGGGCCGACCGAACTCGTCATCTGTCACCCCTCTCAGATCAACGGGCGGCACACGAGTGGGGCTTCGGTGTCAGAGGTGACAGCGGTGCATCCGCATCGAGCAATTGGTTCGCATACCCCCGTTCGGTGCAGAAACCTGTCTGCCCAGCCTACGTTGCCAAGTAGTCCCGGAAGCCTTTTACAGCGCTACTCACCGCACCAGACATCTGACTGAGGTGACCTCCGCCGCTCGGTGCTCTGACAAGGTCAATGAGCGGGAAGGCCTTGCCAGGCACACCCGAGGCTGCCGGCCACAGGAGTTGTCGAGATCCTCGTTCGGCGGCGTCTACTGACGCAGAATGCACAAGGGCCGCATACGGCTCGGACGCCAGCTCACCAACGTGACGCCAGACGACAGAGGTCCCCGCTCCATGAATCACGAGCACGCCAGGTCCGGGTCGGTCTCGTCTGTCAGCGACGTGGAGCGTCAAGCGACCTGCTCGCGCAGAAGCATCAATGGCCGACGCGAAGAAGGCTGCCGAGCGAGGCGAGGGGGCGTGACCAAGCCACTGGGGACCTGACTCCGCAAGGAGATCGACACACTCGTCTGGGTTGGTCACCCGGCGGATCGAGTCGAACTCGGCTGTCGGTGGGACGATCAGATCGTCAAGAGGGACAGCGACGAGCTCGAAACCGACGTGGTCGGACAGGACCATGGAACATGAAGTCGCAGCCTCGTAGGCATGTGCGAGGTTGAGAGGTACAGCCGTAAAGTCAATCTGTTTCCCCGTGGAGAGAATGTGTTCCATGAGGAGCGAAGCCACATCCTCACGGTCATCGGCCACAAGAAGCTGGTGGTACGTGTTGACCTCGTTGCCTAGAAAACGGAGCAAGTGACGGCCGATATCCCCGACACGGTCGTAGATAAGCGCAAGTCCGACGAGAATGCCAGCTTCTTCAACAGCGATCGACGCTATCCGGCCCCAACCCGCCTCGTACCACCAAGGGAGGCAGAACGTCGGCCAGGCGAATGGTGACGCATCCACGTGAGATGCAAGCTCACTCCAGCCCTGAAGACTGCCGAGCTGCTCCCAAGTCGAGAAAGTGGATACCTTCATTGTCCGCGCGCCCGACGCCAGCCTCTCGAGACCTTCTGGCTGACCAGCTGAGGTCCGTCGGTGGCCAGTTCCAGTCCGAATCCCGACGAGTGGCGCCCGATCCACCTCGTCAGTACGCCATAGCAGCGCGCCTTGTCCTCCCGGCTGAGGTCAGACGAAGAGATGCTCTGTCGAAGCACGACGAGAGTGTGAAAGAGCGGAAATCGGCTCGATCCCCCGAACCACTTGGCCCAGACCTGCGGGGCCCGCCCTCGGGAGATAACCGCCGTCGCCCGTTTGGGGTGCATCCGGTTCGCAAACAGATGCTCGGGCACTAATCCGAACGGCCCTTGAAATGCCAGCTCGGCCAACACGACGGCGTCTGCGGCAAAAACAGGTTGGAGCGGGCGAATCCTCTGGAGGGCTGGTCGGCGGATCACCGCAAAGCTGTAGGAGAAATCGTGCGCCCGTAGGAGAACCTGCTGGAGACGGACCCACGGACGAGGGTCAGTGAATTCGAGCTGCCGATACGATCGCATGAGCTCCTCTCCTCGCTCGTTGATGTAACGCGTCCGGCTGTGGCAAGCGACGATTTCCGGTTGCTTTTCGAGCTCGGCGACGCAGAGCTCGAGGTAGGTGGCATCGTACACATCGTCGTGTGCGCACCATTTGAAGTACTCCGTCTCGGGGGAAACCTGCGCGACAAAGTTGGAGTTCCATGTCGGACCGCGATTTTCTCCATGACGTAGGTACTGAACACGTGGATCAGCCGCTTCATATGATCGGCAGATCTCTTCGGTCCCATCCGTCGATGCGTTATCGGAGATGTTCAGGACGAAATCGCCCATCGTTTGGGAAAGCAGCGAATCGATGGTCGCCGGTAAATGGAGCTCCCCATTGTAGACGTAGAGCCCCATCGCAACCTTTTGGGGCTTCATGGATGACGAGCTTTCACCATTGCGGGAAAGTTTAATCCAGGACAGTAGCGGTGAGAGAACACCTTGACTTTCCGATTGATGTCCCCCATTTTGTCAGCTGCCAGGGGTAACCAGCCAACTAGAGTTCTTGTGGTGACACCCAGACATTGCAATGGACCCTCGGTATGTGGGTCCTCCCTAAAAGGCGTCCACTCGGCGTCCGTCGCCGCGAGGACTAGCGTCAACTTCCCCAACGCCATTCCCCCCATTGCGGCGATCTGGCGTGCGCACCACGACAACCAGGGTCGGGACGGATCTCAATGACCCGTGGAGACGGGCCCCGTGCTTCGGAGATCGCCACAAGCTCCAACGGTTACGACATTGTCGTCATAGGTGCCGGTATATTGGGTTTGGCTACCGCTCGAGAGCTTCTCAATCGGCGACCGCAACTCAGATTGTTGGTTGTCGAAAAAGAGACGACCCTGGCTGCTCACCAAACTGGCCACAATAGTGGCGTTCTCCACGCTGGCCTGTACTACCAACCGGGATCGCTAAAAGCACGCCTATGCCTCGCAGGCAAGGCCTCGCTCGAGCGGTACGCACAAGAACGCGGGATCGAGGTCCAGCGTTGCGGCAAACTCGTGATCGCCTCCGAATCCAAGCAAATTCCAGCGCTGAACGAGCTGCATCGGCGAGGTCAGGCCAATGGTATCCCGGACCTCGAAATGCTCGGACCCGAAGGACTGAAGGACGTAGAGCCACATGCGGTCGGACACGCGGCGCTGTGGTCGCCATCCACCTCCATCATCAACTATCGGTCCGTTGCCGCTTCTCTGGCAGCAGACATTCAAGCCGCCGGGGCGGAAATCCGAGTAGGGGCTGAGATCACAGCCATCGCGACCCAGGGGGAGCGGCTCGTCCTGACCGCGGGTACATCCACCTTGACCTGCCGGCACGTGATCGCTTGCGCAGGGCTCCACGCTGACCGATTGGCTCGGATGACGGGCTCTGAGCCCCAGGAGCAGATCGTGCCGTTTCGCGGCGACTATTACACGTTGTCCGAGCCGGCAGCGGCCCTGGTTCGAGGCTTGATCTATCCAGTTCCGGACCCACAGTTTCCGTTTCTCGGAATTCACCTCACACGGACTGTTGACAGCCGGGTTCTTGCGGGTCCAAATGCCGTTCTGGCCCTCAAGCGCGAAGGATATCGCCGCAGAGATTTCAATGGCCGCGATGTCCGGTCGGTGCTCGCCTCGTCAGGATTTCGACGTATGGCCCGACGTCACTGGCGTATGGGCATTGGGGAGATCTGGCGCGACCTGAGCAAACGGGCGTTCCTGGGCGAAGTCCAACGATTCGTGCCTGAAATCCAGAGCCGCGATCTCAGATGGGGGCCGTCAGGCGTCCGCGCTCAGGCAGTGGATCCCGACGGCTCCCTGGTGGACGATTTTCGTCTTGGCGGTGATGGAACACTCCTGCACGTTCGGAACGCACCTTCTCCCGCTGCCACTGCGAGCTTGGCAATTGCGAGTTATCTCGCCGATCAGGCCGAAGTCCAGTTCTCCGAGATGGCCTGACGCGTCCATTCGGATGCGGGGCCGCACGACCCACCCCGCGTCAAGGCTCCCCGAGCACAGGCGAAGTTCCTTGCGATCGCACGGGTTCGGGAAACGCACCGGACACGGAAACCGGCCCCACGACGGTTATGGCCATGAAATTGCCGTGAAACTTCCGGCACCGCCCGGTCCTGGTTGCGAGTCAGTTGCGATGGGGCTCCTCGTCCAAATTTGCGACGAACGTGGAGTAAGATTGGCAAATGTCAATGCGAGTACTGGTCACTGGTGATCGCGGATACATCGGGGCCGTGCTTGTTCCGTTTTTCCGCGCTCATGGTCACGAAGTGGTGGGACTCGATGCGGGCTGGTACGAAGGTTGCGA
The DNA here is from genome assembly GCA_963706555.1 of uncultured Acidimicrobiaceae bacterium. GTDB lineage: Bacteria > Actinomycetota > Acidimicrobiia > Acidimicrobiales > RAAP-2 > Bog-473. The sequence continues at coordinate 4,270,990 of OY970164.1, forward strand.
CTTCGGCCCACTCGCTGATGTCAACCCGTCCCCCCTCGTGACATCCGCGACGTGACATCCTCCGAGCTTGCGGGCTTCGATGCGGTGGTGCACCTGGCCGCGATCTCGAACGACCCCATCGGACATCTAAACCCGGATGCCACCTACTCCGTGAACGCCAGAGGTGCAATCCACGTTGCAGAGATGGCGAAGCAGGCCGGAGTCGGTCGGTTCTTGTTCTCATCCTCGTGCTCCCTCTACGGCGCAGCGGGAGATGCCCCCGTGACAGAGGACGGTGAGTTCAACCCGGTCACCCCGTATGGGGAGAGCAAGGTCCTGGCGGAACAGGGCATCGGAAGGCTTGCAGACAACAGCTTCAGTCCGATCTACCTCCGCAATGCCACCGCGTACGGGTCGTCTCCCCGGCTGAGGGCGGATATCGTGGTCAACAACCTCACAGGAACGGCGTTCACCCAGGGAGAGGTCCGGCTGCAGTCTGACGGCACACCCTGGCGGCCGTTGGTGCACATCGAGGACATCTCTCGGGCGTTCCTCGCTGCCCTGGAGGCTCCGCTCGACGCAGTCCATGACCAAGCCTTCAATGTGGGACGAGACGAAGACGTGGTCCAGATCCGCGATGTCGCCCTCCAGGTCTCCGAAGCTCTTGGCTGTCCGGTCACGTTCGCGGAGAGCGCTGGCCCAGACAAGCGGGACTACCGCGTCGATTTCACCAAAATCGGTCGGCTCCTCCCGGCCTTCCGGCCGCAATGGACGGTGCCCCAGGGCATCGACGAAATGGCCGCAGACATGACTCGAATCGGCCTGACCACAGAGGACTTCGAAGGACCTCGCTACGTCCGGTTGGCTCGCATCAGTCAGTTGCTCGCCGAGGGGCGGCTGGACGAAGAACTCCGAATGAAGAGCCCCCAAGGAGCAATCCGTTGATAGCGCCGCCATGCCGCCTTTGTGGGGCACCTCTCACCAAGACCTTCGTCGATCTGGGGATGTCGCCTCCCTGCGAACTCTTCATCACTGAGGATCAGCTTGATCAGATGGAGCCCTTCTATCCGTTGCACGTCCGAGTTTGCTCATCGTGCCTTCTCGTGCAACTGCCGGCGTATATCGCCGCTGCGGACATTTTCGTCGACTATGCGTATTTTTCGTCCTTCAGCGACTCGTGGGTCGAACATGCAAATCGGTTCGTCGATCACGCCGTCACCCGGTTGGGGCTCGATGAGGGTTCGTTCGTGGTGGAAGTCGCGAGCAACGACGGCTACTTGCTGCAGCACACCGTTGCCCGGGGGATTCGCTCTCTCGGGATTGAGCCTGCGGCCAACGTCGCCGAGGCAGCCTTGGCGCGGGGCGTACCGACCGAAGTCCGATTCCTAGGGGCGGAAACTGGCCGGGAGGTCACCGAGGATCACGGTCCTGCAGACCTTGTCGTCGCCAACAACGTATTCGCTCACGTTCCCGATATCGTCGATTTCGCCCGTGGCCTCAGGGCACTCGTCGCCGACACCGGGTACGTGAGCATTGAGATCCCGCACCTGCTGCGGCTTGTCGAATCACGAGAGTACGACACGATCTACCACGAGCACTTCTCCTATCTCTCGCTCCTGACGACGCAGCGTGTCTTGGCAAAAGCCGGGCTGACAGTCGTCGACGTGGACGAACTGCCGACCCATGGCGGGTCTTTGCGAACGTGGTCAACGCCTTCGGAAAACGCCGGCGAACCTACGGCAAGTGTCGCCAAGGTTCTTGCGGACGAGGCAGAGGCAGGCCTTCACAGCCTCGAGGGCCACGAGGGCTTCGGTGCAGCCGTCGCGGCGATTCGTAACGATCTCATGGAGTTCCTCGTCGACTGTTCTCGGAAAAATGCCACCGTTGCCGGTTACGGAGCACCGGGTAAGGGCAACACGCTCCTCAATCACTGCGGCATCCGATCGGATCTGGTCGAGTACACCGTCGACAGGAATCCGTTCAAACACGGCAAGTTCCTGCCGGGAACACACATTCCGATCCACTCAGTAGAGCATCTGGCGGAAACAAAGCCCGAGTACATACTCATCATGCCCTGGAATCTGCGTAAAGAGATCTCTGCACAACTGGCATACACCCGCGACTGGGGCGCCCAACTCGTGGTCGCGCTGCCAAAGCTCGAAGTTTTCTAGCCATGGAGTTGCCATGAAAGTCGTCTTGTTCTGCGGAGGACTCGGGCTCCGGATGCGCACGAGCGAAGACTCGGCACCTAAGCCAATGATGCCCATCGGTAATCGTCCCGTGCTGTGGCACGTTATGCGGTACTACGCGCATTTCGGGCACAACGAGTTCATCTTGTGCCTTGGACATGGCGCACGCTCGGTCAAGGAGTATTTCATCAATTACGACGAGACCACGTCGAACGACTTCGTTCTCTCGAAGGGGGGCTCTCACATCGAGCTCTTCGACACCGACATCAGTGATTGGCGCATCACCTTCGCCGACACTGGGATCGAAACTCCCATCGGCGAGCGTCTACGTCGAGTTCGGCACCACCTCGACAACGATGAAATGTTCCTCGCCAACTACGGCGACGTCCTCACGGACGCTCCGCTCGATGAGATGGTAAAGCTTCTCAGTGACACCGACGACGTCGCGAACATGCTCGCAATCAAACCGCAGGAGAGTTTTCACGTTGTGAACATGCGAGGTTCCCGGGTGGATGGCTTTGTGCCGGTTGCCGACATGGATATGCGAATAAACGGCGGGTATTTTGTGCTTCGGCAGGGCATCTTCGACTACTTGAACGAGGGCGAGGATCTTGTGATGAATGCCTGCGTCGCCGCTGCTGCGGATGGCCGAGTACAGGCTTTCAACTACGACGGCTTCTGGGCTCCGATGGACACACTCAAAGAACGTTCGGCGCTCGAACTTCTGTATCAGAGTGGCAACTGCCCATGGATGCCATGGCGGGTGGGGCGATCGATATTTCGCCCAGCCCCTGCGATCGAGGTGCCTTCAATTGAAGCGGGGCCCTGACTTCGTTTCGGGGACAGCCGGCCCGTTGGCCGCCCGGGATATTCTTCGAGCGACACGAAACACTCATGATTAGTCTCGATCTTCCCATCGGCTCGCTGCACGTCGTGTGTCTCGGTGCACATCCAGATGACATCGAGATCGGTTGCGGCGGAGCCCTTCTTGCATTATCACGGGCGCGCCAACTCACGGTGGACTACGTCCTCATGACAGGGTCCCCCGACCGTCAGGCAGAGGCACGCACGGCCGCTGCAGCGTTCATGCCGCACGCGGACATCACCTTTCATCTCAACGCCCTACCGGACGGGCGGCTACCCGGTCATTGGGACGCCGTGAAACAAGGACTCGAGGACGTTGCCCGAGTTCGGAACGCTGATCTCGTGCTGGCTCCTCGTACCGATGATGCCCACCAAGATCACCGCCTCGTCGCGCAGCTCGTGACCACGGTATGGCGGGGTGCTCTTGTCCTGCACTACGAGATCCCAAAATGGGATGGTGATGTAGGACGGGTCACCCACTACATAGAGCTTGACGAGACCACCGCTCGACGAAAAATGGATCTCTTGCATCAATGCTTTCCATCGCAGATCGAACGTAGCTGGTGGGATGACGAGACATTCGGTGCCCTCCTAAGACTTCGTGGGATCGAATGCCAGTCCCGCTACGCGGAAGGCTTCGTGGTTGCCAAGGCAATCATCGGCTTGGGCGGGCAACCGTGAGGGGAACACTAGAGTCGACTGGACCCGACTCATGACGAACGACGTGCAATCCAACGAAACCAGCCTCACCTCGGCTGGACTGGGACAACGATTGAGCAAGCCCATCGCCGGTGTCAAGCGGGCTCTCGAGGGCCCGCTTATTCGCAATGCGGCGCATCTTTACGGCAGCACGATCATCACGAGCTTCCTTGGCTTTTTCTACTGGTTCCTCGCAGCGCGACTGGTTTCCGCTCACTCGGTAGGTATTGCATCCGCCGTGCAATCAGGAGCCACGTTTATTTCGGTCTTCTGCGTCTTCGGGCTGAGCACTTTCGTCATCAGCGAGCTATCCATTGACAAGGCGCACGCACGCGCCCTGATCCTCACGGCAACCATCGGGGTAACGATCGCGACTGCATTCGTCGCCGTTGCCGTCGCCATCATCTTTCAGTTCTTCACATCGGCGATCAGCCAGGGAGTCGCCGGAGCAGTCGGTGTCGTCGTCTTCGTCCTCATTGCCATTTTCAGTACGCAATTACTGGTCCTGGACGACGCCTGTATCGGCCTTTTACGCGGCGATCTTCAGCTGAGACGAAATGCAGTCTTTGCGGTGAGCAAGCTTGCCCTGCTGCCGATCCTGATCGCGGTCTGGCCCAAGCAGTCCGGCATCGAGCTTGTCGTCGCCTGGACAGCCGGCCTCGGCATTTCTCTTGTCGTCCTAGTCCTCGAGCTCGGAAAGCTCACGAAGGGGCATTCATCGCGATTGGATTTCAGGAACATCTTCGAGAAACGGCAGTTGATGTTCCGCCATCACTGGCTCAACCTTTCGATCCAGTCTCCGCGCCTGGTTTTTCCCGTTCTCGTCGCTCTCATCGTGAGCCCGCAAGCCAACGCCGCATTCACGGCAGCGTTCCTCGTCGTCGGCATCGTCCAGACAATCCCCAACCTTTTGTCCACCGTACTGTTTGCGCTAGCTCCAGGGGATGAAGCGGCTCTTCGCCGTGAAGTTCGAAAGACGATGAGGATCTCGCTTGTTCTCTCTCTTGCTTCCGCACCGTTCTTCTTCATCTTCTCGGGCCTAATCCTCAAACTGTTCGGTCCGAACTATGCGGTGGCAAGCACAGCAATGGGATTCTTGGGATTGAGCACGTACCCCTATGCGATCAAGTCTCACTTCGTGTCGATCGCGCGAGTTCAAGGCCGCATGCACCAGGCAGTTGTCTGGACGATGGCCGGTGCGTTCCTGGAGGCCGGATTCGCCGCCGCCGGAGGAGCGCTTCATGGCCTCACCGGTGTGGCCATCGGCATATTCATCGCGTTCGTGCTCGAGGGGCTCGCCTACTCACCAACCGTCTTCCGAGTTCTGCGCCAACCTCGTCTGGCGGAATCTGCACTCCTGCCCACAGATGAGGAAGCAGCCCCACAGGACCAGACCCAATAGAACGAGGAAGTGAGGGAAGCGATGGGACCGATGTCATTCCTCGAGACCAGAGTTCAGGATTACGTGGCCCTGCGGCCGGGAACTGGGTCTCCAACACCGACACAGGACCTGGAAAGCAGATCGGCGGCGGACGGCGGAGTGCGAGGATCCCAGCGGCTCGCCGACCGTCGCACGTCGAGCCGATCCCGGGCGGGAAAGACGGAAATCTGCAGTCGAGAACCGGGCCTGAACTGCTCCGTCACCTGCCAATTCGGCTTAGAGGAACCTGATAAACTGGTTTGCGTGAGGGGTTTGAGTATGCCTGGGACTGGTGTGTGCCAACCCGGTGGCGGTGCACGGCTGGAGGGTCGATCCAATGTCGACTGAGACTTGGGTGGGCAAGCATGGTTCTCCCATCGCCGTCGCGGATCTGGACGCACTCGCCGAGAAGTACCGTGAAAGCTATCTGACGGCCAATCCCTGGCCGCACCTGATCCTCGAGGATCTCATCGATCCGGCGGCTGTGGCTGCAGCCGAGACTCAAGAAAAGCAACGGGCGCTCAACCTCCAAGTTCACAAGGGCAATCGAATGGTCAAAGCGGAGTCCCCAGAGGTAAGCGGGCACGCGGCGCAAGACATTCTCGACTCCCTTCTCACTCCGGAATTTCTCGGCTTCTTGGAGAAGCTGACTGGTATCGCAAATCTGATTCCAGATCCGACTCGCAGTTGGGCGGGGATCCATGTCAGTCCGCCGGGATCCTCACAGGTCCTTCACCGCGACTTTCGACTCCATCCCACGACGGGCTTGTTCCACAGGGTCAACGTTCTCATCTATCTGAATTCGGATTGGGACGAGGACTGGGGAGGCCAACTCGAGCTGTGGCCAGCCGACACGGCTTCGTGCGGACAGCGGATCGTGCCAACCGCGGGCAGGGTCGTCATCTTCGAGACAACGCCCACTTCGTACCATGGAGTGCCTGATCCGGTCCATTGCCCGCAAGGGAGAGCCCGCCTTTCGCTGGCGTCCTACTACTACACCGACTACCCGGGCCCCATGGACCGCAGGGAGCCTATTTTCTGGTCTCCCAAGCGCCCGCAGGATCCGTGGTACCTGAATTTCCGGACGCCACGGGACAGCTTCTTCAGCACGTGGTACCTGACACGGGATTTTTTCCGGGGCGAAGGGTCAAAGAAGAAGTCCCAGAAGTAGTAACTCGCAACATCCTCCCGGGTCCTCCCCGGAAGAGCGATCGGACTATTTGCGTTCGGCGAATCGCCCGGCGATATTTCCGCTGGTGGCCAGGGCCAAAGCTGCGACCAGCACCGCAAAGCGCGAGACACCGTTGAAGTCACCCTTCGTGAGGTCACACGCTCCCTGCCTCAGGTTGCGCCACAATGACCGCACTGCGAATTTCACGTCGGCATCCATGTTCGCAGCAGCACCCATGTTCGCAAATGCCTTGACCTTTCCCTTGTTGACGAAGAAACAGCGCCGCCAGAGGTAGTTCCACGTCACCCGCTCCGCGACGACATTGTGGTAAACCACCGCCCGCGGATCCATCACAATGGAGTGAGGACCTTCGCGATGAGCGAGGCGATGGCACATGTCCATGTCGTCGTGATTGTCGGAGTGAAATCCACCGATGGCACCGAGAGCCTCGCGGCGCGCTGACATCGATGCACCGATCAGCCGATCCGCCGGGCCCAACTGTGTCGGCAAGCCGTCGTAGTAGCAACCGAAGACCCAATCGAGTTGTGGCGGGAACCAAGCTGGTCGCGACGTCTCGAAAACGGGGAGCGGTGCCCCACCAACGGCAACCACATCTCGCTGCTCGTACGGAGCCACCAAGAATTTCAGCCAGTCCCGGTCCGCTGCTGCATCGTCATCCAAGAAGGCCACGATCTCCGACGAGGCTTGCTCGACTCCGGTATTGCGAGCGCTGCCGAGCCGGCCTTCATACTTGTTCTCGAGGACGAATGTCGGGATGGCGGCATCCTCCCGATCGCCCCAGAGCCTTCGGCACCTCTCTGCCATCTCCGGATTGTGGTCGATACAGAGAATCAGCTCTGCAACTGGATAGGACTGAGCCAACACCGAATCCATGGCCGCCACCAGCATGTCCCAACGCTTCTCTGTGTACGCACAAATCACGACTGAAACCGTTGGTGATCGAAGTGTCGTCGATTGGTTCCAGTCACGACTGCTTGAATCGCCCATCCCTCCAGCTTATGGTAGACACTTGCTGCTGATTCAACGGGCTACTTTCCATTCCAGGGACTGATCCCGTGAAGCAGAGTGAATTCCGGAGACGGAATCTTCGTTTGCGGTCCGCATTAGGGAGTGCCCTACTCAGCGCAGCTACGACTCTGAGACACTTTCCAATCGTCACTGCCATACCCGCACGTAGCGCACGTCCATGGTAACGCCGAGGGCGCCGGGGCCCCCAAGGCTGTTCTCCATGAGGAGATACATAGGGCCGGTGAGCGTGATGTTCGCAGACCCCACGATGACGCCGTCGTAGACGAAGGTCACACCGGTGGTGCTCCACAGCACACCGAAGGTGTGGGGGCCGGCCAGCGGCGCTGCGAGCGCTCCGGCCCCTCCGGGGTTCGTCAGGTTGGACGGGCTGGAGCCGGTTATCCCGTGCCACTCCGCATTGCCGAAACCTTCCATGACGTCGATCTCACCGGTCATCGGCCAGTTCTGCCCGGTCAACCACAGAGCGGGCCAGTTGGCGATCTGGCCGCCGGTCGTGGGCAGTGTGGCCTTGTACTCGACGTAGACCGGATGACCGGGCGTGGGGGCGATCTGGAAGCCCGTGTGGCCCGGCTGCCCGTCATCGGGATTAGTGCTGACGATGCCACCGGTGCTGTTGCCAGCCAGGGTCAGGGCCAGGCCGTTCGGTCCCACGGCCACATTGGATTCCTCCATGACGGTGTTGTTCGACACCTGGCCGTTGCCGAACCAGGTCGGCGACCACAGACTCTCATTCAACGCCCCCGTGTTGAATTCGTCGTCGAGGACCAAATGGGTGGGGGCTCCGACGCCGGCAGGGGCATTGGGGACGGCCCCGTTGCTTGACGCCACCGGTTTTGTTGTCGTCGTGGTCGTCCTGGGGGGAGCAGTCGTCGTGGGCGTCGTCGACCTCGCCCTGGGCGCCGCCGTCGTGCCGGTCGTGCCGGCGGTCGGCGTGGCCGGGGCCGGGGCCGGGGCTGGGGCGGGCGGCGCTGGGGGCGGAGTGAGCGACGGGACCTGTGCGGAGCCGTCGGCCATCACCAGGCCGTAGCGGCCCGTCGTGGGGTTGACGACGATCCCGAGGACCGTACCGATGATGCCGAGAGACCCCTCGAACTGGGCGTCGCCGTAGGTGAAGATCCCACCATCTTTGGCGACCAGCCAGTACCCGTGTCCATCGGGGGTGCGGGCCATGCCGACGATGGGGGCGTTGAGGTGGATGGCACCGGTCGAGCCATAGAAGCTGGCGAGGCCGAAGGTGAAGATCCCGCCGTCACTGGCGACGAGCCAGTACCCGAGGCCGTCGGTGGCGGTGGCCATGCCGACGATGGGGGAGTTGAGGTGGATGGCACCGGTCGACCCCATGAAGATGGCGTCGCCGTAGTTGAAGATCCCGCCGTCACTGGCGACGAGCCAGTACCCGTGGCCATCGGGGGTGGTGGCCATGCCGACGATCGGGGCGTTGAGGTGGATGGCACCGGTCGAGCCGTAGAAGGCGGCGTCGCCGTAGCTGAAGATCCCGCCGTCACTGGCGACGAGCCAGTAGCCCTCACCGTCGGGGGTGGCGGCGATGCCGACGATGGGCTGGGCGAGCTTGAGGTGAGAAAGGGCCGGGGATCCGTACTGCGGGGCCCCACGGTGTGCGGTGACGTCACCGAGCCAGTCGGTGGTCCAGTACCCGCCATTCGGATCAGCGGCGAGGAAGTGCCCGCCGCTGTAGTTCGAAGCCGCTACCTCGTGGGCAGCGAAGGACTTCGGCCCGAGCACAGCGGTCGGGCTGACCGAAGCTTGCGCTGATGCGCCTATACCGAACCCGACCGTGGCCCCGAAGGCACAGCTGGCGGCAGCGAGAAGGCACAGAAGCCACTTGGTTCGTGCCGGCACTACTTCTCGAAACTGACGAACCAGTGCTACTCGCAGCTGTCGGATTCTTCGCATCATTCCCCTTGGACCTGAGCAGGAGGCCACCGGGGAAAATAGGAAGAACACACTATTTCGGCGGCCCGGCTAACTCAGGAAGTCCCGTGGCTTTGCGTCCCCCTCTCGCGAGAGGTTTGCCTTTTCGTTTTGCGTTGCACCGAAATGCTGGCCCATTTCGATCTACATGTCAATGCGGCACGCCCGTTGCGAGCGCCTAGCAACCCCGTAGCAACTGAGGAGCAATACGGCCTAGGTTCAGAAGGTTGCAGAACGCGCTGCGCTCTGCGGCAGTACGTTCCCATGCACCGTGTCGAACCCATTGCAATTCATAGATGCCGTTATGCACTGTCATTGCGAGCGCATGAACGACGCCAATGTTTTCGCATTCATCGCTTCCCTACATTAAGAAACCACAACTGCAACAACGCGAATTCCGATACCGACCCGTTGTCGCCTGACGCCGGACACTGAAAACAGGGAAAGGTTCCGCGTGCGCCGGCTACACGTTACAGATGTGCATGTGGTTGATGGCCCGTTGCCCCACGTCAAATCCTCCGGCAAGGTCGATTCGTTGCCTCACGTAAAACCTCCGCCTAGCGCCATTCGTTGAAGGCCTGTTTGACCTTGGGTTTGAGCGGGGCCGGAGCCTTGACCAGCGCCAGGTTCTCGAGTTGTTGGGAGAGGGCGGCGATCTCGCGGTAGAGCTCCCCCGGCGCGATGGTGGCCATAGCCCCCTCCATCTCCGTGCTGGTGGTCACGCTGATCTCTTGGCGGGCCTTGGTCCGCGCATAGGGGGTCATGGCCCGGTCGTAGCGCTTGGTGACCTTGGACCCACTCCGTTGCTTGGAGACGAGTTTGTGCTGGGCCAAGAGGTAGTTGGTGTAGTCCTTGTCGAGCGCCCAGATCTCGTTGAGCACACAGAGCTCTTTGTCGGTGTCAAAAGCGCAGGTAGCCGACCAGCTCGCGGACATGGGTCCAGTTCTTCTGTTCGACATGGGCCCCGTCGTTCTTGTTACCCGAGCGCGAGCGGGTGAAGGTGATCTTGTTGGCCACGCAGTAGTCGAAGAGGTGGTGGTTGATGAACTCGCTGCCATTGTCCGAGTCGATGCCGAGGATCGGGAACGGCGCAGGGCGGCCCGGCAATAGTCTCGATGCCACCCGGTCAGCTCGACCAGTTCGTCGAGGATCCGGGTCTTTTCGGATCGGGACCCCCGCTTATAGCTCGTCGCCAATTTCTTGGTCACTGCCTGGCGTTGCCCCATCGAAAGCTCCATGACGTCAAGGCGTAACCCGCGATGTCGCCAGCTGTCGATCCCGCTCGAAGGGGAGATTTCTACGTGAGGCAACGTATCGGTGTACGCGGAGGTATTAGATGAGTCAATGCGGATGGCCCCACGACGTCGTGCGAGGCGGCTACAATTACATCAGCGCAAAGTGAACGATTCAGGAGAGCCAACCCGCATGCCGACTTCACTCATCATCGGCTCTGGGCCGGCCGCAGCGGGCGCCGCACTCGCACTTTCGCGTGATCCCGATCAATGGATCACCGTCATCGATGTCGGCGGTGAACTCGAAGAGGACCGCAAGGACATCCGCGCCGAGCTCGCTTCGGGTTCCGAATCGGAGTGGACGGAGAACGACGTCCGGACGATCGCCCATCAACCTGTGTCTGAACAACAGGGCGCTCTCCCCGAAAAACGAGCCTACGGATCCGACTTCCCTTTCCGTAATTTCGGCCAGCTCGAAGGCGTGAGCGCCATCGGCGAAGCCAATCGTTCGGTCATTTCCGGGGCGTACGGAGGTTTCTCGAACGTCTGGGGCGCGCAGATCATGCCGTTCAGCGCAGCCACCTTCGACCGCTGGCCCATAGGAAGCGACGAAATGAGGCCGCACTACAAGGTGGCGCTCGAGGAAATGACGCTCACGGGTGAGGATGACGACCTGTCGACCCTGTTTCCCCTCCTGATCCCGGCGCGTCCACTGCCCGTGCTCGCTGATCGCACCCGGAACGTCCTCGAGCGCTACGAGAACAAGCGCGCCTACCTCCAGTCGCTTGGCATCACCGTTGGTCGAGCCCGCCTGGCCCTGCGATCCGAGGACTGCACACGATGCGGGCTGTGCATGACCGGTTGCCCCTATGGGCTCATCTACTCCGCGTCGCACACCTTCGATCGACTCCGCGCGGATGCCCGCATCACGTACAGGAACGATGTCCTCGCGTTCAAGCTGAACGAGCGGGATTCCACCCCGGAGGTCGCGGTACGTAACATCTCGACCGGACGGGTCGAGGTCCTCACTGCGGACCGCATCTACGTCGCCTGCGGAGGCATCGGAACGACGCGCCTCGTGCTGGGCTCCATAGGCCATTTCAATCAGGCGGTGGAACTCGGCGAGTCCGTCCAGTTCGTCATGCCTGCCGTCTCCAAGAACTCCACGGTTGACCCGCGCGGAGAGCGAAATTTCACACTCAATCAATTCAACTTGGTCTACGACGCCAGCGGTGACGGCTTCGACCTCTGCCAGATTCACTTCTATCCGTACAACCCGGTCTTCGAATCCTCCATGCCAGGCCCACTCCAACATTCGATGGCGCGGCCCCTCGTGACCTCAGCGCTCCGTCGGCTGTCCGTCGGATTGGGCTATGTCCCCTCGTGGGCTTCCCCGCAGGTCAAGGTGACGGCGTCTTCGACCACCGGAGCGAACCTGCCCGAACTGGTGGTCGACCGGGAGCCCAGTGCCGGATGGCCCCCGATGCTCCGTGACATGACCCGCGTCCTCCTCAAGGCCGCACCCGCGCTCGATCTCTGGCCGGTTCTCCCGATGACGTCGGTCTCTGCTGCAGCGAAGAGCTACCACTTCGGTGGTTCCTTTCCCCACGGTGCCAGTCGGACGGGACTCGGGACCGATCGGCTCGGCCGGCTCGACAGATGGGACAACATCCATCTCATCGATGCGTCCGTCTTCCCGAACGTCCCCGCGACGACGTTTACGCTCACGATCATGGCCAATGCCCACAGGATCGCCAGTGAGTCGATCGGGCAGCTGCCATGACAACACACCGAGAAGATCCGATCGCCGCCATCACCGGCGCCAACGGGTACGTCGGATCCCTTGTGGCCGACTCCTTGTCCGCCGAAGGATTCCAGATCCGTCGACTGGTCCGCCGCCCCGAGCCGGGAACCAACGACCAGGCCTACGACATTGTCGGCGGTTGCTCGCCCGAAGCGCTCCGGGGAGTGGATGTCCTGATCCACTGTGCGTACGATTTCACGGCGACATCGAGGAGCGACGTCTGGGACCGCAATGTCTATGGCACTCGACGCCTCCTCGACCTCGCGGTCTCAAACTCCGTCAGACGGACGATCATCGTCTCGTCGATGTCGGCGTATGCCGGGACGAAACAGATCTATGGGCGGGCAAAGTTGGCCTCGGAGACCGATGCGTTCGCCCGAGGAATGTGCGCAATTCGTCCCGGGCTGATCTATGGACCCGGATGGGGCGGCATGGTGGGGACATTGCGCAAGCTCACGGCGCTACCGATCGTGCCCCTGGTTGGTCGTGATTCGTATCAATTCACCTTGCACGAGGACGACCTTCGGACTGCCGTTGCCGCCCTCGCATCGGCAGACGTGGTCCCCAGTCGCCCGCTGGGATTGGCCAACCCGCAAGCCGTTCCCTTCAAGGCCCTCCTAGGGGGCATTGCGCAGGCCGGGGCCAACCGTTCCCCACACTTCCTTCCGCTCCCGTGGTCACCGCTGTACTGGGCTGTTAGGCTTGTAGAAATCGCTTCGCTCAGCCTGCCGATCCGGGCAGACTCACTCCTCGGCCTGGTGCGACCGGCGCCGTCAGTCCCGAATCTCGGAGACACGGAGGAGCTCGGCATACGGTTCCGGCCCTTCACCCTCTGATCGAGAACGGAGGACGACCAACCCCTTGTAGTCAGAGATTTGCCGGCCACAGGCATCTTCAGGGTCCAATCGTAGGACACGATGCGCCCTCGATTTGGAGATGTCGCGGATGATATGACACGAAGTAGTACCACCGTGCGCATACCATGGTGGACCATGGAAAAGGCTCCCTTGAGCAGACGCGGCGTCGGACTCCACCTCCACCCGCTCGTGCTTGCCGTCATTGCGCTTGCGATCGGAGTCGTGATCGGATTCGGAGGGCACCTGGGCGGCAAGTCGAAGGATGCTTCCTCCGCGCAAACTCCGGCTTCGCAAAAGCCGCCTTTGAGCAACGCAAAACCCAAGAATACCTACGCGCCCAAAGTACCCCCATCCGGATCACATTTGACGTTTGATGCCACGTTCCCCGGGACCAGTCTCAACACCCAGGTGTGGAATACCTGTTATTGGTACGTGCCGAAGGGGTCGGGGTGCGGTCACCCCGGCGCGTATCCCGAGAATCAATGGTATTTGCCCTCACAAGATCAGGTCTCCAACGGCGCACTGAATCTGGTCGCCAGCCCGATTCCGACAACCGGCACGGACAGCACCGGAAAACCACAAGTGTTTCCCTGTCGCTCCGGCATCGTCACCACGGACCCGAGCTACGACTTCACCTATGGCTACCTGCAGGTAGTCGCCAGGCTCCCGAAGGGCCAGAATACGTGGCCCGCACTGTGGCTGCTCCCCGCCGGTCACAAGATCAACACTCCTGAGATCGACATGATGGAGATCATCGGCACTGGGACGACCCGTCCGGCCATGGCGTATCACCCAGTGGAAGGCGCCGCACTTCAGCAGGCCACCGCCACCACCGCCGACCTCTCAACAGGTTGGCACACGTTCGGCCTCAATTGGCAGCCCGGATCACTCACCTGGTTCATCGACGGCAAGGCCGTCTTCGCAACAACTGACCAGGTACCGACGATCCCGATGTACTTCTTGGCCAACCTTGCGATCACCGATGTCTTCCAACCCTTGGCGCTGCCGGCCTCGTGTACCGCCACGATGTCAATCCAATCAGTGAAGGTCTGGCAGAACCCACCCAGTTGATCCCCCTAAGAGCAGCCGGATCAGAAGAACGGCGGCAACTCGTAGACCGTGAACCCTGGGGTGTTGTAGATGCGGAACCATCCTGGAGCGCTGTTCAGCGTCGTTCTCAGCTGCTGAAGCTCATTGGGTTTGAGGAATCCGAAGGCGTTTCCATATGCCTGCATCGAGTCAGTGATGATCACGTACGCGGGCTCATCTGGCTTGTGAACGTTCGCCTTGATCGCTTTTGTGAGCTTTGCCGCATTCGACGTCGGCGGATGGGCAGGGTCAAGGATGCCGCCAGCACCGTAAAGAGTCAGTTCCGGGAACTGGTCATAGCGTTCATTGATGTTGTCAGGGAAGTCGCCATCCGCAAGCACTACCGTCCCTCGAGCGGCGGATTGATAGAAGGACACGGACCCCTGCACCTCATTCTTCGACATGACATACGAATAGTCATCACCGAAGAAGGCCGGAAGGAATAGGGCTATCACGATGGCCAACGCGATTGGGGCCCTCAGCGCTCCCAATCTGAATCGGCCCATGGCCACTGGATTGATGGCGGACGCGACCAGACACGCCGTCCATGGGAGGGAGAACAGATAGACGCGGAGCAGACCCTCATCACCGTACGCCCCCGCGAAGAACACCACCGCCGGCGAATACGCCAGAAGGACGAGTGCAAGTGTGGGCCGTCGGTTACGCCACCGCCGCACGGCGCCAACTGCCGCGGCCGCCCACATGATCACCGTAAGAACTCGGGCGGCATCTGCCGAGAAGGTAACGCCCCCCGACACATGCACTGTCGGCCCAAGGCTCACCAATGGCGTCGTCGCGTTACCGAGAAACTTCCCGAATGAGGCAATGATCCCGAACTTGGAATTTACAAACGGGAATCGTGGCGCAAAATATCCGAGTGCGATTGCAGCAAGGACGAACACCAACCATCGATGTCGTAACCGCCCGATAAGTGCGAGGCACCCCAGTTGGATCAGCACCACGTAGGGCGAGAGCTCATGCTCGAAAACGAGGACGAAATACGAGACGAACATGGCCGTAAGCACGGCGATCTCTTGCCCGCGTGATGTTCTACGGACAGGCGGACCAAGATCCTCGGTCAACGTTGTCATATCGGCCGGACGACGGAGAGAGTCTCCGATTGGGCTTAGACGGCGACGCAGCCAGGCGAGCCATCGGGGGTCCTCATTCCGGGGCAGATACGTAAGGGCCAAACCAAAAATTCCAGCGGAGAAGACGACACCGAGCGCCTGCGGTGACAAGTAATCCTGAGCAATCCACAATGCACCCGCATAGAGGAACAGCGCGAGCCAGCGCTCTCGAAGGGTGAGCGGCAACGCGCGGAATATGAAGGCGAGCATGAGGACGGTGAGTAGTTCGAAGCCCAACTGTGCCCATTTGGCGTATCCCAGTGGACTTCCGACGCCGATCGCCTTGTCAAACCAAGCGAAGAACGCGAAGAATCCCGGCCAGTTCTGAAAAATGTCGATCTTCTGATTGACGTGACCTTGTGTGCCGACATACTGAACAATCCCGACGTATTTGGAGAGCCATGGGTACCGGGGCTCCTGGTAAACCAGGGGTGCTGTTCCGTACAGGATCAGGATCAACGCCGTGAGATGGGCACCCAGTCGAATCGATGACGGTCGGGCCATGGCAAGTGCCCAGCCGAACGAGACGATTGTCAGCCCGAGGCCGACATAGAAGAGGACCGGAAGCGACGCGGGGAGCCCGTACTTGCCCAGCGGGCTCGACGGGGCATGCTTTACTGCATACGCCCACAAGGCGATAGAAATCGGAAGCAGGATGTCCCACGGGTACAGGATTCGCCGGAATTCGGCGTGCGTCTCGACCCTGGATTTCGTCTCAGGTTCTGCCAGGAGAAGGTCCATCACACTAGGCCGTCGCTCTGCCAATGGGAAGCAGAGCCCTGCATCGAAGTCGGCGTATCGGAAATCCGGACCCGTCCGTTGCGGGTCTGTGCGGTGGCGGATGACATCATCAACTCTGTTCGTTCGGCTGCAGGATCGCCGGTACCGGCCTGAGGATCTGCCGATGCCGCCTGACGATTCCTACGAGGAGCGCAACGATCGAGATAATGCTCTCCACCTCGAGGAGACCGAGCGGGTGCCAGAATCTGAGCCAGAGAGTGACGGTGGCGAAGAGCGTAAGGAGGACCAGACTGAAGAGGACCGAAACAGCAATGGGCGCTCGCGTGGCGATTCCCGGCCAGTTGCTGACGACAGCTCGTCCGGGGACAAACACGGTGAAGAACAATGCGGCAATTGCGCGCACGGCGCTCTCATCCTCCGTGAGAACGGCCACAGCAAGGGTCGCCGTGACTGCGACGCTCACCAGGTCAAGAAAGTCGAAGGCATCGAATGCCCGCCGAGGAGTTCTCATCACCGATCGAGGCACGCTCTACCCTTCTCCCTCATCGTTTCTCCTGCGGACAGTCATTCCAGCGTCAAAAACCCCCCTACCTGCGCTACATAAACTACCCAATGCCACGTGCAAAAGGGCTGCGCGAGCGTAGAAATCGGCGACTGACTTCCTAAATAGGACTTTGTTCCCTAGGGCGCACCTATGCAATCCTAAGAATCGCTTGCTTGCTGGCGTTGTCCTGCATGTGTCCAAAAACCAGATGCTCTTGGTGCGCGTAGAAAGCCCACTCTGGGCCAGGTTGGGCCGGGAGGAGCGCTCGGGCCTGCGCGCGGAATTTGTCAGCCATTTTACCGCCAATGGTACCTGGCAAGCACCCTGGTCTTGGTCTCGGGCCCCTTCGTCGAGGAGCCGCCCGGCGAATCGTGCGGGCGGGTTCATCTGCAACCCGACGGCCTCGACGAGGTCTTCTTCGAGAAGCGAGGGAACCGAGATCATGACCGTCATGATGACCCAGGCTTACAAGTATGGTCCCGCCAGATTCTGGCTACAGAGTCCTTCCCTATCCCAAAGTGATTGGCAAGGGTTCTCGTCGACCAGCGTGCCGAGCCGTCATCGGGAACCTCCTCCCTCGTTACCCGCACTACCTCGGCCACAGTTCCCGCGGGCAACGATGACCGCCGACCCCTTCCTGGAGCGATCGAACCGACCCAGGTGGTTCCACTCTCTTGGAAACGTCGCCGCCACGTCCGCACCGAGTTCGACGCCACGCCTAATCGCCGTGCGATCTCGTAGTTGGACTCGCCGTCTGCTGCCAGCAACAACGCTTTTGCTTGCACGACGGCGCGATACGGCGAAGAAAATGAACGCGCCATTCTCTCGAGTTCATCGCGTTGCTCGTTCGTCATCCGCAATGGCGGTGCGCCAAGCGTCCTTGTCATGTTGCCAGCCTAACTACTTCAGTTATATAAGCGACGGACACCACTAGGGTTTCAACGAACTTTACGCAATCAAGGTATAAATGGGATTGCGTAACGGTTGCCAGTTGGTTGTAGCCATAACGTGGGCAGTGCCGCGGATTGACTTACCGTGGCCATGCGGTCAAAGTGAATTGGCGCAAAACGAAAAGGCAAACCTCTCGCGAGAGGGGGACGCAAAGCCACGGGACTTCCTGAGTTAGCCGGGCCGCCGAAATAGTGTGTTCTTCCTATTTTCCCCGGTGGCCTCCTGCTCAGGTCCAAGGGGAATGATGCGAAGAATCCGACAGCTGCGAGTAGCACTGGTTCGTCAGTTTCGAGAAGTAGTGCCGGCACGAACCAAGTGGCTTCTGTGCCTTCTCGCTGCCGCCAGCTGTGCCTTCGGGGCCACGGTCGGGTTCGGTATAGGCGCATCAGCGCAAGCTTCGGTCAGCCCGACCGCTGTGCTCGGGCCGAAGTCCTTCGCTGCCCACGAGGTAGCGGCTTCGAACTACAGCGGCGGGCACTTCCTCGCCGCTGATCCGAATGGCGGGTACTGGACCACCGACTGGCTCGGTGACGTCACCGCACACCGTGGGGCCCCGCAGTACGGATCCCCGGCCCTTTCTCACCTCAAGCTCGCCCAGCCCATCGTCGGCATCGCCGCCACCCCCGACGGTGAGGGCTACTGGCTCGTCGCCAGTGACGGCGGGATCTTCAGCTACGGCGACGCCGCCTTCTACGGCTCGACCGGTGCCATCCACCTCAACGCCCCGATCGTCGGCATGGCCACCACCCCCGATGGCCACGGGTACTGGCTCGTCGCCAGTGACGGCGGGATCTTCAACTACGGCGACGCCATCTTCATGGGGTCGACCGGTGCCATCCACCTCAACTCCCCCATCGTCGGCATGGCCACCGCCACCGACGGCCTCGGGTACTGGCTCGTCGCCAGTGACGGCGGGATCTTCACCTTCGGCCTCGCCAGCTTCTATGGCTCGACCGGTGCCATCCACCTCAACGCCCCCATCGTCGGCATGGCCCGCACCCCCGATGGACACGGGTACTGGCTGGTCGCCAAAGATGGTGGGATCTTCACCTACGGCGACGCCCAGTTCGAGGGGTCACTCGGCATCATCGGTACGGTCCTCGGGATCGTCGTCAACCCCACGACGGGCCGCTACGGCCTGGTGATGGCCGACGGCTCCGCACAGGTCCCGTCGCTCACTCCGCCCCCAGCGCCGCCCGCCCCAGCCCCGGCCCCGGCCCCGGCCACGCCGACCGCCGGCACGACCGGCACGACGACAGCGCCCAGGGCGAGGTCGACGACGCCCACGACGACTGCTCCCCCAAGCAGGACGACAACCACTACGCCCCCGACAACGCCGACGGCGAGTACCCCGTACCCCGTTGGAACCGCCAGCAGTTCCGAACCGTCAGGGATGGCACCTCCGAGTGCCACCGCCCTCGCGGGATACACCGAGACGTACTCGACCGATTTCCCGGGCGCTTCGCTTCCATCGGGTTGGGACGCCTACTCAGGGCAACCAGGCGGTGATTCCGGGGCCTTGTGGGATCCTTCCCATGCTGTTGTAGGCGGCGGGCTGCTCCAACTGAATGCATTCCAGGATTCAGCGCACGGCAGCCAATGGGTCACCGGAGGTGTCTGCCACTGCGGGCATCCCGAGCTGTACGGTGCATTTTTCGTCCGTTCACGCGTGACCGGCGCTGGCCCGACCAATGTGGAATTGCTCTGGCCTTCCAACGGCACCTGGCCCCCCGAGATCGATTTCAACGAGACCCTGGGGTCAGCGAGCACAACGACGTCGGCCGTCATCTACGGATCAGGTGCGGCCCAGGGAACGCTGAACATCGATATGACGCAATGGCACACCTGGGGCGTGATCTGGACCCCGACCTCAGTCACCTACACGGTGGACGGCCGAGTGTGGGGATCGGTCACTGTGCCGTCTGAAATTCCATCGATCGCGATGTGGCTGACGCTGCAGCAGCAAACTTGGTGTTCTTCGGGGTACGCGTGCCCCAGCGGGCCCGAGACGATGGACATCGACTGGATCTCTGAATACAGCCCGGGCTGACCCACTCGATCGCCCGTCCCGGTTCCGGTCGATCCAATCTCCCCCCTCCCATCCGTTCTCCCACATCCGGAAGTGAAATACCATGGTGATTGGACTGCGGCGCGGCTCGGCGAGCCCCGCTCGAGATCACAATGAGGATGCACGTGCCCGATGTGAGTGTTGTAATTCCAAGCTTTCGCGGCGGGACGTTCCTACGCGAAGGGATCGCTTCCGTACAAGCGCAGACGCTCGAGGATTGGGAGCTCATCGTCGTGCTGGATGGTTGTCAGGACGACCTCTCTGACCTCGAGAGGAGCGACGAACGGATACGCGTCATCAGACAGCGCCAACGCGGGGTATCGGTGGCTCGAAATGTCGGCATCCAACGCGCCCGGGCGGAGCTTGTCGCTTTCCTCGACGATGACGATCGGATGCTACCCGATCGCCTGCAAGCCCAGCTTCGAACGATGAGCGATGACACCATCGGCCTTTCCCATACCCAGTTTCAGTTCATAGACGCGAATGGACTCGTGATTGGGCCGGGCTTGGCCAGGCAGGCCCAGTACCGGGACTTTCTCAAGGGAGATGGCGTCATCTTTCTCTCTTCGGTGATGGCGAGAAGATCGCTTCTCCAAGAGGTTGGCGGCTTCAGTTCAATACTGTCCTTCGGGGAGGACCTGGATCTGATTTTCCGCATCGCCCGGGAGAGCACCCTGTGTTTCCTCCCCAAGGTGTTGGCCGAGTACCGGCGACACGGGAGCAACGTCTGGTTGAATGAGACATCCGGGGGTCGGGAGATAAAACAGATCCTGACCCAGCACCTGTGGTCGGCAGAAGCTCAACATCGGACCGAGGACGAAAAGGCAGCCCGCATCGGACTTGCAACCTCACTGACGGGACGAGCCAACTCAGCGATGTTTCGCGCCAGCGAAGCGCGCTCTCGCCACGATCGGAAGGGGCAGTTGCTCGGTCTCGGAGAATCGTTCTTCTTCTCGCCAGTCGTATCTTCCAGAGTGGTCCTCAAGGCGATGCGGAGAGAGAGGTCGGCTAACGGGCCGTAGTCGACTGTCCTGAACTGTTGTCGGCCGCCGCCTCCGCATGAAGTGGATTGGCAACCCTCTCCCGTCGAGCCTGGTGAAGCGCCCAGGGCCCTCGGAGTATTCCCCGAAACTCTCTGTAGGCGTTACCGGAGCTCACCTTTTCCGTTGACCCGGTACCGCTGTCCTTTACTCTCAGAATCTTCCAGGTGTGCACAACGGCGCGGCCCATCAACGGTGCCATCGCCCGAAGCGCTTTTGGATCAGCGGCGAGCTTGCCCAGTACGGCACCGAGTCCAATCCCATAGTTCTCGAGCTGCGTCGCCAAACCTTCATCGTCAATGCGATGCTTGTGCCAAACGACAGCGTCAGGCTCATAGAGCAGAGTAAGGCCCTTGAGGATGACCCTCAGAAACCAATCGATGTCCTCTCCCCCGCCGGTCGGCGACCCAACTCCCAACGCCTCGTCGAATCCCCCGAGCTGAAACAGCAAGTGCCCCTCGACGGCGAAGTTCGCTCCTGTTCCATAGGCGCCGAATTGGAATGGGAACAGGGGAAACCCCGCCGGCGGATCGTCAAGCCTGAATCTCGTAAGGCGTACGCTCCCACCCCAGGCCACGCGCCGGTCGAAGTAGTGCTGCGATCGAGACTCCAGTTGACCCGTCGCCACCATGCCGGTCACGCAGCCCACATCGGCATCACTCGCAAAACCCCGGCCAAGAGCAGAAAGCCAGCGCCTATCCACAAGAACGTCGTCATCCGTGAAGGCCAAATGGCCGTACGTCGCCGCTCGAGCACCGGCATTTCGTGCTCGGGAAAGCCCCGGCAGATCGGCTCGGATATACCGGACGCCTCTGTCCGCCATAGGTTCGACGAGGCGACGAGTCGCGTCCGTCGCTGGAGCATTGTCGACCACGATGATCTCGAACTCTGGGTACTCGAGATCGAAAAGCGCCGCAAGGCATACTGCGAGGTCCTCCGGGCGATCCCTGGTACAGACGATGACGCTCATGGGCGGCAACGGCATGCGAACCTCTTCGTTGGTCCGCTTGGGTAAGGACATGATCGCCTGCTCCAGATGCGCTGCCGCAACAACGCCTCCGGCGACCGGCACCTCAACGAATCCCTGGACCTGATCCGAGTCCCAGATCAGGAGCCGTGCCTTCGAGAAACGCTCGCCGCCCTCGAGTCGCACGTCTCCATCAGGCTCGAGAGTTGCGACGTCAAATGATCCAATCCACACTGCGGCTCCGAACGTAGTACTACCGGGTACCGAGTCTGGGAAAGGAAACGCTGGTGACAGCAACTGGGTGCTCAACGCGCATTCCACAAGACGTCATGAAGACTCAGCGCTTCATCCCCGAGTCGGGTCGCCGTTCCGTTGGTCACTTCACCCTACCTCCGCCTCGAGGATCCCGCGTTGTACCTGGTGAGGCCCATACTATCGGCACGGAACGTCGGCCAGGGACCGCTGCCGTTGATTCCCGGAGCGCGCCACGAAAGCATCTCGAGGATCGCCTGGACGATGCGCCGAAATGCCGGGCCGACGACCCCCCGCGGAGAGGTCCGCAGCTCGCCTGCCGTCCGACGCAGACACGTCGGGACGCGGGAGAGCGACCACGGCAATTCACCAAGGGGGCGACCACTTGTCAGGCGTCCGAGAACCTAGAGTTGGGGCTTGAGGTTGCGTGGTGTTTCTTCCAGGGGCGAGCATCGTGAAGCACCGCCGGACGGTCGAACATGAGTGGTCGCATGGCAGCAAAGGTTCTCAGAGACACCACATGTCGGATCCGGTTCGGACAGGCGGTTCCGGAAAAGGTGCGTGGACGAATGCAAAGCAAATGACGAGCTTCGAGGAGACATCGCCACGGTCCGCCCGTGGCGCACGGACCGTCCGGCCACGCCGACGTCCGACGGCACGAAACGCCGAAAAGCGTGCATTCGCAGGCGGTATCTCGGCACTCCTGGCCTGCGGCGCTCTGACGGCTTCGGTGTGGGGCGTCGGTACGGAGGGGTCAGCGGCAGCGGCTGGCTCTTCCGCTCCGCGCCCGTCGTCCGCTTTTGCCGTGGCAGCGCCGGGGACGCATCCCACATCGCCGACGACCGCCGACCCGAAGGCCGGACTCTCGCTCGCCTTCAACCCCAGCTTTCAGGGCAAGAAGCTCAACACCTCGACGTGGAGCACCTGCTACCCGGCGCACGAATGCAACAACTACGGCAACGACAACGAAGTGGAGTGGTACCGACCTTCAGGGGTCACCGTTTCCCACGGGACCCTGCACCTCGTCGCAACGCAGACACCGACGAAGGGAACCGATTCCTCGGGCGCACCCAAGACCTACCCCTACAAATCGGGCATGGTCACAACGAAGAGCTCCTTCTCCTTCACCTACGGATATGTCCAGGTCGTAGCCAAAATTCCCGCGACTGACGGGACATGGCCGGCACTCTGGCTCCTCCCCAAGGCTGTGAAGTGGCCGCCCGAGATCGACATCATGGAGAATTTCGGGAACACGAATGCAATCGCGACGACCTACCACTGGGGAACTACGGGTCAACCGCACCAGGCCGCCAGCGTGTTCCAGGCGAGCAAGAGTCTCGCCGTCGGCTTCCACACCTACGGACTGTTGTGGAAACACGGATCCCTCACGTGGTACTTCGACGGCAAGGTCGTCTACAAGTACACCGGGAAAGCCGTCCCGACCCAGTCGATGTATTTCCTCGCCAACTTAGCGATCGATGGGCCGGCAAGTTCAGGCAGTTCCTTCGACATCCGCTCCGTGAAGATTTACAAGTAGGCCAGCAGCACGAAGGTGTTCCCCGACAGATCGGATGATGCAGGCCGTGAACTCCCTCCGACACCAAGCCTCTCTCGCCCGGAGGGGAGAGGAACGGACCACCAGACCCACACGGCGCGCTCGGCCGCGGCTAAAGAAGTGACGACAGATGCGACGCGACGACTACTGCACCAACTCGGGGAATGATGCGCCGGCGAGTCCAGTCCGCTCAACAAACAGTCGGTCCGTCCTGATCTACGAGTAACCCCGGCGGGACATGCAACGGCTCAGTTGACCGAGCCGGCGAGCTTCGTTGCTCAGCAGGCCTCTTCACCCAGGGTGGAGAGAAGGGACCACGAGATCCCCACTTCACGCTCCGTCGCGGCTGATGTGGTGGCTGCTCGGCGGGTACCTCGCTTGCGCTCAGCATGGATGGTCCTCAGGACTCGCATCCCATCGGAGAACGCATTGAGGTTACTGGTGCCGAAATAACGACTCCGTTCGAAGCTGGGAACCTCAGCGACCCTGAGGCCCGCCTTGGCGATCCGGACGTTGATGAGAGTCTCGACCTCGAACCCGTCGCCCCACAGCATCGTGCGTGCGTTAACTCCGTCGACCTCTCCACCTTCAAGGTCAATTACAGAGAGACATTCGCGACGAAAGGCGTTGTACCCGTAACAAAGGTCCGTGTAGCGCGTCCCATAGAGCAGGTTGACGGCCTTGTTCAAGAAATAGTTCCCCAACTGCCGAAAGCGGCTGATGTCGCTGCTCCCGGCACCGGTCATGAAGCGGGAGCCTTTGGCGAAGTCGGCTCCGCTCTTCAGGGCGTCGACGAAGAGCGGGATTTCCGCGGGATCCGTTGATCCGTCGGCGTCGAGCATGACGATGAAGTCCCCGCTGGCTTCTTCGAAGCCGCACGCCAGTGCATTGCCCTTTCCTCTCCGTGTCTGACCGATGATCGTGATGTCAGGCCAGAGCTGTCGGGCCACCTCGACCGTGTCGTCGGTGGAGCCGCCATCGACCAAGATCACCTCGTAGAGGTCACGCGGCAGTCCCTCGAAGACGTGGGGGAGATTGAGTGCCTCGTTCTTCGCCGGGATCACAACTGAAACCGTCGGCTCCAGGTTGTTCGTGCCCAGCTTGCGCTGGGTCCGACTATTGATCTGGGTAAGAGTCAACTCATTCCGCCCTTCATCATGAATACTCGCCGATCTTCACATTCCATCTCGCTTCCGTCATGGCCTTGGACCACGCCGGATGACTTCCGGTTCACCATGAATCGTCACTTCACGGACCCCTCCGTTTAACCTCCACCTCACTGCCGTTTCGTCAGCCCACAATGGCCGCCCAACCTCACCGGAGGTGGTATCCCATGTCGACCGCCCCGTACTCTTTTTGCTCACCTTGGCTCCCGCTGCAATGTCGCAATTTCGTCGCGAGAGTCGTCAATGTGTAGCCATTGTGGATGACCGGTAGCGCACCGCATAGGGCAAAAAGTCACTTTTCCCATAAAACGGTTTTCGGCCTTCACAACGTCGTAGCGTCCGCGACAGGTGCAAGCCAGGAATGACACCTAAATGTCCGCTGAACTGGAACTTCTTCCTATCGGCCCTGGGCTCGGAGGGACCCTCCTGGTCCGGTGCTGTGACGACCCTGCGTGACACGGAGGATCATAACAACATGGCGGTGGTCTGCTACCCGTGTTTTGCGCGACCCGGCACATCTCCGCGTGGCCGAGGGCGAGCGGGAGAAGAATTCATCTGTAGCCTGATAATTGACATCTGGCCGATGGACGGCCCATGGACGGGTCAGCTGGACCCTGATGTCTTCGAGTCGCAACCTCTATTGACAGCACGGGCGGGCGGGAGTCCACGCCCAAAGGCGACGGCCGGGGAGCCGGCCACAGTCGGGCCAACCGCCCGGGACCGCCGGCAGAATCGGGGCTCGATGCCGCCCGAGGAGTTCTTGTCCGTCGCTCCCCGGAGGTGTGGCACCCCGGACGCCCGTCGACCTGGGCGAAATCACCGAGATGACGTACTCGCACCAGAGGAAATTCTCCGGCGCAGTTCGTGATCAGTTCAAGGTTCGACCATGCGCCGGGTCAGCGATGGAGTGGTCACGGGCACGGGGCCGCTCCATGGGGCGAGAAAGCCGCTCCGCGGTGACCGGGCGGTGCCCATTCGTCCCCGGGGCATGCCCGTTGAGCTCGGGATAGAACCCAGCCGCACCACCGGCAGCGCGCTGCAGCTTGCGCTCCGTCAACAGCGTCCGGAGGACTCGGGTGCCGTCACGGACCGCGCGCAGGCTCGATTCGCCGTTGCGGCGAGGGAGCTCGACACTCGGGACTTCGGCAATCCGCAGCCCGACCAGCTGCGCCCGCACGATGATCTCCGTCTCGATCTCGAACCCCGTCGAACGGAGATCCAAGGACTCGAAGAAGATCTTCCGGAAGGCGAAGAAGCCGTAGCAGAGGTCGGTGTACCGCACGCCAAGGAGAAGGTTCGCGGCTTCGACCAGGGCCCGGTTGCCGGCACGCCGGATCGGGGTGATGTCGAGTGACCCTCCCCCGGCCATGAATCGGGACCCTTTGGTGAAGTCGAATCCGTGAGCGAGCGGGTGGACGAACCTGGGAATCTCCTCGGGCGACATGCTGCCGTCCGCGTCCATCGCCACCACGACTTCTCCCGTGGCGGCGCCAAGGCCGGCGCGGAGGGCATTGCCCTTTCCGGGAGCTGGCTCGCCGATGATCTTGATGTCGGACCGGCTCGAGCGGGCCATGAGCTTGGTCACGTCGGAGCTTGCGTCCACCAGAATCACTTCGGTGATCATTTTGGGCAGGCGATCGAGGACGTCAGCCACATTGCGGGCCTCGTTCCGCGTCGGGATCACGAGACTCACGGTCGCCGGGAGTCCGCTGGACGGCAACTCGGACCGCATGCGGGTGTCGCTGCGGCGGCGGCCGCCCTGGCGGCGCTCGACGAACCGAACCGGCGGCTCGTCCGGGTGGACGCGCTGCTCGAACCAGTCCTCTGAACCCTGATTGCTGGTGTTGCCGTTCTCGCTCACGTCCACTCCACGGTCCTTTTTCTCGCTGTACATCGCTATCGGTCGGAGATCTGCCGATCTCAAACCCAATCTCGACGCAGCATCCAGGTGACGGCGCCATCTGAGTTGGTTGTTCTTCCATTCAAGGATCGCAAACGGCTGTCAATGAGCCGACCACCCAATCCCAATAGGAGCACAACTCTTCGATCCCCCCCACCCAGGGGATCAGCGAGACGGGCAAAGTTATCGGCTACAGCGCTCTGCCGTCTCCGCCAGGCGGTCCCAGCTGCGGGCAGTCCCTACGTGTTAGCGGCGGGACCGGGGCCTGCAATTGGCGTTGACCTGGCCCGGCGCGACAATCGCAGCCAGGCCAAGGCCGTAGGAGAACGCGCCCTCAACGGGCGTCGGTGGTGGCGGCGGCGTTCGGGAAAGCCAGGCTCTTGTGGTGTTCGCCGATATGGCTCCAGCGGCTGGTCACTGCCTTACCCCTCGTATAGAAGCGGACGCCGTCGGGCCCGTACACGTGGAGGTCACCGAAGAGCGAGCCCTGCCAGCCTCCGAAGGAGTAATACGAGACCGGCACCGGAATGGCCACGTTGATGCCGACCATTCCGGCCTCGACCTCGGTCTCGAAGCGTTGGGCCGCCCCACCGTCGGAGGTGAAGATGGCGGCACCGTTGCCATAGCCGTTGGTGCGGATCAGGTTGAGGGCATCGTCCAGGCTGTCGACCCGGACCACGGAGAGCACCGGCCCGAAGATCTCGTCGCGGTAGACCTGCATGCCCGGAGAGACCCCGTCGATCAGGCATGGCCCGAGCCAGTACCCGCCCTCCTCGCCGCCATTGGGGTGCTGACGCCCGTCGATGACGACGTTCGCCCCCTCCTTCGCCCCGATGTCGAGATACGAAGCCACGCGGTCCCGGTGCTCCAAGGTGATCAGGGGTCCCATTTCGGATGCGGGATCGTCACCGGGCCCGACCGCCAGGCCGTCGACCCGCTTTCGGATTCCTTCTACTAATTGGTCACCGCATCCACCCACAGCCACCAGTACGGAGGCGGCCATGCACCGCTCCCCTGCCGACCCGAACCCTGCGCTCACGGCCGCTTCGGCGGCTTCGGTCATGTCGGCGTCGGGGAGCACCACCATGTGGTTCTTGGCCCCACCGAGTGCCTGGACACGCTTTCCGTTCCGGGCTGCCGTTTCATAAATGTGACGGGCGACCGGAGTCGACCCGACGAAGCTCACCGCCGCAATGTCGGGGTGCGACAGGATCCGGTCCACGGCGACCTTGTCACCGTGGACGACGTTGAACACGCCATTGGGAAACCCGGCCTCGGCCACGAGCTCAGCGAGGAACTGCGAGGCGGAGGGGTCCTTTTCGGACGGCTTGAGCACGAACGTGTTGCCACAGGCGATGGCCAGCGGGAACATCCACAAGGGAACCATGGCCGGGAAGTTGAACGGGGTGATCCCGGCCACGACGCCCAAGGGCTGGCGCAGGGAGTGCACGTTCACGCCCGTGGAGGCGCCCTCGGTGAACTCCCCCTTGAGTAGCTGTGTGATGCCACAGGCGAATTCGACGACTTCGAGCCCCCGGGCCACCTCGCCGGCCGCATCAGCCTGCACCTTGCCGTGCTCGGCCGACACGACGCGTGCCAGGTCGTCGACGTGCGCGGCGAGCAGCGAGCGCAGCGAGAACAGGGCGTTCGTCCGCTTGGCCAAGGAGACCGAGCGCCAGCCGTCGAAAGCCCGGCGTGCCGCAGCGACTGCCTCGTCGACCTGGTCGACCGTGGCGAAATCCACTTCGCCGCTCTGCACACCCGTCGCCGGGTTGAAGACCGTTCCGCGCCGCTCGGCATCCCCCACCCAGGGTTTGCCGTCGATCCAGTGAGTGATCTGATCCATGGGCTGTCATTCTGCCTCGTTTGCGAGGCAGAGCCCTCACGGCTCAGCGCCGCCTCCGGCTCCACGGATGCCACAGGCGATCTCCCTGGAGGTGACCAGCTCAGGCCCGACCCGCCGAGCTGGGTCTTCTGCGGACTAGGGAGCGGGGGTCCCGAACGGGCACTCCCCCAGCGACCAGAGGTCGCCCTGCGCGGTCAAATATCCACGTCGGAGGGGAGCAATGGCTCCCTGCGTCCGGCCCCGGCCCCGGCCCCGGCCCCGGCCGACCCTCCCCCCAATGGCACTGGCGCGCGGTTGACCATCGGAAGAACGAACCACAGGCCGAAAAAGGTCGCGAAAGTCATTGCGGCGATGGCTGGCACCACTGCACCGCTGTAGACGACACTTGCGATGAGCGCCACGGCCGAAGAGACGGCCGAGCCCACCGCCGCGATCCCACCGATGGCCATCACATTCGCCGCTTTCAAGAGCTGAGCCTTTTCGTGTCGCCGGAAGACCAACCGGTGGTACGCCACCGGTCCTCCGAGGAGGGCCGTCGCAAGTGCAGCCAATAGAAGGCTGACAACGTAGAGGTTTCGCTGCGCAGCACTCAGTTGCACGAAACGAACCGAAAAGGGAAGTCGAGAGGAGGAATCCGAAAAGGACTTGGACGCCGAGGCCGGCCACCCGTAACTCTTGTACGAGCTCCATCAGGTTGCGATCTTCCCTCTCGGCCACGGACTCACCTCGGCCGAGGTCGTTGCGGGCTGGTGCAGCCGCTTCGCACTCCGTCGCCGGTTCGGCACCAGACAGCTGGCGCCAGTTGTGCTTTCGCAATTTGATCGCCCCGCTATGCCGGCGCCTCCTGGCCTCTTCGAGAGCTGATCGAGTGTGCGGCCACCCCGTCCACGGTGTGACCGGAGCCCGCCGCCGTCCCGAAGAGATGTCGTCCGTCGAGGTGCGACTGACCCCCCGGGACTCACCGTTCCGGGCGCGCTCCTTGTTGACGGTCCGCGCGGCAATTTCCTCTGCGACTTCTTCGGGCTCCCCGCGTTCACGGAGACCCGCCTTGATATGGCTGTACTGACGTTCCCGCTTGGCGGTCCATCCTCGGGTAGGCATGGCTTCCTCCCACGGCGCCCATCTTTGCAATCGCCTCTCGCGGTTTTACCCGTTAAATCGGGGGTCAAACGCCATGCAAGTAACCTCAAAACGTCCGCCTTGGGAGTGACCTGGCTATCGTCGTCCGCCGCCAGTCTCAAGGACAATGTATTGACAGAGTTGTCACTGAGACATCGTGCACCATCACCACGTCGCGAAGCACACAGTGACCCAACCGGCCAGGGAGTCGGACGACACAGCCTGCGGCGACTGCGGGGCCGCAGTGGAACCGTCAGGGCGTCTGATCGCCGATTCTGCGATGTCAGCGGCCCCCGAGCGCTTTGATGATCATTTGAGCCATCGCCTTGTGACCCAGGGCCGTCGGGTGGTAGGCGAACCCGGTAACCCCGAATGTGTACTTGGATCCTGCGGTCCATCGTCGTGACGGCGGTCCGCAAGCGGTGTGATCCCCCCGGGCCGAATAGGGGTCGACAAAGACGACGCCGAGGGGCTTGACGACCTGCACGAAGGCATTCTCGAGCGTCTGGCCCATGGAACGCAGTGTGGCTGCTGCCGAGTCGGTGAAGCCCAGTGCGGGGCAGTTCTTGCCGGCGGGCACCTCCCGGGGGTACGTGACGAAGACAATCGTCGCCGCGGGAGCAGCCGCCTTGATCTTCGCGATCATCGACTTGAGGGCGATGCGCATGTTCGCCACCAGGGTGGGGAGGTTCGCCGGTGCCGTGCATGTGGCTGCGTCTGAACATGCGACGGCTGTGGCGTTGTAATCGATGTCATTGCCACCAACGGCGACGGTCACAAGCTTGGTCGCCGGCGTGAGAAAAGTCAGCTGCGGCGGGTTGGTCCCCTGCGGCGTGTCGACCACGTGATCGATCTGGGCCGCGCCACAGCTGACGTCCACCAGATTGAGGCTGAAATGCTTGGCCACGAGTTGCGCGTAGTCACGACTCGAGCGGCCACAGGAGGTCGACTGGACCGCGATCCCGTATCCCGAAGCGATCGAGCTTCCGAGCCCCACGTAGCGAGCGCCCGCTTTCAGGTGCGGCGACGTCGCGGCGGTGGCTGGCTGCAGTCCGCCTGCAATGAGGAGGAGCGCCGACATCACCAAGGCGAGAATTACTGGAGGCAAGGATCCGTGCCCGGTGGAGCATGGGAGGAGCGTAGCGAAGCCTATGGGGTCTCACGTCGGAAAATGAACTTGCTCGGCTTCGGCCATGAGCCCCGCTTTGTCCTGGGGAAGGATGTAGCCGTTCGAGATCGCCTGATCGAGGCTTTTTTCATAGCGCCGCAGGTAGGTGGCCTTGTCGCCGTAGAGCTGCGCCATCTGCGACGTGGAGAATGGTGTGGTGCTCCCGAACAACGAGCACAGAATGCTTGCTCCGGGAGGGGCCACTCCACTGAGGACAGAGGAGGGCACATCCACATCGGGCGTGCGCACCCCGCCCTTGACATTGCCCTGTGCATCTTTCGCGAGCGTCACCGGATTGGTGCTCGCCAGGACCATCGGCCGCGGCGACGGGGGCGGCGTCCCCTCCGTGACCCATTTGGCGAAAGCAGTAAAAGCCGCTTGGACGACCGGGTGTTGCGGGCCCATGTTGATCTCGGTGTTGCAGCCCAGGACGCTGGCATAACTGCCCACGATGTACGAGTCCGCGTGGGATGTCCCGGTCACCTCCCACGTGCGGATGCGGCTGGTGTTCGGTTGCTGCGCTGGCGCGTAGCCGAGCTTCGTCATGTCGGTCTCCGTCTCGAACATGAATACGGGTACGGTCAGGTCGGTGCGGATGCGCAGGCCGGTCGAGGCGCCAATCGAACCCGCAATGGATGCCCCATTTAGTGGAGCACCGGTGGCGCCCCGGCTGTGAATGAAAATGCCATCGAAGGTCTGGGTCAGGGGCTGGATCGCATCAGCGAAGGTGGTCAGGTAGAACGCCGACTGGGACTCGCCCACGGCGATGATGTGTTTGGGGTGCAGGCCTGAGAAGAGGTCGGGCGACTTATCGAGGCGCAGCGTTCGACCGACCTGGGCGAAAATATCCAAGGCGTACTGATCGCCGGGGTGAACGAGGCTGCCGTAACGCGACGGCTCCTGATGGACCAGTCCGGCGCTGCTGCCGGTCGTGCTTGTAATACCAGTGCCACCGTCGACGCCCAACGACTGGGCGGAAACGCCGACATAGCCAAAACCGTCCCGGGTCAGCATGGGGTTGAGGTAGTCCCAATCCGGAGACGACTCCCCCGAAGAGACGTTCAGCCACTCCACCACCACAGTGCCGTTGAACCGTTTCGGGTCCGTCGGCAGCCGGACCAGGATCCGTGTCTTGTACGGGGCGGAGGTGTCCGGAGCGATCTTCCAGCGCCCGTCGCTCGGAGCGGACGTCGCGCGGAAGGCGTCGGCTGTACCCGAGGCAAAGAACTCTTGCTCGGTGTAGCCGTAGCTCGCAGTGGATCCGGTCGTGGCGCCGGACTCCGGCTCGACCACCTGACCAACGGTGATCGGGCCACTCAGCGTTGCGGCCTTGGCGTAGATAGGTAACGCGAACTGTGGGTTCTTGGGAACCCCACTTGGCGTCGAGGCCGCAGAAGGGGGGACAGTTATTCCGAGGAGGGTGACGGCCGCAACCAGAACTCCTCCGATAATCTTCACGCGGCCCCCTCCCCCACTGGCTACTTGAGCTCCTCGTGCTCTCCCAGTTCCCTACGGGGAATCGTGCCACTAGTGGCGTGAACTGTCAAGGACCGACGGAGGCGAAGCTGGATCCGCGAGTAAGCGTGGATCGAGCTCTGCGAGGACCTTTCCGCTACGCTCAGGCCGCGTGGCCGAGACTCCGATTCGTGATCGCAAGACTCGAGAGACGCGCGGTCGCATCACGGCGGCGGCCCTCGGATTGTTCGTGAATCAGGGCTTCGAGGAAACCACAATCGATCAGATTGCGGGCGCAGCTGGCGTCAATCGGCGCACTGTGTTTCGCCATTTCGCCACGAAAGAGGCGATGCTCTTTGACCACCTCGCAGTCAAGCGGGACTATGCGATGCGCCGACTGGAAGAGCGACCACACGATGAGCCGCCGCTTCTCAGCTTGCATGCCGTCCTCCGGGAGCTCTGTGAGCAAGGGTACGAGCGACCTTTGCTGAATCAGATCCGTCTGGTCCTCGCGATGGAGCCACGACGCGGTGGGGAGGAGTGGTCGCTCGGCTTTCGAGCGTTCGAGGCGAATCTTGTGGCCGTCCTCAAGAACCGGACGGGAAATCGGCACTCCGTTGGCGAACTCGTCGCTTTGACGGAGATGGCTGAAGGTTGGCTCCTCACCGCCGTACGCTTGTATTTCAAGCAAGGTAAACGTTCGCTCGTCAAGTATTTCGACGAGGTAGTTGCGGCATGTGCACAGTCGATCGCCTGCGACCTCGTGACGGCCCTGGGTCTCGAAACGAGCCTGGCGGATTCGGCATCCCACCGCTAAGAATGTCCTCGGGAACAGGTCTCGAACCTGTGGCCCTCAGCGTTCGCCACTGTCTCGGTCAGGACCGAACCGCGGAGTACCGCCGAATCGCCGGCTTCTCTCTGGCCGATCTCCAAAAGACCAGAGTCGTTACTGGACCAGGCCGACCATACCTAACCTCCGTCTGCTGCCCACAGAGGGGACAGCGGTAGCTTCGGGTAGCTCTCGTCACACTTGCGGACCCTCCCCGCCCGTTCCGTTAGGAAAACGTTCAGTTGGTGAAGACCTTGACCGAGGCCACGACGGGATCGGCGCTCAGCTGCGTCTGAGCGTTGGCAATCTCGGCGGGCGATCCATTGAGATAGATATCGAGGCGCGAGACTCCGTTGCTCACTGTCTCCCCCACGGTCATAACCGTTCCCTTGATCCCGGGCAGTTGGCTCACCTCTGTCGTGAGAGTGCGGACCTGTGCCTGTGTGGTCCCGTCCTTGGTGACGACCTCGATGATGGCGGTGGGGGGAACCGTCGGTCCAAAATCATCGCTGGATGGGAGGGCATTGACCGCATGGGGTGATCCCACAGGATCGAGCCATTCCAGCATTGCTGCACTGCCCCCGCCCAGAGTCTGTTCGGAAGCCGGAAGGAAGGAGGTGTGGAGATCGTCGTAAATCGAGAGGAACGAGTTGAGATCGATGTTGCGAGCCTCCAGGAGTGCTCCAGTCGAGGGCGAGAGCACCACGACACTGTTGGCTGAGCGGGGAGAGCTGGGTCCATTCGAGCCACTGAAAGCGAGACCACTCACACCCGAATGTGTGGTCTCAGGTCCGAGCAGGTTCACCCCCGGGATCATCGACATCGCGCCGTAGAGAGCCGACCAGAACTGCGGTGTGGCTCCGACCACAGGCTCGACCAAGAGCAACACCGCTCGCTCGAAGGCCACGTTGCCCTCAGCGCCGACCGGATCATCGATCCGGGCGATTCCCGTGGTGCCCTGCTCCAGAGCGCGAGCGAGTGTCGTCGGGTCATCTGGGAGTGCCGACACGTTGATCGCTCCCGCGCCGCCCCTGCTCTGGGTGGGATCGCCTGCATCCACCTCACACGACCCGGTGGCTGCGGGTGAAGGCGCAAGCAACAATCCGGCTCCTGCCCACGCGGCCTGAGCCGCCGGCGAGGCAAAGGTCGGGACACCGAACGACGTGTGGACGCAGCTCGTGGAGAGAAGATCTGCGAACTGCGTGATCGTCAGTCCGATCGTGGCCTCTGCGCCCGTGAGAGTGGTCGAGCCGATCTGCGACTGGCTCGCCAACACCGAGGCTTGGTAGTCGCTCTCCAAGAATTGGTTTCCGCTCAACGTCACAGGAGGTTGTTCATCAGCGGCAGCAGCGATCCGGTGCAAGGCGGCGGCAGCGGGGCTTACTGATCGGCTTATCGAGCCTGGGCCGATCTGGAGAACAACCACGCTCACCACGACGAATACGACGCCAACAAGAGCAGCGCTCAGAAGCAGAGGGCGTCGAGGCCCTCGGGGCGAAGGCGGTGGCGTCTCGATGACCCGTGCCCAGATACGCTCAGCTTCGGGAGACCCGAGTCCGGGACCGTTTATGTACCGAGCAGGGTCGGCACCTCGGATCAGTTCGTCGAGATTGGTCATTAGGGAAACTCCAAGGTTTGGTAGGACGCAGGAATGTCCTGGTCCGAAGTCGGTTCTTCGACTGAGAGGCGACTGCGCAATCGGCGCTTTGCCCGGTGAACACGCGAGCGAATGGCATTCGGAGAACAGCCGGCAACTCGTGCTGCCTCTTCCGAGGTCAGCCCTTCCCAGATCACCAGATGGAGAGCCTCACGTTCCCGACGGGGCAAACCTCGTAGGGCCGCTCGGACCTCATCGTCTGCCTCGATCGGGGGGACGACGCGGACGGGTTCTTGGTCCAGCCGACTTTGGAGCCGACTGCGCCGAATGACAGACCGGCGGTGATTGGCGACGACCTTGTTCGCAACCCCGAACAGCCAGAGCTGATCCTCAGGGGGAGATGGCACATGTTCGAGGCGTCGCCAGGCAACCAGATACACCTCGGCAACCACGTCCTCGACGTTGCTGAAGTCCGCAGCCATGCCCCGCCGAACGAAGGTTGAGGTCCGTGACAGAGTGCAGTCATAGAGTGACCGGAATCGGATCAGTCGACCAGAATCGTCCGGGGAGTCTCCGCCCGACTCCCCCGCTCGGTTTTCAGCCATCACCCTAACTATGTCCGGTTGTCCGATGGATGTTTCACTTTTCGAAGACGACTATTTACAGAGCCTGGACCTCACGATGACCGACCCGGTTCCCGCGGTCCGTTCAGGGCAGCCCAGCGATCATGGCAATGACCTCGTCCCGACGGTAACCGTGTTGGCGGGCGAAATCGACGAGTTCCTGCACCCGACTCACCACTGCACCTCGCTGCGGCGTGCCCGACACGGTGATGCCCCGTCCTCTACCGAACTCGACGAGCCCTTCATCTCTCAGGATGTGCATGGCTCGGAGCACCGTGTTCTTGTTTACGCCCAAAACAGCGGCAATGTCGACGGCGAGTGGAAGCCGATCACCCGGCCCGGCTTCGCCCTCTGCGATGGCACGTCGGATCTCACCCGCGACCTGATCGTGAAGCGCCACGGCCTCTGATCGGTCGATGTTGACAGAGATCATGGTCCTAGCCATAGTAGCTCTATGACGGGCACCGGGTTGGATGTCGAAACTCAGGTCGCCTTTCTCCAAAAAGAGCGGCCACCAGATCCCGGGGCGCTCTTCGAGGAGGCTCGTCGGCGCCGTCGGCGTCGTTGGATCATCTGCGGAGCCGCTCTGTGCATACTGCTGGGCGCTGCGGCGGCTGGGCTTGCCGTGAGCGGAGGTGGTGGAGGTCGACTTGTTCCGACGCATCCCCGTCATGCAGCACGGCCGGCCCCGCAGTCCCCTTCGCCAACGTCGGGACAGCGGCAGCCCGGGGTGGCGCTCCCGTCGTCCGAGCTGTTCAACCAGATCTCGGTGTCGCCGACTGGTCTCTTGCTGACCGGAGTAACCGAAGCGGCCGGGGAGAATCCAAATGGACCGTGCGTTGCAGCATCGGTCGACCCCGAGTCGCTTGCCATCGGAAAAATCGACGCTGGGGACTGTGGTGATCCGCTGCTCTTTGGCCACACCGCCGATGTCGTGACCACGCAGGTCGCGACGTCGAACCAGATCGTTGTCTCTGTCGATGTAGGGAACCCCGCGACCGGCCAAGTAAGAGATGGGCGGGCGGTCATGAGTTACGAGTACTCCTCGGATACGCACCCCGTTATGGCCTACGGCAGTCAGTGGCTGTGGATCTACGATGTGGCAACAACCAATGGCCCTGAGCTTCTGCAAGTCTCTGTTCACTCGGGTGCTGTGGTGAGTGTCGTCCCAATGCCAGCGCTGTACCGCCCCCTCCTCGCAGCAGACGACGGCGGCGTGTGGGTGGGCAACTCCATCCAAGGGTCTCCCGGACCAGCGCTCTCCTACATCGCTTCCGGGGCTCCTGCCCCCAAAACCGTCGTCGCTGATACCGGGCTACCTATCTGCTGGCTGACCGCTGATGGCTCCAGTGCCTGGGTCGGCGCCGGGGTCGGTTGGTACTGCGGAAACCAGATGGTCCAGAAGTATGTCGACGGTGCTCGTGGACCGATCTACTCCACCCCTAGTCCCGGTTTCACGCCATTCTCGGTCATCGGAAACGGGACTGACGGACTTTGGGCAATGCAGTGGACCCAACCGATTTCGCCCGGGGCTCGAAGCTCGCAACAGATCATCTTCATCAATCCAGACACCGGGACCGAGTCCGTGGTGGCGACCATGGCCCCCGTTGTCTATCCGAATGGAGTACCGACCAACGGGCTGGTCGAAGGACAAGGGGCTTACTTCGACGGGGCGCTCTACCTCCTCGAACCACCATTCCGACAAGACGGCTACCTCGGCTACAGCTCAATCGTTCGGGTCCCCGTGTCCCGTCCGACTTCGCCGAAGTGATTTGCAGGCGTGCGCGGATTCATTACTTCGGTCCGTAGTAACGACCCTGCCAATCAAAGACCACAGCTGACCGACCATCGGGCAAGCGTTGTAGTTCGCTCGTGCGCGAGTAGCGATGCTGTTGCCCATCGGTCAGGACGACGCAGAGGTCGTCGGTTTCACCACAAACGGGTTGCACTTGCCCGTCCATGGGGCCGAGATTGAATACTGCGACACCTGCCATGTCACCTTCGAGAGGCAAGGACATACGCACATAGTCACAGAGGACAACGTCCATCGCAATGGTCGGCCGGCTACTCGCCCGGAGCAGGAGCAAGCAGAATGGGAGCATGAGATCTCTCTCTCATTGGATTCGACGGAATCGGTTCATCTGCTGTCTTCGGAGGCATCCTAAAAGCAGGAAATTAACTGCCTATATCGACGGCATCGAAGGCCCCGTTGGCGTCACGTCGTTGTGTCCGTGCGGGCGAAAACAGGCGCGCTGAAGCAAACCCTCCCGCAGGCCCGGTGTCACATTTCTCGCACTACCGCCCACCGACGAGCTCGATTTCGAGATCCACAACGAGGAGCTCACCAGCGTGTGCGTAGTATCCGTCGTGGTCCACCTTGTAGGCTTGAAACTTCGGATCGGAGCCCGAGATGACCGATGATGAGAAACCTGCGAAGAAGTTCAAGCTGGGTCCAGGCATTGTTGCGCCCATAAGCCGCATCAATCTTGCGCTCCCATTCTCGAAGATCATGGTCGAGGAGCCGAGCAGAGAAGTCGCCGAGCTACGCGCAATCGTGGCTGAGCTGCTCGCGTTGCTCGAAAGCAGCGCACCTGGTGAAGCCATCAGTGACCTGCGACGGCGGGCGGAGGCGCTGGCAGCCAGCTCCGGATGAATCATCCGAGGTCGCGAACGGGGATTCCTTGGGCTAGTGGCGTTTGCGCCTGTCATGTTGTGATTGGGCTCGCT
Organism: uncultured Acidimicrobiaceae bacterium; assembly: GCA_963706555.1. GTDB lineage: Bacteria > Actinomycetota > Acidimicrobiia > Acidimicrobiales > RAAP-2 > Bog-473. The sequence continues at coordinate 4,308,954 of OY970164.1, forward strand.
TCGCCTTCCGATTACGACGACCGGCATCACTTCGGGACGCGTGCGCTTCCTCGACTCTCAGGTTGTTTCGTCGACGAGTCATGGCTGCAATGCCTCCGACCACGAGAACAACCGCAAGGATACTGAAAATAAGAACGTAGAACATTGGCCCTATTTGACCATGCGCAACGGGACCGCGAAATGCATAGTACGGAAATTCTGACATTTTCCCCCTCGTTCCCAGCGTGGCTTGTCGCAGCCAGATCCGTGGGATTCGCGATCCGATCAGGCAAACGAGATCCGGAGCGTGGATCCCGTTCCGGCGGAGCCAGGGGAAGGCGTTGGCCGAGGGGGCGTCACTCCCCCTTCGCACACCGGAGCAAGCTTGTACTACCGTCAACCCATGACGTTCTTCACGATGGTGCGTCGTGTCCGAGGAACGGACACGTTGGGGGTGGCATCACCTCAGTAGCCGCTGGGCTGCACAAATTGTCGTGGATGCCGGGATTCACCCAGGTGATCTCGTGCTCGATATCGGTGCTGGAAACGGAGCGCTCACAGCGCCGCTCCTCGAATGCGGCGCCCAGGTAATTGCCGTTGAGCTCCATACTCAGCGGGCCGCCAACCTGAGGAAGACGTTCGCCGGTCGCCGGGTCACCGTGGTCGTCACCAGCGCAATCGATCTCCGTCTCCCCAAGCGGCCGTTCCGCGTGGTCGCGAACCCACCATTTGCCATCACGACCGCCATTCTGCGGAGACTCGTTGCGCCCGGAAGTCGACTGGTTCGAGCCGATCTCGTGGTGCCTTGGCATACTGCCCAGAGATGGACGACGGGTCGATCGCCGGGTGCGGGAAGATGGTCGCACGACTTCACGACCAGGGTCGGACGGCCGCTCCCACGCGTGGCGTTCACCCCGCCTTCTCGGAACGGAGTTGCCCTCCTGGTCATCGAGCGAAGGTCGGGTCGTCGGCTAGCAAATGTCGATCCGCTACCGGCAGTACTCGAACAGTGCAGGACCTGTTGGCCATGTCGGAGAACGCTCGGCCGTGCCACAGGTTGTCGCGTAGCGTGGGCACCTTGTGACGGAACTGCCGCCATATGACCCCACGCTCTACAAGGGGAGCGCCGCGTACTACCTCTTGGGCAGGCCGGCGTACTCACTGGCTCTGCCCGAGACGCTGGCCGAGGAGTGCCACCTCGACGGCACCGGCCGGTGTCTCGACGTCGGATGCGGCCCTGGTGTCCTGGCGGTCGAGCTCGCTCCATACCTTGACGAGGTGGTCGGTCTGGACCCCGATGCGGACATGCTCGCTGAGGCTGCGCGCCATGTGCGCCATGCGCGGGTAGCCAATGTAGGTGAGCACTCCCGGGTCCAGGGCCCCTCAGGAATAAAGTGGTTTGCAAGCAGAAATAGCCGCCCCGGCCCTACTGCGCACGTGGACCTCGTCGAAGGTCCTTCTGTCTCCGAGACGCAGCGGACTCCCCCGTTATGGAAGGGGGTCGCCCGACTCTCCATGGGCGGACCGTTCGCCGGTAGATGGTCACTTGAACGTCTGCGAGTAGTTCCACCTTCATGGATTCCAGTGCGGCGAGGCGCTCCTCGATATTGGGTGGGGCATACAACTGGTACGGAGTCATCGCGAACAAGTCGCCGAGCACCGACTCGTCAGGAATCGGCACCGGGAACCTGACCGGCAGCGTGCGGACCTCCACGAACCACTCCGTGGCGTTTCTAAGGGGTGGCTTTATGGTGCGCTGTCCGGTGTTCTCCGCTGGCACGAGGTTTCGCAGTTCTTCGAGGTGCCGTGGTCTCGGATGAGCGGCCACGACGATTCCATCGCGCCGAAGGATCCGTGCCAGCTCCAGGGGCACGATTGGACCGAACACGTTGAGCAACAGATCGATTGATTCGTCAGGGACAGGAATGTTCGTCGCGTCCGCCACGGCGTACCACCCCCGCGGATCGGCGCGAGCCGCAGCCGCGGTTGCCGTCTTGGCCGCATCGACACCCATGACGATTTCAGCGCTCATACTCCTCGTATGGCGTCCTTCGCCGCAGCCAACGTCGAGCAGGACATTGGGGCTTTCCAGTGCAGCGATGTCTTTCAGAGCGTTGGTCAGCGGGTCGAAAGCGCCCGTGGCCAGAAATCGACGTCGTGCATTCACCCCTTGTTCGGTATCACCCAGTTGTCGGCTGCGACGCCGACGGGCGGTAATTAGGTTGACGTAGCCTTCTCGGGCCACGTCGAAGCTATGGCCTGATGGACAGACCCAACGTCGAGCATCCCGGCTCAGCACGAGCCGCTGGCGACACACTGGGCAACTCCACAGTGCCGGCATGGTTCTCGACTCGCGATGGGCGAGGCACGTCAAATTCCAGGTGCTCAGTCATTGCTCTCTTTCGGATGGCATAGCAGTGCTGCGGACTATGGCGACTTTATCGAGGCAGAACACTCGGAGTTGTCTGAAAGCCGCTCGCACAGTGAGATGTCACTTGGAAACCCCTTCGGGCTGGGCCAGGTAACTCTGCTGGACGTCGGACCGAGACTCCCACGCGAGCTGGATCGGCCAATCCCCGCGACAATGCCATCGCCGTAGGAGCCGTCGAGAGCCCACCGTCGGCAAAGCATTGAGGCCCGCGACGACGGGGTGGGAAACGTGGAGCCTTGCCGCTGGCGACCAGACGGTGAGGCCCTGCTTGCCATGCGCTGTTTCATACCGGTGTCCCGTGGGCCGTGGGTTATCGAAGCTCTACGCCCGCCCGCTTCATGGTCGCGATCCATTTGGTGGCGGGTTGATCCGAAGTTGTGGCGATCACGAAGGCTTCGCTCCAATAAAGCCAGCCCGTGACGAGGTTCGAGTCTGAGGGCAACCCAAAGACCCACGGGTGAGCTTCGATGACTTCGGGGAGGATGGTGGTCAGGCTGTCAACGCACGCCCATTCAACCCCTTGCCAGCCGATGGCGCGGACCTCGCCGGCAACCGGATAGAACCGGAGGGCCTCATTGAACGCGCTAAATGTCCCCTCGCTGAGGGAGCCGTCGGTGAGGGCTCCGTCAATCCATCCGCGACCCGTTGGCGGTAGCTCACTGGGATGCCGGGCTGGCCGCTTCTTTCGCAACAGACTCATCGGAATGTCCACCCTCTAGCTCGTCCGACTTTTACCCGACCTTATGGCGGCGAAACCCGGTCCGAATTGTGTACGCCAGCGGCCCGCTATCGGGCCGGCCCGGGTTGGCCCGAGACCCCGCCACCGCGAGGCTGTCGAGTGACCACGATCCTCCATCGCTGAGCCGCCGCGGTGGGCGCGGCGCAGGCGCTGAAAGCGTGCGGGGGCCATACCCCGGCTACCAGCGGAATAACCACTGACCTGCACTTTCATTGCTCGTTGCGATCCCGTTCAGGGCTACGGACCCGATGGTGACCACCCTCCAAATGACTTTCTTGGCGAGCCACCACATATTTCCCCCCTGCCCCGCCGTCGTGGGGGTTGTCCAGCACCGCCGTGGGCTCACACCTCAAGCTTCCTAGCGGCAAGCTCTTTAATCAGAGCCCGAGATGCGAACCAACCCCCCCACACCATGGCGGTCGGGTGGGGGCTTGTTGTCCGCCGGACCCGCCTAACCCACGTGCGAAACCCTCCAAACGTGGATATCCGGTGAAACGGGAAATCCCTGGTTCTACCTTTGCGCCGACAGTATGGGGGGAAGTCTGTCAGCCTCGCCCCTTGAAGGAGCCGCCGAATGGTAGGGGCGGGCGAAAAGATGGTCATGGCGCCCCTCGTGATTGCAGATTCTGGTGCACGGTGAGAAACAGGGCCACGCCGGTCGAGTCCACCAAGGTCAGTAACCCGATGTCGAGCACGACGTCCGCGGCGTTTTTTCGGGTGCCACTCATCGAAGACCGGGCCACTCGATTCCGCGGCACCCGCAGAACAACTCGCAGTGGCGGCACGGCTGCGAAGTAGGGTCAAATCAGAGAGACGCAATAACCGCAAGGTCTTATGCTCTTACATTTTGCAGCCAAATCCCCGGCAGGAGAACCGACATGGTAATGACCATTGATACGCCGGTTGACTTTGCCTACGACCCGTACTCCGAGGAGGCGTTGCGAGACCCGACTGATCTCTATAGGGTCCTGCGCCAGCGGTACCCTGCGTATCCGTTGCCGCAATACGACGCCTGGGCACTCTCTCGCTTCGACGACGTTTGGCGGGTAGGCGAAGACGGCGAGCGCTTCGTGATGGATGTTGGGCCCGTCTACGACCCCGCGGATCTGGCACGGCGCAACGCAGGTGCGCCGGCACGGAAACCCCTCGACCCGATGCCGTCATTCTCCATGATCGATCCCCCTGTACAGACCGCACTACGGCAGGGACTCGTTGCACCACTTCGCCCCCATGCCGTTGGCCTGCTTGAGGAGAAGGTGCGCGGACTCGCGCGTCAGCGCCTCGATGAGCTTGTACCCAAAGGCGAGTTCGATCTCTACACCGACTATGGGGGAGTCGTGTCGGCCGCAGTGATGGCTACCGTGATGGGTCTGCCGATAGAACTTTCGCCGCGTATCCTTGAACTGGTCAACCAGGCTTTGCGGCGCAAGCCTCCGGGTCCCCTTGAAGATGCCGTCACCGGCCGTGCGGGGTTAGAGCTGCACATGATGCTCGCTGACGTGGTTGCGCACCGTCGGATCCAAGGTCCGACCGGTGACGGATATGCGGCGATTGACGGGATGCTTTCCACCGACCTTGATGGCCGAGCCTTGACCGATGATGAGATCGCGATACAGCTCTTCACGGTCTTGAGCGGGGGTACCGAGACGGTGCCGAAAGTGGTGGCGCGGTGTTTGCTCGAATTGTCACGCCGGCCCGACCAACTTTCCGCAGTGCGCCAGAATGTTGCGACCAACTGCCGCCTGGCATTCGAGGAGACGATGCGTTACGGGGCGCCGTTGCAACACGTTGGCCGTACCGCGACACTGGACGTTGAAATTGCCGGAGCACAGATTCGCGCCGGCCAGCGCGTGTTCCTGCTCATTGCCTCTGCAAACCGTGACGAGCGCGAATTCGCCAACCCAGACGAGTTCATCTGGAACCGCTCGATGGAGCGTCACTTCGCCTTTGGACACGGACCTCACTTCTGCATAGGCGTCCATGTGGCGCGGCTCGAAGGACGTGTGCTGCTCGAGGAGCTACTTCGTCGCGTTCCCAACTATGAAATAGATGAATCGCGTTCTCTGATGCCGCCCTCTGATTTCCAAATCGGTTATACCAACATGCCAATATTGGTGCTTTGAACTCACCAAATCCGGTTGAGCCGTAAGAGGTGGACAATGTACTTGGGCTTGTGGCAACCCGAAATCCTACCCCGACGGCCACGACGATCTCGGTGCGCGTCCGCTGTTGCCGGGGGTGCATGTGGTCGGGAACTCGTTATTGCCTGTAGGTCAATCAATTCGTTCATTGCCCTGCCCTGGAGCTGCACGGGCGTCAGCCTGTGGGTACGACCATCGGTGAGACGGGGGGGAAGCCACAGGTAAATCGGCGCCACGTTGCCAGGAGTCGATCCACCAGGAACGGATGCAAATGCTGCGGCCTCCGTCGTCGTCTCATCGTGTCGATCAGAACGGAGAGCGTCGACGGCTCTCGCCAATACAACACCGGCGGGGCAGAACGACGGATCGCTGAGGGGAGCATTTGCCGGGCGGCCGTCGGCCAGACACCGAGTGCCAGGTCGTAGACGACTTGGGAGAACGCCTGTCGGTCGCCGAGAAATCGCTTGGGCGTTCTCGCAGCCTTATTTGGAGCCCCTACTGCGGCCATTCCCTCGATGCACTTACTTGAGGCGGTGTCTGCGTCATTGACTGCCCCTCAAGATCAGCGCGAGAGCATGGCGGGTCCGTCACGGAGGCGCCGCGGCGAGACTCCCCAAGGGTCTCCTATCGCCTCAGTTCACCGAGCAGACCCGGTGCTCGTCCCAATGGAGCCACCGGATTGGTCGTGGGCGATCGCCATCGATTCTCAGCCGTAGCTATGGCGACGAATCAGTCGCTCACCTAGTTCCACTTGGAGTGGATCATCGCATTCAACCAAACACCGGCCAGCTCGTCGCTTGAAATAGTGTGGATATGACTGCTTCGCTCGATCACCGGTGCTTAGGAGGGAACCTTGCACAAGCATGGCATCCATGAAATGAGAGACGGGAAGCGAGCGACCTCACGATGGGCTGAGCTGGGTAAGTCCTGTGCCTGAGGGCTTGTCGATTTCAGAGGTCGGTAAGGAAATCGCGGAACATCAGCACGGCGACCATGCGGAGTCGGGGGACCACTCCCACAGAGGTCTGACGATCGTCGAAGCGATACTCCTCGCCGTGGTGGCCGTCCTCGCCGCCTATTCGGGCTTCGCATCATCCAAATGGGGAACCGAATCCTCACTCAAGCTTGCAAAAGCCGCGACCGTTCGCAATTTCGCCAGCCGCACGCAACTGCAGGGGCTCGAAACCAAGAATTTCGACTCCTCTACCTTCAACGCATGGTTCACGGCCTACGAGGACGGCAACACAAATGCGGCAGCCGTCGCCGAGCACCGCTTCCGGCCAAATTTCTTGGTGGCGTTCAACGCCTGGATTGCCACCAATCCGTTCTCCAATCCTTCTGCTCCCAAGGGCCCGACCTACATGCCCGAGTATGTCCAACCCGAGCAGGCCCAGACCGTTCATCTCGACAACGAAGCTGACGACCTCTACGACGAAGGCGCCGCAGATGGGGCGCACGCAGACGACTACGTCCGAACCACTGTCTTCTTGGCCTCAGTCCTTTTCCTAGTCGGAATCTCGGGGCACTTCCGCCTCCGAACAGCTCGCATCGGCTTGATCGCCGTTGGTGGCGCCATCCTCGTTACCTCGATCGTCCTGTTGCTCACAACGCCTCGCCCCACCCTCTGATCCGAGTCTGCATCGCTGAGGCTGAGCGAGCAAAGTCCCTCATGCCTTCATCCTCGAATCGCGTCTCGTCCAGTGGAAACCGCGTGCGGCCTTCCCCCCCCGAGCGACTGCGTCAAAAAGACCTCGACCCGCGGCAAGCGTGACTGTCAGTTGCGCAGCTATATCCACCCTCTTTGAGTGGCCGTGAGCGCGGCCTCGACTCGATTGCCAACGTCGAGTTTGCGATAGATCTCCCGTACATGCGACTTGACCGTGTTTTGGCTGAGGTGAACCCGGTCGGCGATTTCACGGTTCGAGAACCCAGCGGCGATGAGCCGGACGATCTCCAGTTGGGTGTTACTGAGGATCGATGTCGGTTGGGTGGGAACCGCCTCCGTGGCCCGGAGGCGGTCGAGAACTGTGGCCGCGACAGCGGGAGAGACAGCCCCCGCCCCCAGCGTGAATGGCACGGATGCTCTCCTTCAGAGTGAAGCGTTCGATGTCTTTGACCACGAAACCTCTTGCTCCCGCCTTGATGCACTCTTCGATCAGTTGCGGGTCGGAGTAGGTGGAGATCATGAGCACGCCGACGTCGGGATGGGAAACGGTGAGGCGCCCGCATGCTTCAGCACCGCTCAGGCCGGGCAAACGCGCGTCGAGGAGTACAACGTCGGGGCTCGTTTGGTTTACCAGCTGGGCGAGCTGCTCGGCGGTGCCGCTCTCGCCGACAACCTCGAAATCGGGCTCGGCCTGAAGGATTGTCTTTATGCCTTCGCGGACGATCTCGTGATCGTCGACGATGAGAACCCGGATCACGGCGGTTTAATAGGAAGCGGGATGCTAGCTCTGACCACGAGCCCGGCTTCCTCACCATTGGTGACCGAGAAGCTGCCGCCGCGGTCCGTCACCATTTGTCTAATGTGGCGGAGCCCAAAATGCAGGTAGCTGTCTTGGAAGGTGTGAAGAACGAGTTCAGGGGCTCCCACGCCATCATCTTGGATGGCGACATCGAGTTGCTCGGCTCTATAGCGGAGACTGACTAGCACGAAGGTGGCGTTCGCATGCCTGTTGACGTTCGTGAGCGCTTCGTTGACCACGGCGCGCACAAGGTCGTGCAGCGTTTCTACAGCTGGTGTCGGAGTGCCACTGACCGAAAGGTGAGCCTGCACGTTCGAGCTGCGCTGGAGATCGCGAAGAAGTGACCTGATGTCATCGGTGATGCTTCCCTGAAGCTCCCCGCCAGCCAAGGAGAAGATCGCGGCGTCGCAACTCGTCAGAGACATCCGCAGACAGCCGGCGTAACTCTTCCAGTTCGTGTGCCAAGCGGGCATCGGCGATGCCGCTGTCAAGAAAGCGGTTAGGCGAACGCCGATCATGAAGATCTCCTGATCAAGTTGGTCGTGCAGAGCCCCGGCGATGCGTTCGCGTTCGCGGCTGACCAGATGCGCCCTTTCAACCTCGGTGAGGCGGTCACGCAACTCTTGTAGCTGTGCGATCATCTGGCGCTGACGCTCATACAATCGAGCGTTGTCGACCGCGACGACCTGGCCCGCGAAGGTCGCTAACAGCCTCTCGTCTCCGGCATTGTAAGCGTCAGTCTTGTTGGCGACGCCGATCATACCGATCACGGTGCATTGACGTAGGTCACGCGGCCACGAGCATCGAGCGCGTACAGACCCTCGGCGATGTTCGCCATAACGACGGAATGGAACTCCTCCTCACGGCTGCGATCGCTCACGTCGGTCATCACCATGCCCACCCCTTGAATCTCACCGCCAGACATGACCGGGAAGTAGCCGGTTAACCAGTGGCTGGGCAGTCCGTCAATCCCCGGTCGTGCCACGTTGACGTCGGCGACGCTCTTGCCCGTATCGAGCACCTGCTGGTAGTGAGGATGAATGCGGGGCCATACGGACCCCAGAACCTCAGCCAAGGTGCGGTCCTGGGCCTCCTCTGGCGAGGTCCCGTTCAGGCCGGCTAACAGGTCGTTCATGTGCACGATGCGGAAATCCCGGTCAACGAGCCCGATGCCGAGGGGAACCGTGGCCTGGAGGGCGTCAAGGATCGCCAACGACGCGGCCGACGCGCTCTTGATGCCACTGAGCTGTTGCTCGAGGTTCTTGATGTCGTCGACATCGGTCCATGTGCCCGCCCAGCGAAGCACCTCGTCGCCGAGCCCTGGGACGGGAAGGGCGCGCGCGACGACCCAGCGATACTCGCCATCGACGGTCCGCACTCGGTATTCCACCTCATAGGGGGTGCCATCGCGAAGGGCGTTCAGCCAGGCCGCCTGGGCGCGTGACGTGTCATCTGGATGGACGACCCGGAGCCACCCCAAGCCAGAAGTCTCATCGGCGGTGAGGCCAACAAGGTCATGACCACGACGATTGAAGTACTGCGTAGAACCCTCGTCGTCGGCCACCCATACGACATGAGGAATCCACTCGACGATGCGATCCCACGGTGCTGACGGCGAAGTCATGCGAGTCCGCACATCAAAGAGATCACTCGTTTCTCTTGGTGGAGCAGCTCGCTCGGATAGAGGTCATCCACGACGGAACGCTTCTGGGAAGGAGGGTCAACACTGTTCCTATCTGACGGTTGGCCAAGAACCGGAGAACAGTGCCCCTCAACAATGTACGGAAACATGTAACGACTCTGAGCGACCTCTCGGTTCGTCAACCCCTCGGCAATATGTCCGGCAATCCGCTCCTCCATCGCTGTCAAAGAGTCCAATCCGAAAAGAAGGTGACCAGTCGCCTCATTCCGTCGCCCTTCGATCAGGTGATCGTGACAGGTAGGTTCCAGCCGCGTCGCCCGGAGACCCCCGAAATGTCGACCCATCGAAGCCATAGCTCCACTCTCTCCCGGGTGGCCTTTCGGTGTCATCAGGGAATGGAGTGAAAGATCCGACCCATTCAGGTGGACTTTGACGGAACCAGGCGTCGATCGGGTTGTGCGAAAGCACTACATCGGGTGACTCCAAGCACCCGCTTGGGGGTTAGCCATGTCGAGCCGCGAGATTTACGAAGTGGTTGACCTCTTCACTGGCGTAATCTCAACTCGCAAGCTCCCGAAGAACGGCGAATCGCCGTAGGATTACGGGAGCTATATTTCTAGACAAGGGGCTGACTCGCCTAACGAATGACTTGGCGGTGCATGCTCGTGGGATCTCGTCCGCAGGTTGTCGTCAGCCATGTATCACCGTTGCCCATCGGTCGATCCCCATACACACTCTTCGCCGCACTCGGTACGGAGCGGAAAACGCGGCCCGAACGGCGGTCCAAGCGGCACGGATGTCAACTGCCCGATCTCGCCAACCATAGTGACGGTGACGTGTGCAGCGTTCGCTGCGGTACAGCCTGGCCGTGAACGGACCACGAGGTTGTCCAGTTCCCGACCTGACAGCCGTCCTTACGCTTAGAAGGTCGTCGTATCCTCGTGCAAGAACCGGCCAGGCTCGACGCAGGAGTTGATGGTCTCGGTTCGAAAATCCATGAACTCGGGGCGGCCTCGCCGGGGCCTAAAAATCCGTAGCTCATGTCCTTCTCGCTAGCTCGTGTCCTTTTCGCTCAGCAGGTACGGCACTGGCCGCATTGAAGTCCTCGAAACCTGATGGGCTTGACCCGCTTTGACGGACAGATTGATTATGCCGCTTGAGTGTCGCTGTCGTCGGAGAGCCTCCTCCTCCTCCTTTCTTCGTAGACGGCCGGGGTGAGATTCCCTAGTGAGCTGTGCCGGCGTCGGCGGTTGTAGAACACCTCGATGAATTCGAAGATCGCCCGCTTAGCCATGGCCCGCGTCGGCCATCCCTGTCGGTAGATCAGTTCTTCTTTCAAGGTGGCAAACCAGCTTTCAGCCACCGCGTTGTCCCAACATTGGCGGGGCCGCGAGAGCGACTGGACAACGTGGTGGTGGGCCAGGAGTTGGCGAAACTGCGCTGACGTGTATTGGGATCCTCTGTCGGCGTGAAATATCAGCCCCGATGCGGGCTGACGATGGGCAATGGCCATCTCCAAGGCGTCACAAACCAGGTCGGTCCGCATGTGATCGGCCATGGCGAAGCCGACCACCCGCCGGCTGGCCAGGTCGATGACGGTGGCCAGATAGAGCCAGCCCTCCCAGGTGCGGATGTAGGTGATGTCCCCGCACCACGCCATGTCGAGCTCGTGGGACTCGGGCGAGAAGGCTCGCTTGATCAGGTCCGGAGCGAGCGAGGTGGCGTTGGGGTCAGGGGTGGTCGTTACCTTGAAGCGGCGCTTGCAGCGCCCGATCAGGTCCCGACGCACCATGAGGCGGGCCACCCGCTTTTGCCCGACACAGACGCCCGACTCGGCCAGCTCGGTGGTGATTCTCGGTGCCCCGTAGGTCCCTCGGCTCTTGGTGAAGATGTCGACGATCTTGTCGCCGAGTTCGGCGTCGGAGACGTCGCGAGCCGAAGGGACGTGCTTGGACCATTCGTAGTAGGCGGATCGGGAGACCTCGAGCAGGGCGCACGCCATGGCGATGTTGGCGTCCTGCTCAGCCTTCTCCGCCTCGATGAACGGGTACACGTTCATCGGGTCTCCTTGGCGAAGAAAACTGTGGCTCTTTTCAAGATGTCACGCTCTTCGCGGAAGACCCGATTCTCTTTTCGAAGTTGGACCAGCTCAGCATGCTCTTCGCTGGTCATGCCCGGCCGACGACCGGCGTCGATGTCAGCCTGGGCCACCCAGCGCCGCACCGCACTGACCGTCAGGCCGAGGTCACCGGCCACCTCGGCGATCGACTTACCGCTGGTGCGACACAGCTCGACCACCTCGGCTTTGTACTCATCGGAGAACGACCGTCGTGGCCGCTTCCGTTTCTCTTCCATGGTCTCCATTTTGGACATCCTTCCGGGGCTTTGCAGCCCGATCGTGGATGTCCGTCAAAGCGGGGGAAGGCCATGATTGAGTATTCGAAGTCGGGGTAACTGTTGTAAGCCAACTACGATTCGGGGAGCTCATTGTGGATGCGATTACCTTGCTCAAGTCCGACCATAAGACCGTTAACGCTCTTTTCAAATCATTCGAGAAATCGGACAGCCCGGCACAAAAACGTAAACTGGTCGACTCGATGATCGAGGAACTGTCGGTGCATGCAGCCATAGAAGAGAAGATCTTCTATCCGGCCGCTCGAGCGGAAACCGAAGCCGTGGACGACGTACTCGAGGCTATGGAAGAACACCACGTTGTGAAATGGGTCTTGTCCGAGCTTCAAGGGCTCGACCCGAAGGATGAGCGGTTCGGAGCCAAGACCACCGTCTTAATCGAGATGGTGCGCCATCATGTTAAAGAGGAAGAGGGTGAGTTCTTTCCGAAGGTCCGCTCTGAGTTGGGAAGGAAACGCCTCGCCGAGATCGGGATCGATCTAGAAGAAGCGAAAGCATCCGCCCCTCGAGAGCCACTACCCGATCGGGGCTGACCCCACCGTTCAGATCTCTAACGTCCCTTCCGGTCGCTGTCTCTGGCGGCCTCAACTGGATTGCTTTGGCCTGGGCTGTGAAGCTCGCGATGACCTATTAACTGTTCACGCCATCAGGGCAGCACCGATTGAGCTTCAAACCGCGCGGATTGGCGCGACGGTACGAGTACCGGAGACGGTCACCACGGAACTTCCGCGGTTCAAGCACTTCAAGGCGCGCTGCGCCGAACAACAGTGAGGTCACACCGAATCCCGGGCGAAGAACAATGGTGACAGCTTCGTCACCTACGGCTCTGCGGTGCGGGTGCCTCGGACTCGACTGGCGCGGTCTTCGATGTGTGGCACCCGAAAAAACACGACGAGGGCGAGCGAATACCCCATCTCGATGCCTCTCCCTGCGATGAGGTAAACGCAACCCCGGATTGACATCGAGCGATACCTGGCACCTAACGAGCTATGAACGCTGGCGTCAGCATCTCAGCCGTTGTCCAGTCCACTTGGGCCGGATTGCAGTGCCCGGCTCTCACGCTCTACATCGTCGGTGGCTTTCGGAAAACCAGTTCAGGGAAGCGGCCACGAGGCAACCAGGAAACATCTCCCGCTGGGGTGTCTTGGCCGGACGGGCGGCTACGCGCCCTTGACGGCGTCGCGCGCCTTGTCGAAGAGCGCTGCGACTGGTCCCATGATCAGGTTGCCCGGAGGGGTGTCTGGAGCGTGCGGATGAGGGTGTGTTGGGGCCTTCGCCTTGGCTTGTTCGTATCGTCCTCCCAGGGCCCGAGCGTCTCCGCGTCCTCGGATTGCTCCAGGATCGGGAACGTGCTGGATTCTTCGGATGCGGCATGGGCAAGGACGGATTGGCGCAAGATGATGAACGTCGTGGTGAAATCAGACGAGGACACGTCTAGCTTTTCCATCTCGGCGAGAAGACCCTCAGCCTTGGACTGTTCGGCAATCCGAGTTCGTGCTTCCTCCTCCCCCTCGGGCGTGGCCCGACGGATTATGGGATAGATCACGTGTTCTTCGGCTACTTCATGGCGCACGAGCGCAGTGTCAACACCGCCTTAAAACTGACCCCCTGCCACCGGTTGAAAATTGACCCCCCTCCCCGGAGCCACCGTCACGCAGCGTCGTCAGTAGGCGCCCTCCCAAGGTCTCGATCCTTCAGCCGGTAGCTGTCGCCCTTCATGGAGACGACCTCGGCGTGATGCACGAGACGGTCGATCATGGCGGCGGCGACCACAGCATCTCCGAACACTTCGCCCCAACGGCCAAACGGCTTATTGGAGGTCACGATGACACTGGCCCGCTCGTAACGCGAGGAGACCAGCTGGAAGAAGAGGTTGGCTGCTTGGGCATCGAAGGGGATGTAGCCGACCTCGTCGATGACGATCAGTGGGTAGCGGCCCAGGCGAGTGAGCTCATTGTGCAGCGTGCCGGCGTCGTGGGCTTGGCCGAGGCGGTCCACCCATTCGGCTGCCGTGGCGAACAGCACCCGGTGACCAGCCTGGCAGGCTCGGATGGAAAGACCGATGGCCAGATGGGTCTTGCCAGTGCCCGGTGGACCCAAGAAGATGACGTTGTCCTTGGCCTCGACGAAGTCGAGAGCTCCGAGATGGGCGATGACGTCGCGCTTCAAGCTCCGTTGGTGATCGAAGTCGAACTCCTCGAGGGCCTTTCTGCCCGGGAGTCGGGCCGCCCGGATGCGGATCTCCCCACCGTTGGACTGACGGGCCGCCACCTCTCGTTCCAAGCAGGCCGCGAGGAACTCCTCGTGCGTCCAACTCTCGGCCCGGGCCGTTCGGCCAAACGTTCGACCGACTGGGCCAACGAGGGAGCCTTCAGTGCTCGGCACAGGTACGCGAGGTCGGCGGCTGGCTTGGATTTCGTTGCCATCACGCCACCCCCAACGCTCTGTCGTAGTCGGCCAGGTCCCGCTCTTCGACCTCGGTCTCGAAGGGCGAGACGGGCGCCTTCTCGGCCCGCATCATGCGCAGCGTCATGGCATGGGTGGCGTCCAGCAGGCTCTGATGCTTGGCCAGACAGCGCTGATGTCGGGCCACTTCCACACCGCCGCAGGTGGCGACCACTGACGTGAGGTCGGATCGCACCTCGATGCGCCGGCCGATATAGCGGGGGTTCACCGAGTAGTCGTTGGTGTCGACTCGCACATAATGATCCCGCGCCAGCCGGGTGGAGAAACGCTCTGCCGGATCGGGTAGGACCGGCGGGAAGGGACTCATGGACCCCCGGTCCTCATAAATGAGTTCGGCCGGGACCAGGCGAATCGTGGCATGAACTCGGTGGTTGGCCCGCTTCAGCCAGCCATGCAGTTGGACGTTGAAGTCCTCTACGTCGACGAAGGAGCGTCCGGGGAGGAAGGAGGTCTCGTAGTAGCCATTGGCCCGTTCGTTCATGCCTTTGGCTTCGGGGTCGTTGGGCTTGCACAACCGGGCACCCATGCCGAGGGTGCCCCGGAAGCGCTGGTACTCCTCGGTGTAGACCTGCTTGCCTCGTCGCCACTGGCCGATGCAGCCTTCGCCGTCCCAGACCGCGGTGCGGGGAATGCCGCCAACTTGATGCAGGCACGACAGCATCCCGGCCAACACGTCGTGCCCGGCCCGGGTTGGGACCATGTGCGCTGCCATGAACCGCGAGTACCCGCTGACCGCGGTGACCACCCAGAGCTTGTCGACCTGGCCGAACCCGAGCGGGATCTCGTAGTCGGGCTGCCACAGGTCGAACTGGACCAACTCGCCGGGCACGTAGTGGGTCCGCTGACAGGGATCGGGCGCCCTGAACAGGGGTCGGAGTTCGGCCACGCGGTCCCGCAAGATGGTGAGGCCGTGCGGCCACTCGATTCGCTCGGCGATCACCGTCGCCGGCATGGTCGGGCAGTTACGCAACAGCTCACAAATCCGGCTCTCGACGTCATCGACCAGCGACCCGCGAGCCTCTCGTTTGTACTCAGGCGGAGCGGAGCCCCGTACTGCTGTTCGCACGGTGTTGCGGGCTACTCCCAGCTGCCGGGCGATGGTCTTGATGCCCAAGCGCTCGGCGAAATACAGCCGACGAATTTCGGCCCAGTCATCCACGTTGATCATGTCCTTACTCCCCGGCCGGCGATCCAGCCAGGGTCCGTGATCCAGCACACTCAGTGGTGGATCACCGGGAAGGGGGGTCAATATTCGAACGTTGATAAGGGGTCAGTATTCAGCCGGTGGCGACACGCAGTGACGACCTCGCAAAAGTAGGCGGCCCGCTCGATCGGCGCGATCTGTTCGAACCGGCTCAGGAGAGATTTCGCCTCCTCATGGTCGGCGAGAAGAAGCTCAACCACGTCAGTGGTAGATGCGGTGGTCATTGGTCGATCAGCCATAACGTCACTCCTGTCAGGTCAATGATGGAGGTCTCCCTTGGGCCTCGTGCCTGACATACCCGGACCTGACGGCCTGTAACGCCTCGTGTTCGAACGGGGTACGTCATCGACCACCTCCGACCCCGGCATTACGGAGGCCGCCATATGCCTCGAAAAGTATTGACGCCGTCGTTCATTCGACCAAATAGGCACCGTTCGGCCGAACTTCGGGAGGCCACCTGCGGTGGTCTAGAGATGCCCTCGCTCCCCACAGAGGACGCTGGGGTTCGAGATGTCGGTCTAGGAAGCACGGACACCGGCCTCCAGTCGAGGCATTTCTCCACGGGGCACAACGGCCTCCACCGCACGAGTACACCCTGATCGCCGTCGCCGTGAACGAGTGCCCCGCCGAGGTGGGCTTGGAGGGCGAATTCGTCCCTCACATTGAGGGCGCGTGCACCACCCGAGCGGAGGCTTCTCAACCGCCATGCGTCGTTGTCTTAGCCGGCGGCGATTCCGGCGACAGTCTCCTGTTGGGACGGATAGCTCTTAGACCGCTGCCGCACACGGCGTGAGGACGCGGGGCGTGTCTGTCGAATCATCTCGCTCACCACGTCGTGAGCTTCTCGTCGGTTGTAGCGACTTGGCCTAGGTCAGCAGAGACTGATACGACGCTAATTGGGGTCGATCGGGCCGGAACTCTCATCGGTTGATGCGACCCGCTCATCGAGTTCACCTTGGAGCCGTTCATTGGCTTCTTGGAGTCCGATAACCATCTGGATGCCCGCCAAGTTGAGTCCGTTGTCCAGGAGTTCACCAATCAGGCGCAGGCGTTCGAGGTCATCCTCGCTGTAAAGGCGGGTACCGCCCTCGCTTCGGGCCGGAGACACCAGTCCGCGTGCCTCGTAGAGCCGGAGATTCTGGGGGGCGTTCCCGACCAGACTTGCCGCGACCGAGATGCCATAAACCCCGCGTGAGGGGTCGGCCTCATTGTGTCTGACCATACATCTTCTCCAATCGGCGGTGTTGACTCCTTTCCATTTTTGCATAAAATATATGTCAGCTACAACATGCAATCTGGTAGTGAATGCCAGATAGGCGTATCCACAGATGAAGCTCGATCACTAAGGAGGAATACCAATGTTGGTTCGTACCGATCCGTTCCGGGAACTCGACCGGGTTGCCTCGCAAGTGTTTGGCACCGTCGCCCGACCGGCTGCGATGCCCATGGATGCCTGGCGCGATGGCGACAAGTTCGTCATCGAGTTTGACCTACCTGCCATCGACCCTGAGCGGGTAGAACTCGATGTCGAGCGAAACGTCCTGACCGTCCGCGCCGAACGGCTCTCGCCCACGGGTCCCGACGTCGAGCTGATCGCCTCGGAACGCCCACGGGGGATGTTCAGCCGCCAGGTCATTCTCGGCGACACCCTCGATATGGAAAATATCCGTGCCACGTATCACTCTGGGGTCCTCCGGTTGAAGATCCCGGTGGCAGAGCGAGCGAAGCCGCGAAAGATTTCTATCGACGTTGAATCCGACGAACGGTACCAGCACGCGATCGATGCCAAGTCAGAAGACCGTCAAGCTGTAGACGCGTAGGAAGGTAAGCCTGGACGCCGGAATGCGTTCTCGTCTGGACCATCCGGCGTCCGGGTTCCCGCCGAGGAAATGGGTCGGAGGTGGTAGAGATGGACAACACGTCACTGGCTCGGGTAGCACAACATGATGATCTGCCATGCCATTGGACCCGTTTAGCCGGCCTCCCGCCGATCGCTCGGGTCGCTCGGAACCGGGGCCTTACTCCGATACAGACGTACTTGAGACTGCTCGAAGAAGATCGAATCGATCTCAACGACGAGGTAAATCAGCTCATCAAAAGGCATCAGTGACACAGTTGCGCTAAGCGAGTCGCCCGCGCATCTCACCAAAAACTTCTAGGTACGTACCCTTACATCAAGGCGCTGAAAAATCGCGTTTCCACAACAACCCACGGTTCAACACGCCGTAGGGGCGGCTGCCATTGACGAAATACTGGGAGGTCGTATCATGCTGGAAGAGATCACCGGAGACGAAATCAACGGGAGCACGGATTCACGGCCAGTGCGGCCATTGCGGATGGACACCGCCCAACTTCCTGACCGACTGTGCGTCAAGCTCTACGGAGAACTCGATGATGCCAGTGCCCCATTGCTGCGAGACCGGGTAGCTTGTTTTGTCTCCGAGCCGTTAGGCGACCTCGTGATCGACTTGAGCGACCTGACGTTCGTGGACTCAACCGGCATCAGCCTCTTTGTGACGTTGCACAAGAATCTTGAGAGCAAGGGGCAGCAGTTGGTCCTCTTGCGTCCGACGCCCATGGCCCGCCGAGTAATGGAGATTACTCGCCTCGACTCGATATTGCGGATAGAGCCAATCAGTTCATAACAGTGACCGTGGAGTCACGGCCAACCCCGGGGGTTTCTCCCCTGTCTGATTTTTCGATGGGACGTGATCCTCCTCCCCCGCCTAGAACTGTCGTTCACTTGGGCTGGAAATGGTGCCGGTGTAGCCAAGCGCCGGGCTAGGCGTGTAGACGGCCACGCTCGGTGCATTTTGGGTGGGATTCCCAATACTCTCCGCGCCCAGCGTGATGGTCAGGGTATCGGTACCGTTCCAATGGATGGTGCTGTGATTGAACGTCACTGAACCGTTGAAGTAACCACCTTGGCCAAGATCGATGGAACCAAAGTGGAACCCCCCGACGCAGTCGACGAGGTCACTCACTCCCGTGATCACTCCGTTGCCGCTTACGGCCTTGTTCGCGGTCACGGCGACATTAGGGCCGGTTAGATCCGGGTGATGCGATGGGGTCCAGCCCGAGCAGAAGTTACTCAGAGCGGGAGGGTTCGCATAGGTGACCACGATCGTGTCACCCTGATTCGCCCTGCCCGTGGGGCCCGAGGCGTTGTTGAGGGTGAGAGAACCGGCGATCGCAGTGGTGGAGGTCACCGTGATCGGTTCGGCCGAGCACCCGCCGACGGCGGCAGCATTGTTCGCATCGCCCGAGTACGAGGCTACGAAGTAGACCGTGCCAGCGCTGGTCGCAGTCCAGGTGGGAGAATTCGGCACACTGCCGTTGGTGACGCTCAGCGGTCCAAGCGTGGCGACCAAGCCTGAGCAACTAACGCTGGAATAAACGCTGTAGGTGACCGAGCCTCCGGCACTCGTGGTGGCACCCCCCAGAGTCGCAGTATCGTGGACAGCCCCACCAAGGCCCACCGTCGCCGCCGACAATTGGGTGGAGATGGTCGGCGTGTTGGCGCTCACGATGATCGGCTCCGCCGAACAGCCGCTTACCGCCGGAGCATTGTTGGCGTCGCCGGAGTACGACGCCACGAAGAAGTCCGTGCCGGAATTTGTGGGCGTCCAGGGCGGGGAGTTGGGGACACTCCCGTTAGTCACCGTGACCGGGCCCAGCGTGGCGAGCATGCTCGAACAGTTGGCACCTGCGTAGACGCTGTAACTGACGGTGCCGCCGGCGCCAATGCCCGCTCCCGAAAGCGTCGCCGTGTCGTACTCACTCCCTCCGATGGCTACGGTGGCGGCCGACACCTGAGTGGAGATTGACGGGGCATTCTGATTGATGCTGACCGGGTCTGCGGCGCAGCCACTGAGTGCCGCGGCGTTATTGGCGTCGCCCGAGTACGAGGCGACGAAGTAGACCGTGCCGGCGGGACCGGCCGCTGTCCAGGTCGGCGAGGTCGGGACATTGCCGTTGGTCACCGTGACCGGGCCCAATGTAGCGAGGAGGCCCGAGCAATTAGCACTCGAGTAGAGGCTGTAGGTCATTGTGCCCCCTGCGCTCGGCGTATCACCCGAAAGGGAAGCCGAGTCGTGGACAGACGCTCCGATCGACATGGTAGGCGCCGACGCAAGCGTCGTCACGGTCGAAACGTTGGCGTTCACGGTGACGGGGTCAGCTACGCAGTCACTGAGCGCTGGAGCGTTGTTGGGGTCACCCGAATATGAGGCCACGAAGTAATCCGTCTGAGCAGGACCGACAGCCGTCCAGGTCGGCGAGTTCGGGACACTCCCATTGGTGACGGTCACCGCGCCGAGCGTAGCGATGAGGCCCGAACAGTTGGTGCCTCCATAGACGAGGTAGGTGACGGTACCCGTGGCCGTAGCGGTTGCGCCCGACAGGGTTGCTGTGTCGTAGACGGTTGCGCCGATGGCCACAGAGGGGGACGACGCTGTAGTGGTCATGCCCGGCTCGTCCTGGTTCACGGTGATCGGTTCGGCACCGCAGCCGCTGATGGCCCAGGCGTTATTGGCGTCGCCCGAGTAGGTGGCGACGAAGTAGTCGGTCTGTACGGGGCCGGCGGCTGTCCAGTCGGGCGAGGCGGGAACGGTGCCATTCGTGACGGTGACCGGCCCCAGGGTGCGCAGTAGGCCTGTGCAGCCCGCAGTGACATAGACGCTGTAGGTCACGGTGCCCCCGGCAGTGCCCGTGGAACCCACCAGAGCTGCCGCGTCGTGTGCGGTGGCGCCGATTGTCACCGTCGTCGCTGAGAGCTGGGTGGAGATGGATGGTATGTCTTGGGTGACGATGATCGGCTCGGCACCGCACCCGCTGGATGCGGCTGTGTCATTGGCGTCGCCCGAGTAGGAGGCCACGACGTAGTACGTTCCCGCTGTCGCGCTACTCCATTCCGGGGAATTCTGCAATGTTCCGTTGGTGACACTCAGCGGGCCGAGGGTGGCGATGAGCCCTCCGCCGCCGCTGGCACAGGTGGCATTGTCATAGACGCGGTAGGTGAGAGAGCCCGCTGCGTTGGCACTGGCACCCACGAGGAGAGCGGTGTCGTGGGCGCTACCCCCAAGAGCCACGCTCGTGGCCGACAACTGCGTGGAGATCGTGGGGACATTTTGCGTAACCGTGATGGGTTCCGCTGCGCACCCGCCGACCGCGGCGGTGTTATCCGAGCCCATGTAGAAGGCCACGAAGTAGTACGTTCCGGAACTACCGGTGGCGGTCCAGCCGGGCGAATCGGGCACCACCACGTTGGCCACCGACATCGGACCGAGCGTTGCAACCAGGCCCCCGCCACCACTGGTGCAGGTGGCATTGTCATAGACGCTGTAGGTGACAGACCCGGTGGCAGTCGAACTTGCCCCAGAGAGTATCGCCGTGTCGTGAGCAGAGCCCCCTGTGGCCACGCGGGTCGCCGACAGTTGCGTAGAGATCGTCGGATCGCTTTGGCTCACGGCGATGGGTTGGGCCAGCGGCGCGGCGGGAGTAGGAAGTATGGCGGTCGGCGAAACCGGCGGCGTGCTCGAGGCATTGGCACGCACCGTGAGGGGTGCGGCCGCGCAGTTACTCACGGCCGCAAGGTCGTTGGCGTCGCCGGAATACATGGCGACGAAGTAGTACGTGCCCGGAGATGACGGCTCCCAATTGGACGAGTGGGGCACTCCTCCACCGGTGACCGTCACCGGGCCGAGAGAGGCAACCAAGCCACTGCTCGCACAGTGCGCGTTGTCATAGACGTCGTAGGTGACGGTGCCACCCGCCACCGAGCTAGCTCCCACCAGAACGGCGGTGTCCCGGACGGCATCGCCCATCGTCGCCGTGGTGGTCGAGAGCTGGGTGACGATCGTAGGACTTTCGGGGCTTACCGTGACCGGGCTCGCCGCACAGGAACTGGACGCCGAACTGTTCGTGGCATCTCCAGAGTACGAGGCGACGACGTAGTAGGTCCCGGCGGTTCTGGTAGGCGTCCATGTCGGTGAATCTGCAACCTTGCCGTCCGTCACCGCTACCGGTCCGAGGGTTGCCACCAGGCCTCCGTCATCGCTCGAACAGGCGGCGTTGTCATAGACGCGATATGTCATGGTGCCCGAAGCCTTGGCGCTGACTCCTGAGAGTTGGGCCGTGTCATAGACGGAGCCACCGAGAACTACTGCACCGGAAGAAGGCCGCATCGAGATGGCTGGTCTGTTGTGACCACCCACGGGCTTTTTGGTGCCGGAGGGAGTCGTCGCTCCCATGAGGACGCCCTTTCCGTGAGGTTGCACTGGGACCTGCGTCCCTGCCACCAACGCTCCCGCGGCGAGCGTGCCGGTGAGGACGGTGGCCTGGGTGGCGAGCACCGCGACACGGCCCAGGTCCCCGACCTGGCTTACAAAGGGAAAATCGAAGAGCCATGACAGCGGTCCGATGATCCAACGCAGGCGGCCGAGGGACACATTCAAGAATGCTCGCACCACAACGGGATCGAACTGTGTCCCGGCGCAGCGGGTCAGCTCATTGCGAGCGTCGGCCGGGCTGGAGGCGCTCTTATACGAGCGCACAGCCGTCATAACCTCAAAGGTGTCGGCAACCGCCACGATCCGGGCCCCGAGGGAAATCCCATTGCCGGCGAGCCCGTAGGGGTAGCCCGTGCCGTCGAAGCTCTCGTGATGCTGCTCAACTGTCAGAGCCCATTCCCCGAGCCACGCGTGGAGCGGAGTGATAAGACGACGGCCCTCCAATGGATGTTGACGGAGCGTTGCCCACTCTTCGTCCGTCGGCTTGCCGGCCTTGTTCAAGATGTCGGGATGGACGGTCATCTTGCCGATGTCGTGTAGCAGGGCTGACCAACGCAACCGGTCACGATCGTCTTGCGAAAGCCGCATCTCGTCGGCGATGAGGTCGGCGAGTGCTCTGACGCGCTCGGAGTGGCCGCGGGTTCGCCGGTCATGTTGGCCGAGGGCCGTCGCCAGCGCCAGTATCTCGATGGCGGCGTCGTTGAGGTCACTCTTCGTTGAGGCCTCACCGGATTGAACTTGACGATCCAGGCGGCGCGTCGATCCCATCTTTCTCAGAACAGCCAGACGCGAAGGCGCCTTGTCGGGGAACAGCATCGACATGTTCAAGAGTGCAGCGAGCGGCAAAAGCCGTCGCGAGAGCCGCCCGGCACCGATGGCGGCGAGCCCGGCGGGGCCGAGAACGCCAATCCACCACAGCACCTCAGACTGCACCGTGTGTGGTCGCGGCAACAGGTTCGACAAGGTGAAGGCGACCGCCGCTGATGCGATGATGGGAACCGCCACCACGATGGCAGACACCAACAGGCTCGCCCGCGAGAATGACTTCCAGCGGCGCCCAGAATCGTTATGATCCTGTGCCACTACGCGGCCCTTTGCGGCCTTTGGCCAACGAGCACCTGATGAGGAAGACATGAGGACACAAGGGCGCGCGCAAACAAGCTCATCTGGTCCTGGCGACCGGCCTTCTCAATGGGAACATGCGGCATTCCTCGCACGCTCACTCTCGCTCCCATTCGTGCCTTCGTGACGTTTCGGGACTTCCCCGATCCCTGCTCGTATAAAAGCCTGACTACAGAGACTCTCTATGGACACCATGCGAACCCAACAGAAACCCAACTTCTAGGACATACCCAGCGCAGGGCAGGCCTCCCAGCCAGGGTTGATTCCGAATCGGTCGGCTTGAATCCACTCGCGACCCGAGTCGATCAGTTCACGCAGCCTCGAGGACGAGGCGAAGGCGATCGAGGTAGCCTGCCCCGAAAGTGCTGCACGGTGGCACCCGCACCCGGCGACGCTGGGGCACTGTTGCGCACTACTCAGTTGTCGAACCAGGTAAGTCCGGGGACGGTACCTCTGGACGCTGAGAGGCGACGTGAGTCTTGACTCTGTCACGGAGGCCTCAGGGAGCAGCGACGCTTGCAAACCGGTCTGTGCGTCTAGCCGTCCGGAGGTCACCGCGTCGACGAAGGCTTCGTAGTCGTCGCACCTTGCACCCGCAGCCTGTCCACGTCGACGCTGCCCTTCCAGTCGTGGAGCTGGCGAACGTAATAGTCGCGGGTCACACCGTCGAACCCCTTGATCCGCTGCCAGCCCAAGAAGATGTCCCCGGCCGCCTGCATCAGACGTTGACCCGCCACCACGCGCTGGCCGTGATGCGAATACTGGCTTTTGCCCAGAAACCGTTCTAGGACTGACTCCTGAGCCTCTTTCACTTGGAGGATCAGGGCATCACGATCGTCGACACAGCCGCGGGGTTCATATCCCCGTAGTGCCGAAGTGTCCTACCGTCGCGGCGAGGTGGGGTACCGTCGGCATTCGCAGGGGCCCGACCAGTGGGATGAACTGCCTAGAGTTGGATCATGTTGATTATCGCAGGCAGTTTGAACCTTGATCCCGCCTACCGAGCAGCCTTCCTTGCCGCAAACGCGGGAGTCGTTGGCCAAGCCCGTCAAGCGACGGGGTGCCTTGATTTCGTGCAGGCAGCCGATCCGCTTGACCCCGGCCGGATTAACGTCTTCGAGCGTTGGGATACGGAGGACCACCTGCTCGCATTCCGTGGCGCGGGACAACCGGATTCGGATTCACCGCCCATCGAGTCGGCAAACGTCATGCGGTACGTCATTTCCGCAGTGGAAGAACCCTGACTTAACGTCTGGCGACCCTTTCCCGTCCGCCTATCCGGCGAAGTGGGATACGGACCAGGGACGTTGCTATTTCCGCTGCGGAATAGAGAGCGCAGCATCCTCCACCTTGGTCACTGAGCCCCCCGATTCCTCGTTGATGGTTTCTCTAAAATGGTTGCGAGTTGCTCGTCGCTCATCTCCGCCGCATGTTCTCGTGACGGCTACAAAGCTTGCGGCATTGAGTCTGCGCTCAAAGACCTGGTTCTGAATCGGACCTCGTCGAACCGTGCGTCAGCACGGATTCCGTGCATTGAGACCGGGTCGCTCGGCCACGCGTGGCCAAGGACCTCGGCCAACCGATCCTCAATAGGGTCCTGGCGTCGGCGTTCGTGACAACGACTCGATCAGTGAGCCGCGAGCCCTGAGTCGGTCCATAGGCAAGCATGGGTCTGAGAGTGGCTGGGATAGAGCCATTTTGGAGTGGACGGGAGCGTTCAATTCGGCCACGTGCGCCGGACCGACCCGACGGGTGGCAGCCTCCAAAACAGGCAGGTCGTTCGGTCTATCTCTTCATGCCCTTCCCTCAATGCAGGTTTCGCTCATTCGTTTCGCATGACGCTTGCCGGAGGCACCCGCGCCGCCATCCAACCAGGCACGGCGGCGGCCAGATTGCAGACGACCAGCGTCGCCGGAACGATAAGTGCAATCGTGGCCGTCGGCACCAGTGCCGGGGACACCGAGCCGACACTCGACGCGACAAGCTTCCAAGCCCAGGTCCCGGCGACGAGGCCGAGCGGGATCCCGATGATGAGGGCCACCACCGAAAAGGTTGTCGCCTCCCATGCCACAACCCCGGCTACCTGTCGAGGGCCGAGCCCGATGACCTTCAGGACGCCAAGGTCGCGTCGCCGGCGGCGCACCGATATGACCAACGTGTTGGCGATCGTCACAACACCAAGCAAGGCCACCAATCCGGCGAGGATCAGCGGCAAACGGTCCACATTCTGAAGGTTGAGCACGTCCTCAGACGGCAATTGTCGAAGAACAACTGCTCCGAACTGACGTCGCAGACTGGCGTAGCCCTCGGCCGGCGTCACGCCTTTCGCATAGCGAACGGCGAACATGTTGAACACAGTGGGAGGGGCGGCTCCCGATCCCCCAGAAGCCTGCGCATTCTGTTCCTTCTGCACGGCCGGTCCGTACACCCATGCTCCCTCTCCTAACGCATTTGAGAAGAGATCACCGACGGACGGAACGATCATGCGACCGACGATTCGCAGCGGGAGCGGGCCCTGAGGTGTCGCAATGTGAATGGACTGCCCTATGCGACGATGGAGTCTATGGAGGGTTTGCGTACCCAGCACGATCTGGTTGTCGGCCTGAGGAGCATGCCCTTGGAGGATCGGAGGGTAGACGGAACCTTTCAACGGATCGATGGCGAGCAACGTCGGCACTGACACTCCGTCGATTGTGGCGTCGCCCTCGCCCTGGCTCGCCAAAATGGCGATCGCTGAATACGAGCCGACAAACCGGTTGTGGGCAAGCAACTTTCCGTCCTGCGCTAGTCGATCGTTCAGATCGTTCGGGTTACCAACGAGCACATTCCAGTTCCATCCTTGTTGCGGCGCAGTACTGAAGAGATGATCAAGACTGGTGACGAAGGTCAGGACTGCCCCGAGCATGGCCACAGAGAACGCCGCTCCGAGCATCGCCGTTCGGACAGGCACGTCGTTACGACCGGGTCCTGGCTCAAGCGCAAACCTCGTACCGACAGCAGCACTGGGCGGGAGGGAACTCCTGGAAAGCATGGCAGCCAGACGACTTTGGCGAATCGATGCATGTCCATGGTTCGCGCTGCTTGGCGAACGACTCGCTCGCCATGCGGGCACGACCGCCCAGATGACAACGACCGCTGCCAGGATGAGGGCACCGGGCAGAAGAATCGGGAGGTCGAGATCGAAGCCGGGGTGGACCTCGGCCTGCCGAGCGATTCCTATGGGCATGAGAGGTGACGCCAGTGCGGCCACCACAAAGGCCAGCACTGCGCCCGTGAGACCGACAAGCCCGGCACGCACCATGACAACGCCCATAAGTTGTGCTCGCGTCGCACCGACCACCCGCAGGGTGACATAGTCATCCCGTTCGAGCACGGCCTGTCGGGAGACCCCCTGGCCTACAAGCACGAGCGTCACGAGCGCGGCCAGTGCCCCGAAGAGCAAGAGGCCCAATACGTCGAGATGGATGCCCCGTTGGGCACTGGTGGCAGCCGCGTGGATTCCGTACACGTTGCCCGCGCTGACGAAGACTTGGCTCCCACCGATGGCCTTCACCGACCGCGCAAACTGCTTCCAGTCAGCTGTCCCATGATGGAGCCGGACCGCGACAAGGTTGATGTCGGCGATTCGCTGTATTGGGAGACCAAGTCGATCGGCCAGCTGAGGGAGGAAGGCCGGGGTCACGTAGAGATCGCGATCGCCTTCGTACATGACGCCGGACTGTGCCTCCAACGGGGCCACGGCGCTGACATCTTGGGGAGACCGCACAATCGCGGCAACCCTCACATTGAACGATGGGCCCTTCGGCGGAGGGGCCTTCTCGACGGCGCCGGAGAGCACTCCGCTGTCGATTTGGGCGGTGGAGTAGGCATAGAGGTGGAGGTGACTTCCAACGTGGAGGTGCTCTGCGTGCGCCGCCAGCTCGTTGACCGTGACCTCGAAGGGGTGGCTCGGATCGGGAAGACGGCCGGCCAACACCAAGGGCGCGTCCATTGTGCGCAACAGGTCGGGGTCAGTAGCCCCGATCACGGCGACGTCGCTGGCGGTGCGGCCCGAACGATCCGTGGTCAGATACAGGTAGGGAGCCCGGGAGTAGGCGGCAACTTGTGGAAGCGCCACAATCCTCTGCGCAATCGGGGGAAGGGCACGCGAATTGCTGGGAACGCCAGGTGTCACAGGAGGAGTCGCAAGGCTCCCGAAAAGGAATCCACCGTCGTCCGGTTGGCTATAGATCACGAACTGCGACATCGCAGCGTCGGTCCGTCGGGCACCCGCAAACGCGGTTAACGCGATACCGCCACCGATCCCGAGCAGGAGCGCCAGAACCACGGTGGTCCGCCATTTCGCCCTGAGTTCAGCACGACAGCGCAGCAAAACAACGGTCATGGTCCCGGCTACTTCCCAGTCACTATTTTGGCCACATACGCTAGTAAGGCATCACAACAGCAGATGATCAATGGTGGCAACTCGTGGGTCTCCCATGGGTGCTGGCTACACCCATGGGAACGGCACCCACCCTCCTCGAACAGGGGCAACGTATGGCTCTGTTATCCGCCATAAGAGAAAGATCAATCTGGAGGCATCTCCTTGGGAGTTCCCGATTGCAATCGTCGCGTCGGAATCTGATGACTTCGGACAGCATGATCAAATCAACGGAGAAGGGTGGCGCCGGAGCGCCACCCTTCTCCGTACAGATCTGGTGATGTGCGGATCAGGTCTTCGTGGCGCAAGCCGGCTTCAGGCCGTACTTCTCGGTGAACTTGCCGTTTGCGCTGGTCATCCAGAACCAGCAGTCCGTGGTGTTCGCCTTGCCGGCTGTGAAGGTCAGTGGTGGCGCCATGCCCCCCAAGGTCTCACCCTTGAACGAGTGAAGGCCCTTGAGGATCTCGGCCGACGTGACCTTGTTGCCCGGGTTCCCGGCTTGCACGGCTGCCGCCAGCATGAGACCGCTCACCCACGCTTCATCGACTTCCCCGTTGTAGTTGGGGTCGCTCATGAGTTTGGGCTGGTACTTCTTGAACGCGGAGATCATCTGCTTCGTGGCCGGCGTGTTGGTCACGTTGAACGGGATCTGTGGCTCGAAAGCGAGCAGGCTGCCCGAGATGCCGGGTGCAGTGGCGAAACCCTCTCCGACGGCGCCATCACTGGCGATGATCGTCGGGTGGTACCCCTGCGCAGCACAGTCCTTCGCGACCGACTCGACCACGGTGACGGCGTCACCGATGAAAAGGGCCTTCACGCCGGCCTGCTGCGCCGCCAGACATTGCGCGGCGTAGGACGGTGCCGAGAAGGAGATCTGCGTGTTGTAGGCCAGCTTGACGCCGTACTTCGGGCCGATCGCCTCGAGCGGTGCCACCAGTTCCTGGCAGGAAGGAGACTCTGCGCAGTACATCACGCCGAAGTTCGAGGAACCTACCTTCTTCGCTGCGAGAGCAACTGCGGCGGGAAGTGAGTCGTCCGTCTGGCCCGGAAAGAAGAAGTTCGGGTCGGTGAAGAAGTCGACGGGAGACCCGTCAGCTCCCACGACAGGGATGTGCAGGCCATCGACGTACTTGTCCCATGCGGCCGGGCTCCCGGCCAGTGAGACGATTGCTTGCACGTGATCCTGCGTGACGAACTTGTGCACGTCTGTTGAGGACGTAGCCGGATTGGCAGAGTCGTCGGCCAGATAGAGCTTGATCTGGTGCCCATCGATGCCGCCATGGGCGTTGGTGTAATCGACATACGCCTCGTAGGCGGAGCGATTGATCACGACGCTCGAGGCCTGCGGACTCGTACAGCTGCAGATATACCCAATCGCAATTGGCGCCTTCGTTGCCGCACCACTCGGTGCTGCTGAAAGGACGAATCCGGTCACCGTGAATGCGAGCGCTGCTGCGGTCGCCACGGCCCGGGACAGAATTGTGGAACGTTTCATGTACCCCCCTCAGGATGCATCACTTACAAGAAATGCAAGACTAGCAATAGTTATTATCACGGGCAACGCCATTGCTCCGAGCGTCGTTCACGACCAGGTCTAGGCCATGTGCGGCCGTGGTGCCAGCACGAGACCGACGCGCGGGCTAGCCACCTTGGCGGGCGGGCCTCATTCTGCGACGCTAGTACCACGATCGGGGGACGAGGAGGGCTCTTGGGGTCCATCGGGATGGTGTTCAACGCACAGCTGAGGCACCGATGGCGTTCGTGGCTGGCCATCACGATCCTGATCAGCTTGGTGAGCGGCGTGGTCATGGCTGCGATCGCCGCTGGCCAGCGCACTGATTCGGCCATCCCGAAGTTCGTGGCAGCCCACGGCTTCGATGCAGAGGTCTACACCACCAAGCCCGCACCGGGGATCGCCCGACTGCCCGGTGTCACATCGGCCACGTCCGTACTCGGCCCCGACAACGGCCCGCCGAAGTGCGCCTGCACCCATCCGATCGCTCTGTCCAACTTCGGGGTCGCCGCGCTCAAGACCGGCGGGAACGCTGTCTTCAATCTGGTGTCGGGCCGCCTGCCGGATCCTTCGAACCTCCACGAGGTCCTGGCCTCGTACACGCTCCAACGTGACGAAGGGGTGCAGCTCGGGAGCATCATCAGCGTCCCGTTCTACAGTCGCTCGCAAGCGTCGGTCTACAACGATCCCACCGGGGCACCGCCTCCACCTACGGGTCCAACGGTTGCGCTGCGGGTGGTGGGATTCGAGGCGACGGAGTTCGACTTTCCTTCTGGCGCGGCCCCTGACTACCTCTTGTGGGCTTCCCCCGCGTTCACGCGCGAGGTTCTTCCCAGGGTCGGAGCGAGTTACCTCTACTTCGTGCGTCTCGGGCATGGCGCGGCCGATGTCCCTCGGTTCGATGTCGCTGCGAATGCCTTAGGCCCGAGCTCGATCTACGTCCAGAACGAGGATGCCCAGGTCGCATCGGTCGAAGCGTCGGTTCACCCCCAGGCGATCGGCTGGTGGCTGCTGGCAGCGCTGGCCGCCCTCGTCGGGCTCGCCGTCGTCGGGCAGGCATTGGGGCGTCAGAGCATCGCCGAGAGCGAGGAATACCCGACGTTGGTCGCACTCGGAGTGGAGCGCCGGCAGCTGGTCATGTTGGGCAACGCCCGCAGTCTGGCGGTGGGGATCGCGGGTGCCGTAGGTGCCGTGGCCATCGCCACCTTGCTCTCTCCAATCGCTCCGCTGGGCGAGGCTCGTGCCGCCGAGACTTCGACCGGGATCACCTTCGATGCGCTCGTCCTGATGCTCGGCGCGCTCATGACGGTCGCAATTGTGGTCGCACTGGGCATCTGGCCCGCCCTGCGGTCGAGCCGGACCGCACGCGCCAGTAACCCGACCGTCGATGCGAAGCCCTCGAAGCTGCCCGGTCTTCTGGGATCGGTGGGCGCACCGCCGAGTATGGAGATCGGTGTCCGCAACGCGCTCGAGCGGAGGAGCGGCGGGGCCAACGTGCCGGTGGGAAGTGCGTTGCTCGGCACGGTGTTGGCGGTGGTGGCGCTCTGCGGGACGGCGGTGTTCGGCGCCAGCCTCACGCACCTCACCGAGACGCCGAAGCTGTACGGAGATCCCTTCCAGCTCAATATTTCGAACCCGAGCGGCGGGAGACCCGACCCCACCGTGTTGCGGAGCCTTGAGCACGACCGAGCAGTCATCGGTCTCACACAGGGGATCGCGCTCCCCGCCATCACGATCGGCAAAGTCGTGGTCGGGGCACTAGCCGGAACGGCAGTTCGAGGATCGCTCCTTCTCTCAACGGTGAACGGCCACACGCCCGATGCCAAGGGACAGGTGGGCCTCGGCGCAACGACAATGCGTGCGGTGGGCGCCCGAGTCGGCTCGGTCGTCGATGTCACTGTGTCGCTGCCCTCGGGGGGCAAGCGGACGGTGCCGTTCCGCGTGGTCGGTCAGGTGTCGCTCCCAGTGATCGGCAACGCTGTCGCGCTGGGTAACGGAGCGATATTCACGATGGCGGGCTACGAGGACGCCGCGTGCGCGCCGGGTCCTATGCGAGCCGCGTGCCGAAAGGAAGTAGCGCAGGCAACCAATGGCGGCATGTTGGCGAGTTTCGTACCTGGCCCACGCGGGCGGGCGGCCGCCAACCGTTATCTCGACCGGTACCGGTCGATCACCACCCCCGCTATCACCCCGACCTCGCTCATCAACTTCGGGGAGGCAGTCAACTTTCCCTTGATCTTCGGCGCCATGTTGGCGCTCTTTGGAGCAGCGACGTTGCTCCACCTGCTGGTCGTCAGCATCACGCGCCGTCGACGAGAGGTGGGGCTCCTCAAAGTGGTGGGATTCGTGAACCGCCAGGTTGCCTTGACCGTGGCATGGCAGGCAACGACACTCGCCGTGGTCGGAATCGTGCTCGGCGTCCCGCTGGGGATCGTGGTCGGTCGGGCAATATGGTTGGCGTTCGCCAACGACCTGGGTGCCGTTCCCGTCTCCGTCGTGCCAGTCTGGCTCATCGGCACTCTGATCGCGGCGGTCCTGGTCGGAGCCAACCTCATCGCTCTGCCTCCCGCGCTGATAGCGACACGCTCCAAGCCGCGCGATCTCCTGCGAACGGCCTAGTGACCTCACGTGGACAGTGGCTCGCCGTGCGACGCCAGTCCCGTGCGGCGGGCACGGCGTAGCTTCTGGCGCCTGCGACACCTTCGGCCCTGACTCAGTCAGCTCAACTCGAGCAATGTTTCCCCCACTGCCGCATCGGGTAAGGCGGCAGTGACGTGCCCCCCACGAAGGTGCCCATGGGCTACGAAGTACCGATCTCAAATCTGGCCAGTGCCCGAGAGATGGTGCGCGTCCGTCTCCGTGGCCAACCCATCGAGACCGTCGAGATCGCGACGTTGCTCACCGATGAGCTCCTCGCCAACGCGATGCAGCACGGGGCGGGGAATCCGACGCTCGCCCTCGAAGTCGTCGGCTCTCAACTCTGCGTGCGTGTGCGCGACGATGACTCGACGGTGGACATCGTCCCCCTCGCCATTGAACCGTGGAGCGAGCGCGGCCGGGGCCTCGCCATCGTCAATGCGTTGGCCACGGAGTGGGGCGTCGACCCGCGTCCGTACGGCAAAGTTGTCTGGTTCTCACTCAAACTCTGATGCGCCGGGCGGGGCTGAAGGCTCTATCTGCAGCACGGTAGTCAGACCCGTGATCTCAAGAACTCGACGGGCCGAGGGCGTCGGGCCTTTGACGATCAACTGCTGAGCGAATAACGCGGAAATTCGATGAGCGGCGACAGTCACATTCGTTCTTGGTCTGAGTCGATCAACTTCTTCGAGCAGGTCGAAGAGGTCATCCCGAAGTGCGCTCAAATAGCTTGCAACCGGGGACTTCCGAGGGCCTCGTGCGCCGAGCGTCAGCACCGGAGGAGGCTCTTCCACCCGTACTCGAATCTCCGCCAAACTTTGTTCGCTCATGCATGAGCCGATGTACCCCTGCTCGACAAAATGGACACGCCAGATCACGACTTAGCGTTACCGAGAGGTGTCTGCTCGACGCTTGCCGTAGTAGTCGTCCATCTCCTGGCGATAAGCGTCCTGGTACTCGCGGGCTTTGTCATAGTCCGGCGCGTCATTGACATCATCTTTTGAGTAAGAGACACGGAGTCGGCGGTCATCGACGGCCACCGACTCAATCGCCCCAGCCGGAATCATGCGCTTCTTGCCGAAGATCCAAAACCCCGTATCGACCACGATCCACGAGTTGCCTGCTTCGTTCGTCGCCTCGTCAACCTTGCCGATCTTCTGGTCGTCCGTAGTGACGACCTCAAATCCAGTGAGATCAGTGGTTACCCGTCCCGAATCATCCGGCGTAAACACGTCCACCCTGTAAATCCAAAGATCCGTCATATCCTCTCCTTTCCGTGTTCCCATCCGCCTCGGTCTACCCGATCCGATGGCAACGAAACAGGCCCTCCCACAACGCAACAGACATGGCAATGGCGCTCCCAAGAACGCCGCCGCACGCGGCGCCACGGGGCCATTGCTGGACGATGGATCGAGGTTTCACCACCGAGGGGGACGCGGCCATTGCGCGGGACCGGGCCGTTGCCGATGGCGCGGTTGAGTGCCACCTCGTGGCGCGCGGATTGTCGGCGCAAGTCACTGGGTGGGCCTTGTGGATGCTGACCGACGTCGAGCAATCGCGAAAACAGAGGGGGAATAGAAAGCGCGGATGACGAGACCAAGGATGCACCCAGGCTGTTGGGCGTGGACAAGGATCCCCCTCGAACAGTCATGCGGCCGATGGTGACGGGACTGGCCGGGTTAGAGCGAGCACAACTCGCGGAACGCCCCGGCTTCGTCGAAGCGGGCGAGGCAGCGTAGCCATGACCGAATGGCCCGAGGGATGGCACCCCGCCAATGCTGTTGAGGCATGTGAGTATCTCGACGCCCACCCCGATGGCGGGGAGCGGCACGAGCTATTGGCCGAGTGCCGGACGCTCTGTCCTGCGCCTCCCATCGCCCGACCATTTCGCGGGTTGCCTCCGGTCGACCGCACCCGGCCACCTCAGTCACCAGAGAAATAGCTCGAAACGGCCGCGCCGCATAAAGCACCGCTGAGTGCCCCCTGCAGCTCGGTGCAGCCGGACGCGAGTCGTCCCCCTGCCACGGGAATGGAAAGGGGGACGGCCGCGATGGCGACTGTATTCGCGCCGGGTGGATTCTCAGTTGCAGATGCGTTGCGCTTGGCCCCACGGCGGTCGAATATCCCTTCCCGAACCTTCACCCCGTGCGAGACTCGGACTCAACAGCGAGGAGCGTACGACAAGTGGAAATCGAGACGGTGCATGGCTACGGACCACGTTGCCATGCTTGCGAGCTGGGCATCGAAATGCGCTATTCGGTCAACGGGGCGAGGTCGAAGAGTCAGGGGTTTTGGTCCCATCAGGACACCGTCGCAGGGATCGCCGCCGACAAGGACCACGACGCATTGCGGTAGTCCACGTATAGCCGGAGTGCCCGCAAGTCCCTATCCGTCGAAGTTGGCGCTGAACGCATCGCGGCGGGCGAAGGTGACGTCCTCGATGTAGGGGACGGACTCGTCCCGCCCGGTCTCCGCAAGGTACTCATTCACGGCGACGGCAATCACGTTGTATTCGTGCGCCGTCGGCCGGAGGGCTCCGTGGAGGAAGGCGTCGAGCTGGCCGAGGGTGATGTCGCCCCCGAGGGCGAGGCAACCCAGCTCTAGCTCTTCTAAGGCGAGCGGGGTGCCACGCCAGGATTCGGCCAAGGCGAGCTGACGGTCCGGATTCGTCAACATATTGGGATCGTCTCCATGGGAGTCCCGTGGACGGCGGCGGGCCGGCCACACTGTCGAATCCCTCGCTGTCGAAGGTGGTGGGAAACGCTACACGTCGGGGCAGCACGGCCCCGTGCGATTCGTTCTCATCCCCGCAACCGCCATGGCTCGCAGGCAGGCCCATCGAGAACCCGCTCGCTTCGACCCTGGCATCGCGGCGGTGTTCGTGCCGGTCTTAGTGATGGGATTTACTCCAACGATTGCTCCAACGGAGGGTTCTCACCCCGTCAACGGCTCTAAAAAGTGCCTCTGACCTGGTGGGCCGTACAGGACTCGAACCTGTGACCCCTTGCGCGTCATGCAAGTGCGCTACCAGCTGCGCCAACGGCCCCACTACCTACTTTTCCTGCTCAGAGGCTGTTTTTCCTCTGTCCGGCAACCTGCAATTACCCTTGGTAAGTAACGGCAGTAAGTAACGCTGCACGTTTCGAACTTCCGAGGATCAATCATCCTAGCCGCCGACCTACGTCGGAAGCCGCTGAATGCCACCGGAAACGAATTCCAGCGTGTACCCCACCGCTGCGCAGACATTGTGAACCTGAAGTGCGTCGGACGGGAGACGGCTGCACACTCTCCGACTGGCGTATCCAACGTCAGCTGGGCAACTCCCCCATTTGCGACAAGCGCCTCTGTGATTGGGTCGTGAAAGTGGGGCGGGCCGCCCGGAGTCGCACCAAATGCGAACCCCGGGACGGCCGCTCTGGTCACAGCCAATGGCTGGCAATCCCCACAGCAATGAAGGGGCCGGCGATGGTGGCCACAAGAGCCAGGATCTCCAGCACCTTCTTGAGGCGCGACATCAAGTCGATCACCCCTTTCAGTGACGGCGCCGTGACTGTTAGTCGACGGGGCGTCTCCGAACGAGCCGCATGCGTCCGGGCGCAAGTCCTCTTCGTCGCAAGAGCGTGTTCGGATCAGGCGGCAGCAGATGTAACTGGCCGCATTGCCGCCCCAAAGTATTCCGGTGGCCCATCTGCGGTGATGCACGGCCGCAACTTCATAGGCGGCGGTCGCTGTTGAACATTGGGTTGGCTGAGTCGAGTGGACTTCTCGCCGGAATCGTCAATGAGTCCGAGGGCATACAGGAAGACGACGCATTCTCGGATCCACTCAAAGTCGTCAATGCCAGCGAACCACTTGAATGCGGCGATGACGAAGCGCAACACTGGGAGGCCGTAGGGGATCTCCCGCAAGTAGTCGAAGTAGACCGCCCGCCTGTCGGTCCCGGTGATGGTTGCCTCGAGCTCCCCGTCATAGAGAATGCCCATCACCTCTAGCGCTCCGCTCGAGCGTGTGCGGGCGAGGACTCGCCGAGCATGTCGACGGAGGCGACGCGGCAGATGAGCAATCGCTTCGTCCATGCCTTCGCGCACCCCGGGCGTTGGCGGAAGCTTGTCGGGTATCCCAGGCTCACACCAAGAGATACCGGTGGTCTCGCTCATCGAAGACATGGCGGCGTCGGAGTGTTCGGCCACGCAGCGGTCGTAGGCATCGGCCTTCATCCGCTCCCATTCATCAACAGACACCACCTCCCCGACTGTACCGAACATGTGTTTGCTCATGGGGGATGCTAAATGTGCGGTTCCACAGCGGCAGAAGCAGGGTCGGTCAAGCCCAGCCACGCCGCGCGGAGGGGTAGCCTTGAGTGACCCGTGCTGTAGCTCGGCATCTTGCGGCGCTTCTCCTGCCGGTAGATACGGCAGTTCAGACAGGGACAGGATCGCCTCTTGCCGGCGCAGTGCATCGGGTGGCCTTTATCGGTACCGGCGACGGATCCACGGGCCGGAGCTCGCTCACCCATCCGCTGAACTCTCGAGGAGCCACCGCAGTGCCTCCGGGCTCCGAGCCGGACCATCGCGATATTACGGTGCGTAGTCTCCAATCATGTCCACCACCGATGACCTGCTGCCCCTCGTGGAGCGCCATCTTCAAGAGCTCGCCACTCGCTTCAGCCACCCGCAGTGGGAGGGGATCATGCTGTCCACTCCCGAACAAACGGCACAGATCCAGGCCGCCAACGGGCGACCCGTCTGGGCGCGCTGGGAGGTCTGGGTGGAGCAGCCCAGAGTTCCAAACTCGAGGAACCCATCTGTCATGAACGGCGGCGTACGCGCCGCAATCGCCTTCGAGAGTGCCGAAGATCTCCTTGCGACGCCGGTGGAAGGGATCGCACGCCGGCTGACACTGGCCATCGCCGGCCAGGCCGCCCACGAGGCGCTCGAATGGCTGCGATTCGACGGGGAGCTCGTCGTTGATCCGCACGGCGAGCTGGAGGCACTTCAGGACGCAGCGGTCGGGATCGCCGAATATCTCTTGACCGCCGGGCATTGACGACCCGGGCGCCAATCTTCGCCAGACCGCTCACCGGCTCCGTCCGAACTCCGTGAGCCCCATGAGGCCCTCCAGGTGGTCGTCATAGGCCCATTCCCGCCACCACCGGTCACCCTTCGGCGAGAACCACCGGCCCTTCCATGTCGGCGACTCGCGGCAGTGGGTCGCTCGGAGCTGCGACGCTGTAGACGATCTGCCAGCAGCTGCTCGGGTCGGCGATGAAGCCGGGCAGGCGGCGCCGGCAAGTGGCGAGATGATCAAGTCGTCTGCTGCGCCCGCCAGACCACCAGCCCCGGCTCATCGGTAACCAGCTCCAACCCGAGGTTTTCTGCCTCAGACTTTGCCTTACTCCAGTCCCATGGCAGCACCTGGGTAGTGTTCGCGTCGTCGGTGGCGAGTGTGACCCACTGGCCAGTCGCATCCTTCGTGCTACGGATAACGATGATCTTTGGCTCATCCTGCATCTTGACCTCCCGAGAGCGACCTTTTTTGGCAGCGTATTGTCTCGACGAGACCATGGCCAGAACGCGTCAATTTTCGCGTCACGCTGACTGGACGAACGGTAGGAACCGATGCCCATAGTCGGTTAGTGCCCACGATCCCGTTGCGTACGAATTGCTCACGTCCAAAGAGATGTCCTCGATCAGACCTTCCCAATCGAGGGGCGCTCGCATCGGGTTCAGCATCTCTGCCTCCTCAGGCCACTGGTTCACCATGTCCTGTGCGCTCAGGCCCGCTGGACACATAGGAGGGCCACGCTGCCCGTGTTCTCAGGGAGGATTCCGGTTTGGATCGTCCAGTTGTCAGCCTGCTCACGCGCCTCGATGAGGGCCAACAGATGCTGCTTGCCCACCGCTTACGCGTCATGCACCCCAGAGGCGGCCAGAAGGGTCCGGTGACGTCCAGGATTGGTCGCTGACCTGGGAGGACGCGACCACGGTAGCTCGGCGCCGACCAGGGAAGTTCATCGGCGTGCCTACAGTCGTGGCTACAGTGATGACCCTTGCGTAACGCGCAATACGTCGTCCCACGAGTTCACAGATGGCGCGGCGACAGGGGAGGGTGCATCGACTGGAGGCGTGACCGGAGCACGCCGAGGTCCTGAAGGACGTTTGGCCAACGGCGCCCTTGAGTTAGATCTGCTTGTAGACCCAGCCCGAGAGGGGCGCATCGAGCGCCTCGTGGAAGCCAGTCGAGACGGCCGCGCCTACGACGGCTACCCCGATCGTCGAGCCCACGATCAGCTTCTTGGTGGTAGCTGCGCCCACAGCGCCCACCAGTCCTGCGCCGATCACCTTGGCGACT
The DNA here is from genome assembly GCA_963706555.1 of uncultured Acidimicrobiaceae bacterium. GTDB lineage: Bacteria > Actinomycetota > Acidimicrobiia > Acidimicrobiales > RAAP-2 > Bog-473. The sequence continues at coordinate 4,346,766 of OY970164.1, forward strand.
GTCCATTTGGTGTTCCTCTTCATGCCTCTTCCTCCTGGTCGGTTCCGGATCCGAGTTCCATTGGGTCGACCAAGTCCTTCCCTGACCGAACGCCAGCCGCAGCGAACGCCGCTGCGACCTCGGTGACCACCCGGACTTGAGTCTCTCTCCGTGCCTTCAACCGCTGCTGTACAAACGGGTCTGGATCTTTTGACTCCTGTCGCCACACAATGCGATATAGGGTCGCTCGTGAGAGACGGAAGGCGGCGGCGGCTTTCGTCCCCCCGATCTGCTTGAACAGTTGATAGATCGACTGTTCCCTAATGTCGTTGAGTTGCTCAAAGAGCTCCTGGGCTTCCGCTGACGCCGCTGTGGCTTGTGCAGCGCGAGTGATCGGATCGTCTATCGCTCGAAGTCGATCTAGTTCCTGTTCGACGCTGCTTAGGTACCTCACCATGAGAAAATGTATCAGACGATGGCACACTTCGTCCATGGGCGAACAGATTGCCCCTTGGGGCGGCCGAGGCCGGCGCCCCCTATCCCAGTAGGACCTTCGGGTTCCGTGCCGAAGGGTCTCGAGCCAAGGTCACCGGCTTGTGCCTTATCTGCCAGGTGGTCATCGCTGCGTCCGACCGTCGGTGATCCGAAGCTGCTCGGTGACCTGGTCCTCACCCCACCCAGCGGACCTGAGAAGTGGAAGGACGTAATCACGACGGGTGTCCTTCTCCAACGGTCCGGCTGGCGTAGCTCTGCCGTAATGGGGCGAGGCTCTTGAGGCCGAGAGCTGACCCGCCCTCTACACGTTGGGACCCCCTCACCAGCGCACAGCCACCGGGTAGTCGGTGGAAGCTGCGCGCCTCGGATCAGAACCGGAGCCAAGTCCGGAGCTCGTTGAGCCACCGCCGGATTGGACGGCTCGCCGGTGCCGCGGAACCGGCTGCCGTTTCCGCTCGTCGGGTGAAGTAGGCAGCGCGACCGAGGTTGTCGCGCTGCCGGCCAGCGGCAACCCGCTCATCGCTCCAAGTGTCGGACCACCGAACTACGTCTCGTTTGATCCAGTAGTGAGACCTACAGGGGAAGCCCCAGTTTCCTATAGAAGGTGCCAGCGACACTGTGTCTCCGTCGAGCAGCAGCTCCCAGTCAGCAGGAGTGATCGGGGTGACTACCTTGTTTCCACATCCGCAAGCACATCGGTGTACGGCGGTGGCATACGGAATGGAGACGTAGAGAACGCCTTCGGCAAGCTCCGACGGCACGTATTCCACGAACTCGTGCTCGATCGAGGTGCGCCTCACGATGCCCTGTCCTCGTTCAACAGGTGGCTGCCATCGATCGTGTAGGCCGTGTAGAGCTCGCACTCGAGGTCGGCATAGAAGCCGAACAGCTTCTTCCACTTGATTACTGCAAGAACGGCATTGAGAGCGTTCAGATCTGCGATTTGGATGTTGCTCTCGTATTCGTCGTCTTCAGCACCGGCGAATGACAGGCGTTGGCCATCCCAGAGGTGCCGTCGGTGGGACGGGGTGCTGGTGGTTACTCGGATGATGCCAGCCAGCCCATCACCGCTCCGGTAGACCCCCAAGCCGGCATCGATGAACGGAAGGTTGTACTCCTCGAGCTTCTCGACGATGAGCTTCTTAGCCGGGCCGAGTCCATAGCCAAGAAGACGAATGTCATTTCCTTCAGTTCGGCGACGTTGGTCTCGTCGATGTTCACCGAGTGGGCCACGATGCCACGCCGCATTGCCCTGTATTTGCCCTGGTAGTAGTCGGCTTTTGGCGGGGCGGCTTGCAGCTCTTCGAGGGAGGCGGCACCGGGGGCCGGAACGCGTTGTGGGTATAAAGCGTGTCGCCGTCGAAGAGGTGGATCTCTTCGATCGGGGTCTTGGCGATGAGGTCGAGGATGTACGAGCCAGTACCGCCGAGCCCGACGATCGCTACCTTGGCCAAGGTCAGCTTGCTCGTGATGAGGCCAATCCCGGCACGGCTCGATGCCGTGTCCAGATACTGGAAGACCGACTCTTCTTCGCTAGCGGGAACGACTGGAAAGGTCTTTGCCGTCACCGTTGGGTCAATAGCCTGCGCCCAGCCGGTGACCATGTTCACGTAGGCCGTCATCTTGGCGTGATAGTCGGGGTAACCCTCAGGCGGCTTGCTCGAAAAGATGCAGTCAGCGATCAGCCCTTCGGCGACCGGTGTTCGACCCTTACTGTTGATGATGGTCGTGAGTTCGGACCCGCGGTTGTCGAAAGGGATGCCTCCAGCGAACGACACCACGTGAGTACTCGGCCTGATCGTGGTGGTACCGCTGGTCGAGAGCTCAGAAATGATTGTTCCGTACGCCACCTGCCCGACCGAGTTCACGTAGGGGACGTGCTTTATCAGGAGGGAGTTCGTGCGGATCTCGATGTCATAGCCCTCGTCCTGAAGGCGCTGGAGGTCTGGGCTACGACTTACCAGTTGGGCTGACATTGTAAATCACGGTTGAAAACGGCAGCACCCAAGAAACAAGAAAAATGGTCGAAAACGGCAGCACCTAAATAATCCCCGGATCTGTTCGATCCCGCTTCAAGGCTTGGAGCCTGGACGGACGAGCAGAACGGGAGAAGGGTGCACACCGACATGGACCAATGGACCGAGATTCGACGGAAGGTACTGGTGGAAGGCGCGTCGAAGCGTTCGATCTATCGTGATTACGGGATCGGCCATCAAGCCCTCGCCAAGATTCTGGGCAACGTCGAACCTCCCGGCTATCAGATGGCCGAGGCGCGCCGAAAGCCCGTGCTCGGGCGTCACCTGGCCACCATCGATCAGATCCTGGCCGACGACAAGGAGGCCCCGCCCAAACAGCGCCACACGGCGCGGCGCATCTTTGACCGGCTCCGGGACGAGTACGGCTACACGGGGTGTTACTCCCAGGTGCAAAGGGCGGTGGCGCAAGCCAGGGCGTCTTCGAAGGAGGTGTTCGTCCCGCTGTCGCATCCGCCGGGACACGCCCAGTTCGACTTCGGAGAAGCCACGGTCGAGATCGCCGGCGAGCGGGTCAAAGCCGCGCTCGGTGTCATCACGCTGCCGTATTCGGACGCCTACTTCCTCTCGGCCTATCCGCGTGAGTGCACCGAGACCTTCCAGGCCGCGCACGTTGCCGGCTTCGCCTTCTTCGGCGGGGTGCCGGTGCGGATCTCCTATGACAACACCACCATCGCGGTGGCCAAGGTGATGGGCAAAGAGCGGGCGCTGACCAAAGGATTCATGACCCTCGAAAGCCATCATCTTTTCGACCACCACTTCTGCCGGGTGGGACGGGGCAACGAGAAGGGCCACGTGGAGAACCACGTCGGGTACTCGCGGCGCAACCTGTTGGTCCCGGTTCCGTCGTTCCCGTCATGGGCGGCGCTGAACAGGTACCTCGCCGCAGCGTGTTATGCCGACCTGTTCCGCAAGGTCCGGGGTAAGGCCGGCACCAAGGCGGAACGCCTGATTGAAGACCGCGCCGCCATGTTGGCCCTGCCGGCCGAAACCTTCGAACCCCGACGGGTGGTGCAGGGTCATGCCAACTCGCTCTCCCTCGTGCGTTTTGACCGCAACGACTACTCGGTGCCGACCGCGCATGCCCACCACGAAGTCAGCGTCATCGGCGGGATCGAAGAGGTGGCGATCTGCAGCGGGACCGACGTGGTCGCCCGCCACCCTCGCCACTGGGGCAAAGAGCGCATCTCCTTCGATCCGGTCCACTACCTGGCCCTCTTGGAGCGAAAGCCCGGTGCGCTCGACTTCGCCCGTCCCCTCGAGAACTGGGGCCTGCCCGATTGCTTCGCGCTGCTCCGCCGCCGCCTCGAGGCCGACCTCGGCGACAAAGGGACGCGCGAGTTCATCAAGGTGCTGCGGCTCTTGGAGAACGCCACGCTGCCCGCGCTGACCAAAGCGGTGGATGCGGCCATCACCATCGGGGCGACAGGATCCGACGCCATTGCCCTGATCCTGTTCCACCACGCCGAAGAACCGGTCGGGCTCTTCAGCCTCGACGGCCATCCGCACCTCAAGACGGTGGCCATCGACCCACCCGATCTCAGCGCTTATCAGGCCCTCACCGGACTGAGCGCATGAGCGATTACAGCCGCCAAATGAAAGGAGCAACACCATGAAAGCCACAGACACCAAGTCCACCGTGCTCTTGCACCACCACCTCAAGACACTCCGTCTCCCGACGGTGGCGGCCGAGTGCGAGAAGGTGGCCACCCAGGCCGCAGCAGACAACGCCGATCATCTGGCCTATCTCTTGCGCCTGACCGAGCTGGAGCTCTTAGAACGCGAGAAACGCTCGGCGGAGCGCAGGGTCAAGTTCGCGCGTTTTCCGACCATCAAGACGCTCGAGACCTTCGACTTCGCCGCCCGGCCCTCGGTCAACAAGGTGCTGGTCGCCGAGCTGATGCGCTGTGAGTACATCGACAAGAAGGAGAACATCTTGATGGTGGGCAATCCCGGCACCGGCAAGAGCCACTTGGCGACCGCGCTGGCCGCTCAGGCCTGCGCCAAGGGTTATCGGGTCCGCTTCATCCGCACCACCGAGTTGGTCACCGCCCTCATCGAGGCGAGAGACGAGCGCAGTTTCCTGCGCCTGAAGGGTCAGTTCGCCAAACTGGATCTGCTCGTCCTCGACGAACTGGGCTATGTGCCCGCTTCCAAGGTCGGCTCCGAGCTGCTCTTCGACGTCATCTCGACCGCCTATGAGCGCACGAGTCTGATTGTGACCACAAATCTACCCTTCGAGTCGTGGACCGAAGTGCTCGGATCCGAACGTCTCACGGGAGCAACCCTCGACCGGCTCACGCACCGTTGTCGCATCATCGAGACCAAAGGCGAGAGCTACCGGCTCCAAGACGCCAAGGCCCGCACGAGGCGCCAGAGCAAACCCGTCACCGAACCTGTGGACGAACCCACTCCCTCACGCTAACTTCACACAACCGAACTGCTGCCGTTTTCGACCATTTCGCGCTGCCGTTTTCGATCGTGATTCACAGCACTACCTCGCCGCACTCGGCTTCGAGCACCTGGCGGAACCACAACAGTGCCACGTCGGGACCAACACCGTGCAAGAACTCGGCGACCGGTTGGATGCGAAACGTCGGCAACCGTGACGAGGTACCTACCCCGATCCGGCCGTTCTCATGGATCAGGCAGAAGCGATAACGGCCGAAGCCGTGCGGGGCGATGGTGAACTCCATCCCGCCGAAGGTGAACGGCAGCGGGCACCGCAGCTTCTCGGCCGCTGCCCGACCCTCAGCCAGCCGCACGAGCAAGGACTCAGAGATCTCGCCTCGACCCGAGAGATAACGAGCATCGATGCCCGAAGCGAGTTCGACGAGGTTGGGAGGCCCTGACATAACTTGTCAGGATAGCAGGCCTGACACCATCTGTCAGTTCGATATCTCTGCGTTGTTAGGCTCAGCACGGATGCGGACGATTCCGAAATGGTGAAACCCAGGCGCCAACCCGAGACCTGGCTCGAACTTGCCGTGGCCAACGCCGGCATGCGCCAAGGCCTCCGCGGCATGTCGTGGGCACTCAGCTGGGCCATCGTGCGAGCGGCGATCGGCCATGACCCGAGCGCCGAAGAAGTGGCGGCGTGGTGGAAGGAGAACCCCCGCACGGCCTATCGAGAGCAAGCGGCCTTTCGTCGATCGTTCCCCGACTTCGACAGCCCCGCTCGCATTTTCGTCCATCGTGACGCCAAGGCATTGGTGAATCAGTTCGTGGCCTCCATGGCCAAGGGTGGTGCCGTCAGACAGGTCCGGGCACTCGAAGAGGCGACAATCCGCATCGGCTACATGCCAGCGGAACTCTAAGGCACACCGACTTCACGCCAAGGCGGGGAAAGGCGCGCTCAGGAGCCGGCAGGGCCGGCTCCTCATTCATGATTCCCTGGAGACACTGACCGGACCCGTCAAGGCTGCCCCACGGGCGGCCTTCGGCCGGCCTTGACTGGCCCTCCTCTTTGCACCGTGCGTCACAAAGAATCTGCCGTCTTGTCAGCCGCCCGGCCCTCGTGCCTCGGGTTCGGGGCGGCTGTCAGGAGCGGCACGTTCGATTGGGAAACAGAGGCATAAGAGGGTTTCACTTCGATGCAGTCACCACGTCATGCAGTTAGCGGGTGCTGTATTACAGGAGGCGCACCCGGGGCTCGGTTGGGCGCTACTACGACTCACAACCGGGCAGCCACTTAGTTTGCCCCTCAAGACCAACCTTATTTCCATTGGGCTGCTGAAATGGATCGATCGACAGCTCAATCATAGCGTTGACAATTCCCTGGCTCGCGGCTGCGGAACGAAGGATCGCCGCCTGTCTCCGAATACCCCTAATGCCGCTAAGCATCGCACTTGCATATCCGGGATCGACTTGGCATCGAAGAAACGCATGACAGCCTTGCGAGAGGTTCAACTGAACCTCGTTGCTGCACGCAAGCTTGCTCCTAGTCCAAATCGTCAGTCTGTGTGCACCAGGCTCAACAGCAATTCTAACGCTCCGACCGCTGCGCAACGTCGCAATTTGTTTCCCGTCCAGAAATACCAACCACGAGTTCGCCATCGCCAAGAGTTGTCGGCGTCGACTGACATTGATCGACGCCGATCCCTGAGGTGTCAAAGCCTCGTTTAGCTCGCTCATTCCGTAATTCTGACACAAAGTGCCGTCACAAAGCAATGAAAACACGAGGCGATTCGTGTCGCGATCCCTGAGATATTTACAGAACTCAATCGCAGGGCATGCTTGTTCTGTCCGACCGACCAGCGGCGCCAGCGGCGCTGGATTGGACAACCCAAGCGTATAGATTTTGCAGACTGTCCACTGCCGGTCCCGAAGAGAATCCGGCAGACAAAGCCTGAATTTGCAAGCTATTTACACAATCATCGACTGTACTTCCCCCCAACGCACCAGCAATGCAAGTCGATGCCGTCGCGACCGCTCCGGATGCTTCGGAAACCGGTATGGACACAAACAAGACTGGAAAGCAGAATATTGCACAACCAGCAGTCGCTGCGTCTGAGAAGTTTTGAACGGTGCCGGCTACGGTCGCGACAGCCTCAAACCCTTTGGTCGCGCTGAATCCGGTACTCTTCTTTTGGAACTGCTCGTACTGCTCGGCCTGGGACACCCAATGCGGATTGCTGAACTCACATGGTCCTGGAACCAGGAAGGCGCCACCGGCGTCGCTGCACAGTCCCATTGGATCGCTTCCATTCATGGGATCGTCCCCGGTGTAGGCGTAGGCCTGGTCGGTATCGTCGACCAGCAGGTCAACTGAGAGAAACTGCCCCGTGCTTGGGTCGTAGTAGCGGTGGGTCAGGTACAAGAACCCTGTCTCGGCGTCGGTGTACGCACCCGCATAGCCAATCGGCGTCGAAGCGCTTCCCGACGTTGAGGTGACTTTTCCGTAGGGGTCGTACGTCGTCGTCATGTCCACGGCGCCTAACGCGTTGACCAGCAACCTGGTGGAACCAATTTGGTCGTGCACCAGGAACTGTGGGGCGCCCGAAGAGCTGCCGTCTTCTTGCTCGATCACTTGATTGTTGGGTCCATAGATGAAGTTCGTAGAGCCGTCCACGAGAAGCGCTGGTGTCGATCCCCCGGTGACCAGGTCGTAGGTGAATGCTTCCGTGGTCGACGACACGGTCTTTGACATCCGCAATCCGTCGCCGTTGTAGCCGTAGCTGTACGCACTTCCACCCGACGGGGTGGCTCCCACCAACTCGCCGAGCTGGTTATACGAGTAGCTCGAAGGTGATCCACTCCCGACGGTGGTCGAAGTGCGGGCGCCGATGCTGTCGGAACCGTAGGTTGTCGTCACACCCGAGAGTGATGATGACGACAGCGTGCCCGAGGTGTAACTCATGGTGGCGCCGCTGGTCAGTCCTGTCAGGTCGCCGCCTGTAAATCACGGTTGAAAACGGCAGCACCCAAGAAACAAGAAAAATGGTCGAAAACGGCAGCACCTAAATAATCCCCGGATCTGTTCGATCCCGCTTCAAGGCTTGGAGCCTGGACGGACGAGCAGAACGGGAGAAGGGTGCACACCGACATGGACCAATGGACCGAGATTCGACGGAAGGTACTGGTGGAAGGCGCGTCGAAGCGTTCGATCTATCGTGATTACGGGATCGGCCATCAAGCCCTCGCCAAGATTCTGGGCAACGTCGAACCTCCCGGCTATCAGATGGCCGAGGCGCGCCGAAAGCCCGTGCTCGGGCGTCACCTGGCCACCATCGATCAGATCCTGGCCGACGACAAGGAGGCCCCGCCCAAACAGCGCCACACGGCGCGGCGCATCTTTGACCGGCTCCGGGACGAGTACGGCTACACGGGGTGTTACTCCCAGGTGCAAAGGGCGGTGGCGCAAGCCAGGGCGTCTTCGAAGGAGGTGTTCGTCCCGCTGTCGCATCCGCCGGGACACGCCCAGTTCGACTTCGGAGAAGCCACGGTCGAGATCGCCGGCGAGCGGGTCAAAGCCGCGCTCGGTGTCATCACGCTGCCGTATTCGGACGCCTACTTCCTCTCGGCCTATCCGCGTGAGTGCACCGAGACCTTCCAGGCCGCGCACGTTGCCGGCTTCGCCTTCTTCGGCGGGGTGCCGGTGCGGATCTCCTATGACAACACCACCATCGCGGTGGCCAAGGTGATGGGCAAAGAGCGGGCGCTGACCAAAGGATTCATGACCCTCGAAAGCCATCATCTTTTCGACCACCACTTCTGCCGGGTGGGACGGGGCAACGAGAAGGGCCACGTGGAGAACCACGTCGGGTACTCGCGGCGCAACCTGTTGGTCCCGGTTCCGTCGTTCCCGTCATGGGCGGCGCTGAACAGGTACCTCGCCGCAGCGTGTTATGCCGACCTGTTCCGCAAGGTCCGGGGTAAGGCCGGCACCAAGGCGGAACGCCTGATTGAAGACCGCGCCGCCATGTTGGCCCTGCCGGCCGAAACCTTCGAACCCCGACGGGTGGTGCAGGGTCATGCCAACTCGCTCTCCCTCGTGCGTTTTGACCGCAACGACTACTCGGTGCCGACCGCGCATGCCCACCACGAAGTCAGCGTCATCGGCGGGATCGAAGAGGTGGCGATCTGCAGCGGGACCGACGTGGTCGCCCGCCACCCTCGCCACTGGGGCAAAGAGCGCATCTCCTTCGATCCGGTCCACTACCTGGCCCTCTTGGAGCGAAAGCCCGGTGCGCTCGACTTCGCCCGTCCCCTCGAGAACTGGGGCCTGCCCGATTGCTTCGCGCTGCTCCGCCGCCGCCTCGAGGCCGACCTCGGCGACAAAGGGACGCGCGAGTTCATCAAGGTGCTGCGGCTCTTGGAGAACGCCACGCTGCCCGCGCTGACCAAAGCGGTGGATGCGGCCATCACCATCGGGGCGACAGGATCCGACGCCATTGCCCTGATCCTGTTCCACCACGCCGAAGAACCGGTCGGGCTCTTCAGCCTCGACGGCCATCCGCACCTCAAGACGGTGGCCATCGACCCACCCGATCTCAGCGCTTATCAGGCCCTCACCGGACTGAGCGCATGAGCGATTACAGCCGCCAAATGAAAGGAGCAACACCATGAAAGCCACAGACACCAAGTCCACCGTGCTCTTGCACCACCACCTCAAGACACTCCGTCTCCCGACGGTGGCGGCCGAGTGCGAGAAGGTGGCCACCCAGGCCGCAGCAGACAACGCCGATCATCTGGCCTATCTCTTGCGCCTGACCGAGCTGGAGCTCTTAGAACGCGAGAAACGCTCGGCGGAGCGCAGGGTCAAGTTCGCGCGTTTTCCGACCATCAAGACGCTCGAGACCTTCGACTTCGCCGCCCGGCCCTCGGTCAACAAGGTGCTGGTCGCCGAGCTGATGCGCTGTGAGTACATCGACAAGAAGGAGAACATCTTGATGGTGGGCAATCCCGGCACCGGCAAGAGCCACTTGGCGACCGCGCTGGCCGCTCAGGCCTGCGCCAAGGGTTATCGGGTCCGCTTCATCCGCACCACCGAGTTGGTCACCGCCCTCATCGAGGCGAGAGACGAGCGCAGTTTCCTGCGCCTGAAGGGTCAGTTCGCCAAACTGGATCTGCTCGTCCTCGACGAACTGGGCTATGTGCCCGCTTCCAAGGTCGGCTCCGAGCTGCTCTTCGACGTCATCTCGACCGCCTATGAGCGCACGAGTCTGATTGTGACCACAAATCTACCCTTCGAGTCGTGGACCGAAGTGCTCGGATCCGAACGTCTCACGGGAGCAACCCTCGACCGGCTCACGCACCGTTGTCGCATCATCGAGACCAAAGGCGAGAGCTACCGGCTCCAAGACGCCAAGGCCCGCACGAGGCGCCAGAGCAAACCCGTCACCGAACCTGTGGACGAACCCACTCCCTCACGCTAACTTCACACAACCGAACTGCTGCCGTTTTCGACCATTTCGCGCTGCCGTTTTCGATCGTGATTCACAGCAGCTGTAAATCACGGTTGAAAACGGCAGCACCCAAGAAACAAGAAAAATGGTCGAAAACGGCAGCACCTAAATAATCCCCGGATCTGTTCGATCCCGCTTCAAGGCTTGGAGCCTGGACGGACGAGCAGAACGGGAGAAGGGTGCACACCGACATGGACCAATGGACCGAGATTCGACGGAAGGTACTGGTGGAAGGCGCGTCGAAGCGTTCGATCTATCGTGATTACGGGATCGGCCATCAAGCCCTCGCCAAGATTCTGGGCAACGTCGAACCTCCCGGCTATCAGATGGCCGAGGCGCGCCGAAAGCCCGTGCTCGGGCGTCACCTGGCCACCATCGATCAGATCCTGGCCGACGACAAGGAGGCCCCGCCCAAACAGCGCCACACGGCGCGGCGCATCTTTGACCGGCTCCGGGACGAGTACGGCTACACGGGGTGTTACTCCCAGGTGCAAAGGGCGGTGGCGCAAGCCAGGGCGTCTTCGAAGGAGGTGTTCGTCCCGCTGTCGCATCCGCCGGGACACGCCCAGTTCGACTTCGGAGAAGCCACGGTCGAGATCGCCGGCGAGCGGGTCAAAGCCGCGCTCGGTGTCATCACGCTGCCGTATTCGGACGCCTACTTCCTCTCGGCCTATCCGCGTGAGTGCACCGAGACCTTCCAGGCCGCGCACGTTGCCGGCTTCGCCTTCTTCGGCGGGGTGCCGGTGCGGATCTCCTATGACAACACCACCATCGCGGTGGCCAAGGTGATGGGCAAAGAGCGGGCGCTGACCAAAGGATTCATGACCCTCGAAAGCCATCATCTTTTCGACCACCACTTCTGCCGGGTGGGACGGGGCAACGAGAAGGGCCACGTGGAGAACCACGTCGGGTACTCGCGGCGCAACCTGTTGGTCCCGGTTCCGTCGTTCCCGTCATGGGCGGCGCTGAACAGGTACCTCGCCGCAGCGTGTTATGCCGACCTGTTCCGCAAGGTCCGGGGTAAGGCCGGCACCAAGGCGGAACGCCTGATTGAAGACCGCGCCGCCATGTTGGCCCTGCCGGCCGAAACCTTCGAACCCCGACGGGTGGTGCAGGGTCATGCCAACTCGCTCTCCCTCGTGCGTTTTGACCGCAACGACTACTCGGTGCCGACCGCGCATGCCCACCACGAAGTCAGCGTCATCGGCGGGATCGAAGAGGTGGCGATCTGCAGCGGGACCGACGTGGTCGCCCGCCACCCTCGCCACTGGGGCAAAGAGCGCATCTCCTTCGATCCGGTCCACTACCTGGCCCTCTTGGAGCGAAAGCCCGGTGCGCTCGACTTCGCCCGTCCCCTCGAGAACTGGGGCCTGCCCGATTGCTTCGCGCTGCTCCGCCGCCGCCTCGAGGCCGACCTCGGCGACAAAGGGACGCCGCGAGTTCATCAAGGTGCTGCGGCTCTTGGAGAACGCCACGCTGCCCGCGCTGACCAAAGCGGTGGATGCGGCCATCACCATCGGGGCGACAGGATCCGACGCCATTGCCCTGATCCTGTTCCACCACGCCGAAGAACCGGTCGGGCTCTTCAGCCTCGACGGCCATCCGCACCTCAAGACGGTGGCCATCGACCCACCCGATCTCAGCGCTTATCAGGCCCTCACCGGACTGAGCGCATGAGCGATTACAGCCGCCAAATGAAAGGAGCAACACCATGAAAGCCACAGACACCAAGTCCACCGTGCTCTTGCACCACCACCTCAAGACACTCCGTCTCCCGACGGTGGCGGCCGAGTGCGAGAAGGTGGCCACCCAGGCCGCAGCAGACAACGCCGATCATCTGGCCTATCTCTTGCGCCTGACCGAGCTGGAGCTCTTAGAACGCGAGAAACGCTCGGCGGAGCGCAGGGTCAAGTTCGCGCGTTTTCCGACCATCAAGACGCTCGAGACCTTCGACTTCGCCGCCCGGCCCTCGGTCAACAAGGTGCTGGTCGCCGAGCTGATGCGCTGTGAGTACATCGACAAGAAGGAGAACATCTTGATGGTGGGCAATCCCGGCACCGGCAAGAGCCACTTGGCGACCGCGCTGGCCGCTCAGGCCTGCGCCAAGGGTTATCGGGTCCGCTTCATCCGCACCACCGAGTTGGTCACCGCCCTCATCGAGGCGAGAGACGAGCGCAGTTTCCTGCGCCTGAAGGGTCAGTTCGCCAAACTGGATCTGCTCGTCCTCGACGAACTGGGCTATGTGCCCGCTTCCAAGGTCGGCTCCGAGCTGCTCTTCGACGTCATCTCGACCGCCTATGAGCGCACGAGTCTGATTGTGACCACAAATCTACCCTTCGAGTCGTGGACCGAAGTGCTCGGATCCGAACGTCTCACGGGAGCAACCCTCGACCGGCTCACGCACCGTTGTCGCATCATCGAGACCAAAGGCGAGAGCTACCGGCTCCAAGACGCCAAGGCCCGCACGAGGCGCCAGAGCAAACCCGTCACCGAACCTGTGGACGAACCCACTCCCTCACGCTAACTTCACACAACCGAACTGCTGCCGTTTTCGACCATTTCGCGCTGCCGTTTTCGATCGTGATTCACAAATTTCATCCTGAAATGACACTTACAACAAATCCGGCCCGCGAGGCGAAGGCCCCGCAAGCTACGAGGGCCGAGGCCGATGACGAAGCCGACCAGCGTTGGTTTGACGAAAACGAGGTACAGCGGTTCTTCAAGGCGGTGCGCGCCATTGAGAGCAAGAATGCCGATACACCCACTGCTCTGCACGTAGGCGCGGCATGGGCAATTCAGTACCACCTTGGATTGCGACCAGGGGAAGTGCGGGCGTTGTCATGGTCAGACCTTGAAGACGCCTCCGACACTCCGACCATCTATATCGGGCATGGTCAGAAGCGCTCAGGCGGCATGACAATCGCTAGAGGGACCACGAAAACCCGAGACTCCCGACGCAAGCTTTACGTCCCTACTGATCTTCTGCCGACGCTGAAGACTCACAAGGCACTACAGGCGACACAGCGAGCACTCTACGCACCCAACGCAAGGTGGAATCCCGATAATTTGATCTTCACTCGCCCTGACGGCACGCCAGTTTCAAAAGAAACCTACGCCCGCGAATTCAGCAAGGTCTGTGATCTGGCGAGTATCAAAGGTGCCACTCCGTATGCACTGCGGCACACCTTCTGCACGCTGTCGATCCTCGCGGGTGTCCCCTTGCCTGTCGTCGCTAAAATGATGGGTCACAAAGATTTGCGGATGGTCACTCAGGTCTATGGGCACGTAGTCAAAGACGCTGTGCAGGGATACGCGAACGTCCTGCCATCTGTGTGCTTGCAACTGGATAGGTCCACTTAGCAAGAGTACTTAACGCATAATGAACTTCTTGGACCCGGCGGCGAGGGGCCCACCGATTTGCGTGGTTGGCATCCATCGATGCCGAGGGCGTTCACGATGAACGGATCGTTCTGGTCAAGTTTCAACACTGGTTGAGCGACAGAAATCGCATTCCATAGCTGTCCCTGCAGTCATTGAGTAGGGCTCCGCTTAGGTCATGCGTACCGCCGTCAGGCGATTCACGATGTTGTCCGACGATTGAGTCGCGAATGAGCAGCGCAATGGCTGAGAAGCTTTTGCGTCACCGTGCGTACGCTTCAAAATGCTCGGTCAGAGGATGGCTTCGCCCGCGTCGGGGTAGTCGGTGCTGAAGGCGAGGTCCCTGATCGAATCGAACTCGGAGCGAAGGGCGTCGAGTTTTGCCCCGATCAATCGGTAGGCGTCGCTGCCCAGGATCAAATGGTGTCGATTACCGCCAGAATGCACTTCTTGATAGATCGCGGCTGCGGCGTTCGCCGGATCGCCTGGGAACTGCTCGGGTCTTATTCTCTCCATGATCTTGCGGAATCTGCCCGAAGTTGCTTCATAGTCGTCGATGATTGATCCGGCGAAGTGGCTCCGAGTTTCGATGCCGGTGCGGAATGAGCCGGGTTCGACCAAGAAGGCGCGCAGGCCCAGCGGTTCGATCTCTTGCCAGAGCGTCTCCGTTATGCCCTCGATTGCGAACTTGCTGGCGGAGTAGGTCCCGTTGACTGGCACACTGGCAATGCCGTCCATTGAGGAGATATTGACGATGGTGCCCTGCTTCCGTCTGCGCATGCCCGGGAGGACTAGGCGCATTAGTTCCACCGGAGCAAAGAAATTTACCTCAAACGTTGCCCTACAAGCGGCCTCATCCTCTCCTCGAGCGATGGCTGCTTGATGTCTTCTGGACGGCGGGCCGTGGCAAGCACTGCGTCACCGCTCTCCAAGACGGCGGTCACGAGTGCGGCGCCGAAACCACGCGATGACCCGGTGATCAGCCAGACCTTGCATCCATCCATCGCCACGCCTCCTTCACCGACTAAACCATCTAGTTGGATTGATATGACCATCCAACCACCGCGGCGGCTTCCTTGTCAATCCAACCAGTTGGTTGTAATCTCCTTGCATGCCCTGGGACTCACAGGACACGAGGCGGCGCCTGCTGGAGGCCGGGATCATGGAGTTCAGTGCCTACGGCATCGCCGGCGCACGGGTAGACCGGATCGCTTCAGCCGCCGAGGCCAACAAGCAGGCCATCTACGCCTACTTCGGCAGCAAGGACGCCCTATTCGCTGCGGCGTTCGAGGACCGCATCCGAGACTTCCATGCGTCGGTGCTCTTCGATGAGTACGACTTGGCCGAGTACGGCGGAAGAATGTTCGACAAGTTCGAGGACGCTCCCGAGACGCTGCGCCTAGTCCTTTGGTACCAGGTCGAGCGGGTAGCTGGACCCCCGCTCGCAGTGATCCTGGACTCGACCGAGGGCAAAGTCGGTCGAGTTGTGGCCGCCCAGCAGGAGGGCATAGTAACCAAGGCGTACCCGGCTGTTGCGCTGCTCTCTTTCGCCCGCTCAACCTCCCTGATGTGGCATACGCAGATCCCCGAGCGCGCTGCGCTGTTCCCATCCGATCGGTTTGACCGGCGAGACATGGTCGTCCGCATGATTCGGCAAATCCTTGAACAATAGGACTGCGGAGCGCAGGGACAACGAGGCGCCGAAGGCGCCACGACGCCCGTCTATTGCCGCTCTCGGCGCCGTTGCGTTGATAGCTGTATTGGTTTCCTCAGACTTCTACGCAAGTAAGTTCTGGCTCGGCCATCCTGTGACGGCAGCGGTCCTCGCCTCTCTTACCGCCGTCTTGGTATCAGTCACGGTGATCGACGTTGTCCTCAACCGACGATCTGAACGCAGATGGCGGTTGCTCGCCCAGTACGCGCTCATGGAGTTGGCCGAGGCCGCACGCGGAGCGTGGGGTGTGCTTCTTGGTGTCATGGACGAAGGAAACAGCGGCAGCGACGATACGAGTGACCCATCCCAAGTCATCCAGGTTCTCGACTCGCCGGCACGGGCGCCAGCATTGAAGAGCAAGCTTGACACGATCCTGACTGACCCGCTCCGCCGGGATGAGCTCCGCGAATCGCTCGAACAAACCCTTGCCACCTCACGCGAGCTCATCAGTCGATGGGGAGCCGTCATGACCGGCTCCACCAGTTTCTCCGAACTTTTCGATCGTCACGTCGAAATGATCGGACGGATCCACGGACTGTGGTACTTCCTGGCCTATGGCAGACGGAGAGGGAGCCGATTTCGGTCCCCCGGAGGCAGCCACCGTGACGACTGGTTCGTCGACAACCTTCTCTCGATGACCCGCATTGCCATTCGCCTCGAAGATGAGACCTGGGCGATTGCGCTACGCGTCGTGCCACCCGACTGGTGGGACACCCGAACGGATGAACTTGCCGCGCCAGCACACGCCGCGACGCCATGACCGGTCGAATCGAACTCCACCAGCCGATCAATCAGAGTGCCCACCATTGCACGAAAGGTTCCACCTCCCCGTCGTCGTCTCCGCCGAACTCAAGATCATCTTGCCCTGATCCCGGTGACGTCTGGGTAGCCAGATGCTCCATACCTGACACTCGCCAGTTCAACGCACGAAGAGCCCGTTTTCCGTCGGTGCTTGCAACTGTGCAGGTGCAGTTAGCACCAGTAAGTAACGCAGTAAGTAACGGCACCCATTTTCGGAACCCTGCTCAGAAGCACTGGCAAGGGCAAAACGCCAATTGACAAGGGATTTGCCGGAAGCCAGCGTAAACGTATGTGCAATCGGAGCGAGAGCGTCATGCAAGTGCGCTACCAACTGCGCCAACGGCCCCACTGCCTACTTTTCCTGTTCAGATGCTATTTTTCCCCTGCTCTGCCGACTGCAATTTCCCCTTGGTGAGTAACGCTGCACGTTACAAACATCGAAGGGAGCCCAACCCTAGTCGTTGCATCAGCCGTTCCCAGGTCTTACACGGCCGTGGCCTGCGGCAATCTCCACGGACCTGCTCCTACCCGTGTTGCTCGTTATGGCGCCGAATGCCGATGGACGGCACGTATGCCACACATCCCGCTTTGGGAATACGGGGGCATTAGGAGATATTCATGGCTCACTCCGCCCGCAGCACGAACGCGGTTGGGGTCCGTGCCGCGATCCGGCCGGGGAGGGCGGCAACGAGGTTGGCGAAGACAAGGGCACCAATGCCGACGAGTATCACCGAGACCACCGGCACGGTGGGGTCGGGGACCGCATCAATGTTGCGGGCGAAGAGGGTCCAGAGCTGGCGTCCGAGGATGATCCCGACCGGGATCCCCACGATGACGCCGACCGCCGCGGTCACCGTTGCCTGCCACGCGACCACAGCCGTGAGCTGTCGCGGGGTGAATCCGAGCGCCTTCAAGAGGGCGAGATCACGTCTTCGGTGGCGGACCGAGGCGACGAGCGTGAGCGCCAGCGCGACGATCGCGCCTGCGGCGAGCCCTCCAGCGAGCACGACCGGCGTCGCTCCGATGCTCCGGTAGTTCACGACCTGGACGGGCTGCTGTGCGCCGAGAACGGTGACGTTGTTGCCGGCGGCCTTCGGGTCGCCAGCGAAGACTTTGTCGGAGACATCGGCGACGTGTTGCAAGTTGGCGCGGCCCGCCGTGGCCCCCACGCCAGGCCGGAGTCGCACGAAGACCATCTCCGGGCCGTTCAAGTTCGGGTCCGGGCTGAGGAGGGCCCCGTGGAATGCCTGCGGGACGATCCCGGGAGCGACCAGTGCCCCGGTGCCCATCGAGGTGTGGTCGGCGATGAAGCTGGAAAAGCCCACCGCGGGAAACGACGCGGAGCCGACGATCCGCACTCTGGTCGGTGGGATGTAGACCGGCGCGTCATCGGGGGCTCCGTATCTCACGATGACCGTGTCGCCGACGCGCTTGTGCAAGACGGCCAACGTCGCTGGACCCAACACGATCTGGTCCTCGCCGTCGAGCCCGTGTCCGGCCAGGACCGGTGGTGTCACGACAGGATGCGCACTGGCGCTTACCATCGTCGGTACGGTCTCCCCATCGATCTGGGAGTTCGCGACCTGTGCCCCGCTCCAGGCGGCGACGTCGGGGTCCGCGTTGAGCAGCTTGATGGCTTGGGGTGGGACGTCGGTGCTCGGGTTGAGCATGTAGTTCCAGTTCCACCCGTAGAGCGACGGCGTCGACACCAAGGTGTGCAGCCCGCTCGAGAAACCGAGGGTGGCAACCAACAGGGCGACCGCCAGGACGGTCCCCAACAACGCTGAGCGCACCGGCACGGCGGTGCGACCCCGACCCGGCTCGAGCGCGAAACGCACCCCCACGACGCCGGCCACCGGCACTCCTGCGGCTTCGGCACCGCGGGTGATGCTCGACCCTCGAGTCCTTCCCGACCCGATCCGTGACACCCGGTGCGGTGCACCGCGATAGGCGAACGCGGCCGCGGCGGATCCCAGGCCGACGACCAAGAGCGCGAAACCAACGCCGAGGACCGTCCAGTCGAAGGCGATCCCCGGATCGGGAAAGACGGGCCGCACCGGCCCGAAGGGGGAGAGCGGGGATAGTCCCCCCGCCACTGCGACGGCCAGAGCCGAGCCGAGGAGCACGGCGACGAGGACGCCGATCAGCCCGTCACCAGCGGCGGCGACCGGGCCGGCTCCGAGAGCCCGAAGCACCCTCCGCTCCTCGTCTCCCCACCGCAGTTGGCGCGAGATCGCCTGTATCCCCAACGCCAAGGCGACAAGGCCGGCGATGACCCCGAACGCACCGAGCGCGACCGACTCCGGCTTGACGGCCAGCTCCACCTGGGCCGCCACCACCGAGGTCGCATGGATCTCATACGCCGCGCCCGGCGGCAGGGTGCGGATGAACTCCTGCTCCACCGTGCGGGCAACCCCACTCCCACGGTCGAGCCGGAGCCCGTACTCCACCGGCGCAGCAGCGGCAGGGGACAGGCCGACAACCCGACGGATGAGGGCGGGGGTCACCACCATGAAGCCGTACGCCCGGTCAATGTCGTCTTGGACCACTTGGTTGTCGAACACGACGATCCCGACCAACCTCGCCCGCACGCGGAGGCGAGGCATCACCTCCGGAGTGCCGAAGCCGGCCTGTTCGGTCTGCGCGCTGGTATAGAACCCGAGCGATATCACCTGACCAACGTGCACGCCGATCACCTCGGCCGCGCTCGCGGTCATCGTGACTTCGTCGGTTCGTCCCGGATCGGCCAACCGGCCCTTGACGGCCGTCAAACG
Organism: uncultured Acidimicrobiaceae bacterium; assembly: GCA_963706555.1. Lineage (GTDB taxonomy): Bacteria > Actinomycetota > Acidimicrobiia > Acidimicrobiales > RAAP-2 > Bog-473. The sequence goes on from OY970164.1 coordinate 4,365,847, forward strand.
GTCCTGGACGGCCAATTCGCCGTCGACGCTGCCCACCGTCGTCACGTCATTTACGGCGCCGACCAATGGAGAGCCGTCTGAACCGAGCGCCACGATTTCCGGCCCGGAGAGGACTCTGACCCGATGCACGCCGGGCAGGTGGGCGATCCTGGTCGTCAACCCCGCCGAGCCGAACGAGTGGTTGGAGTTCGGTGAGAATGCGGCGACGGTCAGGTCAGAGGGGTTGGTGCTGCCCAGGAACGTCGGATACGACGACTGGGTCCTTCGTGCGCCCGCGATCGCACCCATGGCGAGGCCGCCCACGAGACCGACGAGCACGACGATGGCGAGGTATCCCCCCCACCGGCGGCCGAAGGTGGCCCGGAAGCGGTACCAGGCGACGCGAAGAACCTGATTCACATCACGAAGGACTTCCGACGATTGCAGCTGAGGAGCATTGCATGAAGTCTGGTGTCGCTGTCGCCAGTCGTCGAGGTGGCTACCCTCCTTTCGGACTTCGTACCAGCACCTCCTGGCCACGGATCGAAGCGCGGACGGTTCTGAATACCTGAGACTCGTACCGATGAGCTGAAGCTAGTTATCGGCATTCTCTCGCCGGAGTGCACCGTTCGTAGGCGATTCCCTCTCGCCGACACGGGTGCCCCAGAATGCTCAGCCTTTCACCGCCGCGCTGTATCCCGGAGCGCCGGGATCGGGGCGCACAGAACGTTCGGCTGAACGAACTCAGGCGAACGCTTGTGTCGCGCCCGATTCGGCGTTCGGCCTTTCTTGACCCATTACCGCGAGCCAGTTCCCACAAGCCGATCGGCTCGCGGACCGGCACTCACGACATTGCAAGTGCTCGCAAAATCCGAACGGCCGGAGCGCGAGGGGTGCCCCCGGGTGCCCTCGTTTGAGGCGCAGCAACGATCGCGGTCCCGGGGCGCCACCAGATCCCGGTGAGATTTGGTTAGCCAGACGTTCCACACGTGACACTCCCCAGTTCAACGCGAAGAGCCGCTTTGCCGTCAGTGCTTACAACCGTGCCGGTGCAGTGAGCTCCAGTAAGTAACGCAGTAAGTAACGGCACCCAATTGTGGAACCCTGCCCAGAAGCACTGTCTCAGGCAAAGTGCCGATTCACCAGGGATTTGCTGCGATCAGGCGTAAACGTACGTGCAATCGGAGCGAGGGCGTCATGCAAGTGCGCTACCAGCTGCGCCAACGGCCCTTCCCGTGTGACCTTACCATCAGGGCAAATCCTGATGGATGTGCATTGTCGTGGGCACGATGATCCGGCATTGCCTACGATGAAACTCGTGGCGAAATCCGTGACGAACCCGGACTCGGAGATCGACGACCATTTGCGTCGGATCGCCGAGGATGGCTTCACCATTCTTCCCGACGCCATTGAGCCGGATCTCGTTGCAGAGATCGACGAAGGACTCATCGCGTTGGAGCGAGAGCTCGGGACGGTGCCGGCCGACAACCTCTTCGAGGGTCTCCACACGACGCGCGTGTACAACCTGTTGATCCATGGCGCCACATTCGAGAAGATCCCGCTCCATCCCAATGTCCTGCCGGTTGTCGAGGGTGTCCTCGATCGCGGTCTGCTGATCTCTTCGCTCTCCTCCATTGCCATCGGGCCGGGCGAGCGGGCCCAGCCGATACACGCCGACGACCAGGTGATCCCCCTCGGCCGGCCGCACATACCGATCATCTGCAACACCATGTGGGCGATCACCGACTTCACCGAGGAGAACGGCGCGACCCGCCTCGTTCCCGGGAGCCACCTCCGGGACGAGGCTCCGAACCCGCTCGAGCACTACGACACCATCGCCGCCGAAATGACGAAGGGAAGCGTGCTCGTCTGGGTTGGAAGTCTCTGGCACGGCGGTGGCGCGAACCTCACCGACAGACGACGGGTGGGCATCGCCATGAATTACTGCGCCGGCTTCATCCGGCAGCAGGAGAATCAACAGCTCGGGATCCCCCCGCAGATGGTCAAAACCTTCCCGCGCCGTTTGCAGGAGCTCGTTGGCTACTCGGTGTACAACGGCCTCATCGGGCACATCGACAAACAGCACCCGGGCGCGTACGTATTGCAGGACGACGACGCGCTCGAGATGGTGTGGGATCTCCTCAAAGGTTGAGGTTTACGCCGCTGCGTTGAGAATTGCGGGTGCCACCGGCCAGATGTAGTCACGCCGATCGATCGGGCTCATTCCACCCTGGACGCGCCAATCGTCATAACTCTCGGCCCATTCGCGGTGCCAGTCGATCTGCGCCTCGTGCAGGGCGAAAAGATCGGTGTCCCCGAGTTCCTCGAAGCACGCGGCCAATGCGAGTATCACCTGTGCGGAGGCGATCGCGTCTGCTGCTGCGTCATGCGCATTCTCGATGCACACTCCATACTGCGCGCAGAGCGCACCCAGGGTCCGGCTCCCCTTGCGGTAGCGGTCATGATGCCGGTCGAGGACCACGGCATCAAGCGCAGGCCCGCGCCAACCTCGCTCGAGCAGACCCACGCCGCAGAGCCGACGCGATTGCGTGTCGAGGATGGTCAGGTCGTAGTCAAGCTTCATCCCGACCAGAGGCACGCCCCGTCGTCCGGCCGAGAGCACCGCGACAGAGATCAGCTCGATTGCATCTGCGAGCGCCATCCCCTCAGCCCGGCATTGCTCCGTGGTGATCCCGTGCACCCCGATTGCCTCGGCCGGGATCTCACGACCCGGGTCCACCAGACCCGCGGATGTCGAGACGAGCGCTCCACCCACCATCGTCACCAACGCGAACGACACTGGCACGTCATGGAACCGGTCGACCCCCGTCGTCTCGAAGTCGAATCCCAAAACCTCACCTGTCGCCCAATTGCTCATGATCCGAGGATGGCACGGCGTTGTATCACAGCCGCGGCAATCGCTCGAAAAGATTGACGCGCACGGAAACGCACGCCGGTGTATCGGGACTTTTGGCACTGGCTCGCGTTGGAGGCGGGGAGAATAATGGTCAAGCAAGACGTTGGTGCAGCAGCAGGTGAGCCAGCGTCGCCGGATCCGTTCGATCGCCGGGATACAGACACCAGTCTTCTCGGGAGTTCCGGCAATAGGCCCGGGGGGTTCCATGAGACGTGCGACTCGGTGACCGGGTCGCACGTCTCTCGTAGAAGGGGGCCTCCGCCTACCCGTCCAGAAGGGTGAGGGGGATACACCAGATAAGCCTGGTGCCACCTTCGCGCGACGTCCCCAACTCGAGACTGCCGCCGAGCCGCTCGGCGCGGGTGCGCATGTTCTTCAAGCCCCGCCCGTCGGCACCGGCCTCTGCCATCCCCCGCCCGTCGTCGACGACGACGAGACGAAGTTCGTCCCCGGCGGCCACGGTCACTGCGACGTGGGTGGCGGCGGCATGCCGTCCCACGTTGGTCAGAGCCTCCCGGAGTGTTGCGAGGGCGTGGTCGGCGATCGATCCCGAGACAGCCGTGTCGACCAACCCGGTGAAGGTCACGTGGGGTACCGCCCCGATGACGGGTGTCAGCTCGTGCAGCAGATCGAAGACCATGCGCCGGAAGCCGTCCTGGTTGATCGTCATCTCGAGGTTGAAGATCGCCGTGCGCAAGTGGCGAATGGTCTCGTCGAGCTTGTTGATGGCATCGCCGATCCGACTGGCCACCTCGGGCCGGTCCACGAGACGGGCGGTCCCCTGGAGCGAGAGCCCGACGGCGAACAAGCGCTGAATGACGGTGTCGTGGAGATCGCGAGCGATGCGATCCCGATCCTCGGTCAGCGTGTGGTCGCGGGCCACCCCGTGGAGTCGGGCGTTCTCAATGGCAATGCCTGCGGCCATGGCCAGGGTCACGGCGGTGGCCTCGTCCTCGGCGGAGAATTCGGGGGCGCCGTTCTTGTCGGTGAGATAGAGGTTGCCGTACACCTCGCCACGGACGCGCACCGGCACACCGAGGAACGACGTCATCGGCGGGTGACCGCTCGGGAATCCATAGCTGTCCGGGGACTGCGACAAATTGGAAAGGCGCAGGGGTTTGGCCTCGATGATCAGGGTGCCGAGCACCCCCCGGCCGCTCGGGCGTGGCCCGATGGCAAATTCCTCATCCGGCTCGAGACCGACGGTAAGGAACTGATCGAGGGTGGTGCCGTTCTCGCTCAGGACGCCGAGTGCCCCGTAGCGGGCGTCGACCAGTGAGCACGCCTCACCGACGAGATGGCGGAGGACAACCGGCAGGCTCAGCTCGCCTTCCATCATGAGCATCGCCTCAACCAGCCGCCTGAGCTTGACGGGATCGTCGATCTGATCGAGTGGGCGCACCGCTTCAAGGGTAGCGGTCGGGTGGATCAGAGTCCTACGGGGCAGTGGAACGGAGGTGGCGACCGCCCGAGGGCCTGCACCGTGGCAATATTGGGGGAATGAAAATTCGCATCTTCATCCTCGACGACCACGAACTGGTCCGGACGGGTTTGAAAACACTCCTGGATGCCGAGGACGACATGGACGTCGTCGGCCAGGCTGCCACGGCCCAACAGGGGTTGGAGGAGATCGGCGCGCTCCAACCGGACGTCGCCATCCTCGACGTGCGACTGCCCGATGGCAGCGGCATCGAAGTGTGCAGGGAGATCCGCTCGCTCTACCCCGACGTGTCGTGCCTGATGCTGACGTCCTACGCGGACGACGATGCCCTCTTCTCGGCGATCATGGCGGGTGCCGCCGGCTACGTCCTCAAGGAGATCGGTGGGAGCGACCTCATCGGCGACATCCGCCGGGTGAGCCAGGGGCGGTCGCTCATCGACGCCAACCTGTCCAAGGAGATCTTCGACCGGTTGCGCAAGAGCCAGAAGACCGAGGCGCGATTGTCCAGTCTCTCGCCCCAGGAGCGAAAGGTCCTCGACCTCATTGCCCAGGGTCGGTCCAACCGTCAGATCGCCGAGGAGATCTTCCTGGCCGAGAAGACGGTGAAGAACTACGTGTCGAGCCTTCTGGCCAAGCTCGGGATGCAGCGCCGCACCGAAGCAGGTGTCTACGCGGCGATTCTAAATGAGCGCAAGTCCATGAACCCGAGCGCACCTCCCCCGAGAACCATCTAGTCCCGCAGGCATATCCCCTGTCCAGGGGAATTTGTCTACAGTGGATCGAACTCGATTCCTCGGGCCCGCAGGAGTTCTTCGAGCCGGGCCCGCTCAGCGATCGGATTGACGAAGCGCGCTGGGTCGTGGTCGATGGACATCGCAGCGCAAAGTGACAGCAGGATCCGATCATGGTCGAGTTCCCGTGCCAGGTCTTCGGCCACGACGTGCTTGTGGACGGCGGCCCGTCGATGAAGGCGCAGGCGACACTGCTGAAGATCGGCAACGAGCTCTTCCTTCGAGGGCGGCACCTCGTTGGCATCTGAGCTGACCAGAAGGTCGCTCAGGAGTTCGCTATACATCGACACACCGTAGGTTTAGTCAAACGGCACCGGACCAACTAGGGCCGAAATCCCCAAGTCTTATGAAATCTTTACCCGCGGCCGCGTCGAGCCCGGGAGGCCTTGAATGCATCTCCCCTGATCAGTGCACTAATTCGCCGGAGACCCCGGTTCCCCTTGAATTTTCCTCCCTGGCCGGTCAGCCCTGGCTAGGCCGCATTCCCCGCTCGTTCGAGGACCTGCTCGGCCGATTCAGAACCTCGGGCGGTGACCGTGCCGAGCGTCGTCGCCACTCGCACGTCTCGACCGGTCACCGAGATCGGATCGTCGAGGACCGCCTGGACGCGCTGCATCAGCGGCTTCACGTACTGCTCGTCCTCGATGGTCATAACCGCAACCAGTTCGCACTCCCCTATCCGGCTCACCGTGTCCTCGCTGCGAAGCATGGCCGTCAGTCGCCTCGACATCCCGCGGAGCACTTCGTTCCCCGAGCTGTACCCCAACTCGTCGTTGATGTCCTTGAGATTGTCCAGGTCGATATGGGAGACGATGACGCATCCGCCGTGCCGCTGCCGACGCGTCAACTCTCGGTTGAGCCGGTCCAGGAGCAACATACGGTTGGCCAGGCCGGTCAGAGGGTCGGCCAGAGAGAGCTGCCAGAGGTCGTCGTACTTGCCGATGGGCTCATCGGGGCGCTCCAAGCGGTCGCCCGAATCACCGAACGAAATTTCATGGAACATGGACTCGAGACTGCTGGCGAGCTCCCGAGCGGGATCGCTACCGACGTCCACCGGCTTCGGCTCCTCGAGGACCTGGACCGAAGTGGCGGAATCGCGAGGATCCAGAGCGTGTGGCGGCGTCTCCGCCTTTGGCACAGCTCGTCGAAATCGCATGTGAGCCTCCGCTACCCAATCCCTCAAAAGCATTTTAGCTGCTCCCGGGGTCGGACAATAGGACCGTAAGTCCCAATTGGATCGCCGACCAGGTCTTCGAGGGCGCGGCCCAAATCGGGTGAACACCCAGGTCGGCACGGCCCGGACCCTTTCCGAAGGGCTCGCGGCCTTCGAGCCGTTGTACGCCGCGTGCAGCAGGGCGGCCGGGACCGACGACCATCCTCCTCCGGGCCGGAGGGCCAGGTGCGCTTCGAACCCGCGATTTGGTGCCGGTGCACGCTCGCTGTCCTCGGCGACGCTTTGGGCGTCGCGCGGGTGCACGGGGCCAGAAACCCGCCTGCGGACGACTCTCGTGCCTGGTTGACGATCCTCCGGACTTTCCCGACCTTGCCTGAGGCCGTGCGTCCACATGATTGCGCCGGCCCGCGTCCTCGCCTCCTGCGAACCCATCGACTGAATCCTGACTGATCAAATGACTCTTCCACCGGTTCCCGAGAGGTCCATGGGCCTCAGTTGTGGTGTGATGCAGTTGCAGTCGCGTTGCAATGCGGTAGCAATCGAGAGGGCCGAACCTGGGGCGAATGCGCAGTGGTCCTGGTGGCTCGAAGCCCGACGGCAAAGGGAGGGCCAAATACCGCGGGCCGCGTCCGGTCCCTGCCGCAGCCTCGCACCCGACACCACGTGCGTCGAGGTTCGGCTCGAGTTTTCCTCTTGCGCGCACGAGGCCGTCGGACGAACTCCCTTTTTTTCCTATATTTTCTGCCTTTCTCTGGTGCGATGCATGCGCGCGCAGTTCGTGGTGCCGCCGGGATGCACGCCGTTCGAGACAGAGGCGCGGCCCCGCGACACCCGGGGTACGCGGCGTTGCTGAGTTGCACCTGGGACTTCTCCAGAGCGATGTCAACGTCGGCCAACCGCCTCTTTTGCACGAAAGAGGCCCTGAGTTGTCCCGATATTGATCCTTGATCGATTTAAAATTTTCACAGCTGGCACTACCATTTCGAGATGCCCGTCGACGTGCGATATGGAGCTCGCCATGTCGCGGGCATGATTCGGCAGGACATCGAGCGGGGGGCATTTCACATTCTCGTGAACGTCATCCTCGGGAGCTCGCTGGTCCCTCGTATCGTGCGATCGGCGGTCTATCGGGCCCTCGGTATGGACATGCCGTTCCTGGTCTACATACGCCCCGGCGTGACCTTCAAGACCATGAGAGTCACCCTCGGCCCGGGCGCGATGATCAACTGCGGCGTCCAATTCGACAACCGGGCACGCGTCTCCCTCGGGGCAAATGTGGCCGTTGGCTCCGACGTCCTGTTCCTCACGGACAGTCACGAGGTGGGCTCCCCCGACCGCAGGTGTGGAGGTGCCGACGTCCTTCAGCCCATCGTGGTCGGAGACGGTGCCTGGATAGGCGCCCGGGCGACCATTATGCCGGGCGTGACCATCGGCGACGGAGCGGTGATTGCTGCCGGAGCCATGGTCGTGAGGGACTGCGAACCCAACTGCATCTACGCCGGCGTGCCGGCCCAGCTGATCCGGAAGATCGAGGACGCGGACGACGAGGACGACGACGAGTAAGCGCCGTTCGTAGGACTGGCGTCCGGGTGTCCGGCGAGCCAGGAGCCGTCCGGGCTGATGACCTCACCACTGGCCGTTCACCCTCGAACCGTGTCCCGAGGAGCTGCGGTGCCGACTGGTGGCCGAGCGTTGTATCTTCTCGGGGACCCCCTCGGTTGTCCCCGGCGACGCGTCGGACCTTGCACTCGACTGCGACTCCCGCCGCTTCCATTGGTGCTTCTGGGATCGGTAGTGGCGGTCACGCACCAGTTTCGAGACTTCAGGACTTTTGCCTCTACCCCTTTAGGGTGCTTGTTCCTACGGTAGTGGTGGATCAGTATTTGACGGTGAGGGACCACGTAAATGCATATGCACACTTCGGTGCCTTCCGGTCACACGGTTGAGAACCCGCCCCAGGGACAACTGCTCGATGGGGCCGAACCTCAAGTGAGGGAGCACCTACCGCCGCTCAAGCCTGCCACCCGGAACACGCACCTCGCCGGCATCGACGGTCTGCGGGCTTTTGCCGCGGTGGCGGTGCTGTTCAGCCACACGGGAGCGTTCTCCATCGCTCCCGGATCGGCCGGGAAGCTGAGCAAGCTCGCTGTGTTCGGCGACCAGGGCCTGACACTGTTCTTCGCCCTTTCGGGCTTCCTGCTGTACCTGCCCTTCGTGTCCGCGCTGCTGGCCGGACGGCCGATGCCGTCGGTTCGCAAGTACGCACATAACCGAGTGCTGCGGATCTTTCCGGCCTATGTCGTGATCTTCCTCATCGTCCTCGTGTTCGGCGCCCTCACCATTCACGGGAACATTGAACACTTCTCCAGCGCCGATGTGGGCCGCATCACCGATCCCACCGTGCTTGTGCCCAACCTCTTCCTGCTGCAGTCGATCGTTCCGCATGCGATGGGCACCGGGATCATCCCGGCCTGGTCCCTCACGGCGGAGTTGACGTTCTACGCCCTGCTCCCCCTCGTCGGCTACCTGGCCTGGTTCCTGGCCCGACGAGTATCCAAGGTGATCGCCCTGGCCGTTGGTCCGGTCATTTTCTTTGTCATTGCCGCGGTGACTATTCGGGAGCTCGGCCACTACAGGCCGAGGGGCACCCACGCCATCTTCATCTACGACTGGGGCAACACCTGGTCGGCAGTCGTATCCCGCAGCTTCTTGGCCAACGCCGATCTGTTCGCCTTCGGCATGCTTGCCGCTTTGGCCATCGGGCTCCTCCGGCATCGGGACAGGGTGCCGGTGTTCGCTCGTCCACTGAAAGTGGCCATCTTCGTCACCATCGTCCTCGTAGCCCTCGTCGCTCGGCAGCAGGGCAGCGCAGGCGCACTTTCTCTTGTCGGCGCGTGCGCGGCGGGAATGATCCTCCTGACCGTCCTCCCCAGCCACACGGGAGCGCCGCAGAACGCACTGGCCCGGGTGTTGGAATGGGGCCCGGTCCGTTACATCGGCCTGATCAGCTACAGCCTCTATCTCTGGCACGTGCCGGTGATCCTCTGGATGAAGGATCACGGCCTGTTGTTCTCGAGTGGCGCGGTGGCATTGTTCGCAAACCTGGTCATCGTGTTCAGCATCGTGGTGGTGCTGGCCTCCCTCACCTATGCCTTCGTCGAAAAACCGGCGATGGCGTTGCGGGGACGCCTCCCGGCCCGCACCATTGAGATATCGGCTACGGAGTGAAGCAGTAGTCCCAACCCGAACCTGCCGACGACCTGCTCGTCGCCCCAGGGCGACGTCGAGGTACTGCGGGCGAACCGTGCCGCATCGAAGGCGGCGTGCATTTTGCGGCGGGTCGAAGGCGAGCGGCGAGATCGTGGAGAATGGGGTGAAGGCCCGCCCCAAGTCACTCCGCTCCCAGCCGTACCGAGTGGCTCGAGACCTGGGCAACGTCGAGGCCGCCGAGAAGGGCCCCGCCTCCTATGGCAAGCGGGTCGTCCGGCGGAAGGTCTCCCCGCAAGCCCAACACCGTCGTCGGGCAGGTGATGCGGACGTTCAAGTTCTGAGACGCGAACAAGCTCTCTGGACTGCAGGGGGGCTTTCCGACGAGAGCTTGTTCCGCCACCGCTCCCAATAGTGACTGAGTAGAGCGGCGACAATTCTGAGCGTACCCACTCAGCTACCGGGGCCGTGCACCCTGGGCGCATGCTCCAGGCACGCCTCCACGTACCAGCTCTTCCCCTTGAGGTCCTTCCAGATGCCTTTCCACGCTGGCGGCTCCGGACAATGCATCGCTTGGAGCTGCGGCGAGTAGATGAGCCTGAGACATCGACCCGGAATGGCGGTGAACGAGTACGGGACCGGGTCGCCTGGCTCGGGCATGCGGTCCATGGGGGCGCAAGGTAGCGATCAGGTGATCTTGCATGCTCGTCGGGAATGGTTTGCCCCCGGCATGAACTGGGCAAAGACAGGTATGGCTGCTCAGTGGGTGACGCGCACCGAGACTGCCGAAGCGATCTCGCAGTGGTATGCAAGGGCGTCGGTCGCTTGCACTCCGTTCATCTTTCCCGAAGCGCGCTTTCGATCGCCCTGGGTGGACGACCAGTTCTCCGACGACCTCCAAAGAGTTCGTCGATGGGTCACGGACAATCCCTGCCCCGATGCGTCGGTCGGCGGTCATTTGGCGGCCATGCTCAACTCGTACGCCGAAATGACCGGCGCGAATGTCAGCCGGGTCATGGAGCTCCGCGAGATCATCGAGCTTCACAGCAAGTTCGTCGATCGGCGAGGTTTTCCTCGCACCAAATCCTGACCGCGGCAACCGATATGTTGGCGGGCAGGCTCGCAACGGGTCGCGGATCTCGCGTCCCCGCGACCGCTTTGGCTCCTAATACTCAAGCACCACGCCCTGAGCACTGCTCTCGCCGCCATCGGTTTCCCAGGTGGCAGTGACCGGAGCGGCGGACGAAGCCACCTGCCACGCCGCCGAGGTCCCGTTGGGGAAGTCCCAATACCCGTGGTTGTAGAACGTCCAGGGTGCCGGTGGCCCGGTCACGTAGGCGTCGAGAGTGTCAGCGCCGACGAGGACTACGTTTCCAGCCGCTCCCGGCGAAACGGTCCAACTTTGGTTGGCGAGATAGTTCGGATTAGAGACCGCGCCACCCCCGTCAACATAACCAGTAGCGGGCTTGTTGAACTCCACCGCAAAGGCGTCCCAAGCGTTGGTTGACGTGTTGACCGTAACCGTGTCGCCTGCGCCTGTCGTGTTCAAGCAGACCCATATCTCGTAGTCGGCCAAATCGTTGTACGAGTTGACTTTTACAAAGGTTCCCATCGGTGAAGTGACGCTCTGGACGGTGTTCGTCTGGGTGCCGGGGTCGGTAAGGGTCTGGATGTTGAGAATGACAGAGTGGCCGATCCCGGTGTTGTCCGCGAGCACTTGATGGGACGTGCCACTGCTAAGGCTGGTCGTGTTCCCGGTAAAGGTGCCAGTGTCGTCGGCCTGCACAAAGGCAACTGATGACGACGAGCCGGTAGTGGTCGTTGTCGTACTCGTGCTGGTCGTGGTCGTCGTCGTACTGGTGGTTGACGTGGTTGAGGTAGGGGGCGGTGTATTCGCCGCACAGTTAACCGTCTCTGAGTCAGCGGCCACGTTCGTGTTGGACAGTGCGTTCCTACACGTGACGTTGAGGCTGTTACCCGCACGCAGTGTGGTCGATGACGTCGCAGCAAATCCGGTGGTGACGGTTAAGAGCACAGCCCCAATGACAAAGCCCCCGGCTAGGTCCGCGACGCTTCTCTTTCCCGAGTTCGTGCGCTTGGGTGCGTGGCGTCCATGGTGCATTTGGCTCTCCTCAATACTGGGGAAAACGCACAGTATGGCCTACCTTTGATCAGAGTCGGCAAACCTACCCAGGTTGCCCCCAGATTGTGCGCGTCCTGGGTAACCTTTCCATCGGTTGCCCCATTCGTTCCCCAACTTGAAGGGGCGACCACGCAGGAGCCGCTCATCGGCTGCGATCAACGCACGACTACGGTAGGTAGATGATGGACCGTATGCCCGCCCCCCGGCGACCCGGTCCCCTACTCGTTCACAGCCATGCCGTGCCGATGCCTGAGATTGATCTACAGCCCCAGCTGCAGGCCACGCACTGCCGCGAGCCGCCGGCCATTTCGAGGCGACTCATCCACCCGCTGTTGCACTCTTTACAAACCGCTCGCCTGATGGCCGCAAATAATGCTCCGCCTTCATGAGGTTCGCTGCTGCTATCGCTGACCGTCGTGATCACCGGACCGGCGTTCGGGAACAACTTTGGGCGCCACTTCGGCCAAACGTCCTCCTTGCTGAACGGTCCGGCCGACACGCAGAAAATGCAGGCTGGGGGGTTGGTCGTTACTCCATCTGGCCACCGGTCGGGCATGGAACCAGCATTGCGGGGATTGCAGCCGTCTCAGAACTTGAACGTCCGCATCACCTGGCCGACAACCGTGGTGCTCTTCCGGTAGACCTTTCGCCGCACGACCCGCTTGCCATAGCTCACCGGCAACTAGGGGTCCGCCAAACCTGGAAGTCGACTTCGGTCAACCTGGGTCCACATCCTGGGTCCACTTGGTGCCGTCCCACCATCGCAACTGCGAGGCGTTAGTCGGATCTCGATACCAACCAATGGGTGTGTGGAGGGTCGGCTTGGATTTCTTCGCCTTGGGCTTCGGCGGCTCCGGTTTGGTCCCATTTTGGTTCGGGGCCGCTCCGTGTTCCGTCTCTGTCGCTTCGACATCCGTCGTGTTGTGCGCAGCCGCCCCCTTGGGCTTTCTGATCCAAAACATCATCCATTCTCCACTATCGTTCGCCCCGTCGCCCCGGCCCATTCCTCGATCGCATCGCGACGCCATATCCGGCCGGCGGTAATGGTTGCGTCCGGCTCAGGGAAGTCATCGCGGGTGCGGATGAGCTTGTCGACGCCCTGACGGGTGATCCCGAACATGAGCGCAATCTCAGCGACGCCCACGAGCTCTTCCATGGATTCCGAGGATAGGTGACGACTGCAAACCGTCAGCGCATGGTTTGCGACTGACAACTGAGAAGTGCCCCCGCATCGGCTGGAACCGACCGGGGGCCTTAGCCACGACCCCAGCAGGTAGGGACGTGATAAACGCTACTACCGTGCTGTCTCCGAGCAGGATCGCCGCACAGTTCGACCCGTGCAATCGGTGTCATCGGACCCTGACCATTCCGCTCAGACACCCCGGTGAGCCCCGGCCCAACTCCATTGAACCAGTGATCGAACGATGCGGCCGGATGAGTCGAGATGGCATCGACTCGCCGTTTGAAAACGTGGACCCACTACGTATGGGCACGATGGTCCTCACTGCCAAAGTGCTCCACGTCGACCGTGACCAGATCCATCGTTGGACCGTGACCGGATTGACCGCCAATCAGGCCGACACCATCGGTATTTGGATGGGGCTTCACACTTGCCTCCTCTGGACGGACTGGTTTGCCCGTGGCCCGGGCGAGCGCGAGATAGCCCCTTTCTCGCTCGATGAAGAGGTCATCCGACTACGTCAGCTCGGGGAATCGTGGAAAGAGATTGCGAGAGAGCTGCATCTGAGCGATCACACGAACCGGCGAACAGGCAAGCCTTGGCGCGCAGACGACGCTGCGATGACGCGAAATACCTGCAAATCCGCGTCACTCCCGGTAAACAGCGGTCAAGTCAGAAGGGCCACGGAAATGGGTTTTCCCTTGAGGCGGCGCCCGGATTCGAACCGGGGTACGGGGCTTTGCAGGCCCCTGCCTAAACCACTCGGCCACGCCGCCGTGACAGCAGGGCGGTCAGCCTAGTGGGCGGTGCCCCTAGCGCCGGTAACGGCCGAGAAGCCAGAACACGGCTGCAATGAGGGCGACCACGACGGCCAGCTTGATGAAGAAGAAGACGATCCCGGCGATAGCGTGCAGCACGACAAAAGCGATGATCACCCCGACGACGCCTACGGCGATCATGGCGGCGCTGTGGCGTGCCGGCACCGGCTGCTTGCTGTCTCGGGGACTTACTTCTTTGCTCACGACCCCAATGCTACGTTCCCGCCATGGCTGCTGACACGTCGCTCCGGGAACGACGCGGCGCGCTCCTCGCCCGACCCGAGCTCCAGGGGGACGATTTCTGCCGGGCCTACGCAGCGGAGGCCGATGCATGGCTCTCCGCCCTCGCTGACCGTGCTGTAGGAGAAAACAACCGTCACCTGGCACTTCTTGCCGTAGGAGGCTACGGGAGAAGCTCGCTGTGCCCCTTCAGCGACCTCGATGTGGTGCTCCTCCATTCCGGACGCCGCGACATTAAGGCCGTCGCCGACGCCATCTGGTACCCGGTCTGGGACGAGGGCGTCCGGCTGGATCACTCGGTACGCCGGCCGAGCGAGGTCCTCGCCACCGCGGCCGAGGACGTGCGGGTTGCGCTCGGCCTGCTCGATGCCCGCCTGGTCTGGGGGGACCCCAAGGTGGCCGACCCGTTGATCGTCGACGCCCGCAACGCGTGGCGAGTGTCGCTCGGCACTCGTTACCTGCCTGACCTCAAAGCGCAGATGGCGGAGCGCCACAGCGTGGCGGGTGACGTGGCGTTCCTGCTCGAGCCGGACCTCAAGGAGAGCCACGGCGGCCTGCGCGACGTGAGCGTGTTGCGGGCGATCTCGGCCTACGCCCCGTTGCTGGCGGACTACGCCGACCTGGGCTCCCTCGAACATGCCACCTCCGTCCTCACCCGCGTCCGGGTGGAACTGCACCGGATCGCCGAACGCGAACAGGACAAGCTCCTCCTCCAGGATCAGGACCAGATCGCAGCAGCACTGGCCTTCGAGGATGCCGACGTCCTCATGGCTGCGGTCTCCGCGGCCGGGCGACAGATCGCCTGGGTCAGCGACGACGTGTGGCGCCGCCGCAAGTTGTGGGACCCGAGCCCCAAGCCGCGCCGCCGCCTCCGTCGCAGCGAGAAACGGTCAGGGCACGACAGGCGGGGCTCCCCTGCCGCGCTCGGTCCGGACATGGTCGATGTCGACGGTGAGATTGCGCTGCTCCCGACCGCGGCGGTGTCGGAGGACACCACGTTGGCCTTCCGGCTCGCCGCCACCGCGGCCGAGCTCGACCAATCCATCGCCAAAGGATCCCTCCACCGGTTGGCCGACCGCATGCCGCTACCGACCGATCCCTGGGATCCCGAGCTCCTCGCCGCACTGATCCGCCTCCTGGCGGCGGGGCACGCGGCCACCGACAAGGTGGAGTCGCTCGACCAACACGGCCTCGTCGTGCGGATCATCCCCGAGTGGGCTGCCGTGCGGAACAAGCCCCAGCGCAACGCCTATCACACCTTCACCGTCGATCGTCACTTGTTGGAGACCGCCGCGGTGGCCGCAGAGCTCACCGACTCGGTGGAACGACCTGATCTGTTGTTGATCGGCGCCCTCCTGCACGACATCGGCAAAGGCTTCCCGGGCGACCACACGGCCGTCGGCATGGAGAAGGTGCGCGAGATGGCGACCCGGATGGGCTTCGACGAGCCCGACGTCGAGATACTGGTCGACTTGGTGCGCTACCACCTTCTTCTGCCGGACACCGCGACGCGCCGAGATCTGGACGACCCCACCACAGTGGCCAACGTCGCCCGGGCCGCCGGCAATCGCGTGACGCTGCATCTTCTCGGTGCCTTGACCGAGGCAGACAGCCGAGCGACGGGGCCGTCAGCCTGGGGGCCCTGGAAGGCGGGCCTGGTGAGCGAGCTCGTCCGCCGGGCCGATCTCGAGCTCGCAGGGGAGGCGCAGCCCAGCGGGACGCCGCAGATCCCCGCGCCCTACCGGGCCCTCATCGAAGAGGTGCGCGCGAGCGGACTCCCGTCAGTGTCCCTCGACCCGCCGCAGGTCGTCGTCGCCGCCCCCGACCGCCCCGGCCTTCTGTCCGACGTGGCCGGCACGTTGGCCCTGCACGGCATGGACGTGCGCGCGGCCAACGTGAGTGGCGAGGACGGCATCGCGGTCGAGGTCTTCACGGTCGAGGTCGCCCGGGGCACCTGGCCGGACACAGCCCGACTCCGCGAGGACCTGGCCGAGGTTCTGGCCGGCAAGCTGCCGATTGAGGAACGGCTCTCCGAGCGGGGCCGGGTGTACCCCGTCCGCCGGCGCTCGGCTGCCCACGTGCTGGGGGCCGACGTGCGGGTCGACAATGACGCGTCCGACAGCGCCACTGTGCTCGAGGTGCGGGCCCCCGACGAGGTGGGACTGCTGCACCGCATCACCCGGGTGCTCTTCGAGGCCAACCTCGACGTCGTGTCGGCCCGCGTCTCCACGCTCGGCGAGCTGGTGGTGGACGCGTTCTACGTCCGTGAGGACATCGGGGAGAAGATCACAGACCAGGCACGCCTGGAGGAGATCACCGAGGCCATCTGGGCGTCCGTGCGGGCCTGAGCTGCTGCTCGTAAGGGTCTTAGCTCCTCCTGCGGAGGCTTGAGCTGCCAAAACAAGCTGGTAGAATCGCTGCTGCCATGGCGTCTGGAAAGCATTCTCGCAAGAAAGAGCGTGCCCACACGCGCCTGTGGATAGCTCTGGTGGGTGCCGTGACCCTGGCGGTGGCCGCCGCCGGACTCGTCTTCATCTCTCGCAGCCACAACACGTCGGCGTCCGCCACGACGGCGGCGCCGCCCACCCCGCTGAGCGTGGTCAGCACGGCACCGACCGGGGACAGCGTCGCCGGTGACGCCACCATTTCCGTGCAGTTCTCGACCGACCTGGCCCCGGGAAGCCCCATGCCGACGCTTTCACCCGCCGTCGCCGGCCAGTGGGTGGCACTGTCACCTTCGCTCCTCCAGTATCAAGCTACGGCGCCACTGGTGCCCGGCACGGTGGAGACCATCACGGTTCCCGGCGGCCCCAACGGGACCACGGGCTCGCGGGGCCAGCACCTGGCCGCCGACTTCACCGCCACGTTCACCGTTGCGCCCGGCTCCACGCTGCGCCTCCAGCAGATGCTGGCCGAGCTGGGCTACCTGCCCCTGAACTTCACCGCTGCCACCCCCCTGACGTCACCCACCCAGGAGAGTGCGGCGCAAGCGGGCACCTTCACGTGGCGCTGGGCCAACCAGCCGGCCTCACTGACGTCGCTCTGGACGCCCGGCACCAACAACGTGATCACCAAGGGCGCGGTGATGAACTTCGAAGCGCAACACAGCCTCAAGACGGACGGCATCGCCGGACCTGCGGTCTGGAGTGCGGTGCTGACCGCCGTGGAGAACGGCCAGGGCAACGCACTCAACTATGACTACGTGTACGTGACCAAGTCACTGCCCGAGACCACGACCGTCTACCAGAACGGCGTCGCCGTGTACCACACGCTGGCCAACACGGGCGTGGCTGCCGCACCGACCGCTGACGGCACCTTCCCGGTCTACGCCCGCTACACGGTGACGACCATGTCGGGCACCAACCCCGACGGCACCAAGTACGTCGACCCGGGTATCAAGTGGGTCAGCTACTTCAACGGCGGCGATGCCCTGCACGGCTACCCGCGGGCCAGTTACGGCTTCCCCCAGAGTGTGGGATGCGTCGAGATGCCGATCGCCAACGCCGGAACCGTCTACCCGCTCACACCGCTCGGGACGCTGGTCACCGTCGCCTGATGCGTTGGCCGCTCCCCGGGTGACCCTCGGGTAGGCCGTTGTCCAGCCTGCCGCTCCCCGAACAGTTTCGTGTCTTTGCCCAAGGGGCGGCGAAGGACGGCGCCACGACCTACGACGTCATCTGCCGGGGCATCGCCAACGACCCGGACATCCTCGCGCTGGTCAGTGAAGCGCCCCTGCGGCAACGCCGGCCGAATCTCCTGTTGGCTGCCGTGCATTTCCTCCTGCTCCGAGGCACCCGTCATGGCCTGGCGGCGCACTACAACACTGTGCGGTCGATGGTCCCGGGGGACGGGGGCGCGGGCGATGATGCGGGCGTCGGCGCGGGCGGTGCTGCGGCCGGGGACTGGAGCGCGGGCGGTCGTGCTTCCGGCGGTGATGCTTCCGGCGGTGACCTGGTCGCCGACTTCAAGGACTTCTGTCTGACGCAACGCACCGAGCTGCTCGAGCTCCTCGCCACCCGGAGTACGCAGACCAACGAGGTTGGGCGCTGCACCGCCATCCTCCCGGCCGTCAACCTCATTGGGGCGGGCTACCCGGGGCAACCCCTGTCGATGCTCGACCTGGGGACGTCGGCCGGGCTCAACCTTCTCTTCGACGCCTATGGCTACACCTACCGCCAACGCGACAACGGGGAGGAGCTTGCGGCCGGTCGACCCGGCGCGAGGGTCCACCTCGAGTGCACGGTGCGTGGTGAGCTCAGCGGCCTGCCGCCACTCTCCCTCCCGCTGCTCGCCGGTCGGTTCGGGATCGATGCGGCGCCCATCGATCCGACCTCCGATGACGGCGCCCAATGGCTGTTGGCGTGCCTGTGGCCGGATAACCTCGCACGCTTCACCCGTTTGCGCGAGGCATTGGCGGTCGCCCGCACGACCACACATCCGCCCGAGGTGCACCGGGGTGACATCGTCGACGACCTGCCCGCCGTAGTCGATCGCATCGCCCCGTCCGGTCCCCTGGTCGTCTTCCATTCCTGGGTGGCGGCCTATCTCAGCGCAGCGCGACAAGGAGAGCTGGTTGCCGTCGTGCGCGAGCTCGCACGCGGGCGGGCGCTGCACTACCTCTACGCCGAAGCATCGGCCGAGACACCCGGGCTCCCGACCCCTCCGTCACCGTCACCCCGTCCCACGTCGCACCTGGCCACGGCCCTCGTACATATCGCCCCGGACGGCGCTCCCCCGGTCCGCCTGGCCGACATGCACCACCATGGCAACTGGCTGCAGTGGTGGCCTACTGCGACGGGCCCCAGGGAGCATCCCGGCGAGCCGGCACCTGCACCCCGTCGTCGTTGACCATGGAGGCCGTGCCCACCGCGGAGCGGCCGAACTTGTCACGGATCGCATCAACCGCCGCCGTTGCGTCGTGCCATGACTGCTCAATCGACGTCGCACTCTGCGTGCCCTCGTCGCGCCCGTCGCCGAGGTCGAAGGACAACTGGTCGCCACCCCCCTCGACCAGACCCGATGCACTGACGCCGAGGAGCCTGATCCCGTCGCCGGGATTGATGCCCGCCAGGAGCGTGGCGGCAACCTGGCCGATCGCACCACCGGTGGTGATGGGCTGACCCAACGTCTGGGAGCGGGTCTGCAGCGAGAGGTCACTGAACTTGACCTTGACCGTCACCGTGCGGGCCGCAGTGGACGAGCCCCGCAGCATGGTGGCCACCGATTCGGCCATGCGCAGGACGTGGCGCTCGAGCTCGGCCGCGTCGACCAGGTCCTGGCTGAAGGTCTCCTCGTGGCCGATCGATTTCGCCGGTCGGTTCGGCGTCACGGGACTGGGGTCCTCCCCGTTCGCCAGCGCGGACAGGTGGAGGCCGCTGGACTTGCCGAGACGGCGCACCAGCGTCTCGACCGGGATGGCCGCCAGGTCCCCCACCGTGCGCACCCCGAGCTCGTGCAATCGCTTCGACGTGGCCGGGCCCACACCCCAGAGCGCCTCCACCTTGTGGTCGTGCAGGAAGGCCAATTCGATATCCGACTCGATCAGCACGACGCCGGGGCCCGGCACGAGCCCGGTCCGGCTGGCGCGGGGCTTGGCGGCACGGGATGCGAGTTTGGCGATCATTTTGGAGCGGCCGATCCCCACGGCACAGTCCAGGGAGAGCTGGGCCCGCACCCGGTCGCGCAGCCCGTGCGCGATCTTCTCGGGATGCCCGAGCATGCGGATCGCCCCCGCCACGTTCAAGAACGCCTCGTCGAGGCCGATCGGCTCCACCATGGGCGTGATGTCGGCCAGAATCCGGTGCAATTCGCCGCTGATCTCGGAATAGCGCCCATGGCGCCCAGGGAGGAAGACGGCCTGCGGGCACAGCTGACGGGCGCGTATCGACGGCATGGCCGAATGCACGCCGAACGCCCGGGCCTCATAGGTGCAGGAGGCGACGACCCCCCGGGCGCCAGCCCCGCCGACTATGACGGGCAGCCCCGCCAGAGAAGGATCGTCGAGCACCTCGACCGACGCGAAGAAGGCGTCCATGTCGACATGCAGAATGCTCGGGGGTGGTGCGGGGTCACCCACCGAGGGTCAAGCGGCGGAAACCCTCGGCAAAGGGCACACCGGCGCGCCGACCCTCCTCCTCTGCCCGGCGCCGGACGGCCTCGCCGGCCCACCCGCCAGGCTCGGCAAACTGCGTGCGATGGCACTCGACGGCGGCGGCCTTGCTCTCGATCGTGTCGGAGACATCGACCCATTCGTCGGGTTCGAGGGTGCCCGACAGCAGGACCGTGGCCACCTGATGGGCCGGGCCGGCTTCGGGAAAGTACAGCGGGAGGGCGGCCGCCGGTGCGACGGCGTCCAGCAGCGCCGTGCCCGCGATGCGATGGTCCCGATGATTGAAGTACTCCTGGCCGAAGAACATCGCCGAGGGGTCGTGGCCGCACACGACCTCAGGCCGCACACTGCGCACCCATTCGACGAGGACGCGCCGGAACGCATCGGAATCCTCGAGCTCGCCGTCGGGATAGCCCAGGTTGGTCACGACTGGCCAGACCGATGACGGCCGACGACTCCTCCAGTTCGGCGGCGCGGGTCGCCACCAACTTCTTGGATTCGACCATCGGGATCGAAGGTCCCCTTGCCCCCGTCCGTGCAAATCACGAGGTGTACGGCTGTCCCGGCCTTGGCCCAGCGGGCCAACGTCCCCCCGCACGCCACGTCAGCGTCATCCGGATGGGCGTAGACGGCCAACGCCACCGCGGGTATGTCGTCCATCACCGCCGTTTGGGCTCCGTCGTCTTGGTCAAAAGCCCAACCTCTCGTTGGAAATCGCCGGCATCCTCGAATCCCTTGTACACGCTGGCGAAGCGGAGGTAGGCCACGTCGTCAAGCGCCTGCAGACGCTCCAACACAGCCACTCCCACCTGCTGGCTGGTCGGTTCCGAGGTCTCCGTCCGGAGAGCGTCCTCGACGGCCTGTGCCAATTCCTCCATGTCGGAGTCGCTCACCGGCCGGTTCTTGCAGGCCGACCGCACACCGGCGACCACCTTGGCCCGGTCGAAAGGCTCCCGGAGCCCCGTCCGCTTCACTACCCACAACGGCACCTCCTCGACCCGCTCGAAGGTGGTGAATCGCCGACCGCACCCGAGGCACTCCCGACGCCGCCGGATGGCCCCACCTTCTTCGGCCAGGCGCGAATCAACAACCCGATCATCATCAACGGCGCACCACGGACATCGCACACCGTCGACCATAGTCAGGGAATCAGCAGATGCTCTCCCGGCACGAGGACGGAGGACCCTGTCTCGGTTCACCAATTTCTTCTCCATACCGGCAACGTTGTTCCGATCGACCTGTGCCGCGACAGATGCGAGAGTGTCGCCGCTGCGGACCACGTATGTCTGCCCCGCCGTGGGACCGGCGCCGGCCACCGTCTTCCCGCCGATGGCCCGGATGGGCAGCGCGAGAAGGACGAGGAGACCCACCGCCACGGCACCGAGGATGAGCCGGCGACGCTGCACGGGCCCCGAGGGTCTGGACCGCTCCGCCAATGGGGGGACCACCGTCAGCCTGGGATAGAACTCCTCGTACTCCAGCTCAAGTGCGACCGACATCGCATCTCCTCCTTCGAACACATGTTCGCTTCGTCCACAGTCGATCACGAACAGGTGTTCGGTGTCAAACAATTTTCCGAACGCCTGTTCGCTCCTCATTCCCACAGAGTAGGGAGGGGGTGTGACACCTCGTGCAGGCCCTGGATCCGTCGACCCGGCGGCCTCCCCCGCGGCATGGAGAGGCCCGCGCTACCGAACAGGTGTTTGCTTTAGGCCTCCGGGCCAGCTATCTTGCCAGGGAACGAACGAACGTTCGCTCTCCCGGGTACGTCGGGGAGGGCAGAAGGAGAAGCCGATGGCCGAAGTCCTGAGCGGGAAAAGGCAACAGATCCTCACCTTCATCGCCGACAGCCAGCGGGACCGGGGCTATCCCCCCTCGGTCCGGGAGATCGGCGAAGCCGTCGGGTTGACTTCTTCGGCCACGGTGCACACCCATCTGGCCGTACTCCAGCGTGAGGGCTATCTGTCCCGGGACCCGAGCAAGCCCCGGGCCATACAGGTCCACTACGACCCGACCTCCACCAAAAGCATGGCGACGTCGGCGGTGCGCAACGTGCCGCTCATCGGTGACGTGGCCGCCGGCACGGGAGTCCTGGCGCAGGAAAACGTCGAGGAGCTCCTCCCGATGCCCGAGCAGTTCACCGGAACCGGGCCGACGTTCATGCTGCGGGTGCGCGGGGACTCCATGATCGACGCCGGCATCTTCAGCGGGGATTTCGTGGTCGTCCGTCAGCAACCCGAGGCGGAGAACGGCGACATCGTCGTGGCCGGTATTCCCGACGACGAGGCCACGGTGAAGACGTTCAGTCGCCGCGACGGGCGCATCGTCTTGACCCCGGCCAACACGGCCTACGAGCCGATGGTGTTCGAAGGCGAGGACGACGTGACCATCTTCGGCAAGGTCGTCACCATCGTGCGCCAGGTCTGAGCCGGGCCCTGCGCGTTACTTGAGCAGGCGGGACATGCGCCGGTCCGCCAGGACCTTGCCGCTCGTCTGACACGAGGCGCAGTACGTCATCTCGTAGGACTCGAAGGACACGCGGCGCATCTCGTCCCCGCAGCCCGGCGTCGGGCAGGGCTGGCCGAACCTTCCATGCACGGCGAAGCGACCACCCAGCTTCGCCTCCGAAAGGCCGCCCGTGCGGGTGCGTTCGAGGGCCAGGGCTTCGTCGAGCACGGTCGTGGTCGCATCCAGCAGGCGTTCCCGTTCCTCTGCACTGAGCGACCCGAGCGATGCGAACGGCGAGAGACGGGCACGGTGCAAGATGTCGTCGCCCCAACCTCGCCCGATGCCGGACACCACCTTCTGATCACGGAGATCGCTGTGCAGGCGTCGTGCGCTCGTGCTGGTACGAATGAGCTCGGCGAAGGCGGGCGAGTCGGGCTCGGGTCCGAGTCCCTCCAACGGCCCATCGTCACCGGGGGCCAGGACCCACCACGATGCCTTGCGCTGGGTCCCGAACTCACGCACGAGAATCGCCCGCTCTTTGTCGTCGCCCCCGAGGCCGGAGAACTTGAACCGCACGACCGAGCCCCGCGGCTTGGTCGTCTTCGGCGGTGACTCCACGTCGACCCGGCCCGCCTGCGAGAGGTGCACGATGATCCGGTCGCCGCTCCCAAAGCTCCACACCAGGTATTTGGCCCGGCGGGTGACCGCGTCGAGCGTCTGACCGTAGAGATCCTCGACCGTCGGCGAGAACGTCTTCAGCGAGGAGAAGCTGAGCAGGTCCGCCTTCTCCAGCGCGCGGCCTGCTGCGAACGCCTGGAGCCGTTCGGCCAACGCCTGCATCTCGGGAAGCTCGGGCACCTTGGCACAATGTTCTCATGACTTACACCCATGGACACCACGAGTCCGTCCTGCGCAGCCACACGTGGCGCACCGCGGAGAACTCTTCGGCCTACCTCCTCCCCCACCTGCGGCCGGGACTGTCCCTCCTCGACATCGGGTGCGGTCCCGGCACGATCACCGCCGACCTGGCCGACCTGGTGGCCCCGGGTCAGGCGGTCGGGCTCGATTCGTCCAGTGACGTCATCGCCCAGGCTGAGGCCTACGCCGCCAGCCGGGGAGTCACCAACCTGCGCTGTGAAGTCGGTGATCTCTTCTCGCTCCGCTACGACGACGCCACGTTCGACGTGGTGCACGCCCACCAGGTCCTCCAACACCTCGTCGATCCGACGGGCGCCCTGGTCGAGATGCGCCGGGTGCTCCGCCCCGGTGGGGTGCTGGCCGTCCGAGATAGCGACTACGGCGCCTTCGTCTGGGCACCCGCTGACCCCGCCCTCGACCGCTGGCTGCAGCTCTACCTGGCCGTCACGGAGCGCAATGGGCACGACGCCCGTATCGGACCGTCCCTGCTCGGCGTGGCCCACGCGGCCGGATTCGACGACGTCGCTGTCTCGAGTTCCTGCTGGACGTTCGCCGATCCGGAGTCACGGCAGTGGTGGGGAGGGCTGTGGGCGGACCGGGTCCTCCTCTCACGCTTCGCCGAACAGGCCGTGGCGTACGGACTCAGTACGACCGAAGAGCTGGAGCAGATAGCAGACGCCTTCCTGCGGTGGGCCGCTTCACCCGACGGTGTGTTCGTCGTGACGCACGTGGAGATTCTGGCGCACCGCTGAGGGGAAGCCGTCGGCCGGGTGCGGTTGTCGGGCCGGTGCGGTTGTCGGGCCGGTGCGGTTGTCGGGCCGGTGCGGTTGTCGGGCCGGTGCGGTTGTCGGGCCGGTGCGGTTGTCGGGCCGGTGCGGTTGTCGGGCCGGTGCGGTCACCGCCGCAGTTCGGCCACCTCGCGCAGGCGTCCCAGTTTGTCGGGGTTGCGGATCGCATAAATCCGTGTGATCCGTCCGTCCTCCACCGCCAGGCTCACTGCTGTGGCTTCGCCCTCCAGATCGAACCGGACGCCGGGCATCCCGTTGAGCCAGGCGGTGCTGGCGGCGAGGTTCGGGATCTGCGCCAGCCGGACAGGAATGCCACGACCTTCTCGGCCCCGGTGATGGGCCGGCGAGCAGCAGCCACCAGGCCGCCGCCGTCGGAGACAAGTACCACCTCGGGGGCGAGCACCTCCACCAGTCCTTGCACGTCACCCGTGGAGATGGCGGCCATGAGCTTTTCGACCGCGACGAGCTGCTGGGCCCGGTCCACCTGCATCCGTGGCCGCCGTGCCGCGACGTGCTCGTGGGCTCGATGCGCGATCTGCCGCACCGCCGCCGGGCTCTTGCCCACCACTTCGGCGATCTCCTCGTAGGGCGTCTCGAACACCTCGCGCAGCACGAACACCGCCCGCTCCGCCGGCCCGAGGGTCTCGAGCACGGTGAGCATCGCGATGGAGACGTTCTCGGCGAGCTCGGCGTCCTCCGCCGCGTCCGGGCTGGTGAGCAACGGCTCGGGCAGCCACTCCCCGACGTACTCCTCACGGCGGCGGGACACGGACCGGAGCCGGTTCAGCGCCTGCCGGGTGACGATCCGGACGAGGTACGAGCGCGGGTCGTACACATCGGCCTGGTCAACGTCGGCCCACCGCAGCCACGTCTCCTGCACGACGTCCTCGGCATCGACGGCGGAGCCGAGCATTTCGTAGGCGACCGTGAACAGCAGACCGCGGTGGGTGACGAAGGGATCGTCGCTCATGCCGTCGAGGCTACGGCGAGCGGCGCGAGGTCGCAGGCGGCCGAGAACCCCTGTGACTCGATGCCGAACGCCGTGTTGGAGCGGGCCATGAGGTTCGCCACCGCGATGTACGCCGTCAACTCCACCAGGGCGGCCGGACCGAGTGCCTCCAGCAGCCGCGCCGACTGTTCGTCGGTGACCGTCGGAGGGGTCAGGGTCATCGCCTCGGCGTACTCGAGCACGTCGCGTTCGAGTGGCGTGAAGACATCGGATTGACGCCACCGGGGCACTTCGCGCGCCTTGGTCATATCGAGCCCTTCGTTGTGGGCGGCGAAGTACCCGAGGTCGAGGCAGAAGCTGCAGCCGACGAGGCTGGCCACCGCCATGTGGGCGAACGACTTCAAGCTCTCGTCGCATTGGTCCCACTTCTGGATTTTGCGACCGAGGCCGAAGCTGAAGTTCAGGACCTTGCGGTTGTGCCACATGACGCCGGCCGGCTCGAGCACCTCGCCGAACATCTTGCGCGACATCTTGGTGACGATCGCTCCGTACACACCGGTCAGCTCAGCCTTGGGAATTCTCGTCGTGGTGGTCATGGTCTCTCTCCTCCGAGTCGTTGCTCTCGCTTCGTTGTTCTCGGGCATGAGACACCGGCCAAGGGGCGAATGTGACACCCCGACCGGAAATTCTTGGCGGCCGTGGCTGGGGTGCGGCCGCATGCGGGGGTTGCGGGCGTGGGGGTTGCGGGCGTGGAGGTTCGCGGCCGTCTGAGTTGCGGCAGAATGTGGGTTCGCGGCCGTGTGAGTTCATCAGCGGTTACGGCCGTGTGGTTGCGGCCGCATGTGAGGGTCGCGGCCGTGTGAGCTCGTCTGCGGTTACGGCCGTGTGGTTGCGGCCGCATGTGAGGGTCGCGGCCGTGTGAGCTCGTCTGCGGTTACGGCCGAATGAAAGCAGGGGCTGCATGTGCGGGTTGACGCCGAATGGGAGCGGAGGTGGAGCGGCGGTTGGAAGCGCAGGCGGAGCCGAGGTGCTTCAGTCCACCCAGAGCTGATCGGTATACGTGTCAGTGCCGGGAATCGTGGGAATGAACGGCAACGCGGCGACGACACGGCCGAGCCCGGACTCCTCGAGACGGCGGCGGTGCTCGACGATCACGGTCTCCCACGCCACCTCGGGAGGCGTGGCCAAGAACCACAACAACAGCGTGCGGCCATCGCCCTCGTCTGACTCGTCGGGAGACTCCCCGGGCCGATCGGCCTCCACGTACATCGGGGTGAACGCCGCCACCAGGTCGGCGTCGGAGCCGGGGAGGAGGCCCGGGAGATGCTCCGTGCGGAGCCACTCCCACAATGCTTCGTCGGTGGTGCCCTCCGTGCGATCGATGAAGACCGGCACGAAACCCCAATACGGATGGTCCAACGCCACCTCGATCGGGACGCCGTCAGGGTCCCTCCGGAACTCCCAGCGGAACTTGTACGGGAGGGTGTGGACATGATCTCGCTCCTCGAACATCCGCCCGGCCGCATGCAGCGCGTTGACCTGACGCAGGGCCCAGCGATTCCACACCTCGTGATACCCGTCCAGAATCCAGTACACCGCGACGTATGACCCGCGCTCGGGCGTACCCGTGATCGCCGAGGGATCGGGGTCCCGCAGCGTCTTCAGCTCAGCCGTGGCCACATACCGGCGACCGGCAAAGGTGTAAGGACCCACCATGCAACCGGAGTAGAAATGATCCCGCTCGTACCAACGGTTGTACGACACCTCATGGCCTCGATGAGGATCCACCACAGTGAAGAGCATCGATCCGAGCTTGACCGGCTCGGCCTCCGCCCCCACCTCGATGGGACGAGGCTGCTTGGACCCGGCACGTGCAGACATGGGACCGGAACCTAACAGACCCTGTTGGAGGGACCTGGTTGGACCGAGCTGGTTGGACCGGGCCGGTTGGACAGCCTTGTTGGACGGAGCCGGTGCGGCCGTGCTGGTGAGACGGGGCTGGTTAGACGGTGCCCGTGCGGCCGTTCAGGTTGGACAGGCGGGTGCGGCCGTTCAGGTTGGACAGGCGGGTGCGGCCGTTCAGGTTGGACAGCCGGGTGCGGCCGTTCAGGTTGGACAGGCGGGTGCAGCCGTTCAGGTTGGACAGGCGGGTGCGGCCTGGTGGGTCGGTCCGGTTAGGCGGCTCTGTTAGACGGTGCCGGTGCCCAGCATCGAGCCGGTCGGCGTCACCGAACCGCCGGCGGGTTCCACGGTGATGGCCAAGGCCGTGGGAGTCGTGGACCCTGCGGACGTAAAGGTGGACTGATGTGGTGACTGCCCCAACAACCCGAGGGAGATGGACCGCCCCTTGAACACCCCCCACAGCTGGTAGGTCTT
Organism: uncultured Acidimicrobiaceae bacterium; assembly: GCA_963706555.1. Lineage (GTDB taxonomy): Bacteria > Actinomycetota > Acidimicrobiia > Acidimicrobiales > RAAP-2 > Bog-473. The sequence goes on from OY970164.1 coordinate 4,393,325, forward strand.
GTTGGACGACAGCTTGGGCAATTCCGACTTCACCAGATAGCCCTGGCCGCTCGGGACCACCACGAACTGCGCCACGCTGTTGTGCCCCGGAGTCTCCACGTTCACCAGCTTGTGGCCGGGAGTATTGAGCGCGGCCACCACGACAGCGTGAGAGGTCGACCCCGTGTGTTGGAGCGCCGAGATTTGATGATTGTCGTGGACGAGATTCACGCCCAGGACGATGGCCACGGCCGCTGCTGCTACCGCGACGAAGATCACGGTGGCCAACCGACTGCGCATGGAGCGGGACGGACGTGCCGGGCCGGCCGGGCGCGACGAACGTGGTGCCCGGAACTTGGGTGTCTCGCCCCCGTCCTCTGCGGTGGCATCGCGCACAAGCGCCGGCATCGGTGGGGCCTCTTGGTCTTCTCGCTGAGGCAGCCGACTGGCGATGCTGTCCCACAAGCCCTCGGGAAGCGGCTCGACCGAATTGCCCAATGCCGCGGCGACTTCTCGATGCGCGTCGACCTCTGCCCGACACCGCGGACACTCAGCGAGATGTGCCTCGATCTGTTCGTACTCGTCGCCATCCACCGCATCGAGCGCGAACGCACCCAGCAGCTCGCTCACTTCGTCGTGGGTCACGCGTCGACTCCCTGTACTCCTGCTTCAACGAGAACGGCCCGCATGCGGCGCATGCCATTGCGGATCCGGCTCTTGATCGTCCCCTCGGGTTGGTTGAGGAGCTCCGCCACCTCGATGTAGGTGCGCCCCTCGAAGTAGGCCAGCTCAATGGCGCGTCGTTCCTCGACGGGAAGAGTGCCGAGCGCTTCGGACACCTTTTCGGCCAGCGAGAGATCCCATACTTCGTGTTGCATGTCGTACTCGGCACTCGCGGTACGCCGAGCATCCTTGGCCTCGCGCAGCCGCCGGGAGTTGAGCGAGCGGATCGCATCAACGGAACGGCCGTGTGCCTGGGCGAGAAGGAAGGACCGCAGGGTCCCCCGGGTCGGATCGAAACGATCGGGCTGGTTCCAGAGACGCAGGAAAACCTCTTGCGTCACGTCTTCGGCTTCGGGGGCACTGTTCAGCACGCGCCGCGCCAATCCGTAGACAGCGCCGCCGTGCCTCCGGTACACCTCGGCCAGTGCTACCTCGCTGTACCGGGCGACCGAAGTGACCAGCTGAGCATCGCTCACCTCTCCGATCTCTTGCATGTAATTTCCTATTCGGATCTGACCCGGGATTCAGATGTTTCGGCATTTGATCCATCCGGCCATGGCCTCTGGTGCGAATAGTAGGTGCTATGAGAACCACGATCGATTCCTACCGCAAGAGGGCGGGACGGCTAGACCTCGAAGGCATCAACTTCGATGATTTCAAGGATCAGCCTCTGCCCGGGTCAGCGCTCCGCTCCCTGCGCTACATGCACGACGTGGAGCACCACACCGTGTGTTACCTGCGTGACCTGCTCCTGACCCCGGCCCACCAGGACCCCGAGATCACCTCGTTCCTGTCGTGTTGGGTCTTCGAGGAGATGTGGCACGGCGAGGCCATCGGGCAGGTGCTCGAGGCCCACGGCGAACAGGCGGGGGCTCCCCGCATCGCTGCATTGCGGGAACGGCACCGTCGCAAGGAAGCTCTGACGACGCTCAGCACGATCGCCTCAGCCGCCTTTGCCGGAAGAGCCTTCATTGCGCTGCACATGACCTGGGGTGCCATCAACGAATGGACGACCCAGGCCGGCTACGGGCGACTCAGCGAACGCGCCGCCCACCCCACGTTGCGCGAATTGTTGGGACGCATCATGAAGCAGGAGGGTGGCCACATCGACTTCTATGCCTCGGAGGCCGGACGTCGCCTCTCGGAAAGCCCGCGGGCCCAGAAGTTGACTCGGTTCTTCCTCAGTCACACGTGGCGTCCCGTTGGTTCGGGTGTTATGCCGAAGGACGAAGTCGACTTCTTGGTGGACTACCTCTTTGACGGCCCCGAGGGTCAGGCCATGGCCGAACGCATCGACCGTCGCGTTGACCGGTTGCCGGGCCAGAGCGATCTGCACCTGCTCTCGACGGCGGTGTCCAAACTCTCTGCGCAGAGCCGGGCGGCGTAGGGGTTCTTCGGCGTCCATCGGGGGCTACTGCCACGTCGCAACTGTCACGTAGCGAGAAGGGCGCCGATGACCCTTCGCGGTTCCCGGCGACCGTTCCCTTGTTCCCGGCAACGGTCGCTCGATTTCACGTTTTGTACTTGATTTTTTTCTTTTTTGGTGGCTCTGAGCAGGACTCAAATGTCACACCCCCCTGCTCTACTTGAGACATGAACGCATTGGACGACCTCTGTGACGCTCTCGATCATTTGGTCGATTCTGACCCCTACTCCTATAGCGATCCCGACTCGCTGCGCAGGCTCGAAACCCAGCTGGGTCGGCTTGGGTGCTGTATGAGCAAGGGGGTGGCCGGTTTCGCCGACGGGGGTGAATGGGCGGCCGACGGGGCCCAGAGTGCTCCGGCATGGATCGCGGCTTCGTGTCACCTCCCCCTCGGAGAAGTGAGGAAGCAACTACGCCGGGGCCGGGCCCTGCCCACCATGCCTGTGGTGGCAGAGGCCTTTGCTTCGGGGTCGATCTCCCCGGCCCATGTCGACGTCTTGGTCAAGGCGGCCAAGGCGGTGGCCCACGCCGATCCCGAGGCCTTTGCGCTCTGCGAAGAGGCCCTCGTGCAAGGGGCCAAAGAGCTGAAATTCGTTCCCTTCGCCAACGCCGTGACCTATTTCACCCAGATGGCCGACCCCGACGGGGCACAAGAGGCCGACATGGCCCGCCTGGCCCGGCGTGACGCCTATGTGGTGCAAACCATGAACGGGATGTACCTACCTGGGCGGGAACCTCGACCCGATCTCGGGGGCCATTGTGGCCGGCGAGCTCGGCCGGATCGAACAGTTGTTCTTCGAGGCCGACTGGGCAGCGGCCAAAGAGACCCTCGGGCGTGACCCCAAGGTGGGTGATCTACCCCGGACCCCAGCGCAACGGAGAGCCGATGCGATGGTCGAGATGGCGGTGCGCTCCAAGGGTGCCAAGGCAACCGACCGGCGTCCGTCACCCCTCTTCAGTGTCTTGGTCGGCTACGAAACGCTCCATGGGCGTATCAGCCAGATCGAAGGGGGACCCGTGGTCAGCCCCGGGACCCTGGTGCCCTGGTTGGACGGGGCCAGCTTCGAACGGATCATCTTCGGTCCCGGGACCCGGATCGAGTGCTCCAAGAAGGCCCGGTTCTTCACCGGGGCGACCCGGCGGGCCATCGAGGTCCGCGACCAGTGCTGCACCCACCCCTACTGCGAGGCACCCGCTGAGCGCTGCCAGATCGACCACATCGTCCCCTTCTCGAAGGGGGGCGAGACCACCCAGGAGAACGGGCGGGTCTACTGCAGCTTTCACAACCGGCTCCGGAACCATGAACCGCCGGGGGGCGAGGGCGACGGGGGCGAGGGCGAGGGCAAGGGCGAGTTAGACGACGGTGATGACGGCGGTGACGAGGACGAGGGTGATTTCGAACTCGACAACGAATTCGGCGAAGACGGTCCTTAGGGCGCTCCGAACGACCCCAAGGATTTTCGCCGATTCCCTCGGTTGTTGTTTCCCCCTTCGGGGCTATGGCGTTTCGCGACCTTCTGCCGTAGGCGGAGCTAGGCCCTTCTGCCATCGCTGAGTGTTAGCGGCTGCACTGCTGGCATCGTTCCGCTCTTCTGATCATGAGTTGCATCTCCGCCTCGTTCGCTGACGTTTTGTTCGGGTCGTTTTCGCGTGGTTTTCGGGTCGTTCGACCCGCACCCTCACGCAATGAGCGCCGCGAGAACCTCCCGGGTTCGCTGCAACTGTGCACGCGTCACATGCTCGTCAGGGTGATGAGCCAGCAATGGGTCACCGGGACCGAAGTTGGCAGCAGGAACTCCGTGCTCCCAGAACGACGCCACGTCCGTCCACCCGACCTTGGCCCGGGGCTCGGCACCCGTCTTCGTCACCAGTGCGGCGAGCAAAGGGTGGCCGAGCGACGGTGGCGCGCCGTCAGCCCCATCGAGCACAGCCCAGGTATCGCCCTCTTCCTCACTGAAGGTTCCGGCAAGGAGTTGCTGCAAGTAGTCATCGGCCTCTGCCAGGTGTCGATCGGGTGCGTAGCGATAGTTCAGCGTCACACTGGCCGCGTCCGGCACCACGTTGGCGGCCACTCCCCCGTCGACGGCAACCGCCTGGAGCTGCTCGACATAGACGCATCCATCGAGCACCACTGTTCGGCCCTCCCATTCCGCCACCCGCTGGAGCAGTGCACCGAGACGGTGTATGGCGTTCCGCCCGGTGAAGGGCCGGGCCGTGTGGGCGCGCACGCCGCGCAGCGACACCAAAACCCGCATGGTGCCCTGACAACCGGCCTCGACCAACCCACTCGTGGGCTCCCCCAGAATGGCAGCGTCCCCAGCCAGCAGATCGGGCCGGTCCTGCCACAGAGCGAGCAGTCCGCTCTCGGCTCGCCCCACCTCTTCGCAGGCGTAGAAGCACCATGTGAGATCGATGGACGGTGCACGGGTGGTCGTCGCAAGTTCGAGCATGACGGCGAGGCCACCCTTCATGTCCGATGCGCCGACACCCCACAACGTGTCGCCGTCGAGGCTGGGAGCAGCATTGTTGTTGGGCGGAACGGTGTCGAGATGCCCAGCCAACACAAGTCGCTGCGTCCGCCCATCCGTCGTCCGCGCCACCACATTGTCGCCCACGCGGACTGTCTCGAGCCACGGGCAGGCGCGGAGGCGTTCCTCCACGAGGTCGGCCAGGGCACCTTCGGCATGGCTCAACGACGGGATCGCCATCAACTCTGCCGTGGCGCCCAGCAAATCGTTCACGGTGTCAGGTGCTGGCGCCATGCTCACGCAGGACATCGTTCAGCTGCGCCTTGTTGTGCCGCTCGCCTTCACTGAGCCGTTTGATGACCAACACGCAGGGGATGAAGAACTCGCCGCCCGGGTACTCGCGCCGACGGCTGGCCCGGATGGCGACGCACCACGGCGGCACCACGCCCCGGCTGATCTCCTCGCCTGTCTCCGCATCGATCACGGGGATCGACGGGTCGAGAAAACTTCCGGCGCCGAGGACGGATCCCCGTCCCACTCGGGCTCCCCCGGTCACCATGCAGCGGCTCCCGATGAAGGCATCGTCCTCCACCACAACGGGTACGGCATTGGGGGGCTCGAGCACCCCACCGATACCCACCCCGCCGGCCAGGTGCACACGGGCGCCGATCTGCGCACACGACGCCACCGTGGCCCATGTGTCCACCATGGAGTCCTCCCCCACCCAGGCCCCGATGTTCACATAGGAGGGCATCATGACGACACCGCGGGAGAGGAAGGAGCCCCAGCGGGCGGAGGCGCCCGGCACCACACGCACGCCTGCGGCGGCGAAGTTGTGCTTGAGCGGCAGCTTGTCGGCGAATTCGAAGGGTCCGTACTCGATGGTCTCCATGCCGCGGAGCGAGAACAGCATGAGGATCGACTTCTTCAGCCACTCGTGGACGACGACCTCGTCGGTGGTCGGGTCCACCTCGGCCACCCTGGCCTGGCCCGTGTCGAGCAGGTCGATGGCCTCATCCACGATGCGCGCCGCGTCAGTGTCCTTCGGGGAGAGCTCACCCTTTCGTTCCCACAACTCTTCAATGCTCGCTTGGAGGTCTGCCATGGGATTTACCCTAATGGCGGCACGTCGACGGGTCCGAGAACCCCAGACTCAGCGAACCCCGGACTCAGCGAACCCCGGACTCAGCGAACCCCGGACTCAGCGAACCCCGGACTCAGCGAACACAGACCCCGACAACCCAGACGCAGCGCTGGGGTGGCCAAGCGGTTCGCCGGCCAGTCAGTCAGTCGTCGGACGGCCAGTCGTTCGCCGGCCAATCAGTCGCCGGCCAGTCAGTCAGTCCCCTCCCAGGCGTTCGGCCACGAGTTCGAGCCGGTCCATGGGTTGCACCACTGCCACCCGCACGAACCCGGCGCCGTCTGGGCCGTAAAGATCCCCGGGACTGACGAGGAGCCCAGCTCGCCGAGCGAGGTCCTCCGCCATCGACCAGGCGTCCTTCCACTGCTCCGCCGGCACCGGCACCCAGAGGTAGAAGCCGCCTTCGGGAAGCTCCACCGGGCAGCCGGCAGCGGCCAGCACGCCGGCCAGGAAGACCAGGCGCTCCCGGTAGCGGGCCCGCTGCACCTCGACGTGCTCGTCGTCGGCCAGCGCCACAGCGCCCGCGGCCTGGGCCGGTCCGGGCACCATGAGGCCGGCGTGGCGACGCACGCTGCGGAGGAACTCCACCAGGTCGGGGTCGCCGGCGAAGAAGCCCACCCGCACGCCGGCCAGGTTCGAGCGCTTGGAGAGAGAGTGGACGGCCACCACGCCGTCGAGACCGGCCTCGAGCACCGACCGGGGCGGACCGTCCCAGGTGAACTCGGCATAGCACTCGTCGGAGAACACGGGAATGCCGTGGACTCTGCCCCACGCCGCCTCGGCCTGGAGGTCGCCGAGGCCCCCGGTCGGGTTGGAGGGGGAATTCGACCACAGCACCAGGGCACGTGCGGCATCCGACGGGTCGATCGATTCGAGGTCCAGACCTCCTGGATGCCGAGCCTGCCCTGCCTGCCCGGGACGCGGCGGCACCGGCACCGCTCGACAGCCGGCCAGCGCAGCTCCCATGGCGTAGGTCGGGTAGGACACCGCCGGGTAGAGCACCGTGTCGCGCTCGGGCTGTCGCAGCCGGAGCATCTGCGGCACCGAGGCCACCAGTTCCTTTGTGCCCACGCAGGCCGAGATCGAGGAGGCTGGGACGGAATCGAGGCCGAAGCGCCGCTCCAACCAGGCCGCGGCCGCCCCGATGAGCGCCGGGCTCCCGGCTGATGCTGGATAGCCGCGCTCGCTCCCCGACGAAGACAGGGCCTCGATCACGCCGGGCGGGGGCGGATCGCAGGGGGTGCCGATGGAACAGTCGACCATCCCCCCGGGTAGCGCGTCCGCCAGCTTTCCCAATGCCGCGACGCGGTCGTAAGGGTACGGGGGCAGCTCGAACGGGACCCGCACCGACGACCCCGACCCCGACCCCGAAGCCGAAGCCGAAGCCGAAGCCGAAGCCGAAGCCGAAGCCAGCGGTGTCATGGGTTCACCGCAAACTCAGCAAAGCGCGCCTTCCCCACCTCGTCGAGGACCACCTGCAGGGTGACGTATTCCTCGCTGTCGGTCTGGCCGACCACCTCTCCCTCGCGGTGCACGGCAGCCAAAATGTCGCCTCGCGCCCACGGCACCACGAGCTCGACTACACGGTCCGAGCCGCGCAAGCGATCACCCACCACCCGCAGGAACTCGTCGATCCCCTCGCCGGTGCGGGCCGAGAGCAACACCGACCCGTCCATGCGATGGGCGAGCGCCTTGGCTTCGAGCGGCGCCCGGTCCGCCTTGTTCACCACGACCAGCTCCGGGACATCCGCCGCGCCGATCTCCTCCAGGACGGTGTGGACGGCGGCCATCTGGCTCTCTGCATTCTCCGCCGTGCCGTCGACCACGTGGACGAGCAGATCGGCCAGCCGCACCGAGGCCAAGGTGGTGCGGAAGGCCTCGACCAGTTGATGCGGCAGCTTGCGCACGAAACCCACCGTGTCGGTCACCAGGACCGTCTCACCACCGGGCAATGCGAACTGGCGGGTGCGCGGGTCGAGCGTGACGAACAGCCGGTTGGCCGCGAGCACGCCCGCGTCGGTGAGCGCGTTGAGCAGCGTCGACTTGCCGGCGTTCGTGTAGCCGACCAGCGCCAGCTCGCGGTGGCGTCCCCGGGCCCGGCCCCGTCGCTGCAGCGACCGCGTGCGGTCCACGTCGCGCAGGTCGGCCTCGAGCCGGTGCATGCGCCGCACCAAGCGCCGGCGGTCAACCTCGAGTTGGGTCTCACCCGGGCCTCGGGTGCCGATCCCACCGGCCTGCTGGCTGAGGTCCCCGCCCCGGCCCCGCAGGCGTGGGAGCCTGTAACGGAGAAGGGCCAGTTCGACCTGGGCCTTGCCCTCGGGGCTGCGTGCGTTCTGGGCGAAAATATCGAGGATTACCGCGGTGCGGTCTATGGCCGTGCGCCCGAACACCTTCTCGAGGTTCCTCTGCTGGGCGGGGCTGAGCTCCTCGTCGAAGACGACCGTGTCAGCATCGAGCGTGCGGCTCAACGCGGCAATCTCCTCCGCTTTGCCGCGTCCGATGAAGGTGGCCGGCTCCGGCGAGTCGCGGCGCTGTACCACGCGCCCCACGACATCGGCGCCGGCGCTGTCCACCAGTTGCGCCAGCTCGTCCAGCGCTTCGTCGACCGCTTCGGGTGTGATGCCGGGGAAGATCACGCCCACCAGAATGATGCGCTCGCGAAACGACCGGTCGATCAGCGTCCCGGGCAACACGTTCGTCAAGAGAGCATCCCCGGGTCGATATCGATGTCTGCCACCTTGCGCACCGGTCCGGCCAAGAACGCGGGATCGTCCTCTCCCGCCCCCAACGTGACCTCGAGCGTGCCGCCGGGGTTGCGCACCCGTATCGGCCCGCCCTCCCTTCCGGGCCCGTTGCGCCTCCGGATCCGTTCGCCTCCGGACCCGTTCCCAGTTCCGGTCCCCTCTCGGTTCCCGTCGAGCACGCCCCAGGCCCGGGCCGCGGCAGCTGCAGCCACGCTCCCCGTCCCGCAGGCCAATGTCTCGCCGGCTCCGCGCTCGAACACGCGGAAATCGAGCAGTTCTCCGTCTGCGTCGGCTATCACGCTGATCCACTCCACATTGATGCCTCCGGCGAAGGCGGCCTGGAGTTGGGGGCCGAGCACAGCGACGTCGACGCTCGCCACCTCGGGGCCGAACAGGACGAGATGCGGATTGCCCACGTCCACCGTGCGAACCCGACGGTCCTCGAAGTCCTGTGGCTGATCGGGGCCGAGCCGCACGGGGCCCATGTCGACACTGGCGCGGGCCCAGCCGGGGGCTTCTCCCGGCACGAAGTCGACGGTCCGGATGCCACCCTTCGTGGCCACCGTGAAGCGGGGCGGCTTCACAAGGCCGGCGTCGACGGCGGCCTGGGCCAGACAACGGATGCCGTTACCGCTCATTTCGGCCTCTCCGCCGTCGGCGTTGCGCAGTTCCATGGAGAGGTCACAGCCCTCCCGGCCCGGACCGACCCGGATGATCCCGTCGGCCCCGATGCCCCGGCGCCGGTCACAGAGCAGGCGGACCTGGCCCACCGAGAGCCGGAGGGTGTCGGTCGGATCGAGGACCACGATGAAATCGTTTCCTGCCCCTTCGTGTTTCGTGCAGTGCACCCGTACAGTCTCGCAGTTCAGGGCCGCTGTTCGTGCGCCCCGGGCACGTCCGCCCTGTGCACCTGCGGCCCGTCCGCCCCCAGGGCCTGGTCCAGCAGCTCGGCGGGGCCAACCAGAGGATGGGTCCACACGATGCGGGGATCACGCCGGAACCAGGAGGCCTGGCGGCGGGCGAAGGACCGGGTGCGGCGGATCGCCTCTTCGACGCAGGCATCCAGCGGGGCGCCGTCTTCGACGTGGGCCAGCAGCTCCCGGTAGCCCAGCGCCTGGCGAGCGGTCCGCGAAATCCCGCCCGGGCGCTCCGCCAGCGCACGCACCTCACTGAGCAGGCCCCCGTCGAGCCAGCGGGCGAAGCGCTCGGCGATGCGGCGGTCGACGTCGTCGGCGGCGATCGTGAGGCCGATCATGGTGACCGGCGTGGGCGGGTACGCCTCGAGCCCGGGGCCGAAGCTCGAGAACGGCTGACCCGAGCCCAGGGTGACTTCGAGCGCGCGCACGACACGACGATGGTTGGTCGGTTCCATTCGGCCGGCAGCCAGAGGATCGAGGGCGGCCAGCCGAGCATGGAGATCGGGCACGGTCGCCGTCCCCGCGGCGAGTTCGTCCTCGAGCGCCGCCCGGCAGCGGGGAAAGCGCCCAGGGAACCCCAGGTTGTCGACGACGGCGCGCAGGTAGAGCCCGGTGCCGCCGACGAGGAGCGCATGATTGCCCCGGGCCGCGATGCCGCGCAGCGCGTCGCGGGCGGCGAGCTGGAACTGGGTGACGGTGAACTCCTCGTCCGGGTCGACCAGATTCAGGAGATGGTGCGGCACTTCGGCCTGCTCGGCCGGGGTCGGCTTCGACGTGCCGATATCCATGCCGCGGTAGACGCACATCGAGTCGACCGACACGATCTCGACATCGCCGCGTTGCCGGGCCACATCGAGGGCCGCCGCCGACTTCCCCGACGCCGTGACGCCGAGGAGGGAGACGACCGTCAAGCGCTGGCCAGCGGGATCCGCACCCGGTGTCTGGGCCGGGCCGTGACCTCGAGCAGCCGGCCCGACAGGTGATGCGGATGCCCGGCCGTGATGACGACGTCGGCCAGCGCACCTGCGGTCGGCGTCCCGCTCATTCCCGGCGACGTCGGCGCGAAGTGCACCAATTTCCCCTGTCGGGTCCGCCCCGACAGCATCGACTCGTCGCGGCGGCTCACCCCCTCGACCAGAAGCTCTTCGGTCCGCCCCACCCGCGCCTGGTGGCGCGCCAACGACGAGCGGTCAACGACAGCCTTCAACCGTTCGAAACGCTCCGAGATCACCTCGGCTGCGATGAATTCGTCTTCCATGGAGGCAGCCCGCGTCCCCGGCCGGGGCGAGAAGATGAACGTGTACGCGCTGTCGTACGCCGCGTCGGCCACGACGGCCAACGTGTCTTCGAAGTCCTGCTCGGTTTCCCCGGGGAAACCGACAATGATGTCGGTCGTCACGCCGAGATCGTCGATCGCCTCGCGCGCCGCGGCCAACCGCTCCAGGTACCGCTCGGCTGTGTACCCGCGGCGCATTGCTGCCAGCACGCGGTTGCTCCCCGATTGCAGGGGCAGATGCAGCTGTTCGCAGACCTCGGGCACCGACGCCATCGCCTCGATCGTCTCGGGCCGCAGGTCTTTCGGATGCGGGCTCGTGAAACGAATGCGGCCGATGCCGTCGACAGCGCCGAGCGCGCGCAGGAGGTCGGCGAACAGCGGCCGGCGGCGCGTGATGTCGCGCCCGTACGAATTGACGTTCTGCCCCAAGAGAGTCACCTCGGTCACCCCGCGCTGCGCCAACGCCTCGACCTCAGCCACAATGTCGCGCAGTTGTCGACTGACCTCGGGCCCGCGCACCGACGGCACGATGCAGAACGCGCACGAGTTGTCGCACCCCATCTGGATGTTGACCCACGCCGCGTACGGCAGCTCGCGGACGGCGTCGGGAGCCATGAGGTGGTTGGAGATGCTCTCGGGCGTGGGCGCATCGAGGATCTCCATCACCTGACCCTCGTGCTCGGCCCGCCGCAACAACGCCGGCGCGCTGGTCAGGTTGTGCGTCCCGAAGACGACGTCGACCCAGCCGACCTTCTGCTGAATCAGCTCACGGTCCTTCTGGGCCAGGCATCCACCCACGGCGATCTGCACGCCCGGCTTGGCGTCGACCAGCGTCTTGAGGCTCCCGAGCGTTCCGTACAACTTCTGGTCGGCGTTCTCCCGGATACAGCACGTGTTCAACACCACGACATCGGCCTGCTGCAGGTCGTCGGTCTGCTGCATGCCGTCCGCCACCAGCATGCCGGCCAGACGTTCGGAGTCGTGCTCGTTCATTTGGCACCCGAACGTGCGAATGATGAAATTCTTGGCCATTGGCGAGAGTCTACGGCTCCTCCCGCCCCAGCTCCCTCCACGGGGCGCCGAACGGGGCGGCGCACGTGGTGCACCTCCGCATGGTGCGCCTCAGCATGGTGCGCCTCCGCATGGTGCGCCTCCGCATGGTGCGCCTCCGCATGGTGCGCCTCCGCATGGTGCGCCTCCGCATGGTGCGCCTCCGCATGGTGCGACTACCGCTGCAGTTCCTCACCTGGCTTTGCACGATCGGGGTGCTGCACGTCCCGGTGGGTGATGGAGAGGAAGGCGACGAGACAGACGATTGCAGCCAGCAGGACCAGTGCCACCCACCCGTCGCCCCATCCGAGACCACCGAGTGCCTTGGGCTTTCCGACGAAATCGGCGAACGAAGCGCCCAAGGGACGTGTGACCACGTAGGCGAACCAGAACGAAAAGATCGCGTTCCACCCGAGCCACCGGTAGCCGAGAGCGGGGATCAACATGATCCCGGCGAAGAGCAGGATCGAGAGGCCGTAGCCCAGGTGCAGCGTTGTCGCCGTGAGGTCGCCCAGAGCCGTCCCCATGGCGAACGTTGCAACCACCGCCCCCCAATAGAAAGCCTCGCGGCGGGGCGTATTGACCGTGTGGATGGAGAGGGTCCGCTCCGTGCGGTCCCAGAGCACGAAGACCGCGGCCAGAAGCACGGCGTACAAAATGGAGGACGCGATGTAAGGGACGTGGAATCCGACGTGGAGGACGTCGGCTGCCATGGTTCCGAACACACCCACCCCTGCCACGGCCATCCAATACGACCACGGGATATACCGCTGCCTCGAGAATTGCACGCCCAGCGCCAGGCAGAACGCGACGAAGCCCAGCCCGACGGCCGGGATCGGGTGCAACTTCCTGACCAGGAAGTCAGAGGTCGACTCACCGAAGGCCGTCGACAGTGCCTTGATCACCCAGAAATAGACGGTGATCTCGGGGACTCTTAGTGCACCGGCGTGTGTCCAGGGCGACGAGCGCACGCGTCGTGGCCCTGGTTGCACCGAAGAATGCTCCGGGGAGGGCCGCGGGGAGTGCGCCGGGGAACGAGACGGCTCGGGTTGTCCGCCATGCGTGACGTCGAACGATGGCACGTGGGAACGCTAGGGGGTACCGGCACCGCCCTCGACCGACCTGAGGATGATCCTGTGCCTGCCTCATCAGACCTGGGTCTGATTTCCCGGTGTGCAGGTGTCCGGCGTGATGGACGGCCCAATCATCCCCAAGTGGGTCGTCCAGTTGAGGCGGAAGGGTTACCGTGTGGCTAATGGCGCTCATCGAGGAGCGGTCCGTCCCGGGAGCGCAAGATCGGCGCCAGAGTCGTTCCCGTACCCGACCCCACCGCAGCCCCAGTCTCCGCTGCTGCCCTCGTCTCCGCCCCTGTCTCCGCCCCTGTCTCCGCCCCTGTCTCCGCCCCAGTCTCCGACGCTGCCGCTGCCGCTGCCTCCGACATCAGTGACTCCCCAGTGATGGATGTCGCGGCGTCCCTCCACCACGTCGGGGGTGGCCTCGTCGCCATCGTCCTCCTGGGCGTCGCCAGTGCCGTCGCGTACGGGATTGCCGCAGTCCTCCAACACGATGCGACGACCAAGGAGACTCCCGACCACGTCATCCGACTGGGCCTCGTGGCGCGGCTGGCGCGTCAGCCGCTGTGGCTGGCCGGCAACGGTCTCGACGGCGTGGGCTACGTCCTCCAGTTCATGGCTCTGCGGCGAGGTTCACTCGTGCTCGTCGAACCTCTCCTGGTCCTGAGTCTGGTCGTCGCTCTGCCTGTCGCGGCCCGACGCGAGCATCAACGCATTTCGCTTCCGGCATTTGCGTCCGCCGGTGCTATAGCTGCGGGCCTGGGACTGTTCCTCGGGGTGGCGCGCCCTGGTATCAGCCACCCTCACGCCTCGGTGGAAGCGTGGATCATCTTGTCGGCCGTCGTTGCCGTGGTATGCACTGCAGCGGTCGTACTGCGCAACCGGACGACCTCGCAGAACCGGGCTGCAGTCCTACTAGCCGCTGGGTCCGGTGTGGCATTCGGCTATGCAGCGGCCCTTACCGCAGCGACAGGACGACTGCTCAACATGGGGGTGCTCCACCTGCTGACGAGCTGGCAGCCCTATGCGTTGTTGGGTGCCGGTGCGGTCGCCCTGATCCTGACGCAGGGAGCGTTCCACGCCGGCGCGCTTCGTCTGTCGCTACCTACGCTCACGGTCGCACAACCGCTCGTGGCCATCGCCATCGGTCTCTGCTTCGGCGAGCACATCAACACGCAAGGCTTGGCCCCGCTCTTCGAGATACTGGGTCTTGCCATGGTGGTTGCCGGCGTGTTCGCGCTCGCCCAGACGCCGGCCATCGCGGGACTCGAGGATGCCTCACCGGACAGGACGGCAGCTCACGCCCCAGGATCCCGCAACGGGCCGTGACGTCGAGCCGTCGCACCGTGCTGGGCCCCTGACCCCGCTCAGTTGGGGCTGGCGGTTGGCGAATAGCGCAACCAGATAGAGGGTATGCAAAGTGATACAAGGCGAAATGGAGGAACACCATGGAAGTCGATCTCTTGGATCTCTACCGACAGGCCAGCGAATGGGCAGGAACCAAGGTTGCGGGAGCTTCGGGCAACCTCGATGCGAACACCCTCTGCGATGAATGGGACGTCCGAACACTCATGAACCACATGCTCCAAACCCAGAAATACTTCGTGGGTGCGGCGCGGGGAGAGGATGTCGCTCCACCTTCGTCGACTCCACCTGCACTCATCAGCAACGATCCGACCTCCGATTTCGAGAAAGCTCGGTCGGAAACGTTACGCACGTTCGAAGAGCCCGGTGTGATCGAGCGCACAGGCCCCTCACTGGGGATTGCGTTCAGCGACCAGCTCCTCCACGGGTGGGATCTGGCGGCGTCGACCGGTCAGGCGACCACCATGCCGCAGGATCTCCCTGAGGCTGCGTACACGTTCATCCACGGCCGATTCACCGACGACCAGCGCAAGGGCGTGTTCAAGCCTGAACTACCCGTCCCTCCGGATGCTTCGGCACAGGACAAGCTCCTCGCCTACACGGGACGCGACCCGGCGTCGACGATGTCATCCATTCTCTAGGTCCTTGTCAGCGCCTGCAGTCGATATCAGCGCCTGCAGTCGATCGGCGTTCTCGCGCAGATATGACGCTGCCTGCTTCATGTTCTGGACGTGTCCTTCGCCAACGAGTTGTGCGAACCCCGGGTGGCCACTGGCGGCCTGGGCTTCAATTCCTCGGTAGTGGTCCTCGACACGGGCAATGACGGCTTCGATGAAGCCCGAACGATCCCTCAACCCGTAGCTGTCGAGGAGGAGGTTGAGGCGCCGGGAGATGTCCGGAGGATCGTCCCAACCGAGGCCCCGGGTGCTGTCGGGCTGCCAGAGTGGTACCCACTGCCACGCGAGAAATGCAACCTCGGAGAGATGACTCCCGGGCCCCGCCAGATCCCAGTCGATGAAGGCTCCGAGACGTCCCTCTCGCACTACGACGTTGTACGGCGCGAGGTCGTGGTGGCAGATGCTGGTCGTCGCACCGACGCCGGACGGGGTCAGCTGCCAAAGGACCGGGTCAGGTGGCCAGAATCCTTCGAGGGCAGCGTGGAGCGCGGCGGTGGCTTCGCCGACCTGAACCAGAAGCGACTCGCTCCAGACCCACTCGGACCACGGGTAGGCGTCGCCGATGGTGTCGCCCTCTATGTATTCGAGGACCTCCCGGCCGCTCTCGTCGATCCCCAACGCTTCGGGGCTGTACGGGTAGCCGCAGGCCCGCAAGTGCTCCAAGAGAGCGTGGATCGTCGGGGTCCAGGAGCCGGCACGGCGCCGGACGGTTTCACCGACTCGTACGACGTTGTTCAACTTGCCACCAGGGAGATCGACCTCTTCGGGGCTCATCGTCCGACCACGCAGCGATTATCGCACTGCGTGCGGAAGGCCGATCTGCCCCGAGGTGCAACTCGCCGGGCGATTTCCTCCAAGCGAAACACCGAGGGCATACTGCATCGAATGCGTCTCGGCATCGCCCATCACCTCGGCTGGGCCGTCGCCGTCACGGCGTCGGCGGACGCGGACCACCGGGTCGTGGACCGCCGGAGGATCGAGTTGCTCGAACCGGGCCTTCCGACGGCGCCGATCCACCACGAGGGCGGGGCATTCCCCCTCCACCGCCCCGCGGAGCCTCTCGATGACGACGCGCTCTCCGCCTTGGTGGCTGAGGTGAGAGCATCGGCACAGCGGGCCACCTCAGCAGCACTCGACGAGCTCGGCACGGCACTGCCCGAACCCATCACCTCGATGTCGCTGCGAGCCTGGCCCGCTGACTTTCCCCAGGACATTGCCGTGCAACGTCGCGTGCCCTACGAGAGCCGATCCGACTCCGTCATGTACCGCCAGGTGCTGACCGATCTGGCTCGGGAGCGCGGTTGGGCCGTGCATCTCTTCGAAGCAAAGGACGTCGAGAAGGACGCCGCCCGGATCCTGGGCCAGCGAGCGGACGAGGTACTCCTCGGACCGCGGGCGACCTTAGGGCCACCGTGGTCGAAGGACCACCGGATGGCGCTCGCTGCAACCATCGTGCTTGCCTAACCACTTCCCGAAAACTGAGGTGCCGTCTTCGCGAGCAACTGGGAGGCATCTCGGGGCCGACCCCAAAGCTCATGCCGCCGACGCGGCGATCATGATCATTGACGCTTTCGCAAGCTCGACGCCGTCCGACGATGAGAGCGTCGCACTGACAAAGAGCTTTCGACGCTCGCGCCTATCGAGCTTTGCTTTGCCTGTCAGTCGCTCACCCAGCGGAATGGGCGCTTGGAAGCGCACGGTGAGCGTACCCATGAACGCAACTGTTCCTAACAAGACGGGCAGAATGCCACACATTTCGCTGAGAACCGCTGCAGTCCACGCGCCATGAGCCAACTCGGAGGACTCCCGATGGTCCGGTGGACATTCGATCTCGAAGTGGACGGAATTCTCACCCTCGAGTCGTTCGACGAGTATCCCCAGGCGGCATTTTCCGTTCAATCCGCACGGCTCAGCGCAGAGAACGATCCCCGTCTCACTGCGTGGGACGAGAGAGGCGTCGAACGTCCATCCTTCATCGGGCACGGAGTACATCTTGTCAGCGTGGGATGCTAAATGCGCAGGTATCCCCTGCGGCCAGGTTCCGGACTGCAGGTCGACACCAAAACGTGAGAACCCTTGTTCACGGGGCCAGGCTGAACGGCGGGTACCGGTCGGTGACCAAGGTGAAGGCGTAGCCCAGGACGCGGTTGTCCCATCTGATCACGCCCTCCACGTAGTCGAAGATCCCCCTTGGGTATCGGCCGGTGAACAGGATGGCGAACCACGTGATGATCACCGCGACCCCAGCGGCGATATTCAGGAAGAACAGCACAACAAAGTGGGGGATGGCGAGGAACCACTTGACTAACGGCAACCACCGGTTGAGATCACCGGCAACGTCTGGGTACTCGTAGTCGAGATGCACCGATTGGTGATCTGTGGTGGAAGGGTAACCGTCGTTCATAAGGGCCAGATATGCCCCTAAACGGTTGCTGAACCGCTGCAGCTCGAGATTCCAGTCGAACCACCAGCGAGGGTACTTCTGGCGGAACAGAATCATCAGCAGCGGCCCGAAGAACAGAAGCCCTCCCGCCCCCGCCGCCAGGGTGGTGGCCCCTTGTCCGTGGGACCACTGCCACGAAGTCCCACCTGAAACGGTACCCAGCAAGAACAGGATGGGGATGGCAACGATGATCCTGAACGCCGTCGTCACGCGATTGAGCGATCGGTCCGGATAATCCACGGAGAACTGAACTGGATACGGCTGCTGTTCCTGCATCTGCTCACCTTCCAAGTGCTCATGTTTGTTTCAGGTTCCTACGCCTTCTTTGTTCAGCGGATTGTGAGGTCCTCGGGCTTGCATCCGAACGCCGGACCTCTTCACGTCGACTTGTCCAGCGTCGCCCAGCTGTGCCTCGCCTCGTCGTGCTTACGCCGTCGGGGCGGCCAATGTGGGGGATGGCTTGAACCCCTTGACGATGAGGTAGACGCCGAGCGACGCCTCCCAGGCGATTTCCGGGAGCGCGAGAAGGTTCGCCGCCGCCGAGCCGTTCTTGAAGGCGCCGAACAGGATCGCGATTCCTGACGCGAAGATCAGAGAGCCACCGATGAGGCCGAGCATCGCCATGCCCCGCGGCACGAGGCCCGATTTGTACATCAGGTAGCCGAGCAATATCCCGTTTCCGAAGCCGGCGCAGAAACCGGGGCCGAGGAGGAACGTCCAGTCGTGGATGGCAACCAGCGCTCGTTCCACGAGAACGAGCGAGGCGGCATTTGCGGCGCCCGCTCCCCCGACGTCATGACGCAGCGTCACGACGGACATGACACTGACGACGCCGACAATGATGATGGTCGATTCGAGGGTCCGACTTGCGACATAGCCGAGGCTGATGCTCTGACTCTGGCGCTTGATGATCGGGTACAACACGACCGCGGTGCCGACACCGGAGATCGCCAGGAGCACCTCGAGGGTCGCGCCCAAGGCAATACCGACATGGGCCCCGGAACCGAAGACGTAGTTCGTGTGTTTCAGGAGCGGTTTGTACAGAAAGAGCTCGGGAATCGAAGTCACAAAAGTGATGACAAAGAGCCACCCCGCGATACGAGCGGTTCTCCGCTGTGCTTCGGACTGGCCCACGCTCCTCGGTAATTGGTGAGGAGGCTGCACGGGTGGTGCATCGACAAGGGCCATGGCACTCTCCTGGTATCAGGCGCAGCGGATCGGGCGCTACCAGGGTCCGGGGCGTCGCTCCCGATATCCATCGGGGGCTACTTGTGTCCGCAACGTACACCCGTGACCTGGGAAGGAGCTTGGCGAGCACAATAGGCGTTTCCACTGCAGCGACGGCGCCGGTCGCTCGACGTCAACAGTTTCGAACTGCGTCAGGCGCTACTGCGGACCGGGTCGCAAGCGGAGTTGGTCGAGCATTGGGACCCCGTTGGGACGACATTCCGCGGTCGCACGCACACTCTTGCGTACCTGATGTGACGGCACCAGTTGATCGAACCAGCTGTGAGAGAGATACGTTTCGCGTCCCCAAAGGAGCGCCGTAGGCAATGACCAGAAGCACACGCACGCACTCCGACGGCGCAGACGCACGCAAGCAGCTCGGGATTGGCGCACGCGCCGCACATCCTTACGGTTTCCCGTGGAGAAAGGGACTACCTCCCTTCGTCGGTGCCTGCATCGTCATGGGCGCCATGGGCATCACGACGTCGGCGCACGCGGCGTCCCCCTCGTTTGGCTCTCAGAATGCCGCCGTGATCATTGCCCAATCCCGCGCTGCGATGGCGAGTGCGGGATCAGTCAACGCGAGCGGCAAGGGTTCCGGCAAGATCCCTGGCTTGGGGAAGATCACAATCATCGAAATCAACTATTCGGCAGCGACATCGGGCAGCCAAGTTCTGAAAACGGTCGCCGCTCGTAAAAACGCTGGAATCGCGTTGCCATCCGCAACGACGTTGGACGTCGGTGGTCAGCTCTACGTCCGCGCGAACTCCCTGTTTTGGTCTAGTTTTTCGGCCCTGACCGAAACTGAAGCAGTGCAAGCCGCCAACAAATGGGTGCAAATCCAGCCGAGCAGCTCCCTCTATGCCATCGCAGCGGCAGACCTCACGATGCCGAGCTTGCTCACGGACCTTTTCAGCTCCGACAACTTCCACAAGGGGAATGTCCGAACGATCGACGGTGTACGAGCGATTGCCATCACCTACACGAACACGGGTGAGGACCCGGGCCACGCGACGGCCTACGTCGCTCTTGGAGGCAAGCACCTGCCTGTCTCGGTCTCCATTGGAGGGGAATCGGTTCGGTTCACCTCATGGGGACAGACGAAGGCGATCACCGCCCCGGCGAATCCGGTCCAGCTGACGTCCCTCCTGCCTCCGAGTGAGGCAACGAACTAACGGGCGCAACGTACGCCCGGATGAACCGAACCTGGTCCGGAGATAGAGCACCGGCTACCGCGACCGGCACTGGCCACCGCCAGTGGCGAGACGGCGGGCGCAGACAGCGAAACAGTGCTGGTCGGCACCGACCCTGCGATGGTCGGGTGTGCCCTGTGCCGCCGCCAGTGTACGTTCTTCAGGTGGTGTCGACTCGGGACCCGGCGACCGTGACGGACAGGTCGGAACTTCTCGTGATCGGTGCCGGCCCTTATGGCGTGGCGACGGCCGCTCGGGCGATTGAGCGTGGCATCGAGACGATCGTCGTTGGAGGACCCATGTCCTTCTGGAAGAAGCACATGCCCGAGGGGATGTGCTTGCGCTCAGGCCCCGATTGGCATCTCGATGCGGCAGGCGTGCACACCTTCGAGGCATTTCTCGAAGAAGAGGGAATTGCACCCAACGAGGTCGATCCTGTGCCCCTCAAAGTGTTCCTCGACTACGCCACGTGGTTCCAGGACAACAAAGGTGTGAGAGCGCGGGAGAACCTCGTCACCCACCTCACGCAAAATGGCAAGACATTCGAGGCGCTCCTTGACAACGGTGGGCGAATTGCCGCCGAAGCGGTTGTGGTTGCGCCGGGGATTCGCCACTTCCAACAGCTGCCTGTGTGGGCCGATTCAGTTTCGACCGCAGTGGCCGGGCATACGGTCGATCTCGTGGATTTCGAAGGTCTCAGCGGTGCGCGCGTACTCATAGTGGGTGGCCGTCAGAGCGCCTACGAATGGGCCGCGCTGATCGGGGAACAAGGAGCCGAGCGGATTGACATCGTCCATCGCCATGATGTCCCCCTTTTCGAGCATGTCAGCTGGAAGTTCGTGGATGACTACGTCGACTCCATGCTCGCCGTGCCGGGGTGGTGGCGGACTCTGCCCCACTCCGAACAGGAGCGGATCGCCCAGCGGTTCTGGGAAGTTGGCCGCTTGACGCTCGAATGGTGGCTCACTCCCCGCCTCGCCACCGACCAGTTCCATCGTTGGCCCGGCACATCGGTCACCAACATCGAGGAACAAACCGGATCCGTAGTCGCCGATCTTTCGAACGGTGAACGTCTCTCCGTCGACCGCATCGTCTTGGCGACCGGCTACAAAGCCAGCCTCCCCAACGTGCCGTACCTCGACGGGCTCGTCGACAGGATTGATCTGGTCGACGGCTTCCCTGTACTCGATGAGGGGTTCCAGTCGAGCATTCCCGGCCTCTACATAACCGGCTTCGCTGCGACCAGGGATTTCGGCCCGTTTCTCGGGTTCACCAAGGCTTGCCCGGCCGCCGCCACGATCATCGTCGACAGCCTCCTCCGGCGTTCGTGACTGTTGGCTTTCGCATCGGCTGATCCCTCTCCCGATCGCTTCTTCCGATTATCAGCCCACCGCCCATAGAGTTCGAATGAGCATGGTGGGCCATGAACGGAGGCGATCATGGAGATCTGGGAAGCAGCTCGTGACGAGAGCCTCGAGCTCACCGAACGGCTCTCGGGTTTGCACGAGAAGCAATGGAACATGGGATCACTCTGCGATGAATGGCGCATCAGGGACGTGCTCGCCCATCTGACTGCGGGCGCCGAGGGCGCCTTCGGAGTTGGCGCGATCGCCCGGGGAATGCTTCGCTACGGATTCAACTACCACCGATGGGTGGCCGCTGATGGGCGAACACGCGGGCAGCGTGACCCAGAACTCATCCTGAAGGCCTTTCGGGAGGCAGCTACCGACCGCACGGCTGCACCGAGAGGGCGGCCGGTCACCGGCCTGATGCATGTTCTCATCCATGGTCAGGACATCTGTCGTCCTCTCGGCATCAGACGAGATCTCCCCGAGGCACATCTCGTCCCTGTGGCTGACTTCGTGAAAAACGACGTGCACATTTTCGGTGCCAGGAAACGCATCGCAGGGTTACAACTCACGGCTACAGATATGGACTGGTCTCACGGACACGGACCCGAGGTCATGGGTCCTGCGGAAGCTCTGGTGATGATGATGGCAGGACGTGGTGTTGCCCTCGCCGATCTCTCGGGCGAAGGCACGGTGATCCTGGCAAGCCGCATCTAACAATTCTCAAGCACCTCCCTGAGGCCGACCTCTGACGTCGTGAAGCTCCCAGCCGAGCCGGGAGCTTCACGTGGGGGGACGAGGGAGTGTTCAGAATCTTCGGCAGGTGCGTTACTCCGAGGGCGTGGCCGGACTCGTCGGAGGCGCTCCGCCACTCGGTCCGGAGCCCGAGCCCGACCCGGAACTGGAACCAGAACTGGAACCAGAGCTGGAACCCGAGCCGGAGCCGGAACCCGAGCCGGAGCTGGAGCTGGAACCGGAACCAGAGCCAGAGCCAGAGCCAGAGCCAGAGCCAGAGCCAGAGCCAGAGCCAGAGCCAGAGCCAGAGCCAGAGCCAGAGCCAGAGCCCATGTTGGGGCAGTCCTTGCTCGAGCCCGAGGAGGACGTGCCGCTCGAGCTACTGGGTGGCGACCCCGATACAGAGCCCGAATAGTTCGTGGAGGACCCGCTTCCCGTCGAAGATCCGCTGCCGGTCGATGAGCTCGTGCCTGATCCGCTCCCACCCGAGGAGTTGGTCGAGCTCGTGCTCGATGTGGTGGTTGCCGCGTTCGCGACCAATGCACCTCCAGTCACGAGGCCGCCGGTGAGAGCACCGATCGCAAGCGCATTGCGGAGATGGAGTTTCATTGTTGTGTTTCCTTTCTCGTTGATGGGATTCGCTGCGTCCCCACGTGAGGAACACCATCACTGTGGAACATCGATCTGTGGGTGGGTCCAGAGACGCGTCACAACGCGATAGGAGTTTGGTAACGATCACGCTGCAGTAATTGACACACTCCATGACGCGCAGGCGCGCATCTACGGACTCACGATGGCGCCGGAATTGGCCCTGGAGTTGCCCTGGAGTGGTGCGGACGAACGACGCGCCCGCGGCCTGACGTCGCTGCTGTGCGCCTTCTGTGCGTCGACTGTTAGAAGGTCGACTGTTGCAGGGAGGACGTGAGCGGCTCGTCAATCGGTACGGCACGGAGTTGCGCGCCAAGTTGATGGCTCACGATCCGCACCTCACCTCCCGGTGGCGCTTGAACGGCCCGGCTGTCGCCCTCATGTCCTGCCTGTGGGATCGGAGGCGGTGTCGGTGGCTGCAGCTGCGTCGGTGGCTGCAGCTGCGTCGGTGGCTGCAGCTGTGTCGGTGGCTGCAGCATGGCAGAACCGCTGCTCGCGTCGTCGGGAGCTCTTGCAGTCTCCCCGAGCACTCGCACATGTGCGACGGCTGCCGTCGGGCTGACCTGGCGGGCCGGATGCTGCGCGAGGCTGTCGAGATGTCGCTGGGCGCGGCGGCGACGCAGCGGCCCGGTCGGCGACTTCCCATTGCTCGCTCCCGCGTCGCTGTCTCGCGCCCATCGTTGCGAGCGTTTCATGGCGCACATTTTCGCAGAACCCACCCGCCGAACCGCGGACCTCGGACCTTGGACCGCGGACCCCGGACCTCGGACGCTATGGCCGAAAAGCATTCCCAAGAGCTGGTGAGCTGTTCACCAGCCGGATGGGAAGTTCACAGTCCAGATTCAGGTAACTCTGCCTCATCGCCGTACACGAGGCCGCGGCGGTCGGCGCGCAAGACAAGGACGCGGCCGGCCAGGCCTGAGTCCTCCAGAGCCACCCGTGCTCCGGCAGCCACCTTCTCGGCCGAGGCTTCAGGGCTGATGCCCAGCAGCGACGGGCCCGCTCCCGACCAGCACGATGCGAGTGCGCCGCAGTCCACCAGCGACGCCAGGAGTGCCTCGGCCTGTGGGAAGAGCGTGCCGCGCGCGTTCTGGTGCAGCCGGTCAGCGGTCGCCGCGGCCGTCAAGAGCGACGGCTCGGCCAGGCCCGCGAGCAGTAGCCCCATCCGGCCCAGGTTGAAGAGCGCGTCGTCCCACGTGAGCGAGGCCGGCAGCACCGCCCTGGCTTCGGCCGTGACCAACGCCAGATCGGGGACGATCACCACGAACGCCAACTCGTCGCTCAGGGGGAGCTGGGCGGTGGTGGCGCGGCCGTCGACCACCGTTGCCGCGACAAGTCCCCCGAACACGCTCGCAGCCGCATTCTCGGGGTGGCCGTCCTGCTGTGCGGCCATGGCGAACGGATCATCGGACCCGGCAGCAGCCGCGGCAGCGGCTGCCAGCGCGGCGGACGACCCGAGGCCCCGTGAGACCGGAATCTGTGAGCGGACCGTGACCGCTATGCGGTCGTGGCCGAAGATGGAAGCGGCCACACGCACGGCGAGATTCGATGCGTCATCACACAGTCCGGCACCCTCACCCTCACTGTGGACACGCAGAGAGCCGGCTCGCTCCACTTCGACCTGGACATAGCAATCCAGCGCGACGGCAAGGGCATCGAATCCTGGCCCCAAGTTCGCGGACGAGGCGGGGGCTCGGGCGCGCATCAAATTAGAATAGGCGTTGAAGCACGCTCTGCTGGGGAAGCAGCCCTTTTAGGCGCACCGGGATCACGGCGCGTTGGGTCCCCAATCCGACGACAACCGACCCGATGAGCGTCCCCGCTTTGGCGCCGGCCCGCACTTCGCGCCCGTGCACCATGGAGAGATGCGCACTGACTCCGGGCCAGCTCAGCATCGTGACCGTCGATGCCGCGGTCGCAACGACGGTGTGGCCCGACACCTTTACGTTGGCCACCGGATCCCCGGCATGGAGGAGAGGGGTCGAGCCGATGGTGACGCCGACGTGGTCGGCCAGGTTCAGCGCCAGATAGCCCGCCGCATTCAGGACATTGGGACCGGTCTGCCCGGTCACGGCGGCGAGAATCAGCACATTCTTGCCATGGGCGCGGCGTATGACCGCCAGGACATCACAGCCGCCGGCGGCGGCGGTGAAGCCCGACTTCACGCCGATCACGCCTTGGAACCCCAACCAGGGGGTGTACGTCGAGATGGTGCCGGCCACCGGCAGCGTGACCGATGGCATCTTCACGATGGAGGCGAACGCGGGATTCTCCATGTCGCGCGAAGCCACCTTCAAGAGATCGCCGGCCGTCGACTGCGAACCTTGGTCGAAGCCACTCGGGTCGGCGTAGTGCGTGGTGCGCATGCCGAGCGCCAACGCCGTGGTGTTCATCTTCGCCACGAATGTCGGAATGTCGCCCGCATCCCATCGCGCCAGGGTGTCGGCGAAGTTGTTGGCCGAATGCACGAGGAGGCCCTCGAGTAGCTGGTGCTCTGTGAGGACCTCACCGACGGCCACTTGCGCGTTGGCCTGGTCCTCGACCGTATCGGTCTCGAAATCGTCGAGGTCGGCTTGGGTCATCGTGATGCTGGGACCGTCCTCATCGGGCCGCAGGGGGTGATCGTGGAGAATGAGGTACGCCGTCATCATTTTGGTCAGGCTGGCGATGGGCACCGCCTGCTCGGGCCCCGAGGTCACGTCGATCCCGACTGCGGGCACGGCGATGGCCGACTGCCCGGTGGTCGGCCAGGGCAACGCCGCGGGGCTCGACGCCGGAGGCACGTCCACCTCGGTCGGCATCGTTGCCGTCACGGCAGCGACCGGAGGGGCTGCCCGCAGGCGGCCGGCCCCCAGGTTGACCAGTGCGAGCAGCGTGAGCACGCAGAGAAGGGTCACCGAGAGCCGCCGCCAGCGTCGGGGGGGTCGGCGGCGCTGTGCGCGCGGTTGTGGGGAGGGCTCTGGCTTCGCGTTCTCCGCGCTCACCGGCCCCCCCGGAGCGGCACTGCCCGTCCGGGGGGTGTCCACCCCGAACGTCGCCGCCATGGTCGGTGGCGGGTCCGCGGGGTTCAACTCATCGAATCGAACTCGTCGGGCGTCATCAACACCTGACGCGCCTTGGAGCCTTCACTCGGGCCGACCACGCCCTTGCGCTCGAGGAGATCCATCAATCTCCCGGCGCGGGCAAAGCCCACCCGCAGCTTGCGCTGCAGCATGGACGTCGACCCCAACTGCGACCGGACCACGAGGTCCATGGCAGCAGCGAGAAGCTCGTCATCATCGTCGTCGACACCCTCGATCCCCCCGGGGAGTCCTTCGAGCACGTTCTCGATACCGACGACCGGCTCGGTCATGCCACCCTGGGCCTGCCAGTGCTGCACGACGTCGCGCACTTCCTTCTCCGAGACCCACGGCGCCTGAAGGCGACGCGGGACGTTCGACGAGGCGGTGAGCAGGAGCATGTCGCCCTTGCCCACCAATCGCTCCGCACCGGCCTGGTCCAGGATCACCCGGCTGTCGGCGAGCGATGACACCGACAACGCCATCCGGCTGGGAATGTTGGCCTTGATCACGCCGGTGATGACGTCGACGGACGGGCGTTGGGTGGCCAGCACCAGGTGGATGCCCACGGCGCGGGCCATCTGTGCGATGCGCACGACGGAGTCCTCGACGTCGCGTGCCGCCACCATCATGAGGTCGTTCAGCTCGTCCACCACGATGAGGATGAACGGAAGGACCTCGGGAGGTCGTGGCTCGTTATCAATCTCGTCGTCGCTGTAGACCGCGGGGTGGTCGTCGCCGAGCGCACGCGACGTCGTCTCGGCCATCCGCCGCTTGTCGGACAGGGGGCCCGACGGCGGGATCTCCCCCGCGGCCAGCGCGAGGTTGTAGCCAGTGATGTCGCGCATGCCGTTCTCGGCCAGCAGGTCGTAGCGCCGTTCCATTTCCTTGACCGCCCACTGCAGGGCATTGGCCGCCTTTTTCGGATCGACGACGACGGGGCTCACCAGGTGCTGCAGGCCGTTGTACTGGCCGAGCTCCACCCGCTTGGGGTCGATCAACATGAGCCGCACCTGCTCGGGTGTGCTGCGCATGAGCACCGAGGTGATGATGGAGTTGATGCAGGACGACTTCCCTGCGCCCGTGGCCCCCGAAATGAGGATGTGCGGCATTTCGGCCAAGTTGGACATGACGGCGCGTCCAGCGATGTCGCGGCCCATGGCCACCTCGAGCGGGTGGGTGGCCTTCTTGGCCTCGGCGGAGTCGAGGATGTCACGCAGGGCGACGAGCTGGCGGGTCCGATTGGGGACCTCGACCCCGATGGCGGATTTCCCCGGAATAGGCGCCAGGATCCGCACGTCGGGCGACGCCATGGCGTAGGCGATGTCACGCGAGAGGCTGGTGACGCGAGCGACTTTTACGCCAGGTCCCAACTCGAGCTCGAAACGGGTGACCGTCGGGCCTACCGTCTTGCCCAACAGCGTGGTGGTGACGCCGTGCGCCTCGAGAGCCGCCACCAGTGTCTGCCCCGCCGTTTCGAGTTGGCGCAGGTCGTGGCTCAGCTGCTTGGTGGCGGCGAGGATGCTGAGGTCGGGGAGGACCCAGGTGCTGCCGGCTCGCGGCATCGCGGCCACCACGGCGGCGGGCCGTGCCGGTTCAGCTTCGGGCTCGGCCTCGGGTTCGGCTTCGGCCGGGCTCATGTCCAGGTCCGGATCCTCCTCCGATTCGAGCGGCAGCGGAGCCTGTTCGGCCTTGACCCGCTTGGCCTTGGCGACGGGCTCTTCTCCGTCGGCGTCTTCCACGTCGTCCGTCTGCACCCCGCTGTTCCACCACGAGGCCAAGGTGGAACCGACGACGCCGGCGCCATTGCCGACGATCCGCCCGAATGTGGCCAACGAGACCCCGGTCGCGATCAGGGCGGCCACGAAGACAATGGCGACGAACAGCACCCCGGATCCCGCCGATCCGATGCCGGCGTGCAGGGGGCGGCCCACCAGAGCTCCCACCCAACCACCGGCTTGGCGGAGGTCCACGGAGGGACTGAAGGGAGGATTGTCCTTGGCCAGTTGCCCCAAGCCGCAGAAACCGACGATGCCGAGGACGGCGCCGAGACAGGTGCGCACAGGCTCGGGGCCGTCGCGCTCGACGAGCAGGACCACGCCGGCCCCGATCGCGATGAGGGGGATCAGTATCCTGGTCCAGCCCACCACGGTGGCCAACCCCACGTTGATGCCGTGGCCGACCGGTCCGAGCGCGTCGCCCCAGATCGCCAGGGCCAACAGCACGCCGAGGGTGATGAGCCCGATCGACCACAGGTCGGCCGCATGACGGCGCAAGACCGATGGTGCCGCGGGTGCGGCCGATGCCCGCTTCCGGGGAGCCGCCTTCCGTGGAGCCCCGTTTTTGGGAGCCCCTCTTTTGGGAGCCCCTCTTTTGGGAGCACCTCTTTTAGGAGCAGAGTGCGCGCCGCGTGAACTGGTCTTGCGGGCCGGGGTGCGCGGCGCGACAGGTCGGCGCTTCGTGGTCACCACAGTAGGAGGCAGATTACCCCTGGTCCTGCCCTGTCCGGGGGACACTCCATTTTGGAGACGAACATATGTTCGCTATAGTACGCCCTATGCCGCTGCGCTGGAAGTTGGCTGACGCCGAGGAGGGCGGGACGCTCTTCCCCGACGAGCAGGCGGCCACCCGTCATATGGGCAAGGGCGCCTACGCCGGCCTGGAGTTTCTCCACGTCAACGCCCGGACGATCATCAACACCGTCCCCCCGGAGAGCCTCGTCCCCTTCCGGCACACGATAAATTGCTATCGGGGTTGCAGCCATGCGTGCAGTTACTGCTTCGCCCGCCCGACCCACGACTACCTGGGCCTGAACATCGGCGAGGACTTCGAGAAGCGGATCGTAGTGAAGATCAACGCCGTCGAGCGCCTGCGGGCCGAGCTGCGCGCACCCAAGTGGGGTGGCGAGCACATCGCCATGGGCACCAACACCGATCCGTACCAGCACGCCGAGGGGAAGTACCACCTCACTAAGGGCATCATCGGGGTGTTGTCCGAGGCGCGGAACCCCTTCAGTATCTTGACCAAGTCGACCCTCATCCTCCGGGACTCTGCCACGTTGGCGAGGGCGGCGTCCCGCACCGAGGTGGCCGTCAACTTCTCCGTGGGCTGTCTCGACCGCTCGGTATGGAAGTTGGCCGAACCGGGTACCCCGCCACCGGACCAACGCCTCGCCGCGCTGCGCCGGCTGACCGAGGCCGGCATCTCCTGCGGCGTGCTCGTCGCTCCGATACTGCCGGGCCTCTCCGACGCCGACGACCAGTTGCGCTCGGTCGTCGAGGCGGCGGCCGACGCAGGCGCGGTCTCGATCAGCGGCGTGGCGCTGCACCTGCGCGGCACCGTCCGCGAGCACTACCTCGCATGGATCGACCGGGTACGGCCCGACCTCGCCGCCCTCCATCGGGAGCGGTTCCGCGCCGGGGCCTACCAACCGCAAGCCGAGAGGGACCGGATCTCCGAGGTGGTCCGGTGCACATCTCTGCGATGCGGCGTGACGGGGCGTGCGGCGTACGCGCCGGTGAAGCCTGGGGCGCGCGGGTCGGGGGCGGGGTCGGCGGGGTCGGCTGGGTCGGCGGGCGGAGCGGCGGGGTCGATTGCGCAGAGCGAGCAACTGTCGCTGCTCTCTTGAATATGCAGCAGGACTTCTGACTGAGCACCGCGAATGAGGCAGGTCCGGATCGAACGCCCCAAGGGGTAGTGACGACCGACACTCTTGGTCATATTTACGCTGCGCTCGATGGACCTTTGCCAAGGCTCTCTCTTGGATCAGAACGGTCAACCTTGTGCGGATGCCTCAGGGCGCGCACGTAGATCCTCAGTCCTCTCGGGGTACCCGTCTCGAGGGTGAAGTGTCGACGCAGATAGTCGACGTTCGCCTCGTTGAGGCCGAAATCACCTTTTCCGAGGACAACGGCGTCGGAGGACGCCATCCAACGATTCATGACACTTTGCAGGCGACGGCTGCGGGCATCGGAGGGCGCTGCCGCGCTTCCGTTGGCCAAGACCCGCTCTTGCCCGAGCCAATCAATGACCGTCGGACATCCACTTACATCGGACGTGAAACGGTTGTCCAGCAGTGCAACTGCGGGGTTGGCGTACAGAACACATCCGTGTCCGGGAATGGCATCACTCACCGCGTCGCTCACCGAAGGCGCAACGGGAAGGTCCACGACGTTGACGATGACGTCACCCATCAAGGCGACGACTGCGACAGGAGCCACGGCGCATCTCCACGAGATGGGCAACGTCAGCAGCCGTCGCGACGACGGGTTGGAGAGCGCCGTCCGGTTGGAGAGCGCCGTCCGGTTGGAGAGCGCAGTCCGGTTGGAGAGCGCAGTCCTCACCCGCACAACCAAGAAGCTCGCGGCGAGGGCCAAGAACGGCGCCATGAAGCCCGAGTAGTGGTAGTAGTACGTGGGGGCGATGCAGAGGCCGATCCCGACAAAGGCCGTAGCCCAATAAGCCAACCGTTCCAGTGGCGAACTGGGTTGTCGGTCACGCACAGTCCAACCGAGTGCGACGATCCGGGCCCCCACCAACAGGACGAGAGCGAGGAGGATGACGCCCATCTTGTTGCTCCCCTCGGTCAAGGATGAGAGTCCGGGAATACCCGTGAGGTCGGCAATTCGCTGGGGTAGTGCGAGACCTCCTCCACTGCGGACCGCCTGAGTGACGAACACTTGTTGGAGGAACCCACCTGGAGCTCCGGCAAGAAAGGGGAGAGAGCAGGCCAAGAATCCGACGATGGCGCCGCAGACAACTTTGCCCCGCGCTCGATCGTGGCTCGACGAGAGGACGATCAGCACTGCGACGAAGGGGAGGACAGCCCAAAGTTTGGTCGCCCCGGCAATCCCGAAACAGATCCCACACCACCAGAGTCGTCGAGACGACGAAGTGATGGATGCACCATCGAGCAGGCAGTGCAAGGCGATAAGGCAAGCGAGAACAAGGAACGGCTCGAGGAGGATCGTTTGTGACGAGCGGATGGTCCCTTCCGAGAAGGCCATCACTCCGGTCGCCACAATGACCTGGAGGGTTGTGCGCCGTCGCACCAAGGCGCCCACGAGCACCACGTTGGCCACCGTCACCAGGTCAACGAACAGCCGTGCTGCCTCCATGGCGACTGCGGTGCCGGTCCACGAAGAGAGTGCGGCAAAGGGAAGCATCCATAGCGTGATCATCGGCGGCTGAATAAAAGCGAAGTCCCGGTAGGGCATGACGCCATGGAAGAGCTCGAGGGAGGCCCCGAAGTAGACGCCGTCGTCATATTCGTCGACCGCCAAGAAGTGGCCGTGGAGGAAGGCCTGGAGTCCGACGACACAGACGACTGCGGCCGCTATTCCGGCAATCACCAGGTAGTTACGCCGGAGCTGCGCATCGGCCCTTGATCGGGATGTGTCGAGAAGGCTGAGACTTCTCCGCTTCGCATGTGTGATGGCGTCGGCGTCGGCGTCGGACAAGTTTCGGCGGCGCCACACGTAGCCCGCAGGCCGCCACGCCGCCGCCGCCCGATAGCCACGTTGCAGGTGCCCCAGTGGCGATGGCCAACGGCGTTCGAGGAAGGCGGCGGACAGGGCATGGTCGTGGCAGGACGTCGTGCGGATCGGCAAGAGAATCGTCGCCACCAGAATCAAGACGAAGAGCAACGCAGAAAGCAGGCCCAATGAACCAACCTCTCCCGAAAGTTGACCCAGGCCGACGACTCCCACGACGGAGACCACCACCGAGAGGAAGGCGATCCCCGAGACGGTGCGCGCTCCCGCCGTGATTGCGAGAATGGGTATCGACCACATGAGATACCACGGCTGCACGATCGGTCCGAGGAGCACGAATCCCAACAGGCTGAGTCCCAGGGCGCAGGGCAATCCGATGACAGCGAGGTGCCTGAGCGCCCAAAGACCGATAGCGATGGCGACAGCGGGTCCCACGATGTGCGCCACGGCGAGAAACGCCTCCGCCGAAATACCGACATGCGGCACGATCTTTGCCACCAGGTCTATCGGGGTGATCCAACTCGTCACTGTTCCTGGGCTGTCCAACCCGCGGATCCACCCCCACCTCCACCCTAGGCCGAACGAGACAGAGAGCAGCTCGAGGATCGCGGCGGCGAGCAAAGATGCTTTGGCAAGCTGAAGAACGCGACGCCGCGCTGAGGGGTGTTGGCCGGCGGAGGTCCAGGCGATGGCAAAGACGCCGATAAGGCCGGGGACTTTGACTGCTCCGGCCAAGGCACACATCGTGATGCCCCACAGAGGGTGTCCTCGCCGGGCAATGGAGAGCCCGCACACGAGCAGCCCGATCATCAGGGCATCGTTGTGGCCCGATCCAATGAGAAACAGCAGCACGAGTGGATTGAGGACACCAAGCGAAAATGCGAGACCGGGGTCCCTTCCGTAGCTGCGTGCCAACGACGGCACGAAGACAGCCATGAGCGCGACGCCGGCGACCGCCAGAAGGCGCAAGAAAACAACCGAAAGAAGAGCTCGATGACCGGCCAGCTGCACGAGGCCCCCGTCGAGACCACTGAAAAGCGGTCCGTAGGGTGAAGGCGTGTTGATCCAAACACCTCGCGCCAAAGACTCGAACGGCGTTGCTCCGAGGATCCCCGGTCCATAGAGATAGGGATTGATGTGGCGGCTGACCATCTCACCTTGTGCCGCATAGCTGTAGATGTCATTGCTGAACATGGGCGGAGCAATGAGGAGAGGCGTGGCCCAAAGAGCAAGAATCGCAGCCAAGCGGCCAGGTCGAGTTTCTGGCTCTTGCACCAGGCTGCGGGTGATGGCCAACCACGCCCGGCACAGGAGCACAATGCCGGCGAACCCGCCCACGAGTTCCAACAGGAGCTCGAATCCACTCGCGTGTGCGATGCCTCCGACGTAATTAAGGGAGGGCACTCCGAAAAACCAAGCTCCAGGGACCTTGAAGGCGAATGGGGCACCGGGAAGTGAAGCGGCGACGCCTATCAGCACGGCTCCGAAGAAACCGACGGCGGCAGATCGGCCATACCTGCCCACGCCGGACGAGCTCATACGTTGCGATCGCAGGAGTCCCGAAATCGTTGAGGACATTTCGATCATGTTCGGAGAGGACCCTGGGCGATACGTTTGAGAGTAAGGACCCCTCTGACTTTTGGCATCCTCCCCAAGGATGAAAACTCAGAACCGTCCTCACCCTGTCCAACCCTCAGGTCGAGAGTTGCCGTAGCCGGCTAGTTGAGCCGCTGAACGTTTGGCGATAGAACAGATGGACCATGCTGCTGATCTAGTGAGGAGGCCACGAAGATTCCGAAAGCGATAAAGGGGAATGCGGGACGAAGGCCGCCGGAGCCGTCGGCGAACCACTCCGACATCGATGATTGGTGCCGGCGCTTGGTGCCGGATCTGCAACCCATCGTCAAGTGGTTGGACGGGTCAATCCGAGCGACGATCCCGGGCCTTGACTACGCCGTCAAGTGGAAAAGGGCATATTACCGGCTACCGGAATTCGGGTGGATCATTGAAATAGCCGCCTACGACGTTTCTGTGAACATCGTTTTCCTCGGCGGGGCGGACTTCGAGTCCCCGCCGCCGCTCGGATCGACCGACCGGACTCGGTATGTCAAGGTGACCAGCATGGAGGAGGCTCAGCGATCGGAGCTGCAGAAGTGGATCGAGCAGGCGGCATGCACACCGGGTTGGACCTGACGGCATCGCGCTCCCTCGGCGCTCGTGCCATGTTCTGCTCGCGCCAACAGGCGGCATTGTTATTGTCGCCGGGTGAGCGAGAGCGACATCTTCATCGGCTTCGGCCTGACGGTCTTGTTCGCGGTGGCGTGCCAGATCGTGGCGCAGCGCGTCCGCATACCCGCCATCGTCTTGTTGTTGCCGGTGGGGTTCCTTGCCGGCCACTACATCCACGCGATGAATCCGGCCAAGAGCCTCGGATCGGCTTTCTCGCCGTTGGTTGCGCTCGCCGTGGCGATCGTCCTGTTCGACGGGGGTCTCGACCTCGAGTTCCGCGAACTGGAGGGTCACCATCAACGTGTTGTCCGTCGGCTGCTCTACCTCGGGATCCCGATCACGTGGGCGGGAGCCACCTTGCTGGCCCGTCCCTTGCTCGGCTTGTCGGAAGAAGCAGCGATCATGCTGGGCGCGATCATCATCGTTTCGGGCCCGACCGTTGTGGCCCCCTTGCTCACCGCCGCCCGGCCCGGTCGGCGTGTCTCGCTGATTCTGGGTTGGGAGGGCACCACAATCGACCCGTTCGGTGCCATCATCGGCGCACTGGTCTTTCAGGCCATCGTCAATCACACCCAGACCGGGCGGGGGCAGGAGGTTCTCGCTTTCTTGCGCAGCGTCGGAGTCGGGGCGCTCGGCGGCGTGATCGGGGCGGCGGTGTTATGGCTGCTCCTGAGCAAACTCCGGCTGACCGGGGTGCTGGCCACCGAAGTGATTCTGGCGGTGGTCGTCGGTACGGCCGCGCTCTGTGACGCCCGACGAGCGGACACTGGCCTGATTGCTGCCATCGTGATGGGTGTGGCGCTGGCGAACCTGCCCGTCATCGACTTGCCCGAAGACCGAAAGTTCTTCAAGACCATCGTGCAACTCGTCATCGGCGTGCTGTTCATCTCGATTTCGGCCACGGTGACGCCCTCCTCCGTGCGGTCGGTGCTGGGACCGACCCTGCTCCTCCTCCTCGGGCTTGTCGTGGTCGTCCGTCCGCTGGTTGCCGCTGTCTCGACGCTGCGCACTCCCCTGTCCATACGGGAACGGGCGTTTATCGGCTGGATGGACCCCCGTGGGATCGTCGCTGCCTCGACCGCCGCGTCGTTCGGAGCACCGTTGGCGGCTGCGGGGATCGTCGGGGCCAACAAGCTGGTCCCCGCGACCTTCTTGGTCATTGTCGGGACCGTCACCCTGTACGGCCTCACCGCCTCTCCGGTCGCCCGGCTCCTCGGGCTGAACAAGATCGCGGATGGCGAAACACCGGACGCCGACACACCGGACGCCGAGCCACCTGACGCCGAGCCGCCTGACCTTCCCGGCGATGCGGAGACGGTCCGCTCGTCAGAGGACGATCACGGCGAGTAACGAGTAACGAGTAACGAGTAACGAGTAACGAGGAGCCGTTCTGTGCCGGTTGCACTCCGGACCAAGGAACGAGAGCTGGGGCCTCTAGACCATCAGGACGACAGGAACGATCATCGGTCGCCGCCGTGTGCGGTCGCCGACGAACTTGCCCAACGCCTTGCGGGCGTGACGGCAGAGCACCTCACTGTCGCGGGTGCCGTCCTTCAGCGCCTGCGTGACGGCGGCGCCGACCACGTCGCTGGCCTCGCCCAGGAGCTCTTCTGCTTCGGGTGCGTGCACCCAGCCTCGGGTCTCGATCACCGGCGCTCCACTCAACGAGCCCTGACGCGTGTCGACGGTGACCACCAGCATCACGACGCCTTCCTCGGACAACTTCTGCCGATCGCGCAGGACACCATGGCCGATGTCCCCCACCGTGCCGTCGACATAC
Organism: uncultured Acidimicrobiaceae bacterium; assembly: GCA_963706555.1. Taxonomy (GTDB): domain Bacteria; phylum Actinomycetota; class Acidimicrobiia; order Acidimicrobiales; family RAAP-2; genus Bog-473. The sequence continues at coordinate 4,428,319 of OY970164.1, forward strand.
ACGTAGCCGGCCGGAACCTTGCCGTCGCGCTTGATCCCCTGGGCGTTGAGCTCCACTGCGTCGCCGTCTTCGCACAAGAGCACCTTCGACGGAGCAATGCCCATCGACAGACCGAGCCGGACGTGGTGCACCATGTGCCGATATTCACCGTGAACCGGGACGAAGCACTCCGGCTGCGTCACCGACATCAACGTCCGCAACTCACCCTGTCGTGCATGGCCACTGACGTGCACCGCTTCGGCACCGGTGTGGATGACTTCGGCCCCCCGTCGGTAGAGCTCGTCGATCACCCGGCCGACTGACCATTCGTTGCCCGGGATCGGGTGGGCACTGATGACCACGACGTCTCCCTCACCGACCCGCAACCACTTGTTGTCACCCGTTGCCATCAGCGAGAGCGCGGACATCGGCTCGCCCTGGGAACCAGTGGAGATCACGCACATTTCGCCCGGTGGTACCGAGTCCACGTGCTCGATGTCGATGAGGCTTCCCGTCGGGATCGAGATGATGCCCAAGCGCGTCCCCAATTCCACGTTCTTGCCCATGGAGCGTCCCAGCGTCGCCACCTTGCGGCCATTGGCCACGGCGGCGTCGATGATCTGCTGCACCCGGTGCATGTGGCTGGCGAAGCAGGCCACGATGATGCGCTTTCCGGATTGGGCCGCCATGACGCGTCGCAGGGTTATCCCGACGGACGACTCGGACTCGGTGAAGCCGGGCTCCTCGGCGTTGGTGGAGTCCGAGAGGAGCAGACGGACGCCCTCGGTGCGCGCCAGTTCCCCCATCCTCGAGAGGTCGGTCCGACGACCGTCGACCGGCTGCAGGTCGAGCTTGAAGTCGCCGGAGTGAAGGATGACCCCTTGCGGCGTGTAGAAGGCGATGGCGAACGCGTTGGGCACCGAGTGGGTGACCGGGATGAACTCCACGTCGCAGGGGCCGATGCGGCGCCGCTCACCGTCATTGACCGCAATGAACTCGGTTCGATGACCGAGTCCCGCTTCGTCGACCCGGTTCCTCGCCAGACCGACCGTCAGCTCGGAGCCGTAAATGGGGACCTGCAGATCACGCAGCAAATAGGCCAGTCCACCGGTGTGATCTTCGTGGCCGTGCGTGAGCACGATGCCGTCGACCTTGTCCGCCCGCTCACGCAAGTAGGTGAACTCGGGCAGCACCAGGTCGACCCCGGGCATGTCGGCGTCGGGGAACATGATCCCGCAGTCGAGAACGATGATGCGGCCGTCGACCTCGATGCAGGCGCAGTTGCGACCGATCTCCCCGAGCCCCCCGAGGAAGACGACACGTACAGGGGACGCCTTGGGGCGTGATTTCCGTTTTTCAGGCAACCGGTGGGCCCGTTGCAATCGGGGGGCCGTACGCCGCCAGGATCTTGGCGGCCTGAGAGTCCAGTTCGGGGGTCGAGTGACCCATTGGCAAGCGGCACTGCCCCACCGGGAGGCCCATGGCGCGGCAGATCGCCTTGGCCGGGAGCGGGTTCGGGTAGTCCTCACTCGACTGGAAGTCGATGGCGTCGAGCAGTTTGGCGTTGCCGGCGATGGCCTCGGCCAGGTCACCCCGGAGGAACGCCTCGATCACGGTCTTGAACTGGGGACCGACCCAGTGCGACGCCACGCTGATAGTGCCGACGGCGCCGATCGCCAGGAGGGGCAGTGTCATCACGTCGTCACCGCTGTAGATCTCGAAGCCTGCGGGCAGTCGTGCCGCCAGATGCGCCGTCCCGGCCGGGTCTCCGGCCGCGTCCTTGAGCGCCACGATCCCCTCGACGTCGTGGGCCAGGCGCACGATGGTGGAGGCGGCGATGCGGCGGCCCGTACGGGCGGGAATGTCATAGAGGGTCACCGGCAACCCGCCGGATGCCTCGGCCACGGCCCTGAAGTGCTCGTAGATACCGGACTGCGACGGTCGGTTGTAATACGGCGTCACCACCAGCACCCCGTCGACCCCGCAGGATGCGGCCTGCGCCGTGAGCCGCACCGAGTGCTCCGTGTCGTTGGAGCCGGTCCCGGCGATCACGGGGATGGTGACCGCCTCGGCGACGGCCCGCCACAGATTCAGCTTCTCGTCGTCGGTGAGCACCGAGCTCTCACCGGTCGAACCGCTGAGCACGAGGCCGTCGCTCCCGTGACCTGCCAGCCAGCGGGCCAGTGCGACGGCTGCATCGAGGTCGAGGGCACCAGCGTCGTCGAACGGGGTCACCATGGCGGTGATCACACGCCCGAGCCGGGGTGCGTTCGGCGAAGATTCCATCACCGGTTCACGCTACCAGCCACCCCCACCGCCAGAGGGCAGACGGTATGAGCCGGGGCAAGTCAGGGCTTTACGGGGGCTGCAGGCCGGGGCTGCCCAACCCAGGTGCGCCCGAACCAAGGGCGTCCGAACCAGAGATGCGTCGCAGGCCAAGCCTTAGGCGACCTGTCGTTCCACCGGCGAGCCGTCGGCAAACGCGTCCTCTTCCTCGGTCGAGTCCGTGAGGTGCTCGAAGGCGATCGCGCCCATGTCGGTGAACTTCTGTCGCAGCCAACCGTCGGCGGCGTCCAGGAGACCGAGCTTGCGCAGATTGGGCACGATCTTGGAGAACAAGAGGATCTGGAAGTCGTCCCGGTCGGGTGCGTGCGAGTACACCTTCACCACATCGGCCTTCGGCACCTCGAGGCGTTCCCACACCTCCTGCATGATCAGGCGGTCCTTCATCCGGATGGCTGCCTCGAAGGCGAACTCCTGGCGCTCGCGCAACTCGGCTGCGTTGAGCTCCTTGTAGTACTCCTGGAGGCTCAAGACACCGAAGGCGACATGACGGGCCTCGTCCGCCATCACATAGCGCAACATCTTCTTGAGGAGCGGCTCGGTCGTCATCGAATGAATGAAGCCGAACGCTGCGAGGGCGAGACCCTCCACCATGATCTGCATGCCGAGGTAGGTCATGTCCCAACGGGAATCGCTCACGATGTCGTCGAGGAGGAGGCCGAGGTGGCCGTTCATCGGGTAGTGGCCGGACAGCTTCGTGTCGAGGTACTTGGAGAAGACCTCGACGTGCCGTGCCTCATCCATGACCTGGGTGGCTGCGTAGTACTTGGCATCGATCCACGGCACCGTCTCGACGATCTTCGCGGTGCACAGCAGCGCCCCCTGCTCGCCGTGCATGAACTGGGAGAGGAGCCAGTTCTGATTCTCCATGCCGAACTTCAGCCACTCCTTGTCACCCCAGGTCTCGAGCACCGTGCCGGCGAGCTCGGTCGGCCCCCATTGCATCTGGTCCTGGTTGGCCGCGGCGTTGTTCATGACGACCCGCTCCAGATCGACCTCTATCGACCAGTCCAGGTCGGTCTGGCCGTTCCACTGGGCCTTCTTCGCCTTCTCGTAGAGCCGGTCCAGCTGGGGTTTGGCTCCCTTGTCGTAGTCCCATGTGAACTCGGCCGGACAATTGTCCGGCACCCGATGGAAACCTTCATCGTCGTAATGACCGACGAAGTTGACCACGGCCTCGAGGTCGTGGATCTTCTCGCGCCCGATCAGCTCGAGGTTGGTCTTCATGGTCGCGCGGTCGCTGTCGTCGACGGTGGTCATCGCACTGCCTCCTTGATTGCGTGAGCGGGGTTGGACGTGGTGTCCGTAAACGTGGTGTCGGCGGACGTGGTGTCGGTGCTGGGCGTGCCGGGTGTGGGAGCCCGCAGCGCCAAGATCCCCGGCATGACGAAGGTGCGCACCAAGGCACGCGTGTCATCGGGATCGGCCAGATCTGTGTCCGGAGCGGGGTCGGCCATATAGGCCAGCACGATGCGCACGGCCCATTCGGCCGCCCGTGAGGCCTCGTCCGGCGACAGCCAGCGTGCGAAGAACGGTGCAGCGAAGTCGCCGGCGACGAAAAGGACCTTGTCGAGGTCTGCGAAGGTGAGATGGCGCAGGATCACGCCAGGCTCGTGCGCGAGCAGGTAGGCCAGCGCAGGGTGCGTGCCCAGTCGGCGGGCCGATTCGACCATGCCCGCCACGAGGACATCCTCGAGGTCGGCGGCTTCGCCCATGACCACGGCCAGCGACGAGAACAGGCGGGCCACCTCCGTCTCCACCACGGCGGCGACGATGGCGTCCTTGCCGCCGGGGAATGTCCGGTAGAGCGTGGCCCGGGAGAACGCGGCCTCACGGGCTATGTCGTCGATGGTCGTCTTGGCGAGTCCCTGCCGCGCCAGGCAACGCAAAGTCGCATCGACGATGCGGACCCGGGTGGACGAACGATCATCGGCGCCCAGGTGGTGCACGGCCTTTCGCCGGCTACGAACAGGCGACGGCGTCGCCTCCGACGTTCCACTGGTCACAACCACCATTGAGACATTATGGCGTTTTTTGTCTCATTGTCAATCAGGCAATAGAAGCGACCCGCCGGGAACGAGGCCGAGTTCCCCCTGCTCATCAGCCTGCGCGGCGGGAGAATCCGGTTGACCGAGCCGACCTCGGGGCAGGAAGAAGGTGGCGCACAATCCGACGAAGGTGATCCCGACGATGACCCAGAACGTATAGCCGAACGCATCACCGAGCTCCGTGGCGGCGTGGAGCGGGATGTGCGTCGGTACGCCGACCGCGCCTTCCGAGAGGAGGTGCGATGCGGTGGGCAACCGAGTGTTGATCTGGCGTTGCAGGACCAGAGCGACCAGGGCCGTGCCGAAGGAGCCGCCGATGCGGATGACGATGTTGAGCGTCGTGGTGGCACGGGGGACGGCGTCGTGTTTCAGGCGGGCATACGCGGCGGCGGTGCACGGCATCAACGTCCATCCGGCCCCGAGCCCGCGGACGAAGAGCGAGAACGCCAACCAGGCATAGCTCGTCGAGGGGCCGGCCTGGGTGTAGAGCAACGTCCCGAGGAGCACCACCGACATGCCGATCGGAACCACCCGGCCCGGGCCGATGCGGTCGGTGAGACGCCCACCGAGCGGCATCATGAGGGCCGCTCCGATGCCCTGGGGCGCCATCAGGAGGCCGGCCGTGAGCGCCGTCTGCCCGCGGAGCACCTGGTAATAGAGCGGCAGGAGGAACATGGCACCGTAAATGGCCGCCACCACCACGAAGATGGCCACGTTGGCCGCGGCAAAGCCGCGCTCGGCGAACAACCGCACGTCGAGAAGTGGCTCCTTGCTCCGGCGGGCATGCACCACGAAGGTCGCGATGAGCAAGGCCCCACCGCCGAGGCACCCGAGCACGACCGGATCGCCGATGCCCCTCACGCCCGCCTCCGACAGTCCGTAGAGCAGAGCGGCCAACCCCGGCGAGAGAAGCGCCATCCCGACCACGTCGAAACGGCTGCCCGGCACGCGGTCCCCGCCGGGCAGCCAGCGCAGCGAGAGCCCGATCGCCAATACGCCGATCGGCACGTTGACGAAGAAGATCCAGCGCCAGCTCAAGTTGTCGACGATCAAACCTCCGAGAACCGGTCCGATGACGGGGGCGAGCAGCGTCGGCACCCCGATGACCGACATCATCCGGCCCATGCGCTGCGGCCCGGCGGCCCGGGCCAGGACGGTCTGGCCGATCGGCATGAGCATGCCGCCGCCGAGTCCCTGCAGGAACCGGAAGGCGATGAGTGACGGCGTCGACCACGCCAATCCGCACAGCGCGGAGCCGAGCGTGAAGAGCACCAACGAGACGACGAACATGCGCCGGCTTCCGAACCGCTCGACGACCCAGCCGCTCATCGGGATGACGAGAGCCAGCGCGAGCAGGTAGCCGGTTGTCACCCACTGGATCGTCGAGAGCGGCGAGTGGAAATCGCGACTCAGCGTCTCGATCGCGACGTTGACGATCGTCGTGTCGAGCACCGACATGAACGTGCCGATGATGACCACCGTGGCCAAACGACGGATGAAAGGGTCGTCGAGTGGGTTCACAAAGGTCGAAGCAGCGGCGCGGCCCTCGGATCGCATCGGGCCACCGTAGCCATTCGCTCGGGAAAGGCTCGGGCTCGGAGTCCCCCTTCGCCGCGCGGACCCCCGGCACGGGGCGGACGCCGGAGCGGTCGGCATCCCGGGCGCAGGCCCGGGGCGTGCCGCCGCTCCCCTACGTCACGTTGACGTGACCCGGAGTGAGGCTCGTCAGCAGCAGGACGAGCAGCGCCAGCGTCAGGACGCTCGCCCCGACCGTCACGGCGATGTCTTTGGCCCGGTCCCGCAGCGTCGAGGCGTACTGGAAGGCAAACGCCAGCGCGCCGCCGATCAGCAGTCCGCCGACGTGGGCCTGCCACTCGATGTTGCCCGTGAAGCCGATCACGAGGTTGAGGACGATGAGGGCGAGGACCGGCCCCATGGGCTTGTTGCGCAGACGGGCGAGCACCACGTAGGCGCCCAATACCCCGAAAATCGCACCGGACGCTCCGGCACTGACCTGGTTCGCCGGGACGATCAGGTACGCCAGCACGTTGCCGCCGAGACCGGCCAGCAGGTACAGGACCAGAAAGCGGATCTTGCCCAGCATCACTTCGACCGCCGGTCCGACGATGAGCAGCGTGATCATGTTGGACGCGATGTGCAAGAAGTTGAGGTGGAGGAAGATGGGGTCGACGACGCGGTAGTACTCGTGCTGGTAGTGCACCCTGTTGGGCACGAGGCCGAAGCGGGCGATGACGCTGGCCTTGCCGAAGCCGCTGAGCACGAAGACCACGACATTGATGACCACGAGGGCGATGACCACCGGGGTCGGGTTCGTCGAGCCGACGGCGCCCGTGCGGTTCGAGGCGGCAAAGGGCCGGATCACCTTGGTCTTCTTGGCGCCGGCGGCGATGCAGTCCGGACATTGCCAGCCGACGGGAGCCTCCATCATGCAGTCGGTGCAGATGGGCCGGTCACAGTGGGCACAGACCACCGAAGCCGCACGATCGGGGTGGTTGGCACAGGTGGTCGAGGTCATCGGACGCCGGCCAGGAGCTCGGCGCGGACGAGGCGGGCCACCTGCTCCGGATCATTCAGGTCCCAGCGGCCCGGAGACCCGATGTAGGAGAGCACCATGCGAGCCAGAAAGTCGGCGGCCGCGTCGAGATCCGTTCCCTCGGCCATCCCGTGACGCACGAGGTACGGCACCAGGAACGCCGCGATCAGCTTGTGGGTCTCGTTCGCCTCAACGGTCAGCCGGGGCAGTAGCCGCTCCGGCTCGGTCTGGAGGATGCGCTGGAGCACCTCGTGTCCGACGATGGCGTTGTGGGCGAAGACGAGGCCGCGTTCCATGACCTCTTCGAGCGTCTCGGCGTCGTGCACCTCCTCGTAGAGGCGGAGGAAGAAGCGGGAGAACTCCCACGCCACCACCGCGCCGATGAGCTCCTCACGCCCACCCGGAAAGTACCGGTAGACGGTGGCACGGGACACTCCTGCCTCCCTGGCTGCGTCCTCGACCGTGGTCTTGGCCAAGCCCCAGCGGGCCACGCAGTCGTAAGTAGCCTGCAGGAGCCGCTCCCGCACATCGCTCACAGTTGGCCGCTGCGCCGGCCGGTCGGCGGGCCGGTGCTCACAGGTTGAGGAGGGCTTCGATCCCGACCGTCAGCCCGGGGCGATCGGCGACCGCCCGCACGGCGAGGAGCACGCCGGGCATGAAGGAGCGCCGGTCGTACGAGTCGTGGCGGATGGTGAGGCTCTGCCCGAGGGCGCCGAAGATCACCTCTTCGTGGGCGATCAGCCCGGGGAGGCGCACCGAATGGATGTGGACGCCACCGGGTCCCTCGGCGCCCCTGGCTCCCGGCAGCACGAACTCGGTGGTCGGGTCGGCGGGCAGCGGCCCCGCGCCGGCGTCCGCGCGGGCCTCGGCAATGAGAGCAGCCGTGTGGCGGGCCGTCCCCGATGGTGCGTCGCGTTTCGCATCGTGATGCAGCTCGATCACCTCGACCCCGTCCATATACGGTGCCGCCAGCTCGCAGAACCGCATCAACAGCACCGCGCCGATGGCGAAGTTGGCGGCCACCACCGCGTTGGCCGTCGCATCCGCGAAGAGCTTCGACGCCGCGTCGAGGTCGGCATCGCTCAGGCCGGTCGTCCCGACGACCGCGTGGATGCCCCCTCCGGCGTAGACAGCGAGGTTGGCCCGCACGGCGTCGGCCACGCTGAAGTCGACGACCACCTCGGCCCCGGCCTCTTTGAGGGCCGCCACGTCGCCCCCGACCGTCAACCCCTCGATGAGCTCGCCCTCGTGGAACGGATCGACAGCGGCGACCAGCTCGAGGTCGGGCGCTGTCCGCACCGCCAGGCAGACCTCACGGCCCATCCGGCCGCCGGCCCCGACCACACCGACTTTGCGCATCGGCTGAAACCCTATCGGCCGGCCAATGACGGGACGTGTGCAGCGAAGGCATCGTCGTCGAAGGGCCCCACCGCGCTCGAGGGTACGGGGTGCTTCCACGAGCTCCTGGGCCGCCGCGAGCACCTCGTCGCGTCCGACCCCGTCAATCCGGGCCAGCACCTCGTCGATGGTCGGCACCTGGCCGTAGAGGAGCGTCGAACGACCGATTCGGCCCATGCGGGCGCCGGAGTCCTCGTCGGAGAGCAACAAGTCCGCCCGCAGGTTGCCTTTCGCCACGGCCAGCTCCCTGTCGGTGATCCCCTGGGTCGCCAACAGCTCGAGCTCACCGGTCACGATGCGCAGCACCTCGTCGACATGGTCGGGGGCGGTACCGACGACGACGGCGAGCGAGCCCGCATCTTGGTAGGTGGCACGTTCCGACCAGATCGAGTAGGCCAGCCCGCGCTCTTCGCGCACCTTCTGGAAGAGCCGGCTGGAGAGCCCGCCCCCCAACACGTGATTGAGCACGCCGAACGACCAACGCCGCTCGTCGTGCCGCGACACCGAGCGCATGCCGTACACGACGTGGGCCTGCTCGGTCGGGCGACGCACCACGTGCAACCCCTCGGCCCCGGGGCCGGGGGCCGTCCGCTGCGGGGCCTGTCCCCCCGTCGTTCCGGCGAAACGCCGCTCCAGATCGGCCGCGACAGCGTCGTGGGTGCAGTCCCCCGCCACCGAGACCACCATGTTGCCGGGACGGTAGTGATGGGCGAAGAACTGGCGTATGTCTTCGGCATCGAGCGCGCCGACGGTCGTCGGGGTGCCGAGCGTGTCGCGCCCGAGGGCGTGCCCGGCGAACAACGAGGACTGCCAGTGCTCCTCGACGAGGTCAGCCGGCTCGTCGGCGTGCATGAGGATCTCATCGAGGATCACCGTGCGTTCGGCGTCGACGTCGGACGGGCGCAGCGCCGGATCCCACATGATGTCGCTGAGGATGTCGAGCCCGAGCGGAAGGTGCTCGGACAGGAGCCGTACGTGGAAGACGGTGTACTCCTTGGTGGTGAAGGCATTGCAATCCCCACCCACCCCGTCGAGCGACTCCGCAATGGCCGAGGCAGAACGCGTCGGTGTCCCCTTGAAGAGCAGGTGCTCCAGGAAATGAGATGCGCCGGCTACCGCGTCGGATTCGTCACGCGAGCCCGCCCCGACCCAGAACGCCACCGCCACCGAGCGCACATCCGCCATGGTCTCGCTAACCAGCCGGATGCCGCTGGGGAGGACAGAGGTCTCGGTCAACGACGACGCGAACGGCCGCGCGGCGGGCGGCGGTCGCCGCCACTGCTGCTCCGACCTTCCGCTTCGACCGCACCGGGGCCCAGGTCGCCGAGCTCGGAGACGAGCTCGGCTTCGAAGGCATCCTCGAACGAGGGCACGCCGTTGGCGGCCGCCGGCGGAGCCGATGCACCCGAGGCACCCGAGGCACCCGAGGCTCCTGACGAGCCAGAAGACGCCGACGAGGACCCACCGTCGCGATCACGGTTGCGGTCACTACGGTCGTTGCGGTCACCACGGTCACGACCGCCGCCACCACTGCCACCGTCACTCGAAGAACCGCCGTCGCTGCCTGGGGGCACCGAGGCCAGCGACAACGACACCTTGCCCTGCGGGTCGATGTCGTCGACGCGGACCTCGATCGGCTGCCCCAAGGTGAGGACGTCCTCGACGTTGTTGATGCGCTTGCCGTCGTTGAGCGAGGAGAGCTTCGAGATGTGCAGCAGGCCGTCCCGGCCGGGCAACACGTTGACGAAGGCGCCGAACTTGGTGATGTTGACCACCTTGCCGGGATAGACCGCGCCGACATCGGCGGTCGGCGGGTCGAGGATGAGCGAGATACGTCGACGGGCTTCCTCGACGGCGTTGCCGTCCTTGGCGCCGATGGTGACCGTGCCCACCATGCCGTCGTCATCGACGGCGATGTCCGCGCCCGTCTCCTGCTGCAGGGTGTTGATGACCTTGCCCTTGGGCCCGATGACCTCGCCGATCTTGTCGATCGGGATCTCCATGGAGACGATCTTCGGGGCGCTGTTGGCGACGTGGTCACGCGGCTCGGAGATGGCGCCGGCCATCACGTCGAGGATCGTCAATCGGGCTTCTTTGGCCTGCAACAACGCCTGGGCCAACACGTCGGCCGGCAAGCCGGCGATCTTGGTGTCGAGCTGCAGCGCGGTCACGGCGTCCGCCGTGCCGGCGACCTTGAAGTCCATGTCGCCGAAGGCGTCCTCCGAACCGAGGATGTCGGTCAGCGTCACGTAGGTCCCGCCGTCGTAGACGAGTCCCATGGCGATGCCCGCCACCGGAGCCTTGAGGGGCACACCGGCGGCCATCAGAGAGAGGGTCGAACCGCAGACCGACGCCATCGACGTCGAACCGTTCGAGGCCAGGACGTCGGAGACCAGGCGCAGGGTGTAGGGGAACTCCTCGGCGCTGGGGACGACGGGCAGGAGGGCCCGCTCAGCCAGAAGGCCGTGGCCGATCTCCCGACGCTTGGGGCCGCGCATGAAGCCGGTCTCACCGGTGGAGAAGGGCGGGAAGTTGTAGTGGTGCATGTAGCGCTTGGAGTCGACCGGGGTGATCGTGTCGAGCATCTGGGCCATGCGGGGCATGCCGAGCGTGGTGACGTTGAGCACCTGGGTCTCGCCCCGCTGGAACAGGGCCGAGCCGTGCGCCGTGGGGAAGAGGTCGATCTCGGCGGAGAGCGGGCGGATGTCGGCGGTGCCACGGCCGTCGACGCGCACGCCGTCCTCCACGATGCGCTTGCGGACCAGCTTCTTGGTCAACGAGCGGATGGCAGCCTTAATTTCGCCGGCGCGCCCTTCGAACTCGTCGGCCAGTGCGGCCTGGATCTCCTTGCCGGCCGCGTCGAGCGCCTCGTTGCGCTCGGTCTTGGCGGTGACCAGGTTGGCCTTGGCGATGAGGTCGGTGCCGACTGTCTCGACCCGGGCCCACACGTCGTCGGCGTAGTCGGAGAAGGTGGAAAAGGCGATCGTCTCGATCGGGCCCTTGGCCGCGACCACGCCGGCGACCAGCTGGCGCTGCAGCAGGATGGACTCGCGGATCCAGGTCTTGGCCGCTTCCAGGCCTTCGGCGAGCACCTCTTCGGTGACCTTGGGCGCACCGGCCTCGTAGTAGTCCCACGAGTGCTCGGTCCCGCCGGCCTCGACCATCATGATCGCGATATCGGTGCTGTCGGTCTCGTCGAGGGCGCGGCCGGCGACGACCAGTTCGAACGTGGCGGCGTCGCCCTCTTCGAACGTGGGGTGCGGGATCCAGGTGCCGTCGACGCTGTAGGCCACCCGCACCGCACCGATGGGGCCGTCGAAGGGGATGCCCGACAGCATCAGCGCGGCGGAGGCAGCGTTGATGGCGAGCACGTCGTGGGGGTTGACCTGGTCGGCGCCGAAGATGGTCCCGACGACGTGGACCTCGTTACGGAAGCCGCTCGGGAACGACGGGCGCAGCGGCCGGTCGATGAGGCGGCAGGTCAGGATCGCCTGGTCCGAGCTCTTGCCCTCCCGGCGGAAGAACGAGCCCGGGATCTTGCCGGCGGCGTAGGCCCGCTCCTCGATGTCGACGGTGAGCGGGAAGAAATCGGTCCCCTCCCGTACGGATCGGGCGGCGGTGGCCGTGGCCAGAAGGACGGTGTCCCCGATCCGTGCGAGTACGGCGCCGTCGGCCAATTGGGCCAACTTCCCCGATTCGAACGTAAGGGTACGGTCGGTGCCACTGATGGGGCCCGACACGGAAATGGCGTCAGCCATGATGCTCCTCGTGTGGTGTTTGGGGGCATCCCATGTCTGGTTCCCAGTGGTCGACCACCTTCCTTGCGAAAGTGACCGGCGACTGGCAGCCAGCGTCCCGGGACGCCCGGATGTGTTTCGTTACCGCCGAATGCCGAGACGGCCGATGATGGCGCGGTAGCGCTCGACGTCGTTCTTGCGGACGTAATCGAGCAGCCGCCGACGCTGGCCGATGAGCTTCATCAGGCCGCGTCGAGTGTGATGGTCCCCTTTGTGACCCTTCAAGTGCTCCGTCAAATGGTTGATCCGTCCCGACAGCAGTGCGATCTGCACCTCTGGTGAACCAGTGTCACTGTCGTGCAGCCGGTACTCGGCAATAGTGGCCTGCGTGTCGGGCATAAATCGAAGAACCTCGGAGATGTTGTAGGAGTGCGGGTGGGACCAGCCCAACCGGCGAACATCGTAGCAGGTGGTCAGCCCCGGTGGTCAGCCCTGGGCGTCAGCCCTGGCGGTCAGCGATGAGCGCCTGTTCCGCGGCCGCTGCGTCCTGGTGCATCTGCGCGATGAGGGCATCGACCGAGTCGAACTGCTGCTCGTCCCGGAGGCGGCACACGAACGACACCCGGCTCAGTTCCCCGTAGAGGTCCCCCTCGAAGTGGAGGAGATAGGCCTCCACCAGGACAGATGTCGTCCCAGGCTCGTAGAAGGTGGGGCGGCGCCCGACCGAGATGGCAGCCGGGTGCACGCTGCCGTCGGCCCTCGTGAAGTACCCGGCATAGATGCCCACGGCCGGCAGGGCGATGTCCTCGTCGATCATCATGTTGGCGGTCGGGAATCCGAGCTCGGGACCGCCCCGCCCGTCACCGTGGACCACGACGCCGCGGACCTCGTGCGGTCGCCCGAGCAGCTTGGCCGCGCCGACGACGTCCCCGGCCGCCACCAGCGTGCGGATCCGGGTGGACGACACGGCGACCGGCTCGCCGGAGCTCGGCTCGCCGGAGCTCGGCTCGCCCGCTACTGGCTCGACGGATCCGGTCAGGCGGGCGCCGATCACCGTGAAGCCGTAGTCACGGCCGAGCTCGGTCAGGAGGGCGACGTTGCCCTTGCGCCCGTGGCCGAAGTGGAAGTCCTCGCCGACCACGACCAGCCGGGCTCCCAGCGTGTCGACCAGCACCTCCTTGACGAAGTCCTCGGCCGACTCGTCGGCCCGGGCCCGGTCGAACTCGATCACCAGGGTGCGGTCGATCCCGCACGCGGCCAGCAGCTCGAGCTTCTGTTCGAGGTCGGTCAGCTGTGGCGGCGCCGACTCGGGGCGCACCACCCCGGCCGGGTGACGGTCGAAGGTGACGACCACCGTCGAGAGGCCCTCCGCCGCGGCGAGCGTGGACAGCTCACGCAGCAACGCTCTGTGTCCAAGGTGCACGCCGTCGTAGGCGCCGATCGTGACGGCAGTTCCGGACATCGCGCTTGAGACTAATGGGGCGTCAGGTACCGGCTATGACGACGGCCGGTTTGATGCGGTCGGTATCGGTGGCCTCGTAGACGGCCAGGAGGTTGCCGTCCTGGTCCAGCATGGCCCAGGGGCCGTCACCCATCGCCCCGATCGGCACGCGGTCGAGCGGCAGTCCCCGCCCGATCGTGGTGGCGATCTCCGCCTCGACCGTCACGCTCGCAAGGTCTCGTAGGGCCTGGGCGGGCGTGAGGACGGCGTCGGGGGTGAGGAGGTCGAGAAGGCGCATCTCGCTCTCGCCGAACGAGCCGATGCGGGTGCGTCGGAGGAAGCCGATGTGGGCCCCGCCCCCGAGCGCGGTCCCGACGTCCTCGGCCAGCGCCCGGATGTAGGTGCCCGACGAGCACTCCACCTCGGCCCGGTAGACGCCCGGACGTTCGGGGACCGCCTCGACGTCGAAGCGGGAGACGTGCACTCTGCGTGGCGGCCGGTCGACTTCGATCCCCTGGCGGGCCAGCTCGTGCAGACGCCGTCCCCCGATCTTCACCGCGGAGACCATGGGAGGGATCTGCTCGATGGTGCCCGTGAGGCCCGCGGCCGCCTCGCGCACCTGCGCGAGCGTCACTCCGGACATGTCCCACTCCCCCACCACCTCGCCCGACGCATCGAGCGTCGAGGTGTTGGTGCCCAGCACGATCTCGGCGACGTAGGTCTTGGGCAGCGCGGTCAGGAACCGCATGAGACGAGTCGCTCGCCCCAACCCGACCAGGAGGACGCCTGTGGCGTCGGGATCGAGCGTGCCGGCGTGTCCCACGCGGCGCTGGCCGAAGATCCGGCGGCACCGCGCCACCACGTCGTGGGAGGTCCAGCCGGCCTCCTTGTCGACCACCACCAGGCCGGTGGCACTCATGCAGGCGGGTCTTGGTCCCGGTCCAGGCCGCGCAGGAGCTCTTCGACCCTCGATCCCGCGGCGATCGCCGGGTCGGCCTTGAACGTCAGGCGCGGCGTTCGCTTCAGCGTCACCTGGGCCCCGATGAGGCGCTGCAGATGGGGTCGCCGCTCCTCGAGCGCATCGGCGGCATCGGGCTCCAGTGTGGCCAGGTAGACCGTGGCCGTCCGCATATCGGCGGCCGTGTCGACCGACGTGACGGTGACCATGCGGAAGCGCTCGTCGGCGTCGGCCAGACGCTCGAGCTCTTCGGCAATGACCTGCCGCAGGACCTGGTTCACCCGCAACGAGCGCGGGTACGTGGCGGTGCGCCGTTTCACGATGACGTCACGTCCTCGCGATCTCGCGCTCCTCAAACGTCTCGATGATGTCGCCCGCGTGGAGGTCCTGGAAGTCCGACAGCCCGATACCGCACTCGAACCCGGCCGCCACTTCCACGCGCGTCGTCCTTGAAGCGCCGCAGTGATGTGATGGCGCCCTTCCAGATGACCGTCCCCTCGCGGAGGAACCGCACCTTCGAGCCACGGGTGATCTTGCCCTCCCGCACGTAGCAACCGGCGATGGCGCCGACCCTGGGGACCCGGAAGACCTCGCGCACCTCAGCTTCGCCGGTGACGACCTCTTCGTAGAGAGGCGAGAGCAGGCCGAGCATGGCCGCCTCAATGTCCTCGAGCAGCTTGTAGATGATCTCGTAGGTCCGGACCTCGACGTCGGAGGTCTCGGCCAGCTCACGCGAGCGCCGGTCCGGGCGCACGTTGAACCCGATGATGGTGGCGCTCGACGCGGCCGCCAGCTGCACGTCGTTCTCGGTGATACCACCGATGCCGCGCAGCACGAAGCTCAGCTTCACGTCCTCGCGCTCGAGGCGCTTGAGGCTCTCGGTCACGGCCTCCAACGAGCCCTGCACGTCGGCCTTGAGCACAATGTTGAGCGTCGCCGTCTCGCCCCGCTGGATCTGCTCGAACAGGTCCTCGAGCTTGGCCCCTGTCGCAGCCGACGCCACGGGCTTGTGGCCCGACAGGCGGAAGCGCTGTGCTCTGGCCTCACCGAGGGTGCGGGCACGAGCCAGGTCCTTGGCCCCGCGCATCTCGTCGCCGGCGTGTGGAGGCTCGGAGAACCCGAGCACCTGCACCGGCGTCGAGGGCAGCGCCTCTTTCACGTGGTCGCCCAGGTCGTCGACGAGTGCCTTGACCTTGCCCCAGGCGGCACCGGCCACCACGGGATCGCCCACGCGGAGCGTGCCCTGCTGGACGATGACGGTCGCCACCGGGCCCCGGCCCGCCTCGAGGTTGGCTTCGAGCACGACACCCCGGGCCTCGCCCTCGACGCGTGCGGTCAGCTCTTCGACTTCCGCCACGAGCGTGATCTGCTCGAGCAGGCTCTCGATGCCCGTGCCCTGGAGGGCGGACACCTCCACCACGATGGTGTCGCCGCCCCATGCTTCAGGCACCAACCCGCGCTCGGAGAGCTGCTGCAGCACGCGCGTGGCATCGGCGTCGGGACGGTCCATCTTGTTGACGGCCACGATGATCGGCACGTCGGCCGCCGTGGCGTGGTCGATGGCCTCGATCGTCTGGGGCATGACGCCGTCGTCGGCGGCGACGACCAGCACCACGATGTCGGTGGCCTGCGCACCCCGGGCGCGCATGGCCGTGAAGGCGGCGTGCCCCGGCGTGTCGATGAAGGTGATCCGCTTGTCGTTCCACACGACCTGGTAGGCCCCGATGTGCTGGGTGATGCCTCCGGCCTCTCCGGCCACCACGTCCGTCTTGCGGATGCGGTCGAGCAGCAGCGTCTTTCCGTGGTCGACGTGTCCCATGACGGTCACGACCGGCGGCCGCGGCCGCTGGTCCGCGTCCTCTTCTTCGTCTTCCTCCTCGAAGTACCGCGCCAACAGCTCGGCTTCCTGCTCTTCACCGGGGTCGACCAGACGGACGTCGGCGCCGATCTCAGCGGCGAAGAGCTCGATCATGTCGTCGGTGAGCGACTGCGTCGCCATGACCATTTCGCCCTGGAGCATGAGGAACCGGACGATGTCACCTGCGCTGCGGTTCAGCTTGGGACCGAGATCGCGCGCGGTGGACCCGCGCTCGACGATGACCTCGCCGTCGGGCACCGGTGCCGTCGAGGGCTGGTAGCTGGTGAGCTGTGTCGGCTCGAGCTCCTCGAGGTTGCGCCGGCGACGGCGGGCGCGACGTTGTGGCGGACGCCGTCCGGGCAGTCCACTGCGGCCCGCGGCCGGTGGTGCACTCGAGGGTCCACCGCCTCCGGGGCGTCCACTGAACCCTCCGCCACCGCCACTCGGACGGCCGGCGAAGCTGCTGCTGCCGGGGCCACCAGGGCCACCGGTGGGCCGGCCTGCGCCTGGCGCCGGTCGGCCTCCTGTACGTGCCGGATAGCCACTCCCGCCGGGTCGTGACGGCGGTGCAGTCGGGCGCCGACCACCCATACCGGGCGGCGGCGGGATCGGCCGCCCGCTGGGCCCGATCGGCGGCCGGGGAGGCGGGGGCGGTGGCACGGGCTTGCCACTCGGGCTCAAAGGAGGTCGAGGGGCCCGCTGATCGGCTGGCGGCGCCGCGGGTGCTGGTGCCGCGCCTGGGGCCGCCGCTGCCGCGGGAGGTGCGGCCGGAGCTGACGTCGGCGTGGCCGTCGCTGCGGGTGCAGCCGATGCGGTTGCGGCCGCTGCCGGAGCTTGAGCGGCTGGGGTACCCGGGGCGGCGACGCCGCCGGGCCCGGCCGCGGGTGAGGGTGCTGACGCTGGTGCGGATGCCGGTGCCTGTGTCTGCGTCTGTGGTCGTGTCTGTGGTACAGCGGGCGCGCCGGACGCGGAGGCGGGCGCCGCTGGTGGAGCGGAGCTCGTTCTGGGGGCGGAGCCGGGGGCCGATGCCGGTGCGGGGGACCGCGGAGGTGCAGGTGCCGCGCCCGGAGGCGCTGCTGCTGCGGCCGCGGGGGCCGCCGCTGGTGCGGACGAGGGTGTGTCGGATCGGACGGTCCGGGCGGGTGCTCCGGCAGGTGAAGCGGGTGCTCCCGTCGGCCGGCTGCTGATGAGCCGTGGTGCCCGGGCGTCGCCGCTGGTCGACCGAGCGGTGGAGGGAGACGACGACGAAATGGTCCTGCCTGCAGCCCTCTTGTCGGGGGCGGGGGCCGGGGGCGCAGGTGGCTCCTCGGGCGTCACTTCCCGGCGAAGTCCTTCGGCGTCGGCCTTACGACGGACGCGGTCCGCTTGTGCGTCCTCGATCGAGGACGAGTGGCTCTTCACCCCAATACCAAGTGAGAGGGCCAGGTCAAGCCCTTCTTTATTGGTGAGGCCTAGCTCTTTGGCTAGTTCATAGACGCGGATCTTCTTCGGCAAGTGGTTCTCTATGTCCTTCGTACTCTGTGGGCCCCGGAGTGACCCGCAGCCCCCTATCCTCGCACATCGGGTACATCCTGCTTCGACGCGCTTTGTGAGCTCGTCCGTAGATGTTCGATGGCAGTGGTCGCAACCGGTGCCCTGAACGCCCTGTCGAAGGCCCGTCTCCTTGCTGCTTCCTCTACGCAGCCCGGCGACTCCCGGCAGAGCCATGCACCCCGGCCTGAGCCGGTTCGATCCACCCTCAGCTGGCCGTCGGCCTGCCGCACAACTCGGAACAACACGTCGGCCGGGCGCGCCTTACGGCAACCGACGCAGGTCCGTGTCGGTACTATGCCTCGGCTCCCGTCGCCGGGGCCGGCTCGGTCGAGGGGGCCGGCTCGGCCGACACCTCGTCGGCGGCAGCAACAGATTCAACAGAAGCGGTCTCGGCGGCAGCAGCCGGTTCGTCGCCCGGCGTCACATCGGCCTGGTGCGTCCACTCCTCGGCGGACATGGCCTCGCCGCCCTCGGCCGGCTTCCACACCATTTCGCCCGACTCGTCCTCGACCCACTCGCCTTCGGCCCATTCCTGGTCGCCGTACCCGGCTTCCTCCTCGGCCAGTTGCGTCTCGCTCTTGATGTCGATCCGCCATCCGGTGAGGCGGGCGGCGAGGCGGGCGTTCTGGCCCTCCTTGCCGATGGCCAGAGAGAGCTGGAAGTCGCTGACCACCACGGTCGCCGTGCCGGTCTCCTCGTCGAGGCGGACCTCGCGCACGCGGGCCGGAGCGAGCGCGTTCTGAATGAGGTCGACCGGGTCATCGGAGAAGGGCACCACGTCGACGCGCTCGCCCCGCAGCTCGTTGGTCACCATGCGCACACGCGAGCCGCGCGCGCCGACGCAGGCCCCGACGGGGTCGACGTTGGGATCGTTGGACCACACGGCGATCTTCGTGCGGTGGCCGGGCTCGCGGGCCGCTGCCTTGATCTCGACCACTCCCGAGGAGATCTCGGGAACTTCGAGCTCGAACAGCCGCTTGATCAGGCCCGGGTGCGTCCGGCTGACCACGATCTGCGGTCCCTTGCTGGTCTTGCGCACCTCGACGATGTACGCCTTGAGGCGTGTGCCGTGCTCGTAGCGCTCATAGGAGACCTGCTCGGCCTGCGGCAGCAATGCCTCGACCTTGCCGAGGTCCAAGAGCGTGTAACGGTTGTCGGTCTGCTGCACGATCCCGGTCACGATGTCGCCCTCGCGCCCGGCGTACTCCTCGTACTTCATGTCCCGCTCGACTTCTCTGATGCGCTGGAGGATGACCTGCTTGGCCGTCTGCGCGGCGATGCGCCCGAAGTCGTCCGGGGTGTCGTCCCATTCCCGGATGACCTCGCCGTCCTCGTCCAGCTCCTGGCCGTAGACGCGGATCTCCCCCGAATCGGGGTCGATGGTGACGACTGCTTCTTCGGCCGCGTCGGGGCGCCGCTTGTACGCCGCCACCAATGCGTTGGCCAACGCATCGAGCAGCGTCTCCACCGAGATCCCCTTGTCCCGGGCGATCTGCCCCAGTGCGTCCAAAAACTCGAAATTGGTCTTACTCATGACCTGTTCACCCTCTTACTCTCTTCGGCTGGGGACCCCATTCAAAAATGGTGCGTGCGCGCTCGACCTCGCCGTAGGCGATGCGCAACGACCCGTCAGGCAGGTCAGGCCCGACGAGCGTGAATCCGGTCTCGTCGGCGGATTCGACGGTTCCCTTCACACGGCGCACATCAGACGTGCCACCGTGGATGCGCACGGTGACGGCCTCCCCGACGGCGCGCTGGAAGTGGGCGGGAGTGCGCAGGCGGCGCTCCAGGCCGGGACTCGAGACGGCCAGGGTGTAACGACCCGGAAGCGGGTCGAGCTCATCGAGCGTGTCCGACACCGCCCGTGTGGCCTCACCCAGCGTGTCGAGGTCCACGCCGCCCTCGCGGTCGACGAAGATGGTCAGCTCAGAACCGTGGAGCTCCACGTCGACGAGATCCAGTCCACGGGCCCCGAGCAGGGGCGACAGCGCATCAACCAGGTCGTCTATACTCCTCGCCATCGCTGTCACCTCCTCTCGACGATCACCATCACCTTCTGCTGCTCTCAGCAGGAGCCCCGTAAAACGAAAGCGTGGGCCGCAGCCCACGCTCCACCGAGGTACTGATTCTCAAACTGGACAGCGCGAAGGATTATAGCAATCTGACCGTCGCTGCGATCCCCCTTTTCTTCGGGGCCCCAGGCGTCAGTACGACCGGGCGACCACCGCGACCAGATCCACTTCGTCGTCGCCGGGCTCGGCCAAGCTGCCGTCGGGGCGCTGGAGGCACCGGATCGAGAGGGCGTTGGTGGCCAGCCGGTCCTCACCGTCGACGCCCAAACCCCGGACGGGGATCGTCGCGAAGCCTGTGCTCCCCGCCTCCATCGCCTCGTCCAGACTGCTCACCGCGACGGTCCGTTCGAGCCTGGACGCTGTCGCCTCGGCCAGCAGCTCGGGGCCTACCCGGCCCAGGATCTCGGTGACGAGACCCCGGACCCCGGCCACCGCCAGCGTCTGCTTCTCCCGGGTGTGCCTGGTCACCACCGTGACGTTGCCCTCGGCCAGGTCCCGCGGGCCGATCTCCACCCTGACCGGCACCCCCTTGAGCTCCCAGTCCACGCTCCGACGCCCGAAGCTGGTTCCCGTACGGTCGTCGAGCCGGACCCGGTGTCCGTCGGCCCGTAGCTCGTCGACCAAGGCTTGCGCCGCCGCCCGCACCCCCTCCTCCTCCTTGATCAGGAGCACCACCACCTGGGAGGGGGCGAGCGCCGGCGGCAGCCGGAGCCCGAAGTCGTCGCCGTGCCCCATGACGAGAGCGCCGATGAGCCGGGTCGACACACCCCACGAGGTCTGCCAGACATGCTCGAGCACGCCTTCGCTCGTGGTGTACGTGATGTCGAACGCCCGCGAGAAGTTCTGGCCCAGCTCGTGGCTGGTCCCCATCTGCAGCGCCTTGCCGTCCCCCATCATCCCCTCGCAGGTCCACGTCCGCGTGGCGCCGGCAAAGCGCTCCCGTGCCGTCTTGTGACCGGTCAGCACGGGGAGCGCGGCGACGTCCACCATGGTGGCCAGGTACACGTCGCGCAGGATCCGCAGCGCATAGGCCCGGGCCTCGGCCTCGGTGGCGTGGGCGGTGTGACCCTCCTGCCACAGGAACTCGGTCGTGCGGAGGAAGAGGCGGGGCCGCAACTCCCAGCGCACCACGTTGGCCCACTGGTTGATGAGCAGCGGGAGGTCGCGGTGGCTCTGGATCCACTTGGCGAAGAAACTGTTGATCACGGTTTCGCTGGTGGGACGCACGACGACCGGCTCCTCGAGCTTCTTGCCCCCGCCGTGGGTCACCACGGCCAGCTCAGGGCTGAAGCCCTCCACATGCTCCGCCTCGAGGCTCAGGAAGGACTCGGGGATGAACAGCGGGAAGTAGGCGTTCTCGGCCCCGGCCTCCTTAATTCGCCGGTCGAGTTCCGCCTGTAACAGCTCCCAGATCCCGTAGCCCCAAGGACGGATGACCATGGTCCCGCGCACCGGCCCGTTCTCGGCCATTTCGGCCCGGGCGATGACTTCTTGGTACCAGCGGGGGAAGTCCTCGGCCCGGGTCACGATCGCGCCCTTGCTCATGGGTGCGCAGGATACCGGGGTGAGGGACAGGCCCCCGACGAACCGCTCAGGTCGACGCGGTGCGGCGGTGAATCGTCTCGATCTTCGCCGAGGTGTGATTGGGGTCGACGCCCGTCGACTCGAGGAGCTCCCGGCGGTCAGCCTCGGCTTCGGCCTCCGCCCCTTCGTCGGCTGCGGCGATGCGGGCTTCGGCTCCCTCGGCCACGAGACGCTCGGCTTCCTCGACGAGGGCCTGGACCATGCCGTCCTCGGGCACGACGCGGATGATCTTGCCCCGGATGAACAGGTGCCCCTTGTTCTTGCCCGCCGCGATGCCGATGTCGGCCTCACGCGCCTCTCCGGGGCCGTTGACCACGCACCCCATGACCGCCACCTGGATCGGCAGGTTGAGCTTCTCGAGCGCTTCCTGGGCCTCCTTGGCCACGGCGATCACATCGACCTGTGCCCGCCCGCAGGAGGGGCAGGCGATGAGGTCGAGCCCCTTGCGCTCGCGCAGGCCGAGCGACTCGAGCAACTGGCGGCCGGCCCGGGCCTCTTCCACGGGATCGGCCGTGAGTGAAAAACGGATGGTGTCCCCGATGCCCTCGGCCAGGAGGGTGGCGATGCCGGCCGTCCCCTTGACCAGCCCGCCGGGCGGGGGTCCCGCCTCGGTCACCCCGAGGTGGAGCGGGTGGTCGAAAGTCTCCGAGGCCAAGCGGTAGGCGGCGATCATCAGGGCCACCGAGGAGGCCTTGACGGAGATCTTGACGTCGTTGAAGTCGACCTCCTCGAAGTAGGCCAGCTCGTTGCGGGCCGACTCGACGAGTGCTTCGGGTGTGGCGCCGCCGTATTTGGCGTAGATGTCGGGGTGCAAGGACCCGGCATTGACCCCGATGCGGATGGGCACGCCACGGTCGCGGGCTTCGGCGGCCACTTCCTTGATTTCGGCCTCCTTGCGGAGGTTGCCGGGATTGAGGCGCAGACCCTGCACGCCGGCTTCGAGCGCGGCCAGGGCCATCTCGTGGTGGAAGTGGATGTCGGCGACGATCGGCACCGGAGAGCGCGGGACGATCTGCGCCAGCCCGATGGCCGCTCCCTCGTCGTTACAAGTGCAGCGGACGATGTCGGCCCCGGCGGCGGCCAAGGCGTAGATCTGGGCGAGCGTGCCGTCGACGTCCGCCGTCTTGGTCGTGGTCATGGACTGGACGGTGACAGGCGCCCCGTCCCCGATCGGCACCCCGCCCAAGGTGATCCGTCGGGTGGGGCGGCGGGCTGTGAGGAGGGAAGCGGAGAGGTCCATGGTTCCGATCAGGGGAAGACGTTTTGGAGGGGATGGGCGATGTCGAGGAAGACGACGGAAATGGCGAATAGCGCGAGGAAGCCGAGCACAGGAGCGAGATACGGGAAGAGCTTGGTGATGTCCGCTTGATAGTAGGGCCGCCCCTTCTTCGTGCGGATCCATTCATAGGCGGCCACGGCCACGTGGCCGCCGTCGAACGGCATGATCGGCAACATGTTGAGGAGGGCGAAGGCGATGTTGATGACGATCAGGAGCGCCAACAGCGACTGCACACCCTGGTGCAGGGCCTGGACGCCGATGTTCCCCGCACCGATGAGCGAGACCGGCCGTTCCGACGTGGCGGGGTGGTCGGCCGCCTGGGTGGCATCGTGCGAATTGGTCACCTGGTGGTAGATGGAGCTCACGCCGCTCGGGGAGAACACGTGGGCCAGGGCGGCGAACTCCGCCGAGGTCGCCGAACCGAGACTGGTCGCCGCGTTGCCGATGGCCCGGATCGGGTTCACCGACTGCGACGCGGGCCCTTCATTGATCCCGATGTACCCCTGCGGCGTCTTGGCGCTGGACGGGGCCAGGGTGGTGGTGCCGTCCTTGACCCCCCGTCCGTCCCGGGGGGTGACGACGATGTCGATGACGTGACCGTCCCGCTCGATCCCGAGGGTCACCGGTTTCCCGACCGAACTGGTGATGACGTCGTGGATGGTGGTGGGGCTGTGCAGGTCCTGGCCGTTGACCGACACGATGGTGTCGCCCGCTGCGAGGCCCGCGGCCTGCGCCGGGGTCTGGGCCACCCCCGTCCAGTGCTCGAGCGAGTTGATCTTGACGTTGTTCGTCGACACCCCGAAGGCAAAGACGCTGATCAGCGCCAGGACGAAGGCGATCAGAAAGTGCATGGCCGAGCCGGCGGAGCCGACGATGATCCGCTTCCAGAACGGCTGCTGGCGATAGGTGCGCGGCTCGTCTTCGGTCGCCACGTCCTCGAGCACGGTGAAGCCGGTGATCCGGACGTACCCCCCGGCCGGGACGGCCTTGACCCCGTATTCGGTCTCCCCCCGCCGTATCGACCACAGGCGCGGGCCGAAGCCGACGAAGTATTCGGTGACCTTCATCCCCGACCACTTGGCAGTGGCGAAGTGGCCCAGCTCGTGCAGCATGACGATCGCCACGATGATCACGATGAACAGCAGAATGTCGCCCAGTCCGGCCGCAAGGAACACGGCAGTGATGAGGACGAGCGCGATCAGCAGCCGCCAGACTTGGCGCGCGTTGCCGCTCTCGGCCGCGGGGGTCGGCGGCTCGACGTGTTCGGGGGGCGCCGCCAGGTCGGCAGACGCAGTGCTTGGCTCCTTGGCAATGAGCGTCATACCAGAGGTAAGGCTACCTCCGCGGTACCCGCTCCAGTACGGCGGGCCACCACCGCCTTGGCCCGGATCCTCGCCTCCTCGTCGGCGGCCAGTACGGATTCCACCTGTTCAATAGGCTCATCCCGCCATGCCTCGAGGGTCTCGGCGACGACGTCGGCGATGCCGCTCCAGGTCATCGCACCAGCCAGAAATGCCTCGACGGCGATCTCGTTGGCTGCGCTCAACCACGCCGGCGCGGATCCACCGCTGATCCCGGCGGTGTAGGCCAGGTCGATGCAGCGGAACACGGCCCGGTCCGGTGGTTCGAAGGTCAGTGTCGTCGGGCTGGTCCAATCGAGGGCCCCGAAGGGGACCGACGAGCGGTCGGGCCAGCCCAGGGCGTAGCCGATCGGGAGCCGCATGTCCGGCGCGGAGAGTTGGGCCAGGGTCGAGCCGTCGCGCAACTCCACCATGGAGTGCACGATCGACTGCGGGTGCACGACGATGTCGATGCGGTCGTAGGTGATCCCGAACAATTCGTGGGCCTCGATCACCTCGAGACCCTTGTTCATGAGGGTCGACGAATCGATGGTGATCTTCGGCCCCATACTCCACGTGGGATGGGCCAACGCGTCGGCGACCGTGACCTGCTCGAGGTCCGCCGTCGTCCGTCCCCGGAACGGCCCGCCCGACGCAGTGAGCAGGAGCCGGGCGACCGCGGTCTGACCGTCGAGTGCGGCCAGGCACTGATGGACGGCGCAGTGCTCGGAGTCCACCGGCACGATCTCGGCCCCGGGCGTGCGCCGCGCCTTTTGCACGACCGGCGCGCCGGCGATCAACGACTCCTTGTTGGCCAGCGCCAGGCGCTTGCCCGCTTCGAGCGCGGCCATGGTGACCGGCAACCCGGCGAATCCGACGACCGCGTTGAGCACGACGTCGGCGCTGGCGGCCGCCGCCACCAGGCCCGGGATGCCCACGAGCACCTCTGTGCCGGGCGGGACGCCATCGCGCACGACGCCGTACAGCGACTCGTCCCCGATGACGACGATCTCGGGACGCAGGATGGCCGCCTGGGCCAGCAGCGTGTCGGTGGACCGCTGGGCCGCCAGGGCGACCACCCGGAACCGTTCGGGCTCGCCCAGCAGCACATCGACGGCCTGGGTGCCGATCGAGCCGGTCGAGCCGAGCAAGCTGACGGTGCGCATCAGTTCATCCGATCAGTTCATCCGAGGTGGAACGCTTTGACGACGAAGTAGGTGGCGGGCAAGACGAAGAGGAGCCCGTCGACCCGGTCGAGGATGCCGCCGTGGCCGGGCATCAGCCGGCCCATGTCCTTCACGCCCAGGTTGCGCTTGATCATCGACTGGCTGAGATCGCCCAGGGGCGCAGCCACGGCCACGACGAGGCCGAGCACCAGTGCCTTGCCGATCGTCCACGGGTGGATGAAGTGCACCACGATGACCGCCACCAGGACAGCGGCCACGGCTCCGCCGAGGAATCCCTCCCACGTCTTGTTCGGACTGATGGAGGGCGCCATCGGATGACGGCCGAAGGCCGAGCCCACCAGGAGTGACGCCACGTCGGCGGCCACCGTCGTGATGACGGCCGCCAGGAGGAACGCCACGCCATGACGGTCCGGGAACAGTGTCGGGTTGAGCAGCAGCGCCCCGAACGAGCCGAAGCCGCCGATCCAGACGGTGACGAAGATGGTCGAGGAGATGCCGGCCACCGGATCGGCCGCCGGCTCGACCCGCGCCAGGTACCACAAGAAGGAGGCAGCGACCAGCATCACCAGGACCAGGGGCAGGGCCGCGACGCCCTTGTTGTAGGTCTCGATCAGGAGCGAAAGGGTCGCCACCAGCCCGAGCAACGTGGCCGGGTGGTACTTGGCCGAGCGGAAGGCGGCGAACCCCTCGGCCGCCGCGAAGAGCACGACGATCGAAATGAGCACCATGGAGGCCAGGTTGCCGAAGTGGGCGCAGATCAGCGTCACCACACCGAGCAGCAGCCCCGAGCCCCATGCCAGCTGCATGTTGCGCCCCGACGTCCCCCCGGTGTTGGCGTTCGGCGCCTCATCGCTCAGGCGGCTCGTGCGCGGTGCCCGGACGCGCGGCTGGGGGGGCACGGGCGGGGTCAACCGGGAATCGGCCGCGTCGAAGGAACTCGGAACCGGGGCCGCCTCCTCAGGTGAAGCAGTGACCGTGGACCCGTACAACGCCGCCGGGGCCACGCGCAGGGGCGCCGACTCGGGCTCGGACGCGAACTCGGTCTGGGACGTGGAATGGGATACCGCGTGGGGCTCGGGCTCGACCTCGGTCTCCGTCTCGACGATCACCAGCGTGTCGTCGTCGGGCAGGTCGTCGATGGCATCGAAGCGCCAGGGTTGGCGCTCCATGTCGACGAGGTCGTTGTTGTTGTTCATCATGGAGCCCACCGCCGGGAGCTCGTCGGAGAGCATGGAGGGCTCGAAGAGCTCTTCGTGCGCGGCCCAGTCGGTGTCCTCCTCGCGCCAGCTCGGGGGCGCCAGCGCCTGCTCGTCACCGTTCCCGCGGTCGAGCACGGCGGGTACCTGGCCGGTCGGCGCGTCGTTCCAGTGCGGCATGTCGGGGTTCTCGTCGACGACGGGGCCCGTCACCTCGTGGACGGCGTTCCCCGCCGGCTCGGCGCCGATGATCCGGACCCGGCCCGAGCGGTAGCTCGGCGTGTCCTCGTCGACGCCAGTGGGCTCGTCGCCCCCGACGAGACCCTCGTTGCCGAGAGAGCCCTCGTTGCCGAACGAGCCCTCGTTGTCCAATCCGTCAGTGTCGTCGGCCATGTCTTTCCCCCTCAAACCTGCAGGAGTTCGCGCTCTTTTTGCGCCAACAACTGGTCGATGGCGCCCACCTGCTCTTGCGTGATCTTGTCCAGGTCCTTCTCGACGCGCTCCAGCTCGTCGGTGGAGAGTGAACCGTCCTTCTGCAACGCATCGAGCTCGTGCCGCCCGGAACGACGCAGGTTGCGCACGGCCACCTTGGCCTCCTCGGCCTTGTGCCGCACCACCTTGACCAGTTCCTTGCGCCGTTCTTCGGTGAGCGGTGGGAACGCCAGCCTGATGACGTTGCCGTCGTTGGTGGGGTTGATCCCGAGGTCCGAGGTCATGATCGCCTTCTCGATCGCGCCCAGCGAGCCCTTGTCGTACGGCGTGACCACCAGCAGCATGGCATCGGGGACGCTGAAGCCGGCCAGCTGGCGCAAGGCGGTCGAGGTCCCGTAGTAGTCGACCATGAGCGGCTCGAGCAGGGCCGACGACGCCCGGCCGGTGCGGACATTGCTCATCTCGGACCGCACGTGGTCAATGGCCTTGTGCATCTTCTCCCGGATGTCGTCGAGAACCAGGCCGGCCAGATCGTCGTCCATTAGCGGACCAGCGTACCGATCTGCTCGCCACTGAGTGCGCGTGGGATATTGCCGGGGATCATGAGGTCGAAAACCCTGATAGGGAGGTTGTTGTCCTTGCAGAACGTGATGGCCGTGAGATCCATGACCCGGAGATCACGATTGATGACCTCCATGAAGGAGATCTCGTCGTAGCGCGTGGCCTCGGGATCGAGCTTGGGATCGGCCGAGTAGACCCCGTCCACACCCGAGTGGGTGCCCTTGCAGAGCATCTCGGCCCCGATCTCCGCCGCGCGGAGGGCTGCCGGGGTGTCGGTCGTGAAAAAGGGGTTGCCCATGCCCGCGGCGAAGACCACGATCCGGCCCTTCTCGAGGTGCCGGATGGCCCGCCGCCGGATGTAGGGCTCGGCCACCTCGGCCATGCTGAGCGCGCTGAGGACGCGCGTGGGCTGACCCTGTTGCTCCAACGCATCTTGGAGGGCGAGGGCATTGATCACCGTTCCCAACATGCCCATCGTGTCCGACGTGGCGCGGTCCATGCCGCCGCTCTCGCCCGTCGTGCCCCGCCAGATGTTGCCGCCACCGACCACGACCGCGAGCTCGAGACCCCCGGCGTCCATGGCGCGGCCCATTTCCTTGGCCATGCGCTCGACAGTCGCTGCGTCAATGGTCTCGTCGGAAGCGGAGGAAGCCAGTGCTTCTCCCGACATCTTGAGGACGATCCGACGCGGTTCTCCCACCTTTGCAGTAGGCCTCAGGCGCCGACGACGACCTGCGCGAAGGCAACGATATGCGCCGACCCGAGCATGCCCGCGATCGTCTGCTTCTCGTCCCTCACGTAGGACTGGTCCAGGAGGACCCGATCCTTGAACCATCCGTTCATACGGCCGTCGACGATCTTCTCCAGCGCGGCCTCGGGCTTGCCCTCGTTGCGGCTGATCTCGGTCACGGTCGCCCGCTCCGCGGCGATGTCCGCCTCGGGAACGTCGTCCCGGCTCAGATAGGCGGGCTTGGTGAAGGCGATGTGGACCGCGATGTTGTGCGCCAACTCCTCGTCACCCCCGTCGATGACCACGGCGACCGCGTTGACCCCGCGACCGGCCTGCTGGTGGGTGTAGGTGTCGACCACCTGTCCGGGTTGCGCGACGAGTTGGCGGACCTTGCCGACGGAGATGTTCTCCTTGAGCGTCGTGCGCAAGCGGTCGATCTCGTCGCTGAGCTCGCCGACCGCGTCCTCACCCTTGGCCGCGACCAACGCCGCCAACTCGTCGGTGAGTGCAACGAATTCGTCAGCTTTTGCGACGAAGTCGGTCTCGCAGCGCAGCTCGACGACAGCCGCTGCGTCGCCGGACCGGACTGCGGCCACGGCACCCTCGGAGGCCTCGCGGTCGGCGCGTTTAGCCGCGCCGGCCAGGCCCTTTATGCGCAAGCTCTGCAGCGCTTTGTCATAGTCGCCGTCATTCTCCTCGAGGGCCTGCTTGCAATCAAGCATGCCCGCGCCGGTCGCCTGGCGGAGACGCTGTATGTCTTTTGCACTGAACTTGGGCACGGTCAGGCCTCTGCCCCTGTGGTCACTTCAGCCAGCTCCGCCTCGGGTGCTGCTGCGGGGGCCTCTGCTGCTGCCGGCGCCTCTGCTGTGGCGGGTGCTTCTGCTGTGGCCGGTGTTGCCGACTCGGCGGCGGCGGGTGTGTCGGCCGGTGCAGGTGCCTCGGCCGGTGCAGGTGCCTCGGCGGCGGGCGGCGGCGGGACCCTTCTCCCCCGCGGCGACGGTCCGCTGGTCACCTCTTCGGTCACCGGCGGCGCGTTCTTGCGGCGGTGCTCGGCGATGAAGCGGCCTTCGACGACAGCGTCGGCCAAGACCCGGCACATGAGCGAGCCGGAGCGGATCGCGTCGTCGTTGCCCGGGATGACGTAGTCGATCACGTCGGGGTCGCAGTTGGTGTCGACCACGGCGACGACCGGCAGACCCAGCTTGCGGGCCTCGGTCACGGCGATGTGCTCCTTCTTCGTGTCGATCACGAAGACGGCATTCGGCAGTCGCTCCAGATTGGCGATGCCGCTCAGGTTCCGGCTCAGCTTCTCGAGTTCACGGGTATGCGACAGCGCCTCGCGCTTGGGCATGCCCTCGAAGTCCCCGGCGGCCTCCATGGTGCGCAGCTCCTGCATGCGCTTCACCCGGCCCGACACGGTCTGGAAGTTGGTCAGCATGCCGCCCAGCCACCGCTGGTTCACATAGGGCATCCCGCAGGCCTCGGCGTACTCCGCCACTGGGCCCTGCGTCTGCTTCTTGGTCCCGACGAAGAGAATGGTCCCGCCTCCGGCGACAAGGTCGCGGACATACGAGTAGGCGGATTCCACCCCGGTCAAGGTCTTGCGCAGATCGATGAGATAGATCCCGTTGCGCTCGCCCAGAATGAAGCGCTTCATCTTCGGGTTCCATCGGCGCGTCTGGTGGCCGAAGTGGACCCCGGCTTCCAGCAGCTGTCGCATGGAAACGACGGCCATACGTATTCCTCCGTTCGGTTGCTCCCCAGGGCGCAGCACCCCTCAGGAAGAGAGGCGACCGTGGTTCGCGCCAAGGTGCGTGTTGGTCGGTGATGCCGCCCACCGCTCGGTGAGCCATGCCATGTTAGCCGCTCGAGGCCCCGGACTTGCCAAGGTCCGGGAGCCGTCCCGACCTGGGGGCTGTCCGGACCTGGGTCAGGCCGGGTGGGTCAGGCCCGGGGGTGGGTGCCCTCGTAGACCGAGCGCAGCCGCTCCTTGCTCACGTGGGTGTAGATCTGCGTCGTGGCCAGGCTGGAGTGCCCCAGCAGCTCCTGGACGACCCGGAGGTCCGCACCGCCGTCGAGGAGGTGGGTGGCGAAGGTGTGGCGCAGGGCGTGCGGATGCGTCGGCGACAGGGCGAGACGGTCCAGAATCCGGCGTACGTCACGCGGTCCCAACCGAGCGCCGCGCTGGTTCACGAACACGGCATCGGCGGGACCCGGCATCTGGGTGCGACCTTCGCCGAGCCACTCCCCCAAGGCGGAGGCCGCCTGCGCATGGATCGGGACGCGCCGCTCCTTGCCACCCTTTCCGAGCACGGTCACCGTGCGCCCGTGGAGGTCCACCCCGCGACGGTCGAGCCCACAGAGCTCGGACACCCGCAGGCCGGCGGCGTAGAGGAGCTCGAGCGCGGCCGTATCTCGCTGGTCGAGGGCCGAGGAAACGGGCCTATCCAGGAGGGCTCCGATCTCCCCCTCCGAGAGCACACGGGGCAATCGCCCCTTGCCTGTCGGGGCCCGGAGGCTCCGGGCCGGATCCTCCGTGAGGCGGCCCTGGCGGACCGACCAGGCGAAATAGCAGCGGAGTGCAGCCGCTTTGCGCGCCACGGTGGCGCGGGCCATGCGCCGAGTGCCCAAGGAAGCGAGGTAACGACGGAGATGGAGGCGATCCACACCGTCCGGCCCCTCGACCCCGCTGCGGCCGACCCACTCGGCGAACGCCTTGAGATCACTGACGTAGGCCAGCCGTGTCGCCTTGGACCGCCCGCTCAACCACTCACCGAAACCGGGGATCTCCCACGCAGGCGTAAGGACGCCCTCGGCTGCAATCTCCCTGTTCTCCGACACATTTTCCAGGGTACCGGGTCACAAGTGGCACCGAAGGGCACTAATCTTCCTCCATCACCCTAGGGGGGCTCACTGGGGGAAGTCCCACTCGTGGGGCTTTATGGGGGGAGAGAGGGAACATGGGAGTGCCATTCAACCGCCGGACGCTGCTCGTCCGGGGCGCGGCGGCCGCAGGCAGCATCGCCGGTGCATCCGTCCTCGGACTCGACCTGGCCGACATGGCTGGTGCGACGACCGCTGCGACCACGCTCAACGGGATCTCCAGGGCGAAGCCCAAGAAGGGCGGGACGCTCGTGTTCGGGGTGGATGCGGAGGAGTCGGGCTTCAACCCGACGACCGCTCGTTTCGACGAGGTCGGCGTCATGTACGCACGGACGGTCTTCGATCCCTTGACCATCATCGACACCAAGGGTGCCTGGCAGCCGTACCTGGCCCAGACGGTGACACCGAACGCCGACCACACCGCGTGGACCATCACGGTCCGTCCCAATGTGGTCTTCCACGACGGGACCCCACTCGACGGCGCAGCGCTGCTCACCAACTTCAAGGCGCAGCAAGCCTCGCTTCTCCAAGGCCTGATCCTGAACCCCATCGTCGCATCCGTCACCCAATCGGGACCACTCGCGGTGACCTTGAACCTCAAGTCCCCCTGGGTCTCCTTCCCGCTGTACCTGGCGGGCGGGGTCGGGGGCCAGTTCGCCTACATGGTCGCTCCGTCCATGCTGGCGGCGCCCAACGGTGGGACATCGCAACCAGTGGGCACCGGGCCCTTCGTCTTCAAGGAGTGGGTGCCCAACAGCCACTTCACGGCCACGGCCAACCCCCACTATTGGCGGCCGGGCCTGCCCTACCTCGACGAGATCACCTTCAAGCCCATCGTCGACGCGGAAGCCCGGGCCGAAGCCCTCAAGTCGGGGACCATCGACATTCTCGTGACCGACACGCCGCAGGTCATCACGCAGTTCCGGGGCAACAAGAACTACGCCTACGTCGACGACAGCAAGCATCTTGTCGGCCAGCCCGACATGAACTGCGTGCTCCTCAACCTGACCGCGCCACCCTTCAACAACCCCTCGGTCCGGCGCGCCGCGGCCATGGCGATCAATCGCCCCCAGTACGCCAAGGAGATCGACGAGAACGTCCTCCCGGTCAGCGAGGGTCTGTTCACCCCCGGCTCGCCGTACTACTCCAAGACCGCGTACCCCGCCTACAACCCGACCGAGGCCAAGAAGCTGGTCAAGCAGGTCCAGAAGAGCACGGGGAAACCGGTCAGCTTCACGTGGGGATCCACCAACTCGCCGACCGCCGAACGTGAACAGCAGTACCTCCAGCAGGCCTGGCAGAACGTAGGTTTCGTGGTCAAGAACGCCATCGTCCAGCAGAACAACCTGATCAACAAGGCCCTGGCGGGCACCTACCAGGCGCTCGAGTGGCGCCAATTCGGCGCCGTCGACCCGGACCTCAACTACATCTTCTGGAGCAGTTCGACCATCCTGTCCAGCTCGCTGGCGGTCAACATGGCCCGCAACAAGGACCCCCAGCTCGACGCCGCCCTGGAGCTGGGGCGAACGAGCCCCAGTCCGGCCACGCGCGCCAAGGCGTACCAGACCGTGAACAAGCGTCTGGCCATCGACCTGCCCTACCTGTGGCTTGACCGCGCCGTGTGGGCCGTCGTGAGCACGCCCAAGATCCAGAACTGGAACAATCCGACGACGCCGACCGGAGCCGCCGCCTATGGGATGATCGGTGGCTCCATCTGGCCGACACAGATTTGGATGAGCTGATTCACATGAGCGGACGCATTCTTGTAGTCGAGGACGACGAACGGATCCGTTCGTCCATGCGCTTGGCCCTCGAAGGAGAGGGCTACGAGGTGAAGGACGTGGCGAGCGGCGAAGAGGCCCTCGAACTGTTCGCCGAGTCTCCCACCGACGTTGCCCTGATCGACATCATGTTGCCGGGCATGGACGGCTTCGAATGCTGCCGGGCCCTTCGCCGCCAGAGTGCGGTGCCCATCATCATCGTGACGGCGCGTGCCGACACGCACGACGTGGTGGCCGGGCTGGAAGCAGGCGCCGACGACTATGTGACCAAGCCCCTCGTGGCCAAGGAACTGGCCGCGCGTATCCGTGCCCTTCTGCGCCGGGCACGACCGACGGAAGAGGACCCGGGGGCCCTGTCGTTCGGCACATTGCAACTCCTGCCCGAGCAAGGCGTTCTCCGGCAGGCCGACGGGACCGAGGTGCACTGCACCCGGACCGAGTTCCGCCTGCTGTGCGAATTGGCGGCGAGCCCGAACAAGGTGCTGAGCCGCGAGCAGTTGCTCGACCGGGTCTGGGGCTACGACTACTTCGGCGACGGCCGGCTGGTCGACGTGCACATCAGGCGCCTGCGGACCAAGGTCGAGGCCGACCCGGCGCTGCCTCAGCACATTCTCACCGTGAGGGGTATGGGCTACAAGCTGGTGCCCTAAATGGGGATCGGGGCCCGTATCACGGCCATCTTCGGGCTGGCGGCTCTCGTACTTTCCGTGAGCATGGGCGGGTTGTCGTACTTCACCACCCGCCACTTCCTGTTGGCCGAGAGGGAATCGGCCGCCCAGAACCAGGCGTTCGCCAACGCCCTCGTCATCCGGACTCAACTCGCTGGCGGGACCAAGACGTATCCCGCCCTGCTGTCCTCACTCGACGGCGCGTCAGGCTCCAGTTCGATCCTCGTCCTCAAGTCCCAGACCTATTACCCGTCCTCCCCTCTGCTTGTAAGCGTCAGGGAGTCGGCGCTCCCCACCCAGCTGAAAAATGACGTCCTCGACGGAAGCGCGGCGACCCAGACGTACATCTCGAAGACCCGTGGCCACCAGCCACAGATCGTGGTCGGGGTGCCCATTCCCTCGGTCCATGCCACGTACTTCGAGGTGTTCCCACTGGCCGACCTCGGCCATACCCTGCGGGTGATCGGACTTACCCTCGTCGTCACCGGCTTCGTGACCACGATGCTGGGCCTCACCTTCGGGCGGTTCGCCAGCCGACGATCGTTGCGACCGTTGTCCGCCGTCTCTCGGGCCGCGGTCGCCATCGCGGGAGGCCGCCTCGATACCCGGTTGGAAGCCGAGGCGGCCGATCCAGATCTTGTCGGCCTGACCAGCTCCTTCAACACCATGGTGGACCAGCTGCAGGCCCGCATCCAGCGCGAGGCCCGTTTCAATTCCGATGTCAGCCATGAGCTCCGCTCGCCGCTGACCACACTGTCGGCGTCGCTGGAAGTGCTCGAAACGGACCGTGACGACCTGCCCCCACGGGCCCAACGGGCTCTCCAGTTGCTGGGGGACGACCTGCGCCGGTTCCAACGCATGGTCGCCGACTTGCTGGAGATGTCCCGGGCCGACGCCGGCTCGGCCGATGTCTTCCTCGAGGAGGTCAACGTCAGCGAATTGGTGGAGCGGGCGGTCGAGGCCGGCATGCGCAACCTCGGGGAGGCAGGATCCACCCCCGAAGTGGTCATCGGGCCCGACGTGGAATCGGTCCACGTCGGCGTCGACAAACGCCGCTTCGAGCGCGTCATGGCCAACCTCTTGGAGAATGCGGCGAACTACGGCGGCGGAGCGACGGTGATTTCTGTCATGACGGTCGGGCCGGACGGATCCCCCGGGGCACCGGCGAACGGCACCGGGGGCAAGGCGGAGGCCGACGGAGGAGAGGATCGGGGGGGCGAACGGCGCCGGGTTGAGAAGTCCGAAAAGGCGGAGAAGTCCGAAAAGGCGGAGCGGTCCGAGCGGCCCGAGGTGGCGGGGCACGCGCAGAACGGAGCCCATGCCGTCGTCGAGATTGCCGTCGAAGATGCCGGCCCGGGCATCAGTGCCATCGAGCGGACCAAGGTGTTCGATCGCTTCTACCGGGGGTCGGCCGCCGGTCGGCGGGGTGCGGGTTCGGGGACCGGACTGGGCCTCGCGTTGGTGGCGGAGCACGTCCGTCTCATGAACGGGGAGACCTGGGTGGAATCGTCCCCGACAGGTGGCGCCCGCTTCGTCATCAGCCTCCCCGTTCTCCAGGACGATGAGGGACCGGTGTGGTGACCCGCCTGCGGGTCATCGGCGCCGTGTTGATCGGCGGGCTGGCCGCGGCCGGCTGTGCCATCCCGACCCAGAGCGTGCCGAGCGCGATCCCACCGAACAAGGTCCCGTTCCAGCTCCTCAATCCTCAACTCCCGACGACAACGACGACGCTGCAGTCGTCGGTGCCGGTGAAGATCTATCTGCTCGGGCCCAACCGCCGGCTGGTCGGTGAATCCCGGGTGGTCGCGTTCCCGGCGCCGCTGAAGCAGGTCGTGGCCGAACTCCTGCTGGGGCCGATACGCAAGGAGGAGAGAGCGGGAATCACCACGGCTATTCCCAACGATGTGCGCGTGGCCTCTGCCAAGGTCTCGAAGACATCACAACTCGCCACAGTGGACTTCAACCAAGCATTCGGCCAAATTGCCGGGTCTGACACGCCGCTCGCGGTGGAACAAGTCGTCTTCACCGTCGTGGCCCAGACAAGCGTGCCCACCGGCGTGGTCTTCGAGATCGATGGGCAGACGATCCCCGTCCCGGTGGGCAACAACGCAAGCCAGACAACGCCGGTCTACCTCTCGCAATACGGTCCGAACGCGGCGACGTGAGTGCGGGCAGGGCCGTGAAAGCGGCGCTTACCGTGGCGGCCACGTGATCGTCGTGGGAGTGGTGCTCCTGCCCTAACCGACGTGTTTGGCCACGGCGCGCCATTCGACGCGCGGGGCGCCGGACCAGAGATGCTCGAGGTCGTAGTAGTCCCGCGTCTCTTGCAGGAAGACGTGCACGATGAAATCGCCATAGTCCATGAGGACCCATGTCGCATCTTGTAGGCCCTCAACGCGAACCGGTGCCTGTTGATGTGATTCTTTGACGCTCCGCTCGACCTCTTCGACCAACGTGCGCACATGCCGTGTATTCGCAGCACTGGTGATGACGAACGCGTCAACAACCCCGAAGAGCTCCGTCATGGCCAACACCACTGTGTCCTGCCCGAGCTTTGCGTCGGCTGCTTCCGCTGCCGTGGCGGCGGCCGGTGGAAGGTGGACGTGCACGTCCAACCCTGGGCTCAATGGAGCACGTCCAGAATTCCCACTGTGAGACCGAAGAAGCAGACGAAGACAGCGATGCAGAACGCAGCCCACTTCCGCCGCGTCGCACGAGCAAGCGCCTCCTCTGCTCGTCGCTCGGCCCTTCGTTTGGCGGCGGCGGGAGCGGTGGCCGAGGTGGGCGCGGGGCGCGTCACCGGAGGAGTCGGTGATGCCTCGGTGATCTCGGCCGGCAGGGCGCTCATCTGCCGACAGCGTACAGATTACGGCGGCGAATGCAATGCATCACTTCTGCGGGCACCACATCGTCGATCGGGGCGCCCCGCTCCAGGAGGTCCCTCACCGCCGAGCTGGAGACCGCCACCATGGGTCCGTCGATCCACTTCACGCGCCAACCCGGCGGGGCGGGCGGCTTGTCCTGCTCCGTCGACCCCTCACCGGTCGACTCGTCGGTCGACTCGCCCGTCGACGCCGAGGGTGGCCGCGACACGACGGCGAGGGTGACCAGCTGCTGCAGATCCTCCGACCGCTCCCATGTGCCCAGGTCAGGGACAAGATCCGCCCCTACGACAAGGTAGATCTCGGGCGGGGCCTGGCCTGATTCAGCCGCGTCCGCCATGAGGGTCTCTACCGTCGTAATGGTGTAACTGGGTCCGCCCCGGTCGATCTCCATCCGGCTGGCCTCGACCCCCGAAAGTGCCTCTGACAAGGCCTGGGCCATGGCGTAGCGGTCCTCGGCCGGCGTGATGGACCGGGTTGGCGACTTCTGCCAGGGGTCGTTCGCCACCACCAGGAGGAGGCGATCGAGGTCGAGGGCATCCTGGACGGCACGCACGGCCGCGACGTGGCCGAAATGGGGCGGGTCGAATGTCCCGCCGAAGAGGCCGATCCTCTCGGACCGCTCCATTGGCCTAGCTGCCGACAAGCTCGAACAGGCAGCGGTCGGCGCAGCGGTCGGCGCAGCGGTCGGCGCAGCGGTCGGCGCAGCGGTCGGCGCAGCGGTCGGCGCAGCCCAGACCCTCTGCAGCCGGGGATGCAGCGCCGGGGCTCCGCACCGCAGATCGGGGGGCTGCCATGGACGGCGATCCTACGGCGTTAACCTTGTGCGATGGCGAGCGATCCGAGCACCTCTTCGTGGACCGCCGCGTCATGGCGTCGGTTCCCGGCCGCACAACAGCCGGAGTGGCCTGACGCCGACGCGCTCAAGAAGGCCGAAGCACAGCTCTCCACACTTCCGCCACTCGTTTTCGCCGGTGAGGCCCGGCGCTTGACGACTCAGTTGGCCGACGTTGCGCACGGCCGGGCGTTCCTCCTCCAGGCCGGTGACTGCGCGGAGTCGTTCGCCGACTTCTCGGCCGATTCGATCCGCGACAAGTTGAAGATCATCTTGCAGATGGCGGTGGCACTCACCTACGCCGCCGGCGTGCCGGTGGTCAAGGTCGGACGCATCGCGGGCCAGTTCGCCAAGCCGCGTTCGTCGCCCACCGAGCGCATCGGCGACACCGAGCTCGACTCGTTCCGTGGGCACATGGTGAACGACGAGTCGTTCGACGAAGAGGCGAGGCGTCCCGATCCGGCGCGTCTCGTGGCGGCCTACCAGCAGTCCGCCTCCACGCTCAACCTCCTCCGGGCCTTCACCAAGGGTGGCTTCGCCGACCTGTCCCAAGTCCACTTGTGGAACCAGCAATTCGTCGCGCTCCTCTGCCGAGGGGCTGCGCTACGAGCGTGTGGCATCGGAAATCGACCGGGCCCTTCGCTTCATGGCGGCATGCGGCATCGACCTGGGCGCCGAAGTCGGGTTGCACCAGGTGGACTTCTGGACGAGCCACGAAGCGCTGATCCTCCCCTACGAGGAATGCCTGACCCGGATGGACTCGCTGAGCGGCGACTGGTTCGACTGCTCGGCCCACATGGTCTGGGTCGGCGATCGCACCCGCCAACTCGACGGCGCCCATCTCGAGTTCCTCTCGGGCGTGCAGAACCCGGTCGGTTGCAAAATCGGCCCCACCTCCTCGCCCGAGAACACCGTGGCCCTGTGCGACCGCCTGAACCCCGAGCGCACCCCGGGTCGCCTCACCTTGATCACCCGATTCGGCGCCGACAAGATCGAAGAGCACCTCCCATCGCTGATCCGGGCCGTCACCGACGCCGGCCATCCGGTCGTGTGGGTCTGCGACCCGATGCACGGCAATACGTTCACCAGCGAAGGCGGTCGCAAGACCCGTCGTTTCGACGACATCCTCTCCGAGCTGCGCTCCTTCTTCACGGTGCATCGTGCCGCGGGAAGCTGGCCCGGTGGCGTCCATGTCGAGCTCACCGGCGACGACGTGACCGAGTGTCTCGGTGGGGCCGAGGAGATCTTCGAGGGCGACCTCGGGGCTCGGTACACCACCACCTGCGACCCACGGCTCAATGCCCGGCAGTCCCTCGACCTCGCATTCCGCGTTGCGGAATTCCTTCGGACCTGATGCTTCTGCACAACGCCCGGCGCCTTGCACTCCTTGCCTTCGCAGCACTGACGATGGCCGCGCCCTCCGCCTTGCTCGCAACCGGCACCGCTTCCGCTGACACGTCGACGGGCGCTCCCGCCAGCACGACGACCAGCACGCCGGTGAATGCTGCGACGAGCACCCCCGGGGCGAATGCCACCACATCGGTGGCGGCGTACTGGTTGGCGTCCGCCAACGGGGGCGTCTTCAGTTTCGGCGGCGCCCCGTTCTACGGCTCGGCGGGCAACCTCGTCCTGCAGAAGCCCATCGTCGGCATGGCGGCGACGCCCGATGACGCCGGCTACTGGCTGGTGGCGTCCGACGGCGGGGTCTTCAGTTTCGGCGACGCCAACTTCTTCGGCTCGACCGGTGCGATAAGGCTCAACAAGCCGATCGTCGGGATGACACCGACTCCCGACGGGGGCGGCTATTGGCTCGTGGCATCCGACGGCGGGGTCTTCACGTTCGGCGACGCCGCGTTCTACGGGTCGACCGGGGCCATCAGGCTCAACCAGCCGATCGTCGGCATGGCCTCGACGCCCGACGGTCACGGCTACTGGTTGGTCGCCTCCGACGGCGGGATCTTCACCTTCGGTGACGCCGCCTTCTACGGCTCGACCGGTGCCATCAGTCTCAACAAGCCGATCATCAGCATGATCGCCAGCCCCAAGGGCACCGGCTACGTCCTCGTGGCATCCGACGGCGGTACCTTCACCTTCGGATCCGCACCGTTCTTCGGGTCACTCGGAGGGGTTCCACTCGAGCGCGCCTATTTCCGCCGCGGCGACGACGCCGGGGGATACCGGCTACTGGTTCAGTGACGTCAAGGGTGTGGTCTCCGCCTTCGGGCAGGCGAGCTACTACGGCTCGGCCCCGGCGCAGATCGGCTCGCCCATCGTGGGCATGGTCCACGCCATCGGCAACGGCACCTTCGTCGGCACCGCCTACCCATCGGGCTCATTCGGCTACGACGTGAGCAAGTTCAACATGAACTCGCCGACCTGCACCACGGGCCTCCCTCCCGGGGACCACACCATCAGCATCGTCGAGGTCGACGGTTCAGCGGGCGCCTTCCCCAATCCGTGCCTGGGCGCCGAAGCGAGGTGGGCCGGGGCCGGACTCAACCTCTACACCTTCCTTACCAACGCCGGGCTGTGCTCAACCGCGATCACGTGTTTTCAACAGGGTGAAGCAGCCGGCATCCAAGCATTCCACGACGCACAGGCGGCAGGGGTCAACACCAACGTGGCCTGGTGGATCGACGTGGAGGGAGCCGGACAGTACTGGTCGGCGTCGACCGCCAACAACGCCCAGACCGTGGCGGGCGCCATCGCTGCCCTCCACAACACCGAGGGGATCCCGGACGTCGGCGTCTACGCCAGTCCCGGCACCTGGAATTCCATCGTCGGCAACTACCAGCCCGCGGTCCCCTACTGGATGGCCAATTGGCTCACTCCGCCCAGCGGTCCCGGGACCTGCGCCACCGTTCCGAGCTGGCGGGCAAAGGAGCTCCTGCCCACCGGCCCGGTCCAGATCGTCCAGTACAGCAACAACATCAACGGGGCCGACGGGGACTACGCCTGTTGATCAGCGCCTGCTGATCTGATCAGAGAACAGGTATTCCGCAGGCGTCGTTGAAGCGCAGGAGGATCCAGCGCTCTTGTGAGGGCGCCCACTCCCACTCGGTCAACGAGGCGTGCACAATGCGGGTCCATCCCCTCCGGGAGGCGGCCGGGGGGATCTCCAGGTTGGCGATCATCGTGGCCTCGATCACGCCGGCGTGCACCGCGGCCACCACCTGTTCGCCCGGGTGGCGTTCGGCCAGGGCGCGTACCGCGGCAGAGGCGCGGGCCACGAAACCGGACCAGCTCTCCCCCCCGGGTGCCATCAACGCGTCGGGGTGGGCATCCCACTCGGGCACCCCGAAGCGGTCGACCACCTCATCCCAGCGCAGTCCGTCCGCCTCGCCCGGAAAGAGCTCGCTCAACTGGCGCTCCTGCACGATCTGGAGGTCGCCCTTGCCGACGACCGGCTGGAGCAGCCCTGCGGTCTCGACGGCACGGGGCAAGGTCGAGGCGTAGAGCGCGGTCGCCCCTTCGAGCTCGCCCGTGCGCGAGAGCCGCTCCGCCAGGGCCATCACCTGGCGCCGTCCGAGTCCGGTGAGGCCGGTGCAGCCCCTCTGGCCGCCGACGATGCCGTTGATGTTGCAGACCGCTTCGCCGTGGCGGACGAGCACGACGCGGGTGCTGCCGTCCGTCGGTTCGAAGACCCGGCGCACACCGCTGGGCACGCCGAACGAGGTGCGGAGCGCTTCGGCCTCGTCCGGTTCGCTCACGCCAGGTTGCCGACGAAATGCTCCAGCTGGCGCAGCGTCCGGCACTCGACCACCTCGTCGCAGTGCGCCGCGTACTCCCCCACGATGGAATCGCCCGAGCCCCAGTAGTCACGCGGTTCGGGATTGAGCCAGTACACATGGCGGGCCCGGCGCTGCAGGTCCTCGACGACCCACGACTGCGAGGCGTGATAGTTGTTGCGCGCGTCCCCCAGCAGCAGCACGCTCGAACGGGACGTCACCTGATCGCCCCAGCGCCGGTGGAACTCGCTCAGCGCGTGCCCGTAGTCCGAGTGGCCGTCGACCCAGATGACGTCCGCCTCCTGGTTGATGCGCGCCACCGCTTCGGCCGGGTCGATTACGCCCTCGAAGAAACGCGTCACTTCGTCGATGCCGTCGACGAAGACGAAGCTGCGCACCTTGGAGAACTGGGCGCTGATGGCATAGACCAGGTGCAGGGTGAAGCGGGCGAACGACGCCACCGAGCCCGAGATGTCGGCGATGACGAAGATCTCGGGCTTGCTCGGGCGCGGGTGGCGGAACCGGGGCTCGATCGGCACCCCGCCCGTCGACAGCGAGCGGCGGACCGTGGCCCGGAAGTCGAGCGGTCCCTTGTGGCCGTGCCGGCGCTTGCGGGCCAACCGCACGGCCAACTTCCGCGACAGCGGCTGCAGCACACGCTGGAGCACCGCCAGCTCCTCGCGCGTCGCGTGCATCACGTCGATGTCCTCGGGCAGCGGCTTGCGCACCGAGCGGGCCAGGGCTTCGGCGCCCCGGTCCTCGACCAGCCGGCGCCTGATCTCGGTCTCGACCGCACGCCGGAACCGCTCGATGCGGGCCCGGTACTCGTCGCCGGCCAGGCGCTCCTCGAGGTCGGTCAGCGCGCCTCCCGCCGCTCCGGCCTGGGCCTGGGCCATCAGTCGCTGCAGGACCCCGTCGAGGTCGAGGTTCCGCAAGGTCCGGTAGAGGTAGTACGTCCCGCCGACCGGGCGTCCCGGCTCCATGCCGGCGTAGCGGTCGACGGCGCCGCGAGCGACGGCGTTCATGAGGCCGTGGTCGGAGGAGAGGAGGGACTTGAAGAGCATTTCGGCCAGCTCTTCGGGCGTCATGCCGTCGCCGCCCCCCGAGCCCTTGCCCCGTCCCCGCTGGCCGCCCTCGCCCACGCCGGTGGCATCGGCGTTCTCCCCCAGCTCGTCGCCGCCGTCACCTCCGTCGCCATCGATGCCGTGCCCCCGCGAACGCACCGCGAAGAAGACCTCGAAAGCGGTCTCGAAGGCATGCCAGTGCGACGAGGACTTCACCAGCGTGGCCGCCAGGGCGTACTTCAACCCCTCCCGGTCCTCGAGGGGGATGTGGTGCACGGCCTCGGCCGCATCGAGGTGCTCGGTCAACGACACCGGGAGGCCGGCCTTGCGGAGCTCGGTGACGAAACCCGAGAGAAGATCGAGCATCAGCTCACCGAGAGCAGTTCCTTGGCAGCCCGATCGATGTCGGTCTGGTACTTCAACAAGATGTGCAGCGTGTCCCGGGCCCCAGCGGCGTCGATGGTCTCGGTGCCGAGGATGACCAGGGTGCGCGCCCAATCAAGGGTCTCGGAGACCGACGGGGCCTTGCGGAGCTCCAAGGTGCGCAAGGAACGCACGATGCGCGCCACCTGGTCCGCCAGCTCCTCGGTGATGCCCGGCACCCGTGAGCGCACGATCGCCCGTTCACGGTCGAGGTCGGGGTAGTCGATGTGCAGGTAGAGGCAGCGGCGCTTGAGCGCCTCGGAGAGCTCCCGGGTGTTGTTGGAGGTCAGGAAGACCATGGGCAGGCGGGTCGCCCGCACCGTTCCGAGCTCGGGGATGGAGACCTGGTACTCGCTCAGGATCTCGAGCAGCAGCGCCTCGGTCTCGAGCTCGACCCGGTCCACCTCGTCGACCAGCAGGACCACCGGATCGGTGGAGCGGATCGCTTCGAGCAGCGGGCGGGCCAGCAGGAACTCCTCGGAGAAGATGTCCTCTTCGAGCTCCTTCCACGACGGGTGGTGGCGGCCGCTCTCGCTGTCGGCGGCGTTGGCCGCCGCGGCAGCGCCCGAGCCGCCGCTCTCGATCTCGCCGGGACCGCCCGCCTGAATGCGCAACAGCTGCTTGCGGTAGTTCCATTCGTAGAGGGCCTTGGACTCATCGAGCCCCTCGTAACACTGGAGGCGAATGAGCCGCGCCCCGGTGAGCTCGGCCACCGACTTGGCCAGCTGCGTCTTGCCCGTCCCGGCCGGTCCTTCGACGAGCACCGGCTTGGCCAGGCGGTCGGCCAGATAGACCACGCCGCTGATGGACTCGTCCGCGAGATAGCCCACATCGTGCAGCCCGCTCCGCACCCCGTCGAGAGAGTCGAACCGGGGCGGGCCGACGTCGGGCAGGCCGAGTTTGGCCGCCGTTCTCGCCACATTGTTGGCCACGTTGTCCGCCGCTGCGCTCACTGCCGCACCTGCCCGTCTCCTCGTACCACCCATTTCACGCTGGTCAACTCCCGTACTCCCATCGGTCCTCGTGCATGCAGCTTTTGCGTTGAAATTCCCACTTCTGCTCCCAAACCCAACTCCTCGCCATCGATGAAGCGGGTGGACGCATTCACCAGCACCGCCGCCGCATCCACCTCGGCGACGAACCGGTCGGCCGCCCCGAGGTCACCGGTCACGATCGCCTCGGAATGGCCCGAGCTGAAGCGGGTGATGTGCTCGATCGCCCCGTCGAGATCGTCGACGACGCCAACGGCCACGATCGGCCCCAGGAACTCGGTGGCGAAGTCGGTGTCGTCAGCCGGCTTGATCCCGGCCGCCCCGGCCGCCCCGGCCGCCCCGGTCGCCCCGAGAACGGCCCGCACCCGCTCGTCCCCCCGTAATTCGACCCCCGCGCCAGTCAGGGCCGAGGCCATCGGGGGCAGGAACGCCTCCGCCACACCAGCGTGCACCAAGATCGTCTCCGCCGCATTGCACACACCGAAGCGGTGTGTCTTGGCGTTCACGACGATGTCCAGCGCCATCGACAGATCGGCCGCCGCGTCCACGTACACGTGGCAGTTGCCGTCGCCGTCGAGCACGTAGGGCACCGTGGCGTTCTCGAGCAGGGAGGCGATGAGTGCCGGACCGCCCCGCGGGATGAGGCAGTCGACGAGCCCGCGCAGCCGCATGAAGGCGACCGCCGTCTCGTGCGACGTGTCCTCCACCAGGGCCACGGAGTCCTCGGGGAGCCCGGCCTTGCTGGCCGCCCGCCGCAGGATCGAGACGATGGCCCGGTTCGAGTCGAGGGCGGAGGCCGACCCCCGCAGGAAGGCGGCGTTCCCCGCCTTCAGGCACAGCCCGGCGGCGTCACTGGTCACGTTGGGGCGATTCTCGTAAATGACGCCGATCACGCCGAGCGGCACCCGCACCCGGGAGACCCGCAGGCCGTTGGGCCGCACCCAGCCCTCGAGCACCTCACCGACGGGGTCGGCCAACGAGGCCACGCCGCGCAAGCCGGCCGCCATGGCCCGGACCCGGGCTTCGGTCAGCCGCAATCGATCCTGGGCCGACGCCGCCATCCCGGCGGACTCCACGCGGGCGAGGTCGCCCCGGTTGGCCTCCAGCAGAGCCGCCCACTCCTGATCGAGCAGGTCCGCCGCCATGCGCAGGGCGTCGTCGCGTACCGGACCGGGGCGCGGGTGACCGAGCGGGACGCCGCCTGGACGCGGCGCGCCAAGTCCTCCAATCCCGGCGTGGTCACCGAATTAGCGTACAAGCACCAGATCGTCCCTATG
This sequence comes from uncultured Acidimicrobiaceae bacterium, assembly GCA_963706555.1. Taxonomy (GTDB): domain Bacteria; phylum Actinomycetota; class Acidimicrobiia; order Acidimicrobiales; family RAAP-2; genus Bog-473. The sequence goes on from OY970164.1 coordinate 4,473,082, forward strand.
GACGACCAGGTTGGACATGTCCTCGGGCAGCTGGTCGGTGCGCCGGCCGATCCATTCCGCCGAGCGGGCCGCCCCCATCCGGACCAGCCCCTTGGCGAAGACCTTTCCGTCGGGACCGACGATCTCGACTGCATCGTCGGGCCCGAACTCACCCTCGGCCGCCACCACGCCGGCCGGGAGCAGCGACCGCCCGCCCTCGGCCAGGGCCTTGCGGGCCCCCTCGTCCACAATCAGGCGACCCGACGCCCCCCGGGCGAAGGCGATCCACAACTTGCGGGCCGACAGACGCTGGGGCCGGGCCCGGAAGACCGTCCCGACGCCGGACTCCCCCGTCACCGCTGCGGCCAGCACCCCGGGGCGGGCGGCATCCGCGATGATCGTCTCGACGCCCGACCAGGTAGCGATCTTGGCTGCCGCCACCTTGGAGGCCATCCCGCCGCTTCCCACGGCACTGCCCGCTCCGCCGGCCATCTGCTCGAGGCGGTGATCGATTTCGGCCACCTCATCGATGAGGGAGGCCTCAGCCACCAGGCGCGGATCGGCCGTCAGCAACCCTGGCGCATCGGTGAGCAACACCAGCAGCTGGGCCCGCACCAGGTGCGCCACCAACGCCGCCAACCGGTCGTTGTCCCCGAAGCGGATCTCCTCGTCGGCCACCGCGTCGTTCTCGTTGACCACCGGCAGCACGCCCAGTTCGACGAGATGCTCCAGCGTCCCCCGGGCGTGGAGGTACTGCGTCCGGTGCACGAAGTCCAGGGGCGCGAGAAGGACCTGCCCGGCGAGGATCCCGTGCGGGTCCAGCCCGTCCTGCCACATGCGCATCAGCCGGTGCTGGCCGACGGCGGACACGGCCTGGAGCACCGCAGGGTCACCGGGACGCTTCTCGCCCCGGCCCAGCGCCGCCCACCCGGCCGCGATGGCGCCCGACGTCACCACGACCACCGTGTGCCCGCCGGCCGCTCCGGCCGCTCCACCGGCGGAAGCGGCACCGGCTGGAGGTCTCCCAGCAGCGGGCGCTGCGGGACCGGGCCTGCGGAGCTGGGCGATCTCGGTGCAGAGGCGGTTGACGGTGGCCGGCGTGACCGAGGATGAGCCGATCTTGACCACGACGATCATGGCTCGCCCCAGGTGAAGGTCATGCTCCCGACCGTGACCTCGTCACCGTCACGCACCCCGGCCCGCGAGAGGGCGCGGTCGACGCCGAGGCGCCGGAGGCGCTTGACGGCCTCATCGAGTGCGCCCACGTCATTGAGGTCCGAGAAGGCCACCGCGCGCTCGGCCACCCTCCCGACGACGCGCCAGGTCCCCGGGGCGATCCTCTGGACATCGACGCCTTCAGGCACCGGACGGTGGATGACGATCGCACCCGTGGCCTCGACGACCGCCGCGGCCCGCACTTCTTGGACCAGGGCCGCCAGCTTGTCCACCAGGGGCTGCACCCCGGATCCGGTCGCCGCGGACAGGACCAGATCGCACAGCGCTTCGGGGCCGGCCCCGGCCTGGTCGGCCGGCTGGTCGGACGCGTGCAGGTCGCTCTTGCTCCCGACGATGAGGCGGGGGCGCTCGAGCAGTTCGGGCTGGTAGCCGCCGAGCTCCCCCAGCAGAATGCGCAGTTGGTCTTCGGGGCTGTGCTCGGCGTGCGGATCGAGGTCGAGCAGGACGACCAGCACCCGGGCCCGCTCGATGTGCCGTAGGAAGCGGTGCCCGAGGCCCTTGCCCTCGGCCGCCCCTTCGACCAGCCCGGGGATGTCCGCCATGACGAACTCGGTGCCGTCACGCACGCCCCCCACCCGCACGACGCCGAGATGCGGCACCAGCGTCGTGAACGGGTAATCAGCGATCTTGGGTTTGGCCGCCGAGACGGTCGAGATCAGCGTCGACTTGCCGGCGTTGGGGAAGCCCACGAGCGCCACGTCGGCCATGAGCTTGAGCTCCATGTCGAGCCAGCGCTCCTGGCCCTTCTCCCCCTGCTCGGCGAAGGCCGGGGCCCGGCGCCGGTTGGAGAGAAAGCGTGCATTGCCCCGCCCGCCCTGGCCGCCCTCGGCGATCAGGAACCGGTCCCCGTCACCCGACAGGTCGCACTGCACCGCCCCCTCGTTGTCGAGGACCACCGTTCCGACCGGGACCGGGACGACGATGTCCTTTCCCCGGGCGCCGTGCTTCTTCTGCCCCGAGCCGTGACTGCCGTCGGTGGCCCGCCGGAAGGGATGGTCCCGGAAGCCGAGGAGCGAGGACTGGTTGACCGAGGCCACCAGCCAGACGTCGCCGCCGTGGCCACCGTCCCCGCCGTCAGGGCCGCCGCGATCGACGTGGGCCTCACGCCGCCACGACACGGCCCCGGCACCCCCGTCGCCCGCCCGGGCGTGCAGTTGAGCCTGATCGACGAAGCCTGCCATAACGGCCCAGCTTAAAGGGCAAAAAGGTCAGCCGGCGTCATGAGGTCAGCCGGCGCCAGAGCGGGTCAGGCGAAAAGGCGGCGGGCCCGGTCTCGCACCTCGGTGCGGGCCCGCTCGCTGTCGATCTGCACACACTCGCCCCCGGCGACGACCGGCGAGCCACCCACCCACACGTCGGTCACGAGGTACCCCGCACCGGCCCAGACCAGGTGCCCGAGCAGCTCGGTCTCGTTGGTGGCCGGGACGAAGCGCGCGTCATCGGTGCGCAGGCGGATGATGTCGGCGGGACGGCCCACCTCGAGGGCCCCGACCGGGAGGCCGAGCGCCTCACCCCCGCCTCTGGTGGCGAGCCGGAGGGCGGCCGCCGAGCTGAGGGCGGCGGGATCAGACGCGGTGGCCCTGGCCAAAATGGCGGCCAGCCGCATCTCGTCCCAAAGATGCAGATCGTCGTTGGACGCCGGCCCGTCGGTGCCCAGACCGACGCGGATCCCGTGGGCCAGCATGGCGGCGAGCTTGGCCACGCCCGAGCCCAGCTTCCCGTTGCTCCCGGGGCAGTGGGCGACGGCGACATCGTGCGCAGCCATGATGTCCATGTCCGCCTCATTCAGCCAGACGGCGTGCGCGGCGAGCACCCGACCGTCGAGGACACCGAGCTCGGCGAGCAGCGCCGGCGCCCGCATGCCGTAGCGCTCCTCGACCACCTTCCCTTCGGCCTCGGTCTCGGCCAGGTGGATCTGGGTCAGCGCACCACGGCGCTGCGCCTCCTCGGCCACCGCCGTGAGCCCGGCCGGGGGGAGGCTGTAGGTCGCGTGGGGACCGAACCCGATGTGGAGCCGGCCCTGTTCGCCGTCCCTCTCGTCGAAGACCCGGCACGCCTCGGCCAGGTGCGCCTTCCAGGCGCCGTCCGCATCCCGTCCCGGCATGTCGAACACCCCCGGGGTGAGCATGCACCGGATGCCGGACGCCAGCGCGGCGTCGGCCACCGCGGCCCCGTGGAGGTACTGCTCGCAGGTCGTCGTGATGCCGTTCAACAGCATCTCGCTGGCGCCGAGGGTCATGCCCCAGAACACATCTTCGTCGCCATGGAGTGCCTCGCGGGGCCACACCGCTTCGGAGAGCCACCGGTCGAGCGGCAACCCGTCCCCGGCGCTGCGGACCAGCGTCATCGGCGAGTGACCGTGACAGTTGACCAATCCGGGCATGAGCAGGCCGTCGCCCAGGCCGCCGACGCCGGCGGCGCCGCCGAGGTCGCCGCCGTCGTACCGCTGCACCTCGGTCTGCGGACCAGGCGGCGTGGCCCGGGGATCGCCGACCCAGGTGATCAGCCCCTCGTCGATCTCCACCGCGCCCGGGCACCACACGGTGTCCTCCGCGTCGACCGTGAAGACCGCATCGGCGACGAGCCGAACGGTCACGCAGAGCCGACGAAGAGGCGATCGGTGAGGTCCGCCGAAAGATGGAGGGTCTCACCCGCTACGTCGCCCACCCCCTCGACCTGTACCTCGAGGTTGTCCTGCCCGTCGCGCCCGCCGACCTTCGCCACGACGCCGGGGATGAATCCCCCCTCGCCCAGCATGGTGAGGGACCCGAGGTTCAGCTCGACCTCTTCACTGATCCGCACGAGGCGGATGCGCTCGCCCGATCCGACCTCGGTCAGCGGTCGCGTGCTCACCTTGGTCGCGGTGGCGGCCGAGCCCGACCCCGGGATCGGGTTCCCGTGGGGGCAGGTGGCCGGGTCGCCGAGCAACGCCACGAGCCGCTCCTCCACGGCGTCGGAGATCACGTGCTCCCACCGTCCGGCTTCGCGATGGACCTTGTGCCATTCGAGCCCGATCACGTCGACCAACAGGCGCTCGGCCAAGCGGTGCTTGCGCACGACCTTCTCGGCCAAGGTCCGGCCGCTCTCGGTCAGGCTGAGCTGGCGTCCCTGCCGCGAGACGAAACCGTCGTCGATGAGCCGGTCCAGCATCTCGGAGACCGACGGCGCCGAGCGGCCCAAGCGCTCCGCGATGCGGGCCTGGATCACCGGGACGCCTTCTTCGGCCAGCGCCAGCATCGTCTCGAGGTACTCCTCGACCGGTGGATGGAACTCCTGCGGCTCGGTCGTCACGGGTGGCTCGGTCGGTTCAGTCGCCATGGCAGTGGCCTGCCCCGTCCATCGGGGTCTCCGGCACGTCGAGCGCAGGATTGCGGTCGAAGAAGCCGACCGGAATGAGGCTGAACCCGGTGTACTCGACCGGCATGACCGGCCAGTCCTCGGGGCGCGGGATGTGCGTGACCCCGAACGAGTGCCAGAGCACGACGTCGGTGTCCACGATGGCGCGGTCGTGCGCCGTCCACGCCGGCAGGCCGGCCCCGCCGCTGTGCTGATTCGGGTAGTCACCCGCGGCGCGTCGCTCGTCCTCGGCGAACGGCGTCACCCACAAGTTGTGGGCGGCGAACGTGGCGCGCTGGCCCACGGACGACGACGGATCGGCCAACAACGTCGGCGTCGAGGTCGGGACGATTTTGTAGGCGGTGGGCTGTCCCACTGCGTTGACCTTCGATCGATTGGCGATCTTCCAGATCCTGCTCCGCAACGGGTCGACATCGCGCCGGGCTTCCAACTCGGACTCCAACAAGGTGGACACGGGCGCGAAGGCGTTGCCCCACGGATTGTCGTCCCCGAGCGGCGTGCGCACCGTGTCGACTTCGAAGACGGCGTTGTCGGTGCCGTCGATCTCCACATCGAGCCGGACGTTGAACATGTGTTGGTGATACGGCGCGGCGAGACCGGGTGCCACCATGCTGGCGTGGGCGTCACCGACCCCGTCTGCCACACCCATGGTCGACATGATCCCGGTCAGCTTCACCTCGAATTGCATGCTGCCGTCGAGATAGAAGTACCAGTAGAAGCCGTATTCGTAGTTGCCAACGGTGGCGATCGAGCTCACGACCAGGCGCCGTGAGCGGCGTACCTCGGTGCGGCCCGACGTCATGTCGGCGTGCTTCCAGAGGATCCCGTAGTCCTCTTCGTGGAGGCAGATGGCATTGGGCCGGGTGTGCGGGTGGCCGCGTTCGTCGGCGAAGACGTCGTCGAGGTAGGTGATCTCTCCCAGGCAGTCGCAGCCGAGCGTCAGGGAGTTGGCCATGCGGCCGAGCCCCCACTCCCCGGCATCGAAGGCGCTCTTCCACGAGTGCATCGGGCCCGGATCGCCGTAGGGGACGACCATTTCGCTGACCGAAGCCCGGAACAGCAGCGGGCGCACCCGACCCCCGTCCTCGTAGCCGACGGTGTGGATGACCAGTCCTTCGAGCGGGTCCATGCCCACCCGCAGCGACCACTTCTGCCAACGCACCAGGTTCCCGTCGACGGTGAAGCTCGGGCCGTCTTTCTGCGTGATGGCCAGCGGGCGCAGATCGGTGCGCATGGGCCCGTTGTCCTCGGGGTAGTAACTCCCGCCCTGGGGCGGGAACGGGACCACGCCGATGTCGACGACCTCGAGCACCGTGCCGCGTCCCATGTCCACGTAGGCGAGAAGCCCCTCGAGCGGGCGCGCGTACCCGTTGTCGTCGGGCGAGTCGCGGAGATACGCCAACGCCTTGGTGATCCGCCGGTTCTTCTCGTGGTGCGATCCGAAGGTGCCGGCGGGCCACGGGTCGATCTGCACCAGCGACTTGTCGACGATCCCCCGGCGGTCGAGCGCGGCGTTCCAGTCCGGGTCGGAGCGCAGCGCACCGATCACCTTGATCGCCTCTTCGATCTGCAGGTTGGGACGGACGTCCGTCACCTCGATCCAGCTGTCGACCACGCCGCGGGTCACCGACACGATGACTTCGACGACGGTCGCCTCGGGCCCCTGCAGGAGCACGGTGCGCACCCGGCGGTCGAGGACGACGGTTTCGCCGTTGTCGTGGGCGTGGACGAGCGCCTTCTCGGGGTCGCACAAGCCGATGTAGGCGAAGCGGACTTCATCGGGGGGAATCGTGAGCCGCCCGCTCTCCAGGACGATCTCTCGGGCTGCGGTGATCTCGTCCCCGTCGAGCGGGGCGAGCGGATGGCGGGGTGCTGCGGGGGCGGGGGTCGTCATGCCGGGCCAATGATAAGCGGGTGATGGTGGCAGGCCCTACTGTGGCCTGTGTGAACGGGGCGGCCGGATGAGCGGGGCGGCCGGATGAGCGGGGCGGCCGGATGAGCGAGACGCCGGACAATGCGGTACGCACCGCACGGGAGCTCGCTCGGCGCACCGGCGTCGACCATCACGATGTGCTGGTCATCCTCGGCACGGGTCTGGCGTCGGTGGCGGAACGCCTCGGCGCCTCGGGGCCCTCCATCCCGCTTGCCACACTCCCCTTCTTTCCCCGGTATACGGCCACGGGGCATCATGCCCAGGGCTGGTCCGTCCCGATCGGCGGGAAAATGGTGCTCGTCTTCGCCGGTCGCTGCCACACGTATGAGGGGATCGAGCTGACCGAGGTGGTCCATCCCCTCCGGACCGGCATCGCGGCGGGGTGTTCGACGGTGATCCTCACCGCCGCAGTGGGTGGCATCCGAGAAGACCTGCACAGCGGATCGATCGTCGTGGTCTCCGACCACCTCAACCTCACCGGCCGTTCCCCTCTCGTCGGTCCCGAGTTCGTCGACATGGTGGGTGCGTATTCGCCCGCGCTGCGTGCGCTTGCGCTGTCGGCGCCGGCGGCCGGTGGCGGGGCGGCCGGAGGCGGGGCGGCCGGAGTGGCGGGGGCCGCCGTCGCCGGGGCGGCCGGGGCCGATGTATCTGCGGGCGTCTATGCCCATGTCCTCGGGCCGCAATTCGAGACGCCCGCCGAAATCCGCATGATGCGCACGCTCGGGGCCGACGTCGTCGGGATGTCCATGGCCTTCGAGACGATCGCCGCACGCCATGCCGGCGCCGACGTCCTCGGGCTCGCCGTTGTCACCAACGATGCCGCAGGCACTGTCTCCGAGGATGCGCCTGTCGCCGATCTGGGACACATCGGTGCCGCCGGACTTGCCGCGTCCCCCACCGTTGCCGAGATCATTCGCCACGTCATAGTGTCGTTGGCATGACGGTCGCTCCTCTCGGCGTGGACCATGTGTCGATCAATGTCCCCGATGTTCCGGCGGCGATCGACTTCTACACCAACGTCCTCGGACTCGTGGTGAACGACGAGCGGCCCGACTTCGGCTTCGCTGGCGCATGGCTCGATGTCGGAGTAGGCGGCCAGCAGGTGCACCTCCTGGGCTTCCCGACGCCGGAGAGCAAGGGCCAGCACTTCGCACTCCTCTTCGAAGACCTCGCAGCGGTCGTCCAGGAACTCCGGGCGCAAGGTATTGCGGTCAGTGACCCGGTTTCCAGCGGGCCCAACCGGCACCAGGCGTTCTTGATGGATCCGTGGGGAAATTCGATCGAGCTCCATCAGCATCCGCGCGTCGGCGCTGCGTAAAAGCGTTCCCGGCCCGCTCGTCCTGCGGGCACCCCGACCCGGCCTCTCACACCTCTGACCTGGCCTTTCGAGGCCGTGATACACCCCCTCTCTAAGGTCACGTCATGGCCTCTCGCCCCCTCTCGTGCACCAGGACCCAGCAGGCGCTGGCCGTGCTCGGAGCTGCGGTGCGCGACGTCCAAAAGGTGCTGCGAGAGGCCGTGCCCGGTGCTGTCTCAGGTGATGAGGCCAAAGCGTTCGTGGACCTGTTCGCCCAGGCCGAGCGGCTGGGTGCCTCGGGGATCGCCCTCTTCGCCCCGCGCGTGGTCGAGACCGGGCCCATGCCAAAGACGGTCACGCCTCCGCGGCGGACTGGCTGGGGTCGGTGGCGGGCTCTTCCCCCTCGGCGGCCAAGGAGCGGCTGGCCTCGGCCAAACGGGCCGGGGCCGATGCGACCCTGACCGAGGCCCTCCACGAGGGCGAGCTGTCCTCTTGCCAGCTCAAACTGATGGGAGAGGCCGAGGCGGCGGTCCCGGGGAGTGCCAAGACCCTGTTGGATCTGGCCGAAGGTGGGGCGTCACACCAAGAGCTGAGCGATACCGCCTCGCGGCTACGCGCCGCGGCCCGGAGCAAAGAGAGCGAAGCGGCACGGCGTCAACGGGTGCACGAGCGGCGCCACTTCCGCTGGCGCCAGAGCCCCGAGGGCGGGGTGAGAGGCGAGTTCTCCTGCGACGAGGTGGCCTTTGCCCGGGTCGCCCCCCGGCTCGAGGCGGCGGCCAAGGAACGCTGGAGGGCGGCGGGGTCGAGCGACCCGAGCACCCTCGAGGCGCACCGTCTCGATGCCTTCCTCGACTTCATGGCGGGCGAGGGCCGTGGCCACGGCATCGGGGCGAGCGGCGACGGGGCGAGCGGCGGCGGGGCCAGCGATGCGAACAACGGCTGGTCCGGGGAGGACTGGTCCGAAGACGACGACAACAGCGGGGACCACACCCGCCCAGGCCCAGGCTCAGGCCCCGGTTCAGGCCCAGGCGGCCCCCGCGCCGCCCCAAGTGCCGCCCGAAGAGGGGGTCCGGGGTCCAGACCCTCGTGATCATCGATGCCGAGGCGTTGCGCCGGGGGACGACTGAGGGTGACGAGATCTGTGAGATCGAGGGCATCGGCCCGGTCTCGGTGGCCGCGGCCAGTGAACTGTTGGGCGAAGGTGCTCTGCGTTTTTTGGTCAAAGAGGGCTTCGACATCAAAACAGTGACCCGGTCTGATCGGGGCATCGCCAATGCCGTGGAAGCCGCCTTGGTGGTGCGGGACCGGACCTGTTGTGTCCCGGGCTGTGCCAAGCGCCTCGGGCTCGAACGAGACCACGTCTTCGTCGACTACGGCGACGACGGACCGACCGAGCTCGACAATCTGGTGCGCATGTGCCCCGAGCACCATGCCCTCAAGACCCATGGCGGCTGGAAGCTCGAAGGGGAGCCCGGGAACTTCCGATGGGTCCCCCCGGCGCACCGCAAAAGTGCCGGGGCCATCTCCCGGGCCCGCAGACTGGCGGCGGCCAAAGCAGAGGCCGGCGTGACCCAGGATCGGAACCGGCCCAGGCGGACGTGAGGGGTCTGGGCGGCTATCCCGTGATGATGTCGATGTGCTTGCGGCCGCGGCGAGCGCCGAACTTGACCACACCGTCGGCCGTCGCGAAGAGCGTGTCGTCGCCACCCCGTCCGACATTCTGACCCGGGTAGAACTTGGTGCCCCGCTGGCGCACGAGAATCGAGCCTGCGGTCACTGTCGTGCCGTCGAACTCCTTGACACCCAAGCGCTGGGCCCGAGAGTCGCGCCCGTTACGGGTTGAACCGCCACCTTTTGTCTTTGACATTGTGAGCTCCTTCGCCCGTCAGCCGGCGGACGTGATCGCGGTGATCTCCAGCGTGGCGTAGTGCTGGCGATGGCCCCACCGGCGACGCTGGTTCGACTTGTTCTTGTAGGTCATGGCGTTGATCTTCGGGCCCTTTTCCTCACCCACGACCTTGGCCGTGACGGAGACGCCGGCCAGCTGGGCCGGAGTGGCCAGCACCGTGTCGCCATCCACCACGAGGACCGGCTGCAACGAGACCTCGGCCCCCACGGGCTCGCCGAGCAACTCGACGCGGACGCGCTGGCCCTCGGCCACACGCTCTTGCTTTCCACCGGACTTAATGACTGCGTACATGAGGGCGAAACCTTACCGCAGAACGGAGTCGTCCAATGTCACGCCCCGCCCCCCGCAGACGGCGCACTCGGTCGAGAGGGTCTCCAAAAGGCCCTCTGAGATGCGCTTCCGTGTCATCTCGACGAGCCCGAGCTCGGAAATGTCGAAGACCTGCGTACGGGTCTTGTCTCGGGCCAGGGCATTGCGGAGGGCCGCTGCCACTTTGTCCCGATTCTCGCGGATCTCCATGTCGATGAAGTCGATCACGATGATCCCCCCGATATCCCGCAATCGGAGTTGACGTGCAACCTCCTCGGCCGCCTCCAGATTGTTGCGGTAGACCGTCTCTTCCAGATTGGTCTTGCCGACGTTCTTGCCCGTGTTGACATCGATCACCGTCAACGCCTCGGTCCGCTCGATAATGAGCGAGCCACCCGAGGGCAGCCACACCTTGCGGTCCAGCGCTTTGTGAAGCTGTTCGTGGACGTGGTAACGCTCGAATATGGGCAGCCCCTCCTCGACCGGGTCGTAATACTCGACGCGGTCGGAGAGCTCGGGGCTCACGGCACGGACGTAGTCACGCACCTGCTCGAAAAGGGCCCGATCATCGATGACGACGCCTCGATACTCGGCATTGAGCTCCTCGCGCAGGATCCGCACCGACAGCTCGGGCTCACGATAAAGGAGGCCGGGAGCGTCCGACTTCTTCGAGGCAGCTTCAATGGCGTTCCACTGCTCGAGCAGGGTCTCGACGTCACGCTGGAGCTCATCGGCTGAGACGCCCTCGGCCGCGGTGCGGACGATCATGCCGTGACCAGCCGGTTTGACCTCATCGATGATGCGGCGCAGGCGGCGTCGCTCATTGTCACCCAACCGCTTGGAAATCCCGAAGGCACTGCTGTTGGGTACCAGCACGGCGAACCGGCCGGGCAGGGAGACCTCCTGGGTCAACCGGGCGCCCTTGGCGCCGATCGGGTTCTTCGTCACCTGGCACAGGATCGTCTGGCCCGCCTTGAGCACATCCTCGATCCGGGGCTGGGCGGCCGATGAGCCACCGCCGCCGCCTTCGATGTCGTCGCGGTCGTAGCGCACGTCACCTCGATAGAGGACCGCGTTCTTCGGAATCCCGATGTCGACGAACGCAGCCTCCATGCCCGGCAGCACATTCTGGACCCGGCCCCGGTAGACGTTGCCATCGATCTGGTTGGTGTCATCGGCGGCCCGCGACACGTAATGCTCGACCAGGGAGCGCCCTTCCAGCATGGCGATCTGCGTCATGGCCGGCTGGACGTGCACGCAGACCAGGTAGCGGCCAACCTGCTTTCCCTTGCGATCACGACCTGAGCGGCGACGACTGCGCCCTCGTTTCCCGTTCGGGGAGCCGTCGTCGTCGCCTCCCTCATCGGACGTGTCGGCTGCGTCTGACGCTCCAGTGAACGCCGGCGGTCGGATGATGGGTGCCACCGCCGGGACGGAAGGGACGGCAGGTACGGCAGCCGCAGGGGCCGCCGGGGTGGGTGGCGCAGCCGGGGCGGGCCGGGTGTCCCCTATCTGTGGGCGTGCAGGTGCTGGCTGGGGTGATCGCGGCGGTGTGGGTGGGCTAGCGCCCCCCGGGACCTCCGCGCTCGGACCCTCGTGGGTCTGGCTGATCTCCGGCTCGGACATGAGGGAGAGCCCTCCTTGCGTCGTTCATGAGGCACGCCCTGCGGCGTGTACCACGACGGGGTCGGTCCCGAGGCCGCTGACCGAAAGCGGCTCGAACCGTGCGCCGTCGCGCTCGATCCATTGATGCGTTCTACAAGCCCGCGCCAGCACCACATCGGTGCCGAACGCCGAAATCAGGTCGCCGGGGCGCACCCCACGCGGATGCGTCGCCAATTCGGCCCGCAAGCGACCAATCGGGTGTCCTCCCTGCTCCAACCCATGTTCCTGGGTCACGGTAAGCGTCAAAATTGCCGGCCGGATGTCGTCTTCGGTCTGACGACCCTTCCGCTCACGGTGGATGGTGAGGCTCGGAGCAGCGAGCATCCGCTCAACCCGCTCCCGCAATTCCTGACCACCCACGCCGTGCACCTCCAACTCCCAATCGCACGATCCTACCTCTTGCTGCAGCGAACCCTCCGCCATCCCGATGACACGAGCGGCCTGGACCACCACCCCATCGGGCAGCAACGGCGTCAGGAGTCCGGGGAGTTCATCCTCGGGAATGTCGACATCCCAATCGGTCCCGGCGGTCCCGCCGGGCCCGGCCGATTCGAGACGTGCATCGAGATACTCACCGTAGGACTCACATCCGGTCGGAAGGGCAAGGCCGAAACTGAGGAGGGGGTGGGGCGAGAAACCCTGCGACAGCGCCACGGGCAGCCGGCTGCGGCGCAATGCCCGCTCCCACATGCGGGCGACGTCCCGGTGGCTCGTGAAGCGGATCTTCCCCATTTTCGAGAAGCGGAACCGCACCCGGCGATGCTCAGCCGGATCGACCGACTCGACCGGATCGACCGACTCGACCGGATCAGGCATTCAGCCCGCCCCCGTGCTGGAGCGCACCCCGCCCACGAGACGCACCGGGATCCGCCCCCCGACCGAGAGGTCCTGACCCGTCCCCTGGCTCCCGCCTGCCGGCGGTATCGGCGAGGCGACCACGTGCTCGAGCCCGAAGCCGGTGCAGGCCCCGCAGTCGTAACAGGGCGTCCAGCGACAATCTTCGACCGCGGCTTCGGCCAGCGCGTCCTGCCAATCGGTCCACAGGAAGTCCCGGTGCAGCCCGGCCGAGATGTGGTCCCACGGCAACGGTTCGTGCTCACCCCGGTCACGATGGGCCACTTCGGCCAGGCTGAGTCCTTCCGCGGCGAGGGCCTCCTCCCACAGCGCGAGGTCGAAGCGCTCCGACCATTCCTGGAACGTCCCGCCGGCCCTCCAGACCCGCTCGATCACCGCGCCCATGCGGCGGTCACCGCGGCTGGCCACGCCCTCGGCCGCGGACGCCGCAGGCTCGTGCCAGCGGATGGTGAGGCCCCGGGTCGAACGGGCGTGCTCGCGCAGCAGGTTGACCTTGCGTTGCAGCTCGTCGACCGTGTCCTGGCCGAACCACTGGAAGGGGGTGTGCGGCTTGGGCACGAACCCGCCCACCGAGGCCGTGACGGTCACCGACTTCGAGTGGCGGCGCCCGATCTCGACACAATGCTTGCCGAGCTCGGCGATGCCGATGACGTCCTCGTCGCGCTCGGTCGGCAGGCCGATCAGGAAGTAGAGCTTGACCCGCCGCCAGCCCTGGCTGAATGCGGCATCGACGGCGCTGTAGAGGTCTTCTTCGGTGATCAGTTTGTTGATGACCTGTCGCATGCGCCACGTCCCACCCTCGGGAGCGAAGGTCAATCCCGTGCGGCGCACCTTCTGGATCTGCGCCGCCGTCCCGACGGTGAAGGCATCGACCCGCAGTGAGGGCAGACTCACCGACACCCGCCCCTGGTGGACCGGATCGTCGATGATGTCGCGCACCGTGTCCTCGATACCCGAGAAGTCCGCCGTCGACAGCGACGTCAGCGTGACCTCGTCGTGGCCGCTCCAGGCCAAGCCGTCGCGCACCATCTCCTTGACCTGGGCCGCCGGCCGCTCCCGCACGGGCCGGGTGATCATCCCCGCCTGACAGAAACGGCAACCGCGGGTACAACCGCGGAAGACCTCGACGTTCAACCGGTCGTGGACGACCTCGGTCAGGGGCACGAGCGGTCGGACCGGATAGGGCCAGTCGGCCAGGTCCGCCACGGTGCGCTTGGCCACCTCCGCCGGCACGCCGGCCCGGTTGGGCAGCGTCGCCACCAGCCGCCCGTCCTGATAGGTCGACGTGTACAACGACGGGACGTACACCCCCTCGATCCCCGCCAGCACCAGACGGAGATCCTCCCGGTCACGCGCCGCCACGGGCAGGGCCAACCAATCACGGACGGCCTCGTTGATGTCGCCCACGATCTCCTCGCCGTCGCCCAGGGCGAACACGTCGACGAAATCCGCCAAGGGCTCGGGGTTGAAGGCGCAGTGACCGCCCACGATGACCCAGGGATCCTCCGGACCCCGGTCGGCCGTGTGCAGCGGGACATCCGCCAGATCGAGCAGGTTGACGACGTTGGTATAGACGAGCTCAGCCGACAGGTTGAAGGCCATGACATCGAAGTCACGGGCGGCGATGTGCTGCTCCACGCTGAACAGCGGGATCCCGGCGGCCCGCATGGCTGCCTCCATGTCCACCCAGGGCGCGTACGCCCGCTCCGCCACGGCATCGGCCCGCTCGTTGAGGATCTCGTAGAGGATCTGCAACCCCTGGTTGGGGAGGCCGATCTCGTAGGTGTCGGGGTAGAGCAGCATCCAGGCCACCTTCCCCGGACCGTGCTCGGGATACTGCGCCCCTTGCTCCCCTCCGATGTAGCGCGCGGGCTTGGACACACCGAGCAGCAGTCGTTCCACCTGTGGCCAGAGGGTCTCCATCGCCCCAAACCCTACGGGACTCTCAGGCGCCCGAATGCGAGGAGGTCGTCGTCGGCGTGGTGCCGGCCTTCGCCGGCGTCGTCGTGGTGGTCGTGGTCGTCGTGGCCGTCCCCAAGGGCGGGTTGCTCGCCGGAAGGGCGGCGGTCGGCGGGACCTTCGCGGTGGGCGTCTTCACGCCGGCGATCGGGTTCGCCACGATGTAGTTGAAGATATTGCGCACCAACGGCGCCGCCGCCTCAGCGCCATACCCACCCTCGTCGATGACCGCCAGCACGACGTACTGCGGGTTCGGATTGGGCCCGAAGGCCACGAACCAACTGTTGGGCTCCTTGGCGCCGGGGTTGGTGGCGGTCCCGGTCTTCCCGGCGAGGTTCCAACTCGTGGGAAAACCAAGGAAGGGGCCGTAGGCCGTCCCTTTCTTGTTCTGGATGGCGCCTTCGAGGCCCTGCAGTATCGGCGTGGACACGGCCGGCGGCAGGCTCACGTGTCCCATGACCTTCGGCGCGAACTGGGTCACGACCTTCCCGGTGGTCGGATCGACGATCTCTGACGCGACTTGGGGGGCGTACCGCGTGCCACCGTTGGCAAAGGTGGCATAGGCCACCGCTTGCTCGATCGGCGTCAACGCCGTCGCCCCCTGCCCGAATGCCATCTCGACGTTGTCGCCCGTGTACCACGTGGTGTTCGGAAATGCCGTCGGGTTTGCCTTGTGCAGTTTCTCCCGTTCGGTCTGGCTGTCGACCCGACCCTCGGCCTCATTGGGGAGATCGATCCCGGTGGAGACCCCTTCGCCGTACTGGGCCGCCACGTTCTGGATCGCGTTGGCCCCGTAGGTCGCCCTTCCCTCCCAGAACAGTTCCCCCAGGTTGTAGAAATACGAGTCGCTCGAGACGGTCAGGGCCGTGGCGAGGTTGTACTCCCCGCCGCTGTCGCCCACGTTGTCGGTGAAATTGCATGAGCCGCCGGTGCAGTTCTGGACCTTGAAGGTCCCGGTGTCGTTGTAGTACTTCGCCGGGCTGTACACCCCGTCCTGCAGATCGGCGGTGGCGGTGATCAACTTGAAAGTCGAGCCGGGCGTGTACTGCCCCTGAATGGCCTCGTTGTTCTCCGCTTGACTCGCCGTCAGCGCGGCGTAATCCGCGCTCGAGATACCGCCGACCCACTGATTGAGGTCGTAGGTGGGGTACGACGCCATCGCCAGCACTTGACCGTTCTGCGGGTTGAGGACGATCGCCGCACCGTTGATGGCGGGCGGCAGCTTGTTGTTGTCCTCGGCGTCGGGTGTCTTGCGATCAAGGAGGATCTGGTTCTCCAAGTCGCTCTGCACCTGCTGCTGCAAGCCGGTGTCGATGTTGAGCACGACAGTGTCGCCGATCTGCGGCGCCTTGCGCGAGAGCGTGCCGACCACGTCCCCGGACGCGTTCACCGAGAGGGCCTGGCTGCCGCTGACGCCGCGCAGGTACTGCTCGTATTCCGCCTCGATGCCCGACTGCCCCACGAGGCTGCCCTGGTTGTAGTCGGCCTGGGGATTCGCGTTGATCTGTGCCTGCGTGACGTCACCGAGGTACCCCAATATGTGGGTGGCGGTGGTTCCACCTTGGGGATACGAGCGCTGCGTGATGGTCTGCACGGTGACGCCCGGGTAGTCGGACTGGTGCGTCTGCAGATACTGCACGGTGTCCGCCGAGACGTTGGTCCCGACCGGCACCGGTTCGTAGGGGCTGTAGCGCTCGTTCTTGACCGACTGGGTGACTTGCGCCGGCGTCTGGCCGAGAAGAGCGGCAACCTTGCCGATGATGGAAGGGTGCTCGGTGGCGCTGACGCGGGAGAGCAGGACCTCTTGCTCGGGGATGTTGTTCACCAGAATGCTGTCGTTCCGATCGACGATCTCGCCTCTCGGTGCCGCCACCTGGACCACACGGACCTGGTTGCGCGTCACGGCCGCCGCGAACGACTTCCCGTCGATGATCTGCAGCGTCCATAGGCGGAGACCCAAAATGAGAAAGAGCACGAGGACGGCGATCCCGACCACGCGCAGGCGGAGGTTGGGGCGCGACGGGAGATCCTCGGGCGACCCTACGAGCGACGCGACGTTGACGCTCTTACGTGGCCGCATGCGCGGCTGGCGCGCCTCGCTCTTCCACCCCGCCGACTTTCGAGGTTGTCGCGACGAGGGCTTCGGATGGAGGCGATCTCCCCGGATGGGGTGACGCAACGTCCGCTTCACCAAATACCACCCTCAGGCGACTGGGCTGACACCAACGTGCGCCGGGTCCCTTCTGCGAAGAGCGCCCACCGCATCAAGCGATTCACGGGCAACACCAACACGGCGCTGGACACAGCGACGATGACGAACAGTGAGAGGTAGTCGACCTGCACCATCTGTTGTTGACCGAAGATGGCTCCGAGCACGGAGAACAGCATGTCAGCCGCGACGCTCCCCACAACCGCGGCCACCGGCTTCAGCCACACGGCCCGCTTGTCGACGGCCGACGTGGCGATGCCGATCGAATACCCCAAGAGGCAGCCGACCAGGGCACTGAGGCCGAACGGGGTGGGAAGGACCAGGTCGAAGGCCAGCCCGGACCAGAATCCGACAAGGGCGCCTGTCTCGGGGCCCGCCAGGAGGGCGGCGGTGATCGGCAGGAGCCACAAGAGGTCGGGGTGCGTGTCCCCGATCCGTATCGACAGGATCACCGTCGACTGGATCAACAGAAGAAGGAGGGTCACGAGGGCGACCCGAAGGATGACCCGACCACTCAGGCGGCCGATCACGCTCTGCGGCCGATCACGCTGCGGGCTCCCAGAGGACGACGTTCACATACGCCAGTTGACTCAGGTCGGCCATCGGCGTGACGGCGATCGTCACCTGACTGGCGCCGGCGCTGGTGTGGAACGACGAGACGCGCGCCACCGGGATGCCGGGAGGGAAGGCGGCGGCATCGAGGCTGCTCGTGTACATGACCTCGCCCTTGTGCAGCGGCGTATGGGGTGCCACCAGGTCCGCCGTCATGGGGGAATTCGGCCCCTGGCCGTCAACCGTGGCCGTGGACGACTTGGTCGGGCCGAAGACGACGCCCACTTTCGACTGTCCGTCCTTCACCAGCCGCACCACTGCGGTGTGATGGAAGGACTGGATCACCTGTCCCACGAGTCCGCCCTGTCCGACCACCGGCATCCCCACGTCGACCCCGTCTGATCGTCCCTTGTCGATGGTGATGGTCATGGTGAAGTTCGAACTGTTCTGTTCCTGTGTCGCCGCGGTGACGGTGGGGAGGGCGTTGAGATACGGCAGGTTCTGAAGGGCCAACAATTGACGAAGCTGGTTCTTCTCGAAGTTCTGTTCCGCCTTCCCCAATTTCAGGTTCCCGATGGTGGCGCGCAGCTTCTGGTTCTCCGATTGCAGCGATCCGTAATGCACGGCGCCGGCGAAGAAATCGCCGATCGGGCTGAGGACGTCGGTGACGGCATGCCGCAACGGGGAGAACACACTGTTCGCCACGGATTTCACGCCCGAGGTGAGGCTGTGCGTGCGTCCGTTGAGGTCGAGCGAGATGATGGAGAGCGACAGCACCACCAGCACCACAATCGTCAACGTGCGGCGCGACCGCCGAGACCTCGCCACCCCGGGGATACCGGACGATCCGTCAGCGCGTAGACGTGGTGATCAGCACCCGCTTGAGCGCCTCGAACTCTTCCAGACATTGACCAGCACCGACGGCGACACAGTTGAGCGGGTCACGGGCGACGACGATGGGCATTCCCGTTTCATTCTGCAGGCGGGCCGCGAGGCCGTGCAGCATGGCGCCCCCACCGGTCAGGACGATTCCCTGCTCCATGATGTCAGCCGCCAGCTCGGGTGGCGTGCGATCGAGGGTGACCTTCACTGCATCCACGATGGCCGACACCGGCTCTTCGATGGCCCGACGAATTTCTTCGGTCGACACCACGATCGTCTTCGGCAAACCGCTCACGAGGTCCCGGCCGCGAATTTCCGCGTGCAGCTCTTGCTCCAATTCGTAGGCCGAGCCGAGGGTGATCTTGATCTCTTCCGCCGTGCGCTCACCGAGGGCCAGGCTGAACTCTTTCTTCACGAACGCGATGATCGCCTCGTCGAGCTCGTCGCCGCCGATGCGGACCGACTGGCTCGTCACGATGCCACCAAGCGAAATGACCGCGACCTCCGTGGTGCCACCACCGATGTCGACGACCATGTTGCCCGTCGGCTCGTGCACCGGAAGCCCCGCACCGATCGCGGCCGCCATCGGCTCCTCGATGATGTAGGCGCGTCGCGCACCCGCGTACTCAGCCGCTTCCATCACCGCGCGCCGTTCTACGCCGGTGATGCCGGAGGGAACGCAGATAACCATGCGGGGCTTGGCGAAACGGCGCTGATGCACGCGATGGATGAAATAGCGCAGCATCTTCTCGCAGATCTCGAAGTCGGCGATCACGCCGTCTTTGAGCGGTCGGATCGCTTGGATGTTCGACGGCGTGCGCCCGATCATTCGCTTCGCCTCGGCCCCCACCGCCAACGGACGCCCGTCTTTGACGTCAACTGCGACCACAGATGGCTCGTTCAGGACGATGCCGCGACCGCGCACATAGACGAGGGTGTTGGCAGTACCCAAGTCGACGGCCATGTCACGACCAAGAAGGGAAAGGCGATTGTCGGCCATGAAGGACACTTTCTCCCGGTGTAGGCGGGACGAGCACCGGAGAATCCGGTACCTGTAGGTGAGGTACCAGGTTAGGGGACGGCTCGGTCAACCACAAGGCAACCTTTCGGCAACCTCTTAGGAAGAGGCGAGTTCCGGGAAGAAAAGGGCGATTTCCCGCGCCGCCGACTCGTGCGAATCGGAGCCGTGCACCAGATTCTCGGTCGTCTCGATGCCTAGGTCGCCTCGAATCGTCCCCGAGGCGGCTTCGGCCGGGTTCGTCACCCCCATCATCGTGCGCACGACGGCGTACGTGTCCTTCGGACCCTCGACGACCATGAGAAGGACGGGCGAACGGGTGAAGAATTTGACCAGGTCAGGGAAGAACGGACGCTCGGCGTGCTCGGCGTAGTGCGCCTGTGCCAGCTCGGTGCTGACGGTGCGCAATTCGGCGGCGACGAGGTGCAGGTTCTTGCGTTCCAACCGGCCGACAATCTCGCCGATCAGTCCGCGTTCCACACCGTCTGGCTTCACAATGACAAGGGTTCGGTCCACGAGCGGAGGACAGTAGCAGCAGCACACAAGGGGTGGAGGACCGGCCCACCCTTTGCCACAGCGCCAACCCTCAACCTCAAGTCGAGACCACACTGACCACCTTCCCGACCACCGTCCCCACCATTGCCCGGACAACCCGACCGGCCGGACCGCCGCCGGACCGCCGCCGGACCGCCGCCGGACCCCAACCCGACCGCGAAAGCCGTCAACCCTCAAGTTCCGAACGGCGTCAACCCTCAACCATTGGTCGAGACATTGGTCGAGACATCCTGATCCCACGACCACCGGCGTCACCCGCATCGGCTGCGTCACCCGCATCGGCCGGCAACACGCAGCACCCTCAGCGGCCGGCGTCCTCCCAGCCGACAGCGCCCGCAAGGATTTCGCCCCGGGCCGTGCCGACCGTGTAGAGCGATCCCGCGACCACGACGAGGCCGCGGGCGTTCACCAGTCCTCTCGCCAGAGCCAGGGCGTCGAGCACGGATGGCTCGACGTGCACATGCAAGCCCAGAGCACGGGCGGCCTCTGCCACATCTTCGGCCGGCAGGGCACGGGGCGAATCGGGTTGGCACGCCACAATGGTGGTCACGTCGGACGGTGCCAGGGCCGCCAACATTGCCAGCGGGTCGCGCCCCGAGAGCATGCCGATCACGGCCACGCTGTTGCCGTCGACTGCGAACTCCTCGGCCAAGGCGAGTCCGAGAGCGGTCATCCCCGCCACGTTGTGCGCCCCATCGACGAGCAGGAGCGGCCGCCGGCCCAACACCTCGAGGCGACCGGGCACCCGGACGATCCCGAAGCCTTGGTCGACCACCTCGGGGTCGAGCGGGCGCCCGAAGAAGGCTTCCACCGCTGCGAGTGCACAAGCTGCGTTGCGTCCCTGATGCGCGCCGTGCAACGGCACGAGGACATCCTCGTACCGCCCACCGGGCGTCCACAACGTCACCAGACGACCGCCGACGGCGACGCGGTTCTCGACGCAACCGAAGTCCCCGTCGGCCACCCACACCGCGGCCGCACCAACGCGGGCCGCGTGCGCCTCGACGATCGCCACCAGATCGGCCCGGGTCTCGCCGACGACCACGAGGCTCCCGGCTTCGATGATCCCCGACTTGTCCTCGGTGATGCCTTCGAGTGTCGGCCCGAGCACATCGGTGTGGTCGTAGCTGAAATTGGTCAGGACCGCGACGTCGCCGTGCAGCACGTTGGTGCTGTCCCACGTGCCGCCCAACCCCACCTCGACCACCATGGCATCGACGGCATCATCGGCGAACCACGAGAGCGCTGCGGCGGTCAACAGCTCGAAGCGGGTCGGCCGCTCGGGGACCATCGCCTCGAGCGATGCGAGTTCGGAGAGCACGTCGAGAAAGGCTTCGTCGCTGATCGGTTCGCCGTTGTGGGCCAATCGCTCGGCGACACGGTGGAGGTTCGGGCTCGTGTAGGTCCCGACGCTCAGTCCCTGGGCCATGATCAAGGCGGACACCATGGCCGACGTGGAGCCCTTGCCGTTGGTCCCGGTGATGTGGACCGAGGGAATCGATTCATGCGGGTCGCCCAACACGGCCATGAGCGATTTCATGCGATCGAGCGTGGGCAACGCACGCCGGGTGGGCATGTTCGCCTCAAAATCGATGTGCCCGTCCAGCCACGAAAGGGCGGCGTCGAGGTCTGCAAACGGCGGCCCGGCCGCAGAAGCCGAAAACGGCGGCCCGGACCCGGTGCTCTCCTCAGCCACCCGACAGCGCGCGGCCGGTGCCGGCTAGGAAGCGGCGCGCCGGGTGCGGGTCGACTTGACCGGAACGCCGCCCACCGGAACCAGGGTCGGCGCGACCCGGTCCAGCACCACGGCACGGTCGACCACGCACTTGCCGACGTCGGAACGACTCGGAAGGTCGTACATCACGTCCAACAGGACCTCTTCGAGAATGGCCCGCAGACCGCGGGCGCCGGTCCCGCGCAGCATGGCCTGCTCGGCCACGGCCTCCAGGGCGTCAGGCGTGAACTCGAGCTCCACATTGTCGAGGGCGAAGACACGCTCGTACTGCCGCGACAGCGCATTCTTGGGCTCGACGAGGATCTGTACCAGGGCATCCTTGAACAGCGGGGAAACGGCACTCACCACGGGGAGGCGACCGATGAACTCGGGGATGAGGCCGAACTTGATCAGGTCCTCGGGCAGCACGTGGCGCAGAATCTCCCCGTCGTCACGCTCACGGCGGTGCACCTCGGCCCGGAAGCCGATGCCGCGCTTGCCGATGCGTCCCTCGATCAACCGGTCCAAGCCCGCGAACGCCCCGCCGCAGATGAACAGGATGTTGGTGGTGTCGATCTGGATGAACTCTTGATGGGGGTGCTTGCGCCCGCCTTGTGGAGGAACCGACGCCGTGGTGCCCTCGAGGATCTTCAGCAACGCCTGCTGGACACCCTCGCCCGACACGTCACGCGTGATGGAGGGGTTCTCGCTCTTGCGGGCGATCTTGTCGATCTCGTCGATGTAGATGATGCCGGTCTCGGCCCGCTTCACGTCGTAGTCCGCAGCCTGGATCAACTTCAGCAGGATGTTTTCGACGTCCTCGCCGACGTAGCCAGCCTCGGTCAGCGCAGTGGCGTCGGCGATGGCGAAGGGCACGTTCAGCATGCGGGCGAGTGTCTGGGCTAACAGCGTCTTGCCACACCCGGTCGGGCCCAGGAGGAGGATGTTCGACTTGGCCAGTTCGACCCCGTCCTCTTGCACCGGTCCGGCCTGCACCCGCTTGTAGTGGTTGTACACCGCAACGGAAAGGATCTTCTTGGCGTACTCCTGGCCGACGACGTAGTCGTTCAGGAAGCTGAAGATCTCCTTGGGCTTGGGCAGGTCCTCGAAAGAGAGCTCCGCGGTCTCGTCGCGCTCCTCGGCGATGATGTCGTTGCACAGGTCGATGCACTCGTCGCAGATGTAGACACCAGGTCCGGCGATCAGCTTCTTGACCTGTTTCTGCGTCTTTCCGCAGAAACTGCACTTGACCAGATCTCCGCCTTCGCCGAACTTCGCCACCGAAACCCCTCTCCCCGTTGCTCTCGCCGAGACGTTCTAGATGGCCTATGCAGCGCCGATAGCTTCGAGCGGGGCGATCGTGCGGGAAGTGATGATTTCGTCAATCACGCCGTACGTCACCGCCTCGTCCGCCGTCATGATGAAGTCACGATCCGTGTCCTTGGTGACCTTCTCATGTGTCTGGCCCGTGTCCTCGGCCAGCATGCTGGTCAACAGATCCCGCATGCGCAGGATCTCCTTGGCCTGGAGCTCGATGTCGCTCGCCTGGCCCTCGACGCCGCCCCACGGTTGGTGGAGCAGGATCCGGGCGTGCGGAAGTGCGAACCGCTTGCCGGGTGCGCCGGCCGCCAGGAGCACGGCAGCGGCAGAGGCGGCTTGGCCGTAGCAGAAGGTCGAGACGTCCGGCTTGATGAACTTCAGCGTGTCATAGATGGCGAACAGCGCCGTGATGTCCCCGCCGGGCGAGTTGATGTAGAGGTGGATCTCCTTGTCGGGCTCCTCGGACTCCAAGAAGAGCATCTGGGCGCAGACCAGGTTGGCCACCGTGTCGTCGACGGGGGTGCCGAGGAAGATGATGCGCTCACGCAGGAGGCGTGAGTAGAGGTCGTAGGCCCGCTCACCGCGGTTCGACGACTCGATGACTGTCGGAACGAGATAGTTGTTCGCCCTGTACCGATCACCTGCGTTCATCATCACTCGTTCTCCTCGCTCTCCTCGGCCACCTCGTCGGACACGTCGGTGCCCACTTCGGTGCCCTCAGCCGTGCCCTCGACGATGCTCTCTTCCGCCGCGTCGGCCTTCAGGTCGTCCCGCGACATCGGATTGCCCTCTTCATCGAAGAGCTCCACATGGTCCAGCAGCCACTGCAGCGCCTTGCCCTTTCGTAGCTCCGAGCGTACCGCGCCGGTTCGTCCGGCCGTGTCGAGTTGGCGGCGCAGCTCGGGGGGGACGTCTCCATGCGCTCGGCCATGGCGGCGACCTCGGTGTCGAGCTCCTCGTCGCTCAACCCCAGCTCTTCGGCCTCTGCCAGGGCTCGGAGGGCCAAATCGGCCTTCACCGCCCGATGGGCGTCGGCCCGCACGGCGGCCAGGAGATCGTCGGGCGTTCGGCCCGTGGCCTGCAGGTATTCGCCCAGGCCCAGCTTCTGGGCCTCCAGCCGGTGTTGCAGGTCGTGCAGGCGCTCGTTCACCTCGGAATCGACGAGCACCTCGGGGACGTCGCTGTCATCCACCAGGCCGGCAACCGCCTCGATGGTGTTCTCCCGCAGAGCCATCTGGCTCTGCACCAGCTTGACCCGGGCCACGCGCTCGGAGATGTCAGCCCGCAGCTCGGCGACGGTGTCGAACTCGGAACTCTCGGCCGCCCACTCGTCGGTGGGCTCGGGCAGTTTCTTGACCTTGACGTCCTTGACGAGAACCCGGAACGAGATCACCTCGTCCTCGTCGCCGGGCGCGGCGGACGAGAACGTCAAGATGTCGCCAGCCTTGGCGCCGCGCAGCGTCTCGTCGAGCTCGGCCGTGACCGTGGCGCTCCCGACCTCATAGAGATAGTCGTCGACGCCGACCACTTCGGCGCCACTCCCGTCGTTCCCGTGCAGGTCGATGGTCACCAGGTCACCGTCGATGGCGGGCCGGCTCACGAGCTCGAGCTCGGCGTCGTTCTCGCGCAGCCGGTCGATCTGGCGGTCGACGTCCTCGTCGCTGACGATGATGCCGGGCAGCGTCACCTGCAGGCCGTCGTACCCGGGAATGGACACGGTCGGCCGCACTTGGACGACGGCGTCGAAACTGATGGCGCCGCTGTCCTCGCCGGAGGTGATGTCGATCTCGGGCGAGGCGATGGGGTCGATCTCCGAATCGACGACGGCACGGGCGTAGAAGTCGGGCAACGATTCACGGAGCGCTTCGGCGCGCAGCGCGCCGGCGCCGCCCATGCGGGCCTCCAGCACCTTGCGTGGCACCTTGCCGGGCCGGAACCCCGGCACACGGATTTGGGAAGCGAGCGTCTTGACGACGTCAACGAGAGCCTTGTCGAACTCTGGTTCGTCGATCTCGACGCTCAGGCGGACGAGGTTTCCCTCCAACGGTTCAGTGGTGGCACGCATCACGAACTGCACACTCTACTGGCCGATCAGAACATGAAGTTCATGGCCTCGAGAATCTTCTTCCCGAGGACCGCGTCCCCTTCCACCTCCACCCGACCGGCGGCCTCCACCTCGCCGGCCGTGACCCGACCGCAGCCCAGACGGACGAAGTCGAGGCTCGAAAGAGTCAGGGTCACGGTCGCAGCACCAGGAACGGTCGGAGCGCCAGGAACGGTCGGACCGGGAATTTCGGCTGGGGGCGCTGGTCGGGCCCGTCCCCCTTGGACGGCGAGGGTGATCCGGCGGGCATCCCGGGCGGGGCCGGTCACCGAGAAGTGCACGACGGAGCCCTCGGGCGCCCCTGCCTTCTTGCCCACGACGAAACCCATCGCGGACTCGACCTGGCCCACCGCGATCGCCGACGCCAGCCCACCGCTCCCCCCGGGCCGACCCAGGGCCGCCCGCACATCCTGCTCGTGGACCCAGCTGTCGAAGACCCTGGTCCGCATGAAGTCGGCGAGGGCCACCTCTCCGGCGACGGTGGGGCCGACCTGCGCCCACTCGTCCTCGGTCAGGCGGCGCAGCGTGGCCAGCCGGAGCTGGGAAACGGCGACGAACTCGGTCAGCACATCGGAGCCGGGCATCGACCGGCGCACGGCGATCCACGGCTCGTTGTCCTCGGCGAAGGGGTTGCGGACGTGGTCGCCGAGCGGGTCGTCCCACGTCGGGGGGGCCTCTCCGAGCACGGCGCGCTCGAGCCCGATGAGGTGCGAGAGGTGATCTTGGACGCTCCAGCCGGGGCACGCTGTCGGCCGCCGCCATTCCTCGGCGGTCAGCCCCTGACACGCCTCGGCCAAAGATTCCCATGTCTCGGCGAGCGCCGCCGTGCGGGCCCTGCCGCGCACCAGCGAGCCGCCCGTTTTTTCGTCCGACTCGCCTGCTGCAATCCCCGTTGGATCGGCTTTCGGATCGGCCGTCGGATCGGAGGTTGGATCAGCCGTGCGAGCAGCTGGTGGAGCAGCGGTCAAATGCCCCGATTTCTCAGGTTTTGCATCCCCCATTTGGTCTGATGCGGGGTCCCCGGGCACGTGCCTGAGGCTAGCCGTCCCCTGCCTGGAGACGCCTGAGCATCCCCCCCTTCGCCAAACCCCCCCGCTAACTTGCGAAGCCATCCGGGGGCTCACCGACGGGCTTTCCGAAAAGAGGAGTTGGCATGGCAAATTTTGAGGGTTACTGCGTGAAGTGCCGCGAAAAGCGTGAGTTCGACGGGCATGAGGTCGAGCTGGCGAATGGCCGCCGGGCCGCACAGGGTCTGTGCCCGACGTGTGGGACGAAGATGAACCGGATTCTGGGGAAGAAGAAGGACTGACCGCTCAAGGGGGCAAGGCTCAGGGGGGCGGAGGGGCGCTGCTGCCGTAGGCCACATTGAATCCGTTGGCGGTGAGCGTCGACGGTGTTGCGACCTGCGTACTGCTCTGCACCATGACGACGTCTTGGAGGTCGACACTCGGGCCTGTGAATCCGAGATGGCTGAACGTGGCTGCAGGTGCGAACGGTGCGAGCGGGGCCACTCGCCCACCGACCGTCAGTGCCTCGAGAATCCACTCCGCGGTGCCCGCGGGCCCGGAATATCCCCGATCAATGGTGAAGTGTCCCCCGTTGGTGTCGTCGGTCAAGGTGATGCGCCAATCCGTCCCGCTGATCTGCGCGATGTTCACCGTCACCTGATCCCCTGGTTGAATCGACATGTTCGTGATGTACGTCTCGGCCGCTGGCAGAATCTCCCACCAGGGCTGGATGACGAAGCCGCTCGGATTGTTCGGATCGTTGGGATCCGGCGTCTCGTTGAACCCGGCCTGAATAAGCGAATTCCCCCCGTTTCCGCCGTCGATACCGACCCATTCGGCCATGAGGTCGGATGAGGGGGTGTGCGGAAGGAGCGACGGGACGCTGAACGTGCCCGTGACCGACGTGAACGGACCGTTCTCCTCTATGTAGCCGGACCAGTTCGCCGATGCCCCTGGCGAAACCGAAGACGTCGGCGGGAAGGCCACGATCGACAGGGTGGCCGACGTGACGAGCGGCGTGGGCGAGGCATCGCTGACGCGCACGGTGAAGGTCGAGCTCCCTTGTCCGCTTGGTGTCCCCGTCACCGTCCCGCCCGCAGAAAGCGTCAATCCGGCCGGCAGTGCGCCGCTGCTGACCACCCACGAATAGGGGGAGGTTCCTCCCGTCGCTCCCAGCGCAGCGGAGTACGTCGTGCCCCCAATGGCGTCCGGCAACGTCGTCGTCGTGATCGAGAGAGGTGCCGACGCCACGGAGATCGAACGAGATGCTGTCGCCGTCAGGCGTGTCGGCGACGTGCTGTCGGTCACCTGCACCGTGAACATGAATGTCCCCGTCGCTTGTGGGGTGCCGGTGATCACACCGCTCGAGGAGAGGCTCAAGCCCGAGGGGAGGGATCCGAGTGGGATCCAGGAGTAGGGGGCCGTGCCACCCGTTGCGGCCAGCGAAGCGGAATAGGGCGATCCTTGCGCCGCAGACGCCAAGGGAGTCGCAGTGACCGAGAGAGGCGCCGGTGACCCCGTGCTCGGGAGGCCCGACGGCACGGCGGCCGAACCGACGATGGGTTTGTTCGACGAGAACCCTGCGGTCGACCCCTCCGGAGCAGCGTTACCGAACGCGTTGACGGCCCCGTTGCTGGCGGTGATCCAATAGCCGTCGCCGTTCGAGGAGGGCGAGATCCCCACGATGCCCCCCACCTTGGGGTTGGCGTTCGGGGCCGACCCGAAATACCCGGCGTCGCCGAAGGCGAAGATTCCCCCGTCGGCGGCCACCAGCCAGTACCCGCTGCCGTCGGGGGTGGCGGCCATCCCCACGATCGGCTGGTTCAGCGCGATGGCCCCGGTCGAGCCGAAGAAACCTGCGTTGCCAAAGGCGAAGATGCCCCCGTCGGCCGCAACGAGCCAGTAGCCCCTGCCGTCAGGAGTGGCGGCCATCCCCACGATCGGCCGGTTCAGTCTGATGGCCCCGGTCGAGCCGTAGAAGCCGGCGTCGCCGAACGCAAAGATTCCCCCGTCCGCGGCCACCAGCCAGTAGCCCCTGCCGTCGGGGGTTGCGGCCATCCCCACGATCGGCTGGTTCAGCCTGATGGCCCCGGTCGAGCCGTAATAGGCGGCGTCGCCGAACGTGAAGATTCCCCCGTCGGCCGCAACGAGCCAGTAGCCCCTGCCGTCAGGAGTGGGGGCCATGCCGACAATGGGCCGGTTCAGCGCGATGGCGCCGGTCGAGCCGTAGTAGGCGGCGTCGCCGAACGTGAAGATTCCCCCGTCGGCCGCAACGAGCCAGTAGCCCTGGTTGGCGTTGGCGTTGGCGTTGGGGGTGGGGGTGGCGGTGGCGGCTGCGGTGGCGGCTCGGGTCTGCGCCACTGCACCGGAGGTGGTTGCGAACTCGGCCGCTGTCGGGACGGCCTCACGAGGGGTTGCGCTGGGCACGATGCCTGCCGAAGGAGGCGCAACGGAACCCGAAGTTGAAAGAGAGTTGGAAGGAGTCGGAACGGAACGAGTTGGAGAAGTGGCCGCCGGAGAAGTGGCCGCCGGAGTGGCGACGCGGGCGGGCATGGCAGCCGCAATAGCAGTCGCAGTCGCAGTCGCAGTCGCAGTGGCCGCTGTGACAGTAACGACTGCTAGCCCGGCCGAAAGTGCGAGCACACCGAGGGCAGCGATTCCACGAGAGCGAAATGGACGTGCACTTCGTGGGCCTCGCAGCGAGCGGTTCCTACGCCCCATACGGCTGTGGGTCAAGGCCACACACGTCACGCGTCGTCATCGCCGACCCCTCCCATTTGCGCCGTCCGACAGGCCGACTTCTCTCTCCTGGGCCGGGGTCTGAGCCGACTCAGTGGAACGTGGCCGACGCGTCGGGCGCGGCGCCCCGGCGGACTTCGATTCGCGGCCAATGCTAACCCAGTGGGCCCGAAAAATGGCCTCATTACTGGCCAATCTTCAAGATGGGTGGTTCGCAAGTTCCGCTGCCGGCCACACCACGAGCCGTCCTTCTTCGAAGCCTCGAGCGACCGGCAGATGTAACGTCACTCGGCCCGGAGGGCCAAGGCTGTCGGCACTCGCGCCGCCTTTCGTCCCGGGAGAACCGAAGCGAGGTATGCGAACACGAGCGTGCCGACGCCGACGGCAAGCACCGCCAACACGGGAACGGTGGGGGCAGGGACTGCGTCGATGTTGCGGGCGAAGAGGATCCAGAGTTGACGCCCGATCACGATGCCGAGCGGAATCCCCACGATGACCCCGACGATGGCAGCAACGATCGCCTGCCACGCCACGGCTGCCGACAACTGACGTTGTACGAACCCGAGCGCTTTCATGACAGCCAGATCTCGCCGACGTTGACGGACCGATGCGGCAAGCGTAAGTCCAAGCGCAGCGATCGCACCCGCGGCGAGTCCGACGGCGAGTATGACGGGCGTCGAACCGACGCTCCGGTAGTTCACGATCTGCGCGGGACGCTGGACACCGAGGACTGTGACGGTGTTGTCTTGACCTCCGGGGTCGGCGGCAAACACCTTGTCGGCCCCTTTGGCGACACGCTCCAAGTTCGCGCGGCCGGCCGCGGCACTGACCCCGCTGCGGAGCCGTACGAACACCATCTCGGGGCCATCGAAGTTCGGGTCGGGCTTGTGCAGAGCTCGCTGAAACGCCGCTGGCTCAATGCCCTTGGGCACGACGGCGCCAGTGCCCATGGAGGTGTGATCGGCAATAAAGCTCGTGTACCCCACGGTGGGCAAGGTTGCTGTCCCGACGATCTTGAGATGGGTCGGAGGGACGTAGACCGGTGCGTCCTCGCGCGTGCCGTAGCTGACGACCACCGTATTGCCGACGTGCTTGTGGAGCTCGCTGAGCGTGGCCGCCCCGAGCACGATCTGGCTCTTGGCTTCCAGTGCGTGGCCGGAGAGGATCGGCGGAGACAGCGCCGCGTTTGTGCTGCTCAAGAGGATCGGGAAGCTCTGGCCGTCGATCTGCGCGTTCGCGAGATTGCTTCCTGCCCACGCAGCGACATCAGGGTCATGATCAAGCACGGTGAGGGTCTGCGGCGGAACGTCGTCGCTCGGGTTGAGCATGTAGTTCCAATCCCATCCGTACAGCGCAGGGTGCGACACCAGCGTGTTCAAACTGCTGGCGAAGGTAAGCGTGACCACCACCATGGCCACAGCCAGGACGGTGCCCACCAGGGCTGAGCGCACGGGTACGGCGGTGCGACCCCGGGCCGGGTCGAGGGCGAATTGCAAACCGGCCACTCCGGCCGCGGACAGTCCCGCCACCTCGGCCCCGCGCACGACGCTCGAGCCACGCATCACCGCCTGTTCGGCGTGACGGACGATGTGGTGCGCCAAGAATTGCGAGCCCGACGGCGGCCGACCCGAGCCCGACGACAAGAGCGACCAGACCTACTCCCAGCACCGTCCAGTCGAAGGCGATCCCGACGTCGGGGTACACCGGACGGACCGGTCCCAAGGGGGCCAACGGGGACAGGCCGACCACCACCGCCCCAGCGAGGATGGAGCCGAGGACGATGGCAATGAGCACACCCAAGAGACCTTCGCCGACTGTGACGGCCGGACTTGCTCCCAGGGCGCGAAGAACCCGGCGGTTCTCCTGGCCGAGGCGTAGCTGGCGCGAGATGGCCTGAATCCCGAGAACGTATGTCACCAATGCAGCGATAACCCCAAAGGCACCGAGCGCCACTGATTCGGGCTTGACCGAGAGCTCTACCGCAGAAATGACGCGCGATGTCACGTGGAATTCGTACGTTGATCCTGGCGGGAGGATGGCGGTCAGCCTCTTCTCCACATCGAGAACGTCCCGGTCGCCATGCGCAAGCTGAAGACCGTAGAGAACCGGTTGTGCCACAGACGGCGACAGCCCGATGACCTCTCGCATGAGCGCCGGGGTGAACAGCCAGAAACCATAGGACTTGTCGATGTCGTCTTGCACCACCTCGTCGTTGAGGACGACGATGCCCACCAGCTTGGCGTCAATTCGGAGCCGCGGTGCGAGCCGAGCGGAGCCGAAGTCCGATGCGTTCACCTGTGCATCGGTATAGAAGCCGAGGGGGACGTGCTGACCGACGTGGACCCCCAATCCGTGGGCGACGTTCGCAGTCATTTCGACCTCGCCGATCCGGTCCGGATCCGCCAACCGGCCCTTGACGACCGAGACACGGTCCTGATCGAACAACATCCCGTCGACGCTCCCCCCCGGTACCGAATTGCCCAACCCGCTGAAATTGGGGGCGCCGTCCTTCGTGAGCGGCAGGATGTTCGGGGCAAGGAGGGTTCTGACCCTTCGCACACCACGGAGGTGGGCGATCTCAGCAGTCAACTTGGCCGAACCCGTGGGGTTGCCGCCTGAGTTCGCGGCAAAGGTGGAGATGCTCAGCGTGGAGGGGTTCGTGCTCTTGATGAACGTCGGATATGACGCCTGCGTACGGCGACCCGCTGCAATCGATGCCATCGCAATGCCGCCGACAAGACCGATGAGAAGAACCACGCTCACGTAGCCGCCCCAGCGCCGGCCCAACGTCGCCCGGAATCGGTACCACGCGACCGGGAGCACCTGACTCATTTCACCCAAGCCTCGACGGACTGTTCACGAAGCACGATGCAATGAGTCTGAGTTTTGCGGCCGCCGCTGTCGAGGGGGTTGGCCGTACTCGGTGGCCTCGTACTACCACCACGTGGTTTTCCAGCGGTAGCCCCAGGTCCACGGCCATGCGGCCGCCCTCCCCTGCAATCCGTTGACAGCCCGGTCTTTTCGGTGATAGCACTCCGCTCGATATCGACATCGATGTCGCTAACAGCGGAACGCTCACATATCCGAGGATGGCGGGCGGGCAGGAGGTATCGACAATGCACAGGGCACCGTGGCGACGGAGAGGGCTCCCACTTCGAGTCCTCACTGCGACGATGATCGCGGGAGGTTTGAGCGCAATCGGGTTGATCGGCCAACCTGCTGGAGCGGCGACAGAAGCCCCTTTGGTCGTCGGTGACATCTGCAGCTGCACTGGTCCTGAGGCATCGACCATCGCCCAGACCTCGCCCACGGCGCTCGCCTGGGCATCGTCCGTCAACGCCGACGGAGGTATCGACGGGCACAAGGTGCAAGTCATCGTGAAAGACGACGGCTACAACCCGACGACGTCTCTCGCCGACGCACAAACGCTGGTCGAACAGGATCACGTCGTCGCCATCATGGACAACAGCGACGAGGATCAGTCATGGGCGAAGTACGTGAAGCAGCAGGGAGTGCCGGTGCTCGGCGACACCGACACAGTGGCGGGCTACACCAACTCCGATTTCTTCACGCCCGGGCTCACCTTCAACAACGCGACACCTGGCGAGGTGTCCGCGATGAAGAGGGCGGGCGTGAAAAAGGTGGCCGATCTCTATTGCGCGGAGGTTGCCATCTGCGCCCAGTCCTCAACGGTCTTGAAGAGTGACCTCGCCAACGTCGGCCTCAAACTCGTGTACACGGCCGCCATCGGGTTCGCCGCACCCAATTACGAAGCGCAATGTCTTGCCGCCAAGCAGGCCGGCGCAACGGGCATGGACGTCGGCGACGCCTCGGGAGTCGTGACCAAGGTGGCGGAGAACTGTGCCGCACAGGGGTATGCACCGTTGGAGTTCGGTGGAGACGGCACGGTATCGATCTCATGGCTCAACATCCCGGCCATGCAGGGGAACGTGGATGTGCAACCAGAGATTCCCTGGTTCGTGCATAACGCGGCGACCAAGCCCATGTACTCAGCACTCGCCAAGTACGCGCCGGCCGTGCCAGCGGGGCCAAACTTCGGCGAGGTCGTCGTGCAGGTCTGGGCGGAGGGTACCGAGTTCAAGCTGGCGGCCGAAGCGGCCCACCTGAGCGCGAATCCGACATCGGCCGAAATCCTCACCGGCCTGTACGCGCTGCCGAAGAACACCACCCTGGACGGAATATCGCCACCGATCAGCGGATTCGTCAAGGGCAAGCCGTCGAACAACAAGTGCTTCTATCTCATGGGGATCAACCATAAGAAATTTGTGACCCTCAACGGGAACAAGCCGCTTTGCACGTCCTGAGGACCTCGGCTCGGTGAAATGCGCCTCGGCGCCATGGTGCCGAGGCGAGACGGTCCCCGACCCAGGGATTCGGACATGGTCAGCGGAGACACAGCGACGGCGTAACCTGAGCGACGGCACAACCGAAGCGACCGCGCCACCTGGTTGTCCACGCACGGAGGAATGTCCGCGCCGTGCTTGTGGCCGCAGAACAGTAAAGTACGTATTCACCAGCAATTTTAACGGGCTGTAGCGCAGCTTGGCAGCGCGCCTGCTTTGGGAGCAGGAGGTCCCGGGTTCAAATCCCGGCAGCCCGACTCTGTAGCCCGACTCAGACACCCGGCAGCCCGACATCGTGATGGCTTTGGCTTTTCACAAAGTGGCTCGATTACCGTGCCCGCTGTGTTCACCGTCACCGGCACTGCGCAAAAGGAGGCATGGGACCGCAACGTGTTGCCCCCGGTCGAGAAGGTCCGACCGGGCATGTGGTCCATTCCTGTCCCCATCCCGAACAACCCGCTGCGGTACGTCTCGGTCTATGTGATCGAACTGGACAACGGCGTGGCCCTGGTCGATGCCGGTTGGCCGACCGACGATGCCTGGGATGCACTGAATGCCGGCTTGGCCCAAACCGGAGGTTCCATCGGCGACGTGCGCGGCGTCGTCGTCACCCACCTCCATCCTGATCATTACGGACTAGCCGGACGGGTGCGCGAGGCCTCGGGCGCATGGGTAGGACTGCATCCCGCCGATGCCAAGCTTCTCGAGGCGCGCTACCACGACACCGATGGCCTGGTGGACGAGATGCGCGAACTCTTCACCTTGTCGGGAGTGCCCGCAGACAAGCTTCCCGATCTTGCATTTGCCTCCATGGAGATCACAGCGACGTTGAGCGTGACCCAACCGGATCTTTTCATTGAGGACGATCAGGTTCTGGAGCTTCCTGGTTGGGATTTCAAGGCAGTCTGGACACCGGGCCATTCGCCGGGCCATATCTGCCTGTACTCCGACCACCACAAGCTGTTGCTCTCGGGTGACCACGTGCTGCCCCGGATCACTCCGAACATCTCCTTCCACTCGCAACAATTCGCAAATCCTCTTGGCGCGTATCTCGAGTCGCTGGCCAAGGTGAGGGCTCTCCATCCAGATGAGGTCTTCCCGGCTCACGAATACCGTTTTTCGGGTCTCGAAGACCGGGTCGATGCGCTCATCGCCCACCATGGGGACCGATTGGCCGAAATTGAAGCTGTCCTCGAGAAGAGCCCGGGTGTGTCCTGTTGGGACATCACGTTGGCACTTTCGTGGTCGCGACCCTTCGACGATCTTCCCGACTACATGCAGAGGGCAGCCAACGGCGAAACGTTGGCGCACCTCGTCCTGCTCGAAAAACGCGGCAGCGTCACCCGGGAGTCGGCCGTCCCGGTGCGGTTCTACCTGTCCGAGTAGCCGTCGCAAAGCAGCGGTCGCCAAAGCAGACGGCGCCGCTAAGCGCCCGCCTCGGGATCAGGGTTGTCCGTGGGTATCGGTCCCGGGGGCGGGCCCGACCCGAAGCCGCCTCTCCCATGCGTACCGCCCGGAGGGCCATAGCCGCCGTGCTGCTCGACGTGTCTCCGACCCCGAGCGAAGATGGAGGCGACGATCAGGGCGGCGATGACGAGGAAGTACACGGCGTGCAAGGCGTTGTAGGCCGAACCGCTCCGGTGGAGCGCGAGGCCGAGCACCACAAACACCGCAAGGGCACCGACGCGCACGTTGCGCAGGGTCGACCCTCCGCCACCCATCCCACCGAACATCCCTAAATCCTATGCCCGGGTGGACAATGGGTCATTCACGACGCAAGGTGACACTGCACCACGACCGTTTGCGACACGAGGGACACGTCATCCGGCGATCGAAGCGACCCCTGGGCAGCCAGATGCCGAGGGGAAGCTGGAAGATGAGAAGGTTCAGCAGGCCGACGTGCGAGACATGATCACATCGTTGGCACCGCACGGTGAAGGGCCCGCTCCCCTCCCACGAGGTCTCTGGGACGTCGTGCCCGCTGTCCGTCGACAACGGTGCGCCAGAGTAGAGCGCCCGCTTTCCCGCCGGGAAAGAATCCGTGGAATCGGTGAAGGTTTCCCCGCCCCCGTCCTCGCTCCCACCCTCGCCCTCCGGATTCGCGCCGGGCCCGGCATCCCCGCCACGCCCGGAGGCCGACGGCACCCAGTACAACGCCCGCTTCCCAAGGGGATCGGGAGGCTTTGTGCTCTTGGCCCCGTCCACGTCAGGACACCTGCAACGCGTCGTACACCTGGGTCGCCAACAAGCGGTAGGCGATCGCCCCCGCGGAGAGCGGCGCGTGCTGCAGGACGGAGCGTCCGAGCTCGGGACCCTCAGCGAATCGAACGGACTTGGGCACCGGCGGCTCAAAGACCCGTAGCCCGTAGCGCTCCCCCACCTCACTGAGAATCCTCCGCGCGTGCGTCGTGCGGCTGTCGTACATCGTGGGAATGACACCGAGCACAGAGAGCTTCTCGTTGGCGAACTGCCGCACATCCTCGATCGTCTCGAGGAGCTGTCCCACTCCTCGCTGGCTGAGCGCCTCGCATTGCAGCGGCACCAGGACGACCTCAGCCGCGGTGAGGCCATTGATCGTCAGCACCCCCAAGGACGGCGGGCAATCGATCAGCACGATGTCATAGTCCGGCAGTACCGGCTCCAGAGCGCGCGCCGAACACGTGCTCGCGCCCGGTGCGGCTGAGCAGATGGACCTCGGCCCCAGCCAGATCGATCGTGGCCGGCACGACGCTCAAGCCTTCGATTCCCGCAACCGGGCGACTGACATCGGCGACCATGGCCCGCCGCACCAGGACATCATGCAGCGAAGCATCGAGCTGGTCGGGATCGATCCCTGACGAGTACGTCAGGCATGCTTGGGGGTCCAGATCCACCATGAGCACCCGCATGCCCTGCTCGGCCAGCGCCACACCGAGTGACTGCACCGTCGTCGTCTTGGCCACGCCACCCTTTTGATTCGCAACGGCGATTACCTTGGCCACCGCCGGAGTCTACGACCGTGCCTTGCGCACGGCTCGTTGACCCCTCTGCGGCCTCGACCCAAAATGGCCGGATGCCGATATCCCACGTCCAATTGTTCTCCGTCCCGGTCTCGGATCCCGACCGCGCCCTTGCCTTCTACGTCGAGACGCTGGGATTCGAACTCGTGGCCGACACGGAGATGGGGCCGGGTATGCGATGGGTACAGGTACGACCCTCCGGTGCCGCCACGTCGCTCACGCTGGTGACGTGGTTCCCCACTATGCCTGCCGGCACGCTGAAAGGGATCGTGCTCGAAACGGACGCGCTGGAAGACGACGTCGCCTCGCTCCGCGAAAAGGGGGTCCGTAGCAGTGACATCGAGAATGCGCCCTGGGGACGATTCGTCACGTTCGACGACCCCGATGGCAATGGGATCGTGCTCCAGACGACGGCTTCTCAGTCGCGCTAGCCGCTCAACCGCTGTAGGCGGCTTCCTCCTGCGCCACGTCCCTGACGAGGTCCCCCAACGCCAGGTTCACATCTTCGGTGTGATACCCCCAGTCCGGGCCAAGTGACGCAGTCACCCGCGGCCGCTGATCCTTGGACGTCGCGGTGGAATCGACCTGCAGCCATGTGGCGCCCCTTTTGCTCTGACACTGCGCCGTGTACAAACCCGGGAACGTGACCCAGGGGGTCGACACGGTCACGCCGGGCACGGTGGCACCGACGGTCGGAAAATAGGGCTTCAAGGCACCCTTGGCGCTTGAGAACGTCACCGGGTTCACGCAGGCCACCTGTTTCCCTTTCGATGAGGTCTGACCCGATTGGAGGCTGACCCCTTGCCCAGGCCGGCCAAAGTCGGACGAGAGCGGAGGGGCGCTCCCGAAGGTCGAATAGGCGATGACGCAACTTGTCGCCCGCGGCGAGTCACACGTCGGAATGTGCCTGAAGCTCCCGCCAACCGTCTTGCCTTTGGGAACCTGCACATTGCCCCCGAGAATGAGGGCGGACACCATCTTCGTACGGAGCGCCGGGTGAGGATCGATCTGGCCCCGCAGCAATCGGATCAACATGGCCGCGCCCTGCGAGTGCCCGATGAAGATGACAGGACGTCCGTCGTTGTCGTGCGCCAGATAGTCCTCCCAGCCTGACAGGAGGCTGTCGTACGCGACCTGGTCCGCTGCCGGGTCATTCCCGAGGCCTTTCTGGAGCGAAGCGGCGGTGCGCTGCTGGTACATGGGCGCCCACACCCGACAGACCTGAGAGAAGCGCGACGCCTGCGAGACGGCGGCGGCGATCTCTGCCGGTTGGATCTTCAGGTTCGCGTTGTCTTTTCGCTGCGAGGACACCGTCGGGTACACGTAGAAGCAGTCGAACTTGGAAGAGCTCGTCGGCTCCGCATCCGTCACCGTGGTCGACCCGGCTGCCGTCACCGAGGTCGAGGCCGAGCTTGACGCACAGGGGTCGACGGGCTGCCCCGGCTCGCACAGCCAGACCGTGCTCGAGGGCACCGCCCCCTGTCCGGGTGTCGACGCCGACGCGACGCCGCCCGGTCCCCCAAGAAATGAAACCGCCCCGCAGACCGCGAGCGCGAGCGCGAAGGCGAAGGCGCACTTGGGCGTCCGCCGATGCACTCCCCCCGTCCCCGCGCACCTCACGTTGCCCACCTACCCACCTCCGCTGGGGATAGTTCCTACCTCGCCCTACCTCGCCCCACCCCGACCGAACCCGCCCGACGTCAGCCGGGCCGATGCAACGGACCCATGCAACGGACCATGCAACCGACCCATGCAACCACAGTGACGTGCTCCATCAGTGGCGGGTGCCCGCAGACGCGCTACGGGCGCATATCGTCGTGACCACGGCCCGTTCGGTTCGGCGTGCCGCCGGGTGCCAGAGCCCGGATGCCGCTCACAGTCAGGAACTTTTCAGCCCGTGCCCGCCGTCGCCATCAACCAGAAAGTCGCCGTTGGCGCGGTCTTCGTGTCGGCCATGTTCATGAACATCATGGACATCACCATCGTGAACGTGGCTCTCCCCACGATCGGTCGCGACTTCGGCATCGCCCCGACCGCCGTCGACGGGATCGTCATCGCCTACCTGGTGAGCCTGGCCGTGTTCATCCCGGCCTCGGGCTGGCTGGGAGACCGCTTCGGGGGGAAGCGGGTCCTCATGACGGCCATCGTCGTCTTCACGTTGGGGTCGGTCCTCTGCGGGTTGGCACAAAACCTGAGCGAGCTCATCTTCTTCCGCGTCGTCCAGGGCGCCGGGGGCGGCATGTTGGCTCCCGTGGGCATGGCCATGCTGTTCCGGGTGTTCCCCCCGTCCGAGCGGGTGAGGGCCGCCAGCATTCTGACCCTCGGGACCACCCTGGCCCCTGCCATCGGCCCCGTGCTCGGGGGGCTGCTGGTGACGGACCTCTCGTGGCGATGGGTCTTCTTCGTCAATCTCCCGATCGGTATCGCTGCTGTGATCTTCGGCGCTCTCTGCCTGGAACGGTCAGCCCCGCAAAAAACGGGCCCCTTCGATGTCCCGGGATTCATCCTGGGCGGGGCCGGTCTCGGCCTTGTGATGTACGGCGTTTCCGAAGGGCCGCTCAAGGGGTGGGCCTCGACGGCTGTCATCGCCGCCTGCGTCACCGGCGTGACACTGCTGGTCGCTCTGGTCATCGTCGAACTTCGCACTTCTCATCCGATGGTGGACCTGCGGCTCCTCGCGGGTCGCCTGTTTCGCTCGTCAACCGGGGTCATCTTCTTGATGTCCGCGGCCTTCTTGGGAACGCTCTACCTCATCCCCCTCTATTTTCAGGACGCCAGAGGCCTCAGCGCCCTCCAATCCGGGCTGTCCACGTTTCCCGAAGCCTTCGGCGTCATGATCGGCGCCCAAATCGCCAGCCGCCTCATCTACCCGAGACTGGGCCCGCGCCGGCACATCACGGGCGGTCTCTTCGGAATGGCCGGGACCATGCTCCTGCTAACGCAGATCACCCTCACGACGAGCCTCTGGCTGATGCGGGCCCTCATGTTCCTGCTCGGAATGATCGTGGCGCAGGTCTTCGTCCCGGGACAGGCCGCCTCCTTTGCCATGATTTCGCCGGCAGACACGGGCCGGGCCTCGACCCTGTTCAACACGAGCAGGCAGGTCGGGAGCGCAGTGGGAGTCGCTGTGCTCTCGACGGTGCTCATCGGAGTCGGCTCCACCCAAGGCGGAGGAGGGATCTCGCACCCCAGCCTTCGGGCGTACCACCTGGCGTTCGCCGCTGCCGCGGTCTTCGCGTTGGCGGGGGCGGCGTTCTCACTCACCATTCACGACAGCGACGCCGCCGAGACGATGGTGCGCCGCCGACCCAAGCGGTCGTCCGCACATGCGCTCTCGGTTTCGGAGAGCGCGGCGTAGCGGAGGGCGCGCCTCCCGATCTTGCCGGCTCCGGACTCAACAGAAAGACTGCCGCCGTGCCACCGCTGCGTGATGTCGCCGTCTTCTGCGGTTCGCGCCTTGGGAATCGCCCGTCATTTGCCGCGGCCGCAGCCGCCATGGGCACGGCGTTGGCCAAGCGCGGTGTAGGACTCGTCTATGGAGGTGCCTCCGTGGGCCTCATGGGAGTAGTGGCCGACGCCGTCGTCGAGGGTGGGGGCCGTTCCATCGGCGTGATCACCAGTTCATTGGCCGATCATGAAATCGCGCACCAGGGCCTGCATCGCCTCGAGATCGTCGGCTCGATGCACCAGCGCAAGGCCCGCATGGCGGAGCTTTCCGACGCCGTGATCATGCTCCCCGGTGGGTTCGGCACCTACGAGGAGTTCATGGAAACAGTGACCTGGGTGCATTTGGGCATCCATGACAAGCCCTGCGGGATCCTCAACGTCGACGGTTTCTACGACCACCTAATTACGTTCCTGACCCATGCCGTGGATCACGGCTTCATCGCAGCGCCGTTGGTGGACTCTCTCGTCGTGTCGGGTGACCCCGGCGTCCTGCTCACCGCACTCGAGCCGGCCGCCTCGCCACCCCATACCGATCAATCAGGTAACTAATACACGTCAATCAGGTGAATTGACAAAGTTGATTGATTTGGTCGAGAATAGCGCATGACCTCAACCCTTCTGACCTCTGACGCCCATCGACGACCCCGTCACCTGGCCTTTCTCCGACGCGGCACCGTAGCGCTCGCTGTGCTCGCCACGGCCGGCGGGGCCATCGTTGGCCTTTCCGGGACTGCCGGCGCGGCCGGCGGAACGGTCAGCATCGTGGCTTACTCCACGCCCAAGGCAGCCATGGGGGCAGAGGTGACTGCGTTCCAGGCCACCTCGGCCGGGAAGGGGGTCACCTTCTCCCAGTCCTTCGCCGCCTCGGGCACGCAGGCCAATGACGTCATCGCCGGACTGCCGGCCGACGTCGTCAACTTCTCGACCAGTCTCGATATGGACAAGGTGGCCACCGCCGGCCTCGTGTCCAAGAACTGGGCCAAGACCAGCACCAATGGCATGGTGACCAACTCGATCGTCTCGTTCATCGTGCGCAAGGGCAACCCGAAGAAGATCAAGACCTGGGCCGATCTGATCAAGTCGGGCGTCCAAGTGGTCACGCCGAACCCCTTCAGCTCGGGCTCGGCCAAATGGAACCTGATGGCCGCCTACGGTGCACAGCTCAACCTCGGGAAAAAGCCGGCTCAGGCCCAGGCCTACCTCGCCAAGCTGCTCAAGGCGACCGTGTCGCAGCCGAGCAGCGCCAGCACCGCCCTGCAGGCCTTCCTCTCCGGCCAGGGTGACGTCCTCCTCGACTACCAGGATGACGCGACCTATGCCGTCAGCCAGGGAGCGCCGATCACGGTGGTCACCCCGCCGCAGTCCATTCTGATCCAAAACCCGATCGCCCTTACCAAGTCGGGGTCCAAGAATCCGGCAGCGAAGGCGTTCTTGGCCTACCTGCTCTCGCCCGCCGGCCAGACGATCTGGGCGAAGCAGGGTTACCAGCCGGTCCTCCCCAGCGTGGCCAAGAAGTTCACCTTCCCCGAGCCCAAGAAACTATTCACGATCGACTCCCTTGGCGGATGGACCGCGGTCAATGCCAAATTCTTCGACCCGACCACGGGCATCGTGGCCAAGATCGAGAGCGGCCTCGGTGTCTCCACCGCCAGTAGCTGAGATCGCCCTGGAGGCAGATGCCGCCAATCCGGCCACACTTCCCGCCCGGAAGCCGCGGGCGAGCCTGACCCGTCGGGCCGGCCGCGGCCTCGGCCGGGCCGTCGGGCCGGCGCTCGCCATCACGTATCTGAGTCTGCTGGTCCTGTTACCGCTGGCCGCCATCATCAGCAAGGCCTTCACCGGGGGCCTGGGCACGTTCTGGGACGAGGCGACCTCACCCGAGTCGCTGGCCGCTCTGAAGCTGACGATCGTGTGCTCGCTCATCGTGGCCGTCTTCAACGCGTTTGCGGGCCTTCTCATCGCCTGGGTGCTGGTGCGCGACGACTTCGTCGGCAAGCGGATCGTCAACGGCATCATCGACCTCCCCTTCGCCCTGCCCACAGTCGTCGCCGGGCTCACCCTGCTCAGCCTCTATGGGCCCAGCAGCCCGTTCGGGATCAACGTGGCCGGGACCCGCGCCGCCATCGTCCTCGCCCTGGCCTTCGTCACGCTGCCGTTCTCTGTGCGCTCAGTCCAACCGGTCATCGCCGAGCTCGATCGAGAGACCGAAGAGGCCGCAGCCTCGCTGGGCGCCTCCCCGGGGGCCGTGCTCCGGCGCATCGTCTTCCCCAGCCTCGCCCCGGCCATGCTGGCGGGCGCCGGATTGGCCTTTGCCCGGGCCGTGGGCGAGTTCGGGTCGGTGGTGCTGATCTCGGGCAGCCTGCCCTACAAGACCGAAGTCGCCTCGGCCTGGATCTACAGCCTTTACGGAAGCGATTCCCTGCCGTCGGCTGCCGCCGTGTCGACCGTGCTGGTGCTCTTGGCCCTGGCGGTCCTGCTCGGAATGGGATGGTTGCGCCGCCGCTTCGACATCGGGGCCATCCAGTGACCGGCCGCTGGCGTTGGCCCGCACGGATCGCCGCCTTGGGCTACCTGGCCCTGCTGATCGTGGTGCCCGTCGTCTCGGTGTTCTTCCGGGCATTCCAGCACGGTTTCGGCGCCGCCTGGGATGCGGTGACGACGACCGAGGCCACCCACGCCTTCTGGCTCACCGTCCTCGTGGTGGGCGTCGCCGTGCCGCTGAACACCGTCTTCGGCGTAGGGGTGGCCCTCCTGCTGGCCCGCCGCCGCTTCCCGGGCGCCTGGCTGCTCGACGCTTTCATTGACATTCCACTTGCCCTCTCCCCCGTGGTGGTCGGCCTGGGCCTCGTCCTCGTCTACGGCAAGACGGGCTGGTTCGGCAATTGGCTGGACGCCCGCGGCATCCAGATCATCTTCTCGGTGCCCGGCATCATCATGGCCTCGGCGGCGGTGGCCCTGCCCTATGTGGCCCGATCGGTCCTGCCCGTCCTGATTGAGATCGGCACTGAGCAGGAGCAGATGGCACGGACGCTGGGCGCCGGCCCTCTCTCCGTCTTCTTTCGGATCACGCTGCCGTCCATCCGGCGGCCCCTGGCCTACGGGGTGACCCTCACCACGGCCCGTGTGCTGGGCGAATTCGGGGCCGTGGCCATCGTCTCGGGGGCAATCGTCGACAAGACGCAGACGATGACGTTGTTCATCGACTCGAGTTTCGCCAACCTCAATCCGATCGGCGCCTACGCTGGAGCGGTTGTGCTCGCCCTTCTCGCGTTGGGCGTGCTCATCATTCTGGGGGGCGATCGGGAACAACGAAGGGAAAAACGATGGCAATCTCCATCCGTGGAGTCACCAAACGATACGGAAATGCTGTCGCCTGTGATGACGTAACGCTCGAGATCCCGGCCGGCTCGTTGACGGCCCTCCTCGGCCCGAGTGGCGGGGGGAAGTCCACCCTGCTGCGTATCATCGCCGGGCTGGAGACG
This sequence comes from uncultured Acidimicrobiaceae bacterium, assembly GCA_963706555.1. Lineage (GTDB taxonomy): Bacteria > Actinomycetota > Acidimicrobiia > Acidimicrobiales > RAAP-2 > Bog-473. The sequence goes on from OY970164.1 coordinate 4,515,973, forward strand.
CCCGACGCCGGCACGGTCGAGATCGATGGCAAGGACGTCACCGACGTGCCCGTGCGCAACCGCGGCGTGGGCTTCTGCTTCCAGCACTACGCCCCCTTCCGCCACCTGACGGTGCGGCGCAACGTTGCCTTCGGCCTGGAAATCCGACGTCGCCCCAAGAGCGAAATCCGCGAAAGGGTGGACGAATTGCTCGACCTGGTGAAGATCGGCCACCTGGCCGACCGCTACCCCTCGCAACTCTCCGGCGGGCAGCGTCAGCGCATGGCCCTGGCCCGGGCCCTGGCGATTCAGCCCCGGGTGCTGCTCCTCGACGAGCCTTTCGGCGCCCTCGACGCCCAGGTGCGTCAGGAGCTCAGGCGGTGGTTGCGCGACCTGCACGAGAAGATCGCCGTCACCACGGTCCTGGTCACCCACGACCAGGAGGAGGCCATGGACGTGGCCGACCGGCTGGCCATCATCAACGACGGGCACCTCGAGCAGGTGGGGTCACCGGGAGAGATTTACGACAAGCCGGCGAACGGGTTCGTCTTCACTTTCCTCGGTCCGGCCACCAAGCTCGATGGACAGTGGATCCGCCCCCACGACCTCAACCTCCACCTGACGGCGAGCGGCGCCGGCCACAAGGGAACGGTAGACCGCATCACGCACCTCGGTTTCGAGGTGCGCATCGACGTGCATCTCGAGAATGGTGAGGACACCTGGGTGCAGCTGAGCCGCGGCTCGGCCGACGAGCTCGGCCTGGTCCCGGAGGACGTCGTCTGGGTGTCCCCTTCCCCGCACGCGGACAACGCCGCCCCGGCCCCGCTACGACCGCTCCGCCTGACCGCACCCTGAGCACGCCCCGAACGGCCCTCGTGCGGCCGTTCGGGCGACCTTCGTCTCCGGACGCGCCCCCGGCACGATTCGAACGCGCAACCTGATGGGTAGAAACCACCTGCTCTATCCAGTTGAGCTACAGGGGCAAGGGGTTAAAGCCTGGCATACAACCTCACCATGGCCGTTCATGCCGGATCGTCCCACCCGGGTCCAGCTGGGCCTCAACTCGTGGGGGTCTGGGCGATGTGCCACACTTATCCCCCTCGGTGGGCGTAGCTCAGTTGGTTAGAGCGCCAGGTTGTGGTCCTGGAGGTCGGGGGTTCGAGACCCCTCGCTCACCCCGAAATGCGCCGGCAACCCGTCCCAGGGTGCCGGCGCCACGTACTCACACATGGGGGAATCGTCAAAAATGGCCACGGCGCGTCGGCGGGTCGTCCTCGTCACGGGTGCCTCTTCGGGGATCGGCGAGGCGGTGGCCAGGGTGCTGGCGACCCAGGGGGACACGGTTGCCCTGGTCGCGCGCCGGGGGGACCGCCTCGACGCCGTGCTGGCCGACTGCCGGGCGACGTCACCCGAATCGGAGCGATGGGCCGCCGATCTGGCGGACCCGACAGCTGCAGCTGAGCTGGCCCTCTCCATTTGGGATCACTTCGAGGGCGTCGATGTCGTCATCAACAATGCCGGCGCTCCGATGCGCCGTCACGCCACCGCGTTGACCATGGAGGAGGTGGTGCGGACCATGACCACCAACTACTTCTCCCCGGTGGCCATCACGTTGGCCGTTCTGCCCCGGATGCTTTCACGTCGCTCCGGGACGATCATGAACGTCTCGAGCCTCGGTGGCCGATTGGGCATTGCGACCGAGGCCGCCTATTCCGGATCGAAGTTCGCATTGGCCGGATGGAGCGAGTCCCTCGCCATGGACCTCGAGGGAACCGGCGTGCGCGTGAAGCTCGTGTTGCCCGGTGCCATCGATACGGAAATTTGGGATCAGCCCGATAATGACCCACCGCTCTACGACGGCCCGAAAGAACCGCCGTCAGTAATCGCCCGTGGGATGGTCGACGCAATCGACGGCGACGCGTTCGAGCATTACCTCCCGGACATGAAGGCAGTGGTGGAGATGAAGACGTCGGATATCGACACGTTCATGATCGGCATGCGGGCCATGAACCAGCAAGCCCAATCCGGCAGCGAGCCCGGCGGCGAGCCCGGCGACACACCATGAAGGCGCTTCTCTTCGGTGCCGCCCCGGATCCGGCCACATGCACACCCAACGGCTGAAGCAGCCGGCGGGAACCTACGCCCCGGTTCCCAGTTCGCAGAAGCGGCGGTACCGCGATGCGGTCGCCCGCACCCAGGTCGGGTCCGGCTCAATCCGCCGCCCGATCGTGCCCCACCGAGCGGCATCGGTGAGCGAGGTCTCCAAACCGGCCGCCAGGCGGGCCAGGTACGCCGCGCCACGGGCCGCACCGTCGGGCACCGACACGGTTTCGACGGGGAGGTTCGTGGCATCGGCCACGGCCGCCATCCACGCCGTGACCCTGGAGCCTCCTCCGCTCGCGACGACCCGCCGCGTCGGGGCCCCCGACCCGTCGATGATGCGCTTGATCACGAACCCGCTGGCCTCGAAGGCCGCACGCTCGAGGCCCGCGGCCCCCGTGGCGATGTCCATCCCGTAGAGATTCGAGCGCAACGTGTGATCGTTGAACGGCGTGCGTTCCCCCCGCACGTAGGGCAACCAGACAGGCACCCGATCGGGCGACCCGAGACGGGGCTCCAGCGCCTCGCGGGCTGGTCCGGGACGCGGGGCGTCGCGGAGCAGCGTGCGGGCCCAGTCCACGAACAGGGCGCCGGCGTTGCTCGGCCCACCGATCAGGAACCGGTCCGGCGTCGTGTGCGGATAGCTGATGAGACCGGGCACTTGTAACCACTCGTCGGTGACCACCCAGGCGATCAGGGTGGCCCCGAAGATGACATGCACGTCGCCGGGCTCCGTGGCGCCCCCGACGATCTGGTCGCACATCGCGTCGATCGACCCGCCGGTGAAGACCGTGTCGGTGCCGGGCAAGGTGCCCCCGGCCGTCGCCATCGGGACCACCGTGGGCAGCTGCGACGGGGCGACGCCGATGGCGTCAAGAATCTCGCTGTTCCATTTCCCGCCGACATGGAGGTCTCCCATGGAGGCCGTGACCCCGGTGTCGATCGCCGGAACACCGGCCAGGGCGTAGGTGGCGACTGCCTGGCACGGCCAGTAACCCCTGGCGTCGGGCGCGAGTGCGTGGGCCCAGCGAATGAATCCCTCCGCATCGGGCATCCCCGCGGGGGCCATCTCGTCGCCCGCTTCGGCCGGCGCGGCCGGCGGGCGTCCCTCGAAGTCCCCGTAGAGCAGTCCGGGCAGGGTCGGCACCCCGCGTCGATTGACGGCGGTGAGCGACGGCACCATGGAGGTCACCGCCACTCCTGCAATCTCACCGTTCCCGGCAGCCGCCAACTCCGCCGACAAGTCGGCAAAGGCCTTGTGCGGGCCGCGCGCCAGGCCCGGCGCGCATCGTGGCGGAGCTGATCCGCTTCAGAGGCCAGGATCCGATGCGCCACCCTGCTGCGGGCGACGACCTCCCCGTTCTCGTCGACAGCCAAGGCCTTTACCGCCGTCGTGCCGATATCAACGCCCACCGTTAGTGACCCGCGCGGGTTGCTCACCAGTCCAAGATCCGTGTCATGATGCCGCCATTATGGACGAAAGTCCGCACACCGAGAGGAGTCCGAGGAAATGAGTTCTGCGCGGCCGAAAGCCCTTGTCACCGCTGCCGTGAGCGGACCGGGGCTGGATCTGCTCCACGAGTTGGCCGATCTGGTGCTCGATTCATGGCTCGACCTCCCACAACTTCGCATCTACAACGCACAGCAATTGGCCGAGCGGGTGGCGGCCGAGGGCGCCAACCTGGTGGTGGTCGAAGGTGACTCGTGCGGCGCGGAGTTGTACGAGCAGCCGATCATCGCCGTCGCCAGTTGCCGTGGGGACCCGACCAATGTCGATGTCGCCGCTGCGACCGCGGCCGGTGTGCCGGTCCTGCGCGCCCCGGGCCGCAATGCCGACGCCGTGGCGGAACTGGCCGTGGCGCTTCTCTTCGCCGCGACGAGGGGCCTGGTCCCGGCCGACAAGGACGTACGGGCCGGCGAGATCTATCGGGACGGGAAGATCCCCTACCAGCGCTACCGGGCCTGGGAGCTCGCCGGCAGGACGGCGGGCCTGGTCGGTTTGGGCGCAGTGGGCCGGGCCACACGCTGGCGCCTGCGCGGGCTGGGGATGGACGTCCTGGCCTACGACCCCTATGCCGCCGATGCCACGAACTCGCTCGATGAGCTCTTCGAGCGCTGCGACGTGATCTCCGTCCACGCGCCTGTGACCGCAGAGACGACGGGCATGATCGGCAAGGACGAGTTCGCCAAAATGCGCGATGGCGTCGTCTACCTGAACACGGCGCGGGCGAAGATCCACGACACCGACGCGTTGGTCGCAGCGCTCCAGTCGGGCAAGGTCGGGTGCGCCGGGCTGGATCACTTCGAGGGCGAGCACCTGCCGACGGATCACCCGCTGACACAGCTGAGCAACGTGGTCCTGACGCCGCACATCGGTGGAGCGACCTACAACACCGAAGCCAACCACACCGCCACTATCGCCGAAGACCTGTGCCGGCTGTTGGCGGGGGCGCGGCCGCTGCACATCGTCAATCCTGAAGTCCTTCCCTCGTGAGGTGACGGCGAGCCAGCCCACGATCATCGCCGACAGCATCGGCTTCCAATCCGAAGGGCCCGATCCCGGGAACATCCGTCCGGGTGCTTCGTACGAACTGGCGGCTGAGTTGGCGCATGCCGGGGAGCATCCCCGGGTCTGCACGATTGCCACCGCGGTCGGCGATGACTCGACGCGCCTCGCTGCGGTCCACAACGCGTTCTCCAAACTGGGCATGGTGAGCTCGCATCTCACACTTTTTCCGATGCCCAACGTGCCCGACATGCGAGCCCACCTTCTGGCCCAGGACGTGATCTGGGTCTCGGGCGGGAGCACCGCCAATCTCCTGGCGCTGTGGCGCCTGCACGGGCTCGATGTCATCCTCCGGGAGTGCTGGGAGTCGGGGGTCGTCCTCAAGGGCGTCTCGGCCGGATCGTTGTGTTGGCATGTCGGGGGAACGACCGACTCGTTCGGCCCCGAGCTGCGCGTCATCACCAACGGTCTGGGGTTCTTGCCCTACAGCAATAGCCCCCACCATGACGCCGAAGCGCAGAGGCGTCCTTTGATCCATCGTCTCATTGCCGAGGGCACCCTTCCCGACGGGTACGCGACCGAGAACGGCACCGGGCTTGTCTTCTTCGGCACCGAGCTCCACGAGGCCTTCACCGAAATCGAAGGGAAGACGGCATACACCCTGCGCAAGAGCGGGAGCACGGTCCACGAGACCGCCTTGCCCACGCGGTTGCTGTAGACGGGGCTGCAGGGAGCGGCCGCCCGCGCCCCACGCCTGCTCCCTCTCCCGACGTCCCACGCCCCCCTCGGCTCTCCTGTGATTAGTGTCGGCGGTGGTGCAACACCTCGAAGCCGAAGCCCCCACGCCCGCAGCCGAGCCCACCATGCTGCCGGACCCCAGCCCCCGCGCGGTCACCGTGCCCATCATTTCGGTGGACGACCATCTCATTGAGCCGCCTGATCTGTTCATCGGCCGTCTCCCGGCGGCCCTCCAGGAGGGCGCCCCCCGCATCGTCGAAGACGACGCAGGCAACCAGTCGTGGCTCTTCGAGGGACGTCACTACCCGAACATCGGGCTCAATGCGGTGGTCGGCCGTCACGCGAGGAATGGAGCATGGAGCCGGCCCGGTTCGACCAGATGCGCCCGGGTTGCTACGACATCGACGAGCGGATCGCCGACATGGATCGCGCCGGCATCTGGGGCTCGCTCTGCTTCCCCTCGCTGGTCTCGGGCTTCTGCGGCGCTGTCTATTCCCGGGCCGAGGATAACGAATTGGGCTTGGCCTGCCTGCGGGCCTTCAACGACTGGCACCACGAAGCCTGGGCGGCTCCCTATCCCGCTCGCATCATTCCGCTTCAGCTCCCTTACCTGGCAGATGTCGCCGTCGCCGTCGGCGAAATCGAAAGGAATGCCAGCCGAGGCTTCAGGGCGGTGAGCTTTCCCGAGTTCCCGGCCCAACTTGGATTCCCCTCCATCTTCAGCGACCACTGGGACCCGCTGTTTGCCGCATGCGAGGAGACGGGCACGGTCGTCTGCCTCCATACGGGGTCCTCATCGTGGGCACCGATCGCCTCGCCGAGTCCCCCCTTCGAGCTCCTGCCCACGCTGTTCCCGGTCAACGCATTGGTGGCCGCCGGGGAGTGGCTGTGGTCGGGCGTACCCTTGCGGTTCCCCCGACTTTCCATCGCCATGTCCGAGGGCGGGATCGGATGGGTGCCGATGCTCATGGACCGGGTCGACTACGTGCTCAGTCACTCGGCCTCGGGCAGCGAGAGCACGGCCTGGCCGTCACCCATGCGGCCGAGCGAGGTCCTTTCGAGGAACTTCTGGTTCTGTTCCATCGACGACCCGTCGATGGTGCCCATGCGCCATGTGATCGGCATCGACCACATCATGGTGGAGAGCGATTATCCCCACGCCGACTCTTCGTGGCCTGACACACAGGGGGTGATGATGACGACATGGGGCGAACTTCCCGACAACGAGCTCCGTGCGATCGCGGCCGGGAACGCGGCGAAGCTGTTCGGTCACCCCATGCCAGAGAGCGACGACTGGCGGTAGGCAGCCGGCGGCGACGCCGAGCCACGGACGCTCACCTACTGACGCTCACATACTGACGCTCACCTACAGCCGGTTGCGGCCGGTTACAACCAGCTACGGAGCTTCTCGATCATCGCCACGGGATCGCCGCCGACCGGGGTGACGTTGAGGTGGGTCACGCCGGCCTCGGCGAAGGCGGCCAGTCGTTCCTTGATGTAGCCCTCAGGCCCGCAGAGGGACATCGCCTCGAGGAGATCGGCCGGCACCTTCGCCGCAGCCTCGTCCTTGTGGCCCGAGAGGTAGAGATCCTGAATTTCGGCTGCCTCTTTCTCGTAGCCGTAGCGTGCCGCCAGCGCGTTGTAGAAGTTCTTCCCCTTGGCACCCATGCCCCCGATGTACAGCGCCGCCCCCGCCCGACCCATCTCACGGACCGACGCCACTTCGGATTCCTCACCGATTGCCAACGTGCCGCCCGCCGCAATCTGGAGCGGCCCCAATGCCGGGTCGCGCCGTGACGCCCCGGCGGCCAGGGAAGCCCCGAACACGTCCGCCGCCTTCTCGGGCACGAAGAACATCGGAAGCCAGCCGTCCGCAACCTCAGCCGCCATGGCGACGTTCCTTTCCCCGAGCGCGGCCACCCAGATCGGGATGTGCGACCGCTCCGGATGGCCGATGATCTTCAGGGCCTTGCCCAGACCCGTCCCCTGACCCTGCGGCAAGGGGATGTGGTACGCCGGTCCCTCGTGCTCCAGTGGCGCCTCCCACGCCCACACCGCGCGACAGATCTCGATGATCTCGCGCGTGCGCGCCAATGGGCGGTCGTAGGGCACGCCGTGGAAGCCCTCGATCACCTGCGGTCCGGAGGCGCCGAGGCCGAGCGCACAACGTCCATTCGACAGTGCGTCGATCCCGGCCGCCGTCATGGCGATCAGCGTCGGGGTACGCGTGAAGATGGGCAGGATCGCCGCGCCGATCTCCACCTTTTCGGTGCGCGCCGCCAGGTAGCCCATCATGCTCGGTGCGTCAAAGCCGTACGCCTCGGCCACCCACACCGTGTCAAGCCCGACCTTCTCCAATGCAGCGGTCTGGCGAGCCGACTCCGCAAAGCCCCCGGCATAGCTCAACGGCATGGACAGCTTCATGGTGTGGTCCCTTCACTCATCGCACTCGTCGCAGTCGCACCAGTCGCACCAGTCGCGCTCACCGCAGCACGACTGGCACGGACTGTAGCCACCTCGCCACAGGGGTGGCAGCACGCTCAGCCGGGGGTCGTCCCGGCCAGATGATGGGCGGCGCGGGCCGCAAGGGCGACAAGGGTCAGGGTGGGCCCGTAGCCGCTCGACGTGGGGAACACCGACGAATCGGCGAGCACGAGGTTGTCCACCGTGTGCACCCTGCCCCAGCGGTCGACGACCGAGGTGGCGTGATCGTCGCCCATGCGCGCCGTGCCGATCACGTGACGGCTCTCGGGGATGTACGACATCCGACCGCCGAATTCGGGCACACCCGGTGACGACGTGTGGATGGTCCAATCCGCTCCCATCTCCTTCAGCACGGACTCGAGGATCTTTCCGTAGTGCAGCGATGCGGCCAGTTCGTGCCGACCCGGCTTGTAGGTGATCCGGGCCACTGGAAAGCCCCGGGCGTCACGAATTGACGGGCTCAGGTCGACCGTGTTGGTCGGGTACGGCAGATCTTCACCCTGCATGATGAACACCCACATCTGCTCGCTCATGTTGGCGTCCCGCATGGCCCGGGCGTGACCACTGCCCCACGGCACATGACGCGCGCCCCCGATCGGGAACCCACCACCCGCATGCTCGGTCAGCCCACCGCGGATCCACGGGAGGTCCGCCTCGGCCGCCGCAGCACGTGAACGGTCGTCCTGCACCATGTGGTCGTCATGGACGTGGGTCACCGAGCGCCCCTTGTGCGGGTGGAGACGGAGGTCGTTGAAGTGCCCGACCTCGATGGTCTGGAAGTGGACCATGAGGTGACGACCGAGGTCCGGGTGCTCGAGTCCCGATTGGAGCAGGAGCCGGGGGGTCTCGATCGCACCACCGGCGACGATGACGACCTTGGCCTCCATCGAACGCTCGACACCGTCGGGCCCGATGAAATCGACACCGGTGGCCCGCCGCCCTTCTATCTTGATGCGTGCGACATACGTCTCTGCCATCAGTTCGGCCCGGCCGGTGGCCATGGTCTTGGTCAAGAGGGCCACCGGGTCGCCCTTGGCGTGGATGGGACAGCCGAAGAAGGCGCAGAAGCCGCAGTTGTTACAGGCGGGACGGCCGTCGTAGGCGATGCTGTTGGCTGCGGTCGGGGCCTCGTAGGGATGCAGGCCGACCCGCTCTGCCGCAGCCGACGAGAGCACAGCGCCGTACATGGGGGCGCCCGGCGGCATCGGGTACGGGCCCGAGCGCCACGCCGCAAACGGGTTCGCCCCGGCCCGGCCCGAGACACCGATCGCCTTCTCGACCTCGGTGTAGAAGGGCTCGAGTTCGTCGTAGGTCAACGGCCAATCCGCCACGTGGGCGTCGACCTGCGGGCCGTAAGTGGACAGCAGCGCGAAGTCCTCTTCCCGGAAGCGGGGCACCTTTCCGTCGGCGTGGGTCCCACCCCCACCCACCGTGGTCGGAATGGAGTTCACCTCGCCGACATGGGTGTGCTCACCCTCCTCCATCGACCGACGGAATGCCCGTGGCTCAATGAGCGGATCAGGGCCCAGGAAGTACCGCACCATGAACTTGAGCTCGTCGTTGGAGTAGTCCGACGCGGGCTTGGTCAGGTCGTCGGCATCGAGCAGGTGGTTTCGTCCCTTTTCCATGATCACCACCGACCACCCGGCGCGCGTGAGAACCTCGGCCGCCGTTGATCCCCCCGGCCCCGAACCGATGATGATGGCGTCGGTCATCGTCATGGCCCCGACACGTCCTGGTCGCTGTAGCCGCGTGGCTGCACGTCGCCGTCCCTTCCGATGTAGGCCCAGCCGACACCATTGCGATTCCCGCCATACTCGGGGGCGCCGTACATCCCCTCGCAGCAGTGGCCGTACAAAAGCTCGCAGAACGCCTCGTCGGCCCGCAACCGTCGCCGTTGCTCGTCCCCGTCAACCGCCGCGAAGTCCTCGCCCAGAGCGGCCAACCCCTCGCGGTACTGCTCCTGGAGCCCGACGACCGGACCGTTGAATTCGCGTTCGGGGAGGCCACGTGATCCCTCGATGCGCATGCGCCAGGCCAACTCGTCCAACGCACTCAGGCGATGGAAATTCGCGAACCCAGCTTCGCCGCCCATGCGGCCTGACGTCGGGCCTCCCGCCCAGATCCGCGGTGGATCGAACGTGAACGCGCCCAGCAGGATGTCGATGTAGTCCGCGACCCCCGCCTCCTCGGCGCCCGGTGCCCCGTCCTCGGAGGGCAGCATCTGCGCGCACGCAGCGCGGAGGACGAGGTACTCGTGGTCGCTCAACCAGGCGGGCATCCGGGCAACGGTAGCGTGCCCCGTCTCAGGATGCTGACGCTGATGTCAGATCAGGAGGATCAGGTGATGCGGCCGTAGTACTCGGCATCGCCGAAGGTGAAGACGCCACCGTCGGCCGCCACCAGCCAGTAGCCCCCGGTGGCGAGGTCGGCTGCCATGCCGACGACGGGTGCCGCCAGCGCATGACCGCCCATGGAACCGGCGAAGCTCGCCTGCCCGAAGTCGAACACGCCTCCGTCCGCGGCCTCGAACCGGTAACCCTGGCCGTTGGGGAGCGCTTCCATCCCGACGATGGGCTGGACGAGGCGGATGGCGCCGGTGCTCCCGAAGAAGGGAGCGTTGAAGCTGAAGATGCCACCGTCGGCTGCCACCAGCCAGTACCCGCCGGTCACGCTGTCGGTCGCCATCCCCACGACGGGCTGATTGAGCGTGACGGCACCCATGCTGCCGTGGAACGTGGCATCACCGAAGCTGAAGATGCCACCGTCGGCCGCCACCAGCCAGTACCCCTGGCCATCGGGGGTCGCCGCCATCCCGACGATTGGTGCGACGAGACGGAGTGCGCCCGTGCTGCCGTAGAAGGACGCGTCGCCGAAGCTGAAGATGCCACCGTCGGCGGCCACCAGCCAGTACCCCTTGCCGTCCGACGTGGCGGTGATCCCCACGATGGGAGAGTTGAGCGACGCGCTCTCGATCGACCCGTGATCGGCGGCCGCCCCGAAGGCCTCGACGTCCCCGTTCGACGCAGCCTCCCAGTAGCCGAGGCCGTTTTTCAGCGTGGCGATGCCAACGACGTGGGGCGGTACCATCACCGTGTTGACGACCTGATTCCACGTGAGCGTGATGCCGGCAGGCGGAGGCCCGCATGTACCTACCAACTCGGCGGCAAGTGACCCGCCTGGGGCGCCCGTCGCTGAGAATGCGACGCCCATGGAGAGGGTGGGCGCACCCGAGCCACACGAATTGAACTGGTGCAGAATGATGTCGCGGTGCCCCCAGCAGCCTGCGGCCGACCGGGAGGAGCAGTCCGAATTCGTCGTGTCGCCGTGCACGCCGCCCCACCCGTCGGAGTACATCCAGTAGAAGTCCGCCTCGAGCGCCGACGCCAGTCCTCCGGCCCAGATCGATCCACCCCACGTCATCTGACTTCCGCCGCCGAGCGAAGAGGGGAAGCTGGGATCACTACCGGCGTCCGCTCCCTGTTGCGCCGCGGCGTCGAGTTGCGATGTCATGTAGCTGACGGCCGGCAGCCCCCGGTCGATCCTCTCGTCATTGATGACGATGAACGCCTGCTCGGTCACGGGGAGGCTGGACAAGCTCGCCTCTGAAAGGTTCAGAGGGCCCACGCCTTCCTGGGCCCGGGCCGCATCGATCGCGGTGAGGAAGTCAGAGCTACTCGAGCGCGATGTTGTTGGGTGGGTTGTTCGGCGGGAGGAGGCCCGCCGCCCCGGCCGGCGGAGAAGCGCCGAGAAGGGCGGCGCACGCGATCGCGGCAACCGCCAGGCCACCCACAACGGGTGGCAGTGACCGCCGATCTCGGGTGCGTCCCATCTGGCCCACAGGTCCTCTCGGGGGACGCTGTGGTGGGAGGAAATCACGGAAATGGTCGACAGTCCCATTCCGGCAACCCGGCTCACTCAAAGAGTCCCGTAGCTTTGCGTCCCCCCCTCGCGAGGGGTTTGCCTTTGTCGTCCAAAGTATGCCTGAAGGACCGCCGAAACGCACCAGGAACCACCGAAAACGGCCGCACGCAACCGAACCGCAACCGTGGCGGACGGCGCGGGCGTTACACCCCTGTTGAAGAGACTGCGGTCACCCGTTCGAGCCCGAGCCGGTCGAATTTGAGCGCACTTCGGGATGACCTCTCCGACCTGCTCGAAGAAGTGGATCGCTCAGACCAAGAACGAATGTGACTACCAATTTGTACGATTGGGAAAATGGAAACCCGCGGATTGACCTGCGGCATTGACAGCAGTAACTGAGACAGCGGTGATAGCAGCGACTGAGACAAAGGTTCAGTGTTCTCGGTGACACGAGCGGCGATACCACTGGTTTATTCCCTCGATGCGGGGTAGAACCCCGGAGAGCCGGTTCCCGAGAACTCGGCAGCAAAAGGGCCGGGGGTCTCAACCCCCGGCCCTTTTTGCGCGTTCTCATTCGGCGTAGATAATGGCGCCGCCCCGCGCCGATATCGTCGGCACCAGGCACCACCGGATGGAGAGTTTGTCTACCTGTTGGATGTGTCCGGGAGTAGGAGACCGCCATGAGCAAGTCTTCCGGGCTGGCGGCGGTATCGACGGCTTCTACGGTATACCGCAAGCGCGTGACGCTCTCCCTAAACCCTGACAAGTCCCCAAGCCGAGGTGGTCGTAATCCGAAGCGGAGGCGACCCGTTATCGGTCGTGACTAGGTCCGGTTTGACGTAGTCCACTCCGGTTGTATGAGGCCGATGCCCCGAGATGGGTAGGCAGAGCAGCGCACAGAGCGGAACGCCATCGCACCTCCTGATCTTTTCCGTCACGTTGAATCATCGGGATGTGCCCCACCACCCCGATGGTGTTTGAGGCCAGTGGCTCTGGGTAGTAACTATTTTGTGCACGCGGGATCGTAGAGCAAAATCTCAGAGAATTCTGGCGGGGAGCGGGTGAGGTGCGCCTGGCTCGACGCGGACACAGACTAGCTGTGCGGTCGATTAACTGGAAGACGGACGATGACCTCGATCACTAACGTCTTCGACGGGCGCTATCGGCTGGTCCGACTTCGCGGTCAGGGCGGTATGTCAGACGTCTACGAAGCTCTCGACCAGAGCAATGATGCACTCGTCGCTGTCAAGATCGTCCGTTCGGGTGATCCAGAGTTCGGGCGCAGGCTGGCTCAAGAAGCTCGCACGCTCGAGCGCATTGAACATCCCGGCCTCATCCGGCTCCTCGACACGGGTGTGGCCAACGCTCAGGCCTACATAGTCATGGAGCTCATCGATGGGCCGACCCTGGCAGAGTGTCTACGAGCGGGTCCGCTCGATACCCTAAGTACTGCAACCCTCGGAGCGAGACTGGCCGACGCCCTCGGGTATATTCATGAACGGGGTATCGTGCACCGCGACGTAAAGCCGTCCAACATCTTGCTCAGCGCGAACGGCGAAGCATGGCTCGGGGATTTTGGTATCGCCCGGCTCCACGACGCGTCCTCCCTCACAATGGACGGCACAACGTTGGGGACGGCGGCCTACATGGCGCCCGAGCAGCTCGAAGACCACCATGTGGGGCCTAGTGCGGACATTTGGTCCCTCGGGATCGTCCTGCTCGAGTGCTTGACCGGACGGCGTGTCTATGAAGGTTCGGCCAGCGAGATCGTTGCCCGGCGGCTTGCGGGACCGGTGCCACTCCCTCCAGATCTTCCGGTGCCATGGAAATTGGTTTTGAGCGGAATGCTCGACCATCGGCCCGAACAGCGCTTGGATGGAGGCCAAGTCGCAGCGCTCCTCGTCGCCCCGGTGTTCGGTATCCCATGGCAACGATCTGAAATCCCAGCCACTGATCGTCTCTCCCCCACGATACCGCTCGATCTCACTGCGCTTGCACCCGGTGGGGCCAGCACAGCGATCTCCTCAGACACCCGGACCCGCATTGCTCCAGCACCACCATCGACCGCCCCGCTGAAAAGGCACGCCCCGCGTCGGTGGCTCGCCGCCTTGGGTGTAGTGGTACTTCTCGGAGTCGGGAGTGGGCTCGTGTTTGCTCTGACGTCCAACCCAGTCAAACATCCGCCGACTGCAAGCACGAATAAGTCGACGAGCCAATCCTCGACGACGTTGGCGCCGACAACCACCATCCCACCCACAACGACTACGACAACCACGACGCCGCCAACCGCATCTTCCACTCTGTCGATATTGGCGGGCGATGTTGCGGCAGGACAGGCGGCTGGAACCATCGACTCTGGCTCTTCGAAAACCATCTACAGCCAGGCTGAGCAGGCGGTGACTGACGAAAATGCCGGGCAACCGAACCAAGCGGCCAATGATCTCCAACAAGTCGCTCTGACAATCGCCAACGGCGTCCAGAGCGGCTCGATCGCCCAGACCGAAGGGACAACGTTGCAGAATGATCTGTCAGCCCTTGCCGCCGCTCTCGGCCTGAGTGCGGCTAGCACGCCTCCCAGCACTCCCCCTGGTCCGGGCAGTGGGCATGGCCCCGGCAACGACAATGGCAACCGCAATGGCCACGGAGGCTGACCGTTCGCTGGTGTGAGCTGTCACCCATCCAACAAGCGGAACCCCAACGAATCGTCCTTTTTGGCCCTCTGGGTGGTCCCAAAGCCGACGAGGGTTTCAGAATTCGCGGCACTGTGCCGACCACCACATCAAGCGATAAGTGGCACCCCTGGATGGAGTGTTCTGTCTACGTTTCGTGAAACGCCCGGGAGAACCAGACTACGACGAGCAAATTCCGGGCTGGGGCATACTCGTCGAAGGACTCGAGGGTGAGGATTCGGTCAACTTCGAGATTGAATGTCCACCGGATCATCGTGAGTCCTCCGAAATGGCGCACGGCGCATGGACGGCAGGGGTCCTCAGCGAGATGTGCGGCATTCTGCCCGTCGAGACTAGAAAAGTTGCGTTCATGGGCGCACTTACAGTGCGCTCCAAGCACCCATCCGCTGGGTGAGCGATTTACGCTCACAGCGAGGCTCGATGGGCGCGAGCGTCGCAAACTCTTCGTCAGTGCAACTCTCGGCTCGCGTCGGAGAGCGGGGTCGAACTCGTGAAGGCATCCATGATCATGATGATTGCCGCGTCGGCAAACTGAGCCTCGGCGTCGAATCCCCGGTCTGGCGCAAGGGACATCGACGAGCGCGCCTACGGCTGAAGGCTGTGGACTTCGAAGGTGGTCTCTGTTGGTGGCGACTGGAAGCCGCCTTCGATTCCCTGCTGCATCCGAGGCGTCAGAGTTCCATCGCGGAACTTCTCCCACGATTCCTTGGAGTCGTGGATAGCGACGATCGTCCACCCGCCCTCGGACGGTCCTGCAGCGTGGAAGATTTGACCTTCGGGCAGGCCAGTTGGCGGATGAACCTCCGCGACCGACTTTTCGTATTGGTCCTGCGTCCCTCCGGAAAAGAAGTGAATAAGGCCGTAAGCCATGTGCGTCCTCCAATGGGGTATTACAACCGGAAGCCGAACACTAGGACAGCTGGTATTGCGGCGCTCAAACCTCGCCGATCGCCCCGCCAAAGAGGGACGTACCAGGGCGATCCACGGCCTAGCCCTGGCCGTTGCAGACTCCGGTTAACGGCAAGGAGCGCGACGTGGCAATCCAAACGACGATTCATGGCAACGGTCCGCACTGCCACACCTGCGACCTCGGTATCGAGATGCGCTATCCCGTCGGCGGACGCCGATCGAAGAGTCAGGGTCACTGTCCCGCCAGGACACCGTGGCGCTTCGTCTATCGGGTCGTAGCCCTGGAATTCTGAATACCCCGTCTGCGAAGGATGTCATTTAGCGGCACGAAAATCGATGAAATACGACACGCCGAAAAACCTGAGGAACGTACGCCAAGGCCAGGGAAGGAAATGGCGCTTAGTGTCGTGGACGATCACCGGGTCAGTGAGCTCGTAAATCCTGCGCCTCGTGGTCAGTCGCACCGCGCCGTGGTTTAAGGCGTTCTGGACCCAATCTGCGTTTCGCCCGTGCGTCAGGGGAATTCGAAAGCCATCGTGAGTGCGGAACACGCTCACAGGGGTGCGATAGACGGTGCGGGTACGGCGGCCCACGTGGGTGAGACTGCCAAGCTGGGGAAGCCATCGGGCGGGTCGGCGGGTGATCTTGTTCGTGATTGCGCGGTTGAAACGGGCCAGCCGACGTCGGCGATGCTCGGTCTCCGTAACTAGGCCCTCCTCGGGGCCCGAGTGCGGAAAAGCCGCATCCTCATTCATGGTCGCTAGTGGCGATCGCTTCGGCGACATACCATGCCGTCGCCACTCATGTGCAGATGATAGGCGCGCTTCGGTGCGCCTGGGCTGAAGGCCCGGCCGGACCTCGCAACTTTGGCTGCCGCCTCGATGGATTTCACATTCAGCTCGTCGACCTGTTGCGACGTCACCCTTGTCGCTCCATCGAGGACTTCTGGTTGCGCTGTTTCGAGTTGGGGGCCATGCGCACCCCGTGGAAGTTGGACGCGTTTCCCCATGAGCCAGTCGGCCACAACGCATGATCACAACCTCAGCGCCCTGGCGGGAAATTAACACTTCTTTGAGATTGGCGTGAATCAGCCCGTGACCTCACCGAACTGCCGCTACCGCAGCGCGAGGTGGTCGAGATCCGCCGCGCTCCCCGCCACCGTGTCCCGGTGGGACCAGTCAGCCTTCGTTCTTCGACCTCGGTCCGCTCGTGGGGTCGCGCATCTCGATTCCTAGGTCGCGGGCATGGCAACGCAGGCCGTAGCCATGCCTTGTCTTGGTCGTCACGTCGGTGCTCCTCGCCGTGAGGGCGAGTCTCCCACGGTCCACGGCCCGCTCCAACATGGTTCTGGTCCAGACCACTAACAGGATCTATGGTTGACTATGGACCAGCTCAGAGCTCGAGGTCCCACCGGTCGAATCGTTGCCACCAGCGCGGACGGACGTACCTTTGCGAACGCCTCCGGCGCCCCCTTCGCGGAACGGATTGACGACGTGTTCCGCATGGCGGACGGTTCGGTCGGAAGGCTCATCGGCGCTGTCGTGTTCGTGCAGAACGAAGTCGGTGAGCAAGTTCGGGCATATTGGCTGGAGCCGGCGCTCGATCCTGTCGAATGAATGGAGGGGGCATGGACGATTCGTCGAAGATTCCGAGCAGCTCAGATGATCGACAGGACCCGATGTGCCCCACCTGCGGGGAGCCATTGACGAGTCCGCAACAAGGACAAACCTTTACTCCGATCGAAATACCGACGATAGAGCCGTCGAAAGTTTGTGAGACGTGCAAGGTCGGCTATTGGTTGTCCAATGCCGGCTGGCTCGTTGTCGCTACCATCGACTCTCAACCTCATCCACACTCGGGCAGTTCGAGGTAAGTGCCCCCTGAGCGATCCGGCTGGCACGGCTGAACCAACCGCCAATCCTTAACCTCGCCTTGCGGACAGAGGGACGACGTTGCGCCTTCTTCGGGAGACGCTTCGTCGCGTTGGGGAGGTGCGACCATCGTCTCAATCGCTCTGATGGCGATTGGGTTCATGGAATCACGCCGGAGTGTCGTTTGGACCTGGCGTATTTACAACGCAGCAGAAGAAAAGGCACAAGCGCATATTGGATGATCGATACGCCCGATGGGGCAGGCGACTACGGGGCATTGGGGGAACCCCCGTCGTCGCCTCGGCGCGTAGAACCCGTGTTCCCGCCGCCCGTTGACGCGGCTTCGGATCGAGGGGAGGTACTTCTCGACCGGAATAAGGTGCACTGATGCGTCAACGCCCTCGAACTCGTCATAAGGAGACAAGATGAACGAGCAGCGAAGCAGATGCGACTAGGGCGCGGAAGGAAGATGAACTCTTCAGAATTGCAGTGGCCTCAGTCCTCTTGTTGGGAGCAAGGCACTACTCCTGCCGAGAAAGCGAGAGGACAAGAATGATTGCGTTCGCGACGATGAGGATTGGCCCGAGGCCACTGGGGATTGTGCGAGCGTTGAGACCCGACCACTTCGAGGGCGAGCGTCGGATTCCCTGACCCGTGTTGCATGGCATTGGAGAGGAGCTCGTCGGTTAGCAGAACCGCGGAGTCGATTGTCTCGGCCAATTGGCCACGCAGATGGGCGCCTTTCCGCCCGTGGACCCGCAGATTCAGTGCCCGGGCTCGGGGTCCCGTGGCTGGCCGAGCATGCGCTCGGCGATCACGTTGCGCTGCACCTCGCTCGTCCCACCGGCGATGGTCAGGCATCGGGTCGAGAGGAACCCTTCCTCCCATCGTTGGGCCTCGCCGTCGAGGACCGCACCGTCCGCCCCGTAGAGCGCCATGCCCATTTCCTGGACGCGTTGCTCGTGTTCCACGCCGAGGAGCTTGCGCACACTGGCTCCACTGCCCGGATCGACCCCCGAGAGCGAGCGTAAGGTCGAGCGGAGGCTCAAGAGGGCGAGGGACTGCGCCTCGGCCAGTAGATGTCCGAGCTCGCCCAATCGGATCGACGCGTTGTCCAGGCCCTGACGCGCCACGGTACGCAGCACCAACTCGACGCCGTTGCCGAACGCTGCCCCCGACGACATGGAGACACGTTCGTTGGACAGCGTGGTGCGCCCGATGCGCCACCCGTCGCCCGGCTGACCGATCACCGCGTCGTCGGGCACGAAGACGTCGGTGAAGAACACCTCGTTGAACATGGCGGCGCCCGTGAGCTCGCGCAGAGGCCGGATATCGATGCCCTCGGTGTGCATGTCCACGATGAAGTACGTGATGCCGGCATGCTTGGTCGCGTCGGGGTCCGAACGCGCCAGGCAGATGCCGTAGTCCGCCTGCATAGCCAAGGACGTCCACACCTTTTGGCCGTTGAGGATCCAGCCGCCTTCGACCGACTCGGCGCGGGTGCTCAACGCGGCCAGGTCCGAACCCGCCCCAGGCTCGCTGAAGAGCTGGCACCAGGCCACGGCACCGAGGAGCGTGGGACGCACCCACCGCTCCTGCTGCTCCTCGGTGCCGTGGGCGATGATGGTCGGCAGGGCCCACGCGCCCACAGCCAGGTGTGGCCGGAAAACGCCCGCAGCTGCCAGTTCCTCGTCGAGGACCAACTGGTCCAACGGGTCGGCGGAACGGCCCCACGGAGGAGGCCAGTGGGGCTGGAGCAAGCCGGTCTCGACCAGCGCGGCTCGCTGCGCCGCCCCTTCCTGCGCGGCAACCTGCTCCACCAAGGGCCGCAACTCGGCCCGACGGGCCTCCGCTTCGGGCGGGAGGTCAGCCGAGACACTGCGCCGGCTTCCAGCCAATGCGAGATGGGCCACGTTCTCCTCGAGGCTCTGACCGCCGGCGAGAAGTTGGCGAGTGGCCATGGCCCGCTTCAGGTAGAAGTGGGCGTCGTGCTCCCAGGTGAAGCCGATGCCACCGAGAATCTGCACGCATTGTTTGGCACAGTGCGCAACGGCATCGACACTCAGTGCTCCGGCCACCTGCGCGCTCGAGCGCGCACTCGTCGGCAGGGCTGTCCCCACTCCATGCTGCTGCGGCGTCCCACGCCACGGCGGCACACTGCTCGACGGCGACGAGCATGTCGGCCAATGCATGCTTGATCGCCTGGAACTGGCCGATGGGTCGACCGAACTGCACGCGCACCTTGGCATACTCCGATGCCGTATCGAGGCACCAGCGAGCCACACCGGCCCCCTCGGCCGCCGCCATCACGAGCGCCAGGTTGCGCACGTCGGCCGTCGTCACCTCGGGCAGCAGCGCGTCGACCGGGACAGCGACATCCGAGTAGATGGCCTGCCCCAGGCGCCGGGTGGCATCGAGCGCCGGCAATGACGACCGGTCGGCGTCGTGCGGATCGAGGAGGCACCATCCGCCCTCGTCCAGTGGGGCGAGGAGGAGTGCGGCCGTGGGCAATCCGAGGACGGGACGCAGAGTGCCGCTGACCCGTTCGCCACCGGCACCGGCACCGGCGCCGCCGGTGCGCTGCAACGTCTCCGCGCCCAGCGCCACGGCGGCCGGCGCAGAGCCGTCGAGCAGGCCGGGCAGATAGCGGGCCCGTTGCGCCGCACTCCCATGGCGCGAGAGCACAGCCGCCACCAACACCGTGGGAAGGACCGGTCCCGGGAAAAGGGCGTATCCGAGTTCCTCGAGGACCACGGCGAGCTCGTTCAGACCGAAGCCCTGACCACCGTCATCCTCTGGCACATGAAGGCCGAGCCAACCCTGGGCGACCATCTTCTCCCACACCGGAGGGAGGTCATCGGATGTCGACTCGGCCGCCGCCCGGGGCTCGCTGGGAGGGCAGTGGTTCTGCAGCCACCGTTGTGCGCTCTGACGCAGCGCCTCGTGTTCCTCGCTCACCGCAATCGGCATTACCCCTCCGTCTCTCCTGGAACTATCGCAACGCCATCTCTCGACAGCGAAATGGCGCCAACCGGACAACCTTCGGCCGCGATCCGCAACCGGGCCTCGTCGGTGGCCGCGGCGCCGAGGACGATCGCATGGCCTGCGTCGCTGAGGTCGAACGTCTCGGGCGCCCAGAACACACAGTTCCCCGACCCCATACAACGGCCCTCGTCGATCGCAATCTCCAACGGTTCACTCACGGTGCCCGCTGACCCGTCGACCGACCCGTCGCACCTGCCGCCCGCCGACGCCCGCCCCCGCCGCACCGACGCCCCCGGCGCCCGGCGCCGTCATGCCGACCGCAAAAGGATGGCGCTCGTCGGCACACCTTCTCCTGACGTGACGAGGCAGTTGGTCGCACCCTCCACCTGCGCGGTCGAAGTTCCGCGCACCTGGCGCACGCCTTCGGTGATGAGATTGAACCCGTGCACGTACGCCTCGGACAAGCCTCCACCCGACGTGTTGGTGGGCAGCGAGCCACTCCCCCAGCGCAGGTTGCCGTCGGCGACGAAGTCGCCGGCCTCCCCCCGCCCGCAGAACCCGTAGCCCTCGAGCGAAAGAAGGATCAACGGGGTGAAGGCATCGTAGATCTGCACCACGTCCACGTCGCTCGGTCCGAGCTCGGACTGTGACCACAGCTTCTTGGCGCAGGCCCAGGCCGGGCCGATGAGCGGGTCGTCGGAGTAGTAGTTGACCATGACCTCGTGCTGGCGGTTCAGGCCTTGGCCGAACGCGTGGACGAGAGCCGGAGGGTGCGGGCAGTCCTTGGCCCGGTCGGCCGAGACGAGGACGGCGGCGAGCGCGCCGTCCGTCTCCAGACAGTTGTCGAAAAGACAGAGTGGCTCGGAGATGAACCGGGCCGCCATGTAGTCGTCGAGCGACATCGTCCTGTCGTACATCAGCGCCGCCGGATTGCGGTTGGCGTGCGCCCGTATGGCCAGCGCCACCTCGGCCAGGTGCTCGCGCGTGGCCCCGAACTCGTACATGTACCGGCGGGCCAGCATGGCCACCTCGTCGACCGGACGGAGGAGACCGGCGGGACGTGTCCACTGTCCTTGCGTGACGAGATTGGTTGGCGCAGCCGCCCATGGCCGTGACGCGGCGGCACCGCGCTTGCGCGAACGCCACGCCACGACGACGTCGGCCTGACCGGTGGCGATCGCCATGGCGGCGTGGCCGATGGTGGCGCAGCCTGCGCCACCGCCGTAACCGACCTGGGAGAAGTACGTCACGTCGCCCAACCCGATGGACTTGGCCAAGGTGACCTCGTCCGTGGTCTCCAAGGTGTAGGAGGACAGGCCGTCGACCTCACTGGGCTCGATGCCGGCGTCGGCGAGAGCAGCGACAACGGCTTCGGCCGCCAGCTGGGACTCGGAGCGGTCGATCTTCTTGGCGAACTCGGTCTGCCCGATGCCGACGATTGCTGCCGCATCTTGCAGCGGGCTCCGGGCTCCGGTCATGGGGTGACGCTATCCCCCCGCACGGCGAAGGCGTCAACCCGCAGCGAACACCACCGGCAACGACAGCGGCGATCTGAACGCCAGCCCCTCGATGTGGGGGACCTCAGCACGAGGATCCAGGGCAAAGGGACCGAGTCGGTCGAAAAGAGTGCAGAGGGCGACCCGGGACTCCATCCGGGCGAGATGCATGCCCAGGCACACATGGACGCCGAACCCGAACCCGAGGTGCTGGCGTCCCTGGCGGAACATATCGAAGCGATCCGGGTCGGCATAGAGCCGCTCGTCCCGATTGGCCGCCCCGAGTAGGAGGGCCACGTCCGCTCCGGCAGCGACCGGCACGCCCGCCAGTTCCGTCGCGCGTGTGGCCTGGCGCAGGATGACCGTCACCGGTGGCTCCCAGCGCAGCGCCTCCTCGAAGGCCTGCGCGTAGAGGGAGCGATCGGCGAAGAGCGCGTCGAATTGCACGCGGTCGCGCAGGAGCGCCAGAAGCAGGTTGCCGGTGGCGCGATACGTGGTCTCGACCCCCGCCGGCAACAGGAGGCGAAGGAACGAGTAGATCTCCTCGTCGCACAACGTGGTGCCGTCCACCTTCACCCGCACGAGGTCGCTGATGAGGTCGTCACCCGGCGACATCCGTCGCTCCTCCATGACGCCGGCGAAGTACTCGCGCAGCGACGCCGAGGCCGCCAAGCCGCGTTCCCAGTTCGCGGTCACGCTGGTGAGCTCAATCGCCCAACGCTGGAAGCTCGGATAGTCGGCCCGGGGCAGACCGAGGATGTGGGCGATGACCTGTGCCGGGAAGTTGAACGTGACCTCGCGCACGAGGTCAGCCCGTCCCGAATCGATGAAGGTGTCGATCAATTCGTTGACGACGACGGCGACGAGGCTCTCCTCCCAATGCGCGAGCACCTTGGAACGGAAGCTGGGTGCGACCATGGCGCGGGCGATGCGGTGTTCCGGCTCGTCCATCTGCAGGATGGTCCGACCCATCACCTCCCCCATCACGCCCTCGTACACGCCCGATGAGAAGGTGTCGTTGTCCCGCAGGACCTGGACGACCTCGTCGAACCCGAACACGGTGATCGGTGCCGGACGAAGCGGATCGACGGGTGGCGCACCGTCGCCGAGGTCGATCGGCCCACTGTGGACCGGGGCCTGCCGGCGCAATTCGTGCATCCTGGGGTAGGGGTCGCGGATGTCACCCGACACGACGTCCTTGAGCTCGAAGGGATCGAACGGAACGCCGGTGCCGCCGCGTGCGGTGACACAGCCTGCGGTGACACAGCTCTCGGTGACAGCCATAAGGGTCCTCTCGTCCAGCCGCGTCGCGAGCTCCGGCGGTCTCAGAAATGTGACGCTCCCGTCAGGCTATCAAACGTTCGTTTGGCTCGCCGGTCGGGGCCAGGTTCGACGGCGGGACCAGAAACGCCGAGAATGGGGCCATGGCGAACGCGGAGCAGGGCGAGGGATCGTCGACGAGGCACCGGATTCTGCAGGTTTCCCTGTCGCTGATGTCGCAAAAGGGTGTCGACGGCACCAGCATGCGCGATCTGGCCTCGGCGGCCGGCCTCAACGTGGCGTCGCTGTACCACTACTTCCCTTCGAAGCGAGAGCTCCTCGAAGCCGTGCTGGTCGAGCGTGGCTACTTCCTGGAATGGGACGCGGGCCCCAAGCCCGATGATGGGCCCGCCGCCGAATCGGCGCTGGCCGCGGTATTGACCGACATCCTCGTCTCGATGTTCGAGGTGGAGGATTTCGTGCGCCTCATGGCCGGCGAGGCCATGCGCGGTGAGGAGACAGCCCGTGCGGTCGGCGTCGATCTCTTCACCACCTTCGAAGCGGCGCTGGCTGACTGGATCGTCACGCACCGGCCGGATCTGGACGAGCGGGCCGGTGCTTCGGCGGTCGCCCACCTGCTGACGGCGATGGTCGTGGGGATCTTCGTGCAGTACGCAGCCGGTGTGGGCGGGGAGGAAGACCGCGACATGACCTCGGTCCTGGCCGAGCGCGCCAACGAGATCTCCCGCCTCCTCGGACCGTCGTCGGCCTGACTGCGGCACCCGCCGCCGCCACGACGGAAGGGTCTGAGTCCGCGCGGGGTTCGGGTACCCTTCCCCGGTGGATGTCCCCCCTCACCTGATGCGCACGGCATCGGATCCACGGGCTCCATGCATCATCGGGGTCGCCCGTCGCACCTGGTACCCGGTCGACGTGCCAGACGGCGGACGCGCCGCCTTCGAGAAAGCGGAGACGGATGAACTGATCGGGCGCACGGTGACGCTGACGCCTAAGGACGCGATAAATCTGGCCCGCCTCAACTGATGGCGACCGAACCCGTTCCCCGGCGCCGCCAGATGAGCCGGCCCCGTGTCGCCGAAATGATCGCAAACGAAATCCGCCAGCGCATCCTCGACGGACAACTGGCCGACGGCGACATGTTGCCCAAAGTGGACGACATGGCCGACGACTACCGCGTCAGCAAGCCGTCCGTCCGTGAAGCGATGCGCATCCTCGAGACGGAGGGCCTCATCTCCGCTCGTCGGGGCGGAGCAGGCGGCGCGGAAGTGCACATGCCCACGGCGTCGACCGCGGCCCACACGCTCGGCATGATCCTGCAGTCGACGCACGCCACCGTGGCCGAGCTGGCCACCGCGCTGCTGGTGATGGAACCGACGTGCGCCGCCAAGACCGCCGAACGCGAAGATCGCGCGGACGCGGTGATTCCCCACCTCCGCGCCATCCACCGGGAGTTGGAGGAACGACGAGGCGACCCGACGGGTTTCAGCATGGTGGCCCGGCAATTCCACCAGGCCATCGTCGGCGGGTGCGGCAACGCCGCCCTGGAGCTCGTCGCCGGCGCACTGGAGTCGCTGTGGTCGCAACACGAGTCGACCTGGTTGGAATTCAGGGACGCCGAGCTCGACGACGACGAGGTAGCGGTCAAGGTTCTCGAGGACCATGCGCGTATTCTCCATGCGATCGAGAGCGGCGACGCCCTCGAGGCACAGAGCCTCGTGGCCCAGCACCTGGCCACGAGCCAGACCTACGTGCTCTCCGAAAGCGCCGACCTGAACATCACCGTGGCGCCCCCCTACCAGCACCCGTACTGAACCGGCCTCCTACAGATTCCAGCGGTAGTACTGGATTTCGACGGCCAGAGGCATGCGGTACCCGATGTAGCAGTTGATGAGGTCGACCTGCTTGCCCGGCATGCGATGCAAGACGCTCTCGTCGACGTCGTACGACGTGACCGACTTGTCGACGATGACGACGTCGTGATCGCTCTTCTTGTACTGCTTGGCCTTCTCCAGGATCTCGTTCAACTGGTCCTCGCTCTCGACGACGAACCCGAAGTGGTCCACCGGTGTCGCCTTCATGGCGTTCTCGAGCCCGTAGAGGAAGATGAACTGCCCCGAGCCGGTCAGCATTACAAGGGGCGGGTGGGCCGGCACGTCCTCCCCCACCAGCGACGCCAGCTCGAGCGTGAACTCCTCGAGGAACTTCTCGTCCTCGACGTACTCGGACCAGTTGAACACCTTCTCGTAGAAGCCCAGGAGCTCCTGGCGGCGTTCCCCGGTGATCTCTGCGGGCAGCATGCTGAGCGCCACGTGGTTCATCTGGAAACTCAGTGCATCGCTCATGAGGCCTCCCTCGGTTGTGAAGCCACCATCAATCGGCTTCTCCACTGATCGCGGTACGTCAGTCCCTGCACCATGTACGACCCCGGGAAGGTGTGCGGGTCGTAGACCTCGGGCTCCCCGATGAGGCGCTCCAACGCGCTGTCGTTCATCACCTCCTGGAGGAAGATGGCCTCGGGTCGATGCCCACTCCCGGGGGCCACGAGGAAGAAGCCCAGGAGCTTCACGACCGCCGTACCCGAGCTGGCCCACTTCTGGAGGGGCTCCCAGTACTCCCGTCGCTGGAAGTCCACGTAGTCGGCCACGCTCACATAGGGCCACCCCGTGTCCTCCATGAAGATCCGACGACCCTTCCCTCCCGACGCGAGGACCGGTGCCAGCTCTTCCCATTCGTTGAACGGCGACCACGGCGCCGCCATGAGGACCTTGCGGTGGAACGCACGCGTCAGCGGTTGCGAGCGGGCCCGCCAGGCCGCACCGTCGCTCCCCGACATCCACGCGGTATACGAGCCCAGTTCCTCGCCGGAACGCAGCGCGGTCAGGGCGATCGCGAACTCCCCCTCGATCCCGGTGCGCTGGCGCAGGAACCAGAGCGGCTGCACGCCGTCGATGTCGCGCACGTGCGGTGCGACGTCGTTCCAATAGGCGTCTTCGAAGTCGTCCAAGCCACCGTGAACGATCTGGAATGTCTCGTGTAATAGGATCACGACTCCACCTTTCTCCAGCTCGACCCGACGCTCATTGCCACCCGACGCTCATTGCCACCCGACGCTCATTGCAGCGGAGACCACGATGACGGCCGCAGCACCCAGGTCGATTCGGCTCTCCCCATGACACCGCCCGTGTCGGACTCACCCGTCAGGATGTCGAGCACGGCGGCGGGGGTCTCCTTGCTGAGGATCGTGATGCCGTCCGGTGCGGCCCCGATGCAGCCGCGCATGACGAGCCCGGGCTGACCGATCGCGGCCTCTCCGCCGGCGTCGGGCTTGATGAAACGCTGCACCCAGAGGCCGGGGGATGCCGCGTCCCCCGAGGCCGGCGGCACTTCAGACAGGAGGTCGAGGACGGCGGATTCGCTGTCATACCTCGTCGCGTCGAGCTCTTCGGTCACCGCCGAAAGCTCGCCGTAGGCCACGGCCCGGGCGTAGGCCTCCCAGGCCGCCCACCCGTCCAGCCGGAGCCCGGTGATGACGCAATACGACGGCCCGGTTCCGTGCGACACCTCGAAGAACCACGCCGGGGTCACCCCGAGGGGGGCGGCAGCCTTCCAGAACTGCTGCGTCGTGGACTCGAATTCCTCCACGGCCGTGCCTCTGACCCGATGGACTTCCTGCACCACTAGCACGTGGGCTCTCCTTGTCGTCGATACGTCACGGTCGTCGATACGTCACGGTCGTCGATACCTCACGGTCGTCATGCGCTCACCACCAGTGGCTTGCCGGCCACCGCGCCGCGCTTCATCTCCTGCAGCAACGGCATGAGGCCCGCGAAGGTGGTATCCGCCGCTTCGAGGAGCAGCGCACTCGGAAACGCCTCGTCGGCCAGCAGGGCGAGTGCGTCCTCGAATCCATGTTCGTCGTATTGGCGCGAGCCCACGATCTCAATCTCCTGCACCAGCACGCGCAACGGGTCGAGGGGCACGGTCCCGAAGTTGCTTCCCACGATCGCCAGGCGTCCGCCCTCACGCAGCTGGGTCAGGCCCTGGGTGGTCGCCGCCACCGTGCCCGAGCACTCGATCACGATGTCGTACGGTTCGGCCACGAGGTCGAGGTAACTCTCCACCTGCTCGAGGTCCTCGGGCGTGGTGACCGTCGCCCCCAGGGCCGCAATGGTCGCGTGACGAGCAGCAACGGGCTCGCTCACCGTGCAATCGCCGAGGCCCTTGGCCTGCAGGGCGGCCAGCGTCAGGAGGCCGATGGGGCCGCCGCCGGTGATGAGGACCCGATCCGCCGGGGTCGCCCCCGAGCGGGTCACCCCGTGCATGGCCACGGCCAAGGGCTCGGTCAATGCGGCGGTCCGCAGATCCATGCCCGGTGGGACGGGGTGCAGCTCGGCCTGGTCCTCCTTGAGGAACTCCGCGAAACCACCCGAGGCGGGCCCCACCACCCGGTCGCCGAGGCTCCAGTGCTCGACAGCGGCGCCCACGGCCACGATGTCGCCAGACCACTCGTGGCCGTAGACCGAGCCCGGAACACCCCATCCCCCGTCGCCGAAGACGATGTGGAGATCCGTGCCGCACACGCCGCAGTAGGCCACCTGCACCAGCACGTCGTGCTCCGCCAAGGTGGGCACGGGAACACGCGTCTCTTCGAGGTGCTCGATCCCCCGGTACACCACTGCCCGCATGTCGACAGGCGTGCTCACATCGATCACCCGCAGGAGCCGACTTAGTCGAGGAGATCAGGTTGCAGTCGGACGATGAAGTCGAACAGGGGCTGGAAACTGAACCAGCCCGCCAACGGGGCGCCGTTCATGGTGCTGGTGGCCCGGGCCAACTCGTCGCTCAACGGCTGCACGAGCCCGATATCGCGGGCGATGGCCTCGGCCTGACAGCAGCGCTCCATGGAGATGAACCACCAGGCGGCCTCGTCGATGGTGTGTCCGACCGTGAGCAAACCGTGATTCTTCAAAATGAGCGCCTTCCGGCTCCCCAACGAGTCGGCGAGCCGGTCGCCTTCTTCGGGGGTGAGCACCACCCCGCCGTAGTCGACCACCGCGTGGTCGTCGTAGAAGGCGCACGCATCCTGGGTGATCGGGCTCAAGAGTTCGCCAACCGCCGACCACGCCTTGCCGTACATGGAATGCGCATGTGCCGCCGCCACGACGTCGGGACGCGCCCGGTGCAACCTCGAGTGGATGGCGAAGGCGGCGAGGTTGAGCGGGCGGTCTCCTTGTACCACTGTGCCGTTGGCGTCCACCAGCAGGAGATCCGAAGCCGTGACATGGGCGAAGTGCAACCCGGCCGGGTTGACCCAGAACGAGTCGAGATCGCCCGGGTCGCGGGCCGTGATGTGGCCGGCGAACCCCTCGTCGAAGCCGAAGTGTGCGAACAGCCGACACGCCGCCGCCAGGTGCTGCTTACGGTGGAGCCGTTCCTCCTCGACCGTCTCGAAGACAGGCGGGCTCGGGAAACTCTTCGGCATCGGAACAACGACTTCCTCGTCGACCTTGGTCATGCACCCCCCGTTCACCCCGGACAGCTGTCCTTTAACTGATAGTAGGTTTCTAAAAAAAACCAGTCAAGGGAGTCGCGCGATCAGCTGGTGCGGGAACGGATCACCTCGACGACGGCGGCGCGGGGAATCTTGCCGTAGCGGTTGTACGGCAACTCGTCGACGAACACGATGATCTCGGGCACCTTGAATCGGGCCAGTGTCTGCCGACAGTGCTCCTTGACCTCATCGGCTCCCAGGCTCTTATCGCCCACGATCAATGCGCCGACCCGTTCTCCCAGGTCCTCGTCAGGCACCCCGGCCACGGCTACTTCGGTCACACCGGGCAGGGTCCTGATCGCCGCCTCTATCTCGACCGGACCGAACTTCTCCCCACCCCGGTTGATGGTGTCCTTCACCCGGCCCTTGACGAAGAGATACCCCTCCTCGTCGACGACGATGAGGTCCCCTGTCGGCATCCAGTCGGGCGTGATGTTCTGGGCCGCCCGCACAACCGCCTCGCCGACCTGCCCCACGCCGACGTCTTCCTGCGTCTCCACATCGACCACGCGGAGCTCGACGCCGGGAAAGGCCCGACCGACCGAGTCGAGCTTGCGGCCAGCCCGATGGTCGTCCGGCGACAGTGCGGCATAGGCACCCAACGTCTCGGTCTGGCCGAACACGTTCGAGAAGTCGACGGCGGGCAGCGCGGCCACCGCGCGGCGGATGAGTTCGGGTTGCGCGGGTGCGGCGCCGTAGCTGAGCGACCGCAAGCTGGTGAGGTCCCGTGACGCGAAGTCCCGATGATCGAGGATCCGGCGCAACATGGTCGGCACGACGAATGTCTGGCTCACGCGACACTCCTCTACCGTGCGCAACCATTCTCCGGCGTCGAAGCGGGGCAGGATCGCCATGGTCTTGCCCGAATGGAGGGTGATCAGGAGGCCGAGCGTGCCACCGATGTGAAAGAGCGGCACCGACATCATGTCGACCGCCGGATCCACCTCGGGATCGATGGCCGACCCGTAGTACGCCATCCGGTCCGAGACGGTGCGGTGGCTGATGTACACCGGCTTGGGAAGTCCGGTCGAGCCGCTCGAGAACAGGATCATTCCTGTGGAGTCGTCATCGATCGCCACATCCGCCAGGGGATCTTCCGCCGCCGCGGCGATGTCGTCGTCGGTCAGCACGGTGCCGCGCAACGCCGGTACGAGCTTGTCCCGGTGCTCTGCCGCGGCGATCCCGACGCGCGACCCGATCATTTCGCACAACGCCGCCATCTCACCCGGCTTGAGGTCAGGGTTCATCTGGGCCGACGCGGCACCCAGCCGGGCCGCACCGAGAATGGCGGCGACGGCCAATGGACTGCTCCCCGCGACGACCGCGACATGGTCCCCGATGCCCACGCCCGCTGCCTGCAGCGCCACGGCGCAGCGTTGCGCGAGGGAATTCAGCCCGGCGTAGGTCAGGCGCTCGCTCCCGACCACCAGCGCCGTCCGCGCCGGGACCGCCGCTACCGCAGCATCGATCGTTTGCCCGACGTCCACTCTTCGTCCCCTTCCTCCATGAGCGTTCTCCATGAAGGTCCGCTCGTCCAGCGACGGGGCGGACCGGCGTGTCAGGGCTGCGCTGGGGCTGTCGGCGTCTGGGTCGTCGGCGTCTGGGTCGTCGGACCGAGAAAGGGCGTCGTGTCGATCTGCTCGAGCTTGATCTCGCCGGACAGGACCTTGCGCTTCCACTCCACCTGCTCGGCCTCCCGGGCGTGGAATTCGGGCATGACCTCCTTGGCGAACAGCTCGAGGCTCTCGCAGATGTCCTCGTGGGTGTTCTTGCCCGCTTGCGTGAGCAGGATCACCTGGTCGACATGGGCCCGGGCGAACTCGTCCAACTGCTCACAGATGCGAGCCGGTGTGCCGATGAGCCCGTCGGAGTACACCTTCTGGCCCTCGGGGTTCTCGCGCCACTCGAGGTACTTGTCCCACAGATTGACGGTGCCGGGCTCGAACGGGCCTTCCTTGTTGTAGAGGACCAGCGCGAACTGGAAGAACGACCACCCGTCAGAACGACGCTTCGCTTCCTCGTCGGTCGTCGAGCACATGAGCGCGCTGACCATCGCCATGTTGGGGTTGGTCTGGTAGTCGGCCAACTTGTCGAGATTCCCGACGAACGCCCCGTAGTAGGCGTTGACCCACGCCACAGCAGCTTCCACGCTCAAGAACTGGAAGCCGAGTGCACCCATCCCGAGCGAGCCGGCCCGCTCGATCGTCTTGTACTGCGAGCACGCCACCCAGAGCGGAGGGTGGGGCTTCTGCCGCGGCTTGGGAAGGACGTTGCGCAAGGGGAAGTCGAAATACTTCCCGTGGAACTCCGTGCCCTTGGGCGAGTCGCTCAGCATGGGAATGAGGGCCTGCACGGCCTCGT
The DNA here is from genome assembly GCA_963706555.1 of uncultured Acidimicrobiaceae bacterium. Classification (GTDB taxonomy): domain Bacteria; phylum Actinomycetota; class Acidimicrobiia; order Acidimicrobiales; family RAAP-2; genus Bog-473. Next base: position 4,546,788 of record OY970164.1, read on the forward strand.
CCCAGACTTCACGCTTGTCGCGGAACCGACGGCCGAAGGGATGGAGCTCCGTCGTGCTCCCGCCCTCCCCGAGCCCGAGCTCGACCCGGCCGTTGCTGATCAGGTCGAGGGTCGACACCCGCTCGGCCACGTTCGCCGGGTGGTTGGTCGTCAGCTGAATGATGCCGTGGCCCAAGCGGATGTTCTTGGTGGTCCGGCTCAGGGCGCCGAGGAAGACTTCGGGCGCAGAAGAGTGCGCGTACTCCTCCATGAAGTGGTGCTCGGTGCACCAGACGTAGTCGTATCCGAGACGGTCGGCGAGTTCGGCCTGCTCGAGGGCGTTGTTGAAGACCCGGTATTCGCTGTCCTCGTCCCAGGGCCGAGGAATCTGTAGTTCGAAGAAGATGCCGAATTTCACGAGGTCCCTCCGTCCGTCAGTTTATCTTTATGAAGATTAACCCACAGCATCGGGACGCGTCGATTCCACGTCGGCCGCCAGAAGACGCTCCGCCAGGCGACGCGCGCCCTCTGCCCGCACCTTGTCCGTCCCCGTCATGGCCAGGTCCGCGGCCGGGACGAACAGGACGTGGCGCGGCACTTTGTAGGCGGCCAACGTGGCGCGCAGGTGCTCCAGCACCTCGTCGGTGGTGACGGGATCGCTGTCGCGCCGCACGATGAGCGCCACGATCTCTTCGCCGAGTGTCGGGTGGGGCACGCCCACCACTTGCACCAACTCGATCCGCTTCCAACGCGAAAGCGCCGTCTCCACCTCGTAGGGGGACACGTTGACGCCGCCGCTGCGGATCACGCCGGACTGGCGGCCCTCCCAGTGCAGAAATCCCCGCTCGTCGAGGTACCCGGCGTCTCGCGTCCGCACGTAGCCGTGATCATCGAAACCTTCGCCGGGATCCGCCTTGTAGTACCCGCACATCATCGTCGGCGCCCGGACCGAGATCTCTCCCACTTCGCCCGGGGGCAACTCCTCCCCGTCCGGCCCGAGGATGCGGATGTGCACGCCCGCCAACAACGGGCCCTTGCTGCTCCCCCGGTCGTCGGGATCGGCGTCGGCCCGAATCCCGGTCACCACGGTGAAGGTCTCGCTCAGACCGTAGGCGGCCACGGGGTCCCAGGCGTCGCCGGTGCGCCCGAGCACTGCGGGGAGCGGGCTGCGGCCCGACATCCGGACCAAGGCCGAGAGGTCGCGCACTTTGATGTCGGGCAGGTCGGCCAACCGGGCTGCCACATGGGGCGGCGCATGGATCGTCGTCACCCGCTCCCGTTCGAGCAGGTCGAGCGTGAGCGGCGGGTCGAACGACTCCTGCAGCACCGCAGTGGCGCCGGCCGCCAGGCTCGAGCCCAACCCCATCACGAGTCCCGCCGTCCAGAAGAGCGGCAACGCGCTCCAGACCCGGTGCGGCGGCCTGGTGTCCATCAACTCGGCGAGCCGTTGCGACTGGATGCAAAAGGCGCGCTGGCGGTGCACAACCGCCTTGGGGCGGTCGGTCGATCCCGAGGTGTAGAGGATCATGGCCTCGTCGATGGGACTGACTGCCTGGCGCAGCGCCGCGATCACCGGGACGGGTACCGCCTCACCGGCTTGGAGGAAGTCATCCCACGAGGTGCACCATGGCTCCACCATCCCATCTCCCAGGACCACGACCGAGCGCAGGGACGGGAGCTCGGGAACATACAACTCCCCCCGGGCGCACGACCTCAGGCCGGGCGCGTGGGCCACGAGATCGTCCACGTAACGGTGACCACGAATTTTCGCCGCAGTCAGAAGGGTGGCCACATCGGCGTGCGCCAGGGTCCAATGCCGTTCATCAGCGAGGGCAAAGGTGTTCACTGGCACCCCGACCGCGCCGATGGCACACACGGCGAAGAGCGACTCCACGAACTCGATCGTGTTGCCCATGACGAGCCCGACGTGGCTTCCACTTGTGACGCCCGCGCCCACCAGGGCGCGGGCGACCGTCTCGACGCGTGCAGCCAGTCCGTCGTAGCTCAGCCGACGATCACCGTCGACGATCGCCTCGTTGTCCCCGAAGCATTCGGCCACCGAACGGACGAACTCGCCGACGGTAACCTCGCCCCCGCAGACGGGCGTCTGGCGGGCCCCCCGGGAGACACGCCCACTTGCCTGCTCCTGCGCCATACATGTTAATATTAACATTAAAAGAGAAGATAAGGAGACGCATGGGCGACCGCACGCCGACCATCGTGGGGATCGGTTTGAGCGACTATCCGAAGACCCCGCACCTCGATGCGCTGGCCCATCACGGGCTCGCGATACGACGGGCGCTCGACGACAGCGGCGTGCAGAAGTCGGACATCGACGGACTGCTGTGCTTCGGCTCCTACGGCATCGATGACGCAGTCACGATGGCCGAGATTCTGGGCATCACCTACAACTACCTCGACGGCACCTTCGCCGGGGGCACGGTGTTCGAGTTCTACGTCCAGCACGCAGCGGCGGCGATCGAGCACGGCGATTGCCACACGGTCCTCATCACCTATGGCTCGGACCTCCTCAGCAAGCAGGGCCGAAACCTCGGGACCCAGCTCTACACCTCGGGGAACCGCCAGGGTGGTCCGCTCCAATTCGAAATGCCCTATGGCAGCCCCCTCGTCAGTGGCTACGCCCTCGCGGCCCGCCGCCACATGCACCAGTACGGCACCACGTCCGCGCAGCTGGCCAGGGTGGCGGTCGACGCACGCGCCAACGCGGCGCTGAATCCACTCGCGATGTACCGAGACCCCTTGACCGTCGACGACGTCCTGGCCTCGCGCATGATCTCGGACCCGTTGCACATGCTGGACTGCTGCATCATCTCCGACGGGGGTGGCGCCGTCCTGATGACAACCGCTGAGCGGGCGGCCGACCTGAAGCAGACGCCGATCTACGTGCGCGGTGCGGCCACGGCCCAGACGCACTGGAACATCAGCGCCATGCCGGACTTCACCGTGACAGCCGCGGCACAGTCGGGGCCGGCCGCCTTCGAGAAGGCGGGCATCACGGCATCCGACGTCGACATGTTGATGCTGTACGACAGCTTCACCATCACCGTGTTGTTGCTCTTGGAGGACCTCGGATTCTGCAAGAAGGGTGAGGGGGGCGCGTTCCTCGAGGCGAACCGCCTGACCTACGACGGGGATCTCCCGACCAACACCGACGGGGGCGGGCTGTCGTCGTGCCACCCCGGCATGCGGGGCATCTTCCTGCTCATCGAGTCGGTGCGTCAGCTGCGCGGGCAAGCCGGCGTCGTCCAGGTCCCCGCGGCCGAGATCGCCGTCGCCTGCGGTTCGGGTGGACAGCTTTCCTGTATGGGCACCGTCGTCCTCGGCAAGGAGAAGTCATGAAAGCCGATACCCCGGTCGAAGGCCGTATTTTGCCGGCACCCAACAGCTCCACCCAGCCGTTCTGGGATGCGGCCGGCCGTGGGGAGCTGATCGTGCAGTGGTGCGAGGAGTGCCAGGAGGCCCAGTTCCATCCGGGACCGCTCTGCCGGACCTGCGGCAGCGAGCCCGGCTGGAAGGTCACGAGCGGTCGGGGCGTCGTCTACACCTACACGATCGTGCATCAGAGCCGCACTCCTCCCTTCGACAAGCTCGTGCCCTACATCGTGGCCATGGTCGAGCTCGACGAAGGCCCGCGGATGATGACGAACGTCATTGGGTGCACGGTCGATGAGATCGAGGTGGGCATGCGGGTCGAGGTCGCGTTCGCGGCCGAGGTCGACGGGATCGCCCTCCCCTTCTGGCAGCCCGAAGCGAGCTCGTGAGCGGCGCCAACGAGAGCCGCGTCGCCATCGTCACCGGCGGCGGCCGCGGCTTCGGCCGCTGCCACGCGATCGAGCTGGCGCGCCAAGGGGCGGCAGTGGTCGTGAACGACCTGGGCGTCGAGATCGACGGCGAGGTCAAGGCCGCCGCACCTGCGCACGAGGTGGTCGAGGAGATCCGGTCCTTCGGGGGGCGGGCCGTCGCCAACGGGGATGACGTCGCGAGTACCGACGGGGCGGCCCGACTCGTGGCCACCGCACTTGAGGAGTTCGGGCGCCTGGACGCCCTCGTCAACAACGCCGGCGTGCTCCGCGACCGCATGCTGGTCAATCTTTCGGACGACGACTGGGACACCGTGATCCGCGTGCACCTCCGGGGCACCTTCTGCCCGACACGCCAGGCCGCGCTGCACTGGCGCAGCGAGTCGAAAGCGGGCAAGCCGGTGGACGGGCGCGTGATCAACACGTCGTCGGCTGCCGGTCTCTTCGGCAACATCGGGCAGGCCAACTACACGACGGCCAAAATGGGAATCCTGGGCTTCACGATCGAGACTGCCGTCGAATTGGGAAGGTACGGCGTCACCGTCAATGCGATCGCCCCGGGGGGACGGACCCGCATGACCGCTCAGCTCTTCGCCGGCACCATGGAGGCGGTGCCCGAGGGCACCTTCGACGCCATGGCGCCCGAGAACGTCGCACCTCTCGTCGCCTGGCTGGCCGGGCCGGACGCCGCAGGCGTCACCGGACGCGTGTTCGAGGTCTACGGCGGGACCATCGGGGTGGCGAACGGCTGGACCCGCGGCCCACATTTCACACAGGACCACCGTTTCACCCCCGACGAGGTAGGCCCGGCTGTGCATGACCTCCTGGCGGCTGCTCCCGAGGCGGTACCCCCCCTCGGCACCTGAGAGGAGGATGGGGGGCGTCAGCCCCTACAGCGACAGGCCCAGCAGTTTGATGGCGTTCCCACGCGCGATCTTGTCGACTGTCGCCTGATCGAGATGCCCGAACAGCTTCTCCGCCACCTGCGGCGTGTTCGGCCAGGTGCCGTCCGAATGCGGGTAGTCGGTCTCGAAGAGCACCTGGTCCGGACCGATACGGTCCAGCATGTCGATACCGACGTTGTCCTTGAAGAAACAGCTGAAGATCCGGTCCTTGTAATAGGACGAGGGCAGCTCGCCGGCCAACCGGTCGTCATGGGCCCACAAATGGGTCAACCACGCGTCGTCGGCGCGCTCGAGGATGAACGGGATCCACCCGATCTGGCACTCGGCGTAGAGCAGTTTCAGCGTCGGGTAACGGGCCAGGATCCCTGACTGCAGATAGTCGACCATCGATGCCGCGCTGTTGGCGAAGATCATGACCGTGGAGACCACCTGGGGAGCGTCGGGCGAAGTGATGGTGGTGCGCGTCCCCGATCCGATGTGCATGGTGACCACGGTGCCCGTTTCCTCGCACGCCTCGAAGAACGGGTCCCAATGGCCGCTCCAGATACTGGGCAGATCCAACCAGGCCGGAAGCTCGCTGAACGCCACGGCCCGCACACCGCGTGCCGCGTTGCGCCGAACCTCTGCCGCTGCTGCCTCGACATCCCATAGCGGGATCAGGCACAGCGGGATCAGGCGGCCGTTGGTGCCGGCGCACCACTCGTCAACGATGAAGTCGTTATAGGCCTTGACGCACAGCATGGCCAGCTCGCGATCGTTGGCCTCGTTGAAGATCTGGCCACAAAAGCGCGGATAGTTCGGGAAGCACAGGGAGGCCTCGACGCCGTTGAGCGTCATGTCGTCGAGGCGCGCCTTCTGCTGCCAGCAGCCGAGCCGCATGTCGTCGAGCGTCACGACGTGATTGTCGTCGTAGTCGGGCGGATAGCCGGCCTGGGCTATGTAGCGGATGACGGGATAGAACTTGTCCTCGTAGTGCCACCACGCCGCCGGCGGCCCCGTGGGATCGGGATTGGCCACGTAGGCGCCGCTCACCTTGCGGAAGGCATCGGCCGGCAAGGTCTCGAGGCGGGGGGCGATGTCCTTGTACTTGGCAGGAATCCTGTCCTGCCAGATGCCCGGCGGCTCGATCAGATGATCGTCCACACTCACGATGGGGGGGATCGAGCTCTGCATCGCCAGTCCTCACATCCTTCCGTACGTGTAGAAGTTCTATCTTATAGAGGTTACTCGGACCCGCCAGGATGCAACAACCGGGCATGGAACGGGCCGCAGTCACACGGGGCACGTCCCCCGGGTCGTCAGAGCCGGATGGCCGACACGATGCCGCGGGGAGCGTCGCTCCGCTGGGTCACCGACACGCTCTGGCTGCCTTGCTCGCCGAGGACGTGGATCTGACTCGCTTCCATGTGGGCGTAGGCGATGCGGGCCGCATCGTTCGCGTCACCGCGCTCGATGGCATCAACGAGCTTGCGGTGAGCCCGCAGCGCGGCGAGGCGGAGATGGCGGTCGGGAAACGCGTGCCTGGCTTCGGCCCCCTCGGCCCACGCCGACTCCTGGGTCGACCACAACGTCACCAGCGTCCCGACTGTGAGACGCAAGGTCTCATTGCCACACTGCCCAACGAGCTCGTCATGAAAGCGGTGGGCAATCTGCGTGAAGGCCATGGCGTTGTCGATGTTGTCGGCCGCTTCTTCGATGATCGCCCGCAGGACCGGGACCGTCGTCGTCGCCCGGTCGGGGCGATCGGCGCATGCCGCGGCGCACGCGGGCTCCAGCCGGCCCAGCGCCTCTGCGAGGTCGCTGAGCGGCACACGTCCGGCTTGCAACACCAGGCCCATCATGAACGCGGCCGCCTCGGGCTTGGGCGCATGCACCACGGCACCGCCCATATTCCCGCGGCGCACGGTGATCAGGCCCTCTGTCTCGAGGATGCGGAGCGCTTCGCGCAAGGACGGACGGCTCACCTCGAACTCCTCGAGCAACTCGTCCTGCTTGGGCAGAAGCTTCCCGTCGGCGATCTCGCCGTTGACGATGCGGCTCCGCAAGCGCGACGCGATGAGATCCGCGATGCGCGGTTGACGGAGCTGAGCCCCTCGACCGGAGCTCCGCTGCACCACGGCCTCGATCCCATCGTCATTCGGCACCATGGCGCTCATCTCATATTCATTGTACCTAAAGCATGACGACGCTCCGGGCACCCCGCCTCACAGGCACACCGCATATACCTTCAGTCCGGCTGCAGCACCCACTGCGGAACCGGATAACCCTCCAGGCTCTGCCCGAACACGGCGACCACGTTCGCCCCGATACGCAATTCTCCGGCGGGCACGGCACTGATCGACCCGTTGACTTCACGGACGACGTTGCCGACCAACCGTATTCCTGCATCCTCCTCGAGCTCGACGACAACGACGACGTAGGGCGATGCATCGACGAACGGGGGCAGCAGTGGCGGGTGCGGCACCGCAAAGGACCAGATGCGGCCCCGACCCGATTGACGAAGCCACTCGGACTCCAACGAGTGGCACCACGGGCACATGGGCCGCGGCGGGAACCGCCGCCGGCCGCACGCCGAACAGGTCTGGATCCGCAGCTCCCCGCGTTGCGCTGCTGCGAAGAACGGTGCGGCGCCGGCTTCCTCCAGCGGACTGAACGAGGCTGACATGCTCAGTGGTCCTCGTTCCGGAGGACGAGCGCACTCGTCGGCACTCCCTCGCCGGAGGTCACGAGACACGACGACGCGTCGACGACCTGCGCGGTGGATGTCCCCCGCATCTGGCGCACCCCTTCGGTGATCAGGTTCATGCCGTGGACGTAGGCCTCGGACAATCCTCCCCCGCTCGTGTTGACGGGAAGCTTCCCGCCGTGGCGAATGGTGTCCCCCTCAATGAATCCCGGTGCCGCACCGCGCTCGCAGAACCCGTAGTTCTCCAGGGAGATCAAGATCAGCGGGGAGAATGCGTCATAGATCTGGACGACGTCGATGTCGTCGGGCCGCAGCTGTGACTGTCGCCAGAGCGCGGCGGCACACGCCCGGGCCGGAGCGCCGATGGGATCATCGGCCCAGAAGTTGACCATGTGGTGGTGCTGTTGGGGGATGCCCTGTGCGAACGAGTCGATGAAGACCGGCGCCCGTCGGCAGTCCTTGGCCCGCTCCGCCGACGTCACCACGACAGCCAAGGCACCGTCGGTCTCGAGGCAGTTGTCGAAAAGGCAGAGTGGCTCGCTGATCCAGCGGGCGTTCATGTAGTCGTCGATCGACAGTGGACGGCCGTACATCATGGCCGCCGGATTGCGATTCGCGTTGTCGCGAATGGACATCGCAACCTCGGCCAGATGTTCCCGGGTGGCGCCGGTCTCGTGCATGTAGCGCCGCGTCAACACGGCGATCTCGTCCACCGGCCGCAACAACCCGAACGGGCGCGCCCATGTCGCTGCGGTGACCTGTTCGGAGCCCGGGATGCGGAGCCCGCCGGGGCCGGCGGCCCACGGCCGGACCCCTGAGCCCCTCTTGCGGGAGCGCCATGCGACGCCCACGTTCGCCACGCCCCCGGCGATGGCCAGGGACAGATGGCCGATCGTCCCGCACCCCCCTCCGCCGCCGTAGCCGATCTTCGAGAAGAAGGTGATGTCGCCGAGCCCGACGTTCTTGGCCACGGCCACCTCTTCGGTGGCCTCCATCGTGAAGGAGGAGAGGGCATCCACTTCGCCCGCATCGATGCCGGCGTCCTCCAGTGCCGCCAGGATCACGCGCGCCGCGAGTTCCTCCTCGCTGGCTTCGAGGTGCTTGGAGAACTCCGACTGACCGATGCCGACGATGGCGGTGCTGTAGCCCAACCGAACCCCTCCCGGTCGCCGGAGAAAGATCCCGCAGCGACCTCTCGACGAGTTGCCAGAATTTCCCACCTCTGTAGTGTGAGACCTTAGAGCAACCCGGGGGACGCGATGCCGAACGTGCTCACCGTGACGTCGAAGGCTTCTACTCCCAGAACGAGGTGAACCAGTGGGCTCTCGAAAGGCCGTGATCGCGGGCATCGGGCTGAGCGATTATCCGAAGACTCCCCATCTGGATGCGATCGGGCATCACGGCCTGGCGATCCGGAGAGCCCTGGACGACTCGGGCATCGCCAAGCACGACATCGACGGGCTCATGTGCGTCGGCACGTACGGCCTCGACGACGCCGCGACCATGGCCGAGATCCTCGGCATCGACCACCGCTACATTGACGGCACCGACACCGGCGGCGCGGTCTTCGAGTACTACGTCCAACACGCAGCCGCCGCCCTCGAACACGGCGACTGCGAAACCGTCCTGATCACCTACGGGTCGGACTTCCTCTCCCGTATGGGTCGCACCCTGGGGACGAAACTGTTCGGAAATTCCGGCGACGGCAAGCAGCGGGGGGCGCTGCAGTTCGACATGCCCTACGGGAGTCCGCTCGTCAGCAACTACGCGCTCTCGGCCATGCGCCACATGCACGAATTCGGGACCCGCCCCGAGGCGTTGGCCCAGATCGCCGTCGACATTCGCCAGAACGCCTCGCTCAATCCCGATGCGATGTACCAGACCCCGATGACGGTCGACGACGTCCTCGGATCCCGGATGATCTCGGACCCGTTGCACCTGCTGGACTGCTGCATCATCACCGACGGCGGGGGCGCCATTGTGATGACGACCGAAGAGCGGGCGAACGACCTGCGTCAGCCGCCCGTCTACGTGCTCGGGGCGGCGTCGGCGCAGACCCACTGGAGCATGAGCCAGATGCCCGACCTGACGACGACGGCAGCGGCGATCACCGGTCCGTTGGCGTTCGCGCGGGCGGGGATCAAGCCCGAAGACGTCGATACGCTCCAGCTGTACGACAGCTTCACGATCACCGTGCTGCTGCTCCTCGAGGATCTGGGCTTCTGCAAGAAGGGCGAGGGCGGGGATCTCATCGAAAGCGGCCTCCTGACAACGACGGGAGCACTTCCGACCAATACGGACGGCGGCGGGCTTTCCTCGTGCCACCCGGGGCGGCGCGGCATCTTCCTCCTGATCGAAGCGGTGCGTCAGCTCCGCGGCCAGGCCGGCGCGGCACAGGTCCCCGAGTGCAGGATCGCCGTCGCCAGCGGTTCCGGCGGCAATCTGTCGTGCATGGGAACCGTCCTGCTCGGAAAGGAGTCCTCGTGAGCGACGCCCGCATCGTCGAGGGCCGGATTCTGCCGGTGCCGGACCCGATCTCGGAGCCCTACTGGTCGGCCACGACCCGGGGGGAATTGCTCATTCAGTATTGTGCGGCCTGTGATCGCTTCGACTTCTACCCGAGACCGTTCTGTCGCCACTGCGCGGGCGAGCTCACGTGGCGGGCAGCGTCGGGTCGGGGCACCATCTACTCCTTCACGATCGTGCGGCAGAGCCGCACCCCGCCGTTCGACCAATTGGTGCCGTACGTCGTCGCCCTCGTCGACCTGGACGAAGGCCCCCGTATGATGACCAACATCGTGGACTGCGACGCACACAGTGTCGGTATCGGACAACGCGTGGTCGTGGACTTCGCCGACGAGTTCGAGGGTGTCTCCCTCCCCTTCTTTCGTCCCATGGAGCCCTCGTCATGAGCGGGATCTGCGAGGGGCGGGTCGCCATCGTCACCGGTGCGGGACGCGGCCTCGGGCGCGCACACGCATTGGAACTCGGACGAGAAGGCGCGTCGGTCGTGGTCAACGATCTGGGGGTGGAGCTCGACGGGAGCGGCGGTGGACCGGACTGGGCCAACGAGGTCGCGGGCGAAATTCGGGCCCAGGGCGGACAGGCTGTCGTCGACAACAGCGACATCTCGGACTGGGCCGGCGCGCAAGCGGTCGTGGACGCTGCGGTGCGCGCCTTCGGTCGCCTCGACGTCCTCGTCAACAACGCCGGAGTTCTCCGCGACCGGATGATCATCAGCATGACGGCGGACGACGTGACCAAGGTCGTGAGCGTCCATCTGTGCGGTGCCCTGTTCACCTCGCATCATGCCGGGCGCCATTGGCGAGAGCGTGCAAAATCCGGGGAGACCCCCGTCGCGCGCATCATCAACACCACCTCGGGAGCCGGTCTGTACGGCAATGTCGGGCAGTCCGCGTACAGCGCAGCCAAAGCCGGCATCGTCGGGCTCACCCTGGTCGGTGCCGTCGAGCTCGCACGCTACGGCGTCACCGTCAATGCGCTCTCGCCCGGTGCGCGGACCCGGATGACCCAGGAGATCTTCGCGTCGGCCATGGCCGAGCCGGGCGACGCGTTCGACACCATGGCGCCCGAGAATGTCTCGCCCCTCGTCGCCTGGCTCGCCAGCCCGGCCTCGAGCGCAGTGACCGGCCGCGTCTTCGAGAGTTACGGCGGGATGATCGGCATCGCGGAGGGATTCCACCACGGGCCCTCGGTCACCGAAAGCCGAAGGTTGGCACCGGCCGAAGTCGGCGACGTGGTGCGAGAGCTCCTCAGCCGGGCCGCCCCACCGGAGCCGGTCCAGGGCGCCTAACCCGCGGCCGCCGAGCTTCGGTGTGCGTCAGCGACCCTGGAACTGCGGCAGCACCTCGCCGGCGAATGCTTCGAGCACGTCCATCTCGATCGGTGCCCGCACCGCGATGTTGACCCAATCGGCCCCGGCGGACTCGTACTCGCGCACGCGGTCGATGACCTCGTTCGGTCGTCCGGCGAGAAAGGCATCACGCACGCCACTCGATCCTGGCCCGAAGCGCTTCTCCAGGAACTCGTCGCGGTCCTTGGCGTCGATGTCCCCGAGCAATCCGAGATTCACGCCGGCGACAATGCCCTTCGAGCCGGCATGTGCCTGCACCACCTCATAGGCGGCCCCGAACACCTCCGGGGTGACGTAGCTCGCGTTCCACCCGTCGCCGAGAGACCCGGCGAGCGCGAGCGCCCGCGGCCCGCGGGCCCCGATCCAGATGCGGGGCGCCTTCTGCACCGGCTTCGGATCGCAGAGCGCCTCTTTCAACGTGTAGAACTCCCCTTCGAAGTCCACGGTCGTCTCGCTCCAGAGCGCGCGGATGATGGTGGCCGACTCGGCCATCCGGCGCAGCCGCACAGCCGGTGCCTCGAAGGGCAGGCCGTACGCCTCGTATTCGAGGCTGTGCCAACCGGCACCCAGCCCCATCTCGAGGCGCCCTTCGGACAGGTGGTCGATCGTGGCACCTGCTTGGGCCAGAAGCGTCGGATGCCGGTATCCCGTCGAGTACACGAGGCAGCCGACCCGAACCCGCGACGTCTCGAGCGCCAGGGCGGCCTGGCTCGTCAGGGCCTCGAAGCAGCCGCGGTCGTACGGGGGGGCGGCGGCGTAAAAGTGGTCCCAGACGCTGATCCAGTCAAAGCCGAGGGCTTCGAAACTCTTCCAGGCACTGCGCATTTCTTTCATCGTGAGGTCCTGCGGACCGAGATGGATGCCGAATTTCATGTGCACACCTTCCTTTTCCACTGCGACCGGTGCCCCCGACGACGGACCTCGAACCGACACCGCACGTGCCGCGCCGGCAACACCATGTCAGGCCCCCGCAGCGCGGCGCCGCAACTTGCGATTGTCCCAGGTCACGCGGTGGGGATCCGGGTCGATCCGGATCACCGCGGCTTCGGTGTCGTAGTGGCGAATCGTGGCGGACGGCACCTCGTCGGCCGCCATGCCGAAGCCCTTGTACTTCTCCGAGACGTGTGCGATCGCGCCGTCCCGATCCTCCCCCGGGGAAAGGATGTCCGCGCGTCCGGTGAGCACGACCGCACGCAACTCACCCCACCGCACGCCCGCTTCGGCGGTGAAGCAGACGCGTGGATCCCGACGGATGTGCGCGACTTTCCTGGTCCGTGCCGGCGTCTGCACGTAGACCCGTTGCTCGGCCGTGACGAACCACACCGGGAGAGCGACAGGCCAACCGTCGGCACGCAGCGTGGTCAGGATGCCCGTGTGGGTGTCATCGAGGAACTGCCACAATTCGTCCTCGTCGAACGACACGCCCACGTCAGCGCACCGTCGAGAAGGAAGTCGGGACGAGGAAGCAGTCGTCCCAGTCGGTCCTGATCTCGCGGCCGAGCGTCTGCCAGATTTCGAAATCCGTGTCGGCCACCCATGCTTCTTCCTTGCCGAACGGGTTGACGTTCTCCCACTCTTCGCCCTGGCCCCAGATGCAGATTGCCCGCGTGTTCTTCCACGGCGACCAGTAGAGGCCGACGATGGAGCGCCCTGCGGGCTCGGCGACGCGGCGGAACCACATCTCCTCACAGAGGCGCAGGTATTCAGCCTGACGGGCCGGTTGCACGTGGATCATCTCGTGTGAGCACAGCTTCGCGCGCAGATTCCGCTCCTTTATCTGCGCCACGGTCGGTGTAAGCGCTGAAGGAAAGCACAAGAGGCTCTCGCTTGCCTCGACCCACTCCCCCACCCCGTCGAACCACTGGGCGAGGTCGCCGCGCGAGCCTTCGAACCGCTGGCGGACCACGTCCACGTAGTGGCCGAAGTCGTCGAGCTCCCACACCGCCACCGTCTCGGGTGACGTGCCCAGACCGGGTGCAACCTGCCAATAGCCGACCTGCCGCATCCCGTAGCTCTCGGCGATGGGAAGGAACTCCCTCTCGACCGCTTCGAGCAGCGCGCCCGTTCTTGTCGGCCTCACGCGGTTGACCTCATGCCAGTACAGCACTCACAGACTCCTCTCGATTGCACCCGGGCTGGCGACGCGCTGGTCGCGCGGCATTCCCAACACTCGCTCCGCCAATGCGTTGAGCTGCATTTCGTCAGTGCCGCCACCCAAACGGACGCCGGGCACGCAGAGAACGAAATCAGCCCACATCGCGTCACCCCCCGTGCCTGCCGTCACTCGCGGCCCCAGCATCCTCCCCGCCAGGGTAGACGCCCTCTGCAGATTGCGGCTGCGGAACAGCTTGTTGATCGAACCGGCGGGGCCGGGAGCGGCCCGCGATCGTGCGCTGACGAAGTCGGCGATGCGCACACGGCCGTACAGGTCAGCCAGCCCTTGTCGCACCAGGGCGTCGTCGCGGAGACCGAGACCGGGCACGAGCTCGAGCAGCCGGCCGAGTGCCGTGCCGGCGGGATCGGGCGTCCCCTGGGACACGCCCGCCCTCTCGCTCGTCAACGTCGTGCGGACCACGGCCCAACCTTCACCGACGTCTCCCAGCCGGGAAGCATCGGGAACCTGCACCTCACGGAGGAGCACCTGGGTGAAGGAGGCGTGCCCGTTCATCTGCAGCAAGGGTCGCACCTCCACCCCTGCCGAGTGCATGTCGACGAGGAACATGGTGAGACCGGCGTGCGGGTCGTCGGCCGCCGCGGTCCGGGCGAGGCAGAGCCCCAGGTCGCTGAACTGAGCTTTCGAGGTCCACACCTTCTCGCCGGAGAGCGTCCACGTCCCGTCCTCCAGCGTGGCCGACGACCGCACCGCGGCGAGGTCGGAGCCGGCGTCGGGCTCGGAGAAGAGCTGGCACCCGATCAGATCGCCTCGATGCAGCGCCGGCACGACCTTTTGGCGGAGGAGCTCGCTCCCGTGGCCCAAAATGGCGGCGGACAGCATTTTGGTTCCGACGTTGAGGGGCATGACGTCCGGCGCCAGGAACTCCGACTCTCGTTCTGCATACAGACGTTCGAACGCAGCGGGGAGGTCCCGGCCTCCGTAGCGTTGCGGGCCCGTGATCCATCCGAGGCCCGCATCGAACTTCAACGCCTGCCAGGCCGCTGCCGCGGCGACCGCCGCCGCCGTCGCCTCTTCGGGCCGTCGTTCGAGGCCGTGCACTTCGATGATGTCGGACGACGCGGCAACCCCGACCGGACGCCGGGACAATGTGCGGGAGAGGAACTGCTCGACTTCCTGGGCGAACGCGTGGAGATCGGTCGGAGCGGCGGTGTCGGTCACCACCCCGATCGGGCCACGGTCACCGGCGCACGCGATCGAACGGGCTTCGATGCTGCACCGCGAAGCCTTCGGGTAATCTCCATCTTCATAATCGTATATCTGAAGGACCACCGATGAAAATGGACGTGGCGGCACGGGGTGCCCTCCGCGATGCCGGACGCGAAGCGCGCCATCTCGAGGAGGTCGGCTATGACGGGATCTGGGCCGCGGAGACGAGCCATGACCCGTTCCTGACCGTCACACTGGCGGCCGCCGCGACAGAAAAGGTCGACATCGGGACCGGGATCGCCGTCGCATTCGCACGTAACCCGATGAGTCTCGCCACGCTCGGCCACGATCTTCAGGTTCTGTCCGAAGGCCGTTTCATCCTCGGGCTCGGGTCCCAGGTGCAGGCGCACATCGACCGCCGCTTCTCCATGCCGTGGTCAAGGCCGGCCGCGCGCATGAGAGAGATGGTGGACGCCATCCACGCCATCTGGGCCTGCTGGAACGAGGGGACTCCACTCTCCTTCGAAGGCGAGTTCTACCGGCACACCCTCATGCCTCCTTTCTTCGTTCCCGCACCGAGCCCTTTCGGCCCGCCACGGGTGTTCCTCGCCGGCGTCGGTCCCGGAATGATCGAGGTCGCGGGTGAGGTGGGTGACGGGTTCCTCTGTCACGGCTTCACCACCGCGTCGTATCTTTCCGCGTCCGTCCTGCCGGCTCTGGAACGCGGACTCGCCCGGCGCAACCGCGTGCGGGCCGATATGGAGGTCACCGCACCCGGATTCATCGTGACCGGCCGTGACGAGGAGGAGATGGCCCGGTCGGCCGCCGGTGTCCGCCGTCAACTCGCCTTTTACGGATCGACGCCGGCCTACCGTCCGGTACTCGAGCACCACGGGTGGGGCGATCTGCAACGCGAGCTCCACCAGCTGGCCCGGCAGGGAAGATGGGACACGATGGGCGATCTGATCGAACCCGAGGTCGTCGAGGCGTTCGCCGTGATCGGGGCACCGGGCGCGATCGCAGGCCTGGTGGCCGCCCGGTACGGCGATGCGGTGGACCGCATCAACGCCTACTCCCCCTTTGAAGCCGACGACGATCTCTGGGCCGAGGTCCGCGCCGGGTTCCGCGCCCTGGCCGTCCTGGACGGTGCCCGGTGAGGGCCCAACCGACACTCTTCGAGATGTCGGGTCGGCACGCCGGAGACCTGGCCGTCGAGGACGGCGTGGCCCGCCGCACGTGGGGAGAGCTCGAAGACCGCACATGTGCCATCGCCCACGGATTGTCCGAACGGGTCCCCGCAGGCGGGAGTCACGTCGCGCTGGTCGCCACCAACCGCGTCGAGTTCATTGACATCGCACTCGCCTGCCTGCGGGCGGGGCTCCTCTACACGCCGCTCAAGAGCAGTTGGACGCCGTCGGAGATCGCCACCGTGCTCACTGATGCGTCGACGTGCGTGGTCGTCACCGACGTGCCTGCAGGCCGACAGGCCGCGGACGACGTCGGCGTCGCCGTCATCGACCTCGACCGGGATTTCGACTCCTGGGTCGCCGCGCAATCGCGCGCACCCCTGCCCTACGAGTTGGCGGGCAAGAAGATCACCTACACGTCGGGGACGACCGGACGCCCCAAAGGCGTCGTCTCGAGCTTCCTCGGACAGCGCCCCTTTCCGGAGTCCTTCGCCGGCAGTGCCGCGATGGCCGAGCTGACAGGTTTGCCCGGCCACGGCGTCCATCTCTTCGTCTCGCACCTCTTCCATGGCGCTCCACTGACGTTCGGCCTCGGCGCGCTGGCCCGGGGAGCTGCGATCCGCATCGTCCCCCGCTGGAATCCCGAGACGGTCTTCTCCATGCTGTCCGACGGTGTGACGTCGACATCCATGGTGCCCACCATGTTCCGTCAGCTCCTTGCGTTGCCCGACGACCTCCGCGCCACCTTCGACGCCCCGGAGTTGCTCAACGTGCTCCACGGTGGTGAGTCCTGCCCGGTTCCCGTGAAACAGGCGATGTTGCAGTGGTGGGGTCCCCGCCTCACGGAGTACTACGGCTTCTCCGAGGGCGGCATGACGATCGTCACGAGCGAGGAGTGGATGGCACGGCCCGGCACAGTCGGCAAGGCCAGGCGCAATCAGCGCATCCTCATCCTCGATGAGGAAGGGAACACGCTGGACACCGGCACGGACGGGACGATCTACTTCGAGGCGGCCG
This sequence comes from uncultured Acidimicrobiaceae bacterium, assembly GCA_963706555.1. Lineage (GTDB taxonomy): Bacteria > Actinomycetota > Acidimicrobiia > Acidimicrobiales > RAAP-2 > Bog-473. Next base: position 4,563,579 of record OY970164.1, read on the forward strand.
ACGGCGTGTCGTTCTCCTACCTGCACGACGAGGCAAAGACGGCGGCGGCCCATCGGGGTTCGGCCTTCACCGTGGGCGACATCGGCCACCTCGACGGCGACGGCTACCTCTTCATCACAGGGAGAAAATCCGACGTCATCGTCTCAGCCGGGGTCAATATCTACCCGGCCGAGGTCGAATCGGCCCTGAGCGACACCGAAGGGCTGCACGACACCGATGGGCTGCGCGACCTCGCCGTCGTCGGCGCACCCGACGCCATCCGGGGAGAACAGGTCGCCGCCGTCATCGTGACAGCGGACGTCACCGCGAGCGTGGCCGTCGCCGCCCGCTTGGAACGGGCGGCCGCCGAACGACTGGCCGGGTACAAACGACCGCGCCTCTTCTTTCATGCCGCGGCACTCCCCCGCGATCCCACCGGGAAACTGCTGCGGAACACCTTCCGCGACCAGGTCGCCCAATGGGCCGACGCGCCGGCAGCCAGCCCCCTGGTGCTCGTCGAACCTCATCCAACGAATCCATAATCGCCGACCGGGCGACCAGACACGGAAGGAAGACCAAGTGAGCGGACTCCTCGAGGGAAAGTCGATTGCCGTGACCGGAGCCGGGCGCGGCATCGGCCGGGCTGTCGCGCTGCACTGTGCGTCCGAGGGCGCGAACGTCGTCGTGGCCGACTTCGGCGTGGGCATGCACGGCGAGGAGCCCACGAGTGAGGTGGCCGACGCCGTGGTGGAGGAAATTCGCCAGAGCGGCCGCTCCGCCATCGCCATCGCGGACTCCGTTACCGAAATGGCAGCGGGCGAGCGCATCGTGCAGAGTGCGGTCGATGCCTGGGGGCGCATCGACGGGGTCGTCTGCGTCGCCGGCATTCTGCGTGAGCGGATGCTCTTCAATATGTCCGAGGACGACTGGGATGCCGTGATCGCCACCCATCTGAAGGGGACCTTCACCCTCTTCCGGGCCGCGTCCACGGTGATGCGGGCCCAAAAGAGCGGGTCACTGGTCGGATTCACCTCCGCCGCCTTCCAGGCCAGTGTGGCCCAGGCCAATTACTCGGCCGCCAAGGGTGGGATCGTGTCGCTGGTGCGCAGTGCGGCCGCCGGTCTGCATCGCTACGGCGTGAGAGCCAATGCCGTGGCGCCGATCGCCAACACGCGCATGATGGCCGAGGTCCCGATGGAGCTCCCCGAGACCGGAGAGCCCGAGGACGTGGCCCCCATGGTCACCTACCTCCTCTCCGACCTGGCGGCGCACATCACCGGGCAGATCTACACGGTGGTGGGAGGCAAGATCGCCGTGTGGAACCAACCGGTCGAGGTGCGGGCGATGTACAAGGACGGTCGATGGACCCCAGAGGAGATCGCACGACGCCTCGATGCCACCATCGGTCAGGAACAGCTGCCCATACTGGCGAAGCTCGAGGCATACCGAAAGGCCGCCGCGGTGGCGGCTGAGACCGGGGTCACGCCGAACGCGTGAGCCTGCGCTCACCGCGGGAGCTGCATGCCCGCCTTCTCCCGGTCCCACGTCTGCTCGTTGCGCGCGTTCTCCCGTAGTGCGTACTTCTGCGTGCGCTGCGTCGAGTCCGTCTTCGTGAGCTCCTCCACGAATTCCACGTACCGCGGGATCATGAACCGCGGCATGCGCGGGATGAGGAACGTGATGAGGTCCTCGGGCAGCAGCGTCTCCCCCGGGTGCAGGACCACGACGACCTTCACCTCGTCCTCGCTCAATTCGGAGGGAACGCCGATGCAGGCTGATTCGGCCACGGCGGGGTGCTCGTTGACGGCGCTCTCCACCTCGAACGAGGAGATGTTCTCCCCGCGCCGTCGGATGGCGTCCTTGATCCGGTCGACGAAGAAGTAGTTCCCCTCGGCATCGCGGGTGAAGCCGTCGCCCGAATGGAACCAGCCGTTGCGCCAGGCGGCCGCCGTCTTCTCGGGCATCTGGAAGTAGCCGCTCGTGATGATCCACGGATCTGCGGTCCGCACCACCATTTCGCCGAACCTGCCGGGACCCACGTCCTCGTCCGCGTCGTCGACCAGCTTCACCTCGAACCCGGGTGGACCACTGCGGACGCGGCCCACGGTGGTGTGATCGGTCAGCTCCCACCCGCTCTTGAAGGGGTAGCCGATCTCGGTCATGCCGAAGCCCGTGCAGACCCGGAGATCGAACCGCTGCTTGAACTCCTCGAACTCGGGGATGACCGGGGCCATCACCACGCCGCGCAAGGGGTTGTCCGTGTCGGTCGGGCTGGGTAGCTGCCCAAGGATCATGGCCGCCATCGGCCCGACGAGGCCGCCGAAGACACAGTTGTACCGGCGGATGTCGTCCCAGTACGCGGACAGGCTGAACGACTCGCGGAACACGAGCCGGGCGTCGTGCATAAAGGCGACGCTGATCGCCGCCTTGCCCGAGACGTGGTACGCCGGGTACACGCTGTAGTACCCGTCATCAGGCGTGGGGATGATGTCCTCGGGCAACATGCCGTAGAGATCCTGCAGACTGGCCCACGGCACCAGGACACCCTTCGAGGGGCCGGTCGTGCCCGAGGTGTAGATGACCGATGAGACATCGCGATAGGTCGGTGCCTCCACCTCCCCGAGCGCCGGTGCACCGGCGAGGAACTCCTCGGCACTGAGGACCTCGAAAGGCAGCGGGGGAAACGCGCCGTGGGCGTCGAGCACGACCACGCATTCGAGATTCGGCACGCGCTGGGCCACCTCGGCCAGCCGATCGAAGAACTGTGCGCCGATGACGAGGAGGCGGGCCTCGGAATTCTCGATGAGGTAGGTCAGCATGTTGCCCCGGTAGCCCGTGTTCGCCGGAACCTCGACGGCCTTGAGCCAGCTCAACCCCAGCCACACCGAGTAGGACGCGAAGGAATGGACCACCATCGACGCGACATGGTCGCCGGCTGTCACGCCCGCCCGCCGATAGGCCGCGGCCCACCGCATGTTCTCGGCGTGCAGTTCGCCGTAGGTCATCGCTGTCCCGTCGACACACTGGATGGCGATCCGGTCCGGCGTCGCCGCAGCGCGCCCTGCGATGAGATTGGGGAGAACCTGATCCTGTTCGAGCATGGCCGCGACCCCCGGAACGACGCCCGCTACGCGCCGGCCACGTCGATCACGACCCGGCCCCGCACCGAACCGGCCAGGATCTGTTCGGCCAGGGCCGGGACCCGCGCCAGCGGCTCCGTGGTGGTCACGAGATCGAGCAGGTGGCGCGGCACGTCGGTATTCAGTCGGGCCCAGGCAGCGGCGCGGATGTCCGACGGCGTCGACACGGAGTCCACCCCGAGCAATCGCACATTGCGCAGAATGAACGAGAGGACCGTCGTCGGCAGATCGGAGCCGCCGGCCAGACCACAGGCCGCCACCGCACCCCGGTAACGGGTCTGGGCCAGCACGGTGGCCAACGTCTGGCTCCCCACCGTGTCGATCGCCGCGCTCCAGCGCTCCTTCTCCAACGGACGCCCCGAGTTGGCGGCGAGCTCCTCGCGCCCGACGATGGTCGTCGCGCCCAGCTCCGTGAGGTACTCGGCGATCTCCGGCCGGCCCGTCGAGGCGGCCACGCGGTAGCCCAGGTTCGCCAGGAGCATCACGGCGAAACTCCCGACCCCGCCCCCGGCGCCGGTCACCAGGACCTCGCCGTCCGTTCCCGGCTCTATCCCGGCATCCTCGAGGGCCAAGATGCACAGCATGGCCGTGAGCCCCCCGGTCCCGATGGCCATGGTCTCGCGTAGCGTGAGGTGATCGGGTCGGGCTTGCAACCACTCCGCACGCACGCGCTGGCGCGTCGTGTAGCCCCCCGGGTGCGTCTCCGAAAGGCCCCATCCGGTGACTATCACCTCATCGCCGGGCGACCACTTGTCCGAGTCCGACGACCGCACCGTTCCCGCGAGGTCGATGCCGCACACCATGGGGAACGAACGGATGATGCGGCCCTTGCCGGTAACGGCCAGGCCATCCTTGTAGTTGAGCGACGACCAGTTCACGTCCACCGTGACATCGCCATCGGGCAACGAGGACTCGGGCACCTCTTGCAGCGAAGCGGGCGCATTCTCGGTGGCGACTATGGCGGGAAACGACTCCATCGGACTCCTTTTCTCGGGGGTGATGCCTGCTGCGGTTCCGACCTCGGACGAAGTGCCGCGGGAACCGTCTCAGCTGATCACACAATGACGCCCTGCTGGTGCAACTCGTCGAGCATGTCATCGTCGAGGGAGAGATCCGAACGAAGGACCTCGTCGGTGTGCTCGGCGAACCAGGGCACTCTCCTCGTGGGTCCTTCGGGGACGCCCGACATGCGGATCGGGTTGTTGGGGAACACGACGGGCTGGGCCACCCCGTCAGGGCGCGCCATTTCGACCAGCATGTCCCGGGACAGCAGATGGGGGTCGCGCACGACTTCACCGTCGGAGAAACACGGCCCGGCGGCCAGGCCGGCATCCCCGAGCTGTCGGCAACTCTCGAGCTTCGTCTTGTCGGCCGCCCATTTCTCGATGGCGGGCCGGATCACGGATTCGATCGAGTCGTACCAACCCTGGCGGTCCGCCAAGGTCGGATCGGTGATCCATTCGGGATGGCCGAGCAGGCGGGCCAACGCGGCGAACTGCTGCACCCGCCCGACCTGCAGGATGAACCAGCCGTCGCTCGCCAAGAAGCCGTGCATGATGATCGGCGGGTCGGCCCCGCCCGGCATGCCCAGCGACCAGTAGTTGGTGATGATGTCGGTCATGGCCACCGTGGAATCGAGCATGGCGACGTCGATCTGTTGCCCGAGCCCGGTCCGGTCGCGCTGATAGAGCGCGGCGAGGATCCCGACGGTGGCGAACATGGAGGTCCCCATGTCGCCGAGTGATCCGCCGGGCGCCACGCGGGGCGCCTCGTCGTTCCTCCGTTTGGTCTCGTAGAGACCCGACATGGCTTCGACGACCGGTGCGTACGCCGGCCAGGAGTGATAGGGCGACGTGTCGTCGTTGCCGAAGCCCGACACCGAGACGTAGATGATCCGTTCGTTGACGGCGCGCACGTGGTCGTAGGCCAGACCGAGTCGGGCCAGCGCTCCCCCCTTGAAGTTCTCCGCGAAAATGTCGAACCGGCTCGCCAGGTCGAGCACGAGCTGGCGGCCTCTCGGGTCCTTCAGGTTGATCGAGATGGACCGCTTGTTGAGGTTGTTCCGCAGGAAGGTGGCACCCACCATCCTCCCGTCAGGATCGGTCATGGCGGGTAACGAAAGCCGACCGGAGTCGCCGCCATCGGGCGACTCCACCTTGACGACCTCGGCCCCCAGCCGGGCCAGGAGCTGGGTGGCGAAGGGCAGCGCCTGCATCTGCTCGAGGGCCAGGACCCGCACTCCTTCGAGTGGCCGCCCGTGGTTCAGCGCCTCGTCCGTTGCTGCGTCTTCGACCCGCACCACACCTCGTCATCCTGCGCCGCCCTCTGCGGCGCCGTCGGCTCACTTTAGTCTGTCAATGCTAGGATTATATAGATGAAGGGGATTCTCGGCCATGGGGCGTACGTGCCCGGATGGCGGTTGGAACGGGCGTCGATCGGGGCGACGCTGGGCACCGCCGGAGGAAAGGGTCGCCGCTCCGTCGCCTCCTACGACGAGGACACCACCACCATGGGCACCGAAGCCGCCCGGTTGGCGCTGCGCAGTGCGCCCGGAGCCAGCCCGTCGACCCTCTGGTTCTCGACCACCAGCCCGGCCTACGTCGACAAGACGAACGCGACCACCATTCACGCCGCCCTACGCCTCGACCCCCACGTGCTGGCCGCGGATGCAGGCGGTGCTGCCCGTTCCGCGGTGGCGGTCCTTCGTGCCACCCTCGAAGGACCGACGTCTGCGCTCGTGGTGGCGGCGGACATCCGGGGTGGTCTCGCCGGCGGACCGGACGAAGCAGCCGGAGGCGACGGCGCCGCGGCGCTCTTCGTCGGCTCCGACAACGACGGTCCCGTCCTGGCCGAATATCTCGGTTCGGCCAGCGCGAGCGAGGAGTTCCTCGACCGCTGGCGCGCGCCGGGCGACACCGCATCCAAGGTCTGGGAGGAGCGTTTCGGCGAGGGACGCTACGGCGAGCTCGGCCAGCGCGCGTGGAAGGACGGCCTCAAGGCGGCCGGGATCGCCGCCGAGGAGGTCACGGACCTGATCGTGGCGAGCCTGCACGGCCGGGCCGTGCGCGCGCTCTCGCGGGGACTGGCGGGCGCGGCGACAAGGGTGGTGCCCACGCTCGACGGCAGCATCGGCTGCACCGGCGCGGCTCATCCCTTTCTCCTGCTGTCCTCGGCCCTCGAACGCGCGGAACCGGGTGCGGTGCTCGGGCTGCTGAGCCTGGCCGACGGGGCCGACGCGTTCTTCTTCCGGGTCACCGCGGCCGGGTCGACCGTGCGGCAGGACCGCACCGTGGCCTCCCAAGAGGCGCAGGGTCGGACGGTCCCCTACGGGAAGTACCTGGCCTGGCGCAGCCGACTTCACACGGAGCCGCCACGGCGCCCTGATCCGGCACGGGTCTCGGCACCCGCGGCCAGCCGCTCGGTCGAGTGGAAATTCGGCTTCGTCGGCAGCAGGGCACCCGGCTCGAGCGAGGTGCGGTTGCCTCCCGCCGTGCCGGGCGCCGACCCCGGGGTGGTCGCCGAACTGGCACCGATGGCCGAGGTGCTCGGCACCGTGGCCACGTTCACCGTCGACCGGCTCGCCTACTCTCCGAGCCCGCCCATCGTGTTCGCCGTGGTGGATTTCGACGGCGGGGGCCGCCTCCCGATCGAGCTCACCGACGTGGCCCCCGACGAGGTGTCGATCGGGACCCGGGTGGAGATGACGTTCCGGCGCCTGAGCGAGGCGGACGGCATCGTGAACTATTTCTGGAAGGCGCGACCTCTCGCCCTCGAGGGGAACGAAGGGGACACATAAATGGGATCGCACGGCATCAAGGACAAAGTCGCGATCGTCGGGATGGGCTGTACCCGGTTCACCGAGCACTGGGACAAGGGGGCGGACCAGCTGGCGGTCGAAGCGACGAACGACGCGCTCACGTCCGCCGGGATCGACAAGGTGGCGGTCGACGCCTATTGGCTGGGCACCGCGCTCTCCGGTGCGAGCGGCATGACGCTCTCCAAACCCCTCGAGCTCACCGGCAAGCCGGTCGTCCGGGTGGAGAACATGTGCGCCACCGGCGCCGAGTCGCTGCGCCAAGCGGCCTATGCCGTGGCGTGCGGCGCCTACGACGTGGCCGCGGCCGTGGGGGTGGAGAAGGCCAAGGACTCGGGCTATCAGGGGCTCAACGCCTTCCCGATCCCCAACGACGGCTCAGCCCGCACGCTCACCGCGGCCGCCATGTTCTCCATGGCCGTGCCGGCCTACGCCAAGAAGTACTCGGTCGACCCGGTGGAGATGAAGCGGGTGCTGGCCGAGATCGGCTCGAAGAACCACGCCAATGGCGTGCGCAACGAGCGCGCGCAGTTCCGCAAGCACGTCTCGGTCGAAGAGATCATGGCCATGCCCACGGTCGCCGGGGAGCTCACAGTGATGGACTGTGCCGGGGTGGCCGACGGTGCCGCCGCGGCCATCGTCGTCCGGGCCGAGGATGCGCACCGCTACACGGATCACCCCATCTACATCAAGGCGCTCTCGTCGGTGGCGGGCGACGGCAGGGGCCTCGGCGACCCGGGCTACGACTACACCACCTTTCGCGAGTCAGCCGACTGCGCCCGCGAGGCGTACGCGCAAGCGGGCCTCACCGATCCACGTCGCGAGCTCGCCATGGCTCAGGTCCATGACTGCTTCACCATCACCGAGCTCATCCTCTGCGAGGACCTCGGGTTCGCCGAACGGGGGACGGCGTGGAAGGACGTCCTCTCGGGGGCCTTCGCCCTCGACGGCGAGCTCCCCGTCAACACGGACGGTGGCCTGAAGAGCTTCGGCCATCCCGTCGGGGCCAGCGGACTGCGCATGATCTTCGAGTGTTGGCTCCAGCTGCGCCACGAAGCCGGGGCCCGGCAGTTGGACACCGGACGCGGCCTGGCGCTCACCCACAACCTCGGTGGCTACCCGGGCGAAATGGTCTCGTGCATCACGGTGCTCGGCGACCAGCTCGCCTGACCGGCGAGCGACCACCACCACCGGTCATGGCGACGATCGCAGAGGTCCTTCGCCTCGACGTGCACGACCGCGTGGCGATCGTCACGCTCCATCGACCCGAGGTCCGCAACGCCCTCAACACAGCCCTGATCGACGCGTTGTGGGAAGTCCTGCCGGCGGTCGACGACGACCCCGGCGTGGGCGCCATCGTGATGACCGGCAGCGATCCGGCCTTCTGCAGCGGTCTCGACCTGCGCGAGCTCTCGGGAAGCGGCCAGAACGCGCGGCCACGGCAACAACGCGACAGCGTCAGCGCGCGGGGAGCGCTCCCGCCGGTCATCACACCGATCGTCGGCGCCGTCAACGGCGCTGCGGTGACGGGAGGCCTGGAGATCGCCCTCAACTGCGATGTGCTGGTGGCCTCGGAACGGGCCACGTTCGCCGACACGCACCTGCGCGTCGGTGTCATGCCCGGAGGTGGATTGACCGTGCTCCTCCCCCGCCGCGTCGGCATGGGGAAAGCACTGGAGATGGCGCTGACCGGTGTCGTCGTCGACGCCCCGGCCGCGCTGCACTGCGGCCTGGTCGATCGCGTCGTGCCGCATGCCGAGCTCATCCCGACTGCCGTCGCGCTCGCCGCGGCCATGGCGGAGAAGGACCCCGAGACCCTGCGCTACCTCGTCGAGACCTTCCGCCGGGTGGCCGCGGTCGACGAATCAGCCGGCCGGGAGCTCGAGCGCACCCGCGGCCACGCCTGGCGCGACGGCACCATCGACACCGCTGCGGTCGGTGCGACGAAAGACGAGATCGTGCAGCAGGGGCGCCGGCAACATGGTGCCCACCCCGCCTGAAACCCGGAGTGGGAACCGGGGTTGCCGCGCGGCCCGGGCACGCCGACATCGCCCCGACAGGTCAGGCGAAACCCCTCTCACCAGGCCTTTTCAACGGCGGTGTCACGAGTTGTCGCAACGTTGAGAGCCCGTAGCCGACAATATGAGGCGCATCACGCATCCTTGTCACCAGCGTCGTCGGCACAAGGCGACCGAACAGAGGAGATGTGCGATGCGAGCAATCAAACACTCAGTTCTCTTACTGACGGCGTCGATGGTCCTTGGCGCGGGATTGAGCATTGTCACCGCAGCTCCAGCTGTCGCCAAAGCAGGTCCGGTGTCGCACGGTGCAAGCGTCACCCTCACGTCGGTACACCCCGACGCCGGTTCCGTTGCCCCCTGACCCCACCAACCCCACACCACCCGCCCCCGTCAACCCCACCGGGCACCGAGCCGCGCACCGCCCGCCACTACACCAACAACGCGGCACGCCCCTGTTCCACCAGGACGGCCTCGACCGCGTCCGCGTCGGACGCACGCATCGGCCGATACGTCGTCTCGCGCCCTGACCGCCACCACAAGGGATCCGCAGTGCGCCACCGTTGCTCGACGAGCACGCGCTTGAGCACCTTGTTGGTCTGCGTCAACGGAAGCTCCGACGTCACGCGGACGTAGCGGGGCATCCATTTGGTGCCGAGGTCGGGCTGCGCCGCCATGAACGCGGCGAACGCTTCGGAATCGAACGTGGCGCCGTCGCGCAACACCACCGATGTCATGACGTCGTCCCCCGAATCGGCGTTGGGCACGCCGTAGACCGCGACCTGGGCCACGTCGGGGTGGCGCAGGATCAGCCGCTCGATCGGCGCCGTCGCCAGGTTCTCACCGTCGACCCGCAGCCAGTCACTGGTGCGGCCGGCGAAGTAGGCGAACCCGTGGCCGTCTACATAGGCCAGGTCGCCGCTGCGGTACATCCCGCCCCGCATACGCTCGCTCTCGGCCTCTTCGTCCCCGTAGTAGCCGAGGAACGCACCGGCGCCGAGGGTGTTGACCATCTCCCCGACCGCCTCCGCCGCGTTGAGCAGTCGCCCCTCCTCGTCGAAGCGTGCGATGGCCGCCGGTTCCCCGGTCTCCTGGTGCAGGACGGCCACTCCCTCGGGCAGGGGGCCCATGGCGTTGGGTGGCGTCTCGGGGGTGCGCAGGATGTTGAGCCCCGACTCCGTGGCCCCGTACCCGTCGAACACGTGCAGGCCGAAACGGGCCGAGAACCGCACGACATCGGCATGGGTGCTCTCGTTCCCCATGGCGACCCGCAGCGGGTTGTCGGCGTCGTCGGGCCGTTCGGGTGTGGCCAGCACGTACGCCAGCGGCTTGCCGATGTAGTTGAACCACGTGCAGCCGTACCGCCGCACGTCGGCCAGAAAGGACGAGGCCGAGAACTTGCGCCGCAACGCCATCGACGCACCTGAGACCATGGTGGGGCTCCAACCGGCCATGACACAGGCCGAGTGGAACAGCGGCATGGACAGATAGGCGCGGTCCTCGCGCGTGAGCTGCAGGTGCCCGACGACGGCCGAGCCGGGTGTGGTGATTTTGGCGTGCGTACAGCGCACCGCCTTGGGGTTGCCGCTGGTACCCGAGGTGAAGATCAACATGAAGAGGTCGTCGGGCACCAGGTCGACCACGGGCGCCGGTCCACCCGCGACAGAGGCCAGGGCGGCCGGCCATTCCGGCGTCTCGATGTCCAGAACACGCTCGGTCGGCACCGTGTCCACCTCGCCGAGCAGCGCGTGGTACCGCTGTTCGGTGACGATCAGCTGGCAATCGGTCTGCGCGACGTCACGCGCCAGCTCGGGCCCGCGCCGGGTCGGATTGAGCCCCACCACGACGGCGCCGCTCAGCGCGGCCGCACCGAGCAACATGACGAAGTCGGGCACGTTGTCGAGCAGGACGCCGACATGGAAGGGACCGTCGACGCGACGCTCGAGCAGAAGGTTGGCCCGGTCCACGCAGGCGCGGGCGTACTCCGCCCACGTCCACGACTGCTCCTCGAAGACGAGGCACGGTCGCTCGTCGTCCAGACGTCCCGAGATCAGTTCACCGAGCAGCACGGCTTAGTCCCCACCCTCCCCGCCGTTCTGCTCGACCACGCCACGCGCCAGGAGGTCGCGGACGGACGCGTCGTCGAAGCCCCACGACGTCAACATCTCCTCGGTGTGCTGCCCCGGATGGCTACCGGCCCGGGCCACCCGTCCCGGCGTGCGCGAGAGCCGCGGCACCGGTGCCACCTGCGTCAGCCCACCGACCTCGGTATAGGCCCCCCGGGCCACGTGCTGCGGGTGCCGTGGGGCCTCCAACGGCGGGAGGACCGGGGCGAAGCAGGCGTCGAGGTCGGCGAAGGCGGCCACCCACTCGTCCCGGGTCCGGGTACGGACGCGCGCCGCCACCTTCTCCCGCATGGCCGGCCAGTGCGCTTCGTCGTTCTGCGCGGGCAGGTCCTCGCCGTCGAACCCGAGCCCTTCGAGCATGGCGGCATAGAACGGCGGCTCGATCCCCCCGAACGTCACATAGCCACCGTCGGCGGTCTCGTAGGTGTTGTAGAAGTGGGCGCCGCCGTCCAGCAGGTTGGTCCCTCGGCGGGGCGTCCACCACCCCATCTGCATGGGGCCCATGTTCGCTGCCATCACGTAGGCCGCACCCTCGGTCATCGCGCAGTCGATGACCTGGCCCTCGCCCGATCGGCCGCGCTCGAGCAGCGCCGCGGTGATGGCGAACGCGAGCAGGACGCCGCCCCCGCCGAAATCGCTGACCAGATTGAGGGGATGGACGGGTGGGCGGTCGGCGGGACCGAGGGCGCCGAGCACCCCGGCCGTGGCGAGATAGTTGATGTCGTGGCCCGCCGCGAGCGCGAGGGGGCCGTCCTGGCCGAACCCGCTGATACGGGCGTAGACCAGCCCAGGGTTGCGCCCCCGGCATTCGTCGGGCCCCAGGCCGAGGCGTTCCATCACCCCCGGACGAAATCCCTCCACGAAGACGTCCGCTTGGTCGGCGAGGCGCCGCACCACTTCGGGCCCGTCAGGATGTTTGAGGTCCACCGCGACCGAGCCCCGGCCGCGCGTGATGATGTCGGTGTCCATGGGGTGCGCCGGGACCGGGCCCTGCAGCGGTCGGTCGATCCGTATGACGTCCGCCCCCATGTCGCTCAGCATGAGGGCGCAGAACGGTGCCGCGCCCTGGCCGCCGATTTCAACCACCCGCAGCCCGACCAGCGGCCCGGTTCGCCCGTCGTGCGCCATCAACGAGAAGCGTCGTCGAGATACACCTCGGCCGTGGCCACCGCCATCACCGCGTCGGCCTGCGTGCGCATTTCGACGTCGACCGTGACGAAGGGGCGGCCGGATCCCTTCGGCGGCACGACGATCTCCTTGACCTCGCCGGTGAGGACGGTGATGTCGCCCACGAAGGCGGGGTTGCGGTACTGCGCCAGCACGTGCCCGGTCCAACCACCCTCCCCGGCCCAGTTCTCGATGTAGTCGAGGATCCACGATCCCATGCTCGATCCGTAGCCGTACGACCGGGGCATGCCGATGAGCTGGGCGTGCTCGGGGTCCACATGGCCGCGCGACGCTCCCTCGAGCAACCCGTCGTTGGCGCTCGGGTCATATTTGGCCCGATCGAAGTCACGGCCCATCTCGTTGATCCAGCCGGCGTCCCACAGGCCGGTGGGGCCGTCGGTGTAGTACGCCGCTCCCCACACCGTGGCCGGCCGTGCTCGGTGCTCGGTGGTGAACGAGGCCACCGAATGCGGACCGATCACCCGTTCGGGCAACTGCTCGCCCTTCTCCACGGCGTCGAACGATTTCGCCAGATGACCGTTGGCGTGAAGGATCCGGTAATAGGCGCGCTTGCGCTCGTCGTTGGCGACCAACGCGTCGTGCTCCCACACCGGCTCGGGCGCACTCTCGCCGAAGGAGCTGCGCCGCACCGCCTCCTCGACGAGATAGCGGATGGCGGTCGAGCGTTGCTTGCCGACAAGCTCCCCGCGCTGGTTGATGTAGGTGGTGTCGCCCCGGCTGAACATGGTGGGGCCCGCGAACCGGGTCTCGGTGACTTTGTAGTCGAACAACATGGTGTCGCGCTGCAGGAGATCACCGGGCCGGATGCGCGGACCGAAGAACCACCACTCGTCCCCGCCGAAGAGCATGTGGCTCCCGGGGACGCGGCCCTGGACGGCCGGCGTGGCCCCATGGCCATCCCCGGCGGCAACGGTGAAGGACTGCGGTGCCACGATGCCCCCGAATCTGCTCGCCGCGGCGAAATCGGGGTCGAAATAGAGGGGGTTGGGGTTCTGCATCCCCTGGGCCCAGCGCCCGATGTCGGACTCGGTGATCGGGTAGCGGGGCTGCAGCCGCTGCAACGGCACCCCCAGCCAGCGGTCCACATCGGTGGTGTCCAGTTCCAGCTTTCCGCCCTCTGCCGACCCGCCTTCTGCTGCCATGGTCATGATCCCCTCTTCAGCCCTCTATTAACATAATCATAAAATGATGCGACACCTAGGGGGGTCGAATGGCGCGACCGTTGGAAGGCCTCAGCGTGGTGGACCTCACGACCACGCTGGCCGGCAGTTATTGCACCAAGCTCTTTGTCGACGCCGGCGCGGACGTCGTGAAGGCAGAGCCTCCGGGCGGTGACCCGCTGCGGCGCCGGCGGGTCGTCGGCAGCACGGCGCCGACCGGGGACCACTCGCCCCTCTCCTCGTTCCTGCACGCGGGCAAGGGCAGTGTTGTGGCCGATCTCACCACGGCGGCGGGCCGGGCCGAGGTCCTCGACCTCGCCGCGTCGGCTGATCTGCTCGTCGAGTCGGCCGACCCCGGAGCGATGGCGGCGCTCGGTCTGGGCCCGGCGGTGCTCCACGCGGCGAACCCCGGGTTGACGATCGTCTCCATCACCCCGTTCGGCCAGACCGGCCCCTGGGCACACCGGCCGGCAACCGAGTTCACGCTGCAGGCTGCGTCGGGCTCCATCGGAGGACGTGGCACCCCCGAACGGCCACCGGTTGCGGCGGGGGGACAACTGGGCGACTGGATCGCGGGAGCGTGGGCCGCCATCGGCGGCCTCGCCGCCTGGCGCCGGGCCCATGCCACCGGGCGCGGGGACCACGTGGATGTCTCGGTGCTCGAGTGCCTGTCCATCACGCTCAACCCGTTCGAGCCGCTGCATGCCTCGCTCACGGGCGACCGCGACCATTTCATGCACCATGTCTTCCAGCGCTCCGTCGAGGTGCCCTCGATCGAACCGGCACTCGACGGATGGGTGGGGTTCGCCATGCTCAGCGCGCAGCAGTGGCAGGACTTCACGGTGATGATCGATCGGCCCGACCTGGCCGACGACCCCGGCCTGGCACAGCAGCTGGGACGCTGGCCCCGCCGGCACGACGTGGAGGATGCGGTCCACGCCTGGACGCAGCAGCACACCGTGGACGAGATCGTCGAGTTGGCCGGCGCGTTCCGTATTCCCGTCGCCCCCGTGGGCACCGGGGCGACCATCCCGTCCATGGCCCACTTCCGCGAGGTGGGCACCTACGTCGACGGGTCGCAGCCCGGCGTGCTCTGGCCGCGCATCCCGTATCGATTGGGCCGCGCCGATAGTGAGCGGGCAGACGGTGAGCAGGCCGACGGTGAGCATGCCGACGGTGAGCCGGCAGACACCAGAGCTCCGAGTGGGCCGCCCCGCCCCGCCCCACACCTGGGAGGCGGCTGGACCCTGCGCACGGCATCGACGGCGCCCCCCGCCGCACGCGGCGTGACCATGCTGCCGCTGGACGACCTGAAGATCGCCGACTTCACCGCGTTGTGGGCCGGACCGCTGGTGACCCACATTCTCGGCACGCTCGGGGCCGACGTGGTCAAAGTCGAATCGGTACAGCGCCCCGACGCCATCCGCTACACCAGCTCGCGCGGGCCCGACATCGACCAGTGGTGGGAGTACAGCTGGCTCTTCCACGGCGTCAACGCGGGCAAGAAGTCCGTGACCCTCGACCTCACGCGTCCTGAAGGGCTGGCGCTTGCCGGTCGTTTGATCGAGAAGGCCGACATCGTGATCGAGAACTTCTCCCCGCGCGTCTTCGAGTCCTTCGGCTTCGACGAAGACCACGTGCGTCGCCGCGCCCCACAGGCCGTGCTCGTGCGGATGCCGGCCTTCGGGCTGCGGGGACCGTGGCGGGAGCGGGTGGGCCTGGCCCAGACGATGGAACAACTGTCGGGGATGGCCAACCTGACCGGCTATCCCGACGGGCCGCCGACCAATCCCCGCGGGCCCTGCGATGCCATCGCGGGGATGCACGCAGCGTTCGCCGCGCTGGTGGCGATCATCGACCGCGATCGCACGGGCCAAGGCCAGCTCGTGGAGTCGGTCATGGTCAACGCCGCCCTCAATGTGGCGGCGGAGCAGGTGATCGAGTTCTCGACCCACGGCAACGAGCTGCGCCGCAACGGCAATCGCAGCATGCTCGGACATCTCCAGGGAGTTTTCTCCTGCGCCGGCGACGAGAAGTGGTTGGCACTGGCCGTCGAGAGCGCCGCGCAATCCGAGGCCCTGGTGGACTGGCTCGGTCACCCCGACTGGGCCGAGATGAGCGGCGGAAAATTCCCGACGGACGACGCCGCACTCCACGACGAGCTCGAGCAGCATCTCGCCGCGGTCTTCGCCACGTGCGACCTCGACGACACGGTGGCCGCGCTGAGCAAGGCGGGCGTGCCGGCGGAGGTGGTCGTCCTGCCGGGCGACATCGAGGAGAATCCGCAGCACCTGGCCCGGGCGTTCTTCGAGGAGCTGCAGCATCCCGTCGCCGGCGCGCAGCGCTACCCCGGCCTGCCCTTCCACCTGGCCGAAGGGCCCGATCGGTGGTTCCACACTCCGCCGCCGCTGATCGGCCAGCACAACGACGTCGTGCTGCGCGACGAGCTCGGTCTCTCCGACGACGAGCGGCGGACGTTGGGCGAGCTGTCGATCATCGGGACCCGGCCGCTGGGCCTCTGAACCTCTGCATTTCTGAGTTTCTGCACCTCTGGGCCTCTGAGCCCGGGCTTCACTACAGTGCGGGTCATGAGCGAATCACTCGTGGGCCGCCAAGGCGCCCCCTTTCATATGGTCGTCGAGCGGGGCAAGATCCGGGAGTTCGCGCGAGCGACGAAGTCGTCGAACCCGGACTACCTGGAGGGCGACCACCCGCTCTCGCCGGTGACCTTCCTGGTCGTGTCGGGCTTCTGGCAGGACGAGTCGAATTCTCCCTGGGGCGACGACGGAGAACGCAACTACGAACGGATCCTCCACGGGGAACAGGAGTTCGTCTTCTTCGGCGAACCGCCACGGGCGGGAACAGCCCTGACCGGTGTCAGCCGTATCGACCGGGTCTACGAGAAGGCGGGGCGCCGGGGTGGGGCGATGAATTTCACCGAGACGGTCACCGAGTTCCGCGATGAGGCCGGGCATCTGGTCGCCGAGTCGCGGACCACGGTGATCGAGACCGGCCAGGTCCCGACCGGGGAGGCGTCATGAGTGTGGCGACGTGGGACGACGTGGACGTCGGCACGACGCACACCGCCCTTGTCGACAAGCCGCTGACCATCACCGACTTCGTGCGCTACCAGGGAGCGTCGGGCGACATGAACCCGATTCACCACGACACCGTCTTCGCACAGGGTGCCGGGTTCCCGACACCGTTCGCGGTGGGGATGCTCCAAGCGGGAGTGATGGCGACCTACGTCACGGACTGGCTGGGTGCGGCCTCAGTGCGGCGCTTCAAGGTGCAATTCCGCGAGCAGGCCTGGCCCGGCGACGTCATCACCTACGAAGGAACGGTCACCGCCAAGCGGGAGGTCGACGGGGAGCGGCTGCTCGACCTCGAGCTCTCCGCCACCCGCCAAACCGGAGGAACGCACCTGAAGGGTTGGGCCACCGTCAGCCTTGGCTAAAGGTTCGGCTGCCAATCCTGACTGACGGGCTCGCTTCAGATGAGCGTGAGGCCGCCGTCGACGGCGAGGACCTGACCCGTGATGTAGCTCGCCTCGTCCGAGAGCAAGAAGACGGCGGCGGCGGCCACTTCCCACGCCGTCCCCATGCGCCCCAATGGCACCGGCGTCCTCGTGCGCGAAGGGCGTCCCGCCGAGGCTGCACGCCCGAGGGGCGTGTCGATGAGTCCCGGAGCCAGGACGTTGGCCCGGATACCCCGGCGTGCTCCTTCGACGGCCACATGCCGGCTCAGCCCGATGAGCCCCGCCTTACTGGCGTCGTAGGCCGGGATCCGGCTGCCGGGCCGCAGCCCGGCGGCCGAGCCGATGAAGAGGATGGATCCGCCATCGGGCAGGATCACCAGCGCCCGCCGCACGAGCAGGAAATGTGCCCGAAGGTTGAGGTCGAAGGTGCGGTCCCATTCCTCGGGTGTGGTACCCGCAACGCCCATGCCGTAGCCGACCCCGACGTTGAGGACGATGCCGTCGGGTGCCAGCCCCTTTTCCTCGGGCACTGCGGTCCGACAGCCCTCTTCGGTTGTCACGTCGCAGATCAGCACCGCGGCGTTCCCGCCTTCCTCGACGATCTGACGCCACGTCGCCTGCGCCGCCTCTTCATCGCGGTCGACACAGATCACCGACGCCCCCTCACGGGCGGCGCGCACGGCGATGGCGCGCCCGTTCCCGATCGGCGCGTCAGGATCACGGGATGGTTGCGTCCCGGCCCCGATCACCGTGATCGAACGCCCTTCGAGAAGGCCGCTCACCTTGGTGGACCTCCCGCTGCAGCCATAGTCACCGCATCGTAGGCGTGGGGTCAGCGACGAGGGCGAAAACCGATCTGCTGCCCCGGCACCTCGTGCCCGGGCATCTGGTGGATCGCACCCTTGGGACGGTAGATCTCATCGATCAGCCCGAACTCGGAGGCCTGCTCGGCGCTCATGAAGACACCGCGTCCGAAGGCCTCGGCCACCTCGATGGGCGACCGTCGGACTGCTTCTGCCACGCGGTCGGTAAAACGCCGCCGCTCGTCTGCCCGTAGCTGCGCCCACTGCTCCACGTCGCGGGCTCTCGTCTCGAACTGCGTCGTGGGCTCGCGCCACGAGAAGCGGGTGCTGGGCATGGAGGCCCGGTGGTGACACACCGACAGGACGCCCACCGCCGGCCCCCCGACCTGTCCCATACCCAGCGCACGCACGGGAACGCCCAACAGCTCAATGACGTCCATGAGGGTGAGCGCGAGGGCCAAGCTCCCGTCGGCACAATCGATGCGGAGGGTGACCGCGTCGTCCCCCTCGGCGTCCAGTGTCATCAGCTCGGCCGAGACGCGGGAAGCCGTCATGTCGTCCAGGGGGCCGCTCAGCAGGACCACCCGCTGCTCGAAGAGCCGTCGGGCCAGGGTCTGCGACAAGTCGTTGTCACTCACGTTCGATCCTCCATTCCAGTTTCCCTCCCAGCGCCGCGGTATAGCGCTCGATCGTGGAGAGCCGGACGTCGAGATCACCGGCCTCGAAGCGGGCCACCGCCGACTGCGAGGTGCCCATGCGCGACGCCACCTCGGCCTGCGAGACGCCCAGGCTGCGCCGCAGGGCGGTGAGCTGGCCACTCAGGGCATGACGGCGTTCCGCCATCTGGCGGAAACCCGGGAAGACCGGGAGATGTCGGCGCTCGTCCACCGTGTCAGATTATCTCACATATGAGATAATCTGAGCCATGCCCAACCGAGGAGGAGACGAAATGCCCATGCCCAGCCCGTCGCAGATTCTGGTGCCCACCGTGATCGAGGAGGGCGGCCGAGGCGACCGGGCCTTCGACATCTACTCCCAGCTCCTGCGCGAGCGGATCGTCTTTCTGGGCCAGGAGGTGGACGATCAGGTGGCCAACCTGATCATTTCCCAGATCCTCTTCCTGGAAGCCCGCGACCCCGAAAAGGACATCTACCTCTACATCAACTCGCCGGGCGGCCAGGCCTATGCCGGCATGGCCATTTACGACGTCATGCAGCACGTGGCGCCCGACGTGTCGACCATCTGCGTCGGGATGGGCATGTCGGCCGCAGCCATGATCCTGTGCGGTGGCGCCGCCGGGAAGCGCTTCTCCCTCCCCAACTCCCGCATCATGATCCACCAGGGCTCGGCCGGCACGCGTGGCGCGCCCTCCGACATGGAGATCCAGTTGCGCGAAGTGCTCGCCCTCACCCACCGGATGTCCGAGATCATCGCCCACCACAGCGGTCGCCCGGTCGAACAGGTGGCACTGGACATCGATCGCGATCACTACCTGACCGCAGAAGAGGCTCGCGCCTACGGGCTCATCGACGACATCATCCAGCCACGCCGCGGCGTGGCTGCACCCAAGCTCGAGGCCGCCGTCGCCTGACACTTCGCACCCTCCTCATGGCGACGCGGTGCCGTCGCCTGCCTGGTGGAGGGCGCATAGGGTGGATGCCACGAGCGTCAGGAACGTCTTGACGACAGGGAGGTTGTCGCATGCGTACCGAAGATCTGATTCTGGTCAGTGTCGACGATCATGTGATTGAGCCCCGGGGCATGTTCGACGGGCGGCTGCCCGCCAAGTACCAGGACAAGGCGCCCAAATTGGTGCGCCGCCCGGACGGGACCGACTACTGGCAGTACGACGGCAACGAGATCCCCAACGTCGGGCTCAACGCCGTCGTCGGACGCCCGCCCGAGGAGTACGGCATCGAGCCGACGTCGCTCGACGACATGCGCGTCGGCTGCTACGACGTCCACGAGCGGGTGCGGGACATGTCGGTCAACGGCGTCCTCGGTTCCATGTGCTTCCCCTCCTTCCCGCAGTTCTGCGGCCAGCTGTTCGCCCGCCGGGAGGACAAGGACGAGGCGCTGGCCATGGTGCGGGCCTACAACGACTGGCACATCGACGGCTGGTGTGGGGCCGAACCGGGGCGGTTCATCCCCCTGTCCATTCCGGCCATCTGGGATCCCCAGCTCGCCGCGGCCGAAGTGCGACGGGTCGCCAAGAAGGGGTGCCACGCCGTCACCTTCTCGGAGAATCCCGAGAAGCTCGGATGGCCGTCGCTGCACAACAGCCACTGGGACCCGCTGTGGGAGGCCTGTGCCGACGAGGGCACCATCGTGTGCATGCACCTCGGATCGTCGTCGCAGCTGTTGGTCACCTCCGCCGAGGCCCCGATCGACGTCATGATCAGCCTGCAACCGATCAACATGGTGCAGGCCGCCGCCGACCTGTTGTGGTCGCCCATCCTGCGCAAGTACAAGGACCTCCGCTTCGCGCTCTCCGAGGGCGGCATCGGATGGATCCCGTACGCGCTCGAGCGCATCGACTACGTCTACCAGCACCACCACAAGTGGACCGGACAGGACTTCGGGGACATGCTGCCCAGCCAGGTGTTCAAGGAGCGCGTCATCACGTGTTTCATCGACGACGCCTTCGGGATCGACAACCGGCGCTACATGAACATCGACAACATCACCTGGGAATGCGACTACCCGCACTCGGACTCGACCTGGCCGACCTCACCCGAAGATGCGATGAAGTACCTGGCGGACGTCTCCGACGAGGAGATCGACAAGATCACCCATCTCAACGCCATGAAGCACTTCCGGTTCGACCCCTTCAGTGTGCGCCCCCGGGAGAGCTGCACCGTGGGCGCGCTGCGGGCCGAAGCTGCCGACGTGGACATCTCGCTGGTCTCGCGGGCCCGGGGCCAGACGGCGGTCGGGGCGGACGGCATCGTCGACATGTCGATTATTTCCCAGGCACTCAGCGCCGACGACTGAGCCGAGAACTGAGCGGGCGGGGGGATGTCCATCGACTACGTCGCCGGCGACGACCACGTGGTGACGATCACGATCAATCGCCCGCAGGCGCGCAACTCGATGGACGCGGAGCACTTCTTCCGCTTGCGTGGCGCCTGGGAGCGCTTCGGCGCGGACGACGACGCCTACGTCGCCATTGTCACCGGCGTGGGCCAGGACTTCTGCGTGGGTGCGGACCTCAAGACGTACATCCCACAGCTCACGGCGCTCCAGAAGAAGATGGCCGAGGGTGGCGAGGCGGAGATCGACGGCTACCGCCTCGACGACGGCATCAAAGCCGTGCTGCGCGGCGTCGAGCTCTACAAGCCGATCATCGCCGCCGTCAACGGGAACTGCGTCGCAGGCGGCATGGAGCTGCTCGGTGGGTGTGATCTGCGCGTGGCCAGTGACGCCGCCCGGTTCGGCGTCATGGAACCAAAACGCGGCCTCTTCGCCGGCGGCGGCACGACCGTCCGCTTACCCCGACAGGTTCCGTACGCAGCGGCGATGGAGCTCCTCCTGTGCGCCGACCGGGTCTCGGCACAACGCGCCTACGAAATGGGACTCCTCAACGAGGTCTGCCGTCCTGCCGACCTGATGGATCGGGCCTACGACTATGCCCGTCGTATCACCGCGAACGGGCCCTTTGCCGTTCGCAAGACGAAGGAGTCGGTGTTGCGCGGGCTTGCGACCGACATGGAAGAGGCCTACGACATCGAGTCGGCGATTTCGGACCAGGTCTTCGCGAGCGAGGACGCAAAGGAAGGGCCCAGGGCCTTCGCCGAGAAGCGCACGCCCAATTGGCAGAACCGCTGAGACTTACGAATCCTCGAGCCGACCCCGCGTGACTGAGGCGGCCAGTTGGCCGCACGCGGCGTCGATCTCGGCCCCGCGCGTCATGCGCCCGGTGGCGTTCACGCCGAGACTTTCGAGCTGGTCCCGGAATTCGCGCACCCGGCGGGCCGTACTGCCCCGCACTGCGTACCCCGGGGTGGGGTTCAGAGGGATCAGGTTCACGTGGGCGCCCAGCGGACGCGCGAACTGCGCCAGCTCGACCGCGTCCGTACCCTGGTCGTTGACGTCATGGATCATGGCCCACTCGAGCGAGAGGCGGCGATGCGACGCTTGCACATAGTGGGCGCACGCGTCGGCGAGGACCGCGAGCGGATAGCGCCGGTTGAGCGGGACCAGAATGTCGCGCTTCTCGTCGTTCGCGGCGTGCAGGGACACAGCCAGATTGACGGGGAGCGACTCGGCAGCCAGACGGCGGATGCCGGGGACCACCCCGACGGTCGACAGCGTCAGATGGCGCGCGGACAGACCCATGTCGCCGTGCAGCCGTGTCACCGCGCTCCACACCCGGTCGTAGTTCGCCAGGGGTTCACCCATACCCATGAAGACCACGTTGGACAGTCGGCGCGGCCGCGCCGCTCTCATCGCCTCGGCCACCTGCTCGACGATCTCCCCCGCACTGAGTTGGCGCTGGAACCCTGCTTGGCCCGTGGCGCAGAACTGGCACGCCATGGCACAACCGGCCTGCGTCGAGACACAGACCGTGACACGGTCGGGATAGTGCATCAGGACGGTCTCGACCTGCGCGCCGTCATGGAGCCCCCACAGCCATTTGAGGGTCTGCCCGTCATCGGCGGACCGGCGCGAGACCTCCCGCAAGGCCGGCGGCAAGGCCTCGGCCAGCTTGGCCCGCAAGGAGGTCGGGAGATCCGTCATCTCCTCGGGCCGGAGGACCCGGGCGTGGAGACCCTCCCAGACCTGGCGGGAGCGAAATGCAGGCTCTCCTTCGAGGAGGCGATCCAGCTCCTCGCGCTGCAGGTCGTAGGGAGCTACCACCCGGCCCAGGCTAAGGCACGAGCGCGTCAATCCCGACCGAGGATCACCGTGCCCGCCGCACTGAACCACCCACTTGTCCCGTTCACGCAGGCCAGTCGAGCGTCAGGGACCTGGCGCTCGCCGCCTTCACCCCGCAACTGCTTGACCGCCTCGATGAGAAGGAAGATCCCTCGCATCCCGGGCTGGCAGGCAGAAAGCCCACCCCCGTCGGTGTTGGTGGGAAGCGCCCCTCCGACGCGCAACCGGCCGTCCTCGACGAATGCCCCGCCCTCGCCCTTCTTGCAGAACCCCAGACCTTCCAGCGTCAGGATGACCATCGGGGTGAACGCGTCGTAGACCTGCGCCGTGTCGATGTCCTGCGGCGTGACGCCGGCCCGGGCGAAGGCCAGCTTCCCTGATCGCACGCAGGGCGACTCCGTGAAGTCATCCCACTCGCTCATCGTCGTGTGCGAAATAGCCTCCCCGGTGCCCAGCACCCACACAGGAGTCTTCGCGCAATCACGGGCCCGCTCCTCGCCGGTGAGGACGATCGAGCCGCCGCCGTCGGAACGGATGCAGCAGTGGAGCTTGGTGAGCGGATCCCAGACCATGGGCGCATCGACGACATCGTCGATGGTGATCGGATCGCGGTAGTAGGCGTCGGGATTGAAGCCCGCGTTATACCGGGTCGACACCGCCACCTCGGCCAGCTGCTCAATGGTGGTCCCGAACTCATGCATGTGGCGGCGGGCCACCATGGCGTAGTGCGAGCCCACCGGATGTCCGAACGGGACCGCGAACTGCACGGGGCCGCGCGTGCCGAAGGAGAGGTTGGCCATCCGGAGCTTCTTCTTCAGGTCGGCGCGCTGGGTGGATCCATAGGTCAGGACCACCACCTCGACCAGGCCCTGTGCGATCGCCGCGGCGGCATGTTCGACCATGAATTCCCAGACGCTGCCACCGTGCGCCGTCGAGTCCACCCAGTTCGGCCGTAGGCCGAGGTATTCGGCCAGCTCGACCGGGGGCAACGTGCCGGACACCGACATGAACCCGTCGACCTCGGACTTGTCGATGCCGGCATCGGCCAGGGCGCGCTTGGTTCCCTGAAAGTTCAATTGGAATGCCGTTTTGTCGTCGACCCGGCCGCAATCGGACGTGGCTGCACCGACAATGGCCACGCGGCGATCTGTCATAATGCTCCCCTTCTCCCCGGCCCCGGACAGGTCGCTACCTTCGGGCCGAGGTGCGGCCGGGACACCGGAGAGCGTACCCAGAACCGCGCTGAAGCGCCTCCCTGAGTCAGCTGTTGGGTGAGGGTTGTGAAGACGATCGGTCGGAGTTGATCCGTCGGGTTCATACTCTTCAAAAACTCTGGTCTCACGGATGCGCGAAAAGGGCAGATCCGCTGCGACAACCAAGGGAGCCGGCCCGTGCGCAATCCGAAGAGCAGCGCTGAGCAACCTCAATCGACCCTGGTCGAGGAAGGTCCGCTCGGACGAAGCGCGGCACTGACCTCCTGGTTGGATCGCCCACTCTCGAGGCCAGCGTGTGTTGTCGGCTGGGCGTTCGCCACTGCTGTCTTCATGGCCCTTGTTCGCATCGTGGGCGGGCCATCCGAGGGGGATGCGGGCGAATCCCTCTACTCCACGTGGGCAATCGCACACGGACATTTGTCGTGCGCCTATCCTCCGGCCACCACGTTTCACTTCCCGGGCATTGCAAAACCTGGACCGTTCATTGCGCCGTTCTGGCCACTGCTCTCGGGAACCCTCGGCGCCATAAGCAGGATCGGCCACAACGTCCCATTTCCGTCCACAGCGGCGCTCGGTCCCCACTGCTCGACAGCCACGACGGCGATCTACAAGTGGTCGTGGATGTCGAGCTCTGCCCTTAACTCAGTCCGACTCGGGTATCTGAGTTGGTTCGTCCTTATGGCCGGCCTCATCGCGATGCTGCGGGCGTCAGGGCGCGGGCGGTGCGGCTGGGAGCCGATGACCCTCGTCCTCGTGGCGTGCGTCCCTGCCGTGTGGATGCCCCTCGTGGAATTCTTTCACCCTCAAGACATTGTGGCTATGGGATTGGCTCTCTGTGGTCTCGCGTGTGCTCGTCGAAGCTGGTGGGTCTGGGCGGGCGCCTTCCTGGGGCTGGCGATCACCTCCCAACAGTTCGCCCTTCTGGTATTTGCGCCTCTCCTGGTGTTGGCGCCGCCGAATCGGCGGCTGTCGCTCGTCAAAGCGACTATTGCCTCTGCGGCCTGCGTCGTTGCCCCGTTCGTCGTGTTGGCGGGGAGACCCGCGCTACGGGCGGTGTTGCTCGGCTCGGGCAACACGACGGGGTACGGAGGATCGTGGCTGTCGGAATTGCACCTCCATGGTGCAGCCCTCGTGCTCGCCTCCCGGGTGCTGCCAATCGTCGTCGCAATGCTGCTCGCGACGGGGGTGACGCGACGTCTTGGGCCAGCAGCACTCGAACCCGTACCGCTGGTCGCACTCATTGCAGTGTCGCTCAGTCTGCGACTCGTCTTCGAGCAGAACTTCATGGGGTACTACCTCATGGCGTTGGCCGTCTCGCTCGTACTGCTCGACGTTGTTTCCGGTCGCGTACGCGGCGAAACGGTCGCATGGCTGGCCGCGGTCACCCTTGCCTTCAACCCGATTCCCTGGGGATTCACCTCAAACGGAGGCGTGTTAGGACTCCAGGCACGTGAGGATCTTCCACTCATCTTCATGACCGTCGCCCTGTTGCTCGTTGTTTCCGATGTTGTGCGCCATCGAATCCGTTGGTATCTGGTCACGTGGCTCGTTCTCATCGTTCTGGCATTCTCCAACGTTCCTCCGTGGGCAACCACACCACTGCGGCAGGCGTTCCCCACGGTGGCCTGGCAATTCGTCCTCGTTGCTACCGGGGCAGCTCTCGCCGTAGGTCCCCTCCTGTCGTGCATCCGAAATCGATCCGCGTCGCCGAGGTGTCTGCTGGAAGACGCCGATTTTGTTCATGCAGCACCCGCCCTGGCCCGTGGCCCAGGAGATGCCCAGGTGCCATTTCCGTAACCAGCACCAGCGACCCGCATCCCGACCACGGGGGGAGCCACATCGCCTCATGGTGGCCAGCTGCCCGTGAGATCCCCAAACCGAATGGAGCGACGCTCCGTCATATACCGTAACGGTGCGAGGGGTTGCGGACGAATTGGCCGATTGACCTGGCCTTGGCCCTCGTCCTGAGAGACCGACGACGAGGAGCACCAATGCCCACCACCGAGACACCGTCAAGCGACGACGTGATCCGGCACGTCGAGAATGGTGTGGCCCGGATCACGCTCAACCGGCCTGATGCCGGAAATGCCATGACGAGCGCCATGCGGGATCAAATCGGCGACTGGGTCCAGGACGCGTCGGCGGATCTCGCGGTTCGCGTGGTGGTCATCACTGGAGCGGGCGACAAGGCCTTCTGCACAGGAGCAGACTTGCGGGGTCGACGTGCCGCGCCTCGCCCTCGACCCGAAGGGGCACCCGATGCCGTCGTGGGCGAGGGGGCAAGGACCATTCGCAACGGTTGGCAGCGGCTCGTGAGCTCTATCCTCGACTGCGAGAAGCCGGTGATCGCCGGAGTGAATGGAACGGCAGCCGGGGGCGGCATGCACCTGGCGCTCGCGTGCGACCTGGTGGTGGCGGCCGAGGAGTCGAAGTTCATTGAGATCTTCGTGCGGCGGGGCATCGCTCCCGACGGCGGAGGCGCATGGCTGCTCGCCCGATTAGTGGGCATCCAAAAGGCCAAGGAGCTGTTCTTCTTCGGGGACGACGTGCCCGCGTCCGAGGCGTACCGGCTTGGACTGGTGAATCGCGTCGTCCCCCGGGCCCAGCTCGACGCAACTCTCGACGAGTTGGCGACCCGGTTGGCCAATGGGCCGACCAAGGCCATCGGCATCGCCAAATGGCTGACCAATCGGTCCCTCGACGTTGACCGGGCCACGGCGTTCCAGGACGAGGCCATGGCACAGGAGCTCGTCACCCACACACTGGACTCCAAGGAAGGCTTCGCCAGTTTCCTCGAGCGGCGTCCTTCCGCGTTCAAGGGCTGGTAGCCCTCGACCAGCACCCCTCAACCCACAACCTCAACCGGTTGACGACGTCGTCGTCGCGCCAGGGACGCTTGTCGACGAGGTGGTGGTCGTCGATCCGCCGACGGTCGACGAGGTCGTGCTCCCGACCGTCGAGGTGGTACTCGACGACGAGGAGGTCGTCCCGGTGGACGATGTGGTCGACGTTGTGGTCGTCGTGGGTGGCGGCAACGTAGTCGTCGGGGTCTGCACGATATTCCCGACGGTTGTGCCCCCTCCTGTATGACCGAAAAGGTCGGCCAACGGTCGCCCTGCGATGAGCTCGACGACTGTCACGAAGAGGAGGGAAGCGACGAAGACCCCGACGACGACACCGACAATCTGCGGCCATGAAAGATTCGTCCGAGGTGCCGGAAGCGTGGGAGCAGACACGCCCCGTTCGCTCGTCTCCACAGGTCCGGGTGACGTGCCTGACTCTGCCACAGTTGCCTCCGCCGCTGTGGCGCTGGTCGCTGCCTCTTCGTGCAACGGGGACGCGGGAGACTGCTCGGAACCGGTGACGCCGGAGGTCTTCGTTCCCCCCAATCGACGCACTATGGCGTTATCAGGCACACGAACCACGACCTGTTTGACCGCTCTGTTCGTGCGCTCGATCGACTGGAAGACCAGAGCGGTCCCGGTGGTAGCGACAATGGAGCCGATCGCCACCCCGACGATGGTCCCCTTCACCCCGAAGATGGAGGCGATGACAGCCGACAGCACCGCCCCCGCAGCGGAGGCTGCGATCTGACGGGAGGAGAACTTCACAGCAAACCACTCCTACTAATTGCGGGCCGAACCTTGCAATGGTGCATCCGGGGATGCAATCCGGAACCGTCGCTGCCTCGATGACGTCGTCAACCGGTCCGCTTGCTCGAGTACACGCCTCCACCATAGGTCGCGGGGTAACTCCCTTTTCTGAAGCCGAGTCCAGGAGTTCTCATTGTTCCCACAGAACAGCCTGAGCTTCTCTTCAGGTACGCAGACCAGGATGATGCCGTATGGTCCTCAGCCCTCCGATCGCGACGCGTCCGCGCTCGGAGGTGCGAGATCTGACTCTCGAGCAACCGCACCCGCGGGGTTACCTCGAGATGTTCAACCTCTTCCGGGTGATCGCGTGCCTCGCCGTCTTGGCGCAACACTCGTTCATCTGGGCCAATATGTCCGACAACTTCGTGGGCACCGGTTTCATCACCATGCTCCATCTGAGCCGGACGTGTTTCTTCTTCCTGACCGGTCTCGTCGTCTGCTACGCGCAGATCACCCATCGGCGTTCTCTTTTCGGCTTCTGGAAACGCCGCTACTGGGAGATCGGGATCCCGTACTTGGCCTGGACCGGCATCTACCTCGTCTTCGCGCTCATCACCGTGGACGCCTCGTGGAACGAAGCGGGAGCATTTCTTCGTCACAACCTGCCTCTGGGCTACTCCCAGATGTATTTCGTCGTGGTGATCTTCCAGTTCTACCTCCTGTTCCCCCTCCTCTTGAAGCTCTTGCGCACGACACGCCACCACGGAATCGTCATGGCTGCGAGCCTGGTGTTCGCGCTTGCTCTCAGCACTCTCGAGCACTACCACGGCCAGCTTGTCCCCGTGAGCGATGTCACCCGCGCCATCAATTCCGCCTGGCCCATAACCCGGGACTTCCTCACCTATCAGGAGTTCTTCGTTGCCGGAATGCTGGTCGCACTCCACCTGGACCAGGTGCTTGACTTCGTCGCCCGGCGCTACCGGCAAATCCTCCTCGTGACCGCGGGCGTCGGACTCCTCCAGGTGGCCTGGTACATGATCTCGGTGTGGTCGGGGAACTCCATTGCCCAGGCTTCGGACATCTACCAACCCTCGGCGACGGTGTGGTGTTTCGCCGCGATCGCCGGCCTCTTCGCGCTCAGTTGGTGGTGGGATCAGCGGATGCTGCTTTCGCCCACGGAGGGACGCCGGCAGGTTTTCCCGTCCACCGCCTATTTCGCCGGATTGACCGGAGGAGTCTTCTTCGCGCACGCACTCTTCATCAGTCTCATCCGCTCCGCACTCGATGCGACGGGGCTGAGGACAAGCCTCCCGTGGGAGGCGATCGTCGCCATTCTTTTCGTCGGGACAGTGAGCGTGACTGCGGCATTCATCGCACTTGTGCTCCGTACCCCTCTGCGCTGGGTTCTGGGAGGACCGGTGCGATCCGAACAAAGGGCGTCCTACAATGCCGGGCCGAAGGCAGCGAAACCACTCCCACGGGAGTCGGCACGGCACAACGGTCATGCGAATGGTCACGCCGAGAGACACGTCCACAGTGTCTCTCGGCGGGGCGGCGCAGGCTGAAGGAGGGGACGACGCATGAGCATGGCGGTGGTCGTGGGAAACCCAAAGGCCAACTCGCGGACCTTGCGAGTCGCCCAGGGCGTGGCAGATGCACTCTCGACGCGGCTGGTGCTCCCGTCGGACCGATTGGTGATCGACTTGGCCGACGTGGCGAACGAGTTGTTCGAGCGTGATTCGCAGCGTGTCGACAATCTCCTTTCGGCAGTCGCCGCGTCCCGGGTGATCGTCGTGGCCTCGCCGACCTTCAAGGCCACCTACACCGGGCTTTTGAAGTCCTTCTTCGACCGCTACGCCACGAACGCCCTTGGTTCGTCCGTTGCCATCGGCGTCATGACGGGGGCGGCGCCGATTCACGCACTCGCCGTCGAGCTGCATTTGCGCCCGTTGCTGGTGGAGCTCGGGGCCGTCACTCCCACCAGGGGCCTTTATGTGACGGAGCAACAGTTCGACGACCTCGAAGTGGCAATCGGGCCATGGGCCGATGGAGCGGCTCCGCTCATCGCACGCCACCTCGGCTGACACTCGGGGCTCACGCATCCCGTAGCCTCGTTTCTTCATGACCACATTGGACCAATCGAGCAGTGAGGGCGGTGGCGCGCGCACCGTCGATCGCGGCTACGAGGTCTTCACCCGGAAGCACTGGGCTGCACTGGGGCGAAGATCCGATGCGGTGTTGTCCGATGCCGAACGACGCGAGCTCGTGGCGACAGCCCGGAGCACGTCGGCCCAGACCCTTCAGATAAAGGAGGTGGAGGACGTCTACCTTCCCTTGGCGCACTATCTCGGACTGATCGTCCAGTCCACACGCGAAGCGCAACGACGCATCGCCGACTTCCTGGGGGAGGAACGCGTCACTGCGCCGTTCATCATCGGGATCGCCGGTGGCGTCGCCGTCGGCAAGAGCACCACAGCAAGAGTTCTCCAAGCGTTGTTGGGCAGGAGTGAAGACCAGCGTTCGGCCGACCTCCTCACGACCGACGGATTCCTCTGGCCGAATGCCACCCTCGAAGCGCAGGGCATCATGGATCGAAAGGGCTTTCCTGAGAGCTACGACCAGCGACGACTCGTGGAGACGCTCACGGCCATTCGGTCCGGACAGCACGAGGTGACGACCCCTGTGTATTCCCACCTTTCCTATGACATCGTCCCTGACGAGCGCCAGATCATCCGTCGGCCGGACATTCTCATCGTCGAGGGGCTGAATGTCCTCCAAGTGAGCACGACAGGCGCCTCGGCCTCCCAAGTGGTGGTATCGGACTTCTTCGACGTTTCGATCTACGTCGATGCCGCTGAAACTGACGTTGCACGCTGGTTCCGCGAGCGGCTCCTCGTCCTGCGCTCGACCATGGGTGAACCCGGTTCCTTTTTCCATCGCCTTTCATCGTTGTCGGACGAAGAAGTCACCGATCTCGCCGAACAGGTCTGGAATCAGGTGAATCTCGTCAACTTGCGCGAGAACATTGCACCCACCCGAGGTCGAGCCGATCTCATCGTGGAAAAAGGCAGCAACCACCTGGTCGATCGGATTCTTCTCCGGCGCTCCTGAATTCGGCCCTCAACCGTCGGACGACCAGGACAAGAAAGTTGGGTTGCCGTTGGGTTGCGGTGGAGAGCACGGAGACTCCTGACCGTCAGGCTTATACCCGTGTCAGTCGCCCTCGGTCGCCCTCCCACGTTGAGGTCACCCGTGAACCTACGTCGGAGCACCTTCCTCGTGATGGTGATCGGCTTCGGCGCGAGCATCGGAGGGTTCCTCACTGACACCTTGCCCTGGATCTCGCTCCTGGTCGGGCTTGTCGCCACCGTGCTCGTCGCTGGCCTTCTCGACCTTGCTGCCACCCGGCGTGAAGAGGCACTGCGCCTGATCGCGGAGCTCGAATCCAAGAACTCCCAGCTCGACGAGGCCCTGCGCCACCGAGTCGAGGCCGAGCAACGCCTACGGCAGGCGCACCGTCTCGAGGCGGTCGGGCAATTGGCGGGTGGGATCGCCCACGACTTCAACAATCTGCTCCAGTCCATCCTCAGCTACTCCGAATTCCTTTCCGATGCAATCGATCCCGAGAGTGAACTGCAGCAGGACGTGGCCGAAGTGCAAAAGGCAGCCCGTCGGGCGGCCGGTCTCACCAGGCAACTCCTGGTCTTCAGCCGGGAAGACGTCACGCAGCAGGTCGTCGTCGATCTCAACGACTCTGTCCGCAGCGCGGAGCATCTCCTTCGCTCCACGCTGGGCGAGGACATTCAGCTGACCTGCCGGACGGCCGAGGAACCCTGCCCCGTTGCTGCCGACATCGGCGAGTTGGAACTCCTGCTGATGAACCTCACAATCAATGCCCGCGACGCCATGCCCCGCGGGGGCACGATCAATGTGACGGTCGACACGCTGGAGGTAGACGGAACAGACGGCTCAGGTCTCCCGCCGGGACCATTCGCCCGCATCGAGGTGAGCGATGACGGCGAAGGCATGACGCCCGAGGTGGCCGCCAAGGCGTTCGAACCCTTTTTCACGACGAAGGAAACGGGTCGAGGGAGCGGGCTGGGGCTCTCCATGGTCTATGGCATCGCCAATCGATCCGGGGGGCGAGCGTCGATCTCAACGATGGGAGGGGTGGGAACCACGATCACCGTTCTCTTTCCGCTGTCGGATGAGGCATCACTCTCGAGCCTGCGTGACTTCAGACCCATGCTCCAACAGGTGGCGCAATGAACTCCACCGTGACGTTCCCCCGTGCCGGGGCAGACGCCAGCATTCTGGTGGTCGAGGACGAGGAACCGATACGTCGCTCCCTGGCCCGGCTCCTCGAACGAGCGGGATATGCGTGTGCCACCGCGGCCAATGCGGCCGAGGCTCGGCAGCTCCTCGCCAACGGGGCGTTTGCACTGATGCTGTGCGATGTGACAATGCCCGGGGAGAGCGGATTCACGCTGCTCTCCCATGTCAACGAGGCACACCCCGACGTTGCCGTGATCATGGTGACCGCCGTTGACTCGCCGCACGCGGGAAATCCAGCTTCCACCCTCGGCACGTACGGGTACATCCTGAAGCCGTTCGATACGAACGTGATCCTGATCAACGTCGTCGGAGCTCTCCTCCAACGAGCGGAAAAGCTTGCCGCCCGAAGCCACGACTCACAATCGGAATCAGAGATCGCGAGCCACGTGGCGGAACTGGTCGAAATTGTCGAACGCCTCCACCACGAGGACCGTGCGCACTTGTGGTCCCGGGAAGGGACGGCGCGACACGCTGCCCTCGTAGCCGAATGGCGCGACGCCGAAACCGATGCCCACCTGCACCGAGTGGGCACACATGCCGCACGCCTCGCGTTCCTGGCCGGTATGGCACCCGACGCAGTCGAGGACCTTCGCATTGCGAGTCAGCTGCACGACATCGGCAAAGTCGGCATTCCCGAGGCGATCCTTCTGAAGACGCGGCTCTTGACAGAAGAAGAGCGCCTGATCATGCAAGGTCATACGGAGACCGGGTTCAAAATGTTGGAGGGATTCGAATCCCCCTTGTGCCGCCTGGGATCGATCGTGGCGCTCTCCCATCACGAGAGGTTCGACGGAAACGGCTACCCGCATGGGCTGGTCGGCGACGCCATCCCGCTCGAGGGAAGGATCGTCGCCATCGCCGATGTCTACGACGCTCTCCGGAGCAAGCGGCCCTACAAGCGTGCGTATTCACAGACGGATTCCCTCGAAATCCTCAGGCATCGGCGGCGAGCCCAACTCGATCCCGAGCTCTTGGATCTCTTTATCAGCGACCTCGAAAAGGCACCAAGGACCTCATGATTATGGGCAGGAGACAAACGAACGTGGTCGCTATAGCCGCCCCGAGCGACAAAGAGAGGACGGGGTCGGGAGCGTGTTAGGGATTTTGATCGCATATTGCGCCCTGTTCGGCCTCATCGTCGGCTCATTCTTGAACGTGGTGATCTATCGCGTGCCTCGTAAGGAGTCGGTGGTGTCGCCGCGCTCGGCGTGTCCAACATGTAGCACCCCGATCTCGGCCCGAGACAATGTGCCTATCTTTTCGTGGCTCTTCTTGCACGGCAAGTGCCGGACGTGTGACTCCCCAATCTCAATGCGCTACCCGCTAGTTGAGGCGGCCACTGCAGTGCTCTTTGCCGGCATTGCCGCCCGTATCGGCTTCTCGTGGAGCCTCCCGGCGTATCTTGTTCTTGCAGCAGGACTGCTCGCTCTTGCATGTACCGACTTCGAGCACCTGCTACTGCCCAAGCGAATCGTCTACCCGGTTCTCGTCCTGGTCGGCGTACTCCTTGCTCTGGCCTCGGCGATCACTCACCATTGGCACCAATTCGTGATTGCCACCATTTGCGCCATCGTCTGGTTCGTCATCTTCTTTACCATGAACGCAATCAGCCCACGCGTCCTCGGCTACGGCGATGTCCGCTTGGCACCAGTACTCGGACTCGCGCTCGGCTGGCTCGGTGTGCGCTATGCCTTGCTCGGCTTCTTCGCCGCCAACCTCATCGGCGCCATCCTCGGATTGTCACTCATCGCCACCAAGCAGATGAGTCGCGAACAACAAATCCCCTATGGGGTCTTTCTCGCATTGGGCGCATTGCTCGCAATCTTCGCCGGGCCGGAGTTACTGCGCCCGTTCCAATCGATCAAAGGGTGACTACGACGTGGGCATCGGCCCGCGGCGCTCAAAGCGGTACCCCACTCCCCTGACTGTCGTGATCCAACGAGGGTGATCCGGATCGACCTCGATCTTTCTTCTCACCCGTCGGATGTGCTCGGTCACGGTGGCCTCGTCCTGCCACTCGCTCGAAGAGGACCACACATTTTGCAATAGCTGCTGGCGAGAGAACACCTGCCGAGGCGATGAAGCGAGGAAGGCCAGAAGGTTGAACTCCATCGCCGTCAACTCAATCAACTCGCCCGAGCGCTCGACTTCACGGGTGGTGAGGTCGATTTTGAGCTCGCCGAAGCTCAATCCTGTAGAAGTGGACTTGGCCTCAGGGGAAGAGGTGGGACGGGTCCGTCGCAAGACGGTCTCAATGCGGGCGGAGAGTTCCCCCCGGGAAAAGGGCTTGACGATGTAGTCGTCCGCGCCCATGCGCAGGCCAGCGATCCGGTCCCCTTCGAGACCCCGTCCCGTAAGAAAAACCGCAGGTACATCGCTCTTTTGCCGCAGCTTGACCAGGAGATCTCGCCCATCTTCGCCACCCAGCACTACGTCGAGCAACACCAGATCCGGGGCACCGTCAGCTACCGCCTTCAGGGCGCCCGCCGAGTCGGTGACCGACTCGACGTCATAGCCATCCGCCTCCAAAACCCTCTTGAGCAGGTCGCTTATGTCCGGATCGTCCTCGACGATCAAGATTTTCACCCGTACCTCCGTGGTCACCCCCATTTGGGACCAGCGTAACCTTATTCGCAGGTGAGATCGTGGAATGCCCAGCAACCGGGCAGAATTGGCCCTCTCACCGCACCATGACCAAAACGGTGGCCGTCGTAAAATCGACGATTGCGGGATCGCCCGACAGGCGCAGATGCGCCCGAGTCGGTAGTTCGAATCCGTACACCTATGCCGTAAGGGCCAATCGCCTCGTACACGCGGATACCGCCACGAAGGCTCGGGCGCAATCAACAAGCTTCCGATCCATCACGAAGCCTGGCGACACGGGCGATCAGTTCACCTCTCTCGCTCACGTCCCCATCGATTGAAGGCCCGACTCCAAAGGGAGCGCTGACCTGTCGTCACGGCAGGCGTCCCGAACTGATCGATTGCGGCCTCGAACGACAGACACGAGGGGGGCTACCGCCAGTGCCAACGCAGGAGGCACGAGAAGGAACTGATAGGAGACCATCGGAACCCGATACGTCCACGGGCCCAGGGCCCAGGTCAGAGGATCGTAGGCGACCGTCACGACCGCGAACCACGCCGCGAAGTAAAGGGGGTGACGCCTCCAGCTGACGCCCAGTACGAGCAGGGATACGGAGACGGCCATCAAGTAGTAACCGAAGAGGTTCACTTCAAACACAAGCCGCAAACAGAGGGACGTCGCAATCAGGGATAGCAGTGGAACAGGATCGAGAGCTCCCGGGCCAAGGCGTCGCGCCGACCACCAGGCCAACATCAGAGAAAGCCCAATTGGCAAGACACGACTCGCAATGAGCAGAGGGACGCCGTGGAGGTGAGCTCCCGCAAGGAAGGTACCCCCGCTACTTGGGGTGGCTGTTGTGCCGGTCAGAACGTTCATCACCCGTCCCGAAGTGACGACTAACATTCCAACCACCACAACTCCGGCTGACCCCACGACGCCGGCGGCATACCTCACTCGCTGGTTCCGCGGCGCGACGACGAGAAGTGGAACAACGACCAGGAGAGCGAACTGCTGGGATGTCAGGGCGAGGCCAAGGAGAATTCCAGCCCAGACCCAGCCGCCCTTTCGTGCGCAAGCCAATCCGCCAACTGCGAGCCCCATCGCCATGAGGTCTTCAGGATGAAAGTATTCCTGAAGATCAAAGCAGGACGGGCGGGAGACACGCCAGCAATACTACAGCGGTCACTTCCCAGCCGCAGCGACCGCTTCCCGTGGCTCGAAGGAGGGCGACAACACCGGCGAGCAGCACGAGCCAACCCAGAAATCCCAGGAGAATTGTCGCAGAAAGAGCATCAGACCGCGAAGCCCATTTGGCTATTGCTTCAGTCGCTGTCGAACAGTGCGCCCCAAGTGCAGCCGACGAGGGGAATGGAACGCCATGGCCGATCCGAAACAACCAAGCGAATAACCCCGAGACCATGGGGTATAACGGGGCGACGCCGGGAGCACTCGAAGTGGGGTAAGCACATGCCGGGACCGCATGTGCGATGGCCAACGTCGATGGTCCGGACAGAGACGTATCAACCCGTGTCGGTCCGCCGAGCAGCCGGGCCAGACCTATGAACTCGATGGTGGCGAAAAGCCAGCCGAGCGCACACCAATAGTTCGATAACGGCCGATTCAACCGTGGTACCCGAACAGCTCTCCCGTAAGTATCAGGGTCCGAATGCAGAGTCGGGGTCGTCATGGCCGTTACTTAGCGAACGACCTCCATCCGCAGTCCCTGTTCATCCCACTCGGGATCACGGGGGAGGCGAGTCCCGGCATGGGCAAAGATTCGCCGCGCCGTCCAGAGTATTGCCGCGACGTCAAGCAGATGGGACACAGGCACATTCTCGAATTCGGCCTCAAGAATCCTTTCGGATCCTGGCACTCTCTTCTTGAGCAGCGCGGCTCGCTCCTCTATGCCGGCTTGGAATTTCTTCGACCAGCGAAGCGGTACGTCGCCATTGATCTGGAAAAAGCTCAGCTCGGGATGAGCCTCGAACACAGTCCGCTGGCGATACGGTGCCATCTCGACCGCCACCTCGCGGTACCGACGCAGAAGGACATTGGTGATGGCATCAAGGCCATCACCTCTGATATCCGCGCTCTCCTGCAGACTTTCTCGAGTCGGAGCATTGTGCACCGTAGAGCCACGTCGACCCAAGAGACTCCGGGCCATGCGGTCGCAGGTTCTCACGCCGCCCTTTGCGTCGTCCTTGTAGCCAACTGGAGCATTGAGTGCGATCGTCGAGAACGCAGGCCTCTCGTCAAGGACTTCGGCAAACGAACCTAGGATGCGGGGAGCTTCAGGAGCGAACGTGGCCCCATTGATTTTTGCACTCGCGACGAGCCAGCCTGGTGCGCACGGAGTGACTCCGGCAACAATTGAGTACGGGAGATCGGGGCCCCCTCGAGCAGCCATAGCGCCTCAGCCCCTCGAGTGCTGGACGGCCTCGAGCGCTCGTGCCAGCTCCTTGGGGTGTGCCGAGACATCGAGGGCATCCTCGTAAGTGATGGTGTTGCCAACAATGAGCTCGGCCAGACTGGTCTCGAGGGTCCGCATCCCTTCCTTCTGGTTGGTCGTCATGATGTTCAAGAGCTGGTTGGACCGGCCTTCACGGATGAGGTTTCGCACGGGGTTCGTCGCAATGAGCACCTCGAAGGCGGCGACCATTCCGCCTCCGATCTTGGGGACCAGACGTTGGGCGACGATCGCCGCAAGGGAGGCCGACAGCTGGACCCTGGTCTGCTCCTGACGCCAGGCGGGGAACACGTCGATAATTCGGTCAATGGCCTGGGGAGCGTCGTTGGTGTGCAGTGTGGCGAAGACCAAGTGGCCGGTCTCAGCCATTGTGAGGGCGATCTGGATCGACTCGATGTCCCGCATTTCGCCGACGAGCAGGACGTCAGGGTCCTCCCGGAGGGCCGAGCGGAGAGCCCGGTCGAACGAGGGGCTGTCGAGCCCGATCTCCCGCTGACTCACCGCTGACAGTTTGTGGCGATGCACGTACTCAACCGGGTCCTCAATCGTGAGGATGTGGCACGCCCTTGTCTCGTTGATACGGTCAATGATGGATGCCAGGGTGGTCGACTTTCCCGATCCGGTAGGTCCGGTCACCAGCACGAAGCCACGAGGCAACTTTGCCAACACTTCAGCGACCGGCGGGAGGTCGAGCTCCTCAAAACTGGGAACTCGAGAAGGAATCATTCGGAGTGCGAGAGCAGTCTCGCCTCTCTGAGTGAACGCACTGCCACGGAGCCGGGCCTTGTCAGACCACGAGAACGCGAAGTCAACGTCCTGCTCAACTTCCAGCTCGGTCTTCTGTGAGGGAGTGAGGAGGGTACGGACGAGGGTGTCGATCTCCTGTCCCGACAGCACCGGAGCGCCTTCGACTGGACGGAGTTGCCCGCTTACCCGAATCCGTGGTGCCGAGTCGCCAGACAGGAGGAGGTCGGAACCCTTCTGATCCCAGAGGATCTGCAGCCACGGTGTGATGGCCTCGATATTGATCTCGTTCACGTGATCGCTTCTTTCAAGTGGAGGATGGATGCCGAAGAGCCCGGCCCTCGGGCCGGGCTCTTCGGATCATCATTTGCAAGTTGTTTCTCTTGATATGTATCAGGTGACCGCGTTGCAGCCCGCGGCGGATCCTTCACCGTCGTAGGCGACCCAACCGGTCGTGGGCGACGTCGAGGAGTTTCCAGCCGCAACGTCAACCTCGTCAGCGATCCCGCTACCGGTCTTGTTAAGGGCAATCCAGTAGTGGGTCGGGTTGGACGGCCAACTCTTCAGGGTTCCAGGGACAGTGGCACCTGAGGAGGCAGTCAGGGCAGCCGCAGTTACCGTCACGCCAGGGTTCTGAGCTTCAAATGCCGCGATGGCCGTTTCGACCGTCTTGGCGTCAGCCGTGCATGCAGACTTCGCACTGGAGCCCGTCACAGAGCCCAGAGCAAACACGACCACTGCGGCCAGGATGCCGAGGACCACGATGACGATGAGGAGTTCGATAAGGGTGAATCCCTCTTCGCGCTCCCCGGCGGCCTTCTGCCGCTGGATTTCGTGATACCGCTCAATCATATCTTTCTGCCTTTCATTTAGGGGCTTGCCGGAAATCGGTGGTGCCCGTCTCGCTTCCGATGAGGTGCCGGCGGGTGCCTGCCCCTTCGTCTATAAGGATGCGACATGGACATCACTTCCCCGGCTACGCAACCTCAACGTTCTCCCAACAGCATTTCGGGACCACAGATACGGATACAGTCGGCGGCGGGGTCAATGGGAGAAGGCATCCAGATCACTTGCGGTTGCCCGAGAAGACCTCGCAGCAATCAGGTAGCGCAACAGTTCCGATCTGTCCTCGCTGCTGCCCTCCTCCTGTCGTGAGCGTGCGAAACAAGGGTCACGAGGACCGACATCATCGCCGGGCTGTCCGAGTCTTACGAGTACTGGGTGGCACCAAAAAGGCAGTCGCGTCGCACACTTTGCAGAACTGGAGTTGCGCGAACGATGGTGCGCGAGCTCCGGATCTATGGCGACCAGACCCAGCTGTTCACCGTCATGCTGGTGCCGCAGTACACGACACACGCAGCCGTGTTCGGCGGGCTCGACCCCGTTGGGTAATCATCGAACGTGACCACAGCCTCGAGCAACGGATTCGCTATGCACTGCGCGGCGGTCCCACCATCGAGGCAGGTATCGAACGTGACGACACGCGTGCTGGCGCTGGTCGGGGTGTAGACAGTGCTGCACCACACATCCATGCTGTAACCGTCAATCTGAATTGGCGCACCGCCCACCCAGCAAGAGCCTGGCCCTGTCCCCCCGGGCGGTAGTACCGTCGTCGCCAAAAGGGGTGTATAGCGGATATTCTGTACCGCGACCTGCGTCGCGCCGTTGGCCGCATATTGAAGCGTTCGAGCCGAGGTGAATTTTGCCGTGTTGTTGAGGTCGTTCGTCGCCCACGTGGCCAGCGAACCCACGATTGCTCCCACCACCGCGAGAAAGAGAAGCGCCAGAACAAGGACTGCGCCGGCGTCGTCGTGTTTTGCACCCGAATGAATCGACGGCTTCTCTGACCAGGCCCGGATCGCGGCGCGAGAGCCCTGTGACGGTCGTTCTCGTTCCCGCACGTCCCTTCTTGTCCAGTTCTTCATCTTTGGGTCTCCCACGAATCTCATTATGTGATTGTCTGGGTCTGCGTACCAGACGTCAGCCCGCTGCCTGCCACGGTGATGACGGGTGCGCCAGCCTTGGAATATGCGTAGAAGGCGTTCACCGTCTGGGTGTTGGCCGGCAAGCTCACACTGGTGATCGTTGATCCGCCCGAAGTGGCAGCGAACTTGGCGGTCCCACCCCCGGGAGCCGAGGAGGAGAGGTTGACCGTGATGGCAGAAGCCTTCGTCGTCGGGTTACCGAAGGCGTCCTCCAGCGTCACGGTTATGGGGCCACCAGTGGGCGAGGTTCCATGAGCAACGTTCAAGGGACTTGAAGTTATCTGCAGTTGGGTACCGGTCCCCGCTGTGATGGTCTCGACCTGGGTACCAGACGTCAGCCCGGTGGCCGCCGCCGTGATGGTCGGAGATCCCGCCACTGTGTCGCCGTAGAAGGCGTTCACCGACTGGGTGTTGGCCGGAAGGCTCACGCTGGTGACCGAGGTCCCACCCGAGGTGGCGGCGAACTTCTTTCCAGCCGAGGTCGACGAGAGGTTGATCGTGGTGGCGGTGGTCTTCGTCGTCGGGTTCCCGAAGGTGTCCTCGAGTGTCACGCTAAAGGAGGTCGCCGCCGAGGAACTGGCTGTGGCACTGAAGCCGTTCGAAATGAACAGCTGCGTTGCGGCCCCAGGATTGATGGTCTCGACCTGGGTGTCAGTCGTCAGCCCGGTGGCCGCCGCCGTGATGGTCGGAGATCCCGCCACTGTGTCGCCGTAGAAGGCGTTCACCGTCTGGGTGTTGGCCGGCAAGCTCACACTGGTGACCGAGGATCCGCCCGAGGTGGCGGCGAACTTGGCTCCAATCGAGGTGGACGAGAGGTTGACCGTGGTGGCCGTGGTCTTCGTCGTCGGGTTCCCGAGTGCGTCCTCGAGGGTCACGCTGAAGGAGGTCGACGCCGAGGAACTGGCCGTGGCACTGAACCCGTTCGAAATCAACAGCTGCGTACCGGCACCTGGGGTGATGTTGAGGGCGTTGGTGGTCGCCGACGTGAGCCCGGTGCTGGTGGCCGTGAGGGTATAGCCGGTGCCCGTCTTGTTGATCGAGCAACTGAAGGTCGACACCCCGCTTGAAGCGTTGATGGGGTTGGTGGCACAGCTGAGGGCCCCGCCACCAGGGTTATTGGCGATGGCCAGGTTGATCTGGGCATTCGACGTGGTGACGACGTTGCCCAAAGAGTCCTCGACCGACACGCCTGTTGTGAATGCCGTCCCAGCCGTAGAGCTGGCAGCAGGCTGCGTCGTGACGACGAGCTGGCTGGCCGTACCCGGGGTGATGTTGAACGTACTGGTGGTAACCGACGTGAGTCCGGTGCTGGTGGCCGTGAGGCTATAGCCCGCACCCGTCTTATTGATCGAGCAGCTGAAGGTGGATACTCCACCGGACGCATTGATCGGGTTGGTGCCACAGGTCAGGATGCCGCCACCAGGGTTGGTCCCAATGGTCAGGGCGACCGGAGCGGACGATGTCGTGACAACGTTGCCCAAGGCGTCCTCGACTGAAACACCCGTCGTGAAGTTCGTCCCGGCGACCGTATTGGTCGGCTGGGTCGTGGCCACAAGCTTTGCACCAGTCCCTGCTGTGATGGTCTCGAGCTGCGTATCAGACGTCAGCCCGGTGGCCGCCGCGGTGATGGTCGGAGTTCCCGCCACGGTGTCGCCGTAGAAGGCGTTCACCGACTGGGTGTTGGCCGGCAAGCTCACGCTGGTGACCGAGGCCCCACCCGAGGTGGCAGCGAACTTCTTACCAGCCGAGGTCGACGAGAGGTTGACCGTGATGGCCGTGGTCTTCGTGGTCGGGTTGCCGGCAGCGTCCTCGAGCGTCACGGTGAGTGCGCCCGTCGCCGAGGAACTGGCTGTCGTGTTGATCGGATTCGACGTGATCTGTAGTTGCGTACCGACGCCGGGGGTGATGTTGAAGGCATTGGTGGTGACCGACGGAAGCACACCGCTGGTGGCCGTGAACGTATAGCCAGTGCCGGCCATGTCGACCGAACAACTGAAGGTGGCCACTCCGCTGGATGCGTTGAGTGGATTA
The DNA here is from genome assembly GCA_963706555.1 of uncultured Acidimicrobiaceae bacterium. Taxonomy (GTDB): domain Bacteria; phylum Actinomycetota; class Acidimicrobiia; order Acidimicrobiales; family RAAP-2; genus Bog-473. The sequence goes on from OY970164.1 coordinate 4,605,116, forward strand.
GTGGTGCAGTTCAGTGTCCCGCCATTCGGATTGCTTCCGATGGCCAGGGTGACCGGGGCGGACGACGTGGTGACGACGTTGCCCAAAGCGTCCTCAACCGAGACGGCCGTGGTGAACTTCGTCCCGGATGTAGAGCTGGTCGGTGGCTGCGTGGTGACCACGAGCTGGCTGGCTGTACCCGGTGTGATGTTGAATGTACTCGTGGTGACCGGCGTGAGACCGGTACTGGTGGCCGTGAGGGTATAGCCCGCGCCCGTCTTGTTGATCGAGCAGCTGAAGGTAGACACCCCACCGGACGCACCGAGCGGGTTGGTGCCACAGGTCACGGTACCGCCTCCTGGGTTGGTCCCAATAGCCAAGGAGACAGAGGCGGACGACGTGGTGACAACGTTGCCCAAAGCGTCCTCGACCGACACACCTGTGGTGAAGTTCGTCCCCGCGACCGAGGTGGTCGGCTGGGTCGTGGCGACGAGTTTTGTGGGAGTGCCGGCGACGATCGACAGATTGGACGAGGTCCCCGAACTCAAGCCACCCCGGGCGGCGCTCAGTACATACGTACCAGCGGCAGCGGTCCCGCTGATCTTGCAGTTGGCGAAGGTGGCTATGCCGGCGACAGCGCTGACAGTCGTGCTGGTACAGCCAAGACTGCCCTGGTTGCTCCCGCCGTTGGCGGCCGAGTAACTTGCGATCCCCAGCGTGACATTGCCGGAATCGGTGGTAACCGTGTTGCCTCCGGCATCCTGCACGGTGACCTTGGGCTGGGTGGCGAAGTTCGTCGCCTCAGTCACTCCCCCGACGGGCTGCGTGGTAAACACCAGCCTGAAGGCTGAACCCACAGAGACGGTGATCGTGCTGCTCGTGGCCGGGGCATAGAGCCCGTCGGTCGCGGTGATGGTGTAGCCCGAGCCGATTTTATCGATCGAGCAACCTGTGAAGGTGAACACGCCGGAGGCTTCGCTTCCGACACACCCGTTAAGATTGGCCCCGACTGTTCCCGTACCTGCGGTGATGGCCAGGTTGACGCTTGATGCGTCCGCAACGGATGCATTGCCGAAGACGTCTTCGGCCGTGACCACCGGCTGACTGGCAAACGGGGTGCCACCTTTCGCAGTGCTGCTGGGTGAAGTCGTGAAGACCAAGTGGGTCGCCGGGCCGCCGGTCACTGTCTCGGTCTGGGTGTCGCTTACGAGCGGCCCAGAGGCCGTAATCGTGGGGGTCCCGGAAAGGGTGTCGCCATAGTAGAAGGTCGCCGATGACGATCCCGCCGGGATGGTGATCGATGAGATGGGCGGCCCGCCCGGGGTCGCTGAGAACACGGTCGTGCCGGTGGAATTCGACGAAAGGTTGATCGTCTCCGCCACAGTTGTCGGATTGCCGAACGGGTCCTGCTCTTGGACCGTGATTGGGCCCATGTTGGCGGAACTCGACGCAATGGCCGACGCTGGGTTCGAAGTGAAGACGTACTGGGAAGGCGGCGCAGCGCGCACGTTGAACGACGAACTCGTGCCTGAGGTAAGTCCGGTCTCACTCGCTGAGAGGGTGTAAGTCCCAACCAGATTGACCGAGCAGCCCGCAAACGTTACTACGCCTTTGAACTGCGTGGCCGAGCAATTCGACAGGGCCGCCCCGTTGGGACCTGAAGCGATGGACAGGGTGACAGAGGCAAACGCCGTCGTCACGATGTTGTTGTTGGCGTCTTCGACCGCGACGACCGGCTGAAATCCGAACGGAGTGCCGATGATCGAGGTATTGCTCGTCGGTGAACTGAAGAACGCCAAGTGGGTCGCAGCACCCGCGACCGGAATCGGTTTGGCGAAAGGATCATTGACGACGAAGCTCAAGGGAGAACTGACGACGCCAGTCGCCGACGTCACGGTAATCGTGATCAAGACGGGCGAATTGACAAAAGGATGAATGTCGGTGCTGACCGTGCACGAACCGGGCGTGGTCCACGAGACAAACGAGTTCGAGGAGGTGGACCAGTAGCTGACACCCGTCACCTGTTCGGTGTAGCCGGCGGCGAGCGTCACGCTGGTCTGCAGCCAGGAATATGGGTTGTTCGGGCACAGCCCCCATGCCGTACTCGGCTGCTGTTGCACAAGTGCAATTGACTTTTCGGCTGCGGTCCTCAGTACGGTGTCCGCGGTCGTCTGAGTCCGATGCTCGGCCGAACCCGAGATCGACGTTGCAAAGGCAAGAAGGATGGCGACGGACGCGATGCCTAGGATCACGATGGCGAGCAGCACCTCAACGAGCGTGTCGCCGGCCTCCGACGAACGCGACCGGTCAGGCGCCCTCGACCCATTGTTGCCCTCGACATGGAAGCCGGATGGAAGTCTCATGATCCCGATGGCAGTAAAACGCCGAGGAACATGGCCTCGAGGCCAGTTCCGACCATGGTCACCGTAAGTTGCGTCGGGGCTGGGGATTCGAGCATGACCGTCCCGGATCTGGGCGCGGACGTGTCGGAAGTAGATGATGCACAGCCCACTGTCTGTGAGCCGATATATGTCGCGATGCTTACTCCCGTCAGGCCACTCGGAGAGACGGGGTTGGAACACGCATCCCCAATGGGAGACGAGGGCGTATTCGGAAGGAGATTCAGAGGCGTATTCGGATTGGAGGTCGACCACGTCAGTGACTCACCTGCGTCCGTCGTCTCGGCGTCACCCGTCACCAGTTCCCAACCCGTGGCAGCCGTGCCGCTGTTCGTGTCCGAGACCGCGATGTTCGTGATGGTGACTGTCGTCGTCTTCCCAACACCGGAGTTCTGCTGATAGAGCGCGGGATGCTGCGAGGTCGAAACGGTGTAGAAGCCGTTGTTGCCTAGGAAGGCTTGCGGATACGTAGGAAAGGACACCGCGGAGACTCCGTTGTATCCCCCGTTGGTCCCGATGGGTCCCGTCACAAGAGTGCCGGTGGCTGTGGCCACGCTCTGCACGTTGAGGCAAAACGTCAACGTAAACGAAGTATTGGTGATGCCAGCAGACATGGGAAGGCCACCTGCGGGACAGGCTGCGGAGTACGCACCCGTGTAGCTATTCCACGAAGAGAAGTCGACGAAGCAGAGGGATGACGTGTAGGTACCAGAGCCGGTCGCGAAGACACAACTGGAGTTGGGTGTCGTCACCGCCGTCGGCTGGCTGGGAGTCGAACTCGCCCGAGGGATGGCGACCAGGTTGTAACCGTAGGGGTTCTTCCCCGCGCCTGCGGTGGTGAACGAGACGCCCGTGACGCTGGCTGTGCTGATCCATCCCGAATTGGCGCCGCAGTTGGTACCGGTGGGACCGACCCACTTGGTATCGATGACCTGCGCTCCGACCGGGAAGCCCGGACTTGCAGTTCCCGAACTTACTCCGAGCGAGATTCCGGGACTGCTCGGGCCCGGCGTGAACGCCTGCGTACTCGAATAGCTCTGCGTCGTCGAACCAGAACTCACCTGAATCGTGTCCCCCACCGCGACCGCTGCTGGCAACGGGGTGAGATTCAATGATGTGTAGGAAGTCCCACTGGTCTGCGCTGAAGCGAGAGTTGCGTCGCAGGTAATGGCGACCGTCAAGGCAGCCGGTACGTTGCTGGAGATCGCATTGACACTTACAGGCGACGTGTTATTCCCTCCAATACACACGTAACGCTTGAGACTGAACCCGTTGTTGCCATTCGCAACATCCACGTACGAAATGACGGTCCCTCCATTGTCCGGTGACTGCAACCCAAGGACCTGTGTTCCAACAGCCACCGGACCGGGCGTGCACTGAGGAGAGCTCGGACTGGCTGAGGTAACCTGCGACGCGTTCTGCACGTCGGTCTCGAAGTTGGATGAGACGACCTGGGCATCGGCCGAGTCGGAGATCCGACTTCCCGTGCCTCCCTGCAACGAGAAGATCGAGATGAGCGCCAAGGTGATCGCGCCGATGATGATCGGAATGATCAAGGTGACGATGATCAACTCAATGAGAGTGAAGCCAGACTCCTCGCCGCGTCTCGACCGCGTCGGGGCATCTGCGCCACGGCGTCGGGACGGGTCTAGGCAAGTCGTGGCCCAGCTTCCTCACGTCTTGACCTGGCTGTAGATGCCGTACATCGCAGAGATAAGGGCCACGGCGACGAACCCCACGACGATACCCATAAAGATGATGACGGCCGGCTCGAACAGACTCGTAAAGTGCTTCACCCTGACTTCGAGCTCACGGTGATAGTACGTGGCTGCAGTTTCGAGCTGAATATCTAACGTACCGGTCTCCTCACCGACACGGAACATTTGCCTCGCCGCGCCGGGGAACAGACCCGTCTGGGCCAGTGGGTCGGCCAAACCCTGTCCTTGCATCATCTGCTCTCGAATGGTGTTGAGCCCGTTGCGGTACACGGCATTGTTGGAAGCGTCTGCCGTCACGGTCATTGCTTGAGGGAGATCGACACCGGCTCTGAGCATCGAAGAAAGGACCCTGCAGATACGTTCGAGCACTGCCGCTTGCACGAGAAGCCCGAGAACCGGCAGCTTGAGCAGCAGGCCGTCAAGGATCGCCCGGCCTCCGCTCGAGCGTCGCAGCGTGACGAACCCGACAATGAGGGCGATCGCAACTCCTAGAATGAAGTACCAATACGTCGAGAATGCGCTCGAGGCGCTCAACAACATTCGAGTGGGCAGCGGGAGCTTTGCGTGCAGCGAATTGAAGAAGACGACGAACCGCGGCATGACGAAGGTGGCAAGCACAATGACCACGCCGACCGACATGAACGCTACGACAGCCGGGTAGATGAGGGCCGACGTGAGCGTTGAGCGAGCTTCGACGTCGCGTTCGATGTAGTCCGCCAGCTGGTTCAACACGGAGTCGAGATTTCCAGTCAACTCTGCGGATTCGAGGATACCCACGTAGAAGTTCGGAAAAGCCTCGGGGTGCGACCTCGCCGCCGCTGCAAACGTGTCACCGGCGCGGAGATCCACGATCATCTCGACGATGACCTTCTTCATGAGCTTGTCGGTCGTCTCTGTTTCGATGACCTCCAGTGCCTCCATGATCGGAATCCCAGCCTTCATGAAGACGCCCATCTGCCGGGAGAAATGCATGATCTCCTTGCGCGGCACCTTCTTCTTCGTGATCTCGAGCTTGGAGATACTCCTTCTTTCGGTCACCTCCAAAGGCTGAAAGCCGCGCTGGGTGAGAGCGAGGTGCGCTGCACCGGCCGACATCGCCGTCTCGACACCGGTGACTTGCGCACCAGAGGCGTCAAGCGCGCTGAAGCGGAACTTGGACATTGTCGCGTTTTTACTCATAGTGTGTACATGCTCCTAATCACTTCAGCCACCGTTGTGATGTCCTCGGCAACGAGATTGATCGCTTCTGTTCTCAACGTGCGCATGCCCTGTTTCTGGGCCAGGCTGCGCAATTCTTCCTGGGTGGCCCATCCCACGATGAGGCGTCTGATCTCCGGTGTCATCTCGAGGAGCTCGTACACGCCGATCCGGTCCTGGTAGCCCGTGTCGCTGCAGAAGTTGCAGCCTGTTCCTCTGTAGAACGTCTCCTTCGGCGGTCCACCACTGTCCTCGTAGAATGCGAGCTCTTCGGCGGTCGGGTTGTACCGCGCCTTGCAGGACGGGCAGATTCTCCGCACGAGACGTTGCCCGACGACTGCGAGCACCGATGATGCGATGAGGAAGGACTCGATCCCCATGTCGAGGAATCGGTGCAATGCAGACACCGCATCCGTGGCGTGAAGCGACGAGACGACGAAGTGGCCGGTGAGCGCAGATTGCACGGCAACCCGCGCCGTCTCCACGTCCCGGATCTCACCGACGAGAATCACGTCGGGGTCTTGGCGGAGGATTGACTTCAGACCGGTCGCGAACGTGAGGCCCGCCTGGTCGTTCGTCTGGATCTGGTTGATCGAGGGAAAGACGTACTCGACCGGGTCTTCGATCGTCATGACGTTGAGCGTGGGGTTGCTGACTTCGCTCAGGGTGGCGTAGAGGGTGGTGGTCTTTCCACTTCCCGTAGGGCCGGCGCAGAGCACCATGCCGAACGGGGCACGCACGATCTTCGAGTACCTGGTGTGGGTATCGACCGGCATGCCGAGGTCGTCGAGCCGGAGGACGGACCGGGTCTTGTCGAGAATACGCATGACGCACTTCTCGCCCCAGATGGTGGCGGTGGTGGCCACCCTGACGTCGACTTCCTTGCCGTCAACCGTGGTCGTCAGCTGGCCGTCCTGCGGACGGCGTCGCTCGACGATGTTCATTCCCGCCATGATCTTGATGCGACTCACCAGTCCGAGTCCCATCGCTGCAGGAAGGACCAGGATCTCCTTCAACGCGCCGTCGATGCGGAATCGGACCCGGACGATTTCGTCGGAGGGCTCAATGTGCACGTCAGAGGTGCGATCACGCATGGCCTGCGTGAGAATGCGATCGACGACTTGGACGACCGGAGCATCATCGGCGACGACCACCGGAGCCGCAGATTCCACGACCCGCTTGCGTGAGCCCTCGACAACCTCGAATGCCTGCACGAGTTGCGCAACGCCACCAATGGCGCGGTAGTTGCTGTCGATCGCCCACAGGACGTCGCTCGGTGGGGCGAGCAGAAGTCGAACCGGATGACCGCTCTTCTCGGACAGCAGGAAACGGAGGGAGTCGCTCGGCTCAGCCACCGCAACGTGCAATCCGTCGTCGTGCAGGCTGATCGGAATGGCCATGTTCGAGCGGGCGACGTCCTCGGAAACGAGTGCGAGGGCTTCGGGGTCCGGCTTGTAACGCCGAAGGTCTGCAACGGGCATGCCGAAGAATTCGGCCAGCGCGTCAACAAGGCTCCGCTCCTCGAGCACGCCCATCTGGACGAGAAGCTCCCCGAGCCGCTCACCCGATTGTGCTTGGAGCTCCAGTGCCTCTTGTACCTGTGCGTGTGTGACGAGACCGCGCAGGACCAGGACGTCACCGAGTTGCTGACCGGCCCGACCGCTCGCAGCGGGGACCACTCCTGACTCGTCTGTCGTCACGACCGCGACGGAGCTGCGCGGCTCCGCCGGCGCCAATGCGGCAGCGGTATTCGATGGAGTCAACGCCTGGCTACCGAGATTGTTCTGTGCAACGACCGCGCCAGCGGGCGCGTCGTGAACCTCCTCGATGGCAGGTGCGTCAGTCTTCTCTTTGCGTCGTAGCTTCATAGCGACGCTCCGCCGGTCGCATGCCGGGTTCCCGAGTTCATGGGGACAATCGTGGCCTCCGAGAATCTCCGGACAGACGACCCAATCCCAACTACAGCCCAATTCACCCTGCTCGGACTGGGTGGCCAGGCCATACGGCGAGGATGCCGCACTGATTTGAGGGCAACGAGTCCCTTCCTTCAATGCCGACGGTTCCCGTTTTCATCCGGGGTCGTCGTCCTTGCACATTGCCGGTGGAATGGGCGACGGCATGACCTTTTCGTGCCGTGAACGGCCGTTACCGACGGAAGTTGTGCTGCCGTTGGGATTGAGTGGGCCGTCCGGCGTCTTGCTGGGCGCAAGCTGGGCGTCTTGCATGCCTCCACACCATGACGACCCCACGAGGATCGCGTTCAATTGAACGAGCGCAGGAGTGAGGACGCGCCACAGTTTCTGGTTGGCCGTGATGCTTGTGGTTGTCGTGGTCGGCACTATCGGATCGGTTGTCGGGGCTCGGGGCGTGGCTCGCAGCGACGGCAACAAGTCACGCCAGGCCTTTCTCGCCTCTGCCGCGCAGATTGCCTCGACCCTGCAACAGGCGATCGTGCACGAGCAGGATCTCACCATCAGCACGGGAGCGGTGCTGGTGAGAGATCCCGAGACGACTGAGGCCGAGTTCTTGACGTGGACGAAGTCGGTCCGTGCCTTCGCTCGCTACCCCGAAGTCCAGACCATCTTCGATATTCAGGAGGTACGGCCGTCCGAATTGGCCGCATACGCACACCGGCAGGTCGCCGACCCGTCAGGACCCCTCGCCGCTGCGGGCACCTTTGCCGTCACTCCCCCCGGAATCCGCCCGTACTACTGCCTGGCGTCGGTGTCGCGCTCGCGGACCACCACCACTGACCTTCCCGACGGCATCGATTTCTGCCAATCGCCTCTTCGCACTGAGCTCCTTCACGCCCGGGACTCGGGCCAAGACGAGTATCTGCCGTATAAGCAGGGAACCGTCGGGGAGCTGGCAATCGGCGCCGCCATCTATCGCGGGGGCGTCGTGCCGAACACAGTCGCCGCTCGCCGCGCCGCCCTCATGGGGTGGGCAGGGATCGCGATCCTGCCCGGGGTCCTTTTGCACACCGCACTCGAAGACCACCCCTCGGCCGCAGTGTCTTTCCACTATGGCTCCGGATCATCGTCTGTCACCTTCAACGCAGGTGTCGTGCCGCGCGACGCGCAGTCGAAGTCGATCAACCTTTCCAACGGCTGGCACATCAAGGTCCTGGGAACGGCAACGGACGGAGACGTCCTCTCCACCCCGCATACGCTCGACCTGTTCGTGGGCGGCACCGCGGTGAGCCTGCTGCTGGGCCTCCTCCTCTACCTCTTGGGGACGAGCCGATCCCGCGCCTTGAAGCTCGTGGCCGAACGCACCGAGGAGCTCCGCCATCAGGCATTCCATGACCCGCTCACCGGGTTACCCAATCGTGCGCTGATCCTTGACCGGATCGCGCACATGTTGGCGCATGCCCGACGCGAGCACACCACCCCCGCCGCGCTCTTCCTCGACCTCGACAACTTCAAAGACATCAACGACACGTTGGGCCACCGGTCGGGCGATGAGCTCCTGGCAGGTGTCGGAACCAGATTGTCAGAGGTGCTGCGCGAGGGTGACACCGTCGGACGCCTGGGCGGCGATGAGTTCGTGCTCTTGACGGAAGGGGCCGCGCAAACCGGAATTGCTGACGCCGTGGCGGAGCGCATTCTCGCCGCACTGGAACCTCCCTTCGAGATCTCCGGTAGCGAAATCCCCTTGACGATCACCGCCAGCATCGGGATCGCCACCGGCGACCGGACCACCCCTGAAGAGCTCCTGCGCGACGCCGACATCGCGCTGTACCGCGCCAAAGCCGCCGGGAAAGGCCGCTTCGCCGTCTTCACACCTTCGATGCTCGAGTCCGTCGACGATCATCGCAATCTCGACGTGGACCTTCACCGGGCCCTCGCCGCCGACCAGTTCTTCCTCCTCTACCAACCCACCATCGACCTCTCCACCGGAGTGTTCACCGGTGTCGAGGCCCTGCTGCGTTGGCGTCACCCCACACGGGGAGTCGTGCAGCCCGATGACTTCATTCCCGCCCTCGAGTCCAGCGGGTTGATCGTCCCGGTCGGGCGGTGGGTCCTCGAGACCGCATGCCGGCAGGGAGCGAAGTGGCAGAGGCAGGGTCATCGTTTCGTGGTCTCGGTCAACGTCGCCGCCAAACAGCTCCAACGCGACCGGATCGTCGACGACGTCTATCGCGCACTCTCCGCCAGCGGGTTCGATGCCGACATGTTGGTCCTCGAGCTCACCGAGTCCACCTTGATGCAACATGTCGAGACGACCGTCACACGTTTGAAGATGCTCAAGGCCGTCGGCGTGCGGATCGCCATCGACGATTTCGGTACAGGATTCTCCTCATTGGCCTACCTCCAGCAATTTCCCATCGACATCCTCAAGATCGACCGGTCCTTCGTGTCGGGCATCGGGGACGCCGACAAATCGGCGGCGATCGTGCGCACCTTCGTCCAACTGGGAAGGGCGCTCGGTCTCGAGGTCATCGCTGAAGGCATCGAGACCCATGTCCAATGGCGACAACTCGAAGCGGCCGATGTCGACACGGGACAAGGCTTTCTCTTTGCGCAACCGCTCACGGCCGAGGCGGTGGACCTGCTCCTGCAAGACCCGGGTGGCTTCGTGGTCGAGTCAGTCGGTGCAGAGGCGGGTCGGCGCGTCCAGCCTCTATGACTCCGCCTCTTCGGCCACGGCCAGCCAGGTGTCCTCGGCCTCGCCGAGCGCCGTTTGCACCGCTGCCAGTTCGACCCCGAGTCGCTGCAGCTCCACGTGGTCCTGCAGGCCGATGAGGGCGTCGGTGATCTTGTCCCGTTGCCGCTGCAGACGGACGACCTCTTTCTCGGCCTCGCGGAGGAGCCGTCCCGTCGATGCGGAACTCCCCGTCGGCCGTGGGCGCCCGGCCTTGGCCGGTGACGCCAGCTTCGACGTCGAGGGGAGAGACCCGGCGCGCCGGACATCGCCGGTCTCGACCTTGGCGATCCAGCCGTCGACCCCACCGGGGACTTCGGCCACCGCACCGTCGGACCCGACGGCCACCAGGCGCTCGGTCGTGCGCTCCAGGAACGTCCGGTCATGGCTGACGACGACAAGTGCGCCCGGCCAATCGTCGAGGAAGTCCTCCAGGATCCGCAGGGTGTCCAGATCGAGATCGTTCGTCGGCTCGTCGAGGAACAGGACATTCGGGCGCCCGGTGAGGACCAACAGGAGTTGGAGCCGGCGGCGCTCCCCGCCCGACAATGTTCCGACGCGGGCGAACGGCAGCTCACCAGTGAAGAGGAACCGCTTCATCAATTCGATATCGGCGAGCGAGGGCGTCGAGCGGTGTGGTCCCACGACGAGGTCCTGCACCCGCGCCCCGAGGTCGAGCTCGACGCCGAGCTGGTCGTAGTACCCGACGACTACCGTCGGTCCGACCTCGATCGACCCGGCCGTGGGGCGCCGCCGACCGGCCAGGAGGTCGACCAGAGTCGACTTCCCCGATCCGTTCGCCCCCACGATGCCCAGTCGTTCCCGCCGGTCCACCGCGAGGTCGACGCCTGAGAGGACGAGTGGTCCGTCGCCGTAGCGGAAGGCAACCTCTTTGCACTCGATCACCTTGTCGCCGAGGCGGGGGGTGTCAGGCCGCTCCAGCTCGGCGGAGCGGACAGCGGCGACAGGGGCACCCTCGATCAGGCGCTTCGCGGCGTCGATCCGGGCCTGGGGCTTGCGCGACCGTGCCTTGGCGCCGCGGCGGAGCCAGGCCAACTCTCGCCGGGCCAGGTTCCGCCTGGTCGATTCCGCCGCGGCAGCGTGGTCCTCGCGTTCGGCTTTCGCTTCGAGATACGACCCGTACCCACCTTCGTGCATGTAGGCACGCCCGCGGTCGAGCTCCAGCATCCGGGTGGTGACCCGATCGAGCAGGTGACGGTCGTGCGTCACCAGGACCAGACCGCCGCGGAAGGAGAGCAGCCGCTGCTCCAGCCATGCCACGGCGCCCAGATCGAGATGGTTGGTCGGTTCGTCGAGCACCAGGAGCTCGGCGGGATGCGCCAGCACCCGGGCCAGTGCCACCCGTTTGGCCTGACCGCCCGAGAGCGAGCGGACGTCGTCGTCGACGGCGGAGCCCATACCGAGCCGGTCCAGTGCAGCCTCGGCCTCCCATCCCTCGCCGACGGCGCCGCGCACTGTGCCCGGCGGCAATTCGGGCGTTTGCGCGAGAAAACCCACGCGCGAGCCGCGTCCCCGGAGCACCTGGCCATCCTCCGGCACATCGACCCCTGCGATTATCCGCAACAGGGTCGACTTCCCCGTGCCATTGATCCCGACCACTCCGATCCGATCCCCATCCGAGACCGTCATCGACAGTTCCTCGAAGAGCACCCGGTCGACGCGGCGGACCGCAACGTGTTGGAGATCGACGAGCAGGGTCACGGGGCGACCAGGGTACGGCCTCCGTGGGACCCTCCGGGTCGTCCAGGTCTACGACGACCGATCCGCCGGGGCGATCCGTGGTCGGAACGAGAAGCGCGGTCCACGAGCCGCCCGCTTCTCGGTGCGCGGCGCGCCCGGCAGGGGTGTGCCTTCGAGCCAGGCCCGCGCCTGCTCGTAGCCCAGGCGGAGGAGGTCCTGTGACTGGCCGAGGCGGGCCAGGGGGATGTGCATGTCCGGAGGCGGGACGACGTGCACCGTCGGCCCGCCTCCGCTGCCGGCGGTCCCCGACGCCGTCGTTTGGTCCATCAGCTTGGCCACCTGGGCCGGCGCTGTCGGCAGGACGTAGAGGTCGCGGGCACCCAAGGACAGTGCTTCTCGCACCGGCACGTCGGCCGCCGCGGCACCGTCCACCAGAAGGCGGCCGTCGATCTCGACCGCGGGCAAAAGTCTCGGCACCGCACTGCTGGCGAGGAGCGCCGTCGTGGCGTCTCCCGAATTGAGGACGACCGCCTCCCCCGTGCCCAGGGCGGTGGCCACCACCGTGAGGGGGATCGGGGCGTCCTCGAGGCGACGGAAGGTCACGAAGGTGTCGAGGATGCGGCGAATCGCCGAGGAGTCGAAGAGATGGCGCGGCCTCCCGCGGATGCCGCCGACGAGTGTGCCGAAGTCGACCCCCAGCACGTCCTTGCGGCGGAGGGATGACCAGAGCCGTGCGATCTCGGCGATGCCGGGCAGATCCGGACGGCTGGCCAAGAAGGCACCGTTGATGGCGCCGACGGACGTGCCGACGATCATGCCCGGACGCAGCCCGGTCTCGACGAGGGCGTACATCATGCCGACCTGCAACGCCCCGAGATTGCCGCCACCGCTCAGCACGAAGGCCGGTGATCCGGCACCTGCGCCCGAGGGCTCGTGCGAACTCGGGGTGGCGCCCTCCGGCGTGCGCGCGGGCTCCGCCTCCGGCGCCCATCCCCCGATCACATCAGTCATAACCGCCCTCTCCCGTCCTCCCGGGTGAAGCCGACTAAGGCGGTTGACCTTCTTTTAGATCAGAGCCACCACGTAACCGATCTACGCACACCGGTGCGCAGGAACGAGAGCATACCTACCCGAACCCGCTCATCCCGCGTGCGCGTGGCCGAACCGTAGCGGGGGCCGGGGCAGGATCACCGTGCCCAGTGGATGGTTGTCCGGCGTCGTCGACACGACAACGGCCAGACGCCCCGACTGGAGACCCCGGGGATCGGAGACGGAGGAGGCGTCAAATGTCCCGCCGAACGCGACCACGCAGATCTTTTTGCCCGCTGAGGGATGCGCGGACAAATCCATATAAAGGCCGGGTGCCTCTCGCTGGAGGGTCCCCACCGTGAGCTGCAGGACCCCGAGCAGGTGCCCGTGCCGGTCGACCGCTTTGGTCGCGGCGGGAAGGGCGTGGTAACACGAGCTGACCGACGTGCCCAGGTCGCTGCGTGCCGTGGTGCAGTCCGCCACGGTGCCGGCGGCGAGCAGGCAGCCGACGATGACACCGAGACCGCGGCGCCAGGCCGGACGCCCGCACTGCGTCGAGTCCGTCATCGCTCGACCGCCGGCACGGCCTCGACGCGTTCTGCGTCCTGTCGGACGGTCCCCTCGTCGCCGCGCAATTTCGCCTCGATGGGCGCGTGCAACGCGTGACGGGTCCAACGACCTTTGCGCACCTGGTACGCCAGCTGGCCCCAGAAGAGCCAGCCCACCACCAGGACGAGCCAGAAACTGATGACGCGGTACATGAGCACGGCATCGAACGTCGAATTCTGGGAACCTCCGAACGCCACCAGGGCGATGGTGATACTCCCCTCGACCACGCCCAATCCGCCCGGGGTGATGGGCAGGTTGGCGGCGAGTTGGCCCGCACCGTAGGCCAGCAGCAGACCTTTCCAGGGAATGCTCGCATCGACAGCCAGGAACATCAGGGCGAAGCACCCGCAGTCGAACAACCAGGCGGCACAGCCCCACGAGAGGATGCGCACGATCTGACGCCGCCCCAGGCGCACCGAGGTGACCAACGTCACGATCCGCTCGATGTTGGCCGCCACATCACCCCGTGGCCGTCCCACCACCTTGCGCGAGACACGGATCCCCCACGTCACGACGAAGGCCAGCGGCCGTTCGTAGATGAAGAGCGCGCCGATGGCGAGGGTGATCAGGAAGACGCCGACGATGACGGGAATGAGGTCGAGCGTGGCCCCCTCGCCGGTGGCCAGCGCCAACCCGGCCGTGGCCACCAAGGCCAGTGACACGCTCGACGCCACCAGGGTCCCGACAAGGGACCATCCCGCCAGGGTGTCGTCGGCCCCGAAGCGCCGGTACCAGCGGAATTGGTAGACGGCGGAGAATGCGCTGCCCCCGGGCAGGGAGTTCGTGATGGCCTGCGACGCGAAGGTCGTCTTCACCAGTGGTCCCTCCGGCGCAGCCAGGCCGCCACTCTCGAGGAACTCATATTGCAAACCGGCGAAGCAGACGAAGGAGGCGAACTCGAGGAGGAGGGCCGGTGGGAGCCACCACCATTTGAGACTCCGGAAGACCTGCGAGAAGCCGGAGAGCTCGTCGCGGTGCGACGACAGCACCCACACGGCGACGACCAGGATGCCGATGCCGAAGAAGAAACGCAGGACCGGCCAGGCCCGGCGGAGGGACGGCCCGACGCGCCATCGTGGCGGTGCAGGCGCCGGCCCTGGCCCGTTGCGCGGATGCTCATCCGACTGAGCGGCCATACCCAGTGTCTAGTCCACGTCCTTGGCCGTTCTCCCGCTTTCGAGGAGGGAGATGTTCAACCTGGTCAACGCCCGACCGAGCGTGAGTTTGTCGTGGTCGGTCCAGTCGCTCACCAGTGCTTCCATGACCTGCCGACGTTCCCGCTCCACCCCGATCATCGTCCGGTACCCTTCCTCGGTCAGGACGATGGTCGACGAGCGCCCGTCCAAGGGGTCCGGCCGTCGTTCGACAAAGGACGCGCTCTCCAGCGCGGAGACCTGGCGGGTGACCGTGGAGGCATCGAGGTTCAAGGCTGTGGCGAGAGCCTTGGTGCTCACCGGACCCATTTCCTCGAGCATCCGCAGGGCGAGATACCCCGCCCGGTCCACTTCGAGGTACAGCGAGCTCCTACGACCGAACGTCTCGAGATGACGGACGAGCTTGAGCAACTCCAACTCGATGACGCCGATACTGTCGAGCTCGGACTGGGTGAGGGCGACGTCCATCGGCCTTCACCTCCCCATCTGCCGGTACACTATTGCCAGATACGTGCATGATACATGTATCTCTGACGAAAGCGGATCTGGATGGTCTTTCTCTTGGCGCTTGGCGCTGCGTTGGCCAACGCGCTCACCAGCGTGTTCCAGCGCATGGGGGTAGAGGACGCGCCCGCCGACAAGACGCTGAAGCTCAGCCTGATGACCTACGCCGTCCGCCGGGGCATCTGGCTCCTCGGGTTCGCCCTGATGATCGTCTCGTTCATCCTCCAAGCCGTCGCCCTGCACTTCGGCCAGCTCTCGCAGGTCCAACCGATATTGACCCTCGAGTTGGTGTTCCTGGTGGCCGTACTCTCGGTCTGGTTGGGATTTACCGTCGGCCGCCGCGAATGGCTCGGCTCGCTGGCGTGCGTGGGCGGACTCGCCGGGTTCCTGTACTGCGCCCACCCCGAGGAGGGCAATCTCTCCGCCTCGTTCTGGAGCTGGGTGATCGCCGGGGCAGCATGTAGTGCCGGCATCGCCGTTGCGGTCGTCCTGGCGTTGCGCGGGCCCCGCTGGTGGCGTGCCGCAATGTTCGGCACCGCCGGCGCCATCAGCTTCGCCTTCACCGCAGCCTGCACCAAGGTGGTCTCGAATTACGCAGCCCAGGACTGGACGTCGCTCTACCGGCACGGGCAGACCTATGCCCTGATCTTCTTCGGTGTCCTCGCCGTCTTCTTGACCCAGAACGCCTTTCACGCCGGACCGATCGTGGCCTCCCAGTCGACGCTCGTCATGGTCGATCCCTTGGCCAGCATCCTCATCGGCGTGGGACTGTTCAGCGATGATCTCCGCACGGGCGGCGCGTGGGGACCCCTTGAGGCCATCTCCCTCCTCATCATGTTCCTCGGTGCGTTCTCCCTGGCGCACTCCCCGCTCGTCAGCGGCATGAAGGGGGACGACGATCATTACCACGAGCTCCTCTCCCAGCGCTCGCGCGCGGAGCAACTGGCCAGCAACGCCTCCCCGCCACTCTCGCCTTCCTGAGATTTCGCTGGACGCGCCACTGTGCGCGTCCCGGTGCTTCGCACGCAACGCGAATGTGCACGAGCAGTTGCGCGCGCATGGTGCCGTGCAGACAGGGCACACGCACGGGGTGTGGCAATAACATCGACGGTGGTATCCGTACCGGGCATGGAGTGAACCAGCGAGTCGGGTCGAAAGAGCGGCCCACTTCGAAGGCGTGAGGCGAAGGAGGGCCCCATGGAACTCGACGTCATGAATTCGGAATCGCCTGCATCTGCATCTGCATCGGCGTCTGCAGCGCAGCAGAGCATCGGCCGGTCACGGCCAGCGCCGGCAACGAGAGCACGGCCGGGTGCGCCGACGAGAGCACGGCCGAGTGCGGCCGCCGCAATCGCACCACTCCTGCACGCCCTGTTCGGCAAAAAGTTGCCGGTCCGCTTCGAGTTCTGGGACGGCAGTGCGCTCGGGCCACGCGACGGGCCGGGGACGATCATCGTCCGCTCACCCACGGCGGTGAAGCGCATGCTGTGGGCGCCCGGAGAGTTGGGACTGGGCCGGGCCTATGTCACCGGCGAGCTCGAGGCGGAAGGTGACGTGATCAGCCTGCTCCGCGCCCTGCACGACGCCGCACCCGGCGATCTCAAGACGGGGGCCCGCATGCCGCTTGTCGCACTCAGGGCAGCCACACGGTTAGGGGTCCTCGGCGCGCCGCCGGCACGTCCCAGGGTGGAGGCCGCGCCGCACGGGAGGCGCCATTCGAAGCAGCGTGACGCTGAAGTGGTCCGCCATCACTACGACATCAGCAACGAGTTCTACCGCTTGGTGCTCGGGTCGAGCATGACCTACTCGTGCGCCCGCTTCGTCGACGACACCGCCACGCTCGAAGCGGCGCAGGACTCCAAGCACGACCTCGTGTGCCGCAAGCTCGGGCTGCACGAGCATGCCGGTGCGCGCCTGCTCGACGTCGGCTGTGGCTGGGGCTCCATGGCATTGCACGCGGCCAGCCGCTACGGCGCATCGGTCGTCGGCGTGACGCTCAGCAGCGCACAGGCCGACTTGGCCCGGCTGCGGATCAAAGAGGCCGGGCTCGACGAGCAGATCGAGATCAGGGTGCAGGACTACCGGGACCTCCGCGGCGAGCGCTTCGACGCCATTTCGTCGATCGGCATGTTCGAGCACGTCGGCGCCGAAAAGATGGCGGAGTACTTCACCACGCTCCACGCGCTCCTCGCCGACACGGGCCGGCTGCTGAACCACGCGATCTCCAGCGTCGGCGGTTCCCGGATGCGTCGCAACTCGTTCATCGGGCGCTTCGTCTTTCCCGACGGCGAATTGATCGACGTGAGCCAGGTGGTGCATGCCATGGAACGAGCAGGATTCGAGGTGCGCGACGTCGAGTCGCTCCGGGAGCACTACACCAGGACACTGCAGGCCTGGGTCTCGAACCTGGAAGCAAACTGGGAAGACGCGGTAGCCGAGGTCGGCGCCGAACGGGCGCGTGTCTGGCACCTCTACATGGCGGCGTCGGCCAACGGCTTCGATGACGGCGGTATCTCACTGCATCAGGTACTCGGCGTGAAACCGACACCGGAAGGTCAGAGCCATATGCCCCCGACCCGGGGCGGTTGGGTGTGAGCACGTCCCTGGTGTCATCGCCCTCCGACTAGGCACGAATTCGACCCCGCCAGACCGGAAACGGGGGGTTGGGGACACCGAGACGGGTGCGCAAGCGCAGGTCACGAGCACGAGGGAGAAAAAAGAAGGCTAAATTCACCTGGTCGTGCACTGGGTCAGGTCGGAAACTCGAAGCAGGTCCGGCGCGCGCCCCATCGCACGCGGCCCCCTGGCGGCCGCCTTTGTCATGGCCTTCGCGTGCTCGAGCGCCTACGCCGGCGCGGCGACGAGCGGCACGGCCGGCGCCGATCAGGTCAGCGGCCTCAAGGCGCAGGCGAAGACGATCTCCGAAGAGCTCGTGCAGGAACAACTCCAAGCGGGCGGCGTACCAGCAGCAGTACTCGGTGGCGTCGGCACAGGTCGCAAGAGACCAGCGCGCCATCGCAGCACTGCAAACGCAGATCAAGACCGACCGGCGCGAAATCGCCAAGCGGCTCCACCTCGTCCAGCACCTGGCGATCGAGAACTACATCTTGAACGGTTCGGTCTCCTCGGCGTCCGGGGCCGCGCTCTTCGCGGAGAACGTCAGCACCGTGCAGTCCGCCGATGAGTACGCGACCATCAGCATCGGCAACCTCGACGAAGCAGTCAATCAACTGCAAACCGCCAAGCGCAACGAGCAGAGCCAGCAGCAGTCGCTGGTCCGTCAGCGCACACTCGATCAGTCAGCACAGGAGCACCAGGCGTCGTACCTGGCACAGGCCACCGCGTCCGAACATCGCATGCAGGCCGTGCAAGCACAGGTCACCGGTCAGCTGGCCGTCGCCGTGGCACAGCAGAATGCTGCGCTGTCGCCGCGCCGCGGTCGTTGCGGTGACGACGGCCCGCAAGGCCACAGTGCAAAAGAGCGGTGGCACCTCGTCACAGCCGTCCTCGAGCGGAACCGCGGCGCCATCGAGCACGACGGACCCCACGCTCCCCCCGTTCCTGGCCTGTGTGGTGCAGGCCGAGTCAGGTGGCAATTACCAGGCGGTGTCGCCGAACGGCTTGTACCGCGGCGCGTTCCAGTTCAGCCAGTCGACATGGAACTTCGCGGCCGAGGCGGCGCACCGGCCCGACCTGGTGGGCGTGCCGCCCAACCTGGCCAGCAAGGCCGACCAGGACACCCTCGCCGTCACCCTCTTCGCGCTCGACGGCGAGCGCCCCTGGTTGGGCGATCGCTGCAGCGCCTGACGGTTCAGGCTTCGAGGAGCACCGCCACTGCGGCGTCGGGCTCGATGACCCTGAAGCTGAAACTCTCCTCGAGGTAGAGCCGGACCGCGTCAGCGTTGTGGTCGAGATAGCCGATGGAGATGTCCTGCCCCGAGTCGAGAACGAAGTCTCCACCGCGCAGGCTCAGCACGACCGCTCCGTCGACGCCCGGTGCCCAGACCAGCGGGCCCCCCAGAATCCGGTGGAGGTGGTCGAAGAGCAGATGTCCGCCGTGTTCGGTGGATTCGACGATCGTCGTATAGATCTTCGGGCAGATAGCCATGCCGAAAGGTCCGTCGATGCCCGACTGACGCAGGGCGTCCACCGCTTGGGCCACTGCGGTGGGATATTTCGACATGTCGTCGCCGTGCGTGATCGGCGCATGCGAGGTGCGCTCGGTGATGCCTTCGATCCCGCCCGCCGCGTAGCCGTGGAACACGGCGACGTTCTCCCCGATGGCGATCTGCTGCACGGCCTCGTCCAACTCGGGCAGGTCGAGGTCGATGGCGCCCCGATCAGCGTCGTCGAGCTCGACACGCGAGACACTGAACTCCGCTCGCACCTCGACGAGGGGCAGCACACGGCGCTGGGCCCCGGACACGCCCTCGGACGGTCCCGCGATCGTGGCGATCCGGCCCAGGGCGGTGGCTGAATGCTCCCAGCCGTGCGGCCCGGCGAAGTCGACGAGTTTGCCGCGGCGAGATACGTCGTCAGCCGGCCCTTGGCTTCGTCGTCGACGGCGGCCCAGCCGGTTTCCGAAATTGGCGCCAGGTCCCGATGTAGGTGATTCATCGCTCCACTCCCTTGAGGCTTCCGATTCCCAATGACCCCAGCCCGTCCGGAGTCGGTCTCCCATCGCCATCCGCTCCGGCCCCTCCGTCGGTCGTCCCGACCGCGGTGATGGGCTCGGTGGTGGTGAACAAGAATTTGCGCAGCTGTGCGTCCAGCGCGGGATCACGCCGGCGCAACCACTCCAGCGTCAGCGCCGCGTGTTCCTTCTCGTCGTCCCGGTTGTACGCCAGGACGGCGGCCAAGCTTTCGTCCGAGGTCGCCTTGACCCTCTGGTCGTACCAGTCGATCGCCTCGAGCTCTTCGCGCAACGAGGTGATGGCCCGGTGATAGTCCACCGTGGCTTCGTCGAGGAGGTCGGGTGCCTCGTGCAATCCCTCGCTTGCCATCTCCAGCGTCACCTCTCCGAATCGACCCCGCCCCGGGCCAAGCCGCGGCTCGTCAGGACCTTTTGCTCGTGTGGACCTTATTCGGTGCCACAGTAGAGCATGCCGGGAGACCGGTCCTTCTGTCCGGTTCAGGCTTCGAACGTACGCTCGCCCCCGGCGATCGTCATCGCCACGTGCCGGCTCGACGGCGCCGCAAGGGCCACATCGAGTGGGACGTCGAGCAGGCACAGATCCGCCGGTGCGCCGGGCGCAATGCGACGGGCGGGCCCGCCCGGTTGCTCCAAGGGGCCCAGGAAGAGCGCCAAGGCGGCGGCGCTTTCCAACCCCCGATCCGCCCCGACCCGTTTGCCGCTCGGCGCGAGGCGCTCGACGGCGGCCCGCACGGCGACCCACGGATCGTCGATCCCGAACGGCGCGTCGGTGCTCCCCCCGACCGCCACTCCACCTTCGAGGAACGAGGCACAGCGGTAGAGGTCGGGGCGGTCGGCCTGCTCCACGTCACGCAGGTACGCATCTCCCCTCGCGGCGACGAACGCGGGCTGCGTGACAACAGTGAGGGAGAGGCGCGCCATAGCGGCGATGGCGTCGGGCGGCGTCACCGAGGCATGCTCAATGCGGTCACCCGTCAGGCTCCCGGTCTCCTCCCATACCGCGAGAGCCAACAGGAGGGCGGCCCGGGTCACGCAGTGCACGGCCACCGGCCGACCCGATCCGTGCGCACGCGTGAACCACGCCACGAGGTCGTCGAACGACGGGAGCAGGTGGTCGGTGACGACGATCTTCACCGGCCCGCGTCGCAGCGGTGGGGGTGGGGGCAGGTCCGAGAGGTCGGGGGCGCCGGTGACCGCCACGGTCAACGGCAGCGCACCGGTGCGCACCGCCTCGGCCAGGGTGTCGAAATAGTCCGCGGTCGGCGTCGGTGTGCAGTCGGTCACACCCGTGACGCCGAATGAACCCAGTCGGCGCCCGACGGCCGCCAGGTCGGCGGTGCGGTCATCGGCCAGACGGGCGCGCAACCAGTCGTCGAGCCGGAACAGGCGCCCGGTCGCATGCCCCGCCCCGTCCCTCTCGACGCCGTCGACTGCGGTGTCGGGGTCCCCCTGTGGTGCCGGGTCCCCACCGAGCAGGCCGACCTGCCCGAGCGCGACCGAGCTGAGAACCCACAGCGCTCCCGAGCGGTGCTGGACCCGTACGGCGCGTCCGGGAGCGAGGGTGTCGAGCCGACGGCGGTCCAGCGGCCCCCCGGTGACCTCGTCGTAGTGGACGGCACGGATGGCCACGCCGGGTGGCGTCCGGGCGTGGGCGTCCCGAATTCGCGCCTCGAGCTGGCTCGAGACGTCGAGCGACCCCCTCGCGGCCTCCATGGAAAGCAAATGGACATGATGGTCGTGCAGGCCGGGAAGGAGCGCCCCACCGCCGCACCGGATCTCCACATCCCCCCACGCGCTGTCTTCGCACTGATGGCGGAGGGACCGACCGCGGCGATCCGGTTGCCCTCGATCCGGACGTCCACACTCTCGCCCTCGACCTCCGCCCCACGCAGCAGGATGCTCATGCGGCCAGTTCGCCCAGCACGGCAGCCGAGTCAGCACCGAGCGCAGGCGCGGCGCGGACGGGTTCCCGGGCCCGGGGTGGGACTGCCACCAGGCCGGCGACGTCGAGCAGGGGCCCGGCGACGGCCGCGGCCATGGGTGCCATGGCGGCATCGACGAGCCACCGGCCCCCGGCGCCGAGCGCGTCGAGGACGGCTGCTGCAGTCACCAGGCCGGCGAGGGGATCCGCCACCGCGTCGGCCAGAAAGCACGGGCCCCGGGCGTCGCCGGCGACAAGGCCTCCCGCTGCGGCAGCCACGTCGCCGAACCCGACCCGCTCGCGCTGCCCGGGGGCACGCCCGTGGCTGGTGATCGATGCCCACACCCGTGGCCCACCCGTCCCGCGGAGAAGGTCGGTGCTGTCGATCCCCATCTGCTCGAGTGCACGGGGCCGCGCGCTCTCGATGACCACGTCGGCCACCGAAAGGAGACGGACCAGGTCACGTTGACCGGCGCCCGTGGCCAGGTCCAGTGCCACCGATCGCTTCGCCCCGTTGAGCAGGTCGAAGAACCGAGCGGGACCACGGCGCGCACCGTCGGGGCGTCGGGACGACTCCACCTTGATGACGCGTGCCCCCGCCTCGGCCAGCAGCTGGCCACAGAGGGGCCCGGCCCAGAGCGAGGAGAGGTCGACGACAATGGCGTCTGCGAGGGGACGGGAACCCCCGGTGCCCGCCCCGATCCGCAGGGCGCGCACGGGCAGCTCGAAGGACCACTCCGCGCACGGCGCCACGGAGCCGACCGCAGCAATGGGCAGACCCAGAAGGGCGGCCTGCGCATCGAGCGTCGCCGCGGGCGCGGTGGCCGCCGCCGCAACGACGTTCGGCCAGGGATCGTCACCGGCGACGTCGCGCCCCAACCAGGCGGGAAGAGCCGCCACATCCTCGGGTCGGGCCAGGGAGACGGCCAGCCACCCGTCGCGGGCGGCCACCAGACGGGCCCCGCCGCCACAGCTGACGGCCCCACCCCGGGAGAGCCCACCCAGCGCTGCCCGCTCGCCGAGCAGGGCCAGCCCGTCGAGCAGTCCGCTCCCACTACTGCGTCGATTGAGCACGCCGGCGGCCCGGTCGATCAGGTCGAGCAATGCGGCAGGAGCGCCGAGCGGCGGCCCCTCGGGTCGTCCCGTGAGAACCATGGCGCCGCTGGCCGCCCAGGCCCCTGCTCCCGGGTGCAGGCTCCGGGGCGTACAGCTCTCCGATCCACCACCCGATCCTGCCACCGCCCACACCCGGGGAGCTCCCCCGTCTCCGATAGCGTCGGCACATCCGCATTCTCGAGACTTCCGACCGCGAGCTGGCGGCGCTCTTGCGCTCGCCGTTTGCGGCCGAGTCGCTCTCTGATCCGGACGGCCTGGTGGTGCTCACGTCGCCCGATGGGAGCAGTCCCGATGCGTCGATCGGCGAGGGACTCTCCTCACTCCCGTGCCTGGTGGTGGCCCTGCACCGCACGGCGGGGGACGCCCCGGCGCTGGCCGACGTGGCGCCTGAGGAGGGTGTGGCGTCGGTCGAGGACATTCTGGCCGTGGTCGAACGCAACCCGATCGCGGCCACCACGCTCGCGCTGTGCCTCCGCCAGGCTTCACCATCGCTCGGACGGGCTCTGGTGGCCGAATCCGCCGCGTACTCCGTGCTGCAAGCCGGGGCGGAGTTCCGCACGTGGCGGTCGAACCGTCCCCGACGCGACGCCCGGCCTGAAGCGGGGCCGGCGGTCAAGGTGATCCGTCAGGGCGACCGCCTCGACCTCGTCCTCAACCGGCCCCACGTGCGCAACGCGCTCGAGCCGGTCCCTGCGCGACGAGCTCCTCGAGGGCCTGGCGCTGGCCGAAGCCGACACCTCCCTGACCGAGATCGTGCTCCGTGGGGAGGGACCGAGCTTTTGCAGTGGGGGGGATCTCGACGAGTTCGGCACCTTCACCGACCCGGCTGCGGCCCATCTGGTACGACTGGCGACCAGCATCGGACGATCGATCGCCGCCCTCGGTCCCCGCCTCGTGGCCCGGGTCCACGGGCCGTGCGCCGGTTCGGGGGTCGAGCTGCCGGCGTTCGCCGCACGGGTCTGTGCCCGCACCGACTTCACGGCGGCACTCCCCGAGATCGGCCTGGGCCTGATCCCCGGCGCCGGCGGCACCGCCAGCATCACCCGGAGGGTCGGGCGGCATCGGATGGCCCTGATGGCTCTCGGTGGACGGGCCATCGATGCCCACACGGCGTTGCGCTGGGGCCTGGTCGACGAGGTGACCGATGTGGGCTCCCCCTGAGGCCGCCCCGGTTGCAGCCCGGGGCATCGCCGCCGGACGCCTGCCTTACGACCCGGCTGACTCCGGGGTCATCTCGGCCTTGAGGACCCGGCGCAGGAGCTTGCCGGTCTCGCTATAGGGCAGCTCGGTGCGGAACTCGATGCGTTGCGGGGCCCGGGTCGAGCGGAGCCGCTCGGCCACCCAGACCCGCAGGGCCTCGGGGTCGCCGTGCTCTCCCTCATGGAGCACGATCACGGCCGCCACCGCCTCGCCCCACTCCTCGTCGGGGACCCCGATGACCGCACAATCGGCCACCGTGGCGTGGGCCAGGAGCACGTCTTCGATCTCGCCCGGCGAGAGATTCTCCCCGCCCCGCACGATCACGTCGTCGAGGCGCCCCTCGACGAAGAGGAAGCCCTCAGGATCGAGCCAGCCCCCGTCGTTGGTCGCGAGCCAGCCCTCGGGCGAGAGCGCAGCGCCCTTGCCGAGATACTCGCCGGACACCTGGTCGCCGCGCACCCAGATCTCCCCGTGGGTCCCGGCGGGAACAGGTGCGCCCATCGGGTCCCGGATCTCGACCTCGAGGTTGGGCAACGGCCGGCCGACCGAGCCCAGACGGGCCCGCACGTCGGGCTCGCCGGACGCTGCGGCCTCCCTGTGGTCCTCGGGGCCGAGCACGGCGATCGTCGAGCTCGTCTCGGTCAGCCCGTAGGCGTTGACCAGGCCGACGTGGGGCAGGTGGTCGAGCGCCCGCTCGACCAGGGTCATGGGCATGCGGCCACCGCCATAGGAGAGGTGGCGCAGCGCCGGGAGCTTCTCGCCCCGCTCGTCCAGCACGTCGAGGATCCGCCCGAGCATGGTCGGCACGACCATGGCGTGGGTGACCGCCTCGCGGGCTGCGGTGTCCACCCAGCTCTCGGCGGTGAACTGCGGGAGATAGACCAGGCGGCGGCCCGACCAGACCGAGGTCAGCACGGCCGCGATACCGGCAATGTGGTACGGCGGCACGCTGACCAGCGCCGCGTCGGCAGGGTCCGATCCCATGAACTCGACCGTCTCGAGCACGTAACTGGTCAGGTGGCGGTGACGGAGGACCGCGGCCTTGGGCTCGCCGGTCGTCCCACTGGTGAAGAGCAGCACCGCGGGGTCGTCGGGGTCCACCCCCCCGGGCTCGGTGGCCTCAGGTCCGTCGGACGCCAGGAAGGCGGCGCGGCTCATCATGGCGAGCCCTTCGATGCCGTCGCCCAGGCGGGCCGGGACCGACGATTCGACGACGGCCAGTCCCGGTGCGGCCCGCTGCAGAATTGCGGCCAACTGGACATCGGAGAGGCGGTAATTCACCGGCACGTAGGGGATGCCGGCCAGCGCGGCGGCGAAGAGGCCCACGGGGACCGCCTCGGAGTTCACATCGACCGCCACCAGTCGCTCGGCACCAACGCCTTGGAGATGGCGGGACACCGCCCGGACCTTCTCGAAGAGTCCCTGATAGGTCAGTTCACCGTCGTCGCACGCCGCCACCGCCACCCGGTCGGGCAGGGCGTCGGCAACGATCTCCAGCAGTGAGCTCAGGTGCATGGCGGCGTCAGTCCGAAGAAGGCAGCGGCTTGGCCTCTTTGAGCGGAAGGGCCACGCCGTCGAGGGTCAAGGTGCCCGCGCCGGCCTTGGTGACCAGCAGTTCGAGCCCGCTGTCGGCATCGGCGAACCGCTTGCCGATGAGCGAGCCCTCGGCGAACGCGGGGTCGAGTTCCAAGCCGCCCGCCCGGTCGGTGCCGACCGGGGCCACGGGGTGCCCGCCACATTCCAGCGTCACGTCCTTCGTCGGTGCGCGCACCACGATCACTTCGGTGTCACAGACTTGACTGGCCCAGCGAGTTCCAGGTTTGAGATCCATCTCTTCCTTTGCCCCCATCGGTGCGATTTTTGGAGTTCTTGGTCTACCGGCAGTGCAGCCCGCCGGGCAATTTGAGCCTCGAGGCCATGTGTGGCGCCGCTCGGCCCTCGCCGACGACGACCACCGCCCCGCAACTCGTCCCCGGCAGCCTACGAGAAGCTACGGGCGCTCGGGTTCACCGTGGGCGGCATTGGCTCTTCCGACCCGCCAGTAGGGCTTGGCCGAGATCTGATCGGCCTCCATTCCGCGGGCAAGAAGCGCCTGCCGCATGGCGGCCACCACGCCCAATTCTCCCGCCAGGTAGGCATGACCGGCCCCGGACGGGAGCGGCAGGCCGGTGAGGGCGGCCACCAAATTCGCCCCCGAGGCCGGGTCCGCGCCTGCTCGATGCAACCAGCGCACGGGCACTTCCCGCCCGTCCGACGTCGTCGCGCGTTGCTCGTCGTCGGGTCCGTCGACCTCGAGCACCACGATGGCCCGGTCCGGATCGCTGCCCTCCCCCTCGAGCACCGAGGCGGCCATGGCCAGGCTGGCGGGAAGCGCGGAGTCGTCGCCGGCGAACAGGTGCCAGGCGGCGTCGGGGTCCACCGTGATCTTGCCCCGGGGACCGATACCCTCGATACGACTTCCGGGCTGAGCGGAGGTGGCCCAGGCCGCCGCCGGGCCGTCCCCATGGAGCACGATGTCGATGTCGATGGCCGGGACGGCGGGATCGAAGGATCTGATGGTGTAGCGGCGCCGGAACGTGGGGCCGGCCGGCGTGGGGACGGTCAGCATCACATCTTGCCCGGGGAGGTAGGAGAGCTCGGCCAATCCGGGGGCGGTGCAGCGGATCCGCCGCATGCTCGGCGTGAGCTGCGTGTTCTCGAGAACCTCGAGCTCCCACTGGGACACGTCCCCGAGGCGCGCCACGAGGGCCGAGGTCTCGAGTGCACGGGGTTCTGGGGTAGGTGGCTCGGGGGTAGGTGATTCGGGGGTCACGGCGGGATCGGTCGTCATCGCTCAGGCCGGCTCGACGCGTACGTCAGCCCCCGCCTGCGCGACCGGATCGAGGGTCGGGAGGGATGCCTCTCCACCGTCGACCGCTGCTTCGACGGCGTGTGCCGCGGGCGACTCCTCCGTCCGCTTGGGCCCGATGGAGGGAACGATGAACGACGCGGCGAACGCGACGACACTGAGAGCGGCCGCAACCCCGAAGGCCCGGGCGTACCCCGCCGTCAATGCCGCGTCCACCGTCGTGGGCGTTCCCGTGACGTGGGCGACGCCCAGGATGGCGTGCGTGTGATCGATGGCGATGGTCGCCAGGATCGCCAACCCGAGGGAACCCCCCATCTGGCGGGCCGTGTTCAACACACCTGAGGCCAGTCCCGCCTCGGTGAAGTGGACCCCTGTGGTGGCGGCCGACGCCAGCGGCGTGAAGAGCAGCCCGATGGCCAGGGAGATGACGCAACCCGGGCCGAAGACGTGGGCCCAGTAGTTGCTGTGGGGGCCGATCTGGGTGAGCCACGCGAAGCCCCCCACCATCAGCGCCGTGCCGACGAGCAGCAGTGGTCGCACGCCGGACTTCGGGAGAACACGCGCGCTGATCTGAGATCCGATGATGATGGCGAAGGCCATGGGAAGGAAGGCGAGGCCCGCCTTGAGTGCTCCATACCCCAGGACGTTCTGCAGGTAGAGGGAGAGGAAATACCACATGGAGAAGAACGCCGCCCCCACCATGAACATCACCACGTTCGACCCCGACACCGAACGCGAGCGGAAGAGGCGGAACGGCACGAGCGGGGTGTGCGCCACCTTCAGTTCGATGAACGTGAAGATCCCGAGCAACACGGCTGCGGTCGCGAGGATCGTCAGCGTGTACGCGGAGCCCCACGGGTGTGTGTCGGTGCCGACGATGGCGAAGATCAGTGCCCCCAGGCCGGCGGTCACGGTGATCGCTCCCCCGATGTCCAACTTGGCCGAGTTCTCGTCACGCGTGCCGCGTTTGGCCTCGGTCAGGTAGTAGAGGGCGGCCACGGTGGCGGCGATACCGATGGGGATGTTGACGAACAGGACCCAACGCCACGACAGCTCGGCCGTCAGCACACCACCCAGGATCACGCCGGCGGCGCCGCCCGCTCCGGCCACGGCACTCCAGACGCCGAGGGCTTTGACCAGCCGGACGCCCGTAAAGGTCGTCACGAGGATGGTGAGCGTGGCGGGTGACAAGAACGCGCCGCCGATGCCCTGCACGGCACGGGCCGCGGTGAGCCACGCCGCGTTCTGGGCCAGCCCGCCGATGAGGCTGGCGAGGGTGAACAGGCCCAGCCCGAAGAGGTACACACGGCGCCGGCCGAAGAGGTCGGCCGCCCGGCCCCCGAGCAGCAGGAAGCCGGCGAAGGTGAGCACGTAGGCATTGACGACCCACTGCAGCCCGGTGGGGCTGTAGTGCAGCTCCCGCCCGATGGAGGGAAGGGCGACGTTGACGATCGACACGTCGAGCACGACCATGAACTGCGCCACGCAGGCGATGGCCAGGATCACCCAATCAGGGACCTGCCGTCCGTCGGGCGTGCGCATGGCACCGTTGCCGCTGCCGGGCGCAGTCGATGTCGCGTCAGTCATTCAGGAAATTCCGCATTCAGGAAAATTGGCCTCACTGGTCATCAGGCGGGGACGACGCCGTCCCCCGACCGTACCGGGTTGTGCAACCCTTCAAACCCTCAAGATGTTCCCCGCCTCTGCCGTTGGTGTGCTCGTGCGTGTGTGCCACGGGGGTGGCGGGCTTCAGCGGGTCGACCGCCCCATTGCTATCTTTGCAACAACGCGTGAGGTTGGGAGGGGGAACCATGAAGACCAAGGCCGCTGTGCTCTTTGAGCAGCCGGGGAAGTGGGAGGTGGTCGAGGTCGATCTCGACGGACCCAAGGAGTACGAGGTGCTCGTCGAGTTCGCCGGCTGCGGGCTCTGCCACTCCGACGACCACTTGGCCACCGGCGACATGCAACTCGGCCATCTTCCCTATTGCGGTGGCCACGAGGGGGCCGGCGTCGTACGCGACGTCGGGCCGGGCGTGCGCAGCCTCGAGGTGGGCGACCACATCGTGACGTCGTTCATCCCCGGGTGTGGCAAGTGCCGCTGGTGCGCCAGCGGGCAGCAGAACCTGTGCGACTGCGGCGCCCTGCTGATGACCGGATCCCAGATGGACGGGACCTACCGGATGCACATCGGCGACATCGACGTCGGCCAGGGCTCGCTGCTGAGCGCATTTGCGCAGCACAGCATCCTGCCCGAATGGTCCTGTATCAAAATCGCCCGCGACATCCCACTGCTGACGGCAGCGCTCGTCGGTTGTGCGGTCCCGACGGGGTGGGGGTCGGCGGTCAACGCGGCACAGGTGGGTCCCTCCGATGTCGTCATCGTCATGGGAGTCGGAGGGGTGGGGATCAACGCCGTGCAAGGCGCAGCACACGCCGGCGCAGCGCACGTCGTCGCGGTCGATCCGGTTGCGTTGAAGCGTGACGCCGCCCTGAAGTTGGGGGCGACCGCGGCCTTCGCCACCATTGACGAAGCGACAGCCCACATTCAGGACCTCACCAACGGACAGGGCGCCGACGCCACCATCATCACCATCGGCGTGGTCACGAGCGAGCACGTGGGGCAAGGCTTCTCGTCCATCCGCAAGGGCGGCACTCTCGTCGTGACCGGCATGGGCAAGAAGACCGAGGTCGGTATTCCAGCGGCCCTTTTCGAGCTGACGATGTACCAGAAGCGCATTCAGGGTTGCCTCTACGGAATGATGTCGCCGTCCAAGGACGTGCCGCGTCTGCTCAGCCTCTACCAGTCGGGCCACCTCAAGCTCGATGAGATCGTGACACGCACCTACCCGCTGGAGCAGATCAACGACGGCTATGCCGCAATGCACGCGGGTGAGGTCATCCGGGGAGTGGTGGACTACACCATCGACGGCTGAACCGGGGGCGGCTGAACCGGCGGCGGCTGAACCGGGGCCGGCTGAACCGGGGCCGGCTGAACCGGGGCCGGCTGAACCGGCGGCGGCTGACCGGCGGCGGCTGACCGGCGGCGGCGGTAATCGTCGGCGGCCCTCGGACCGGGACAGTGCGCGTGACTCGTGGCGTCGAGCAATTAGAACGGCACGATGAGCACCGATGACAAGACGGACGCCGACAGCGACGTGCACGCGAGATCGCAGGCGCAACTCAGGGCACTCGGGAGGTCGGCCGACACCCTGGCCGCCTTGGTCCGACGCCTCACGCCCGCGCAGCTCCGCCAGCAGGCGTACCCCACCGAATGGACGGTGGCGGACGTGCTGTCACATCTGGGCTCGGGCGCGGTCCTCACCACGCAGCGTCTCAACGGGGCGGTCGACCTCGACCCGCAATTGGTCTGGGACGACTGGAACGCCAAAGATCCCGACGCGCAGGCCGCCGACGCGCTGGAGGCCGACGCCGAGCTCCTGGCCCGCCTCGCCGCCATCACCCCCGACGAAGCAGCCGCATTTCGATTCGCCATGGGCCCGATGGAGGTGGATCTGCCGACCTTCCTCGGGCTGCGCCTCAACGAGCATGCGGTGCACACCTGGGACGTCGCCGTGGCATTCGACGACGGGGCCACGATCCCACCCGACGAGACGGAGCTCATGGTCGACACCCTGGCCATGATCAGCAGCTTCGCCGGCAAGCCGACCGGCACCGAGCGGACGATCAGCATCCGCACGGTGGCACCGGACCGCTACTTCGACATCGCGCTGCGGGCAGACGGGGCCGCACTCTCGCCGCGGGCTCCGGTCGACGTGCCCGATCTCGAGCTGACCGGCGACGCGCTTGTCCGCCTCGTCTACGGCAGGCTCGACCCGGCCCACTCCCCCGTCGTTGACGCCGGGTCCTCCGAGCTCGTCGAGTTACGAAAGGCCTTCCCGGGATTCTGATCCGCGGCGCTGCACCCACTGCGCGGCGGACTCCACGACGGCCTGACGGGGGAAGAGCTCTTCCATCAGGACCCGGTGCACGTCCGCATCCGGATCGAGGCAGCAATCTTGCAGGACGGTCAACCCGAAGTCGAGGTCGGCCGCTTGGCGCAGGGTGGACAGTACGACCCCACTGGTCGCAATGCCGGTCAACGCGAGGGACTGCACATCGAGCGATCGCAGGACAACTTCGAGATCGCTCCCGGAAAACGCGCTCACCCGCCGCTTCGTCACGACGATGTCCCCGGGTTGCGGGGCAACGGCCGGATGGATCTGCGTACTGTGATCGGTCTCCCCCATGCCTCCCCTGCTCGCCAGGTTCGCAAAGATCTGATTGCGCGGGCTCACGTCCGACCCGCCTGCCCGGAAGGCGACGCGCACGTAGATCACCGGGACGCCCGCGCGTCGTGCGGCCGCTGCGGTCCGGGCGGTCGTGTCCAGCAGTGGTTGCATCGACGCGGACGCGAACCGCTCCACGACCCCGTTCTGCAGGTCCATGAGCAAAAGTGCTTCGGTGGCCACGTGAACCTTCCTTTCTGTCGATGACGGCGATCGCTCGTCTGTCGATGTTGGCGATCCCTCGCCGCCCCCACTACGCGGTGGCGTCGACCCAGGCCGCGATGTCGCGCGCCGCGCCGTGCGGGTCCTCGAGCGGACCGAAGTGGCCGAGGTGGCGACGCTCGACGAACGTGCCGCGCTGCAACTGGGTCAGCGCGGCCGGGCCGAACGATCCGGGTCCCGATTCCTCCTGGCGCCCGGCGACGATGGCGACCGGCAGATCGAGCTGTGGCAAGGCTCCCCACGCACCACTCTGCGCCGCCCCCCGAAAGACGGCGGCCTCGGTAGCCGGGGCGCAGCGCAGCGTGACCCTGCCGTCATCGCCCTGGGCGAACCCGCCGCGGACATAGGCCTCGAGTGCGGCGGGGTACAACTCGTTCAGCGGGGGTTTGGCCGCATAGTTGGCGATCGCGTCGGCGTAGGAGTCGAACGACGACCTGCGGCGTGCCGCCCCGTCCGCCATGGGATTGGACTCCTCCGCGGTCGCCAGAACGCCGGCGGGGAAAATTATCGGTTCGAAGAGCCACAGAGAACGGAGCGACCCGGAACGGCGCGCGGCGGCGAGCGCCAGCGCGGCACCGCCGAGGGAATGCCCGACCCCGTGGACACGTCGGTGCGGTGCGACGAGATCGCTCAGGAGCGCCGCTTCGGCGTCGTCCCCCATGCGGTCCCAGCCCACGCTGGCCCCTTCGGGCAGTTCGCTCACGCCGTGCCCGCGAAAGTCGAGCGCCAGGCAACGAAAGCGAGGGGTGAGCGAGGCCACGACGGGCTCGAAGACCCGACCATGGAAACCGGTGGCGTGGGCGAAAAGGAGGACGGTCGAGGTCGGGTCATCGGGATCGCCGGGCCCGCCCAGGTCATGGACCGCCACCTGCACTCCGTCCGACGACGGG
Organism: uncultured Acidimicrobiaceae bacterium; assembly: GCA_963706555.1. GTDB lineage: Bacteria > Actinomycetota > Acidimicrobiia > Acidimicrobiales > RAAP-2 > Bog-473. The sequence continues at coordinate 4,637,190 of OY970164.1, forward strand.
ACGAACATCGGTGTCGCCTGGCGCGCGGTCATCCCTCGATACGTTCGGTGTGGCGGAGGAGGATGCTCGAGTGGGCGGTCAGGTTCACCGCATCGTTGCGCATCTGGCGCGCGTAAGGGCCCGGGCGCGCCGTGTTGACGAGCTCTTCCCAGAGCCCCGGGCTCTCCATGCGCGGCAACGTGTAGGAGTGCGACCGGGCACCCGCATTGAGCAAGAGGAGCAGTGAATCGGCGGAGGCCGATCGTCCTCTGCTGTCCACCTCGTCCGCGGCCAAACCGAACAGGAGCATGCCGATGCTCTGGTTGTAGGGGTCCGACCACTCCTCTTCGGTCATCTCCTGCCCGTTGGCCCGGATCCATGTGACGTCCTTGGTGGAGGTGCCGGGCACCACGGTGCCGGTGAAGAAGCCCGCGGCGACGAAGGATCGGATTGCCCTTCATGACCGCGATCAGGTCACGGACGAAGTCCCGCATGTCCCAGCCCGATTCGCCGATGTCCCAGTCGAACCAACTCACCTCGTTGTCCTGGCAGTAGGCATTGTTGTTGCCCGTGCTGGGTCCGACCGATCTCGTCGCCGCCCAGCAGCATGGGCACCCCCTGGGCGAAGAGAAGGGTCGTGAGGAAGTTCCTCTTCATGCGGTCCCGGGCGCGCTCGATGCGGGCCGAGTTCGTCGGCCCCTCCGCCCCCCAGTTGCGGCTGGTGTTGTCCTGCGCCCCGTCACGATTCTCTTCGCCGTTGGCCTCGTTGTGCTTCTCGTCGTAGCTGACCAGATCGGTGAGGGTGAAGCCGTCGTGGCACGTGACGAAGTTGATGCTGGCGTAGGTGCGGCGCCCGCTGGGCGCGTAGATGTCGCTGGAACCCGTCAGGCGGGAGGCGAGCTCGGGGACCTGGCCCGGGTCGCCGCGCCAGAATCGGCGGGCGCAGTCGCGGAACGCGCCGTTCCATTCCGACCACCCCGTGGGGAACTGGCCCAACTGGTAGCCGTCGGGGCTGGCGTCCCAGGGCTCGGCGATGAGCTTGACCTTCGAGAGGACGGGGTCCTGCTGGATGATCTCGAAGAACGCACTCGGTTGCCCGGCCTCGTAGCCGCGCGACGAGCACCGGGGCCAGGTCGAAGCGGAAGCCGTCCACGTGCATGTCCGTCACCCAGTAGCGCAGGCTGTCGGTGACCAGGCCCATCGCCCGCGGATGGAGGATGTTGAGGCTGTTGCCCGGTGCCGGTGTAGTCGAGGTGGTACTGCGGTTGATCCGGCATGAGGCGGTAGTACACCGAGTTGTCGATGCCGCGCGAGCGAGAGCGTGGGTCCCAGCTGGTTCCCCTCGCCGGTGTGGTTGTAGACGACGTCGAGGATCACCTCGAGCCCGGCGCGGTGCAGGGTGCGCACCATCGACTTGAACTCGCTCACCTGTTGCCCGAGACCTCCCGTGGCGTAGCCGACGTGCGGCGCCAGGAAGGCGATCGAGTTGTAGCCCCAGAAGTTGGTGAGGCCCTGGTCGACCAGGTGCCGATCGTTCACGAAATGATGCACGGGCATCAGCTCCACGGCGGTGACGCCGAGCTCGACCAGGTGGTCGATGATCGGGTCCGAGGCCAACCCGAGATAGGTGCCGCGCAGGTGTTCGGGAACACCGGGGTGACGCTCCGTCATGCCGCGCACGTGGGCCTCGTAAATCACCGTCTGGTTCCACGGCGTGTTGGGGGCCCGGTCGTCGTCCCACGTGAAGGCCGGGTCCACGACGAGGCACTTGGGCATGGCGCCGGCCGAGTCGCGGGTGTCGAAGGACAGGTCGACCTGCCGGATCGCCGATGGTGTAGCCGAAGAGCTCGTCACTCCAACGGATCGGCCCGCTCACCGCCTTGGCGTAGGGGTCGATCAGCAGCTTGCTGGGGTTGAACCGGTGCCCCGCGTCGGGCTCGTAGGGTCCGTCGACCCGGTAGCCGTACAGCGCGCCCGGGACGGACGTCGGGCAGGTACACGTGCCAGACGTTGTCGGTCTGCTCCCCCATGGTGATCGGTCGCGGTCGGCTCCGATGCCGTGGCGTCGTCGAAGAGGCAGAGTTGCACCGCCCGCGCGTTCTCGGAGAAGAGCGCGAAGTTGACACCCTCCCCGTCCCAGGTGGCGCCGAGCGGATGCGGGCCTCCGGGCCAGACCCTCACGTGTCGCCGCCCTTCTCGGAGAGGCGATAGGCACAGAACTCCCAGGGGCCGAGTCGTGCCCGCTCCCCGGCGCGAGCAGTTCGGGCAACACCGCACCCTGGCCCCCGAACTCGGGGAACCCGCATCGAGCAACTTGGACCAGCACGGATCCCCGCCGCGGTCACCCCGGTGGGGATCGTCCCCCTCCGGCGTCCGCCAGCCGACGGGAGGCGGCGGGAGCACGGCGTCGGCCGATTCCGACGAGATGTTGAAGAGGGCGGCCACGGCCTCGCGGGGATCCGCACGGATCAGGGTGACCACCTGCGAAGCCGCAGAGGCCCGCGCGGCGGAGCGAGGGGTACGCCCGAGGGCGGGGTGGCTCCGGCGCAGCCCGATGAGGGCACGGTGGAGGGCCCACCGGCAGCGATGGTCGCCCTGATGCCGCAACGAGGGGTCGAGGTGCGCCGCGTCGAACGTGGCCCGGGCTTGCGGCGTCGAGGACCCCGCCGCTGCCGGCGAACGCGGCGAACTCCTGCGCCCGGCCGGTCCGCACCGCCTCCACCAGGGCGGGATCGCCGTGGTCGATGAAATACGGGAACGGCGCGGGATCGCCGTACTCCTCCCCCATGAACAGGAGGGGCACGCCGGGAGCGAGCAGAACGAGCGCGGCCGCCAACTGGGCCTGTGCCAATGTCACCAAGGTCACCAGCCTGTCACCTTTGGGCCGGTTGCCGATGTGGTCGTGATTCTGGGCGAAGACGACGAATCGCTCCGGCGCGATGGCCGTCGACGGCGCACCGTGGTTGCGATTGCGGAACGCCGGAGTACTCGCCCTGGTAGACGAAGCCCTCGTTCATTGCACGCGCGATGTCGTCCACCGGGCCGAAGTCGAGGTAGTACCCGGTGCGCTCGCCGGTGATGGCGGCGTGGAGCGAGTGGTGGAAGTCATCGTTCCACTGGGCGTGCAGGCCGAGGCCTCCCGCACCGAGGGGAGTGACAACGCGCGGGTTGTTGTCCGCGCTCTCGGCCACGAGGTAATCCGGTCGCCGAGGTCCTCGACGGCGTCGGCCAATTCGGCCAGGAACGGGGTGGCGCTGCGGTCGATGATCTCGTGCACCGCATCGAGCCGAAGGCCGTCGATGTGGAAGTCGGTGAACCACTGGCGCGCGTTGTGCAAGAAGTACGCGCGCACGTCGTTGGAGTCGGCGCCGTCGAAGTTGACCGCCGGGCCCCACGGGCGTCCGGTAGCGGTCGGTGAAGTACGGACCGAACGCGGGCGAGGACGTTTCCCTCGGGACCCAGGTGGTTGTAGACGACATCGAGGATCACATCGAGCCCTCGCCGGTGGCAGGCGTCGACGAACCGCTGCAGCCCGGCCGCGCCGCCGTAGGAGTTCTGCACGGCGAAGGGGAACACGCCGTCGTAGCCCCAATTGCGCCGGCCCGGGGAACTGGGCCACGGGCATGAGCTCGACCGCGGTGATCCCCACCTCGACCAGATCGTCGAGCGCGCCGACCGCGCTGTCGAAGGTGCCTTCGGGTGTGAATGTCCCGACGTGCACCTCGGAGATCACCTGCTGCCACAGCGGGCCGCGATCGGTGTCCGGCGTCGTGCCACTGGTGCGCAGCCGAGATCGACCACCTGTGACGGACCGTGCACGCCGTCGGGCTGCGCCCGCGAGGCCGGGTCGGCGAAGGGGCCCTCGCCGTCGAGGAGGAAGTGATAGCGCTCCCCGGGCCCGCATGCGTCCACCACGGCGCCGTGATACCCCCCGCCCCATCGGAGAGCTCGACCACACGGTCGCTGGAAGGGAACGACAGCACGACCCGGCTGCGCCCGGGTGCCCACACGGTGAAACGCGTCGTTCCCTCGTCGACGGGCACTGCCCCCAATGAGAACGCCGACATCATTGCGGTCCGAAGAATACGCACCCCAGCGGCGGCACGGTCACGGTGAGTGTCCACGGCATGCCGTGCACCGGGACCGGCTGCGCCTCCACCCCCCCGAGGTTGCCCCAGCCACTGCCGCCGTAGATCACGGCGTCGCTGTTGAGCAACTCCGACCAGAAGCCGCCGTGCGGGCACGCCGACCAGGACGTTGGTTCGTGGCACCGGGGTGAAGTTGCAGAGCACCAGCAGCGGCGACCCGGAAGCGGACGTCCGGACGAAGCGAGAGCAGGCTGTGTCGCGGCATCGTTGGGCTGGGTCCACGCGAAGCCGTCCGGTTCGGTGTCGCGTTCGTGCAGTGCCGCCTCGGCCCGGTAGAGCCGGTTGAGATCGGCCACCCAGCGCAGGATGCCGTCGTGGGCCGGGCTCTCGAGGAGATGCCAGTCCAGGCTGCCGTCGTGGTCCCACTCCCGACGCTGGGCGAGCTCATCGCCCATGAAGAGCAGCTTCTTGCCCGGCTGCCCGAACTGATAGCCGTAGAGCAACCGGAGATTGGCAAAGCGCTGCCAGTCGTCGCCCGGCATTTTGGCGAGCAGCGAGCCCTTGCCGTGGACGACCTCGTCGTGGGAGAGCGGCAGCATGAAATTCTCGCTGAAGGCGTAGACGCTGCGGAAGGTGAGCTCGTCGTGATGGTGCCGCCGATGGATGGCGTCGCGGCCCATGTAGAGCAGCGTGTCGTGCATCCAGCCCATGTCCCACTTGAGGCCGAAGCCGACACCGCCGGCGTCGACCGGGCCGGGAGACCCCGGGGAACGCGGTGGACTCCTCGGCGATCACCTGCACGTCGGGATGGTCGGCGTAGATCCCCGTGTTCAGCTGGCGCAGGAACTCGAGAGCCTCGAGGTTCTCGCGCCCCCCATGGACGTTCGGGATCCACTCGCCCGGGCGCCGGGAGTAGTCGAGGTAGAGCATGGAGGCCACGGCGTCGACCCGCAGCCCGTCGACGTGGTACGCCGACAACCAGTGCTCGGCCGAGGACGCGAGGAAGCTTCGCACCTCGTGGCGGCCGTAGTTGAAGATCAGGCTCTTCCAGTCGGGGTGGAAGCCGAGGCGCGGATCGGCGTGCTCGTAGAGGTGCGTCCCGTCGAACTAGGCCAGTGCGAACGCGTCCTCGGGGAAGTGCGAGGGCACCCAGTCCATCAGCACGCCGATCCCGGCCTGGTGCAGCTGGTCGATCAGGGACATGAGCTCCTGCGGTGTCCCGTAGCGCCGGGTCGGGGCGAAGAAGCCCGGTGGTCTGGTAGCCCCACGACCCGTAGAAGGGGTGCTCCATGAGCGGGAGGAACTCCACGTGTGTGAAACCCGTCGCCTGGACATGGCGAATGAGGGGTTCGGCCACCTCGGCGTAGCCGAGCAGCCGCCCGGGGTCTGACGGGTCGCGACGCCAACTCCCCAGATGCACCTCGTAGACCGAGAGCGGCGCGTCGAGGCGGATGCGATCGCCCCGGGACTGCATCCAGGCGGCGTCACCCCACTCGTAGGCCAGGTCCCACACCACCGACCCGGTGCGCGGCGGATTCTCCGTGCAGCGGGCGAACGGGTCGGCCTTCTCGAGGACGGCACCGTCCCGGGTCGTGATGGCGAACTTGTACACCTGTCCCGGACCGGCGTGCGCCACCGTTCCTTCCCAGATCCCCGAGCTGCCACGCACCTCGAGCGGATCGGCATCGGGGCTCCAGCCGTTGAAGTCGCCCATGACCGCGACCCGCGCCGCGTTGGGCGCCCAGACGGCGAACGCGACGCCCCCGCCCGGTTGGAGATGGGCCCCGAGCTTGTCCCCCAGGCGCCGATGGGTGCCCTCGTTGAACAGGTACAGGTCGTCCTCGGAGAGGCGGCTGGCCGTCGACGCCTCTGCTGCACTGATTCGTCGTGCCGCAGTCATAGGACGACCCTCATCGGGCCGCCGCCATGCGGTCGTCGGGGCGGCCGTGGCGGAGCGTCTGCAGCGTGCGGAGGAACTCGACGGTCTCGACGTCCCTTCGGGCCTCCTCGAGCGTGTGCGACGCCCTGCGCCGCCAGTTCGACGCCTCGGGACCGGTCCCCGGCCGATTCTGCGGCTGGCGCTCTCCCCATAGTTCTTCGAGGTCCACCATCAGCAGATCCGCCGGGCTCCGTGCCAGATGGGCCAGGCAGCCGCGCAGGGCCACGGCCGCAGGGTCCTGCGCGTCCGGCGCGAGCGGTTGCGTCCTCGGTTGCCTGGGTCACGCCGGTGTGGCCGGTGGCGCCAATGTGGCCGGTATGGCCGAGCGCGCCGAGCATTGCGGCACGCCAGCTTTCACGCTCCTCACGTTGCGCCGTCGCCTCGGCCGCCGACAGATGCCCGGCGTGCTCGTTCTCGTCGATGTCGATGCCCCAGAAGTACGCCTCGAAGCGCGCCAGGTCGTGGGTACCCCACGACGCCAGGGCCGACGGCGGCGGCCTGGGCAGAGGGTGTTCCGTCGTCGATTCGAACTGCAGGACCCAGGATCGCAGCATGTGGTCCCGGGTCATCCTCTCGCGGACGCCGGCGGGGACCGTCCCGAGGTCCTCGCCCACGACGACGGTGCCCGCCCGGTGCGCTTCGAGCGACACCACTGCATGGAGCTCGTCTGCTCGATACGACACGTACGCACCATGGCGGGCGTCGAAGCCCTCGGGAATCCAGTAGAGGCGCTGCAAGCCCATGACATGATCGACCCGCAAGTACGAAGCGTGCCGGACGGCGCGTCGCACCGTCTCGATGAAGTAGCGGTACCCGTCCTCCCGCATCCGCTCGGGATGGAGCGGGGGGAACGACCAGTCCTGCCCACTTTCGAAGAACAGATCCGGCGGTGCCCCACCATGCACACCGGCCACGAAGACATGCGGCGCCCACACCGGGTCGAATCCTTCAGGGTGCACACCAACCGGGAGATCGGCGTAGAGCGGCGTCGCGGACGCCGCCACGGCCAGCTGTTGCGCCGCCGCCCACTGTGCGTAGAGGTGGTAGCCGGCGGTGGACGAGCTCCCCCGTGCCGCGCCGCCGGCCCGGCTGCGTCGAGATCGGCGCGGAAGCGGGCGTACGCGACCAGTTCAGGATGCTGTTCGGCGAAGTCGCAGAGCTCGTCACGGCGCGACGACGCCTCGCCCAGGAGCGACGCCGCCATCGGCGACAGGATCTGGCGCCGCAGTCGCGACGACGTCCTCGTAATCCACCAGGGCGGCGCTGTGCACGACGGCGAGGCGCCGCCTGAACTCGTCCGAGGCCAGCAACCGTCGAGCTTCGTCGGACCGGGCGACCTCGGGCAGGGACAATGGGGTCGACGAAGATCTCGTTGTAGGCCAGCCGGCTCACGGGAAGGTACGGGCTCGGGTCGGCCGGCGGGTCGAGGAACGCCGGGTACAGCGGGAGGGCACCCACCATGGAGCCGCCGAGATCACCGATCCATCGCCCCAGGTCTGCGAGGTCGCCGTAGCTCCCGAGGCCCCAGTCCTGGTCCGTCCGCACTGCGTGCAGCGGGAGGAACACACCCCAGCCCCGTGTCGGGTCAGGGCACGTGGGGGCGGCGATCAAGAGGGCCGCCGTGTCCGCGTCCGACCCCGGCCACTCCACCGTCACCCGGTGATAGCCGGGCGGAATGTGGTGCGCCGGGTCGGGCTCGAGCAAGAAGCGATACGTCGCCGATGCCCCATGCGGTCCCTGATCCTCCGACATCGCCGTGATGCTCCCCGACAGTGAGTGGCGCCGGACCTGACCGTCCTCGAGCTCGATGCTGCACCACACGTCGCGCGGGTGCACGCGCCGTGGCAACGTCACCGCAGTCGGCGCGGCCTCCCCCACCCGGTGGACGAGGACCGGTTGCAGATGGCGACGGGCCTCCTCCTCTTGTCGTTGCGACAGCGCGGCGGCTGCGTCAGCCGGGGAGCGGACGGGAGCACCGAGCGCCTGGAGAATGGCGACAAGGACATCCTCGTCGGCGCGGTGCGTCGTGCCGTCACCACCCTGATATGAGGTCTGCACGCCGTGCGACGCGGCGAGGAGAGCCAGTGCGCCCGACCTCACGAACCGAGATCCAGAATGTCCAGAATGCCGCGAGCCGGAATGTCGACCCACTCCGGACGGCTGTTGGTTTCATAGCCGAGCTCGTAAATCGCCTTTTCCAGGAGGAAGAAGTCGAAGAGCTGGCCGTGAGCTGCGCCACATCCTGCGGGAGGTACGCCGCCTGACCGGCGACCTCGAGGTACGCATCGAGAAAGGTACCCGAGATCCAGCGGTGCCAAAAGGTGATCCAGGTATCGATCGTCGTCCGATCGACCGAGACCATGGAGGTGCCGAGGTCGCGCGTCAGCCGCAGTGCGGCCGTTCTCCCGGCGTAGTGGAACGAGCGCACCATGCCGGCGAGATCGACCACGGCGGGCCGCTTCAGCCGGCGCCGGCCGAGCGAACGACTGGGCTCTCCTTCGAAATCGATGATCACGAAGTCCTTCCCCGTCCAGAGAACCTGGCCGAGGTGGTAGTCGCCATGGCAACGGATGCGCTCGGCCTCCATCGACAGCATGCTCAGCCTGCGCATGCGATCGATGATCTCGTTCTCCCTCGCGAGCACCTGGTCGAGCCGCGGCGATCGGGTCGGGCAGCGACCGCGGCATCGTGGAAGACCTTGCGGGTCAGGCTGCGCGCCCCGTGATAGAGCGCCTGACGATCGAGCGCGGTCAGTGGTTCCGGAGCGAAATCCGGGTCCCTGTGGTCCGAGGTCAGCGCCTGGTGGAGCTCGGCTGTCCTCTTCCCAAGCAGGGACGCCCATTCAAGGTGCGCGCCCACCAGGAGATGCCCCGGCTCGAGGTCGCCCCGGTCCAGCGCGAAGAGGCCGCGTGGAGCGGCCAGGCGGAGTTCGACGTCCTGGCGGTGCGCCAGCGCTTCCTCGAGGCTGTGCGTCAGGGCGTCGACCACATAGTCCCACCCGTCGTCCTCGTTCGAGATGAACTCCTCGAGCACGGCGACGGTGGTCGGGACCGAGCCCGGAGTGTCGGGGCGGTACTCCACGCTTCCCCCGCTGAGCGGTGCGTACGCAAAGCGAGCACGCTCGCTCAGGAAGCGGCCGACCTCCACGCCCGGGTTGATGCCCTCTTCGAAGCGCCGGATGAACTTCATGATGGCGTTGTTCCCGAGGAGGACGGAGCTGTTCGACTGCTCGGCCGAGAGCGGCACGGACGTGTAGTCCTCGGTCAGGAACTCGTCGAATTGCCGCAGGGATGGGCGACGGGCTCCCGAGCAGCCTGCCTCCCGCCCCGCCCACGGATCGGCGCCGGGCAAGGAGCTCGACCATCAATTTGGTGAATGCCGGCTCGAACAGCGCGTCGTAGAGCACGCCCTGCTCGCCGTCCGCTTCCACGTCGGCCATCACCGCTTCCCCGTGCCACTTCTTGAGCTCCTCGGCCTTGTCGCCCGTCGCGAAGGAGAGGGCCAGCGAGTAGCGCTCGGGGCTGCCGTGATCCAACTGCGCCTGCACGATGACCAGGAAGGCCACCGGATCGGATCGCCTTGCGGGCAGGGCCACGAGCGGCACGTGGTCCACCACGGTGGCAGCCGTGATCGTGCGCGCCTTCTGCGCGAACCACCGGCGGGTGCTGAGGTAGGCCGGCAGGAACGCCTCGAACTCGCGCAACGGCGCTCCCCCGAAGAGCTCGTCCCACTCGCCTGGCACCTCGAATGACGGGCGCGACGGAGCGGACTCGTCGGACTTCTGCTCGAGCGAGAACCAGTAGAACCCGTGCGGGCCCAAGGTGATGAAGTAGGGAAGGTCACCGACCGACGGGAACTTCGAATTGCCGAAGAGCTCGAAGGGCGTGGCCCCGCGGAACTCCGAGAGGTCGAGCTCGACACATTGCACATTGCGCGAGAGGTTCACGACCACGAGGATGCGTTCGTCCTCGAACCGCCGGATGAAGGCGAAGACCTTGCGGTTGTCGGGGCGGAGCACTTCCAGCGTGCCCTGTCCGAAAGCCTTGTAGCGCTGCCGGAGGGCGATGAGCCGCTTCATCCACCACAGGAGGGAGTTCGGGTTCTCCTCTTGCGCCTCCACGTTCACCGCCTGGGAGTGGTACTCGGGGTCGATGATCACCGGCAGGTACAGCCGCTGGGGATTGGCGGCGGAGAAGCCGGCGTTGCGATCGCTGTTCCATTGCATCGGGGTCCGCACCGCGTTGCGGTCGCCCAGGTAGATGTTGTCGCCCATCCCGATTTCATCGCCGTAGTAGATGATCGGGGTCCCCGGCATGGAGAACAGCAACCCGTTCATCATCTCCATGAGCTTGCGGTCGTTCCCCAACAGAGGAGCCAGGCGCCGGCGGATGCCGACGTTCACCCGCGCCTGGGGGTCCTGGGCGTAGGCCCGGTACATGTAGTCGCGCTCCTCGTCGGTCACCATCTCGAGCGTGAGCTCGTCGTGGTTGCGCAGGAACAACGCCCACTGGCACTCCGGCGGGGTGGCCGGAGTCTCCGCCAGGATGTCGACCATAGGAAACCGGTCCTCCTGACGGGCGGCCATGAACATCCGCGGCATCAGGGGGAAATGGAACGCCATGTGGCACGTGTCGCCGTTGCCCATGTACGCCACGGCGTCCTCGGGCCACTGGTTGGCCTCGGCCAGCAGCATCCGATCACCGAAGCGATCGTCGACGTGGGCCCGGAGCTGGCGCAGGAAGGCGAAGGTCTCGGGCAGGTTCTCGCACGTCGTGCCCTCGCGGGCGTAGAGGTAGGGAACAGCATCGAGCCGAAGGCCGTCGACCCCCATGGCCAGCCAGTAGTCGACGACGTCGAGCATGGCCTGGCGCACGCTCGGATTGTCGTAGTTGAGGCTCGGCTGATGCGAGTAGAAGCGGTGCCAGAAGTACGCCTGGGCCACCGGATCAAACGACCAGTTGGAATCCTCGAAATCCTTGAAGATGATCCTCGCGCCAGAAAAGCGGTCGGGCGTATCGCTCCACACGTAGAAGTCCCGGTGCACCGATCCGGGCTTGGCCAGCCGGGCGCGCTGGAACCACGGGTGCTCATCCGACGTGTGCGCCAACACGAGCTCGGTGATGACACGCAGGCCGCGACGGTGCGCCTCACGGAGGAACAGGCGGAAGTCGCGCAGGGAGCCGTAGGAGGGATGTACCTGCCGGTAGTCCGAAATGTCATAGCCGTCATCCCGGAGGGGCGACGGGTAGAACGGCAGTAGCCACAACGCCGTCACGCCCAACTCCGCCAGGTAGTCCAGTTTGTCGATGAGCCCCCGGAAGTCGCCGACACCGTCGCCGTTGCCGTCGTGGAAGGCGCGGACGTGGACCTCGTAGATGACAGCGTCCTTGTACCACCCGGTGGGCGCCGACCCGAAAAGGGCTCCGTCGGCGGTCTCGCCGACTCGCCGGAGATCCGTGGCCGTCATGCGGGTGTTGCCGTCGGCAACGGATCTTCGTCCTGCTCGACCACGAACAGGTGGGCCGCCAGCCCTGTGGGGTCCAGCAGCACGAAGTTGTCGGTCCCCTCCCACCGGTAGTTGGCTCCGGTGAGGAGATCGTGCACGACGTAGGGACGCCCGGGGTCCAGTCCGAGCCCCTCGAGGTCGAGGCCCACCCAACCCGACTGCACCCGCAGGTGGTCGAGGCTGACGACGGCCAGGATCACGTCCCGGCCCGCCGTCCCCGACGTGTGCGGCCCCGTCGCACGGGTCTTCGAGAAGGCGATGATCTGGTCGTTGTCGACCCGATGGAATTGCAAGGCATCGTTGAACTGGAGTGCCGGGTGGTCACGCCGTATTTTGTTCACACGGGCGATGAACTCGGACAGGCTGTCGGGTCGCGCCAGATCCCAGGACCGGACCTCGTACTTCTCCGAGTGCGCGTACTCCTCGGAGCCGGTGGCGCGGGGAACGTGCTCCTGCAATTCGAAGGCAGGACCGTAGATGCCGTAGTTCGAACTGAGCGTGGCCGCGAGGACCAGGCGGGCCAGGAAGGCGGCGCGACCACCCGTCTGGAGGGACTCGTGGAGGATGTCCGGCGTGTTCGGCCAGAAGTTGGGCCGGAAGTACGCGGCCACGTCGGTCTTGGTCAGTTCGCTCAGGTAGGTCTCGAGCTCCCACTTGGTGTTGCGCCAGGTGAAGTAGGTGTAGGACTGGGTGAACCCCACTTTTGCCAGGTGCTGCATCACCGTCGGGCGGGTGAAGGCCTCCGAGAGGAAGATGACCTCGGGATGATCGGCCTTCACGAGCCGGATCATCCACTCCCAGAAGGCGAACGGCTTGGTGTGGGGGTTGTCCACCCGGAACACCTTGACCCCCTGGGCCACCCAGAAACGCACGACATCGAGCAGCTCCGCCCAGAGTGCCTTCCAATCGTCGGTCTGGAAGTCCAGGGGGTAGATGTCCTCGTAGCGTTTCGGGGGGTTCTCGGCGTAGCGGATACTCCCGTCGGGAAGGTGACGGAACCAGGCCGGATGCTCCTTCACCCAGGGATGATCAGGCGAGGCCTGGAAGGCGAGGTCTATTGCCACGTCGATGCCGCGGGCGGCGGCGGCTTCCACCAGCTCCCCGAACTCCTCCATCGTGCCGAGCTCGGGGTGGACGCTCCGATGCCCCCCTTCGGTGGCGCCGATGGCCCAGGGGCTGCCCGGGTCCTCCGCCGCCGCGTGCGTCGCGCCGTCCCGGCCTTTGCGGCCGGTCCGCCCGATCGGATGGATCGGCGGCAGGTACAGGACGTCGAACCCCATGTGTGCCACATACGGCAACTTGGCCCGCACGTCGGCGAAGGTGCCGTGGCGATCCGGATCGGCGGACGCCGAGCGGGGGAACATTTCGTACCAGGTGCTGAAACGGGCCTTCTCCCTGTCCGCCACCACGGTGTAGATCTCCGAGGTCAAGGAGTTCGCCGGGTCACAGAAGCGGTCCATCAGCAGTCCGAGCATGTCGGAGAACACCAACTCGATGAGCGTGGACGCGCCCGTCCCGCTGGCCACTTCCTCGGAGACGTCCCCGTCGACCCCCTTCACCCCTGTCCACAGATCGGCGGCCACCAGGGACAGCAGGCGTTTGGCCGTTGACGTCGCCCGCTTCGCCGCGGCGTCGATCAGCTCTGCGCCGACCAGCAGTTCGAGCGTGACATCCTGCCCGGCCTCCGTTCTGGCGCGCAGGTCGCGGCGCCAGGTCAGGAATCGATCGACCTTCGCGTAGACGGCGTACCGGTAGAGCCCCATCATCGTGACGGGGAACTCACCGCGCCAGATGTCGTTCCCCTGCAGCGCCATGGGCACCGACGACCAGTTCGTCGCATGCTCGGGCCGGAAGAGCAGATCGCAGGTGAGCACATCGTGCCCTTCGGCGAACGCCTCGGCTTCGACCGTCACGGTGTCGCCGATGGCTGCTTTCGACGGCCTGCGGCCGCCATCGACCTGCGGGCGCAGCGACGAGAGAACCGGTCGTACCCAGTCCGCCGGCAGATCGGGGGCACGTGCTCCCCGGTCGCCTGCGTCAGAAGCCTTCTCTTCTACGTTGGCCGGCCGAGGAGCTACGCGGCGTGTCGCCATACGTCGGATACCCTCTCTCTCGTCGGTTTCCTACCCGATCCATGTCACCCACAAACGAGTAGGTGAGATGCCGGCCGCCATCGCGCACCTGGCCGGACGCCGGCGCCTACAGATGCCCGACGCCGCATCCCGATGGCCGGTGTGCGTCCCCAATGTTACCGGGGTCCTGCGGCCCGACTGCACGCACAACGGTCGCGGGCCCGCAGGTGAATTCCGGGTGAACTCGGCTGCGCCGGGCGATTTCAGCGTGCATCCGGCACCCGGCCTCGCCGTGGTCAGGTGCAACGGGCTATAACGAGCGTCGACGAGAAGCACTCCGGCCATCCGTGCGTGGGATGCGATGGATGCGGCAGTCGCACGGCAGCGTCGAGGGAAGGACACGACATGGGCATGCCCACGGGTATCGGGATCATCGACACGATGATGGGGTTCCCTCATCACGACATGAAGGCGGTCTACCGATTCATCACCGCCCAGACCCGGGACACCGAGTCCAAGGAGGAATTCGAGTTCCCCGTCGAGTACATGTTCAAGGACGTTCCCGAAAAGGGGTTCGAGAGCACCGGCGACCCGATAAGCGCGACCTTGCGCGAGATGGACCTCTGGGGGATCGAGAGGTCGTTGATCACCGTGGGCGACCAGTCCGGCACCGGTGCCCAGGCCCTGCAGCAGCATCCCGACCGCTTCATTGCCTCCAACTCGACGGATCCCAACGACGGGATGGCGGGGATCAACCGCATCGTGCGCGAGTACGAGACCTACGGCGTGCGCGCCGTCTGCGTCTTCCCCGCCGGGACCTTTCCCCAGGTGCCCATCAATGACAAGAAGATGTACCCGGTCTATGCCAAGTGCGTCGAGCTCGGCATCCCCGTCTTCTGCTGTGCCGGCATCCCCGGGCCCCGCCTCAAGGCAGCCTGTCAACATGTCGAGCTCATCGACGAGGTGATGTACGACTTTCCCGAGCTCGTCTTCGTGACCCGTCACGGGTGCGAGCCCTGGACCGAGCTCGCGGTCAAGCTGATGCTCAAGTGGCCGGGCCTTCACTTCTCGACCAGTGCGTTCGCCCCCAAGTACTACCCACAGGACATCATCAACTACGCCAACACCCGTGGCGCCGACAAGGTCATCTATGCGGGCTACTTCCCGATGGGCCTCTCGCTCGAGCGCATCATCGGTGAAATGCCCCAGGTCGGCTTCAAGGACGAGGTGTGGCCCAAGTTCCTCCGCACCAACGCGTTGCGAGTGCTCGGGCTGGAGGGCTGACGGGCTGACGGGCTGACGGGCTGGAGGGCTGACGGGCCGACGGGCTGACGACGCACGCGTTCCGTTGCGCGAGAGCGCACATGGTTCCCCGATGATGCACGCTTCACGCGAAATTCCGCGCAGCAAGTGGCAATTGTGCCTCTCGCATCTAGCACTCCGGCCTGTGATTCGTTACGATATCGGCACCCAAATCGAGCGCCGAGGAGGTGCCACGTGAACAATCCATCCCGAATGCAGAAGCACGCGTGGGCCTCGTCCCTCCCTGGGGGTGCCGCTCTGCTGATTCCTCAGCATTGAGCTAGCCCTCTCGCTTCTCGGTTCCGTCATCAGCGGAGCCGCGTCCATTCGCCTGGCTGCACCGGATGCCTCAACGACGTTGCGTCGTTTCTGCGTTTGGCCTTCAGCCGTCCCCGTCCTTCTTCCGCCTGAGGAGTCGTTGTGCAACACCCCGATACGTTGAAGGCGCTCGCCGACGCGCACCGCGCCGACCTGCACCGCCCGTCTGAAATTCGAAAACCCGTCGCCGATCGCCGGCAGAGACGGACACGTCGGTCTCCCGGCTGGTCCGGTCGTGCCCGACGCGTCCTCGGGGCGGCACTCGTAGGTGCCGGCACCAGGCTGCTCGGGGAAACCTCCCCCGGCGTCGACCTGCTCAAGGATGGCCGATGAGCATCCAGGGACCCGATGAGGGTCCGCGGGCTCAGTCCCCGAGGACCATCTGCAGGTCGCGGACGTGCTCCTGTGTCTGCTCGAGCAGCGGCCGCAGGGCTTCGGCCACATCGGCCAGGTTGAGGTCGTTGGCCTGGCCGAAGCGTTCCCGGTAGCGCTCGAGTTGCTCGGTCTCCAAGCGAAGGTCGGCTTCGAGCGCCAAGCGGCTGTCGGCGTGACGCTCGACTGAGGGCACGCTGGTCCCCGGCTCGCCCCCCAAGAACGAGACCTGTTCGGCCAGTATCTGGGCGTGCGAGAGCTCCTGGGCCAGGTGGGCCTTGAGCTCAGCCACGATGCCCAAGAACTCAGCCCCGTTGATCGTGGCGATGTGGTTGGTGTACTGAACGATCGACTGGTACTCGGTTCCCAGGTCCTCGTTCAACAGGGCGACGAATTTTTCGACCTCGACTGCGGCGGCTGGTGTCATGCAGTGAGTCCTACCCAAGGTGGCGCCGGTTCACACCAAAAATCCGCGGTGAGCGCACCGCAGCAGGAGACCGGATCCCATAGAGTCGTCGGATCATGGTCAAGAAGACGGAGAACGACGCGCACGCTGTTGCGCCCGACACATTGGTGATCTTCGGAGTCACCGGAGACCTGGCCCGGAAGATGACGTTTCGTGCGCTCTACCGGCTGGAGGCGGCGGGCCAACTGCAGTGTCCGATCATCGGGGTGGCCAGTGACGAGTGGTCACACGAGCAGCTCGGTGCGGCGATCGCAGGGGCTCTCGAAAGCTCCGGCCAAGCCGTCGACAAGAAGGCTCTGGCGCGGTTGACTCGGAGGTTCACCTACCTTCAAGGTGACATTACCGATGCCGGAACCTACGAGTCGCTGGCCACCCTGTTGCAGGGTGCCTCGAGACCGCTCTTCTATCTGGAGATTCCACCGTTCCTTTTCGGGCGGGTCGTGGCCGGTCTCGGACACGCGGGTCTGACCGCGCACGCGACCGTCATGATCGAGAAGCCCTTCGGCCATGACCTCGAGTCCGCACGCGCCCTGAATGCCGAACTCCATCAGGTGCTGGCGGAAGACCAGATTCTGCGCATCGATCACTTCTTGGGAAAGCAGCCGGTCCTCGACATGCTGTTCCTCCGATTCGCCAACGCGCTCTTCGAACCGGTATGGAATCGCGACCATGTCGCCGCCGTGCAGATCACCATGGCCGAAGACTTCGGCGTGGACGACCGCGGCGCGTTCTACGACGCGGTGGGTGCCCTGCGCGACGTGGTGCAGAACCATCTCCTCCAGGTGCTCGCCCTCGTCGCCATGGAAGCACCCGTCGGTCCGGGTGCCGGCGCGCTCTGGGACAAGAAGGTCGATGTCTTTCGTTGCGTCGCCGACGTCGATCCGACCCGCTCCGTGCGGGGGCAGTACGACGGGTACCGCGACGTCCCGGGGGTCAAGGGTGACTCGAGCACCGAGACCTACGTGGCATTCCGCCTCACGGTGGACAATTGGCGCTGGGCCGGGGTGCCGTTCTTCATCCGGGCCGGGAAGGCGCTCGCCGCCAGGGCGACCGAGGTGCGGGTCGTCTTCCGGCGCGTCCCGGCGCTCTCGTTCCTGGCCGAGGTGCAGCATGCCGATCCGAACGAGCTCGTCTTCCGGATCGACCCCGATGCCGGGCTGCGGTTGGTCCTGCGCTCCAAAGGCACCGACGGCTGCGCATGCCGGGACGTGCACATGGACCTGCCGTTCGCGGCCCAGCTCGGTCAACCCCCCGAGCCCTACGAACGGCTCATCCATGACGCGTTGGCCGGCGACCATTCCCTCTTCACCAGGGAGGATGCGGTGGAGGAGACCTGGCGCATCCTGCAGCCGCTGCTCAGCGATCCTCTCGCCCCCGTGCCCTATGCGGTCGGGTCGTGGGGACCGGCACAAGCCGAAGACCTCGTCCGCGGCCAGCCCTCCTGGCGGCTGCCTTGGCTCCCCGTCCACGGCGACGGTCGCACCCCGCCCACGGCGTGACCATCACCTACCTGTCGCTGACGACGACCCCGGCGCCAACCTCCGAAGATGCCAACTCGCCGACGTCGAGCAGTCCCGTCGCGGCCTCGTCCAACGGGGTGTTCTCGTCATGGATGTAGCGGCCCCCTCGTAGCCACGAGGCGATGGCACCCACAAAGGTCGTCGCAGCAGCGAAGTCGAACGCCAGATGCAACCCGTGGGCGAAGGCCGGCGCGATCACGCTCGGAAAGAAGCTGCGTCCCGTCAGGTAGCGGGCGCGCGTGGGGCCGAGCGCAACCAGCACGTGGTGCGGCACCAGCGTCTGAATGGGGTTGAAGCCGAGAAACGCTGCGAACAGGCTCCCGATCGGGGGGAGGCGCGAGACCTTCAGCGCCTGCGCCGCGGGGACGCCCTGCGATGTCAACCCCGTCAACAGGTGCTCGGGCAAGGTGGATGCCAGTCCGATCGTGACGATCGAGAAGAAGATCCCGATGGACAGCACCCCGGCGGAATTCATGAAGGTGGCGTTGATCCCGGCGCCCGCACCCCGTTGATCCGGCGGCAGGCTGTTCATGATCCCCGTCTGGTTCGGCGCGATGAACATGCCCGAGAAGAACGACAGGAAGAAGAGGATGACGGCGAACGGAGCGTACGAAAAGTTCATCGGCAGCAACTCGAGGAGCAGATAGCAGATACCGGCACCGATGAGACCGATCGTGGCCACCCCCCGGGCCCCGAGGCGGTCGGCCGCAACCCCGAAGATGGGCCCCGAGATCATGAACCCGATCGTGAGTGGGACCAGGGCGATGCCCGCCCACAGAGGTGTCCGGGAGAAGCTGTACCCATGTTGGGGCAGCCAGATGCCCTGTAGCCAGATGATGAGCATGAACTGGATGCCTCCGCGTCCGACGGCTGACATCAGCGAGGCGATGATGCCTGCGGTGAACGGTCGGATCCGGAACAGCTTGAGCTGGATCATCGGGTTGGGAACCTTGAACTCGATCAGGACGAACAACCCCAACACCGCCAAGCCTCCGAAGATCGCCCCGAGCACCTCCGGATTGGTCCACCCCATCGTGTGGCCGCCGTAGGGCTGAATCCCGTAGACGATCCCGGTCAACAGAGCGATGAGACCGATGGCAAACGTGATGTTGCCGAGCCAGTCGATCTTCGCGGGAACACGAACGCCGTTGTCCTTCAACTTCAGGAAGGCCCAGACGGTGCCGAAGACGCCGAAGGGCACGGAGACCAAGAACACCAGTCGCCATTCGATCGGGGCCAGGAATCCACCAAGCACGAGCCCGATGAACGAACCCGTGACCAGCGCCACGCCGCTGATCCCTTGCGCCTTGCCCCGCTCGTTCTGGGGAAAGGCATCGGTGAGAATGGCGCTCGAGTTGGCGAACAGGAACGAGCCCCCGACGCCTTGCCCCAGCCGCATGATGATGATCCACAGCGCGCCGCCGGCGCCCGAGAGCCAGGTGATGGAGAGGAGGATGGAGAAGACGGTGAAGACGGCGAAGCCGAGGTTGTACATCCGCACTCGGCCGTACATGTCGCCCACGCGCCCGAAGCTGACGACGAGCACCGCCGTAACCAGAATGAAGCCCATCAGGATCCAGAGGAAGTACGACGTGTTGCCGGGTGCGAGTGGCTGCATGTTGATGCCCCGGAAGACGTCCGGCAGGGAGATCAGGAGGATGGACTGGTTGATCGTCACCATCAAGATGCCGAGCGTCGTGTTGGACAGCGCGATCCACTTGTAGCGGTCGTCGTGCGCCTTGCCCGCAGATGCGTGCGGAGTTCCGGACCCGTTCTGCAGCTGCGCCCTGGTCATCCGGTGCTTGCGCTTCCTCCGCCTGGCGCGCTGTGCGACACGACGTGGCCGAGGGCGCAGCCTCCGGCATTAGTTACTTGCGGCACACAAAGATCTTAACGAACACGACCCTCCGCCGACCAGTCCCCGCGGCCCGCATGCACGCGCCCGGCATTGCGATGAGGCTGGTGAAAGGAGCCGAATCGCTCCCGGACCTGCAACCCCGGTACGGACGAGCCGCCCGTCTGGCCTACAAACATGTAGTACCATTGCAGGGTCTACCTTCGATAGTGAGGGTTTCGTGAGGATGGCCTACGTCGTCCATTACACCCAGGCCGAGCGCCCGAGCGCCTGCCTGCCGCTGCCCACGAAGGTATGACGTTGCGCCGTCGGGCTCCACCCCTCTGCCCGTAGCTGCCGACTCACTTCGACGGGAACGACATTGGATGTAGTGGGCGACGCAGGCTGGCCTTCGACTACGAGGTGCTCAGCCGTGCGGATCCCGTGTCCATGAAGCCACGGCAGAGCCTCAAAGGCGAAAAGATCAAGACCCAGGCCCTCCAAGACGCCATCCTCAACAGCGCCTACTTCTCGAGCATCGCCACCGACGAGAAGGGGGTCATCCAGATCTTCAACGTGGGGGCCGAGCGCATGCTCGGCTATGCCGCCTCCGACGTCATCGACCAGATCACCCCGGCCGACATCTCGGACCCAAAGGAGCTGATCGCCCGGGCGGCCGAGCTCAGCGCCGAGCTGGGCACCCCCATCGCCCCGGGTTTCGAGGCCCTGGTCTTCAAGGCCTCCCGGGGCATCGAGGACATCTACGAGCTGACGTACACGAGGAAGGACGGGAGCCACTTCCCCGCCATCGTCTCGGTCACCGCGCTGCGTGACGCCGAGGAGGGGATCATCGGCTACCTGTTGATCGGGACCGACAACACGGCCCGCCACGAGGTCGAAGCGATCCAGGCCGAGCTGTCAACGGCCATTAGGAATTCCCCACTGGCGGCCATGAGAATTCCCCAGGTATGGCCATGAACCTCCCCAGGTATGGCCATCGAATTCCCCACCCCTCGAGATGAGGTCAGTGACCCAAGGGCTTCACCCCCTTGCCGCTGGTGGCGTCTTGGAGCCGGATCGATTCTCCTGAGGTCTGGACCACGTGGGCGTGGTGCAGCAGGCGGTCGACCAAGGCGGTGGCCAGACTGGGTGGCATGAGCTGATCAAAGCCCGACGGGTGCAGATTTGAGCTGATGGCGATCGAGCGACGTTCATAAGCGGCGTCGACCAGTCGATAGAGCCCTTCGGCTGCCTCTTCGGTCACGGGCAACAGGCCGATGTCGTCGACCACGATGACGTCAGCCCGCAGCATGGGGGCGAGAGCCTTAGCCACCGTGTCGTCGATGCGGTGCCGTCGCACCAAGACGCCGAGTTCTTCGATGGAGAACCAGGCCACCGAGCGAGCGGTGTCGACCACGGCGTGTCCCAAGGCTTCGAGTAGGTGCGATTTTCCGGTGCCGCTCGGTCCGCACACCACCAAATTCTCGTGGCGCCCGACCCATTCGAGGGTGGCCAGGGCGTCTTGAGTCGGCGTCGGAATCGAACTGCGGGCCGGATCCCAAGCGGCGAAGGTCTTGCCGGCCGGGAAGCGGGCCCGCTTGCGGCGTGTCTCGGTCATCGAACGCTCCCGTCCGTCAACCTCGGCTTCGAGCAGGACCCGGATCAGTTCCGCCGGTGCCCAGCGCTGGGCCTTGGCTGTGGCCATGACGTCTTCGGCTGCCGCGCGCAGATAGGGCAGACGGAGCCGCCGCGACAAGGTGGCCACCTCGTCGAAGGTCGTCTCGGTGCTGCTCACTGCTCGGTCTCGCCGAGGCGGGCCCACGGAGCGGTGCCGGGCTGAAGGGAGTGATCCTCTGAGATCCGTCGCAGGGGCTCGCGGCGGATGGCCGTGATGGAGCTGAGGTCGCCTTGTTCGAATCGACCGGCCAATGCGGCCAACCCGAGTGCCTCGTCGAGGACACCGGCATCGACCACGCGCCCGAGGGCAAGGGCTTCACGCATGCGCTCGTTGATCTGAGAGGCACCCGAAGAGGCCGCTTCAACGAGGTAACGCCGGGCCCTTCACCGAGAGCGAGGAACTCGCTCTCGGTGGGGTTGTTCGCCTTGGGGGCGCGTTCGGGGTTCTTGCGCCGGGGCGGGTAGTGCCCGTCGTGCAGCGTCATCTGGCCCTTGGCCGCGACGGGGTGTCGTGCCACCTCTTTTGCTCCGTCAACTCCGGTGGCGACAATGACGACCTCGTCGCCCATTTGGCGCACGAAGACCACCTCTGCACAGAGCTGGTGCGGGACCGAGTAACGCGCCCCTTGGAAGGAGATGAGTGAGGACCACGACACGGTGCGGGTCTCACCGAAGGCGACCGTGTAAGGCTCGGGCGGGAGACGATGCAGCTGTGCTTGCTCGAGCGCCAGACGATCAACGGGGCGCTCGCCGGTCTCTCGGTGGACCCGCGTGTTGAACCGCTCGCTGGCTGCGCCACAGGCTCGCTCGAACGAGGCGAAGTCGCGATACTCGCCGACCAGATTGTCGGGACGAGGCAACACGTCGGCCTTGGCGATGCGCACCGTTGCCTCGGTGCCGCCCTTGGACTCGGGATCGGCCACCACGCAGGTGTGGATGGCCACCCCGTAGTAGTGGGCCACGCCGAGCAGCTCGCGATTGCGCACGGCCAGACCGGCCACGTGACTGGTCGTCACCGTCTTTTCGTTGTCGGTCAACAGATAGGTCGGCGCACCCCCGATGGCCCGAAGCGTGGTGTCGAGGGCCGACACCAAAGAGGGGAACGTGCGGTCAGCCAGTGCGACGATGACCCGAAAGCGCGACCAGGCCAACCAGGCGCAGAACAACGTGGTGGCTTGGCCACCGACGATGGGCCCGCTGCCGTAGTCGAACTGGAGCCACAGGCCAGGCTCGGTGATCCAGGGCTTGTAGATCCGGTGGTTGGCCCGCACGTAGTCGGACTTGAGCTGGGCCACCACCCGCCGGGTCGTGCGCTCCGAACCGACAAAGCCCATGGCGGCCAGCTTTTGATGGACCACGTCGGCCCGGACCCGCCCCGACGAGCGGTCGATCCACTCGGTAATCTTGTCGGCGAACGGCTCGGTGATCACCGGGCGGCCGACGCTGGCCGCCGGGTCGAGCCCGGCCGCCGAGCGGCCACGAAACGTCGGACGGTCTTGTGGTCGACGCACACAGGGCGGCCGTCGCTCGAAGCGAGTTGGTGAGGTCATAGGCCTCGAGAATCTCCATTGCTTTCTCCTCGGACAACATGGGTGGTCCTCCTCGGGGTCGTGGACAGCGCGAACTGCACGTTCTCCGGGGAGGGACCAAAGGGTGGATGTCGTTAGGGCGAGGGGTGGGGCGATGCACAAGTGGGGAATTCGGTGGATACTGGGGATTTTGGTGGGTGGGGAATTCGGTGGCGCGAGCTCGACGAGGTGCTGCGTGACCAGCAGTTCTATTCGCACTCGCTGATCGAGTCGAGCATCGACGCCCTCATGATGACCGACCCCTTGGGCATCATCTCCGACGTCAACAACGAGATGATGAGCCTGACCGGGCGCACCCGGGCCGAGCTGCTCGGCACCCACTGCAAGGAGTTCTTCACCGACCCCGCCCTGGCCGAAGGGGCCATCGAGCGGGTGCTGACCGAGAACCGGGTCAACAACTACGAGCTGACGGTGCGGGCCAAGAACGGCCAAGAGACCCTGGTCTCGTACAACGCGGCCACCTTCCACGACCGCAACGACCGCCTCCAGGGGGTCTTCGCCGCGGCACGTGACATCACCGAGCGCAAGCGCTTCGAACAGGCCCTCTTGGAGACCAACCTCGAGCTCGAGCACGCCTCGAAGATGAAGTCGGAGTTCTTGGCCACCATGAGCCACGAGCTGCGCACCCCGCTCAACGCCATCATCGGGTTCTCCGAAGCCCTCAAAGACGGCCTGGTCGGGGCCATGACCGACAGCCAGCGCGAGTACACCGGCGACATCTTCACCAGCGGCCAGCACCTGTTGTCGCTCATCAACGACATCTTGGACCTCTCCAAGGTCGAAGCGGGCATGATGACCCTCGAGCTCGAGCCGGCCAACCTCGGCGACCTGCTCACCGGCAGCCTGTCCATCGTCAAAGAGACCGCTGTGGGCCAGCGGGTCCGCTTAGAGCTCGAGATGAAAGACGACATCGGGGTCTTCTCCCTCGACGTGCGCAAGACCAAGCAGATCATGTACAACCTGCTGTCCAACGCCGTGAAGTTCTCGGGCCAAGACGGCGTGGTCACCCTCTCGGCGGCCCGGGTGCCCAAAAGCTCGGTCGGCTTCATCGCCGGGGGCTGGCCCCAGCAGTCCTTCCCCCAGCCCGACAGCGAGTTCGGCGAGTTCGTCGAGCTCAAGATCGCCGACAGCGGCATCGGGATCTCGCGCGAGAACATGACCAAGCTCTTCCAGGCCTTCAGCCAGATCGACAGCTCCTTGGCCAGAAAGTTCGAGGGCACCGGGCTGGGGCTGGCCATGGTCAAGCGCCTGGCCGAGCTGCACGGGGGCACCGTGGCGGTGGCCAGTGCCGAAGAGGAAGGGTCCTGCTTCGCCGTGTGGCTGCCGATCCGGGCCGTGGAGGCCGGCGCTGCCGTCGTTGACCTCGAGCCGTCGATCCGGCACATGGCGATCGAAACCGGCAGGGACCGTGCCCTCGTGGTCGAAGACGACCCGCAGGCCGCAGACCTCCTCGGTCTTCTGCTCGAAGGGGAGGGTTTCACCGTCCTGTACGCAGCAAGTGCCGAGGAGGCCCTCCGCATAGCCCCGCTGCAACCGCTGAGCCTCATCACCATCGACCTCGAATTGCCGGGCATCGACGGCTGGGAGTTCCTGCTCCGGATCCGGGAGGTCAATGCACTGGCACATGTCCCCGTCGTGGTCATCGCCAGCCTCATCGACAGCAACATCGCGCTGGCCAGTGGTGCCGCCGCCGTCTTGCAGAAGCCGATCAGCCGGGGGGAGCTCAGCGCTTCCCTGGTCCGGCTGGGCGTGCAACCGTCGAAGTTCGTCACCAGGACCGTCCTCGTGGTGGACAACGACCCCAAGGCCGTCGAGGTGATCGCCGCCTTCCTGCCGATTTCGGAGTACTCGGTCGTCCGGGCCTATGGCGGGGCCGAAGCGCTCCTGCTCGCGCAGCGGCTCCAACCCGACCTCATACTGCTCGACCTCATGATGCCGGAGCTGAGCGGGTTTGCCGTGGTGGAGGCGCTCCAGCGCGACAAGGCGACCGCCGCCATCCCGATCATCATCGTGACGGCGAAGGATGTCACGGCGCAGGACCGCTTCGACCTGCGCAACCACTCCGACATGGTCGTCGAGATCGTGGAGAAATCCGCCTTCACACGCAGCCGACTTCGTCGCCGGCGTGCGGCGGGCGACCCATCACACGGCGGGGAGGGTCTGAGTGGACACGCGTCCTCATCATTGAGGACAACCCGGCCAACATGAAGCTCGCCATCCTGCTGCTCCACAACGTCGGCCATGTCACCCTGAGCGCGGTCGACGCCGAGACGGGCATGGCCATGGCCCGGGCCGATCAGACGGACCTGATCCTGATGGACATCCAGCTTCCGGGCATGGACGGGCTCACCGCGACCGGGCTGTTGAAACAGGATGCGTCAACGTCCCACATCCCGATCATCGCCCTCACCGCGCCGGCCATGCAGGCGGACCAGGAGAAGAGCCAGACGGCCGGCTGCGACGCGTACATCGCCAAACCGCTGCGTTATGCCGAGCTGCACGCCGCCATCCACCGGCTCCTGCCGGCAGCGCGCTCTTCGTCGACGGGTCCGGCCGCGCCTCGTTGGTCAACCTCGAGGGTCTGTCCACAGATCGGTGAGCGAGATCCCGGCTTCGCGGAGCATCCCCCGCACGACGGGTAGGGACACTCCCAAGACGTTGCTGGGCACCCCTTCGATGCCGTCGACGAACGGTGCCGCCCGACCGTCGATGCTGAACGCTCCGGCGAGCGACAGCGCTTCGCCACTGTCCACATACGCGCTGATCTCCGCCTCGGCTCGGCGTGCCGAACCGCACGACGGTGCTGTCGAGTCGCGAGATCGAGATCCCCGAACGGGTGTCGATCAGGCAATGACCGGTGTGCAGAATGCCGCGGCTCCCCGCCAGGCGTTGCCACATGGCGACGGCCTCGGCCGCTGAAGCCGGCTTCCCGAGCGAGGTTCCCTCGAGCTCGAGCATCGAATCACAGGCAAGGATCAGCGCATCGGGACGCCGCTGCGCCACGGCTGCGCCCTTCCGCTCGGCGAGGAGGACGACGGCCCGTGCCGTGTCGATGCCGTCCACTTCTTCGGGCACGCCGCTGACGACCACCACCGGGTCGAATCCGGCATCACGGAGCACGCGGAGACGCGTGGCCGACCCCGACGCCAGAATGAAGGGAGGGGGTGCCGGCACGTCCTCCATCAGATGACAATTCCACCCCGCCGCGCAAGCCCTGGGGGTGTCTAGCATCGCGGGATGCGACGGCTGGCGGACCGGGGAATGGCGAACTTCGCGCGCCTTCTCATCCATGTCTTCTTCCAACGGGTCGAAGTGGAATGCGGGGAGAGTCTGCCGGCGACCGGCCCTGTCGTCGTCGTGGCGAACCACACGAACGGACTGGTCGACGGACTCTTGTTGATGGCCGCACTGCGTCGGTACCCACGTTTTCTGGGAAAGTCGACCCTGTTCAAGATCGCCCCTCTCTGGCCCTTCCTGAAGTTCGCCGGCGTCGTCCCGGTCCATCGCGCCGTCGACGGCGCGACTGGCGAGCACAATGCCTCGGCCTTCGCCACCTGTCACCGCATCCTGGCCGAGGGCGGCATTGTGGCGGTGTTCCCCGAAGGGATCAGCCACGACGAGGCGTCGCTCCAGCCGCTGAAGACGGGAGCGGCACGGATCGCGCTCGAAGGCGGCATCGAGGGAGGAGTGCCGGCTCTCGTGACCGTGGCCGTGGGCCTCACCTACGACGCGAAGGCGCGGTTCCGTTCGCGCGCGCTGGTGCGCGTCGATCGGCCGGCGGCCGTCGCCCCATGGAGAGACAGCTACGAACGCGACAGTCACGAGGCGGTGCGGCGCTTCACGCTCGACCTCGCCGACAGGCTCTCTGCGGTGAGCCCCAGTTATGCGTCGTGGGAGCAGGCCACGCAGTTGTCGCAGGTCGCGGAGATCGTCGTGCGCCAGCCGCAGGGCCTCGTCTCCCCCGTGCCACTGGCGGACCAGGTGGGCGTCGCCGAACGGCTGGCCCAGGTTGCACGCGCGCGCACCCGGCGACGAACGCCTGGCCCGACTCACAGCTGCCTTCGCGTCCTACCAGAGGGATCTCAACCTCCTCGGACTGAGCGACTCCCAATTGGCGGCGGCGTACCGACCGGGCCAGGTCCGACGTTCGTTCGCCTGGGGCATGCTCAAGATTCTGGTCGCCGTCCCCTTCGCCGTGGTGGGGGTGGCCGTCCACATCATCCCGTTCCAGATCATGAAACAGGTGGCGAAACTCCCCACCAACGAGGGGATCAAGGCCACGGTGAAGCTCCTCGGGTGCTTCGCCTCCTTCACCCTGGTCTACACCGCGCTCGGCGTCTTCGTCGGCCGCGCCTACGGGGCCTGGCTCGGCCTTCTGGCTGCGCTGGCGGCGCCGCTCTGCGGGTACGTGAGCGTGCGCCTCGGCGAGCGCGTGCAACGCGTCGGCGGACTGCTGGAGGGCTCCCGTATCGTCAGGGCGCGGGGAACCGACCTCAACTCCGTCCTGGTGCAACGGTCACAGGTCGTCGACGCCGCCTGGTCGGTACTCGCCGCCCGATGAGCAGGCATTCGACCATCAGGTACGGTCCTCACCGGGCCCAAACCGCAGAACTGTGGCGCCCCGAGGGCCCGCAGGGCGACCGACCGGTCGTGGTCCTCATTCACGGCGGTTTCTGGCGCCAGATCTACACCAAGCACCTGATGCACCGACTCGCCCATGCGGTGGTCGCCCACGGCTGGGTGGCGTACAACATCGAATACCGGAGAGTGGGCCGATTCGGCCTCGGTGGGTGGCCCGAGACATTCGACGACGTCGCCGCGGCCATCGACCGGTTGAGGACGGTCGAGCACATCGACCTGGAACGCATCGTCACGTGCGGGCATTCGGCGGGAGGTCACCTCGCCTTGTGGGCCGGCACCTCGCGGACGACGGACGCCGCAATGCCTCCGAGCGCCGGGGCGGTGCGGATAGCAGCCGCCATTTCGCTCGCAGGTGTGGTCGATCTCGTCGAGGGTGCCCGCCTCAATCTGGGCGGCGGCGCGGTCCAGGCCCTGATGGGTGGCGAACCCGACCAATTCCCCGAGCGCTATGCACGGGGATCGCCTGCCGCATTGCTGCCGATGGGCGTCCGGCAGTTCCTCGTGCACGGGCTGGCCGACTCGACTGTGCCGCCTTCGCTCAGCGAATGGTACGTCCAACGCGCACGATCTTTCGGCGACCAAGCCGACTACGTGCCCCTCGCCAGCAAGGGACACATGGACATGATCGACCCTCGTGGTGCTGCGTGCGCGGAGGTGAAGGCCAGCCTCGACCTCATCACGGCCAAGTGAGGCTGCTGGCTACGCCGAGAGTCGCTCCTCGTGGGTCCGGCAATTTCCCGACCGGAATTCACTGACATGGCCGCCCTCGATGGTCACTTCACCGAGCGGCAGGCCGTCGATCCCCCACACTGTGTAGGTCCCCTCCATCAGCTCGGGATACACCCCGGCGATGAATTCGCGATCCACGGCCCTCCTGCGCCGGATCATCGTGTGCAGATGATGGGACCTCGGTGACCCCGCTGGCGTCAGGTCGATCTCCATGCCGAGGCACGACTCGTCGGCATAGAGCACGAGTGCGCCGACATCGTCCCCTATGTCGAGAACCAGCGCCTCCGGCGGCCCCTCGGTCGGGCCGTCGTCCACGAACGGGGCCTCCACGGGACCATGGGAGTGGTCGTGGGAGTGGCAGTGGTGCTCGTGGGACAAGTGGTCGTGGGACATGGCCGCCGGACCCTAGAGCTCGGGATTGGGGTTGTAGGCAGGGGTGGCCGGCGGGTTCGAGAAGCCCCCGTGCGGGTCGGCGAGGTAGGGAAAGGTCGCCTGGTAGGCCCGGGGGCTCGCTGTCACACCTTGGTTCACCAATGCCACCGCAGCGTCCGGCGTGAACGTCTTGTCGACCAGTGGGATCGTTGCTCCCGCCACGGCCTTGAGGGCAATGGTGACGACGTCGTCGGTGGGACGCCGACCGTTGGGGTAGCCGGCCAGGTCGCCGCCGAGCAGGCCGAGGTTGCTCGTCCCGGCCTGCGTTCCGTTGCTCGACGTGGGGGCGATGCCCATGTTGAGGCGCAGCATCTCTGCGATGACCTTGCCGCCCTGATAGGTGCCCGACGCCGAACGGCGCACCGATGACGCTGCCCGGAATACCTGTGGCGAAAATGGCCACGAGGTCGGCCCTGGGCTTGGTGTAGGCGGCCAGATGGGGGAAGGCGCCCGGGTAGAGGACCGGCAGAAGGTTCTGCAATTCCGGATGCTCCACGGCGGCGGCGAACTGGCTGTCGTCTCTCGGTTGCTGGCTGTTCCAGTAGTCCTTCGACGCCATGGGGACGACAACCTCGTTCACGAGCGGACTGCCCAGACGTGATACCTGGTCGTACGGCCCGGTCGCCGTGGTGGTGCCTGTCGTCGGATTGAACATGCGCACGGTCTGACGATGCGCCGTCGTGTAGACCCCAATGACGGCGTGGGGGTCATTCGCTCCCATGGTCAACGGCGCTCCGTTGGACGTCAGCGAACTGATCGGAATCTGCAGCGCAATCGTGTGGACGTTGACGCCGGCCAAGGAATTGATACCGGGAGTGTTGGAGCCCGGGATCAAGTGGTCGCTCGAGATCGGCCTCAGGTCACCGAGGTCGAAGATGGAGCCGAGGTCGACGAAGAAGCCGTCGGCCCGCTGGCCGGCGAAGACGTTGAGGCCATCGGACATCCGGTACACCGCCGGGGCCGACAGCGACGCGTAGTTCGGCGTGCTGCGAATTCCCACATTGCAGGGAGGGCAGGCGAACACTCCACCGCTTCCCGCGGGTGGGCTGATGGGCGTCGCCGTGGTGTGCCCCGTCGCCGGGTCGATGTCGATCCTCGTGACCTTGTAGGTCTGCCGGCGGTTCCAGGTGGCGCTGTAGCCCGTCGACGGCGAATGCGTGATGGGCCCTGTGGCATAGAGGAACGTGTTCGGATCGAGGATCTGTGTCGTGAACTGGAACTGGTAGGTGATGGA
Source organism: uncultured Acidimicrobiaceae bacterium (assembly GCA_963706555.1). GTDB lineage: Bacteria > Actinomycetota > Acidimicrobiia > Acidimicrobiales > RAAP-2 > Bog-473. The sequence continues at coordinate 4,666,888 of OY970164.1, forward strand.
AGGGGTGCCGGTCCCCGTGTTGTCGATGTGGATCTGGTAGAGCACATCGTCCCCGACGGGCGGCGCATTGCCGACGACCGTCTTGGCGCCGAACTCGAAGAAGTTCGGCCCACCGTCAGGGGCTTGCAGCGGCACATAGTTGGCGATGATCGTGACCGTTTCAGGGCAATCGGGGCTGACGAACGCGTACACGTCCGTGCTGTCAGCGGCCGGGTCCTTGGAAATGGCAGGTGCTTCTCTGTGGGACGACATGTTCAGTTCACCTCATGAAGGGTAGGGATGAGAAGGGATTCTTTTGCGGCGGGACTACTGCGTTGCTTTGATGAGCTCCTGGGCCAGGGCTTGGTTCGTGTAGTCGATGTGCTTCGTTCCGACGAAGATGGAGATCGTCCCCGCCTTGGCGTCGACGACGTGCGCCACCACACCCGAGCCCTCGAGAAGCGGTCCGTCCGACGGTGTGGTCGAGGGTGGCGTGGCGGCGTCGGCACCACTGACACCGGTCAGAAGGCTCAGACCTCCGGCAGCGGCGACGCCTGTGGCGGCCGCTCCGATGGACGCGTTCCTCAGAAAGTGTCGGCGGCTGATGTTCGGCATGGTGTGCTCCTTGTACTCGGGGATGAATGGGCAATGGCTGGTGAAGAGGACCGATCAGAGGGGTGACGAAAGCGGCTAGATAGAAGGCCAATCCCACGATTGGGCTGCTGACACTCGCCGTACCGGCTGCACCGCAGAACGTCGAATCGCCGTAGTTGAAGATCCCGCCGTCCGAGGCGGCGAGCGTGTAGCCGTTGCCGAAGAAAGTGCCGGCGACGGCAACGACAGGCTTGTTCAGCTGCAGGTTTCCGGCCGAGCCGTAGAAGATGGAGGCTCCGAAGGTGAAGACGCCACCGTCACTGGCCGCCAGCACGTAGCCGTTGCCATTGCGAGCCGGGGCGATGGCGACGATGGGCTTGTTCAGCGGGGTGCTCCCCAGCGAGCCGTAGAAGGGTGCGTCACCGAACGCGAAGACACCGCCGTCGGCTCCGACGAGCCAGTAGCCCCGGCCGTCCTTGGTCGCCGCCATCCCGACGATGGGCTCGTGCAGGGTCACCGCACCGAGGGACCCGTAAAACGCAGCATCGCCGAAGGCGAAGACGCCACCGTCGGAGGCCACCATCCAGTAGCCCTGTCCGTCCGGCGTCGGCACCAGGCCGACGATCGGCTGGTTGAGGGGCGTCGCTCCCGTGGACCCCTCGAAGGGTGCGTCACCGAACGAGAAGACGCCGCCGTCGGAGGCCACCAGCCAGTAGCCGCGACCGTCGACACTCGGCGCCAAGCCCACGATCGGCTTGCTGAGCATGGTGGAGGCCGCCGATCCGTAGAACCCGGCCGCGCCGTTGGTGAACACGCCGCCCTGGGCGGACACCTGCCAATATCCTTCGCCGCTCGGCCCCGCACACGAGGCGACAGCGTTGGCGAGGGTCTTGGCCGTGGGCGTCGAGGCTGACGCCACGCTTCCCGAGAGTGCTGCCTGCAACTGAAAGCCGATCGAACCTGCCGCCACGGCCGCAACGGCCGCCCGAGCGAGCTTCGTCGCGCCGCTGCCGCTTCGTTCCGCCTGTCCACGCCTACGAACTTTCATTTCTCTCCCCGTCGTCCGCTCCAACGTGCGGTGTTCCGCATGACATTCGGTACGCACCGAGGGTTGGATGACGAGAGCCGTTGATTCTTGGGATTGTCACGCGGCCGCAACACAGGGCTGCGCTGCCGAGACGCTGGCCCCGAGACCGTCCCTTGTACAGTCGTTGCTCGTGCAGCACACGCAGAGATGGCGCGAACTCATGGCACTCCCGGAGGCCGACCTCCCGCTCGACGAGGCCGCGCTGCTGATCGCCGCCCACGCCGACCCCGTCCTCGACGTGCATGCCCAGCTGGACCGGCTCGATGCCCTCGCGGCACAGGTGGGACAGAGCGAAGTGGATGCGGTCTGCCGCTTCGTGTTCGGCACACTCGGCGTCCGGGGGGACGTCCAGACGTACGACGACCCCAAGAACTCGTATCTCGACCAGGTGCTCGACCGCCGCCTCGGGATCCCGATCTCGATCTCGGTTCTTCTCATGGAGATCGGACGTCGCTGTGGCGTTCCCCTGGTCGGCGTCGGGATGCCCGGGCATTTCCTGGTCCGCGATCCCGCTGACCCCGACCTCCTCATCGACGCCTTCTCCGGGGGCACGCGCCTCGATCGCTCCGGGTGCGCCCGACTGCTCCAATCTGTCGCCGGCGCGGCCGTCGACCTTCCCGACGGAATGCTCGCCTCGGTGGGCCCGCGGGCCATCCTCGCCAGGATGTTGGCCAATCTCGATCACAGCTTCCGCCGCCGGGGCACCACCGAAAGCGTGCGCTGGGTGACCCGTCTGCGCGCCGCCCTCCCCGGGCAGTCACTGGCCGAGCATGTCGCCCTGGCCGATGGTCTCGCCGCACTCGGTTGTTACGACGACGCCGCGGCGCTCCTCGAGGAGTTGGCCCTCGGTCCCGGTCTCCCCGACGAAGCAGCCCGGACGTTGCAGGGTCGAGCCCGCGGCCTACGGGCCCGCTTCAACTGATCACTGCGCCACTGTTCACTGCGCCACCCGCTCGCCGAGGCGCGCGTTCTCGAGCACCAGGGCAACGCCCTGGCCCGAACCGACGCAAACCCCGAGCACGCCGTGACGGAGCCCGCGCAGGTGGAGCTCCGTGGCCAAGGTGAGGACGTAGCGGGTACCCGAAGAGCCGAACGGGTGGCCGATGGCGACGGCCCCGCCGTTCGGGTTGAGCCGATCGTCGGGAACCTCGAATCCTTGCAGCTGATGGGGAAGTTCGCGCAGGACGCCGAGCGCCTGGGCGGCAAAGGCTTCGTGGACCTCCCAGACGTCGACGTCCTCAGGCGCCACTCGGGCTCGTCCGAGCGCCTTGGCGATGGCGAAGGCCGGGGCGATCCCCATGTACGCCGGGTCCAGGGCGTGGGTCGCCGAAGCGACCACCCGGGCCAGCGGCTCGATGCCGAGATTCTCGGCCGCACGTAGGCTGGAAAGCAGCACTGCACTCGCACCATCGCTGAGCGGCGACGAGTTGCCGGCGGTCATCTGCGTCGTGTTCGGCTGCGCACCGAGTCTTGCGAGTTGTTCGGCGGTGGTGTCGCCACGGATGATCTCGTCGTGCTCGAACCTCCTCGGCGGTTCCTTGCGGGTGCCGGGGATCTCGACCGGGTGGATCTCGGCCGCCAGCCGGCCCGCATCGCGCGCCGCGGCGGCGTGCTGGTGCGAGCGGAGGGCGAACGCGTCGATCTCCTCCCGTGTCAGCTCGTAGCGGTCGGCCACGTTCTGTGCCGTCTTGATCATCTCGACGTAGGCATTGCGGGCCAGAAGCGTGGGGTTGGGCGGCCCGCCGGCGCCTGACCACATGGTGTCCAACAAGAGGATCGGGCCCCGCGGGCTGAAGGGTGCGTCGCCTTTCATCTGCGCCCAGCCCGAGCGAGACATCGATTCCACTCCCGCCGCCAGGCCGACGTCGAGCTCGTCGCTCCTGATGGCGTGCGCGAGGGAGATGGCCCCCGTGAGCGAAGAAGCACAGAAGCGGTTGACCGTGACCGCAGGCACCGAGTCCGGGAACCCGGCGCCCAGGGCCGCCCAGCGTCCGATGTCCCCCATCCCCTCGTGGGCGGTGTTGACGCAGCCCGCGGTGATGTCGTCGACCCGGTCGAGCGGCACCCCGACCCGCTCGCATGCGGCGACCATCGTCTGTCCCAACAGGTCATCGGTCCGCAGGTGCGAGAGCGAGCCTCCGTAACGACCCACCGGCGTGCGCACACCGCCGAGCACGAATGCGTCGGTCATGGAACGAGCGATGCGGCGAGCGTGATCTCAGGGACACCGGCCAGAGCCCGGCTCACGGGGCACCCCGCCTTGGCTGCCGCGGCGTGCTCTTTGAACGTGGCCTCGTCGACTCCGGGCACCCGGCCGATCGTGACGAGCGCGATCTTCGTGATCATCGGGACCCCCTCCACCGGCCGCAGGGTGACCGTGGCATCCGTGTGGACGGATTCTGGCGGATGTCCGGCCTGCGCCAAGATATTGGAAAGGGCCATCGAGAAGCAGGCGGCGTGGGCGGCGGCGATCAGCTGTTCATGGTTGGAGCCCGGACCGTCCTCGAAACGGGACTTGAACGTGTAACCCCCGCTGATGGTGTCGCCCGCGGTGAACGTGCCGGCACCGGTCGGCACGTTGCCCTTCCACTCTGCACTGCCCTTTGCCGGCATGTCACGCTCCTCCTCATCATTGCGTCCTCTCGAGTCTCACCAGTTTGGCGACCGTCGCGCCAGCCCGCACGAGCGGGTCGCCTTCGCCGAGGCGCTTCGGACGCGACCAGTCCCCCGTTTGATGGCAATCGCCGGCATCGATCTCCTCCGTAGTGGTGCCGGGCCTTCTTCATCGAATAGAAATGACGACGCGCCGTCCGCGGCCGGTGACACTGGAGGTGGGTATGGCTGAACGGCGAGGGGATCCCGGTGCATCACTCGCGTCCGAGGGGTCCACGAAGGAGGTCATCGCCTTCATCGGATTGGGGATCATGGGCGGACCCATGGCCGTGGGTTTGGCGCGCGCCGGGTATGCCGTCATCGGCTACAACAGAAGTCCGGAGAAACTGGCGCAGCTGGCCAACGCTGGCGGCCGCGCGGCGCAGTCCGTCGGCGAGGCCGCAGCGCAGGCCGACGTCGTCATCACGATGCTCCCGGACTCCCCGGACGTCGAAGCGGTCGTCGGGGGCACCGACGGTGTGCTCGCCCACCTCAGGGCTGGTGGACTTCTCATCGACATGAGCACGGTGCACCCGCGGACCTCCCGCCACATCGCCCGAGAAGGTGCGGCGCGGGGGCTCGATGTGCTCGACGCTCCCGTCTCGGGTGGGGAGCAGGGCGCAATTGACGGCACCTTGTCGATCATGGTGGGCGGTCCGGCGCCCGCTTTCGCGCGGGCGCGTCCGCTCTTGGGGCATCTGGGCACGACCATTGTGCATGTCGGCGCCGCAGGGGCTGGGCAGACGGTCAAAGCCGCCAACCAGATGATCGTCGCCGGCACGCTGGAGCTGGTCGCTGAAGCACTCGTCTTTCTCGAGGCATGCGACGTCGACCGCGCCCTCGCTCTGCAGGTGCTGGCCGGCGGCCTGGCCGGCAGCCGGGTCCTCGACCGCAAGGCGCCATCCATGCTGGCACGCCGGTTCGACCCGGGATTCCGGATCGACCTGCATCACAAGGACCTCGGCATCGCCATGGACGCGGTGCGCCAGGCCGACATTTCGCTCCCGGTCGGGGCGCTGGTGGCCCAGCTCATGGGAGCAGCCCGGGCCCAAGGTCTCGGACACCTCGACCATTCCGCCCTCTTGCTGGTGCTCGAGGCCCTTTCGGGCCGCTCGACGGTCGAGGGGCGTGCGGGCGCGGCCGAGTGACCGGATGCACCGCCCCCGGCGGTTCAGCGACGTCGACGCATGGCGCCGCCGGGTGACACGTTCGGTGGCTCCTGAAACGCGATGAGGCACGCTGCAGCCGAGAGCGGCTTGGCGAAATAGAACCCCTGGACGAATCACAACCGAGACGTCGAAGCTCGGCGAGTTGTGCCTCGGTTTCGACCCCCTCCGCGGTGACCGGCAAGTCGAGGGACTTCCCTATGGCGAGAATGGCAGAGACGATCGCCCGCTTGGAGTCGTCACCAACAATGCCCTCGACGAATGACTGGTCGATCTTCAGCTCATCCACGGACAGGCGCGTCAGGTAGGACAACGACGAGTACTTGGTGCCGAAGTCGTCGATCGAGATGCGAACGCCGAGGTCACGGAGGCGACCGATGACTTCGGTGACGATCCCCTCTTCGACCAGAGTGGATTCGGTGAGCTCGAGGTACAGGGCTGCAGGGTCGAGTCCCTCGTCGTCGAGTGCCTGTTCGACGATGTCGGGAAAGTCCGCCTCCCGGAGCTGTGTCGCCGCGACATTGACAGAGACGCGCCATGACGACCCGGGCACGGCCTCGCGCCATTGCCGGAGCTGCCCGCACGCCGACTCCAGGACAAGGCGCCCCAATGGCACGATCAGTCCGGTTTCTTCCGCGGTTGGGATGAAATCGTCCGGCTGCAGCACCCCTCGTTCGCCATGACGCCATCGGACCAGGGCCTCGGCGCGATCGAAGCGGACCTCGTGCAGCGATGCGATCGGCTGGAACTCCAAGAACAGCTCCCCCGCTCTCGAGTGAGCGGCGCAATGCCGCCTCGAGGTCGGATCGCTCTTGGACCTCCCGGCGCCATGCGCACAGATCACGAGGACGGCGACGGCCGGGATCCAGCTCCGGTGCCCGACAATGGCGACCGAGGCTCCACAATCGGGGTGAAGGTACAACTTGTCCTTCAGACCCGAGACCCAGCAGGTGAGGTCCGAGTCGACAGAGCGGATGGCCAGGACGGCAATGAAGGCCTCCACGGCGAGGACGATGGCGACGACGGCCCAGAAGCTACGGGCCACCCCTCTCATCATGTCCCTCCACCAGTTGACGTCGATATTCGCCGCGAATTGGACCTGCGCCGATCAATGGTACAAAATCTGCCACGGCCAGGTCACCGGGTGCGGCTTCAGCTCGCGCTGGCGCCCGCAAAGGGACAGGCTGGCATCAGAAGGGCGGACGTTGCAGGCGAGCAGCGGGAAGGATCCTCCCTCGGCCCTATGAGTACTCGTCCTTGTTCAACAGATTCCGCAGGGCCACCAGTTGCTCGGGATCGGCGGCAACCTGATCGACGAAACTCGCAAGCGCGACGTCACCGAAACGGCTCAAGAGGGCATCGGAGGCCTTCGAAGCCTGCGCCGCAACGAACTCGGTCTGGGTCATGGTCGGGTAGTAGCGGAATGCGCGTCCTTCTTTTTCGTGGTCGAGTATTCCCTTCTCGCTCAACCGCGTGCAGATGGTCAGCACCGTCTTGTAGGCCAGCGGCACGGTGCGGCGCTTGTTCAGAACCTCCTCGACCTCTGAGACCAAAGCCGTGCCTCGAATCCAGATGATTTCCATGACCTCTGCTTCGAGAGGGCCGAGCATTTCGTCGAGCTTGGGGACGTGCGGCTTTCTCCGTCGCTTCGCGGTCACTTCGACCACCGAACTGTCTCGAGGACGTCGAAGCATTCCGGACCTCTACCCATGTCAACTCCTCCACGCTCTGGCCCCACGGACCGGACCGGATTTCACTCCCCGCTCTTGCGCCTCGTCGCGGCGCTCGATCTGCTCGACGGGATCCTTGCCCTCGGCAGCCACCAACTGTACGCCTGCCCAAGCGACGAGGTCGCTCGGTCTTTGCAAAAGAGTAGCGAAACTTGGGGACATCCCCAGTTTCCGAGACTGCACTGACACTTGACGCGAACGTCAGCGTAAGGAGCAACGCGTCGATGCCGGTGCCTCAGTACCTGAACCCACGCTGGGTTGGTCCCGAGACACACCCGAGTCCGTGGTACATCTGCAGTCCGACGAGCTCGCGTACTCGCGACGACAGTGTCGGCCAAACTTCGGGAAGGATCGAGAGCGACGCATTCTCCTGCTGTCGAATCCAGGGCTGGCAGTAGTAGGCGATGATGCCGTGCCGCAATTGGTCGACAGTTGCGTTGGCTCCCGTCTGGTGCAAGACGCGACCGTCCAGACACACCAGGGAACCCGCCCGGCCACCGACCACCACTGTCTCTTCGCGGCGCTGCTGCATGACGTCGGCCGTCCAGCCGGTGTGGTCTTCGCGATGAGAGCCGGGGATGAACCTCGTCGCCCCGTTCTCCTCAGTGAAGTCATCGAGCATCCAGATGATGTTCGCCACCAAGGGGAAGGGCGGCCATGGCACCGGGATGTAATCCTGGTCGTAGTGCAGGTACATCGGATGGCCGCCCGGTCCTGTGATATTCGCCGTGAGGCTGGACACGAGGAACATCGGATCGAGTAGATGCCCCATGAGGGACATAGCCACCGGGTGCACGAGCAGATCAGCGAACTCGGTCCCCTTGTTGAGCAAGCCGAACACCCGTTGATTATTGGGCCCGTCCTCCCATTTCGGATTGCGGTCGATGTCCGCCGTGCGCTCGGACCGCGCCACCTCGACCAGTCTCGAGCGCACTCGCTGCACCTCCGTCGGGGACAACACGTCAGGAAGGACGGCGAACCCGTCTCGGGAGAGGCCGAGGAGGGCAGATTCGAGATCCGCGGCGTCGATCACGGTTGACAGTTCACCACCTCGGGATGTGCCAGGTCCACGGACCGGGTCACCTACATATGCACGGCGACATTCTCGTCGAGATCATCGATCAGCGTGACTCGAGATGGGACATAGATGGCAGTCGTGACCAAGGCGGCGCCCATGACCCCCAGACCGACCAGCGCGGTGAGGTGGAGGCCACTGACAAAGGCCTGGTTCGCCGCCGCCCGCGTCGCGAGGCCAAGATCGTGGGGCAGCTTGGCGGCCACACCCACGGCATCGCCGATCTGGCTTTGGATGGCCGGACGAGAGGACGCGGGGACGTGGCGCAACGGACCGTCGAACGCCTTTTGGACATGGGACCGGTACTCGCCCGCGGCCAAGCTGCCCACGATTGCGACCCCGAACGTGCCGCCCAGCAACTGCACCATCGCCCGGAGACCTGAACCAGCACCGATCTTGTCGGGCGGCAGAGTTCCGACGATCGCATTGGACGCAGGGGCAATGACGAGACCCATCCCGAAACCCACCAGGACGAACGCGACGGACACGGGAAGGACTCCCGAGACGACCGACAAGGTCGTCAACGTCAAGAGGCCACCGGTGACGAGCACCATGCCGGTGAGCATGATCGTGCGGAGCCCGAAGCGCGCCGCCAGCCGGGGTGCCAGATTGCTGCCGAGAATGCTGGCGGCGGCGGAGGGAATAAACCGCAGTCCCACCTCGAACGGATCGGCTCCCTGCACGAACTGGATGTATTGACTGACGAGATAGCTCACGCCGAACATGACGAAGAAGACCGCTGTCACCGCCCCCAGGGCTGAGGAAAAAGTGCGATTCGCAAAGAGGTGGAGGTCGAGGAACGGGTTGCTTCGGCGCCGGTCCCACATGATGAAGACCGACAGCAACACCGCAGCGAGCGTCAAGGCGATGACGACCTGTGGCGAGGCCCAGCCATCCGTCGACGTCACGATGAACCCATACGTGAGTGCCGTGAGCCCCAGCGAAGAGAGAACCACGCCCACGGGATCGAGATTCGGGCGCTCTGAGGCGCGGCTTTCGTCGAGCGCGAAGATTCCGCCCAGAAATGCCATGACAGCGACCGGCACGTTGATCAGGAAGACCGAACCCCACCAGAAGTGTTGCAGGAGCCACCCGCCCAGAAGTGGGCCCGCCGCCGCGCCGATGCCTCCCACTCCGGCCCATATCCCGATGGCCCGCGCCCGCCGGCGCCCGGAGAATGTCGACGCGATGATGGCGAGCGTGGCCGGCATGAGCAAGGCTGCGCCGAACCCCATGACGGTGCGGGCCGCAATGAGAGGTCCAGTGGAATGCACGAGCGCGCACCCGAGTGATCCTCCGCCGAAGATGGCGACACCGATGAGAAAGAGCCGTCGCCTCCCGAATCGATCGCCGAGGGCGCCACCGAAGAGGAGGAACACAGCCGTGGTGAGGGTGTAACTGTCGGCAATCCACTGCAACCCGCTGCTCGTGGGGTGGAGCTCCTTGACCAAGGTGGGCAATGCGACATTGAGGACGGTCTGATCCAGCGAGATCAGCAGCACCGTGAAGCACATGACGCCGAGCGCGAGCCATTCACGCTTCGTGAAGCGGTCCCCTTCGGCGAAGCGAACCTGCTCGGTTGGAATGCTCCGTGTTCTCGAAGCGAGGGATGTCACAAGACTCCAGATGGAAGAAGGATGTGAGGGTGCACGCGGGCTAGTTCGGGAGCAGGGGTTGGGCCAACTCGATCAGTCCGCGGTAGACGAACGAGGCTGCGTCAGCTTCAGCCTCCTGATCGGCCCAGACCTGCAGGGCGGTGTTGATGGTCAACGTGATGGCGCCCGCAATGAGGAGGTTGCGCAGATCAGCGGGATCGCTCCCGGTACGGGCCGCGATGACTTCCGCCATGAGATCCCGTTTGCCGTACGCCTCCTCCAGCCAACGCGCCCTGAGCGCCGGGGTCTCGCGGAGGAGGGTCAAGAAGGAGCGGATCTTCGTGGTGTCCTCCCACCCCGCGGCGAGGGACTGGCTGATCGCTTCTCTCACGGCCACCTGCAATGACTCATCGGGTGGCCGAGCGCGGAACGCCTCGAGGAAGAGGTCCAGACTGGTCGCACCGATGGCGACGACCAGGTCCTCCTTCGTCGGGAAGTAGCGGAAGAACGTTCGCGGTGACACATCGACTGCCGCCGCGATGTCGTCGATCGTGGTCCCCGCGTACCCCCGCTCGGAGAACAATTCGGCGGCCGCCTCGGCCAGTTGCCGCCTCGTGCGCTCTTTCTTGCGCACGGCGAGGCCGCTCCTGGGCAGTTCCACCTTTTCGATCGTCAACGAATCCGCCACCATGCCCTGGTCCTCCTTAATTGCACGAACTGCCGAACGTCTTATCCTGACTGATGACACTAACTGCCATTTTTCTCGGCCGTGCAGCGCGAGGTCCACCGGTGCAGGGTGACAGGGCCGGAGTCAGGGTCCAGCCGGGCCCGGGTCTGCCGGGCGTTTCCGGAGGCGGAGGGAGGGTGCGAAGGTTCTTCGCTCTGAGCTACGAGGGGCGAGGATTGATGGGGAGGAACGACTGGCACTCTTCGAGCAGCTCGGCGTCCCCTCCCCCACCTTGATGCGCGTCGATGTAGTCCTGCGCCTCTTGGGCGTTCACGGGATGCCAATCATCGGGCCATTCGTTCACGCCCGGAACGGTAGCGCCCTTTGGCGTGACCACACGCGCCTCGGAGCGCCGACCTCGGAAGCTGACCCAGGGGGAAAGATGACCCGGGGGAAACGTGACCCGGCTCGGTGGACCAGGCCGTCGTCGTTCAGCTGGTGAATCCCCGAATGGCGTCCAGACGGGTGACCAGGTTGGCGAGGGCCTCGGAGAATGCATCGGAAATGTGGCCGGCGACGGCCTCAGGACCCTTGGCGTCGATCACCCGGACGAGCCCGGTCATTGCATGCGTCAAGTCCGCGACCGCCTGTGCGACCTCATCTGTCTCGGATGCCATCGTTGTGTCCTTTCCCTCGGGGTGTGACCGTCTCTTGGGGTATGCGGCAATCGCCACGGCCTCACCGTACCGGGGATCACGCCGCCCGGAGGCGGGCGCGGCGTCCGGCCGGGCCTTACCGGGCCGGGCCGGGCCGGGCCCGCGAAAGTCCCGCACGTCGCGTGTCCGAACCGTGGACGAAGTAGCGATTGCTGCGCGCGGCGTGCATCATTGGGGCGGTCGGGGAAGCAGCGGCTCGTGGGACGAAAGGGTTACCGACGATGGACGAACAGCAGCTCGAGAAGATCCACATAGGAAAAGGCTTCATTGCCGCCCTCGACCAGAGCGGCGGCAGCACGCCCAATGCGTTGGCCGCATACGGGATCGCCCGGGACGCCTACTCCACCGACGAAGAGATGTTCGACCTCATGCAGAACATGCGCAGCCGGATCGCCCTGAGCCCGGCCTTCGACGGGGACCGGATTCTCGGGGCCATCCTGTTCGAGGACTCCTTGCATCGCGAGGTGGGCGGCCAGCCGTTCGCCGACTACCTCTGGTCAGCGAAGCGCATCGTTCCCTTCCTGAAAGTCGACCGGGGCCTGGCTCCGGTGGACAACGGCGTGCAACTCATGAAGCCGATCCCGGACCTTGCGACGCTTCTCGCACTCGGATCGAAGGGTCACGTGTTCGGCACCAAAATGCGATCCTTCGTCCAACAAGCCGACGCCAAGGGGATTGCTGGGATCGTCGACCAGCAATTCGAGGTGGCCCGCCAGATTCTCGATGCTGGTCTCGTCCCGATCCTCGAGCCCGAGATCTCCATCGAGAGCCCCGAGAAGGCGGAAGCCGAGGCTCTCTTGAAGGCAGCCGTCCTCGAGCACCTGGGCGAGCTCACGGCCGAGCAGCGCGTCATCGTCAAACTCACACTCCCCGAGGTCGACGACTTCTACGCCGAACTGGTGCAGCACCCCGCAATCCTCCGTGTGGTCGCGTTGTCCGGCGGCTACACGAGAGCGGTGGCCGACGACAGTCTGGCCCGGAACCACGGGGTCATTGCCAGCTTTTCTCGCGCCCTGACGGACGGACTGCGGCTCACGCTGGATGACGAAGCGTTCGACGCCACCCTCTCCGATTCGATCCAGAGCATCTTCGAGGCCTCCATCACATGAGCCCGGGCCGGAGCTCAGATCTCGGGCCGGAGCTCAGATCCCGGCATGTCCTGTTCTCGGGTTGGGGTCATACACGTGCGGCATCAGCGCATTGGGGGGGATCCGGCCAAGACGGCCCGCTTCGAAGTCGTCCATCGCCTGTTGGATCTCGGCCCTCGTGTTCATGACGAAGGGCCCATAGTGCTCGACAGGCTCTCCGATGGGTCGCCCCCCGAGGATGAGCACCTCAAAATCGGCCGAACGCGAATCCTGCTGTTCGTCGGCCTGAAGGGCGAGCCAGTCACCAGGCCCGAATGTCGACATCTGCCCGGCATGCACCGGTCGACCCTCCGTGCTCGTGCGGCCCGAGCCGGCCAGCACGTAGGCCAACGCGTTGAAGGACGGATTCCACGGGATCCGCAGTTGCGCCCCCGGTCGGAGTGAGACGTGCATGAAGGCCATTGGCGAGTGGGTCGAGCCGGGACCGCTCACCCCCGCGAGCTCACCCGCGATCACCCGCACCAGCGAGCCACCGTCCGGTGACGCCAACAGAGCGACCTCGTCGCCCTCGAGCCCTTGGTAGGCCGGTGCGATGAGCTTGTCCTTTGCCGCGAGGTTGACCCACAACTGGATACCGTGAAAGACCCCACCGGAGACGACGAGCGCCTCAGGTGGGGTCTCGATGTGGAGGATTCCGGCGCCAGCGGTCATCCACTGCGTGGCCCCATCGGTGATGAGCCCTCCGCCGCCATGTGAGTCCTGATGCTGGAACGTCCCGTCGATCATGTACGTCACCGTTTCGAAGCCACGGTGCGGGTGCCATGGAGTGCCCTTGGGTTCCCCGGGGGCATAGTCCACCTCGCCCATTTGATCCATGTGGACGAACGGGTCGAGCTCCGCAAGGCTCAGCCCGGCGAACGCCCGGCGCACGGGGAACCCCTCTCCCTCCAATCCGCTCGGTGCGGTCGTGACCGACTTGAGCGGCCTCTCGATGGCGCCTGCGACATCGGGGTCGGGAATTTTGGGGAGCGAGGTGATGTCGTCGACCGTCACCGCCGGCATTGTGCACCCCGCACCATGGAGGATCCTCTGTTCATGGCCCAACCCCTTTCAGCATTCACCCACTCCCTCCAACAGCTGCTGCGACCTACCGGTTCGCGGTCACACGGGCGCTGATCTTGGCCCAGGCGGCCAGATCCCGCGCATCTGCGGGTCGACCAACACGGGTAACCGTGTCCACGTCGGGCGAGGCGGCGCGCAGCGCCCCGACGCGGCACTCGTCCTTGCTCCGGCTGCTGAACGGGTCGAACTGGTAGTGACGCATTGCGTTGGCGTGCGTGATCTTGTCGACCGCGGTGTCGTCAAGGCCGCTGAGAATCACCGAGAGCACCTCCGGCGCCTCGGGCCATGTCCCGTCTGAGTGGGGATAATCGGACTCCCAGCAGACATTGTCGATGTTGAAATGCTCGAGGTTGGCCAGACCTATCGGCTCTTTGATGAAGCAGCAGAGGATGTTGCGACGGAACACATCAGCAGGCCCGTTGATGCCGTCGGGAAACGTGTGACCGGTCCATCCGTGGTGCCGGTCGAGCACGTGTTCGGCCCGCCAGAGGAAATAGGGAATCCACCCGATGTCGCCTTCGGTGAGTGAGAACGTGAGATCGGGAAAGCGTTGAAAGGCGTCGCACCAGATCAGATCGGCCAGGGTGAGGATGGAGGACACCGATGACAACGTCATGGCAACGCTGGGTGGCGCGTCCTGGGTCGTATGGAACGTCCGCGAGGAGGACCCCACATGGCAACAGAGCACTGTGCCCTCGTCGACGGCAGCCGCAAAAAGCGGATCCCATGCCCTGGAATGAATGCTCGGCATGCCCAATGCCTCGGGGTTCTCCGAGAACGTCACGGCATGACAGCCCTTGCCGGCAAGCCTGCGGACTTCTTTTGCTGCGAGCTCGGGGTCGAACAACGGCAACAGGCCGCACGGGATGAACCGGTCGGGATAGGCGCCGCACCACTCGTCGACATGCCAGTCGTTGTAGGCACGGATCATTACTTCGTTGACCGCTGCATCCGGCCCCTGGTTCAGCACCTGTCCGGAGAATCCGGTCCAGTTCGGAAAATTGAGACCGGCGAGCTGCCCTCCGGCGTTCATGTCCTGCACCCGTTGGTGCACGTCATAACAGCCGGGGCGCATCTCCTCGTAGCGATTCGCGTCGATGTTGAAGAACTCCGGCGGCTTGCCCGCTACCGCGTTGAGGCCCAGGTTCCTGCCCCGCACATCGCCGTAGTACCACTGTTGCACCCCGTCAGCGTCTTGCACCACCCGGGGTGCGAGGTCCTTGTACCGGGCCGGCAGATGCCTGTCGAACATGTCCGGGGGCTCGGCGATGTGGTCATCGACGCTAATAAGGATCAGCTCATCCGCATCCACGAGACGAAGGTAGCAGAGTCTCGGCGTTCCTCCACGGGTCGCCCGGAGGCCTTCACGGCGAAGCACCACCTGGTCCAGCGCCCTTCTGAGATGGACGTCGTACGTCGGTCCCGGCGCCTCACCCCGAGGACCTGCAAGAGTTTCGTCAGACCGGCAATCATCGGAGGTACGTGCAATGGGCTTGAGCGAGCTGTACCACGTGGGCATCGTCGTTCCCGACATCGAGGCCGGGCGAGAGCGACTGTCGTCACTGGTCGGGGTCGAATGGGGGCCCACGATCGAAGCGGACACCGAGGTACGGACGGCCTCGGGTTCCGACGAGGTGATCTCCCTCAAACTCTGCTACTCGACCACAGCCCCGCATCTCGAGCTCGTCGAAGAACGGCCGGGGACTCCGTGGGTCTGCAATGAGTTCTCCAACCTCCATCACATCGGCTACTTCTCCGACTCCCTGGCAGGCGACTCGCTGAAGCTCGAAGGGGGTGCGTGTCCACTCGAGATCTGTGGTCGTGCCGGTGAAGATGTGCCGCGCACGTTCTCCTACCATCGCGATCCGCTCGGCGTGCGCTTCGAGTACGTCGATGCAGCAGGCCGCACCATGATGGAGGATTTTGTCTTCAAGGCCCCCGCCGACTGATCGAGGACGCCGAACGCACCGATGACCTGAGCCCCTGTCCCGGCGTCACCGCATCTGACGGGAGGGTTCGCGTGCATATACAGTGCCGCGGACGCAGCTGGGCATCACGCTCCTGAACCGGGGATTCGCGCATGGAACTCACACTTACCGACGATCAAGAACTCCTTCGGGACACCGCGGTCAGGTTCATGGAGGACTCCTGTCCTCTCGAGACAGTCCGCCGCCTTTTCGACGAGGCCGGGACCGACCTCCCATCCGACTACCTGCGCGATGCCGCCGAACTGGGTTGGTTCTCCCTGCTCGTGCCCGAGGAGTTCGGTGGTGGCAGCATCTCGGGCGACGGTTTGCGCGACGCCGCCATCGTTGCCGAAGAGCGGGGCCGCCGCCTTCAGCCGGGGCCGTTCGTTGCCATGAACGTCGTGGCCGGAGCATTGGCCCGCGGGGGAACTGCGGCTCAGCGGGACGAAATCCTGCCTGCGATCATGGCGGGCGAGTCCGTCGCCTCCTGGGTGGCCAATGACGCGACCGGTGAATGGGCGCCGGGCGCTTCTGTGACGGCGACCGCACGCGACGGGGGCTTCGTGCTGTCCGGCACGTCCGGAGTGATCCAGGGGGCGAGCCAAGCTGCATGGCTCCTCGTCGTTGCCACCGGACCCGAAGGACTGTCCCAATTCCTCGTTCCAGCGGACCGGCCGGGCGTCGTGGTGCACGCACTCGATGCGCACGACATCACGCAGCGCTTCGGCCGGGTCGAGCTCCACGAGGTCCACGTGGGACCCGAGTCCGTCGTCGGCCAAAGCGGGCAAGCCGCAGCGGACGTAGAACAGCAGCTCGTCGAAGCCCTCGTGCTCTCCGTGGCCGAAACCCTGGGGGCACTTGCCGGCCTCTTCGAGATGACCCGCCAGTACGCCATCGACCGCATTGCCTTCGGCCGGCCGATCGGCTCGTACCAGGGGATCAAATACCAGCTGGCCGACATGAGCCTGTCCATCGAAGCCGCCCACGCGATTTCCGCCGCAGCGACCAAGGCGGTGCAGGGCGGTCAAGCTGACGCGGGAGAGGTGGCGAGCATGGCCAAGGCCTGGCTCGGGGACATCGGGATCGAGGTGGCGCAAGGGTGTTTCCAGATTTTTGCCGGCATCGGCTACACCTGGGAGCACGACCTCCATCTGTTCTTGCGCCGCATCACGATGAACGGGTTGCTGTTCGGCAAGTCGGAGTGGCACCGCGAGCGGATCTGTACGATCCAAGGACTGTGAGGAGCGCGACATGAGTCAGAACACTGCACTCGCAGAAAACGGGGCCCTTCCGGATCTGGAGGCGTACAGGCTCGAGGCTCGGGCCTGGCTGCGCGACAACATGGAGCGCCGGGTGGGCCCTCCCGAACGTCACGAAGTGGAGTACTACACACCCGAAGTAATGGCCGCGAGTCGGGTGCTGCAACGCCGGGTCTATGAGGCGGGCTATGCAGGGATCACCTACCCCAAGTCGTACGGGGGCCAGGGCCTCCCGGCCGCGTATGAACTGGCCTTCATCGAAGAAGCCAAGGACTTCGTCCTCTCCGACTTCGGAATATTGTCGGGGACGACGTTCGGCGTCTGCGTACCCACGATGGTGGCGCACGGCCAGCCGGACTTCCTCGCTGAGTTCGTTCCGAAGGTGCTGGCCGGGGAAGCCCTCGTCTGTCAGTTCTTCTCGGAGCCCTCATCGGGTTCGGACCTCGCCGGCGCCCGCACCCGGGCGACACGCGACGGCGACATGTGGGTGCTCAACGGGCAGAAGATTTGGAGCACCTACGCCCACCTCGCCGACTGGGGCCTGTGTCTCGCGCGCAGCGACTGGGACCAACCAAAGCACCGGGGCCTCACGTGGTTCGCCGTCCCTTGTGATGCTCCCGGCCTCACAATTCGCCCGATCCGCCAGATCAACGACACCTCGGAGTTCTGCGAGGACTTCTTCGACGACGTCGCGATCCCGGACCTCTACCGGATCGGGGATGTGAACGAAGGGTGGACGGTTACCCAGACGATGCTCGTGCGCGAGCGGGGAGCCGGAAGGCCTGTCGATCCCGACGCGGAGTTGCACCCCGGACCGCTTGCGCCAGACCTCGTCGAACTGGCGCGCCGGGCCGGGACCACGGCGGACTCGACCGTGCGCCAGAAGATCGCCCGGGCCCACACCATTGACTTCGTCGCCGCCGCCCTGGTCGCCCGCATCGGTGAGCTTGGCGGATTGGGTCGGCTCGACGCCGGCACCGCCGCCTACGGGAAGCTCTTCAAGGGCGTCTACGACCCTGTTCGAGCCCGCCTCGCCGTCGAGGTCGGCGGCCCCGGAGCCATGGCGTGGGACGCTGCCGATGATGACGGCGCGGCGACGTCGCTGTACTACCTCAACTGCCGCATCATGTCGATCGCAGGCGGCACCAACGAAATGCAGCGAAATGGGATCGGCGAGCGCAAGTTGGGCTTGCCACGCGAACCGAGCTTCGACACCGGCAAACCCTTCAGCCAGGTTCTGCGTGACGCCACGAACTGGACGGGAAAGCCCAGCAGCTGAGAAACGCTAGGGCCGCACCGGCGTACGCCCCCTGATCTTGAACAACTCTCGAACGTTGTCCCCCAAGAATTGAAGGCGATTCGCTTCGGGAAGCTGATCCGCCAACACTTCGAGATCCTCGAGGTAGTCGGGGGTATGGTCGGCGTGGGGGTAGTCAGAAGCCCACAGGAACTGTGTCGCCCCGTAGCGCGCGATGAGCGGAGCGATGGAGTGCTCGTCGGGATCGCACGAGACCCAACACCGGTCCGCGAAATACGTCGACGGCTTCTCCTGCAATTGCATGCCAACGCCGATCGGGGTGTGTCCATAGACCGCGTCCATGCGATCCAAGAAGTGACCGACCCAGCCCCCTCCCGATTCCAAGACGAGGACCTTGAGTCGGGGGAACTGATCGAACACGGCCAGGTCGAAGAACGTGGCGAATTGGTGACGGACGCCGTCACCTCCCCGCACCGACTCGAGGAGCTGCAGCCGATCCTCGGTCCAGTTCCCACCGGTGAACCGCTCGCCCTTCGCCCAATCCGGTTCGAAACCGGGGTGAATCGCAAACACCACGTCGAGATCCTGGGCCGCCGCGAAGACCCGGTTGTGGTCGGTGTGAGCCAACGCCCTCCGAGTGTGCGTGAACGGCAAGACGAAGCACCCGCGTGCGCCCTCCCCCACGGCGCGTTCGAGCTCCGTCGCCGCCGCCTGCGGATCCGACAGCGACAAATGCGCGACCGGTAGCAATCGATCGCCAGAATCCGCGCAGAACTCGCAAATCCAGCGGTTGTACGCGCGCGTATAGGCCTGGCTGAGGACGGGATCTTCGAGTTCAGCCTCCCAGAGAAGCCCGAGCGTCGGATAGAGGACGGCGGCGTCGAGCCCTTCGGCGTCGAGGAGGCGCAGTCGCTCGGCCGGGTCGAAGCTGCCGTAGGCAGCCTCGGTGACGTAAGTCCGGTCGGGGTCTTGCGCAATGGTCATCAGATCGGGCGCCCCCATCACTCCCAGCAGCGATGGCATGCCCTTTGCGGTGACGGTCGATCGCCGTCCACCGATTTCGAGTTCCTCCAGACCGTTGGCATCTCGCACGATGCGAAGCGCACGATCCCGAAACTCCGGGTCCAAATACCGCTCCCACATATCAGGTGGTTCGAGGATGTGCCCGTCCGCGTCGATCGCCCCGTCGTAGGCCAGCCGATGGACGCCAGAAAGATCATGCACATCGGGCATATCGCCCCCCATCCGAACCGCAGCTCTGCGTATCCGCCCGCTGCGAGAGGCAAGCCTATCCACCAATCGAACGCTCCACCTTCGTCGACATCGGCTCCGGCTCTGGCTCACGCGAGGACCGAGCGCTGCGGCACGTCAGAGGCAGAGCACCGGCGTGGTGGTCGAGACCTCGTTGCTGTCAGCCGTGCCGCCCGGACCGACCGCCTCCACCTCATACCAGTACGTCGTGGCAAGTCCGGTGACCGAGGTGTCGGTGTAACTGGTGGTCGCCGAAGAGACGGACGTCACCGCACTGAGCCCGCCTGCGGTCGTACCGCGAAGGATGGTGTACGAGGTCACCGAAGGTGACGTGCTCGACGTCCAGGTAATCGCGACCTCCGGACCGACGACGATCAGCTGGCACGACGGGTTGGCACTGAGACCCGTCGGCGGGTTCGGCGGCGGAGGCTCGGGGGTGATGGGGGCCGACAGGGCCGAAGCCGGTCCGGCCCCGGCGTCGGTGATGGCCGTCACGGTGAAGGTGTAGGCGGTGCCGTCGGTCAGCCCGGTGATCGTCTCGGTGGTCAGCGGCGAGGTGAAGGTGGTCACCGGCTGGGCGTTGAACCCGATGTAGGGGGTGACCCGGTAGGCCGTGACCGGGTCGCCGCCGTCTTGGGCCGGCGGGGTCCACGACAAGACGACCTGGGTGTCACCGGCCACGCCGTTGACCGACAAGGGGGCCGTGGGCACCGTGGCCGGGGTGATGGGGGCCGACAGGGCCGAAGCCGGTCCGGCCCCGGCGTCGGTGATGGCCGTCACGGTGAAGGTGTAGGCGGTGCCGTCGGTCAGCCCGGTGATCGTCTCGGTGGTCAGCGGCGAGGTGAAGGTGGTCACCGGCTGGGCGTTGAACCCGATGTAGGGGGTGACCCGGTAGGCCGTGACCGGGTCGCCGCCGTCTTGGGCCGGCGGGGTCCACGACAAGACGACCTGGGTGTCACCGGCCACGCCGTTGACCGACAAGGGGGCCGTGGGCACCGTGGCCGGGGTGATGGGGGCCGACGGCGACGGGGGGTCCCCTGCGGCTGGGGGATCCGCGGCCGGTGTCGGATCATTCGACGCCGGGAGTCCCGGGACGATCCGTAACCCCGGGAGGGTGAGCCGGGGCGCCGCAGGTGCGGTGGCACCAGCCGCCACCTTTGTCGGAGCACTCACCGTGGGCTGTGGTGCCGAGGCGGACCTATGACCGACGGCGACGACAGGTGCAGGTTGCACAAGACGGGCGTGATGCGCGCCGTGGGCCGCTGCGACCGTGACGCCGGTTATCGCAAGCGCTCCTGCAAATGCCTGTCCCGTCGTGGTCGCGAGCTGCCCGAGCCGTGGAAGGCCGTTGAGAAAGGGGATCTCTCCCAGCCAGGAGAGCGGACCTCCGAGCAGGTTCGTGCGTCCGACCGACGCTTCGAGGAAGGCCCGGACGATGACCGGATCGAAGTGCGCTCCCGCACACGCCGCCAGTTCTCGGCGAGCAGCTTCGGCCGTCATCGCCGACTTGTACGAGCGGACCGCCGTCATCGTCTCGTAGCAGTCAGCCACCGCCACGATCCGTCCCCCGAGCGAGATCTCGTCGCCCGACAACCCGTAGGGATACCCCGTGCCGTCGTATTTCTCGTGATGTTGCGCAATGGTGTCCGCCCACGGGCCGAGCCAGCTCGCGAGCGGTGCGGCCAGGCGTGCCCCCTCCAGCGGGTGGCCTTGCAGTATTCGCCATTCGGCCTCGTCGGGCTTGCCGGGTTTGTTCAGTATCGAACCTGAGACGGTGAGCTTCCCGATGTCATGCAACAAGGCCGACCACCGCAAACGGTCACGATCTTCCTCTGGCAACTTGAGCTGGTCCGCCACGAGGTCGGTCACCACTCTGACCCTCTCGGAATGTCCGCGGGTGAGCCGATCGTGCTTGTTGAGCGAGGCCGCCAGGGCCAGGATCTGCTCTGCGGCAACCGCCGGCTCGTCCTGCACGCCACTGTCACGAGCCACGGCCAGTTGGCGTTCCAGGCCTCGTGTGCTCCCGGCCCGGCGAGCGACCGCCATACGACTCGGAGCCTTGTCCGGAAAGACCAGCGTCACCTTCAACAGGGCCGCCAACGGCAGCGCTCGTCGGCCTATCCGGCTCGTGACGACGTACACGACGCCGGGGACCGCGAGCAACAATGCCCACCAGGCAACGAGGGCCGTTCCCGACCGGGGCTCGGGCACGAGATGAGCCACTTCGATCGATGCCGCGATGGCCACGAGAATCGGCACCAGGAAGACCGCCGCGCTGACGAACGCCGACAGCCCGACGCGGGCGCGCCAGCGGTCGGTGTTGTCCTCCGTCCGCATGTGCGAATTCTTTCGGATTGCCGACAACGGAGGACCTTCCCGAACACAACGAACGCACAACAACCCACACGGAGAGCCTGCGCGTGTGAGGCACGGGCAATGTGCCCTTCGGGCAACCTTCCTTGCTTGCGGATCAGGTCGACAAGTCGCCCGATGAGGCCCTCAGGCCGACGTGCGCTCCGCAGAACGAGGGGAAAGGTCGGTGACGACATGCTGGGTAAGGTCGAAATGGCGTTCGGGTCGCGAGACGTCGACGGACAGGGTCTCGTGCGAGAGGTCAGTCAGTTCGGCACAACCCCTGTGAAGCGTCATGATCCGTGATCCCCTGCGCTTTGCGTCCGACACGCGCTCGAGCAACTCGGGAGCGCCATCGCCACTCGGGCTCACGACGAGAACCGTCTGCCGGGACGTCGCCTGCAACAGGGTGTCGACGGAAACTGAAAGGTGGGGCGGCGCTCCCGCGGGGACATCCCAACGCAACAGGGTCGGAACGAGGTCCTTGCGACGATGTCGCGTCGCTTCCTCCCCCATGTGCGCTGCGAAATGCCACGGTTCAAAATCAGGGACACCGACGACGAACAGCCTGGAAGACCAATCGGGACGATCGCCCAGAGCCTGGGCGAAGAGTCGGGTCTCCTTGCCGAGCGAACCCAGAATCCTGGCCCATCGCCGTTGTACCGACTCTGCGACGTCCATGCCTCAACAATAAGTGATCGATCCTTCAAAGGAAGCAGAAACTACGAATTATCCCTCAGAATGAAGCCTTTCAACCGGACCGCCACCGGACCGCAACAACGCCACGGCACGCGGCGCGGCGTCACGTCGGCGTTGGTGCGGCCGCGCATTTGGCGTGTGCGATCAACTCGAGACCGAAACCACCCAATAGTTGAGGACGCCTCCGACATAAGGGACGACCTGCAAATTCTTGACCCTTTTGGTGGCTCCGGTCACCAGGGGCGAGAAGTCGACATACACCGACAGCGCGTTCTTGATGATGAGGTCCTGCACTTGCGTCCATGCCGTCTTGAGCTTCGGACTACTCGGTGGGAGCGCCTCGATCTCCTTGGTCAGAGCGTCGAGCGTCGGATTGTCATAGTTGCAAAGGTCGCCGACTGTGTTCGCGATGTAGGACGTCGTGATCTTCTGTATTCCGGGAAGGCCTTGCGGATTGAGCCCGATCTGGGCCTTGTTGTCCCGATAGAGGTCCGTCACATAGTTCGAGGACTGGATGATCTGCACTTTGACGCCGATCTGCTTCCACTCTTCTTGGAGGACCTGGGACAGCTGGTTTGTCGCCGTGAGCGGGAGCGCCATCAAGGTCGTGGAGAACCCATTGGGATAGCCCGCTTGCGCCATCAGCTGCTTGGCCTTCTTGAGGTTGAA
This sequence comes from uncultured Acidimicrobiaceae bacterium, assembly GCA_963706555.1. GTDB lineage: Bacteria > Actinomycetota > Acidimicrobiia > Acidimicrobiales > RAAP-2 > Bog-473. Next base: position 4,689,814 of record OY970164.1, read on the forward strand.
GGCGTAGTACCCGGTCAGCGACTTGTCGTAGAAGGAGGATGTAGTGGGAAAGATGCTCCACGCAGGTTGACCCTTCCCGAACAACAGGCTGGAGTTGATCGCCTGACGGTTGGTGGCGAAATTCAACGCCTGGCGGACCTTCAGGTTTGCCAGCGGGCCCTTCGACTTACAGATTGGCGCGAAGAGGTAGTTCGCATCGGGAAACGAAGAACTGGTTTGCAGCTGCGGGAGATTCTTCAGAGTCGGGATATCCGAAGCGGGGAGGTCGACCTCCACATCGGACGTTCCCGCCTGCAGCGCGTTGATCTGCTGTGGCCCAACCGGAACGTTCGTAAAAGTGATCCCCGCGAGTTTGATGCTCTTGGCGTTCCAGTACTTCGGGTTCTTCACGAGGACCATGCTCTGGCCCTGCGTGTAGCTCTTCAGCATGAAGGGTCCGGCACCCACGATGTTCGTGTTCACTGCTCCCGTGCTCGGTCCGGTCGGGATTGCCATGAAGGACTCCTGGTCAGCGAGAAGGGGGTAGAAGCTGCTCGCAACCGGCTGGGAGAAGTTCATCACCAAGGTGTCGGTTCCGGTCACGTTGATGGAGGAGATATCGTAGGTGGCGGTGTTCCAGGCACCCGGATGGGGATTGGCGAGATTGCGTTCGTAGCCCGCCTTCACGGCGGCGGCGTCCAAGGGCGTCCCATTCGAATACGTGAGTCCGGGTCGTACCGTGATGTCGATCGTGGTCGGACTGGGGATGGTGACCTTCGAGGCGAGGTCGGGGACGAAGGCCCCACTGGTGGTCTGCCGGAGGAGCCCGGCGTAGATCGGCCAGTTGTAGGAGAAGAATCCCGCGGGCCCGTTGAATTGTGCGGGGTCGAAGGCAATGGGATTGATCTGCGAGGTGAGGTCGTAGCCGACCAGCAGGACCCCGCTACTCTTTGCAGCCGCATCGGCCCCGCCGCTGGTGACCGCCTGGGCACTCAGTACCAAGCCGATGGCCATTACCGACATTGTGATCCGGCGGATTGCCTCTCTCGTTGTGGTCTTCATGGCGACGGCTCAACTTTCTTGTCGGGATTGTTCGTGTCGTGCACCTGGCGGTGCACTGCCGATGAACGGGGCGACGGTACGTCCTTCGCACGGCGATCCTGCGGAAGGGGGCTCAATTGCGTTGTTCTTCCTGGGGCGCGCCGGTGGGGTCCGGCTGGATGTCGACCGAAGAAGGAGGCGTGCCCTCGCCAACCTTTGGATCCAGCAGATGACACCAGACGGTCAGGGATCCCACCTCGGTCTTCGCCGGGTCTTCGACGGCGCAGACATCCATGGCGTAGCGGCAACGGGTCCGAAAATGACAACCGCTCGGTGGGTCCATCGGTGAAGGGATGTCGCCCTGCAGCACGATGCGTTGTCGCCGCGCGGCCGGGTCAAGACTGGGCGAGGCGGAGAGAAGTGCCTGTGTGTAGGGATGGTGCGCCGAGTGGTACAGGTCTTCGACGGGACCTTCCTCGACGATTTGCCCGAGATACATGACCGCAACCCGATGGCTGAGCGAACGAACAAGGTTGAGGTCGTGGGAGATGAAGAGATAGCTGATGCCCAGCCGGGACTGGAGGTCGCCGAGAAGATCCACTATCTGCACCTGGGTGGCGACGTCCAACGAACTGAGCGGCTCGTCGAGTACCAAGAGTTCGGGCTCGGTGGCCAAAGCCCTGGCGATGGCGGCACGTTGGAGCTGGCCCCCCGAGACCTCGCGGGGACGGCGGCGGGCGAACGTCGACGGCAGCCGGACCTGGTCGAGCAACTCCGCGACCCGGAGCTCGCGTGCCTGACTGTTCAGGTCCGTATGGACGGACAGGGCTTCGCCCACACTCGACCCGATGTTCGCGAGCGGGTCGAAGGACGAATACGGGTCCTGAAAGACGAGCTGCATGCGACGGCGCAGCGTCCGCAGACGGGCGCCCTTGGCCGTGGTGATGTCGTCGCCGCCGAGCATGACCCGCCCTCCGGTCGGACGGATGAGGCAGAGCATCAGCCGGGCCAGGGTCGATTTGCCCGAACCGCTCTCGCCGACGAGTCCGAGGGTCCTGCCGCGGGCAATCGAGAGATCCACATGGTCGACCGCGTGCACTGTTCCCTTGCCACCTCCTGGAAGGCGGACAGTGAAGTCGCAGGACACGTCGAGGAGCTCGGCCACCGGACCGTCCGCCGACGTGCAAGGCGGGGGAACGACGGGCGTCGACGTGCTCACGACGACCGCCCGGGGGATGCGCCGAGCTCGACCCTGACAGGAGATGTCCGCACACCGGGCAGTGTCAACTCTTGGGACCGCCGGCAACGGCATTGGCGGTCCCCTCCGACCACAGTGAGCGCTACCTCGTCGCTCCTACATGCGTCCTGGGCGTAGTCGCAGCGCGGATTGAACCGGCACCCCGACGGGAACTGACCGGCTTGGGGCACCTGTCCCGCGATCAACGAGGGCTGCTCGAGCGACTCTCGGATGCCGGGCTGCGCGGCCAAAAGGGCCGCCGTATAGGGGTGCAGCGGGTGGGCGAACATGTCGGCTGTGGCCGCGCGCTCGACCATCTGCCCGGCATACATCACCGCGATCTCGTCGGAGAACTCAGAGATGAGCGCCAGGTCATGGGTCACGAAGAGCACGGCCAGGTCTGCGGACTCGCGGAACTCGTGGAGAAGCTCCACGATCTGCGCCTGGACGGTCACGTCGAGCGCCGTCGTCGGCTCGTCGGCGATGAGCAGACGGGGATGGCAGCTCAGGGCCATGGCGATCATCACCCGCTGGCGCATTCCACCCGAGAGTTGGTGCGGGTAGGCGGAAAGACGCCGGACCGGATCGGGAATGTGCACGCTCTCGAGGAGGCGGGCCGCCCGGTCCCGGGCTGCGGCCCGACTGACGTTCTCATGAAGCCGTATCGCTTCGATGAGTTGGTAGCCGACGCTGAACGCCGGGTCGAGGCTGGCCAGGGGGTCCTGGAACACCATGGCGATGTCGCGCCCCCGGATCTGGCGCAGCTCGTCGAAGTCCGCGTCCAGAAGGTTCTTGCCACCGAACCGGATGGACCCTCCGACGATCCGGGCCGGCGGCGTCGGAAGGAGGCGCAGGATGGCCAGCGAGCTGACCGTCTTGCCGCAGCCCGACTCTCCGACAAGGCCCACGATCTTGCCGGCCTCGACATCGAACGACACGTGGTCGACGACGCGCACCGCGCCGGCGTCGGTGTCGAATTCGATGCACAGGTCACGGACTTCGAGAAGAGCAGGAGATGCGCCCGGTGCGGTGCCGGCATCGGTGCGCTCCACCGCTTGTGCGTACACCACGGCGGTCATCCCGCGTTGGCGGCTGGCGCGGCGCTGTCCACGTTTTCGGTTCGTCGTGGCGGACCCGCTCAACGTGTCCCGCAGGCCGTCGCCCATCGTATTGAATGCGAGGACGGTGAGGGCGATCGTGAGACCGGCCGGGACCAGGGACCACGGATGCGTGAAGAGTGACGTGTCGTACGCTTCTTGCAGCATGCCGCCCCAGCTGGCCGCCGGCGGAGGCGGTCCGAGACCCAGAAAGCTCAACCCTGATTCGGCCAGTAGCGCCGAGCCGAGGGCGATCGCCACGGCGACGACCAGGCCGGTCAACACATTGGGGAGCACCCGCAGGACGACGATGCGCACCGGGGACGTGCCGATCGCCGTCGACGCCTCGACGAATGACTCCTCCCTGATGGCGAGGGTCTGCCCCCGGATAAATCGTGCGAACCCCGGGGCGAAGACGATGGCGAGGGCGAGGGCCGTGTCGTTGATGGAACTGCCCAGCACGGCGACCACCGCGAGTGCGAGCACCAGTGGGGGAAACGCGAGGCCGGCGTCAGTGGCCCGCATGAGGACGTAGTCGACCTTGCCACCCCGAAAGCCCGCGACAAGACCGATCACGAGAGCCAACACCAACGCCAGGGCCACCGTCTCGAAGGTGACCTGTAGGGATCCTCTGGCGCCCCAGATGAGTCGGCTCAAGACGTCTCGCCCGAGGTCGTCGGTCCCGAGCCAGTGGCTGGCACTGATGCCGGCCGAGGCCTGCTCGAGATGTTGTTCGTTCGGGTCGTGGGGCGCGATCCACGGCGCGAAGATGGCGCACACGATGACCAGCACGAGCCAGCCGATGGCCAGAATGACGGCGGGGTTGGAGAGGAACCGCACGAGCTGGCGGTGGTCACCCCACCGCTCGCGCAGCCCCGGGCTCTCGGCGACGACGGCGGTGGTCAAAAGAGTCCGATCGTGATCACGCCACGCGCACCTTCGGGTTGAGGTAGCCGTAGCTGATGTCGGCAATGAGGCTCATCGCCATCTGGAAGAGCACGAAGACGATGGCAACACCCTGGACGACCGGCAGGTCATGATCGGTGATACCGCTCAGCATGTAGGTCCCGAGCCCCGGGATCGAGAAGATCTGCTCGACGATCACGGCTCCGCCGAGCAGATACCCGATCTGGAGCCCGAAGACGGTCACGACGGGCATCGACGCGTTCTTGAGCCCATGGCGCAGGAGGACCGCCCGGCGCGTCCCTCCCTTGGCCCACGCGGTGCGGACATAGGGCGTCTCGAGGACGTCGATGAGTGATGCCCGAAGTTGTCGGGCGAGCGTTGCGCCCACCAAGAGGCCGAGGGTGACGGCGGGCAGGATCATGTCCCTCAGCCATCCGGTGAATGACGTCGTGATGGCCGTGTAGCCGGTCGGAGGCAGGATCTTCCAGTGGACAGCGAAGATCGAGACCAAAATGATGGCCAGCCAGAAGCTCGGGATCGCCAGCCCCAGCGTGGAGAAGGCTCGGGCACCGCTGTCGATCGCGCCTCGGGGCCGGATGCCCGAAAGGATGCCCAGCGGGATCCCGACGATCAGTGAGACGATCGACGAGGCCACGACCAGGCCGAAGGTGATCGGGAACCGAATGGCGATCTGGGAGCTCACCGACTGGCCCGTCGAGAGGGACGTGCCCAAGTTTCCATGGAGGGCGTTGGTCAGCCAGTGCCAGTACTGGACGAGCAGCGGATCGTTGAGATGGAGCTCGGCTCGCACCCGGGCGATCTCGGCCGGGGTTGCGCTCAAACCGCCGGCCAACGTGACGGCCGGGTCTCCCGGAACGAGTGCCAGCAAGAAGAAGACGGCGAATGAGACGATGAGCAGCACGGGGATGACGCTCAACAGCCGCCTTAGGATCGACTTGCCCACCCACACCCCCCAAGGCGCATGCCGCGAAACGGCTAACTGTACGGCTGTCGCGTGCTTACCACAAGCTCACACACGACCCTCGGGGATGAACGAAGGTGTCACCGGCGGGCCAAGTCGGAGAGCTCCCGACGGGGATGCGAGGGCAACACTCGAGCCCGGGTGACTGGACAGCGGCCATAAATCGGATCAGCATGGTGACGCAGCCGCGTGACGAGTGTCAGGGGCAGTGCGGTCGTAGGTGCCGGGTAGGACCTATCCGGCGGCGAAATGGGGGGAAAGCAATGCTGCTATCAAGGGCTCGGAATCAGAGCTGGTCCGCGTCCAGAGGCCGCACCAGGCAGATGTCGTCGGTCCGGCGCACAACCGCGCCATCGTTGAGGACCAAACTGGCAGGAGCGATACGCCTCGCTTCGGTCGCAAGCGCAGCGATCGTCCTCCTCCTGAGCGCGCAGGTGCTCGTGACCAATGGGGGAACAGCCGGTGCGGCATCGAGCCATCAGTACGGTGTGTTGACCGACGGGTACGACCTTTCCGCCCAGATCAATCCCATCGAATTCGACCCGACCCAATTCACGAGCTCCGCGTGCTGCTTCGGCTACGACTGGCCGATCTACGGCGGGCTCTTGCGCGAGACGACCAGTGGGGCATACGTCCCGGACCTGGCGTCCGCCGTGACGGTGCCGAACTCGACGACGATCGACATCACCATCCGTCCCGGGCTCGTCTACTCCAACGGCACGCCACTCGACGCAAACGCGGTAAAGGCCGGGTGGGAGCGCAACATGACCAACCCTCACCCGGGTGTTTGGGACCAGTCCTTCTCGCAGATCTCCTCGATCAACGTCACGGGCTCCCACACTCTCGTGCTCACCTTCTCGCAACCCGTGGCGAGCTCCTTCTACCCTCACCTGGCCGACCAGGAGTCCTTCATGGCATTGCCGACAGGTTCGAGCTCGGGCACCCCGAACGAGAACGTCGTGGGTGCCGGGCCTTTCGTCCTGAAGAGCTACGTCCAGGGTGAGAAGATCGTCCTGGTCAAGAACCCGAAATACTGGGACGCCAAGGCCATTCATCTGGCGGGGATCACGTTCATCAACGTCCCGCCGGGTCCGCAACAGCTCACCACGGTCGAGTCCGGATTGGTCGACGTAGGGGGAATCCCCGACAACGACATCCCGGCCCTCAAGAGCCAACCAGACCTGCAGTCCACGTCGCTGTTCCCGGATGCGGCCTACTACTTCGTGCCGATCTGCAAGGCATCGGGACCCTTGTCGAACGTGAGGGTCCGCCAAGCGCTCAACTACGCCACCAACCGCGTCGCCATCAACAACGCACTTTTCTTCGGCAAGGGAGAGCCGGCGTGGAGCATCTTCCCGTCGTCAGCCAGCTACTACGACAGCTCCCTGACGAACGACTATGCCTATAACCTCAAGAAGGCCAAGCAGCTCCTCGCTCAAGCAGGGTATCCACACGGCTTCAGCACCACGCTCATGCCCCTGCCGCAGGCGGAGAACACCCAGTTGGCCACCGTGCTGCAGCAACAGTGGAAGCAGATCGGCGTCAATGTCCAGATCGTCCAAGCATCGAACTACGTGACCGACCTCTATACAGATAACAAGGCGCAAATGGGCCTGAACCCGCAGGGTCTCCCGGGAATCCAGAAGTTGACCACCCAGTACACCCCGGGAGACGTCGGCGACCTCTGCAACTACAACAATCCGACCCTGAACAAGCTGACCAACGAGGTCGAGGCCCTGCCGCCGAGCAGTCCGAAGTTGCGGAGCGTCTGGGTCCAGATACAGAGATTCGTCGCCGCAAACGCGCTCTCCGTCTATGTCGACTACGCGCCCGAGGTCACGGTGGCGAAGAAGGACGTGTCACACCTCCAAGTCATTCCCTACGTTGGCGGCGTCACGAACTACTGGGTGGTGTCAGTCCCGGCGTGAGGTGACTGCGCGCTCTTCCGGGCATCACGTCTGCGGACGTGGTGCTACACGTTGATGCGGAGCTCAGCATCCACGACGGCTCGTGCGTCACGCGTACGGCCCCGTCCGTAGTCGCCAAGAATGGTCGTGCGCTGCAGGTGACGCTCGCTCTCGGCGGGAACCCCTTTCGCGCAATGCATCATCCGCCAGTTGTCCCACAGCACAAGGTCACTCGTGGACCATTTGTGGAAGTACGCACCGGACTCATCGGTCGCGTGTGCAATCACTTCGTGCAGCAAGGCGTCGCCCTCGCGGCTGTCCATCCCTTCGACACCCATTGCGAACCACGGCGACACATTCAGAACCTTGCGTCCCGTCTCGGGTTGCCGGAACACGAGTGGGTGCACGACCTCGGGAAAGCCGTCAGGGCGACTCATCAACTTGCTGGAACGCGGATCCATCCGTCGGAGCTTCAGCCCGGGAGTGGAACCGAAGCGTTGCTCCGATGCGTCGATGTCGAATCGATAGACAACCTCCAGCTCGTCGATCCGCTCCTTGAGGCGATCGGCAAGCGTGTCGTACGCGGCGATCTGATCAATGAACCCGGTCTCGCCGCCATCCTCTGGAACCACGATCGGACGCAGAATTCCACCGTGGTTGATGCGATCGACATAGACGAGATCGAAATGCCACGGCAGCCATGCGCCGCGACGGCTGCTGTCGGCGAATTCGTAGACTTCACCGAAGACCGAGTCGTAGCGGATGTCCGAAAGTTCGGGGCGGCCCGGTTTGGTGGGATCGCGAAGCGGGTGGATCTCCGGGGTCCCGAATACCGAGCTCAGGGCGATGTGTCCCGCTTCGTTTGTGACAGGGCCCTGGAAGACGACCAATCCCCGGTCCACCCAAAGTGCGACCAGTGCCTGCCGGACCACCGGGTCCTCCAATGTGGACATATCGAGATCGGTGACGATCGATCCGAATGCCAGATCTTCCGACAGAGGTTGGACCTGAAAGTTCATCGGTTGGCCTTTGTGGGTGCGTGCTTCCTCCCGGCGAACGTAGCAGAGCTTCCTGGTCGGCGGGCCCCAACACGAACACCGAAGGTGGACCCTCCGAGGTCAGCGCGCTGGGCAGGCGGGAGTAGCTCGGGAAGTTCCCGAAGAGCTCTTCGTCGCCTCCCTCGGGTCCGTAGGTGAGGGCGTGCACCAGCAGGTCTCCCCCGACGAATGCACCCTTCCATGACGCGCCGAGTCCCCCGAAGACCTCTTCGCGGTCGCCCCGGCTCCGCGGCTTGTTGACCCCGACCTTGAAGGCCAACAGTTCTTCGGAGACGCGCCCGGCCATGTCGGCATCGTCGGTCGCGATGCTGGCCACCAGCGACCCGTTCGAGACGTTCATCGCTGCCACGAGCTCGGCCTGGGTGTCGACGACGACGACCGAGTCCAGCGGGCCGAAGGGCTCGGCGTGATGGAGTGACCACGATGCCGGAGGCTGGAGCACGCAGGACGGGGCGACATAGGCCGAGGTGTCCTGGGCGTCGAGGAACAGCCCGTCGCCGACCGAGCCCCGGTAGAGGGGGATGCCGCCGCCGCTCACCGCTTCGTCGAACTGCTTCGTCAGCTCGGCGGCCTTCGTCGCATGGATGACCGGCCCGAAGTCGAGTTCGGGCAGAGGATCGTCCGGATTGGCCACGGCCAGGGGATTCCCGAACTTGATTGCGTTCACGACCGGCAAGTACGCCTCCAAGAAGGCGGGGATGAGGCGGCGCTGGACCACATAGCGGGGATAGGCCGTGCAGCGTTGCTTGGCGTACTCGAACCCCTTTCGCATGTGTTGGGCCAAAAGGTCCCACTGCGAGAAATTCCAGATCCCCCACGAGTTGAGGCCCTCCTGCTCGAGCATGTGCCGTCGACCGGTATCGGCGAGGGAGACCGCGGCCCGCCGCCCGTTCGCACGGCCCCCCACGAAGACCAGTGCGCCGATCCCCTCGGAGCGGATGAGCACCTCCCCCATGTGCGAGCCCATCCCCGAGAGCAGCGTGACCGGAAGACCAGCGCGGCGCATGAGGGCATGGGCGAGCGTCAGGGCGTAGAACCCGCCCTGGCTCGGCGTCTTGGCCACGACCGCATTGCCCGCCAGGGCCTGGACCAGCTCGGCGTGGACCTGGACGCTCATCGGATAGTTCCAACTCGCGATGTTCGAGACGGGTCCGGGCAACGGTTGGCGTTGCGTGCCATCGCTCGAAGTGAGCTGTCGTTCGATCTGGCCGAGATACCACCGGGCCCCGTCGACACAACGGTCGACATCGGCACAGGCCAGTCGCCACGGCTTCCCGATCTCCCACACCAAGAGGAGGGCCAGCAGATCGCGATGCTCGACCAGGGCGTCGACAGCGTCGGAGACCAGGGTCCGGCGCGTATCGAGGTCGACGCCTGCCCACTCCTCGTGTTCTTTGACCGCGTGCGCAACGGCGGCCACCGCTTCTTCGTAGTTCACAAGTGGCGGTCCCGGAATCGGCGCGCCGTCGACGGCATTGACGTGGTCACCTGGAATGCCGATCCGCCGCCACTCACCCCTCGTGAGATTGCGCAGGCGGTCAGAGTCGAAAGCCTCGGGTGCGACCTGGATGCACTTTGCGTACGTCTCCCACCACGACGTCCCGGGCTTGAGGATTAAGGACACCGTTCGTCGCTCCCTCGATCGAGTGACACAACCGACACCCGTGAACTCTACCTGGTGAGATCAGGCGACGATTTTACGATTCCTCGACGGCGACGATGTCAATGCGAATCTCCACTTCCGGTTCGACTCGCGCCATCAACAGGCGAGGTGGATCCATTCCGAATTCGCGAATGTCGAATCTGGATGTCCCGCCCACCTCGATGGAGTGCCCGTCCACGACCGAGACGCGGAGGAGGCCTTCGTGCTCGCGGGTCACGCCCCGAAACGTGATGTCGCCACTCACCTGGTACATCCCTTGCGCGCCCGATGGCTCCATCTTCCTGAGCACTCCCACAATGGTGGGGAAGCGGCCGGAGTCGATGCGCCGGTGCAATTCCCGGTCTTCCAAACGGTTGCCCGAACGGAGGCGGTCCACCGCGAGGGAGAGCTCCCCGGACGGGCTTGCGGTCACCGCAACTCCCCCGTCTGCTCCAAGGGCAACGTCGAGATAGCCCTCCACTCCGTCAGTGCCCGAATGGATGGGGTGCACGTTCGAGCGGGCATCGATCCACATGTGTGAGCGCTCGGGCGAGAACACATAGCGCGTCATCCTTCTCCCCCGTCCGAACCCGGGAGGACACGGCGGATCTCGTCACGACGCGAGGCGGCCGAGCTCCCCGCGACCTCGTGCCTCCCTTCCATGCGAGGGAACCGTACCGCCTCGTCGCGTCGGCGGCCGCCCATGAGTCGGCGCCGAAGAGGGCGGCGCTACCATTCCTGGCCGTACAGGGTGGATGCCCCGCCTTCCCCGTGGCCCGATTGCAATGGAGGATCAGAATGACCGACATCATGAAGGGTGTGCGCATCCTCGAGGTGGCTGAGCACACCTTCGTACCGGCCGCTTCGGCCATCCTCGCCGACTGGGGAGCCGAGGTGATCAAGATCGAGCACGTCGAGCGGGGCGATGCGATGCGCGGTCTCGCATCGAGTGGCGTCATGGCGATGGGGGGCGATGTCCATGTCCTCCTGGAGCACTCCAATCGTGGGAAGAAGAGCATCGGCGTCGACCTGACCACGCCCAAAGGAATGGACGTCGTCTACCGGCTCGCCGCCACGTGTGACGTCTTCCTCACCAACAAGCTCCCGGCCGTCCGCAAGAAACTCCACGTGGAACTGGACGACATCCGGGCCCACAACCCCAACATCATCTACGTGGCCGGCACGGGAGGTGGCGAGCGCGGACCCGACGCCGACAAGGGCGGCTACGACTTCTTGAGCTACTGGTGCCGCGCCGGGAGCGCAATGGGTTGTACCCCGGCGGACGCCGAAGGTCTGGTGGCACAGCCGGCCCCCGGCTACGGCGACTCGATCGGTGGCATGACCATTGCCGGCGGAATCATGGGGGCACTCTTTCATCGGGAGCGGACCGGCGAGGCGACGTCGGTCGACGTCTCCCTGTTGAGCGTCGGTCTCTGGGCCATGAGCCCCGCCGTCGCTCTGTCGCTACAGACCAACAGCCCCTGGCGGGCGCCCTCAGGCTCGGGTGGCGGCGGCGGCCCGTCGAACCCGCTCGTCGGCGTCTACCGGACCGAGGACGGACGTTTCATTGCCATGTCGTGCCTGCAGGGCTTCTACTACTGGCCCAGTGCGTGTCGGGTCGTAGGCCGCGAAGACCTCATTGCCGATGAACGGTTCACGTCGCACGAACTGCTTGCGGCAAACGCCGGCGTGGCACGTGAGATCCTGACCTCCGTTTTCGCATCGGCCCCGCTGGCCGAATGGCGCGAACGGCTGGCTTCGTTCGACGGCCAGTGGTCCATCGCACAGGACAGCCTCGAAGTCGTCGAAGATCCCCAAGTCGTCGCGAACAGCTACCTCGGCGAAACGATCAACGCGGCCGGAATTCCGTTCAATCTTGTGACTGTCCCCGTCCAATTCGGGGGTGTTGCTGCGTCACCTCACCGAGCACCCGAGTTCAACGAGCACTGCGACGAGATCCTCGCGAGCATCGACGTGGGCCCCGAGGACGTCCTGGAGCTCAAGATCGAAGGGGTGGTCGCGTAGTGCCGGCTGCGAGTCCCCCTGACGCCTGGGGGGAGATCCGCGCGTGATCGATCGCAAAACTCTGGACCTGGCGGGAAGCCTCATCGCCAAGGCGCAACGCACCGACTTTGATGGTGAGGCGATCGCGTTCGTCGAGAAATCCTATTCTCTCCTGGCGAAGGTGATCACCACCTACGACGAAGCGGTCACCCCACCGGGTACAGGGACGCGCCGCCGTGAACGGCGGCTCCTTCGAGACCGGCGCGCGACGCCTTACCATATTCGGCTTCTCAGATCGCAAGACCAATCCGGCCGATGCCTATCGAAAACTTGATCGCGACCCGCGGCCGCCGGGCGATTCCCGGATCGACTTCGACGCATAGGGCATTGCGTCATCTCCTTAGGCCTGATTGGCGTGCGCGGTGACAATGTCCCTCGCTTCGTTCAGCTTGGCCGTGTCCACCCCCAACCCCGAGGCCACCTGCGTCCCGACGTCCGCATCGATCAGGGACCAGTAGACCACGACCCGCCGTTTCACCTCTTCGGCGACATGATCGCTTGCGTGCCCGACGATGTTCGCCACGAGGTGTGCCCGTTCGGTGTCGCTGAGGACCTGGCGCACCAATGAGCCCGCCTGCACGAAGTCATCGTCCTCGGCATGCTGTGCAGAGGCGAACCGTCCCAGTTCACCGCCGGCAACGTCCCAGTTGACCTGGCTCGCCCGATCGGGGTCGGCCACGGGTCCTCCGTAGGAGTTCGGGGCATAGACGGGCTGGTCGCCCGCATGGCGGTAGGTCATCGCCCCCTCCTTGTTGTAGGAGTGGACCTCGACCTTCGGCGCATTGATCGGGAGCTGCTCGTAGTTGGTCCCCACCCGGTACAGATGGGTGTCGTGGTACGAGAAGATGCGGCCCATCAACATCCGATCCGGGCTCAGTCCGATACCCGGCACCAGGTTCGCCGGGGAAAAAGCTGCCTGCTCCACCTCGGCGAAGAAGTTCTCCGGGTTTCGATCGAGCACCATACGGCCCACCGGGATGGGCGGGTAGTCGGCGTGCGGCCAGACCTTGGTGAGGTCGAAAGGATTGAAGCGATACGCACCGGCCTCGGAGAAGGGCATCACCTGCATCTCCAGACGCCACTCCGGTGCCTCTCCCCCGGCGATCGAACCGAACAGGTCACGGCGATGGAAATCAGGGTCTTCCGCGGTCATCGCCTTGGCCTCGCCGTCGGTGAAGTTCTCCACGCCTTGCTGGGTGATGAAATGGAACTTCACCCAGAAACGCTCACCCGCGTCATTGATCGTGGAGAAGGTATGGCTGCCGTACCCGTTCATGGTCCGGAGCGTCCGCGGGGTCCCCCGGTCCGACATCAGGATCGTCACTTGATGGGCGCTCTCCGGTGACAGCGTCCAAAAATCCCACTGCATGTTGTTGTCGCGCAAGCCGGTCTGGGGCAGGCGCTTCTGGGAGTGGATGAAATCTTGGAACTTCGAGGCGTCGCGCACGAAGAACACCGGCGTGTTGTTACCGACAAGGTCGTAGTTGCCCTCCTCGGTGTAGAACTTCAACGCGAAACCCCGGGGGTCTCTCACGGTGTCCGCGTACCCTTGCTCTCCGGCAACCGTCGAGAAGCGCGCGAACATCGGGGTTCTCTTACCCACTTCGGAAAGGAATCGCGCCTTCGTGAACGAACGAACGTCCTCGGTCACCTCGAAGAAGCCGTGTGCCCCGCTGCCCTTGGCGTGGACGACGCGCTCTGGGACCCGCTCACGGTTGAAGTGCTGCATCTTCTGCACCGTGTAGTGGTCGTGCAGCACCGTCGGTCCACTCGGGCCAACGGTCAGCGACCGTTCGTCGCTCGGCGCCGGAATCCCCGAGTCGGTCGTCGTTGGGGGCCCTGACAGATCGGCCATCACACTCTCCTTCGATCGTTGACGCACACCTCGCTCCGGTCGCCCGCCACAAGCGCAAGCACCACCAACAGCCACCTTACGGGGGATGGTTGCCGTACGTGACGGTGCCGCTGGCTACGGCCGCCGCTGCGCCCGGACCACTCCGAGGGCCCGTTCCGTGCCGCACACCGTGCGACCCTCGCTCGAGCGCGGAGCACGTGGTGGCGGGTCCCCCCAAGGAGCCGGAGTAGCCCGGGGAGGGTCGGACCATGACCATTGGCCTGTCACGGACCCTCGAGAGGCCGACGAGCCGGCGCGGCGGTCGTCCTCGTCGGGGCTATCGGCACCCCTCGTGACCCTTCACCCGGGTATTTCTCCATGAGGCAGCCGCGAGCAATATTGTTGGCATCGTGACGTCACTGTTGGGAGCTACGGCCGCGGTGGGGTCGACCGCCCCGACGTTCGCCATCCAACCGGCAATGGATCGCCCGGAGCCGGGCTGGTCGAAGACGGGGGCTCGATGTCCGGGCTGACACACCTCGAGCGCCTCGAGGCCGAGAGCATCGCCATCATGCGCGAAGCCGTGGCAGAAGCGGAGCGGCCGGTCATGTTGTACTCGATCGGGAAAGACAGCTCCGTCATGCTCCATCTGGCAGCAAAGGCGTTCTACCCCGCACCGTTGCCCTTCCCTCTGCTCCATGTCGACACAACCTGGAAATTCCGCGAGATGTACGCCTTCAGGGACAGCATCCCGGCGAAGTACGGCGTAGAGATCATCGTCCATCAAAATCAGGAGTGCATCGAGCTCGGCATCAACCCGTTCACCCACGGCTCCTCGGTGCACACCGACATGTGGAAGACGCAAGGACTGAAACAAGCCCTGGACCAACATGGGTTCGATATCGCGTTCGGAGGTGCCCGACGCGACGAGGAGAAGTCACGGGCCAAAGAGCGGATCTTTTCCGTTCGCTCCGCCCAACACCAGTGGGACGCGAAACAGCAACGACCCGAGCTCTGGCATCTCTACAACGTGCGAATGAACCCCGGCCAGAGCATCCGCGTCTTCCCGCTCTCGAACTGGACCGAGCTGGACGTCTGGCAGTACATCAACCTCCAGCACATCCCCGTGGTTTCGCTCTACCTGGCCGCCGAACGACCGGTTGTGGAGCGCGACGGGATGTTGCTGATGGTCGACGACGACCGGATGCCGCTCGAGCCCGGCGAAACACCCACCATGCGCAAGGTCCGCTTCCGTACCCTTGGCTGCTATCCCCTCACGGGAGCCGTCGAGTCCAATGCGGACACGTTGACCGAAGTGATACAGGAGATGCTCCTCACGACCACGTCCGAGCGTCAGGGCCGGGCGATTGACCACGACCAGAGCGCGTCGATGGAAAAGAAGAAGCAGGAGGGATATTTCTGATGGCTGGTTCCTCAGACCTGATCTCCGACGATATCGAAGCTTATCTGCGAGCCTACGAACAGCGGGGCCTGCTCCGGTTCATCACGTGCGGGAGCGTCGATGACGGGAAGAGCACGCTCATCGGTCGACTGCTCTTCGAATCGCACCTGATCTTCGACGATCAACTCGAGACGCTCGCACGCGACTCGAAAGCGGTCGGCACACAGGGGGACAGTCTCGACTTCGCATTGCTGGTGGATGGCCTGGCCGCCGAGCGCGAACAGGGCATCACCATCGACGTGGCGCACCGCTTCTTCTCCACCGATCGTCGCAAGTTCATCGTGGCCGACACCCCGGGCCACGAGCAGTACACGCGCAACATGGTCACGGGCGCTTCCACGGCAGACGTCGCCGTCATTCTGGCCGACGCCCGCAAGGGGATACTGGACCAAACGCGCCGGCACACCTTCCTCGTCTCGCTCCTGGGGATCCGCACAGTTGTGCTCGCCGTGAACAAGTTGGACCTGGTGGGCTACCAACAGTCGATCGCTGAGCAGATCGCCGAGGACTACCGGCGCTTTGCCACCAGCGTCGGCCTTGACGACGTCACCGTCATTCCGATCTCAGCCTTGCAAGGTGTCAACATCACGGCCGTCAGCCCCGAAACTCCCTGGTACAAGGGACCTTCACTCCTCGACTTCCTCGAGACGGTGCCCGTCGAGGGCGGCGATGGCCGCGGACCTTTCCGGATGCCGGTGCAATGGGTCAACCGTCCCGATTCAGAGTTCCGCGGCTTTGCCGGACAGATCGTCGGCGGGTCTGTCACGCCGGGTGACACGGTGCAGGTGCTCCCGGCCGGACGGGAAGCCACCATCGAACGGATCATCACCGCCGACGGCGATCTCGAGCGGGCCGTCGCCCCCCAGTCGGTCACACTGACACTGACCGAAGAGATCGACGTCAGCCGGGGCGACATGTTCGCCAGCGCCGTTGACCCTCCGGGAGTGGCGGATCAGTTCGAAGCCCATGTCGTCTGGATGGGCGAAGAACCCATGCTTCCGGGCCGGCCGTATCTGGTGAAGATCGGGACCCGCACGGTGGGGGCGACGATTGCCCAACCGAAGTACAAGGTGAACGTCAACACGCTCGAGCATGTCGCAGCGCGCACACTCGAGTTGAACGACATCGGCGTCTGCAACGTCAGCTTCGACCGCGTTGTCCCCTTCGATCCCTACAGGGCGAACCGTGAGACAGGCGGATTCATCGTCATCGACCGCGTGACGAACACGACGGTCGGCGCAGGCCTGATCCATTTTGCCCTGCGCCGATCCGACAACGTCCATCGCCAACTGGTGGAGGTCGACAAATTCCGTCGGACGACGCTCGCCACGCACAGGCCCTGCGTCCTGTGGTTCACCGGCCTTTCCGGATCCGGAAAATCGACGATCGCCAATCTCACAGAGCAGCGACTGCACAGCCTACGGTGTCGCACGTATCTGCTCGATGGCGACAATGTTCGCCTCGGCCTGAACAAGGACCTCGGATTCACCGACGCAGACAGGGTCGAGAACATTCGTCGGGTGGCAGAGGTGGCGCGACTCATGGTGGATGCGGGATTGATCGTCCTGGTGGCGTTCATCTCTCCCTTCAAGGCCGAACGGGAGATGGCGCGGGCGCTCATGGAACCCGACGAGTTCATAGAGGTCCACGTGGACACACCGTTGGCCGTCGCCGAGCGTCGTGATCCGAAAGGCCTCTACAAGAAGGCGCGGCAAGGCGCACTGACAAACTTCACCGGTATCGACTCTCCGTACGAACCTCCCGAGAGACCGGAGTTCCACGTCGATACGACCGTCACGCCCGCGACGGTGGCGGCCGAGTCCCTGGTTGCCTTCCTCGCCGAGCGGGGTATCACGACCACGAGATAGACGGCAGCGCAACTCGAGGACCAGCGGCCCCGGACCCGCCATGTCGTGTGCCGAGGGGCTCTGGGGCCGCCCGCGTCGTGGGCCGTATCGGCCCGTAGATTGAGCCTGGCGTCCCTCTCCGAAGAGGTCGCCGCTTTCCGCGCCGATGAGGAGGGGCCATGATGACGAGATGACCCGCCATTTCACGACGTCCGCCAAGCCGGGAGAACCCCCGGACAGAGGGCCCGCGCCGGCGCCGCCCCGGCCGCCTTGGTGGCGGGTCTGGCTCCTCCCCGCCGGATTCCTGCTCACCTTCCTGCTCTTCTCCATCCCCCACATGACGGGTACACCGACGAAGAATTTCGACTACACGACCTTTCTCTCCCAGGTGAGCAGCAACAAGGTGGACACGGCGTCGATCACCCCCGGCGGAGCCATCAGCGGGAAACTGAAGAACGGCAACCAGTACACCAGCCAGATTCCGACGGCCATCACCGACGATCAGCTCGCACCCACCCTCAAGGCTCATCACGTGTCGGTCACGGGGGTCGGGCAGGGATCAGCGGTCCTCGCTGACCTGCTCTCGCTCCTGCCGTTCCTCCTCTTCGTCGCGTTCTTCATCTGGATGGGTCGACGAGGGAGAAAAGCGCTCACGGGCGTCATGGGGTTCGGCGGTTCGAAGGCCAAGGTCTACGACGAGCAAAAACCCACGACCAGATTCACCGACATTGCAGGGTACGAAGGGGCAAAGCGCGAAGTCGCCGAAGTCGTCGACTTCCTCAAACGCCCGGAGCGCTATGCGAGTGCGGGCGCCGTGGGCCCTCGTGGAGTGCTCATGGTGGGCCCGCCGGGCACCGGCAAGACCCTCATGGCCCGAGCGGTCGCAGGTGAGGCCGGAGTCCCATTCCTCGCCCTCACCGGGTCCAGCTTTGTCGAGCTCTTCGTGGGCGTCGGTGCGTCCCGGGTACGGGACCTCTTCGCCGATGCGCGGAAGAGGGCTCCCTCGATCATCTTCATCGACGAGATCGATGCGATCGGCCAACGGCGCGGTGGGTCCTTCGTGACGAACGACGAGAGAGAGCAGACGCTCAACCAGCTGTTGGCCGAAATGGACGGATTCGATTCCACGACCGGCGTCGTCGTCATGGCTGCCACCAACCGCCCCGAGACGCTCGACCCGGCCTTGTTGCGTCCCGGACGGTTCGACCGGGAGGTTGAGATCCCCCTCCCGAATCAGGCCGAGCGCGCGGCCATTTTGAAGGTGCACGTCAGCGGCAAGCACCTGGCGTCCGATATCGACTTTGACGCCGTGGCGCGGGCGACACCTGGGTTCTCCGGTGCCGACCTGGCCAACCTGATCAACGAAGCCGCAATCGTCGCCGTCCGTGACGACCGCAATGAAATTTTCGCCAGGGACATCGACGAGGCACGCGACCGGATCATCCTGGGTCGTCGGGATGGATCGAATGCCCTTCTCCCCGAGGAGAAGCACTCGGTGGCGGTGCACGAAGCCGGGCATGCGCTCGTCGCGTTGTTGTCCGAACACGCCGACCCTGTGGCCAAGATCACGATCCTGCCGGCGGGCCGGGCGCTCGGCGTCACCGAGCAGCTTCCGGTCGACGAGCGACATCTGTATGCCGAGAGCTACCTCCAGGACTCGCTGGCCATCAGGCTCGGTGGTCGAGCCTCGGAGTTGTTGGTGATCGGCGAGGCATCGACGGGCGCGTCCTCAGACCTCACCGGAGCCACCAATCTGGCCGTCAGAATGGTCCGGGATTGGGGGCTCTCGCCGTTGCTCGGGCCGATTGGCTACGGCTCCGACGGTCTGACCGAGGCGAGCCCTCAGCTGCCCGGCCAGGCGCGCCCGTATGCCGAAGCGACGCAGCAGCTCATCGACCAGGAGGTCAGCCGTCTTCTGGTCGAAGCCGAAGGCAGGGCCCACGAGCTCCTGGCCGACAATCGCGATGCGCTCGATGCCGTGATCGCTGCCCTTCTCGAACGCGAGACGATCTCGGGGGAAGACCTCGCGGGGATCGTCGGGCGCTTTCGGCACGTGGACAATGCGCCAGGCGCGGTGGCGGTGGCGGTGCCGGTGCCCGCAGCGAGCACCGAGGCGACGGCGACGCTTCCCTGAACGCGCGCCCTCCTCGAAGCGACCACGCGCGGCGCGGGCGATGACTTCGACGCAGGTCTCCACCGAGAGAGCCGTGCTGTCGAGGACGACGTGATACAGCCGGGGATCGTCCTGGCGGGCCCCGAAAAAGACACGGGCATAGGCGTCTCTCGCTTTGTCGACCTCCCGTTGGCCCTTGCGTGCGACCGCTTCATCGACGCCGTGCGCGACCACCTGTGCAATCCGGTCTTCAAGTGGTCCGTCCAAGCGGACACAGAGGACGTCAGGCCGTTTCCCCAGCGCCACCATTCCGGCCCGGCCGAGGATGACGGCTCCCGTGGTGTCAGCCACCTCCCGTAGCGCGGACTCGCATTCGGCGCGGAATTGTTCGGGCGTCTTGATGTCCTCGGGAGCCAGCTGACTGGGACCGCTCGGAGAAGGAACATTGACGAACGCCATCGCCATCCGTTCCCAACGACTCGGCACGCGCTCGTCGAGACTCTCGGCAACCTCGGTTGAGAGGGCGAGCTCGTGCGCCGCCGCGGCAGGGAGGGCCCGATCCAGAAAGGGAAGTTCGAGCTTCTCTGCGAGGAGGCGGCCCACCCGGTCACCGTGTGCGCCATAGGACGCCGAGAGGGTCACCACACGTGCCATGCCCATATTCCAGCACATTCGACCTCTCATCGGAAGGGACGAGCGCGCACGGGCGGGCTCCACCATGCGTGTGGGCACTGCTCCCTGTGAGTAAGCAGGGAAACCACGAACGCGCGAGAGAACTCGCCGTCACGGCGCCCGGTGACGCCGTTGTGCCCGGTCGACTCATTAGCCTGGGAAGAGGAATTGGACGTCTATGCGCGAGCGGGAGGTCGAGATGATCCGCTTGGCCATGGCGTCGCGACCGAGCCGACCTCTACTCCCGCCACCCTGGGAGCAACCGCGAGACGGGCGGAACTTGCCAGTTACCGATGCGCGCACGACGTCACGATGACTGTTCCCCTCTGGGGTTGGTTCGCGGTTGTCGCGCTCATCCTTACGCTCCTCAGCATCGACCTCTACGTCAACCGTGGCAACGCGGAGCCGACGCTCTCGCGCTCCCTCATCGCCAGTGCAGCGTGGATCGGTGTCAGCATCGCATTCGGGGTCTTCCTCGGTTTCTCCCAAGGTTCGGAGATCGCCCAGCAGTACTTCGCAGGGTACCTGGCGGAGAAGTCCCTCAGCATCGACAACATCTTCGTGTTCGTTCTGCTGTTCCGGGCATTCGCCGTGCCCTCCGCCTACCAGCATCGTGTCCTCTATTTCGGCGTCATCGGTGCGCTCGTAGCGCGGGCGGCATTCATCGCAGCCGGAGCGGCGCTCCTCGACAGCTTCAGCTGGGTGCTCTACATCTTCGGTGCCTTTCTCCTCGTCGCCGGCCTACGAATGCTTCGCCATGAAACCACCGTCGATCCCGAGCGCAACCTCGTCGTCCGCGGTGTTCGCCGCATCTTTCCGGTCACACCCGACTACGTGGGCGAACGCTTCTTCACCCACATCGACGGGCGATTGTGGGCCACCCCGCTCTTCATCGCACTGGTGGCGATCGAGACGACCGACATCGTGTTCGCCACCGATTCCATCCCGGCCATTTTCGGGATCACCCAGAACGTCTTCGTGATCTTCACCTCGAACGCGTTCGCAATCCTCGGCTTGCGCGCCCTCTACTTCGTCCTGGCCGATGCCATGGACCGGTTCCGCTACTTGAAGTACGGACTCGCCGCCCTCCTTATCTTCATTGGCGCGAAGCTGTTGCTGTCGCACTTCATCCACGTTTCCGTGACCCAGAATTTCCTGGTGATTGCGATCGTGATCGGCGGAGCAGTCCTGGCCAGCCTCGTGCCGGGCCGCCAGAGAGCGGCTCCGCCCCGGACTGATCCTGGGACAGAACACTGATGTTCAGCTTCTCGGCCCTGCAGGTTGACTCTCTGCTCTCCTACCTCATTGCGTTCGGCATCCCGGCACTCGATGCCGTCTTCCCCGTGCTGCCCGGTGAAACCGTGATCGTGGCGTTGGGAGTGGCCACCGCAGGGAGCGTCGATCCGCGCATTGCTCTTTTGGTCGCCGCAGCCGCGGCAGGCGCATTCGTCGGCGACAACCTCTGCTACCTCATCGGCGAGCACTTCAGCCCATGGGTCAACCGGCGTTTCTTTCACACCGAGAAAGCCATCCATCGTCGCGAATGGGCGGAGCGGGCCCTCGATCGCCGCGGCGCACTCATCATTCTCGTCTGCCGCTTCATCCCGGGCGGTCGCACCGCGGTCACGCTCACCTGTGGCGTCACCCATTTTCGCCGGCGCACGTTCCTCTGGGCCACCGCCGTGTCCGCGGTGATCTGGGCCACGTACGCCTTCTTCATCGGCCGCCTCGGCGGCTCACTCTTTGAGGACAAAGAGTGGCTGAGCCTCCTCGTCGCCCTCGGCATCATTCTTCTCCTCACGGGCGTTGTCGAGGTTGCCCGGAGGCTTTTCAACTGGCGCAAGAACCGAAAAGCGGGACTGGAGGGTTCAGTCCCCGTCAACCCGGACCGGCCGGCCTGACCTACCGGGCAACCGCCGACCGTAGGCGATCGGCCACATGGCACGCCGATATGTACGAGAAGATCGCCGAGGCCCCGATACTTGCACCGGCTCCCGGATATGTGCGCCCCATGACCGATGCGGTGGCATTGCCCGATGCGTACAACCCGGGGATGGGGGTGCCCGCCTCGTCGAGCACCCTCGAGTGCTCGTCACAGACCAGTCCCCCACTGGTCCCGACGTCACCTGGATACAGGGCGACGGCATAGAACGGAGGTGTGTCGATGGTGCCCAGGCAGGGGTTCGGCTTGTTGGCGTCGTCGCCGTACCACTTCTCGTGGTCACCTTCGCCACGATGGAAGTCCTCGTCGTTCCCGTTCAACGCGAACTCGTTGAAACGCTCGACCGTGGCTCGAAGTCCCTGGGGGTCGATCCCGCACGTTGCGGCGAGCTCGTCGAGGCTTGACGCCTTCGTCATGAAGTCTCTCGTCTTCCACTTCTTCGGGCTTATCCCTGGGCGGCGGAAGGCCAGTGGATAGCGCCGGCGGTACTTGCTGTCCATGACGAACCAGCTGGGGATGGCCGGGACGCTCTTGTCCCGTTTGTACATGCGCTGGCCGGCTTCCATGTAGGACACGGCCTCGTTGAAGTAGCGGCTGCCACCCGAGTCGACGATGATGGAGCACGGTTTGCACCGCTCGCCGTGGACGAAGACCGACGCCCCGTTCGGTCGCACGGCCGTGGGGATCCACCACGCTTCGTCCATGAGGTCCGTCGCCGCTCCGAGGCTCATGGCGATCTCGATGGCGTCGCCGGTGTCACCCGGACTGGTCAACGACCATTCGGCGCTGTTGGGCTGGTCGCCGGAGTATTTCTCCCGCATCGCCCCATTGCGCGAGAACCCTCCCGCGCTGAGCAGCACGCCCCCCCGCGCCCGGACACGAACTTTCTTGCCCCGTCGGTCGAGCACCGCTCCGACCACCTCGCCCTTCTCCAGCACGAGTTCGGTGAGTTTCGTCCCGGTCCACACCGGCACGCTGCGCGCCACCAACTGCTCCAGCAGCGGGGCGATCAGGGCGCCGCCATTGGTCAAGCGCCGTTCGCCCTTCAGGCGCCCGGCGACGGTCCGACCGATGATTTTGGCCACCATCTTCGCGCCTTCGGTCGTGCGGATGACCAGCTGGGCCCGCGACGACTCGTGGGTGAACACGACGATGCCGCCGGTGAACGACGCGCGCGAACTTCTGCTGCCACGGGCCGAGTTTGCGGGCATCGAAGTAGTTGCACGCGATCGCCCGACCGCGGGCGACGCCACCGCGGTAGCCACGCACTCCGGCGTAGTAGTCGCTGTACCCTTCGCAGCGCAAGAAATCCAGACCGAGCTGGCGCAGCAGTTGCACCATCTGGGTGCCCTGCTCGATGTAGGCGTGACGCCGCTCGAGCGACGAAGCCCGCGTGGGAGGCCCGACGACCGACTCGAAATACTCAAGGCCCTGCTCGAGCGAGTCCGTCACCCCGTCGTCCACCATGAGGGGGTTGTTCGGCAACCAGATCACGCCGCCCGACATGGCAGTCGATCCGCCGATGAGGTCTTCCTTCTCGACCACCAACGTGTCGAGCCCGGAGGTCGCCGCCGTCAGAGCACCGGCCAGGCCACCCCCGCTGCCCACCACGAGGAGATCCGTCAGATAGTCCCATTCACTCATTCGACCCGCGAACCCCCATCCTCGAATGCCAGCCGATCCGGGCCGACAAAGATGCCGCGGTCAGCCTATCGAGTTTGGGAGTGGGAGAATCGGGCTCAGACCATTCCGTTCATCCACGGGGACTTGGCGAGACCGAAGCGCGAGCACACGAAGTGTTCGTCGTCCACCACGAACATGTCGCCGACCGTGACGGAGCGAAAGTGGGCCACCTCGCGATAGGTCCGCACCACGTCGAGGTACCTGTCCTCGCAGTGCAATGCCGACGGCGTCGAATTGGTGACACCGTACGCGACCTCACAGGCTGCGGCGGCGCTGACGGCCTCCACGTCGAACTCGATGGCCTTGACGTAGCCTGACAGCGGTTCGTAGCCCTCGCCCGGATGCGCGTACACCTCTCCCTGGTTGAGGAGGACGGCCACACGATGCGTCGGCAAGCGCGATGGGGCGGGCGACAGGGCGGAGAGGTCCGGCTCCTTCCTCCGGCGCCCGACGATCTTCTTTCGATACCTGAACACGATCGCCCTCCAGGATCGTTGCCGCATGCCCCCGATCTGCCCAGTATGCCGTCGCCGAGCGAGCGCGGCCTAGGGTCAAAAGTCCTCATGGCACCCCTCCTGACACCTGCCGGTGGCGGAGTCTTCGCCTCTTCTATGGCGCCTCATCGGTCGGGAGCCGCACTCCCTCGACGCGTTGGTGCATCGCGGCCGCGTCCTCGGGCCGTATGGCCTGCGCTGCCACCAGTGCGTCCACCGCACGCCGCCACTGCGCCTCGAAGGGCCCACGCGACGGGTACATCGCCCTGAGCTGATCATCGCCAAAGGGTCGGGCCGCACCGAAGAGCGGCGGCAACCCGGTGCCGGTCGCCGCACCCCGGTACTCAGCCACGGGGACTTCGAGCTCGGGGAGGCGGATGCCGCCGATTGCGTTGCCGAGCGGAGTACGACGAACGCGCGGAGGCTGCCCGGGCTCGACCTCGATACGGGGAAAGGATGGCGCAGGACGCCCCTCTGCGACCCACCGGCGGACATGACGGATCGCGGACTCGGCCACCGGGTTGTACCGCAGGGTGTTCGGCCTCCACCCCCGATCATTGCGGAGCTCGGACCTTTTGGTCACTCCGTGCGGTGTGCCCGCCACCTCCCAGTAACGGATCCACGTCGAGTCGAGCGCCCCGGCGAGATACACCCCGGGCGCCTCGAACTCGCTGTTGACGACCACCACGGGTACCTCGAGGTCGTCTCTGATCACGGTCCTTGAGCCGCCGGACGAAATCGGTCCGTCCGCCAGATCTGGTGCACGGCCCTCCCAGACGGTCAAGGCGTAGCCGTCGATGACCCGGTGCCGGCGATGCAGCGCGTTGGCGTACGCGACCAGACGCATCGCCGACTGCGATCCGCCAACCGCCACGACATGGCGCACGTCGAGTCCCGCCAGAGGATCGACGGCCGTGGACCGGCCGGGGCCCACGACACGGGCCGCATCGGCGAAGATGTCGAACGACCCCGGATCTCCGGGGTGCCGCAGCATTCCGTAGCGTTCGGGGTCCTCATCCACCATGCCCCTGGCGGAGGGCCGCGCCGATCGACCCATGCCGAGCGGCGGTCCGTACAGCCCGATCTCCTGCGCGCTGACGCCGACCCAGGCATAGCCCTGATAGAGCTCACCCTCGCTCGGGGCAGGCTGCTCGTACCCGGCCGACACGTTCTGCCAGTTGAGCAAGACCGTGTGGTTGAAGCGTGGAGGGTCTTTGGGCCGCAGGACGAGCACCCGCGTGCGGTAAGGCGCGGTACCGGCTTCCTCCACCTCCACCTTGGCGTCACCACCGTCGGCCACGACCTCATAGCAGGCCGCCACACCGTGCAGGTGGTACTCCTCAACCGTGTAGCCGAGTACCGCAGGGTCCACCCGGGGGACGCCCCACGGTGGCCGCACGCCGTCGATCGGTCCGAGTACCTCCGGTTCCGCTCGACCGCTCACCACCGCCGGATGTCGCGGCTCCTCCACACGATGCGCGACAGCGATCCCCTCAAACGATCAATGTTCATGGATGATGACGCCGCGGATATTGCGACCTGCGTGCATGTCGGCGTAGCCCTCGTTGATCTTGTCGAGTGAATAGGTGGTGGTGACCAACTCGTCGAGGCGGAGCCTTCCCTGCCGGTAGAGCTCCAGCATCAAAGGGATGTCCTTCGACGGGCTGGAGGCCCCGAACAGCGAACCTTGGATGCGCTTCTGAAACAGCGTGAGCATCGTCGGCGAGACCGGGATGCCGATCCCGGACATTTTGCCGATCCCCGTGAGGACACATGTCCCGCCCTTTCGGATGGCGTCCACCCCTTGGGCGACGTGCTCACCATCGGTCACCCCCACGCAGATGATGCACGAGTCCGCCCCCTGGCCGTTGGTGAACGGGGCGATGAGCTCCACCGCCTCGGCCATGGTCGCCGCGGCGTGGGTGGCGCCAACCTGCAAGGCGGTTGTGCGCTTGAACTCGACGGGGTCGACGGCAACGACCACCGAGGCTCCCGCGTGCGACGCCCCCTGCACCGCGTTGATGCCGATGCCGCCCACCCCCATGACGATGACGACATCACCGGGGCGCACCTCGGCCGAATTGACCGCAGAGCCCCATCCGGTACCCACCCCGCAACCGGTGAGGCAGGCCACTTCGAGCGGCACGTCGTCGGGACAGCGAACCGCGGACAGAGCCGACACGGTGGACCATTGGCTGAAGGTCGCCAGTCCGGACATCTGTCCCACCCCACGCCCCTCGAGCGTCATCCGGTAGCTGCCGTCCGCCCTCGTCCCGTCGAGCGTGCGCGCGCCGGAGTCGCAGAGGTTCTGCATGCCCGAGGCACACCAGCGACAACGGCCACAGCCGGGCAGGAAGGACATGACGATCCGGTCCCCGGCGTTCCATTCCGGCGTGTTGGGACCGACCTCTTCGACGATCCCCGCGCCTTCGTGCCCGCCGGCAAGTGGGTAGTAGCCGAGTTGTAGGTCGCCCGTCGTCAGGTGATCATCGGAATGGCAAAGCCCCGAAGCCACCATGCGGACCAGCAGTTCGCCTTGGCGGGGACCGTCGAGATCCACCTCGACGACCTCCCACTTTCCCGGCGCCTCGTGCACGACCGCAGTCTTCGTCTTCATCTGGACCCTCCACTCTCCCTGCGGCGGGAAACGCCGCTCCGACGGGGGTGCTCCTCCCCCACCAGGTGCATCTTCTACGAAACTACCGCCGGGCGCATGGTCCTGCCGCTGTGTCGGCGGCCGACGACAGCCTCGACGACCCCGGGGTGCGCCATGTGCCGGGATCGGCGCCTCCAGGCACCCGGCGGGAGGCAGCCAAGGTGGCTGCACGCGTCGCCGGGGACAAAAGCACCTTTGACCAGGTGCAGCACGGAGGGTAGGGGGCCACGGATGCATCCAGCATTGCAAATGGAGAGTTGTGCCGGCGTTGGGGTGCGGTGGAGATGGGGCGACGACACTGGAGGGCAGGCAAGCAACGTCCCATCTCATCTCGAAGACCTCTGCAATGGCCTGATGAGTTCGCATCGACCGGAGCAGAGCGTCCCACTGCAGTGTGGGGCCTCATCGTGTGTTTGTTCCCAGAAGGTTTACGAGGTGTCCTCATGACCAAAAGGGAGCCACCACGAGGGGAGGCCTGCGCGCAGGACTTCGGGGGAATCCTCACCCAATACGTCGTGGGGTATCTGCAGCGCGAGACCCCTGAGGGAACACTCGCTCGCGTCCTCGAATTGGCCGGCGAGACCCGGAGTCTCGCCGTCCTGGGCGACGCCACCACGAGGAGCTCGTACGGTCAGTACCGACGGCTGCTCGAAGCGACGAGCCATACGCTGGGTGGCGCGGACGCACTGACCAGGGTCGGTGTCCACGTGTTCGATTCGATCCAGTCGCCGGATCTGTCCGACTCCATGACCGCACTGGGCTCGGTCAAGGCCGTCTATTGCATCCTGCCCAGCCTGACGACCACCCCCGTCGTCGAACTGCACATCGAGGACATCGGCCCCGACGAGGTACTCGTGCGGTTCCGCTTCCCCCCGGGCGTCGCACCATTTCCTGAGCACTGCGCGCTGCATATGGGGCTCTTCGCCAGCACGCCCCGGATGATGGGCTACCGGGATGCCGAAATTCGCTACGAGTCATGCCAATGTGACGGCGCTCCATGGTGCCAAGCCCGCATGAGCTGGGACACCACCAATGGCGACGACGCACGGATCTCACGCGCCGAACTGCAATCCCGCTTTTCGCAGGCCCGCCTCGAAGAGCTGCAGCGCACGGTGGCCGAGCTCGTTTCGGGTGACGACCTGGAGACAGTCCTGACCCGGGTCCTGGCGGCGGCCCATCGCGCCGTGCCCGCACTGTCCTGCGTTCTCGAGATCGACGCAACGTCGACGACCGATCGTTGGGTGGGCGCGGAGGGAATCGATGCGGTCCAAGGCGAGCCCATCGACGAGCGACTTCATCGGGCGCCGCACCCCGAGACGGTCCCCCACATGTGTGTGGTGTCCGTGGAATCGGACCGCGTCCGCTACGGCCGCCTCGTCTCGGTCCGCGCCACCACCGCCTCGTTCGAACGGCTCGAACGCCCGGTCCTCGAGTCCTACGCACGCTTGGCGGCCAGTGCCATCCGTAATGCCCGCCTCCTCGAAGAAATTCGGCATCAGTCGCTGCACGACGGCCTGACCGGTCTCCCGAACCGGGTCCTCATCATGGACAGGGTCAACCAGGCCATCGCACGGGCACGACGGGAGCACTTCGAGGTCGCCGTCATGTTCATCGATCTCGACGGTTTCAAGACCGTCAACGACACCCTCGGTCACGGCGTGGGTGACATGCTGCTCCAGTCGGTCGCCGCCCGGATCGACGGCATTCTGCGCGAATCCGACACCGTCGGACGGCTCGGTGGCGACGAGTTCATCGTGTTGACCGAAGGTCTGTCACTCGCCGCCGGCCCGGAACTGGTCGCCGAGCGTCTGCTCGACGTCCTCGCCGAGCCGTTCCATCTCAACGGCGATCATGAGACACCGATCCATATCTCCGCCAGCATCGGCATCGCGGTCGGCTTACGCGAGAACGCAGATGACTTCCTCCGGGATGCCGACATTGCGCTCTACGCGGCCAAGGATGCCGGAAAGAAGTGCTTCGTCCTCTTCGAAGCAGAGATGCAGACGGTGTTGCGAAGCAGGCACGAACTCGAATTGGACTTGTTGGCCGCGGTGGGGAGTGACCAGTTCTTCCTCCTGTATCAGCCCATCTTCGATCTCAACAACCTGTCCGTGGTGGGCGTCGAAGCGCTGTTGCGCTGGAACCACCCGAACCGGGGTCTGCTCCAGCCCGATGACTTCATCCCCGCCCTCGAAGCCTCCGGCCTCATCGTTCCCGTCGGGCGCTGGGTCCTTCTCGAAGCCTGTCGACAAGCGATGGCCTGGCGTCAGCAGGGCCGCATCACGACCGGGATGTCGGTCAACGTCTCCGCGCGCCAGATGGATGCGGACTCGATCCTGGACGACGTGCAGCACACGTTGACCCTCTCGGGCCTTCCACCGGGCGATCTCACCGTCGAGATCACCGAGACGTGCCTGATGGCCAACACCAAGAATGCGCAGACCCGCCTGTCCGCACTCAAAGCCCTGGGCGTCCGCATCGCCATCGACGATTTCGGGACCGGCTACTCCTCCCTGGCGTATCTCCAGCAGTTCCCGGTCGATTCTCTGAAGATCGATCGCTCGTTCATCTCAGGCATGGCCCAGTCCCCTGAAGGCGATGCCCTCCTCCACACCTTGATGCAACTGGGAAAGGCCCTGAACCTCGAAACGCTGGCTGAGGGGATCGAGGAGTCCGATCAGCTGACGCAACTACAGGTTGAAGAGTGCGATGTCGGACAGGGTTTCCTGTTCGCCCGTCCATTGCCGGCCGACGAGGTGGAGACATTCTTCGCCCAATCCGAGGAGGCCATGCGCAAGAACAGGGGCTGAACCGGACGGGGCGCCCGCTGACGGACCTCGCCTACGGATGGGGACGCGTCACGCGGCGCCGACATCGTTGAGAATTGCGGCGACGGCGGCGGGCTGGCTGATCATGCACATGTGCCCTGCGTCCAGGTCGACCACCGGGCACTCTCCGACGTTCTGCGCGAACCGCAGCTGCTTGGCTGCCGGCACGATCGCATCTTGCAGTGTGCGTACCCACAAACTGGGCATCGCGGTGCGGAGCGGCGCGAGATCGACGGGATCGGTCGTCAGGCGGGGCGCCTCGGGCACGAGACGCTCGACACACCAGGCGAATTGCTCCTCGCTGAGATCATCGCCGAGCACGATCCTGGCCATCGCCGGATCCATGGGGCGCGGCTCGACCGGTGTCCCGGCCTCACGAATCATGGCTTGGATCTCCGGATCGAGCGTGTCGAACGCGCTCTGCCCGGTCTCGGGGACGGTGCACGCGACGAACACGGCTTGGCGGACACGCACACCCAGCCTCGCGATCATCCCGGGCATCGAACAGCCCGCAAGGGAATGGCCCACCAGCACGACATCGTCGAAGCCTGCCGCGTCGATGTCGGCGTGGACGGATGCGGCACACGTCTGGAGGGACACTGCGTCGAGCGGCGCCGGGTGCGCGCCGCGACCCGGCAAGTCCACGGCCAGCACCGGGCCGTCAAGGTGTGGCAGCAAACGGTCCCAGCAGCGACGGTCGAGGCCGCCGCCGTGCACGAGGACAATGGGCGTCATGCAAGGCCCTCCCACCTGGCTCTTCGCGAATCCGGGACTCTACTCTTGTTGGCCGCAGCTGCGAACCGTTCGACGGCGCCTCGACGCGTACGCTGCCGGGCACGGGCGCGACGGCCCGGATCGGGAGCGGAGGCGCGCATGGAGCAGAGCAGGCTGGGGACGTTGGACGTGGGCCGGATCGGTCTGGGCACCATGGGGATGTCCGTCGCCTACACCGGAGCCGGCACCGACGAGGCGGAGGCCATTCGCACCGTGCACCGGGCGCTGGACCTCGGCGTCACCCTCATCGATACCGCCGAGATCTACGGGCCCTTCACCAACGAAGAACTTGTCGGCCGTGCCATCGGGGACCGCCGCGACGAGGTGGTGCTTGCCACGAAGTTCGGACTGCTCTCGCATTCGGGGACTGGTGCGAACCACGTCGACAGCAGTCCGGCGAACATCCGCACGGCGGTGGAAGGGTCGCTGCAGCGGCTGGCCACCGACCGGATCGACCTGTACTACCAACACCGGGTCGATCCGGCAACGCCGATCGAGGACACGGTCGGCACCCTGGCCGAGCTTGTCGCCGAAGGCAAGATCCTCCACATTGGGCTGTCGGAGGCCTGGGTGGACACAATCAGGCGTGCGCACGCCGTCCACCCCGTTACCGCGGTGCAATCGGAGTACTCCCTCTGGACTCGAGACCCGGAGCACGAAGTGTTGCCGTCGCTTCGCCAATTGGGCATCGGCTTCGTGGCCTACTCGCCGCTCGGCCGCGGTTTCCTTACCGGGAAGATCCGCTCTGCGGAGGCATTCGACGCCACCGATTCGCGAAAGAACAACCCGCGCTTCACCGGCGAGAACTTCCACCACAATCTGCACATCGCCGACGAGGTCGAAGCGGTCGCCGGCGAGGTCGGCGCGACGCCGGCCCAGGTGGCCGTGGCCTGGTTGCTCGCCAAGGGAGAGGACATTGTTCCCATTCCAGGCACCAAGCACGTCTCGCGCCTCGAGGAGAACATCGCCGCCGAAAGTGTCCGGCTCGACCCCGCGCAGATCGCTCGGCTCGACAATCTTCCGCCCGCGGCGGGCGATCACCACAGCGAAGACCAGATGCGGCTGCTCGAACGCTGATCCGCACTGCACGCACATGCCCCGGTAGCGTCCGGGACTGCACGTAAGAGGAAAGGACGGTTGTGTCGGAGCGCACCTGGCCGCCCGAATGGGTGGACAAATTGGAGATCAGGGAGCTCATCGAGCGATCCGTGCGGCACATCGACGACCGGGCAGCCGACCGCCTCGCCGACCTGTTCGACGAGGACGGGGTCCTGCAGCTTGCCGGCACTGTCTTCGCCGGCCGTGAACGGGTGCGCGCGATGTTCGGGGGCGGCACCGGCCCGCCTCCGTGGACGGCACCGGGACAACTCCTCTCCAGCCGGGCAGTGCGCACATCACCTCCAACCCGGTGATCGAGGTGGACGGAAATTCGGCAACGGCCGAGACGGACATGGTGACGCTGCGGCGCGACGAGACGGGTCGCGCCCGTATCACGCTGGTGGCGCGCTACCGGGATCGTCTGCGGCGGAGCGAGGAGGGACGGTGGCTCATCACCAACCGCACCGGCGTCTCCATCGCCAACCCCGACGAGGTGGGCACCGACGCCGAATGGGCGCGTGCGCTGGCAGCGATGCCCGACGATGTGCGGAGGCACTTCCGTACCGATCGCTGAGCGGCGGCTGCCCATCGCGCGGCGCACGCTGGTGCAACCAGGCCACCGGGGGGACTAGGGCGAGAAGAGCTTGAGGAAGCCTTCCTGCCACTCCCCGAAAGTGGTCGGGGCATCGCCCACGGGAGCCGTCGGCATGACCGACATGACTTCGTACTGATGGCCGGGGGGAAGATTCAGGATCGCCACCATGGCGTCCGCCACATTCTCGGGTGTCATCAGCCCGTGATGCCGAAGGAGGCCGCGACGGAACCACAGGTCGTGCGGCATGACGCCGACCTCCATCCCTCGATTGGCGAATTCGGTGCCCATGGTTTCGCCGACGCGCAGGACACCCGAGCGGATGCCCGTACCTTCCAGCTCCAGGCGCAAGATTCGCGCTGCGTGCTCAGCACCCGCATTGGCCGCGGCATACGGAAGGTGCTCGATCCAAGGCCACACGGCCGCGGCGGACGTCACGAAGATGATGTCCCCGCCCACCCCGGCGCCGAGCATGCCGCGGATGCCGCGCGCGGCCATGAGGAGTGAACCGGTCAGCTTGGTGCCGACTTCAAGGGCAATATCCTCAGGGCTGAAGTCCTGGAGGGGCCCATAGCGGGCGGTCGCGGCATTGTTGATCACCGCTGTCACCGGGCCGAACGCTGCTTCGCCCGCGTCGAAGAACCTCTCGACTGACCCCCCGTCGCCCACGTCGAGCTCATGGGCGAGGCAGGAGCCACCTGCTGCCTCGATCATCGCCTTCGTCTCTTCGAGGCGGTCGACCCGGCGGCCCCCGAGGGCGACCGACCAACCCAACCCGGCGAACTTCACCGCTGCCACCTGACCGATGCCCGTCCCGGCGCCCGTGATGGCGACGACACGCGGCTGCGGGGGTGCGGTCTCATCCATGTGGTCGCTCCAGACGGCTCGAGGGGACTACAGAGGTTGTGTGCCGATGAACGTGACGCTGAGTCGGCAGCCCGACTCCCCCGCCTTCCAGGCATGGTCGACCCCGGGAATGATGACGCAATCGCCGGCAGCGAGGGTGTGGACCCCGTCGCCGAGCTCGAGCTCGACAGATCCCTGCAGGACCGTGTCCAAGTCGATGGTACGCGTGTAGTGCATCGGGAACGACTGGTCAGGTTCGTAGTCGACAATCATCCATTGCATCTGGCCGGGCGGCAGACCGATCTCGAGGTGGTCGGACGCACCGGGGGCCGACGTGGGTGGCGCAGCGTCAGGAGACGTGTACGCCACCATGGCATGGAAGCCACGATCAGCCGAGGGCGAACCGAGGGCGAGGTCCTCGACGACACAGGATCGACCTGCGGCGTCGACGCCGGTGATCAGCAGCCGGCCTTGGCCGGGGTCGACAGTCATACCGGCCCGGATAGTAGTCCGGACTCGCTGAAACCGCGGGAGGGCCGAGATCGAAAACGTCGTGGACGGAAAGGATGCGGGCGAGGAGCCCTCTCGTTCCGATGAGTCGGCGGCATCGGTTCCGTCTACCCCTCGAACCCGAGACGGAGGAAAGAGTCATGCGAGTGGTCGTCAATGAATTCATGAGCCTGGACGGTGTGGTCCAGGCGCCGGGAGGCCCGGAAGAGGACACCGAAGGTGGCTTCGCCCACGGCGGTTGGTCGATGCCCTATTTCGATCCCGTGGCGATGGGCACCTTCGTCGGGGAGGGAATGGCCACCGCCGAGGCGCTCCTGTTCGGACGGCGTACCTGGCAGGGGATGGCGGCGGCGTGGCCCGAGCGGGCGGGGGACCCCTACGCCGACCAGATGAACTCGATCAAGAAGTACGTGGCCTCCCGGACGCTTGTCGACGACGATCTGACGTGGAACAACTCCGTGTTGCTGTCGCCGGCAGATGCAGTCTCGGACATCGCGGCGCTCCGCCGACGTGACGGCGGCGACTTGTTGGTCTGGGGCAGCGTCAGCCTGGTCAAGACGCTGCTCGCCGAGGGATTGGTCGATGCACTCAATGTGATGATCGAACCGATCCTTCTCGGGGGCGGAAAGGGGATCTTCCCCGAGGACGGCACGGCGAGACCGCTGGAGCTCGTCAGCTGCAGCACCGCCGCCACGGGCGTCCTCATCTGTACCTACCGCCCGTCACCGGAGTAAGCGGGCGGTCCTCACCACCGGGCGGGAGGACCTTGACTTTCACCCGCACGGAAGGAAAAGTGAAACCACGGCCAACCGGGCCCCGGTCACGGCGCCGCTCACGGACGGAGGTGGAGATGAGCAGCGTCGAGGGAAGCGGGAGTGGGCCTGCGCCCGTGAACGCCGGGGAGATGAAGCTCGAGGTCGTAGTCATCCCTGTCTCGGACGTCGATCGAGCGAAGTCGTTCTATGTGTCGCTGGGGTGGAGGCTCGACGCCGACCTCGCAGTCGATGATGGCTACAGGGTCGTGCAACTGACACCTCCCGGCTCCGCCTGCTCGATCATCTTCGGGAAGGGAGTCACGTCGGCTCCGCCCGGGTCCTTCGAGGGCCTACAGCTCACGGTGTACGACATCGACGCATCCCGCGCCGACCTGATCGCACGCGGGGTCGACGTCAGCGAGACCTTCCACGACGTCACAGGGATCTTCCACCACGCCGGGACCGGGGACCGCCAGAGCGGTCCCGCCCCCGAACATTCCTCCTACGGTTCGTTCGCCGCGTTCAGCGATCCTGATGGCAACGGCTGGTTACTCCAAGAAATACGAACGCGCCTTCCCGGCCGCTGAGAGGAGAGGCTGATGGCCACGATGTATGAGCCTGTGAGCAATGTCGCCGCCACCCATCCGGCGGCGGGCGAAGGCCTCGGCGACCACGGGCGGCGCACGTGCGGGGCGGGCCCGGCATGAACACCGACTACGACGTCATCGTCCTCGGCGGTGGCTCCCCGGGTGAGCATTGCGCAGGGGCTCTGGCCGAGGGCGGCTTGCGGGTGGCGATCGTGGAGCGCGAGCTCGTCGGCGGGGAGTGTTCGTACTGGGCATGCATCCCGTCCAAGACACTCCTGCGCCCGGGCGAAGCGGTCCACGGGGCGCGCGAGGCGGCGGCAACCGCTGACGTCGACCTCGACGCGGTGTTCGCGTGGCGTGACTTCATGGTCTCGGACTACTCCGATGCCGGGCAAGAGCACTGGCTGGCCGATCAGGGCATCGATCTGCTGCGGGGCACCGGCCGGCTCGCTGGACACGGCGTCGTCGAGGTCGACGGGGTCCGCCATACGGCCGAGCACGTGGTCCTCGCCAACGGCGCAGACCCGGTGGTCCCCCCGGTCCCCGGACTGCGCGACCTCGACGGTGTCTGGGGCAGCCGTGAAGCGACCTCCATGAAGGCGGTTCCCCGGCGCCTTCTCATCCTCGGCGCCGGGCCGGTCGGAGTAGAGATGGCACAAGTCGTGCGGCGGCTCGGCGGCGAGGCGGTGGTCATCGACATGGCCGAGCACGTGCTCGGGCGGGAGCCGGCACCGCTCGGCGAAGCGCTCGGCGAAGCACTACGTGGCGAGGGCATAGAGCTCGTACTCTCCGCGAATGTGACCGCAGCGCGACGTGACGGTGAAGACTACGTCCTCGAGTTCGACGACCTGCCCGAGCTCCGGGGCGACCGCCTCCTCGTCGCCACAGGCCGGCGCCCGCGGGTGCAGGGAATCGGGCTGGAAACCGTGGGCGTCGAGCCGGACGCGCATGGAGTTCCGGTCGATGCCCACCTGCGCGCGGCGGAGCAGCTGTGGGCCATCGGCGACGTCAACGGGCTCTGGCCGCTCACCCACGTCGGCAAGTACCAAGGGGAGGTGGTCGCCGCCAACATCCTCGGGACGTCCCGCAAGGCCAACTACGAGGCTGTGCCGAGGGTCGTCTACACAGACCCGCAAGCTGCTGCGGTCGGCGCCGGCGCCGGTCGCTTCACGGCGATGGTGCCGCTATCCGAGGTAGCCAAGACCGCCACCTACACCCACGCCTACGCCGACGACAAGGGTTTCCTGACGCTGCTCAGCGATGGCGAACGTCTGACCGGCGCCTATGCGCTCGGCCCCGAAGCCGGCGAGTGGCTGCAACAGGCCACGCTGGCGATCCGCGGCCACATCCCCCTCGAGGTATTGGGCGACATCATCCAGCCGTTCCCGTCGTTCTCGGAGATCTACGTCGCCGCGTTCAAAGAACTCCGCCGCGTGATCGCGACGGCCGCAAAAAAGCCGGCCGGTGCGGGACCTCCGATGACGCACTGACCGGACCACACTGACCGAACCACACCGACCGAACCACACCGACGGAACGAGGAACGATGACGGCAACCGGTATCCCGCAATCGGGGCGCGAACCGCAACTTCTCGACCAGACCGTCGTGGTCATCGGTGGCAGTGCCGGTATCGGGCTCGAAGTGGCCAGGCGTGCCCGCGTCGAAGGGGCCGAGGTCATCCTGACCGGCCGCGATCCCGCTCGATTGCAAGCTGCCGCACGCGAAGTCGGCGCGCGCAGTACAGCCGCCTTCGACGCCAGTGACGCGAACGCCCTCGGACAGTTCTTCGAAGGCCTGGCGCAGCCGATTGACCATGTGATGGTCACTGCCGGCCGGCCGCGCTATGGACGACTGGCCGACATGGACCACGAACAGACACGCCAAGCCCTCGACGAGCACCTGCTGCTGACCATTGAGGTCGCCCGCCACGCCCCCTCCCATGTGCGACCCGCAGGGACGCTCCTGTTCATGGGCGGCACCGGCGGCAGAAGGCCAGGCCCGGGCATGGCAATCGTGTCGACCGTCACGTTCGCGCTGCCCGCCCTCATCGCCAACCTCGCACTCGAGCTCGCGCCCATCCGCGTGAATCTGATCGCCGCCGGCTTCGTCGACACGCCGCTGTCGGCGTCGCTCCTCGGAGAGCACCTCGACGAGCGTCGGAGCCAGCTGCGCGCCACGCTCCCCATCGGGCGCGTCGTGAATGCGTCCGACGTTGCTGCGCTCGCCGTGCATGTGATGAGCAACACGGCGCTGACCGGCGCGACCTATGACATCGATGGAGGTCAGCAACTCGTTGCCGACTAGTGCGGGTCGAGGTGGGCCCGTGGAAGCTCCGGACATGGGAGAGGAGGCATCCGGCATGGAGTTTTTGGTCACCATGACCACTCACGTCCCCGACGGGACGTCGCAAACCGCCGTGGATGAGGTCCGCGCCCGTGAGGCGGCCCGCGCGAGGGAACTCGCGGCCGCGGGACGCCTTCTCCGACTCTGGCGGCCGCCGCTGCTCCCCGGCGATTGGCGCACGCTCGGGTTGTTCGACGCGGCCGGCCCGGCTGAGCTCGAGCACGTGCTCCTCTCCATGCCTCTGCGCGTGTGGCGCACCGACGAAGCACAGCCGTTGCTGCCGCACCCGAACGACCCGGGCCGCCAACCCGATGCCCCCCGACCGTCATCGGCGATCGCCGCCGGCAGCGAATTCATGTCCACGTCCACGATGACGGTCCCACCGGGCACGCCGAGCGGACGCGTGGAGGCCGTCACGGAGAAAGAGACGGAGCGGGCACGGGAGCTCGCCGGGAACGGAAAATTGCTGCGGTTCTGGACGCTCGCCGGGGAGGGCAGAACGCTCGGGCTGTGGCGGGCGCACGACAGCGACGAGATGCAGGCGATCCTCGCATCGCTGCCGCTGTGGCCCTGGGCCAGTGTCGACACGATCCAGCTGTCGCCGCACCCCAGTGACCCCGGGTTGCCCGATGACCCCGGGGTACCCGGCTCGTGACGCCCGGCGAGGTCGTCGGCGCAGAGAACCGCAAGGTCGCGATCGTCACAGGGGGGTCGCAGGGCATCGGGGCGGGAATCGTTGCCGGCTACCGGCGAAGCGGGTGGGACGTCGTCGCCACGTCCCGGTCGATCGCTCCCTCGGCGGACCCCGGCGTGCGCACAGTGGCCGGGGACCTCTCGGATCCCGCGACTGCGGACCGCATCGTGCGCACGACCCTCGAGACGTTCGGGCGCATCGACACCCTCGTCAACAACGCCGGCGTCTACATCTCCAAACCGTTCGTCGACTACACGGTCGAGGACTTCGCGGGGGTCGTCGGTCTCAATCTCACCGGGTTCTTTCGGCTGACGCAGGGTGCGGTCTCCGACATGCTGTCAAGGGGTACCGGCCACATCGTCAACATCACGACGACGCTCGTGGACGTGGCCGACTCCAGCGCACCCTCGGTCCTCACCGCACTCACCAAGGGCGGCCTGGCCGCGGCGACCAGATCGCTGGCCGTCGAATACGGCTCTGCGGGCATCAGGGTCAATGCCGTCTCGCCCGGCATCATTCAGACGCCGGAGAACCCCCCGGAGAGTTACGCCTCCCTCGGGACGCAGCTCCCTCCGCTGGGACATGTCGGTCGGGTCGGCGACATCGTCGATGCGGTCCTCTTCCTCGAGGCATCGCCTTTCATCACCGGCGAGACGGTCCATGTCGACGGGGGCCGGATCGCAGGGCACTGAGCTCGTTCGGCGCTCGTTCGGCGCGCAGACCACGTGGGAGTCGCTCCAGGCCGAAACGGTGCAAAAGGGGCACCTCGCCACCCTGTGGACCGGCCAAATCGATGTCACCCGTGGGGGGTGCTTTGCATCGTTGACACAGAACCGACATAATCATCGACACAGAACCGACACAATTGGCACAGGTCCACTTGCTGCGACGAGATCGCGAGCACCCTGTGCCGGACAGAGGGGGAATCGGCATGAAGCGTCTGATCCGCATGATCACCACCATGGCCCTGGTGGTGGCGC
Organism: uncultured Acidimicrobiaceae bacterium; assembly: GCA_963706555.1. Taxonomy (GTDB): domain Bacteria; phylum Actinomycetota; class Acidimicrobiia; order Acidimicrobiales; family RAAP-2; genus Bog-473. The sequence continues at coordinate 4,728,438 of OY970164.1, forward strand.
CACTTGCAGGCATCACGCTCACCAGCGCTGCACTCAGCCAGCCTGCCGCGGCGGCAACGGGCGGTGCGCCGATCAATATCGGCGACATCGCAAGCCTGACCGGCCCCGAGGCTTCCTCTATCGACCAGACGACCCAGGTGCTCGAGGCATGGGCGAAGACGGTAAACGCGAAGGGCGGGCTCCAGGGCCACAAGATCAACCTCATCGTGAAGGATGACGGGTACAACCCGGCCACATCCCTCTCCCAGGTCGAGGGCATGGTCACGGGAAGCCACATCGTGGCCCTCATCGACAACTCCGACGTGGACACGGCCTGGTACAAGTACGTCGAGCAGCAGAAAGTCCCGGTCATCGGCGGCCAGACCGAAGACGGCCCCTACCAGAACGCCGACTTCTTCGACCCGGGCTCGACGTTCGACGACTTCACCACCGGCGAGGCCTACCTGGCCCAGCTGGTGCACTCCAAGGCGTCCTCCGACCTCTACTGCGCAGAAGTCGCACTGTGCTCCGAGGCCCTCGGCCCCCTGAAGGCGGCCCTGCCCAAGTTCGGGTCAAAAATGGTCTACTCGACCGCCATCAGCTTTGCCGCCCCGAGCTATGCCGCCCAGTGCCTCGCCGCGAAGCAGGCCGGCGCCACGTCGATGACCGTTGGTGACGCCACGGCGGTCGTGACCAAGGTGGTGCAGGACTGCGCGGCGCAGGGGTACACGCCCGTGCAGATCAGCGCCGACGGGACGGTGGGTATCTCGTGGCTCAAGATTCCCCAGTTCAATGGCAACGTGGACGCACAACCCGACGTCCCGTTCTTCGTCCACAACGCCGCGACGAACCCGATGTACGCGGCACTAACGAAGTACTACCCCCAGCAGCTGACGAACCCCAACTTCGGGGAGATCGTCGTCGAGAACTGGGCCGATGCCATCCTGATCCAGGATGCGATCGGGGCGGTCAAGCTGGCGTCGACCCCCACGGCAGCCGAAGTGACCGCGGGCATGTACGCCCTTCCGCAGGGCACCACTCTCGGCGGCCTGACACCGCCGCTCCACTTCCACAAGGGCCAGCCCACCCACAACGCCTGCTTCTTCTACATGGGGATCAAGAACGGCAAGTTCTACGAGCTGCCCACCTCGAAGGTGAAGCAGCCCACGTGCCTGAGCACGAAGTAGGCAACTAACAGGAGCCGATCAGAAACGCAGCGTCAAACGCCTCGGGCCAGTCGGCTCGAGGCGTTTGTGCTCCTGTCCCGAAAAGTATGGCGATAGGCCTGCGGGCTGGTGTGGACGGCCCGGGTGAAGTGCTTGCGCAGGTTCGCTGCGGTGCAGAACCCGCTCCTCTGCGCCACGGTCTCGATCGACAGGTCACCGACCTCGAGAAGCCGTTGCGCGAGCTGGAGCCGCTGACGGACGATCCATTGGTACGGCGTCGTGCCAGTGGCGGCTGAGAACCGGCGGGCGAAGGTGCGGGGGCTCATGGCCGCCCGGCGGGCGAGGTCGTCGACCGTCACCGGTTCGTCGAGGTGTCCCTGCACCCACGTGATCGTGTCGGCGAAGAGGTCGGACGTATCCAGCACCGGCAGCGGCTGCTCGATGTACTGCGCCTGGCCCCCGTCGCGCTGCGGCGGCACGACCAGTTGGCGGGCGAGCCGGGTTGCCACCTCACTGCCGTAGTCCTGGCGCACGATGTGAAGGCACAGGTCGATGCTGGCGGCACTGCCGGCTCCGGTGAGGATGTCGCCGTCGTCGACGTAGAGGACCCCCGGGTCCACGGACAGGAGCGGATAGCAGCGCGCCAGTTCGTCGCACTCCGCCCAGTGCGTGGCGGCCCGCCGCCCGTCGAGCAATCCCGCTTCGGCCAGGACGAAGGCCCCGCCACACAACGACAGGATGCGGCTCCCCCGGTCGTGCGCCGCCCGCAACGCGGAAAAGACGCTTTCGGGCACCTCGGCCGGACGGTAGGTCGGCAGCACGATGACCGTGTCCGCCGTGGAGAGCTTCTCGAGCCCGTGGGGCACGAGGATCCGGAACCCTGTGTCCGAGGTGACCGGAGCCGCGGTGTCCCCGCAGATGAACAGGCGGTACCAGGGGTCGCCCGGAGGCACCCATCGGTCCTCGCCGAAGACCTCGCACACCACACCGAGCTCGAACGGGGTGAACCCGTCATAGACGACGATCGCGACACTGCGGTCGGCGCGCGTGGAGCGATGTCGGCGTGGTGCCGTTCCCGGCTTGGCAGGTACGTCGCGCACAATGTCAATACTGCCACTTTCGTGTCCGGCCGTCCGCCGCCACCATGGAGTCGTGCAGACACCCCACGGGACGGCCACCCTCCTCCTCATCGACTCGGAGAGCCCCCATCGGCTGCAGGCGTCAGCGAATCGACGCTGGACGCGCCTCGCCGCCCGCGTGCTCGCCTCTTCCCTGGATCGCCAACTCGCAGAGGGGCGTCAGCCCGAATCGAGCCGGCTCCTCGCCGCCCGCGCCCATGTGCTCGTCGCGCCGCCGATGCGGACCGAGTTGGCGGGCCACCTGACCCGGGTCGCAGCCCGAAGTCAGATGGCGCCGGCTCTTCGCAGCCCGAAGGTCCGGTTGAACCGCAGCAGCATTGTCGCCTGCGAGCCGGTCCTCCAACAGGCTCTCGACGCACTCGTTGCGCCGCGACCGACACTGGCGCGCGGCATTGCCATCATCAGCACGCTGCTGAGCGATGGCACGGGACCGCTCTACAACACCCGCCGCGCCGATGAACTGCACGACACCCTCAGCGAGGCAATCTTGCAACTGTGACCTGCGGCCGGCATTCCTCGACAGCCGGCGCGGGGACCTCCGCTCCTACGACTGCCCGGGCGCGTGGCAACAGCAACGTCATGGCCAACGCGAAAGCCACCAGGACGACGTCGACGAGCAACGCCGTCTGCAATGCGGCGAGTATGCCGGACGTCGCTTCGCGAGCGAAGAACAGCGTGCCGACGGCCGCGATACCGAGCGTCATGGAGACCGGCTGCGTCGTCGTGAGCACACCCGATGCAGCGCCGGTCGCCGACGCCGGCACGCTCTGGAGCACGCCCGAAACGATCAGCGGGATCACGAGCCCGTTGCCGATCCCGATGAGCGCCAACACCGGAGAGAACTCGAGGGCGGTGGCCGAGAGTCCCGAGACACCGATGACGACGGCCAGACCCGCGACCCCGACCAGGGCGGTCGCGGCGCCGACGGACGTTGGCTCTCAACCCTGACCAGGGATTCTGCCCCTAAATCACGGGCGCCATGAGTCCGTACGAGTTCGATCAATAAGGCATTGTGACTGGCCCACAACCCACGCCCTCAGCCCACAAGCACCCAAACCTTCAAGGTCACCGCGCACATCATCCCAAGCAGGAAATAAACGACGATCATGGGCCACGTCAATCGGCCAGTGGAGCCTGGCTCGCTTGCCTACCGACGATGCTCCCCGTACGACCGTAAAGGTGGCCGCACGGTACCCCGCATCGTGACCTCGCGGCCCGGTCCGAAAGCCGACTGAGCCCGTTACGTTTACTCACCGTTCGCGTAGCTTCACGGACTCGTTCCGGTAAGGAAACTTTCACGTTACGTGCGGCGCGATGTTGTCCACAGGGTATTGCAGGAGACCGTCCGGTATCGCGGGGAAGGTGGGCGAGCTGGTCCACATCGACATCAAAGCAGGCCAGGATCTAGACCCCTCTGCTTCATTTCCTCCTAAATTTAGGTCATTCAAGGTGCGAGGAGAGTGAGCAAGGAAGTGATGCGTCCGCTGGCAATGGTCGCGATGTCAATCCCGCGTACCACGGCTGGGCCGCTGACTGGTCCGAATGCCCACGGAAGTGCTGCCGTCGTGTCGGACAGCACGTAGAGCGGCCCATCAGGCGCCAAGACGAACGACTCGGGAGCCTTGTCGAGGACCCTATTCACCTGCTCGTCTACTGCGCCGTACCCATGCACAGTCCCTTCGGGATCAGTGAAAGAGATGTCCTCGGCATAGGTGCGACGCATCGCCTCTTGCCGCCGAGCCGCATCTCGTTGGCCGAAGATCTCGATCAGGTTGGAGTGCATCAATGCTGACGGGTCTGAATCATTCATTTCTCATCCATTCCAACACGAAGGGGACAGGATCACCACATACTTTGGCACCAGTGGCCAAGTAGGTCACCCTTCCGACGTACAGTGCGCCCTCGGTATCGACCCTCAAAACCCCCATTCGCCCCTTCGGCGAAAGGCGACACTCTGCGAGGTTCTCGATCTACCTGCAGATGGACCATCAAAGCGCTCGCTTGCATCATCCGCGCAGGTGCGCTGTTTAATACTGCCATCGATCAAGGCTTCAATCCCTGGCAGTTTGGATGGCGGTGGTGCGACAGTCTGGGCAGAGGCCCCGGAAGACGATCTCCACGTCGAGCACGTCGAAGCCGTGCTGCTCGTTGCCGGGCAGCGTCAATTGGTCCGAGCCTTTGGGGTTTACGTCGCGCAGGGCGCTACATCCAACGCAATACAGATGGTGATGGGGAGTCGTCGTGTTTGGGTCGTAACGCTTCGGGCCGTCACCGGTAGAGATCTCCATCACCTCTCCCATGTCCACCAGCTCGTTCAAGGTGTTGTACACGGTGGCGAGGCTTATCTCGGGGACAAGTACCTGAGCCCGGCTGTACACGGCGTCGGCAGTGAGGTGGACGTGTTCGCCGGCCAGGACCTCGGCCACAACTCTTCGCTGAACCGTGAGCCGCCACGCCCGGTCCCTCAGCCGCTCGACTAACTCGCTAATGATGTGCCTCCTCGCGCTCTGTAGGCGACACCTAAGCCGCAAACTGGATGTGTTCTTGCCCTTGACTGATTCTAACCCTGTAAGTAACCTAAGACGTGTCGTAGGGGGTAAGACCGAGTTCATTCTGCAGAGAGCACCACAAGCTGGCGGCGATCGTCGCGAGGGAGGAGTGCCGGTGACCCAGGAGAACGATCGCAAGTCGACGAGGGCATGCGGTCTGCAGGCACCCGCCGACAGAGTTGTTCTTTTGCACTGGCACAATGTGCTGGTCACGTCCAGCATCTAGGGGTTCGCGGGCGGTGTCCGTCCGACCGCTCAGCACCAACGACGACGCCGACGCAGTCGTACCGCCGAGACCGGGCCAGGTCGACTCGGGGGGTCTACGACCACTTTGGGAGCCTCAACGACAAGGGCATCATCATCCGGCGCATGCGGCCGGCGGGATCGACATCCAGCGATGAGCACCGGGTCGACAGCCTCCAGCATCTCATCTGGCGAAACCTCTAGCCGAATGGCCAACCTCGACGGTGCCGTCCGGCGACACCCCACGCATGACGGACGCCGACGACTCGGGCTACGAAAGCGACACCGCGCAACAGGAGCTGCGGTGCGCGGCCATGGATCCAAAGGAAGCAACGTCTAGACCAAGCAGCCATTCGGAATGAAACAAGAGCGAAGGAGAAGGACCCACCGTGCCTAATAGCGGCAGCGATAGCGAGAACCCAGTAATCCCCGCCCCAACTCCCGAGCCGAGCGGACCCAGGTCGAACCACGACTGGTGGCCTAATCAGCTGAACCTTGATGTTCTGCACCAGCACTCGTCTCAGACCAATCCCATGGGCGAGGAGTTCAACTACGCAGAAGAGTTCAAGACGCTCGACCTCGACGCGCTGAAGCAGGATGTCATCAAGGTGATGACGACATCGCAGGAGTGGTGGCCAGCCGACTACGGCCACTACGGGCCGCTCTTCATCCGTCTCACGTGGCATGCCGCCGGCACCTACCGCATCCACGACGGCCGGGGCGGTGGCGGCACCGGCGCTCAGCGTTTTGCCCCCCTCAACAGTTGGCCCGACAACGCGAGCCTCGACAAGGCGCGCCGCTTGCTCTGGCCCGTCAAGCAGAAGTACGGACGGAAGATTTCCTGGGCCGATCTGCTCGTCTTTGCCGGCAACTGTGCTCTGGACTCGATGGGTTTCAAGACGTTCGGCTTCGGCTTTGGGCGCGAGGACATCTGGGCACCCGAAGACGACATTTACTGGGGGCCAGAGGACACCTGGCTCGGAGACGAGCGCTACAGCGGCGACAGGGAGCTCGGCGACCCTTTCGGGGCTGTGCAGATGGGCCTCATCTACGTGAATCCGGAGGGACCCAATGGCAACCCCGATCCGCTCGCTGCCGCCAGGGACATTCGAGAGACCTTCCGTCGAATGGCGATGAACGACGAGGAGACCTTTGCGCTGATTGCCGGCGGCCACACGTTCGGCAAGTGTCACGGGGCAGCCGGTGCGGAGTACGTCGGTCCAGAACCCGAGGGTTGCCCCCTCGAGGCACAAGGCCTTGGCTGGCCGAACACCTTCGGCAGCGGCAAAGGCGACGATGCGATCACCAGCGGGATAGAAGGTGCGTGGACCAATGACCCCACGAAGTGGGACAACGGGTACCTCGACAACCTACTCAACTACGACTGGGAGCTGACGACAAGCCCCGCCGGTGCGAATCAGTGGACTCCCAAGGATCCCGCGGCACAGGGCACTGTGCCCGATGCTCATGATCCGTCGAAGCGGCACGCCCCAATGATGCTGACGACGGACCTTGCGTTGAAGATGGATCCGATCTACGCGCCGCTTGCAAAGCGCTTCCACGAGAACCCGGACCAGTTGGCAGACGCGTTCGCCAAGGCGTGGTACAAGCTGCTCCACCGCGACATGGGGCCCGTCTCGCGCTTCCTCGGCCCATGGGTTCCCGAGCCGCAGCTGTGGCAGGACCCCGTCCCCCAGGTCGATCATGAACTGATCGGGGATCAGGACATCGCTGGCCTCAAGGGCAAGATCCTTGACTCGGGATTGTCCATTTCCCAGCTGGTCTCCGCGGCGTGGGCGTCGGCGGCAACCTTCAGGGGCACGGACATGCGTGGCGGGGCGAACGGGGCGCGGATTCGCCTTGCGCCGCAAAAGGACTGGGAAATCAATAATCCGGCGGAGCTGGCCAAAGTGCTGCAGGGCCTCGAGAAGATCCGACAGGACTTCAACGGCTCACAGTCCGGCGGAACAAAGGTGTCACTGGCCGATTTGATCGTTCTCGGCGGGTGCGCTGCCGTCGAGCAGGCGGCAAAGAACGCTGGGCTCGACCTAACTGTTCCTTTCGCTCCGGGGCGCAGGGACGCTTCGCAGGAGCAAACCGACGTGGAGTCCTTCGCCGTGCTCGAACCCACCGCAGACGGGTTCCGCAACTACCTGCGAGCGGGAGAGAAGTTGCCCGCGGAGCACGCCCTGGTGGAGCGGGCCAACCTTTTGACGTTGACTGCGCCCGAGCTAACGGTTCTCGTCGGCGGCATGCGTGCCCTGAACACCAACTTCGACCACTCTGCACACGGCGTCTTCACCGACCGCCCCGAGACGTTGACCAACGACTTCTTCGTGAACCTGCTCGATATGGGCACGGAGTGGAAGGCGTCTGCCTCGGCTGAGAACGTGTACGAGGGACGCGACCGCGCGACGGGCGAGGTCAAGTCGACGGGCACCGCCGTCGACCTCGCCTTCGGATCGAACTCCCAGCTCCGAGCCATCTCGGAGGTGTACGCATCGGACGACGCGAAGGAAAAGTTCGTGCGTGACTTCGTGGCTGCATGGAACAAGGTCATGAACCTCGATCGCTTCGACCTCGTGTGATGTCATTCCTGGGTTCGGTGACCGGTTCCCGTCGGACCGGTCACCCAAACCTAGGTGGGAAGCCAATATCGGCTCTGCAGGCAACGGTTTCGATACGCGTCCTGAGTGAGGCATTTCGCTTAGGGGTTTGGCCAAAGTTCGTGCCGGCGGACGCTGAGATCCAGGGCATTCAGGTCTTTGAAAGCAGCGAAGATGGTCGTTGTGTCTGGATTGGGCCCCTCCGAAGGAGGTGACCGTGGAAGACCCCGATACCCTGACCGCGCTCTTTCGCCGGCACGGCCTAAAGGTCACCCGACAGCGGCAATGCATCTTTGAAATCCTCTACGCCAACCCCGCGCACTCCACAGCGGAGGCGATCTACGTCATAGCTAAGGGGCGGGTGCCGACCATCTCCTTGAAGACCGTCTATGAGATACTGCACAGCTTGGCCGCCTTGGGACAGATCCACCAGCTCGATCTGGGTACCGGATCCACCCGATTCGACCCCGATATCCATCATCACCACCATCTGGTCTGCTCGAGATGTGGCCGAATCGAAAATGTCGACCTGGACCTTGGTCTCCTCGCCTTTGCGGCAGCGGAACGACACGGGTTCATGCCCGGTCAGGCCGAGGTCGTCTTCCGCGGACTATGCCCGGACTGTGTAGTTCGCGACTCGAGTTGAATATCACCGGTCAGCACGTCGGCCGTGGCGGCGGCCGATCCAGGGACCTCGGGACCGGCAACGAGCTCGCCGCTGGCGTGGCGTTCTTGCCGGGCAGACGATCCTGGACGTAGTCGCGCAGCTTGTCGTTCCAAGCGGTTCGCCACCTTGGGACGACGGGCGCGTCGATCGGCGTGCCATTGGGCATTGACGGCTCGATACCCCGACGAGTCCGGTTTGGGTCGCCCGCATGGCGCCCATCTCGCGGCTGATCGTCGACGGGGAGCGATACACCTTGCGGGCGATCGGAGCGACGCCCTCGTCCTTCGCCCTCAAGATGGCGATCTCCTCGCGCTCTTTTGAGGCTCAGGTAACGGGCGGACGAAAGGAGACAGGCTGACGGGACGCATGCCGCCAGCTTCTCGGAACCATCCAGTGCGAACCGCCGGAGGTCACGCCCACTGCGATCGCCACGTCCTCACTCGTCTTGCCCGACGCGATGCCGATCCAGAACCGCTGTCGCTGGTCGTGCTCCCAACCGGGTGGCCGTCCGGGAAACCGAAGCTTGCCCCGCATTGGCCACCTCACCTTCTGCTGTTTGTGGACGCCCATCGCATGTCATATCCGTCTATTAACTAACACTTTAACAACGTGTTTACCGTCGGATGGCAGTGTTCCACTAAGCAGGAAGAAGTCCATGTCACGAGTATGCGGCCCGGCTATCGCAGTTGAACGAAGCCGGGCCGTCCCGGTTGGACAGAGACGACGAAGCGGCACGAGGTTGGGCCGCTGCTGAAGGGCACGAGGTGCTCGAAACCACCATGGACGTCGTGTCCGGTCGGTCGGACCCGTTTAGGCGCTCCTCACTCGGACCCTGGCTGACTAAGCCCGAACTGATCGCGCAATGGGATTTGCTGGTGGTGTCAAAGCTGGATCGGCTCTCCCGCAACGTCCGTCACTTGGACAAGCTGAAGGAATGGGCCGAAGACTACAGCAAGCGCATCATCATTCTCGACGGTTTCGGGATGCGTCTCGAATGGCCGGTTCCAGAGAATGGATCGGGCAGTCTGAGCCGGTTCATGTGGCAACTAGTTGGTTGGTTTGCAGAAGAAGAATGGATCACGATCCGTGATCGTCAAGCAGCCGCCAACAATGCCATCCGGGCCAACCGTGGCTTCAGGGGCAAAGCCACCCTGGGGATTTGAGATCGCTGGCGAACGCTATAACCGAAGCGTCCGAGCAAAACCAGAAATGGAATCAATCCTAGAGAATTGGTTCGACGTGGCTTGCGTGGCGACACGCTGCTTTCTATGGCCCATTGGATGGACACCCAAGCTCCGTGTAGCCACCATGGCAAACAAGCAAGGGGTCGCACCGTCACGGGGTGGGCACCGGTCAGTATCGCCAACCTACTGAAGAACCCGGTGCTCAAAGGTGAGCAACGCGGAAGCAACGGAACGTGTCTGCACCGATCGAAGTACCCCCTGCTCTCGGTAGATGAATGGGACGATCTGCAGGTGGCCATGCAGCGAGGGAACAAACGTGATCCCGGCCGGACGCGCGCTGGCAACGAATCGGCGTTGCTTACCGGTGTGATCTTTTGCGACCAGTGCTCGGGCCCCATGTATCTCTACAAGTCAACAGGGAAAGCTCTCCAGGATGGAACCAGAGTCACCTATCCGTTTTATCGCTGCAAGGGATCCGACAACGCTCCCTCGACGTGTAAGAACTCCATCAATGTTGATCTGGCGGAGGCACTCGTCCATTTCTCGTTCATGGACATACCAGAAGAGCTCTTGTGTGAGTTTCCCGAACTGCCCGGCGATGCTCAAGGGGCGTTTGCCGGCTTGGAGATTTCCGAGCGCGTGATGATCCCCGGCGACGATCACACTCTGGAGATCGCAGAAGTGACGGACAAGCTACGCTCCCTCGACTGTGACGATCCGCAGTTCGCCACCAAGCAGGCTGGGTTGCTAGCTGAGCGCGACCGGTTGAAAGAACTGCCAGCCACACCAGCAACCTTCCAAGACCAGGCGACCGGGAAGACCATCGGACAACTATGGGCGACATTGGATCATGCGGCCAAACGTCGATTCCTATTGGCTTCAGATGTCAAGGTACTGGTCAAGAACAAGGATGCTCGGATGGAAGGGGATCCTTCAAAGGTGAGCGCCGCATTACGAACCATTGCAGCATGATGTAAACGTATCGACCTGAATGCCTCGCTGAGGACCGGCACTGTGGGTGCCCGAAAGACCAAGGGGGAGGTCGTTGCGGCTACGTGTTCGTCTCGCCGGGCAACATCAAGCGGCACCTACTCGCCTCATCCTTCCGGCCGACTCCCTCGCCCTGCGCTATCTGGTGCAAGCAGAGAACCGGGCCGATGCCGAGGAGCGAGGGCCATCCTGCTGGGAGAACGCCGAGGACGAACAGATGCTCACCCCCATGGACGCCGACTACGCCGACCGCGGTAATTCCGAGGAAAGCGCCGGGCCAGGTGACCACGCCGGGTTCCATCTACGCAAGCCTCAGGTCTTCGCATTAGCATCGTCTGCGTGGGAATGACCGTCGCTGTTTGGGTGTGGGGCCAAGTTGCTATGGCGCCCGAGGCCGAGCTGGATTGGACGTTTTGGATCGTGGACTCCAACGGCAACTCGGTGATCGATCCCGAGCATTGGTACTGGATGAGCGCTGTACCCGACTACGACCCCAACCAGCACCCAGATGGGCCGGCCGATGCCACGGGCGTCATCTTCGTCGAACAGGGCGCCTTCCGGCCATACCAGTATCCGGCAGGCCCCAACAATACGGTGTGGCAAGCATCGGTCAAGACTGCGGGTGGCGTGGAAGAGGGCATCTCCTACTTCCGGCCTCGCATGCTTGTGGCGCCGAGTCTCTAACATGAGACGAGTCCACGTCGTTCATGACGAGTCCGGTCGGATATTGGCTGTCGCTGACGCAGCCGAGACAACCGGTCCCGACGGGGTTGCGCTACGGCATCAGCCTCGTCCACGACCAGGACAGGTCCTGGTTCAGATGGACCTTGACGAGGAGCTCCAAAACCTGAACGCGCTGGCACTGGTCCGCGACTACGAAGTCGACGTGGACACCTCGTCGGGGACGTTGAAGCGCCGTATCACCTAACCCGGATGTTTCGTTAACCGTCTGATCTGAGTCCGATCAACGGCGAGAGCACAAGGATTTGATGAGGTGTCGCATTGCGCGGGTGCCTTAACCAACACGGACCGTTGACGCCTTGTAGGCGTCAAGAAATGACCCAGTGGACCGACGGGGGGGCGTGAGGAAGCGCTGAGGCGATGACACTTTCGTCCTCGGCGAACCTTGTCTCCGGTAATGAGCGGAAGCGACCGAAGTGTGGCGAACGCGTCGGCCAATGCCCTGACCAAGTGCTATTCGCGCTGGAGGGAGAGCGTTGTGCGGCGTGAGGTGTTGCTGGCCTGCCGGCGTTGTGCCAAAAAGGTGTAGCAACCGATTGGGCTCGGCCATGGCCAGTTCGCCCTCGAGTACGAGGCCCTGGGTGAAGGCGATGAGGTCCTGGGCCACGCAGCTCAACTCGACCCAGCACGCGTTGTTGGCGAATTCGCCGAAGGGCAGGTTGCGCAGTCCGGTGTCTTTGGCTCGGATCCGGTACTCCACTCGGGCACGACGTCGGTGGCGGCCCTCGAGATGCGACAGCGTCATGGATCAGTTATGAGCAGGTCTGGGGATTTCTACATGAGCGTGGTCAGCTCGAAACCACAACCGATATCTTCTCCACTTCGAACTGGGCGGGCGCCGCATAGCCAACGCCGGCGGTGACGACAAAGAGCAGGTTTCCATCCGGGCTGAAAGCGACTCCACGGTAGACGGGCAGGCCCGGTAACGGAATGCTCAGCAGCTGGTCGGACGGGTTACCGAGGCGGTAGACGACTGCTGAATAGAGTGAACTGGAAATAGCGTCTCCGGAGAGCCCGGCCGCAAGGAGCCCCCCCTTGGCAGATGTTATGGCATCTGCAGTTGGAGAGAAGTTGACCGGATAAACGACTCCATCACCCAGCAGGTTGCTCGTGTTGAGCTCGACGAGATTGCTCACCGCCGCCGGCACGAGATGCGAGCCATCGGGAGACACGGCGATGTCGCGTACGGTGCCGATTGCGGGCGTGCTTCCCACTCCCAATTCATCCTGGGTCGCCGTCACGGTTGGCGTCAACTCCACATCGATCCTGCTGATGACTAATGGGTTGTCCTGCGCGTTATAGCTGAAGATAGTGTCGGGTAACCCCGCGCCGGCAATGAGGCCGGACCCCGCTAAGGGCACATTCGGGTAGCTGGTCACCGCCCCAGTAGTGATGTCGATTCCTTCCAGAGTGGACGGTGCATACGCTCCCGATCCCGCCCACAGCGACCCAGCGCTGTACACAAGGTCAAGAGGCAGCACCAGTCCAGTGGCCAGCACAGTGACGGCCATCGTCGACGGATCGATCCGATCGATAGTGCCGTTTGCCGTATCGGTCATGTAGATGGCGTTGTCTGCGTAGATTATGTCGTTGTCCTGGTTGGTAACGTCATATCTGGTGCCAAATCCGGTAATGGTGTCGATAATATTTCCGGAGAAGTCCAAAACCTCTACGATCCCGTTCGTCGGTAAGGAAACGAAGACGTGGTCATTTACGGGATCAATGGCCATGGACGAAAACGCTCCAGAAGGTAGCGTCGTCCCACCACTACCACCACTACTGCCGGCCCGGAAGGCGACGAGCTGCATGACCCAGGCGGTGCCGTTCTGGGTGGCGGTCCCGGCGTAGGACCCCGTGGTGGCGGCGAGGCGATCCTCGGTGAGATTGCCAAAGCTGGTAAGGCGTGCGCTGAAGCCGGTCCCCGGGGTGGTGACGGTGTTGCTGGATGCACCGGCGTCGAAGAGGAGGTCATTGGCCGCGCTGGTCACGACCGAACCGCTGCTCATGGACGCCGCCGTGCCGACGGCCGACGCACTGGTGTCGAGGGTGGACGCCGTGGCGACACCGGAGTACTCGTGCGCGTAGACGATGCCGAACGACGTGATCGCCGTGCCGAAGGTCGCCTTGACCGTGTTGGTCCCTCCGAGGACGTTCGAGACATAGAAGACCTCCGAACTCCAGTTGGTCCCCCACGTCTGGCGCACCGTGCCGGGCATGTAGGGGTTGCCCTTGGCGTCGGACACCGTCACGGTGCCGGGGTTGTCCCACAAGACGTACACCACGATCAGGTTCCCCGCGGTGTTCGCACTAGGGAACGCCACGCTGGCTGTCGTCCCGCTCCCCACCTGGGCGCTCGCGCCCTGCACGTAGGTGGGCGTGACGACACTCGCGCTGATGGTGAAGGCGCCCGAGGTGGCTGCGGTGTAGGTGGGCGTGCTCGAAGCCGTCAGCGTGTAGCCGGTACCGGCTGTGTTGATGGAGACACCCGGGAAGGTGGCGATGCCCGAGGACACCGTGACCGCGGTGCCCCCACTGAGCGTCCCGCCGCCGGGGTTGGTCCCGATGGCCAGCGTGACCGAGGTGGCGTTGTCAGAGGTCTCGATGTTGCCGCTCGCGTCCTCGACCGCCACTTTCACCGCCGGGGCGATGACCGAACCGGCGGTGGCGTTGGAGGGGCCCACGACGAAGGCCAGCTTGGTCGAGGGGCCGACACTCGTCGTGATGTTGAAGGCGCCCGAGGTGGCCGAGGTGTAGGTGGGCGTGCTCGAAGCCGTCAGCGTGTAGCCGGTACCGGCTGTGTTGATGGAGACACCCGGGAAGGTGGCGATGCCCGAGGACACCGTGACCGCGGTGCCCCCACTGAGCGTCCCGCCGCCGGGGTTGGTCCCGATGGCCAGCGTGACCGAGGTGGCGTTGTCAGAGGTCTCGATATTGCCGCTGGCGTCTTCGACCGCCACTTTCACCGCCGGGGCGATGACCGAACCGGCGGTGGCGTTGGAGGGGCCCACGACGAAGGCCAGCTTCGCCGAGGGGCCGATCCCAGCCGGAGCGGCCTTGAACGCCAGGAGCTGCATGACCCAGGTGGTGCCGTTCTGGGTGGCGGTCCCGGCATAGGACCCCGTGGTGCTGGCGAGGCGATCCTCGGTGAGATTGCCGAAGCCCGTCAGCCGCGCCGTGAAGCCGGTCCCCGGGGTGGTGACGGTGTCGCTGGATACACCGGCGGCGAAGAGGAGGTCGTTGGCCGAGGTGGTGCTCACCGCCCCGCTGCTCATGGACGCCGTCGTGCCGACCGCCGACGCACTGACGTCGACCGGGGATGCCGTGGCGAGACCGGAGTACTCGTGCGCGTACACGATGCCGAACGACGTGAGCGCTGTGCCGAAGGTCGCCTTGACGGTGTTGGCCCCTCCGGCGATGTTCGGGGCATAGAAGACCTCCGAACTAAAGTTGCTCCCCCAGGTCTGGCGTGCGGTGCCAGCTGTGTAGGTGTTGCCCTTCGAGTCGGACACCGTCACGGTGCCGGTGTTGTTCCACACGACGTACGCCACGATCAGGTTCCCGGCGGTGTTCGCGCCGGGGAAGGCCACGCTGGCCGTCGTCCCGCTCCCCACCTGGGCGCTGGCGCCCTGCACATAGGCCGGCGTTTGAGTGACGACACTCGTCGTGATGTTGAAGGCGCCCGAGGTGGCCGAGGTGTAGGTGGGCGTGCTCGAAGCCGTCAGCGTGTAGCCGGTACCGGCTGTGTTGATGGAGACACCCGGGAAGGTGGCGATGCCCGAGGACACCGTGACCGCGGTGCCCCCACTGAGCGTCCCGCCGCCGGGGTTGGTCCCGATGGCCAGCGTGACCGAGGTGGCGTTGTCAGAGGTCTCGATATTGCCGCTGGCGTCTTCGACCGCCACTTTAACCGCCGGGGCGATGACCGAACCGGCGGTGGCGTTGGAGGGGCCCACGACGAAGGCCAGCTTCGCCGAGGGGCCGATCCCAGCCGGAGCGGCCTTGAACGCCAGGAGCTGCATGACCCAGGTGGTGCCGTTCTGGGTGGCGGTCCCGGCATAGGACCCCGTGGTGCTGGCGAGGCGATCCTCGGTGAGATTGCCGAAGCCCGTCAGCCGCGCCGTGAAGCCGGTCCCCGGGGTGGTGACGGTGTCGCTGGATACACCGGCGGCGAAGAGGAGGTCGTTGGCCGAGGTGGTGCTCACCGCCCCGCTGCTCATGGACGCCGTCGTGCCGACCGCCGACGCACTGACGTCGACCGGGGATGCCGTGGCGAGACCGGAGTACTCGTGCGCGTACACGATGCCGAACGACGTGAGCGCTGTGCCGAAGGTCGCCTTGACGGTGTTGGCCCCTCCGGCGATGTTCGGGGCATAGAAGACCTCCGAACTAAAGTTGCTCCCCCAGGTCTGGCGTGCGGTGCCAGCTGTGTAGGTGTTGCCCTTCGAGTCGGACACCGTCACGGTGCCGGTGTTGTTCCACACGACGTACGCCACGATCAGGTTCCCGGCGGTGTTCGCGCCGGGGAAGGCCACGCTGGCCGTCGTCCCGCTCCCCACCTGGGCGCTCGCGCCCTGCACATAGGCCGGCGTGGCTGCAGACGCGACAGAGGGCGACACGATGCTGAGCATGGCTGCGGCAACCACGAGGGCGGTACCGAGCGCAGCGACGTAGCGCATGGTCCGAGCAACCCGCGTCTTCACTTCGAACCCCTCTCGCTGGCCCAGCTTCGTTTCGGTGTGGGCACGATACTCACCAGGGGCAGCCTGGTTGTAGTTGTGTCGACGCAGGCGGCGAGCATCGGGCTACCTCTTCCGTTTCCCCTGCGAAACGTCATAGACGCAGGCTGACATCATCGCTTGTGACATCGGCGTTATCTAGGGCATTAAGTCCCCTCTACAACGGCACGTCCACCCTCGGCGATGGAGGCATCAGACCTTCGACCTCGACGCACTGAACGACGGGCCCGATTGTCGAGGCGAACCATATCCCACCCTTTGCCGTCGGAACGCCTCCTGCAATAACGTCTTGATGGCGGCGATGTTCTTGCGACGAGACAGAACGGACCGCCATGGCGGTCGGTGATATCGGCTCCTACAGATTCCGCGAGTCGTCCTCGATCTTCCGGATCATCTGGGCCGGTACGCCGGCGTAAATGCAGTTCGGTTCGAAGAGCGACATGAATGTGGCCGAGAGCACCACCGGCAGCGCTCGCCAGCGGCGGGAGTCATGAGATTGGACCTCGCCGGTCCCGGACACGTCCGTGCCGGCGGGTTGGGCTGTTGGTTGGCCAGCGGTTTGGGCTGTTGGTTGGCGGTTGGTTCTGCAGTTGGCGGTGCGGTGGTGAGTGTCATGGAGGAGGTCCTTTCACCCGGGGGAATGAGCGGAGATAGTTCGACGTTTATACAACTATCGAACAGGAGAGCGACCGCACCTATTCCCGGGGCGGGGGGATTTCTCCAGGAGGAGGTGACACATGCGTGAACGAACTGAACTGCCCGTCGAGGAGATCGACCTCGCCTCTGTGATGCACGCGCTCGCCGATCCGTCACGCCTGCGTATGGTCGCCGCCCTCGACGGCGAGCCGGAGCTCTCGTGCGCCGCCCTTGGGCAACACGCGGGCACCTCCATGGCCAAGTCGACCACCACCCACCACCTCGGGGTGTTGCGTGACGCCGGCCTCATTACGACCCGCCACGAGGGTCAGCGCAAGCTCGCCACCCTCCGCCGATCCGAGCTCGATGCGAGGTTCCCGGGCCTGCTCGACGCCGTCATCGCCGGCATCACAAGCAAGGAACCCGGGTAGTCACGATTCGGGTCCGTGCACCGGGCCGCCCGCCTGCCCACACACGAGAGGATCTCCCAGAATGCCCCGTACGAATCTCCCGCGCGGTCGTAGACGTCCCGACTCTCGCGGGCCCACGGCAACAGGAACGGGAAGACGTGGAACATCCCCTCCACCTCGAGGGATTCTCGAGGGACGCCGGCATCTTGGAGCCTCTGCGACAGGGCGCGGATCGCGTCCCGGAACATCTCGTCCCCACCCGAGACGAGAAAGGTCGGAGGCCACCCGCTGAGGTCATCGAGCAGCACGTCCACGCGCGCATCGAGCGGATCGATCCCGTGAAGATACGAGTTCACCGGGATATTCCATGGCAACACATCGAGCGGAGCGTTCTCGGTCACCGAACCCTCGGCCAGGGTGAGGGAGACCTCCGGCGAGAAGAGGAGGACCGCACCGGGCCGCTCCGCACCCCCCTGCGTGATCCGCTGGAGAACGGTGCCCACGAGTCCCCCACCGCCCGAATCGCCGGCGATGATCAGTCGTTCCGGCGCCGAACCCCGATCGATCAGGTGCCCCACGACCGACACGATGTCGTCGGCCGCGGCAGGAAACGGAAACTCCGGAGCCAACCGGTAGTCGGCGACGAAGACATCGCAGTGCGTGACCCGGGCCAGGTGCGCCATGAAAAGTGCGTACATCCGCGGCGACGTGCCGATATAGCCACCACCGTGCAAATACACGATCGTGCCCGGAGATGCCTTCGTCCCTTTGCTCGGTTCGTTCGGCCGACGTGGCACCGCTTCCCTCCGAGGGCGGAACCACACCCCCTGCACCCCGGCGAGGCGATCCGGCGCCGCACTGACGCCCTGCAGCGTCACGAACGGCGGGAGGACCCGGCCGGCCATCCCGTCGAGCATCCGCTCCAACGAACGGAACTCGTCGATGGGCAGCGACGAGGCGAAGCCCAGGAGAGAACGTGTCAACTCTCGGGTCACCGAGACCGCGACGTTGCGCGGTAGCTTTCCCGGCCCCCGCCACGGGTCCCGGAACGGGAGGCGGCCCAGCCCCGCCGCGAGCCCTGCGGCGAGTCCTGCAGTGTCAATGGCAGCTATGGGCCACGGCGCCGTTCGCACCTCGGGCCGGTCCGACATGACCATCCGCAGATCTTCGCACCCGCGAGTGTCGAGGGCGAGGGGCTCTTCACGTCCCGAGGATCACCTACTTCTTCTTTGCCTTCCTCCCGATGCTGGGGAATCGCCGTTTCACCGCGGCCCTCACCTTTCTCTGCTCGGATTTCGTGCCGTTCTGGGCCACCCGGGCCAGCGCGTTCCGAGCGTGAGCCTTGTCCGGAATCGGGTACTTGCGCTTTTCGGGAAGAGCAAAGGCTGACTTTCCCAACTTCTTGCGCGCTTTGGCGTCAAGGTATTTTCCCATTTCCGCTCTTTACCCGGTCAAGTGACGACGAATCGCCCTTGGGGCCACGCCGGCCGTAGCGCCCTTGGGGCCACGCCGGCCGTGTGGCCCACCGCCCATTCACGGCGGCGGCGTCGAGCGTCAGGCTTGCACGGTGACGACGGAGCCCTCAGGGAGCGCCGTCGTGGCCACTCCCGCATTCGTCGCCGGCGGCTGATGTTTGCGGATCAGGGCACCGCACACCGCGGCGGCGACCACAAAGATGCACGCCGAGATGGCGAAGGCGAACGTGTACCCGTGAGTGGCCGCCAGTTTGACCGTTTCGGCGTGGGGGGATACATGCGCATGGGCGCTCAGATAGCGGGCCGTGGCCTGCGCCGCGAAGGCCGAAAGGAGCGCGACGCCGATCGATCCGCCGACCTGTTGCATGGTGTTGACCATGGCCGACGCCACACCGGCGTCCTTGAAGTCCACGCCGCTCGTGGCTGAGTTCAATGCGGGAGGGACGACGAAGCCGAACCCGAACCCGAGAATGATCAGCGAGGGCAGCACGCCGAGGCCGTAGCCGGACTCAGGTCCCAGCCGGGTGAGCAGTGCCATGCCGATGGCGCCCATGAGGAGCCCGCACACGATCAGCCGTCGTGATCCGTAGCGGGGCAGCAGGACGATGTTGGCGATCGCTGAGCCGGCGACCAGATCGATCGGTAGCGCGAGGAACGCCACACCGGTCATCACCGGGGAGAAGCCACGTATCTCCTGGAGGAAATACGTGAGGAACAAGAAGAGGCCGAAGGCGGCGATGAACGTGAAGCCGACGGCGATGTACGCCCCCGCGCGATTGCGATCCTGCACGATGCGCAGCGGCAGCAAGGGATTCGCCACGGTTCTCTCGACCAGCACGAATCCTGCGAGCAACAGCACGCCGATCGCCAAGGGGACCCAGGTATCGGTGCTTCCCCACGATTCCAACTGGGCACGCGAGAGGCCGAAGACGATGAAGAAGAGGCCGACAGACGCCAGGACGGTTCCGGGGATGTCCAATCGGGGCCTCTCCCCGGTACGTGGAGGATTGGTGAGGAGCAGCAAGCCACCGACGACCGCAACGACGGCGAAGAAGAGGTTGACGTAGAGACACCAGCGCCAGGACAGGTAGGAGGTCAGGACACCGCCCAGGATGAGCCCGGTCGCTCCCCCACCGCCGGCGATCGCGCCGAACACGGCGAAGGCCTTGCCACGTTCCTTCGGCTCGGTGAAGGAGGTCGTGAGAAGCGAGAGTGCGGACGGGGCGAGCAGGGCAGCGAACGCGCCCTGCAGCGCACGGGCACTCGCCAGCACAGCGAAATTCGGTGCCGCACCTCCGGCCGCCGATGCCACGGCGAAGCCGATCAGGCCGCCGATGAACGTCCACTTTCGACCGAAAATATCGCCCAGCTTCCCGCCCAGCAGGAGCAAGCTCCCGAATGCGAGTGCGTACGCCGTGACGATCCACTGACGGTCGCTGTTGGGGAATCCGAGGTCGAGCTGCGCCCTGGGCAACGCGATGTTGACGATGGTGGAGTCGAGCACGATCATCAATTGGGCCAGGCCGACGACAGCCAAGACCCACCAGCGACACGCGTGGAACTTCTCTGCCCTGGCAATGGCCGCCGAATCCTGCACGGCGGGCGGTGAGGTCATGGACGTCCTACTCGGCTGACGGTCGTGTGGGGAGACGGGGTGTGGTGTCGGGATTCTGACGGTCGTGTCGGGATTCGCCCCAGACTATGGGGGCGTCGTGACGACGATGCACTCGACCCAACCCACCGCGCTTGCGCTACCCTACGAACATATGTTCGCTCATGAGTCGGCGTGGGATGCGGGGTTGGACGAGGCCCAACTGGCAGTCGCGACGCATGGAGATGCCCCGCTCGTCGTCGTGGCCGGAGCCGGCACGGGCAAGACCCGGGCGCTGACGTCCCGGATGGCCTGCCTCCTCGATCGCGGCGTGCCTCCGGACCGGATCCTGCTGCTCACGTTCACGCGTCCGCGCCGCGGACGACATGCTCACTCGGGCTCGTGACCTCGTGGGCGCCCGACGGGACGAACGACCCCAAGGTGGGACCTTCCACGCGGTGGCCCACCGTCACATCGCTGCCTACGCGGAGGTCCTCAACCTGCCCAAGGGCTTCGGACTGCTCGACCCCGCCGGGGCCTGCGACCTGATGGATCTGCTCCGCAACGATCACGACCTGACCGGGACCGCCGCGAGGTTCCCCAGATCGTCGACCCTCGTCGACATCTATTCGCGGTGCATCAACACCGAGCGGGCCCTGCGCGATCTCGTCCCACTGGAGTACCCCTGGTGCGAACCGCACGCGGAAGTCATCGGTGCGCTCTTCCGCGATTTCACCGCTCGCAAACGGGGCGCCGCCCTCCTCGATTTCGACGATCTCCTGCTCTACTGGCGCGCCCTCCTGCGTCACGAAGATCTCGGCCCGCACCTCGCTGATCGCTTCCGTTTCGTCCTGGTCGATGAGTACCAGGACGTGAACAGCCTCCAAGTCGACATCGTCAGGCTGCTGGCCCCGGACGGAAAGGGCCTGACGGTGGTCGGGGACGAAGCGCAAGCCATCTACGGGTTCCGAGGATCGGACCCACGCCACCTGCGTCAACTCGTCCGTTCCTCTCCGGGAGCCACCACCATTGTCCTGGAACGCAATTTTCGATCCACGCAACGCGTCCTGGATGTCGCCAATCTGCTCCGACCCTTGTCCGACGGAGAGCCCGAGCTCAGACTGCACAGTGATCGTGGCGCGGGGCCGCGGCCGAGCCTCGACCGTTGCTATGACGCATCCTCTGAAGCGCGGGCGATTGTCGACCGCGTTCTGGAGGCCTACGAGAGCGGTGTGCCCCTCCGCCAGCAAGCGGTGCTGGTGCGGGCCGGCCATCACAGCGACCTGATCGAGATCGAGCTGTCCGTGCGGAAGGTCCCGTACAGGAAATACGGAGGTCTCCGGTTCCTCGAAGCAGCGCATGTCAAGGACTTCGTGTGCGCCGCCCGGCTTCTCGACAACTCCTGTGACGAGGTGGCCTGGTATCGGATCCTCCGACTGCATAGGAACATCGGGCCGACTCGGGCCAAGGCCCTCCTCGATGCGGTCCGCCCCTCCGAGGCCGACACGTTGTCCCGTTGGCCCGATATGGTCGCCGCCGCGCCGCCGACGACACGTGCCGAACTCTCCGCCTCTCTCTCGGGCCTTCTCGACGCCCGCGGCCTCGAAACCTGTGGCGCACGCGCCGCATCCGTCGTCCGGGCCATCCGTCCCCTTCTCGAGGGGCGCTACGACGATGCGCGGGCCCGCGTGGGCGATCTCGAACGGCTGGCTGACACCGCTTCCGAGGTCGACGACCTGTCAGCGTGGCTGGCCGATCTCACCTTGGACCCGCCGGTGTCGAGCGGCGACCTGGCGGGGCCGCCCCATCTCGACGAGGACTATCTCGTCATCTCGACCATCCACTCGGCCAAAGGTCTCGAGTGGTCGCACGTCCACGTGCCGCACGTCGTCGACGGGGCCATCCCCATCGACATGGCGTTGCGCACACCCGAAGGACTCGAGGAGGAGCGGCGTCTCTTCTATGTCGCCGTCACCCGGGCCCGCAACGAGCTCCATCTCTACGCACCACTGCGCATGCCGCACCATCGCTTCGGGCGCGACGATCGACACAGCTTCGCCCCACTCAGCCGTTTCCTCGCTGAGGATGTGCGGGCCGCACTCGACGTCATCGAAGAAAAACCCCAACGGATGCCGGTTGAGGCTCTGGTGGCCCAGCCCCTTGTGGTCGACCTCGATCCTCTCTGGAGCTGAGAGAAACATGCCGTTTCCTGCAGAAAAGGGGCACCGGGAGTTGCTGCAGCTGGGCACCGGGAGTTGCTGCAGCTGGGCACCGGGCGTCGTGCTTTGACGCCGTTTGGGCGACGGAGGGAGGGGTATGACTCGTTTTGACGAGCCATACATTCGAGTTGGGAGATTGCTGATGTCGACGACAATGGTCGGTCGTACAGGTCGTTACGAGAGGCGCTTCGCCCGTCGTCAATCTGCCGGGATCCACATCGGCCGCATCGGCATCGGGACCGTGGGGTTTCTCACCATCCTCATCTCCGCCTGGGGCGGCATCATTCCCTACGTCGGGCCGGCATTCGGCTACAGCGCCGACGGAACGGGGGCGTGGCATTGGAGCCTCGCGCACACCGTGCTGGCGCTGATCCCGGGCGTCATCGGTGTCTTCGTAGGAACTCTCATACTGGGCGAGACGCGAGGTCTCACCGTGGGTCGTGGCCGTACGAGCCTGACGCTGGCGGGGTTGCTCGCTGTCCTGTGCGGAGCGTGGTTCATCATCGGTCCCTCTGCGTGGCCGGTCATCACCACGAGCAGCGGGTACTTCGTCGCTGCATCGCCTCTCCGTGCGTTGGCGAACGTGGTCGGCTACAGCTTGGGGACGGGAGTCATCCTGGCGTCACTGGGCGGCTTTGCGATCGGATGGGCGGCCCGGCACCAGCCGATGCAGACCGTCACCACGAGCGGCGCACAACCCGACCTACCGGTGACCACTCCCGCTCCAGCCGCACCACCGGAGCAACAGCCGATCGTGCAAGAAGCCGCACCCCCCGCCGCCTCTCTGCAGGAAACTCGCTAACCGCCTGCACGTCTCACCGGAGCGATTCGACCAAGCGGCTCTCTATCCGGTTCCCCGGGCGGTGCGCTCGAGGATGCCCAGCGTCGCCTTCAGCGCGGACTCGGGGATGATCGGCGGCCACGCACCATTGGCCCTCCATTTCTCGTCGACCTGCGACCAGTCGTAGATCGAGGTGACCACGGTGCCCCCCTCGACGCTCTCGAGGCGGTACCCGTAGTAGTGGCCGATGCCCGGGAAGTTCTCGCCGGAGACCTCCCAGGTGATGAACTGGTTCTCCTCGTACGCGGTAATGACGACGGTGACGTCGTACTTGCCCATCGGGACATCGCCCAGTGACTCCCGGTCCATGTGGATGATGAACGTGTCGCCGACCGCACCCGCCGGCTCACCGGTGGAGGCCTGGAGCATGCCCGACGCGTCGATGGCCACATGCCCACGGGGGTCACGGACAATGTCGAAGATCGTTGCCGGTTCGGCGGGTATCGTCCTCTGCACTTCCAATCGATCTGTCACGCGAATCATCCTGGCAGAACAAGGGCGGGCATGCCGGACGTCGAAGGGCGAGCGCCACGGCAGGCGCTGAAGGGTGTTCCCCCGTGGGCCCCGAATTGTCGTGGTCCACCCGGCGCCCTTTTTCCCAGCCCTGACCAAGGGGCGGGGCGTAGAGTGACGCGGCTCACGTCAGGAGCGAATTCGCAACAAGGAGGTAACCCATGCCGGAGTTCCCCGCAATCACTCACGTGGCGTTGACGGTGACCGACATCGACCGGAGCCGTCAATGGTACAACGCGCTCATCGGCTCCGATCCGGTCATCGACGAGGACACCGGTCCGTTTCATCACGTCGTCTGGCTGATGGGCGGGACGCTGGTCGGCATTCACGCGTTCCCCGATCTGAAGAGCACGGAGCCCTTCGACGAGCGGCGGCCCGGATTGGATCACCTGGCGTTCGCGTCCGCGAGCCGCTCCGAGCTCGAGCAGTGGGCAGGCCACCTGAACAGCCTGGGCGTCACCAACGGAGGAATCGTCGACGCCCCCTACGGCTCGGGATTGTCATTTCGCGACCCGGACAACATCGCCCTCGAGTTCTTTGCTCCTCCCGGGTAGCCGTCGGCGGAGCCTTCGCCGGGGGTAGGCCCGCCCACAGTCACCTCGAGCTCGCCGACTGACGGAGGGGGCCAGCGGCTTCTCTTTGCAACCGACCCGGTTCCGTAGAATGTTTGGCGAATCATTTTGCCGGGTGGCCGAGCGGAGGTATGACGTGAAAATCGCAGTCGTCGGAACCGGGGCCATGGGTTCGGTGTACGCCGGTTTGCTCGGCAAAGCCGGACACGAGGTCTGGGCCATCGACACCTGGCCGGAGCACATCGATGCCATTGCCACCTCCGGCCTGCACGTGTCCGGCGCGAGCGGCACCTCCGTCGTCGAGAATCTCCATGTCGGACGGGCTCCTCGTGACGCCGGGCCTTGCGACGTCTGGATCATCGCGACAAAGGCGTCAGCGGTCGATGAGGTGGCGGCGGAGATCGCACCCCTGCTCGAGCCCGACAGCATCGTCATGGCATTCCAAAACGGCCTCGGCGCAGGAGAACGGGTGGCCCGCCGGATCCCCCCGGACCATATCCTCATCGGAATCGCCGAAGGATTCGGGTCCTTCATCCCCGAGCCCGGGTACGTGCACCACGAAGGGATGCGACTGATCCGGATCGGCGAGATGCACGGTGGCATGACAGACCGGGTAGAGCGGATCGAGCAGGCATGGCGGGAGGCCGGGTTCAACGTGCGGGCCTTCGCCGACGTGTCCCTCATGATTTGGGAGAAGTTCTTGTGCAACGTCACCCTCAGTGCGCCGTGCGCTGCCTTCGATGTCACCGTGGGCGAGTTGATGGCAGATCCCGGCTCCTGGAAAGTCGCGCTCGGCTGCACGTCCGAGGCGTACCAGCTCGGGGTCGCCGAGGGCGTCCGCTTCTCGTTCGACGATCCACTGCGGTACGTGACCGATTTTGCCGTGACGATCCCGAACACCAGCCCGTCGATGCGCCTCGACCACCTCGCCCGCCGGCCTTCCGAGGTCGACGTGATCAACGGCATGGTGGTCACACTGGGCCGCACGCGAGGACTCGAGGCGCCCTACAACGAGACCCTGTGCGCAATCTTGCGTCATCGCGAGTCCCTGTTCGACGTGGGGTAGCGCACGTGTCGGGCTACATCGGCTCACCCTCGCTCAACTCGTTGGTCGACTCGATGATCGCCTGCATCTGACGTTCTCGTGACAGCGCCATCCCCTTCCCGTCGTCGTGCCAGAGCTCCGGGAACTTCCAGATCAGGAAACCGACACCCACGACGCAGGCCAACCCACCCGACCACACTGCGAACTGCGCGCCCCCCAGTTCGGCCGCCAGGCCGGTCTCGGCCTCGCCGAGGCGAGGTCCACCCGCTGCCACCGCAAAGAACGTTCCCGACAGGCGGCCCTGGAGATGGTCGGGCACCTTCCGCTGTTGCACGGATTGGCGGAAGATACCCGAGATCATGTCGGCCGCGCCGGCAAGGGCCAGCAGCAGCAGGCCAATCCACAAGATGGGGATAACCCCGAAGAGGGCGATGGCGACACCCCAGAGGACGACGCAGCCGCAGATGGCCCTCCCTTGATTGCGCCATCGCACACACCAGCCCGTAAAAAAGGAGCCCACCAGGGCCCCAGCGCCGGGCGCGGCATAGAGCAGACCCACGACGCCGGCTCCCCCGCCGAAGAGTCCCGTGCCAAGCGCAGGGAACACGGCACGAGGCATGCCGAAGATCATCGCGTTGAGGTCCACCCAATAGCTGGCCGACAACAGCCGCTGCGTCTTCAGATAGCGGAACCCCTCGGCCATCGACTTGAGCGACGCCCGTTGGCCTCCCACCGACGGTGCGAGCGCCGGCAAGAGCACGACCGCTGCGATGGCACATCCGTAGGTGGCCACATCGATGCCGTACACCGTCCCCAGGCCAAACGCGGCAATCAATATCCCCCCGAGGGCGGGACCCGCGACAAGTGCGAGCTGACCGATTGTCATCTGGAGGGCCACCCCCGCCGTGACGTCCTCGTCGGAGACCAGTGTCGGCAACGCAGCTCGGCGGGCCGGCCAGTCCACTCCCTGAAAGCCCGCTCCGATCGCCGTACACACGAAGAGCGGCCACAATTTCGGGTGTGGAAGAGAGGCATTTGCCACGAGCCCGCCACTCGCCGTCGCCATGACCACTTGCGACAAGATCAGCACCCGGCGACGATCCATCGAGTCGGCCAGCGCGCCGCCCCAGAGCGACCCGGCAAGGAGGGGGAACAGCGTCACGACCCCGATCAATCCCACGACAAGCGTCGAATGTGTCAGTGAGTAGGCCTGAAACGAAACGGCGACAACAGTGAGTTGACTCCCGATCGACGACACTGCCTGGCCAGCCCACAGTCGTCGGAAATGACGATGTCGCCGCAGCGGCCCGACGTCGAGGAGGATGCGGCCCATCGGGCCACGGTAGTCAGTGGAGCCAGTGGAGCCGCCCCGCCCACTCACCCTCGCTCCTCTCCAGGGTGTCGTCGGATCACTGCTCGGACGACCCGAAGTGCGAGAGCGGACGCCCATGGACAACGAGCCGAAAAACGGAGCGACAGCGCAGGAGCACTCGGCACCCAGTTTCGATCGCCGGTTCTGGGACGAGCGTTGGTCCGAGGTGCTCGCCGCGCATGCGACGCAAATCGCACAACGACCCCCCAATGCCTACCTGACCGCAACCGCCGGCAGCCACACCCCGCGCCGTGCGCTCGACGCGGGGTGTGGCCACGGGTCAGAGACCCTGTGGCTGGCTGCGCGCGGATGGCACGTCACTGCTGTCGACTTCTCCACGACGGTCCCTGGATCACGGCCGGTCCACTGCAGCGACCCTCGGCCCCTCGATCGCCGAGCGCATCGAGTGGGTCGAAGGCGATCTCGCCACGTGGAAGCCCGAGGCCCTCCTCTACGACCTTGTCACGAGCCTCTACGTCCATGTTGCGGGTTCGGTGCAGCGAATGGTGACGCGGCTGGCAGACGGGGTCGCACCCGGCGGGACACTGCTGTTGGTCGGGCACCTCCCGATCGACCCGGCGACGGGCGCCGAGACACCAGCGGCCGGCCAGGTGCAGGTGACGGTCGGGGCTGCGATCGCAGTTCTCGACCTTCGACGCTGGGAGATTGCCATCGCCGAGGACGTACCCAGAGCCGCGGCCGGCACTGGCTTCGATGCCGTGATCTGCGCACGGCGGCTGTCCTGATGGTGCCCGCACCGTCGGGGGGCTGCCACGTGCACTGCAACGAAGCCGGCGCGACAATCGCCCCAGGCAGACGACCCGAGGAGGGGCCACGATGAGCACGACCGACGAGCAGGAACCCGGGAGCACGGATCACGCGGGTGCCGACCTCAAGCTCGAGGTGGTGGTCATCCCCGTGGCGGACGCCGACCGTGCGAAGCAGTTCTACGCAGGTCTCGGCTGGAGGCTCGACGCCGACTTCTCCTTCGACAACGGCTTCCGTGTCGTCCAGTTCACGCCACCTGGGTCATTGTGCTCCATCCAGTTCGGCACCAAGATCACGTCGGCTGCGCCGGGATCCGCACATGGGCTCTATCTAATTGTGTCCGACATCGATGCCGGTCGCACTGACCTCATCGACCGGGGAGCAAAGGTGAGCGATGTCTTCCACGCTGGGAGCGCCGGGAGCACAGCTCCGTCCCGACGGAACTGGTGATCGCGTCGACGGGCCCGACCCGGACCACAAGAGCTACAGCTCCTTCGCCTCATTCGAAGATCCGGACGGCAACGGATGGCTCCTGCAGGAGGTAACTGACCGCTTGCCGGGCCGCGTCGACCCGAACGTCACTTCGTTCAGCTCCGCCGGCGACTTGGCGAGCGCCATGCGACGCGCGTCAGTCGCCCACGGGGAGCACGAGAAGCGCATCGGGAAGGCCGACCCCGACTGGCCCGACTGGTACGCGGCGTACATGGTGGCGGAGCAGGCCGGCGAGGAGCTGCCTTCCTGAGGCACGTCGCCGTGACCATCGCCGGCGCCGGGCTCCGAAGGAGCGGATTGCGCGACGGTTGGGTAGATTCTCTCCCGAAAGACGTGGAACGCAGTGACGCGAACGAGGGGTCGAGATGCCGTGGTTTCCGGAGTTCGCCAGTGCCGTCGAGTTGGCCCGCATCCAAACGCAAGCCGCGGGTCAGGCCGATCCGGTCACCCAATATTTCACCGCGCTCAACGAAGGTGACACCCGCGCGCTGGAGACGGTGTGGCCCGGCGAGGTCGTGATCCATGACCCACGGGTCGGCGAGGTCCGCGGCCACAGGCAACTGCGGAAATTCGTCCGGTACAACCAGTCCTGGCTGGCCGAGCGCCACGCCCGCACCGAGACCTTGGCCTCCACTGTCGTGGGTGGTCGGGCGGTCGTGGAGCTGGTGGCGCATTTGGCAGCTGACGACGGGCAGGAATTGACCTGGCCGATTGCGGTAGTGGCCGAGTCACCCGACCATCGATCAGTGGTGTTCCGCACCTACTGCAAGCCCTGGCCGATCGACGAGCCGCATCACGTACGGCCTCCCCTCCTGCAACCCTCGAACGGTCATCCGCAGGATGTCGTCGGCCGCTATCACGCCGCACTCGATGCTGGAGACGTCGAGGCGGTGGTGAGCACCTTCGCTCCGGATGGATACTTCCGCGAGCCCATCGGCCCCTCCCCCGCGCACCGCGGCACCCAGGAGTTGCGCTCGTTCTTCACGGCGTGCTTCAGCGCGGGTGGCGGCATCGGCCTCCAGCACTGCGTCGCCACCGACGACGGCGAGCGGTGCGCCCTGGAATACAACTGTGTCCGTTGGGGCAACCACGAACTGGCGCCCCAGGCAGGAATCGGGATCTACGAGCGCGGCCCTGACGGTCTGCTTGCCGCGGTGCGCGTCTACAACGACATTGAGGCACCGTTCGAGCTCCGGTGAGAGAGCAGTAGGGCCCTCGTCGCGCACCGTGCCCGGGAGCTACTGTCCCCCGCACAGGAGAGGAAGGTGCCATGGCTGCTGACAGAGACGCTTGGGCCCAGGCTGGTCTGCTCTACGAGCTTTCAGAGGGCGTGGCATGGTTGCGCCTGAACCGGCCGGACCGTCGGAACGCCATGGACCATTATCCAGGCGGCCAGGGGCCTCACGGCATGGGTCTGCGTGACGCGCTCTTGGAAGCCATCCGCAGTGCGACCGAGGACAAGGCGGTCAAGGTCGCAGTGATCACCGGCAATGGTTCGGTGTTCTCAGCCGGCGCAGACCTCAAGACGGAGGCCATCGAGATCCAACCTGCGCACAGGAGATCCCCGACGGTTGCCCGTGACGACGGTCTTCTCTACGGCTGGTATCGCCTGCTCGAGTCCATCTGGCGGAGTGACAAGCCATTCATTGCCGCGGTCAACGGCCCCGCCATCGGGGGTGGGTGTCAGCTGGCCTTGGCATGCGACCTGATCTACGCGTCCGAGACGGCCACGTTCTGGGAGATCTTCGCCCGCATCGGCCTCCCGCTCGAAGGAGGAGCGGCGTGGCTGCTGACCAGGTCCCTCAGCCTTCCGCTGGCCAAGGAGATGGCCCTACTGAGCGAGCCGCTGAGCGCCACGCAGGCCGTCGAGTGGCGGCTGATCAACGGGTGCGTCCCTGACGACGACCTCGAGTCGGTGGTCGCCGGTGTGGCCCAGAAGCTGGCGACACTCGGCGGCCCTTCAAAGGGCCCGGCTGCATCCGGGGAGACCCGTGACGTGAGTGCCCGTCTGGGTCACATCAAGGGGCAGCTCAATGCTGCATGGGAACAAACGATGTGGCAGACGTTCCGAGAGGAGGCGACCCTTCTCAACATGCCGGCCGGCGACAGACCTGAAGGGTAGAAGGCAGCGCGCTCAGTCCGCCGTCCGCCGGTCGGTGATCGGCGTGAAGTATCTGGCTACGGCACCGGGGCGGTCCAACGCTTCGGAAATGAACATGGCGCCCGATTCGCCGGCCTCGGACAGCGCCTGGGCCACTTTGCCCAGGTCGTCGCTCTCGACCTCGTACAGCGCGAGGTAGCGGTGCGGGAACTCCTGGGCAGGATCGGTGTCCGCCAGTTTGAACCGCTGCGCCGCGACGAACCCCTCCACCTTTAGCACATCACTGAGATGGGTATTGTCGTACCAGTCGTTGTAGTCGTCCTCCCGCCCTTCGGTCGGGTTGGTCAACACCACAAACGTGTGACGGGCCATGGTCCACTCTCCTCACTCGCTCCGGTCGCCCGCGCACTCGACGGGCCGGCCGCCCCCTTGCGGAATGCGACGCCGAAGTTTACCCACGGAAGGACGGCAACGACGGGGTGACCGGGGACAGGGCCCACGCCCCCACCGATCACCGGAACTGGCAGCCGCGTCAAAGAGGATTCGGGAGTCCCGACGGTTCGCGCCCCTCATAGAGAATCGGCACGTAGTCCCGCAAGAATCCTTCGAGATCCTGTCCGTGGTTGACCACCCACGCCCGGTCCTCAGGGTGCGTCAGGATCAAGAACCTTTCGTCAAGGATCGCCGCGACAACGGTTGCACCAACCTCTTCGGGTGAGATCGGCCGCAGCATATGGGCCGGGAAATTGGTCCAGCGTGGATCGTCGACGCCGACCATGCGGACGTTCTCACCGATGTTCGTGGCCACGAGCCCGGGACAGAGGACTGAAACCCCGATTCCCTTTGGACGGAGATGCAGGTAGAGGCCCTCGGTGATGCCCATCACGGCATACTTGGACCCGATGTACGCAATGTTGTCGTAGCCGTGTGCGTAGAGACCGTCGATCGAACTGGTGTTGATCAGCCACCCGTAGCCCTGCTCGAGGAGGATCGGTACGAAGGCGCGGATACCGCGTATCACCCCGAAGAGGTTGACCTCGAAGAGCCACTTCCAGTCCTCCATGGGGATTCGTTCCGGGGGTCCCACGACCGACACCCCGGCATTGTTCATGACGACGTCAATGTGCCCGAATTCACTCAGCGCCCGCTGCGCAAGGGTGTCAACGTCGGTGTCGGAGGTGACGTCGCAGCGCACAGCTATCGCCTTTCGTCCCAGCCCGGTCACCTCGGCCGCTGTCGTCGCCATCCGCTCCTCGTTGACGTCGCCGATCACCACGTCTGCTCCGGACTGCGCCATCGCAAGGACAACCCCTCGCCCGATACCCGAAGCACCGCCGGTCACCACGGCAACTTTTCCGACTAGTTCCATTCACCCTCCCATTGCACTCTTCATGTCCATTGCTCCAGCGATGCCGATATTGATTGCGCCCTCAACAGAGTGGCCCACCGAAGATCGCTTCGTCGTTCGGCCCGAGGTGCGGCACAGTGCTCAGTGCAGCCGGGGAAGGACCTCCTCGGCGAAGAGGCGCATGGACCGTTCGACGTGCTCGTGGGCCATACCGCCGACGCCCATGAGAACGACAAGATTCTCCACCCCGGCCTCTTTCAGCAACCGCAGCCTTTCGTAACAGCCGTCCGGGTCATCGAAGACCAGGATCGAGTCGTTCCACTCGTCGTAGGTCAGAGTGGGCATGGCGTCCACGCGCGTAGCTCTATCGTGCATGACGTAGGAGCGAGGGAGTTTGCCGTCCGGGGGAATGGTGAGCGCGTTGACGCGGGCGAAGTGCCAGTCAAAAGGCTCGCGAGCGAGGGCCCGGGCGTCCATGCGGGTCTCAGCCACAAAGATGTAGCGCATCACCGTCGCCCGCTGCCGGGTCTTGGTGATGTCGCCGCCGCTCGCCGCGACCTTGGCGAGATACGCGGCGAATGCCTCCGCCTCGCTCTCGATTGGAATGAAACTCGAGAAAATGGCCGGTATCCCACGTGCGATGGCATTGTCGACGCTCGTCGGACTCGAAGCGGCATGGAGGAGTATGTCCTCAGGTGGGCGCTCGGGAACGGGCCAGAGACGGGCCGGAGGGATGTCGTAGTACTCGCCACGGTGTTCGAACTCTTTCGGCTGCCAGGCCGAGAGAACGACGTCGAGCGATTCGTCGAATCGTTCGCCGCGTGGTCTCCATGTCAACCTGCATGACCGGGTATTGCGGCCATTGGTAACCACGGCCCACTCCCACGTCGACCCGACCACCGCTCAGGATGTCGAGCATGGCGACTCTTTCGGCGAACCGCAGTGGATGGGTGAACGTCAGATTGACGATGGCGGTCCCAATCCGTACCCGGCTGGTCTGCGCCGCGATGAAGCTCGCCATCTGGAGGGCGTCACCGCAGAGGCAGTAGTCGAAGAAGTGCTGCTCGGGAACCCACACGCTGTCGTAGCCGAGCTCTTCGGCCAGAACGGCACGCTCGATCTCCCGGTGGAACACCTCGTGGGGCTCTGTCCACGGTGGGCACTGGAAGGTGTGATAGGTACCGACCCTCATTGCCCATCCCCATGTTCCCCGGCCGCGTGGACGTTCTCCTCGATTGCGGCGGCCACCTCGTCAGGCGACTCCATCGGTTCCATGTGGCCCACGCCGTCCACAAGCGACAACGACGCCCCGCCGATGGAGCGGGCCAGCAGACGACAATCCTCGAGGAACGGGTCAGCATCGCCGACCACCACCGCGCACGGCACCGCAATGTGGGCCAATTGATCGGTGAGATCGAAGGGCGCGATGGCGTCCAGGGCCGCCGTCAGGGCGCCCGCATCACATGCTGCGACCTCTGCCACGAATTCCTCCACCTGCGCTGCGTGCGTCTGGCGGTACCGGTCACCGAAGAGCCCGGGTCCCATGGCTGCAGCCAGAGCAGCCGAGCCCTGGGCGTCGATGAGCTCTCTCAGCTGTTGCGCCGTCTGTTGGTACGCCGCCCCCGACGCGCTCGTGGTCCCGCAAAGGACCAGTCCCCTCACTCGTTCCGGCGCCTTGACGTAGAGGTGCTGCGCCACCATCCCGCCCATGGAGTGGCCCACCACCACGGCCTCGGTGACGCCCGAGGATTCGAGCGCCTTGTCGACTGCGGTTGCCAAATCGGCGAGAGAAAAGGGTCCGTCGAGCCGCGCGGAAGCACCGAACCCGGGCAGATCCAAGGCGATGCTGTCGTACGCGTCCCCGAGACGGTCGACCACAGCCGTCCACACCGTGTGCGAGCAGGCCCACCCGTGGAGAAGGACGACCGAGGGTCCTCGCCCACGCCGAACGGCATGTAGCTGCCCGTCATTTCCCGCCATCGCCCCACCTCATCCCACTCGTATTCTTTCGTGCGCAAGAAAGATAGCAGTATGCTGCTCGATCATGCCAAGCATGGTCAACGTCATGGGCCCCGAGACCGAGCCCGAACCTCGATCCGGCCTGCCGACCCGCCTCCGCCTGCTGGAGGTAGGCGAGCGGCTGTTCGCGACAACCGGGATCGACGCCACGCCGACCCGCCAGATCTGCCGGGAAGCCCGTGTCCACCAGGACGCGCTTCACTACCACTTCGGGACGAAAGACCAGTTCGTCGCAGCCATCCTCGAAGCGGGGGTCGAGCGGGTCGACCAGCACCTCGCGCAGCGGTTGGCCGAGGTCGAGGACTCCGGCCGGCCCCCCTCCGTCGCCGGTCTCGCGCGAGCCGTGGTGACCGCGACCGCCGACATGCTGGAAGAGCCTGGCCTGGGCCGCCATTACCTGGGCTTCCTTGCCGCGTTGCTTGCGAACCCGCGACTCCGTCCGCTCACCACGGGCCGGCGCACATCATGGGGGCAGCGTATGGTCGACTCGCTCACCCCCCTCACCCCCGAACTCACCGATTCGGCACGCGTCTATCGGGTGGCGATCGCCGGGTTCCTCTTGATCCACATGATCGGAGCGGCTTCGAGCGCGGAGCTCCTCGGGCAATGGCTCGTGGTGTCCGGGATGCCGATCGACGATGATCCCCATCGGCCGTTGATCGACACCCTCGTCGGCGTTCTCTCGGGATGAGTGGGCCCCGGGCGCACGACCGTGACGGAGTCACAGATCGAGCACGATGTCGTTGTTGGGCCGCGCACAGCAGATGAAAATGCTTCCCTCGATGGGGGGCTCAATTGGGTCGGGGCTGTACGCGACATCCCCCGAGATGAGCGTCGTCTCGCAGGTTTGGCAGACGCCGGTGCGGCACGACCAGCGGACGGGAACGTCGCAGGACTCTGCGAGTTCGAGGAGAGTGCCATAGTCGGCGCTCCACGGGATCGTGAGATCGCTGCGGGCGAACGCGATCGTCGGGCCGTTTCCGGGTTGGCCCGATGGCGGGTGAGGCGCCCGCGTCGCCGTCGTCGCGATCCCCGGCGTCATGCCCGCTGCCGGCCCGAACACTTCAGTGTGGATGCGGGATGCATCGAGCCCGAGAGCGGCGAGGCCCGCGCTGATCTCATCCATGAAGGCCGGGGGCCCGCACATGTAGGCCTCGGCATCAGAGGGTGGATCCAGTTCGGCGAGCAGTGACGAGGTGAGACGACCCGCACGGTCGAAGTCGCGGCCTTCGAGATCGTCCGGACCGGGGCGGCTGAAGTACACGTGGATTCGTGCGTTCGCCAGCGAGCCGAGAAGGGCTCGGGCCTCGGCGGCAAACGGTTGCTCATGACCGTCGCGAGCACCGTGGAGCCACCAGATCTCCCGGTCGGAGTGCTCCTCTGCCAGTGCCTGGAGCATTGCAAGAACGGGGGTGGCGCCGATCCCGGCGCTGATCAGCAGCAGCGGTGCGTCCGTCTGATCCAGGAGGAACGTGCCGCGCGGTGCGGCAATCTCGAGGTGGTCGCCGACGACGACGCGCGTGTGCAGGTAGCCGCTCGCGACCCCTCGAGGTTCGCGCTTGACCGTCAACCGGTAATAGCCCGCGTCAGGTGGACCGGAGAGCGAATAGTTCCGCAACACCGCCCGCTGATCCCTGTCGGGCTGGACCCGCACTGTGATGTACTGCCCTGGGCGGGCCGCCGGAAGTGGATGGCCCGAGGGATCCTCGAGGCGGAGCGAGATCGCCGAATCGCTCTCGCGCGTGATCGCAGTGACGCTCACCTGACGGAAGCCGGGCCAGGCCGGGGGTGGGCTCGCCACCGCAAGGCCGGCATTGCCACCGCCGGGCTCTTCGTCCAGGAGGGCCCGAAACGAGCTCTGCCAGCCGGGACTGAGGGCGGGAACCCGGAGCGCACGGAGCAGCCCCTGGCGCGTGTGCCCGGGGAGGTAGAGCAGCGCGTCGACGTCTGCTACCGTCATCTGCTCGGGTCCCGAGGAGAGCTTCATGATGGCGTCTCCCGCCTGTACCTCACCCTCTTCGAGCACCCGGAAATAGAAACCCGGACGGTGGTGCGAGACGAGCAAAGCGGGGATCCGCGGATCGTTCATGCGTATCCCCACTCGATAACAGGTCACGCGAGGTTGCGTGACCTCGAAGATCGCGCTGCCGATCTGGTAGCGATCGCCGACGCACACCTGGTCGTCACCCAGTCCCTCCACAGTGAAGTTCTCGCCGAACTGTCCGTACACGAAATCGTCTCGTCCAAGCTCACGTTGCCAGTAGCGGTACGAGTCCATCTGGTACACGAAGACCGCACGCTGCTCCCCACCATGTCCCGCCAGATCGCCTTGACCATCGCCGTCCACGTTGAGCCTGCCGACCCGGCGAGGACCGGAGACGGAGTCCTTGAAGACGCCGGTGAAGACGGTTCGCCCTTGCCAGGACACGTCCTTGGGCAAGCCCACGTTGACCGACAACAATGTCCCGACGGACGCAGCGGTGTCCTCGTTTTCCACAACCTGCCCGAGGTGTGGCTCGGTCGCGATGGCAGGGCCCGGCGATCCGTTCGTCACCGCAGCCTCCACATCAGGCTCGCACGCGGGTCCCGCGGTGAGTGCCCTGTGGAACCACGGAGACGGTGGCCGATTGCCATGACCTCACACAGGCCTAGTCGATCGTGTGCCGAGTTGCGCTGGAGCCGGGTCCGCGCTTTGGGCTCGGCGCGAGACGCTCGACGTCAAGCAACAAGATCTCCACGTCCTCCCCCGGACGTACGCCAGGTCCATCAGACAGGATCGCCAGTGCATTGGCATCGGCAAACGTGCGGAGGATATGTGATTTCTGCTGTCCGGACTTCTCAACGCGGAGAGTGCCGTCCGGCTGAACGGTCGCTCGTACGCAGACGAAATGAACTTTTCCGTCCGGCAGCCTCTGGAATCCCTCACCCGCGATGGCGCGCAGGCGCGGGCGATCGAGGCTGCACATTCCGCTCATGAAGCGGAGCGCTGGACGAACAAGGAGCTCGTAGGACACCAGCGCAGCAAGAGGATTTCCGGGAAGTCCGAAGACGGGAACCCCCAATGCGGGAAGCACACCGAACGCAAACGGTTTGGCTGGTCTGACGGCTATCTCCATTGACAGCATCGCCGGGTCCAATTTCTCGAGAACAACCTTGACCAAGTCCCCCGCCCCCCGGCTGACGCCGCCACTCGTGATCAACGCATCGCACGCTGCTTCTCCCACCGCCAAGGCTTTGCGCACCGATGACTCGTCATCACCGATTTGCCCAAGGTCAAGGGCATCCCAACCCTCCGCACGCAGTTGCGCCAAGAGAGCCGGACGGTTGGCATCGTGAATCTGTCCAGGGCTGACGTTCGTCGCGTCACGAGCCAACTCGTCCCCCGTCGAAAGGACGCCGACCCTCAGCCGGGGGTGGGCGAGCACCGTGGTGACGCCCAGGCTCGACAAGACACCAAGGTGTGCCGCAGTCAGCCGGGTCCCACTCTCGAAGACATCGTCGCCAGCGGTACTGTCTTCACCTTTGTAGCGGATGTGCGCGCCACGGGTGACGGGTTGGTGAAGCACGACAACAGAGCCATCCTCCTTCGTTTCACTCAGCTCCAGGATGCTGACGCTGTCGGCCCCCTCGGGAAGGAGGGCGCCCGTCATTATCCGGACAGCTTGCCCCGGACCGATGCCCATGGACGGGACCTGGCCCGCCATGACTGTGCCGATGACCTGCAGACACGCAGGAGCGACCACCGTGTCTTCGGCGCGGACCGCAAAGCCGTCCATCGCGGAGTTCGTGAACGGAGGCTGGTCGTCTCCCGCCCGGATGCATTCCGCAAGCACAAGACCAAAAGAGTCAGTCGCCGGAACGCCTTGAGGAGCGCTCGGTCGGCACTTTGAGAGCACCGCCTTCTGGGCCGCGGCGAGAGGCATCAAGGGCCGCGACCTGCTCAACCGGCACTCCAGGAAATACCGAGGCCCTCCATGTCGTGCGGAGTGTCCGCATCCATCATGTGCGCAACCTTGACGTCTGGCGACCAACTTCCTTCGTCCACAATCGTGACGTCACATCGCTCGATCAATGCCTGTACCGATCGAAATCCCTCATCGAGAAGTTGTGCGGCCGCGGTGAGGTCATCCATCGACCAGCGGGCACAGAGAGGGTTGCAGACACCTTCGACCATCGGCACAACCGAGGTCGTCCCAGGCCAGGCGGCGAGCATCCGGAAGACGGCCTCGTTGACGAGGGGCAGGTCGCAAGCAACCACCAGCACCGAGCCGCGATGGCCGAGCCTGCGCAAGTAGTCGCCCCCGGCGACCATGGCCCCGAGCGGCCCGGTCCCACGGGGTTCCTCCCAGACGGAGTGGACTCCCGTCGTGCCCGGCCCCAATTCAATGACCGGATCCGCAACGCGGATGAGGATCCGCATGACGCGCGTCGCCGCCGGTATCCCCTCGATCCTCATGGTGGCCTTGGGCACTCCCATTCGGCGACTTCCCCCTCCGGTGAGCAGCATGCCCGCAGTCCTCCCGGTGGGCTGGGACAACGCCGAAGATGCCACAGCCCAATCATGGCGCGCGGGCACCCCCGGTGCCACCGACGACCGCCCGCGAGCGATGGTCCCCGACCGGTAGCTTCAGGGCTGGAGACTCTCATATGGTGGGGAGATCTACAGAATGAGGAGTAACTCCATGACGATCGACGCGCAGGGCTGGGTGGCGCGATTTTCCGAAACCCTCGGGGTCACCCCGCCGAGCGAGGCCGACATCGAGGCGCTCCTGGAGTTGGCCGGCGTGGCCGCCCACGCGTCGGAGCGGACTGCGGCGCCGGTCTCCTGCTGGGTGGCCGCAAGAGCCGGCAAAAGCGCAGAAGAAGCGTTGCGCGCCGCGCAGGCATTGGCCGGCTCCCTCGAGTAGAGGCAACCGCTCACTCACGTTGCCGCATGCGTTCGCGTCCTCGGCGCTGAAGGTCTCGGGCCGTCAGGTGGTTGCGGCGGGGACCGGGCCAAGGGACACGGCAAGAGCCCCCATGAGAGGTTGACCCGTCACCTGGTCGTAGTCGCAGTCGTTGCGCAACAGCCGGTTGGTGTTGGCGCCGTCCGCAGTGGGGTCCTCCTTCTCGCCGGGATTTCCCCCAAACGAGTGGCTCATCGACACCAGCCCTCGGCGCAGATCGGGGTCTGCTTCGACCACGCCGACGATGGTGTCGTGCTCCGAATTGATCGCCACCACGTCGCCCGGCCGGTAGCCGAGCTCGGCCAGGTCCTCGGGATTGACGAAGGCCGGGTTGTACGTACGCTTCCCGAGCATTCCCGGAACGGTACGCCCGTACGTGTTCATCACCCGGTTCTCCCGACGAGGGATGAGCAGCATGGGTCGTTCGGCCGAGACCGCCACCGGGGTTCGGGCACACGCTCCCAACGCTGCCAGTGCACTCTCGTTGGCCACGTCCATCCGGGCCACATTCCCCGGCTCGGCGGCCTCGACCCTCAGCTCCAAGAGCTCGTCGAACACGTGGCCATGGGGGTAGCGCTTCACTTCTTCGAGCGACACCCGCGACCCTCGCGACATCAGCTCGAGAAGATCGTCGGTCGTCGGTTCCTGCTCCATGTCGAGAGGCACCACATCAGTTGGCGCCTCGAGGTAGCCGCCGGGCACGCCGTAGAGGTTGACGAGGTTGAGCGGAAGGGACAGCCGCCGCGCGATCCGGTAGTAGAGCTGCCAATCCTCGATGACGTCGGCGCCAGGCGGAGGGTCGACGACCGCAGGGGTGTACTTCGCATAGGGAAGGGCAAAGCCGTAGCCGAAGTGGAAGTACTTGATGGCCTCGGTGCCTTGGGTCGTGCCCGGCGTCTCGAGCGCCAACTTGGTGGCCACCACGTAGTCCGCCAGGCGCGCCGTCGGGGAATATTCGACGTCCGTCGTGACGAAGAGCTCGAGGTCCTCGAGAGCACGTCTCGCCAGGCGCTGGTCGGGCCATGCCGTCGCCGGGCTCCCGCCGATGTTGAACAGCGCACGGATCTGGCCCGGGCCCGGCAACAAGATCTCCTCGGCGAGTGCCCCCGTCGGCAGACCGGCAACGGAACGCTCGAGGCCGCGCACGCGCATCCGCCGGCCGGTGAGCGCCGGGTACGGAGGAAACGCCTGCGCCCTGGTTCGAGCAGGTGGCAACAGCACGTTGGGCTTCTCGACCCGGTCCCCTTCGCGCGCCCAGAACCCCCGGACGCTCATCAGGCAAAGGAGGAGATAGGGCACGAGGGCTCCAGGGCTGGACATGGCCGCCCCTGTGCCGCTGCCTGCGCCTCCCCGCAAGGACGTGCCGAGCACACGAGCCGCTTCCATGAGCAGCTCCTCGGGGACGTCGGCCCTCGCAACAACCATTTCAGGAGTGAACGGAGCTACCGCCGTAGTGAGGTCGGCCACTCCACGCACGTGATCCGAGATGAACTCGTTGTCGACCCATCCCTCACGGATGATCAGGTGGAGAAGGCCGGCGATGAGCACCGCATCCTGCCCGGGCCTCGGTTGGAGGTGGATGTGTGCCCGGCGGGCGGTCTCGGTGCGCCTCGGGTCGATCACGATGACCTTGGTGCCGTTGGCGATCGCCCGGTTGAGCCGCTTTGCCGGGTTCTCCTCGAGATACTGCTTCGAGATGATCGGATTCGTCCCGACGAACAGCCACACGTCGGAGGTGTCGAAGGGCGTTCTTCCGCCGAGCCACACTCCGTGGTAGGCGTCGGCCACCATCATGCCGGGCTGGTCGATCGTGGCCGCCGAGTACGCGTTGGTCGAACCCAGCGCCTGGAGCAGCGCGCCCGCCAAACGGCCGACCGTCGGATGCGGGACATTGGAAGAGCCGATATAGAGGGCGACCGAGTCAGGCCCGTGTCGATCGACGATGTCAGCCAGGCGGTCGGCGATCTCGGCGACGGCCTCCTCGCTCCCGATAGGCTCGTGGGACCCGTCGGACCGTCGCCGCAAGCTTTGCAGCAATCGATCGGGGTGGGCGTGGATCGCAGGCAGGGCTCTGCCCTTCGGGCATGTATACCCTTCAAAAAGGGGCGAGGAGCGATCGCCTCTCACATCTGTCA
This sequence comes from uncultured Acidimicrobiaceae bacterium, assembly GCA_963706555.1. Lineage (GTDB taxonomy): Bacteria > Actinomycetota > Acidimicrobiia > Acidimicrobiales > RAAP-2 > Bog-473. Next base: position 4,768,921 of record OY970164.1, read on the forward strand.
CGACACCTTCGGTCACGGTGACGAGCACTGGGCAGTGTGCGGTGCAGATCCGGCACATGCTCTCTCTGACCGTCACGGCGTCAAGCCTACCTGCGGCCGTTCGAAAATCTCGGAACGGGGAACGGCGGTTCGAAACCGACCACCGGATGAACCCTCGCGGTCGAGCGATCCGCCACGACGAATCGATCCGGTGCTGTGGCTATCGTGCGGTCCAGGTCGGGGCTCGCCGCTCGGCGAATGCCTGTGGACCCTCTTTGGCGTCGTTGGAGGCCATGACGTGCGCGACCTCGGCCTCGTTCAACCTCCACAGCGCATCTTCGGATTCGATCGCTCCGTCGGCGATCCCGCAGGCAACACGCTTGCTCGCCTGCACCGCCAGCGGAGCATTCTTGGCGATCCGATCGGCCAGTTCCAGAGCCGTCGGGAGAAGTTGCGACGGAGCCACGACCTTGTTCACCAACCCCCAGCGGAGGGCTTCGTCTGCGGAAAGTGGGTCGCCGGTGAAGATCATCTCCATGGCGATCTTGGGAGGGATCTGCCTCGGCAGGCGGAACGTCCCGCCTGCCCCCGCCATGATGCCCCGCGTGACTTCGGGCAATCCGAACGACGCCGTGTCGGAGGCGACGACCAGGTCGGAAGCGAGGGCGATTTCGGTCCCACCCCCCAGCGCGAAGCCGTTCACCGCTGCGATCGTCGGTTTGCTGATCGGATGAGTGACGTACCCCGCGAACCCCCACGCCGCCCGGGTCGGGTCGTCGGCCCTCAGTTTCTCGCCTCGCGCCAGGGCCTTGAGATCGGCGCCGGCACAGAACGATCTGTCACCAGCACCTGTGATGATCACGGCACGAATATCCCTGTCGTGTTCTGCCTCTTCGAGCGCGTCGCCCAGGGCGATCGTGACGCCCAGGTTCACCGCGTTGCGGGACTCGGGCCGGTTGATCGTCACGATCAGCACGTGGGCGTTGCGCACAGTCAACACCGGCGCCGGGTCGGTCGGGTCGGGGGCGTCCGCGCTGGGTGTCCTCATCGTTCTCCTTCGGGTGGGTCAGCTCGGAGGGCGGTCGGGGGCCCGGATGCCGGACCCATTGAAAATGGCGCAGCGAAAGCACCGCATCGGGGACCACGGCATGACGACGCGTTGCGTTCAGCCCCGGCGTCGGGCCTGGATGAGGGGAACGCCCAAGGGCAGAAACGCCACGAGCGCAGCGATCAACGCGAGAAACGCGCCCCACGACCAACTCAGGCCCGCCGGCTTGAGCAGGAAGGCCAGGACCACGAGGACCAGATTGCCTCCGGTCAGGAAGGCCAGGAGCTGGTCTTTGGACATACGGCCCGGAGCCGCGAGGTCACCGACGCCGAATGCGGTGATCAGGACATAGAGCACCAGGATGATCGCGTCCGTCACCGCGATGAACAGCCAACCGTGGACACTGAGGCCGTCAGCGGAGACGGGCCCGATGCTGTACCACGGCAGCCAGAACGACACGAGGAGGATGAAGGTCGCGGCGCCGATCACCCAATCCCTCGCACTCACGGCGTGCAAGCGGTCATGCGACTTCTTGACGCGCTTGGGGGTCGGTCGTACCAACACGGGCGGCCTGATAGCGGCGCCACATTTGGGGCAGAGAGCAGTCCCCGGGGACACCTCGATCAGGCAGCGGGAGCACGCAGGCAAATCGGTCATCTCCTTCTTGCCGCAACGGACGCTTCGTCCCAGGCTACAAGCCGATGGCCTGCACCCTTGAAGCGTGGCCATGCCGGTTCTGCTTCTCGTCGACCGGTCACGGTTCGTGAAGCCCGGTCGCCAAGCTGACTGACCCCTTCACCAGGGATTGAGCACCGAGAAGAGGGCCACCGCGCCGGCCCACCTCGGTCGCGAGAGCAGCGCGCCTGCCACGACAGCCGGTCAGAGCAGCCGTAGTGTCACGTGCGAGAGAAATGGTTTCCACATCATGATCGCACTTTCACGCCGGGCATCGCGAAGAACTGCGGTCATGGCTCTGACCGTGACGTGCCTTGCCGGGATGGGCACGACTCTCGGCACGGTCACCTCTTCGGCAGCTGTCCCGTCGACATCGTGGACCGTGTACCACGGCGATCCGGCCGGCAGCGGCGTTGCCTCATCAGTCTCCGCCGTCGACACGACGGCTCCCGCGTGGACGTCCCCCGCGCTCGACGGGAAGCTCTACGGGGAACCCCTCGTCGCTTCGGGGCGCGTCTACGTGGCGACGGAGAACGACACTCTGTACGCACTCTCGTCCTCGACCGGGTCAGTGATCTGGTCGACCCACCTCGGCACTCCTGTTCCTTCTGGTGACTTGCCGTGCGGGGACATCACGCCGACCGTTGGCATCACCGGGACGCCGGTCATCGATGAGAGTCGGTCGGAGATCTTCGTCGTCGCCGATGAATTGGTGAACGGGAGCGCAGCACACATGTTGATCGGGGTGAGCACCGCGTCGGGCAAGACCGAAATGACACAGGACGTGGACCCGAACGGTGCCGACCCTGCGGCACTCCTGCAACGGACCGGGCTCACCCTTGATGCCGGCAACGTCGTGTTCGCCATGGGCGGCAACTACGGCGACTGTGCCTCCTACCGCGGTCGGGTCGTCGCTGTCGCCGAGACGGGGGGGACACCGAATTTCTTCACCGTTGATGCCGCCCAGGGTGAGAGCCAAGGCGCCATCTGGATGGGAGGTGCCGCTCCCTCCGTTGACGCCAACGGCCACATCTGGGTCGGAGTCGGCAACGGCTCGGTCCGTTCGTCCGGCCAGCCCTACGACGACAGCGGCTCCGCTCTCGAGTTGTCGTCCTCACTTGCGCTGTTGCAGTACTTCGCTCCAACGGACTGGCCCAAGAACAATGCCGACGACCTGGACATGTCCATCGCACCTGCCTTGCTGTCCGACGGACAGGTTGTCTTAGCTGGTAAGTCACGCATCGTCTATCTCCTCAACGGTGCGGATCTGGGCGGAATCGGTGGTCAGCAAGCTGCGCTCCCCTCGGGATGCGCGAGTGACATCGACGGAGGAACGGCCGTGGTGGGCGCCACGGTCTACCTTCCCTGCCTGGCCGGCATTATCGCAGTTGCGGTCACTCAGTCCCCGGCTGCAGCGCGCATCGAGTGGAGCGGACGTGCCGGGGGTGGGCCACCGATTGTGGCGGGGGGTTTGATCTGGACCATCAGTCAGGCGGGCACGTTGTACGGTCTCGACCCGGCCACCGGGAAGGTGCAGCAACAGGGCACGATCGGCGTCCCGGCGAATCACTTCCCGACTCCGAGTGTCGGCGACGGCTTCTTGCTTGCCGCCAACGCCGATCATGTCGTCGCCTTCAAGACATCGGCGACCGCTGCTTCAGACCCAACGTCGACGACGACGTCGTCGAGTTCTCCCGCCCCGAGTACTACGACGCCGAGCGATTCGAACCAACACTCAGCGAGTGCCACTCACGCCGATACCGGCATGTCGGCGGGTGCCATCGGGGCCATTGTTGCCGGTGTGGTCCTCTTTGTGGCCTTGGGTGCGTGGCTTGTATGGCGCAGGCGCGCACGCCGCTCACCCTGAATGTCTCTTCGGGCGATTCACTCCCCCGGGTACACGACGCCCACCTGTCCCCGTATGGCGTCGAGGGTCGTCGCGAGATCCAGCGTCTCGTCCAACGGCATGGTCGGGCTCTCGAGCAATCCTTGGGAGAGGCAGCGGTTGACCTCGTCGATCTCGAAGCGGAGACCGTTGCCCTCGTACGATCCGTCGATTCGCTCAGCTCCGGCGCTGGTCGTCACCGTCAAGAAGTTCGGACAGTGCATGAGCAGCGGAAGATCGATCCATCCGTCCGTGCCCGAGATGCGAGCGGTGCACGACATCCCCACGCGTATGGCTGCCTTGACGATGCCCATTCTCGAGCCCGGGTAGCGCAGGATCGCCGCGACGACTTCATCGACCCCGGTCTCGCCGACGACGCCGTCGGCGGTGACATGCTCGGGCGAACCCAAGACCAGCGAGCACAGTTGGATCGGGTAGATGCCGAGGTCGAGCAGCGCTCCGCCACCGAGGGCGAGGTCGAAGAGCCGATGGTCCGGTTCAAACGGCCGTCGGAACCCGAAGTCGCCCTCTACGAGGAGAGGTTCTCCGATGCGGCCCTCGGCGATGACGTCGACCAATGTGCGGTACGTCGGGAGGCATCTGCTCCAGATCGCCTCCATCAGGAACAGGCCTCGCATGCGTGCCTCGGCGATCATCCGGGTCGCCTGGCGCGCATTGAGGGCGAAGGGCTTCTCGCAGAGGACGTGCTTTCCCGCACGAAGGAGGTTCAGGGTGTGAGGTTCGTGCGACGACTGGGGCGTCGCCACGTAGACGACGTCCACAGCGGGATCGGCGGCAAGCGAGTCGTAGTCGCCGTACCGCGTCGGGATCGCGAATCTGACTCCGAAGGCCTCCGCCCGCTCGGCCGAACGTGAGGCAACCGCCACGATCGTCGCACCGTCGACCTGCCGCATGGCATCGGCGAATCCGGTTGCGATCGCTCCGGGACCGACCACGCCCCAGCGGATCACGCGTGACCCGACCCGAAGGCGCCAACCTGGCGCCGATCGTGCCCAGCGCGACTGCACCCCCAACGCACCATGAGTGACGTACCCCCTTGCTCATGTGGCCCGTGATCGCTCTCTCTGATAACGCTATCATTGGTACACGTCCGACATCGCCCCCTCCCGCATGGGTGGAATGAATGCGCTGCCCGGGCCTTCCGCGACAGGAGGAACAATGGCCGATCTCTTCATTCCCCGCCCCGAGCACCAATTCACCTTCGGACTCTGGACGGTGGGGAACCCGGGGCGCGACCCCTTCGGGGAATCGGTGCGACCTCCCCTCGACCCAGTGGACGCCGTGAACAGGCTGGCCGACCTGGGCGCCTACGGCGTGAGCTTCCACGACAACGACCTGGTTCCCGCTGACGCCTCGGCGTCGGACCGCCAGGACATCGTCAAGAGGTTCCGGCGGGCGCTCGACGCCACCGGCATGCACGTCCCGATGGTGACGACGAACCTGTTCTGGCGTCCCATCTTCAAGGAGGGTGCGTTCACGGCCAATGACCGCCGCATTCGCCAGTTTGCGGTGAAGAAGGCCTGCGAGGCCACCGAGTTGGGAGCCGAGTTCGGGGCCAACGTCTTCGTGCTGTGGGGAGGCCGGGAGGGCATGGAAGCGGAGGCGGCCAAGGACGTCAGGTTGGCGCTCGACCGCTACAAAGAGGCGATCGACCTCGTGTGCGAGCACATCCGAAGCCGCGGGCTCAACCTCCGGATCGCACTTGAACCGAAGCCGAACGAGCCGCGAGGGGACATCCTGCTTCCCACCGTCGGGCACGCCCTCGCCTTCATCGGCTCCCTGGAGCACCCCGACATGGTCGGGCTCAACCCCGAATTCGCCCACGAGACCATGAGTGGCCTGTCCTTCTCCCAGGCGGTCGCACAGACCCTGTGGCACGACAAGCTCTTCCACATCGACCTCAACGCGCAACGAATCGGAAAGTTCGACCAGGACTTCCGCTTCGGTTCGGAAGGGATCCGCGACGCCTTCTATGTGGTCAAGCTGCTCGAAGACGCACGGTGGGAGGGCATGCGCCACTTCGATGCCCATCCGTACCGGACCGAGGACAGTGACGGTGTCTGGGACTTCGCCCGCGGCTGTATGCGCACCTACCTGATCCTGGCCGACAAGGCGCGCCGATTCCACGAGGACTCGGAGATCCAGGACGCCCTGCGGGCCTCGAAGGCGAGCGAGTTGGCCGAACCCACCTCCGGCGAGAACGGCCTCCCAGGCATTCTCTCCGCTGACTACGACGAAGATGCCCTCGCCGCGCAGGGGTACGGCAACGAGCGCCTGGATCAGCTGGTGACGGAGTTGCTCCTCGGGGTGCGTTAGTGCCCCTCGTGGTCGGGGTGGATTCGTCGACATCGGCCTGCAAGGTGCAGGTACGCGACGCTGAGTCCGGCACCGTGGTGTCGTCGGCACGAGCACCGCATCCGGCGACGACGCCGCCTCGGAGCGAGCAGCATCCTCACGACTGGGCAACGGCCTTTCACGCGGCATGTGCTGCAGCAAAGGTGCCGACGACCTATCACCCCGCCGCCATCGCGGTCGCCGCGCAACAGCACGGTCTCGTGGTCCTGGGCCCCAAAGGCGAAGTGCTACGGCCGGCGAAGCTCTGGAACGACACCGAATCAGCCCAGGACACCGACGACCTCATCGCTGAACTCGCTGGAGGGCGAGCGGCCTGGGCTGCGGCGTGCGGGAGCGTACCCGTGCCTGCCTTCACGGTGACGAAGCTCCGTTGGTTGCGCCGTTGCGAACCTGAGATCCTGCGGCGCACGTCGGCGGTCATGCTGCCGCACGATTGGCTGACGTTGCAGCTCACCGGGCGACGGGTCACCGACCGTGGTGACGCCTCGGGTACGGGCTATTGGTCCCCTACCGAGTCCTGCTACCGCTTCGACGTGCTCGAAGACCTGATCGACCCCGGGGTGGACTGGGAAGCCGCACTTCCCGAGGTGCTCGACCCGCGGGACGTCGCCGGAGACTGGCTCGGCACGGGAGCCCAGGTCGGTCCCGGGACCGGGGACAATATGGCGGCCGCCCTCGGGCTGGGTCTTCGGCCAGGCGACCTGGCCTTGAGCCTCGGGACCAGCGGCACCGCGTTCACCGTCGCCAAGCACCCCAGCGCCGATCCCACCGGAATCGTGGCCGGTTTCGCCGACGCGACAGGTGACTACCTACCCCTCGTGTGCACGATGAACGCGACCAAGGTGACCGACGCCGTGACGCGGCTGCTCGGAGTCGACCGGCAGCACTTCGACAATCTCGTGCTCGCTGCACCTGCGGGCGCCTCGGGTCTCGTGCTCGTGCCGCACTTCGACGGCGAGCGCACCCCGAACCGCCCAGATGCCACCGGCACTCTCACCGGTGTCCGTTCCGATGTCACGCCGGCACAACTCGCCCGTGCCACCGTCGAGGGCGTGGTGTGCAATCTGCTGGAAGGTGCTGATGCGCTCGGTTGGGAAGGCACCGAGGGTCGTGTGTTCCTGATCGGCGGCGCAGCCCGGAGTGCCGCCTACCGCCGCGTGGTCGCGGACCTGACGGGCCGGGTCGTCCTGGTGCCCACCGACGACGAGCTCGTCGCGGCCGGCGCCGCCGTCCAAGCCGCGGCGGTGCATCTCGGGTGCGACTTCAGGCAGGTGAGCGAGGCATGGGGACTCGGCGCCGGTGACCTTGTGGAACCCGACGACGGAGTCGACCGCGTGGCCATCCGCACTGCGTACGCCGCCGCGGCAGGATCGGCCACATCGTGAGCTACCAGAACCCCGTCATCGCGGGGCTGTACCCGGACCCCAGCGTGTGCCGCGTGGATGACGAGTACATCCTGGTGACGTCCTCGTTCTGCTATTTCCCCGGCGTGCCCGTTTTCCGATCGCACAACCTCGTCGAGTGGGAGCAGATCGGCAATGCACTCGATCGGCCGTCACAGCTCGACCTGACGCGCACGGATGCATGGTCCTCGCTCGGCATCTACGCCCCGACCGTGCGTCACCACGACGGCCGGTTCTGGATGATCACGACCAATGTGACCTCCGCCGGCGCAACGACGTTCTTCGTGACGGCGGGAGACCCTGCCGGACCATGGTCCGATCCCATTGCCGTCGCCGTGAACGGGATCGACCCCGACCTCGCCTGGGCCGACGACGGGACCTGCTGGGTCCACTTCTCCGGGCTGGGCGGGATCGCCCGCTCCCAGATCGATCCCGCGACCGGACTCGTGCTCTCCGGCCCCGAACGAACCTGGTCGGGAACCGGCCTCCAGTACCCCGAGGCACCGCACCTCTTCACCCGTGAAGGGTCCTGGTACCTCATGATCGCCGAAGGGGGCACCGAGCGCGGCCACTGTGTCTCCGTGGCGCGAGGCCCGTCGCCCGTCGGCCCCTGGGAGAGCGCACCGTCGAACCCGATCCTGAGCCACCGGAGCACGGACCAGCCGATTCAGAACACCGGCCACGCCGACATCGTGGAGGCGGGTGACGGCTCGTGGTGGCTCGTCCTCCTCGGGGTTCGGCCCCTCGGCCAGAGCCCCGGCTTTCACGTGCTCGGACGCGAGACGTTCCTGACCCCGGTCACATGGGTCGACGGCTGGCCCGTCCCCGGCGAACTGCGATTGGAGATGGACGGCCGCCCGCCGGGCGCGGCTGTCCTGCCGACCCGGGGCGGTCGCGATGACTTCGACACGCTCGAGCTCGCGCCGCGGTGGGTCGGCGTCAGGCGGCCTCCGAGTCAGGTGGCATCCCTCGAGGTCCGCCCGGGCTGGCTCGTAGTCCACGGCGGCGAGTCGACGCTCGACTCGCCGTACCCCGCCTACGTCGGTCGACGACAACGCCACCAGTGGTGCAGGGTCCGCGCACGGGTGGATCCTGGTACCGCCACCGAGGCGGGATTGACCATCCTGATGGACGAGACCTCGCACTACGACGTCGTCATCCGCGGGGGGGAGATCCTCGCGCGGGCGCACGTGGGGCCGCTTGACGCCGTCGCCGGCCGCATGCCGTGCCCGACCAACCCCGTCGTCCTGACGATCGGGACGGATGCACATACCCAGGGGCCCGACAGGGTGACGCTCGGGTACGAGGATGACGCGGGGACGCCTCGACCGCTGGCACAGCTCGACGGCCGTTACCTGTCCACAGAGGTCACGGGTGGTTTTCTCGGCCGCACCATCGGCATGTTTGCCGTCAGAGGCGATGCCGCCTTCGACTGGTTCGACTATCAGGAGGCGTGAGGTGGGACCTCCTCCCCGTCCGGTGATGGCCGACGTCGCGACACGGGCCGGCGTCTCCGTCATGACCGTGTCCCGCGTCCTCAACGGGTTTCCCGGAGTGGCCGAAGAGACCCGCCGGCGGGTGGAGGGCGCCGTCGCCGCGCTCGGCTATCACGCCAATACCGCCGCACGGGTCCTGGCCGGTGGACGCTCGAGGACGCTCGGTGTCGTCGCCGTCGAGACCGAGCAGTTCGGACCATCCCACATCCTCTTCGGCATCGAAGCGGCGGCGCGGGCGGCCGGCCATCTCCTGAGTTTCGTGACACTCAGCCACACCGGAGAGGAAATGCCCTCGATCCTCGAGCATCTGCGGGCATCCCATGTCGAGGGGATCATCGTCGTCGCCCCGGTGCGGCCGGTCATCGAAGCGGTGGGCAGGATCGAAAAGGACCTCGCCCTCGTCGTGGTGGGAGGCGATCCACGAATCAGCGAGCGCGACGGTGACGATCGATCAGGTCGAGGGTGCCCGCATGGCCACCGGACTCCTCCTCGATCTCGGGCACCGGACGGTGCACCACGTGCGTGGACCGAGAACCTGGGTCGACGCCTCGGCAAGGATGCGCGGGTGGACCGATGCCCTCCGCAGAAACGGCGCAGGGCGCAGCGCCCCTCTGGTGGGCGATTGGAGCGCACGCGGCGGCTATGTGGCCGGAGCCCGTCTGGCAGAGGACCGTGACGTGACCGCAGTCTTTGCGGCCAACGATCAGACCGCCCTCGGTGTCATCCGGGCGCTGCACGAAGCGGGCCGCCACGTACCCCGGGACGTCAGCGTCGTCGGCTTCGACGACACCCCGGAGTCGGGCTTCTTCCTCCCCGCGCTCACGACGATCCGCCAGGATTTCGGCGAAGTGGGGCGAAGGTCCGTGGAGCTCGTGCTCTCCCTCATCGACGGCACCACGACGGAGCGCCATATTGTCGTCCCCGCCCAGCTGGTGGTGCGAGAAAGCGCCGGTTCGCCCGGCGGCCGCTCCCGCCGCTGACGAGACCGCCGCAACGTTCGCGGAGACCTGCAGAGCCTCGGGACCGGTTTGTCAGCGGATGAGGGTGTCCACGTGGTCCAGTGCGCCTCGCTCGCAGAGAACCACGATCGTGCCGCCACACCCACCTCCGCTCGCTCGTGCGCCGAGCACCCCCGGCGTCGCCAATGCCGCCTCGACGGTAGCCGTGGCCGCGGGGTGACCCAGCCCCATCGCCTCGTACCCGGCGTGGCTGGCCGCCAGCAAGGGTCCCAGACCTTCGGGCCGCCCCTGGCGGAGGGCGGCGAGAGCTACCCCGCTCCGGGCATGTTCCTCAATGCCGAACAGGACCGAGGCGCGCACCGGGTACATCACGTCCGGCTGCACGTGCGTGACCGGGTCGCTGACGTCACCCCAGTGTGCGAGGAACTCCGTCCCGGCGACAAGCTCGGGCAGCCGGGCCGCCGCAGGAGCAGGAAGGTCGCTGACCCAGGGGAACGCCCGATTCTCCCAATCCTCGACGATCCGCTTCCCCATGAAGGCCGCAGCGCGCGCCCTTCCGTAGGGGGCGCCGCCCACATCGTGCGCCGCTCCGCTCGGCCAGCCGACGATTTCGACGTCGTGAGGCAGCATGACCCCGGCCCGGGGCGACGCCGGCCGGCACAAGATCGGCAGCAGGGCCCCGGGTGAGCCGACCGCGACCGCCACCTGGTCCATGACGCCGCACGGCGCACCCACCACGAAGTTCTCCGCTTCTTGGCAAAGCACGGCCAACCTCAGCGGGTCGATGAGATCCGCCCCGAGTGCACGCGCGGTCGCGACTTCCAACGCCGCGCTCGACGCCACCCCCATCGATGCAGGGAGATCCGAGGAAATATGAAGGCGCACCCGCGGCGGCTCGATGATCCCGTGCCGGACGAGGACGACGGCGATACCAATCAGATAGTGCGTCCACCGGGGAAGTCCCGCCAGAGCCCGGCGTACATCGACGTACTCGCGCTGCGCCAGGTCGCTCATTTCCGCAACCGACAGGACGGCCGGACCGACCACGAGCGCATCGTCGGCCTCGGCGACGACTTCGATCGACTGCCGGGTCGGCATCTCGAGCACGAGCGCACCCGAGTAGTCCGCCACGCCACCCAGGAAGTCGAGCCGGCCCGGCGCCCTACCGGTCGTGCAGTCCATCGAGCAGCTCCGCCAGCACGGGCCCGATGCGTGACGCCAGCGTTTCGTTCGCATAGCCGACCCACGCAACAGGGGAAGAATTGTCCAGAGGAACGTCGAGCGGCTGACCCCACGGATCGGTCACCACGCCGCCGACCTCGACGAGCAGCATGGCGGTACAGATGTCGTAGGGATGGCAGGCCAGGCCACCCTCTGCGCCGAGGACCAGAGGACGCAAATCAGCCACGAACCGATCCCGGCCGCTGATCAGCTCGTGAAGTTGACCACCCGTCGACAGGTACTCGTCATCGAAGACGTGGCGGCAACCGAGTCGCTCGAAGAGCTCGGCCTCGAGCGAAGCGAGGGCCGGCTTCCCGGGCAAGAAGAACTTCGCCAATCCGCTGAAGCTGTGCTCGAGATCGCCGGCCGACGACGGGCGCGGCGCCAACCGCATCCGGGCGCCGGTGGCAAGGTCGAGTCGCTCCGCCAGCAGCCCGGCACCGCGCACGGCGCTCAGCTGGTCGACCGCGCCCTGCTTCGCTGTGGGCAATTCGGTCATGGCGGCGACCACGATGTCGCGCAACGACCCTACAGGTGGCGCCGCGGCCGCCAGGCACCAGGCCGGACGCTTGTCGTACATGAGCCCGCGCGTCCCGTCGATGGTGTCCACAATCACGGTCCACGCCGCGGATGCGCCCACGACGACCGGCTCGTCCAGCCCTTCGGACACGATCCTGACATCGGACCAATGCTGTTCGAACCAACCGACCAGCGCGTCGTCCGCGACGCGATCGATGGCGTAGATCGTGTCGGCCACCGTCTCGCCCGTGACCGTGGCCATCTCGATGTCACGCGAACCCATCACCAGCCCCCGGAGAAACTCGCCGAGCTCGCAGAGCAGGAGACGGGCCTGATCAGCCGTGGGTGGCACGGAGCTCCGCCGCCTTCTCGTCGGGATTGGACTCGTTCGTCATGGAGCCGCCACCGATCTCGGGACCGGCCAGGTACTTGCGTAAGCCCGGCGCCCGCAGCGGCGGGTGCAGCTCGAGATGGAACGGGTACTGCGGATGGTCGCCGACCGGAGCCTGGTGGACCGCGAGCACGTAGGGCATCCGGAAGCCCCACAGTGCGTCGTAGCGCCCTACGACCTCACGCAGCACGAGCGCCAGGGAACGGCACCGATCGTCGTCGAGATCGAGAAGGGACGTCGCCACCGCGCGCGGCAGGATGTGCACTTCATACGCATACTGTGCGAACCAGGGCACACACGCAAAGAAGTGCTCACCCTCACAGACGATGCGAGGGCCGGCGACCTCACGGTCGATGACATCCTGCAGCACGGCGCGTCCAGTGCGTCCGAAGTGCTCGGAGGCCACTTCGGCTTCACGTGCCATGGTGGCGTAGACCAAAGAGCCCGCATAGATCTGGCAATGTGGGTGCGGGTTGGACGTGCCGACGAGCGCACCTCGATTCTCGAAAATCAGCACGTGCGCCACGTCAGCTTCCGCCTCGAGGGCACACGAACGTTCGCGCCACGTCAGCACGATGGCGTGCATCTCGTCGTCGGTGAGATCGGCCAGCGATCGCGAGGCGTCTTCGTGGTAGCAAACCACCTCCGCCGTCCCCCCGGCCCGCCGGGTGCGATAGACGTCGTCCCCGATGCTGGGTTCGGGAGCGTCGGGGGAGAACACCGGAAGGTCGTTGGTGAAGACGAACACTCCCCGGTAGTCGGGGTTGGTCGTGGCGATCCTCCTCCCCCCGGGGGCCAGCGCATTCTCCGCCGGAATGGGCGGCTCGGTGGGAGCAACGATCTCGCCGATCCACGGGCGGGCGTCACGATGCGAGGTGAACAGGACCCATTGGCCCCGGAAGGGGTGCCAGCGCAGCTCCCACGTACCCTCTCCGCTCTGACCGTCGACGCGGACCGCCCCCGCCGCGATGTCGACGTCGTCAGGACCTGGCATCGACCGTCACGTGCTGCGTGTCGCAGTCATCGGCCGAGACCGTCAGGGTGATCCTTCCCTCGCCCGTCGGCCGAATCACGGCGAGTGCACGCCCGTCGAACGTGGTGCAGGTTGGACCGGCGAAGCCCTCCTCGCTCACGGGATTCGCGCTGCCCACCGCCTGGAGGACACCGGGGCCGTCCACCTCGACCCGGACGCGCCGATCGGCAGAACTGTAGAGCGCGCCCCGACTGTCGACCAGCGTGAGATCCACGAACGCCAGGTCGTCGGCCTGCGCACTGATCTCGGTGCGGTCGGCGCGAGCGTCGAGCAGCACAGGACCTGCGGCGGAAGACAGACACATCCGTCCCAGCTCCTCATGGTCCCGCCAGGCCACGACTTCGAGAAGGCCGGGTTCGAACTCGGCCTCGAAGGCGGTCCGGTAGCGGTGGCCGGCGCCGGCCGGGCGCCTTCCCAGCGTGCGCCCGTTCACGAACAACTCCACTTCGTCGGCATCCGCATAGACCTCGACCGTCACCGGCCGGCCCTCGAATCCGTCCCAGCTCCAGGTCGAGACCGCGTCGCTCCAGTGCCACGGTGTCCCGGTTGCGGGTTGCCCGTGGAACTGGGGGCGTCGCACTACGACATAGGGATCCGCCCTCAGCCCGAACACGATCTCCCGGTAATACGACTGGGGGCGGCGATGGCCCGTGACGTCGATGTCGCCGCACCACGCGGTCAACCAGGGGTACTCCCCCATGAACGCCGCCGGACCGGCGGACGTATCCGGCTCACCGTAGACCGTGCGTCCGATCCCGACCTCGCCGAGGTAGTCCCAACCGGTCCAGGTGAAGTCTCCGATGACATGAGGAAGCTTGCGGACTGCGGCCCAGAGCGTGTCGATCGCCGCCGGATGGGTTTCGCTCCCGACGATGACGCGGTTGGGGGAGAGGTCGCGGTCCAGCTCATACCGCGACTCCATGTAGTTGTACCCGGCGACGTCCAGATACGAGAGAGTCTCCGCTGAGTTCCGAGCGATGGTCTCTGAGACCATGAGGTTGTTGAGGTGGTCGGCGAGGTTGGTCATGGCGGTATTCACCCCTGTCCGCTCGTCCGTGCCCGAGGTCCCACCGGCGAGGCCCTGGCGGAGCTCGTCGATCAGCTCGGCACCGCCAACCAGAAGGCCGCTGACGGCTTGCGTGATCAGGCGCGTGTCGTCAAGTGAACGAATCTTTTCGGCAATGGCGCGCCCAAGCCGGGCGCCGTGAGGTTTGCCGGCCTCTGGGATCTCGTTCCCGATGCTGTAGAGGATCACGCTCGGATGGTTCACGTCCTTCCGGACCATGGCCTCGACATCCGCTTCCCACCACGCAGTGAAACGGAGTGCGTAGTCGTCGTCGCTCTTGGACTCCTCCCACATGTCGAATGTCTCGTCCATCACGAGCACGCCCAGGCGGTCGCAGGCATCGAGCATCGGTTTGCTCAAGGGATTGTGGGCACTGCGGATCGCGTTGAACCCCGCCGCTTTGAGTAATTCCACGCGTCGCTCTTCCGCCCGATCGATGGTCGCCGAACCCAGCACACCGTTGTCATGGTGCACACACGCACCGCGAAGAAGGACCTGCTGCCCATTGATCCGCAGGCCCCGTGCCGGATCAACCGACAACGACCGGATGCCGAAGCTCGTCGTCTCCTCGTCAAGCACTTGCCCGTCGTCCAGGAGGGTCACCCGGCAGGTATGCAGATAGGCGTCGTCCGGGCCCCATCGGTGGGGACTCTGGACGTAGAGCCGCCGCCGAACCGTCACTGTGTCACCCGGGACGGTCGTCGCTGGCGCCTCGTCACTCGTGAGGACGGAGCCCTCGGCGTCGAGCAACTCCGTGCGCAGGACGGCAGACGATCCCGCCAACGAGCAGTTGCGCACCTCCGCGACAACGACGACCGCTGCCATGCCATCGTCGATGTCGGGGCAGGCCACCTGCAAGCCGCCCGGAGTGAGGTGGACCCGCCCAGCCTGCAGGAGCCAGGCATTGCGATAGATTCCGGCGCCCGAGTACCAACGGCTGTCGTCGTGGGAGAGCGCTTCGACACGCAACTCGTTCGTCTCCCCGAAACGAAAGAGGTGATCCACTTCGACGACGAAATCGGCATACCCGCTTGGTCGATGAAGAGCCAACGTGTCATTGACGAAAAGGCGTGCATCGCGGTACACGCCTTCGAACTCCAAGAACACGGACGAGCCTGCTGCGTCAGCAGGGAGATCGAGAACCCGGCGATATTCCCAGGTGCCGCCGGGAAAATATGCAGTAGCCGGGGTCGATGACGGCGAACGTTCGGTAATGATCATCGCGTCGTGGGGCAGGGTGACCGGAGCTGGGTCGGAGACGGTCCCGAACTTCTCTGCGAAGGGATTCGCCTCCTTCCGTCGCACAGTCCAACCGTCGTTCAACCGGATCCGGCGCATGGTCGGGCATCTTACGACAGCTGTAATGTTATCGCTACCATGCCGGACCGCAGAGGCTGCCCGCGGCGCAGGATCCCGGTCGCCGACCTGTCAATGCGCGGGAGACGTGGCTCGTCGAAAAATCGCCTTCTACAGGGAGAAGACCCAGGGAGCAGGGGGAATGTCCGCCCACTCGATGGCTTGCTCTTCCGAGACCTCGTAGATCCAGCGATGCGATCCCGACCCCACCGCTATCTCGGGTTCTTGCAAGCCGGGCCGGTGCACGATCGCTGACGAATTGGGGGGGACGTCGATCTCGAACGTGAGCTGGCGACCATCGAGCTTCCACCGGCACGCCGAGTGCCCATAGGGCGTGCGCAGGGCACAGTTGGCCGACGTCACCCCACGTCCGGGCACCGGGCTGAACCGGATGGTGCGATATCCCGGTTCCTCGGGAGAGATGCCCCCGATCGTGCGCTGCATCCAATCGGCCACGCTCCCGAAGGAGTAGTGGTTGAACGACGTCATCTCACCGGGATTGATCGATCCGTCCGGCAGCATGGCATCCCAGCGTTCCCACATCGTCGTGGCCCCCATCGTCACTGGGTAGAGCCAGGACGGACAGGCCGTCTCGGTGAGCAGACGAAATGCTGTCGTGGTATCCCCCACCGCCGACAGTGCCGGGAGTACGAGCGGGGTCCCGACAAAGCCCGTCGAGACCTGATAGCCGCGAACCGCGGACAGCAGGGCGATCCGTCCACCAGCTCGGGCCCGGTGCTCTTCGTTCTCATAGAGGTCGAACATGAGGGCCAGCGAGTACGCGGTGACCGAATCGGAGCTCACCAACCCACTCGGTGTCACGTATTCATCTCTGAAGGCTTGGCGCACCGCATCTGCGAGCAGGCCGTACTCATCGGCCAGGGCGGCGAATCCCAGCGCCCGGGCCGCCTCGCTGACCAGCCGGGCCGACTGCGCGAAGTAGGCCGTGGCCACGAGTACGGCGTCCGTCTTCGCCCGCCAAGGTTGATCCGGTGGCGCGTCCGGGTCCAGCCAGTCTCCGAGCTGGAACATTTCGGGCCACAGAAGCTTGTCGCCGGCGAGCACCCGAACGAAGTCGACCCAGGCCTTCATGCTGTCGAACTGGCGGGCCAGGACCCCCACGTCGCCAAAACGCTGGTAGATCGTCCACGGGACGATCGTCGCTGCGTCCCCCCACGCCGCGGCTGCGAATTCACCCATCGGGAATTGCTCGATGGGGCCCGACCGGGACGACCAGGGTCACCCGCCCGTCTTCGATCTGCTCCGCTTTCAGATCCTCCAACCAGTCAACGAGAAACCCCGAAACGTCGAACATGAACGATGCGGTCGGGGCGAAGGTCTGCAGGTCGCCGGTCCACCCCAAGCGCTCGTCGCGTTGAGGACAATCCGTGGGCACATCGACGAAGTTGCCGCGCAAACCCCACTCTGCATTCTGGTGCAGTTGATTCAGCAGATCATTCGAGCAGGAGAAGGCTCCGGTCTGCTCGAAGTCGGAGTGAATGACGACGGCAGCGAACGCCGATGGATCGATATCGTCCGACGGCCAACCCTCGACCTGCACGTAGCGGAATCCGTGGAACGTGAAGGTCGGCTCCCACGTCTCGACCCCCTTGCCCCGCAACACGTACGCATCAGTCGCCTTGGCCTTGCGCAGTGGCCGCACACCGAGTTCTTCGTGCTCCATCACCTCGGCGTGACGGAGTGTGATCGTCGCTCCAGGGGGGCCTTCGACGGCGAATCTCACCCATCCCACGAGGTTCTGGCCGAAATCGAGGACGGTCTTTCCCGTTGGCGTCACGATCACCTTCTCGACGGCGCGCTCCATAATCCGCCGCACCGGCGGCGCGATGGGTGCCACGAGCGCCCCGACCTCGGGACTGAACGCCTCCGCCGCGGCCCACCGCGAGTCGTCGAATCCGGGATCGTCCCAACCATCCATGATGCGCCGGGCGTCAAAGGCTTCGCCGTTGTAGAGGTCGGCACTGCGGATCGGCCCGTCAGAGGTCAGCCAATTCGTCCCGGTCCCGAACACCTCGGTCGATCCGTCCGAATACGTGACCTCGAGCTGCGCCAACAGGCCGAGTCGATCGCCATAGACGTCGCGCACCATCTCCCACGTGAGATACCCGCTCCACCACCCGTCGGCGACCACCGCGCCGACGACGTTCTCGCCGGCGGAGAGGAGGCTGGCCACGTCGTGCGTCTCATAGCGGAGTCGAGCTCGATAGGCCGACCAACCCGGTGCGAGCAGACTCGCACCGACGACATGACCATTGAGATGGAGCTGGTTGATCCCGGCCGACGTGGCATACAGCCGCGCCCGCTCGATGAGCACGCCCGACTTTTCACGCAGGGTGAGCGAGGACCGAAAGTAGCTCGGTCGCCCTTCCGACCCGCGGGTGGCCGGAGTGATCCATTGCGCCCTCCAGTCTTCCGCGCGCACGAGACCCGCTTCGATCCGAAGCTCGTCACTCCACTCGGAGGCCGACCCATCGACACCCCACACCCGCACGCGCACGCGACGACGCTCCCGGGAGTCCAGGGGGGCTCCGGGCCACTCGACGAAAACTGAATCACTGCTCTCCCGACGACCGGCAGGCGTTCCGTCGACTTCTACCTCGTAGGCCCCTTGGCCCAGTCCGGCCTATCGGTGACGCTGATCCACGAGAGGCGGGGGCGTGGTTCGCCCAAGCCCAGCACGTCACCGCGGTGATACTCGGCCCGCACATCACGTACGAAGACCGGCCCTTCATTGGGCATTTGCTCTTGCGCTATCGGCACGTTGTCATCAATGGCCCTCACCCCATACCTCCATCTTGCGCGACGTCACCCTTCGACACCGTGCTGCCGCGGATCACGAGCGAGGTGGGGAACGGTCGAGACTCCCCTTCGATCCGGCCGGCGGCCCGGAGGGCGCACTCGCGTCCCATGCCAAAGATGTCCTGATGGACCGAGGTGAGACCCGGCGAGCTCGCGCCGGATTCCTCGATATCGTCAAATCCGGCGATCGCCACCTGCTGTGGGACATCGACACCGGCCTCGTGCAGCGAGTGCAGGACGCCGAGGGCCAGGACGTCGGTGAGGGCCAGGATTCCCCACCGCGCACGATCGTCGTAGTGATCCAAGAAGATCCGCGCCGCCCCCTGGCCGTCGCCTCGGCTGTTTCCCTCCGTTGCGATGTGGACGACTGTCGACCATTCAATCCCTGCGCCGGCAAGGGCTTGTCGCCAACCTTCCATCCGCTCACCGAATTGTTGCCAGCGCAGGTGACAATCGACCAGGGCGAATCGCCGGCATCCGATGTCGACGAGATGTTGTGCCGCCGCCCGGGCTCCGCCGATATTGTCAGCCGACACGGTTGGGATGTCGCTGATGTCGGGCCGTCCACCGAAGGCAACGATCGGGATCCGACGGGTCACGGCCGCGGCGAATGCCGAGTCAGTTGGCCCAAGGGACCACGCAATGTAGGCGTCGACAGCAGCGTCCTGCACGCGCCGCTCGGCGGAATGCCCGGCAGCATGAATCAGAAGCAGTCCCAGATCGCATTCGTCAGTCCCCTGCGCCACGCCTCGCATGAACTCGGCCGCACCGGGGTCCGAGAAGAGGTACGGGATCCCGACGTTGAAGATCATGCCGACGACCTCGGTCGTGCCCCGTCGGAGGGTCCGACCGACCGGACTCGGTCCCCCGTAGCCCACCTCGTCCGCCGCGGCCAGGACCCGTCGCCGGGTCTTGGCCGCCACAATGGCCGGGCGCCCATAGACATTCGAGACGGTCATCCGGGAGACGCCCGCCGCCGCGGCCACGTCATCGAGCGTTGCACGGCCACCTGCCACGCTGTTGATTGTATGCATACAAAAAGACACCGACAAGGTGAGGTGTGTGTCTTCGTCGCATCCCGTATGCCACGCTCGCTCCGCACGACCAGTGATCGCCACAACAGGAGCAGATCGGTCCCGTGAGCCAGGAGGTCGGCGTCTCAGGGCCACCCGACATCCAGATCTTCGACAACCAAATCCCGCCTGGCTGACAGGGTTACGCCGCGAGCGACACAACCATTGCATCGTTCATTCGGCGCGCCATATCCCTCTTACAGGGCAACCGGAGGGCCAGCATCCTGTGCGACCTGCTCGGTCACCGCACGCTCTGCTGTTCTGTCGCCGCTCCGGTTGATAGCCCGTTCGTCAGTACCCAGATAGCTGGCGATCACGCGGGGATTGTCCCTCACGTCCCTCGGTGCTCCCTCCGCGATCACCGTGCCGGCTTCGAGGCAGTACACCCGATCACTGATGCGCATGATGAGCGGCATGTCATGCTCGATCAGCAGAACCGAAGCACCGAGTTGCTGCTGGACGTTGACGATGAGTGGCCCGAAGGCCTCCGTCTCACGCTGGGCCAGGCCGGCCGTGGGCTCGTCCAGGCACAGGACCTTGGCCCGGAGCGCCAGCAGCCCGGCCAACTCCACCACGCGACGGGTACCCGTCGAAAGATCGCCGATGTGGTGATCCCGCCAGTTGGTCAAACCGAGCAGGTCGACGAGATCGGCCACCTCTGCTCTCTCCCGACGGCTTCGTCGCGTCGCCACGGGCAGCGCGAGCGCGGTCGACCATGCGTCCGTGCCTTGCCCCCCCAGGGCGACCAGCAGCGTTTCGTTCACGGTCAGCTCGGGGAAGAGGGTCGCCGATTGGAACGTGCGACCCAGGCCCAGGGCGGCCCGCCGGGCAGATGCCATGTCGCCGATCTCCTCGTCGCCCAGGCGGACCGATCCTGAAGCCGTGACGAATCCACCTATGGCGTTCATGAGCGTCGACTTGCCGGCACCGTTGCTGCCGATCAGCCCGACGATCTCTCCCCTGTTCACGACCAGGGAGACGTTGTCCACGGCCGTATTCCCCCCGAACGCGACGCCCAGGTCCGACACCGCGAGGGAGGGTTTCCCTGCTTCTTGCAACTCGGGCTCCGGTCGGATCGCCACCGCCGGCTGTCGTGGGGCGCGCGCAGGCGGATCCTTGCCGTAGCGCCGATCGGCCCAGGCCAGAACCGCGTCGCGCACGTCGTAGCTGATTTGATTGAGTCCGCGCGGAAAGTAGAGGAGGATCGCCAACAAGCCGATGCTCGAGGACAAGAGCGCGAGCACCGTGTTGTTCGGCGCCAAGGCGGGAATGCCGATGACCCAGATCGCCCCGATCACGGCGGCCGTGACCGAGCCCATCCCGCCGATGACCACCATGGCCACCAGGCCCAAGGAGCCACCCACCAGGAAGAAGCTCCCCGGTCCCGAGAACGAGACGTTGGCGAAGGCTCCGGCGAGCAGTGCCCCGCCCAATCCCGCCAGGGCACCGGCAATGGAGAAGGCCCGGATCTTCTCCCAGGCCGGTCGCACCATGAAGGCGGAGGCGGCATTCTCGTTGTCGCGCACAGCCATGATGGACCGGCCCACCCCGCTGTCCCGGAACCTGCTTGTCACCAGGAGCACAACACCGAGGACGATGAGCACCACGTAGTAGTACGTCAGTTGCCCGGGGAATGAGAGCGAGAAGAGCTTTCCCGGAACGAGCGGCAGGTTTGACCCATCCGGCGATTGCCCACTCAGGATCGACAGGCCGAAGAAGTACTGCTGTGCGGCCAACGCGAACACGAATGTGACAACCGCCAGATAGAGGCCCCGGACGCGCAACGCACCCAGACCGAGGACCGCGGCCAGCAGCGCAGAGGCCAGTGTGGTGACGGCGATTGCGAACCAGAACGGGACCCCCACCTCCACCAAGCGAGCCGCGAACAGGGCGCCGAGGCCGGCGATCGCCATCTGCCCCAGGGAGAGCTGCCCCAGCCATCCGGTGAGAACCGTGAGCGACGTGGCACAGATCGCGAACGCGACCACTTCGGTGAAGATCTGCTGGGTCGAGGGACGGGTGAAGATCAGCGGGAGGATCACCGCAATCAGTCCGAGGAGGATCACCCCGCTCTTGTTCGCGTTGCGCGCCCACCGGTAGGACTGGAGGCGGGCCGGAATAGGCCGCGCTCGGGGGGTGAAGGCGAAAACCTCGTGGTCGTCTCCCTTCTCCCGGTTGAAGCCCACCGCCACCAGGACGGTGATGAGCAGCAGAAGGTTGATCAGCCCGGGCGTGTTGATGAAGTTGTAGGAGACCACGTTCTGCGCCAGCCCTATGGCGATGCTGGCGATGATGGCCCGCCGGAACGACGTCATTCCCCCGATGACGGCCGCGACGAGCGCGAGCGACAATGTCTGATCGCCCAGCGTGGTCACGTCTCCGGCCGAACCCGACTGGCCGGCGATGAGGACGATGGAAAGCGTGGAGAGCGCAGCAGCGAGCGCCCACACCAGGGTCGAGACGAACTTCGGGCTGATGCTGGACAATCGGGCCAGCTGCGGATTGCTGGCGCAGGCCTTGACCGTCCGGCCGATGGTGGTCCGGTCGAGGAACCAGGTCAGGGCAACGAGGGTCACGGGGACGATGATCAGTACCGAGAGATCAGATCCCCGGACCTGCACGCCGGCCACCGTCCAGAGCCCGTTGATCGCGCTCGGGTAGTGAATGCTGAGGTTCGTCGGCTGCGGGAGCTTGAAGGCGATCGCTTCGGCAATCTGCGCGACCCCGATGGTTGCCACAAGGACGACCACACGTGGTGACTTGCGCAGTCGGCGGATGATCGTCGCGTCGACAATGGCGCCGAGCGCGAGGCCCGTGACGAGCGCCACGACCAAGGCCGCCCAGAAGGGGACGTGATACTGCACGACGAGCAACGAGAGGAGCGTGGCGCCGATGACGCCCATGTTGCCCACGGCGAAGTTGATGATCCGCGAGGCACGGTAGACGAGGATCACGCCGACGGCGATCACGGAGATCGCCAGACCCTGGACGAGTCCGTCGAACGCGATCTGGCTGTTGATCCACGTGACGCCGAGCATCATCGCCCCTCGCTACCGCCGAGGAAGACGGCACGGGCCAGATCGTCGCGTTCGATCAAGTCCCGAATCGGACCCTCGAAGCGGATTCGGCCCTTCTCGAGGAACACCGCTCTGTCGGCGATGGCCGCCGCCACGTTGAGAGACTGCTCGACGATGATGAGGGTCACCCCTTCCGCCTTCAATCCCTCCACTACGCCGATCAGCTCTTGGACGACGATCGGGGCCAGGCCGAGGGAGAGCTCGTCAATGATGAGTACCTGGGGGTCATGGAGCATGGCGATCGCCAGCGCGAGCATCTGCTGCTGCCCGCCCGAGAGCGAGTCGGCCCGTTCCTTGCGGCGGTTGGTCAGGGCCGGGAACAGCGCGTAGACGCGCTCAGTGCGGCGGCGGAGCTCGGCTTTGTCCGAGCGGTAGACGAATCCACCCATCTCCAGGTTCTCCGCGATGGTCATCTCCCCGAAGACGCCCTTGCCCCCCGGGAGCAGGTGGATGCCCAGCCGCGACCGCTGTTCGGGTGTGGTGTACGTGATGTCCTGGCCATTGAGCCGGACCACGCCACGGCTCGGCGTCTCCAGGCCGGAGGCCAACCGGAGGGCGGTCGACTTGCCGGCTCCGTTCGTACCAAGGAGAGCCAGGACCTCTCCGCGTTTCACCTCGAAATTGACGCCGAAGAGGATCTGGACATGCCCGTAGGAGAAATCGACTCCGCTCAGCTGCAAGACGGGGATGTCGGCTGGATTGGTCTCCTGTCGCTTGTGCTCCTCCATCTCCTCCTGCAACTCCACCACCACAAGGGAGAGGTCGTTCTTGATGAAGTGGGCGCTGCGAATGATCAATGCGGCCCCGATCAACGTGGAGGGGATCATGATGATCAGGACGGCGGTTCGTACGTCGAACAAGCTGTCGAGAAGGGCGGCCAGAACGGCGCCGCCGAAGGCCCCGACGAAGAAGACGTAGAGGCCCCCCACCGCGGTGACCATCCCGCGCAACCGATAGGGAGCGACGGAGGTCAGGATGGGGCCGATCATTGAGAAGGCCGTCAACAAGAGCATCTGCACCGGCACGCTGAAAACCGCCCACAGAGCGGCGTTCGGCATGGCATATTGAATCGGCACCAGGATGGCGACCGGCAGGACCACGATACCGATGAGCGACAACGCCTTTTGCGGGTTCTGCCGATAGAGCTTGTCGTAGTAACGACCGACGAACGGGAGGGCCACCAGCACGCCGAGACCTCCGATGGTGCCGATCAAGCCCCGCTGGAAGGCGTCCAGACCGAACCGCTGCTTCAGATAGAGGTTGCCGAGGACCGGCACGGTGAAGAGCCCGAAGCCAATGGCCGAGAAGGCGATGAGCACCGTCTTGATGGTGCGAATGCGCATGATCCGCTCGAACGCCGCTTCCATCGACGGAGCTGCAGGCGGGGTATCGGTGATGACCTCGCCCAACACGCCCTTCTTCTCGAATTGCCCCCGGGGGGCTCCTTCAAGCGGTACGCGACGAAAGCCACGAGCACGATAGGAACGGCGAGAATGTAGAAGGCCCAGCGCCAGCCGTTCGGGCCGCCCACCTGGTCTGCGATAACACCCGCGACAAGGGGGCTGAGCGCAGTGGCCGTGCCCGTGCACATTCCCACGGCGGCCCCGATGCGTCCGCGCAGGGTGATGGGGTAGGTGTCCGCGAGCAGCGATCCGTGCACCACCGTCGTGCTGGCTTGGGACACACCCGCGCCGAGCCGAGCGAGGAAGAAGACGAAGATGTTGATGGCGAATCCCGTGAATGCCACCATCAGGCCGAAGGCGAATGTCGCCCAGGCGACAATGGGTGGTCGCCGGTACCGGTCGGCCAGCCAACCCATGGGCACGATCCCCAGCACCAAGAAGCCGCCGGAAATCCCCGCCACGAAAGTGATGGCACTGGTACTTACGTGAAAGGAGGACTGGATGTTGGGTGCCAGGACGGCCAGTCCGCCGCTCTGCAGGTAATCCAGACTGGTGATGACGGCCAGCACGATGAACGTTCGCGCCCCCACCGTGCGCAGCCCCCCACGCAGCGACATCGCCTCTTCGCTGGAACCCGGCAACATGTCCTGGGGCAGCAGGACATCCGGCGCGGATCCGGCAGCCGGCTCGCGCTCGGCTGCCGGATCCCCGACCAGTTGGGCCAGGTCCGCCGAAAGGATGGCGTCAGTGGGATTTCCCTGAGGAGGCCCGGACACCGTCGGTTCGTTCAATCCAGCCCCAATCTCCGCGTCGGGAACCACCCGACCACATCGCTGTCGCCAACGTAGTTGGGCTCGGCCGAACGCGCTCGGGTCATTTCGCCGTGGCTGGAGCGGGCACCAGGGTCTTCGACTTCGGACTGTAGGTCACGACGTTGATCGGGCCGATCGCGTACGGCTGGTTCTTGGCGAATGAGATCGCACCGCCTGCTCCGGGGATGACCACGTTCTTCAATCCGTAGCCCGCTGCCGTGAAGCTGGCCACCGTCAACTTCTTCCCGGCCGCGTCGGCGATCTTCTGGAAGAGGGTGAGGTACTGGCAGGCCTGAATCACTGACGTAGCCGTGGAAGGCACCGACGTCGCGGCCGGATTCGTGGGATTCAACGGGGCGTCTATCTTGTCCGACGGGTAGGCCTTCTTGACGATGGCCACACACTTCTGGATACCCGGGTCCTTCCACTGCTCATAGGCAAACGGCGTCGGTTGTGCCGTCAGCACGTTGTTCAGGTACGGGTTCCCACCCTTGGCCGACTCGACGTAGGACAGAAGGGACGACTCGCTCGTTGGAATGTACAGCGGCTTGTAGGTGCTCTGGTTGTCCAACTGGGCGCGTGGCCATGTGGTCGACCCCGAACCGCCGACGCCGATGACCACGTTCACGCCCTCATCCTTGAATCGTTGCGCGATGGTGGCGGTCTGCTGATCGGATGCAACAGCATCGGTTGCCACCGCGCTGTCCTCGGCGGTCAGGGTCAAAGGGATGTGCAGCTTCTTCAGTTCCGCCTGGACGGCCGTCACTTCGGGCTTGTCCGAATCAGCGCCGTAGAAAATGGCGACCTTCTTGCCCTTGAAGACTCCCCTCTTCTGGAAGTTCGTCAGCATGGGGACATCGAACGCGGCTCCCGGCGCCGTCAAACTGAAGTCGGGTGCCGAGCCCGCCGGCACCGCGCCGGGAAGCGATCCGCCTTCTACGAGCGTGTCGTGCGTCGTCTGGTAGCAATCCGGGAACACCGGGGCGAAGGCGACGAAGATGTGCTCGTCTTCGGTCAGCTTGGAGCACGACGCCGTGGCGTCCGTGGGGACCGCTGGATTCATTTCGGCGTAGTGCATGACCAGCTTGCGCCCGGCGAAGCCGCCATGCGCATTCATGTAGGCGGCGATGGCGTTGTAGGCGTCAGGAAAACTCCCCTCGTCGATGTTGACGCCGAGGCTCTTCAGCGCGGTGAAGTTCACGTACGGGTTGCCACCCTGAATGGTCGTCGCAGTCACCCCCTGATCCGCTGGACTACTTGCCGCACCCGCTGGTGCGGGGCTCGTCACGAGCAGGGTCCCCAACGCGGTGACGAGCGCGGCAGCAGCCGGAAGCACTTTCTTGATGCCCATCGTTCCTCCCCTGGGCGCACGCCGCCCTTTTCGTTGCCCCCCGTCGACCCCGGCCTCGGAGCCACATCCTCTGTCCTTCATCTTCACAACCTCCAATTCGTTGCGGCTTGTACGTCGACGCTGCATCTGGCAGCGATGTCCTCTGATGAACGCCCGATAAGCACCTCGTAGCGACCGGCGTCGACCTGCCACCCCCGTGCCCGCCGCTCCGTACCGGGCGGCAGCGCGCTGAACATGTCCGGCGTCATCGACTTGATCTCGTCCCAATCGTCCTGCCCGGGATCCCAGTACGCGAACGACCGAGCGTCGAGCACCAGATCCACTGTCTTGCTTTCCCCCGGCTCGAGCCAGACCTTGGCAAAGGCTTTGAGCTCCTTGCGAGGTCGAACCAAGCGCGTCGACTCCGGCGCGACATAGGCCTGCACCACTTCGCTTCCCCCCGGGCCCCGGTGTTGACAACGGGCACCGAAACGGTAATCGACGCATTTGGCAAAAGGGTGGCGGCCGACAGCGTGGGCTCTCCGATCACACACGTGGCGTAACTCAAGCCGTGGCCGAACGGGAAAAGTGGGGCCCGCTCGCTGTGCTCGTACCCCCGGTACCCCATGAACAGGCCCTCGCCGTAGCGAAGCTCCCCGTTCTCGCCCGGAAAGTTGGCATAGGAGGGACTGTGCGCCAGGCGGATGGGGATGGTGGTCGGCAAGCGACCACCAGGTTCGGCGGCGCCGACCAGGACATCCGCCAAGGCCCAACCCATCTCCTGTCCCCCGAACCAGCACTGCAGGACGGAAGCCACGTCACCGGCCCACGACATGGCGACCGGGGCACCGGCGTTCACGACGACGACGGTCCGTTCGTTGACCGCCGCCACGCGGCGGATCAGCTCTTCCTGTCGACCGGGAAGGTCCAGGTCCTTGCGGTCGTGGCCCTCGCTCTCGGTCTCAGCCGTCGTTCCGATGCAGACGATCGCCACGTCGACGCCGGACGCTGCGGTGACGGCGCGCTCGAGCAGCGCGTCCTGGTCCACCGTCCTGAATCCGACCCGGAACCCCGACAGGCCATCACCTATCCGTGCAAATTCGACGGTCAGCTCCACGGGCTCACCCCGTTCGAACAGGACGTCAGCCACGAGGTCCTTGCTTCCTCGCCCGAAGAACTCGGTTCCGTCCGGCCGAGGTGGATTGGTAAAGCCGTCCAGGACCAGTTCACCGTTGAGGAAAAGGCGGGCCAAGCCCGCTTGTGCCAATGCGAGCTCGAACGTCCCACTCTCCTCGGGGACGACGGTCCCGGTCACGCGCATTGACCAGTCGCCGGTCACCGTCTCGGGTGCCAGGCTGCCGAACGACACCATGCGGAGGCTGCGCATCTCCAGTGTCTCGACGCTCGGCCCCTCGAATTCGGTCCCGGCAAACCTCTCGCCCCGGAAGCCGTCAGGAGCCCGCAACACGACCTCGCCCACCACGGTCGGCGCCGTCGAGACTTCGCATCCCCGCTCGAACACGACCTCGATGTCGGAGCCACAGTGCGCCGAAAGCGCCTCGAGCGGCGTCGTCAGGCGATGCGGCGTGACCTGGGCTGACCCGCCACCCATGATGGAGGGAGCAATGGCGTGCGGACCGATGACGGCGATGCGGGCCAGAGAGGCGACGGCGAGGGGGAGCACTCCGTCGTTGCTGAGCAAGACCATCGACTCGGTTGCCGCCTGCCGCAGCACGTGCAGGGTGTCGGCACCCGGGTCCTTGAGAACCTGAGCCGGCGTAGGCGCGTCGAGGATGCCCATCCGATCCAGCCCGGAAAGAAGTCGGAACACGGCGCCGTCGAGGTCGGCCTCGGCGACCTCACCGTCACGCACCGCGGTCGCGACCGTCGATCCGAGGGCCCGACCCGGTCCTGGCATCTCGAGGTCCAGACCGGACCCGAGCGACGTGGCCGTCTCGGCCACCCCGAACCAGTCGGTCATGACCAGACCCTGAAAGCCCCATTCGTCACGAAGGATGTCGAGGAGGAACGCAGGCTGCTGGGTCAGCCAGCGCCCATTGAGCCTGTTGTAGGCCGTCATGACGGCCATTGCTCCGCCCTCGCGAATGGCGAGCTCGAAGGGAAGAAGGTAGAGCTCGCGGAGCGACCGCTCGTCGATGACCGAGTTGATGGTTCCGCGCTCGAATTCGGCGTCATTGCCTACGAAGTGCTTGACCGTGGCGAAGACGCCTTTGGCCTGGACCCCGCGCACGTAGCCGGCCGCCAAACGGCCGGAAAGCAGTGGATCCTCGGAATAACACTCGAAGTTGCGGCCGGCCAGGGGCGAGCGATGGAGGTTGACCGTCGGTGCCAACAAGCCTCGACAGCCGCGATCGAGCGCCTCCTGGCCGACGAGCGCCCCCAAGCGCTCGGCTGTGGCCGGGTTCCAGGTCGCGCCGATGGCGGAACCGCACGGGACGCAGAGAGAGGGCGGTCCCCCGCCCCCGGGCAATCCGCTGCCCCGTGCCCCCGACGGCCCGTCGGTCAGGTTGACCTTCGGGATGTTCAGGCGCGCAATCGCTGGCGTGGAGAACAAATCCTCCCCCGCAGTGAGAAGTGCCTTCTCTTCAAGCGTCAGCTCGCCGACTAACGCCTTGACATCAGCCAATTCGCCATCCCCCCTATGCTGACCTCACAAAATCGTGAAATGATATTCACACGACTATAAGAAAATCCCGGGGTCTCCGCAAGAGCACCACCCAAAGGACCACGAATCCAAGGTTGAGCTGTCCCCCTCTTGTGATAAGACCCCTCTTTCAATTGGATAGTGGCATTTTCCCCGAGACGACTACGCCACAGTTGGCTCCCGGCCACAACGCCCGACCCGGCCCGGCACCTGCAACCCGACCCCGCGTCGCAGGTCGTCGCGCTGCGCAGGGCTCTCGAGGGAGGTTTTGACGCCGATGGTGGAATCTGGCTCGAATGACCGCATGGACGAACCCCGCCAAAGCCGGGAACGCCGACGCGCCGCCAGGGTCGGCGCCGAGACGCCGGCTCGTGCTGCCGGAGCTGATGAACGCACTCGCCAACCGCGTGGGAGCCTTCGTCGCCGACAGATCCTCGACGCGGCGGTCGAACTGTTCGCTGCGAAGGGATACCGGGGCACCGGGGTGGCCGCACTCGCAGACCGCGTCGGAATGACGGCGACAGGCATGTTGTACTACTTCGGCTCGAAGGAACGCCTGCTCCACGAAGTGGTGGCGGAGAGAGACCGAGCAGACGCGCTCGGTCAGGACGGGCCTTCGGCACCCGGTTTGACGCTTTCGAGCCTGAGAAATCTGGGTCGGCACAACGTGGAGACAGGAACCCTGACGCGGTTGTATGTCGTCCTCGGCGCGGAGAGCATCGACGCCGACGAGCCCCTGCACGACTTCTTCGTCGAACGGTACGAAGCGGCGCGGGGACTCGTCCGTTCGATCCTCGACAACGAACAACGACAAGGGACAATTCGCGCCGATGTCGACATCGATGCGAGAGCCCGAGAGGTGATCGCCATGGTGATGGGCCTCGAGATCCAGTGGCTTACCGATCCGCTGCACGTCGACCTGGCGACGGCATTCGAGACGTACATGGATCGACTCATCAGGGAACTCGCACCCGATTGACCGTCCTGTCGTCCGGGATCAGTCCGCCTGACTCCGGAGTCAGGGACAATCGGGACCTGGGGCGGCGTCACTGGGACCCAACAGTGGCAGAAGTGGTTCCGAATTGCAAACCTTTGCAGAGGGCCAGGGCTGGGCTCTCGTGGTGGCCACTGGCACGTGGGAGTTACTTATGCAAAGGTTTGCACACCGATGCTCGATAAAGATCGCCTCCTCCCCCCCGAGCCCGGGGCCCGTCAGATTGCACGTGACCTCTACGAACTGACCAAGGCCCTGCCGATCGTCAGTCCGCACGGGCACTGCAACCCGGTGATGCTGGCCGAGAACTCCCACATCACAAACCCGGCAGCGGAATTGATCTCCAAGGACCACTACCTTGTCCGTCTCCTCTACAGCCAAGGGGTACCGCTGGAGTCCCTCGGCGTGCGATCGCTCAACGCGCCGCGTCCTGAAGTGGACGGCAGGCTGGTTTGGCGGGCCTTGGCGGATGGCTACCTCCACTTCCGCGGCACGCCGTCCAAGCTCTGGTTCGACGACACACTCGAAGAAGTCTTCGGAGTCACAACGCCATTTCGACCAGAGACATCCGACGAAATCTACGATCACGTCACGGCACAGCTCGAGCACGACGAGTTCCGCCCGAGATCGCTGTTCGAGAGGTTCGGGATCGATTTCCTCGCGACGACCGAAGGCGCGCTGGACGACCTCGATGCCCATACCCGGCTCCGGCGGTCACGCTGGGCCGGGCGCGTCGTACCCACTTTCCGTCCCGATGATGTCATCGATCCTGATCGAGCCGACTTCCGGAAGAACCTCCACGACCTCGCAAGACTCACGGGGCGCGACACCGCGACCTGGGGCGGCTATCTCGATGCCCTCCGATGCCGGCGCGCGTCCTTTCTCGACGCCGGGTCGACCGCGTCGGACCATGGGCACCCGTCCCCGTGCACGGCGGACCTCTCCACCCGTGAGGCCGAGGCGCTCTTTCATCGGGTCGCAGACGGTAGCCCCGCGCCCGGTGACGCCGAACTGTTCCGGGGGCAGATGCTGCTCGAGATGGCCGCCATGAGCGTCGACGACGGTTTGGTGCTCCAGCTGCACACAGGGTCGTGGCGCAATCACAATGCGTCGTTGGCGGCGTCGTTCGGCCCAGACGTCGGGGGCGACATTCCCACGTCGACCGACTACGTGGGATCCCTCAAACCACTCCTCGATCGATTCGGGAATGATCGGCGGCTCACCATCGTCGTCTACACACTCGACGAGACCACCTACAGCCGGGAACTCGCACCCCTGGCCGGTCACTATCCCGCGCTCCGGCTAGGCCCGCCGTGGTGGTTCTTCGACAGCCCCGAAGGCATTCGTCGCTACTACCGGAGCGTGGTCGAGACGGCGGGCTTCTCCAACCTCGTCGGCTTCAATGACGACGCTCGTTCGCTCCTGACCATTCCGGCTCGGCATGACATGTCCCGGCGGCTGAATGCCGGGTACCTCGCTGGCCTCGTGGCCGAACACCGGCTGGACGAGGAGGAGGCAGCGGATCTGGCCCGAGACCTCGCCTACAACCTGGCGTGGCGGACATTCTGTGGGACTTCGAGCGCCTGACCACAAGGAGGTTGCAATGCTTCGACCACAGGACAACGTTGCGCGAGAGACCAAACGGCTCGATGGGATCTGGGACTTCATCGTCGACTCCGACAACGTCGGCCGTGAGCAGCGTTGGTGGGAGCGCCCTCTGGCCGATGCGCAGAAGATGCCGGTCCCGAGCAGCTTCAATGACGTCCTGGTGGACCTCGCCGTCCACGACCATGTCGGGGACGTCTGGTACCAGCGGACAGTTTTCGTTCCTCGGGGCTGGGAGGGGGTGCGTGCCGTCCTCCGCTTCGACGCGGCCACGCACCGGGCCATGGTCTGGATCGACGACAGTCGAGTTCTGACGCACGAGGGTGGCTACACCCCGTTCGAAGTTGACGTCACCGAGGTTGTGCGGCCGGGCGATTCATTCCGGCTCACCGTCGTCGTGAACAACGAGCTCACCTGGGAGTCGATCCCTCCCGGGATCGTCGAGACCAAGCCTGATGGCGTCCGGCGCCAGCACTATTACCACGACTTCTTCAATTACGCCGGGCTTCACCGCAGTGTGTGGCTCTACGCCACACCTCAGGCCCACATCGCCGACATCACCGTCGTCACGGATATCGAATCGGGCTGCGCTGTCGTCCGGTACAGCACAGTCGTTGACGCGGAGCGTGAAACACAGCAGGTGCTGGTGTCCCTCCACGACGCCGGCGGTACCGTCGTGGCCCGTGCCGATGGCAACGACGGGACACTGCAGGTTGAGCAGCCCGAATTGTGGCGACCGGGCCGCGGGTACCTGTACCAACTCCAGGCGGACCTCGTCGAAGGTGA
This sequence comes from uncultured Acidimicrobiaceae bacterium, assembly GCA_963706555.1. Classification (GTDB taxonomy): domain Bacteria; phylum Actinomycetota; class Acidimicrobiia; order Acidimicrobiales; family RAAP-2; genus Bog-473. Next base: position 4,800,893 of record OY970164.1, read on the forward strand.
CCGGGTGGTGGACCGCTACGTGCTCCCGGTCGGCATCCGCACGGTCCGCGTGAGCGGCACACAATTCCTCATCAACGGCGAGCCGTTCTACTTCAGAGGATTCGGCAAGCACGAGGACCTCAACGTGCGCGGGCGGGGTCACGACGACGCGGCCATGGTGCAGGACTTCGCCCTTTTCGGATGGATGGGGGCCAACTCGTTCCGAACGTCGCATTACCCGTACGCCGAAGAGGTCCTCGAACACGCAGACCGCCTCGGCATCGTCGTCATCGACGAGACCGCCGCCGTCGGGCTCAACCTGGGCGTGGGTGGAGGACTGTTTCTCGGGGGTCCGAAGGTGACGTTCACCGAGGAAACCATCGGTTCGGCCGCACAAGCTGCGCACCGCCGCGCCATCGAGGAGCTCATCGCAAGAGACAAGAACCATCCTTGCGTGGCGGTTTGGAGTCTGGCCAACGAGCCCGAGTCACATACCGACGCAGCCCGCACCTACTTCGAACCGCTCTTTGACCTGGCGAGAACGGCGGACCCGACCCGTCCGGTGGGGTTTGTGAACATGATGTTCGCCCCGCCGGACGTCTGCAAAGTCACGCCGCTCGCTGACCTGATCATGATCAACCGGTACTACGGCTGGTATGTCGGACCGGGTGACCTCGACGCGGCGGAGCACGCACTGGAAGCGGAGCTTCTGGGCTGGGCGGAGCAACACGCCAAGCCCATCATCGTCACCGAATACGGAGCTGACGCCATCGCCGGGCTCCATACCCTGCATGGTGCCATCTGGAGCGAGGACTATCAGGCCGCACTGCTGGCCACGTACCACCAGGTGTTCGACCGGATCGACGCCGTCGTGGGAGAACAGGTGTGGAACTTCGCCGACTTCGCGACCGAGCCCTCGTTCATTCGGGTGGACGGGAACAAAAAGGGCGTCTTCACCCGCGACCGGCACCCGAAGCTCGCCGCCCACGAGCTCCGGCGCCGTTGGCTCGGCCTTGTCTGACCGGGCCCGAGGAGTGCCGCATGACGAATTTTCCGAAGAGCTCCTTGCTTGCGGGACTCTCGCCCAACAGCTCGACCGCGAGGGAGCCCGCCTCGTCCGTCGGCATGCTGATGGTGGTGAGCGGGGGCGCAACCATCGCCGCCATGGGGACATCGTCGAATCCGACCACGCTGATATCGCCGGGAACCGAAACCCCGAGGTTCGTCAGACCGGCGATGACCCCGAGCGCCATCTGGTCGTTGAACGCCACGACTGCCGTCGCGTTGCTCTCCACCACTCGCTCGATCACGCCGACTGCGGCCTCGAATGTCGGGCTGGGGACGACGATCTCCCCGACCTCGAAACCACTCTTCCGCCCGGTCTGGCGGACCGCATTCCGGCGCTCCCCCGCCGCCCACGACGCCTGCGGGCCGCCGAGGTATGCCACCACATGATGTCCGTTCGATGCCAGATGCTGCATCGCCTCGGCCACAGCCGGAGCCGTGCGAAAGATGACCGAGGCGCGCCCGCTGACCGGGCGATTGACGAAGACCGCCGGCGTGGAGCCGAGCGCGTCGAGTTCACGGTGCAGACGCCTCGGGGAGATGACGATGAAGCCATCCACCTCCCGTGCCAGCGATTTTGCCGCGCGGACCTCTTCTTCGCGATGCTCACCCGTGTCCACGAGGAGTACTTGGAGTTCCGCTTCCCGCGCTGTTCGCTCGACCGCACGCACCAACGATGCGAAGTGGGGGTTCGTGATGTCAGGAACGATGACTGCGACGTTTCCCGTGCGGCCGGTGATCAGACCTCGGGCGGCGCGGTTGGGGACGAACCCGAGCTCCCGAACTGCCGCCTCCACCCGTGCGCGGGTTTCGGGTGCCACCATCTCGGGGAGGTTGAGTGTCCGGGACACCGTGGCGGCATGGACTCCGGCGCGCGCGGCGACGTCGAGGATCGTGATTCGTTGCCGATGCCCCACGCAAGCGACCCTACACGGGCAGTCGCCCCCCACCGACTGCACCGATGACGGTGCAGTCGCCCGAACGCTTGTCGATGGCCACGCTCGCCCGTGCCCGCCTCCGCTCGGTGCCTCCCTACGATCGGTCTTCGCCCCAAGGCATCGCGCACCTCGGCGTCGGGGCCTTCGCCCGGGCTCATCTCGGGGTCTACGCCGACGACCTGAATCGCCATGGTTGGCCGGCGTTGATCCGAGGCGTCTCCCTCGTGAGTGACCGGGCGGAGCAGCAGATGACGCCGCAAGACGGCCTCTACACCGTGGCCGAGCGCGAGCCCGGGAGTGGGGTGGCTCTTCGCGTGGTGGGATCGATGACATCGGTCCGCACGGGGAGGACTGCAGCGATCGCTGCCGTCTCTGCCCCGACCACCGGACTCGTCACGGTGACGATCACCGAGAGTGGCTACGACCGCGCCGTGGGTGCAGCCGCCCCGGAAGGATCCATTCCGTCGGTCCCGGAGATTCTTGCGGCAGCTTTGGCCCATCGTCGGCGGGCCGGCAACGCACCGCCGATCATCGCCAGCCTCGATAACCTCCTCGGCAACGGGACGACGCTCCGTCAACGCGTGATCGAGATGGCTGACCGCATCGACCCGACCCTGCCGAATTGGATCGCCGAGGAGGTCATCTTCCCGAACTCCGTGGTCGATCGCATGGTGCCCGCACCGACGCCGGGCGACGTGACCGATGTCACAGCGCGACTCGGCCTTCTCGACGAAGCCACGGTCACCACGGAACGACATCGGTCATGGGTCATCGACGTCGCCGGCGGATTTCCGCCATTTGCCGATGTCGGCGTGCAGGTCGTCCCGGATGTGACGCCGTTCGAGCGGAGGAAGTTGTGGTTACTCAACGGGCCACACTCGGCGTTCGCCTACTGCGGCCTGCTCGCTGGGTGCTCGACGATCGCCGCTGCCGTTCACCATGCAACAGTCGCTCCCTTTGTCCGGCACATGATCGAAGATACGCTGGAGGTCGCCCCCTTCCCGCCTTCACTCGAGGCAGAGCGCTTCGCCGAGCAGGCGCTTGTGCGATTTGCCAATCCGAACCTCGCCCATACGTGCGTGCAGGTGGGCGCCGACGGGTCACGCAAGCTGCCACAAAGACTCCTGCCGATTGTGGACGCACGCCTGAAGGTCGGCCTCACTACCTCACGATTCGCGACTGTTGTCGCCCTGTGGATAGCGTCCGTCAGCGGCTTGGAGATCGACGGGACGTCGCTGCCGGCCGTCATGGACCCCGAAGCGCAGCGGATACGGGCTGCCCTCGTCGGCGGCGATCTGGCCAGGCTCGTTCACGCCGCAGTGGGACGGACCTACGACGCCGCATTCTGCGCCAGCACCCTCGAGGCACTCGAGCAGTTGGCGCACCGTGGCCTGGCCGTGCTGAGGGACACGCCATGATTGCGGCCATCGAGCGACCAGGTGAGATCCTCGACCCGGCAGAGATCCGGGCCTTCGTCCGGGCGCAGATGGACGCGCTCGACCTGGACGGGCGCTCACTGTGCCTGGTCGTCCCCGACGCCACTCGGAGCTGTCCCCTCCCACTCCTGCTCGATGCCATTGCGCAAGCAACTGCATCCCGCGTCAGCTCATGCAGCGTTCTGATCGCCCTCGGCACCCACGCGCCCATGAGCGACGAGGCCATCCGAACGATGGTGGGTACCGATTCTCTCGTGGTCCGCAACCATGCCTGGTGGGATCGTCAGACGTTCGTCGACGTCGGGACACTTGGTTCGGACACCGTCGCCGAGCTTTCGGGGGGCCGGCTCCGCGAAGTCGTCGATGTCCGGATCAACAGGCTCGTGGTCGAGAGTGACGTGACCATCATTGTGGGCCCGGTACTTCCTCACGAGGTCGTGGGATTCTCGGGGGGCAACAAGTACCTCTTCCCCGGCCTCTCGGGGCAGGAGCTCATCGACGTCACCCACTGGCTCGGTGCGCTCCTGACGAGCAGAGAGATCTCCGGCACTCGTGGCGTCACCCCTGTGCGGGCACTGATCGACGCGGCGTCGGACCTCGTTCCGGGCGGACGCCATGCGCTCTGCGTCGTTGTGGATCACGCGACCGGCGGCCTCAGGTCCCTGGCCTTCGGGGATCCGCGCCAGGCGTGGGGTGTCGCCGCCGACGTGTCCGCCCGGACCCATATCGTCTACCTGCCCTCTCCGGTGCAGCGGGTTCTGTCGCTCGTCTCGCATCGCTACGCCGACCTGTGGACGGGCGCCAAGGGCTTCTACAAGGTGGAGCCGGTCGTCGCCGACGGCGGTGAGGTCATCCTCTACGCGCCCCACATCACGGAGATCGCCGCAATGCATCCCCACCTTGTCGACATCGGCTACCACTGCCGCGACTATTTCCTCGCCAACTGGGACGAGTACCGCCACCACCCCCGGGGCGATTTGGCCCACTCGACCCACCTCTTCGGAGCTGGGTCCTACGACCCGGCGGACGGCGAGCGACAGCGGGTGCGCGTGACTCTTGCCACGGGTATCCCCGAGGAGATCGTCGCCAAAGCCAACCTCGGGTATCTCGATCCCTCGACGATGAATCTCGACGAGTGGACGACCGATCCGCTCGCAGTGGTCGTCCCTGACGCCGGAGAGGTGCTCTACCGCCTCGCCTGAGCGGCACCGGGTCCCATCAGGCGAGCCCGGCTGGTCCGGCGATCAGCGGAGAGCGTTGGCGCGGCCCACCTCGCCGAGCCAGCGTGCCGAGGGCTTGACCGTGCGAGCAAATGACGCACGATCGACGGCGACGAGTCCGAACGTCATGGCGTAGCCCGACATCCATTCGAAATTGTCAAGCAATGTCCAATGGAGGTACCCCCTGACATCAATACCGTCAGCCATGCAGTCGGCCACGCCCTCGATGGCCCGACGGGTATAGGCGATCCGCGCCGTGTCATCGTCGGTCGCCATGCCATTCTCCGTGACCAGGACCGGCACGCGGGCATGTTTGGCCGCGAGGCGGACTGTGTGCTCCAGGGCTTCGGGGTACACCTCCCAACCGGTCTGCATCGTCGGGACCCCCTCGGGCGGCGGCACCGCACCTTCGGGTCCGATCAGGTTCCTCGAGTAGGTCTGTACCCCGATGAAGTCGTCATCGCGGGCGACCTCGAGCCAGTCGATCGAGGCCCGTTGGCGGGCCTGCTGACAGCGCTGCTGGCCGTCCTCGGTCGCCTGGAGGTCGACAAGGGCGAGGCTCCAACCGACCTTGGCGTCACCGGGACCGGCCTTGATGCTTTCTACGGCCCGACGGTGGACGGCGGCCATGCGTTCGACATCTCCACCGATGTGCCCCATCCGGTAGCGCGAGGGGTCGAAGCCGCCGACACCGCCGGCAGACGGTTCGGCGGCCTCGCGCAGCCCTCGGCCTCCGGCACCCATCGGCACTTTCCCCGTCTGCTGCAGGAGGTCCATGAGATTGGGTTCATTGAGCGTCCCCACCCACGAGAGAAGATCGCCGATGTGCTCGGTGACGCGGGCGGCATAACGGCCGAAGCAGTCTGCTGCCCCGCTGTTGTCCCAGCCTCCATTCCCGGCGAACCAGCGTGGCGTGGTGAAGTGGTTGTAGGTCACGAAGGGGGTGATCTCGTTTTCGAGGCAGCAGGCGATCATCCTCCGGTAGTGGTCCAGCGCGGCGAGAGAGTAATACCCGGGCTCCGGTTCGATCCGTGACCATTCGAGCGAGAACCGGTAGGCGTTGTAGCCGAGGTCGGCGAGCAGGGCAACGTCTTCGGGATAGCGGTGGTAGTGGTCGCACGCGTCACCCGACGGCTCGGCAAAGATGGAGTTCTCCGCCCATTCCAACGGCCAGAGATCGGCGTTCACGTTTCCGCCTTCCACCTGGTGCCCGGCCGTGGCCGCACCCCAGAGAAACCCGTCCGGAAACTGCGTCATGCGTCTCTCCTCTCACAGGATGCATCGGCAAGCTGCGCCGCGCATTTGCTCCCACTCCGAGTATATGCAAACCTTTGCACAAACGCAGTAGCGCCACCGTCATAATTGCATTCACGGAGACGGCCCACCGGCGCGACCCGTCACACGCTGGGTCGAGATCCGGGACTCCGTGACCCCGTCGAGGTGCTGGCCGCCGACCTGCATGACAAGAAAGATTGGAGCCGACAGTGAGCGACTCGGAGGTTCATCGACGTCGATTCCCCGACGGTTTTGTCTGGGGTGCCGCGACAGCAGGGCACCAGATCGAAGGGAACAATGTCAACGCCGACTATTGGTTTCTCGAGAATCTCGAACCGACGACGTTCGTGGAACGCTCAGGAGACGCCTGTGACAGCTATCACCGCTACGAGGAGGACGTCTCCCTCCTGGCCGAGCTCGGCCTGAACTGCTACCGCTTCTCGATCGAGTGGTCCCGGATCGAACCAAGCCGGGGCCACTTCTCCGTGGCCGTGCTCGATCACTACAAGCGGGTGATCGAGTGTTGCAACGCACACGGTGTTGGCGCCGCCGTGACGTTCTTCCACGGCACGGCGCCCCTCTGGTTCGCCATGGCGGGCGGCTGGCTCAACCCCGAGGCCCCCTCGCTGTTCGCCCGCTTCTGTTCCACCGCCGCAGCAGCTCTTGCCGATGGCATGGACTTCGCCTTCACGTTGAACGAACCGCAGGTGGGAAAGGTTTTCCGCAGCATCCCTGGAGCCGAGGGTTACTTCGGGCGCCAAGACCCCCTTGCGCTCCAGGTCCATGCCACCGCGGCACACATGCTCAGCTGCGAGCGCTTCGTCTCCATGGAACACCCGGATCTTGATGGCATGACCCCGCAGCTGATCGCCGGACATGAACTGGGGTTCGCCGCGATCAAGGCAGCGCGGGGCGACCTCCCCGTCGGTGTCACGCTCTCGGTCACGGACTTCCAGCCCGGAGGCGAGGGAAGCCCGTACGAGGCAGTGCGGGCCACGGCCTATGGGGAGTGGCTCGACACCATCAAACGAGCGGGAGACTTCACGGGGGTACAGACCTACCGGATGGTGCGAATACCTGGAACAGGAAGTCCATTTCCTCCGCTCCCGGTACTCCCCTTCACCGAACCCGGAGACCGGATGGCGGAGCTCCAACAGCCGGTGGCACTTCGCAATACGGTCGAGTACATCCACACGGAGACCGGAAAGCCGGTGTTGGTCACTGAGAACGGCATAGAGACCGAGGACGATGCACGCCGCATCTGGTACATCGATGCCGCGCTGGACGGACTGCTGGAGGCGATCGATCACGGGGTGCCCGTTCTCGGGTACTTCCACTGGACGTTGATCGACAACTTCGAGTGGATTCGGGGCTACGCACCCAAAATGGGGCTGGCCGCAGTTGATCGTTCGACATTCGCCCGGCTCCCGAAACCGAGCGCAACCCACCTCGGTGCGATCGCTCGGCGAAACGCGCGCTGACGTCCCCCGGCGTACTCCTCACTTGCGGGCGCACGCCACCACTCAGTGCGACTCGCCGACCACCACTCTGACGCGGGCGAGGTTCTGCACCCGGGCGTACGGGGAGTTCCTGTCCCCCCCTCGCTGCGCGGCGACGCGCACGGTCGGGAAGTAGGTGCCAGGCACCGCGAAGGCGTACAGCCGTTCCACGTCCACCTTCTCTCCCACCGCCGCAGACTCCGCGATCGGGAAGGTGCCCGCCCCCTCGAAATCCCACTCCACGGCCACGATGGCCCCCGCGCCCTCGGGAGTCTGCGCGACAGCGCGAAACCTCACGCCCTCCCCGACAGCGACGTCAGCGCGCTCCTCGCCGTCGGCGGTGAGGGTGACGAGAGGCTGAATGCCCCGCCGTTCTGCGGCATCTGCGGGCATCGTGATCTGGCCGTCGACAACCTGATAGTTCGTACTGGGCGGAGGTGCGACCCCTTCTTCGACCCAGCGGCTCACGTCCCGGAGTGCCTGGTGCAAGACACCGAGGTAGCTGATCGTGTGCGTCGGGCTCTCCTGCGCCTCGTCGTCACAGTGCAGAGCGTTGTCGGTGAACCAGAGACGGAAGTTGTCGTCGAGGGCATCTCCGAGGTGCTCCTGCACCTTCGTGCGATACCAGTCGGCTTGCCACGGGAGCGCTTCACGGTCGAGCAGGGACTCGACCACGATCATCTTCCCCCCGCATCGACCGGTCTGCACGGTCCCGGCTGCGGCCGCAGCGAACAAGGGTCCGAGGATGAGCGGACGTTGAGGGTACGTAGGAGCGCCGTCCTCGTCCCGGAATTGGTCCCAGACCGGGTAGTCGGCGGTCATCGGCACCTGATGGCGGTGGTACGTCTGCGCCGCCAGGAACCCGCTGTTGTCGACGATGACGTCGTCCCCTGGCTGCAGCTGGACCAACGTGGCCGAAGGGCCCGGACCGAACAACGCGATGTCATGCGCCACGGACAACACGACGAGCCGTGCACCGGCGGCTGGGCCGGAGTTGACGAGAAGCTCCGCCCCCTGGACCTCAACGGGCGGAGCGGTCGAGAGTCGGACCGCCACGGGGATGGGCGCCGGCTCGTTGGCACCGCGCCACGCGGTGTCGACCCCTCCCCTGTTCTGGCCCGGGTGCGGCCCCAGCGAGAGATGCAGATCTTTGGCCTCGTCCTCGGAGATCGTCGCGGCAATCTGGCAAGGATGTTGCACCAGGTCACGCGCCAACGAGGGCGGCAACTCGAAGCCGAGGTAGCCCGGCGTGGACCAGAAGTCCTCGAAATAGGTCGGATCGGCCATCACCATGCCTTGATAGAGAACCGGGAAGGCGTGCATGCCCATCGTGCGGTGCCCGAACCATGATCGCAGCGGGAACCCCATGCGCGTCACCTCGATGAGAGCGTCGCGCTCCTCCTCGCTAAGGAGCGCGTCGACATCACCGCTCCCACCCGGCTCGACGGCATCGACGATGCCGTCGAAGCGGTCTCGAAGGATGCGGAGTGCATGCATGCGAACGGTGAACATGTTCGGTATCGCCATCGGCGAGCCAATGACATAGGGCACGAAACCGTCCCAGACACCCGTCGTGTTCTCGGCACTCCCGATCGTGCGGTAGCCACCGCCACTCCCCCCGTAGGCGTAACCGAACGCCCGATGGTCGCCGTACATTTCGGCCGCCACACCACGAGAGAATTGCGCTGCTGCCGCATTGGCACGGTAGGCCGCAATCGTGGGGTCGACCGAGGATCCCGGACTGCCTGACATGCCGCCGCCGTTCGTTTCCAGGAAGTAGCCACCACTCGAGATGGCGAACCCGATCTTGTCCTCCTCTCCGCTCGCGTGTTGCGCAAGGTGCTCGCTGTCCGGCACGGGAGTTATGTGCTGGAAAAACCTTCCTTCATACGACTCCGCCGGAGGCAGGTAGATCGAAAATCGGGTCTCGCTGCCGGCAAATCCACCATGCACATAGCGATGGCGGACGGGAGAAGTCCGCCACTCATCGACATCGACATACGGGTCGACGAAGAGCTCGTCGACGGCCTCCGTCTCAATCTCCGGGTTCATGATCCGGCTCAGCCTAGATCTCAGCGAAATGACGGCCTCGTGGAACACACCCAAAATGCCGCACGTCCCTGCGCCGGGCTCGCGACAAGCCTGGCGCGGTCACGTACTCTTTTGACCGTGCGTGCAACTGATCGGTCGACCAGGGAGCGGATTCTCGACGTCGCATTCGAGCTGTTCGTCGAGCTGGGCTTCGCTGGGACAACGGTCACCGAGATCGAAAAACAAGCCGGCCTGACAGGGGGCTCTGGCGGCTTCTATCGGCATTTCCATTCCAAGAAGGATCTCCTGCGTCCCGCCATAGAACGCGAAGTGGCCCGCAATATGACAGCCATTGCCGAGGCGAATGCGACCCAGGAAGCTGTCGAGGGGATCCCCAAGACCCGCGAGCTCTGGCTCGGGAGCATGCTCGACCACCTGCGTCTCTTCGATCCCCTCATCCGCCTCATGCTCACCGACGGGCATCGGGTGCCCGAAATCCGCGAGGCGGTCACCGGCGTCCTCCAGGCCTTGGGGGAGCAGATGTCGTGGCAGGAGGAACCTGAGCTCACCGTCTGCGTGGTCGCACTGGGTGGTTACCACTTTCTTTCGGAGATCCAGGGTCAACCGTTCCAAGGCCTCCCGCAGGAAGAATTCATCCGGATCCTCGCCTCGATGACGCCGCAGGCCGAGTAGCGCCCGACACGGGTGATGGCGCCCTCGCGGGTCAGAGCTCGAAGCTCGCCACCCGCGGTGATCCATGGCTGCCCTGCTGGCGACGCGTGTGGTCGTTCAACACCGCGCGTGCGCGGCGAACCTCGGCGGGATCAGCAACGACCCGATGGTCACCCGGCCGCGGCGCAAGGCCAAAGCCCGTGTACACCACGCGGCGCTCGGCCGAGACGGGTGGACGGCTCATGTGCAGGGTGCACGAGCAGTGCACCGTCACGTCGCCCGTGCGAGTCGGCAATGGGAGGCGCGGCAAGTCGAGACCCTCGACACCCAGGTGCGGAATGTTGGCTCGATGCGACCCGGGAACCACGCCGAGTTCGCCGTTCTCCCTACTCGCTCCCGTGACCGATATCCCTACGACGAGGCCGCAACAGTGTCGACTGTGACCACCCATGGAGCAGTCCTTGTGCCAGCTCACGTCCGAGATGCCTTCGAGGACGCCTACCTTCTTCAGAAGGCCTTCGGCGGAGTCCCCCCGATCGGGATCGCGCTGGACGAAGCGGTCGGCCGTGAATGTGCCGATGGCCGCGAAGCGCTCGCTACGAAGCAGTTCTCGCAATGCAGGCGCTTTCTGATTGAAGCCCAGAATCCGCGAGGGATACCACTCACCGCTGTCCGTGCGAGCCCACCACGATGCACCGTCGTCACGCTCAGCTTCCACGATTGCCGCGTCGAGCTCAGCCGAAACGGCGCCCATCTCGGCCTCGCTGAACACACCCTGTACATGGAGGAACCCGGCTGCTGAGAGGAAATGGCCGATCTCCTCGGGCGCGTCCTCGAGGGTGAACGACCGGTGCAGATCGAGCGGCTCCCCTTTGCGGTCTTCGAAAGTGATGGCTCCCGGCTCGTACGCCGGTCGTCCGTCGAGCAGGCTACGAAGAACCGGTTCCCACTCGATGAACGCGTCGATCGTGCCTCGGACAACCTCCGCCCGTCCTGTCATACTGAGCCCGAACGTCGAGGCCACGTCCTGTACCAGGTCGGAGAACGCCTCCGTGTCCAGCACGACGACAAGTGCGTCATTCCTGCGTGGGGTCACGGACAACCGACCATCATCCACGGCGAACGTGAGGAACGTGCCTTCGACGTCCAGCGTCAGTGGAACGAGCCCGAGGCGCGTGGCGCCCCGGCCCGCCTCCGCCCCGTTGGCCTCGAGGAGAAGGGCCAGACGATCGTTCACGAATTCGGTCGGATCGAGGTGCTCGGCATCACCCTCAAAGCGCGTACGGGAATCTACGGATGACATCGGTCCATCCCTTCATTTGCCCTCACATCGCCGCGTGGCGGACACCGCCGGCGGAGGCCCTCCCCACCATCGTACGGAACCGGTCGGGAATATGCAAGAACCTTCTTACATGCGCCACCCGTCAGAACGTCATCCCCCGCAATTCGCGCCTCGGAGAGCCGCGCCGAGAGGAGCACTCACCTCCCTAAGCGGGGTCGCAGTCGGCGACGGCTCCGCGCGGTGGATCAGGCGGGAGGACGGCCCGACGGAGCGGACTGACCCGTGGCATTCTCCGGAGACGATTTCTTGAGGCCTTCGGTCTCGGAAATGGCCCAGGCCGCATTGACCAGCCCGATATGGCTGAAGGCCTGCGGGAAATTGCCCAAGAGGTCTCCGGTGTCGGGATCGACCTCCTCCGAGAGGAGGCCGACATCGTTGACGAAGGCCACCGCCCGCTCGAAGACGGTGCGGGCCCGCGCCGTTTGTCCGGAGCGGGCCAGCGCCTGCGCCAGCCAGAAGGTGCACAAGAGGAACGTGCCTTCTTCGCCCTCGAGGCCGTCGTGCGACCGGTAGCGGTACACGAGTCCCCGATCATCGGTGAGGCGCTCTTCCGTCGCGTCGATCGTGGCCAGCACTCTGGGCTCGTCGGCGGGGAGGAACCCGACGAGCGGCAGCATCAGGTTGGACGCGTCGAGCTCCTCCGAGCCAAAGGACTGGGTGAACGCCTTGGCCCGGTCGCTCCACCCTTTGGTCTCGATCGCTTCCCGGATCTGGGCCTGGGTCCGCGTCCAGGCCTCGACCCGGTCGGAGGCGTCGAGTTGTTCGGCTAAGCCCACAGCCCGGTCGAGGGCCACCCAGCACATGAGCTTGGAGTACAAGAACTCACGGGGCTCGCCTCGGATCTCCCAGATCCCCTGGTCCTTCTCCTGCCAGCGACGAGCGGCGGTGTCGGCCAACTGCACGAAGAACCGACGTGTGGCCGGTGCCAGATCGGGGGGTGCACCCCACTTGTCGGGGTCTGCCATCGGCGCGACCCTGGAGGCGTTGTCGAAGAGATGGTCCGAAAGGCGGGAGACCGCGCCCAGCAATTCCCCGTATACATCGAGCTGGCGCTGGGTCCAGGCTCCGTTGCCGACACGAACCGGGGCGGAGTGTCGCCAGCCCTCCAGGTGGGGCAGCACTTTCTCGGTGAGGTCCCGCTCGCCACTGATGCCGAACATGATCTGCAGATCGCCACCCCGGTCGAGCGACCCGGCTGCGGCGGTGGTCACATAGTCAAAGAATTCATTGGCTTCGTCAGGGCAGGCCGCCACCCAGAGGGCCTGAATCGTGAAGGAAGCGTCCCGGACCCAGGCGTAGCGGTAGTCCCAGTTCCGGGCGCCGCCCACCACCTCGGGCAGCGACGTGGTCGCCGCGGCACAGATCGCCCCGGTAGGGGCGAAGGAGAGGGATTGGAGCACCCGTCCGCTGTGGTGCACCAGGTCCCGCCACGGACCTACATAGGCCTGGTGCAGTTCCGACCACGACTCCCAGGCCGAGACCGTGTCGTCCAACCATGCGTCGATGTCTGATTGGGTCCAGACCTTGGCTGAGCCCGACTCGTCCTGTGTGCCGTGCTGCAGGGCAAAGCCCGCACTCTCGCCGGGGCCGAGCTGGAGCCGCCCCGAGGCCGTGGACTGGTCGATGGCCAGAGCCAGCGGAGAAGAGAGGACCAGCACCTCGGCGTCCGCGGACGCGGCAACTCCCCCGTCGACAGCAGCGAGTACCGGATGGAGGAGTCCGTACCCGGGCCGCGGGACGAACTCGATCGACAACTCGACGTCTCCTTCGACGCATGTCGCACGCCGCAGGAGAAGATGGGGCGCACCGCGGCCGAGCTCGTGCCCCCGGTTGCCTTCGCCCATGGCCAGGGCGTCGGTGACCGCGACCGTGCCCGTCGGCGTGCGGAAGGTCGTCTCCACGACCATGGTGCGGTCCAGATAGCGGCGGGTCACCTGCGTGGCGCCCGTGGCCGAGATCGACCAGTAGCCGGCTTCATCACCGAGGAGGCGTCCGAAGATGGACGTGCTGTCGAAGCGGGGGAAGCACAACCAGTCGATCGACCCGCTCCGGCTCACCAACGCAGCGCTGTGCCGATCAGAAAGGAGCGCATAGTCGGCTATGGGGGTCGTGCTCATGTGAGCTCCTTACGCTTGCCTTTCCACGTGGCGGTGCGGCGGGTGACGCGGCCCCGAGAACGATAATCTCGTGACGACAGGCTCGCCCGTCGCTGCGCAGGACGGGCGCGCTTCGTGCGCGACGTTTGCGCGCCTGGGCCAACGAAAGGGCGGTCATCCATGCGATCCGACATCAGACCCGGCGGCATCTTCCCCGATTTCTCCCTGCCGGATCACACCTCGACGGTGCGGACGCTCAGCGAGCTGCAAGGCGACGACCCACTGATCCTGACCTTGGCGCGCGGCAACTACTGCCCCAAGGAGCACCAGCAGCACCTCGAGCTTGCTGCGAACTACGCCAAGATCGCGGTCGCCTATACCCAGGTCGTCACCATCTCGACCGACGACCACCATTCGACGCAAGAGTTCCGCGCCTCAGTCGGCGCCCAATGGCCCTTCCTCTCCGATCCTGACCGGACAGTCCAGAAGGCCCTCGACATTCAGGAGTACACCGACCCCGAGCACGACCCGATGATCCCCCACACCTTGGTGCTCAAGCCGGGGCTGGTGGTGCACAGCGTCTACAACGGGTACTGGTTCTGGGGACGCCCTTCCTTCGACGACCTCTGGCGCGACTTGCGTGCTGCGTCGAGTGACATCCGTCCCGACTGGGACCTGAGCAAGCCGGGCCTCCGCGAGGCCTGGAATGCAGGCGACTACGCGAATTTTCACGGATGGGACAAACGGGCCGGCCAGAAGCCCTCGTCGTACGCGTCATAGTTCCGGCATGCGAACCCCGGTCTGCGAACTGCTCGGGATTGAACAGCCGATCGTGCAGGCGCCGATGTCGGCGGTGCCCGAACTGGCGGCAGCTGTCTCCAACGCCGGCGCGCTCGGCATGCTGGCGCTGACATGGTCCACCCCCGCTGGAGACCCTGTTCGTGAGACGGCGGCGCTCACCGATCGCCCGTTCGGCGGCAATCTGATCCTCAGCACCGATCAGCACCGACGCCTCGACGAGGCGCTCGAAGCCGGTCTGCGGATCGTGTCACTGATGTGGGGCGATCCCGCGGACTATGTGCAGCAGGTGCACGACGCCGGCGGAATCCTTCTCCATACGGTCGGCAGTGCCGAACAGGCGCGGCGGGCGGTCGACAGCGGCGTCGACGTCGTCGTGGCGCAGGGTTGGGAGGCCGGTGGTCACGTCTGGAGCCGGGTCGCAACGCTTCCCCTGGTGCCCGCCGTGGTGGACGCGGTCGGACCGGTGCCGGTGATCGCCGCGGGTGGGATCGGGGACGCTCGAGGAGTGGCGGCTGTGTGTGCGCGCTCGGTGCGCAAGCGGCGTGGCTCGGCACCCGGTTCCTGCTGGCCCTGGAGATGCCCATCCACGAGGAGTACCGCCGTCGTCTGGTGGACGCCGCAGAGACCGATGCACAGTGGTACCCCGACCTCTACGACGTCGGGTGGCCGGATGCGCCCCACCGCGTGATCCGCAACTCGACGGCAGAGGAGTGGGAGGCCGCAGGCCGGCCCCCACTGGGGAGTCGACCGGGAGAGGGCGACGTCATCGCGCACTTCGCCTCCGGCGAACCAATCGTCCGGTACGAGACGGCAGCGCCCATGGCCGGTACCACCGGCGATATCGAAGCGCTTTCACTGTGGGCCGGGCAGAGCGTTGCGCTCGCCAAGCAGCCACAACCGGCGGCAGAGATCGTGGCCGAGCTCGTCGCCAGGTTGTGATCGAGCGGGCCCTTGCACGGCCGACGCGGCCATGGCCACGGGAGCGTCAACGCAGGTTCATGACAGAAGCGCACCTGCTCGCACGGCGCGAGGTCGTTCGGTATGGTTCCGACCAGTGATCGGCACCGAGCGCGACCTGCGGCTGACGCAGTCCGGTATCCGGATCTGGCTCACGAGCATGACCGGGGGCGCATCCGGGATCGAGCTCTCAGACGTCACCACACCCTCAGCCAATGGAGGATCGTCCGAGACGCTGTTGTTCGACGCCTCGTGGCGCAAGGGAGGCCGGAGGGAGAGCCAGGGTTTCGCCCTGCGGATACGGCCCAGCGGTCACACCGTGTTCTTGGAGCCTCGCTTCGAGGAGCAGTACCGCCTTTTGGACGTCCTCGGGCGGCAGAGCGACGTCCCCGTTCCCAGGGTCCTCTCGTATGAGTCCGACCCTTCGTACCTGGGCGGCCCATTCATCGCCATGGAGAGGGTCGCGGGGCGTGTCCCACCGGACTCGCCGCCACACTCCCTCGCCGGATGGCTGAAGGAAGCCGAACCGGCCGCGCAAGAAGAGCTGTGGTGGAGCGGGCTGGAGGCCATGGCCAGCGTCCATCGGGTGGATCCCGAAGCGGTCGGCCTCTCGTTCCTGAACCGACCGGCCCGAGGAGCAAATGGATTCGACCAGGAGTTGGACTACTACCGCGAGTTCTACGAGTGGGGCCACGCCGGAGTCCGCAGCCCGACCATCGAAGCTGCCTTCGCGTGGCTGGAAGCCCACCGGCCGGCCGATGAGCCCGCGGCGCGGCTGTGCTGGGGCTGCGCCCGTATCGGCAACATGATCTTCGACGGCTTCACATGCCGCGCCGTGCTCGACTGGGAGATGGCATGGCTGGGCGATCCCACCTCCGACCTCGGCCGCTGGCTGTGGAGCGATCGTTTCTTCAGCGAAGGTATCGGGGGGTCCCGGCTCCCCGGCTTCCCCTCGCGCGACGAGACCATCGCGCGGTGGGAGGACCTGGTAGGCCGGGACGCGCGATCGCTGGCCGTCTACGACGTGTTCGCCGGCCTACGGACGTGCGTGATCGGCCTCCGCATCGGGAACCTCAGTGCAGCCGCCGCCGGGGCGGTCCCCGATCCCGAGACCCTTACGAACACGGCCGCAACCCGGCTCCTTGCCCGCGTGATGACCGAAGTCGATGGCGGCGCGCAATGTTGAGCGAGTTGGACGAGCAGCTGTGCCACCAGGTCGCAGCACCCTTCGGAGAAGTCGCGACCAGCGATCACCGGTTCTACGACCGGAATTGGTTCTGCAGCCATCACCCGACCGACGGACTGGCCTTCATCACGGGGCTCGGGTGCTACCCGAACATGAACGTCCTCGACGGCTACGTCGCCATTCAGTACGCCGGGGTGCAGTACAACCTCCGCCTCTCCCGCCAGCTCCGGCCGGCCGTCGGCGACCTGCGCATCGCGCAGCTGCGCCAGGAGGTCGTCACGCCCTTGCAGGCGATCCGCCTCGTACTGGAGCCGAGCGACAATTTTCCCGCCGCTTTCGACCTGCTCTGGGAAGGCTTTCTCCCGGTGCACGAAGAGGGTCACCACCACACCGCACGCGAGGGGCGCACGGTCGAGGACACTCGCCGCTACAAGCAGCTGGGCCAGGTACGCGGCTGGATCGAGCTCCACGGACGGCGCCACGTGGCCGAGGCCTGGTTCGGCATCCGCGATCATTCGTGGGGGGTGCGACCGGGTGTCGGCGGCTTCGAACCAGTGACGTCGGCGACAGACGCGGCGGAGGCATCTGGCGGGCGGGGGCTCGCGCTCTGGCTCGACTTTGCCAACGACGAGATGGGTGGCAATCTGATCCTGGTCGAAGACAGCGAAGGGCGACGTGTGCGTCTCGACGGCGCCGTTCGCTGGCCCGTCAACGTCGGGAGGCCTGCTGCCCGCGTCGTCGACGTTGCCCACGACCTGTCGTTCTTCCCGGGCACCCGAGCTTTCGCACACGGACGCGTGATCGTGCGCACGCACGACGACAGCGAGTACGTCATGGAAGCCCGGCCGGCGGTCACGGCCTGGGCCTACAGCGGTACCGGCTACGACGGCGGTTTTCGTGACGGGCTCGGCCTCGGGGCGTATCGGGGGGAGCTGTGCGTGGAAGTGGACGAGTACGACGTCTCCCATCCCGAGCAGGTGCTCCTCGACGGCATCCCCGTACCCCCGGGCCATCGGGAGCAGCCCGTGCGTCTTGAGCTGAACGGCCGTCCGGGCCACGGCAAGTGGACGGTTCTGCCGGCCGGCCGCTGACGCAGCGACACCGACACCGCGTCCACCTACCGCTCCTTTGTACGATTCGGGTCCGAATATTGCCCCTTGGAGGGGAACTGACGCCGTCGCTGCAACGCGGCGAACCAGTACCGGAACATCTCTGCCGTGTCGATGCACTCGTGAAATCCGGCGGCACGGATCTTGATCGTGCTGAGCAGCGCCGGGAGAGGGCGCACACCTGATGTGCCAAAGAGGAGGTCGGCGTACTTCCAGGAATTGCCGACAAACGCTGACATGTCCCGCGGTGCATCGAGTCCGTAGCCGTCGACGATGGCGGCCCACTCCGCTGCCCGCGGTGGCATCGCCTCGGACAGTCGGAGCGGTCTGGGCTCCCCGACGTCCATGCCGAAGGCAGCGGCGATGTCCGGCCACACGTCGTACCAGGAGAAGACATCACCGTTGGTGACGTTGAAGACCTCATTGCGTGCCGCAGGGGTTGCGCCGGCCCAGCTGATCGCCCGCGCCAACAGACGCGCGTCCACGGCCTCCTGCACGGCGGGAGGACCACCGGGGAACGAGAGCGGACGCCCTCGGGCTTTCTCCAGGCATGCGTACACGCCAATGGCCGGCAACAGATTCATCGGGCTGCCCATCGACTCCCCGTAGACGACCTGTGGACGAAGGATCGTCCATGACCAGTGGGCTCCTTCGCTCAGCTTCCTGAGCGCATCTTCCTGCAAGAAGTAGAAGTTCTCGTGCCTGTCTCGTGGAGCGCTCTCCTTGGCCGGCAGCGGCGAACTACCGACATGGAGCCCGTACGCCTTCGCTCCCTGCAGGAGGGTCACGTGGAGGAGGCTCGAACCGTGCGCCCCGAGGATCGGTTCGATGGAGTTCTCGAAAAGGCGAAGGTTGTAGCTCATCAACTCGGGGTCGCGCCATCCGCCCACCAGGTCGCTCGACTCCTGCAGCGCGGCGTACACGATGTGCGTGGTGTCTCCGAACATGGAGGACCCGAGGACGGCATCGCAACGGGACCGGTCGGCGAGGTCCAGCTCGACGTGGCGCATGCCCGCGACGTTGGGGTCGCGGCGCGACACGCCCACAACCGGAACTGCCTCCGCGCCATGGAACTGTCTGGCTGCGGAGAAGCCGACCGCTCCGGTCGCCCCGAAGACAACGACCTTCTTCACCGAACTCGTGGGCAACGGGGCTCCGTCGACAGCATCGGTCATCGCTTGCGTCAATCCGGGCCCGGTGGAGCTTCCACCGCCGGCGCGCGGCGGGCCTGCCGAGCCACACCGCCAGGACCGCGACAGCGATGGCCAACGCCGCCAAAATGATGGCGGCGACAGCCAGCCCGTTGTCGAAGCTGGAGGTGCCGCCGGAGACCGAACCAGCCGACGTAGAGGTCCCTGCCGAAGCACTGGAGTCAGCGGTGCCCGACGTCCCGGTGCCCGACGTCCCGTGGCCCGGCGCAGTGAGCACCAGGGTCGGTGCCGGGTGCTCCGGGTCTGGGGCAGCTTTGGTCGGCACCTGAATCCAGTTCACGGTCGTGCCGTCGCTGTAAAGCTGGACCGCCTTGAAGATGAGGCGGTCGGTGTCCTTCGGCAGTCCCTGGGCCAGCACGTTGAATTCACCGAACTGGCCGACAGGAATCGAACCACCGCTCCAGTCGATCTCGGACACCGTCGAGGTGAACGTCCCGTCGTCGGTGGTGATCGGTTTGGGCAGGACGGCCGAGTGGACGACGACGGTCCATCCCGATCCGGCTTCGGGGTTGAGGACCACGATGGGATGGGCCAAAGGGAATTGAATATGCAGGCCGACCACGCTCGCAGTGGTGGACTCGTTGGGCACCCGGAATGTCAGGATGGCATCGTCGGCCCCACGCGGGAGGGACGACGGGCTCACGGTGACGTGGGCCGAAGCAACGCCACACCACAGGCAGTTGAGAGCCACGACTCCGAGGATGAACGTCGCGAGTTTGGCGCGCATGTGCAGGCTGGATCTCCTCATGTAAGGCGAGCCGAGGAGGCCGTCATTGCACCTTGTCCACGAAACTCACATCCGGTTGGCTGAATTCGGATACTTGGATCTGCAGCGTGATGTCCCAGGTCCCCACGATCGGCGGATTCGGGGTATTGCGAAGCACGAAGCGCCCGACCCCGACTTTCTTCATATCGGTCTCGATCGGGCCCACGTTCTGGGAGGGCAGGTTGAGGTACAGCGAGACGCTCTCCGCCATTTCGGCAGGGGATCCGTCCGCGCCGGTGAACTGCGCCGAAATGTTGTTGACCAGCGCCTGGTTCGGGCTGATGCGAAAAGTCAGATGGCCGCCGTCGAACGGCACCGTGCGGGCGAAGGGCGCGGGCGGGGGCGCCGTGGCGCCGTTTGACGGCACCCCGTTCGCCAGTGCAGCGGTAGCCACCAGAATGGCGACGGCGAGAATTGCCTCAAGTCGGATGGTGGCCAGCAACCGCCGCCATGCGGCGGCCAGACCCTCCGAATGGCCTCGGGCCTCCGCGGCCGACAGCCAAGGTACCAGCAGGAAACGGTTGTAGGCGGCGACGAGGATCAAGAGGCCGACCACCGCGATCTTCACCAAAAGCGTCTGCCCGTACCCGGTCTCGAAGAGGTTGGCGACTGAGCCGACCTCGGCAATGGCGAGCGCCGTTCCCGCCGCGAGGACCAGGGCGATGGAAATCCCGGCCATGGTGGAGAAGCGCTCGACGAGCGTGATCGTGCCGGCCAGCACGCTGGATCCGCTGCCGTCGCGCGGTCGCACAGGCACCGGCGGCGGGGGCCGCTCGAGCACGACGGTGGCCGTTCCTCCCGCGGTTCCCCCCACCGTTCTCGGCACCTCCGTGGGCGGCGCCGTGTCGAATGCGCCGGACATCTCCCCGAGGTGGCGCGCGACGCGGACTCGGCTGTGCAGCACGAGCACCAGGCCGATCAAGCCGCCGAACCACATCGCGGCAAAGACGACATGGACCACATCAGCCGGGGTGGACAGCCACCGCTCGGGGGAGACCAGGGCGTGGCCGAAGGCCACAAAGGCTCCGGCCGAGAGCAGCATTCCGTAGAAGGCGCTCGCCTGACGAGCCGTTGCGTGCCGCAGGCGGAGCGACGCCAGGCACCCGGCAAGACCCACGAGTTGGAGTGCGCACTGGGCACCGAGCTTGCCCCCGGCCGCCTGAGAAAGGACCGTCCAGTGGACCAGGGCCCCGAGGCTGCCTCCCGACAGGACGCCCTGCGCGGCCACGGTCACCACCATGCCGAGGACACCGATCCCGGCCGCTCCGGCGCACCAGCGGCCGAGCCGACGACGTTCGATTCCCACCGGCAGCAAGAAGGCCAGGAAGAACGCCAGCCCGCCGGCCATGAGGACGCCGACATAGGTCAAGAACTGACCGCCACGGTCGTACCAGGTGGCCGCTGACGTCGGCGGTCGACTGAGCGAGGCGATCGACCCGGGACGGGCGTTCCCCACCAGGAACACGATCCCTCCGCTGACGACGTGACCGTCGACCGAAGTCACTGTGTAGTTGGCGACATACGCGCCGCTGGGCAGTGACCGTGGGAGCGCGGCACGGAGTGTGTCCGGTGCCGGATGGGTCGTGCTCCCCTCCCCCACGCGCTGGCCACTCGAATTGAGCACGGTGACGCCACCGTCGTCAGGCTTGACCGGCTGGTCCCAGACGATGGTGACGAAGGCGGGGGCGTGAGCCACGCGCTGGCCTTGGGCCGGTGAACTCGAGACGACTGCTGCATGGGCACTTGCCGGAGCGGCCCAGAGAAGCAGGCCGACGAACAGCAAGAGGAAACCCAGAATGCCTTGTCGTCGAGCGCCGTGGACCGCGAGACCACGGCGCTGCGCGCCGCTCACCGAGTCACTGCTGGCGCGTACAGACACCTATGGCATCGACCAGATCCGTGTTCCCCGGGCAGTACACGTGGAGGTTGTCATGTGAGAAGACGCCCTGCGGGCTTTCCCAACCCGGCACCACCCAAGCGTGCACCATCCACACCGTCTTCTTCATGAAGATGCCGTGGACGTCGGTGCACTCCTGGGGCGTCACATTCTGGTCGGCGGCGAACGGCACGGCGATCTTCCCGGCGCTGAACTTCACACAGACATTGGAGTGCTGGTGCCAGTGGTCGTTGGGCCCGACGAACCCTGCCGGCGGCTGCGCCGTCAGGGACGTGTACATGACCCCCACGACCGGCGCATTGTCCGCGGTGCTGGCGTAGATCCACGACGCTGGCCTCGAGGGGTCGAACTGGCCGTCCAATCCACTGGCCGAGAACAGCTGGTAGTGGGCGCCCACCCCGGGGGCCATACCCCCCGCCAGGATCATGCCGGCAGCCTTGGCCGAGGCGACGGTCGGGAACCGCTCGGCTGCAGCGAGAGACTGGCTGAGCTGCTGGGTCAGGACTGCCTGATCGGCAGCATCGAGGGGGACGTAGCGCTTGCTCTCAGTCTGCTCGGAGGCGTTCCCGGCCAGGATCCTCTGAAATTGCTTCGAGTTCTGTCCGGGTACCGTGACCGTCGTCTTCTGCGCCAAAGCCGCTGATGCCGAGGCGAAGGACTGATGAGGGCTCGCCGCATGCGCGATCGCTGCAGTCGGAGTAACGAACAGGGCCACAGCGGTAACGACGACGACTGCAACGGGAACCACCGAGCTCAGCACCAGGACCGATGGAGACCATGTGCTTCCGAGCCGGGATACGACCGTCAAGAGGAGCGCAGTCAGGCCTGCGCAGGCAGCCAAACCGACCCCGACCCAGACGACCGACGTGGGAACGCCAGCCACCCCGTGCAGACTCAGCCACGCACCAGTGCCGAGCAGGGCTGTGACGACCGTTGTCACCAGCACCGGACGAATCGGACGGATCAGGCAGGCGACGGCGAGCGCCACCTGGGCCCACGCCACGGCCATCGACAGTCCGGCTCTCCATCCGGACAGGTGACTGACATTGGCCAACAGCAAGATGCCCGAGCACCCGAGCACGACGGCCAGAAATATCTGGACCGGTCCGAGGGATGGCGCCGTCGTCCTCGATGGCCGAGGCTCCCATGGCGGAACCGGCTCGAACTCCGGAAATCCGTCGACGGACCCGCCGTGAACGCGGTCGATGACGTCGGTCATTGAATCGGCCCCTCCCCCGGATTCAACCTGAACCCCCTGGAAGCGTACGGCGTCTTCGGGACACCGGTCAACCACTCCACCAACTCAAGTCCTGGTCACGGGCAGGCTTTTCCAGCCGCGGATGTGCGAGATATCGAGCTCGGCCCGTGGCCAATCCACCTCCCATTCGGGGAATCGGTTCAGGACCTCGTCGAGGGCGACACGGCCCTCGAGGCGGGCGAGGGCGGCGCCGAGGCAGAAGTGGATGCCGTGTCCGAAGGTCAGGTGCGTACCCATCGTCCGATGGATGTCGAACTCGTCTCCGTCCGGGGGAAACGCCCGGTGGTCCCGATTGGCCGCAGAAGGCAGGAACATCATGATGCTCCCCTCGGCCACCGTGTGGCCGTGGTACTCGACGTCCCGGGTCACGTAACGGCAAATCTGGTGGGGAGGCGGCTCGTAGCGCAGGATCTCCTCGATGGCGTTCGGGATCAGCGTCCGGTCGGCGACCAGCTCCCGCCGGGCGCCGGCGTGCTCGGCCAGGAGCTTCCCCGTCCAACTGATCAGGCGATTGGTGGTCTCGTTGCCAGCCGAGGCCAGCACACTGACATGGTTCTGGATCTCCTCACGGGTCAACCGGCGGACTGTCCCGGTCTCGTCCTCGAACTCGGCCTGGAGCAGCTCGGTCATCAGGTCGTCGGTGGGGTGGGAGGCACGCCAGTCGATGTAGTCGGCGAAGAAGGCGGCGTCGGAGAAGGGCTTCCCCCGCTCGATCGGTTGGCCGGGCTCACGCCGGATGTGGTCGAACGCCCGTTCACGAACCTCTACCTGATCCTCCTCGGGGATGCCGAGCAGCATCCCGATCACACGCATGGGCAGCGGGGCGGCGAGATCTGTCACGAAGTCGAATGTCCCATCGCCGACGAACGGGTCGAGCATCTCGGCACAGAGGGCGCGGAGCTGAGGTTCGAGCGCCGCCATTTTCTTCGGCGTGAAGACCCGCGACTCGAGGCCGCGGTGGGCACTGTGGATCGGAGGGTCCTCGGTGATGTAGACCCCGGGGATGCTCGAAGAGTCCGCCCGGATCTGCTCGAGGATCACCCCGTGGGCCGAACTGAAGGTGCCATGGTCGAGCAGTCCCTTCTGCACGTCGTCGAAGCGGCTGAGCGCGTAGAACTCGTAGCGCTCGCTGTAATAGAGGGGCGCCTCTTCCCGCAGCCGGCGGTAGACCGGATAGGGGTCGAGGTAGATGTCGTTGTCATAGGGGTCGTACGACAGGTCCTGCGGCGCTGTGGTTGTCACGTTCTCTCCGTTCCGGCGGATCAGGGGATCAGATGGACCGGATGGACCAGCCACCGTCGACGGGCAGGGCCACCCCCGTGATGAAGTCGGCTGCCGGCGAGGCGAGCCATAGGGCGACCCCGGCGATCTCTTCTGCGGTCGTCTCGCGTCCGAGCAGCGCTTTCGCGCGCATCGTCGAGAGCATCTGTTCCCGGGCCTCGGGTGAAGGCTGCGGGCGTCCCTTGCCGATCATCGGGGTGAGGACGAATCCGGGAAGGATGCAGTTCACCCGTACTCCCAACGGGCTGTATTGAATGGCCGCATTCTTCGTAAGGCTTATGACGCCCGCCTTGGAGGCCGAATAACCGGGCGACATGCCCGAGGAGATGATGCCGCCGATCGATCCCCAGTTGAGGATCGAACCGCCGCCGGAGTCCACGATCGCCGGAGCACCGTACTTGATCCCCAAGAAGACACCCTTCAGATTGACGGCTTGCACCCGGTCCCAGGCGTCAGGGTCGTCGTCGGCAATCATCCCGCCCCCCATGGCGATCCCGGCAACGTTGCACACGACATCGAGGCGCCCGAATTGGGAGACAGCTTTCGCGACCATCCCCTCGACCTGCTCGGGGACCGAGACATCGCACTGGATCGGGACGATGCTTCCGCCCGCTTCGCTCGCCGTCTCCTCCTGCTTGCCGCTGATGTCGCCGGCGACCACCTGGGCGCCTTCGGCGGCGAACAGAAGCGCTGTTGCCCGACCCTGGCCTTCGCCGGCGCCGGTGACGACCGCCACCTTCCCCTTCATCTCCTGACCCATGGTTTCCCCCCGCCGCACCCGGCCAATTCCATGTCAGGCGCTGTTGGCACCAAACGTACAGAACGAAAATTGCCTTTGCAAGGGGTCTCGAGTCTGGCTCCATCGAATGCGATCCCCACCGGCCCGCCGGATCAGCGCAGCTCCACGCGTCCGTGGGTGATCACGTTGCTGCCGGCGCAATCAGCTTCGAAGGCGTACCCGACAGTGCTGACCTCGTAGAGGCGCACAGTCAGTTGCTCGCCCATGAAGGTCGGCGCGGCGAATCGGACGGCGACCCGTCGGATCCGGTCGGGGTCTCCATCGGCGACGAGCGCGACGATGCCCTGTGCGCAGAGCGCCATGGTGCAGAGCCCGTGGAGGAACACGCGCTGCACACCGCTCCGCCGCGCTGCTTCGACCTCGAAGTGGTGGGGCGACCAGTCGCCGGACACCTCCGCGTAACGACGCGCCATGTCGTCGTCGACGTCGATCGTGTACGTGCCCACCTGTCTCGCCCTGGCCTCTTCGGGAAATGTGTGGTCGGGGGGTGACTCGCCTTCCTGCGCGCAACTCGTCCCCAGGAAGACTGTCGTCCACCATTGCTCGGCGACAACGTCATCGTTGACGTCGAGCGCGGAGTAGCGAAGCGTCACCAGACAGTTGCGACCGGCCGGACGGGCTCCGTGGCCCCGGACCGTAATTCGTAGGTACTCACCTGGAACGATCGGGCGGTGGAGTACCACGTCGTGCTCACCGTGTACACCACCGGTGGCGGACCGTTGGAGTTCTTCGGGTACCAGTGCAGAACGCCCGGCGTTCTGTGCCTCCCAGATCCGAGCGACCAGCGCGACCGAGGGCGCAACCTCTCCGGCCTGGGCCCGCGGCGACGGATCTCTCGTCGCTGCCGCGAACCTCTGTGCGAACTCGGCGTCCAGATCGCCGCGGAAGGGACCGACAGTTTCACCAAGGATCACACCGGGGAGTGGCATCCGTGCATTGTGCCCGCGTTGGCTGAGCCCGTCGTGCCCTCGTCGATTTCCGAGCGGCGCGACGCTTGGAACGCCGTGATCAGCAAGGTATCCGGCGGTCCAAGTGCGGCTTTCGCCACAATCCCGCCAGTATCCTTTCGCCATGCACCCACGCCTGCAGATCGACGGAGGAGGCCCGGTCAGAGTCCTCCTCGTCGAGGACGACTCGGGTGACGCGTTCTTAGTAGAGGACCTCCTCGGCACCCACAGCGGAGAATTCGAGCTGATCTGGGTCCAGACGATGAGCGACGCCCTCGGGAAAGTCGATCCCTCCCTCGACTGCGTCCTGCTCGATCTCGGCCTTCCGGACACCGTCGGCCTCGAAGGACTCCGACAAATCCTCTCGGTGACAGGCTGCCCGCCGGTCGTGGTCCTCACCGGTCTGCATGACCGCGAGGGCGGCGCTCGATCGGTGGCGCTAGGGGCTCAGGACTACCTCAGCAAGGAAGCACTTGATGACGAGGCGTTATCACGTTCGCTGCGCTACGCAATCACCCGCCGGCATGCGGAAGAGGCTTCCCGGCACCTTCGCGACGTGGAGCTCCTCCGGGCTGAGAACGCGCGCCTCGAACGAGGACTCTTGCCGCGTCCGCTCATCTTCAATCCCCGGCTTTCGTGGTCGACCCGGTACGCCCCAGGGGGAGGTCGGGCTCTCCTGGGGGGAGACTTCTTCGACGCCATCGAGCTGGATGACGGCACTGTCCGGGTGGTGATCGGCGACGTCTGCGGCCACGGCCCCGATGAGGCCGCGCTCGGGGTCTCACTCAGGGTGGCCTGGCGGGCCCTGGTTCTCGGTGGCCAGAACCCCGAGGGCACACTGTCGGCGCTCGAACGCGTCCTCGAGGTTGAGCGGACGCGGGAGGAAATCTTCGCCACCCTCTGCGACTTCCAGATCCAGCCGAGCCTGCGACAAGCCGAGCTTCGCCTCGGTGGCCACCCAGGCCCGCTCCTCTTCGACGGGGCCGAGGTGGTCGAGGCCCCCGTGTCCGTCCGGAGATCGCCCCTCGGCATCAAGGGCAGTACCTCATGGTCGCCGAACCGGCTCGACCTGGGTGAGGAGTGGACCCTGGTTGCCTTCACCGACGGCATCGTGGAGGGACATGTCGGCCAGACGGGTGCCCGGCTGGAGACAGCAGGGCTTATCGGGGTGGCGGAGCAGGCGTTCGAGAAGGCCGAAGACCTGGAGGAGGTCGCCGACCTGCTCCTGGCCGGGGCCGAAGCAGCCAACGGTGGGCCGCTCCCGGACGACATTGCGCTGGTTCTGCTTTCGACCTCCCCGACATGGCGCGGGATCCGTGGCTGACGCAGGACGCGACGCCAGCCGATTCGCCTCGTTCAGCCTACGGTCCAGGCTCGCGCTGCTTTTGGTCGTCAGTGTGACGATCGTCATCGCGTTGGCCGCCGTCAGCACCGTCGCGGTGGTGAACCTCCTCCACTCCCGGCAGATCCTCATCACCCAAGTCGACCCGGCAAACCTGCAAACAGACCAGCTCCTGGTCGCTTACCTGAACCAGGAAACCGGGGTGCGGGGATTCATCCTCAGCGACGACCCGACGCTTCTCGACCCCTACGTCCAGGGCCTCACGCAAGAACGCCAGATCTCGTCGAGACTGGACCTGCTCTTGGCCAACCAACCGCAGCTCCGCAGATCGGTCGAGCTCGCGGAGCGACAGGCCTCCCGGTGGCAACAAGAGTTCGCCCGGCCGGCGATCGCTACTACCCGCGCTCATGACACGTCGTCTACGTCAAAAGCCGAACTCCTGCGTGGAAAGGCGCTCTTTGATGCAGTTCGTACGAGGTTCAACGCCGTCGGCCGACGGTTCGCGGCCGCTCGCTCGGCGTCCGGGGCGAACCTCGATTCCGCCACGACGGCATTAGTCGTCTCCCTTCTGGTGGCCCTTTTGCTCTTGGTGCTCATTGGGGTTGTCGTAACTCGCGCGCTCCAGGCGTGGGTGACTGCGCCCCTCCTCCGACTCGGCGACGACACCGGTGAGGTCACTCTTGGCCACCTGGACCACCGGATCGAGCCGACGGGTCCACCCGAGATGCAGCGGCTGGGGACGGACGTCGAGGCCATGCGGAAGCGGATCGTCGAGGAACTCCGGGAGGCCGACGACGCCCGGGCGTCACTGGCCGAACGCAACGCCGATCTCACTCGGTCGAATGCTGAACTCGAGCAGTTTGCCTACGTCGCCTCCCACGACCTCCAAGAGCCTCTCCGCAAGGTGGCAAGTTTCACGCAACTGCTCCAGCAGCGCTACGGGGACCAGCTCGACGAGCGGGCCGACCAGTACATCGATTTCGCAGTGGACGGGGCCAAGCGGATGCAACTCCTCATCAACGACCTGCTGGCCTTCTCGCGGGTCGGCCGCACCACCGAGCCGCTTCGGCCCATCGATCTGCGATCGAGTGTCGATACTGCGCTCGAGAACCTGGCCACACTCATCGACGAGACGCGCGCCACCGTGGTGGTAGGGGAACTTCCCACCCTGCCCGGAGACCCCGGTCTCTTGAGCGTGCTGTGGCAGAATCTTGTCGGCAACGGCATCAAATTCCGCTCCGAGGAGGCGCCGGTGGTGACGATCGAAGCGGCGCAGAACACCGGTGAGTGGGTCTTCGCCGTCAGCGACAACGGCATCGGTATCGAGCCCCGCTTCGCCAACAAGGTCTTCGTGATCTTCCAGCGTCTCCACAGCCGCGAGGAATTCGAGGGCACCGGTATCGGACTTGCTCTTTGCAAGAAGATCGTTGAGTTCCACGGTGGCCGCATCTGGCTCGACGTCGACCACAGCCCAGGGGCAAAGATCTGCTTCACGCTCCCCGCAACCGAACGGATCGCATGATCAACGTCGAGCCCAACGCCGCCATCACCGTACTTCTGGTCGAGGACGATCCCGGTGATGTGGTCATGACCCGGGAGGCACTCGGTGGGGCGAAGGTCCTCCATGACCTCCACGTTGCCGAGAATGGCGAGGCGGCACTGGCCTTCCTCCGTCGCGAGGGAGCGTATGCCGATGTTCCTCGCCCGGACCTGGTCTTTCTCGACCTCAACCTGCCCCGGGTGGACGGACGAGAGGTGTTGGCCCAGGTGAAAGCCGATCCGAAACTTCGGTCCATCCCGATCGTGGTGCTCACCACGTCCGACGCCGAGGAGGACGTTCTAAGAAGCTACGACCTCCACGCCAATGCCTACGTCACCAAACCAGTGGACTTTGTCGCCTTCCTGGCCGCCGTGCGGCAAGTCGATGATTTCTTCCTCACGGTGGCGCGCCTTCCCCGGAGCGAATGAGCGGATTCGCTCCCCCTTCTCATGGCACACTCGGAGCCATGAATCGCCGGAGACTCAGTCCTCCCGTCGTCGCGGGCCTTGTGCTCCTCCACGTCATCGTGACGACCCTTACGTGGCATGACCTCAGCAATCGCACCGCAAACCAAGTCCGAGGTCCCAAGTGGTTCTGGCGTGTGTTCACCGGCATCCAGATGGGAAACTCGGCGCTCTACTGGATGTTCGGGCGGAGGGCTGTTCGGCCGACCGGCAGCTGAGGATGACGATGGCTGTTCAGGCTCGAACGATTGCTCGTAGTGTGAGCATCGAGGGCAACCACGGAGGGTGAGGGTCATGAGTGAGGCCGGGGCCGGGATTGAGCGACACCACCACATCACGTTGTGCGTGGGAACTGCGCAAGAGGACTACGACTTCCATACGGAAGTGCTCGGCCTCAAAAGCGTCAAGAAGACAGCGCTCTATGACGGCGACGTCCCCATCTACCATTTGTACTACGGCAACGATGTCGGGCTCGAGTCGACACTCGTCACCACGTTTCCGATGCGCCAGTCCGGTCGCGTGGGTCGGCGGGGGACGAACCAGACCAAAGTCTTGATGCTGGCCGTGCCCGACAGCGCTCTCGGCTACTGGCGGGATCGTCTGCATGACCACGGGTTCGCGGTCGAGGAGGTCGAGCGGTTCGCCGAAAAGCAATTGCACTTCACCCACCCGTGCGGCATCGAGTACGCGCTGGTCGGTGTGGCAAACGACCCGCGTGCAGCGCACTCCGCCGGCCCGGTTCCCCAGGAAATGGGCATCCATGGAACACACGGCATCACCGTCTCGGTCTTCGACCTTGACCTTTCGGCCGACTTCATGATCCAAGGATGGAGCGGTCAGCACACCCAGGAAGAAGGCGATCACGTGCGTTTCGAGGTGGGTCAGGGCGGGTCCGGCGCCATCGTCGACTTCGTGGCCGAGCCCGGCCTCGGACAGGCCGGATGGATGTACGGGGAGGGAATCGTCCACCACACCGCTTTCGAGGTGGCCGACTTCAACACGCAGGATGCGGTGAAGGACGGACTGGTCGGGTTGGGCTTCACCGATGTGTCCGATCGCAAGGATCGCGGGTACTTCGACTCCGTCTACGTCCGCACGCCGGGTGGGGCGATGTTCGAAGCCACCGTGTCCAAGCCGACCGGGTTCGTCATCGATGAGCCCTTGGAGGAGCTCGGCAAGAACTTCCAGGTCCCCCCCGTCTTCGCCGACCGGAAGGAATATCTCCTCTCGTATCTCGAACCGCTGCAGTACTCCTGAGGGCATCTGGCCGATCTGGACGCTCGGCGGGGAGCAGCGGATGCCCGGCGACCCCCAGCTCTGCACGCCAGGCTCCATTGTGCAGCCATGATCTCGACGTCCGTTACTCGCTGAGAAACGCGCTGCCCTGACTCATCATCTCGACGGCCTGCCGGCGGGGTAGCGCCCCAAAAGGTGACGGATCCGGCGGCCAGGTCGGGCCCTCGGGGAGGCTCGTCAGCATCTGGCGGGCGACATCGTCTGCGCTCGCGATTCCGGGGAAGTCCCGCCCTTGGAGAACCCGGCGAAAGGCCGGGGTGTCGGTAGGTCCCAGAACCATTGACAGCACGTCGACGCCCAGAGGGCGGAATTCGGCCCAGAGGGCTTCGCCGAGAACCAGGTCGAAGGCTTTGGATGCCCCATAGGCCGCCAGGTGATCGCCCCCCACCCAGGCTGCACCCGAGGTCACGAGGATGATGCCACCGTGGCCCCGAAGGGCCATGCGCGACCCGTAACGGTGACAGGCCCCGAGCACCGTGTGCACGTTGCGCCCCACCAGCTCTTGCCAGACGGACAACGGCTTGTCCAAGAACCTCGATGCGTTGGGATCTGCCCCGGCGTTGTAAATGAGCAGGCCGACCTCGAGATCGTCGGTCGCCGCGGCCAGGACTTCGTCCGCGCCAAGAACGCTGAGATCGATGGCCACTGTCCGGGTTTCGGATTTCACCGTCACTGCGACCTCGTCGAGCACCGCCTGGCGGCGTGCGGTGAGGACCACGTTCACCCCGTGCTCGCCCAGCAATCGGGCCACGGACGAGCCGACGCCTTCAGACGCGCCGGCGACAACAGCCCACGGCCCGTAGTTCTCTACAAATTCAGTCATAGGTTCTCCACCTCACAACGCCGTGCTCGGATTCTCCAGCGTCCGTCGTCACCTCGTTCGAACCGGTCGACGTAACGACCGGTCGCCACCACGACCGCCGGCCCCGCGCCCGGCGAGTCGACCCGCAGGAAATAACTCTCCACGTCAGCCGTACGACCGTCCACGGTCACGAGTGGATTCGTCGTCACATGCTTGTGGAATGCCGCTGGGGCGTGCGTGTGGCCGTCGAAATAGCCACCGAGTTCCTCGTGGCCAAAGAACCCGAACCCGTTGGACGGGTCGAGTCGCATGGAGACCAGGTACTCCGCATCGGCGGTGAAGCACGCGAGGAACCCCTCGCGGTCGTCGTGGTCGAGGGTGTCCCCGTAGCGGTAGAGCGTGGCCACAATCGCCCTCTCATCCTCGAGCCTGCCCAGTCTGTCGGCCAGGTCGTCCATAACTGTGCCCCCTCTCGGTACTTCACGACTTCCATTTCCGGGCGGAGCACCACCATCCACTCGCCGCACCCGCCGCTGGCCGCATTCGAGGAAACTCCACGTCGATAAGCAGGACGAATAGTAGGGTGAGGCAGACGACGGCCGCCGATTCAGGTGGAAAACTACCCTCTGAACAGGTATTTTTGGCTCTCCGGAGTACGGTGCGGAACGCTGGATTCGAGCCCGTCGACCCCAACCGCCTGATAAGGGCAATGGAGCGGCTTCACTGGCTATGGTCGGGAACAATCGTTTTCACCAAAGGCCAAACCAGACGTAGTGGAGGAC
This sequence comes from uncultured Acidimicrobiaceae bacterium, assembly GCA_963706555.1. GTDB lineage: Bacteria > Actinomycetota > Acidimicrobiia > Acidimicrobiales > RAAP-2 > Bog-473. The sequence goes on from OY970164.1 coordinate 4,832,884, forward strand.
ACCATGACCCAGCAGGCAGCAGGGGAAGACTTGGAGGCGACACCGCCCGCGGGCGGTTACGGGACCGAGGATGATCGGTCGCTCGACGCCATGCTTGACATGGCCGACCCGCAGCCTCGCTACGAGCAGTGGATCGCGGACGGCGGGCTCCTCTGCCCCGTGGAGGGGTTCGCCATGGCCATAGGGCGTAGCGCAGTCGACGAGGTGCTCCGGCACCCGGAGGTCTTCACATCTGCGGGCATTGTCCAGCTCGGCAACATCCGGCCGCTCATCCCCTTGAGCATCGACCCACCCGACCACCTCGGCTACCGCAAGCTGCTCGACCCGCTGTTCGCCCCTAAGCGCATGGACGCCATTGAAGACGACATCGCGGCACGCGCCAACCGTTTCATCGACACGTTCGTCGACCGTGGAAGTTGTCACTTCACTGACGAGCTGGCTGTGCCTTTCCCCTCGGCCGTCTTCCTCGGCCTCATGGGGCTGCCGTGGGAGGATCTCGACACGTTCCTCCGCATGAAGGACGGGATCATCCGGCCCGGCGGCGCCACCATGATGGAAGCCGAAAAAGTCGACCCGGAAGAACGGGCGCGCATCCAGAACGAGACGGCGCGGGAGATCTACGACTACTTCAACGCCATCCTCGACGAGCGCGAGCGCGAGCCACGCGACGACATCATGTCGGGCTTCCTCAACACCGAGATGGACGGCAGCCGTCTCACCCGCGAGGACATTCTCGATATCTGCTTCCTGTTCCTGATCGCCGGGCTCGACACCGTGACCGATTCGCTCACCTGTTTTTTTGCCTTCTTGGCCCAAAACCCCGAGCACCGCACGCAGATAGCGAAGGATCCCTCGGTCATCCCCGCCGCCGTGGAGGAGCTCCTCCGCTGGGAGAGCCCGGTTCCGGGCGTGCCCCGCATGGCCGTGGCCGACACCGAGGTGGCCGGCTGCCCGGTGAAAGCCGGCACCTTGATGATGGCGTCCATCGGTGCCGCCAACGTCGACCCGGCACAATTCGGCGACCCGATGACCGTCCGCTTTGACCGCGCCTCCAACCCCCACATCGGATTCGGGGGTGGCGTCCACCGGTGTCTCGGCTCGCACCTAGCCCGCCGGGAGCTCCGGGTGATGCTGCGTGAGTGGCACAAGCGCATCCCCGAGTACTCGCTCAAGGCCGGCAGCGAGCTCCACTACGCCCGGGGTCTGCGAAGCGTGGAGAACCTCGAACTCGTCTGGTAGCGAGCGCGCCGCGCCGGCGGGTTGCGGCCAATCCGCGGAAAGGCGGCTGGGGGGTGGAGAAGTCGCCACGAACGACCGGTGAACCCGGTGAAGGTTTGTCAAAGCGATCGCTGCGTTGAATTGGCGATCCCACTACGCTGTCGTCGTGTCCGAATCTGCCGTCGTTGACGCACTCACCTCGGACGGAGGAGCGAGCCTCCGGACCCTTCCTCACGAGGTCAGCTGCGCCAGCCAAGAAGGGGCACCTGACTGTTGGGTCAAGCGACGCGACTCTCGCAGAACGAGGGGCGGCCGTGAAACTCGCTGAATGCGGGTTCGAACCGGCAGTTGCCGAAAAAGTGGTCGAACCGGAGCTGCCGATTGTCGACGCCCATCACCACCTTTGGCCGTCCGGCTACTGGATTCCCTACGATCGCTCTGCCTTCGAAAAGGATCTCGGTCGGGGTCACCACATCGTCTCCACCGTGTTCGTCGAGTGTGGAGCCTCGTACCACACCGAGGGCGATCTGGCCTTGCGCCCTGTCGGGGAGACCGCGTTCGTTGCCCACGTCTGCCCGGAGCACGAGTCACCCGCCCTCGCTGCCGGGATCGTGGCGTGGGCCGACTTCACGCAGCCTGCGGAAGCAGCACGAACACTTGACGCACACCTCGAGGCGGGAGGATCACGGCTCTGTGGTGTTCGCCACAATGTCGTTTGGCATTCCCAGCCGGGGTTCGTGGAGGGATCCGTCTTTCCTCCCCACCTCCTGCTCGATGACCAGTTCCGAGTCGGGTTAGGCGAGATCGGCCGTCGCAGTCTGCCTTACGACGTGTGGCTCTTTCATGAGCAACTTCCCGAGTTGGCCGCCGCCGCTGACGCCCTCCCGAACCTGGTCTTCGTGCTCGACCATCTCGGTGGTCCCGTGCCTGATGAACCCATCCTTCACCTGAGGGATGAGGTCTTCACACGCTGGAGATCACTACTGGCCGACGTGGCTCGCCGACCCAATGTCGTGGTCAAGATCGGCGGAATGGGCATGCCCAAGTACGGATTCGGCTTCGATCGGGAAGCTGACAGGCCCTCATCCGAGAAACTCGCCGTGGCATGGTCCCCCTATGTGGAGACGGCCATCGAAACATTCGGACCGTCTCGGTGCATGTTCGAGAGCAACTTTCCCGTGGACAAACAGAGCGTCAGCTACGACGCGTTGTGGAACGCATTCAAGGTGATCACGACCGCGATGTCGAAAGACGAGAGAACTGATCTCTTCTCCGCAACGGCACAACGCGTGTACGGACTCACTCAGGCACACTGACCCTGTGCCGGCTGGTGCCTGATCATTTGTCGGGTAACTGACCAGTTTCAACGGCCCAGATCTGCCGAGCCAGGAACTTCGAATAGATGCGACATGCGGTGAGGCTTCCCATGGCAAACCACAAAGACTCTTGTGGGGTCGGTTTCCAGACATTTTTCGTCTCACCGTTCTCGTCGTAGCCCCAGATGCCCCCCACCTTTTCCGCTACGGCGTCTCCGAAATGCGCCCTCACGCCGGCTTGCTGGTCCATATAACCGGTCGCCAAGATGCACGTGTCGAAGTGCTCGCTGCTGCCGTCGACGAAGCGAAGTCCATTCCTCTCGAAGCCGGCAATGTCGTCGTACTGCACGACCGCCACTTTGCCAGCGGCGATGAGTTCTGAGCATCCGACATTGATGTAGTAGCCACCCCCCCGCCGGAAATACTTCATCTGCCAGCCCGTGGCGTCCTCACCCACGTCCGTCCGAAAGCCGGCCGCATGAAGTCCGTCAATAAGTTCTTTGTCGAAGTCGCTGGCGATCTTCGTGAGCTTTTTCGCCGACTGCACCATCAGTGGGTAGGCTGACGAGAGCGAGAGAAAATCGCTCTCGTCGGTGTCCTTGTCCTTTTGGTAGATCGCGGACCACATTTGCACCGATGGATAGAGACTCACGACGGAGGTCGATCCCCGCTGCAGCATGGTGACGTTCGCACCAGCGGAATAGAGATCTTGGGCGATGTCATGGCCGCTGCTCCCCGTGCCGACGACAAGGACATCCTTGCCGGCGTAGAGATCGGCCGTCGAATAGGAGGTCGAGTGAAGCACCTCGCCCGCGAACTCTTCGAGACCGCGCATGTCGGGGACGTAAGGGATGCCGCTCACGCCTGTCGCCATGACGATGTGGCGGGGCTTGAGCTCGCGGGGTGCGCCGTCGGGCCCTTGCGCCGTGATCGACCAACGGTGCTCGTCTGCGTCGAATTCACCCGACTGAAACGTCGTGGCCGGCCAATAATTCAGTTCGAGGGTCTCCACATAGGACTCGAACCAGTTGGCCAACTTGTCCTTCGAAAGATACGTCGGCCAGAAGTCCGGGAACGGCAGGACAGGTAGGTGATTGGCCCATGTTTCGTTGTGCAATTCGAGGGCGTGGTAGCGCTTTCGCCAATTGTCCCCGATGCGTTCGTGCCGGTCGATGATCAGCGCATCAACCTCAAGATCCTTGAGACGAGCCGCAACAGAAAGACCTGCCTGTCCGCCCCCGACAATAAGGACCGTCGGGTCGTGATCGATATAAGAGCGCTCGCGCGTGCGGCGATCAAGCCAGTTCGGACCTCCGAAGATCCGGGGGTCTGGCTTTTCAGAGGACGGCCGCCGCTCTTGGCCGTCGATGTCCTCGAGCACGGTGAGCAAGGCCCATGCTGTCGGTACCTCGGCGTCTGCCGTTGACGACAGCAACCGGAGAAGGCCACGGCCTCGTCCCTTCCCCTCGCCAAGACCAAAAGCAAAGGAGACCTGGATGGTCGGTACTTCGTAGTCAGTGGAAAATTCGCATGTCAACTCCGTGGCCTCACATCGGATCGGCTTGAGTGTCCATCGCTCCAAGACATCACTGCTCCCGGCAGCGATGCGCTCCTTCCCGGTGAATGTGACAATGGTCCAGGTGAATGCCAGGACGTCACGCCACCAACCGTCCGCAGAGAAGAGCCGTGAGAGTTGGCGATCTCCCGTGTTGACGGCTGACTCGAACGCCTCCAGCCAACGCTGCGCTGCGTCGGCCATCGTCGACTGATCAATCTCTGCTTTGACCGCGACCTCCTCAATCATCAGTACTCCCAGTCATCGTTGCCGTGATGCGACAACCTTCATTGAAGGAACAAGGGCTGAACGAGTGCTCCCGTCGCACGAGGGATGGCAGGGGTGGCAACAACCAATGCCCCGTGTGAGCGACCGCTCACGCGCAGTCGGTCGATGGCTGGTCCGAGGTGACAATTGTCGACCAATACCTGCCCGATGACCGGGATGAGCAGATGCACGCAAAATGTCGGATCCTTGTCCCTGCCGGTGAATCCGTCGAGGAAGTCCCACGCGACGAGGGAGACGTCATGCTCATAGATCCAACGCGCTGCGCCCTGACCGGCCCCCGGAGTCGAGGAGCCAAGGGCCACCGCGGCAAGGTCAACCGTGTTGCCGGCTCGTTCGAATCTGTCCCGCCCCATATAGAGGATGAGGGCATCACCAGGGAGGAACTCAGCACCTTGTCGGCTGAGCGCGGCGTCAATGTCCTCGCCGGTGACCGGCGCCTTTGCGTCGACCCAGTCGGTGCCGCGTATCGCAGGAATATCCACGACCACCCCACGTGTAAAGAGTCCATGGCCGGCCAGCTGTGCCACAGATGGGGCGTTTGGATCATCCACGGGGTGATCGCCGTACCACTTTCCGGCGCGGCCCATGTGATTCAGCGCGTCCAGATGCGTGTAGTCGATCCCATGAGCCATCACATGCGTGACATCTGACCCCATGTCAAGTGGTTTGGCGAACGGAGCGAGCGAACCGAACCCATCCATTTGACCGTACCCGACTTCGACTTTGACTTCAGCATCTTCACCTTCCGTCCCCTCTGGAATGGGCCGGGCAAGCGATACACAGACACCGTCGACCAGCGCTTCTGCAGCGCGTCGACGGGCACTCTCGTCGATCAAATTGGCCGTTCCCGCCCGATCGCCCGGCCCAAAGCGCTTTGTCAGTGAAATTTCGTCCAGCCAGCGGCCGAAGTCCTCGTTGGCGTCCCTCCTCGAATCCGTCAACTCACTCAATCTCCCCTGTCTCGTGCATCCAGCCCAGATGGGCCCAATCGTCACCTCTGGTCGTTCTCTTCGGGCGGCGCGGTCCCCAAACCCGCCAGGATGAAAGCCTTGTACCAATCGGCGACGGATTGCATGGAGCGCGTGCCACCAGGGCGATGCCATTTTGGGGTGGTATTTATCAAGAACAGGATGCTGTTGGCGGCAAAGGAAGGATTTGTCATCGAGTCGAAGGCGCCTTCGGCAATGCCTGAGGCAATGATGCGCTTCAACAACAGATAGATCTCATGGCGACCAGCGTTGATGGCGGCAAGACGTTCGGCACCGAGGAATCGAAGATCGAAGTCAACTGCGCCGAGAGAGGCGAATTCGCCGAATTCAATCTCCGTCATGAATCGGTCGATGAAATGAGAGAGGCGTGACGCGGGGTTGCCCTGTTTGATTCCCGGATCCTCTTGCAGCGCCTCGAGGTGCTGACGCAACGCCCGCGTCGTAATCTGGAAGAGCAGGTCGGCCTTGTTCTCCATGTAGTAGTAAAGGCTGCCTTTGAGAAGCCCGACCCGAGAGGCGATGTCCTCGATAGTGGTCGCTTCGTACCCCTTCTCAGAGAAGACCTCGGCCGCATCCCGGAGGATCTCCGACCAGCGCTTCTCGTTGAGTGTCCCCTCGCGAGGCTCCCCTGGGTTGGAGTGTGGTCGTCTACCGGTCAAGGTTCCATCCTCCCATTTTGGACATGACCACTCATGCTTGCGGCTGCTGTCGCTGAGAACTATTCTAACAAGATAAGATCAGACCGTAGTAGATCGGCTGCGCCGTTTGAGGCGCTCATCCGACTTTCGAGGGGGGCACATATCTACAAATTCCACGCCGTGGCGCGGGCGTCTGCAGTCGTGCTGTCACTGGCCGGGATTCTCACCGCGCTCTCAGCGACACCCGCTTCGGCGAGCAGCAAGGCCCCAATCATCATCGGTTACATCACCGACGAAACCGGTGCGGCTTCCTCGACGTATATCAATGCCGTGCAGGGTGCACAGGCCCGGATCGATGCGCAGAACGCCGTCGGAGGAGTGAACGGCCACAAGCTGGAGCTCGTGGCCGAAGACGACCAGTCAACGCCGACCGGCAACTCGACTGCCGCACACCTCTTGGTGAGCAAGGGCGCCTTCGGCATCATCGAAGACAACTCCGGCGCGTTCGGATCGTCGAAGTACCTCCACCAGCAGGGCATTCCGGTCGTCGGTGCCTCGGTCGACGGCCCGGAGTGGGGTGAGCAGCCGAACACCAACATGTTCTCCATTGCCGACCTCTACTCCACGACGCCGATCAACGGGTACTACTACACCTACAGCAGCAGCGGGGCCGAACTGAAGACCCTCCACGTCACCAAGCTGGCCCAGGTCGTCTTCAATATTTCCTCCGCCATCAACGCGGCAAACACGATCTTTGCGCAGGCCAAGTCCTACGGCGTCAGCAAATGTCTCGATGCCCTGCTTCCGAGCAGTGGCAACTTGAACCCGACGGTGCTGCAGATCAAGCGCCTGGGCTGCAACGGTGTCGAGGTGCTCAGCGTGCTCTCGACGTGCGTCACCCTCGCGAATGACCTCAAGCAGGCCAACGTGAAGACCAAATTGATCTGTGCCACCGCCTACGATCAATCCCTGCTCAATCAGCCCGCGACGTTGGCTGCGATGCAAGGGACGTATACGACGGCTCCCGTCAACGTGCTCGCGGCCAACCCACCCCCTCCGGTGAAGCTCTTCTTGGACAGGCTCAAGAAGTACACCTCCTTTTCGGGGGGTATCCCGAGCGTGAACATCGAGAACTCCTATCTCGCCGCCGATGTGATGATCAACGGGTTGGAGCAAGCCGGGACCAACCCGACTCGCACCGCATTCATCTCGAACCTTCGAAAGGTCTCGAACTACACCGCCGAGGGCCTGCTCACGACCCCCATCATCTTCAGTCACTTCGGCACTCTGGGCATGTTCGCAAAGAAGTCCTGTGGACCGTTGCTCGAGATCAAGGGTAAGAACTTCGTCCCCGCCTTCAATGTTTGTGGCAATCTCGTCAAGGGCTCCAAGGCGTAGAGGCGAGAGTCCCCCTCAAGTTGATCCCCGGAATGAGGCCGGACTCCAGGCCACAGGCCAACCGATAACGACAAGGGGTGTCAAGCGAAATGCAACTTGAAGGTAAGCGAATCGTCGTCACGGGAGCGGGCCAAGGTCTCGGGAGGGCGTACGCCGAAGCAATCGCGAGGCACGGCGCGTCCGTGATTCTCAATGATGTGAATTCGGAAAGCGTCGAGGACGTTGCCGCGTCGATAGAGCGCGCCGGGGGAACAGCCAAAACCGCAATAGGCTCCGTCTCGGAGTGGGAGGATGCCGGTCGGGCGGTATCGGAATGCGTGCAACAGTTTGGCGGGATTGACGCCATAGTGAACAATGCGGGACTCCACACCACCAACGGCTTTCTGGACGAAGACCACATATTTGCAAGACGTCTGATTGAGGTGAACGTGGTCGGAACCATATTCTGCAGCCTGCATGCCGCACGTCGAATGGCCGAGCAAGGTTCGGGGGGCGCAATTCTCAATGTCTCTTCAGGCGCAGCATCAGGACTGCCGATGATGGCAACGTATGGTGCCTCGAAAGGAGCTGTTGCATCCCTCACGTGGAACTTGGCCGGCGAACTGAGGGAATTCGGGATCAGAGTCAATGCGATCTCGCCGGCGGCGGTAACGAGCATGCTGGAAGCGAAGCGTAAGGTAAGCCCGAGTGCGGTGACGTGGGGCCCGGAGCTCATGACACCACTTGTGATCTTCCTTTTGAGTGATCTCTCGCGCAACATCACGGGACAGATTGTTCGGCAGTGGGAAAACGAGGTTCACCTCATGAAGCACCACGGTCTCGCGTCCCCCCGGGTGAGAAGGGATCCGTGGACTCCGGAGGAGTTCGCCGCGGTATTCGATTCGGAACTCAAAGGCCAACTCCAGCCATATCAGCGGGATATGGAGGGCTACCCTCCTTTTACGTCACAGCAGAAGTCCCAATATTGAAAAGGGCAGTTTTGGGCTTCGCTCTGTCACCCACTACCTCCGACGGTGCCGATCGACGAAGTGCTTAACCTCCCGCGCCAGTTCATTGTCCTCTGGCGTCATGCCGCCGAAGCCGCCGTGGGGCATTGCCTCGAACACGTGAAGCTCGGCTTCTACGCCAGCGGCCCGCAACGCTCGGTGCATTCGCACAGTGTTCGATAGGAACAGGTCGCGGGTCCCCGACTGGAGAAACGTCGGAGGAAAGCCGGAAACGTCACCGAACAACGGCGACAAGTACGGATGGGCCAGGTCATGCCCATTTGCATAGAGGAGATTGACCTGCATCAAAGGCCGAAGCACTGAGTCGATTCCCAACAGCGTGTGAAACGTGTCGCCGGATTCGGTAAGGTCGACCTCCGGCGTCCCGAGGATGAGCGCAGCTGGCATCGGGAGACCCTCGTCCTTGGCTCGCAGCAATAAGGCTGCGGCCAGATTGCCGCCAGCAGACCCGCCACCGACAAAAATGTCTTCGGGCGAACGTGCTTCGAGTGCCTTACGATAGACCGCCATGCAGTCATCAAGGGCAGCAGGGTAGGGATGTAAAGGCGGCATTCGGTAATCCACTGCCCAACTGATCATGTCGCGTCGTAGCGCACCACCCGTTGCCATCAATCGGCACAAATCGCCGCCCGCCAAAATGAGCGCACCACCATGGATTTCCAGATAGATCGGCGTGTCGGGACTATCGGCCACGTGGTCAGGGTGGATCACATAGACAGTTACTCCACCGACCTGGAATTCGCTACGCGCGACCGGAAGATTGGACGGCAGGGCATTTCCTAACCGCTCTGAAACAAAGCGGTCCCGCGTCTCGATGTAGCGAAGCCACGCCCCGATATCGGAGAGATCGCTCGGAGGCTCATCGTCACCGAACGGCGCAGGGGTCGACAGGTATTGTTGAGCTGGTGCGCTGATGCTCGTTGGAATGGGTGCCTTCACTGCCTCGGCCATGAATTCCCTTTCAGTCCGCCTGGAGAAACTGATCGCCGCTGCATCAGCACTAGTGCGGATCATCAGCCAGGTCGTGAGTGGGCTCGACACTACTCTCGCTGCGGCGTCTTCGGCGTCGATCTTCGTACCTGGCTGCACCGAAGAGGGATGGCGTTGCATCCCACGCGACCGCTCAGTCTCGGTGATCCTCCATGTCTCCGCGGATCCATGCTCTCGCCGGAGCGGTCGCTGGCCGCCGCCTCTCGAACACGATCGTTGGCGATGGAGGCCTCTACTCCCTCGGGTTGTGAGCAGTCCAGCGTGCGGAGAGGCTTACATAGTCGGCGAACAGCGGCCGGATCACATCCAAATCGAGGCCGAACTCGTCGGGTTCGGAGCGCTTGGTCGGCTCGCGAGTAGTTGCGTTGATCTCAGACCACTGTTGCATCCGCCGCTCGAAGGAATGGCTGACGGGCTCAACGAGCCATTCGTAGAGACCGCGCACCTCACCGATCGGGTCCGCCTGGATCTTGCGGAAGTCGATGTCGTAGAACCGGTCATTGCCTCCGCCCTCACGGAACTTGATGACCCGCTCGACTCCTGTCAACCACTGCTCCACGTTCAGTCGACCAATGTACTCACGGTCCAAGTTGTCGGTGAACATGGCGCCGACGTCTGCATAGACCCCCGCAACGGACAGAAGGACGTCGGTCGGATCGCGGTGTGTCATCACGAAGCGGGCATCAGGAAAGGCGCGCACGAGGGAGTCGATCCACAGCATGTGGGCGGGCGATTTGAGGCGCCATGGCCGCGTCGGTTCTCCCCACTGCAAAAGCTTGAGTACTCGACGTTCATAGAGGTAAGTGGACGTCAGATCAGCGTCGGTCACCCACGCGGCATAGGTGGGGATCCGAGCGAAGGCGTGATACATCTGCGTCTTGAAGTCAAGTGCCATGAGGTCCAGACACTCCATTGGCCCATTGATATGGGCGGGAACATGCTCCTTCGCGCCGACCCGCTCAGCCGGGGCTCCTCTCCGAGGGTCAGGACCCTCCACCGTCGAGGGAGGAGGAGCGGGCTGAGAGGATTCCCACTGCCGCAAGAAGCGGACCTCAGGATCCTGTGCCAGGAGGAACGATAGAGCGGTCGAACCAGTACGCGGGAGGCTCAGCCCGAAGAGCGGAGCGACGATCGGCACGTCGTCGATCTCGGGGCACCTCTGATACCAATCCTCGATCTGGAGTCGGTTCACCAGGTGCCCGACCAGCCGCTGATAGATAACGGCTTCGCCGGTCTCGTTCAGCCGTGCCTCATCGCGGAGGGAACGCACCAGAATCTCGAGGCCCTCGCGAAAAGAGTCCTCCCCAAACTCCTCGAGTCCGGTCTGCGCCGTCGCCGCAGCGATTAAATCGTCGTGAACAGCCATTCGTTCCCCCTACGTTTCGGGCAGCATGACCGCCGCAATTATGAACCATTTCTGCTGCTTCTATTCCAGCCGAACTGCACGTGATGGAGGCTGCACCCCACGGCGGCTTCTTCGAAAGCGCGCCGGAGGACGAAGAGATCACGCGCGAGCTGCGACGATCCATGAACCTCTACACCGGCAGCCAGGTTGCCACCCACCTCGTCCCGTCGGGCGCCGGGTTCCGATCGGTGCGAAGGCGCCAACCATCTCCTCGCGCAAGCGCCGAGTTGTGCCCCCGCTCAACCTCTTCCGTAATTGTCTCGAAGCTGCCGTTCGGACGTCTGCGAGGATCACGCAACGATCGCACGGCGGTGCCCTGCGCTTGCCGATCGTCACCTCGCAGTTCTCTCGGTCGACACTCATGAAGCGTGCAATCGATGGGCGAAGATGCTAAGAGTGACCCCGTCATCCAAAGAGGCAAGGGCAGTGAGACGGAGGTACCAATGAAAGAGCACGAGATCCAGTGGGCAGTGGATGAACTAGAGATTCGAAATGTGATCGCTTCGCTTGCCCTCCTATCGGACATGGGCGATATCGAGGAGTGGGGCATGTTGTTCACCGAGGATGCCGACTACACGATAAGGGGCCGACCGTTCGACAAGGGTCGGGCTGCGATAGTCGAGAGCGGTCGCCAGCGCCGGGCGAGGGGGACGCATGGCCCGGGCAGTAACAATCGACATCTGAGCGCGTCGGTATTGGTGCGCTCGACAGGTCCAGATACAGCCGAGGCCGTTTCCTACCTCGCGATGTACAAGGACTTGCCCCCGGAGGATGGCGGTGGCGGGCCAGAGAATCCTGGCAACGGAGAGGTAGCAGATTCCCCGGAGTTATTGGTCCTGGGCACCTATCGTGACCGCTTCCGTCGGACGAGCGACGGGTGGAAAGTAACGCACCGAGACCTGGCCGAGAGCAGCTCTACACCCCGATGGCGCGCGATCATGGAGACCTGGAGCAGATAACCACCGCCGCCCCAAACGGGTCCATGTCGAGTACGTCCGCCACTACAACGAGCGCTACGCCGCGGCGAATGTCACGAGCACGCAAGGACGTTCGGTCGAGCGTCCGAGGTATCGCCTTCAGAGCGCAGCTCGAAGACCCATATCTGCCACGTCGATGCACCAAACGCCAAGCCCGTGGCAAGAAGACGCCGCCTGCGCACACGGTCACCAGGGGAGACCCCGAAAGTCATGTTCTTCCGAAGTATGGGACCTTAGACCCTGTTGGCAAGCGGCAGTTGCGGGTGCAACGTTTTATCGGGCGGAGGGGGACACCGCTCAGCGGGCGGCCTCCCTGACTCTCAACGGGGAGGTCGTTTCGCGTCGGGTTCCCTCCCCATCTCGGGTCGCGTCTTTCCAGCCCACTCTATCGAGGCGAACCCCTCGGGAAGTCTCCCCCACCTGAACTGTACCCACGCCTTGACACCGTTCTGAGCCGTCTGATATCGGCGAGCTCCGTTCTGAAGCAGGTGTTGCTACTACGAACGCCGCGTCGGCTGGTTACCCCCCTTGCGTGACCACCGATACCTGAACACAATGCAAGCGGGAGGTCATATTGGCGGTCGTCAGAATGCTTTTCTTTGCTGAGGCTCGCCAACGGTGGAGATCGTGGTTGCTGCTCGGTATGCTCGTCGGCTTGGCAATCGGCCTCACTCTGGCCGGGGTCAGCGCTGGTCGTCGAACCGCGGCTGCCTTCCCTCAGTTGGTTGAAACCCACGGGTACGATGCCGTCGCCTACAGTTCCAAGGCGTTGCCGAGGATCGCTCGACTGCCCGAAGTGAACTCGGTTGCGGCGATGGAGGCTCTCGCGACCGGCGCTCCTTCCTGTGCTTGCGTTCAGCCGCTCAGTCAAGAAGAATTCAACCTGTACGCCGCGCCGAGGAAAACCCTGTCCCAGATCGTCAACCTGGTCGCGGGAAGGATGCCGGATCTCTCCGATCCACACCAGGTGCTGGCGTCCTTCACCCTGCAGGACTATGGGATCCACATCGGGACGGTTCTACGCGTGCCCCTATACGCAGCCTCGCAGCAGGATTCTCCCCAGTACGGCCCGAAGATAACACCGCATGGCCCGACTCTCGCGCTCCATGTCGTCGGCATCGAAGCAGCTCCATCCGAGTTTCCGGGCGACAATGGCGATCCGGAAAAGGACCTTTACGCCACTCTCGCACTCACGCGTGCACTCGCCGGCAAGACATTTGGTTTCTCTATCTACAACGTACGTCTCACCCACGGCGCTCACGATCTTCCGAAGTTCGAGTCGGATGCACAAGCCCTCGGTGCGTTGGGCAGCGCGGACCAAATCACGCCGGCCAACTCAGTTACCTCCTCTATCCACCCTCAGGCAGTTGGTTGGTGGATCCTTGCGGTGCTCTCCGCCCTGGTCGGTCTGGTGGTCGTGGCTCAGGCTTTGGCACGTCAGTCACTTGTCGAATCGGAAACCCATGAGGTGCTACGTGCCCTGGGCCTGGCGCGTCGCCAGATGATCCTTGTGGGTTCAGCGAGGACCCTGACGATCGGCATCCTCGGTGTCATTGGTGGCGTCGCGTTGAGTTCTCTCCTGTCCCCTCTCACGCCGGTAGGTGAAGCACGATTTGCCGAGACTTCCCGCGGCTTCGCCGTCGACCCTCTTGTGGTGACAGTCGGCGTGCTGGCAGCTCTCGTCCTTCTCCTCGGCATCGGCCTCTTGGCGGACCTGCGCACTATTAGAATCGAGTCCGCGGGACAGAGACTTGTCGCCCGACCGTCTCGCTTCGTTGGATCGCTCGCAAGGGCAGGTGCCCCTCCCACCGCATTGATCGGAGTGCGCCGCGCGCTCGAACGTGGCGTCGGGCGTAACGCAGTCCCCGTCGGTTCAGCAATGCTTGGCTCGATCCTCGCGGTCACCGCACTCTGCGCAACTTCGGTCTTCGGTGCCAGCCTCACTCACCTCACCACGACCCCGACTCTGTACGGACAACCATTTGATGTTGCGCTTAACCTCAGCGGATCGCCGACGACTCACACTCCGATGCTCACGCATCTGAAGCGAATGCGGGGCATCACCGGCGTCACGGGGGGAATCGGCGACGATGTACAAATAAACGGCAAGACGGTCGATGCCCTGGCCGGAGATCCCCTTCGCGGTTCCTTGCTCTTGACTACCGTCAACGGTCGTCATCCTCGCTCCGACCACGAGATCGCCCTCGGTGCCAGCACCATGCGGGCGCTGCATACCCATGTAGGGGCGGCGGTAGTAGTTTCCGCCCCTAGGCCTGGCGGAGGCTCGCACACTTCTCCATTCCGGGTCGTCGGAACGACAGTGTTTCCGCCCGATTTTGGTGCAGGTGGACTGGGCACGGGTGCGGTCTTCACAATCGGCGGGTTTCTAGGCGCTCAGTGTCCTTCCGGGTCGTCGCAAGTGGCCTGCGAGCGCGCAGCGTACGAGGGTGGCGGAGGCGTATACCTCGTACGCTTCTCCAAAGGAGCCGACGGTCGAGCAGCTCTCCATAAAGTGACTCACGAGTATGCGAGTGCGATCAACTATCCCGTCACTCCGGCCAATCTCGTCAACTTCGGCGAGGCGGTGAACTTTCCTCTCATTGTCGGCTTGGTGCTCATCGCGTTCGGTATTACGACCCTGCTGCACGTTCTCGTCGTGAGCGTGGCCCGGCGAAAGCGAGAGGCGGGCCTCCTCAAGGCGTTGGGCTTCGTAAGGCGGCAAGTCGCCTATTCCGTGTGGTGGCAAACGACGACGATCACACTCGTCGGAATCGCCGTCGGTGTGCCAGTCGGGATCGCAGTGGGACGAGCGATCTGGCAGGAGTTCGCCCGCTCGCTCGGCGTCCTGCCCGTTACCGTGGTTGACCCATGGGTCATCGTGATCGTCGCGGCTGGGACTTTCGTCGTCGCGAGCGTGCTCGCAGTCGGTCCCGCAGTCGTTGCAGCCCGATCCCGACCTACTTCTCTCCTGAGGTCGGAATAGTGCGTAGGTACGAGTTCGACTCCGCTGACGAGGATCTTCCGATGAGTACCGAAATTGATTGCAAATATCGACTATTCGCCGGACGCTTGACGCGACCGACCCTTCGGCTCCCACATCCCGAGGGCCCTGAGGCGCTCAGGCGGCAGACTGCGCATGTCGTGGACCTAGAGGGTCATTGGAAAGAAGTCAGGTTTTCGTGTCGGAGTCGAGACTCGCAGCGGCGGCGAGGCCGGCCAATAGGACGGTCAGCTCAGTGGGATCGATTGTCGTCGTGTGTGGCGTTGGATTGTGTCCCGACAAGGTGTCGGTGATCTGGTAACTCAGCGCCGTGCCCCGGATCGCGTTGAAGATCGCGTTCATAGTGGCCGAACTGGCGTCATCACCCAAAGTGGCGTGCAGGAGCCTGCGCAGATCCCGACCAGCGCTCTCGGCCTGTCGGACGAGCGCGTCGGCAACGTCGGCCGAGGTGTCCGGGTCATGGCTGAGGTTGAGAACAATCTGCAGGCGGGCCAAGTAGGTGGGCGCACCGTAGTGGGCCGCCAGAATTTCGTAGAGAGAATGCAATCGCTCCTCCACGGTGTTCCCTGAGACCTGCGCCTGGTTCATGGTCTTCGTAAACCGGTCGTTGAGCTCCTCTACGACTGCCAGCAGAAGACCTTCACGGGTGCCGAAGTGGTACTGAATCGAGCCCCAACTGACATTGGCTTTCCGGGCGATCTCGTTTGAGCTGGCACGGTAGAACCCGAGTTCGAGAATGGTGGCTATCGCAGCATCGACGATCAGCCCTCGGGCGGCGGCCCGAGGCTCACTTGAGGCGGCTGGCCGACGACGCGAGCGATCACGCGGCGACGGCGTCGTTCCACCACCTTGGAGCGCCTCGATAGGTTCATTGCTCATAGTCCGCCTGTAACTTCGGGTGATCTCAGTCGACCCATAGGTCCTCGAAGACCACGCCGGATGCGAATAGATCCTCGATCTGCCCGACGGCAAAACCATGCTGTTGAAGGATTTCGCGTGTGTGCTGTCCGATGATCGGCGGCGGGCCCTGCACCACCCCTGGCGTGACCGAGAAGTCGATTGTGTTTCCAAACTGCTCGAAACGGCCAAGCTTTGAATGCTGGTGCTCTACAATTAGTCCGAGCTCGCGCATGATCGGGTCGAGAAAGATCTCCTGCCCGAACGACGGATTGGCGATCTCGCAGGGGACACCAGCTCCATCGAATAATTCGAACCACTCCCCGACCGTTCGAGTCTTCAGGACACTTTCAAGTAGGGCGCACAACACAGCATCATTCGCTTGGCGGTGGCGAGAATCGGTGAAGCGCTCGTCATCGACAAGGCCGGCATGAGGAAGGACGTCAGCCAACGCCTTCCACTGCCACTCATCGATCACGGCAAGACAGAGCCAACCGTCAGCCGCCTCGTAGAGGCGGTACAGCGCCGTGAGACCCAACTGGAGGCGATCAAGATGCGGCCTGGGAAGCGCGGTCCCGTCCGCGCGTACCGAGGCCGACGAGGCCGAAAGGAGCGCTGCGTTGATGATTGAGGTGTCGACACTCTGCCCCTCTCCGGTACGGGCGCGGTGGTAGAGGGCTTGGATCACCGCGATGGCAGACAAGAAGCCGTTTCCCGTGTCGCCCATGGACGTCAGACTCCAAAATGGACGGCCGCCGTCGTAGCCTCCGCCGTCCTCCCACGTGACGCCAGCGAGCGACGCGCCGGTCTGATCGTTGCCCGGTGCGTCGGACCGAGGGCCCTGGTCGAAACCCCTTGTGTGGCAATAGATCATTGTCGGATTGTAAACCCGCAGTGACGCCTCATCGCAGCCAAGACGCACCAACGCTTCTCGGCGCATGTTGGAGTGCACAACATCCGCACTGCCGACGAGTCGGTGGAAGACGGCCAGGCCCTCAGGACTCTTGAGATCGATGCAGATGCTGCGCTTGCCTCTGTTACAGGCATAGGCGATATGGGTCGCGTGCCAGAAAGGATCCCGGGTGGCGTTGATCTTGATCACATTGGCGCCCAGATCGGACAACACTTGGGTACCGAAGGGTCCGGCTACAGCGAAACCGAGATCGAGGACTGTGACGCCGTCCAAAGGAGCAGGGGCGGGAACAGTTGACACTGTCGAGCCGAGTGCGAGTTGATCGGAGGACGCGGCCAATTCGGCCCGTATCTCGTCATTGTGCTGCCCGACACGAGGGACGGGGCCCTGCACCGCTCCGGGGGTGACGCTCATCCCGTAGAGCACGCCGACTTGACGTAAGCGACCGTGCTCGGGGTGCTCAACGTCGACGACCGCACCCTCGGCAAAGAGCGCACGGTCCGCCAACGCCTCTTCGGGAGTGCGGACCAGTTGGAGTGGGACGCCCGCCTCGGCCGCCACCCGAACCCAGTCGGCACTAGGGAACCGAGCGATTGCCGCTTTCATGGCGGGCCAATAATGAGCCAGGACAACAATGTTCTCCGGGTCGGGAGGTATGCGAGCATCGTCGTCGCGAGTGCTCTCCAATTTGCGTCGGACCTCGAGGGTCTCGCCGGCGGCGCTGGAGAGGACGAAGCGAGGATTGGGCACCCAGATCTCAATCCATCGCCCATCGGAACACATGAAGAATCCCTTGGAGGCTCGCTCGTCGTAGATCCAGGTGGGATAGCCGGTTGCTCTGAAGTTCTCAGCTTTCTGCCACTTGCCCGTGGTCAGCGACAGGGCAGCCTGAAGCAACGACGTCTCGACGTGTTGACCCCGCCCGTCACGCTCGCGAGCCAGCAGCGCCGCATTGATACCGGTGGTAGCGAGGTAGGCCGCGCAAAGGCTGGGCCAGGGGGTGTGCGTGAAAATCGGTCCAGGCCGTGGTGGACCTGGTGGCATGCCTTCAGGAATCTCCAGGTCGGGCAGAAACGGTTCGTCGCCATTGATAAAGCCAGTGGGGCTGCCGAAGTGACCACGATTCTCGTGCAATAAGCCGAGCCGGGCGGCAACAAGCGCGTCGTAGGCGGGACGGTCTCGATGCCCTGGGTGTGAGCCATAGCCGGTGATGGAACAGTGGACCAGTCTGGGATTCAGTTCCAGGAGCGTCGCCGCGTCGGATCCGAGATGCACCGCTGTACCGGGTGCGAAGCTTTCTAGGACGACGTCGGACGATCTGACCAGGGAGTGAAACGTGAAGCGATCTTCGAGTTTGGAGAGGTCCAGCTCGAGGCTGCGCCGGCCACGCAGCCAGGTGTTCGCTCCGGGGAGCGCCCGGAAGCGATCCCCCCCTGGAGGTTCGATTTTGGTGACGGCTGCCCCGTGGTCCGACAACAGCATGCCGGTGATGGGTCCGGAGATTCCTTGGCTGAGGTCGAGCACGCGGATGCCCGCAAGAACACTGGTCATCAACAGCTCCTTTACGTGGTCAGCCTTAGGGGCGGCGCAGAATCGTTCCGGTGCGACTGGCTGAAACCAGCGCGACCTGGGGCGCCTCGAGCTGATTGGCAGCATCGCCTCGTAGCTGGCGTACCGCCTCGAGCGTCAGGTTCATGCCATGGATGTAGCCCTCGCCGATGAGGCCGCCGTTGGTGTTGCAGGGTAGGGCACCTTTCGGGCCGAGATTGCCCTCGGCAATGAAGTCCTTTGCCTCCCCGAATCCGCAGAACCCCAGACCTTCGAGCTCCATCAGCAGGATGGGACTGAAGGCGTCGTAGATGAGTGCCACATCGATATCGGCGCGGCTGATACCAGATGCATCGAAAAGCTGTTTGGCCAACGCCACCGAACCATCCATGATCGACAAATCCGGCCGGTAGTGGTCGGTGGCGACTTCCTGCTCGAAGAGCGCAGCGCCCGCCGCGGTCTCGATCACGATGGGGTCGCGCGTATCACTAGCTCGGTCGGCCGAGGTGATGACAATCGCCACTGAGCCATCTGTCTCCTGACAGCAGTCAAACAGCCGGATGCACGGTTCGGCGATCCAACGTGAAGCTTGGTGCTCGGCCAGAACGATCGGCTTCCCGAAGAAGTGGGCGTTGGGGTTGGTAGCCGCGTAGTCGCGCAGCTGCACGACGGCTCGGCCGAAGTCTTCGCTCGTCACCCCGAATGTGTGCATGTAGCGCGTCGCGTTCAGGGCCATCCACGAGGCAGG
Source organism: uncultured Acidimicrobiaceae bacterium (assembly GCA_963706555.1). Lineage (GTDB taxonomy): Bacteria > Actinomycetota > Acidimicrobiia > Acidimicrobiales > RAAP-2 > Bog-473. The sequence goes on from OY970164.1 coordinate 4,851,772, forward strand.
TGTAAGCACGCCGTAGGGATACGCCCACTGCATTGCCGTCGTGCCCGAGTGGGCCGATGTCGCAGCCGGCCGCCGCGTCGCCGCACCGAACCGTGCACCGGACCGAGCCCGAAGCGCCCTGTAGGCCACCACCACTTCGGCCGCGCCCGACGCCACGGCAGCTGCGGCATGAAGCAGAACGCCCTGGGAGCCACCCCCACCGTAGGGAACCCGGCTCGACCAGCCGACCTCGCGGATACCGAGCGCACGAACGAGCTCTGTCTCCTCAACCGGGTCGATGGTGTAGCTCACGAGCCCGTCCACCTCGTCGGTGCTCAACCCGGCGTCGGCCAGCGCCGCAACAATGGCTTCGCTCGCTAAGCGGGTCTCGCTCCGGCCGGCGTCCTTCGAGAACTCCGTCTGAGCGATGCCGACAATCGCCGCCGCTCCCTGAAGTGTCTTGCTCATCGACCGACCGCAGCCGGGGTGAAAACCGGGATGGACATGCCCTGGGCCGTCGGAACGAACATGACCCTCACCTGCATCCCGATCCACACGTGGGCCGGTTCGACACCGACGAGGTTCGTCACCAATCGGATCCCCTCCTCGAGTTCGACCAGGGCCGTCAGAAGTGGGTACGTGAAATGTGGGCTGCGAGGGTGGTGCAGGAAGGCATAGCTGTAGACCGTCGCGTCTCCCGACAGTTCCGTCACGTCGAATTCGAGGCTGTGGCAGACGGGACACATCGGGCGCGGTGGATGGTGCAGTCGGGAACACCCCACACAACGTTGCGCAACGAGGCGCCCCTCGGCGGCTGCCTCCCAAAAGACCCGGTTGTCCTCGGTCAGGATCGGTGAGGGTCGAAGCGCGCCCCCAGTCTGGGCTTCCTCGTACTGTTGCATTTACTATATTGTAGTTACTATGTTTTCACTGTCAAGACGAAGGGAGAAATGACATGGGCGAAATCACGCAACGGCTTATCTCGGTGGATTCACACGTGCTGGTGCGACCCAGCGACGTGAAGGAGCGCCTCCCCCTACGCCTCCTCCCGTTCTACGAAGACGCGTTGGCCATACAGAGGGCCGAGACAAAGCAGCAGCGTGGGGGCCAGGCATTGTCGTTGGAGGACTTCGACCTCGAAGGCTCACGGAGCCCCGGCTACTTCGACGCCGAGGCCCGCCTGCGGGACATGGATCGTGACGGCGTGGACGTAGAGGTGCTCTACTCCGAGCTGAGCGCGTTCCGCCATTTCCATCTCGTCGGAGACGAATGGCGAGTTGTCGCCAGGGCGTTCAACGATCATTTAGCCGACTTTGCCGCCGTCGACCCAAAGCGCCTCGTGGTGTCGTATCAGCTTCCGATCATCGACATCGACCACGCCGTCGACGAGGTGGAGCGGTTGGCCGCTCTCGGTGCTCGCTCAATACAGCTTCCTAACTACCCTTCCGAACTGGGTTTCGCCGACTATCACGACACCCGGTACGACCCGTTGTGGTCGGCCCTCGAAGAGACGAGCGTCATTGTCAGCCAGCATTTGGGCCCCAAGGATTCACTCTGGGACGTGTACCGACGCGACCCCCTGCCCCAAAAGGCGATCTTCACGTCGTTGCCCGCTATGGCGCTGGCCGAGAACATGGCGTGGTGGATCCTCACCGGAATCCTCGAGCGACACCCCGGTCTTCGGATCGTCTTCGTTGAACCTGGGCTGGGCTGGGTGCCCTTCTACCTCGACATCCTCGATCGCCGGGTACGTACCTACGCCATGCCGGAGATCACCGAACTCCCGAGCGTGTACTTCCGCCGCAACATGATGCTCACCTTTATGGACGATCCCCGCGGAGTCGCCATGCGGCACGAGCTGGGGGTCGAGAACATCATGTGGTCCACCGACTTCCCGCATCCGGCCACTACCTGGCCGAATTCCCGGGATTTTGTGGCACGTAATTTCGCCGGCGTCCCTGCCGAGGAAACTCAACTTATGGTGTGCGGGAATGCGGCCCGCCTCTACGGGCTCTAGCGAGGAGGGCGGTGTGGCCAAGATCAGGTTGGAAGAGCTGCTCGGGCGATCCCGTGTCGCTCTCGTGCTCCAAGAGGTTCAGAATGGAATCGTGGGCGACGCGGCAACGTTCCCGGCATTGGCGGAGGCCGCAGCTGCAGTAGGCGTCATCCCAAACGCCATTCGACTTGCGCATTCGGCGCGCATGGCCGGCGCGCCGGTTATCCATGCCACGGCCGACTCCCTCCCGAGAGCGTTCGGCGCCAACATGAACGCCCGCCTGTTCGCTGCAGCGAGGAGGGATGGGGCGGAGAACGTCCGGAGAGCTGACTCGGCGCTGCCAGTGGCGGGACTTCATGCCGACGGCGATCTCGTACTACCCCGCTACCACGGTCTTTCTCCGATGACAGGCACCCCGCTAAATTCCTCCTACGAAACGCCGGAGTGACCACCATCATGGTGGCAGGTGTGTCGCTCAACGTCGCAATTCCGAACTTGGTGTTCGATGCGGTGAACCGGGCTTATCAGGTGGTTGTTGTGACCGATGCAGTTGCCGGCACTCCCCTGGAATACGGGGCAAGTGTCCTGCAGCACTCCCTCGCATTGCTCGCCACACTTGCGACCACCGACGATGTCATCGCGGCCTGGCAAACACCAGTGAACTGATCTTTCGTACGCAGACCTTCACTGGGGGGGATTGGATGCCCGCGGGTCATGTGCCGGGTTGACGATCCTCCAGGGTCTTCACTCGTTTACGGAGTGCACTCACTTCACTCAGAAGAGCACCCACCAGTTCGTCATTCGACAACTGGTAAATCTTTCCGTTTTCCCATTCATCCCAATCGAAGACCACTGGTTCAGCCATACGCAAACCTTACGCTCCGAGACGGCAGGAGCGAGCGCCGAGGCAACGAACGGCGCTCGACATCACCTCTTCCTACAACTTCGTGCGCTCCCTACATCTCGCGTCGTCTTGTTGGGCACCCACGCCCACGCCAACCGGAAAGCTCTTCGACCAGACCATGCCCATGCCCATGATCAACGCGTCGCCCCTCTCTGACAGAGCAGGCGAGACCAACTTCCGCCGTGTCATGCATTGGGGAGCTGGTCGGAATTCGGCAAGATCGCGCCACACAACTTGGTCGGGTGTACGTACGTCTTTCCTTTGAGCTGGACGACGTACTCGCACAGCGTCTTTGGTGCCTTTCCGAAGTCACTGAGCGAGAAGCTCACCGGACCGAACAGCCCGTTTCCGCTGTAGTCCGTGACCTTGTGGAGGTCAGCGATGAACGCACTCCGGGTTGGGTTCTTCCCGGCCAACTCCAGTCCCTTGATCATGAGATCGGCACCACCCCATCCCTCATACCAGGTGAAGTCAGGAACGCCGGTGTAGTGCGCATACTTGGCCAGTGCCGACTGGAAGGCCTTTGTCGCTGGCGTCTTGGACTCGACGGGGACGCCGGTCGCCAGGAACCAAGCGCCCTGGGCGCTGGAAGCAGAGTCGGCGTCGTTGAGGAGGACTTGCCCGTAACCCGTCGCGTTGATGACCACCTTGATCTTGACGCCAGCCTGCTTGAGACCAGTCATGATGGCGAAGTTGGTGTTTCCGTCGAGTGGTAGCCACAGCACGTTCGCACCGCTGGCCTTGATCTGTAAGACCAGCGTCGTCACGTTGACGGTTCCGAACGGCACTGTCGTATCGAGGAGGGCCTTCTTCAGCCCCTCCCGTTCGCAGGACAGCTCAAAGCCGCTCGCGGAGGCCTGGGAGGACGGTGAGATGCCGTAGCCCAGAGCAGCACACTTCGTACCGCCATGTTCCTTGGCGAAGACTGCGAAGTTGCCATACTGCGGATCCTTGGCGTCCCCGGGACCCGAGATGCTGAACATGTTGGTGTTGGGCTGCTGGTACCACTCCGGCCCGTCGTAAGCTCCCCCGGTCACGGGCACTCCCGCCTGCTCGAGAAGCTTGTAGCCACCGTAGGTCACGGCGCTGTCGTCGATCACGCCGAACACTCCCTTGGAGATGAGGTCGGCTGTGTCGGTGTTGTCCGTGGTCGGGTTGGTTCCGTCGTCCCTCACGATGAGCTTGATCTTGCGCCCATAGACCCCACCCTCGGCGTTTTGCTGATCGATGCGCGCGTCCGCCGCTCTGACCATGCCTGTCCCAACCGCCGCGCCGGGTCCCGTCAGCTCGGTGATGAGGCCAAGGGTGATCGCTTTCGCGGTAACGCCCGGTGTGCTGGCTCCGGCCGTCGTGGTCGCCACGAACAGCGTCATGACCAACCAACCCACCAGCACCGCCATAGTCATCGACTTTGATCGGACCATGGACCCCCCTTTTTGCCACGCGAGAACGCCGTGTGCAGATTGACGAGTCTTTCATCATCTGCTCTGCCACTGGCCGTCAGCGAGACGGGCAAGACGGGTAAATTCATGGTGCCGAAAAGCGCTGAGGCGGTGATAAATGCCTCTGACCTAGGTCTTTCGTTGAAAGCACAGAAGAGGGCCAGGAGGCCGGGAGCGGCCGGAAGCCGGACAGGGAGCGAGCGGCGGGCCCCAAGCCCCGGAGCGAGCAGCGGAACAGCTTTGGAAGGGAGCCCATCTCTGCTGTCTCCAAACCGGCAGCGAGGACTCTTCCTGAAGTGATCGCAACTCTCGAATTACTGCAGAGTGCCCTGGTCGCCCTCGGTCGCTTCGGTGAAGCGCTCCGCGAGCAGCTCAAGAGAGCTGTGCAGCTGGGCGAAGCGCCGCGGCCCCAGGATCTCTGCAATCCCCAGCTGGGCCGCCCCCGCCTCCGCGTAGATTGTCTGCTGAAGCCGCCGTCCCTTGGAAGTGAGTCGGATCACGCGAGCTCTTCGATCGGCCGAATCGGGCTCGCGCACCAGGTACCCGTGTCCTTCGAGGTGCCCGAGCAGGTCGTTGACCGACTGTTTCGTGATTCCTCTCTGGTCCGCAAGCTGGCTCGGACGTAGTCCGTCGATGCCTGGATAGCGCCAGAGCCCGACGTGTGCGGCGTTCAGATCGTCGAATCCCGCCGCAACGACGCCGGCATACATCTGCTCACGAACCCACTGCCAGGCGACCCCCAGCAGGGCACCAATGTACGGGCTGACCTCGCCGCTGGAATGGTCTCCAGCGAGGGAATCGCTTGACATGATCGTAAGGTTACCATACGATCCAACCGTAAGGGTACCTGACTACCCGATCCGGGACAGGTTTCTACCAGGAGGTGGCCGAAGTGACGACAGCAGTTGTTGACTCCCCCGGGACCGAACAAGTGCAGGCGTGGTGGTTCCTCGACACCTTGGTCGTTGAACACCGCTGCGCGCCGGGGATGGACACCGTCGTGCTCGAGATGACCTTGCCGGTCGGCGCTGCTGCCCCGCTGCACGTCCACGACGACCTCGACGACACCTGGTACGTCCTCGATGGAGAGATGGTCGTGCGCTGTGGTGACGACGAGCTCGTCGTCGGAGCCGGTCACTGGGTCTCCATGCCCCGCGCTGTGCCGCACACGTTCCGGGTGGTGGGTGACCGAGAGGCACGGATCCTGCTCGTGCACGACAACTCCAGCTTTCGGGACCTCATTCGCGAACTGGGCGCTCCGGCCACGGCGCGCGTCGTTCCCAGTCACCCGGTGTTTCCGCCGCTGGACGAGCTGGCACGAATCGCCTCCTCACACGACCTCAGGCCAATCGGGCCCCCCATGAGCGTCGAAGAGAGCGAGAGCGTCTTGGCCGGCACGCGTTGAGCGGCTGCAGAGCGAAGGATCTCACCACTCCCCCCGTCTTCTGCTGCATCAACTCAATCGGCCAGGACAGACCTGCACGCCGACGGCTGTCGTCAGCGGGTCTTCTGCCCCAACGACCTAGTGGACCGTTCGATCACGTTTTCTAAGATGGAGTCGACGTGGCGACGTCGACCAACCGCAAGTCGACCGAAATCGTGGAGCGCCTTCGTCACGAATCAGACGGAGCGAGCAGACCAAAAGTCCCACTGGCAATCGGTGTTTCCTAAGCGTACGCTGAGGCGTGGGCGGTCTGGGTTGCGTGGTGGCGAACTGTCAGGCACCGAGCAGGAACCATTTGCGATTGAGCCCACTAAGAACTCGCTCTGACATGCGGCCCGGGTGGATCCGCTCAATGAAGGAGAGCTAAATGAGCACGCCCGATTTCTCTAAGTTGGTCGCCGACCAGAGGGCCTCTTTCATTTCGGGAATCACCCGATCTGTGGATTGGCGCGTCGCCCAGCTCGATGCCATAAAGACGATCTCTACAGCAGCAGGCGCCACCCGGAGGAATCATGGGAACACTTGACGGCAAGGTCGCATTCATCACCGGGGCGGCCCGGGGCCAGGGTCGAAGCCATGCGACCCTGCTGGCCAAGGAAGGTGCCGACATCATCGCCGTCGACGTGTGTCGGCAACTCAAGGCCGTGCGCTACGCGATGTCCGTTCCGGCTGATCTGGAGCAGACGGTCAAAGAGGTCGAGTCGCTGGGCCGGCGCATCGTCGCACGTGAAGCCGATGTCCGCGACGTCGCGGCCCTTCAAGTGGCCTTCGACGAGGGGATCAGAGAGCTCGGTCGGGTCGACATCCTCTTGGCGAATGCCGGAATCGGTCCGGGCGGAGACGCAACCGACGACGAGCAGTGGGACGAGGTGGTCGACGTCAACCTCAAGGGTGTGTGGAACAGCGGGCGTGTCGCTATTCCAACCATGATTGCGCAGGGCGAAGGAGGATCGATCGTTCTGACCAGCTCCACCGGAGGCCTGACCGGACCGGGTGATAACGCGGCAGGCTTGCTCGCCTACATCGCGTCCAAGCATGGGGTCGTCGGCCTGATGCGCTCATGGGCCAACTACCTCGCCCCCCACAGGATCCGCGTCAACAGCGTGGCTCCGACCACAGTTCGGACGCCGATGGCCGGTGGGGGCGGAAGTATCGAGGACATCCTGAAGCACTCCCCGCGGCTCGAGGGCGCGCTGGTGAACGCCATCCCGGTCGACATGATCGAGGCGATCGACGTATCAAACACGATTCTATGGCTCGTCTCTGACGCGGCCCGTTACGTGACCGGGTCGGTGATCCCCGTGGACGCCGGCAACGTCAACCGGCGCTGAGGCAACCAAGGTGGGGCGCAGGTGTCGCTCACAGGCAGTCCGTCCATCGAGCGACAGTAATCGGACGCGAGCGAAGCTACAAACCAGAAACTACCTCTGACCTGCGATTTTGGTTGGAGCTCGGATTCGAACCCACGACCCCAAACTTGGCAAGGTGGCGATTTCCGTCGCAGGAGTCCCGCCCAGTCGCCTGCCCGCGGTTTCGTCCAGCCAGTTTCCACCCGGTCCGCTGAATTCGTCCTTGTTGTAGAGCGGTCTACTAAGCCGGTCAACGATTGCGTCGCAGGCCGTTGATAAGTCAGGCGGAACTGCTCCGAGCAACGACCCCAATCCGAGGTTTCACCAATAGATCAGGCGACCGCCCGGCGTACCGCTTCGATCAGCCCCCTGGTGCGCGGATCGGGACCGAAGAAAATCTGCATCCGGTTCATCACGTAGGCGAACGCCACTCCCGTCTCAGGGTCGGCGAAACCCAGTGAGCCGCCGGCGCCGGCATGGCCGTAGGAGCACGGCCCCATCAGCGAGCCGTCGACGGGCAACTGGAACCCGGTGCCGAACCGGCCAGGTATCCCCATGACGAAGTCGGTCCCGCTCGACTGCTCTTTCGTGGCCGCAACGACGGTCGCTGGCTCCAGGATCCGGATCCCGTCCACTTCGCCCATCGTCGAGGCGTAAAGCTTGGCGAGGGCCCGGGCCGTCGTGATGGCATTTGCCGCCCCGAGTTCTGCGGCGTGGAGGGCAGGACTGTTGAAGTTGAACGGCGGGTGGGTGGGGTTCAAGGTGCGGAACGCCAGCGAGCTGGGATCGGTCGATTCCTGCAGGCGCTGGAGCTGGTCCGAGGTGAGGGCGGCCAGAGCCGCCTTGTCGAGGACCGGTGGCGTGGCGGCGATAAGCCGGCTGACCCGTGGCTCCTCCCCCGCCGGCAGCCCGATCCATAGATCAAGACCGAGGGGGCCGCTGACGTCTTCGGCCAGGATTTGCGACAGGGTACGGCCAGTTGCCCGCCGGATGACCTCGCCGATGAGCCAGCCGTAGGTCAATGCGTGGTAGCCGTAGGTCGTCCCCGGCTCCCACAGGGGGTGCTGAGAGGCCAGCGCCGCCACCGCGGGTTCCCACGCCAGCGCCTGTTCGAGGGTAACCGGGCGTTCGAAGGTTGGTAGACCGGTCCGATGGCTGAGCAGCCAACGCACGGGTACATTCTCCTTTCCCGCGGCCGCGAATTCAGGCCAATAGCTCACGACTGGGGCGTCGAGGTCTAGATCTCCACTCTGAGCGAGGAGATGGGCGACGATGGCGGTTATTCCTTTCGATGCCGAGTACACGAGGGTGAGTGTGTCGCTGCCCCACTCCCGGTCCTCCTTCATGTCGGCCACGCCGCTCCAGATGTCAACCACCTTGGTGCCACCGACAAAGAGGGCGAAGGCCGCCCCCACGTCCCCATGCTGGTCGAAGTTTGCCTCAAAGGCCTGGTGCACCGCTTCGAAGCCTGCGGCGACATCCCCATGGACGATCACGTGGTTCCTCCATCGCTCGCTTGTGTTGAGATGATGATCTTTACCGAGGACATCTTGTGGCCGCACGTCGCGCCACCACGCCTCGGCCAAGGCGCCCTACCTTCGCGGTGGTGTTTTCGCTCTAGACCGGCTCAGACAACTGGGACCTCGATCAACAAGGCAGGGCCCATTCCTCCGCCGGCACACATAGAAGCGACTCCAATGCCACCAGCGCGACGCTGTAGGTCGTAGATAAGTGTGGTCACCATGCGGGCCCCGTAGCGGCAACGGGATGGCGGAGGCTGCAACCGCTGCCGGAGATGTTGACAAGCGCGGGATCAATCTTCACCATACTCCGACCGCTATTCACTCTTCCATAGTTGTTCGGTACGAAGGAGACTCGGAACGCGTCTGGAGTGGCAGTCGTTCGACCGTACCGTTTGTCGAGCCCCTGCGATGTCGGTGACGCGGTCGCCGAGTAAGGCGCGAAGTGAACCTCATCGCCCCGCAGCGGCGGGAGTTGGGCACCGGGCGGTGGCGTTGACGAGTAAGGCATCGGGGTTGCGACCAATTGGCCGACGAAACCCTCTGAGATCCAGTTCACCAGGCCGATCCTGCCGTCGGTTCGGCAAACACGGACCACCTCGTCGGCACTCCCGCCGCTTCGTGATGGAAGAATGACTCAATGATTGCACCAAATCAACCAGTCCTTGTCGGAGTCGGCCGGGTCCTCTATCGCAACGGCGATAGCCCTGAGCCAGCCGAACTACTTGCGGAGGCGGCCCGCAAGGCAGCGGAAGATACCGCAGGCCGCGGTGTGCTCGACGCCATCGGTTCGATACGCGTCCTCCACCAGATGTCGGGCAGGTACTCAAACCCTGCAGCGCTCGTAGCGAATCGTCTCGGCATCGACGTTTCCCACACGATGTACACCCACCAGGGCGGCCAGATGACCCAGCAACTTGTCCATCGCACTTGCGACGACATCACCGGCGGAAACGTTGACGTCGCACTGATCGCCGGCGGCGAAGCCTGGCTCACGCGGCATCTCCTCGGCGAGCCTTCGCCGTGGGATGTCCAGACTGATGCTCAACCCAACGAGATGTTCGGTACTGAACTCGAGTACACCACCGCGTCCGAACAGCAGCTAGGTATTGGCGTGATCGAAGGCTACGCACTCGTGGAAGGTTCCGTGGCCACCCACACCGGGCGCACCATGGAGGAGCAACGGCGGATCACCAGCCAGATCTACTCGAGATTCACTGAAATCGCGGCGCGCAACCCACATGCCATGACGCAACGTACGCTCACTGCCGAAGAGATAAGAACCACCTCTCGGAACAATCGGTGGCTCTCTTATCCCTACACCAAGCTGACCGTCTCCAATGAGCGCGTCGACCAGGCGGGCGCCCTCATCATCTGCAGTGCTGAGAAGGCAAGGTCCCTCGGTATACCGAAGGACCGCTGGGTCTTCCTTCATGGCGGCGGCGAGGGCATCGAGCGCCGCTTCCTATGCCAACGCAAAGATCTGGCCATCTCCCCGCGCTCGCTGCTGCTGGTAAGACTGCTCTCACGTTGGCGGGTATCGGCATCGATGACATCGCTCATGTGGACCTCTACTCATGTTTCCCTTCGGCAGTCCATGTAGCGGCGTTGGCGTTAGGACTCGGACTAGACCGCGATCTGACTGTCACCGGGGGGCTGGCGTACTCCGGGGGACCGTGGAACGCTTATGTCGTTCAGTCCCTAGCCGGTATGACCGAAATCTTGCGTGCCGATCCGGGCTCGTATGGGCTGGTATCCGCCAACGGGGGCTATCTCACCAAGCACACGATCGGAGTTTGGTCCTGCCATCCGCCCGAAGCCGGGACGCGGTGGGACTCGCCGCAACGCGAGCTCGATGCCACCGTCGTCCCGCGGGAGCTTGTGCTCGAGTTCGACGGCGAGGCTCAGCTCGAAACGTACACCGTCACCTACGGGCGTACCGGTGTGCCTCAGCGAGCGTGCGTTTTCGCGCTCACCCAAAGCGGATCTAGGACCATGGCAATCTCTGAAGACCCATCCCTGATGGCAAGCCTTATCGAGAAAGAGATGCTCGGCAAGATGATGAAGATTCGTCACCAAAGACTGGTTGACATCACTTGATGCTGGAGCAAGCCGTGCGCTCAGCTGTAATCGCTGCATCCGGTGGAAGCCAAAGCCACGGCGCTCGCATTGGCTGCTTGACGCCGAGTTAGACAACGCGTTGGCGAGTTTCTCCGGGCCGACCGGCATGAGCCAAGACTCACAGACGAAAGGAATAGCGGTGTCCCCGGAGCCGTTCAATTAGCCATGACGCCAGGCCACACGATCAGCATCGTCCCAACACTCGCTCATGTGGAAGTGCGGATTGGTGGCCGGCTGCTCGCCTCCACCGACCGGGCCATGAAGCTCCACGAGACCGGGCTGCCCGCCCGCTATTATTTGCCGCCAGACGACGTGCAGATGGATCTCCTGAGGCCCACGACGTTCCATACCCGTTGCCCGTTCAAGGGTGAGGCGTCATATTGGTCTCTCGACATCGACGGAGAGATCCATGACGGCATCGTGTGGAGCTACGAGTCTCCGACGGCTCAGGCCGCTGAAGTGAGAGGGATGTTGTCCTTCTACCCCGACCGTACCGAAGTGACTGTCGACGGTCAGTCGCTTCGAGACTGACCCACCGGTCGAGTTCGACCCCCGGCCAGTCAGCCTGGCGACTTGCAAGCGGGGCCCAAGAGATAGATAACCCGCTCCTTCGAGCCCGACAGGCCCTCTGCCGAAGCGAAGCCCTAGCGAGCAAGCGACTCCCGTGCCTGATAGTAGATTCCGGCTCGTTGCGTTCATCGGACGGCACGCCAAAATATACCTCTGACCTGCTTCTTTGGATTTGGAGCGGAAGACGGGATTCGAACCAGCGACCCCAACCTTGGCAAGGTGGCGGTTCTCGTTCTGGAAGTCGGCTCGGGTCCAGCGAAGTGCCGATCTGTCTATCCAGTTTCCACTACGTCCACCCAATCCGTCGCTGTAGTAGAGCCAACTACCACCTGACAGACGTGCACAACGCTCCTCGAGGGGACCTCCAAGGGCAGCTACTACGTTCTCATGGTCAATGCCTCTTCAACACTGACGGTGGTCCTTGTCTAATCCCGGCCCGTACCGGTCCGACAAGAGCACCCTGCGTCGAGGTTACCGACCGCGATCGGTTGACGCAGAAGCTGGGTGGACGCCCCGTTTGGTCACCGTCGTATCTGTGACCGGGTGTGCCTGACACGCCAATCGCACCACCTTTCCTTCGTAGAAGGAGCGACCAGCCAACAGTTGCAGTCCTTGCACCTCTAGGGGCGTCGGCGACACGAACGCCTCGGCGTTGCCCTCGAGGACGATGCAGCACGCCGTGCACACGGCCTGACCGTGGCAGATGGTGGGCCAGTGATAGCCCTGCCGCTCGGCGGCGGCCATGAGCGACTCACCCGAACTAACCGCGATGGCGACGTTTGCGGGCTCCACTCGCACGATGCACACTCGGCCCTCGGTTAGGCCGGACACTGTGTGTACCGCCACGTTGGAGGATCGTTCTGAAGACGGTCCGTCATTGGCGAAGGACGCGATCGCCGATGACGTTCGTGGCGCGCAAGACCGCCAGATCCTCTTCCGTCAATCCGAATTCATTTTGCAGAATCTCCTCGTTGTGCTGGCCCAGGAGGGGCGCCGCCGATCGGTACCACCTCTCGTCGCTTCCTGACGTGCGCATGGGCCAGCCTGGGTAGCGCTGACGCCCCACGACCGGGTGGTCGACCTCCTCCCAGAATCCCCGGGCCAGCATCTGCTGGTCGTGGTCGATGTCGCATGGGGAGGCCACGGGTTCGGCTGGTACTCCGGCGGTCCGCAACGTAACGAGGGCCTCGTCGATAGTGCGGCCTTGGCTCCACGAGGAGATCTCTCGGTCGATCCGGTCGTGGGCCGCTCGCCGTCCATCGGGGCCAGACAACTCTTCGTCGGCCGCGAGTTGCGGGTAGGCCATCGCCCGGCACAGGTTCTGCCACTCGTAGTCTGTTGTCACGGCCAACGCCAGCCAGGTGTCCGATCCCACGCAGGGATAGACACCCTGGGGCGCTGCGGTCGGGCCACGGTTACCTTGGCGAGTCATCAGCTGCTCGTAGGCGGCGTATTCGAGAACCTGCTCGACCGCGATATTCACTGACAGATCCAGCATCGCCAGCTCGACCTGCTGACCTTCGCCGGTACGACCCCGTTGCTCGAGAGCGGCCAGTACGGCGAACGCGCCGTGCACCCCCGCCAGGGCGTCACAGATCCCGGCCAGCATCGGTGGACCATCCGGCCGACCGGTGATCCATGCCATCCCCGACGTCTGTTCCATGGTGGACGCGAAGGCCGGCCGGTCTCGCCAGGGACCCTCGAGTCCCCATCCCGGCATGCGCACGTAGACGAGGTCGGCCCGGACGGCTCGGAGGGCGTCATAGGTCAGGCCGAACTGCTCCATCACTCGGGGCGTGAAGTTCTCGATGACCACATCGGCCGACGCCACCAGAGTGAGGAGCAGCTCACGTCCGCGAGGCTGTGTGAGATCCAGCGTTATTCCTCGCTTGTTCAGATTGACCGAGAGATACAGCGATCCCCGTTCGTACCACTGGTCCGTCGTCATCGGCACGCTTACGTTGAAACGCATCGGATCGGGTCGTTGGGCGGACTCGACCTTGATGACGTCGGCGCCCAAGGTACCCAGGTACTGCGTGGCGAAGGGGCCCGCCCAAAAAGATGTGAGGTCAACGACCCGGATCCCTTCGAGCGCTCGTGGGTTACCCGCAGAGGGCGCGCCTCGGCCGCGAGGCGAGGCAGTGATGGGGCCGAAGGCAGCCCCGTCATGCTCACCGAGGTCGGGTGCCGCTCGCGGCGGCTGAGGTCGGGTCCGAGTCGTGCGAAACGGCGGTCGAGGATCGGGGAAGCCACCTTTTGGGTTCGGGCGGAAGAGGTGGCGGAGAACAAGATGCGGCAGGTCGGCGACATTGCCTCCGTTGCCCACGGGAGCGGCCGGCACGCGAAACACCGCAGCCAGCTCGAGTATCTCTTCGACCGTGTGCTCCATGAGCCAGGGGCTCAGTTCAGCAAGGACCTCGGCCCGGTGGCGCTGACGGGTCCGCTGATCGTTCCACTCGATCCGCTCAACGAGGTCGTGACGATCCATCATGGCCAGCACGTCGTGCCACTGCTGGACGGTGATGGTGGCGAGGCCTACGAATCCGTCCTTGCACCGCTCAATGCCGGGGACCATCGTCATCGTCAACTCGCGCGAGCCGCCAGGGAGGGCCGCCAACAGCGCCGGATAGGCCAGGAAGGTCACGGCCAGACACTCGAGGATGGAAACGTCGACGTGCTCGCCCATTCCCGTCCACTCAGTCCGCGCCCGCGCTGCCAGCACACCGGTCGCTGCGTAGGCCCCGGCTGACCATTCACCGAGGCGGCCACCAACGGCAACCGGGGGGTCGTCCAACCCGCCATGGAGCCGCAGGGATCCGACAAGGGCCTGTAGAAGGAACTCGTTTCGCTGATCAGCGCTGCGTGGCCCTTCTTGGCCGAACGGCGTGATCGAGACCAACGTGATCCTCGAATTCACGCTTCGGAGCTGTTCGAAGTCGAGACCCTGGCCTTCGAGTGTCCCGGGTGGGAAACTCTCGATGACGACGTCGCACCCGGCGACAAGTTCGAGTGCCCGTACACGGCCAGATGAGATCTCCAGATCAACGACCTCACTTCGCTGCCCCGCCGCAAGGTGGCGGAAGAGCACGCCATCGACCTCCCCATCTTGACCAACGGATCCCGAGACCGACCAGGATCGGAGGGGGTGACCTTCCTGCGGTTCGAGTTTCAGGATGTCTGCGCCAGCGTCAGACAGCAGCTTGGCACAGTAGGCGCCGGCGAGGCCGTCGGAGAGGTCAACGACGCGTAGGCCGCTCAGGGCATCGAGCGGCCCCCCACCCGTCGCCGCGGGCGCCTCGCTCGTCCCGTCCGGGCTACTCGACGGCAAGATAGCGGTCGAGGATCTGATGGTGATGGACGATATTGGCCTCCTGGACTGGATTGAGCAGCCCCCGCCGATAGCCCATCGACTTCATCCCCGTGGTGATTTCGACAAAATTGCCAAAGTCCTGATTGTTGATCTGGCCCCAGTCCTTGGTCGACCAGTCCTCGTAGAACTTGTGCTCGACAACCGGAGCTTGGTCGCCCTTCGGTACCCACTCAAGGGCCCAGTAGTCGAGCAGGGTGCTATCGGGGTCGAGCCCGTTGGGTCGCGCCCGGTAGAGCGTGGCGTTCCCGTGCACGAGGGGGCCGATCAGATTCGGAAAGAGATGGATAGTGCCGTTGCGCAGAATCTGGTCGTCGCTCAGGCCGGCGAGGTCGTAGCGGTCCCGCAGTGCATTCACCCGGATGTCGTTGAAGACGTCGGCTGCGCTCTTCCCTTCAGGTGGCCCGTTGCGACGAAGCTCCTCGAGACGTGCCCGATCCTCCCGTGAGAACAGACCCGCTACGGCGTCGATGCGGTCAGCCAGCAACTCTTCTTGGTCGTAGTCATCGGGACTCAGCCCGAGACGAGGACTCGGAGCCAGCTCGCGACGGTACTCCTCCTCGCCATAGAGGCTGTGCTCGCCGACCCGAGCATACGAAAAACGCGTGTCGTCGTACCAGGTCAGCATCTGGGGGTGCAGTCCCTGAGGGTGATAGGCCTCGTTGAACGAATCCACCGCGGTTTTCCAATTGCACTCGAACACAATCGTGCGGTACGACCGGAACCGGAGCTCTTCCATGCGGTAGGACGCGAACAGCTCAGGTATGTCGCCGATAAAAACATCGAACGGTTCGCAGTTGGGATCCATGTTGATGAAGACGAACCCACCCCATCGCCCTACCTGCACCTCGCCCAGGCGGACGTCGTCATCAGTCAGGGCGGGCGGGTAGTCGTGACGGTCGACAACCTCGATGATCTGCCCGTCGAGGTCCCAGCGCCAGGCGTGATAGCGACAACGGATCTCCGAGGTGGCAAAGTTGCCCGTGCCCGAGGCCAAACGGGTGCCGCGGTGCGCGCACGCATTGAAGAAGGCGGTGATGGTGTCCCGCTCACTCCGTACGACGAGGATCGATTGGTTCCCGATGGTGTACTCCAGGTAGTCGCCCGTATTTGGAATCTCCTCTTCGCGGCACGCGATCTGCCACACCCGAGGCCAGAGTCGCTCCATCTCGAGGTCGAAGAATTCCTGGGACGTGTAACGAGCACCGGGCACCACGACCATTCCCCGGAAGTCGCTCAGTGCCAGGCCATTGCTCAACTTCGTCATCGCGTTCCTCGAAGACGTTGGAGGCAGGTACCCATGTGTTCCTTTCTTATACGGATGACGCTTCGTTGCTGATCAGGCCTATTTTGCGCGAACGACGAATCAATCGAATACCAATTCGAGCCGGCGAGGACCGCGAATCGGTCCCGATTTCCAATCCACGGCATCCTCGCCGGCGAGTCGGAAGTCCGGAATCCTTCGCAGGAACTCTTCAATGGCGACCCGCAGCTCCATCCGGGCCAAATGGGCCCCAAGACAGCGGTGCACGCCAGCGCCAAACGCGAGGTGGCGGTTCGGCGACCGATCGAGGACCACCCGCTTCGGCTCGCTGAAGGCGCGCTCGTCGCCGTTAGCCGACGGGAAGGGCAAGAGCACCGGGCACCCGGCAGGTATCTGCTGCCCCCCGATAGTGGTCTCACGCGTCGTGATCCGAGCCACCGAGGTGGGAGCAAATGCTCGGAGCAGCTCTTCGATTGCCGGCATCATGTTCGACTCTTCTTGCGCGATGTGACGTCGGGCGTCGGGATCTTGCGCCAGATACCAGAATATTGAGCCGAGGGTGCTCCCGGTCGTGTCGATGCCGGCGAGTAGCAAAAGGATGGCGCAGCCCAGCCGTTCGTCGTCGGAAAAATCGGCTCCAAGTAGGAAGCTCAGCAGATCGTCTCCGGGATTGCGGCGGCGATCGGCGAGTAGCTCTCCGAAATAGGCGTACAGCTCGGCACCAGCGTTGGCCGCCTTGTCGGGGTCGGCCGCCGCATCCTCGATGATGGCGGTAGTCCATGCGGTGAAGAGCGCATGGTCCTTCGGATCGATCCCGAGGATCTGGGCGAGCACTGCAATGGGCACTGGCCGGGCAAAGGCATCCGCAACGTCACATCCCCCGGAGTCCTTGAATCCCTCGATGAGGTCGATGGCAACGCTCCTCGTCAGAGGCTCGAGACTTAGCGTGCGGGCCGGTGAAAAAAAGGGGAGTAGTTGCTGGCGAAAGCGCGTGTGCTCGGGAGGATCTTGGTCGAGGGGCGGTATCGGCAGCCCGCCCATCCCGATGTCGTTGGGGATTGAGACCGCTGTGGACGAGAAGGTGCCCGCATCACGTGCAGCGGCATCGATGTCCTCGTTGCGGGAAAGGACCCAGAACCCGCCGTACTGATCGCTGTGGGCCACCGGACAGTGGTCCCGCAATGCCTGGTAGACGGATTGGGGATCGACGGCCAGCTCAGGATCCCAGTGATCGAAAGAGCGCACCAGGCGATCCACTCCTTTGTGGTTCAGCGATTTCATGTGCTCATCCCCTCCTGGCCCGAGTATTTCTCGGAGTCGCGCTCTTCGTCCTACTGATGAGGGCCTCTCTAAAGACGACCCTCCCTGGGAACCGGGTCGACCCGCACGGACGAAACTTGGCGTCCTAACCATCAGTGCTTACTCAGAGTCTATACTGTCGGTGAGATGGAGAAAAAGCCCAGATGATGCGATCCGTCCCCCCAGAGATTTCGGCCAACGTGATGGCGGCGGCTGACCTCATCGCCGATCAAGGTCTGGACGGCACGAAGAGTGAAGACATCGCCTCGGTGGCGGGCGTCTCAAAGGCAACGCTCTACTACTACTTCGACGGCAAAGAAGCGGTGCTCTCCCACATCTTCGCCGTGCTCCTCGACGCACTCGGGGACGCCGTGCAGGGCGCCGTGGGTGGTCCGGGCAATGCGATGGAGCGGCTGCACCGTGTCGTCGACGTTCACCTCGGCATCGTCGCCACCTACCCCAAGGCGGCTCGCGCCCTGCACTTCGACCTCGGGCGCGCCGCTCGGCTGCCCGAAATCGACGAGAAGACCCGCGCGTCATACATCGATCCGGTCTCTTGTCTGCTTGAGGATGGAGCGACAGACGGCACCATCAGGCCTCTGCGTCAGCCTCGCTTAGGAGCCATGGCCCTCCTCGCCGCAACAACCACAGCCGCCATCATGGCGACGTCCATCGACGGCATTGGTGACGTCGATGGTGTCAGAGAGATGATTTTCGAACTTGTTCTTGATGGCCTTTCCACCACGAATGACGTCCGATGACGCCGAGCGCCATCAAGGCGTGAGCGGCAGTCCAGGTACGGAAATCCAGAAATGCAAGGGGGAGGTCGAATGTCGGATAGGTATCGGGTCGTCCAATGGGCGACGGGGAATATCGGGAGTAGAGCGTTACCAGCAATCATTGACCATCCCGAGCTGGAATTAGTTGGCTTGTACGCATACAGCACGGACAAGGTCGGCCAAGACGCTGGGACTCTGGCGGACACAGGGAAAACGGGCATCGTTGCTACTGATGACATCGACCGCCTGATCGGCCTGGCACCGGATTGCATCTGCTATATGCCGGCCCAAATCGACTTTGAGTTGGTCCAACGCATGCTGCGCTCCGGGTGCAATGTGGTCACCACCTGTGACATACTGACTGGCACCAACCTTCCGCCGGGACTAGCCGCGGCGATGGACGCAGCTGCCCACTCCGGTGACGTGACCTTCATGGGAACGGGGTCAGAGCCGGGGTTCATGAACGTACTCTGTGGGTTCCTCACCGGGATGTGTCGCCGGGTGGAGTCCGTATCGCTCATCGAGACCCTTGATTGCAACGGATATCGCGTGCCAGCGGCTTGGGAGGGTATGGGTTTCGGGATCCCGGTCGACGAGCCAAAGGTTCCGATTCCCCCGTCTCCCGAGCTCCCAGGCCTGGCGTACTTCGACGCCCTCGATCTGGTCGCAGGCATGCTCGAGATCCAGCTCGAACGCAAAGAGGCCTATCTGGAACAGGCAACGGCCACCCGTGACCTCGACCTCGGATGGATCACATTTCCGAAAGGGAGCGTGGCCGGACAACGCCGTGACTACCGCGGCTACGCGCAAGATCGAATGGTCGTCGAACTTAGCCAGTGTTGGACAATGAGTTACGAAGCCCTCGAACCCCAGTGGTCAGAGCCGGAGGGCTTCCACATCACGATCGAAGGAGAACCGCGAGTCGACGCCACGATTCGTTTTGAGCTGCCGAGCGACCCGAACCTCTCGAAAGAAACCGATGTGATGGGCGTGCTCCTCCTCGGCACGGCGATGGCTGCGGTGAATGCCATCCCGAGCGTGTGCCAGGCTCCTGCCGGATTTACGACTCCGGCTGCACTTCCGGTCGTTGGCGCACGATTCGCAGTTGAGGCTCGTTGATGTCTTCGGGGCCAGATGGCTCGGTCCACACTCCCAGGGCGGCCACGCCAGCCCGAGCGAACGGGTTGTCCCTTTTCAAGGTTACGGAGGCTCACGATGAGCACAATGACAGCTGAGGCGATTCACGAGGCAATCGTGCAGCACGTCGCCATATGGAACGAGCACGACGAAGCGCGGTTTCTCGCCCATTGGCATGCCATCGCCCCGGGCGGCGTGACCATGGAAGATCCTGTCGGCACGCCACCTAAGCAGGGTTGGAGTGCAGTGGAAGAGATGTTCAGGCTCTTCAATCCGGTCACCACGCAACGACTCGACCGCTGCCACGTCCGTGGCTCCGAGGCCGCCGTGGTGTTTCACAATCAAGTGAAGACCGCCGACGGAACGATCGAGATCAGCGATATTGAGCTGTGGAAGTTCGGTGACGATGGATCACTGCTGATCAGGACGTGGTTCGATATGCCCGGAGAAGGAGCACTGCAACACGACTTCCTCGATGAGTACACCAAATGAGCACTCCGATGAATGGCAGAGAAATCATCAATCGCTTCATCACACCCCGAGAGGGACGTACTCAACTTCGGCCTTCACCGCACGGCCCGCGAAAGGGACGCTAAATGGCCGCGACCTTCGATCTCTCCGATCCCACTATCTGGGAAAACGGTTTCCCGCACGCTCTGTTTTCACAGATTCGGTCCGAAGTGCCCGTCTTCCTCCATGAGGTGACGCCACAGGTCGGCGAGTATGTCGATCGGCCGTTCTGGATTTGTGCGACGCATGAGCACGTGCGGCGCATCCACCGAGACACGGACAGCTTCACCGCCACCGACGGACCACTGATCCAGTCGATCGATGCGTTCAGCTCGCAGCCGAGCATCATCGTCATGGATCCACCTGAGCTCACCAGCCGCCGCAACGTGTTGAGTAGGGCCTTCACACCTCGCGCTGTCGCCAAGCTCGAGGCAGCAATCAGGCATCGAGCGGCTGGTTACGTTGACGAACTCCTCGAGGCTGGAGAGGGCGACTGGGTCACCGATTTCGCGCACAGACTGCCGATGAACGTCATCGGCGACATCGTCGGGATCCCCGAGGAGGATCGTTCGCAGGTGTTCGCATGGGTCGATGCTGTTCTACACGAGCCGGGAAATGACGCTCCATTCGTCGACACCTATCAGTACGCGGCCGAACTCACGCGCCAGAAACGTGAGCACCCAACTGATGATATCTGGAGCGTCCTGTGCAACACCTCGTACGCCGAGCGTGACGGGTCGACCTTCCAGTTCGAGGAGAAAGAGCTGGAGGTGTTCTTCTTCATCTTGAGCCTGGCCGGCAGCGATACGACCCGCACATCGCTCACGGTCGGACTCAAGGCCTTCATAGATCACCCCGATCAAGTTCTTCGCTACCGGGGGGATCCCGATGTCCGGCCCAACGCGGTCGAAGAAGCAATCCGCTGGGCTTCCCCGCTCACCTATTGGGTGCGGGGGGCTCGCCGAGACCTCGAGATGGGTGGGGCCCAGATCCGTCAAGGTGATCGCGTCGTCTCGGTCCTCGCCTCAGCCAACCACGACGAAGGCGTTTTTGAAGACCCATTCGAGTTCGACATCAGCCGTGCCCCGAACCCGCACGTTGGTTTTGGCGGCGGGGGTGCCCATCACTGCCTGGGGGCGATGCTCGCCCGGACCGAGATGAGGGTCGCTTTCGACGAGGTTCTGCTCCGCACCAGAGACATACATCTCGGCGGACCTGCGGTGACGACCCACCCGAGTCTCTTTCACAACATGGCCGTCCACCACAGCCTGCCCATAACGCTCGAGGCCATATGAGCGCTGCGACGACGTCATCTTGGACAGCCCCATGACGTCCATTTCCTGTTCCATTGTCAAGCCTCCCGTGGAGAAAGCGCGTCCGTACAAGAACTTCTTCAGGCTTTGGAAGACCCGCTGATCTCCTGGATGGGCGCACCGCGTCACGAAGCGGGAGAGATCCACTGTGTGTCCGAATACAGTCTGTGAGTATCCCTAGTGCGGTTCAGCAACTCTGCTGGGCTGCGTGTTGGTGACGACGAGTGTGACTCAAATACTGATTGGCCCCGTGCCTTTATTGGGACTTGTCCACTCGTGGTTGCCGGCACCGGCCCGGTCGGAGTGCTGGCCTGATTAGGAGCTTGACCGCCCAGTTCACGCTGAGTGTGTCCCATCACAGTCCTGCCGTCTCTTTCCGGACCGGAACCGACCGCGTCCCTCCGGCAAAGGAATGAACGCATGACAATGCTTGCAGAAGAAGTTGACCTCGTCATTGGCGTCGACACGCACAAACACACCAACACGGCCGCGGTCGTCCAAGCGGCGTGCGGCAGTGTGCTCGATGGTATGACGGCGCCGACCAGTCTTGATGGTCACGAGGCCATTTTGGAGATGGCTCTCGCTCATGAGGGGCATCGGGCCTGGGCTATTGAGGGCACGAGCAGTTATGGCGCCGGGCTGACCCGGTTCCTTCGTGAGCGGGGCGAGTGGGTGATCGAACTCGACCGCCCGGCCCGAACAACTCGTCGAGGTGGCAAGAAGACGGACCCACTGGATGCCGTGCGGTCGGCCAGAGAGGCGCTTGCACGGCCTGAACTGGGCGAACCACGCTCGGCTGGGAACCGTGCTGCTCTTTCAGTGCTTCTGGCGGCAAGGCGCTCGGCAGTCGATGCCCGAACGGTGGCCCCAACGGCAGATTCACGCACTTGTAGTCGCAGCACCAGAATCCCTTCGCTCCCGGTTCAGGGGGAAGACAGGACGGCAGGTGACCGTCGTGGCTGCTCGACTGCGGACCGCCTCGCACCACGACGCCGAGACCAGGACAACCATTGGCGTGCTTCGATCGCTTGGCCGTCGGGCCCTCGAACTCGAGGCGGAGACCGCTGCTCACGAGCACGAGATCGCTGCCATCATCCGGGCCTGGCATCCTGAGCTCCTCGACGAGTGCGGTGTCGGGCCGATCGTGGCGGCGACTCTCCTTTGTGCCTGGTCCCACCCAGGACGATTCCGTTCTGCGGCTGCCTTTGCCAGCCTTGCTGGCGTCTGTCCGATCCCGGCGACCTCGGGGATGACCGTCCGACACCGGCTGAACCGCAGTGGCGATCGGCAGCTGAACCGGGCGCTCCACGTCGTCGTGATCAACAGAATCCGCCACGACGAGACCACCCAGGCATATGCATATATCGATCGCCGACGAGCCCAAGGCAAGACCGACCGCGAGATCAAGCGGTGCCTCAAGCGCTATGTGGCGCGTCAACTATTTCGTCAGCTTGAAGGCGAAAAGGGGCTTGACGCGTTATAGGAGCGTCCCAATGAACCGTGTGGGGTTAAGGTCCCGGCTCCTTCCCGCCTCGTGGAACCTGCACCTGGACAACTGGCAGGACTTATGTCCGACCCTGATACCGCCGCCGTGGATCCCATCTTCTGGCTTCATCACGCAACATCGATCGCCTCTGGATCTTCTGGATTTAGGGGGCGCCCGGATATCCGGACCCGACGAACTCAAGCGACGTGGCGCATTCGTCTACCGATCGCCGCCCTACGAATGGTCAGCGCCTCGTTACTTCTGCGTCCCTCCGACGGAGCGCAGCGCGTTTGTAAAGCGCACAGGCCCCAATCGCGATGATGATCGTGGGACGTTCCAGGGGTTGAAAAAGGGCTCCTGACCTGCTCCGATGGAGCGGAAGACGGGATTCGAACCCGCGACCCCAACCTTGGCAAGGTGGCGTTTTCCGTCTACCGGGCTCCTTCCAGTCCTCTGGGCTGCGATTCCATCCATCCAGTTTCCGCTCCGTAACTGGATCCGGCCCTGTTGTAGAGCGGTCTACTACGAGCTCTCCGGACTCCAGTCAGAATCCCGACCCAACCGCGCCAGGAGTTCGGTCTGTGGTGCGACGCCAGCGAGCACATCTCTGGGTTCATCGTAAATGCCGCTCTTGCGAAGAGCCGACCTGTCAACGGGAAGCTCCCTCAGAAACGAGCGGCAAAATTGTTCATCTAGGACAATCTCGTGTCCGGCGGCCCGACCAATGTCGCAAGTATGGATGAACACATCGAGGCTCAGCTGTGACACAGTCGAAGCCCGTCAATCTGCTTAGCCGGGTTGTCGCTGATCGCAGGAAGGTCGACCAGGCCATCGAATCGTCCGGCGTGAGTTTGAAACAGTTGCTCGATCGCCTCGGCTGTGACTATCCAGCGAATCTGAGGGTCATCTTTGGGTCGCCGGGGTTTGGCTCCAAACGGAATGAGCAACACCACGTCGTGAAATCCAATGACATGTTCGAGGACGGCTCTCGCGTCCCAGCCCGTGCAGGGTGAAGGCGATCGCCAGTTGTCGCCAACAGCGCTGACTTGATCGCCGAAAGCCCGACAGATCCGGAGGTGGCGGTCGATGCCTTCGTCGCTTGATCTATCCGTCACCGGAGCCTCCCGGGGTTCAGCCGGGCGCCGTTGCAATCCGCCTTGGCGGACGACTCCTGGGCGGCAGGCAGTCTCAGACACCGGCTGGACCCGGCCCGCCGTGGATGTAAAGGGTCTGACCCGAACAGAAGCTCGATGCGTCCGAGACAAAGTAGAGGACCGCGTATCCAATTTCCTCGGGTTCACCGAGTCGACCTGAGGCATTGGTCATGCCGAATGTCTCGGGATCGAGCCCGTACCGCTCGGCTTCGTCGAGAAGGGTGGCAGCCCTCACCGCCCCGGCGGCGATGGCGTTCACTCGAACCCCCCTTCGTGTCCAAGCTGCCGCCATTGAGCCCGTCAGGTTGTTCACCCCGGCTTTGGCTGCTCCGTAGGGGGCGGCCTGCGGCATGGCCAAGAGGCTGGCGCCCGACGAGATGTTCACAATTGCGCCCTTACCCTGCTTGAGCATGGGCACAGAGGCGGCCCGGGACAAGAACCACACACTCCCGAGGTTGAGGGCGACCACGTGGTGCCACTCGCTCTCGGACCACTTCGAGAGCGACTTGGTCTCGGCGCCTCCTGCGCTGTTCACCAAGATGTCCACCCGACCGAACTCATCCATTGTCGCGTCGACCAGACGCTGACACTCTTCGGGGATCGTGACGTCAATGGGGATATTCAAGGCTCGCCGACCAAGTGACCGGATCTCTTTAGCGGAATCGGCCAATGGTTCTGGCCGCCGAGCGGCAAGGACCACGTCAGCCCCGTATTGAGCCAGGACCGTTGCCGTGCCTCGACCGATTCCCGTGCCGCCCCCGGTGATGATGGCCACCCTGCCGGCCAGAGAGAATCGATCGCTCACGTGACCGCCCCACCGTTGACTGCGATGACCTGTCCGGTGATGTAGCTCGCTGCGTCCGAGCACAGGTATGCGCAGAGCGAGGCGATGTCATTCCCCGTCCCCAAGCGACCGGCGGGGATCATCCGCTCGAGGGTCTCAGTCTTGGGTAGAAACCGCGATGCTTGTGCTCCTCGCAACATCGGCGTGTCCGCCGTGAACGGCGGAATCGTATTCACCGTGATCCCCCTCGAGGCAAACTCGAGGGCCACGGTCTTGGTGAGAGCAATCACCCCGCCCTTCGAGGCCGAATAGTGGGCCTGGCGTGGTGAACCGGTTTGTCCGGCCGCCGATGAGATGGTGACGATGCGACCCCAGCTCGCCGCCACCATGTCGGGGATCGCTGACTGAAGGCAGTTAAACGTTCCCGTCAGATTGACGGCCATCGTCTTGCTCCATTGATCGGCCGTGATGTCCTCGAAGGGCACAAAACCGGAAATCGCCGCGCTTGTGACAAGGATCTCGATTGGCCCAAAGGCCAAGCGCACGTCATGGAATACGTCGTCCACTCGCGCTCTGTCTGCGACATCGGCCCCGAAGGCGAGCGCTTCGGCACCCTCGGAGCGGAGGCCATCGACCGTCCTCTCGGCCGCCCCGGGGTCGAGGTCGATGGCTACCACCCGTCGGCCCTCGCTAGCGAGGCGTTGACAGATGGACTGCCCCAGACCTGAGCCACCTCCGGTCACCACCGCCACTCGATTCAATGTCTGTCCTCCGGATGCACGTCGTTGTTCAATACGAGCGTATAGTAATACTCCTATACAATCACATAGTTACCTCGCTGAGGAGAAGAGTGAGCCAGAACGAGCTGTACTACGACCCCTACGACGTAGGTATCGACACCGATCCGTATCCCACCTATCGGCGCCTGCGAGACGAAGCCCCGCTGTACTACAACGAGCGCTATGACTTCTGGGGCCTGAGCCGTTTCGACGACGTGCAAAGTGCCCTTCGCGACACGAGCCGACTGAGCTCGGCCAAAGGCGACATTCTCGAGGTCGTCAAGGCCGACCCGGTCATGCCACCCGGCGTCTTCATCAATGAGGATCCTCCGATGCACACTGTCCATCGGGCATTGGTGGCGCGAGCATTCTCTCCGAGGAAAATGAAGGCGTTAGAACAAGAGGTGCGGGCGTTTTGCCGGGCATGCCTCGATCCACTGATTGGTTCAGGACACTTCGATTTTGTACTCGATCTGGGCCACGAACTGCCCATGCGAACGATCGGCATGCTGGTCGGTATCCCTGACGCCGATCAGCCGTCCGTGCGGGCCAATGCACAGCGCACGTTGCGCAATCGACCAGGTGAACCGCTGCCCGTCAAAAAAGACCACTATTTCGATGGGAACCTCTTCGCCGACTACGTGGAGTGGCGGGAGAAGCACCCGTCGGACGACCTCATCACAGAGTTGCTCCTAGTCGAGTTTGAAGATGTCACTGGTGTCCGACGACGCCTCACCAAAGGCGAGATCCTCATCTTTCTCGCCGTCATTGCCGGTGCCGGAGTCGAGACCACTGGTCGCCTCTTTGGCTGGATGGGCAAGGTGTTAGCTGAACATCCCGATCAGCTTCGCCAGCTTGGAGAGGATCGATCACTCATCCCAAATGCCATTGAGGAGTTGTTGCGGTTCGAACCGCCGGGTCCGCATGTTGCCCGCTCCGTGGCCGAACACGTGGAATACCACGGCCAAGGGATCCCACCTGGAAGTGCGATGCTCCTCATGCTGGCCTCGGCTAACCGGGACGAACGCCGATTCGACGAGCCCGATCGATTCGACATCCGCCGCAACGTCGGGCAGCTCGCCACATTCGGGTACGGCGCACATTTCTGTCTTGGGGCCGCCCTGGCTCGACTCGAGGGACGTATCGCGCTTGATGAGGTGCTCAATCGGTTCCCCCGATGGGAGATCGACCTTGCCCGTGCCCGCCGCGCTCCCACGTCGACGGTTCGAGGGTGGGACGCCATGCCGGCTTTGGTCGGCTGATCGAATGTCGCTGACGGCTACCCGATAGGCATGGTTGACGGCTCCACGGCGTCGAGATAGTTCTCAAAAGCTTCTACTGTTTCGGCGTGCGACGTCGAAATACCGACGCCTTGTTCAAGTCGAATCAGCTTGGGGATTCCGGCGATGAGGTAGAGGAGAGCGTCTGGGGACAGACTCCCAATGCCGACGTCCAGGTCGTGGAGCCGAGAGCCCAGCAGATCGAGCTGAAGCCGCCTTACTCGTTCGGTGGTCTCGGCGATCTCCGAGCGAATCGACTTGCGATGGTTACCCAAAGCCAGAAACTCCGATGTCAGAGCTGACGAGGATTCGTCACGGCTGTACTCCCACAGCACGTGGAGGGGCTGATCGGACCTCTGCACCAACGCCTCGGCGAGTCGTTGGATGTTCTGTTCGCCCCGCCACCGTATGACGGCAACGAAGAGTTCGTCGAGCGTCGGGAAGTAGTACTGGACCGCTCCTCCGGTCACCCCGACCATGGCCGCGACGGCGCGGTACGTCACGGCGGCATAGCCCTCTTCCAGCATCAGCCGTTCGACGGCACGGAGCATGAGCTCTCGCTTGTTCGATATTTCGTCGCCCATGCGTCGGGAAGATGCCATTCACAGCCTCGCTCTTGTACTGAGAAGGGTCATTCTCGCAGGCGCCCGGCTACCTAGGCGACGAGCTCTCTCAGGACGTCAGTTGTTCGCCGCCGCGACGTCGCCTTGTCGTCTCCGACCGGGAATACCGCTGCCCAGATATCGGTCGCGCCAGCATCAATGAGCGACTGGAGTTGGGCCCGCACAGCTCCTTCATTACCGACAATGGCCGCATCGGCCGGGGAGGCCGCCTTCCCAATCTCGAGAATTCTCTGATAGTTGGCCATTCCGGCGTATGCCGTGGAGTTGCTGGCCGCGGCAGCACGGGCTTCCGCTTCGTTGTCGTGCACCGCCACCGGGAGCCCAGCCACAATGCGCGGACGAGGACGGCCGACGGCCTCCGCCGCTTTCAACAACTTGGGTGCGATGTGGGTCTCGATGGCTCGGGCCGGTGCCATCCATAACACGGTTCCGTCGGCGATCTCGCCCGCGACCCGTAGCAACCTCGGCCCGAGGGCTGAGACGAGCACCGGGACGGGTTCGGTTGGCGCTATCGCCCGCCCATCGGAGTGTGCCGTCCAATCATCACCGTCGAAGTCGACCGACTCACCACGGAGCAGGGCCGTGAGGATGCGGACGTATTCCTCGGTGCTCCGCCCCGGATGCTCATAGGAAAGGCCGAACACACCTCTGATCAACGGCTCATGCGAGGGCCCGATCCCGAGCGTAAGGCCGGCACGACCCATGGCATCGACCACCGAGGCGGCCCGATTGGCCTGCAGCAATGGATGGCAGGGGTAGGTCTGCAGCACGGCCGTCCCGAGCTCAATCGCTGAGGTCTCCCGGCCGGCGATCGCCATGGCGACGAGCGGGTCGCCCGTGACCGCGCTGGCGTACCAGAGCGATGTGAATCCGTCGGACTCCGCTTGCTTGGCCTGACGAACGACCTTGTCGACTGTGGCGCCGCCTCCGGTCAATCCGATATGCATTGCCGATTCCTCCACCCTTTGCTATACAACAACATAGTGTGTGACTATACCTTTGTATAGTCACACACACTGACATTGTTCAGGGAGGGACCTTGCCTATCGCTGCGGCGCCGTTGACGATCCATGTCGGAATCGAGATCAACGTCGATTCGGGACTCCCTTTTGCCGATGAGTCGAATGCAGACGAATGCCTCGGCGCCCTGGAACGCTATGGCGTCGTCGTGTACAGAGCCGCGAACATCTCGGACGAGGATCTTGTGGCCTTCAGTCGCCTTCTTGGTGAAGTGGTGGTGAGTCCGACCCGAGAGCACCAATATCCCGAGATCGCTACGATCACCCTTGACCCAGGCAAGGCGAATGCAGTCCTGGCCTGGTACCGACAGGGCAACTTCCAGTGGCACGTCGATGGCGCAACAGAACAGCTGCCGCAGAAGGCAACGCTGCTCTTAGCGCGAGAAGTAGACGAATCGGGCGGCGATACCGAGTTTGCCAGCACATATGCCGCGTATGAGGCTCTGTCGAAGACCACAAAGTCCGAGATTGCTGATCTGGCCGTTATCCACAGTTTTGCGACCGCACAACTTCGCGCCCACCCCGGTGCTTCCAAGGACGAGCGGGCCAGGTGGGCCGCGATTCCGACCAGGGTCCACCCTCTGGTTTGGACACATCGCAATGGACGAAAATCACTACTCATTGGTGCGACAGCCGCCGAAGTCGTCGGCTGGCCCGCCATCAGGAGCACGGCGCTCCTCAATCAGCTTCTCGAGTGGTCCACGCAACCAGAATTTGTACTTCGGCACAAATGGAACCGAGGCGACCTCGTTGTCTGGGACAACACTGGGATGCTTCACCGAGCCTGTACCTTCGAGCCGACGTCACGTCGCCTTATGCACCGCACCACCTTGGTCGGTGTCGAGTCAGTCGTCACGTGTTGAGGAGCCTGCAATGAGCATCGAATCCGATCTGGCCGCATTGCGCCAAGACGTTCAGGAACTCAAAGACCGTGCTGCCATACTCGACTGTATTTCGCGTCATGCCCGGGGGTGCGATCGTCACGACACCGATCTCATCACGTCCGCCTATCACGACGACGCGGTCGACGAGCACGGATTTGCGTCGAACAGCGGTACCGAATACGGGGAGTGGGCAAACAGTTCGCACGCTTCGACATCAGAAGTGCACACACACAACGTCACTACTCACACCTGTGAGATTCGAGACGCTACCGCCCACGCTGAGAGCTATGTGATTGTCGTTCTCTTGGGTCGTGACGGTCACACTGCCCAGTTCATCAGTGGTCGTTATATCGATCGTCTGGAGCGGCGAGACGGAGAATGGCGGATCGCACTGCGGCGATCGACCGTCGAGGTGATGTTTCTGGCTGATGCATCGGTATTGCGGTCATCCTTTTTCAAGGAGAAGGGGTACATACGAGGGAGTCGAAGCCGGGCGGACTTGTCATACGAACGGCCCCTGTCTCTCGAGACAGCGCCGGAGGAGCGTTGGTGATGTACGCCTTCTGGTGGAACGGAGGCGGCACACCGAACGCTGAATTCCCCATTCGCTGCGATCCCTCGAAATCTGCGCAACGCGTTGCAGTTCGAAGGACTGGCCTTTGAACGAGGGTTGGTTGCTGCGAGCCAATGATGACCTGAAGCGGTCCAGCGGATATGGGCGTGCCCACCCGGCTCTTCGGATCTGAGCGAGCCACCACACCGCCTCTGACCTGCGATTTTGGAGCGGAAGACGGGATTCGAACCCGCGACCCCAACCTTGGCAAGGTTGTGCGCTACCGCTGCGCCACTTCCGCGTGGAGCATTGAGCCTAGCGTCCCCCTGCCTTCGGGAGAAACCAGGATGATAAGGGGGAATCTACCTGCGTTTTTCGCCGGACTGCAGGTCCGCCCGGGCTTCCCCTGGCTACCTCGACTGCTACCCCACTGCGCCACGGGCGTCGAGGGCGCAGCCGACGAGTTCGCCCAGGGCATCGTCGATGGAGACGGCCAGGTTGTCGAGCTCGGGGAGCAGCTTGCGGCAGGCCAGGAGGCCGAAGTGGAGCTGGTCGAGATACGAGAAGATCGTCACGTTCAGTCCCACCCCTTCGGCGACAGGGCCGACCGGGTAGAGCGCCGAGACCCGGCTGCCGGCGCAGAAGAGGGAGAAGTCCGGGCCCTTGATGCTCGAGACCATGACGTTGAACGGCGGGCGTACCCGGTCGAACATTTTGGTGCCGGCCACGGCGCGCGCCACCCTGGACACCAGCGCCGGCGCGGAGATCTGTGCCAGGTTGCCCAGCACCCTCCCCCGGTGCAGCTGTTCCTGTTCCTTGGCCACTTTCGTCGACTGCGCAATGGCGGCAAGCCGCTGGAGCGGGTCGTCGAGGTCGGTTGCGAGCGTGACCAACATGGCCGAGATCTGGTTGCCCAGTGCATCGCCCTCGTCCTCGGGTCGGGTGGACACCGGCACCATGGCCACCAAGGGGTGCTTTGCAGTCTCTCCCCGCCCGTCGAGCAGGCGTCGCAATCCTCCGGCCACGCCGGTCAGGATGACGTCGTTGACCGTGCCGCCGAACGTATGGCGGATCAGTTTGGCGTCCTCGAGCGGGATCGACAGCGACGAGAAGCGCTTGCGGTTTGACACCGCACCGTTCAGCGAAGTGCGCGGCGCAGAGAAGAAACCGGGCGGTGACGATTCGCCGCGACGGAGAAGCTCGCGATTGTGCATGCCGAGATCGGCAATCACTTCCACTCCCGCGTTCAACGTGCTGAGTGCGCGGCCCGGTTGTTGCGACATCGAGGTTGCGGCGTACCGCAGCATCCGCGCACTGCCGGGCAGCGGATCGGGATCCCAGCCCTCGATCGTCGTGGGCACGCTGCGCGAGCGGGGATTGAGATCGAGAAAGACCGCCAACATGGAGGCACCGCTCACCCCGTCGAGAATGGCGTGATGCACTTTGGCGATCAGCGCGGTGCGATCACCCTCCAGCCCCTCGACCACGAACATCTCCCAGAGGGGACGATCCGGATCGAGCTGGCGGCTCATGGCACTCGCGACGAACGCGTCGAGCTCCGCCGGGCCGCCGGGTGACGGAAGGCTCGCCCGGGAGAGATGGTCGTCCAACTCGAAATCGGGGTCGTCCACCCACACCGGGTGATGGAGTCCCAACGGCACCCGCATCGCCCGCTGCCGGAAGGGGGCCAGCAGGGGCACTCGTTGCGCGATGACCCGGCGGATCTGGGCATACCGGGTCGACGGTGAGAAGAGCGAGCGGGTGCCCTCCGGCGGGTCCAGGACCATGACCAGGCCGACGTGCAGCGGGGTTGTCGGCGTC
Organism: uncultured Acidimicrobiaceae bacterium; assembly: GCA_963706555.1. Lineage (GTDB taxonomy): Bacteria > Actinomycetota > Acidimicrobiia > Acidimicrobiales > RAAP-2 > Bog-473. The sequence goes on from OY970164.1 coordinate 4,883,149, forward strand.
TCCAGGGAGAGGAACGCCGCGTCCAGTCCGCCGAGTGGTTTCATGTCCCCGTGTGGCCGAAGCCGCCGGCTCCCCGGGCCGCCTGACCCAGGCCGTCCGCATCGACCAGTGCGAACGCCGCTTCCTCGACGCGCACGATGACCAGCTGGGCGATGCGGTCCCCCCGACTCACGGCGTACTCCTCCACCGGGTCGTGGTTTACCAAAATTACCTGGAGCTCGCCTCTGTACCCGGCATCGATCAGCCCGGGCGCGTTCAGGCACGTCACTCCGTGGCGGAGCGCCAGCCCACTCCGGGGAAGGACCAGCCCGGCATACCCATCCGGAATTGCCACCGCCACGCCTGTCGGCACCAACGCCCGACCACCGTGAGCAGGCAACACGACATGATGACGTGCGACCAGGTCCGCTCCGGCATCACCAGACTTGGCGTAGGCGGGCACCCCCAGGTCGGGGTCCAACTGGTGCAGCGGCACGTGCAACATCGCTGGACCCTACCGGAAAGGACCCCCGGTCTTGCCCCCGACAGGACGGCGACCAGTACCATTCGGCCCATGCTGGCCTGGATCGATCTGGAGATGACGGGGCTCGACCCGTCCCGTCACGTCATCGTCGAGATCGCGAGCCTGGTGACCGACGACGATCTGCACATTGTGGCCGAGGGTCCTGATCTCGTGGTCCACGCCACGCCCGAGCAACTGGCGGAGATGGACGACTTCGTGATCGCGATGCACACCCGGTCGGGGCTGCTCGGCGAGATCGAGGCCTCGACGCTCAGCCTCGAGGACGCCGGCGCCCGAACGCTCGAATTCCTCAAACTGCACATCCCCGAGGCGCGCACGGTCCCCGTTGCCGGGAACTCCATCGGCACCGACCGCCGCTTCCTCGCGACGCAGCTCCCCGAGATAGAGGACTACCTCCACTACCGCTCGGTGGACGTCTCGACCGTCAAGGAGCTCTGCCGACGCTGGTACCCCGACGTCTTGAGGTCAGCCCCCGAGAAGAAGGGTGGGCACCGCGCCCTCCAGGACATCCGTGAGAGCGTGGCAGAGCTTGCCTTCTATCGAGGCGCCGTCTTCAACCCCGCACCCGCCGGACCACCCGCCTCACCGACTCCGGCCGCCCCCAACCCGCCGGCCTCGTGACGACCGGGGACGGCGCACCTACCGGGGACGGCGCACCTGCGAAAGCCGGCACACCTGCGAAGGCCGGCACACCGATGAAAGCCTGCACGCCGGGCAACAACCAGACGGCGACTCTTTCGGTGGCCGAGGCCGACGCAACCCTCACCGCGCCGGGACAGGTGTTCGAGATGCAGGACCGCGACATCCGCGGCATTTCCACCCGTACGTGGAAGAACGCGCCAGAGACACTGCGCACGGTGCTCGATCTGTCGCTCGGCCATGGCGACAGCACGTTCTTGGTCTACGAGGACGAGCGCACGAGCTTCGCCGCGCACTACAGGATCGCCTGCACGTTGGCCCACCAGCTGCGGGACGAATTCTCGGTCGCTCCGGGGGACCGGGTCGCCATCGCCATGCGGAATCTGCCCGAATGGGTCATGGCCTTCTGGGCCATCTCCCTGACCGGGGCCATCGTGGTCCCGCTGAACGCATGGTGGTCCGGCGAAGAGTTGCGATACGGGCTGGAGGACTCCGGTTCGAAGATCGCCTTCGTCGACACGCACCGGGCCGAGTCGATTCGGCCGTTCCTCGGGGGACTGCAGGGCTTCACCTCGCTGATTGTGGCCGACGAGCACCGCACGGCCACCGGCACACTCGAAGGAGTCCGCGCCCCGACCGACGGATCGGCGCCCGTGACCGAGTGGCCATTCCCCCTCGCGCTCGGGGACGTGGATGCAGACGCCTCGCCCCCCGACATCACCATTGATCCGGAGGACGACGCCACCATCTTCTACACCTCGGGCACCACGGGACGCCCCAAGGGTGCAGTCGGCACGCACCGCAACATGTGCACCAACCTGATGAGCCTCTTCTTCATCAACACGCGGGCACAACTCCGGTTCGGCACGACCCTCGTCGACCCTTACTCAAAAGAACAGAGCGCGATTCTGCTGTCGGTGCCGCTCTTCCACGCCACCGGCTGTCACTCCGTCATGGTCGGGAACATCGGCGCCGGCGGGAAGATCGTCATGATGCACCACTTCGATCCCGAGCGTGCGCTCGAGTTGATCGCACGCGAACGCATCACCACGTTCGGTGGTGTACCCGCCATGGTCATGCAGGTCCTCGACTTCCCCCGTTTCTCCCAGTACGACACCTCGTCCATCCGCAGCGTGTCCTATGGCGGCGCGCCTGCGCCGCCGGACCTGGTCCGCCGCATACGGGAGGCCTGGCCCGTCGGGCAACCGTCCAACGGTTACGGCCTCACCGAGACGTCGTCGGTGACCTCCATGAACACGGGCGGTGACTACGTCGCCAAGCCGGACAGCGTGGGCCCGCCCGTCCCGGTGTGCGACGTGGCGGTCGTGCCAGAGGATTTCGCCGGCGCGGAGCCCGACGGCAGCATCCCCCGCGGCCCCGACGCGCGTGGGGAACTGTGGATCAAAGGCCCCAACGTGGTCCGCGGCTACTGGAATCGCCCGGTGGAGACCGCGCAGGTCTTCACGCAGGGGTGGCTCCATACCGGCGACGTCGCACGGCTCGACACGGAGAACTTCATCTACATCGTCGACCGGGCCAAGGACATGATCATCCGCGGCGGGGAGAACGTCTACTCGGTGCAGGTCGAAGCGGCCCTCTTCGAACATCCAGGAGTCGCTGACTGCGCCGTGATCGGCATCCCGGAGCCGACGCTGGGCGAGGAGGTCGGCGCGGTCGTCGTGCTGCGCCCCGGGGCCAAGGTGGGGGCCGAGGAGCTCTCCACCCACGTGCGCAACCGTTTGGCGGCCTTCATGGTGCCCACGCACATCTGGTTTCGCGATGAACCACTCCCCCGCAACCCCGCCGGCAAGGTTCTCAAGCGCCAGCTGCGCGACGAGCTCCTCGGCCAGGCCGCAACCTGACCGGGTCAGTCGGCGTACGGATCGCGGCCGGTGAGTCCGAGCAGCCTGTCCATCAGCGGGGCGTTATCGGGCACCGCGACGGCGGGGCCGAAGACACCGATCGTCCGCCACTCCTCTGCATTGGGGCTCACTTCGTCCCACAGCCCCTGGACCAGTTCGGGTGGCAACGTCGGATCGCTCCCGATGACCCGGGCGATCTCGTGGGCCCGCACGCCGCGGAAGAAATTGATCTGCCACAGGTACTCCCGTACGGAGTAGTCACCGAAGGACAGATGCGCCACCTGGTCCAGATCACGGATCGCGGACACCGCCGCACAGGACTTGTCCACGATCGCGGCGAAGCTCGCTACGGGGTCGGCGCCGAGGAGGTCGCCGTCGAACTTGTCGGCGCCCGCTTCGTCCATCGTCCTGCCCGCCAGCATGTCGGGCACCCAGGCATCGTCATACGCGTGATAGTTGATGACCTGTCGCAGCGTGGGAACGCCCGTTGTCTGCCGGATGGCGAACGTCGCCGGCATCGGCATCTCCCACTGGTCGCCCGTGATCTGTGCCACAACTGCGTGCAGCGCCCAGTCCGCCAGCACGAAAGTCTCCGGTTCACTCATGGTTCCCTCCGGTTCCCGTTGCCCGACATGTACCGGGCCATGCTGCAGCATGCCCGGCGGGTGTTCGGACCCGTGATCCGGAGCACACGTCCTCGGAACTACGACCAGGGGAATTGACTACGGAAATTGCGCCCGAGCCCGGGCACGCAAGTGACGCCGCCCCGAAGGCCGGCGTCACTTGTAGGACATCCGCACGCGAGGTCCCGCGGGTGCGGGACCGATGCGCCCCCACTCGGGGGGCGGGGAGGATTGCTCAGCGGTTGGGCTGAGGGGTGAGGCGCAGGTACGGCTTGAGGGCCTTCCAACCCTTCGGGAACCGGTCCTTGGCCTCGTCGTCGCTGACGGCGGGAACGATGATGACGTCCTGGCCGTCGGTCCAGTTGACCGGCGTCGCCACCTTGTAGTCGGCCGTCAGCTGCAGCGAGTCGAGCACGCGGAGGATCTCGTCGACGTTGCGGCCGGTGGAGGCCGGGTAGGTCAGCGTCAGCTTGACCTTCTTGTCCGGGCCGATGATGAAGACCGAGCGCACCGTGAGGGTGTCATTGGCGTTGGGGTGGATCATGTCGTAGAGGTCAGCCACCACGCGGTCCTCGTCGCCGATCAACGGGAACGAGAGCGCCGAGCCCTGGGTCTCCTCGATGTCGCCCGCCCAGCCCTTGTGGGACTGCACCGAGTCAACCGAGAGGCCGATGAGCTTGGCGTTGCGCTTGTCGAACTCGGGCTTGGCCTTGGAGAAGGCGCCCAACTCGGTGGTGCACACCGGTGTGAAGTCCTTGGGGTGTGAGAAGAGGATCCCCCAGCTGTCGCCGAGCCACTCGTGGAAATTGATGGTGCCTTCGGTCGTGTCTGCGGTGAAATCGGGGGCGGTGTCGCCCAGTCGAACTGCCATGTGAGCCTCCTGTCGGTCTGGCGCGAGGTTTGTTGTGGCGGTGAGCATACCGGGTTGATTACCAATTGTCGACCGGGTTAGTCAGCTTTAGCCGGATGGGGTCGACCGGCCCCATCCCAGGCCGGTGCGCTGAGCCCGCATGACCCGATGACCAGGTCGATCATGCGAGAATGGGCCGGTGACCCCGGGCTACTCCCCCTACCGGACCGATGCCGTTTCGGTCGTCCACGACGGCCCGGTCACCATCGTGCAGATCACGCGGCCCGAGCGGCGCAATGCCGTGGACAGCCTTTGCGCCGAGCAGCTGCTCACGGCATTTCTCGCGTTCGAGCAGGACGAGAGCCGGTCCGTGGCCATCCTGACCGGCGCCGAGGGGACGTTCTGTGCCGGCGCAGACCTCAAGGCACTCTCCGAAGGCGACCGGCGGCCCATCCCTGACGAGGGGCCGGGGCCGATGGGGCCGACCCGCCTCACGCTCAGCAAACCGGTGATCGCTGCGGTGGAAGGATTCGCCGTGGCCGGTGGCGTGGAACTGGCCCTCTGGTGCGACCTGCGCCTGGCGGCCGAAGATGCCATCTTCGGCGTGTTCGAGCGGCGCTTCGGTGTGCCGCTGTGCGACCTGGGGACAGTGCGGCTGCCCCGGATCATCGGCCACGGGCGGGCGATGGACATCATCTTGACGGGGCGGGCCGTTACTGCGGCAGAAGCCCTGCACATCGGCCTGGTCAACCGGGTCGTGGCCCCAGGCACCGCGCTCGCGGCCTCGGTGGACCTGGCCCGTCAACTGGCTGCACTGCCCCAGTTCTGTCTACGTTCTGATCGCATGTCGGTGCTGGAACAGTGGGGAATGACCGAGGACGAGGCGGCCGTGAACGAGGCCCGCCGGGGGCGCGCCGTCATCGACAGCGGCGAGACGCTCGCAGGTGCCCTACGCTTCTCCGGCGGCGCAGGACGGGGCGGCACCACACTTGAGTGACCCGGTGAACCGTTCGTGACCAATCTTCCCTCGCAACCGCAAGCCCCGAGTGCTGCGCCAGCGACGAAGCCGCCGAGAACCGTGGCGGCGTTCGACTTCGACGGGACGCTGACCAGCGGAGGGAGCGTCCTGCCCTTCCTCGTCGCCCTGCGCGGCGTGTGGCCGGTGCTGCGCGTCGTGGCCGCCCTTTCGCCCAATTTGCTCCGCTCCGCCCTGGTGGGCGGGACCGCCGCTGACGACACCAAAGAGGAGCTCTTCACCAGGCTGCTCGGGGGGCTGCCGAGCGGGTTGGTCGACGATCGCGCCGCGACGTTCGCCGAGCACCATCTGGCACGGCGTCTGCGACACGACGCGCGGCGACGCCTGCAATGGCACCAGGAGCAGGGCCACCACGTGGTGATCGTCTCCGCCTCCCCCGAGTGCTACGTACGTCGCGCCGGAGAGCTCCTCGGGGTCGACGGCGTCCTCGCCACCCGCCTGGCCGTCGGCGGCGGGGGCCTCCTGACCGGTGGCTACGAAGGGCAGAACTGCCGCGGCGCAGAGAAATACGCACGCCTGGTCGTCCACCTGCGGGCCCACGGCCTGCTCGGAGGAGGGAACGATCAGCCCGAACTCTGGGCCTACGGGAACAGCCGGGGAGACCTGCGGCTGCTCCGCGCCGCCGACCACGGCATCGACGCCGGGTTGCTCGGGCCATTGGGCCGGCTGCGCAAGTTCCCCCGCCTCGCCGACGTGGTCAGGGAAGCCGACGCGGCCAGGCAGTTGGACAGTCGCACTCAGCCCGGGCTGGCCGCAATCCCCACGACGCGGCCCGAGTAGCCCGCCACCGTGGACGCCACGTCGCCGAAGTAGGGCGCATCACCGAAGGTGAAGGCCTGCCCCGCGCTGTCGACCAGGGAGTACCCCTGACCATCGGACGAGGGGATGATGGCGGTCATCGAGCTCTTGGCTGACCCGATGCCGGGCGAACTCGCCGCAGCAGGCAGCAGTTGCGCGCTCCCGAAGGCCTTGACCGTCCCGTTGGCCTCGAGCATCCAGTAGCCGGTTCCACCAGCCGCCGGGGCCACGCCGACCACCGGCGAGCTCGGCGGCGTCGCCCCCAGCGAGCCGTAGAACGTGGTGTCGCCGAAGCTGAAGATGCCGCCGTCGGAGGCCACCAGCCAGTACCCCTTGCCGTCGTGCGTCGGCACCATCCCGACGACGGGCTTGTTGAGCACGAGGTTCCCGGTGCTGCCGAAGAACCCGGCGTCGCCGAAGGTGAAGATGCCGCCGTCGGAGGCCACCAGCCAGTAGCCCTTGCCATCGGGGGTCGAGGCCATCCCGACGATGGGCTTGTTCAGCGCGAGGGCCCCTGTGCTGCCGTAGAACCCGGCGTCGCCGAAGGTGAAGATGCCTCCGTCGGAGGCCACCAGCCAGTAGCCCTTGCCATCGGACGTGGGAGCCATTCCGACCATGGGCTTGTTGAGCGCGATGTTGCCCGTGCTGCCGTAGAACGGCGCGCTCCCGAAGCTGTAGATGCCGCCCTTGCTGTCGTCGATCCAGTACCCGCCCACTCCGCCACTGGGTTGGTTGCCCAGGCCGAACCACGTGGACTTTAGATTGAACGCGGCGGCGAAGGCGGAGCCGGTGACCGACACCGATCCACGGGTGCCCGTCACGGTCAGCTGGTTGACCCGGCCCCCGAGGTCGCCCAACCCGTTGCGCGAGGTCACGGTCAGCGAGGAGAACGTGCCGATCGAGGGGTAGGCGGCGGCAATTGATGCCGCCGAGAGCGTCACCGTCCAATTGTGATTGGGGTTACACGCCGACGCACTGACGCACACGGCGTCACCCGCGTCGACCACAGCCGGGAACTGCGCCCCGGCCGAGTATCCCCCCGACGACGCCGAGTATTCCGTCGTGGCCACCTTGGAGGTGCCGTTGGTCACCATGACCTGTCCGGCCGTAGCTTGTGCGGCCAACAGCGACGTGGCGGTCTCGTGCTTCATGCCGGGGTACGTCTGGCACGTCTGGTCGCACGTGTCGGCGTAGCCGCCGAAGCCCAACGGGCTGGCTTCGACGTACGACCGGGCCGCGATTGTCTGGGCCTCGGACTGCTGGAAGCCCCACGCCTGGCCCTGGGGCCCGGCCCCGCCGAGTGCAGCCCACGTCGACGGCGATTCAGAAGGTGCGACGTCGGCCACGTACTGCTCGAGCGGCAGGGTGTTGACGGTGCGGGGCTGCCCGGTCGACTTGGCCAGTGCGGTGAGCGATCCGTGCATCTCGATGCTTGGTCCGGACTGGCACAGCATGACCGGTCCGCCGTTGGTGGCGACGGCGGTGGGATTCGTGACATTGGAGGCGGCAAGCGTCCATATCGGGCCGCCACAGTCCGCTCCGGTGTAGACGTTGTAGGTCGAACCCGGACCCACGAGGTGGAAGAAGACGGCCGAGGCCGAAGCGGTGACGCCCGGCACCGTCACGGTGCCGGAGGCGGCGGTCGGCGATCAGGTCGAGACCGTTGTTCTCCGTCATGGCAACGCTGACATTGCCCCCGTGGATTGCAGCCGGGGCGGGTGCGGTGCCCAACGTCTGCAGCGTGGTGTTGCCGTAGTAGTGCGTGAGAATCTGGCCATAGATGAAATTGCCCGCGCCAGCGTCCGCACCGATGGCGTAGCCGAGCGATCCCCACTGCCCCATGCCGATGCCGTGGCCGAAGCCGTGGCCGACGAGCATGACGTCCGCCGGCGTCGCGGCAGCCGCCGGTGACGTCGGCCCGACGCCGAGCGTGGCCGTGCCGGCCAGGGCGAGCAAGGAGCCGCCGAGCAGGCCCGCCACACCGCGCCGACGGGCCCGCCCGACCGGACGGGTGCGGGGACCTGCCTGGTGCATCGCCGGAGGTCGTGGGTCGGACTGCCGTCGCCAGAACGAGGGGCGCGCACCGAGGAGGACTGCCATCACAATGGACAAACCCTAGCGGGGCGACCTGGCGCAGAGGTGGTCCCCCGCCCTCACCGGGGTAGCACCGGGGCACGGGTACACTGCACGCCCGTGCGTGTTGACCAGGTCATTCCTTCACTGGCCAGTCGTGACGCCATCGGCGTGCACACCATCAACCTGCGGGACGGACTGCGCCACGTCGGCGTCGACTCGGACATCTTCTACGGGAGCTTCACGCCCGACGTCGAGCACGAGGGACGGTCGGTGACCGAGCTCGGCCGGGCCGGGCGCGACCGATGGTTGCTCTACCAGTCCTCCATCGGGAGCCCCGTCTACGACATTCTCGCGGCTAGGCCGGAACGCAAGCTGGTGAATTACCACAACATCACGCCGGCTCACCTGTTGCGCGAGTGGGAGCCCAATGTGGGCTACGAGGTCGCCCTGGGCCGGACACAGCTCGCTCGTTTGGCGACGCAGAGCCGTCTCGCCGTGGCGGACTCCGCCTTCAACGAGTCCGAGTTGCGCGACCTCGGCTACGGCGAGACCGCCGTCGTGCCGCTCCTCATCGACATGCACCAGAAGAGCGACGAGGCCGACCCCGCGTTGATGGCACAGCTCGCGCGCCGCAAGGCGGCGACCGGCGGTGCCGACCTCCTCTTCGTCGGCAAGGTCTCCCCGCACAAGGCTCCGCACGATCTCGTCAAGATGCTCGCCGTCCTGCGCCAGATCTACGATCCGGCCGCGCGCCTGCACCTCGTCGGCTCACCACTGGGTGCGACATATGAGCCGGCACTGCGCGCGTTCATCGACGAGCTCGGCCTGACCGACGCCGTCAACTTCGCCGGCTCTGTCAGCGGGGCCGAACTCGAGGCGTACCTGCAGTCGGCGGACGTGTTCGTCTGCGCTTCGGACCACGAAGGCTTCTGCGTGCCGCTGGCCGAAGCCATGGGGCACGGGGTCCCGATCGTCGCCTACGGCGTGACCGCGGTGCCCGAGACGGTCGCGCAGGCCGGACTGGTCCTCCCGGACAAGTCACCGGTGCTCTTCGCCTCGGCGGTGGCCCGGGTTATCGCCGACCCTGCCCTGCGCCAGCATCTCTCGTCATCGGGACGGGCCCGCGCCGCAGAATTCAGCCTGCCCGATTCGCAGCGGCGCTTCGTGGCGCTCGTGCAAGAGGCGATCAGCTCGTCCTGAACATTTCGCATCGCCAGGGGGCAGTTCAGCGGAGCGCGCACACCAGATCGATGAACCGGTCCCCGGCAGTCTCCAGATCGAGGGCGTCGAGTTGCGCGCGGCCTGCCGCGGCCAGGGCGCCACAGCGCGCCGCGTCGCCCAACAATTCGGTAACGGTGCGGGCGAGCACCCAGGGGTCTCGCGTGTCGGTCACGACGCCGGCGTCACCCACGACTTCGGGCAACGCCCCGGCGGAGGACACCACGATCGGCAGCCCCACCGACATCGCCTCGATGAGCGGCACCCCGAATCCCTCGTGCACCGAGGCCACGACGAGCACGTCCGCCCGGGCGTAGGCCGCGGCCACCTCCGCGTCACTGGCGTGACCCCTGAAGGTGACCGCCTCGTCCAGCCCCGCGTCGACCACGAATCGGTGCAGGGCGTCCGCATAGGACGCGATGACCGGCTTGCCCACGATCTCGAGCGTGGCGTCGGGGTCGCAGGTCGACCGCGCCACGAGAAGCGCCATCACGACATCCTCGATCGCCTTGTTCGGGGCGATGCGACCCACGCAGAGCCAGCGTGCCCGCCGCCCGACCCCATCCGCAGGGCGCGCTGCCGGGCGGCCGGCAGCGCCACTCGCAGCGCCACTCGCAGCAGCGCCACCCCCGCCGGCGGCCGCGGCCGCGAGGGTGGCAGCGCCGAGGGCAGCTGAGGGTGGGACCACTGCTGTGGCCGTGAAGCCGGCAGCAACGAGGTGGTCCCTGTTGTAGTGCGAGTCGGCCACGGCCAGTGAAGCCCGCTGCACCAGCAGCCCGAGCTCGCCCTGCGCCCGGAGTTGGCCCAGGGCCAGGTGATTGTCCCAGGGTGCGAGGAACTCGGGCGGCGTGATGTTGTGGTAGTTCACCACCAGCGTCTCGGGTCGGGCCGCCAGCCACGCCGCCATGGCCGACGCCGTGGCGAACTGGTAGACGAGCACGTCTCCCGGTTGGCTGTGGTCGGGGTACGTCGTTGCCAGCAGCGTCTCGTTGCGCGTCGCCGGATCGATCAGCTCCACGTAGATGCGCGCATCGATGCCGCGGGCCACCATCAGATCGCGGAGGCGCAAGGTGTGCCGGCCGACCGCGTCGCCACGGTGCAGCATCGGGACGAATTGGTGAATCCCGCTCATGCCCTCGCCCCGCTTCCCTGCCGCCTGCTGCTCACGTCGGCGCCGCCGCGCCCAGAGCGAAGCGCGCGTCCGCCTCATCGACGGCGCCGGCGTCGATCGGTGCCACCGCGACGAAACCGGCCCGTTGCAACACCACCTCCCACGTCTGGGCGTGCAGCGGCCGGGGTGCAAGGAGGTCCTGCGCGACGTCCTCGGACCACGCCCCGCTCCCCGCGGGGTCGCTCGCCACAACAACGATCGGCGCGCCCGGCTCCAGGACGATCCGGGCGCGGGCCAACAGCGAGACGAGCGCGTGCAGCGGGAGCCGGTCGATCACGCCGCTGAGCACGAGCCCCCCGAGGGACGCCGGCGGTCGAGCCGCCAATTCCTCGCTCACCTCGGCGAGGACGACGGTGCGGCCCCGCTCGAGTGCGGCCAGAGCGACCGCTCCCCTGGGTTCGACACCACGTGCCACGACCCCTGCCTTCTCGAGGGCGTCCAGGAGGTGCCCCTCGCCGCAGTCGGCGTGGAGCACGTCGCCTGCAGGCGACGCCCCGACGATGTGGCTCGCGACGGGCTCGAGCCATCGCCCCAGTTCCTGCGCCGGGACGAGCCAAGCCGCCCCTTCGACCGGACGATCTTCGAGCGCCAGGCGCTCCTCCAGGGTGCGCACCCGGGCCGACAGGAAGCGGAAGGCCTCGACCACCTGCGCCATGGCCTGCTCCAACTCTGTCCGGTCCGCGGCCGATCCCCCACCCCCGCCCCCACCCGCACCGGGAATCGAGCCGGTCCCCGCCAACCCGGCCCTCTGGGCGATGCGCTGCTTCCAGGTACCGGGCCGTCCGGCCGGGCCCGGATCCGAGGCTTCCATCTCTCGCGACAGGTCCGACGCCCCCGGCGAATAGGGGCCGTACCGGTCGCCGAGGTGGGTGAAGGCGCCCAGGAAATTCCAGGCATCGCTCCCCTGGGGCCGCAAGCGGTCGAAGGCGGCATGGAGCGCTTCGGCCGCGGCGGCATGGCTCTCTGTGGCCTCCCCGTCGGTCGGGGCCTCCACCCCCGAACGGTCCGGTGGCGGAGGTTGAGCGGGCACGGCGACCGATGCTACCGGTGATGCCCCCGGGCAAGAGGTGTCCCGCCAGCCTCCGCGCCCGACGTGACCCACCCCTCAGAGCAGTCCCGGAGTGCCCCGGCCACGCGCCACCACGCCTTCGAGGAACGACGCATAGCGGGCGATGAGCACGGGCCACTGGTAGAAGCGGTCGACGTAGGCCCGGCCGTTCGATCCCAAGGTGGCCCGGAGGCCGTCGTCAGCGAGGAGGCGGTCGAGCGCCGCCTCGAACTCGGGATACGACGTGAACCACAACCCGCCGCCGGAGCGCTCACAATGCTCACGGGTGGGGCCGCAGGTCCCGTTCACCATGACCGGCACCCGGTCCACCCACGCCTCGAGGACGACCAGCGAGAACGACTCGAGGGCCGACGGCGAGACGGCGATCAGCGCGTCCTTGACGATGTCCCACTTGTCGGCCTCCTCCACCACCCCGGTGATCACGATGTCAGCATGCGGATCGAGGTCCACCGAGATGGGACCCACCAGCGCCAGGGCCAGCGGGCCGGGGTGCCGCTCCTTGTAGGTGGCGAAGAACTCCGCCAGCATCTTGGAGCCCTTGTGCTCGTCCACCCGGCCGACACTGACGATGTAGGGCCGGTCGCCCACGCCGAGGATCCCGTCTCCCGGGCGCCCCGCACCTGCGGACTCGCCCACCCCGAGTCCGAGCACGATCTGGGGCTTCTCCGCCACCGGGTAGGTCCGTTCGACCAGCAGGCGCTCGGCCGCAGTGTGGAAGCAGAACGCGTCGGCGTCGCCGAAGGTCCCTCGGAACACGGGGAGGTAGAGGGCGGGCTCGTCATGGGCCGCGGGGTGGAGGACGGCCGGCATCGGCACGCGCCCGATCGCGGCCACGGTCGGGTGGTAGAGGTAGGGATAGAAGGCGACGACGTCGGCATCGGCCGCGCACACGGCCGCGATGAGATCGGGGGAGACCGGACCGTTGTAGTCGACCCACCGGCGACCCTCGTCCCTGGTGGCCAGCTGGGGCGCCAGGCGGACACGTCCATCGAGGCCGTAGAAATCCGGGATCCGCCCGTGCGCCGACGCGAACCGGTGCACGGGCACACCGTTGATCTCCGAATCGCCGGGCTCGAGCTCGTCGGCCCATGTGTGAGGGTCGAGGGCGCATGTGGAGTAGGCCTCGGCCTCCCACGCCGTCTCGGCCACGAGGTGCTCGGCCAGCTGACGGGCCGCCGTCTCGGCGCCGCCCATGACCTGGGGCCCGTAACGCGGCGTCACGAAGGCGACCTTCATCGGGGCGCTCCCGCCACTGTGGCCACCGCGGCCACGACCTGGGGCCGGACAGCATCGAGGGAGAGCGTCGGCACGCGGCGGCGGCCCGCGTCGATCAGCCGCCGGCGCAGCGTGACGTCCGTGCAGACACGCCCGAGCGCGGCGGCGACGTACGACGGGTCGTCCGCGGCAAGAAGAAGGGCGCCGTCACCGACGGTCTCGGTCACCGCGCCGACGCCGCGTGCGACAACGGGGACACCGGCCGCCATGGCCTCGATCAGCGGTACCCCGAACCCCTCGTGCACCGAGAGCGAGAGATAGACGTCGGCGGCGTCGAAGTAGGCCCGCAAGGCCGCATCGGAGATCTCCCCGGTGATGCGCACGGCATCGGCCAGGCCCAGATCGCGGACGAAGCCGCGCAACGCCTTCAGATAGGCGAAGCTCGAGGTCCCCCCCACCAGATGGAGGCGCGCCGCGGGATCGTAGAGCCGGCGGTAGGCCCACAGGGCCTTGACCAATTCGTGCTGTCGCTTGGACGGGACGATACGTCCGACGAAGAGGACGTCGGTCCCGCCGCCCTCCTTCAGCGACGCGAGCTCAGCTGCGACACGGGCATCGGACGGCGCGCCCGCTCCCACTCGTCGGTAGTCCACGAGCACCGGGAGTACCGCCGTACGCCGGTACCCGGCGCGGCGCAGGTCGAGCTCGTTGAAGTGGCTGTCGGCCAACCCCAGCTCCGCCCGTTCGGCCAACATGACCAACTCGCCGCGCGCCCGGGCACAACGCTCTTGCGTATGCGGTTCCCATCCGGCGAAGAGCTCGGGCGCCGTGAAGTTGTGGAAGTCGACGATGAGAGGCTCGGAACGTTCGGCCAGATAGCCGGCGACCGCGGACGAGGTGGAGAACTGGTAGATGTGCACGTCGCCGGGGGCCGCGTGGTCGGGGTACATCCAGTGCTTGTAGGCCTCGGCCGCCAGGTCGTCGTGAATCGCCTCGGCGAAGATCTCCGACCGCCACCCCGCGCCGCGCAGGATGTCGCGCAGCAAGAGGGTGTGCGTCCCGGTCGCATCGTGCGGGTTGAGCGTGGGCACGAACTGATGGACGGCCACCGGCGGACCCTGCGGCCCGGCGGCGCTCACCGAGCCGGAGTCGGCTCAGGCGGGGGAACGGTGGCTCGGACCGCGGTCACCAGGTAGTCAGCTGCACCGGGCCCGCTCGCCACCGTGGCGTCGTACCCGCTCTGCGCGAGGAGCTGGCGCCAGGTGTCCATCCGAAGAGGGCGGCCGGGCGCGAGATCGGCCTCGAACGGCGCGTCCTCACTGTCCCAGGACGCGCGGCTGAGCGAGTGCACGACCAGGGCCCCGCCGGGCGTCAACGTCCGGGCGACCAATTCCAGGAGTTGGGTGCGCTCGCCACTCGCCATGCCGTCCACCACACCGCTCAGCACAATCGCCCCGAGGCCTGCCGGGGCGACGGACCGCAGATGGTCGGCCAGGTCTTCGCCCCGCAGATCCGACACCGTTTGCACGCCCTGCTCGACGAGAGTGGTCCGGGGATCGACGCCGTACGCGTCGCCGCCGGCCGCGATGATCTTCTGCACCAGCCAACCGTCGCCACTCGCCGCATGCAGGATCCGTCCGCGCACCGGCTGCAGTGCCTCGAGGGCGGCCGGGACCCACCATGCCTCGGTGCCGTGCAGCGTCGGGACCTCGAGCACGCCGGCACTCGGGACCCGCTGGACCTCCACCTTGCGCTCGAGCTCCTTCAATCGTCCCTCGACGATGTGCAGGGTCCTGCTCACGGCCGAGGCGAACTGGCTGATCTGATGGGTGATCCACCCCACGTACCAGAGGAGAAGGGTGCGCATGCCCTTCTTGACCACGACCCCGGCGGCCCGTTGCGAGTCCACGGGGACCACGGGATCCACGAAGGTCGCGGCGTCGACCATCCGGAGGGCCTCGGTGAGGTCTCCCCCACGCCCAGCGACGGGGGAATGAGCCAGGAAGAGCTCGTCGAGCTCGCGCTCGAGCTTGGGCGGGAGATCACCTGACGTTCGGCGAAGGCGGACGTCCTCTTCGATCTCCGCCATGACCTGGGCGATATAAGCCTGGGGATCTTGCGGGTCTGTCACCTGGGCCTTCCCCGGGCTCCCCGAGCTTTCCGGGCCCCGCGAGCTTTCCGGACCGGCCGTACCGGCCGCCACGTCGCTCACGCCTGCGCTTCGAGGTACGCCAGCTCCTCTGGCGGCGGCCCCAACACGGCGCGGACGGGCAAGGTGATGAAACCGGTCGACTTGCCCGGACTCATGACGTCGAATTGCCCGGCGGGCTCACGCCAGTCGAAGAGCACACCCCCCTTGCTGAGCACACCCACCGAGAAGGAGAATTTTCCATCGAGCAACGGGATCTCCTCAATGTAGAAATTGACCAGGCCCGGTCCAACCGGAAGGTCGAAGCGCTCACCCAGAATGTCGGTGTCGGTCCGCATGATGCAGGTGCCGTCCATGTCGCGGAGCTCCAACGAGAAGACGACGTCTTCGGTGGCGATCGAGGCGTGATACCCCACGCCGATGGTCAGTGCGTCGCCCGTCGAGAGGTACGCCACCTCTTCGGACCTCGGGTAGGAGTGCGACGCGTAGGTGATCCGCACCGGATGGTCCGAGTCGGGGCCCAGCATCACTTCGATCGGCGACTCGTCGGGCTGCTCCTCGGTCACGACCAGCGTGCCGCCCTCTTCCAACAGACCTTCTCGGAAGATCCGCACCGCTTCGCCCGGAAGTGCTTCGCTCACGACGTTGCCGTGGCTGAGCACGATGGCCCGGTCGCAGATCGCGCGTACCTGGTCGGGTGAATGGGTGACCAGAAGGATGGTGCGGCCCTCCTTCTGGAACGCCTTGACCCGGTCGATGCACTTGCGCTGAAAGCGCTCGTCGCCCACCGCGAGTACTTCATCGATCACCAGGATGTCCGGGTCGACGTTCACCGCCACGGCAAAGCCGAGACGCACGTACATGCCCGAGGAATAGAACTTCACGGCACCATCGATGAACGCCTCGAGCTCGGAGAAGTCGACGATGGCATCGAAAACGCGGTCGACCTCTTTCTTGGACATGCCGAGGAGGGATCCGTTGAGGTAGATGTTCTCCCGTCCGGTCAGATCCTGTTGGAAGCCGGCGCCCAACTCGAGCAACCCGGCGAGCTTGCCCCGGACGACGACTTCGCCCGAGGTCGGCTGGAGCACGCCGCAGATGCACTTGAGCAACGTCGACTTGCCCGAACCGTTCCGGCCCAGGATCCCGACCGTCTCCCCCTCGCGCACCTGCAACGCGACGTCTCTGAGCGCCCAGAAATCCTCGGTCGGGGTGCGTCCGCCGTGGATGACGCGTTCCTTGAGGGAGTTGTAGCGCCCATGGGCCAGCCGGAATCTTTTCGAGACGCCCTTGACGTCGACCGCGACGTCGCTCATCGCTTAGAGCTCCTCGGCAAAGTTGCCTTCGAGCCGCCCGAAGACCGACAGTGCGACGAGGAAGAGAGCCGTGGCGAGGGCGAGGACCCCCATGTCGAGGGCGAAATACCAGAGATACCCGTGGAGCGGCAGGACGTGGAATACCTGCGGCGCCTTCGAGCCGTCCGGTTGTTTGACGATCGCGACCGGTGACACACGCCCGTAGATACAGCGCTGGAACGTCAGCACCAGGGGTGTGACCGGGTTGAGGAAATACACCCAGAGCAGGCCCTTGGGGCCCAACTTCAGCGCGATGTTCTGCTGGAACGAATACACGATCGGGCAGGCCCAGAACCAGGCCGTGAGGATGACCTCAATGAGGTGCTGGGTGTCGCGCAGGTACACGTTGATCGATGAGAGCAACACGGCCAGCGCGCACGCCAGCACGACCCCGGCGAACAGGGCGAGGAAGAGCAGCGGCAAATACGCCCAGTCCGGCGAGTTGTGCAGGACGACCAGGAAGATGACCATCACGCAGGACTGGAAGAAGAAGAAGACGCACGCCGAGCCCACTGCGGCCAGGGCCAGGATCTCGCGGGGGAACGACACCTTCTTGACGATCCCGGAGTTGTTGACGATCACGCCGGTGCCGGTGAGTACGCCGAGTGAGAAGAGGTTCCAGATCAGCAGGCCGGCGAAGAGGAAGATGACGAAGTTGGGCATGCGGTTGCCCAGCACGACCTGGAACACGATGAAGTAGATGGCCAGCGTCATGGCCGGGGCGATCATCGACCACACCAGCCCGAGCACTGAGTTCTTGTACTTGACCTTGATCTCGGTCCGCACCAGGTAGACCAGGAGCTCGCGCGAGAGCCAGATTTCGCGCAGGCGCTGGCGCACGCTTATCGTCGGTGAGACGATCCGCGTGACCTTGTGACCCCGCGCCTCGCGCGCGCTGAACCCCGCCGCTTCCGCCGCCATGGGTGACGCATCGGCGACGGGGCGCGCCAGGCCGTAGCCCTCGTGCTCCGTACCGTCTGCAGGGGGATTGGCGCCCGACGGCGAGGCCGGGACGTCCAATGCCACGTCTAAACGCTCCCTGCCGCGGCCACCGAGCGGTCAATGACCTGATCGATGAACCCGTACTCGCGCGCTTCTTCTGCGGTGAACCAGCGGTCACGATCCGAGTCGAGCTCGATCCGCTCCAGCGGCTGCCCGGTGTGGAACGCGATGCGCTCGGCCATCATGCGCTTGAGGTAGATGATCTGCTCCGCCTGGATCGCGATGTCCGCAGCCTGCCCCTGCATGGAGCCCGAAGGCTGGTGCATGAGGATGCGCGAGTGCGGCAGCGCGAACCGCTTGCCGGGAGCGCCGGCACAGAGCAGGAACTGCCCCATGCTCGCCGCGAGACCGACGCAGATGGTCGACACGTCCGGGCGGACGAACTGCATGGTGTCGTAGATGGCCAGGCCGTCGGTCACCGAGCCCCCGGGGGAGTTGATGTACACCATGATGTCCTTCTCGGGGTCTTCGGATTCCAAGAGGATGAGCTGGGCGCAGACCGAGTTCGCCGTGACCTGGTCGATGGCGCTACCGATGAAGACGATGCGCTCTTTGAGGAGCCGCTGGTAGATGTCCGACGTGGGGTCGGGTCCCCCGCCGGCGGCAACGATCGTAGGGAGGGTGAGTGCAGGAGCCATGGGCATGAGGCTAGTGGCCGAGAACGGCATACATGGGCACATCGCCGTACACTCCCTGTTCACCCGCGGCCGATCCGTGCCACGGGCCGCTGCGGGCGTGGCGGAATAGGCAGACGCGCCGGGTTTAGGTCCCGGTCCCCACTGGGGGTGGAGGTTCGAGTCCTCTCGCCCGCACCCATTTTGATGTTGTTTCATAAACCTTCGTGTCCTACCTTGGCCCGAAACGCCCCTCCGGGCCCCGGCCAAACGCCCTCGGTGTCGCGGCCGCACCCTGGCGGCGGCGCCGGCATTCCCCCGAGCACCGGCCCCGATTCACGCACCCGGCACACGGCACACGTACGCCAGCAGGTAGCAATCCTCGATCTCGCTGAACAATCCCCGGGCGGTGGCCACGCCGTCGACGTCGAAGCGGCCTGCGGCCAGGCTGGGACCGGCGTAGTTGAGGCCCTTCGCCTCCACGACCTCGAACCCGGCCCGCACCAGCTTGGACCGCAGCTCGTCATGGGTGTACTCGTGCTCGTGATCGGGGTCGATGAAGGCGGCCTGCTGGAGCCGGGTAACACGGGCATTCGGGGTATCGAGGGCCAAGTGCCCCCCCGGCCGCAACACCCGCCGCACCTCCGACAGCACCACGTCCGCGACGTCCACGGGCACATGCTCGATGCTCTGGCCGCTGTAGACGAGGTCCACCGACCCGTCGGGGTAGTCCGACAGATCGACCATCGAGTGGTAGTGGTAGCGCACCGGCCCGAGCTTGGTCTGGGTCACCGCATGCGCGGTGTCCTCCTGGTAGAGCTCGTTGCGCTCCTCGGAGGGGAGGTCGATCACCACGAGGTCGTCGAACGGGTAGGGATAGCCCATGAGGACGAGGGCACCTGTGGCGTTGCCGAGCGCGGTCCCGCCCAGATCGAGGATGCGCGTGCCGGCGGGGAGGGAACGGACGAACATCATGCGGCTGAGGTGCAGCGACTGGCCGAGGCCGCTGAAGGGCGTGACCGACCACCACTCCCCCGATGCGACGGCCCAGAGGGCTACCTCCTGCGGGGTCAGCGAGCCGTTCTGCAGACCCGAGAGATAGCTCGCCGTGCCGGTCGGGTCGGGTTCGCGACCGAGGATCAACTCGTAGACCACGTCGAGCACCTGCTCGGCCGAAAGGGCGGAGAGGCCGCGCCATCCTTGGCTGCCCGGCACCGGCAGAGGGGCCCCACGCACGCGGCGCAGTGCGCCCTTCACCGTTGGCATGCCCGTCAACGTACCTTCAGCGACCCGCGGGCGGCGACCCGATAGCTTCGACCGGCATGCCACACCTGGTCGCCGCCCCCGACAAGTTCCGCGGCACCGCGACTGCGGCGGAGGTGGCGGCAGCGGTCGCCGACGCAGCCCGCGCGCGGGGTGGACAGCCGACGAGGTCCCGATGTCCGACGGTGGCGAGGGTCTCCTCGAAGCGCTCGGCGGGACGCCACAGGTCAGCGCAGTGCCGGGCCCCCTCGGTGAGAGCATCGACGCGGAATGGCGGCTGCTCGCGCCCCTCGACGGCCGGGGTCCCACGGCGGTGATCGAGATGTCGCGGGCCTCGGGCCGGGCGCTGCTCCCCCACCCCCAAGGCGACGATCCGGTCAACGCGGACACGTCGGGCGTGGGCGACCTCCTCCTCCGGGCTCGGGATGCCGGGGCCGGGCGGATCGTCATCGGCTGTGGCGGGTCGGCCACCACCGACGGCGGCTGGGGGGCGGTGCAGGCCGTGGGCTCCGCCATGGCCCTGGCGGGCATCGACCTCGAAGTCGCGTGCGACGTCACGACTCCATTCGCGGACGCGGCCGCCGTCTTCGGACCGCAGAAGGGCGCTTCTCCGCAGCAGATCGAGCTGTTGACCGACCGCCTCCGCTCCCTGGCCGACCGTTACCGGCGGGACTTCGGTGTCGACGTGGACACCATTCCCGGCGCGGGGGCCGCCGGGGGGCTGGCTGGGGGGCTCGTCGCCCTCGGCGCGCACATCGTGCCGGGCTTCGACCTCGTGGCCGGCATGACCGGGTTGGCCCGGCGCCTTGCCGGGGCCGACCTGGCGGTCACCGGCGAGGGCCACCTCGACCCACCCTCGTTCGACGGCAAGGTCCCGGGGGGCGTACTCGCCCTGGCCGCCGGGCGTTGCCCGGTGTTGTGCATCGTGGGGGCGGCCGACAGGGAACTACTGCGGTCCCCCCCTCCGGGCCTCGAGATCATCAGCCTGGCCGCCCGGTTCGGCGGGGCACGCGCCCGTCGGGAGACCTGCGCGCTGATCACGGAAGTCACCCGCGATGCGTTGCCGAGGTTCAGCCCCTGAGCCGATGCCACGCGACATCCACCACAGTCCCTTCCTCGGCCCGGGTCCCCTTCTCGCAGTGCGGTGGGCACTACCTTCGATCGGATGCCCCCACACATCTCGACGTCAGTGACCGCCACCACAGTCCTCGCGACCGATCCAGTGGGGACCGCCTGCGAGCGGTCGCCACTCGGGACGTTCGCCGAGTGCCCGCACTGCGCCGGCGCCATGCGACCTGAGCACGCGCACTACCGCTGCGCCAGCTGCGGGTGGCGCGACTCCTGCTGCGACTGACCCGACTCATTCGACTGCACGGGCCCAGCGCACTGCCGACGGAGGAGCCGCAGAGGGCCCTCGACGTCGTCCCCCCGAAATGAGGCACGATGACGGCATGCCCGCGCACAGGTTCCGTTTCGCCGCCCAACTCAGCAAGGCCCCCGAGGGAACGGCGCGCTCATGGGCCGAACAGGCCCGTCGGTGCGAGGACCTCGGCTATTCCGCGTTGCTCATGCCCGATCACTTCGGCGACCAGTTGGCCCCGGTACCGGCGCTGGCCGCCGTCGCGGCAGCCACCACGACCTTGCGCCTGGGCTCGCTCGTCTTCGGCAACGACTACCGCCACCCGTTCGTGCTGGCCAAAGAGGCGGCCACCCTCGATCTCCTGAGCGAAGGACGCCTGGAGCTCAGCCTCGGCGCCGGTTGGATGAAGACCGACTACGAGGAAGCCGGGCTCACCTACGACACGCCGCGCGTACGGGTGGAGCGCTTCGAGGAGGCGGTGCAGGTCCTCCAGGGGCTGCTGCGCACCGATGGCCCCTTCTCGTTCGACGGCGCGTACTACCAGGTGCACGAGCACACCCTCCTTCCTCGTCCCGTGCAGCAACCGGGACCACCGATCATCATCGGCGGAGGAGGCAAGCGCGTGCTGTCCTTCGCTGCACGACACGCGGACATCGTCAGCATCAACGCCAACCTCCGCGACGGCACAGGCGGGCCCGAGACCGCGCCGAACATGTCACCCGAGCGGACACGGGAGAAGGTCGCCTGGGTGAAGGAGGCGGCCGGGTCGCGCTTTGAAAGCCTCGAGCTCAACGCGTTGATCGGCTTCGTCATGATCACCGACGACGCCGGCGGCATTTTCGAAGCGATGGCACCCCATTTCGGCATCGACGTCGACGAGGCCCGTCACGTCCCGGGAATTCTGCTGGGCACGCTCGACGAAATGATCGACGAGCTCCAATGGCGCCGCGAGAACTACGGCATCACCTACTGGTCGATCGAGGCGGACAGCTGGGACGCTCTCGGACCGATCGTGAGCAAACTGTCGGGCACGTGAGCATCGCCACGACCGCCGACTGGGAGGCGAAGGGGCGCTACAGGGATCTCTGCGGGAACCGCGTGTTCACCGTCGATGCGCCGTCGATCGGTCCCGAGACCCACGAGCCACTTCTGATCCTGCACGGGTTCCCGACCTCGTCGTTCGATTATGTCGCCGTCCTCGACCCGCTGCGCTCGGGACGCAGGGTGGTCCTGTTCGACGGTGTCGGCTACGGGCTGTCGGCCAAGCCGGACATGCACTACACCTTGGCGCTGCAGGCAGACGTGGCCGTCGCCCTGGTGGCCGAGCTCGGTCTGACGCAGTTGGCACTCCTCACCCACGACGTCGGCGACAGTGTCGGCGGCGAACTGCTGGCGCGGCGCGCCGAGGGTTCGTGGGGGGTCGACGTGACCCGGCGCGTGCTGACGAACGGGAGCATCTACATCGAACAGGCTCATCTCAGCGGCGGGCAGCAGTTGCTCCTCAGCCTGCCCGACGAGAAACTCCCACCGGACGCACCGGTCACCGCCGCATCGATCACCCGCAGCCTGCGGGAGACCTACAGCCCATTCTCCGCGCTTACCCACGAAGGCTCTCCGGGCGATCACCTGCCGGCCACGGTGGAGCAGATCATGCGTGACGACGGCCACCTTCTTCTCGCCCGCCTCATTCGGTACATCGAAGAGCGCCGGCAGAACGAGTCGCGCTTCACCGGAGCGATTTCGGCAGACCCTTCGCCACTGCACATCGTGTGGGGAATGGACGACCCGATCGCGGTGCCCTCCATGGTCGACACGCTGTGCGAAGCCCGGGCCGATGCCACAGTGGTCCGGCTCGACGGGGTGGGCCACTATCCGATGGTCGAGGCACCCGCACTGTTCCTCGCCGGCGCCCTGTTGGGCCTACGCGACTGATCACCCGTCGCGGGTCGGCTGCACCGGGTCCGCTGTCACGCGTCAGCCGTCACGCGTCGCCTGTGGCGCGTCGGCTGTCACGCGTCAGCCGTTGCGCGCAAGCCGGTAAGCGATCTGACTCTGGGTGATGACGCCGATTCGTCCTTCGAGGTCGAAGACGTCCGTCACGGCGAGGCCAAGACCCCCCTGGCCGACGTGCCCGGTGGCGTCGAGAAAGAACCAGGGACCGGTGGGCTGCCGAAACAGCGTTGCGTTCAGATCGATGTTGATGAGCGCCAAGCCGGGTCCGATGGAGTTGGTCTGACTGAGCGGTGAGCCGAAGTCGCCGACGCCCAACAACTGGGACAGGCCGCACGGCTCCGCTCCGTGGACGACCGGGACCTTGAGCCGGAGCCACGCGGCACTGGGCACCGGTACCCCGTAGCCGCCACGAACGACACGATGCTCGACCGCGTCGCGCACGAAGATCGGGCCGCTGTCATTCGGATAAAGGAGGTCCCAGTCCATTGCGTCGAGGTGGTCGGGCCCCTGCGGCGGCGACCACGCTTCGGCGTCGACCGAAACCGGCTCCCGTTGTGTGAGGACGGCTCGCGCGGACACGACACGTTCGAGTTTCGTGGAGAGCTCTATCTCGAGGTGCGCCACCCGACGGCTCACCTGACGTCGACGCACCAGTCCCAGCATGGGCTCGAGCGGAACTGGCCGCTCAAGGTCGATTTCCACTCGGGCGACCTGCTCGCCCTCTCCCACCGCCGCGGTGACGAGTGCACCGACAAGTGCACCCGGGGCTCCGCCGTGCATGGCGTCCGACCGCCACGGTCCGGTCGTCAGGCCACTGGGCACATACCAGTCGCCAACTTTCTCGTACAGAGATTGGACGGCATCGTCGACCCCAGACAGACCCTTCCTCCATTTCAACGACTGCGACGCTTCAACGACTGCGAGACCCCACGACTGCGAGACCAATCGATGCCGCTCTGAATGGCCGCAGGTGTGATGTTCAGCCGTCAGTCTGGCAGGCGGGCTCTGCGTGCTCGGACATTGCACGTGCCCGAGCCATGGACCCTCGTGCGGTGCGCACTGTGAGCACTCCTGAAGCTCCCCCCCACTCGGACGCCTCATCCGCCCTCGGACGCCTTACTGCGAAGGACGCAACCGCCGGCCCGAACGAGCCCCGGTGGAGACACCCTGGCGCGTTGCCACCGTGCCGTTGACCACGCTCATCTCGATCCCCTGGGCATCGGTGACGAGGCGTCGTCCGCCCGCGGGCTGGTCATCGACGAAACGCACCCCGGTCGTCCCGACACGGTCGGGGTCAAAGAGCACCAGGTCGGCGGCGAAACCGGGGCGGACCATGCCGCGGTCGGCGAAGCCGAAGAGCCGGGCTTGGTCCCCGGTGAGCATGGCGATGGCGCGTTCGAGGGACAGCACCCGACGCTCACGAACCCAGTGCTGCAGGGTCCACACGGCGTAACAGCTGTCGGTATTGGCCAGTACATGGGCTCCGGCATCGGAGGCGCCGATCATGGCGGCCGGGTGAGCGACCAGCCGTGCTACCTCGTCATCGTCCCCGTTGCGCATGACGGTCGCGACCTGCGTCTCGAAGTTGTCCGCCAGGGCCAGGTCGAGCAGCAGGTCGACCGGATCGCAGTTCCGCTCGGTGCACAAGGTGTCGAAGTCCTTGCCCTCGACATCCGCTTGGTGCGAGTAGCGCACGCGCACGTGGTCCCAGCGCCCGTTGAAGACGGGGTTCGGGGGCATGGCCGCCCCTTCACGACGCAGCTGGGCCCGGGCTTCGGGATCGGCTGCGAGTGCCCGGACAGCTTCGGCGCCCCCACGCTCGACCGCGGCCATGAGCGTCGGGAGTGCGCGCACCAACGTTCCGGGGCTGTCCAGCCGCGTCCACAGCTCGAACGGACGCGTCGAGATCTGGGGCACCACGGCGAATCCGGCTCGCTGCCCTTCCAGGGCCAGGTCCATGATTTCCGCTGCTCCACCCGGATCGTCGGTGGAATCGAAGATCGGCCCGACGACCACCGGGCGACCCGACGCCGCGGCAAGCCGTTGATGCCATCCCAGGTCGTCGATGCGCTCCTGTTGGCCCTGCAGGAGCGCGGCGTTGGCCATGGTGAACAGTCCCGGCCCCGGGCCCTCGCCGAGCACGGCGGCGAATTGGAGCAGCTCGTCCTCCCCGCAGATCTGCCCGGGCAGGGCGGTGCCGCCCGGGCCCGGATTTCCCACCACCTGATCGGTGGAGAAGCCGAGGGCGCCGAGGTCCGTGCCCTGGCGCAGCAGTCGGCCCATCTGTTGGATCTCCTCCGCGCTCGCCTGCCGCGTGTGGACATCGGGCACTCCCATAACGGCGGCACGGATCGGCACGTGACCGATCAGAAAGGCGTGATTGAGCAGAACGTCGAGTTCGTCGAGACGCGCCGCGTACGACGCCAGGTCCGACCAGTCGAAGGGGACGCCCGTCTCGAAGGACACCTCGGGGATCTGCTCCACGGTGCTCATCGCTGCGACCAGGTACTGGCGGGCCCCCTCGCTGAGCACGGGGGCCAGGGCGTACCCACAATTGGCGGTGACCACGGTAGTCACCCCGAAACTGGAGGATGGGGTCAGATCGGGATCCCAGAAGAGATTGGCATCGAGGTGGGTGTGCGGATCGATGAACCCCGGCGCCAGCACCAGGTCATGGCCGCTGACCTCTTCGACTGCGTGTCCGGCCACCCGACCGCCGACCTGGGCGATCCTTCCGTCGGACACGGCGACGTCTCCTTGGACCGCAGGACCGCCGCTGCCGTCGACCACGGTGACGTTGCGGAAGATCAGTTCATGTTCGGCGTGAGCTGCCATCGTTTCTCCGATCGATTGGGATGCACGCGCAGTGGGATGCACGCGTGCATGGTGCGGCTGGAGGATGTCGACCTTTCCATCGCGAGCGGGGGAGGACGGGTCTCAGGGGCTAGGCGAACAGGGCGAGACCGCGCATTTCGACACTCGCCCGGGTGTCGACTCCCGCTGGGCACGTCGGATCGGTGAAGGCGCTGTGCGGCACGCGTACCGACCGGCTCCGGTCGCTGTCGTGCGCTTTGAACACCAGAACCTCTCGGGGTGTCATGTCCCGGTAGTAGTACCAACGGTGCGCGGGGTTGTGGAGATAACCGGTTGTGTCATGCGTGATCTCCCCGGTGTCCTTTTCCACCGTGATGGCGGTCACGGTGATTTCGTCTTCAGGTGCCACCGTCCGCGCATCGCAGACCGCGAGCGGAAAGTCCTGCGGCGGCGGCGAGACTGCCCGCCACATGTTGTAGAGCGCATAGCGGGAGAATTGGCTGAGGTCGATGGTGTCGACGAAGGCGTCGACCATTTCCACCAGCCCGGTCGCCGACGCGTCAGTGTTGTCGGCGTGCGGGTAGCGCGCCGGCTTCGCGTTCGAGAGCGGGGCCAACTTGTCTTTCGCACCTTCGCCATAGCGCCGTTTTCCCCGACCCAGCATGAAGGCCTGCGAGGCGCCGGTCACCCGTGCCAGCAGATCCGTCATCTCGTCGATGTAGCGCTGGTCGATTTCGGGATCGTCCTGGATCAGATCGAAGTCGACGATGGAGCTCGTGTGGGGCACCAGCACGAATCCTTCGCGGTCGAGGTCCGTGTGCAGCGGCCGGGCGTTGGTGATGCGAACCGCCCGTCCGGGCAGCGTCTGCATCGTGGACTCTTCTTCGGCTTCGGTCACGAACTTGAGGGTCTCGTCCTGCGGGGACCGGGGATTCCAGATGTAGTTGATCTCTGCGTCGACGGCCTCGTCGTCAATCGTCTCGGTTGCGCCCACGGCTGGTCGTCCCCTGGTCTCGCTGCTCCTGTTGCCCCGGTGGCAAGAGCCCGAGTTTACATTCATTCCCCTGAATGTAAAGGGTCACCAGGTCAGCCGGCCACCAACAGGGCGGTTCGAGGCGCTGACGCTGCTTTCGGCCGGCCGACGCGAGCTCAGTGACGGGTGAAGGTGCGGTGCGCGAACCGCCAACCCTCGGGGGTTCGACGGAGCACGTCCTCATACTCCCCCACGGCGCTGAGCTCCGGCGGCGACTCCTTCGTGACGAGCGCGTACGCCCGCACCGTGGCCCGGTCGCCGTCGAGCTCGATGATCTCGTTCGCCGTCACGTGGTGCCGGTCATCGGGAATACCGGCCACGAATTCGCGGAGGGCCTCCCGGCCTTGTACCGGTGGACCCAGCTTGAAGTCGAAGACACCGTCCTCGGTGAACAGCGCGGAGACACCGGCCGCATCCTTCGCGTCAATGGCGAAGCAATAGCGTGCGAGGAGCTTGCGGATCTCCTCGAGATCCTCCGCGGGCGTGGACACGTGAGGGACTGTAGCGCCGGGCGAGGAGCGACTGACTCGGGCGCCATCCCGTGGCTGGTCTCGGACGACGCGAAGGTCGTCTCGGGGATCATCCTTCCGGTCGACGCAGGCGTGACCATCCCTGAGAACGGCACAGGCAGCCAACGGTCAGGCCGGGGCAACCACTTTCAGGTGGCGCACCTCGGTGGGAAGGCTGTCGTAGAGGTCGCCCACCAGGTCGTCACGCAGTGACCGGCACGCAGGGTCGTCCCACTTGTTCTCCCACTGCTGCGGGTCGTTGTGGACGTCATAGAGCTCGCCGGTGGCGATCGCCACCCCGCCGGGGCCCTGCCCGGTTGCTTCGTAAATGACCGGGCAGGGCTGGAGAACCGCATCACCCCATGTCGCTTCGAGGCCGTTCGGCTGGCCTGCGGTGGAGGGTTCGTACACGGTGCACAGCCACCCGTCCCGATAGATGGTGCGCAGGTGCATGCCGTAGCCGGGGAACTGGCTGTCCCACTCGCAGAGCATGCGCACGCGACCCGGGTCGCCGTCGCTGGTCGGGAGCGCGTGACCTTGGGCCCAGTCGGGAGGGTCGATCCCGGCGATCGCGCAAAACGTCGGCGCCAGGTCCACGTGGCCGACGGGGTCCTGGACCTCGCCGGCAGCGATGCCCGCTGACGGTGCGGGCCGCCAGATGAACGGCAGCCGCATGAGCGCATCAGTGTGGAACGGCCCCTTGTAGAGAAGCCCGAAGTCACCTTGCAATTCACCGTGATCCGTGGTGAACACGATGTCGGTGGTCTCGAGCCACGACCGGGCGGCGATGGCATCGATCACACGCCCGCACGCCTCATCGATGAGCTCGTTCATCACATGCACCTTGGCGCTGACCTCACGCAGCTGATCGTGCGTCAGGCGGGACGGGACGAAACCGGCGGGACCGCCTTCCACGTTGGGAAAGCGGCCGTCCCAGTAGGCCAGCCAATGTGCCGGCTTGCATGCGAGCACGGCGCGGACGTCGTCATCGCTTCCGGGATGGCCGGCGGGCAACGGCAGGTCCTGCCACGGGACCCGCTGGAGTTCCGAGGCCGGCGGGTCCCAGGGGTGATGCGGGTCGGGAAATGACATCCAGCAGAACCACGGCTCGTCATCCCCGACGGAATCGAGCCATTCCACCGTCCGGTCGGCCACCCATTCGGTGTGATACCACCGGCGCGGAATCGGATTGTTCTTGGTCTCCGGCGCCCCAGTGTCCCCACCGGGCTCCGCTTGCAGCAGGCCGGCGAAGCTGTGCAGGTGCTCGGGATGCTCCGCTGCCAGCCAGCGGCCGTAGTGCGCCAGAGGGAACTCTCCCCACGCCGCCGCGTGCAGCGCCTGCTCCGACCGTTCGAAGCCACGCCATGCACCGATGTCACCACGCGCCGCCCGTGCGTTCTCCTCGAACTGCAACTGCGGATCGAATCCCGGCTCGAAGTGCGCCTTGCCCAACAAGGCCGTGCGGTAGCCACCTTTCTTCGCGAGATACGCGGCGATCGACGGCGCATCCGTCGGCAATGGGATCCCGTTGGACACCACCCCGTGGGTCCGCACGTACTGCCCGGTCAGCATGGTGCACCGCGCCGGCATGCACACCGTGTTCTGGTTATAGGCCCGCCGGTAGTTGATCCCCTCGACCGCCAAGCGGTCGATCACCGGCGTGCGCGCCACCGTGCCTCCGTTGCAGCCGAGACTGTCGTAGCGCTGCTGATCGGTGGTGATGAAGAGGATGTTGCGGCCTCGGCTCGTCATCCCGATGCGAGCATGCGGTGCAGATCCTGCTCCATGGCCTCGGTGAGCTCGATGAGCAATTCCAACCGGTGCAGCGTGCTCTCCGCTGAGAGTACGCGCTGCGCATCCATCATGTTGAGGGGAGCCTCGCCGCAAATCTGCCACGACGCAATCTCGGGATCATCGTCGAACTGCGTCTCGGCGGCCAGGGCTGCGGTGGCACCGGACTCCGAAAGGAGGCCACGGGTACGGCGGACGCTCTGCTCCGCTCGGCGCAGCAAGGACACGGCGCCCTCGTCGACATGTGGCGGCCACTCGGTCACCATCGCCAAGGGATAGGGATCGTCGGCCAACCACTCCCCGACACGAACACGGACCTCCCCCTGGACAATCAGGAGCCACCGGCCGTCGGACAACGCCGCGGCCTTCGTGATGACCGCACGGGTGCCGACCGCCATCCGCTGATCGCCGCCCCCGACCTCTGCGCCCCGCTCGATGAGGACGACACCGAACCGGGAGTCTCCGGCCAGGCAATCCCGCGTCAGCGCCCGGTACCGTGGCTCGAAGACATGCAGAGGGATCTGCGCGTGGGGGTAGAGGACAGCGGAGAGAGGAAACATTCCCAGTCGCCGCAACTCCCCATGCTCCGATTCTGCGGCATCCGTCATCGTCACCAGACTGTCACGAATCGGAGACCGGGGAGTACGCGAACGGGACCGGCCCTGCGGCCGGTCCCGTACTGATCTGTTCAATGTGCCTGCGCACAACTCCAGCACGGCACAAGTCCGAGGCGTCGTGTGCGAGGGCCACCTTGTCGGCCGACCGAGACACGCACCGGCTCAAGCGCGGCCACATTCGCCGGACTATTCTTCGTGCGAGTTGCGCTGCGGCGCCACCGACGTCAACATCGGTGACGCGGGTTCAGTCCGGTGGATCGCCTTCCTCGGTCGAGCTTGTCGACGTCATCGGCAGCTCCTTTCCACTTAGGGCAACGGCGGAGTCGTCCGTTACCAATCTCCTGTCAGTATCTCCCTCCGTGTCGGGGAAGGGAACCCCCTTTGAACTGCCTCTTCGCGAACCTGCTGGTCATACGGGCGCGGGAAACACAATGTTCATCCACCCCGTCGTGCGAACACGGCGGTTGAGGGTTTGCCTCACTGCCGCGAACCCCTGACGCTGCGCGCTTCGGCGCCAATGTGCAACACTCCGAGACAAAGTGCGCGGTGAGTAGCCTCAATGACCGACGACGCGAACGATAGACGAACGAACGACAGACGACCGGTCGCCGGACGGTCCGACAACAGTGGGGTGACATGAGCGCGCAATTGGTCCAGGAGATGGACCTCCCGTTACTCCAGACCATCGGCATGGAGCGTCGAGATGCCGTTGCCGCCATTGCCGAAGCCCGGGCGCACCATTGGCTGGCCCGCACCGAAATGGGTTACTGCGTCACCCGGCTGGAAGACGTGACCGCAGTCTTGCGTGACAAGCGCTTTCACTCAGCGCTTTCGATCCTCCCGCAGATGTCGGGCCTTCCCGAGTCAGGTCAGCGGCGACGCCGCAAGTCCATTCTCTCGATGGAGGGCGAGGAGCACGCACGGCTGCGCCGGCTGGTCGCCCCGGCATTCACACCGGCCTCTGCCAATCGGCTGCGTCCGACCATGCAGGCGGTGATCACCGACCTGGTCGACCCCATCAGCGACAGCGGGAAGTGCGAGTTCGTCACCGACGTGTGCGAGCCTTATCCCATTCCGATCGTCTGCGAGCTCCTGGGCGCACCACGTGAGGACTGGAAGCTCTTTTCGTCCTGGGCCACCGATATCTTCAGGATCTTCAACGGCACGCTCGAACAGGACCTTCCGTTCATCGAGCGCGCCTCGGACGAGCTCACCGCGTACGTGAGCGCGATGATCAGTCAACGGCGAGCCGATCCCCGCGCCGACCTCCTGAGTGATCTGATCGCCATCGAGGAGGAGGGTGATCGGCTTTCGACCCAGGAGATGGCGATGCTGGCCCAAGCCGTCCTGATGGCGGGCACCGACACGACCCGCAACCAGTTGGCGTGCAGTGTGGCCCTCTTCGCCGAACATCCCGACCAGTGGCGTTTGCTCGCCGAACAGCCCGGGTTGGCGCCACGCGCCGTGGAAGAGTCGATGCGGTATCTCGGTGCGGTGCGGGCCACGGTGCGCTTCGCCTCCGAAGACGTGATCTACCGCGACGTCCTGTTCCCGCAAGGCACCATCGTCTCCACGTCGTTGGCCGGGGCCAACCGTGATCCCGAGATCTGGCAAGAGCCGGACCGATTCGACATCACGAAGGAACGCGGCACCGCACAGATGACCTTCGGCTCGGGCATCCACTTCTGCCTCGGCGCCGCCTTGGCCCGCGCCGAGCTGCAAGAAGCGCTCCCGCTTCTCGCACGGCGCCTCCCCGGGCTCGCCCTGCAGGGACCCGTCGAATGGAAGCCGGCCAATTTCGGCATCTGGGGTCCCGCGCGCCTCCCCCTCCAATTCGACGTGGCGTGACCCGGCCGCCGCCGCCGACGCGCACCGAATTCGTCCCGGCACAGTTCGTTCCTCCCAAAGCCCCACATGGCGCGGGGTACGCGCTCGTCCCCCTCGGGGTCGAACAGAACGAGAGCGACCTCGACGCGTGGAGCTCGAGTGTCGAGCACATTCATGCCACACCGGGCTTCGCCGGCCGCCCGTGGCCCGATGCGCCCATGACGTTGGAGCGCAACGCTGAGGACCTCGCCGCGCACGAGAGGGACTTCGCCTCCGCGGTGGCTTCACCTATTCGGTCGTCAGCGATCCCGGCGACCAGGTCATCGGCTGCGTCTACATCTACCCGTCGGCCAAGGACGACGTCGAGGCCGACGTGCGCTCGTGGGTCCGTGCCACCCACGCCGACTTGGACGGCCCGCTGTATCGGACGGTGGTCGATTGGCTGCAGAGCGATTGGCCGTTCATCAGCTACGACTACGCCCCACGTCCCTGAGTCAGCGTGACACGAGCGAGATCGACGCCTCAGCCGGCGGCGTCAGGAGACGATTCGACGGACACCTCGTAGGACCACAGTTCCGACGAGACCGTCACCGGACCGCCATGGGGGGCCGGGCGGTCGGCACCGGCATGCCCGTGGGCAAAGGCGGGCGAGGAGACCCAGCTCTTGAAGGACTCCTCGTCCTTCCATCTGGTCACGACCAGCCATTGGCGGCGGTCGTCCGTCGGCCGCAACAATTCGAAGCCCTCGAACCCCTCCTGGTTGTCGACGGCGCCGGCCCGGGCGGCAAACCTCTTCGCCAGCTCGTCCCCAGCGCCCTCGGGCACGGTGATTGCGTTGATCTTGATCACAGTTGGTCGTTGCGCTGAAGTCATGACACCTCACATGGGCGGACGGATCTCCCGATCTTGCCAGGTCCAGAGTGCGTACGAAATCCGCTCGGTCATCCCCCGCGTCCCTGGCCTTTCACGGTGGGACCACGTGGCGCTCTGCGTCCTTCAGTCGGGAAGCAGGGAAGTGACGTCGTCGCCGCTCATGAGCTTGCCGACGAGGCCCATGTCGAAGTAGTCGCGCCACTGCACGATCCGGCCACCCGTCACCTCGAATGCACCCATCACCGGCACTGGGGCCATGATGCCGTTCGCCGTTATTTCGTCCACCCGCTCCGTAAGCACCGTGCGCCCGTCTTCGACCAGGTTCCTGATGCGGAAGGAGATCGGATCGAACATGTCGAACTGAAACTTCACGGCAGCGACTGCAGCATCCCTGCCGACAGCCGGCTCCGACCCGATGTTGTGGTACACGACCTTCTCGTCCAGGAGGGACTCCACCGTGGCGAGATCCTTCCGGTCGATCGCCGCGCAAAACTCTCTGACCACCTCAGCCGCTGTAGCCATCACGTGTCCTTTCGTCTCGTGCCCAAACCTACAGGGTGTCCCTGACCGACGGCCTGCCCCGTGCGCCGAACGGCAAGCGGTGTGTGTCGTCACGCTGAGACGTAAAAGTGGCGTAACGCTTGGATTCTCCTGCGCGTTACTAAGGTCGTAGGGAGACAACGAGTCGCGTCGGCTGTAGAAAAGACTTCCGCGCAATGCGCGTCTCGGTCAACCCGGGCATGCATTGTCATCGGCATGGGCACAGGGCGAGCTGAAGGAAGACCTACAGGAAAAACGCTTCGGGATCATCGTGATCGAGACCGCGTCGAACGATTCCTTTTTGGTCGCGAGAGCATCAGAGTCGTTGCACACCTATTCGGAACTGCTTGCAAGCCTTTTACATGCAGCAGTCGGCCGCTGCGTCGTGGTGGTCAACGCCAAGGTGGATGTCACCCCCTTCTCCTACGAACCACATGTTACCCTGGCGGTGAATCGTGTGATTTCACAGACGGCAGGCACACATTCGAACGAGCGAGTCGTGACATCGAACCTCGAAGCAGAGGCGCACCCGCTGTGGTTCCGCTCGGGACTACTGCACTTCACCTCTACGAGGCCGAAGGCCTCGTTGGCGAGCGATCCACCACCCACTGCCGACCACAGTGCCGGTGATAAAGCATTCGCCCGGGCCATCGTCGCAGGAATTGCGTCCTGCCGAGACGTGCAGACGAGTGGAACCGCCAGCGGGTAGAAGAGGACGCGCCGCGTGGATGGCGACGCACTCAGGCCTTGTCGGGCAGCTCCGCCGTGGCCTCGCCGACCACCTTGGTCTCCCCGTCGCCGTTGGCGAGCGTCACCGCCAGGTCGAGGAATTTCCTCCCGGCGTCCTCCCGCTTCCTCATCACGACGATCTTGGAGGAGAGGACCTCGTCGGGCCACGTCTGGCGCGCAAAACGGACCTGGTAACGGGTCACGTTCCCCACACCCACATAGTCGGTCAACGCGGACCCGAGGAGTCCCATGGAGAACATGCCATGCCCGAACACGCTCGGTTGGCCGGCTGCCATGGCCAGCACCTCGTCATGGTGCATCGGGTTGAAGTCACCGGATGCACCGGCGTACTTCACCAGATCGGTCCTGGTCAGCTTGTGGGAGATGACGGGGGCCTCGTCACCGACCGCGACATTCTCGAACGACAGCTTCCGCTCACCCATCGTGTCGACCTCCCTTCAACGCCTCGCTGCGTGCACTCCAAGACCGCGCCGTCATCCGCGGTGAATCAGATTGAAGATGGCCGTGACGACCGGATCGCCCGTGTTGTCGTCGCTCCATGTCGTCTCGCTGACGAAGAAGGTCATCGTGCGCCCCTTGGATTCCTTCTGGTAGGCGTCGACGACCTTGCCTTCGCTGACCAGGACATCGCCCACCACGATCGGGCGGTGATAGATGAACTCCTGTTCGCCGTGGAGGATCAGGCCGCCCTTGGCCATGAGCCGTCCCAACGCAGCGGCGAGTGGGCTCCCCGTCTCTGCGTCCGCAGGCTGGATCTCGTCGAACTTCCCCGTGTATTCCATGGCGAACGGCCAGGTCGGCGGGGCGGGAATGGAAGCGAACCCGGCCGCCTGGGCTGCGTCGAGGTCACGGTAGATCGGGCTGGTGCTCCCCACTGCGGCGGCGAAGAGGCTCACCGGCCCGCGCTCGACCACCACCTTGGACCGACCCGTCGGCTTCCCGACCATGTCCTTGAGAAGCTGTTCTAACGATGCGTCGCTGTCGGCCACTCGTTCTCCTCGTCCCCCTCAGCCCGTTTCCCCTACCGAGCAGCGCCATCGATCTGTGGGCGCATCCCGCCACAGCGCCAAAAGTAGCGGCTGTGCGCCGCCGCACCCTATAGGGTCGCACGGATCGGGCACCGCTATCCGCCGGCCGGTACCATCACCGCTTGTGACCGACTTCTTCGATGTTGTCCTCAGCCAACGCGCCGCCCGGACCTTCACTCCCGAAGATGTGGACGACGCCAGCGTGGCAAAGATCCTGACCGCCGCCACGCACGCGCCGACGGCGGAGAACAGCCAGCCCTTCGTGTTCATTGTGGTGCGCGACCCCGATATCCGCGCCACCATCGGCGACATCACCGCCCGGGTCTGGGAAGGCGGCGCCCGGGACATGGAGGTGGGACGACTGGCACCCGCCTTCCTGGCCGATGTGGACCAGGGTGCGATGGGCGGGTGCGCCAAGGCCCCTGTGCTCATCGTGGTGTGCGGGGACACGCGCCTGACCTTCGCCGAATCCCTCGACTCCTCGATCTTCCCCGCCGTCCAGAACCTGCTCCTCGCCGCCCATGCGCTGGGCCTGGGATCGACCCTGACGACGTTGGCCACCCTCAGCGGGAACGACCTCTCCGAAGCGTTGGACCTCCCGCCGGAGATTCGCCCCGTGGCGGTGATCCCCATCGGGCACCTCCCCAAGAAGCTCGGCCCACCTCGGCGGCTTCCGATCTCCGAAAAGGCGCACCTGAATCGCTACGGCGTACCGTTCACTTCGTCGACCTAGCCGCGCCCGCGGCCCCGCGCCACGAAAGCATCCAAGAAGGCGCCATAGCGCCCCATGACCGCCGGCCACCGGTACGCTGCTTCCACATAGCGCAAGCCGTTCTGGCGCATGGTCTCGTGCAGGACACGGTCGCCGAGCATCCGGTCGAGCACGGCCTCGAACTCGGCGTAGCCCTCGAACCACATGCCGGCACCGGACTGCGCACAATGCTCGCGGGTGGCCCCGCACACCGCGTTGACGATGATCGGCGCCCCCGCGGTCATGCCTTCGATCACGGTGAGCGAGAACGATTCGACCGGCGACGGGGCGATCAGGGTGTGGGCGCCGCGGAGCAAGCCCCACTTGGAGTCGTCGTCGATCATCCCGGTCAGCACAATGTCGCGTGCGTCCCGCGGAGGGTCGACGATCTGCCCCACCAGGACGAGCTGGAGATCACCGGGGTGGCGCTCCTTGTAGGAGCGGAAATACCGCCAGAGGATGCCTGTCCCCTTCTTGTCGTCCACCCTGCCGATGCACAGGAGATACGGCGCGTCGCCCAGCCCGAACGCAGCCCGAACGGATTCGGGCGAACCGTCGGCCTCTTCGATCCCCAAGCCGACCACCACCTGCGGGGTGGTGGCGACGCCGAAGCGCTCCACCACCAGGCGGCGCTCGCTGCGGGTATGGAAGGCAAAACCCTGACACTGCGCGAACAGGGCGTCGAAGACCGGCAGGTGCAACGCTGGCTCTTCGTGGACCGCCGGGTGGAGGATCGCCCTGTCCCGCACCAGGGGCAGGCCGCGGACCGTCGGGTAGTAGAGGTACGGGTAGAAGGCGATGACGTCGGCGTCGCTCGCCTCCACGGCCCGCAGAAGATCAGGCGATTTGGGGCCTTGGAGGTCGACCCAACGCTCGCAGTCCTCCTCGCTCGCCTGGGTGGGGTCGGCCAGGAGCAGGCCCGACAAGGGATGGAAGCCCTCCCCCCGACCCGCCTCCGAGCCTATGCGGTGGACGGTGACCCCGTTGATGGTCTCGGTCCCCAACGGCAATTCGTCCTGCCAGGTCAGCGCATCGAGTGCGCCCGACGTGAAGACCTCCACCTGATCACCCCGGTCGGCGACGAGGTGCTCGGCCAGCATCCTGGCACCGGTCTCGGCACCCCCACGGATCTGCGGACCGTACCGGGGCACCACGTACGCAACCTTCATGACCAGCGAGACGATAACGGTCCCGGGGCACACCCTCGGGCCAGAAGGCCCCAACCTGACGCGACGGTCAGGTACGGCGATATGGTGAGCCGATGCAAGAGCACCATTTCTATGTCGACATCGAAGCCACGCAGGACGAGCTGTGGGAGCTCTTCTGGTTGCGCCGTGCCCTCTCGCAGAACGGGGACGTCACCATCGAGATCCTCCACCCCGGTGACGAGATAGGAGAGGGGCTGGTCCGTCACTGCACCTTCCGTGTCCCCCGCTATCTCATGTCAGGCGGGCGGGGCGAGTCCTGGGAGTGGCTGACCGAGGTCACGCCGAAGGTCTCGTGGAAGTACGACGCCGTCGGGAAGCCATTGTGGTCCAAGGCCCAAGGCCGTAACCGGCTCGAGGATCTCGGCAACGGCACGACACGTGTCCACTTCTCCGAGACCTACCACGCCTTCAATCCCATCCTGCGGTTCTTCCTCGAGAAGCGCGTGCACGACTTCATCTCGAAGGACAACGACAAGCTCATTACGGACTCGCTCACCAACGGCGTGAAGATGATGCGCGAAGCGAAGGCGAACGCCAAACCCGACGACGCGTGACGGTCGTCGACCTGTGGGTGAACGCACTGACCGGCAAGTCAGCCAAGGCCTTCACCGGTCAAGACGGCAACGAAGGCATCGTCGACCTTCTCGGCGGTGACCTCGGGGCGGCGACCACGCTCGAGAAGTTGCTGTCCACCATGGACGCGTGCGGCGTCGATCTGGGCGTCATCGCCGCCGGGATGTCGGCCCCCGAGACCGAGACACTCCTGGAGGACATCGCTCCGCACGCCGACCGCTTGTGCGTGGCCCTGGTACCCGACCACGTGGAGCAACCGGTGCAACAGTCCCTGCGACTGCGTTCGTTGGCCGAGCACCCGTCGGTGGCGCTCGTCAGGGTCACGCCGCTCGTCGAGCAGTACCCGCTGAACGACAAGCTCTACTACCCCATCTACACGGCGGCGGCCGAGCTCGGTCTTCCTGTGGCCATCAATGTCGGCATTCCCGGGCCGCGTGTCCGGTCGGCCTGCCAGCATCCCGAACGTCTCGAAGACATCCTCATCGACTTCAAAGGACTGACGATCATCGGCGCCCACATGGGCCACCCCTATGAGGCCCTCCTGATGCAGTACATGCTCAAGTGGCCTGATCTGTACCTCTCCAACTCGGCCTACCTGGCCAAATATATGGAGCCCGCCCTGGTCGCGTTCATGAGCTCCTCACGCGGGAGCGGTCGGTTGCTCTTCGCCTCCGACCATCCGTTCCTCCCGATGGAGCGTGCGACAGCGTCGGCCCGGGAACTGCCGCTCACGCCCGAAGCCATGGATGCGTTCATGGGGGGCACTGCGATGCGTCTCCTGCGCCGCCCCTGAGACGCCGTCGCCCCTGAGACGCCG
Organism: uncultured Acidimicrobiaceae bacterium; assembly: GCA_963706555.1. Lineage (GTDB taxonomy): Bacteria > Actinomycetota > Acidimicrobiia > Acidimicrobiales > RAAP-2 > Bog-473. Next base: position 4,921,056 of record OY970164.1, read on the forward strand.
TCGCCTCTGAGCCGACCGCAACCCTCTGCGCGGTCACGCGGTCGGCCTCAGTGCGAGCGCGCCGCCAGCGCGTGCGCCAGCGCCCGGAACGCGCGCCCACGATGCGAGATGGCGTTCTTCTCGCTCGGCGCCATGTCGGCGAACGTCCGCCCGTCTCCCTCGCTCGGCACGAAGACCGGGTCATAGCCGAAACCACCGCTCCCCACCGCTTCCGCCGCGATCGTTCCCTCGACCGCGCCTTCGGCCCACAACTCCGAGCCGTCGGGAAACGAAGCCAATGCCACGGTGCGGAAGCGGGCGGTGCGTGCACCGCCGCCATCGGGACGGGCGGCCAGCTCGGTCAGAAGCTTCGCCACGTTGTCGGCGTACGTCACGTCGTCCCCGGCGTAGCGGGCCGAGTACACGCCGGGGGCACCGCCGAGCGCGTCGACCTCCAGCCCGGTGTCGTCCGCCACGGCCGCGAGCCCGGTCGCGACGACCAGCGCCCGCGCCTTGAGGCGGGCGTTGTCCTGCAGTGTCTCGCCATCCTCGACGACGTCCGGCACGTCCGTCGGGCGGGGAACGAGCTCGACCTCGAGCGCCTCCTCGAGGACGGCGGCGATTTCGGCCACCTTGTCGGGATTGGCCGAGGCCAGAACGAGCCGCAACGGGGAGGCGTTGCTCACCGCGGCGGAGGAGGCGTGGCCAGGACCGCCGCCTGCGCGGCCGAGAGCTCCTTGATCCCGGCCTCGGCCAACCCCAGCAGGCTGTCCAGCTCGCCCCGGCTGAACGCCATGCCCTCGGCCGTCCCCTGCACCTCGACGAAGCGGCCGGCTCCGGTCATGACCACGTTCATGTCCACCTCGGCCCGGGAGTCCTCCGCGTAGGGAAGGTCCAGCATCGGCACGCCGTCGATGATCCCCACCGAGATCGCCGCCACGGAGTCCGTGAGCGGGTTCTCCCGCAACGTGCCAGCCTGCTGCATGCGCGAGAACGCATCGTGCAGGGCCACGTAGGCGCCACAGATCGACGCCGTGCGCGTGCCCCCGTCCGCCTGCAGGACGTCACAGTCGACCGTGATCTGCGCCTCGCCGAGGACGACGAGGTCGCACACCGCCCGCAGAGAACGCGCGATGAGGCGTTGGATCTCCTGCGTCCGGCCCGACTGCTTGCCCTTGGCCGCTTCACGCGCTGCGCGCTCGGGCGTCGAGCCGGGCAGCATCGAATACTCGGCCGTGACCCAGCCCTTGCCGCTGCCGCGCATCCATGGTGGCACCCGATCTTCGATGGATGCCGTGCAGAGCACCTTGGTCCGGCCGAAGGAGACCAGCACCGAGCCGGTCGCCATCACCGTGTAGTCCCTCTCGAAGCTGACGGGACGGAGCTCATCGAGCGCGCGTCCGTCGCCACGTGCCGTGCGCGGATCCTGGCCGGCCCCGCTCAGTTCGCTGCTCTCGGACATCGCACTCCTCTCGTCACCACCGGCTACTCATCGCCGCGGATTCTTCGCCGTGGAGCCGCAATGGCTACCACGCATACACGGCGCCCATGCTCGCCTGCTCCACGGGACGCCCATAGGCCAACTCGGCTTCCCGACGCACGTCGTCGGCCGACACCGTAGGCGACCGGTGTGTGAGGATGAGACGACGGACCCCCGCGGCCGCTGCCATGGCGCCCGCCTGACGCCCGCTGAGGTGCAGCATGGAGCCCTCCGCCTCCTGGGTGAAGGTGGCCTCACAGAGGAACGACCCGAGGCCACGGCCCAACGTCTCCACCGACCAGCTCGGCCCCGAGTCCGCCGAATAGGCCAACGTGGCGCCCCCATGAGCCAGACAGACGGCCCGGGTGGCGATGCCGTGATCCGTCGCTGCCGTGCGGACCTCCAGCGCACCCACCGTGAACAGGTCGGATTCGCCCAACTCCCGCCAGTCGATCCAGTCCACAGCCCGGTAGTGCGACCGCTCCCGCAATCCCGGAGGGGCGTACACCGTGAGCGGAGCACCGTCGGCTCCAAAGAATCGCTCCGGGGCCGGGCCGTAGCCGGCCCAGGTGGCGAAGGACTCGAGGTCCGTCCAATGGTCCGGATGGGCATGGGACAGGACGACAGCATCGATGCGTCCGGGGTCGATGTGCCGCTGGAGCTGGGCGAAAGTACCCGGACCGGCCTCGAGCAGGATCGACGTCCCTCCTCCGGCGACGAGGTACCCGCTCCCTGCGCCACACGGGCCCGGCCAACTCCCGTCACATCCGAGCACCGTGAGCGTGCGCTCCGGTGCGCCGGCCGCGCTCGACGCAGTACGGGTGCTCAAGGGCTTCCCCGAACCACCGCGGGCGCCGTCTCCAGGGCCGCCGTCACATTGGCGTAGGTCTTCAGCTCAATCACGTTCCCGCTCGGATCGGCGACCTTCGCCTTGGTCTGTTCGGTCAGCTCGCCTACATCGTCGGTCGAAATGGGCACGACCCACTGCACCCCGCATGTCGCAAGATGTGCGGTGACCGCCTCGAACTCACTCCGACCGAGCGTCACCCCGAAGTGGCGTACCGACTCTGCGGGCAGCATCTCGGCCTCGTCGGGTCGATCGTGCAACGTGATCTGCATGCCGTAGAACCAGACGTCCTGATAGCCGGGACGTGCCCGGGCGGCGGTACAGCCCAGGCCGTCCACATAGAACCGCCGGGCCTCGTCCAGGTCCCGCACCGGAAGGGACAAATGAAGGATCGGCTGCACACCTCAAGCCTAGGCAGGCCTCCCGGGTCCACAGGGAAGCCATCGCGAAACTGCACGGGACAGGCCAGGCTCTTCGTATGATCAGGCCTGCCATGGCGGATTACATCGCACTGCTCCGAAGCGTCAACGTGGCGGGCCATGGACGCCTCGCCATGGCCGACCTGCAACAGAGCTTTCTGGCCCTCGGCCATTCCGATGTCTCGACCTACATCCAGACGGGCAACGTGCTCTTCCGCTCGCCGAGCAAGAGCACGGCCAAACTCATCGCAGGAATTGAAGAACAGCTGGAGCAGGACTTCGGCAGTTCGCCGGCGGTGATCTTGCGGACCACCGCGGAGTTGCAGCACGTGGTGACCACCAGCCCGTACCCGGCCCGGGGCGCCGACCCGGCACGGCACCACGTGACCTTCCTCGCCGAGACACCGAGCAAGGACAAACTGTCCGCCTTCAGCCCGCCCCCGAGCGGACGCGATGAACTGGTGATCATCGGCAAAGAGGTCTATGTCCACACGCCCGACGGCTACGGAAACTCCAAACTCAGCGGCGCCATGTTGGAACGCCGTCTCGGGGTCGTCAGCACGACCCGGAATTGGAACACCGTCACAAAGCTCTGCGAGCTCACCGCCCGCTGAGGACCCGATGCGCACTCGCCCCACCGAGAGACCACACATCCGATGGACCGGCGCAGCTGATGGGCTGGCGCATCTGATGGACCGGCGCAGCTGATGGGCCGACACATCTGATGGACCGCCGCATCTGATGGAGGTCGTCGCCGTCGATTGGTCCGGTGCGGCCAAGGGGGAATCCACGCGCATCTGGTTGGCGCATGTCGTCGACGGCGAGCTCGTGGCGCTGCGCAACGGCCGCACCCGCCAAGGGGTGACCGATGACCTCGTGGCACTGCGCTCGCAAACGCCCGGCGGCCTGATCGCCGGGTTGGACTTCTCGTTCTCACTCCCCTCGTGGTTCCTGCGCGAGCGGTCCTGCGGCAGCGTCGACGACCTCTGGCGACTGGCGGCGCACGACGGCGAGACCTGGCTCTCCGAGTGCGCCCCTCCCTTCTGGGGGAGGCCCGGACGGCCGCGACCGGCGCTTCAGGAGCACTTTCGCCGCGCCGAGCGATCCCTCTCGGTCGGCGGCATCTCCGCCAAGAGCACCTTCCAGGTCGGCGGAGCGGGTGCGGTGGGCACCGGATCGATCCGTGGCATGCCCCACCTGCGCCAGCTGAGGGAGGCGGGGTTCAGCATCTGGCCCTTCGACCCGTCCTCCCCCTGGACCGTGCTCGAGATCTACCCCCGCCTGTGCACCGGGCCGGTCCACAAGAGCAACCTGAAGGAGCGCGGTCGCTACCTCGACGAGTCGCGTTGGGCGCTCCCCGACGAGTTCGCGGCCCCCATGGTCGGCTCCGAGGACGCGTTCGACGCAGCGATTTCGGCCCTCGTGATGCACGAACACCTGGCCGAGTTGGTCGCGTTGCGACAAACGAGCGATCCCGTGACCCTGCTGGAGGGAGATGTGTGGCGTCCTCCTAAAATCACCCCATGAGCACGTACGACGACGGGTCTCCCGGAGCACCCGGCGGACCAGAGCAGGCGGCGGCCGGCAGGCGCGACGACCCACGCCCCAGTCTCACGACACAGGTCCGGCGGCGCAGGACCGATCAGCAGTTCTTCCTGCGGCTGCGCGATGCGATCCAGCAGAACCACAAGGCGCTGGAGCGGTTGGGCACATGAGCATCGACTACCTCGAGCTGGCCGACTTCTTGTTGATCGCCGAAGCCGTCCTGCAGACGCCGGCGAAGGAGATCGCCCAGGATTCCAGTCTCAATCTGGCCGACTCCGCCCTGCACGCCCCGCGGGCCCGCTTCGTCGGCGAGGAGTTCTACCCCGAGTTCCCGACGAAAGCGGCGGTGCTGGGCGCGCACCTCGTCAAGAACCACCCCCTGCGCGACGGCAACGTCCAGGTGGCGCTCGTGGCCACCGTCGAGTTCTGCACGCGCAATGGATTCCGGTGGTCACCGCCGCCGAGCGACGAGGACGGCGAGGCCACCGCCAACATCTTCCTCGACTTGGCCGCGTCCCCGATCAACGACACGGTGATCGAGGAGTTGGCCGAGTGGATCGCCGATCGGATCGGCTACCACGGGGACGGCTCCTAGCCCAGTATCGCCACCGGATCGCCGTAGGTCATGGTCACCAACTCGGCCCAGGGGGTGCGCGTGCGGATGGCCTCGGCCGCGGCATCGACGTTCATGCCGTTCATGTACGGGGGGAGGAATGCGTCGTGGTGGCAGAAGACGACCTTGCTCGGGTGGAGCATCTCGACCTGGCGCACGATGAACTCCGCCATCGTCCCCTGGAAAGGTTCGCCATCGACGTTCGGCCGCCCGGCCAACGCCAGCAGTGCCACGTCGGGACGCAGCTCACGCAGAATCGGCGTCCAGCAGCCCGAGCTCGCACTCCACAGGATCGATCCGTAGGGCGTGTCGATGAAGTAGATGAGCTGGCCGCCGTCGTGGTCGGAGACGGGACCGATGGGATGCACCATGTAGTCGTACAGATCCGGCGCCCACGAGCCCGCATCGCGCATGTGCGCGAACAGGGGATCCATGATCGCCCGCCGCTGCTGCAGGGACAGGCCGAGGTCACCCACGCAGCACCCACCCGAGTCGGGATCGTTGGCGGCGAACAGGCACGAATGCATACCCGGATACACCGTGACCTTCACCCCGTGCCCGCAGTCGACGACCTCTCCTCCCGAGACCGGCCATTGTTGGGCGACCGGTACCTTGGCCTCGTTCATGAGGCGCATCGCCTCGTACGACCCCACGATGTTGGCCCCGGTGTTCTGGGCGACGATGTTGGCGCCCAGAATGTGATCGAAGTGGCAGTGGCTGATGAACACGTAATCCGCTTCGTCGACCTCGGTCACCGAGAGACCCACCTGCGGGGCGGCGGGGATGCGGTCGAGAAACGTATCGAGCCAGATGGTCACCCCGTCGACGCGCAAGCGGAACGTGGTGGTGCCGAACCATTCGAGAGTCAGGGGCGCTGGCATGCCACATACTGGCTAATCCCTGGACGAGCGTCCACCGGGGCAACCCCTCGGTAGGCGGCGGGCGCGCACGGGCGGAAGGGCGGCGGGCTCGCGGCGGACGGCGGCGGCCAGCGGGTGGGCGGAAGGGCGGCGGGCAGGCGGCGGCCAGGCTCCCTGCCGTCAGAAGTAGATGATCGACTTCGCCCGCTCGGTGACCTCGTCGAGGTCGTCGGTCCAGGCCCCTGTGGAGAGGTACTTCCACCCGCCGTCGGCCGAGACGACCACGATCGAGGCGGGGACGCCCGGGGCGAGCGAGTTGGCACACTTGATCGCCCCCGCCACGGCGGCGCCCGTAGATATGCCGGCGAATATCCCCACATCCGTCAAGCGCCGCGTCCACTCGATCGATTCACGCGGCCGGACGACGGTCTTGCGATCCAGGAGGTCGGCGCCGCCCAGCTCTTCGAAGATCGGAGGGATGTAGCCGTCATCGAGGTTGCGCAGGCCGTCGACCATTTCGCCGGACGGAGGCTCGACCGCCCAGATCTGCACGGCATCGCCCAACTTCTCGCGCAGGAAGCGGCCCACCCCCAACAGGGTCCCCGAGGTGCCGAGTCCCGCCACGAAATGGGTGATGCCCGGGCAGTCGTGGAAGATCTCGGGCCCGGTGCCCTCGTAGTGCGCCTTGGGGTTGGCCGGATTGCCGTACTGATAGAGGAACACCCACTCGGGATGCTCTGCGGCCAGACGCTGGGCCATGCGCACCGCGCCGTTGGATCCCTCGGACCCGGGTGACTCAATGATCTCGGCCCCCCACAGCTCCAGCAGTTGGCGGCGCTCGATCGAGACGTTGGTGGGCATCACGACCTTGAGGTGGTAGCCCTTGACCCGGCAGACCAGCGCCAGCCCGATGCCGGTGTTGCCCGACGACGGCTCCATCAGGATCTGGTCGGGCTTGCCCGGCACGAGACGACCGTCGCGCTCGGCCTGTTCCACCAACGACAGCGCCACCCGGTCCTTGACCGAGCCGCCGGGGTTCTGGCCCTCCAGCTTGATGAACAGCCGCGCCGACGGATTCGGGCTCAGGGAGCTGATGTCCACCAGAGGCGTGTTCCCGATGAGCCCGAGCACGGACGGGTACAGCGTCATGAGCCGGGTCAGCCTCCGGCCACGGCCGGCAGGATGGAGATCTCGGCCCCGTCGGGGACCGGGGTGTTGACCCCGTCGAGGTACCGCACGTCATCGTCGTTCAGGTAGATGTTGACGAACTTGTGCAGTGACCCGTCCTCCTGGATCACCTGGCCGGACATGCCGGGGTGCTCGGCCACCAGCTTGCCCAGGACCTCGCCGATGGTGGCGCCGTCGACGCTCACCACCGACGCCCCACCCGCGGCGTTGCGCAAAACGGTGGGTAGGCGGACTTCGACGGCCATCGGGCCTCCTCGTTTGGTCAGCACCATCGACCCGAAAATGCAGGTCAGGTGATTGTTGACTGATCTGGTTGGGATTCTAATGCAGCCTTGCGGCGATCACGCCCCCAGCCCGGGCACCTCCACCGGTTCCTCGGTGATGACACCCTCGACGATGGAGTAGCTGCGGACGACGGGATGCGTATCTCGCAGGGAGACCAGCACGTAGTGCCAGCCCGGATCGAGCGCCTGGGCCACGTCGGTCGGCGACGGATAGGCGTCAGTGTGGGTGTGGGAGTGGAACACCCCCATGATGTCCGCCCCCAGACCCTGGGCGGCCCGGTCCACCGCGAGCATCTCCTTGGGGTCGATCTCGTAGATCAGTGCCGACGCCGCCGCGTTCTTCGTCGGGAAGAGATGGGCGGCCTCCTCCCCCCCGTAGGACCCGACAAGGAGGCCACACGCCTCGTCGGGCAGGCCACGCAGACAGTGCGCGACCATCTCCATGTAGATTTCCCTGGACAGGCGCAGCACGATGTCAGGGTACCCTCGACGTCCTATGGCCAGGGCGAAGAAGCAGATCGCCAAGCGGGCGGCCGCCCGCGACGAGCGAGGCACCGACCGCACGGTCGCCACCAACCGCCGCGCCCGGCGCGAGTACGAGTTCATCGACACGCTCGAGGCGGGCATCGTGCTGCAGGGCTCCGAGGTGAAGTCGTTGCGCGAGGGCAAAGCGCAGCTCAGCGAGGCCTACGCCCGGGTCGACGACGGCGAGATGTGGCTCTTCCAGATGCATATCCCGCCCTGGCAGTACGCCACCGGGTTCGGCGCCCACGACCCCGACCGCAAGCGCAAGCTGTTGCTGCACCGGGACCAGATCGACGAGCTGCTGGGCAAGACCCAGCAGCAGTCCCTGACGCTGATCCCGGTCTCCCTGTACTTCAAAGACGGCCGGGCCAAGGTGCAGCTCGCCCTGGCCAAGGGCCGCCGCCTCTACGACAAGCGCAACCTGATCATGTCCCGCGACGCCGAACGCGAGGCCGCACGGGCCACCAAGGAGATCAACCGGTGGAGCGGCTCCTGAGCGGCCTGAAAACGAGCAGGAGCAAAGCCCCGTAGAATGGCAGGGCTGGCCACCCGGGTCAGCTGGAGAAACCCACATGGGGGTGATTGGCTTCGACTCCGGTCGTCGAAATAGGAGAAGCGAGCCGTGGTCTCCGGAGCCACGTTAAAGAGCCGGAACCAAAAACAAACGCCGAGCCTCAGCTCGCGCTCGCTGCTTAGGTAGCGACGTTCACCCGGCCTCAGCCCTATGGGTCGGAACGTGGACGCCATCAAGTAGGGCTTACTCAGCGGCAACACCAACTAACTGCTGAGGACATCTTCGTTGGCTACGGGGCGGCACAACCGCCGGCAGTGATGCCGCCCCCGACAATCCAATGCCGGCTGCGCTCGGAGAAGGCCTATTGAAACTCCGGAGGACGCGGGTTCGAATCCCGCCACCTCCACGACGGCATGTTCATGAAAGAGCACGTCGAGTGTTCATGAAAGTGCTTTGTTGGAGGTGGCGATGAGCACAAAACTCGTCTGCCACCCCGAAATGACGAACTGCCGGCCCTCGGGCCGGCAGTTCCGCGTCAGCCGATATTGGGGTTTCCGCGTCGGAGCGCGACAACATGGAGCTCCGGTCTTTGTTGCTTTGCCGAGTTGGCTAGACAGGCGGTCCTGTCGCGTGTTGCGGCACGACCGGGTCAGAAGCCGACGCGATGTCGTCCCACGTTCCTTGTCGGCGCTTGGCCCGCCGCAGCGGCATCTCTTTGTCTTGTGTCTGCTTAGCCCGGAAACTGCGAACACGGTCCAGGTTGTACGCAGCCAAGGTGAAGCCGAGCAACACGGTCATCTTCACTTGGCCGAGGACTCGGAAGAATCCCCGGGCCAGGTCGACGAAGGCACCCTTGAGAGCCGAGTTCACCGATTCCACCACCTGTCGGCGGCCCATCGAGATCCGCCACGCCGTCGTGCCGTAGGGGATGCGCTGCGAAAGAGCCATTTCACTTGGAACCGCCGACAGCGTGCCCGAGCAGCATGTGGTCCCTCCCTCGGACAGATCCACCAGGGGAACTCGGCGCGATCTCCTCATGGTCTTGGGCACTTTGCGGCTTCGGAGCAAGCCAGCACAAAAGGGACAGCGCCATCGGGTGACACCATCTGCGTCAGGACCGGCGTGCCGCACCAGGCGCCAGCGGGCCCGCTGGTTGAACTTGGCCTCGTAGGTCAGTTTCTCTTCCTCGGACGCCCCACGAGGAGGTGCAGGCAGATCGTGGAGGTCTTGGGGAAGATGGGGTGAGAAGAGTTGCCCGTCGATGAGGAGGGCCTCCCCCGAGAAGGGCCTGCTCCCCCGCTGGTGCGTGACCGGTTGGAAGGTCTGGCTGATGCCGCCTTGGGCCAGGGGGTGCACCGTCGTCGTCGCTTGGCAAAGCGAATACCCGGGGTCCCAGACCACATCAGTGAGTTGTTGACCATCCTGTTTGGCCTCAAGCAGGGCGGGGACGACGGCTCGACCTCGGTGGGTGCCTGCCGGAACCAAATTGCAGGTCGTGATCACTCCTGGGACTTCGGGTCCCAAGGTGGTCCGATCGATGTGGTTGCTCCAGCGCACATCTCGGGCTTGGACCCCGAGGTGGAGTTCGTAGCCAACATAGGGACCTGCCGGTCGGCTGTTGGTGGCCGAGCGGTGTCCGGCCCGCGCAGTGGGGTCCACGGTGTACTGCTTGCGACCATCGGGTCCGATCCCCAAGACCTTGGCCCGGCGAGCCGGAGACTTTTTGGGCTGGGAACGCCCCTCACCGAGAAGTTGCGTCTCGGTGGCTTCACCGTCGAGCTCGACGGTCACCGCCTCGCCGTGGAGGGCACCCCAGGTTTCGACGTCGGTCCCGTCGACCGCCACCGAGTTGGAGACGAGAACATCGGCTGGAATAGCAGCCCGGGCCAGCTGTGTGGCAAACCACCGGGCGTCCACTCCAGCCGAACCGGACTCGAGAACCTGGCACAGCTTCACGAAGAGTCGTTCCACCCGGTGATAGGACTCGGCCGGATCCCCGCCCTTGATGCCAAGACTTCTGCGCTGCTCATCGCTCAGGGCGTTTAGCGTCCGGGCTATTTCGACCAGGTGGGCCTGATGGTGCCGGTGAAACGCATTGAGCTGGCACGCCACCAAAAATCCAACAAGGCTCAGTTGCCGAGGACGACCAATCTCGGCGTGGATATGCGGCTCAAGGACGTCGGGGATACCCGAACGCTCGACAAGTTGGCGCGCCAGATTCAGCTCGGCGTTGCTCGTCGGTCGCCCTCCTGTGACGTCGAGAGGTGGCCGCGTCATCGTAAAGCGCCTCGCAACAGCGCATCGGCTTCGCCCTCGGACATCGGGACGACCAGCTCCAGTAGGTCTGAGAGCACTGTGACACCCTGCAAACCCGCAGCCACGGCCAACTCGGGTAAGCGGGTGCCGGCTTTGAGGTGCCAGAGCCGCCAGGTCGATCGCAGCCGTGCGGCGGAGAGACGTGGATGGCCTGGTGGAACCACCAGGCTCGCTGCCAGCGAACTGGCTCTATTTCTCGAGGTCGAGCTGCCCCCAACGAGAAACTGGTTAGGGGCAGTAGTGGCGAGCTCAAGAACTTCGTCTTCCCACATCCGAAGGACGGGTACGGTGCGGGTTGACGGCCCGCCTACTGTCACGACCACAACGTCACCTCGACGCGACACGTCACGTGCTTTGACTTGGATCACCCAGCGACCGTCCAGCCCCGCTCCAAGGCCCAAGGCCAGGAACGCTCGCGCCGCTTTCTGGCGCCCTTCCGTAGGCTGCTTAAGGGCATCAGTGCGGAGTTGTTCCACTTCGAGAGGCGAGTAGGGAGCAGCCACCTGACGCCTGGCAACTGATGCTGGGCGAGGTTCCCAAGGTGCCCGAACCGTCAGAAGTGGACCTATCCGACGAAGGACCGATCTATACGTGGCCCGGGAATGGTCGTCGAACAGGCCCACTTCGACAAATCGCGCAACCGTGTCGGGGTCCAAGATCGTCTCGGGATCGAGCGACAACCCTTCCCCCTCCGCCCAAATAGCCAACCTCGCGAGCGTCCGAAGAACCCGAATCGTGCTCGCCCAGCCACTGAGAGGAAGGCGCTCGACGCATTCAATGACAAACGGTCGCACCGCTGACCAGGTTTCCGACTCAATAGCTCGAGGTCGGTATGAGGCAATACGCTCCCGAACTTCGTCATGGGCATCCGGAGGATTGGCGCGTCTCGTAACCTTGGGCACGTCAGGACCTCCATCAAGGTCTTGGCCGGGCCCGGGGGTGTTTCAGCACCGCCCGGGCCACCTATTGACAATCGACAATAGTCCAGCCATTGCCGGCCGTCAACAGCGTCCTATAGTGCGATTATGTGCGATGACCTTGTTGGAGTCGCAGAGATTGCCAATCTCCTCGGAATCTCTCGACAACGGGTGAATCGGATTGCCCAAACGCACACTGATTTTCCGACCCCAATCGCGAAGCTAACCGCTGGACGAATCTGGCGTCAGAGTGAGATCGAAAAATGGGCTGCAGAACATGATCGGATTCGCGACGGTTGAAGTCCTGTTTCGGCGGAGCTGGTTGCATCTCTCGACCCAGACGTCTCTGGGCGTTGAGCGCGCCGAAGCCTTACCCGCAATTGACGCGGGAAGACAGAGCGCCGAGATTCCTGGTTGGTTGGGGTGACGCCATTTCGAACTTGTGGGTGCCGAAAACCTCATCCAAACTCATCAGGCTGGACTTTCCTTGGCGAGACCATCATGACGAAGATGGAGCGTGGCGCTCTCCTTCCTCTACATTTCCTTCGTCCGTCTCCTCCAGTTGCTCCGTCTCTCACGTAGTGGGCAAGAGGACCTGGCCATCGAGGTTGTAATACTCCGCCATGAAGTTGCCGTCCTGCGCCGCCAGGTGGCGCGTCCGGCCCTCAAGCCCGCGGATCGAGCGGTTCTTGCCGGACTGACTCGGCTTCTCTCGGCTGCCCGCCGAGGGCGCCTGTTCGTCCAGCCAGAGACCCTGCTGCGATGGCATCGAGATCTGGTGCGACGGAAGTGGACCTCTCCACGCCGGCGGCCCGGACGACCGGCTCTGTTGGTAGGCACGGTCTCATTGGTGCTTCGCCTGGCACGAGAGAACCCGACCTGGGGCTACAGACGGATCCATGGGGAGCTGGCCACGATGGGCGTTAGCCTCGCCCCCTCGAGCGTGTGGGCAATCCTCCGCCGGCATGGCGTCGATTCCACTCCCCGTCGATCCGGGCCCACTTGGGCGGAGTTCCTCCGAGCCCAGGCGACCACCATGTTGGCCTGCGACTTCTTCACCGTCGACACGGTGCTGCTCCGCCGTCTCTACGTGTTGTTCTTCATCGAGATCGACACTCGAAGGATCTACGTCGCTAGCATCACCGCGAACCCAGCAGGGGGTGGGTCACTCAGCAGGCGCGCAACCTCATCTTCGATCTTCTCGAGCGCTCCCGACCAGTGAAGTTCCTCATCCGGGACCGAGACACGAAATTCACCGCCAGTTTCGACGAGGTGTTCCGCACCGAGGGCATCAGAGTCATCAAGACGCCCATTCAATCCCCTCGCGCCAATGCGTTCGCCGAGCGTTTCGTAGGCACCGTTCGAGTGAGTGCCTCGACCGTATGCTTGTGTTTCATCCGCGCCATCTCGAGCAGGTCCTGAGCGAGTTCGCTCATCACTACAACGAAAATCGCCCTCACCGGTCACTTGGCCAGCGGGCGCCGCTCACCGTGGGGAAGAGGCCATTGCCAATAACGATCCGGATCCGGACCAACTACGACGGCGAGACAAACTCGGCGGTCTCATTCACGAGTACCGACTCGCGGCATGAGCTGCTCGGATGGGATTTTCGGCACGAACAGGCTTTCTCTCTCGGGCGTGAGGCTTTATCTCTATTGGGCAGCTGCCGGCAGGCAACCAGACCTTGCCCCCTATGATGATCTTTCTACCCTGATGTCGTACCTTGCCACGCAACTCACGATGGGTATTGTTCGTTCCGATCCCGTGGCCTTTTGCGCAGGTTGTGGTCGTTCCTTCCAACCTGGACGGAAATCCGCTCCTGACCGTCGGGCTTACTGCCAATCATGCGGCCGGATGGCCAGTCAGCGGGATGCCTCTCGGCGGTATCGTGAACGACAGCGGATGCTCCGATCGTGAATCCTCTGCTTTCATGACCGGACCCAAAGATGGAAGCCATCTCGGAGAACCCCATGAATGGGCCGCCGGTTACAGGGTTCGACATGGAATCGCCCGCGTAGCCTTCGACATGGAATCGTTCCCACTGAAAAAACTGCAATCTGATCGCTTGGGCGGCGAGCACAGGAACTCCATAACAGGAACTCCATAACGAGGAACTTAGCCTCGATCCACCGTTTAGCCACGTGATTTGAGGCCGCGCATCCGCGGAAAATGCCTCCGATGCTGGGAGAATTGCGGTTACTGACGCCGTTGTTCTCAACAACAAAGGAGGCACTTTCTGTGAAGCCAGTATCGCGCGGAATCGACCGCGTCTGCGTGACCTTCGATGATCCGAATCTGGTGGCCAATGCCGGCCTGTTGCTCGTCGCCACCTTGGTGCGCCGGCTGGGCCTCGAGGCCCTGTGCAACGCGACGATCCGGCTCAGCGGCCGCGCCGGTGGGTTCCAGCCGGGGAGGAAGATCTTGACCCTGGTGCACGCCATGGTGGCCGGCGCCACCCACATTGACCACGCCGACATGTTGCGGGCCGGTTCGACTGCCACTGTGTTGCCCCACCGGGTGATGGCCCCCTCCACGCTCGGGACCTTTCTGCGTAGCTTCACGTTCGGTCACGTCCGGCAGTTCGAAAAGGTGATCGGTGACACCCTCGGGCGCGCCTGGTCCCTCGGGGCGGGGCCCGGTGACCAGCGCCTGGTGGTCGACATCGACTCGACGATCCGTGAGGTGTTCGGACGGCTCAAAGGTGGTGCCGCCTACGGCTACACCAAGGTCTTGGGCTACCACCCGATCCTTGCGACGAGGGCTGACACCGGTGAGATCCTCCAGGCCCGGCTACGCAAGGGATCGGCCAACACCCAGCGCGGCACCAAGCGCTTCATCCAAGAGCTCGTGGCCCGACTGCGTCGGGCCGGGGCCACCGGCCCGATCACCATGCGCTTCGATTCGGGGTACTGGTCCCACGACACCATTGCCGTGCTCGGGCGTCTGGAGGTCTCATTCACCATGGCCGTGCCCACCGGCACAAAGGCCATCGCGGCCTGCATTGGCGAGATCGACGAGTCGAACTGGGTCGCCATCGCGTACCCCGCCGCCGGGGAGGCGATGGTGACCGAGACCGTCTACAAGGGTCGGCGCCTCATCGTGCGCCGCACCCGACTACGCGGCCCCCAGGCGACGCTGTGGCCCAACTGGCGGCACTTCGCCTTCGTGACCGATCTCGACGGCACGGCGGTGGAGCTCGACGCTTTCCATCGCGCTCACGCCGTCGTCGAGCTGTGCATCGACGACTGGAAGGAGGGGGCTGGGATGGCGCACTGCCCCTCGGGTGACTTCTCGGCCAACGCGGCGTGGATGTGCTGCGCCGTGCTCGCCCACAACCTGATCCGCTGGAGCGCCAGGCTCGGAGGGCTCGTCGAAGAGGACACACTGGTAGTGGCACAGACCCTGCGCACCCGCTACTTCTCGGTCCCCGCTCGACTGGTGAACCGATCCGGAACACCGACATTGCGCGGACCCACTCATTGGCCGTGGGCCGCCTCGTTCATCGGAGCACTCACCAACCTGCACGCCGTCGCGTTCGTTCCGACCTGAGCGATCCCTGCGGACCGGCGCGGCCGCAGACGGACACCAACGCGCTCGACAACCCCACACGGACAACACGAACCCCTGGACTCGCACGCCTCAGGGTCAGAACTCGCCGCACTCCGAGATGGTCCGCACCCGCATTGGCAATACTGCTTGTTCAAATCCGCTCAGCCGGGGTCAGGCGGCCCCTCCTTTTTCTACTCCCCTTATGCAATTCGGATGCCTCTCGGTGGCTCTGAGGGCCGTCTGACGACCTTCCGTCTTTGACTCGATTGGTGTGACGTTCAGAGTGCACATGAGGTGTCCCATTTGGAGCCACACATGACGCAGCGGTCGGACGATACCCCGCAGCTTGTCGGCCTCGAGGGTGGTGGCGTAATGGTCAGCGTCCCGGGCTGGCCGCCCCGAAGACATCGCTGCCATGAAGAGCTCCATCTTGACATTGATCGGTTTTGGATGTTGCCGCTGGCAACGGGAATTAATCAATGCTCGCCGTTCACAAGAGTGTGCTTGGGCGAAATCCACAACTTTCTCGTCACGTCAACCGAAGCGACCAGCGAAGGTCTTGGCAGTTGTGTGATACAGGTACGGCAATCATCCGCCATAACCGTTCGTCTGCACGGAGTCAGAACCGTCCGAACGGTAATCGCCACGGAGAAGCACCTGTGGTCCGATCTGGCGGCTTGTTAGCTAATGGGTGGACGATGAATGCCAACCCAGGACCACTAAACATGAGTGAGGTAGTTCCCGCTAATTCCTTCCGAAGTTCAACAACGGAGATACGGAGTACATGGACAACACCCCGAACAACGCAGACATCGGCGACACTGTGAGAGTGCGCGAGCGCCACGAACTTCCACAGGATGTGCCGCATCTGTCGAAGATCGACCTCTCGCAAGGTCGATCCTTTCATCAGGCTGCACGGGATACGGGCGTCGATGCCGGGTATTTGTGCGCACTCGAAAACGGACGACGAGCACCGAGCATCGTTGTTGCCGAAGCATTAATCGAGGGCTACAAGATCACTTCTGTCGATGCTGAACAATGAGGTCGGCATTAGGGCCCGCTACGGTCAAGAAATACTCGTCATCCTCGAGGGTAATGAGGCCGTTCGTCGCCAGTTGGCGTGCGGCCCGCTCGAAGGACTGGCTGATCCTGGGCCCGAGGCGTTGGTACCCACGGCGATCCGGGCGCCCCTGAAGAATGTCCCTTTCGTCGCGGTTGGCCCCTGAGTTGACTTCCTCGCCACTGAGTGCGTCCGGCGGGATTTCGTTCACCTTGTACGACCTTGCGTACGACCTCAGAATTCTGGAATCCTTCCACGCGCCTGCCGGGTCACAACCGAGGCCGACTTCACCAATCGCTGACCGAGAGTAAGTACCTCATCGACGCGGATCGGATGTTCCGGTCCCGTAATGCTGAGCGACAGCAATACACGCCCAATGGGATCGAAGATGGGCGCAGCAATGGTCTTGATGGCGATTTCATCCGAGCCCGAGAGACCCTCGAGACTCAATAGCAGTTCATTTTCCTTCTGTAGGACATGGGAGAGCTCACGCTCACCTTCCTCATCGGTGGGCTGTTCGCGTACCCGCTGCATTGCCGACACAATGGGCACGGAAGAGATGCTCGCTAGTGGAACGCTAAAGCCCCGTGAGCGGATTTCAGCCAGGGCCTGGCGATAAAAGTTGCTGACACCGGGTGCCGTCGAGGAGCGTTCAAGCCAGGTGGAAACTGCTGGCTCATCGGCCCATGCCATGAACACCGCACCGATGGGAGCGAGAAGCGGTGAACGATCGCCGGCGTAGCCGATGAGAGTCGCCAATGGTTGGGGCCCCTCTCGTGCGACGAAAATGACGTCCCGCCCTGCGATTGCCGTGACACCGATTTCTGCATCCATCTCTTCGGCAAGTCTTCGGGCCTCCAAAATAGCCGCGTCAATTGCAGGGTGCTGTTCCTGTGCGGCGAAGCCAGTCACCGCGAGGGCCGGCCCGAGCACATACGTTCGGTGCTGAGGATCACGAAGTAAGAACCCGCTGTCACAGAGCACGGCCAATGTGGCATGGGCCGAGGCGATGTTCATCCCCAAATGCTCAACCAGCTCGCTAATGGTAAAGCTCCTGGCCGCATGAGCGGTCAGAAACGACAGGATGCTGATAGCCCGAGTCGCGGCCGGCGCTGGACGTGCCATGACATCACCGTAGTGGAACCCTTGAGCAAAAGCGATTTTGGTAAGACAAAATTAGATGAGGGCCGTTGCCCGGAAGCGTATGCGGATACGGGCGGCAACCAAGCGGGGCGGTGAGCCTCCCACATGACTGTCGTGGATCAAATCAGGACACCGGGAATCGGCAACTCCGACCAGGGCTCCGTACCCCTCGCGAGAGGTGGTTGTCTCCGGCCGGCTCGCTCGCGACATCAGAACATCTGCGATCGATTCGGAGCGACAGCGTCACACCCTAACTACTCATCCCCCGCTGCATCGATCACCGCGCCGGCAAACTCTGGGCGGCAAATGAGTAGATCCGGCAGGTAGGGATCTTTCATGTTGTACCGCAGTGGTGAACCGTCGAGTCTGGAGACATGGAGTCCAGCGGCGACAGCCACGGCGACCGGAGCACACGAGTCCCATTCGTACTGTCCTCCCGAATGGGCATACACGTCGACAAGTCCGCGAACAACTGCCATTGCCTTCACACCTGCCGAACCCATCGGAACAAGTTCCGTCCCAAGCTTCGCGACCAGTCTCTCGACACAAGCGGGAGGCCGTGTTCGCGAAACCGACAGTCGAATGGGCCCGGACGCCCGAGGCGCAAGCGTCGGTGGA
This sequence comes from uncultured Acidimicrobiaceae bacterium, assembly GCA_963706555.1. GTDB lineage: Bacteria > Actinomycetota > Acidimicrobiia > Acidimicrobiales > RAAP-2 > Bog-473. Next base: position 4,938,913 of record OY970164.1, read on the forward strand.
TCGCCCGTCGCGAACAAAAGACCCTCTGCAGGCAACGCGACGGCGCCCACAGCAGCGACGCCAGCTACAGCCAAGGCCACGTGCACTGCCCAGTCTAACCGAGGAGGCTCGCCGTACTCTCTACTTCCGTCCAACGGGTCGATGATCCAGACGCGCTCCCGCTCGAGTCGTATGGGATCGTCAACGCTCTCTTCCGACAGGACAGCGTCTTCGGGGCGCTCCTCGGACAACCTCGAGAGAAGTAACTCGTTGGACTTCCGGTCTCCCGCAGATCCGCCTTCTTCGCGCATCTGTAGCAAGAGCGAACCTGCCTCAAGGGCGAGGCCTGCTGCGAGCGTATCGTCGTCCACCTACGTAGCCTTCGCCACTGGATGCAGGATGCCCCGACTACGGAGATTTTCGATCACCAGTTCGGCCGACACCGCCGGGGATACCGTCCCGCTGGCGTCAATGCGTAGATCCGGATTCTCGGGCACCTCGTATGGAGAATCGATACCAGTGAAATTCACGAGATCCCCGCGACGGGCCTTGGCGTAGAGGCCCTTGCGGTCTCGCGATTCGGCGACCTCCAGTGGAGCGTCCACGTGCACCTCTATGAATTCGCCGTCACTGAGCAGTTCTCGGGCGAGCTGCCGCTCAGCTCGGAACGGTGAGATGAACGACGCGAGGACGATGAGCCCAGCATCGACCATCAACCTGGCGACTTCGGCGACCCTGCGAATGTTTTCCACTCGGTCAGCCTCGGTAAAACCAAGATCCTTGTTCAGCCCGTGTCGGACGTTGTCCCCGTCCAAGAGATAGGTGTGGTAGCCCTCTTCGTGGAGCTTCTGTTCCACCAGGTTTGCGATCGTCGACTTTCCGGCACCGGATAGACCGGTTAACCAGACCACCACCGGCAACTGCCCTTTCTTGCGGGAACGTGAGGCCTTATCGACCTCGACTGCCTGCCAATGGACGTTATCGGCTCTGCGCAGGGCGAACTGCAGGAGACCCGCCGCGACTGTTTCGTTCGTGAACCTATCGATGAGGATGAAACTGCCCATCTCCCGATCGACGGTATACGGATCGAACGGGACCGGACGATCGAGGTGAAGATGACACACTCCGATCTCGTTCATTTGGAGAGTGCGCGCCGCCGCATGCGCAAGTGTGTTCACGTCAATCTTGTACCTCGGCTGCTCCAGTGTGGCCGCCACCCAACGTGTACCTATCTTCAGCCAGTAGGGCCGACCGGGGAGCATCGATTGTTCGCTCATCCAAATCACGAAGCACTCGAACTGGTCGGCCACGGCTGGAGGAGCCGTCGCAGCAGCAATTACATCTCCCCTACTGATGTCGATCTCATCGCTCAGAGTGAGGGTTACAGATTGACCGGCGACGGCAACATCCAAATCTCCGTCCGCGGTGACGATTCGGGCCACAACCGACTCTTGTCCCGAGGGAAGTACTCGAACAAGGTCGCCCGGACGCACCAACCCTCCAGTAATTTGGCCGGCGAAGCCCCGAAAGTCGAGGTCGGGACGGCTCACCCACTGCACCGGCATCCGAAGCGGGCCGCTTTCTAAGTCGTCGGCGACCTCGACCGACTCAAGGTGGCCGATAAGCGTTGGGCCCGAATACCACGGCGTATTGAGGCTGGCATCGGTGATGTTGTCGCCGCGCAAGGCGGAGATAGGAACGGACACAACGTCATTAAGGCCAATCTCCGCTGCGAACGTCCGGTATTCCGTATCGATGGAATCGAATGTCTCCTGGGAGTACCCGACAAGATCGAGCTTGTTGATTGCGAGCACGATGTGTCGGATACCCAGGAGAGAGACTAGGTAACTGTGCCGGCGTGTCTGAGTCAGTACCCCCTTGCGAGCGTCGATGAGAATCACCGCGAGGTCAGCAGTCGATGCACCGGTCACCATGTTCCGCGTGTATTGCTCATGTCCAGGTGTGTCGGCCACGATGAATTTCCGTTGTTCGGTCGAGAAGAATCGGTAGGCGACATCGATCGTGATGCCTTGCTCTTGCTCCGCCGCCAGGCCATCGACCAACAGAGCGAAGTCAAGCTCGCCACCTTGGGTCCCCATTCGCTTGGAATCGTTCTCAAGGGCAGCCAGGTGGTCTTCGAATACCAGTTTTGAGTCGTAGAGCAGTCGCCCGATCAACGTGCTCTTTCCATCATCGACAGAACCACAGGTGATGAAGCGCAGCAGAGATTTGTTTTCATGTAAAGCGAGGTATGACTCGATGTCTGTTGCCAAGAGGTCGTTCACCTGATGCGACATCAGAAGTACCCCTCTTGCTTCTTCTTCTCCATCGAGCCGCTGGAGTCGTGGTCGATCATGCGACCCTGTCTCTCTGAGCTCGTGGTAAGGAGCATCTCTTGGATGACCTCCGTGAGGTCGGACGCGAAACTCTCGACCGCTCCCGTCAGTGGGTAGCAGCCGAGCGTACGGAACCGCACGCTGCGCTTTTGGGGAACCTCACCGGGATGGAGCGGCATGCGCTCGTCATCAACCATGACGAGCACCGCGTCGCGCTCCACGACTGGTCGGGGGGCGGCCAGATAGAGGGGCACGATCGGTATATTTTCCCGATGGATGTACTGCCACACATCCAGTTCGGTCCAGTTTGACAGTGGAAAGACACGGATGCTTTCGCCTGGCTGTTTGCGAGTGTTGAAGAGATGCCACAACTCGGGGCGCTGTTTTTTTGGGTCCCAACGGTGTCGAGTGGATCGGATTGAAAATATCCGCTCCTTCGCCCGAGACTTTTCCTCGTCCCTTCGGGCGCCACCGAACGCAAGGTCGAACTGGTACTGATCGAGCGCTTGCTTGAGTCCTTCGGTTTTCCACATGTCCGTGTGCATCTGCGACCCATGTTCAAAAGGGTTGATGCCGCGCTCAACGCACTCGGGATTCTGGAAGACGAGTAAGTCAAGGCCTAGATCCTTGACGATCCGATCTCGGAACTCGTACATCTGCTTGAATTTCCAAGTGGTGTCGACGTGGAGCAGGGGAAAGGGCGGCTTCGAGGGGTAGAATGCCTTTATTGCTAGGTGAAGCATGACAGAGCTGTCCTTACCGACCGAATAGAGCATTACCGGGCGTTCGCTCTCAACCACTGCCTCACGGAAGATCTGGATGCTTTCAGACTCCAGTCGTTGCAAGTGGGTTAGCTTCGTCGTTGTCAACATGGCTTCTCTCCGTTCCGCCGAGATCCACCCACACCGCTCACGAGAGTCGCAGGGCCACGCGAATGGCGTCTTTCCCCGGAGTCGACCGGGTCAGGATCGAAAATGCATCTTCAAAGCGCTCTAGCGGGAAGGTCTCACCCAGGAGATCTGCAGTGGGAATCTGGCCGTCATTGATCAGAGCCACTGCTCCTTCAGTGTCAAGGCCGGCACCAGGATGCAGCGTGATACGCCGCGTTGGAATCCAGTCGCTGTGAAATCCCTCGAGAGGGGTGTCCTTCATCCCTGCCACCACGACGTGACCGCCCTTGCGGACAAGGTCCATTGCAAGGTTGACGGTGATCGGATTACCAGACGCCGCATCGATCACCACGTTGGCCATGGCACCGCCGGTGATCTCGGCTACCGCTTCAACTGGATTGACTGAATCGACGTCGATGGCGTGATCGGCGCCGACCTTGAGGGCGGCGTCCAATCGAAACCGGTCCCACGAAGTGCCCGTGATGATCACTGTTGCCGCTCCAGCCGCCCGCGCTGCGACGATCGAAGCCATTCCCATGTGACCGGGACCCTCCACCACGACGATGTCGTCCTTTTGAACGGGCGCCACCCAGGTGATGGTGCAACTCAGCGATTCGAAGAACGTGAGCTCTTCGGCCGTCACGTCGTCTCGCAACCGGTACACCGACGACCCGGGAAGAAGCTCGAGATGTTCCGCAAATCCACCGTACAGCCCGGATCCCTCGTTGACTGAAAAGTCATGTCCATAGATTCGGTACCCATCCGGAGTGATAAGAAGTTCCCGCACGGCCACCCGGTCCCCTTCACGAACCCCCCAGTCCCGTTCAGCTTGAGAATCGATCTTCTCTATGCGCCCGACAATCTCGTGTCCAGCGATAGACGGGAACGCTCCACCCCACGACGTGTGGACGTGGCCACGAAAGTGGTCGACGTCGCTGTGGCACAGCCCCGTTGCTTCAACTCGTAGGATCGCTCCGCCGGGCTGGGGATCGGGCACGGGGAGATCGCGCATCTCCCAGGTCTCGTCACCATTGAAGACGATGGCACGACTCATAGGAGTACCTCCTCTAGCAGGGCGGTCGCCCACTCGACGGCACGCCTCAGTGCCGAACCATGGCCTTCGGCCTCTATCCGAGGGCCCACCTGTTCAATTTCAAAGGAGCCGGCATACCCCGATTCCAGGGCGGCCTCGATAAATCCCCTGATCGCCAAGTCCCCATCGCCCGGGACGGCTCGGCCCCCCGGCGAAGGGTGTTGAGGGGTACCAAAGAACGCGTCGGCGAACTGGACCGCGACGATGCGCGAGCCCGCATAGCGCACGGTCTTTTCGTAGTCACGCTCCATCCAACAGTTCCCAAGGTCGGCAATGACACCGATCCCGGCACACTCCGCTACCTCTAAACCATCGCGCAGGGTGTGGACGAAGGACTGGTCGGTGCGCAACGAGGGCTCAATAGCGAGTTGCACTCCCCGCCCTTCCGCCACGGGAAGACAAGGAGCTAGAGCCGCCGCCAAGCTGGCGGTCAATTCATCGAACGATCGGCCATCTCGGCGTCCGGGGGTGATGTAGACACAGGCACCGATCTCAGCAGCCAAGTCGATCGCGCTGGCTAAATCGTTTTGGGTCTCTTCCCACGTGGCGGGGGAGGCAAGGTCGAAGTTCTTTGCGATAACCGTGGTGCCCTTCAATGACCGTTCGGCGAGTGCATTCACTGCAGCTTCTCGCCCGAACTCGTCCACCTTCGCCGTGATCAGTCCCACGCCATGTACGCCGAGTTCATCCCAAATGGTGAGCTCGTCGGCCAGCAGCCACGGGTAGGTGCACATCTCACTGACGGCGAGTCTCGGATGCGTCACGCCAACCCGGCTTGGGTCTCGTTGATCTCAGCCTCGAGCCAGCGTACTTCGCTGAAGTTTTCGCGCCCACTCTGCTCCAGCAGGAGCATGAGTGCGCCGAGCTTTACTTCAAGGGCGGCTGAGTTCGCGTGGTCTTGATCCAACACCATATCTGTAAAGTGCAGGGCCTCCAAGGGCCGACTGTGGTCGAGGTGGTCCCGGGCGTGCAGAGTCAGCACGTCAAGGCCGCCAACCAGATCAATGAGCTCCCGCCACATTGCCGAGAATGGCACGTGGTAAAGCTCGGTGGTCGACTTGAACTGGAACCACCCAAGATGCTCCTCCCAGACCGCGCGCACTATCCAGGGCACCTTGCCGTGACCTTGGGGAATGGCCAGTTCCGGAGGCAGAGTGATCTGCTCCATCAGCTCCCAGAGACTCACTCCAGCATTCATGCCCTCAATCGTCTGCGTCCGCAGGTATTCTGTTGCGTCCCGGATCCTGCTCAGAGCTGAACGGATTTCAACGGCTCCGCGGATTGGCTCCCCGTGCCCGGTAACCAGTACTTCTGCATCGAGCCCGATGACGCGGTCCACCGCATGGATATAGGCGATGGCGCTCCGGTACTTGTCGCCACGAAGTGTGTAGAGATTCGGTATATGGCCGAAGAGCGGACCCATCAGATTCCCGGTGAAAACGGTCCGCTCCTTCGGAAGCCAGACGACCAGGGAATCTGTGGTCTCACCCCCCGGAGTCGCGAGCAACTCGAAGTCACGTTCGCCGAGGGAAAACCGGTGCGCGTCGAGGAACGTGGTAGAGACTACGGGTTCAGGCGGTTGATAGGATCGGTCTACCCCGGTGATGTCGCGACTCCATAGCTTGGCTGTCCGACGGGTGAAAGCAGGCTGAAGCCTGCTCCAATACTCGCGAACGTCGGCATGATTGGCTTGCGCAATGGTCTCGACATCGGACCCACCGAATGCAGACCATCCCCCGACATGATCGCTGTGACCCTGCGTGAAGACAATGACCCTCAGAGAGCCCGAACTCACGCCGGCGAATCTCCGTTTGGTCTCATCGGCCTCGAAGTACATGCCGGTGTTGATCTGCACGTCTCCGTCGTCGGTGACGATGCGGTATGCGTTCGAGATCCCTCTCGACATGAAAATACCTTCGGCAATTTCGATCGCTTCCTGGCGACCTTCACCTTCCTTGACTATGAGTGCGTTGAGGGGCTGCTTCATCCGGTCCCTTCCTTGCGAAGTTCGGGACGGATGCCGAACTCTTCGATATAGAAACCAAATCGCTCCCGAAGCTCTTCGGCTTTAAGCCCGAAATCGCCCTCCAGGTCGTAGACCACCCGTCCGTCCTTGCCTCGGGGATGGGCGGTCATGTAGGCGTTCAGATCGGAGAGGCACGCATCGGTTACCTCGAGCCCGGCGCTCTCGAAGACGCGCGAAGCGGTCTGCACGTCATTGGCGACGATGTCGTCAAACATGACCTCGACCAATTGACTGGGGGGGACGAGGTGACGATCTCGAATGTAGGTTCGGAGCATCCGATCGATGCGGGCTACCCAGTATTCGACGTGTGACTTGATGTCGAGCACTTTTTGGCTGGATTTGAGCGCTAGGCCCCGCATGGTCAGGAGGGACTGGAGCGTAGCTACAGGATCGCGATGGATCATGACCACAGTGGCATCGGGATACACGCCGAGAAGAGGGCCGAGTTGTTCGCTGTGCTGGTTGGACTTGAGCATCCACCGCCCATCGGAGGGGAATTGAAAGGCCAACGCCTGCAACGTCGCGCGCATGTAGCGGTAGTGGGGAGTCTGATCGTGCTCGAGGTAAAAGTCCCGGAACCCCGGCACTCTCGCCAGCCATTCCCACTGGTAACTGGCGAAGTCGGGGATCTGCAATTCGTTCTCACCACACGCATGGTCCGGTGAATGTTCGTGCATGGCAGCCATGAAGGAGTTTTGACGAAGGCGCTGCCAATGCTCGTCGGCGCGCTTCCATCTCGGATCTATGCCATCAGCGTCCGTCTCGTCCCATGGGAAGGGCGCAGGCTGAGAAGCGAGGTACACCGGAAGGTGCCGCATTCTACGGTCGGCTGCGAGCAGATTCTCCAGGTGAGTGCTGCCAGATCGTGGTAGAGCAACCACGTTGACCGGCTGGACGATGGAGACCTTTGAAGCCTCGGGATTTTCGGACCAGAAGTGCTGCAGCAGCAGTCGATTGACTGCTGCACTGACGCACTTGTTCACAAATGATTGCTTGTGCGCCTTCCAGACGTTGTCATCCGCTTCGACCTCGGCTAACAACAGTCCCAATCGATCCGTGAAGTCCATCGGGCCGAAATCACTCAACGTGCTCTGCTCTGCCGCTTCAGCCAACACGCGTTCTATGCTCATGTCGAGTGGCTTTGATTCCGCCAATTTCAATCCCTCTAGCTCGACTGCGCTTTTGCTGTCGTCCCTCATACCCTCGAATCGGAAGGTCTTTAAGGCCATGGTGGAAGCTCCGATATGTCTGACTTGCCAGCGTTCGCCATCCAGCCGCCTTCGATCATCACAACATCTCCAGTATGAAAACGGGACAGGTCACTCATGAAGTAGACGCCGATACCTTCGAAATCATCGGGTGTACCCATTCGTCCCATCGGGTTGTAGCGCCGGATGCGGTCCATGATCGGGTGGTCATCGGGGATTTGCACGGTCTCGCTGACGGTGTGCCCGGGACAGACGACGTTGCAGCGGATGCCATAGCGACCTGCCTCCACTGCGATCCCCCGGGACATGGCCACCATCGCGCCCTTCGACGCGTTGTAGTGCTGCATCCCGGGACTCCCCGTGAGAGCAGACAGGCTCGCGCAAAACAACAGAGAGCCACCTGGTTCCCCCACGTCGTACTGGCGCTTCATCTGACGGGCGCCCTCCCGGACGGTCAGGTAGGCGCCGTGCTGATTGATCGCCAACAAGCTGTGCCAGGCCTCGGTGGTCATGTCGAGGAAGCTCCGCTCGTTCCGCATGATTCCAGCATTTGCGATGACGCCGTCTAGCCTCCCAAGTTCTTCGACGGCTTCTGCCATGGCCGTGGTCACTCGGGTTTCGTCGCTGACATTCACTTCTTGAGTCAGCACGCGACCGCCGAACTCGAGGAGGGTTTTTGCCGCCTCCGCGTTCTGCTCGGCTCGGCGGCCCCAGACAACGACATCTCCACCGGCTCGAGCGATGCCCCGAGCAAAGCCAAGGCCGATGCCGGCGTTACCGCCCGTCACGAGCACGACCTTCCCCCGCAAATTGAACATAGAATATTGTTATAACAAAATAAATGTTGTGTCAAGACCCTTTTGGCCCTCTTCATTTCCATGCTCAATCGGTTGAAGCAGTTAACGCAGCGAGAGACTGACGTGCCAGGGCAACGAGGTTGGTCGGCTCCGGTGCCCCGCTGCCGTCGGCAACGTCCATGGCGATTCCGATGTCTTTTTGCAAAAGGGGCGCTGCGCTTCTGAGTCCCGCCAGGTCGAAACCCGACGCCGCGAGAATGCCTGCGGCCCGACTTCCTCCGCTGCCGTAGGCCAAAACCTGAGCCACCGCACTGCGGTCCATGCCGAGAGCATCGACGAACGAGAAGGTCTCGAGGGCGAGTGGACCTGGGCAGTGAACACAAGATTGTTGAGCAGCTTCACCATCTGGCCGCTACCCAGCGGACCAAGATGGACGATCGGATTGCCGAACGTTTCGAGGACCGGGCGGCACCGAGCTACGTCGGCGTCGTTGCCACCGACCATGACCAACAGCGAGCCTTCGGCTGCAGCGCCCCCGCCACCGCTCACCGGTGCATCGACAAGAGCAATCTGGAAATTGGCGGCCTGATCGGCCAGACGCCGACACGTCTCGGGATGGATGGTCGAGTGGATAACTACGACACCGCCTGGCGACATCCCGGAAAGGACGCCATCGTCCCGCACGAGGACATCCTCGACGTCGGCGTCGGCCACGACACACAAACCGACCACGTCGCTGGCGGCTCCAAGTTGTGCGGGCGAGGCTACGACTGAGGTATCGGTGTTCGCGAAAGACTCCAGCGACTCTGGTCGCCTGGCCCAAAGCGTGAGTGGAAAGCCGCTCTCGACCACGCGTCGAGCCATTGGCCTACCCTGACTGCCGAGTCCGATAAACCCTACTCTGGTCATCGGCTATCTCCCTCCACTCGTCACCATGCATGTTCCCGCTCCCGTAGGGCAATACTCGTCACATGCCCGAACGTGTGGTCGGACGGGCCAGAGCGAAGTCCCGACCACATGAACTCAAACCACAGGACATCACCAAACCACCAAAGAAGCCCACTCGTCGAACGAACCCGTCACGTGTTGCGTCCACCGTTGACCCCCAATACCTGCCCCGTGATGTAGCTCGCCTCCTCTCGCACCAAGAACGCGCACATGGCAGCGATGTCCTCGGGGCGGCCAGCCCGTCGCACCGGGGTCTGCCCTGCAATCTGTTCGATGCTTACCCCTCCGAAGCGACGTGGGTTCTCCGCCGCGGCGCGCAACATGGGTGTGTCGATAAATCCAGGGGGGATGGTGTTGACGGTGATCCCTTTGGGCCGAAATTCGAGGGCGAGGCCTTTGGTGAGCCCGATCACCCCGGCCTTGGCCGATACATACGGAGCCATATACGCCGTGCCGCCTTGGGCGCTCGATGAGCTGATGTTGACGATCCGGCCCCAGCCCGCATCGAGCATGTGCGGGATGACAGCTTGGCAGCACTGGAAGGTACCGGTGAGGTTGAGCTCGAGGATCCGGCGCCACTCATCGATATGGATCTTGAGAAAGGACCCGAAGTAATCCAGTCCGGCGTTGTTGACGAGGATTGTGGGAGAGCCGAGACGGTCGCGTACCTCCTGCACGGCAGCATCGAGCCTGGTTCGATCGGTCACGTCGACGCTGAGTGCGATGGCCCTTCCACCCGCCGCTGCGATCTTGCTCGCCGCCTCGTTTCCGGCATCGTCGTTGCGATCGAACACAGCTACGGTGATGCCCTCGGCCGCGAGGCGCTCGGAGATCGCCAGTCCAATGCCGGACGCGCCGCCGGTTACGATCGCAGTCCGGTTTGTTGTTATCTCACTCACGTGTCACCTTCAAATGGCGGGTTCTATGACGACGTCGAGGGTGGAGGCGCCGCTGTCGGGCACTCGCGCTTGATGCCAAGCCTCGACCGGAAACGAAATGTTGATGAGCGAGTAGCAAAGCCGCAGGAGCCGTGTGGCGGCATCGGGCAGAGCGTCGAGAGGCAACTGCTCGAGGTACACTGCGGCGTCTTCGAGGCGTGGCAGGGCGACGTCGTAGAACGCTTGCAGCTCGGCCATGGTGCTCGCCAGCCGTTTCGCATAGCGCTCCTGCTCGGTCGGGAGCGCCCAGGCCGCGAACGGCTCCAGGTCTGCAAACTGCGGTGGTAGCTGATCGGCCATTGTCTTCACCCCGCAGCGTCCGCGAGTCGGAGCCGCTGCGCTCCACTCGGTGGTTCGCCCTGTGCCTCGTACGCGGCGACGTAATCGCCCGCCGTCTTGTGCAGGTGCCGGAGCAAGAGCTCCTGGTCGTTCAGGGGGAACTGAGTGACAGCGCGGGACTCCAACATGGTCTGGGTGGCCTCGAGCGTGTTGCAGTCTTGAAGACCGAACTCCTTGAAGGTCACTGCGGTGAGCTCCTGGCGCATGCGGTCGCGGGCCGTCTTGGCCGGGGCGAAGTACAGGGTCCCCTCGAAGATGTGCCGGTTGTAGGCGGTCGGCCAGTAGTGGTACGTGAGGTACCACCCTGGCGCCCAGACCACCATCATGAAGTTCGGGAAGAACACGTAAGAGTCCAGACCCCACGTACGGTGTCGGCTCGGATTGATCCCGGGTGGTAGCAGGTCCAAGTTGGGGATGTCGGGACGGTCCCATGGCCCGAAGTTCCCACTGCGCAGAATGCGTTCAATCGGTTTGACGATGCTGACGTCCTTGGGCGGCGCCATTCCACCCCAAGACGATTGCATGCCGTGTGGACCATCGAGCTCATAGTAGAGACCCTCATAGCCATAACCCATCAGCTTTTGCGACTCGTCTGCGACGTACTGCCTCGCGTGCAACACCGGGGCGTGGTAGAACTCGGCGAAGGCGTCAATGTAAAGCTTCCAGTTGCTCTGGACATCGGCTCGGTACTTGTAGATCTCCGTCATTTCCCCGAAGGGATAGCCCTCCAGCCCGGCCGCGAACTTCCCGAGGTACTGGTTGAGCGGGACGGTATTCGACGGGTCGAGACGGATGAAGACGAAACCCTCCCAGACGTCGACCTCTACTGGCACGAGGGAGTAATCGGCCTTGTCGAGGTCGAAAAACTCGGACTCTTGCTGGACGAACGTACAAGCACCATCGAGGCCGTAGCGCCAGCCGTGATACTTGCAGGTGAACTGTCGAGAGGTACCGCTCGTCTCCTCGCCGGGATAGTCCTGCCAGACAAGCTTGTTGCCGCGATGGCGGCACATGTTGTGAAAGGCTCGGATCTCGCCGTCGGTGCCCCTGGCGATGATGACCGAGGTGCGGGCGGCGTGGAGTTCCCTCGTGAAGTAGCTCCCACTTCGAGGGATCTGCTCGACACGGCCGACGTTGAGCCACGTCCGCTCGAAGATCGCCTTGCGTTCGAGCTCGAAGTGCGCGGGAGAGATCGAATCTTCGTAGGAGATTGGCCCGGTGCCGAGGTCAGGGTAGTGCTCGGTCCATGAACCTTCCGCCGGCTTCTCAAAATGCGGCATTTACGTCCCTCCTATTTGTTATTGACCGGGTCCGTCGAGACGAATGAACGGCACCACTCCTCTAGCGGCGTCGCTGGTCACTGGATCTTCTCATCGCCATAGAGGGTCGTGCGGTGCATGTCGCGGGCCGAAGCAGGATCGTAGGGCAACGCTCGGTGCACAACACCCCGGTTGTCCCAGATCACCAGGTCGCCCACCCGCCATCGGTGCCGGCATACCCGATTGGGCGCGGTCGCCCGAACCATCAGGCTTTCGAGGAGCGCCGTTCCCTCCTCGCGGTCCATGCCGACGACGCGCTCGGCTGTGGGCCGCAATACGAGCGAGCTGCGCGAACTGCGGTGGCGCCATATCAACGGGTGCACTTTCGCAGGCCGCGAACGCCACGCTGCCAACTCGGCTGGTGATGGGTCTGGATTTTGCCGCCGTTGCGTCGCCTCTAATGTGTGCACGACGCGAAATGACTTGAAGCGATCTTTCTCGTCGTAGGTCAGGGCGTCGTACGCAGCGTACGTGCTGGCGAACTCAGTGTCGCCGCCTGATTCGTCCACCGCGTGGGCGCTCAGCAACGTGGCCATGATGGGGACGTCCTCGGTGAGGCCGTCGATGTGCCAGTCGAATGTTCCCTTGAGGTAGGCGGCAGCACGGTTCTTGGCCGGGTCGAGCGTGACCCGGAAGACTTCTGGGTGCTCTCCCTTGCCGAGGACCTCGACACGGCCGAGCCGCTTACTGAGTGCGACCTGCGCCGCATCATCAATGTGCAGCTGGGGGAAGACGAGCACCCCGTTGGCCTCGAGTGCGGCAAGGGTCCACTGCGGCAGCTCCTCGTCGCATAAAAGCATGTCGAGGTCGACCCCCAGCACCTGGACGCCTACAGTGTCGCTCAGCTTAGTCGTCTCGATCGTCATGGACATCTGTTGATCGAACTCTTGGTTGGCAGCACTAGACCATCATCATGACGAGCTGGCCGTCGACGTTCCGGGAAGGTCAGTGCCGCAGAACGGCTTCGACGATACGGGAACAAATCCATTCTTTACAGCCTTCATCACCCAGGAACACAGCTTCGCGGGATCGTGTCCGAAGATCGTGGAATAGTTGATCGACGTCGGTAGCAACCCGTTGACGTCATAAGACTTGAGTCCTCGGAGATCCTTGATGACAGCCGCCCGAGTAGGGTTCTTGCCTGCCAGCTCCAAGCCCTTGATCATAAGATCAGCTCCCGCCCAAGCCTGATACTGCGAGTAGCTCGGAAATTGACTCTTTGTGAAGTGGGCGTACTTTTCCAACGCGGACTGCATCTGCTCAGTCGCTGCATTTGGTAGGTCGAAGGGCCGGAAGAACGACAGAAAGTAGCTTCCCTGGAGGGTATTCCACGCTGGTGACTTGATCACATCGGGTTCATAACCATCGGCATAGAGGACGGCCTTGAGCTTTACGCCAGCCTGCTCCAGTGCGGTGGCCAATGCGTAACTCGAGCTGTTGGCCAACTCCGGCGTCATCGCATTGATCCCAGCCTGCTTGGCGGTCAGCGCGGCGGTCGTGAAGTTGACGGCTCCAATCGGAACGCTGGTATCAAGAATTCCAAGCTTTCCTCCCGCGTGCTCAAAAGCCTTCGCCGCGCCAACGGCAGCGCGAGTCGATGAAGGCGAGATCCCGTTGGCATAGGTCCCAAGGACAGTTCCGCCGTGCGAATGGAGAAAGCCACCGATCAACGTGTTCACGGGGTACGCGGGATCGACGCTCCCGTTGTCCGACGCGAACATATTGGTGAAAGGTTGGGTACCCCATTCCGGTCCGTCGTCATAGGTTCCTGTCACGGGAACCCCTGCCTGTTGAGGGAACTTGTCGGCGATGAAGAATAGAGGACTCTGCGATACGATGCCGAACGCCTTGGAGTCGGCCAACTGCACCGCTGTCGATATCTGGGTCGGACTCGTCTGGTCGTCAATGACCAGGGGAACGAGTTTGTGCCCGTTTACACCGCCTTCGGCGTTTTGCAGAGCGATTCGTGCCTTGAAACCAGCCGGCGATGGGCTGTTTCCGGCCGCCCCGCCTCCGGTTAGGTCGGTAACGTAGGCGATGGTTATCGGTGCCGGGGAAGCCGTCGCCGTCGATTCGTTCGCTCCGACCACGACGGGAAAGAGGACTGCTGCGGCGAGAAATACGCTCCTGAGGACTCGGTCGACACCTCTCCGGTTGTAGTTGTGAATCGACGACCAGGACCGACCCGTCAACTTGGTCGTTACTGACTGACCATCGCAACTATGCATTGTGATATTCCTCCCCATGACCCCACTTTGGGTCCTTAGTTTTGAATTTTGTGAACGAACTTGATTTGCTGTCCGCGGATGGTTGATTCGACCACTGCCTGCTATGAAGCTTCTTCACCGGGCAAGAAGCGTCGGCCGAACATGTGAGGCGCTTATGGACGTTTCTTCACTCCTGCAGACCCTGTTGCTTCTCCGACCACGCGTCTTCAACCGCTCCACTGAGCGCATCGGCCTTGGCAAAGCCGTAATACGCTGCGAATTGGAGCACGATCTCGTCCATTTCTTCCTTGCTGATCTCACCAGAGAGGACTGCCGAGCGGACATGCGTTTTTAAGGGAATCGGTGAATCGTCGATGGCAACCGAGGCCACTGTGATGATGCGCCGTTCCCGCCGCGTCAGGCCTGGCCTCTGCCAAACGTGGCCGAATACGAAGCTGAGAATCCCGGCGTGTCGATATGGCGTTTGAGGAGACGGAGCCGGCAGAAGATTGATGCTGACGAACGCCTCTGTACCCTTCTGTATCCGTTCCGACCAGTCGTTGGGACCGAGGGTCACGTTTGTCAAATTCTGGCCACGGTGCGGCATCGCGACCCATCTCCTGTTCGACGCGGGCCCACTGTTGTGCGATCACCATCTCGAGATGGGATGCCTTGGGCCATCCGCAATACACAGCAAACTGAAGGACGAACTCGAGCATTGCCTCGAGTTCGATATCTCCGCTCTTGAAGGCCGCGTAAACATGCTCATCAATTGGCCCGGCGAATCCGCCGCGGCGACACAGGTAAGCGTGACCCACCGGCGATCCCTTCGGCTCAGCCCGTCACGTGCCCAGACGTTGCCAAAAACAAAGTCCCTGGATGCTGCGGAGAAGGGTGTGGTCACCGGGGACGGTTCCCCCGCCATCACCTCCCGATACGTCTGCTCGGCCGCAAGGTCATCCATGGTTCGACGCCCTGTCCATCCCCGACGAGGCTGCAGGCGCCGGCAGCGAAAGGCATCGAAGAAGCCGGACAGGCCGATCACCGCCAGCGGCATTGATCGACGTACGGGATGAAACCCGCCTCCTTGAGACAGCCCCACCCCTTAATATCGGCATGTCTATATTGTTATCGCAAAAACTACATTGTAGCAAGCGAATTCGTATTGAAATATTTGGGAGCTCGATCTCGCCCTGGATCCATGCGTTCCTAATCCCATTTTTCGGACGAAATCCATCGTCGATGTGAGGACACGGTTCGCCTGTGCTGCACCGTGTTCGTCGGCCTGGACCGGCTGCCAAAGAAGTGAGGGGTTGCCACCCTTCGAGCCGTCGTGCTTCGACAAGCCTGTTGGTGCCGAAAATCCCCTCCGCCCAGATCAGGCGGCCATATTGTACTCATGGACGAGACCGCTCAAAAGATCGGTCCTCCGCAACCTGGCAAGGTTGACGTCGCAGACATGTGCAGGAATCCTGTCGGACGCAGACGGCGCACGTTGGCCAAGGGACTGGTGGGGGCGGTGCGAGTTGTAGTGCTCGACGTAGTCGGCGAGCACTACCCTCCAGATGGCGGCGACCAAGGATGAGCATCCGGTCGAGACACTCGCGCCGGAGGCTGCCGATCACCCGTTCACAGATGGCGTTGGCTCGCGGTGCTCGGACGGGGGACTTGATGATCTCGATGCGCTCCGCTGCGAACACGGCATCGAACGAAGCCGTGAACTTGGTGTCGCGATCGCGGATGAGAAACTTGAACGGCATTGCCGGGTCGGTGAGCTCCATCGAGTGGTTCCGAGCCTGCTGGGTCACCCACTCGGCGACGGGATTGGCAGTCACACCGGCGATCCGTACGAAGCGCGTCTCGTGGTGAATGAAGACAAGCACGTAGAGCCTGCGCAGTAGCACCGTGTCGACATGGAAGAAGTCACACGCCATCAGTCCTTTCGCCTGGGCAGAGAGGAACTCTGCCCAAGTGGGCCCCGTTCTGCGCGGTGACGGCTCGATTCCGTGGCGTTTCAAGATCGACCAGACGCTCGAGGGGGCGATCACGATGCCCATAGTGGCCAGCTCGCCGTGGATGCGGCGGTAGCCCCACTGTGGATTCTCCCTCGCCAACCGGAGGACAAGCGCGGTGGTTCCCCTCGCGATGCCTGGTCGACCGGGCCGGCGGTGCGGGTACGTCCAGCGCCTGGCGAAGAGGTCACGGTGCCATCGCAGCAGGGTTGCCGGTTGGACGAAGGAGCGCCCGAGACGCTGGAGTCCGAGCAGTCGTGCGAGTCCGGCCAGTACCGCTCAATCAGCTGGCTGCAGCATTGGTCGCTGGACCTGGCGTCTGAGCACCGCCACCTCGTGGCGCAGCAGGACGATCTCGATGGCGAGGTCCGTGTCGCTGCGGAAGCTGAGCCGGGCTGCAGGACGCGTCTGAACGCTCGGCAGAGAAACGAGAGGGCCATCGCCGGATGCTCGCCGAGTTGGAGTGGAGGCGTCAAACCCACTTCATGGGCGGTGGATGGCATTCTCGGCACCCACAAGGTCCACTTCCTACGAACAAGCGAGCGGTGCCAGCCGAGGATTGTCTGCGGCGTGACGAGGAACGAACCCCAGCGCTGGCGAGGTACGAGGCCAGCGATGAGGGCGACGAGGGCACGATCGGACCAGGTGAAGCGGGGTCGTGGGACCTGGCGGCGAAGCACGGCGAGCTGGTGGCGGAGCACGAGGATCTCGGCATCCTTCGCAGCGCTATCTCGCCAGTGGAGGCGAAGCCCTCGATAACACGTCGGAACAGACCAAAGAGGAAGGACAGGGCCACGGGGACGAGCCTCGTCCGAAGCGTTCCTGCTGGTCAAACTCGCTCGGGAGGTTTATGGACCCTTCAGGTACGCCGCCAGGTCTGACAGTTGGCGGCGAAGATCCAATGGAATCTTGCGATCTTACCGTTGCGGGAGTCTTGATTGCAGGGACCGGGGCCGGGGCACTGTGGCGAGGCTGGAAGACGTTCAGGTCGGGTAACCAGTACGTAGGGCGCTGGATCGTCGCTGGCGGTACCTTGTTTGTCGCGGGATGTGGATTGATGATCGCCGGAAATCGTCCGGGCTGAACCCCCGGCCTCGCCCCAACAAACTGCACCTTCGCGTTCTCAACTCACTAGAGGGCTCTCATACCGACGGAAGCGCGTACGAACAGTGGGACTCGCTGTGGCTGTTGAGAGGTCAGCCTCGTCGACCAACCGCTCGACAACATGCCGTCTAGATCGACCAGCAGGTTCTCAGCGTCAGACCAGCGATAGCTCGATGCTCTGGATGTGGCCAGGAGCTTTCAGAGACGACATTGACGTACGGTCGAAGCTCTAACTCTTCTTCCAGGGTAAACTCCCCGGCGATGCGTGCTCCCCGACAACCGCCGGCTACGCCTAGTCGTGTCCAGCCAAATTCCCTCACCGGTCGACAGGCCGAATTGCTCGATCAGCTAGAGGAGCTATTCCTGACCAACGGGTTCGCCTCGTTAACCCTAGACGACATCGTGAGCGAACTCCGGTGCTCCAAGATGACGCTTTATATGCTGGCGAGGAGTCGCGAGCAACTCGTACTTACGGTGATCCGACGATTCTTCGAGCACGCAGCTCAAGAAATCGACGACCGCCTTCTCGACATTGACGACGCAGCTGATCGGGTACGCATTTCTTTTGAGGCGTTTGGAGACCAAATGCAACAGATGAGTTCGACGTGCTTCGGCGACATCTTGGGATTCGGAACCACCAACGAGATCTATGATTCGTTCGCTGATTCATTCATCAGCAACTTAAAGGCCATTCTTGTCTCGCTCTCGGGGAAAGAGAGCCGAAGTATGAAGCGTCTTTCTTATGTCGCCGAAGTCGTCCGCCACATTTTGAAGGACATCTTGACCGGTGATCTGGAAGTGAGAGCAAGCCTTCCTCGAAGGAGAGTTCTTAACGAAACGACCGCCCTTGTTCTTGCCGCTGCCACCAATTCCAGAGAATCCGGGACAATCAAGCTGATCAGATAGGCGGGTTGAGCGTCCGATGGACTCGTCAAGCGAGCGTCAAATGGACGCGGGCATGCGGGCGATTCGATGAGGACATCCTGAGACAGGGCGGATGCCCTGCCGCCGAAAAGTAGGACAGTCGAATCATGCGCATTCGGTGTATTGCTCGGCGGCACCCGCAGACATCGAATTCGCCCTTTCGACGCTGACCGCAGAACGCTCTTGATGAGTCGATGGTTGACTCACACAATAAGCAGCTGTACGATCGATAGGACGAACGTTCTGTGCTACGTCGTTGAGCTGGTGCGAGATCGACAACGGGCGGCGCAAAGTATTCGATGAATGGCGCAGTTCAAAAAGGGGGGTTTGGGATGCACGCTGGTGAAAGGGTGATTCGCCGAGGTCTTGCCTTTCTTCTGATGGCGACAATCGCTCTAACCGGGGCACTGCTGAGCGGTGTCGCTGCCATGACTGCATCGGCTGCCACGCCCGGCGAGCTGACCGTCGGACTCGACCTGACTGGCAACGGAATCCCGACCGAATTCGACCCGGTCCAGTACACGGGCCCGGCTGGCTTCTTCACCTACAACTGGCCCATCTTTGCGGGGCTTCTCCGACTTACTCCTAGCGGTGCTTACGTCCCGGATCTCGCTTCGAACGTCACCGTGACTGATTCCTCTACGATTACCGTCACCCTTCGGTCGGGACTTGAGTTCTCCAACGGGACGCCGCTCAATGCGGCGGCGGCCAAGGCTGCGTTAGTGCGCGACCTGACCAATCACAATCCCGGAGGAATCGATTCGACCGTTCAGGCCCTCTCCTCTGTAGACGCCAACGGTCCGACCTCGCTCGTTCTGCACTTTTCTCAGCCAGTCGCCGCGACGTTTTATCCGTTGCTCGCTGGGCAAGAGACCTTCATTGCCTTACCAACCGGGTCGAGCAACGGCGCCACCAATACGAATGTGGTTGGAGCAGGCCCGTTTACGTTGAAGAGTTACGAGGCTGGCCAAAAGATTGTTCTCGTGAAGAATACCCATTATTGGGACGCAAAGAGTATTCGGCTCTCCGGTATCACCTTTGTCGACGTAGCGGCCGGTCCACAGCAAATCAACACCGTGCGAGCGGGAACGGTCGACGTTGATACGGGAATTCCTAGCTCTGATGTGGCGGCCGTCAAGGGGGTCCCAGGACTCCAACTGAACTCGACCTTCACCAACGGAAACGTCTTTTACGCTTCCGTCTGCAAGTCCTCGGGACCCCTGGCCAACCTGAAGGTTCGGCAGGCACTCAACATCGCTCTTGATCGCACGTCGATCAATAAGGCGCTGTTCGCGGGAACGGCGCAGCCCGCATGGAGCATCTTTCCATCTTCAAGCGCGTACTACGATAAGTCACTCACCAACATCTACGCGTACAATCCCGAAAAGGCCCGGAAACTGCTGGCCCAAGCCGGATATAAAAATGGCTTTACGCTCACTATGATGCCGTGGCCCGACACTCAGGCTGATCAGATGGCCGCTGTCCTGCAAAGCCAATGGAAGAAGATCGGCGTCAAGACGACCATCATCCAGACGTCCAACTACGTCACCGACCTGTTTCAGGACAACAAGGCCGAACTCGGCTTGAATCCCGCAACGTTGTCGGGAGTTCAGGAGATTACGAGTGGCTACGTCCCTGGTGCGGTAGGAAACCTCTGCGGGTATAAGAATCCCACGTTGAACACCCTCACAACCCAACTTCAAGCGACTGCGCCGTCAAGCCCAGCGCTGCCCTCGGTCTGGCGGGGCGTTCAGGACTTCATCGCGAAGAACGCTCTTTCCGTTTACGTTGTCTTTTGGCCGACAGTGACCGTGGCTTCAACAAAGGTTAAGCATCTTCAGGTAATACCCGCGCCCGGGGGCGTTCTCAACTATTGGGCGGCGGCGGTGTCGTAGTTGTTGCGCTCGATGAGGTTATTTTCACAAGTCGACAACAGGCCCCGTCAGCTGGTCAGGCTAGAGACAGACGTATGAAAGAACGAATTCTCTGGGTTCATAGGCGAGGGAGTTCGGTCCCAATGCAGCAGTTCGGCCTATACCAATCTGAGCGAGGTATCTTAAAAAGCTCGGTAATCCCATCTCCTGCTAGTGAAATGCCCTAGGGCGTGTTAAGGGATAGATGGCACAATTGATCAACGTCGAACGGGTAGTACGAAGTGAGACTCTGGCTCGATCTGGGCGGAGGATCGCCAAAGCTGCGCAGACCGGTCGAGAACGTGCATCTCGCGTGCATAGCCTTGGCGAACGGACTCAAGGTTAGGTGCCACCTGGATTCTGCACCGAGCACGAGGGCGTTCACGGCCCGGCCGGTTTCGATGAAACCTCTGAGCCGACCACTACTCAAGTGTGCATTCAGGTAGTTCACCTTTTCTGACTCGACCTGCGGATCCCGTATATTTTCGCTAGTTCAACAAGGAGCGACATGAAGACATCTGATGCTGGATCGACACTCCAGGTGCCGGCCCGTGAAATCCCAGTTCCCACATCCGTGAGCCCGCAGGCGCAAGCTGTATTGGCGATCGGCCGATTGCCTAGCAACACGTATCCCGCCCTCGATGACCTCGACGGTTGGCACAAGACGGTCGCCGCCCGTGACGAGGCGATGGCGCAAATCTTCGCAGACTCTGCTTCGAAGATTGCTGCGGATGTTGAGCAGGTCGTCATGGATGGCGTCCCCGTATTCGTTGTCTCCCCAGAGGGAGTCGCAGACGACGATCCCCGCGTCTACCTTGAGATCCATGGAGGCGCCCTGATTTTGGGGGGCGGTGAGTCGTGCCATCTCATGGGTTTGATGAGCGCCGAGAAGACCGGCGCACGTACTTGGGCGGTTGACTATCGCATGCCTCCCGACCACCCCTACCCTGCACCGCTCGACGACTGCGTTGCCGTTTATCGGGCACTCCTTCGCGACCACGCACCCGACCAGATCATCATCGGGGGCGGATCGGCTGGAGCGAACCTGGCCGCTGCGGTCATTCTTCGTGGTCGCGACGAGGGCCTGCCATTGCCAGCAGGCGCGTTGCTGATGACACCCGAGCTCGACTTGACCGAGTCCGGCGATTCATTCCAAACGAATCATGGCGTCGACACCGTTCTCACAGAAAGTCTGATGCCGGTAAACCTGCTCTACGCGGCGGGACATGATCTCGCTCATCCCTATCTCTCGCCTCTCTTCGGTGACTTCACGAAGGGGTTCTCGCCCACCTTCCTCTCAGCAGGCACTCGAGACCTGTTTCTTTCGAATGCCGCGCGTATGCACCGAAGTCTCCGGTCCGCTGGTGTCGCGTGTGAGCTTCACATCATTGAAGCTGCTCCCCATGGCGGATTTTTCGGGCAGGCTCCCGAAGACGCTGACATTGATGTCGAGATGCACCGCTTTGTCACCGAACGCTGGGCGCAGGCTCGTACGCCATAAGTCTTCAATCTTCAATCGGGGCAGTGTTCGTCGATGAAGAGCCGGACTTCCACATCGAGCGTCGCGTCCTCAGGAGTTTCCGCCATGAAGCCACCATGCGGTGCAGCCTCGAACACATGGAGGTCCGCCTTAACTCCCGCAGCGCGCAAGGCGCGATGCATGCGGACGGTATTCGAAAGGTACAGGTCTCGGGTCCCTGACGCCAGAAGTGTTGGGGGAAATCCACCAGAGAAATCGCCAAAGATCGGGGAAAGATAGGGCTCGGCTAGGTCACGCCCCGCTGCATAAAGCAGGTTGGCGGGCATGAAACTCTGCGTCAGCACGGTATCGACCCCAAAGTTCGTGTGGAACGTGTCTCCCGATTCGGTGAGGTCAAGCTCCGGTGTGAGCAGAATCAGAGCGGCCGGCAGTGGGAGGCCTTCATCCCTCGCCCGCAGCACCAGTGCGGCTGCCAGATTGGCTCCCGCTGAGGCCCCGCTAACCACGATCGCCTCGGGCCGTTGGTGCTCCAGTAGGGCCCTGTATGCGACGAGACAATCATCGAGGGCGGCGGGATAGGGGTGATCTGGGGGCATGCGGTAGTCGACTGTCCAGATGACCATGCCGATCTTCGTCGCCCAGTAAATACCGATCGCTCGGCAACACTCCCCACCACCATGGACCAGGCCTCCGCCGTGGATCTCCAGACAGATTCGCGTGTCGCCGCTGTCAGCATTGGGTGGTCGAATTGCATAGATCGGTGCGCCTTCGTGGTCGAGCTGGTGAACGTCAACCCCCTCAAGAGGAAGCCGAGGCAACACGTAGGAGAGCACAGCAGCATCCGTTTCGGCTGACCATCTCCGCCAACCTTCCACGTCTCCCAACGCCGGTAATTCGGCACTTTGAATCGATCCAAGGGCCAGTGTTTCCTGGGCTTCCTTGCTCACAGAGTTGGGTACAGGGACCACGCGCTCCGGGACAACGAGTACAGGCAGAGCATCGCTGTGAGTCACTCAATCTCCCCTCGTGGAAATGAGCCATCGACTTGCCCCAAGGCCATCCAGCCTGAGGGACCCATCGTCCAACATTACCCCGACACGGCGATCGCAGCAGGAGCGGACGGCGACGTCCCGACGTCCGAGCGGAGTCGGATAGAGGGATCCTGATGCCTGACCCAAAATGAAAAGAAATCAACTCCAACAGGAGCGGAGGCCGAACTCGCGGATCAGTGGGACGGGGAGGGCGTGACGTCCTGTGTCGCATTGGCGAGCAGCTCAGACACAACTTGCTCCGCTGTGTCGATGATTGGCCACGAAACCCGGGATGGACGATCTCTCGGGCACGGGTCGATATGTGGGCGGCCTGAATACACTGGCGACCTCTACGGCTGGGTCCCGCAACACCATCTCAATCGATACCAGTTCGACGTTCAGTCCCCCAGTACCACAAGCACTGCGTACAGCCCCTCTTGATCGGGAGCCGTGCCGACGAGATAGCTGTGTCCATTGTGCATTCCGACGAGATCGAATCGGTCGAGCCCGGCGGCAATCTCGCACTCATAGTGCCCTCGGTCACGAAGGGTGGTTGTGACCCTCTCAACGATTGTCGGAATGAGTGATGAACCCAGCTAGCTGGTCTGACGATCAGTGGGAGGAGCCCATCGCATCACCGCAATGGGCTCCCGAGGTTTTGGACGCCCTGCAAGGATTATTCGCGGAACATTTCATCTGGCTGTCGCCCGTTACCCTTGTAAAGGCTCAGCTCGACACCGATCTTGATGGAACACCAGTCCTGCTCGTGATCTACGACCATGCGAGTTGGCCAGAGCGAACCGGCTTGCGTCGCCGTCTCGCATCCCGGTCCACTTCACTCGCCCCGGGGATGAGCGTTGAAGAATCTCTTGCCAGACGTGGTGTACGAAGGGCCAGACGCGCGAAAGAGTCCGTGATCGTGTCAACTACGTGCGCTTCAACACTGAAAGCTTCCCGGGTGAGTGGCATCTGGTGATCGTCCAGGTAGTCGGTGAGGCGCTGCACGCCGCCAGTTGGACGGAGTTCACCTACGCTGACGGCAGCACCCAGCCGGGGCTGTGTTTTTTTGAGCTTCAAGACGACGGCAAGATCGTTCGGATCACAGACTTCTGGCCCGATCCTTATGAACTGCCCGCTCAACGAGCGCACCTCGTAGAACGGTACTGAATCCATCCATTGTCGCTTCGCTGGGTTACGCCCAGACCGGCGTGAGGGGACGCTTTCCACGACGGCGATACCCCTCAGTGGCAGTGATCCGGAGGAGGCGCATCACCCGCGTCCGCCGCACCCAGATCGTCCGAGTACCCGGCTTCGAGCCGTGGCCATTGTGAGGTTGGGCGACCGCCCGGCCACTCCCTGAAGGGCGGCCACTCTGGGGCCCCGCCCGAGGTCCGGGTTGCGTGTCCGCGCCGCGGCCAGCCCACAGGTGAGTCCTCCCAGTCCTCCTGCCTGCCGAACACGGTGAGGTCCATGAGCGCGTAGCTGTAGTCCAGCACCTCGGCACCACGACGCTTGGTCCAGTACGTCTCGAAGACCCGGTCGCCCTCGCGCAGGTAGCACACCAGGTGGAATAGACCTTGCTCGCGGTCGACGAGGAGCGTGTCAAGTGAGGGCTGGGCCGAGTACCACGGCATGTCCCAGCCCATGAAGGCGCGGTAGCGGAGGCTCTCGTCGTATGACGTCTGCGCATCGCCAGGGCCATAGGCGGTGTTCCGCCCCTGGCAGAGCACCGCGAATGTGATGTCCCGAGAGTGCAGGTAAGCGAGCTCGCCGACATGACTCATCACCCACGTACAGCCTTCGCACTGGTCGGCCGCAGGTCGGCCCGGCCACCACATGAAGTAGTAGGCAATGAGCTGACGCCGACCTTCGAACGCGTCGAGCAACGTCACTGGGCCGCGTGGCCCGAGCAACAGGCTGTCTGCGGCAACCTCGACCACCGGGAGCCGGCGGCGGGCGGCGGCGATGCCGTCCCCTTCACCGGTGTGTGCCTTCTCCCTCACCCGCAGCGCCTCCAGTTGCTCCTGGAACGTCGAGCGGTCGACCACCGTTGGCAGAGATCTGCTCTCATCCTGGGACATATGCACCTCGCCTTATCGCCTCTTCGCGGCTTCGGGTTGATACCCGCCACGGTAGCGACGATCGGCGATGTCGCATGAGCAGACTCTGCCGACCCTGTCCACAGTCGCCCCGGTGCCGATCAGCCACGCCTCCAGACCGGCATGAAGAGTATGAGAGTGCCTTCTCGTCGGAGTATCCACCAGACTCCGAGGTCTCACCATTACGGTCGGGCACCCCTGGGCTTCGGCCTGACTCGATACCCATACGGTCTCACGTTGGTTCGTCGTCCGATACCCAGGTTCACCCGGCACCACTGGTCGGGCGGTGTGATCGGTCGTCCTGTTAGCGCAGTCCGATCTCTCACGATCCCGCCGTCCCAGCGGTGGTGCCACCCCTTGACCATTCAGAGGAGAAGGAGCGGCAGTGACAATCATCGTAGATACTCAGCGCGCCCTGACGGGCGGCGTCGATACGCATGCAGATGTGCACGTGGCGGCGGTGATCGACCCCGAGGGCGGATTGCTCGGAGTGAAGTCCTTTGCCACGAACCTCGCTGGCTACAAGTTGCTCAGTGGCTGGATGGGCACCTTTGGAGAGATCGGCCTGGTCGGGGTGGAAGGTACCGGTTCCTACGGTGCCGGACTGACTCGTCACCTCCATCGAGAGGGTCTCGTAGTCGTCGAAGTCGACCGACCCAACCGCCAGGAGCGTTCCCGGCAGGGAAAGTCAGACTCACTCGATGCCATCGAAGCGGCCCGGGCCGCGCTGTCCGGACGCGCCTTCGGCGTCGCCAAGACCCGCGACGGCAACGTAGAAGCCATCCGGACCCTCATGGTGGCCCGGCGCAGCGCACGAGAGTCGAGAACCAGGCCGTGAACCAGATCCGTCATCTCGTGTACACCGCCCCCGATGAACTGCGGGAACGCTTTGTCGGGGTGCCCTCGTGGCGCATTGCCGAAGGAGTCGCACTCCTGCGGGTGCACGCCGACGCCGACCCGGTGCGCATGGCGACCAAGAGCGCCCTCGGCACCCTCGGCCGGCGAGCGTGGCGCTCGGAGAAGAGGGCAAGCGCCTCGACGTCCTCATTGCCCGTCTGGTCGACAAGGTGGCCCCTGAACTCGTCGAGCTGGTTGGTCTCGGCCCCGACACCGCAGCCCTCTTGCTCATCGCGGCGGGCGACAACCCCTCACGTCTGCGCAGCGAGGCCACCTGGGCCAAGCTCTGCGGCGTGGCGCCGCTCGAGGCTTCCGCGGGCAAGGTCACTCGTCATCGACTCAACCGCGGCGGTGACCGACAGGCCAACCATGCCCTGTGGCGCATCGTCATCACCCGGATGTCATGCCACGCGGCCACCAAGGCCTACGTGGCGCGTCGCACCGCGGAGGGCAAGTCAAAGAGAGAGATCATGCGCATCCTCAAGCGCTACGTCGCCCGGGAGGTGTACCACTACCTGCCCCGGGATTAGAGCTCCTCGGAGCGGTGGGCCTGGCCCACATATTCCGGCTGCCGCGTTCACGCTGGCCTACGTATGACTTGCCGGCCCACCTCTCCGAGTTGCACCCGACTTCGTCGAAGTGATCGCACCGATGGCCTAATAAGAGCCTGCCCTCGACATCTCGTCGAGTGGCCCTTTCATGTCGTGCCTCGCAGCATCACCATCGACCCCAAACCGCCACTTGACATCCATAGGAGATTCGATAGGTGGCACCCGCGATAGCGAGCTGTCTAAATGTCGTGGAATGCAGGGGTGTAGCAGACCGCCACGAGCAAACCTTCCGGGCTCAATAGCCGAGCAGTGGTCTGGCCCCACGGCTCCGTGCGCGCTCCGTGGATGAGGTGACAGCCTTTGGCATCGAGTTCGGCTGCGGCCGCGGCCACGTCTGAAACCTCGAACTCGATGCTGGCCTGCGGGGTAGGGATATCGGCAGGCCATTCAGTGGTTCCGAAGCAGGCATTCGCGGCTTCCGAGAGAGGCCAGAGGCCAAAGTGCTTTATCCCCTCCAGTTCGTGGGTGAACACGTAGTCGCCTTCTTCACCCTCAAATGTCAGGCCCAACCTGTCCACATAGAAGGACTGGGATGCCTCGACATCTCTGACGATCGGGGCAATGCTCGTTACAAAGTGAACATCCATGGGGTGGGCACCTCCGTAGTCTCTCGCAATCTTCGTTTTTGCCTATACCCCATCCGGCGACGTGGCAGCCGCTGACCCGGCGAACGGGGCTTGTGGTGAGCGTGGTCGAACCTGTGGCCGATGCCTAATCCTCTGACTCCACCAGTGCCATGGCATCACTCACCGCCCGGGTCGCTCTCTCCCACGAACGCCGCGCTCCCGCTACGTCTTCATTTTCGCGGGGCAATCGGTCTTCTAACTCGATGAGGGCACCCTGGGCGTCATTCAGGAGGTCGGCAAGGCGCTGCTGCTCTTGGTCAGTCATGGACCGATGGTACGCCTCCGTCTGTTCATCCTCCGGTGATCTCGGTCGAGGGTGCCCGATGTCCGCCCGGCATGAAGTCGCCCATCTCTGGGGCGGACTCTTGCAGCGGCGGGGGCAGTGCAAAGCCCTCCTCTACGCCGAGGCTCGTCGTGCATAACAGCGTCGTGGTGGAGATCGACGGGAAAGCCGTGACGAACGCCGTCATCAAGGGGACGAAGCACAAGGCGTCGCTGTCCTGACGGCCTCGACGCGACGCTCGAAAATCGCGTTTATGCTGGCACTTCATCGGGTACATAGCCGATACGCGACGGACACTGCGAGCAAGCCTATGGCCGACGAAATAACCGTGACCGATCTGGCCGAGGCCCGAGAGATCGTGCGAACCCGACTGTACGACCAACCAGCAGAGACGATCGAGATCGCGACGCTGCTCACCGATGAGTTGCTAGCCAACGCGATGGAGCACGGCGCCGGAACACCGAGGCTTGCACTCGAAGTAGTTGGGCCTCAACTTCTTGTGCGCGTGGACGACGACGTATCGACGCCGTACCTCATTCCTGAATCCATTGAGCCCACCCGCGAACGGGGCCGCGGGCTCGCAATAGTTAATGCCCTCGCCGCGCAATGGGGCGTTGAGCCTCGTCGCGACGGGGGGAAGTCGGTGTGGTTCCGCCTTAACCTCAGCTCAGCCAATGGGCACGGGCGACCCAGCTTCTAGGTAGCCCCCGGCTCTACGCGGAGAACCTTGTCGAGCCCCGTGATCTGAAAGACACGGCGGGCCATGTGCGAGGGGTGTAGGAGCGTGAGCAGATGGCCCGTGGCGGTGAGCCTCTTGTCCAACAAGACGAAGAGGGTCAACGCCGTTGAGTCCAGGAACGTCACCCCGGCGATGTCGAGCACGAGGCCACCCGCGAGCTGCTCGTCGGTGAGGGTGGCCAATCGGTCTTGCAGCGGCGGCACCGAGACGCCGTCCAGCTCGCCGGTCAGCGTGACGCACGTTCGACCGTCCCGCTCGCTCACGTCGACCGTTAACTCCGATAATGCATCCGGCTCCGTGATGGCGTCGGCCTCGACCGTTCTCTCAGCTCTGTTCCACAACATGGCTACGACCTCCCTGCGAATCTCGTACGGCTGTCGCTCCGGGGGCGCCTCTGCCACCCCGCAAGGAGGATTGTACGATCGGGCAAACGCCTATTTCAAGGCCACGGAGTTGCAGCTCGGGTGCTTCGGGACGGCGAGGTGAGCGGGCCGCCAGAGACCAGCCAGCAGTGGTCACATCCCTTCGGCGCGCCAATCACCCTGACGCGCAAAAGGGCCGGAGGAAAGTTGGAAATCCCCGACCCGTTGCGCACTGGACAACCTCACCTTGGAACGCCCAGCGCTCCGAGGTCTACCCCAATGCGAGCAAGTCAATCACTGGGTCGCCGTGGCCGATCGCGCAGAAGCCCGGGGCCTCGTGAGGGGTTCCCGGCGCCTCTGTAGCCGGTTCTCGGGAACCGGGCCGACCGGCTTGTACCCAATGGAGGATTGACCGAACCATGACTTGTACCGGGGGGGTTACCCTCGGAAGTCCAACACAAAAGGGCTATCTGCAAAAACATTTCGGCGCAGGCCGGCCCGCACTTTGGGCCTTGGTACCGCTACGATCCGTTGGGTGCCGACCGTTGCTGGCCAGAGTGCAGAAGACCAGTTGCGTGACCTTCAGGCGGTGACAGATACCGCATTGGGTCGCCTTGGGGTCGATGACCTCCTCGGCGAACTGTTGGATCGCGTCCGGGACATCGCCGCAGCGGACACCGTCGCCGTACTCCTCATGGACGAGGCCACCCAACAGTTAGTCGCCAGAGCGGCACGCGGCATCGAAGAAGAGGTCCGTGAGGGAGTCCGCATTCCCGTGGGCGTCGGGTTCGCCGGACGAATCGCCCAGCAGAAGCGCCCGGTACTGCTCGATCGAGTCGATGCGACGACCGTGGCCAACCCCATCCTGTGGCAGAAGGGCATCCGCACGATGCTCGGTGTGCCCCTTTTCGCAGGGAAGCGCGTGATCGGGGTCCTGCATGTAGGTCGACTCGATCAGCGCCCCTTCGGTACTGAGGACGCTTCACTGCTGCAGGTCGTGGCCGAACGCCTCGCAGGCGCTATACAACGAACACAGTTGGACGAAGAACGCGCCGCGGCGACCCTCCTGGAACGTAGCTTGCTGCTGGACAAAATGCCTCACTGTCCTGGGCTTGAGTTTGCCGCTCGCTACCTGACGCCCGAAGATCGCAGTGTGGGCGGTGACTGGTATGACCTGTTCACCTTGCCCTCGGGCGAGCTATGGATCGTGGTCGGTGATGTCGCGGGGCACGGACTCGCGGCGGCAGTTGTGATGGGTCGGTTGAGGAGTGCGTTGCGCTCGTACGCCCTCCTGGGCGAATCGCCGGAGAAGGTATTGCAGCTCACTGACCGGAAGGCTCAGCATTTCGAGATCGGCAAGATTGCGACCATTGTGTGCGCGACGAGCAAGCCACCGTATCGAGACTTCCGCGTCGTCACTGCTGGTCACCCACCCCCGGTCCTGGTCGTACCAGGGGAGGAACCGTCGCTCTTGGAACTACCCATTGGTCCACCGCTCGGCGTTCGAGATGAGGTTCCCCGATCCGGCACCACCGTTCGCCTTCCCGACGGCGCTCTCCTCCTCCTTTATACCGACGGACTCATTGAGCGGCGGAATGAGCCACTAGACACTGGGCTGGACCAACTGCGTGCTTCACTTCGCCCGGATCATCCCGAAGTGGTTTGCAGTCAGGTCTTGCGCGACCTCTTGGGATCGACGCTCCCGAGGGATGACGTCGTCGTCGTCGCAGTTCGAAAAGAGAGTTCAGGAGGGTAAAAGGCTTCAGCTAGGGAACCTCTTGTGCGCCGTGAAGCGCGTTACCTCAGGCTGAGGAAGACCTCCGACCTTCTCAAAAGCACATTGCAGCGAGGAAAGAGCGAAGCCGTTTTCCGTCTGAGCGTGCAAAGGGCCGGAGGGTTGAACGGCCCTCCGGCCCCCGGCCCCTGGACTTGCCGCGGTCCAGATCGCTCCCCTCCTACCCCGGCCCAATGGCTGGCAAACATGATCAGCCGGGCCGCACCGTCAGGACCTTATGAAGCCCCGCTATCTCGAAGAGACGGGTCGCCCGTGGCGTGGCGGCGCAGATCACCAACGCGTGACCGAACGATTGGAGCTTGTTGTGCTCAGCCACGAAGAGGGCCAGACCGCTAGAGTCGATGAAGGTCAGCAGTCCGATGTCGAGCATCAGATCGCCCTCTAAGTCCTCGGTGACGTCGATCAGCGCCTCCCGCAGGATGGGCGCAGTGGACATGTCCAGCTCGCCCTCGACGACCAGGACGACGCCCTCGTCGGATGCACTGACCGAGACGTTAAATGGCGGACCGTGGGAAGCAGGGGCATCGCTGACGATAATCGGCGGGTCTATTTCCAAGGTCATGGCCATTCCTCCCCATCGGGACTGCCAACTCGGAGTGACGGGCGCTCCTCCATCTCAGCGCCATCCCAGGCCGCTTCTTGACCTGGTGACTATCAATGATATGGAGCGCTACGGCCCGTTACAAGGGGGCGAAGGCCTGGAGGGAGCCAGGGAGGCGTGGGCGTGGGTGCCTCTCTTTGACGATCCCACTGACCAGGGTGCGCTACCTGATCGCCCCGGCAAAATATGTGCATACCCGAAGGTTCTCGGCTCGCACCTGGGCGGGAGGGACTGGGTCACATCATGACACCGCGGCCGGGATCACCGCCGACAAGGACGACACCGCGTAAGGCCCTAGTTGCTTGAGGGTTCATCCTCCACGTAGGGGATGGAACGGCCCGGATCAAACTCCACCAGGTACTCATTCAACGCCGCCGCTATGAGGTTGTACTCGTGCGCCGTCGGATCGACCGTTCCGTCGAGGATTCCGCTTAGCTCCTCCGACGTGTTCATGCTGCCGAGCGCGAAGGACCGCCACCACAACTCTTCAACGGATAGGTCGGCGGATCGCCGGTACATCTCAATGAGTTGGACCTTCGGTTCGGGACCGAGCGGCACGGCTTCACCCCCAATGATGGGTTGCGCAACGGTACACCCGAAGTGGGCCGGATGACAGGGCCGGTCTGACACGGGCGATGCAAAGGCGGGCCGCCCGGACGGCCCGTGTGCTTCGTTGTACGCGCCGCAACGGCGCTGGTTGGCCGGTGGCCGCGGGGAGAACATTCGTGCTCCCGAGCCGGACCCTTGTTTGTAAACACTCGTTGACACAGTGGCCCCATTCGCTCACTGATGAAGAACTCCGAGTCATTCTGGGAAGCATGGGAGCGAATACGGTCGAGCGCGGAGCCGCCCGTCGCCGAGTCGAACTGACCGAGCGAGGGTCGCAATGACCACCTCCGTAGAACATCCCAACAGTGCGTTCCCTTTGTTGCACGGGCACTGTTTTTCCATCACCAAGGCAGAATTTGGCAGCGCCGCCTACTGCGATGAACCGGTGGTCTGGAAGGGCCCTTGGCGCGACGTCAAGGGAGAGGTCTGGACCGTCGAAGCGTGCGAGATTCACAAGCCCGCCTAACAGGCCCGCTTGGCGTCCGCTCTCCGCGCATGAACGATTACTACTGTGCGCATTACCTGACCCCGATCATCGGCGATGACGCATGGTTCACGGGCCTTCGCCCCGCACACTTGGCACTCGAATTCGATTCTGGCAAGGTTTGACGATGCCACGAACTCACTGATGGCGTTGCCCAATGGACCAGCGCCAGTTTTCTCCGAGTCATCTCGGCTGATGCTCTCAAATACCTGCATGAATCACGCTCTATACGGCTGATCGACTTCCTCTCGTGCGCCGTGGGCGGCGAGGGCGTAGACGACGAGGACGCCAAGGCCGATGTAGACGAGTGACCACACCGGATAGTACGGCATTAACCAGATCGAACTGATGGCGAGGATGGCACCGGCGGTGACGCCCACCCAGCGACCGATCTGCGAACGGTTCGATACGATGGCGAGCGCGGACAGGATGAGAATGGCGGCCACGA
This sequence comes from uncultured Acidimicrobiaceae bacterium, assembly GCA_963706555.1. Lineage (GTDB taxonomy): Bacteria > Actinomycetota > Acidimicrobiia > Acidimicrobiales > RAAP-2 > Bog-473. The sequence continues at coordinate 4,971,011 of OY970164.1, forward strand.
CGACGTAGATCCAGCCGTAGGTTTTGAGGCTATGGCCGAAGATTGCGTTCTCAAGATTCTCTGGCAAAACGCCGTGATAACGGAAGGCCCAGATTGCGTCGAAGACACGCATGATGCCTGCCACTCCGAGCACTACGGCTGCAAAGACAATCCAACCTTCACCGCGTCGTTCCTCGGTCCTCCAGTTGTTTGGCGAGGGACGGGAGGATAGAGGAAAAGGGGATAGCTCGCAATCAGTTTTTTGCTCGAGGCCGAGTGGATGCAAAATCGCGCACCGAATAAACGTTTGAATGGCACCCCCGGTTAGGCCACCGTCGGCTACTAAACGAAACGAGGGAGGACTTCCCCCTACGCCCTTCATTGGTCGACACATGCGAGGGCGACGCTAGGTCGAATCGCGAACAACGTGCGGCTATCTTCGTCTGATGGATCGCATGCCCGAGCCCGGCGACCCGGTCCCGTACTGGCTACGCCCCGTGTGGCTCAGATCCCGTTCCAGTAATCGACCAGAGCCCTAAACGCAATGTCCTCGCTGTGATCGAAGCACCACATCTCGAATGTGGAGAGAGCGCCAGGGTTGTCCGCCTGCAAATCGGCGACCAACCTGCGGAGGGCGTTGTTGAGGGCGTCCGGCTCGATCACGGTCCAACCTCGATTCGATGCGTAGGCGGACCCTTTGTTCAGAGTCATCCCCACCTTGCCACACTCCGACGTGCCGACGTTTTCAATAGACGTCCCATGGGTACTGACCCAATGCGGTCGCTCTCTACTCCACCAGCGGCCGTCGCCCCCGGCAAGCAGCGGTCGGGGGCACTGTTGACACCCCAGGGCTACGGTCGCTCAATGGACCGCATGCCCGAACCCGGCGACCCGGTCCCTTACTCGTTCACGGCCATGCCGGGCCGCTGTCTGAGGCTCATCTACTCGCCACAGCTCCAGGCGACCCACTGCCATGGACCGCCGAGGCGAGCACGCCAAGAAGAGAGCGGCCAAGTCTTTGCACGTACCGTTTGTAATCGATGGGCAATAGCGCGGACCCAGAACCGCCGTGCCATAGATGGCCATTTCTTGTTGGCCATCTATGACCCCCCATCCTTGCGAGTTCGCATTACGCGAACGGCCGGGCAGGAGGTACGTAAATCTCAGGCTGGGCCAAAGTGGATAATGCATTTGGGATTGGCGCGATTGCTTAAGGTGGGTCTAACTCGCCGCACGATCGGTTGGCTGTAGCCGGATAACACTCACGCATAACCGGGTGTCCTCGTCGCCCAGTCACTTCTCTGGCTGATCGCGACCGGTAATCGGCATACTGGTGCTCTTCGCGCTCCCTTAACCCGTCCTCTGCCCTACGCCCTTAACCGATGCTCCTATGGATCTTGTCAAGCCCCTTGAAGGATTTTCGGGAGAAAGACAGCGGACAGACCAATGATGGGCCACTCGACTTGGAGGGCAAGCTCTTATCAGGTCACGCGTCTTTGTGATCTGGTTGAACCCGGGCCACGGACCGGCAAATCGGTTACAAGTCAGCCTCGAAGGACGACAGGCGTTTAGTGAGCCAGGTCCATGGCCCGGGGATCTAGCCGCGGGCAAGTAGCGGTATACCTCGCGGGCGACGTAGCGCTTGAGCATCCGAATGGCCTCGCGCTTGGAACGACCGTCTTTGACCCGGCGCTCGACGTAGGCCTGCGTATCGGGATCAGACGCCAGCCTCGTGATCACGATGTGCCACAGCGCCCGATTGGCCTGTCGATCTCCGCCGCGGTTGAGCCGATGGCGCGTCACTTTGCCCGAAGAGGCCTGAAGTGGTGAGACGCCGCACAGGTGGGCCCACGCCGCTTCTGAATGCAGACGTTCGGGATTGTCGCCGGCGGCGACGAGCAGCGTGGCCGCGGTGTCGATCCCCACGCCGTAAACGGCGAGGAGATCTGGTGCGGTGGCTTCGAGAAGTGGGGTGATCCGGTCATCGAGCTCTTTGATCTCCTGTTCGAGGTCGGCCGCTCGGTGAGCCAACGATGACAACGAGGCCTTGGTGGCCGCGGTCACGGTGTCAGCCGGTCGCGACGGTCGCAGATTCTGGGCGGTCGCGATGAACTGCGCGATGGGAAGTCCTTGAGACGGCTTTGCAGCTGGTCAGGGGCGCTGTAGGTGAGTTGGCGCATCTGAGCGAGGGCCTCGACGCGGGAAGAGCGCGCCGAGCGCTTGGCCACAGTCAGGACCCGGATGGCCTCGACCGAACCGTCTCTGCTCTTTGCCTGTCCGCGTGGCTCGTCCCGACAAGGCGGCACGGGCGGCCTCGACGGCGTCAAGAGGATCGGTTTTGCCACTGAAGCGGCGGGCCTGCCGGTTCTGCCGGTCTACTTCGACGACCTCGACGCCAGCTCGAGCGAGGAAACGGGCCACGCCTGCCCCATACGATCCCGTACCCTCCACGCCCACCCTGGTGACGTTTCCAAAGCCACGCAACCAGGAGAACAGGGCTGCATAGCCGCCCGGATTGGCTTCGAACGATTCGGACCCAAGCAGGCCACCGACCTCGTCCAAGGCGGCGGCCACATGAGTCTCGCTATGAGTATCGATGCCACCGGTGATGGTGCGCGTTGCTTCTACGATGGTCATGCCATCCCTTCCTTTCCTTAAGCGGTTGAGGGATGGCACGGCCGTCCCGTCAGGAGTGACGGTGTGGGTCGATCTGCTGCGAACAGACCGGCCTATCACCCCTCTGGAACGGGGCGCGCCGCGCCTCGTATGTGTTTGCCGGGAGCGCCGGTCGACAGCGTGCAGACACGATCACATGTCCACGTGATCTTGAGTCAGACCGGTGACCCCGGTGCTCCCGAAATTACAGAGGACCAACCTTTCGATGGTGGACCCTCATGGGAGTCAATGAACAACATCATTGGCGTTTTGATGATCCTGAGTGCCGTTTGCCACGAGTATCTTCACACTTGAATGAGCAACGGTCGACGTGGTCGTTGATACCGGGTGTAGGGAAGTGCTCGTCGTGCTGGAGGTCGATGCGGTCTTGAAGTGAGGGCCGACCACCGATCCAATAAATCCCGCGACTGCAAGTGCTCCCAGGCAGACGATGGTGATGCCGATATATCCCGCCCAAGATGTCTGCCTGTCGGCGTGGAGAGGACTCACGAAGTAGATACTAGGGAGCGCGACGTGGCATGCGCCCGATCCTGCCGATTCTCGGGATACGGTCGCGCCGGGGTTCGGCCGAGATATTGGACAGCGCCAACTCCGCTGGAAATGGTATCGACGAAAGTGCCACCTGGCTCCTATCAGCGATTCCATAACAACCCCCGATCTTGCTGCGCACTGGATGCCTCAGTACATTGACGGCAGATTGGAGATTCATCTGTCTTCCTCGGAAGGTGAAACTGACGCGGATCTGGAACAGATCGACGAAGAACTCGTCGCCCTCGGATTGAAGCCCGAGCGAAATGCCGAGGCGATGTGCTATCCGGGGGGCGTCCCGGTTGGCCCAATGCAGTCGGAGGAGCGCTGCATCATGGAGACGCTGCACAAACCGCCGCCTCGGACGCTCCATCGCAATAACGGGAAGTTGTCGTCACCCCCCACCCGCCCAAGCCACTGGTGGAGAGGACGCAGTCCCAACGTGTCCGCTCATTCCAGCTTCGCGCACGCCTCGCCCTGGCTGAGGGTTAGCGAGTGAAGGGTGATCGAGTGGACGAAATTTTCCAGCTGAGTTCTGATCTGATAAGCACACAGAGACGACCCAGCCAACAGGGTGGGGCGAAGATTAGGAGACAGCCATGGCCAATGAAACGCCGGTGCTCGACACAGTCGCTGCGATGACCCTGGAATCAGTCGCGCGTTGTGGCCTAGATCCTCACTCGTTGCTTTTGGTCCGCATTGCTGCTTTGGCCGCGGTCGATGCAACGCCTGTTTCTTACCTGTTGCATGTTGGCCCTGCCTTGGAGACTGGGGTGACGATCGATCAGGTCCAAGACGTGCTGGTGGCTGTCGCACCGATCGTGGGGACAGCAAGAGTGACGTCTGCGGCCCTCGCGATCACAGAGGCATTGGGTGTGGCCATCGCGGTCATCGAGGCTGAGACCGACGCTGAACTCGATTCATAAAATGAGCTGAGTTCGGGGCGTCGAGTCACCACGCCCAGGAGCCGGCTCAATCATGACGCCAGTGTCAGCCGTCAAAACCCATTGCCTTCAGTCTTCACATGCTCTATCTTTCGATGCCGTAAGGGATCATCTAACGAAGAGGGGGCGGACCCGTGGAACAACGCGGTGAAGGTTGGATTGTCTTTGCGGCGGTCGTGCTCGGAACCGCTGGCATCATGCGTGTCTTCGACGCAATCTGGGCCTTCCGTTACCACGGTGTCTTGCCAGAGAATCTTGAGAATGCCATCTTCGGCCATAGCCTGAAGACGTATGGGTGGATCTACATCGTGGTGGCTGCCATCCTCATCCTGTCGGCACTCGTCATCGTGATGAACCGTTCACAGGTCGGCCGCTGGGTGGGCGTCGCCGCCGGTGCCATCCTCGCCATCAGCTCGATCTGGTTGATGCCCTACTACCCGATCTGGTCGCTCACCTACATCGGCATTGGCGTCCTCGTCGTCTACGCCCTCGCGGCGCACGGCGGGCGTGACGAGATCACGGTTCAAGAGCAAGTCCGTTACGAAAGTGTTCGCGAGGTCTAGGGAACAAGTCGGTCAAAGCACGCCCCCCGCCTGAGTCAACTGAAGGGGTTGCGGCGACGACCGCGAATCAAACCCTGACGCGCAGCGAGGCGCCGGAATGCCCGCATCCCACCCCTCGACGCCTTGAAATCCTCTCAGCGGCAGGGGCGGTATCGGTGTCGGACGGTTGTCTATCGGTTGCCCTAACACGAAGGGAGGGTCTCGATCTTCCCTATCGCCCCGCCAGGAACCTGTCGGTGCCGAGAACCCATCCGCCCAGTTCAGGCAACTATCCGGTACTCGTGGATGAGGCCGCCCAGACGATCGGTTGTTCGTAGCCTGGCGAGGTCGACGTCGCCGATCAGCGCAAGAGCCGTGTCGAGCGCGGACGGCGCACGCTGGTTGAGGGAACGGTGGGGACGATGCGAGTTGTAGTGCTCGACGTACTCGGCGAGCACGGTCTCCAGATGGCGGCGGCCGAGGATGAGCGTCCGGTCGAGGCACTCGCGCCGCAAGGTCCTGATCACACGCGCACAGCCCTTCGCCTGTGCAGAGAGGAACTCCGTCCAAGTCGGTCCGGATCGCCGCGGCGACGGCTCGACGCCGTGACGCTTCAGGATCGCCCAGACGCTCGAGGCGGCGATGACAATGCCCATGGTGCGAGCTCACCGTGGATGCGGCGGTAGCCCCACTGTGGATTCTCCTTCGCCAACCGGAGGACAAACGCCGTGGTTCCCTTCGCGATGCCCGGTCGACCGGGTCGGCCGTGCGGGTACGTCGAGCGCTTGGCGACGAGGTCCCGGTGCCAGCGCAGCAGGGTTGCTGGCTGAACGAAGAAGCGCCCGAGTCGTCGGCGCGGGAGCAGTCGTGCGAGCCCCGCCAGAACCGCCCGATCCGCCGGCTCCAACGCCGGTCGCTGGACCTGGGGTCTGAGCACCGACACCTCGTGGCGCAGCAGGACGACCTCGATGGCGAGGTCCGTATCGCTGTGACACAAGAGCCAAACCAGCTGGAGGAGACGGCCGAACGCTCGGTAGAGGAATGAGAGGGTCACTGCCGCATGCTCGCCGCGCGAGAGTCTGGACGTCAAAGCCCAGTTCACAGCCAATGGATGGCATTTTCGGCACCGACAGGATGTTGATCGGTCCTCCAGTGTGGCGTCGACCCCCTGGTCGATACGCCCGCTGTCGACACCTGTCCGACTTTTCGCTTGGCGGTTGCCTGCCCGTCGCTGATCCTCGGTGCTGCGTCGCCTACGACGCCACCACCTTGGCGAACTACAATCCTGGTCAAGCGCAGCATGCTGAGACCACAGCCTGGCCGATCTTGTCGTCAAGCTCCCTACCAATCCTCGTCGTCGTCAAGCTCCCTACCAATCCTCGTCGATCTCTTTCGATCCCAATGAAGCAAAGAGACTCGACGGACGGTCATAGGAGACATCGGCGCGGCCGACCTGGTCGGCGAACACCGCCACCCCGAAGGGAGCGTACAGCGCAGCTGCCGGATCGGCGTTGAGAACCCGCCACGCGAGATGCGGATTGCCCACCAGGTAGCGGGTCGCTCCGAGTGGTTCGCCGTTCAGGCTCAAAAGAGCACCTTGATCGAGGCGTGCCAGTGCCACGAACCCGGTCGGCCCGAGGTACACGGCAACCGTAGATTCCACGTCAGCCCACGAGACGTCTCGCAGGACAAGGTCGAAAGACACGTGGGGGTCGAGAAGCGGGATCTGCTCGTCGAGGCGGGGCCCTGGTGGTCTAAAAGTCGTAGCTGCTCTTGTACGTGATTCGGAGGGTGTACTGCTCGGTGTCGGTGTGCATTGGCGCTGCCGTCCGATCCGGGAGGTAAGCGTTCTTCTGGCGGTTTGCGCCGTTACCCATTATCAGTTGCTTTTTTGATCAGTTCAGCCACGGTTTCGGGCTGGTTCCACTGGGGCCAGTGTGAGGCGTTTTTCACTAGGTGAAGCGACGGTTCCCTGAACAGCCGGGCTATCTCGGCCGCAAGGGTCGGGTTCAGATAGCGATCCGCCTCGCCAAAGATGAGCGAGACCGGAACCTCAAGGCGTTGGAGTACTCCGCCGTCGATGAGCCGCGTCCTGGCTGACCAATGCGTTAAACAGACCTGCGGTCCAGGCGCGGATAGCTGCGAGGGCATCAGACTGGGCCGCGTCGCCGAAGAACTGCGGGAGGATTGACTGTACGGCCAGGCTGTCGGGGTCGACGGCATCCAACCCCCACTGGTCGGCGGTGTGCTGGAGCAGCCAGAGACGCTGGCCCTCGTCATTGAACATGGCGTCGGCGAGTGGTATGAGTGCCGGATCGGCGAGCAACCGGATCATCTCAGGCAGGTGCAGTGCGGGCTGGTGCCCAAACATAGTGTTGAGCAGAACCAGATGGGCTACTCGCTGGGGATGGGCGACGGCGAACGCAACCGCGTCCGGCCCGGAGGCGTCGTGACCGACAAGTACGGCACGGCTAATGCCGAGCTGGTCGAGCACAGCCGCCAGTTCGGACCCATGCTCATCGAGGGAGAATCCGGCGGCATCGGCGCGATCGGACCGACCGTATCCGAGCCAATCGAAGGCCACGGCCCGTCTGGGGGACAGCCACGGAAAGAGTTTGTCGTAGATCCGGTGATCATCGGGAAAACCGTGCATCAGGATGATCGGGGGATCGTCACCGGATGTATCGCGCACGAAGACGCTGCCATGGGGCGTCTTGACTCGTCGCTCGCTGTAGAACGCAACCGGTCCGGGCATAACTTCTATCGATTCATCCTGCGTTGTCATTGCCGTCTCCCCTTTTGTCGATCAATCTGTGCTTGCTGTTCTTCGATTCAGTGAAGGCTGATTTCTTTTTCCATCGGCGCCAGCACATCTGCGCAAACTGTTCCGATGGACGGCAGTTCGGTTTGCGGTGGGACGTCCTCGCGGGTTTGCTGTAGGACGCGTCCAACGGCCGGCCCGTCGTCAGAACCACAGGAATGCATCAACTAGCCGATCGGACGAACGCACCGCGTCGCACTCCCAAGGTGCCATCGGCGAGCGCTGCAGCGAAGTTGAGCACCCGAGCGAAGCCCTCCTCCAAGAGAATTGGCAGGGTGGGGCTCGAGGGAGGCCCATCGGCGAACGTCGTGTCGAACCATGAGGTGGCCCACGCGGACTCGTCGACCCATTCGACCAGTTCGAAGCCCCCTTCGAGGATGGCGTCGCGCAGGTCATCAGAGGTGGCAAGGTGGCTGTCACTCCCATCCATCGACCACGGCAAGGGCCATGAAAGCTCCGCTCCCGACGTGCGGCAGACCTCCCACACAGCGAATCTGGCGCCAGGCGCAAACCGCTGCGCGATCTCGGCGAACCACTGCCGCTTTGTTTCAATATTCATCTGGACGTGCATGGTGTACCCGGCGTCAAACGGCCGCTTGAGCGCGAGGTCGGCGATATCGCTATGGACGAAGCGGACACGATCCGACAGCCCGCAGCGGTCGGTCAGTTCGACGGCCGCCTCGACGTAGGCCTCGGTGATGTCCACGCCAGTCACCCGGCAGCCCGAGGCCATGGCCACCTGGCGGGCCGGACCGCCGAGACCCGACCCGATGTCGAGGACGATGTCCCACGACGACGGCATCAGGGTGACCAGTAAGCGCTCGACAGCCTGGGAACCTCCCACGTGGTATTGGTCGAGGTACTGCAGTCCCTCGGTTGTCGTCCCATCGGTCACGCCTTCGGGCACGAGGTGGTCGATGGTGCTGATTAGGTCTTTCTCGGTATAAGTCATGTCGCTCCTAAATCGATCGGGGTGTCGCGTGGTTGGCAGGCGCTGTGGAGAGTCGTGTGCAGTCAGGATGGAGCAGTCGGGCGTCAGCCAGCTTCACGGGCGCCCCGGTCGACGAAGACAGCAGCGGCATCGTCGAACTTGGCCATCGGTGGCTCACTGGCGACCGCTGACGTAGCGCTTCTTGGCGCTGGTTGGGCTCCCAAAGACGAGCGCATGGCTCCAAGGTGATCGGTTTGATCCGCGATGTCCCCCGGTTGTCTCGGTCGGGCCGGTAGGAACGCAATGGCGACGACTACCCCGACGACGGTGACGGCTCCGACAACCCGGCAACCGCCCGCCAAGCTGTGGAGGAATGCATTGGTGGCTGAGTGGGCGAGCTCATGTGCCGTCTGGCCAAACCCGAGCTTGGCGAGCTCGTGCGAGGCGATGATCGCTCCTCCGACGGAGCCCTTTGCGCCCGCGACGGCTCGCCCAGGGATTCCCGGCGGCAACTCCGACGCCAGTCGCCTCGTGTACAGGGACGTGGCCACGCTGCCAATGACCGCCACCCCGAGCGTCCCGCCGAAGAGACGGGTGGCATCGTTGACGGCGGATCCCACTCCCGCCTTGGCCGCTGGTACCGCACCCATGATCGCCTCGGTGGCCGGAGCGCTGGTAAGACCCATCCCTGAACCGAGGAACAGCATCTGACCGACGATGACAAGGTAGGTGGTGGATGCAGAAGCCGTCGATGACCACAAGAGTCCGGTCGCGAACAACAACAACCCGGCTCCGACGATCAGCTTGTTTCCCACGCGAACGGCGAGTTTCGTGCCCAGCACCGATGTCACTGCCACGGAACCGGCGACAGGTAGAAGACGGACCCCGGTCCCGAGTGGCGTGTATCCCTTCACGATTTGGAAGTACTGGACAACGAGGAAGATGAAACCCGAGAGAGCGAAGAAGGAGATGGCGACCGAGCCACTGGCTGCCGTGAACCCAGGATTGCGAAAGAGGCCCACGTCAAGCATGGGGTGCTCCGTCCGCTGCTCGACCAGGAAAAAAATGATGAGTAGCGCCAGGCCGCCAACGATGCATCCCAAGGCGGCCGAAGATCTCCACCCCCAGTCCGGTCCTTCGATCACGCCGAAGATCAACACCGCCATACCTGCCGCCGACAGCACCAGACCCCGCCAGTCGAACGGAGGGGTACTCGGATCCCGCGAGCCCGGCACCGAAACTGCGACGAGGACCGCTACACCCGCGGCGGCGACGGCCATGAAGGCAAAGATGCTGCCCCACCAGTAGCGCTCCAGGAGCCACCCACCGACGATTGGACCAGTCGCGATGCCGATCCCGGTCGTCGCACCCCACAGACCGATCGCCATGGCGCGTTCGCCGCGTTCAGTGAACACATTGACGAGCAAGGAGAGCGTCGAGGGGAACATGAGAGCCGCTCCAAGACCCATGAAAGCGCGGGAAGCCATGAGTTCGGCGATGGTCCCGGAAAGTGCTCCGGTCAGGCTGCCAACGGCGAATACGGCCAACCCAATAAGTAGAACGCCTTTACGGCCCAGACGGTCGCTCAGACTTCCCGCCGCCAAGACCAAGGCGGCGAATACCAGGCTGTAGGCGTCGACGATCCACTGGAGCTGCGTCGTAGATGCCCCGAGCCGCCACACCAGCGTCGGCAGGGCCACGTTGACGATCGTCACGTCCACGCTGATGATGAAGGCTGCGAGACACAGCGCCACGAGGACGGCCGCCCGACTTCGCCGCGCAAGTGCGTGAGAACGGACGGTCATGATGTTCTCCTTTGGAGTCGACTGTTGGGGTTGTCGTAGGTACAACGCGCCGACGGGAGGCGAGGACCAGCGAGCCGTGACTTCTTTGATCCGGCCTTGTCTCTGCTCGTTCGCACTGCTCTGGAATCGACTCGGGCACGGTGTGTGCGTCGGGATCCTTCGGCTTCTGCAAGCCGACTACGGACCCGCTCCGCGGCCAGCGCCTCGAGTTGGCTGTTAGTGGTGCATGACGTCCCCTTTCTAGGGTGAGACTTTATAATCTAAAGTACAAAGCACAATGTAGTCAAGTAGAAATCCTAAACATTTTCAAGCACAGGTGATATGATGAGAGGAATGCGTTCCTATGACCAGTACTGCGCCGTGGCCAGAGCTCTCGACGTCGTAGGTGACCGTTGGACCCTGCTCATCGTCCGCGAGCTGCTCATACAGCCCTGTCGCTATGGCGAGTTGCAGGACGGGCTTCCCGGCGTGGCGACCAATCTTTTGGCCGAGCGCTTGCGCCATCTCGATGAGAGCGGCGTGGTTACCCGCGACGAGCAGGGCCGCTACGAACTGACGGCTTGGGGAAAGAGACTCGCCACCCCCGTGCGCGAGCTCGTTCGTTGGGCCGCTCCGCTTATGACCGAGAAGCAGAGTGGCGATTCCTTTCGGAGCCGCTGGCTGGAGATTCCGCTGGACTTGATGTTCGGAGGACTCGACCCGAACCGACCTGACCTCGAGGTCGAAGTCCGAGCCGGAGGTGAGGAAGCGGTGACGCTCGTGTCGAGAAATGGCGAAGTTGGTTCCCATTCGGGGCCCGCTGACTCGCCAGATGTCGTGGTGTCCGGCCCAGCGGACACGATCATCGGTCTCTTGGCTGGACGTCTCGACAAAGACGCCGCCGCTGAGGGGGGTGTGAGCATCCTCGGAGACTTCGCGCAGGTTGCGCGACTGCGTCAGCCCGACTGGCTCAGTGAACCGTCCTCGTAGGCCCTCTGTCAGTGTGTCGCGTCCTAGGTTTCTCGACCCTACGTCCGTCGACGGTGATTTCTGTCTGAATGAATAGCGCAGTGGTCGTGCGAGTCTCAGGAAATTATTTCAAATCCTCAGAATCATTGAGCTCTGGACGTTTCCCGCCCAGAGCTCTCGCACAGACATCGTAGATTTAGGCCGGCCCTGCAGCGCCCACACCAATGCTTATCGCCCGCATGAGGAACGGCATGCTGCATTCGTCGGACGGCTCGGGCTGGGCAAACTGGTCGTCAGATGGCGATCCATCAACGGGGCGCCGCTGATGGGAGCAGTGGTCGAAGCGTCGACTGTCTCATCTGGTTGTCCGAGGATGCGCCTCATGAAGAACTGCCCCGCAGGCACTGGCGAGCTTCCTCTCAAAGGTCCCTCGAGTTCGCCAAGGGGTGCCGTCGCGTACGACCGGTATTGACCCGTTATCCGTTTGAATTGTTCGAAGACATCATGGGGGAAGCCGACCTCTGCTTTTCGTTCATCCGTCCTGCAGGCCTGCACCTATGACGACAGGGGGCGCGGTATTAGCTACCGCGAAGTCAATAGTCCTACGGTTCGAGGCCATCGTTGTCGACCCGGGCTCAAAACGCGAGCACCGTTGCCCTACTTTCTTCGAGGGAAACTAGCTAAAGTCATGGACGCAGCATATGAGTGACTTTCTTCCCTTCGTCGTCATCGGTGTAACGACGGGATCGGTGTACGGGCTGGCGGGGATGGGTCTTGTGCTGACCTACCGGACCTCGGGAATCTTCAACTTCGCGTTCGGCTCGATGGCCTCCGTAGCGGTCCTGCTCTTCTACGCGCTCGTTAGTAGGGCCGATGTGCCGTGGCAGCTCGCCGCCGTGCTCGCGATTTTGGGAATCGGTCCGGCTCTGGGCGTCGCCTTCGAGAGGCTGGCGCGCCGGCTAACGCCGTTGGCGACGAGTGACAAGGTGCTGGCGACAATTGGCCTTGTTCTGCTCATCGAAGGTGCGACCACCCTGTGGGGATCCGACGCCTATGGACCCGGTCTGGTGGTCTCCCACCCGTCACTTCCTGGCACTGCCGTGAGAATCCTCGGCGTGAACGTTGGTGTCGACCAGATCATCATCGTGGCGGTAGGTCTGGTCATGGCCGCGGTGCTGCACCTGGTTCTCGAGCACACCAGGATCGGTTGTTCCATGCGAGCGGTCGTCGACAACCCGGACCTCCTTGCGATGACGGGGGTCAACCCGACGCGAGCACAACAAGCGGGTTGGGCGCTCGGGATCGGGTTCGTGACCCTGTCGGGCATGCTGTTGGTGCTGTCGCCGAACTACAACGTGACCGTGGCCACGCTGTTCCTTCTCTTTGTGCAGTCGTTCGGTGCGGCGGCCATCGGCGGGTTCTCCAACCTTCCTCTCACATACCTCGGGGGCATCGTGGTCGGCGTCATCGCCGCCCTCACAACCAAATACGTCACCACGATCAGCGTCCTCGGCGGACTGCCGACGAGCATTCCCTTTCTGGTCCTGCTCATCGTGTTCGTACTCCCAAACCACCTGGCACCCGAACGGTCATCGATCGACCGGCCCCCGACCCGTCGGGTGCTGACAGTTCCCCGCTGGTGGCGCTGGCCGCTTCTGGCGGCCGCCGCGTCGGCGCTCTTACTCGTACCGCTGTCGAAGAACATGCATCTCGTCGACGTCTCGAACGAGGGGTTGTCCTACGCCATTCTCTTTCTCGGTTTGGCCCTTCTGGTGCGGACATCGGGTCAGGTGTCGCTGTGCCAAATGGGGCTGGCGGCGATCGGTGCGACGACCTTCGCGCATCTGTCGGCGACGTTCGGGGTCCCCTGGTTCGCGGCGTTGTTCATCGGCGGCCTTGCCGGCGCAGCCGTGGGCGCGCTGGTTGCCGTCCCCGCCATCCGGGTGGTCGGCATCTATCTGGCCATTGCGACGTTTGGCTTCGGTATCGTGCTGGAGTACCTCGGGTATCCGACCAAACTGATGTTCGGAGAGGGCCTGATGACGGTACCGCGTCCGGTGATCGGTCCCTTCAACGCTGCCGACGATGTGACCTTCTACGTCGTCGTGCTCGCAGTGTTCCTCTGTGCCTTGTTGATGACCTCCGGCATACGACGAGCACGCCTCGGCCGGCTTCTGCGGGCGCTCGGAGACTCTCCTCGGGCACTTCAAGCACAGGGAATCTCCCTCAACGTCACCAAAGTGGCCGTGTTCGCCATCGCCGCGTTCCTCGCCGGGGTGGGTGGAGCGCTTCTCGTTTCGCAGAACCAGTTCTTGACCGATGGGCCGTTTGACCCGGTCAATTCGCTGACCGTGGTCGTGGTCGTCCTCATTCTGCGCATGGGCCAGCCACTCACCTCATTGCTGGCCGCCGGCGCGTACGTCGTCGTCCCTTCGTACCTCGGCGCACAGGGGCAGATCTGGTGGCTCTATGTGGGCTTTGGCGCGGCCGCTGTGCTGAGCGCAGTCATGGGATCGTTCGGATGGATCCCACGTCTCCAGTGGGCGGCGCGTCCGGTGCCGCGCCATGTCGCCACCCGACAATCGGCGGGCTCTCCATCGGAACATCCGTCGGCTCTCCTTCGAAGGGATAGGGGTTCCGAGGGTCAGGTGGCGTCGACCAGGGGGCTCGACATTGACCACGTCACCGTGCGCTTCGGTGGGGTCCTCGCGGTTGATGACCTCTCCCTTCGTGCCCCCGTTGGTCGCATCACGGGCTTGATCGGGCCCAACGGGGCGGGCAAGACAACGACCTTCAACGTCTGCTCGGGCCTTGTGGGGCCGACGTCCGGCCGCGTGTTGCTCGCAGGCCACGACATCTCCAAGCTCGACACGTCAGCCCGGGCGCGACGAGGACTCGGACGGTCGTTTCAGATGGCCCACCTGTTTTGGTCCATGACGGTCCGACAGAATGTGGAGCTGGGGCGCGAGGGCTCCCTGGCCGGCAAGCGCGTCCTGTCGCATTTCGTGGCTGCCCCAGGGCAGGCCGCGCAGGTTCGGGCAGCAGCCTCGGAGGCCATGGAGCTGGTCGGCATCGCGCCGATCGCAGACCGTGAGATCGCGACTCTTTCGACAGCTGAACGTCGGTTGGTGGAACTGGCCCGATGCCTCGCCGGTCGGTTCGACGTATTGTTGCTAGACGAGCCTTCTGCGGGTCTGGACCATGCGGAGGCTCGAAGGTTCGCGACCGTCCTCACCGAGGTCGTCGATGCCCGAGGAGTCGGCGTGTTGCTGGTCGAGCACAACATGTCAATGGTTATGGACATCTGCGACCCGGTCAACGTGCTCGACTTCGGGCGCCTCATCTTTTCGGGTCCACCAGCGGATGTGGCGAACAGTGAGGTGGTCCGTGCCGCGTACCTCGGCATCGAGTAAGGCCGGGCGACGACGCTGGTGCCGAAGCTGGCCGATCCCCAGTGACCCATCCTCAAGTGGTCACGATTGTCCTCGCCCAGCGGGGTTCACGCTCCCACTGAACCGCTAAGGCTCCTGCCGAGGCGGGCGCTGCACGCCGCCGACCTGCATCCATTCGCAGAATGTCTCCCGCGTCACCTTCCACTGTCCGTCCACCAGAATCGCCCGGCCGGGCCGATCGGCAAGGGTGATGTTGAGCGAGCCCGTGATGCGGGCCGTATATGACACGACCGCCTCGTGGTCATTGACGAAGCGGACGGCGTCGACCGCAAACACGACAGTTACTTGTGGGACTTGACCACCGAATCGTGCGCGCGCGATCTCCGCCGCTTGCTCACGACATTTGCCCAGTCCGGCGCTGCCCTCCACCGATGGGACGGTGTCGTTCTCCTCGTCGACCTCTCCCATGTCGGCGAAGGCCTCCCCTACGGCAGCTCGTGCTCCGGCCTCATCATTGGGCGGGGGACCGCTCTGTTCCGCTCTGGGCGCCCCCCTACGGCGACGGGGAGGGCGCTGTTGCGTCGAAGCAGCAGGTTCAGGTGCTTCGTCTCGGCGCAACGCGCGCAGCGAGGCCGCGTGTTCGGCGGTAATCCCCCGGGCCCGTTGTTCGACCGCCTCGCGAGCGCTCAATCCGGCGCCTATCCAGTCCGCGAACTCGTCGAAGGGGATGCCGGCAGTCCACCACTCGCGCACGACGTCTCCAACTGTGCGACCGAGCAGCTCCAAGCGTCCGGCCTCGGCGGGGGTGAGCCCGAGTTCGTGCCACATGTAGGCGTCGTTCGCATCAATGCCTCGCCTCGCCCAAGGCAACGCAGATTCGTCCATCCACTGATGCTGCGCGTAGGAATGGATGATTCTGGGATCAACTCCTGCTTCGTGGAGTCCACGCATGGAACCAAACGAACCCGGCGCCGGCAGACCCGGCCCGCAAGAGCCGCTGGGTTGCCCCAGCTGCCGGTTGGGCCTGGGCCTGCGCGTACGCCTCATCCGGACTGTGGCCTTTCGCCTTCTCGGTTCGAGCGGCCTCGAACCCGTAGCCGAACTCGTGCCAACGCACCGCTTCGTTCGCCTCTATTCCCACGGCGCGCCACTCCTGGACGGTGTCAGGGGCAACGCCGCCCGTCGACCACTGAGCAGCGCGCAATCCGTCGTCTATCCCCGCTGCGACCCAGGCTCGAGCTCGGCTGATCGAGAACCGCCATTGGCGCCAGACGTCGGCGATCTCGGCATTGAAACCCGCGGCCAGCCACTCAGCGAGCTCCTCGGGCTCGCGGTCCTCTGGTTCCCCCGCATCGATTCGGGTCTGCATCACGCACCCCACCGCGTGCGCCTCAGGCCGCGCCCGGCAGGTTGATCGAGACGGTCCTTGCCCACTCTGGGACGCGGCCCGAGGAGTCCATCAAACCCACGATCACCCGAATGCCCCGGGGTGGTTCGGTTGGCCAAGGAGTGTGCCCGTCCGTGAGTACGACGATCAGATCCGGCCTTGGACGCAGCTCAGCGGCCTTGGCCAATCCTGCCCCCATGTCCGCTCCCCCGCCGCCGAGGAGTTCGACATCACGAGCACGCATGACTTTCTGTGCTTCGAACGCCTTGGCGTCACAACACACGATCTTGAGATGACGTCGCCCGACGCCCAGGCTCAACAACACACCCTGGACCTCCGCCAGAGACTGGGCCAACAGATGGTCATCCATGCTTCCCGAAGTATCGAGGACCATGGCGATCTTGGGCAGGGGTTGACGGAGGCTGGGCAGAATCACATCGCCGGCCACGGAGGAACGGCGAGAGGGTTTGCGATAGCTGAAATCGACGCGCCCCGCGACGTCGGCGACTCCTCGACGAATTGCCGAAGCAAAGAGTCGTTGCCAACTGACCGTGGGCTCTAGAATCTCCGAGGCCCAGCGCCTCCAGCCAGCAGGCGTCGTTCCGTAGTGGCGCTGATGTTCCTCGATTCGCCGGGCCACGTCGCGCTCGAGCAGCTTCTGCCCCGTCGGACCCAGACCCGGTTGCCCGCTATCCCACGGGCGCGGCAGGCCATCACAGCCGCTGCCGCAGTCATGGGCCCGATCACCGGATTCGGGGGCGCGATGTGCTGCTTCCGCGCTACCGCCGAGGGCGTCCCAATACTGTTCGGCAGTCCAGGAGTCGGGCAACCCGAGCGACGTCGGCGTGACCGCACCTTGAGGCCGGGCCGTGCCTCCGGCAACGAGGTCGTCGTTGATCTCCGCGTCGGCCGCCACGTTCCCCCGCTGTTCATCTCTGCTCTGGACGAACGTCTTAGGAACGACGCCGATCGGTTTCTGCGCCGGCGATCGCTCGGCATGGTGCCGCAGAAGATGGCTCACCTGGTGGACCAACCAGAAACCGATAGTCGGCACGGACAGGTCGATCAAAACGTCGGGATCCAAATAGACGTGCCACTGTTGATCGACCGGCAGTGCCCCGAGATCGAGGAGGCGGGATTCGGGGTCGCCGGACTGATCGACCACCACCGGATCTAAGGCGAGGAGGGCGTTCGCCATGTACGGAGCTTGGTGGGCGGCCCAGACCCGCGCCGCAGCCCAGGCGCGCCGCTGTTCTGTGCCGAGAGACTCAAGCGGACGGAGTATCACCTTGACCAGTTCCACCCATCAGACCGGCCGAGCGAAGCACCGGAGCAATCTGCAAGAGACCACTCGGCAACTCTGCACCCGGCGGACGCGCTCCCGCCAGAGTCCGTGCGGCCAGCGCGGCGACATCGGGAGCACGATCGGCGACCCGGGCGACTACCCGCCATGCCGCCGTCCATGATGCGTCGTCTCCGTGTGCGACCGCGACAGCGGCCACCGCGGTCAGGACGGCGAAGGCTCGATCGCTACGTTCGGGCAGTTCGAAGCCGTCGGGGTCCGCCAACACCTCGTCGGGATTGGGGAGATCCATATTGGCGAGCCAGGACAAGAACTCGATACCCGCTCCGTCGCCGACCGTGCCGAGCACCAGAAGCGTCCGGGCTTCATCCGACGCACCCACAGCGTCACAGGCCGCCAGCAGGCGGGCCACCGACTCCCAGCTCCTTGGACTCGGCCACGCTCTCCCCGCCTGATCCGCCACGCTCGAGACGGCCAGCACGACCGCTGGTCGTACCTCGAGGAATGCGCCCACGGTGGCCCGGGCGCTGAGTGATTGGGCATCGGTGGGTGCATGATCGCTAAAGCGAGGTGGGGTCGGGAAACCCAAAGCAATTCCCTGTGAGACCGACTTCGCATCAACCGGCCAGTCGAGGTGAACAAGGCGATTGGCCAGCGGGGCCGAAAGTTGCCACCCGTCCGCGGCCTCTTCGGGCGGATTGGCAGCAGCCACCACGCGGACGGACTCAGGCAGAGCGAGATCACCCACCACTCGTTCCAGCACGACCCGGAGCATCGCCGCCTGCACCGCCGGTGGTGCTGTCGTCAACTCGTCGAGGAAGAGCAGACCGTGACCGGCAGCCGAGAGCCGCCTGGCCCACAGCGGTGGTGCCATCTGCACTGCTCCATCGATGACAACGGGGAGCCCGGCAAAGTCGGCCGGTTCACGGATCGATCCAATGACCACTTCCGTCGGCCATCCGAGGCTTTCCCCGAGAGCACGTACGACTGAGGTCTTGCCAGTTCCGGGGCTCCCCCATAGGAGAACGGGGACACCGGCCTGCACTGAGATCGACAGAGCCTCACTCACCGATTCGATGTTGATGGCCACTACCTCCTCTCCCATTGTCTCAGATCCGAACGCTCCGCCAATCCGGCCTCCAGCCGGTCGAAAGCGCCGCACCGACGTCCCGGACCGTCCTTGGGGGTGGATTGGGCGAGTGCCACAAGCCGATCTTCTTGCGGCGAGGACACCCAGATCGGATCGATCCTAGGAGACCGGCTTAGGCCGGTGCCGATAACCGGGTATTCCCCGGACCGGCCAACCCCAAGGAGGTGCGTCATGACGGCGCTTCTCATCGGATACGCCCGAGTGTCCACTGATCAGCAGGACCTGACATCCCAACGCGACGGTCTCGCCGCTCTTGGGGTAGCGGCAAACCGGATCTATGTTGATCAGGGATTGACGGGAACTAACCGCGAACGTCCTGGCCTCCGTGAGGCTCTGGCGGCTTGCCGTGAGGGCGACACCCTGGTGGTGACCAAACTCGATCGGTTGGCCCGCTCCCTCCCCGACGCGCGGGCGATCGCCGACGAACTCACAATCCGACAGGTGAGTCTCAACCTGGGCGGTTCCGTCTACAACCCCAATGACCCCATTGGACGCCTCCTCTTCAATGTCCTGGCCATGGTGGCTGAGTTCGAATCAGATCTCATCCGGTTGCGAACCCGAGAAGGGATGAAGGTGGCCAAAGCGAAGGGCCATCTCCGAGGCAAGCAACCCAAACTCAATCATCGTCAAGAAGCGCATCTGGTTTCGTTATTGGAGACCGGCGAGTACACAACGGCCGATCTGGCTGATCGGTTCGGCGTGGCCCGTTCCACGGTCTATCGGGCCGTCGAGAGAGAGCGGATCCTGCACGAGGCAACGGTGAGCACACCTCCGCCAGGGATCTGAGGCCTCACCTCGGTGCGGTGGTGTCCCATAGGGCCGACCTCTGTGGGATACCGCCGCGCCTCTCGGGTATGGAGTTGGACGAACTCATAAGTCGTTCGGCTTAGGACACGCCCACGACTCCAGAACCGTCCCCCCTCATCCGTGGCGCGATCAATGGGAAAGAAACCCTACGTGTTGCTCAAGGGGAACAGTGCCATACGCCGCGCTCGTTCAGTCGTTTCGTGCGACTTCGGGCCCGGTCATCCGGTTCAAGAGGGGGAACGTCGAGGCGATGATTGCGAGCGAAGCTGCGAGTCCGCCCACCACGGTCGCCCAGTACGCGATCCCAGGTATACGGAAAGCAATGTCGACCTGGGAGTGGAGATACAGGGCGGCTGACACTAGGCCGACCACGATCGACACGGCAGCGACAAGGACGAGTGGAAGGGCACTCTCCAACGCGACGACGCGATGCAGAAGCTTGGTGGGGGCACCGGTGAGCCTGAGGAGGCTGAACGGGCGCCTACGCTCGCCCAACCCGGCGACGATGTTCACCGCGAGACTGCAGGCGGCGATGATGAGGCTTGCCACGATGATGATGTCTGTCATGTCCTCGATCATCTTAAGAAGGCGCGCATTCGACGGATCGAGCGATTCGACTCCGAGCGGCTGTCCCTGGAAGGGAAACGCCCGTTCGAGCGTAGTCCTCACTCGTTCGAGCGACCTCGCGGACCCGTCGGTGGCGACGACTACCGCGTCAACGGGAAGACGCGCGGCCTTCGCCGCCGATAGGTGCGCCGACGGCCAGGCCGTCGTCGAGGCGTGCGAGTTGTGCCCAAGGATGTTCGAAAGGAAGTAGCCGATACTCGCCACCGTCGCTCCTCGAGCGCACGTCCCGATCGCCGGCGTCTTCTCCAGCTGGGTGCACGCGACAACCCCAGCGGGGCCGCCCCAGCTCGCCTGCTGACCGACTTGGTGAACCACCGCTACGCCACGCACGCCCGGCGTGGCGTGGAGATCGGCAAGCACCTGGGCTGGGACCGAAGGTACCTTGGCGGAAGCGGGACAGTTCGATGTCGAGAAGCTGCAGAACAGTTCGGCGAGGGTGTCTTTTCCGGCGGTTCCTCCTCCAGAGCTGCTGACGACGCCAATGGAGCTGAGCGCCCCGATCAGGGCGCTCGCAACGAAAAGGGCGATCACGAGCCCACTGATGAACCGGAAGGCCGCTTTGGGATTGTCGAGCAGCCTGCGGCCGGCGATGAGCGTGGCGGGGCGACTGGCCCGCTTCGCCATGAGTCGGGAACCAGCGGTCGTGAACCACGGTCCAGCGAGCACCAGCCCCACAACAAGGAGTACGAATCCCACGAGCAGTTCGAGAAGCTGGCCACCATTGCTGCCCGGCTTGCCGTGTGCGTCGAAGTAGGCGAGTACCGCGATGCCAGCGAGGAGCGGGATGATTCGTACGATCCGCGGTGGGCGTGACGACGCTCGCCGGTTTACGCTGAGCGGCGATATCTGGACCCGACGGAGCGCTACCAGCGCGGACACGACTGCGGCGATCGGGACGCCGATCAGGACCAGTACGATGTCGATCCAGTGCAGTGAGAGGTCTCCTGGCGCGAAAGGCGCTCCGGTGAACGGCACGTGGTAGAGCAGCGGCCGGAAGCCGATGAAGAGTGCGAAGCCGACGGCGACGCCCGCCAGCGCCGCGACCACCGCCTCGACTGCGGAGACCACAGAAATCTGACGCGGCGTGGCGCCGACGAGCCGCATGGCGGCCAAGCGTTCCTCGCGCCGCGCCGCCGACAGCCGGCTCGCCGTGGCGATCAAGATGAGCACCGGCAGCAGCAGGAAGACGGCTCCGCCAGCCAGGATCCACTGCAGATCAGGCCCGCTCCCGATTGGGTTCTGGCAGGCGTAGCAGCTGGCCGGCGTGCGCTGGATGGCTCCCACCTCGAGCGCACCAGGTGCCCGCGAGAGCTGGCTTGCGGAGTGGCCGATGACGATGATCAGCGAGTTCGGGGACGGCAGCGCCGCTGCGCCGATGGTCCCAATTTGGCGCCCCGGAAACCGGTCACGAAGCTCGTCGGCAGGCACCGACTTCAGAAGCGAGGAAAGCGCCGGTGAGGCGTAATACTGACCTGGCCCCGGGAGGTGGGCAATCCCCGGCGGGACCGGAGCGTTCGGTCCGGCGGCGGCAATGTCGACTCGGTCAATCGCCTGGCTGCCGAACTGATCGACGCTCGACAGCCACCACAGCCGGTCCGTTGTCGACGTCGGTCGTGATGCCTGCGCCGCCGAGTCCAGCCACGCACCACGGTTGGTCTGAGCGTTCAGACCGTTGCCACCGGCTAGGGCAGCCAGCAGCAGTCCGACGCCGAGGGCAACTGCTGCCCCGGTCACAATGACGCGAACTACGGCCTCTTTGCCTCCGTTCAAGCTGAGGCGAAGCCCGAGTCGAATCATCCGAGCATCTCCTCGGTCGAAGTCACGACACCGTCGCGCAGTATCACCTCGCGGTCCGCGTAGGCGGCGACGCGCGCCTCATGGGTGACGAGGACGACCGTCGTTCCCTCCTCTCTGGCCACCGAGGTCATGAGCTCCATGACGATCTCTCCGGTCAGCGAATCCAGCGATCCCGTCGGTTCGTCGGCAAAGAGCACCTCAGGCTGGGCGACCATTCCACGCGCTAGCGCCACACGCTGCGCCTGTCCGCCGGACATCTCTCCGGCACGGTGAAGTTCCAAGCCGTCGAGTTGCAGTCGTTCAAACCAGGTCCGAGCGACGCGGAGAGCCTCGTGGCGGCGAGCTCCCCCAAGAAGGAGCGGTAGGGCGACATTCTCCTCCGCCGTGAGTTCGGGCACCAGTTGGCCGAACTGAAAGACAAAACCGAAACGGTCTCGTCGCATCGCACTCCGTTGCTTCTCGCTCATCGTGTCGAGGCGCTCGCCGTCGACGTAAATCTCGCCCGAGTCGGGGACGAGGATGCCCGCCAAGCAGTGGAGCATCGTCGACTTGCCCGAGCCGCTCGGCCCCATCATCGCCAGGACCTCGCCCTTTTTCACCGCAAGATTCGCTCCACGAAGCGCTGGCGTTTCCCCGAACGAGAGGACGAGGTTCCGAGCCTCGAGGACCGTACCGCGCGCGAGCATCACTTCAGAATCGGTCGCCGTACTCACGACACCACCTCGGCCAATGCTGGTAGGCGAGCCGCAGTCATGTCGATCCACCGCAGATCGGCCTCGAGGTGGAAGAGGCCATGATCGGCCAAAAGTGCGTCGACGAGGTCGCCCTCACGCTTGAGCGCGGTCAGCTCCCGCATCCTGCGCAGATGGGCCGCCCGTTGGGTGTCGAGGTAGCGCTCGGCGGAACGGCCCAACATGAGGGTGAAGACCACCTTGACGAAGAGATCGGTCTGGAGGCGCGGCGCCGGCTCGATGGGCTGGCTCAGCCAGGCCTCGAACTCGTGCTTTCCACCCTCGGTTATGGCGTAGAGCTTTCGATCGGGTCCCCCTCCAGCCTCTACCTCTCCTGGCACGACCTTCCCATCGCGAGTGAGGCGGCCCAAGGTGGCGTAGACCTGGCCAAAATCGAGTGGCTTGCCCCGACCGAAGTAGGCGTCGTAGTCGCGCTTGAGGTCGTAGCCGTAGCTCGGTTCACGCTCGAGGAGGCCAAGTAGGGCAAGGGGAACGCTCATCCAGCAAGACTAGACTGAGTCTACAGTCTACGTCAATAGGTCAGCGGTTCTCGGTTGTCGGCGAAGGCCCGAGGAACGAATGGGCCGTTGACTGTGCCAACTGCCGTAATCGGTGACCCGTTCGTGTTTTCCGCGTTGACCAAACCATCCGAACGCATCTCACTGCTCTCCGATCGAAGTGTCCTTCGCCGTTCCAAGATACGGATCGGCTTGCGGGAATCGTTTGGGGCTTGGTGGCCGGCGAGTGGAGCGGCGGTTCTGCTCGCGAGAGGCAGCCATTCCGGCAATCGAACTGGGAAGAAGCGTCGCGAGACCGGCGATCTGGGGCACCCTCAAGACCAAACCCCGGATCCGTCTCTGTGCGCTAATACGTAAGGCGTGGCGAACCCGTTCGTGCAGAGCATGGCCCGCAATTTCGAGGAAGCGCTGCGGCTGATGGAGGCGGCGCTCACGGATTGTCCTCAAGACCTGTGGGAGAAGGACCTGTGGCCGGACGAAGCGCCCACGGCTCCGACGCCGCATGGGGGGCTTCACGGGTCGAGGCGGTCGTCCTGGGGCACTGCTCGAAGGTTTAGCTGCCAACGGACCGCCAGCAGTATCGGACAGATCGTGGTCTGGCGAGAGGGACATGGAAACGTCTTCACACCGGTGGGTGGCTGAAACACCCATCTGTGATACTTGGCTCTCGCCTAACGGGCAGAGGGACGATGGGGCGCCTCTTTCGGGGGGCGCTTCGTCGCGTGTGCGGCGTCCGTCAACCCCGCGACAGGTGCCTGAGTCATCGCAACGGATCCTGTCGGCTTTGAGCCTCTTGCACCGCCGCGACGAAATGAAGGTGGGCTTGTAGCCAGGCTTCCTTTGCCGCGGCGTAGTCCTTCACAAGGTCCGCATCAAGCTCGATCGGTCCGATGCCATGCCACCTACATCCCAATTAGCGAGGGGCTCATCCTTGTAGACAACCGCCTCCCTGATAGGGAGTCGTACCGGACCCAAACCCTCATGGTGACCCCCCTGCTGGCGACATCGTCGGCTACTCCCCTACAAAAGTCGACGTCATAGCCGCAGCTCCAGGTTGGCCTGACGGAAATCGCCGACATGTTCGGCGTCTCCCGTCAGTACGCCGACCGGCTGGTCCGCCAGACCGGTTTTCCGGTGCCGGAGGCGGTCATCACTGCTGGCCGGATCTGGCATCGCGACGCGATCGAGAAGTGGGCCAAGGCGACGGGCCGGACCATCTTGGGGAATGACTGATGCCCCATCCCCAAGCGCGCAATAGGGGATTTCGGCCCTAGTTTCCCGGAATTCGGATCTTCAAAATAATCAGTTCGGGGGAAGGGAGGACTGATGGCCAAGACCATCGATTCCGTGCACATGTCCGAGCAGGCTGGCTGCGTCCAGTGCGGTGAGTTCTTTGGAGACGCTGCGGTGAAAGAGATCGACCAATGGATCGTCGAGGACGACGGGGTTCTGATCTGCCCGGGTTGCAAGCTCGAAACCTATGCCTACGGCTGATGGCAAACCGTCATCGGACGCGAACAAGCCCTCGGTACAGCTGGGGGGCTTTATGAGGGCTTGTTCCGTCGCCACCGCTGCCAAGTGACTGAGTAGAGCGGCGACAATTCGGAGCGTACCCACTAGTGCATCCTCGCGATAATAACACTGATGTGGTTTCATGGAGGTATGCGACTTCCTCCACTCAAACTTCGTCGAGGTGACCGTGCCCAACTTGAAGCGCGCGTGCGGTCCAACACCATCGAGGCGCGGGCAGCCAAGCGGGCGCGCATGATCTTGCTCATGGCCGACGGCGAGTCGAATCGCACCATTGGTGAGCTGGTCGATCTGCACTACAACCAGGTAGGTCTGTGGCGGAAGCGCTACGAGGAGTTCGGTCTCGCCGGCCTCGAAGACGAAGACCGTCCAGGTCGTCCCGTCGTCTATGACCACGACGACGTGTTGCTCTTGGTCAAGCTGGTGACCGAGGACCCGCCCGAGGGAGCCACCCGCTGGAGCATGGAGGCGTTGGCCGAGGCTATGGCTCAGCACGGAGTGCCGATCTCGGCTTCGCAGGCCTGGAGGATCTGTAAGTCCTTGGACCTAAAACCCTGGCAGGTGGAGTCCTGGATGACCAGCCACGACCCCGACTTTTGGGCCAAGGCCTCCGATGTCTGTGGTCTCTACCTCAACCCGCCGCAGAACGCCGTGGTGTGGAGCGTGGATGAGAAGTCGGGCATGCAGGCCACGTCACGTATCAACCCGACCAAGCCGGCCGTCCCGGGCAAGCCCGTGCGAAGGGAGTTCGAGTACAAGCGCAACGGCACCGCGGTCCTCTTCGCCGCTCTCGACGTCCACGACGGCGGCATCGCCGGCTGGGTCACCGATTCCACGCGCTCGGAGAACTTTGTCGACTTCTTGGCTGATCTGGTGCGCCAGACCCCCAAGGGACTCGACCTGCATTGCATCGCCGACAACCTCAGCGCACACAAGACTGGAGCCGTTGCTACCTTCTTGGAGAAGAACCCCCATGTGCACCTCCACTACACGCCCACCCATGCCAGCTGGCTCAATCAGGTTGAGCTGTTCTTCTCCATCCTCGAACGCCGACTGCTTCGACGCGGCGAGTTCGCCTCGGTCGACGAACTGGCCGATCGCATCATCGCCTTCATCAAGGACTACAACAGACGAGCGGCACCGTTTCGGTGGACCTACGATGGCAAGCCCCTACGAGTCGCGTAAGTCACAATGATTTACGCGCGGCGCCACTAGCCGCCTGGAGCCGTACACCCTCGAATTGGATGCTGAAGCAAGGTAGCTTTTCTGCGTGGACAAAGCGGGCGTGCTGGAAATGTTCAACCGTGAGCGGAGGTGGAAGCTTGTCTCCGTCGGGACTGGCGTGTTGGCCGGGATGCTCACCAAGAAGCTCATGAGGGCCGTGTATCAGGCCGTCAGCAAGAACTCAGGCCGCAAAACGCCGTTCGATCCCGCGAACCCCCGATTCTCCTGGCTCGACGCCCTGATGTGGGCACCTGCAGCGGGCGTCGGACTCGGCATCGCCAAGATCGTGAGCGCGCGCATCGCCGCTTTCGGCTGGGAGACCGCAACGGGCACCCTCCCGCCAGGAGTCGCCGAGGAGCCAGCTCCCGACGACCCCGGCTGATGCCCCGAAGAGCAACACGGTGGCCGGGCAAGTGATGCGGGTCTTTAGCGTCTAAGACGCCAACAGCGCAGGGCGACCGCTTTGGGGATCAGCCACCCTGCGCTTGCCCAGAAACGTAACAACGGGAGCGAGTTCTATTCGGCCAGTGGGATCAGCGCGACTCCGGATACCACGCTTCTCCGCAACCCTTCGGGGGTCTGCAAATCCTCAGGCGAAGGTCGACCTGGTCCGGCGCCCATTCGGTATCTTCGTTCCGACATCTTGGATTGGGGCATGGGTAGCTATCGTCCATCAGGCCACGATATGTGGGCTCCCGAAAGTCCCGACACGCCGATGGGCAGGTAATGCGGACGTTCTCAGAAGTGAAGAGGCCCCCGGACACCTACCGGGGCATACGAGGGCCTAAGAGCGCTTCGCGGCAATACCCAGGGCCGCCGCGAGCTAATCATCCGACTTCCCTCACCTTCGGCGCATGTTCCGCGCACGCCTCGACGTACCAACTCTTCCCCTTGCGGTCCTTCCAGATGCCTTTCCACGCTGGCGGCTCGTGGCAATGGGTCGCCTGCAGCTGGGGTGAGTAGATCAGCCGTAGGCAGCGCCCAGGCACAGCGTGAATGAGTAGGGGACCGGATCGCCGGGTTCGGGCATTCCGGTCCATTGAGCGACCGTAGTCCTGGGGTGTAATCAGTGCCCCCGACGCGCTGCACGCCGGGGCGACGGCCGCTTGCGGTGAGCCACTGAAGCGACCGCACTGCGTCACTACCCATGCCATGCCCGTTCAAAACATCGTCTGGCCTCCGGAGTGTGGCAAGGTTGGGGTTGACTCTAAAAGCAGGGTCCGCCTACGTCTTGAATCGAGGTCGGACCGTGATCGAGCCGGACGGTCTCAACCACGCTCTCCGCAGGTTGGTCGCCGATCTGCAAGCGGACAGCGCTGCCGCTCTTGCCACATTCGAGCAATGGTGCTCCGATCACAGCGAGGACATTGCGTTCAGGGCTCTCGTCGATTACTGGAACGGGATCTGAGCCGTCCGTGCAGCAGGGTGATTTTCGGAGTTTCACATAAGTTGAATCGGGTACGAGGGCGTCATGCGAATACTGGCATTCCTGCTCGTTCTCTGGTTCATCATCGGGGCGCTCGCGGGCCTCCAAAGGCACTACTACAGCGGCTCAGACGCAAGCTGTGCGAAGGCAGGAACTATCGCAGTGACCATCCTCGCCGGTCCTCTGAACTACGTCGGCGCGAATCCCAAAATAACGGATTGCAATGTGCCACAGCCAAGTTCGTAATGCGGGAAAGCGCACTCCGTCCGGCGAGTCGTAGCGGCTTGAACGCCTTGTGCCAGTGCCCCCTCGCCCCAAGGCAGCAGATGGACGACGGGGCCGTCTGGGGCGCCTTGTCGCGTATCGATGCAGCCGCTTGATTCAGCGCATGTGTTCAGGAATGGCGGAGCTGTCTTCGGCCACTTTCGATGGCGATGTTTCTATTGCCGAATTCTCAAGATCCGACGCGTGGCGATCCCGGCTAGGGTTGCACCCCGGATAGACATCAGGCTATACCTGGTACCTGACCTGAATCGCTGGCGTCAGCGATTCTCAGCCAGCGCCTGTTCCGCTTGGGCCGGAGCACGGTGCCAGGGTCTCACGCTCTACATCGTCGGTGACTTTTCGGATAACCAGTTGAGGGAGCGGGCCACGACGCAACAGGAAACATCGCCCGCTGGGGTGTAGTTCCCGCTGGGGTGTGCTTAGAGCCGGGACCGGCGGCTACGCGCCCTTGACGGCGTCGCGTGCCTTGTCGAAGAGCGCGGCCATTGGTCCCATGATCAGGTTACCCGGAGGTGTGTCAGGAGCGTGCGGGTGAGGGTGTGTTGGGGCCTTCGCCTTCGCTTGCACATATCGTCCTCCCAGGGCCCTGAGCGACTCGGCGTCCTCGGATTGCTCCAGGATCGGGAACGTGCTGGCTTCTTCGGACGCGGCATGGTCAAGGACGGATTGCCGCAAGGTGGTGAACGTCGTGGCGAATTCCGACGTCGAGATATCTAGCTTCTCCATTTCGGCGAGAAGGCCCTCAGCCTTGGATTGTTCGGCAATGCGAGTCTCTGCCTCCTCCTCTCCCCCGGGCGCGGCCCGACGGATTATGGGATAGGCGACATGTTCTTCGGCTACCTCATGGCGCACGAGCACGGTGACAACCTCGCAGAAGTAGTCGGCCCGCTCACCTGGCGCGATCTGTTCGAACCGACATAGCAGGGACTTCGCCTCCTCATGGTCGGCGAGGAGAAGGTCAACCACGTCCGTAGTAGATGAGGTGGTCATTGGTCGATCAGCCATACGTCACTCCTGTCGGCTCGATGATGGAGGTCTCCTTTGGGCCTCGTGCCTGACATACCCGGACCTGACGCTCTGTAACGTCTCGTGTTCGAACCAGGTACGTCATCGACCAACTCTGGCAGCGGCATTACGGAGGCAGCCATGTGCCTCGAAAGTCTTGACGCCGTCGTCATCACCGACGGAATAGGCAACGTTCGATGGAACTACAGGAGGCCACCTGCGGTGGTCTCGGCACCAGGGGTCGACAGCGTGAGATCGTTGACAGACGGGACCTGGCTGACTGAGAAGAATCATTTTCCAACCTCTCTGAATCCGCGACTGGCGAAGTTTACGTGCCGACGAACGGGTTATATCTCTCGTGCTGCCGCTGCCGTGAAACGGAGGTTAATATGCCGACAAAACGCCCCACCGTCAAGAACGAAAGGCAATATGAAGCGTTGAAGGAGAAGGGCATGTCTAAGCAGCGGGCTGCCCGGATCGCAAACTCTCCAAATGCTTCGAGCAATGGAGGAAACGCTCAGGGTCGGGTGGCAACCCTAAGCAGGGTGGAACAACGGCCCAACACAAGACGGCAGGTCGAAAGGGCGGCAAAGCCACTGCAGCTAAGTCGTAGCTTTCTTTGGAGATGTCGCTCCGGCCAGAATGGGGGAGGGACTGGATCAGGTCACTTCTTCCTGTCTGCCGAGCAATCGGTACCAACTTTGACGATGTGACTCGATGATACTCGGATTGGTTCGAAGACCCACACGGCGGGTAATCAGTTGATATGACAACTGATGCCAGGAACCCTACATCGAAAGAAGCACAAGCGGCGGACAAGGAGCCGACGGATCCACCCATCTATCGTGAGGCACCAACCCCTGAAGAGATTGATGAGCCTCAAGTGAACAAGGGCTAGCAAAGAAGCATCCCGGGTTGTTCAGCCAGTTTTGATAGACGGGAAGTGACCCCGAGCACCCTGGGAATACCCTTAGTCCCGATCTGCGTCAAGCGTTGCGACCGCCGCCGCCGAGCGGATGGAACGCCGCCGGGCGTATCTGAGTCCTACTGCGGCAGGTCGAAGTTGCGCCCTCTTCTACTCTGTCAAGCACAAACGCAACATTGTCAGTGATCGTTTGAGACGCCCTCAGGTCGGGTACCACGCCACGGGAGGACACGATTTTGGCACACTTATGACTGGGCAAGCAGAAGGTGACACATTCCGCAGGAAAGCCTCGGGCTGTTGTGTGCGCCCCGTCCCCGTTGCTCGAGACCATCCTCGAAGACACAGATGCCGGACCGCGATGCACCTTCACGCGGCAGGGGGCTTTTGGATTGCCCGGCTTCTCCATACGCTCGGCCTCCACGTGACCATCTGTGCCTCCTTTCGGCGGGGTGACCGGAACGGTGCTGCGCCCGCTCATGAATCCATGGTCGGCCCGGGTGCGCGAGGTGGATTCGATCGCAATCAATGGCTCCTTGGTAATCGATGGACGTGGTGACTCAGTGGTAGAGGTGTTTCACAGCCAAGCAGCTCCATTCACCCTCTACGTGTTGTTCTTCATCGAGATCGACACTCGAAGGATCTACGTCGCTAGCATCACCGCGAACCCAGCAGGGGGTGGGTCACTCAGCAGGCGCGCAACCTCATCTTCGATCTTCTCGAGCGCTCCCGACCAGTGAAGTTCCTCATCCGGGACCGAGACACGAAATTCACCGCCAGTTTCGACGAGGTGTTCCGCACCGAGGGCATCAGAGTCATCAAGACGCCCATTCAATCCCCTCGCGCCAATGCGTTCGCCGAGCGTTTCGTAGGCAGCGTCCGCCGACTCGGCGGTCTCATTCACGAGTACCGACTCGCGGCACGAGCTGCTCGGATGGGATTTTCGGCACGAACACCGTCCTGCGCCACAACCTCTCTATGGACGGTGCTCTCTCGATAGTGTCTGAACCATGAGTCAACCCAACATCCTGCTGATCATGACTGACGAGGAGCGCTACGCACCGCCCTACGAGCCCGATTCGGTCAGGTCGTTTCGTACGTCCCAGCTCACCGCCCGTGAGTCGATCCGGAACCGGGGCCTGGAGTTTCACCGGCACTACGCAGGCTCGACGGCATGCGTCCCCAGCCGGGCCACGCTGTTCACCGGCCAGTACCCGTCACTGCACGGGGTGACATCCACCGACGGCACAGCCAAGCAGAACACCGACCCGGGCATGCGGTGGCTCGATCCGAACACGGTGCCTACCCTGGGGGACTGGTTCCGGGCCGGCGGCTACCGAACCCACTACCGGGGCAAGTGGCACGTCTCGTTCGCCGACCTCACAATCCCGGGGTCGCACGAGGGGCTGAAGGCCTCGGACAACGACGGCAGGCCGCTGCCTGAGGCGGTCGCGGCCTACCGCAAAGCCGACCGGCTCGATCCGTTCGGATTCTCAGGATGGATCGGCCGTGAGCCCCACGGCGCCGATCGGTCCGACTGCGGCACCGTGCGCGACGGCGTCTTCGCAGAGCAGGTCGTCGAACTCTTCGGCGACCTCGCCGCATCCCGCGCAGACGGCCCGTGGCTGACGGTGGCCTCCTTCGTGAACCCCCACGACATCGCCTTCTCGGGCTTCGGCTGGGAGCAAATGCTGCATTTCGGGCCGCCCGATGACACGGTGCCCGACGTACCCGAAGCGCCGTCCCAGTCGGATCCGTTCACCGGCCGACCCGCGTGTCAGGAAGCGTTCAAGGCGATTTGGCCCAAGATGATCTTCGAGACCGCCACCGATCTCGGCTACCGGAAGCTCTACTACTACCTCTTGAAGTTGGTGGACCAGGCCATCGGCCGCATTCTGGAAGCGCTCGAACAGTCGGGTATGGCTGACGACACCATCGTCGTGTTCACCTCCGACCACGGTGATCTACTCGGCGCCCACGGGGGCCTGATCCAGAAGTGGTGTAATGCCTTCGACGAGGCCACCCGCGTGCCGTTACTGATCGCCGGTCCGGGCATCGAGCCTGGGCGTGGAGGCATCGATGTGCCCACCAGCCACGTCGACCTGATCCCGACACTCCTCGGATTGGCCGGCATCGACCCTGAGCGGGCGGCCTCTGGCGTCGCCGCCCATCACGACGAGGTGCAGTCCCTGCCTGGACGGGACTTGAGCCCGGTGGTCCTCGGACAGGTCAACCCAGCTTCGTCTCGCCTCGCCGATCTACTTCATGACCGAGGACGACGTCACCCGGGGAATGACGCAGTGTCAACCTCCTGACCGGGGTTGCGTTCGATCCGGTTGCACCGCCGATCAACATCGAATCGGTGCTGTCACTGCTCCCAACCGGTGACGGCGGGGCACCCGAGCTTTGGAAGCTGAACCACTACTACGAACGGCTCGACGACTGGTACGCCGCACAAGGGGTCCCTCCGAACCCGTTCCTAGGTCCGGCCGCCGAGCCCGACTGGGAGCTGCACAACCTGAGCGTGGACCCCGAGGAGCGTCACAACCGGGCTTTCGAGGATCTTGCGACTGCATCGAGTATGCGGTCCGTGCTCGAATCGGAGCGTGACGCCAAGCGGCGGATCCCGAAGCTGCGGAATGCCATCACGTAGATCCCCGTAGAACACTGCCGCAGTTCGGTGGGAGGGTGCGTGGCGGTGTCGGCCCGTTTCTCTCCACGCGTCTCTCGCTGTCCCGGGTCAACCGCACTTTCAGCAGACGACGGGATTCGAACCGCGACGCTCACCTTTGGCGAGGTGTCCTCTTACCTGGGCTATTTGGTTACCTGGGCTATTTGGGTCAGGTTGGTGGTGGAGGTAATGGGACTATGTTCGAACCCCTCCTGGCCAGCCGACTTGGGGCTAATCCGGCATGAAGGCCTCAGCTACGCGGAATTCGGGTACTGAGGGGCTCGCCGCAAGGTCGGCACCGGAAGTGATGGGACTATGTTCGAACCCCTGCCGGAGCGCCGCTGGGCGTCGACAGTATCCGTCGGGCATCCGATCTGGTTGTCCCGCCGCGACACCGGGACTCAGCAAGGTCAGAGAGCTCAACGCGGCGAGTGCTCGCGGTGGTTGCCCACAACGGCACCTACATGGGGGTCCGCCGCCGAGACTGAGCGTCCAGGGATGCCTGCTTCGGATCGAAGTCCGACAGCGGGGCGTGCGATGTCCGTCACTTCAGAGCCCGTGTCCGTGTAGACGTTGAACGCGATTTCAAGGTCGGCCACGAACCTGGTTGCAGGTGGAGCTAGTCCGATAGCCCACTTCCCATTCGCACAAGTAGGTGGTGACTCGGGGGAATTCACCCATCCGTTTCCTGGTCCGGATTGACCGAAACGAGCTCGACTCCGAGTTCTTGGATCTGCTCGATGAGCCCAAGAAGGTGTGCCTGATCCGCCACGGGTCCGCTCAATACCGTCATGCCGGCCTCGTTGTGCAGTTGCATGCCATCAAAGAGGAATGCAAACGAATCGCCCAGCTCCCCCCGAAGGACGAGTCGATATCTGCGAGTTTGCGCCTCGTTACCTTCCATCCCAACGCAGCCTTACATTCTGGGAGCTAGCCGTCATCACCTTTGGGGTCGATTCACCTAGGGGAGTTCGGCGTCCCGGCCATGTGCGAGACCCGGCCCCGCTTGCCCGCGTGACGTCCAATGACATAGCAACGTGGTAGAGGGCGACGTTCACCGCCGTCTACATGGTGGCCTCTGGTGCGGAAGCTCATCCGCTTTTTAGAGGATGCCCAGTTCGTGACTACGTTCGAGCGCTTCGGCCCGCGAGCGCACCGCCAGCTTGCGGTAGATCGACCTGACGTGGCTGTGGACCGTGCTGTGCGACACAAACAGTGCACGACCGATATCGCGCTCGGACAGGTCGCCGCCCAGGAGCTTGAGTACCCCTATTTCCCGTTGTGTCAGTTCGCTATCCTCGGACTGGACACGCCGGATCTGCGCCGGACGCTCGAGAGTGGACAGCTTCTCGGCGAGGATCCCCGGATCGGGGCAGTGGGCGAGGACGGATCTCGCGTCGGTTAACGCAGCTGCGGCCTCCGTGTGCCCACCCCCAGCCCGAACACCGACGCCTGGCCGAGAAGCACGTGGGCCAACTGGAGTGGCTGGCCAAAGATCCGGGCCATGGCGACGCCGTGCTCGACGAGCGGCACCGCCTCTTTGTGTCTGCCGCGTGCCGTAAGCGATTCAGCAAGCGCGAGCGGAACTGTGCCGCCTGCCTGCTCCGTGCCGTGGTTCCGTCCGAACTCCGATGCAGACTCGGCCAAAATACGCTGTTCGTCTCTGCGGCCCCTCTCACCGGCGATGAGCGACCGATAGGCCAGCGACGACGTGCCACACAGCCACTGTGCACCCGCGGGCGCCAGTACCGCTGATTCCGCGAACCACTCGTCGGCCGCGTCAGTCTCACCGACGAAATACAGACCCAAGCCGACTGCCCAACAAGCTAAGGGGCGCCAGGGCGACCCAGGACCCTCAAACTCGACAGCCCGGCGTGCATTTTCGAGCTGCGAGCCGACATCTCCCCAGGGGAAGCCCGCTCGTAGCAGCGTCAAGCTCGCCCGAGCGGAGCTGAAGCCATCCCGCAGCGGACCGCGACCAGGTCGCCCTGCCCTTCGATCGCAGCGATGGCCTTCGTCGCCTCCACCTGATTCGCAGACAGCGACAGTATCCACGCCTGCACCAGCAGCAGATGCACTTCCGCTGTCAGCACCGCTTCAGGCAGCTGACGTAGCCACGCCAGCACGGTGTCGTATCTCCAGGTGTTGGCGTACTTGATCCAATACGTTTCGATGAGCTCAACGACCTCGGCGTAAGCCTTCGCTGCCAGGCCGTGCTGGATCGCATCATCGATGGTCCCGTGATCACGGTGCCAGGAGTACGCACGATGGTGTAGCGCTGGGGCTAGGCCAGGCTCGCGCCGCTCGAGCTCCACCCGGAGCAGTTGCGCAAAGACAGGGTGAAAACGATACCAGCCGGCTTCGTTGTCAAGCGGGACAAGAAAGAGGTTGCTCCGGGACAGTGCATCAAGCATCTCCCCTGAATCCTTTTTGTCCATCACGGCATCGCACAGGGCGCCGGTCAACCGTTCGAGCATCGATGTGCGCAGCATCAGCTCTTGCGCTGGCGGGTCGTGGGCTTCGAGTACTTCGGTCACTAGAAAGTCCACAACGTGCCGGTTCGATCCGCCAAATGTCTGCACGAAAGCCTGGCGATCGGCGGCAGCCTGCAGCGAAAGTGCTGCGAGATAGAGCCCCGCCGGCCATCCCTCAGTCTTTGCTACCAGAGCATCGACATCTCTTATTGCAAGGTCGAGGCCGAGTTGACCATTCAGGAATGCGTCGGCTTCTTCGGAGCTGAACCGCAGATCTGCAGCTCGTAGCTCGAGAAGGTCGCCATGGGCACGCAGATTTGCCACGGGCAAGGTTGGTTCGGTCCTGCTCGCGAGCACGAGATGGAACCCGGCTGGCGCATGTTCGATGAACCAACGGACACTGGCGCGGGCCGGTTCGCTGGTGATTCGGTGATAGTCATCCAGGATGAGGATGGTCTCCCCTTGGGCGTCCAGCTCGTTGACCAAACGAGGCAGAACCAGATCGATCACCGGTGCCACGGCGAATCGCAACGACTTCGACTCAGCGAAGTCGGGGTTCGCGCGGCGGAGGGCTCCGATCGCATTTGACCACAAGACGACGGGGTCGTTGTCACCCTCGTCCAGTGTCAGCCACGCAACCCGTCTGTGAGGAGCCTCCGCCTCGTACCAGGCCGCCAAAAGGGAGGTCTTGCCGTAGCCCGCCGGGCAAGCGACAAGAATAACCCGGCGGTTCGATCCGCTTCGAAGCCGCTCCAGAAGGTGCTTGCGCTCGATTGACTGTTCGTGCACTGAGGGTGCCCGGAGCTTGGTGCTCACCAAGATCGGCTCCTTGAGGCCCTCGTGTCCCCTGTCGTTCGCTGCGGGATCATGCTGGTCAGAGGGGTCGTGGCGGCCCTCGGGCAGCAGCTGACGCAGTGAGCGCGTCGGCCCCAGGTCACCGCCGATGGGCTTCCTCGCAGGGCACATGCGACTTAGCTTGCCAGTCCCGGTCACCCGGGTCTACGGCCGAAGGTCCCTGCCGACTATGGACGAAGGTCCCTGCCAAGAGCGGCGGTGGGAGCGGAACGGAATCCTCAAGGCCTATTTCTTGATTCCAACCGCGAATCAGACCGCTTTCCCCTAGGTGAATCCGGTTGCAGGTGATGACAGCTCACCTACCTGAGTGTGAATCTGCTGGAAGAAGGGCCGCCTGCCCTTTGTCGATACGAGCAAAGTTGTGCCAGCGGTCTTCCAATGAGCGCACAAGAAGAATGGAGAAAGCGTCATGGCCAAATCTGATCCCGTGTTTGTCTACGTCGGCACCTACCCGAGTGAAGCGGCTGCCCGAGCCGACTACGAGGTCGTGAAGGACCTCCACGCGGTAGGAGCTGTGGGAACCTACGACGCTTCGGTGGTCACCAAGGACGCCGACGGCAAGGTCCACGTCAACAAGGACGAGACCTCCACCCGACATGGGGCCTGGGGCGGAGCAGCGGCCGGAGCCCTAGTCGGCATCATCTTCCCGCCGTCCATCGTCGTCGGCGCCGCGGTTGGGGCGACGGTGGGTGGGGTGAGTGGTCACCTGTGGAAAGGCATGTCGCGCTCTGACGTGAAGGAGTTCGGAGACACCATCGACGCTGGGGAGGCCGCCCTGGTCATCGTTGGACAGAGCACGATCGCCGATGCCATCGAGAAGGCCGACCTCAAGGCCGAGAAGCATGCAGCGAAAGAACTCGACGTGAGCTCTAAGGACATCGACCAGGCCGTTCAGGAGACAGCGAAAGACCTCGCCTGACCAATTGAGCAGTGGGGCCGTGGCACCCACGAACCATCAGTTTGAATCAATCTCAAAGAGAAAGGCAGAAACAGATGAGTGAAGACCGACCACTTCTCGACACAGTTCTCGAGATGACGGCAGCTTCGGTGAGCCGCACAAGCCTTAGCGACCGTGAGCTCATGATCGCCCGGGTCGCCGCACTGACAGCAATCGACGCTCAACCGGCGTCGTATCTGTTGAATATGGTGGCGGCCAGTGATGTGGGCCTGACGCTTGAAGACGCCCAAAGTTTGCTGATTGCCGTTGCCCCGATCGTCGGAACAGCGCGAACCGTCTCCGCCGCCACGGCGATCGCCGCGGCGCTCGGGCTGGCCGTGGACATCGAAGACGCCATCGAAGAAAGCCAGGCATCCGCCTGACTTCGAGGGTTCCTGGCAACAGAAGGACACAGTACAGCGCCCCTAGTGGGCAAGACCTGGAGGAAACGTGTTATTTGCCTATAGCTACCCGTTGCTGAGCGTGTTCTGGTCCCTGCTCATGTTCGCTGGTCTTGTGCTGTGGATCTTTATCGTCATTTGGTGTTTCATCGACAACTTCCGTCGTCGGGACCATCATGGCCTCGCCAAAGCCCTGTGGTTCGTCTTCATCGTCTTTGTCCCCTTGATCGGCGTGATCGCATATCTCATCGCCAGGCCGGCCGTTGTCGATTTACTTTGACGTGGTCGTACTGGTCGGTCTCGGCATCGCCATGGGTGATCCGCCATGCGAACGGGCCTCTCGCCTAAGCGCAAGTCACTCGATAGGAGCGGGCAGCGAGGTGTGCTTCTAGCGAATGTGGTTTGTAGCGCCCTATTGATATGTGAATTGGTCCTGGGCATCCGGCGGCTGGACGATCTCCACTCTGCCGGTCGTCGCCTCGAATCGAGAAAGGGAAATTCGATGGTAATGGCAACCAAGGTCGCACACCCGAGCGTCGCCGAACGTCAGTCCGAGGGCAAGGGGGCTCGCGCACGTTCGCCGTTGGCAGGTCACAGTGGGTGGGCTCCGGCCAGGGACCGCCCTGACCCGGTGTCGTTGCTCGAGGCGCAGAACCTGACCCGTGAGGCCTGACCTGGTTCCGGTCCGCCACGGCCGGATGATGGTCTCACCGTTCACTTTCTACCGGGGCGCTGCAAAGATCATGGCAACCGACCTCAAGGACACGCCCACGGCGCAACTCGACGTCCAACTCTGCGGCGATGCGCACCTCTCGAACTTCGGTGGGTTCGCGTCACCTGAGCGGAGCCTTGTTGTTCGACTTGAACGATTTCGATGAGACGTTGCCCGGTCCTTTCGAATACGACGTCAAACGCTTGGCCGCGAGCTTCACCATCGCGGCGCGCCACAACGGCTTTGGCGGCGAATCCGACGGTCAGAGGTTCAACCCTCGCTGCGTGAGGCCTACCGGGAGGCCATGGCGGAGTTTGCGGCCATGGGCAACATGGAGATCTGGTACGCACGTCTGACCGAAGAAGGATCATGGCTCCGTGAGCGTGGCCACCAAAGGAGCGCGGGCACGAAGCAGGACCGGCGACCTCGCCAAGAAGGAACCAAGACGGGTGGCAAAGGCCGCACAGAAGGCTCACGCCAGCGACAGCTTGTTGGCGTTATCGAAGCTCGCCGAAGTGGTCGACGGCCGCTACCGGATCGTGAGCCAGCCGCCCGTGGTCATCCCGGCTCGTGACCTCGAGGCCATGTACGGGTACTCGGGAGCCAGATCGAAGACATGATTCACCACCAATTCCGTGGTTATCGGGCGACCCTCCAGGAGGACCGCCGGCACCTCCTCCAGCGGTTCGAGATCATCGACATGGCCCGCAAGGTGGTGGGCGTGGGTAGTGTGGGCACCCGGGCGTTCATCGTGCTGCTCCAAGGACGTGACGAGCACGACCCCCTGTTCCTTCAGGTCAAGGAGGCGACGGCCTCGGTGTACGAGGATCATTTGCCTAAAAGCCGGTTCAAGCAGCATGGGGAGCGGGTCGTGCAAGGCCAGCGGATCATGCAGGCGGCCAGCGACATCTACTTGGGATGGACCAAGGGTGAGGAGGCCAACCGCTATCTCTATTGGCGCCAGCTGCGCGACATGAAGGGCTCGGCAGTTGTCGAGACGATGAACCGGGCCGTGCTCGCGCTCTACGGCCGGATTTGTGGCTGGACGCTGGCTCGGGCGCACGCCCGCTCCGGCGACGCCGTGGCTCTTGCCGCCTATCTCGGAAAGAGCGACAAGTTCGACCAGTCGATAACCGACTTCTCGGCTCGGTACGCGGACCAGAACGAGCGCGATTACGAGTCCTTCACGGCGGCAATCCACTCCGGTCGGTTGCACGCCGTGCAAGGTGTCTGAGATGGGGAGTGGTCGCCCGCGGCTCTGCTGGGACCTGGACCTCAGTGTGACAAAGGGACAGCCTTCCAGAATTGGCGTATTACGCCGACGTGGAGCGGTGGTCCGTTCTCATCCATGAGCCAACTCACCAAGGTGTTCTCGGTCAACAAGAAGGGATTCAGTCTGCCGGCCGGCGTGGCAATTGGCGGAGTTCTGCTGTTGATCTGGCTCGCCATCGCCCAGCTCGACCAGCAGAAGTATGTCGTTAGCATCATCTTCGCCGTGCTGACGACTGCCCTAAGCGACCCGGGCGGTGGATACTGGAAACGGGCGCGGGGCATGGGTGCTTTCGCCCTCGGCGGTGCCGCGGTGACCGCGCTGGCGTTCTTCGTCGGAACTCACGCCTGGGGATTCGTGGTATTCGCACTTTTCATCGTCACGTTGTTGGCCGGGTTGGCGGTGAAGTTCGGACTGCATCGATTCAGCGTGGGGCTACTGCTCAACATCTGGTTCGTTGTCGCTGTCGTCCTGCCGGTCAGCTACCGAGCCGACCGGATCAAGACCACCGGATGGGACCAGGCACTGGCGTGGCTGATCGGATCGGCCGTGTGGATCGCGTTGATGGGCATCGTGTGGTTGGCAAGCAGACGGAAATGGAGGCCTGGGCCGGTCATCGACCTCCCCGGTGAGCCCTTTGCCCCGGTCGAGCTCACCCGACCGGTGATACTTTTCGCCCTGATACGGGCGCTCGCCCTCGCCGCATCTGCCGCCATCGCCTTCGGCTCCCATCATCCCAATGCTGATTGGATGGTGATCGCCACGCTGGTCGCCTTGAAGCCGAGCATTGAGCAGTCCACGCAGGTGGGCCTCCAACGCACCATCGGTGCAGGTGTGGGCGCGGTCATCGCCATACCGATTTTGCTGGTTGTCGACAACAAGGACGCCTTGGTCGTGATTGTCATCCTCCTGGCCGCCATCGGGGCTTCTATCCACGGTGTGAACTACGCCTACTACACGGCTGCCATCGCCAGTGCGGCCCTTATCGCGGCGGACCTGCCACATCCCACCAACTATGCGGCTGAAGGTCGTCGGGTGCTCTTCACGTTCATCGGCGTGGCGATCGCGGTCGTGGTCATGTTCGTGGCCGACCGGCTCAAGCAGCGGGCCGCCCAGCCCGCGTGATCCTCGGGCGCACAGAGAAGAAGGACCGCCATGTCTGCCGCCGGTACTCCGAATGAAGCTTCGCTCATTGGTGACCTGACCAAGCAAGGGCGGAGGCGATTGGTGGTTGTCTCAGCCCTGCGCACGATCACCACCGTGGCCATGCTCCTGGTCCTCTACTTCCTCCTGCCCTTGGGGGGTGGCACGAGTGTGGAGAAGGTCGTCAAACTGACGGTCGGAGCACTGGCGCTCACCTCGATCGTCATTTGGCAGGTCCGCCAGATCATCCGATCGGGTCATCCGGTTGGTCGGGCGGTCGAAGCTCTGGCGTTCAGTGTCCCGCTCTATGTGCTGCTTTTCGCAACGACGTATTTTGCGATGGCTCACTCGAATCCGGCGGCGTTCGGGACAGCTGTCAGCCGTACCGACGCGCTGTACTTCTCTTCCACCGTGTTCACGACCGTTGGCTTCGGCGATATCACGGCCAAGAATGAAGCCGCTCGGCTACTGGTCACCACACAGATGTGGCTGGACTTGGTGTTCTTGGGTCTGGTGTTGCGCGTTGTTACCCAAGCCATCAAATTCAGCCAGCAGCAGCACCGGAACCTGACGTGAGAGTGTCCAAGCGCGGACCGTACCCGGACTGCATGACCAACCTAAAAGTTCTTTGGTTCCTGTTGTTTCGATCCACCACGGACACCAGTTGCGAACGAGAGCTGTCGGTACGGTCCCACTGATGAAACACACAGGAGAATGGTGAGTAACACGGCGACGAAGAAGGGCTCGTTGGCACTCGTCGCATTGGCGACAGCGCAATTCCTCATGGTGCTGGACCAGTCCGTGATGAATGTTTCCATCGGTGCGCTGGTCCACGACTTCCACACCACGGTCACTACGATCCAGGCGGTCATCACCCTCTATTGCTTGGTCATGGCCATGCTGATCATGACCGGAGCCAAGATCGGCGACATCATCGGTCGGCGTAAGGCGTTCGTCGTCGGGCTAATTATCTATGCCTCTGGATCGGCCCTAACCGCAGCCTCTCAGACCGTGGTCCAGCTCGCCCTCGGTTGGTCTGTGCTCGAAGGGATTGGTGCCGGTCTGGTCTTCCCGGCGCTGGCGGCCCTGATCGCGGGCAACTTCGAGGGATCCAGCCGCAAG
Source organism: uncultured Acidimicrobiaceae bacterium (assembly GCA_963706555.1). GTDB lineage: Bacteria > Actinomycetota > Acidimicrobiia > Acidimicrobiales > RAAP-2 > Bog-473. The sequence continues at coordinate 5,011,874 of OY970164.1, forward strand.
TCCGCTTATGCCGTCATCGGAGGCGTCGCCGGTGCGGGGATCGCGGTCGGCCCCATCGTGGGTGGGTGGGCCACCACCGTGTTGACATGGCGCGTGGTGTTTGTCGGCGAGGTCTTCATCGCCGCCTTCATCCTGCTCATGACGCGCAAGGTGGAGGATGCACCGGCTCCAATTCCGAAACCCAAGCTCGACATTGTCGGCTCGATGCTGTCCGCCTCAGGTCTCGGGGTGTTCGTTTATGGCGTCCTGGAGTCGAGCACGTGGGGATGGGTCAAACCCAAGAACTCCCCGATCACCGTCTTCGGGTTCTCGCTGACGCTGTTCGTCCTGGCCGCTGGCGGATTCCTCATCTGGGGGTTCGTTACCTGGCAGCGTCACCGGGAAGAAACGGGCCACGATCCACTCGTCCATCTGTCCTTGGCCCGCATCCCGCCCGTGCGCTCGGGGCTCGTCGGGATGTTCAGCCAGAACCTGCTGCTTATGGGGATCTTCTTCGTCGTCCCTCTCTATCTCCAATTGGTCCTCGGGCTGAGCGCGCTCGAAACCGGGATCAAGATGCTTCCCATCTCGATCACCATGTTTGTGACCGCTGCGGTCGGCGCGCGGCTTTCGAACCGTTTCGCTGTGCGGCCGATCGTCCAGACGGGCCTGATCGTGACGCTCGCCGGTGCCCTCGTCCTGCTCTGGACGATCAAGCCCACCCTCTCCAATGCCGGGTTCGCGACCGGGATGGCCATCCTGGGAATCGGCATGGGCCTGATGATTTCCCAACTGGGCAATGTCGTTCAGTCCTCGGTCGATGAGTCGGGCCGAAGCGAAGCGGGTGGGTTGCAGTACACGGGACAGCAGCTCGGTTCATCGCTAGGTGTGGCGCTCATCGGCGCGATCGTGCTCATTGGGCTGACGAGCACGTTCATCTCTAATGTCCAGCACGATCCTCGGATCAGCTCGGAAGTTTCCGCTCAAGTCGGGGTTGCCGCTGGATCCAATACCAACTTCGTCGCTTCCACGCAGATCGAGAAGGCTGCACATCAGGCCGGCTTGGATGATGCGACAACGGCGGCACTGGTCGATGACTACGAGTCGGCGCAGCTTCGGTCACTCAAAGCGGGGCTTTTGGCCGCTGCGCTCCTCGCCCTCATCTCGCTCGCCTTTACGAGGGAACTTCCTCACGAACGACCGGCCACACGAACGAAAGCTCATCATGCGGCTGCATCGACGGGAGACGAGCAGTAAGAGTCCGCATGCGCGTCTTTGAGCTCACGTCCGTTGGTTTCTTGCGGATAAGCTCGAAGAAGACGTGCACGTAATGGGCCATCGTCCACACGGATCCCGGTCGAACGCGTCCTGAGGCGAACTCTAAGAACTCGTCGACCAGTTCGTGCTCATGCGCCCCAGGGAGCCCGGCCCCAACCAACCACTTTTCTAAGGAGCATCAAATGGAAGCATTGCATTTTAAGAAGAGGTCGACCGGCCGGAAGCGGGGTAAAACTTCGCCAATCCGCCGATGCTGGTGGGATCGGCACGACGATGTTCGGCCATTTCTCGACCTTCGGCGATTGGTATGAGATCGATTCGGCATACGAAGGGCAGTTTTTGGAATCCGTCGCCCCAGGAGCGTTTAAAGCGACGTTCCAAAACGACAAGGCCGGAATGCGAGTCCTCTACGACCACGGCTTCGACCCTCAGCTTGGCAACAAGCCATTGGGGCCGATCAGCGTTCTCCGTGAGGACGCAATAGGCGCCTATTACGAGGTTCCTCTGCTCGATACCGACTACAACCGCAACTTCGTCCTGCCTGCCCTTCGTGGAAAACTCATCGACGGTCGGACGGTCGGCAGCCAACTAGGCGCATCGTTCCGGTTCATCGTGACTGGCGAATCGTGGAACAGATCGCCAAGCCGGTCGACGCGAAACGTACAAGGTCTTCCCGAACGCACGATCACGGGCGCACAAGTCATGGAGTTCGGCCCAGTGACGTTCCCAGCAAGTCCCGGCGCCTCATCTGGCGTGCGAACGTCAATGAGCAAAGCAGAACTCGACGACATCAAGCGGATGCAGCGCAAGGCCAAGGTCTGGATGGCGCTCTACGGCTGACGCGACGTAGACCCTCAGGGGCCGCCCTGGGTGGCGGCGACGGAAGCTGTATGTGGGTTTGGACCCCTACGGCAACGGGTAGCACTTGATCGCCCAGGGGCTTATAGGTGCACCCAACTGGGTTGCAGTGGCCGAGGGGCGCCAATCCTGGCCATTGCAGTCAAGTACGCCCTTTGCCTACCACAAGGCAAAGGGCGTACTTGCGTCTCGACAGCTATGCACGGATCCATGGCATCCCGGTTCGGGCACGGTGCGAGGCCAGCAATGGCCTTTACTCCTTCAGGCACCCCCGACAAAGTCTGCCCCGCCGGCGCTAACCCACGTCCCACTTGGGATCCCACTCCCTCACCCAGTCGCCAAGTCCGACGACCTCGAGCGTACGTTGCACGAATGGGTGGGGCCGGGTGAGGATCAAGTCGTCACCTTGGGCCCTCATCTGTTTCTTGGCGATGACGAGAGCGGAAATGCCAGAACTGTCGAGGAAAGTCAGTTCGGATAGATCGGCCACGACGGTGGAACCGGCGATCTCCATGAGCCAATCGGAGAGTCCATCCGAGGCCGCCATGTCGAGCTCGCCCCGAAGGACCACCACATGCACATCGCCGACCTGGTTCGCTTCTCGAAAAAAGCCCTCTTGTGGCACTGTTCAGTTCCTTGCGCTGACGGGTTCACACCGGGCCACGCTGTTGGACCCGGTCGCTGGGCGGACTCAAGAATATCCTGCGTTCGCACGCTGGTCGACGGCTGTATGGCCCTCAGAAAGAACGGTCCCATGGTCCGGCGATCGCCAGGACGTGGCGCCCCGAGTCGAGAACCACCTGGTCCAATTGGTCGCTGTGACACCGGCATGCCGTGAGATAGGTCCAACCGGTGGCCTCGAGGCGAAACCAAACTTGCTTCCCGTTCTGAAGGACATTGGTCCCCCAATCGGTAGCGAGCGCGTCGACGATGGTCATTCCACGTTTCCCTGGGACGGTCGGGTCACCGGGGGAGAAGACTTGTGGCATTGCGTCGGGATTCCCGTCGGTCACTCCCACTTCAAGGTATCCATCGGCGATTGCCGCGGTAACAGAGGGCCCGGTGTGGGCATGCCGAATGGCATTGGTCACGAGTTCGCTCGTGAGGAGACTTGCTGGCTCCGAGAGCCAAGGAATTTCCCAGTGATCGAGTAAGCCGGCTATCCAGGCGCGTGCGGCTGAGGGAGTCGAGGCTCCTGCCTCGAAGTCCACCCTCGCTATTCGGCACATGGCTCTCTCCGCTCCTCGGCCCGCGTCAATTTGGGTTTGACTGCATCGGTCCCCCCTATCGACCCGCCGACGAGGCGATCGCAGAGGCCCGGAAATACGGTCTTTCCTATGACGCCATCGCCAAGCGGCTGGGTGTCAGCCGGGAGCGCGTCCGACAGATGGCACTGAAGGGTGGTGCGTGATGGGCAAGGTGAAGCAGGTCACATCGGTCAAGGTTGAGAACAAGTGCCAGTACGCAAAGGTCACGCTGGACACGGGCTACACCATCTTCGTGCCGAACGATCACCCACTCGCCACCGTTGGAACGACGGTCTAGCCATCCGATGCCCCGCCCCAAGTCCCTCCGCTCCCAGCTCTACCGAGCCGCTCGAGAACGCTACCGATCTCGGCGCCGGGTACGCAAGGAGCTCTCGGGTAAACCAGCCCCGCGCGGTCGATCTCCTAAGCGGGGCGGCGGCTACTCAGACAGGCGGCGCACACCCATCCATTGAGAAAGCGCCAGCCAGATTCAAGGGCTGCGCCCTCGGTTTCGGCGGGCAAGGCAAATGGGGAGTACTCCCCCGGGCCGCTACGCATGCAGACCTTGCAGGCCACCAAACCGGAGAGGGCGTACATGCCTCTCGACTACCCGAGTCGGTGCATTGCCAATCCACAGATTTATCCCCACGATGTCCCCAGGTCCCCCGAGCACCGACCCGCAACCCGTTGTGATGGTCGGCCAAGCGAGGGCCGGTCAGGCGGCCGCCCGACGCGGGACAAGTCCCCACTGGGTCGCCGTTCAGGAAGCTTATTAGCGTCTCAAGACCCGAAGAACCTCACCACTCCCCCAATGTCCGCAGTTCGACACAGGCGGCACAGCCACTTACAGGCGCTAGATGAGGGACTCTGCCGTGCAGCAAGACCCGGGCGCCGCCGCCGTCTGGCGCGGGGAGGACGCTTGCGTAGCCGATAAGTCCGCCGTCCGTCTTGCCGCCCTTGCGGTAAAGCGGGATGCCGCCATTCTCGGGGGCCCATGCCCCTTGGGCTGCCATGACGATTTCCACTTCCTCTAAGCCTCGATCCACCGAAATTCCCAGCGTGGTTGGGCTGGGCTTGCGATTTCGCCCGGCTGAGTGACGACTCATGAGTTCGTTCGTGAGGGCAACGACCGACGGGCGTGCTGAAGCAAGCCCTCATGTGATGCAGGTCTGATGTCGGCGCCTGATGCCGTCGTCTGCGGTGCGCCGGCCGCGGGGATTGATCTCAGAGAGGAACCGGGGGCAAGTTCCGCAAGCGCTCGAGCGCATGGGTGAACGCCTGAGCCCAGGGCCATGCAATCGGGCCACGCAGGGTTGGGACACCCGAACGGCTGACGAGGCGTCCCGGGACCGAGAAGAACCGGGTGCGCACAGTGCGCGCCACGGTGAACTGGTCGGCGGGGGTGAGTTCGCCGAGCATGTCGCTCCAGCGGATGAGGTCATGGGCCAATGCGGCGCAGAGCAGCCAGGCCGCGTTGGCGAAGAACTGCCCGGAGGGCACGTGCTCGAGACCCGCCCCTTCTTTGAGGTCCCGAATGGCCAACTCGACGCAGGCGTGGGCGCGGTGAAAGGCGTCAACGTCGACGACGTCTCCCTCGAGATCGGTCAAAAAGGCGAAGTGGCGCCACTCGGGCCACAGTGTCGCTTGGCGTCCGACGAGGCGGGTGCGGCGCACAATGAGGCGTCGTCCCTTGTACGCGCACTCGGCTACTTCAGCCTGGCCGTCTTTGCTGTATTCGATCGGGGTCCAGGCCGATTCGTCGATGGCGGCAACCACCTTGACCACGGACTTCACCATGCGCACCCCCATCGTGTAGCCGACGTCGAGCCGTTCGAGGGTGGCGATGGTGGTGTTGGACCAAAAGCCCGAATCAAAACGCATGATCAGCTCGCCCGTGGCGCCGGCCCGACGCACCCGGGCGACGAGTTCTTCGACGAAACGGCCCGCACCGCGCTGGGTGTTGGCCGCGCCCTTGCGCAGGCGGGCGTGGAGCACCTCTCCGGTGCCGGCCCGAGTGGCCAACAAAGGGTGATAGCCGAGCTTCTTGGAGTAGCCGTAGCCGGCACCACCTTTGGCCTTGCCGCATACCTCGCAGATGGTCGAGTCGACGTCGATGACGAGCTGGTCCGATCCCGGTCCGGCCCCCAATGGCCCAGGCCCGGCGCAGCACCTCGCCGAGCACGGCGTCGAGTTGTCGGACGTGACCGAAGGTGAAGGCGCGCAGAAACGTTCCGAGGGTGGACGGCGCCATGACCCGGTGCCCCAGCACTGCCGACGTCGCCCCCGAACGCAATATGTCAGCGTGGTCGATGTGGCTCGCACCGGCCACCATGGCGTGGACCAAGGTGAGCACTTTGCGTCCCGGATTGGCGCCGCCGACTCGTCCCGACACGCGCACCGTGGCGTTGATCAGGCGCTCGAGACCGAGGCGACAAACCAATGTCGCCACCAGCAACAGACCGGCATTGGCCACCAGATTGGGCTCGTCGAAGGTCACGGCGATCCGGTCGATTCCGCGCGATACTGGCCTCACAGAAAGTGCCTCCTGGTGCTGGGACAACAGCGACTTCGAACACCGCTATTTTCCCAAGCAGGGAGGCACTTTCCGCGGATACGCGGCCTCTATTACGCTACCTCATCGGTGGTTCGAGGCTAAGAAAGTGCGTGTGACTTGCACGAGCGTGAGCACTGACATTTAAGTCCCCGCTTCGACGCACGGGGTCGCCTTGCTACTTACATGTATTCGCCGTCCGGACGATCAGCGCAGCGAGCGCCCGTTCTCCGGTGGCGTTGAGGTGCAGCCCGTCCTTGATGAACCAAGAGCCAGTCTCAGCAGATGGAAGGTGATGTGGCCATGAGAATACTCCCCAGTCAGCAATCACCACAGAGTGACCATGTGCAGTCGAAGCTTGTTTCAAGAGTTCATCTCGGATGATCCCTGCCTGTTCGGAATAAATCGATTCCGCGCTGGAAGTCGTTGGCGAGTAGAAGCTGGGGGTTGGGGTCACAAGCACCACGCACCGAGACTCAGAACTGCCAAGCTTGACGACGTTGCTGATATTGGTCTCGGTACCCGTGATTCGTGGCGCCAGCGTGACGAGACTGTCACTGGCGAACACGAGTGAATTCCGGAGTGCATCGTTGGTTCCAAGTTCGATGGCGATCACCGAGGGCCGTGTTCTTGCTGCGGCAATCACCCGCTTTGCCGCCCAGTTGCCTTGGACGATGTTCAGCGGCCAGTTCCCGTGAGCGTTTTGACCCTCACCCCACCCTGCGCCAGCTTGAGACGTGATCGACCACGTAACGTCGGGCGGTCCGTTGAAGTCTGGATCATGCAGATCTTCGGCCAGGTGCAGCGCAATGCTGTCACCAATCAATGCGATGGTCGAATGAGCGGAATGACCGTTTGTCACAGCTTCAGCTTGGAAGGCGCAGGTCGCCAGCAGCACGGCAACCAGAGCGACTCCTGCGACTGCCCCACGTCTGCGTGCTCTCATACGCTCCAAGGTTCTGAGCACCAATGAAGGATAGTGCCAATCCCGGCAGTCGGACTGGTCGGGGTCGGGCCAGTGGGAACGGATCGGATCGTGAATGACCGGGGGGAAGGGTCACCTTGCCAGGCCACTAGCGGACACCGCGGGAGGCTCCAACTCGTGTTCGATATGGGCGTCGAAGAATGCAGTGTGTTGGGGTTTGAGTCGCTACGGACGCCGCCCCAGGGGGCGACCTCGGGGCCGGCGGAGTACGCCTGCTTTTTGCAGTGACACAATCACCTCTTCGGTCGTCCGGCCGATGACGGCGGCCGCAGCTTCAAGGTCGTCGTGGCGAAGGGCGAAGTAGGGGCCCGATCGGCTGCTCCGACGGAGCCGGATCGAATCCACCAACAGAGCCACCATCTCAGCGTCCCGGCCTTGGGCCTCACCAAGCTGGGCCAGATCGATATGGACGTGCGGTCCGACTGCGCGTTTGCGGCCCTTACGACCAGATCGGAAAGTTCGCGACCGTCGATGGTGCTCGGGGCAACCGTAGGCGTACACCGGCACGACGTGGCGGGTGCCACAGATCCGACCGGGGATGACGTAATCACATGTGACCCCGGCAATAGGAGTTGGGGAAACGTTGATATTGCGTAGACGGGAAAGTGTGCTGCATCACACACTCTGCAGATAAGGGGGCATGCAACCGCTGGTGCCTCATCGGCAACGCAGCGGGCAGCACCGAGTACGGGCGCTATCCCCTTTACCCGAAAGGCAGAAAGAGATGATAGAGCGGTATCGGGAAATCAATCGGCAAAAAGCAGCTGGCGAACGAGAAGACGGGTTTACCCTTATCGAGCTCCTCATTGTCATCGTCGTTCTCGGTATTTTGGCCGCGGTCGTCGTCTTCGCGCTGGGTTCTGTGACTGGTTCCAGTGCACAGTCTGCATGCACGGCTGACGCCAAGACGGTCGAAACGGCCATCGCGGCATTTGAGGCGCAGAACCCGGGAACGGCAGTCACGCAAGCCGCCCTGACCGCCGCCTCCACTGCCAACCCTCCAGGAACCCTGAAGAGCTGGCCCTCCAACCCGCAGCACTACATCATCGGCCTCGGGCAAGTTGGTGGTTCGCCGTCCGATGAAGTCGATATTGCGCTAGCGGCGACACCAACCGTCTGGGTTACCTACGACGGCGAAGCGACCAACGCTGGCTGCAACGCAGTGACGTAAGGCCATCACAGGACCGTGGCCCCATGACGGATGAAGAGCGGATCCGTGGCAGAGGCATCGGTGGATCGCATGCCCCCACCTAGGGGCCGCCTTCCCATGCGTCGTGCAGATCGATATGTTCGAGCTCTGTGGACGACTCCCATCGGTGCCCCGAATGCGGGAACGCTGAGACCGAGTGGGCGATTGCTCTCCCGAATGTGCGGGTTTGTCGGAAGTGCAACTTGTCTTGGCTGGTGACCGATGACGAAGGCCCTAAAACTTGAATGTCCGCAGGCGTCGGTCCTTTCTCAGCCGTCTGGACGTTGCCGCCGTCACCAACGGCAGGGCTGAGAGAAGAGCGATTAAGAACGGACCATCAGGTTCCCGCTAGCCCCCGTTCGTGCCGTTCGCAGATGCTCACGATCCGAAGGTAGGGACCTCGGTGGTCGTCTCGGATACCGATGATGGCGACGTTGAACGCCAACGCGCCGCAGGGGACGTCCTCACCCAAGCCACAGGTGCGCGTCAGTTCTTGAGGCATCCCGTCAGGGTGGCCGTCCGTTGCGGCAGCTATCACGGCGCGGGCGTCGTGGTCACAGAGCCACCAGATGCCATTCTCCTCCGGCGTGCGAACCGCGAACCCTGCCACGGCTTGATTACCGCACCCGGCGACGCTGCACGTGTCATTCATGGCGACCACGCCGAATACCTGGTACTGGGGACTATCCACCATCGCCCATTCTCCACGAGTTGCGACCCGTGGTCTTCGCCCATTCCTCGATCGCATGACGTGACCACGCCCGGCCACTCGGCCGCCCCTCGACCTCGGCTGGTCTCGCCAAAATTGACCCTTGATTGGTCCCCGAGTCCGCGGGTGTGACTCGTTTGCCTGGGCGATGGAGACGAGCCATTCGGGTCGGTCGGGTCGTCAAGAAGCGGCGGTCACGACCCCGGTCAGCCCAGGGCCACCTAATTCTCACTCGCCTTGGCCCGCAGCAGAACACACGCCGGACAGATCCATCCGTCCACGCTGAACAGCCACGCTCCAGTGGACGTCAGGGCTTCCTGTTCGTCTGCCGGGGCGGTTAGCTTTTCCGAGCCGACCCGACCTGGCCGGTAACACACTCTGCACATGATCAGGCGAGGGCGAGCTGCCACAGTCGCGACGCTACTGGACTCAAGGAGGTCGGCCGAGTTCGGGCGTGGTCCGTTGGCTGTGGCCACCCTCGATGTGTTGGAACAAAGCTGAACTGGCGCGGGACAACGGCACACAGAACCTCGGCCTCGGCTAATCGAATAGTGCCCTCACTTGCGCATCGTCGCTGTGTTCGACGCACCAGGCTTCGAATCTCCCGAGCGCAGTCGGTCGATGGGCCCTGAGGTCTGCCAGGAGCCTGCGGATGGCGCTATACAAATCATCCTCTGGGGCGGTTACGGATTCCCCCACGATCGCGCGCCCGGTCGTCGTTGCCCATTGCTCAACTTCGAGACTCCTCCAGATTCGCCCTGCGGCGATGGTGGCTACGGGCTCAGGGAACGCCTTAGCTGCGGTCAGCTGGTCTACCCTTCGTCGGCTAATGCCGAGCATTTCTGCGATCTCCGTGATCCCAACGAAGTAGTCAACCATAATCCAAAGAGTACCCACCTCTTTCATTTCCTTCGAGGGAGGGGCTTCGAAACGACCTGCGGCCACTAGAAGTCCCCGAGGATTATGGCCCGTCGCCCTGGTCCATGCCGCTACCCGGTCCCAGTCGACCGCTCAGGACCACCCGGACGCATTCGACCACGTCGCCATGGCCCTGGCCCTGGCCGGCTCACTATGCTTCTTCGTCCACGCCGTCACCGGCTTCACCAACAAGAGCCTTCGCGGGCAGGTGGCCGGACTCCTCGGCACGGACTACACCTCTTCGCAGATGAGTTATGACCTGCGCCGCCTCCGCCTCCATGGATCGATCGAGCGGACGCACGGCACGAACTCCTTCACCGTGACGCCCGAGGTAATCCGCGTCGCCGTCTTCTACAACAAGCTCCACGGCCGATTGCTCAGGCCGCTTCTCGACGCCAACCAACCTCCAGCGCCGATTGAGCTCCGTCGCGCCCTTGGCACCATTGAGCACGACTCCATGACTACGTTGCCAACGCACGTCTCGGGACAGCTGCCTGAAACTTGTCACAAAATCCAGAGAGCTGGGTACCAAGAAGATCTAGCGGCGCTCTGCTGCGCGCAGCGGGTCGAGGCTGGGGTAAGACTCCTCGGCAGGCTGCCACTAACAGCCTGTGATTGTTTCCCTTGAGGGCAAGACTGCCGTGGTGACCGGAGCCGGACGGGGCATCGGTCAGGCGGTCGCGGTTGAGCTGGCCGCGGCGGGGATGGCTGTGGCTTTGGTGGCGCGTTCGGAGGACCAGCTGGCCGACACCGCGCAACAGGTGAAACATCTCGGCGCCGTCGCGGTCGTCGTGCCTGCCGACCTCGCCGATCTGAGCCAGGTGACCGGGGCGATACATCTGGCCACCGATCAGTTGGGGACGATAGATGTTCTCATCAATGACGCCGCCGTGGTGGGGCCTCTCGGCCCGAGCGTATTGGTCGACCCGACCGAGTGGGCCCTCACCTTCAACGTCAATGTGGTGGCCGCCGCCGCGCTCAGCTTCGCGGTGCTGCTCGGCATGGTCGAGCGCGGCTGGGGGCGCATCGTCAACGTGTCCAGCGCGATCGCGGCGCATCCGGGGTCAATGGTCGGCATGAACGCCTACGCGGCGAGCAAGGCGGCCCTCGAAGCCCACACCGTCAATCTGGCGGCTGAGCTGGCCGGCAGCGGCGTGACGGTCAACGCCTTCCGGCCCGGCTCGGTCGACACGGCTATGCAGGCGGGGATACGGGGCCAGGACCCAACGCGTATCGGTGCCACCCTGCACGAGTGGTTCGCCCGCTCCCATGCCGAGGGCGCCATGATCACCCCTGAACAGTCAGCCCGGTCCTTGATCCCGCATCTGTTCGCCGATGGCACCGGCGAGATCTGGGATGTGTCCAGCCCGAACTGATGACACCGCTAGCCGCTCTGCGGCAAACCCGGCTGATTGCCTTCGCCCGAACCGATCCCTACAACGAGCTTCCTACGACAAGGAGATTCACCATGGCACTGTTACATCCGGCTGAGAGGTTCCCTCAAGTCGTCGTCACCCCAACCGACGGGGGCGCCCTGGAGTTGCCCGACGCCCTCGTCGGCCACTTCGGGGTGGTCCTGTTCTATCGGGGCGCCTGGTGCCCGTACTGCAACGCCCAACTCCGGGCGTTCCAGCGAGCAGCCGACAGCCTGGCCGAGGTCGACGCCCGAGTCGTCGCCTTGTCGGTGGACGACGAGTCCACCACCCGTGAGCTGGTGGCCAAACTCGGCTTGACGTTCCCCGTCGGCCACAGCGCCGACGCCCGAGCGATCGCAGAGGCCACCGGGGCGTTCGTCAACCCCGACCCAATGTTCTTGCAGTCCACCGGGTTCGTGCTCGATCCGACCGGTCGGGTGGTGGTCAGCGTCTACTCCAGCGGGGCCATCGGCCGGCTGGTACCCGAGGACGTCATCGGCATGATCCGCTACATCCGCGACCACGCCCAGGCGACCTCGGCATGACCACCACCACCGAGACGGCGACCTCCGCTGACGTCAACTTTTATTTTGACCCGGTGTGCCCGTTCGCTTGGATGACCAGCAAATGGCTGCGCATGGTCACCGCCCAGCGGAACTATACGGTGGACTGGAGGTTCATCTCACTGCGGCTGCTCAATGGCGAGGTCGACTACGACACTCACTTCCCGCCTGGCTACGAGGACGGGCACACCGCCGGGCTGCGCTTGCTACGGGTCGCGGCCCGCACCAGAGCCGAACACGGCGCAGAGGCGGTCGGTCGCCTGTATCAGGCGATGGGGACCCGCATCTTCGACACCAACAATCACGGGGACACGATCGATCGGGGTAGCGCCGGGTTCGTCGATCCGATCTTGACCGAGGTCGGCCTGCCCGCCAACCTGGCGGACGCCTTGGACGATACCTCCCTGGACGTGTTGCTTCGCACCGAGACCGAGGAGGCCTTGGCCTTGACCGGAAGAGACGTCGGGACTCCAATCATCCATTTCCAGCCTCCGGCCGGGGTGGCGTTTTTCGGTCCGGTCATCAGCCGGCTGCCGAACCCCGACCAAGCGGCGGGCCTGTGGGACCACGTCGTCGCCCTCGCGAGTTTCCCGGGCTTCGCCGAGCTGAAACGCAGTCTGCGAGAACGGCCCCAGCTGGCCAGCTTCGGCGTCGACCCCGACACCATCGGCGTGCAAGAAGACTGGCACGCTGGAAGCCGCCGCACCAAGAAGTAGCCCCTTCCCATCAACATCTGGGGCGCCGCGAATGTCGACCCGGTGACTAATCGAGAATGTCGCATGACCGCGATAGGCGCCTGAGGGCGTCGGACGAGAAGAAAGGACCGACCCGATGTCGAACGTCAATCCCACAGGCGAGCTGACCCGTCAGCTCGCCGAGTTCACCGCCAAGATTCCCGATCCGGTCGCTCTACGGCTTCGGGCCGCGTCCGAGGAGACCACCGAATCTGGGGTCGCCTCGGGCCTTACCGTCTCCGAGCAGGCGCCGGACTTCATCCTGCCGAACGCGCTCGGTGAGCCCGTCGGGTTGGCTCAACGGCTCACGCAGGGGCCGGTCGTGATCTCGTTCTACCGTGGTGAGTGGTGCCCCTTCTGCAACCTCGAGCTCCGGGCCCTGCAGGCTGCCCTTCCTCGCTTCCAGGCATACTCCGCGTCCCTCTTGGCAATCAGCCCTCAGGCCCCCGACCACAGCCTCTCGGCCACCGAGAAAAACGGGCTCACCTTCGACGTGCTGAGCGACATCCACCAAGAAGTCATCGCCGCCTATCGGGTGCAGTTCACCGTCCCGGCCGATCTGAAGGACCTGCACCTCGAGGTCTTCCACAACGACCTCTCCATTCACACCGCCGATGGGAGCTGGGACCTCCCCATCCCCGCCACGTTCGTGATCGACCGCTCCGGCATCGTACGTGCTCGCTACGTAGCAGCCGACTACACGACCCGTATGGACCCCGACGACATCGAGGCGGCGCTCGCCGCTCTCAAATGACCCGAAGGCCGCTGCCCGAGACCTGTCATCTACGAAGAAGGAGACTGTCATGGACGCTGTGAGATTTCACTTCGACCCAATCTGCCCTTGGTGCTACCAGACATCGCGGTGGGCCAAGCGGGTCGAACGGCTCGGCGAGATCGAGCTCGACTGGGGGCTGTTCTCCCTCGAGGTCGTGAACCTGAAGGACGGGGCCGATCCCCGCGAGCTGCAAGCCCGTTCGGCCCCGCACTGCGGACGGCGACCCTCATCCGAGAGCGGAAGGGCGGCGCCGCGATCGGACCCTTCTACAGCCGCGCTTGGCAAGAGGATCTGGGAGCAGTCACCGCCCGAGCAGGACATGGCAACCGCGGTGCGCGCTGCTCTCGAAGAGGTCGGTCTCGATGTCGCGTGGTGCGACGAAGCACTGTCGGATCCGCGGACTTGGGAGGCCGTCCTCTACGAGCACCACGCACTGATCGAGAGGACGCGCAGCTTCGGAGTACCGACGATCGTCCTCGACGGGGGAACCGGGCCGGCCATCTTCGGACCCGTGATCAGTGAGCTGCCGTCGGACGAGGACGCAGTCGACCTGTGGCGACACGTTTCGTGGCTGGCCCGCTACGAAAACTTCGCTGAGCTCAAGCGCGACCGTATCAAGTCCCCTGATCTGCCGGCCATGACCTGGTATCAGGCCCAGCGAGAGGCCAATCGATCGACGTGAGTCTTTGGGTGAGAAGCCTTCGTCGCCCGGCGCGACCGGAGACGAGAGGAGCGCCTTGGCCCGCAACCGGACTGGTTGGAACCAAGCAAGCGAAAGGAAGGTCCCGCTGTGAGCGATGAGTCCGATAGCCCTAGGAGCGAGCCCGAGCCGATCGTCGCGATGCTCGTCGAGGAGTGGGCGACGCTAGCGGAACTTCTCGACGGATTGGCTGCCTCGGAATGGCTAACGCCGACAGCACTCCCGGGATGGAGCGTCCACGATGTCGTCGCTCACCTCATCGGTACCGAAGGTCGCCTTTCTGGCGACGAGGAGCCTCCCTCGCCCATAGACGTAACCACCCTCGCCCACGTTCGAAACGCCATCGGCGGGGCGAACGAACACTGGGTCCGAGCACTGCGCTCTGAGCCGCCCGAGGAGATGCGTCTTCGCTTCCGAGATGTCTCCCGACGGCGGGCCGACACGCTCATCGCCATGAGTCGAGGGGACTTTGACGTCCCGACGCAAACGCCGGTCGGGCCAGCACCGTATCGCCGATTCATGGAAATCCGGGTCTTCGACTGCTGGATGCACGAGCAGGACATCCGCCAGGCGATCGCATGGCCGGGCCACGAGGAAGGTCCGTGCGCCGAGGTCTCCATCGATGAGATAGTGCGGGCCCTGGGCTTCATCGTCGGGAAACAAGCGGCCGTCCCCGATGGCTCGACCGTCACGTTCGATCTGGTCGGCCCTGTTCACCGGACGATTCATGTCGCAGTAAACGGACGAGCCGAAGTCGTTTCTCAACTCGATCGGCCTGCTACCACCACGCTCCGTCTCCCCTCGACGGTCTTTGCCAGGCTCGCCGGTGGGAGAGCCGACGCCCTGTCAGGACTTAGCACGATCCGCCTCGATGGCGACCCCGCGCTGGGCCGTCGAGTCGTAGAGAACCTGGCGTTCACGATCTGAATATGGCGTCGGGCCGATCACCTCGGAGCGCCTGATTCGGGCCTCAGGGTGCTATTCGGACCGCCAGCGCCGGTAAAGCTCGATGAGATCGTCTCTTGCCTCTGGAGTCAAGTCCTCCGGCTCCATCGCACCGCTAAGCTGCATCGTCGTCCTGTTCTGCTCCAGGTAGGTGCGGCAATTCGGACATGAACGCAAATGCGACTCGAATCGGCGCCGGTCACGACGCCCCAGTGCGCCTTCGAGATAGTCGGTAACCAGCTCGACGGCCTGTTGGCATACCAGGTCCCTGGGCAAGAGTCGCACGGTCACCCTTTCTGAACCAGGCCATCGAGGACTGAACGAATCCGCGATCGACCCGATGAAGCAACACCCTCTGGTTGGTCTCGCTGTTGGAGAGCATTTCGCACACGTCCCTACTCGACAGTGCCTTCAACGTGGCTCAAAACTACGACCTGGGATTGCTGATCTGGTGACTATCGATGGGCCGCCGGGCGTAATCGGCCGGGGCAGTGGCTTCCGGCTCATCATCGAGCGCCTGCATCCCGCATCCGACGGGCGAGGTCCGGGCACCAGCCGTATCGAAGCGGCCCGGCGCGATGACGGGATCGCGTAGGTCGACGATTAATTTGGGACGCGGTGCTCACGATCACGGTCGAGCGTGCACGATTGGGGCAGATCTGAAACACGAATCCACCGATGAGGGCTGTGACCGCCTCGGTCGGCCCGGTCCATTCGCCGCAGTCTTGGCAACGGCCTTCGCTGACCTACGGGTCGTTTGGTCCGGACGGGCAACATAGCCCGTCCGGAGCGAGCATTCCCGGGTGACCAGACATCGGCAAATCAATCGTCGTCAACTTGAGCCAATGCGCCACTGGACGTAGAGCCCGACGAGCTCTTCTCTTACTTCGGATGGCAACTCTTCGGATCTGAGCCGTCCGGTGAGCTGAATTGTGCTCCGCATCTGAGCGAGGTACGCCGTGCAGTGCGGACATGAGGAGAGGTGAGCTTCGAATCGGCGCCGGTCAGTACGCGACATTGAGCCCTCGATGTAATCGGTGACCAGCTCGACTGCTTGTCGACAGACCAGTGCGTTTTCACGGCGGAACATCAGTGGACCCTTCCGAACCTGGTTTCAAGATCCTGACGGAGTCGGCTTCGGCCCCGATGCAAGAGAACCCTCTGGTTGACCTCAGAGATTTCCAGTAGTTGACATACTTCCTTGCTATCAAGTCCCTCAATATCTCGTAGCGTTACAACCTGGCGCTGACTTCCGGGAAGGTTCTCGAGCGACGAATGGATACTCTCCGACAGCGACCTCGCGACGACTCGGTCCTCGGCGTCTTCCATAAAGTACTGTGGTGGGGCTACCCAGTCACCGTTTGTGTCGAATCGGTTCGGGTCGACCGCAGCTTCGGAACTGCTCAGAGGGAGAGCACGGCTTTCTCGTACACCAGTCGAGCGCGCCCGGTTGATTGCAATTTTTACGAGCCACGTCTTGATCGAGGAACGACCTTCAAACTTGCTTACGCCTCGCACGACCGCCATCCAGGTGTCCTGGACTACCTCTTCAGCAATCGCATCGCTTGGCACGAACGAGCGGGCCACAAAGAAGAGAGCATGGTTGTGGCGCCCAACGAGGGCGACGAAGGCTTCCTCGTCGCCTGCTCTTAGGCCTTCGAGAAGCTCACCGTCGCCGACGGGCGTCCGCGCTCTATCCATTAGCCACCGGGTGCCTGCGTAGGTGTCGCACGAGAGCGAGGACATCACGCGGCATGGAACCGATGGCTCGAAGGATTGACTTGGTGTCGGAGAAGCCTACAATCGGGAAGAGCCCGCGAATGCGCAGCGTGGTGAGCAAGTCCCAGTTCATGATGTCGATGGCGCCCTTACCTGGCCTTGACACGGGTCCAGCAGCAGCCTCATGTTGCCGTGAGGGCACATGATCACGGATTATTAGCGGCGACGTTGGTCCGCGTCTTACCGCGCTCTTTCTTTCAGCGACAGATCAGGTCACCTGCGAGCCGTGGCATGGTGGTCTGCACCGGTAAGGCGCATACGGGCGACGTTTGGCCTGTGTGGCGAAACTCGACCCCAACCAAGGGTGTCGCGAGTTACGAAAACCGACCAGCTGTTCGTCGCCGCCAGTGTTCTTTCGTTGCCCACCGGCTTGACGAGACGGGCCGCATCGGTCACGTGTGTCTCCGTTCGCGCGGGTTGATCGGATCAACCTGTCCGAGGACTGTAACGCTTTGCCCGTCCACCAGGACAGTGATTGTGTGGGGTAATTCGACCCTGCGAGAAAGCGGAGGTAAGGATCAACATGCGAAAGCGACTACACAAAGCGGCGCGTCTGGGGCTCGGCGCTGCCACTCTCGGTGGCATCGGTCTCATCGGCGCCTTTGGCGCGGGTGCGGCTGCAGCAGACGGGCCAGGGTTCGGGTCGGGCACGTCTCCGGTCATCGGGCATGTCTATCTCGATGACAATACGACTGGTACGAACACGATCAGCGGTTTCGACCGCCACCTGGACGGTTCCCTCACGCCGCTTGCGCGGTCTCCCTTCGTGGCCGGCGGCGCAGGCACAGGCGCAGCCGGTGGACTGGCATCGCAGGGCGCGGTCGCGGTGACCGACGATGGCCGTTTTCTGATTGCGGTGGATGCGGGCAGCAACCAGCTGTCGGTTCTACGCATCAACTTCAACGGCAGTCTCCAGCTGGTGCCCAATGGAGTGGTTTCCTCGGATGGTCCGACACCGGTCAGCGTTGCGGTGCATGACGGACTCGTCTACGTCGCCAACGCCGCTACGGTAGGACCGAACTACACCGGGTTCACGCTGTCCCCCTCCGGACGGCTTCAGCCACTGGCCAACTCGACTGTTTCCCTTCCGAATGGCTCGCAGCCCGGCGATGTCCTCTTCAACTCGACTGGTACCAACCTGGTCGGGACCCGGGTGGGAACCTCGCAGATCGACAGCTTTTCCGTTGGGAGAAACCGGCTTTTGACCGAGGCTGCTGGCGCGCCCTTCACAGCTCAGGGGCTTGGGCCTTTCGGCAGTGAGTTTCGGCCGACCAATCCCCAGCAGCTGTTTGTCTCCAATGCCCACAATGTCGGAGCCGGCAGCGGAACGGTCTCCGCTTACAGCGTCGCCTTCAACGGGTCACTCACCTCTATTGGAGCCAGTCCGGTCCCAGATGACCAGACCGCGCCTTGCTGGGTCGCCATCACCCCCAACGGCAGGTATCTGTTCGCAGTGAACACTGGTTCGGGTGATATCTCTAGCTACCAGATCGCCTTCAACGGGTCCTTGACACTCATTGGCAGCACGGTTGTCAGCAACACCGCCGGGGTCGGCGCGACTGACCCCAGCGTGAGCCCTGACGGACGCACGCTGTATGTGAACGAGAGCCGGGTTGGTACTGTGGGCGCCTTCGCCATCAACAATGGCGGGACGCTCACTGAGCTTCCTAGCTCTCCCGTGTCGGTTCCGGCGGGTGCCCACCCCGCCGGCATCGTGACCACCGGGTTTGGCGGCTTCTAGTCGAAAGCTTTCCCCATGGTGCGAAGGCCGGGAGCATATTGCTCCCGGCCTTCGCATGTTTTGGGGGGTCCATGACGAGCGGAGCGTCGGACAGAACCTTTCGTGTCACGTTGTTGATGGCAGATGTGATCGGCGTCGAATGCGTGCCGCGCTCCCAAGGTCCATGCCGTGAAAGCAACACCGAGGCCGACGCCGAGCTTGGCATGGCGGGATGGTTGCGGCATGACTTAGGATGAAGGTCCGCCAGTCGAGAGCATTCTGGGCCAGAACCGTGGCCGCCATTGCCGCTGCAGCCAGGCGTTGTTTCCACCCGGGTGGCTACGCAGGTGGCCAGGTAGCCAATGCCACCTACCGGAATCATGGACCCCATACCGAAGCGATTGAGATCACGTTCAACCCCGAGCAGACCTCTTATCGTTGACTCTTGGAGTTCTCTTCCAGATCCATGACCCGACCACCCCGAACCGGCAGGGAAATCTTTCCTACGTCCGACGGGCGTTGTCGCACCAGAGCGACGCCGTCGCGTCGTAGAGGGCAAGCGTGCGGCACATCCGCCATAGATGTCGCGATCTAACGCCCAGCGGTTGAGCATCGCAGGCAAGACCGCATGGGGCTGATGGAACAGGTCGTCGACGTTGACCGCGACCGCCGAAGCCCACGCCTTAGGGGACGCCGTGACGGTAGGCCCGACCGGCTGGACGACGGCGGCGTTGTTGACCAGGATGTCGACCGCACCGAGCTCATTTTCGCCCCGGATAGCAGCGTCAGCCACCGCCTCGGGATCGGCCAGACCCGGGTGAATGCAACCATCATCTCGTTCTGGGCTGGGCCGCCAAGGTCTGCAACTACGGAGAATCGATCACTTCACAACATCCGCCCAGCTCCCCCGCAATGTGCCCGGCCGGGCCGTCAGTGAAGGGACACCAGGGGCACCTGGACCTCTCTCGCATGTTCAGCGTGCTCGGTGTGTCTCGTGAGTCGAAGCGGGCGCCAGCGGGACACTCGACATCGAGGGTGAACCACACCGCCTTGCCGTCGTCGCGAGGCTCGATGCCCCACGACGTGGCCAACGCGTCAACATTGCCAGCCCACACGCGTGTGTTCCAGACGATCCAAGACGCAACGCCACGAGATCGAATGTCCGGTTGGTGTCGAACACCTCGACCCGGACCGCGGCGTCCCCCACGTCGACCACGACGGTCGTCTCTCCGGCGCCGTGCACAATGGCGTTGGTGACCAACTCCGAGGTGAGCAACGCCATCGTTTCCACCACCTCGGCCGCGGGCGGACCGACACCGGCCACGGGGCTCAGAGCTTTGAAGGATGACCCATTGTTTGGAGCAATGGCTGCATCTGGCATTCCTGGGCCCGAGCGCAGCTTGAGTCGAGGGTCCTCGCTCTCATACCTCCCGGACAGGGAGAATGATCTCGAGGCGGCTCTATCCGCCGGCACTCGAGGCGTGCGCAGCATGGGGTACGCCGGCTCCCTAGGATGCCGCTCATGGTTCCTGCGGAGATGGAGGGAGACGGCGCAGCCATCCGCACGGCGACACTTGACCCTGACTCGGCCGAGTGGCTACGGGCTCTCGAAGGCACGGAAGCCGAAAGAGAAGAAGCCTGCCTTCGGCTGCACGCGATGTTGCTCCGAATCGGACGTCACGAGGTGCGACGACGCAGCGACCATCTCCAGATCGCTGGACCAGAACTCGACGACGTGGCACACCAGGCAGCAGCCGATGCCATGGTGGCCATCCTGGCCAAAGTGGGCCAGTTCCGTGGGGAGAGCCGCTTCACCACTTGGGCGTACAAGTTCGTGATCTTCGAGGTGTCGACGAAGATCGGTCGTCATTTCTGGCGCAACCGGACGGTGGCGATGGACGACGAAGACTGGAGTCGCTTGCCTGACCGGTTTGGTTTGGATCCGGCCGACGAAGCCGAGTGGCGGGACCTGGTCACTGCGCTCCACGAGGCGGTGGACGACGATTTGACCGATAGGCAACGTCATATTTTCGTCGCCATCGTCCTAAACGGCGTCTCGCTCGATGCGTTGGTGGCCGAGTTGGGGTCCAACCGCAATGCCATCTATAAGATGATGTTCGACGCCAGACGTAAGTTGCGGGCTGCGCTTGTTGCTAAGGGACTTGTGGATACTGCTGAAAGCTCGGCGAGCATATGAAGCGCCAGACCGCACTCGACCGCTTCCTCCTCACCGACCCCCAGGATGTGGGATGCGATGAGGCGATGAAGTTTCTGCACGTCTACGTTGAGTTGGTGGCTGCCGATGCTGCCGCCCAGGAGCGCTACCCCGGTATTGCCGCCCACCTCAAAGCCTGTGGCCCCTGCTCAGAGGATTTCACCGGGCTGTTGGCCGCTGTGGTCGGTTCGGCACTTTGATGCCCATTGGGACTGAAGGAAGCAACGTGGTGAGGTAAGACGGGGCTGTCGTTTGATGCTCACTTCACTGTGACCGGCGACTCGGTCGCACTGACAAGGGAGTAGCAAATGACCGTACGGCTAGGAGTGCTCGCCCTCTTGGAGGCCAAAGAAGGCAAGGGCGCTGAACTCGGCGCATTCCTCGAGAGCGGGCGTACTCTCGCTGCCGCGGAATCGGGAACCGTCACCTGGTACGCCTTCAAGATCAGCGAATCTGAATATGGCATCTTCGATACCTTCGAATCTGAGGACGCGCGCCAGGACCATCTCCACGGCGAAATCCCACGTGCACTTGCGCTGGTCGCGCAGGATTTGCTGGCCGCAGACCCTGACATCCGAATGGTCGACGTCATCGCGGTGAAATAGCTCAGTGCGCCGCCCGAGAGGGCTGCTCCTCGCACTTACGGACGGATAGCCTCCATGCACAAAGTTGTGATCATTGGGGCCGGTTTCGGCGGGCTCGCCGCCGCGCGGGTGTTGAGCGGCCAAGGAGCGGAGGTCACGCTGGTGGACCAGCGCAACTTTCATACCTTTCTTCCGCTCCTCTATGAAGTGGCCACCGCTGGTCTCGATCCGGCTGACGTCGCTTACCCGGTGCGGGCCGTGATAGGGCGAACACCCAATATCCGCTTTCGTCTCGGGACGGTCACCGGAATCGTGTGGCAGCAGCGAATGGTCTGCTTCAACGACAGCAAAGGCGGACATGACCCCGACGCCCCGGGTTGCGAGGACGACGTGCCCTACGACTCGCTGATCCTGGCCAGCGGGGCGATTGCCAACTTCTTCGGCATCCCTGGCGCTGCCGAGTACACGCTTCCTCTCTGCACCTTGCAGGATGCTCGGCATCTCCGGAACGTGTCGGTGCCGAGAACGCCATCCACGGGCCGCGACCTGGACTTTGACCCTGAAGTCCCAACGCGGCGAGCATCGCGCAGTGACACTCTCGTTCCTGTACCGGGCGTTCTGCCGTCTCGCCCAGCTCATCGGGCTCACCTTCCGCAGGGACACGGACCTCGCTATCTAGGTCGTGATGCTGCGCCATGAGGTGGGCGTGCTGCGACGCCAGGTCCATCGACCGGCGTTGGAGCCTGCGGATCGGGCGGTTCTGGCGGGACTCGCACGACTGCTCCCCCGCCAGCGCCTCAGGCGCTTCTTCGTCCAGCCACAGACCCTGCTGCGCTGGCACCGGGACCTCGTCGCCAAACGCTGGACGTACCCGCACGCCCGGCCCGGTCGACCGGCCATCGCGCAGGGAACGACCGCACTCGTCCTCCGCCTGGCGAAGGGGAATCCGCAGTGGGGCTATCGCCGCATCCACGGCGAGCTCGCCACTATTGGCGTCACCATCGCCGCCTCGAGCGTCTGGGCGATCCTGAAGCGCCACGGCGTCGAGCCGTCACCGCCCAGGTCGGGACCGACCTGGGCGGAGTTCCTCTCCGCACAGGCGAAGGGATTGATGGCCTGCGACTTCTTCCATGTCGACACGGTGCTCCTCCGCAGGCTCTACGTCCTCGTGTTCATCCATCACGACACGCGTCTCGTTCGGATCGTCGGCGTGACCGCCAACCCGGTTCCCGACTGGGTAACCCAGCAGGCCCCCAATCTCTCGATGGACCTCGCAGATCCAGTCAGCACGATCACGTTCCTCATCCGCGATCGCGACACCAAGTTCACCGCTTCCTTCGACGCCGTCTTCGCCGCCACGGGCACCAAGATCCTAAAGAGTCCCGCCCGGGATCCCCGGGCGGGCGCTATCCGTGAGCGCGTGATCGGGACCTTGCGGCGCGAGTGCCTCGACCGGACGCTCATCCTCGGCCGCCACCATCTGGAGGCCGTGCTCGCCGAGTACGTCGAGCACTACAACTCGCATCGTCCCCACCGATCCCTCAACCAGCGCGCGCCGTCCGCGCTCGACACGGCTCCCGCCCTGATCGGCGACGTCGACCTCGCCAGGCTACGAACAACCGATCGTTTGGGCGGACTCATCCACGAGCACCGGATGGTTGCCTGAGCTGGGCGGATGGGTTCTCGGCACCCACAGGCAATAAGAGACAGCGAACGTCGAGACGCCCGAAGTCCTTGACCGCGCAAGAGACGTGTCGAGCCGTCGACCTGTACGCCCTTGGACGATCGCTCAAGACTGTCGGACAGGAGTTCGGACGCGGACCTGACGCGGTACGGACTGCTCTGCTCTAAGGGGACACCCCTATTCGACCACGGCGGCGAGCCAGCCGATCCTAAGGAACGCTCCATCAGGAAAGCGTCCTGCTTGAAATCGCCACTTGCGCAGATCCCTCAACTCAGGGAGATGATTGAAGCGCGCGGCGCCTAGTTGATCGTAACATAACGCGCCGTAACCGTACTGTCTGCCGCACCTTGAAGCAGCGTTTAGCGCCCCAGTGCTCCAGCTGCCTGGACTCCTGATATGGAGTCGTGGTCATTGCGAGGAAGGGGCAAGCAGCGATGCCACAGCCCGCTTAGCGTTGGCAAGGTGACTCACCTGGCCGCTCACTCGGGCCAGGAGTAGGGCTCCCTCGACAAGGGCAAGAATAGCCGATGCTGTCTCGGCGATCGTGCCGTCGGGCCATCCCTCAGCTCGGAGACGTTCCGCGATGAGCCCTTCCCATTGGGCGAAACACCGTGCCGCAGCGACACGGAGGCGTGGGCTGATGATGGGCGACTCGAGTGCGGTCGGTGCGATCGGGCAACCCGGGCATGCTTCGTCACCATCCGGTCCCGCAGCTATGTCCAAGAACCCTTGGACGCCAAGGGCTGCGTTTGGCGCCCCATCCAATGCTTGGCTCAGTGCGTCAGCAACGGCTTGGCCGGACGCAACCAGCGCGACCTCGGCGAGTTCTTCCATACCCCCCGGGAAGTGGTGGTAGAGCGACCCGTTGGACACGCCGCTCTCCGCCAGCACCTGTGCCCGTCCGGTCGCGGCATACCCCTGATCGCGCAGTAAGCGAGCCATCGTCTGCACCAGATCCGCCCGGGTAGCGCGGTTGCGGGCCACCCCTTGACATTACTAGAGCGAACAGTCTAGAACCGTCTAGAGCGAACGGTCCAGTGGGCACTCGCTGCAGGTAAGCCAACGAATCGGAGACAACGATGAGCACACAACCGACCGTCGTGCTGGTCCACGGCGCATTCGCGGACGCGTCCGGATTTGCCGGAGTCATCCGGCATTTGCAAGCCCAAGGTGTCCCCGTGCGGGCGCCGATGAACCCGCTCCGTGGTCTGGCGTCGGACGCCGAGGCCATCCGGCGCTACACCACCACGATCGAAGGTCCCATCATTCTCGTCGGCCATTCCTACGGCGGCGCAGTCATCTCGGAGGCCGCGCCTGCCGTGAAGGACGTGCAAGCCCTGGTGTTCCTGGCCGCGTTCGCGCTGGACGAGGGAGAAACCTGCGTGAGCGTGATGGAGCCGTACCCGCCCTCACTACTCGCGACCACGAACATCCCCAGCCCCTACGACGCGCCCGGTGCAGTTGGCGGTCCAGACCTGTTCATCAAGATCGAAAACTTCCACGAGGCCTTCTGTGCTGACCTCAGCGGTGACGTCGCCGGACCGATGGCGGTGAGCCAGCGACCTCTGGCCGCGGCGGCGTTCACTGAGCCGGCATCCACCATCGGCTGGCGAGACCTTTCCTGCTGGTACTTGGTGTCCAAGCACGACAAATCAATACCACCCGACTGCGAACGTTTCATGGCTCAGCGCATGAACGCCGTCACTGAGTCGGTGGATGGCTCTCATGTCGCCTTCATCGCCAAGCCCGACGTTGCATCCGGTCTGATCCTCAAGGCGATCGCATCGTTATGACACCAGAACGCAGGCTGTCGCAGTACGCCAGCCGAGGGCGTGGCATCAACTCGACATCGATTGCGAGGCGAACTCTGTGCCGATGATTGACGTGTACGCGACGGCGGGTACCTTCACCAACCCGCACCAGTTGGCGGCGGACCTGGCCCGGACGCTGATGACCATCGAGGGTGTCCCCGACATCCCAATGTTCCGCCAGAACACCGCCGGTTTCATTCACGAGATGGACGCTTCGGCCATCGCCAACGTGGACGGCGACAGCGGCTATGTACGTGTCCAGGTGCTAACCAACGCTGGCGCCCTCGACCGCGACAAGCAGCTGGCCGTGGTCGGTCAGTTCACGCAACTCGTGGCGACAGCAGCCGCGGACCAATCCCTCTCACAGCGGATCTGGGTCCTCTTGACCGAGGCCGTTGACGGCGGTTGGGGTCTTGGTGGCCATGCGAACACGAACGAGGAGCTCGTAGCCGCGGCTAGAGCGCAGATAGCCGAACTGGCGGCCGCGATATCTAACGATGACTGATCAGACAACTTCTGAAATCGCTACCTACTTCCGGGTCTGCGACGGAACACGGGTCCGGTACGCGGACACCAAGACCGACTCCGACACCGTCATCCTCATGCTTGCGCCGTGGCCGGAGACGCTTTGGGCGTTCCGACGGGTCTGGAGCCAGATCAGCGCCGTTGGCCGAGTCGTCGCGCTTGACATGCCTGGATTCGGCCACTCCGACCAGCCCGAACGACTGATTGCACCGGTCGCCATGGGAGCGTTCCTGGGTCTCTTGATCGACGAGTGGGGCCTGGGCGTGCCGCATATCGTCGGGCCCGACGTTGGCACTGCGGCCGCCCTCTTTGTGGCGGTCAAGGCACCGGAAAAGGTCGCCAGCTTGTCGATTGGAGGTGGAGCTGTTGCTACTCCGATCGCAGCGGGAGGCGCCCTCGAAGCGGTGATCGGGGCGCCCAGCCTCGACGACGTCCGTCAGCTCGACGCTCGAGTCAACATCGGCGCGGCAGTCGAAGGCGCGGCACCGCAAGCAACCGAGCCTGCGGTGCACGAGGACTACGTGAGCGCTTATGACTTGGGTAGGTTCGCGGAATCCGCCCGTTTTGTTCGGCACTACCCCGAGCAGAACAAGATGCTGCATGAGTTTCTGCCGTCGATTCGGATTCCTACGCTGATCCTCGCAGGCGAACACGACGACCTTGTGCCGTGGTCCAACAACCAGTTCTTGGCGGACACCCTGCCGAACAGCGTGGCCCACCGTCTCGACGCGGGTCACTTTGCGTGGGAAGAGGCCGCCGGCGAGTACGGGCGACTCGTTTCGGAGTGGATCGCCGGGGGATACAAGGAAAGAAGCTAATGACAACCTACGCTGACTTGCCGAATCTGAGCGTGAAGACCAATACGGGATTGAGCCTCGCATACCGCGACACGGGCGGTGACGGACTTCCGGTCGTACTTCTTCAGCACTTCCGGGGCAACCTGGACAACTGGGACCCTGCGCTCGTCGATGAACTGACGCGGAACCGGAGAGTGATCGCTTTCGACTACGAAGGTGTCGGAGGATCGGAAGGAACGGTGGCGAGCACGATGGCACAAACAGCCACAGGAGCGCTCGCCTTCCTGGACGCACTCAACCTCGAGCGTGTCGATCTCCTGGGGTTCTCGATCGGAAGCTTCGTCGCTCAAGAGATCGCACTCACTCGTCCGGCTATGGCGAATCGGGTGGTCCTGGCATCGTCGGCGCCCAAGGGCGCGCCTGACATGCACGGGTGGGCTGCCAACGTGATCGGTGCCGTCGGTACGCCCCAGACCTCTCCCGAGGAGTACATCAGCGTCTTCTTCGCAGCCTCCGATACGAGCAGAAAGGCAGGCCAGGAGGCCCTCGGCCGGATGTATGCGCGTCAGGAAGACCGGGACATCTCGACCAACTGGGAGTGCCGGGTTGCTCAGTACGACGCCGTGTGCGAATGGGGTAAGCCGAACCGCAGCCTCCTCGAGAGGGTCGAAGCCATTCGGGCACCGGTCTTTGTCGCGAACGGAGACAGCGATCCGATGATCGTGCCCCGATACTCTTATCTGCTGGCGGGACTGCTGCCCGACGCCAGGCTCAAGATCTACCCCGACGCCGCCCACGGATTTCTGTTCCAGCACCACAAGGAGTTCGCGTCCGATGTGATCGAGTTCTTGGGCTCTTGAGAGAAAACTTGAGGATTCCGGCGAATAACGGCGCGACTCACCACTGTCACTCACCTTGGAGCTCCAGACCCCAAATCCGACATTCCGCCTGGGAAATCCCGATTCAACCCTGATACGCGAGGTCAGCGGCGGTGAGACCTTCGAGTGCCATACCTGTCGGTGCCGAGAATGCCATCCATCGGCCACGACCAGCACTTTGACGCCTGGACTCCTCGCGGCGAGCATCGGGCAGTGACTCTTTCGCTCCTCTACCGGGTGTTCTGTCGCGTCCTCCAGCTGATCCGACTCATCTGCCGCAGCAACGTTGACCTCGCCGTCGAGGTCGTCATTCTCCGACACGAAGTGGCGGTCCTCCGTCGCCAGGTCCACCGACCGACGCTAGAGCCGGCAGATCGGGCCGTGTTGGCTGGACTCGCACGGCTGCTCCCCCGCCAACATCTCGGGCGGTTCTTCGTCCAGCCGGACACCCTGCTTCGCTGGCACCGGGACCTCGTCGCCAAGCACTGGACCTACCCGCACGGACGGCCCGGTCGGCCAGCCGTTCCGACGGGCACCACCGCGCGTGTCCTCCGATTGGCGAAGGAGAACCCGACTTGGGGCTACCGCCGCATCCAGGGTGAGCTCGCCACCATGGGCATCGTCATCGCGCCCTCGAGCGTCTGGGTGATCTTGAAGCGACACGGTGTCGAGCCGTCGCCGCGGCGATCAGAACCTACCTGGGCGGAGTTCCTCACCGAACAGGCGAAAGGGCTAATGCCCTACGACTTTTTCCATGTCGACACCATTTTTCTCCGCAGGCTCTACGTCCTCGTGTTCATCCACCACGACACCCGTCTCGTGCGGATCGCCGGTGTGACCGCCACGCCGGTCACCGATTGGGTGACCCAGCAAGCCCGCAACCTCTCGATGGACCTCGCCGAACAGGTGAGCGCGATCAAGTTCCTCATCCGCGACCGCGACACAAAGTTCACTGCTTCCTTCGACGCCGTCTTTGCTGCGACGGCATCAGGGTCATCAAGAGCCCGGCCCGGGCACCCCGGGCGAACGCCATCTGCGAACGCGTGATCCGCACCTTGCGGCGCGAATGCCTCGACCGGATGCTCATCCTCGGTCGCCGCCATCTCGAGACCGTGCTCGCCGAGTATGTCGAGCATTACAACTCGCACCGCCCCCACCGATCGCTCGATCAACGTGCCCCGTCAGCGATCGCTTCGACTGCGGCGCTCATCGGTGACGTCGACCCGACAAGGCTACGAAGAGCCGATCGTCTGGGAGGCCTCGTCCACGAGTACCGGATGGTCGCCTGAGCTGGTCGGACGAGTTATCGGCACCCAGCGGCAAGTCGATCGCCGAGGTGGCCGGTGACCTCGGCCTGACGGTCAGTGCGGTGCGGCGCTGGGTGGCCCAGGCTGACATCGACGCCGGTCGTCGGCCGGGCATGACCAGCGAAGAGCATGCTGAGCTGGTCCAACTTCGAAAAGAAAATCGAGTCTCGCGCGAAGAGCGTGACATCTTGAAAAGAGCCACAGTTTTCTTCGCCAAGGAGACCCGATGAACGTGTACCCGTTCATCGAGGCGGAGGAGGCTGAGCAGGACGCAAACATCGCCATGGCTTGCGCCCTGCTCGAGGTCTCCCGATCCGCCTACTACGAATGGTCCAAGCACGTCCCTTCGGCTCGCGACGTCTCCGACGCCGAACTCGGCGACAAGATCGTCGACATCTTCACCAAGAGCCGAGGGACCTACGGGGCACCGAGAATCACCACCGAGCTGGCCGAGTCGGGCGTCTGTGTCGGGCAAAAGCGGGTGGCCCGCCTCATGGTGCGTCGGGACCTGATCGGGCGCTGCAAGCGCCGCTTCAAGGTAACGACCGCCCCTGACCCCAACGCCACCTCGCTCGCTCCGGACCTGATCAAGCGAGCCTTCGCGTGGTGCGGGGACATCACCTACATCCGCACCTGGGAGGGCTGGCTCTATCTGGCCACCGTCATCGACCTGGCCAGCCGGCGGGTGGTCGGCTTCGCCATGGCCGATCACATGCGGACCGACCTGGTTTGTGACGCCTTGGAGATGGCCATTGCCCATCGTCAGCCCGCATCGGGGCTGATATTTCACGCCGACAGAGGATCGCAATACACATCAGCGCAGTTTCGCCAGCTCCTGGCCCACCACCACGTTGTCCAGTCGCTCTCGCGGCCCCGCCAATGCCTATTTACCGGCTATTCCAGTCGGATGAATCCGGCGAGTCACCTAAGGAATTCACAAGATTTGGCGGCATGATGCTTGCCTTTGGTGACGCGTTCAGTTACAGATGTTGTGGTGACCGATGAGGGGCTTCGGCTTGATCGGATAGCGGGTGGCTGGGCCTTGGCCGGTGCTGGGGTCGACCGGTTCGCATTGGTGAACGAATACCTGAGCTATTTGTCAGATCGGAACTACTCGCCGCACACAGTCCGCGTCTACGGCTTCTCGCTGCTGGCGTTGTGCCGGTGGTTGACGAACGAGGAGATTGATCTCGACGCAGTGAACACCGACGTGCTGCTGCGCTATCTCGCCGCATGCCGGCAGGCAACGGTTCCTGGTCGACCTGGCCCGAATGTCGTGCGTTTGGATGGCCGGCGTGCCGACGGATACGCGCCGGCGACCGTGAACAATCGACTGGCCGCGATCTCGGGTTTGTTCGAGTTCCGAGCGATGCGTGATCCCGATGCCAAGAACCCGGTCCCAAGGGGCCGAGAGGCGAGGAGGCTCACTTCTGGCGAGCGAAACGGCTTGCTCGCTCATGTGGCACGCCGTCCGAGACAGCGATCAGCGCTTCGAGTTCGAGAACCCCAGCGGTTGCCTCGTGCGTTGGACGCCGGCGATGTCGTGGCCCTGGTGGGGAGTCTGCGGACCTGGCGAGACCGGGCGATGGCGGGATTGATGGTCTTTTGCGGCCTGCGGGCCGGTGAGGTGCTGGCTCTCGACGTTCGCGATGTCGACATCGGCGGAAGATGGCTGCGCGTGAGCGGAAAAGGGTCCAAAGAGCGCCGTGTTCCACTCGACGTGGACGTAGCCGGTGTCATTCAGACCTACCTGCTGGCCGAACGCCCAGAGACGCAGACCTCCCGGCTGTTCGTGGTGGCCAAAGGACCCAACCGCGGTCAGCCACTGACCCCGGCGGGCCTGCGCACGGTCTTCCGCTACCACCGGGCGGCGGCTGGTGTCCCAGGTGGCCACCCTCACGCACTTCGGCACACTTTCGGCACCGCGCTCGCCGAAGCGGGTGTTGATCTCGCTGTCATGCAGGCCTTGCTTGGCCATGCCCACATCGACACGACAGCCCGTTACATCCACCTCGCTCCTACTCACGTAAAGGCCGAGTTCGATGCTGCCAGAGACCGACAGCGTTCCCGCAGCTGACCGCAGGGCGAGGGACTACCTCGCCGAGTACGCGCGCCACCAGTTGCTCACCGGTCGGGGCAACAGCACCACCACCCAGGGGGCCAAGACCTTCATGCGGCAGTGGCCACACCCACAGGACTGGGCTGCGCAGCCACTCGCCTACAGACTGGCTGAGGGCTCACAGACAACTTCGTTCCTGATCTTTTTGATGGTCCACGGCTGGCTCCAGCCCGGCTACGACTACCTGGTGTCCCGCAAACTCTCAAGCTTTTGGCGAGAGATCGCTGCCAGTCCACTGGCTGCCGACATGGAGCGCTTCCGCCAAGGTGCCGAAGCAATCGGGTTCACCTCCATCCAGAGCCTGCGGATGGCCTCGCAATCCGTCGGTCGTCTGCTCATCGAAACCAACGTCAGCCTCGAGCAGTTGGCCCTCGATGACTTCGATCAGTTGGCCCGAGCCTGTCGACGCCGTGGCCTCGAGACTGGCAAGGGGTGGCGTCACTACCAGGGCGCCTTGAGTGGCGCCCATCGGGTGCTATTCCATCTGGGCATCCTTGACGCCCCGCCGCCTCCTTGGCAGCAGCCCAAGGCGTTCGCCGCTCGCGTTGTTGACGTCCATCCCACTCTCCAGCCGGCATTCGTGGCCTATCTGGAGCGCAAGACCGGGACGTGTAAACCCAAGACCGTGACCGGCATGGCGACGCGCTTGGTTCACTTCGGCCGCTTCCTCGCTGAGCACGACCCCGATCTCACCTCGCTGGCTGACCTCGACCGACAGCGCCACATCGAGCCCTACTTGAACTTGGTGGCCAGGGCGATCAACTCCAAGAACGGCGAGCCCATCACGACGGCCGATCAGGCCCGGCGGATCTTGACCGTCTCGGTCTTCCTCAACGACGTCACCGAGTGGGGATGGAAAGACGCACCGAAGCGGCGCCTCATATTCCGCTCGGACACCCCGCGCCTGCCCAGACCTCTTCCGCGCTACCTGCCCGTCGATGCCGACCGACGTCTCGGTGAGACTCTGGCTCGATCCGATTTCCGGCTCGCGGCCGATGCTTTGCTCTTGGCCCGCGCCTGCGGGCTGCGCATCGGCGAGCTGCTCGACCTCGAACTCGACTGCGTGCACGAAATTCCCGGCAACGGGGCGTGGCTCAAGGTGCCGCTCGGCAAACTCGACACCGAGCGGATGGTGCCCCTTGACGACGAGACCGTCACCTTGATCGACCGGATCTGCGCCACCCGATCGGAGGGTCGAGCGATTGTGCACCCTCGAACGGGACGGCCCGCCCAGTTTCTTTTCACCCACCATGGCCGACGCCTGGCCCAAGCGGCTCTGCGCCTCGAACTCAATCGGGCCGGCGAGGCGGCCGGCATTGGCCACGTGAATCCTCATCAGCTCAGACATACCTTCGCCACTGCCATGGTGAATGCCGGGGTGTCGCTGCAGGCCCTCATGGCCCTCCTCGGTCACGTGTCGGCGGAGATGAGCCTTCGTTATGGCCGGCTGTTCGATACCACAGTGCGCGCCGAGTACGAACGGGCCCTCGAGCTGGCCAAGTCCCAGCTCGGAGAGCTGCCCAATGGACGCACTCGGATCCCGGTGACGGGCGACGGCGACTGGCGCGACGCACCGGCCATCAAGGCTCGTCTCGCCGGTGGCTACTGCCTACGTGCTCCGGCCCAGGGGTCGTGTCCCTATGCCAACATCTGCGAGCATTGCCCCAACTTCCGCACCGACGCCGCCAGTGTCTCTGTTTTGTCGGCTCAGCGGAGAGACGCTGAAGCACTGGCGGCCGATGCCGAGTCCCGCGGTTGGATCGGCGAAGCCGAGCGCCACCGACGCCTCATCACTCGCCTCGACGCCCTCTTGGCTGAAGGTGAGAATCTGGCGGGATGACAGCTCCCGAGACCCTGGCCAAAGTCGAGCAGGCCTGCGCTGATCTGCGACAAGACGGTGAAACCGTGACCTTCACGACAGTCGCCGCCGCCGCCGGCATAAGTCGCACCACGCTCTACCGGGATCCGACCCTGCGGATGGTGGTCGAAGAGCACCGGAGCCATAGTCACGATCCTCGGACCATGTCTGGCTTGGTCTCTGAGATTGGCCATCTGCGCTCCGCCGTCGAAGCCCTCGCTGAACGGGTTCGTCGCCACGAGGAACAACTTCGCCGTCTGGAGCTCCCGCCCCGTCACAAAGCGAGCAGCCGATGAGCCCTCGCCGCAACAGTGAACTGGACTCGCTCATCGCCGACATCACCGTCGACTGCTACAACGACGATGAGCAACTCACCGCCTTCGAGGCCGCCTTCGACAACGACGCCACGCTGCCATGTCCCGGCCGCGTCATCGGAGAGGAAGTGAGCGTTATTTCCATCGGAATGGCCAACGATCGGCGAGAACTCATGGCCACGTGCGAACACAAGGGCCGTCGCCACCAAATGGCACTCCTCGACATCGAACTCAACGGGGACCCGACAACCAAGACACTCGTCGCCGCCTACCGGCGCTGGAATAGCAGCTGACCGCCAGTTCAGGACGATTACCCGTTTACCCAGCCGGGTCCCGATTAGCCGGTTAATGTTGGGACAACGCGGTGGCCGAAAGCTGGTTTGCCACCTTGAAAGAAGAACTGATCTACCGACAGGGATGGCCGACGCGGGCCATGGCTAAGCGGGCAATCTTCGAATTCATCGAGGTGTTCTACAACCGCCGACGCCGGCACAGCTCACTAGGGAATCTCACCCCGGCCGTCTACGAAGAAAGAAAGGAGGAGGAGGAGGAGGAGGAGGAGGAGGAGGAGGCTCTCCGACGACAGCGACACTCAAGCGGCATAATCAATCTGTCCGTCAAAGCGGGTCAAGCCCAACTGGACTTCGCTGGGGCCAGCAACCGTGCCTCGCCATGTCGAGCAAGACGGATACGAAGGGGCCAGAGCCGACTTTCTGATGAGCCGCGGACTGCATCAGGTAAACCTTTATCGCTCCTGGGCTCAGGTGTGGGAAGTGCGCAACCAAGCCGGCGACCGCCTCCGCCACCTTGGGAGCATTGTCGGCTAGCTAATCCCAGACACAACAGACATAACCATCAGTGCTTACGTTTGATGACTTCTTGGTCCACGACCACCACTACCCACATTGCCGACCGCCGCGTAGATGGTCGCCGTCGCTACAACTCGGTACCCGCCAAGTCCCGGCCTGGCTCGAAGGCCATTGTCATTGTTGGCTGTTCGGGTCTTAGTGGGATCGGGACGGCTCAACTTCGTCAATGCTCGGTTTCCTCGCAATCACAAACTGGTGGTCGCTGCGAGTGCGGTAGATGCCACGCTGATCCCGACACCGCTCAAGCGCCGCGAGCACAGCGGCGCGCAGAACGGCCGGATCGTTAGAGCGCAGCGCGGGGACAGCGGGCCCCACGCTGGATACCGCACGCCACGCTATGTCTGCGTCCGGCCACTCAATCGTCGAAACACGACCGCCACGCTCAATCACCGAGAACCCGCTCGCCTCCAACATCTCCTCAGCGATGCCCGGAACGGCGATGTCGTTGAGGCGGCGCATCGACCCCCGGTGCTGCTCCGGTGCGTGAACCGCGAAGATCTTGAACAACTCGCGGATGTCAAGCGGTGGCCCCTGGCCCCAGAAACTGATGCCGATGAGCCCAGCGGGTCGTAGTACTCGGTAGGCCTCGTCCAGCGCCGCTCCGCAGCCGCCCCAGATGCCGTTCACTGACACGACCGCGTCGAAGCGTCCGTCGGTCCAGGGCAGCTCGAACATCGATCCGACTCGCAGGTCCGCGGTCGGAGTGCGCTCACTCGCCACGACCACGAGCTCAGCAGCTGCGTCGATGCCCGCGACCTCGACTCCCATGCCGTCAGCAACCCGCACCGCCAACCCCGACCCACAGGCTACGTCGAGAAGCGAGGTTCCGGGACCGACCCCTAGCCGGGGGAGGAGCGCGAGGAGCATGTCGAGCGAGTAGTGCTCGTAAAGGCACGACCAGTCCGATGCTCTACTCCCCCACGCTTCGCCCGCCTCCTCCCACCTGTGGGACGCAGTGCGGTCAGAGTGAGGCTCCACATATCCATCATGCAGCGGGCACCCCGGATGGGTCCTGAAGATCCTGTGGAGATCTCCTGGAGATCATCGTCAGCGAATGATCACACCGTCTTCACGACCTGGAGGCGGCACTCACGGATAGTGGAGTCAGCGGTGACAGTCCGCCACCGCCAAGTAACGGAAGGACCCGACATGACTCAGACCGAAGCCCCCACCGTCGACAATGGTGTGAATATCGAGGCACTTCGCGGCGCCCGACAAGCGCTGACGGATGCACCCGATGCGGCGAAATTCCAGTGGCGCGCCCGCTGCGAGTGGGTGAACGGAACTCACAGCCGCTCGACCGTCACCGACTTCTTCGGCCTCGGCGAGCAGCATGCCCACCGCCAAGCGTTCACGATCGAGGCGGATCACCCCGAGGTGTTCGCGTCCGAAGACAACGGCGCGACGCCTCCCGAGATCGTCTTAGGAGCTTTGGCCTCCTGCCTCACCGCAGGTGTGGCCACCGTGGCCACCAACAGAGGCGTGCAGCTTCACTCGGTGACCGCAACCGTGCAGGCCGAAATGGACCTCCAAGGCATACTGGGTATCGACGTTGACGTCCGCAATGGCTTCGACCGAATCGACATCAGGTACGACATCGACGCGGATGCGAGTCGCGGCAGACATCGAGGCCATCGTGGCGCAGTCTCAGAAGCGTTCCGCTGTCTTCGACATCGTGACCAACCCCACGACCGTGGAAGTCACGGTTGCCTGACAAGCGCACGAACGAGGGACCGTCTGACGGGCATACGTCGGTCGTGGTCATTGGGGCCGGCCCCGGTGGACTCTCAATGAGCTATCACCTCACCGGGGCCGGCGTCGACCATGTGCTGCTCGAACGGGGAGAACTGGCGCAGTCTTGGCGAACCGAACGATGGGACTCGCTCCGCCTACTGACCCCAAACTGGATGACCAAGCTGCCCGGCGCAACCTACGAGGGCGACGACCCTGACGGGTTCATGACTGCCGCCGAGACTGTCACGACGTTGGAAGAATACCGACGCTTGCTCGACCCACCACTGCACACGGGAACCTTGGTCAAAGCGGCGTATCAGAACAGCACCCGTTTCGAGGTTCTCACGACAGAGGGGAATTGGCGCTGCGACGCGGTCGTCGCCGCCACGGGCGGGTCGAGCGAGCCTCGTATCCCGTCCTTCGCGTCGGATCTTCCGCAGTCAGTGCAACAATTGACTTCTCTGTCCTACCGACGACCAGCGCAGATCGAGGACCCCGGCCGCGTCCTCGTCGTGGGTGCCTCAGCGTCGGGAGTACAAATCGCCGACGAGCTGCGACGAGCGGGCCGCGACGTGACGATCTCAGTCGGCGAGCATGTGCGGTTGCCGCGTTCGTACCGGGGCTCCGACATCTACCGGTGGCTGGACCGCATTGGCCAGCTCGACGAGCGTTGGAACGAGGTAGCGGACCTCCAGCGCGCCCGACGCCACGCATCGGTGCAAGTCGTCGGGAGCGATCACGGACGAGATGTTGACCTCCCGTCCCTGCAGGGCCTCGGCGTCCAGCTCGTAGGGCGCCTCATGGCGATCCGCGGTACGACCGCCTTCTGTTCCGGCGGGCTCGGGAGCCTCGTTGCCAACGCCGATCTAAAACAGGCCAGGCTCCTACGCCGCATCGACGAATGGGTCTGCGAGCATGACATGGCTGATCTCGTCGGCCCCGCCCCCAAGCCGCGTCCGACCGTTCTCGCCCACGTGCCAACCGAGCTGGACCTCCGGGGCTTCGCCGCGGTGATCTGGGCGACCGGCTACCGCCCCGCGTACGACTGGCTGGATCCACGCGCATTCGACCGCCGCGGCCGAGTCGAACACGACGGCGGCGTTGCGAGAATGCCCGGCCTCTACCTGCTGGGTCTCCCCTTCCTCAGGCGGCGTCGATCGAACCTGCTGTCGGGGTTGGGCTTCGACGGGGCTGAGCTCTGCCAGCACCTCGTGGGTTACCTAGACGACGTCGCCCGTCTGCGCACCCCGACGTCACGCTGAACCCAGGTTCAGATGGTGCCAGTGAGTGCACGTTTGGTTCGCAACACAATGTCCTCGACGGGACAATTGGCTCCGGCGGCAAGCAGCTCACCGGCACGCTCCTCGTTCATTGAGTCTATGAGCTGGTTCCGGACTGCAAATACGAGGTCATGGAGAGTGCTCGACATCGGCGCGACACCGAGCATCGCGTGCATCTCGATTGCACCGAGGAGTTCGATTGCGAGATCCGCGTGGCCAATCCGATTAAGGGCAATCACACAGCGCGACAACGTGTGCCACTGCTGTGACCAGTCACCCGCGCGGGACCACACTCCGACCATGTCTGCGAGACCTGCACACCCGGCCTCAATCTCACCTCGAGAGACGAGTAGCCCGCTCATCTCGGTGAACGCGAACGCGTGCATCCAGCGGTTGCCGACAGTGTGGGCTATTCGGCCGCTCGCCGTGAACGCTTCCAGCGCCTCATCTTCGGATCTGCTGGCGAACCCGCGCGCAACTTCCGCTGACGCGAGGTCCGTCGGCGACGCCGTCTGCTTTGCCAGTTCATGGGCTCGTTCAACAAGCGCGTTGGCTTCGTCGTAGTCACCGTTTGAGCTGTGTCCCACCGCCCCCATGTAGCAGGCGTGGACGAGCCGCGACCGGTTCCCGGACGCCTCTGCTTGCTCGATCTGGCGGAGCGCCTCAACGTGGCCCCCTGTCGGGTCGCCCACGATGTACAACACGTTGGCGAAAGTTCGTTCCGCCAGCCCACTGGGGAGGACCAACAGTTGCTGCTCGAGGCGTCGCGTCTCCTCGGCGAGCTCTATAGCGAGGTCGAACTCCCCTCGCACCCACGCGCCGTATGCACGCATCCCCGTGAGTACGGGGGCCAGTGGGTGCTCGAGCGCGCCTCGCGCTTGGCAGGCGGAGTCCGCCCACGCGAAGACTTCATAGCGCATCGCCCGCATGGCAAATTCGCGGATGGAGCTGATGAGGCCGAAGGTGACATCGAAGGCCTCGAGGTCAAAGGCAAAGCGCTGCGCGGCTCGCAGGTCCGCCAGCGATGACTCGGTCCTGGCGATCGCATCGCGCTCGCCAGGACCTTGTAGCTCCGCCTCGACGGCTCCGGCCTCCGCTGCGAAATGTTCAGCGTGCGTAGCGAAGAGCTCAGCTGCGCGGGCATCGCTGAGGCGTGCGCGTCCATACTCTCGGAGCGTCTCGAGCAGCTCGTAGCGGGTCGAGCCACCCGCCCGTGGGCGTACAGCCAACATGGACCGTTCGGTGAGTCGCGTGAGCAGATCGAGCGCGTCGCCCCTTTCTGCTATCGCCTCTGCGGAGCTGAGCTCGAAGGGCCCGGCGAACACCGACAACGCCGTGAAGAGCGCCCGCTCCTCGGGCTCAAGCATGTCGTAGGACCAGCTGATGGCGTCGTGCATGGTGCGGTGCCGAGGATCGCTCCCCCTTCGCATCGCTTTGAGCACGCCGAAGCGCTGGTCGAGGCGGTGGGCGACTTCGGCCACGCCTATCGCACGCGCTCGTGCCGCGGCAAGCTCAATCGCCAGCGGGATACCGTCGAGCCGCCGACAGATCTCCACGACGAGTGGCGC
This sequence comes from uncultured Acidimicrobiaceae bacterium, assembly GCA_963706555.1. Lineage (GTDB taxonomy): Bacteria > Actinomycetota > Acidimicrobiia > Acidimicrobiales > RAAP-2 > Bog-473. The sequence goes on from OY970164.1 coordinate 5,049,762, forward strand.
AGTGGCCGCATCGAGCTCGAAGGAGGGGTCGGCAGCCTTGGCTCGATCGGTGAAGAGGGCGACCGCGGGGATCTCGGCCAGTTCACAGAGCGCCACATCTGTGTCGAACAGGTCTTCGGGTCCGGTCGGCAGCGGATCCACAGTCCAGAGCCGCTCACCGGCCACCGCAAGGGATTCCCGGCTGGTGGCGACGATCGAGATATTGGGTGCCTCGCTTAGGATTCGCGCTACGAGTTCAGCCACGGGTTCGATCAGGTGCTCGCAGTTGTCAAGTACCAGCAGGCTCTGCCGGGAACGCAGCAAATCGACGATGGCATCGGCGATAGAGCTCGACTTCCGCAGGTTGACGTCGATGGCAGTAGCGAGCGCTGCGGCCGTAGCGTCCTGATCGACGACGCCGACCAACTCAACGACGTGAACACCATCGTCGAACCGACCGGCGACGATGCGCGCTAGCTCCATCCCGAGCGAAGTCTTCCCGACGCCACCGGGGCCCACCAGGGTGACCAGCCGGTGGCGACCGATCATCTCGGCGAGCTGCTCCAGCAAGATCTCGCGGCCGATCAAAGGTTGGACACGAACCCCGAGCGAAGTCCCTGTCACGGGTGGATACATCGCCGCACCGCTCTGACCTTTACCGACCTCCTCGACGATGGCAACGAATTCGTAGCCCTTGCCATGGACAGTCCGGATGATCAACTGCTGGCTTCCGTCGTCACCGACCGCCTGGCGAGCTGCCTTGATCCGCGTCGTCAGCGCGGACTCACTTACGAAGCGGTCGCCCCAGACCGCGTCGAGGAGTTCCTCCTTGCGCACCACCGCGCCGCGGTGGCCGACGAGGTAAGCGAGCACGTCGAACACCTGGGGTTCGATCCGGATCTCCTCGCCACCACGTCGAAGGACGATGCGGTCCAGGTCTAACTCGCAATCGGCGAATAGGATCACATCCCCAGACAGTAGCCGTGGCCATGGTCCGGATTCGGCGAGATCCGACGACCGGGGCGCGTGTTCAGCCAGCCGATAGGGAGAACGGGATGGCAGGTCCTTTTAGGAGCGCTGCCTTCGCCCAGCTTAGAGTGGGCTCGAAACTCGTCCTCTGACCTTGAGTTGACCTCGGATTCCACGCCCGTGCAGTCTGAGAATTCGATTTGCCGCTCACTAGCGCCCTTCCTGCTCGGATGCCGACCGGCTACTGTCCGCTCGATGCGAGACGGACACGGGGATAGCTTTAGGCTTTCGGCTATCTCGCCCCGCCTCCTTGAACTCCTCGTCCTCCTCAGCCGATCCCAGGAAGAAGGGAGATCGAACTGCTGGCTCTCCGCCACGAGGTGGCAGTTGAAGGACACCAATAACCCGGTCGGGTCCCTCAACTGAGGTTCGCCCAGGACTTCGGACATCATCCGGTGTGCTCTTCTCTCTCCTTGACGTCGGTCTCTTCCGGATCTTTAGCCTCGTTTTGTTGCTCCCGCGGACCGAGTCGGACGAAGATATGGAGATCATGGTGCTCCATTCTGTGTTCTTCGCCTTCGAACTGTCGACCCGTGAAGTGCACATCCTCGACATCACCGAGCATCCGACCGGTGCGTTGGTCAACCAGATGGCCGCCATCTGGCTGGCGACCTTGCCGAACGACGGCGCTCAGTCAAGTTCGCGATGCGAGACCGGGACGCCAACTTCACCGCCGTCTTTGACGAGGTATTGCGCTCCGAGGGAATCAGGACCGGGCGGCGTTCATTCCTCCCGGGACCAGCAATACTGTCCGTTGGGCCTCAACCGGTCCGGCTGCCAAGTCTCCCAATCGACTCCCACGATGCTCCTGACTCCTGTCACTGTCGTTGTTGACGACCTTCGATCCGAAAACCAGAGGGACGTGCCTACCTGGGGCTGGGGACCGACCCGCTGATGAGTGATGCGAAGCGGACTGGCCCGGCTGGGCGTCCAGTCCACCACAGCAGTCCCACGCCTTGAGCGGGGTCCCGCCATGGGGTTGAGCATCGTCGGCTAACTCGGCCCACCAGCCTGCATCATCCGCTCCATGTTGGCCCTTATCGCCGCTTCCGAAACCGCGAGTTCGTCCTGCGGGCTGAACATAACGAACTGAGAACCCGCCAACGCAGACGGCACGTGGCCCGGAGGCATGTAGAAGGCGTCTCCGGCTTCGATGACCTCTTCGTGGTCCGCGTAGCGGACGGTCAGTCGTCCGGCGGTCATGTAGCCCCAGTGCGGGCACTGGCAGCTGTCGCCCGGGAGGCCCTTGAGCATCGGAGCGAGGTCGGAATCCTCGCGGATGGTCGTGAAGTTCACGGTGTAGCCGTAGAAGTGATCGGTCCGGTCCTCGGCCATGCCGTAGTCGGCGACCTCGGGGGCACTCTCGCGTGACACTTTCGACATGAGACATCTCTCCTTATTGTGGGGGTGGTTAGAACTGCTCTTGCGCGGTGAGGGGTGTCCGTCGGCGGCCCACGCCGCTCGTAGCGGTGGCGCTACCCACGATGAACGGGCTGATGAACTTGGGGACCTTCTGGGCCGTGATGTGCTCGATCTTTACGACGTCGAAGCCGCCCGCCTCGATGCTCTCGAGAGTCGGGCGATTGCATTCGCAGCCGACCATGAACCGGTTGAAGCCGTTCATTCGATCCTGCGTGCGGGCGAGCTTGGGGTCGACGGACCGAACGTGCTCGATGAAAAGGAGACGGCCACCTGGTCGCAACACCCGACGTAACTCCCTCAGGGCCCGCGGTTGGTCGTCCACCCCGCACAGCACCAGGGTCGAGACGGCGACGTCAAAGGATTCGTCCTCAAAGGGGAGATCCTCGGCGGGCGCACGCAAGACAGTGGCTGCTGGCGCCTGGTCACGCACCTTGTGCTCGAGGCGGCGCAACATCGGGATCTCGGGCTCCGTCATCGTCAGCGACTCGACGCCTCGACCGTAGAACGGCAGGTTTCCTCCCGTCCCGGCACCGATTTCGAGGACTCGGCCGGTCGCCTCCTTGAGTACCAACGACCGGTGGGCTCGCAGGCCGGCCTTTTCGACCTTGGCCATCTGGCGGTCGTACGTGGCGGCGAAGAACCTGCTTCGAAGTGTCATGGCTGTCTCGTTTCGTCGTGCTGAGATCGCTCATAGCAACGTAACGAAGCAGAAGGCCCCGATGCATGGGGCAACTGCCCCATCTTTGTGAATCAGGAGGTGATGAGGTCCCCGTCGGGGATCAAGCCGTGCTGCATCGCGAAAAGGCTCGCCCCCGCCCGGTTCGAGGCCCCGATCTTCCCGTAGATATGCTCGATGTGGTTTCTCGCAGTCTTCGGGGAGATCACCAGGCGGGTGGCGACCTCCTTGACCGACATGCCCCGCGAGACGAGCCGAAGCACATCGACCTCGCGGGCGGTCAGCCCTGCGGGACCCTCACGGCGCCGGGCGACCCGATGGCCAGCCGTGCCGAGGACCGCCTCGACGACATCGCCATCCATCCGGCCCGCCCTCACCTCGGCGCGCAGTTCCTTGGCAGCGACCTCGGGCAGGAGCGCCTCGCGATAGGGACGCAGCTCACACATCGACTGGTAGGCGTCGGCCGCCCCGAGAACGCGCCCAGGCATCGAGATTGCTCCTCCCGAGAGCCCGCGGGGGTAGCCCGAGCCGTCGAGACGCTCGCGGTTTTGCACGGCGACAGCGCCCAGCGGGGCCAGCGCGCTCGATTGGTGGAGCATTCGTTCGGTCAGATAGGGGTGCATGCGCACCCGTTCCCATTCCCCAGCCCCGAGTGCCCCAGCTTTGTCCCAGATGGCGTTCGACACTCCGAGACGCCCGAGGTCGTTGGCCAGGCCCGCCCGGCGCAGAATCTCCACTTCTTCGTCCCCGAGCCCGAGCTTGGTCCCCGCCGCAGCAGCCAGTTCTGAGACCGCCCGGGCGTGACCCAGGGTGTACGGCGACTTGAGGTTGACGAAATCCGCGATCGCCAGCAGTGCTCGGTCGAACTCCGCCTCTAAGAGCCAGACGCCGAGGGCTGGCTCGGCTCCGATCACGGCGTCCCATGTCGGCCCGGCGTCAAGACCATCAAGGATTGTCCTGGCGTTGGCACACAATGCTGATGCGAGGGTGGGGTCGAACTGCGACCCGGCACGTTTCTCCGCCAGCTCGATGGCGGCTGCGGTCCCTCCGATGCGGTGGGCCACCTCGACGAATTCCCCGAGCTGGGCCAGCCGCGAGGCGATGGGGATGTCCTCGCCCCGGAGGTCGCCAGGCCAGCCCTTACCGTTCCATTGCTCGTATGCGGCACCGACCGCCTCGCTCACACCGACGGTCAGCCCGATGTCTTCGGCCAGGCGCCGGGCTAGAGCCGCGTGGTGAGCGATCATTCCATCGAGGTCGTGTCGTCCAGACACGGCGAACTCAACACCGACCCGGAATCTGTGCAGCGGAGGGTTGCCGCTCCCCACCATGCGGAGCATGGCCAGTACTCCGCTGATGGAACCAAGCTCGTGGTCGTACTTGCCCGACTTCATGGCGATGTCGTCACCAAACCACTTGGCCTGCTCGTGGGCGTCGGAATGGCAGCCCACGTTGACCAGCAGGGCCGTGTAGTAGACGACCGAGCGCTCCTCTTCGCCAACGCCGACACACTCGGCCAATCGCAAGGCGATCATGCATTGGCGAAGGACGTGCTCCATCGGTTGGCCAAATCCCAGGTCGATCCCGAGAGACAGGGCGGCCACCAACTCAGCAAGCCGTACCCGGCCAGAATCGCTCCCGCCGCCAGCGTTCACGACACCGAGGCTATCGGCCCTCGTCCTCAAAGGATAGGGGCATGATCGCCACGTGTTGACCTCAGCCCCATTGCCGTTCGATGAATCCGCCCATGCGCTAGCGCTGGGAGGACGTCAGTTCGTCAGACGCATGTTGGTGGGCATTTTCCCCAGAGCACCGATTCAGCCGATCTGCTCCATAGGGACCACCAAGATTGAGGAGGAGGGGCCGAGGACAATCTGGCCCCAATCACAACCTCAAGAGTCTGATTGGTCCTGCGGCACCCCAAGCCAATGTCACACCCGTGGCCAGCCTACGGCTTGACCTCCTCGGGATCTGTCCGCCTTCTCACTCCGGAGACATGGGCACGACACGCTTCGAAGTACCGGCTTCTCCCCCTGCCATCTTTCCTGATGCCCTTCCACACCGATGGCTGATGGCAGCGTGAGGTTTGCAGCTGGAATGTCAGCCTGACGCACGACCCCCCATGAAGCCGGGATGGTTATCTCCAGGCGCGCGGAAGCGCTCCGCGGTGCGACCGGATGGGAACGACCACACACGCCTAACCCGCGCAAAGAGGAACGGATGAGTGAGTCGGTTGCAACATCCCATCTGCCCGTAGAGAAATTACGGCCGAACTCGTTCGGAACGCTACGCTGGAGAGCGGAGAGCCGGGAAGCCTGGTCGGCACAACGAACGTTCGCGTCGAGGAGCTGACGAGTGCCACCCGGATCAATTCAACCCACGCTGAAGGCGAACACACCCGGACCCCAGGCCCGCGGTGTGAAGGCCGAATCGCAGCGCCCGTGAACGTGGAGCTCTCCATCGCGGCCTTCCTCGTCGGTGCGGTCGTGAGCTTGGCGACCAGCTGGGTTCTGGTCTCGCGCCTCGAGCGGGTCGGCGAGCGGCTCGGACTTTCCGAAGCCCTGCTCGGGATGGTCGCCGCTTTGGCTGCCGATGCACCTGAGATCACGGCCTCGATCACTGCTTTGGTGCACCACCAGGCGACCGTCGGCGCCGGTGTCGTCCTCGGCTCGAACGTCTTTAACCTGGCCGCCCTGCTTGGGCTGGGGGCGGTGGTCGCTGGCCGAATTGAGCTGCACCGAAAGGTCGTGGTCTTGAGCGGCGCCGTGGCCATGGCGGTCGCCGCCGCCTGCCTCTTGAGTGTTGGAGGCCTGCTCCCGGCGGGGGGCGGCCTCTCCATCGTCCTTGTCGTTCTGGTGCCCTACGTCGTCCTTCTCGGAGGCCACGAAAAGGCCCTGGGGAAGCTCAAGCTGCCTAATCGATGGTCTGCATGGATTACCGCCGCCATCGTGGAAGAGGAGAGCGAACTCGAAATGGCCATCCACCCAGGGCGCGGGACTGGCGGAGACGCCCTGATGGCCGGCGGCGCTCTGGTGGTGGTCATCGTGGCCAGCGTGGCCATGGAGCGCGGTGCGACGTCGCTTGGCGTTCATTTCGGTGTGGCTGAGATCATCGTGGGCGGTCTCGTTTTGGCGGCCGTGACCAGCCTGCCCAATGCGGTCTCTGCGATCTACTTGGCCCGACGGGGACGGGGCGCCGCCACGCTGAGCACGGCGCTCAACTCGAATTCGCTCAACGTGATGGCGGGCCTGTTGATCCCCGCCGTTGTGATCGGCCTCGCCAAACCATCGGGATCGGGCCTGCTCGTTTCCAGCTGGTACGTGGGGCTCACGGCGCTGACCTTGGCGCTCGCCCACGCCGGGCACGGCTTGGGGCGCGCCGCTGGCGGGTTGATCATCGCGGCCTACGTCGTATTCGTGCTTGCGCTCCTCGCCGTCAGCTGACGAGCGCTATTGGCGATCGCTCACACAACGTGGAGCTGGGGTCGTAGTGCTGCGCCGGCCTGATCCGCCAGGGCCACGGCCACGACCCGCTGTTCGTAGGAAACCGGGTGCCCAGGGGTCGGTGTCAGCACGAACCGGCCCAGCATCTCGCCCTGGCTGTGCACGAGGAGTTCGATCTCCGGGCCAGGAAGGCCCAAACGGTCGACTCCCCAGATCCGTCCGCCCAGCAGCACTCGTGCGTCGTGGTCGAGTCGCATCATGGGTCGCTCGGCCTTCCCTGCGTCGAATCGTGCCCCTCGCAGGTCAAGCAGGTCGACGAGTTCGCGACGCACTCGTTCGACCACCTCGTTGGCGGATGCACCCGACGCCGCCAGTTCTGCGACGTCGTAGATCAAGTCGACGTAGTCAGCCTCCTGGGCGGCGGTCGCGTGGTGATGTCGATTGCGGGCGGCCAGCTCAGTCACGATGATGCCAACGACGAAGAGGCTCACTGCTATCTCTATGTCAGGCCTATGGGTGATGGCGAGCTTCTCGTAGGGGCGCGTCAAGAAGAAGTCGAACCACAACGTGGCCGAGATCGTGGCCACGAACCCAGAGACCCGGTTGCCCAGCGCGGCGACGGCAACGATGACGGCGACCAGAATCAATGCCGAAGCGGTGGTGGCGAAACTCGATCGGAATGGCACGAGAATCGCAGCCACGCCGAGCGGCAGGACCATAGCTGCGACGAGGGCTATCTGGTCTCGGTGAGGCCGGATCGTGTCCATAGTGACCTCGCTTCGATCTGTACTTCCATTCTTCCACGACTCATTAGACCGGCTCAGCGCCCGGCAATCGACTCGATGATCCCGCGGGCACCGAAACCTTGGTCAGGGCGGCGAGCGTCGATCCGAACTCGCGGCCGACCGGTCGCAGGGGCTCCGGGGGCAACACCCTTGGGGGGGTTACCTTCCCAGGGCTTCTGGCTGACACACCGAAACTTCGGGAATGAACAGATTTCGTTGCTAGCCAAAAGGAACAGGAAACCGTCCGGGACGCGCCCCACCCACCCCTCTCCGGCAAGCAGGGCCCGGGCAACGTGCTGCGGGATCGGGGACACCTGCTGTCCCGGTTAACGTTCCCCAGGGAGAAGCACCGTCGGGCGGGGCATGCGGGCCGCTCCCTGGCAACGAGCCCGGATAGCCTCAGCAGCTACAGCGAAGGTTCCGCTTACGGATTTGCAAACAGTCGAGATACGAGCCGCCTCCCGAATCGAAGAGCGAACAGATCGACAATCCAAACCACCATTGCCGCAAACAGAATCACCGAGGTCGTGACCAAGATGAGCGGCAAGTGCCCGGGGAGCGAGAGCAATGCCGACCATATCTTTTCCGGATGAAGCAGAGGGTCCCAGGAGTTGACGCGAACGACCCTGCCCAGAAACACCCCAACTGCGGCACAGAAGGCAGCCACGACGTCAACGGCTACGAGAAGCCTTCTATTTCCCGTCGTCCTCATGTGCCTGCGCAACAGTCCCAGACTCAGCACGTACGCCTCCAAGCCGGCCAGAATGTAACAGGCGTACAAAGGAACCAAGCCCAACAGAACGACCTTCATCGACGAGGCTGCTCTCGCGTCCGCCGGAAGATGCACGAGGTCCGACATCACGTACGGCGCGTTCGGCAAGAAGGCAACGAAAAGGGCAAACCCCAGCCACCAACCAACGGTGCGCCGATTGCCGGCTCGAAACAAACTCGCTCCGATCGCCAGCGGCACAAAGGCGAGGACCAGATTCCACCCCATCCAATGGACGTGGGCAGCAAAGAGAACCCAAGCTTCGTGCATCACATAACTCTCCGTTTCAAGGGAAAGACAGACCTCTGGCTATTGCTCTCATCCGGCTGACTTTGTATTCAAGAGGCCAACAATAGGTGGCATTTGCAGGCAATGTGCGCGCGGGAAAGCCCCGACCGCACCCTCGCCTTCGTGCTGAATACGGTTTGTGAGCTGCGTCGGCTCGTTAGTTCGTCGATTCATCGGGTGCGGTCACAGCCACGCGATGACACGTGGTGAAGGACACCAATAACCCGATCGGGTCCTTGAACTGGAGGTTCGCCGACGACTTGAGACATCATCCGGTGTGCTCTTCTCTTTCCTTTACGTCGGTCTCTTCCGGATCTTTAGCCTCGTTGTGTCGCGCCAGCGGACCGGGTCGGAGAAGGATGTCGAGATCGTGGTGCTCCGACACCAGGTCCGAATTCTCGAACGGCAGCTGCACGCGCGCGTTCGTTACCGGCCAGCCGATCGAGCGATCCTCGCAGCGCTGAGCCGCTTGCTGCCTCGGGCTCGGTGGCGATCCTTTCTGGTTACCCCAGAGACTCTGATGCGGTGGCATCGAGAGGCGGCCAAGCACAAGTGGCGGAGATGGCGAAAGCTACGAGGCCCAGGACGTCCGCCGATGAGGGACGAGCTGGTCGAGCTCATCGTTCGGCTCGGTCGAGAGAATCGGCGCTGGGGTTGCGTGCGGATCCAAGGCGAGCTCCGCAAACTTGGGATACGCGTCTCCGCTAGTTCGATCAGACGGGTCTTGCGCCGACACGGCCTGGGGCCAGCACCTCGGGGCGGGCCCACATGGTCGGAGTTCCTTCGCTCCCAGGCGCATAGCGTGCTAGCCACGGACTTCTTCACCGTAGACACGGTGTCGCTGAAGCAGCTCTACGTGCTCTTCGTTATCGAACTGTCGAGTTTCTCATCCGCGATCGGGACGCCAAGTTCACCGCTGCTTTTGACGAAGTGTTCCGCTCCGAGGGGATCAGAGTGATCAAGACGCCAATCCGATCGCCTCGGGCTAATGCCTTCGCAGAACGCTGGATCAGGACGGTTCGCGCCGAGTGCCTGGACTGGACGCTTGTCCTTGGGCGTCGCCACCTCGAGCGAATCCTGCGCGAATATGCCCACCACTACAACAGCCAGCGCCCTCATCGAGGAATCCAACTTCAGGTACCGGTCCCAATAGACCGAGTCGGCGCCAATCCCGCGACGTTCCAGGTCCGACGCCACGACGTGTTCGGCGGCCTTATTCACGAGTACTACCCGCTGGCAGCCTAAACAGACACGGTTCGGCAAAGAACGGCAGAGCGTGTACCCGAGCTGAATTTGAGTCCCTCGGGAGCGGATGTTGCCAGGGCTGGTGAAGTGAACACTCCCCCGATGTCTGGAACCCTCGGGCGCTCGAGATCGGCGAGACGCCGGCCGGGAAAGAGACTTCGAGTCGCAACCAAATTGGAGCGATCGATTGGGGATCCTGGTGCCCTTCAGCTTGCCCGCTAAGCCGTTGGACGTCGCGAATGCACCCGGCGTCCGAGAGTGCAATACTCCCAATCCGAGGGGGTTCCTGGCGGGGCGATAGGGAGGATCGAGACCCTCCCTTCGCGTTAGGGCAACCGATAGACAACCGTCCGACACCGATACCGCCCCTGCCGCTGAGAGGATTTCAAGGCGTCGAGGGGTGGGATGCGGGCATTCCGGCCCCTCGCTGCGCGTCAGGGTTTGATTCGCGGTCGTCGCCGCAACCCCTTCAGTTGACTCAGGCGGGGGGCGTGCTTTGACCGACTTGTTCCCTAGACCTCGCGAACACTTTCGTAACGGACTTGCTCTTGAACCGTGATCTCGTCACGCCCGCCGTGCGCCGCGAGGGCGTAGACGACGAGGACGCCAATGCCGATGTAGGTGAGCGACCAGATCGGGTAGTAGGGCATCAACCAGATCGAGCTGATGGCGAGGATGGCACCGGCGGCGACGCCCACCCAGCGGCCGACCTGTGAACGGTTCATCACGATGACGAGTGCCGACAGGATGAGGATGGCAGCCACCACGATGTAGATCCACCCATACGTCTTCAGGCTATGGCCGAAGATGGCATTCTCAAGATTCTCTGGCAAGACACCGTGGTAACGGAAGGCCCAGATTGCGTCGAAGACACGCATGATGCCAGCGGTTCCGAGCACGACCGCCGCAAAGACAATCCAACCTTCACCGCGTTGTTCCACGGGTCCGCCCCCTCTTCGTTAGATGATCCCTTACGGCATCGAAAGATAGAGCATGTGGAGACTGAAGGCAATGGGTTTTGACGGCTGACACTGGCGTCATGATTGAGCCGGCTCCTGGGCGTGGTGACTCGACGCCCCGAACTCAGCTCATTTTATGAATCGAGTTCAGCGTCGGTCTCAGCCTCGATGACCGCGATGGCCACACCCAATGCCTCTGTGATCGCGAGGGCCGCAGACGTCACTCTTGCTGTCCCCACGATCGGTGCGACAGCCACCAGCACGTCTTGGACCTGATCGATCGTCACCCCAGTCTCCAAGGCAGGGCCAACATGCAACAGGTAAGAAACAGGCTTTGCATCGACCGCGGCCAAAGCAGCAATGCGGACCAAAAGCAACGAGTGAGGATCTAGGCCACAACGCGCGACTGATTCCAGGGTCATCGCAGCGACTGTGTCGAGCACGGGCGTTTCACTTGCCATGGCTGTCTCCTAATCTTCGCCCCACCCTGTTGGCTGGGTCGTCTCTGTGTGCTTATCAGATCAGAACTCAGCTGGAAAATTTCGTCCACTCGATCACCCTTCACTCGCTAACCCTCAGCCAGGGCGAGGCGTGCGCGAAGCTGGAATGAGCGGACACGTTGGGACTGCGTCCTCTCCACCAGTGGCTTGGGCGGGTGGGGGGTGACGACAACTTCCCGTTATTGCGATGGAGCGTCCGAGGCGGCGGTTTGTGCAGCGTCTCCATGATGCAGCGCTCCTCCGACTGCATTGGGCCAACCGGGACGCCCCCCGGATAGCACATCGCCTCGGCATTTCGCTCGGGCTTCAATCCGAGGGCGACGAGTTCTTCGTCGATCTGTTCCAGATCCGCGTCAGTTTCACCTTCCGAGGAAGACAGATGAATCTCCAATCTGCCGTCAATGTACTGAGGCATCCAGTGCGCAGCAAGATCGGGGGTTGTTATGGAATCGCTGATAGGAGCCAGGTGGCACTTTCGTCGATACCATTTCCAGCGGAGTTGGCGCTGTCCAATATCTCGGCCGAACCCCGGCGCGACCGTATCCCGAGAGTCGGCAGGATCGGGCGCATGCCACGTCGCGCTCCCTAGTATCTACTTCGTGAGTCCTCTCCACGCCGACAGGCAGACATCTTGGGCGGGATATATCGGCATCACCATCGTCTGCCTGGGAGCACTTGCAGTCGCGGGATTTATTGGATCGGTGGTCGGCCCTCACTTCAAGACCGCATCGACCTCCAGCACGACGAGCACTTCCCTACACCCGGTATCAACGACCACGTCGACCGTTGCTCATTCAAGTGTGAAGATACTCGTGGCAAACGGCACTCAGGAACCAAACGCCGGTGCCCATTTCGCCCAACAACTCCAGCAACAGGGATGGAGCGTCTCTGTTCCACAGAACGCTACGTCGGCGGCATCGAACACAGTGGTCTATTACGCCCCGTCGCAGCAAGCCGCGGCCGCGCTTGTCGCTTCCGAGCTCGGGGTGCCAACCACTGCGGTTCAACCTCTCACAGCAGCCACTCCGGTCGCGAACGTCGCTGGCCTTGACGTCGTCGTGGTCCTCGGGCCTGACCTTGCCGGGAACGGGTTCCCGGCCACCACAGTTCCGACCACCTAACCTGATCCTTGACGACGATCTGCCTCAGGTGATGAGGGGCAGCGATCGAAGCGTGGCGAAAGCATCAGCCAACGCCCTGGCCCAGGGCCATTCTTTCTGGAGGGCCAGCGTCGTCTTGCGTGACGAGGTAGTGAGCCGTCCCGCCGTGTGCAAAAGCGCATAGCGCAAACGCTTGGGTTCGGCCTTGGCCAGTTCGCCCTCGAGCACCAGGCCTTGGGTGAAGGCGATGAGGTCTTGGGCCAGGCAGATCAACTCGACCCAGCAGGCGTTGTTGGAGAAATCGCCGAAGGGCAGATTGCGCAGCCCGGTGTCTTTGGCACAGCGGATGCGGTCTTCGATGCGGGCATGACCACGGTGGCGTGCTTCGAGATAGGTGATGTCGGTATCGGTCGAGTTGGTGATGAAGACCTGGTGGCGCCAGCCGTTCGGGTCAAAGAGGTTGAACTGGGCGCCGTCGTGGGGCTCTTCTCGTCGGACAATGGCCCGGGTGCCAAGCGGCCAACGGGACAGATCGAGGTCGCTCAACTCAGCCACCTCGGCCCCTTCGCGGATCTCACAATCGGACGTGATGGCCTCGGTCCACGCCGACGTCGGAAGGGCCAAAATGGCCAGGCGAGTGGCCTTTCGCATTTCGAAACCGATGGAGAACTCGAGGCCCCGTTCGACCAGGGCGTCGGCGAATTGGTGTGTGGCCCCGGCCGAGTCGGTCCGCGCCAACATGGCGACGCCGTGATCACGATCCAGGCCCTTTGGCGTGACGGGCAACTGGGCCAAGGCGAGGTCGAGCACCTCGATGTGGTCATCGACGTTGTGGGGTGCTCGATTGCCCGGACGCAGCAAGATGGCCAACGCCTCGTTGGTGGCGTCGAGGAAGCAGGCCAACGGAGAGAACCCATAACCATGCTTGTACGTCGGAGCAGCTCCGGACTTCTCCGAATGGGCGTCGACCAAGGTGGCATCGAAGTCGAGGATGAGCGGTCCGGTGCTGCGCACCGGACACAGTCCGGCCGCCCAGGCGCGCCCTCGCGCCTGCGCGCGGGCCGCTCTTATGGCGCCGAGTCGATCGGCATCGACCGAATCAACCACCCGGCTGGCCGTTGGAGTGGAGGCCACCGTGCCGAAGAGTCCCGGTTGATCGCGCAGCACCGACAGGTCCGAGAGACAGTCGCCGCCGTCGGCCAAGGTGAGTGCCACATCGAGCAGGACCCGGCCCGGATCGTGACGCCTACTCCGACGCACCGTCGGGGCCAGGGCCTCGCTAAGTGCGCTGGTCAAACCGACCGAATCGGCCATTTCGGCCAGCAACCGGGTGCCCGCATGGGAAGCCACGCCCTTGCCATCGGCGGTCACTGACAACGACGGACGCGGGTTGCTACGCTTCACCTTGGAAGTGCCCTTCTCTCGGGGGGGATTTGTTGCTTCGCAACTTCAAGTTTCCCAGAGAAGAAGGGCTTTTCCGCGTCAATCAGCCTGTGTTCACGCCAGCTTCATGAAACGTGCGGGTTTAAGCGACCTCGCGTCGTCCACCTTTCCCCGTATCGGGTGGCCGGCCGAGGCGGCGGTCCGGTACGAACCTCTGCGCTTGGACACGTCCCTCGACGGCCCCCCAACTTTCAGGGGGCTAGTTCGCGGAAACAGACCAACCGGTTCGAGGGATGCACGGCGTCAGTCAGTTGGTGGGTACGCTCCGAATTGTCGCCGCTCTACTCAGTCAGTCTTGGCGCCGACCACGCCCCCGAACCGTCCGAGCGGTTGCGGGGGCCTTTTCGTCCTCGAGGGTTCCTGACCCTCACTCATTTCCGTGGTTGGGTGGCTCCAACTCCTGGATCAGGGCCATAAGCTCTATGTCCTCGCGGTGTTCGAGGCACCACGCCTCGAAGGTTGCCAGCGCGCTCGGCCGGTCAGCCATGAGGTCGTCGATCAGTGTGCGCAGGGCGCGGTTCAGGCCGTCTTGGACTGTGGTCGACTCGGTCATGGTCCAACCTCGTTTCGTTGCGTAGGCGGACCCTTTGTTTAGAGTCTGTCAAAGCTTAACTCGGGCGCAACGGGCCTTTCGTCGACATCGGGCCTCCCCTAACCTCACCGACATGGACCGCCTGCAGGTGCATGATCCCAACAGCCGCCCCGTCGCCACTAGCGACGACGGGGTGAGCTCGCACTGGGTCGACGTCCAAGCTCTAGCCTCTTCACGGGGGTGAACGAGAAACGGGAGGTTCGATGTACGCAATCGTGACGAATGTCCGTGTTGAGAATCCCGACGAAGCCCGACTGATCCTGCCAGAGGCCCGGGAAGCTCTTGTTTCTCGTGCACCAGGAATCGTGTGTGGCTACTGGCTGGAGCCGATCGAGGGCATCGGTACATCTGTCCTGGTCTTCGAGACCAAGGAGCATGCGGAGGAAGCCGCAAAGTATCCGGTGCCGCCGATGCCAGGCGTTACGCAACTCGATCTGACTATCCGTGAGGTATTTGCACAGGTCTAATGCATTAACGGGCCGCCCCCGATCGCCGGATATGCAAACGGGAAAGGGTCGCCAGACGGTAAGTCAGGGTTCTTCGACTGCGGTGATGACGTACCTGTGGGTGCCGAAAACTCGATCCGCACTGGCTGAACTGGATCTTGACGGAGGATTGCTACTGAGGGGAGCAACATCGTATGGCCCTCTCGATTCTCTACCGGGCGTTCTGCCGCGTCTTCCAGCTGGTCCGGCTCGCCCGTCGGTCCCACGCCGGGCTGGCGCGATTGCTCTCGCGCCGGCGTCTCGAACGGTTCTTCGTCCAGCCGGCGACCCTCATGCGGTGGTACCGCGCTGGACCTATCCACACCGGCGTCCGGGCCGGCCGACCATCCCCACTGGAACAGCGGCACTCGTCGTCCGGTTGGCCAAGGAAAACCCGAGCTGGGGCTACCGACGCATCCAGGGCGAGCTCGCCACCATGGGCATCACGATCGCCCCATCGAGTGTCTGGGCGATCTTGAAGCGCCTCGACGCCGAGCCCTCCCCGAGACGGTCAGGACCGACCTGGACGGAGTTCCTCACCGCTCAAGCAAAGGGCCTGATTGCTGCGACTTCTTCAGCGTCGACACCGTGCTGCTCCACCGGCTCTACGTCCACTTCTTAGCCTCAATCCACGTGCGTCCAGTAGCTCGGGACGCCATGAGCACAAAGGAGTGATCATGACCTAACCGAGCGCAAGCTCTCGTCAGCCAGCCGGTGAGAGACCGGTCCGGGGAGACGCCAAGGTCCCCGGTAGTGGAGCCCCCGGGTCCGGTCGAGAGGCCGGGGTCGAAGCGGGGCCGAGCAACTGGCCGGTCCGCAGCATGAAGCGAAGTCTGCAGCGTCGTCAAGACTTCCCGCCTTTGGCGGGGCAAGAGGGTGCCGAGCCTGTGTGGATTTGGCGAAGGCCATGGAAACCGCCTGGGATCTTGGAGCGGGCGGTGATGGACCCTCCGGCGTAGGGGACGTGGAACGGTCAGAAGGGTGGCGAGGGAACTGGAGAGGCCCTACTTGGCCCCGACCCTGCGGAGATCGGGAGCGCGCTTGCCTATAACCGGTGACCCCGGGAAATGGTTGGCAGCCGAGAGGGAATCGGAGGGGGTCGTAGTAGTGATGACGGGCAGGACAACACAACCTGCCCCGAGCGAAGGGCCCCTGCTTCATCGGTGCACGACAATGCTGGGAGGAACGCTGATGAGTGCCGAGAACTCGGCTAGATCCGTCAGGCAGACCGATGGCCTGGACCCCGTTCGAGCCCTTCAACGCGTGCTGTATCGCAGCGCCAAGCAGGACCGCACACGTCGCTTTCATGCCCTCTTCGACAAGCTCACCCGCAGTGATGTGATGTGGCGGGCATGGGTTGATGTGGCCACCAACCAAGGAGCTCCCGGCGTCGACGGTGTCACCATCGCTGACGTGCAATCCGGGGGCACCGAGTCGGTGCGGGCCTTCCTCGACGGCCTCGTCGCAGAACTTCGAACCGGTACCTATCGGCCGAGGCCACTGCGGCGGGTCAACATCCCAAAGCCGGGCAAGCCGGGCGAGACCCGGCCACTCGGCATTCCCACAGTTGCCGACCGGGTGATTATGACGGCAGCGAAGATCGTCCTTGAGCCGATTTTCGAAGCAGACTTTCACCCGGTGAGCTTCGGGTTCCGCCCGAAACGGTCGGCGCACCAGGCCCTCGAAACCGTCCGCCAGACGGCCAACCAGGGCCGGTCGTGGGTGCTCGACGCCGACATCAAGGCGTGCTTCGACAACATCGACCACGATGCGCTGATGGCGCAGGTCGAACGCCGGATCGTTGACCGGCAGATGTTGAAGCTGCTGCGGTCTTGGCTGCGGGCCGGGGTGTTCGAGGGCGGGGTGGTTTCGGATTCTGAAGCCGGAACCCCGCAAGGCTCGCCTGTTTCCCCCCTGCTCGCCAACATCGCCCTCCATGTCCTCGACGAGGTTTGGGCGGGTGGTGGAAAGCGACTGGGGACGCTGGTCCGTTACTGCGACGACTTTGTCATCCTCTGCCCGACCCGGGAACGAGCCGAAGCGGCTCGGGACCTGGCCGAAGAGACCCTGGAACCCCTCGGGTTGCGCCTGCATCCCGACAAGACCAGGATCGCCGATCTTCGCAAAGGGGCGGAGGGTTTCGACTTCTTGGGCTTCCACCACCGGATGGTCGAGTCCTGGAAACGACCGGGTCGTTACTGGCTCCACAAGTGGCCGTCACCACGGGCCATGGCTTCGATCAGAAGCAAGGTTCGTGCGCTGACAGCCCCGAGTCGAGTCGGGCTCGATCTGGGCTTGGTGGTCGATGATCTCAACCCCGTTATTCGGGGTTGGGGTGCCTACTTCCGACAAGGCAACTCGTCGGCCAAGTTCGGCGCCATCGATGCCTACGTCCACGAACGGGTGGCCATACTGGCCAGCAGGAAGCACAGCCTCCCGGGGCGAAACTGGACAGACCGCTTCACATGGGACTGGCTGGGGAGCCTCGGAATCTATCGACTCACCGGGACGGTGCGCTATCCGACTGCGCATGCACTGCGATGAACGATGTCGGAAAGCCGTGTGCCGGAGAACGGCATGCACGGTTTGATCGGGGGCCGCTGGGGACAGCAGGCGATTACATCGGAGATACAGAGAAGCACCAAAATGACGACCCTTCGCCGGGCCACCGTCAGTCGCCGATGTGGTCAATCGCTCAACCAGCGGCCTACCTCACCGCCTGACCCCGGCTGAGCGGATTTGAACAAGCAGTATTGCCAATGCGAGTGCGGACCATCTCGGAGTGCGGCGAGTTCTGACCCTGAGGCGTGCGAGTCCAGGGGTTCGTGTTGTCCGTGTGGGGTTGTCGGCGCGTTGGTGTCCGTCTGCGGCCGCGCCGGTCCGCAGGGATCGCTCAGGTCGGAACGAACGCGACGGCGCGCAGGTTGGTGAGTGCTCCGATGAACGAGGCGGCCCGCGGCCAATGAGTGGGTCCGCGCAATGTCGATGTTCCGGATCGGTTCACCAGTCGAGCGGGGACCGAGAAGTAGCGGGTGCGCAGGGTCTGTGCCACTACCAGTGTGTCCTCTTCGACGAGCCCTCCGAGCCTGGCGCTCCAGCGGATCAGGTTGTGGGCGAGCACGGCGCAGCACATCCACGCCGCGTTGGCCGAGAAGTCACCCGAGGGGCAGTGCGCCATCCCAGCCCCCTCCTTCCAGTCGTCGATGCACAGCTCGACGACGGCGTGAGCGCGATGGAAAGCGTCGAGCTCCACCGCCGTGCCGTCGAGATCGGTCACGAAGGCGAAGTGCCGCCAGTTGGGCCACAGCGTCGCCTGGGGGCCGCGTAGTCGGGTGCGGCGCACGATGAGGCGCCGACCCTTGTAGACGGTCTCGGTCACCATCGCCTCCCCGGCGGCGGGGTACGCGATGGCGACCCAGTTCGACTCGTCGATCTCGCCAATGCAGGCCGCGATGGCCTTTGTGCCGGTGGGCACGGCCATGGTGAATGAGACCTCCAGACGCCCGAGCACGGCAATGGTGTCGTGGGACCAGTACCCCGAATCGAAGCGCATGGTGATCGGGCCGGTGGCCCCGGCCCGACGCAGTCGGGCCACGAGCTCTTGGATGAAGCGCTTGGTGCCGCGCTGGGTGTTGGCCGATCCCTTGCGTAGCCGGGCCTGGAGGATCTCACCGGTGTCAGCCCTCGTCGCAAGGATCGGGTGGTAGCCCAAGACCTTGGTGTAGCCGTAGGCGGCACCACCTTTTAGCCGTCCGAACACCTCACGGATCGTCGAGTCGATGTCGACCACCAGGCGCTGGTCACCGGCCCCGCCCCGAGGGACCAGGCGCGCCCGAGGGTGTCACCGATCACCTTTTCGAACTGCCGGACGTGACCGAACGTGAAGCCATGCAGAAAGGTCCCGAGCGTGGAGGGGGCCATCACCCGGTGGGGCAACACAGTGGCAGTCGAACCGGCCCGCAACATGTCGGCGTGGTCAATGTGGGTGGCGCCGGCCACCATGGCGTGCACCAGGGTCAAGATCTTCCTCCCCGGCTGGAACCCACCGGCGCGGCCGCTGAGCCGGATCGTCGCGTTGCACAGGGCCTCGAGGCCCAGCCGGCGCACCAAGGTGGCGACGAGCAACAGGCCGGCATTGGCCACCAGATTCGGATCATCGAAGGTCACGCAGACGCGGTCGATTCCGCGCGATACTGGCTTCACAGAAAGTGCCTCCTTTGTTGTTGAGAACAACGGCGTCAGTAACCGCAATTTTCCCAGCATCGGAGGTATTTTCCGCGGATGCGCGGCCTCAAATCACGTGGCTAAACGGTGGATCGAGGTTTAGAGCCAACCAAAGCATATCGAGGGCAGCCCATTGATACCCTGCGTGATGGACCACATGCCCGAGCCCGGCGACCCGGTGCCCTACTCCTTCACGGCGATGCCGGGCCGATGCCTGAGGCTTATCTATTCACCCCAGCTGTAGGCGACCCACTGCCACTAACCGCCGGGTGGAAGGGCATCTGGATGGACCGCAAAGGCAAGGCCTGGTACGTCGAGGCGTGGGCTGAGCACTCGCCGAAGTTCACAGACGTGCCCAGCTAGGGCGAGAGCTCGCCATCATGCTCGTCCTCGGGCGCACGTCTTTCGCCTTGTCGCCTCTGTCCCTTCCGCCGATCTTCCCCACCGGGTGGGGCCAAATCGCGCTTGCGGCGGTCGCTTTCACCCCGGCGTTTGCTCTTTCGACGCTCCGGTCCCTCTGGAGGGCCTGGTGATTTGTCGGATTCCTGAACCACGGTTGTAAGTATGGTCGATGCCGAGGAGTCGCGCCGCTTGCCGTAGAACGTGAAAGTCCTCATCATCTGGCCGACGGCCGCGTTGGTCTGCCGGTAGATCTTCCGACGGACGACGCACTCGCCCAGTCCACCGGTTCCTTCTCGGGCGCCTGGACGTTGCCGAGGTCTCGAGCGGCGCGGTAGAGCTGGGAGCGGAGGGACTTGGGGCCGGGCATCAGGTTCCCGCAAACCCTCGCTCGTGCCGTTGGCAGATGCTCACGATCCGAAGGTGGCGACGTCCTTGGTCGTCTCGGACACATCGACGATGGCGACGCTGGACGCGAAGGCGCCGCAGGGCACGACCTCACCAAGGCCACGGGTCCGCGTCAGTTCTTGAGGCATCCGGTCAGGGTGGTCGTTTGTCGCTGCAGCTATTACCGCACGGGCGTCCCGGTCACAGAGCCACCAAATGCCATTCTCCTCGGGTGTGCAGACCGGGAATGCTGCCACGGCTTGGTTCCCGCATCCAGCGACGCTGCAGGTGTCCTTCATGGTGACGACGCCGAAAACCTGATATTCGAGTCCATCGCCCATCTCCACCCTCTCTCGCCCTGCCACCCGAGCCCAGCATTTCGAGAGCGTCGCAACGGTCCCTTTCTCAGGGCTCGACCTCGTTTAGTCTCGACGTCATGGACGTGCTTCGAGCGCAAGATCCCAACGGTCGCGTCCTCGCCACGAGTTCGAACGGAGTTACCTTCGCCAATGCCGACGGGACGTACTTCGCCACGCGCACGGATGAAGTGTTGCGCATGGCCGACGGTTCGATCGGAACGCTCATCGGTGCTGTTGTCTTCGTGCAGGACGACCTGGGCGAGCAAGTCCGGGCATATTGGTTGGAGCAGGCGCTCGATACCTTCGAGTGAATGGAGGGGGCATGGAGGATTCGCCGAAGATCCCGAGCAGCTCAGACGATCGACCGGATCCTATTTGTCCCAGTTGCGGGGAGCCATTGACAAGTCCGCGACAAGGACAGACTTTTATGCCGATCGAAATACCGACGATAGAGCCGTCGAACGTTTGTGAGTCGTGCCAGGTCGGCTATTGGTGGTCCAATTCCGGCTGGCTTCTTGTCGCTACCATCGACTCACAACGTCATCGACACTCCCCAGGTACGCTTTAATCGCACGTCGAAGTCGACACGGTTCCTGGTGTCACACCTCTACTCAGAAATACCAGCGACGACACTCCCCGGGATGGTCGTCCCGAGTTGCGGGAGCACTTCGTCGACTAGTCACGGCCGCACTGACGCACCGCCAGATTGACCGCCTGGCCTGTTTGACGCCCCGAGGCAGCCCTATACCCTTGTTGTGATGCCCTCTCCGCCGCGTCTTGTATGTCCCCTGTGTGGGCATGACGAAGGAGTTAATGCCGTACCACTTGGGCCCGGGTTGTGGGAGTTCACTTGCACTGGTGGTTCTCGCCACGTAGAACCCTTCAATTGGCAGACGACGGCCGCCAAGGACTCCGTAGACGAGGAGTGGATGGGCGGAAAATCTGAGGAACTCGGCCTTTATGACGACCTGCCTCAATGCTTCAATGGCGGAGATCCGTGGGTGGAGTACGGCGTTGTCGAGTATCGGTACAGCCAGCAGAGACCCAGGGTGTACGCGGAATTACTTGGGGAGTATGGGCACACACGAATCGGGCGCAAGTCATATACGACTTCTTCTTTCATCGCCGGGGCTCTAGGTCGACTCGCCAAAGCTGGCATCCTCGCCGCACAATTCGGCCCGCGACTGGGTATTGGTCCTACAACGAGATTATTTCGTATTCGGCCCTTCTACCCGCTCCGGAAGAGGACCGCCGCGTCTCATGGGTCGAGTGGGCGACCGCTCACGGCATCGACGCCGAGAAGTGACCGGTGATGACTCCCGCGGGGACCCGCGCAAACTAAGCCCGGACCCGGCTGCCTGACACAACACCCGGGATAATGGAATCGCTGACTGGGTGGATCACGCACGACGGGGCGCCTCTTTTCAGGGCGCTTCTTCGCGTTAAGAGGCATCTCCATGGACAAGCCCCCCTTCACAGGGCAAACGTAGGGGGGGCTTGCGTTTTCGCGGCATACCCAATGTCACAGCGTTGCAACGTGGATATGCCGTGGAAAGTGGGGAAATCTTGGATCACGCACGACGGCGGCGCTTCTCTCGGGAGGCGCCCAGTGGTCATTGTTCACCGTCCGGGCCTGGCCCGTGTGATGGGAGAAGGGGGTCGCGAGCCACCAGGTTCTGCCATCCATGGGCCGCCGGGGCGCGTCACGATAAGGTTCGACCTGCACGGGTCGGCGCGTTCGACAGTCAGTTGCCCGGTCGTGCCACCAAGGGGGTCATATGGCTCAACGGGGTCGTCGCATTGGCAGCGGGGTAATCCTCTCGTTCATCGGAATCGCCGCGCTGGTCATCTTTATGGTGCAGAACACCGAAAAGATCAGAGTCCACTTTTTGGCCTGGTACTTCATTTGGTCGCTATGGGTGATCGCTCTCGTCGCAGCCATCATTGGAGCGTTGGCGTGGTTCGGTTTCGGAGTAGTGCATCGCTACACGCACAGGTAAAGAAGTCGGCCGGGGGTTGGACAAGGGGTCCCTCTGTTCGCGATGTGTACGCCCTACACTTTCACCGTGCCCGATCAGGCGACAGCGGTGATGACGACGCTCGAGGACATCGTTCGCCCGGTGGAGTGGATGGCACGGGCGCAATGTCGCGGCGAAGACGGAGCCTGTTCTTTCCCTCGGCGGGCAAGCCTGCCGCCAAGGCAAAGCCTCTATGCGCCACCTGTCCGGTACGCCAGCCCTGTCTCGAGTACGCCAACCCACGGTGGACACGGCAGGCATATGGGGTGGCCTGAGGGAGCGGGAACGACGCAGGCTGCGAGCCTTGGCGTGACACAAACGTGACACAGGCGATTGACGAACAACGCGAATCCATGAGTGCTGACAGGTTGATGAATTACGAGTCAGAGCCACTTTTTGAGCATCAGTGCACGTCAGCTAATTGTGCGTTTCAGAACCCCGCGTACGGTTCTCCTTGGCCACGGGAACGACCACCTGGACGGACCCCGCAGTGACGCTCGGACGGCTCGAGGGCTTCGGGTAGGTCCACTTCCACTTGCGCCGCACCACCTCACGAATCCACCGAAACAAAGTCTCGGGATGAAGAACCGATGAAGTTGTTCTCGGACTCGATCCCTTCGCTCCCGGCCTTGCTGCCGGTTCCTGTAGCTGGCGCTCGGACGCCTGATACGGGGGGCCAGCGCACCTCACTCATCAGGGTCAGTCGTTTTCAAAGCCGGCGTCGCAGTGAGCGGATCGAATTCGGCCTCGGGCAGGAAGATGAGTTTGAGCTGGACCTCGGGCCGGCGAATCTCCATTTGCGCCAGACGGTCAAAGACCAGTCGGTCTGCCGCGATAAGCGGCGGTTGTGTCATCGACCGCGGCCAGAGCCGATAGCGCTTGACAACATTTATCTCAGCCGCCAGCAAGAAGAGTTGCGCGCCCAAGTAGATCCAGCTGAGCAAGACGATCACGATGGCGAAGAAACCATAAGTGTTAGTGGCCTGTTGGAGCTCACGACCTATGTACCAACTTCCGATGAGCTGCAAGGTTTGCCAGAACACGGCCGCAAGCGCGGCACCGAAGAAGAACTCGCGCCAACTGAGCGCGTCGGCCGTCATCACTTTGAATGCCAGCAGGATGAGGAAGAAATTCAATGCCAGGGATCCGAAAACCAAGAGTCCCGTCGCTATCCAGCCATGCGAGACCAGGGTTGCGAACCCGGTGAGTACCGTCACACCAATTGTGGAGAGAGCGAGCAGTACGAGGATCCCAAACGCTCGCAGGTAACGTAGGTAGATCGAGGGCCATCGAACGTAGGGGATGTTCCACACCACGTTCATTGCGCTCTGGGTCGAGAGCCCAAGTCCAACTGCGCCGTACACGAGGAGAATGCTCCCGATGACCACCGCCGCGACGCTTCCAGTGAGGGCATGGGTCTGCGACTTCAGCTCAGGACCGATGATCGGAAAATTTCCCAGTGCGCTGTTGATGAGATCCTCCTGCAGCTTCTTGTTGTCATGGAGGGCGTAGCCGAGGATGGTGGTGAACACGAGCAGGAGCGGAAATATCGCAAACAAGCCGTAGTAGGCGATGAGTGCTGCTTTGCTCCCGGCCTGATCGTTGCCGAACTTTTGAACAACCGCAAAAGGGAAACCAAAAACAGCGTGACGCTGCTGGAATCTGTCGGTTCGGCGTATGACCATTTCGATCCTGCCCGGTTGACGGGGTTCTTCTTCCATTGTGTCGTTGTTTGGCGGTTCCTCCGTCGATCGACTTGGCTGATGGTTGGGTTTTGACGGTAGACGTGAGTCGGCCATAGTCACATCTTCCACCCTGTGGCGTTGATGTTCACGTCCACCGGACTGACGAAGGAATGGTGACCACATCACCCCGTAGATGCAGTCCTACGTGGCTTCTGGGCGGTGCACGAGGGCATGGAAGACAAGGAATTGGGCCGGCCGAGCGTCCGAGTGAACGCATCGACGCGGTGAGCCGTGCATCGAATCCTCGATTAACGGGACTGGCACGCGAGAGAACACTCCCCCGGACCGTCCCGAGCGGTTGCGGGACCCCTTTCACTCACGGCACGGGCGATGCAACCGCATTACACCCATTCACACCAAGTGGCACCAGGCGCCCGGCGGGGGCGATAGTTCACAAATCACGCTCAAGCCCGAACGCCCGTACTGGTGCAATTTTGGGAGAAGGGTGCAGACGGAGTTCTCGGCGTTCACCCGAAAGGGCCGATGGCGACGACGGGTTTATTCAGGTGGGAACCTCCCATGGATCCGAGGAATGGCGCTGCTCCAAAGGAGAACACGCCGCCGTCTGAGCCGACCAGCCAGTATCCGAGATCCTCGTCGCTGGCGCCCATGCCCACCACCGGTGCGTTGAGGTGCATGCCGCCGGTTGATCCGAAGAATGGCGCGCCAAAGGAGAATACCCCTCCATCGCGGGCAACGAGCCAATAGCCCAACGTGGAGGCATCGACGGACATCCCAACCACGGGCTGGTTGATCTTCTGCCCCCCCATCGATCCTTGGAAGTGGGCGTCGCCGAAGGAGAACACCCCACCGTCGGCGGCGACGAGGTAGTAGCCCTGGTTATCGGGGGTCACTGCGATACCGACCACAGGCGCGTTGAGTGGATTGCCTTGCATCGAACCTCGGAAGACGGCGGCCCCGAACGCGAACACACTGCCGTCGGCTCCCACCAGGTAATACCCATCACCTTCCGGCGTGGCGGCCATGCCCACAATGGGCGCGTCCAGCGGTTGACCGGCCAATGACCCGAAGAACGGGGCGCCAAAGGAGAACACCCCACCGTCAGACGCCACCAGCCAGTACCCGCCTGTCGGGCTTTGGGCCAGCCCAACGACAGGAGCAACAAGGTTGAGGCCCGCCGCCGATCCTTGGAACGTGGCGGAGCCGAAGGTGAACACGCCGCCGTCGGCGGCACCGAGAACATAGCCCGGTACGTTGGTTTCGACCGTCACTTCTAGTGACTGTGTCACCTGTGCCGAGGCACCCAAGGAGTCGACAACCTCAAGCGAGAAGGTGAACGTACCCGTCGCGGTCGGAATGCCGGTGATCGTCCCGTCCGAAGAGAGCGACAGCCCAGGTGGCAGCGAACCGGAGGTGATCGACCAGGTGTAGGGCGGCGTGCCTCCGACCGCCTCCAAAGTGGCAGCGTAGGGGGTGTGCAGTTCGGCCGGTGGCAACTCAGTGGTCGTGATGCACGGGGGCTGCGGAGGAACCCCTGACAAGTCGGTCTTCCAGCCGCTGAACGTGTTGCAGGTCACCGTCGCGCTCGACCCGGGGTCGAGCTCCACTCCAAATCCGAAACTGTCGGGCACGTCGGGGGCGGACCGGCCGATCTGATTTCGGTCGATGATCGCACCGGTGCTGTTGGAGGCCACGGCGACGCCGATGTCGGTTCCGTCGCCTGTGATGGTGTCGTTTGTCAACGTGACGTTTGTCGCCCCGAACAAGAGCACAGCCGTGTTTGCGTTCAGCTCACTCCCGTAGCTGCTGCCATAGATGCTGCTGGCCGAGGTGGTGCCTGTGGCGCCGCCGATGTACACCAGTCCGTTCTGCCCGGTGATGCCCTTGAGGGACGCGGGGGACCCGATCGTGCTACCCGAGACGTTCATGGTCATCCCCGACGCCTGGATCCCGTTCTTGTTGTAGTCGTTGACCGTGGTGCCGGTGATCGTGAGGGTCTGACCAGCAGTTCCGGTGCCAACGATCGCACGTCCCACTTGACAGTTGCTGCTCTCAGTTATCCCCGTGACCGTGACGTTGGTCACAGAGCCGCCTGCACCGTTGAACCAAATGCCGTTCAACGTGGCCCGCCCACAAGAACCCGGGGGCTGGGTCTGGGTGAACCCGGTGCCCATGATCGTCAGGTCTTCGATGCTCATCGACGTACCAGCGTTCGACAACACCGCGCCATTGAACGATCCAGGGGTGCCTACGAGGTCATGCGCGCTAATGGTATGTCCGGCGCCATTGAGGGTGACCCCGTCTGGAATAGAGAGCGGTACCGTCGTCTCGCAGTCGGCGCTCAAGGTGAAAATGGAGCCGCTCATGGTTCCCGTGCACGCGGTCTCCACGCTCGGGTCAGCGGCCGCCGCCACGCCGCCAGGCAGAATGACCGGCAGGGCTGAAGCGCACAAAAGAGTCACAGCGGAGAGGAATCCGATTCGGGGTCGCGTCATGATGACCTCTCTTCGGCCCCGGTTGAGTGCCCTCGTCTACTCGGATAGATCGGGGGCCGGTCGCCCTGGTGGCACGTGTGGGAATGGACGGCCACTGCCGAACGTATTCCTCCAAAGTGGTATTTCGGTTGCAGTTGGGTTGCTTTGTGCGTCGGCTCTTGCCGACCACTCCCGACCTTGTCGGGGCCTCGAAGCGGTCAAAAGAACTGGCTGCGGAGACTTAGGACCGTGCACGCCTCAATTCTCCTCCTCGATCGGTGGCTTCAGCCACTCCTATCACTCGCGCTACCAAGGTCATCGACCAAAGCCATGGGGCTGTGAGTCACTGGTGTGACCGAGGCGGATCGAAGTAATCGACCTCCCACAGACCTTGGAGGTCATCACGCTCGGCAACGACTGATCAGCTGGGCACCACGACCTCGGTTCCCGCCGAGAGCCCCGATACGATCTGCGTTTCGTCGGGCCCGACAGCCCCACACGCACGTCGTGGCTGACGTTCCGACCGTTGACGAGTTCGTAGACGAAGGTGCGCGTCCCGCTTCGATGCAGGTGGCCGCGCTTGAACCGGTCACCTTCGTCTCGGCCACAAGGGAGTCCACACCGTCGATCACGATGGCTGCGGTCGGCGGTTTCGAGGCGCTTGTGAGCGTCGACGGGGCCGCGGTGACCGGCGTCCCCGGCTTGATCTGCACACTCTTGACGATCCCCGAGATCGGCGCGGTAATGCGCTCATTCCTCAGGCTGTCCTTTTGGGACTGCATCTGCGCTTCGGCTTGTGAGACCCTTTTGGCATCGGCCTGCGTGACCACGTCTACTTCGCGCTGGGATTGCCTAACGGTGGTCTCTGTGCGTTGGCGGCGGATGCTTGCGCCACGGAGAGCGTCGCTTCATTCGCCATCAACCTTCGGCGAACGCTGAGACGACGCCAATCGTCGCCCGGTAGGATTGAAGTGATTGAGGTCGTTCGACCTCGCTGACTCGAAGTGGAGAATGGCGCAGTCACGCCGGTGACACGTCACATCTCGTGATCCTCACAACAAAGGCCGAATCCGGCCATTTATTTCGGCGCTTCCAACTTAGACTCCATCGGCAGCTGCCCCAGCTTCTGGCAGCGGACCTCAGGCGTTGGTCATTCTCGACTTCCACGGGTGCCGAAGTCGATGCTCGTGAGCGGGTTTGGCCTCCATCACCGTGGGGCCGAGTTCTGAAGCAGTCTGGAACCACCTGACGTAGTGGTTCACCAGCGGCGCAGCCGAAATCCCGTGGGCAAGGACCGACAGGCCGACGGTGACGTACGTAATCATGACTATCTCCGAGCCGTGCGGGAGACGCGCATCCTCGACAATCACCGCGAACACGATGGAGGCGAGTCCACGGGGCCCGAACCATCCCATAAACGCAACCGTCGCAGATCTGGCGTAGGTGCCAACCAATGACAGGGCCACAGGCAACATGCGAACGACAGTCAGGCTCAGTGTGGCGTAAAGCAGGATCCGCCAACTCAAGTGTTCGAGCGATGGGCCGAGCAGCACTGCTCCGAAGACCAAGAATGTCACCGCGTCAAGCGCAAGTCCCGTTTCCTCGGTAAATCGCATCGTCTCTGCGACCTCGCGGCCGGCAAGCAGACCGAAGAGAGCGCCGGCCACGAACGCGGCAATGAATCCGGACCCTCCGCAGGCGGCGGCCGCCCCGTAGGCGGCGAGCGTCGAGGCCAGAGGGATGATCTGCCGCCAAGTCGCCGCGATCAAACCTCGCCTCCCCGCAAAGACAACGACTCCTGAGGCGAGAAATGCCGCTCCGGCGCCACAGAGGATTCCGTAGCCGATTTCCTGGTGACCACGCGAAGCGGATGAACCGCCGCACCTGAGATACTGGCGAGGAGAATCAACAGGAGGGGCACGCAGATTCCGTCGTTGAGACCGCTTTCGACGTTGAGCGATTGACGCACGACCTGAGGAAGCCTGTCGTCGGTCACGACCGCAGATCCAAGCCCGGCATCGGTTGGAGCGAGGATGACACCAAGGATCATGGCATCGTTCAACGCAAACGCGTGAAAAAGCAAGAGCGACGTCAGGGCGCCCAAGATGATCGTCAAGGGCAGCCCAATCCCGAGCAGACGAAGTGGCATCGATATGTCGTGCTTGAGCGCCCGCAAGATCACGCGAGATGAGTCGGAGAAGAGCACGACGGCGAACGTTGCCTCTGCGAGTGTTCGGACAGTCGAGCTGGTTGCCTGAGCCGTAATCTCGTCGAGCAGCAGCGGCCCGGCCACAACTCCGATCGCCACGACGACGATTGCCGGAGTGAGGGGCGTGCCGGACAGATAGTGAGACCCGGCTGCGACAAGGAGCAGCGACACTCCAATGATCGCCAGACCGATTCCCATCCCTATTTCTCGCCCGCTGTGAGTCCACTCGGAGGCATCACTGGTAAGAAGGATGCCACGGGTGTAGGACGGGGTGTGAGACGAGGCGGGAGACATGTGGGGAGCGGGCGGGGCACGATGGGCCCTCGAGACGGGGGGAAGTATGGACGAGAGGATCGTTGTGGGCGTGGACGGTTCCGAGTCATCGCGCCGCGCCCGACGTTGGACAAGCTCGACCGGTCGAGTTCACCGGTGCCTTGCTCGAGGTTGTCATAGCGTGGGAGGTCCCAGCCGTGTTCCGCTTTGCCATCTCATCACCCGACGACCTCCGGCTTAGCGCCGAATCCATCCTGGAGGCGGCGGTCGCCGACGTTCTCGGCAACGACCCAGCTGTCCCGGTCACATCCTTAGTGGTCGAGGACCACCCAGTTCCGGCCCTCTTGAGCGAAGCAAAGGACGTGTCGCATCTCGTCGTGGGTAGCCGGGGCCATGGTGCCTTCGCCGGCATACTTCTCGGATCCGTGAGTAACCACTGCGTGACCCCCTGATCCGGCCATCTGGAAGATCCGGAAAGGCACTCCCTGCTGTCTCAAAGATCGGGACACGCGACACCGCTACGAGTGTCTCCGGGAACCTCTGAGCCGAACGCTCCCCGAAACATCGGCTTCTGCTCTTCCTGGAGCAGGCCCTCACGTCGCCGATCCATCTCCGTCCTGCTGCGGATGCACCAGTGCCTCAAGCCGGTCGAGCCCTGCGTCGAGCTCACCGTGCCGCACCTGTGTGTTCGTCTCGGTCCGCTCAAGCTGGTCTGCCGTCGGAGTCGATGTCAGAAGGAGGCGTTCGGCTTCAAGGGCAAAGATGACGCTTCGCAAGGCGCTCGCAGTATCTTGGACTGCAACGGCCGTCTCGTGTGTCGGTGCCGGCGTTGCGACCGACTCGAGTTCTTGTGCAGCCCGAGTGGCCTGGTCCCGCACTCCCCGCCAGTTGGAATCATCGAGAAGCGCCGCTGCGGAAAGTGGGAGGAGACTCTGTGCCGAGCGCGCTGACGCCAGGGCGGGGGCTGTTTTGTTGCGCCAGTCGCGAAGTAGCCGTAATCGGTGGTGACGAACTAGCAGCAAGATAACGGCGAGCACGAGGGCCGCGAGAAGCAAGGCCCCGAGCACCCACGCCCACGTCTCTGACGAGCCCGATGTCGCAGGGCTTGTTGTTGTCGTTGTGGGTGCCTCTGTCGTCGGCGTCGTCGATGTGGGTGACGCAGCGGACGCCGTTGTGGTGGGTGCCTCGGTCGTCGTGGTCGTAGGTCTCGAGGTTGTTGTTGTTGTAGTGGGTGACTCGGTCGTCGTTGTTGTAGAGGGTGACTCGGTCGTCGTTGTTGTAGAGGGTGACTCGGTCGTCGTGGTCGTGGGTCTCGACGTTGGCGTGCTCACCCGCGGTGTGCCAGTGGTGGGGTGGCTCACGCTGATCGATGTCGAAGTCGAAGACGGCAGGTTCGGGCGGTTCTCTGAGCCTCCACTGCAGGCCGCAGCCACCAAGCCAAGCGTTGCGAGCACGCCAAGGAGAAGTCCTCGCCATCGAAGCGATCGCTTACCGGGGCCGCTCGCAACGAGTCTCATCGCATCCGCCTCCGCTCGCACGACGTGGATATGCTCATCGCACCCTACCCGGCGCGATAGGCGGGAGCCCGGTTTCGTTTCCAGACGATGTACTGAAGTTTGCGAAGTCGGGCTGCTGTCTTCAGGCCATTGGACCCCCGGGCTCTTCTGGCACTCAAAGACCCAGCGCTGCCACCCCGAGTTTCCCTTCCTACACTCACGGGCTGTTCGGTCAAGCGGGGCCTCGAATTCTGCCCGAGAAGATGCGGGCACGCCAAGCGGGAAGGGCTACCCCGGCTCGCGGCCGGGTCACGAGCGCCACTCGCCCAGACAACAACTTGGACACTGGGCGCACCGTTCTCAGATGCGAAACCGACGAGCCGACGTCGTGGACCCCTCGGTGGAAAAGAGGCAGACTGGGACATGACCAAGATCACGAAGCGGACGGGCATCCGGATCTATCGGATGAAAGACGCGCCCGAGCTCAAAAGTTCGGATTTCGTAGACGACCTGGAGTACGCAAACTCCGAACTGCGCGATGTCTTCTCGCTCCTCAGCAGAGCCTCGGCCTCCCAAAGCCGCGTGTTGGTGCGCCAGACGCCCGACGAGGGAGGCTTCTCGGTGCTGTACCTGTTCTTCAAGGCGAACTATCCGTTGCTCCGGCATCGGCACGGCTCCGACTGCCTCTACGTCATCGTGTCTGGATCGGCCGTTATGGGTCGTCAGACCCTGAACGTCGGCGATAGCTTCTTCGTCCCTGCCAACGCGCCGTACTCCTACACGGCCGGCCCGGAGGGCGTCGAGGTGCTCGAGATCCGCCACGATGTCGAGTCGGTCTCAACGAGCTACATCGGCGACCCGCCAGGACGACTTGAGCAGATGCATGAAGTAGTGCGGACGAATACAGCCGCATGGAACGGTGTCGAATCCGGGCCGCTCTTGCAAGCGAACAGCGCCGCCTCGAGCTGACATCCCTCGGCACGCTGATCGGCGTCGACCTCCGTGGCTTGGGCGTCACCCCGGACTCGATCTGTTGATGTGCCCAACCAGTTCTACTGGGTAGTCCGGGCGTCGCCAGATCGAAGCTCTCGCTGGCCGTCCGGGGAAGCGCCGGTATGCCTCCGTTGTCAAAGGTGTATACGCCCTTGACCAACGTCAACCGCATTTGGGCCGGGGCACGCCAGTAGCGGTGCGTCCGGCGACCTTCCTGAAGGGTCCAACGATCCAATCTCCGGCTTGACCATCGCCCCTCCGCCAGCTGACAGCTGGCCCACCTCGATGGCCTTGCCGACGTCCGCCTCTAGACGCAGAATCTTCGTCAAGAGAGGATCGGGCAGCAGAGTAATCACTCTGCGCTTCTGTTGGTCAACATTCGGCGCCGCCGTGCAGGCGTTGCGTCCGAGACATGCCGGCCTGCGCACGAATCCCCCGGGTCGTTGGGATGTTGGTGCAGCGGGGTGATGGACGTATGCATCCATTCGTAAAGGGGCAGAGCGCCGAGAAGATCAAGGAGTTCCGCCTTGCTGTCGGCTCGATACAACCCAAGAATCGTCACTGGACCGGTGCTGAGGAACTTCCTCCACAGGCGGATGAGGTTCCCATGATCTGCTAACTCATCGGCCGCGGCTGCTTCCGCTCTCTCACGGTCTTCGACCTCCCAGTGGGGGAGGCCCTTGGGGATATCCAAATCGAACTCGACAAGAAATTCCATCTCGCTACTCGGCTCCCCTCATTCACCTGTGATCGAGAACGCCAGTGGACAGGGCGTGACCCGACCTACCTGTTGCCCCTGATGAAACTGAGCAGGGCTGAGTTGACCTCGTCAGGGTAGGTCCACCCGATGTTGTGCGGGCCACCCTTGATCGGGACGAGTGTGCAGTGCGCGATCAGCGCCGGAAGCCGCGCCGCGGTCACCTCGAAGGGAAGGATCCGGTCCTCGGTGCCGTGCATGACCAGCACGGAAACTCGATCTTTGGCAGGTCGGCGCGGAAGTCGGTCAACCAGGTGTCGACGCACGCATACGTCGCGAAAGGCGAACTGCCGACCGCCACGTTGAAGCTGGCCTGCCAGGCGCGGTCACTGATGCGGGTGTCGCCCAAGACGTTGACGTTGTAGAAGTTGTTGAAGAACCCTTCGAAGAAGGCATACCGGTCAGCGACGATTCCCGCCTTGATGTCGTCGAAGACCTTGCCGTCCACGCCCTCGAGGTTGTCGTCAGTCTTGAGCACGAAGGGTGGGATGGCGCCGAGCAGGACTGCCTTCTGCACCCGCTCGGAACCATAGGCGGCGAGATAGCGAATAACCTCCCCGCTGCCCATCGGGAATCCGGCCAGGACCAGGTCACTCAGATCGAGGTACTCGAGCAGCGCGTGCAGATCGTCGGCGAACGTGTCGTAGTCATAACCAATAGTCGGCTGACTCGACCGGCCGAAGCCGCGCCGGTCATAGGTGATGACGCGGTACCCATTGGCCAGCAGCTCGCGCTCTTGGCGTTCCCTTGAGTTGCCATCGAGTGGATACCCGTGGATCAAAAGGACCGGTTGGCCGCTTCCGTGGTCGTTGTAGTGGATCTCGATCGGGGCACCGTTCTCGGCGCCGACGGTGACATTGGGCATTGCTTCGCTCCATTTCTAGGTTCGCGCGTGGACGAACGAGTATGAGGATGCGCCGACGCCGGCGGCGCGACGACGACAGCCGGGGTGAGCGCCGACGCTTAGTTCGGCAGATCGCTGCCGGTCTGCTCGGCCACCATGTAGGAGGCATACCAGGCGGGCCAGGTGTCGTCTTGGCTCGACCGGTGAAAGAGGTGGGAACGCCCCTCGCGCCTTTGGTGCTCGACATGGGCTGCTTCGGCACGCCATAGCGCGTTCTGCAGGTCATCTGCTGACGCGAACGCCGTTTCGGTGGAATCGATCCGCCCAGGGAGCCGTGTCGTGACCTCCTGGACGAGCCACAGATTGCCATCAGGATCGTTGAAGGAGCAGAAGGACCCATAGCTGGTGCGCCCGGGGTCAGGGCCAGGTTGGCGCGCTTCGACGGGGAAGGGCGGGCCGTGCCAGACGTCGCTCACGTCGATGCCACGCTTGAGGAGCTCGTCATGGGCCGCCTCGATGTCGGAGACGACGAGGGTGGCCTGGAGCGACCCAGGGGAGGTCGTTGGGAGCCCAAGGCCGAACGTGATCGAGGCCGGAGAGCCTGGGGGCGTGAACTGGACAAAGCGAAGGCCATGCATCGGCGCAACGTCGTCGTCGAGCCGCCAACCCAGTTGCTGGTAGAACCCCTTGGCCCGATCGACGTCCGTCACCGGGACGATGTGGTTCTCGAGCTTTATCGTGACGCTGGATACTTCGGTTGCGCTCATGGCTCTCTCGATTCTTTTTGTGTGTAGGTGCCCGACAGATCGAACTGCAGTGACATCATTCCTATTGGGATTCACCCTTCGATCCGCGTTCAACGGAACAAGGATGCTGTGTTGCAGTTAACCGTTGTCCCTGTCGCAAGTCCACGACTTATTCCCTAAGTGTGATAGGCCCCGGCTACCACTGCGGCACTAGGATCATTGACGGCACGGCAGTAGGATCAAATTGCATGGAACTCCGGCAGTTCACTTACTTCGTTGCCGTAGCCGAGGAACTGCATTTCGGTCGGGCGGCGAAACGACTCCACATTGCCGGACCTTCACTCTCTCAGCAGATCAGCCATCTGGAACGCGAGCTCGAGACCCAGCTCCTCATCCGCGATCGCCGACACGTCGAATTGACGCCCGCCGGCATCCAGTTCCTGACCGATGCGCGAGAGGTGTTGGCGGCCGCTACCCGGGCGTTCGATCGGGCGCGAAAGGGTCGCGGCGAACTACCTCTGCGACTGGGCTACGTGAGTTGGCTTCCACCAGAGGCAACTGCAATACCCGACCCTCGCGTCCGTATCGACGAATGGGTCCTTCCGTCCCATATCCAAGCGGCACGAGTGGCCGAGGGCAGTCTGGACCTGGCCATCGCATGGATTGAAGAAGCCGAGATCGAACGGCTCAACTTGGCCGCCCACCTCTTGTGGTACGAAAGTCTGGAAGCCGTCATGCCACGCGCCCATCCGGCTACTCGTCAAGAGAGCGTGCCTGCGGCTGAGGTAACCGTGCTCGTCGATATCGACGAAGCGTCGTGGAGGTCATGGAACCGCTATGCCTCTGCGTTCGCCGAGGCGAACAAGGCATCAGTGACGAATATCGACGACGGAGGCATCGCCGGGCCCGCATTCTTTGACCACGTGGCCCGCTTGCGGCGACCGGTGCTCGAATCGCCGAAGCGTCACGCGGCACCGATGCCGCCGACCTTGACTCGCCGGCCCGTCCGACCTCCGGTGCCACTGTGGTCCTGGTCGCTCCTCCACCGAGCCGACGACAGCCGACCGATAGTTGCCCGCGCCACTCGGATTCTGCTCAACCTCGCCTCGACATGTGGCTGGCAGACACCTCCCTCCGAACCGTACTGGTCTTCCACCAATGCGCATTGGGCTTGATGCCGTCGGGAAGACCCTGTCTCCCCACGGCACGTCACCACCGGAGTTGGCCGCTCCTACCTCGGATATCTTCGTCTGACCTTGGTATTCGTTGTTCTCGGGTGGCAAGCGACTCCTCATGGTCCTCCCGGCGGCGGTGGCCTACGATGCTCTCATGCGAGCACTCATGTACGGGATAGAGGGAGAAGTTCAATCCATCACCGAAACGGACAACCGGTTGTTGCGGATGCTCGCCCAGACCCCGACGCGTCTTATCGACATCGACGAGCCGGGGATCCTCCGTCGGGACTGGGTTGTCACGAAGCCGCGACTCGTAGGGATCTGTGGATCGGAATCCAAAGCGGTATTCCTCGACTACGCCAGTCTGGTGGAACCGGAGAGTGCGTCAGACATGCGGCAGAACCCCATGAAGAACTTCGTGTCGACGCCCCACGTGATGGGCCACGAGGTGATCGCCGAAGTGGTCGAAGTCGGCCCCGAGGCTGAAGGGCTGGAACCAGGTGACCGTGTTGCCCTCAACCCATGGCTCACGTGCGTGACCCGAGGCGTATCGCCCGTCTGCGCAGCTTGCGAAGCAGGCAGGCTTAGCCAGTGCCATTCGTTCGGGAAGGGCGCATTCGCTCCGGGCATCCACATCGGCATGTGCACCGACGTCAACGGAGGGTTCGCCGACCTCATGCCGGCGCACGACTCGATGCTGTTCAAGGTGCCGGACCACCTGACAGACGAGCAAGCCGTATTCGCTGACCCTTTTGCCGTGTCCCTCCATGCCGTGACCCGGCACCCGCCTGAGCCAGGAAGCAAGGTGCTTGTCTACGGTGCCGGCGCCTTGGGCCAATGCACCATTGCCATTCTGCGAGCGTTGCACCCAACGGTCGAAATAATGGTCGTAGCCCGCTTCGAGGCCCAACGCCAACTCGCGGAGAGCCTTGGAGCGCAAACAGTGGTCCACGAACCGCGCCTTGAGGTCATTGAGCGGGTCGCGGCCTGGTCGGATGGCGTCTTGCAACCGTCGGATGGCCTGCCGATGGCGTTTCCGGGCGGCATCGATGTGGTCTACGACACAGTGGGATCCGGGGAGACGCTCGAGGTCGGTTCCCGCGTGTTGCGCGCCCACGGAACCTTGGTAAAACTCGGCATGCACGGCGCCGTCAAATGGGAAGACACTCCGGTGTATTGCAAGGAACTCACTTATACCGGTTCGAACGCATTCGGGATCGAAGAGGTCGAGGGCGTTCGAAAGCATGGCATCGCCCACTTTCTGGACATGGCCGGATCCGGTCGAATCGACCTTTTGCCCATGCTCACTCACACGTTTCGACTCGACGAGTGGCGCGATGCCTTCACCGTCCTCGCCGACCAGGAAGCCTCGGGAGCCGTCAAGGTCGCGATAGACAGCCGCTGATCACACTGCTGCCACTGCTGCGACCGAGGGTCGTGGCAGGCGGCATCGCAATTCCCGCAGCGGATTCGGCGGCTAAGCGGACTTGGAGGGACGTCGAATTCGACGCTCCGTGAAAACGCTAGATCCGCATTGCGGGCAGTGGCCATACGCAGACTCGACTTCGCTGATGGCGGCACTCTTCTCGAGGGCATGTT
Organism: uncultured Acidimicrobiaceae bacterium; assembly: GCA_963706555.1. Taxonomy (GTDB): domain Bacteria; phylum Actinomycetota; class Acidimicrobiia; order Acidimicrobiales; family RAAP-2; genus Bog-473. Next base: position 5,086,136 of record OY970164.1, read on the forward strand.
GCGCTGCGTCCTGGGCCAAGTCGGCATATTGGCCAGGGTTGGACGACCAGGAACCCGACGCGAATATCCCTCGGAGAGACCACCGTCCTGTTCGCTTGGGCACGATCCACGAACATGCGCACTTCGAGCAGGTGCGCTCGTGGTCTGTTCCCCAGTGCAAGCTACCAAGGCTAACCCTTGGTGCCCTTGGGGGAATGAACAGTTGCAGCGTGATCCCGGCCACAGAGGAGAGGGGGTGGGGGGTCTGCGTACGAGAACGCTCTGGCGACCGGTTCCTCCATGCGCTCCTCCAGCGGTCCTACTTGGTGCTGATCTTCTCGAGCCTCTCCAGGCTGGCCGCCATGGACTCACGGAGCGAATTGGTCCCGTTGACCCACGACCCGCCATCACCGAGGAGGGATTGGCGGACCTCCTCCGGCAAGGCCCCGCAGTCAAAGACCTCGGTGACCACGGTGGCGTCGTCACCGTCCGGAGCAAGGAAGAAGCCCCAGCGATAGCCCGCAGCAATGCCGACCTTGGTTGGATCATTTCCCTCGGCCCGAGAAGGATCTCCGGGAGCCGGTTCCCAAAAGATGCGCCGATCCTGCTCGAACTCCACGACATAGTTGAGCATGAGGTAGTCATCCCCGAGCCGATGCATCTTCATGGTGAAGGTGTCCCCCACCTTGGAGATGGGACGGTCGAGGACGGCCCCCCGGAGCATGTCGGATCCGTCGAAATCCATGTGGCGCTGCGGGTTCGCCAGGATCTCGAAGATGAGGGTCGGCGGTGCTTCGATTCTGCGTGACACCTCTATCGCCTTGCTTTCCTCTGCCATGGCCTCTCGTCCTTTCATTCCTGCGACTGCAGACTGCGCCTGACGTACCGATCGCACCTCAGCGTCTTCATACTGTTGGACGTCGCAGCTCCGGCGAAATCATTCATTGGCCGGAAGCGCACATTCTGACCGATTCGAGGTAGCAAGCTTTGGCGGTGCCACCTTCCGGGGGTGGACCACCTGGAGAACGCCGAGCCGGCGTCGGGTCTTCAGTCGATGCAGTGGCACTGTTGTCAGTTGATCCCCCGAACTCCGTGCCAACGTCAAATCGGTCGGGCATAGTTGTGGAGTGGCCGACCCTGAGATCGAAGCACCCAAGACGATCGACGACTACGTCGAGCGATTGGAGCACATCGGACTCCAGTCACATGCAGCGGGTCTGGTGGCCCTGGCACGCCCAAGTATCGGGCTCCGGTCCGAACGCGTCGATGAGTCCGAGATGCCGATCGGCGTTAGTCGTCTCGGCGGAAAACCAGACGTGCCGGCTGACTTCGAGTGGCCGGTCTACGACGGCCTCCCCCAATCCTTCATTGGCCAGATCAATCTGGCTGACACCGCATCACTGGACGTCGAAGGAGTGCTCCCGGCCGAGGGCCTCTTATCGTTCTTCTACGACTCCGAGCAACGAGTGTGGGGCTTCGATCCAGCCGAAGACGCAGCATGGCGGGTGACCTACACGCCCTCAGGGGTTGACCTCGTGCGCCGGGAGGTGCCCGAGGGTATGCCCGGAGAGGGTGTCTTCAACTCGATGCGCCTGGGTTTCGACGCCGAGTTGACATTCGCACCGTGGGAATCTTTCGACGTGAAGAAGCTCGGCTTCGGTTGGGATGCACAGCTGGACTATGCAGAGGTCATGGGCCAAAACTTGAGATGGCCGTGTCACCGTGTCCTTGGACATCCTGATCCCGTGCAGGGCGACATGCAGCTCGAGTGCCAACTCGTCCACCACGGCTTGTACCGCGGCGATGGCCACGAAGACCCTCGGATCTCTGAGCTCGAAAGCGGTGCGGCCGATTGGCGCCTCTTGTTGCAGATCGATACGGACCCTCCCGCAGGAATGATGTGGGGCGATGTCGGAATGATCTACTACTGGATCACCGCAGAATCCCTACTGCGGCGGCGGTGGAACGAGGCCCGCCTCGTTCTCCAATGCTCTTGATGACTTCGGCTTTGGAGTGCCCTCGCCGGGAATCGCACCCGGGTGGGACGTGGGGGCACATTGAGCTAGCCGGCGTCTGCAGGACCAACCGCGGCCAACTCGCTCATGTCGCCGCCAGAATGGATTCCCTTCATGCCGAAGAACGCAATGACCGCGCCGACTGCGGCAAAGACTGCCCCGAACCAGAAGGCAATGGAAAAGCCGTGGTTCAGTCCGGCAATTGCTTCTTGGTGACTTTGGCCGTGCGAAGTCGCGAACCTTGTGGTTGCCGAAATCGCGATCGTTGAGAGAACGGCCACCCCGAGCGCTCCACCGATTTGTTGCGTCGTCGTAATGAGCCCAGATGCGACACCGGCTTCGTTATGGACAACCCCACTCACCGCGCCAATGGTCACCGGGACGAAAGAAAGCCCGAGGCCGACGCCAGCGAGCAAGAATCCCGGAAGCAAAGTGCCCACATAGGTCCCGTGCGGCGATATCTGCGTGAAATAGACCAGGCCTCCCGAAGCGAGCACCATGCCGACCGTCATTACGGCTCGAACGCCGATTTTGGCCACCAGGGCTTGTGCGGCCCCTGCGGCGACGATGATTGCAATGGCAATGACGAGATAGCCGATCCCCGTACGGAGGGCAGAGTAGCCGAGAACATCTTGCATGTAGAGGGAAAGGAAGTAGAACATCGAGAAGATCGATGCGCCCAATGCCAGCGACACCAGGTTGGAGACGCTGAGGCTTCGGTTGCCAAAGATGGACAGCGGCACAAGTGGGAATCGGGTCCGGTGCTCGATCATGACGAACACCGCCAGAAGGACGATCGACAGCGTGATGGTGCCGATCGTGTTCGCCGATGCCCAACCCCAGCTCGTGCTCTTGACCAGTGCGAACCCCATGAGAACAAGACCGGCGGTCAGCGTGAGCGCCCCGGGAATATCAAACCCAGTTCGCTCGTCTTCAGCGAGGGATGGGGCCAGAATGAGGAAGCTCGACAGTACTACCAACACGCCGATGGGGACGTTGACAAAGAAGATCCATCGCCAACCGAACTCTTGAGTGAGTACCCCTCCGAGCAGTACGCCGAACGCCCCACCGGCGCCCGCGATGGCACCCCAGATGCTCAGCGCCTTGTTGCGTTCCGCCCCCTCGCGGAATGTCACGGTGAGGATGGAAAGGGCCGCTGGTGAGAGGATGGCAGCTCCGAGGCCCTGCACGGCCCGAGCGGTCACGAGCCAACCCGTACTCGTCGCCAACCCGCAAAACAGTGATGCCACGGTGAAGAGGGTGACTCCAGCGACAAAGACGCGTCGGCGTCCGAGCTTGTCCGCAATGCGTCCTCCGAGCATCAAGAATCCCCCGAAAAAGAGTGCGTAGGCATTCAACACCCACAACAGGTTCTCCTCGGAGAAATGCAACCCACGCTGAATCGAGGGCAGTGCCACATTCACGATCGAGACATCGAGGATCACCATGAACTGGGCGACGCAGATGATTGCCAGGGCGAACCACTTCCGGGAATCCGCTGTTGTCATTTTCTCCTCAATCGCACTCTGAGACCTCACGGGCCGGTCCATTTAACCAGGAGGCTGTCTCAAACGGGGTCGCCGGCTCTTTGCGCTCGAGGCGACTTTCCCACGATCTCCGTCGTCAGATTCGCCCCGAGCCTCGGAGCCAGCTGAGTGCTCCCCCAACACCGACCTGTTGCTCGATCTGCCCCGCACCGTTGCCCTCCTGCGGGTCGTCCGGATGCACCCCCGCCGTGCAGATCGGCCGCCACGACCGGGATCACCCCGGCGAGGGCACTCGCCTGTTGCGCGGGGCGTTGCGGCATTCCTCCGCCCCAAATGGACACCCCCGGCGGGCGGGCTATGCCAAGCCGGCGTCGGCTGGCTCCACGCTGACCGGGACCGCCGAGTAGCGCGTCATTCCGGTCACGGGATCGAGCGTGTCCTTGTCGGTCAGCACGTTCACGTTCGCACTGTGGTGGCCGTGGGGAATCGACACGACACCACGGCGGATGGCGGGGTCGACCTTTGCCATGCCCGTGAGCTCCCGGCGAGCGGTGCGGACCACGACCGGGCTCCCGTCGACGACACCGGCGTCGCTCGCGTCCTGGGGGTGCAACAAGACCAAAGCAGTCTCGCCGAGAAAGTCGAGGGCGCCGTTCAGCTTGCGAGGCTGCCGACGAGGAATGAGGACCAGTCGCGCGGGCAGCTCGAGCGTCAACAGTTGGTCGAGCAGAATTTGCGGGGCAAGGCGCCACCCACCGGATCGGTCGAGGTAGCGCTCGACCCACGGTGAAGGCAGCTCGAAAGGCACCTCCACGAAGCCGGTCGCCGCGACCTCGCCATAGCCGCAGCGGGCGGTCGCCATCACCTTGGCCAGCATCGCGTCGTCCGTCGCGCCGGCATCGGCCAGGTCGTGGCCGAGCTGACGCCCGATCTCGGCCAACACCCACCACGCCGAACGGCGGTCGCCGACTGGCGCAACGACCGCTGATGTGTGCTGAACGGAAACGCTGGGCATCAAGAAGTCCCACAGCGAAACATCGGCCCGCTCGAGTTGGTCCTTCGTGGGCAGAACGTGCGTCGAGATGGCTGTCGTGGGGTTGGCGATGATCTCAGTGGTGACGAGCACGTCGAGCGAGCGGAGTGCGGGCTCCAGCACGTTGACGTCGGGAAACGAGGTGAGGATGCTGCCCCCGAAATTCAGAAAGGCGCGGATGTTGCCGGCACCGATTCATCGGCGAGGACTGCACAAGGCCACTCCCCCAGGAACGCGTGCGTTTCGGGGCGCGACCGCGGCCCGGGTCCGAAGATGCTCTCCTCGGGCAGAACGGGGAGCTCGAAGGAGTCGAACTGCATGTTGAAGCCGGGGTGGAACCAGACGCCACCAGGGCGGTTCATGGCGCCGGTGATGATCATCAGCACCCAGGCAAGCCAGACGGTGACGTTGCCGTTGGCAGCCCCCATCGTCACACCCGTCCCAGTATGGATTGCAACAGGCCCCGCTCGACGGACGGCCGCGAGCAGTGACAGGAGTTCCTCCTCGAGCAGTCCGGCGACCTCGGCCGCCCGTGAGGCGGTGAAGGGTTCGACCGCACCGGTCAGCTCGGCGCGCCCGATGGTGCGCTGGTCGAGCACCTCGCGATCTGCGCCATCACGGAGCAGCTCCCGGATGAGGAAGGCCAGGACGGCGTAGTCCGTGCCGGGTCGCGGGGCGAGGTGCGCGGTGGCCAACCGGGCGGTCTCGGTGAATCGGGGGTCGAGGACCCAGACTTCGGCATGTTTGCGCACGGTCCGGATGGCCGTCACGGGATCCGAGAGGGCGATGTTGTGCCCATGGGACACGACCGGATTGACCCCGATGTACATCACGAACGTTGCACGTCCGTAGTCGATGTGCGAGGTGAAGCCTGGGAAGCCACCCACGAGATGCGAGACGAGCGTCTTGGCCGTGCCGTCGATCGTGAGCGGGCTGAACTTGGCCGGCGTGCCAATGGCACCGAACAGCGCCTCCATCATGCGGTAGCCGGCAGCGTCCATGCCGATGCCGCTGCCGAAGTACACGCCGATCGCCTCGGGACCGTCGCGGTCGATGATCGGGCGCAGGCGTTCCCCGAGGTCGTCGAGACAGGCCTCCCATGTCGTGCCCTGCAGGTGCCCGTCCACCTGCAGCATCGGCCGTTCAATGCGATCGGGGTGGTGGTGCATCTGGGGCAGTGCCCGCCCCTTCGGACAGGTGTACCCCTTGGAGAGGGGGTGGTCCTTGTCGCCCCGCACCCGAACAACCTCGGCGCCCGCGACGTCGACGACGATCCCGCAGATCGCCGTGCAGATCCGACAGAAACTCCGGATCGCCTGGGTCTCGAGCTCACTCATCAGGCTCGCTCCTCAAGAAATGGACGTCTATCCGATGGAGAACTTACACTCCCCTATCTCCCGAGTACCCTGGTCGAGGAGTTTCTTGATCATCCCAAGGATGCTTTGCTCAGGAAAGTCCGGTGACTCCGTCGCGAGGGGTGCATCGACACCATCATGATCCTCACACTCTCGACGACCCATCAGCCGGCCACCGATCTCGGCTACCTGCTGCACAAGAACCCGGACCGGCTCCACACTTCCGAACTGCCCTTCGGCACGGCCCACGTCATGTACCCTGCGGTGACCCACGAGCAATGTGCCATGTCCTTTGTCGTCACCATCGACCCCGTGCGACTTGTGCGCAATCATCGCGGGCCGAGGGGGAATGACTTCTCCCTCTCCCAGTACGTCAACGACCGGCCATTTGCCACTTCATCGTTCATGTCGGTGGCGTTGGCCAAGGTGTTCTCCACGGCAATGGGTGGTCGCAGCAAAGAGCGGCCCGAACTCGCGGAGCAGGAGATTCCGCTCGAGGTAAACCTCCCCGTCGTCCCGTGCCGGGGCGGTGAAACGGTCCTTCGAAGGCTCTTTGAGCCACTCGGCTACGACGTCCACGCCTCAGGCATCCCCTTGGACCCCAATTTCCCCCCTGGGGCGACAGCCGATACCTCTCGGTGCGGCTGGGCGGCACGAAGAAGGTGAAGGACCTCTTGGAGCACCTCTATGTCCTGCTCCCTGTCCTCGACGACGACAAGCACTACTGGGTCGGGACCGACGAGGTCGAGAAATTGCTTCGCCGGGGTGGTGCATGGCTGAGTACGCACCCCGACCGCGAGCTGATCGCCCATCGCTACCTGCGCCACGACGCCACGTTGACCAAAGAAGCGGTGGCCCGCCTGCAGGAAGACGACGTCGATGACCCCGAAGAGTCGGCCGAGACCCAGGACGCCGAGGAGGAGGTCGTCGAACGCCCGCTGAGTCTCAACGAGCAACGCCTCGCCGCAGTGATCGAAGCCGTCGGCGCCAGCGGTGCCCGCCGGGTTCTCGACCTGGGATGTGGCCAGGGCAAGCTCATCGGAGCGTTGCTCAAGCTGCCATCGATCGATCACGTGGTCGGGCTCGACGTATCCCATCGCTCCCTCGAGATCGCAGCCCGTCGCCTCCACCTCGACACAATGACGCCGCGGCAGAGGGAACGCGTCGAGTTACTCCAGGGTTCGCTCACGTACCGAGATCGGCGTCTGGAAGGGTTCGATCTCGCCGCCCTCGTCGAAGTGATCGAGCATCTTGACCACTCCCGGCTCGACAGCCTCGAGCGGGTGGTCTTCGCGCACGCCCATCCGACGCATGTCATCATCACGACGCCCAACCGCGAGTACAACGTACGATTCGAGTCCCTGCCTGCCGGCACCCTACGCCACCGGGACCATCGATTTGAATGGACGCGCGCGGAGTTCGAGACATGGGCCGTCGGTGCTGCCCGGCGCTACTGCTACGAGATGAAGCTCTCCCCCATCGGCCCGGTCGATGAGGCCGTTGGGCCACCGACGCAAATGGCGGTGTTCTCCCGATGAGCACGATCAAGATCCCAGAGTTGTGCCTCGTCACCTTGGTGGGCGTCTCTGGCTCGGGAAAGTCGACGTTCGCTGCGAAGCACTTCCTCCCCACCGAAGTCATCTCCTCGGACTTCTGTCGGGGTCTGGTAAGCGACGACGAGAACGACCAGGCGGCGACCAAAGCGGCCTTTGAGGTTCTGCACTTCATCACCGGCAAGCGACTCGAAGCAGGCCGACTGACCGTGGTCGACGCCACCAATGTCCAGCCCGAAGCTCGTGGCGGACTTTTGAAACTGGCCAAGGAGCACCACGTGCTTGCCGTGGCCGTCGTCCTCGACGTGCCCGAACGGATTTGCGCCGACCGCAATGCAGCCCGTGAGGACCGTCTCTTCGGTGCGCAGGTCCTGCGCAACCAACGATCCCAGCTGCGGCGCTCTCTCCGCGGCCTGCGTCGTGAAGGGTTCCATCGCGTCTATGTGCTCTCGGGCGAAGATGACATTGAGGCAGCATCATTCGAGCGTGAGCCGTTGTGGAACGACCGCAGGTCGGACCACGGTCCCTTCGACATCATCGGCGACGTCCACGGCTGCCACGAAGAGCTGGTCGAACTGCTCGCCGCGCTCGGCTACGAGACGGACCTCGACGGCCCGACGGTGACGCCGCCGCCCGGCCGTCGGGCGCTGTTCCTCGGGGACCTGGTCGACCGAGGTCCCGCTATCCCCGCTGTGCTCCGCCTGGTGATGGGTATGGTCTCGAGCGGAGCCGCACTGTGCATCCCGGGTAACCACGAGGTGAAACTCCTGCGGGCCCTCAACGGAAAGAACGTGACGCCGACCCACGGCCTGGCAGAAAGCCTGGAGCAGCTCGCCGCCGAGCCTCCGGAGTTCCCCCGAGAGGTCGCGAAATTCATCGACGCTCTCGTCGGTCACTACGTCCTCGACGATGGTCGGCTCGTTGTCGCGCACGCCGGCCTGCCCGAGAAGTTGCAAGGCCGGGCGTCAGGGCAGGTCCGCGCCGTGGCCCTCTACGGCGACACCTCCGGCGAAACAGACGACTACGGGCTTCCGGTTCGCTACCCCTGGGCCGAGGACTACCGCGGAAGGGCATTCGTCGTCTACGGGCACACCCCGGTACCGGACGCCGTATGGATGAACAAGACCATCTGCATCGACACCGGCTGTGTCTTCGGGGGCCACCTGACAGCACTTCGTTACCCCGAACGCGACCTCGTATCGGTTCCTGCCCACAAGGTCTACTACGAACCGGTGCGGCCGCTCCAGCCACCCGCGGGCGCAGACGACAGAGAGCGTGCATCCAACGATCTCGATCTGGAAGATGTCATCGGCAAACGGATCATCGAGACCCGGCTCGCGCGAACCGTCACGATTCGAGAAGAGAACGCCATCGCGGCGCTCGAGGTGATGACCCGGTTTGCCGTTGACCCGAGGTGGTTGGCCTACCTGCCCCCCACCATGTCACCGACGGCCACCTCCGAGCGGGAAGGTCTCCTGGAGCACCCCGACGAGGCGTTTGCTGCCTATCGGGCCGCAGGAGTGGAACAGGTCGTCTGCGAAGAGAAGCACATGGGCTCTCGGGCCGTGGTCGTGGTCTGCCGCAATTCGTCAGTCGCCGCTACGCGCTTCGGCATCGTGGCAGATACGGCAGGCAGCATCTTCACCCGTACCGGGCGGCCCTTCTTTCCCGAGGAAGCGACAGAGGCGGCATTTCTCGAAAAAATCCGCTCCGCGGTAGGCCGCGCCGGACTGTGGGAAGAGCTCGCCACCGAGTGGCTCATCCTCGACTGCGAGCTTCTGCCGTGGTCGGTGAAGGCGGAGGAACTGCTGCGACGTCAATACGCATCGGTGGGGGCGGCAGCAACAAGAGCATGCAGGGAAGAGCAGGCCGCCATCGCGTCTGCGATGGCCCGCGGCGTCGACGTCGGAAACCTCGGAAAAGAATCCGACGAACGTGTCACCATGGTGGACGGCTTCGTCGCCGCCTATCGCCGGTACTGCTGGCCCGTTACCGACATCGAAGACCTGAAACTGGCCCCCTTCCAGATTCTGGCCGGCGAAGGGCACGTGCATGCGCTCAACGACCACCTCTGGCACCTCGAGATGCTCGGTCGACTCTGTGCCGTCGATCTGACAACCTTCCGCGCCACACGATCGTTGGTGGTCGATGTCAACGACCCGGCCTCCGTGGACTACGGATCGCAATGGTGGGAGGACCTCACGGCTGGAGGAGGTGAGGGCATGGTCGTCAAGCCCGTCCAGGTCGTGCACCGCGGGCCGAAGGGGCTGGTGCAGCCAGGCATCAAGTGCAGGGGTCGCGACTACCTCCGGATCATTTACGGGGCCGAGTACACGGCCGAGCGCAACCTTTCGCGGCTCCGCTCTCGTGGGCTCGGGCTCAAGCGGTCATTGGCCCAGCGAGAGTTCGCGCTGGGCATCGAAGCCCTCGAGAGATTCACTGCCGGTGACCCGTTGTACCGAGTGCATGAGTGCGTGTTTGGTGTCCTGGCGCTTGAGAGCGAACCAGTGGACCCGAGGCTCTGACGCCTTCTACATGCCTTTCGAATCAGCATCCTTGATCTCGCGCCCGTAACGGTCGTCGATCCGCACGACATCATCCAGTTCCGTGGTACTTGCTTCGAGGACGATGGTGTCAACGACGGCCGTCATGCGATGGCGGGTACCAGGAGTCAGGTGGACAGCGTCCCCCGGCAACAGTTCGAATGACTCAAGCGGGCCGTCAGCGGTTCCGATTTCGAACAGGAGCTCCCCGGATTGCACGGCAATCGTCTCCTCCTTGCGCACGTGATACTGGAGAGAGAGCGCATGTCCGGCGAGGATGTGCAGCGTCTTTCCGCAGTACTTCCCGGGGACGAGAGCGAAATGAGTCTCAAAGCCCCACGGTTTGTCAATCCGCTCCACTCTCGAAGTCCATTGCGCCTTCGGCATTTGCCACTCCACACTTCGACGTACCATCGATAGTAAAAGACCATCCCAAACGGTCCCCGATTGCCTCACCTGGCGTCCTGCTCCTTGACGAAGGCTCAGAGCGACGGTGATTGCCTATGGGCCCGCCTCCGCGCACGCACCGGGGGTGCCGTAGGCAACAGCGGCGGACGTCCTGGGCGCAGCGATCATGACGACCCCAGAGACAATCGTGATGGTGTAGTGAGGACTAGAAGGAAACGACACGAGAAATGGAGAGGGTCCCGAGGTCAGGAGTGCGGGGGTGACAACCGCAGAAGCGACGTCATGAAGAGTGCTGTAGTCCTGGATCGCAGTCGCGACCGCTGAGGCATCAGACTCGCATGCGGTCACGGCGCTCTGATTGACGAGTGCACCGATCCTTCCAGCTGTGGTCCCGACCGTGGTTTCCCCGGTGCTCCCCAACGTGGTCCCGGTAGTCGTCCCAGGTGGAGTTCCCGCAGTGGTCTTCCCGAGCGAGGAGACCGCTACCGCTGCTGCGACTCCGAGGATGACGACGACCAAAAGAAGCCCGATCAGATTGAAGCCCAATCCGACGTTGATCCGGTTGGCTCCTCGTCTGCCGAACATGTCCGCTTCCTTTCTCGCATCTGCATTGGAAACTGTCGACGGCGTTCAACGCTCAAGGTCGGATCGTTCTCATCAGAAACTAACGATCTCGCCACAATTCCGACTCAACGTTCACTCAATACGCTCCCAATTCAGTTCCCGAGGCTCAGAACATTGATCCGTACGGGGGGTTGCGTCACGTGGACCGTAGGCCGTCAGGGAGCCCGCTCGTCCTCCTGTCGGCGCTCCACTCGAGCTTCAGCCCAAGTCCCTCGTCAAGTGAGTGGGTCGAGAGGCCACGTTTCGGATTGCTCGATTCTGGCGACTATGACAGCACCAGAATGGGACCGACCGTACGGATATTCACCTGACTCGACACACGTCTTCTGATGGAGGATCTGTACGCCAAGCTCGCCCTTCATGCTGCGATGGCGCCCGGCGAAATGAGGCGGGGCAACGCTCACGTCGGTGAGCAGCCCGGCGCGATCATAGTGCGATGACGTTGCTTCCCAGATCGATCTCGGCCGAATCGCTCGAACTTCGTTGCTGGAGCCCAGATGAAGCCGTCGGAATGCTCACTGCGATTGAGGAGAGTCTTCCGGAACTCGAACAGTGGATGACATGGGCTCAACAGGCGCCGACAGCCGATGGTTTGCGCGAGGTCCTTCGTCGGGGCGAAGTCGATTTCCATGCAGACCGCGGCTGGGACTACACGATCCTGGAGCCGTCTTCTGGAGAAATCCTGGGGGCTGTCGGACTTCATCGAACGGAGGACTCGGAGAAGTTCGAGGTCGGCTACTGGGTACGGACCAGCCGTACCCGCCAGGGCGTCGCAACGTCCGCTGTTCATGCGATCGTCACTGCAGCAGCCGCCCATCTCGACATAGCACGGCAAATCGTGATTCGCATGGATAAAGCGAACCTGGCGAGCGCCGCAGTCCCCAGAAAACTGAGGTTCACTCTCGCCAGTGAAGAAGACCGAGAGATCGTCGCCAAAGGCCACACCGGCCGTGGCTACGTTTGGATTCTCGAGATTCCCGTCGACGCGGCAGGGTGGGTCCATGCTCAAATGGCGGGCCTTGTGCGCCATCGCGACTGAAGGTGCACGTCCGCGCTCCCTACGAGGACGTACTAGCCCGGTTCGAGTGGCCAGAGGTCCACCGTCAGTTCAACGTTTTCGGGCAGCGAACGCCGGAGTTCGAATTCCAGGTTGCGAGCCTCCTTGGCCCAATTGGCCCGTATCTCATGGGACGTCCACCCTGTCATCGGGTCGTAGTTGTCGTCGAATTCCTGCCGCCACGATGCCAGCCCGTCCAGAAGGGCCGCTGCGAGACCAAACGACTGGATGGAACGTCCCACAGTGGCAGAGCAACTCCGTAATCGGGGCTGACGATGACAGGACCCGATTCAACTCTGGCGACGAACCCATCGAGGCTCTCTTGCGAACTCCCGCGCCCTGTCCGGATGCTTCCGATCCAGGCCACAGGAGGATCGGATTGCTGCCGGGCTGCCCGCTTCCGACTCCGCTTGGGCGATCCCATATCGCAGATACTCGCACGCACTCGGCCGACCGGGACAGGTCACTGTCCGTTCGAGGCAACGCCGATCTTGTGACCCTGGGCGTCGGCGAAGACACCGCAGGCAGTTCCGGGCACATGCTGAGCCGGCTGCACAATGGTTCCGCCCAGCACCTTTGCTTTCTCCAATGTGGCGGCGACATCTTCAACCGCGACGAAGAACAGCACTTCGTCGTCGGGACCCTGACGAGGACTGATCGCAACGTGGGGCCCGAATTCGGCGCCGGTGTCGATGAACGTGTAGCCGGGAAACGCACCTTCGGAAGCGACCCTCCAACCGAACAGGTCGGCAAGAAACCTTCGGGTGGCGTCAGGGTCCTCTGAACGGATCTCGGTGTGAACGACAGGGTGTGGCACTGGAAGTCTCCTTTGGATGATGTCTGTATGGACTGTCTCTTCCACGACGAACGGCCCAAGGAGAAATCGACACATCGCGCAAAGAAACCTCCTCCCCTGGTCCAGGGTTAAGCAGGGATCTCCTCTCGGTAGGGTCTACCCATGCCCCGCGCCATCGGTCAGCTCTTGCTGACGTTCGGCTCCAGGGAGGGGGACAGCATCGAGTTCGTCCTCGACAACGCGAATGACGTCGGGGGACCTTCATTCATAGAAGGCGCGGTACATATCACACTCCTCGGCGCGCCCTCCAAGACGGAGCACCGGTCCGGTATCGAGCCGCTGGCCCTCGCCAACTTCAGGGATGATCTCCGCTCGATCCTGGCGAACAAGGGGACGGTCCTGTTCGGTGATCACGACTATGGCCTCGCGATCACCCTCGTCAGAGGCCGCAATGGATACCGACTCATGTTGGATTGGCCTGCGGATGATCTATGGGAGCTCCCACTCGGGGAAGTTTCCACAGCTGACCTCGAGCACTGGATCGGCGTGATCGATGAGGCTGAGTCGCGATTCGGACCACTGATCGGCCACTGTGACTGCGGGATCCCAGGACATTGGTATGAACCCGGCCGGTGAACGGAATTGGTGCGGTTGCGGTTCCTCATGACAGTCCCGCAAGCTTGTAGAGAACCAGGGAACCGGCAACCGCCACGTTGAGGGATTGGCCAACTCCCATCATCGGGATCTCAACGACCTGGTCCATAAATGGCCATACCTCAGGCGGGAGACCCGAGTGCTCGTGACCGAGGAGGATGATGCTTCGGGACATCGCCTGGCGAACCTGACAAAGAGTGATCGAGTCCTCGTCGAGCTCAACGCCGATGATCTGGGCACCTTCACGTTGCTGCAGGTCAATCCAATCAATCTTAGAGCGCACCCAATGCAGACACGGTCGCGCGACCAGGGTGTCGCCCCTCTTCAGCGCCCGGCGATAGTGATCGGTCTCGGGAACAGCCATGCAGGCGCCCACGGCATCGCAGCTCCGCAGGAGAGTCCCGAGGTTGGCGCTGTAGGCAACCCACAGAGGGGCAACAATCAAATGATTCGCGCACGGTATGGGGCTGCGTCGTCGTTCGGTGTGCTGATTCGAGCGACGGTTCCTTCGGCTCACAGAGTCCGAATTTGGTCCTTGAACGTGTCGGACTGAGTGTGCATGAGCGTCGGACTTCTCGGCGTCCGTGGGCCTTCATTGTCGAAGCAGTGACGATAGCGTGCTCTCACCCGGACGATCAATGGGCATCGCACACGATTCGGCATTGCAGGACCTCAGAGTGTGGGGCTGACCGGGTCGGTTCGCATCACCTGCGACGCCGATCACCACTCGAACGGTCGTCGTATCGGGCGAGCTCCGCATAGAGATCCAACACCCGGTCCTCGGTCAGCGACGTGACCCGGAGTTCCAGCACGTGCTTCGCCTGGATCTCGCTGAACTTGAAGGGATAACCGGTAAGTGCCTTGAATGCCGATGCTGCGTCCTGAGACCCCCGAACCGCCGCATGGACCTGGTCGTAGTCCTCAATGGCCCGGATGAGTCCTTCGAGTATGTGCAGTCGGTTTCGCCTCTTGGTCTCTTCAGCTTCAATGGCTTCTTCGGGACCCAAGGCGGACATCAGCGTGAGGGCTTCCCGGCGGACCCGGTTCAGATTGATCCCGCGGCGGTTCAGCGCCTGGGCGGCAACTCCTTCGCCTAAACGGGCTAGTCCGAGCAATATGTGCTCCGTACCAACTTGGTCCTCACCCAGTTGTGAGGCTTCACGCTGCGAAAGGTCAAGGACTTTTTCTGCTCGCGGCGTAAGGGGCAACGATTCCGAAGGGGCCTTCGACGCCGCCCTCACTTCCTCTCTGACCTCTTCTCGTGCGGCATCCAGCGTGATCCCGAAGGACTCGAGGGCGCGGGCAGCAACCCCTTCGCCCTCGTGGATCAAACCCAGAAGCAGATGCTCGGTGCCGAGGTAACCGTGGTGCATCAGTTCGGCTTCCTCTTGAGCTAGTGCAAGCACCCTTCTTGCCTGGTCATCGAAACGCTCGAACACGTCGCCAAGAGTCCCACCTTCATGAAGCCAAGTCCAGTATTGACAGCGCATTCATCCCAAGGTCGACGGGACTAGTGCTCTGTCGGTCCCCTCTCCGCGCTTCGGCCTTCAGCGCTCTCGGGCCCAAGCAGCCATCTGGTCCATCTGGTTCCCTACGTCGCTCGGCATCTCAGCCCCGAACTCCCGGTAGAGACAGCCGACGTTGACCACCACCCGTTCATCCTCACTCCAACCCGAATACGGCCCGAGGTCGATGTCGCGGGCCGCCTCCGCAGCACCCATTCCGGCGTCGAAGCGCCGTCGGGTCTCGAGGGTCAGATACTCGAAATATCCTTTGAGATCAGCTACTGCGGCTGCTCCGGTGAGAGGCCCATGGCCAGGAACAACGGTCACCGGTTCCAGGGCCAGTATCCGGTCACACGCCGCGACCCAGTTGGCCACCGGCCCCGCCCAGACGATCGGGTGGCCCCCGTTGAAGAGGATGTCCCCGGTAAAGACCACCCCTTCGTCGGGCAGGTGGACCACCACGTCGCCGGCCGTGTGTGCTGGCCCGACCTCGACCAAGCTCACCCGGCGACTGCCGACAACCAGATCGAGCCCACCGGTGAAGGTCCGGTTCGGGAGGGCGGCTTCTATTCCTTCGAAGTTGAACGCGCCGAATATCTGGGTCAAAAAGGCCCCGGTTGCTCCCATGTCGGGGGCGGCCTTCATCAACTCTGCGATGCGTGCCGGCGGGAGCTCGAGCATTTCTGCTGCCGCCCGAGCAGAAGCGATGATCTCGGCTCCCTCCACGAGTGAATTGCCGAACCAGTGGTCGCCGTTGGCGTGGGTATTCACCAACGTGTCGATGCTCGTCGCTGCCGGGGTCGTCCGCCGCATCGCTGCGAGCATCTCTGCGGTGAGCTTCAAGTCGAAGAGGGTGTCGATCAACATCGACCGATCGCCGTCGGTGATCAAGCCGGCGTTTGACCACCCCCAACCTCCGTCGGGCTGTAGGTAGGCCCATACCCCGTTGGCCACCTCGTGCATCCCCTGCCGGTACTTCATCGCCCGAACTGTAGCCAGCCGGTCGATGCAGCGGGCAGAGGCGCGGCACCATCTTGATGGAGGGCGGTCACGCCAGTCGGCCATCCTCTGAACGACGGCCAGCCGTTGCATATCGCACCGACCAGGGGATTTTGGAAGCATGACTGCCATAATTGGCGTCTGGGCCACCTTGCACATCCGTACGGGCTGCCAGAGGGGCCATTGACAAACCAAACAGTTCTGCTCTAATGAGTTTCAGCACGCTCATGAAGAGGGCGTGCAAATGGGGAGGGACTCATGGCCGTCGTCGGTGACCAGATCATCATCTCGGGAGATGCGCACTTCGCCGAGCCACCCGACGTCTTCGAGTCGAGACTTCCGATCCGGCTCCACGACAGGGCTCCAAAGGTCGTCAAGACCCCCGCGGGTGAGTTCTGGGTGGTTGAGCATCTCGAGCCTGCAGGGATCGGTGGCAGTACGGGGGCCGTGTACGAGAGTTTGGCTGAAGCGAACAAGGCGGGGTACGCCGGCGCGCCCAAAAGCATCTGGGATCCCGCCGAACGGCTCAAGGAGCAAGACGTTGACACGGTTTCAGCGGAGGTGCTCTACGCCTCGTGGGGAATGTTCCTGTTCAGTTTGGACGACGACGATCTGCGTGCCGAGTGCTTCAGCGCATTCAATGATTGGGCAGGTGAATACTGCTCCTACGCCCCGAACCGTCTGAAGGGCCTCGGCCTGTGCGATGTGACGGACCCAGCGACGGCCGTCCGGCATCTCGAGCAGATAAAGAGCGTGGGTTTGAGCGGTGCCCTCATCGCGAGCTCGCCGGAGGATGAGCGTCCCTATTTCCTCGACGATTACGAGCCTGTCTGGTCAGCTGCAGAAGAGCTCGAACTGCCGCTGACCATGCACATCCTCACCGGCGCGAAAGGCAAAGGGTCGATGAAGTACTCACAGACGCAGCCGAACGGCAAGCCGAGCCCGGAATCACGGATTCACTACGTCACGAGAGTTGTCGTGGAGGTGCAGGCCTCCCTTGGGCATATCATCGCAGCGGGAGTCTTCGATCGACACCCGGACCTGAAACTGGTGCTGGCGGAGACCGACGTCGGGTGGCTACCTCATTTCATCTACCGGATGGATCATTTCAATGGCGCCAACGGCGATACCAGGGACATGCAGCAGCAGCCGACCGGCCACTACTTCAGGAACAACATCTACGCCACGGCCCAGTTCGAGACCGACACGTTCCGCTATGTCGTCGAACATTTGGGCGCCGACCGCTTCATGTGGTCGACGGACTATCCGCACTTCGACTGCGCCTACCCCAAGGATCGAGAACTCATCGGAAGCATCCTGGCCGACGGGTTCAGCGATGAGGACGCAGCTTCCGTTCTCCACGGAACGGCGGCCGAACTCTACGGGATTGATGTCAATGCCCTCAAGGTCCTTGCCGGAGTCTGAACCACAAGGAATCGACAGCATTCACTACGAGAAGGGTCACTCAACCTGCGCATGTTTCTGGACCACATGCGTCGGCGATACCGCAGCAGCGACGATGAGCGCCGCGCCCAATCCGAGTACCAAGAAACTCCAATGGACGCCGGGCGTGTATCCCTGGCAGGAGTCAATGGCGCCGCTGATATTCTGGCCATAGCGACTCCCTGGGTGATCCGTGCAACGGTGACGTAGCACGAGAAGGACGACGGTGCCTCCGAGACCGACGGCCATGGCCAGTCCCCCACCGAACGCCAACAGGCGGGGAAGCCGTGGAATCACCGACTGGAGCATACGCTGAAGAATCCGCGGTGAAGGTCGAGCAATTGGTGCTCCCCACGAATGTGACGACCTTCCCCACACTGCACAGGATCGTTGGACCGGGCGTTTCACCGCTGGGGCACTGTGAGTCGTCGCGACCACCGCGAGCAATAAAAGGGTCTTTGTGCCTATTGCGCCACAGGACCTTTGGCTCTGGTCTTCGAGACCGCCGATTCGTACGGTGGGAACGAAGCTTCGCGGCCACTCAGCCGAAAGGACATCGAATGACCACCGCCCATATCCATGCGGAGCTCATTGCCGCATTTTTCGGCGATGACGAACCTCGCTACGGCGAGTGCCAATGTGCCCCCTGCCAGGATTCGCGTCCCAATCCCTATGAGGGAAGGGTGCCGACAAGGCACGGCGCTCTCCCCGCTGGCGCGCTGCCCAGGCCCGCCACGACAAGACGATGACACGAAGGTTCGCTCTGATCGGTGACTGAGGTCGTTCGGGGTCAGTGCCCTCTTCCCCGAACGACGACGGTTTAGTGGCAGTGTTCTTACCGACGCGATTGCGTTCGCATCCCGGAGTCATGGCAGCGCCTGCAGCATTGGCGCACTTCCCACCGGTCACGGACGCGACCGCCCGGCGGCGATCAGTTCGTCCTCTTCCCGCCTGGTTTCGCCGACCGAGCTTCCGTCCTGCACTCGGTGCTCGGCATGCCGTCAAATACGCCGGCGGCGACCTGGAGTAACCGCAGCAGCCACCACGGCCGTTTTGGCTACCGGCGAAGGACCGGGGGTCACCGCCTTGGCCACGACGGCCGTCTTTGCGACCGGGTGGCCGATGACACCGACTCTTCCGACACGTGCTGGTCTGACGGGCATACCTATTCTCCTCCACTCGCTTCGTCTGCTTCGATCGAGGCGATGATCGCCTGAATCGGAATCCTCCCATTTGCGATGAGCTGTCCACCCGAACGTCGTGCCGCGGCGGCGAATGGGGCTGCCCAGAGATTCTCCCAGATGAGCACCCCTGCCGTGCTGCCCGGCTCCATCGCTGCGGCAAGATGCTCCACGTCCTCTTCGGCCAGGAGTTCCGCCAGCTCTGCCTCGAGCACCTCGAGCGCGCCGAGTTCACCGAAGTCCGAGAGTTCCATGGCGTCGACGTTGCCGTCTTCGTCCTTCGTCAGGATCAGTACATCGATCACCCTGATGGTGCCGGACTCGACGAGGGCAAGAAGCTCTTCAGCCATCTCCCCCGTGAAGTTGCTCGCTCCGGCGGGAAACTCGACGATCACGAAATCTACGGGGCCAAGCTCATCTAGCGACACATCAGTCATAGTCAATCCGTTTCGTTTTGACCCAGCCTGCCCTTCTTGGCGGAGCAGGCTTGGGGCAATTCGCAGTGTAGGTGGAAGAGTTGCGGACGACAAGGGTGGAAAGCCTTCCTCGAAAGCACTTCGTGCGTTCGTGACGAACGAAGATCGAGCGGTCTGTCGGAGCGCTCATCGCTGACGACGAACGGCTCCGCGGGTCGCCCCGATGGCCGCGGCCCCCTCATTCCTTCACATCACCCAGACAGGACTCAGCATTGCCTTCGCTCCGGGGCCGAGCCGCACTTGCGGGAACCTCCAACCGGGTGATCGGTCGATCTCCGCGCCGGTGTCCGGGCGACTCGGCAAGGGCGTCCGCGCGAGGTGCGGGCTCAGACCGCCGAGGTGTAACTTCGGCTTCAAGTCAGCTTGGAGGAGTGCACATGCCAAAGCCGTTCAAGGGTCTCATCAACGTCGACATCCGTGACTCCGAGCCCGACTGGACTCCCTTTGAACCGGTCAAGGCGCCAGCTGGCGCGCCGAACGTCGTCTACATCGTCCTCGACGACGTCGGGTTCTCGGCGATGAGTTGCTACGGCGGTCCGATCGATACCCCCAACATCGATCGAATTGCCGCGGCCGGCGTGCGCTACAGCCAATGGCACACCACGGCGCTGTGCTCCCCCACCCGGTCGTGCCTCCTGACGGGTCGAAACCACACCCGCAACAGCATGGCGTGTATCACCGAGGCGGCGATCGGATTTCCCAATGGCAGCGGCACCATCCCGCCCGAGAACGGGATGCTCCCGGAGATCCTCAGTGAACAGGGATGGAATACGTACATGGTGGGCAAATGGCACCTGTGCCCGACGGACGAGATGACGCTGGCGTCGACCCGTCGGAACTGGCCGAGCGGGAGAGGGTTCGAACGGTGGTACGGGTTCTTGGGGGCCGAGACCAACCAATGGTTTCCTGACCTCGTCTACGACAATCACTTCGTCGACCAACCACGGACACCTGACGAGGGCTACCACTTGACCGACGATTTGACCGACAAGGCGCTTGAATTCATCAAGGACTCCAAAGCCGTCGTCCCGGAGAAGCCCTTCTTCCTCTACTACGCGCCAGGCGCTTGCCACGCACCGCACCACGCCCCGAAGGAGTGGATCGAGAAGTTCAAAGGACGCTTCGACCAGGGCTACGAGGCACTACGTGAAGAGACCTTGGCCCGGCAGAAGGCGATAGGGCTGGTCCCGGGGGATACCGAACTGCCACCGGTCAACCCGATCGGCACGCCGGAAACCCGGACCGGGCCTGACGGCCTGCCGTTCCCGATCCTCGACGTCACACGGCCCTGGGATTCGCTCAACGACGATGAGAAAGCACTGTTCTCGCGTATGGCCGAGGTGTACGCCGGTTTCATGGGTCACGCTGACCACAACATCGGGCGCTTGCTGGACTACCTCGAAGCAAATGACGAGCTGGAGAACACCGTCATCGTCGTGGTGTCGGACAACGGAGCCAGCGGTGAGGGCGGCCCGAACGGTTCGGTCAACGAGATGAAATTTGCCAACGGTGTGGCGGACGATCTGGCCCAGAACCTGGCCCAGATGGACGAGCTCGGCGGCACCCGGACCTATAACCACTACCCGACGGGTTGGGCGATGGCGTTCAACACTCCGTTCAAAATGTGGAAGCGCTACGAGTTCAACGGAGGGACGTGCGATCCGTGCATCATCTCGTGGCCGGCGGGTACGCAGGCCAAGGGAGAGGTGCGCGAGCAGTACCACCACGCGGTCGACATCGTGCCGACCATCTTGGACATGCTCGGGGTCGATGCCCCCGACACCATCAAAGGACACACGCAAAGCCCCATCGACGGTGTGAGCATGCGACCCAGCGTCGACGACGCCTCTGCAGCGTCGGGGCGGAAAACCCAGTTCTATGCCATGCTCGGTTCACGAGCCATCTGGCACGAAGGATGGAAGGCCGTCACGACCCATCCGGCGATCTCGGGGTGGAGCCACTTCAATGACGATGTGTGGGAGCTGTACCACACCGATGTCGACCGCTCCGAACTCCTCGACCTCGCAGCCGAGCGCCCTGACAAGCTCCGAGAGCTGATCAACATCTGGTTCTCAGAAGCCGGGGCGAACGGCGCCTTCCCATTGGATGACCGCTCGGCGGTCGAAATCTTCAACACTCCCCGGCCGCAGCTCACCGCAGACAGGAACCGCTACGTCTACAGGCCCGGTACCGCGCCGGTCGCCGAGTGGTTGGCCGCCAAAACGGCTGGCCGGTCGTTCTCCATCGGTGCGCTCGTCGATATTCCCGAACCTGGTGCGCAGGGGATCCTCTTCGCCATGGGCTCTCGGTTCGGCGGACATGCGCTCTATGTGAAGGAAAACCGGCTCCACTATGTGAACAACTTCGTTGGAATCGTCGAGCAGATGGTCATCGGCTCCGAGGACGTGCCCACAGGACACAACTTGATCCTCTCCGCCTCATTCGAGAAGGAAAGCATCGAGGCCGATCACGCGGCCGGGACCCTCTCGATCTACCACGGCGATCAGAAGGTCGGAGAAGCAAGGATCAAGACGCAGCTCGGAGCATTCGCCATCGCCGGAGCAGCACTGTACGTGGGTCGCCACAGTGGAGAGCCCGTCACCGATGACTACCCCGGCGAATCGCCGTACACCTTCACTGGCGGCACTATCGACGGCGTCGCCGTCGACGTCAGCGGCGAGCCGTACATCGATCTCGAACGAGAAGCTGCCCTGATGCTCATGCGCGAATAGCCGGTCTCCGTGGGAGGGAGAAGCCGACGCCGCACCTCACTCATCCGCCGTCGGCCGCTCCGATGCGTGGGCGCCGATCTGCGCGCACCGGGCATCGGCGCCGGCAGAGAAGATCGGGGCCGCGGACCCAGAACAAGCCGTGCTGTGGCAAGACGGGCCTCGGCTTCGCAGTAGGGTCCAAGGCCGAGCGGCGCGCTGAGTGACTGAACCCGGGAGGAATCGATGACCAGCCAGGACGACGAACAACAGAACGGGGAGGCCCACGAGTGGGGAGAGGCCGTGCCGGCTTCATCCGGCCGGCCCAAGCCGGGCGACATCATCACCGAGTCGGGCCTGGCCATCACTCCCGGCCCAATGGTGGGCCAGGACGTATCGACTCCTCTCGAAGAGGACGAGCCTGAGCACACGATCCCGCCGGGCCCGCTGTGGGCCATGAAAGACCGCCGACACACCCAATGGCACCTCCTGCCTGCTCACGAACGACACGATCGGATCCGCGAATGCTTGGACGCCGACAACTACACGCTCTACTGCATTGACGACGGGCGGCACCACGCAATGATTGCCCGCCGCGTCGGCGACACGCCCAACGGCTGCGAGTACTCGCTGCTCGGCCGCATCTCCCGCCAGCGGTATGAAGAACTCCGTGACGAGGTCGTCCTGCTGGTTCATTGTTTTGACACCGCCACCGAAATGCGACTGTGCGGGGTCGACGTCGAAGAATCCATCCGCTCATCCAACGTCTTCGACGTCGCTCTCTACGACAGTATCGACGATGTCCCCGAGAACTATCGGCCGGGCTCGCCGTTCCACCACTTCGGCCAGAGCTTGGAGATCACTGCCTACGACTGACGATGTGCGCTGGGCCGTTGCGACGTCGGGCAACGCCTGTTGACAGGGCCAGGGGATTGGGCCAGGCTCCCGCTTGGCTCAGAACCCGCCCCTACCCCCCGCTGCCGTCGTCGTCCGATCGCAGTCGCTGACTTCGACACCTGGCTGGTTGCCTTCAACGCCCACGAGGATGCTCGCATCGCGGCCGGAGCACTCGGCCATCACATCAACCGGGCCGAGGACGACCCCAACGACGTGAGCCTGTTCATGCCGTTGTCGGACCTTGAGAAGGCAAGGGTCTTCGCCGGGTCAGCTGAATTACGCCAAAGAATGCAGGAGTCGGGAGTCATCGGGCCGCCCACCGTCACGTTCATGACGCCCGTGCGCGAAGCCGTCGTGTGGGATCGGGAACTCCCTGCGTTCATCCTCAGCCACTCCGTGGCTGATTTCGACCGCTGGCTTGAGGGCTACGATGGAGCCGCCGGCCTCCAGGCGGCCAACGGGATTATCGGACATGCCGCAAACCGCTCGATTGACGACCCGAAGCTGGCGATCGTCTATCACCAGGCGGAATCGTTCGACAGGCTACGGGCCTTCCTCGCCAACGATGAGCTCAAGTCGAAGATGCAGGCAGCCGGGGTCGTCTCCGCCCCCGAAGTGCAGTTCGTCACCGGCGGCTGGGCGAAGACATACAGCTGAGGTACTCCGGCGCCTTGGTCCACTGGACCTCGACATGCGTGACGCCGGGTGCGACGTCAGCGAGGTCCGCTCACGACTTGTCGTAGAACTCCAGCATCGCGGGCGCACCAAGTACCCACGGGTCGAAGAGGTGCCCGGTGCCTGCGGCCGTCGCCTCGGAAGCACGCTCCCAGGCGTCCTCGGGCCACGGCGGGTCGATGAGTATCGATCCCTCGATCAGACTGTGCACTTCCATCGACGTGCGCGGGGGATGGTCGTAGTCCTTGGCACCACCCCGGATGATCAAAGTGGGAACTTTGATCCCTTCGAACTCCCAGTCGCTGACCCCCGGTATGGCTTCGTTCGCCTTCGGGATATAAGCGTTCAACCACCGGTTCATGACCCGCTCGAACCCTTCGGTCCCGACCGCCAACAAGCGGTCCCGATTGCGGGGATTGACCGCGATCAGATCGGCCCAGGAGCCGGGTCCCCCTGTCATCTCGAGGACACCCTCGATACCCTGCGACCTCACGGTGCGGAGCTCATTGAGGACGTACACGCCGGCGAGCAGCATGCTGCTGTAGGTTCCGCCCACGATTGACCAAACCGCAAGCTTGGTGACCAGTTCCGGCCACATCATGGTGAAGATGATGGAATCTCGAGCTCCACCCGAGCCTCCCGAAGCGATGACCTGGTCGATGCCGAGCTCTTTCAGCATCAGGCCGAGGGTCTCGGCCCTCATGTGTGATTCCGACACCCCGTAGAGCTGAATGTCCGATCTCCCGCAATTGGGACGGTCCCAAAGGAGCACGCGCTTGCCGCCTTCGGCCAGGGCGTTGGCGAGCTCGTGCACGCCCCCGTAGTCCTTGCTGAACCGGCCGCCCGGCGTCACCACGACGACCTCGCCGTCTTCGGGCCCTATGAACTCGTAGACGACGATCCCGCCGTTGATTTCGATCTCCCCCTCAGCCATGCCTTCTCCTCGTGTCGGTCTGATGTGCGCGTATGGGCTGCCGGACTCGCCGGGGTGAGCCACCGGTAGTGAAACTATCTGACATTTCGTCAGCTGACCGCGGAGCTCCGACATTTGCGATCAGAAGCCGATAGAGCCTGCCGCGTGTGGCGGTCTCAGCGGTTGGCGCTCAAGAAGCGTGGGGCCTCTCGTTGGACCCCTCCACCGTCGACGACAAGGGTCTCCCCGTTGACCCACGCCGCCTCCTCGCTCACCAGGAAGAGTGCAGCGCGCGCGATGTCGGCGGGCTGGCCGGCCCGACCGAGAGGGATGGCATCGAGAAACGCCTGGCGTGACTTCCCGCGGGTCGGCGCGGTCATGGGCGTCTCGACGAATCCGGGGGCTATCGCGTTGACGCGAACGCCGCGGGGACCCAACTCCACCGCTGCGACACGGGTCAGCATGTCGACCCCGGCCTTGGCTGAGCAGTAGGCGGCCATCCCTTCGCTCACCTGCCGGCCCGAGATCGATGAAATGTTGACAATCGCACCGCCGCCCTTATCGAGCATCATGTGCGACTCGTGCTTGACGGCGAGGAACGTTCCGGTGAGGCATACATCGAGTACAGCCCGCCACCGGTCAACTGGGTGCTCGTCCACCGCGCCGAGGAACCCGATGCCGGCGCAGTTGACCGCGACGTCGATTCGCCCGAACGTCTCCGCCGCCAATCTGACGAGCCCCTCGACATCGCTCTCCTTCGTCACGTCGACGACTGTCGTCACGGACGCGTCAGGGCCGAGTTCGGAGCCTCGTTGATCGAGCAACGCCGCGTTGCTGTCGCCGATGACGACCTTGGCCCCTTCCGCCGCGAACAATTGGACGGTCTGCCAACCGATGCCCGACGCCCCACCGGTGATCACGGCAACCTTTCCGGCCAGTCGACCACTCATTGACTCTCCCAAGAAAGAAACCTGATGCTGATGTCGATATTGATGAACTGCTACCGTAGCTTCCCGTTGGGGGACCCGCCTCCCGGACTCCGCACATGCCAGGTGGTGCGGAGGTCCTTGCCATCGGCTGATCACGGGCGATCTGCCGCAATGGGGCCGGAGTGATCGCGAAAGGAGCCTGCACATGGAGCCGTTGACCGAACTCGGGTTCTACACGCTGGCGGGGCACTCCGACTCGCCCCGTGACCTCGTGGGCGAAGTACGACACGCGGAGCAATTGGGCCTTGGATCGGCTTTCGTGTCCGAGCGGTTCAACGTCAAGGACGCACCCACCCTGTGCGGAGCCGCCGGTGCGGTCAGCGAGACGATCGGCATTGCCTCGGCGGCGACGAACCACAACACACGGCATCCCTTGGTCACGGCCACCTTTGCCACGACGATGCACCGGCTCACGGGCGGGCGGTTCACCCTGGGGCTCGGCAGGGGCTTCCCCTCGCTTTTCACCAGCATGGGGTTGGAGCCGATCACGACCGCCCAGATTCGCGATGTGGCCGACATCCTGCGCCGTCTCTGGAAGGGAGAGGCGGTCCTCGGCCACGACGGACCGGCAGGGAGGTATCCCTATCTTCACCAGGACGCCGATTTTGACGAGGACATCCCGCTTCTGCTCGTGGCCATGGGCGCGAAGACCCTTGAATTCGCTGGTGCATGCATGGACGCTGTCGTCTTGCACACCTTTTTCGGAGACGAGGCGCTCACCAACTCGGTGGCCAGCGTACGCCGAGGGGCCGAGCGCGCCGGCCGCGATCCCTCCCGCATCCGGGTGTGGTCGGTCCTCGCCACGATTGGGGACCACATCGACGAAGCAGCGCGGCTCAAGAAGACCGTCGGGCGGCTCGCTTCCTACCTCCGGGGCTACGGCGATGTCCTGGTGGCGGCGAACGGGTGGGATCCAGGGGTGTTGGCGACGTTCCGCGCCGACCCGTTCGTCCAGGGTTTCCGTGGCGCATTCGACGCGAAAGCATCGACGGCCGACCTCGAGTACCTCGCCACGCTTCTCCCCGACGAATGGATGGCCGCCGCGGCGACCGGAACGCCGGAACACTGCAGCGCAGCAATCCTCCGGCAGTTCGATCTCGGTGCGGACAGCGTGATCCTCCACGGTGCCACCCCGCACGAGCTGGCACCCATCCTTCCGGCCTATCGGGCTCTGCGACCCGCCGGACGACCGACGATGCCCGCGAATCCGGGACGGTGCACGTCGTGAACCCGATCGCCGGTTGTGCCGAGGAACTCAACGCCGAGTGGCTCTCGGTCGCCCTCGGGAGAGAGGTCCGCTCCTTTTCCTCCGAACGAATCGGTACCGGGCAGACCTCCTCGACCTACCGAGTGCAGATTGACGCAGACGGGTGCCCGGCGACCCTGGTGGCGAAGCTCGCCGAGGGCGACGAGGCGGCACGGCGTCAAGTTGCCACTGCGCACCGCAACGAGGTCGGCTTCTACCTGAGGCTGGCCGGCACACTCGACGTGCGGACACCCTTGTGTTGGTACGGGTCGATCTCCGATGACGGAACGCAATTCACGCTCCTCCTCGAGGATCTGTCACCGCGCCAACCTGGGCGCCAGGTCGACGGATGTCCGGTCGATCAGATGGAGGATGCCGTGCGCAACCTGGCGGCGCTGCATGCTTGTCGATGGAACGACGAATCACTGCACGACGTCGACTTTCTCGTCCCGCTCACCGGCCAGCGCGCCGAATTCCTCGGCGGTCTCGCCTCGACCGCGACTGAACAATTCATCGCCCGCTTCTCTGCACGTCTCGACGGGCGCGACGTCGCCACGTTGCGTGACGTGGCGGAGGTGCTCGTCGAGTGGCTCCTGGCCCGCCCAGCGCCGTTCACGCTCGTGCACGGCGACTATCGGCTGGACAACCTCATGTTCCCGCCCGCCGGCAATGACGTCGTCGCCGTCGATTGGCAGACCGTCACCCTTGCGCTGCCGGCTCGGGATCTTTCGTATTTCATCGCAACCAGCCTGCCCGCCGATGAGCGACGGGGGGCCGAGGAATCGCTCGTCGAGACGTACTACGACGACCTCTTGCAGCGAGGAGTCGAAGGGTATACCGCCGACCAATGCTTCGACGACTACCGCTTCGGCCAGCTCCAGGGCCCGATGATCACCGTCCTCGGGACGATGACGTCGCAAGAACGGAGCCGCTCCGCAGACGAGATGTTCCTGGCCATGGCCAGCCGTTCGTGCGCAGCTGTTCGTGACCTCGGATCACTGAGCCTCGTGGAGCACGCCTCCCCTCCTCACCCGACGGCGGCCATGAACCGCTCCAACTCACCAGGGATGTCACGACCGCCTGGTTGATACGCGATCTCCGTGACCCCCGCCTCGCCCATCTGTGCCACACGGTCGCGGAATTGTGCGGCAGTTCCGCTGAACGAAACCAGTGGCAAGAGATCCATCCCCTCCGAGATCGCGGCACGGTCCCGGTCACTTACCCGAAGGAGATGCCCCTCATGGATCGCGAGATGCCGCCTGTCCGGTGAGATCTGTTCAACATCCTCACGCCACTCCCGACCGCCCGGGAGTTGATCCACGGCATCCGCGCCGCGACGCTCGTACGCTCCGTGGTAGACGACGGCCAGCGCATGTCCGGCCGCGTCGACGACTCGTTCGTCGCGCAGGTTCTCCCCGTCGTCAAGCACGGTCCCGAAGACGAGCATGGCCCGCCAGGCGGGGAGCTCCTCCCCCACTGGCGGCGTCCCGGATGCGAAGATGCCATCACCGAGCGCAGTGGCGACAGCTCTCCCCTTCGGCCCGTCCGCACCGATCAGCAGTGGCACCTCGACGGGGTCACGCTCCATCATTTTGATGATGACGCCTTCCCAGCTCACTTCTTCCCCCCGCAACAGGCTCTGCAGCACCCGTACGTACTCTTCGACGTCGGCCCACCGCATCGCCCTCTGGCCCAGCGTGTAGCGGCCGCTGAAGCCGGCCCCCAGTGCAGCCGCCACCCGTCCCGGAGCAAGGTCCGCGAGCGTGGCGATCGCCGACGCGCTGACCATCGGATGGCGCAGGGACGGGATCATCACTGCCGGCCCCAGCCCGATGGTCGTCGTCCGCTCGGCGGCGAGGGCGAGGATCATCCAGGCGTCGGCGTAGAGCGCCGGCGAGTCGTAGCACCATGCCCGCTGATAGCCGAGCTTCTCCGCCACAGCGATGTGGTCGGGTGTCGATGGCGCCGGGGCGAACGCGCAGGAGAGATCCACCGAGGGTCAATTCCTTTCGTGTGGAATTGTCATGAGGTGCCCTCGGGGACCACGACGGCCCGGCCCAGCACCTCACCGGCAGCCAGTGCACGGTACGCGTCGATGGCCCGCTCGAGCGGATAGGCCGTCGTCTGCACCGTCAGGAGTCCCCTGGCGGCCAACTCGAGCACCGCAGCCAGCTCGGAGCGGGTTCCCCAGTAGACGGACCGCACCGACACCTCATTGGCGGGGTGGCCGAATCGGAAGGGCAACGTTCCCCCGGCGACGCCGATCAGCGTGATATCGCCGATGGTCCGGGCGGACGCAGCCGCCAGCGCCAACGTGGCATCGGATCCCACGCAATCCAGGACGAGGTCCGCTCCACGGCCACCCGTCGCTCGTCGCACCTCTTGCGCATCATCGTCACCAGCGAGCACCACGACGTCGGCACCGAGGGATGCCGCCAGGTCCAACGCCTGCATTCTCGTGTCGACCGCGACAATGCGTGCGGCGGTCGTCGCCTTGAAGATCTGCACGGCGACATGACCGAGTCCGCCTATGCCGATGATCAGTGCGGTGGCAGTGGGCCCGAGCTTGGCTGCCGAAAGGCGAATCGCGTGAAAAGGGGTGAGCCCGGCGTCGGTCAATGGCGCGGCATCATAGGGCGTCAGGCCTTCGGGGAGCGGGACGAGGTAGCGCTGGTCAGGCACCAGCATGTACTCGGCCATGCCACCATCGAGCCCCAGGCCGCTGCCACGTCCCACGCGGTGCAACGGGTCTTCGCAGAGATTGTCCATGCCCTGCAAGCAGCGTTCGCACCTGCCGCAGCCCCAGGCCCCGTAGACGGCGACGGGCTGGCCGAGCTCGACCGCGTGCACGCCTGCACCAGCAGCGTGCACCCATCCTGCGGTCTCATGGCCCAGGGTGAAAGGAACCGGCCACGGAGCGGATGCTGCGGAGCCGTGCATCATGTGCAGATCGGAGTGGCATGCGCCGGCTGCTCCCACCTTGATGACGACCTGCCCCGGCGCAGGTTCGAGGTCGTCCACGTCGAGCAGTTCAGCTTCCTCGTGATAGGTCGTCAGCCGTAACGCCCGCATTCGATCGAGCGTACTGCGATCGTCAACGAGGGCGAAGGGTCGGGTCGGCAAACCCGCTGTCCGCTGCCCTCAGCCGACGTAACGCTCGAGCCAACTGTGCAAGGGGCGCCCGGCCACCAGGCACGCGACGACGCGGTCCTTGGCCTTCTTGGTGCCGAGCCAGGCTGCGACCGGCCAGGATCTGGACATGACGATCCCCTTCTGTTGCAGCAGCTCGATGCGAGGGTGGTCCTTCGGATAGCCCCTCGGCGCGGTCTTGAGCACGTGGTGGGCCCCGACGTCGTAGCCGTCCTTTCGCAGGACGGCCACGATCTCCTCGAGCTCTGCGCCAGATTTCTGGCCGTCTACCGCGGTCCGGAAGCGATGGAGTTGGTCGGGTTCGGGCATATGGAGACCGCTCCCGACGAAGAGGCCCTCGGCGGAAAACGAGATGTAGCCACCCGGCAGATGGGCTGCGCAGTTGAGCTTGTACGGGGACTTGTCCTTGCTGAAGCGGACGTCGCGAAAGGGCCGAAAGACGCGGCCCGCCCCGAAATCCTCGGCCAACTCCGCCAGGAGCTGCTCCATCGGCCCCACGACGCTCCGCTCATAGACCAGCTTGTGCTCATGCCAATACGTCTTCGTGTTATCGGTTTCGAGCCTCTCGTAGAACTCGACCGCCTCGGCCGGCCACCCCTTGAACGCCATAAGCCATCCTTCCCGTTCTCGGGTCACTTGTGTACCGCAACCGAAGAACGGTCCCCGACACATGGCGTTCGTCACCGCGAGCGCGATGCTCCTTGGATCGGGGTCGACGCGGTCAACCCTGCCAATCCATGACCACGTGGGCCGGAGGCGGCCCGAGCATCATTTCAGGGGTGATCCCGTGGATATCCGAAATCTGGTCTCGAAACCACCGCAGGTAGGGACTCTGTGACATGGCAATGACGTGGAACGCCTTCGCCACATCGTCGGCCTCGTGGTACAGCGCGACGAACGCCCCGTTCGGGGTCTCCATCAGGCTCACTACCTCGCGGTGCGCTCCCATCTCGCGTCGTGAGGCCTCGTGCTCGTCATGGCGCGGGCCTTGTACCTCGTCCATGAACCGACGCCATGTCTCGAGCTTCCCCGGCAAGATCGGTGCACCCCAACAGATGTTCTGCATGGTGATCGTCCTCCTCGTTCCTGAGTTCTCGACGGCGGCCGTCAGGCCCGCAGGGTGGCTTCGGTCAGCGCTGTGTCCTCCGAACCGCGGTAGTAATCGATTTTTCCGTCCCGGAAATGGAAGTAGTGCTGCAGGTGTTGGGTCATCGTCTTCCCCGTAGCCCGCGACGTCGCGGTGAAGCGGACCACCGTCAGCACCTCGGACTCGGTGCCGGCGTACGTGATCGGGTCGAACTCTCCGACCTCCATGGAGGAGCCGAACGCGGTGAAGAAGTCCACCACGCCGGACGGGCCGCTGTGAGGCCCGTGCCACGGGACGTCGCGGCCGGCCCCCTCGGAGGCCCAGTCCACATCGTCAGTCACTTGGGCGACGATGGTCTCCACGTCTCCCCGGCTGAAGGCCTCGTAGACGATCTGAATGGTCTTGATATTGACATCGGCACTCATTGGAGCTCCTTTGGGTAGGTGAATACCCGTCATTCGCTTGCCGGCGGGCCCCGGATCACACGAAAATTTTGTGATCCACCGGGCCGAACCGGACGAATAGACGGAACGATGGTCCCGGTTCTGCGCCTGCACCCGTCCCGCGAATCCGAGGCGGCACGCACCATGCCCGGCACCGCGCGCATTGAGCGACTCCCCAGGCGCGTTGCAGGGTCTCTCGTTACAATTGCCCTGGTGGAGGCGGAAGCAGGGGCCACGGCGGCGGGCGAAGCGATTGGGGCCACCACCGCGCGCTCGGCATGTCGACCGCCGGCTGGCGGCCCGGCTCATGGCGGGCGACCCCGAAGCCTTGGCGCAGGCCTACGCCGAGTTCGGCGGCCTCGTGCTCGGCATCTCCCAACGGGTCCTGCGCGACGAGAGGATGGCCGAGGATGTGACCCAGGAGGTGTTCGCCTTCCTCTGGGAACATCCCGAACGCTATTACCCGACGCGTGGAGGCCTCCGCTCGTGGCTCGGGCTCCTCGCACACAGGCGAAGCGTGGACCGTGTGCGCACCGAGGCGCGCCGAACGCGTCTCGAGGCACGGGCCGACGCACCGAGGAACGAAGAAGCCGAGGGAGACGACAGTCTCACGAGGGAATGGATCAGCAGTCGGGTCCGCGTTGCGCTCGACCGTCTCCCGGCGAAGCAACGCGAAGTGCTCGAGCTGGCCTATTTCGGTGGCCGAAGTTACCGTGAGGTGGCGAACGACCTTGCCCTGCCGGAGGGTACGGTCAAGTCACGTGTTCGCATGGCCCTGAGCCGGATGCACGACCTACTGAGCAACCAGCTCTCCGAAGAGGAACTCCCCGCATGGATCTGAACGAGGATCAACTTCTCGACATCGCTTTCGATGCGGCGCTGTCCGGCGTCGGGGACCTTCCGCCACGCGTCTGGGACGCCATCTCAGCTGGACAACGAGCCGGCCATACCCGCAAGCCGTTGCAGCATGCTGCCTGGGAGCAGCCCGACGGACGGACCAGCCCCCTCTCCGCCTTCATCGACACCGCAGCCGAATTCGGGGGACTGCTGGATTCGCTCACCGCCCACGACTGGGAACGGCGAACGAGGATCGACGGCATCGGCGTGCGGGACCTGGCCGAACACCTGGTGGGCATGGACCGCTACCTCCTGGGGCAGCTCGGGCGACGGCCTGCGTTCTCGGCCGATCGCCGCGAGGACCACTGGCCGGCCACGCGGGCCGCGGGCGCCGACCTCGCCCACCTTTCGAACACGGAGGTGGCGCGGGAGTGGTGGCGCGAGGTGCTCGATCTGATTGCCGCGTGCGGCGAGCTCGGGCCCGACAAAGAGGTCCGTTATCACCACCTGTTCGGATCGGTGGGAGGGATGCTCGTGACGCGCACCTTCGAACTCTGGACGCACGGGGACGATATCCGGCAAGCCGTGCAGCGGCCGCTCAATCTCCTGGACGAAGGGCGGCTCGGGCTCATGGTGAGCCAGCTCATGCGGGCACTACCCATTGGCGTGGTGCTGACCGGCCAACCCCTTCCGGGTCGGACCGCTCGTTACGTCGTGACAGGTCTCGGAGGTGGCGTCTTCGACATCCCCCTCGCATTCGGCGAGTCGCCCCAGGAGCCCGACATCACCGTGACGACCGAGGCCATTGCGTTGTGCCGCATGGCGGCTCAACCGTCTCGACCGGGGCGACTTGCCCGTCGCCGTCGAGGGAGACCTGTCCTTGCTCGAGCCGGTCCTGGTCGCCGCCACCGCATTCTCTGCCGATTGAGGTGCGGGCGGAGCGGCCCTGGTGTGGCGCGCCCGGCGTTCGACTGTGTGCGGTAGAACACACGACATGGACAATGCGGCGACGACACCCGTACCGACCAACCACACCGCTGATGGAGGCGTGCTCGTCGGAGACCCGGGCGCGCCGCGCCTGATCGTCTTCGAAGATCCCCAGTGCCCCTACTGCCGACAATTCGAGGAGTCCAGCGGAGGATTCCTGCAGGGTGAGGTGACGAGGGGCGCACTGGCGATCGAGTACCGGATGCGATGCTTCCTCGGCGTCGAATCCATCCGGGCGGATAACGCGGCTCGCGCTTGCCGCAGAAGCGGGCCTCTTCGACGAACTCCGACGCGAGGTCTTCGCGGCACAGCCACCAGAGCAGACGGGCGGATTCACCGTCGCCGACCTCACAGAGCTCGGGCGGCGGGTCGGCCTCACCGATGCGGCCTACACCAAGGGCCTCCGCGACGGTCGCTACGAACCCTGGGTGATCGCAACGGAACGGTCCTTCCAGGAACAGGACCCGCAAGGAACTCCGGCCGCCCTGCTCGACGAAAAGGTCGTCGACTCGCGCGTCCTGTTCAACCCTGCTGCGCTCGCAGCATTGCTGCGTCGATAACGGAGGGCTCTCGCCGCATGGAGATGGCGCGGTGGGCGGGTCAGATGGTCTGCCGAGCCATCCGCTCTCCATAACTTACGGATAGGTTCAGGGAATGCACAACGACATGAGAGTGCTCGACGGCGACGGCCACGTGCTCGAACCATGGTCCGCCTGGGCCTCGCTCCCCGAGCAATTCCGGCCGACTGCGGTTACCGATGACGACGGCCTCGACCACGTGCTCATCGGGGGGCAAGAGGTCTTTGTGGCCCGTCTCGGGCAAATGGGGCAACCGGGGACCGATGTCGGCGCTCCGAGCGGGCCCGTTCCGATGGAAGACGCGCGTGCGGGGGCCTTCGACCCCGTCGCGCGCCTGGTGGACATGGACAGCGAGGGGATCGACGAGGTCGTGCTGTATCCGACCATCGGCCTCGGCTTCTGGGGAATAGAGGACCCCAAAGCCGCGACGGCAGTGGCCCGCGCCTACAACGATTGGCTGGCGGGGTATTGCGCAGCCGCTCCCGATCGGCTCTTCGGCGCGGCGATGGTGCCGTTCCAGGATCCCGACGCGGCCGTCAAGGAGCTCCGCCGGGCCCGCGATGAACTGGGCTTCGTCGCCGCGTTCGTCCGTCCGAACCCCTGCCTCGGGCGAACGATCGTCGACCCGGGCAACGACCGCTTCTGGGAGGAGGCGGAGTCATTGGGGATGACCGTGGCCATCCACGAGGGATTCCAAAACGCCGTTCCCCCACTCGGATCAGACCGCACACCCACCAATGTCCTCGTACTCCATGCCTGCTCACACACTCTCGAGCAGATGCTCGCCTGCGCCCAGCTCATCGGTCTGGGCATTCTCGAACGCCACGCGGCATTGCGATTCGTGTTCCTCGAGGCCGGAGGGGGATGGGCTCCCTACTGGCTCGAGCGTCTCGACCACCAGGTCCCGTCGTACCATCGCTACGCCCCGCCGATGTCGCTCCTCCCCAGCGAATACTTCGCCCGCCAATGCTGGGTGAGCTTCGAGGTCGACGAGCCCACCCTGCCGGCGTTGGCTCCGTTCATCGGCCCGTCCCGCATCGTCTGGGGCTCGGACTACCCACACGCCGACTCGACGTTCCCCGGCGCGACCGCCGAGCTCTTCGAGACCATCTCCACCCTCGACGAGGATGTCCAGCGTCGAGTCTTGGGCCTGAACGCCGCGGCGCTCTACGGGCTGGCCCCCTAGCGGAGTCGTCGACCGGTCGTCGGCCGGTCGTCAGTCGGCCGGTCGCCTCGGGCGTGGCGCGGTGTCCCTCAGCGGGGTACCACCATGACCTTGCCGGCCAAGTGACCCGACGCAAGTTTTGCGCAGGCATCCGCTACTTCGTCGAGGGAGATGCTCTCGGGCTCCACCAGCACATCGACCGGCACGCGGCCCTCGGCGAGCAATTCCACGGCCTCTCGAATGCCGCCTTCGTCGTAGAGGGCCGAGCCCGTCACCGTGATCTCGTCTGTCAGCATGCGGAGGAGGTTGATGTTCGTCGGCGGCACGATGACCCCTACCAGGACGAGAAAGCCCCCGGGAACCAGGGTGTCGAACCCGGCCGTCACGGCTTTCGGATTTCCGGACGTCTCGATGGCTGCGTCGAAACGAAGTTGGCTTCCCCCTGCGGCATCCACGAGGTCCTCGGGCGACACCGCCTTTGCGCCCAACCTTACGGCAATGGCCCGTCGTGTGGGGTTCGGCTCGCTTACCGTCACATCGTCGATACCCCGCGCGCGGAGCGCGACGACCGTCAACGTACCGATCGGTCCCGCTCCGGTGACCAGCACCCGTGCACCCGCCTTGGCCGTACTCCTGGACACGGCGTGGAGGGCGACCGCGAAAGGCTCCGCCAACGCAGCAGCCCGCATGTCAAGACCCTCCGGAAGCGCGATGAGGGAGTCTTCGTGCCTCCGCATGTACTGGGACCAGGCACCCTGACCGTCATCGGGCCTGCGCACCCGGCAGATGGACGGCCGGCCGGACCGGCAGGCGGGACACGAGCCACACTCGCCGCTACTGGCCGTGACCCGATCGCCCACCCGCCAAGAGGTCACGCCGTCTCCGGTCGCGACAACATGCCCCGACCACTCGTGCCCGCCGATGAATCCGGGAGCGCCCCAACCGAAGATGCCGAGTTCTTCGACGATCGCGTGCAGATCCGTGCCGCAGATTCCGCAGTACGCGATCTCGACCAAGACGTCGTGAGGATCGTCGAGCGGTGGTATCGGGAACGACTCGACTGGCACCCTGCCTTCCCCTCGATACACCGCGACGTGCATGTTCGCCCCGTCGTCTTCGATCCGCTCTGCGGAACCTGCCATTAGAGATTTCTCCGTTCTATCTGTGACCCGTGATGGAGGCATGGGGCGACCGCCCGCCGGGGTCGGTGCCGACTAGTTCGCGCGGAAGTACTGGATCTCCACCATCATCGGAAGGAGATAGCCGATGTAACAGTTGACCAGGTCGGCCCCCTTTACCTCAGCCAGATCAGATCGTGCTTCCTTGTCAGCGGTATGGCGCTCGACCTTCTTCTCGATGATCCGGACACGATCGTCCTTCTCCTTGTACGTCTTCGCCTTGCCGAGCATCTCGTCGAGCTCATCCTCGTCGAAGACCTGAATCCCGAAGTGATCGAGAGGAGGAGCAACCATGCCCTCCTTCTGATCGACGATGAAGACGAAAACCCTGGGGTCCTCCATCAGCATGACCAGGGGATTGCCCATTTCGCCGGTCGGCGTGTAGGGGGTCCACCCGAACACCTCGTTGTAGAAGCCATGGATGTCCGCCCGGATCGACTCGTCCAGGGGCATGCTCATCGCGACGTGATTGATTCGAACATCCATCACGCATCACCTTTCTCCTTGTCACGACCCCGGTGCTCCATGCCCGGTATGACCGTGGCTCGAGGCGCTGGTGTCGTCCCTCCCGTGCGGAGGCACCAATAGTGCCATTCCTGGGCCCGCGTGTCCTGGGTTGGCTGCATCGCAAGGATCAGATCCACGCGAGGGGCGGAGGCTCCCACTCGCCCAGGACCGCGTGGAGGAGCTGGGCCGCCCGTAGCGCCGTGCGGTCCTCGAGAAAGGGCCCGACGACCTGCAGGCCGACGGGGAGCCCGGACCGGGTACGGCCGACGGGGATGACGGTCGAAGGAAGGTACGCGACGCCGACGAGGCCGGTCCATGCCGTGCACTCCATGTGCGGCCGGGGTTCCCCGTTGATGAGGATGGTCCGTTCCATGAACGGTCTCGCCGTGTCGTGCGCGAAGGCGGCCATCGGCATCACGGGGCACAGGAGCACGTCATGGTGCGAGAACCACTCGGACCAGATCGCCCTGACGCGGGCCCGCTCGATCCGCAATTCGAGCAGTTGCCGGAGGCTGATTCCCGAAAGGTCCGACGTCCCGGGGTCGATCGACATGGCCGCCGCGGCCCCGGTGAGTCCGAGGAAGAGGTTGAACACCTGCTCGATGTCCAAGGGCGGCCGCTCCACCGAGAGAGAGGCGCCGGCCGCGGCAAACGCATCGACTGCGGCCCCGAGCACGTCACCCACCTCCGTGTCCACCGTGGCCTTGGGATCGTCGATCCACACGCCGATGCGCAGCTCCGGCAACCGCATGGCGCGAGGTGCCGGCAACTCCAGCCGCCAGCCGACGGCGTCCTCGGCGTTCGGCCCGGCCAGCACATCAAAAAGGAGTTCGAGGTCCTCCACACTCCGTGCTAGAGGGCCGAAGACGTTGATGTCGGCATCGATGGTGCCGCCGCCGATGTGGTCGAGGTAGCCGCGTTGGGAAACCACCCCGAAGCTGGGCTTGTGGCCGAAGACGCCGCAGAAGCTGGACGGGATCCGCACGGAGCCGCCGATGTCGGTCCCCAGTTCGAAGCTCGTGAACCCGCACGCGACTGCGGCGGCTGCGCCCCCGGATGACCCTCCGGTCGTGCGACCCAGGTCCCACGGGTTGTTGGTGGTGCCGAACAGCACGTTGTGGGTCTGGAAGTCGGCGGACCAGGTGGGGGCATTGGTCTTGCCGAACAACACACCGCCCGCTGCGGAGAGGCGCGCGACCGCAGGTGCATCCACGCCCGGCACATGGTCGGCCAATGCAGGTGCGCCTCCGGTCGAGCGCATGCTCCCGGTTTCGATGGCGTCCTTCACGGTGAACGGCAGTCCGTGCAGAGGCCCCAGCCACGCCCCGCGCGCTGCCGCCTCGTCCGCCCTCGTGGCGTCGTCGTGCGCCCGCGCCACATCGGTGGTGATCACGGCATTGACCTGGGAATTGAGCCGCTCGATCTTCGCCAGGACCGCATCGAGGAGCTCCCGGCTCGACAGAGAGCGGGATCTCAGGGCTGCCGCCAGTCGGGTGGCCGACCAGAGGGTGGGGTCATCAGGCACGAGTAGTCCTCCTTGTGGCCCAGGAAGCTACCCGGAGATCTTGAGCTCGGCCGCGATCACGACGGGGAGGCTGAACGGCAACGCCACGTCCACTGGGACCTCGCTCGGCACCGTCCCGAACGGGCCACTCGGGATTCAGTCCGGCCCGGGTGCCCCGTGTCCCGAAAGAAAGACCCGGGAACCGCCTGCCGCCACCCTGATCCCGCCGTCGTCGCGCGCCTCCACTCGTCCATCGGCCTTCCTCCGCCGGCCTGGGGGCTAGCGTCTCGGGGTATGCAGACCATCACGAAAAGGGGACGCCCATGAGCGCCGGAGAAAGAGACTTCGCATCGCTCGCGCTACGAGCGGCCATCGGGCCGATGCTGATCGCCCATGGGTCCAACAAGGTGTTCGGCAAGGGCGGGCTCGAGGGCACAACCCGGTGGTTCGAGTCACTCGGGCTCCGGCCCGCTGCGGTCCATGCGCGTATGGCTGCCGCCACGGAGATCGGCGCAGGGACACTCATCACGCTCGGGGCCGCCAATCCGCTCCCGAGCGCCGCCGTCGTCGGCCTGATGGCCACCGCCGCCGCCACCGATCACAAGGGCAAAGGCTTCTTCGTCTTCAAGGGCGGATGGGAGTACACCGCCGTCGTGGCGGCCGCCGCGACGGCACTGGCAGGCCTGGGAAGCGGGCGCTGGTCCATTGACAGGCTCCTGCGCCGCAAATCCCGTTCCGGCGTGGGTCTGGCCCTGGGAGCCGCCGCCTTCGGCCTGGTCTCCGCCGCCGGGCTGCTCGCCGCAACCTACCGCCCGAATCAGGAGCCGCCGGTGTCGGACACCGAGGGTGCCGACGTCGAGAGCGAGGACGACGCCGAGACCGAGAGTCAGCTCTCCTGAGCACCTGAGCACGCGCATCCCCATGCATCGTTGGGTGCCCCGCTCGGCGGGGCTCGCTCGGATCTTTCTGGCAGTCGCGGGCGTCTCCGCCGCGATGCTGGTCGCTTCGTGCAGCTCGACTCCCTCGGCGAACTCCCCCACGACGAGCACCTCGACGACAGCAGCCCCACCCACGACGTCTCCCACGCTACCGACGACGACGGTGACCGTCGCGTTGGAGACGCCGACAAGCGGTGAGTTCTACTCACCGACCAAGAACATCAGCTGTGAGATCGACGACACGACCTCGCTGCAACAGGTCTTCTGCCAGACCTTGACGCCCCCACAATCGGTCACGATGAACGTGGACGGCACGTTGAAGAAATGCGCCGGCCAAGAATGCCTTGGGAATCCGGGTGAGAACACCCCGACGCTCCCCTACGGGTCGGCGACAGGAACCGGTCCCTTCCGCTGCGTGTCATCCCGGCAGGGCATGACCTGCACCGTCACAAACGGAAGAGGTTTCCAGATAGCCAGCGGCGGGATCGTCAGCGTGGGTGGGTAGAGCAGCCGAATCGGCGAAGGAGAGTCGGCTCAGCCGAACTCGCTCAGACGCACTCGGTGAGCTCGAAGCGGACCCCGTTGGGGTCCTCGAGCAACACCATCCGGACCGGGCCACGCGGGCTTTGCACGGTGATCTCGCGTAACGGTCCCTCGTGGCCCATCGACCGCAGGCGCTCGAGCACCGGGTCGATGGCACATTGGAACGCCACCAGCATGAGGCCCTCGGGAGGCATCTCGCCTGCAGGTTGGCGCGATCCGGGCGTGCCGAAGTCGACCAGTTCGAGAATCCCCCCGTCGTGCGTGACATCACCCAGGAAGACCGACCGGAGCGACGTCGACGGCACATTGAACAAGATCGGCCAATCCCCTTCGAACTCCCCGTCCATCATGAGCGCGAGGCCCACGCCGTCACGCCAGTAGGCGAGCGAGCGATCCATGTCGCCGACACGGATCACGGTGTGGTGGATCCACACGGTCAGTGGGCGTGCGGGTCGATGCCCTGCCTGGTGCCGCTGAAGGCGGCGTAGCCCAGACGCACGCCCATGTTGCCCTCGTCGAGGCCGAGCAGCTGGCGCAGGCTCGGGGTGAGCGCGCGCTTCACCGGATCGCCGAGGAGCGCGGCCCAGTTGTACTGCGTCCGGATGAACGAAGCGACATAGAAGGCGATGAGGATGCGGCGGGGACGGTCCGCGCTCCG
This sequence comes from uncultured Acidimicrobiaceae bacterium, assembly GCA_963706555.1. Classification (GTDB taxonomy): domain Bacteria; phylum Actinomycetota; class Acidimicrobiia; order Acidimicrobiales; family RAAP-2; genus Bog-473. The sequence goes on from OY970164.1 coordinate 5,126,247, forward strand.
GTTGGCGCCCGACGTGTGCCAGAGCCGCCCGTCCATGGCCACGATGGAACCGGCCGTCGCCGGGATCGGCACCGTCCGGGCGAGGTCGTCGTCGTGGGCCATGTCGTTCGTCGTGAACCGATGGCTCCCCGGCAGGTAGCGGGTGGCCCCGTTCTCTTCGTCCATGTCGTCGAGGCAGATGAAGAGATTCGTGCCGTAGGGGGCGAGCCAAGGGTCGGGGAGCACGGCCATGAGGTCGTTGTGCATCCCCATCGACTCGGATCCGGGGAGCGAGATGTTGGCCGAGAGACTCGAAAGCTGGTACCGCTCTCCCAGCACCGAGGTCACCAATGCCCTGACGATGGGATCGTCCACCATGTCGCCGAACGCGGCGTGTTGGTCGAGGAGATGGAGCACCCTCACGCTGCGGTCGTTCGCGTCGACGCCCTCCCGAAAGAGGATCTGCCCCCCGGCGCGGGCCGCATCGAGAGCGATCGACAGTCCTTCGCGCAATGCCTCGAGCCGGGCCCCGGTGAAGACGCCGGGCAGGGTCACCCAGCCCTCCTCCCGCAGCTGTACGGCATTTTCTCCGAGGAACGACGCGACGGCCATCGGCCGACGTTATCCCTGTGCGCGGGTGGAGCGCAGGGGCTCCCGGGAGATGGCGGCGATAATGTGAGCGCAAGGGCTCGCGGCACCGCCGTTGGTGAAGACCGAAGAGGCATGGGGGATCGCTATGACAGACACCCTGATCAAGGGCGGCTACGTCGTCGACGGATTGGGGGCGCCCGGCAGTGTGCGGGACGTCGCCATCCGTGACGGACACTTCACTCCTGCCGGCGACGTGAGCGGGTCGGCGGAGGTCATCGACGCCAGTGGCCTCGTCGTCGCGCCGGGCTTCGTCGACATCCACACCCACTACGACGCTCAGCTGTCGTGGGATCCCGCGGCGAGCCCCTCCCCCCTCCACGGCGTCACCACGGCCATCGGCGGCAACTGCGGCTTCACCCTGGCCCCGGCCGGCGAAGCCCACGCCGACTATCTGATGCGATTGATGGCCAGAGTCGAAGGCATGCCATTGGCCGCACTCGAGGCGGGCCTCCCGTGGGACTGGAAGACCTACGCGGACTGGGTGACGCGTTTCGACGGGCACCTCGGCATCAATGCCGGCTTTCTCACGGGCCACTCCGCCATCCGTCGGGTCGTGATGGGTGAGGCGTGCCACGAGCCGGCTACCGACGGGCAGATCCAGGAGATGGCACGCCTCGTCACCGAGGCGTGCCGTGCCGGCGCTCTGGGCTTCTCCACCTCGCGCGCGCCCACCCACAATGACGGCAACGGCGAGCCGGTCCCCTCCCGGGGTGCAAGCCTCGAAGAGCTGGTCACGCTGGCCAGCGCCGTGGCCGAGGTCGAGGGCACGACGTTGGCCGGCATTCTCGACGGCTCCCTGAACGGCTACACCCAGGAGGAGACGGAGCTACTGACTGCGATGTCCGTCGGGGCCAACCGGCCCATCAACTGGAACGTTCTCGGGGGGACGTCCATCACCGGCGGATCCCATGAGCACCAACTGGCAACTTCTGACTATGCGGCGAGCCACGGAGGGCGGGTCGTCGCCCTGACGCTCCCCAACAACATGGGAATTCGCCTCTCCTTTCTCTCCGGCTTTGCGCTCGATGGTCTTCCGGGCTGGAGCCCGGTGATCAAGCTCCCCGTGGCCGAGCGGATCAAGGCCTTGTCCGACCCCGACGTGCGCCGCCGACTCAGGGACGGGGCCGCCTCGGACACAGGCGTGCTGCGACTTTTGGCCGACTGGTCACGCCTACAGGTGGTCGAGGTGCGGAGCGAGGCGAACCGGGCGATCGAAGGACGAACCATCGGAGAAATCGCCGCCGAGCGCGGTGCTGACCCCTTCGACGTGCTCTGCGACATTGTCGTCGCCGACGACCTGCGCACCGGGCTGCGGCCCGCCGTCACCCCCACGGGTGCGGAGGAGTGGAAGCTCCGGGCCGACGTCTGGCGTGATCCGCGGACAGTCGTCGGTGGCTCGGACGCGGGCGCCCACCTCGACATGATGTGCGGTGCCACCTATTCCACCGCGGTGCTGGCCCACGGTGTCCGCGAGTTCGGCGTGATCTCCCTCGAAGAGGCCGTGGAGCAACTCAGCGACGTCCCCGCGCGGCTCTACGGTCTCCGTGGGCGTGGCCGGATCGCTGACGGCTACGCCGCGGACACCGTGATCTTCGACCCCGACACCGTGGGCTACCAGCGCGAGCGGATGCGCGACGACCTGCCGGGTGGAGCGTCGCGGCTCTACGCGGAGGGCGTGGGGATCCACCACGTCCTGGTGAACGGCACAGCGGTCGTCACCGACGGGAAGATCGTGGGCAACACACCCGGAACACAGTTGCACGCCGGGCGCGACACCTACACCGTCACACCCTGAACGGCGCCCCGCGAACCTCCACGCCACGCCCTTGGTGAAGGGACGGCGTCCGTCGTCCCCTGCCGCCCCGTCCATGGCCCTGTGCCGCCCCGCACCGCCCGTCGGCTGCGGCATTTGGCGTCCCGCCCGGCCCGGGCGCCCTGATCCCCGCGAGCCACCTTCGGGAATTGAGATTCGGGGTCATCTTATTTTAAGATGGGAATGCCAATTGTGATTGTTTTTTCCGATGGAAGCTGGTACACTCTTCTTGTCGGGATATTTGAGACCCAGATTGAAGGAGCCGTACCATGAGCGCACCGCACGTAGTAGATATCGCAGACCTCGAGCTTTTTGCCGGCTGCACGAAGGCCGAATTGCGGAAGATTCGCTCCCTGACGACGTACATCGAGGTCCCCAAGGATCAGGTGCTGATGCGGGAAGGCAGCCCGGCCCACGAGTTCATCATCATCGACAGTGGCACGGCCGAAGTTTCACGGGCGACCGACGACGGTGTCGCCAAGGTGGCTGAAGTCGGGAGTGGCGATTTCCTCGGGGAAATGGCGCTGCTCAACGGCTCACGCCGGACCGCGACGGCCACGGCGGCGACCGATCTCGGGGTACTGGTCAGCTCGGCCAGCGAGTTCCGTTCCATCCTGCGCCTCGCCCCCTCCGTGGCGGACAAAATCGTCAAGGCGTCGGTCGAGCGCTCCGCTCCCCTCGACGTTGCGGCCTAGTTCACTCGGACGCCGAGGCGCTTGACGCCACGGACGTAGCTGTCACGCGCATACCCCATCGGGCCCTCCAGCTCGATGGTGCGTGTGCGCGTGAGGAGCTCCTCGAAGAGGACACGTAGCTCGAGGCGCGCGATGTGGGCACCCATGCAGAGGTGAGGGCCCGTGGCGAAGGACAAGTGCCGGTTGGGCTGCCTCGTGAGGTCGAGCTCGAGCGGTTGCGCAAACTCGTCGGGGTCGAAGTTGGCCGAGGCCACGAATCCCACCACGGGATCACCTGCTTCGATGTCCTGCCCGCGTAGCTCGAGGTCGCATGCCGCAGTGCGCCGGATGTAGATCACCGGCGTCGACCACCGCAGAAGCTCCTCGATGGCGCTGTCGGGGATTCGCCCCGCGCTCTGGCGTAGCCACGCCAGTTGGTCGGGCCGCTGGAGAAGGGCCAGCAACGCGTGGCTGGCACTGTTGCGCGTCGTCTCGTTGCCCGCGGCGGCCAGCGTGAACACGAAACCCATGAGCTCGTCTTCGCTGAGTGCGTCGTTGTCGGCGGCGGCCACGATCACGGACATCACGTCGGTGCCGGGACTCCGCCGGCGCAGCTCGGCCAACTCGAGCCCGTACGCCCACATGTGCTCCATGGCCGCGAAGAACTCGCCGGGCGTCGGGGCATATTCGGGATCGGTGGGCGTCGTCAGCGTGTTCGTCCAACGGGCGAGCGCGGGGCGATCGGCGTCGGGCACTCCCAACAGGTCGCAGATGGCGTGGAGCGGGAATTGGCTCGCCACCTCTCCGACGAAGTCGAACGAGCCCAGGTCGACGGCGCGCTGGACGATGTCGCCCGCGATCGCTCGGAAGTGCATCTCGAAGCTGCGCACCACCGCAGGGGTAAAGCCGCGATTGACGAGACGCCGGTTGCGGACGTGCGCCGTCCCGTCCATGGTGATCATGGCCGGCTTGCCTCCGTCCTCCGACACCGTGGTGTGGGTGGCACGCATGGTGACGCCGCTCCCCGACAAGAAGCGATCCGGCTCGCGCAACATCATCGACACGTCCTCGTAGCGGGAGAGCACCCAGGCTGACTTCTCGTGCCCCGGGATCTCGCAGGGAAGGCGCACACACGGCGCACCCTCCCTCAACCGCGCGTACAGCTCGTTCGGCAAGCCATTTCGCGCGGGATCGCCGTTGGCGTAGACGTCAGGGTCGAAGACATCGACCTCGAGGAGATCTCGGGTGGGCATGTTCCCCCTCGGCTCAGCGGCGCTCGAGGATCCCTCGGAGGTACGCGGCCTGACCGACGTGCTGCAGATCGTCGGCGATCACGCTCACCAAGCGGATGCTGACCGTCACCGGCGGGTCCCACGACGAGTCGACAACCCGTGCCAGCGCTGTCTCGTCGAGGGATGTGACGAACTCGACCGACTTCTCATGGACATCCTCGAAGTAGCCGAGCAGGAGAGAACTGTCGGCAACGACTTTGGCCGATTCATCCGGACCGTGTCCGTACCCCGTATCCGCGATCTCGAGCGGTAACCCGAACCGTGTGACCCACCCATTCGCCGTCCAGACCTGTGCGCGTCCTGCGAGCTCCGCCACGTGGTCGTCCTGAATTCGGGTCAGATGCCACACCAGCCAGGCAATGGAATTGGTCTCCGCGTCGAGACGAAAGGCCAGTTCCCCTGGCGACAGGCCGTTCACCGCTGGGTGCACGGCGTCGCGAATCCTCTCGAATGCGTCCGTCAGGAGGTCGCTGCTCGACATCGGTGGCTCCTCAGTGGTGATGCACTCCGGCGAATTTCCTTTGGTGAGCCTACTGGGATGACCCGCTGGCCACGGCGGTCACACGCCGGAGCATCCGTCAGCCGCAGGACAGCCGCCCGGCCCACCCCCTTTTCGGCACCCCCGCAACTGCAGGCAGGGCGCACGCCTGCGGATGTGTGCAGATATGGTCTCTGCGACATGCGCCCATCGAAGAGCGACTCCAGGCGATCAGGACGAGCGGTCGTCACCCTCGGGCTCCTCGTGTGCGCCCTGGCGGTCGGGCCATGGCTGCTTCCGCCTGCAACCTCGACCGCAGCCGTCGCCAACCCCGCACAGTCGACGGCTTCCGACCACCTCGAGTCAGGCTCCGCCGGGCCGGATGCGGTGACAGCATTCGGGTCTGCGGCAGCCGCGGTGCCGGGCGTCACGTTGCCCGGCCTCAACGCCCCGATCGTCGGGATCGCAGCCACTCCCGACGGGCGCGGCTACTGGTTGGTGGCGTGCCGACGGCGGCGTGTTCACCTTCGGTGATGCCCCGTTCCTGGGCTCGTTGGGCAACCTGGCGCTCAACGCGCCGATCGTGGGGATCACGGCCACTCCCGACGGGCGCGGCTACTGGTTGGTGGCGGCCGACGGCGGCGTGTTCACCTTCGGTGATGCCCCGTTCCTGGGCTCGTTGGGCAACCTGGCGCTCAACGCGCCGATCGTCGGGATCACGGCCACTCCCGACGGGCGCGGCTACTGGTTGGTGGCGTGCCGACGGCGGCGTGTTCACCTTCGGTGATGCCCCGTTCCTGGGCTCGTTGGGCAACCTGGCGCTCAACGCGCCGATCGTGGGGATCGCAGCCACTCCCGACGGGCGCGGCTACTGGTTGGTGGCGGCCGACGGCGGCGTGTTCACCTTCGGTGATGCCCCGTTCCTGGGCTCGTTGGGCAACCTGGCGCTCAACGCGCCGATCGTCGGGATCACGGCCACCCCCGACGGGCGCGGCTACTGGTTGCTGGGTGCCGACGGCGGCGTGTTCACCTTCGGTGATGCCCCGTTCGACGGGTCCGATGCGGTGATGACGACGCAGGGAGCCTCCGCCGTCGGTCTGGCTGCGGGCGGCGGCGGCTACTGGGTTGCGTACGGGCCCGCTGGTGCCACCGAAATGATCCCGGCCATCGCCAGGTACGTCGCCACCCGGAGCGACAACGTCACGGTGGCGGTGGAGAACATCCGCACCGGCCAACTGCTGCAGTTCCGCCCCGGAGTGGTCGAGCACACGGCGAGCACGCTGAAAGTGGACATTCTGGCGACACTTCTCACGCAGGCGCAGGCGGCCGGCCGCTCACTGACGCCAGAAGAACAAGCTCTCGCCGTACCGATGATCGAGGACAGTCTCGACAGCGCAGCAGATGCCCTCTGGGTTCGGCTCGGACCCGCGGCCGTCGGCGCATTCGAGAGGGCGGCGGGGATGACCTCGACCGTCCCGGCCACCGACGGCATCTGGGGCACGACAACCACGACCGCTCTGGACCGCCTCGCCATGATCCGTACGTTGGCGCAGCCCAATGGTTTGCTCACGAATGCATCCCGGGCCTACGTCCTCAACCTGATGGAGCACATCAACCCGGCACAGGACTGGGGAGCGACCGGAGGGGTGCCGCCCGGCGTCGCGGTGGCATTGAAGAACGGCTTCGCAGTGGTGAACGGATGGCAGATCAACACGACCGGATGGGTGGATGGGGACGGTCGCGACTATTACATCGCCGTGCTGACCGACGGCAATGCGACCGAGTCCTACGGCATCGACACGGTCAATGCGGTCTCCTCCATCATTTGGAACTCGCTCGCTCCCTGACGCGGCCCACAAGGGCCGTGCGAAACCGTCAGGCAGTCGGATCGCCGCCCGCGGCCGCGTGCGGTGTCCTCAGGCCGGACCACGCGGTGCATCGCCATCGTCGGTTGCCCGCACCATGCCGGGTGCAGTGCCCGCAGGGACTCCGGTGCTCAGCCGCGTTCTCGAGCCGACGATCACCGGGGCTCGGCGCCGACGCACGCCCGCCACGACCCCGACGATCGAGGCGACCCCGAGGACGAGTGCCATCCACGGCGAGAGCACGACCGCAAAGAGCGCAGTGGCCATCACTTCGACGGCAACGGTGACGCGGCCCACGGTGGGTCCCCATGCAAAGAAGCGCCGATGGAACGCGGTCAGGGCTTCGGTGCTGGTGATGTGCCGGCCGAGACACACCGACAGGCCGCGCACGAGTCCGAAGAGGATGCCGACCACGACGCCGAACCACGGTTGCCCGCTCAGGGCGCCCAGGACGATCATCAAGTAGACGGCGGACGTCACGATGTAGGTGGCAAGACCGCTGCCGATCTGCCAACCGAACCCCGCCCCATAGACCCACGGGCGAAAACGATCGAGCCACCGCTCATTCACCTGACGGTGGTGCACCGGAAGCTGGAATCCACCCGCATTGGTGTCGGACAGCACGGCCACCGCACTTGCCGCCACTGCGAGCAGCGCCACCGCACCCGAGGGGAGGGAGAGCACGTCGACCGCGACCGTCAGCGCGGCGATGCAAAGGCCGAGCGTGGCGCCTCCGATGACGCTGCCGGCGACATACCACGACGCCGTGGTGCGGAAGCGGTGACCGCGGCCCACCTCACTCAGCGGCGTGATGGACGCCAGCATGGAGAGACCGCAGGGTGACCAGGTCGACCGCACGGCCGCCACCAGCGTGACGGCGATCGTCGCCAGGGTTATCCAGGTCGTCATATGACTTCTCCTCTCATGCGGCCGAGCCGAAGAACTGGGCGTCGCCGAAGGTGAAGATGCCGCCGTCGGCTGCGACGAACCAATAGCCCTTTCCCGTCGGCGTCGCCGCCATGCCCACGACCGGCTTGTTCAGCACCGTGCCCCCCATGGAGCCGAAGAACTGGGCGTCGCCGAAGGTGAAGATGCCGCCGTCGGCTGCGACGAACCAATAGCCCTTTCCCGTCGGCGTCGCCGCCATGCCCACGACCGGCTTGTTCAGCACCGTGCCCCCCATGGAGCCGAAGAACTGGGCGTCGCCGAAGGTGAAGATGCCGCCGTCGGCTGCGACGAACCAATAGCCCTTTCCCGTCGGCGTCGCCGCCATGCCCACGACCGGCTTGTTCAGCACCGTGCCCCCCATGGAGCCGAAGAACTGGGCGTCGCCGAAGGTGAAGATGCCGCCGTCGGCTGCGACGAACCAATAGCCCTTTCCCGTCGGCGTCGCCGCCATGCCCACGACCGGCTTGTTCAGCACCGTGCCCCCCATGGAGCCGAAGAACTGGGCGTCGCCGAAGGTGAAGATGCCGCCGTCGGCTGCGACGAACCAATAGCCCTTTCCCGTCGGCGTCGCCGCCATGCCCACGACCGGCTTGTTCAGCACCGTCGCCGACTCGTCGCCGTCGCCGGTGAAGTCGCCGTACGTGAAGAGCTTCCCGAACGACGTGAGGATGGCGTAGCCCGCACCGTCGGCACTCGACGCCAGCGCGACCACCTGGCAGTTCGTCGCCGGCGACCCACACGGGGGTGAGGGAGGAGCCGTCGTCCAACAGGCCACGTTCTGCTCAGCCGTCCCGTTGTCCACAGCCACCGCAGTCGTGCAGCTCGGATCCACTTCCCACGGCGGCACACACGCCACGACCCGGCATACGATGCGGCCCATGCAGGCGACGTCCTGATTGCACTGTCCGTAGCGGAACTGCAGACATCCCACCATGAACGAGCTGCAGCCGTTCGGTCCACAGCCGCAGTTCGTGCCGTCGCACTGGGTGTCACAGAATGGGAAGCCGATTCCGCATCCCGTCGTGCACTGGCATGTGGCATTGCAATCCATGTAGTAGCGGGGGCCACCGCAGAACGACGAATTGTCGGCCTTCCACCAACCCCCCATCACCGTGTTGCTCGGGCAGTAGTTGTACCCGCCGTTCACCGAGCAGCAGAAATCGGTGAAGCCGGAGCAGCATGTCGTTCCGCACCCGCACGCAGAGTTGCCACACGAACAGATCGCGCCGTAGGCCGTGCCCGGCTTCAGTGCGAGGTCGAGTCCCGCGCCGATCGCCACGGCGCTCCCGGCGAAGGCCGACCGATTGATGAATCCCCGTCGGGAGAGGCGGGTGCCGAGAAAGTTCGACGTGCGCTCGACCAGCGTCGTCGAGAATGTCACAGGCGCATCACTGACTCCCCGACACGCCCGCTGCCCGCCGGGCGGCCTCCAGCGAGCCGAGCACGGAAAGGGTCAGGTAGGTCAACCAGACCCCGACAGCCGACACCATGAGCAGCGCGGCACCGTGCAGCGGTTGGTGGCCGAGCGCCGTGAGGATGGTGCCCCCGGACGGCGCCGACGTCGCCACGACGACCGCGACGGCGGCGAACACGAGGTCCACGACGACATGGAGGAGTGTGGCGGGAGTATCCGGTGTCCCGAAACACCCGCAACTGGCGAGTGCGCCACCCCGCGAGCGCGCATATGCCACCACCCCGACGAAGGCGACGTACGAGGTTGCCACCAGTGCCGCCGACGCCGTGCGCGGCAGGACGAACGCCACGAGGCCGAGCCCGACCTCGAAGAGTGCGGCACCGCGGACGACCCTCCGCAGCCGACCGACGTCGGAAAAAGCCCCGAGGCAGGACGGCACGAGTGGCGCGAGGGCCCGGGCGGTGTCGTCGGGACGCGCGGCCTTCATCGCTCCGGCCACGATCAACAGGACGCAACCGATGAGAAAGAGGCCGATCAGTTCCACGATGCGGTTCCCGCGCTCACCGAGAGCGGTTGGGGACTGACCGACAGGTCAGCGAGCAACGCATTGACCATGGGCACCAGGACACTGCGCCGTGCGTGGCTTCCGAGCACCACGTAGAACGTGAACGGGCGGCCCGCCTCGGTGAAGAACCACTGGGTGCCCGACTGCCCTCCGAGGCCACGCCGGAGCAGCATCGATCGGAAGTCGCCGGTGCTCAATGGCCGTTGCATCCCCTGACGCGCAAAGAGCGCCTTTCCGACGCTTTCGGGCCCGTATTCGAAGAGGACGGCGAAGATGTCATCGGGGCCCATGAGGGTCACGGCTCCGCCCCCGAAATCGCCCACATCCGCCGGGAGCGGGAACGTCGCGAAATGTGCAACCGGATGCGAGTTCTCGCCTGCCAGATGAGGACGAACGAAGATGCGCCCTTCGAAGCCGGCAGGCAACATCGCGGAGATTCCATGGGCACGGATCATCGGCATGTGCTCACCCGGCCTTGCGCACTGGATCGACGTGCGATTGCTCTTCATGCTCCCCCGCCCCGCGATCGACGGGCGTCGTCCCCGCCGGGAAGACGTCGGCGAGCGATCTCGGATACAGACTCTTGTGGCCGGGGTGAATACCGGCGGCCAGCAGTTCCTCGTCGTTTGCCGACTCGCGCGCGGGGCCGTCGAGACCATCGGCGAAGACCCTGCTCTGACTCCCCACTCCGAACGGACGCACGTCGACCTGGGCCCGCCGCACCAGCTCCGTCACCTGGCTGAAGTGGTTCGCCACCCCCTCGCCGATGCGCCGGGCGGACGCACCGTCGACGAGCACGAAGAACGGAGAGCCGGGCACCTCGTAGTCCGCCCAGGCCTCGGTGGACATAATGACCGCCAGGCGCTCCGGTGCCTTTGCTTTCACTTCAGCCTGAATTTCGAACTCGGGGCCCTTGGTCACCACCAAGAGCCGGATGTCGTCAGGGAGGCCGAGCTCGTACGGTCTCTGCAACGCCTCCCAGAATCCGGCACAGGTCGTACAGCCCGAGGACAGGAATGCAACCAGGGTGAGCGTGTCGTGTCCGGTCAGCTTCATGGCCAAAGCGTCGCCCTGCGGAGTGACGCCGGCGATCGTCGGCGCCGAGACCGAGTCACGCTCTCCGGGGAGTGGCGGTCCCAATCTGAACGGCACCGCCACGGCATTCGCCGAACCGGCGGAGGCGCCCTGGTGCCCATGCTCGTGCTGCCCGGACGACGATGGGTCGCCGACCCCGGCTCCGAGGTCGTGCAGCGCTTTCAAAATGTCGGCGTGGCTTCTGAGCAGTCCCGCGACGAGCACCCCGAGCACGAGGACGACGAACGTCACGACGAGAACAAGAGCCACCATTTGTCGTCCTTTGCATCAGGGGAACGAGACGAAACTCTACCGGCCACGTCAGCCGGATCAGGGGACTCACCGTCTCCAATTCGGACGACACCCGGGTGACAACGCGGATCGACACACGACACTCCGCCTCGAGGACGGGCGGACGACGGGCGCGCGCGGCGACGCTCCGGCGCCGCAGTCGATCCGTTCGGTCGAGGCGAGCGAAGGTGACGAGACGGCTCTAACATCGGAGCATGAATCCCATCACCCCTTGCCTGTGGTTCGACGGCAACGCGCTGGCCGCAGTCGACCAGTACGTCGCCATCTTCCCGAATTCCAGACGGCTCACCGACGTCTCGGGCGAGGAAACTCCCGTCGTCGTCAACTTCGAGCTCGACGGCCGTCCTTTCATGGCCCTCAACGGCGGGCCGCACTACCAGTTCACACCCGCGATCTCGTTCTTCGTGAGCTGCGAGACGCAGGACCAAGTCGACTACTACTGGAATCACCTCCTCGACGGAGGCGAGCCCTCACAATGCGGGTGGCTGACAGACCGCTTCGGCGTGTCGTGGCAGATCGTGCCCGAGCGGTTGGGTGAGCTCATGGGCGATCCTGATCCAGTGGTCGCCCAACGGGTGCTGAGCGCGATGCTGCAGATGGTGAAGCTCGACATCCCCCTCCTCGAAGCCGCAGCAAAGGGCGCGTGAACGGCGCCACCACCGACTCCGTCGTCGAGCGCATCCTGCGAACGTTCGCAACCATCACGGTCGTAGGCGCCAGCGAAAATCCGGCAAAGGCCGCGCACTACGTGCTGGCACGCATGCAGTCGCACGGCTGGCGCATCATTCCGGTCAATCCGCATGCCGACCACATTCTGGGCGAGCCCGTCTTCCGTACACTGGCGGACGTACCCGAACAGGTCGGTTTGGTCGACGTCTTTCGCCCGTCGATCCAAACGCCGGACATCGCCCGACAAGCCGTCGCGGTCGGCGCGACCGCGCTGTGGCTGCAGCAGGGAATCATGTCCGAAGAAGCCCGCTCCATCGCCGAGAGCGCCGGACTGCTCTACGTCGAGGATCGCTGTCTCATCGTCGAGCAACGGCGGCTGGGTCTCGAAGCACCCGTGTAGCCGGTGAAGCGGGGTCGAGCGTGCCCGGCGGCATGCAGCATGCCGTCCCGCTCAGATTCGGTGCACTCGACGCGTCGACGCGTCGACCTGCGCAAATGTCGCCTTCCGCTCGATACCCGGCGCAGCGGCATCCACTGTGAACAGAGCTCCAATCCGGCCTACGCTGCCGCCATGCGCGCCGTTCAATTCGACATGTCGGACCTGTCCTTTCCCGCCACGCTGGTCGAGCTCCCCGAACCGGACCTTCCCAACGAGGGGTGGGCCCGTATCGAGGTAGCCACCGGGGGCATCTGTGGCAGCGACCTCCACCTGTTCTCCCACAACACCGGGCCTTCCCCGACCCTCTACTCGCTCGGCGGCCAGGCGTTCGTCTTCGGGCACGAGATCGCGGGGCGTATCGTCGAAGCGGGGTCCGACTGCCCCTACCCTCTCGGGACGCGCGTCGCGGTGGATCCATGCATCCCGTGCGCTGCACGTGGGATCGATCCACTCTGCGCCACCTGCGCCCGGGGCTGGACCTCTTCGTGTCTCAATCTTGACAGCCGGATTGTCAGCTCAGGTCGAACGCTGGGCTTCACCTCGAATCTTGGCGGAGGATGGTGCGATCAGGTGCTCGCGCACGTGTCCATGCTGCATCCGCTGCCTGATGCCGTGACCGATCGTGGCGCGAGCCTGCACGAGCCCGTCTCGATCGCCTCGCATGGCTTGCTCCGCGTGTCCCCCAACGACGGTGACCCCGTCCTGGTGGTCGGCGCCGGCATCATCGGACTGGCCACCGTCGCTGCGGTCAAAGGCCTCTTTCCCGGCTGCCCGGTCACCGTCCTCGCCCGTCACGCCCACCAGGGCGAGGCAGCGGCCGCGTGCGGGGCCGATCACGTGGTGTTGACCGACCCGGACAACGGACACTTCGGTGAGCTCGCGCAGATCATGGGTGTGCGCCAGGTGGGCATGGGTAACGACACCATGCTGATGGGCGGCTTCCCCTACGTGGTGGAAGCAGTCGGCGCACCAAGAGCGATCACAGAGGCCCTGCGCGCGGTGGCCCACCGTGGGACCGTGCTGCTCCTCGGCGCCGCCGGCGTCAGCGAGGTCGATCTGACCCCGGTCTGGTACAAGGAGGCGGCCCTCGTCGGTTCGATCGACCACTCCGTCGATTCGGGCTCAGCCCCGGGGCTGGCCGGTGGACCTGACCGTCACTCCGTTGACCGCGCGCTCGATGTCCTCGCAGCAGGCCTGCTCCCCGAGAGCGTGGTCGTGACCCATGAGTACTCCCTCGAGAACTACCGAGAGGCGATCGGGACTGCGATCGATCGCGAGAATTCGCACGCCATCAAGGTGGTCTTCCGGCCCGAGTGAGGGAATCCGACGCCGGTCCACCTGGGGGCACGGTGAATGACCGGTCACAGTCAACATTTATCCTTCTCATACCTTTCCTTGACCTGGCATACAGATCTGTACGTTTCAATGCCTTCGTGGCAGCCTCCCCAAGGTGGAGGCCGAGGCCGAAGGAGACACGATGACGGACGAAGTATTCGAGCAGCCGACCGAAGATGGCGCCTTCCAACAGGAGACGCCTGCCTACCCCATAGCGGGCGTGCCGACACCAGGAGCGGGTATCCCACTCCCGCCTGTCGGGAGCCAGGTTCCGGAGACGGCCCAGGTTCCTGAGACGGCCCAGGTCCCCGAGGCAGTGCCAGCGCCGGAGACGGCCCAGGTTTCTGAGACGGCCCAGGTCCCGGAGACCGTGCAGAACGCCCAGGAGCAGACCCCGCCGATGGGCGCCCCGGCAACCGTTCCTCCGGCAGGGGCGCCGTACGGTTCCTACGCACTCGGAGCGTTGGCGGGCAACCCCCAGTTGGGATCGCCCTCGGCGGCGGGCCCAGAGGGACCTCCGACCAACCCGGGGTACTCGACGTTGGGCACGCCTCCAGTGCCTGAAGCTCCACGACAGGGCGGGGGCCGCCGGCACATGGCCGCGATCATCGGTGTCGCCGCCGCCGTTGCGCTTGCCGCGGGTGCCGGAATCGGCCATGTGGCCTGGACGAGCAACTCGAACTCCCTCTCAGCGACGCCCGCCTCGGGCAACGTCCCGTCGTCAAACGGCTCGGGCTCGTCGGGATCCAACCCGTTCGGCAACAACCCATTCGGCTCCGGCTCGTCCGGTTTCGGCGGCTCTGGTTCCGGGAACTCCGGTTCGGGCTCGTCGGGCTCAGGTTCGTCCGGTTCTTCCAATTCGTCCGGACCTGGTGATGTCTCGTCAATCGCCAACAAGGTGGACCCGGGCTTGGTGGACATCAACACCACACTCGGTTACCAGCAAGAACAGGCAGCGGGAACCGGCATCGTCCTGAGCTCTTCGGGCGTGATCCTCACGAACAACCACGTGATCGACGGAGCGACCTCTATCAGCGTGACCGACATCGGCAATGGCAAGACGTACTCAGCCAGCGTGGTCGGTTATAGCCGGACGAAGGACATTGCGGTCCTTCAGCTGCACGGTGCGTCAGGGTTGCAAACCGCAACCATCGGCGACTCCTCCAAGGTGTCGGTCGGCCAAGGCGTCGTCGGCATCGGGAACGCCGGCGGCACTGGTGGAACCCCGAGCGCGGCCGGTGGGACAGTCACGGCCCTGAACCAGTCGATCACCGCCAGCGATGACGGCGACGGAAGCTCAGAACAACTGACGGGGCTCATCGAGACGAACGCCGACATTCAGGCGGGTGACTCGGGCGGATCGCTCGTGAACACCGCCGGCGAAGTCATCGGCGTCGACACCGCGGCCTCGGCCGGGTTCTCGTTCCAGTCCTCGGGTCAGTCGTCGGGCAACCAGGGCTATGCGATCCCCATCAACGAGGCGATCTCGATCGCCAAGCAGATCGAACTGGGTACCTCCTCTTCGACCGTTCACATCGGGGCGACGGCCTTCCTCGGCGTCGAAGTCGCACAAACCTCGTGTAGCAGCGGGAGCTCGAACTCCGGCTCCGGCTTCGGCGATGGTTTTGGCGGGAGCTTCGGGAGCGGGTTCGGATCGGGATCGGGATCGGGATCGGGCAACTCATCCTCCTCGGGCGCGTTGATCTGCTCTGTCGTGACGAGTTCGCCTGCGCAGCAAGGTGGACTGGCCGAAGGTGACACCATCACCTCCTTCAACGGTCAGACAGTCGCCTCGCCGACAGCACTCACCAACCTCCTGTTGCCGTTCCACCCGGGCAACAAGGTTTCGGTCGCTTGGACCGACTCCTCTGGTCAATCGCACAACGGTTCGGTGACCCTGTCGTCAGGGCCACCCCAGTAGGACGGATGTACTCCGGGCGCCCGCATTCAGCGGACACCTGATGGCAGTAGGACCGTCAGGTTGTCTGGCCTGTTTCCCGCAGGTCAGACAACCTGACGTCTTGCCGCGTCCGGCCCGACCTGCGGCGACGCACACGGATCTGTACCCTGAAGCGCAGCGCTACTGTGAAGGAGTCCCGCGTGACCATGGACCAGGACGTCGACATCATTGCTTCGACTGACGAAGCGGTGATGGTGGGCGTGACGGAAATCCCGCTGAGCGATGAGGAACTCTGTCGCTTGGCCTTGGCCGCAGACCCGACCGCCCCCCTCAGCGACGACGCCATCCCCCTCAGTCTCCATCTGGCCCAGTTCGCGGGCGCTGCTCTGCCCGGCTGGTACATGGCACCGGCAACAGCCCGAGGCGGTCGACGTTGGCGGACACCCATCGTCGTGGCCATCATCTCGGCCTTCTTACTCATTGAAGGCTTGGGCCTCTGCAACACCTTCGGGCAGCTCAGCTTCGCCTAGGCACCGACCTGCAACCGAAGGATCGACCCCTCAGGTATCTCCCAGTTGTAGAAGGTTCGTCCTCGCCGGGTCCCTCAAGAGAGCCGTAAAGGCTCACGGAACGTCCGCCGGCCATCGGCTTGGCGGGTGCTAAAGCTACGGCTTACCCGCGGCCACCCAGCTGTTTACACGACTATCGCTGATCCGTCGTGCGGTGGCCATGTCCGCCCATGTGCGAAAGCGCGTCTTCTCCTCGCCGCTCAGCTGGGAGAACAGGGTCTTTTCGCTGGATCCCGTGCTCGGACGAACAGCTCGCGTACGGGAAGTGCTACTACCGCTCGCCCGTCCTTTTGCAATGAAGGGTGCAAATGCCGCACGTACGCGACTCGCATTGTCACTATTTACGTCGATCTCGTAGGACTTGCCGTCCAAGGAGAAGTGCACGGTTTCGTCAGCGTCTCCCCCGTCAATGTCATCGGTCAGCTTGACTATTACGGTTTTTGCCATGAATCCATAATGGCAGAACGCAACGATATAAGCGAATTTCTGGAAAGCAGTGCGAAAATCTTAGGGCCTATTCCCAGGTCATCTAGCGAAGGCGTCCTACTAGAACTTGACAAAGACTTTAGCCAGTGCCAACTAGTAGTCACTTGGAACGTGGCTCATGATTTCCAAGGAGGCAGGCCCCGGTGCTGCGGGAATGGCCCAGATGATCGGCATCCCTGTGGTCGGCACGACCGGTTGCAAATTCTGTGCATCGTTCATCTGATGGGTGCGACTCTCGTAGGCTTTAGCCGCCCCGGCGCGCCAGATTCGACCCCTTTTCCCCCTCCGTCGGATCGGGGCGCGTCGGGGCACTTTGCGACCCACGACCGCAACGACGTTCTTGGAATGATGCGCCGACACGAAAGCGACAATCTCCGAGCAGAATGGAGCGATGGGTCGACGGAAGAACGGGAGGGGCACCGGGCGTGGCCACCGCCAAGCTCGACCCTTGTCACTTGGGTCGCACTGGCGGGCGGACGGAGCACCAAAGGCGGTCTTTCGCTCCCAACAAGACGCACTACGCGCGGCAAACGTGCGACAAATTGAATCCGGGACCCTCTTGCATGTTTATCAGTGCGACTTTTGCTCGCTTTGGCATTTGGCGAATAGTTCGGCGCGGGAGCGATAGCCCGGTGGCTCGCTCCTGACCAACTGCCATTGCAATGACGGGGACCGACGATCGGTCCCCGTCAGATGCTGCGATCATGGGGGCATCGAAACGAGCGGGCATCCCGAGGAGCAACCAGAAGAAGAGCTGCGAACTCGGCGGTTTGACGCGTGGCGGCGGCGCTCCGCGATCGGAGCGATCGCTTCGGGAGTGGCCCTTGGCCTCAAGGAGATCTTCCAGCCCACCAACATTGAGCCGGTCATCACCGCCGAGGCTCCGGGTGACCCCCCGGACGGCGAGAACCGCCTCCGGGTGATTCTCGATCCTGACGATCCCTCGAAGTCTGTGGCTATCCTGCCACCATCGGCCGGCGAGCCAACGCCGTGATCGGCCCCGTACCTTTGATCCTCACTTGCTCGAGGACATAGCCTCCACCTCATCAGACAGTGTGTCCGATGCAAGGAGATGTCCGGGAATGAGCCAGAGCACCCCTGAGGTCACGCCCGTCGACCTGTCCGACTCCCGATCGTTCGTCCGAGAGGTTCCCCACGCCTGGTTGGCCTACTTGCGCCTCCACGACCCAGTGCACTGGCAAGAGGAATCGGGTGGTCCCGGATATTGGGCGGTGACCAAGTATCACGACTGCGTCACGGTGAACCGGGAGTTCGATCGATTCAGTTCGGCCGCCAAGGGGACAATGCCGTTCGAGTTGGGAGAGGACGAAGTCGCCCAGCAAAGCTTGATGATGCTCAACATGGATCCGCCCCTGCATACCCGTTACCGCCGACTGGTGAACAAAGGATTCACGCCGCGCATGGTCCGCGACCTCGAAGCAAGCGTGCACCGGACAGCCGACGCGATCATCGACCGTGTGAGTGCCGCCGGCGAGGCCGACTTCGTCTCGGACCTTTCGGCCGAGCTTCCTCTGCAGGTCATTGCCGAGCTGCTCGGCGTACCGCCGGACGATCGTCAAAAAATGTTCGACTGGTCGAATCAGATGGTGGGGAACGAAGATCCCGACTACCAACTACAGGCCGACATGGCGATGAACGCGGCGATGGACTTGTACGCCTACGCGTCCGCGCTCTTCGGCAAGAAGCAGATCGACCCGCAGGCCGATTTGATGAGTGTGCTCACTTCGGTAGAAGTGGACGGTGAGCGCCTCAGCCCGATGGAGCTCGAGCTCTTCTTCCTCCTGCTGACTGTGGCCGGCAACGAAACCACCCGCAACCTGACGTCCGGTGCAATGCAGGCGTTCTTCGAACACCCCGATGAATGGAAGCGACTTCGCGACGACCGCTCGTTGCTGCCCCAAGCCGTCGAGGAAATGTTGCGCTTCGTCACGCCGGTGATGAACTTTCGCCGCACCGCCATGCGCGAGACAGAACTGAGCGGAACAAAGATCCGAGAAGGCGACAAGGTCGTCTTCTACCATACGTCGGCCAATCGGGATGAGGATGTCTTCGAGCATCCGGGGAGATTCGACGTCGGGCGTTCTCCGAATCCGCACATTGCATTCGGAGGGGGTGGACCGCACTTCTGCCTCGGCGCGAACCTGGCTCGCATGGAGATCCGGGTCATGTTCGAACACCTGCTCGACCGACTTCCCGATATGCACCAAGCCGGTGATGCGCAGCGATTGCAGTCACAGTTCATCAACGGCGTGAAGCACCTTCCGGTGGCCTTCACGCCAACGGCTCCGCTGGGGCGCTGATCCCCCGGCGCAAGGAGACACTCAGATGGCGAAAATGGCGCCGGACGCGTTGAAAGAGATGATCCGGGACTTTCGGCGGGAGCAAATCATCGACACAGCTCGCCGTCTCTTCGGCGAGCAAGGGACGACCAACGTCGCGATGGACGAGATCGCACTCGAAGCGGGAGTCGCCCGCTCGACGGTCTATGTCTACTTCTCCAATCGCGACGACCTTCTCCGCGCTTGCGTGCAGTCGATGTACGACAAACTGAAGGAGACGGTCGTCGAGATCTCAGAGGACGATTCTCCGCCGCTTGAGCGGCTCCGTTCGGTGGTCGAGGGGCTCTTGGTGCGGATCGACGAGAGTCCAGGCTTCTTCCGGCTCGCCATGGCCACACAGGCGACCGTGGCAAGCGCCGGATCCGCGGCGGTGGGAGGTGCGCTCATGATGATCGGGCTCGACATGATGCGATTCCTCGATGACGTCGTCTCGGCCGGCATGGACGCCGGAATTCTTCGCCCGGACCAGGACCGGGAAAGGGCGGTGGTGCTCATTGGCCAGCAGATCTACGGGGCCCTCTCGGTCCGTGCCGGTGATCCCGACCCGATTCCCGCCGGTCGGGCCAGCGACGAGATCTGCGACTTCGTCCTCCGTGGCGTGGGTCGCTGAATCCCCCGCTTGGGCGGGTCCACCACATCGAAGGGGATGAAATCGTCGGAAGCCGTTCATCCTTGTGGATGATGAGAGAGGGCCCTGCGCTCGCCTAGACAAGACAGCGATTAGCCGGTGCTCCCAGGGCAAGAAGGGGAAGCGTGCCCTAGCCGGTACGATTGCGGTCGTCTCTTGGAGTGAGGAAAGACCAGATGTTCCCAGCTGTGGACGGCACATACGAGGGACGGATCGGCCTGAGCGAGACACCGGCGTTCGGGGAAGACGATCCCCCGGTCGGCGGCGCGTGGCGGGTCTGGGAAACGTTGCGCGGCTGGGATAGACGCTTCGCCATCGCGGTCGACGCCACGTTGGCGCTCGGTCTTTTCCTCCTTTGCTCGGGGTGGTTCCTCTTCGACAAGGTCCCGCACGACGATCTTTGGCTGGTCGCCGGACTCACGGTTCCATTGGTGTTCCGCCGCCGAGCCCCCTTCCCCGTCTTCATGGTGGTCGCGCTCGTCGCACTGGTGCAGTGGCTGATTGCTGCCCCGCTCTTGGCGGACACGGCGCTGTTGGTCGCACTCTTCACGGTCGCGACCGAATGCGATTGGCTGGCGGTCATCGTTGCGGTCCTCATCGTCGAAATTGGCGTGATCATGGCCACCGAACGTTGGACACCGGTCGGCAACTACTTCAAGTCACTGGTGTTCCTCACCGGGATGGCCGCCGCTGCGCTCCTCGCCGGTGTTGTCGTGCGAACATTGCGCCAGCAGATGGACTGGTTGGTCGAACGAGCGCAGCGACTCGAGTTCGAGCGTGACCAGCAGAGTTTTCTCGCGGCAGCGGCCGAACGAGCGCGCATCGCGAGAGAAATGCACGATGTGGTCTCGCACAACATTCAGGTCATGGTGACGCTGGCGGATGCAGCTGCGATCGCGCAGCGCACTGATCCCCAGCGGGCCACCGAGGCGATCACCGAAGTGTCCGTCGCTGGCCGTCAGGCCCTGCAGGACATGCGCCGGCTGTTGGGCCTTCTCCGTGACGGAGCTGAGCCCACGAAGCCCGGTGCGGAGACACGGGGCGAATTGGGCGCTGCGGCATTGGCCCCACAGCCGGGTCTGAGCGAACTCACCACCCTGATCGAACGTGTCCGTTCCACCGGCCTCACGGTGAGCCTCGAAACCTTCGGCGAACCGTTCGCCCTTTCCGGGGCGGCTGAGCTCACCGTCTACCGAATTGTGCAGGAGGCCTTGACCAACGCGTTGAAGCATGCGGGGTCTGCGCACTCGGTGGACATCTCAATCCACTTCACTGATCCTGACGTGACCGTGCGAATCGTCGACGACGGACGGCCGCCGGTGGCCGCACTACGGAGCGGCGCGCCGTCGCCCGGAGCGGGCGCACAAAGAGAAGGGCACGGCGTCCTGGGCATGAGGGAGAGAGCTGCCGCATTCGAAGGGACGCTCATCGCCGGCCCGGGCGTTGACGGCGGCTGGCAGGTGGTGGCGACGCTGCACACCTGCAAGGCACCGATCCCCGCATGATCCGCGTCGTCCTGGCCGATGACCAAGCGCTCTTGCGCAAGGGATTCCGGATGATCCTCGAGGCTGAAGACGACATTTCGGTCATCGGCGAGGCGGCCGACGGTGAGGCGGCCCTCCGGCTGGTGGAACTCTACGAGCCCGACGTCGTCCTCATGGATGTCCGCATGCCCACGCTCGATGGCATCGGCGCCACCCTCGCCATTACCGCCTCGGGCTCCTTGAGCCATGTGCTGATCCTCACCACGTTCGACCTGGACGAGTACGCCTTCGGAGCACTACGGGCCGGGGCGAGCGGATTCCTCCTCAAAGACGTCCCTCCGCACGAGCTCGCACAGGCCATCCGCACCGTCGCACGCGGGGATGCAGTCGTGTCCCCGCGCATCACCAAGCGATTGCTCGAGGAATACGCGCAGCAACTGCCTGATCTGTCAGACGGCGCGCCAGGGGACGCTGCAGTCCCGGCCGTGCTCAGCGGGCTCACTGCTCGAGAGCGCGAAGTGCTCGTTGCGGTGGCCGAAGGGCTCTCCAATGTCGAAATCGGCGAACGTCTCTTCGTCTCGGAGGCGACCGTGAAGTCGCACGTCGGGAGGGTCCTGGCCAAGCTCGGACTCCGCAATCGGGTGCAGGCCGTCGTGCTGGCCTTCCAGACCGGCCTGGTGCGACCGTCGTAGCCGGGCGAAACCGTCGGTAAACTCCGTGTGTCATGGTCTCTGCCGATACGGAGTTCGGCGTCTTCACCGATGAGGGGCCCTGGGACCTCGACCCGGAGGATCTGGCCTGGAAATCCGGGCTGACCCGGATTCGCTCCGAGTTGCAGGCGGCCCTGCCCGAATTGATCCGGCCTCGCAAGCTGCCGCCCGGGGCCAGGGTCGGGACGACGGTGCGCCACCTCGGCGGCGCGCTCGCGATGTGGTACGCCACCGAACGGCGACGCGGTGGCTCTGAGAAAATTGCCGGGATCTCCCGTCGACTTCGCGTCGCCGCCGAGCAGCTGGGACCGACCTACATAAAGCTCGGTCAAATCGTCGCCTCGGGTGACGGCATCTTCCCCCCTGAACTGGTGGCGGAGTTCAAGTGGTGCCGGGACCGGGTCCCGCCCGAGCCTTGGCATGTGGTGGAAAGAGTGCTGATCGAGGAGCTCGGCCGGGCGCTCTCTGAAGTGTTCTCGTCCATCGACCATGTGCCGCTCGCCGCTGCGTCCATAGCCCAGGTCCACGCCGCACGATTGCGCGACGGGACCGAAGTGGTCGTGAAGGTTCAGCGCCCCTCGGTCGCCCAACGGGTGCGCCAAGACCTCGCCGTGATGTCGTGGCTCGCCCCCCATCTGGTGGGTCGGATTCCGATTGCCGCGCTGGCCAATCCCCCGGCCCTGGTCGAGCTCTTCGCCGAAACAATCGTGGAGGAGCTCGACTTCCGGCTGGAAGCCGAGAACATGCTCGACATCGCGTCGACCTTCGCCAAGCTCGGCCAGCGCGACTTCGTCGTCCCGCGACCCCACCCCAGCCTCGTGACCCGGCGGATGCTGGTCATGGAGCGTCTGAGTGGCTTCAACTTCTCGGACGTCGACGGCATGCGTGCCGCGGGCATCGACACGGAAGCTGTCGTGCGCAGCGGCATGATCGGGTTTCTCGAAGGCGCCATGATGTACGGCGTCTTCCACGGCGACCTGCACGGGGGGAATCTGTTCATCCTGCCCTCGGGAAAGATCGCGCTTCTCGATTTTGGCATCACTGCACGTCTCACCGAACCCAAACGGCTGGCGCTCCTCTCCCTGATCGTCGGTGCGTCGAACGGGCACATCCCGACCCAGGTCGCGGCCCTGCGCGACCTGGGCGCGCTACCCCCCGACACCGATATCGACACGGTGATCGCCCAACTCGGGCTCGACAGGCCCCCGATCGATCCCACCACACTCACCGCCGACGAGTTGGTCGGTGAGCTCCAGCGATCGATCAAGTCGCTGCTCGCGCTCGGCGCCCGCATGCCCAAGGAGCTCATGTTGTTCGTGAAGAACATGGTCTTCCTGGACGGCGCCATCGCCACCTTGGCTCCCGATCTCGACCTCTTCGGTGAGATCGAGACCATCTCGCTGATGTTCGCCGAGAAGCACGGCGAGCGGATCATGCAACAACTCGGCCTCCAACGTCAGGATGATTGGAAGCCGGACCTCAGCAGCGTCAAAGCCGGATTCGGGCTGGACGAGACGACCGAGCGCCTGACCTATCGGGAAATACAGGCCAGGCGGGCTCAGGTGCGCGAGAAGTTCGACGGGCGGGGCGAGAGCCGTCGCCGTGGGACCCGCCGGCGGCGGACGACAAACTGAGCCCCCCGTCCCTGACGAACCTCATCGCGACACCAGCGGAGATCCCGGGGGTGCGTACCCGGCGTACGGCGAGGGCGCAACGTCGGCAGCTGCAGACACCGGTCGCTTGCGGGACTTCACGAACAACGCCGTGCCGACAAGTGCCACGACGAGAGAAACCCCCAGGATCACCAGTGCGCCGAGAACCCGGCCGTCTGCCGATGCCTGACATTCACCGACGAAGGCCATCCAGTCCGCTCTGTCGGTGGCGCTGGATGCAGGTGGCTCCGGCCCCGCTCCGATCGAGCCTGGATTGAAAAGAGCCACGATTGCGGCTTCGGAGGACTTCCCGGGACCGCAAGTACCACCGACCGCTGGTTTTGGGAGGGCGACCAGGAATCCGGTGATGGCGAACGCCGCACCGAAGAGACCGAGAAACACCAGCGCCAGCCTGAACCACGTCGCACGAGAAGACTGCTCCACTCCGGAATCCCCTTTCGATCGAGCGCGATGATAGGACTCGCACCTGGCGCTGATCGTTCACGCGGCCGAGCCGTGGTGGACGAGGTTCGGCGGTCCTCGGGTCGCCGTGAGAGGCTGGGGCCATGCACGAGATTCGCCAGCTCCAGGAGGGCGACTGGGATCTTTGGCATCCCCTTTGGGCTGCCTACCTCGACTTCTACCGATCCCCCCTCTCCGAGGGAACAACGCGGAGCACCTTTGACCGGCTGACGAGGGGCGCCGATGACATGTTCGGCCTGCTCGCCGTGAGCGAAGATGGCGCAGGGTCGGGGGTGACCCACTGCGTGATGCACCCCAGCACCTGGTCCTGGCGCCCTTCTTGCTATCTCGAAGACCTCTTCGTGGCACCAACGGCTCGCGGGTCGGACCTCGGTCGACGCCTGCTCGAAGAATCCAAGCGGATGTCTGCCGCAAGGGGCGCCGGACGGCTGTACTGGCATACCCAGGAGTACAACGGGAGGGCGCGCTCACTGTACGACCAGGTGGCCCGGCCAACGTCCTTCATGGTCTACGAGATGTAGCTCCACTCCGACATGCTCCCGTTCGAGGCGGTACGCGATCGCCCGGGGTCGGCGTGGAAGGATGCGGGCGTGCCAAATCTGCGCACCATGGTGACCGAGCTCGGCACGGGGCTCGGGATGCTCGGCGGTGACGACCTTGACGAGGTCCTCGCCACACGCTCGGCGGTGATGCGCAGCCTTTCGCCCGACGACTGGGATCTCCTCGGTTCCGTCCGGGCCGGCGGCGCCTTCGACTCGGAGTTTCACTCGGCCTGGCTGAACGGCAGGACGTTCCTCGCCGCTCGGGACGGTCTCCGCGGGCGTCGGCCCGAGATCGTGGAGTGGAAGGGGGCGGTCCGGGGCAGCGGTGACGAGGTCGCCCCGGTCGATCTGCGCATCGACCATGTCTACCTGGTCAGCTGCAAATACATGTCGGACATTCTGTTCAACGCCTCGCCCACTCACATCTTCGATTCCCTGTTGGTCGGCGGCCTCGCCGGGCGCAGGAGGGGCACCGGAGGTGACTGGTACGCCGAGGTTGCGCCGACCCAGTACCAGCAGCTCTTCGACGTGGTCCGCCTCGCCCTCAAGACCGAGGAAGTTGGGTCCGACGTCGCACCCGAAGGCGGTGCTGGCGACCTGGGGAGCGACCCACTCGTCCTGCCGGGGCTCGGCATGGCCGGAGCCGGGTCGGATCCAAATGGCGCGGTCGTACGACATTCGTCGGCCACCCTGAGTGAACTGCCGGACCGAGCGACAGACCTGACGTCGACCCATCGAATCGCTCTGGGAGGGCGGCTGAAGGCCGGCTGGCCGGGAGACGCCAAGGAGGCATACCGCGAGCTCTCCGACGAGGTTGCCCGGGCGTCTGTGTCGCGCTGGCATGCTGCGCTCTCCGTTGGCGCGAATGCCGGCGAGGCCATGCTCTGGCGACTCCTGCGCATGGGAAGTGCACCGTATTTCGTCCTCGGCTCCAGCTCGGCGCGCTCGCTGCGGCTTCGCATCGCCACGCCCTGGGACTGGAAGCAACTGTTCCGCTTGGTGAAGCTCGAGATCTTTCCGCAACCGGGCGGCCAGCCCCGCGTGGGATGGAACGCGACCATCCGTGAGCGCGCGTCGGGCCAAGCCCGTGAGGTGTCCGGCCACGTCGAGGTGCGGTGGAGCCACGGCCGGTTCGGGGGACCTCCGGAGGCCAAGGGCTACCTCGACACCAGCCACCACCTCGTGCCCGGCTACTTCGCCCTCCAATGAGCACGTTCGACCTCTCCGTGTTCGAAGCACCGTTGCGCGTGCCCAAGCTTCAGAGCGGGCCGGTACTCGTACGTCCGTTCCTCCTCTCGGACCTTCCTCTCATCCGGCTGGCGACAACCGATCCGTACATTCCGGCAGTGACCTCCATCCCCGAGACCTGTAGCGACGATGAGGGGCGTGCCTTCATCGAACGGCAGCAGCGTCAAGCAGTCGAAGGACATGGCTATACGTTCGTGATCGCCGACTCGACCGACTCGCGGCAGGCGTTCGGAGGTCTCGGGTTGTGGCTCCATGAGATCGAGAGCGGTCGCGCCTCCATCGGGTACTGGGTCGTTCCCACTGCCCGAGGAAAAAGGCGCGCCGGATGGGCGCTCAGGGCGGTCGTCGCGTTCGCCTTCGAGAGTCTGGCCATTCCACGGCTGCACCTCTTCATTGAGCCCTGGAACATCGCCTCGCAACGCACGGCCGAGTTCGCCGGATTCACGCTGGAGGCACAGCTCCATGGGTGGGAGCGGATCAACCACGTCCAGCGCGACGTCTACGCGTTCTCCCTCTTGCGCGAAGGATGGACGGGTGGTCGGATCGCGGAGCCCACGAATGCCACCGCCTGACCGGACGGCGCCATCGTTCCGACACGTGGTCAACGCGTTGGTTGCGCTCAGTGCGATTCTCTGGGCGATCGCCGGGATGGAAGCCAACCCGGCGGGCGCCGCGGTGGCGCAGGCCATGGCGGAGCATCAGACGCATGCAGGTCCATCAGGAAGTCTCACGACAGGTCAAAAGGGAGTCGCCGTCCACGGCCGCAAGGAAGGTTGGTTGGCTGTCACCCTGTCGGTCCTTGGCATCATTGTTGTCGTCGTTGCCATCGTCGGCTTGGGCTCCTTCTCAGTCCGTCGACGGTCGGGCAACCCTCCGCCCGGTGCACGCCGAGAATGGCCAGAACGATGGCGAGGGCCGTTCGGGTGAAGCGGAGTACCGCCTTGCACAGCCGCCGCGATCCGGAACAGGTTGAAAAGGCCAACCGTCGGTCCCGAATGATCGCCGCGTAGTCTGCGAAACTGCACATGTGCCCCGACGCCGCCAATTTGCAACCCCCGCGGAACGCATCGACCAACTGATGAGGGACGTCTTCATCCTCGATGAACGAGAGCGGATTCCCAAGCTGGCCGAGCACCTGGCTCCCGACTTCGTCTTCGTCAGTCCGAGCGCCGTGGTCGAAGGAGCGCAAGGTCTCAGCGACGCGTACAGCACGTACCGGCATGACGAATGGCTTCGCGTCACACTACGTCGCACCTCCGCTCTCGACATGCACCATGCGCACTTCCGTTTCGCCTGGGAACGCATGGAGCTTGGCAAGACCGCCAGTTCGGGTTGGTCCTTCGGATGGGTGGACGCGACAGGGAAGATCTCCCGGATCGTCTCGTTCAACGACCCCGCTCCCACGCGGATCACATGAACCGCGGCGTGCACGACGAACAATGAGCGATCGAGAGAGAGGGGCCGCCGATGCAGGTTGAAATCGAGGTGTCCGACAACGTCGGAACAATCACGCTGAACCGTCCCGAAGCGCGCAACGCCCTTTCCGGTGAAGTAACCCGCTTGCTGGACGAAGCGATCATTGACCTGGACAGGCGAGAGGACATCGGCGCAATAATCCTTACGGGAGCGGATCCGGCCTTCTGCGCCGGATTCGACCTCCGATCTCTTTCCGCCGAGTTGCACATGGTCGCCGAGCAACAGCACTCCAGCACGATCGCCCACCTCGGCCTCATGCCCGTGCACGACACACCGATCATCGGAGCGATCAATGGAGCCGCCGTGACCGGCGGCCTCGAGTTGGCGATGTCGTGCGACTTCCTGATCGCCTCGGATCGCGCTCGCTTCGCCGATACCCACGCCCGCGTCGGTGTCGTACCAGGTGGAGGCATGAGCATTCGACTTCCCCAATTGATCGGCCTGGACCGGGCCCGACGGATGTCGTTCACCGGCGATTTCATCGACGCGCGTACGGCCTACGACTGGGGATTGGTGGTCGAAGTCGTGCCGCACGAGAGCTTGATGGATCGTGCTCGCGAACTTGCGTCGTCCATCGCCTCCCTTCCTGCAGCGAACGTGCGGGAAGTCCGACGCGTGTACGACATCGTCGGCGCGTTGCTCGGAGCGGAAGCATGGGCCGCCGAGGCTCAGGCTTCAGGTGAATGGATGAAAGACCGCTTCAACCAGGCACGCCTTGATCAGGACCGCAGTGCCATCATCACTCGCGGTCACACCAGCGCGGAGGGATGACACCCTCCCCCCTGCAGGCCTATCGAGGCATGGGGAAGATGAGTTCTTCCGAAGACATGGCGTCGATCGCCGTCTGGCGTTCGAGCGCACTCAGTGGCGCGAACCGGTCGGCCGAATCGAGGACCTGCGACAAAAGGCCGATATCCCCCGGAGTGCAGAACGCATGGACGCCGGGGATTGACAAGGCAAAGTGGACGCCGCGATCGATGTCCTCGTCGGACGCTGCGGGTTCGTACCACGAGGTAGCCCAACGCCCACTGGACGAATCACCGGCTGCATCCACCAGGGAGCGCTGATCGGCCCAGGGCCGGCGTGCGACGGCCTTGATGGCCATGACGCCGATGTCTCGCGCTTGGCACAACGCCAACAGTTCCTCGGCGGGCTCCCGGTAGGAGGCTCGCCCCCATAGCGCGGGATAGACCGGGAACATGACGGTATCGAGATCGAAGCGCCGCAGAGCCTCCAAGAACGCGACCGGTACCCCCACGTCGTGACCGGTGATCCCGGCAAAACGCGTCCGGCCCTGGTCGCGGAGCTGGACGATTCGCTCGAGGGCACCCGCACGACGCTCGAGCTCGTCGAGACTGGTCACCGCATGAGCCTGGTAGAGGTCCAACACGTCGCAATTGAGCAGGCGGCGGGTGGTATCGAACTGATCGAGCACCCCCTCCGGGCTCGCCCGAAGTGTCTTCCCCGCAATGAACAAGTCATTGCGATACGCGGCCAGATGTGGCCCGACAACGGCTTCCGCTGCTCCGTACTGTGGCGCGATATCCAGGTGGTTGACGCCACGATCGCGCGCCAGCTGCAGCCAGGCTCCCGCGTCATCCGCGTCCGCCGCCCAACAGGCAGCCCCACCGAGAATGGCAACGCTGCTCGAGTGATCGGTGCGACCGAGACGCCGCTGTTGCACGTTACGCCTGGAGTTCAGGCTTCAGAGCCAGAATGTTGATCATCGCACCCCCCGGGTCAGAGAGGACCGCGAAGCGACCTGGCTCAATATCGGTCGCGGGCATCAGCACCGAAGCTCCGAGCTCCTGCGCTTTGGAGAGCGTGGCGTCCGTGTCGTCTACTGCGAAATACACGCCCCAGAATGAGGGTGTGTCGGGGGGCATGGCAGGTGGCTTGGACATCATGCCGCCGACGGATCTCTCTCCGACCTTCCACTCCGTATAGCCCCCCGGGCCTTCCGGTCCCTGCGCCTCCGCATCCCATCCGAACACAGCCTTGTAGAACGCCTTCGCACCGGCTGGGTCGTCGGTCATGAGCTCGCTCCAGCAGTAGGTACCGGGCTGGTTCACCAGCTGGGCACCTATGTGCTGTCCGGGCTGCCACAGCCCGATCACGGCACCTTCGGGGTCCGCGAACACCGCCATTCTCCCCGCATCCATGACGTCCATGGGTGCCACGTAGACGGTGCCACCGTTGGCCTCGACCTTGGCGATCGTGTCGTCGGCGCAGTCCACATTGACGTAGGTGGACCAGTGGGGCGGTGCCGCCGAATTCATGTTCGGGCCCAGGCCGGCCACCGTCTTCCCGTCAATGTCGCAGACGGAGTAACCACCGGCCTCAGGCGGTCCCTCCGGCGTATTCCAGCCGAACAGGCCGTGATAGAACTTCCTGGATCCGTCCAGGTCGGAGCTCCCAAGGTCGACCCACGAGGGAATGCCGTCCTCGTAACGTTGAACCTCCATGACGCTCCTTCCATCCCCCTGCCACGTTCAGTCGACGGTACCCGATGGAAGCCAGCGGCGCATGACCTCGTTGGGCCTCGGGTCCGGCCGAAAATGCGGCCCTACCGGCGACGGCGAATCGCTACGGGGCGTTGACCAAGGAGTGAGCAGCCATGTCGAAATAGGAGCGAAGCTCATCGGCATCGGCGACCGAGAGACCCCGCGCCGTCATCTGGTCGACAGCGGTGCGCATGTGGCGTAACCAGGCATCGCGCTCGGCGGGACCGATGACGAACGGAACATGGCGCATCCGCAGCCGGGGATGCCCCCGCTGCTCGTTGTAGGTCACAGGACCGCCCCAGTACTGCATGAGGAACAGGGCCAAATGGCGTTTGGATTCGGTCAGATCATCCGGGTACAGCGGACGCAGCAAGAGATCACCGGCGACACCCAGGTAGAAACGGTCGACAAGGTCAACGAAGAACTGTTCACCATTCACACGGTCGAAGAGCGCGTCCACGGGGACGACGGTAGACGCTATACACTGCTGACCGTTTCGCGGCCGTAGTTCAATGGTAGAACCTCAGCCTTCCAAGCTGATCATGCCGGTTCGATCCCGGTCGGCCGCTCCGAGAGTTCTCCCAGCTCAGAGCAGTGTTCGTACACCTACCCGAGCCCTCCAATCACTTCGAAAACGAAGTCGTGCCACAAACGTGCAACAGCGTGCCACACGGGCCAACCGTTATCAGCTACAAAAGCTGAGGACGGCACCAAAATGGCTCCCGAGATGACCCCGAACGGAACCCTCAACCGAGCGTCGCTCCGGACCCTCCTTTGAGCGCTACGTTCCGCCGATACCGACGCTCCAGCCACCGTGAGGGAGCACGCCAGAGTAGGCGGCTACTACGACCTCCGGTTAGATGGTTCGGACTCGAAGCAAATCGGGGCTCTTGATACTGGGTTGGCGGCAACGAACAGCCACCAACTTGAGGTTACACCGCCTGTTCACGCTGCCCAAGTACGTGTTCGCGTTCCCAGATTTGAACTGGATACTGGTCCAGTCGTTGCATAGTTCGCACTTGTCCGCACTGTGGAGCAGTGCCGTCCTCTACTAGCCGTCGACCTGTTGTTCCACCTGTCTAGCTGTGAGGAGATTCGCTGCGACAATTGCTGTCCTAGCACGACGCCGTCCTTCTCGACTCTGCCTGAGCATGCGCACGAAAATCGGCCGCCACCAGCCAGGAGTAGACAGCCCCACATTTGGACTCGCTGGCCTAACCCTATGATGTGATTGTGACGACACCGATGCAGCCCTCGCATGGCCCGACCTCAGCCACCTCCCTCTTCCTCGCAGACGGTGAACGGTTCGGCTTGCGCAGACGCTCCAAGCAGCGCTTCGGCGTCACCGCAGTGGCCAGCCTGCTCATGTTGTTGGCATTTCCCATCCTCGGCAGCGCGGGAGCGGCCGGGGCTAGCGCGACTTCCCACGCAACAGCCGGACGATCGCTCGCCGCATCACAGACCTCCGTCGACTTAGGTCCGACCACAGTGGGAGGCATCAGCGGCGGATTCGCCGCCGACGTTACATTGACCAACAACGACACCACCGCGGACGCCATCTCCGGATTCACGATTGGGGGATCCGATCCCGATGACTTCTTCGAGTTCGATAGCTGTGGCCCTAATGCAACGCCGCCGGGGCCCTTGCTGACCGGGCAAAGCTGTGACGTCCTGATCGCGTTTGTTCCGGGGGCCCTTGGTGCCCGCTCAGCCACAGTCACGCCGGTCGACGGCTCATCCACTGCGCCGGTGATCACCGTGACGGGTACCGGTACCGAGGGCTACTACGAGACGACGGCGGACGGTACGGTTGCCACGCACGGCGACGCGCATCCTGAGGGCGACACCTCAGAGCTGACCATCAAGGCCCCAATCGTGGCCAGCGCCTCGACGGGCGACAACGGCGGCTACTGGCTGGCGGCCGCCGACGGCGGCATCTTCAGTTTCGGTGACGCTCAGTTCCTCGGCTCCACCGGGGCCATCCACTTGAACAAGCCCATCGTGGGCATGGCCGCTACCCCCGACGGCGGCGGGTACTGGCTGGTGGCCTCCGATGGCGGCATCTTCACGTTCGGTGACGCCAACTTCTTCGGTTCGACCGGGGCCATCCACTTGAACAAGCCCATCGTGGGCATGGCCGCTACCCCCGACGGCGGCGGGTACTGGCTGGTGGCCTCCGATGGCGGCATCTTCACGTTCGGTGACGCCAACTTCTTCGGTTCGACCGGGGCCATCCACTTGAACAAGCCCATCGTGGGCATGGCCGCTACCCCCGACGGCGGCGGGTACTGGCTGGTGGCCTCCGATGGCGGCATCTTCACGTTCGGTGACGCCAACTTCTTCGGTTCGACCGGTGGCATCAGGCTGAACCAGCCCATCGCGGGCATGGCCGCTACCCCCGACGGCGGCGGGTACTGGCTGATGGCCTCAGACGGGGGCGTCTTCACGTTCGGCGACGCCCCCTTCGAGGGCAGCTCCGTCAGCGGTTCGACGTCGCCTTTCGTGAGCATGATGTACGACGCTGCCCCGACCTTGCAGGCCGTCTTGGACCTGCCGGCAGTCCGGAAGGCTGCACTGGCACGACTACGCACTCTCCATGCCCTCCACGGATAAGAGGAGCGGCCCACCTCCCGGACCCGTCCTTTTCGACGTTGGCGGCTACTAGATATCTCCACCGAGAACCAGCTACGGAAATAGCGAGGCGGTTCGACTGCGCAAGCCGAGTTACGAGTTGGGTGGCGGCTACTACGACCAGCGACGTGACATCCAACAAAACTCTGAACCCCACTCGATGGCCAGAAATGCTCCCGTTCGCTGGTCGGCGTGCCGCCACTGATTCGTCTCAACGTCCCAATATTCATCCATTGCTCGGAGACAGAAATCAATCCCGGCGTGGATCTCATTCCGGCTTGGTTGACGGCCTACTCCCTCAATGAAGTCCGCAATAACCGCATCGATTGCCTCTCCGATTTCGTCAACCTGGCAGCTCACCTCCCCGGACTCGGATCGAGCGATCGTCAATGCCCAGAGTTCCGCATTCAACTCACGAGAAAAGCTGCGATTCATCATAAACCTGGCCGTGATTCCGCAGCCGTGGTGGGACTGGCAGCAGTTTCGAGGAGATATTGGCAATGCCAAGTCACCCAAGGCATACCACGGCTTGTGGAACATTCGATTGCAATCGACACTAGATGGCGATCAACGAGGCTCGGAAGCATGGTGGTCAGTCATTGACACCTCGACGGCGACGGCTGCAGCCGAAGACGTTGTAAACCAACTGAAAACGGTTGGAGTCCCACAGCTTCGTCACCTCTTGGACCGGCAAGCGCTGCTGGCCTCGATCAGGGCCAAGGATCTCGGTCGGTTTCGTGGGGGTAACGACGCCTACTTCGATGTCGCCCTCGTCGTGTCGCTCTCCGATGACACTGACAACGTCGAGAGGGACCAAGCTCTCGATCGGCTGTCGACTAGAGAGGGCGAATGGGGACGAAACGCAGTTCAACAAATGACTTCCTGGATGACCCAAAGAGGGAGCGACGCGGGGACGTAATCGACAAGGTCGTACCTGCCGCAGTCGGCCAGGCCGTGGGACGGTGGAATCCTCCCCATACTGGCATGAAGATATGGGCTAGGCAGAGTCTCCGGCTGCAGGACTCCAACGTGATCGCTGCCCGAAATGCCATAATCAACGATGCGCCTCGCCGGTTCGACCCACGTTCGACTGCCCCGAGCTTTGGCCATCACGTTTCTTGGAGTAGCTCTTTCGACTCTCCTGGCGGTGCCCGTGATGGCCGAGATCTCTCGCTTGACGACGCTTCCTCTTGGCAAAGGAACGGCGACAATCACATGGACCGGAAAGAGAGGTGACAATCCCTCAGCCACATCCATCCACGGATCGGCGAAAGGGTTGGCCATCGTTGCCTCGGAAAAGACTCCGAAGCTTCCCAGCCGTGGCAGCTTGACTTCGGGGTCAATCTCCCTACCAAAGTCGGTTCCCGTTGCGGACATCACGGGCACCATCGGAGGAACCACATACGCCTTCAACGTCACGATCGACTTGTCCGGGCTGACTTCAGGAAGTGCATCGGGAGCCATCGGCTCAGTCGAGGGCACGTTTCACGGTCAGCGCATCGACGTCGCGCTGTCCGCAAAGGGGAACTCGGAGAACGTCCACTTCGACGGCACCATCGGTGGCGACTACGTCAATGGCACGATTGGTCCCATCCATCAGCATGGACGTACGTCGACCGTTCATGCCACATTCAACGTCACGAAGTGAGTGCCCTACGTCAGAGCTGAGGGTCACGGCGCACAGAGGTAGGTAGGAGCCAAAGTGGCTCGGATTTACCAAGCGCCTCAAGCCCCGCCGACTCAGGAAAGGGAGCGCTCGACACTTTCGATCGGTGTTGGCGCGACAGTTGTAACCGATGACGCTGGTGGTTCGCCAGGCTTTGTTGAACCTCCCACCGGGACTGATGTGAATGGCTCACACGAGGTAGCCATCCTTGTCATGATTGCGGCCAGCTCCCCGTCGTCATCGCCTGATTCGGCCCGAAGGTCAATGACTTCGACGGAGATGGCCGCCAGAAGCCTGTTCGCCTCCACCACCTTGTCCTGCAGGTCCCGCAGCCGGGTCCCCCTGTCCCTCGACAAGAGGAGCTCGGCCTCGGCGCGCACGGTCCTGCCGCTCTCTTTGGCCAGCTTCTTCGCCTGAGCGACGAGTGCATCGGCCTCATCCTCGGTGTAGATCATCCGCTTTTCGATCAGAAGGCCGATCACATCACGTCGGGCAGTCCTGGCCACCAGACAACTGTAACTTCTCTGCAGTTACGGCCGCATAGCCGGCTCACTGGGCGAGGTCACTTCGCACCGGGCACGCTTCTACGACTTCGGCGCTGGGAAATTGGCGCGGTTCCTTCAGGGGCTGGCCGACCACCAGTCCTGGAGCCCGTGGCGGTGCGGGAGCAAGGGTCGTATTCTAAAGCGAGATGCCTTCATGGAAGACCTTCAGATGTGTCACCGATGCCTTAAATGACAATCTTCCCGATGACGCCGTGGTTGAAGCGGTCCAAGTGGCGGCGGACCTCTCATCGATCACACTTTGGACTTCCACACCGGGTCACGTGATTGGTCGCCGAGGTTCGGTGGCACAGATGATCAGTGATGCACTGAACGCTTCCCTGGGAATGCACGTCAGGCTCCTGATCCAAGAGGTCGGCGATCCAGCCGATGATGACCTTCTTGGTGAGCCCCTTTCGGACACCTGACTTGCCGTCTGCTCCCGTGCCTCGGGTCCTGCCTGACGTGTGCATGGTCAATGAGCGTCCGCTGTGCCATCAGCCCCGAGTGCACATCATGCGGACGTGACATCCGCTCGGTCTGCGCGGACGGCCCGCCGTCGGGCGGTCGACAGTGAGCGGAAGGTCGCTGAGAGGTCGTCGCCGAGACCGATCGACATTCGGGTCAGAATCTCGCTGTACGAGCGCACTGGATCGCGACCGACCGCACCGAAGAACCCGGTGTGCTCGAGCGTGGTGTGGCCGTGCACACCGGACCAGATGGCTTCGCCGGCGGTGGTGACGTCCTCGACCTCCCATCGGCCCGCATTGACACAGGCGTGGATGCGGCGGAGGAGCGAGACGAAAGTGGACCTAGCCGCCTCAAGGTCGGCGGGATCACCAAGCCTGAACGCCGCCAGTCCCGGGCCAAACATGACGGCGTACAGGTGAGGTTCGCGCAACCCGAAACGGCGGTAGCTCCAGA
Organism: uncultured Acidimicrobiaceae bacterium; assembly: GCA_963706555.1. Lineage (GTDB taxonomy): Bacteria > Actinomycetota > Acidimicrobiia > Acidimicrobiales > RAAP-2 > Bog-473. Next base: position 5,161,560 of record OY970164.1, read on the forward strand.
GGTAGGTCATCCAGTCTGCGACGGCATCGTCGGTGATAGCGCCGCGGTCCAGATCGGCTCCGAAAGCCTCGAACCCACGCCGCATTACTTGTCGGGCCAGCTCGTCCATCCCGCCGAAATGGGTATAGATGACCATCGTCGACGTGCCCAACTCGCGTGCCAAGCGCCGCGCCGACACGGCGCCCTCGGCGGCCAACTGCCGCGCTGCTGTGCTGATGATCCTTTCGCGCAAGTGAGGATCGGCAGACCGCGGTGGCACGGACACCATCCTATCCATAACACCGTCATTGACAGCGATACATCACCATGTTATGTATAACACTGTCATGTGAAGGGGCGGTCAAGCCGTTCCTGCGAGAGGAAAGAGGAAGCGTGATGGCCACCAACAAAGAAATAATCGAAAGTGCCTATGCGAGCTTCGCGACCGGCGACATTCCCGCTGCCCTTGGCGTTATGGCCGACGACATTCAGTGGATCGAGGCCGACGGATTTCCGCTCGCTGGTACGTACGTCGGTCCTCAGGCGGTCCTCGAAGGAGTGTTCATGCGGCTCGGGGAAATCGGCGATGACTTCGCCGTGGTGCCGGAGCAATTCGTCGCCGACGGTGACACGGTTGTGGCGCTCGGGAGCTACGGATGGAAGCACAAGAGCTCCGGAGAACCGGCAGTTGTGAAGATGGTCCATGTCTGGACCATGAAGGGTGGCAAAGCTGTTGGCTTCCAGCAGCACGTCGACACCCTCAAGGTGCGTGAGCTCAGCTGACCCCCACCGTCCTCGGGGCCACGACGCACTGAATCTCGCTGAGCGAGGTCTTTGCGATTGCCCTGGAACGCAGAATTCGTGGTCCACTTCGGCAGAAGAGGGCAGGATTTGCTGACGACAGCGTCAAGTAGAGCGACTCCTCGAATCTAAGTACACCAACGAGGTGAGCGCTCAGTGCATCGCGCGTTACATCTGGCCGTCGAAGTGGCGGACTTTGTATACTTCGGAGTCACCCGGCGAACGTAAGGAGGCGACAATGCACGAACCAACATTCGAAGATTGGCTGGCGATCGTGGGTGGACTGAACCGCATGGCCGCCCTCATGGACGCGCGCGACTGGGATCGGATCGGTGGCGTCGTTCTTCCCGATGCACAGTGCTATGGCCAATTGGGTCTTGAGGCAATCGTCACCAACGTGCTGCGGCGCGCCCTCGGAGGCTGCGGGCCGACTCAACATCTCCTCGGCAACTACGAAGTTCACGTCGATGGTGACGTCGCGAGCTCACGCTCGCTGATCCGTGCCTACCACCTCGAAGCCGGCGGAGAGGCAGTAGAGGAGCCCCGTACGTACGTGTGGATGGGGATCTACCTCGACCGCTGGAGGCGGACCGGTGACGGTTGGCGGATGAGTGAACGTAAGACCGAGACGAATGTCTCAGTCGGCGACGAATCAGTCCTTCAGCCAGGCTGACCCTCGACGAGCTAGGCGGCGGCACTAGTCCTTTGGGCTCGCGTTCAATCGTACGATGATGAGTACGTTCGCCCGATCCGACAACGGCATTCGACGTGCGCCACGTAGAGATCTAATTTCCCTAGCAGTTGAGCCCGCACTGGCGGCACGACGTCAAACGACCACGATGTTCGGCGGCGGGATCTCGGGACCCGCCGACGTGGATGGCAGTAACCGGCAACGTGACGTTCGTCGCGGGGCACCAGCCAGGAAGTCGTTCAGGAACAAGAGGGAGATCAGACGATGTCGGCAACGCTGAGGGTAACCCATAAGGCGGTCGGAGCGGAGGTCCGTCGCGATGCGTACGATATCGTGGTCGACGACGAGCGGGTCGGTTCGGTCGAAATGAACAAGACCATTGAGATAGCTATCGAACCTGGGCGTCACACACTGCAGGTGCGCAATGGCCGAAAGTCGAGCAGCGCTGAAGCCTTCGATGCCGAAGAGGGCGAGGTCGCCGCTTTTCGATGTACCGGCAAGAGGTTCTTGCCGATCTTCCTGGCCTCCTTCATTGTTCCCAGGCTGGCACTCAAACTGGTTCGCGACTGAGTCGCCGGCGGGGTTTGCCGCACGTCCTCATAGCCCCGGCACCCGCTCGGAGTCGCCGTGCTACCTAAAGCCGGGAGGATGGAACGGCATACTGAAGCAGTCCCAATGGGCACGGCCAGATGGCGCATCTGGTCGAATCAATAGCCGCCCGTTCGGCGTGGGGAGGTGCCAGACTTTTCCGTGGCCTCGTACAGCGCCGTCGCGTGGCATGACTTCTTCATGGGCACCATCGGAGCCGCAGCGGCTCTGACCGGACTCCTGTTCGTCGCGATCTCGATAAACCTCGAAGAGATTCTGAAACACCCTCAGCTCCCGGGAAGAGCAGCTGGAACCCTCGGGATTCTGGTCAGTGTTCTGGTCGTTTCCGGGTTCGCACTTGCACCAAGGCAAGGGGCTGATGCCCTCGGCATCGAGATCGCTGCCGCTGGTGTCATCGTGGCCGTGCAGGCTGTTTGGGTGTCCCGTGGAAAGGTGACGCCCGCTGAGCCAACGGCCCGGAAGGTCGAACACATCGCCACTTTGTTGCTCCCGAGCATCGCTTTGGTGATCGGTGGTGTGAGTCTGGTCGCGGGCGCAGGGGGAGGCCTCTACTGGGTATTTGCAGGAGTCCTGCTTGCTTTCGTTTCGGCGTCGATCAACGCGTGGGTGCTACTCGTCGAGATCAAGAGGTAGAGGAACGCCGATCGACGCTGGGACCGCCCCCAGACGCCGGAAGGGCGGATGGGAACGAGAGACACGCTCATCGGTTCGATTCGGGCACCTGACCGATCTCCAGAGATAGTAGCGCTGGTCCGGCTCTGTGGAGGATCGGTTGTCGAAATGTGCGCAGGGAATCGGGCATCCGTGGCCGAGTGGGACGGCATCGCGTAGCCGGAACAAACTGAAGATCGTGAGGCGAGTTTCCTCGATCACGAGGTTGCCGCCTGCTCTCGGTAGGGCTCTGCTGATGCCGGCACGCATATCCGTTCCACCGCGCGCCTGGACGACGCCCGATGAATCGAGATAAATCCCATTGACATCTGATGTCGAGTCCGTCATAGTTGATCGACTATGGCTCAGTTCAATGCACCGCTTCGATCGGATGACATCCGGTGCCTCCTACTGATGCCGTCGCGCCTGCTCTTCGGTTGAGTGCGCCGTCGGCGTCTGTAGAAGACGCCTGACCCCGAGCACCGCAAGAGAGAATCGACCTGAACGTGTCAGGTCCTACGTCCGACGCGTCATAGCGTCCAAAGGCAATTCATCATGAAAAAGATCCAACGCGCTTCTCAAAGAGTGATGTCCTTCGACGACTCCGATTCGGTTGTCGATGCCAACGACCTCCTCTTTGTCGAGCACTACATCTCAGGCGACTACCACTACGCACAGAGTGCGACCTTGTCGCGCGTCCGTGAGGGAGCCACTTTGCTCCCGCCTGGCGCGGCGCCTCATCGCGTCGCTGTCTTCGATGGGACCCGTTCGGTGCTCGCTGCCGGGCCGGGTTGGATCGCGTCTGCGATTCGGTGGGCACATGGCAATGCAAGAATTACGGTGCTCGCGGAGTCCGAACAGCTGGCAAAGGAGGTTCTCGAGCGGTCGAGGGAGGGAGCGGAAGAACCCGAGATCATCGACCGCACGAAGGCCGGTGTCGGATTCTGGCACCTCGGGCCCCACGGACCCGTTCGTCACGAACGAAGCGTCGGCGTCCAGCCCTGGGGGGACATCCGTCGCAACTACTCGGGACCGGCCACCCGGTCCCTGGACGATCTCATGTCGAAGAACCAGGATCAGCTCGGGGGAAAGCTGCTGCTACTCCATGGCCCACCGGGTACGGGGAAGACCACAGCCATGCGGGCGCTGGCCGACGCGTGGCGCAGCTGGTGCCGCTTCGACTACGTGGTGGATCCGGAGCGACTTTTCGGCAGCTCTGCCTACCTGCTCAAGATCGCGCTGCATGATGATGATGATGAGATGGACGAGGATGAGGAAAATGGAACGAAGTCACGCATGTTGATCCTCGAAGATTGCGATGAGCTTGTCGCCGCGAGCGCAAAAGAGCGCTCTGGGCAGGGTTTGGCCCGGTTACTCAACCTCACCGATGGTCTTCTCGGCCAGGGGCGTTCCGTCTTAGTTGCCATCACGACGAACGAACCCGTAACCCGGCTGCACCCCGCCATCGTCAGGCCTGGGCGCTGTATTGCACAGATTGAGGTGGGGCGACTGACCGCGAGTGAAGCGCGTCGATGGCTCGACGGCCAGGGATCCCATGTCGCGGGCGACGTCACGCTGGCCGAACTGATGTCGCTGCGGGAAGGCCCTGACGGCGCGCACGCTCCATCATCGACGCCTCAAGTCGGAATGTACCTCTAGGGTCTGTGTGGCCAAATGTCCTCGCTGCGGGGGCAGTACGTCGTTCGTTCCTAGAACCACATGCGCTTCGTAACGCTGCTTCAGGCAAAGGAATCCTGGGAGTCGCCAGATTTGCCGAGCGTCTACTTTCGTCCCCACTCGGGAGACTCTTGACAATCGTTGTATTCTTCGAAGCCTCACGAGGAGGTCCTCCGATGGACAAATACCAGCAGGACGACAAGAACTACTTTTAGCTCCATGAGCAAACGCCGTCACGGCTACCCAAGTGAGTCGCGGGTCAAGCGCGGCGACAGGGTGGTCCACGGCAACAAGGAGTTGATTCGAACGGCTCGGACGCATGGATCCGTGTCCTTGCGGTTCGGGTCGTCGCTTTCAAGAACTGCTGCATGAGGAGCGGCAAGTTCGACGGCTCGCGCCGGAACTACTACCGACGCGACTAGCCCAGGGCACCAATTCGTACGACGAGATGGCCGACTTGCCGGTAAGGCGAGAATCCGGAGCTTCGGTTCAAAAGGATCGAAAGCTGAAGGCAGGTAGTAGACTCGGTCTCGCGCCATCTCTCAACGAAGCGCGCCAATCCCGTGGGTACCTCGCAGCGGCTTCTGCGACCTCACCCACGCCGGCCACTCGGAAGTTGATCATGGTTTGCTGGGATCGGAGCCCGAAGTATTCAGTCTCAGACTCGAAGGTCGCAAACACCGTAGGACCATCTGCTTGACGCCATAAGCCGTTGTCGTCGGCGTCCAAACCCAGGTAATCGCGATACCACGCGCCCAGTGTCTCCGGATCGGCGGCGCGAATGAAGTATCCACCGATTCCAGCCACACGTTCCATGCCACCATCATGCCAGAGGGGTTGGATCCCGCAGCCCGTGCCGGAGCCCTACTGCGTTCGATCGTCCCTAGCCCAAGTCCCGCCGACGACCCCGTGCAGTCGGCACAATGGCACCGACCTCCCGAGAGCAGTACTTTCAGCAACTGGTCCAGAACTGAACTGCGGCTCCGGTGATCAGATCAGGGCGTCACTCCACGATCTCGCTTGTTTGGAGGACCGGGGCGATCGTCGTGTAATTCGCAACATCGGCGAGTACCTCTCCGGTGTTCTCGTTACTCAACGCCGCGGCAAGAGCCTCCGGTGAGTCGAACTTGAAATGCACCGCAGCCACATACGGACCGTTGACACCTTTGTCAATCTCCGCTCCGTCAAGACCCCACATCTTGAGCGCGAGTGGGACATGCTTCTTCCGGTAGTAGTCGTGGTCGAAGGTTGCGCCCTCGGTTGACGGATAGAAGACGCTTAAGCGAATCATTGCGATGCCGCCCCTTTCCTCTGCCTTGAGGTGCCGTATGAGCCACCTGTCGTCGCTTCCAGTACGCCAAGAGGTTATCGAATCATTCTTCCCGTCGCAGAACGTCACATTTGCGGAACTCCAGCAATGGAATGACCGTGCTCCCGGGGCCTCATCGCTGGAGGCAAACCCCAACTCTCGGGCCCCGACGCCGCCCTTCGACGAGCACAGCCACTCCGTGATCGGCCGAGACGCCTTCAGCTTCAGAGCTTCTTGCCCCGTGATCCGACCAGAGCTCTTCGGCCACGCCGAAAGACGCGTTGTGGCAACGAGTCGGGGCCTGCAACTTTCCAGGTGATTCGCCTGAGGCCAGTGCTGATGCCGGGTCTCACCGGACGCCGGCACACGTAGCTCAGCAAGTAACAATCTGATATTTCATGGAACATGCCACGCTTGGTCGCCAACTCTTCGAAGTCGAACGTACCCTTGGCGACCGATTCCCCTCCGTAGTTGATCCCGAGCGCCTGCTCAATCGCAAAGCCTTGGCCGCGTAGCATGGCGGCCATCTCGCGGTGTGAGTATTCGTATTTGTGGTCCGGATCGATAAAGGCATCTTGTTGTAATCGCGTCAGCCTGCTGTTGGGTGTGTCGATGGCCAAAAACCCACCGGGCTTGAGGATTCTACGAACCTGTGACAACACGCTGTCAGCCTCGCGTCTGGTCACATGTTCGATGCTTTGCCCGCTGTAGACGAGATCAAATGTCCCCGGCTCATAGGAGGTCAGGTCGGTCATCGAGTGGTAGCGATAGGTCACGAGACCTTGTGGGGTCTTGACGGAACTCGGACGGGAATCGTCTTGGTAGAGCGGATGCCGCTCCTCGCTTGGAAGGTCCACGATCACCAACTCGTCGAACGAGTAGGGGTAGCCCATCAGAATGAGAGCCCCGGACGGATCACCGAGCGCCGCTCCGCCGATGTCGAGGATTCGACGAGCCCGCGGGAGGCTGCGGATGAAGACACCCCTCCCGTAGTGGAGTGATGGGCCGAACTCCGTCATGGTTGCTCCGTGAGCCCACTCCGCAGAGTTGATGAGCCACTCAGCCAGTTGGCGAGGGGACAGCGCACCGCCTTCGAGCTGTTGGACGTACCAGTCGTCGTCCGTCAACACGGGTTCTCGGCCAAAGAGCAGGTGAAAGAGACCGCGCAGAAGCTGCCTACTCGGGAGATCCTCAATCAGCCCCGATTCGGGTAGAACGAGGTCGTCGGTCACAGCCGGCGAGAGTACATGACGAAGAGGGGATGGATCTTGTCAAACCAAATTACGAAATCTACGCCCTGATGGTCGCTCGCTTTGCGCCCCCCATGCCCCGCAGGGGCGCTGCAGGAGTGCCACTCAGAGACGGCGGAGTGCCTCGCGACGGACCAGCGGTGCGCGGGCACCACGCCTGTTCAGGATCCATTCCGAGCAGAACCTCGATAGGCGCCGACGAGCAATTCACCGCTTCGAAATGCGAGCACGGCAAAGCTAAATCGCGAGAGCTCATCTGCCCCGAAGACGCCGTCGAGACCACCAGGCAAGCCCTCCGAAGCAAGGGGTTCGCTGGAGAGCGGAACGTGTCCGACTGACCACGCTCCACTCGTCACCGTTGAGACCGACGTCGTCGCGCAGGCACTCGTCTCACTTTCATGCTTGCCCGTCGACTTGAGCTTCGCTCTCTTCGCGAAACTCGGTGTGACAACAGATTGGGTTGCACCGGTGTCGACCAGAAACGACCCCGTCACTTTGCCGATGGTCGCCGAGGTTACGGCAGTGGCAAAGTCTGGCCCGATTGCCACGGCCAGCGGCACGATCCGGGGTGTACCGCTGACGAGGACACTCGGCACCGGAGTCTTCGTTGGACCCTGCAATTCGGACGTCTTGCTCGGCACAGGCCCCTCAGGCCCTGGGAAATCGAGTTGGGAAGCCTCGAAGTCGAATCGAACAGCACCGAACCGGCTCAGCACGTCAGCGCCGAGTAAGCCGACTGGCTCTCCGACGCCTCCGAGCCCGTCAATGCGCTGGGCGAGAACGGTCTCGGGGCTGAGAGCAACTCCGCCTGTCGACCACTCTTCGACCCTTCTCGGTGTCGCAGAGGCGCGACACCCCACTCCGGCCGTCTTTTGGCTTCTGCCGCCAGACGGCAGTGCGAGTCGCCTCGCGATCGCTGGAGTGATGGTTGTCTGCTCGGCACCGGTATCCACGATAAAGGGAAAAGGGCCCTTCCCATCGATGCAGACCTCAACAGTGAGGTCGGTACCATCTCCAGAGTTTTTGACGCTGATTGGGACACTGAAGCCGCCCTGTCCCGTGGTCGTCTGCTGCGCGCAGATCGTGGGAGATGCCGTCGCTGCGCGAGCCTGGCTCGGCGAGAACACAGTGCCCAGTTGTGCCACCCATGCCCCGAGTACACACGCAAGGAGCACGGTCTTGGGTGCCATACACCTGTTCTATCCGGTTCGCGTCCCGCATGGACGGACCCGCGAATCCCGGAGTGGCTGTCTCGCAGTGGCGAGTGCCATCCCGTGGTGGTCAGCCGAGGACCTCATCGACGTTCTGGAGGAACTGTTCCCGGGTCTCCTACCCGCCGGGGGGGTCACCGCCGATCTCGTGGGACGAGAAGCTTCGACCGGCGGACCGGGAGGAGACATCTCGTCGCCTGCCAAGCGCGTGGACGGCGATCACAGCATCGCCTGTCAGAGCCAGTATCGCCGTATCGTCACTCCGTTCTCATTGAGCGATGTGCCCTCCAAGACGCCGCCACATCGCTCGATCACGGTCGCCGAACCCAGGTTGTCCTCGTCGCAGACGACGAGAAGTCGATCGACACCTCCCTGACGCGCGAGATCCATGGCCTGGCGAAGCATCTCCGTGGCGTAGCCCTTGCGCCGAAAGGCAGGGAGCACGACATAGCCGATATGCCCGCCCTCGCGCGCCAGCCAGTCGTTCAACGCGAATCGGACTGAGACGCGGCCGACGAGTTCTCCGCCAACCTCCGCGGCCAGGAAGTCTGCGCGAACTCTGTCCAGGGGCAGATCTTCGCCGACACGGAAGCGCTCGATGTGAGACAGCCAATCGAGCCATAACATTTCCGGTTGGTAGCCCAGCAGAAAGGTGGTGTAGCCACCCGCCGCCAAGGCCAGATGTGCGGCCACCGCCGCCTTTTCATCTTCCGCACGGAAAGGCCTCAGCGTGAGCGGCATCACGGGGTCATCGTAGGCGAGCCGCATTTCGCCGAATCTGGCTCTCCGAGCGTGATGGGCCACCTACCGGACAAGGAGTCACTGCACGGTGCGGGCACCGCCAAAATCAGCAGGGCCGGAAGTGTGTGTTGGGATCCCGTTGTGACGGTGTTCGGCTGATATCGTTTCGGCCTCCGTAGGCTGCGTGCGTGCCTGTTGCCAGCCGAAGGAGAGGTGGAGTGCGACGACGGACCATACGGGGTATCGGGATCATTGTTCTCGTTGTCCTGGGAGTGGTGTCAGGTTCCACTTTGCTCCAGCCTGGCCGCCTCGCAGGTGCCGTGGCCCCGGGATCCGCAGCCTCCCTCCATGTGGTCGGTGGACCGGTCGAAGCCGGCAAACGGGCGGTCGTGATCTACGTCGACTCGTCTCGGAACTTGCACCTCGCAGGAATTGATCCTGCAAACGGCAAGGTCGTATGGCAGTACCCATACTCCGCCACAGGGGCGACCCCCGGCGTCCCGCTCTACCCGAGCGTCATTGGAAAAATGGTCATGGGCGTCAGTCCGGCCGGAAAACCGAAGAGCCCGCTCGTCCGACTGTCGGGGATCAACGCAACCACTGGGAAGGTGGTGTGGCGCGGCCCGGGCAGTTTCATTCCTACAGATGCTCCGTCTCCTTGTGCCGAAGGCAAGTATTTCTGTATTCCCGGGTACAACGGGGACGGCAGCTCATCGCTGCTCTTGATCCACCCGAATACCGGGGACTACGAGGGGTTGCTCAAAGGGCCCTTCCGCGCGATAGGCGCTGACCTCTACCAGACCGACGCGAACAAACCCACGCTGGAGCAAGTCTCTCCAGGCGGATCAGAGGCGTGGCGAGCCTCGGTGGCTTCCATATTTGGGCCAGGCGTCAGTCCGGATTACGGGTGGCTCATCGACCAGACGGCCACCCTCAACGTCGGAACGATCGAGCCGATCGTGAAGGGAAACGGGTACGACGTCTCGAATGAGAAGACGATGGGCATCGACCTGGCAACCGGCGACCCCAGGTGGAGTCTCAATGCCGAATACGACTGCGGCGGATCGCTCTACTTCATAAGCTCCCAGGTGGCATGCCAATACGGCGGCATCACGAGCAAGCCGGGAAGTCACGGGAACTTTCCGTCGTACACGGGGCTCACGATTGCCCTGATCGGATTGAACGCCGACACGGGATCGGTGACCTGGACGGTCCCGGTGCGCAACGTCGATGCAATCATGAACGGTGATAGTTTGCCCTTCCTCGACGACACTCACGTCGTTATCACTTTGGCTGACGGGCAGTCGGCCCTTCTGAACACCGCAGATGGGACAACGAGCCCGTTGACCGCCGGAGAGATCTTTTGGTGTGAGAAGGACCCGAACTACAAGGTCAATGCGCCAAAAGGCTTCTCCGACGAGGCGGACCGCGCGAGTACCTCGCTCTATTTCGGCTGTACCGCGAGCGGAAAGTCGTCGACGAAGCTTCCCAAGACAATGCCCGCAAGTGTCGGCATTGAGGTCGACGGAATGTTCATCTGGCCTGCGCCTGGTGGCCTGCGTCACCAAGAGGTCGACACACCGGGAACCTTCGCCTGACCTGAGGGGGCGCACCCGCTGGGGTGCGACGCATCGGGCTCCCCTCCGAGCGCTGTTCCGAGCTTCGAAGAACCCATGCTGGCGCCAACGTCGAGAGCCCAGCACCGGACGCGTAAGGCCGAGTGGCGCCGGGTCCCCCAAAGACAGCGTCAGGAGCCGAGGCGGCGCGCCGTCCCGGCATGAGTGCGCTGAAGGCGCTCGTAGCGCTTGCGGGGGGCGACAAAGCACCCTCGCAGCGCGCCGACCGCGGCGCGGCGCGTGAGCGGGTCAGGATCGTTCGTCGCTGCTGCCTCGAGCGCAGCCCGCGCTGATCCGTCATCGGGGGCAACATGCAACAGCATCGAGATCGCCATCAGGCGCAAGTCCGGACGCGGATCAGTGCTGACAACCCGGACCAGTCCCGGGACGACCTGCGCCGTATCGAGCGCTTCAGCCTTGCAGCTCGTGCACGCCAACGAGTGCATGGCGAGGTTCCGCACGAAGTCGACCGGATCCTCCAGCGCGGCGCTGAAGACAGCGATCGACTCGTCGTTGGCGTAGTGGTCGAGAAAGAAGAGGCATTCCTTACGGGCGAACGGGTCAGGGTGGCGCAACGCTGCCACCTGTAGGGCGCGAAGCGGAGCCTTGGCCACGCGACGGGAGCGTTGACGGGAGGTGCCGCTGAAGAACTCGCGCAGGAAAGCGACCGCGACCTCACAGAGGGCTGCATCGCTCGCGTTCGAAACATCCTTCACTGATTGGGCAACAGCCATGCCTGCAGGCTATCTCGCGCTGGCGCCCCAACTGGCGAAGGCCTACCGGATCTGCAAGTCCCCGGGCGCCGTCAGCGACAGGCCATCCGGTCGCATCAGCCGGGTCGTCGACGGCCTCTTCGTCGACACATGGCACACAGGCCGCTGCGGGACGAGATTGTCATGGCAGACCCATTCCTGCGAGTCCGGATCGGCCGGTCAGCGTGCAAGTGGGATGCGAGCCAGCGTCGTGTATCTGGGACCTTCGTTTCGGGGTTCGGATTTTACGAGGTCGAAGGAATCCACCTCGAACGTCGATCCGAAGGGAACACCGGCAAGCTCCACCCGTGCAGGCGGCCGGACTGGCAGCCTCCGGGCACGAGCAACGGTGAGGTGCCCGGTGAACGGCGATCCACCCCTCCTCGGGGCAGGGACGATCCGAAGGGTCGCAGCGCGTACGGCGCTGGCGACCTGTTCCAGCCCCCTGGCCGGAATCTGCAGGACGCGTTCACCGCTGAACCACGCCGTGCTCGGACCTACCTCGCATCGGACTCCCCCAATCTTTCGTACCGCCGTTTCGAGTGAGTCCGTGATCGCCGGCAACAGGCTTTCGTCCACCTCGCCGAGAAATCGGAGGGTGATGTGCAGCTGATCCCGTCGAACGCGCCTGAGACCTTCAACGGGCCCGAGTTGCAACATTGCAATGCGATCTTGCGTCGATTCATCCGGCCACACCGCTGCGAACATGCGCACACTCCAGTGTGCCCGACGGCGGCACGGAGCCGTGCTGCAGCGTCCGGGAGATCTTGGTCCAGTACGGGCCCACAGCCCACCGGGTCACACATCCCACGCGACGGTGCAAGTGTGCGCACGGATGGAAGACGTTCCCTCCCGCCAACTTCGTGCAAGGCTTACTTCGTCGACACGTGGCAGACCGAAGAGTTCAGCGACGAGTCGCTCCCCCACTCTTCATCCCGAGGTCGGGCCCAGGGGATTGGCTTCTTGCGCCCCTTGCGGTTGCTCAGGCGGGCGCGAACGCCGAGTCAGACTCGAGAGTTCCTTCTGCCACCCATCGGGCACGAAGGTCACGCATGACCAGACCACAGTCGAGATTGCACGAACCCTTTGGGAACACGCTCACATCGTCGAACATGCTCGAGGTCATCGCGTCGACACCCACCGGACTGGCATCCCATTGCTGACTGTCGAGACGGACTCCGGCGAAATGGCGTCTCGGCCCGCTCGGAGAGTACCCGAGTGATCCTCGACGGAAGAAACCGACGGCATCTTCGAGGGAGGCGAAGAGCTGACTCCCAAGCGCGGTGTGCTCGCGGGCAACGACCGACAACTTGAGACCACCCTCACGAGCTGCGACAGCGATGCGAAGGGTCGCCTCATCTTCCTCGACGCTGAAGTGGGCGAGACGGTGGACGCCGGGAAATATCCTGTCGCCGGCAAGCGCTGTCAGTCGGGAATCGGTATGTCGCTTTGGTATGAACACTCCCACTTGGGTGCCTTCCTCGCCGTCCCATTCAACCGCGAACCTATGTGCGACATTCTCGCTGGTCAGACCCATCGCTTGTGGGAAGTGCGCCGGTCTGAGACCGCCCAAACGGATCAGGCACACTCCGCCCACGGCCCATCCCGAGACGATCTGTGGTCTGAACGGCGCCGGAAGGAGTCGTTCCAACACCTCAGGATCAATCCGATAATTGACGAGGAGGCGTCTCTCAATAGTGCATGCGACGGAATCAGTGAGCACGTCATGCCCCTTTCGGTTCGATGGGGGTACGGCCGCCCCGTTTCTTTCGCCGCTGACGGAGCACGATCTGTTCGGGACAGACGGCCGAGAGGAACTGCCCGACGCAGACGGCCAACCGCTCCTCGACGAGGGTGTAATAGATCCGATTGGCATCGCGTCGTTCGAGGATCAGGCCAGCATTCTTGAGGACACCGAGGTGGCGCGAGATGGAGGGGGCGCTGATCGTAAAGCGCGACGCAATGTCACCGGCGGTGAGCTCTCCGCCTCGAAGATCCTGGAGAATCTGACGCCTCGTTGGGTCAGCGAGAGCCTTGAACACCCCGGCGTCATCGTCCATAGTCTGATATTAGCTAATGTGCTAATAACAATCAAGCGGTCAGGGGGATGGAACCACAGAAATGCGTTCCCTCCCGCAGCGATCCGGTCCAAGTCAGCGCGACGGCCACTTCCATGTAGGTTGATCGATGAGCTGCTGTCCGGCGACCTTCGTCTCACCGTCCTCCTTGACCAGTTCCAAGACCTGTGTCGTCAAGGCCGGCCCATCGGCGCTTTGGAGATACCCGATCAACGCGTCCGAATGAGTGACCACCATTACTTGCGTGGTCCCGGCAGCCGTGCGAATGAGGTCGGCCAATGGCTCCAGCAGGTCCGTGTGCAGGCTGGACTCGGGTTCATTCACGACATAGAGCGCCGGAGGCCGTGGCGACAGCAAGGCTGCCACCAGCAGAAGGTAGCGGAGTGTGCCGTCCGACAGTTCACCCACCCCGAGGGGTCGGAGCAGCCCTGGTTGGGCGACGGCAATCTCGAAGACTCCAGCGCGATCCTCGACTGAGGGGTCGCTACCCGGGAAGATGATGTTGAGCCGGCTGCCCGGGAATGCGTGGTCGATGATTTCGTCCAGTGCCTCTCTGTTGCCGTCCTCGACAATGGTCTGCAACGCTGCAGCAAGGTCTGATCCATCAGGGCTCAGCACAGAAGTCCGGGTACCGGTTCGAGGCTGTCGAGCCGGAGCATCGGCGTCAGCGCGGAAATGGTCATAGAAGCGCCACGACAGGAGCTGTTCCCGTACCGCCATGACCTCGGGTGCCCGTTCAGGAGGACCCAGCTCGCTCAACATGCTGTCGTAGGGTCGCAACTGATGATCGATGGTCGTCCATGAGCCGTCGTCGTCCCGGATCCGCACCTGGCTTCCGGATCGTTGTGTCAGGAGGGTTGAGGGACGAAGTTCGGGTCCGTGCCAAATGCTTTCCGTCTTGATCTCGGGGTCGAGGAGGAACGCTGTCCTGTCGCGGGGATCGGTTGTGCGCGCGGAGTCGGCCGCGGCCCTGGGAAGGCCGAGATCGATGGCATAGCCGTACTCGTCACCGGCGAATCCGAGTTTGAGACCGACCGGCGATCGGCGGCGGTTCGTACCCTGGGTGGGGAATCCTCGGCGCCTGGCGTTGCTCGCACCGGCTCCAGGGCCGGCCCACAGCGTCGACGCCAACCCTCCTTCCCGTGCGAGAGCCGCCACGGCGCCGTTGCGTGACGTGTCGGCCAGAAGACGCAACGATCGGTACAGGTTGGACTTTCCCGAACCGTTGGCGCCGGTGACGACGTTGACGCGCTCGAGCGGCACAATCAGCTGACGAATCGACCGGTAGCTCTCGATGGCAAGCGCGCGCAGCACCTAGCTGTGGGCGCTTGCTCGTACCCACCGGCGACGCCTCTCCAGTCGTTTCGATGTGAGGAACCTCTCGACGGACAGAATCCCGCGCTCCTTGTGACATGCCGCACACGCCAGGACGAGATTATCCTCGGTCGTCCTGCCGCCACGCGATCGCGGCACGATGTGGTCGACTGTGGGCGGTCGAGTGGCAAGGCTGACTCCACACCATTGACAGTTCATTCCGCCATCCCTGGCAGCCAGCCACTCGATCGTTTCTGCGCGTCGGGTTGTCGCTCTGAATCCGCTTCGGGCCATGGCCGAATGCTGGCATCGAGGTGTGACATCGGCTCAACGGACGCCCGCACGGGCACTCACCCGGGCAGGAAGTCTGCGCCCAGGGCCGCCATCGGCGACGCTAATGAGCGGTGACGTGGACCGTAACGGCATTAGGCACGGGGAGGGCCGCACCGCCGCCGTCGAGATGGGCGACATACGTGCCGGGAGGAAGGGAGGGCATTTTGCTGCCATCCACACATTGCACTGTTCCTGAAGCACTGTTCGGACCTTGGCTGCAGGACAGAGAGGTGGCCACAAATCGAATCGGAAGTCGGTTGACACCGGGCCGGATCAGGAACGCCTTCGTGGAGCAGACCAAATCGGAGTTGTTCGGCTGCGTGTACCGAAACCCTCGCAAGAGGCCTTCCACGTCGGGTTGGCATCGTTTGGTGAGGTTGATGGTGGCGTTCGTCCGGTTGGTGACGACCAAGAAACCCGTCTCGGACGAACCGGTTGGAATGGTATGGCTGGTCAACGAAAAGTGGTCCGAGAGGCCCGCACGGGCTGGCGTGAAGTTCTCCGGATACTTCGAGGACGCTGAGGACGCGGAGGACGACGTTGCGACAAAGAGCACTCCCGGCAGAATGAGACCGGCGGCGAGGAGGGACGTGGTGTGTCGCCCCCGCAGGAGCCGCATCGGGGTCATGCTCGATTATCGCAGTAAGACTGGATCAGCCGGGAACGGACGATCCGAACGAGGCGATACCGACGACCGGGGCATTCATGGGCGTGCCGGCCATCGACCCCTCGAACGGGGCGCTGCCGAACGAGAAGACCCCGCCGTCCGCCGCCGCCAGCCAGTACCCCTTCCCGTCGGGCGTTGCCGCGATCCCCACAACCGCTGCGTTGAGGTGCGTTCCACCCATGGACCCGTAGAAGGAGGCATCGCCGAAGGAGAACACCCCGCCGTCCGCCGCCGCCAGCCAGTACCCCTTCCCGTCGGGCGTTGCCGCGATCCCCACAACCGCTGCGTTGAGGTGCGTTCCACCCATGGACCCGTAGAAGGAGGCATCGCCGAAGGAGAACACCCCGCCGTCCGCCGCCGCCAGCCAGTACCCCTTCCCGTCGGGCGTTGCCGCGATCCCCACAACCGCTGCGTTGAGGGTCTTCGTCGTGAGCCCACCGAATGGAACGGCGTCACCGCACCCCTCAACTCCTCCGTTCGAACTCGTCACAAAGAAACCTTTTCCGGTCGGCGACGAAGCCAATCCGGTCCACGTCCCTGTCGCCCCGTTCAGGCTCGTGCAGCCAATTTGGAGGGCTTGTCCTGCCTGGCCGAACGCCATCGCCGCTCGGAAGGCGTTGAGGAGCCAGTAGCCGTCGCCACTCGGTGTCGAGGCGATCCCGACACACCCGAGCACCGGATTACGGGTGCTCGATGCCTGAGGAGAGAAGTCGCACGCTCCCACGGGTGCTGCACCAGAGCCATAGAACGGTGCACCGAACGAAAAGACGCCTCCATCAGCGCCCGCCAGCCAATAACCGGCTTCGGGCCGGGCCGGTGCCGCCTGAGCCGGCGCACTTGTGCCTGTCGTCACCACACCCCCGGCGAATGCGAGAACGGCCAGCACGCCGCGAAATCCCGTCACGGTCACCTCCTTGACGCTCGCGGACGAAGCTACCAAACCCGAGTCTTCCGACGCCGGCCGCGCCATGACCGTCGATTCCTCGACTAGTCGTTCCCAAGCAGGCGTAGATTGTGATGGCCGAACGGGATGTTCCAAGTGCCCACAACGTTCGACGCAACCAGGCGAAAGGCACGGAGTCCATGATCAAGGAACTGAAGGGGATGCCTCCCGGTGTCATAGGTTTCGAAGCGACCGGGAAGCTACGAGCCGAGGACTATCGCGATGTCGTTCTGCCCGCGCTCGAACGAGCCGCAGCGACGGGCGAAGTCCGCTTCCTCATTGTCATGAACGAATTCGACGGCATGACAGGCGGGGCCCTCTGGCAGGACCTCAAGGTGGGCTTCGAGCATCTGCGAGCCTGGAAGCGGATCGCACTCGTGACCGACATCGAATGGATGCACCACATGACGGATCTCTTCGGCTGGATGACACCGGGTGAAACGAAGACGTTCTCGGTCGACCAGCGTGACGCAGCCATCGCCTGGGTAGCTGGCTGAGATCACGGCCGCCCCGAGGTTTTCGGGAACCCGCTCCTTCAGGAAAGGTGTCACTCGACGCCTGCCGACGGGCGAGCAAACCTCGATGGCCACGTCAGCCGTGGCAGTCTTCTCAAGCTTCTTTGGCGAAAGAATGGGGTGAGCGATGACAGATGCCGAGCGAGGGGCACGAGTGCGGAGATTCGTCGAGGAGGTCTGGAATGGCCGACACTACGAAGCGGCCGTTGAGCTCTTCAGCGAGAGATTCGCAAACGGGTTCGGGACGGGCCCTGCCGCCAGGGTCGAGCCGATCCGCCGCTACCACGAGGCGTTTCCCGATCTCCACCTCGAGGTCGAGGAGCTGATCGTGGCCGGAGACTCGGTCGTGTTGAGAATGTTGTTCCACGGCACCGACACGGGTGGGTACGTCGGCCGGGCTCCAACGGGGAGGGTCGTGGATGAATGGGTGGTCGCCATCATGCACTTCGAGGACGGCAAAGTAGTCAGGGAATGGGTCGGCGCCGACAAACTCGGCCTGTTCATTCAGCTGGGGGTCGTCGAAGACCCGTGGCCGAGCTAGTCCGTCAGCCGAACTGGTGGGTGGGGCGCCTTCGGGTTCCGAAATACTCTTGGCGATGTGACTCGGCGGAGACATCGACAAGTCGACGACTTGGAATTGGTCTTCCTCGTTCGTCACGGCGAGACCGAATGGAATCGCCGGCGTCGGCGCCAGGGGCAGCTTGACTCTCCGTTGACCGCAGAAGGCCTGGCCGGGGCGCGACGGCTCGGAGCCCTCGCTGCATGCCTTCCCGCGGACAGCGTGTGCAGTAGCCCACTCGGAAGGGCCGCGACGACGGCGAGCTTCAGCGCCGCCGAACTTGGCATGCCGGTGACCTTCGTCGAGGACCTCGCCGAGATCGACCACGGCGAAATGGCGGGGTTGACGTCGACAGAGATCGAACAGAGATTTCCCGGGGAGATGACTCGGCTTTCGCACGGCAAGTATGAGTGGCGTTTCCCCGGCGGTGAGAGCTACGCCGACGCCGACCATCGTGCGAAGGCCGCGCTGTTGCAGATAGCACACCTTGGCGTTCAGCGTCCGCTGATTGTGTCCCACGAGATGATCGCGCGAATGTTGTTACGAAGCCTGCTTCACCTCGACGTCGCAGATGCGCTGGCGCGCGCGTACCCCCATGACGTCGTGTACCGAATCGACGTTGCCAATCGGGCCCTGACCCCACTTCGCAGCCCCTGAGGGGGCCATGGCTGGTCGCACAGCTTCGACGGTCGCGAAAGCGGCACGCGAATGATCGCATTGTTGCTGCATCCGGTAGCCCCGCACGTGGGCGATTCGGCAGGGAAGTGAACCGCCTCAACAGGGTCGAGGGTCGTACGACGGGACCGATGTCGTCGTCGCGGTGGCTGATTTCGGCGCCGACGCGCCGGATGACGTCGACGTAGATCCCGTGGTGGGGACGGTGGTCGTCGTCGGAGGAACGGCCGTCACTGTCTCGGGATCGCCGTACTGGTTCAGCGGCGGCGTGGTGGCCGTTTCGGGGCTGCCGCCCAGGAATGCGGTGATCGTCTGGCTCGCTTGTGGTTCCTGCACTGTTTCGACGTCCTCATTGCCGTAGGGGGCGTAGACGCCGGGCGCCGTCGGCAACGTGAACGAATTCAGTGACGATCCCGAGAGGGCGTGGTAGCGCTCGGCCAAGGAGAGAAGGAGACCAGGACCGAGTTTGTTGTCCAGGGTGACATCGCGCGCCAGTGACGAAATGAACGACGCCACCGTAAGGGGGTTGTAGGTGGACTTGGCCTTATTGATCACCGCCTCGATGATCAGGTTCTGACGCTCGATCCGGCCGATGTCAGACGAGAGATCGCTCATCCACTCCCCGTCCTTGAAGTACTCGAAGTGACGTGAACGGGACAACGCCAACGCCTGCGTTCCCGAGAGCGTCTGACATCCCGTCGTGGCGATGTTCAGGCCGGTGCAATTCTCATCGACGCCGTTGGCATTGCAGTCGCCGTAGTCGCGGACCGGATAGGGCAGATTCATATTGACCCCGTGCAGGGCGTTCACCATGTCCATGAGGCCGAAGAAGTTGACGACGATCCAATGACTGATCGGGATGCCCAACGTGTTCTCGACTGTTTTCACTAACCCGTTGGCGCCGGTGCCGCTCGGGTTGGTATCGTTGGGCCCAGAGGCGAACGCGGCATTGATCTTGTTCGGGCTCGAGACGCCGGAGGACGACGGCACACCCGAAAGAGTGACCAACGTGTCGCGGGGAATGGACAGCGTGCTGGCCGTACCCGTCTTCGGGTCGACGTGAACGACTTTGATCGTGTCGCTGCGCTGCCCACCGGCCGTCGTCTGGTTGCCGAACTGCTTTGCCTCGGCCGCCGTCTCGCCTATGCGGGTGTCCGAGCCGATCACCAGCACATTGAACGGCGTACCGTCTGCCACAGTGACGCAACTGGCGCATTTCGCGGTCTTGATCTGATGGAACTCGTAGCGGAGATAGCCGTACCCGGCACCGGCGATCAGCAACGCCAGGACGACCACCGACGACAGCACGGTGACCACCTTGCGCCGACGGCTCCACCGCGGCCTCCTACTCCGCCGCACCTTGCGGTCCCGGCGCCAGTTCTTGTCGATCTGCACACCAAGGGCGGTCAGGCCCGCCTCGTTGGCCACCGGAGGCTGCACCGATCCGAAACCCGCGCCCGCGCCACGGGGGGCACGACCCGCCGCAGTGCCCGCGCCGCGATTTTGGTTCCTGCCACCGGATTCCTGTTGACCAAGGGCCGCCAACCCCTCTTCATTCGCCACGCGATCGCGGCCCCGACCAGGGGGGGAGGAGCGGGACCCGTCGTCGGGAGGACGACTGTTCGCCATGGGCGTTTACGGTACCAAGCCCTCTCGGCTTGTTGATGGCACTCCGGCAACGAATGCTCTAAGCCTCTGAACAGGCATTTCCCCTCTGCGTCACGTTCGCCGGTGGGCGTCGTGCGCCGAATTCCCCCTCATCCACCGAGATGGTTGCCGAGAAACATGAGGGAGGGGCCCTCCTGGGAAGAAAAGAACGGCCCGGTGTGACAGCCCCGGGAGATCTCCACCACCGCACCCGGTGGCAATTTTTCCACCAACGCGTCGACGCCGGGGCGGAACGGGTCGCTGCTTCCCGCTGCGACGCGAACCGCGACGCCCTCGAGGTGTGCCGCGTGGGTCACCACGTCATCTGCTGCGAAATCCTCCGCCGAGGCATAGGCGCCTGCGTTGGCGGCTCGAGCCTGCCCGTAGGAGGTCCACACGGCTGGGCTGATCGCGGCTACCGCGGAAATTGTCTGCGGGTACTTCTCCGCGAAGAGGAGTGCCCCATAGCCGCCCATCGAGATCCCCATGGTGCCGATGCTGTGCGGCCCGTGACCCAGACCGCGCTCTTGGCACATCGGGATCACCTCGTCGAAGACCATCGCCATCGGGTCGTCGCCGGGGTGTGGATTCCAGTACCCACCTCCACCGTCAACCGATATGAGGGCCATCGGCGGTAGCGGACCACCGTCCATCTGTAGGGCACACGCTTGGACCAGCGTCATCGATGCGAGCGGATTGGTGTGATCAGCGCCATAGCCGTGGAGTACCACCACCAACGGCAACTGGCTGCCTGGGCCGTGGCCCGGAGGATACGCCAGGGTGTAGCCGACGTTGCGGCCGCGAGCACGGGAGAGGAACGTCCCCGAGGTGGATGGGCCAAGTGTCGAGAACACCAAGCGCCCGTTCGCTACCGAGCATGCACCATCGAGGTGATCAAGCTCGGTCTTCCCCGGCAGCACCCCGTGGTCGACAAGTTCGATGCCGACAGCAGCCGCACCGGCCACTGCGATGACTCCCGCTCCCCAACCCAGGAGCCGCCGCCTCGACACGCGCCCGGTGGGTCTGCTCGTGCGCTCCTGTCCATCGACATTCGACGGATCTTCGGACAACTCCAGCCCGCCGTCCTCGCTCAAAGGGTGCGGAGGAGCAGGCCCGCATGTCGAGCCCGATGGGTGGTCCGCAGTGCCACAACGACGGCCCCGGCCATGAAGAGCAGTGCAGCGACATCGATCGACCCGGTCCGGAACAGCCCCCTGGGTCCGGGCCCGCCGCGCAGCACCCACCAACAGGCCGCCGCGAGAAACACCTCCATGACCACGGCGGCGGCGCTGCCCACGAGGATTTCGAATCGCAAGACCCGTGGTGAGAGCTCCAGGCGCCGAACGATCTTGACGAGTCCGACCGCCACGCCGCACAGGGCGAGGGGGCTGCAGCACATCCAGGCCACTTCAGCTGGTGGAAACGCCGAGAGCGCAGACGGATGCGCCCAGTACGAAGTGACCGACAACGTCGAAGCCCACACGAATGCCGCGATACCCCCGGGAACCAGACCTTGGTGAGCCCACGAGTGGCCTCCGGTACCCGGCCAGCCGTTGGCGAAGTGACGACCGCCGACGATCAGCACGAGGGCGCCGCAGCCCACGAGGAGCAGCGGGCGGTGCAGAGCCCGAGCCTCCCGCCTGAGGAGCGCGCGCAGGAGGCCGGTGACCATCGGCACTCCTGCCATCGCGGCGAGGACCGCAAAAGCCAGGGCGCACACCGACATCGTGATCATGGCCATGCTCGTCGCCGACGTGCTCGGAGGCGACCATTGCCATCCGATGGAGAGCTGTGCCCAGACCGAAACGCCGAACGTCAAGAACAACGCCAGGGCGCTTCCGAGTACCGCGAGACTCGTGGCCGCCTGGCGCTGCGGCTCCGCGAGGGGACCGACAAGTCCGGCGTTGTGCAACCGAGCGACCATTGCCCCGCGGAGGACATCGAACGTGCGAGAGGGGCACTGGGGACGTTCGGCGAGGTCGGCGATCAACAGCTCGAAGAACTCCTCCTCGTAGCGTCGACGCCACGTCGCCGGATACAAGCGCAGCAGACGGCGGGCATGGGCCTCGGTTGCGGCAGGTCCCTTCACGCCGCGCCCCAGTTGCCGGCCAACCTGGTGAGACCAACCTCGGCGACGTCTCGTTGGGCGCTGAGGTGCGTCCGCAGCGCGTCGGCGCCCGCCGTGGTCAACTTGTAGGGCTTTCGGCGGTCGTCGCTCGGAATCGCCTCGATGAGGCGCTGGTGTTCCAGGCGGCTCAAAGCCTCGTACAGCGTGCCCGGAGCCAGTCGGAGTCCGGCGAACTCCTCGATGTCCTTGGTCAGGGCGTAGCCGTGCTTGGGACCCTGGGCCAGGCTGGAGAGGATCAGGGTTGCAGGTCCGGCATAGCGACCGAACGTTCCAAGCGAGGTCGTCGTCGCCTGTCCCGACGCAGCGCCTTTGGTCCGTGCCACCGAGTTCACACTCTCTCGGATCACGTTCTCTTGCCCAATGAGACCAACGAAGACGTCTCCACCTCCGCCACCATATATCGGATCCCGATATACCGTCAACCAGTAGATCGGGATCCGATCTACGCCCCGGTCCGGCGGCATCGGGGAACGGTGTGTCGGGCGCTCAGGTCATCGACGTGAGCAGTCGGGCGGTCGACAAGATCCGTCCGCGACCGATTCGGCGGCACCGACCGGCCACACCTTGGGCACCATGTGTGGCGTCGTCTCGCCGGACTCTCTCAGTGAGTTGGGTCAACGTTGCGAAGCACTTGGGAGCGAGTAGTGACGACGGAATGAGGCTTTAGCATCCGTAATGACGACGCAATCGAGGAGATGGCGTGAGTGGACGACGTTGCAGGAGAGAAATCTGTGGGACCGCAGGACGAGCCACGCTCCTTCCTCGGCACGATGCCTGACACTGCGCGCGCGAAGGGGATCGCCTCCTCGGTGGTTGCCGGGGGGCGCGGCAGACGACTCGCGATCTTCGCGTTCGCGGTCGGTGCTCTCGTCCTGTCCAGTCTGCTCAGCCCGCTTCCCGCATCGGGCGCGAAAGCGTCGCCGACGTTCTTTCCACCGACCGCCTTCGGCGGCTACAGGTGGTCGGCCGGATGGCACGGCAACGTGAAGCAGATCAGCGCCCAGTGGAGGGTGCCGAAGATCCAGCCGAGTTCCAAGTTCGAATACGCATCCACGTGGGTCGGTGCGCAGAACCCGAGCGGTGGGCCACCATTCATCCAACTGGGTATCACCGAGAACAACTTCGGCCAGCTCGGCGGCGAGTACCGCTCCTTCTGGAGTGACACCAAGGTCGACTTTCATCCCCAGGTGCTGAGCGTCGTACGGCCGGGTGATCTCGTTTCGGCCGACATGACGCAGGTTTCTGACGGCTGGGTTCTGACGTTCAAGGACCTCACGCGTCACAGCACGAGGACCAAGAACGTCCCCTATGGAGCAGGAAAGACATATTCCCAAGCCGAGTGGCTGCAGGAAGATCCCGCTCCGAAGGACGATACGCCGACTGATCTGCCCTATCCGACGACGTCAGTTGTCCAGATTGGGCACCTGCTCGTCAATCACAGTGCTCCGAAGCTGCGACTCGAGAATGCGCAGGTTCTCATCGCCTCGAATGGCATCACATTGGTCCCGAGCGCCGTCGAACGCGACGCATTTCACTTTTCTGCGCCCACGGGGACGGCGAAGACGTACCTCGAAATCGCGCGGTCGTTGGACACCTCGCTCTCCGCATTTGGCGCAGCCTCGTCGCATTGGAGCAACGTGCCCATGGCGCGGCGTCTCACTATCGTCAATGAGCTGGAGCACTCATTCCAACTGAATGCAACCGCACTGAACGCACTGGCACTCCCGAACCACGATGCGGCAGACCTCGGGCAACGGAGCGCCGTGATCGTCCAGGACCTGTCGGCGTGGGCTACCGCAGGCCTGGCAGAACGCGGCGCTGCGTTTGAGAAGCTGACCCGTGACGAACAAATCGAACGACTGGCGGACCGGGTCCGCGCAGATCTGGGACTCCCGCCCTCCTAGAGCCCTGTCAGTTGGTTCCGTTGCCCCCGTCGCCGTCCTCGCCGGTGCCGTCGGTCTGCCACTTCTTCAACCAACCGCCGAGTTGCTTCCCCAGGTCCTGCACGTTGCCGGCCGTCCGGTCGAGGAACGTCGAGAAACGCTCTCCGTAGTGGGCGACCGCCGCATTGAATTCAGCCGATGGCGGAGGCTCGTGGCCCCGCCTCGGGTAGTCGCCGCTCCGGATGCGGTCGTAATCCCCCGCCTGTACCCATCCCGTCAGCTCCTTGACCCGGCGCACGGCGATCGGGTGGGTGAGGTTGAGCTCGGCCCAGAACCGAGTGTGCCGCGAGAACAGATCCTCCTCGTCGTGGTAGTCGGCAGCCTGCTTGAGGAACGACTCGAGGCTCATACCTGGAACCGCTCCGCCCGCCAGTCGCATCAAGAGACGGCAGGGAGCCAGAGGATCGTCCATGACGAGTGCCGCCGCTCTGTCGCAGGAGAGCTCAGCCGCCCGCGACCACTCGAGCAGAGCAAAGTACAGCCCGCGAACGGGAAGCCCGAGCAGCAGTGACCGCGGAAGGGCCCCCTCCATGAATTGCTTGAGCAGCAGCAGCGCCGTGGAGTAGTAGTTGTGCTCCGAAAGAACGTGCGCGAGCTCATGACCCAGAACGGTCTGGATCTCCTCGGGGGAATAAGACCCGACCAATGACGAGTTGACCATCACCATCGGCGTCTTGGACCCGATGGCCATCGCATTGACCGTCGGGTCGTTGATCATGTAGAGCTCGGGCACGGTCTCGAGATCGAGGATGGAAGCGCACTGGACGTAGCGGTTCCAGACATCGGGCACCTGGTCGGGACCGAGTCGCACCGCGTTGCCCATGACGATCTGGCGCAGGCGCCGTTCATGGCCGAGATCGGTCAGGCGTTTGACGACCTTGTCGAGCAACGGGACCGTGTGGAGCGCCGACGTGGCGGCTCGATCGGCCGGGTGTTCGTAGGCCTTGGCACTTATCTGCTCGTAGCGGTGCGCCAGCTCGATTGCCATGGCCGTCTCCCTAGTTGGTCCCACACGAGCTTAGGCCTCGTTGCGCCCACCTGGGACAGCGGGCCTCCCTCGGCTGCTCCGATCCATTGGCGGGCCGTCGTTGCGCGAGGCTGGCACCTTCCCGGGGAAGGCGTCCACCGGGAGGAGGGTGCGATGGCGAACGGGAGTGGCCTTCTGTCGAGGCCCGAGGGAGGGCTCACGGGGTCGCCGCCGACGCGCACCGACACGCCCCGTTGGCCGAACGATCCTGGCCCGGACATGGCGTCGCGCCGCGTGCGCTGGAACCGCTTCATTGTGCTGGCGATCGTGCTGGCCCTGATCGCGGCGGGTCTCTGGCTCGGTCTCGGACGCGGGCGCAGCACGACCACCTCGCCCCCGCATCCGCACGCGCCGCGCCCTCTTCCGGTAGCCCCCAAGACCGACCCACGACTCGATACGGACTGGGATGGCGACGGGCAGCCCGTGACAATGGCGTTCGGCGGCGACGTCAACTTTCCTTCGGGGAGCACGTTGGGCGGTCGGTTGGCGAGCAATCCTGCGACCGCGCTCGGCACCGGGGTGCCGGCGCTCCTGTCGGGCGTCAACCTCAGCATGGTCAATCTCGAGACAGCGGTCACGAACGGCACGTGCCCCGACCCCCAACCCAAGTCGTTCGACTTCTTCGCGCCGGCCAGCGCCATCACCGCCCTGCAATCGGCCGGGGTCACCCTGACCACCGAGGCGAACAACCACGGTGAGGACTGCGGCCCGGCCGGCCTCCAGATGGCGTTGTCGGCCCGGACCCAGGCCAACTACACGGTCCTCGGCATCGGCCAGAACGCAGCAGAGGCCTTCGCTCCCTATCAGACGACCATCAACGGCGAGCACATCGGCATCATCGCCGCCACCCAGGTCATCGACGACGACCTGCAAGCCGGTTGGACGGCGACCGCATCCCAGCCGGGACTGGCTTCCGCCTATGACGTCGCCGACCTGGTGTCCGCCGTGGAAGCGGCGCGCAAGGTGGACGACACGGTCGTCGTCTTTCTCCATTGGGGCGTCGAGCTCGCTACATGTCCCGACCCGCTGCAGGAGCCGCTGGCCAACCTGCTTGTCCAGGCCGGGGCGGACATCATTATCGGAAGCCACGCGCATGTGTTGCTCGGTGGCGGCTATCTGGGTTCGGCCTATGTCGATTACGGGCTCGGCAACTTTGCGTTCTACAACGCGCCGCCACCGACGAATCAAAGTGGTTCCCTCGTCATCACGGCTACCGGTCGCCACATCGACGGCGTCACGTGGCGGCCGGCGATCATCGAAGGCGAGCTCCCCATGCCATTGGCCGGTGAAGAAGCCACCGAAGCTGTCCAGAACTGGACGAACGCGCGGACATGCACGGACCTGAGTGCCACTCCGGGTGCCCCTGTGGCCACGACGACGACCGAGACCTCCCCTGCTCCCGCTGCCGTGGCACAACAGCTGTCCGTGGACAACTGAGCGCCTCGCTGACTATTCCGATTCGGCGGACTTCTTCAGCGCGGCGAGAGTGGCCGGGATGCCCGAGTGCGCGGCTTCCTTGCGGCTGTCGATCTCCTTCTGCGCATTCTCGCCGAAGTGGTCGTTGAACATCTTGATGCCACCGGGAAGGAACTCCCAGGACTCGGTCACTTCTGTCCCGCCGTCGACCGGACTGAAGACATACCCCCACCGCACCAGGGAACCTCCGACGATCCAGGCGAATTCCTCGCCAGGCGCGGCGGCAACGACCTCCGAGCGGGTCTCCCAGGTCATGTCGGCGGTCACATTGCGGCCCGAGAACCATGCGCCCACTTCCGCCGTGGCCCCCTCGTCCCACCAGCACTCTTTGCAGATCGGACTCCACTCCCCCATCCGCGAGACGTCGGTCACCATCTGATAGAGGTCTTCGGGTGAACGGTTGATCACGATCGATTCTGAATAATTGAGATTGGCCATGGGCAGAGTATTCCCCGTGCCCGGCGGTCTGGCCAGTCTCTCGACGTCGCAGGGACGTCCCGCCCGTCCGCAGGGGTCGGGGCCCGGGCCGGCAGGCCACGCGCCAGTTGCTCCGTCATCCGTCGCGACCCATGTCAGCGATCACCCGAGGCTGTGCTCCAACGGGGCGGTGAGTGCGTACAAGGACGAACGGATCGAGTGCACCGACACCGAACTGGTCGTGAAAGGGGTGCTACTTCGCGTGGGGCGATTTTGCCTGGGCCACCAAGCGGATTCCCTACGGGTCCATCACAACCGTCGAGCGCTTCGACGTGACGCTCTCGCACGGGAAGTACCGGACCTTGGGGTCCGGCGACCTCACGCATTGGGGGAACTACGACCCCCGACGGCCCGGCAAATCGGTCGGGTTCTTTCTCCACGTCGGCGGGCGCGTGGTCCCGTTCGTGACCCCCGACGACCCGGATGCGTTCGAGCTGGCGCTCAGGGCGCACGTCCCCGTCGGGTCCCCCGATTGATCAAAGGGCGGCAAGCACCTCTTCGGCGGAACTGGCGTGCAAACCAGGACCTGGCTCCACGCCGAGCCACGTGACGATGCCGTCCTCGATGATCGCCGCGTACCGCTGCGAGCGAGCGCCAAGTCCGACGCCGCTTCCATCCATCTCCAGGCCCATGGCGGCGGCGAATTCCCCGTTCCCGTCCGAGACCATCACCACTGAGTGGCCCACCTTCTGGTCTTCGCCCCACGCCCCCATGACGAAGGGGTCATTGACCGAGATACAGACGATCTCGTCGACGCCCTTCGCCTTGATCTCGTCCGCCCGCAACACGAAGCCCGGCAGGTGGTGATCCGAGCACGTCGGCGTGAATGCGCCCGGAACGGCGAAAAGGACGACCTTGCCCGTGCCGAGCAGTTCGCCCGAAGTGGTGGCCTTCGGACCGCTCTCCCCGAAGGTGAACACCTTCACGTCGGGTATCGGGTCACCGGTGGCGATCGTCATGTTGTCTCCTCTGCTGTTCGGTTGCTCCGAGCAAGGTTGCCACACGGGCTGGTGACACCCGCAATCGATTCGGGCGATGTAGCCTGCCGCAGTGTTCTGACGGGTCCGTGAGGGCTTGTCGGAGGTGCGACGAGGGGGTTGCAATGACACTGGCATTTGACCGCCGGTCTTTCCTGGCCGGGGGGATCGCCCTGGGGGTCGGACTGGCCACGTTGGGCGCGGGCTCAGAATGGGCCGGAGCCGCGGCCACCAACGGCCCCGGGCGAAACGGCATCTCCACGGCCAAGCCCAAGCGCGGCGGCTCCGTCACCTTCGGCATCGACACCGAGGAGGGCGGGTTCGACCCCACCACGGCCCGGTGGGACGAAGGCGGCTTCCTCTATGGACGGACCGTCTTCGACCCCCTGGCGATCGTCACCGCAGCCGGCCAGGTCGAGCCCTACCTGGCGCAGTCCATCACCTCCAATCCCGACTTCACCGTCTACACCATCACCTTGCGGCCGGGGATCGTGTTCCACGACGGGACGCCACTGGACGCCGCCGCGCTCCAGCTCAACTTGCAGCGGCAGAAGGCCTCGCTGTTGACCGGCCCGGGCCTCCAGAGCATCGCCACCACGCAGGTGACAGGGCCCCTCACCGTCACCGTCACGATGAATGCGCCCTGGGAGCCGTTCCCCTACGCCCTGGCGCAGGCCCAGACGGCCTACATCGCCGCCCCGTCGATGCTCAATAGTGCGGGGGGCACGTCGCATCCCGTCGGGACGGGACCGTTCGTCTTCAAGGAATGGATCCCCAACAGCCACTTCACCGCCACCGCCAACCCCCACTACTGGCGCAAGGGCCTGCCGTATCTCAGTTCGATCACCTTCAAGCCGATCATCAACCCCTCCTCGAGGGTCAGTGCCCTGCAGACGGGCTCGATCGACATCATGCATACGAATACGCCCCAGTCCATCCTGCAACTCCGCAACAACAAGCAATGGGCCTATGTGGACAACAGCGGCGCCATCGTGGGACAGCCCGACGTGAACTGCGTGATGCTCAACACCGCGGCGCCACCGTTCAACAACCACATGCTCCGTGTGGCCATGGCGAAAGCCAGCAATGCACGGCAGTACGCCAAGGTCATCGATCACAATGTCAATACCCCCATGACGGGGATGTTCCTCCCGGGCAGCCCGTATTACACCAAGACCGCGTATCCGGCGCCTGACCCCAAGGGTGCGGCGAAGTTGGTCAAGCAGATCCAGCAACAGACCGGCCAACCCGTCGCCTTCACGCTCATCGCCACCAACAACCCCGAGGTCGAGCGCACGGCACAGTTCCTTCAACAGGAGTGGAGCCAGGCGGGCATGAAGGTCACCATCAACGTGCAGGAACAAGCCGCGCTCATCAACGACGCCCTGGCCGGGAAGTACCAAGCCGTCACCTGGCGCCAGTTCGGCGCGGTCGTGCCCGACCTCAACTACATATGGTGGAGCACCAAGACGACCGGCGGGCCCATTTCGCTCAACATGGCCCGCAACTCGGATCCCCGCATTCAGGCCGCGCTGACCAGCGCACGCGCGTCGGGCGACCCGGCCGTCCGGATAAAGGCGTATCAAAAGGTCAACCAGTACCTGGGCGAGGACATCCCGTACCTCTACGGCGACCGCTCGACCTGGGCCGTGGTCGCCAAACCCTCGGTGCAGAACTTCAACAATCCCCTGACGCCAAAGGGCACGAAGGCTTTGGGCTTCGACTCGGGGGTGATCTGGCCCGCCCAGGTCTGGCTGTCCTCTTGAGCCTGGAGTAGCGCTCCTTCGCTCAGCGCATCTCCACGTCGTCGAGGTACTCGTCACGCCAGTGCGTGAACTGCTCCTCGGGGAGCCGCAAGCAGTAGGTGGGCTTGAGCGCGTCGACGAAACCACGTTCGTGACTCACGGCGATGATGGTCCCGGGCCACATACCGAGCATGGTGCCCACGGCCGTGATGGACGAGGGATCGAGGTTGTTCGTCGGCTCGTCGAGGAGCAGCAGGTTCGTCTCACCGGCCGACAGCATGGCCAACCCGAGCTTGGCCCGCTCCCCGCCGGACAGGGTGTCGGGCATCTGGTCGGCCGCCTTCGACGGCAGGCCGAAGGAACCCAGGAGCGCCCGCCGCTCCCGTTCGGTGGCCAGCACGGTATCGCTCACGTTGTCCAGCGTGGTCAGTGAGAGATCGATCTGCTCGTGCTCCTGGGCGAAATAGCCCAGGGCGACGTTGGCCCCGAAGTCCATGACGCCGTTGGTCGGCTCCTGGACGCCGGCCAGGCACCGCAAGAGGCTCGATTTCCCCGCGCCATTGCGGCCGATGATGACAACGTGGTCGCCCCGGCTGACGTGAAAGTTCACGTTGGTGAGGACCTCGTTCTTGCCGTAGACCACTGACAACTTGGAGACCTCGAGCGGAATGACTCCCGAGCGCGGCGGTATCGGGAGACGGAATTTGCTGGCCTTTTCCCGTTTGTCGACCTGCGTGCGCTGGCCCTCGATGCGCTCGACCCGCTTGTCCAGCGACTTGGCGACCTTGGCCCGTTTCGCGGTCTGGCCGCGCATGGAGTCGGCCAGCGTGGAGAGCCGGGTGATCTCACGCTTCTCGAGGGCGGCCGATCGCTCCCGCTGCGATTGATCGGCCTCGTGTTGGGCCTCGAACTTCGAATAGTTC
This sequence comes from uncultured Acidimicrobiaceae bacterium, assembly GCA_963706555.1. GTDB lineage: Bacteria > Actinomycetota > Acidimicrobiia > Acidimicrobiales > RAAP-2 > Bog-473. The sequence continues at coordinate 5,192,274 of OY970164.1, forward strand.
CCTTTCCACTCGGTCAGGCGTTGATTCGAGATGTGCAGGACCTTGGAGATCGACCGGTCCAGAAGCTTCAGGTCGTGGCTCACGACGAGGATGGCGCCGGGGAAGCGCTCCAACTCATCGAGCAGCCAGCGCTTGGCAGCACGGTCGAGGTGGTTGGTGGGCTCGTCCAGGATCATCAGCTCGCGGCTCTTGGAACAGGACGCGCATGAGGTCCACCCGGCGGCGCTGGCCGCCGGAGAGCGACTCGATGTCCTCCAGGAGGAGCTCCTGGCGCAGACCGAGGCCATCGGCCAAGCGGGCCATCACCGATTCCGCCTCATAGCCTCCGTTGGTCTGGAACTTCTCCTGCAGGTCGGTGTAGAGCTCGATGTTCTCCGCCGAAGGATCATCGGCCATGGCCTTGCGTGCCGCCCCGACCGCCTCATCGAGGACGTCGAGCCCGCGGGCGGAGAGGATGTGGGAGAAGCCGGTCGGCTCGAGGCCGAGTCCTCCGGGCACGGGTGCCTGGGGCAGGAACCCGAATGATCCGAGCAGCCTGACATTGCCCCGATGACGGAGCTGGGGCGTCGGCTCGCCGACGATGACCGAGATGAAGGACGACTTGCCGGTGCCGTTGCGGCCGACGAGACCGACCTTCTCGCCTTCGCCCACGACGAACGACGCATCGCCGACCAGTGTCCGATCGCCAATTTCGATGGTGAGTGACGAACCGACGATCACATCACATTGTACGGGCCGTCACAGGCCCTCGATACACTCCGCAGATGCCCAGCCTCGAACGCAAGTGGTGGACCCTGATCGCCGTCTGCACCGCCATCTTCATGCTGCTGCTCGACATCACCGTCGTGAACGTGGCGCTGCCGGACATCCAGCGTTCGCTGCACTCCTCCTTCGCCGATCTGCAATGGGTGGTTGATGCCTATTCCCTCACACTGGCCGCCTTCCTTCTCACCGCCGGGGTCATCGGTGACATCTACGGCCGGCGCAACGTGTTCGCCGATCGGACTCGCCATCTTCTCCGTGGCGTCGTTGGTGTGCGGCCTGTCGACCGACTCGCTCATGCTCAATCTGGCGCGGGCCGTCCAGGGCGTGGGGGGCGCCATCATGTTCGCCACTTCGCTCGCCCTGATCGCACAAGCGTTCCAGGGCAGAGGATCGCGGCACTGCTTTCGGCATCTACGGAGGCGTCATCGGTGGCGCCGTGGCCGTGGGGCCGTTGGTCGGCGGCGCCATCACGAGCGCCATCGGCTGGCGCTGGATCTTCTTCGTCAACGTGCCGATCGGCATCGTGGCCATCTTCATCACCCTCACCCGCATCTCCCCGTCCAAGGGCATGCCGCACGCGCTCCATCGACTGGATCGGCTTCAGCTCGTTCTCCGCCAGCCTCTTCCTCCTGGTGTTCGCGCTCGTGCGCGGCAATGACGAGGGCTGGTCCAGCACGACGACGGTCGGCCTCCTTTGCGCATCGGCCGTCCTGATGATCATCTTCTTCATCAACGAGCAACGAACCCGCGATCCGATGCTCGACCTCTCACTCTTCAAGCGACCGGCCTTCGTCGGTGTGTCGGTGGTGGCCTTCACGATCTCGGCGTCGATTTTCGCCATGTTCCTGTACCTCACGCTCTACGTCCAGGACAACCTCGGCTTCGGGCCATTCCCCGCCGGGGTGCGGTTCCTGCCGCTCACTGTCCTGGCATTCGTCGTCGCACCCTTCGCCGGCCGTCTCACGGTCCGTGTCCAATCCCGCTACCTGCTCGCGGTCGGAATGCTCCTGATCACCGGCGGACTTCTCCTGATGGCCCGGACCGATCCCGACTCCACCTGGACCGTGTTGTTGCCCGGGTTCGTGCTGTGCGGCTTCGGGATCGGGACCGTGAACCCTGTGCTGGCGTCGGCCTCCATCTCCGTCGTGGAGCCACAGCGGAGCGGGATGGCCTCGGGAGCCAACAACACCTTCCGCCAGGTCGGCATCGCGACGGGCATCGCCATTCTCGGGGCGATCTTCCAGAGCCAGATCGTGAACCACACCACGAACGCGCTCCGCCAGACCGCTGTCGGCCGATTGGTGCTCCAACAGGGCGGTTCCCAGCTGGTGGCCGCGGAATCGGCCGGGGAGGTGCACACGGCCGCCTCGAAGATCCCGCTGCCGGCGGCGCGGGCCGAGCTCCTGCGGGCCTATCACGTCGCCTTCTCGACCACCCTGAACCACCTCACCGTCATCGGCGCCATCATCGCCTTTGTCGGGGTGGTGGCAGCGTTCTTCCTCGTGCGCCAAAGTGACTTCGTCATCCCCGCCGGCGGTGGCGGTGGCGGTGGCGGTGGTGGTGGCGGTGGCGGTGGTGGTGGTGTTGGCGGTGGTGGTGGCGGTGGTGGCGGCGGCCATGCCTGAACCGTTCGTCCTCGAAGGGACGTTCGTACGCCTCGAACCGTTGTCCGAGGCGCACATCCCTGCCCTCGTCGTGGCGGCTGCTGAGGACCGGACCAACTACGAGTGGACGTACACGCCCGAGGGTCTCGACCAGATGACCGCCTACGTGGCCGACGCCCTGGCGAAGGTCGAAGAAGGCGCGCACGTGGCGTTCGCCACCGTCCGCAAGGGCGGCGGTACCGGCGGCGGCGGTCGGGGCACTGACGGGAGTGCCGCTGACGGGGGTGCCGGAAGCGATCGGGTCGTGGGTGCGACCCGCTTCTGCGAGATCGGGTTCTGGCAGTGGCCCCCGGGGGCCTCCCACCAGCGCGATGGGATCCCCGACGTGGTGGACATCGGGTTCACCTGGCTGGCCGGATCGGCCCAACGCTCACCGGTCAACACCGAGGCCAAGCTGCTCATGATGGGGCACGCCTTCGAGGTGTGGCACGTGCACCGCGTGGCACTCCAGACCGACGTCCGCAATGCGCGGTCGCGTGCTGCGATCGAACGTATCGGCGGTCAGCTGGACGGAATCATGCGGGCGGACCGGCCCGGCGCCGACGACACGGTGCGGACGTCTGCCCGGTTCTCCATCCTGGCGGCCGAATGGCCGTCGGTGAAGGAGCGCTTGACGGCCCGGCTGCACGCAGCCTGTGCACCAGCCGGGGAGTGATCAGGCCCGGGCGAGCGAGGCGGAGATCTTCCGGCGGTGGAGGTCGCGCACTGCGGCTTCCGCTTCGTCCTTGGGGCGGATAGCCGCCACCGCCTTTCCGGTGCGATGGATCGTCCAGGCCAGCTGATCGGCTCGCTCGACGGAGTGGTTGAAGATCTCCACGAAGGCCTGGATCACCGTTTGGAATGTGGTGACGTCGTCGTTCCACACGATGATCGCCCAGAGATCCTCCGTGTCGAAGAACGCGTCGACATCCGCGTCGTCGAGGACCGGGTGGTCGACGGTGGTCTGGTGGTCGAGAATGAGCGTCATGGGTGGATCGGCCGGGGCTACCGGTGCGTGCGGTTGATTTCGGCCCCTGGCACTGTACTTCGCCGGGATCGCTCGTGGCGATGCCGGCTCCCCCGGGACGTGGTCAGCGTTGGTCCGGGGCGTTGAGCGAGAGGGGATCTCGGACCTGGGGTGTCTTGAAACCGGTGGCGGGACCGAAGGGCAGCGCGCCGTCCGGGTCGTCAGGCGAGCGATTTCGCACGGTGGGCCATTCGACGGTGCCCAGTCCGGGCCGCGGCAGGAACCATGGCGCCGGCGGCGGCATCACCAGCCTCGTCAGGGTGTCGACGATCGGTTCGTAGTTGACCCGCCAACCCTGGAAGTGGCGCCATGCGTCGTTCAGGTCGCGCTCCATCGGGAACTGCACCTCTTCCAAACGGGAGTAGCCGTCAGTGAATTCCTCCTTCGAAAGCCTCGTCCCGGCGGTCGGGATCGGGTCGGCCTCAAAGGGGATGTGCAGGGCCCCGGCGATGGAACGCAGACAGTTGGTGCCCATGGCGAGGCACAGTCGGGCCTGACGAGGCGTTGCCGTGGGGCTGACGGCGTGGTAAAGCGCGGCGGAGTCCATCATCGCCACCAGACTGAGCAACCAGTTCCGGGTCGAAACCGGTGAGCGGAACCAGATCAGAGCCGGGTAGTTGGCATGGCTCTCGGACACCGCGGCCGCCCAGCGCTCCCATTCCGCGTAGAGATCGGGCAGTTCCGCGATGTTGTCGAGCATGTGATGCCGGGCCAGGATCTCGGGGCCCCACGCCGGCGTGCCCGAACGGGTGGCCAGCAGCGTGACTTCGGTCTCGCGGGTCGAGAACGCGTTGTAGAGAGCAGGCAGGTACGCGATCTCCAGTGCGATGACCAGCAAGCCGATACAGGCGGCGATGATCTCGATCGAGCGCGAGCTCGAGCCCGGGCTCGTGGCGATGCCCAGTGTGAACACCGACGAGCCCGAAATACCCAAGGCGGTCCAGAAGTCCAGCCCGCTGACGAACCAGGCGATGAGGCCGAACCCGAGGACAAGGGATGCGAGCCACAAGACGAAGAGCGAGATCATGGACAGCGGCCCGACGACCGCCATCACCCGATCGCGCGCTTCGTAGCTCGGCAGCCGCGGCAGGAGTTGACGCGCCGTCACCCCGATGATCTTGGCGATCGAGCGCATCGCGCGCGACGAGGTGACACGCGGCACCACCAACGCCGTGAAGACACTGAGTGCGGTCCAGCCGACGATGACGATCCCCGCGATCAGGCCGCCCAGGCGAAGGACAGTCTCCATCCCGACATCCTGCCATGTCGTACACGGGCTCTCAGGAGAGGACCCGCGACGGCAACTCCCGACTAAATGGCGACTTTCTGCTCGCCGATGAGCCGCGCCAATTCCTCGGCCACGGCAGCCTCGTGCTCGGCGGCGTCACGCCGGGCGGACGACGGCCGCCAGCGCCCCTTGATCAGCCAGATCACCGGGACGAACAGCACCATGCCGGCCAGGTCGACCCAGAACCAGTGTTGCCATTCATGGGGTGCAGCAGCCGAACCCTTCTGCAGTTGCTGCAACGCGTCCTGGTGCGCCGAGATGAAGGTCAGCTGCGCCGTGTACGGCTGCACGAGGGTGGACAGCTCCGTCTTGTACTTGGCCAATTGGGTGAGCCCGCTCACCCCGAAGGCCTTCACGGCCGCAGCGATGTTCGCGGCCGACGGATCCTTCCCGACGGCGGCGGCCGCGGCGGGGTCCTTGGCGATGAGGGCCAACAGGTCCGCGTGCTCGGTGGCGAATGCGATGGTCTTGGGGTGCTGGGCGACGAAGTCCTGTACCGACTGACCTTGGATCACGGTCTGCGCAACCGGAAGGTTGTCGACGATCGGGTTCACGCTCGTGATCACCAGCGGCAGGAAGATGAAGGAGATCCCGACCGTGAGCCGGAGGATCCACCCCCAGAGCGCAAGGCCCGTCGCCACCAGGGCTGGGTTCCTCGCCTCGACACTTTCGGTGTAACTGGCGATCCACGGTGCGAACACGAGCGAGATACCCACCGCGATCGCCGACGCTTCGATCGCCAGCGTGTAGTAGCTCGTGTGGGGATGGGTGGCGTTGCCCATGAAGACGAGCAGCATCACGATCGAGATGATCGCACCCGCCAGCATGAACGGCTTTCGGACCTTGAGCGCGTCGGAGAGTAGTCCGACCACGATCAAACCGATGATGTCGGCGGTCCAGAACCAGGTGTTGAGCCCGTTGGCCTGGGTCACGGTGAAGTTCGTGCCGTTCGGGTTCTGGAAGATCACCGGGTAGTAGACGGTGAAGAGGCTCGCCGCGGCGTAGTAGAGCAGGAGGAAGACGGCGATGCCGAGACACGCGAGGATCAGGTCCACATGGAGGATCTGGCGCCACGGGCGCTCGGACGCGGCCTGCAGGTCCTTTTCGGTCAAGCCGCGGGCGCGCGCCTCGATCAGTGTCTGGTCGCGGGCCGACACCATGAGCTGGTCGCGGAGTTTGGGCGAGAGGTCCTTGAGCCAGAAGAACGAAATGACGAAGACGACCAACGCCGCACAGCCGGCGATGACGAACTGGCTCTTCCAATGCGTCTGGCCGAAATGGTCCAGGGTGTGCACCGCGATGAGGGAGGCGATGAGGCTGCCGGCGACGGGGCCGATCGTCCAGAAGCCCATGGCGGACGCACGCCCGAGTTGGGGGCTGAAGTCGCGGACGAGCGCAGGGGTCGCCACGAGGATGGCACCTTCGACGATCCCGAGCATGCAGATGACGACCAGGTAGGCCCACTGGCCGTTGGCCAGGGGAACACCGACAGCAGTGATGAGCCCGACGAGGAGCAGGCCGTAGATGACGACATTGGTCCGCCCCAACCGGTCCGTCTGGCTGGCCGGAAGCGACGCGAAGGCACCGAGAAGGTTGGAGACGACCGTGATGGCGATGAAGAAGTCGAAGCTCATGTGGAAGCTCGCCAGGATGTTCGGGGTCACCCCGAACTGCGTGTAGTACGTGTAGTAGAGGACGATCGTGGCGAGAATGGCGAGCGTGAGATAGCGGGCTCGCTGCGAGCCTGTCGGGTACTCGGTGACGGTGTGGTCGAAGAGAAGGCGGCTGAGCGGTGATCGCGCTCTCGGTTGTGCCGTCGTGACGCCGCTCCCGTCGGACCCGAGGTGTCCGTTGTTGATGTTCGGTGATGGGTCCATTGTTGACATCACGTCCTTCGTACAGTCACCCGTACCGACTACGGGCTGACAAGGTGGTGACCACATGGTCGGCACGATCCCGACGCCTCGGCGACCGACGCACCCTGAAGATGCCCTGTGACAGCGCGCAACCCCCCGAGTACATGGCAACACTCTAATGTGACAGGGGCGTTCTCTGGGGGATTGTCGCCGTTTTCAGGCGGGAAGGGCGCGCCGGTCCCGAGTCAACGATCGTTCGGCTGGCTTTCCACTCTGCAGCAATCTCGATGGAACCACCACGGTGCGCGAACGGAGGAGTTCCGCCAAACCTTTTGCCTGCGTATCGAGCCGCAAGTTCGAAGCGACACCCCAACCGAGGATGCCGTGCACGACGAAGTTGACGGCGCGCAGGTTGGTCAACGGGTAGCGGCTCACGTCGAACGGCGCCGCTTCGGGGAGCGCCTCTTTGAACTGCGCGATGTCGAAGCATTGGCACAACCACTCGGCCACCGGTTCGGAATCAGCCCACAATCCGATGTTGGCGTCGCCGCCCTTGTCACCCGAGCGCCCGCCGACCAGTACCCACAGCGGCACCGAGATCGTCGCCTCTCCCGGTGATGCCACCAACCCCGGTGTTGGGACGGGGATGGGCGCCACGGCGATTGCATCGGCCGTCGCGCCACGAGCCCCTACGTCCCACTGCGGGGGCGGAGATGGTGCGATCGTCTCGTCGTCGCACTGAATGTGCGCGGTGACCGCAGCCGCGGCAATCGTCGTGGGCCAGTAGCGCGCCACCGCTTGGGCACTGCTCGGCGCGGAGGTGAAGAAGGTTCCCGGGTAGCTGGCCAAGCTGGTCTCGACGACCGCGCCCGAGAAGGCACGACCCACGGCGTGCTCCTCGCTCCCCCGCACCGCCAGTCGCAAGAACGCCATGCCGTGACCGGTGAGGTCACCCGAGAGGTCTTCGGATGTCTCGGCGAACCCCTCGCGCCCACCCGGGACGGCGGCCCAGACCGCGGTCGCGGCCAGACGTGCCTTCTCCTCGACGAGTGAGCCGGTGATGGCCAAGGTCATCGCGTTGCGCCATCCGGCCTCGAGGTTGGCGGTGACCTTCAAGGTCGGAGGTGGTGGCTCGCCCCGGACGCCGCTGATGCGTACCCGGTCGGGGCCCGCCTGCTCCACCGCCATGGTGTCGAAGCGGGCCACCGCGTCAGGGCTCAGGTAGCGCGGTCCGCCGATCTCGTAGAGAAGTTGCGCCGTCACGGTCCCCACCGTCACCGCGCCGCCGCTCCCGGGATGTTTGGTGATGATGGACGATCCGTCCGCAAAGAGCTCTGCGACGGGGAAGCCGATGCGTCCCGGATCGGGGATCTCCTCGAAGAAGGCATAGTTGCCGCCACAGCACTGCGCCCCGCACTCGATCACGTGCCCGGCCACGACCGCGCCCGCGATGGCATCCACGTCCTCGTCGCCCCACCCGAATGCGTGGAGGCCGGGGCCCACGGTGAGCGACGCATCGCTGACCCTCCCGGTCACGACGACCTGCGCTCCCGCCGCCAGTGCGTCGGCGATCGGACGGGCACCCAGATACGCGTTGGCGGTCACCAACGGCGCGTCGGGAGGGAGGTGTTCGCCGGTGTCGAGGTTGACGAACGCCTCTCCCGCCGCGGCGAGCGCGCCCACGCGTGCGGTCAGGTCGTCACCCGACACCGAGGCCACGCGGGCTGCCACACCCTGACGGCGGGCCAACTCGCGGACGGCGTCGGCCAGGCCTCCGGGGTTCAGCCCGCCGGCATTGGAGACGATGGTGATGCCCCGCTCGATGCAGGTCGGAAGGACGTCGTCGAGTTGCTGCAGGAACGTCCGTGCGTAGCCGCCGCTGCGCGCCCGGGTCTTATGGAGGATGTACATCGTCAGTTCGGCGAGCCAGTCGCCGGTGAGCACGTCGATGGGTCCGCCCTCCACCATCTCCCGCGCCGCCGAGAGACGATCTCCGAAGAACCCGCTGCAGTTCGCCACGCGCAGGACTTTGGCCCCGCTCGTCACGTGGCCGGCTCCACCACCACGAGGACGTCACCCACGTCGACCTGGTCGCCCGGCGCACACAGGATCTGACCGACGGTCCCCGAGCCGCCGGACCGCAGGGTGTGCTCCATCTTCATCGCTTCGAGCACGACCAGTCCGGCGCCTTCACCTACCTCGTCGCCGACGGCCACGAGGACCTTCGTGATGGCGCCGGGGAGCGGGGCGCGGCACTCCCCCGCCGTACCTCCCCGCTCGTCCGCGTCGTCGTCGGTCCGGCGTGTGAAGCTCGACTGACCTTCGGGCCCGTTCACCTCCGCGCGCTGCGCCGCCAGCCGCACCAGGTACCGCCGGGACACACCCTCAGCCGTGAGGTCGACGACAGACGCCGCATCGGTCACCGCCGTCACCGCCGTCCCGACCTCTTGCGACTCGTCACCGACGAGGAGCGTCGCCGGGTCGAGGGGACCGCCCGAGCGGATGGCCAATGCACCGTGCCGGTCGGCGAAGACGTCGACGTGGCGCGCCGTCCCCACGTTGCGCCATCCGGCGGCGGGGACAGGAACCAGGCCGTCGCCGCTGCGTTGCTGCAGGAGCGCAAAGGCCGCGGCGGCGGCATGGCGGTGGCGCACGGCATCAGCGGGCGCGGCATGGCGCAGATCGTCCCGCTGATCGAGGAAGTCGATGCCGGCCTTCCCGTCGACGAAGACAGGGTCGTCGAGGATCGCGGCGAGGAGCTCCCGATTGGTCTCGAGCCCGTCCACCTCGAGCGCGCGCAACGCTCGGGAGAGACGCCCGATCGCCGTCGTCCGCTCATCGGCATGCGCCATGAGCTTCGCCACCAGTGAGTCGTAGGAGGAGCTGACCTCGCTCCCCGACTCGATGGCGGCGTCGGAACGGAGCCCGGGGCCGTACGGCCAGCGGACGTGCGTCGCTGTTCCCGGCGTGGGCCGGTAGTCCTCGGCCGGGCGCTCCGCGCACAGCCGGACCTCGACGGCATGGCCCGCGACGATGACGTCGTCCTGGGCCAAGGGAAGCGGTGCTCCCCCGGCCACCGAGAGTTGCAGGCCGACCAGGTCGAGGCCGGTGACGAGTTCGGTCACGCCGTGCTCCACCTGCAGGCGGGTGTTCATCTCCAAGAAGAAGAAGTCGTCGCCGTCGACGAGGAACTCGACCGTCCCCACGCCCCGGTAGTCGACGGAACGGGCTGCCGCGAGGGCGGCGTGCCACATGCGCTCCCTCGTGGCCGTTCCGACCAACACCGCAGGCGCCTCCTCGACGATCTTCTGATGCCGGCGTTGCACCGAGCACTCGCGGTCGAAGAGGTGAAGGACGTGGCCGTGGCTGTCCCCGATGATCTGCACCTCCACATGCCGGGGCGAGGCGACGTACCGCTCGAGAAAGACCTCCTCCGAACCGAACGCCGCTCCCGCTTCGCGTTGGCCCGCCGCGACAGCCTCGTGGAGCGCGTCGGGTTCTGCGACGAGGCGCATACCCCTCCCGCCGCCGCCCGCCGACGCCTTGACAAGCAGCGGGTACCCCACACCGGCCGCGGCCCGCGCCAGTTCCCCGGCATCGGCGGCGGCCGGCACGACGACACTCGGCAGCACCGGCACCCCGGCGGCGGCGACCGTCTCCTTTGCCCGCACCTTGTGGCCCATGACGCGCATCGACGCCGGGCTGGGACCGACCCAGGTGATCAGCGCCGCGGCGCAGGCCTCGGGCAGGACGGGGTTCTCCGAGAGAAACCCGTAGCCCGGATGCAGCGCGTCGGCCCCGGCGCGCCGCGCTGCATCGACCAGAGCGTCTGGGTCGAGGTACGTCTCGGCCAGTGTCCGGCCCGGGAGGAAAAGGGCGATGTCGGCCTCTCCCACATAGGGCGCCCCGCGGTCTTCGGCGGTGTACACCGCAACCGCATCGAGACCCATGTCGTGGGCGCCGCGGATGATGCGCCGGGCGATCTCACCCCGATTGGCGACGAGGACACGGCGCAGTCGCGTGGATGCCACTAGTGCCGGACCACGCCGAAGGTTGCCGTGCCCCACACCGGGGCCGAGTGCACTGCGGTCAGTGCGATCGCGAGCACCGTCCGGGTGTCTCTGGGGTCGATGATCCCGTCGTCCCAGAGCCGGCCGGTCGCGAACAGCGCCGTCGACTCCACTTCGATCTGGGCCTCGGTGGCGGCCCTGAGGTCGTTGTCCGCCCCCTCGTCGAAGGGTCGTCCCGCCGCCTCGGCCGCCGTGCGGCGCACGATGGCGAGGACGCCCGCCAGCTGCTTGGGTCCCATGACCGCAATGCGGTGGTTGGGCCACGTGAAAACGAACCGAGGGTCGTAGGCCCGTCCGGCCATGGCGTAGTTGCCGGCTCCATAGCTGGCGCCGACCATGAGCGTGAGGTGGGGCACGGTCGAGTTGGAGACAGCGTTGATCAACTTGGCCCCGTCCTTAATGATCCCACCTTGCTCGTAGCGGGTCCCCACCATGAAACCGGTGATGTTCTGCACGAAGATGAGTGGCGTGTCGCTCCGGTTGCACAGCTGAATGAATTGGGCGCCCTTCTGTGCCTCTTCGGAGAACAGGATGCCGTTGTTCGCCACAATTCCGACCGGGTAGCCACCCAGGGACGCCCACCCGCAGACGAGCTGCGCCCCGTACAAGGACTTGAACTCCTCGAAGCGTGAGCCGTCGAGCACGCGGGCGAGGATCTCGCGCACGTCGAAAGGGACCCGCACATCGACCGGGGCGATACCGAGGAGCTCTTCGGCGGCGTAGAGCGGCGGTTCGCCCCCCACCTGGGGCCCGGGGCCGAGCCGCGGCCAGTGCAGGTGCTCCACGATGCCGCGCGCGAGACGAATGGCGTCGGCCTCGTCCCGCGCCAGATAGTCGCACAGACCCGAGGTGCGGGCGTGCATGAGGGCCCCGCCGAGCTCCTCTTCATCGGCGTCTTCGCCCGTCGCCATCTTGACCAATGGCGGACCGCCCAGGAACACCCGCGCCCGGCCTTCGATCATGACCGTGTAGTCGCTCATGCCCGGGAGGTACGCGCCGCCCGCAGTTGACGATCCGAAGACGACGCAGATCGTCGGGATGCCCTGAGCCGAGAGTTGCGTCAGACGACGGAACTGCTCGCCACCCGGGACGAACACATCGGCTTGACGCGGGAGATCGGCGCCGCCCGACTCGACGAGCACGAGCAGCGGGAGGCGGTTGATCTCGGCCACGTCCATGGCCCGGAGCAGCTTCTTGATCGTGGTGGGGCTCGTCGTCCCGCCCCGGACCGTGGGGTCGTTGGCGATGATCAGGCACTGGGTGTGCGCCACCTCGGCCAACGCGACGACCACGCCTCCCCCGAGCGGGTCCTCGGTCTCGAGGCCGGCGAGGGGGCACAGCTCGAGCAGCGGGGTGCCGGCGTCGACCAGCGCCTCCAGCCGCTCCCGCACCATCAGCTTTCCCCGGGCGCGATGACGCGCCACGTACTGCGGGCCGCCCCCCGCCAGCACCTGATCGTGCAAGGTTCGGACATGTGCGACCAGCGAGCCCATGGCGCGCGCGTTGGCGACGAACTCGTCGCTTCCCACGGCCAGCCGTGTCCTGATGGGCGCGCTCACGGGTTCAGCCTCATGGCGCCGTGACTTCCCACGACGGCGCGCGCCTGTGCAGGAAGGCATCCATGCCTTCGGCCGCTTCCGCTCCACCGAAGAGCTCGGCCGACTTCTCACGCGCGAGGTCAAGACCCTCGGCCCAGGAGACCTCAGGCAATTGACCGAGCAGCGCCTTCGTCGCCGCCACCGCGCCCGGAGCCGATTTGAGAATGGACGCGACCACGTCCTCCACCCACGCGTCGAGCGCAGAGACGTCGTCGACGACGTCGGTGAGCACACCGGCCTGCGCCGCCACAGTCGCGCTGAACGGCTCGCCGGTGAGGCTGGCGCGGCCGAGGAACCGCCTGCTTGCGACGCGCAGGGCCGGCACCAGAATCATCGCCGGCGCCACGCCGATCCTCACCTCGCTGAAGGCGAACGTGCTGTCCGTCGTGGCCACGGCCAGGTCGCACGCCGTGATGAGCCCGAGCCCCCCGGCGCGGGCATGCCCGCCGACCCGCGCCACCACGGGCACGGGCGCGGCGCAGATGGCGCGCAGGATCTCGGGCATGCGGGAAGTGACCGCCCCGGCTCGCTCAGAGAGGTCGGCTCCGGAGCAGAAGACACCGCCCGTCGCCGTGAGGATCACGACCCGGACGCTTTCGTCGGCGGCCACCTGGGCCAAGCCCTCGCCCAGTTGCTCGAGCAGGCGCGTGGACAACGCGTTCCGGTTGTGCGGGGAGTCGAGCGTCAGAGTCAGGACGGCGCCCTCCCGCGCGATGTGGACCAGCTCGTCCGTCATGAATCCGCAGTGTAGGGGTCCTGCGTTCGTCCAGGGGTGAGCGGATTACCCGGTGGTAACGTTCGATCGTGATCGAGACTGACGAGCACCAGCTCTTCCGCAAGAGCCTGCGTGATCTTTTCGAGCGTGAAATCGAGCCGCACGTCGATGCATGGGAAGCGGCACGGACCTTTCCGGCCCACGAGCTCTTCCCGAAGTTGGCTGCCGTCGGTATGCTCGGATTGGAATACGAAGAGGCGTACGGGGGCATGGCGGCCGACCACTCGTTCACCCTCGTGGCCGGCGAGGAGATGGGGCGCATCAGCTGTGGCGGGGTCCCCATGGCGATCGCGGTCCAGATGTCGATGGCCACACCGGCGTTGGCGCGCTTCGGGTCGCCAGCGTTGAAGGAGGAGTATCTCGCCCCCTCCATCCGCGGCGAACTGGTGGCGTCGGTCGCGGTGACCGAGCCCGATGCCGGCAGCGACGTGGCCGGCATCCGGACCCGTGCCGTGCGTGACGGCGACGAATGGGTCATCAACGGGTCGAAGCTCTACATCACCAATGGCACCCAGGCGGACTGGCTGTGCCTCCTGGCCCGCACGGGTGAGGATCGCGGCTACCGCGGCATGTCGCTCATCGTCGTGCCGACGTCGGTCGACGGTGTCGTGGTCTCGCGCAAGCTCGAGAAGTTGGGCATGTGGTCGAGCGACACCGCCGAGCTCTCCTTCACCGACGTCCGCGTGCCGGTGTCCAACACGATCGGGAAGATAGGCCGGGGCTTCCAACAGCAGATGGTGCAATTCCAGGCGGAGCGCCTCATCACCGTCTACAAACAGGTCGGCGCAATCGAACTGGCGCTCCAGCGCACACGCGCCTACCTCTCGGAACGGCAGGCGTTCGGGCAGCCCCTTTTGGCCAACCAGCATCTGCAATTCGTCCTAACCGAATTGTCGGCCCGTCACGACATGCTCAAGCACTATGCCCGCGCCGCGGCCGACGCCGTCAGCCGCGGGGAGGACGCCACCCGGTTCGCCACGATCGGCAAGTTGCAGGGCTCACGACTGCAGCGCGAAGTGGCTGATGCCGCCGTGCAGTTCCACGGCGGCATCGCGTACATGGCCGACCATTGGGCGTCCCGCTTCTACCGCGACACGCGGCTCGACTCCATCGGAGCGGGTGCGGACGAGGTGATGCTGCGCGTGCTCTCGCGGATGGACGGCTACTGCGTCGAATAGCTACTCCGTCGAATAGCTGGGTCGCCGGCCGTCGCGCGGAAGCTTCTCCCACATGTCGCGTGTGAGCTCGGTGACCACGACAACCTCACCGCGCTCGGGATGGAGCGTCGTGAGGAACGGCACGAAGCTGAGGTGTTCCATCACCCGCCCCGAGGCGAGGTTCGCCGGCTCGTAGATGCTGACGATGCGGGACAGGCCTGCGTTGGTGAAGCCCCAATCCACGGCGGCCCGGCCCGCCTCTGTGGCAAGCCCGCGGCCTCGATACGGGCTCGACAGCCGCCAGCCGACTTCGACCGCCGGCAGCACCTCCGGCAGGAAATGCGGAATGGCCAGACCCGCCCAGCCGATGAGGGCGCCGCTCTCCCGGTCGATGACCGCCTCAATACCGAAACCGTCCGTCGCATACCGTGCGATCGTCCGCTGCAGGAAGAACTCCGTCTGCTCCATCGTCATGGCCGCACGGAGGGGGTACCACCAGAACGACTCCTCGGCGTGCACCTCGACCAGATCGGCGAGATCCTCCGCGACGAACGGGCGCAGGATCAGACGATCCGTGGTGAGCCGGGGGATGCCCATCCTCAGCCGAGGGGAAGGCCGGGTGCCTCGGCCAACGAAGGGTCGCGCCCTGGGCGCGAGGAGGCGGCATAGAGCTGGTCCGGCCGGAACGAGCGCACGGAGCGGTCCCCTTTGCGACCGCCCACCACCTCGACCCACTCCTCGCCGGTCTCGGCGTTCGCGACGTGGGCCACGAAGGACCATGACGCCCCGCGCAGGCGCGTGCCGGTCACCTGGACCGGGTCGCCGGGCTGCAGGCCGGCCCAACGGGTGTTTCGACGCAGGTCAGCCGGTGGCATCGGGCTCCACCATAGGGACTCTTTTTAGTGCAGGTGTGCGGCACGAGGCCGGACCCGGACGAAGGAATCGCTGGAGATGACACAGGCTCGTCGTATCCTGGCCCCCATGGCGCTCGACCTTCCCCGCACGCTGACGCCATCCAAGGTCTCCGCGTTCACCAACTGCCCCTTGGCCTTCCGCTTCTCGGTGATCGAGCATCGGCCCGAACCCCCCTCACCCCACGCCGTCAAAGGCACGCTGGTGCACGCCGCTCTCGAAGGGCTCTTCTGGAACCACGCCGCAGCGGCACGCACACCCGCCGCGGCGGCCCACGAGTTGGCGCGGGCCTGGAAGGAGATGGCGGAAGACCCCGAGTACATGGCCCTCGGTCTGCACGCAGAGGAGGCTGCCTCCTTCCTGGCCGACGCCCAGACGCTGATCGACAACTACTTCCGCATCGAGGATCCCACGGCCGTCCGCACCATCGGCGTGGAGCTCGGGGTGGAGATCGAGCAGGACGGCATGCGCCTGCGGGGCATCATCGACCGCCTCGACATCGGCCCCGACGGCGCGTTGACCGTCATCGACTACAAGACCGGGCGGGCACCGTCGGAGCGGTACGAGCATGGGCGCATGGGCGGGGTCCAGACCTACGCGTTGTTGTGCGAACGGATCCTTGGCCGCTTGCCCAGCGAGGTGCGACTGCTCCATCTCCGCGACCCCCTCGTCATCACGGCGATCCCCACGCCGCAAACGCTGCGGGGGCAACAACGGCGGACGACCGCGGTGTGGGGCGCCATCGAGCGGGCGTGCGTGACCGAGGACTTCCGCCCGAACGTGGGGCCGCTCTGCCAGTTGTGTCACTTCAAGTCCTCGTGCCCCGCCTTCAACGCCGCGTGAGCGGAACGTCGTGACGAGCTTCGACGAGACGGTCGATGCCGCGTTCGAACCGCTGCGGGGACGACCCCAGGTCGATCAGGCGGCAGCCCTGGTCTCCAACCTGGCCGACTACGGCCTCGTCTGGGTCGTCCTCGCCCTCGTGAAGGCCCGACGCAGCGGGCCGAACCGCCGCCGGGCCGTGGCCGCACTGACCGTGGCCGGCGTCTCCTCCTACGGCGTCAATCGTGCCGTCAAGTCCGCGGTGCAACGCCAGCGCCCCGGGGAACACCTCGACGCGGCCGTCCGCACCCCGTCGAGCAGCAGCTTTCCGAGCGGCCACACGTTGGCGGCCTTCTGCACCGCCTTCGTCCTGGCCGAATCTCCAACCGAGACGGCGGCGTACGTCGGTTTCGCCGGGGCCGTGGCGGCCAGTCGGGTCCACCTGCGGGCCCATCACCCGAGCGACGTGGTTGGTGGCGCCGCGCTCGGTTCGGTCCTCGGATTGGCCCTGCGACCGGGGCTCAACCGGGTGACCCCCGGCGCCCGGCGGCGCGCCCTACGGACGGCCAGACGGACGGCCAAGGGAATGGGACCGCAGGGCTACATGTTGAAGAAGCTATGAAGCCATTCGCCGTGACATGGGATTACCGCTGCCCGTTCGCCCGCAACGTCCATGAGCACCTTCTTGTCGGCCTGGCCGATGGGGCTGACTGGGACGTCACCTTCCTGCCGTTCACCCTCAGCCAGGGCCATGTGCCCGAAGGTGGAACCCCCGTGTGGGACGACCCGGCGAAGTTCAACGATCTGGTTGCTCTGGCCGCCGGCGTCGTCGTGCGTGACCAGTATCCCGAGCAGTTCGCCGCCGTCCACGACGCCCTGTTCGCGGCGAGGCATGACGAGGGACTCGACATACGGGACGCCGCCGTCGTGGCCCGCGTGCTCGACACCAAGGGCGTCCCCTCCGACAAGGTGTTGGCCGAGGTGCACAATGGCGGGCCGATCGACGAGATCAAGCGCGCACACCAGGAGGCGGTGACCAAGTGGAGCGTCTTCGGGGTGCCGACATTCGTCGTCGAGGACCGCGCCGTCTTCGTGCGGCTGATGAGCCGGCCACAGGGCGATGCGGCACTGGCCCGGCAATCCATTGAGCACGTCGTGCGTCTGATGGACGAGCAGCCCGACCTCAACGAGTTCAAGTACACGACGCTCGACCGCTGAACGCCGAGCTGCTGTACCCCGGCCGGGGGCTATCCCGAGCGGGCGACGGAGCTCAGGAGCGAGTACGTCCGGTCGCACTCTTCGCGGGTGCCGACGACGGAGGCCACGAAATCGGTCGCACCGGCCGCCGCCAATTTCTCGATCGACGCAATCACCGCGTCCTCGTCGCCGAGGAATGCCACGTCGGCTGGGCTGGCTGCGCCCTCCTTGTCCAGCATCGCCTTGTAGGAGGGCAGGTTCGGATAGATGGAGAATTCTTCGTTGACCCGTTCCCGGGCTGCCTCTCTGTCCGCGGTGACGGACACGGGGAGCGCCACGCCGATCCGTGGCGCCGGGCGCCCGGCCTTTTCCGCCGCCTCACGGATGACCGGGGAGATGTGCGAGGCAATCGTCTTGGTGCCCGTCATCCATGTCACGGTGCCGTCGGCGACGCGTCCCGCCAGTTTGAGCATGGTGTCACCCAACGCGGCGACCAGCACCGGAGGCGTCGACGCGCCGCGCAGCTCGAGGGGCGCAAACGCATGGGTCGTGACACGCTCGCCGTCCACGTTGCACGCCTCTCCGGCGAGCAACGGCATGAGGGACGCCAGGTACTCCTTCATATAGCGAGCCGGCTTGTCGAAACTGAGGCCCCACATGCCCTCCACCACGATCTGATGAGAGAGCCCGATGCCCAGAATGAGGCGGTTCCCGGTGGCCCACTGCACGGTCAGGGCCTGTTGGGCCAGCATCATCGGGTGACGGGTGTAGACGGGCACCACCCCGGTCCCCAGACCGATGCCCGGCACCATCGACCCCGCGGTGGCCAGAAGCGTCAGCGCATCGGGCCCGAAGATCTGCACGGCCCAGGCATGGTCGAGCCCGGCATCGGCGAACTTCTGCAATTCGGCCACGGTGTCAGCCAGGGAGCGGTCGACGTCGATCAGGCTGCCAATGCGCAGGGGTTTGGCCATGGTCTCTCAGGGCTCCTCGCCTAGTGTGCCGGTCATGTCCGGATCACTGATCTTGCCGAGGCTAGCGACCTGAGCGCCCACCAGGTCGGGGTGGTCGGTGCCGGACAGCTGGCGCGGATGGCCGCAGAAGCAGGCAGTGCGCTCGGCCTGTCGGTCGCCGTGCTCGCCGAGAGCCCGGACGATGCCGCTTGCGCGGTCGCGTCCGAGGTGCTGCTCGGATCCCCGCTGGTCGAGGCCGACCTGCGGGCGCTGGCGGATCGGGTCGACGTGGTCACCTTCGACCATGAACAGGTGGACCTGACCATCGTGCGCTCGCTGATCGACGACGGCGTCATCATCCGGCCCGGGTTGCAGACCCTCGAGATGGCAGTCGACAAGGCGCACATGCGCGCCGTCCTGGACCAGGCCGGAGTGGCGTCGCCCGCCCACACGGTGCTCCAGGTGGGCTTGGGGCACCCGCCCGACGCCGCGGCAGAGGCGATCGCGCAGTTCGGGGCCGAGCACGGGTGGCCGCTCGTGCTCAAGACGGCGCGGGGCGGCTACGACGGCAAGGGCGTCTGGGTGGTCGACGACCTCGCCGCTGCGGCGTCGGTGGTGGAGCCACTCTCGGGAAGTCTCCTCGTCGAAGCGCTCGTACCGTTCGAGGCGGAGCTCGCCGTGATGGTCGCCCGCCGTCCCTCGGGGGAGACAGTCGCCTGGCCGGCCACCGAGACGACCCAGGTCGACGGCGTGTGCCGCGAGGTGCTCGTCCCGGGCCGGCTGCCTGCTGACGTGGTCGACCAGGCCGCGGCGCTCGGGCAGCGGGTCGCCGACATTGCCGGAGCCGTCGGCGTCCTGGCGGTCGAGCTCTTCTGGTCAGGCGGGGTGCTGATGGTCAACGAGATCGCGGCCCGGCCCCATAACTCAGGCCATTGGACGATCGAGGGGGCCGTCACCTCGCAGTTCGAGAACCATCTCCGCGCGGTGCTCGATCTCCCACTCGGATCGACGGAGCCACAGCACGCCCAGGTGGCCAACGTCAACGTTTTCGGCGGGCCTGAGGGTACGGATCCGGTGGCGCGGTTGCCGTTCGGACTGGCCGTCGAGGGGGCCCATGTGCACCTGTATGGCAAAGGAGCCAGGCCAGGGCGCAAACTAGGACACGTGACCGTGTGCGGAACTGATGCCGATGTTGTTCGTGCGCGTGCCTGGGCGGCAGCGTGGGCCCTGGGCACGCCTCATCCCGAGGGGCTCGACCTCCCCGAGGGGCTCGACCTCCCGGACGGGACCGCCTCATGAGCGCCGCCAAGCCGGCCGCCGCCGGCCCGATCGTGGGCGTGGTCATGGGAAGCTCGTCGGACCTCGGGGTCATGCAAGATGCGGTCGCCGTCCTCGACCAGTTCGGCCTGCCCCACGAGGTGCGCGTCATCTCGGCTCACCGGACACCCGCCGACATGATCGCCTACGGCCATGCTGCGGCGGGCCGCGGGCTCAAGGTGCTCATCGCCGGTGCCGGCGGCGCCGCCCATCTGCCCGGCATGCTGGCCTCGGTCACCCCGCTGCCGGTCATCGGGGTTCCGGTCGCCCTCGCACGTCTCGACGGGCTCGATTCGCTCCTCTCCATCGTCCAGATGCCCCGGGGCGTCCCGGTGGCGACCGTAGCCATCAACGGGGCAACGAACGCGGGGCTGATGGCAGTCCGTATCCTGGCCATCGGTGACGACGCATTGACCGAAGCGATGGAAGCGTTCCAACGATCCCTCGCCGCGACGGCGCGCGACCAGGACGCCGCGGTGGAGGCCGGGGCCGCCGCTGCGGCCGGCGTGGGCGGTGCTGCCGCTCCAGCTGGTCCCGCAGGATGAGCGAGCCGACACTGGCGGAGCGACTCGGCTACTCCGCCGACGCCAAACTGCTGATCATCAACGCCGACGATCTCGGGTCGTGCCATTCCGCCAATGTCGGCGTCTTCGAATGCCTCGCCACGGGAGTCGTCACCAGCGCCACGTTGATGGTGCCGTGCCCCTGGGCCCGCGAGGCTTCGAGCCGCTACCGGGGCGAGGACATCGGTGTGCACCTCACCGTGAACGCCGAGTTCGAGCTCTACCGCTGGGGCCCGATCACCCACGCACCCTCGCTGCTGGGAGGTGACGGGGGCTTCCCGAGAACGATGGAGGACGTGTGGGACCACGCGGACCTCGACGAGGTGCGGCGGGAGTGCCGGGCCCAGATCGAGCGGGCCATTCTCTGGGGCTTCGACGTCAGCCACCTCGATGCCCACATGGGCACGCTCCAGCTCCGGCCCGAATTCTTCGACGTGTATCTGGACATGGCGATCGAGTTCGGGCTCCCTCTGCGCATGATCAGCGCCGGCATGGAGCGCTACGTCGGATTCCCGGGGCGGGCCGTGGCGGCCGATGCCGGGGCGATCTTCACTGATCACACCCGCTTCGTCCCGGCCGTGGGGAGTCGACAGACGTTCGAGAAGGATCTCGCCACCTTGCGGCCCGGTGTGACCGAGATGCACCTGCATCCCGCCGTCGACAGCGCCGAACTGCGTTCCCTGGCCCCCGACGACTGGGACGCCCGGGTCGATGACTACCGGATGATCTGCAGCGAGACCTGGGTCGGCGAGGCGATCTCCGCCGTGGGCGCGACGCTCATCGGCTACCGCCCCTTGCGTGAACTGGCCCGATCCGGCGGCTAACGGATTCCTGCGAACAGGTCGTCCTCGACTGCACCGTCCGCTGCCGCGCCATCTGCGGTCTCGCCGTCTGCGCTGACAGCGCCGTTGATGGCACCGACGCGGCTTTGGGCCAACCGGAACTGATCGACCGGCTTGATCTCTTCGAGCACGTTGGCGGGGAGGCCGAACCAGAACGGTGAGTTGGGATCGACCTGCGTGGCGTGAGCCTTCAACGCGGCGCCACGGACCTTCTCGAAACCCTGCACGTCGATGGCCGTGGTGTACGGGTCGTCGCGGGTCAAGCGCTCGAGGCGCGCCTCGTCGAACGGCGACTCCATTCCGAGCTCCAGGAATTTGGCGTGGATCTGCCGGAAGCGCTCGGCCGGCCACACCGAGTAGTAGAGCTTCAGGGGCACGAACGGTGGCCCCGCCTCAGGAAAGCGGTCGGGGTCGCCGGCGGCGTCGAAGGCCACGAGGGAGATCTCGTGCACCCGGAGATGGTCGGGATGCGGGTACTCGGTCTGCTCGTCGGGATAGGTCAGGATGACCTGTGGCCGCTCCCGCCTGATCACCGCCACCAGGCGCCCGACTGCTTCGTCGAGCGGAGCCTGGGCGAAGGAATCGGGGCGGGCGTTGGCCTCGGTCCCGGGCATCCCCGAGTCGCGATAGCCCAACATCACCGTCTCGTCGTAGCCGATGATCTCGGTGGACGCCTTCAATTCAGCCATGCGGACCTTGCCGATGTCCGCCCGCACCTCGGGGGTATCCATGGCCGGGTTGAGGATGTCACCCTCTTCGCCCCCGGTGCAGCACACCAGAATGGTCCGCACTCCTTCGGCGTGGTAGCGGGCCACCGTCGAGGCCCCCTTGGAGGCTTCGTCGTCGGGGTGGGCATGCACGGAGAGCAGGCAGAGTCCATCTTCAGGCACGACGCCGACCTTAGCGGCGGCCCAGCGGGCCTCCAGCCGGTGCCGCGGCCCCGGCCGTTGCCCGTTCTGCCCCGCTGGGCCTTATGCTCGTTGTCATGGCAGGCACGTTCAAGCGGATCGGTGCGATCTTCCAGGCCAAGGCCAATAAGGTCCTGGACAAGGCCGAAGACCCCCGCGACACGCTGGATCTCTCCTATGAGAAGCAACTGGAGCAGCTCCAGAAGGTCCGCCGCGGCGTGGCCGACGTCGCCACGGCCCGCAAGCGCCTCGAGCTTCAGGCACAGGGCCTGCAAAAGCAGGCCGACAAATTGCAGACGCAGGCCAAGGCAGCGCTGCAGCAGGGCAACGAGGACCTCGCCCGAGAGGCCCTCGCCCGGCGGGCGGCGCTGGGTGAGCAGCTGGCTGAGCTCAAGACCCAGCACGATCAGATCACCGAGCAGGAGCAGAAGCTGATCGACACCTCGAACCAGCTCCAGACCCGGGTGGAGCAATTCCGCACCAAGAAGGAGACCCTCAAGGCCAGCTACACGGCGGCCGAAGCCTCGACGAAGGTGGGCGAGGCCGTCTCGGGGATCTCGGACTCCATGGGGAACTCGGGCGCAGCGATGCAGCGCGCCCAGGACAAGATCGCCAGCATGCAGGCACGGGCCGGCGCCATGGACGAGTTGCTGGCCTCGGGTGCGCTCAACGACCTCAGCACTCCGGTCGACGACATTCAGAAGGAGCTCGACAAGGTGACCGCCACGTCCCAGGTGGACAACGAGTTGGCGGCGCTCAAGCTCGAGCTCGGAGCAGGAAGCGGCGGGGCCGCGACAGAAGAAGCGGCCGCCCTTCCCGTAGCAGACCAGAGCGGAAACGCGGCTGGTGGAGGAGCAGAAAGCTGATGGCGCTCTCGCGCAACATTCCGGCCGATCGGGGCCTGACCACCCGCATGCTGATGACGGGGTTCTTCCTCGTCGTCCTCTACGCCGTCCTGATCGGCGTGCTCTTCTTGGTGCTGAAGAGCCTTCTCCTCATCCTGATCATCGCCTTCGGGCTCCTGTTCTGCCAGTACTACTTCAGCGACAAGATCGCCATGTTCTCCATGCATGCCAAGGAAGTCACGAGGGAGGAAGCCCCGGAGCTCCACGGCATCATCGACCGCCTCTGCGCACTGGCTGACATGCCAAAGCCGCGGGTCGCGATCGCGCGTACCGACGTCCCGAACGCATTCGCCACCGGGCGCAGCCCCAAGGCCGCCGTCGTCTGTGCCACCACGGGCCTCATGCGCCGGCTCGACGAGCCCGAGATAGAGGCCGTCCTCGCCCATGAGATCTCCCACGTGGCGCACCGCGACGTCGCCGTCATGACGATCGCCAGCGGATTGGGCATGATCGCCGGCCTCCTGACGCGTGTGATGTTCTACTCGGAGATCTTCGGGGGCGGCCGGAGCAACAACAACAACAGCGGGGGCCAGATGGTCATCGTCGAGATGATCGTCCTGCTGGTCTCGGTGGTCGTCTACTTCGTGAGCTTCCTCCTCACGATGGCGCTCTCGCGGTACCGGGAGCTGGCCGCCGACCGCTCGGGTGCCATCCTGATCGGGCAGCCGTCCCTCCTGGCATCCGCACTGATCAAGATCTCCGGGGAGATGGGCCGGGTTCCGACGAAGGACCTCCGGGCCGCCGAACCGTTCAACGCGTTCTTCTTCGTGCCCGCCGTGGCGCAAGGTGCGCAGGAGCAGGGCCGTGGGCAGGGCCAGGGCGGCAACGGGTTCAGCTTCGGCAGCCTCTTCCGCACGCACCCCACCCTCGAGCGCCGCCTGGCTCAGCTCGACCAGCTCGAGCACGAGCTCGGCCAAGCCCACTGATCCCCATCACGACGTGGGCCTCTTCGACACCCTCCTGGGCCGTACCAAGCCGGTCAAGGCCAACCTCGACGCGCTGTTCGCGCTTCCGACCGCGGGGCTGACCCTGCAGAGCGCCGGCGGGCTGGTGACCTCGGGCCATGCCGGTGTGTGCTGGAAGCCGCCTTCGGGCCAGGCCTCCCAGGACCTGCAGGCCGAAGTGGCCCAGCTCGTCGGCGATGGCTACACCCAGACGCAGGATTCGTTCGGGTACGGATGGCTGCTCCTGGCCGAGCCGGCCCTGGACGACCTGGTGACGCAGGCCCACATGGCGAACACCACGCTCACCGAAGCGGGCTGGGGCGCCCAACTGCTCTGCTCGGTCTTCGGCTTCACGCCCGAGCCCGGTGCGGCCAGCGATGCCCGGGCGTTCTGGCTCGTCTACCTCTACAAGCGCGGCACCTTCTACCCGTTCGCACCGGTCGACACCGAGAAGGAGCGCCGCGACACCGAGCTCGAGCTCCGGATCCGGACCATGCTCGGCGTCGACCTCCCGGTCGAGGCGGACCTGAGCCGCTGGTTCCCGCTGTGGGACCTGCCGGTCAAGTGACGGTCGACGCAGTCGAGGCAGTCGAGTGACGGTCGACCGCATCATCGAGCTCGAGGGAGCGGTCAACTTCCGTGACCTCGGCGGCTACGCCACGGTCGACGGCCAGCGCACCCGCTGGCGGGTGCTGTTCCGGGCCGACGGCTTGGGCGAGCTGACCGAGCCCGATCTCGACATCCTGCGCCAGCTGCGCATCCGCACGGTGATCGATCTCCGCACCGGCCACGAGCTCCAACAGAGCCGCTTCGATGTCGACGCTCACCCGGTCGAGTTCCACCATTTCCCCTTCATCAAGTCGCTGACGAACTCCGAGGACTTCGAGCGCGCACCGGGGTTCCTCGGCGCCCAGTACCGGCAGATGCTCGAGGACGCGGCCCCGCAGATCGTGGGCGCGCTCACTGCGCTGGCCGCACCCGATGCCCGTCCGGCGGTCTTCCATTGCACGGCCGGCAAGGACCGCACGGGCCTGCTCTCCGCGCTCGTCCTGTCGCTCCTCGGGGTGCCCGAGGACACCGTCGTGGCCGACTACGCGCTGAGCGGAGCGGCAATGGCACGGCTCCGGGCGAAGCTGCTGATCAAGTTCCCCGATGGCAAGTTGCTGGTCGACTCCGACGCCGACGCCATCTTCTCCGCCGATCCCTCCAACATGGTGGCGCTGTTCGCACACCTCAATGAGCGCTACGGATCGGTGACCGAGTACGCCGCGGCGATCGGGATCCCCGACGATGTCGTGGCCCGCCTGCGCGAGGCGATGCTCGAGCACGAGCGCTGAGCGGTCAGCCCCTCGGCCGCATCCGGTCGATCGCTGCCGCCAGTGCCAGATCGAGCACCGTCAGCCCGCCCGCGTCGTGCGTGGTCAACACGAGATGCACCTTGTTCCACCGGATGTCGATGTCGGGGTGGTGGTTCGCCGCCTCTGCCGCCGCACCGACCCGGTTGACGAACGCCAGTGCTTCGCCGAAGTCGTGCAACTCGACCGTGGTCCGTAGCTCGTCACCGACGTGGTCCCAAAAGATGTCCTGTTCCTCCAGGGCCAGGTCCACCTCTTCGGACGAAAGCTTCTGCTCTCTCACGGATGCGTCATCTCCTCGGGCCGCACTGCGGCATCGAACTGCTCGGCCGTGAGGAAGCCCAATTCGAGCGCCGCTTCGCGCAACGTGGAACCTTCCTTGTGGGCTTTCTTGGCCACCTGGGCCGACTTGTCGTAGCCGATGATCGGGTTGAGGGCGGTTACCAGCATCAGGGAATTCGCCAGATGCCGGGCGATCTGCGGGTAATCGGGCTGCAGACCCTCGACGCAGAACTCCCGGAAGCCCCGGCAGGCGTCGGTCATCAGCGAAATGGATTGCATGACGTTGTAGATAATGACGGGCTTGCAGACGTTGAGCTCCAAGTTGCCACGGCTCCCCGCGATGGCGATGGCGGCATCGTTTCCGAGAACCTGGATGCCGACCATGATCATGGCTTCGCTCTGCGTCGGGTTGACCTTGCCGGGCATGATCGACGATCCCGGTTCATTCTCCGGGAGGGCCAGCTCTCCCAGCCCGCTGCGGGGACCCGATCCGAGCCACCGGATGTCGTCGGCGATTTTGGTCAGCGAGATCGCCAGCGTGCGCAACGCCCCATGGGTGAACATCAACGCGTCGTGCGCGGCCAGGGCGGCGAACTTGTTGGGTGCCGTGACGAAGGGGAGGCCCGTCATTTCCGCGATCGCCTCGGCCACGCGGCGCCCGAACTCCGGATGCGTGTTCAGCCCTGTCCCCACCGCCGTGCCGCCTGCCGCCAGCTCATAAATGCCGGGCAGGGTCATTTCGATCCGCTCCACATCGGCGGTCAGCTGGGCCACATACCCCGAGAACTCCTGGCCCAAGGTGAGCGGCACCGCGTCCATCAGATGGGTGCGGCCGATTTTGGTGACCTCGGCGTAGGCCAGTTCCTTCTCGTGGAGGGCGTCGCGTAGCGCTCGCACCGACGGGAGGAGCCGGTGCACGATCTCCTCGGCCGCCGCGATGTGCATGGCGGTCGGGAAGGTGTCGTTGGACGACTGTGACATGTTCACGTCGTCGTTCGGATGGACCGGCACCTTGGAGCCCATCACCCCACCGGCGAGCTCTATCGCGCGGTTGGAGATCACCTCGTTCGCGTTCATGTTGGTCTGCGTGCCGCTTCCGGTCTGCCAGATGTGCAGCGGGAACTCATCGTCGAGTTTGCCCGACGCCACCTCGTCGGCAGCCTGCTCAATGAGGGCGGCCAGGTCCGGCTCGAGCTTGCCCAGATCACGGTTGACCTTCGCCGAGGCGCCCTTCAGGATCCCAAAGGCCCTGATCAGGGGCTCCGGCATCGTCTCGCGTCCGATGTCGAAGTGGTGCAACGAGCGCTGCGTCTGCGCGCCCCAGTACCGGTCAGAGGGGACCTCGATCTCCCCCATGCTGTCGCTTTCCACCCGAGTGTTTTCCACGCCGCGCAGCTTACGGCGGTCGCTCAGGGCCGTCGCGCCGCCCGGGCCCGAATGCTCCTCGCACGAAGCCCGATGCTCGTGGCACGAATGGAGCCCTCGCCCGAATATGTTCGATCCTGACCCCGGTCACCCGACTCCCCCGCATCCCGAAAGGACACTCCACATGGCCGACACCCTCTCCGCCAAGGCTCGCGAGCTCATCGCCCGGCCGGTACTGGCCTCGCTGACCACGCTGGGCGCCGACGGCTCCCCCCAGGTGACGCCGCTGTGGATCGACCTGGACGGCGACGACCTGCTCTTCAACACCGCCCAGAGTCGAGTGAAGGCCCGCCACATGGCACGCGACCCTCGCGTCGCAGTCTCGATGATCGATCCGGACAACCCCTACAACGTGCTGGCCCTGCGGGGGACGGTGACGGACATGACACCCGAGGGAGGCGACGCCCACATCGATGCGCTCTCGAAGAAGTACCTCGGTGTCGATTCGTATCCGAACCGGACGGAGGGTGAAGTGCGCATCAAGGTACGCGTGCGGACCGACCACATCGCCATGCAGGGCTAATCGCCGGCGGTGCGAGCCCGGAGCCACGAGGCTCCTCGTCAGCGACCTGATCCGCCGCGAGTCATCGGCGAAAGCTGTCACGGCAATGTGTGTTGCGATGCAGCCGGAACTGTGGCACTCCAACGGCAGTTCCCTCCTTTTGCTTGTCGCGAGAAGTGGGGCTGGCGCTTGGGCCCAGGCAGGCGAAGCTCGGTTGAGGGATGACTTCTCCGAGGCTGGATTCTCCTCTTTCCGACGCGCCACTGAGACGTCCTTCAATCTGGTCCTCGAAGCCAAGCCCTGACTCAGGAGAGAACTGCTTCGACCTTCTTCGCGATCTGTTGTTGGCCCAACGCGTTGGGGTGGGCGGCTCGCCAGACATGCCGTTCGATGTCGTTTTGGCTGCCGGTGAGAGCGATGGTGACAAGGTCGCGCGTCAACTCGGTCATTGGCATCGGCTCGCCGGAAAATATCGCTGGGTCCGCAGTGCACATCTCGTGGCCGACTTCCACCTTCGAAACATCGACGTAGGTCACATTCTTGTCACCCGCGGCTTGTGCGTTGAGCACAGCTTCGTCGATTGCGGTATTGAGCGCGTTGACAACGATGTCGCTTTGATCGGAGAGGGAAACCTTGTTGACCCCGATCAGGAAGCACAGTGGGTTCACCTCGCTTCCGGGTCCTACGATGCTCGAATTGGCGAAGTCCGTGGAGCTGGGAATCGGGTCGTAGTAGTTCAGGACTGCGACCCGCTTCGTGTGCGGGCTCACCGATTCAATCTCGGCGGTCAACGCACTGGTGACACTCGAGAGCTCTTGCACGACGGACGGCGTGGGCGCATTGTTCGATGCAACGCATTGACTGTGCAGCACGCTGTGCGTCAAGGCACCTTCGATACAGCCCGCGAAGTCGATGTCGTCTGCACCGGCCTGAATCGTCACTAACGCAGCGGGCTTCGTTGCGAGATTGTCAGCTGCTATCTCGTCATTCTGGACATTGCGATTGCCCGGGCACTGGTAGTTGAGTGCCGCCGGGGACGACGGATTCCCGCTCGTACCCTGCGAGGACGCGTGCGCGCCGCTTATGGAGAGCTGGTCGCCCGTGAGCGTGCAGTTCGTGGGCCTGACACTCATCGACAGGTTCAGGGACCCCTGCACGAGACTGGGCCATGCTTGCGAGGAGGGTCCCTGTGAGATCGCCGACGGAGGCAACCCGATCTGCGCTGTGGTGTAGGGATTGTTGAGCCCGTGCCCGTAAGGAACGGAATCGCCCAAGGCGACGTAGCACGTCGGGGGTGGTGGCGGAGGCGTCGATGTACCACCGGATGCTTCCACCGCGATAAGACCTCCGGCCAGCAGCGCCGCCGACAGCACGATCAAGGTCCAACGATTTCTCAAACGGCGCACGCTGCATCCCCTCTCCCCCGAGACTGAGCTGAGGACGATAGACGACCACCACAAGAGTTACTTGTCGCCCCTCTCGATGACGTGCACTTCACGCGAGGTGAGGAGGAGGCGACCACCGGCGGCAAGTGGCGACGAAGCTGTTCGCCGAGCGCAACGCCTTCGTCGGAGGGTTCCGAGGACGCCACTTGGTCGACGCAGTCGTCCGGACCGCTCGACAGCCCGGATCAGGCCGTGTCCGAGCCGCGTATCCAGCACACGTCGACACCTCGAGGCAGCGCGTCCGGCGGCTGGGCGCCGACCGACACGAGCACGAGATCGCAGGCACCGAGCAGCGCGCCGTCCGGGACCGATCCATCGGTCAGGTCCAGCGCGATCGGCGGTCCACCCGGCCGGTGCGGCAGCGGCCGATTGACGGCACCGGCGGCCGGGTACCGCGGTCCGACGCTGACGCCGATCCCGGTGCGCCACATGGCCCGGCACAGTGCGACCGCCTCTGACGTTGCAGCCGACACGGCGCTCGTGAAAGGGCCGGTGAACGCCAGCACCACCCGCCCACCGGTCACGTGGTCGAGGGTCGTCATCTCGCGGGCGAGGACGGTCGGGTGCCGGTGCGGCGCAGGCCCCAGACTCTGACGTATGCCGAAGGAGAGATTCCGCATCGGGTCGGTGGGCCGGGCGGTCGGCAGAGGCGCCAGGGCGGCCGCCAACCCCGCCGCGATAACGATCGCATCTCCCAATCGACCATCGGTGAGGAACACGACGTCGACACCATTGCCGTGCGCCCGCTCGGCGCTGGCCCGGAGGGCGTCGACAGCAAGGTCGCGCAAGAAGAGTCCCTCCACCGCGTCGCACATTACCGGCACGCTCCGACGTCGCTACGTTGCCTTCACCCACCACCCGCCCACGTCGTGGGCCAAGCCGGCCTGCGAGAGCCGCTCGAGCCCCCCGCACAGCTCTGCGAGCTCCAACCCGGTCAGACGTACCAACTGATCGAGGGACGTCGGATCAGGCGACAGCATCTCGCACAGCGCGCGATCGGACCTCCTCAGGTCGACGCCGGAGCTATGGAGCGCGGTCCCGCGCCCGGTCCCGGCGCCGGCCGGCGCGGAAGACAGCTTCGGGAGCGCCACGCCGCGCAACGACAGCGCCGTCAGGATGTCCGCCACCGAGCACACCGGGAAGCACCCGTCGGCCAGCAGGCTGTTGGTGCCCTCGGACGTCTGGCTGCGGATCGAGCCGGGCACCGCACCGACGGGGATTCCCCGTTCCGCCGCGGCGGCGACGGTGTACATGGAACCGCCCCGGTGGCGACTCTCCACCACGATCACCACATCACTGAGCATGGCCAGCAAACGGTTGCGTACCGGGAAGCGCCACTTCTCCGTGCGCACGCCCGCGGGAGACTCCGAGTACACCGCACCCTGCTCGGCCACCCGGGCCCAGAGGCGGGCATGCCGGCGAGGGTACGGATCGTCCAATCCTCCGGCCACGACCGCGATGGGCGGGGCCCCGGCAGCTGTTGCTCCCTCGTGGGCGGCACCATCGATCCCGAGGGCAAGGCCCGAGACGATGCTCACCCCCATCGCAGCCAGATCGGCGGCGAACTGCGCCGCCACGCCGATGCCGTAGCGGGTCGGGCTACGGGTGCCCACGATGCCCACGGTCGGGTTCCGGTTGATCGCCCCGGGGTCCCCCTGGCAGAAGAGAACTGCCGGAGCCTCGGGATCGCCCACCAATCGCCGCGGGTAGACAGGGCCGTTCCGCCAGCACACCTCGATCCCCTTCTCCTCGTGCCGCTCCCATATGCGTCCTACGTCGCCGACGAAGGAGCCCCTCGACCATGCGACCGAAGGCTGGTCGCTGGCTAAAAGGGTGCGCAAGGTG
This sequence comes from uncultured Acidimicrobiaceae bacterium, assembly GCA_963706555.1. Taxonomy (GTDB): domain Bacteria; phylum Actinomycetota; class Acidimicrobiia; order Acidimicrobiales; family RAAP-2; genus Bog-473. The sequence goes on from OY970164.1 coordinate 5,222,670, forward strand.
GCAGGCCCCATCTGCGGCACCGACGCCAGCGCGGCGGCGAATGCCTCCTCGGGGAGGTCCTCGTGCAGAGGGTCGCGCTCGGTCATGGTGCCACCGTCGCCCGGGCGGTGCGCAGGCACAGTGCGTCGCTGACGTGCTCCTCGCCCACCTGCTCGACCCCGACGAGGTCGGCCACGGTGCGGGCGACGCGTGAGACCTTGTGCAAGCCGCGCGCCGTCAGTGCGCCCTCTCGGAGTTTGGACGACAAGAGCCTCGTGGCGTCGGGATGCATCGCCGGCTGATGGGGACCGGTCCGGGCTGCAGCCCGCTCGCGGGCGAGCGCCACCCGGGCCGCTGACGCCGCCGTCGAACCGCCGGGCGTGCTCTCCAAGAGCTGCTCGGGGTCGGGCCGGGCGAGCGGTACCACGAGGTCGAACCGGTCGAGCAGCGGCGCAGAGAGGCGGCGGGTGTAGCGGGCGCGATCGGCCGGGCTGCACGAGCACGCTCCGGGATAGACGCCTTCGCCGCACGGGCAGGGATTCATCGCCGCCACTAGGAGGAACTGCGCCGAGAGGGCGACCGTCCCGCCGACGCGACTGATCCTGATCACGCCTTCTTCCAGCGGTTGGCGGAGTGCCTCGAGCGCAGTGACGGGAAACTCCCCCATCTCGTCGAGAAAGAGGACGCCGTGCGTCGCCAAACTGATCTCACCAGGGCGGAATGACCAACTTCCCCCGCCGACCAACGCCACGATCGACGCCCGGTGATGCGGAGCTCGAAAGGGAGGGTGCCGCACGAGCGCCCCATCGGGCAACGGACACCCAGCGGCGGAGTGCACCCGGGTCACGGTGAGGGACTCTTCGAGCGTGAGAGGCGGCAACAGCCCGGTGAGCCGCTCGGCCAACATGGTCTTGCCCGATCCGGGTGGCCCGACCATGAGCAGGTGATGTCGACCGGCGGCCGCCACTTCGAGCGCATGACGACCCACGGGCTGCCCCTTGACGTCGGCCAAGTCGGGCGCGTCGCTCCGAGCCGGGGGTGGCGCCGGCGCCGGTGGCGTCGCCGGCCATCGACCGTCCGTGCGGAGGATCCGGGTGAGGTCCGCCAGCGACGCCACACCGTGGGCCGCGTCCCCGCGGACCAACGAGGCCTCACGCGCGTCGCACAGCGGCACGACCAACCCGAAGCGTTGGCCATCTGGTGCGTCGTTCTCCATTGCGGCGTCGGCCAGGGCGATCATGCCCGGCACGTGCCGCAACGACCCGTTCAACCCGAGCTCACCGCAGAACGTGAGCCCGTCGGTGCACCCGGGAGGGAGTTGCCCGGTCGCGACCAGGACGCCGACCGCGATGGCCAGGTCGAGCCCGGCCCCCCCTTTTCGGACGCCTGATGGCGCAAGGTTGACAGTTACCCTCCGCATAGGCCACGGCAGGCCACTCGAGAGCAGCGCAGCGCGCACGCGATCGCGTGACTCCCGTACGGCGGCATCGGGCAGACCCACGATGGTGAATCCCGGAAGGCCGTTGGAGACATGGACCTCGACGGAGACCCGCCGGCCGACCGCACCGGTCAGCGTGGCGGCGGCAATGGAAGCGAGCATGCACAAGAACGGTCGCGTGCGACCCTGGCGTGCGATGGTGCCGTTCGTTTGATTCTTGTGCCAGTCCTGAGATGATTTGATGAATCGCAGGGGGGTCGGCTGTATCGGGCTTACCCAACAACAGCGCAATAGAGCGAAGCCAACGCTAATGGGAGATCCCGAAGCTAGAGGACGAATGCATGGAGGAACCGACGAAGACGTCTAAGCGGCCGACGCGCTCTGCGGCTTCCTGCGAGACGATAGCCATCTCGGTTCGGAGCGCCGCGGAGGGCGTCGATCTGCCCCGCAGGTATTGACCTTATGCTGGTTGCAGATGTGCTTCTCTCCGCAGGCCGATCTCGTCGGGGGCGTCGTTATCAGCACCATTGGTGTGGTAGCGGTCCGCAACGCCCAGAAGCATCACCATAATATTGCATTAGCCGCATTGCCGCTACTTCTCGGCATCCATCAAATTATTGAGGCGTTCGTGTGGTTGGGATTGCAGGATCACGAGCCGCACGAACTTGAGAGAGTTGCCCTTTGGGGTTACCTCCTCATCGCGTTTGTGGTTTTGCCCATATTCGTGCCAGTGGCCGTCCTAGTAAATGAGCCATCACGGCGCAGGCGATTCATCATGATGCCCCTCGTCGCGCTGGGGGTCGCTGTATCGGGCATTCTGTTCGCGACCATGCTGCGTGGTCCTGTCGGTGTGCAACTGCGTCCTCACCATCTCGCCTATTCAATCGACCTCAACCACGGAGCATTTATCGTTGTTCTCTACGTCGCTGCTATCTGCGGCACGCTGCTTCTGTCCACCGGTCGTCGCGTCGTCACGTTCGGCCTCGTCAACTTGATCGCGGTTGGAGTCATCGCCTGGCTGACGGTTGATGGGTTTGCTTCGGTGTGGTGTGGTTGGGCAGCGATCACCAGTGGTGCCATTGCTCTTCACATGCGTGTCGGCAAGGTCCCTCGGACACCACCTCTAGTTTCACAAGCTGTGTGAACCTTCACAACCTTTATGAAAAGATCGAACCCGCACGGGAGAGGTCCTGAGGAAACAGGCCTTGCACTGACGTTAATGCGGCCGCGCCTAACCCGAAGATCTCCCGCCCGACGCGTCACACAATCGGGCGGTACAATGTGACTAGGGCGTCGTCGAGTCGTCCCTAGGTGGCCTCAGATAGCGGTGGCTCCTTCAGCGGGCCGAGGTGACTGAGTGACCATAGTGAGTTCCGGGCGCGAGAGTGCGCTTTACGGCCCCCTAAAGACATTCCCGGCTGAAATAGATCGCATAGGAGCCGTCAGTCCGGCCGCTGAGCCCCTGGGCACAGGAGGGGGAAGGCAGCAGCAAGTCGTGACCGGGATCCTCGTCGTAGCTCCACTCTTGGGGATAGCTGCCGCCGCTTCGGGAGTGATCAGTCCGAGGATCACGGTGTTGGACGTGATTCTGGCGGTCGGCTTCTACCTCGCGAGCGGACACGGGGTGACTGCGGGCTTCCATCGCATGCTCACTCACCGCTCCTTTAAGGCAGCGCGCTGGGTGAAGATCACCCTCGCGGTCGCGGGATCGCTCGGAATGGAAGGAAGCGTGATCAGCTGGGTCGCCAACCATCGGCGCCACCACGCTTACACAGACAAGAAAGGCGACCCGCATTCACCCTACGAGTATGGCAACACCATGGGGAGTCAAGTCCGCGGTGCCGTGCACGCCCATGTTGGCTGGCTGTTTCAAGTCCAGCCGACCGAAGAGGCGAGGTGGGCGCCGGACCTGGTCAAAGACAAAGACCTCACTGTCATTAGCCGAATGTTTCCGCTGTTGGGGGTCGTCTCTTTAGGCCTACCGATGCTGATCGGATGGGCGGTCACCCGAACGTGGATGGGCGCACTGGGCGGGTTGATATGGGGCGGCCTAATTCGTGTCTTCGTTTTGCACCATGCCACCTTTTCCGTCAATTCGGTCTGCCACATGTGGGGACGCCGGCCCTTCACGACCAGAGTTGAGGACAGATCGACGAACTTTGCGCCGTTGGCGCTGTTGGCCATGGGCGAAAATTGGCACAATCTCCACCACTCCTTTCCCACCCTCGCCCGTCATGGCGTTGATCGGCACCAGCTCGACTCGACGGCACGCCTCATCTGGATCCTTCAGCGGATTGGGGCTGTATGGGATGTGAAGTGGCCAGTTGCCGCGACCCTGGATCGCAAGCGGCATCCGATCCCTTGTTTGCCCTGAACGCGACGAGCTTGAACTTCTGAAGGGGAGGACCACGCGCCACCTCACACATCGGGGTGAGACGGTTGGAGAGCGGGCGTCGCAGCGAACGGATCGAAATCGGCTTCGGGCAGGAAGACAAGTTTGAGCTGGACCTCCGGTCGGCGAAGCTCCATTTGCGCCAGACGGTCAAAGACCAGTCGGTCCGCTGCGATAAGAGGCGGTTGGGTCATCGACCGGGGCCAGAGTCGATTGCGCTTGACAACATTAATCTCAGCCGCGAGCAGGAAGAGCTGCGCACCCAAGTAGATCCAACTGAGCAAGACGATCACGATGGCGAAGAAGCCGTAAGTGTTGGTGGCGTGCTGGAGCTCGCGACCTATGTACCAACTTCCGATGAGCTGTAAGGATTGCCAGAACACGGCTGCCAGCGCTGCGCCGAATGAGATCTCGCGCCAGCTGAGCGCGTCGGCCGTCATCAAGTTGAACGCCAGCAGGATGAGGCAGAAATTCAACACCAGTGATCCGAAAACCAAGAGTCCAGTTGCTATCCAGCCATGGGAGACCAGGGTCGCGAACCCGGTGAGTACCGTCGCACCAATCGTCGAAAGAGCGAGCAGAACGAGGATCCCCACCGCACGCAGGTAACGCAGGTAGATCGAGGGCCAGCGAACGTAGGGGATGTTCCACACCACGTTCATCGCACTCTGGGTCGCGAGCCCAAGTCCCACTGCGCCATACAGGAGGAGAAGGCTCCCGATGACCACCGCCGCGACGCTGCCAGTGAGGGCATGGGTCTGCGACTTCAGTTCAGGACCGATGATCGGAAAATTTCCCAGGGCGCTGTTAATAAGGTCCTCTTGCAACTTCTTGTTGTCGTGGAGGGCATAGCCGAGGATGGTCGTGAACACGAGCAGGAGCGGAAATATCGCAAACAAGCCGTAGTAGGCGACGAGCGCCGCTTTGCTCCCGGCCTGATCGTTGCCGAACTTTTGCACAACCGCAAAGGGGAAGCCGAAAACAGCGTGACGCTGCTGGAATCTGTCGGCCCGGCGTACGACGGTTTCGATCCTGCCCGGACCACGAGGTTCTTCCTCCAATGTGCCGCTGTTTTGCGGTCCCTCCGTCGATCGGCTTGGCTGATGGTTGGGCTTCGGCGGGTGAAATGAGTCGGCCATAGTCACATCTTCCACCCTCTGGCGTTGATCTTCACGCCCACCCTCTCTCCCACTTTCACCAGATTGACGAAGGAATGGTGGCGGCGGTCACCCCGTAGATGCAGTTCAACGTGGCCTCTGCCGGTGGTGTGCGAGTGAATGCTTGACAGGGAACTGGGTCGGCCGTTTGTTCGAGTAAAGACATCGACACGGTGAGTTTGTGCGTCATCAGCGTCTTCAAGGCGATTCGTTCCATGAGTTGAAGCGTAAGTTGGGGTCGAGAATGCCACCCTCTTGACCAAGATTGCGGCCGCTGGGGCAATGTCGGGGTCGGGCGGTTACCCCTCGGTTGCGCTTCTGGACTAGGCCGTGGATGGCCATCGTCGTCGCCCACTGCAGTGGACAAGCCCCCTCACAAGGGCGGGAGTTCGGGGGACTTGTTATGGCACCGATTCGCCGATTCGCAAAGCCGGAGCGTTCCAAACGTGGATATCCGGTGGAAAGTGGGGAAATCCCGGGAGAGTTCCAGGTGATCCCAATGTCTACGGCTTGCACTCTGGCCCTGCCTGATCCGGCGTCAGCGGTTCCCGTTTGCGGATAAGAGCACAAGGTTCCCAACAGGGCTAACGTCGCTTCCAGTTGCGAAGGAGGAGTGACGTGACGTTTGTTGAAGGCCCCAACCCAGAATCCGATATTCTGCCGGCGCCCTCGATGGTGCCTGTTCCACCGACGCCAGGCGATGTCGCGCGGACTCCGCGACACCTCGCCCCAGACACGTTCTCGGTGGAGAAAAAGGGTGCGGGCTGGCTGCTCTTCGCCGCCACCATTTTGGGCATTACTGGCATCATGAGGATTTTCGACGCTATTTGGGCTTTCCGATACCACGGCGTACTTCCATCGGACCTCGAAGGAGCGATCTTCGGCCACAGCCTTAAAACCTATGGCTGGGTCTATCTCGTCGTTGGGATCGTTCTGATCGTCTGCTCGCTTGGGGTTGTCGTGAGCAGCTCCCAAATCGCTCGGTGGATCGGAGTCGTTGCTGCTGCTGGCGTGGCCATCAGCGCAATCTGGTGGATGCCCTACTACCCGGTTTGGTCCCTGACGTACATCGGTGCCGGGGTACTTGCCATGTACGCCCTTATTGTCTACGGGGCCCAAGACGAAGTTTCAGCCTGAGTACGGGGGCCCTGTTCGTCCTACCGCTTTGGAGGAGTGAGGTGCAAACAAGCCCTCTGGAAAGCAGGGGGGCTTCGCGGGGTTGTTCCGTCACCGCGCCGCGAATAGCGACTGAGTAGAGCGGCGACAATTCAGGGTGTACCCACTTAGCTGCTCAGGGTGTACCCACTTAGCTGCCTGGGTCGTGCAACTTCAGCGATGGCCCTTGCACGCTTCCAGATACCCCTTGCAGTCCTTCCGGATCCCCTTCCAGACGGGAGACCCGGAGCAGTGCGTCGTGCATCCGTGCTGACGCTCGAACCGCTCAGCGATTGCATCCGCGTCCATGGTTCCGTGCTTCTCCATTGTTCTTTCCTTACGATTGACTTGTGGACGTACCGAGCAGGGCACTGCTGGTCCGTGTGGGTGGTGCGAAGCAACGTCGTCTACTTCGATCCTGGTCACAGTTCGGTGAAGGCGGCTCGGATGACGTTACAGCCAGGTTGGCGCTGGTCCGAGTGCATCAAACCTGTCGCGGGGACCGAGAGCTGCCAGACGCATCATGTCGGGTCGCTGGGCTCGGGGGAGTTGCGGTCCGCCACGACGACGGAACGGAAGTCCAGGTCAGTCCCGGCGACGCAAATGTGATTGAGCCGGGGTCACGACGCCTGGGTTATCGGTTCGGAGCCCTTCGTCGCCTTCGAGTTCGACAGCAAGGCCGCAGAGACCTACGCATGGGGCTGACCATCCACCGCTCCGGTGGGGCCAAGAGGCGCCTGCGTGAGGGGGAAGCGCAGGACCGCCCCCTACGCGTTCCTGATCGCATCACGCGCCTTGTCGAAGAGTGCAGCCACAGGGCCCAAAATTAGGTTTCCTGGTGGGGTGTCGGGTGCGTGGGGATGAGGATGGGTTGGCGCCGCAAATTTCGCGTGCTCGTAACGCCCACCCAGAGCCACGCGCGACTCGAAATCCTCCATCTCTTTGAGGCGAGGAAACGTGCTGGCTTCTTCTGAGCTGGCGTGATCCACAACCGCCTCACGCAAGATGATGAACCGGGTGGCGAACTCGCTTGACGAGACGTCCAACTTCTCCATGTCGGATAGGAGCCTCTCGGTCTTTGATTCTTCAGCGATCCGACTATCCGCCTCTTGATCTCCGCCTGGAGCATGGCGGATAATCGGATAGACGACGTGCTCTTCGGCAACCTCATGGCGCACGAGCTCGGTGACAACTTCGCAGAAGTAAGCGGAGCGCTCAGTCGCCGCGATGGATTCGAACCGGTCTAAGAGAGACTTCGCCTTCGCGTGGTCGGCGAGCAGCAGCTCAACCACGTCAACGGTCGACATTGTGGTCATGGGTCGATCAGCCATTAGTCGTTCCCTTCACCTAACGCGTCTAGAGGTTCCCTTCGCCTCCGTTTGCATACCCTAAATGGCATTCCCCAACCTCTCCCAGGGTCTCCATACAGCCCGCCTCGAGCCCGACGGTCAGTCACTCCCGTCGAGCCTCGGTTCGCCAAACCGGTCAACGTTCGGACCTTTACCAACGACGTGCGACTGGGCGGCTCGCTCGTCCGATGATCTCCTAGAGGTCTTACACCGTCTCACTCGAGGCTGTGGTGCGAGTTCGCCCTCACTCACTATGGCCTACCCGCCGCCCCAGGCAACGCCCTTTGACGATGCCGTAGTACTCAACCCCATCACCGGTGCGCCCGTTGATCCGTTTGTTCACAGATGCAGGCCGTACTGCCCTCGGCGGACTGGTGAAACTCCAGCCCGTGCTCCTCGGTCACTGTGAAGAGACCGAGCGGCAACGATCGCTAGACCAGAACTGATAACCCCGGCCACACCGCATTCGCCACCATCGGCACCACCCTTTTCTCCTCACTCCTTCCCAAGATCACCTTCACTAGCGCTGGCGAGACGATCGCGGCGCCGCTGGGCGTCTGCCTGGCGCCGTTTGGCGTCCCTCACCGCCTTATCGGCCTCTTCGAACGCTGTGGTCCGTTCGCGGCGTCGTCGGTCTGACTCGACCGTCGCTGCGCGGGCCTCGTCCAGCTGTCGGCGCAGCACCTCTACCTGGCCCTCAGCAGCCTGAGCGGCTTGGTCGGCGTCAGTTGCGTCGGCTTGCGCGTCGTCGCGGGCCCTCGTCGCGTCAGCGAGGACCCGGTTTGCCTCGGCCAAATCGCGTTCGGCCCGGCGCATGTCTTGATTCCCATGTGGCTCCCGTCGCTGCGCTGGTTGTGGGGACTCTCGCACGGTGGACCCGGACTCGGGAGCAGCTGTATCGCCGAACCCCCTTGCCCGCAGCCCCTTCGTCAGGCGGCCGGCAAGCAGCTGCTCGCCCGCGTGCTCGTCGGCCAGCGCCGCGTGAAGGGTGTCTTCCAGGCCGCGAACGGTGTCTTCGCTGACAGAATGACCCGATGCGCGTGCGAGCTGCTTGGCCTGCTCCACCAGCGCATGCACAAGCTCGTTCTGCTGGCGGGACAATCGGCGCAGCTCGTTTCCAGCCAACCGCTCCGTGGCGCCCCGGAGGTTGGCGCCTAGTTCAGAAAGCGCCGCTAATTCGTCTTGTCGTTCCCGGGCGAGCTGGTTGGCCAGCCACGCGGTGACACTCGGCTTTGCGAGGGCATGGACACGTGCGGCCAGCTCGCGGTCACCAGCTTGGCGCGCCCGTTTTTCGTAGCGCGTGCGAGTCGCCGTGAATTCTTCCGGCGCCAGACCGTACAACTCGTCGGTGACATCGTTGAAGGACACTGCAGCGTTATCAGTCGACTTGCGGTTCACGCGCTCAGACATATTGGGCTCGGGCTCCCGCTTCCGATCGCTTCTATGGGAGGCCGGACTCGTTCGTGGCCGGTAAGTGGCCAGACTCGTTGCCGCGCGCCCAAACGGCCGTCAGGTCCCAGCAAGGATCGGTCATCGCATGAGGTTACCCGGAGCCGAGCCCTCTAATCGCTTCGCTGGGCACGGACGAACTCGCTTCGACGGCGCCACGCCCACCTTGGTCAACCCACGAGCACCCCGAGATGAGGACTCCCTTGGTTGTTGTGAGGCCGCCTCGAAAGTGGTCATCGCGTACTCGTCAGCACATTTCACCGCGCATCACCGTCCGGCTTTGGTTCTCCGACCTGAACCGGATGTGCTTTCTGGCCTCTGACAATGTGTTTGAGATCGACCTGTTCCCAGCCCTCTCTAAGTGGAAGGAGCACCCACCAAGGGTCAAATCCGGGCGACCAGGTCAAGCTTTGGAAGGCTCACATGCGGTGGAGAGACCCACCATCACCTCACTTCCTGTGTCAACGATGCGACGGCTCGACCGCCTCGGGTTTTTTTACGATTCCTTAGCCATCGCGCCTCTGAACGCCCAGAATGAGCACGGCTTCAGCGCCCTTGGTAGCGCACTCTCGACCGAGCGGTTGTCGGTGGCTCCAGCCACTTGGATGTGGGATTGTCCATGGCGGCAGACCAGACGGGTCGGATGGCCCGCTTGCCCGAGGAGAGGAGGCACCCATGATCGGTGTCAGCGTTGTGTTCGACTACGGCGACAACTTCGATCGCGCCCGGGTGGTAGAAGTGGCCAAGAATGCGCGGAAAATGTTTGAGGGCCTGCCCGGTCTTCGCTTCAAGGTCTTCACCGTGGACGACGAACGCCAGCGGGCGATGAACTTCTACGTGTGGGATTCACAGGAGGTGGCAAAAGCTTTCTTCAGCGACGAACTTCGAGAAAGAGTGACTGGGCTGTACGGAGTGTCACCCATTGTGAGCTACTTGGAGATTGCCGAGCTAGTGGACAACTCATAGCCACGGCAAGGCCTGCAGGTAGAATACTGGTGTGTCCGCTGGAGCTGTTGTCATGGCGCCCGATTGGCCGGGTGAAGAAGCCGCCTGAGTTGACGCTGTTGCGGAAGGCAGCGTCCAGTCGAATGCTGGGTTGGACAGACAGCTTGGGAGTGGGACCAGTGAGCATTCACGAGAGCCGGCCGCTTGCGGATAGGCCATCAACACGCGCGCCGGTCACCATGCCGTTACAAATCGCCGTTAGCCGGATGGGAAATCGAGCGCTCGTCTTCGTGGCGGGTGAGCTGGACAAGGCATCCGCGCTCTACTTGCGGCAGAGACTGCTCGACCTAATCCGAGAGGGTGACGGAGACATCGTGCTCAACATCGGATTACTGACCTTCGTGGACTCAACCGGCCTGGCGCTGTTTCTCACTACGCATAAGAACCTACAGTCAAGAGGATGCTCCCTCATCCTCTTCTCGCCGACGCCTTCAACCAGTCGGCTCCTTGAAGTCTCGGGACTCACGGAGTTCATCTGTATTCAGCCGTCGCCGGCCTCTCGGTTGGCATAAGAGCACCCGCAGGGGGTCCAACGGCCTGACATTTAGTTCCGCTAGGACGGTCATCGGAGCTCGCTTTCGATCTCATCAAAAACCATCTGCATCCGGGCATTTGCCGCCTTGATTCAGGCCAGGTTGACGTACCCGGGTGCCTCAGTCTCACCATCCCCAAAATGGCCTACGGCAAGAGGGTGGGGGCTACGGCCGCTCCATGGCGTCGGATGCGACCGCGTTGAGTCACGTACCCACGCGATATCGGTTGAAACCTCGCGGGTCGGGTGTGGCACCATGGGGCTGACTCTGAAACAAGGGTCCGCCTACGAATCAGACTCGAGGTTGGCCCGTGACCGCTCTGGCAATCGACTTGAATTCCGCCCTCCGGGTCCTGATCGACGACCTCATGGCAGACAGGCCCACGGCCCTCGCCACGTTCGAGGACTGGTGTCTTCGGCATTGCGGCGACATCGCACTCCTGGCAGTGATTGACGAACTCGAGGGGCTCTAAAAGTTCGTCAAGGCCGTTAGCGAGCCGTAACTTTGTTTGCTCAGAGAACCGATCGATAGGTGGGATGGCTGACGCGATACGGCTTATGTAGTTCGCAGGCTTCGACGATCCAGACCTCGCCTTTGGCGTCGCGCCAAGGCCCCCTCCAGACCACCGGTTCATCGCAATAGGCGCGGTGACCCTGGTCTGCGTCAATGCTGAAGCAACGCCCGGGCAGGAGGAGGAATCCACTGTTTGCATATCCCACGGAAGCAGTCATGATGAGGCTCCGTCTTTTTGGGCTCCTCGATGGGCGGCTCTTTCACCCATCGAACGTGCAACGTGCGCAGATACCAAATTGTTAGTTCGGTAAACCTTGCCGCACGCCGTCCAGGCTGGGCCTACTCCAAGCCCGAAATAGAGGGTTTGTACCAGACCGGCCCGTCATCCAGTGGCGCCGAGATGAGGCCCAAAACCGGCAGCGAGGATTGACTTAGGGCTGCTGACGGTCCACCACTCCGAGGTCGATCCCGAAGTTCGCCGAACGGCACCTTTCAGGTCCTAGGTCCAGTGTGACCCTTCTTCCCTAAGCGCCGAGATGGCGGCGCCCCGGCATTCTGGGGCAGGCTTTGGCGTCAATCACCTCGAGCCTATTTCCTGAAGTCGCTGGTCAGTCGGTCAAGATGGTCTGGACAGCCCCATCGGGCCCACCACCGACCACCCTCTTGGCGAATGTCCCTGCAGAACGGGGCCGAGCTTTGCCGTAATAGAGGCAACCTTTCGACCACACAGGAGGGTTGACATAGGTAATGGACGGACGTCGACAGCAGAGCCAGCCCCGGATTGACTTCGACCGCTTCGTCGCGGACACGGCTGAGCCACTGCTGCGGTCGGCCTACCTGATCACCTGGGACTTCGCAGAGGCCGAAGACCTGGTTCAGGAGTGTCTGTTCAAGGTCGCCCGCCGATGGCCCCGGGTCCAAAAGATGGAGCGGCCTGTCGCGTACGCGCGCACGGTGCTCGTCCACCTTGCGTTAGACGAAGGGAAGCGGCGTAGCCAGAGGCGCTCAGAGCTCGCACCCGAAGCGACCGGGCTCCTCGAAGCGCACCATGACGATGGTGCCGTACGTATTTTTGGACGAGTCGAGATGACTACCGACCTGCTGGGAGTGCTAAGAGAGCTGCCAGCGCGACAACGCGCAGCCCTCGTACTGCGGTATTTCGACGACCTGAGCGAAGCGGAGGTCGCTGATGTCATGGGTTGTTCGGTGGGGACTGTGAAGAGCACCACGTCGCGAGCCCTCGGGCGCCTCCGTCGGGAAGTCGAAGGCACGTGGGCGGCCTCCGACATCACGACAGACGGCACGCAAGGAGGCGGTGCCGGCGGGTCGTCGCGGTCAACCGACCACCCAACAGCCGCGCTCGCACATGCCCGGCCAGATGTGTGACGCAATCGAATATGACACGACACCAGCGACTGAAGGGAGCACCACCAAATGAAGACGACGTTGGAAGAGGAACTGATCTCCGCTTTCAGAGCTCGCGCGGCGGCGCTGCCGACGGACGCGTCGGAGAGGCTGCGCTCCGTCGATTACCACCCACGCCGGCACCGCAGTGGCGCGCCTGCGGCACTTGGAGCCACTGCTGTCGGTGCCGCCGCGGCGGGAACCGCCCTGGTAGTCGCTCTCGGTGGGGCGGCTCCCGCTTACGCGGGCTGGAGCGCTGCGCCAACCGCTGCCTCGTCCTCACCGTCGACGCAGGCCGACCAGAGCTGCCTGGGCGCCCTCTCGGCCAACCCGCCTGCCGGCGGCGAGCTCGGCTCTGGGCCCTGGCAGCCCCTGCTCACCGACGTGCGCGGCCCGTTCACGGTGGCGCTCTACCAGAACGACAGCGCCTACATGGGCTGTTTCACCAGCTCCTCCTTCACGCAAATGACCCAAGTGAGCTCGGAGGGCGACACCTCGAACGGCGTGCTCAAGATCAGCGGCTCGGGCTCGGGCTCGGGCTCCGGCAGTCCCTCACTGGGCCTGTCGACGGTGACGCTAAGCGGCACTACCTCTGGCGATCTCCAAAACGTAGTGCAATCGCATCTCTCCACGGCTGACGGGCCGTACACGCTCATCGACGGGCGAATCGCGTCAGGGGTTACAGGAGTCACCCTCGTGCTCAATAACGGGCAAAACGTTGTGGCCACGGTGGCCGACGGGTGGCTTCTCGCCTGGTGGCCCAGCGACACAACGGCAACCTCGTCGAGAGTAACGAATGCGTCCGGTACGACATCCGAAACTCTGGTCTCATCCACCAAGGGACCGCCACCGCCTCCCGCCCCCGGTTCCTGCACGCCGACCACGACTCCCGACGAAACGAACGGGGTAGTCCACTGCACCAGCCCCGGAGGTGGAATGGTGGGGTCAGGGAACTCTGGCAACAGCGGAAGCAGCCAGAACGTCCCCCGAGCCGGTAACAGCACCAGCGGGACCGGGACGGGCCCGACGAAGTCCTGAGGCCGCCAGCCATCTTGTGGGAGTGTGTCCAACTCGGCTTGATGGTCCGACCGGGAAATCCGTGAAGTAGCCGGACTGGGGCCCCCGCACACGACATTGGCGACCAACCGGTTACGGCTATTCCGATCTGGTCTCTGCCGCCACTCCTCGACAGCCGCTGCTGAGTCCTTTTTTGCTGAGCATCGCCGCTGGTGTCGTGGTGGTGGGTGTTGTTGCGGCAGTCGGCGTCACCATTACGGGGTAACCGGCCGACGGTGAGTGAAGTCATTCTTCGACATTGGGCACAAGCTCAGACTGCTCTGACCAAAGGTCGTCCAATGAGGGACTGCGAACCAGGCTTTCTACCTACCAAATAGCGTGCTGGAGGGCGCGAGGTTGACCGTCACCCGGCGCACCGGCCATGGCAAGCCACTCGAGAGCAGGGCGGCGCGTACCCGGTCGCGCGACTCGCGCACCGCGGCGTCGGGCAGACCCACGATGGTGAATCCCGGCAGGCCATTGGAGACATGGACTTCGACCGAGACCCGCCGACCGACTGCTCCGGTCAGGGCGGCAGCGGAAATGCAAGCGAGCATGCACAAGAAAGGTCGCGTGCAGCTCGATGGCGCGACAGCGTCGTTCCCGTTACCTCGCGTACTCGTCGGCTGGACGATATCCCTTGCCGTCGCCAAGACGCCCTTGAAGGCTGCGTGCACGCCGAGGCCTCGTGCGAACGCACCACCACGAGCGGCGGTGCTCAATCCATCGTGAACACCGCCGCTCGCATTCGCGCCAATCGCTAGGTGGAGGCGATTCCCTGACCACCCGCGGCACCTGCTACCACTACGGATCCGACCTTGGTCAGGCTTCCATTGGCATTGATTTGGAATTCGTCGACGATCCCGTTTCCTCCGGTCTGCACATAGAGGTAGTGCCCGTCGGATGAGACTGAGCCGTCGACTGTTCCCGGATCGGTGGCGGTGGCACCGAGCAGACGTAGCTGCCCACTCGCACTGCTCACGTAACCACTTGTCGAGTTGGCTGCCGTGTTGCCCGTGTAGAGCAAGGATCCAGTTGCGGTGACCCAACACAGTCCAGTTTGCCCGCTCGCCAGATTGCTAATCGGCGTGAGGGTGCCGTTGTGATTGAGACCAAACGTCGCGAGCGCACTGGGCCCCGCTTCTCCCACGACCAGATGACCGGCTCGGTCGAACGCGAGAGCGAACGGGACAGACCCGGGCTCCGTTGTGACCATCGGTGACTGCGACAAAAGCCCCAAGAATCCGACCTTGAAGACCTCAATAGCGTTGGTGGTTGCCTTGGTTGTCACAATGAGTTGGGAACCGTCTGGCGAATAGAGCACTTGGCCCGGCGTATGGGTGAACTGGGTGCCGTCTGTCGGGATGGTCAAACCGAGATTGCGATTCGATCCGGGCACGGGAATCAGGCGACCAAGAAAGGAATAGAACTCCTGGAGAGAGCCTCCCGCTTGGGCATTGAGCACCGAGACCAAATTGCCGTGGACCGCGACACTGACGGGAAAGGTTCCACCGGAGCTAACGATCTGGCGGAGGATCAGCTGATCGCCTCGAACCGAGAATACCGACACGGTATTACTTCCGGCATTCACGGCGTAGAGCAAGGAATGACCGGCATCGTAGGTGAGGGAACCTTGCGAACCGAGATGGTCGACGTGTGAGCCGTTCAGGACGCCGCCCAGTCCGCCCGTCGAATAGGTAGTGGCCAGCGTGAGGGATCCATTGGCGGCACGGTCGTATGCGACCACCTGGTTTCCCGCGACGTTGTCGGTCTGGACGAAGACGGGATGGGCGTCGCCGAAGTCCGGTCCATGAGTAGTGCCCAAGGCTCCTGCTGCGATCGAGCCAGCAAAGGCCGACAACCCCACGATCGAACT
Organism: uncultured Acidimicrobiaceae bacterium; assembly: GCA_963706555.1. Classification (GTDB taxonomy): domain Bacteria; phylum Actinomycetota; class Acidimicrobiia; order Acidimicrobiales; family RAAP-2; genus Bog-473. Next base: position 5,237,976 of record OY970164.1, read on the forward strand.
GGCTCCCATGGCTAGACGAGCGAATCTCTTCATTGCATCTCCTTGTTGAGCGCGAATAACACTTTCCTTGTTCAGTCCCCGAGACTGCACAAAGCGTTACACCACACCCGAAGTCAGTCCCGTTTGGGCGTGGCCGTAACGAATCGGGACCACCGAGGACTACAGATGGTGGCGAATCCTCTGCTCCAAGACCAAGCCGCCGCGAGGGCGCGGAGACGTTGGCGGGCGCGATGTCACTCGATGATCGGAGACTTATGCTGCGGACCGTGGAGCCCGACGTCGAACAGCTCCGCCGTCTTCGCGACGGCGATGAGCATGCGTTTGTCATGCTGGTAGAGCGTTACCACCAACCGATGCTCCGCCTCGCTCGCACGATGGTCTCAAGCGAAGCCGTGGCCGAAGAAATCGTCCAAGACACGTGGATGGGCGTCGTGCGCGGGATCGACCGCTTTGAGGGCCGGTCGTCGTTGAAGACCTGGCTCTATCGCATTCTCGTGAATCGGGCGCGATCGGCCGGCGCCAAAGAACATCCCTCCGCATCGATCGAGTCTCTTCATTCGGTCGACCCAACTCGCTTTGATGCTGCGGGGCATTGGGCCAATCCCTTGGACAGCTGGCGAGACGACACCGAGAACCGACTCGACGCTGCTACATTCGTACCTGTACTTGAAGCGGCTCTCGAAGGCCTGGCACCTCGGCAGCGCCAAGTGGTCATCCTGCGAGACGTCGAGGGTCTCTCCAACGATGAGGTGTGCGGAGCGTTGGGCATTACCAGCGGAAATCAGCGAATCCTTCTGCATCGAGGACGTGCTCGCTTGCGCGAGATCCTTGAGGCCAAAGTTGAGAAGGACTGAGCGATGTTTACGCTCCGACGAAACGAACTGGTGTGTCAACAAGCAGTGGAGCTGGTTACCGACTATCTCGAAGGGTCCCTCTCTCGCAGAGAGCGACGCCGGTTCGAGGCGCACCTCCGTCAGTGTCCAAACTGCTCGGCCTATCTAGAGCAGATCAGGACGACGATTGCCTTGACTGGCGGCGTCGACGCAGAGGAGCTGACGGCCGACGCAAGGCAAGACCTCATCGAGCTCTATCGGCGATGGCAGTCTGAGTAGACGACTATCACCGGCGCGGTCTACGTCGACGTCGGCCAGTGACCGCTACCCGCTGGCGTGGCCGACGAGGCATCGGCAAGACCCTTTGGACGACGGTCAGCATGACGCCTCGGTTAAGCCCAGAAGATTCGGTGGAGTGATGATCCCTGTCCGAGTGCGCAACGAATCCGCAGATCAGACTCGGCGAGTTGCCTCGATTCGCGCAACGATTCCTGGACCTCCGGCCAAGCGAGGGGGGCCGTTCCTTACATCCCCTTTGACGCGTCGTTAGCAAGTGGGGCATGGCTGGTCACGGTACCGTCGGACCATTGGACGCATACCCGAACTCAGCATCTGTGGCGCAATGGCCGCCGACCTGGGACGTTACCGCAGGCGCTCTACTTACCTTCTTGAGTTCTCAAGGGCGCGATAGTTACGGCAGACCCAGTCAGCTTCCTGGCGGTCGATAGGTCGCCTTTTTGATGGCGGATACGGATTCGTCGACTTCTGTGGCCGTCAGCAGTGCCACCGTCCGTACCGTAGCTCCCCCTCCGATGTTCACCGCCAGTGCACCGGCGGCAGCAGAGCTGTTATTCGGGAGATCAATCACGACAAAGGCATCAGTATCGCCAAAGGCAAAGTAGAAAGACTCGACCTCGCCCCCGAGACTCTGGACAAGTTCGGTGGCGGCGGCCACTCGAGCCGTACCGCCCTCGGCCCCGAGCCCCTTGACACCTTCGAGGGTGTAATTCACTTCGAGCAGATATTTCGGCATGGTGCCTCCTTGGGGGATATGGCCCCGACGGTACACGCAATGCACGGGAAAGTCTTGGGGTAGCGGGTCCGCCGGCGTCACGGCACTTCGAGGACAACAGTTTCACCCGCTCTGAAGGACAGGAGGCTTCTCGCTGCTGAGGGATGGTTACCAAGCGATGCGTGCTCTGCTCAGCCCGGCCGATTGTCTGAGATATCGCTGTCACACGAGGCAGCCCACTTCTTGCGGCAGGAGAGCGCGAGCAATCCTGTCACTCCTATGAGCGGTCCTCGATCACGTCGAGGTTCTGGAATGTCATAGGGCCGTCGAGGAATGCCGCCTGCTTCTCGCTGAACTCGGATGTTTCAGGAAGGTTCGAGTTCTCCATAGCTGCTTCATAGGAGTCAAAGAAGGCGAGGATGAGGTGCCGGTTTGGGTCGGCACGGTCTCGGGCGACGATCGAGCGTCGAAGAGTGCGCTTGCCCTCCGTTGCTGCTCGCCACTCTTCTTCGAGCTGCTGAATCTTGTCGAACTCACCTGTTCGGCACTCAATGATCTGAACAAATGCCATAGTTCATCTCCTTTCGACGGCCTGATGCAGTCAGCGGTACTCGACGTTTAGGGCCGAGCTTCGAGGATCATATTGAGCGGTGTCTCCGCTGCTCGGCGGAAACGAGTGAAACCTGCCTCAGTGAACACTTCCCGCAGTCGCTCCTCACCAGCTTGCGCACCGAGTCCTAATCCGACCTCCTGCGACAACGAATTAGGCGTGCACAGCGCAGAAGAGGCGCTGTACAACAGGGCAGCTAGCGGGTTCTCAGCGATATTTGTGGCCCGGTCATCGAGTGCCATCGGTTCGACCAATAACACGGCTCCGTCCGCTTCAAGGTGCTCTCGGGCGTATCGAGCCACGCCGACCGGATCACCCATGTCGTGCAAACAGTCAAAGAAACAAATGAGCGAATAGCGCCCTGGATAGTTCTTGGCCCCGGCCACGGCGAACTCAGTTCGCTCAGCCACGCCTGCTTCAGTTGCCCGTGTTACCGCGGTCTCGATCGATGAGGGATGGAAGTCGTAGCCATGAATCCGCGAATTGGGGAACGCCTGGGCCATGACGACCGCTGACGCGCCGTGGCCACATCCGACGTCGGCCACCTGAGCCCCCCGCTGCAACTGCGCTTCGATGCCATCGAGTGCGGGGATCCAATCCGACGTCAAGTAGGCACGATAACCGGGACGAAAGAACCACTCAGTACCGCGGAAGAGGCATTCATGGTGGTCGACCCAACTCAGACCACCGTCTCCCCGAAACGCGTCCGCAACCTTCTGGCCGTCGATGAACATTGCCATCAAGGTGTTCATGCCTCGGGCCATGAACACAGGCGCATCTTCATTCGACAGGATCAGAGCTGCCTCGTCGGACAGCGAATAGGTATCGGCCCCAGCGTCATATTCAACGAGACCCGCAGCGGCCTGACTATCGAGCCACTCGCGCGTGAGGCGTGAGTTGCACCCCGCCTCGGCCGCGACAGAGTCGGCGTTAAGCGGTCCCTTGCCTGCCATGGCTCGGTACAGACCCAGTTCGTCGCCCAGCCACATCCCAAGGCATACACCGCCGCCAGTCATGTGGCCTGCCAGCTGACCCACAAGGGCTTCCACCCGAGCTTCGTCGATGGCCATTGGCACACCTCCAGACTCAGTCCCCCGAGTGAATTCTAATCCGAAGCACCTGAAAGTAACCTGGGTTGCAGGACAAATTCCGACAGCACCCCTTGTTGAGGAAAGCCGACTGATCATCTGTGGACGCCCTGGGGGCCCCGTCCCATGCTTCGTGCGGGTCGATAGGTTCGGGACTGTGGACGATCCCCTTCCGTGGCACTTGCTCTACAGCTGCACATCTGGCCAAGCATGCAGTCCACGGGCCGCCCACACTCTGAGCGAGCAGTCCTGAAGCCAACCCCCTACGGTTCGATCGACAGGACAGTGTTGAGTGCGGTGATCTGGAACTGGCGTCGAAGAGCCGACGTCGGTGAATCGATCGTCAGCGGGCGTGACCCGCACCTGGGTTCGGTCGCCAGGACTCCCAAGCCAGTCGAGTCCACGAAGGTTAACAACGTGACGTCGTTCCCGACATCGCCATCGGTATCGATGTCGCGCAAGCGTGGTTGCCGAAGGGGCCTCGATCTGTTCTGCCGTCGCCTCAGCTCGGCGAACTCGACGCGCTCCGGAGACAGTGACCGTTCCACGCTGCCGTCGATGAGGGGTGCTAGCACCAGTAGCAGAAGGCCCGCCTCCCGGATTCTCAGATTGGCTATCCGTTGTTACCGTTGCACTACCGAATCGCCGCACTCCTGGACCACCAGGGTTCTTGCGAGCACGGAAACGGGGAGGACAGGCGCAATGACACATGTGCGGGTGCGCCCCGAGGGGTTGAGCGGGGAGATCGCATGAGTACGGCAGTGCTTTCTGGCGAGGCGAACGGACGAGCGGGAAACAGCAAATGGGCGGTCGAGACCCATGGGCTCACCAAGCGATTCGGTGAGAACATCGCGGTCAACGACGTCGAACTCCTCGTTCCACGCGGATGCGCCTTTGGTTACCTCGGCCCTAATGGCGCCGGCAAGACCACGTTGATCCGGGTGCTGCTGGGTCTGACCCACGCCGATGCCGGCGCAATGTTCCTTCTCGGCCATGCCGTTCCTCGGCACCGTGATGTGGCGTTGGCCCGGGTTGGGGCGATCGTCGATGAGCCCCGCTTCCACGGGCATCTGACGGGCCGCCAGAATCTGCAAATCCTCGCCGCGGCGCGTGAACCAGCTGCCAAAGGCCGCGTCGATCCATCCCTGGAGCGCGTCGGAATCCTGCATCGGGCCGACGACAAGGTGTCGAAGTACTCCATGGGGATGCGCCAACGACTGGGCGTCGCCGCCTGTTTGCTCGGAGATCCTCATCTGTTGATCCTCGACGAGCCCATGAACGGCCTGGACCCCGGTGGCATGCTCGACATGCGCGACATGATCAAGTCGCTCGTCGCCGAGGGTCGCACCGTGGTGCTGTCGTCACATCTCCTAGACGAGGTCGAGCGCACCTGCGACGCCGTGGCCATCGTCGATCGGGGGACGGTGATTCGGCAGGGGCCCATCGCCCAACTGCTCGCAGGGTCCTCCTTCGAGGTACAGATCGAGTGCTCCGATCCCGACCACGCACGCAGGTTGCTCGAAGGGACGGCGTTTGACACACACGTGCAAAGCGGTGTGGGCGGACTTGCGATCTCGCTACCAGAAGGTACGGAGCGGGGTGCAATCGCGGAAATCAACCGTCTGCTGGTGGAGGGCGGAATCTCTGTGTACCGGCTCCAGCACATCCAAGCCTCGTTGGAGCAGTGGTTCCTATCGGTGACCAGCCGATTGGGAGACTCCGAATGACGACCGTCTCCGCTATCGATCCGCCGACTCCGAACACGACTCTCAGTTCAGGCCCGACCGAAGTGCGCAGCGATCATCGCGGCTCATGGATCCCGACGTGGAGCATGATTTCCACGCGCCTGATGGAACTGCGCAAGCGCAGGGGATTGATGATTGCCCTGATCGCTGTGAATATCGGCATCCCTGTCGTCTTTCTGGCCGTGCGTCTCATCTCCCACGCCGTGGACCCAAAGTCCTATGGACCGGCTGGGGGCTACTCCGTCTACACCAGCTTGGTGGCGGGCTTCATGTACATCTTCGGGTTCATCGTGGCGGCGGTTGTCGGCTGCACAGCGGGGTCGGTCGACCTCACCGAGGGGATGTTCCGACACCTGGTGATCACCGGTCGTTCCCGCTTGGCCCTCTATTTGGCCAGGATCCCCGCCGGACTTGCCATCGTCATCTCCATGGTGGCGATCGGCTACACGATCGTCTGCGCGGTGTGCGTATTCGCTGCCCCGACGCAGCTCAACTACGACGGCGTGATCGTGCCGCATGGGCTCTCTCGTCCCGCCTTCGACAACTGGGCCGCCGCCCATGCCGACAAGGTGATCTGCAACTTCAATTACAACGGTCCGAACCCGCCGCCGAACGTCCCCTGTGGCAACGGGCGCGGTCCCTCAGGTCCCGGCGAGGTCATCAAGACACCGCAGGGGACGGTTGTCCCCGTGCATGTCACAGAGGCCCAGATCCGGTCGTTCGCCGTCACCATGGCCAAGCAGAACTACTCGGACTATCGCGCCACCTTCTTGGTCCCTTCGACCTCGTTGATGATCGACGTCGGCCTGTGGATAACGTTAGAGGCGACGATCGGGTTCACGATCGGCCTCGGGCTCGCTTCGCTCATGGGGCAACGGACCGTCCCCGTCATCCTCCTCATCGTGCTGGAACTGATCCTCACGCCCATTTTCAGCCGCCACATCATTGCGCACCTGATCAACCTCGAACGGGGGATTGTCGGCGTCGCCATGGTCCATATCGAACCAGGCGGGCTGCCGTCGCCTTTCGGAGGCGGAGGGCCTGGTAGTGGCGGCGGAGGGCCTGGTGGCCTGAGGCTGCTACCCGAGTCGACACTGGCGGCATCACTGGTCATTGCGGGTTGGATCGTCTTCTGGACTGTCATCGGGGCATGGCGGATGAGGACCAGGGACGCATGAACCACTACGAGGAAGGGATCGCAGCACGTGTGAAATATCGAGATGGAATGTCGCCTCGGCGTAAGAATGCGAAGCACTGGCGCCGCCAGCGCAAGCGTGCGGTCGGCGGGGGATGGATGACCATTTACCGAGGCGGACGGGGCGGGTAAAATCATCTGCTGCACACTTGATGGGTGAAAGAGCCGCCCATCGCTTAGTCGAACGACGGAGCAAAACATGACTGCTTCCGTGGGATATGCACACAGCGGGTTCCTCTTGTTGCGCGGCCATTGCTTCAGCATTATCAAGACAGACGCCGGCCACCCCACCTACTGCGATGAACCGGTGGTCTGGAAGGGACCTTGGCGCGACGCCAACGGAGAAGTTTGGATCGTGGAAGCCTGCGGGCTCCACATGCCGCATCAGGGCCATCGTCCAACGTATCGATCAGTTCTCTGAGCTCCAGAGCACAAACGAGATGACCTCGGTCGCGGACCCGGTAGATGGGGGCGGCCGTCATCGCAGCCGTTCGGTGCGGGCCCTGGTGCTCGCTTTGGTCTGGGCTTCTCTGACCGGACTCCTTATCGGTGTCGGTCTGGGCGTCAAGCACTCCGGTTCGGTCAATGCATTCGACCGTCATATGACGTCACTTGTGGCCGCTCACCGAACCCCGGCCCTCAACGCTGTCATGAAAGCCGTGACCTGGCTCGGCTCGTGGGTCGCGCTGGTCGCGATCGGGATTCTCTTGGTGGTCCTGGCCATCCAACGGCGCCTCCCGATCGCCGCCCTCGTTCTCGCAGTTGTCGCCTGGGTGGGAGAGAACGGCGGCGTCACACTGACAAAACATGTCGTCGAGCGCGACCGCCCCCCGCAGGATCTGCGGCTGGTGTCGGCGCACGGTTGGTCGTGGCCATCGGGTCACACTGCCGTCGCCCTCTTGGTGTTCACCGTGTTTGCCCTTGTAGTGACGGCGTTAGCTCCAAGGTGGGCGTACAGAGCGTCGGCGTGGGTGCTTGCGGCGTTGGCAGTGGCAGCAGTGGCGTTCTCGCGGGTTGAGTTGGGCGTGCATTGGACGACCGACGTCCTGGCAAGCGTGATCTTCGTCAGTGCGTGGCTGGTGGTTCTCTGGGCGTTGTTCAACGCCGAAATTCGGCCGAAGCGCGTTGCCGCGGGGCGTGCCTGAAAGGGCGCGCTACTTCGAGCGCCGCAGCACGCGCAGCACGTCTGAGTTGCGGAACGCTCGACTCGACAGCTCGTACTTGGGTTCGCTGTGGGGGCGCCCGTGGTTCTCGGGATCGCATGTGAGGGACCGCTCATATTCTCGGCCTGGCTTGGCAACCGTCACTTTGACGGCCTGAACGCCGACGTCGAGCCTGATGACAACCTCCCCGGGTGATCGGCCCTCGGGGAACCCACCACTCGACTCTGCCACGCCCTCAGGGTAGTCCCAGGATCTTGATTTGTCCTCAGCCTTTAGGGGAGTCTTCGGATCCTCAACGTCGTTCTTGCCCCGTCATTAGGTCCAGCGGAGATAGCTACTCCCTAATCGATCCCGCCCTGGCGTTGCGCATCCCGCACTGCCGAAACAAAGCGACCGTGGGCGTCATGCCAGGCCTCTCTCGCTGACCGGTATTCCTTCACGAGATCCCCATCGAGCTCGATTGGGCCGATGTCATGGCCGCGTCGCCCGAAACTGGCCGGGGGTACATCCTCATAGACAACCGCTTCCTTGACAGCGGAGTCGTAATAGACCCAAACCCTCATATGCACCCCCGGCGTTGGCCGCCGGCGTCGCGCCCCCGACTACTCGGATAGATCGGAGGCCGGTCGTCCTGGTGGCACGTTTGAGGAATGGACGGCCACTGGCGAAGGTATTCCACCAAAGTGGCATTTCGGTTGCAATGAGGTTGCATCCTCTGTTCCTCCCGCACGCCGGCGTCAAGAGTGACGCCTCAGGCAAGCCCCACCCGGACATCCTTGCCCTCGCCCCGCTGAATGGCTCCATCCTGTCCTACGGGGAGGGCAGCTTCTCCCCCGTGTCGTCATAAATGACAACACCTTGGGAGCCATAGTTGTCACCGACGATCTTCTCCCCTTGGGCGCCTGTCACTTGGGTCCTGTCGGTCCCATTTGAAAAGGACGCAACTTCGCTGTCCCGACGGCAAACCTGCTGCGGAAGCTGGGGGTCGGCGACAGCTTGAGCGACCGACTCAGCGTCACCGCTGGGATCCTGGCGATCGATGGCAGAAAGGTCCTCCTGGGCGCGAAAGACCAGTGAGACCTCACGCGAGGGATTACCTTTGGCCAGGACACGTGACGACACAGCGAAACCACACAACGCGAGGGAGGACTGAAATGTCGGGCATTACCACTTCAGATTCGGCGGGAGACGTGAAGGCGCTCGCGCGGAAATGGTGGCTCTTGGCCACCTTCGGCGTGATTACCTTCGGCTTCGGCTTCGTGCTGACCTTCAAGCCGGGCAAGTCGGTACATACCATCGCCGTGATCATCGGCATCTGGCTTCTGATCCTCGGTGTATTTCGATTGATTCAGGCGATCGGTGCAACGGGTGAGCGAACGCCATTCGTGATCGTGGGCCTCCTCTCGATCGTCATTGCGCTCATCCTCCTGCATCACACCACGACAACCGTCGCCGTGCTGGGCTTCATCGTGGGTATCTTCTGGACTGTTGGCGGCGTATCGGAGATCTATCACGGCTTTAGCGATATTGGCGGTATCGATTGGCTCAACGTGGTCTTGGGGCTGATCGGTACGATCATTGGGATCCTCTGCCTGGTCTACCCCTCCCTTTCGCTGTCGATTATCTGTGTCATCGTCGGGCTCGGGATGATCATCTACGGCATCGTCGAAGTTGCTGCAAGCTTGCAACTCCGCAAGGCGAAGTGATCTAAGCGCTCCGGAGCCGCATCTCACTCAGGACGGTCACGGCGCCGCTGCCCGCACGTGTCGACGGCTCTGCCCACGTCCCTGGATCAGGCATTCCCTGAACACCGCAATCCTGCGGTTGCACCGACCACGATGAGCCCGACCAGCATGAGCCTGGCCATCAGGTACCTTCGTCCGACGGCCTCGGCAGCTGCGCGAGATCCTCGAGCGTCGCCAATCTCATGGTCAGAAGGTCCTCGATGCCGCGCCAGTCGTCGGTCGAGCGCGGCGAGCGTTGTGCCATCGGTCTCAGGCTCCTGCTGCGGATCTGGGTTGGAGCCTCTCCGGCGTGCTGCCTGGTCGACGAAGCTCGACGCCACCTGCGCGGTGACCACGGCCAGGGTCAAGATCCCGATGGCCATGATGAACACGGCCGTAATGCGCCCGACCATCGTCACCGGGGTGTAGTCGCCGTAACCGACCGTGGTCACCGTGACCACCGACCACCAGATCGAGTCACCGAAGGTGTGGATATTCGATCCTGGCGCATGGCGCTCGACGAAGAACACGATGGCTGCCCCGTTGAGGACGAGTATCGCTGCGGCCACCATGAACCGTCCGAGGCTTCCCCGTCGGAACACCGACCTGATCAGTCGAAGACTGAAGACGACGCGCAGGGGTGGGAATGGGATCGCCGCCAAGGCGAACGGATGGGTGAGGGGGTAGTGCCAGTGGCGGCGCGCCAGGGTGCTTCTGATCGCCATGTCGATGCCGTAAATCACCGAGACGGTGATGCGGACCGCCAGCGCAATTGTTGAGGCATCCCCGAAATCACCTGGTGGCACCACCACGATCCAGAGGGTCAACAACGCCAGGAGGTCCAGTGGGGTCTGCGACCTCGCCAAGTAGACGGTAAGGCGTCCGTTGGGGTCTTCTACGTTCGGGTCGCGGCCTTCGTCGAGGACCTGTGATGGTGTGATTTCGCTCATGCGGCAAGCGTGACACGCGCCGGGTTGGTTGCGCCTTGACCGAGGTGGGGGGACGCTGCGATGGGTGCGGCCCGCGCTCCGACGCGGCTCCTGCGGCCCGAAGACCTGGTGATTTACCCCAGGCGCCCGACGTACCTGCTTGCAATCCGGAGGGCAGCGAGGTTGACGGTCACGCGACTCTGGCACGGCGACCCGGGCGGACCACGGTGGTGGGTCTTCGTCGGCATCGCAGACATGGACTGCGGCCGGAGGTCAGTGTGCGCAGGGACTCCGGTCAGGGGTGAGCGCCCCAGCGGATGGAGGCGCCGAGTGCCCCGAGCGCCAGCAACGCACCGATGATGGCGAACTCCGAGGTCACCTCGTCGTGCTCCTTTTGGAGCTTGACCTCTTTGGAGAGGTTGGCGAACACCTGGGACAACTGCGAGGCATTGCGGGCGGTGTAGCTCTTCCCGCCGGTCGCGTGCGAGACCTCTTTCAACGGCGGCAGGTCGGCCACCAGGGGGGAACCCGGACCACTGAAGCCGCCGAAGCCGCCACCACCGAAACCACCACCCCCGAAGCCACCGCCGCCGAAGCCGCCCCCGCCGAAGCCGCCCTGCTGCGCGGGCGTGCACTCGAGCGGGCCCGGGTGCGTCGTGCCGTAGCCGATGGTGTAGATGCGGACCCGTCGGGCTCTCGCATAGGGGGCAGCCTGCAGGGGGGTGATCCCCCGATTGTTGGCCCCGTCGGTCAGCAGCACCACGATGTCGGGGACGTAGCCCTTGGACCCGGGCTTGGCTCCGATACCCGTCGTGCCGGTCGTGCCGCTGCGGGAGCTGCCCGAGCTGCTCGCCCCTCCGAGCTGGGACGGTGTGGCATTGGAGCCCAGCACCGAGTTGGCGACCGGCTTGACCTGGGGGTCGACTTGGGCGACAGCGTCGAGGGATTGCAGTATTGCGGACCCGATCGCCGTGCCCGGGCCGGTCGTCAGGTGATTGAGCGCGTGGTCCAGTGCGCCGCGATCGCTCGTCGGCGCCACGGCGAGCTCGGCGTACACGTTGAAGAGCACCAGACCGATCTGGGTGCCGTCCGGCTGGGAGTTGACGAACCGGAGCGCCGCCCGCTGCGCCACGGCCAGCCGGTTGGGTGCCACATCGGTGGAGCACATGGAGCCCGATTCGTCGAGCGCAAGGATGATCGACGTCTTCTGGGCCGGCACGGTCCTGGTGATCTCGGGGCGCGCCGACGCGATCGCCAGCACTCCGATGGCGGCGAGCAGTACGGCGACGGGCACATGGCGGAGCCAGCGGGTCCGTCGCGGGATGGCCGCGCGCAGCAACGCGACGCTCGAATACGAGATGGCCTGGCGTCGCCGCCGGCGCAACGCCAGGACGTACATGCCCAGCACGACGGGGACGGCAAGGAGGAGGAAGAGCGCGAGCGGCCACCCGAAGCTCACGTCACATCACCCGCCCGAACCACAACACCGAGAGCAGCGCACCCACGACGAGCAGCAGCATCGCCGCTGCGGCGAAAAGGGCGGAGATCTGGATATACCTGTTCACCACCGTGAAGTGCAGATCGATCGTTTTGGACACCTCGCTGATGGCGGCCCGGTCGTCGACTTGGTGGTAAGTCCCGTTCGTCACCTTGGCGACGTCTTTGAGCGTCTGCGGATCGAGCGCGGTTGCGACACTGAATCCCCCGATCTCGACGGGCGTGCCGGCAACGGTGCCGACGCCGATTGTCTGGATCCGCACCCCCGCCGTCGACGCCAGTTGGGCCATCGTCACCGGACTGATCTGACTCGTGTTCTCCCCGTCGGAGATAAGGACCACGGTCGCTCCTCCGAAATAGCCGATGTTGACCTCTTTCGAGTTGTCCTGGTTGAGCGTCCTCTCGTTCACCTTCAGCGTCTTGCCGGCGATGGCGTCGAGCGAGGTGAGGATGCCGGTCGCCAATGAGGTGCCGCCGCCGAGGGACACATCGTTGATGGCCCGCAGGACACGCCGGCGGTCGAATGTAGGGGTCCGCACGATCAGCGCACTGGGACCGAAGGCGACGACGCCGATCTTCACTGACGACGGCTGCGCGCGGACGAAGTCGCGGGCAGCCAGCTTGGCCGCTCCGATGCGACTGGGCTTGACGTCCTTCGCTCCCATGCTGTTGGAGACGTCCATCGCGACGATGACGGTGGCGCCAAACCGCGGTGTCTTGACCGTCGCCATCGGCCGGGCAGCCGCCACGGCCAGCAAGGCCAGCGCGGCTGCGAACAACACGAACGGCAGGTTCCGGCGCCGGCGCTGACGCCGCACCGGGCTCGTGACGACGAGGCCCTGCGCCGCGAGCTCCTCGCTCCGTCGGGCCCGCCGGCGACGCGCGGCAACGAAGATGGCCACCGCGGCGGGGACGACGAGCAGCGCCAGGAGCCATTCCGGCGTGGCGAAGGTCATCTGCGCCTCGGCCGCCGACTCGTCGCCATCCGCACGAACGCGCCCAGCAGGTCGCCATCGGTCGACACGACGTGGAGATCGACGCGTGCCCGGGCGACCGACCGACGGATGGTGTCGTCGTGGTCATCGGCTAACGCGTGCAGGCGGCGGCGGAACTCCGGATCGCTCGAGTCGACCAGCAGCACCTCCCCTGTCTCTGCATCCTGCACGTACAGCAGTCCGGCGTCGGGGAGTTCGTGCTCGCGCGGATCCACCATCCGGACCGCGATGACCTCGTGGCGCCGGGTGAGGCGGAGGAGCGGTCGGTCCCAATCCGGCGCACTGACGAAATCCGAAATCACCACCACCAGCGAGCGGCGGCGTAGGAGGTGCTCCGCCGTGCGGAAGAGCTTGGCGAGGTCTGTCGACGCCGCTGCATCGACCGGTCGCAGGAGCGCCTGCATCAGCACGAGGAGGTGGTTGCGCCCTTGCCGAGGCGGGAGGATCGTATGGTGCTCGCCGTCGAAGATGACGGCCCCTACCCGATTGCCGTTCCGCACGAGCAACTGGCCGAACACAGCCGCGAGCTCGCGCAGCACGTCCTCCTTGGTCCGTCCCGCGGGCCCGAACGCCATGGACCGCGAACGGTCGATGAGCAGCCACGCAGTGAGTTCGCGATCCTCCATGAAGTCCCGGACCAACAGCTCGTCCATCCGCGCCGTGGCATTCCAGTCGATGTGGCGGACGTCGTCGCCCCACTCGTACGCCCGCAGGTCGAGAAAGTCGGTGCCGTCACCACGGAGCAGGGTCCGGTAGTCGCCTTGCAGGCGCCCGTCGAGCCGACGGACCACCTGCCAGTGCAAACGACGCAGGATCGCTTCGGGTGACAAGAGGTCGGTCGGTTCCACGACGCGTTCGGGGCTCAGCTGCTGGCCGATCGCAGGATCACGTCGGGAACCCGAATCGTGCGCAACACCTCGTCGATGACGTGCTGCGCGGTCACGTCGTCGGCCAACGCCTCGTAGGAGAGGACGAGGCGGTGCCGCAGCACGTCCGGCGCCATCGTGAGCAGGTCCTCGGGCAACACGTACTGGCGGCCCCGCACGAGTGCCAGTGCCTGCGCGGCGATCACCATGTTGATCGACGCCCGGGGGCTCACGCCGAAGGTGATGTACGGCGAGAGCTCGTGCAGGCCCACCGCGTCGGGGTCACGGGTGGCCGACGACACAGCGACCGCGTACTCGATCAGCGACGGGTCGACGTACACGGTCCGGACCGCCTCTTGGAGTTGGCGCAGCTGCGCGACGCTCATGGTCTGGCGCACCGTCTCGAGGCCGGCGACCATCCGCTCCACGATGACGAACTCCTCGGTGGCGCTCGGGTAGTCGACGAGTACCTTGAGCATGAACCGGTCGATCTGCGCCTCGGGCAGCGGGTAGGTCCCGTCCGACTCGATCGGGTTCTGGGTCGCCATCACCAGGAACGGGTCGGGCAGCGCATGGGTCTCGCGGCCGATGGTCACCTGGCGCTCCTGCATGGCCTCGAGCAACGCGCTCTGTACTTTGGCCGGCGCCCGGTTCACCTCGTCGGCGAGGAGGAGATTGGCGAAGATCGGACCGAGCGACACCTCGAATTCGCCCAGCTTCTGGTTGTAGATCCTCGTGCCGATGATGTCGGCCGGCACGAGGTCCGGCGTGAATTGGATCCGCTGGAACTCGACGCCGAGCGCGCCGGCGAACGTCTTGACGGCGAGGGTCTTCGCCAAACCGGGCACACCCTCGACGAGGAGATGCCCGCGGGCTGCCAGTGCGACCACCATCCGCTCGAGCAACACGTCCTGGCCGACGATGACACGTTTGACCCGGTACAGCACCTCTTCGAGTGCCTCGATCGCAGTGGCCGATGTGGCCGCGGTGCCATCATGCAGGTCGCTCATTTGGCCGGAGCCCCTGCGGCTGCACCGGCGGTCGCGATCGGCACGGCAAAGCCGATACCGGCGAATTCGTCGTTTCCTACCGAGTTGGCGAGACCAGTCACGATCCCTATCACCTGACCTTTCGCATTGAGGAGGGGGCCACCGGAGCTCCCGGGATTCACCGCCGCGTCGAACTGGATCATCCCCGGCAGCGACGGTCCGACCGGCGGCGTAAACGTCCGGTTCAACCCCGAGACAACCCCCGCCGACAAGGACGCGATGAGGTCGAGCGGGTTGCCGACCGCGAAGACAGCCTCGCCGACCTGCGGCGTGCCGCCCAGCACTGCCGGCACGACGACGCGAGGCAGCGTCGACGGGCTCAAGACGGCAATGTCGTGGCTCACGTCCGACGAGGCGACAGATGCCGCTGAGGTCGACCCGTCAGCGAAGCTGACCTCGATGGTCGACGCGCCCCGCACGACGTGGAGCGCGGTCAGGATGTCACCCTGCTTGTCGATGATGACACCGCTGCCGAGGTCGCCCGTCCCCGCGGCGCCACCCTCGGACTGCACCACCACGAACGCGGCATCCACCGCCCGGTAGGCCTGCACCGCAGTCGGCGGCGAAGATTGCAGCTTCGAGACGGCGGAACTGGCTTTCTTGCCGGCGATGCCGCTGACCTGCTTGCTGCTCAGGTCCGGCCGGCCCGAGATGCGGGCGTTGGTCACGATGAGAGCGGCGGAAAGGCCAAGGACGGCGAGGAGGAGGACGGCGAGCGCAACGACCACCCGGCGCGACCAGCCGTGGCTCTGCGGGCCCGGCTCGGGTGGCGGCGGTGTGGATGGAGGAGGTGGAACCCCGGTGCCAGGGCCCGTGGTCGAGGAGGGCCGGGCCGGCGACGTGGACGGGCGCTTTTGCCCGAGCGGGAGCCGGTCCCCCGCCGTGCGCCGGACTCCGCCCGCAGGCTCCACCCTCATCGGACCCAAACGCTAGGTCAGCCCACGCCGCTTGTGACCTCGGGAGCGCGAGCCGGCCACCCGGCGTCGGTCACGGGCCCTGTATCGCGGAATCGGAGCACCCGCTTAGGTACGCTGCGGCATGGCTTATGGTCCGTGCGTCGCGTGTAACAAGCCTTCAGAAGTCGGTCACCCCGCCCGAAGAGGGTTCATCCTGCGAGATGGGGAGAGCGAGCCCACCCAGCTCCCACCGCAGTTCGTGTGCCAGTTCCACTTCCAAGAGCTCAGGGGTGGGCGATTGCTGCTGGGCTGGTGCGAGACCGAGGAGTGTCGCAAGTGGGGTATCGCCGGCACCGAGTCCCCGTGCGGGGAACGCTTCGCTTAGGGGCTGGTGATAGCGCCGTTCTGGGCGCCATTCTGCTTCTCGGGTGCATCGGGTGCCGCCGAGCGGAGACTGCTGAGGAGCACTTCGGCCGAGCCCATCAGGCTCGCCGCCTCGTAAGGCACGACGACCTTCGCGTTGTTGGACGCCGCGATCTCCTGGAGGGCGCGCAACTGGAGGACGGCAAGGGTGCGCGGGTTTATCGTCGCCGTATCGAGCGAGGTGAGGCGCGCTGCCTCGCCTTCACCCCGGAGGACGAACGCTTTCTTCTCGCCCTCGGCTTGGAGCTCGAGCACCTTCATTTCGGCTTCGGCCCGAAGGATGGCGGCTTCTTTCGCCCCTTGCGCCTCGAGCACGGCCGCCTGCTGGCGACCACCGGCGCTGTTGATCGCCGCTTGCTGCTCGCCCTCTGACTTGAGAATCGCCGCCTTCTTGTGCTGCTCGGCTTCCTTCTGCTCGGACATGGCCTGGATCACGTTGGTCGGCGGCGTGATGTCGAGGATCTCGATCCGGTTCAGCCGCACGCCCCACTTCACCGTGGCGTCAGCCATGTGGTCCTGCATGCGGGCATTGATCGTTTCGCGTTGCGACAGCGCCTGATCCAACGTGAGCTCGCCGAACACGGCCCGGAGCGCCGTCCTCGAGAGCTGGTCGACCGCCAGTCGGTAGTCGTTGATCTCGAAGAGCGCAGACTTCACGTCGATCACCTGGCAGAAAATGGTGGCACTGACCCAGAGCGAGACATTGTCCATCGTGATGACCGACTGCTGGTCCCCCGTCATCGGGAACTCGCGCATGTCGACCTTCTCCATCTTGTCGACGAAGGGACGCAGGATCCGCAATCCCGGTTGGTCGACCGTCTTGAACTGCCCGAAGCGCTTGACCACTCCGACGCTTCCCTGTTGGACGATCTTGACGCAGCGCGAAACGAACCAGGCGCCGAGACCGATCCCAACGAGTACAGCAACCGCAACGATTCCGATGATTTCGCCCGTCGATGCCAGCATGGTGATCTCCTAACTGTCAGGAGCGTAGACGACAAGCAGGCCGCGCTCTATGTCGGCCACCACGACCGATGTGCCGACCGGAATGCTGCTTTCGTGATCCAAGGGGATGGCGAACCACTCCTCGCCCCTGGCCCGGACACGGCCCGGGGTGTGCTCACCCTGGATCTCCCGGGTCACCATCGCGGTGTCGCCCACCATTCCTTGGACGCCGTTCAGCACGCCACCACTCTATGCAGCGGACGATGCCCCTTCGGCGTCCGCTGCAGAGCAGCGTGCGGTCCGCTCGATCTCGGCGCCCCGGTCACCCGCCGTGCCCGCCCTTTCACCCGCCCGGTCAGCGCCCGTTCCGCGCCTCATCGCCGCCACATCAGCCGCCAAATCAGCCATATTCCGCCCCCGGTCACCGACCGGTCAGCGACCGATGAAGGTAGGTGCCCGCTTCTGGACGAAGGCATCGAGGGCCTCTCTGGTGTCTTTACTGGCGAAGTTGACGGCCTGGCAGCGCGCCTCGTTCTCGACAGCCTGTTCCATGGAGGACTGCGCCGAGCCGTTGAGCATGGTCTTGGTCAGGGACAGGGCCATCGTCGGTCCGGCCGCCAAGGTGGTGGCCCAGTCGGCGACGAATGCGTCGAGCTCGTCGACCGGGACCACCCGGTTGATCAACCCCATGGCCAGCGCCTCCTCACCGCTCCACATGCCACCGAAGAGAGCGATCTCCTTGGCCTTGGCCAAGCCCACCATCCGGGGCAGGAGCCATGAGGCCCCGTTGTCGAGCGACAGCCCGCGGCGGGTGAAGATCATCGACAGCTTGGCCCGGTCGCTGCAGACGATCAGGTCGCAGCCGAGCGCCAGCGAGAAACCGGCACCGACGGCGTGGCCGTCGACCTTGGCGATGGTGGGCTTGGTGAGGCGGTGAAGCGCGAGAGCCGTATCGCCGAGTTGGCGCATGCCCGCCAGGCTCGCGAACGTCGCTGGCGCGTCAGCATCAGTCAAGTCCGCGCCGGTACAGAATGCGCCTCCTGCCCCGGTGAGCACCATTGCCCTGTCCTCGGGATTGCGCTCGATCTCGGTGAAGATGGCCGGGAGTTCGCGCAACATGACGCTGTTCGCCGCGTTCTTGCGCTCGGGGCGGTTCATCGTGACGGTGACGACGCCATTTCGGCGCTCGACGATGAGGGTTTCGGGAGTGGATGCCATAGGGGGTGACCCTATGCCGCTGCTGCATCGAGCCGCTCGTTGGCCTCAAAACGCCGCCTCGATCACATTGAGCTCGGCGCCGAGTATCGCCACGACGTCGAAGCGCACATCACAGGGACCGCACACGTGCCGGGAGAGGTACTCTGCCGCGAGTCGGCGCAGGCGCAGCTGCTTGATGCGGGTCACGGCTTCGGCGGGCACGCCCACGCGATCGGTGCGGCGGGTCTTGACCTCACAGAAGACGACGACATCGCCCCGGGCGCAGACGAGGTCGACCTCACCTGCCTTGCTGCGCCAATTGCGCTCGACGATCTGGTAGCCGCGGGTGCTGTACCAGTCAGCGGCCCGGTCTTCGCCCGTGCGGCCCAGCGCGATCCGGCGATCGGTGGCCGGAGGAGACGGAGTGTGCCGGCTCGACGGAAAGTCGGGACGGGGCGGCGGCGGCGGAGGCGAAGGAGGAGGATGCGGAGGAGCAGGAGGCGGGACCACTCAGGAGAACGGTCGCCACGCAGAAGAACGGTCGCTACGCCTTCTTGTGCGGGTCAGAGCTCCTGTTCGGGCAGGCGCTCGATGTTCACGTCGCGGAAGGTGACGACGTTGACCGTAGGGACGAAGCGGGCCGGGCGGTACATGTCCCATACCCACGCATCGCGTAATTCGAGCTCGATACACGCCGGAGTCGTATCGGACCGGACCTTGAGCGAGACCTCATTGGCCAGGTAGAAGCGGCGTTCTGTTTCTATGACATAGGAGAAGACGGGCAGGACCGCTCGATACTCCTGGACCAGTCCGAGCTCGATCTCGGCCTCGTAACGCTCGAGGTCTTCCTCGCTCATGCGGTGCGACCCTACGGCTTCGCCGTCCGGAGCTCCTTGATCTTGGCGGACTTCCCGTGCCGGTCACGCAGGTAGTAGAGCTTGGCCCGGCGGACGTCGCCCAGGGTCACGACCTCGATGGAGGCGATGGTGGGCGAGTGCACGGGGAAGGTCCGCTCGACACCGACGCCGAAGCTCACCTTGCGCACGGTGAAGGTCTCCTGCACGCCGCCGCCCTGGCGCTTCATGACGGCGCCCTGGAACTTCTGGACGCGCTCACGGGTTCCCTCGACCACCCGGACGTTGACGGCGACGGTGTCGCCGGGGCGGAAATCGGGGATGTCGCTGCGCAGGCTGTCGCGATCGATGATTTCAGTGGGATGCATGGGGAAGGGCTTCCTAACGTCACACCGGCTCAGTGCCGGACGGAACATCGTAGCCCTGCTCAGCCAATGACCGCACGTCGTCGTCGCTCAGGGCGCCCTCCCGAAGGAGCCGCTGGAGCAGATCGGGCCGCCGCGTGGCGGTGCGCAACAGGGACTGGGCCCGGCGCCAGGCGGCCACCGCGGCGTGATCGCCCGAGCGCAGCACGGCCGGCACCTCCCAGCCGCGGAACTCGGCCGGCCGGGTGTACTGGGGATACTCGAGAAGGCCGCTGGTGAAACTCTCATCGAGGGCTGAGTCTTCGTTGCCCAGGACCTCCGGCAGCAGCCTCGCCACTGTCTCGATCACGACCAGGGCCCCGAGCTCCCCGCCGGCCAGCACGAAGTCGCCCACCGAGAGCTCACCGTCGACCAGATGGTCGCTCACCCGTTGATCGACCCCCTCGTAGCGGCCGCACAGGAGTGAGAAGCCGCCCGGGAGCGCCGCCAGCTCGGCGGCCACCGCCTGGGTGAACGGCCTCCCGCCGGGCGCCAGCAGCAACAACGGCCGAGGCAGACCCCCGCCTGCAGTGCCGGACCCCTCGAGTCCGTCGCCCGCCTCGACGACTTCAACAGCCCGGAATACGGGCTCGGGCATCAGCACCATGCCCGGGCCGCCGCCAAAGGGGCTGTCATCGACGGTCCGGCGCGCATCGAGGGCGCCGTCGCGAAGGTCTTGCACCTCGACGGCCAGAGCGCCGGACTCCTGCGCCCGGCCAAGGATCGAGGTCGAGCAATACGAGGTGATCGCCTCGGGGAACAACGTAAAGACGACGATCCTCACGTGACTCCGTCACTCATGGGTCCAGGAGGCCCTCCGGAATGTCGACGACCAGGGTCCTGGCCGCCGCGTCGCTCTCGGTCACGAAACGCAGCGGGATCAGACCTCCGGCTTCAAGGACCAGGAGGTCGCTGGCCGGATTAGCCTCGACCGCCTTCACCGATCCGAGCTCGGTCCCGTTGACGTCGAAGACGAGCGCGCCGACGAGTTCGTGGACCCAGAGCTTCCCGGGGATCTCGACAGCCTCGGCTTCGAGCTCCACCCCACGCAGGCGCTCGGCCTGCGAACGATCGACGATGCCTTCGAACTGCACGATCCAGCGGTCCTGGAACGGACGCGCCGCCTCGACGGTCAGATCCCCGCCGGGAGCGCTGAGGACTGAGCCAGGATCCAATCGCTCGGTCAGATCCGTCCACAGCTGGACGACGACCTCCCCGCGGAGACCGTGGGCCTTTGTGATCCGACCGACTTTCAGCAGATCAGTCGTCGACGATGTCCACGCTGGCCTGGACGCCGTCCTTGGCGCCGGCCACGTTGACGAGGGTGCGGATGGCCTGGGCTGTCCTGCCCCTGCGCCCGATTACCCGTCCCATGTCGTCGGGCGCAACGTGCAAGCTCAAACGCAGCCCACCACGACGCTCTTCAGTTTCGATGACCACCGCGTCGGGGTCGTTGGAGAGGGAACGGGCCAAATAGGTGAGCACCGCCAGCGGCGTGCCGCCGTCTGAGTCCCCGTGCGACTCGTTGGCCGAGTCACTCGCCTCGTTCCCGTCATCGACCTCGTCGACCGCGTTCACGTCGAGCTCGTCGTCACCGTCGACCGTATTGATGTCGCCTGCTTCGTAGAGGTTCGTCATTTGGCCCTCGCTGCCGCGAACTCGTCCCAGGCGCCAGAAGTCTTCAGCAACTTCTCGACGCGCTCAGTCGGCTGCGCGCCATTGACCAACCACTTCACGGCCTTTTCGTTGTCGATCTTGATCACGGCGTCAGGTTCGGCCGTCGAGGCCCCCCGGGGGGCGTACGTGCCCACGATCTCGAGGAATCGACCGTCACGCGGCGACCTGCTGTCAGCTGCGACGACCCTGTAGGTCGGCTGCTTCTTCTTTCCCATCCGCACAAGGCGGAGCTTCACTGCCACGAACTGATTCCTCCATCATCTGGACTTTGTGCGTCCATTCTGGCAGATAGCGGCCCTACCGGCTTTTCGGTGGGGTGACGCGGCCGCCCTTCTTCTTCTTTTTGGTGCCTTTGTTGCCACTCACGATGGGCCGTGGCGTCGAGGAGGCCGGCAGCCCGGGGAACAAGGGGTTCTCCGCCCCCATGTCGCCTGAGTCCCCCATGAGCTGGGAGAGCATGTCGAAGTCCGCACCCCCGGGGCCGCCGGCGCCACGCCCGGCGGCGGTCTGTGCGGCCAACTTCCGGGCGGCTTTGCCGCTCATTCCCGCCATTGCCCCCATGCCGGGAATGTTCGGCATATTGCCCGAAGCCATCCCCTTCATCATCTTTTGCATCTCCTTGAACTGCTTCAGGAGGGTGTTGACCTCGACCACGGTGGTGCCCGAGCCGCGGGCGACGCGACTGCGCCGGGAGCCATCGAGAAGGGTGACGTCGTCCCGCTCGGCCGGCGTCATGGAGCAGACGATGGCCTCGACCCGGGAGATCTCGCCGTCGTCGATCTGCCCTGCGGCCTGGCGCATCTCCTTGGACATGCCCGGCATCAGCTTCATCAGACCGCCAAGGGAACCCATCTTCCGAACCTGGCGGAGCTGCGACAGGAAGTCGTCCAGGGTGAAATGGCCCTGCATGAGACGGGCCGCGCCCTTGGCGACCGTGTCATGGTCCATGGTGCGTTCGGCCTGTTCAATGAGGCTGAGGACGTCGCCCATGCCCAGAATGCGGTCGGCCATGCGGTCGGGGTGGAAGAGGTCGAAGTCGGCGAGCCGCTCACCCGTGCTGGCAAAAGCGATGGGCTTGCCGACCACGCCCTTGACGGACAGGGCCGCGCCACCGCGGGCGTCACCGTCGAGCTTGGAGAGGATGACCGCATCGAGCTCGAGGGTCTCGTGAAAGGCCTTCGCAGTCGTCACGGCGTCCTGGCCGATCATGGCGTCGATGACCAGGAACGTGTAGTGGGGGTCGGTGGCGGCCGAAATTCCCCGGATCTCCTCCATCAGGTCGGCATCGATCGTGAGGCGTCCCGCGGTGTCGATGATGCAGACGTCCTTGCCCAGGCGCCGTGCTTCCTCGACGCCCGCCCGGGCCACCGCAACGGGGTCCGTGGCCTCGCTGAAGACGGTGACGCCGGCTTGACCGCCCAGGACCCTGAGTTGCTCCACGGCGGCAGGGCGCTGGAGGTCGGCCCCGACGAGCAGCGGGTTACGACCCTGCTGCTTCCACCAGAGAGCCAACTTGGCCGAGGCGGTCGTCTTCCCCGAGCCCTGGAGCCCGGCCATCAGCACAACGGTCGGTGGCCGGGAGGCATAGGAGATCTTGAGGCTCTCCCCGCCCAACACCCCGACCAGCTCTTCGTGGACGGCCTTGATCACCTGCTGCCCGGGCGTCAGGCTGGCCGAGAGCGACTCGGTGCTGACCCGCAGGCGGATCCCGTCGCAGAATCGGCGGGCGACCGAGAGCTCTACGTCGGCTTCGAGGAGGGCGGTGCGGATCTCCCCGAGCGCCTCGTCGAGGTCGGCCTCGCTGATGCGACCCTTGCCCCGCAGGCGCGTCGATATCCGCTCCAGGCGGTCAGAGAGGGCGTCGAACATGCGGCCTTCAGGCTAGTGGTCCGACGGCGGTTCGCCCCGACAACCCGTTCTCCCTTTGCCGTCTCGCTCGCGGGCGTCGCCGTGCTGCGCCCCGCGGCCTGAGTCGCCCCGGGCCGGAGCACAGCACCGGATTGTCCGGCCCGTCGTGCCCAGCGCTGAGCCCGGAGGTCAGTCGACGGGGCCGGGCGTCGAGGCGAAATGTCAGTCGAGCCCGAGCAGCGCGTCGACGAATGCGTCGGGGTCGAAGGCAACCAGGTCGTCGGGTCCCTCGCCCAAGCCGACCAGTTTCACGGGGATCCCCAATTCCCTCTGCACCGCGACGACGATCCCGCCCTTTGCGGTCCCGTCCAACTTGGTGAGCACAATTCCGGTCACGTCCACCGCCTCGGTGAACTGCTTCGCCTGCACCAGCGCGTTCTGCCCGGTCGTCGAGTCCAGCACGAGGAGGACCTCGGTCACGTTGCCCGGGTCACGATCGGCGATGCGCCTGATCTTCTTGAGCTCCTCCACCAGATTGACCTTGTTGTGCAGTCGCCCGGCCGTATCGGCGAGCACGAGATCGTTCCCACGCGCCGCGGCGCGCTGCACCGCATCGAAGACGATCGCGCTGGGGTCGCCCCCCTCGGCGCCGCGGACGATGCCGACCTCTGACCGTTCGGCCCACATGCCCAGCTGGTCTGCGGCCGCGGCCCGGAACGTGTCGCCGGCGGCGAGGAGGATCGAGTGACCCGCCGCGGACTCCTGACGGGCGAGCTTGCCGATCGTGGTCGTCTTCCCGACGCCGTTCACCCCGACCACGAGCCAGACGTCCACGGTGCCCGGGGTGCCGTCGAAGCGGAGCTGACGGGACTCGGGCACATTGAGCAGCTCGCGGATGGCATCGCCGAGAGCGGACAGGAGGTCGGTCCCGCTGGCGATCTCCTTGGACTCGACGCGTGACCGAAGATCCTTCAGCAACGCCATCGTCGTCTGCACCCCGACGTCGGCCCGGATGAGCGCCTCTTCGAGGGAATCCCAGGTCGCCGCGTCGATCTTGCCGCTGCGCAGCGAGGAGACCGCACCGCTGAAGATGCCGCGCACCGTGCCCAGCCGGCTGCGGTAGCTCGGGGGCTGAGGCTCGGGCTCGAGGAGCGACTCCGAGATCGACGGCGGTTCCGGCGTGGGCTCGGGCTCGGGCTCGACGGCGGGCTCGGGGACCGGGGCTTTCGTCGGCGGCTTGGTGGGAGGCCGGGTAGGTGCGGTGCCCGCCGGCTTCGCCGGGGACTTCTTGGCAGGCGACTTCTTGGCCGTCGACGCAGCCGAGCCGGCCGCCAGGCCCGACTTCGGAGGTGGCCTCTCGAGCGCCGAGGCGCTCCGGCCTCGGCCGACGGACGAAGAGCCGGAGGCACGCCGGGAGCGGGCGATGAGGAGCAGGGCGACCAACAGGACCACGATCACCACGCCGAGAGCGATGAACAGTGCGGTCATGCGTGCTCGTTCTCGGGTTGGTGCTCCATCGAGCGCTCGACCTTCTGGCTGACGACCTGCGAAGAGCCTCCCGGCGCCATCGTGACCCCGTAGAGCGCATCGCCCGTCTCCATCGTGCGTTTCTGGTGGCTCACGATGAGCAGCTGGGCCTCGTGCCGGAACTCACGCACCAGGCCCAGGAAGCGGTGCAGGTTCACGTCGTCGAGCGCCGCCTCCACCTCGTCCATCAGGTAGAAGGGCGACGGCCGGCTGCGGAACACCGCAAACAGGAACGCCAGCGCGGCCATCGAGCGTTCGCCGCCCGAGAGCAGCGAGACCCGGCGCACGTTGCGGCCGGCCGGGCGCACTTCGATCTCGACGCCGGTGTTGAGCAGGTCTTCGGGCTCCGTCAGTACCATCCGGCCTGTGCCACCGGGGAACAGCAGCGCCACCAGGGTCGAGAAGTGCTCGTTCACATCGGCCGCCGCCGCGGCGAATGAGGTCATGATCTCGTGGTCCAGGGTGCGCACCACTTCGTGCAACTCGCGGCGGGCGCCCCGCACGTCGTCCACCTGGGCCTCGAGCTCCTTGTGCCGCTCTTCCAGGGTCGACAGCTCCTCGAGCGCCAGCGGGTTCACCGGCCCCAGGGCCACGAGCTTGCGCTCCAGCTCGGCCGCATGGACCGGCAGTGTCGTGTTGTCGGGCACCTCGGGGATCGGCAGGCCGGCGAGGTCATCGGGCACCGTGCCCAGCTCGCGCACGATGTGCTCGTGCAGGGTCTCGGAACGGAGCGCGACCTCGTTGGTCTCGAGATCGAGGGAGCGGGTACGGGAGCGGACCGCATCGAGGCGTTGCTCCGTCGTCTGGCGATCCTGGCGCAGCTGCTCGAGACGCGCCCCTCCGGCCCGGACGGCATCGACCTGGTCCTGGTAGTCGCCCCGCAAGGTGTCGAAAATCCCGTTCAGCCGCACGTGCTCCGCCTCGACCACTGCTTCGAGGCGCGTCAGCGCTGTCCCCTCAGCCTCGAGACGTTGCCGGCGCGACGCCGCCGTGGCCCGCTCCTCGGCGTGTCCGAGCAGACGTCGCTCGACCTCGGCCTGTCGTTCGGCGAGAACCCGGCGACGCTCAGCCAGTCCGGCCACCCGGATCTCGAGCTCCTGATGGCGCTGCACCACGGCCTGGCGGTGCTCGGCCACGACCCGCCACGCCGCCGCAGCATCCTCGATCTCTGGGATGGAACGGACGAGCCGCTCGCGCTCGGCCTGCACCGCCGCCAGGCGCTGCCCCGCCTCGGCCAAGCCCTGGCGCGCCGCGGCGAGCTCCTCGCCCAGGCGCCGCACTTCTTCCACCGTCCGCTGGGCGTCGGCAGTGGCCGTGCCCCGGGCCGAGGTGTGACGATCCAGTGCCCGTTCGGCCTGAGCCAGCGCGTCACGCGCCTCGGCCAGCGCGGTCCGGGCCCGGGTCAGGTCGGCCCGGGCCGCGTCGGCCGCCGCCGCGGCATCGGTGGCGCGTCGCTGGGCCTCTTCGACCGCCGCAGCTGTGACCACGCTGGTCGACGACCGCACACGCCATCCGGTGGCCGCGAAGCGATCGCCCTCGGGGGTCACCACGATCAGGTCGTCGCGCTCGAGGGAGAGATCGATCGCTTCCTCCCACCCGTCGACGCGGACGGCATGGCCGATTAACGCATCGAGCACGGACTCGGCGATCGCCTCCCCGTGACGGGCACGCACATGGCTCCGCACGGTCTCGGCCCGTGAACCCGGGGGGAGGTTGAGCGAGGCCGACGTCGAGGGCGAGGGCACCGTTCCGGCGATTCCAGCCGTGCCGGCGATTCCAGCGGTGCCGACTGTGCCGCCCACTCCGCCCATTCCCGAAGCCACGTTGGCCCCGGCCCGGGGGGCCAGCACGGCGCCTGTGACGCCACGCTCGCGCAGCGTCGCCAGAGCCTGGTGGGCCGATTGGCGTCCGTCCACGACGACCGCGGCCACGCCCGCACCGGCTGCTGCTTCGAAGGCCGCTTCCCAGCCGTCGTCGATCTCCACCAGGTCGAGCAGCGAGCCCACCACGCCGTCAACGCCACGCAAGAGCTCACGCCCCCCGGCCCCCTGGAGGTCCCGCAGTGCCCGCTCGAGTGCCTCGGCCCGGGCCGCGCTTCGGTGACGGGCCTGCTCACGCTCGTCGGCCACCCGCTGGGCGGTCTCCGCCGTCTGGGTCGCGGCCTCCAGGCCGGTCCGGCTCGCGGCGGCGTCCGCCTCCAGACGGGACGTCGTGTCCTCCAGCGACGCTGACTCGGCCGCCAACAGGTCGGCCTTGACCGCTGCCGCGGCGTGTCGTTGCTCGAGCGAGGCCACCTGGCGTTCGAGAGTGGTCGTATCTTGGCGCTCCCGAGCTTCCGCCCGGCCAAGGGGCTCGCTCCGGGCCTGCACCTGAGCCAGGGCGTCATCCGGCGTCCGAATCGTCGGGCCACCGCCGCCATCGCCGCCCTCGCCGGCCTCGCCGCCTTCGCTTTCGCCAGTGCCGTCACCCAGCACCGAAGCCCAGCGCCGGCGGAGCGCCGCCTCTTCCTCTTCCACCACCAGCGCCTCGGCCTGGAGCTCGGCCGCTCCGGGATCGGCCTCAGACTCCTGCGCCACCAGGGCGATCTCGCTAGCCAGGCGGGCCGCTTCGGCTTCGAGGGTGGAGACCACGTCGACGTCGGCCGCCGCGTCCAGGGCGGCCACGACGGCGCGGCCCCGCTCACGGAGGACACCCGAGGTCCCACGCGCGCGCTCGACCAGTCCCTGGACGCGGCCCAGCGCGCGGGCCAAGTCCTCCTCGCGGTGCGAGGACAGCTCGGCCGACGTGGAGGAGGCTTCTGCATCGAGGGTCTCGAGGGCCTCGTGCAGCTCCCGCTCCTCTTCGTGGCAGATCGTCAGGTTGTGGGCCGCCGTGCGCCGCCGGGACGACAGCTCGGCCAGCTCGGCCCCGGCCAGGTAGCGGCGGATGGTCAGCAGCTCGGTAGCGACGCTGTCGTGCGAGCGGGCGGCCGCGGCCTGGCGCTCGAGCGGGCGGATCTGCCGGCGCACCTCGCGCACCAGGTCACCGAGGCGTTCGAGGTTCTCAGCCGTCCCGGCCAGGCGGCGCTCGGCCCGCTCGCGGCGACGCCGGTGCTTGAGCACCCCGGCCGCCTCCTCAATGATCGCCCGGCGATCCTCGGGCCGTGCGTTCAACACCGTGTCGAGCTGGCCCTGGCCGATGATCATGTGCTGCTGGCGCCCGACGCCGGAGTCCGAGAGCAGCTCTTGCACATCGAGCAGGCGACAGGGGGCACCGTTGATGGCGTACTCGCTGTCGCCCGAGCGGAACAGGGTGCGGGTGATGGTGACCTCGGCCAGGTCGATCGGCAGCTTCCCCGAGGCGTTGTCGATGGTCAGCGAGACCTCGGCCCGGCCCAGAGCCGGACGTGACGACGTCCCGGCGAAAATGACGTCCTCCATTTTGGCCGAGCGCAGCGAGCGGGGGCCCTGGGCCCCGAGGACCCAGGTGACAGCATCGACCACGTTCGACTTGCCGCTGCCGTTGGGACCGACGACGACGGTGATTCCCGGCTCGAACTCCAGCACCGTGGGGTCGGCGAAGGACTTGAACCCCTTCATGCTGAGCGACTTCAGAAACATCGCGGCGACCCTACAGGCCTACGGCCCCACAGGCCTGCAGCCCCACAACAACACTGGTCTACAGCCTGGAGCGGGCCTACAGCCCCGAGCGGGTCAAACCTGGCAGTGCTCGCAGAAGAATGTCGACCGGCCGCCGGTCTTGACCCGCACGATCGTGTTGCGGCAGCGGCGGCACGGTTGGCCTTCGCGGTCATAAACCTGGTGCGAGCCCTGGAAGTCGCCGACCTCCCCGAAGAGATCCCGGTACTGCTCGTCCGCCAGGGACGACCCCCGGTGCTTGATCGCATCGGCCAACGTCTCGACGATCGCTCGATACAGCCTCCGCACCTCGGTCGCCGTCAGCGTGTTCGAGGGTCGGTCGTAACGCAGCCCGGCCTGGTAGAGCATCTCGTCGGAGTAGAGGTTGCCGATGCCGGCGGTGAAGCTCTGGTCCATGAGCATGGACTTGACCCCGGCCTTGTGCTGGTGCAGCAGGAGGCCGAAGCGGTCCCAGCTCATGAGGTCCTCGACCGGGTCGAACCCCAGGTGGGCCAGCTCGGGGATGGCCTTGCGGATGGCCGCACCGTCGCCGCCGGCAGTGCCCGAGACCGGGCTCATGAGGGTGCCGTCGGGCTTGGACGGGGGCGTGGAGACGAACAGTTCCCCGAACGTCCGCGGGTCGACGTACCGCAGCTCGCCGCCCTGGGTGAAGGTGATCACCACGTGGGTGTGCTTGGGCTTGGGCTCCTTGACCGACTTCACCCGCAGCAGCTGACCGCTCATCCCGAGATGCACGACCAGCGTGTCGCCACTGTCCAGCGTCATAAGCAGGTACTTTCCGAGCCGGCCCACCGACTTGATGGTCCGGCCCTCGAGCGGCGTGCGGAAGTGCTTGGCCGACGGGTGCCGGCGCACGGAGCGGCCGTTGGCCACCGAGACGGTCTTGATCTTCTTGCCCGGCACCTCACGGTTCAGGTCCTGGCGCAGCGTTTCGACTTCGGGCAACTCAGGCATTCTGCAGACCCTCCCAGGCATTGCGCGCCGCTTCCTGTTCGGCATCCTTCTTGGACCGCCCCACGCCGACGCCCAACCGGGTGCCGGCGACGAACACCTCGGCCGCATAGGCCCGCTCGTGGTCAGGGCCGGAGCCCACCACCACGTAGCGGGGCGTGCCCTCTCCGTCGTGGACCGCCTTTTCCTGCAAGCGGCTCTTGTGATCGAAATCGTCGGGCTCGCTGGCGGCCCGGGTGATGGCGTCGCGCAACTCGCGCAGGACGAGGAGCTCGGCGGCGTCGTAGCCCGCATCGAGGTAGACGGCACCCAGAATCGCCTCGAAGGCGTCCGAGAGGATCGAGGCCTTCTCCCGCCCGCCTGACGTCTCCTCACCCCGGCCCAGCAAGAGGACCTCGCCGACGCCGAGCCGCTCGGCCACCTGGGCCAGCACGCGGGCGTTCACCACGGCCGAGCGCACCTTGGCCAGCATCCCCTCGGGGAAGTGGGGATAGCGCTCGTAGCTGTAGCGGGCCACGATGAGCCCGAGCACGGCATCGCCCAGGAATTCGAGGCGCTCGTTGGAGGGCGCACCACGCTCCTGCTCACCGCACCAGCTCCGATGGGCCAGTGCATGCTGCAGAAGGCTGATGTCGCCGAAGTCGTGGCCCAACCGCGCGGCGAGCCTGGCCGCCCCTTCGGCGCCAGCGTCACCCCGCCTCGAGCTTGGCGTAGACGTAGTCAACGGCATCTCGGACGGTGCGCAGGTCTTCAAGGTCTTCATCGTCAATGCGGAACCCGACGGTCCGCTCCCCCAGTTCTTCTTCCAGCCCCTCGACGAGTTCGATGAGCGCCAGCGAGTCGGCGTCGAGATCCTCCACGAAGGACGCTCCTTCGGTGATCGTCGCCGGATCGGCCTCCAGAATGTCGGCCAGTTGGTCCCGGATGAGCGCGAAGACCCCGTTGCGATCGAGCGGGCCCTGGTTCGTGTGGGTTTCGGCAGGCACAGGCACTCCTGGGTCGAGATGGGTCGAAATCCGCCGACATGCGTCGAGGTCAGTCGCTATGGCATCTGCCATGCTACCGGTTTTTCGGCCGAGACCACTCGGATAGCCGCCCTGAGCTGGCCTTTTAGGCCTCCTGCGGCGGACGGACCGCTGCGGCCACCTGGTCCGCCAAACCCCGCGTGGCGCACTCGTACGCCACCTTGACAGCGTTGACCATCGCCGTGGCGTTGGAGGAGCCGTGGCTGATCACGCAGACGCCGTCGATGCCCAGGAGCATGGCCCCGCCGGTGTTCTCCGGCTCGAACTCGGCCACAAGAGGGAGCAGGTGCGGCAGCAGCACGTCGGCGGCGGCCTTGGTGGCGTCATCGAGCATGAAAACCCCGGTCACGATGTCGAAGATGAAGCGCAGTGTCCCCTCGAGGGACTTGAGGGCGACGTTGCCCGTGAACCCGTCCGTGACGACCACGTCGGCCGGTGAGGGCAGCAGGTCCCGCCCCTCGAGGTTGCCCAGGAACTCGAACCCGTGCGGGGCACTGGCGGCGCTGGCGACCCAGGCTGCCCCGGCGGCACTGGCGGCGCTGGCTGCCCCGGCGGCCCCGGCGGCCCGGGCGCCCTCGGCAGCATCGGTGGCTTGCGCGGCATCGCCGGCCCGAGCGCCCTCGGCGACGAGCAGCGCATGCGTTTCTTTGACCAGCGGCGTGCCCTTGGTCGGCTCCTCGCCGATCGAGAGCAGCCCGACGCTCGGCGAGGCCGTGCCGAAGCGGGCGGCCACGTAGGCCGCGCCCATTTGAGCGAATTGGACCAGCATGGCGCCCGTGCACTCGGCGTTCGCACCCGCGTCGACCAGGACGGCCGGTGTGCGCCCGAGCCGCGGCAGCGGGGTGGCGATACACGGCCGGACCACCCCGGGCAACCGGCCCATCCGCAACAGGGCGGCGGCCATGGTGGCCCCGGTGTTGCCGGCGCTGACCATGGCGGAGGCCTTGCCGTCGCGCACCAACTCGGCCGCTCGGACCAGGGAGGAATCCTTCTTGCGACGGACGCCGCCTGCCGGGTCCTCGTCCATGGCGATGACCTCGCTACAGGCGACCAGGGGCAGCCCGAAGGTCTCACCGACCTGTTCGGGTGGCCCCACCAGGACGACCGGGATGCCGAATTCTTCGGCGGCCCGCCGTGCCCCTTCGACGATCTCCCCGGGGGACTTGTCGCCGCCCATGGCATCGACCGCCACGGGCAGTGTGGCCAGCGCCTCGGGAGTCGGACGCTCGCCCCGTCGGCTCAAGTCAGTCGACCTCTACGGCTTGGCGCCCCTTGTACCACCCGCAGCTCGGGCACACCACGTGCGGCGTCTTGGCCGACTGGCAATGGGGGCACACGCTGCGTGGCGGGCGGCGCAGCACCCAGTTGGCGGCCTGGCGGCTACGCCCCTTGGCCTTGGACGTCTTCTTCTTCGGGACAGCCATCGTGGGTCTCCAACGATCGGATCGGGGCGGGCGGACCGCAGAGGGTCAGCTACCGGAGCACATCGAGGTTAGCCCACCGTGGGTCGACCGGGGCAACGCAGCCGCAGTCGCCCTCGTTGCGGTCGGCGCCACACTGCGGACAGAGGCCCCGGCAGTCCTCCCGGCACAACGGCGCCATCGGGAGCTCGAGCACGATGGCGTCGCGCACCAACGGCCCCAGGTCGATGGTGTCGTCCACAATCGGGTAGAGGTCGTCCTCGGAGATCGGCCCGTCGCCGAAGCGCTCACTCACCGCGATCTTGAGCTCGCCGCTCACCGGCACCGCGCAGCGCCGGCAGATCCCGACCCACGGGGCGCGTAGGGTGCCCACGGCATCGATCCCGCCGCTGAATGAGCGGAGCGTGATGTCGGCCTCGGCTTCGGCCTCGAGCGGGACGACGCTCCGTCCCGGGTCGATGCCCATCTCGTCGAGGGGTCCGGCCATCTCCACCGGCCCGCGCCGCACCTCGTGCGACACGGCGCCCTGATTGCGGCGCAACCGCGCCACGTGCACCACGAAGGGGTCGGTCGCCATCAGGACACGTCCTGATCGAAGAAGCCGTCCTCCTCAGTGCCGTTGCGTGTGCCGTTGCCGGTACGACCAGCCGCCGCACCTGCACTCTCGTGCCCGACAAGGCCCGGAGGAGGCGCCGGGGGAGGCGGGGAAGCCAGCTTGGCCCGACCGGACTGCACCGTCCTCGTGAGCCGATCGAGCACAATCTCCATACCCGCCAACTTCTGGTCACAGAAGTCCTCGGCCTCGTGCCGCATGGTGCGGGCCTCATCGTTGGCGTCGTCGAGGATGCGCTGCGCCACCGAGTTGGCCTGGCGCACGATCTCGGTGCGCTGCACCATACGCTCGGCCTGCGCCCGGACCTCTTCCATCAGCGTCTCGGCCTCACGGGTGCGCTCGGCCAGGAATTCCTCGCGCTCTCGAAGGAGCCAGCGGGCCTGGCGCAACTCGTCCGGCAGGCGATCCAGGGCGGCCCGGAGAAGGCCGACCACCTCCTCGCGCGAGACCATGACCGACGAGGAGAGCGGCATCGACTTGGCGTTGTTGACGATGTCGAGCACCTGGGAAATCACCGCTTCGGCACTGACATCCTGCTCGGATTCCTCGATGTCGAGATACTGGTCAGTCATTTCTCCTCCTTCCCGTCCTTCCCGTCCTTCCCGTCGAACTTCTTGACGAGGTGCTCGGCCACGACCTTCGGCACGAACGCAGAGACGTCGCCGCCGAAATGTGCCACCTCGCGCACCAGCTTGGAAGCAATGAACGAGTACTTGGAACTGGTGGGGATGAAGATCGTCTCGACACCGGAGAGGTGGTGGTTCATCTGGGCCATCTGCATTTCGGCCTCGAAGTCCGAGACGGCGCGCAGGCCGCGCACGATGGCAGTGGCCCCGACGTCGCGCGCCACGTTGACCAACAGCGTGGACACCGAGACGATCCGTACGCCCGGGATGTGCGCCGTGACCTCCTCGAGCATGCTCTTGCGCTCTTCGAGATCGAACAGTGCCGAGCTCTTCTGCGGGTTGCGCAGAGCGGCCACGACCACCTCATCGAAGAGGCGGCTGGCGCGCTCGACGATTTCGAGATGTCCGTTGTGAAAGGGATCGAAGGAGCCCGGGAACAGGCCGACCTTCACGAGCCGGCCTTCACGAGCTGGTTCCGCTGTGATGAGCCACGGTCACGAGCGTACCGCCGTACCGGCGTTCTCTTGCGACCACCCACCCCTCGGGGAGCGTCACGGGAGTCGCCGACTCGAGAACGGCGGTGTCCGCCCGCAGGGCCGACAACAGCTCGGGCCAGGCTTCGAAGGTGTAGGGCGGGTCGCACAGGGCGAGGTCGAATGCCGGGGCCCCGGCGAGCCAGCCGGGCAGGGCGGCCCGCACGATGGTGATCGGCTCGTCGCCCAGGCCGACTGAGGCCAGGTTGGTCCGCACCGCCTCGAGGGCGGCGGCGTCCTGGTCGACGAAGGTGGCGGCGGCGGCGCCACGCGACAGCGCCTCGAGCCCGAGGGCCCCGCTCCCGCAGAACAGGTCGACCACACGCAGGCCCTCGACCCCGCCCCGGGAACCGAGGATGTCGAAGATGGACTCGCGCACCCGGTCCGACGTGGGGCGCACGGCGGGCGGCAGCTTGGCCGCCAGCCGCCTGCCCCGGCTCCGACCTCCGATGACGCGCACCGGAGTCAGGGTAGATCACTTACCCGCCCGACTCTCGGCCGCCCGGCTCCCGGTCGGCGCGACTCCCGGCCGGCGCGACTCCCGGCCGCCCGACTCCCGCCCGCCGCGACTCCCGGCCGGTCAGCTCTTGAACAGGTACTCGCCCTCGTCCTCGCTCAAGAACAGCTTGATCTCGTCGGCCAACGCCGGATGCGCCTCCAAGAGAGGATCATCTTTGACGATGGCCTCGGCCACCCGCCGGGCCTCGGTGAGGAGGATCCTGTCGTCAGGATCCGACAACGACGCCAACCGCAGATCGGTGTGACCCTGTTGCCGGGCCCCGAGGAGCGTGCCCTCGCCGCGCAGGCGCAGGTCCTCCTCGGCCAGCTCGAAGCCGTCGGTCGTCTTCTCGACTGCGGCCAGCCGCTCGCCGGCCACCCCGTCCTCACCGCCCGCGCCGAGCAGGAAGCACCAGCTGGCCAACCTGCCCCGGCCCACGCGTCCGCGCAACTGGTGCAGCTGGGCGATGCCGAACCGATCGGCGCTCTCGACCACCATGACGGTGGCCTCGGGCACATCGACGCCGACCTCGATCACCGTGGTCGCCACCAGCACCTCGATCTCCCCCCGCCGGAACTGTGCCATCGCTTCTTCGCCGCGCCGCGGGTGCCATCTGCCCGTGGAGGAGCCCGACCTTGAGGCCCGACAGCTCGGCCCCCTGCAGACGCTCGTACTCCTCGGTGGCCGAGCGCGCCTCGACCCGGAGGGAGTCGCCGACCAAGGGGCAGACGACGAAGGCCCGGTGGCCCGCGGCCACCTCTTGGCGCACCCGGTCCCAGGCGACGTGCTCGTCGGCGGGCAGCGGCAACCACTTGGTCGTCACCTTCACCCGCCCGGGCGGCAGCTCGTCGAGCACCGTGAGGTCGAGGTCGCCGAAAATGACCATGGCGGCAGTGCGGGGAATGGGCGTGGCCGTCATGACCAGGAGATCGGGATCGCCCACGTCTCCCTTGGCCCGCAGGGTGGCCCGCTGCTCGACGCCGAACCGGTGCTGCTCGTCGATGACAACCATGCCGAGCGCCTTGAACGCGACCTCGTCGATGAGGAGGGCATGCGTGCCGACGACGATCGCTATGTCGCCGCTGGCCAGGTCGGCCAACATCTGGGCCCGCGCCTTACCCTTGACCCGGCTCGTCAACAGCTCGACACGGACGTCGAGGGCGCCGAGCATCTGGCGGACGGCCACCGCATGCTGCTCGGCCAGCACCTCGGTCGGCACCATCAGCGCCCCCTGATGCCCGCTCTGGACCGCGCCGAGCAACGCCGCCAACGCCACCACCGTCTTCCCCGATCCGACGTCGCCCTGCAGCAGGCGGTGCATCGGGAACGGACCGGCCAGATCGGCCACGATCACCGCCAGCGCCCGCCGCTGGGCCGTGGTCAGCTCGTACGGCAACGCCCCGAGGAATTGGGCAACGAGGGTGCCGCCGACGCCACCGGTGATCTCCCTGGGGGACACATCGTGGCGCAGCGCCCGTGCGTTGTGCTCGAAGGCCCGGCGGCGCAGGACGAGGGCCAACTGCAAACGGAACAGCTCGTCGAAGGTCAACCGTCGCCGCGCCGGCGCGATCACCTCAATCGTCTCGGGCTTGTGGATGGCCCGCATGGCCGCGGTGCGGTCCCACAAGCCCAGCGAGGTGAGCCACTCGCCGGCCAGCGGGTCCGAGAACTCACCGGCCCGCTCGAGCGCCTCCTCGACGAAGGTCCCGATCTCCCAGCTGGTGAGCCCGGCCTTGGCCGAAGCGGGGTAGACCGGCAGGATCCGCAAGGTGCGCCGCTGGCGTCCCACCACGTCGTCGTCGACCCCCGCCACGACGTCGACCACGGGGTTGACCATCTGGCGCGTGCCCCGGTAGTCCCCGACCTTGCCCCAGAAGATGGCCTCTGTCCCCTCGCGCAACTGCTTGGCCCGCCAGGGCTGGTTGAAGAAGGCGACCTCCATCGTCCCGGTCTCGTCGCGTACGACGATGGTGACGGGAACCTTGCGGTTCCGGTTGTACCCGCCGCCGCCACCGCGCACCCGAACGACCTCGGCCAGCACTGCGGCGGCCGTCCCGACGTCGAGCCCCGACACGCTGGCCTTGGCCGTGCGGTCGATGTAGCGGTCCTTGCGCGGGAACGTCATCAACAGGTCGAGCACCGACTCGACGCCCCAGAGCTCGAGTTGCGCCGCCTTGCGGTCCGAGACGGTCTTGAGCACCGAGACCGGCCGCAGGCTCAGATCGCGGAGTGTGCGGGGGGTTGCCACTCGCCCCGCCCGCTTACTCGAGGCCCAGCAGGTAGGGGTAGAGGGGCTGGCCGCCGTGATGCACTTCGAGCGCGACCTCGGGGTGCTCTTCGTTCAGCCACTCGCTGATCTTGCGGGTATCGGCCACCCTCGAGCCCTCCCCCTCGATGAGGGTGATCAGCTCGTGCCGGTCCTCGAGCAAGCGGCTGAGGAGCAGGCGCATGGCCATCACAGCCGAATCGGCGATCGAGATGACGCCGTCGCGTGACAGGCCGATCCAATCGCCCTCGTGCACCTCGCCCGCATCGGTGGAGGCATCGCGCACCGCCCGTGTGATCTCCGCCGGCACCACCCGGGCGGCCGACTCGCCCATGCTGGCCGCGTTGACGCCCGCACCGGCGGCGGGGTCATAGGCCAAGAGTGCGGCGAACCCCTCCAGGATGCTGCCGGTCGCCACCACCCGCACCGTCTTGTCGCTCAGCGCGTCGACCTGCTCGGCAACGGGTCGGATGTTCTTGTTGTTCGGGAGGATCACCACCTCCTCCGAGCTGACCAGTTCGACCGCCTCGAGGAGGTCCTGGGTCGAGGGGTTCATCGATTGCCCGCCGACCACCTGGTGGTGGACGCCGAGCGAGCGGAAGATGCGGCCGATCCCGTCCCCGGTGACAACCGCCACGACGCTCGTCACCGGCGCCGGGCCGACCGGCTGCCCGACAGGGCCGCTCTCGGGCGCGCTCGACGCCTCTCGGACCCAGCGCTCCTCCTCCACCTGCTCGGCCAGGTCGGTCACCCTGATCCGCTGGGGGCGCCCGGCATCGACGCCTGCCTCGACGGCGGCGCCGATGTCGTCGGTGTGGATGTGGCAGTTCCACAGCCCGTCCCCCCCGACCACGACGATCGAGTCCCCGATGCCGGCCCACACCTCCTTGAAGTCCGCCATGGAGTCGTCGGGGGCGTAGAGGAGGTACATGACCTCGTAGCGGAGGTCACCCACATCGTGTGCCCGCTCGTCGCCTCCCTCGGCTCCCGACCCACCGCCGCGTCGCTCGCCGCCGCGTCGCTCGCCGCCGGCGGCGCCGACGGGGCGGATGAGGTCCACGTCGGACAGATCCGAGGGCTCGGGCAGGAGGTGCGCCGCATCGATGATCGACCAGCAGGCGTCCAGCAAGAGCAGGTACCCGGTGCCGCCCGCATCGACGACTCCGGCCTGGGCCAGCACCGGCAGCATTTCCGGTGTCCGCGCCAGCGCATCGGCCGCCGT
Organism: uncultured Acidimicrobiaceae bacterium; assembly: GCA_963706555.1. Taxonomy (GTDB): domain Bacteria; phylum Actinomycetota; class Acidimicrobiia; order Acidimicrobiales; family RAAP-2; genus Bog-473. The sequence goes on from OY970164.1 coordinate 5,275,247, forward strand.
GCTGTGCGCCTCCTCGACGACGCCCACCAGCGTTGCCGTACCCCGGCCGGCGCCGGCGGCCGCACCCTCGGCCGCGGCCGACGCGACGGTCAAGATCGTCCCCTCGACCGGCCGCACGACCGCACGACGGGCCAGCTCCGAGGCATGGGCCAATGCGTCGGCCAGGAGTGCTCCGTCGACGCCCCCCGCCCCGGCGCCGCTCATCCGCTCGCAGATGCCCCTGAGGAGCTGGGAGAGGATGACGCCGGAGTTCCCTCGTGCACCCATGAGCGAGCCGTGGCCGATGGCCCGGCACACTTCCTCCAGCGCCGACCCGGCCGGCACGCCGTCGAGCTCGGCCACCACCGCCTCGAGGGTCAGTGCCATATTCGTGCCGGTGTCGCCGTCAGGTACCGGATAGACATTCAGGCGGTTGATGTCCACCTGGTGCGAGCGCAGCGCGTCCCTGTAGCGCCCCATCACGGCACGCAGCTCGTCTGCGCCCAAGGTCGCCAAGGAGGTCATGGCAAGGGATGCTAACCTTTGCGCCGTTCGTGACGGCCTGCTCGGTGAGAACACCGCGGCCGCCCACAGGAAGGTCTACCCAATGGCAGCAGTGTGCGATATCTGTGGCAAGAAGCCGTCGTTCGGCATGTCCGTGAGCCACTCCCACCGGCGCACGAAGCGCCGCTGGGACCCCAACATCCAGCGCGTGCGTGCCCTGGTGAACGGCGCACCGAAGCGACTGCACGTCTGCACCTCGTGCATCCGGGCCGGCAAGGTGACCAAGCCGGTTCGCCGTACCCCCGCCGCATCGGCCAGCTGAACGACCCGCTTCAACCCACCGGCTGCGTCAACCCACCGGCTGCGTCAACCCACCGGCCGCGTCAACCCACCGGCTGCGTCAACCCACCGGCTGCGTCAACCCACGTCGTGCTGCCAACCCAGCCGCTCCAGTTTCTCGTCGCCGAATCGCCGGTCGGCCGCGATCCGCCAGTAACACCCCTATCGGCAAGGGCTTTCGCAGCCCCGCCGCGGCACAGCGTGCGCCGTAGGTCTCCACGTCACTTGGATCGACCGCCACAATGAGCTCGTAGTCCTCTCCCCCGCCCAGCGCATCCGCGAGCGTGGCGCCCTCGGCGATCGGGACGGCATCGAGTGCGAACCCGACACCCGAAGCGTCGGCCAGCCGGTGCAGGTCGAGCGCCAATCCGTCGGAAACGTCGATCATCGCGTGCGCCCCCGCCAATCGGGCCGCCTCCCCGTCGGCCAGCCGGGCCACGGGCCGCCGATAGGCCGCGGCGAGCGCCGACTCCACGGATCCCAGCTCAGACCGCTCCAGAGCGCCGGGCTGGGTTCTGCCGGGACCCGTGCTGCCGGGCCCGCACGACCTTGGCCCGCAGGACCCGCAGGCCTGCGGCAGAGCCCCCGCAGGGCCCGGAGACCAGAATGGCGTCACCCGGCTGCCCGCCGGCCCGCTGGACCGGAGTACCGCCGTCCAGCGTCCCCATGACGGTCACCACGACCGTCAGCACGTCGCCGGCCGAGAGGTCGCCGCCCACCACCACGCAGCCACTTTCACGCGATGCCTCGGCCACGCCCTCCATGACGCCGAGCGTGAGATCGCCCTCGCCGGACGTCGCGGGCACGCACAGTGCGACCAGCGCGCCGACCGGGCGGGCACCCATGGCCGCCAGGTCGCTGACGGCCCCCATGAGTGCCTTCCACCCCACGTCGGCAGGGCTACAGATGGCGAGATCGACATGGACCCCCGCCACTACACTGTCGGTGGAGACAACGAGCGAGCCTCCGCCGGGCACGCTGATCACGGCCGCATCGTCCCGGAGGCCGGCTTGCTCGATTCCACCTCCGAGCGTGCGGCGGATACGCTCCAACATCTCGTCTTCAACCAGACGAGGGCTGTGCCCAGGTTTGGGGGAACTCACGGCACATGCCTAGCATTGGACGCCGTCGTACCGGCCGAACCGAGGAGAAGCGCCACACCCCATGCCCCGCTCCACGAATGCCAAACTTCTCGCCTGGGTGGATGAGGTCGCGGCAATCACCACTCCTGACCGCATCGAGTGGTGCGACGGGTCGGCCGACGAGTACGACCGCCTCTGCCAGCTGCTGGTCGAGGCAGGGACCTTCACCAAGCTCTCGGACGCCAAGCGTCCCAACAGCTACTGGGCCCACTCGGACCCGGGCGACGTGGCCCGCGTGGAGGATCGCACCTTCATCTGCTCGGAGAAGGAGATCGACGCCGGTCCGACCAACAACTGGCGCGACCCCGCGGAGATGCGCAGCTTGCTCAACGGCCTCATGGCCGGCTGCATGAAGGGCCGGACCATGTACGTCGTTCCGTTCTCCATGGGCCCACTCGGGTCGGAGATCGCCCACATCGGCGTGGAGCTGACCGATTCGCCCTACGTCGTGGTCTCCATGCGGATCATGGCCCGCATGGGCACCGGGGCCCTCGAGGTGGTGGGCGACGACGGCGACTTCGTGCCCTGCCTGCACTCCGTCGGCGCCCCGCTCGAGCCCGGCCAAGCCGATGTCCCCTGGCCCTGCGACGCCGAGAACAAGTACATCGTCCACTTCCCCGAGACCCGCGAGATCATCTCCTACGGGTCGGGGTACGGCGGGAACGCGCTGCTGGGCAAGAAGTGCTTCGCCCTGCGCATCGCCTCGGTCATGGCCCGCGACGGGGGGTGGATGGCTGAGCACATGCTGATCTTGAAGCTGACGTCTCCCGAGGGCGAGACCCGCTACGTGACAGGTGCGTTCCCTTCGGCCTGCGGCAAGACCAACCTCGCCATGCTCATCCCCTCGCTCGAGGGGTGGAAGGTGGAGACGGTCGGCGACGACATCTGCTGGATGAAATTCGGCAAGGACGGCCGCCTCTACGCCATCAACCCCGAGGCAGGTTTCTTCGGCGTCGCTCCGGGCACCAACACCCACACGAACCCCAATGCCATGCTCACGCTCGACGGCAACTGCATCTTCACCAACACCGCGCTGACCGACGACGGCGACGTGTGGTGGGAAGGCATGACGGACGAGCCCCCGGCGCACCTCATCGACTGGAAGGGCCAGGACTGGACGCCGGCGTCGGGCACGCCGGCCGCCCACCCCAATGCCCGCTTCACCACCCCGGCCAGCCAGGACCCGGCGATCGCCCCCGAATGGGAAGACCCCCAGGGCGTGCCCATCTCCGCCATCCTCCTCGGCGGCCGGCGGGCATCGGTGGTGCCGCTGGTGTTCCAGTCCCGCGATTGGGACCACGGCGTCTTCCTGGGCTCGATCATGGCCTCAGAGACCACCGCGGCCGCCGCTGGAGCGGTCGGCAACCTCCGCCGCGACCCCTTCGCCATGCTGCCGTTCTGCGGGTACAACATGGCCGACTACTTCTCGCACTGGCTCGACATCGGCGCGACCGCTCCCGATCAGGAGCTGCTCCCCAAAATCTTCTACGTCAACTGGTTCCGCAAGAACGCCGACGGCAAGTGGCTCTGGCCGGGGTACGGCGACAACTCACGCGTGCTCGAGTGGGTGTTCAACCGTGTGGTGGGCAAGGCCGATGCCATCGACACGCCGATCGGCTCGGTGCCGGGCACCGGGACCATCGACATCGAGGGCCTCGACGTCACCGACGCCGACATGGCAGAGCTCCTACGGGTCGACACGGCCGAATGGAAAGCCGAGATCCCGTCCATCCGCGAGCACTACGCCCAGTTCGGCGATCGCCTTCCGGCCAAGTTGGCCAAAGAGGTCGACACGCTCGAAGAGCGCTTGCGCTGAGCGGCTGACCCGCTAACCGCCGGCCGGCCGCTCGTTTCCCCCCGCCGGCGGCCGCGGCCCCGTCACGCCTCTTCTGACCCGCTGCGACCGCACCGCGCGCAGGCCGGTCACATACGTCAGTCCTCCGATGCCGGCCAGTACCGCCATGACGGCGTCCCCTTGCGGCAGGGTGAACGACACGATGACGGGGATCATCGAGCCCAGTACCCACACCAGCTGCTGGCGGGTGGCGAAACGGGCGAAGGCCCGGCCCTGGGCCGCTTGGGGGATGTAGCGCTGCGTCATGGCGTCGAACGACGGCTGTGCGATCGCACCGGCCATGCCGACGAGGAAGGCCAGGAACACCTGCGCCACCAATGTCCCCCAGATGGCGACGCCCAGGGACGAGAGGGCGATCAGCCAGAGGGACGACAGCAGGAGCTGTTGCTCGCTCATGCGCTTGCGCAGCCGGCCCAGGAGCACCAGACCGACGATCGCCCCCACTCCACTCGCACTCAACGCCAATCCATAGATGTACAGGCCGACCTTCAGCCGGCGCAGACCGAAGGCGAGCAGGAAGATCTGGAAGCCCTGCAGCCCGCGGATGATCGACATCGCGGACAGCCCCAACAGCACCTCGGGATGAGCGACCGGCTGCAGCCGAGCCAGGTCCGACATGCGGGAGTCCACCGGCGTGTTGTCGAACGTCGACCCGTCGAACATCTGGTCGGGCTGATCGACACGGGGCCGGGTGAACGTCGGCAGCCGGATACCTGCGAAGGCTGCGCCGACGAACACGAACGCATCGACCCACAAGAGAGCAGCTGATCCCCCCAGTTTCCAGATGAGCCCTCCGGGCAGGGCGACCACGAACCCCGCAATCGTCCCGAGCAGCGTCAGCCTGGCGTTGAGCGTGGCGTACTGCGTCTGCTCACCGCTCTGATCGAGGCCGGACATCGCCGCGACCTCGGGCACGAGAGCACCCCTCGTGACGAGATAGAGCTTGGAGAGCACGAGCACCAGAAACGCCAACGGGAACAAGAGCAGCGAGTGGATGTGCATGGCCATCAGCGGGCAGAGGGCGGCGCGGCCGACGGCGGAGAACACGACCATGGCCCGCCGGGCCCCGCGGCTGCGGTCGATGAGCGGGCCGAGCAACGGCGAGACGATGGCGAACGGGGCCAGGGTGAAGAGGAGGTAGTAGAACACCTTGCTCTTGGCCTCGGTCGGCGAAATGGAGAAGAACAACGAGCCGGCCAGCGAGATCGTGACGAGGGTGTCACCGGCGAGCATGGCGACCTGCACCAACGACAGGCGGCCGATGGGCGTCGACTGGTCGAACAGGTCGTCCCGGGCCTGCCGAGCCATCTCACGGAATTGCTCGATCTTGGCGGCCCTCGGCACCCCATCAATGTACGGTGCGCCACCCCCGTCCATGCGTACGTGCCCATTTGGGCCGAGGTGGGCCAGGGCACCAGGCGTTGCAGGCCGATGGGACGAATCCGCGGACCGGTCCTCACCCCCTCGCTGCCGCCAGGGCGGCCGGCGACGTCGGGGCCGACCCCTACGCCATTTAGCTCAACGCACCCGTCTCCCGCAGCTTGGACACGGTCCCTTCGTCCAGACCCCACTCGACCAACGCGGACACCGTGTCCGCACCAGGGTGCGACGGTGCCTTGCTGATCGCCGAGGGCGTGCGACTAAACCGCGGTGCCGGCGCGGGCTGCACCCGGCCGTCGACTTCGACGAAGGTCGCACGCGCTTTGTTGTGGGGGTGCAGGTGCGCCTCCCACGGGGAGAGGACGGGCACCGCGCAGGCGTCGGTCCCATCGAAGATAGCCGTCCACTCGTCGCGCGTCTTGGTGGCGAAGACCGCGGCGTAGCGCTCTTTCCACGCCGGCCAGTTGGCTTTGTCGTTCTGGTCACGCCCGACAAATTCGGGGTCACCCGCCAACCCCATGCCCTCCAACAACTCGTCGTAGAACTTGGACTCGAGCCCCCCTACGGCGAAGAACTTGCCGTCGGAGGTCTCGTAGACCTCGTAGAAGGGCGCGCCGGTATCGAGCAGGTTGGAGGCCCGGTCCTCGTTCCACATGCCCAGCTCGTGGAAGGAATGGACCATCGTCATCAAGGACGCCGCGCCGTCAACCATGGCTGCGTCGACCACCTGCCCCTGGCCCGACCGTGACGCCTCCAGCAACGCCGACACCATGCCGAAGGCGAGCAGCATGCCGCCGCCGCCGAAGTCACCGACGAGATTCAGCGGTGGCATCGGGGGCGAGCCGGCACGTCCCATCGGCCACAGCGCGCCGCCGATCGCGATGTAGTCGATGTCGTGGCCGGCCATCTTGGCCATGGGCCCGTCCTGTCCCCATCCGGTCATGCGGCCGTAGACGAGCGCGCGATTGCGCGCCCAGCAGGCGTCAGGGCCCAGTCCGAGACGTTCGGCGACGCCGGGCCGGAAGCCTTCGATGAGGCCGTCGGCTTGCTCGACCAGATGCAGGACGAGCTCGACCGCTTCTGGATGCTTGAGGTCGATCCCCACCGATACCCGACTCCGGTTGAGGAGGTCCCAGTGCGATGTCGCTTCCTTCGCGGCGCGCTCGGGGGCACCGGGCGCCGCCCGCTCGAGGCGAATGACCTGCGCACCGGCGTCGGCCAGCATCATGGAGGTGTACGGGGAAGGCCCGATCCCTGCCAGTTCGATGATCTTGATGCCGTTGAGCGGTCCGGTTCTCGATGTCTGCGCCATGGCAGGATCGTCCCCCGAGCGGCCCGCAGGGGTCAAGCTGGGGCAATGCTCATCGCTCGCGCTCCGGGACGGGTCACCCTCATCGGCGACCACACCGATTACAACCAGGGCCTGTCCCTTCCCATGGCCATCGACCTGGCCACCGAAGCCCGATTCACCCCCAAACTCGGCAGTTTCCTGGTCGGCGTGACCAGCGACCAATTCCCCGAGCCTTGGGAAATTGCCCTGGGTGACGACATGGGCGCCACGGCCCCCTCTCCCCCGCAGGCCGCGCTGGCCGCCGCCCTCCTGGCGCTGGCCGAGCCGTCCTCGGGCGGCGCCATGCAGGTCACCAGCACCATCCCGGTGGGTGCCGGTCTCTCGTCGAGCGCGGCCTTCTCGGTGGCCTTCCTGTTGGCACTGGGCCTCGACCAGGACCTGCTCGAACTGGCAAGGTCCTGCCAGAGTGCCGAGGAAGCGGCCGGCTCCCGCGTCGGGCTGCTCGACCCTCTGGCGATTCTCGGTGCCCGGGCCGGCCACGCCCTCTCCATCGACTTCGCCACGCTCGAGATGCACCAGGTGGCCATCCCCGAGGCGGCGACATTCATAGTGGTGCATTGCGGGACCAGCCGCGACCTGGGGACTTCGCTCTACGCCGACCGCCGGTCCGAGTGCGAGACGGCGGCGAACCTCATCGGGAATCCACTCGGTCAGTGCGAGCTCGGCGACCTGAGCGCGCTACGGGGCTCGGTGCTACGACGCCGGGCTCGGCACGTGATCACCGAGTGTGCCCGGGTACGGGAGGTGCGGCGCCTCCTGGGCCGAGGGAATCTGCGGGCCGTGGGCGCGCTGATGACCGAGGGACACCGCAGCCTGGCCGACGATTTCCGGGTGTCGATCCCCGCGTTGGACGAGCTGGTCGATCGCCTCATCGCGGACTCCCGGCGTCTACGGTGCCCGCATGACCGGCGGTGGGTTCGGCGGCTGCGCCATTGCCCTGTGCGAAGCGGGGTCACCCGCTCTCGATGTCGACAGCTACGCCCCGCTGCGGGCCTGGCGGGTAGCGCCCTCCGCCGGAGCTGAGGTCCGCACGGGGCCCTGAGTGCCCTCTTCCGGGAAGTCAGTCTGTTGATTCGGCCGCGGCCGACTGCGACGTCGCAATCAGCGCCTCGAGGGCTGCCTCGGCCCGGCCCCCGTCAATGGAGTCGTTCGCCACCTGCACCCCGGCAGCGAGATCGTCCACGCGCCCGATGACCATGAGGGCCGCAGCGGCATTGAGGAGACCGATGTCGCGGTTCGCTCCGCGCTCGCCCCTCAGCACGGCGCGGATGGCGGCCGCGTTGAACGCTGCGTCGCCCCCGCGGAGATCCTCCATGGTCGCCAGAGCGAAGCCGAGGCTGGCCGGGTCGATGCGCCACTCGGAGAGCTCGAAGTCGCCCGCGCCGTCGCCGTTGAGCTCGAGCACGGTGGAGGGTGATGTGACGCTCAACTCGTCCAGCCCGTCGTCGGCGTAAATGATCATGGCGCGCCGGCTCCCGGTCGACCCGAGCACGGTCGCCATAATCCGCGCCATCGCCGGATCGTTGACCCCGACCAGCTGGTGGCGTGTCCGGGCCGGATTGGTCAACGGGCCCAAGAAGTTGAAGATCGTCGGCACGCCGAGCTCGCGCCGGATCGGAGCCACGAAGCGCATGGCGGGATGGAAGCGCTGCGCGAAGCAGAACCCGATGCCCGCCTGCGCAATGCAGCGGGCGACACCCACCGGACCGATCTCGATGGCCACGCCGAGCGCCTCGAGCACATCGGCCGACCCCACGGACGAGGAGGCCGAACGCCCGCCGTGCTTGCACACCGTCACGCCGGACCCGGCGACGATCAACGAAGCCAGGGTGGTCACGTTGATGCTGCTCAGGCGATCCCCTCCGGTTCCGACCAGATCGACCACCCCGTCGGCGCCGTCCGCGAGGACGAGAGGCACCGCTGCCGCGACCATTGCGCGCGCCAACCCGGTGACCTCGGCGACGGTCTCACCCTTGGCGTGCAAGAGGGTAAGGAAGGCGCCGATCTGCGATGGCGCGGCTTCACCTGCCAGCACGGAACCGAGAATCGCCTCAGCCTCCTCTTCGGACAGCGACTCCCGGCCGCTCAGGCGGCTGAGGACATCGGGCCACGCGGTCATCAGTCCCACCACAGATCCCGGCGCAGGACGCCGCCGGCGATGAGGCCGAGCTGGACCTGCGAGGTGCCCTCCACGATGGTCAGTTGCTTGGCGTCGCGGTACCACTGCTCCGTCGGATGGTCCTCCATGTAGCCGGCCGCCCCGAGGAGCTGCACGGCAAGCGACGACGCCCGCACCGCGAGCTCGGTCGCGTGGTACTTGGCCATGGAGAGGTACGGCACGTACTCCTTGGTGTACTTGCCCTGGTCGGCCATGACGGCGGCGCGATACGTCAGGAGACGGGCCGCCTCGATGTCGACGGCGCATTTGGCGATCTCCCACTGGATGCCCTGGAAGTCGGCGATCTTCTGCCCGAAGGCCTCCCGTTGCTGGACATACTCGGTGGCGTACATGAGGGCGCCTTCGGCCAGACCGATCCCTCGCGCGGCCACGATGGGGCGCATGGCGTTGAGACCCAGCATGGCGAGCCGGAAGCCACCGACCTCACCGATCACGTTCTCGGCCGGCACGTGCACGTCGGTCAGGATCAGCTCACCCGTGTCGACGCCCTTCACACCCATCTTGTGGTCGGTGCGCCCGACCTCGACCCCGTCCCAGTTGCGCTCCACGATGAACGCGGTGACCGAGTCGTGGGCCCGGCTCGTCGGCTCGCTGGTCTTGGCGAACACGGTGTACCAATCCGCTTCGCGCACACCGGACATCCAACACTTGGTGCCGTTGAGGATCCAGCCACGTGCCGCCCCGGTGTCGGGGACGCCACGCGTGCGCATGCCCATGACGTCACTCCCCGCCTGAGGCTCGGAGAGCCCGAACGAGGCCTTCTGGGTGCCATCGGCGATACCGGGCAGATACCGCTGCTTCTGCGCCTCGGTCCCGGCGATCATGACGGGACCGGTGGGCAGCCTGGTGAGAAGGAGCATCAGCGCAGCTGTGTTCGAGTACTTGGCGACCTCTTCTATCGCGAGGGAGAGTCCGAGGATCCCGGCGTCCGATCCTCCATACTGGCTAGGAATGCAGAGCCCGAGCAGACCCGCATCTCGAAATGCCTCGAAGATGTCCTGTGGATAGGTCCCGTCCTTGTCGATGGCGCGGGCACGGGGGCGCACCTTGTCCTGAGCCAGCCGGCGCACCGAACTCTGCAGCGCAATCAGCTCCTCCGGGAGGTCAAAATCCACCGGCGAAGGCTATCGGACGGTCCCGCCATGTATTTTTTGTCCCTTGACCCCTGACGAGGAATCCGAAGAGACACCCGAAGCGACCCCCGCTGAAACAGCGGACGCCGTCGGGGCTCCGCACGACTCTCCTCCGGCGGACTCGTCACCGGACGCGCCACCTGCGGACACGGTCCCGGGTGACGCGTCATCGAACGCAGACGCTGCTTCCGACGACCCACATGGCGCAGAGGAGCCGGTACCCGCCACCGGCGAGGCTGCCGAGGCCCCTGATGCCGACACCGCACCCGCGGCAACCGGTGCTGTCGTCGCGGCAGGTGCTGATGACACTGCCGACAGCCACTCGGACCAAGGCGAGACATCGGCTGAAGGCCAAGAACCGGCTGAAGGCCAGACACCGGCCGCAGGCGACGACGGCGTCGAAACCGCGGCCCCGAGCGAGACCGACACCGAAGCCCCCGCTGCTCCTGGCCCAACTCCCTATCCGCCGGAGAAGAGACTCGTCGCGTCGTCGAAGACGTTCGTCGCGGGAACGGCCTCGGCCTCAGCGGCAGCAGGCGCAGCGACCGGCCTCGAGTCGCGGGCCGACGTCCAATCCGATCTCCGCAAGGCACGAAAGAAAGAACAGCGCCGCAAGCATCGATGGCGACGCCGCATCCTCTACTTCATGTCGTTCATCATCTTCCTCGCTGTCGCCGGTGCGGGCGGCATCTTCATCTACGCCCGTTACCGGTACGACGAGATCCCGAAAATCCATTCCAAGCATCTCGTCAAGCAGGCCGCTGCACCAGGCCAGCCCTTCAACGTGCTGCTCGTGGGGGACGATTCCCGGGCCTTCGTCAACAACCCCACCCAGATCAAGGCATTCGGCGACGAGGCAAACGCCGGCGGCCAGCGCAGTGACGTCACGATGGTGGCGCGCTTCGTCCCGGCCACGAAATCCGTGACGGTCATCTCCATCCCCCGCGATCTGTGGGTCGACATCCCTCCCAACAGCACTGACATTCAGGGGATGAACCGCATCAACGCGGCGTTCAACTCCGGGCCGGACCTGCTCATCCAGACGATCGAATCCGTCCTTCACATTCCCATCAACCACTACATCTCTGTCGGCTTCCCCGGTTTCTTGGGCATGGTCGATGCCCTGGGCGGGGTCACGATGGACTTCCCCACCGCGGTCAAGGACGCCTACACCGGCCTGAACGTCACCACGCTGGGCTGCCAGGTGATCAACGGGACAACGTCGCTTCAGCTCGTGCGCGCCCGTCACCTCGAATACGTGAACCCCAAGGGCCACTGGGAATTCGACGGGCTTTCGGACTTCAGCCGGATCCAGCGGCAGGATGCCTTCTTCCGCGCCGTGCTGGCCAAGGTGAACACGTCGATCACCAATCCACTGGCCATCAACGGGTTCATATCGTCGGCCGTGGGCAACCTCGCGATCGACGACACCCTCAGCGAGAGCGACCTGTTCCACATCGCAACGGACTTCAGGGGTTTGCAGTCCTCGCACCTGGTGACCGAGACCCTGCCGACGACGAGCTATGTGACCCCCGGGGGCGCGGACGTCCTTTTGGCCGCCCAGCCCTACGCCGATCAGATGATTGCTGCGTTCAACCAGCTCGGGGTGCCACAACCAAATCCGGCCACGACGACGACCACGACTGCGCCGCCCTTGGCCAACAACGTGGTCTCGGTGAACGTCTTCAATGCCTCGGGCGGCGGACTCCTGGCCACACAAACCGCGCAAGCGCTCCGCAAAGACGGCTTCCAGATCTCCGGCATCAACGACGCCCCCAGCGTCATCGCGCCCGGTGACCCCTCAGAGATCTTCTACGGCCCGACCGGGCTGCCGGCGGCCAAGACCCTCGCGGCGTCCCTGCAGGGCAAGGTCGAATTTGTGCCCGAGGCCAGCCTGACGGGAAACAACGTGAGCCTGTGGGTGGCGAACGCGACGCTCACCGTGACCACGACAACGACGACCACCACCACGCCGGGAACAGGCAACGGGACGATTCCGGGGAACGTCTATACCAACACGCAACCCGAGCCGTGGAACCCGGTCCCCTGCACCCTCGGCGCGTCGGCCAAGCCGGCGACGACGACGACTACGACCGCAAAGTCGACCAAGACGGCAAAGGGGACGACGACCACGAAGCCGACCACGAAGCCGACCACGAAGGCGACGACGAAGTCAGGCTGATGTCAGGCGGACTTGCGCCTTTGCCGCACGATGCGACGACGTTCGCGCTCCGTGGTGCCACCCCAGACGCCCTCACGCTCGCGGTGAGCCAGGGCGTGCTCTAGGCAAGCCTGACGGACCGGGCATTCGCCGCAAATGGCCTTGGCTTCGGCCGCATCGGCCTCGTCCTCTGAGATCGGGTAGAACGCCTCAACATCGAGGCCCCGGCAGGCGGCCTGCTTGCGCCACGTGGTGGCACTCATGGGAAACACTTCCTCGCAAAGTCGGATATGGGCAATTTCGCCCTAGTCGGAAGCACAGCTGGGCTTGACCCAACGGCGCCGGCACCGAATTCCGGCGAACGAAGAGTATGGCCTACAGCCGGTGCGCCTGTAAAGACCTGCGCAAGAATTATCCCTGGTCAACCGATGGGAAGCGGCTTTGTTGTGCCACGCAGGTCGCCGAGCAGTTCCTGACGCACCGGGTCAGGAAGGACCGTACGCTCCTCGTACGCGGGGTGGCGGGCTACCAGGGCGACCTCTTCGAGGTCGGCGAAGGCCGTCACCTGGGCCGGGGTGAAGGCGAACCTGACGTAGTGGACTGCCGGCGTCACGGTCTCTCGTACGAGCGCAGCGGCATGCGCCTCCTCCGGCACGCTCGGCACGACGTCGTCGCCGAGCGCCACGCCGAGGGCAGTCTCGATCCCGACCAGCTTGGGCAACCATTCCCGCATCGACCCGTCCGACGTGAGCTCAATGAACAGCGTGGCGGAGAGCTCCCCGACCTGGGGTAACAGCCGGTTGTAGATGTCGAGCTCCACCTTGATCGCTTCATCCGTGAGGATCTTCTCGACCCGTGCCATCTCCTGAATCTGGAACCGGACCGTGTCCACGGACTCGAAGACCAGGGTCATGATGGGACCGAGCGCGACCCGCCGCAGGCGCTTGCGGGCGATCACCTTGGCCCGATACTCCTCACGCACCCGCTCGTATTCGCGCAGGTCGAGCACGTCGGCCAACGTCAGCGCTGCCGTCATGGCACTCGGAGGGCCCCGGGGATGGGCCTCGGAAAAGCGCCGGGCCAAACACCCCCGGTTTTCGTGGCGCGACCCGACCGGACCCGCAGCGCGGCGTGGGCCGCGGACTGCGGGCCGGTTGGGCCTTCAATGGGGGTTGCCATGCGGCGCTCTACCCGAGGGACTCGAGCCCCTGGGTGAAGCGGCCGGCGTGGGACTTCTCAGCCCGGGCCAGCGTCTCGAGCCACTCTGCGATCTCCTCGAAGCCCTCGTCACGGGCCGTCTTGGCGAACCCGGGGTACATCTCGGTGTACTCGTAGGTCTCGCCCTCGATGGCCGACTTGAAGTTGTCCTTGGTCGGGCCGACCGGGACCCCGGTCGCCGGGTCGCCCACCTCTTTGAGGAAGTCGAAGTGGCCGAATGCGTGACCGGTCTCACCCTCGGCAACCGAGCGGAAGAGGGCGGCCGCGTCAGGGTACCCCTCGACATCGGCCTTCTGGGCGAAGTACAGGTACCGGCGGTTGGCCTGGCTCTCGCCGGCGAACGCCGCCTTCAAGTTCTCCTCGGTCTGGGTGCCCTTCAATGCTGGCATGGTTGTTCGTACCTTTCTTGTTCGCTGATGTTGGTCTGGTTACTGCTGATCTCGTTGACAGTCGTCGCACAGGCCGCGAAAGACAACCTCGGCGCTGAGCACATTGAAGCCGGGAGCCGCACCTGATGGCACCTCCAAGTTGGGGAAATCGGCGTCGACGTCGCGCACCTTGCCACAGCCGCGGCACACCACATGGTGATGGGCCGCCTCGATATTGGGATCGAAGCGAGCGGCGCCGGTCCCGAGGTCGAGCGCGGTGATCTGGCCCAACTCGGACAGGTCGTGCAACGTCTGGTAGACGGTCTTGAGCGACACGTTCGGCATCTGCGTGCGCACCTTCTCGTAGACCTTCTCGGCCGAGGGATGCGTTACGTCTCCCTCCAGGGCTCGGAAGATGCACTGTCGCTGGGCGGTGATCTTCCGTCCATTGGCCCGGAAGAGATCGGTCAGCGCATCGGGGGACTGCATCCTGCAGCCACCATAGCGTCCCTCCTTGGTTTTGACAATCGTTGTCAAACAGACCCGAAGCGCGCTACCTTGCTCCGGTGGCCGACTACGTGATCCCGGAACCCGAACCAAAGGAAATTGACGAGAAGCTCGAGATCGAGCTCCGGCACCTCTCCGAAAATGCGGTGCTCAAGGGCAAACCGTCAGGCAACGAAAAGTGCGAAAACTGTCGGTACTACCTCGAGCCGCACAAGGACATCTCCTATTGCTGGCACCCGAAGCTGCGGATCCTGGTGGGCGACGAGTGGTGGTGCCAATGGTGGGAGGCGATCCCGGAGGATTAGACCTCCGGGCGGCGCCGATCGCGGCGTCGGCGCGCGCTGTCGCGGGACATTTCCACGCACCCGCCTCCATTGCGCCGGACGTGACATCGACCGACGGCGACCGAGCTCGGTCTGGCCCATGGCGCCAGCCGGACTCGCGGTGAGGAACCGCGCCGAGGATGCGGGCGGCGGGAAGGAGCTCGTACCCCGTGTGGCAGGCTGGGAACGTGCATCGATTTCGACGCGAGGACTCGCTGCGCCGCCTCGCCGACGAGCACTTTGACGTGCTGGTGGTGGGTGGCGGTGTCACCGGAGCGGGGGTGGCGCTCGATGCCGCCAGTCGCGGTCTGAAGACGGCCCTCGTCGAGAAGAGCGACTTCGCTGCAGGCACCTCGTCGAAGTCCTCCAAAATGATCCATGGCGGCCTGCGGTATCTCCAACAACGGGAATTCCGCCTGGTCTACGAGAACTTGGCCGAGCGCCAGCGTCTCTTGGAGAATGCGCCGCACCTGGTGAGCCCACTCCCGTTCCTCATCCCGCTCTTCGGTCGCGACGGCGTGGTCTCCAAGACCGTCGCCCGTTCCTACTCCATCGCGTTGTGGCTCTACGACGTGACCGGAGGTCTTCGCATCGGCGCCCGTCACAAGCGGGTCACCAAGGCCCAGGCATTGGCCCACCTCCCGACACTGACTACCGATCGACTCGTCGCCGGCTTCCTCTATTTCGATGCCCGGGCCGATGATGCCCGCCTGACCCTCACCCTGGCCCGCACCGCGGCCATCGAGTACGGCGCCGTCGTGGCCAACTACACGACGGTGGTCGCTCTCACAGGGGATGACCGCGGTGTGACCAGCGGCGCCCTCGTGCGTGCCGATCCGTCCGATGCGACCAGTGAGTTCGCCATCAGGTCCCGCGTCGTGGTCAACGCCACGGGCGTCTGGGCCGACGACGTACGGGCACTCGACGAAGGAGCCCATCCCCGTTCGATCCGACCGGCCAAGGGCATTCACTTGTCGGTGCCGGCGGCCCGCCTTCCCTGCGATATCGCCGCCGTCATCCCGGTTCCGCAAGACCGGAGGGCCATCTTCGTCGTGCCATGGCCCGAGACCGACCTGGTGTACCTGGGCACGACCGACACCGACTATCAAGGCCCTCTCGACGACCCTTCCTGCACCCCCGAGGATGTCGACTACCTCCTCGACGCAGCGAACAACGTCACCACGTCCCGGTTGACGCGGGCTGACGTCACGGGTGTGTGGGCGGGCCTGCGCCCGTTGCTCGCGCCATCTGACAAAGGTGGTCACGTCTCGGAGCGGACCGCCGACCTCTCACGCCGTCATACAGTGCGCACGTCGGCCCATGGTGTCGTCACCGTGACCGGTGGGAAGCTCACCACCTACCGGAAGATGGCACAGGACACCGTGGACGCTGTGGTGCGGCAGCTCGGAGAGTCCCCCAAGAGCCGTCGCTGCGTGACCAAGTCGCTCCGCCTTCTCGGCGCGACCACTGCCACCAAGGATCCCGTCACCATGGCTCACCCACAGTCGCACCTCGTAACCCGCTACGGGACCGACGCCTCGGCCGTCCTCGCCCTCGCCGCGGATCGACCTGAGCTCCTCGAGCCCGTCATCGCCGGACTGCCGTACACGGGAGCGGAGATGGTCTATGCGGCGCGGGAGGAAATGGCGCAGACGCTCACCGACGTCCTGGCCCGGCGGACCCGGGCGAAAATTCAACGCGCGCAAGCCACCATGGCGGCGGCACACGCCGCCGCCAAGCTCATGGCACCCGAGTTGGGATGGGACGAACACCAAACGTCTGAGCAAGCCAACGATTTCATCGAGGCCTGCCAGAAGGAGCTCCTGACCGCGGGACTCGATCTCCCTTGACCTCTCCTACCCCGGTCACCGCGATCGACGCCGAGCCCGGCGCCGTGACAGACCGGCTCCGCGGCACAATCGTCACGCTCCCGAAGACTCTGCTCGGCCGACTGGCCGCGAGCGGCGCTGAGGTCCTCGAAGACGACGCCTCGCGGGCCGAGGCGGGGAGGGATTGGTGGCCACTCGCCATCGGCTGGGCCACCGAGGGCGCCGTACCGCAACGCCCCGGAGTTGTCGTACGCCCGCGCACGACCGAGCAGGTCTCCGCCGTCTTGGCGGCCTGCCATGAAGCCCGCATCCCGGTCACTGCGGCAGGCGGACGAAGCGGCGTCTGCGGCGGCTCGATCCCGGTGTTCGGCGGGGTCGCACTCGATCTCACCTTCCTGGAAGGACTCACCGGGGTCGACGAAACCTCCCTGACCGCCGACGTGCGCGCCGGCACTTTCGGGCCTGATCTCGAGGCAGCTCTCGGTCGGGTGGGAATGGGGTACACCCTCGGGCACTGGCCCCAATCAATGGATCTCTCCACGGTCGGCGGATGGTTGGCCTGCCGCGGTGCCGGCCAGTACTCAACCCGTTACGGCAAGATCGAGGACATGGTGCTCGGGCTCGAGGTGGTACTCGCCGACGGTCGCATCGTCCGGACCGAAGGACATGGCCCCCGGGCTGCCACCGGTCCAAACCTGACGCAGCTCTTCGTGGGCAGTGAAGGCACGCTTGGGGTGATTACAGCCGCGCGCTTTCGCATTCACCCTCTGCCTTCGGCGCAAGAGCGCCGGGCCTACGGCTTTACGACCTTTGCCGCCGGCCTCGATGCGTGCCGCCGGATGATGCGCCGTGGGGCCACCCCTGCGGTGCTCCGTCTCTATGACGAAGCAGAGTCCGTCCGCAACTTCGAGCACGTGGACACCAATGTCCTCATCGTGCTCGACGAGACCGATCCGGCGTTGTTGGCTGCGACCCTCTCCGTCGTCGACGACGAATGTGCCGCGGCGCGAGCGCAGCCTCTGGACGTCGCGCTGGTCGAGCGTTGGCTCACACATCGCAACGATGTCTCGGCCCTTGCTCCACTTTGGCGAGCCGGCGTCGTCGTGGACACGGCGGAGATCTCAGGGTCGTGGGCGGTTCTCCCGGACCTGTTCGATGAGGTCGTCCGCGCCCTCAAAGCGATCGACGGCACGCTGGCCGCCTCCGCCCATCAATCTCACGCCTACACCGACGGAGCGTGCCTCTACTTCACCTTCGCCGGAAGGGGGCGAGAGGGTGATGCCGCCTGGCGCGAGGAGTACTACCGCCATGCGTGGGACGCCGTGACCTCGACGACAATGGAGCACGGCGCCGCAATCAGTCATCACCACGGCATCGGGCTCAACCGGTCCCGCTTCCTTCCCACTGCCCTCGGGTCGGGCTTCGATGTTCTCGTCGGCCTCAAGCAGACCTTCGATCCGGCGGGCATCCTCAATCCCGGCAAACTCGGGCTGCCCTCCTCGTTCGGACCGTCACCGTGGTCGTGAGCGGCAAGGGAGGAAGCGTCCTCGTCGTCGACGTCGGCACCTCAGGTGTCCGCGCCGCTGTCGTACGACCTGATGCGTCCGTTGCACATGTGCGCCACGCCCCCGTCCTCCCTGACTCCCCCGCCCCGGGCCTGGTCGAGTTCGATGCCTCGGTGATGGCCGACGCCGTCCTCGAGGTGGCCAAGGCCGCGCTCCACGACGGCGGACCGGTGGCAGCTGTCGGAATTGCGAACCAACGGGCATCGACCATCGTGTGGGAGAAGGCGACGGGCAGACCCGTTGCGCCCGGCCTCGGCTGGCAGGACCTGCGCACTGTGGGGACGTGCCTCGTTTTGCAGGCCGACGGTATCCGGCTGGCCCCGAATGCGTCGGCCACGAAGCTGATGGCCATCCTCGACGAGGTCGACCCCGAGCGCGTGCGGGCCGAGGCAGGCGAGCTCTGCTTCGGCACGGTGGACAGCTGGGTGGCGTGGACCCTGTCGGGGGGTGCGGCCGCAGGAGAGGACGCTCTTCACGTCACCGATGCCACGAACGCAGCCGTCACCGCGCTCATCGACCCCTCCTCCATCGACTGGGACATGCCACTCCTCGAGCGCCTGCGCATTCCCGCGGCGATCCTTCCCCGCATCGTCGATTCCTCGGGAGCCGTAGGTGCCTGCCATGCCCTTCCCGGTGCGCCTTCCATCTGTGGCATCGCCGGCGACCAGCAAGCTTCCCTGGTCGGTCAAGGATGCACCCGCCCGGGACTCGCCAAAGCCACGTTCGGCACGGGCGGCATGTTGGACCAGTGCACGGGGTCCGGTCAGCGCCCGATCCATGCCGGACGGGGCGCGCACGGCACCTTTCCGATCGTCGCGTACCGGATCGGCGGGAGAGCGACATGGGGCGTCGAGGCGGTGATGCTCTCGGCCGGCAGCTGCATCGAATGGCTGCGGGACGACCTTGGCGTGCTCACCTCAGCCGCCGAGTCCGCCCAGGTGGCCGCGCAATGTGCGACGACAGGCGACGTGTGGTTCGTCCCCGCGCTCCTCGGCCTGGGCACGCCGGTCTGGGATTTCGGTGCCCGCGGCACCTTGGTCGGATTGACCAGAGGCTCTGGTCGCCCCGAGCTCGTGCGGGCTGTGCTCGAGGGTGTGGCCCACCGTGGTGCCGACCTGGTCGAAGCGGCCGAAGGCGACAGCGGGCTCCCCATCAATGCGCTACGCGTCGACGGGGGCATGTCGGAAAACGAGGTCTTCGTGACCGCACTCGCCGACGCCATCGGACGACCGGTCGAGATCTCCCCCGTGCTGGAAGCAACCACGCTCGGAGCCGGGCTGCTGGCCGGATTGGCCATCGGCACCTACGGATCAGAAGACGACCTTGCACAGACCTTCTCGCCCCGGAAGGTCATCGAGCCACGCACCGACGACGTCACCCGATCCCACGCACGCGAGCGCTGGCTGGCCGCGCGATCGAAGGCAGAGGCCACGATCCCCGAGCTCTCGGGCATCTCCTTCTGAGGATGGCGCACGCGCTCTCGCGCGAGCAGTGGCCGCAATGAGGCCGCTACGACGCCTCGTGCGCCAAGGCGTCATCCCAGCTGCTGCCCGCCTCGAGCAGGGGACGATATCCCATCAGCCGGCGCGGGCGCCCGATCGCCATCGCGGCGCGCAGACGACCGGCGCGACCAAAGAGCGCGACAAACTTGCCCTCGTCGAATGAGCCATCGACGATTTCGACCTCGTCTGTTCCACCGGGATTCCCCAAGACCTGAAAGCGGATGCCGAAATTGATCGGACCAGAAGTAGGGAATCGGCGCGAACGGCTCAGCATCGGCCACGCCCGCCAGGACACTGCGCGCCGCGGCCACGCCCGCTTCCGCCGCGATCTGCCAGTGCTCGATCCGGATGAGCTCTTCCCCGCTGTCGTGGCGCCACAACCAACGGGCCATGTCACCCGCCGCCACGACGCCCGCCGCGGCATAGAGCCGGTCGTTACACACGACACCGTTCTCAATCGTCAGGCCCGAGTCCTCGAGCCAACTGACAGCCGGGACCACACCGATGCCGACCACCACCACGTCAGCGTGGAGAACCTCACCCCCCGTGAGTTCGACCTCGAGGCCGCTCCCCGCACTTTGCGCATGACGCACTCCTGCCACCCCCGCGCCGGTACGCAGGTCGACACCGTGGGCAGCGTGCAACGACGCACAGTGCGTGCCGATCAACGGTCCGAGCACGTTGGACAATGGGATCTCCATCGCCTCGATCACCGTGACACGGCAACCGAGGCCGGCACAGGTCGAAGCGACCTCGGCGCCGATGAACCCGGCTCCGATGACGATGACGCGGCACGATTCGACAGCGGCCACGGCGCTTTGCAGAGCTACGGAGTCATCGAGTGTCCGCAGTGTGAACAGCCCTTCACGGTGTCCCAAGCCCTCTGTTCCCGGCAGGTGTCTCGGCGTTGCGCCGGTCGCCAAAACCACCGCATCCGCGGTGAGGACGGTGCCATCGTCGATCTCGACCTGGCGTCCATCGACGTCGAGCCGCATGGCGCGATGGCCAAGGACCTCGTGCACCCGCAACTCACTGCTTCTCTTCTTGTCGGCCAGAACGGCCTTTTCGGGTGGCCATGTCCCGGCGAGCACCTGTTTGGACAGCGGAGGCCGGTCGTACGGGAGATGCAACTCCTCCCCCACGAGCGAAATCGTCCCATGGAAGCCCTCGGTCCGCAGCGTCTCCACCGCGCGCCAGCCGGCCAGCGAAGCGCCCACGACGACCACGGATCCGTCGATGGGCACCCCGTCGGTCGTCATACGCCCCCGAACATGGCAATCCACTCCTCGATCGAACGAGGCCGAAACACATAATTCGTCCTGCGAGTCTCGCCCATATCCTGTGAAGGGTCACGCGAATACAGGTGGCCGGGAAAGAGCACGGCTTCGTCGGGCACCCGAGCCAAGCGATTGTTGATGGAGTCGTACATCGCGACGGGATCCGATCCGGGGAGGTCGGTACGACCGCAACCTTCGAGAAAAAGCGTGTCACCAGCGACGAGGCGGCCGTCAACGAAGAAGCACTGGCTCCCCGGCGTATGTCCCGGTGTGTGGATCAACTCGACACAGACAGAACCAACCTTGACCATGTCGCCGCTGTCGTGACCGACGAGATGCGATGCGGTCACGCCAGTCGTCCGTTCCACCCAAGGCACCTCCTCTTTTTGGAGATGGATCGGCACCTGGACCGACTCCAGCAGCGTGCTGATGCCCTCGAGACCCCACCCCGCCATCTCACCCCCGACGTGGTCCGGGTGGTAGTGGGTGGCCAACACGCCGGTGAGCTTCATGCCATCGGCCGCCACGATGTCCAGCAGGTCCTGTACGGCATACGCGGGGTCCACAATGACCGCCTCACCCGTGGCCCGATCTCCGATGAGGTACACGAAGTTGACCATCTGCCGGGCCATCTGATCTCCGCGGGCGAAGTCCCGACCCGACAGCAATTGGCGGAAGTAGAGCCGCTCGTCTTCGACGGCGTTACTCATTGTCGCCACCTTCTAGTTCGCCGGCCAACGTGTCGAGACGCGGCACCAGATCTTCGACCTGCGCACGCGTGTGACGGAGCCTGCGGTCAAGCTCGTCGATGAGGGCGGTCGCCCGTTCCAGACGCCCGACCAACACGTCCACGTCAACCTCTCGCTGCTCGAAGAACTCAACGATGGAGTCGAGTTCACGACTGGCCTCCGTATAGCTCAACTCCTCCACCGGAAGTGGCTCGTTCGTGACTGCGGTCATTGCATTTCCTCATCCTTCTCATCAAGACGATCATCTCGGATTTCGGTCGACTCCACCCGTGAGCGGGCCGTCCCATCTGCAAAACGCGTGACGACTTCGGTCCCGGCCTGTAGTCCGGCGGCACTGCGGACCAGTTCTCCCGACGCGGTGTGGGTCAACGTATAGCCCCGCTCCAGCTGTCGGTCGACGTCGTACGCGGTAAGCAGCCGACGCCACGATCGGACCCTTTCCGCCTCTTTGGTGATGTGGCGGGCGGCCAAAGGACCCAGCCGGGCCGCATGCGTCCGCACCGCCGTCTGACGAGCCGTCAACCCATCGGGGGCCAAACGACCGACTGCGGCGGAGCGACGGACCAACCGCTCCCGGTGGACGCGCAACTGACTGCGGGCAGCACGAGTGAGACGACCACGTGCGGCAGTGTCCCGGGCTTGCGCCTCCGCGAGCAACGAAGGGACGCGACGACTGAGCACGGCAGCGACGGCCCCGACGTGCTGCTCCCACCACTGACCGACCTGCGACGCGAGCTCGTGCCCACACTCGGTCGGGGTTATGAATGCCCGGTTCGCCACGATGTCGGCGACGGACTCGTCTCCCGTATGTCCTATTCCGGTCCACACCGGCTTCGTAGCGGTTGCGATGGCGCGGGCCACGACTTCGGAGTCGAACGATGCCAAGTCCGCCTTCGAACCCCCGCCTCGCACGACAACGATCACGTCACATTCCGTTCGGCCCAGCGTCCTCACTGCCCTGGCAACTCTGGTCGGTGCGTCACCACCTTGCACCGCGACGGGCACGACCTGGACGTGGAATCCGAATCCCGAGCCTGTCAGCTGACCGAGGAAATCCTGATACCCCTCCGTCCCCGGACTGGCGACCAGTCCCACCCGAAGCGGCACCTCTGCCACCGCGAGCGCTGCATTGCGACGCAACAAGCCTTCTGCGTCCAGCTTGCGCAGGAGCTGTGCGCGTTGTGCTGCCAGGCGACCCAACAACGCTGTCACGTCGAGCTCGGAGAGGATGAAGCCGATTTCTCCCTTCGGCCGGTAGAGGTCGATCGTTCCGCGCAGGATCACTACCATGCCCTCGGCGAGCACAACCCCGTTCTTGGCCAGCCCGCCCTTCATGGGCAACCACGTGCCCTTCCAACACTTGACCCTGAGGGCCGGCGCTCCTCGTCCCCGGGCAGCCTGTCCACCCCTGCCCTCGTCGGGGTCGACCAGGTCCAGATAGCAGTGGCCTGACCTTCCGGATTGATCCGAGAAGCTGTGGATCTCTCCCCGCACCCACAATTGCCGATTGCGGGGAAAGGTCGAGGTCAGAGCATCTTCAACCTCATCGTAA
Organism: uncultured Acidimicrobiaceae bacterium; assembly: GCA_963706555.1. Lineage (GTDB taxonomy): Bacteria > Actinomycetota > Acidimicrobiia > Acidimicrobiales > RAAP-2 > Bog-473. The sequence continues at coordinate 5,298,160 of OY970164.1, forward strand.
AGAGCGCCGATCGACAGAACCCCTGGGCGGCCGTCATCCTCGGCCGGGTCCTCCGGACCCTGGCGCGGCGGGGCCTCGGGGTCGAAAAGCTGGTGCGCGTGGCTGGTCACTAGGGACACCCTACCGAGGAGGTGTGTGCCACTCCGACCTCTCCGCTGATGGCAGACTGGTGGGGACGGTGAGTCGGCCAGGTGGCCGCAGCCCGGACCGCTTTGCGGGATCGTGTTGAGGAAGGTCGGGACTCCACAGAGCAGGGTGCTGGCTAACAGCCAGTCGGGGCGACTCGCAGGAAAGTGCAACAGAAAGCAGACCGCCGATGGCGGGCCTCCGGGTCCGCACAGGTAAGGGTGAAACGGTGCGGTAAGAGCGCACCAGCGGTCAGGGCAACCTGGTCGGCTTGGTAAACCCCACCCGGAGCAAGGCCAAGCGTGGGAAACGGGCTGCTCGCCCGTTCCTCGAAAGAGGGGCATTCCCCAGGTAGGCCGCTTAGATGGATGGCCACCAAGGTCCGCAAGGACTGAACAGAATCCCGCCTATCGGCCGACTCACCGTCATCATTGGGCGACATCAGATGGATCAAGTCCGCAAAGTCCTTCAGGCTGCGTGATGAAACCTCGTCGCCCCGGACCTGGGCGTCGACTGCGCCCACCGACCATGGCGGGTCAAAGTGGCACCCATCGACTGTTCGGGCCGTCGCCGTGGGACGTGGCGGCGCCCACTAGCAACTCCCGGCGATCTCAGCTCTGTGTTGGTTGCCGTCCATCTTGGGAGCGGAAGGCGGGGTCTGCAGGAAGGCTGATGGTGACGGATAGGCCGCCGTCATCCTTAGGTTGGGCAGTGGCGGTGCCGCCGTGGATCGCTGCGATGGACGCGACGATGGCGAGGCCGAGCCCGAAGCCATCATGGGAGGTGCGGTCGCTGAGCCGCTGGAACGGTTGGAAGATGCGATCGACATCCGCCGGACTTATGACGGGGCCGGTATTGGCCACGATCAGCTGGCTGGTGCCCGCCGCGGTCCGGGTGCTGATCCAGATGTCGCCGGCGGGGACGTTGTACAGGACCGCGTTGTCGACCAGGTTCGCGATGAGGTGGCCGGCCAGCACCCGGTCACCCGATATGGCGGCGGGATCAAGCGTGGCGTGCACCCGCAGGTCGCCGAGGCGGGAGTTGTCGAGGACGTCTTCGGCGACGGTGGCCAGGTCGACGTCCTCGTGGACGGTGAGCCCGCGGTCGTTGCGCGCCAGGATGAGCAGCGCCCCGATGAGGCGCTCGGCATGGTCGACTGCGGTGCGTATGTCCCCCGCCATGCCGCGCAGGTCGTCGGGCGTGCTGTCCGGGTTGCCCGCCACGACGTCTACCGTCGTACGCATGACCGCGAGCGGGGTGCGCAGTTCATGCGAGGCGTTGGCGATGAACTGCCGTTGGCCCTCGAACGCGGCCTGGAGCCGCCCGAGCATCTCGTCGAAGGTCTCGCCCAGTTCGCGCAGTTCGTCGCGGGGACCGCGCAGCGCGACCCGCGCCGACAGGTTGTGTTCCGACGCGGCGCGGGCGGCCGCAGTGATCCGTTGCACCGGGCGCAGCGCCCGCCCGGAGAAGATCCAGCCGAGAATTGCGGCGAGGGCAATGACCACCCCAAGCGTGATCAGCGAATACTCCAGTAGGTGTGACAAGGTGAGGTCACGCTGGTGCTGCGCGCCCAGCTGCTGGAGGGCCGCGTTGCATTTGGCCAGGAGGGCCCGTTGGTATGGGCGCTCGGCTGCTCGGACCGGCACCGCGCTACGAAGCTGGCCAGATCAGAGGAAGAAGGCTGCTGGCCCTCCCCCGGCGTCCCCATCTGCGCCACCAGGGTGTAACTGACCGCCACGACGATCGCCCCGCACACGGAGAACAGGCCCGTATAGAGAAGGGTCAGCCGTGCCCGGACAGTCAGCCGCGGGCGGGTCACATCCGGAACCCCTTGCCAACCACGGTTTCGATCAGCGGCGGGTCGCCGAGCTTGCGCCGGAGCCGGGTCAAGGTCACCGAGACGACGTTGCTGAACGGGTCGGCGTTGCTGTCCCACACGTGCTCGAGGAGCTCCTCAGCGCTCACCAGGGCGCCGTCGGCAACCAGCAACATCTCGAGGATCCCGAACTCCTTGCGGGTCAAAGACAGCGCGTGGGAGCCGCGCTTGGCACGGTGCCGGGCGCGGTCCACGATGAGGTCCCCGCGGCACAAGACCGGCGGTGCAGACGGCGCCCGGCGGGACAACGCCCGCACGCGGGCGACGAGCTCGGCGAACGCGAACGGTTTGGGCAGGTAGTCGTCCGCCCCCAGCTCCAGTCCGTCAACCCGGTCATCGACGTCGGCGGCGGCGGTGAGCATGAGGATCCGCGGCCCGGATCCAGCCATGGTCCGGCACACCTGGTCACCATGCAAGACCGGCAGGTCCCGGTCGAGCACGATCACGTCATAGGCCGTGCGCGCTGCGGCTTCGAGTGCCACCGCGCCGTCGTAGACGGTGTCCACGGCCATCCCGGCCTGGCGCAACCCCTGAGTGATCCGGTCGGCAAGCGTCGTATGGTCCTCGACCACCAGCACCCGCATCGCACCAGTATGCGCCGGTTGGCATGACATCCGTCCGACATTGCATGTAGCGCTGATGTCACCTGCCCAGGCGTACAACTCGAGGGTATGAAGGGAACCCGCATCCTGCGAGCCGTCGCCGCTAGGGCGACGACCCGCGACGTCTCACCCAGTCCGCGCACCGCCCCCGTAAATGGCACCCCTCGGCCGCAATGCGACTCCCAGGCCGGACGCCGGCCAACCATCGCGCGAACCGCGACCGCCATCATCGCCACAACCGCCCTGGCCCTGATGGCGGCGGCATGCGGCGGCGGCCCGTCGTCAACGGGTTCCGACGTAGCGTCGAATGCGGGAGCGTCAACGAACTCCCAGTCAACGAACTCCCAGCAGGTCGCCTTCGCCCAGTGCATGCGCTCCCAAGGGGTCACCAACTACCCTGACCCCGACGGCAGCGGAGTGATCCCCAAGGAGAGCGCGCAGCAACTCGGGGTCACCAGCTCCAAGTTCCAGTCGGCCCAGCACGCTTGCCAGCATCTGCTCCCGAATGGCGGCAACGGGCCGAACCAGGCCGAGTTGCAGCAGGAGAGAGCGCAGGGGCTGAGGTTCGCCCAGTGCATGCGCACCCACGGTGTCGCACTCCCGGACCCCGACAGCAGCGGCCGCATCCCCGATCCTGCCTCCGTTGGAATTAGTCAGGGTTCGCCACAGTTCGAGGCCGCAAACCAAGCCTGCGGGAAGTACCGCCCCCCCTACATGCCCTCGAATGCGGCCTACAACTCCTATGCCCAGACACAGGGGTCATGAGCGCGGCGACCGACCAGAAGGGCCTGCAGGCCACGGCCGCGCTGCGGGAAGTAGGCGAGCGAGTCGCCTTTGCTGCCGACCGTTCCCGCTGGGACGCCGGCCCATGGCGCCTCACCCTTCCCCCGCACCGCAAACGGCATCCTCAAGGGGGAGTCCGGCATCCGCGCCGGACGTCGCCGCCCGTCAACCAGCACCATCACCCAACCCTGAGGAGACCGTGATGGACGACAGCACCCGCGTCGCACGCCGACCACGGTGGGCACGGCCGCCCACCGCGCGAACCACGGCCGCCATTATCGCCACGGCCGTGGTGCTCCTGATGACGGCGGCATGCGGCGGCGCCGGCCCGTCGTCAACAGGTTCCGACGGAGCATCGAATGCGGGAGGGTCAACGAACTCTCCGTCAGCCATCGGCTACTCGCACTGCATGCGCTCCCACGGCGTGTCGGACTTCCCCGATCCCACCAGCAGCGGGGAGACCCCTAAGGTCAGCCTGCGACAACTCGGGGTCAGCAGCTCCCAGTTTCAGTCGGCCCAGAACGCTTGCCAGCACCTGCTCGCGAACGGCGGTCAGTCGTCCCAGGCCTCGGATCAGAAGATGATGAACGCAATGTATAAATTCGCCCGGTGCGTGCGTTCCCATGGGGTGCCGAACTGGCCCGACCCCCTCGCCGAGTCCGACCCGGGGCAGCCGGGGACCCCTGGTTTCCCGCGCAATTTGCAAGGCATTAACACAACATCGCCGCAGGTCATGAATGCGATCGACAAATGCCAGCACCTCCTGGCGGGCATCGGCTACGCGTCCGGGGGCTACCCGTAGCGGTATGAGATGACACACCAAAACCAAGTCCTCGAACGCATCGACGTGGTCATCCACCTTCGTCTCTCGCCTCGGAGTACTCCCGGCGCGTGCGGACCCACGTGGGTGGCCAACTACCCTGACCCGAGCACCGGCCCCCGGGTCGAGTCGGCATCCGACCCAAACGGCCTGGGCATCGATCCCAACAGCCCGACGTTCCAGGCGGCCCACGCGGCGTGCCACGGCATCATGCCCGGCTCGAAGTGAGCGAGACCTCCCGAGAGGTGGCGGTCGGTCCCCCCGGACTGGCCGACCAGCACGGTGCGCATCCGCGGCGGCGCAAGAACCGCTGGTTGATCGCCGCCGCGGTCGTGCTGATCGGGGCGGGGGTAGCGGTCTCCGTGTCCGATCCTTTTGCCTCTGGAGGGACGAACCAGTCCGGTGTGGGGGACAACGCAACCCCCACGTCCCTGTACACGGTCGCCCGCCAGGACGTGTCGTCCCAAACCCAAGTGCCGGCGACGCTCGGCTTCGCCGGCAGCTACAGCATCGTGAACCAGGCGCAAGGGACAGTGACCGCCGTACCTGCGCTAGGCCAGGTGGTGCGCCAAGGCCAGGTGCTCTATCAGGTGAGTGGTGCACCAGTGGTGTTGCTCTACGGCTCGACGCCCGCTTACCGGGCGCTCTCCTCGGGACTGACGGGCGCGGACGTGGGCGAACTCAACGCCGATCTGGTCGCCCTCGGCTATGCCACCAGCACAGAGATCCCCTCGGGCAAAGCTGACTTCACCTATTGGACCGAGGCGGGCGTGGCAAAGCTCCAGGCGGCTCTCGGTCTAACCAAGAACGGCACCCTCAGCCTGGGACAGGCCGTGTTCGCGCCCACTGCGGTCCGGGTCACCTCGGTGTCGGCCATTCTGGGTACTGCCGCCCAGCCGGGCCAGCCACTCCTGTCTGCGACCTCTACCACCCGCCAGGTCAGCATCGCCCTGGACGCCTCCGAGCAGTCCGAGGTGGCGGTCGGGGACAAGGTAACCATTACCTTGCCCAACAACCAGACGACGCCGGGGGCGATCTCCTTGGTCGGTACCGTGGCAATGGCCCCGGCTTCGGGTGGCTCGGACACCTCGCCGAGCATGACCGTGCTCGTGAACCCGACCGACTCGGCCGCCACCGGGACGTGGGACCAGGCCCCGGTGAACGTGACGATCACGACCGGGATCGTCGCCAATGTGCTGGTCGTGCCCGTCGATGCGCTCTTGGCCCGATCGGGCGGCGCGTACGCCGTGGAGGTGATGGGCGCCAACGACGCGCGCCACCTGGTGGCGATCACTTTGGGCCTCTTCGATGACGCCGACGGTCTAGTGCAGGTAAGTGGGTCCGGGCTGGAGGCCGGCCAACGTGTGGTGGTGCCGAAGCTGTGACCGCGGTGATCAGCACCGAACACCGGGCTTCCCCCCTCGAACCGGCCCATCTCGACGGCGACCGCTCGTTGCCGGTACTCGAGGTCGACCAGGTCACCAAGGTCTATCCGAGCGAGCCGCCGGTGACCGCCCTGCGGGATGTCTCTTTCAGCGTCGCCCGGGGCGAGCTGGTGGGCATCGTGGGTCCCTCGGGGTCGGGCAAGACCACCTTGTTGCAGCTGATGGGCACCTTGGACCGGCCCAGCGCCGGGCGGGTGCGGATCACCGGTCTCGACGTCGCCCGGCTCTCCGACCGCGAGCTGGCAGCGCTGCGGGCCACCCGGATCGGCTTCGTTTTCCAACAGTTCTTCCTCGCCGAGCACCAGAGCGCGCTCGACAACGTGGCCGACGGCCTCCTCTACGCCGGGGTCCCCCAGGCCGAACGACGGGCCCGTGCCCTCGATGCCCTGAGAATGGTCGGCATGGATGAGCGACCCCAAGCCCGGCCCACCCAGCTCTCGGGTGGGCAGCGCCAGCGCGTCGCAATCGCCCGGGCCCTCGTGGGCAGCCCGGTGATCGTCTTCGCCGACGAGCCCACCGGCAACCTCGACCAGGCGACGGGACATGCCATCTTGGGGCTCTTCGAGGGTCTGCACGACCTGGGCGTGACCGTCGTGGTCATCACGCACGACCGGGACATCGCGGCGCACATGGGCCGCCGCATCGAGATGCTCGATGGTCAGATCGTCTTCGACAGCGCCGACAAGACCGTCGAGTCGTCGATGCTTGCGGCTGGTGCTCCGGCCAGCGGCGAGGACCCCCGGCCATGAACAGCACCGCGACCCTCGAAGCGAGGAAGCTGCGACCCTCCGACTTCGCGCGCCTCTCCACGGTGGGGCTGCGTACCCGCAAGCTACGAGCGGGCCTCTCTGCGCTAGGCATCGCCATCGGGGTGGCCGCCATCGTGGCCGTCCTCGGACTCTCCTCGTCCGCCTCGGCCGGCCTGCTCAGCGAGATCTCCGCCCTCGGCACCAACCTCCTCGTGGTCCAAAACGGCCAGACCTTCTCCGGCCAGACCGCCGAGCTCCCCACGGCCGCCCCGCCGATGATCGGACGCATCGACGCCGTGACCGAAGTCCAAGAGACCGGCACGGTCACGGGTGACGTCTACCGCAGCCCGCTCATCCCCACCATCGACTCCAACGCCCTCTCCATCGATGCCGCCAGCCTCGGCTTGCTCCACACTGTGGGTACCAGCGTGGCGGAGGGCCACTACCTCAATGCCGCGACGGCCCAAGAGCCTGTCGCCGTCCTCGGCGCGGCAGCGGCCCAGCGGCTCGGGATCGACCGGGTCTTTTCCGGCGAACGGATCTGGGCCGACAACATTTGGCTCTACGTGGCCGGCATCTTGAAGCCCGCCTTACTTGCCTCCGCTGTTGACTCCTCGGTGCTCGTCGGGTTCCCGGCCGCCGAGCACTACCTCGCATTCGACGGCCACCCCTCCACCGTCTACGTGCGCACCCAGAGCGGCCACGTCGACGCCGTCGACAACCTCCTCGCCCCCACCGCCAACCCGCAGAACCCAAACCAGGTCGACGTCTCCCAACCTTCGGCCGCTCTCGTCGCCCAAGCGGACGCCCAAGGCGCCTTCGACGGCCTCTTCTTGGGTCTCGGGGCCGTTGCCCTGCTTGTGGGGGCGGTCGGGGTGGCCAACATCATGATCATCTCGGCCCTCGAACGGCGCTCCGAGATCGGACTGCGCCGCGCCCTCGGCGCCACCAAAGGCCACATCCGCACCCAATTCCTGGCCGAGGCGGTCTTGCTCGCCCTTCTGGGAGGCGCGGTCGGCGTCGGGATCGGCGTTCTCGCCACAGCCATCTACGCCTCCTCCAAGCAGGAGCTCGTTGTCATCCCAGCCCTCGCCTGGGGCGGCGGCATCGGCGCTGCCGTGTTGATCGGCGCCGTTGCGGGGCTCTGGCCCGCCCTGCGTGCCGCACGGATGTCACCCACCCAGGCGCTGTGGAGCATGTGAGCCTCGTCGATCGAGCGCACGCATCGTTGAGCGCCGGTTTGGCGCGGCGGGTAGTTCTATCGAGATGCGCAACCCTCCATCTTCCCGAGGGGTAAGGGTGAGCTCTCCGCCGTGTGCCTGGGTGATGCTTTTGGCGATTGCCAGGCCGAGGCCGACACCGTCGTGGTCGGTGCGTATGCGTTCGGTGCCGCGCTGGAATGGTTCGACAAACGTGTCAACTACCTGTGGGGCGAGCTTTTCCCCCGTGTTCTCGACAGTGAGCACCACGCACTCGGGGTGCACGCTGGTCGTGACCCATACGGTTCCCTTTGCGGGCAGATTGTGGACGATCGCGTTGTGCACGAGATTCGTCGTCAACTGCAGCAAGAGCGCCTCTGAGCCGATAGTGGGCGTCATGTCGCCGGAAGTCTCGATGGTAACGCCACGCTTCTCCGCATAGAGGAGGAGTGATTCAGTCGCTTCTTCTGCGATGAGTGACAGGTCGACCTGTGCCGGGACCAAGGATTGCTGATCAGCGCGGCTGAGGAGGAGCAGCGCCTCTGTGAGGTTGATCGCTCGGCTGTTCACGGCCTGGAGCCGTTCAACGAGTTCGGCGTTGTCATGATTCGGATTGTTGCTTGCCACTTCTAAGAGTGTCCGCATGACGGCCAGCGGAGTGCGCAGTTCGTGGGAAGCGTTGGCTGCGAATCTCTGCTGTTCCGCGACCTGTGCTTCAAGCCGCGCCAGCATGGTGTCGAAGACGTCGGCAAGTTCGCGGAACTCGTCGTTGCGCCCTTCCAATTGGATGCGGTGGGAGAGAGATCCGGTCGCCGCGATGCGTGTCGCGTCGGTGATGCGGTCTAAGGGGGCGAGCATCCGGCCGGCGAGAAGCCAACCTCCCAAGAGGCCGAATACTAGGAGGAACGCCAGCAAGATGGCCGCGGCCGGTCCAAAATCGCGCAGGAGGGCACCACGCCCGGGCGATATGAGGACGTGCGTGTTGTGGACGATGACGGTCTCGCCTCTGGGCACATATCGCAGGAGGAACACCCACACCGCGCCAAGCAGCAAGACGCCTGCAACCATGAGGAAGCCGGCATAACTAAGCGTGAGTTTGAGGCGAACCCTCAAACCGGGGGGTCTATCCACGCCCTCCACCCTCATGCCCGGTGTCTGGTTGCGTGTCGATGCGGTAGCCGACGCCGGCCACGGTGGCGATGATCGAGGGTTCACCAAGGCGTTTGCGTAGTGCCGAAACGGTGATGCGCACGGCGTTGGTGAACGGGTTTGCGTGTTCATCCCATGCCCGCTCCAGCAGCTCTTCGGCGCCGATGACGCCGCCTTCGGCAGCGACAAGAACTTCGAGCACCGCGAACTGCTTTCGGGTGAGCGCGATGAAGCGGCCGTCTCGGTAGACCTCGCGGCGGAACGGATCGAGACGTAGACCTGCTATCTCTCGCACGGGCGGCCTGTTGTGGGCGCGCCTGCGATCGAGTGCTCTGAGACGGAGCACCAGCTCTTGGAGTTCGAAGGGCTTCGTAAGGTAGTCGTCGGCGCCGAGTTCGAAGCCGGTGGCCTTGTCATCGAGCCGGTCGGCCGCGGTGAGCATGAGGATGGGCATGCCGCTGCCGGAGGCAACGATGCGCTTGGCGATCTCGTCGCCGGAGGGGTCGGGGATGTCTCGGTCGATGACGGCGATGTCATAGGCGTTGATGCCCAACAATTGGACGGCGGTGTCACCGTCACGGGCAATGTCCGCCGCGATCGCTTCCAGGCGTAGGCCATCGCGGATGGCCTCTGCCATGTAGGGCTCGTCCTCAACGATCAACACACGCACATTCAGGTCAGCCTACGCGTCGGGACATATCGTCCGCGTATCGAGAAACCGATACGTGCTGGCAACACCAGGCTGTCTTGACTACAGGCATGACCCAGAGCGAACCAACACACGTCGCATGTAACAGCCCCTCGGAATCGACACGCTGAGAGCCCGGTGGTGTTCCAAGGAGGAATCATGCGTCCATCGCACCTGTGGGCGGCCGCGGCAGTAGCCCTGGGAGTAACCCTGGCAGGTTGCTCGGGCGGGTCCACCGACCCGAACGCTGGCTCCCAGTGGACCACGACCAACGCCTCGTCGGGAGGATCAGGTTCGTCGGGGACGTCGCCGCTCGCTCAAGCGGTGGCCTACTCCCAATGCATGCGCAGCCACGGCGTCTCGAACTTCCCCGACCCGGTGCTGACGCCCAGCGGCGGCTATGGGTACAGGACCGCCGGAATTGACCCAAACTCCGCCGCGTTCCAAGGGGCACTTCAGGCCTGCAAGGGATTGCCGTCGCCGTGGAACTCCACCGGCCAGCAAATCACCGCCGCCCAACAGCAGGCGTGGTTGAACTGGGCCGCATGCATCCGCTCGCACGGCGTGGCGAACTTCCCCGACCCGACGTTCTCGGGCCGCGAAGTGCACGACTCGGGCGTCGGGTCCGACTCGCCGCAGCTGCAGTCGGCGATGGGTGCCTGCAAGACGCCGTCCGTCGGTGGACTGGGCGGGTGACCGGCAACGGAAGGACAGCGGCTGAGCAGCTCATCGCCTCCGCTGATAGCGCAGAAGGCAACGTCATCAAATCAGGCGGCCTGGGGTGGCGGGTCCCGTGACGCGGAGGACGTGGGTGCTGGCCGGAGCGGCCCTTCTGGTTGCCGTGGTCGTCACCGGCGTCGCGGTTGTACTGCCCGGTGCGAAGCAAGCGACCTCGGCCACAACCGGGCAGCCAGCCAACACCGCAAAAGTGGAAACGCGGACACTCTCGGCCATGGTCTCGGTGGATGGGGCCCTGACCTATCGGGCGGCCCCGGACGGTTCTCCGTACTCGGTGATCAACCAGGCCAGCGGCACATACACCGAACTGCCACTGCCCGGCCAGGTGATCTCCGAGGGCCAGGTGCTGTACCGGGTGAACGACAGTCCGGTGGTCCTCCTCTATGGCACGACACCCGCCTATCGGACCCTGTCGGCCGGGGTGACCGGCGCCGACGTGGCCGAACTCAACGCCGATCTGGTTGCACTCGGTGACGCCACCTCGGCTCAGCTCAGTCCAACGTCCACCTCCTTCGGATCGGCCACCACGACCGCTTTGAAGCGGCTCCAGGCCGCGCTGGGGGTGACCCAGAACGGCACCCTGACCCTTGGACAAGCAGTGTTCGAACCCAGCGCCGTGCGCGTCACGATTCTTTCCGCCCCGCTCGGGGGCAACACCCAGACCGGCCAGACCGTGATGCAGGCCACTTCGACAACTCGCCAGGTGCAGGTGGCGTTAGACGCCTCCCAACAGACCGACGTGGCCGTCGGGGACACGGTGACCATCACCCTGCCCAACAATCAGACCACCCCTGGTGTCGTCGCCTCGGTGGGGACAGTGGCCACCTGCCCAACGAGTTCGGCGTCCAGCGGCTCCAGCTCTGGCGCCTCTGCGCAGGGAACGGGCACCTGCTCGTCAGGCGCCTCGGGGGCAAGCACGACACCCACCGTCGCGATGGACGTAACCCCCTCCGATCCTGCCGCCACGGGAACCTGGGATCAGGCCCCGGTGCAAGTCTCCATCACCACGGCCAGTGTGCCCAGTGCACTGGTGGTACCCGTGACCGCGCTGCTGGCCAAGTCCAGCGGTGGCCACGCCGTCGAGGTCGTGGACGCAGACGGGATCGACCATCTGGTGGCCGTCTCGCTCGGACTGTTCGACGACGCCGACGGGCTGGTACAGGTCACCAGCTCGGACCTGGCCGCTGGCCAACGAGTGGTGGTCCCGAGCACATGACCAACTCCCTGCCGCCCATGCCCGACGGCGATGCGGCCGCGGCGCTACGGGCTCCGGTGCTCGACGTCGACGACGTCACGAAGAGCTACTCCGGCGAGCCGCCCGTGCAGGCCCTGCGCGGGGTCAGCCTCGCCATCGGCCAAGGCGAGCTGGTCGGGATCGTCGGGCCGTCGGGGTCGGGCAAGACCACCCTGATGCAACTGATGGGGACCCTCGACCGCCCCACCAGCGGCCACGTACGGATCACCGGGCTGGACGTCGCCAGCATGGCCGACGACGAAGTCGCCTATCTGAGGGCCACTCGGATCGGGTTCGTCTTCCAGCAGTTCTTCCTGGCCGAGCACTCCACCGTGTTGGACAACGTGGCAGACGGGCTCCTCTATGCCGGTATCGCCCTCAAGCAGCGCCGCCAGCGCGCCCTCGATACCCTGGACCTGGTCGGCCTGGCCGAGCGCCCTCATGTCCGTCCCACCCAGCTCTCGGGTGGGCAACGCCAAAGGGTCGCCATCGCCCGGGCATTGGTCGGCCAGCCGGCCATCGTGCTCGCCGACGAGCCGACAGGCAATCTGGATCAGGTCACCGGGCAGTCCATCCTGGCCCTGATCGATCAGCTCCACCAGGCCGGCTCGACCATCGTGGTCATCACTCACGACCACGTCATCGCCGAGCGCATGCCCCGTACTGTCGGCATCCTCGATGGCCGTATTGTCGCCGACACCGGACCCGCCGCGGGCACCGGCTCCCGCCTGCGACCTCTCACCTTCCTGGCTCATCCCCCCACCCACGCGGCGCTGGACGCGACCGGCGCACCCGGCGATCAGGAGCAGCCGTGCCCGCTCCCATCCTGAGCCGGAGGCGGTTACCGCTCTCCGATCTGACCCGGATCTCCACGGTGGGACTACGCACCCGCAAGCTACGGGCCGGGCTGTCCGCTCTCGGTATCGCAATTGGCGTAGCCGCCATCGTCGCCGTCCTCGGCCTCTCGTCCTCGTCTCAGGCCGGCCTGCTCAACGAAATCAGCCAACTCGGCACCAACCTGCTCACCGTCAGCAACGGCGAGAGTGTCACCGGCGCCCCAGCCGAGCTGCCAATCACGGCACCAGCGATGATCGGCCGGATCAAGGGCGTACAGCAGGTGCAGACCACCGGGACGGTCAGCGGCGCCGATGCCTACCGTAACCCCTACATCCCCTCCATCGACACCAACGCCTTGACCGTCCAAGCGGCATCCCTCGACCTCCTCCCGGTGCTCGCCACCAGCGTCGCCCAGGGCCATTACCTCAACGTGGCAACCGCCAAAGAACCCGTCGCTGTCCTCGGCGCCGCCGCCGCGCAGCGCCTCGGGATCGACCGCATCTACCCCGGCGAACGCATCTGGGTCGGCGGTCAATGGTTGTACGTGGTCGGCATCCTCAGACCGACCGTGCTGGTCTCTGCGGTCGACTCATCTGTTCTGGTCGGCTACCCCGCGGCGGCGAAGTACCTCGGCTTCGACGGGCATCCCTCCACCATCTACGTCCGCGCCCAGAACGACCGGGTCACTGCGGTCGACAACCTTCTCGGCGCCACCGCCAACCCTGAGAATCCCAGCGGGGTCAACGTCAGCCAACCCTCCGACGTCCTAGTCGCTCAAGCCGACGCCAAGAGTGCCCTAAACGGCCTGTTTCTCGGCCTCGGCGCCGTCGCACTCTTGGTCGGCGCGGTCGGCGTCGCCAACATCATGATCATCTCCGTCCTCGAACGCCGCTCCGAGATCGGCCTACGCCGCGCTCTCGGCGCCAGCAAAGGCCACATCCGCACCCAGTTTCTCTCCGAAGCCGTTCTTCTCGGTCTCCTTGGCGGCGTTGTCGGCGTTGCGCTCGGAGTCGTTTCCACCGCTGTCTACGCCCACACCAAAGGTTGGGCCACCGTCGTGCCACCAGAAGCCTGGCTCGGCGGCTTCGCCGCTTCCCTGATCATCGGCGCGGTCGCCGGGCTAATGCCCGCCCTGCGTGCCGCACGGATGTCACCCACCCAGGCGCTGTGGAGCATGTGAGCCTCGTCGATCGAGTGGACCCATCCTTTTGAACTACTTGGCGGACGCTGGACGCTGGACGATCGCTCCAAAACATCCCAACAAACATCCCTACTATTTCGCAATTTTGTGTGGGATTGGGAGGCACCTTTCTCCCAGAAATCCCTGTTCAGCGCGCTTCTACATCACCTGGCATCATCTGACTCGGACGGCTAGCAAAATCCCACCTATCGGCCGATTCACGATCACCAGTGGGCTGGCCCGAAGAATGAACCCGTCTGGTCCTGCACCTCGCCAGCATCATGGGATAGGGCCCGCACTTTGCGAAGCTCGCCGCCTCGCCCTGAAAGTCTCCGAAGCCCTCTGCCAGCTCTCGCGAAACTCGTTTGCGCGTTGGTATGCCTCCGCTGCATCCCGCAGCAGTTCCACGAGCTCCGGGGCGAGGTCCCGCATTGCAGCTTCGGATTCGGTTCCGTCCGCAATCCGCTCGAGATGGTCGGCCGCTGCCCGGAGACGGTCCTCCAAGATGATCTCGTCTTTCACCATGGCCGTCCTTTCGTCCGAGTGGCCCACAGCGGTCGGCATCAAGTTCCGGGTTGTGTCGTAGCCTCGTCCCGCGAATGCACGATCTCATAGGTCAAATCAATGCACGCCGCGCAGATGTAGATGTCGGTTGTCGGGCCGCAGACCCCACCGGGCGTCACCCTTCCACAGAAGTTGCACTCCAACCCTTGTCGATCCATCTGTAGATGGTACGTCGCGCACCTCAACCCGGACGGGCAGTTCTTGACTAGACCGACCGAGCACGGTGCGTCACGACTACGCGTCTACGGCGAGCTCCTTCGTCCTTGATTGCGGTAACTGTGCGATCGCTGATGATGTGGTCCGACTGAGGACCGAGGGTCATCGCTACGGGATCGACTCAGAAGAGTCCTGAGCCGCTGGCTCTCTGAGAAACTGTTCTACAACGGGTTGCTCACGGAGAAACCGCTCAACCCACGCATCGTTGACATGATCAGCCTGGGGATACGTCCTTGCCAGAGGAATAACGATTTTCTCATCAAGATCGAGATGCCGGAGCACTCGTCGAACGCTTGCCTCGTAACCACCAGGGGACGCAATGTCTTCATAGACAAGTTCCAAGGGTTCGACGCCTAGTTTCTGGGACAAGTCGAGCCATGCCTTTTCGCCTTCGGCGATCAGGTTCATCATGCCCTCGATCACTTCGTATTTATAGGTCGGCTCACGAAGAGGCTCGGCAAGTTCGTTCTCCGACACGACCCAGACGCCATCCTCGGCTGCTCGGAGCCAGGACACGGCTTGACGTAGTCGATCTCGGCGAACGAGGTGGATGACCCGCAAGTTCGGAAACATTGCGGTGAACACTTCCTCGACTGGTGCTTCGGCAAAGCGAGGCAACTCCCTGAAGTTCTCCACGGCCCAGCCGACGTAGTTCCACATGATCTTTGCGCCGAAAACACCGTTTGGCGTTGTCCCAACCCGGTAGACCAGTTGGAGAAACTCTTCTCGCCCGGTTACTCCATGGTTACGAGCAAGTGGTCCGTCCTCCCAAAAAGTTGCTCCGGGTGCAAAGGCTTCCGGCGGCCCCGTCAAGAAGTACTCGTCGGGGTGGCCGGCGATCCCCGTATCGGATAGGGCGCGAGACAAGAGTGTTGATCCCGATCGAGCATTAGCGCAGATGAGATAAGACCTGTCGGGCACCATTCACACACGCTATATCTATGGCCTTGCGGACTACGGGTGATCCACATCATTGGCGCGTCGCCTTGGATTCTGCGGGTCGCCACCACGAACCGGACGCAGAATGATCAGCCCTTGGCCTCCAAGCCCGATGCAAGTGCTCGCATGATCTCAACGTCTTCTCCGTCCTTCGCTCGCCAAGCCTTGCCGTTTCGCAGGTTGGGAAATTGCCCCTTCATTGCGAGCGTGCCCTCACCCGTTCACGGGAGGACTTCCACGCCGTCGAGCGTCTCCGGCTGGTCACTGAACGATCCGGCTAGGAACACCCAATCGGACCAGCGACCCATGTCGTGAAGGTACCGTCTGGTTGGCGATCAAAGTAGGCGGTGCTGAAATCAGTGCGCTCTCATGTGAAATCGCAAGCCTCCTCGGGCGGTTGCGTCATAAGGGCCATAGCACCTGCTGTACCGAGGAGGGCCTTGGATCGCGTGCCCTCCGTGCGTTCAACCCAGAATTCTATATCACCATGGTCACGTTTGATCGAACCAATCCTCGCGTCGAGACCCCAACCTCCGAAGAGCCAGGCTGAGCATTCAAAGGCGCGTAGCGCATCGACCACCAGGCGAACGACTCGGAGCTGCAACACTGCCTCTCCTTTATCTGACGAGCTTGCCACGTCGCAAGGTGTTTCCACGTCAGAGTCGAACCGCTGACAGCAGAACCAGGACCGTGACACCGCAATAAATCCGACGAACGAGGACCAAATACTGAGGCGCAATCGGTAGCAGTGGTACGTTCCAACCATGGCAAGAAGTAGCTCGGGGCTGCCCAACGTCTATCCATTCCTTTACAGTCTTGGGTCGACATTTTTTGCGGTCATCTTCGCGGTGTTCACCGGCATTCATCACGTGTGGGCGTTAACCGTCATCTTCGGAATCTTGTCGCTGTGGGGTGCATACGCCACCTTCACCTGGATCCGAGGGTTTGCCCGTCGGAGGCGCGAGAAGGGCTCAAGGCGATAAAGAGCCTTCAGCGAATCTGGCGGTTTGGGTAACCCCTTCCGTCGTGCTTGTAGGGTTTGGCCATGCCCATGTTGGAATGTCCCAACGTTTTTTCTCTGTGCGTGCCAGAGGGATGGAACGTTACGGGAGAACATGGAAAGTTTTACGAGTTAGTCCCACCCCAAGGCGGTGGCGCACTGCATATATCCGTCTACCAACGTATTGAAGCGCCTATTACGAAAGCCGAAGCGCTCGACAGATTGTCACGGTTCTTGGACAATCTGACGGTCGTTGACGGCGGAGATATTGTCGTTCTTGCCGAAAGTGACGCTCAACATCGGGCCGTCTCCAGATCCCGGACAGTCGATCCCGAGAATGGCAACGAGTTCGGATTTCTAGCGTTTCTCGTGCTCTGGAAGTCACACGTTCTGATCTGTTCGTGTACCGCCGCACCAGAATCAGCCCTTCTTGATGAGGCTGAGCATCTTTTTGCCTCCATTGCGCCCAATGCACCGCTTCAGAAGCGCGGGCTGCGCCGCCGAAAATAGGAGAGCCGACGAGACAGGAGGATGACCCGAGTGACCGATCCCCCAACCGGGCCGGCACGCGGGCAACGGGCGCTACCTTAGCTTCTCCAAATCATGCGCAAGGAGAGACACTTCGTGTTCCAAAGCGCCTGACAAAATTCCGGGATTGTCTAACGTCTTCAAGACGGACAGGCCGCTCATCCATTCGGGGACCGGTCGATCCATTTCAAGTTGCTTCAACGTCTCTTCAAACCGATCTATGAGAAATCCAGCGGTTCGCTCCTGCCATCCTTCGCTGCGGTCCAACGGCGTGAGGTGACGCAACCGATTGATCATCTCTCTCGTGGGCTCGATGTAGTCACCACGCGAAGGGCGACGAATGGACCTACGCCACCTCATCTCTCCTCCAGCTTGCGGGCGACTTCGCCCAGAATATCGCCGAATGCTCTCAATACTGGGTGCCCGACAGTCCGACCTTCCTGGCGTTTACAAATCACGACAGATACAATCAACGCTGTCGATGTACCGGCCACAGATTCGGTGCCCGAAAGAGGCATGATTGTCCGATGAAGGCAATCGTGTCAGGACTTGAATTCTATCCCGACCCCAGGGGACTCCCTGAAACTGCCGAAGACTTCTCGTTCTTTCTGCAGATGCTCGTGGGACCCGCCCCAGAGGGTGGCGGAGAATCCTTTGGGGTCTATGTATGTAGCCCCGAATGGTTGGCAAAGAAATGCGAGTCCGAACGGGTACTTTCCGGGGTTCCATCACCTGATCGTTCGATTTGAGGACTATGACGAGCGCAAGCTCCGGGTATTCATCGAGACCTGGGTTTCCCGCTACGAAGATCCCGACTGGGAGGCCATCGCCAAACGACTCCGCCTGTTCGGTCAGTGGGAATACGAGGACTACAGGCACTGATCATTGTCGCGGACCCGTGCCCGCTCCCGCTGCTTAGTTAGTCTTCGATCTCGACCCGACCTTCGCCGGTGCGAGCTGTCACCCCCGCAAAAGCAAGGCCATCGGGATTGCCGGGGGCGAAGAGACCCTGGCCCAAAACCCGGACGATTAGGTAGGGGTGGGCGTCCAGCACCTCTGAGATTGCGCCAGTGCCAACGGTGTCATTCCATGCGTTGGGATTGCGACCGAACCAGTCGGGAAGTCCGCAGGGCTTCTCTAGGGCATCCCAAAGTTCTTCTATCGAAGCGATCGGCCTTGCCGTAAGGTCCACAATTAGGGGTTCGCCGCTGCGAACAGCGAGCCTCGGCATGGGACCAAAGTATCGACTCAGCCCGGCGGATTAGGCCACCCTAGAAAAATGGCGCTCGGCTGACGAGTCCGTGCCCGACGAGCAGATTCGGGCGGTCCCGCTGCCACCCGTCTTGGGCCATGTCGCTCATGGTCGTCGAAAGTAGGCAGATCCGGAGTGTCTGGTATGCAAGAGTGGAAGGAGGCAAATTGAACCTCAGTTCGATTCTCGCAGGAGGGGCAGAATGGTAAAGCCGATCCCTGACAGCTATCCCCGAGTCACGCCCTACCTGATCGTTGACGATGCCAGCGCCGCGATCGACTTCTATAGCTCGGTCCTGGGTGCGGAAGAGCGAATGAGAATGCCCGGTCCGGATGACAGGGTTGGTCACGCCGAGCTATGCATCGGGGATTCGATGATCATGCTGGCGGACGAGTTCCCCGATATGGGAGCCCGAAGTCCGAAATCGATCGGCGGCTCACCGGTAACAATCCACGTCTACGTGGACGACGTCGATGCCACGATCGCACTCGCCGTCAAGGCCGGCGCCACGATCACGAGGCCAGTGGAGGACAAATTCTACGGGGATCGTGGCGGCGAATTCCTGGACCCCTACGGTCACCGCTGGAGCGTCGCCTCCCACATCGAGGACCTCTCCCCTGCGGAGATGCAGCTACGCATGGGAGACATGCCAGGCTGAAATATGGCTGCTCCGAGTCGCACTACAGGATGGGCGATCGGGGCTACCCGCACACCCACGTGTCGGCGGAAGCAACCGGCCAGAGCGCTCATACCAACATCAGCATTGAGCGGATATGCATCCTTCAGTTCATCTGGCGTGACTCTGGCCAACTAGAACGCTTCGGGTGGCCGGCGGCACGATGCGCATCCAAATGGTGCATCATCGCGTCGCATGTTTCCGTCTCGGTCCTATCGCCCTTGCTGAGCGCACATCGAAGACAAACCAGGCGATAAGTGCGGAGACTCAGAGTGACAACCACATCGCTGTCCGGATCCGGGGCTTCGGAGAAGAAGGGCACGGCTCAATTTATAGCTGGGCACAATTGATCGGCTTTCGTTGCCACCCCGTTCCCTGCCTCATGCGGGTCCATTCACAGCAAGATCCGGGCAAGCGCAGGGGCAATCCGTCGGTGATGTGCAATCCACGTACGGAAGGCCACACCTCGCCCCTCGAGGGTGGATCGGGCTCTCCCGGCCAGATGGCCCACTCAACATGCGTCGAGGTCGACCTTGATCTCGTTGCCGATCCTCGGGGTCTGGCCGACGACATCGAAGTCTGTGGCCGGGATGCCCTGCCAATCAGCTCACCCTCGTGAGGATTGTTCGACCGGAGTGTTTCACGCGCGGTTGATTCCAGAGCTCCACCGCAAGCGAGATGGTGATGAGGGAAAACAGCAAGTTGCGCAGGTTGGCGACATCGTCGCGCAGAGGCTCGGCGTAGTCGAACGTGTCGATGTAGGCGACAGCATCCTCGGCGTACGGAAACATCTCGTCGTAGAACGCGCGGATCTCATCCATGGAGCTGGTCACACGCTTCACGTACCGCGCATGGCCATCCTCGATCGCCCATTCGTCAACGAGATGCTCGAGCTCTGAGAACTGTTGCGGGAGCAGTGCGGTCATCGACCTACCTCTCCTGCCTCGACGTAGTCCGTCACCGTCTTGTGGAGATGCCGCAGCAGGATCTCTTCATCGTTCATGTGGAAGGTCTTAATTGCGCCGCTGTTCAGCATCGCCTGCATGCCTTCGCACGGGCTGGCGTCTTCGAGGATGACGTCGTTGAGAAAGGTCACGGTGAGCTCCTGGCCCAGCCGCTCCCGGTGCGTTGCCGGAGGAGCGAAGAACATCTCGGCCTCGAACACGTGCGAGTGTGGTCCAGTCGGCCAGTGCGTGTGCGTGGAGAACCCCGATGAACCGAAGATCAGCGCAAAGTTGGGAAAGAACTGGAACGAGTCGAAGCCGTAGTTCTCCGCTCGCGTGGGGTTGATGCCCGGAGGCATCGGGCCGCGGTCGGTGCGCTTGTTCCATGGGCCGGCCGCGCTCGCCTTCATGACGCACTCGATGGGCTTGGAGTAGGGCGTCTGTCGTGACGGCTCACCGGCGAAGGAGAACATCCGATGAGGGCCTTTCAGCTGGTACGCCAAGGCATCCGTGAACGGATTCGGCTTGTCCAGTGCTTCCTTGGCTTCGGCAGTCAGGTTTCCGAACGACGAGGCATGCAGGTACGGACCGTGGTAGCTCTCGGCGAAACTGTCGACGAAGATCTTCCAGTTGCACTGAAGTTCCACCCTGAATTGATACACCTGGTGTGGGCCATCGAACGGATACCCCTCGACGCCATGCGCGAGTTCTCCGAGGAAGGACCGCAACGGGTCGGTGTTGTGCGGATCGAGGTTGATGAAGATGAAGCCTTCCCACACCTCGCACTGCACCACGGGCACATGGCAGCCCTCGGCGTCGAAGTCGAGCAGCAGATCGCTTCGGGTGGTGGAGTGCAACGAGCCGTCTAAGTTGTATCGCCAACCGTGGAAACGGCAGTACAGCAGCGGTGCGCGGCCGGCCACCTCCTCGAACGGATCGTCCTGCCACAGGAGCTTGTTGCCACGGTGCGGGCAGACGTTGTGGAAGGCGCGGATAACGTCGTCCTTGCCCCGCACAATGATGATCGAGGTGTTGAGGAACTCGAGTTCGCGTGTGAAGTAGCTGCCCGGCTTCTGCACTCGTTCGACGCGGCCAACATAGAGCCAGGTCTTCTTGAAGACATGCTCACGTTCCTTCTCGTAGAACTCCGGCGAGACGCAGTCTTCGAGTGACACCGGACCGCGCCCGAGCTCGGGGTACGCGTCACTCCAGTGGCCACCGGGGGGTTTCGTCACCGAGATGACATCAGTCATGGGCACACCTCCTCGGCAGAACGCTATCAAGTGCTGCGAGTGTCACAAGGCTCACATCCCGTGTGCCGTTAGGACGAGGGCTTGCAGACCGGCTTCAACCCGTAGGGAGTGGTGAAGTGGTGGTGGGCCATCCCGATCCAGTACCAACAGTCAACGGGGTTTGCCTGGTTTTGCTTGAAGGTGAGCGGAGGGCTCAACCCACCGAGTGTGTCATTGTGGATGGTATACAGCCCTTTGTAAATCTCCTGGGTCGTGACGGGTCCGCTTTGCCCCGCTGTCCCGGCCTGAAGAGCCTTACCGAAGAGAACCGCCGATGCATACATGCTGACGTTGTCTTGGTTGTAGTTGGGGTTAGAGAGAATTTTGGGCGCAGTCTTCTTAATGTCAGCGATCATTTTCTTGGCCGCCGGTGAAGTCGTATTGAAGAATGGCAAACCTGTCTGATATCCGAAGGACTTCGTGTTCAGCCCGACGGCATTGGTGAACGATCTTGAAACGCCACCATCAGCGATCTGATACCAGGGGAAGTATCCCTGCCGGGAGCAGTCCGCTGCCATCGCTTGGACGGCGTTCACCGATTCGGCGACGCTCACATAGGTTGCCCCGGCCTGTTTCGCCGCCAGACACTGGGCCGTGTAGTTGGGTTGTGAAGCAGAAATTTCCTCGACGATTGGGACGCTCACCCCTTGGGACGCGGCCGTGGACTTCAGGACCGGCACGATCTCCGAACAGAGAGGATCCTCCGCGCAGTAGAACTCGGCGATCTTCGTGGCGTGGACCTTCTTCGCTCCAAGGACCTGCGCCAGAGTGAACGCGTCTTCTGTCGTACCCGTGGCGAAGAAGTTCGAGTTGGTGATGTCGTCGACGGAGAGGTTGAAACCACCCACCACCGGCACGTTGGACTGCTTGGCAAAATCGGCCCACGCACTCTCGGTATCCGTGGCGTCCACCAGGGCAACGACATGGTCTGCTTGGATCAAGGTCTTCGCATCCTGCAGCCCGACCGCGGGGCTTGATTGGTCGTCCTTCACGATCACGTTGACCTTGTAGCCGTTGACGCCACCCTTGGCATTCACCGCGTTGGCCCACGATTCATACGACAGCGGTGATGTCGAGGTGCTCGAGGCAAGCGGTCCTGTGCAGCCGCAGACGATCCCCACACTCACGGTGCCCTTCGAGGCAGCTCCGGCCAGGGTCGGCTCAAGAGGTATGAACCCAATGGTAAGCAGAACGACGGCCGCTCCAATGGAGCGATTCAACCAAGGACGACGCTGCAACCCCACATTTGCCCTGAGCGCCCGCGGCGAGCGTCGGCGACCCCGTCGCACCTCTGCCGCGGTTTCCGCATCCCACGCACGGCCATGCATTTCTTTGTCGATCAGTTCCACGTCGCTGCCCCCCTGACTCTGTTCGGCAGTCATGCTAGTGAGACAGGCATCTCCGGTAAAGAGGTGCGTTCCAGGAACGTGGCCGCGGAGGGCTACCTCCATGGCCCACGGTGCCTGGCTGAGAATGTACTGAGTGACTCGACGGGGCACCCTCAACGGCTGCCACTGCCTTTGATCCGTGCCGAGAGCCTGCTCCGAAGCAGTCAGCGTCGTCGCACAGGCCGCCCGACTAGCCACCCGCGATTGCGTTGGCGAGCTCAAGGATGTCGTCGACGACGTCGTCTAGGGGCTGCCGCGCATCGATGATCGCGGCGCCGTAGCCCTCATAGGCTCTTTCAATATCCCGATTCCATCCAAGGATGAGATCAAGTTCGTAGTCGGACTTCCCGAAATCGTTCTCTGTCCTCGCCCCGATCCGATGACGAATCGTTTCTTCATCGACCGAGAGCAGGATGGCCTTGTCGAAGTACTTCCATGCCTCGACTTCGTTTTGTACTGAACCGCAGAGGAAGATCAACCCTCCTCTTGCTTCTTCGGCAAGACGCGCGACACTCTGAATGTCGAGTCTCCAATCGTGATGGGCATGAAACGCGGGGTTACGGTCACTCACATTCACGGTCGTTCGTCGTGTGACTTCGCCGGTCTCGGAGTCAATCCAATGAGCGAGACCATCTTCGTCAGTACCAAGCCCCTTGAATCCGCGAGCCCGCAGCTCTCGCCGAACGGCCGATTTTCCGGAACCGGAGATACCAGTGACCCAAATCAGTGACATCTGGCTGTCCGTCTCGGCCCCGACTCACATACGGGGTTCGCTGGAGCAACCAGCCGAATAGGCGCCACACCGAGTGGTCGCACGTCCACCGCAGGAACGATTTGAAGGCCGAGGCCGAAGGTGGCCGCTTGCACGATCGAGATCCCCTTCCAAAGATGCCTCGTCGGGTCACGTGGTTGTTCATCGTCAAATTGTTGAAGACCTTATGAGCAATCGTAAAAGTACGCACGCATAGTCGGGCCGCCTCATCTCGGTCGATGATCGGCATCCTCGCCACCGAGTCCACCGAGTCCACCGAGTCCACCGAGTCCACCGAGTCCACCGAGTCCACCGAGTCCACCGAGGATTGTTCGGGTGGAAGGCGACGCCATGGCGATTGTCCACGACGACGCCCACAGCAACGCTTGCCACCTCAACGGAGACCGGATCGAGTTCCGGCGCCGCGACGGAGCGTCGGAAGCGTCACACGAAGAAGCTCTGGCGAGGTTGAATGGCAACGGCCATATTTGGCACAAACACAGCATTGGCTCCGAACCCTCAAGGATCGGTTTGAGAGAACCCACCTACAGCCGGCTCACCGTCACCATCGGATTCTTAACCGGGTTCGGGGCCCGCCAGACTCACAGGTCTTCATAGGTGAGGCAGGGCTTCTACGAAGAGATTGAGTGCCGTCCGACGCCGTGCGGTCAGACGGCCGACACCGCCATGGTCACCGAAATTGTCGGCGAATGTCGGAGACTCCGGTGGGAACCATCGGCGGATCGTTGTCAGTCAACGTCGAGACGGTCTTGCCAGCGGCGTCATGGACGACGACCTGGTCGCGACCGAGAAGTTTTGCTTCGTAGAGCGCAGCGTCAGCCCGGACGAGAATCGTGTTGAGGTTCTCACGCTCGTCAGCATCAACGACCCCGAAGCTGACGGTATAGGACGGGAGGCCCCCGACCGCGATGGCAGCGTTGAGGCGCGACCGTACTGCATCGAGGGCTTGACGGGCGTCAGCAGCTGTGCAGTTCGGAAAGGCGACAGCGAACTCCTCTCCCCCATGTCGACACACCAAGTCATGGGCACGAAACGACTCCCGTAGTACCTGAGAGAACATTCGGAGGGCACGATCCCCCGTTTCGTGGCCGTATGTGTCATTCAGTGTCTTGAAGTGATCGAGGTCCGCCATCGCCACGGCGAGAATGCCACCCCCTTGCCGCAAGACGGAGACCCCCTGCTCGAACGAGCGTCGATTCAACAGCCCGGTCACGCTGTCCGTCGACGCTTGCAGTTGGGTCTCGGCCATGACCCGGAGCAACCCGATGCGGGCTCCGGCCAACTTCGCCAACGTGCCGAGATCTTCCACCGTGCTTTCGTCGACGACGTGCCCCGGTTCGCCGGTGGAATGGATGACGCCGACCGTGCGACCCATGATGGATACCGGTACACACAGGGCCGACAGCCGGCCCTGTGGCCGATTGCGCAGTTTTGGGCAGGCGTCGAGGTCGTCGCTATCGCTGAAGCGCTGCACCTGGGCCCTGCGAGCCGCCGGGCAGCGGTCGGGAGAGTCAACCCCGCAGGCGGGTGGTTCCCCGGTGGGCGACATGTTCGCCATGCGCATGAGGTGGGCGTGGCTGTTGTCCGCCAACAAGAGCTCGACCGGGGAGTCGGGCAGTGCCGACACGAAGGACCGCTCGATAACCTCGATGACTTCGGGCTCGCCGTCGGCCATATCCAGCGCGTTGGCCAAACGACTCTCGAATTTCTGGCGGCGCGCCTGCACCTTTCGTTGCGCGGCCTCCTGGCCGGCCTTGTCGACCGCCGACGAGAGGTCGACCGTCAGCTTGCGGACCTTGGTATCGGCATTCGCTTGCTCCTTATTGTTGGCCCATACCAACCAAACGACGATCGGAGCCAGAAACACAACCGCGAAGCCGGCCGAGACGAAATACCTCGCAATCCCCGGGGAGACAGCAAAGCCCAGGGCCATGGCAGGAATGATCAGCGGTCCGAGGGCGATCGCCCCAATGAGTCCGCTCAAGGTGCGAATCCGCTGTTGCCGCTTCTGAGCTTCGTCCCAGTCGGCTTCGCCCACCACGCGCTCGCCTTCGTCATTTGGCACGGATGGAGCCCCTCGTCTGCCAGTCTGCTTCCAGTGTGACCATCCCAATCTGAGCCATGAACCTCACCCAGGCGACCATGCATTCACAACGATTGCCCAACTCCCGTTGAGCTTCGGCGTCTTCGAGCGCCACGCCAAGCCTGTGATCTCGAAGTCGGCAGACCCGGAGTGTTGCGTCCTCCAACCGGAATTTCACCAGGCCACAAGGCGAATTTCCTGGAGTGACCGGTTGGTGTCCGTAAGATCGGGCGCCATGCGCTTGCTCCTGCGGAAGGCGGAAGTCCTCAGCCAAGCGGGTCGGGAGTGGGCCGAGCTCCTCCGAGCTCGTGTACAAACCACTACCGAGAGCCAGGTGGACCTGTGGGAGAGCATCTACGCACCGTCCACTGGGACCGTCGTGTGGACCTCGTGGTGGGATGACCTGGCCAGTGTGGAGCGGGCAATGGGTCAACTTCGCCACGATCAGGGAGTATCGCCAACTGGTCCTCGACGGAGAATCCCTCATTGTCGGGGCGGTGAGCGCTTGTTGCAGCTTGTCCACGGCGAACCATGCTTCAAGGCCTCGAGCAACTGCCTCCGCAGCATGGAAGTCAACGGCGTCCACGGACACTTTGACCATGCAGTGAACAGCGGTATCGATCTGGCAAAGCACGGATCCGAGGCATCGGGAGTGCCCCTGGCGTTCATCCGCCCCCTTACAGGAAGGATGACCTCCTTCGTCTGGCTCAGCGAGTACGAGGATCTGTCCGACTACGAGGCCGCACTCACCAAGCTCCAGGACGGGGCGGGGTGGCTACGGCAGCTCGATCACTACGCGGAAGTATTCGACGGGGCTCCCTCACAAACACGCTGCACCGAAAGCTCACCGTGAACTGACCGGATGGGCAGGTCAGAAGGGCTGGGGTGGGCGTGTGCCCATCCGGCAGGCCAACGCATTTTCCGATTGCAATGCCTATAGCCTCTAGCCGCATGAGCTCGGCCGGAGGTGACGTGCACATCGTCTGCAGCACCTTCTGGCGTTCCGCACTCCCGGACCCGGGAATCGCGCATGCCTGAGGGGTTGTCGGTTTCAGAGGTCGGCAAGGAAATAGCGGAGCATGCACCCAAGAACGAACACAAGAACGAACACGAGGACGACGGCAACTCGGAGGATCACACCAGCCGAACCATGTCGATCGTTGAAGCGCTGCTCCTCGCCGTGGTGGCCGTGCTCGCAGCGTATTCGGGCTTCGCCTCGGCAAAGTGGGGCACCGAATCCTCCTTGACCCTCGCGAAGGCAGCGACAGTGAGGAATTTCGCCAGCCGGGCGCAACTCCAGGGGCTCGAGACGAAGAATTTCGACGCCTCCACCTTCAACGCATGGTTCTCGGCCTATGTGGACGGCAATATGGCGGCAATGACTGTCGCCGAGCACCGCTTTCGGCCACAGTTCCTGGTGGCTTTCAACGCCTGGATTGCGACTGATCCCTTCACCAACGCGTCGGCACCGAAAGGTCCGACCTATATGCCCGAGTACATCCAGCCGGGGCAGGCCAAGTCGAACCATCTCGACAACGAAGCCGACGACCTGTACAGCGAAGGCGCCGCGGATGGGCAAAACTCCGACCTCTACGTCCGCACCACTGTCTTCTTGGCTTCAGTGCTGTTCCTAGTTGGAATTTCCGGGCACTTTCGCCTCCGAAGCGCACGCGTCGGTCTGATCACCGTGGGCGGCGCGATTCTCGTGACATCGGTCGTCCTCTTGCTGACGACGCCCCGGCCCCCCTTCTGAGGCCTTCCTCTTCTTCGGATTGCGCGGGTGCATCCGGCCGCGGATGCAACGAGTAGAAGCTTCCCCGGAAACATCACAGGGGCGACACGTAGAGCGCGAGCTTGTCGGCAGCCGAGTACTGGCTTGAGGTATCTGTGGTGGTCAGCACGAACTGGAAGAGTGCGAAGTCATCTGCAAACTCTCCGCGGACGACGGGTGCTTCCAGCCCGAACTGCAACTGAGGGGGAACACAAGGGTGGTGCAGCAGGTTCGGGTTGGTGCCACTTCTTCGGGGAACCGAGGAAGGTATTCTTCCGCGGTGGATCTGCGAAGGGGTGGCTTGTCAGCAGACAAACTGGGGCGTTGCGGAACGAAATTGGTCGTTGCCGCCGTGGCGCTGCCGTTGGTACTTCTCCTCGCCGCCTGCGGCTCCCCCGCGAAGACAGCCACGGGTGGGCACCACACGGCGCACACCACCTCGAGGACGAGCACCACGACATCGACCACTTTGACGAGTTCGACGAGGTCGACGAGTTCGTCCACAACGACATCAACCAGATCGACAACGTCGTCAACAACGCTGAGGTCCACCAGCCCTGCGTCGACCTCGACGCCGCCGGCAACGAGCAGCGCCCCTTCGACGACGTTGCCGGCGCTCGCCAGCCCTGCCGGGGGTCTGGTGGTGGGGCACGTGACCGCAGTCGGCGACTCGGTCATGCTCGACTATCAGGCGGCCCTCCAGGCGGACGTTCCGGGAATCGATGTCGAAGCAGCAGTCAGCCGCCAATGGTCGACCGGTGAATCATTGTTGCAACAGCTGCGATCCGAAGGGCGTCTTGGCGCCGTGGTCGTTGTCGCGCTCGGCACGAACGGGCCGATCACGAGCGCCGAATTCGATGCGATGATGTCCGTCCTCTCAGGCGCATCGCGCGTCGTCTTCGTCAACATCGTCGTCGATCGATCCTGGCAGGATCCGAACAATCAGGTGCTCGCGAGTGGCGTCGCCCGGTACAGCAATGCCGTCATCGCAGACTGGCATTCGTTGGAAGCGCAAAATCCCAGCTGGGTCTATACCGACGGTACCCACTTGCCGATCGGGGGTGTCGGGGCGCAGGCGCTCGCTGCACTGATTGCCTCAAAAGTCTGAGAGCCGCTGAAGGCGCCGCCCGGCGCCGACGCTGGTCTGTAGCACAACCTCGCTGTCCCCCGGTTGGAGGACAGGGGCATCAACCCTCGGTTCCCCCGTTTGGGTGACAACACCGAGGCTCACACGCGGCAGAGAGTGGAATTGCCAACCGGTACGGACCGAGTTGGAAAAAGAAAGGTCACAAAGTGAGCACCATCTACTCCCCCGCACATGAACCCAAGCACCACACGCGAATCCTGGTCACGACCGCCACAGCCTGCATAGTGATCGTCCTCGCGGTCGCCGCGGTCGCAGGCTTTGCCGCCGGCCGCCATTCAATCGGCCACACCACTCCCTCCGCTCCGGCACACACGGTGACCCCGGCCATCCCGGCCATGCCGACTCCAGCATCCATGCCGAGCGGTGCCACTGCAGCCATCAAGAGCTACGAGACGCAGAACGGGCCAGGCGTCGGAAAATGGGTCATCCAATCATCAGAGGTGTCCAAGGTGAACCCGATGTATGTGTTCTTCCGCATCGGGCCGGCAAAGGGCTATGAGGACTCGGTCCAGGGCGGGTACGGCTTCGCCCTCGATTCGGGGACTTCGTGGAGCGTGATCGGCTTCGGATCGGCCATGGTGGGATGTCCGGGCGGCAGCTCACAGACGGTGGTCGTCCCTTCCCCTGTCCTTGCCGAGTTCGGATTTGCCTGTCCTTCGAACTGAGCGGAGCACCACCGCCGCCCACTGTCACGAGTTGGCGTCCCAGCGCCGAGTGGCCCGCATTTGCGCGGGTCATTCGGCGCGTTCGGGCGTCGGATTTCCTGGCGACCCCCACGGCAGCCTGCGTCGTTCCCGCCGGGGCTCCACGGGCACGGCGACCACACCTTCGCCGGGCCATCTTGGCGCGGCAGGCGCGATTTGACCAGAGAGGGTCGCCGCATCCATGCCGGACCTCGTCCACCGATTGGGGGACACGGCCATCAACTCTTCAATCGGCCGGTTGGGTGACAACGCTGCGGCACGAAGAGGCAGAGAGTGGAATCACCAGCCGGAACGACCGGATTGCAAGAGAAAAAGGAACCTGAAATGAGCACCACCTACTCGACATCAACTGCGCCAAAGAACTACACCGGACTCCTGGCCGGGGCCGCAACAGCGTGCATCCTCGCCCTCGTCGCCGTTGTCGCTGTCGCAGGATTCGCCTTCGGGCGCCATGCCACCAGTGCGACCCCGGCCCCGACTCCCACGCACACCACAGGCACGGTGACTCCGGCCAAGCCGGTGACGCCGACGCCGGCACCCTCCGCCGCCGTCGCAACGCTGCAGAGGCAACTCGGACAGCTGAACTACTACGAGGGCCCTGTCGACGGGCTGATGGGACCGCAGACCATTGCCGCCATCACCTATCTCCAACGCGACGCCGGATTGCCCCAGACAGGCACGATGAACGCCGCCACGCAGGCTGCGCTGTCCAACTTCCTCGTCAACGGCAACAACCAGATGGCCTGATGACCACGATTCCACCCTGCCGCAACGTCGAATGGCCCGCTCTTCACCGGCGGGCCATTCGACGCGTCGTGGCTCCCCGGATGCGCCGCACATCTTTAAGCTGGGACCCGATGTCACCACGAGGTGGCCTCGGGCGCACGAGGATCGGATACCACGCATGGCAGCTCTGGTGACCGCGGTTGTGGTCGACGATCATCCGTTCTTTCGTGACGGCGTGGCCCGCGGCCTCGCCCAGAGCGGGCGGATTCAAGTCCTGGGGGAGGCCGAGGACGGTCGCCAAGCCCTCGAGGTCATCGCTCGGGAGCGTCCTCAGGTGGCGCTGGTCGACTACCAGATGCCCGATATGGACGGCATCGCCGTCGTGCACGCCATCACCCGCGACGCTCTGCCCACTCGTGTCCTCCTTTTGTCCGCACTGACAGATAGCAGCATCGTCTTCCGGGCTCTCGAAGAGGGGGCCGCCGGCTATCTCGCCAAGGACTCGAGCCGATCCGAGATCGTCGACGCCGTCGTGCGGGTGGCGAAGGGCGACGTCGTGGTGCCCCCGCAGCTCACCGTGGGCCTCGTTGAACAGATTCGCCTGCGGTCGCAAGTGGACGCTCTCGCCCTCAGCGAACGGGAGCTGCAAATAGTGCGTGGCTTCGCGCGGGGGCTCTCCATACCGCAGCTCGCGGAGGAGCTGTTCATCGGTACGAGCACGGTGAAGACGTATACCCAGCGCCTCTACGAGAAATTGGGGGTCTCGGATCGCGCCGCCGCCGTCGCCGAGGCCATGCGACGCGGCCTTTTGGAGTAGCCGTGCCGTCGACGCACGGAGGCACCCGCTCGGCCATCCGTGTGGCGGACCTGGACGATCAGCCGGATCTCTACGAGATCCTCCTCGACCATGCCTTTCGAGGCGTGCGGGTCCAGATCGTGTTGCGGGGAATCTTGGTTGCGTTCGTCGTTGCCGTCGTGCTGTGGATCGCACCTGCGCGCGATCGTGCCGAGTGCTACGCCATCGCTGCGATCTACGCCGCATGGGCGGTCGGCGTGGCGTTTCTGGCGCACCGCCGGGGCCCACAGCTGGTTCGTTTCATGTGGTTGGCGTTGTTCGTCGACCTCGCCGCATTGGCCTCGCTGGCAGTCGTTGCAAGTTCTTCGGTCGAGCAGAGCTGGACCTCCGATGTCTTGGTCAACGGCTTCTTCATGATCCCGATACTCGCTGCGACCCAACTCCGGCCAGTGGTGAGCGTGGCGGTACTGGTCCCCACCGTCGCCGTCTACCTCGGCTCGAGCGTCGCGGCCAAGCAGGCGAACGGCGAGCCGTGGTCGTCGATCGTCCTGCGGACCGGGATCCTCGCCGGCATCTGCGTCGGCAGCATTTTGTTGTCACAGGTCCAACGGTCACGCGTGCTCACCATCGGGCGCCTCGTCGCTGACCGCGGCGAACTGATTACGGAGTTGACCACGCTCGAGGATCGAGAGCATCGGACGCTTTCAGAGGAACTGCACGACGGTGCCCTGCAGTACGTGTTGGCCGCCCGTCAGGACCTGCACGAGGCGCGCGACACGGCGGATCCGGTCGCGTTCAGCCGGGTCGACCACGCACTGCTCGAAACCACCCAGTTGCTGCGTTCGCTCATGACGCAACTCCACCCGGCGGTGCTGGATCAGGCCGGATTTCTTCCAGCACTGCGGGATCTGGCCCGGAGCTCCAGTGAACGGGGGCATTTCACGTGCACCATCGAAGCGGAGCAGTGGGACGAACACCGGCGGACCTCGGCCGACGGCCTCCTTCTGGCCGCGGCACGCGAGCTTCTTTCCAACGTCGTCAAGCACGCGGATGCTCGAGACGTCAGGATCGAGCTCTCCGAGTCGCACGGCATGGCCCGGTTGGTCGTGACCGACGATGGCCGTGGGATCCGCCCCGGCGAGGTCGAGCAACAGTTGGGGCAGGGGCATATCGGCCTCACGTCCAGACGGGTCCGTCTGGAGGCCGCTGGCGGCTCTTTGCGCATCCGAGCCGGCGCAGAGTCCGGTACCGTCGCTGAAGTGGAAGTACCCGCCATTTCTGCGACCGGAGCCCCCATTCCGGCAATGTGACCGTTCTTGCCCTTTCCGTAAAGGAAAGATAAAAAAGTGCCTCCGCATCTAGAAATTACGTTACGAATGGATTAAACATACGTGACGGATCGGGTGTTGTGAGACGGGGGGTGAGCTCAGAACACCGGCATTCAGGAGATGGCCGGGCAGGGGGGGCCCGGCCATCTCCTTTCTCCGTTCCTGGCTTCGGCCCTGGGCCGATCCCCGCCCGCCCTACCGGTCGGCGAAGACCAGGATCTGGCCCGTGTAGACCGCCACCCAGATGTTGCCGGTGGTGGCGTCATAGGTGATCCCGATGGGATTGACACCGGTCGAGATCGTCTGGAGCACCGAAAGATCGCTGGCCCGGAGCTTGGTGATCGTGTTCGACTTGTAGTTGACGACATAAAGAGCCGTCCCGTCCGTCGAGATGGCCAGCGACCGGCAGTCCACGCCGGTGTGCACCGAACCCACCACCTCGTCGTTCGTAAGATCGACCTTGACCACCTTGCCCGGTGCGTTCAGGGAGGCGTAGAGATAGCGCCCGGCCGGGTCCATGACGAGGTGCCGGGGGTTCTCGCCCACCACGAACGAGCCCTCTTCGCTGAGGGTGGCCAGGTTGACTTTGACCACGTTGTCCCCACCCATGATCGCCACATACGCCGTGGAGGCGTCGGGTGAGACGGCAATTCCCCGTGGGTACGCTCCCATCGGAAGGGTGGCCACCACTTTGGCCTGGGCGACGTCGATCACGCTGAGGTTCCACGAGCACCAGTTGGCGACCAGCACGTACCGGTCGTCTGGGGTCACCTGCAAGAACTTGGGAACCAGGCCCACCTGAACAACCTGATCTATCGCCAGCGTGGCGACATTCACCCTGTACACATAGCTCGGGGTGTCGCCGGCGGCTCGAGCTGATGCCGGGGTGCAGGTGTCACTCCCCTCAGGCCCCTGGCCAGCGCCGTACATCGAGTAGTTGGAGACGTAGGCAAATTTGGCGTCCGGGGTGAACGCTGCCTCCACCGGCGCACCATGGGTCACACCGGGATGCCCGGCGACGCCGAACTGGCTCAGGTCAACCGTGTCGGGGATGGTGGTCACCAGTCCCCCGCTGCTCTTGTAGACCGTCATGGTGTGCCGGTACATCATGTTCTGAGCGAAGACCAGCCCGGTGTCCGAGGCCGACTACCGACTTCGGCGAGATCTCCCCGCCGATTGTGTCGATGAGCGACATGGTCCGCTGATCTGCCGGTGGTCCGGCCGGTACATGCCGCAACGGTGAGGTGGTTGTCGTCGTCGTCGGGACCGCAGCTGCTTGGTTCGAAGCCCGAGGTAGGCGGGTCCTCGCAGGAGAGGAAGGCAGCAGGGTGACCAGGACCACGGTGACCGCGGCAACCGCGAGAATCAAAAGTGTCCGAGTCAACCGGTGCCGCCGAGAGCGTCCTGGTCTGCGCCGCCCCCTCGCGTTGTCCATGGCGGCATTCTCGGCTGCCCGGGCACCGCGGGGCAAGCCATCCGCCGGGCCCCGATGGGAACCGGGGCACAGCGGGACGTGGCCTACGACCTGGGCCGGGACGGCGTTGTTCGCCGTTGCGCCCTCGAGATTCCGACGCAGCTCGCCCCGAGTTGGGAGGCTTTTGAGACCCTATTGGGTGGCCTGAGATTCGGTTCTTCCAAGCTTGATGCCATGGGAGCGGAGGCCACGCCGTACAGCCAGGCGGAGCGATATCTCAGACGGATTCTCGAGCACGTGTCCGACGCCGTCATCGCAACCGACATCGATGGCCGCGTGACATTTGCCAACCCCGCGGCCCAGCAACTCTATGGAATCGCCGGCGAAGACGCCCTCGGTCGCAACATCGGCGAACTTCTGGCGATGTTCGACGAGGAGGGACACGCTGATATCGGCGCGATTGCCGCCGTCGTGGCCCGGGACGGGCACTGGAACGGGGAACTCCTGCAACGTTCGCTCGACGGTCGGGACCTTCTCGTGGAAGTCGCGGTGTCATCGCTCCGGGACGATGACAGCACGGTGCTCGGCTCGGTGAGCATCGTCCGCGAGATAAGCGGCCGCCGGGCCATCGAGCGCCAGATCGCCCATCAGGCAACGCATGACGGGTTGACCGGTCTCCTCAATCGAACCGCCTTTCTCAAGGAGCTCGATGATTCGCTCGCTCTGGAAAGCGTGCACCCACTCTGGTCTTCTTGGATCTCAACGGATTCAAAGCCATCAACGACATTCACGGCCACGACCGGGGAGACGAGATCCTTCGGGTGATCGGCGAAAGGCTGTCGGGAGCCCTCCGCCCGGGGGACGCGGCCGGCCGGTTCGGCGGCGACGAGTTCGTGCTGTTGCTGCACGACCTGACCGACCAGACCGCAATGAACGCCTTCCTGGAGCGGATCATGGCCGGGTTCACCGAACCCGTGCAGTGCCGGAACGGCGCGTCCCACGCGGTCGGGGTGAGTGTCGGTGTGGCGCATTTCACGGCTGGGGACGATTCGGACAGCCTGATTCACCGTGCGGACGGCGCCATGTACGAAGCCAAGCGTTCGACCGAAGTTGCATCTGCGTATCGGATGGATGCGACGGGTGGGCGCACCTGAAGGCTGCCCTGACGCGAGGACCTGGCTTCCCTTCGGGCCCTGTCGGCAGTAGACCTGAGGTGCGCAGATCGGAGTGAGCCAGGAAGGGAGCCGGAGATGGCTGCAGGATTGATGCAGGCTTGGGCTGTCGACGTCCCCGGCCCGATGAGCAGCCACCCGCTTGCGCCGGTGCAACGAGAGATTCCCGAGCCCGGAGTCGGCCAGGTCAGGGTGCGCGTGAGTGTCTGCGGCGTCTGTCGCACCGACCTTCACCTGGCGGAGGGCGATCTTGCGCCGAAACACCCTTTGGTCATTCCAGGCCATGAGGTCGTGGGACGGGTCGATGCGGCTGGTCCGGAGTCCACCCGATTCGACTCTGGGCGATCGCATCGGCGTCCCCTGGTTGGCGCATACCTGCGGAATCTGCCCTTTCTGCCGCACGGGACGTGAGAATCTCTGCCTGAACCCCGACTTCACCGGCTGGGACCTCGATGGCGGTTACGCCGAGTACGTGACCGTGAACGAGTCCTTCGCCTATCCGATTCCAGATGCGTTCAGCGACGTCGAGGCTGCGCCACTCCTGTGCGCCGGCATCATCGGCTTCCGGGCCCTGCGTCGGGCAGACCTCCCGCCGGGTGGCCGTCTCGGGATTTACGGCTTTGGTGGGTCAGCCCACCTCACCGCCCAGATCGCGCTGGCCGAAGGAGCTCGCCTGCACGTCATGACCCGGTCTCGGGCGGCCCAGCAACTCGCCCTCGAGCTCGGGGCGAGCAGCGTCGGCGGTGCGACGGACATGCCGCCGGAGCCACTGGATGCGGCCATCCTGTTCGCGCCGGTGGGCTCCCTCGTCCCGCAGGCCATGGAAGCACTCGACCGTGGCGGCACACTGGCCATCGCCGGGATCTATCTGAGCGAGATCCCGCCCCTGGACTACGACCGCCATCTCTTCGAGGAACGGACTCTCCGCAGCGTCACCGCGAATACGCGGGTCGACGGGACGACGTTCCTCGAAACCGCCGCCCGGGTCGGGATCAAGGTCTCGACCACCCCCTACCCCTTCGAACGATGCGAATGCGGCTCTCGCCGATCTTGCGCAGGACCGGGTGAACGGCGCAGCCGTTCTCGTTCACCGCCAAGACGGCGAACCGGTCACGTACGGAGCCAGGTCCGGGTAGGTTCCCTCGGGAGCAGCGCGAGATGTGGCGGCGGCTACGGTCTGCTGTCACCGATACCCGTCCGGTAAGGACCATGAGGAGAAGGCACGATGGCAACGGAACAAGCGGCGAAGTCGCGGGGAGTCGTGGTGGGAATCGACGGTTCGGCCGCCTCTCTCGAGGCCCTCGAGTGGGCAGCGCATCAAGCCGAATTGACCAACGCGAACCTGGAGATCGTCATGACCTGGGACTGGCCGATGACCTACGGATGGGCCGTGCCCATTCCAGAGGGCTACGACCCCGAACAAGACGTCCAGAAGGCCCTCGAGAAGGTAGAGGCGGACGTTCGGACCAAGCACCCCGACGTCGAGATCACCGCGCGGGTGCTGCAGGGGCATCCCGCCCCGCTGCTCGTCGAGGAATCAAAGGGGGCCGACCTCTTGGTCGTGGGCAGTCGCGGGCACGGTGAGTTCGTCGGAATGGTGATCGGATCGGTGAGCGAGTACTGCGCCACGAACGCGCACTGCCCGGTGCTCGTGCATCGGCCTATGGCCTGAACATCCGCCCGGCGCAGCCGATCGAGAGGCCGGGGTGACCCGATCCGGGAGGTCGGGGAACCCGGTGGACGCAGGGGTCCTCCCTCGCAGCGATTTGTCGATATCGTCGTGTCAACCAGGCCCGGCGTGACCAGGGTGTCCAGACCACCAGCAAAGGAGTGAGCATGCTCAAGGGCTTTCGGAACTTCCTCATGCAGGGCGAGTTGATCGTCATTGCAGTCGGCCTTGTTGTCGCCCTGGCGTTCAGCACGCTCATCAAGTCCTTCACCGACAGCATCATTACGCCGCTGATCAACGCCGCCGGTGGCGGCGGTGCTGGCGCAAATGGCCTCGGATGGACCATCAACGGACAGAGGATCGACCTGGGCGCGTTCCTCGCCGCCATCATCTACTTCGTCATCTTCATGGCCGTCGTGTACTTCGTGCTCGTCGTGCCCTACCGGGCCTACATGAAGAGGCAGGGGAGGACCGTCTTCGGTGACCCGGTTCCCACCAAAGAGTGCCCGAGCTGCCTGTCCGATGGCCTCCCGCTGGCTGCAACCAAATGCAAGTTCTGTGGCAGCGACGTTGCTCCGGTGCCAAGTCCCGCCTGAACTCCGGCTACTCGGAGCACCGGGTGGGCACTTTCAGCTACGTGGCGGCTCGTGAGTGCCGAGCGTCAGCGTAAAGCGCGATCCGCCGGTGGGGAAGATCGGCGATTCGACATGCACGGTGGCGCCCATGGCCGACGCAAGCTCGGCGACGATGGCCAGACCGAGCCCGGACCCGAATCGCCGATTCGGACCGTAGTCAGCCTGGTAGAACCGTTCGAAAACCCTCGTCAGATCAGCGGGTGCGATGCCAGGGCCATCGTCTTCCACCGCGATGATTCCTGGAAACGCAGTGGTGCGGACGCGTAGGGCCACGTGCACGGTGGAGCGAGCGAATGTGAGCGCATTCTCAATGAGATTGGCCAGAATCTGCGCCAGGCGATCGGGGTCGACGAGCACCGGCGGCACATCCTGCGCCGGCACCTCGACCACGAGCTGCACGCCGTTTCTCTCGGCCGGCGGCCGGAACCCTTCCGCCGTGGTGCGCACGATGTCTGCCACGTCGGACGGCCGGGCGGACATCGACATCTGCCTCGACTCGAGCTTGGTGAGATCGAGCAGGTCCCCGACCAATCGCTCCAGCCGACGCGATTCGGCAATGATCACTTCCGCCGCCGCCGTCGTGTCGTCGACAGCGCCGTCGGTGATCGCTTCGGCGAAGCCCCGAATCGAAGTGAGCGGTGTCCGTAGCTCATGCGAGACCGACAACAGGAGATGGCGTTCCCGGCTTCGACCTTCTTCGAGCGTCTGTGCCATCTCATTGATCGAACGCCCCAACGACATCGACTCGGCGTAGTCGTGGGGTCGTACGGGCACGCGACTGTCGAGATCCCCTGCCGCGATGCGCGCCGTCGCTTCCATGGCCTCCACCAGGGGCCGCGCAATGCGCCGGCTCAACTGCCATGCCACGAGTGCAGCGATGAGCAGTGCAACACCGCCCGAAACGAGGAAGTAGCCCCAGCTCGGTCCGAGATCCCCCACCTCGCGGGTCAAGACGATCGCGATCTGCCCACCGAATCCGAGTTGCGCGCGTTCTCTGGCTGTGAGGGTGACCGGAGCGGCCGCGAACACGAGGTCGCCGTCGCGCCCCGACACTGTTTCGCCCGACAAGAGGGCTTGCGGGTCCAGATCCTCCGAGGTCACGCCTGGCGGGAGGGGTGACGTCACGACCCCTTTCGCACTCACCCGGATGAAACGTGCATCGGCGAGTCGCAATACCCGGCGTACCGTCCTCAGCGCCGCGAGTCGCTGTGTATCGCTCGCTCCCGTCCTGAGCGCCTGTGCCTCGGTCACCAACTGCTGCTTCGCCTGTTGACGCGCCGCATTGTGGGTCAAAATGATGCTCCCTGCGCCGGCGATGATGAGGACGCCGGCCACAAGCCCCACAAAGGCCGTCATCAATCGGCGCCGCAGAGATCCCTTCATCCGAATCGGTAGCCGATGCCCCACACGGTGGCCAGGGGAAGGCTCTCGCCAAGCTTCTTGCGGAGTTGGGCGACGTGGACGTCCACCGTGCGCTCGTCGCCGTACCAATCGGCGCCCCAGACGCCATCGAGAAGTTGGTGACGTGAAAGAGCGAGACCGATGTTCGCAGAGAGGAACGCCAACAGATCGAACTCGCGGGTGGTGAGCGCGACAGCATTTCCGGCGCGGCGCGCCTCGCGGCGACGAAGGTCGACTTCCAAGTCGCCGATACCGACCACTTCTGGGGGAGGAGCGACCTCTCGGGTACGGCGAAGAATGGCCCGCACCCGGGCCACCAGCTCCCGCGGTGAGAACGGCTTGACGAGGTAGTCATCCGCGCCGAGCTCGAGACCGAGTATGCGATCCACCTCGTCGTCGCGGGCGGTCAAGAACAGAACGGGGAGATTCCCTTTGGCTCGGATCTGCCGACAGACATCGAATCCGTCCAGCTCTCCCGGCAGGCCGACGTCGAGGATGACGATCCAGGGCTCCTCATGACCGATGAGGGCCAAGCCTTGATCGCCGTCCCGGGCGAGCAACACGCGATAGCCGTCCCGGCGGAGGTAGAGGTCGACGAGGTCGGCGATGTGCGGGTCGTCTTCGATCACCACCACGGTGCCATGTTGCGTGTCCACGGCCCCAGCCTGGCACTTTGAGCAGAGAAAAGGGCGAAATTGGGCCGACCATTACAAAACCCTCATGTTTGCCACACACAAACCTGACCCGGCTCTCTCATGCTCGAGGGGGAGAGAAGGGATCACATGCCGTGATCCCGGGAGAGGAGCACCATGTCGAAGAACGGAATCCGTGGAGGAGCGATCGCTCTCAGTACGGTTGTCGCCCTCGGACTTGGA
Source organism: uncultured Acidimicrobiaceae bacterium (assembly GCA_963706555.1). Taxonomy (GTDB): domain Bacteria; phylum Actinomycetota; class Acidimicrobiia; order Acidimicrobiales; family RAAP-2; genus Bog-473. Next base: position 5,336,878 of record OY970164.1, read on the forward strand.
AGCGCGTCGGCATTCGCCGCTTCGCCGGCAAGCGAGCCGCAGACCCTGGCGACGGTCCAGGCGAAAGCAGCGGCAGCGATCACGCTCCGGGTGGACGACCTCAACGCTGCGATCTCCAAGGTGCAGGCGACCGGTCGACTCGGTTCGGACGGCGCTTCACTCGTCTCGTACCTGCAGGCTGATATCGCCCCGCTCCAAGCGCTCGGCACGAAGATCGCCGGCGACACGACGGTCGCCACCGCACTGACGGACTCGTCGACGATCTTCACCTCCTACCGCGTGTTGGCCCTGGTCCTTCCGGCTGCCCACCTGGCCGCCACCGCCGACGACATCGACGTCACGGCGATCCCGAGCCTCACTGCGATCTCCGCCAAGGCGGCATCACACATGAACTCGTCGAACGGAGCCACCCTCCAGCCCCTCATCGACGACCTCAATGCCCAGATCCAGTCGGCCACCAACAGCACCTCGAACGTCGCATCCACGTTGCTCGGCGACACGCCCTCGCAGTGGAACGCCAACCACGATCTGCTGGCGAGTCCACGCGGATCGGTCGAGGCGGCGAAAGGCGACGTCACGAAGGCGCAGAGCGATGTCCAGCAGATCCGCAGCCTCCTGGCCCCGCACCCTTCTCCGGCGGCCACCGCGCCGACGACTCCAGCGTGAAGGTAGTGCCGGAACCGGTGACGCCACCGGGCTCTCGCCGCGATTTCGGCCGTCGCCTCCCCCGACGAGGAGCGCCCAGACCCGGCTGAGGGACCCTCGAAATGGGCGTGGACGGCCCCCTCTGCCCCATCGCGCTACCGTGATCCTTCAAATGGGTGTCATCCGCGTTGCGCTAGCCGAGGACAATGTGCTCCTCCGGGAGGGCATCTCCCGCATTATCGACGCCCGGACCGACCTCGATCTGGTGGGGACGGCGTGCGATCTCCCCGAGCTCCTGGACCTGATCCAGAAGGAAGAACCCGATGTCGTCGTCACCGACATCCGCATGCCTCCGACGGGCACGGATGAAGGGATTCAGGCGGCATCGTGGCTACGCGAGAACCGGCCGGAGGTCGGCGTGGTCGTCCTCAGCCAGTTCACGGCCCCGGCGTATGCACTGGCGCTCCTGGAAACGGGTTCGGCGGGCCGGGCGTATCTCCTCAAGGAACGTGTCGCCGGAGCGGACGAATTGGCACAAGCCATCCACACGGTGGCCCAAGCCGGCTCCATGATCGATCCGATGGTGGTCGACGAGCTCATCGAGGCCCGCTCCACCCGCCGCACATCGGATCTCTCGTGGCTCACGCCCCGTGAGTCGGAGATTCTCGGGGAGATGGCCCAAGGGAAGAGCAACGCTGCCATCGCCTCCTCGTTGCAGGTTTCGGAGCGTGCGGTCGAGAAGCACACCAATTCCATTTTCTCGAAGCTGGGACTGACCGAGGAAAAGGAAGTCAACCGCAGGGTCAAGGCGGTCCTCGTCTACCTGAGCGAGCCCGGGGGAGGCTGACCCCACTGCGCGAAGTGTGCCAGCACCACCGTGAGGGGCGGAGCTGCATGCGATGATGGATATCGATGAGTGACCCGCTCCCCGTGCTCGTGGTGGACGACCAGGCACCGTTCCGCTCGGCCATGAAGGCCGTCGTGCGGCGCTCGCCCGAGTTCGACCTCGCCGGCGAGGCGGCGAGTGGGGCGGAAGCCATCGCGTTGGCGGACGAATTGCATCCCGCACTCGTCCTGATGGACATCAACATGCCCGAGATCAACGGGATAGAGGCGACCCGTCGCATCGTCTCGTCCCACCCCGACGTCATGGTCGTGCTGTGTTCCACCTACGAAGTCGGGGATCTCCCTCCGGAGGCCGCAACGAGTGGGGCCCGTGCCTACATCAACAAGGAACACCTCGGCGCCGACGTTCTGCGACGCTTGTGGGCGGAACGGGATTCGGGAACGTTCATCACCAGCTGAGCGTCACCCGGCCGGTGCGTTCAAATGAGCGGGACCGAGCCGTTGACGCGGGCACCGTGGCCCGGCGAGGACTCCCAGCGCACAGTCCCCCCGATGGCGCCGAGGCGGTCGGCCATGTTGATGTACCCGTGGCCTCGTTGCGCCTTTTCGACGTCGAACCCGGGGCCGTCGTCACTGACCGAGAACAAGAGTCCACCGGACTCCTCCCACAACCGGACTTCGACGTGCGCGTCCAGGGCGTGTTTGGCCGCATTCTGCAGGGCCTCCAGACAACAGAAATAGATCGCCGCCTCAGTCTCTGACGAGTAGCGGCCGATACCGTCGGCCACGACGTCGACCGAGAGCGGATTGCGATTGGCCGCCGCGCGCAACGCTTCCACCAGACCGCTGTCGACCAGCAGTGGCGGATAGATGCCGTGGGCGAGTTCGCGCAGCTCTTGAATCGTTTCCTGCACCTCCCCCGCCAGCTCGTCGAGCATTTCGGCGCCGGCGACCGGATCGTCGGCGATCACGTCGCGTGCCAGGCGGAGGTTCACGGCGAGCGCCACGAGATGCTGCTGCGCTCCGTCGTGCAGGTTCCGTTCGACCCGCCTCCGCTCGGCGTCGCCGCTGGCCACGATGCGGGCCCGCGATTCCCGCAAGGCATCTGCTTGCTTGCGCAGTTCGTCCAGGGTGGTCTGCAGTGCGGTGTCGAGTTGCGAGTTGTGAAAGGCGAGGCCGACCTGCCGAGCGAGGTCCGTGAGCACGCGATCGTCATCCTCGGAGAACAAGTCGTCTCCCGCCGCTCGTTCGACCACGACCAGACCGAGGAGCTCACCGGCATGGCTGATCGGAGCCACGCGCAGCTGCGCCTGAGCCCGGCCGTCGAGAAGGGCCGGCAACCATACCGACACCCACGCGCTCCCCGAGACTCCGGCCCGGGTGACGACAGGACGCTCGCGACTCGTCACGACGAGGGAGAGCGGGCCCGAATCGGGAACGGAGACGACCCTCTCGAGAACTTCGCCCATCCCGGTGTAGACCTCCGCGCTCACCAGACCCATGGTCTTGCGGAGGGATTCGGCCAGCTGCAACAGAAGCTCGTCCATCGGAATGGCCCGTGTCAGCCGGCTGCCGAAGGTCCGGAGGACCTCGTCGGGTGCTTGCCGGGCGCCGTAGACGAATCGGGTGGCTGAACCCACGAACCGCTCCCGGGCGGGCACAAACGCCAGGGCGGCGATAGCGGTCGCAAGCATGGAGAGCCCCAAGGTCGTGCGGTCGGTCGCATTGTCCGGCTTGTGGCCCAATCCGAGGATGACGACCAGGTAGATCGCCGACACCATGGCGACGAACCCGAAGACGGTGAAGGAACGAACGAGCATGCGTCCACTCTGAGAGGCGAGCCTCCGGGACTCGCTCGCCATGAGGGATATCGGCACCAGCACAGTGCTGCCCGCCGCCACGGCGCCCAACGGCGCAGGGTGACTGATGAGCACGTGCAGCACCGCCATGACCAATGCGATGGCACTCGAGAGAACCACCCCGATGGCGAACCATTGCAAACGCTCCCGGTCGTGTCCGACGGCGCTTGCGTACCGGAGTCTCAAAGGGATGACGGCTGCGACTGCGGCAATGGACCAGCTGATCCCACCCCCGAGGATGGAGAGCGCATGCTGGTCGATGACGAGGGCCACGCCTGTCCCCAGAGCCGCCACGTACGCCACGACAACCGCGGTACGCCGTGCCCGTCCGGGCAGTTGGCCGTCGGGCAGGGCCAGCAGGAAGTGGAACGAGACCGCCGTCACCAAGAGCGCAGCGATCGTCGCGACCGACTTCGCGGCCCCGAAGGAGTGAAGGGCCTCGCGCTGCCCCAACCGACCGGCCGTCAGCGCCACTGCGGCGAGAAGGGAGTCTGCCGCGATGAGCAACGCGTAGGGATCAGGCCCTGACGCGGTGCGCTCGGAGAATCGATTGGCGACCAATGCCGCGACAGCCCACACGAGGGTCAGCCCGAAGGCCACCGCGTTGACAGCGGTGATGCCGTTCGGCACGTGGGTGCGGAGTCCGATGACGACGATCGCCACCGTGACCACGAACAGCACGCCGTGGACAAGGATCTGCGACGACGACCGCCTTGGCGGTGGCACGCGGAGCTCAATGGAAGCATCCTTCATGACGACGTTCATCTTCTCTGCACTCCTCATTCGGCCCGCAGTAAGAGGGCAGTTGACGTTCGGGCGGCCATACGCTCGGGGAGAGCGGCCACGACATTGCCGAGCACGATGGCGCCCACGGCAATCAGGATGACGATCCCGACCGGGACGCTCGGCGCGGGAACAACGCTTATCTCGTGTGCGAAGAGCTCCCAGAGCGATCGCCCCACCACGATCCCGAGGGGGATACCGAGGATCGTGCCGATGCCGATGGCGATGCTGGCCTGCCAGGCGACCGTGACCGCGAGCTGGCGCCGGGTGAACCCCAGCGTTCGCAAGAGCGCGAGGTCACGTTGACGCCGACGGACCGACGCCACCAGCGTCAGCCCCAGGGCGAGCATGGCGCCGAGAGCCAGGGCCGCACCCAGTATCGCCGGCGTCGTTCCCATGGACCTGTAGTTCACAATTTCAGCCGGCCGCTGGACAGGGAGGACCGAGACCCCGTAGTCCGCCGGCGTGCTCGTGGCCCGCGCAATCTTGCGCAATGAACGAACGCCGGCCGTGCCGTCCCCCGACTTCAGCCGGACAAGGACGGCATCGGGGCCCGGAGCCGCTCCCGCGAGTTGGTAGCCATCGCTCGAGTGCGTCGGGAGGACGAGGTTCGGGACGAGCGCCCCGGTTCCCATTTCGGGATGCTGATTCCCTCCTCCGCCGATAGTGGGGAGCGTGGCCGTGCCGACGATGCGCAGAATCCTCGGCGAAGATGTCCCGTTACTCACCGAAACGAGGTCCCCCAGGTGCTTGTGCAGCTGGGCCAGGGTGACCGTCCCCAGCACGATCTGATCGCTGGCCTCGACAGCGTGGCCCGAAAGAATCGGGGGAGCAACGGTCGCCCCCGACCTTTCCGCAATCGCCGGCTCGGGCTGGCCGTCGAGGCGCATGGTCGCAAAGTCGATCGACGACCAGGCGGCAACATGGTGATCGTCGTCGAGCAATCTGGTGATGTGGGCGCCCGGAACCACGCCGCCTTCCCCTGCACTGAGCTCGTAGCTCCAGTTCCACCCGTAGAGCACCGGGTGCGACACCAGCGCATTCAGGCTGGCCCCGAAGGTCACGGTGGCGATGGCCACCAGCAGCGCCAAGGTCGTCCCGAGGATGGCGGAACGAACCGGCACGGCGTTGGGGCCCGAACCCGGTTCGAGAGCAAACCGAACGCCGGTGACCGCAGTCGGAGGCAGCCCCGCCGACGCGGCGGCGCCCACGGCGCGGGAGCGGTGCACGTCCGAGCGACGGCCTCGCAGATCAGCCCGAACCGCCGCCGTCCTGTACCCGAGGATGACAGCGAGGGACGTCAAGCTCACGACCAGGGCGGCGACACCGAGTCCGAGTACGGTCCAGTCGAATGCGACCCCCGGATACGGGAACACCGGCCGCGCCGGACCGAGCGGGGAGAGCGGCGACAAGCCGATGGCCACGCACGCGGCCAACACTGATCCGACCACGACGGCGCCGACGATCCCGAGCAGCACGTCGCCGACGGCCGTGCCGGGTCCCGCCCCGAGAGCGCGCAACGTGGCCACGTCGTTGGCATCGAGCCGCAACAGACGGCCGATGAGCTGCCCTGCGATGAGCAGGACGGCCAGGGCGGCGATGCCGCCGAACACCCCGAGGGCGATCGACTCGGGCTTGATGGCCCGTTCGGCCTTGGCCACGATGGCGGTTGCGGGATTGGCAGCGAACGGACTGAAACCTGCGGGAAGCGAATGGTCGATCTCCCGGGCAACCGCCGGCACCGTGCTGCCGTCTTTCACGTCGGCCGAGGCCCCGGTGTAGTAGGTACAACAGTTGAGCAGAGATTTCGTACGGGCCGGGGTGAAGAGGAGGAGGTCCGCGTTACCCGGGGCATCGACCTGGTCCTCGACGACCGCTTGGCTCTGGATCACCGTCCCCACCAACGTGGCCTTGAAACGCTTGTGCGGAACAAGATGCGCGCTGCCGTACTTCGGCGACGCCGACTGCGCGTTCGTATACGCGGCGAACGAGACGACCTCTCCGACGTGCCAGTGGAAGATGCGGGAAATTGCGGCAGTCGCGACGAATTCGCCGGGCCGGGCCGGGTCGAACACGCGGCCCTGCACGACGCTCCCGCCGAGGCCGTCCGCCGCAACATTGCCCAAGCCTGAGGCTTCACCAGCGGACGCCGGGTACGCCGCTGGGCTCTCGGGTACTCCCGCCCGGCTCAACGGGATGACATTGAGCCCGGCGAAGAAGGAGAAGTTCGTCACGTGAGGAAGGTGTGCGATCTTGGCCAGGAGGGCGGGGTTGTACCCGCGTCCGGCCGCGCCCGGCATCTGGTTCACGAATGACGTGATGCCTTCGAGGTCAGCGGGGTGGGTGCTCGCAAGGTAGAGAGGGAACGACGACTGTGTACGCCGGGCGCCGGCGATCGACCCCATGGCGACGCCTCCCATCAGGGCGATCAGGACGACGAGGGCAAGGTAGCTCCCCCACCTCCGGCCGAACGTCGCGCCGAAGCGGTACGTGGCCACCCTGAGGGCAGCCCGCCCCACTGCTAGAGCACTCCGGCAACGACATCCGCATTCTCCTCGACGATGCGCCCGTCGCGCATGCGGACCACTCGCTCGGCCGCGGCCGCCACCTCGGGATCATGGGTCACCAGGACGATGGTCTGACCGCCGTTGTGCAGCCGGCTCAAGAGCTCAATGACCTCCTGGCCCCCCTCGGAGTCGAGGGCACCCGTTGGTTCGTCGGCCAGCAGGAGCGTGGGCTCGTTGGCCAGGGCGCGTGCAATGGCGAGCCGTTGGCGCTGGCCACCCGAGAGCATTCCGGGAACCGTCGAAGCCTTGTCGCCGATGCCGAGGAGGTCCAACAGGTCGCGCGCCCTCGTCTCGGCCATGCGGCGTTTGCGGCCCGCGATCACCGCCGGCAGCGCGACGTTCTCCAAGACCGTCATGCCCTCGAGCAGGTTGAAGAACTGGAAGACGATGCCGATGTGCTTGCGGCGCAGTTGGGACAGCTCATCTTCCGTGCGACCGGTGACCAGCTCACCGGCGACCGTAATCGTCCCCTCGTCGGCCACGTCGAGCCCGGCCACCAGGTTCAACAGCGTGGACTTGCCGCAGCCCGACGGGCCCATGAGCGCCACGAAGTCACCCGACGGGACGACGAGGTCAGCCCCTCGCAATGCCCGCACCGGGGCGTTCTCCGCCTCGAATGTCTTGCGTACCTTCTCGACCACCAGGGCATCCATGTCAAAGCCTTTCGCTCGGCGCCATGACCGTGCTCCGGTCTGGCTCTTCGACCAATCTGAACGCGACCACCGGGGTGTCGCGCCCCTTCACCAACTGTGGATCGAGCGCGACCGTGGTCACCGCCTCCCGCAATGCTTTCAGAGTTCCCTCCGAAAGGACGGTTTCACCCGCCGCCGCCAACTGTTGCAGCCGCTGCGACATATTGACGGTGTCACCGACCAAGGTGTATTCCAATCGCTCCTCGGACCCGAGGAGCGCCGCCGCCGCCTCGCCGGTGGACAGGCCCAGGCCCAATCCGAAGGCGGGCAGCCCCTCCCCCTCCCACCGCGAGTTGATGGCGTGCTGCTTGGCGTGCATGGCCAGGGCGGCCGCAACCGCCCGGTCGGCGTGGTCCTCCTGGGCAAAAGGTGCTCCGAAGACGGCCATGACGGCGTCGCCGACGAACTGCATCACGGTGCCGTTCTCCCCCAGGATGGCCTCGTTCATGGCGGCTCGATGCACGTTGAGCTGCCCCGCCAGCTGGCTGGGGTCGGCGTGCTCGGCGATGGTCGAGTAGGAGCGGATGTCGCTCATCAGCACCGTGACCACTACACGCTCGGTCTCTCCGATATGCCGGCCATCACGCCGAAGCTTTTCCGCCAGACCCCCCGGAAGCAAACGGGAGAGTGTCTCCCCTTGCTCTTCACGGTCGACGATCGCCTTGTGTAACAGACGCAGGCGCTGGAGCGCCCCTTGGGTGCCGGCGGAAACGCCTTCTGCGAGCTTCACGAAGACCGCCTCGACCTCAGCGTCGATGGCCTCCGCCGGAAGCTGGCGCGCCACGGCGATGGCCTTGATCGGTTTCCCTTCGGCCACCATGCTCAGGAGTGCCTCTTCGGATGGCGTCAGACCGCCATTCGTCGTCACGGGTCGCAACAGGGCCTCGACGATGGACGGGTCGAGAGCGGTTCCGCCGGTCGCCACCGCACGGATTGCGTCAACGAGCTGATCGCCTTCGGCAATGTGGTCCTTCAGGAGATAGCCGTACCCCGCCGATCCCTCGGCCAGAAGGGAGACGGCATATTCGGGGTCGTCGTACTGCGAGAGGATGACGACGCCGGTTCCAGGGTGACGATGCCGTACCTCCTTGGCCGCATCGATTCCTTCGCGGTTGAACGAAGGCGGCATCCGGATGTCGGTCACGAGCACGTGGGGGGAGCACGTTTGGGCTCCATCGATGACCTCGTCGTAGTCCGCTGCGACGCCGACGACGCGGAGATCGGCATGCCGGGCGATAAGTGCGCGTACACCCTCACGAACGATCAGGTTGTCGTCGGCCAGCAAGACGTCAATCGTCGCCGGCGGGGCCGGAGGGGCGGAGGCGCTGTCGGGGAGATCCATCACACCCAGTTTTCGCATATCGCGCCGCACCGCGAAAGGGGGCGACCATCCCTCTTGCGGGGTGGTGCTAGGCACACCTGCGCATGCCTGTCAGCACACTCGTCAATCCCTGCTCCGAAGGTGAAGCTTGTTCCATGACCACCACCGACACACGAACCCGGTACGAGGGGACGGTGACGTCGCTGTCCTGGATCCCCTCGGAGGCCATCGAGGGTGCCCAACGGTATGCCTTCGATTCAGGCATCACCCACTATGACCCGCCACCTCCCTCCGAGGATCTCGACCTCGAAGCCTTGCGCGAGGCCGACCGCTTCCGTTTCGCCAATGCCTTACGGGCGTGGATCGAAGTCGACGCGGTTGGACAGGTCACCGACTGTGGCTACGCCGGGGGCGGGCTCATGGGTTCGACGACCGTCAGTGTGGCCGGGCTCCGGCACAAGTTCGAGGCGGTCCAACTGCCGGATCTCCAGCGCCAGCCCGAGCTGGGAGAAGGGTGGGTGCGGTTCGTGCAGACCACCGGGGGCCGAACCGGGCTGCCCGCACCGAGGCGCGTCCGGCGCCGGCCCTTCATCCAGTGGCAGGCGCCGCTCGTCTGGACGACGCTCTCGCTGACATTGTTCACCGATGGGCGGGTCGAACGGGCGCTGATAGGGGCGAGCCGCTTCCCACGCCACTGGGTGTACGACGAGAGCGGCACCCTCTCCCACAAGTCGGGGCTGACGGACTTCAAGGACTGGTACCGCCAATCGTTCGGTCGGCACACCCCGTGGGGCGACCAGGACTCCGAAGCGCTCGTGACGGCGGTCGAAACCGCGCTCGAGCGATCGCTGTCAGCCCGGGTCATGGGTGGAAGCGGGAAGGTCAAGGTCAAGCGCTTCCCGGCAGGAGCACTCCTGGCGCAGCAGGGCGAATCCGGCACCGAGGTCTTCTTGGTCCTCGATGGCGTCATCCGGGTCGAACACGACGGCGAACGCCTGGCCGAATACGGGCCCGGCGCCCTCCTCGGGGAACGCGCGCATCTCGAAGACGGTGCCCGCACGTCGACACTCGCGGCCGTGACACCGTGCCGTGTGGCCATGGTCGAGGCCGACCAGTTGGAGCGCTCGGATCTCCTCGAGCTCTCAGAGGGGCACCGCCGCGAAGATCAGGCGCGATACTGAACGAGTGCGGGTCCACTTTTGCGGTACTCGCGGATCGACTCCGGCTCCCGGGCCCGAGTTCGTTCACTACGGCGGTCACACCTCGTGCGTCGCACTCTCGCTCGACCCGACGTCATCGGGCGCGACCGTGCCCACCCTCCTGCTCGATGCAGGCACCGGGCTCCGACAGGTCACCTCCTTGCTCGACCGGCGGCCGTTCGAAGGGAGCATTCTCCTGACCCATCTGCACTGGGATCACATTCAGGGACTGCCGTTCTTCCAAAGTGGCGACCACCCCGACTCGCAGGTCACGTTGCGACTTCCCCCTCAAGAAGACGGGGCGGACGCCGAGAGCGTGCTGGCCCGCATGATGTCGCCACCCCTCTTTCCGATCCGGCCGACGAACCTGCGCGGGAACTGGGCCTTCGACGTCCTGCCGCCGGACGCGTTCTCCGAAGGGGGTTTCGCGGTCGGCGGGTTCCGCGTGATAGCCAGAGACGTCCCTCACAAGGGCGGGCGAACGGTGGGGTACCGGGTGACAGACGGGCGCGCCACCATTGCCTACATCCCTGATCATTGCCCGACCGAACTCGGCGCCGGGCCGGACGGGTGGGGCGACTACCACTCCGCCGTCCTCGCCCTGGCACGCGACGTCGACGTCCTCATCCACGATTCGCACCTCGTACCCGAAGAGCTCCCGGCGGAGGCCTCGTTCGGCCATGCCGCCGCGGACTACGCCGTCGAGCTCGGACGTCGGGCGGGCGCACAGCGGGTGGCCCTCTTCCACCACCGGCCTGACCGCTGCGACGCTGCAGTGGATGCGATCGTCGAGCGGTTCTCCACCTCGACCATCCCCGTCATCGGGGCCTCTGACATGTTGGAGCTTGCGCTGTGATGTCCCGGTGAGGCGCGCCGACGCGATCGTCGTGGGCTCGGGACCGAACGGGCTCGCCGCCGCGTTGACGATGGCCCGCGCCGGATTGGCCGTCGACGTCATCGAAGGGGCCGACGCCATCGGAGGTGGTTGCCGAACAGAGGAACTGACCCTGCCCGGGTTCCACCATGACGTCTGCTCGGCGGTCCATCCGCTCCTGAGCGCCTCCCCGTTTTTCCGCGACACGGATCTGTCCGGTCGAGGAGTGAACCTCCTCACGCCGCGGGTGGCCTTCGTACAACCGCTCGACGGGGGTCAGGCGGCGGCGGTCACCGGTACCGTCGCCGAGACCGCGGCGCATCTCGGCGTGGACCGTGCCGCCTACACGGCGATGTTCTCCTCGTTGGTGCGGAACGCGGACGGTATCCTGCCGAACTTTCTCGCCCCTCTGCGCACGGTCCCGAGCAGCCCCGTCGCAACGACACTGTTCGGGCTCAAGGGCGTGGCCTCAGCCGAGCGACTGGCCACCCACTTCCGCACGATCGAGGCTCGGGCCATCATCGCCGGCGCGGCGGCCCACTCCATGCTCCCATTCGACGCACCATTGTCCGGCGCGTTCGGGCTGCTGTTCACCATGTTGGCGCACTCCTTGGGCTGGCCCGTCGTCGAGGGTGGCAGTGCGCGCATTGTCGATGCGCTCTCCTCCGAGCTCGAGTCCCTCGACGGTCGGATCATCACGGGCCAGTGGGTCAAGAGGCTCCACGACCTTCCGCCAGCCCGCGCGACGCTTCTCGACGTGACACCGCGCCAATTCATCGATCTGGCCGGCGATCGGCTTCCGGGTCGGTACCGCCGGGCGCTGGAGCACTTCCGCTACGGGCCCGGGATCTGCAAGGTCGATTGGGCGCTCGACGGACCGGTCCCCTGGCAGGCGGAGCTCTGTCGGGAAGCTGTGACGCTGCACGTGGGGGGAAGCTTCGCCGAGGTCGCCCGGAGTGAGGCGGATGTCGCCGCGGGGCGTCACCCGACACATCCGTTCTGTCTGGTCACACAACCATGTGTGCTCGATCCCTCCCGGGCCCCGGCGGGGAAGCACACGCTGTGGGCGTACTGCCATGTGCCCAATGGCTCAAACGTCGACATGAGGGAGCTGATAGAGGCCCAGATCGAGCGGTTCGCCCCCGGATTTCGCGACCGCATCGTGGGTCAGACCACGACCACCGCCGCCGGGACCGAAGCGCACAACCCGAGCTATGTCGGCGGGGATATCGGGGCGGGGGCGGCGACGTTGCGCCAGACCGTCTTTCGGCCCACCGTGCGCTGGAATCCCTATCGCACGGGATTGAAGGGGGTCTACCTCTGCTCGGCTTCCACCCCACCCGGTGGAGGGGTGCACGGCATGTGCGGTCAGGGTGCGGCCCGTACGGCACTGCACGATCTGGGACAGCGCTCGGCCGCAGAAACCGAGCCGGCGGTCGTCTGACGATGCAACGGGGGGGCGGTCGTGCTGGCGCGTCCCACACTCACCGGCACTGCCCACTGGAGCGACCGGCACGATGAACACGCAGGTAGGCGGCTTCGCGTGGTACCGCTTCCGGTCCACGTTCGGCCGTCGATGGACCGGCATGCTTTCGATCACGCTTCTCATGGGATTTCTGGGTGGGCTCTCCATGGGAGCCATCGCAGCGGCCCGGGCGACCGCGTCGTCGTTCGTCGACTTCGCCCACAGCACCAACACGCCCGACCTCTTCGTCCTCGACGGCGTCTACAACCCGCTCATCGGCCTGAATGCGGGGTACAACCCGGGTCTCCTCCGACAGATTGCCCACCTCCCCCACGTGAAGAAGGTGGAGTCACAGGTCGGCGTCAACGCAGGCCCGGTCGGGAAGAACAACGAGCCGGAGGCCATCTCCGATGGGATCGGTGCAACGGGCAGCGTGAACGGTCTTTACTTCGACCAGGACCGCGTCGTCGTCGCGCAGGGGAGACCGGCCAACCCCAAGAAGGCCGACGAGTTCGTCCTGGATGCAGGGACGGCCCATCTGTACGGACTCCATCTCGGTGAGACGGTGACCATCGGTTGGGTGAGCAACGAAGCCGGGACGTCGCAGGGCACCTCACCCAACTTCAAGGTTCCTCACGCCCACCAGATCCGGATGAAACTCGTGGGGATCGGCGCAACAAGCGTCGATTCCCTCTTCCAGGATCAGGACAACGCGAGCTCCAACCAGATCGAGTTGTTCACGCCGGCATTCACCCGAAAACTCCTCACCTGCTGCAGCAACGACATGGAGAGCGGCATCGCCCTCGACGACGGCACCCGCTACCTGTCCGCGGTCGAATCCGAAATTCGCAGCGTTCTTCCCAAGAAATTGCCATTCACGTATGTCCAGGCACCCGATGTGGAGGCGAGGGCGGAGCGCACGCTGAAGCCGGAGGCAATTGCCCTGGGGGTATTCGGCGGGATCGCCGGATTGGCCGCACTTCTGATCGCCGGCCAGCTCATCGGAAGGCGGATCCGCCTCGATGCGGATGATCTCGACGTCTTACGGGCCATCGGGGCCGGGCCGGCCATGACGGTCAGCGATGGGCTCATCGGCACCTTGGGGTCGATCGTCGTCGGGTCGATGCTGGCCGGACTCGTGGCGATCGGGCTCTCGCCGCTCGCGCCGCTCGGCCCCGTACGGCCGTTGCTCCCCGTCGAGCTGCGGGTGGACTGGGCGGTGGTGATCTTCGGTGTGGCGCTCCTCCTGGCCAGCCTCAGCACACTGGCGGTCGTGCTGGCGTACCGGGCAGCGCCACACCGGGTCGCGGTCCGCCTGCAACGAGAGCGCGGCTCGAGCGCGGCGCGGGCTGCGACGGCCACCGGTCTTCCCGTGGCCGCGGTCACGGGCATCCGCTTCGCCCTCGAGCCAGGGGTGGGCCGTCGCTCCGTGCCGGTGCGCTCCGCCATGCTCGGTGCCATCCTGGCCATGACCGTCGTCGTCACCACCGTCACGTTCGGCTCCAGCCTCAACACCCTCGTGTCCCATCCTTCCCTCTACGGGTGGAATTGGACCTATGAAATGGATGGTGGTGGGGGTCTCGGCGATATCCCCGGACCCCCGGTCGCCGCCCTCCTCGATGCCGATCACTTCGTGGCGGGGTGGACCGGCGTCTACTTCTCGACGCTCCAGATCGACGGGATGAACGTGGCGGTGATGGGTGGCACTCCGCACGCCACCGTCGGTCCACCCCTGCTGTCGGGACACGGATTCGATGGGCCGCACCAGGTGGTGCTGGGCGCAGCCACCCTGGCCCAACTGCACAAGCGGCTCGGCGACACGGTCGAAGTGGGGAGCACGGGATCGGCCCCGACCCGGCTCAAGATCGTCGGGACGGCGACCATGCCGGCGCTCGGCGTCGCCGGCTCCTCCCATCTGGAGATGGGGAACGGCGCGCTGCTGTCGTACAAGCTGATCCCACCGGGCGCCCGCAATATCTTCGATGTGAACCAACCGGGGCCCAACGCCATTTTCGTGCGACTCCGCAGCGGAGGCGACACCCGGGCGGGATTGGCCTCGTTGCAGGCGATCGGCCACAGGTTCACGCAATTCGAAGATGATGGCGGCGCCGTGCTCCCGGTACAGAGACCGGCCGAGATCCTCAACTACCGAACGCTCGGAACGACGCCGATCCTGCTCGGCATCGCACTGGCATGCGGCGCTGTCGTCGCGCTGGGCCTGACGCTTGTTTCCTCCGTGCGCCGCCGCCGCACGGATTTGGCGCTCTTGAAGGCGCTCGGGTTCACCAGGCGACAGTTGGCCGGGGCGATCGCGTGGCAGGCCAGTGTGGCGGTCGGCATCGGCTGCGTGGTCGGCATCCCGTTGGGCATTGCCCTCGGCCGCTTTCTCTGGGATCTCTTCGTCCACCAGATCAGCGCGGTCCCCGACCCCACCATCCCTGCCGGGTCGATCGTGCTGATCGTCGTGGCTGCGCTCGTGTTGGCGAACGCGGTCGCCGCTGTCCCGGGTCGGATCGCGGCGCGCACTCCGACGGCCCAACTCCTCCGGAGCGAATGAGCCCTACGGCGCGGGGCGGGGTCCCGGGCCGGCTCCCACGCCGAGCCTCTCCCGGAAAAAGGTCAACGTCTGCTCGAGCGCGGCCCGGGTCGGTGTGCCCTCCCGGTCCTGCAGGTGCTCGGTCAACACCGAGTGTGCCTGCTTCGGGTGGCCGTGGGGATTACCGGGAGACGAGTCGATCTCGACGGCGATGAACGCGTCGCCGAGCTCGCGTCGCAGCGTGGCGAAACGGTCCTCGAAACAAAAGGGGTCATTGCTGAACCGCAGACCGAGCACGCACGTCCCTTCGGACGTCCGCCGCTTGACGCGGGCGAGATCCGCGTCGGAAATACCGATGTCCGCCTTGAACTTCTTCGACAAGGGGAAAGGGAGCGAGGGCTGACTCAGGACAGGGGCCAGCACGATGTCGTCCACCATCATGGCCAGCGCGAAACCCCCGGTGAAGCACATCCCCACCACGCCCACTCCCGGCCCACCGCATCGCTCGTGCTCCGCCGCCGCGAGCTTGCGGAGCCACACCGTCACCGGACTCGTTCTCTTGAGCGCAAATGCGCTGAACTCCCGGGAGACACACGCTGGACCGAACGACTGGGCGAGGTAGGCGCCAGATGCAGGCCGGCCGGGATCGCCGAACAGGCTCGGCATGACCGCGGTACAACCGGCCGCCATGACCTTGCGGCCATAGTCGGCCACCCCCGGGGTGATGCCCGGCATCTCAGGGATCACGATGACCGCCGGGCCGTCGCCGCCCCGGAAGACGGTCCGTCGTTTCCCATCCGCCTCGAACGTCTCCTCGGCAAAGCCTTCCAGGGCAGCCCGCCAGCGGCCCGTATCGCTCCTCGCCATCCGCGGACCGTAGCATCGCCCGACGTGCACCCTCTCCCCCGCATCTGCACGTTGCCGTGCCCGACCGGGGCCCGGCGCACGATCGGCCGGGCCGATGTGAACCTCGCGGCGACGACCTGCGAAGATGCAGCCATCGCTCCCTTCGCCGACTCCGGCCAGCCCGAGGGGCTCCTCGGCCCGACCTCCCACACCGAGAGCACGGCCTTCACCCTGTGAGCTCCGTCTCTTCCCGCACGCGCCTGGTCGATCCCGAGCTCGCTGCCCGGGTCCCGGCGATCCGCTCGTCCACCGGCGTCGCGCTGGTCATCGGTGCCCTGACCGCGGCGTGCGCCGTCGTGCAGGCCGTGGCACTGGCCACCGCCATCGACCGGTCGCTGTTGCACCACGACCCCCTGACCATGCTGCGACCGGAGCTGATCGCCTTTGCACTCGCCGTCGTGGCGCGCGCAACCCTGGGCCTCGTCGGCGAGCGCCGGGCGGAGGGCACCGCCGAGTCGGTCGTCTCCGCCATGCGGGCCCAACTTCTCCGCCACGTCCTTGCGCTCGGCCCCCACTGGCTGGCCGGAGAGCGGCCCGGGGAGCTCTCCCTCACCGCCACCCGGGGACTCCGGTCCCTCCACACGTACTTCGCCCGCTACCTCCCGCAGGCGGTGGCCGCAGCGGTGATTCCGGTTGTGCTCCTGATCTGGATCGCCACGCAAGATTGGCTGTCGTTCATCATCGTCGTGGCACTGGTCGTCGCGGTGCCGATCACCATGATCTACTTCGGACGCGAGGCCAACCGGCGCACAGCGCGGCAATGGCGCCGTCTCGGCTCGCTGGCCGGGCGGTTTCTCCAGCTCATCGAGGGCCTCCCGACATTGCGTGCCTTCGGACGCGATGCACACGGGCGGCGCGAAGTGGTCGAGTCCACTGAAGGCGTCCGCGTCGCCACCATGCGCACATTGCGCGTGGCCTTCCTCTCTGCGCTCTCCTTGGATCTCATCGCAGGATTCGGCGTCGGGTTCGTCGCCATGGCCCTGGGCCTACGCCTGCTGTGGGGAGAACTCGATCTGCAGACGGCAATGGCAGTGCTGCTCGTCACTCCGGAGATCTTCATCCCGCTACGCCGCGCCGGCGCGGAGTTTCACGCCAGCACGGAAGGGCAGGCCGCGGCAGCGCGGGTCCTCGGAGTTCTGGCGCTCGCTCCCCTCGGCGCGACGGACAGTCCCCCGGGCGCGCCACCTCGCGCCCCGGCGCTCCCCCAAGGGCGGTCCGCGGTGGACCTCCGCGTCGATGGACTCCGTGTCGCCTATGACGATCGCTCCTCCGCCGCACTCGAGGGGTTCTCCCTTCATGCGCCGCCGGGCAGCCGTGTCGCCCTCGTCGGTCCCTCGGGAGCCGGCAAATCGTCTGTCGTCGCGGCGCTGCTCGGCTTCGTCGAACCATCCGGGGGATCCATTTCGGTCGACGCAACGAGGTCGTGCGACGTCCCACTGGCCCAATGGAGGGGCTTCTTCTCGTGGTTGCCGCAACGCCCGTATCTCTTCACCGCCACGTTGGCGGAGAATCTTCGGCTCGGCGCGCCCGAGTTGACGGACGAGGTGCTCGACCTCGTCACTGCGGCTGTCGGACTCGACCGACTGGTGGCGCATCTCCCGCTGGGCCTGGACACCCCGTTGGGGCAGGACGGCCTGACCCTGAGCGCCGGGGAGCGGCAGCGGGTGGCCCTGGCCCGCGCACTGCTGCGGCCCGCCCCCATCCTGTTGCTCGACGAGCCCACGGCGTCCCTCGATCCGCCGACGACGCAACGCATGGCAGAGACGATTGCGCCGTGGCTCGCCGGACGCACCGTGATCGTGGCCGCCCACGAGCCGGCCCTCCTGACCCACTTCGATGCCGTCATCGATGTGCGCACCGCACCGCTGTCGACGGTGGGGCCGTGAAGGCCATCCGTCGCATCCTGGCCGAACCGGGCACGCCCTACGGACGGCTGGCGCTGGCGGGACTGCTCGGCCTGGCCGCAGCGGCAGCGACCATCGGGCTCATGGCCGGATCGGGCTATGTCGTCGGACGCGCCGCCTCCCGTCCTCCGCTGAGTGCCCTGGTCGGGATACTGGCAGCCGTCGAGGTGCTGGCGTTCTTACGGGGTCCGCTGCGCTACGCCGAACGCCTCGTCGGCCACGATGCGGCCTTACGCGCCCTGGCCCGCTGGCGCGTCTGGCTCTACGACTGCCTGACCCCGCGTGTTCCGGCGGCCCTCTCGGGTTGGCGCAGCGGGGACCTCCTCACCAGCGCGATCGACGACGTGGACACCCTGCAGGATGTGTACCTGCGCACCTTGCTTCCTCTGGGCGTCGCTGCCGGTGCGGCCACCCTGGGTCTCGTGGTGGTGGGTCTCGAGCTTCCCGTCGCCGCGCTCGCACTCGGCATCCCTCTCGTTGTGGCGGCGACGGTGCCTTCCATGTTGGCCTGGCGCGGCGCCGGCGACGACGCTGCGGCCGCGCTCGGCGGTGCTCTTTCCGCGCAGGTGGTCGACGCCATCCATGGCGCTCCCGATCTTCTCGCCTTCGGCGCCGACGTGGCGATGCTCGAACGCCTCGAGGCGATGAGCAACCAGGCCGCGACGATCGAACGTCGTCAGACCACGGCGAATTCGCTGGCGACGCTGCTGACCCAGCTCTGCGCCGGGGCAGCCGCGTTGGCCGTCCTGGCCGTGACCGTGAGCGCCGTCCACGCCGGCCATCTCAATCCCGTCATGGTGGCGGTGTTGCCCCTGGCGGCACTGGGCACGTTCGAGTCCATTCCCGGTCTCGCCCTCGCCGCGACCCGCTCCCGGGCCGTCGGAGCCGCGGCACGCCGCCTCCTGGCGCTCGAGGAGGTTCCCGTACCCCTTCACGATCCCGTCGTGCCCTTGCGTCTCGGCGAGGGCAACCCCGAGATCATGTTTGCGGGCGCCTCCCTGCGCTACGCCCCAGACCTGCCGCGCGCCCTTGACCGCGTGGACGTGGAGGTGGCAGCTGGCGCACGCGTGGCTGTCACCGGGTCCAGCGGGGCGGGAAAGTCCAGTTTGGTCAACGCCCTCCTGCGTTTTTGGCCCCTCGAAGAGGGCGCGCTCACACTCGGCGGGATCGCCGTCGACCAGCTGCGCCAAACGGAGGTCCGGGCCACCTGCGCTCTCGTGGACCAGCGGGCCCAGCTCTTCGCCGGCACCGTGCGCGCCAACGTGACGCTGGGCCGGCCCGACGCCACAGAGGAGGAGGTCGCCTCCGCACTCGGGGCTGCACAGCTGGCCCCGTGGGTCGACTCCCTCCCCTCGGGTCTCGAGACGCAAGTGGGAGAGGACGGGGTGGCGGTCTCGGGAGGGGAACGACGCCGGTTGGCTGTCGCCCGGGCCCTCCTCGCCGGTGGGCCGGTGCTCCTCCTGGACGAGCCCACCGCAGGGCTCGACATCGCGCTGGCCGAGCGCTTGATCACCGACGTGCTGGCCGCCGCCGGCCCCCGCAGCGTGGTGCTCATCACCCATCGGGCCAGCGACGCGTCCCGATGCGACTCCATCGTCACGCTCGAAGAGGGACGCGTGGTCCCATGATGGTGCTACCACCAAGAAAAGTGCGCTGGTTGCCCACCTTGTGACAGGCCGACCCGGGGATCACAATCTCGGGGGAGGTCGTGTTGGCGGTACTCAGAATGTTGCTCCGCGCCTCGTTTCGTCACCGGTGGCGGTCGTGGCTGACGCTCGGCCTCCTGGTCGCAGCGTGGCTCGGCGGCGGCGGGAAGTGGGCCTGCTCAAGGCCCTGGGGTTCGTGCGCCGGCAGGTGGCCTTCGCCGTCTGGTGGCAAACGACGACGGTGGCGCTCATCGGCGTCCTCGTCGGGGTTCCACTCGGCATCGTCGTCGGCCGCGCCGTCTGGACCGTGTTCGCACACAATCTGGGCGTCCTCACGGTGACCGTCGTCCTGGCCTGGACCATCGCGGCCATCGCCCTCGCGACCATTGTGATCGCCAACCTGCTGGCCATCGGCCCGGCGCTGGTGGCTTCGCGGTCGCACCCGGCGGACCTCCTCAAAGCCGAATAGCTTGTGCAGACCAAAGTGTCGGAGGCGTCGCAACGATGAATGCAAAGGACTACGAGGCCGAGCTGGAACACCTCCAGGTGGAACTGGCCAAGCTCCAGCACTGGGTGCAATCGGCCGGTGCGCGCATCGTGGTCCTGTTCGAAGGCCGGGATGCCGCAGGCAAGGGCGGAGCGATCAAGCGCATCACCGAACGAATGAACCCCAGGGTTTCGAAGGTGGTCGCCCTTGCCGCGCCCAACGAACAGGAGCGGACACAGTGGTACTTCCAGCGCTACGTGGCGAATCTGCCGTCTGCCGGACAGATGGCCCTCTTCGATCGCTCCTGGTACAACCGCGCCGGCGTCGAGCGTGTCATGGGATTCTGCACCGACGACGAACTCCAGGAGTTCCTTCGCTCGTGTCCCGAGTTCGAAAGAATGCTGATCCGTTCGGGCATCCAGCTCGTCAAGTACTGGTTCTCCGTCAGCGACGAGGAGCAGGAGCGCCGGCTCCAGTCGCGCCTGGCTGATCCCACGCGGCGTTGGAAACTCTCTCCGATGGATCTCGAGGCCCGGCTGCGATGGGTCGAGTACTCCAAAGCCAAAGATGAGATGTTCACCTACACCGACACGAAGCAGTCCCCCTGGTACGTCGTGCCCTCCGACGACAAGAGAGCGGCGCGCCTCAACTGCATCCATCACTTGTTGAGCTTGATCCCCTACGCCGATCATGATCCGCCGATGCCGTTCGAGCTCCCGCCCCGGCCACCCGATACCGGGTACGTGCGTCCCCCCAAGGACGAGCAGACGTACGTCCCCGCGATCTATTCCTGACGCGGTCGGGGTTCAGCCGGGTTCATGCACCTGCCGGCGTCGCCGGATCTCGACCAGGGAGGGAGCCGGGTACTCACCGTTTCCCGGCTTCCATTGCGCTGTCAGCTTCTGCATGCCGATGCCGTCGACGGCCCAGATGTGGCAGGTGTTCGTCAGCCACTGCAGGCCACTCGCAGCCGTTTCGTCACCTTCTGTTTCCCCGTTCTCCATGCGGCGAGCGCCCGCGGCAGTGAGGGATTGGATCACCACCGGCCCCAGCGCCCGGGCCAGGAACTCGAGATGGCTGCAGCCGCGCTCACGCCCGAAACGGTCCTGCACGGCGCGGGTGTAGCCACGCGCCACCGACACGCCGATCAATTCGGAGAAGGAATCCGTGATGGAGGGGCATTCAGGGTGCGGAAAGTGGCCCATGGTCGCTTCCGCGTCCACAATGACCAGATCCGCGCAACGGACCACGATCCCGAGCTCCATGTGGTGCACGTCACGGGGACCGGCCCGGCCTGACGCCCACGGGCGTTGATCATGCAGCGACCCGATGACGACGTGATGCCCCTCGCGCTCGAAGACCCGCATGTCGATCGTCCGGGTCAGAAGGGGAAGCTCCTCCGCATCCTCTCGGGGCGCGAGCTCACGGAGCGTGGGTGATCGCGGGCCGCCCCCGGCGGCACTCATGACGCGACGGTGCCGGGTGTCGGGGCGTCCCGGTTGGGCACCACCTCGTTGAAGCCATGGAGGACAGGGTGACCATTTCCCCAACCGATGCGCGTGACCGAGGCCGTCTGCAGATGGAGTCTCCACGACAGCTCGGCGGTCATGCCGAGCGCCCAGGCCACCGCAGCCTTGATCGGGGTGACGTGGCTGACCACGACGACGTCGCCGTCGCGGGCGCGAGCCCCGAAGCCGTCGGCGGTGAAGAGCTCGTCGCACGCTGCGGCCACCCGTGCGTCGACCTCGGCCAAGGACTCGCCACCGGCGGGGCGAAAGGACGCATCGCGTTGCCACTCGCGCCAGATGTCCGCGGGGATGTCGCCCAGGGGCTGGCACTCGTACTCGCCATAGTCCACCTCGACCCAACGGTCATCCACCTCGACGGGAAGGCCCTGCGCAAAAAGTGCCGCCGTGTCACGCGCCCGGCTGAGCGGGCTGCTCCGCAACGCCAAGATGGGATCGCGCAGCAGCAACCTGACCGAGGACGCTTGCGCCATCCCCTTCTGCGTGAGCTCGGCGTCGGTGCGTCCCACCAACAAGTGTTGTGCGTTCGCCACCGACTCGCCGTGCCTGATCAGGATCAACATGCGGGCTCCCGCAACCCTCAGGTCGGGACCAGAATTCGCCCGCACTGGTCACACGTGACCACGCTGTCGGGCGTCGTGTTCCGTATGCGTTCGACCTCACCCGAGGAAAGCTCCAGATGGCATCCGTCGCAACGGTGGCCGACAAGCCGTGCCGCACCGGTGCCTTTCAGGCGGGTTCTCAGCGCCTCGTAGCGATCAGCCAGCGCCGCGGGGAGCTGCGCCGCTTCGGCGGCCCGAGCGGCCGTGGCGGTCGTCAGCTCGGCATCGATCTCCGACCGGCCCTGGGCGACCTCGCTGCGCAGGATCGTCACCTTCTCCTCGACCGGCGTCGTGCGGGCGGCGAGCGCAGCCAGTGCAGCGTCGACGGGTTCCTGCTCCACCATGGCCACCAGTTCCTCGTCTTCCAGCTCGCTCCGCCGTTGGGTGAGGTGTCGCACTTCCTCGTCCATGGCCTGGAGGTCGCGGGTGGAGGAACCACGCGCGGCATACATCCGCGTCTCGATCCCACTACTGCGCTCGTTGATCGTGGCGATCTGTGCTTCCAGATCCTTCTGCGTCGCGGTGAGGACGGCGCGCTGCTCCGACAGGTTCGCTTCTTCGTCGGCGAGCGCACGCAGCTCGGCCTCGAGCCCGGTCAGACCCGACCGCTCGGCCAACATCTCCCGGCGATGGGCCAGTTGTGTGATCAACGTGTCGAGGTCCTGGACGACCAGCAACCGCGCAAACGATTCGTCAGTCATGCAGACCAGCGTCCCACTCGGCACGGGCCACCACCAGTGCCGGCGCGAGGGCCTCGTCCGCGGTCGCGGCGGCCTCGTCCCAGTCGTACCAGCGCGCCTCGGGACTCTCGCCGGGCGGCGGGTGCGGGTCATAGTCGGCTCCGAACAACAGGTACCGCAGGTCGAGGTGGGTGTGGCCGAGGGCCGCCTCGTGGACGTCGAGGTGGATCAGACGCGGCCCACTCCGGGGATGCGCAACCTCGAGGCCCAACTCCTCGATGGCCTCTCGCCGGGCGGCGATGGGCGGCGTCTCCCCGGGGTCGATGTGCCCGCCTGGCTGCATCCAGCGGCCGAGACGTTTGTGCAGATGGAGGACCGTGCCGCGCCGCCCGACGACAATGGCCGACGCAGTCACGTGCACGGGGTCGGCCAGCTCGCTGAAGGGATCATCGAGCCGGTCGAGCTCGGCCAAGAAGCGCTCTTTGGATGCGACCTCGCGAGGAGAGAGCGGCACGTGGGCGACCACGACTGCTCGAACCTGCGCGGTCGCTGGCACCATGTCGCTCTCTATCACACGTAGCCCGTGAACACCGTCACGGCGTTCCCGCCTATGTGCACCCGGGCGCCCTCGGGACGGACGTGGAGGACCGCTCCCCGTGGGGACAACTGGTGGGCCACCAGGCTCGGTCGCCCCATAATCTCCGACCAATAGGGTCCCGCCACGCATTGGGCCGAGCCGGTCGCCGCGTCCTCGTCGATGCCCACATTGGGACCGAACACACGCAACACGTAATCGGCCCCCGAACCGGGCTCCGCCGCCGCCGTCAGGAGGACCGCCTTGTGGCCGGTGGCGGCGATCGCTGCCAGATTCGGTCGATAGGAGCGCACGGCCTCGGCGCTGGCCAGGGTCACCATCACGAAGAAGGAGGTCCGACCGACCCCGACGAGTGGGCTCGCCCACTCTTCCTCGAGCGCTTCGGGGAGAGGAGCGGGCGTCAGGGGATCGGCCGGGAAATCGAGCTCGATGCGGTCGCCCTCGAATGAGGCGAGAAGCTGTCCGCTCCGCGTCATGAACGTCAGCGGACGCGTCCCGTCCACCCCCCCGCACTCGCGCATGGCGTGGGCCGCGGCCAATGTGGCGTGACCGCACAGGTCGATCTCCACCAGCGGAGAGAACCAACGGAGATCAAAGATGTCCGGCTGCGTGGTGGGCACGACGAATGCCGTCTCGGCGATCCCCAGCTCCTTGGCGAGGGCCTGCATGTACTCGGCGCTCATCGGTTCGCTGGGCAGGCAGACACCGGCTGGATTGCCGGAAAATACCCTGTCGGTGAAGGCATCGACCCAGGTGAGAGAGGCGGTCATGACGCCATCGATGCTACCGCTGACCGACTGCTGACCGCCTCAGCTCCACGAGGCCAAGCGGTCCAGCGCCTCTTCGAGAACTTCGTCGCGCTTGCAGAAAGCCCAACGGACGAGGGTGTCGCCCCCGGCGGTCGGCCCGCCAGCGGACGTGGCCCCGCGAGTCCCCAAGGCGGCGGGGCCCGAGCCGGCGGGGGGGCCCGAGGCGGCGGGGATGGGGGCGGGGCCGGGGATGGCGGCGGGGCCCGGAACGCCATAGAAGACCGAGCTCGGGATGGCCACGACGCCGCAGCGCTCGGGCAGGGCACGGCAGAAGTCGTACGCCTGCAGGCCCGGGGCGATCTCCGCGATGTCGGTCGTGGCGAAGTAGGTGCCCGCCGGTCGGTACACGGTGAACCCGAGCTTGGACAGACCATGGCAGAGGAGGTCGCGCTTGGCCTCGAGGGCCGCGCTCAACGCGTGGATGCGGTCGGGTCCCATCGAGAGGCCGTGGGCGATGGCCAACTGGAACGGGGCGCCCGAGGTGTAGGTGAGGAACTGCTTGGCGGCACGCACCGCGGCGACCAAGGGTGCCGGCCCGGTCACCCATCCCACTTTCCACCCGGTGAACGAGAACGTCTTGCCGCCTGACGAGATCGACAACGTGCGCTCCGCCATGCCGGGCAACGTCGCCAGTGGCACGTGGAGCCCCTCGAAGACGAGGTGCTCGTAGACCTCGTCGGTCACCGCCAGGACGTCGTGGGCGCAGCAGAGCTCGGCGATCAACGAGAGCTCGGGGGGGGTGAAGACCTTGCCCGTGGGATTGTGCGGCGTATTGAGCAGGACCAGACGCGTCCGGGGCCCGAAGGCCGCGGCCAGCTCGTCAGGATCGAAGGACCAGTCGGGAGCATGCAGTCGTACGAGCCGGGGCGTGGTCCCCGCCATGGACGCGCACGCGGCGTAAGAGTCATAGGACGGTTCGAACATCACGACGTCGTCGCCCGGCTCGCACAAGGCGAGAAACGACGCAGCGATCGCTTCGGTGGCACCCGTGGTCACGAGGACCTCGTCGGCGGGTGCGACACGGAGCCCGTACCACGCAGCCTGGTGGGCGGCGACCGCCTCCCGGAGCTCGGGTATCCCCTGACTCGGCGGGTACTGGTTGCGCCCGGCCCGCATGGCCTCGGTCGCCACCTCGATCATCTCCGCCGGGCCGTCGGTGTCCGGGAAACCCTGGCCCAGATTGATCGAGCCGGTGGCGAGGGCCAGCTCGGACATTTCAGAGAAGATCGTGGTCGTGAACGGCCGAAGGCGCTCGGCGAGCACGTCCGGGGCTCGGGGGGGCACAGGACGATGGTACCGGCCGCTTGCCAGCGGGTGGCCTATCCTCAACCAACACCGTGCTCACTGTCGTCAACTTCAACATGCACGCGGGAATCGACGGGTGGGGTCGGCCCTTTGATCCGGTTGCCGCCTGTGCCACCTTCGATGCTGACGTGCTCGTCCTCGAAGAGGCATGGACGAGCGATGCCGGAGGGCCGGGGTCCGGCCAGGCTGAGCAGATCGCCTCGGCGCTCGGTTACGAGATCGTGACGTGCACGCTGGCCAAGGGAAGGCGGGTCCGTCCGCACACGGCTGCGACGGGCCGCTGGATGCCGCACATGGGTTTCCGGGCCAGCGTGCGCTCGTTGTACGTCAGCACCGACCGCCAGCTGCACGCGACCGAACTTGCGGCGACGCGGTACCAGCAAGGTGACAGCGGGACGTGGGGCATCGCCGTCCTGACCCGGCAGGGCATGACGGTGGACCGCACACACACGTTGCGACTCCCGCCCCTCGAACGCGACCGGGTACACCGTGCCGCCATCGTGGTGGACGTGCGCGTCGGTGGCGTGCCGCTCTCCATCGTCGGGACGCACATGTCCCACCTGCACTACGGCTCCCACCGCAACTATGCCGACCTGAAGCGGCTGTTGCAGACGGAGGCACGACCCGAAGCCGTGCTCATGGGCGACATGAACCTCTGGGGCCCTCCCGTGCGTGCGTTCCTGCCCGATTGGCGGCGGGCCGTGAGGGGAAGGACGTGGCCGGCGTGGCATCCGCACAGCCAGATCGACCACATCCTCGTGCGCGGCAACATCGAAGTTTCCTCGGGCGAGGTGTTGCCGGCTGCCGGCTCGGACCATCGGCCGGTGCGGGCCATGCTGACCCTGCGATAATCACCCCATCCAGTGAGCAGCTACCCCTACGCCGACCGTTTCGAGATCCATCGAGATCTCCCCGAGGTCGGGCTCCCCCGCGAGCAGATCCTCTCCGAGCTCCGCACGATGGCCATCGAGGAAGATGCGTTCTGGGAGACCGGCAAGTGCTCGGGCACCATGTACTGCGGCGATCACGACCACTACCACTTCATGAACGATGCGTTCGGCCTCTTCGCGCACGTGAACGTCCTGCAACGCGACATGTGCCCGAGCGCCACCAAGTTCGAGGCCGAGATCATCTCCATGACACTGGGCCTGCACCACGGTGAGGCCGCCGTGGCAGCCGGGGACGACCCGTGCGGTCTGGTCACGACCGGGGGGACCGGCAGCATTCTGCATGCGATATTGGCCTACCGCGAGCACGCGGCCCAGACGCGTGGCGTCACCCGTCCCAATGTGATCAAGGCCGAGACGGCGCACCCCGCCTTCGACAAGGCGTGTCATCTCTTCGGGGTGGAGCTTCGGCGCGCACCCGTCGACCCGGTCACCACCCAGGTCGACGTGCTGTGGGTCCGGGACCACATCGATGATCAGACCGTGGCGCTCATCGGCTCCGCCTGCAACTATGGCTACGGCACCGTCGACCCCATCAGCGAGCTGTCCGAGGTCGCACTCTCCCGCGGTGTCGGGCTGCACGTCGACGGTTGCCTGGGCGGGTTCATCCTCCCCTTCGGCGAGAAGCTGGGCTACGACATTCCCGTCTTCGACTACCGCGTGCCCGGCGTCACATCGATGTCGGCGGACACCCATAAGTACGGCTACGCATTCAAGGGCTCATCCGTGCTGAGTTTCCGCTCCAAGGAGTTGCGCAACGCGCAGTACTTCTACCTGACCGACTGGAGCGGGGGGAAGTACACCTCCCCCGGCATGGAAGGATCACGCTCAGGGGGCCTCATCGCCGCCACTTGGGCCGCCATGGTGCAGTTCGGCTATCAGGGCTACCTGGGCTACGCCTCGCAGATCTTCGAGACGTCCTTCGCCATGCAGGATGCCGTGCGGAGCCATCCTCAGCTGAGAATCGTCGGCCGACCGACGTTTCTCTTCTCGTTCACCGCGGACGACTTCGACATCTATCACGTCAACGACTTCATGCGGCAACGAGGGTGGCGGTTCAACGGCCAGCAATATCCCAATGCACTGCACATGGCCGTCACGCGTCCCCAGACACAACCCGGCGTGGCCGCCGCGTTCGCAGCCGACCTGGCCGACGCCGTCGCCTACGCCAACGAGCACGCAAACGAGCCTGCCAAATCGGGAGCGATCTACGGCGGGGTGGCCGGGGGGATGACCGATGCCGCCGACGAGTTCATCCGAGCCGTGATGGCCGACATGCTCGATGCGCAATCGGTCATTCCGCCCGACTGACAATCCGCCCGACTGAGCATCCCCATCCGGTCCGGCCGGCCTTTACGGTCAGCGCGATGTCGACCGCTCGGGCTCGAAGGAGCGATGGCGGGACCACGTATCGAGCACGATCAGTGTCTTGGTGCCCGTGACCCTTCCGCGCCGGCGGAGCTGTTCGATCACCTGACCCAGCCGCTCGACATCGGGTACCTGGAGCCAGACGAGGGCGTCGGGATCCCCGGCCGTCGTGAACACGGCCTGCACCTCGGGGAGTTGGATCGCCGTCTCCTTGATCTCCTTGAGGTCGGCCGTCCCGGCAAAGCGCACCTCCGTGAAGGCCTGAATCGGGCGGCCCGCCTTGCGATGATCGACCACGACTGTGTAGCCCGCGATCACCCCTGACTTCTCCAGCCGCTCGATGCGCCGCGTGACCGCCGAGGCCGAGAGCGAGACCTTCTCGCCGATGTCGGCCATGGTGCGGCGGGCGTTCTGGGAGAGAAGCTCGATGATCCGGTGGTCGGTCTGATCAAGGTCGACGGCACTCATGACTTCAAGTATAGAGAGGATGGGTCCACCCCGCAGATTCCGTGCGTTCAACTCGCCTACTTTCGATATTCCATTGCGTCATGCTGCAAAAACGCCACAACTTTCTCCACTCGGCCGTCCCGGCGTGTTGACTATTTCTGTGAGCATTTCGTCCGTCCTGAGCCGGCGTGAGATGGAGTCGGAGGACCCCCAGGTGCCGAGTGCTGCGGTTCTCGAGGCTGCGGTTCTCGAGGCTGCGGTTCTCGAGGCTGCGGTTCTCGAGGCTGCGGTTCTCGATGCGCCAGTTCTGGTCCCGGGAACGCAGCGGCCGGTCGGCGAGGAGCTGCTGCTCTGCCACGATCGTGCCAGTGGGCTCGTCGCAGCAATCGCGGTGGACGACACGACACTCGGGCCTGGACTCGGCGGCGTCCGCTGGATTCCCTACCGCAGCGTTGACGACGCGGTCGAAGAAGCGTGCCGGCTCTCTCAGGTCATGACCCTCAAGAACGCAGTGGCCGACATCCCCTACGGCGGGGCGAAGTCGGTCATGCTCGCGCACGGGGACGGCACACCGGAAGGGACGCAGCGCGAGGCACAGCTCTTGGCCTTCGCCGCGAACGTCAGCCGACTGGGTGGCACCTACGTGCCCGGTGTCGACATGGGGACGACGGTGGCCGACCTGGCCGTCATCGCCACCGTGGCGCCGTGGGTCAGCTGCAACCACAACGACCCTTCGCCGTCCACCGCACTCGGCGTGTTCCGCTCCATCGAGGCGGCGGTTCGCCACAGCATGCACCGTGACCTTTCGGGAATCCGGGTGACCGTGCAGGGTACCGGACACGTCGGTGCTGCACTGGTCGGCCTGCTGGCCGACCGGGGTGCCGTCCTCACCGTGGCCGACGTGGATGCGGCCCGAGCGGCTGCGGTCGCGCACAGCGTCGGTGGCACGGTCGTGGCCCCCGGAGCCGCCCATGCGGTCCCCTGCGACGTGTTCGCCCCCTGTGCCTCGGCCCGCGTCCTGCACGCGGCATCGATCAAAGAGCTCAGGTGCGAGCTCGTCGTCGGCGCAACAAATGACATGCTCGCCGCCCGGGTCGACGCAGAACGGCTCGCGGCGCGTGGCATCACCTATGTGCCCGATTTCGTGGCCAACGCCGGCGGCGTCCTGCAGATCCACGCCGAGCGCGCCGGGTGGGATGCCGACCGGCTCGGTCTCGCCCTGGACGCGATCGGCACGCGCACGGCCGACCTCCTCGACGAGGCGGCGGCGACCCGTTCCGACCCGCTGCCGGTGGCCGAGCAGTGGGCCTCGGCCCGCGTGGGGCGCAGCGTCACCATCCCCGACTGAGTGAACCGACGAGGAGAACGGAGAGCCGATGCGTGCCGTGAGCATCAGTGACCGCTACGAGGCCACCGAGGGCACGGTGTTGCTCTCGGGCATAGAAGCGCTGGTGCGCCTCCTCTTGACCCAACGAGCCCTCGACCGCGCGCGCGACCTCTCGACGGCGCTCTTCATCAGCGGCTACGAAGGCTCCCCACTGGGCGGGCTCGACCAGCAGCTCCTGCGGGCGCACGACCTTCTGTCGGAGGCGGACATCGTCTTTTCACCCGGACTGAACGAGGAACTGGCCGCCACCGCCGTAGGCGGGACGCAGCTGACCGGCGAGCTGCCGGGACGTCGGGTCGACGGCGTCGTCGGCTTTTGGTACGGGAAGAACCCGGGTCTCGACCGGGCTGCCGACGCCATCCGCCATGCGAACGTCTCGGGAACGGCTCCCCTCGGTGGCGCCGTGGCCCTCGTCGGGGACGACCCCCTTTCGAAGTCCTCCACCCTGCCCAGCTCGTGTGAGCAGATGGCACGGGCCCTGGGCCTGCCGGTCCTGGCCCCCTCCTCGGTGGGCGACATCATCCCGCTGGGCCTCCATGCCGTTGCGCTGTCGCGCTATGCCGGCCTCTGGAGCGCGCTGAAGATCGTCGCGGACCTGGCCGACGCCAGCGCAACCGTCGCCATCGCGCCGTTGGGCGCACTGAGGATCCCGGTCCCGGACCGGTCCCGGCAGTGGCACCCGCCCACGTTGCTCGGAGCGGGCGCACTCGAGGCGGAAGAGGACCTCTACGGGGTGCGCTTCCCGCGTGTGCACGAGTACACCGAGCTCGCCGGGCTCAACCGCATCACGTCGGAGCCGGGCCGACCCCGCAAGGCGATCCTCGCCTCGGGCCTGGCCTACGCGGCGACGCTGCGCGCGCTGGACGACCTCGGCCTCAGCCCGCGTGACCAGAGCGATCTGGGTCTGCGCCTCGTCAAGATCGACCTGCCGTGGCCCCTCAGTCCTTCCGCGCTGCGGGCCATGGTGGGCGGGGTGGACGAGGTATTCGTCGTCGAGGACAAGGCGCCGGTCATCGAAGACCAGCTCAAGGCCGCCCTCTATCGGCACGCGCGCCAGCCCCGGATCTGCGGCAAGGACGACGGTGACGGCCGATCTCTCCTCCCACGCCACGGGGCTGTGACCAGTGCCCTCGTGGCCGGCGCCATGGCCCGGCTGTGGCGGGACGAGGACCTTCCGGTGCAGGTTCGTCGCGCAGTCGACCGGCACAACGTGGGGGCCCCGATACGCATCGACCTCGAGGGCAGCGCGCCCGCACCGCGCACTCCGTACTTCTGCTCCGGCTGCCCCCACAACATCTCCACCCGCGCCGACGAGGACCAGCTGGTCGGGTTGGGCATCGGATGCCACATCATGGCGACATTCGACGAGGAGGGCCGCGGTCACAAGATCGGCATGACGCAGATGGGCGGCGAGGGGGCGCAATGGATCGGGATGTCGCCGTTCACCGACGACCGCCATTACGCCCAGAATCTGGGCGACGGCACCTTCTTCCACTCCGGATCGCTGGCGGTGCGGGCCGCCGTGGCTGCCAACGTCACGATGACCTACAAGATCCTCTACAACGACGCAGTGGCCATGACGGGAGGTCAGACACCCGTAGGGCGCGTCGGTGTCACCGAGCTCACGCACTGGCTGGCCGTGGAGGGCGTAAAGAAGGTGTTCGTCACCACCCCCGAGCCCGATGCGCTCGCCCACGCCCGGCTCCACCCCATCGCCAGCGTGCTGCACCGCGACGACACGGCCCGGGCGCAACGCGAGCTCGCTGCCGTCGACGGTGTCACCGCCCTCATCCATTTCGACCCCTGCGCGGCCGAGGAACGCCGGCTGCGCACGCGCGGGCAACGCCCGGCCCTGACCGAGTCCGTGTGGATCAACAGCCGGGTCTGTGAAGGATGCGGCGACTGTGCCGAGCACGCCACGTGCATGTCGCTCGTGCACGTAGAGACGGACTTCGGCACGAAGATGGCGGTCCACCAAGGGAGCTGCAACCTCGACAAATCCTGCGTCAACGGCGAGTGCCCCTCCTTCGTGGTGGCCCGCCTCGTCGGCGCTTCCACAGCACAACCGCAGGCATATCCCGCCCCTCCGACCTCGCTGCCCGACCCTCCGGCCCGTCCCTGGTCCGGCACGACCGTGCTGCGCATGCCGGGCATCGGCGGGACCGGCGTCGTCACCGCATCTCGTATCACCCAGATGGCCGCCCACCTCGCCGGGCTCCATGCCGCCGGCATCGACCAGACCGGGCTGGCGCAAAAGAACGGGCCGGTGACCTCCGACGTGCGGATCTCGTCCTCCCCGATCGAAGGAGACGTCCATGCCAGCCCGGGGGGCGCCGATGTGCTCCTCGGCTTCGACCTCCTCGGGGCGGCCGGTGACGACGCGCTGTCGGTGGCCTCCGCCGAGCGCACGGTCGCCGTCCTCAACATGGCCGAGGTGCCCACCGCGACGATGCTCCGCCACCAACACTCGTCCTCTCCGCTGGCGTCGGGACTGCGGGCGCGGATTGCCCGGGTCACCAAGGGGGGCGACATGGTCTGCGTCGACGCCCAGACGATCGCTGAGCAACTGACGGGCGATCACCTGGCCGCCAACCTCGTCCTCATCGGCGCCGCCTTCCAGGCCGGGCTCCTCCCGTTCGGTGCCGAAGAACTCACCGAGGCGATCCGTCTCAACGGGGTCGATGTTGCGGCCAGCATGGCCGCTGTCGGCTGGGGACGCGCCGCGGTGGCAGCACCCGAGGCCGTGGACGCGGCCCTGGGCGACGTCGCACCCGGCGCCCCCGAACCAGCAGTGGGCGCGTCGCCCGGCACGTCGGCCCGTTCCGACGTGCCGTCGCAGCTCGAGCCGGACGCGGACTGGCCCGAGAGCCTCGCCCATGTCGTCCGCCTGCGGGTAGCCGAGCTGATCGCCTTCCAGAGCAACCGGGTGGCGGCGCGCTACCTCGAACAAGTGCGCCAGGTGGCGGCGCGAGAAGTATGTGCAACCGGAGAGCTGTCGGGGGGAGTCACCGAGGCGTTCGCCCGCGGGCTCTATGCCCTGACAGCCATCAAGGACGAGTACGAGGTGGCTCGCCTGCACCTGCTCGACGAGGAGCGAGAGGCTTTCGTGCGTGCGTTCCCCGGAGCACGGCCGGTCTACATGCTCAAGCCACCGCTGCTGGCGCGCCTCGGCATGCAGCGCAAGATCAAGCTCGTCCGAAGCGCCCGCCCGGCTTTCCGTGTCCTCCGGGCGGCGCGGCACGTCCGCGGGACACCCTTCGATCCCTTCGGCTGGACGGCTGAGCGCAAGGCCGAGCGGCGGTTCCGGGCCGAGTACCTCTCATGGGTCGCGGTGGCAGTGGAGCACCTCACCCCGGCGACAGTCGACGCGGTGCGCGCCATCGTCAATGCCGCCAACGACGTACACGGCTACTCGCACGTCCGGCAGTCGAGCATCGCCGCTGTCCGCGAGGCCGCGGTCCGGCGACTGGGCGAGCTCACCGACGACCCACAGCCGCACTTCCTGCGTCTTCCGCTGGCCGGGTAGCGCCGCGGCGACCCCGCGGGTGGTGGCGGCCGGGTCGTGGCGGACGGGTGGTGTCGACGACCGGCTCAGGCCCCCCGCCGGTGGACTGAGACGGCGTAGGTGCTGGTCTGATCGAACGGCGCCCGGTCCCAGGTCGACCACCGCTCCTCGAGGGTCAGGCCCGACTCTGCCGCCAGCTCGTCGTGTCGGCCGACCGAGAGACCACCCGGAGCGAGCGAGTAGCCGGCGATGAGGCGCCCCGCGGGCGCCAGGTGTGCAGCCATGTTGGCCACCACGTTCCCCTCGGTGCCGGGCGAAACGAAGATCAGGACGTTCCCCGCCATCACGACGACGTCGAAGTGACGGCCGATCGCGAGGGCGTCGTCGGCCAGATCGCCTTCGATCCATCGGAGTCCCGGCGCCTTCTGGCGTGCGGCCTCGAGCATGCCCGGGTCCATGTCGATCCCCACCACGTCGTGACCGCGGCGGCTCAGCTCGATGGCGACCCTTCCGGTACCGCATCCGGCGTCGAGCACCGAGCCCTCTCCAAAGGACGCGACAAAGGACGCCTCACCATGCATGTCCGCGCCGCTGGCCGCCAGCTCTTCGAATCGGCGGTCGTACTGCGCGCCACGTGGTCCGTCACCGGTCATCCATCGGTTGGTGGCCATCCTCAGATTCTGGCCTGCCTCGAGACACCCCGGGATCGGTGCCCAGGTCCCCCTCAGACATGCCCTCCCACGTGGGACGACTCCTTGCTGCGGGCCAGCTCAGAGTACTGTGTGGCATGGCAATCGGCGTCCTTCCCGCACGGCCGCCGCTTTCCCGGCGGGTGCTCCGCCAGGCAATACGTGTGTTCAACGCCGCCGCAACCCCCTATGGGGTCGACCGCTACGTCGAGCTCGTGCGCCCGTCGTGGTCCACGAGCGAGGTCAGGGCCAAGGTGGTGCACGTCGCCCGGACCACCCCGCGCAGCGTGACGTTGACGCTCCGCCCGAACGGGCTCTGGACCGGCTTTCGCGCCGGGCAGTACACGCAGCTCAGCATCGAGATCGACGGCGTGCGCCACACCCGCTGCTACTCCATGACCAACGATGCCACGTCCCGGGACGGTCTGATCGAGCTGTCGATCACCGCCCACGCCGAGGGACGTGTCAGCCGCCACCTCCAGCAGGCGGCGCAGAAGGGGCAGACCGTCGTCCTCACCACCGCACAGGGTTCGTTCACCCTCCCCCGGGAGGAACCGGCGCATCTGCTGCTGATCAGCGGCGGCAGTGGCATCACCCCGGTGATGTCGATGCTGCGGACGCGTTGCGCGCTCGGCTGGACCAAGCCGGTCACCTTCTTGCACTACGCCTTGACCGAACAGGACATGCTCTACCGGGAAGAGTTGCAGCAGATCGCGCGTACGGCGTCCAATGTGCGCCTCGTCCGCGTCTTCACCGATCGGCCCGGCACGGGCGATCTCGACGGGTTCCTGATGGCACCACAGCTCGACGCGGCCGATCCCGAATGGACCAGCGCGCAGGCGTTCGTCTGCGGGCCCGCTCCCCTCATGGACGCGGCGCGTGACCTCTTCGCGATGGCCGGGCGGAGCGAGTACCTCCGCACCGAGGCGTTCACGTTGGCCCAGTTCACGGCGGAAGCCGGCACGGTAGACGGGACCGTGCGCTTCGGGGCCAGCGAGATCGGCGTGGCCAGCGACGGCACACCGCTGCTCGCCCAGGCCGAGGCGGCGGGCCTCACGCCCCTTACCGGATGTCGGATGGGGATTTGTCACACCTGCACGCGTCGACTGTGTTCGGGCGTCGTGCGCGATGCGGTGACCGGCGATCTGACCGATGGGCCCGATGCCAACATCCGAATCTGCGTGAGCGTTCCCGTCGGCGACGTCGAGATCGATCTCTGATGCCCACTGTCGCCGAGACATACGGACTCACGCCGGCACAACTCGATGCGCTCGAGCACGAGCTCGAGACCTTGCGCGCCGAAGTCGTCTCGCAGCTGGGTGCCGAGGACGTGGCCTACATCCGCCGCCTGATCCGGATACAGCGATGGTCCGAGATCACCGGGCGGGCCTCGTTGTTCTTGGGGTTCCTCCCCCCGTTCTGGCTCCTCGGGGCGGGCGCCCTCTCGCTCTCGAAGATTCTGGACAACATGGAGATCGGGCACAACGTCCTGCACGGACAATACGACTGGACCAAGGATCCCGCCCTGTCCTCTACGGACTTCGAATGGGACTCGTCGTGCCCGGCCAAGGGGTGGCAGCACTATCACAACTACCTGCATCACACGTTCACCAACATCACGGAGAAGGACCGCGATCTGGGTTACGGGGTGATCCGGATCAGCGCAGAGAAACCGTGGACGCCGGCCAATCTGGGCAATCCGCTCTACGCCCTCGGGCTCGCGCTGATCTTCGATCACGGCATCATGTTGCACGACGTCGACTTCGGCCATGTGCGTGCCGGGAAGAAGACCTGGGCCGAGGCGAAGCTCTCGCTCAAGAACGGGATGCGCAAGTCCGGAACACTTGCGTTCCGTGACTACATCATGTGGCCCGCGTTCACCGGCCCGCTCTTCTTCTTCACGTTGGCGGCGAACGCCTTGGCCAATGTCGTCCGCAACATCTGGGCCTTCATCATCATCTTCTGCGGGCACTTCCCCCAGGGCGCGCTGGAGTTCACCGAGGAGGAATGCGAAGGCGAGTCCAAGGGCCACTGGTACTTCCGCCAGATGCTCGGATCGGCGAACATCTCAGGCCGTGGCCTGTTCCATATCATGTGCGGCAACCTCAGCTTCCAGATCGAGCATCACCTCTTCCCCGACATCCCGGCCCGGCGCTACAAGCAGATCGCCCCCCAGGTGCGCGACATCTGCCGACGCTACGGGATCCCCTACAACACGGGAAGACTTTCCCGGCAGTTCGGATCGGTCATCTGGAAGATCTTCCGCTTTGCCTTCCCGGGCCGCTCCAAGCACTCGCAATCGTCACCCCCTCCTGCCCCCGAGAAGACCGCAGCGGAGGTCATGGCAGCCTGACGGCTGCCACCCCTCGTCGGTCGTCCACTGGCGCATCGGTAGTGTGATCCCGTGTGCCTTCTGGTGGTGGCGTTCCGTCTCTTTCCCGACACACCGCTGCTCATCGGCGCCAATCGCGACGAGTTCTTGAACCGGCCGGCGGTCCCCATGACCGTGCTGCGGGAAGAGGGACCACGCGTTCTCGGCGGCAAGGACGAGCAGTCGGGTGGCACGTGGCTGGCCGTCAACGAATGGGGTGTGTTCGCCGGCCTGACCAACCAGCCCAGGGAAGCCGGGCGCGATGCCTCGCGCCGGACTCGTGGCGAGCTTCCACTGGCACTGACCGCCCAGTCCGACGCCCCGCGTAGCGTCAACGCGTTCCTCGCGCACCACCGCCCGTCGGACTACAACGGGTCCTGGCTCTTGGCGGGCGACCGGGACTCACTCTTCTTCATCGACTTCACGGGCCTGGTCGAGCCCGCGGCGGTCGGGCTCGCCCCGGGACTCCACGTCCTCGAGAACCGGGCCCTCGGTGCCCCGTCGCCCAAAGCCGAGCGTGTGGCCGCTGCGCTCACCGACGTCAGCGATGCGGACAGCGCCCTCATTGCACTGCGCCGGGTACTCGGGGATCACACGATGGCCGACCCGGCCGGTGCCGCAGATCCACCGGGCCCTGGTGGCCCCGGTGGGCCCGACACACCGGCTCCACCGCGCTCGTCGGCCAATTGCGTGCACCTCGACGAGTACGGCACCCGCTCCTCGTGCCTGATCCGCTACGGGACGACAGGGAGCGGGCCGCCCCAGATCTGGGTGGCCGACGGCCCGCCTTGTACCGCCCCGTTCGCCGACGTCAGCGCGCTGTGGTCGAAGGAGCCTGCGTCACCCCGATGACACCCTCCCATGGCGCCAGTTCCAGTGCGCCCGTCACGCGCTCGCCGTCGCGCTGACGCACGGTGGAAAGGCACAACGTCGCGACCGGGCTCGCCACGACCGCCGGCTCGTCGGTCATGTTCAACACCACGCCGTGCCGTGCCCCGCGTCGCCAGGCCCAGACGCCGTCCGGCGTGTCGAGCGATCGATACGAACCCGTGCGCAGGTCGTCGGCCCCGCGTCGCAGTGCGATGAGGGCGCGCGTCAGGGCGAGCACCGAGGTCGGGTCCGACCGTTGGCTCTCGACGTTGCACGCGTGCACATCCCCGAGCGGGAGCCAGGGCTTGACGCCGGGGATGGTGAAGCCCCCACCGGGCGCACCGCTCCAGGGCATCGGCGTGCGTCCTGCGTCGCGCCCTTCGTAGTAGGGGAAGTAGCGGACGCCGAGCGGATCGCGCATGTCATCATGGGCCACCTTGCCATTGCCGAGGCCGATCTCGTCGCCCTGGTAGAGCACCGGCGTGCCGCGCAGGCTCAACAACATGAGCAGGGCCAGCCTGACCTTGCGCGGGTCGTCGCCGGCCCAGCGGGTGGGAAAGCGGAACATGTCGTGGTTCGAGCCCGTCCACACGGGCCAGGCTCCCGCTGGCAGGACGGCTTCAGTCAGCTCGACGACGTCGCGGAGTGCTGCGCACTCGAATGCGGCGGAAATGAAGGGGAAGTTGAACGCAAGGTGCAACTCGTCGCGACCGTCGCCGTAGTACGCAGCCAGTTCGGTCACGGGCACAGGCGTCTCCCCCAACAGGATCCGTGGCTCGCCATAGCCGTCAACCAGCGTGCGCCAACGGCGAATGACCTCGTGCACCTCCGGGCGGTTGGTGTTGTACACCGACCGCTGTCCGAAGAGCTGCGCCTCGAAGTCGTCGTCCTCGGTCGCCACCGGATTGTCGCGTAGCTCCGCGTCCTTAATGATGACGTTGCACACGTCGATGCGGAACCCCGCCACTCCCCGTTCGCACCAGAACCGCATGATCTCGTCGAAGGCACTGCGCACGTCCTCGTTCCACCAGTTGAGGTCCGGCTGCTCGGCGAGGTGATTGTGCAGGTAGGACTGGCCGGTCACGGGATCGGCTGTCCACGCCGGGCCGCCGAAGCTGCTCACCCAGTTGTTCGGCGGCGCGCCGTCGGCCTCCGGGTTGGCCCACACGTACCAGTCGCGCGTGGCCGAGCCACGCGAGGACCGTGCTTCGAGAAACCACGGGTGTTGATCGCTGGTGTGGTTGGGCACCAGGTCCATGAGGACACGGATCCCCCGACCACGGGCCTCGGCGATGAGCCGGTCGACGTCCTCCATGGTGCCGAAGTCCGGCTCTATGGCGCAGAAGTCCGACACGTCATAGCCCCAATCGCGGTTGGGGGAGCGCGTGACGGGTGACAGCCACACCCCGTCGACGCCCAACCACGCCAGGTGGTCCAGGTGCTCGATGATCCCAGGGAGATCGCCCATGCCGTCGGCGTTGGAGTCGGCGAACGACCGCGGGTAGATCTGGTACAAGACGGCGGACATCCACCAGGGCTGGTCGGGTTCGACACGTGCGTGCGACACGGTGCTCAGCTCGAGCCTGCGGCTGTGTCTGTGTCTGTGGCTGTGTCTGTGTCTGCGAGCGCCTGGCGCCACGGTGCCATGTCCAACAACGGGTAGCGGGCCGCCACGCCGCGCAGCGTCTCCTCGGTCCAGTAGGGATGTCCCGGCTCGGGAAAGCCCAGGACCGCGAGTTGCCGCACCGAAGGGGTCTCCATGAAGCGGTGCCATGCCAGGCCCTCGGCTGCGCCAGGCCAAGCCTGTGAACCGAGCCAGTCGGTGGCGACGGGCTTGAAGGAGACATGCAGCATGAAGCGCGCGGCACCGGGTGCCGTCATCCTCACCCCCCGGTGATAGACGTCGGGCCGGTAGGCCAGGATCGACCCGGCCGGGCCCGAGGCCGGCACCTCGGCCCGGTAGAGATCCTCGTAGTCGACAGTGCTGAGATACGTCCGCTCCACCGGGATCCCCGTGGTCAACCGGCGCGACACCATCCGTGTCGCCGCCTTCTCCGGCGTCACGTCGCTCAGGTAGATGAACAGCTCGAGGTGTTGGTAGCCGACCTCCGGGCGCGGCACCACCAGCGTGTGATTCCCGTAGTCGACATGGAGCAGCTGCTCGTCCTCCAGTGCTCCTTCGGCGTACTTCGCGCTCAGCATGCCCTGGTAGAGACGGATGTCGTCGAGATCGAGGAATTCCTGCGCCAGGCTGATGATCCTCTCGTGGAGCACCAGGCCGTTCAGCGCGCCGCTCTCGAAAGGAAACGCGGGCATGACGGAGTGCGAGTCGACGCGAAAGGGCCGATTGCGATCCGGATCGATGTCCTGGGCGAACTCCTCGGCCGTGGGAAAGAGGGCAGGGAGGGCACCTTGCGCCACCTGCAGCTCTTGCTCGGTGAAGACGCCTTGGACAAGGGTCCATCCGTCCTCTTCCCACTGGGCCTTCTCGCGTGCGTGCGCGGTGCTCATGCGTTCTTGGGGAGGGGCTTCCAGCTCTGCACCTGATGCCAGCAGACGACCTGTGGCGGCAAGCTGCCCAGGGGCAGTCTGCACGCCGCAGTCGGCGGTTTGTTCACGTGCAGGCTCACCACCTGGTACTCGGAGGGGCCGGAGAACTTGTCCGGACCGAACGTGAGGAGCGGCGAGGAGCCACCCGGATAGTTCTTGATGGTGGACATGGCTTCGACGAAGGTGCGGCGATTGAGATCCTTGCCCGCCTTGGTGGCGGCCTCGGCGAAGAGCCGGATCTCCTGGCACCACCCCTGCACCGGTCCCTGCTCCTCGATGAAGTCGTTCATGTTCCCCTTCGGGGTCTCGGGATATGCCTTGTGCCAGGTGGCCCAGCAGGCGCGCACCCCGGGGTCGTAGCCGCCCTGCGCCTCGGGTCGCGAGTCGTCGATACCACCCAGGGTCTCGGTCGTCACCCCTTCCTGCCCGTTCAGTGCCTTCTGAAAGGGGACCGGGAGCAAGCCCAACGACGTCTCGATCGAGTCCTCGTAGTCGGAGAGCAGCAGCTTGGGGAAGTACTGCTGTTGTGTCTGCGCCCCGAGCACGGGAAGGAACGCGTTGAACGGCATCAGCGGGATCAGCGAGGTGACCCCGGCCGCCCGCAGCTTCTCCACGTCGAGTGACGCGTCGCTATTGGTGGCCGCCGTTTCCGAGGTCTGCGCGGCAATCGTCTCGACCACCGGCTGCACACCGATGCGTTTGAGGTCCGGCAAGAGGTACTGGTCGAGGGCCAGCTGATCGCTGGCCCGATCCCCCGCGATGATCCCCACCTTTCGGGTGCCGCCCAGCAGGCCCGCGCTGTGCCCCCACTGGACGACGGCCTGGAGAATCGACGCGTCGTCCGGTCCGGTCCACCACAGGTAGGGCGACCCTTGCCGGGTCCAGTTGGACACCGTGGTCCACTGCCCGAGAAACGGCGTGTGGCCTTCCTGGGTGAGGCAGAGCTCATTGTCGCCCGACCAGTCACCCACGCCGTCGAGCACCGCGAAGGCTGCGGTGCTGCCCTCGGTCCAGTCCTTGCACAACGCCCGCATGTTCGACTCGTTGGTGGGGTCGAAGTAACTGATGATCGGGTTGATCTTCCTCCCGTTGATGCCGCCGCTCTGGTTGATCTCCCCCACGAAGAGCTTGATGGCCTTGGCCTGCTCGGTGTACTCGACGTCACCGGCAAAGCCGATCTCACTCGAGAGCGCCTGCAGGTTCACGACGGGGAAGACCACGTTGATCCTGGTGCTGGTCACGCCCCTGGTGCTCGTGCTCGCCTGCGTGACAGGAGTGGGAGCCTTGGCGGCCCCCGAGGCGGTGGGAAGCGCGAGTGTGGCCACTCCGACGACAACAGTCATGGCGCCGAGGATCCTCAGTCTCCGTCCCACCGCAGTGCCACCCTCCCTTTGCAACGCTTGCGCCCCTCACCACGCGTGGCGGCGGCCGCCGAAGCTTTGCACAGCCCGCGGGCGCGTAGATGACGCCGGCGTCAGCAACCCGTCACGCCCCCGTCACCCTCCGGGCCCTGACCGCCAGGGGCCAAGGACGGCGGCTATGGTGAAGGGAGTTGGGCCGGATGACACTTCCGTACTCCCCAATTGATGTAACTCATCGATCGGAGCTCGAGTGACGGTTGTTGCCCCACCACAGGAACTGCCGCCGTACCGCGCCGCTCCCCGACTCACCGCCACCCGCCGCGACCAAGGTCCAGCTCGTGAGTGCATCACTCCTGGTGGTACTCCCCCTGGTCGCCGTCGTCGTGGCCATCGTGATCTTCTGGAACCACGGGATCGGTTGGCTCGACCTCGGCCTCGGCGTCGGCATGTACCTGATGACCGGGATCGGGCTCAGCGTCGGCTTCCACCGGCTGTTCAGCCACCGGTCGTTCGTGCCCGCCCGCTGGCTGAAGGTGACACTGGCCATCGCCGGCACCATGGGCATCGAGGGCTCGGTGACCAGTTGGGTCTCCCAGCACCGCCGGCACCATGCCTTTACGGACCGACCCGGCGACCCCCATTCGCCGCGCCCCGAGGGCCCCGGGCTCGGCTACCAGCTCCGCGGCCTGTGGCACGCGCACGCAGGCTGGCTCTTCGTGCACAACGAGGTCAACGCGGAACGCTGGAGCACCGATCTCCAAGAGGATCGGGACCTGGCCTTCGTGTCCCGCACGGTCGTCGTGTGGACAGTCCTCTCGTTCCTCATCCCGACCCTGATCGGTTGGCTCGTCATCGGCACCATCTGGGGCGCGCTGCTCGCCGGGCTCTGGGCGGGCGTCGTCAGGGTCGCGCTCCTCCACCACGTGACGTGGGGCACCAACTCGTTGTGCCACACGTTCGGCAAGCAGCCCTTCGGGGACAAGGATCTGAGCACCAACTTCGCCCCGTTGGCCCTCCTCAGTTTCGGCGACTCCTGGCACAACGCACATCACGCGTTCCCGCGCTCGGCGCGCCATGGTGTGGACACGGGCCAGCTCGATATTGCCGCCGACACGATCCGGATGTTCGAGCGGCTCGGTTGGGCCACCGAGGTGCACTGGCCGCGGCGCGCCGTCATGGACCGGCGACGCGCCCTCGTCGCATCCGGTCAGCCGCGCACCAAAGGCTTGTAGCGGAGGCGGTGCGGCTGGTCGGCCTCGAGCCCGAGGCGCTTCTTGCGGTCAGCCTCGTAATCGGTGAAGTTCCCCTCCCACCAGCGAACCTCTGAGTCGCCCTCGAACGCGAGCACGTGGGTGGACACCCGGTCGAGAAACCAACGGTCGTGACTGATGACCACGACGCACCCGGGGAAGCCCAGGAGCGCATCTTCGAGGGCCCGCAGGGTGTCCACGTCGAGGTCGTTGGTCGGTTCGTCGAGGAGCAGGACGTTCCCGCCGCTCTTGAGCACCTTGGCCAGCTGCACCCGGTTGCGCTCGCCCCCCGAGAGCTGGCCCACCTTCTTCTGCTGGTCACTCCCCTTGAACCCGAAGCTCGCCACATAGGCCCGGCTGTGGAGTTCACGATTTCCCACGACGATGCGGTCCACCCCGCCGGTGATCTCGTCGAAGACCGTGGCCTCCGCGTCCAAGTTGTCCCGCGACTGATCGACATACGCCAGTGACACGGTGGACCCGACCTCGAGTGTGCCGCTGTCAGGCTTGTCCTCACCCACGATCATCTTGAACAAGGTGGTCTTCCCAGCTCCGTTCGGACCGATGATGCCGACGATGCCGCCGGGAGGGAGGAGGAACGACAGCCCGTCGATGAGGAGCCGGTCGCCGAAACCCTTGACCAGATCACCAGCGTCGACCACGCGGTCGCCCAGCCTCGGCCCGGGCGGAATGGTGATCTCGACCTTGTCCGCTCGGCGTTCGGCCGCTTCGGCCTCCGCCACCAGCTCGTTGTAGGCGGTGATACGGGCCTTGCCCTTGCTCTGCCGGGCGCGTGGTGACATGCGGATCCAGTCCAGTTCGCGTTGGAGCGCGTCTTGGCGCGAACGGTCCGCCTTCTCCTCTCCGGCCAGCCGGGCTTGCTTCTGTTCGAGCCACGACGAGTAGTTCCCTTCCCAGGGAATGCCCGCGCCGCGATCGAGCTCGAGAATCCAGCCGGCGACGTTGTCGAGAAAGTAGCGATCGTGGGTCACCGCGACCACGGTGCCCGGGTACTCCTGCAGTGCCCGCTCCAACCAGGCCACCGACTCGGCGTCGAGGTGGTTCGTGGGCTCGTCCAGGAGGAGCAGGTCGGGCTTGGACAGCAGCAGCCGGCACAGGGCGACCCGGCGACGCTCGCCGCCCGAGAGCGTCGCGACATCGGCGTCGCCGGGGGGCAGCCGGAGGGCGTCCATGGCGATCTCGAACGTCCGCTCCAGATCCCAGGCCCCGGCCGCGTCGATCTTGGTCTGCAGGTCGGACTGTTCGGCCAGCAGTGCATCGAAGTCGGCGTCGGGTTCGGCGAACGCCGCGCAGACCTCGTTGAAGCGGTCCACGAGGCCCTTGACCTCCCCGACGCCGTCGGCGACGTTGCCCGCCACGTCCTTGGTGGGGTCCAACTGGGGCTCCTGCGCCAGGTAGCCGACCGTGAAGCCCGGCGTCAGTCGGGCCTCGCCAGTGAACCCGTCATCCTGTCCCGCCATGATCTGCAGCAAGGAGGACTTTCCCGAGCCGTTGGAGCCGATCACGCCAATCTTCGCCCCCGGATAGAAGGAGAGGTTGATGCCGCGCAGGACCTCCCGGTCGGGGGGGTAGAACCGCTTGAGATCGCGCATGGTGTAAATGAACTGGGCTGCCATGCCAACCAGTGTGACCCAGCCCCGGCCCTCGCCGCGACAGTCCCGGCCGGGGTGCCCCGCCAGGGCGCTCCGGAGAAATTCCCGGGGGTGCCCGCGCCCGCCGCCCCGGGGCCTCTACAGTGCGTCCGGAGAAGCTTGGATTAAGCTGAGAATCAGTCGGAAGCGGACGGGGAACGGCGGGGAATGGTGCATCGGCTTCTGGGGGGGATCGCTCTCGCAACGGGTATGGGCCTGGCGCTGCTCGCGGGTGCCGCCGGCTTCGCCGCCACGGCGCAGGCCGCAGGGGCGGAACCGCACTACTACCTCGCCCTTGGTGGATCGGATTCGGTCGGCTTCCAGCCCACGGCGGCCGTCCCCCACGGCGCACCGACCGATGAGGGGTACGCGGACGACCTCGTGGGTGCCGAGCGCGCCCGCTGGGACGACCTCCAACTGGTGCAGTTGGGCTGTCCCGGCGAAACCACCCTGGCCATGCTCGAGGGCGGAGACCGGTGCCATGCGTTCGCGTCGCAGGTCGGCCTCGCTGTGTCGTTCCTGCGCCAACACCCGTCGACGGTTCTGGTGACGGTGGATGTCGGGTTCAACGACATGGTCCGATGCCTCGGGCATCACGTGGTCGACGAAGCCTGTGTCGACCTCGCCCTGGCGAATGTCCGGACCCAACTCCCCCAGATCCTGGCGGCACTGCGCGCTGCCTCGGGGCCCAAGGTGCACATCGTCGGGGTGGGCCACTACGACCCGTATCTGGTGGCCTACCGCGACGGGGCGGCCGGGAAGGCGTTTGCCGCACAGAGTCTCGACGTCATCGCCCGGCTCAACGAGGCGCTCCGGGCGGCCTATGCCGGAGCGGGAATCCCGATGGCCGACGTGGCGACCGCGTTCGACATGAACGACGTCGCGCCCACCGCCCTCCCCGGGGGAGAATTGGTGCCGCTGAACGTGGCGAGAACATGCGCACTGACCTGGGAATGCGTCGCCGGTCCTTTGGGCCGCAACAAACACCCCAATGCGGAGGGCTACCGGCTCATCAGCGAGGCGGTCAGCGACGCGGTCAGCAACGAGATCTCAAACTCCTGAGGG
Organism: uncultured Acidimicrobiaceae bacterium; assembly: GCA_963706555.1. Classification (GTDB taxonomy): domain Bacteria; phylum Actinomycetota; class Acidimicrobiia; order Acidimicrobiales; family RAAP-2; genus Bog-473. Next base: position 5,381,587 of record OY970164.1, read on the forward strand.
GGTCACCTGCACACCGCTCCGCGGACCCGGGCTCGAGGCGACCAGGTCCTCGGCACCGGCGTCGGACTCCTTTGCCGGCTCGACGTCGTGGTGCGCGGCGGGCGCAGGCGGCGCCGTCCGCGTACGGCGCGGTGCCCGTGAGCGGCCGGTGAGGGGCTTCGCCAACGGCGTCCGGGCGAGCACCTCGGTCAGAGCCACGCAGGCGAAGAACACGATCACGACCGTGAACAGGCAGACGATCGGCCACGGCACGTACGAATCGAGGTGGCGCCATCCGGCCCACCCGAGAGCCGTGATGAACACCAACTGGGCCAGATAGACGCCGTAGGAGTCGTCCGATCCGGTTTTGGTCAAGGCCCGCGTCCGCTGCGATCTTCGGCGGCTGACCAGCCAGACGCCGAGAAGGTAGATGCTCGCGATGGCACCGATGTTCCAGGGGATCACGATGGGCTGGAAGGGGTCCGAGCTCGAGCCGAACCACGACACCACGTGGTAGACGGCGAGGTAGTACCAGGCTTCGGCGAGGGCCGCACTGGCCAGGGTCGCCCCGAGGACGAGCCAGACGTGGGAGCACAGCCAGCGGTGGACCTCGTCGAGATGGAAGGCGACCACCATGCCGGCGATCAGATAGAACTGGTAGGAGGTGACCTCGCGTGTGGCCCAGAACCCGCGCATCCAGTGCGGGAACACGCCCCAGTGCATCAACGACACGATCAGGACCTGCACTGCGGCACTGGCCGCCAGCAGACAGGCCGTGGTGCCCCACCGTCCTCCGCAGCAGGATGAGAAGGAGCGGGAACACCAGGTAGAACTCGAGGAGGACGACCAGGAAGTAGAGCTGGTAGTACCCGGTCCCCACGAGATAGGCCAGGTGATCGAGCCTCCCCGGCAGGGTGCCCGTGGTCCCGTGCAGGGTGACGAAGAAGTAGATGAGCGTCCAGCAGAGGTAGGGCACGCCGACCGCGCTGAAGCGCTTGCGCCAGAAGGTGCGCAGGTCCATCTGCTGCACGCCGCGGAAACTGTAGGAGATCATGCAGGCGGAAATGAAGAGGAATGCCTCGCGTGTCACGTGGAGGAGCTGGAGCGAGGCGCCGACAGTGACGCCGGTCCCTACGGCCGCGAAGAAGATGAGCGTGTGCGTCGAGACGACGCCGAACTGCTTGACGGGCCGCATCGCGTCGATGTGATCGAGGCGCTTCCGCGTGCCACTCACCGGGATGGCCGGCGCAAGCGGCGACGCGTCGATGCTCATCGACAATCGAGGTGGGCGATCACCGCAACATCGCTCTCGCGCAGAGCGCGCCGTTGTACCTTGCCCGTCGCCCCCGCCGGCAATGCCTCGACGACATTGAGAGAGATCGGCCGCTTGCTCTTTACGAGGTCCGCCCGCAGCCGTTCGCGAATGCGCTCGAGCGCCTCGTGCGCCACGGCGTGGTCTGCAGCGTCGACGACGCCGCGCAGCACGAGGTAGGCGACGGGAACCTGCCCCATCTCGAGGTCGGGCGCAGCCACGACGGCCACTGCGGCCACCGAAGCGTCGACGAGCACCATCTCCTCGATCTCACGCGGGAAGACCTTTTCGCCGCCCCGGTTGATCACGTCATCGGTCCGAGCGTCGAGATACAGGTAGCCGTCCTCGTCGAAGTGCCCGAGGTCCCCCGTCCGGAGCCAGCCCGTCGGCGTCTATCCGGTCAGCGTGATGGTCGCCTTCGTAGGCCAGAATCACCGAGGGCCCGCGGATCTCGACGTGGCCGATCGTGCCGCCCTCCACCAGTCCCGCGTCCTCCACCGTCGCCGTGTCGTCCGCCACGATCCGGAGTTCGACGCCGACGGGCAGTCCCACCGATCCCGGCTTGCGCGGGCCCGAGAGTGGGTTGGCCGTGATCTGGCTCGCCGCCTCGGTCATCCCGTAGGTCTCGAGGACGGGGATGCCCGTGTTCGCCTCGAATCGGGCCGAGGTGGGGACCGGCAAGGGGGCAGAGGCCGAACGGATGAATCTGATGCGGGACGGGATCGTCTCGCCCACGCCGGGATCGGCCAGCCGCGAAATGATCGCAGGGACCGCATTGATCCATGTGATCTGCCGTGCACCCATCAGGTTCCAGAAGTCCGTGCGATGAAAACGGTCATCGAGCACCAGTGTCGAACCGGCGACGAGGGTGCCGAGGAGACCGACGACTTCGGCGTTGATGTGGAAGAGCGGCAACGAGTTGAATCCCCGATCATCCGACGTCAGACGATGATGCGCCGCGACGTTGTGCGCCGTCTGGAGGAGTTGCTCCTGGGGCAGGGGGATCACCTTGGGGACGCCCGTCGTCCCCGACGAGGCCAGGACCGCTCCACCCGAGCAGCCCCGCCGCCCCGACGCCTGCAACCCGGCGGCGTCGGGTCCCGCCAGGGCCGGGCCGGCGATGTCCACCCAGGCGACGTCGATCCCGTCGGGGGTGGGGCGATCAGCGAAGACCACGTCGGCCCCCACCCGCTCCAGGGCACCCAGCAAGCCGCCCGTCCCGTGCGCCGGCGTCGTGGGGTCGACGGGCGCCGCCCAGCATCCGGCGGCCATGGTGCCCAAGAACGCGACCGAAAAATCGATCGGATCGCCGATGACGAGTCCGACCGTGGAGCCCTCGTCGACACCGGACGCACGGAGCACGGCCGCCCATTCCCTGACCGCTTGCGCCAAGGCGGAGAACGACAGCACCCGTTCTTCGCGGGCGTGCTCGATGTAGGCCCGGTCCCCCTCCGAAAGAGCGCGGGCGTGGATCAGTTCGGACACCGGACCGCTGAGGATCCCTTCAGTCGGCGACGAGTCGATCTCAGAGACGAGCGCCGACATCTCAGTACATCATTCTGGGGTCGGCGTACTGCTTGAACTCGATCAGGTTGTCAGAGGGATCACGAAGGACGAAGGTACGGTGCACCTCGACCAGCCCCTCGAAGCGGACATCGAGTTCGCGGAACATCTCGATCTTGCGATGGATGCAGAGTCGATGCAGCGCTTCGAAGTCCTCCGCTTCGCGAAAGGTCACACCGAAGTGCCGCGGGTAGAGGTCGAGGTCGCTTTCGCGCCGGACCGGCGGTTCGGTCAAATGGCACACCAGTTGATCACCGAAGAAGTCGAGAGTGATCCGATCCGGGTACCGCCTCGCGAGCTTGCACCCCAATTGGCGGACATAGAAGTCCTCGGTGTCCTCCAGGTGGTACGCAGGTATCGCCAGATGAAAGGCGTCCCTACTTTCTCTCACGTACGACCGCCTTCGAACGTGCACAAGGTCTCCGCCCGTAGCCCGAGGCGAATGGTCTCGAGGCCCAGCACGGCGGTCGCCGCCACATTCCCGAGGTTCACGTTCGGACCGAGGCGTTTCACGAAGTAGTTCTGGAGCTCTGAGGACGGCGCTTCGAACAGCAGGGTCTCGTGACTGAGCTCGCACGTGAGCAGCTCCTCGATCAACCCGAAGCGCAGCTCTCCGTTCGGCCGGCAGATGCCGGACTTCCCACTCTCCCGCGCCTCGAGCGTCACGAGCACCGCCCCGGCGTCGAGATCCTCGTGGATACATTCGATCCAACGGCTCGGCGGCAAGTTCTCCGACCGCTCCGCGTCCTTGAATCCCACTTCGGAGATGACCCGGAAGTCGTCCGACAGCTTCCTGATGTAGCCGGCCTTCTCCGGATTCGTCAGGTCGATCGTCCCGTTCGACACCTCGACGTATTCGCAGGAGAACGTCTGGCACAGCTCACGGAAGTCGTCCAGTTGGTTCTGCAGGACGAACTTCTCGAACAACGTGCCGCCGAAATAGAAGTTCACACCGACCTCGCGCAGGACGGCGATCTTCTCGCTCAGGTCGTTCGTCACCAGAGCCGTCCCCCATCCGAACTTGACGAAATCGAGGAACTCCGCCCCACTCTCCACCACGTCGCGGAAGTAGCGGGTTGGCAGGCCACCGTCGACGACCATCGTGATGCCGGTCGACCTCGGCTTCGATGCCCTCTCGGGAAGCTGCAGGGTTGTGGGACGCATGTGAGCCTCCGTGCTCTTTCGTTATCGATTCGTGGCCTGGGCCGTGGCCGGCTGTTCGACCTTCCACACGCTGCCGTTTGGCACCGCTTCCCAACGTCTGTCGAGCATGGGCTCGCCCGCGCAGTAGGCCCGCAGGGCACGTATCGTCCCACCGTGGGTGACGATCACCACGTCACCGGCACCGGGTCGGCCGCCCAAGGTGTCGAGGAACGAGCTCGCCCGCACGTAGAGATCATCGAGTGACTCTCCGCCGTCAGGCCGCGCGGTGGCGTCAACGACCCTGTCGTCCACGATGCCCGAGAACGCGGGGTCCATCGCCTGGAGAGGGAGGCCTTCGAACACCCCGAAGCAACGTTCGCGCAGGGCTCGATCGGACCGGACCGGAAGATCCAGCGCCGACCCGACGAATGCAGCCGTCTGTTGCGCACGCTCCAAATCACTTGCATAGATTGCCTCAACGGCCATGCCCCGCATGCCATGTGCGACGTCACGAGATTGCGCCCGGCCGTTCTCGGTGAGCACCGGACCTTCTGCATGCCCTTGGATGAGACCCAAATCGTTCCACGTGCTCTCTCCGTGCCGCACCAGCCACAGGGTTCTTGTGTCGTTGTCGGAGCCCGAATTCATTACCCCCCAGTCTGGCCAATTCCTCTGTGGCGCGACTGTGAACCCGCCCAGAACTCCATCAGACTTACGATTTGCTGGGAAACAGCTGGGAATTCGCAACAAATCTGCCTTCACCTTTGTAGCTCTACCCGATTGTGCGCTGCTGCATACCCGTGAAGCAGTCGTCGACTTGCGGTGAGACCGCGTCCGACGAATGTGCCGGCACGCAGGGCGTCAGCTCGCGATTTCGTCGATCCGCTCCAGAAGGAACGCCCGTTCGACCACGTTCTCGCTCAAGAGAAGTGCCTCTTCGTAGGCCGTGCGCGCTTCACTCGTCCGGCCGAGCTTGCGGAGGAAGTCGGCCCGGGAAGAGGCCAGGTAGCTGTAGGTGGCGAGGAGCGGGTCGGTCCCGATCGCATCGAGCGCGTCGAGACCGGCTTGAGGGCCCTCCGCCAAGCCGAGGGCGACGGCATGGTTCAGCGCCACGACGGGCGATGGCCAGATCTGCATGAGAACGAGATAGAGCCCGACGATCTCGTGCCAGTCAGTGGCGTCCCATGAGGGCGCTTGGGCATGCACCGCGGCGATGGCGGCCATCGAGCGCGAAGCGCCCGGGGGGTCGGCGCTGCAGCGCCTCGCGCACGAGCGCGATCCCCTCGGTGATCGCAGCCTGGTCCCACCGGGCCCGGTCCTGATCGGCCAGGAGCACCAACTCGCCGACGTCGCCCAGACGCGTCTCGCGCCGGGCATCGGTGAGAAGGATCAAGGCGAGAAGGCCGGCGACGTCGGCATCGCCGGGGAGCAAGGTGCGCAGCACGCGGGCCAGGTCGAGTGATCGCTCCACGAGGTCCCGGCGGAGCAGGTCCGCGCCGACGGGAGCGGTATGCCCGGTCGAGTAGAGAAGGTGGACGACCGTGAGCACCGCGTCGATGCGGGTGGGGAGCTCCTCCACGGGGGGCACGCGATAGGGGATCCGCGCAATGGCGATCTTCTTCTTGGCCCGCGTGATGCGGGCCGCCATGGTGGCCTCGCTGACGAGGAAGGCGCGGGCCACCTCTGCGGTCGTGAGCCCGCACACGAGCCGGAGCGTCAAGGCGACGCGGGCATCGGGGCCGATCGCGGGGTGACAGCACGTGAAGATCAGTCGCAGGCGGTCATCGACGATCGCGGGGGTGTCCGCGTCCTGGGGCCCCAGCCCCTCCACCCGCTCGACCAGGCGGGGCAGCGCCCGGCCGTAGGTCGCGGCACGCCGTGCCATGTCCACGGCGCGCCGCCGGGCCACCGTGGTCAGCCAGGCACCGGGGTTGGTCGGGATGCCCCGCGTCGACCAGGTCGCCAACGCGCGGGTGTAGGCGTCCTGCACGCACTCCTCCGCCAGGTCGATGTCGCCGGTGACGCGCACCGTCGCGGCGAGCACGAACGCCCACTCGCGACGGTGCGCCTCGGCCACCGCGGCCTCAACTGAGGCATGCCGTCGGCCGTCGGCCGTCGTCAGTCGAAGGTCCTGATCGGCCGCACCTCGACCCCGCCTGCCGGCATCGGGATCTGCTTGGCCAGGGCCAGCGCCTCGTCCAGGTCGGCGGCTTCGACCAGGTAGTACCCGCCCAGCGCTTCCTTGGTCTCCGCGAACGGCCCGTCGGTGACAGCGAAACCACCCGAGGAGTCTTCTCGGACCGACGTCGCCGTGCCGGTGGCCTGCAGGGCGTTCCCGCCCCGCAGCGCGGCGGCATTGCGCTCGCCGAACTCCTGGTGTCCCTTCATCATCTGGTTGAACCCCTCGGCATCGGTCTTGCCCAACTCTGCTTCGTCCCCGTAAATGAGGATGAGGTATTCGGCCATCGTGTGCTCCTCTCTCCGTCGACCCCGTCGTTGGCGCCGCTCACTCAGTACGACGAACGGCGGACGGCGGAATCGACACCATCGCGTTGATTCTTCACCCTTGCCGCGCCACGGTGCGTCCCGATCGGCCGGGAGCGTCGAGATTGTCCCCGAAGCAGGGCAGCGGAAATCTGGCAAGATCGAGGCCGTGCCAGTGATCTCACTCCCCTATTTCGTCGCCCTCCCCGAGGAGCCGGGTCCCTGGCCGGGAGTCGTCGTCATCCACGAGGGGAGCGGCATCAGCCCCCAGCTGCTACGGGTGTGCCAGCGTCTGGCAGCACAAGGTTACGGGGCGATCGCCCCCGACCTCTTCTTCCGCAGCGGCGGCACCGAGGCGGGCGACTTCGCAGCGCTGATGGGCGCACTCGTTCCCGAACAGGTCCTGGCCGACGTGACTGCTGCCGCCGACACGTTGCGGGGCCTGGGCGCCGATCGCATCGGCGTCACCGGGTTCTGCATGGGTGGGCGCTTCTCTTGGTACACCGCGGTCCATGGCCAGGGGTTCGACGCCGCGGTCGGGTTCTACGGGGGGCGCATCGCTGACGACCTCGGTGACCCCACGTGCCCGACACTCCTGTTCTTCGGCGGACAGGATCCCTATATTCCATCCGACGAGATCGAGCGCGTGGTGGCCCACCATCCCGACACCATCGTGTACCCCCACGCCACCCACGGCTTCATGCGGGACGGCTCGGAGAGCTTCGACCCCGAGGCTTCTGCCGATGCCTGGGCTCGCACGCTCGACTTCCTCGGTCAGCACCTGCGCTAGCAGCAAAGAGTGCTGGGTCAGAGGGCCCGCATTGAGTTGTTCCGGGGGTCATGGGTGACCTCGGCCAGACCGAGGGCCTCGAGCAACGGCGGGAGGTACATGCCGAACCGTCCCCGGTACCCGTTCCGCAGGCCGTACCAGCCCCCGACCGGGTTGTCGGCCGACCGCCCCCATGCCTCGACCGTGCCGGCGGCGGCGGGCTTCTTCTCGTCGGCCGCACCCAACAGGACCCAGTCGCCTTGCTCGGACAACCATGCGTGCAGGTCCTCGATCGCCCGCGCACGGTAGTTGAGCGTCGTCGAACCCACCTGGCAGACCAACACCGGGGGATCGGCCTCGTCGTCGCGGTACATGGTGTAGGCCGAGGTCCCGGGCGGCGTCGTCAGTTCCCATGGGTCCTCTCTGGTTCCGGTAGGCATCACCATTCTCCCTTCGCGAGTTCGGTCTCGAAATGCGGGACCAACGTGTCCCAGCCGGCTTGGTTCCGGGCGCGCCACCCGGGCGCCGCAGCACCCAGGCGCTCCCATCCGCGATGTTCGATCTCGACGTGCGTGGTCGTCCCCTCGGGGAGGAAACGGATCTCCACCTCGGTCGCTGTTGCCGGGTCCGAACCGAGGTGCCACTGGTAGGTCAACTCTCTCGGCGGGTCCCACGACGTCACCTCGCCCCATTGGTGCTCCGTGCCGTCGATCGCCCGTTCGAAGATCCGGCCCCCCACGCGGCCTTCGAGCACGACGAGGTCAGCATTCCCGGTGACGGTGTGGTCACGTGGCCACCACGTGTCGATGCGGGTGGTCCACACCATGAACGCGTGGTCGGGCGGGCACTCGACGTCGAAGGAGATCCGCAGCGGCATGCTCACCGTTTCGGGGCTCTGGCGGCGTTTTCGGCCCAGAGTCGGAACCGCACCGCGGCCTCGCCCCAGATCCCTTCGAGATAGGCCTGGACCGCCTGCAACCCTTCTTCGCGGAGGCGATAGATGCGCCGGGTTCCTTGTGCCTCCTCGGCCACCATGCCGGCGTCCTTGAGCAGGCGGAGGTGACGCGAGACAGCGGGGCGGCTGATCGGCATGGCGGCGGCGATCTCCTGCACGGGCTTGTCACCCGTGCTGAGCAAACGCAGGATCTCGCGCCGGTTGGGGTCGCCGAGAGCTCCGAAGGGGTCGCCTGCTGTCGCTGGGTCCGCCCCTGTCACCTGTCCTCCGGCCAACGTCCTCCGCCCTTCGGTAACGACCCGGCTACCGTAACACGCCAGTTACCCATGCGCTGCCCCCCTTTGCGTGCCGCGGCGCGACGGCCGCGCCGGCGTTGCGTGAGGACGGGCAGGTGGTGCACGCGATTTTGCATGCCCCGGGGCTGCAACCCCTGCGCGCATGGCCGACGGCACTGCCGATTTGGGAAGGTTCCGGGGCCGTCAGACGTTAGAAAAGGGGGCACGGATATTCACCAGTGAGAAAGAAGGAGTTGGTGTGACGAGCACGTACAGCAAGGATCCGGCAGCCATCGCCAAATTGAGCCCTCGGCAGTACCAGGTGACCCAGGAGGCCGCCACCGAGCCGGCATTCAACAACGAATTCTGGGACCACAAAGAGGCCGGACTCTATGTGGACATCGTCTCGGGCGAGCCGCTGTTCACGTCGTCGAAGAAGTTCGACAGCGGGTGCGGTTGGCCCAGCTTCACGGCCCCGATCGCAGCCGAGAACGTGGTGGACATCGTGGACACGAGCCACGGGATGATCCGGACCGAAGTCCGATCCAGCCATGGTGACAGCCACCTCGGTCACGTCTTCGACGACGGGCCCAAGGAAGAGGGAGGCCTTCGTTACTGCATCAACTCGGCTGCCCTACGTTTTGTCCCGTACGAGGACCTCGAAGCGGAGGGGTACGGAGAGTACAAGAAGTTGTTCGACAACCCGACGACGACGCAGGAGGTGGACGGATGACCACGGAAAAGGCGATTCTCGCCGGCGGTTGCTTCTGGGGAATGCAGGACCTGATCAGGAAGCGCCCGGGCGTTCTCTCAACCCGGGTCGGCTACACCGGAGGCGAGGTGGCGAACGCCACGTACCGCAACCACGGGACCCACGCCGAGGCGATCGAAATCGCCTTCGATCCCAGCCAGACTTCGTATCGGGATCTTCTGGAGTTCTTCTTCCAGATCCACGACCCGACGACCAGGGACCGCCAGGGGAACGACATCGGCAAGAGCTACCGGTCGGCGATTTTCTATGAGAACGATGCACAGCGAGCAATCGCGGAGGACACCATCGCCGACGTCGAGGCATCAGGCCTCTGGCCGGGCAAAGTTGTCACCGAAGTCGTCCCTGCGGGGCCGTTCTGGGAGGCTGAGCCCGAGCATCAGGACTACCTCGAGCGCTACCCCCAGGGGTATACGTGCCACTTTCCCCGGCCCGGTTGGGTACTCCCCCATCGAAAGGACAAGGTCGCTTCATAGACCGCGTCGCCACCGGGCAACCTCCCGGGTGCGCCCTGGAGGCTGCCCGCGGTACGCGCCGGGCTCGGAGGACGCATAATGCGCAGAGTGCACACTTCAGCGGGTGCTGCACCTGAAGGAAGGAGGAATGCGGTGTTCCACCACCACAGCAAGGAGCCTTCGGACTCGCCCATTGTTTCTCCCCGAGTCCATACGGTGCGGCTGCTGAAAGATCCCGAGGAACTTCAGGCCGCAGTCGAACGGGCGCAGGCCTTCGAACGCAGGAGAGTCGACGAGTACCAGCGCCGGGTCGGTGCCTACGACCGCTTCCTGGCATCCTCCGAAACACCTTCAGCCGTCGTGGTGCCGATCGAGTCCTCCGCCAGCTGACCCTCGCCCGGGCTGTCCGTCCGGGCCATCCGGAAGAGGTGGGCCTCGAAGGGCCCGCGTGACACGTACAGGCCTCCTCCCGCGACCGGGTCCATGTCGGTGCCCGCCCTCGGATAGGTCTGCCCATCGAGCAGGTCGGTGAGAACCCAGTCGGCCCCGGCCGTACCGTCCAGCGCGACGCGCCCGTCGGCCCGTGAACCGGAGAAGTTCACGACGATCAGGTGGCGGTGCACTTGCCCCTGCCACTGCCACGCCAGAAGGTTGCGGCAGCTGTCGTTGTCCGGCCAGCCGGTGACGTCGAGCATGCTCCAGCATCCGGACCGAAGGCCCTCGGCCGCCAAGAGGCCGAGGAGGCGGTCCCAACCGGCTTCGCGTTCGGGTTCGACCGACTCGACGGGCCAGCGCCCGAGTTGCACGGGCATGTGCAGTCGGCGACCACAGAACTGACCTTGGAACAGGAGCAGGGCTCCCGGCACCGTGGCGACCACCACTGCGGCCGCCCGCCCCCGGTCCTCCGCGAAGACTGCGGCGGACCGAGGCTCGTCGTGGTTCTCCAAGAACCGCATCAGGTGCTGCTGATAGTCGGGCACGGCCGCCAAGTGGTCCCGCACCGAGTCGGCGCCATCGGAGACGAGACGATCGTAGAGGCGCTTGTCATAGCAGTGGTCGAAGCCCTGCCGCGAGCAGATCCGGCTCCCGGTCCCAATACGCCTCGGCCACGAAGAGGAAGGCCGGGTGCACCTTCTTCACTGCTCCGGTGATCTCGCGCCAATAGGGCGTGGGACTCGCCGGTCCCACCCGGTCGCCCCAGGTCTGCGCAACGACGTCGTCGAGGAGCAGCATCGCCATGTCGCACCGCACGCCGTCACACTGCTCGGCGATATCCGAGAGGGTCTCGATGACGGCTGCCCGGAGGGCGGGCTGTGTCGGGTCGAGCTGGACGACATCGGGCCAAGGGGGGAAGTAGGGGTCCCGCCCCATCGCCAGCACCCCACCCGCCGTCTCGAGGAATGCGGGCGGATCGATCCCCAAGTCCGCCTCGGTGCCCCGCACGAAGTACTCGGGGTGCGCCCCCACCCACTTGTGGTCGGGCGCGACGTGATTGGGGACGAAGTCGAGGAGAAGGCGGACGCCCCGTTCGGCGAGCTCCGCCCGGGCCACAGCCAGTCCATCGGGACCACCGAATTGGGGATCAACGCGGTAACGGCGAATGCAGTAGGGGGAACCGACGATGTCTGCGTCGGTGGCGTCGGGAAGGAGCTGGGTCGCTTCGTGACGGATCGCTTCGTCACGCAGAGCGATCGCCCGGCCCACCGGGCTTCGTTCCCAGACGCCCATGAGCCAGACGGCGTCGACCCCGGACCGGGCAACCGCGTCCCATTCGGAGGCCGGCACATCGGCGAGGGTGACCTGATGGCCGCAACGAGCGGCCACTTCTTTGAGCCACGGCAATGTGCTCAGCTCGTAGATGACCGGATGGCCCGGCCATGCACCGGACATCGCGACCACACCGCTCACGCGTGACGCTCTCAGCGCGGAGACGCCGTCGGGCGCCCTTGGGTTCCGTAGGCCAAGAGCCCACCCGTTGCGTGCAGGGCGTCGTCCGCCGTTGCCTCGCCGAAGAGTTGGATCAGGCGCGCCACCGTCCCCGTCCAACCCGTCTGGTGGCTGGCGCCGATTCCCGCCCCGTTATCCCCGTGGAAATACTCGTGGAATGACAACAGATCTCTCCAGTGGGGGTCGCACTGGAACTTCTCCGTGCCCCCGTAGACGGGCCGCCTACCCTGCTCGTCTCGCAAGAAGATGGAGATGAGGCGATCAGACAGATCTCTTGCCACCTCGAAGAGCGTCATCTCATCGCCCGAACCCGTCGGGCACTCGATTTTGAAGGAGTCGCCGAAGTACCGGTAGTACTGCAGAAGGGCGCGGACGATGAGGAGGTTGATCGGGAACCAGACCGGCCCGCGCCAGTTGGAATTTCCACCGAACATGCCCGTATCGGACTCAGCGGGAAGGTAGCCGACGACATACTCGTGGTCTTCGACCTCGAAGACGTACGGCTCGTCAAGATGGGAACGGGACAGCGAGCGCACGCCATGAGGACTGAGGAACCGCTCCTCGTCCAGCATCCGCGCGAGGACGAGCCTGAGCTTCTCCTCGTTCAGCACCGAGAGCATCACGTGGCCGTTCACTCCGGCCTTCCGGGGATCGGCGACGTTGACCAACAGGTCACTGTTGCGTGCCAGGTACCCCTGGACCCGACTGACAAGACTCGGAAATTGTTCCAGCGTCTCGGGCGGAATGATGGCCACCGCACACAGGGGGATCAGGCCCACCATGGAGCGAATTCGCAGCCGCGTGGCCGTGCCGTCGGGCAAGCGAAGCACGTCGTAGAAGAATCCGTCCTCTTCGTCCCACATTTCGTCGGAGGTCTGACCGACGCGGTCCATGGCCCCGGCGATCTGGAAGAAATGCTGGACGAACTTCAACGCCAAGTCTTCATAGCTCGGGTCGGCCGTGGCCAATTCGATCGCGAGCTCCAGCATGTTCTGGCTGAACAACGCCATCCATGCCGTGCCGTCCGCCTGCTCCAACTGGCCCCCGGTGGGAAGTGGCGCGCTGCGATCGAAGACCCCGATGTTGTCGAGGCCGAGGAATCCGCCTTCGAACAGGTTGCGTCCGGAGGGGTCTTTGCGGTTCACCCACCAGGTGAAGTTCACGAGCAACTTCTTGAACGCGTTGCGGAGGAAGTCAACGTCGACCCCCCCATGCTCGTGAGGAGCCGCACGGTGCGCAAAAAGCGTGGCCCATGCATGGACCGGCGGGTTGACATCGCCGAAATTCCACTCGTAGGCCGGGAGCTGGCCGTTCGGGTGGAGGTAGACGTCCGAGAGCATGAGCTCTATCTGGTTACGGGTGAAGGCCGGGTCGACCATGCTGAGCGCCACGCAGTGGAAGGCCAGGTCCCACGCCGCATACCAGGGGTACTCCCATTTGTCGGGCATTGAAATGATGTCGCCGTTCAACATGTGGAACCACTGCATGTTCCGCAAGTCCCTGGTCGGCGAGCGGAGCGGGTGCGCGTGATGCTCCTGCAACCACAGGTCGACGTCAAAGAAGTAGAACTGCTTGCTCCAGAGCATCCCGGCCAGCGCCTGGCGCATGACCGCGGCAGCGTCGGCGCTGATCCCGGCCGGGGTGAGGGCGCCGTAGAATTCGTCGGCTTCCTGACGACGGAGCTCGAGGACCTGGTTGAAGTCGGGACCGAGGCAATCGTTCGCCGGGGTGGAGGAACCGGCGCGCTGCAGGCGGATCGTCACTACCTGCGCGGCACCGGCCGGCACGATCAGCGTGTGATGGGCAGCCGCCTTGGTGCCGAGTCTCGCCGGATTCACAGAGCCGCTCTTGCCTTCGACCAAGAAGTCGTTGATGCCGTCCTTCACGAATGGCGTCAGGTTCTCCCCGCCGAAGAGCCTCGCTGCGTTGGTCTCGTTCTCGGTGAAGAGCCAGGTCGCATGCTCCGACGCGGTGATCACCCAGTCGCCGAGGACGTGGTGGTCGGCCAGAAGGACACCCGAGTCGTCGGACCGGAGGGTGGGCCGCTCGGTGAGACCGTCCCACCAGGTATTGCGATACCACACAGTGGGGAGAACGTGGATCTCGGCAGCCTCAGGTCCTCGGTTGTGCACCGTCACCGCCATGAGAATGTCCTCGGGGTCCGCCTTGGCGTATTCAACCTCCACGTCGAAGTACCGGTCCTCGCCGAAGACGCCCGTGTCGATGAGCTCGTACTCCTGCTCGGTCTTCGACCTTGCTCCGGTTCGTCGCGACGAGATCGTCGTAGGGGTAGGCGGTCTGCGGGTACTTGTAGAGGTACCGCATGTAGGAGTGGGTGGGCGTGTTGTCGACGTAGAAGTAGTACTCCTTCACATCCTCGCCGTGGTTCCCCTCGGAGTTGGTGAGCCCGAAGATCCGCTCCTTCAGGATCGGATCCCGGCCGTTCCACAGCGCGAGGGCCACACACAGGTTCTGGCGGTCGTCGCTGATCCCGGCGATTCCGTCCTCGCCCCAGCGGTACGTACGCGACCGGGCCTGATCGTGGGTGAAGTAGTTCCACGCGTCACCGTTTTCGCTGTAGTCCTCCCGGACAGTGCCCCACTGGCGCTCGCTCAGGTACGGCCCGAAACGACGCCACGGCACACCTTCCACATCAGCGGCGCGCAGTCGCCGGCCCTCGGCAGTACCGTCCATGTCCCGGGTCATGCCCATCACCTCGTCACCTCGAGTTGGTTCGGTGCCGAGCAGCTCGGCACGATCCAACGCCGCCGCTTCCCTCGGTCGGAGTATAGGACGCACTTGCGGCAATTCACCCTGCGGACACGAAGGTCGTGTTGCCTGCATTGCGACCCGCATGGAGCGGCCGTTCTTGTGCAATTTCACGCGAACGGAGCATGAACTTCGTGAACGACGGCAGTCCGGTCCCAAGGTCCTCCAGCGCAGCGGATCCGACGTTTGTGGGGGCGGACTCCACGCGGAGTTGGGCAAGCGTTGAGATTGCATAGTCCCATGGATGATCTGCGTCACCCACTGTGGTGTCGGAGAAATGGGCGAACCCGTAGACCTCAACAAGCAGGCGCGTTTCAACCGGGAGTGCGCAGCGACGGCGAAGACGAGAAGTGAGACACCGTGAACCTTGCCATGAAGCTCCCCCGGGTCGAGCTCGACGGCGGTTCTGACGGTCCTTCTCCCGGTGCCCCCGGACTCGACGCGGCGATGGCCCTCGGGCAGGCGTTCACGGCCAACCTCGGACAGGTTCTTCTCGACGCAGGACCAGCAATCACCGCCGCGGCTGTCGCTGTGCTGTCCGGAGGTCACCTGCTCATCGAAGACGTCCCGGGCGTGGGCAAGACGGTCTTGGCGAGAGCCATCGCAACGTCACTCGGCGCTGAGCTGTCGCGTGTCCAGGGCCACCCCGACCTCCTTCCGTCCGACGTCACAGGCGTCTCGATCTACTCACCGGACAAGGCGAACTGGGACTTCCACCGGGGACCGGTGTTCGCCCACGTTGTCCTCTTCGACGAGCTGAACCGCACCCCGCCCCGCACACAGTCGGCCCTTTTGGAGACCATGGAGGAGCATCAGGTCAGTGTCGACGGAGAGTCATGGCCCCTCCCGCGCCCACACATGGTGATCGCCACACAGAATCCACGCTCCCAACGGGGCACGTTTCCACTCGTCGAGAGCCAACTCGACCGATTCGCCGTTGCGACATCGATCGGCTACCCGGATGCGGCCCACGAAGCTCAGATGGCTCTCCACGAAGGTGGCACCTATGCACTGGCCGACCTGCAACCGGTCTGCACGCCGGCAGAATGGTTGGAGGCGCAGGCGGCAACGAACCTGGTTGCCGTCACACCCGTCGTCGCGCAGTACGCCGTAGAGATCTGCCGACGCGAGCAGGGTTGCTCCGGGCGTGCGTCTCGGGGCCAGCCCCCGATCCGTGATCTGGCTGATCAGATCGGCCCAGGCCCATGCGCTCCTGTCTTCCAGGACGTACGTGGTGCCCGATGACGTGAAGGCCGTGGCCTTGGGATGTCTGGCCCACCGCATCCTGATGGACGAAGGCGAAGACAGCATCGGTCAGGCGGTCGGGGTGATCCAGGGAATTCTCGGAGCGACGGCCACTCCACGACCATGACCCGCTGGGCGCGGCCGACACGCCCCATGGCACCGATAGCCGTCGCTGCCGCCATTCTCGGCATCTGGTGGCTGGTTGCGCACAATGGTGGCTCCGGCTGGGTCCAGGCCCTCGGGGACCTCGTCTTCGGGACCCTGGTGATCGGGATCCTCGGACCAGGGGTGGTGCTTGCCCGCGCCAAAGTCGGGGTGACCAGCGCCCCTCTCCACGGAACCGCAGGGCTCCCGGCGGAGATGCGCATCGTGGCCTCGACACGCCTGCGCGTGCGCCCCGTCGCTCCACCCGGCGAGGAGGTCTTCGTGGGACCCGTGGGCGGGCACCGGTCGCCCGAGGACCGGATCTCACTGCTCCCCCCGTGTCGGGGAGTCCACGAGACCGTGACGCTCGACATCGCGACGGCGGCCCCCTTCGCCCTCCAATGGTGGACCCGTCGCATTGTGCTCCCCCTGCCCTCGGCGCTCCATGTCGCACCTCGACGGGGCCGCCCGTGGGCTCTCCCGTTACAGAACCACCAAGAAACTGGAACGGTTCTCGACTGGGTCCCGGCCGACATCGGCGAGCCCAGAGGCGCCCGTCCCTACCACCCTGGCGACAGCCGGCGTCGCGTGCACTGGCGGGCGACGGCACACGCCGGCGAACTCATGGTGAGTGAGCTCGAAGAACCCTCGTCCGAGCCGGTCACCGTCACGGTGAACCTTCCTCCGGACCCGGTTGAAGCCGAGCGTGCGGCTGAGCGCGCACTCGGCACAGTCGTGCAGTTGCTGGAACGTGGTGCACCCGTCCAGCTGGCCACCGTCGAGTCCTCAGGGCCGGTCGTCGCGCGGGTAGCCGATCGTCGTGGTGCCGGCCGTCGTTTGGCCCGGGCCGTGCCCGAGGCGAGTGTTCGGAGCGACGTCGTCCCTCGCTCCGGATCGAAATGAGAACACTCGAAGCGATCCGCAATGCCAACCGGCCGGGGCCGCCGGAACATTCGATCGCACTGCGGGGAGCATGTCTCGGTGCGGTCATCATTGCGATTGCGGCAGCGGCATCGATGGGTGAAATCGCCGAGGCGACGGCGCTCTGGGGTATCGGGCTGGCCTCGGTGGGCATGGGCTTCTCCTACGCCACCAGGTCGCGCCCGCCGGTGTGGACAAAGATCGTCGTGGCGGTGGGTGCGATCGCCGTCTCCATCTGGTTCTTCCATGCGGTGAGCGGCCCGATGGCCGGCATTGCGAATGTGGAGGACCCACTGATCGTCCTCCTCCTCTCCATCCTTGTACTGCATTCCTTCCACGTACCGTCTCGCCGCGACCTGACATTTTCCCTTGCTGCCGCGGCAGGACTCATGGCGGTGACCGGGGCGCAGGCAATCGACCTTCGTTTCGGTTGGTACGCGCTGGCTTGGGCTGTCTTCAGCCTCGCCGGCCTCACCTTGATGTGGAAATCGGCCAGCGGCGGTGGCCGACTGTCCCTGAAACTCATTGCGTCGGTGGTCTCCGCGGTAGGCGCCGCGGCAGCCGCCGTCTTTCTCGTCCTTCCGGCGCCCACCGTTGCAGCCAAGCTCAGCCTGTTCGCCAAGGCCGGGATCGGAGGCGCCGTCGGCGTCCCGGGCGCACTCGCAGGAGATGCAGGTTCCCCTTCGCAGCTGGCCCGACCCGGAAGTCCCACCGGTCCGACACGTGTTGGCGGCTACCTCGGATTTGCCAACAGTCTGGACACTGCGCTCCGGGGAAAGCTCGACAACACGCTGCTCATGCTGGTCCGCGCCCAACGGCCGTCGTACTGGGTCGGTGAAACGTTCAATTCCTGGACCGGCACGAGTTGGACGTCGACAAACAACCCCTCTCACACCGTCCGTGAGACATCGCCGTTCGTGCTGCCGCCCTCCACGGGGAGCAGCGCCCCTGCACAATCGGACCTGCAGACATTTTATGTCGTCGGTGCAACGGCAAATCTCGTATTCCACGCGGAAGCCGTGAACGAGTTGTGGTTTCCGACCTCCAAAATTTTCGTCTCCAGCGACGGGACGATCGTGTCACCGATCGGGTTGGGGAAAGGAGCGATCTATTCGGTGCAGTCCGAGGTTGTGGCACCCACCCCGGCGCAATTGCAAACCGACTCGAGTGGGGAAACTCTGCCCAGTGCCCTGGAAACGTCGTATCTCCAGCTACCGCACGCGTATCCACGTGCAGAAGCTCTGGCCAAGTCGATCACCGCCGGCGACCCCACGACCTACAGCAGGGTGGAATCGCTCATCGCGTGGATGGGCACCCACACCCGGTACTCCTTGGACATCCCGCCGTTGCCACCAGGTGCCGACACCGTCAACGAGTTCCTTTTCGGGAACAGGGTCGGGTTCTGCGAGCAGATCTCGACGTCCCTCGCTGTCATGTTGCGATCCATCGGGATTCCAACCCGCGAAGTCGTTGGCTACGTCCCGGGACCGTACAACCCCGTGACCGACTTGTACCAGGTGCGCGCCGATGATGCCCACGCGTGGGTCCAGGTGTGGTTTCCGGGCTTTGGATGGCAAAGCTTCGATCCGACGGCTGTCGTACCGCTGGCTAATCCATCCCCCGGCACGACCGCCCTGCACGACCTCGGCACCGCGGTCGGACGTATTCCTTTCGTGCCGGTCTCCGCGGTGCTCCTCGGCGCGGGCTGTTGCGCCGTCGTGCTCCGTTGGCGCCGCACCCGCCCCCGGACATGGACAGAGAGGGTCGCCAGAAGCGCCGAACGGGCGGGCCGACGCTCAGGAAACCCCCGCTTACCGGCCCAGACTCTCACCGAATTCGCCACCATCCTCGACGGCGCCTTGGGGAACGGATCGACGGCATGGCGTCAGCTGGCATCGCCGGTAGAGGCGTCCGTCTACGGAAGCTGCAAGATCCCACCAGACGCTCAGCGTCAGATGGAGCTTCGAGCGAGACAGCTACGGAGACGACGTCACGCCCGACGCCCGCGCCAGTGATGCGAGGTAGCCGACATGATCGCATCCGACAACGCGCTGAGCCTGGATGTTGTCGGGAGACCCGAATTCTGAGCTTGCTGACCCTTCAGTCAGCCGGCGGGCCGGGACAACCGGAACCGACAGGAGGGCAGGGAGTCATCGAAAGGATTTCTTGCGGCCCAGGCCACGTCGTGCCCTCGCCGGCACACTCGCCGGTGGCGCGACCGGAGAGGGATCTTCAGATCCGACCTGGGGTGCCTGCTCAGTCGTCTTGAGTGACCCCTCGAGCTTCTTCAAGAGCTCGTTCGTCCTTTGCAGGGAGCCGTCCAGCTCGACGATGGCGCGCCCTATCACGGCGAAGGGGTGGGGACACTCGCACGCTGCGTCAGCACATTTTCCGCAATTGCCCACATGGCACTCTTGGCAAATCCCTTCGCGCCTCTGTTCGAGAGCATTCGCAAAGGAACCTTGGACGGAGTCCTGATCGAAGAGCTCGACGGAGGTTGGCGGCGCTTGGATCGAGTCGTTTACCATTTGTCAAAGTTATCTTCAGCGTCCACCAATTCTGGGGATTCGAACCCCGAGGTCCGCAAACCTACGGGACAGGGAGCCAATCCGCCGCGCAAAGCCTGGTGGGAAGCCCAATGGCCGCCGGCGAATCGGGGCGTCGAGACCCAAATATCGAGCGTTCAGAACGAGACGGTCCCGAGAGCCGCCCTCGGGTCACTCGAGGGCACGATCTCCTTCCCCAACGGAGCGATAGCCACGGCCGCCAGTTTGAAATTCGCCAGCCCGAGTGGGATCCCGATGATGGTCACGCAGAGGGCTACACCCAGGACGACGTGGGCGATGGCCATCCATAGCCCCACCAGAACGAACCACAAGACGTTCCCGATCGTGGAGGCAGCCCCCGCATCCGGCCGCCGCACCACCGTCCGGCCAAAGGGCCAAAGGACATAGGCGGCGAGGCGGAAGGACGCGATGCCGAACGGAATCGTGATGATCAAGACGAACATCACGATGCCTGCCACGGCATAGCCGATCGCCAGCCAGATTCCCGAGAGGACGAGCCAGATCACGTTGAGAACAGTGCGCACGAAACCAGTATTCCCTATTGGTTGCGGGCGTTCGGGCCGACCTTTTGCGCCCGTCCCCCAACTGCGCTACATATAGGGGCACCTGGCAGTCGGGCTTGGAAGCAAGAGCTGAGCCCGTTTGACTCCTCTCCACCCTTCGGGCTCAGTTCTTGCGCGTCCCGGCACGGCGACGATGCGACATTGAACCGTTTGCCCGGCCCCGCACGGGGTACACCACAGCGAGCCTGA
Organism: uncultured Acidimicrobiaceae bacterium; assembly: GCA_963706555.1. GTDB lineage: Bacteria > Actinomycetota > Acidimicrobiia > Acidimicrobiales > RAAP-2 > Bog-473. Next base: position 5,401,636 of record OY970164.1, read on the forward strand.
GAGTCGGGCCGACGAGGAGGACACTCATGCTTGGAGACATTCTGATCGCACTGGTAATTACCGTCATTGCGATAGTCCTGGGAGTCGTAGTTCACCCCATCCTGTTCTTCGTCGTCGTGTTGGCGGTCGTCTACCTCTTCGCGAGAGTCCGCTCGCGCCGCTGAGGTGCACACCAATGGGCGACATCCTGCAGGGGGTTTCAGACGCCGCTGTCGGGGTAGGTGCGATCCATGACGTTTACCGACGAACCCCCAGCCGGCGAGCCCGAGGAGACAGAGGTTCCTGAACGTCTCGCGCCTGTCGAAGTACCCGAGCCCGCGATCGAGGATCCGCCCGAAAGAGGCTGAGGCCGGACCTCGTTCCGCGCCGTTCGGGCTACTCCGACTGATCGGCCATCGCGTAACGGCGGCAGTGCTCGAGATAGGTCTTCTCATGGTCGACCAGCAGACCGACCACGTTGCTCCACAACCAGGAAGGAGCGTCCAGATCCTTCGTACGATGACGGGCCAACTCGCTTTGCCAGGACGAGCGAGTCGATGAGTCCATCTGGCGGGCGTGGGCGTAGCCGACAACAGTGGCCAAGTACTCCGCCGCCTTCAACCCTTCCTTCGTCGTGATTTGATCGAGCTCGAGTTTTAGATCCTGGGGCATCAACTCTCGGATAAAGACCGGACGCTCGCCCAACATCGTTGCTCTCATGCGCTCGCCGAGAAACGGCGAAATGTGCAATGCACCCTCGACCACTCGGCGAGCCGGATCTTTTGGCATGTCTGCGCCATCAGACGTCGGCGCCGCCGACTCGCCGGCCTGTTTGATGTCCATCAGGCAGAGGTCCGAGGATCCGGAGTCACCGTCTGATACCTCCAGCAACACGGCATAGCGGAGGAGGCCCAGTGAGCTACAACCCTTCATCCAATAGGCCGAATCGATCAGTTCGACCCTCGCGTCGTCCTCACGGGACTTGGCCAGGGTGGCGAGCTGTGCGATCGCACGGTCGGCGAAAGCCGATTCGATGGCGTGACGTTCGTCCTCATTGACCGGCCAGAACCTCTTGCCCAGAGGGATCGTCGGTCTGACACCTTCGAGGCGTTCCTTTGCCAGATGCTTCCAGGTCCGCGTGGCTGCCTGCTTCATGACCTGCCGCACGGCATCGGGAGGCTCGGGCTGGTCCTCTGACTCGTCGAAATCATGCTCGAAGGCGGTCTCGTAGCCGTCCATGATCGCTTCGAGCATCCGGGCCGTGGCCACGCCGGGGAGATCGGAGCCCCGGGCCGCTGATGCCAACGACAGGGCCAAACGGAGGAGGTCATGCGCGGGATTGCCGATGACCGTCTGATCGAGGTCCCGGACGTGAATTCGGACCTGCCCCGCCGCGTTGGCGACCGGGCCGAGGTTTCCCACGTGGCAATCTCCGCAGATCCACACCGACGGGCCATCGGGCACTCCGTCGGACAGGGGCGAGTCAAGCCATTCGTAGAATTGCAATGTGTTCCCACGCACGTACCGGTGCGACGAGCGCGCCATCTTCCGTGTTCGTGTGAGCTCCAGAATGGCATCTCGGTGCTCGAACTGTGGAGGGAGTACCTTCGGGTCGCTCATATCTCCCGCCCTTGGAGGAGGCATCGCTCCCCTGCGAATTCCCGCATGCGCGTCCGTCTACCAACGAAAGAATCGGTGGCTGCCAGCGTTCTCCCCACGTCCCAGCGCCACGCCGATGATCCAGAACAACGCAAAGATGACGGCGAAAATCCACAGGATATGGAGCGCGAAGCCGGCACCAGCGAAGATCAAGACCAAGAGCAGCAGCAGGACGATGAGCACAGTTCCCCTTCTGGAGTGCCCGATCTGGGCGCAGAGTACCTACCCCCTTCCGTGCGACCCAACCAGGATTTCAAGAATGTGGGGCGTCTCTCTGTCCCCCAAGAGGCGCGTACAACGGCGCTGGATCAGCGGTCTGAAGCGGCGACGCCATACGCCTTGATGAAGGTCGCGGCCCCGGCGGACACCCAATAACTGATCTCCTCCTCACCGATCGTCTCCTCCGGGTGAAACATCGCCTTGTCGATCAGTGGTCCGAGGATGAGGTAGGCAAAATGACTTGCCGCGGCAGTGACATCCTCGACACGGAGGAACCCCCGCGCGATGAGCTGGTCCAAGCCCGCCATCACGGCTTCGAGCCCGAGTTTGGGTGCCTGTTCGTAGTACGTGCGTGCGAGATCGGGAAACCGGACGGCTTCACAAACGACCAGCCGGCGGAGCTGAAGAACCTCGGGGTGCAGCACAGCCGCTGCGTACCGGCGGGCCAGGGCGGTCAATCCAGCATCAAGGTCGACCATCTCCTCGAACATCGATTGCACGGCGCTGGCGATCGGCCCGGCACGATCAGTGATGCCGAGGACGATGCTATAGAGAAGCAGCCGTTTGTCCGTGAAGTGCTTGTAGATCGTCTGTTTGGAAACTCCTGCGGCAGCGGCGATCTCGTCCATGCTCGTGCTCCGGAAGCCCTGGTCGAGGAAGAGCCTGGTTGCAGCCTCCGTGATGGCCTGTCGCTTGAGATCCGATTTGGTGGGCCCCGTTGCTGCAGCAAGAGGGGAAGTAGGGGTGGCCAGACGAGGGGGGCTCTGATCCTTCACCTCGACAGGATCGCATACTAGTACTGGACGGTCCAGTACTGAACGAGTACTGTACGGTCCAGTACCTACGACAAGGGGGTCGCCCGTGCCATCCGAGGCGAAATCCGTCTCCTTCGAGACGACGCTTCACCAGACGGGCAACAACACGGGGATCGTCGTGCCGCCCGCACTCATCACGGAACTAGGGGCGGGAAAACGACCAGCGGTCATCGCCGAGGTCAATGGCTACACGTATCGAACCACAGTCGGCGCAATGGGCGGCGAACACATGGTCAGCGTGAGCGCTGCCGTTCGCAAGGAAACGGGACTCAAAGGAAACGACGCCGTCCGGGTCACGCTCTGCCTCGCCGAGGGCCCACGACCGGTTGAGATCCCCGATGATCTCGCGGCGGCTTTCGCCGTCAATGAATCGGCGCGAGCATTCTTCGACACGCTTTCCAACAGTCTGCAGCGCTTCCATATCGACAACATCAACAGCGCAAAGACCACCGAAACCAGGCAACGGAGGATCCACAAATCGATCGGCTTGTTTCTTGAAGGGAAGAAACGCTGACCTCGTCCTCCCCGACTGTTGGCAAGGCGTGTGCGACTTGGCGTAGGCGTCGCCGGATGACGTGGAGAGCTGACCCCATCAGGTGATCGTCTTGCGGCCGAGACCCGGAGGTCCTTCGGACTCGCACGGTGAAGATCGACGTCTTTTCTGGCACCTTGCGCGAGTCGCGCCCAAGACGGCGTGACCTCCCACGACGCCGTGGGCTTGCGTCCTCTCGAACCACGGCGTGCTTGCCACCCTGAGAGCAGATCGGATGTGCACCGAACCAGAGGGCCGCCAAAAGCATCCCCTCAGAATCGCCCCTGGCACCATTGCCCCCGTGGGTGCATACTTCGGTGCGTGGCCGCAGCGCCTCCCAACCGTGTGTTCCTGACCGACGTCCGGGGCGGCGACCTGTACCTGCGAGCTACCTGGCACCCAGAATCGGCCACCATCGTTTTCAGCCACTGGAACGGCGAAGTCTGCATGGCTTCCACGCCGGTCGCCCTTACCGATTCCACGAAACTCATCGACCTGATGGTGAGGTCGCTCTCCGAAGCGGCCGAACGGCCCCTTGTCGCCGTGGAGCCACAGAGGCCCCGGACGATCCTTGCGCAGATAAGGGATCGCCTCCGCCCGAGACTGGCTGAGGTCGTCGACGCCAGTGCACGGTTCATATCGTCCGGGCGGGGCAACGGGGAACGGGGTCGGTCCTCCCAGTAAGGACCCAATCTTCCTCCCCGCGGGCGACTCCCGGGCACAGGTCCCTCCGTTGCCGCTGCCGGATGGAACACTGCGCGGCGGCGAGCAGGTACTGGTAACTCATGCGTAACGTGCAGACGTGAGTCTCGTTGTCGCGATCCTGGCGCTTGGCCTGCTCGCCAGTCTGTCGCCGAGCACGTTGATCGTGTTCATCCTGCTGCTGGCAACGACCCGCGCCCGACAAAACGCCGCGGCATTCCTCGTGGGTTGGACCATCTCTTTGGTGCTGGTGTTCGGAGTGAGCTACTACTTCGGCGGAAACCACGGTGTGCGTTCTGGTGGAGGCCACACAGCCGTCAATCTGTTCGAGATTCTCTTTGGTGTCGGCCTGACCTATTTCGGCGTGCGCAAGTGGGGCAGTCGACACGTACCACGCGAGTCTGACGGAGCCTCGCGAGGCCTCACAGCCCGTGTCGAGCGGCTGAACCCCGCCAGTGCGCTCATGCTCGGTGTCCTCAAACAGCCGTGGACACTCACCGCAGCAGCCGCAATCGTGATCGTCCAAGACCACACCGCACTCCCCGCGGTCGTCATCGCATTCTTGGGATTCACCGCGATCTCCACGGCCACCGTGGGAGGACTCTTCGTGTACTACTCCCGGCAGCCAGGTGAGGCGCAAGCCAGGCTGGAGACTTTGAGAAACCGCCTCGTGCAGGCGGGCCCCGCCCTTTTCGCCGCTGTCTCATTTCTGGTTGGGGTGTATCTCGTCGTCGATGGTGCACTCAGCCTTGCTGGGATCTGAGTTCGAAATCAAAGTTCGTGTTGCTCACGTCATTCGCCATTCTGTGCCCGTACTGACGGCGGCGAGACAACTTCGGTTGCCCGTCTTACTCGCCTTTACGGCGGTCGCCCTCTCGCCTTTGCCCTTTGCGCCGATCTATGCCGCCAGATGGAGGTAATCGCGCTGGCGGCGGTCGCCTTCACGTCGGCGCACGGTTTGCCGTCGCTCAGCTCAGTTCCCTCGGGAGGGCCCTGTGATTTGTCGGTTTCCTCAACCACAGTTGCAAGTATGGTTGATTTTCAAGGATCATGCCCCCGCGACGTCCTACTGAGTCTGGCGACACCGTGATGTTGACCGGGTCCCTTGAAGTAGTCCAACCCATGTGTGAGTCCGATCCCCAAGATGGGGAAAGGAGGACGGCGCAAGATGAAGCTACGCCGCCACACGCCCGAGCGCGTGATCCGCAAGCTCGCTGAAGGCGAGAAGCTCCTGGCTGAGGGCAAGACGATCGAGGAGGTCTCCTGGCATCTCGAGATCGCCGATCAAACCTGGCACCGCTGGCGAAACCAGTACGGCGGCATGAAGGCCGACGACGCCAAACGCCTGAAGGAACTCGAGAAGGAGAACGCCCGGCTCAAGAAGCTCATGGCCGAGGCCGAACAAGTCGATGCTCAAGGGGTTGGCTGAGGGAAACTTCTAACCCCGAACCGTCGTCGGCGAGCCGTGGACATGCTCATCGATCGGTTCGGGGTCTCGCAACGTCACGCTTTTCGCGTCGTCGGCCAGCATCGGGCCACCCAGCGCAACGCACCCGCGGTCCCGAGCGATGACGAGATGGCGCTGCGGGCATGGCTACGCGCCTTCGCATGTCACGTCCGCGTTGGGGCTGGCGACGAGCGGCCGTCATCGCCAGCCAAGAGGGCTGGCGGGTCAACAACAAGCCCATCCACCGACTTTGGCGTCCTGAAGGCCTCAAGGTCCCGTATACGTCGTTGACGAGTTCACGAGGGAGTGCCCCGCCATCGAAGTCGCCCGCAACATCGACGCCGACGGAGTCGTGGCCTGTCTCAAGCGCATCGTCGGCAGAACAGGTGCCCCTATGTACCTGTGGATCCCCACTATGTCCCACAGTCTCTGTGCACGATGTTCAGCAACCCCTGGGACACCTTCCAGCAAGGTAGCTCCCATGGATCTGGCCGAGGGCAGCGTCAACGTTGTGCTCGTCAAAGGGCGATCCGTACGTGTTGCAGCGGCAGCAACCGGGGGTTCGAAGTGTTGGGCTCAGCGCCACGTCGTCGTGGAGCGCGAGGGTGCGGAGGAGGCCTTGGTGCCGCCCGGCCAATCTGACCGCAACGGGTCCTCCGGGATCTGATCCTGGGCGGGGTGAAGGCCGTGCTCACCTGGGATACACCGAGCATGCCGTCTTCACTGAGGCCAACATCGCGAGAGGTTTCCTGCGAGATCGAACCCGCATTTGTGCACCGTCGGCACAGCGCGCGCCGACCTCTGCCCACTTCCCTGATGGTCGACGAATACCGCACGAACAAGGCGACGGACGGATTCCTGCACGAACTCTTGAAGTCACGCACAAAGATGACACGCAACCCAACTGCAACCGAAATCGCGACCTTTGGGGCGTACATTCCGAAGTGGGCCGCACCCCAACGTGGGGGGTACACGGTCACGATCACGATCACGAGACGTGGTGCTTCGTCGCCCGTGGAGACGGGTCGATGGGGCACGAGCGGGGTATACGACCTCCACGCGTCGCCTAGTCGGGAGGACTCATGAAAAGAACCATCGTCACTGTCGTTGCCACCTTCGCCATCACGAGCGTCCTGTTACTTGGCATCGGCGCGTCCGGTGTCACGAACAAACTCGCGCTCCGAGGTGGGAACTCAGAGTCGATCACCTGTCCGAATGCCTTGACCTCCACGAACGTCAAGCCCAAATCGGAGACGGTGAATTGCGCAAGGGCCACGCCGCTCTCAACGACCACCACGACGACCCAGAAGCCTCAACCCACGACAACAACGGCGCCTCCAACCACCACGACCACCACCACGTCAAACGCGTCACATACGGGTGGAGCGTGCGCGAACCTGGCGTACTCGTCCAGCCAACCTGAGGCAACCTATAACACCGACCCTGGTGACGTCGAGAACTGGTGGGTGAACAACGACGCATGGTCAGGCTCGCACGGCCCTCAGACAATCAACGTTTGCAACCAGTCGTCGTGGTACGCCGCCTCAAACCAGCCCAACGTCGGCGGTCAGGTGGAGACGTACCCCGATACCGAGTACGACGTGGGTGGCAGAGACAACCTGTCCACGACGCCGATCTCGGGACTCAAGTCGATCACGTCCACGTTCTCCGAGCTGAACTCCACCGCAGGTGGCTGGGATGCCGCCTACGACCTGTGGACCAACAACTGGTCGAACGAAACGATGATTTGGAACCAGTGGGCTGGTAGCAACGCGTTCTGGGCAAACTGTGCCAACGCCGCGAACAGCACCACCTTCTGCGGGACCGAGCAAGGAGCGGCACTGACCCTTGACGGCGTGCCGTATCACTTCCTCGCCAACGGACCGCAGAACGCCAACGGCACTCCGATCCCCTGTACTCCGAAGAACGAGAGCGACTGTGAGTACATGTTCTTCCGTGACACGCAGGTGTCGAGTGGTTCGGTGGACCTGCTGGCAGCGTTTCAGTGGGAAGTCGCGCACGGCTACGCCAGTGCATCAGACATCCCCACTCAACTCGAGTACGGCACCGAGGTGAGCTATACGAGCGGCACCGAGACGTTCGCAGTAAACGGGCTTACATTCAACGTGAGCAAATAGACGGATCCCACGAGAGTTGAGCGAAGAAGACTAAGGCGGCGGCCCTCCGGATGAGGACTTCACACGCGCTCCAGCCTGGGGACAGCGGAGCCGCATCGGTTACCCGTCTTGCTCGCCTTTGCGGCGGTCACCTTCCCGCCTCTGGCCTTTGCGCCGTTCTATGCCGCCAGGCGGGGGCATATCCTGCTGGCGGCGGTCGCCTTCACGCCGGCGCACGGTTTGGCGTCGCTCAGTTCCCTCCGGAGGACCTGGTGATTTGTCGGTTTCCTCAACCACAGTTGCAATTATGGCCCATCGTGCGGTCTCGCGCACCGCGCGACGTCCTGCTGATCCCTGGCGCCACGGTGACGACCCTCAGCAGCTGAGTACGACCGTTCTTCTCCAGTCAGCGAAGAGCACCTGAACGGGGAGTTGGACCTTGAGGGACACACCACGAACCGCGTTCCCGAAATCGCCGCTCCACCGAGAGGCCTGAGAGAGTCACCCCCTTCGCGTACGCGCACGGTTTCTCGACATCGCACACAACGGGGCCAGGGCCAGTACCGCCGGCGCCTTCAGCGCGATCTCGCAGCACTAACATCCTCAGGGATGGAGTCGCGACGACCCGCCAAGATCCTGCACACCTCGGACTGCCATCTCGACAAGGTGGACGACGGATTGCGTCAACGGGCCTTCGCTGCGTCGATCGACCTGAGCATCGAACTTGACGTCGACCTCTTGCTGATCACCGGCGATCTGTTCGATCACGACCGCGTCCACAATCCGATTCTCGACTGGGCCGCGCAACAACTGGATCGAGCCAATCGACCGATCGTCCTTCTTGTTGGAAACCACGACTGCCTCGACGAACGCTCCGTCCACCACCGTTTCGCGGCCGGGTCGCGTTGCCGTCAGGTGATATTCATCGACAACCCGATGGGCATGACCGTCGAGGTCCCAGGGACCGACATCGAGGTGTGGGGCAGAGCGATGGTTGAGCACATTCCTTCTTTTCGCCCGTTGAGCGGGTCTCCGCCCCGCGCCGCCGGCCGCTGGCACGTGATCGCAGGGCATGGTCTGGCTGTAGGTGCGGGCGCAGACACAAGGCGCTCGTCGCTGATCCTTCCCGATGACATCGACTCACTCGATGCCGACTACGTGGCCCTCGGTCACATTCACGCGCACGAAGTCCTTCGCGAGCGGCCGCTGACTGCCTATGCAGGGGCAACCTCGTACTCGCTCCATGGCCAGCCGGGTTGCGTCATCGTAGATTTGGTCGACACGCACGCACCGCAACTGACCTGGACCGAGTTGACTCCGCGCGCTTCAGTCCTCGTCGAGGACGCGCTTGGGTGACAGAGGCGCCCTTCAGCCCGTGTTCGGCTATCGACGCACTCTCGGCGAAGGCATCAACTTAGCGGGTCATGGTTCGAGGCCATCGGGGAATGTCGTGGTCGTCGTTGGGGCAGCCGCCGCTGCAGCGCCCGCTTGGGTGAGGGCCGTGAGGTCAGGGGTCGTGTTTCCGCTTCTAAAGACGCGGTTGCAGACCGTGCCGACGGCAGCCGCGATCTCGGCGTATGCCTTGTTTCCGATGTCGGCCGTGGCGCCAGCAGCCTCTTCGAGCTGTCCTTCACCCGGGACATCACCGTCGCCTGGCGAGACCGAGCAATATGTCGTTCCCTTCAGTGCCGAAAGCGTGGTCGTGCCAGCAGCTCCCTTGTTGTCAACGGGGGCGCGCACCGCCTTGCTCCCTACCCCGTGCACCGCAACTGCCCCACTGAGGCCCTGGACGTCCGCGGCGTAGGCCCGGGCGGCAATTGGGCCGCTAATGACAGTAACGGTCAGGGCTTCTGAATCTCCTGATCCGGCGGCAAAGACACACTCTTGGCCTATTCGCTTCGTACTTCCGGTGTACTGCTCGGCCGTCACCGGTTTGACCGTGACCTTCGTGATCGGTTTGACGATGAGCGGCTGGACCTGTGCCTTGGTGATTTGCGAACAGCCTGCTTTCGGCGCGTGCCCACTCTTCGCCGCGAGTACGCTCGTGGCCGCCGATGCATTGGGGATCGAGACGAACAGGACCATTGCAGACGTCACGCTGGTGAGCGCAATCACAGACCGTATCGTGAAAGTTTTCATTTCTTGCCTTTCTTCTAGAGAGCTCGGTCGTTCCCTGGAACAATGGGCACCAGCTCGCTCGGGAGAGCGAGCACCGTTCCAGCGGGCTCAGAGACGATGTGGGAGAACGCAACGCCTCACAGTGCTCGATGACATCAGGTCATCGTGTCCTCGGGCCGTCGAAGAGCATCAGTGCGTGGCGAACGCCATGACAGCTCCACGATCGCAATAACGGTGTCGTGGTCGGTCTGGTCGATTTGACGCTCTCCACGGGCATTATGGTTCCATGGGCGCTGCAGCGGCGGTAGTAGGGGAATGGCGGATTTGGTCTGTAGCTACGCCGACCACTGGGCGGCAAGGGCGGAGCGGGAGCTGATTCCGAGGCGGCGGTAGATGTCGCCGAGGTGCTTCTCGATCGTCTTTATCGACACGTCCAAGGTGCGGGCTGCCCCGTCATTGGTGTAGCCGCGGCTGATGAGGTCGGCCACCTGGCACTGCCGCGGTGTCAACCGTTGTGTCGCCGAGACCAGGTCTGGGTCCGCTCGAAGGACACGCGGCACCGCCGCTCGTGACGGCAGATCAAGGGCTTTGAGCACGCCGCTGACGTGACTCTGCACGGTGCGTGGCGACACTCCGAGCACTGCGGCGATCTGGGAATTGGAACCGCCTGCGAGGAGCAGTTCGGCCACTTCGCGCTCGCGCGGGGTCATGGGTGCTTGTGGTTCGCCAACGAGTCGTAGCCCGATGCTGCGCAGGTCTCGGCGGGCGAGCAGCGCCAGCGACGTCGCTCCGAGCAGCATGGCCTGATCATGCGCGGTGGAAAGGGCGAGTCTTGCCGACCAATTGCCGTCGGCATCGCCCAACAGGGCTGAACCGGCCAGCAGCCGCGCGCGAGTCGCATCGAGATGGCCTGCGTTGCCCAGCGCGATCATCGCGGCCTTCTCGGCCAGGGCAGATCCGGCGACAAGCTCGCCGTCGGCAACCGCCAGACGCGCCTTGATGCGCCGGATCGCGGCGCCGGCCATTCCGTCTCGGGGCAGCCCTGTCAGCGCTTCGGCGAATTCGGCCCACCTTCGGGCAGCCGGGATGTCACCGAGGCTCAGTGCTGCCGTGACGAGTAGCTCGTACCCGTAGGCGCGATCGACAAGCTGGATGTTCGGAAGCTGCGGACCACCGGCACCGCGCAGCAGGACATCAGCCGCTTTCTCTGCCCGCTGGGCCGCCGCCAGTGCGTAGGCCGTCAGCACCATGGAACCGGCCACGAAATAACCTTCCGGGCACTGCGACGCCAGTTCGTCGATGCTCGCGGTATGCCGGGTCAACTCGTCGTGACGGCCGCACAGGGCGTCAACGTAGGCGAGCGAACTGCGGACAACCAGCCGCAGCGCAAGCAGCCGATGGCGCTGCGCGGTCTGTTCAACCTGCGGTGCCAAGGCACTGGCTTCGTCGAGTCGCCCTTGAAACAGCAATGCCCGGGCGAGGGTCTGCCCGGCGAAAACAGCTTCGGGCGGGTCAGTGCTCACCGAGGCGAGCCACACCCGACGGGCGACAGTCTCAGCGAGATGAAGCCGCCCGACGGACATGGCTGCTTCCGCCGTCAGCGCGGCCGACCAGCTGTCTCTCAGTACATCTTCGTCGCGCAGGCTCAGGATCGCCGTGGCCGCGCTATCGACGGAAACGATGTCGGACCCGTTGCGCTCTAGACCCCCCATCCCGGAGGACAACGCGCATAAGGCCCTGAAGAGCGGTTGCTCGAACCCCATGCGGAGGCCAGCGCGAGCATCGTCGTGTGCAATGGCGAAGTCGGAATCAAGGATGTGCGCCCACGACCGCCCCGCCAACAGCCGCGCCCTACGCGGCGAGGCCCTACGAAATTCGGCGAGCTCGGGATCGACCAGTCGGCGAATCTCGTGAACGTCGCCGCGCAAGAGCGCTCGCTGGAGCAGCACCGCCTCTCGTCCGCTTGGCGACCTCCTAATGCTGTCTTCGGATCCAGCTTTCGAGTCGGACCGTTTCTCTTCGGTGTCGCAGTCTTCATCACTCGAAAGGATGGTGGAGGCAACTTTCCACGGCTTCAGGCCGTGATCAGCCCAGATCCGGGCTACCGCGTCCTTGCCGATCCCGACCCTGGTTGCCAGAGTGCGAGTGCTCCAGCGCGTCGACCCATTCGGTGGGCGCTCGTGCCGGGTGAGGCGTACCACCTCAGCCACCATGCCCGCCGACAACAACGACCGACGGCCACGGCCCTTGGCGATCACTCCAACTCCATCCAGACCGCTCCGCACGAACCGAGCTCGCCAGCGGCGCACCGTGTCCGGGTCTACCGCGCACGACCGGGCGATCTGCGCGTTCGCGACGCCGTCAGCAGCCATCAGCAAAGCCCCCGCCTGCACAACGACGCGATGCGGCAACACCCGCGACCCCGCCACCTTCGTCAACTCAGCCCGCTGCTCAACACTCACAGGCAGCGGCGGCGCCATCAGTGTGGAGCGTACATCAGGCCCCCGCAGTATTTCACAGACAGTATCCACTTCCGACTGGAACTCCCTCCTCCCCGCCCACTCTTCGCTTGACCGCTTGACCGCTTGACCGCTCGACCGTTGGACGTGATCCCTCTCGCCCTGCGGAGACCGCTTGCTGAACTATCCGCGGTGAATCACGCCGGGATGTCCGGAAACTGAGCTGGGACCGGTGCGGTCACCCGTCGATCTTCGGATTTCAGAGGGGAGGTCAAAGAAGAGACTCTCAACCTCAAGTTGCTACGGGATCAACAAGGGTCGGCGGACAGCGGCTCGGTGACGAAGTCAATGAGCCGCTCAACCGCGCCGACCAGCGCTGGCTCCAAGTCGGCGTAGCTGTGCACCGATCCGAAAATCCGCCGCCAGCAGGTGGCTGGATCGGGCTCGCCCAGCGCTCGGCAAATGCCGGTCTTCCAGTCCTGGTGCTTCGGAACGGTCGGCCAGTGGGTCAGCCCCACCACCGCCGGCCTGACCGCCTGCCACACGTCAACAAAGGGGGTGCCGGTCACCAGCACATGGGGATGCGCCACTTCCTCGGCCAGCCGGCTCTCCTTGGTGCCGGGAACCAGGTGGTCGACCAGGACACCCAGGCGACGATCTGGTGCGGGCCCGAAGGCCGCTATCTCGGCGGCCAGATGGTCGATCCCGTCCAGACGCTCGACCACAACCCCCTCAACCCGGAGGTCGTCACCCCAAACCCTCTCGACCAACAAGGCGTCGTGGATCCCCTCGACAAGGATTCGGCTGGTCCGAGCAACCCGGGCCCGATGGCCGGCGACAGCCACCGAACCGGATGCGGTGCGTGAAGATGGCGGTGGATCCGACTCGGGGCCGGACCAGGGTTGCCACCCGCCCACCAGCGGCGAATGCCCCAGGCAGCAAGGAGAACATCCGCACCTGGCTGGACTTTGATTGCAGCGTCACTACATTGCCGCGGAGCCCCACTACCCGGCCGGTGAATCCCGAGGCCCGGTGGACCACCACCAGCCCCACCACTGCCTCCACCTCGGGGTGTCGGCTGGCCTTCGCACGGGCTCTTTCTCGAGGGTCAGCCAGGACGTCGGCCCAAGGATCGGGCGTGCGGCTCACACGACGACCGTACCCGACGACCAGTCGCGTCCTGCGGATGGGCCAGCCCTGCTGAACAGCGTTCGGGAGTTCGTGCCATGCCACCCCAGGACGACACTTGTTGACTCATCGACCAGAATGTCCGACTCCGGCGTGCGGGCGACGGGCGCGATCGAAAGTGCGCGAGCCGGCTCCCAGCCCAAATCCGATGAGCCACTGAACCCATCGATGAACTACCAACGACGGGCGCCGATAGCCTCTGAATTTGTCTGTCCCAGAATTGCCGTGACATCACACGGTGGGCGCTGAGGGACTCGAACCTCCGGCCTGCTGGTCGTAAACCACAGCAGGCTAAGCGGTGAGCTTGGCGGCACAGGCCCAGCTGGATTTTTGCGAAATCGCAAAACTAGTAGGTCAACTCACTTCATTTTGCGCCGTGCCCGTTGGAAGAATATTACTGGCGCGGCAAACCGGCCAGCCCGCCTATGCCGTCACGGCCAAGGTGTTCCCTCCGATCTCCTAGCCTCATGCCGTGCCCCTCGGACGTCGTGTCGTGCCCTACCTGCTTCTCGGTACGCTCACGCTCGGTGCCGGGCTTGGCGCTGGACTGGCGCTGTCAGAGGAGCCCGTAACGCATGGGGTGAATCCCTCCTTCGTTGCGGTGTCATTGCCGTGTGTCGTTTGGAAGAAGTCAGACACCTCGGGCATCTCGTGCAATAGCGCCTCTCATTTCGACCTCGCTGGATGTGAGATGTGTGGCGAAGGCACTGCAAACCGCGGCGCGGCGTAACCCGAAGACTAAGGCTGATCTTCAGGGGATAGAAGGCCGTTGTGAGACGGTCACAGGGCCACTCCCTATGAAAATCACCCCCACAGGGTGAAGCCGTAGACGCCCCATTGGTCACAATTGGCTGCGAGCGGGGGTAGTGGTGTGACCCAGACCTATGAGGTTGTGACGAAGGGCAGGCTGAGCCCTGCTCTGGTCAGCGCGCTCGCTGGGTTCGAACTCGTTCGTGCAAGGTGGAAAGAGCTACCTCGTAGCGACGGTCCCCGATCAAGATCGGCTGTTCAAACTGCTCGAGGCGCTGAGGGATCTGAGCGTCGATCTGGTATCGATCGATACGGCCTCGGTCGATTAGCTCACGCCCGCCAGTGCCGCTTCAGCCGGCATTCACCAATCGATCAGCTGGCTGGACTGAGCTGCCTTCACAGCCTCCACGAATTGGTTATGAGCTTCGTGCCATGCCACCTTCGCCACCCCATATTTCCCAATCAACTCTTGGTCTAGCTCGATGGGGCCGATGTCATATTGCCGGCGACCGAAATGCGCCGGCGGTTCGTTCTCATAAATGATGACTTCGCTCGACGTCGGATTGTAATAGACCCAGACTCTCATTTCGACCTGTGTTCCGAGGCTGCCACCGCCGCAATTGGATCCGGCACACTTTCGGGCACTTCAAGAGGCTACGGAAGCTGATGGCCCTACCGAGGGATACCGTCACTCGATGGACCGCATGCCCGAGCCAGCTGCCCTGGTCCTGTACTCCTTCTGGGCTTAGTTATTCGCCCTGATCGATCACGTCTTGGCCTTAAGACAGAAGGGAGACGTCCATGCGTGGTCATTGCTGGACAGCCAGCCACCTTGGAGATCCCCATCGGGATCGGGCACGCCGTCCCACACTTCAAAGATTGCTGGACGAGTCCGACCACAAACAAGACAAGTCAGTCGTCCCCTCGACTCGGACACGGTCTCAGGGTAAGCCGAGGATGTCTATCTGTCCCTCAGCCTTAAGTAGGGTTTTCGCATCCCCCGTTCGTCTACGCCAAGTCACCGCCCGCTTGAACTCGACGCGACAAGGTAACCCAGAAGAGGTGCTTGTCGTCCCTCTGCCCGTAGACAATCCAAGTATGGCAGGAGACTGGAGCGCCGCTGCGCTTGATCGGGTCCCTCGAAGAGTTGTGACGGCGCTGTTTCGGGCTAGGGGGCATAGGCACACTGCTTCAGTTCGAGGAGTTTCTCGCCGGTTCGGTCGAACTCGACGGCAGCGAATAAAGCATTCTTGCCGTGGCCCTCAATGAGCGATTCATGGAGTTCAATCCGAGTCGGTTTGTTCCCTACATCGAGAACGGATTCCCCAGCGGCAACTAACGACGGCTCGTCCTCCACGTCGAACAAGAGTCACTCTCGATTTTGGGACCTTTTGCTCTGTCCGCACGGCGTCTCTCAGTGTCAGCGTGTAGTGCGGTGGCGGACCGGCAGGCGGCTCCCTGGCTCAACGTCGGGGGGCCGCTTCGCGACGGCGTCCTCATCCACGGCTAGCGCGAGCGGAGGTCAAACCGGGCTTTGAGCTCGCCGATCTCATTCCCCTGTTCCTCGACCAACACAGCCAGCTCGAGCGCGAGCGGCCAAAGTGCCGATGGCGGGATCGTCTGTGCCCGCTCGACGAGCGAGTAGTACGCGGAGCTCAGTGATTAGGTCGGCGATTTTCGATGGCATGAAGCCACCATATCGTTATGTCCTACGGGGATCTAAGAATCACTCAGCTCGCTCCCTGGTTCATCTGAGCGCTGGACAACGCACGACGGGCAGAGCCAGCCGTCGACACTGAACTCCCACGCGCTCAGCTCTTCTTCTCTTGGCCGACCTCGTTCGAAGCACCCCGAGCAGACGATGAGGCGAGGACGAGCTGCCACCGGTCTGACCTTAGGCCGAAATCCCGTGTGAAGATGCTCGACACCAAACGACTCATGCGGCGACAGGACGACCAACGGTTCGCCCCTTCTCTTTGGCTCTGGGCCAGTCCACAGGATCTATGGTTAGTCATGGATCGGCTCAGGGCTCGCGGACCCGCTGGGCGAGTCGTGGCCACCAGCGTGGTTTCAGATCTGGGTGGCCCGCAGGAGTGAGTTTTGTATCGCCAATTCATGCGCTGCGGCGACGATGGTTGCCTCGGAGCGTAAGGCGGACTCGGCGCGCGCATGTGGTGGTGTGCGACATCGTGACACGACCAGCTGGCTCGGCCAGATGTTTCACCGTCGCATCATGGGGTAACGCCATCAGTGACCGGCTTGCACCGTCCGAAGGCACCCATGGCCCACGAAATACCAATCACGAATCTGGCCAATGGCCGAGACTTCGTCCGCACTCGCCTGCGTGGCCACCGGGAAGAGTCGGTAGAAGTAGCTACGTTGCTCACCGACGAACTGCTCTCCAATGCGATGCAACACGGGTCGGGGAATCCGACGCTCGCCCTCGAGGTCGTCGGGTCTCAACTCGTGGTGCGCGTGCATGATGACGACCCGACGCTGGATCTTGCCCCCCTCGCCATCGAACCATTGAGTGAGCGCGGCCGTGGCCTGGCAATTCTTAGTGCGCTCGCAATGGATTGGGGCGTCGATCCACGCCAGTGCGGCAAGGTAGTCTGGTTCTCACTCAACCTCTGATGCGTCGGGGCGGAGGCCGGTCCTGCGCAACATCGGCTCTATCCGTAGCTGCATCGAATCCAGGCCCGAAGTCGGGGATCAGCGGTCGCCCAGTCGTTCTCTTCGCTCCCACATTCAGGACATGCGGAGGTGATGTCCATGTGGGGGCGTAGCCCTTGTGGCGCACTGGTGGCCGGAGCGGGAAGGCCGAAGGTGGATTACCCATCCTCCGGCCCAGTCGCGACTACCTGATTTCGACACCGGCCTGCTGCAGAGTCGCGATCCATTTGGAAGCGGGTTGGTCCGGAGTTGTGGCGATGACGAAGGCTTCGCTTCAAAACAACCAGCCCCTGATGAAGTTCGAGTCTGAGGGCAACCCAAAGACCCACGGGTGAGCTTCGATGACTTCGGGGGAGGATGGTGGTCAGGCTCTCAACGCACGCCCATGCAACCCTTTCCAGCCGATGGTGCAGACCTCGCCGGCAACCGGATAGAACCGGAGAGCTTCAGTAAGCGCGCTAGACGTCCCCTCGTTGATGGAGGCGTCGGTGAGGGCTCCATCATCCATCCGCGATCCGTTGGCGGTAGCTCAAGGGATGCCGGGCGCCGCTTCTTTCGCAACAGGCTCATCGGAATGTCTACCCTTAGCTTGTCCGAGTTTTACCCGACGAGATGGCGGCGAAACTCGGTTCGAGCTAGCGGTTGCCCGTGAGCGCACGCGCAAAGGGCCGGAGGGTTGAATCGCCCTCCGGCCCCCGCCCCCTGGGTTTACCGTGGCCCAGATCGCTCACATTTCTACCCCGGCCAAATGGTCGGCAAACATGGCCTAGCCGGGCCGCACCGTCAGGACTTTATGTAGCCCCGCTATCTCGAACAGACGGATCGCCCATGGCGTGGCGGCGAAGATCACCAACTTGTGCCCGAGCGATTCGAGTTTCTTGTGCTCAGCCACGAAGAGGGCCAGACCGCTGGAGTCGATGAAGGTCAGTAGCCCGATGTCGAGCATCAGGTCGCCCTCTAGGCCCCCGGTCACGTCGATCAGAGCCTCTCGCAGGATAGGCGCAGTGGACATGTCCAGCTCGCCCTCCACGACCAAGACGACGCCCTCGTCGGATCCACTCACCGACACGTTGAATGGCGGACCTTTGGAAGCAGGGGGATCGCTGACGATAGTCGGCGGGTCTATTTCTATGGTCACGGCCATTCCTCCCAATCAGGACTTCCAACTCGGAGTGACGGGTGCTCCTCCATTTCAGCGCCACGCAGGCCCCTTTTTGACCTGGTCCGTTGCATGATATTGGAGTGCTGTGGCTCGTTTCCCCGGAGGGAGCGAAGGAGGCCGGGGGCGTGGGTGCCCCTCTTTGACGATCCCACCGACCAGGGTAGGTGGGCGTGCCCGCAGGGATGCGAACCGCACTGCCCGCAGGGTTCCCCGCGGACGAACTAGGCATCACGCTCTCGGTGAAGGGCGCGCGAGGCACCGGCCTCGAACCCTTAAGGATGGCGACCTCATCACGGCGAGCTGGGCGGGCAGTGATGACGACACTGAGGCATCCCTGGCCGTCGCACTGGCCGAACCGTGGGAGATCCAGGGAATCCCGGTTATTGAGGTGCTCGCCAAACTTCGGGACGAAACGAGCGCCGTGATCGACAGATTCCGCCCGCATCCGTGAGCGCGGCCAGTATGACCGCCGCTATCGTCGCTTCTGCTTGCCGTTATTGGTCTGTCCGGTAACCGATGTCGGGGCTGACGCTTCCACTCAAGGTACGGTCGACCGATTGTCGCATGCCGAAGCTCGGCGCAATCGTCACCACATTTCTAACGCAACGGGTAGGCGCCGTCGGTTGGGGACTGGCGACAGCAGGAGCTGCGAAGTGGATCAGTGTTCGCTCAGGCGTGATTCCTGAGACGAGGTGCTGCCGTTCGGCATCGTGCCGAGATCAGGACCGGCAGCGACGGATTCAGAACTGAGACCATTGGTCGCTCTGCGAGCCTTTGTGCCGATGACGAAACCGGTCGCAATGAACCAGATCGGCAAGCCGAAAAGGAAAGAGAAGAATGCGATAGGTCCGAGGCAACTGACGACGCCGACGAGTAACGACCACCAACCCAATGTCTTCGGAAGTGGATTGGCCGAGCGATTCAAAAGAATCGAGGCACCAGTAGCCAATGTCAAGAGCGCCATCCCGAAGATGAAGCCCAACTCGTTGTTGTCGCTAACGAAGTTCATCGTCTTGACAATGGCAAGCTCGTGGTTGTGGGCGGCAGTTATCAAGACAACTTCAAAGACGCCAGCGATGACAATTCCGGCGACAAGAAGGATTCCCGCGGCAAACACAACATTGGGCCAGAAGGTCTGTCCTCCACTCGCATTACGCAGCACCGTTCGGAGCTGGCTTATGAACAGGATCAACAGGCCCAGCCCGAACCCGACCACGTAGACGGAAGCCCAATTCTGGGCCGAGTGGGCGTTGTAGTACGCGGCAACGCTTGCACCTGACGCATTCTCACCCGGACTTTTCCCACTCAGCGGGCCGAATCCGATGAAGATCGCGACCACCGTCAACAGCCCAAGTGGCCCCATCCATCGACTTATCCGTTCATCGCTCATGGCGATCCCTCCCGTCTAACAGCGCCGATATCGTAAGGATTTGCCATGTGCGATTCGATGTCAAGGGTGGTCAGTACCCCACCACAGGGCGGGCTAGTACCACCGAGTGCTCTCGTCGAACATGCGCCGAAGTGGATCGAGCGGCGTGGGACTGACGGCTAGGGGTGAGCTCGGCACCCGAGTGCCGTGTAATTGGGGACGTGAGAAGTGATCCAGGAGGCGCTTATGACCGAGGAGGCTGGGAACGAAGGCATCGACCGCCATCTTGGTATCTGTCGCACTTTTGGTGATGGAGTAAACGCAGTTGGTGACCGTTGGCGATCTCCATCGTCAAGCGTCGGTTGGGACGAAATAGCGGGCGAAGAAGAACATCCCGGTATATGCAGGCGTGCCGGGAGCATGTGCCTTGGCCCGGATCTGCGGTGGGCAGATTAAGCACACGCGTAGCCGGGTAAAAAGTCAGCATGTGGTGGCTCGCCAAGAAACTGGGTTGGAGGATGGTTACCGTCGGCCTCGTAAGCCTGGCTGGGTTTGTCACGCGGCGGATAGTTGAGAAGTCGCTGCAGGGATCGCCGCCACCGAAGGCGCGGGGCGCAGACGGCTCCGATATTCCTGCATGCATGCGCTGAGTCCAGTCCCATCCCGGCGACGGCCCAATTCACAGGTTGTACGGCCAGGACAGGACAGCTCAGTCGGTACGCTCCGAATTGTCGCTTGCTCCGCGACGACCCGTAGGGATGGAGCTCTGGAGCGGCACTCAGAACAGCCTCAGGCCATTCCAAGTCTCAAAGCAGGATACCACCGTACCTTAGTGAACCTCTTGAAAGGGGGCCACTATGGCCGACATCGGAGCCGGAACTCTCGACACCTTGCGTGTGGACTTCACGGGCGTGATCAGTCAAGCCGGCGAAAGTGCTTACGACGACGCGGTCAATATTTGGAATGGGGCCATCACCCGCCGGCCAGCGGTGGTAGCCAGTTGTGCCAGCAGCAGCGACGTTGCCGCTGCCCTGGCGTTCGCGCGACGACAGGGGCTCGAGGTGTCGGTCCGCGGTGGCGGACACAACTATGCCGGGTTCGCTCTTTGTGACGACGGCCTCATGATTGACCTCACCCCAATGAAATCGGTCAGCGTCGATGCCGGCGCCCGTCGCGCCAAGTGCGGAGGTGGGACCACTTGGGGCGAGCTTGATGCGGCAACTCAAGCTCACGGCCTGGCAGTGCCGGGCGGGTTCATCAGCCTCACCGGGGTCGCAGGACTGACTCTGGGCGGTGGCTTCGGCTGGCTCTCCCGTGTAGCCGGCCTGTCGTCAGACAATCTCGTGGGAGCCGAGGTAGTCACCGCCGACGGAAAGGTGTTGCACGCCTCGGCGTCGGACAATCCCGATCTGTTCTGGGCCCTCCGGGGCGGCGGCGGCAACTTCGGGGTCGTCACCGAATTCGAATTCGGTCTTCATCGCGTCGGCCCAATGTTGCAACTGGGCCTGTTCATGTTCAGCCCTGATCAAGGAGGGGACCTCTTTCGCTTTGCCCGTGACTTCGTAGAGACACTCCCAGACGACTGCGGTGTCTTCATGGCCGGGCTCACTGCGCCGCCAGAGCCATTCGTGCCAGCGGAGCTGCATTTCACGTCCGCCTTTGCATTGGCCGTAGTCGGCTTAGGCGACGAGCAGGACCACGCCCGGCTCATCGAACCAATCAAGCAGGCCCTCGACCCGATCGTCGAGCTGATCACACCCATCCCTTACGTCGCACTGCAGCAGATGTTCGACGCGTCGGCTCCGTGGGGCATGCACAACTACGAGAAGGCGGTCTATCTCGCCGAGCTCTCGGACGGCGCCATTGACGCCATCCTTGCGCACCAGGCGAAAAAGGTGTCCCCATTGTCGTTCGTGCCGATCTTCCCTTTGGGGGGCGCCTTCCGGCGGGCCGACCACAACACCACTGCATTCGGAGGCACCCGGGATGCCCGTTATGTCGTCAATATTTCAGCGACTGCTATGACTCCTGACGATTACGAGTCCGAGCGGGCTTGGTCGCGCGCCTACTGGTCAGCATTGGTCGCGCACGCTTCCGGTGTAGGTAGCTACGTTAACTTCATGACCGAGTACGAAGAGGACCGTGTCAGAAGTGCCTACGGTCCCAAATACGACCGGCTCCAGCAGATTAAGTCCGTCTACGATCCTGGGAATGTCTTCCATCTGAACGCAAACATCCCACCCGTTTAGAGGAGACCCTGAAGGTGCACCGGGCCGCTGCCTAAGGCTCGTCTACAGCCCCAGCTGCAGGCGGCGGCATCCCGTGACGTTCCTTCTCGGAGTTCTGTGCGGCCGCCCAAAGTCGCCTAACTTCGAAGGACTCGACAACGCAATCCCAATAATCTCTCAACGTTGAGACGACAAGCGCCCCTTTCTGCGATACACGCGTAGGGTTGGATCGGTGTGTCGCGTCTATCGACAGCAGACGGACGTGAGAACCCTAACTAAGCGTTCGGAGCGCCGACTTATGGAACACCGACTAAGGGAAGAAATGGCTCCGTGTCGTTGAAGCGGATACTGCGCAAGCACGTCTGGGCCGTGGTCGCCGGCCTGCTCGTACTCTTGGGAGCTTTTGGCTCCGTCCTGGCTGCCAATGCCGTCGGGCACAATGCGGCGATCAATTCGAAAAAGGGACTGATTGCGACCTCACAAGAGATTGCGTCGACTCTTGAGTTGTCCATCGGCCACGAACAGGATCTCGTCGTTAGCACCGATGCGTTCATTGCGAACAACCCCGCTATCACTGAAGCCCAATTTCTTCATTGGATGGCCAGCACGTCTGCGTTCGAGCGCTATCCCGAATTATCGGGCATGTCCGAGATTGAAATGGTTCCCGCCTCACAACTCAGTGCGTTCGCTGTTCAAGAGACCCGTGACCCGCCTGGCCCTCTCGCATCCAATGGCACATACCAAGTCACACCACCTGGGATCCGGCCCTATTACTGTCTCGAATCGGTGGCGCAGCAGAGGAGCCCAAAGGCCATTCTCCCGGCTGGCTTTGACTACTGCGAAACCCCCATCGCCCCTCACATCCTCCAGGCCCGTGACTCGGGTCAATCGCTGTACCTCCCCTACAAAATAGGGAAGACAGAGAGTTTGGCCTTGGGCCGTGCTACCTATGTCAATGGAACGGTGCCCCCGACGCTCGAGGAACGAAGAGTCGAATTCGTTGGGCTCACCGGGATTGTGATTATGCCGGGTGTCCTTCTCTCCGCGGCTCTGGCGGGTCACCCAAACACCGCCGTGTCCTTCCGCTATGCCGATGGCACTTCCACGGCGAACTTCACGGCCGGATCGGCGACTTCGGGCACGCAAAGGGTCAACGACAATTTGCACAATGGCTGGACAGTCGAGACGCTCGGGTCTGTCCAGCCAGGAGGCCTCTTCAGCAACCCAAACGCCAGAGCCACCCTGCTCGCGGGCATCGCACTCAGCCTGTTGTTGGGGGCGCTGGCCCTGGTGTTGGGCACGGGACGGTCACGGGCGAGAGAGAAGCTGGAACTACGAACCGCCGAACTTCAGTTTCTCGCCCTCCACGATCCGTTGACGATGCTGCCAAATCGAGCGTTGATCGTCGACCGGATCGAACAGATGGTGGCTCGCTGTCGACGGACCGATCTTCCCTGTGCCGTGATGTTCCTCGATCTTGACGACTTCAAAGACATCAACGACACGCTGGGCCACGCCGTCGGAGATCAGGTCCTCACTGCGGTGGCTTCGCGGTTGAAAGCTGCCCTCCGCGACGGTGACACCGTCGGTCGCCAGGGTGGGGATGAGTTCATTCTGCTCGTCGAGGACGCTGCGTTGAGCGTAGGGACAGAGGTCGTGGCGGAACGGATTCTCGATGTGCTGCGGCCTCCATTTGAGGTGAGTGGACATCGGCTCCCTATTGTGGTGAGGGCGAGCATCGGCGTGGCCGCAGGAGAACAGGTCACCCCAGACGAGTTGCTCCGCAACGCTGATGTGGCACTCTATCGGGCAAAGGCGGCAGGGAAAGGCTGCGTGGCGGTCTTCGCACCCTCGATGCAAACGGCGCTTGAAGACAATCGCCACCTGTCGACGGACTTGCACCATGCCCTTCATGCCCAAGAGTTCTTCCTCCTCTATCAGCCCACCATTGACTTGCGGACGAGCGCCTTCACGGGCGTCGAGGCGCTCATTCGCTGGCGCCATGCCGATCGAGGCATCGTGGGGCCCGATGCGTTCATCCCTGCCCTTGAACGAACCGGTCTCATTGTTCCCGTGGGTGCGTGGGTTCTCGAAGAAGCCTGTCGCCAGGGAGCCGCGTGGCAAGCGCTTGGTCACCATTTCACGGTCTCGGTAAATGTGTCGGCCAAGCAACTCGAGCAAGACCGGATTGTCGATGATGTCAAGGTCGCCCTCTTGACGAGTGGATTCGACCCGAATCTCCTGATCCTCGAACTGACCGAAACGGCTCTCATGGACGACGTGGATCAGGCCATAGGCCGCCTCAGGCGACTAAAGAGCCTTGGGGTGCGACTCGCCATCGATGACTTTGGGACCGGTTACTCATCCCTCTCTTACCTTCGAAGATTCCCGATCGATATTCTCAAAATCGATCGCTCCTTCGTGTCGGGCATCTTGGATTCCGTGGAAGCGGCCGCGCTGGTCCACACGCTGGTTGAACTCGGTAAGATCCTTAAACTCGAAACGATCGCAGAAGGCGTAGAGGACGACAATCAACGCCGACACCTCCAACGCGAAAACGTCGATACGGGTCAAGGATTCTTATTCTCCCGCCCCCTCGATGCAGGGGCGGTCGATACGTTTATCGAGAATCTGAAAGCCACTTCAATTGACCGGGTCGAGAACTAGAGAATCACGTCAAACGCCTATAGACGCAGGGCCAAACTCCCGTAACGACTTGAGTCGTACGCATAGAGGTAGAGGCCTGCCGTTGGTGCAATCGTTTGGCTCGATCCTCCACACTTAGATGGCTTTACCGTGCCACCGTTCGGAGACTGAAGGGCAATCCGACCACCCTCGGGGACCATTGACGTTGGATACTGCGCTACGTGAATCACGGAAGCACGAGACTGCGACCGCTCTAGCCATGTCCGATCTCACTGGCTCGATCTACCGGCTTCGATCCTTCCAACGATGTGGTCTCGTTCTTCGCTGAGAATCTAGAGCTAGGAGGAGTGCCCTCGCCCGCCGCTGCGCAGAACCCAGAGCCCTTGGAGCAATATGCCGAGGTCTGGCGTAATGGGATCTCTCGCGAGGTCAGGGTGAAGCAACCCCAGAGATCGGTGCTGCTAGTGAGGTTCCGTCCGCGGATCCGAGATAGGCGGCGTCGCCATAGGCGTACACCGCACCATTACTGCCGTCCAACCAGTAGCCCGATCCACTCGGCGTTCGGGTGATTCCAACGACCGGGGGTTGTCCTGAAATACCCTGGCCTGGCACGGACCCGTCATAACCGGCGTCGCCGAAGGTGAAAACGCCGCCGTCGGAGGCGACCAGCCAGTAGCCCCCACCGTCCGGCGTGGTCGCAACTGCACTGATCGGCCGGTTCAGGAGCTCTCCGCCCGTGGACCCGAAGAAGGGTGCATCTCCGAAGGTGAAGACTCCCCCGTCGGATGCGACCAACCAGTACCCGCCGCCATCGGCCGTTGTGGCAATCCCGACAATGGGGTAGTTGAGGTGCTGAACACCCATGGAACCGTAGAACTGGGCATCGCCGAAGCTGAAGATGCCGCCGTCGGACGCCACCAGCCAGTAGCCGGCACCATCGGGAGTAGCAGCCATCGCGACGATCGGCTCGTTGAGGTGCTGACCACCCATGGAGCCGAAAAAGTGCGCGTCACCGAAACTGAAGACACCGCCATCAGATGCCACCAGCCAATAGCCACCGCCGTGGGGAGTGGCCGCGATTCCGACGACTGGTTCGTTGAGATGCTGACCACCCATGGAACCAAAAAAAGGCGCAGTACCGAAGGTAAAGACGCCCCCGTCGGTTGCCGACATTGCGAATCCTTGAGAGGTGGACGGGACCGCGGTCATCTGCTCAATGAACGATTGAAGTCCTGGATCGTTCTGCTGGGCTTCCGTCGCTGCACTTCCGACGGCCCAGCATCCCGTCCCCTGCAGGCAGGTCACCGAGTTCAGGAAGCTGAGCGCGGTGACATTGGGACTCGGATCTATCGACCAAGACGAACCGTTCCAGTTCTCGATGAAGCTGCTGGGCTGGAATCCCGAACCGCCACCTCCGCCAAATGAGCCCGACGATCCGACCGACCAGCATTCTGAGGCGCTGATGCAGGAGACGCTGGCGAGAATGCTGCCCATTGTGCTCTCTGGAATGGCGGTCGGAACGAGCGACCAGGTGGATCCGTCCCAATGCTCCATGAGTACTCCCGAGGCCATGCCGGTGGTGTCAGTCATGGCTCCTGATGCCCAACAATCGGTGGCAGTGACACAGGTAAGGCCATTGAGGTAGCCACCGTCTGGTAATGGTTCGCTGGGGCTGGAGACGACCGTCCAGGTAGCGCCGTCCCAGTGCTCGATGAGCCCCTGGTCGCCGACCGCACCAGGGAAGATCGGCAAGAAGTTGGGGTTCTGTTGCACGGGCCCCGCGTTACCAACCGCCCAGCAATCGGACCCCGAGAGGCAGTGAACGTTGTCGAGCTGGTCAAAGGATTGACCGGTTGCACCACTCGACACCAGAGACCACGAGGCACCGTCCCAGTGCTCGGCAACGCTGTTGAGATTCTGGCCATTCTGATCGGTTCCAAATCCAACGGCCCAGCAGTTCGATGTGGACGCGCAGCTCACCCCTTGGAGGAGCACCCCGAAGTCTCCGATCGGCGTGGGGCTCGGCACAATCGACCACGCGTTTCCATCCCAGTGCTCGGTAAGCGATCCGGTCGGGGATCCATCACCGGCTACTCCAAGCACGGCTCCCACGGCCCAGCAGTCTGACCCGTTGGGGCAGGTGATGCTAAAGAGGCCCCCTCCGGCGGCTGCAGGAATCGCTGGGGTCGCGGCAAGCGACCACGACGCACCGTTCCAATGCTCCACGAGAGGCGAAAATGTCGAGTTCGAGCTGATGTTGTCGATTGTCACGCCGACGGCCCAGCACGAGACGCTATTGGCACACGAGGATCCGAGCACAATGTCGTCGGCTGTCGGACCCGTACTGGGACTGGTCACGACGGTCCAACCGGATGAAGAGGCCTGACTTGGGAGCTGGATGGAAACCACCATGATGAGGGCGATCGCAACGACCAACGGGGCCGCAACGACGCGGCTCGATCGATGTCGCAGACTGCCGTTGGTACGAACAAAGGTCCAAGACCGCACGGCAAATGCTGACATGAACCATCCCCTCAGCCTGAGGATGGTCTGAACGTGTCTCCCCCGGTGGTCGGCCAACTGATCGCCACGCGCGTCATCGTTACTCGCTCTGTAAGTCCTCGGCCTTGTAAGACCTTTGCCCCGGAAATAGCGGCTATTCCCGGCTACGCTCACGCAGCGATTCGGACCCGTTAGACAGCCAGCTGGGATCGCTTCGCGTCTCACTTGTCAGGACCAACAACTCCCCCGTTTCGTTGCCCCACGCTCCGATTGAGGCTACGGTGCAGAACTAGAAGAAATCTGCCCGGACTGCAGCCCGCAGCCAGCTCCGATTTTTCCTTAATCGGAGGTTCGCCATGTCTCTCGAAGAGAGAGTTCCAGAATTCGGCTCGCGGTATCCATTTCCCAGTCTGGACACTCGCCCATCAGCACCCCTCGCGGTTTCCGTGAGTTGGATCGAAAGCACGGCCTTAATGGTCGTCGTCGGAGAGGTCGATGCGTCTTCGGTCGGTCGCTTGTATCGGCAGCTTGAGGAAATCACCTGGGATCTGAAGGGCGACCTCATTGTCGATATGGGCATGGTTTCGTTTATGGACTCGATCGGATTGGCGTTTCTTATTGCTACACACAGGCAACTCAAGGCCCAAGGCGCTCGTCTGGTCGTCTTTTCTCCGAGTCCGCAGATACGGCGAATCTTCCAAATAACGGGGCTGACCGGAGTTTTCACGATTGAGCCATTCGAACAGCTCGCACGTTCGGTCTAATCAGACCGTAGTGCGTGCCTCACTAATCGCCCGTGCCCTCCTACTCGGCCCAATAATCCGTCGGGTTGCGCCCAAGCGTGACTGCTACGCCCCATGTACGGTGGGCGTTGGGGGTGCTCTGATGTCGGTGCTCCGTCGGTACAAATCCCAAGTTCACAACGGCACAAGCGAATGATGGACCATGGGCCATTTGCAACTATCCCGGACGAGGCCGATTCCCACGGCGTGGCAAGATATTTCTGACGAGCAGAACGACGCCCAGACAACGGCCCTCTTCTGTGATCGCCGAGCATCTTGGCGACGTGAAGGTCATGAGCTTCCGGCCGAGCGAGCACGCCCTGATCTCGGTCATCGAGTACCCCGACGAGGGGTCGGCGAAGCGCAGCGTTGCGGGCATCTTGGCGCTCAACACGCTTGAGTTTCTCTCGGTTGTCGAGGCACTCTGGGACGTCATCGAGTGGGTTGGCATGCTACGCGCAGCCAACGCCAAGGCTTGATCAGAGGAACCCTGTTCCAACGCCTCCGATCCCAGCTCTACCGAGCAGCGAGCAGGCCACCAAAACTGCCATTCAATCGGAACGAGCTATTCGGGTCGGTCGGGTCGTCAAGAAGCGGCGACCACGACTCCGGTCAAGCCCATCGCTATCTGCTTCTCGCCGTAGGTGGCGCCAAGGCTGCGCGTCGTGACTTAATCACCGGGACCCCGAGGTCCGACCGGGTAACCTCGTCTCACTGACCAGCAGCTTCCTTGGCGCACCAGTTCACGATGTCCGCCGCCAATTTTGCCCGCGCTGCAGCCTCACCCTCTGGCCCAGTTGACTGAAAATGGTCTGCCCGTTGGCGTGTGCGTCCTTCACGAAATTCATCGAACATTTCGGCGATCTCAGTTTGGCAGTGTACTGGTCGATTCTGAACGAGCTGGCTTCATCACTTACCCTCACGAGCAACCTCGACACCTCGTTTGGCGGCGTGGTGAGGGTGGCGAGTTCCGCGTAGTCGGGCTCTCCCGATGTCGTGCCATTTGCGCTGAGTGTTCCGTCCGTTGCCGAACTGGTGGCGCCGCTGGTTTGACCTCCCGATGTGCCAGCACCGGAGAAGGCTGCGTCGACCGTGGTCGGGGGCATTGCGGCGGAAGCTTGCCGGTCAGTGAGCGTATAGACGGCGAGCTGACCCGTGCCCGCCTCGCCGGCACTTCTTCCCGTGAAGGTGTACACGCACTCGAGCGACGGCTGAGTGTCAGAGAGCGCGGGTTGGCTGGTCACGTGGATGTCACCGTTGCTGAGGGAGGACGCCCGAACGCTGCAAGGGTTCACGGAACCGGGCGAAGTACGTGATGGCTCCCCAGGCGGGCAGGGGATGTCCATTGAGCCGATGACCGATGACAGTGGCCAATGTCCGGGCGTCCTTCTGCACGGTGGCATTTGCGGCGTCAATGGTCGACTGATCAAGCGTTCCATTCTCTTTGGCCTGTGCGAGCGCGGTGTTGGTCGCCGCCGAGAGCTGTCCCATGATGCTGAGGATCTGGCTACCCCGCCGGACGTATGTGCTGAGATTCACCGACGTCGCTTGATCGCCGGCACCTTTGAGCAGATCGGCCGTGCCGCCCCCCGAACTGGCCAATTGCTTGTAATCGGCCTTTGCGACTTGGGCGTTCGGGTAGGTGGTCAGATCCAACGTGTAGCTGCCGGCTGACGTCGGCGTATTCGCCTGCGTTGCAAACGTACCGTCTGAGAATCGGCACCCCCATCATCCTGCACACCGCTCAGGGAAAGACCGGCACTTCTCAGGAGCGTGGGTGTGAGCAGCTTGGCGATGACCAAGCTCGCGGGAGCGTTTCCGCTACTTGACATAGTGATCCGATGTTTCGGCGCAGCCTGCATTGGGGTGGCGAAAGCCAACGTGGACATCAGGGTTGCGCACGCCAGGCTCACCCGTGGTCGCGGGGGAGCGTTTCACGTCGCCATTCTCACCCCGTCTCGACCGTCATGCAACAGGGGTAGAGGCGTTGGCCAGCAGCGTTGGCTGCTTCCCCTTAGTCCGGGAGAAGGAGCAGGCCTAGACTCGCTAAGCAAGCACCCTGTCTACTATTTTCCCTGGTGGTGGGCGCTGAGGGACTCGAACCCCCGGCCTGCTGGTTGTAAACCAGCTGCTCTAACCAACTGAGCTAAGCGCCCAAGCCTGCGAATCCGTCGGCCTCAACAGCGTAGGTGAATCCGACGGCGGCCTTTCAAAGGGGCAGCGCCTCGGCGAAGCGCTTGCTCCAGGGCCGGGCCAGAGTCCGTAGTTCGGCGCAATCCTCCTCTCCGAGCCAGTGGTAGGGAGTGGAGGCCAACACATCTGTCTGTTCCTCTATCTCCTGGCGCGTCCCCGCCCCCCATTCGGTCAGTGACAGACCGTCGCCCTCGCACAGCCAGCCGCGCTCCTGGAGGGCGGCAACGGCGGCGTTCCACGCGTCATCGGGCCATCCCCGCGTCGCCTTCAGGACACTAACCGGCACCTCGCCTGCCGCAGCGTGCGTGATGAGTGCCTCGATTCCCGACAACCCATGAGTGACCAACAGGGCAATGTGGCCGTCTCCCCGGAACTCTCGCAGGATGGACTGGGCATGCCAGAGCGCCAGATGCGGTTCGTCGGGCCACGGCAGGTCGGCATGGCCGGCACAGAGGGGCCGTCCTTCAGTGTGCATCCCGGCGATCTCGGCCATGCCGCGCGCCAACGCTGCGGCTCGGTGCATCTCCTGCGACCCCACGGCATCTCCCAGCACGCGCCGAAACGCTGCGTCAACCGCTTCGAGGCGAGCGGCCAGCACTGCATCGGGCGAAACGATCTCCCAGGCTCGGGGAAGACTCGAGGACACGAGCTCGGGGTTGAAGTTGAAGAAGGTCGCCACGACCACCTCGGCCGTCACGGCACCCATTGGCGCGGCCCGCGATGCGAAGTAACCGGTGCGTCCCGTGATGCCGAGGCGCGCGTAGGCCTCAGCTGCCTCGGGTGCGAAGTAGATCATCCCGTGGAGAGGCTCCAAGGTACGCCAGGTCTTGCGGGCCAGCAGTGGCCCGGTCGTTGGCGCAATGTCCTCGCTCACATGTCCGTCTTCGCCAGCAACTGGTCGCACAAGATTCGTGTCGACGCCACGATCGGCCTGCGGGTCGTGTCGTCACGCACCACCACATCGACGCCGTCGCGTTCTTTGGTCACCGCACCCGCTTCGGTGCAGATGAGCATTCCGGCGAGGTAGTCCCATCCGAACAGCGTGCTCGTTCCCACGACCGAATACGCATCGAGCGTGCCCTCGGCCACCGCGCAGAACTCCAACGCTGCCGCGCCGAACGCGCGGAACTGGGCCCATCCCGGGTGCACCCCGGGATAACCGGAGATCCCGACGATGGCCGATGACAGGTCCGCGCAGGCCGACGGTGCCACGACATCGCCGTCCCGTCGTGCGCCGCCGCCGCGCACTGCCTCGAATTGGACGCCCGTAGCCTGGTTGACGACGATTCCCACGAGGGGTCCCTCCGCGTCGAGCACGCAGATGCTGGTCGCATAGAACGGGATGCCCCGGTGGGCGTTGGTCGAGCCGTCCACCGGGTCGATCACCGCCAGGAGCGGCGCCGATGCCTCCCCGGTCAGGCCGGATTCCTCGGAGAGCACAGCCAGGCCCGCGCCGTGCAGTATGGGCAGTGCCGCGCCGTCTGCAGCCAGATCCAGACGGTACTGGCCCGGCTTCGTTCCAGCCGGCCCCCAGTCGTCGAGTCCATCCAGCGCGCTCCGCACCGCACGGGTCGCATCGTCGAGAACCTGGAGCAACCGAACGTCATCCACGGCTCAGGAACCCTACTGGCTACCACCCTCACGTTGGCCATTAGGCTCATCGCACTGTGGCAGCCATTGACGTCGCCGGATACGTGGCGGACCTGAAAGATCACTCTGTCGATCACGGATTTCACGTGCACGACGAACGGCACTTCGTCGAGACATACTCCCTGCGTCAGGTATGGGAAGTCGACCTCCACCCAGAGGAAGGTTGTGGAGGTCCGCTGGATCTCCACCTGGCCCTCGACGTCGATCCACGGGTCCTCCTCTCGTTCGAGGACGCCGTCGTGCTGCTCACCGAGGACGAAGAGCCGCCTGACGAGTTCCACTTCCCCCTCACCTTCACCTGGGCGCTACCACCCCTGCCCAGCGGTCCCGACCTGCTGCGATTGGCCATCGACCTGGCCGGGGTGGGCGGAATCGAGCTCCCGCTCGAGGTGTCGGCCATCGACTCGTTCGCCAATGCCACTGATGGCTCCGAGCGGAGGCTCAGCATCGTGGCTCGCCACCCAGTGTCCCTGGCCCGTGTCCTCGGGGGTGAGGAGCTCCTCTGCGATGTCTTCGATCGTGCCTTGGCGGTAAGCCGCTTTCTCCTCGACTCGGCCGATAGCTGGCTCGGCTGAAATGCGGCGACCGCTTCTGTCTGGTCGCCGTTCGACAATCGGGCTCGGCGCCATGGCGGTGAGCGCCATGCTTCTCCTCAGCGCATGCGGGGACGGTGGGCAGGACCTCGCCCGCCAGGCCTGCGTCCATGTGAACCGGTCCGTGCGCTACTTCGAGGCCTCCACCAAACCCAACGTCTCGCCGAAGGCGTCCAACAGGCTCCGGACACGGGCGAGCGCGGAGCTCCGAGCTGCACTTCCCCTCGCGGCGCAGGCCACGTCGGCCGACGGATCCATGAACTCCCTGATGACGACGATCTCCGAAATCGCAACGGTGGACGAAGCGCATCTGCTCCCGGCGCTGAAAGGACAATGTGCCGTGGTGGATACGAACGTGAACGTCAATCCCACCCCGGGTGGCACCCTGCCGGGGTCATAACAGCGAACGGTGCACGGGCGGGCGGCAAAAGGGCGCCGTCGGCCGCTCTCTACTGCGAGGGCTGATCGATCTCGTCGTCGTCATCGGGAAGGGCTTCGGGCCCGACCGCGACGCCGGCCGACTGCAGGCGCTCGGCGAGCCATTCCGCCCCGCCCCTGCTCGCCATGGCCTCCGGCCAGCCCGCGAGAACTTCCTCGAGCTGATCATGCGTGGCGATCTGTCCGACGATGACGACGATCATTTTCGCTTCTTCGCTGTCGCGGATCGAGGAGTGGGTGCCGCCAAAGGGATCTTCGACGATGTGGGGCGACGGCTCGCGCATCACATAGAGCTCGCCGGTGTCCTCGACCCAGTTGAGCTCGTAGCGGGTGCCATGCGAGTCACGCCACTCGCCGCCCAGTTCGATCTCCGCCGAGGGCCGGCGTCGGGGGTCGCCGTCGTAGAACGCTTCGATATCCATCAGGGGGAGGTTATCCCGACCAGGGGGGAGGCCCGACTTGCGCCAGAACCTGTGGAATGTCGCGCCGTGTGGGAGGGATGGGGGGAGGTGACCCGATGAGGGTTCTCCCCATGCCCACTCAGACACGACAGCGGATCCTGCCTATCGAACAACTGAACTGCGAATGGCGCACGCTCGGCCGCTCCGTAGCCGCCGTCCGAGCCCTGCAGTATCTGGCCGATCGAGATCCGACCGTTTCGATCCTGGTCCGCGGCACCGCCGGGGGCCCGTCCCCTGTGCAAGCACCGCAGTGCGTGACCCCATGCGACCTGATCGACTACATGCGCCAAGCCACGGGCAACCGAGCCCGCGAGGAAGCGGCGGCGCTGATCAGGACGATGTTGCGCGAGGCCCCTGGTGATGCACTCATCGCCCGCTTCGTCATCCAGGCCCTGCTTCCCGGCTTGCTCACGGTTGCCAAACGGCTGCGTTGGGGCCAGGGAGGCGATTGGGACGACGGCAGCGAGTTCTTCAGTGAGATGCTCTCGATCACCTGGATGGTCCTTTTCGACTGGTCGGGGCAGGACCGTCCGTACGCCGTCCTCGACCTCCTTTCGGCGATCCGGTGTCGCATGCGGCGACAGCTCTTCCACGCCAAAGACCAAAAGCAACTGCAGGTGCAGATGACGCCGGGGGTGTCAGAGCCCAGAGCCACACATTCTTCCGAAACCGACCTCGAGGTCTTGGCGAGAACGCTGATCGACCTCCGCCAGGAGGGAATGAGGGCCGAAGATGTCGAAGTGCTCTATGCGCATCACGTGCTCGGATTCTCCATCGCGGAACTCGCGAAGGTCACAGGTCGAGACCGCCGGTCGCTCTACGCCGGACGCGATCGAGGCTTGCGGCGGCTGTGCGCCTGATGGCCCGATCACTTGTCGTCCGAATGGCACCTAAGGTCAGCCTGTGGCGGGAAAACTTCCAAAAACTGGATCCGGCCGCGCCCGCCCACAGCGGATTCGCCCGCACTGGTGGGCCGTGCTCGCCGTCTCGCTCTCCCTTCTCGCCCTGGTGGCTGCGGCCACATCAGACCACCCCGCCTGGCACGGGAACCGGGGTCGCGACGTGACGGCATCAAAGGGCCCAAAAGCGAAGCTGGTCCCTCCCACGGTCCCGTCCACTTCAACCAGCACCGAGACCACATCGCCGACCCAATCCGTACGCGCGCTGACCCAAAGCGGCGCTGCCGCGACCGTCACGCGAGGCGCCACGGGCGAGGGGGTGCGCCCCGTCACCACACCATCGACGACGCTGAGCACTGTTCCGACGACGAGTACGACGGCGCCGACGACACCCGCAACCACCGGTCCGGCGCCCACCGCGCCTGCTCCGCAGACCCGGTCGGGGTATCTCCAACAGCCGAACATCGCGTCGGCCACCTACCCCTTCACCGGCGCGGGCGCGATGCGAGTCTCGGTGAGCTGGTCCCCCGTCGACTCACTTTCGCTCTCGGTATCGTGCTCCGGTGGCACACAATCGGCTGAGGGAACTTCGAGCGTTGCCGTCGTGATCCTCGATGCCGACGGCCCCTGCGATCTCACCCTGAAAGAACTACTAGTCCAATTCGACGCGGTCTCCTATACGTTGACGATCGCGCCGGCAAGTGGGTAGCGAACGACGGCGGAATTTGGGGAAAGGCGTCATTGACGCGTTGGGCTCCCTTCTGACGACGCGTTCTCATTTTCGTGGCGATCCCGGCCGTCTTGGTCGTCGTCGTCGGCTATCCCCTCGGCCACGGCCTGGGGCACCAATGGGGAGAGGCGACCCGGGTCGCGTTGACCGCCGTGACCCTCGTGGCGTGGGTGGCCTGGTTCGCGTGCTGCGCGCAACTCACCCGATCCGTCGTGGCGCAGGTGCGCCGGGGTCAGGCCACCGCTTCGGTCGGCGCAGTTCTCACCGAGAGGGTCGCAGCGCGGATCGCGGCAGGCGTGCTGTCGATGATCGCGGTGGCGGCGCCACTCTTCGTGGCCTCCGAAGCCGGCGCGTCGAGCGCGGGCGGCACGACGTCGGTTGTCGGCATGCAGCCAGCACGCGTCGTCGCACTGCATGCCGGCGCAGTGCAGTCAGCACAGGTGCCGGTCTCAGCCACCTACGTCGTACGGGCGGGCGACTCGCTGTGGTCGATCGCCGGGACGCAACTGGGTGACGCCGGCGACTGGCCCGCCATTGCTGCGCTGAACCTGGGGCGCACCATGCCCGATGGATTGCGCTTCGTGGACCCCGGTCTGATCCGGGCCGGTTGGACCTTGCTCCTGCCGGGAGAAGGCGGCCCGATGGTCTCTGCGGCTCCCGGACCCACTGCACCGCCAACGGCGCCCGCCGTGGTGCATCCGCCGGCAACCCCAACGTCGACGTCGGTTCGTGGCGTGTCCTCCCCGGCCGGCCAGGCGACGCATGCGCGTCCACATGGCGACGACATCGTCGCAACGGGTCTGGCCTTCCCCGCGGACGCCGCCATGGTCGCCCCACCGTCGGGGTCGCTCACTGCGGCCGGCGCAGGCAGCCTGACCTTGCCAGACCTCTCGGCATTGGGAATCGGCGCCATCGTGTGCGCAGCACTGGCGCGTCGGTCCCGGCGCATGCGGATGTTGCACCAGATCGACAGTGACGAGCCGGACACCGCATCGCACCACACGGCTGGCGCGATCGACGCCGACATCCGGCTCGCCCGGTTCTCCGGCGTTCCCAGTCTCCACGCGTTCGAAGCAGCCAATTACGAACTGGGCCGGGCCATGGATGCACTGCAGGGCGTCCATTCGTCGAATGTCACGAAAATCCGTGCCGTCTGCGTGGGATCGGCCGGAGTCGACTTCTGGCTGGGCGATGCCGGACAACCGGCCCCCGACGGGTTCACACTCTCGGTCGACGGCAAAGCCTGGCATGCGGCTCACGACTCCTTCACGCCGCATGGCGGCGCCCGACCGTTCCTCCCAATCGTCCTCCCCATCGGTGAGGATCAGGACGGCACCTGGATGCTCCCGCTGACGCGCGCCGGCTGTCTCCCTCTGGTGGGTGAAGCGAGCGGGGACCTGTGGCGAGCCGCCCGACTTGCCCAGGAGGCGTGGGCCTGGGCGGAACTGGTGGTGATCACCGAGGATCCGCTGGTCGTGGCGCGTGAAGTCGGCCTGCTCGACGACGAGGAGTCTCCCGATGATCTGCAGGTCCTCTTCTTCGGTGATCCTGCGTCGCTTTCTGACGCGCAGAGGGTGAAGGTGGCGATCGTGACCGGGTCCGTGGCCGCCGCGAGCGATGTGACCGTGCTCGTCGACCGCAACGCCGCATCGATCCATCCTCTCGGTCGAACCGTGCAACCGCATCTCATGCGGACCGAGACCTCCGCATCGGTCAGCGAACTCGTGACGTTCCCTCTCCGCGTCGACACAGCGCAACCACCCGACAGAAAGCATGCGATTGCCACACGCAGAGCGTTGCAGGTGCAAGCTGTGCCTGTCCCGATGCCCGATGCGGGAACAGTCGTGGTGCGGTTGCTCACGGCAACGCCACGGCTGGAAGGACTGCAGGAGGAGCTCGCACCCAACAGAGCCCGGCGCGCCACGGAGCTCGTGGCGTACCTCGCCCTTCATGTCGACGACGACGTGACCAGCGACCGATTGCGCACGCGCGTGCTCGGGTCCTCCGATTCTGATGCTGCATCCAAGACGTTGTTCAACATTGCAGCGGCAGCACGGCGTGCTCTGGGCTCCGACAGGGAGGGGGCGTCCTTGTTTCCGCCTGGGACCAGGGACGGGATCTATCGGGTGAGCCGCGACGTCATGGTCGACGTGCACCTGGCCGCGTCGATCGCTGCCCGTGGAAGTGCGACCGAGGATCCGCAGGAGGCCATGGCACTCCTCCGCTCCGCACTCAGCCTGGTGGAGGGCGAGCCGCTGACCAATGTCCTCTCGGGCTATGGCTGGTGGGAAGCCGAAGGACATGGGGCCCGTTTGGCTGCCGTCCTCGTCCACGCCGCGAGCGACCTCGCCGCGCTGGCGGCCGACTCCGGACTCTTCGATTTGGCGCAGTGGGGGCTGGGGCAGGCGAGGCTGGTGGATCCCTACAGCGAGGCACTCTCGAGGGTCGGCATGCAGGTCGCGGCCTCGGCCGGAGATGCAGACCGATTGCGCCGGGAGTGGCGGGAATGCCAGCGGCGGATCGACGAGCTCGACCCAGGCAGCTCGCCCTCGCCACGCACGGAACGGCTCTACGGCGAGCTGGCGCAACGCGTCCTGGTGGGCGTCAAGCACCCCACTTAGCGACAAGCGCTCCCCGGTGTCACTCAAATGCCGGGAGTCGAGTGCGGGCCGCCCGAACCGGTATCACCCGCGGCAGATTCAGGCCAGCTTGGCGGCGATCGACGAGGCACCGCGCAGCACCAAGCCGTCGGCGCCGGCTGCGCTGTAACGAGCCATGGGCCGCTCGCGCGCTTCGGCGATCATGTCGTCCAACAGGCGGGCAAAGGGCACGGCGGGATCGATCCACAGGTAGCGGGCCAACGAGCCGGGAATGGTGTTGATCTCGTTGACGACCCACTCGCTGCCGTCGGTGAGAAAATCGATGCGGGCGACGCCACGGACCAGCGCGAGCTCGCCGATACGGCGGGCGGCGCGGCGAAGGTCGTCGGCCAGCGCCGGCGGCAGGTCGGCCGGGAGCTCCCGTGGCGCGCTCGCCATGCCCTCACCACCGACGTACTTGTCGATGTAGCCCAGAATCTCATTGCCGGTCGAGCCGGCGTGGCCGGACGATCGCAGTGGACGCTCGATCGCTGACACCTCCGTGTCGGGCCAGCAGCGCAGGGCCACCTGGACGTCGAAGAGGTCGGGGCGAAACGGCTCGAGTACCGCTCCGGCGCGAAGATGCACGCTCCCGTGCGCGCTCGTGCCGAGCAGTGCCTTGGCAGTCGCCAAGTCCTCGACCACCTCGATCCCGATGGAGGAACCGCCGAAGCGCGGCTTGACGATGTACGGGCCGGCGAATCCGAGTTCCTCCGCCTGGTCACCCGCAGACGACGTCAGCGCCACCCGGGGCAACGTCGGAAGGCCGGCCGCCACCATCACTCCACCGAAGGCCAACTTGTCCATCCCGAGTGCGGCCGCCGCCACGCCGGGGCCGGTGTAGGCGATCCCCGCGCCGTCGAGTGCCGCCTGCAGCGTTCCATCTTCACCGGGACCACCGTGGCAACACACCACGGCGACCTCGAAGGCGATCGGCTTTTGCTTCGAGAACCGCGAGCCGGTTGCTTCGAATCCTCCGCCAGCACCCAGCACGAGACGCATGGGCTGCGACCCCTTCGGCACGCCGTCAAGGAACGCCGTCGCCTCGAGCGCCGCATCCACGGCGAACCACTCGGCGGTCTTCGTCCAGTAGAGCGCCTGCACGTTGTGACCGGCGCGTTGCAGCTCATGTGCCGCCTGGAGTCCGGTCAAGACGCTGACGTCGTGCTCGGGGGAGGGACCCCCGAAGATCACGGCGATTTCAGACACGGTGGTTTCCTCGCTTCATTGGCATGGGGTGACTGGGGTCATTCGGTGACTGGGTCATGGGTGACTGGGTCATGGGTGACTGGGTCATGGGTGACTGGGTCATGGGTGACTGGGGGTGCGATGTGCGGTGGCACCCGCCCTTTGCCCTGGGCGGGCGGCCTCAACGGTAGTGGTCCGGCAGATCGTTCTCGTACAGCACGGCGTCCCCAGGCCCGAGGGTGGTCCGCACCCAGGCCACCGCTTCGTCCCTGGTCCGGACCCGGCGGGACGGCTGTGGGGACCACCCGGCTTCGAGGGCACGCCGATTGGTCTCGCCCACGATCACCAGATCGGTGACAACGGAGGCCGCAGCGTGGGCGAACGAGCGATTCTCCTCGAACTGACGGGGGCCGAGCTCGACCATGCCCGGGGTCACGACCGCACGGCGGCCGCCGACCCCCCGTCGGGCCAGTTCGGCCAGCGCGGCCCGGGCCCCGCTGGGGTTGGAGTTGAACGTGTCGTCGATCACCCACACCCCCGAGGGCGCCGGCGCCGACGCGAGCCGGTTGGCAACGGGAGGGAGCCCGGCGATACGCCCGAGCGCCACATTGTGCGGTACACCGAGCGCGAACGCCACGGCCAACGCACAGGCGAGGTTGGTCGGCTGCACCGACGTGGGCAGGGCCAGACCAGTTCCGATAGCCCCTCCGGCCACGTACACCGTCATGCCGGAGGGGCCGCCCGCTTCCCCATCCACATCCGTTCTGTCGACATCCGGCGCGTCGACATCCGCCACGTCCCCATCGGCCACGTCCACATGGGCGACACACACATCCGCCGCGGCATCCGTGGCGCTGCAACGCACCACCGACTTGCCTCCGGCCGCCGCCAGCCGATCGGCGAGCGCAGCCAAGCGGGGGTCATCGACGTTGAGGACGACCGTGTGCGCGTTCTCGGTGATCTCGGCCTTGGCCGCGACGATTGCGTCCTCGGTCTTGAAGCGCTCCAGATGCACCGGACCGATGGCCGTGATCACGGCGATCTCCGGAGGACACCACCGGCAGAGATCAGCGATCTCGCCCTTGCCGTAGGTGCCCATCTCGGCCACGAAGACGTCGGTGCCCGGCGCCAGTTGCTCGTTGACGGCCCGCGCCAACCCGGCGCGGTTGTTGAACGAGGCAGGACTGGCCACCACCGTGCGCGACCCTGCGACCAGATGCGCGACGTGCTGCTTGGTCGAGGTCTTGCCGAACGAGCCGGTGATCGCCACCACGACGGGAGCGACTTGCGCCAGGCGCTCCCGCGCCGTCGTGACATACGGCCGCATGAGCCGGCGCTCCACGGGGCTCAGCACGGCACAGGCCGCGTCGACGAGGAGCGGTACCGCACACGCACCGAGTGCGGCGACCGGCGCGGCGTGATGCACCAGGACTCCGATCACGATCACGACGGCCTGAAAGATGAGCCACACGCCGGCCAGGAGCCGGAGCCTGCGGGTGAAGGCCAGCGGTGAGGTGCGCCCGCGCACGCCGAGAAACGGCGGACCGACGATGACGACCGCGGCCGTCGCCAACGACACGAGCGGGGACGCGAACGCGACACCTGCCGCGGCAAGTGCCACGACCGCCATGGGCAGCGCCAGCGGCCGACTGCTCCACCAGCGCCAAGCGAAGCGCGAGGTCGACCCGGGCAGGTAGTGCTCGCGTTGGGCCACGCGGAGCCAGCGGGCGCCGGCAGGAAACAACGCCAGCCCGCAGACGATGGCGCCGATCAGTTCAGGCACGACACCACGGCGGCGCGCAGGGCGGCAGGAATGAGCAGCGGGGTCAGGTGCCCGACGTCGGGGAACACTTCGAGGTCGCCGTGCGCCAGGCGTGCGAGGGCGCGTTCGGCCATCTCGAGCGGAGCCGCAGTGTCAGCGGCGCCCCACACCATATGGACGGGACACTGCACGGCGTCGAGTTGCTCCTCGTACGTCTCGTTGACCGCGCGCACATGGATCTGGCGCATGACGCCCTGGACCGCCTTGTAGTCGGCCGACCCGTAGCGCTGGCGTGCGCGCTCCATGGTGTTGTCAGTGACGAGGTTCATGCGGTGCAAGCTCCGGATGGCCTTGTACGCGGGCGCCACCCGCGCCCGCCGACCCTCGGGATGGAGCAGCGGCACGCCGGTGAGGATCAGGGCCGAGACTGACGCCGGGCGTTGGGTGGCCAGATGGAGGGCCACCCGGCCACCGAAGGAATGACCGAGCAGGATGATCGGGCTCTCCATGTCGCTCAGGACGTCGCCCACCGCCTGTGCGTATGCGGCCGCTCCCCACGCCTCCTCCGGCGGCGGGGACGCCCCGAATCCGGGCAGGTCGAGCGCCAGGGCGGGCAACGGCGCCCCGTCCACGGGTGCGACGACGGCATCGAAGTCCCGGTGCGTCCGCGCCCAGCCGTGGAGGGCGAGGACACGGGGCGCATCGGGGCCGGTGACGGAGCCGAAGAGGCTCCCGCCGGCAAAGGTCCGGAGCATGGAGGTCAGCCCACCCCGCCGCACCGGGTCCCGGCAAGGGGGGGCGGCAAGCGGAGCGAACCACACATCCCCGCAGGCAGATCGCCAATTTCGACCTCGGCGCTCCCTTGCGTGAGCCGTGGGGAACCCACTGCCATCTGCCGTTCCTTCCTCCCCTTCTGCGGGGTTCTGTCTGTCTCCATCCCCGTGCGGGGCTCCATCGTCCCCGTGCGGGGCTCCATCGTCCCCCTGCGGGGCGCCTTGGTCCCCTGCAGGGCCGTTGCGGCGTGCTCATTCCCAACCAAACTGCCGGGTCACCCTACCGAAGGGACCAGACCCTCGAGCCCAGGGAGCAACCGTTCGGTACGGTGAGCACGTGGTGATGACGTTCGAAGGTGAGGCCTGGGAGACGCTCCCGGGCGCGAGCCGTCTCACGCTGGCCCAACGCGCCGCCATCGAGGCCGAGGACCCGCTGCTCTGCGTCATGGCCGGGGCCGGGGCCGGAAAGACCAGGGTGCTCACCCTGCGGGTGGCCCGACGGGTGCGCGACGGCTCCATCGAAGCGGACCGGGCCCTGGTCACCACCTTCAGCCGCAAAGCGGCCGAGGAGCTCAGGACACGCCTGTGGTCGCTCGGGGTCTCCGGCATCAAGGCTGGAACCTTTCACCACACTGCGCTCGGGCTTCTCCGGGAGCATCGAGCCCAGCGTGGCCGACCGGAGCCGCAACTGCTCCCCGACCGGCGCCGCCTGCTGGCCGACCTGGTCACGGGTGACCCCCGCCGGGTGCGCGCCCTCGACGGTGAGATCGGGTGGGCCAAGGCGCGTCTCGTCACCCCCGACCGCTACGAGGTCGAGGCCCGCCGCGCCAAACGCCGCACCGGCATCCGCTCCGACCAGGTGGCCGACGCCTACGTCCGCTATGAGGAAGAGCGCGTCCGCCGACGCGTGCTCGACTTCGACGACCTCATCACGACCTGCGCCGATGCGTTGGCCGGGGATGCGGCGTTCGCCGACGGGGTGCGCTGGCGGACCCGGCATCTGTTCGTCGACGAGATGCAGGATGTCAATCCGGCCCAGTTCCGGTTGCTCACGGCCCTCCTGTCCGATGAGCCCGACCTCTTCGTCGTCGGTGATCCCAACCAGTCGGTCTACGGGTTCAATGGCGCGGATCCGTCCCTGCTGTATCGATTGCCCGAGATCCTGCGCGGCACGAAAGTCATCCGGCTCGACGAGAACCACCGCTGTACCCCGCAAGTGGTGGCAGTGGCCACGGCCGTGCTACGCGACAGTGAGACCGACGAGACGGTCCTGGGTGAGATCGATGCCGCGACAAGCAGCAGAGTGGACGGCCCGGTGCCGACCGTGATCGCCCACGCCAGCGACGCCGACGAGGCTGCGTGGACCGCTTCGCGCGCCAAGCAGTCGCGCCTTCCCGGCATGCGCTGGTCCAGCATCGCCGTGCTGGCCCGCACCAACGCCCAACTGGCACTCGTACAGGCGGCCATGGAGGCGGCGAACGTGCCCTGCCAGGTGGCCGGTTCGGATCTGGGCCCGGCCAGCGACCTGCGCGGCGGATGGTCGGTTCGACGCCACGTCGATCACGACGACGAGCCCGACCCCGAACCCGTCGACCACGATCGCGTCGTGCTCACCACCTTCCACCGGGCCAAGGGGTTGCAGTGGCACACAGTCCTGATCATCGGCCTGAGCACGGGACTGATGCCGCTCGCATCCGCGCAGACCACCGAGGCGGTCAACGAGGAGCGGCGACTGCTCTACGTGGCGCTCACCCGGGCCGAGGAAGAGCTGTGGTGCAGCTGGTCCGAAGGCGACGACGTCCGCACTGCGTCGGGATCGGGGCGGGTCAGGGGTCCGAGCCCGTGGTTGGCGCCTATTGAGCGGACGATCGCGCAGCTCACCAAAGCGGCCGCGCCCACTGCCGCCTCCGACGTGGCCGCACGAGTGGCCGAGCTGCGTCAGCGCCTTGTCGGTGAGGGCGACACCTGATGGCGGTCCACGAGGCGGAGAGCACGAATCACCTCGCACCATTGCGCCTGGTGGTCGGCGACCGGTACGTGTTGTCGGGCGCCTCTGTGCACGACGACTACACGCACGACGAGGCGATGACGGTGGAGCCGGTCGTGCCCTTGGCCGTCGTGCTTCCCGCTTCGACCCACGAGGTGAGCGAACTCCTGCGTCACGCCACCCGGGCGCGCCTCCCGGTCGTGGCGCGCGGAAGTGGGACCGGCCTCTCGGGTGGGTGCCAACCCGTGGCCGACGGGATCCTCATCGCCTTCGACCGCATGCAGGCGATCAAGGAGATCGACACGGAGAACCAGGTGGCCGTGGTCGAGCCGGGCGTCACGCTGGAGCAGCTCGATCGCGCGCTGGCTCCCCTCGGCCTGATCTATCCGGTCTCCCCGGGCGAGCCGGGCGCGTCCCTCGGGGGCAACGTCGCGACCAACGCCGGAGGTATGCGTGCCGTGCGCTACGGCGTGACGCGCCACCACGTCCTCGGCCTCGAGGTGGTGCTGGCCGACGGCACCGTCATGCGGACCGGTGGCAAGTTCGTGAAGGTCTCCTCGGGCTACGACCTCACGCAACTGCTCATCGGCTCAGAGGGGACCTTGGCCGTCACCACCGAGATCACCCTGAAGGTCGAACCGCGCCTGGCCCACGCAGCCACGGTGCTCGCACCTTTCGCCACTCTGGCCGAGGTAGCCAAGGCGGTGCCGCACATCGTGAGCAGCGGGGTCGATCCGAGCATCCTCGAATACATCGACGTGCTCGCCATGGCCGGCATCACCAGCAGCGCCGGCCTCGATCTGGGTATCCCCGAGGAGACCAAGGCGGCGACCATGGCCTACCTGGTCGTCGTGCTCGAAGGCATGCAGGCGGACAGGGTGGAAGAAGACGTCGAGCAGCTCGCCACGCTCCTCTCCACGCTCGGTGCCCTGGACGTCTTCATTCTCCCGGCGACGGCGGGAGCGCAGCTCATTTCGGCCCGGGAGAAGGCGTTCTTCGTGGCCAAGGCAT
Source organism: uncultured Acidimicrobiaceae bacterium (assembly GCA_963706555.1). GTDB lineage: Bacteria > Actinomycetota > Acidimicrobiia > Acidimicrobiales > RAAP-2 > Bog-473. The sequence goes on from OY970164.1 coordinate 5,445,307, forward strand.
CGGGCGCGGACGACATCGTCGATGCCGTTATCCCGCGGGCGGGCATCCCCGAGTATCTCGCCCGGGTGGCTGAGCTGGCCGCGGCCAACGGCGCCCTCATCACGGGATGCGGCCACGTCGGCGACGGCAACGTCCACCTCTCGGTCTTCCAGCCCGACGAGGTCCGCCGCCACGAGCTGCTCCATGCCATCTTCGAGACCGCCATCGGCGCCGGGGGCGCCATCGCCGGCGAGCACGGCATCGGGACCGCCAAGCTCGAGTACTTCCTCGAGACGCAGGACCCCGTGAGCCTCGACCTCATGCGCGCCATCAAGCGCGTCTTCGATCCCCTCGGCCTTCTCGGGCCCGATCGGCTGCTCGGCGTGACGCGTGAGAGCGGAGGCGGAGGCGGGGGCGGCGGGGATGACGGCGGCGGGGGCGGCGGGGGTGGCGGCGACACGCCGGGGATGGCACAGAGATGACGACAGGACGGCGATGAACGGAGCCCGTGCGCTGTTGGCCACCTTGGTCGGTGCCGGTGTCGATACGTGCTTCAGCAACCCCGGGACCTCCGAGATGCACTTCGTCGCCGCGCTCGATGCGGTGCCCGAAATGCGCGGGATCCTCACGCTCTTCGAGGGTGTCGCCACCGGGGCCGCCGACGGCTACGCCCGCATGGCGGAAAAGCCGGCCGCGAACCTGCTCCACCTCGGGCCCGGATTGGGGAACGGCCTGGCGAATCTGCACAACGCGCGGCGCGCCCGCACACCGGTGGTCAACATCGTGGGCGATCACGCGACGTATCACGCCCGCTTCGACCCGCCGCTCCACTCGGACATCGCCTCGCTGGCCCGTCCGGTCTCGGGCTGGTACCGCGTGACCGCGCGGGCGGACGATGTCGCCGCGGATGCCGCCGAGGCCGTCGCCGCCGCCTACGGACCTCCCGGCTGCGTGGCCACATTGGTCCTGCCGGCGGACTCGTCGTGGTCGGAGTCCACGGTGGGGCCTTGCCCTCCCCTACCCCGGGCCTTACCCTCCGTCGTGCCCGCGGCGACCGTCGAGGAGGTCGCGCGGGTGCTGCGGTCCGGCCGCCGGGTGGCGTTGTTCCTCGGGGGCACCGCGCTGCGCTCCCGGGCATTGCGCGCCGCGAGCCGCATCAACGGGGCCACCGGCGCTCCACTCCTCGGCGAGACCTTTCCGGCCAGGTTGGAACGCGGCGCGGGAATCCCCGCCATTGACAGGCTCGGCTACCTGGCCGAGTTCGCACAAGCGCAGCTGGCGGGGGTCGAACACCTCATTTTGGTCGATGCCAAATCGCCCGTCTCCTTCTTCGCCTATCCGGGACAGCCGAGCGACCTGGTCCCCCCGGGATGCACGGTGCACACGTTGGTGCGCCATGGTGAGGACGCACCGGGTGCGCTCGAGGCGCTCGCCGAAGCCGTCGACGCCGGTGGTGCCGGCGGTGGTGCCGGCCGCGGTGTCAGCACCGGCACGACCGCGCCGCGGCCTGACCGGCCGAGCGGCGCGTTGACGACGGAGACCTTGGCGGCAGCCATCGGCGCCGTGCTCCCTGCGCATGCTGTCGTCGTGGACGAAGGGATTACGGCAGGCCTGTCCGTGGCCGGAGCCACGGCCGGCGCCCCACCCCACGACTGGTTGACGCTCACCGGAGGCGCCATCGGCATTGGCCTTCCGGCGGCCACCGGTGCCGCAGTGGCTTCGCCCGACCGGCCCGTCCTCTGCCTGCAGGCGGACGGGAGCGCGATGTACACGCTGCAGGCCCTCTGGACGCAAGCCCGCGAGCACCTCAATGTGACGACGGTGGTGCTGGCGAACCGCAGCTACGCGATATTGAACATGGAACTGCATCGGGTCGGCGCCGACGGGGGCACTCGTGCCCGCAAGCTCCTGGACCTCACGGATCCCGAGCTCGACTTCGTAGCCCTGTCCCGGGGTATGGGGGTGCCGGCGCGCCGCGTCGAGACAGCCGAAGAGCTCGCCGCCGCGCTGGAAGCAAGCTTCGCTGAGCCCGGCCCGAGTCTCATCGAGGTGCCGTTGCCCTGAGGCGGGCATGGACCTCAGGCGGGCTGGAACTCAGGCGGACAGAGACATCAGGCGTCAACGAAGTCGACGACGACCGGGGCGTGGTCCGAAGGCTTCTGCCCCTTGCGGGCATCGCGGTCCCTGAACGCACCCGAAGCCCGCTGGGCCAGGTCGTCGCTGACCAGCACCAGATCGATGCGCATGCCGCGTCCCTGGTGGAAATCGCCGGCGCGATAGTCCCACCATGTGAAGACTCCCGGCTCGTTGAAGCGGGGGAACACGTCGGTGAGCCCCCATGCTTCGACCTGGCGCAAAGCGGCTCGCTCGGGCTCACTCACGTGCGTCTGGCCGATGAAATGCGCGGGATCCCAGACGTCCCCGTCCTCCGGTGCCACGTTGAAATCGCCGCAGACAGCTACCGAATCTCCGGGCTTGCAGCTCTCGTCGAGCATGGCGCGCAACCGGGCCAGCCATTGCAACTTGATCTCGTAGAATTCGTTGTCAAGGCTTCGGCCGTTGGGCACATAGACCGAGTGCACCCGCACCCCTCCACACGTGGCCGCAACGATGCGGCATCCGTGTTCGTCCTCCGCGCTGTCGAAGCCTCGCGTCGGATCCCCCACACCCAGGCGGCTGATGATCGCCACACCGTTCCAGCGCCCATCACCGTGGTGCACCGTCTCGTAGCCCAACTCGGAGAAAGCCTCGGAGGGGAATTTGTCGTCAGCCAACTTCGTCTCCTGGACACACAGCACATCGGGTTCGTTGGCCGCGATCCATTCGGTGACACGGGGCAGCCGCGCCCCCAGCGAGTTGACGTTCCAGGTAGCCAGGCGCACTAGTTCGCCTCACTTTCGACGATGACGAACAGCAGGTCGGTCTCGCATGCTTTTTGCCCTCCGACATGGGCCGTTCCGTGCCCCTTGCCGGCCCGGGCGGACATCCGTTCGAGGGTCACCTCGAGCTCGAGGGTGTCGCCGGGGACCACCTGGCGCCGGAAGCGTGCCCGCTCGATCCCCCCGAAGAGCGGCAGCTTGCCGGCATAGCGCGGATCGAGGAGGACGGCGAGCGCGCCGAGCTGGGCCAACGCCTCGATCATGAGCACGCCGGGCAGCGTTGGCCGGCCGGGGAAGTGCCCGGCGAAGAACGGTTCCGAACCCGTCAGCTCCCAATTCCCCCGGGCGGAGTGGCCGGGCTCCACCGCGGTCACCGCCGTGAGGAAGAGAAACGGCGGTCGGTGCGGCAGGACGTCGAGGGGTTCCGGCAGTTCCATTGGGCTGAGGCTATCGACGCTCGCGCTCAACGCGATGCCTTGGCCACCTTTTTGGTCGAGCCACGTCGTTTCTTGGCTGGTGCGGGCAACGACAATTCGGCCACGCGCCGAGGCGGGTCCAGACTCGACAGTACGAACGGCCGCACCTCGCCCTTGGCCAACATCTGGCGCGCCTTTGTCGGCGGCGGATCGCCCATCGCGGACAACGGGATGTAACAGTGCAAGCTTCCCCCGTCCGGCAAGGCAACATCGACCATGGCCCCATGGGAGGTGAAGGAGACAACCTCTCCCTCGAGGGTGGTCCCCACGGGATACGTCGCGACAAAGGTGATGAACGCCAGCGGCTCATTGACCGCCGGAGGGGGCGTGGAGGATCGCCTCTTCGAGCCCGGCTGGTCCTCGTCGAGGGCCGCCGCAGAGCGCTTCACCGTTGACTTCTTCACCGGTTCCGCCTTCATTTCCGGCGCACTCTTCTTGGCGGGCCCGCTCTTCTTGGCTGCAGTGGCCTTCTTGCTCACGACCTTCTTCGACGCCGTCTTGGTCGCCGCTGTCTTCGTGGCCGCCGTCGTTCTGGTAGTCGCCGTCTTCTTCGGTGCCGCGTCCTTCTTGGCCGCCAGCGCCGGCCTTCTTCTTCTTGGCCGGAGCCTTGGTCGCCTTGGCGCCCTTGCCCACCTTCTCCGGCTTGGCCGGCTTGGGCGGGTCCAGGGCTTCTGCCACCGCTTCGTCGATCGCACTCGACAAGTCGGGATCGACCTGGGTTCGGCGGCCCCGGGGCGCCGGTGGGGGCGCAGTCGGTACGAGGGGCCACGTGGTCGCGACGACGGAAGCGGGCTTCTTGGACGTGCGCTTGGCGGCTTTCTTGGCCGCCCGGGCGAGCTCCGCCGCTTTGGCCGGTGCGGACTCGGGGTCGCTCTTCGCCCGCTTCTCGGCCGTGGCGGCTCGGCTCTTCGGGCCGCGGATCGGCAGGCGGGGGGTGAAGATCCACCCCACGCCGGGCACCGGCTTGCCACCGATCAGCCTTCCCTCGTCGAACAACCACGGATGCTCGCCGTGGAACTCCTGGAACGAATCGTTGGAAAGGACGATCGCCCCCGTCCGCTCGGCGATGCGGAGCACAAATGCGTCGCCCCGGCCGATGGCGCCGGCCGGTGGGGACACGACCTCGCCGTTGAGCATGGCTTCGCGCAAGGTCTCCCGTTCGGACTCGTCGATACGGTGCTCGAACGACGCATCGACCACGACGGTGATGCGACTGTTCGGGTCTTCTTGTGCGTAGGCGGTCACGGCCTCATCGAGTTGCTGCAAGCTCGGAAGCGTTCGTCCTTCGGTGGCGAGGTTCGACCCGTCCACCACGACATGGTGGGGTTCAGCCAATGGCACGCCGCAACAAATCGGCCTGCTCCAACTGATGCAGCGCGGCACTTCCTATAGCGGGACTCGCCGATTCACTCCGGCTGACGTGACGGAGCCGCAGACGGTCGGGTAACGCCGCGTGCAGGCGCGCATGCACGAACGACCATGCGCCCATGTTCTCGGGCTCTTCTTGCAGCCACACCACTTCTTGCGCCTCCACATAGCGCTCGAACAGGGCGGTCAGCTGCGCCAGCGGCCAGGGGTAGAGCTGCTCGACCCGGACAATGGCGACCTCTGCCGCGGCCGCCTGATCGTCGGCCGCGATCTCATGGCGACGCTGGACCGCTTCATGGGCGATCTTCCCGCTGCACAGGACGATGCGCCGCACGCTGACCGGGTCGACGACTTCGGAGTCGTCGAGAACGTGGGCGAAGGAGCCGGTCTCGAGGTCCTCTATCGGTGAGCGCGACGCCTGCGCGCGCAGCATGGATTTCGGCGTAACCACGATCAGGGGACGCTTCACGGTGAGGAGCGCTTGCGAGCGCAACAAATGGAAGTACTGGGCCGCCGTCGATGGCACAGTGACGCGCATGTTCCCGCGGGCGCAGAGTGCGAGGAACCGTTCGAAACGCGAGGACGAGTGCTCGGGCCCCTGTCCCTCGTAGCCGTGGGGAAGCAGCATCACCAGTCCGGCGTGCTGACCCCATTTGATCTCGGCCGCGGCCAGGAAGTTGTCAATGATGATCTGCGCCCCGTTGGCGAAGTCACCGAACTGCGCTTCCCAGGCCACCAGGGCCTCGGGTGCCTCGACGGAATAGCCGTATTCGAAGCCCACCGCGGCGTATTCGGAGAGGAGCGAGTCGCGTACGGTGAAGAGGCCCAAGCCTCCTTCGCCGGTGGCCGCCGCGGCGGCAGTCGCTCCCAGGGCGTTGCCCAGGTGGGCCAACGGGACGTACTCCTCGGCCGTGGTGTAGTCCACCAGCACCGCGTGCCGCTGGCTGAACGTCCCCCGTCGCGTGTCTTGCCCGGTGAGCCGGACGTTCACGCCCTCGTGGAGGAGCGATCCGACGGCCAACGCCTCGGCCAGGGACCAATCGACGTACCCCTTGGCCACCATTTCGTCGCGTTGCGCGAACTGCCGCTCGAGCTTGGGATGGATGGTGAAGCCTTCGGGCACCGTCCGCACCAAGGTGGCCAGCGCGTGCAGCACGTCCCCGCCCACGCCCGTCTCCTCGGAGGGGCTGTCCGCGTCGCCCGGTTCGTGCGCAGGGAGATGGGTCGGTGCCAACGAGGGCTCACCCCTGACCTCGTCGAGGACCGCCTGCAACCGGTTGTTGAAGTCGTCGAGCGCCGCCTCGGCACCTTCCAGCGTGATGTCACCGCGGCGGACCAGCGTCTCGGTGTAGAGCTTGCGCACCGACCGCTTGGCGTCGATCCGTTGGTACATGAGCGGCTGGGTGTAGCTGGGATCGTCACCCTCGTTGTGCCCGTACTTCCGGTAGCACACGACATCGATGACCACGTCTTTGTGGAAGGTCTGGCGGAACGAGAACGCCAACCGCGCCGCGCGGACACAGGCCTCCGGGTCGTCGCCGTTGACGTGGAAGATCGGTGCCTGCACCATTTTGGCCACGTCGGTCGGGTAGACCGAGGTCCGGGCCGAGGCCGGAGCGGTGGTGAACCCGAGCTGGTTGTTGATGACGACGTGCACCGCGCCGCCCGTCCGGTAGCCCGAGAGCCCCGACAGGTTCAACGTCTCGGCCACCACCCCCTGGCCGGCGAACGCGGCGTCGCCGTGGACCAGGACCGACATGCAGGGAAAGCCGAAGGTTCCCTCGGCCAGCGCCCGGGGCGTGCCGTCGGTGGGAGGCGAGAGACGGTCCTGCTTGGCGCGGGTCATGCCCTCGACGACGGGATCCACGGCTTCGAGATGCGAGGGGTTGGAGGCCAAGGTGACGGGAAGTTCTTCGCCCGCGCTGCCTTTGAAGACGCCACGTGCACCCTTGTGGTACTTCACGTCACCCGAGCCCTGCACGGAATCGGGATCGAGGTTGCCCTCGAACTCCTCGAAAATCTCCTTGTAGGACTTGCCGACGATGTTGGCCAACACGTTGAGCCGCCCGCGGTGCGACATTCCCATGACGACCTCCGCCACGCCGGCGCCCGCAGCGGCGTCGAGCAGGGTGTCGAGCAGCACGATGGTCGACTCCGCACCTTCGAGACCGAAGCGCTTCTGACCGACGTAGCGGGTGTGCAAGAAGCGCTCGAACACCTCGGCCGCGTTCAGCCGGTCGAGGATGTGGCGCTGTTCCTCCTCGTTGAGCGTGCTCGGCTGCCCTTCGACGTGTTGCTGGATCCACCGCTTCTGCTCAGGGTCCTGAATATGCATGTACTCGATGGCGAGGGTCCGGCAGTAGGCGTCACGCAACACGTGGAGGATCTCGTCGAGGGTGGCCAGGTCACGGCCGGCCAAGCCGTCGGCCACAAAGGTCCGGGGCAGGTCCCAGATCGTGAGCCCGTAGGTCAGCGGGTCGAGCTCGGGGTGGATGTGGGGCGGCTCGGCGTCGAGCGGATCGAGATGCGCGATGAGATGTCCGCGCACCCGGTACATGTTGATCAGGGTCTGCACGTGGACCTGCTTGATCAGCCGCTGGTGCTCGCTCTCGTCGGTGCCCTGGCCGGCGTTGCTGTCCACATGCCAACGCGCCGGCTCGTAGGGGACGCCCATCGAATCGAAGAGGGCGTCGTAAAAACCGTCCTCGCCTGCGAGGAGGGCGGCGACCCGTCCGAGGAAGATGCCGGACTCGGCCCCTTGAATGATGCGGTGGTCATAGGTCGAGGTCAACGTGACAACCTTGCCCAGACCGAGTTGCGCCAGGACCCGCGGGTCTGCCGCCTCGTAACCGGCGGGATACCCGAGTGCGCCCACACCGATGATGGCGCCCTGCCCGGGCATGAGGCGCGGGACCGATTGTGCCGTGCCGAGCGTGCCGGGGTTGGTGAGCGAGACGGTCGTGCCGCTGAAGTCGTCCGGCGAAATCTTGCCGGTGTGGATCTTGCGGATCAGGTCTTCGTAGGCCACGACGAAGGCGCGGAAATCGAGGGTGTCGGCATCGCGGATGCACGGAACCAGGAGCGTGCGCGAGCCGTCGCTCTTCTGCTGGTCGACGGCGAGCCCCAGGCCGACATGCTTGTGATGGATGACGCCCGGCTTGCCGCTGCCGCCTGCATCCTCGACGAAGGTCGCGTTCAACGCGGGAACGTCACTCAGGGCACGGACGATGGCGAACCCGATCAGATGGGTGAAGCTGACCTTCGCCCCGGTGGTCCGGGCCAATTGGTTGTTGAGGATCTGGCGGTTCACCTCGAGCAGGCGCGCCGGAACCGTCCGCACGCTGGTCGCCGTAGGGACGCCGAGGCTGGCCTCCATGTTGGCCACAATCCGCGAGGCGGCTCCCCGGAGGATCACCGGGTCTTCGGACCCGGTGGGTGCCACCTGGGGTGTCGGGGCCAGCGTCGAACCTTGCGCCGGGGCCGCGGTCGCCGGAGTCCGTGTCGCCGGAGGTCGTGTCGCCGGAGTCGCTGTGGCCGGGGCCGTCGAAGCCGCAGCCGTCGAAGCCGCGGCAGGGGGCTGCGCCGCCACGACCGGGGCCGCTGCGATCGTGGTCTGCGGCGCGGGGACGGGGGCGGCCCGGTAGTCGGCAAAGAACTCGCGCCAGCTCTCGCTGACCGAGGCCGGATCGACCAGGAATCGGTCGTACATGTCGTCCACGAGCCATGCATTCGGGCCGAATGAGCCCGCTGCGACCTCTGACCGTGCCATAGACCCACCCTACCGGGGGCGCTGGGCGCTTTGGGGCAGGGCGGTACTGTCACCCCTACTCATGGGCTATCCGGCCGGACTCCACATCCTCGAACGAGCCGGGGCGGCCCCCGGGGCGCCGGCGGTGGTCCTGGTGCACGGGTCACTCGACCGCGGCGAGAGCTTCCGCCGGGTGATGCGGCGGCTCCCCGAGCTCACGGTGGTGGCGTACGACCGCCGGGGATACCAGGGTTCCCGTGCCGCAGGGGTGGTGGACCTGGGCGGCCACGTCGCCGACTTGCTCGAGATCCTGGCCGAGGTCCGATCCCACGGCGCGTCGCCGGTCGTGGCCGTCGGCCACAGCGTGGGCGGAGACGTCGTTCTCGGTGCGGCCCTGGCCGACCGCGGGGCTTGTGACGCCGTCGGTGCCTTCGAACCCCCCATGCCATGGCTCGGGTTCCGACGTCCGCAGCCCGCCGGCAGCACCGGCCTGGGCGGCCGGGCCCCCATGACCGGCGACCCCGGGGAAGAGGCCGAGCGGTTTTTCCGGCGGATGGTGAACCCGTCGGCCTGGGAGCGGCTCTCAGACGCCGGACGGGCCGGACGGCGAGCCGACGGGCCGGCCCTGGTGGCGGACTTCGCCAGCCTCCGGGGTGACCCGCCCTTCGACGTCCTCGACCTCTCCGTCCCGGCCCTGTTCGGGGTGGGAGGCACCGCCAGCGCGGCGCATCACCGTGACGCGGTGGCCTGGCTCGGCGCAAATGTGCCGGGAGCGGCGGTCTACGAGATCGCCGGTGCGCAGCACGGGGCACACCTCTCGCACCCGGACAACTTCGCCGGTTTCATCCGCGCCGTGCTGGTGCGGGCCCCCGTCACCTGAGGATTCAGGTGCGGGAGAACGGGGGCAGCCCACCATCCGAAAGGCTCGCCTCGGCCCGGCTGTGGCCGAAACGGGCTCGGCGCGAGAGGAGCTCTTCATAGTCAGCCCCCTTGCCATCACCCTTGAGGCCGGTGACCAGGGGGGAATGGGAGAGGGAGACGGCACCCATGAACATCACCAGGAGCGAGATCGCCTCCAGCGGCCCCCACGGTCCCGACGTGCGCAGGCTGTCGCCGAAGAGGGTGATCCCGATGATGATGCTGAACAGCGGGTCGACCAGGACCAGCGCGGACTGCGACGCCGCCAGTGGCCCGGCATGGAACGAGTTCTGCGCCAGGAAGAGACCGCCCAGCCCAAAGAGGATGAGGGCATAGGTCTGCCAGTGGGTGAGCAGGTGGACCCAGTCCGTGGCTGCATAGTCCCCCACCACTTTGATCAACGCTGCCGCGAAGACGAAGGAGACGGCCGCTGCGGTCCCGAACATCGCTGCCTTCCACCACCGCGGGCCCCGGCGGGTCGCCACCACCGCAGCCACGATCACCGCGACGGAGATGCCCCCCGCCACGATCCACCCCCGGGTGCCGGGCACCTTCTCGCCCCCGCCGGGTTGCGCGAAGAGCAAGAACCCCGACAGTCCGGCGGCGATGGCCGACGCGCCGATCCATTCACGTGCCCGCACCTTGAAGCCGAAATACGTCCCCAGGATGAAGACCAAGAAGAGCAGTTCAGCCGTCAGGATCGGCTGCACGACCGAGAGGCGGCCCACATGGAGAGCGAAGGCCTGAAAAAGGAAGGCGCAGACCATGAAGAGGAAGCCCAGGAGCCAGACGCCCCGGCGCATCGCGTGGGTGAGCAGGCTCAGCCGCATTGTCGACTCCTCAGGGGCGTCCTATACCCCCATGCGCTGCAAGACGCTGGTCAGCGCATTCGAGAGTGCCGCCAGAAGCGCGAGTACGTACACCATGGACTCGGGTTCGAGTGTAACGGCCGTGCCGTTCATTTCGACAGCTGACACTCAGGTTACCCCCAGGAAGGGAGCCCGGTGCTCGCCGTCCCAGGTCAGGGGTAGTTTTCGCGGCTGACCGGCCATGCATCGCACCAGGGCAGCGAGGTCACAAACGACCAGCTCCGCCGGTGGATGGAGGAGAGGCCGTAGCCCCGCAGTGCCATCTGGTGCGTGGGCGAGGGGTACCCCTTGTTCTGCTCGAAGGCAAAGGGGGGGAAATGCTCCGATTCCTCCCGCATCAGGCGGTCCCGGACCACTTTGGCCAACACGGAGGCGGCCGCGACGGACGCGCAGCGGGCATCGCCGTCGATGATCGGGTGCACTGCTCCTTTGAACTCCCCGTCGGCGGGCTCGGGGCTCGAGACGAGGTCCAGCGGGCCGTCAATGAGGAGGGCGTCGGGGGGACAGGACAGCCCGGCGAGCGCCCTTTGGGATGCGAGGCGGAGCGCCACCCGCATGCCCCAGCGATCGCATTCCTCGGGCGAGGCATGACCCACCGCCCAGTCGACGCACCAGGCGCCGACCGTCTCGAAGATGGACTCGCGCCGCGCCTCACTGAGTTGCTTGGAGTCCCGGAGCCAGCGGGGCTGTGTCCGCTTGGTCGCCTTGGGTGGGACCACAGCCACGCCGACGGTCACCGGGCCCGCCCACGCACCGCGTCCGACCTCGTCCATACCTGCGATGCACGAGTGCCCCTTGGCGCGCAGCGCGCGCTCCTTGGTCAGATCGGGAGTGCTGACACGGGTTCCCGTCGTTGCGGTCACGGTCGTAGGGCTGGCATCAATACGATGGGGGCGTGAGCACTGGGGGGAGGGCACTCGATCCGAACGCGCGATCCCCGCTTGCTCCAGGCACGCAGGTGGATGTCCGCAATCGGTACCAGGGCACGTGGACGCGTGGTTTCGAAGTAGCCGAGGTCACTGCGGAGGGCTATCGCATCCGGCGCTTGTCCGATGGCAGCATCCTGGGTGAGCTCTTCTCCCGGGACGATGTGCGTCGCCAACGCAGCCGCCAGGGCTTTTGGTGGCACTGATCCTCGGTGGCACCTGAACCTCGGTGACACTGAGCCTGCGGGGCGACAGGTCGTCGGGCGGACAGGTCTTCGGGCGGACAGGTCGGCGTCAGTCAGCCGGAACCCGACGGACCGCCTCGATGTAGTCGTCGATCGGGATGGCCGAGAGTGTCAGTGTCTTGAGCGTTCCGCGCGAGCCGAGCACGAGCGCGACACGCGCCATCGTCTGCTCGTCCGGCGCGTCGAGCACGGTGCAGAAGTCATACGGCCCGAGAAGGGCCCACTGCGCCAAGACGCGCACACCCATGGATTCGACTTCCGCGTTGACCGCTTTCAGCCGATCGGGATTCTCGGCCAGGGTGGACGCACCATCGGGTCCCACGGTCGAGAGCATCAGAAATGTCGACATGGCTTCACGCTATCGCAACAATTGCGCCGGGAAGCATCTGTTCTCCTCTAGCGGAGATCACGCCGGACGACCTTGCCCATGGCGTTGCGGGGAAGGGAGTCGACGACACGGAACGCTCTCGGCCGCTTGTAGGACGTCAACTCTTGTGTCGCAAGCAGCGTCAACGCATCGATGTCGGGCTCACCGTCGAGGCCGACGACGAACGCGGTCACCGATTCTCCCCACTCGGCCGAGGGCAATCCGATGACGGCGATCTCTCCGACCGATGGGTGGCGCGCCAAGACGGCCTCGACCTCGGCCGGGTACACGTTGTGCCCTCCCGTGATGATCAGCTCAGTACGCCGGCCCCGGATGGAGATGTACCCGTCGTCCCCGAGCGACGCCAGATCGCCGGTGGCGAACCAACCGTCGTGCCACATCGCGGCGGACGCCTCGGCGCGCTGCCAATAGCCCCGGCACAGCATTGGGCCGCGCACCATCAGCTCGCCGATTCCCGCTTCGTCGGGGTCGGCGATCTCCGCCTCCACGCCGGGGAGGGGGAATCCGACCGACCCGGGCCGCCGTGCACCCTCGAGCGGGTTGGAGAGCGTCAGCAGCGTCTCGGACATCCCGTAGCGCTCGAGCACCGCGACCCCCCAGTCGTCATGGAAGCGCTGCCAAAGATCAGCGGAGAGGGGGGCCGATCCGGCGACGCAGAGCCGCAAGGCGCAGAGCTCGCCGGCCCGGCCCGACGCGGCCAACCGGTGGTACATCGTGGGGACTCCGAAGAACATGGTGCTCTCGCGCACGACATCGAGGACCTGTTCGGGCACGAACCGTTCGAACACGACGGCCGAGGCACCCGCCGCCAGCGTGCCGAACAGCCCCGCGCACAACCCGTGCACGTGGAAGAGGGGAAGGGCGAGGATCAAGCGGTCGTCGGGCCGCCAACCCCAGGCCATCTGCAGCGCCAGCGTTCCCGCCAGGAGCGAGCCATGGGTGTGGACAGCGCCCTTCGGTTCTCCGGTCGTGCCCGAGGTGTACACGATCAGCGCATCGTCCCCGGGCCCCGCCGCGTCCAACGTGACGTCCTCCGTGCGCGCACCGCGCAGGAGCTCACCGGGTGCCCGCACCACCGCTCCGACCACATCGGCGCGCAGCCAGTCCCTGCCCTCCTGGCGTTCCACCACGCAGACCGCCGGATCGACGTCGCGGGCCACATAGCGCAACTCGCTCCGGCTGGCGGACGGGTTGACGGGGACGACCACGGCGCCGAGACGCAATGCGGCGAGGAGACTGATGATCGCGTCCACCGACGCGGCGCAACTCCATAGCACCCGGTCCCCCGGCGCCACGCCGCACGCCGCCAGACCCGCTGCGGCGAGCGCAGTCCGCTGCTCCATTGCACCGCCGTGGATCGCGGAGCGAGAACCTCGGCCCTCGAGGAGGACCAGGCGATCCGGTTCGTCACGCCACCGCTGCGACCACACCGCGGGCAGGGTGTGGCCGCTCGTCAGATCGGCCGGGGTCAAGGGCGGTGCTCCCTGCGGCCGGTGCCGGGACCATGCGCGCGCGTTGTCCATCACCGCACCACCCACCACCGCACCACCCACGCCCTGTCAGTGAGCCACCGCACGCCATAGTCTTGCGGACATGAGTCCACGCCGCATCGCCATCGTCCCGCATTCACACTGGGACCGGGAGTGTTCCGGGGTGCGCCACGACCTGGCGGTCTTCTTCGAATTGTGGGTCTGACCAGGGAATTACCTGCTGGTCATTCGTCGTCGCCTCGCATCATTTCTCGTCATTCTGAGGACTAATTGAGGACTGATTGAGGACTGGCAGAACTATCCCGGGGCCTCGTAACCACCAGATCCGGCGGCCCATATGCCGTCGGGGAGTGCCGTCGCTCCTTCCAGTTCGTCGGCGATTTTTTGCCAGGGGTCATCTTTGGGGTTTTCCTCGGCGTCGAGCAGTTTGAGCAGCGCCATGGCGTCCTGAGTGATCGAGGCGCCGACCTCGGCCAGCTTGGGGATCATGTAGGGAGGGAAGTCGGCCGGGTCCAGCAACTTGAGCGCCTCCAGCGCCTTTTCGGTCGCCAGGCCGCCCGCATCGAGCTGGCGCGTTAGCAAGCGCCGCCGTTTCGCCCTGTCTCTTTCGATCCTCGTCGTCATCGCCCCAGCCTAAAACCCCCCTGTCACAGCTCGGGTAGAGACCCATTCGACAGCGGTCGACAGCCAAAACCTCACCTAAAAAAAGCCGCCAACCCACGTTCGAGGGATGGCTATTCAGTGTGACCGGACAGCGGGGTAGCCCATAACGCCGGACTGTGGCGCATTCCTGGGTGGCAGGGCGGACCCAGCGCCACCCGTAAGGTGCCGATATGAGTTCGGTCTTGATCCACTTCGTCGCCGGGTGGGCGGAACCGATCTGTGGTCCCCATCGGGCAGAGGTTGCCTCGGCTGCGGAGCGCCTCGGACTCACCGTCAGGGAGAGCGACTATGACCTGGCGGTCGAAGAAGTTCGCCTCTACGACGTGCTCAACGTCCCGGCCGTGGCGGTTGAAGGCTCACCGCAGTCGCTTGTTGTCGGAGCTGTGAGTGCCGATCAACTCGTTGAACGGCTACGGCAGTTCGTCGACTGAGGACCTGCCCCAGATCGCCGGAACGAGGTATCACCTTGCGCTCTTAGGTGAAGGCTCTTCGGGCCTCAATCATGGACAGCCCCGGTGGGCCTGTCCGGGTGGCTGCCAACTCGCGGTGATGAACCAATTGGGCGTGGTGAAAGGTACGGGGTATGCAAATGCGCTGCTGGGGGAACCACTCGATTGATGCAGCGTCCAGTGTGCGACTGGTCCTTGGTGCGGACCCAGGATGGTGTCCTTGCGGTGCCAACCGTAACGTCGTAGAGCGGCATCAATGTGATTGGTCACTGTTGCTCTAGGAGCATTGTCGGCGAAATGGAGAGTCACTTGATCCCGGCTCCAACCTGCGTCTGAGGCGGGGTCCCCAGCGCAGGTGCCCTGCCATACAGCTTGAAAGGACGTAATGCTCACCTGAGAGCCTCCGGGTGGTACGGCGCTCCTAAGCTGCTGCTGCAATTTGTGAAGCACTGCCCCACCAGGGTCTCCGCCAGCGTGACTTTCACTCGAGAGTCGGCTTGCCACAACGAGGACGGAGACTACGACGACCAGGCCAAGTGACCCCCAAAGGACTCCTCGCCTCCATCGCCGCCGGTGCTGATACGGATCGGACCTAGTGTCACCGGGCACCGTTTCCGAACCTGAAGCCAAGGAGCCCACAGTCAGACGCTACAGGTGCGTGACAACCAGCCCCAGTTCGCTTAATACACATGTGATCCATTTGGTATCTCAGTGTTTTTCATCCGGGGCTGGAAGCATCCGAGGATGACCAAATTCCCTGACCTGATTCGCTCACTGTCGCCGGCCGGAGAGACCCGTTTCGCACTGGGTGATCCGCTTGTCGATTCCCACTTGGAGTTCGTGGCCGGGCGGACGAGACCCAACACGTTGCGTGCGGTCGCCTTCGACCTCAAAGCGTTCTTCACGGTCGTCGACAAACATCCGGTCGACGTTGTTGCGGCCGATGTATTCGACTTCTTGGCCCACCAGCGCGGGGATCGAAAGGTGGTGCGCATCTCCGACGGTGAGTCGGGTTTGTCGGCCCGAACCATCGCCCGCCGGTTGTCCTCTGTCTCGGGGTTCTATGCGTACGTCGTCGCTCGTGCCGACACGACGGTGCAGACGAACCCTGTCCCCAAGGGACTTTCGACGAGAAGGAATGGAGGACGGTCTCGCACAGTGCCGTTGGTGCGCGTGCCCCGCACATTGCCGAAGATCCTCTCACCCGACGACGTCGATGCTCTTGTCGGCGCTCTGCGCACGCATCGCGACCGAGCGATGGTCTTTGCCATGCTGCTAGGGGGTCTGCGCCGCTGCGAAGTGCTCGGGCTGCGGCTCGCGGACGTGAACGTCGCCGAGCGCTCCCTGTTCGTGGTCGACGGCAAAGGTGGTCATCAGCGTGTTGTGCCGATCTCGAACGTGTTCTTCTCTGAGGTCGGTGACTACCTGCACACCGAACGACCCGCGGGTGCACCGACAGAGCGCGTGTTCGTCACCTTGAAGGGACCCAGCCGCGGACACGGGTTGAGCGCCCAGGGGCTCGAGACCATCTTGCTCAGTGCCAAAGAGAGAGCGGGCCTCAGAAGAGCGACCTGTCACCAGCTCCGTCACACCTGTCTGACTCGCCTGCGAGAAGCCGGCATGGCCCTCGAAGCCGTCCAGGCTCAGGCCGGTCACCGTTCCATCGAGTCGACTCGGATCTATCTGCATCTGACCAACGACTGGCTGGCCGCTGAGTACCGCAGAGCGTCCGAGCTGATCGACGCCACCTACGCCGCCGAACTCTCGGCCATAGAGGAGCTGGCCCAATGAGCGCCGCCCGAGCCAAGGTCATGGCCTGGGTCCCTGAGGATGAATCGAATCGTGAATGGGCGCAATTGAGCACGGAGGTGCCCCAGCTGGTGGCGACGATGCGCCGCTATCTCATCCAACTGACTACGTTCTTGGCTCCCCGCAGTGTCGAAGCAGCGGATCAATGCTTGCGCCAACTGGCGCGCTGGCTGGTGGCGGAGACCGACGTCACCGTGGTCTGTGACATCACGAGGACCCACATCGAGGACTACAAGGTCTGGTTGGCTGCTCAACCTGGCGTCAAAGGCCCGACCATGGCCAAGAACACCCAACGCCAGCGACTGCGGATGATTCGCATCTTCCTCGAACGGCTCATCGAATGGGATTGGCCCGACGCGCCGGGGCGCAACCCGATCCTTCACGGTGACATCCCGCCGCGGACCGATCCCTTGCCCAAGTTCTTGAACGACCGAGACGCCACCAAGCTCATCGCCGCCGCTCGGGCCCATCGGCTGCCCCGCTATCGCCTGGTCGTCATCATGTTGATCTGGACCGGCATGCGGGCGAGCGAACTCTGCGACCTGGCGGCGGACTCGGTCAACCTGCTCGGCAACGAGTACTGGCTCCGAATCCCCGTCGGCAAGCTGCGCAACGACCGCATGATCCCACTGCACCCAGAGTGTGTCGAACTGCTGGCCGAATGGACAGCTACCAACTCCGAGTACATCAGGTCTAAAGGAAGGCTGATGGCCGACGAGCACGAACTCCTTGACCGTCGAACTGTTCACCGCATCGTGGCCACCACGGCCAAGAAGGCCGACATCGGCACCGTCCATCCCCATCAGCTCCGTCACACTTTCGCCACTCAGGCCATCAATCGCGGCATGCGACTCGAAGCCATTGCAGCTCTGCTCGGGCATCGCTCAATGGAGATGACATTGACCTATGCCCGCATCACCAACCGCGTGGTGGCCGATGAGTACGCATCTGTCTGCGAGCAGATCGACCGCCTCTACAAGACGGCCGGCGTTCCAGGCGCTCTTCCTGCCGAGATCGAGACGGCAGCGATGACCCGACTGCGTAAAGAATCGCACGCCCGCATGCTCGGCAATGGGATGTGCACCCGTCCCGCCGAACTGGACTGCCGCATGGAGTCAGTGTGCGAGACCTGTGCCTATTTCCGCACCGGACCAGAGTTCGTGCCCGTGCTACTTCGCCAGCGAGATCACGCCCGGAAACATGGTCAGGACGAACGAGCCCAACTCTTCGAAGACCTGGTCAACCGAGTGAGCGAGGCGTCGGCTTGACACGGATTACATGTATAACGCCGGTTATGTGTCACCGACTTCGGTTGGAATGGCGGTCGCAAGGACTACCGTTCGCTGATGGCTCGGCGTGCGTATGACGCTCAGTACAAACGAGAACGACGGGCGCTACTCGGCCTACCCTGTCAACTCCGCCTCGCCTGCGACGGTGCCCCGTCCGACAGTGCCGACCACGATCCGCCGTTGTCGTTTCACACCCACGTCGCTGGCTCGGGGTGCTGTCGCCTGCTTCCCTGCTGCGCCCGGTGCAACTACCGACAGGGCGGAATGATCCGATCAGGGCGGCTCACGGCCACGCCTCGACGCATCCCAGCGCCGTCTCGGCAGTGGTGACGCTCTAGCCCTCAGCGTCCACCATGACGAGCGTGGCCGGGTATGAGTGCCGGAACACCTTGCCCCCGTACGCCTCGCTCGTGGCCCGGGCCTTGGGCAGCACTGGCGCAGGTGGTGGCGAGCCGATCCACATCCGGGCAATGTCCCCGTGCGGATCGGTCAGGGCTTCGTCGACGATGCTCAGCCGGTCCACGTCGTGGATCTCCATCGACTCGGGCCGTCGCCGGTAGCGAGCCAGGCTTGAGCGTTCCCCCGCTCGCTTCCAGGCATCGTGCCAACGGAGCGGCAGTCCAGCCGGAGCGCCCGCCGTGCCTTGGGCTATGTCGCCACGACTTGCGTAGATCGGTCGAGTC
This sequence comes from uncultured Acidimicrobiaceae bacterium, assembly GCA_963706555.1. Classification (GTDB taxonomy): domain Bacteria; phylum Actinomycetota; class Acidimicrobiia; order Acidimicrobiales; family RAAP-2; genus Bog-473. The sequence continues at coordinate 5,463,486 of OY970164.1, forward strand.
CCGAGATTGCCGGTCTTGGCGACCAGGCTCAGCTCCCGCAACTTGATTCCGATCTTGTCCATGCCCAGCACTCCCGAGCTGCGACAGGAGATGCCATCGCTGAAATGCCACTCATGATCCCTCAAGTAGTCCTCGACGTCGGCATCGAGCACGGCCACGGCCAAGAGTCCCGTGGTCTGGCTGCGCTCAAGGTGGACGACCTCGCCGAGTTTCCAATCCTTTTGGTGGTTGACGTGGATGGGGATCGGATTGGGTTGGCTGCGAAAAAATCGGTTCGCTGGCGTTTCGTAAGGCTCAGGCTGGCCCAGCCCGTCGATCTGCTGACACAACCCTCTGCTCGTGCACACCTGCCCGATTATCGAGACCGTCACGCCCCACATCATCGCTTGCTCCGTCGTCTCATGCCAGCCTCTTTATCCTCAGTGACAGGCTGAGGGACGGACACGCTTCGCCAATCGGTGCAGAACCGTTGCTCGACCCTCCAGGTGGCCCGGCCATCTGTGGCGTGCACGATCTTGCGTCCCCTTGACCGAGCGCTCCATTCACTCTCGCAAGGAAGCACGATGACGGCACCGGACGCCACGCACACGACGAGCTGCCATTCAGAGTGCAGCGATGGCGTCGGAGAATTCATGACCAGGCGTCCCACCCGTCGCGCCGCTGACGAGCGAATAATTCGATGCGACTCGCCTCGGGGTACAGCCGCTCAATTCGGTCCATGACCTCGGGAGGCTTGGCCGAATGGATGCTGCGGGGTGCGAACACGGTTTGGACGACGCCCTCATCGGCGACCGGCATGGGCTTTTTCACCTTGGACGCCCCGAGCACGAATTCGGCCAACGGCTTGACGACCGTGGGTCGCACCCCTTGCGCCCCAATTGGCGTGCCATCCGCTTTGGTCTTGTTCCAGACGAATTCCACGCCAAGGAACGTCAGCCCCCACGCCGCGATGCAGCGCATGGCCACATCCAATTTGGGACTGGTGGCCCACAGGAAGAGCACCCCACGAGGAGCAAGCAATTCCCCCATAGGGAGACCGGCGATCTCCTCCTCGGTCATCAGCGGGTAGTACTTGGCCGCGGCGGCCCACTTGGTCCCTGAGCCCCAATACGGCCACGGGGGATCGGCCACGATGACGTCATAGGAACCAACGGGGAATTCCGACGAATTCGCAGAAGTGGCCAGGGCGCTCACCGCACCCCCACGATGACAACCTCGTATTCGGCCCTGAGTTCGGCGTTACTAAGTCCGCCATAGCGACGGGTATAGGCCGGGAGCACCGCTTCGATGCGATAGCCGTGGTCAAAGAGGAGGGCCTGCCAACGTTCGGAGATGGGGAGATCCACGTTCACGATGACGCGCTCCCCCAGTGCTTCACCGCCTCGGAGTGGTCCTGCCAGTAACGCTCCGCTTGGGCCGGTCGCCCCGTAGACCGGGCGAAGTTGTCTGGGTGCAGCGGTCTTCCAAGGGCGATCCCGTAGTCGCGGCGTCCCTTGGTCTTCGTGAAAGGGGTCGGACCGTTGGGGTAATCGGCCAATCGCTTGTGCACGTAGACCGGCGAGCAGCAGATGACGAAGGGCGCCCGGGGGTACGTGGTGGAGTCGGCCGCATCGGCACAGATCACCCACACGTCATGCCCGGGCCAGTCCTCGATATCCGCTCCGCTGAATTCGAGCCTGAGCTCGTCGCACAGCGAGGCCAGCCGATGTCCGGTCCCGGCGAAGGGGTCGAACATGTGATCCCCGGGGCGCAGATGTCGAGCGATGACGTCGAGCACCTCGGGGGAGTACTGCGCCGGATGCTTGGAGGATTCGGAGCTCAATTCCGTGGTCCTTTCTGTCGACATCGGGCCACGACGCGGGGTAGTGGCCTCAACTTCCCCGGACAGCCCGGGGTCAGCTTGCAGGATGGTTGCTCGACGTCAGTTGGGGCACGCCGCATTCACTGCAGACGCGCCACGTCAAGCCGTTCTGCGCCCCGACATAGGCCCACCGCAATTCGGGGCGATGGGCCATGAATCGCGCGACGAGATCGTCGGCGATGGATTCGCCCCGGCGCTGGACGAGCATGAGGTGTCCATCGCAGACCTTGACCTCCACCCCGGCCTCGTGCAGGTCGACGAGCAAGGCGCAGAAATCGTCGAGATGGGGAGAGGCCACACGGGCCCGGGGCGGGCCGAGCTCGGCCAGCGTGGTCTCTTCGGAGCGCTCCCCCCGTTCCCCGCAAAGGACCCTTTCCCCGTACGCCGTCCACTCGACGACGGACGAACACACCCACGCCCGGGCCATGGTGGCGAGAACCCATCGCGACCCGTGGCGCGGACAGGTGATTTTGACGAGTCGGTCGGACGTTTGCGCCGCCCTCATGAGGACCCCTCAATCTCGTCGAGATCGACGACGCCCCGCGTACCCCTAACCCGGTCCCCGTCTAAAGGGGAAACATCCGAAACATCAGAAACATCCCTGGTAGATGGTGGGTTTTCGTGTTTCCCCTTCTGAGTCGTGTTTCCGACTTCGGAAACATTCTCAAAAGGGGAAACATCAGAAATGGGGTCTGAGCTGGGTTGTTTCTTTTGTTTCGCTTGTTTCCCCTTTCCGGGGGGGGCGGGGTCTGAGGTACGCGGGTCAGGGTCCGGAACAGTCGTGAACCGGGTCCAGACATCGACGAACATGCCCCTCTCGTAACCCTTGTTCGACTTGTCGCCGACACGGATCTGCCGCGGCCCGATGTCGAACGCGTCCAACCGCCTCGACAGTCCGTAGGGCGTCAGCGGCCCGATTCTCGGCAACGAGCCCCAGGGCCAATCTTCCCGGGCGCACAGCCGCTCAACGAGCTCGGCGGAGAACATCTTGTCCACCGGCGGTTCGGTCGGCCTGCCGGTCTCGTCGAGCGCGTCGATGCCGTCGAAGACGGACCGGATGTGATCGAGAAGAAGGGTGGAGAGATCTTCTCTCCCGGCCTCCTGTTCGCGGGTGAGCCGTACGCACGCCGCGGCGAGGGTCTTCGGCCAGTGTCCGCCCACCACTTGGGCCACGGCGGCCAGGGGGCGCCAGACGTCGGCCGGACGATCAACGATGCCCTCGGGGAGGACGGGGCGCAGACCGACCAGCCGCTCCCGGTTGCGTTTGGCCCAGGCGCCGAGCCGACGGCGCAACGGGTCGGCCAACGCCCAGGCCTCGTCGCGTTCATAGGGCTCGACGGTCTCGGACGGCTTGCGTCGGCGCATCCGGATGACGACCGAGCGCGAATGCACCGAATCAGGGAGTCGTCCCACTCCGGCCAGGGCGACCGGGGTGAAGACCGCAAAATCGCGCGGGACCAGCTCGGACCCTTGACTGACCACCCGTCCGACTGTCGCCCCCTTGCGGTGCCCGGCGTCGATGATGGCGCGCAGATCTTGCCCACGGTCCGAATCGTCCTGCCAGATGTTCTCGAACTCGTCGAGCAGTAGGGTCACCGGCCGCAGACCGATGGAGCGGAATAAGTAGGGCCCGGACACGCTGATGGAGAGACAAGAACCGAGGGCCAGGGCTTCGATGGTTTCGAGCACTCTCGTTTTTCCACACTGGATAGCGGCGGCGGTGATGGCCAGACGCGGCGTGGTGGAGAAGGCGTCGAAGAGGTAGGAATGCAGGACCCACACCGCGATGGCATCGGCCTGCTCGTGCGAGCTGAACGAGCAATACACGGTGATGTACTCGACGATCTCGTCGAGCAGATCGCTCCCGTCCTCCTCTTCGATGTCGGCGAAATCGTCCTCCTTCTCGGCAACCGCTTCTCCGGGTAAGGGGGTCAGCTCGTCGCGGCACAGATCCCAGATCTCCTCGGAGCGGTGGGCGACGAGGTAGTCGTCCACCCCCGTCTTCGCCCCGTTCGCCCCGTGCGGCAGGTACAAGTACTGGACCTCGGCCCCGCGATGCGCGAGGAAGTCCCCCAAACGCGCCATGGCCCCGTGCACGCCCTCTTTGGTGAAGGCGTCCGAATCGAAGGCAATGACCACCCGGCGCGAGTTGAGGGCGATCGATTCGAACGCCGGGAGAGCAACCTTCCCCCTTTTTCGTTGGTCCCACGCCAGGACCACACGCCGAGCAGGGCCACGCAGCAGAGGCCAGCACTGACGGCCGCGTCGGCCTTGAGCGGGCCTTCCGTGATGAAGAGGGGGACCGCTGGATCGTCGATGTCCTCTCGCGCCCCCGGCGGCACGTCGAGCACCATTTTCTGTTTGGCCGGGGTCTCGTACTTCACCACCCGGCCCGCGAGCGACCGCGGTTGATCGGGGCGCAACTGAAACCCCACCCGCTCACCGTTCACCCCGTGCAGAGGGATCACGAGTGCCGGAGGTCGACGTTGGGCGTCACCGAAGCCGAAGCGCCCGAGCGCCGCTTTGGTATCGGCCGTGACGTAGCCCCGGGCTCGGGCCACGTCGGGAGAGACGCCAGAGCTATTGAGCTTCGCCGCGTGCTGCGGGAACAGCCCTTCGCCGTAATTGCGCTTCAATGGGCACTCCTTGCAATTGGGAAAACGAGGGAGAGTCGACGGGGAGCGGCCTTGGAGGGGCCGCTTTCCTCGTTTCTGAGATCAGGAGTCGGCGTCGTCGGGGGCGAATCCGCGCAGCTTCGCGGCGCGCCAGGCGACGTACTCCTCACGCGGGTAGCGCACGTACTTGCCGACCTTGATATAGGGCGGCCCGCTCCCCTTGTAGCGCCAGGCGACGACGGTGGCCGCCGGGACGTTGAGATCTTCGGACAACTCCTCGGTGGTCATCGTGCCTGCTGTCATGTGCTGCCTCTCTCATCGTTGCTCAGTGTGATTCGTCACTATTCACTTGCCGATTGACCCTTGTCAAGAGACTCTATTGTTTGTCCCAGCAATGCGCTATATTGAGATGCGATGAGAGAAGTCCCGAATAACATCAAGTACGAGAAGGTGCGGAAAGGACCGCTCGTCCCACTGCTCGACGGGGCCATCAAGGCGCCGCGTTGGCTGGAATTCACCGTTGTCGGACTGGCCTATGACGTCGAGTTCCGCACCGAACTGCACGACGACCGCTACCGGACAATGCGGTGCTGCTTCACCCAACCGCCGGGAATGGTCGACGAGACTGTCGACGCCTCGGTGGGTATTGATGCCGGTCTCTTGCGGTCAATCCCGCTCACCACTCTCGCCACCTACGGCAACCTTCAGTTCGGCCCCAAGCTGCCCGAGGACACGGCAGATTCAGGAGCCGACCTCCGGGCCCGCGGGATCCATGACCCCGGCACCTTGACCGTCGTGGCCATGACCTACCAGACGGCACGAGTACTCGGGCAGCCCGTGGCCCAGGCGGTAGCCGACCGGCTCGACTGCTCATTGCCCACCGCGGCGAAGTACATCGCAGCGGCCAAAGACGACGGCCACTTGAGCGTGAGCCCGATTCACAAGAGGAGAGCTTGAATGGCATCGATCGATCGACGACCGAACGGCGCGTTCCGGGCCAGATGGCGCGAACACCCAAACGGCCCCCAGCACTCGCGGACCTTCGCCCGCAAGGTGGACGCCACGCAGTTTCTGGTCGAGGTGTCGCACCAGATCCAGACCGGCGCCTACGTCGACCCGCGCTCAGGAGCCACGCCCTTCGCCACCTATGTCGAGGAGTGGGGCCGACGTCGACGCCTGCGGTCCTCAACGGCCGAACGCCATGAGCGGGAGCTTCGCCTCTACCTTCTGCCGCGATTCGGACGTGTCCCCCTCGTCGCCATTACCCGGCCCGCCATCGAACAGTGGGCGGCCGAGCTCGACCTCGCCCCTTCAAGCGTCGCCGTTGTCGTCCAGACGCTCTCGTCGATTCTGTCGGCTGCGGTGGAAGACGGACGTCTGGCCATCAATCCCGTGCGGGGCGCCCGCCTACCCGAAGACGTGCGTCCTCCACTCGTCCCCCTTGAGGTAGCGGAAGTGCACCGCTTCGCGCAGGCCTACCCCGAGCACCTCCGCGCCGCGGCGCAGCTGGCCGCTGGCACCGGACTACGCCAGGGCGAGACGTTCGGCCTGAGCGTCGATCGCGTCGACTTCCTACGGGCGACGTTGCGGGTCGACCGCCAACTCTGGACACCCTCAACCGGGCGCCCGGTCCTCGTGGCACCCAAGGCCCGCCGCAGCTTTCGCACCGTCGCCCTGTCGGCTTCCAATGTGGAGCAGCTGGCCGAGCACCTGGCTCACTTCGGACCCGGCGACGACGGACTCGTCTTCCACCAGCGCAACGGGCGCCCGGTCGAGCGCGACGTGGCTGGCGCCATCACCAAGAAGGCCGCCGCGACGGCGGGACTGCCCGGGGCGACCTGGCACTCGTTCCGCCATGCCCACGCCAGCCTCCTGCTGTCCGAAGGGATCTCACCGGCGCTGGTGGCCGAGCGTCTCGGGCACGACATAACGACCTTGCTGACCACGTACGCGCACGTCATCCGCGCCGACGACGATCGGGTCCGCGCCGTCCTGGACGCCCACGCCGCGAAACGGACTGAGGACTTACTGAGGACTGAGGAGGCCTGAACCGTGGCCGAAAAAGACAAAATCCCAGCTAGACGCATCGCCATCGTCCCGCATTCACACTGGGACCGGGAGTGGTACAAGTCATACCAGGACTTTCGCCTGAATCTGGTCGATATGATCGACGTCCTCCTGCCGCTGCTCGAATCCGACGCCGGGTACCCGTACTTCATGTTGGACGGGCAGATGGCCGTCGTCGACGACTACCTCGAGGTCCGGCCCGAGGCCGAACAACGGCTCCGCGAGCTGGCGGCGGCGGGGCGTCTCAGCATGGGTCCGTGGTACGTCCTGATGGACGAATTCCTCTCGTCGGGCGAAACCATCATCCGCAACCTCCAGATGGGCATCGTGCGCGGCGCCGCGTTCGGTGGTGCCATGGACGTCGGCTACCTGCCGGACATGTTCGGCCACATCGCCCAGATGCCGCAGATCCTCCGCGAGGCCGGGTTCGCGCACACGGTGGTGTGGCGCGGCGTGCCCTCCGCCGTCACCAAGAACGCATTCTGGTGGGACGCGCCGGACGGTTCGCGCGTGCGGGCGGAATATCTTCCCGTCGGCTACGGCAACGGTGCCGCGCTCCCCGACGACGCCAAGGCGCTCGTGCGGCGCACCGAGGACCTCGTCGCGGAGGTGGCGACCTTTCTGCTCGCCGACCTGCTCTGCATGAACGGCTCGGACCATCTCTTTCCCCAGAGCCGCCTCGGTGGCGTGGTCGCGGAGGCGAACGAGCTCCAGGACGACTTGCGCTTCGAGGTGACGTCACTCTCCGAGTACCTGGCCAACGCGCCCACCGAGGGATTGGAACACTGGCAGGGAGAGCTCCGGTCGGGGTACCGGTCCAACATGCTGATGGGCGTGACTTCCAACCGCGTCGACGTGAAGCGCATGGGGGCGTTGGCCGAGCGCGCACTGGAGCGGCGCGCCGAACCACTGGCCGCCCTCTTCGGGGGTCCGGCGCACTGGCCGCACGAGCTGCTGTCCCTGGCCTGGAAGGAAATGGTCCGCAACTCCGCGCACGACTCGATCTGCGCCTGCTCGGTCGACGATGTGGTCGACGCCGTCTTGCACCGCTACGCCGAAGCGCGCGCCATCGCCGAGGGTCTCGCCGATCGCGCCGTCACGTCGTTCGCCCGCTCCTTGGCCGAGCCCGGCAACTGCGTGCTCAACGTCGTCCAACGGACGCGGACAGGGGTGGTCGAGCTCGTCGTGGGGGCCGATCTGCCGCCCTCGGACGATGTGCAGGTCGTGTCCGAGCGCGCCGGCCTGCCCGGCTCCATGGTGCTCGATGCGAACACCGTGCGCACCGTCCTCAGCATGCTCCAGGGCCCCAAGATCGACAACGACGCCTGGGTCCACGACGTGAGCGTGGAGGAGGACGACGAAGGCCTCAACATCACGGTCACGATCGGCGCCGAAGAACGCCCCAACGTGCCGATATCCGAAGCGAAGCAGGATATCTACGCCCGCCTGGGAGCACGGCCCGACGCCATGATCCGCGTCAACCTGCACCAGCCCCCCATTCGCCGGGTCGTGGCCCGGGTCGCCGAGGTTCCCGGCTACGGCTGGCAGCCGTTCGCCCCGGCCCCGTTGACGAATCCCGTCGTGGTGAGCGCGCCCGGTGCCCCTGTGACGATGGGCAACGGCCTCGTGAGGGTGGCGGTCGATGCCGAGCGCGGCACCTTCTCGCTCAACGGCACCGAGGGGTACGGCCATCTCGTCGACGGCGGGGACCTCGGGGACTCCTACAATTATTCGCCCCCACGTCAGGACACGTTCGTCGACGAACCGGTCGACGTCACCGTCCGTGTCGTCGAGCCTGGGCCCGTGCGGGCCGCCGTCGAGATCACCGCCACGTATGTGTGGCCCGATCACGTGGACGGATCGTCACAGCGCCGGGTCGGCGAGCACCGGGTCGAGGTTGCGACCCGGCTCGAGCTCAGGGCGGACGAGGCGGTCGTCAGGGTCACGACGTCGTTCGTCAACCCGAGTAAGGATCACCGGCTGCGGGTGCACCTCCCGCTGCCCGCGCCGGCCCGGACGTCCCAGGCGGAAAGCGCGTTCGCGGTGGTTGAGCGGGGACTCACGGCCGAAGGTCGGGCCGACGAATTCGGATTGCCGACCGCGCCGGCCCGCCGCTTCGTCTCCGCCGGCGGCCTGACCGTCGTGCACGACGGCGTCTGCGAGTACGAACTGGTCGACATTTCGTCCACGCCGGACGGTCATGCAGCCGGCACGATCGCGCTCACCGTGCTGCGTGCCACCGGCATGCTCTCCCGGCTCGGCATGGCGTACCGTCCCTTCCCGGCCGGTCCGCTCACGCCGGTCGAGGGGCTGCAGATGACGGGGCGTCACGTGTCGCTCACCTACGCCCTGGCCGTGGGCCACGACGACCCTTATGCGCTCGCCGACGACGTCCTCCTTCCTCTCGACGTGGTTACCGCGCTCGGGGGAGGCACCCGCGCCGCCTCGGGGAGCGCCCTCAGCCTCGAGGGGGCAGAGGTGAGCGCAGTGCGCCGCGAGCACGGGGTGCTCGAGGTTCGTGTCTTCAACCCTTCTCCCGACACGACCACGGTGGTCTTCCCCGGGCGCACGGGATGGCTCGTCGACCTGCGCGGCTATCCCGTCGCGCACTTCGAGGGATCGTTCGAGCTCCGTCCCTTCGGGATCGCCACGGCCCGGCTCGCCGCGGACTGACCTCGGGCGCCGCGATCACTCAGTGCGGCGCCTCGCGCCGCGGCATCTCGTCCCATTCGGGACGAGATGGCCGGTCCATGAGCGACAGAAGAGCCTCCCGGGGCGAACAACGACCGTCGACGATCGCCTCGACCTGCTCGGCGATCGGCATTTCGACGTCGTGTGCCCGGGCCAACCCGACGAGGGGTCCCGCGCTTTTCACGCCTTCGGCCACCATCTGCATGCCGTTGACGATCTCGTCGAGCGTCTGGCCTCGGCCGAGCTGAAATCCCACCGTGCGGTTGCGGCTCTTCGGGCTGGCACATGTGGCCACCATGTCGCCGACCCCGGCCAGTCCCCCGAAGGTCAGCACCCGGCCACCCAACGCAATGCCCAGTCGTCCCAACTCGGCCAGCCCGCGGGTGATCAGCACTGCACGCGTATTCTCCCCGAACCCCAGGCCGTCGCAGATGCCGGCAGCGATCGCCATCACGTTCTTCGTCGCCCCGGCGATCTCACACCCGACGACGTCAGTACCCATGTACACCCGAAAGGTGCGGGTGTGAAGGAGGTCTTGCATCCGGCGCGCCAGTGTCTCGTCGGGCAGCGCCACCACGCTGGCGGCCGGCTGCCCTTCGGCCACCTCCCGGGCGAGATTGGGTCCCGTCAGGACGCCGGCAGGCGTATCGGGCAAGATCTGCGCCACCACCTCGGACATCCGGAGGTTGGTGCCGTTCTCAATGCCCTTGGACAGGCTGACGATCGCCTCGACCGCCGCGGCAAAGGGACGCAGGTCCTCGAGCACCGCCCGAAACCCGTGCGAAGGCACCGCCATGAACACGACGCCTGCCCCATCCAACGCCTCCTCGAGTGACGCGGTTGCCGAGAGCCTGTCGGGCAGGGCGATTCCCGGCAGGTAGGTCGCATTCTCCCGTGCACGAGTGATGGACGATGCAAGCTCGGGCGACCGCGCCCATAACGACACCGGATGGGAGGCGCCCACCAGGCCCGCCACGGCCGTGCCCCACGAACCGGCGCCCACCACTGCCACACGGTCGCTCATGACCCTGAGCCTACGGCGGTCGCCATGCGGCGGCACTGCCCCCCGCACTTACACTGTCCGCGGTGCCCCTCAGCGCGACAGCCCACCCGCGAGCTCTCCCCGCATCTCCCCGAGGCACCCTCGGGCACGAGGTCGTGCTCATCCCGGTGAAGGGGTTCCACCACGCCAAACGCCGCTTGGGCGGGTCGATGACCGACGAAATGCGCGAGCACCTTGTCCGGTCCATGGCCGAGAGCGTCATCGCCGCGTGCGCTCCGCTCCCCGTTGCCGTCGTGTGCGACGATCCTGAGGTCGCGGCGTGGGCGGAGGCCCTCGGAGCAACCGTCATGTGGGAGCCGGGACAAGGGCTCAACGGCGCCGTGCGGGCCGGCGTGGAGCAGCTGGCGGCGGCCGGTGTGCAGTGGGTGATCGTGGCGCACGGCGATCTCCCGCGTGCCCGCGATCTCGGGAGCCTGGCGCCGTTCGAGGGCATCACGCTCGTGCCTGATCGCAAGGACGACGGGACGAACGTGCTGCGGCTGCCCGTCGGCTGCGACTTCCGCTTTGTCTACGGGCCCGGCTCCTTTCGGGCACACCGCGCCGAGGCGACACGACTCGGGCTGCCTGTCCGCATCCTGCGGATACCCGCCCTGGCCTACGACGTGGATTGGCCGGCCGATGTGGTCGAGCTCACGAGGTGAGCGGGCGGGAGACCTCCTCCGCCCGCGTCGTCGCTGTCAACGATCTGCCCGCCCGCGGACGATGTTCGGTCGATCTGGCCCGACCGGCGATCGCGCTGGCCGTCGGCGCGCACCCTGACGACATCGAGTTCGGTTGTGGCGGGACGCTGGCGAAGTGGGCGGCCTCGGGCACCGAGATCCACCACATTGTGCTGACGGACGGCACCAAAGGGACCTGGGACCCGCACGTCGACGCCGCGGCACTGGCGGCACGACGCCAGGACGAGCAACGCCGCGCCGCTGCGCTTCTCGGCGGGGACGACGTTGTCCTTCTCGGACGGACCGACGGTGAGCTTCGCAACGGCGTCGCCGAGCAGTGGGACGTCTCCTCGTGGATCCGGCGCCTGCACCCTGATGTCATCTTCGGGCATGACCCGTGGCGGCGCTACCGGCTCCACCCAGATCACCGGCACGCCGGATTCATCGTCACCGATGCCATCGTCGCCGCCCGCGACCCTCGCTTCTTCCCGGATCAGGGGCTCCCCCCGCACCGCCCGTCGGCGTTGCTGCTGTGGGAGGCGGATGAGCCGAATCATGTCGAGGACATTTCGGGCTTCGCCGAGACAAAGGTCGCTGCGTTATTGGCGCACGAGAGCCAATTCGAGAGCACGATGGGTATCGACGACGGCACGGAGGCAGAGGTCGAGGAATTCGCCCGCAGGGTGCGCGCACAGCTGAGGGAGCACGGGGCACCAGCTGGACTCAAGGAAGGTGAGAGCTTTCACCTCGTCACCGACATTTAGGTCCCACTTGTAAATCTGGGGGCAATTGCAAAGTCGGGGGCCCGCAGGCCCCCGACTTCACACGCCCTCGAAGGAGCGAACTACTTCACTGCTCAACTGCTCAACGAGCCGCCTTGCGAGCCGGGGCTCGACGGACGGCCTTCCTTGCAGTCGTCCGCTTGACGGCCTTCTTGGCCGGGGCGCGACGCACTGCCTTCTTTGCCGGTGCTCGTTTGACGGCCTTCTTCGCCGGTGCGCGCTTGACGGCCTTCTTGGCCGGGGCGCGCTTCACGGCTTTTTTAGCCGGTGCTCTCTTGACGGCCCTCTTTGCGGGGGCTCTCTTGGTGGCCTTCTTCGCCGGTGCCCGCTTCACGGCCCTTTTGGCCGGGGCCCGCTTGACCGCCTTCTTTGCTGCAGTCCGCTTGACGGCCTTCTTCGCCGGCGCGCGCTTGACTGCCTTCTTTGCTGGTGCCCTCTTGGCGGTCTTCTTCGCCGGTGCCCGCTTCACGGCCCTTTTGGCCGGGGCCCGCTTGACCGCCTTCTTTGCTGCAGTCCGCTTGACGGCCTTCTTCGCCGGCGCGCGCTTGACTGCTTTCTTTGCTGGGGCTCGCTTCACTGCTTTCTTTGCTGGGGCCCGTTTGACGGCCTTCTTGGCCGGGGCCCGTTTTTTCGCGGCTACTGCCACAGGTGCACCTCCCTAGGAGCATGGTCACTGAATAGAGGTGAAGCCTGCGCCACGCCGATATGACGAACACATCGTCGTGCGCACTGCCGCACCGATTTCTTTGTCGCTCGGAACATATGGCACGTCTGAAGGTGGTTCATCGACCGTTTCTTCCTACGAGCAGTCCATTCCGATTACCCGAATTGCAACGACTGATTGAGGTGATGAGGCACTGCATGAGGCGCGTCGTTGGCATTCCGATGTCTTTGCCTGTCGCGCTGCACACTGTTGCATCGCAGCACATATCAACCCTCCATAACACTTCGGGTACACACATTCTTCGTTATGCGCCTTCCCAGGTCAAGCATCATCTTTTCGCGACATGTTTTCTTGCCGCGGATGCAACCCGATTCTCGTGGCGCGCGCACGTCACATTTCGGCGTTCGTCGCGTCGCAAGAACGATGTGTCGCGGCCGAAGACTCGCGTTCTGTCGTTGTGCAAAAAGAGGGTGTGTCCCGACATGACGCGACGATCGAACCACGACAAATCGCACGCGCGGCGACCTGATTATCAGCAGGACGACGCGCGCGCATGACCGCGTCCGGATTCGAGCCGTCACGTCTCGACGCGGCAGGTCTCTACCTCGGAATCATCGACCGGACATGGTCGTGGGCCGGTCCGCAACGCTCGGCACTGGTACTCGGCCCTTCGCGCTCGGGAAAGACGTCGTCCCTGGTCATACCCAATCTTTTCGTCGCAGAAGGCGCTGTTGTCTCCACCTCGACCAAGCCCGACGTGATGTTGGCGACCGCACCCGAGCGAAACCGCAACGGATGGTCCTTCCTGTTCGATCCGAGCGGCGAAATCGAGTGTCCGGCGTCTGTCCAGCGCGTCGGGTGGTCGCCGATCACCACGGCGAAGAATTGGGACGCGGCGGTACAGACATCCGACGCGATGGTCAACGCGTCACGCCTCCGTGGCAGTGCCAATTCGCACTCCGGAGGAGACCTGCATTGGACGGAACGAGCCGGTGCGTTGCTGTCACCTCTGCTCCACGCAGCGGCACTCGAATCTCTTCCCATGCGGTCGGTCCTGCGATGGATTGACCGTCACGATGGCGCGACCGCGCTGGAAATTCTCACTCGCACGGTGGGTGAGGACTCCACGGCGACCGACCTGTTGGCCGGCATTGTCGGCACGGATTCCCGTGAGCAGTCAGGTATCTGGTCCACGGCGTCCGGTGTCCTAGCGGCGTACCGGTCGGAGGCCGCGTTGGCCTCCACCGAGCTCCCTCCGCTCAATGCGGCGGAATTCGTGCGCGGGACCAACACCATGTACATCTGTTCGGCCGGACGCAGGCAACACCAGTTCGCCCCGCTCGTCGTTGCCGCCATCGGTGACGTGCGCGACGCCACCTATGACAGGGAACGGAGCGGCGAGCGGTCACCACACACGCTGTTCGCTCTCGACGAAGTTGCAAACATCGCGCCCATTCCTGATCTGCAGGCCATGTTGAGCGAGGGCGCAGGGCAGGGCCTTCTCGTGATGGCGTGCCTGCAGGACCTCTCACAGGCCCGCGGTCGTTGGGGATCGGACACGGCCGACGGCTTTTTGACATTGTTCGGCGCGACGGTCGTGTTCCCCGGGATCGCCGATGTCGCGACACTCCGCGATCTCAGCGCGCTGGCCGGTGACCGCGAGGTGCGATCCACCACTGTGGGGCAGACGGTCGGCGAGTGGGGGCGGCTGCGTCCATCGAGCTCGGTGAGCACCGTGCGGGTCCCGCGCCTCCCGGTCGACGTGATCGCTCGGGGATCGCCCGGACACGCGCTGGTGCTGCGGCCCGAGAGGACCTATGACTCCGTACGCCTCACCCCGGCCCACGCCACCAGCCCGTGGCGCGAGATGTCAGGGCGCCAGCCGGTGCCACTCCCGCGAGAGGCGCCGGGCCGGGGCCGCTGAGCTTCACCGGCCCCGCTCCATCTCGTGCTGGCGCGGGGCCCGCCAACCCAGTCGCTGTCGCGCCACCTCAATATGACGAGTCGTCTCCAAGTGGTCGATCAGACGTTCGGTGGGCAACGACGAGATCCCCGAAAGCCGGTCATCGGTGCCGAGCGCATCGCTCCCGCGGGGCACACCCCACCGAGCCCGGTAGTCATCGATGACCGTTGCCGCATCGCGCCACACGGCGTGATCGGTTGGCTGCACCGGGCGCGGGCCGAGTGTGTCGAGCAGATGCCCGCCCGGGACGACGCTGCGCAACGTGCGGACATCCTCGGCCACGCCGATCTCGGTGCGGTCCGAGAGCTTCGGCGTCCAAAGATCCGTGAGTCTCTCCACACTCTGCGCCGGGGCACCCGCGAGCGCCGCAGCGCCGAACGCGGCGACCACATCTCTCCGGCGTGCCGCGCCATCGGGGGCAAGCGACAAGGACGCACCGAATCGGTGTTCGTCGAGGCTGGGCGAGCCGGAGCTGCGGCCGGCTCGCCCGAGGGCGGCATGCAGCTCATCGCGGCCGCTTCCCACGTTGCGGGCGCGGCGCTCCCATTGCGCCGACAGCTCGGCGAAGTCGAGCCCTGCCTGCTTCTCGGGCCGGGTGGCGGCCCAGGCGATCTGTGCGCCCCGGGCGGAATGCGCTCCCCACTCGGACATATGCCGGCGGATGTCGGCGGATCGGGACGAGAACTCGCCACGGGCGAGAAGGGAGACTCCCGCCACTTCTGCCCCGAGACGCGGTCCTTCGACCCAGCGCAGCCCGAGACGCGTCGTGAGCTCACCCCGTAGGTGGGCCTCATAGATGGCAGACGTCGCTCCACGATGCGCCGACAACCCCCGATGGTCACAGGCGCTCCAGCGACTATCCGGGCCGTGCACCATGTTGGCCATCACGACGTGGGTGTGGAGGTGCGGGTCGAGATTGCGGTTGACCCCATGGGTGAACGACGCCGCGACGAGTCCCGTGGTCGGCACGACATGACGCTCCTCGCCCGATCCCCTCTGCGCACTGAGGGCGTGGGCCTCGACGTAGGCCAGCGCGCCGTGCACGCTTGCCCGATGGGCCGCGACCACGTGACGGGCCACGTCTTCTCCGCCCAGGGCGAAGACCACGCTCACGGACTTGGGGGCGCCGAAGGTCAGGTCGAATCCGCCCACGGTCGCACGGTCAGAACGCAAGCGGTGCCCTGCTGCAGGGTGGCGACCGTCGAGCACCGCCCGCAGCGACGCCCGATCGGGAACCCCCGCCAACCCCAACCCGGCGGCGGCGTGGCCGATCCAGTACGCCGGCCCGTCATTAAGCCGCCCCGGTAGCGGAAGCTCCTGCGCGAGATCCGCCAGGTAGTAGTCGGCTCGCGCGGACGTCAGGCGGTGGATTCCGAGCACCCGACCTCCGTTCTCGGGAGACGCACGAGTGGACAGGCCCACCCGAACCGCTTGTGCGGTCAGGGGGGAACGGTCGGTGTGCGGTTGCGGCTGTCCGGCAGGGTGGGCGCTGGTGCGAGGAGTGGCCGCGGGCGCTGGCAGTGGGCAGGCGGGCAGTGGGCAGGCGGGCTCAGGAGTGCCCTGCGGTGCCTTCCCCGTACAACCGCAACACCTTGCGGGCGGCAGTGGCCGCCAGGTCGCTGAGCTCAGGTGGGCGCACCACCGACGCGTCGGGACCGAGCTGGAGGAGCAGGCGCTCGAACCAGGCCATGCCGGCCACGTCGAGGACGACGTCGGTCACTGTTCCATCTGTCGCTCGACGGATGCCGCGCACCGGCACTGACTCGGGCACCCATTGGGCCCCCCGGCCCAGGTGGAGGTGCACCTCGACCGCGCCCGGACCGGGCACGAAGGAGTCCTCCCCGGCACGTCGGGAACCCGCGGCGGGCGCACCGGATTCCCCGGTGGGACGCACGGCGCCGATGCGATCGACCCGGAAGCGCCGCATGTCGCCGGCGCGCTGGCAGAAGGCGTCGAGGTACCAGTGCCCCTCGGTGGTGATCACCTGCACCGGGTCGACGACGCGCGTCGTCCACTCGTCCCGGGAGGCCGAGTGGTAGTCGATCTCCACCAACTCACCGGCGTCGGTGGCCCGACGTACGGCGGCCAGCGAGGAGGGAGCATCGACGTCCATGCCGATCGCCTCGCGCGAGCCCAATGCCGCGTCGAGCTTCGACAGGGCTCGGCGCAAGGCCTCGTCGTCGGGGCCGGGCACGGCCATGATCAAACGGGCCGAGGCCGCGACGGCGAATCCTTCCGCCGGCGTGAGGCGACGCGGGCGGGCGAACTCGGGCGGCAGGAAGGCACGCACCGAGGTCTCCGACACCTCGATCTCCATCAACGTGTCGGGCGTGTACGGCGGCACGCCGCAACACGCCGCCAGCTCGAGCTCCCGGATCAACTCGTCCTCGTCCATGGAGAAGCGGCGCGCCACGTCGGCGATCGGCGCCTCCCCCACCCGGGCCAGCCATCCGACGACAGCGAGAAGGCGCCGCAGTCGTTGGCTGGTCTCCCTTCCGGGTACAGGCCGAGCGCCCTCGGAACCTTCGGACTCGAGGGTCGAACGTGGAACGGCCCGCACCTTCTTGGCGCCCTTGGCGCCCTCCGCGCGCTCTGCGATGCCGGTCAGCCACGCGCTGAGCTCGGCGCGGAATTCCGGTGGATCGAGAATCTCGGCATGATCGAGCAGACTGAGGATCCAATAGCGGAGCTCGGGAAACCCCGCGACGCGCAACGAAAGGATGACCGAGCCATCCTCGTCGCGGCTCTCGACGCGGTCGGCCCCGACCTCTTCGGCCACGCGCGGCCCTTCGATGCGATCCACCCTGATGCGCGTGACGACGTAGTCGTCCCCCTCGGCGCGCCACGGCTCGTCGGGAAGGGATGCCTTGATGTCGATGCCTTCGGGGACGACCGCCCCACCCGGAGCTTCGAGCTGCACCGCGTCTTCGATCCGGTCGACACGGAACGTGCGTACCGCGGCACGGTCGAGGTCCCAGGCCACCAGGTACCAGTGACCGAAACGGAACCACAGCCCGGCGGGAGCAACGCGGCGCGCGCCCTTGCGGTAGGAGAACGACGCCACGCTATGGGTGCGCACCGCCTCGAAGAGGTCGATCAGCGCACGCGGCGTCACCAGCGTGGCGATCGGCCGCACCTCGCCCAAGCCGGTGGCACCCAACTTCAAGAGCGCATCTCGACCGCTAGGATCGTCGAGGTGCACGCCGGCAACGGCAAGGTGGAGGGCAACTTGCTCGTCGGGCTCGAGCGCAAGGTCCGGCAAGTAGAACGCGTCGCGGTCGATCTGGTAGCCGTACTGTTCCAGCCCGTCCAGACGTTGCGTCTGCACGGGGATTCCCTCGTCGCGCAGCAATCGCTTGTCGCGCTCGAACGCTTGCCGACGAGCCGAATGTTCCTCGGGGTAGCCGGGCACCTGCAGGGCGATGGCATCCAGAGTCAGCGGCTGTTCGGTATTGAGCAGGACCAGGACGAGGTCCGTCACGCGTTCGAGTCGGTCGAGTCGTGCCGGGCCAGCCATCGGGGAGAGCCTACGGCCGCCGCGGTCCCATGACGGCAATGGCCCACCCCTTCGACTGGCACCTCAACCTCTTCTGGGTGCTGGCCATCCCTGCCCTCGTCATCGCGTATGTCCTTGCCACCCGGCCCGAGGAGTGTCGGCCCACCCGCCGCCAGCGAATGTGCTTCGCCCTCGGCGTGGTGGCCCTCGTCGTGGCCTTCATGTGGCCGCTCGCAGACCTCGCAGCGCGCTGGTCCCTGCTCGCCCTCGTGGCGCAACGACTCCTCCTGTTGCTGGCCGTACCGCCGCTGCTCGTCGTCGGCACGCCCCGGTCGATCCTCGTCCGGCTCACCCGGCCCGCACCCGTCGATGCGGTGTTGCGCCAGGTGGTGAAACCCGTCCCTGCCGTGCTGGTCGTCACCGTGGTCTCCGTGGGCACGCTGACCACGGGAGTGGTCAGTCTGGCCGCGCGCTCAGAGGTCGCCCGTGTGGTGATCCAGCTCCTGGTGCTGCTCTCGGGGTTCGTCCTGTGGGCGCCTGTGCTGACCGAACTTCCCGGTGTGAAACCTCTCTCCGCTGTCGGGCGCGGGGCCTACCTGATCGTGCAGTCCATTGTGCCGAGCTTTCTCTCGGTCGTCTGGATCTTCGCCCGTCGCCCGCTGTACGCCTCCTACGACCACCACCAAACGGTGGTGGGCATGTCGCCGGTGCTCGATCAACAGCTGGCGGGCTTCCTCGCCAAGCTCTGCACCATCGCGGTGCTCTGGACCGTCGCCTTCTCGCTGATGACGCGATCGCATGCCGCGGCCGGGGCCGGCGAAGATCCCGAACCCCTGCTGTGGTCCGATGTCGAGAGGGAGATCCAAAGGGCGGACCGACGGGCCCTGCGCACCAGGCGGCCACCCTCAGATTTGCCCCCCGACGCCGTGCCTCCCGAAGATCGGTTGCCGCCTGAAGATCGGTTGCCCCCCGGTGACCCGCCGCCATGACGAGCGACCCGCGGGGAGCCGCCGACGAACGCGACCGACCGACTCAGGCCAGCGAGGCTCCCCTGAGCTCGTCGAGTGACAATTCAGCGGTCTGATTGCCACCGCACTGCGGGCACTGCTCGACGTGCCGCCACGAACGGAGCAGACGAGAACCCTCGGGATTCAGCAGCACGACGAACGACTCGGAAATGGGATCGATCTCCAAGCCGAAGTAGGGGCGCCACGCCGTTGTCGCCGCGTGGGCGTCGAGCGCCAACCCCTTGAGGATTCGCCTGAAGCGAAGCCTCTCTGTGTCGAAGATCCACGTGCTGTGACACGACTCCAACACGAACAGCGTTTCCTCACCTGAATGATCCACTCTCTTGATCATGCCGGAAGACTTACCAGAACAGTGCGCGGAACAATCACATATTCGTTGCGAAAAGATGACAATCCATTGACATCCAGCTCACACATCTATTGCGGCCCCGCGTCATGTTTCCGTCCTGCGAGGAGCTCTCGTTTGGTCTCGAGCTGGCGCAGTACCGAGCAGAGGACGATGCGGGTGTCCGCCGGATCGATCACCTGGTCCACCAAACCTCTCTCCGACGCCGGCCAGGGATTCAAGAACGCCTCCTCGTACTCCGTCTCGCGGTCCGCCCTCTCGGCGGGGTCGATCCCCCGGTGCAGGATCTGCACCGCGCCCGAAGCCCCCATGACGGCGATCTCAGCGGCGGGCCAGGCCAAGCAGATGTCGTTGCCGATCCCACGCGAGTCCATCACGATGTACGCCCCCCCGAAGGCCTTGCGAAGGATCAGGCAGACCCGGGGCACGGTGGCCTGGGCATAGGCGAACGCGAGCTCCGCCCCGTGGCGGATCATCCCCCGCCATTCGAGGTCCTTGCCGGGCAGGAAACCAGGGGTGTCCACGAGGCTCACGATGGGCAGGTTGAACGAATCGCAGAAGCGGACGAACCGGGCCGCCTTTTGCGACGCCGCGATGTCCAGGGTGCCGGCGAGGATCCGGGGCTGGTTGGCCACGATCCCGACCGTGAGCCCCCCGATGTGGCACAGACATGTCACGATCTGGCCGGCCCAGCGGGGCCAGAGCTCGAGGAACTCACCGTCGTCGACCACGTGGCGGACGACGTCGCGCACGTCGTAGGTTGCGGCTTTGCGTTCGGGGATCAGCTCGCGCAGCTCAGGGGTGGAGCGCAGCACCGGGTCGGTGACGGTCCACTGAGGGGGGATCTCGTCGGCGTGGGACGGGAGGTGCTCCAAAAGCGCAGCCAGCGCGCCCTCCACGTCGTCGGTCTCCACCGCGCAGACGCCGCTCGAGCGCGAGTGCGTCGTCACGCCGCCCAACTCGTGCAGCCCCACCTCGACCCCGGTGAATTCGGCCACCATCTGCGGGCCCGAGACGAACGCGACCGCCTCGGGGTTCATGACGACCAGGTCGGCCAGCCCCAGCAACAGGGCGGGCCCGGAGACCACAGGACCGGTCGCTGCCATCAGTACCGGTACGACACCGCTGCAGGCCGCGATCGCGGCAGCGGCCTGGCCCCAGCCGTGGAGCGCCGCCACGCCGTCGAGCACATCGGCCCCGCTCGAAGCCACGATGAACACGAGCGGTATACGCAGACGGCGGGCCAGATCGGCCGATTCCGCCAGACGCAACCCGTCGGCGTAGGTCAGGGCGCCGCGCCGTTCCAGCGAATACGACCGGGCCACCACCACGTCGCGGCCACCCATGCGGCCGATGCCCGAGTTGACGGTGCCGGTGATGCCCTTGCCGATGCCGATGCGATCGGCCACACGTCCATTCAGCGCGAGAGTCACTGCGACTGAATATAGGCACAACGGTGCGCGAGCACCGCCGAGGGGACGATTTAGGGGCGAGCCTCGGCGCGGCGCCAGGGGCCCGAGCGGCCGCCGGACTTCTCCCAGAGCGCCACGTGGTCGATGGTCATTGTCCGGTCGGACGACTTGCACATGTCGTACACAGTGAGGGCGGCGGTGGTGCAGGCCATCATGGCTTCCATTTCGACACCGGTGCGGTCCACCGTCTCGACCTGCGCCTCCACCTCGACGAAGTCGTCCCCAATGGAGAAATTGACGGCGATGGAACCCACCAGGACCGGGTGGCACATCGGAATGAGCTCGGCCGTCCGTTTCGCCGCCTGGATCCCGGCAATACGGGCTGCAGCGAGCACATCTCCCTTGGTGATGGCGTTGTTGGCCACCAACGTGGTCGTCTCGGGCAACATCGAAACCCGACACCGGGCGAGCGCCCGGCGGTGGGTGGGCTCGCGCGGGGTGACGTCGGTCATACGAGCACCGCCTAGCGGATCGAGATGGGCCAGGCTGCGATCGGACACGAATCCCTAGTGTACGGGCTCCGCCGCCAGGGTGTGGGCACTTCGGGCACCGGGAGTATCACCCCGGCAGATGGGGTGGCCTCATCCGAGCGTCATTCGGGTAGAGTTGGCAGTCACAAGCAGCGAGTGCCAATCCAAGGAGTTCAATTGCCGACCTATGAGTACGCCTGCAAGGCGTGTGGGCACCGGCTGGAGACCGTCCAGAAGTTCACCGACGACGCCCTGACGGAGTGCCCCGACTGTGGCGGAGCCCTGCGCAAGGTCTTCGGCGCGCCCGGCATCGTCCTCAAGGGCAGCGGCTTCTACAAGACGGACACCCGGGCGGCGGACAAGCGGTCCGGCTCCGACAAAGCCTCTTCGAACGGGACAGACGGGTCGAAGTCGGACACCAAGACGGAGACGAGCACCAAGAAGGACGCCGCTTCCGGATCGGGGTCGACGTCCGACACATCGCCATCGGCCGCGAGCGGCACCAGCAGTGACAAGTCGGCCAAAGAGCCCAAGCCGGCCGCGTCGACCGCTTCTTAACCGTCAGGCGGGCGCTTCTTAACTGTCAGGCGGGCTGGTTCAATCGCCGCTGAGCTGCATGTCCGCGATGGCCAGCGTCTGACCGGCGGCCACGCCGGGGAGCCAACGCAGGTCGGCGCCGATCTCGACCACTGATTGCAACATCCGCTGCAACGTCGAGGCCACCGTGACCTCCCGGACAGGCTCGGCCAGGACGCCGCCGCGGATGAGCAGGCCTTCGGCCCCGACCGAGAAGTCGCCACTCACCGTATTGACCCCCGAGTGGATGCCGGTCACGGACTGGACGTAGAGCCCCTCGCCGACCTCGGCCAGGATGTCGTCGGCACTCCTGGTCCCGGGTGAGAGCACCAGGGCCCGGCAGCCGGCCGACGGGGTCCCGGCGAAGCCACCGCGCACCGCGGACCCGGTCGAGTGGGTCTCGGCCCGCCGGGCCGACACGGTGTCGTAGACGAACATGCGGAGCATGCCGTCGGCGATCAGGACGTTGCGCCGGCACGCCAACCCTTCGCCGTCATAGGACGCCGCGCTCGAAGGCCCGACTGTCGGTGGGGTCGTCGATCAGCGTCACGCCGGCACCGGCCACCGACTCGCCGATCCGCCCGGCGAAGAAGGAGCGACCCTTGACCACGGCCTCTCCCGACAGTGCGGACGCGACGACCGACAGGAGGGTCGAGACCACGCGGGGGTCGAAGACGACGGTGCAACGGCCCGATTTGGCCTTCTGCGCCCCGAGCAAGCGGGTGGAGCGCAGCACGGCGTCGGCCATGGCCTCGTCCGGATCGAGCGCGGCCGGGGACCGCCCCACGCTGAAACCCGTCCCGGTCTGCGAGTCCGCACCCTCGCCGGCGATCGCATCGACCGAGACGAATGCGGTCGTGCGGCGGGTGGAGGAGCGGATGCCCGTGGTCGAGGCCAGGGCCACCTCGACCCGGGCGTCGGAATAGTCGGCCGAGGACACCTGGCGGACCCGAGGGTCGGCACTGCGGGTCGCCCGCTCCAGCTCGAGCGCAAGGGCGATCTTCTCGTCCATCGGCGTGGTGATGACCGCCTCGTCCCAGAGATCCTGCTCCACCGCGGCTATCCCGTCGGGGACCGCCAGCACGACGTCTGGGTCCGGAGTGGCGTAGCGGGCATTGTCCCGGGCATCGCTCAGCGCGGCCTTCACCACCGTCGGATCGAGAGAACCGGCCCAGGCGAACCCCAGCCGGCTCCCTTCTCCGGGGGGCCCTTCGAGGAGGATGCGGATGCCCACGCCCGACGAATCCGCCGACGTCAGGGACTCCACGGCGCCGTCATAGGCCCGGACCTCGTTGTCGGTGCCCCGGGTGACGTACACCTCCATGCCCTCACCTGGCTGGGCCTGCTCGACGACGGAGGAGGCCAGCTCCATCAGGTCGCTCCCCACGGCCACTTCGCCCACGCCGGCCATTACGCCGTCCCGCCCAAGGTGACGCCGGTGATCCGCAACGTGGCCTGCCCGCACCCTACGGGCACGCTCTGGCCGTCCTTGCCGCATGTGCCGGGCGTCATGTCGAAGTCATCGGCCACGGCATCGATCCGGCGGAGCACCTCTGGTCCATTCCCGATCAGGTTCGCGTCGCGCAACGGCTCGGTGAGGTGGCCGTCCTCGATGAGGTACGCCTCGGTCGTCCCGAACACGAAGTCGCCGGTCGTCGTGTTGACCTGACCACCGCCGAGCTTGGAGACATAGACCCCGGTTGGTGTCTGGGCCACTATTTCGTCCGCATTCTCGGTGCCGGCCAGAAGATAGGTGTTGGTCATCCGCACCATTGGCAGATGCTGGTACGACTGGCGCCGCCCGTTGCCCGACGATTTCCTGCCTTCCTTGCGGGCGCGCAACCAGTCCCACATGTAATCGGTGAGCACGCCGTTCTCGATGAGCACATTGCGGGCGGGGGCATTGCCCTCGTCGTCGACCGCGAAGTTGCCCCACTCCCCGAGGACGGTGCCGTCGTCGACCAGGGTCACCAGCGGGCTCGCCACGAGCTTTCCCATCTGCCCGGTGTAGACCGAGGCATCCTTCACGATGTGGTCGGCCTCGAGACCGTGGCCGCATGCCTCGTGGAAGAGGATGCCGCCACTCCCGCCGGCCAGCACAATGGGCACCTCGCCCGAAGGGGCCGGCCTCGCGGAGAGCTTGGCCAACGCCCGCGTCGCTGCGGTCCGGGCGATGTCCTCGACCTTGTAGCGCTCGAAGATCTCGAAGCCTTCCGTGCGGGCCAACGATTCGTACCCGGTCTGCATGCCGGTGTCGCCGTTGGCCACACACATGACGTTGAACCGGGTCCGGACCTGGTCGTCCTCGGCCCAGAGGCCGTCCGAGTTGGCGATCAGGATCCGCCGGTGGCTGTCCCCGCATCCCACCTGCACCTGGCTGATGGACCCGCCCGTGGCCCGCGCCGCCTCGTCGGCCCGGACCAGGAGGTCGAGCTTGGTGGACTTGGGCACCGAGCTGGGAAGCGTCCGCGCCCCGCGGTCGTGACTGAAGGTCGGTCCCGACGGCATGGCCACGGTGCGGACGGAGCCGCCTCCTTCCCGGGCCACCGAGGCCGCAGCGGCGGCGGCGGCCAGGAGGCCGGCCTCGCTCAGATCCGACGTGTGGGCGAACCCGGTCGTCTCCCCCGCCACCACACGGATCCCGGCCCCGCGCGAGCGGCCCGAGGACAGCTCCTCGACCCGACGGTCGTCGAGC